>NZ_CP095050.1 GCF_022921075.1 Hymenobacter sp. 5317J-9
ACGACTTCAAGGTGCTGGCCAACCACGGCACGAGCGGCAGCAATGCCCTGTCGGCCGACGTGTACGGCACCAACCCCAGCTCGTTTGCCATTCTGCCCAAGCTGGGCAACACCACCACGGCCACCAACCAGCTGACGTTTGACGCCCGCTTCGTGGACTTCAGCGGCTACCCTGCCACCGGCACCACGCTGGCGGCCGGCGACACGCTGAAAGTGCTGCTCTCGACGGACTGCGGCCTGACCTACCAGAAAGTATTTGCCATCAATGCCAGCAACTACAACGGCAACGGCACGGCCAGCAACAGCTTCTACACCTACACCGTGCCCCTCACGGGCGTGGGCGTGGGCCAGGCCGTGCAGCTGCAGTTTGTGGCCCTGCGCGGCAACGGCGACTACTACGTGGACATCGATAACATCAACGTGCGCAGCCTGTCGCCCATCGACCTGGCCCCCGTTGCCCTCGTGACGCCGACCGCCACCCAGGGCTGCTACGGCGCAGCCGAGACCGTGACGGTGCAAGTGACCAACCAAGGCTCAGCGGCGCTGGACTTCGCTGCCAACGCGGCCACCGTGACCGCCGTGGTAACCACCCCAGGCGGCCCCCAGACCCTGACCGGCACCGTTTCGACGGGCTCGCTGGCCGTGGGCGCTTCGCAAACGGTGACCCTGGCTCCGTCCCTGAATATGTCGGCGGTAGGTAGCTACTCGTTCGCCATCACCGCCACGGTGACCGGCGACCAGAACACCGCCAACGACGTGCTGGCGGCCGTGACGCGCACGGTGGCCGCCCCGGTGGCGGGCACGGTGTCGCCGTCTTCGAGCAGTCTTTGCGTGAGCGGCACCGTTGCCCTCACCCTGACCGGCGCCGCCAACGGCACCATTCAGTGGCAGCAGTCGACCGACAACACGACCTTCACCGACGTGAGTGGCGCTACGGCGGCCACCTTCACCACGCCGGTATTGACGCAAACGACCTACTACCGCGCCCAGGTGCGCTGCGCGGCGCAACCCGCCGCCACCTCGAACGTGGCCACCATCACGGTAACCAACCCGGTGATTGCCACCACCAACACGCCGCTGACCATCTGCTCGGGCGCTACCGCCACGCTCACGGCCACGGCCACGACTGGCAACTCGGTGCGCTTCTTCAGCACCGCTACCGGCGGCACGGCCCTGACCAGCACCACGGCGGGCAGCTACACCACGCCGGCCCTCACGGCCAATACCACGTACTACGCCGAAGCCTACACGGGCGGCACGGAAAACGTTGGGCCCACCGCCCAATCAAGCACCGGCCTGACCCCGCAAACGGGTGGGGCGCTGTACTTCACGACGACAAAAGCGCTGACCATCTCGGCGGTAACGGTGTTCCTCAATGCGGGCCAGGCGGCCGGCACGGTCACCATTGCCCTGCGCACCGGCAGCAGCACCACCGGCGCGGTGGTGAACAACCAGAGTGTGGCCTTTGCTGTGCCGGCTGGTCCGGCTACGGGCACGGCCTCGTACGTTGTGCCGCTCAACTACAGCGTGCCGGCCGCCGGCCAGTACACGCTGCACCTGAGCGCGGCCACCCAGAGCGGCTTGCTGCGCGATGACGCCGGGGCTAACCCCAGCGGCTACCCCTACACCTCGCCCAGCGGCTCGCTGACCATCACGGGCCCCAGCGTGGCCACCTACTACTACTATTTCTACAACTGGCAGATTGGCAGCGAGTGCGTGGCTGCCACGCGCACGCCCATTCAGGTGAACGTGACGGCTCCGGCCACGGCCAGCTTCCCGGCCGCCACGGCCACTACCTGCGCCGCTTCGGCCTACACGCTGGCCGGCACGGTGGGCGGCTCGGCTACCACCGGCACCTACACCAGCAGCGGCACGGGCACGTTCTCGCCCAACGCCACCACGCTGGGCGCCACCTACACGCCCTCGGCGGCCGACATCGCGGCTGGCAGCGTGACCATCACGCTCACCTCGAACGCGGTGGGCACCTGCTCGCCGGGCACGGCCACGCTTACGCTGACCATCAGCCCCGCGCGGGTGGCCACGTTCAGCTACGCCACGGCCACGGGTTGCGTGGGCTCGGCTGGCACCGTGTCGCCCACGCTGGGCACCGGCGCCACGGCCGGCACGTTCTCCTCGACGGCGGGCCTGACGATTAACGCCACCACGGGCGTTATCACCCTGGCCACGTCCACGGCCGGTACCTACACCGTGACCAACACGGTAGCGGCCACCAGCACCTGCCCGGCCGTTACGGCCACGACGACGTTCACGGTGAACCCGCGGCCGGCTACGCCGACCATCACGGCCACCTACAACGGCACAACGACCACGCTCACCTCGAGCGCGGCCACGGGCAACCAGTGGTACCTGACCGTGGGCTCGACCACCACGGCCGTAGCCGGCGCCACGGGCCAGACCTTGGTGCTCACCGGCCTGCCCAACCAGCTCGGTTCTTACACCGTGACCACCACCAACGCCAACGGCTGCGTTTCGCTGCCCTCGGCTGCCCTGGTCGTGACCGGCACCAAGAACAGCATTGCCGGTGCCAGCCTGAAGCTCTACCCCAACCCCACGCCCAACGGCGAGGTGACGCTGGAGCTGACCGGCTTCCGCTCGGCTACCCAGCTGACGGTGCTTGACCCGCTGGGCCGCGTGATTCTGACCGAAGTGCTGCCCGCCAACGCCGGCACCGCCACCCATCCCCTCAACCTGAAGGGCATGGCCTCGGGCGTGTACCTGCTGCGCCTCAGCAACACCGACGGCGTGGAAACCCGCCGCCTAGTGAAAGAATAATCTTCGGATTAGGCGCATTGAAAAGCCCCGCTGGCAAGCTGCCAGCGGGGCTTTTTTGTGGGCAATGGTGAAGCGTCGTCGCGGTGAGCGACGCTTATTGGTCGGGGTCGTCGGGCAGGATGTTGACGTCCTGCACCAGCACCATTTTTTCAATTTCCTTGCCGCGGGTGGTAGCGGCCAGGCCGCCGAGGGCCGTTTCCTTGTAGCGGGTTTCCATGGCTTGGCCCACTTCGCCGAGGGCGGCCACGCACTGGTCGACGGGAATAACGGGGTCGATGCCGGCGATGGCAATCTGGGCCGAGGAGAAGGCAATGGCGGCGGCCGAGGCGTTGCGCACCACGCAGGGCACTTCCACCAGGCCGGCCACGGGGTCGCACACCAACCCCAGCATGCACTGAATGGTGACAGCCACGGCGGCAAACACCTGCTCGACGGGCCCGCCCAGGCAGTACACAATGGCGCCGCTGCCCATGGCCGCGGCCGAGCCGGTTTCGGCCTGACAGCCGCCCACGGCCCCGGCCAGCGAGGCATTTTGCTCGATGATGAGGGCAATGCCGGCGGCCACGAGTAGGCCTTCCAGAATCTTACGGTCGTCCAGCTTGTGCAGGTCCTGCAGCGTGACCAGCACGCCCGGCAGGATGCCCGAGGCACCAGCCGTGGGCGCGGCCACCACCCGGCCCATGCAGGAGTTGACTTCCTTGGCCCCCAGGGCGCGGGTGATGAGCTGCTTGAACTCGGGCGAAAGCACGGTGACGGGCGAGGCGGCAATTTTCTTGGCGCCGTTGTTTATCATGCCCGAACGCGAGGTCATGTCGCCGGTCAGGCCCTCGTGCACGGCGTCGCGCATCACGTCGTAGGCGCGCTGCAGCCCGGCCCAGATTTCGTCTTCCGTGCGGCCCTTTTGCTCGATTTCGTAGTCGAGCACGGGCTGGTAGAGCGGCTGGCCGGTACTGGCGCAGTGGGCTTGCCAGGAGGCAAAATCGGTGAAGAGGAGTGACACGGTGGGTGGGAATGAGGATGAAACAGGATGGTATAACAGAGAACGAAAAACCCACGGCGGAGGTGCTAGTCAGCGCATAATGGATGACCAAATTCTAACCTGGCCCGTCGAACGGCGAAAAGTACGACAGAAGCCCTTGCTGCTTCCACCTATCAAAAAAGCCGCCCTCGATTCAGAAGGCGGCTTTTGCGTTGAATAGAAAAAGCTGTTTTATTCTACTCGTAGCTTTATTCGCTGGCTTTGCGTGCCAGCGGTAAGCTGCACAATGTATAGGCCGGTGCTCAGCTTCGTAATGGGCAGCGCCAGCGTGTGCGGCCCCACCGACTGCACGGTAGTGGGCAGGGTGGCAACCGTCCGGCCAGTCAGGTCGAGCACGGTGGCGCCCGTGAGAGCGGCGCTGGGCAAGGTGTAATGCAGCGTGGCAACACCGGCCTGATTCGCAGGGTTAGGAGCTACGCTGAGGCCGGCGTTCAACGCGCCCGTCCGGGCGGAAAGCACCGCAGCGCGCTGGTAGCTAAAAGAAATACGTATCGCCTCATAATAAGACTGAGTGTCCTTGCTCCAGTAGTGGTCCATTATCTGGGCAAGGTTGTTGTTGGCGTCGTAAGTGTAGGTAAACAACTCGTATTTCGGCACCTCTACACTGCTGAGCTGGTTTTGCGGGCCGTTGTAGGTAGCCGTAACAAATCCGGCATTGACAAAGGCTCCGTTATCTACACGTTGGTACTGCTCCGTGACTATCTGCCCGGCAGCATTGTAGATATACAGGTTCCGATTCACAGGCACAAGCTGGCCGCTTGTTCCATCGCGGCTCTCGTATTCAATGGCTGAAACCTGCCCTTGTGCATTATAGGAAAGCAACCTGCGGCTTTGGGGCTGCAGGCTGCCATTAACCACTGCCTCTTCCAAAACAGCAGTGTTCTGGCCCTGTGCGTTATAGCTATAGGTGCGGCGCGACGAAGGCGAGAGAACCAGTGGAGAGGAGTAAAGGGCCGTCAACAATTGATTTTGCGCATTGTAACTATAAGAGGTAACCGAATTGGCAACCGTACCGAATGAGCCGGGCGTGGCTGCATGGTAACTGGAGTCGGAGGTGATTTGGCCGGCTGCATTGTACTGAAAGATGAATTTCTCCGACCAGTTATGCCCCGACCTGGCAATCAGCTCCCGTTGGGGCAGGTTGGCGGAGTTGAAGTTGGAGTACACAATGTGGGCCGAGTCTTGCCATTGCACCACACCATTGATAACGATGCGCCACTGGCCAAGTACATCGACCAGTTGAAAGGCCGGATTTGCGGTGAACAGCTGGTCTTCGGCGGCACGTTGCGCGGCAGTGCGGTGGCTACGATAGGTAGAAGGCTGCGCCCATGCCGGCAGCGTCGACAGACTGAAAGCGAGTAGAAAAAGTGATTTCATAGGAAAAAGCCAGCGAAGCATTGCGCGTGAAAAAGCGGCCGGGAGCTTCTGCCTCGGGCCGCTTTTTCACGCGCAAGTTTCATGCCCCTATTTCTTCCTGCCGACGAGAATGTGCCACCACGCAGCCTATGCAGAAAAGCAAGAGCGACGTGGCGGGTGGGAGTGCGAATGAGCACGGGGGCAACGTAAAGCCCCGGCCGAAGGTGTCTTCAACCGGGGCTCAAAACTAGAACAACGACAAGCTACGCGCCTGCCGCGGCAACGCTCAGCGGTTGTCCCACTTCACCTGCCACTGCTGCTGGCCGGCGCGCAGGCGCACCAGATACAGGCCGGGCGCCAGCGCCACGCCCGCGAGGGCCACGCGGTGCGGGCCGGCGGCCTGGTTTTCGGCAGTGAGCACTGCGGCTACCGGGCGGCCCAGCAGGTCGCACACGTCCACCGACACGGGGCCGGCCGCGGGCAGCTGGTAGTGCAGGCCGGCTTCGCGGCCCGAGCCGGGGTTGGGGGCCACGGCCAGGCCGATGGCGGCATTCTGGGCGCTGCGGGTGCCGGTGGCCACTTGCACGTAGGCAAACACAGCGCGCTGGTAGTTCTGGTAGGCGCTGGTGTTGGGGTTCCAGGCCTGCAGCGTGGCCATGGCGGGGTCGCCGTTGGGCGCGTAGGTGTAGATGGTTTGCGACGACGGCGCCCAGGCGTTGGTCGTGGCCCAGGTTTCGGTGGTCAGCAGCGACTCGCGGCCCTGCGCGTCGAAGGTGTAGGTGTTGCGGGCCGAGTTGCCGTAGGTGTTGCTGCCCAGCAGCACCGACTCCGTGATGGCCTGCTGCAGTTTGCCGGCGGCGTTGTAGGTGTAGGTGAAGCGCTGCAAGGGGTCCCAGGTGCTGGGGCCGCTGTTGCTCTGGGTTTCGTACACCGACACTTGGCCCAGGGCGTTGTAGCTCCACAGCCGGCGCGCCGTGGTCGAGAAGAAGCCGCTGCTGTAAAACTCCTCCAGCACCTGGGTGCGCTGCCCGGCCGCGTTGTAGCTGTGCGAGTTGCGCTTGAGCGAGTCCCAGGGCGCCGACGCCGAAAAGGCATTTTTGGTCTTGTACCATTCCCAGCGTATCTGGCTGGGCGTGTTGAAGGTGTTTATCGACGCGAAGTAGGCTCCGGTGGGCGCCTGCTGGTACTGGTCGGTGGTGTCGGTCAGGATTTCGCCGGCCGTGGTGTAGCGGTAGCGGTGGCGGCCGTAAAGCACCCAGGCGCTGCCGCTCTTGCGGTCGGTCTGGATGGCAGCGGGCAGCGTGGGCGTCACGTAGCGCAGGTAGCTTTGGCGCTGAAAATCGACCCAGGCCGTGCCGTTCCAGTTTTGGATGATGACTTCCTGCAGCTGCGACACGGTGGCGAGGCGGGCTGCCGCCCCCGGCAACTTGGCCGCGCCGGGCAGTTCGCCGGGCAGTTTGATTTCCAGGCTTTGGGGGGCCTGCGCGGAGCTGCGGTAAGCCAGCAAAGCCGCGCAGGAGAACAGAAGTAGACGTTTGGACATGAAATAAAACAAAAACCCGACGGGCAGATAGTTGCCCGTCGGGTTCAAAGCTACGCGCTTTTGGGCGCCGGCCTTAGGGCGCCACCGGCGTGCCTTCGCCCTGCACCAGCTTGATGCTGGCCGAGTTGATGCACAGGCGCAGGCCACTGGGCGCGGGCCCGTCGGGGAAAACGTGGCCCTGGTGGGCGTCGCACACGTTGCAGAGCACTTCCACGCGCACCATGCCGTAGCTGGTGTCCTTCTTGTAGCGAATGGCGCTTTCGTCGACGGGCTGCGTGAACGAGGGCCAGCCGGTGCCCGACTCGAACTTGGTGCGCGAGTCGTAGAGCGGGGTGCCGCAGCACACGCAGGCGTAGAGGCCGGCTTCGTGGGCCTCGCAGTACTCGCCGGTGAAGGCGCGCTCGGTGCCGTGCTCGCGGGTGACGTGGAACTGCTCGGCGGTGAGCTGCTGGCGCCACTCGGCGGGCGTTTTTTCCACGCGGCGCGGCGAGGGAATGGGATTATTGGCGAGGCGGATGACGTCGTTCCAGGTTTGCATAAAGTAGCGCGGGCTGCAGCCCGCCGTAAAAAGTGAAGTGTCAGCTGATAGAAACGCGGCCGGCTCCGGGAGGTTTTTGGTCGCTCCGGACAGACGCGCCAGGCCGCCTGTCCTTACAGCCACTCGCGTAGCAGCGCCAGCCCGGCGGGCCAGTCGCCGTGCCCACTGGCGGCGTTGATGTGACCGGCGTCGCCGATGTCGACTAGCTCGCTGCCCCACGCCTCGGCGAACTGCCGGGCGCGGGCGGGCGTCACCCATTCGTCGTTTTGGCTGAACACGACTTTGCTGGGGAAGGGCAGCCGCTGCAGCGGCATGGGCCCGAAGCCGGTGGTGGGAAAGGCTGCGTAGTGCGCGGTTTCCACGTCGCTGGGCGCCACCAGCAGCGCGCCCTTTATGCGATGGCCGTATTGGCCGGCCCAGTGCGCCACCGTCACGCAGCCCAGGCTGTGGGCCACCAGCACCACGTCGCTCAGCACATAGCCGTCGAGGGCCTGTTCCAAGGTTTCAACCCAATTGGTGCGGTCCGGGGCGTCCCACTCGCGCTGCTCAATGCGAATGAATTCGGGGTGGAGGCGCTGAAAATGGGTTTGCCAATGGTCGGGCCCCGAGCTGCCGAGGCCGGGCACGATGAAGACTTGAGTGGTTTCCTGCATGCCCAAAAGTAGCTTTCCGGCCCCGCAGCTGCTTGCCGAACGAAGCCGAGACGCATACGGGCATCTCGGCGTGGAACGGCCACGCCGCAATAAAGCCCCGACGACGCCAACGCCGAGACGCCCGTATGCGTCTCTACCGTATGAAAATTCTTTCCGCCGCCAAAACCCAGGAGCTCGACCAGGCCACCATTCAGGAGCAAGGCATTACTTCGGCTGAGCTCATGGAGCGGGCCGCCCGGGCCCTGTTTCGCTGGTTCCAACAAGAACACGGCCTGTGCCAACCCGCTGAAACCCTGATTTTTTGCGGCCCTGGCAACAACGGCGGCGACGGCCTGGCACTGGCCCGCCTGCTGCACGAGGCCGGCATTGGGGTGCGCGTGGCTCTGTTGCCCGCCGGTAAATACTCCGCCGACTGGCAGCGCAACCGCCAGCGCCTGCCCACCGCCGTGCCCGTGGCCGAGCTCAGCGCCGAAGCCCTGCCCGCCATCGGTCCGGAGGCGGTGGTGGTCGATGCCCTGTTTGGCACCGGCCTTTCGCGGCCGCTCACGGGGCTGGCCGAAACCGTGGTGCGGCACCTCAACCATGCTCGGGCACCCATAGTCGCCATTGACTTGCCCAGCGGCCTCTTCACCGACGCGCCCCAGCCGGCCAGCAGTATGATTGTGCACGCGCAGCACACCGTCAGCTTCGGGCTGCCCAAGCTGGCTTTCCTGCTGCCGCAGAATGCCGAATACGTGGGCGAGTGGACGGTGGAAGACATCGGCCTGAGTCCGGCTTTTATTGCCGAGGCGGCCACGCCCTGGCACTACACCGACGCCGCCAGCATGGCCGGTGCGCTGCCCGCCCGTCCCAGGTTCAGCCACAAGGGCACCTTTGGCCACGCCCTGCTGCTGGCGGGCAGCCGGGGAAAGATGGGCGCGGCGGTACTGGCCGCCGGCGCCTGCCTGCGCGGCGGCGTGGGCCTGCTCACAGCGCACATCCCGGCCTGCGGCTACGATATCTTCCAAATCAGCCAGCCCGAAGCCATGTGCCTGACCGATGCGCAGGCCGATTTCATCAGCGAATTACCCGACCTGAAGCCCTACCAGGCCGTGGGCATTGGTCCTGGCCTGGGCCAGAACGAGGCCGGCGTTACGGTGCTACGGCAGCTGCTGAAACAGGCCGCCAAACCCACTAACAAGCGCCCCGGCCCGCTCTCCCTCGTCATTGATGCCGACGCGCTGAACCTGCTGGGCGCGCACCGCGAACTGCTGGCGCTGCTGCCCGAAAACACCGTGCTCACGCCCCACCCAAAGGAGTTTGAGCGCCTCACCGAGCCGGCCCGCGATGACTACCACCGCCTGGAGCTGCTGCGCAGCTTCGCCCAACAGCACCGTTGCCTGGTGGTGCTGAAAGGCGCCTACACCTGTCTGGCCACGCCCACCGGCGAGCTGCACTTCAACAGCACCGGCAATGCGGGCATGGCCACCGGCGGCAGCGGCGACGTGCTCACGGGCCTTACGCTGGCGCTGCGCGCTCACGCCCAGCTCTCGGCCTTTGAAGCCGTGCGGCTGGCGGTGTATGCCCACGGCCGCGCCGGCGACCTGGCAGCCAAAGAAACCGGGCAGGCCGGGCTGGTGGCCGGCGACCTTGTGCGCTACATCGGCCCCGCGCTGGCGGAGCGTTAGCGGTTACGCTACAGCCGGCCAGAAACGCGGCTACGTCGCCGGTTAGCAAAGGAGCGAAGCGGGTTGAACAGAGGGCCCTGTCGCCATTCTTGCAGCGCAAGCCTGTGCCGATGCTACCGGCCAATCAAATACAGCACGGCCGGCACCAGTAACACGCCATCGGCCCACAGGGCGAAAAAATAGTCGTTGCGCCGCTCTTCGGCCAATAAAATAACGGCCGCCGCGGCCAGCGCCGTGAGGCCCAGGCCCAGCGGCGGCACGCCACGCTCGTAGCCCAGCGTGAGGGCGGCGGCCAGAAAACCCAGCGCCGCCGCTTTGGCCCCGCCCACGCCCAGCACCAGCGGAAACGTGCGCGTGCCGGCCGCCCGGTCGCGGGTCAGGTCGCGGATGTCGAACACGATGGTGAGGGCCAGCACCAGGCAAAAGCGCTGCACCAGCAGGCCCATTGCCTCGCCCAGCGGGCGGTGCAGGGCCAGCGCGGGCAGGCCCACGGTGATGGCCGACCACACGCCGGCAATCAGAAACCCCTTCAGCAGCGGCACTTCGCGCACGGCCCGGCGCTGCCCCTGCCAGCGCACCAGCGGCCACGAATACAGCAGCGCCAGCCCCGTGAGCGGCAGCAGGGCCGGCAGGTAGTGCCACCAGCCATCGGCCAGAAAGAAGTAGCCGGCGGCCAGCGCGGCGGCCACGGCCAGCGCCGCCAGCGCCCGCCGGTGCCGCTGCTGCCAGGCCTTGCGCCCGGAGCCCGCGGCGGGCTGCCGGTGCTTGAAGGGCAGCGCGGCGTCGAGGTTGTACACGAGCAGCGTGGCGGCAAACACCAGCGCCACTACCCGGCCATTGACGCCGCCCGCCGTGGGCCAGCGGTGAAACGAAGCCGCCGTTTGCACGGCCGCCGCGCCCGACAGCCACACGCTGCTAAACAGCAGGGCGTCAAGCATCCGCCGCGGCGTGCCGCGGCCGGCCCGGGGGGCGACGAAGGAAACGGAAGCATCCACGGGGCGAAGGTAAATCGGGGCTGCCGGGTAATGCGCTGTAAGAATGTGTTGGCCCTTACTTCCCTGTCTCGCTGTAGGCAGCATCCACGGGTTTGCTTTCGGGTGAGCCCTGCTGGCGCAGGAAAATGCTCAGGCCCACAATGCTTACGATGCTGAGGAACTCGCTTTGCCAGTTTTGCAGCGACTCAAACCAGAAGCGCGAGGTGCCCAGGTATTCCAGCAGGCTCACGGGCGGCTTGCCGTCGTGCACCTGCTCGATGCTGTAGACCTCGGCCCCGCCCTTGGCGTGCAGCCACAGGGAGGCAAAAAACAAGCTGAAAAACGCGATGCTGAGCGAGTTTTTGTACAGCGTCAGTACCCAGCCGCCGCGCTTTACGGGGCCGGGGGCGTCTTCCTTATTCGGGTCGGGCTCGGCGTCAACTTCCTCTTCTTCGTACAGTTTTTTCGATTCGGAGGAGCCCTTCTGGCGCAGCCACACCGTGAGCAGCACGTAGAGGCCCATTTGCAGGAATTCGCTTTCCCAGTTTTCGAAGGTGGCTTCTAGGAAATGGCCCGAGGTGAAATACTGCCCGGCCGAGAGCTGGGCCAGGCCCATGTCCTGCAGCTCGTCGTTGTAGTCGTGCCACCCGGTAAGGAACTGGCCGCCCAAGGTCAACAGTGTCATGGTGGCAATCACCAATAATAGACTGTTTTCGTACAGAAAACGCAAAAAAGGCGAAGCAGGACGCTGAATGGTCATGCTTCGCCTTTACGGAAAAACCGCGTTTGGGTCGCGTTCGGACTATTTTTCGGCTAGCACCGACTTGCGCTCGCCGAAGGTTTCCTGGTAGAGCGTGATGCTGTCGTTGATGATGCGGTAGGCGTCTTCCTTCCCCATGAAGCGCTCCACCACCACGTGCTTGTTGTGCTCGAGGGCCTTGTAGTCTTCGAAGAAGCGCTGCATTTCGAGCAGCGTGTGCGGGGGCAGGTCCGAAATGTCGTTGTAGTGGTTCACCGAAATGTCGTGGGCGGCCACGGCGATGATTTTGTCGTCCTCTTCGTCCTGGTCCACCATCTGCATTACGCCGATGACCTTGGCCTCCACGAGGCACATGGGCACGATGTCAACCGAGCACAGCACCAGAATGTCGAGGGGGTCTTTGTCGTCGCAGTACGTTTGCGGAATGAAGCCGTAGGCGGCGGGGTAGTGCACTGCCGAGAACAGCACGCGGTCGAGCTTCAGCAGGCCGCTCTCTTTGTCGAGCTCGTACTTGCCTTTGCTGCCTTTGGGGATTTCGATGATGGATTGCACGATTTGCGGGGTCTCGTCGCCGCGCGACACGTCGTGCCAAGGATTAAAATGGGCCATTCTTAAGATTTGCTGATTTTTTGATGTGCTGATGTGCTCCCGCTGGTTGCTGGTGGGCAAGCCACCCAAGACAGAGCGTATGTTTGTGGTATATCCGGTTGACTTTTAACTATTTTGCCGTGGCAATTCCCGAAGCTGATAATCTGATTGTTCGGCTGACTTTTGAATTTTCGCTGCTCATCATCGAGTACACCGAACGGCTGGAAGCGCAGCGGCGCTACGTCATGGCAAAACAGTTGATGAGGAGCGGCACGGCAATTGGCGCGAATGTTCGGGAGGCGCAAAGTTCCGAAAGCCGCGCCGACTTTGTACACAAATGTAAAATTGCGGCCAAAGAAGCCGAAGAAACCGATTATTGGCTGCTGCTCTGCCACCACGCCTCTTCCTACGAAAGCCCCGGCGAGCTGCTGCCGCGCCTGCTGAGCATCTGGAAAATTTTATCCAAAATCATATCCTCCGCACGCTCAACCCAGCCAAGTGCATGAACCCGCGCGGAAAAGCACATCAGCACATCAAAAAATCAGCAAATCAACGAAGCACCTCCACCAAAGGCCCCCCCGAACAACCGCTGGGTTCCTGAATGTGCAGAAAGCGCGCAATGGTGGGCGCGATGTCCACAATACGTACGGCGGCCGCGGAAGAACCATGTTTCACGCCCCAGCCCCAGAAGAGCAGCGGCACGTGCGTGTCGTAGGCCCCGCTGGAGCCGTGGGTGGTGCCCTTCACCACGGGGTAGGCGTAAGCCTCCAGCCAGCCGGGGGCCAGCACGGTGAGCACATCGCCCGAGCGCGGGGCAAAAAAGCCGTTTTCCTGGTACATGCCCAGCCCCTCGCTCCAGTGGGCGCGCTGCAGGTCGAGGGCGGTGAGGGCCTGCGTGACGCCGGGCAGCGTGAGCAGCGCGGCGGCCACGTCCTGCTGGGCCTTGCCCAAGTCGATGTTTTTCTTCTTGAGCAGCTGGCGGTTGAGGTACACCTGTTGGTTTTCGTAGCTCAGCACCCACTGGCCGGGGCCGTACTGGCGGGTGAGGGCGCGCTGCACCGAGTCGCGCATGATGGCCGGCCCCACGCCGCCGCCGGGCAGCCGGTGGGCTTGGTTGAAGCCCACGGCGTGGGCCGCAGCATGGTCGGCGGTGAGGAACACCAGGGTCTGGCCCTTGCCCACTTGCTTGTCGAGCGCCTCAAACAGGCGGGCCAGCTCGCGGTCGAGGCGCAGGTAGGTGTCTTCGGCTTCAATGGAATTGGGGCCGAACTGGTGGCCCACGTAGTCGGTGCTGCTGTAGCTAATGGCCAGGAAATCGGTCACGCCGCGCTGGCCCATCTGCTCCTGGCGCAGGGTTTCGAGGGCGAAGTCGGTGGTGAGCGAGTTGCCGAAGGGCGTGCTGCGGATGAGGTCGAGGTTTTGGGTAGGCGCCTGCGGGTTGCGGGTTTCGCCCGAGTTTTTGAGGGCGGGCTGCACCGAGGCGGGCGCACCGGCCGCCAGCGTGGGCAGGTCGTGCGGAAACACGGGCTTGCTTTCGCCTTTGAAAGCGCCCTCCCAAGGCACGTCATCGGGGGTGCTTTCGGTGTAGTTGGCGATGGGCAGCAGCGTGTTCCAGGGCTGGGCCAGGTACCGGGCGGCGTGGCCGGCGGCGTTGAATTTCGCCACCCAATCGGGCAGCGTGGGCTGGTAGAAGGTGCTGCTGATGAAGGCGCCGTTGGTGCCGTCGTACCAGTAGGCGGCGGTGGCCGAATGCCCGGCCGGCAGGATGCTGCCCCGGTCCTTCATGCTGAGGCCAATGGTTTTGGCCTGAAAATTCGTGGCCAGCCGCAGCTCGTCGGTGATGGTGGTGGCCAGCAGGTGGCGCGGCGACATCTGGCCGGCCGCTTCGGTGCCGCCCACGGCGTGCACGGTTTTGTCCTCGGTCACGTAGGTTTCGCGGCTTTCCTCGCGCACCCACCAGTTGTTGCCGATGATGCCGTGCACGGCCGGCGTGGTGCCGGTGTACACGCTGGCGTGGCCGGGGCCGGTGTAGGTGGGCACGTAGTTGTAGTGGCAGCTCTCGTAGCTGAAGCCCTGGCCCAGCAGGCGCCGGAAGCCCCCGGCCGGGTACTTGTTCCAGTAGCGGTAGATGTAGTCGTAGCGCATCTGGTCGACCACGATGCCCACCACCAGTTTGGGGCGCGGCACGGGTTTGCCGGCTTTTTGGGCGAAGGCCGGGACAGCCGCCAGCAGAGCGGCCAAAGTGAAGGGCAGTATCTTTTTCAAGTAAAAGCGGGTAAGCAATGCGGCGGCAAAGATACCCCACCGCGCCGCGCTGTAGAGACGCAACATCTTGCGTCTCGTCGTCCGCGCCATTTGGGTACCAGCGGCACGTCACCGTTCAAGCGCAAGTCGTTCAACGTAGAGACGCAACATCTTGCGTCTCTACACCCTCGCTTCCTATGAAACCAGCTCTCATCTTCGACATGGACGGCGTCCTCATCGACAACACGCCCTATCAGGCCCGTGCCTTCCAGCTCCTGTTCCGCGACCTAGGCCTGAGCACCAACGCCCGCAAACTGCTCCAGCGCCTCAACGGCATGCCGGCCACCAACATCCTCAAAACGGTGTTTCGCAGCCCCGTGCCGGAGAAGCAGCTCAAGGAATATTCCTCGCAGCGCGAGTTCCTCTACCGCACCCTGTACTGGAGCAAACGCCGCGAGACGCCTGGCCTCAGCCGCTTTCTGGAAGCGGCCCGCGCCGCGGGCTTCCGCATTGCCCTCGGCACCAGCTCGCCGCCCGAAACCATTGCCTACATCATCGACCACCTCGACCTGCGCCGCTTCTTCGACGTCGTCATCGGCAAAGAGGACGTGGAGCGCGGCAAGCCCCACGGCGACACCTTCGCCATTGCCGCCACCAAGCTGGGCGCCCGGCCCGAAGACTGCATCGTGTTTGAAGACGCCTTGCTGGGCGAGCAGGCGGCCTACAAAGCCGGCATGCGCTGTGTGGCCGTGGCTTCGGGCGTGCCGGCCAAGGCATTTCAGGCCCCGCTCGCCGTCATCAAGGATTTCACCGAGCTCACGCCCGAACGCCTGCTGGAGTTGCTGGCCGAGCAGCCGAAAGCACCCAAACCCGACAAGCAGCGCGCCCAGCGCAACTACATGCAGCTGACCTAGCCAAACACAAAAAAGCCCCGACGCATACCGCCGGGGCTTTTTCACTGCTTAAGCAACTTGCTTATTCCACCACCAACTTGATGGCCTGGGTGCCGGTGCGCACCACGTAGACGCCCGTGGCCGCGCCCGCGGGCAGGGCCAGCTGGGCCGTGCCGGCCGCGGTGGCCGTAGTGTTGAGCACGAGGCGGCCCACGGCGTCAAACACGGTTACCGGGGCACCGGCCTGGGCGCCGGTGAGCGTGGTGGCGCGGGCCATGGTCGGGTTGGGGAACAGGCCCAGCACTGCGGCCGAGCGGCCATTGGCCGAGGCCAGCGGGGCGGCGGGCACCAGGTTCAGGAAAAAGCGGCCGCTGAGCAGGGCGCTGGCCTGGGCCGAAGTCACCGTGAAAGCGTAGCCGGCAGCCGGCAGCGCAGCCAAATCGGTGCGGGTGCCTAGCTGGGCATCTACGAGCACGGCGGCGGTGCCGGCGGGCAGGTTCAGCAGCTGGGCCACTTGTAGGGTGTAGGTGCCGGCGGTGGGCACACCCACGCTCAAGGGCACCACCGTGCTGGTGGTGAAAGCGGACAGGCCGTTGATGGCCAGCTCGCGCCCGGCCGCGCCCGACGACAGGTTCAGGCCCGTGGTGTTGGGCAGCTTCTCGGCGTCAAACGCGCCGTCGAAGACAGCCGTGGCGCCCGCGTCGGCATACACGAAGGCGTCGTCCGAAGCCGTGCCCGTGGTGCCGCGCAGCGTGAGCTGCACCAGCGGCCGGGTTTCGGCCGAGCGCTGCAAGGGCGTGGCATTGGGCACGGTCAAGCGCTGGCTGTTGCGGAAAGTCAGCGAACCCGAAGCCTGGCCGGCCGCCACGCGGGCAAAG
This sequence comes from Hymenobacter sp. 5317J-9, assembly GCF_022921075.1. Taxonomy (NCBI): domain Bacteria; kingdom Pseudomonadati; phylum Bacteroidota; class Cytophagia; order Cytophagales; family Hymenobacteraceae; genus Hymenobacter; species Hymenobacter sp. 5317J-9. The sequence continues at coordinate 15,926 of NZ_CP095050.1, forward strand.
AAGCCCTGGCCCGTAGGAATGACGGGGTTGCCACCCACGCCGTTCACGTAGCTGCGGTACTGGCCCGCGTACTGGCTGGTGCTGCTATACACGTAGATGGCCCCGTCCAGGCCGGCCCGGTCGGCCGCAGCCACCAAGGAGTAGTCGAGCGGCGCGGGGTACGGGTTGCCCATCAGTTGCCAGCCGCCGTCGGCATTGGTGGCGCGGTTGCTGGCCAACGACACCGTCAGGTTGCCGTTGTTCAGCGGCCCGGCCACGCTCATCGTCTGGTTAGCGGCCAGGTTCACGGCGTAGCCCTGGCCCACGGTCAGCTGGTCGGTCAGGTTGGCCGGCGAGAACCAGCCTTTGTCGAAGGCGCTGAGGTTGTTGCTCAGCGTCAGGCGGCTCTGGTCGTAACCGTACACCGTGGGGAAGGGCGTCACCCCGCCCGGTGCCGCCGAGCCATTGTAGACCGAATTAACCACCGGGGCAAACGAGCCCGTGGCCAGGCCGGCCACGGTAGCCAGGCCCACCGGCGCCGAGAAGTGGCGATAGCCCAGGCCGGCGTTCAAGCTCGGGTCGATGTAGCGCTGCACCGTGGCCGTACCGAAAACGAGGCCCCCGGTGTTGTTCACCACCACAGCCGTGGCGGTGGCGTCCGATTCCAGCGTGAAGGGGTTGCCCTGCGTCAAGAAGGCCCCGTTCAGCGTCAGTACGCGGCGCACCGAGGCACCGGCCGAAGTGCTCAGCAGCACGCCGTTGGTTTGCACGGTCAGGTTCCAGAAGCGCACGCGGCCCGAACCAAGGATATTAGGGCCATTGGATACGAACGTGGCGCCCATCGCCACCGTGCCCCCGCTGGGCACGAAGGTGCCGTTGTTGGTCAGGTTGCCCCACACATCGAGCGTGCCCCCCGTTTGAACGAGCGTGGCGCCGGAATTGACCGTGAGCGAGCGCACCGAGGCCGTGCCCGACGCAATGGCGGGCATGTTCGGTGCCGACGCCGGGATGGTGGCGTCCAGACTCGTGGTGGGCACGCCGGCGCTCCAGTTGCCGGCCGTAAACCAGTCGGTGCTCACGGTACCGGTCCAGCTGGTGGCCACTGGCACCACAGTCACCGTGAAGGGCAGGCCGTTGCTGGTGCCGCCCAGCGTGGTCACGGTGAGCTGGCCGCTGGTGGCGCCGGCGGGCAGCGTGAAGGTCAGGCTGGTGGCCGTATTAGCCGTGACGTTGCCCAAGGCAATGGCCGCGCCGTTCAGGGTCAGGCCCGTGGCGTTGGCCAGGTCCGTGCCCGTGATGGTCACGCTGGTGCCCACCGGCCCGTTGTTGGGGCTGAGCAGCGTGATAACGGGCACCGGCAGGGGCACAAGGAAGGTGGGCTGGGCATAGCTGCCGAGCACGGTGCTGGTGCTGCTCAGCAATTGCACCTGCTGCAAGCCGCCGCAGCCGCTCAGTACCTGCACGTCGTCTACGAACCAGCCGGGCAGGGCATTCCCATAGGGATTATTCGAGTCCGATTGAAACTGGAAGCGCACCTGAATGGACTGCCCGCTAAACGAAGCCAGGTTGACGATGGATTGCTGGAAAGCCGCCGAACCCTCCAGGCCCGAAGACCGGCCCGAGAAGCAGGGCTTGCCGACCGAAGTTGTGCCCGTTGCAAACACGCTGTTGTAGCCATTCTGCAGGAACAAGGCACTCGCGTCCTGCCAGGGGCCGTTGTTCACCGAAATGGCCACCATGCCGCCGTCGTAGCGCGCCTCCGTGTTGAAGAAGTGGTAGAAAGACAGCACCGAGAACGCCCCCGGCGTGAACGCGGCCGACGTCAGGGTAATGTCGGACGTGGCGTTGGGGTCGCCGGTGGCCCAGGCGGTGGCGCCGCTGTGGGCGCGGGCCGTGGTCGGGGCCCAGGCATTGCCGCCGCCGCTGGTCACCACGGCCGGCGTGAAGCCGCCCACGGTGTTGGCGTCGCGGTCATCATTCACGGGCTTCGTCACGGCGCAGCCGGCCCCCGTGGCCGTACGGGCCACAATCTGGAAGATGCGCTGCTGGCCCGTTGTAAAGCTTAGGCTGGGGAAGGTGACGGTGCTGCCGTTCAGCGTGCCGCCCGTGCTGCTCACGTATTGCAGGTCGGCCGGCAGTTGGTCGGTGATGGAAACCGGCGCCTGGGTCTGGCACTCGCAGGTGGCCGACAGGTTGATGGCAAACTGGCTGCCCACCAGCGGCACGCTGTTTTTGCGCAAGGTCACGCCGGGTACGTCGTAAGCCGCGGTCTGGTCGGTGGCGCTGTTGGAAGAACCTTCGCGGGCGCTGTAGCCCATGCCGCGGCGGGCAAAGGCTCCCCAGATGGCGCAGTGGTAGCGCCCGCCGTACAGCAGCGAGTCGGCGGCCAGAATGGCGTCGCGGCTATCCAGGAAGCCGGGCTCGCAGGGTTGCAGCTTCAGGCCCTGCATCACCAGGTTCAGGGCCACGGCGTTGCCGCCGGTGCTGGCACTATTGTAGAGGTTGGGCTCGATGCTGTTCTGCTGCTGAATGATGTTCCAAGTCATGTCCCAGAGCGTAGCCGTCCAGACTTCGCCAATGGCGTGCACCTCCGTATTGGTGGCCACGTTGGCGTAGGTGAGCGGGTTCACGGCCAAGCTGGTGCTGAAGGGGTAGCGCCGGATGCCTGCGCCGGTGGGCGCCTGGCCCTGGGCGTAGGTGCCCACGGGGCGGGCGCGCGGGCCGTCGGTCAGGGGCGTCGCCGTCCAGTCCGTCGTCATCATCAGGGCGAAAAAGTCGCTCCAGCCTTCGCCGGCCTGCTCGGCATTGCCCAGGCAGCTGGTGTTGGGGCCGCCGCTGGTGAGGCGGTTGCTGATGCCGTGGCCGTACTCGTGCACCACAATGCCATTGTCGTAATCGCCGTCGAGTTGCAGCGGCGGGCGCAGCGTGAGCTGCACGGTGGCGCCCAGGTTGAGTTGCCCGGCCAGCGTCGCGCCGTCGGCCTGCGACACCATCACCGCCGGAATGGTGACGGTGTTGTCGGTGCCGCCCATCGTCACGGGCGCGCCGGCCACGTTGTTCACCATCACCACGGCAATGGCGCCCTCGTTCTGGGCGGCCTTCACCTTCACGCTGTAGTTGCAGCTGCCCCGGTAGATAAGCGCAATCTTGCCGCTCACGCTGGTCGACGAAGGCGAGGTGCACGCAAAGTGCGTGCCCGCGCCCGGGTCGGTGTAGTACACCAGGGTGCCGGACGTGACGCCCTTGTTAGCCAGCAGATTCTGGGTGCTGAAGGAGCCCTCGGCCATGGTGTAAGTGCCCGCAATGGCGGCTGGGGCCGTCACCACCAGGGAGTTGCTCGTCACGGGGTTCCACAGGTACATCTGCATGCGGCCGTTGGTGCCGTCGGGCGGGGTGCTGAAGTTGGCGTTGTTCACGCCCAGACCGTCCTGGGCTTCGGCCCGCACGTGGTCGGCGCCCACGCCGCCCCGGCCCAGGTTGTCGGCCTGGAAGTTGGCGCTGGCCTCGTTGAAGCCGTACTGGTACATCACGTCGTGCACCAGGTTGTTCCAGTAGAACAGGTTCACGGTAGCGGCCCGCCGGTTCTTGCCCAGCGTCGGCTTCGCCGTGAAATCAGGCACGTAATTGAACACCAGGGAGCCCGCCGTGCCGGTGGAGGTGGCAAAGCGGCCCGGCCCGTTCTGCTTCAAGCTGTCGTCGTAGGCCCACACGTTGTTGCCGCGCGTGTCGGTGTAATCGGTGGTGCCGTCGAAGTGCCAGCCGTGGGTGGTGGCGGCGTTGCCGGTTCCGGCGCGCAGCCAGGGGTTGGTGTCGGTGGTGGGCGCGGTCACGTCGGGCCGCTCGCCGGGGAAGGGCACCACAATGTAGCTGGCCGGCGTCACGGCCAATGCCCCCCGCACGCCGCTGGGGCCACGCCGGGCAGCCGGAGCAGCCCCGCGAGCCGGGCTGGCGCTGGCCGCCGATGCGCGAGCAGGCCCGGCGCCAACCGTCGGGTGCGCAGCCTTCTCGCTCACCGTCCAGTTGTCCTGGCCCAGCACCTGGCCGGTGGCGGCATCCACCCGAATGTTGAGCCAATCGGCCGAGTGCAGCGCGTCCACGTTCACGTTCCAGGCCAGGCGCAGCTGCTGCTTTTGGTCCTTGGCCCACACCAGGCGGGCCTCAATGGGCCGCCGCGCCACGCCCGCCGCGGCAAAGCGCTGCTGCTGGTCGGGGCCGCTGGCGCCACCCAGGCTGGCGGGCGCCGCGTCGGGGCGGCCCGGCAGCGTGGCCAAGGCCGTGGCTACCGCGGCCGCTGCCGTTATCCGTGGCGCGGCCGACAAGCCCGCAAAGGCTTTGGCCGGCACGAAGCTGCCCGCGTGGTGCATCAGCTTGCCGTTTTTGAAGACGAGCGTGGCCACTTGGTTATACACCGGAATGCCGGCCTGCAGCTGCTGCGGATAGGCATAGAGCAAGCCCGGCCCCTCGGTGCGGGCGCTGGAAATGCGCAAGTCCGACGCGGCGACGTCGGTGCCGGCCCACTGCTGACGGGTTTGCAACGCAAGCTCGGCAGCCTGTTGGGCGGGTTGGGTTTGGGCGCTGGCGGGCTGCCAGGCGGCCGTTAGCAGCCCTAGAGCCACCAGATAACGCGCGTAAAATTTTTTCATCAACAATGAATTGTTTTAGGGAAAGAAAAAATTGACCTTATGCAAATGTATTGTCGTTGCGCGATATCACAAGGCCTGCCATAAGTGTTTTATTTCTATCCGCTTATTGCCTCATACACCGCCCCTTTCCGCCCTTGCCGCGAGCAGTCCGAAGGGCCTGCTATTCGCTCCGCTTCTCCATCCGCCCCGGTTCTGCCGGGGCCAAAGTCATGGGCACAGCCTCGCCCGTGTACAAGAACATCCAGTTCCTGGCCGAGCAGCGGCAGCCCGGCGCCCAGGCCGCCTACGACCACCTCAGCCAGCGCTCCCCCAACCGCCTGCCTAAAAAAGTAGCGCTGCAGCCTTGGCCCGTTACCACCGCCCAAAACGGAGCGTTACCCACCCTTTTCTCAATCGGTGTAGAAAGCAATCAAAAGACCGGAAGGTCATGCTGAGCTGCTTCGACCAGCAACTCAGCATGACGTTCTAATCAGCATTTCCAACCAACTGTCCACGGGGCCTAGCGCCCAATGGCTACCACCCGTTCCGAGTGATTTTCGGGCGGCCGGGCCCGCGTCGGGGTAAGAAGCCCGGGGCGCAGCATGCCGCCAACTGCACGGACGGCGTTGCAGCGATGCGCCCCCATCACGGCGCTGCACCGCAGTGGGCTTCACCCCGCTTTATTCCACCTTCAGCGTGCGGGCCGTGCGTTGTTCGCCCACTTCCACCATCACCCGGTAGAGGCCGGGCGCACGGCCCAGCAGCGGCACTTCGGTGGTGCCGCCGGTTCCGAGCAGGCTCACCGGCTGCTCAAACACCACCGTACCTTGCGCATCCATGAGCCGCACGGTGGCCCGGGTGGCACCGGCCACCGCCGGCACTTCCACCGTGGCCCGGATGTGGGCTGGATTAGGGTACAGCCCGACTTCTGCAAGGGCATTCGGGGCCTGGGCACGGGCGGCGGGGCCCGCCAGCAACAGGAGCAGTGGCAGCGGCAAAGCCAGCTGGCGGCCGCCCGATAAGGCCAGCGAAGTGGCGAAAGAGGTTAGCATAGTGTCGGAGTGAATAAGGATAAAATAGCAGCAGCGTACCCGAACAAGCTTTTCTAACGGGATAACCCGCGGCATGGTATGCCCACCATTGGCATTTGGCACCAATGCTTCACTAAGTGGCAGGCGTTCACGACGTCGATTTTCGACACCCCCGGCTGCCGAAACCACAAAAAAAGGCCCGCCTCCATTGGAGACGGGCCTTTTTTCTTTTCTTGGTTGTTGACTTAGCCAGCCGCTAGCGCCTCGGCGCCGCCCACGATTTCGAGAATCTCGGTCGTGATGGCCGCCTGACGCGTCCGGTTGTAAGTCAGCTTGAGGGCCTTGAGCAGCTCCCCGGCGTTGTCGGTGGCTTTGTCCATGGCCGTCATGCGGGCGCCGTGCTCCGAAGCGTTGCTTTCCAGCACCGCCTTGTAGAGCTGAATCTTGATGGACTGCGGAATCAGCGTCTGCACGATTTCCTCTTTCGAGGGCTCGAACAGGTAATCGATGTTCGCCGTGGCCGAAGCCGTGACGGGCGCCGCAGCCGGCACCAGCGGCAGCAGCTGCTCGGTACGGATAATCTGCGTGGCCACGTTGCGGAATTCGTTGTACACCACCACCACTTCGTCGTAGGTCCCGTTGCGGAAACCTTCCATGGCTACCTCTGCCGCCTCGCGCACCGTCTCAAACGACAGCTTGGCGAACACGTGCGTGTAGTTGCCCACCAGCGGGCCGCGGCGACCATAGTAGTCGTGCGCCTTCTTACCAATGGCCATGTACGAAATGTTGGCGGCGGGCAGGTTGGCGTAGCGCTCGGCAATGGCCGCGTTCACGCCCTTGAACACGTTCGAGTTGAACGCCCCGGCCAGGCCCCGGTCCGAAGTCACGGCAATGACCAGCACGCGGCGCACCTCACGGGCCACGCCGTAGTCGCTCACGATGTCGGCATCGGCCGTGCGCGTCAGGTTCGCCAGAATGGTGTTCAGGCGCTGGGCGTAGGGCCGCATCCGGATAATGTTGTCCTGGGCACGGCGCAGCTTGGCCGCCGCCACCATTTTCATGGCTTTGGTAATCTGCTGCGTGCTCGTCACCGACTGAATGCGGTTGCGGACTTCTTTTAAGCTTGCCATTTATTCTGGTTAATTAACCGTCATGCTGAGCGAAGTCGAAGCATCTCTACCTCAGTAGTAGTTATTTACTCTCGAAGTAGAGATGCTTCGACTTCACTCAGCATGCCGACCATTTTTACTAGTTGACTACTACGAAGCGTAGCTCGCCGACACGTCTTTGGCTACCTCGCGGATGGCCTTGGTGCCGGCGTCCTCCAGCTTGCCGGCTTTCAGGGCCTTCAGCACGTCGGGGTAGCGCGAGTTCATCACCTGGCCGAACTCCTTCTCGAACTCACGCACGCGGTTCACGGGCACGTTGTCGAGGAGGCCGTTGGTGGCGGCGTAGATGATGGCCACCTGGTCTTCCACCTTCACGGGCGAGAACTGGGGCTGCTTCAGAATTTCGAGGTTACGACGGCCGCGCTCAATGGTGAGCTTGGTCGAGGCATCGAGGTCGGAACCGAACTTGGCGAAGGCTTCCAGCTCACGGAACTGGGCCTGGTCAAGTTTCAGGGTACCCGATACCTTCTTCATCGACTTAATCTGGGCGTTACCACCCACGCGCGATACCGAGATACCCACGTTGATGGCCGGACGCACCCCCGAGTTGAACAAGTTCGTCTCGAGGAAAATCTGGCCGTCGGTGATGGAAATCACGTTGGTCGGGATGTAAGCCGATACGTCACCGGCCTGCGTCTCAATCAGCGGCAGAGCCGTCAGCGAGCCGCCGCCTTTCACCAAGTGCTTGATGCTCTCGGGCAGGTCGTTCATGTCGCGGGCGATTTCGTCCGACGAGTTGATTTTAGCGGCGCGCTCGAGCAGGCGGCTGTGCAGGTAGAATACGTCGCCGGGGTAAGCTTCGCGTCCGGGAGGACGACGGAGCAACAGCGACACCTCGCGGTAAGCCACAGCCTGTTTCGACAAGTCATCATACACCACCAGCGCCGGACGGCCCGTGTCGCGGAAGAACTCGCCGATGGCAGCACCGGTGAAGGGCGCGTAGAACTGCAGCGGCGCGGGGTCGGCGGCCGGAGCGGCTACCACCACGGTGTAGTCCATGGCACCGCCTTTGGTCAGCGACTGCACCACCTGGGCGATGGTCGAAGCCTTCTGGCCGATGGCCACGTAAATGCAGAATACCGGCTGGCCAGCTTCGTAGAACTCGCGCTGGTTCAGGATGGTATCGATGGCCACGGCCGACTTGCCGGTCTGACGGTCACCGATAATCAGCTCGCGCTGACCCCGGCCAATCGGAATCATGGCGTCAATCGACTTGATGCCCGTCTGCATGGGCTCGGTCACCGGCTGACGGTAGATTACACCGGGAGCTTTGCGCTCGAGGGGCATCTCGTACAGTTCGCCCGTGATGGGGCCGCGGCCGTCGATGGGCTGGCCCAGCGTGTTCACCACGCGGCCCACAATGCCCTCGCCTACTTTGATGGAGGCAATTTTGTTGGTGCGCTTCACCGTGGCGCCTTCCCGGATTTCCGAGTAGTCGCCCAGCATCACGGCACCCACGTTGTCTTCTTCGAGGTTGAGAACGAGGCCCTGCAGGCCGTTCTCGAACTCAATCAGTTCGCCCGCTTGGGCCTTGCTCAGTCCGTAAATGCGAGCCACGCCGTCGCCCACCTGCAACACGGTGCCGACTTCTTCCAGCTCGGCTTCGGACTTGAAATTGGACAGCTGCTGCCGCAGGATTGCGGATACTTCGTCCGGACGTACTTCTGCCATGGTTTGGGAAATTAGTAGTTAGTAATAAGTAGCTAGTAGCAAGTAGTGGGTATCCAGAAGGTAGCGCAGTATCCGTCGCAACGTCTAACTACTTGTTACCTGATACTTAATACTTAAAACCCTACAGTTGTGGTTGGTAAGAATTTTCTTGCAAAGAGGTGCGCAGCTTGCGGAGGCTGGTGCGCACGGAATCGTCAATCTGATTGTCGCCGACGCGCAGAATGAAACCGCCAATCAGCGCGGGGTCCACTTTCTCGGTCAGCTTCACTTCGGTGAGGCCGGTTTGCTGGGTCACCAGCTTTTCCATCTCCGCACGCGAGGCGGCCGTGAGCGGCGTGGCCGACGTCACTTCCGCCATCTGAATGCCTTGCAGAGCGTTGTACTGCACCTGGAACTCCTGGCCCATGCTTTCCAGCGCCGCCTCCCGGTTTTTCTCGGTGAGGATGGTGAAGAAGCGCATGGTCATGTCCGACACCTTGCCGCCGAAGATGGCTTTCAGGATGGCCAGTTTCTTGTCGTGCTTCACAATCGGGTTGCGGAGCAACAGCCGCAGCTCGCGGCTTTCGGTCATGGTCTTGCTCAGCAGGTCCATGTCCGCTTTCACGCTATCCAGCGTGCCCATTTCCTTGCCTAAGTCGAGGAGCGACTTGGCGTAGCGGGCCGCTACTCGTTGGTCAGCCATTAGTTGGTATTAATTGGCAGTTGTTTGTTGTCAGCTGTCAGCGTGCAACAGCCATTTGCATGACCGGATAACTGACAACTGGAAACCAGCAACTAGTTCAGTTTAACGTCTTTCAGATACGAATCCACCAGCTGCGTCTGGGCAGCAGGCTCGGCCAGCTCGCGGCGCAGGATGCGCTCGGCGATGTCGACCGATAGTTTGGCAGCCGTGTTTTTCACCTCGGCCAGGGCCGCGTTTTTCTCCTGCTGGATGGCTTCGCGGGCTTGCTGAATGATGGTGTTGGCTTCGGTGGTGGCGCGGGCGCGCTCGGTTTCGCGGTGCTGGTTGGCCATCACGGTGGCTTCCTGCATCATGCGGTCGCGCTCCTGGCGGGCTTCGGCGAGCAACTTCTCGTTGCCGGCTTTCAGCTGCTGCATTTCAATCTTGGCCTGGTCGGCCATGCGCAGGGCGCTTTCGATGCTGTCCTCACGCTCTTTCAGCGAGTTCAGAATCGGTTTCCAGGCGAACTTGGCCAACAGAAACAGCACCAGCAGGAAAATAACCAGTTGCCAGAAAATGAGGCCGAGTTCGGGGGTGAGGAAAGCTGGCATAAAGAATTATATAGGTAAAACCGTTGAAGACAATCGGCTAAGGCAGCTACAGGCAGTAGGAGCAGGTAAGCCCGCCGCGCAGGGCTGCACAAGCAGCAGCGGGCGGCGGGCTTCCAACTACTTCCGGGCGCTAGGCCCGGCAAAACTTCTTAGAGCTTGGTCCAGATAAGAACGCAAACCACGACGGCAAACAGACCGAGACCTTCGATAAGAGCGGCGGCGATAATCATGGCCGTTTGAATCTTACCCGAAGCATCGGGCTGACGGCCGATGGCGTCCATGGCGCTGCCGCCGATGCGACCAATACCCAGGCCTACGCCCAGGGCAACCAAACCAGCACCGATACCGGCACCCATTACAGCCAAACCAGGACCGTAGTTAGTCGCCATTTGGGCAACAGCCTGCAACAACAAAGAGAGAAGCATAAAAAAAGAAAAAATGGAAAAAGAGAAAAATTAGCCGAGCCCGCAGCGGGGGGGGGGATTGCCACGGTCCGACTGAAAAAATCGGATAGCCGGGCCAACGGCCCGACGGGAGATTCAGAGATTAGTGAGCGACGTGAGGTGCGGCGGGGTCCTCGTTGTAGCCGATTTGCAGGTCGGCATCGTGGTGCTCTTCCACGGCGCCGCCGATGTACATGGAGGTGAGCAGCGTGAAGATGAAGGCCTGCAGCAGGGCCACAAGCAACTCAAGGATGTTGATGAACAGGCCGAAAGCCAGCGTCACCGGGGCCACGGCCCACGATTTGAAGATGAACACCAGGCTGATGAAGCTCAGCACCACGATGTGGCCCGCCGTGATGTTGGCGAACAGACGAATCATGAGCGAGAAAGGCTTGGTGAAGATGCCAATCACCTCCACGATAATCATGATGGGCAGCAAGGGCTTGGGCACGCCGGGCGTGGCGAAAATGTGGGCCCAGTAGTACTTGTTGCTCGATGCCAGCGTGATAACCAGCGTCATGAGGGCCAGCACCATGGTCACGGCGATGTTGCCGCTGAGGTTGGCCGCGCCGGGGGTGAGGCCCAGCAGGTTGTTGAACCAGATGAAGAAGAACACCGTGAGCAGGTACGGCATGTAGCGCTCGTACTTCGGGCCGATGTTTTTCTTGGCCACTTCGTCGCGAATGAAGACGATGATGGGCTCGAAGAACGACTGAATGCCCTTGGGGGCGCGGCCGTGGTTCTTGGCGTAGCCGCGGGCCACAGCGGTGAAGATGACCAGCATCAGCACGGCGCTGCCGATGAGGGCGGCAATGTTCTTGGTGATGGAGAAGTCGTAGACTTTGCTGCCGTCGGTGCTCACGAGGTGCTCGTGCTCCAGCTTCAGACCTTCGTATTCTTTGGCGGGGCCTTCGGCTTCGCCGTTGGAGATGTGCTTGGAGGAGAACACCGACAGGCCCTTGCCGGGGCGGTAGGCGATGATGGGCAGGTAGGTGGTGAAGCTGCCGTTGTCGGTAGCCAGCCAGTGCCATTCGTGCGAATCACCGATGTGGTGCAAAATCATTTCGCCGGGATTGAAGCCCTCCTCTTTGGAAGCCTCGTTGGCGGGTTCGTTAGCAAAAACGGACAGAGATAGGAAGCAGAGAAGAACGGAAAGTAAATGCTTCATCTAAAGTTAATTAATGACCAATTTCGGGCTAAAGTGCTATGTTTGCGACACTTGCTTTTCCGAAATCGGCCGCAAGTTACTCAAAGTAGCCCAGATTTCAAACCCGACCCATGAAAAGTACAGGAGGAAGAAGGCCCCGAGGAAGGTCCAAACGCCTCTTCCTTCGTGGGCGCCGCCCCGGGCCAGATGCACCGTGACGAGGGCCAGCGAGGCCAGCAGCCGGATGGTCATGCCCACCAGATAACCGACGCCGAGATTGGTGGGCGACACGGCCACGAGCCGGGCAGTGAGGCCGTAGGTAAGCAGCGTGAGGCCTGCCATGAAGCCGAACAGCAGCCAGGTGCGCGGGTGAATAACGGCCGTGCCGAACCCGCGCTGCAGGACGAAAATGAGCAGGGCCAGCGCCCCGGCAAAAACAAGAAACTGGCGCAAAAACCGCATCGTGAATTAACTAAACCGTTGAATGGCGCCTGGCCCTACTCCGCGCCTTTGGTGAGGCTGCGGATGACCTGAAACATGGCCACGAAAACCCCGAGCAGCGCGAGGCCGATGGTAAACCACGGGTTCTGGGTCTGGAAATGGCCGTCGAGCCAGGTGCCTACCCACGTGGCGCCGCCGATGATGGCCAGCATCTGAAACGCCAGCCCGGAGTACTTGGCAACGGCCTGGAGACGGTTGGGGCCGGGAGGCGGAGGCGAAGACGGCGAGGACATGGGAACGGGCTGAGAAACAGAACCGCAAAGGTACGCCGCGGGCAGGGGCCGCGTTTGCCCCCGGAAAAACGTAATTTTACTTCTTCGGCTGCGTTAGCTTTCGGGCGCCGACGAACATTTCGGGTTGCCGCGCGCGTTGCGTGGGCGACGACTTGCTTTTATTCCTTCCTTCTTGGCTTTGACTCACAACTCGCTGACATACCGCTGCGCGGCCCTGGCTCTCTTCCTGCTGGGCCTGGGAGCCGCGGGCTGCGCTTCGGATAAAAACCTGGTGGCGCACGCGTTCAACAACGTGGCGGCCCGGGACAACGCCTACTTCCTGGCCCGCGAGAAGCTGCACGCCACCGAAGACAAGCTCTACGCCGCTCGCATCAACGACTACAACCAGACGCTGCCGCTGTTTCCGACCTTGGACAGCACCACGGTGCGCGCCAACCGCGCCGATTTGAACGACATCATCAAGAAGGCCTCGCTGCCGATTCAGCACCGGCCGGGCTCGGACTGGACCGACGACGCTTATATTCTGGTGGGCTGGTCGCGCTTCTACCAAATGCAGTTCGACGACGCGGCGCAGACGTTTAAGTATGTGAACTCGACCAGCAAGGACGCCAACGCCAAGCACGAGGCGTTGATTGGGCTGATGCGCACCTTCGTGGCGCAGGGCGAGATGGAGAGCGCCAAGGCCGTGTCGGACCTGCTCGACAAGGAAGTGGGCCTGCCCCAGGATGCTCGCCAGCTGTTCCTGACGCGGGCCGACTACTATATTCGTACCGAGGAGCCAGCCAAGGCCATTCCGCAGCTGGAGAAAGCCATTCCGCTGATTGACTTTAAGAACGAACGGTCGCGCACGCGCTACATCCTGGCGCAGCTGTACCAAGACGCGGGCGAGAACAAGAAGGCCTACGAGCAGCTCGACCAGATTCTGGCCCGCAACCCGCCGTATGAGCTCGACTTTCAGGCCAAGCTGATGCTGCCGCAGGTGTCGGACCTGACGCCGGAAAGCCGGGAGCGGCTGAACAAGACTTTCGCGGGCTTGCTGAAAGACCCCAAAAACAAGGACTACCGCGACAAGATTTACTACGAGATGGCGCGGCTGAACTACCGCGAAAAGAATTACCCGGAAGCCCTGAAGCTGCTGCGGCAGTCCATTGCGGCCACGACCACCAACCGCCTCCAGAAAAGCTACACCTACCTGCTGGCCGGCCGCATCTATTACGAAAACCTGCAGAAGTACCGGCTGGCTGCCGCCTACTACGACAGCACGGTGCAAACCCTGAATAAGGAAGCCAAGACCTACGCGGCCATCAAGGAGCGCAGCGAGATTCTGCGGGACTTTGCCAAGCAGTACACCATCATCGAGACGCAGGACAGCCTGCAGGCCCTAGCCAGATTGCCCGAGCCTGCGCTGAGCGAGAAGCTGAACTTGTACGCAGCGGCCGAAATCGACCTTAAGCAGAAGGAGGCGGCCAAGCTGGAAGCGCAGCAAAAGGCGCAGGCCCGCGACGCCGAGTTCCGGAACCGCGTGGCCAACGGCGGCGGCTCGGCCAGTCCTTTCCCGGGTGGCAGCGCCACTCCCGACCCCATGGCCTTTGACCCCACGGCCCCGGCCAGCGGTGCCAAATGGTATTTCGACAACCCCGCCACGCTGGGCACGGCGCGGGCCGACTTCATTCGGAAATGGCAGGACCGCAAGCTGCAGGACAACTGGCGCACGGTGCGCCAGACCGGCAATTCGCCCAATGCCACGGCCAACGGCGGCGTGCCCCTCACCGTGACCGGCAACCGCACTACCGGCGTGAACAGCGGCCCGGACTCGGCGCGCACCGCCGCCCCCGTGGACCCCAACGCCGAGAAAAACGCCTTGGTAGCTCAGTACCGCGCCGCGCTGCCGCTCACGCCGGCCCAACTGGAGGCGTCCGACAAGCTGGTGGAAGCGGCGATGTACGAGCTGGGCGGCATCTACAAAGAGCAGCTGAAGGAGCGCGAAAAGGGCTTTGAAGTGTATGAGAAGCAGGTGACGCGCTATGCCCGCGGCCCGCACGCGCCGGATGCCTACTACCTGCTTTACCTCTACTACAAGGACAAGCCCGACGCGGCGAAAATGGCCCAATACGCGGCCGCTTTGCAGAAGGAGTTTCCTACCTCCATCTACGCCAAGCTGATTGCCGACCCGCTGTACCGCGAGCACGAGCTGGCGTTGCACAACGCCGTGGCCAGCCGCGTCGACTCGGCGTTCACGCTTTACAAAAACCAGGAATTCAAAAAGGCATCAGCCATCCTGGCCCGCACCGAGAAGCAGTTTCCGAAAAGCGACCTCAACGACCGGGTGGCGTACATGAAGACGCTGCTGGTGGTGCGCACCCAGGCCCCGCTCACGGCGCGCTCGTCGGTGGAGAAGTTCTATAAAGACTACCCCGACAGCCCACTGGTGCCCCAGGCCCAGGCCCTGGCCGAGTCGTACAAGAAGCAGAGCACCGGCCAGATTGCCGGAGCCCTGGCCTCGACGGAGAAGCCAGTGGTGTCGCTTTTCCGCCCCGGCGAGGTGGACAACCGCATGCGCATCTTCTACCGCGAAGACGAGACGCCCTACAAGGCTCTGAACCCCGTGGCCCCGGATGCCAAGCCGGCCGATGCGCCCGCACCAGCCCCGGTGCCCACCTCTTCAGGCATTACGGCGCCGCGCTCCACCACCGAAGCCATAGCCCCGGCTGGTTCGGCGGGACCGGCTCCGGTACCTGCCAAGCCGGTGGTGCCTGCGAAAGGTAAAAAAGCCGAGGCTCCGGCCGTGACTGCCCCGGCCCCCGCGCCGGCTACGCCCACTACCACGCCCCCGCCCACCAGCCCGGCCGGAGCGGCCTCCGCACCCAGCGTAGCCCCGGCTACTGCAGCGCCTACAGCCCCCGCCACGGCATATACCACGCAGCTCAGCGGGGCCCACGCGGTGGTGCTGGTGTTTCCGAAAGCTACGCCGCCCGCCGCCGACCTGGCCACCCAGCTTACCACGTATAACAACCGCTTTTTCCGGGCCAACAACCTGCAGTTGGAAACCCCGGCCTTGGGTGCCGACCAGTCGCTGGTAGTCATCCGGACGATGCCGGGCGCCAAAGTGGCCCAGAGCTACGCCACCAAGCTGCGCGGGCCGCAGTCGCCGCTGGCGCGCCTGCGCGGGGCCGGCTATCAAACCCTTGTCATCAGCCTCGAAAACCTGGCGCTGCTGCAGGCCAGCGGGGATTTGGCGGGGTATTTGAGTTTTTACCAGAAAGTGTACAAGTAAGCCGCTGGAGCAAAAGCTCCGTCATGCTGAACGCAGTGAAGCATCTCTACCGCAGCTGTAATCCACTTTACGCTTGCGGCAGAGATGCTTTATTGCATTCGGCAGGACGTTCCGGCAGCACGTTTGCGCTTGCTTGCTACGTAAACTGCTTGCCCGCTTCCCAACCTCTATTTTTGCGTAGTATTTCGTTTTCATTGCCAATATGCCAACCTCCTCTCCTGCC
Source organism: Hymenobacter sp. 5317J-9 (assembly GCF_022921075.1). Taxonomy (NCBI): domain Bacteria; kingdom Pseudomonadati; phylum Bacteroidota; class Cytophagia; order Cytophagales; family Hymenobacteraceae; genus Hymenobacter; species Hymenobacter sp. 5317J-9. The sequence goes on from NZ_CP095050.1 coordinate 31,491, forward strand.
CGCCGCCCCAAGCCCACGCCGCTGAAACCTACGCGCCGGGGCCGGTTCACGGCTTTTGTTCGGACCATGTGGGTGCTGTTTGGCGTCGGCGTGGTGGGGCTGGGCCTGTTTGTGCTGGCCGTGAGCGGCAATTTCCTGAACCTGTTCGGGCGCATGCCCAACCTGAAGACGCTGGAAAACCCGCGCTCGGAGCTGGCTTCCGAAATCTATTCTGCCGACGGGGTGCTGCTGGGCAAGTACTTCCGCGAAAACCGGACGCCCGTCGAGTTCAAAGAACTGCCCCAAAACCTGATTGATGCCCTCATTGCCACCGAAGACGTGCGCTTCGAGCAGCACTCGGGCATCGATGCCAAGAGCGTGCTGCGGGCCGTGACCGGCGTGCTCACCTTCTCGCACAACGGCGGCGGCTCCACGCTCACCCAGCAGGTGGCCAAGGTGCTGTTTAAAACCCGCCAGGACCTCAACGACGGCTCCCTGAACGGCAACGGCAAGCTGGGCCTGCTCATCACCAAGACCAAGGAATGGATTCTGGCCATCCGGCTGGAGCGCAACTACACCAAGCGCGAAATCATGCGCATGTACCTGAACACGGTGGAGTACGGCTCGAACTCGTTCGGCATCAACACGGCGGCCAAGACCTTCTTCAACAAGCGCCCCAAAGACCTGAGCACGCCCGAGGCCGCCACGCTGGTGGGCATCGTGAACGCGCCGGGCCGCTTCAGCCCCGTGGTGCACCCCGACCGCTCGCGCAAGCGCCGCAACTGGGTGCTGCGCCAGATGGCCAAGTCGCACTACATCACCGACGCCGAACTGGCCCAGGACACCGCCAAGGCCATTGTGCTGCACTACTCCGTCGAGAATCCCAGCAAGGGCCTGGCTCCCTATTTCCGGGCCGAGGTGGTGAAGTCGCTGCTGGCCTGGGCCAAGGAAACCGACCACGACCTCTACGCCGACGGCCTGAAAATCTACACCACCATCGACTCGCGCATGCAGGCTTACGCCGAGAAGTCGCTGGCCGAGCACCTGTCGCTGCAGCAGAAATGGTTCACGCAGCACTGGAAAGGCCAGCTGCCCTGGCGCGACGAAACCGGCAAGGTCATCCCCAACTTCCTGAACGTGGCCATGCGCCGCACCCAGCGCTACAAGTCGCTGATGAATCAGTTCGATGGCAACCGCGACTCGGTGAACTACTACCTGCACAAGAAGTACAAGATGCCGGTGTTCACGTGGCAGGGCGAGAAGGAAATGCTCATGTCGCCGCTCGACTCGCTGGCCTACTACAAGCGCTACCTGCAAGGCGGCTTCATGGCCATGAACCCCCTGAACGGCCAGGTGAAGGCCTGGGTGGGCGGCCCCAACTACAAGTTCTTCAAGTTCGACCACGTGCGCCAGGGCAAGCGCCAGCCCGGCTCCACGTTCAAGCCCATTGTGTACACGGCGGCCATCGAGGCGGGCGGCTTCTCGCCGTGCTACCCGCGGCCCGACGTGGCCACCACCTTCCCGGCCGTGGCCGGCCGCGCCGCTTACACGCCCAAGAACTTTGAAGGCAATTTTTCGGGCCGCACCTTCACGCTGCGCCAGGCCCTGGCCCGCTCCATGAACTCCATCACCGCCTGGCTGGTGATGAAGCTGGGCCCCGAAACCATTGCCACCTACGCCAAGCGCCTCGGCATTACCTCGCCCGTTGATGCCGTGCCGTCCATGGGCTTCGGCACTTCCGACTGCAGCATCTACGAGCTGTGCGGCGTGTACTCCACCTTCGTGAACAAGGGCGTGTGGACCTCGCCCATCATGGTGACGCGCATTGAGGACAAGAACGGCAACGTGCTGCGCGAATTCGTGCCCCAAACCCGCGAAGTGCTGAACGAGGAAACCGCCTACATCATGACCAACATGCTGCAGGCCAGCACCACCGAGCCCGGCGGCACCAGCACCATCCTGCACACCGGCTTCAAGTTCCCGTATGAAATCGGCGGCAAAACCGGCACCACCTCCAACTACTCCGACGCCTGGTTCATGGGCATCACCCCCGACCTGGTGTGCGGCATGTGGATAGGCGGCGAAGACCGCAGCATTCACTTCCGCAGCGGCACCTACGGGCAGGGCGCCCGCCTGGCACTGCCGCTCTACGGCCTGTTTATGCAGAAGGTGTACAAGGACAAGAGCATCGGCATCGACACTGGGCCCTTCCCCAAACCCGCGGCGCCGCTCAGCATCGAAATCGACTGCTCGAAGTACTACGGCGGCCAGCGCGACACCATCCCCTACGACCAGAAGATGCAGGTGCCCGACGCTTCCGACCTCGACGATAAGGACATTTAACCTCACTTCCTGCGCATTTTCCTTTGTGGCCGACGACCTTTCGTCGGCCACTTTTCGTTATTCTTGGGTCGAATCCTCGGGAGCCGTTTCCTTTGGTTCGCCTTTACCTACAATACCCTGCCATGGCCGCCAATCCTGAACTACAAGCCCAAATCAACGGCCTCCCGCACCGCCCTGGTGTGTACAAATACTTCGACGACGAGGGCATCATCTACGTGGGCAAGGCCATCGACCTGCGCAAGCGCGTGAGCAGCTACTTCACCAAAAACGACCACAACAAGAAAACCCAGCAGCTGGTCCGCAACATCAAGCGCCTCGAGTTCACCATCGTGGATTCAGAGTCCGATGCCTTTCTGCTCGAAAACAACCTCATCAAGCAGCACCAGCCCAAGTACAACATCCTGCTCAAGGATGGCAAGACTTACCCTTACCTCTGCCTCACCAACGAGCGGTTTCCGCGCCTCATTCCCACACGCAACAAGATTAACGACGGCTCGCGCTACTACGGCCCCTACGCCAACGGGACGGCCCTCAACGTGCTGCTGGAACTCATCCGGGCCTTGTATCCGCTGCGCACCTGCAACTTCAACCTGAGCCCAGCCAACGTCGAAGCCGGCAAGTTCAAGCCTTGCTTGGAACTGCAACTGGGGAATTGCAACGCCCCCTGCGTGGCCCGCGAAGATGAGGAAACCTACAACGGTTACATCCAGCAAATTCGCAACATTCTCAACGGCGATTTGCGCATTCCCAAGCAGTACTTCCGGGAAAAGATGACGGCCGCCGCTCAGGAAATGCAGTACGAGCTGGCCCACCAGTTCAAGGTCAAGCTCGACAAGATTGAGGCCTTCCAGGCAAAGTCCACCATCGTCAACGCCTCGCTCACCAACATCGACGTCTTCGCCATCGCCAGCAACGAAAAATCGGGCTTCATTACCTACCTCAAGGTGATGAATGGCAGCATCATTCTGACGCAGTCGCTCGAAGTCACCAAGAAGCTGGACGAAGAAGACGCCGAAATCCTGGCTCCGCTCATCATGCAGATGCGCCAGGAGTTCGAAAGCGAATCGAAGGAAATCCTCACCAACGTAACCGTGGAGCTACCGCTGCCCGGCGTCGCCCTAGCCGTGCCCCAAATTGGCGACAAGCGCAAACTGCTCGACCTAGCCATCAAAAACGTGCTCTATGCCCGCAAGGAGAAGGAAAGCATGAACGAGCGTAGCAAGGACCTGAACGAGGTGCGCATCATGGAAACCATCAAAAAGGACCTGCGCCTCACCGAGCTGCCCAAGCACATCGAGTGCTTCGACAACTCCAACTTTCAGGGCGACAACCCGGTGGCGGCCATGGTGTGCTTCCGCAACGCCAAGCCCAGTAAAAAAGACTACCGCCACTACCACATCAAAACCGTCATCGGCCCCAACGACTTCGACTCCATGTACGAAGTGGTGAGCCGCCGCTACCGCCGCCTAGTCGACGAGGGCGCCAGCCTGCCCCAGCTCGTCATCGTCGACGGCGGTAAGGGCCAGCTCAGCATGGCCGTCAAGGCCCTAAAAGACCTCAGCCTCTGGGGCCAGATTCCCGTCATCGGCATTGCCAAGCGCTTGGAGGAAATCTACGTTCCCAACGACCCGCTGCCGCTCTACATCGACAAAAAGAGCGAATCCTTGCGCCTTTTTCAGCGCATGCGCGACGAAGTGCACCGGTTCGGCATCACCTTCCACCGCTCGCGCCGCGACGCCGCCACGCTCAAAACCGAGCTTACCGACGTCAAGGGCCTCGGCCCCGTCACCGCCGACAAGCTGCTCAACAAGTTTAAGTCCGTCAAAAAAATCCGGGAGCTCTCTGAAGCCGAGCTTATCGCCGAAGTAGGCAAGGCCAAAGCCAAAGTCTTGCAGAACTACTTCGCCGAAAACGAAGCCCCCTCCCACCCCATGCCGGCCCGCCAGCTCCCGAGTTGATGCGCCATAACCAAAAGAAAAAAGGCCCTTGCATCGCTGCAAGGGCCTTTTCATTTCTACGTTGGAAGCGCTAGAAGCTCCACAGGTTGTATTCATACTCCACCAGGTCGGCAGCCGTCTGCTGAGCAGCCAGAATGCCTTGCTGAGCGCCACCGTAGATGTCGTCCAGACGGCTGTCGCCGGCATTCGACACTTTGGTGATGTAGGAGTTGAACAGCCACAGTTCGAAGGCATCCGCCAGGTTCTTGTGCTGCGCATCGTTCTCGGCGTTGAACCAGATGGCGTTTTGCGGGTTGGCACGGAACACCTTCACCAAGTCGCTGTACTTAAAGGTACCAATCGGCTTTTCAATGCCCGACACGTTCGTTGGCAGCGTCGAAGGCACCAGCAGCGTGATGGACTTGATGTCGTGATACATTCTCGACCGTTTCTTGTCGAAAATCATATCTTCTTTCACTTCCATCTCATACAGGTCTTTGGGGCGGTACTCGTTGCCTACCGGAGCCGGCGGGGTCGGAGGAGCTACAGCTACGGTTTCGTAGATGATTTTGCCTTTTTTGTCCTTCAGCGGCTTGCCATTCGCGCCCAACTTGGGCTGACGCTTCGTGGTAGCGGCGGTAGAGCCGCCGCTTTTCTTCGGCGCCGGGGCACCCCAGCCGTCATCACCGCCACCGTTGAGGTCTTTCTCGCTGAAACCAGCGGCCTTTTCCTCATCGCTCAGCTTCACGGCTTCGTCCACGTACGAGGCATTGCCCTGAACCTCCTGCGAAGTGTAAGTCGACGTCAGCGAGTCATTCTTGTAAGCCGTCAACTCGCCACGCTTCACTGCATCCAGGATTACGCGGCTGATTTCCTTGCCCTCCGAGAACATGGGTTTGTTCTGTTTCTCGCGCAGGTCCACTTGCCGCCAAATGCTCTTGCGGAACATCTGGTCAGAAGGCGGAATGGGGCGGTGCGAGCCCGTGCTGCTAGCCGTAGTGGCTTGCTCCTGGGCCGAAGCCGTCAGCGACAGCGACAGGCCCGCCGCAACTGCGGCCAGGGTGTGAATGGATTTCATATCGGGCAAAAGCAAATTAATTGTAGGATAGTTCGCTAACGTGGACAAGCCACAAATATTACAGCAGGGGGATATTAAACTGCTTGGAAACGCTCACCGGCTCGGTGCTGCCCTGGAAGTTCATGCGTTGCACTTCCTTCACTTCTACATAAAGACGGTCACCGTCACGGTAGGCATTCACCACATCGCTGAGGTCAGCCTGTGGGCCATTCACCGTTTTGGTAGCCAGTGCCGGGCGACGGCCGCGCACGAGGGTTACTTCGTAGCGGGTCACGCGGAAACGAGCATCGTCGGGCAGGAAGGTGGCAAAGCCAGCATCCGGCACAGCTTTCAGCGTCATCGAGCGCACGGCAGTACCCGGAGTGCCCTGCTTCTCGTTGGCCTCACGGCCGCCTACGAAGCACTGAATGGTGGGCTTGGGAATGGGGCGAACCTGGAAGGTTTGCGAACCAATGGCGTTACCGCCGCTGCTTACATTAAGCGTTACTTCCTTCGAATTCGGAATCAGCGTCACGTCGCCCGTTTTCGAACCGGGGATGGCCGAAGCACCCGAAGCCGAGAAGCTGGGCTTGTACTGGGCGCCCAAAGCGGGCACCGATACGTTCAGCTTGTTGCCGCACTTGAAGTACAGGGCCTGCACCGAAGCCGACTGAATCTGCATCACCGGCTTGGTGATGGTGTAAGGCACTTTCACCGTGAAAGTGGTGTCGCGGCCGTTCTGGTTGAAACGGATGGTACCCGTCCACGAAGCCTTGGCGTTGCCCGAAGCATCGAATGCGCCGGGACGGGCCGTAAACTCCACCTTGCCTTTGCCGTCCGGACCCACCGACAGCGGGCTGCCGTTCAGGGTCATGCGGGGGCTGATGGTCGAGGCCGAAGCCGTCAGGAACAGTTCGGCTTTGTACTTGGTGCCGGCAGCTACCGTGTTGGACTCGGCACTGGCGAAAGCGCCAATCTTGTCAAACACAATCGTCTTGGCACCTACTTTTTGAGCCAAGGCCGACAGAGCGTCAGCTTCGTATTTCAGCACTTCGGTTTCTTTCTGCGAGATGGTGGCCAGAGCGGCTACCACCGGGGTGTTTTCGAAGTTGAGCTCCGCGAAGTTTTTGTTCTTCTGGGCTTTCTCCGTCACGCGGGGGTCGTCTTTGGCATCGATGGCCAGCGGCGTAGCCGTGGGCACATACTGCTTGATGAACTCCGCGTACTCGTTCAGTTTCGGCTTCAGGCCCGTGTAGGCGATGCCGTTGTGCTTCTGACCGCCGAGCATGGTGATGGCTACTTTGTCTTCACCGCTCAGGTTAGTCATTTCCGGACCTTTGTTCTCGGTGGCCGTGAGCAGCTTCTGACGCACGTCGCGAAGGTAAGCTACCAGTTCCTTGGTCTTGGCACGAATTTCTTCGCTTTGCTTCAGCACGGCGAGGTCGCGTGCCTGGTTGTTGTTTTTCTGAACAGCAGCCTGAATACCCTTAACGGTACCATCGGCGCCGACCGAAGTCTTATCGTTGACGCCCAAGAGGCTGTCGTCGATGAATTTGAACTTCAGCAGAATCGCTGAGTTCACTTGAAGCGCCAGAAGAGCGGTTAGCACGAGGTACATCATGCCAATCATCTTCTGCCGCGGTGTTTCTTTTCCGCCTGCCATTATCTGGTTCCGCTAAAATTTGTGGAGAGGATGATAAAAAGCGCTTAGGCTTGGGCGCCGGCACGCATGGCGTTCAGCATGTTGCCGTACACACGGTTCAGCGAAGTGAGGTTGCCCGTGAGGTCGGCCACCTGCTTCTGGAACTGCTCGGTGTCTTTGCCGGCCTGGGTCATGTTGTCCATGGCCTTGCTGAGCGTGCCGTAGAACTGGTTCATGGACTTGAGGTGCGTGTTGGCATCCTGCAGCTCCATTTCATACACTGCGTTCAGTGCGCCCAGGTTCTTGGTCACGTTCTGCACCTGCATGTGGTACTCCTTGGCATCCGAAGTAGCGTTCGACATGGCCGAAATGGCATCCACGGTGTTGGAGTAGGCTACGTTGATTTTTTCGAGCGAATCGGCGGCCGAACGTACTTTCTTGGTGTACTCGTCGGTCACGTTGGTGGCTTCGCCCAGCTGCGACAGCTGCGAGGTAGTGGTGCTCAAACGGTTCAGGCCCTGACCAAGGCTCGAAATGGCTTCGGGGGTCACGTTGGCATTTTTCAGCATGTCGTCGAGCTTCATCGTCAGGCCTTTGGCCGAGCTGTCGGTCGAGAAGCTGTTGCTGCCGGTCGAGGGGTCGTAGCCTTCGCTCAACTCGGGGTATACCAGCGACCAATCGTGCTCTTTGGCTTGGGGCTGGAACGCGCTCAGGAAGAAGATAACGGCCTCGGTGCCCAGACCTACGATAAGCATGGTATCAGCACCGGCCCAGTGCTCAATTTTAAACAATGCACCGACGATAACAACGGCTGCACCGATGCCATAAATTTTGGGCATCAGCGTATCATAGAGAAAACTTCCTTTAGCTGCCATGAGAATTTAACGATTGAAAGGGGTTGAAGAAGGTGTTAGAAGGGGGAGGGTGGTGATGATAAGACTTGCTTATTAGTTGAGGGAGCTGTTCGTGCCCATGCCAATCTGAATCATGGAGCAGCGGAAACCGATGTAAGACCGCGCCGAATCCTGGTATTCAAAGTTGCGAGTACCCGTTTCGAGGAAATAAGCAATGTCTTTCCAGGAGCCTCCCCGCACTACTTTGCGCGGTTCGTTGTCGTCGGGGTTCGTGGGGTTCAGGTCCCATACCACCGGCACCGAGGCTTCCATGTAGGCGTCGTCGCACCACTCCGACACGTTGCCGGCCATATCGTACAGGCCGAAGTCGTTGGGGAAGAAGGAGCCTACTTCAGAAGTGTAAGCAAAGCCATCCGAAGCATAGTCGCCGCGGCCGGGCTTGAAGTTGGCCAGCATGCAGCCTTTAGTGTTGCGCAGGTACGGGCCACCCCAAGGGTAGGTAGCCAGGTCGCGGCCGCCGCGGGCGGCGTACTCCCATTCGGCCTCGGAGGGCAGGCGGAAGTTGGGGTCATTGGCGTAGCCGGATTCCTCACGCGCAGCGTTGCGGAACTTGGTGCGCCAGTTGCAGAAATATTTGGCGGCAAACCAATCGACGCCTACCACCGGGTAATCGTCAAAAGCAGGGTGCGTGTAGTAGTACTCGAGCAGCGGGTCGCCCATGTGGTAGGTGAAGTCGCGAACCCACACCGTGGTATCGGGGTACAATTCCGTCATCACGTACTCTTCGCCCAACACATCAAGCGAGTCTTGCTTGATGTTGTCCATAAACTGGCGGTACTCGTTGTTGGTAATCTCCGTTTCGTCCATGTAGAAGCCGGCGATGGTCACCTGCTTGTTCATGTTCACCATAGAGGCCGAAATGTCTTGGTCGGTTTGGCCCATGTGGAACGTGCCACCGGGGCAGGGCACCATGCCGTAAGGCACTTCCTGGGGAATAAAGAAGGGCCGGTCTTCAGAACCAACCAAGTCACCCGTGGGGCCTTTTCCAAAACACCCACCTAATAACGTCCCGGAGATAGCAAAAAGGGATAATGCTAGAAGCTTGTTCATGTGTGTTAAAATTCTGTTTTTAGATACCGATACCGCTAAAGTACATTTAGATGGGCTGGCAAATCTACACTGAATTAGGAAACTGTGCAATACCTAAGATTTGCTGCACACGACCAAATTCGGGGCAAACACGCTGAATAGCGCAAATAACTCGGTTAATCCGTTATTTATTTTGCGAAGCCGCCTAAAATTTATCCTAACTGAATAGGATAATGCTCATTCTGAGAGCTGAATGAGAAATAGGAAAATTAGAAGCTGTAACGGGGCGTGCGAATGGCCGGGCGGGTGTTCACCGTGGCCTTAGGCAAGCGGTAGGAGAGCATAATTTCGTGCGAGCTGAACGCGCGGGCATCTTGGTTGAAAGCAATAAAGTCGAAAGCGTAGCCCAAGCGTACGGCGTTGTCTTTGGCAAAGCTGATGCCGAGCAGGCCGGAAATGGATTCCTCGGTGCGGTAGTTGGCGCCTATCCAATATTTGTCGTCAATAGTGGCCCGAACACCGCCTTCAAAAGAGTAGTTCTTGGAGTTGCTAAATTTGCTGCTGCTGGAAAAATCGCCCGGCAGTACGGACTTCACCAGTACCGTCGGCGTCACGACAACGGAGGACGAGGCGTCGATATTGTAGCCGGCCGTAAAGTAGGCGTGGTTCTCGGCGATGTACTGGTTGGGGGTACCGCCTATCTTGCCGGTTTGCGGGTCCGGTATGCCAGCGCTTTTGAATGTGTATTTCGAACGGAGCAAGTTGTTCATGCTCAAGCCCGCGTAGAACTTCGGCGATTCGTACCACAGGCCCACGCCGGCGTCGAACTTGCTGTCGGAAGCGCCGCTGGGCACGTTCACGTCGTACTTATCGATGGCGATGTAGGTGCCTTTGCTCAGGTAAGTGTAGATGCCCTGAATGCCGATGCCCAGTTTGCCTTCGCCCAGTTTGATGTGCTGCGAGTAGGAAAGCGACGCGTTGGTCATTTTCGACTGACCTACTTGGTCATAATACACCACGGCACCCACGCCACCGCCGGTGGCCAGAATGGGCATGGAAGCCGAGAACAGGCCGGTCCGGGGCGAGCCGTTGGCATCGCCGAAGTTGCCGTAGTTGAAGTATTGATAGCGCCCAATCAGGTTGAATTCCCCGTACCCCTTAATCCCGGCGTAGGCCGGGTTCAGGGCCATGCCGTTGAAACCATAGTGGGTGAACTGAGGCTGCTGCTGAGCATACGCCGAGCCAGCTGCGGCCGCGAAAAAGAGGGTCGCGAGTAACGTTCCTTTCATAGGACAGGTGGTAACGGGGGGTGTGAAAGAAGAGGGAGGTGGAAGTTGGGTGGTTGCGAGCGAAAGACTCGCTTCCAAATGTAAGGGAAAAAGCGCGGCCAAAAAACTTGGACAAAAAAAACCGGGGCAAAGGTGGGTTGCTCCGGTTTTCAACCATTTACCTGAATCAGGCGTTGGGTTTGGCGTTTTTGGAATTGGGCTTGCCCACGTCGGGCTGGGCGTGCCGCCGGATGTAGGCCTCGATGGCTCCGGTCATGGACGGGGCGTTGGGGTGGGGCGCCTCGATGTCGAGAATGAGGCCCGCGTCGAGGACGGCTTTGGCCGTGGTGGGGCCAAATGCGGCAATACGGGTGCCGTCCTGCACAAAATCGGGGAAGTTGATGAAGAGCGAACTGATGCCCGACGGGCTGAAGAAAGCAATGCAGTCGTACTTCACCTCGGCCAGGTCGGACAGGTCGCTGGCCACGGTCCGGTAGATGACGGCTTCCGAAAACTTCAGGTTGTTGGCCCGCATAAACACGGGCAGGTCGTCTTTGCGAATGTCGGAGCAGGGGTATAAAAATTTCTCCCCTTTGTGCTTTTTAATGACGTCGAACAAGTCGGCGGCCGTGCGCTCGCCCACGAAGAGCTTGCGCTTGCGCAACACGATGTACTTCTGCAGGTAGTTGGCGGTTTGCTCCGAGATGCAGAAATACTTCATCTCGGCGGGCATCTCCAGCTTGGCTTCCTGACAGATGCGGAAGAAGTGGTCCACGGCATTGCGGCTCGTGAAAATCACGGCCGTAAAATCCAGGATGTTGATTTTTTCGCGCCGGAAGTCTTTGTAAGACACCGGCTGCACTTCGATGAACTCGCGAAAATCGACCTTAATGCCGTACTTCTCGGCAATGGCGAAGTAGGGAGAAACGTCGTTGGCGGGCTTGGGCTGGGTAACCAGGATGCTGCTGATGCGCTTGGCATGCCGGCCTGTGCCCGGCTTATCTGCACTCTCGGCCATACAGGAAGGAAAAGGGTAATGCTAGGACAATAAGAGGAGTAGTATGCACGAAGGCAATTTGAGAAACCAGGTCCAATCAGTACGTAAAGACAATAAGTTTGAGCAAAACCAATAAAGGCAGTACTTCAGTGGCGCAAAGGTAGGCAAACAAATGGAGATTCAGCAGGGAGGCATATTGGTGCAAAGTGTGGGCCACGCGCAGCACCGTGCCCACCAATACCACCGCAATGGCGGCGCTGGCGGCCCAGGCCACGGCCTGCGGGTAGCCGCTGTTGAGGCTGAGGTAGAGCAGCAGCACCACGGGCAGGAACAAGCCCGCCAGCAAGGTGGTGCGCAAAAACTCCCGGTACTGCACGTTGACCAGTCCCTGCAGCCCAAAGGTGTATGCTAACAGCGCCACGTACACATACTTACCAAACACAAACACCGTGATGACGCCCGCGTAGAGCAGCACGCGGGCCACGATGGCGGTTTCGGGCACGTCGAAGAAGCGGCGCAGCAACGGCAGGTTCTGCAGGTCGGTGTGCAGGGCCGTGAGGAGCAGCGCAAACGAAAACGCGAACAGCACCACCAGCAACAGGTTCAGGAGCGAGAAGGCGGGCTTGGCGAGAAAGGCCTGCTGGTCGGCACCGCTGCTGAAAAGCTCGTCAATCTGGAAAATGCGGGCCAGACCGGGCTGGTAAGTGGCGCGCACGGCCCCGTAGGACAACCCCAGCACCAGCAAGAATCCCAGGTACACGTTTTGTCCCTGCGGGCCGGGCACCCGCGGCTGGGCCTGCCCCGCGCGCGCTTCGGCCCGGCCGGAGGCGGCGCTACTGGCGCTCACGCCCGAAAACGACGCCAGCGCCGGCGAGCCATCGGGCTGCCACACGGCCAGCAGGTGCGTGCCCGGCGCCAGCTGCGCCGGCAGCAGCTGCGCCAAATCGAGGGCGTAGGTGGTAGCCGACTTAGCGTTGAAGATGAGTTGATTGTCGAGAAACAAACTCAGCCCCGGCTGGGCGGCAAACGACAGCGGGAAGGGCTGGTTGCGGCTGATGCGCACCCATTGATAGTAAGTATGCGCGGGCTGGTGGTAGCCCGGCAGGTAGAAGATAAGCCGGTTGCGCGCGGCGTCGTGAATCAGCCAGTCGGCCGACAGCGAGGTGGGCGTGGCGGGGGGCAGTTGCCGGTACTCGCTGGCTTGGGCGGGGCGTGCCATGCCGGCCAGGGCCAGGCACAAGCCCCACGCCAGCAGCCAGCAGATGCGTCGCGCACGCCACATAGTCAAGCCGTTATCTGCCGCTTTCGGTGGCCAGCAGCTGCCGGCGGGAAATGCGGCTCTGGTAAACTCCGAAGAAGATGCTCAGCAGCGCCGAGAAGCCGGCCAGGGCGGCAATGAGAATGGTGTTGCCCAGGTGAGCGAAACGAATGACGAACAATATCACCAGCACGTTGAGCAGGCCCAGCAGCAGCACGGTGCTGATTTGCTGGAAACCCATGGCCAAGATGCGGTGGTGAATGTGGTTTTTATCGGGCGAAAAGGGTGAACGGCCCGCCAGCATGCGCAGCGAAAACACCCGTAGGGTATCGAACAACGGCACAAACAGAATGCCCACTGCGACGGAGGGCGCCGCCGCACCAAAGGGCTGACCTACGTGCAGGCCCATCTCAATGAACTGAATGGCCAGTACCGACACGATGAAGCCGCACACCAGCGAGCCCGTGTCGCCCATAAAAATGGGCGCCCGATGGAAATTATAGCGCAGAAAGCCCAGCAGCCCGCCAATGAGGCAGAGCGCCACGTACGCGTAATTGCTGAAGTACGGCCCGCCGTACTGGTAGAAGTAGTAGCCAAACGTGCCACAGATTATCAAGACGATGGTGCCGGCCAGGCCGTCAAGGCCGTCGATGAGGTTGATGGCGTTGGTGATGCCCACGATGACGCCCAGGGTGAAGGCATAGCTGACGCCCACGGGCAACGTGCCAACGCCGAAAATGCCTTGGAAGCTGGTGATGCGGACGTCGGCCATTATCATCACGATGCCCGTGGCCAGGAGCTGGCCCACAAACTTTTTGGCCACCGACATGCCCACCAAATCATCCTTCAGGCCCACAAAAAACAGGATGATGCAGCCGGCCAGCAGCTCTTTTACGCCATTTTGCAGGGGCGCGAAAATGGTGAGGGCCGACATGAACCCGGCGAATACGGCCACCCCGCCCAAGCGTGGCGTGAGGGACTGGTGTACGGTGCGCCCGTTGGGCGTATCGAGCATGTTTTTGAGGTGGGCAATGTAGATGATGGACGGCACGGCGAACAGCGACACCAGCAACGCCCACATCCACGACAGACCCAGCGGAATATCGAAATGACTCATATATAATAGTTTACAATCAATGGCTTACACTTCCCGGAGGCAGCTTTTTTAGCTGTGCAGCACCCCGGTTTGGTCGAGTAGGGCAATGTGAGTGAAGTTATCGGGCACGATGGAATCGGGCACGAAGATGAATTTTTTGTCAAAAATCTGGGCGCCGTGGTAGTAGCTCACCCAGTACTGATTGTTGAGGTGAAACAACGCCGGGTCGATGGGCTCGACGGGCACGGCCGTGCGGGCGCCCACCTGCTCAAATACGTAGCGCAAGGTGGAGGTGCGCACTTTCTCCCCGTCGGGCTGCTGGCCGTAGCCGTTGGCGTTCACGATGACGTTTTGCAGCGGAAAATCGTTGTGGTTGAGCAAGTACACTTGCCACAGGGGCTGGCCGTCGGGGGTCAGCGCGCCGCTGTCGGGAATGATGGCGACCGAAACGCCTTCTACGGGGTCGAAGGAAATATCTTGTTTCACAGCTTATGCATTGGGGTGGGCGGCCGGGGCCGAAGCCGTGGCGCCCAACAGGTCCAGCAGGTGGGGCAACAGGCGCTCCTGCACGTCGGCCACCGACACGGCCACGCCCGGGCCCACTTCCCGGGCCAGCGAGGTAACGGCTTTGTCGGTGATGCCGCAGGGCACGATGTGGCCGAAATACGACAGGTCGGGCGTTACGTTGAGCGCGAAGCCGTGCAGGGTGACCCAGCGGCTGCACTTCACGCCCAGGGCGCAGATTTTACGGGGATTGGGGGCGCCTTCCTCCCAGTCGAGCCACACGCCGGTGAGGCCGGCAATGCGGCCGGCATTCAGGCCATACCCGGCCAGGGTGCGGATGACGGCCTCCTCCAACATGCGTAGGTACCAGTGGATGTCGGGGCGAAAATTGTCGAGGTCGAGAATGGGGTAGCCCACCAGTTGGCCGGGGCCGTGGTAGGTGATGTCGCCGCCGCGGTTGATGCGATGGAAGCTGGCGTGGTGGGCCGTGAGGGCGTCGTCGTCGAGCAGCAGGTGCTCGGGCTTGCCGCTTTTGCCCAGCGTATAGGTGTGCGGGTGCTCGCAGAGCAACAGGTGGTTGGGCGTGGGCTGCTGCGGGGTACCAGATGTTTCGGCCGCGCGGTTTTGCGTTTTGATGGCCAGCGTGCCGGCCATCAGCGCTTCCTGCAGCTCCCAGGTGGGCACGTAATCCACGAGGCCCAGGCGGCGCACCTCCACCGTCCGGTTGGTGGTGGGCTGAACGCCATCGGCGCCAGGGGCGTCGTACGGCGGTGCCGGAACCTGTTCTACTAAAGAAGCCATGAGCAAGGGAAATGTAACGGGATGCAAAGGTACTAAGCACGGTAGGCATTGGCTTGCGCCCGCCTTCGGTTAGCTTGCGGCGGCTGGCACCAAGAGCTCAACAGACCGGCTGCTTCCGCTTTTTTCCCATGGCTCACGCCCCGCACGAATTAGGCCAGGCCGGCGAGGCCGCGGCAGCCGACTTTTTTCTGGCCCAGGGCTATGAGGTGCTGGCCCGCGGCTACCGCCACGGCCGCGCCGAAGTCGACCTAGTGTTGCGCCAGGGCACGGCCCTGCTAGTGTTCGTGGAAGTAAAAACCCGGTCATCGGGCCAATTCGGTGCCCCCGAAACCTTTGTTTCGGCCCGCAAGAAGGAGCTGTTTCGACTGGCTGCCACCCATTTGCAGGAAGAACTCGACTGGCGCGGTGACATCCGCTTCGACATCGTAGCCCTCACGCTGCTGAGCCAGGGTTTTCGGCTTGAACACTTTGAAGACGCCTTCTATTAGGCCCGCGCTTACTTTTTGCGGGGCGCAACCTTGGGGGCAGCTTTGGGCACGGTGCGGGGCGTGTAGCCGGGGCGGCGGGTTTGGCCGGGGCGGTCCTCGGCCTCGGGCTGGCCGCGCTTGTCGAGGTTCTTTTCCTTGTCGTAGATGAGGGTGGCGTTGCGGTTGTACTCGCGGATGAGCTCGGGCTCGGTCACTTCGGGGTCGTAGCCAGATTCAGCATATTGGTATTCGTAGTGACGGCGACCACGGAAACCCCAGTATTTAGTCCAGATGCCCACACGCTTGCCGTTCTCGAACTGGCCGCGCCAGTCGGGCTGGCCGTTGACGAGGAATTTGGCATAATCTCCTTCGAGCTTGCCGTTCACGTAGGGCACCACTTCGTTGACTTTGCTGCGGTCTTCGCCGTAGTAGCTCACGTTGGCGTCGCGCGGGAAACCCATTTCGTAGTGGGTCTTCGTCAGCAGCACACCATTTTTATCGAAGGTTTCCCAGCGCAGGTGTTTGGTGCCCAAGGCGTAGTAGCCAGTTTCGAGCACCTTATTGTTCTGCAGCACCTTGTAGGGTCCATGCAGAATCTTGAGGTTGGCGGCGTCTTCTTCCACGGCCGCCAGTTTGAGGATTTTGTGCTTCTTGGTATCGTAGTAGTAGTGCGCCGGCGCGTAGTCGCTCAGCACTTTGGGATATTTCAGGAAGTAGAAGATGGTAATTTTCTGATTGCGGCCTTTGGGACCGGTCTTCACGAAGGCCTTCTTCATTTTCTCGCCCAGGAAGACGTTTTTCGGCTTTTTCTTGGCCTTGCGCTGGGTGTCCTTCTCCGCATCTTTGGCAGCTTTTTCCTGCTCTTTGGTGAGCACCACTTTGCGGGCCGTGCTCAGCGAAGGCTTCCCGTTCAGGGTATCGCCGGGGCGCGTGAGCGTGTCGGACACCAGCGCGATGGGCTCGTCGGGCGTGCTTTTGAAGGACACGGTTTTGCGCGTGCACGCCCACGGCAACAGCGTGAGCGCCAGCAATAAAACACCCAGAAAACGCAGCGGCCGCAGCCACAAACGAGATTTACGCATGAAAAGCACCAAATAATTTCGCCGCATCAACGCAAATGTAGGACGCTTTGGTGCCCGCGGGGAAGGGAGATGGAAAGGATGGGAGATGGAAAGATGCGTAATACGTCCCCTTCTTCCCTGCTTCCATCTCCCCTACCCTGCTTGCACTTCCCGCGTGGCCAGGTCGAGGTGCTGGCCGGCTACCATGAGGTGCATGCGCAGGTTGTGGCCGCTGATGACCTGGTCGTCCGGCAGTTGGGGCAGGTTGTTGTGAGTGGCAGCGGCGGCGTCTACTATCACCACCGCTTCTTCGCCAAATACCTCGGCGGGGTGGCCGGCGCGTATCACCAGGCCGGTTTCTTCGCTCAGGCCGACGCCCAGCAGCGTGGGCTGCGCCAGCACGGCGTGCATGAGCCGCGGGTAGCGCCCACGCTCGGCAAAGTGCTGGTCGAGCAGCACGCCCGGCAGCAGGCCCAGGCCGGGCTTCACGTCGACGTGGCCCGCCAGCAGGCTGCGCCAGCCGTGGCCGTTCACGAGCATGAAATCGGCCATGGCGGAGGCACCGGCGCTGGTGCCGGCCACGATGAAGCCGGCTTCGGCCTGGTACTTGTGCTTGAGAATGGCCAGAAATTCGGTGCCGAGCAGGAAATCGGTGATGCGTTCCTGGTCGCCGCCGCTCATGAAGACGAGGGCGGCGCGGCGCAGGCGGGCGAGGGTAGCGGGGTCATCGGCGGGGTTGTTTTCGTCGACCTGCAGGTGGCGCACGTGGGGGCAGCCCAGCTGGTTCCAGGCGTGGGCGTAGGCGGCGGCGGTGCGGGCGGGCTGGCGGCGGCTGGCCGTGGTGAGCACCTCAATGGGCGAGTTGCGGTCGGGCAGCAGCCGGGCCAGCAGGGCCAGCATGGGGTCGTCGTCGCCGCCGCCCAGCACCACGAGGGTGCCCAGCGGCGCGGCAGCATGCAAAATGGAATCGTCGGGCATCGGCACGGGTTTGGAGAGGCAAGATAGAACCGTTGATACGGGGGAAAGCACCTTTTGCCGAGGAGCTGAGCGCGGTCCACTGGCAGCAAGCCGCCACAAGGTGCTACGGCCGAGGTAATGCCCGCGGGCCCAACCGCTTTTTTATCGTCGCCAGCTTTGGGCTTGCCGGCCATTTACTGGCGGGTTTCGCGCTACTTTTGCACCGCAATTTTCCGTTCCCCAACCCCGCTTGCCTAGCGAAGCACCTCCGCCCCTCTTTACATGCAGCCGCAGACCGTGGAAACCATCACGTCCCTGATTCAGGAGGGCGAGTTTTTTAAGCTTAAGCAACTACTCCGCGACTTTCAGCCCTCGGAGCTGGTGTCGCTCATTGAGGAGGAAGAAGACCGGGAGCAGCTCATTATTTTCCGGCTGCTGCCGCTGAAGCTGGCCACCGAGGTGTTCGAATACCTCGACCTGGAAGTGCAGAAGCACTTTCTGGAAAACCTGGCCCAGGACAAGATGGCCGACATCCTCAACGAGATGTCGCCGGATGACCGCACGGCCCTGCTCGAATTTCTGCCCGCCAACTTCGTGGCCGAGCTCGTGCAAAGCCTCTCGGAAGAAGAGCGCAAGGTGACGCTGCAGCTGCTGGGCTACCCCGAATACTCCGTGGGCCGCCTGATGACGCCCGATTACATCGCCATTCGCGAGAACTGGACGGTGCAGCAGGTGCTCGACTACATCCGGCAGCACGGCGGGCAGTCCGAAACGCTGAGCATGCTCTACGTGACCGACGCCCACGGCGTGCTCATCGACGACATCCGCATCCGGGAGTTCCTCCTCACGGCGCCCATGGCGCGGGTGCGCGACCTCATGGACCGCCGCTACGTGAGCCTCGTGGCCAACCAGGACCAGGAAGAAGCCATCGATATTTTCCGGCGCAACGACCGCAACGCCCTGCCCGTGGTGTCGGACCAGGGCATTCTGCTCGGCATCGTGACCATCGACGACATCCTGAGCATTCGGGAAGAGGAAGACACCGAAGACATTCAGAAGTTCGGCGGCTCCGAAGCCCTCGACGAGCCCTACCTCACCATGCCGCTGCTGCGCTTGGTGCAGAAGCGGGCCGGCTGGCTGGTCATCCTATTTCTGGGCGAGTTGCTCACGGCCTCGGCCATGCAGTTTTTCGAGGGCGAGCTGCAAAAGGCCATTGTGCTCATGCAATTCGTGCCCCTGATTATCAGCTCCGGGGGCAATTCGGGCTCGCAGGCCACGTCGCTCATCATCCGGGCCATGGCGCTGGGCGAGTTCACGCTGGGCGAATGGTGGCGGGTGCTGCGGCGCGAGATTATCACGGGCCTGCTGCTGGGCCTGATTCTGGGTCTGGTGGGCTTCGGGCGCATTGCCATCTGGCAAAGCATCACGCCGATTTACGGCGAGCATTGGGCGCTGGTGGCCCTCACGGTGGGCGTGGCGCTGGTGGGCATCGTGCTATGGGGCTCGCTGGCGGGCTCCATGCTGCCGCTGCTGCTCAAGCGGCTGGGCCTGGACCCGGCCACGTCGTCGGCGCCCTTCGTGGCCACGCTGGTCGACGTCACGGGCCTGATTATCTACTTCTCGGTGGCGCTGCTGCTGCTGCGGGGCACGCTGCTATAGGGCCGCCACGCCAGGGCACAGCCACCGCCCCGCGTGCGGCGGCGTTACCGGCGCTTAGTCCAGCTTGCGGCGGTTGGCTTTCTTGTCGCTGTGCAGCTTTTTGCCTTCGAGGCGCTTGCGTACGGCGGCTTTGCTGGGCTTGGTGGCCTTGCGGGGCTTGGGGCGGCGCAGGCTTTTCGTCAGCAATTCGTGGAAGCGGGCCAGGACGATTTCCTTATTGCGCAGCTGGCTGCGGTCGTCCTGCGCCGTGACGAGGAGCAGACCCTCGGCCGTAAGCTGACCACCCAGCTTCTCCAAAATCAGCTCCTTCTGCGCTTCGGTCAGCACCTGCGACTCGCGCAGGGGAAAGCGCAGCTCCACGCGCGACTCCACCTTGTTTACATTCTGCCCGCCAGGCCCGCTGCTGCGGCTGGTCTGAAAGGTGATTTCGGGCAGGAAAGCGTCGACGGGAGGTAACATGGGGTAAAGAACGGTCATGCAGAGCGCAGCGAAGCATCTCGCGTGCTACCGCTAATCCTTTCGATTGGATTACCTACAGCACGCGAGATGCTTCGCTGCGCTCAGCATGACCGTTCACTACATGACGTTCTACTTTTCCAGCAGCATGGCGCCGTAGGAATAGCCGCCGCCGAACACGGTGATAATCACCTTATCGCCGCCTTTCAGCGTGTCCCACACTTCAGCCAGGCCGATGGCGGCGCCGGCGCAGCCCGTGTTGCCGAGGCGCTCGATGTTGCTCACGGCGCGGGCGGGGTCGAGGCCCAGTTGCTTGGTCACGTTCTTGGAGATGCGCAGGTTGGCCTGGTGCGGAATGAGGTAGGTAAGCTGCTCGATGGCAATGGCGTGCTTGTCGAGCAGCTGCTGGGTCACCTTGGCCATGTAGATGCAGGCCTGCTGGAAGACGTCGCGGCCGAAGGGCATCACAATGCCGCGCTCCACGGGCTTCAGCGTCACCGACTCGTCGGCTTTGCTCACCGGGGCCGCGCCGCCGGTGACTACCTCGGCAATGCGCAAGTCGCCGGGTGCGATGCGCTCCTTGCTGATGAGCAGGGCCGCGGCGCCGTCGCCCCAGAGGTGGCCGGCCATGGTGTCTTCCTCGTTGTTGTAGGCGGTGTTGTGCTCGGTCACCACCACCACGGCACGGGTGGCTTTGCCCATGGCAAAGTAGCCTTCCACGATTTCCACCGCGTTGAGCAGCGAAGAGCAGGCCGAGGAAATGCTGACCGTGGGAATCTCGTTCACGTTCAAATCCCGCTGCACAGCGTGGGCGGCCGTGAAAATGGTGTCGTGCGGCGTGTAAGTGCCCACCACAATGAGGTCGACGCTATCGGAAGCAAAAGCGGGGGCGGCGGCGAAAGCCGCGCGGGTGGCGGCAATGGCCATGGTGTTGGCATTTTCGCCGGGGGCCGCTTTGCGCCGCTCCTGAATGCCGGTGCGCTCAATTATCCACTCGCTGGCCAGGCCATTCAGGCGGGTGAAGTGAGCATTGGTGACGACGGCCTCCGGAAGGTAGGACGCCACATGATGAAGGTACACGGACTAGGGTTGGATGGGGAAACGCAAACGCGCCTTGCGGCGGGCACAAAGGTACGGCCCCCGGCCCGCGGCGGCCGGCCCCAACCGTCCAGATGCCCGAATTTTACACGCAGAGCCACTTCCCGCCCCTAAAACTCCACGTGCAGCCGCACCGCCGCCACGTGCACCGGCCCGCTGCGGTCGCGGTTGTAGCCGGGGTTGATAACCAGTTGGTAATCGGGGCTGATGGAGGCGTGGTAGCGCGGCAGGCTGAAGCTGTAATACACCTCGCCAATGCTTTCGAGGCCGTAGTTCAGGGCGCCGTCGCCCACGATGAAGCCATAGCCGCCGGCCGCCAGGTAGTCGCGGTGTTCGGGGCTGAGGCCGTTCACCACCACGGCGGCGCCTAGGCGGTCGTCGGGCCGCTGCCAGCGGGCGCCAGTGCTCACCAGGCCCAGGCTGGCGCTGTGGTCGATTTCGGTGAACGCCCAGGTTTCGTAGCGGCCGTCGTTGTAGCTCAGGCGGGCAAAGAGGCCCACGTTTGCGTTCAGTTCCTGCTCAGCATTGAGCGCGAAGCCGGTTTTGGTGCGGCCCGGCGCCCGAAACAGGGCCACGGCCGAGGTGTCGGTGTGCAGGCGCGGGTTGGCGGCGGTGGCGGCGCGGTAGTCGCCCATGGCCGCTACGTTGCGGAAGGCCAGCGCCCGAACGGTGCCCTGGCGACTGCCCAGGTGGTAGTGCTTGGTCAGCTCCAGGGTTTCGGCGTGGGCGCTGCCGTAGTGGAAGTCCAATGTGGGGCCGTTGGCATAGGTGGGCTCCAGCGTGGAGGCGAAGCGCAGGGCAAAGGCGGGCGTCACGTACTCGAGCACGCCGCCTACGGTGTAGCCGCGGGTGTTGGCGGCGTAGTCCCAGCCGCCGGCGCTCATCAGGCCCCAGTTCAGGAACTGGGTGCGGGGGTCGTGCGAATAGCTGTTCTGGTCAAAAAAATCAGCCACGCTGAACTTTCCTACATTGACGGCAAAATAGCGCTCGGGCCGGGGGCCCGCCAGCTGGTTGAGGCCGTCTTCTTCTTCCACAGTGCCGGGCCCCAGGGCAAAAGTCTGGCGCAGGTAGAGGCGGGCCAGGTACAGCACCGGGTCGGCCACGCCGATGCGGAAGGTTTCGCCGTTGGTGAAGCCGGCAATGCCGCGGGCACTGCTCAGGCCGCTGCCGCCGGCCACTTCGGGATTGAAATACACGGCCGCCCGCTTCCACAGCCGCCGCCCAATGAAGAGCGTGGACGTGAACGAGAGTTTGGCCGATTCGCGGTCGGCCAGGCTGTAGTCGCCCGAATACGGCGTGTGCAGGTCGCTGTGCCACTGGTCAATCAGCGTTTGCTGGAAGTGAAGGCTCCAGCCACTGCGCTCCCCGGGGGTGTCGTTGGGGTGATGCGTGGGCTCTTGCGCAGAGGCGGCATTCGGCGGGTTGTGGGGCGTGGTGGTGCTGGGCGGCGTGACCTGGGCGCGGGCCTGCCCCGCCAGGAGCAGCGCCCCCGCAAGCAGAGGTAAGGAACGTTTCAGAAGACGAAAACAAAGAGGGCCAACCGAAGCCGCCCGGGATGAGACGCCGAACCTAAACCGCCACGCATGTGGGAAACATGAAGCCTGACTGTTGCTCCGCGCGCCGCGTCAGTTTTTCTGCGTAGCGGGCAGTCCGGCCACGCCACAACCGCCTGCCCGCTCCAGATACTGCAGCCCCCAGCCCAGCAATTCGGCAAACACGGGCCGCACGCGCTGGCCCTGTTCGGTGAGGCTGTAGTCGACGCGCGGCGGCACCGTCTGGTGCACGGTGCGGGCCACAATGCCATCGGTTTCCAGTTCGCGCAGTTCCTGAATGAGCATCTTCTCCGTGATTTCGGGCATCAGCCGGCGCAGCTCACCGTAGCGCCGCGGCTCGTCGAGCAGGTAGGACAGGATGAGCAACTTCCACTTGCCGCCCAACACGTTGAGGGTGGTGCGCACCGGGCACGTCAGGGTGCGCTCGGCCTCCGAGGTGCTCCAATAGGCTTCAGCCTGCTGCTGTTTGGTGGGTTTTGGCATAAAAATTATTGTGTTGATTATCAGCAATTATTTCTTTTTAGTGAGCACCCTACTTTTTCGTAGGTACTTGCGAAAAGCAAAGGTAGGCCTTCACCTTTGTTCCGCCGCCGGGCAACGCTGCTTCGGCCTCATCAACTTAACTCATGGCTAAGAAAATCACCGTATTGGGCGCCACGGGCAACATCGGAACGGCCCTTGTTCATCACCTCATCGGCCAGGGCCATCACGTCACGGCGGTGGCCCGTCCCAGTGCCCGCCTCGACGCCCTGCAGCAAGCGGGCGCCACTACCCAAGCTGGCGACGCTCACGACGTGGCCTTCCTCACCGAAGCCCTGCGCGGCGCCGACGCCGCCTTCCTCATGATTCCGCCCAACGTCACGGCCCCCGACGTGCTGGCCCACATGCAGCAAATCGGCGAAGCCACCGCCCGGGCCGTGCGCGACGCCGGCGTGCGCCAGGTGGTGCACCTGAGCAGCATCGGGGCCGAGCAACCCGCCGGCACCGGCCCCGTGGTGGGCCTGCACCACCAGGAAGCCCGCCTCAACGCCATTGCGGGCCTGGCGGTGGCGCACCTGCGCCCGGCCTATTTCATGGAAAACCTGCTCGCCAACGTGGGCATGGTGCAGCACATGGGCATCATCGGCTCGGCCACGCGGCCCGACGTGGCTTTCCCCATGGTGGCCACCCGCGACATTGCCGCCAAAGCCGCCGAGCTATTGGCCGGTCCGGCACTGGAAGGACAAACCGTGCACTACCTGTTGGGCCCGCGAGATTATTCCATGGCCGAGGCCACGAGCATTCTGGGTCAGGCCATTGGCCGGCCGGAACTGCCCTACGTGCCGTTTCCGTATGCCGACGCCAGACAAGGCATGGTGGGCGCCGGCCTGAGCGAGAACATGGCCGACCTCTACATTGAAATGACCCAGCATATCAACGAGGAGAAGTCGATGACCAAGGGCCCGCGCACGTCCGAAAGCACCACGCCCACCACGCTGGAAGCGTTTGCTCAGACGGTGTTTGCGCCAGCTTTTGAGGGGGCCACGGCCGGAGCGACGGCGTAATCAGAACGCTCTGCTGAACGCAAAATGCAGCACGTCATGCTGAGCGCAGTCGAAGCATCTCTACCGCAATAGTAAATAATTACTTCCTCGGTAGAGATGCTTCGACTGCGCTCAGCATGACGTTCTTATTTTCTCGCTTTTTGCTCTGCATAGCATTCTTCCAGTCGCGCAGAGGCAGCCCTTACACCCTACTTTTGCCGCATGCCTTTGCTTCATCATCTCGACCAGGGCCAGGGCCGGCCCCTGGTCATCCTCCACGGCCTGTTTGGCACCCTCGACAACTGGCAGAGCCTCGCCCGCCGCTGGGCTACCGAAGCCGGCCTGCGCGTGGTAAGCGTGGATTTGCGCAACCACGGCCGTTCCTTTCATAGCCCCGAGCACTCCTACGCCCTCATGGCCCAGGACGTACTGGAGCTGTTCGACCACCTCGGCCTGGGTGCCGACGTGACGCTGATGGGCCACAGCATGGGCGGCAAAGTGGCCATGCGCCTGGCCCTGGACCACCCCGAGCGGCTGGCCCGGCTCATTGTGGTCGACATTGCCCCGCGCTTTTCCGACATGGAACACCAGGACGACATCCTGGCCGGACTGCAATCTGTGGATTTCACTACTTGCACCAACCGACAGGAGGCCGACGCCGCCCTGGCCAAACACGTGCCCAACGTAGGCACCCGGCAGTTTCTGCTCAAAAACCTGTACCGCAAGGAAGACAATACCTTTGCCTGGCGCATCAACCTGCCGGTGCTGGCGGCCCAGTTGGCGGCCATCGGCGAAGCCACCACAGCTCCGGCGCCATTTCTGAAACCGGCTTTGTTCATCCGGGGCGGCAAGTCCGACTACATCACCACCAACGACAAGCTGCACGGCATTCCGGCCTTGTTTCCGAACTCGGAAGTGGCCACGGTGGTCGACGCCGGCCACTGGGTACACGCCGAAAACCCGGAAGAAGTATTCGGGCTGGTGAAAGCGTTTGCGCGGCAGTAGGACGGGGAGGCACGGCAGGTAAGAGGTGGGACAGCAAGCTATTAGGAAAGCTCGTGCTTTTCAGTACCTTGCCGGGGCAAGCTTTTTTGCAGCCCTCATCCCTTTTTCAGCTGCCCATGAAAAACTTCTACCCCCCCCCCCCCGCCGCCAGCGGCTGTTTTGGCTGTTAGCCATGTGTAGCTGGCTGACCGTGGGCCAGTCTTCGGCCCAAACCCAATCTGCCGTGGCCGGGGGCCCCGGCCCGGTCATCAACTGCACGCCCACGGTAAAGGCCAGCCGGACCGATATCTGCCAAGGCGGCTCGGCCGTGCTCACGCCCACCATTCCGTGCGCCGCGACCACCTACACCTACGCGTGGTCGCCGAATCAGAACCTGTCGGCCACCACCGGCGCCCAGGTGGTGGTCAGTCCGCTGGCGACCACCACCTACACCGTGACGGCGACGCCCGCCTCGGGCGCGCCAGTGAGCATGAGCGTGACCGTGGTGGTGAAGACCAACTGCTGCCAGTACAGCTACTCGCCGGCGCCGCCGATAGTAGAGTTGGGCCCCTACTACACCGCCGACTTCACCCAGCCCCAGTACGGCTACGGCGACCCTTTCCGCTACGACTTTTCCTCCACGCCGCCCACGCCGCGGGCGCCCGGCACCTACTTCCACGTGGCACGCGGCACGCTCACCCTCAACAACAACGAGTTTCACCTGCCCACGGGTGGCGTGCTGCTTATGGAAGCCGGCGCCGACGTGGTGCTCGACGACGCCCGCCTCTACTTGGAGGGGGGCACCATCACGGCGGCGTGCGACGACATGTGGGGCGGCCTGGTGCACCCCGGCAATGGCCACGGCGTGTACGCCAACCCGTGGGCACGCTCCCGTCGCGCATTATGCACAGCAAGAACGGGCTGGACTACACCCGCGACCCGCTGGCCTCGCCCAACACCCCGTACCTGTTCCTCGACGGCGTGGAGTTTCTGCACAACTACCGAAGCCTGGGCCTGAACCTGGACGGCACGGCGGCCACCGCCAACGACTTCGTGCGCAACTGCCGCTTCGACTCCGACCCCCTGGCCATGAAGGCCCCGTACCAGGCCAGCGGCACCACTTATTGGTACACCCAGCAGCACGTGGCCGTGAGCGGTGACTTTCGGGCGGCCAGCTTCATAAACAACGACCTGCGCCACGCGATGCTGGGCATCAACCTGATTGACGTGGCCTCCACCCCGCCCCACATGCGGGTGGAAGCCAGCCGGTTTAGCGACCTGTACCTGGCGGCCGTCACGAGTGGCCACCAGGTGGCCGTGTCCGTGCCCGGCTCTTTCGAGGTGCGCGGCAGTCAGTTCACGTTTCCCACGGCGGCGGCCTTGCCCGCTACCCCCCAGGTGAGCCAGACCCTGGCCGCCAACCAGTCGACCCTGCACGCCAACGAAACGGTGGGCGTGGGCGCCCAGGCCGTGCCCGCCACGATAACGGGGTGCACCTTCGAGCAGCCCGACCCCAGCCCCTACGCCACGTTTGCCTACGCCAGCTACCGCCCGCGGCAGGTGGGCCTGGCCAGCGAGTACCTGGTGCAGGCCCTGGACAACACCTTCCTGAACCTGGCCGTGGGCATTGCCCAGGTGCTGCCCGGCGGCCAGCAGACGGAGGTGCGGGGCAACTTCTTCGGCGCCTGCGAAAAGGGCTACGCCCTGCTCAGCGGCGCCGGCAACAGCTACGCCAGCTGCAACACCTTCGCGCGGGGCGTGCCGGCCAGCACGCGGGGCGGCGTGAGCTACGGGATTTACAACGAAAGCGCCTCGACGGTAACGCTGAGCAATCCCTCACCAACGCCTGGCAACTCCACCAGCCCACTTCTCAAGAATTTATTTGATGATGCCGGTTCTGGCAGCACTGGTTTCTATGCGCTGTACAATGCGAACACCGGCGCTTCTTTGGACTACCTGACTTTTAAGGATTATAGCGCACAAATTTCTTCCTTGGTTAACGCGCCCCAAGTTCAGTTAACCGCTGCAAATGCGACTCCCAATTATCAAGGAACGCAAGGGATGCAGTGCGCTCCATCAGGGCCTAATGGATTGCAGCGTACCGCAAATGGCAATTCCCAGCCGACTGTAGTGCAACCTGCAATGGCGCAAAACGCACCAAACCCTGCGCGCGGCTTTACCACTATTACTTATCAACTCCCCAAGGCACCCCAACGTGCCGAGTTGGTTGTCCGTCATGCACTCGACGGGCGCATAGTTGAGAAAAAACTGCTGGTTCATAACACAGTCCAGCTTTTGCTCGACGTTCGTGCTTACCAGAGCGGCACGTACTTCTATACGTTGGTTGTTGATGGGCGCCCTGTGGCAACCCATCGATTGGTAGTGGAATAGTTGGTTCTTATACCATGAGATTTCATGTGTTAGTCATTCTAGGGGTAGCCCTTAGCATGACCACAAGCGCCCAACCCACGCAAGTTTGGCAACGCGTGTTTGGCGAAGCACCCTCGGTCCAAATTGCGGTGACACAGCTAGCACAGCCGCGTTTAAATAAGGTAGTGGGGGTTGGAAGCAGGTACGTGCGGGCAAACGGCACCGCGCCTTTTTACAATACAGTCAGCGTCTGGATTTTCAACAACCAGGGCGACACCCTGAGCAGTAAGCACTATCCGTTGCTGAGTGGCTCGTACGCCAATTGTTTGTCCCTGGCAGGCGGCGATTTGTTGTTGACGGGCTACGCCGATTCAACCTCGGCAGCGAACGTAAGCAACACGAGCCCATTTTATGTACGGGCGGATTCAACGGGTGCTTGGCGGGGCCTGCCTCATTACCTGCCCGAATATCGCTACGTCAACACGCCTGCCTCTCTACTTCCCTTGCCGGCGGGCGGGGCGCTTTGGGCGCACACTGTAAACTTATTCGGCTTCGTGCCGGGCCAGTTTACGGGCCTGGGCGGGGCACAGGTGGTACGACTCGATTCCATTCAGCGCCCAGTATGGCGCCGCCAGTACCCCGGCAACACCCCTAACGCCAATACCGTGAACGTAGCGGCGATGGCCGCGCTTCGCGACGGGTCTTATGTGCTCATCGGCACAAAGGGCCGGGCCTGGCAGGCGCCGTACCCGCCGGGGCAGATTGTGGTGGTGAGCGGCTGGGTACAACGGCTAAAAGCCAACGGTGACACCGTTCGCCTGGCCAACGAGTACTTCGGCAGCATCACCGAGCAGTACCTGCCCAACGACGTGCAGGCCACGCCCGACGGCGGGTACGTGGTGGCCGGCATCGTGTACGCCAATAAGTACCTGCCCGTGTTCAACAGCGACCCCACGGCCACCGGCTACCTGGCCAAGTTCGACAGCTTGGGCGCCCTGCAGTGGGAGCAGCGCCTGACGGGCCAAAACGCGCGGTACCCCGGCGCCAGCCTTAGCCGGGTGCAGGTGCTGGCCAACGGGCACTACCTGCTCACCGGCTTCCGCAGCCGCCCGGCCCTCAACGACCCCAACCAAAGCTTCGTGGCCGAGTACGCCGCCACCGGCACGGGCGCCACGGCCCTGTGGGAGCTGCCGCTGGCCACTTACGCCGCCCTGCAGCAAACGGCCCTGCAGGCCGACGGTACGCTCACGCTGGCCGGGCAGCGCACCATTGCCCACACCGCGGGCGGCGTCACCACGCAGGACGAGGCCGGCCTGCTCACGCGCCTGCGCGGGCTGGGCACCCCCTACGTGCCCGCCTTCTGCCAGCGCCCGCCCGTGCCCAACGCGGGCTACGCGCTTAGCCCCGCCGGCGACACGTTGCGCCTGGCCGACTTCTCGGCCCCCGGCCCGCGCTTGGCCACGCTCGAGCGCTGGCGCTGGCACTTCCCCGACGGCTCCTTCTACGAGGGGCGCACCCCGCCCCCGCGCCGCTTCGCGCCGGTGCCGGGCCCGGGCGCGGCCGTCCGGCTCACCGTCACCAACAACCTGGGCTGCTCGGCCACCCAGGTGTTGTACCCCTGGGGCCGGCCCACCGCCGCCCAGCAGGCCCGCGCCTTCGCCGCCGGCTGCAGCGTGTGGCCCAACCCGGCCGCGGGCGGGCAGGCCACGCTGGCCCTGGCTGGGCTGCCGCCGCGCGCCGCGGCCAGCGTGCAGGTGCTCGACGCGCTGGGCCGCGCCGTGGGGCCGCCCCGGACGGTGGCCCTCGCGCCCGACGGCACGGCCGCCCTGCGCCTGGACCTGGCCGGCCGCCCCCCGGCCTCTACGCCGTGCATGTGCGCGTGGCCGGCGCCGCCTTCGCCAAAAAACTCGTGCTGGAATAGGCGCGGCGGCCGAAGCCAAGCCCGGCCTTATATTGAGCCACTGCACTGATTTCATTCACCTTCACCCCCTACCACATGCTGTACGCCGACAAATACGAAAACCATTTTCTCAACATCGAAACCAGCCGGGGACGGCTGGCGGAGTTTGCCCGCTACACGGCCACGGCCTTGGATGCGCCCGGCACCCCCGCCGCGCTGGCGGCGCTGGCGCCCGCCTTGGGGGCGGCGCTCACGGCCTTCGACGGGGGCCTGAGCAACCGCACGGCCGGCAGCGGCAGCACCCAAAGCGGCACCCGCACCGAAGACGCGGTGTGGCGGCAGGTGCAGGCCCTGGTGCAGGAGCTGGACGTGACCAAGGTGAAGCCCGCCTATTTCGGGCAGCCGGCCGAGCTGCTGGCCGTGTACCCGGACAAGCTCTCGGGCCTGACCCAAGCCCCCAAAACCAAGCGCCTGGCCCGTTTCCGGGCCTACGTGGAAGCCCTGGAAGCCCGCGCCAAGAAGCTGGGCGCCGACGGCGGCGCCCGGGCCCGGGCCCTGCTCACGCAGTACGGCGCCGCCACGGCCGGCAAGCAGACGGCCCAGAAAGCCGTGCGCGACAGCATTGCTACCCTCGGCCCCGACGCCGAAGCCCTGTGCGCTGCCCTGTGGGAGGTACACACCGGCGCCCTGTGGGCCCACCGGGCGGCCCCCGCGCAGGCCGCGGCCTACTTCGACTACGCCCTGCTGGCCACGCCTGCCCGCAAGGCCAAGGCCGCCCAAGCGGCTAAGGCAGCCCCGGCAGCGTAGCCACCCGCCGCTGCCGGGGCGCTGCCCAAGGCCTTCGGGGCCCTTCCGAACGCAACCAGAGGGCACCCGAAGGCCTGCAGGGCTTTGCCGGTCACGTTCGGAAGGGCCACGAAGGCCTTGGGGGCCTTTCCGAACGTAGCCGGAAAGCCTCTCATGGCCTTCGGGGGCTTTCCGGCTGCGTTCGGAAAGGCCCCCAAGCCCGTGCTCCGCCGGGGGCCAGCCTTCGTGCCGTTCCTTTGCGGCTCAACTCCCGCGCCCATGCCCGCCACGCTATACCTCCTCCCCACGCCCCTGGCCGAAAACACGGCGACCCAGGTGCTGCCCCCGCAGGTGGCCAGCGCCGTCGCGTCCCTCCCCTACTTCCTGGTGGAGAATGCCCGCACGGCCCGCCGCTTTGTGAAAAGCGTGGCCCCGCAGCGCGTGATTGAGGACATCCGCTTCACCGTCATCGACAAGGATAGCACCGACGCTGAGGTGCGCGCCGCCCTGGTGCCGCTGGTGAAAGAGGGAATTGACGGCGGCATCCTGAGCGAAGCCGGCTGCCCCGGCATTGCCGACCCCGGCGCGGCGCTGGTGCGCGAGGCCCACCGGCTGGGCCTGCGGGTGGTGCCGCTGGTGGGGCCGTCATCGCTGCTGCTGGCCCTCATGGCCTCGGGGCTGAACGGGCAGCAGTTTGCCTTTCACGGGTACTTGCCCATTGAGAAGGCGCCGCGTGTGGCTGCCATCAAGGCGCTGGAGAAAGAGGCGCAGCAGCGGCAACAGTCGCAGCTGTTTATTGAGACGCCCTACCGCAACGGGGCGCTATTCGCCGACCTGCTGGCCCACCTGCAGCCCGGCACGCGCCTATGCGTGGCGGCCGATGTGACGGGCGCCGGGGAGTTTGTGAAGACGCTGACGGTGGGCGACTGGCGCCGGCTGCCGGCACCGGAGCTGCACAAGATTCCGACGGTGTTTGTGCTGGGAGTGTAGCGCGTGTATATCAGAACGTCATGCTGAGCGCAGTCGAAGCATCTCGCGTGCAATAGTAATCCAGTTACTTGCGCGGTAGAGATGCTTCGACTCCGCTCAGCATGACGTTCCGTTGTGCTTGCCGACTGCTACGAGGCCCGCACCACGTAGCGCAGCTCGCTCTCGGGCACGGCTTCGGGCACGATGGGCAGGACAGTCTCGCCGTGCTGGCTCATGTCGAGGCCGTCGGCTTCGTGGCGGGCATTTACCCGAATGGGAATGAGCAGGTTGGTGAACTTATAGAGCAGGTAGGAACCGCCGAAGGTGAACACCGAAATGAACGCCAGCGCGCCCAGATGGCGCAGCAGCAGCGTCCACTCGCCGGTGGTGGCCAGACCGCCGTTTTTGGCAAACACGGCCGTGAGAATCATACCCACTATGCCGCCCACGCCGTGGCAGGGAAACACGTCCAGGGTATCGTCCAGGGTGGTTTTGTTCTTCAAGTCAACGGCGCCCGCGCTGATGGCTGCCGCCACCACGCCGATAAACAGCGCCGGCCCGTAGCTCACGTAGCCCGCCGCCGGCGTAATGGCCACCAGGCCTACCACGGCGCCAATGGCCGCGCCTGCCGCCGAGGGCCGCTGCCCGCGCACGGCTTCAATCATCATCCAGGTGAGCATGGCGGCGGCCGAAGCCAGGTGCGTGGTCATGAAGGCCTGCACCGCCGTGGCATCGGCCTTCAGCGCCGAACCGGCATTGAACCCAAACCAGCCGAACCACAGCAGGCCCGTGCCGATGAGGATGAACGGCACGTTGGGCGGCACGTGGGTGTGGCCTTCGAGGTGGGTGCGGCGGCGGCCCAGGGCCAGCGCACCCGCCAGCGCCGCAAAGCCGGCCGAGATGTGCACCACCGTGCCCCCGGCGAAATCAAGCACACCCCATTTGAACAGGAAGCCGTCGGGGTGCCAGGTCCAGTGGGCCAGCGGGCAGTAGATGCACAAGCTGAACAGGCACATAAACAGCAAGTAGCCCCAGAAACGAATGCGCTCAGCAAAAGCCCCGCTGATAAGGGCCGGCGTGATGATGGCAAACTTCAACTGAAACGCTGCAAACAGTACCAACGGCAGGTTGGAGGCCAGACGCGGGTGCGGGGCCGTACCCACGTTGTTGAACATGAAAAAGGTGAGCGGATTGCCAATCACGCCCCCGATGCTGTCTCCAAACGCCAGCGAAAAGCCCACCACGTACCACAGTATCGAAATGACACCCAGCGCAATGAAGCTCTGCAGCATGGTGGAAATGACGTTGCGCTTGCTCACCATGCCCCCGTAGAAAAACGCCAGCCCCGGCGTCATCAGCAGCACGAGGCCGGAGGCGGAAAGCATCCAAGCGAGGTCGGCGGGGTTGAAGGCATCGGGCTTGGCCTCGGGGTGGCTTTGGGGCAGGAAAGCCGCCACCCCCGCCAACAAAAGAATAAAGCCGAGGCAGGCAGTGGCCAGGTATTGCTTGCGAGTCATAAGAGGTTGCAGTTTGAAGGCTACCTCACGAAGTTAAGCAAGCTTTTTGCAAATACTCCTTAGTTTTTTAGGTCGTTTTCTTTTTAAACATCTAAACTGCTCGATTTGTCCCCTCAAATAATATGGGCATTTCGATAATAAATGCAGTGCGCTGGTTTTTCTGCGTAATAAGTTGAAACCGGAATCCATGCGCCAACAGAATGTCGCGTACCAAGGTCAGGCCGATGCCCTGGCCGTCGCGCTTGGTGCTGAAGAAGGGCGTGAACAGGCGCTGGCTGATTTCGGGCGTGAGGCCCGGCCCGTCGTTTTCAATGATGATGCCGGGCGGCTGCGCCGTGGTGCGCACCCAGATGTTGCCGTCGTGACCGATGGCTTCGAGGGCATTTTTGGCAATGTTGAGCAAGGCCTGCTCCAGCTGCTGGGCATCGACGCGCAGCACCAGCGGCGTTTCCGGCATCTCCAGGTGCCAGCGGATGCGGCGCTCTTCGCTTTGCGGCTGCAGCAGCCGGCAAATGCCGCGGAGCAGGGCGTGCACGTCGGCCGGCTGCAGCACGGGGGCCGGCAGCCGCACCAGCCGGGCGAAGTTGGCAATGAAGTTGGCCAGCTGCGTGTTGCGGGCAATGCTGACGTCCAACGCCTGCGCGAAATCGGGCTGGTCGGCGGGGTCGAGTTGCGGGCGGTAGTGCCCGAAGCTGTGCAGAATGGAGTTGATGGCGCCGATGGAGTTGTTGATTTCGTGCGACATCATCCGAATCAGCTTGCCGTACGACTGCTTTTCCTGCTGAATCAACTCCTGGGTCAACTCCTCGAGCAGGATGAAGCGGCGCGTAAAGCCCCGGTCGAAGAAGTGCGCGGCGTGCGCCCGGTAGGTTTGCAGGCCGGAAAGGCGCAGGCTTTGCGGCTGCTCCTCGGTTAGGTCGGCCAGGGCCGGGCCCCAGGCGCCGGGCAACTCGGCAGGCAGCCGGCCCAGCAAGGCGTCGGCCGGCTGGCCCAGAAATCGCTCGGCAGCGGTGTTCGCGCTTTCAATTCGGCGTTCAAAATCCAGAATGAGTACCCCGGCCGGCGAGGCTTCAATGAGCCGCTCGAGCAGGAAGCTTTTCTCGTGCTGGCTCACCCGCTCCTGCCGCAGCTCGTCAATCATGCGGTTGTACACGTCGATGAGCTGGTCCATCTCGCGTTGCCCCACCGGCACAAACTTCATCGAGAAATCCTTGGCCTGAATGGCCGCCGTGCCCGCCGCAATGAGCTGAAACGGCCGCACAAAGCCGCGGTAGAGCTGCACCGTCAGCACAATGCTCACCAGCAGCAGCACCTCGGCGGCCACAAACAGCGTGGGGTTGGTAGTGCGCAGCTGGGCCGCCAGCGCAATGAGCACGGCGTGAATGATGGTGACAAATAGCAGGAATTTGGTGCGAAGCGTCATTTGCGACGGGAAAAAGAATGTCATGCAGCGCGCAAAAAACGTCATGCTGAGCGCAGCCGAAGCACCTCGCGTGTGTCAGTAATCCAATCGTTGAAAAAGGATTAGTGGTGGCACGCGAGATGCTTCGACTGCGCTCAGCATGACGTTCTTTTAAGTTCTTAAGCCAACAAGTAGTAGTTACTCATCAAACGGAATGGCGTGCTTTTCCAGCCTTCTGTACAAGGCGCCCCGGCTCAGGCCCAGGGCCTTGGCCACGCGGCTGATGTTGCCGTCGTAGTGGGCCAGGCTCTGGCGAATCATCTGGGCTTCCAGCTCGTCCAGGGTCATGGTGCCGGGGGTGGGCAGTTCGCCGGGCGCGGGCGCGCGGGCGGGCAGGCGCTGGGCATTGGCCTGGAAGTCTTCGGGGCCCAGCTCGTCTTTGCCGCTCACGAGCACGGCGCGCTCCACCAGGTTTTTCAGCTCGCGAATGTTGCCGGGCAGGGGCTGCTCGCGCAGCCAGTGCATGGCGCGGGCGCCCACTTTTAGGGCCGGGCGGTGGTAGGTGGCGCGCAGCTGGTCCACGAAGTGCTGGGCCAAGAGCGGAATGTCCTGGGCGCGCTCGCGCAAGGCGGGCAGGCGCACGGTAATCAGGTTGATGCGGTAGAACAGGTCTTCGCGGAAGCGGCCTTGCTGCACCATCTCGGCCAGGTTGCGGTTGGTGGCGGCAATGACGCGGATGTCGAGCCGGCGCGGCTTGCTGTCGCCCAGCACCTCGTAGGTGCGGTCCTGCAACACACGCAGGAGCTTCACTTGACTGGCCAGCTCCAGCTCGCCTATCTCGTCCAGGAAAATGGTGCCGCCATTGGCCAGCTCGAAGCGGCCCACCCGGTCGGCCTTGGCGTCGGTGAAGGCGCCGCGGCGGTGGCCAAACATCTCGCTTTCAAACAAGCTGCTCGAAATGCCACCCAGGTTCACCTTCACGAAGGGCTGGTTTTTGCGCTGGCTGTTGCGGTGAATGGCTTCGGCAATGAGCTCTTTTCCGGTGCCGCTTTCGCCCTCAATGAGCACCGAGGCGTCGGTAGGTGCCACTTGGCCCACGTTGCGCAGCACGTGCAGCAGCTGCGCATCCTGCCCGATGATGTCGGCGAAGCGGTACTGGCGGTCGAGCTGGCGGCGGCTGGCGCTGGGGCTGTCCGAGTCGGCCGGATGCGCATCGTGCAGGCTAAGCACCGTCCGAATGGTTTGGAGCAGGGCGTCGTTGTGCCAAGGCTTGGTCACGAACTCCGCCGCGCCGGCCTTCATGCCCTCCACCGCCAGGCTGATGGAGCCCCAGCCGGTGATGAGGATGACGGGCACTTGCGGGGTCACGCTTTTCACGTCGCGCAGCAGGGCCAGGCCGTCGTCGCCGGTGGTGGCCATCGAGAAGTTCATGTCCATCAGCACCAGTGTAGGCGGGGCATCGCGCACCACGGCCAGGGCTTCGGCCGGCGTGGCCACGGCCTGGGCGGGATAACCTGCCTGCTTCAGTAGCAGCTTGAGCGAAGTGCGGACGGCGAGGTCGTCGTCGACAATGAGAAACATGGTGCAGAAAGAAAGGTGAGATAACAAACTAACGTAGAACGTCATGCTGAGCTTGTCGAAGCATCTCTACCGCGAAGAGTAATCCTTGCGTGAAATAGAGATGCCTCGACAAGCTCAGCATGACGGCTGCCCTTCGGCCCGGACAATGCGCAGCTACCGCCCCTTCACGCTGCCGCCGCTGCTGGTGTGCTTGGTGACCTGAGGCGAGCCGGCGTAGCGCACGTCGCCGCCGCTCGAGGCATCGGCCGTAAGCTTGTCCTGCACGGCCACGTTGATGGTGCCGCCGCTCGAGGCCCTGGCCTCGCAGGTGGCGGCTTGCACGTCCTGCCCCTTGAACACGCCGCCGCTGGAGGCACGCACGCTCAGGCTTTGCACCTTGCCGCCCACGCTGGCCACGCCGCCGCTGCTCACCTGGGCCTGCACGTCTCCACCCGTCAGGGTGGGCGCGGTAAAGATGGCGCCCGACGACACATCGAGCTTGAAGCTGTTCACGGCGTAGTCGTTTTTCATCGTCACCTGCGAGCCGCTGCTGGCCTCCACGCCGGTGAGGGGGGCGCCCACGATGCTCACGCGCAGGTTGCGCGGACGGTTGTCTTTGCTCCATGCCTCGTTCAGCTTGTGCTCAAAACTTACCTTCAGCACGCCGTCGCGCACTTCGGTTTTGAGGCGGTCCAGGTATTCGGGCGTGTCGGCGCTGGCTTCCACGCGCTGCGTGCTGCCCGAGGCAAGGGTAACCTGTACCCCATCGGATACATCCAAAGCGTGGAACGCGCCCACGACGCGGATTTCCGGAGCGGTTTGGGCCAGGGCGGGCACCAGGGCCAGCAGCCACAGCAGGGCGAGAGTCGAGAAGGTTTTCATGCAAAAAAAGGAAATAAGTGAGGGTTGAGGATGGCTTTCGATATCCAGATGCACACCGGCCGGGCCGGGTTGCCCGGATACCGGCGCGGACCGGGCTTCGTTACCGCCGGGCAGCAAAATACTGCTGCCCGCCGCCGCTACTCCTCGCGCAGGGCCACCGCCGGCTGAATGCCCGCCGCCAGCCGGCTGGGCTGCCACGCGCACAGCGCCGTGATGCCATACACGGCGCCGGCCGCCGCCCCAATGGCCAGCAGGTAGGGCTGCGTCGGCAAATCGAAGGCGTGCAGCAGCGGGAACTGCGCCGCCAGCAGCGTCCCCAACACCACACCGAAGGTGGTGACCACCATCATCTCGCCCAGAAACTGCCAGCCAATGCCCGCGCCGGTGGCGCCCATGGCTCGCCGCAGCCCAATTTCGGCCCGGCGCTGGCTGATGTTGTACCACAGCACCCCAAACAGGCCCAGTGCCACGTTGATAATCAGAAACAAACCCATGAGGCACAGCCCCACCACCGGCACCAGCGTGAATAGGCGGCGGTGCTGGCGGTCGTCTTCCATCACGCGCACTTCGGTGGTCCACTGGCGTGTGACGCCGGCCACGGTGCGGGCTATTTTTTCCTGCAGCGCGCCGCCCTGGCCGGGGGCCACGCGCACCAGCACGGCCGCCGTTTCCCAGTGCGTGGTGTCGTAGGGAATAAGGCGTTTCCAAACCGACGGAATGGCAGCCGAGAAGTCGCTTTCCATCCGCACGTTGTCGGCCACGCCCACCACCTGGAATTCGTCTTCGGGCTTGGTTTCCTTGCCGGCCCCGGCGTAGGTAAAGATTTTGCCCAGCGCCGGCTCGTCGCCAAACAGGAATTCGCGCAGGTCCTGGCTGATAACCACGGGGCGATGGTTGGTGCCGTCGTCCGCCGGCTGGAACCAGCGCCCCTCGCGCAGGTGCAGCTTCATGGCCTCGCCGTAGTGGTCGTCGGCGTCGTAGGTGTTGGCATAGAACGGCGTCTTGCGGCCTTTGTAGGTAAAATCCGAGTTGTTGGTGTTGAAGGTGAAGGGCAGGTTGTTGCTGGTGAGGGCCACGGTTTGCACACCGGGCAGGGCTTTCACCTGGCGCAGCACGTCGTCTAGCTCAGCGCGGGGCATCTTTTGATTTTGGCCGGCGCGCACCAGCAGCCGCCACACCTGCGCCGACTCGAAGCCGAGTGGGGCAAGGTAGTTTTTGCTCACGGTGATGAGCACCGCCCCCACCCCAAACAGCACCACGAAGGAGAAAAAGACTTCGGAAATCAACAGCAGGTTGGCCCGCTTGCGGTTCCATATGAGGGTGAAGAGATGGCGAAGCATGAGAGTTATTATTGAAGATGGGGGATTCCGCCTGTCATCCTGAGCAAAGCGAAGGACCTTATTGCAGATGAACAGCGCACAGTAATCCTAAATAATGCGAACGTGATAAGGTCCTTCGCTTTGCTCAGGATGACAGATGCATCCCATTGCTTTTACTTCTGTTCGCCCCCGCCGCGCAGGGCGGCCACGGGGTTGAGGCGCGACATTTTCCAAGCCGGGTACACGCCGCTCATCAGGCCGAAGAGCAGGGTGAGCAGCATGCCCCAGCCAAACACGCTCCAGCTCAACGAGAAGTGGGCGTAGGCCACGGGGTGCGCCTCGTTCACGAGGGCCAGGGCGCCGGCGGCCAGGCCCAGGCCCAGCAGCCCGCCCACCAGGGCCAGCACCAGGTTCTCGACCAGAAACTGCCCCACCAAATCGGGGCCGGCCGCCCCGAAGGCCTTGCGCACCCCAATCTCGCCCGAGCGTTCCAGAATGCGCGTCACGTTCAGGTTCACCAGGTTCAGCACCGGCAGCAGCATAAACAGCAGCGCCAAGCCGCCCACCAGCGCATAAAATTTGGTGAGGTTATCACTACTCAGCTGGCTGTCGTGGGCCAAAAACGCCCGGGTAAAGCCCGGCAGAATGGGGTCGGCGTAGGAATAAATGGCCTTCACGTCCTTGGGACGCGGAATCTCCACCCGCTTCATAATCTGTTGGTACTCGGTGCTCACGGCCGGCACGGCTGCCGCCGAGGGTGCCAGCAGCACCACCAGGAACTCGCCTTCCAAGCGGCTGTCCTTGGTGTACTGCGGGTTCAAGGTGTACGGCACCCACACGTCGGCGTAGGCGTATATCTGAGCGGCCGACACGTTGCGCACCACGCCGGCCACGCGGTAGCGCTTCAGGTCGATTTCGATGGCGCGTCCCACCACGTCGGTGGTGCCGAAGTAGGCGCGGGCCGTGGCCTCGTTGATGATGCAAACGTGCTGGGCCTGCGCCACCTCGGCCCCGGTGAAAGCCCGCCCGCCCAGAAAATCATAGTCCATGATTTGCCAGAAGCTGCCGTCGGTGTAGGCCAGGTCCAGCGGCAGCAGTTTGCTCTTGGTGAAAGCCGTGGCATTGGCCGAGACGGTGGTGACGCCCACCTTCTCGGGCGTTTTCATCTTGCGCACGTAGTCGTCCACGAAGTGCGCGCTCACGGGGTTGGCCATCCAGCCGTGCCCGTCCGTCATCTCGTGGCGCATGGTATTCACAAACAGCATCCGGTCGATGCGCTTCAAGGGCGCAGCCGCTCCCACCGTGTGGTCGAAAATGGCCATCACCACCAGCAGAATCATCAGCGTGAAGCTCACGCCGAACAGGCTGATGAAGGCAAAGAACTTGCGGCGCATCAGCACCTTCCAAGCAATTTTGAGGTAAGAGAGAAGCATGATTTCAGTTATCAGTTAACAGTGAGCAATGAACAGTTGGGGCAGTTGACGCGAGCTGTTTAATTACTCACTGTTAACTGATAACTGTTCACTGAATCAGCCCACCTGGCTGCCGTCGAAGAAGCGCACCACGCGCTGGGTTTTCAGGGCCTGCTGCTCGTCGTGGGTCACCATCACAATGGTCACGCCGTCCTGCCGGTTGAGGCCCAGCAGCAGGTCCATGATTTCCTCGCCCATCACCGAGTCGAGGTTGCCGGTGGGCTCGTCGGCCAGAATGATTTCGGGGCCGCCGGCCAGGGCCCGGGCAATGGCCACCCGCTGCCGCTGCCCGCCCGAAAGCTGACCCGGAAAATGCCCCGTGCGGGCGCTCAGACCCACTTTATCGAGGGCATCGAGGGCGCGCTGACGGCGCTCCTTGCCGCCCAGGCCCTTGCGGTAGAGCAACGGCACTTCCACGTTGTCGACCACCGAGAGGTCATTTATTAGGTGGTAGCTCTGAAATACGAAGCCGATTTTCAGGTTGCGCAGGTTGGCCAGCTCGCGGTCGGAGTACGACTGCACAGTGCGGCCGTCCACCTCAATCGTGCCGCGGGTGGGCTCGTCGAGCAAGCCCATCAGGCTGAGCAACGTCGATTTACCGCAGCCGCTGGGCCCCATCACCGACACAAACTCGCCGCGGTTGATGGTGAGGTTGACCTGGTTCAGCGCCACCGTCTCGATGGTTTTGGTTTGGTACACCTTCTCGATGTTGGTAAGGCGAAGCACCGGCGTGGCGGCCGCGTGCCCGTTCAGCGGCTGCGAGCGGGTTTCGGGAGAGGTGGCGAGCAGATTTTCCATGAGAAAAAAGGTGAGAAAAGCGCGTGGAATAAATTAAAGTATCAGCGGGCCGCCACGATGGGCGTCTGGCGCTCAAAGTCATAGAGCGTGAGGGCGCGCAACCGGAAGTGCGCCACCCAGCACGAGCGCAGGGCAAAAATGTAGTCGCGCTTGGCGCCGTCCTTGGCGTTGGACGCGAGGCTCAAATCGGTGAGGCTGATGCGGCCCAGCAGGTAAGTGGCGCGGGCAATGTCGTAGCGCCGCTGGGCAATGGAATCGGCCCGGCCGGCCAGGCGCAGCTGCTGGGCCAGCGCCGCAAACTGGCTGGCTTGGGTCAGCACCGTTTGCTCAAAGGTGCGCTCTTCCTGGGCCACGGTGTGCGTCACCTGGTTGCGGGTCAGCTCGGCAGTTTTGATGATGGAGCGCTGCCGGCCCCAGTCCACCAGCGGCATCGAAAACGACAGGGCTACCTGCTGCTGGTTTTGCAGGTTGAGGTAGGTAGCACCGAGGGTGGCGGCCTGGTTCACGTAGCCGGTATTGGCCGTGAGCGTGGCCCGGAAGCCCGTGGTGCCGCGGGCCTGCGCCACGTCGCGCTCGGCCTGCAGCAGCCGGCGGCGGAAGGCCAGCGTGGCGCTGCGATTCTGGCGGGCCTGCTCTAGGGCAAGCGTAGGCGCCACGGCGGGCTGCGGCGCGGGGGCTGGCACCGCCAGCGCGGGCGCCTCGGCCAAGCCGGTATAGCCTTGCAGTTCCACGGTGGCATTTTCGGCGCCGAGCTGGGCCTGAGTCTGGGCCTGTTGGGCGTTCAGCAGGTTCAGCTCCATCTGCAACAGGTCGCTCTGCGAGAGGCGGCCC
The DNA here is from genome assembly GCF_022921075.1 of Hymenobacter sp. 5317J-9. NCBI lineage: Bacteria > Pseudomonadati > Bacteroidota > Cytophagia > Cytophagales > Hymenobacteraceae > Hymenobacter > Hymenobacter sp. 5317J-9. The sequence goes on from NZ_CP095050.1 coordinate 71,880, forward strand.
AGTTGGTACCGCTCCTGCCCAATGCGCAGCAGCTCGGCCGTGGCCTGGGCGTTTTGGCGGGCCACTTCGGCATTCACCTGTTGCAGCAGCACGTCGAAATACAGCTCTGTGACGCGCTGGGCAATGGTTTCGCGCTCCTCCACGTACTGGCGCTGGCTTTCCTGGTAGCGCAGCGGCTCGATGCGGCGCGCCCAGCGCAGGGCGTTGAACTGACCCAGCGGCTGCGTGAGGCCCAGCGTGAAGGGCTGGTTGTTGTAGCGCCGCAGTTGGCCGTTGAAATCGTCGAACCGCTGCACCACCGAGCCCACAAATACCTGCCCGCCGGTGAGGCCAATGTTCTGGCTCAGCGTCAGCCCCAAATCGGAATTATTGATGCGCACCGACTGAAAGCTGGTCGTGCCATCGGGCTGCACCACCGGCGCAATGGCCCGGCTGAAATTGGGCAATGTGCCCTGCAGGCCCAGCTGGGGCCGGTAATTGGCCTGGTAGCCGCGCCAGGCCCAGTAGCTGGTTTCGCGCGTGGTCAGGGCCTGCTGACCCACTGCCGACTGATTCAGCGCCAGGGCAATAATCTGGTCGAGCGTGAGGTTGCCGGCCGCCGGTAGTGCCGCCTGCTGGGCGCCCGCCGGCCGCCCCAACAACGCCACCATCCCGAGTAAGAAGAAGAAAGCTCGTTTCATCGTCTTAGTCTTTAAGCGTTAGCTCCGGCGTGTCGAGATGGTCCTTCATATCCGACACCACCACTTCTTCCCCGGCCTGTAAGCCACTCACCACCTGCACGAAGTCGAAGTTGCTGTCGCCGAATCGCACCGTGCGGCGCACCGCCCGGCCGTCTTTCAGCACAAACGCTGGCTGCTCTTTGCCGCCCTGGTAGAAGGGTCCGTTTTTCACGCGCAGCACGCCGTGGTGGGCCCGCGTTACCACAAATACGTCGGCGCGCAGGTTGGCGCGCAGGGCCGGGTGGTGCGGGTTGTCGAGCTGGGCATAAAAGGTCACCACGCCCTTTTCCACGCTCGGGCTGATGGTGGCCACGGTGCCGCGCAGGTCGGTGTTGTTGGCGCGCACCACCACGGGGTCGCCTTGGTGCAGGTCTTCCGCGTAGCTGTCCGAAATGGTGGCCCGCACGCGGAAGCTGCTCAGGTCGGCCACACGGGCCAGCGGGTCGCCGGCCTGCACCGTGGTGCCGATGTTCTCATTCACCCAAGTCAGCACGCCGGGCTGCTGGCTGCTGATGTCGGCTTGCCGCAGCTTGGTGGCCAGCTCCGCAATGCTGCGCTGCTGCATCGACACGGTGTAGCCCAGCTCGCGCACGTCGGCGGCGTTGGAGCGTTGCTGGGTCTGTATCTGGCGAGCCAGGCGCTGGGCTTCCAGCTGGGCCACGGTGAGGTTCAGCTCGGCCTGGCGCACGTTTTCGGCGGTGCCGCCGCCTATTTTCAGCAGCTGCTGCTCGTCGCGCAGGGCCGATTGCAGGCTACGCACTTTCACGGCCTGCACCTCGGCTTGGGTGCGCAGGTCGTTCAGGCTGCGCTCCAAGGTGAGCTGCAGCTGCGAGTTCTTGTTTTGGTTGCGCAGCTGCTCGTCGTCGAGCTTGGCCAGCGAAGAGTTGGCCAGTTCTTTATCCAGCTCCAGAATGGTTTCGCCGGGCTTCACCTTGGCGCCCACCGCCACCACCACCCGCCGGATGGTGCTCTGAATGGGACTGGTGAGCACCGCTTCCCGCCCCGGAATAATGGTGCCCGCGGCCGTGAGCGAGGCTTCCACGTCGCCGATTTCTACCGTGGCGGTCAGCAAATCGGTGCGGCGCAAGCTGGGCTTCAGCACCGACCGGAAGGCCAGCACCGCCAGCAGGGCCACCACGGCTACCCCCGCCCCAGCAGCCAGCGGCGGCGCTGCCGTTGGATTTGAATTGAAGGGGCAATGGCTCTGTCCATTTTCGTGCAGAAGTAAAGGTGTTTCCCCTTAGCATTGCCAAGCCCCGTGCCATTGTTTCAAAACTTTATTTATCAAATACTTAACTTACTTATCCCATTCATTACCAATAAAAAAAGATGTCCATTTCTGAACACCTCGCTTCTAAGCGGACACCGAACGACGTAGAGACGCGACACTTCGCGTCTCGGCGTTGAACGATTCGAGAACGGCGCGGACGCCGAGACGCGAAGTGTCGCGTCTCTACATCGCTCAGGATAGCACTTGGTACACCGCAAACGCGGCCACGTAGGCCAGGCCCGTCATGTACAGCAGCTGGGCCAGCGGCCAGCGCCAATTCTTGGTTTCGCGGTACGTCACGGCCAGCGTGCTCATGCACTGCATGGCAAACACGTAGAACACCAGCAGCGAAAACGCCCGGGCCGTGGTGAAAAAAGGCTGGCCATTGGCGTCCTTCTCGGCCTGCAGCTTCTGCTGTAGCGTGCCCATGTCGGCATCCTGCCCCACGCTATAGATGGTAGAAATGGTGCCCACAAATACTTCCCGCGCCGCAAATGACGTGAGCAGGGCAATGCCAATTTTCCAATCGTAGCCTAGCGGCCGGATGGCCGGCTCAATGAGATGGCCGAAGGTGCCGGCGTACGAATTTTCGAGGCGGGCCGAGGCCACCCGGCGGGCCAACTCTTCTTTGTATTCGGGGTGCTCCTGGTTGTAGCGGGCCATGGCCTGCGGCGAGCTGAACCCGATATTTTGCCGCACCATGAGCTGCGACACGGCCTCCTCCTGCCGGTTGCCAGGGCCGTAGCTGGCCAGCACCCACAGCAGCACCGAGATAGCCACAATCACCCGGCCGGCTTGCAGCACAAAGGCCTGCACTTTCTGGTAGATGGTCAGCCCCACGTTCTTCCAGCGCGGCCACTGGTACACCGGAAACTCCATGATGAAGTAGCTCCGCTCCCGCGCTTTCAGCACCTTTTTCAGCACCCAGGCCGACGCCAGCGCCGAGAACAGGCCCAGCAAATACAGCGACATCAGGGCCACGCCGCGCAGGTTGAAGATGCCCCAGGCGGCCTCATCGGGCACCACCAGCGCCACCAGCACCGTGTACACCGGAATGCGCGCCGAACACGACATCAGCGGCGTCACGAAGATGGTTATCATCCGGTCTTTCCAGCTCTCAATGGTGCGCGCTCCCATGATGGCCGGCACCGCGCACGCCAGCCCCGAAATCAGCGGCACCACGCTTTTGCCGCTTAGGCCGAACGGCCGCATCAGCTTGTCCATCAGGAAGGTGACGCGGGCCATGTAGCCCGTTTCCTCCAACACAGCCAGGAAGCCAAACAACAGCGCAATCTGCGGAATGAAGATGAGTACGCCGCCCAGGCCCGCCAGCACGCCCTCGGTCAGCAGCCGAATAAGCGGCCCGTGAAAGTTCTCCTGAATGGTCGCGCTCAGGGCCGAAATGCCTTGGTCAATCCAGTCCATCGGATACTGCGCCCAGGCAAAAATGGCCTGAAACAACAGGAACAGAATGGCCAGAAAAATCAGGTAGCCGCCCACGCGGTGGGTCAGCACCCGGTCGATGCGGTTGCTGACGGGCTCGCGAGTTTCGGTGCGCGTCACGGTCACCGTCTCCAGCAGGATTTCGTTGATGCGCGCGTAGCGGGCAATGGTTTCGGCTGCTTGCTGCGCGGTGGCATCGAAGCCGTACTTCTGCGTCAGTTCCTGCAGATAGGCTTTGTCATCGGCACTCAGGAAACCGATTTGGCGGAATTGCTGGGCGTAGTGCAGCGCCAGGTAGTCGTTGTGCAGGTCGAAGTAGTAGCGAATCTGGCGCACCAGCGGCAGCAGCTTTTCGTCGGGCTGCCAGCAGCGCACGGGCGGCGCGTCGAGCCGTTGGGCCATCACAATCTTGAGGGCGGCTACCCCGATGCCCTTGCGGGCGTTCATCGGAATAATGGGCACGCCCAGCTCCCGCTCCAGCGCGGGCAGGTCGATGTTGACGCCGTGGCGCTCGGCCACGTCCATCATGTTGAGGGCCAACACGGCGGGCAGGCCCAGGTCGCCCAGCTGGGTAAACAGCAGCAAGCTGCGGCGCAGGTTGTTGGCGTCCACCGTCACCACCACAAAATCGGGGTAGCTGGCCGACGTCCTATCGTAGAGCAGGTCGGTAATCACCTTCTCATCCAGGCTCTTTGGGTAGAGCGAGTAGGTGCCGGGCAGGTCCACAATCTCGGCCCGCTGGGTAGCGGTCAGCTGCGCAAAGCCCGACTTGCGGTCCACCGTCACGCCGGGGAAATTGCCTACTTTCTGGTTAAGGCCGGTGAGCTGATTGAACAGCGACGTCTTGCCGCTGTTCGGATTGCCGATGAGGGCGATGCGCATGGGCCGCGCGCCGGCGGCCGGGCCGGTGTGCAGGCCGACGGCTTCCGCCGTCGAAGGATTGCTCAACATCGCCGCCATACGCCGCGCCCTATTCTTTCAGCAAAATGGTGGCGGCCTCATTGGCCCGCACCGACAGTGTATACTCCTGGTCGCCCAGCACCAGCATCAGCGGGTCGCCCAAGGGGGCGCGGCCACTCAGCCGCACTTTCACGCCGGGCACGCACCCCATTTCCAGCAGTTTAAGTGCCATCTCGGGGTCTTCCAGGCAGCAAATGGTGCCGGTTTCGCCCAGGCGCAGGTCTTTGGCGGTGCGCCGGGTAGCGGCGCTGGCGGCAACCTGTTGCGGTGAACGACGGAATAATGCCACGGGTGGGAGAAGCGTGAAAGCTTATTTAGAAAGAATACAAACAAAGGTACGCAGGCAAAAGCTTTCCGAACGCCATCATTTTTTTACCACCATTTTGGCCCTTGGCAATAGTGCAATTTTACGAGTGGCAGGGGCCCGCTTTGCTGCAATGGTTGTATGTCCTAATAATTTCTAATAACTTTCCGCTCTCTAATTTGTAATTTTGTTCGGTCTACCTAGCATGTTATGTATAAACGCCTACTTTTTATAGCACTATTTTTATCCGGTGCCGCAACCATGGGCCGGGCGCAGCAGGTTCAGATTAAGGGCGTAATCGTTGACAAAGACACCAAAGAGCCGTTGCCTTTTACTTCCATTGGCCTCAAAAATGAGCAAATCGGGGCCCTTAGCAACGAGCATGGTGTATTCATTGTGCCCGCTCCCACCCAGAACACCGCCGACTCGCTGATAGTGGTGGCCTTGGGCTACGCCCGCCGGGCCGTGCTGGTGAAGCGTGGCGTTCCCCTCGCCAACCTCACCATCGAAGTGCCCAAGCGGGCCGTGGAGCTGGGCAACGTGACGGTGAAGGGCGGCAAGGTGAAAAACCTGGGCCTCGGCGCCAAAGCCAGCAACCCCGGCGAAGGCATGATTCAGGGCCTGCCCGGCAGCCAGTACGCCTTCTTCGTCAAAAACGACAAGAAAAAGAAGCTGGGCAACGTGCGCACCGTGTCGTTCTACATCGGCGAGAACGGCTTCCCGCGCGAGCCCTTCCGCGTGCGCCTCTACAAGGCCGACGGCAACTACAACGCCCCCAACACCGACCTGCTCACCGAAAACGTGGTGGTCTCGGCCCCGCAGGGCGGGCAGTGGTACACCGTCGACCTCACTCCTTATAATATCATCGCGCCGGAAGAAGGCTTCTTCGTGGCCATGGAATGGGTGGTAAGCGGCGACAAGTTCTTCGCCACCAACTTCATGGACGACTACACGCCCTACGGCCAGATTATGCGTCCCACCTTCGAGTTCAAGGAAAGCCGCACCTGGAACTACTCCATCGGCAAGGGCTGGAGCCTCATCACCGCCTCCAACGGCCAGGGCCTGCGCTACAACGCCATGATTAAGGCCGAGGTGGACATGATTAAATGACGTGCTGATTTTTTGATGTGCTGATGTGTGCCGAATAGCGCATGCATGCCGCGTAAACAGAAAGGCCCTGCTGTGAAGCCGGGCCTTTTACTATTCAGCTATTCAGCAAAGAGGATGCACGAGCAGCATATCAGCACATCAACGAATCATTTTTTCACTCCCAGCCCCACAATCCACTCCCGAATCACGTCGAGGGCCACGGGCGAAAACATGGGTTTCATTTCGCCGTTCATCAAGGTCCATTCTGTTTTGGGGGGCTGAAACAGATGGTTCACGCCGGCCAGGCGCTTCGATACGGTGGCGCGGTTCACGCTTTTCAGCTCCTTCTCCAAGGCGGTGAGGTGCAGGTCGGCGGGGGCTTCCTGGTCGTCGGTTCCGCTAAGCAGCAGCACCGGGCAGGCCACCTGGTCAAGCTCGGCAATGGGGTCGTAGGACAGGAAAAAGTGGCGCCAGGGCGTGAGGAGCTTCACGGCTTGCACTTGGGCTTCCTTGGGGTCGAGGTCGGGGTGGTCCTGACGCAGCATGTTGGCCACAATGGACTTGGCCTGGGGTTCGTTGGTTTGCCGAATGATATCGTACATGGTGCGCTGCCGCTCATAAGCAGCCTGAATCTTGGCCGGGTCGACCTTTTGCGCGCGCTGCTCGGTCACCTGCTGCTGCAGCAGCGTCTGCTCGCCGGTGAGGCCGTAGCCCGCCAGCGACACCACAAACGCCGGAGGCAGCGGTGCGCCGGCGGCCATCAGGGCCACGTCGGCGCCTTCGCCGTGCCCAATGGCGCCGATGCGGCTGATGTTTACTTCCAGGCGCGAGCGCAGGAAGTTGATGGCGGCCTGCACGTCGCTCACCAGCATGGCCGTGGTGGCCGTGGCCGTGCTGCCGCCCGATTTGCCCACGCCGCGGTCGTCGTAACGCAGCACGGCAATGCCGCGACGCGTGAGGTAGTCGGCCAGCGAGCCCATCATGTGGTAGTCGCCAAAAGTGCCGTCGCGGTCCTGCGCGCCCACGTCGCTCACCAGCACCACGGCCGGGAAAGGGCCCTGCCCGGCAGGCACGGTGAGCATGCCGCTCAAGCTAAGGCGCGACACCGGGTTGCTGAACGTCACTTCCTCTTCGCGGTAGGGTGGCGCCAGGCGGGTGCTGGGGCCGTTGAGCGTGGGCATGGGCGAGTGCTTCAGCAGCACCGCCGACTTCACAGTGCCCTGCGTCCAAGTGCCGTTGAGCTCATTCTTCTCGCGGTCGAAACGGGCGGCGTAGCGGCTGCCGGCGCCGGGCATGGCCAGCAGCACCGAGTCGCCGCGCACGGTGACTTCGGTGGGCACGCGGGTCATTTTCTGGGCCGGCACGTCGAGGGCCGCGAAATATTTGCCGCCCGCCAGCGGCACCACGCTGATGGTGAGGTCTAACTGCCCGCCCAGCACGGTCAGCTTGCCTTTCCACAATCCGGCAAGAGGGATGTTGTCGCCCGTCGGAACGGCGGCGCGGGCCTGCGCGGCACACGGCACGGCCAGCCACAACAAAGCCCAAAAAAAGTACCTGTTCATCTCAAATAATACGAATCCATTTATGGCACCCTAAAGGTACGCAAGCTGTTCGCGCATTCAGAAAAAATCGGCCGTACTCTTCCGCAATCCCTTGTCTATCAAGCACCGAAAATCAACCGTATTTTTCAGAAAAGGTATTTACGGATGTTCCGGTGCTGCTCCAGCCCATTTGGGGGCACTGTTCAGTGCCAGCTGCCACCCAAAAGGCCCGAACGCGCGGGCGTTCGGGCCTTTTCTGTTAGCAACGCCAAGGGCGGAGCGGGCTGTTTTATTTGGTACGCACCGCAATTTCGACGCGGCGGTTTTCCCGGCGGCCTTCCGGCGTGGCGTTGGTAGCGGCGGGCATGGCTTCGCCCATGGGCTCCACGCTCACGCGGCCGGCGTCGATGCCGCCTTGGCTCACGAGGTAGCTTTTCACGGCTTCGGCGCGCTTCTCGCTCAGGTCCTTGTTGTAGTCTTTGTCGCCGCGCGAGTCGGCAAAGCCCATCACGCGCACCTGGCTGCTGGCGTAGCGCTGGCCAATGGAGCCGGTAATCTGCTTCAGGGTTTCGGCCGCGCTGGGCTTGATGTCGGCCTTGTCGGTGTCGAACAGCACGGTTTCGTCCACGCTATACACGTTGTAGGTGCTGTCGCCGCGCACGGTCACGCCCGGCGCAGTAACTTCCTTGAACTTGACGTCGGCCAGCTTGGCTTTAGGTCCCAGGCGTTGTCGGCGGAATTAGCGGCGCCGGCGGCCATGTCGGCGGCCGTTTGGCCGTCGCGGGCCATCACGGCGGTGTCCTGGCCGGCTTCGGCCAGCTGGTCCTTGGTTTCGGAATGCTTGGTTTCACAGCTGGCCAGCAGGGCGCCGGCTGCAAGCAACGAGAGAAGGCTTTTTTTCACGTTAGAAAGAAAAAGGTGAATGAATAAATGTTGGCCCCGATACGCAACAAACCGGTCCGTGTTCGTTTGGGAATTTTATCGGGAAAAATGCAACATCCAACCCAGCTATTTGGAACGTATTTTTAGGCCAATACGGGCCAATTTGCGGGCTTCGCTTGCTGATTTCAATTTGCATTCCCTAAATTCATTACTGCCTTCATTGACTATCAATGGCAATAGTATGGTCCGGAATTTGTAAATTTGCCAGTCGACATCCAACTATATTATTTTTGGCAATGATGAAACGCTTACCTTTTCTCGCTTTCTGGGTTCTGCTGCTATTGCCGGCGCTGAGCTGGGCGCAGGAAAACCGCATTACCGGTCGTGTCGTGGATGCCAAGACCAAAGACCCGGTGCCGTTTGCCTCCATTGGCCTGCGTGAGGAGGGCACCGGCGCCCTCACCAACGAATACGGATATTTCCAATTGGCCGGCCTGGAAAAAACCAGCCAGGATTCCCTCATCGTGATGACGCTGGGCTACGAGCGCAGCGCCATCTTCATCAAGCGCGGCGCCACCGAAGACCTCATCATCGAGCTCAAAAAGCGCGTGATTGAGCTGGGCAACGTGACGGTGAAGGGCGGCAAGGTGAAAAACCTGGAGCTGGGCTCGAAGTCGAACAACCCGGGCGAAGGCATGATTCAGGGCCTGCCCGGCAGCCAGTACGCTTTCTTCGTGAAGAACGACAAGCAGAAAAAGCTGGGCAACGTGCGCACCGTGTCGTTCTACATCGGCGAGAACGGCTTCCCGCGCGAGCCCTTCCGCGTGCGCCTCTACAAGGCCGACGGCAACTACAACGCCCCCAACACCGACCTGCTCACCGAAAACGTCGTCGTCTCGGCGTCGCGCGGCGGCGAGTGGTACACCATCGACCTGAGCACTTACAACATCCCGGCGCCGGAAGAAGGCTTCTTCGTGGCCATGGAGTGGATTGTGGGCGGCGACAAGTTCTACACCACCAACTTCATGGACAACTACACGCCTTACGGCCAGATTATGCGTCCCACCTTCGAATACAAGGAAAGCCGCACCTGGAGCTACACCATCGGCAAGGGCTGGAACCTGCTCACGCTGGCCAACGGCCAGGGCCGCCGCTACAACGCCATGATTAAGGCCGAAGTGGACATGATTAAGTAAAGACCACAGGGAAAGGCGCTGACGCTCAGCAGCCATCCTTAAGAGGTAACAAAAAGGCCCGGCTTCACAGCCGGGCCTTTTTGTTATCTAAACCTCATCAGTATTCTTTGTGGATGGTAAGCTGAGCTTGAATCGGGGTCGACGCAGGAGTGCATCAACCCCAATTCAAGCCTGTTACTTCTTCGTCTGGGCCACAATCCATTCGCGGATGGTTTCTTCGGCCTCGGGCGAGAAATTGGGCTGCGGCTGGCCGTTGATGACGGGCCACTTGCCTTGTTCGGGCTGGAAGAGGTGGTTGACGCCCTGCAGCTTCTTCACGGTCACGGCCTTGTTCTTGCCCAAGCCATTTTTCAGCGCGTTCAGGTTGGCGTCGGCGTTGATAGTCAGGTCGGACATGCCGTTGAGCAGCAACACCGGGCAGGTCACGGCGCTAAGTTTCTCGACGGGATTGAACGCGAGGAAGTAACGGTAGCGGGGCGAGGTCATCTCGGCCGCACTCGACTGGGCGGTGGCGTTGTCGATGGCGGCGTTGTTCTGCTTCAGCATGTTGGCCACAATGGCCTGGGCCTGGGCGTTGTCGGTGGTTTGGCGGATGATTTCCAGCATGGCCTGCTGGCGCTTGGTGGCGGCCTCAATCTGGGCCGTCTCCGTGCCAAGGGTGCGCAGGGTGGTGGCCTGCTGCTGCACCACGATGTCGCGGCCGGGCAGCCCGTAGGCGGCCAGCGTTACCACAAAGGCCGGGGGCAGGGGCTGCGCGGCGGCCAGCAGGGCCACGTTGCCGCCCTCGCCGTGGCCCACCAGGCCCAAGTGAGCCAAGTCGATTTCGGGGCGGGTGCGCAGGTAGTTGAGGCCGGCCTGGGCGTCGCTCACCAGGTCGGCGGTGGTGACGGCGGGCGTACCGCCCGACTTGCCCACGCCGCGGTCGTCGAAACGCAGCACGGCCACGCCGCGCCGGGTGAGGTAGTCGGCCAGCAGGCCCAGGGGCGCAAAGTCGCCCACGGTGCCGTCGCGGTCCTGCGGGCCGGCATCGGAGAGCAGCACCACGGCCGGGAAGGGCCCCGGGCCAGCCGGGATGGTGAGCATGCCGCTGAGGCGGGTGTTCACGCTCAGGTTGCTGAAGGTGGCTTCTTCTTCGCGGTAGGGCGGAGTAAGACGCACGTTTTTGGCGTTCATGGCGGGCAGGGCGCTAAAGGTCAGCGTCATGGGTACCTTAAAGCCGGGCTGTTGCCAGGTACCCACCATCTGCTTGCCATCGGCCGATACTTTGCCGATGAACCGGCTGTTGGCTTCCTCGGCAAACAGGCGCACGGTGTCGGCCTTCACTTCGGTTTTCACGGCCATGCGACTCACCTTCTGCAGGGGCACGTCGAGGGTGGCGAAGTATTCGCCGCCGGTGAGCTTCACAAATCGGAAGATGACTTCGAGCTGTCCACCGGGCACTTTCAGCTGGCCTTTCCAGAGGCCGTCGAGGGGCGGGATGTCGGCGACGGCTGCTGCCCGAGGCGCCACGCGCGCCGATGCCGGGGACGCCAGCGCAAGACAGATAAGGAATGCGCCCAGCAGGCGCACCATACGAAACGTATTGATGGTCATAGCTAAAAAAGAAGCGTCACAAAGGCCAATGGCACCCCAAAGTTATCAAGGTCACGGTACGCTACCTGTAAAGAAGCAAAATAAATACCTTGCCAGTATTGAGGCGTTGCGCCATTAACAGCAAAAATCCCTCGCTTCCGGGCGAAAACGAGGGATTTTTGATAAGAAAACCTGCACTTGGGCTATACCGGCACCGCCCCGCGGCGGAAGCGAGAGAACATGGCCACCTTCTTGGTAGTGGCGGCCTGTAGCACTGCCTGCGCTGCCATGCGGCCGGTTTCAGCGGCGCCGTTCATGTAGCCCTGGAAGTAGGCGCTGCAGTGCTCACCGGCAAAGAACAAGTTGCCCACCGGGCGGCCTTCGGCCCCGGCAATGGTGGTGTACTGGCCGGGGCGGTAGCAGGCATAGCTGCCGCGCGTGAGCGGGTTGCTGGGCCAGTGAAAACGCTCGACTTTGCCGTTGTACTGGGCCCGCGTGCCGGGCCAGGCGGCCTCCAGCGTGGGCAGGAAGCGGCTCACTTGTGACTGCGGCGTGCCAGTGCCCATGTCGACGCCCACCTGGCCGCCTACATATACGGTGTAGGCGCCGGCGGTGCCGGGCTGCAGCTGGCTGCCGTCCCAACCGCTTTGGGTGGCCTGGTCGGAGAAGATGTAGCCGGTGCAGCCGTTGGTGCGCCAAGGGCGGCTGTTGAAACCCAGGAACAGTTTGGCATTGGTGCCATAGCCCAGGTTGTTGATGGCATTCACCTTCCAGGATGGCAAGGGCAGGTTGAGGCTGACTTGGCGCAGCACGCTGAAGGGAATGGTCATCACCACGATGTCGGCCGTCACGGTGACGGTGGCTCCGCTGGCCTGCTGGAAAGTCAGTACGTACTCATCGGCAGGCTTGGCCAGGGCCACCAGCTTGTGCTGCAGCGTGATTTGGCCAGCCAGGCGCTGGGCCATGGCGTCGGTCAGGCGCTGGTTGCCGCCCTGAATCTTGTACCGCTCGTCGCTGATGCCGAAAATGTCGAACGTGCCCTTGCGGGTGTCGGGCGAAAAAAGCCAGAGGAAATTGATGGCCGTCTGCTGGGTGGCTTCGAGGCCGTATTCGGTCACGTAGGCCACTTCCAGCAGCGTGCGAATCATGCCCGTCATGCCAATCGAGTCAAAATACCCCGAGATAGACAGCTGGTCATAGGGGCCGGCCGCGCCGTAATTGTCGAACACGATGGTGTTGGGCATGGCCCGCACGTCGTCGGTGATGCGGGCCACATAGGGCTGGAAGGCCTGAATGACCTCCTGCAGCGAGCACCGGCGGCCATTGAAGAAGTAAGTATCCTTCTCCAGGGCCGTTTCGCTGGGCGATTCCACGTCGTAAAGCGGCAGGCCAAACTCCGTCACCAGGTTCAGCATGTCGACGTGGCCGCTGTCGATGAACTCGCCGCCCAGCTCCGTGGTGAGGCCGCTGCCCATCAGGTTTTTGGCGGTGAAGATGCGGCCGCCCGCTCGGGTGCTGGCATCGTAGAGGCTGGCCTGAACGCCGCCTTTCTGCAGCTTGAGGGCGCAGTTGAGGCCCGCCATGCCGGCGCCCACTACCACCACGCGGGCTGGGCCACCCTGGGCGTTGCTGCCCCGGAAGACCGTGAGGTCTGGAGCGGGCTCCGGGACCACGGTTTCGCAGGCGGCCAGCAGGCCGGTGGCGCCGGCCAGTGCGCCGAGCTTGGCGCTGTTGGCCAGGAACCGGCGGCGGCCCTGGTCCTCGGCCTGCGCGATGAGCTCGGGCACAGAGGGCGCGCCGGGCTGCTCGGCGGCCACGGCCAGCCCAAACGCTTTTTGCAGCGAACGCAGCAGGTCGGTGCGGGCCAGGCGCGACGATGAAGGAGTAGCGGTGTTTTTCATGCAGGAAAAATGAATGTTGGATGGGAAGAGAATTCAACCTGCAAGCAACGACCTAAAAACTTATTGCCCAAAGGCGTAAGTTGCTTTCAGGTAGAAGAAAGCTCCGTTGGCGCCCATCTGCACCATGTGGTGGGGCAGAATGTCGTGGTCATAGGGCGTGGTAGAGGGCGTGCCGTAGGTTTTGAGGTAGTAGGCCTGGTAGTCGGCCGCCGAGGCGAAGCCGTCGGGGGCGTGCCCGTTTTTGGCGGCCTGCAGCAGGTTGTCGGGCCGCACGTTGAACAGGTTCTGGGCACCGGCGGCCAGGGTCAGTCCTTTCATGGGCTTGTAGGTGAGGATAAGGTCGGTGACGGACTTAGGGCTGAACACCAAGTAGTAGCTTCCCTCTTCCAGCCCGTCGAAGTTGAAATCGTAGGACGCCACCTGGCCGAAGCGGGTGTAGCGGGTCGTGGCGCCCCATTTCACGCCCTCGTAGCCCACGCTGGCCAGCAGCTTGCTTTTGGGGCTGCCCGTGGTGATGAGCGACAGCTGGCGCTGGCCGATGAAGTTGTTGCCGGCAATTTCATCGTTCTGGATGCCCCGAAACAGCGTGGGCACGTTGAGGCTGCGCAGGGTAGTTTCGTTGAAGTTGGCGGCGGCGGTGACGTGCAGCGTACCGCGGCCCAAGGTGCGGCTGTAGCTGGCCACCAAGTCGAGGCCGCGGGTGCGGGTGTTCAGGGCGTTAGCGAAGAACTGCACGCTCGTGGTTTCGGCCTTGTCGAGGGCGTCGTCGAGCTGCGGCGCAATGCCGGCGCCAAACTCGTTGGTGAGCGAGATGCGGTCATCGATGTCAATCTGGTACGCGTCGGCCGTGAAAACCAGGTCTTTGGTGGGCGTGAGCACCAGGCCCAGGCTGGCGTTGCGCGACTTCTCGGCCGTGAGCTTGCTGATGCCGGCCACCTGCGCAATGTCGCTCTGGTTGTTGTAGATGCCCGAGTAGGTGGTGCCGCTGGCCGTGGGCAGCAGCGTGAGCTGCCTGTACAGCTGCTGGTGCTGCGAGGGCGCCCGGAAGCCAGTGTTGTAGGCCGCGCGCAGGGCCAGCCACGTGGTGGCCTGCAGGCGCGAGGTGGCTTTGTAGATGAGGGCCGAGCCAAAGTCGGAATACCGCTCGTAGCGCACAGCGGCGCCCACGGTCCAGTTTTTCAGCACGTCGGCTTCCACGTCCAGAAAGCCGGCCACGTTCTGGCGGCTGCCCGCAATGGCCGAGGTGGGGTCGAAGCCGATGAAGCCCTGCGAGCCCCCCGAGGCGCCCGGCTGGCCCGCCTGGTAGTCTTTCCAGGAGTTTTCGTCGCCGGCCACAATCTCAAAGTAGTCGTTGCGAAACTCGGTACCGAAAGCCACGTTGGTGCCGGCCAATACGTTGTCGAACAGGCGACTGGCCGTGGCGGTGGTCACGGCCTGGGTAAACTGCAGCCCGCCGGCCTCAAACGAGGTAGGCGACTTGGCGCCCAGCGAGGGGTTGAGGGTGTTGTCGAGGTCGTAGCGCATGCGGTTGGTGCCGAGGCTCTGGCTCAGGTCCAGGTCCCAGCGGCCCAGCTTGAGGTCGAGGCCCACCACGGCAGCCGCGTCCTGAATGCGGGTATTGATGTTGGGCTGGTAGCCCAGGCTGAAGCCCGGCTGCGTGCCCAGGTCGGCGGGGTTGGCGCTGGGCAGCACCCAGGGCGCCACGGCCTGGCCACGCCGGTAGTTGTAGGTACCGAAAGAATAAAAGCGCGCCTTCTCCGACAGCTCGATGCCGGCGTTGTACACGGCCCGGTAGTTAGTCATGATGGCGTCGCCGTTGCGCTGGCGGTAGTCCTTGGCCGTTTTCTTGTTGGCCAGCAGGAAGGAGTCTTCGCGGGCCCGAATGCGGGAGTACACGGGCCAGGAATTCAGGTCGCGGGCGTAGTCGGGGCTGGTGGTGTAGCCGCGGTAGTCCACTTCGCCGGTTACGTTCAGGAAGCCTTTGCTGCCCAGTTTCAGGCCTTTGTTGAGGCTCAGCGTGGTGTTGTAGCCAAAGCCCGACTGATGGATGCCGTTGTTGACCATGACGCTGCCGCCGTGGTTGTCGTTTTTCAGATTGAGGTTGATAACGCCCGCAATGGCGTCGGAGCCGTACTGGGCCGCCGCGCCGTCGCGCAGGATTTCCACCCGGTCCAGGGCGTTCGAAGAGATGGTGTTCAGGTCGGTGGTGGCGCTGCCGTAGGGCCGGCTGCCCAGCAGGTTGATGAGGGCCGACGTATGGCGCCGCTTGCCGTTCACGAGCACCAGCACTTGGTCGGAGCCCAGGCCGCGGAGCGTGGCGGCGTCCACGTGGTCGGCGCCGTCGGCCGAAGTTTCGCGCACCGAGTTGAACGACGGCACCGCGTAGTTGAGCAGCTGCGTGTTGTCGACGCGCGGAGCCGCCAGGGCCAGTTCGCGCATGTCAATCACGTCCACGGGCGCCACCGACTCCAGGGCCGTGCGGTCGAGGCGGCGCGTGCCTACCGCCACCACGTCGGGGGCCAGCACCAAAGTGAAGTTGGCCGGTGCGTCGGCCTTCAGAAACACGTTGTTGATGACTTGCGCGCGGAAGCCCGGCTGGCTGATTTGCAGCGCATACGGCCCGCCCGTGAGCAGAGTATTAATGCTAAATGCTCCCCGCGTATCGGTAGTGGCTACGCGCCGGATGCCCGTGGGCAGATGCAGCGCCGTAATCGACACGCCCGTGAGTGCCCCTCCCCTTTCGGTCTGAATTGTGCCGACAATGGTGGCTGTGCTGGTGGCTTCGCTTTGGGCCCAACTACGGGCTGGAGCGCCAGCACCGGCCGCCAAAGTCAGAAAACAAGAGAGTCGAAGTAAACGCATAGAAGGGAGCGTGAGAGGTTGGATTTATTATTCCAAAAATTAGAATCAGGTCTAATTTTTGGACACAAACTTCCCAAGCGCGCGACCGCACTTTCCCCTTTTTCGCCGAACAGCTGCTTATAATCCTTAAAGGCCTTTCTGCAGTCGATAAAACGACAGCTGAGTCAACAGCCTCCTATTTCGTGCACGCCAAATACTTCTGCTCATATGATAAATAGAACTATATATTTCGCTATTCACTCACAAACACACGCTTCACTCGCTCGCTCACGTTGGTGAGCAGCTCGTAGGGAATGGTGCCGATGCGGCCCGCCAACTCGGGCAGCGGCAGCCCCTCGCCAAATATCAGCGCCACGTCGCCGGCGCGTACCCCGGCTATGTGCGTCACGTCGACCATGCACATGTCCATGCACACCGAGCCCACCAGCGGCGCCCGCTGCCCCCGAATGAGCACCATACCCGCCCCATTGCCGAAACGCCGGTCGTAGCCATCGGCGTAGCCAATGGCCAGCGTGGCAATGCGCCGCTCAGTGTCGGCGGCGGTGCCGCGACGGCCGTAGCCCACGGTGTGGCCCGCGGGCAGCGTCTTGATTTGGGAGATGGTGGTGCGCAGCTGGCTAACGGGGCGCAGGGCGTCGGTGTCGCGGCCGCTGGCGTCCACGCCGTAAAGGCCGATGCCCAGGCGCACCATGTCGAAATGCGCCTCCGGAAAGCGCAGAATGCCGGCCGAGTTCAGCGCATGCTTGAGCACCGCGTGGCCCAAAGCTTCTTCTATGGCGGCGGCCATGCGGCGAAAGGTCGCCAGCTGTTCCTGCGTGAAACCGTCGTGCGCAGCTTCATCGGCGGCGGCCAGGTGGGTCATCACGCTGGCCACGGGCAGGCGGGCGGCGTGCTCGCGCAAGCGGGCCAGCAGGGCCGGCAGGTCGGCGTCGTCGAAGCCGAGGCGGCGCATGCCGGTGTCGAGCTTGAGGTGTATTTTGGGCACCGGCAGCGGGCTGACCAATAGAGTCTCACTCACGGAGGTATCAAACGCCATCAGAAACTCATCGAGCATCTCAAAGGAGTATATCTCGGGCTCCAGGCGGTACTGGCGTAGGGTGGCGAAGGAGTCCGGTGCTGGGTTCATCACCATGATGGGCAGGCTGATGCCGGCCTCGCGCAGGGCAATGCCTTCGTCGGCGTACGCCACGGCCAGGTAGTCGGCCCGCTGAAATTCGAGCAGGCTGGCCACTTCGTAGGAGCCCGCGCCGTAGGCGAAGGCCTTCACCATCACCATGAGCTTGGTGCCGGGCTGAAGCTGGCGCCGGTAGTGCTGCAGATTGTGGCTCAGCGCATCGAGGTTGACTTCCAACACTGTGCCGTGCTGCTGGGCCTGCAGGGCCGCCACAATTCGCTCAAAGCCGAAGCGGCGGGCGCCCTTCACCAGCACCACTTCGCGGGCAAAGGCGGCGGGGTCGAGTTGGGCAAGAAACGCCTCGGTGCTCTGGAAATACTCGGCCGCCAGGCCTTCCGGAAACACTCTTTGCTGCTGGCCGATGGCTTCGCCGATGCCGATGAGCCGCGTAACGCCCGCCGCGGGCAGCAGGGCGGCTACCTGGGCATACAGCTCCTCACCCGTGAGGCCCGACTCCAACACGTCGCTCAGAATGAGGGTGCGGCGCCCCGGTCGCGGCTGCCGGGCCAAGGCATTGAGGGCCAGCGAGAGGCCGGCCAGGTCGTTATTATAGGTATCGTCGAGCAGGTAGGAGTCGTGGCGGCCCAGCTTCATTTCCAGGCGCATGGCCACGGGGTGCAGGCGGGCCAGGCGGCGCTGGATTTCGGCTGGGTCCAGGCCGCGGTGCAGCAGCACGGCCAGGCAGTGCAGGGCATTTTCTACCGAGGGCTCGTCGGCGAAGGGCAGGGTGAACTCCGCGTCTCCCCCACCGGCCGCGGCGTGGGTTAGCCAGCGGGTGCGGCCGTCGGTGACGGGCTGCGCTTCGAAAAACAGGTCGGCCGTTTGGCCCGCCTGGCGCGTCCAGCTGAAACCGGGCAGCCCAAGGCGCGAAACGGCGGCCTGCACCAGCGGCTGGTCGGCGCAATAGAACAGGCGCTGGAAGCCGGGGCCCTCAAATAGCTTCAGCTTCTCCAGCAGCTTTTGTTCGTGGGAAGCAAAGCCGGCGTCGTGGGCCGTGCCGAGGGTGGTGAACAAGCCCTCGGTGGGCTGAATGATGCCGGCCAGCCGCGCCATCTCTCCCACTTCCGAAATGCCGGCTTCAAAGATGCCGAGCGTGTGCCGGCTGGGGTTCAGCTCCCACACGCTCAGCGGCACGCCCACTTGCGAGTTGTAGGAGCGCGGCGAGCGGCAGATGTCTTCGTCAGGGCTGAGCAATTGGGCCAGCCATTCTTTCACAATGGTTTTGCCATTGGAGCCGGTGATGGCCAGCACCGGGCCGCTGAAGCGGGCACGGTGAGCGGCGGCCAGGGCTTGTAGCGCCGCGAGCGGGCTGGCCACGGCCATGATACCGGCTTCGGGATAGGCCGCAAGGCCGCCCGGCAGGTCCTTTCCTTCTTCCACCACGAAGAGGCGCACGCCCTGGGCATAAAGGGCCGGCAGGTAGCGGTGGCCGTCGTGGCTGGGGCCGCGCAGAGCAAAAAACAGGGCACCGGCGGACAGGCCCACGCGCCGGCTGTCGAGCAGCAGGTGGCGCACCTCGGCGGCGGGGTCGGCGGGGGCTTGCAGCAGGTGGCCGGCGAGCAGCGCCGGCAGCGAGGAAAAGGGGAACACGGCGCAAAGGTCGGGCGCCCTGGCCAAAATCCCGGGCCGCGCGGTGGGCTATGCAACGGGCGCGCATCATCCGGCTTCATTGTCTTACCGCCCACCAACCAAGGCGCGGCGGGCCTGAGCCAAGTATTTATTATTTTAAGATAAACTTGCACCACACTCCCACTTCACACCTTTTACCTATGAGACAGTTTTTTATCCTGCCACGGAGCCTGCGCTGGGCGCCGGTGGCAGTATTGGTCCTCGGGGCCTGCAGCCCGAAGGCCACGTCGGTGGTGACGGAGCCGGCCGCGGCGCCCGCTCCTGTCGTGGCGGCCGTTCCCAGGCCCACGCCCGCCGGGCCGGCCTTCGAGATTCCGGTGGAGTACTACACCTTGCCCAACGGGCTGAAGGTGGTGCTCTCGCCCGACCACACGGCGCCCACGGCCACGGTGGCGGCTTACTACGGCGTGGGCTTCCGCACCGAGCCGCGCGACCGCACGGGCTTTGCGCATTTGTTTGAGCACCTGATGTTTCAGGGCTCGCAGAACCTGGGCAAGAACGAGTTCATCGGACTGATTCAGAAGAACGGCGGGGCGCTGAACGGCTCGACGCGCTTCGACTTCACCAACTACTTCGAGGTGGTGCCGGCGCACAAGCTGGAAACCATCCTGTGGGCCGAGGCCGACCGCATGCGCGGCCTGGCCATCACCCAAACCAACCTGACCAACCAGCAGGGCGTGGTGAAAAACGAGGTACGCGTGAACGTGCTCAACCAGCCGTACGGCGGCTTTCCGTGGATAGACATGCCCATGAAAGCCAACAAGAACTGGAACAACGCCCACAACTTCTACGGCGACATGAGTGACCTCGACGCCGCCAACCTGGCCGACACGAAGTCGTTTTTCAAGACCTATTACGCGCCCAACAACGCCGTGCTGGCCGTGGTGGGCGACTTCGACCCTGCCGAGGCCAAGGCCTGGGTGCAGAAGTATTATGCCGCCATTCCCAGCGCGCCGCAGCCGCCCAAGCCCGACATTGCGGAGCCGCGCCAAGAGCAGGAGCAGCGCTTCTCGAAGGACGACAAGCTGGCCACCAAGCCCGCCCTGGCCTTCGGCTACCACATGCCGGAGCGCAACACGCCTGAGTACTACGCCATGATAATGCTCGACCAGATTCTGCTGCAGGGCAACGACAGCCGCCTCTACCAAGCCCTGGTGCAGAAGCGCGGCTACACCGACAACGTGAGCGGCGGCATCAACTACCTCGGCAACCAGTTCAACTACAACGGACCCATGCTCTGGATGGGCGACCTCGTGTTTGACCCCGCCGTGCAGGCCGACTCGGTAGTGCGCGTGCTGGACCAGGAAATCGACAAGCTGAACCGCACCGGCATCGACCAGGCCACGCTGGACTTGGCGCTGGTGAAAATCCGCTCGGCATTTTACGACCAGGTGAGCGGCTCCGACAACTTCGGGCGGGCCGATTTGCTGGCCGCGTTTGCCTTGTTTGATAATGACCCCAGCCGCATCAACCGCCTGGAGGGCGAGTTCCGCAAGGTGACGCCCGACCTGATGCAAAAGACCATTCGCGAGTACCTGCGGCCCACCAACCGCACCATCATCACCGTCAACCCGCTGGCCAAAAGCTAGTTTACCTGCTACAGCACTATGAAAAAGCTAGTTATGGGGCTGCTCAGCGCGGCCCTGGTGGGTGCCGGAGCGCCGCACGCGCAGGCCCAGAAAGCCCCCGCTCCTACCAAAAAGACGGCCACCAAGCCGGTGGTTCACTCCAAAGGCGCGGCCCGGGCCGTGGCAGCGGCCAAAGCCAAGGCGGCTGTCAAACAAGCGCCGCCGGCCGGTGGCCAGCCCCGCGACTTTGCCCTGCCGGCCAAGGAAGATTTCACGCTCGACAACGGCTTGCGGGCCCGCCTGGTGCCTTTTGGCCAGGTGCCGAAGGTGACCATGATGGTGGCCGTGCAAGCGGGCAACGTGCACGAAGGGCCGAACGAAATTGCCGTGGCCGACCTTCTCGGCAAGCTGATGCAGGAAGGCACCCCTACCATGACGGCCACGCAGCTAGCCGAGCGGGTGGCGCGCATGGGCGGCTCGCTCAGCCTGTCGGTAGGGCTCGACCAAACCACGCTCTATGCGTCCTGCCTGAGCGAGTACGCGCCCGAGCTGGCCACCCTCATGGCCGATGTGGTGCAACACCCGGCTTTCCCGGCCAGCGAGCTGGCCCGGCTCAAAGCCGACATGAAGCGGCAGACGGCCCTTTCGCGGGCCCAGCCCGGCGTGCAGGCCCGCATGAAGTTCAACACGGCCATCTACGGCGACCACCCCTATGGCCGTGGGCTGCCCACCGATGCCCAGATTGACGCCCTGACGCTGGAGCAGGTGCAGAACTTCTACAAAACGCAGTACGGGGCCCAGCGCACCAGCGTGTACGCGGCCGGGCGCTTCGATGCGCCGGCCTTGCGCCAAGCCATCACCACGGCATGGGCCGGGTTCCCGCAGGGCCCCGCGCCCAAGATTGAGGTGGCCAAGCCCCTGACCAAAGGCGACCTGCTGACCCAGGACCGGCCCAACGCCCCGCAGTCGACCATTGTGGTGGGCCTGCCCGTGGTGGACCCCAGCCACCCCGACTACATCCGCATGCGCGTGATGAACTCGCTGCTGGGCGGCTCCTTCGGCTCGCGCATCACGCGCAACATTCGGGAAGACAAGGGCTACACTTACTCGCCCTACAGCTCCTTGGCCACCCGCTACCGCGCCAGCACCTGGAGCGAAACCGCCGACGTGACGACTTCTGAAACCGGCAACTCGCTCAAGGAAATCATGAACGAAGTGGAGCGCCTGCAGAAAGAAGCGCCCTCCGTGGATGAGCTAAAAGGCATTCAGAACTACGAGGGCGGCATGTTTGTGCTGCGCAACTCCACGCCGGCCGGCATCATTGGCCAGCTCAACACGCTGGACCTGCACGGCTTGCCCGAAACCTACCTCACCGAACAGGTGAAAAACATCAACGCCGTGACGCCGCAGCAAGTGAGCGACATTGCGAAGAAATACATCC
Organism: Hymenobacter sp. 5317J-9; assembly: GCF_022921075.1. Classification (NCBI taxonomy): domain Bacteria; kingdom Pseudomonadati; phylum Bacteroidota; class Cytophagia; order Cytophagales; family Hymenobacteraceae; genus Hymenobacter; species Hymenobacter sp. 5317J-9. The sequence goes on from NZ_CP095050.1 coordinate 93,431, forward strand.
GCCCCGAGGCCATGACCATTGTGGTGGTGGGCGACAAGAAGGTGGTGGAGCCGCAGCTGCAAAAATTCCAGGCCGAGCGCAAGAAGCCACTGTAGCGTTCGGCACAACATTTTGATGAGCCATTTGCTGAGCGGCTAGCCAAGTTGCAAAGCGAATGGCTCTTTTTTTGCACGCGTATCCGAGCATTTGGGGCGAACTTTAGTTCTCCTTTCTTTCCACCGGTTTCGCGGCCACCATTCCTTACCATGAAAAATTCTACCCGCAGGGGAATACTTTTTGCTTTTACCGCCGGCGTCCTGCTCACCGCTTGCAGCAAAGACAACACGCCCCCGGCCGACCTGACCCCGTATTACGAGCTCGACAACCGGGTGATATACCCTACCGGTGGCGCTTCGGTCGCCACCTTCAACCCCAGCAGCATTCAGGGCACGGCGGTGCTCACGCCGCAGGCGCTGGTGCTGGACCTGGGAGTTTCGGCAACCAAGCTGCACATGGAAGTAGACCGGGCCCAGCTCAAGCTCCGCGACAGCCCCTTGCGCGGGGCCGACTGGGTGGGCAGCTACGCCTGGCGCAGCTTCGACCGCCCCACCGACCCCGTGTTTGTGCATTACACTTTCCGTTTCGACGGCGCGACGTCGGTATATCCGCTATCCGAAACCACGCCGCAGCTTCGAGGCAGCCTCGACATCACGGCTTTTGATGCCAAGCGCCACCTCATCAGCGGCCGCTACTCGGTGGAGGCACCCAATCAGCTCACCCCATTAGCTGGCTCCATGTTCCCGCTCATCACGCTCCGGGTGTCGGGCAAGTTCGACAACTTGAAAGTGCAGATGTAGCGCCTCGACCCAATACCGAAAAGCCGCTTTGTTAAATCGAAGCGGCTTTTTTGTGGATGACATAGTCCATTTGAAGCCTTTCGAAATTGAAAGAAGCGCTTCTTTTCCCAGGCGCTTGCTATACATAAAGCTAATTACAAACCCTTGGATGAATAACCCCAGATTATCTTTACTCCATGAATCTGCAGCAGCTCACGTACCTGGTGGCCCTGGACACGCACCGCCAGTTTGGCCTCGCCGCTGACAAAAGCTGCGTGAGCCAACCCGCCCTGAGCGTGCAGGTGCAGAAGCTGGAAGAAGAGTTGGGCGTGCTGCTATTCGACCGCGGCCCGCGCGGGGCCGAGCCCACGGCCGTGGGGGTGAAAGTCATTGCCCAGGCCCGCCAAGTGCTGCGCGAAGCCCAGCTGCTACGCGAGCTGGTGCAGGCCGAAAAGGGCGAAGTGGTGGGCGACCTGCGCCTGGGCGTCATCCCCACGGTGGCGCCGTACCTGGTGCCGCGTTTTCTGGTGGGCCTCACCGCGGCTTACCCGCAGCTGCGGGTGCGGGTGGAAGAATTGCGCTCCGAAGAAATCATGCAGCAGCTCAAGGAGCACCGCCTCGACGTGGGCCTGCTCGTGACGCCGCTCGATGACCGGCAGCTGCGCGAGTTGCCGCTGCTGGAGGAGCCGTTTTTGCTGCTGGCGTCGGCAACGCACCCGCTGGCGGCCCAGGCCACCGTGCAGCCTGCCGACCTGCAGCAGCCCGGCCTGTGGCTGATGCAGCAGGGCCACTGCTTCCGCAACCAGGTGCTGAACGTGTGCGGCCCAGCCTCCTCCTCGGGCGCCGTTACGTACGAGAGCGGCTCAATTGAAACGCTGATGGAACTTGTTCGGCGGCATCATGGCTATACACTGGTGCCGGAGCTGGCGGTGTTGGATGAGGTGGGTCACAACCCGTTACTCAAACGCTTTGCCGAGCCGGCGCCGGTGCGCGAAGTGAGCCTGGTGGTGCACCACGGCTTTGTGCGCACCCCGCTGCTCACGGCCCTGCTCGACCTTATTCTGGCCAGCGTGCCCAGCCGGTTGCACGCGGGCGAGGCCGGCGCCAAAGTGCGCTGGCGCTGAAGGCAACCCCGGCCGCCCTACTCGCGCCCATCGGGCGTTATTACCAGCCGGGAATCCTCGGCATGCACCATGCTTTTTCATCGCAGGCCGTATACTCCTCCTTTTATCCGTTTTTTTATCCCGCTCTCTTACGCCCCTTTGTCTTTAATCCGGTGGCTGGTGCTATGCGGCGGCCTGCTGCTAGCCAGCCGGCCGTTGCTGCGTGCCGCCCAAACGCCGGCCACCGACAGCTTGCGGCGCGTGTATGAGCGCACGCCCGCCGACTCGAGCCGGGTGCTGGCCCTGCTGAAGCTGGCCTACACCTACCGCGCCTCCAAGCCCGACTCGACCATGGTCCTGGCTCAGCAAGCCTGGCAGCTGGCGCGCCGCTACAATTTTGATAAAGGCCGCGGCCGCGCCCAGGGCATGATGGGCATTGTGCTGCGCGAGCGCGGCGAGCTGCCCAAAGCCTTTGCCAACCAAACCATTGCCCTGCAGCTCAGCCGCGACACCCGCGATTTGGAGGGCGAAGCCGCCAGCCTCAATGCCTTGGGCAACATTAGTTTCGACCTGCGGCAGTACCGGCAGGCCATTCGTTACTATGAGCTGTCGCAGGTCTTGTTTCAGCGCACGCGCCAACCGGCGTGGGTGGCCGGCGCCCTCACCAATCAGGGCAGTTGTTACGAGCGCCTGAATGTGGTGGACTCGGCCCTGCTGCGCCAGCGCCAGGCCCAGGACCTGCTAGCCCGGTTTCCGCGCCCCAAGCTGGCCGAGGCGCTAGCCCTGCGCAACATGGGCCGCGTGCAGGCCCGACTCGGCAACTATGCCGAGGCCCTGAGCTACTACCGTCGCTCGCTGCGCGAAACCGCCCTGACCAACGACCTGCGCAACCGCTCGGTGGCGTACTACCGCATGGCCGACCTCTACCACACGCTGCACCAGCCCGATTCGAGCCTGCTGTATGCCCGCCGGGCGCTGCAAACCGCGCAGCAGGTGTCATACCGCATCACCGTGCTCGATGCGGGCAACCTGCTGGCCCGCCTCTACCAGGCGCGCAATAATCTCGACAGTGCCTACCGCTACCAGGGCCTGGCCATTGCGGCCCACGACAGCCTGTTTGGGCCCGACAAGTTCCGGCAGTTGCAGCTGCTGGCCTTTAATGAGCAGCAGCGCCAGCTGCAGCAGCGGGCCGAGCACAAGCTGCAAACGGCCAGCTACCAGCGCATGGCCCTGCTGGCGGCGCTGGGCTTTTGCGCGCTGATTGCCGCGTCGTTGTGGCGCACCAACTACCACCAGCGCCGCGCCAACCGCCTGCTGAACGAGCGCAACGCCGAGATTGAAGCCCAGCGCAATGCCCTGGACTTGGCCCTGACGGAACTGCGCACCATGCAGGACCAGCTGGTGGCGGCCGAGAAATGGTCGTTTGTGGGCGAGCTTTCGGCCGGCATTGCCCACGAGTTGCAAAACCCGCTGGCCTTCATGCGCAACTTTGCGGCCGTGAGCGAGGCCTTGCTCGACGAGGGCCCGGCCCTGCCCAGCGCCGACCAGCCCAGCGGCTTAGAGCAAAAAATCATGGCCGGGCTGAAGCAGAACCTACGCGAAATCAGCCAGCACGGCCAGCGGGCCTCGTCCATCATCACCAACATGCTGGCCCACGCCCGCACCGGCAGCAGCCCACTGGAGCCCACCGACCTCAACGCCCTGCTGACCGACAGCCTGCGCCTGGCCGGCCTGAGCACGCCGGGGCCGGCCGGGGCCGCAGCAGTGCGGCTCGACGTGGAGCTGGCCCCCGCCCTGGGTCCGGTGCCGGCCGTGCCGGAAGAGCTGGGGCGGGCTTTTTTAAATCTGTTTACCAATGCTTTGCACGCCGTGCGCTACCGCCAGGCCAACGAGCCCGATTACCAGCCGGTGGTGCGCGTGCACACCCGCCGGGCCGAGGGGGCGGTGGAAATCCGGGTGCGCGACAACGGCATCGGCATGTCGGCGGAGGTGGCGGCGCAGGTGTTTCAGCCCTTCTTCACCACCAAGCCCATGGGCGAGGGCACGGGCCTGGGCTTGTCGCTGAGCTACGACATCATCACGAAGGGCCACGGCGGCACGCTCACGGTGGAAAGCGAGGAAGGCGAGTTCACCGAATTTACGGTGCGGCTGCCGGCCTAACTTTGCCGCGGCCGTTTGCCGCTCTTCCGCATGAATTTTTCCCGAGTCTTCCTGGGCCTGAGCCTGGCCGCGGCGCTGGCCGGCTGCGCCCGCCGGCCCACCAAGCTGCCCATTTACGACGTGGTCATCAACCACGTCACCCTCGTGGACGTGGCCACGGGCCAGCTCACGCCCAACCAAGTGGTGGCCATCTCGCGGGGCAAAATTGTGGAAGTGCAAACGGCCGACAAGGACAGCTACGCCGCCAAGCAGTACGTGAACGGCAACGGCCGCTACCTCATTCCGGGCCTGTGGGACATGCACGTGCACTTTCGGGGCGGCGACAGTCTGGCGGCGGCCAACAAGAAAAGCCTGGCCCTGTTTCTGGCCCACGGCGTAACCACCGTGCGCGACTGCGGCGGCGACCTCACGCCCAGCGTGCTGCAGTGGCGGGCCGACATGGACGCGGGCCGCTACGCCGGGCCGCGCATTTTCACCTCGGGCCCTAAGATTGACGGCCCCAAGGCCTACTGGCCGGGCTCGCTGGAAGTGGAAACGCCGGCCCAGATTAATAAGGCGCTCGATTCGCTGCAGCGGCTGCGGGTTGATTTTGTGAAGATTTACGACAGCAAAATTTCGGGCGAAGCCTACCTCAACACCATTAGGCAGGCGCAGCGGCGGGGGATGAAAACCAGCGGCCACATGCCCTATTCCGTGAAACTGGGCGACGCCGTGAAGCGCGGCCTCGACGCCACGGAACATTTATACTACGTGTTCAAGGCCTGCTCCAGCAAGGAAGATAGCCTCACGGCGCTGGTGCGCGCCAGCCTAAACACGCCCAAGCCGCTGGGCCTGTTTGCGGTGCTGCCGGCCGTGTACGACACCTACAGCCCCGCGGCGGCGGCGCGCATCTTCAAGCTGATGGCCAAGCACAAGACGGCCGCCGTGCCCACGCTGCACATTGGCAAAACGCTAACCGAGCTGCCCGAAAACGACCACGCCCGCGACACCCTGCTCGCCTACATCGACCCCAAGATTCAGGCCACGTACGCGCGCCGGCTCAATAGCGCCAAGCAGCAGCCGCTGGCGACCCAGCAGTTCAGCCGCAAGCTGGAAACCAAGTTTATGAGTCTGGTGCCGCAGATGCAGGCAGCCGGCGTGCCCCTGCTGGCCGGCTCCGACAGCGGGCCCTTCAACTCCTTCATCTACCCCGGCGCATCGTTGCAGGACGAGGTGATACTGCTGGTGCAGGCGGGCCTGACGCCGCTGCAGGCTCTGCAGGCAGCTACCGTCAACGGCGCCCGGTTTATGGGCGTGGCCGACCGCACGGCCGCCATTGCCGTGGGCAAAGACGCCGACCTGGTGCTGCTGACGGCCAACCCACTCGAAAACATCGCCAATATCCGGCACATCGACGCGGTGATATCGCGCGGCCGGGCCTACCCCGCGGCGGCACTTACGAACATGCTACGCGCCATCCGAAACCGCTGACGCAAGCCAGTCGAAGCATAGCATTCGAACATAAATTAATTTAAGATTAAAAAGATAAAGTAGGGAATCCAAAAAGAGTAAGAGGCACGTACTGAAAAGGCGGGCCGAGGCACGGGCCCAGGTAATGCCTTCCGTATCGTTTCATTTTTACTCTTTCTCCCATGTCCAAACCCTTACTTTCATCGCCGGCCGCACGCCGGCGGTTTCGTCGTCTATTGGGTACTGCCACCGGCTTCGCGCTGGCATTGGCCGCCCCGGCGGCAGTTCAAGCCCAAACCGTGTACGGCCTGGGCACCCTCACGGCTTCGGTGGGTCCGTTCACGAGTGGCCAGCAAGGGCTGGTGACCATCGACGCGGGCACCGGCTTCGCGCCCTTCATCAATACGCCCATCACGGGCGTGACGGCGGGCCAGACGCTGGTGGGCATCGACTTCCGCCCCAACGGTGGGCAGTTGTACGCCTTGGGCTACGACCCGGCTACCACCACGGTGCAGGTGTACACCCTCAGCCCGGCCACGAGCGTGGCCACGCCGGTGGGCGCCGCCATCACCCTGAACCTGGGCACGGCTACCGACCGCATTGGCTTCGATTTTAACCCGACGGTGGACCGCATCCGGGTGGTGAGCACCAACGACGCGGACGTGCGCCTGAACCCCATCGACGGCACGCTGGCGGGCACCGACGGTGCCCTGAACTACGCGGGCGGCAGCCCGGCCAACCCCGGCGTGGGGTCGGTGGCCTACACCAACTCGTTTTTGGGCAGCACCAGCACCACGCTCTACGACTACGACGAGCTGAACCTCACGGCCGGCACCAACATCCTGTCCATTCAAAATCCGCCGAACAGCGGGACCCTGACGGCGCCGCAGCCAGTGACGTTCAACGGCTTTCCCACGGGCGTGGTGCGGGCCATCGACATCGACATCTATTACAACCCGGACACGCAGCAGAACCAGGCATTTCTGTCGGAAGTGAACAACAGCGGCGGCACCAATTTCTACTCGCTTGACCTGAGCACGGGCGCAGCCACGCGGCGCGGCAACACCGTGCCCGCCGGCACGCCGTTTGAAATCCGCGACATTGCTGCCGCACCAGCCGCCGCCCTCACGGGCCAGCTGGCCTACGGCGTCACGGCGCAGGGCGTGTTCGTCAGCTTCGATACCAATAACCCGTCCATCATCCGCAGCGCGGCGCCGGTGACGGGCCTGGCCGCGGGCCAGACGCTGGTGGGCACCGACTTCCGGCCCAACACCGGCCAGCTTTTTGGGCTGGGCTATGATTTTACGGCCGCCGCGGGTTCGCCCAGCGCCAACCTGTACACCATCGACCGGACGACGGGTGTGGCCACGCAGGTGCCGGGCAGTACCGCCATTGCCCTGGACCTGGGCGACGCCACCAACAGCATCGGGTTTGACTTCAATCCGACGGTGGACCGCATCCGGGTGGTGAGCACCAACGACCGCAACTACCGCCTCAACCCCAACAACGGCGCCATTGCGGCCCCCGACGGCAACATTGCCTACGCGGCCGGCAACCCCAACGCCGGCACCAACCCTGCGGTGGGCACCGGTGCCTACGTCAACTCCTTCGTGGGTGCCACCGCTACCGCCCTGTATACCCTGGACCACGCGCTGGGCCTCATCAACTTCCAGAACCCGCCGAACAACGGCACGCAGGACCTGTCGCGCACGCTGACCGGGGTGAACGGCGCCGGCGCGGGTGGGGCCATCAATGCGCAGAACGACTTCGATATTTATTTCGATGGCACGGCGAACGTTGGGTACCTGACCGCCATTCCCAACGCTCAGACCGCCAGCCGCCTGTATCGCCTGGCGCCTTTCAGCACCACGGCTACCACCGACCAGGCTGCTACCGACCTGGGCGCCATTGGCGCGGGGCTGGTGCTGCGCGACATCTCGGTGCTGCTCGCCCCGAACTCGACGCCCAACGCTACCGCGGCCCTCACGGGCCGGCTGCTGTACGCGGTGGCCAACGGCAACCTGATTTCGTTTGACTCGGGCAACCCGGGCGTTATCCGCACAGCGGTGAACATCACGGGCCTGCCGGCCGATGGCTCGCAGGTGCTGGCCGGGACCGATTTCCGGCCGTTGGACGGCACGCTGTTCGCGCTGGGCTACAACGCGGCCACCAGCCAGGGCCAGATTTACACCCTCAACCTGACGACCGGAGCACTGACGGCGGTGGGTGGCTTGAATGCCATGACCCTGGGTGCCGCTTCGGGCATTGGCTTTGACTTCAACCCGGTGGCTGACCGCATCCGCATCGTGGGCGCCAACGGCAATAACTACCGCCTCAATCCCGCCGACGGCGTGCTGGCAACGGTGAACGACGGCCCCACGGGGCGCGCTTTGTCGGGCACGGCCTACACCAACAACGACAACAACGCCAACACCGGCACCACGCAGTACGGCTACGACCAGACCACGAACGAAGTGGTGATATTCAGCAATCCCAATGCGGGCACCAACGCCACGCTGGGTAGTTCCACCATCACCGTAAACCCTGCCAGTGGGGTTGATTTCGACATTTATTCCGACCTGACCAACGCGGCCGCGCCAGTTAACACGGCCTTTGCCGTAGCGGCGCCGGGCGCCACCACGGCCGATGTCCTGTACAGCGTAAGCCTGACCAGCGGCGCCTTCACGTCGTTGGGCCAAATCGGTAACGGCAGCAACCTCTCGGGCCTGGCCGCCTTCCTCACGCCTGGCCCCGTCATCGCGGCAGGCCTGACCTGGACCGGCGCCGTGAGCACCGACTGGGGCACGGCCGGCAACTGGAGCCCCGCCCAAGTACCCACCGCCGCCGACAACGTGACCATTCCGGACGTAACCAACGCCCCCGTGGTGACCGGCAACCAACTGGCCAACGCCGTGACCCTGAACACGGGCGCCACCCTCACCCTGGCCGATGGCTCGGTGCTGGCCGTGAGCGGCAACATCACGAACAACTCGGCTACCATCGTCTCCTCGGGGGCAAGCGTGAGCGGCCGTGTGCAATTGGCCGGCGCCGCGGCGCAAACCATCAGCGGCACGCTCACCACCTTTCCGAACCTGACGGTGGGCTCGGCGGGCGCCTCCCTGGGCGGCCCGGTGGCCATCCGGCGCGGCCTGGTGCTGAATGGCACCTTCACTACCGCCAGCCAGACGCTGACGCTGCTCTCGGACGCCACGGGCACCGCTTACGTGGTGAACAACGGCAGTGCCACCGTCTCGGGGCCGGCCACGGTGCAGCGCTACATCACGCCCACTAACCCGGGCCTGGGCTACCGCCACTATTCGGCGCCGGTAAGCAACTCGACCGTGGCTGACCTGGCCACGACTGGTTTCTCGCCCACGGTGAACTCCAACTACAACGGCAGCCCCGCGCCGGGCGGCGTGACGCCCTTCCCCACGGTATTCTCTTACGACCAGACGCGCACGGCTCTCACCAACCCCATGCCGGAGTTCGACCGTGGGTTCCAGTCGCCGGCCGCGCTGAACGAGGCCCTGGAAGTGGGCCGCGGCTACACCGTGAACCTGCCCGGCACGTCGCTGGTCGACTTCGTGGGCACCCTCAACAACGGCAGCGTGTCGCGCACCGGACTTGGCCGGGGCGCGCAGGCCACGGCTGGCTACCATTTGCTGGGCAATCCTTACCCGGGCGCCATCGACTACAACACCGTGCTGACGGCCTCGACGGGGATTGAAAATGCGCTGTATGTCTTCAAGAGCAGCGGCCAGTACACGGGCAGCTACGCCAGCTTTGTGAACGGCCAAAGCACCAACAGCGGCACCAACATCCTGCCGGTGGCCCAGGGCTTCTTCGTGCGGGCCGCAGCGGGCCAGACGGGCACCGTAAACTTCACCAACGCCGCTCGCCTCAACGCCCCCGACAACACGCCCTTCCAGCGCGGCACCGCGAGCACCCGCCCGCAGCTGGTCCTCACCTTGCGCAGTGCCACCGCCGCCAACCAGACGGCCATGTACTTTGAGCAAGGCGCCACCGCCGGCTTCGACACGGGTTTCGATGCCCACTACTTGCCGGCCACCAATGGCCTGCTGCTGGCCACCGAGGCCGGCGCGGAGGCCTTGGCCATCAACGGCATGCCGGCCCTGACCGGCGCCGACGTGCTGCTGCCCCTGCAGGTGGCCGCCGCCACGGCCGGCACTTACTCCCTGGAAGTAGACCAACTGGCCAACCTGCCCGCTGGCTACCGCGCCTACCTGCGCGACGCCCTCACCGGCACCTACACCGACCTAGCCACCACGCCATCGGTGAGCCTGCCGCTGGCCGCCAACGCCGCGGCCGGCGGGCGCTTCGCCGTGCTCTTCACCACGCAGGCCCGCGTGCTGGCCACGGCCCCGGCCGCGCTGGCCCAGCTGGCCAACGTGTACCCCAACCCGGCCCACGGCTCGGCCACGCTGCTGCTGCCGGTGGCCCTGCGCGGCCAGCAAGCCACGCCGGTAGCCGTGGTGGACAACCTGGGCCGCACGGTGCTCACCCGCACCCTGGCCGCCGGCACCGCCGACGCGCTGGAGCTGCCCCTGAGCGGCCTGGCCGCCGGGGTGTATTCGGTGCAGGCCCGCACGGCCGCCGGCCTCGTGGTGAAGCGCCTCGTGGTAGAATAACAGCTTGAATGGCCTGACCGCCGGCCCCGGGTGCTGCTGTAGCTCCGGGGCCGGTGTGGGCCGGGTTTCCATCTCATCGCAACTCATTTCTTCTTTCCCATGAAAATTCTGACCCCGGCGCTTCGCCTCGTTCTTTCTGCCGCGGGCGTGTGCCTGCTGGCCGGTGCCTTCACGCCGGTTTTGGCCCAGGGCCCCGGCTCGGGCGGCCCCACGCCCGGCACGCCGGCCGCCGAAGTGCCCATCGATGGCGGCGCCTCGCTGCTGCTGGCCGGCGGCGCGGCCTACGGCCTCAAGCGCCTGCGCGACCGCAAACGCCCCAGCGCCGAATAGCGCCTGACTGCATTCGGCAGCAAAACGCCTGCCTGGCCCACGCGTGTGGGGCCGGGCAGGCGTTTTTGTTGGCGCGAAGGACGAAGCTTAGGCGCAGCGGTGCTCCTCAAGCAGGACTTTGATGTCGTTGAGACGGCGGGACACCTGGCTCAGCAATTCGGCGGGCACGGGCACCTGCACGCCGTGGCGGGTGAAGAGGTAGCGCACCAGCGCCGTGAGCTCGCGCAGCTCCTCCTGCAGCTGAGCGCGCAGGGCCTCCCATTGCTCCAGGCCCGCCGTGGGATGGGCCAGGCACACCACGCGCACGGCAATGGCCTGGCTGACCAGGGCCGCCAGCTGCTCCAGCAGCTGCTGCTCGGCCGCGCTCAGGGTGCGGGGCTGGCGGTCGATGATGCACAGCGTGCCCAGGGGCGGCTGGTTGGGCAGGCGCAGCAGCGCCCCAGCGTAGAAGCGCAAGTCGTTTTCCTCGGCGGCACGCACGGCCTCGGGCGTGAGGGCGGCGGTTTCCAGCAGCAAGTCGTGGTAGACCACGGCGCGGGCTTGCTGCACCGCCGTGGAGCACAGGGCCTCCACGCGGGCTTGCCGGTCGTGGCCGGGCATGCCGTGGTTGGCAGGGTAGTACACGTCGTCCTCCTCCACCACCGCAATGAGCGAGATGGGCAAGCTGAATACCTGAGCCGTGAGGGCCACAAACTCTTCAAACACGGGCTCAATGAGGGTGGGCAGCACCTCGTGGGCGCGCAGGCTGCGGAGCCGTTCGGGCTCGTCTTCGGGCAACAAGGCGGCGGGGGTGGCGGACATGGACGGGCGGTGCGGGGTGAGGCAACAAACATAACCGGTTAGCCAGCAAATATTCCCGGCGTTTGGCGGAAGCCTCTGGGGCCATGTGGTTAAAAACCAAACCCCACCCGGAAGCCGGTGCCCAGCCGCTCGCCGCTTTGCAGGGCGGTGTAGAAGTCGACCCGCAATACCTTCAGGATGTGCTCGATGCCCACGCCTACTTCCACGTAGTGGCCGGCCTGGCGGGTGTTGAGGTAGTTGAGCGAGGCCACTTCCTGCCATTTCAGCTTGCGCAGCAGCGGCACGTAGTTGAGGAAGAAGCCGTTGAAGTGGTGGTCGTAGTGGGCTTCCAGGTAGGCGTTGTTGGTGCTGAAGCGGTAATAGTCCAGCAGCTGGAAATAGCTGAAGTTGCCGGTGAGCAGGGTTTGGTTGCCGGAGAAGTGGCGGTAGTCAATGAACGTCATGCCCTCCTGCTTGCCCACAAAGCCACCCACATTTATCCGGAAGTTGCTGGTGCCCAGCAGGCCCAGCGGCACGGCGTCGCGCACGCCGGCCTGCAGCAGCAGGTAGCGCACGTCGGCACCCAGCACGCCGGGCAGGGCGGCGCGCCCCTGCACGTTGAAGGTGGGCCACTTCGAGCCGAGGTTTAACTTGCCATCGGGGCGGTTGATGTAGCGCTGGCCGGGCTTATAGTCGAGCGACAGCCCCACCGTGAGGATGCGGCTGCGGCCAAACCGGGTGTCGGCCAGCTCGTCGCTCAGCGGGATGTTGGGCGTGAAAGCCCGGCCCGGCACGTCGTGGATGAGGCGGTCGGTGGTGTTGGCCAGCTCGTGGCGGTCGAAGTAGCCGGCCGTGGCGCGCAGGTTCAGGCCGTTCACCGGCTCGGTGAGGTAGGTAAATTCGGCGCCGTCGCGGCGGTAGAGCTTGGCGTAGTTGCGGTTGAGGTACAGCGTGTAGAAGGTGTTGATGGCCGGCGTGAGCTGCGAGTTCTTGTCGAAGTTCTCGACGGTTCGGCCCGCTACCACGCTGATTTGCTTTAGCTTGGCGGGGTGCAGTTGCCAGGTGGCGCTGAGGCTGGGGTTGAGTTGCTCGCTGCTGAAGCCGTAGCGCAGCGTGGGCGTGAGGGTGAAATAGCGCCGGTCGTCGGTGCGCTGGCTGAAGGTGGCCTGGGCGTTGAGCACAATGCCTTCCACTGTGTTGTACTGGAAAATCTGGGCCACGGGCTGCACCGACACCGACTGCTTTTTGTAGGTGTTCTGGTAGGTGTAGCCGCCTATCACCAGGCTCATGGGCTCAAACTCGTTGCGTTTCTTGTCCAGCGAGTCCTGGTAGGGGCGCGAGCGGCGGATGATTTCCGTGCTGTCTTTCACGTGGTAATCCTTCTGCTCCTCGGCCGTGAGCGGCACCGGCCGGATGGCGTCCCAGTAGGCCGAGTCGCGCTCGTTCACGCCTTTCTCGATGCGCTGCACCTCGCCCCGGCCCATGCTGGCGAAGGGGTCGTTTTTGAGGGAATCGCGCTGGGCCTGCTTCACCTTCTTGCGCACCTGGGCGTTGAGGCCGCGCAGGTCGGGCTTGCGCTTGCGAATTTGGGCGGCGGTTTCCTGGCCCACGGGCGCGTCGGGCTTCTCGGCCACCACGGGCGGGGCGGCCTTGGGCTCGGGCGGGGCCGGGTAGGTGGGCACCACGTTGGCGTAGTTGGAAAGCACGGCCGTGATGTAGCCCGAGCCCTTGAATCCCAGTCCCGACAGGTTGGCGCGCACCTGCTGCGACTGGATGAGCCAGACGTTGGGGTTGCCCGGCGCGGGTGCGTATTGCTGGTTGATGGTCAGGTTGTCGACGTAGTCAATCTGGGCGTCCTGGTCCAGGCTCAAATCGACGGAGTGAATGCGCCAGGAGCCGTCCACGATGTAGATGTAGCCCGAGAACACGGGGTCGGTGCGCCGACGCGGTATCACCCGAATTTTGTGCACCACCTCGCCGCCGCGGGGCGTGCTGCCCACCAGCTCGTACTTGTAGAACAGCATGGCGTTGGCGGCGATGGGCGACACAAACCCGCGCTCCGAAAACGCCGGCTTTATCAGGTTCTCATAAAAACCCAGGTTGCGCCCCGCGCTGGCCCGGTTGAAGCTCAGCCCGCGCGAGTCGCCGCTCACCCGGCTCGACAGCATGCGCTCCTTCACCACGTTGGGCTGCGTGAAGCTGAAATCGGACAGGCTCTCGGACAAGTAGAAGATGCCTTTTTTGATGTCGGGCCCCAGCTTGAACAGGCCCATGATTTTGGCCGGCGTGTCGTCTATCCGGCCCAGGGCTTTGATGTAGATGCGGGCCCGGTAGGCGGCTACTTCGCGTCGGTGGTAGGCCCGCCACTGCTGCGCCTGCTGAATGATGGCGTAGGCCGGGTCGCGGTCCGAGGATTTCACCAGCACCTCGCCCAGGTTGTAGGCCTCGGCCTGCAGGGTCACGTTCACGGTCAGCAGCGAGTCGCCGCCCGGCACGCGCACCGGCTGCACCTGCGGCCGGTAGCCCACGTACTGAAACACCAGCTCGTAGCGCCCCGCCGCGAGGCGCAGCTGGTATTCGCCCTGCTCGTTGGCGCCGGTGCTGGTGGCCGAGCCGCGCACCGCCACGTTGGCAAACGCCAGCCCCTGCTGGTTGGCTCCGCGCACCGTGCCTTTGATGACGCCGGCCTGAGACGGTGCGGACAAAACACTTAGCACCAAGGCCAGGGGTAGCAAGCGCAGAAAAGCGGAGAACATACAGCAGCGAAAAGCAGAAAGCGTAGGCCCCCAAGGTACGGCCCCGCTTCAACTGATGCCAGCCGCGCGCCGAAGGTTGCTTGGCGGGGCAGTTGGCCCCGCCTCAAGCCACCGCCTCCTCAGCCGGCGCCGGCACGGCGGCAGCAAGCAGCTGCCGGCCCGTGTACCAGGCATTCAGCCCCACGCCCACCAGCACCAGCGCTATGCCCGCGTAAGCCAGCGGCCCGAAGCTTTCGCCGAACAGCCAATAGCCCAGCCCCAGTGCGTAGAGAATGCCGAGGTAATTGAGCGGCGCCACCCGGCTGAGGCGTTCCAGCTGGTAAGCCCGCGTCATGGCCACCTGGGCGGCCTGGGTGAAGGCCCCGCAGGCCAGCAGCCAGAGCCAGTCGGCTCCCTGCGGGGTGCGCCACTGAAACAGGCAGGCCACGGCCGTGAGCGGCAGCGAAATCAGGGGCAGGTAGAACACGATAACCACCGGGTGCTCGCGCCCGCGCAAGGTGCGGATGGCGTTGTAGCTCAGGCCCGATATCAGGGCGCTCAGCAGGCCCACCGCCAGATACGGCCAGGCGCTGCCCGCCGTGGCATTGGCCGCCGTCGGGCTGCCCTGCCCCACCAGCAGCACCCCGCCAAAGCTCAGCCCGAAAAACAGCCATTGCCAGGGCCGCACGGGCTCGCGCACCAGCCAGATGCCCAGCACAGCCGTGCAGATGGGAGCCAGGTACTGCACCGTGACCGCCGTGGCCAGCGGCAGGTGCTGTAGCGAGGCGAAGTAGCACATGAGCGCCAGCGCGCCCGTGCTGCCCCGGCTGATAAGCAAGGCGCGGCTGTGGCCAAACGGCGCCACGCCCAACCGCCGCAACGCCACGTAGCTGGCCACGATGGAAAAGAGCGAGCGAAAGAAAATGATTTCAAGCGCCGGCAGGTGGTGCAGTTGCTTCACGCAGGCATTCATGCCCGCAAACAGCAAGGTGCTCAGCAGCATAAGCCGCACGCCGGGAGAAAATTTACTGGCCAATGAAACGACGGGAAGCGCGACGAGTGGGAAACGAACTTTGCGGAAGGATGTTAGGTAGAAACCTGCGGGCCCGGCCGAGAAGCCTCGCGCCGCTACCTGCTAACTGTTCATCGGTATTCATGTTCAAAAACCCCGACAAAGCGCCCAAGCAATACACGCCCGGCGAAGCCCTGCAAAAAATTGCCGCCTTTTGCGCCTACCAGGAACGCACCCAGAAAGAGGTGGAGCAGAAGCTGCGCTCCTACGGCCTCGACGAGGACGAAGCCGGCGAAATCATCATCCGCCTGGGCCGCGAAAAGCTGCTGGACGAAGAGCGTTTTGCCCAGGCCTTCGTGCGCGGCCACTACCGCCAGAAGAAGTGGGGCCGCCGCCGCATTATGCAGGAGCTCAAGCAGAAGGGCATCAGCGAGTACTGCATCAAGTCGGGCATGAAGGAGATTGACGGCGAGGAGTATTACCAGAACCTGGTTGAGATTATGGAGAAAAAGGACCGCCAGGAAAAAGAGAAGAACCCGCGCGTGCGCCGCATGAAAATCTCGCAGTACCTCACGGGCAAAGGCTACGAGCAAGACCTGATAAAAATTGCCCTCGACGAGCTGGGCAAGGCGCCGGAAGACGACGAATAAGGTTTTCTCTACAGGAAAACAGAACGTCATGCTGAGCGCAGCCGAAGCATCTCTACCGTGTAAGTAATCAATGCCAAATGCAACGAAGCGGTAGAGATGCTTCGGCTGCGCTCAGCATGACGTTCTGTTTTCTCGTCAGTTATCACGGCCCGCTACTGCTTCGGGCCCGCTTTGGGCAACACCATCTGCTGGCCTAGTATCACGCGGCGGCCGGTGAGGGTGCGCAGCATGGGCACGAGAATCTGCTCGGCGTTGCGCTGGGTTTGGGCCAGGATACCCGACTGCAGGGCGGCGTTGCGCACCTGGGCCTCGGCGTATTTGTAGCCTTCGTCCACCAGCTGCGCATCCTGAAAAAGGCCGTTTTCGGTGCTGAAGACGCGGCTTTGGTTGTGGTTGATTTGGAACGTGCACAGCTCCGGCGCGGGCAGGGCCACGCGCACCACCGAGTCGCCTTCGAGCACCACGTCCTGGGGCTTGAGCTTGCGCAGGTCGATGCAGCCCACGGCCTCGCCGCCCACCACCAGGGCCACTTTCGAGTCGGGCAAAAACCGGTAGGCCTTGCGCCGGTACTCCACCACGTCTTTGAAGCGGTAGCGCACCAGCTCCAGCCGGCCCAGTGCTTCCACCTGCGTCAGCACGGTGTTGTGCGTCACAGTAACCCGCGGCTCGTCGGCCGCCAGCGGGTTGAGGCCGGCCAGGGTGGGGCCCACTTTTTTCCAGAGAAACCAGCCCAGCGCCACCAGAAACAGCAGCGGCAGCAGGCGGCGAAACAGTCGGATAAGGTTCATATGTGGGTAAGTACGGCTGGGCTTCGGCGGCGTTGGGGCGGGCGGCGGCCTAGCTTTGCGGGCAATGCGCGCGTTTTCACTTTTTCAATTGCTGGGCCAGCGCCTGGAACGGCACCACCGGGCGCTGCTGGCGGCGCTGTGGGTGCTGGTGCAGCTGCGATTTCTGTGGCAGTTCCGCGGCCCCCACTTCGCCAACGACAGCGGCCGCTACCTCTCCTACGCCGCCAATATTGCCGAGCGGTTTTACTTCGAGCCCGGCCACAACCTGCGCTACGTGCTCTATCCCCTGTTCGAGAGCCTGTGGCTGCGGCTGGGCCTCGGTTGGTGGGGCATCGTGACCGGCCAGATAATTGTGTCGGCGCTGGCCACGCGGGCCGTGTACCGCGGCACTCGGCGGTTGGCCCAAGGCCGTTGGGGCGCGGCGGCGCTGGCCACCTTCCTGTTCATCGCCTGGCCCGACATTCAGCAGTTCAACGTCTTTTTGCTTACTGAGTCCTTATTTATCAGCCTAGTGGCGCTGTCATTTGGGGCTTTTACCCGACTGCAATTCGGCACAAGGCGCGACTGGCTCGGCTTCTTCGTCCTGCTCATACTCACGGCACTGGCCCGGCCCAACGGCTTCCTGGTGGCGCTGGCCGCCGGGCTAGCCGGCCTCGACGCCCTGCGCCGGCGCCCCGACCACCGGGCCTGGCGCGCCGTCCTGCTGGGCTTGGTACTGCTGTCGCCGCTGCTGTGGCGGGCCCTCAACCACCAGCTGGCCACCTACTACCTCATGGACACCTACCAGCGCGGCGAATTGATTTTCCGTTCCCCGCTGTGGGCCGTGCGCCAGGCCGCCCCCCTGCAAATGCCCCCGCCCGGCACTGGGCCGGCCATGCGGGTAATCTACTTCGCCGCCCACAACCCCCTGTACCTGGGGCGCCTGATGCTGGGCAAGCTGTTTGTATTTGTGAGCTACCTCAAGCCGCACTACTCACTGCCGCACCGGGTGCTGGGGGTGCTGGTGCTGTGGCCCGGCTACTGGCTGGCCGCTCGCGCCACCCGCCGGGCCAGCATCTGGCGCCCGGTGCGGGTGTTTCTGGCCGCGGTGTTCCTGCTGCAGGCGGCCATCATCACACTCACCGTTGATGATTGGGACGTGCGCTTTCTGGCGCCGGTGCTGACCGCCGTATTTGTGCTGGCCGCGCTGGAGCTGGAGCAGTTGTGGCGGGCTGTAGAGACGCGACACTTCGCGTCTCGGCATTAAGGACAACGCCGAAACGACACCTGAACGGCACAGTCCCCCTCGTTCAACGATGAGACGAGAGTACGCGTCTCTACAGTTTCCCGAACCGCTCTTCCCACCCGGCCCAGGCTTGCTGCCCGCCGGTGTGAATGGCGACCACCGTGCTGCCCGGGGCAAACTGCCCGCGCCCTATCATATCAAGCACGCCAAAGAGCAGCTTGCCGGTATAAACAGGGTCCAGCAGCACCCCGTGCTGCTCCCGAAACCTTCGGATGAATTCCAACAAACCAGCCGAGTACTTGGCGTAGCCACCGAAGTGGTAGCCGGTTTGCAGCGAATAATTCGTGAAACGCTGGCCGCTGGTCTGCTGCGTCAAACCATCAATTTCCGCTTGCAGAAAACCGCCGTTCTTCAGCGCGGCTACGCCAATGGCCTGCTGCTGCCCGGCTAGGCCCGTGAGCAGGCCCGCCAGCGTGCCGCCCGTGCCGCAGGACACGGCCAGCGCATCAAAGTCAGTGTGCGCCCTGATTTCGGCCACCAGCTCGGCGCAGCCGGGCAGGGCCAACGCATTCGTGCCGCCCTCAGGCAGCACGTAGGCCGGGCCGAACCGGCCCAGCAGCTCCGCGATGAATTGTGGCTCGGCCCGGCGGCGGTAGGTGCTGCGGTCGAGGTAATGCAGCTCCATGCCGTCGGCCGTGGCCCGGACCAGGGTTGGGTTGAGCGAGGCCGGGCCGCTGCCGGGCGCCGGCGCATCGCCCCGCACCAGCCCAATGGTGCGCAGCCCTAACAGGCGCCCGGCCGTGGCCACGGCCGCCAGGTGGTTGGAATAGGCGCCGCCGAACGTCAGCAGCGTGTGCTGGTCCTGCTCACGCGCCGCCCGCAGGTTGTATTTGAGCTTGCGGGCTTTGTTGCCGGGCAGGTCGGGGTGCACCAGGTCGTCGCGCCACAGCAGCAGGCGCACGCCGCGGGCTACGGTCACGGGGTCGCTTATTTCCTGCAGCAGTTGGCTCATGGTCGGTTTCCGATTGATTCAAATAAAAACGGCCATGCCGCGTGCGCAGCATGACCGTCTCTTTTTTAACTCATTAAGGCTACACCAGCGGGGCGGCGTATGCCGGGTCGGCCGCGTCGGGCTTGCGACGGGCCACGTACACGCCGGCCCCAATCAGCGCCAGCAGCAGCACGATGCTCGATACCAGCGACACCGTGTTGCCCACGGCGTAAGACTTGGGCTCAAACCTGAACTCGATGGTGTGGTTGCCGGCCGGCACCTGCAGGGCGCGCAGCACGTAGTCGACGCGGAAATGCGGCACCGGCTTGCCGTCGATGAAGGCCTGCCAGCCATCGGCGTAATAGATTTCGGAGAATACCACCACGCCGTCGTGGGTGGCGTTGGCGCGGTATTTCAGCTCGTCGGGGCTGTAGCCGGCCAGGGCAATGGTCGAGCCGGTGATGTCGTAGCTGGCCGCTTTTTGCTGCGGGAATTTGCTGGCGTCCACCACGGCCTCAGTAGCGGGGCTGAGGGTGCTGAGGGCCGCCATTTCCTCGTCGGGGCTGTTCACGGTTTTCACGCTGCTCACAAACCAGGCGTTGCCCAGGGCGCCGGGGTTGCGCTGCACCGGCTGCTTGGGGTCGCCGGTGATGAGGTAGCGGGTGTTCAGCATGTTGAGCACCTGCTGGTTGTTGTTCGAAATCTGGCGCTCAATCAAATCCTGGTAGCGGCGCAGCTTGGCGCCGTGGTAGCCCCCGATGCTCTTGTGGAAGTACGACGTCTGGGCTTCGTTGAAGGGGTTCTGCACGTTGAGCACGCGGTAGCTCAGGTCGGTGTCGCGCAGGATGAGCTGGTCGGCCGGCGTGGGCTGAAACTCTTCGGCGATGGTTTCGCGCTGAAACTTGTTCTCGCCGAGGTAGCGCTTGTCCACGCCCCACAGGTCGAGCAGCACCAGGGCCACCATCACCAGGGCCGCCGGCATCATGGCCAGCTTGCCTTTCAGGTAGAAATACAGCACGCCCAGCGCCGCCCCAATGAAGAGCAGGCCGCGCCACACGTCGTTGCGCAGCAGGTCGGCGCGGTCGGCGCGCAGGGCCGTGAGCAGCTGCGGCGTGAAGCCCTGCTTGGTGAGCTCGCCGTCGATGGGCGCGGCAAAATCGAAGCTGAAGCTGGCCAGGTAAGCCAGCACGCAGATGCCGGCCGTGATGGCGCCGGCATACAACACTTTCGGCAGCAGCGCCGCCGTTTCCGGAGCTACTGCGGCGGCCGTGCCGGGCGCCGCCGCGGGCACCACGGCGCGCGGCCGCAACACCCGGCTCAAGGCCAGCGCGCCCAGAATGGGCATGGCCAGCTGCGCAATTACCAGCGCCATGCTCACGGCCCGGAACTTGTTGTAGCCCGGCAGAATGTCGAAAATCAGGTAGTTAAACGTCTCAAAGTTCTTGCCCCAGGCCAGCAGAATGGACAGCACCGTGCCGGCCAGCAGCCAGTAGCGCGTGCGCTTCTCCACCACAAACAAGCCCAGAATGAACAGGAAACACACCACCGCGCCCATGTACACCGGGCCGGCCGTGTAGCTCTGCTGCCCCCAGTAGGTCGGCATCGCGCCCAGGTATTCGGCCGGCAGCCCGGCGCGGCCGAGGTTGGAATCGGTGCCGAGCGGCATGGAGCTGGCCCCGCCGTAGAAATTGGGAATCAGCAGGGTAATGGTTTCGCCCACACCGTAGCTGTACTGAAAAGCGTAGTCGCGGTCGACGCCCGTGCCACCGTCTTCGGCGGCAGCGGCCGGCGCCTGGCCGGGGGCCGTGGGGGCGGGCGTTTTCAGCTCGCTCGGGCCGCGGTTGCTGTATTTGCTGTACTCGGCGGTGGTGTAGAGGCGGCCGAAGCTCACGCCCACGGCCAGCGCCGCGCCCACCGCCAGCAGCGCGGTGCGCTTCAGGAAATCGGGCAAACGGCCTTCGCGGAAAGCGGCCACGGCTTCGATGACCGCGAAAATGGCCACCAGCAGCAGCAGGTAGTAGGTGATTTGCAGGTGGTTGACGTGCACGTTCAGCGTGAGGGCCACCGCAAACAGGGCGGCGCCCAGCCACTTATTGCGGCGGTACGTGACTAGGATGCCGCCCAGCACCAGCGGCGCGTAGGCCAGGGCCAGGCTCTTGGTGTTGTGGCCGGCGGCCAGGATGGCCAGGTTGTAGCTCGAAAAGCCCAGCGCCACGGCGCCCGCCACGGCTACCAGCGGCCGCACGCCCAGCGCCACCAGCAGAATGTAGCCGCAGAGCAGCGCCAGAAACAGGTTGGCCACCACGGCGGGCAGGCCCAGCGTCAGGGCCGTTTGCAGGTAGCCCGACCAGTCGCCCGGAAAGTGCAGGCTGACCAGGTAGGTGGGCATGCCCGAAAACATGGAATTCGTCCACAGAGCTTCCTTGCCCATGGTTTTGGCGTACTGCTGGGCCTCGTGGGCACCGCCCTGAAACTGGGTGATGTCGTGCTGGGCCAGGGTCTTGCCCTCGAACACAATGGGCGAGAAGTACACGCAGGCCAGCAGGGCGAAAAACATCACCGCCAGCACATGCGGCAAAGCCCGCTGCCACCACGGCGCGGACGAAACAGAAGAAGCAGAAGCAACAGCAGCCATCAGGGCAAATTTGAGGAAACACAAAAACGTGCCCGAAGGTACAGCACAACCCCGCGAAGGCCGCTCGCGCGAGGTTTCGCAAGGTGAAAAGAGGTTTCGCGAGGTTGACGTTGAATCAAACCTCGCGAAACCTCTTTTCACCTTGCGAAACCTCACGCGCCTACTTTACTTCCTCAAAGTCAACGTATTCGCCGCCCTTGAACTCATTCGGCTTTTGCTTGGCGGCCGCGGGCGGCACGTAATCGACGTGAATCTGGCCGGGCTCCCGGTCCTGGCGCGGCGCGGCCTGCGGCGGCACCACGAAGCCGCCATTACGCATCTGCTTGCGCACAAAACTGTTCAGCGCCCAGCGCAGCACGATGGGCAGCACGTAGCGCACCGCGAAAAAAATGACAATGAAAATGAGCCAGAAGCGCATAATAGCTGAGGATGGTGAGGCCGTCGCAAAGTACGGGCACCGCTGGCTGACGCGCCAGCTCTGCCTTTGCTTTATCCCAACGCCCGGGCGGCGGCTAACGTTTCCGCAGCGCCTGCGCCACGGCCCCGGCCACCAGGCCACCCACGGTGTACCAGGCCACGGTCATGGCTTGTGTTTGGGGCGTGCGGTTGCTGGGGCCTTCGCCCAGGCCCAGCGGCCCGGGCAGCACCACGCCGCCAATGCCCGCCGCCGCGCCCAGCATCAGGCCACGGCGCAGGGCATGCTTGCCGCTGCCCACCAAGGTGTAGTATAGGCCATTGCTGAGGATATCGCCGGCCATGGTGAGGTCGAAAAGGGTATCGCGGTCGGGCTGGGGCGCGTCGGCTTTGCGCAGCAGCTTGCGCAAGCCGCGCATGCCCAGCACGTCCATGCGCGGGGCGTCTTCGGGGCGCAGGCGGCGCACGGTTTCGTGCAGGGCGGTGAGGGCGAGGGCGCCGGCAAAGCCAGCGGCGAGGGAGGGCAGGAGTTTCATAAGCAGCGGGAAGGGGAGTTGCGTTTCAAACGCGGCGGGCGTAGCGGGGTTTCTAAATTTTTCTGGGGCGGCGGTTGCACGGCTTCCGGCGCGCTGCCTATCTTTGCACTCCCTTCCAAAACCGTTGGTCGGGCACAAGCCGATTTAGCTCAGTTGGTAGAGCAGCTCATTCGTAATGAGCAGGTCGTTGGTTCGAGTCCAATAATCGGCTCCCTTTGCAAGCCCGAGAAACCGCTTTTCTTCTATAGAAAGCAGTTTCTCGGGCTTTTTGCTTCCCGTGCTATGCGTTTTCCAACTGCCACGTTGAAAGTGGTGTACTGGCTGCGGCCGGTCACATTGTTGCACCAAATCGGGGCCTGCCTTGGGGGCGCAGGTAGCGTGGCCGCAAGCGGAGCAGCCACAAACAGCGCACAAGAACCCTCTTTGCAGCAGCGGCAGGCGGCGTGCGGCAGCACAAATAAGAGCTGCCCCTATTGCTCCTGCGTCACTTTATTGAACGAGGCCACCACGCCGGCCACTTCGCCCAGAAACTCGGGGTTGGCTTCGATGTGGTTGCCCACCACCACCACGTCGGCCCCGGCGGCCAAGGCGGCGTACACTTTCTCGCCGGTGTTCAGGCCGCCACCCACGATGATGGGCGCGCTCACGGTTTCGCGCACGGCCGCAATCATGGCGGCCGATACCGGGTTTTGGGCGCCGCTTCCCCCGTCGAGGTACATCAATTTCAGGCCTAGCTGCTCGCCGGCCAGGGCCGTGCAGGCGGCTATGCCGGGCTTGTCGTGCGGCAGCGGCGTGGTGCCGCTCATGTACGAGGCAGTGGTTTGCCGGCCCGAGTCGACTAGCATGTAGCCGGTGGGCAGCAGCTGCAAGCCGCTGGCGCGCAGGCGCGGCGCGGCCACCACGTGCTGGCCAATGAGAAAATCGGGGTTGCGGCCCGAAATCAGCGAGAGCAGCAGCACGCCATCGGCCGGGCCGTCGAGGTGCAGACTGTGGCTGGGAAAGAGCAGCACGGGCACGGTGGAGTGCTCCTTAATCAACGCAATGAGGGCAGCCTGGTGCTCACTCAGCACCAGACTGCCCCCCACGAAAAAGTAATCGACCGGATGCACCGCGCTCAAGCGCAGCAGGTGCAACAGGCTGCTTTCGTCTAAGTTATCGGGGTCGAGCAGCACGGCCAGCGCCTTGCGGCCGTGCTGCTGACGGGTCCGCAACGCATCATAAAGACTGGGAGTGGGTGGACGCATCCGGGGAATCTAGGGAGACAGACGAGGCGGCGGGGGCGAACCCCGTTTCGGCGGGCGCGTAGCCCGCGGAAGTCGCAAGGTCGGAACTAGCGTCCGAATTTTTGGCGGACGGCAAAAACTCGCTCACCTTTTTCGACACCAAAGCCAGGGCCACGGCGGCCACTTGGCCCACCAATACCTTACCGGTGTCGGACTTCAGGAACGATTGCAGCACGTCGGCCACGAAACGTGTGCGGCCGTTGTTGGGCGCGGGAGCCAAGGCCTCGTCATCATCAAAGGCGTGCGAAGCGGGCAGGCGGCGGCTGTCGTCGTAGGGCAGGTCCTGGAAAGGGTCGTCCTCAAATTCTTCGGTGTCGCGGAACGAGTCCTGCTGGCCACTGGCGTTGGCATCGGTGGCCGACGGCTTGCCGCCAAAGCCCAGGTCGTCGGCCTCGTGGCTCTGCTCAGACTCGTCCTGCTCCACAAAAGCCCGCGCCGAGTCAGCGGCCGACTTGCGGTAGAACTTGCTTTGGTAGCGCTTGCCGTTGCCGGCGGTGTAGTAGCCGGGGCCTGTTTCGTCGGCGTAGTCGGGCTGGTCGCTGTCGCGGTCAAACTCGTGGGTATCGAAGCCGTAGCCGTGGCCTTCGGCGCCGTTGAACTCGTATTTGCCCTCCGCTTCTACGTAAGGATTGTGCTTCTTTTTCTTCTTGCCGCCAAAGGCCTTCGTGATGAGCCAGATGCCACCGGCCAGGCCTACGCCCACGGCGGCCACTTTGCCCACCTTCACCGACTGCTCCTTGATGTGCTCCACGTCGCCGCGCAGGGCGCGCTCGTACTCCAGCTTTTTGCGTTCGAGAAATTCTTTTTCCTCTTCAAACAGGGGATTTTGCAGGTCACTCATAGCAGGCTAGGCTTGGCGTTTGTCAGATTTGTAAATGGTGTCTTTCATCGCCTTGTTGGCAATGCCCTGGAAGGCCGCTTTGTCGACGCCCACCAGCACGAGCACCAGCAGCACCAGATAGAAGCCGGCCACCACCCCGAAGCCCCAGAACGGGCTGTCGAGGGCGTCGTTGAGGGCCAGCCCGGCAAATACGCTCAGAAAAATGAGAAAAAAGATGCCCAGCACGGCCAGCGTGGCGCCGTGAATGGTGCCCACCAGGGCCGTGGAAACCTTCTGCTGAATCTCGAGGCGAACCAGGTCGATGCGCGTGTCGAGGTAGCCGGTCAGGTTGCCAATCAGGCTGTCGTTGCGAGGGGTTTTGGAGGTGTCGTCGTCGGAGACCATACGGCGCGAAAATGGAGTGGCAAGAAAGGGAAAAGGGCAAAAAAGCTCAGCCATTCTATATAAACAGACCGGCAGATTGCGTCGGTTCTACGGAAAATTTCGGCGCGTGGCTGACTTTTGTACCGTCGTTTGTGTTTGCTGCCGTAGCGTGAGTCAGAATCATTATCAAGTTCTTGGAGTAGCCCCCACCGCCGCGGCCGCCGACATCAAGCGGGCCTACCGGCAGCTGGTGGTGCGCTACCACCCCGACAAGCACGGCGGCGACGTTCGGTACGAAGACCAGTTCAAGGCCGTTGCCGTGGCCTACGGCGTGCTGGGCGACCCCGGCCGCCGCGCCACCTACGACTTCCAGCTGGCGCAGGCCGCCCGCCGCGCCGACGAAGAGCGGCGCCGGCAGCAGTACCGCCCCGCCTCGCAGCACGTGTACGGCGTGCCCATGCCGCCGCCGGCGCCGCTGCGTACCCGCCCGCCCGCCGGCAGCCGCGAGCGGCACTATCAGCGCATTCCGCGCCAGCAGCCGCGCTTCAATGCCCGCGACTGGGGCCTCACGCTGCTGTTCATTCTGGGCCTGGTGCTGTTTTCGCTGGCCGTGAAAGTGACGATGGACCGCATTTCGGCCAACCGCAACTACGACGACGGCCTGCGGGCCTACGCCAACGGCAACTTCGCCGCGGCCCACGCCTTTTTTGAAGAAACCCTGCACTTCCGGCCCGACTACGCCCCCGCCCTACGCCGCCGCGGCGAGCTGGAGTTGCTGCTCAACCACAACCCCCAGGCCGCCCGCGCCGATTTCCAGGCGGCCTTGCTACAACACCCGCCGCGCCGCGTGGCCGCCGACGTGCTCTACCGCCTGGGCCGCTGCGAAACCGCCCTGGGCCGCCCCGCCGCCGCCGAGCTCAGCTTCAACCGCGCCCTCGCGCTCGACTCGACCTTGAGCGCGGCCTACCTGGCCCGGGGCAAGGCCCGCCTGCTTGACCTCAACCAGCCCGAAAAGGCCGTGGCCGACCTCACCCAGGGACTGGCGCAGCGCCAGCGCACGGGGGCCGGGCCGCCGTGGCAGTTTGTGCAGGTGCGCGGCGTGGCGCTTGCGGCCCTGGGCCGCTACGCCGCCGCCCGCGCCGACTATTTCCATGTGCTGCAGGCACGGCCCACCGATGGACGCACGCATTTTTTGCTGGGCCGCCTGGCCGCCCACACCGGCGACTCCACCGCCGCCTGCGAGTTTTACCGCCGCGCCGTGCGCCTGGGCTACGAATACGCCCGCACCGCCGAGGCCGAGTGTCGCTAAGCAACTGACTGCACCGGCACTACATCAAACGCAAAAACCGCCCCTGGCACAGAGCCAGGGGCGGTTTTTGCGTTTGTTTAAAGCTCAGAAAGACGACGGAAGCTGTTGCAGGCAGCAGCACGTAAGGCCCGGGGGAGTGCTGCCGCCACCCCGCACCTGGCTATACGCCGAAGTGCTGGCCTTATTGCCCGAATTGCGCTTGCGCACCGTAGTACGCGCCACTCATCGTGAGAGCAAGATACTACACCTCACCGCTTTTGCGTGGCCCGGCGGCCGAAATTTTGAGACGCCGGGGCCGCAGCGCGAACGAACCGGCGGGTGCCTCATGCAAAAAAACCGCCGCGGGCCTCGGCCCACGACGGTTTTTCAAGTCTGCTGGTTCCGAAGAACTAGTTGGGCATCAGCACGGTGTTCACCACGTGAATCACGCCGTTGCTTTGCAGCACGTCGGCGATGGTCACGGTCGACACGCCGCCTTTTTCGTCCTTCAGCTCAATGGTTTTGCCTTTCATCATGGCGGTCAGGGTGCCGCCCTGCACGGTTTTGAGGGTCGCCTTGCCTTTGCCGGCTTTAATGGCCTTCATCAGGTCGGCGGCGGTCATGCGGCCGGCCACCACGTGGTAGGTCAGGATTTTGGTGAGGGTCGCCTTGTTCTCAGGCTTCACCAGGGTTTCCACGGTGCCGGCGGGCAGCTTGTTGAAAGCTTCGTTGGTGGGCGCAAACACGGTGAAAGGACCGGCGCTTTGCAGGGTTTCTACCAAGCCGGCGGCTTTCACGGCGGCCACCAGGGTGGTGTGGTCTTTCGAGTTAACGGCGTTTTCCACGATGTTCTTCGTGGGGTACATGGGCGCACCGCCCACCATCACCGTTTTGGTGGCCTGGGCCGAAACCGTAGTGGTAGCACCAATACTAAACAGGGCAACGAAAGCGAGCGAAAACAAAGTCTTTTTCATCGGAATAAAGAAATGATGAGTTATTGAAGATTATGACCCACCTACGCC
The DNA here is from genome assembly GCF_022921075.1 of Hymenobacter sp. 5317J-9. Classification (NCBI taxonomy): domain Bacteria; kingdom Pseudomonadati; phylum Bacteroidota; class Cytophagia; order Cytophagales; family Hymenobacteraceae; genus Hymenobacter; species Hymenobacter sp. 5317J-9. The sequence continues at coordinate 120,500 of NZ_CP095050.1, forward strand.
GCCGGTTGGGCCAGCGGATTGCCCCGACTGTATTTTTTCTTGAAACCCGCCCTTGCGCCGGCTCGCCGATGAAGCCATCGGCGGAATGGTTGCTGGCGGCCGGGCGGCCGTACCGTGCTGACGACAACCGGCCTGACGGCGCTGCCGTCAAACCGGCACGTTCTTCAACAAAACATTTGTCCAGCTTGCTACTTCCTGCTGCATGAGAATCGTTACCCTGCTGCTGTTGCTGCTTGTTTCCCTGCGCAGCCTTGCCCAAAACCCCAGTACCGTGGCCGGCACCGTGCGCGACCGCGCTACCCAGGAGGCCCTGCCCGGCGTGAGCATCACCCTGGAAGGCACCGAATTTGGCACCACCACCGACGCCGAGGGCCGCTACCGCCTCACGGGCGTGCCGGCCGGTGCCTACAACCTGCGCGCCACCTTCGTGGGCTACGACCCGCTGGTGCGCTCCAACATCGCCCTGAGCTCGGGCAACGTGAACACCCTCAACCTGGAGCTCAACACCGTGCCCCAGGCCCTGGGCGAGGTGACCGTGACGGCCAACCGCGCCATTCGGGTGGCCACGGCCGAAACGCCGCTGAGCGTGCAGCGCCTCACCACGGAGGAAATCAAGAGCAACCCGGGCGGCAACTTCGACATTTCGCGCGTGGTGCAGAGCCTGCCCGGCGTGGGCGGCGGGGGCAGCGGCGGCACGGCGGGCTTCCGCAACGACATCATCATCCGGGGCGGCGCGCCCAACGAAAACGTGTACTACCTCGACGGCATCGAAGTGCCGGTCATCAACCACTTTCCCACGCAGGGCAGCGCCGGCGGCCCGGCCGGCATTCTCAACGTGAGCTTCATTGAGGACGTGACCTTGAGCAGCTCGGCCTTTCAGGCGCGCTACGACAATGCGCTGAGCTCGGTGCTGCAGTTTCGGCAGCGCGACGGCAACTCCGAACGCATTCAGGGCAACCTGCGCACCTCGGGCACCGAGGTGGCGGCCACGCTGGAAGGCCCGCTCACGAAGAACACCACGTTTCTGGCTTCGGCCCGGCGCTCGTATCTGCAGCTGTTATTCAAGCTGATTGACCTGCCTATCCGGCCCGATTTCTACGACTTTCAGTTTAAAACCACCACCAAGATTTCGGAGAAAACCACGCTGACGAGCCTGGGGCTGGGCGCCATCGACCACTTCGAGATTGTGCCGCCCAAGAAAAGCACGCCTTCCAAAGAGTACGTGCTGCGCTCCAACCCCACCATCGACCAGTGGAATTACACCGTGGGCCTGAACCTGCGCCACCTCGTGCCCAACGGCTTCGTGAACGTGGCCCTGAGCCGCACCCAGCTCTGGAACGACGCCAACGCCTTCGAATACGGCTACGAGGGCGACGAAAGCCGCCGCAAGCTGGGCGCCCGCAGCGGCGAAATCGAAAACAAGCTGCGCGCCGACGTGAACAAGCGCGTGGGTCGCTGGCAATACAGCTACGGCGGCGTGGTGCAGGTGCAGAACTACTCCAACAACCTCACCCAACGCCTGCGCTCCGAAGTGCGCGACGCCAGCGGCCAACTCATCAGCCCGGCCGTGACGGTGCGCTTCAACACCGACCTGGACTTTGTGCGCTACGGAGCTTTTGTGCAGGCCACGCGCACCTACGGTGCCGAAAGCCGCCTCACGGTGTCGGCCGGCATTCGCACCGACGGCACCACCGCCCTCACCGAAGGCTACCGGCTCGACCGCACCCTCTCGCCCCGGGCTTCGCTGAGCTACGCCCTGCTGCCCACGCTCAATCTGAACGCCTCGCTGGGCCGCTATTTCAAGATTCCGCCCAGCACCATCCTCGGCTACCGCGCGCCCAACGGCGCCCGCGTGAACTCCGACAGCCGCTACATCCGCTCCGACCACGCCGTGGCCGGGCTGGAATGGCTGCCCGGCAAGGCCACGCGCTTCACACTGGAGGGCTTTTACAAGAAATACGACCACTACCCCGTGTCCGTCCGCAACGGCATCAGCCTGGCCAATCTGGGCGGCGACTTCAACGCCATCGGCAACGAAGCCGTGACGAGCACCGGCCAAGGCCGCGCCTACGGCATCGAAGCGTTTTTCCAGCAAAAGCTCAGCGGCAAGCTGTTCGCCATCGTGTCGGCCACGGGCTTCCGCTCCGAGTTTTCGGGGGTTGATGGCCTGTACAAGCCCACGGCCTGGGACACCCGTTTCCTGGGCTCGGCGCTGCTGGGCTACCAGCTGGGCCGCGGTTGGGAGCTGGGCGCCAAGTACCGCGTGGGCGGCGGCGCCCCCTACACGCCCTACGACGAAGCCGCCAGCCGCGCCAGCTACCAGGCCGTGGGCACCGGCATTCTCGACTACAGCCAGCTCAACACCCGCCGCTTGGGCGGCTTTCAGCAGCTCGACCTGCGCCTCGACAAAAAAGTAAGCCTGCGCCGCCTGAGCTTCGATTTCTACATCGATGTGCAGAATGCCCTGCTGGCCAAGCCCGTCTCCGTGCCCACCTACACCTTCGACCGCCTGCCCGACAACTCCGGCTACGTCACCACCGACGGCCAGCCCTTGCGCCCCGACGGCAGCAACGCCGTACCCATCCTGCTGCCCGACAGCGACGCGCTGGTGGTGCCCACCATTGGCTTCATTGTGGAGTTTTAATGCGGCTTAAAAAAAGCCTGAGAACGACGAGGATGTTTTCTGTTTGCAGAAGAAACGCACAGTTCGCTTCTCATACCGGCGGCTATGTGCAAAGCGGCGCGTCAAGCCCACTACCTTTCATTTTCGCTTCCGGCGATTAAGCTGCGGGCTTTTATTCTCACACTTTGCCACTTGCCATGTCTGCCCAGCACATCATCCGCCACTTACACTTATTGCCCCATCCCGAAGGCGGCTATTACCGGGAAACCTATCGGGCGATGTCTACCCTCGCCACGCCTGAGGAGCAAACCCGCAACATAAGCACCGCCATCTACTACCTGCTCGAAAACCAGGACAAGTCTCATTTTCACCGCATCAAATCGGATGAGCTGTGGTTCTTTCATCAGGGCCAGCCGCTCGAAATCATTGTGCTGACGGACGGCCAGCCCGCCCGCATCGTGCTCGGCAGCGATTTTGCTGCTGGTGCGGTGCCCCAAGCCGTCATTCCCGCCAATACGTGGTTTGCGGCCCACCTGCCGCAGGGCGTAGGCTATGCCTTGGTGAGCTGCACCGTGGCCCCCGACTTCGATTTTCTAGACTTCGAGCTGGCCGACCGCACGGCGCTAACCCGCGAGTTTCCTCATCTGGCCGATGTGGTGACGCAGTTCACTTAAACACAAAAAAAGCCCGTTCCTGAATCAGGAACGGGCTCTCTTGTGGCAACAGTTGGAATCGAACCAACGACACCAGCATTTTCAGTGCTGTGCTCTACCAACTGAGCTATGTTGCCGTTTCCCCGCTGCTCCGAAAAGCGCTTTGGGGACCGCAAAGGTACGAAACCAAAACAATGACGCAAGGGAATGAGTAAAAAAAGTGTGGGGGCCTGAACAAGCATTCAAAAAGTATTCGGCATGCCGAGTATATTGCGGCCGCAAACGTTCCCGCCTCCTTACCTTTACCGCATGTTGCAATCTATTCTCTTCCTATTGCTGCTGGTGGCCGCGTTCGGCCTGTTTGCCTGGCAGGTGCGAAAAATCTGGGCCAACATCCACGTCGGGCGCGAGCGCGACATGAGCGGGCACCCCGCCGAGCGGTTCCGCAAAATGATGCTGGTGGCCTTCGGGCAGCAGAAAATGTTCAAACGCCTCACCCCCGCCCTGCTGCACCTAGTGGTGTACGTGGGCTTCCTGGTGATTAACATTGAGGTGATTGAAATCGTCATCGACGGCCTGTTCGGCAACATTTTCGGCTTCCACCGCTCCCTCAAGTTCCTCGGCCCGGTCTACGACGTGCTGATGGCTACCAACGAAATCCTGGCCGCGCTGGTGATTATTGCCGTGGCCGCTTTCTGGTGGCGCCGCAACCGCAGCCAGCCGGTGAAGCGCTTCACCGGCGTGGAGCTGCGCGCCTGGCCCAAACTCGACGCCAACGTCATTCTCTACATCGAAGTCATCCTGATGGTGGCCCTGTTCTTTATGAACACCGCCGACCTCAAAATGCACCAGATGTTGGGCGAGGAAATGCCGGGCACCTTCCCCATCAGCAACCTGCTGGTGGGCTTGCTCCCCACCGATGCCAGCACGCTGCACGTGCTGGAGCGCATTGGCTGGTGGGCGCACATTACGGGCATCTTCCTGTTTCTCAACTACCTGCCCAGCTCCAAGCACTTTCACATCATCATCTCGTTCCCGAACGTGTGGTACTCGCGGCTGGTGCCGCAGGGCCAGTTTTCGAACGTGGAAAGCATCACCCACGAGGTGAAGGCCATGATGGACCCCAGCTACGTGGTGCCGCCCGCCCCCACCGCGCCCGATGGCTCGGCCCTGGTGCCCACGAGCTTCGGCGCCAAGGATGTGGAAGACCTGCCCTGGACCAACCTGATGAACGCCTACTCCTGCACGGAGTGCGGCCGCTGCACCTCGGTGTGCCCCGCCAACCTGACGGGCAAGCTGCTGTCGCCGCGCAAAATCATCATGGACACGCGCGACCGGATGGAGGAGAAATACGAGTCGCCGCTCATTTTCCGCCCCAACCAGTACGGCCCCGAAGCCAAGCACGAGCCCGTGACCGACCTGATGGAGGCCACCCTGCTGCGCGGCAAAGTGACGCCCGAGGAGCTGTGGGCCTGCACCACCTGCAATGCCTGCGTGGAAAGCTGCCCCGTGAACATCAACCCGCTGGAAAGCATTATCGAGATGCGCCGCTTCCTGGTGCTGGAAGAGTCAGCCGCGCCAAACTCGCTCAACGTGATGTTCTCCAACATCGAAAACAACGGTGCGCCGTGGGCTTTCTCGCCGTCGGACCGGTTCAACTGGGCCGATGACTTGTTTGCGGCAGAGAAATAAGAACGTCATGCAGAGCGCAGCGAAGCATCTTGCCCGCGCAACGCAATCCAACCGATTGAATTAGTTACAGCACGCGAGATGCTTCGCTGCGCTCTGCATGACGTTCGCACGGACGTTCCAACTATCCCGTTATGACTCCCGAAGCTCCTTCCAAAAAGCAAATCACCGTTCCCGTCATGGCCGATTTGGCGGCCCGCAACGAGTCGCCCGAAATCCTGTTTTGGGTGGGCTGCGCCGGCGCGTTCGATGACCGGTACAAGCGCGTGACCCGCGCCTTCGTGCGCATCCTCGACCACGTGGGCGTGAAATACGCCGTGCTGGGCCTGGAAGAAAGCTGCACCGGCGACCCCGCCAAGCGCGCCGGCAACGAGTTCCTGTTTCAGATGCAGGCCATGCAGAACATCACGACGATGAACGGATACGGCATCAAAAAAATCGTGACGGCCTGCCCCCACTGCTTCAACACCATTAAGAACGAATACCCGGCGCTGGGCGGCGACTACGAGGTCATTCACCACAGCACCTATCTGCAGCAGCTCATCAACGAGGGCAAGGTGGGTGTGACAGGCGGCGAAAGCTTCAAGGGCCGCCGCATCACCTTCCACGACAGCTGCTACCTGGGCCGCGCCAACAATATTTACGAAGCCCCGCGCGAGGTGCTGGCCGCCCTCGACGCCGACCTGGTGGAGATGAAGCGCAGCCGCGCCAACGGCCTGTGCTGCGGCGCCGGCGGCGCCCAGATGTGGAAAGAGCCCGAGCCCGGCAAAAAAGACATCAACATCGAACGCACGGAGGAAGCCTTGGCCACCCTGAGCGGCGCCGCCGCGGCCCTGCAGAACCTGGGCGGCGTGGAAACCGAAACCGATGCCCCCAGCCAGCACAGCCTGCAGGGCAGCATCATCGCCGTGGGCTGCCCGTTCTGCATGACGATGATGAGCGACGGCGTGAAGAATAAAGAGCAGGAAAACGCCGTGCAGGTGTTCGACCTAGCCGAGCTCGTGGCTTCCGCCGAAGGCATCAACGCCTAACCTCAGCGGTGGCTTTAACTGGCTGAAGTGGCCGGACTATAGGCCGCAGGCTGCTAAATTTGGCCAACTTTGCGCCGCCGCTCCTTCACCGGGGCGGCGGCGCAATTTTTATGCGGCATTTTTGTCGGGCCGAAGGGCTGGTGCCGCCTACCGCGGGCTGGCCTTCGGCCCGACTTGCCGATTCCTTCCCTCACCCCACGGCCCAACCACCTCATGTACGTTTCGTTCGACCAGCTTGCGCCCACGGCGCGGATATGGATTTACCAGGCCAGCCGGCCGCTGGCGGGGCCGGAAACGGTGGCCCTGTTGCCCAACCTGGCTCGTTTCTCGGAAGAATGGACCAGCCACGGCCGCAGCCTGCTGGCTTCGGCCGAAGTGCTGCACCAGCATTTTCTGGTCATCGGGCTCGACGAAGAAGTGGCCGGCGCCAGCGGGTGCTCCATCGATGCGTCGGTGCGCTTCGTGGCGCAGCTTGAGCAGCAGCTGGGCGTGCAGCTGCTGGACAAATCCCGGCTGGCATTTATGCAGGATGGCGAAATTTATTTAGTAAAGCACAACGAGATAAAGGCTGCGGTGGCGGGCGGCACGATAGGACCCGACACGTTTTATTTCGACAACACGGTGGCCACAAAGGGCGAGTTGGACGCTAGCTGGCCCCGTCCGGCGGGCCAAACCTGGCTGGCGCGCTACTTCGCTTAGGAAGAAAAAAATCAGCGTCTTGCGCGAATCCTACCTAAACGTAGTATTATTGCTAACCCAAAAATGCCTAGTCGGGAAAATTTTCCGGCTCCTTCTCCCTCACCACCCCTCCACCACACCACCTATGAGGAAACTAGTATTAATCTGCGCTGCGGCTGGTTCTACGGCATTGCTTAACAGCTGTGCCAGCAGCGGCGCCATGAGTAAGGGCGACAAGCAGTTTGCCCGCGGACAGTACGAGCTGGCGATTCCGCTGTACCAGGCCGATGTGGCCAAAGGCAAAAATGCGGCCATCTCGAATTTCCGCATCGGCGAAGCCTACCGCCTGTCGAACCGGGTGGAGTTGGCCGAGCCCTTCTACAAAGCAGCCCTCGACGGTGGGGTGAAAAACGCCGACGCCGGCTTCCGCTATGCCGAAGCCCTGCGCGCCAACGGCAAATACGATGAGGCCGCGGCCCAGTTCAGCAGCTACGCCAGCAGCGGCGGCAACCGCACGCTGGCCGCCCGCGCCGAAACCGAAGCCAAGAACGTGACCGCCAGCAAAGCCGTGGCCGGTGTAAAAAACAAGTACGATGTGATGCCGGTGGACGCGCTGAACTCGGCAGGTTCCGACTTTGGCGGCACGATGATGGGCCCGGGTGGTGACTTCGTGTTCACCTCGGGCCGCGACGGCAAGAAGTACCTCGGCAACGGCGAGAACTTCCAGGACCTCTACGCCATCAAGTTTGACAACGCTGCAGCCATGAGCGGCGGTACCGTGCGCAAGCTGGAAGGCCCCTTCAACTCCGAGAACAAGCACGAGGCCAGCGCCACCTTCACGCCCGACGGCAAGACGATGGTGTTTGCCCGCTCGAACGACGGCAGCAAAAAAGGCTACCTGAGCGTCGACCTCTGGATTTCCTACAACAAAGCCGGCACCTGGAGCGAGCCCGTGCTCGCCAACATCAACGACCGCACGGCCGACGACTTCTCGCCGGCGTTCGCGCCCGACGGCACCACGCTGTACTTTGCTTCGAGCCGCAAGGGCGGCCAGGGCGGCAACGACCTCTACAAAGCCACCCTCGGCCCGAACGGCCGCTTCTCGCCGGCCGAAAACCTGGGCGAAAGCATCAACACCGCCGGCAACGACAACTTCCCCGGCGTGGCCCCCGACGGCACGCTGTACTTCGCGTCGGACGGACGCCCCGGCCTGGGCAAGCTCGACTTGTTCATGGTGAAAGGCGGCCAGGCCGTGAACCTCGGCGCCGACGTGAACAGCACCGGCGACGACTTCGCCCCGGTGCCGATGGCCAATGACATGGGCCTGTTCAGCTCGAACCGCGCCGGTGGCAAGGGTTCGGACGATGAGTACATGTTCAAGAAGAAGCCGCTCAAGCTGGTGACCTTCTACGCCGACGGCACCGTGCTGGAGCGCGACGACAAAGCCAACACCACCCTGCCCGTGGCCGGCGCTACCGTGACCGTGACCGGCCCCAACGGCCAGCCCCAGACCCTGACCAGCGACGCCGCCGGCAAATTCAGCCTGAAGCTGGACTCGGTGAGCAACTACACCTTCCGCGCCGAGCGCGCCGGTGACTTCACCGCCCGCACTTCGCTGAGCACCGTGGGCCGCAAGCCCAGCCAGGATGCCCTGCCCAACCTCACAAACGACGTTCAGCTGCCCGTCACCCTGACGCTGAACAAAATCATTCTGGCCAAAGCCATCGAGGTTAAGGACATTTTCTACGATTACAACAAGTACAACATCCGTCCGGATGCCGCCATCCGCCTCGACACCCTGGTGCAGACGCTGGTGGACAACCCCAAAATCAGCATCGAGCTGAGCTCGCACACCGACTCGCGCGGCAAAGACGCTTACAACATGAAGCTGTCGCAGCAGCGTGCTGATGCGGCTGTGGCCTACATCGTGAGCAAGGGTATTGCCAAGTCGCGCATTACGGCCAAAGGCTACGGCGAAACCCGCCCGGTAGTGCCGAATGCCAAGACCGAAGCCGAGTACCAGCGCAATCGCCGCACCGAATTCAAGGTGACGCGAATAGCGAAGTAAGCTCCGCTTTTTCCTACTGAAAACCCACAAAAAAGCCCCCGCAGCCTTGGTTGCGGGGGCTTTTTTGTGGGTTTTCAGTAGGAAAAAGCGAGTATTAAGAGATGAGACAAGCTAACAATTCTCATTTCTCAATACTCGCTTCTCCTTACTGAATCAACATGGCACACCTTTTGAAAATAGCGAAAGTACCCGCCGATTTCACAGCGGACTCTTTTCTGCAAACGCCATGAAAAAGCTCCTACTCCTCGCCATTGCCAGCTTCTTTTCGGCGGTGGCTCCTGCCCTGGCCTATCCGCCCGCGCCGGCCAACGTCAACTTTGCCTCGGAGCGCGGCGTGCCGTTCGACCTGGTGCTGGACGGCCGCCTGGTGACGCGCGGCGGCGCCCGGCAGGTGCACGTCGACCGCCTGGCCCCCGGCCAGCACTGGGCCGACTTCACGCTGCCCGCCGGCTACGGCCGCGTGGTGCGCTTCCGCAGCCGCGTGTGGCTGCAGCCCGGCCTCGAAACCTCGTTTGTGCTGATAGCCCGGCCCGGCCGCCCCCTCGACCTGCGGCAGGTGGGCGCGGTGGCGCTGTACGGCCCCGGCTACGGCGGCCACGGCTACCGCAACGACGGCTACTACGGCCCCGGCTACAGCGGCGCCAATGGGGCCTACAACAGCCCCACGCCCTACGACCCCAACGGCTACGGCAATGGCAATAACTACCCCAGCGGCGGCAGCAGCTATCCGAACGGCTACGACCCCAATGGCGGCTACAACAATGGCCCGAACGGCCCGAGCAACGGCGGCGGAGGCTACTACCCCGGCAGCGCCAGCAGCAGCTACCGTGTGCTGCCCTCGCAGGACGTCGACGCCATCATGCAGTCGGTGAAGCAGCGGCCGTTTGAGGCCAGCAAGCTGAGCACGGCCAAGGAAGCGCTGGCCCAAAGCAGCATTCAGGCCGACGATTTGAAGCGCCTGCTGCGCAGCTTCGAGTTTGAAGCCTCGCGGGTGGAGTTTGCCAAGTACGCTTATTCGCACGTGGCTGACCAGCAAAACTTCTACCGTGTATATGACGCCTTCGACTTCGATGCCAGCGTGCAGGAAGTGCAGCAGGCCATTGGCACGGTGCCGCAGCGCTAGGTGCCTCTTCCGAATCAGCAGTAAAAAAAAAGGCCGCTGTGGTAACCACAGCGGCCTTTTTGCGTGAGTTGCGGGCGGTTTAGCGCAGGCGGTCCATGCTGCGCACGAGCTGCTCGTCGCGGCGGATGAAGCGGTTGGCCAGCAGGTTGAGCAGCAGCGCCAGCGTGGGCAGGTAGAACCCGGCCAGGAACTGCCCTTCGAGCTTGAGGTTGAGGAGCTGCTCGCCTTTGTTGGAGAAATAGAACATGGCACCCAGCGTGGCCACGATGAGCAGCAGGTTGAGCGAACCCAGCAGCAGCTGCTTGGCGCGGCTCTTAAACTGAAAAATCTCGTAGCCGGCCAGGGCGGCCGAAGCGGCGGCCAGCGCGCCAATCAGCCACACGGGGCCGGTGGCGGGCAGCTGCAGGCCCTGGGCCTGGAAGCCAAAGGCCGTGAGCGTGAGCTCCTGATGGGTGAGGCCGTCGACTTTGTGCCACAGCGGCAACGCCAACACGCTGAGCATGGCCAGGGCCAGCAACAGTAAAAACACGCTTTGGATTCTTTGTATCATCTTTGTTGTAGTAAAGAAAAAGGTCCGGGCGAGTGCCGGGGCCGCAAATTTAGTCCCATCCGGCGCTTGCGCCGCTATTGTTACCTGTAATGCCAACTGCTTATGTCGTGGACGCGGTGCGTACCCCGATTGGAAAATTTGCCGGCGCTCTGAGCAGCGTCCGCCCCGATGATTTGGCCGCCCACGTGCTCCGGGAGCTCATGCGCCGCAATCCTTCCGTTGATAAGAATGCCGTGGAGGACGTCATCATCGGCGCCGCCAACCAGGCCGGCGAAGACAACCGCAACGTGGCCCGCATGGCCGCGCTGCTGGCCGGCCTGCCCATCACGGTGCCCGGCAACACCGTGAACCGCCTCTGCGCCTCGGGCCTGCAAAGCATCATGGACGCGGCCCGCGCCATCAAGTGCGGCGAGGGCGACGTGTACCTGGCGGGCGGGGCCGAGAGCATGACCCGCGCCCCGTTTGTGATGGCCAAGTCGGAATCGGCCTTCGGGCGCGAGCTCACGGCCCACGACACCACCCTGGGCTGGCGCTTCATCAACCCCAAGCTGAGCAAGCTGCACTACCCCTTCGCCATGGGCCAGACGGCCGAGAACGTGGCCCAGCAGTTCGGCATCACCCGCGAAGAGCAGGACGCCTTTGCCTTCGAGAGCCAGCGCAAGTATGCGCGGGCCCTGGAAAAAGGCCGCTTCCGCAAGGAGATTGTGCCGGTGTTTATTCCGCAGCCCAAGGGCGACACGGCGCTATTTGACGTGGACGAGCAGCCGCGCTTTTCCTCGCTGGAAAAGCTGGCCACCCTCAAGCCCGCCTTCCAGCCCGAGGGCGGCACCGTGACGGCCGGCAACTCGGCCGGCATCAACGACGGCGCGGCGGCGGTGCTGCTGGTGAGCGAAGACGCCCTGCAGCGCTACAGCCTCAAGCCCCTGGCGCGGGTGGTGGCCTCGGCCGTGGCGGGCGTCGACCCGGCGGTGATGGGCCTGGGCCCCATTCCGGCCACCCAGAAGGTGCTGGAGCGCGCCGGCCTCACGCTGGCCGACATCGACCTGATTGAGCTCAACGAGGCCTTCGCGGCCCAGAGCATTGCCTGCATCCGCGAACTGGGCCTGGACCCCGCCAAGGTGAACGTGAACGGCGGCAGCATTGCCATGGGCCACCCGCTGGGCAGCTCCGGCGCCCGCATCACGGCCACGCTGCTGCACGAGATGCACCGCCGCGGCGAAGGCATGCGCTACGGCCTGGCCACCATGTGCGTGGGCGTGGGCCAGGGGGCGGCCGTGATTTACGAGAAGATGTAAACCAGCTGTTGAGCTTGACGCAGAATGGGGAATGAGAAGGATTGTCTGACCGGACAATCCTTCTCATTCCCCATTCTGCATTCCTCTTTGTTACTTAACTCCATGCGCTACTTCCTGCACCTTGCTTACGACGGCACCCACTACCGCGGCTGGCAGATTCAGCCCGGCCAGCCCACCGTGCAGGCCGAGCTCGACCGCTGCCTGACCCAGATACTGCGCCGCCCCACCTACTGCCTGGGCAGTGGCCGCACCGATACCGGCGTGCACGCCAGCCACCAGGTAGCCCATTTCGACGCCGAGCTGCCGGACACCATGCCGCTTGACGTGCTGCTGTACCGCCTGCGCCGCGCCCTGCCACCCGACATCGGCGCGCTGCGCCTGCACCCCGTGCCCGCCGACGCGCACGCCCGTTTCTCGGCTGAGGAGCGCAACTACGAGTACTTCGTGGTGACGCGCCCCGACCCGTTCCGGCGCGACCAGGCGCTGTACGTGGACCGGCCGCTGAATATTGAAGCCATGAACGAGGCCGCCGGCTACCTGGTGGGCCAGTTCGATTTTACGTCCTTCTCGAAAGTGAAGGGCGGCGAAAACCACTACGTGTGCTACTGCACCGCCGCGGCCTGGCATCCCGCGCCGGGGGGCTGGGTGTTCCGCATTCGGGCCAACCGCTTTGTGCGGGGCATGGTGCGGCTAGTGGTGGGCACCCTGCTCGACGTGGGCCGGGGCAAGATGACGCCGCGCGAGTTCCAGCAGCTGCTCTGGGCGCAGCGGCGCGTCGACGCCAGTGGGGCGGCGCCGGCGCGGGGCCTGTTCCTGAGCCGGGTGGAGTACGAGGACGGAATTGTGCCGGAGGCTGAATAGTTCGGTAAAAGGCAATACTTTAGGAGTAATTTGCAGGAGACTGCCAAGAATGCGGGCGCCATTTCCGCGCGGCTCGCAGGTCTACTGCTCCTTTCTTTCAGTTTGCCTATGCGCTCAACATTTACCCTGTTGTTGCTTCTGGTGCTTTTCTTCCGGCCGGCCTGGGCCCAGGAAGCAGCGCCCACCGTGGAATTTACCGAGAACAAAGGCCAGTGGGATGCGCGGGCGGCCTACGCGGCGCCCGTGGCCACGGGCGCCCGGCTTTTTGTGGAGCCGGACGGTCTTGCCTACGCCCTCACGAGTGGGCTGCCCAACCACGCCCCGGCCAAGCCTGGCCCCAAGCAGACCTCTTCGCCCAGCGCATTGCTCCGCAGCCACGGCCTGCGGGTGGAATTTGTGCAGCCGCTAGCAGGCGCCAAGCTGCTGGCCGAAAACCCGGCGGCTGGCCGCCAGCACTACCTGCGCGGCAACGACCCCAGGCGCTGGGCCGCCGAGGTGCGCACCTTCCGCCAGCTGCGCTACCGCGAACTGTGGCCCGGCACCGACCTGGTGCTGCACGAAAGCGCCGCTCATCAGCTGGAATACGACCTGCTGCTGGCACCCGGCGCCGCACCCGCGCGGGCCCGCCTGCGCTACCGCGGCGCCGACGCAATGCGCCTCGACGCAGTTACCGGCAACTTACTGGTGCAAACCTCAGCCGGCCCGCTCACCGAGCTGTGCCCCCGGGCCTGGCAAACCGATGCCGCCGGCCAGCGCCAGCCCGTGGCGTGCGCTTTTGAGCTGCGCGGTAATGAGGTCGGCTTCCGGATGGGGGCCTACGACCGGCGGCGGCCCTTGGTCATCGACCCGGTGGTGCAGTTTGCCAGCTACACGGGCTCGACGGTGGAGAACTGGGGCTTTGCGGCCACCCACGACGCGGCGGGTAACCTCTACACGGCCGGCTTGGTGTTCGAGCCCGGCTACCCGGTGACCACCGGCGCCTACCAGACGAGTTTTGGCGGCAGCGTCGATATCGCCATCATGAAATTCAACACCGCCACCTCCGGGCCGGGGGCCCGGGCCTGGGCGACGCACCTGGGCGGCAACAACCTGGAATTTCCGCACAGCCTGGCGGTGAACGGACGAGGCGAGCTGCTGATGCTGGGCACTACGTCTTCCACCAATTACCCCACCACCGGCAAGGCCGCCGGCACGGCGTTTCGGGGCGGCACCCGCATTGCGCCCTACGGCAGCAGCTCGGCCTTTGTGCTGCCCAACGGGTCTGACCTAATCATCAGCCGACTGAGCGCCGACGGTGGCCGGCTGCGGGCCAGCACGTACCTGGGCGGCACGGGCAATGACGGCCTGCTCGACCCGCAAACGCCGGCGCCCAACCTGCGCTACAACTACGGCGACGCTTTCCGGGGCGACCTGGCCGTGGATGCGCAGGGCAACGTGTTTGTGGCCAGCACCACGGCCTCGGCCGACTTTCCGGGGCTGGCCGCCGGCGCCACGTTTCGCGGGGGCCTCACCGATGGCCTGGTCACCAGCCTCGATTCCAGCCTGAGCCAGGTGCGCTGGACCACGCTGCTGGGCGGCTCGGGCGCCGACGCGGCTTACTCTATGCAGCGCGAAGACAGCGGCGGCCTGCTGGTGGCCGGCGGCACCACCAGCCCCAACTTTGGGGGCACGGCGAATGGCTACCGGCCCAGCTTTGGGGGCGTGGTGGATGGCTTCGTGGCGCGCCTGTCGGGAATGGGAAGCCTCATCCAGAGCACTTACCTGGGCAGTACGGCCCAGGACCAGGCCTACTTCGTGCGGCGCACGGCGGGCGGGCAGGTGTACGTGTTGGGCCAGACGCTCACCAACAACTGGCCGGGCCTGAGCAACGGGGTGTATAAAAATCCGCGGGGCCACCAGTTCATTCAGCAGCTGGCGCCCGACCTGCGCACGGCGGGGTTTGCCACGGTGTTTGGCAGCGGCCGGGCCGTGCCCGACATTTCGCCCACGGCGTTTGAGGTGGACTGCTACGGCCGCCTGTTTGTGGCGGGCTGGGGCGGCGGGCTCGACCCCAACAACGGCTCCACCGTGGGCCTCGACGTGACACCCAACGCCCTGCAACCCGCCACCGACGGCATGGATTTCTACCTGATGCAGCTCTCCGACGGGGCACGGGTGCTCGAATACGCCACGTTTTTCGGCACTTCGGCCGATGACCACGTCGACGGCGGGCTGTCGCGCTTCGACGCGCAGGGCTCCCTCTACCAGGCCGTGTGCGCCTGCAACCAGGGCACCGGCGCCGGCCTGCCCATTCCGGCCGGCGCGCACACCTACTCGCCCACCAACGGCTCGGCCCATTGCAACAACGCGGCCTTCCGATTCGACCTGACGGCCGGCACCACCCCGGCCGGGCCCGACTCCCTCACGGTATGCGCCCGGTCCGGGGCCGTGCCGCTGGGCGGCTCCCCGGCGGGGGGCATCTGGACGGGTGCGGGCGTAACGGGCTCGGTGGCAACGGGCTACCGGTTTACGCCCGACACGGCCCGGCTGGGCACGTTCGTGCTGACGTACACGAGTCCGCTCACAGGCGCGTGCGCAGGCACGGGCACCAATACCCGGCGCATCACCGTGCTACCGCAGGCGCTGGCCCGGATGGTGACGCGCGACACCACCGTGTGCCTGCAGCCACAAGGCCCGCCCCCGCCCCTGATTCGGCTGGTGGCCAGGCCGGCGGGCGGCACCTTTGTGGGCGTGGGCGTCACGAGCAGCCCCCCGTTTGCGTTCGACCCCGTGGCGGCGGGGCCCGGCCAGCACCAGGTACGCTACGTGCTGCCGGGCACGGCCTCGGGCGGGCGCTGCCCGTCGGTGGCGTCGGTCACGTTCACCGTATTTGGGCTGCGCCATGTCGACCTGGGCCCGCCGGTGGTGCTGTGCGCCAACGACCCGCCTTACGCGCTGGGCGGCCTGCCGCCCGGCGGCAGCTGGATGGGCGACGGCGTGAGCGTGAACAACCTTGGCGTCTACGTATTCACCCCCAGCCCGGCCCTGATAGGCACGCACGCCTTGGTGTATGTGTTCAGCGGCACGCAGTTCTGCGGGCCCATCCGCGACACGCTGTACGTGCGGGTGAAGCCGGTGAGCGGCACGGTGCAGGTGCCGGCCGACACGGCGCTGTGCACCACGGCGGCGACGTTCCGGCTGCGCGGCGGCACGCCCGCGGGCGGCACCTGGAGCGGGCCGGGCGTGACGGGCTCGCCGGCCACGGGCTTCTTTTTTACGCCCAGCCCTGCCCTCACCGGCACCCACGCGCTGGTATACACGGGCGCGGTGCTCGATACCGCCAGCTGTCCGTCTAGGGCCACCCGCAACGTGACGCTGCAGGCGGGTGTGGTGCAATTGAGCATTGTTAACACCGCCATGTGCCCCACCGCCGGGCCTCAGGTGCTGAGCGCCAGCCCTCCCGGCGGCACGTGGAGCGGGCCGGGCGTAACGGGCTCGCCAGCCAGCGGCTACAGCTTCACGCCGAGCGTGGCCCTGGTGGGCCTCCAAACGCTGGTGTATACCACTACTGCCACCAACCCCGCGCAATGCCCGGCTTCAGGCAGGCTGCAGGTGCACGTGCTGCCTTTTCCGCTGGCTGTGCTCGACTCGCTGGCGCCAATGAGCTTCTGTGCCGCGTCGCCACCTCACGGCGTAGTACTCACGGCGCAGCCGCCTGGCGGCACGTTCGGCGGCCCGGGCGTGGTGGGCAACCGCTTCAACCCGGCGCTGGCCGGACCAGGGCGCCACGTGCTCACCTACACGCTACCGTTTCTAACCTGCACCCAAGTAGTCACCACCGTGGCCGAGGTGACCCTGCTGGCCCCCATCCGCCTGCCCGCCGACACGGTACTGTGCCTCGCCCCTGCGCCGTTTCGGCTGCGGGCCACGCCCGCCGGCGGCACCTGGACGGGCCCGAACGTGACGGCGGCCGGACTCTTCACGCCGCCGCTCACGCCGGGCACTAGCCTGCTTACTTACAGTCTACCCGATGGCTGCGGCACGGCCCCTTATCGCGTCACGGTGCCGGCGCAGCCCACGTTTGCGGCCCGGTGGTCGGCCTCCGATTGCTCGGGCAGTGCCCTGGCGCCGCGCCTGGTGCGCTTCGAAGCCACGGGGCCCGCGGCAGCGCAGGTGCAATGGGACTTTGGCGACGGCAGCGCCGTAGGCAGCGGCGCGGTGGTGGAGCACACCTACGCAGCCGGTCACTACCAGCCGCAGGCCTCGCTGGCGGGCGGCAGCGGGCCGGGGCCATGCCCACGTCAGATGGCCCTACCGGGCTTGGAAGTGCTGCCGGCCGTGCTGCCCAACGTCATCACACCCAACGGCGACGGGCAGAATGATGCGTTTGCGCCCCGCATCGGTGACTGCCTGGGGCGGCTGCAGGTCTTTTCCCGCTGGGGCCAGCCCGTGTTCGACAGCCCCACCTACCACAACGAGTGGGACGGCGCGGGCCTGCCGGCTGGCATCTACTACTACCTGCTTGGCACGGCCAACGGCAACAGCCGGGTGAAAGGCTGGGTGGAAATTGTGCGGTAGGCCGGGGCCAGCCTTCATTCAAGGAGGGGTGCTACGAATGCTTGGGGTAACTCTTTCCGGTCGGCCGCGGTTTACTCCCGACCTTTGCCCTACTTATGGACCCCACCACTTCCGCCACCAAAACCGGCCAGGTCTTCGACTGGGCCGTGCTGCGCCGCCTGCTCGGCTACGTACGTCCCTACCGGCGCGTATTTATTGGCCTCATCGTGCTCACCGTGGCCACAGCCGTGCTGGGCACGCTGCGGCCCTTTCTCATTCAGCGCATGGTCGATGTCAGCATCGAGCAGGGCGATATGAAAGGGCTGAACTTCATGTTCCTCTTGCTGCTGGTGCTGCTGGTGGCCCACGCCGGCGTGAGCTATTTGCAGACGTACTACGGCGGCTGGCTGGGCCAGTACATTGTGCGCGACATCCGCACCGACCTCTACCGCCACCTGCTCAGCCTCAAGCTGAAGTTCTTCGACCAGACGCCCATCGGCGTGCTCGTGACGCGCAACATCTCCGACGTCGAAACGCTGTCCGACGTGTTTAGCGAGGGCCTGGCGGCCATGGTGGGCGACATTCTGCAGCTGCTCTTCATCATGGCCTTCATGTTCTGGATAGACTGGCGTCTCACGCTCATTAGCCTGTCGGTGATTCCGCCGCTGCTGTTCAGCACCTACGTGTTCAAGGAAAAAATCAAGGGTTCGTTTCAGGACGTGCGCACGGCCGTGGCCAAGCTCAACAGCTTCGTGCAGGAGCACCTCACGGGCATGAACGTGGTCCAGATTTTCAACAACGAGGAGCGCGAGTACCGCAAGTTCGCGGCCATCAACAAGGAGCACACCGAGGCCAACATCCGCTCGGTGCTCTACTACAGCATCTATTTCCCGGTGGCCGAGGTGTTGGGCGCCATCGGCGTGGGCCTGCTGGTGTGGTACGCGGCCCAGGGCCAAATTGAAGGCAGCATCTCGAAGGGTGCGCTCATCGCCTTCATCATGTACAACGCGCTGTTCTTCCGCCCCATCCGCCAGATTGCCGACCGGTTCAACACCCTGCAATTGGGCCTGGTGAGCACCGAGCGCCTGCTAAAACTTCTAGATAATCAGGACCTGATAGCCCCCACCGGCACCTTCGCTCCGGCCGAGTTGAAAGGCGACGTGGAGTTCAAGCACGTCAAGTTCGCCTACAACGAGCCCGACTGGGTGCTGAAAGACATCAGCTTCCACGTGAAGCCGGGCCAGACCATCGCCTTCGTGGGCGCCACCGGCGCGGGCAAAACCAGCATCATCAACCTGCTGAGCCGGTTTTACGACATCCAGGAAGGCAGCATCTGCATCGATGGCCGCGACCTGCGCGAGTACGACCTCAGCCTGCTGCGCCGCCAAATCGGTATCGTGCTGCAGGATGTGTTCCTGTTCGCTGGTAGCATCCGCGACAACATCACGCTGGGCAACAAAACCATCACCGACGAGCAAATCTGGGAGGCGGCCGACCTCGTGGGCGCCCGCCGCTTCATCGAGCGCCTGCCCGAAGGCCTCAGCTACCCCGTGATGGAGCGCGGCGCCACGCTTTCGGTGGGTCAGCGTCAGCTCATCAGCTTCGTGCGGGCCATGGTGTACCAGCCCCACATCATCGTGCTCGACGAAGCCACGTCGTCCGTCGATTCCGAAACCGAGGAGCTCATTCAGCAAGCCATCGAAAAGCTGATGCAGGGCCGTACCTCGCTCGTCATCGCCCACCGCCTCAGCACCATCCAGAAAGCCGACAAAATCATTGTACTCGACAAGGGCGAAATCAAGGAAACCGGCACCCACGAGGAGCTGCTGCGCATCGAGGGCGGGTATTATGCTCAGCTCTACCGCATGCAATACGTGGTGGCCAATGAGTAAATGGGCAAATCAGTAACTGAGTAAGGCGGTTTGAACTTGACTTCTCTCCCTTTGCTCACCTGCTCACTTTACGCAGTTACTCAACCACTTCCTTACCTATGCGCTACCTCTTCCTCGCCGTTATTCTGCTCACCCTGGCCGCTGCGGGCTTCTACGCCTACCTCGGCGGCACCCACTCCCCCAAAGTGGCCCTCGAAACCACGGCCGCGCCGCTGTACCTGGCCGGCCAGCCCTACCACGGCGTGGTGACGGGCGACGCCTTCGGCCGCCTGTTCCGCCAGGCCAAAGACGCCCAGGCCCGCCTGCACGGCGACCTGGCCAACCTTTACCTCAACGACCCCGAAACGGCGCGCGACACCGTGCGGGCCTTCATCGGCCTGGCCCTGGCCGACACCACCCAATCCCTGCCCGCTGGCTTCCGCTACCGCGTGGTGCCCGCCGGGCAGCGCGTGGTGGCCGCCCGCCTGCAAGGCGTGAGCTACCTGCTGGCCCCCAACAAGCTCTACCCAGCCGCCCTCGAAGCCGTGAAAGCCCAGAAGCTCACCCAGCGCGGCGACTTCTACTTGGAGCGTTTTGGCGCCAACGACGCCTCCGAGGTATGGGTGGGCGTGAAGTAGCAGGCCGCCTCGCTTGTTGACCACGCCGAGATTTTTAGCTAACAAAAAAGCCCCTGACCGACATGGCCAGGGGCTTTCGCTTGCAGAAGCAGCATTATTTCTGACATGGCCTAACGGCCGAAGTAGTACGTGCCGCCAAACTGCAGCTGGTTGAGGCCAAAGTTGGCGCCGAAGGTGCTGAGGGTGTTTTCGTAGCTCGACGGCTTGGTGACGTTGCTATTGGGGTATTCGGGTTGGTCGAAGCTGAGGTGCGAGAAGCCGAGCGAGCCAATGGACGCGCTGATGCCCAGCTTCGGAATGGGAAAGAATACGATGCCGGGGGTCAGGTCGGCATAATAACCGTTGCCTACGTAACTGACGGCCACCGGAGCGCCGCTGCCACCGTTGTCGTAGGCGTTGTTCTTGGTGTGCTGGTAGCCGGCGCCCAGCGTGCCCACCAGGCCAAACTGCTCGCCAAACATCTTGTAGTATTGCCCGAAAGCCCCTACCCGCGTGTTGGTATTCGGCGACAAGTCGGGCAAGTTGATGGGCTGCGGCGACGTCGAAGAAGTGTTTTTGTAGGTGGTGCTGGCCGCGTTGTAGGCCACGCTCAGCCCCAGGGCCAGGTTGTCGGCCACAAAGTAGCCGCCTGCCAGCGCCAGGTTGAACTGGCTGGTTGTGCTTTCGCTGGAGTAACTATAGTTACCACCACCGCTCCGTTGGTTGTAGGTCGCACTCTGCTTGTTGGCGGTCCGGCTGTAGCCAATGTTGCCACCTAGCGAGATGGTGCCGGCCGCAATGCTCTGGCCCTTTGCTGCTTGCACGCCGACGAGCGCCAGCGTGAGAAGTCCAATTTTTTTCATGTAAAAAAGGTAGAAAACTGGTGAAGCCGTAAAGGTAGCGGTGCCATTTCTCTTGGTAGCCGGGCCGTTGCGCACCCTCCGTATTAAGACGGGGCCGTACGTACGTATCGCCTGAAATAGTACTGAAATTCATGGCATTACTCCGCCAAACAGAAACCCTGCCCTACCCAGGCAGTACAGCCAGTAGGTCTTGCCTCGCTTTGAATGAGAGCCTAGGAAGTGTTAACAGTCGCGTAGCCACAGGACGGTTGCAGCGAGGTGAATAAAGGCCAAAAAATGCGCATCGAGTTTGTCATACCGGGTGGCCACGCGGCGAAACTGCTTGAGGCGGCTGAAAAGGCGCTCAATGGGGTGACGTTGGGCGTAACGCGCCGCGTCGTAGCCCCGCGGGTAGCGGCGCTTGCACCGGGGCGGAATCACGGCACAGGTGCCGCGGGCAGCCAGGGTGGCCACGAGCGGGTCGGAATCGTAGCCCCGGTCGGCCACGAGGTAGGCCGGGGCCAGCCCGTCGAGCAGCGGCAGCGCTTGCGGGGCGTCGTGGCGCTGGCCGGCTGTCAGGCTGCCGCGCACGAACCGGCCCCCAGCGTCGGCCACCGCGTGCAGCTTGGTGGTCAATCCGCCGCGGCTACGCCCCAGGGCTTGCGGCCCGTTTTTTTGCGTGCCCCGCTCGCGTGTTGGTGCACCCGCACGGTGGTCGAGTCGACCAGCAGCGTGTGCAGCGCGTCGTCCTCTTGCACGGCGGCCAGCACCCGGGCCCACACGCCCGAGGCGGTCCAGCGCTGGAAGCGCGTGTATGTTGTGTGCCAGTTGCCCCACGCGGCCGGCAAGGCACGCCAGCGGCAGCCGTTGCGCAACAACCACAGCACCGCTTCTACAAAACGGCGGTTGTCCTGGCCCCGGCCACCTTTCGTGCCTTCCCGACCCGGCAGCAGCGGCGCGATGCGGGCCCACTGCGCGTCTGTGAGCAAATAATCCATACCCCAAATTAATACCTACTGTTAACACTTCCTAATCTCCAGGCAAAGCCAGCAATTCACATCCTTTCCACACTTAACCCTTTTCGCTATGTTAGCAATGGATTTCAGAGGCCCTAAAAGGGTGCGTGCCGTTCAAAAGCCCATGCCCACCATCTTGCATCCCGAGGATGCCATTGTGAAGGTGCTGCGCACGTGCATCTGCGGGTCCGACCTGCACCTCTACAACGGCAACGTGCCCGATACCCGCGTCGGCATGACGTTTGGGCACGAATTCGTCGGGGAAATCGTCGAGGTTGGTTCTGAAGTAACCAACGTGAAAGTGGGCGACCGGGTGCTGGTGCCCTTCAACATTGCCTGCGGCCGCTGCATTTTCTGCAAGCAGGGCATGTTCGGCAACTGCCACGAATCGAACTCCGAGGCCACGGCCGTGGGCGGCTTCCTAGGCTACACACCGGGGGCGGCCACAACGGCGGCCAGGCCGAGTACGCGCGGGTGCCCTACGCCAACTTCGGCCCCACGGTCATTCCGGCGGGCATGAGCCTCGACGACGCCGTGCTGCTCACCGACATCACCCCGACCGGCTACCAGGCCGCCGAAATGGCCGGCATTCAGCCCGGCGACACCGTTGTTGTTTTCGGCGCCGGCCCGGTGGGCATCATGGCGGCGCGCTGCTGCTGGCTGTTTGGCGCAGGCCGCGTCATCATCATCGACAAGGAAGACTACCGGCTTGAGTTCGCCCAGAATTTTGCCAAGTGCGAAGCCTACAACTTCGAAAGCGACATGGACGACCCGGTGATGTTCATCAAGAAGCAAACCGACTGGATTGGGGCCGACGCCTGCATCGACGCCGTAGGGGCCGAAGCGGCCGGCAACGCCATGCAAACTATTACCGGGCGCAAAGCCCTGCTGCAGGCCGGCTCGGCTACAGCGCTGCACTGGGCCATCAACTCGGTGCGCAAAGGCGGAGTGATATCCATTGTGGGCGTATACGGCCCCACCGACAACTTGGTGCCCATTGGCAACATGATGAACAAAGGCATCACCATGCGCGGCAACCAAGCCTCGGTGAAGCGCCACCTGCCCCGCCTGATTGACCACGTGATGAACGGCATCCTCAAGCCCAGCGAGCTGATTACGCACCGCATTCCGCTGGAAGACGTGGCCGACGGCTACCGCATGTTCTCAGCCAAGCTCGACAACATTATCAAGCCGGTCCTCATCCCCCCACTGCTAACGCCTAACGCCGCCCATCATGAAAAAGACCGCAGAAGACTTCGCCCACATCCCCGGCTGGGGCATCGACGCCGACCCCGACAACGAACCCACCTACCCCAACCGCCACCGCACCGGCGAAGAGCACGACGGCCGCTCCTGGGTGCGGCCCACCCAACAGGTGCCCGACCGGGAAGTGCTGCATTCCATTGAGCGGCCCGACTACACGGCCGTGGTGGGCAACTCGGTGCCGCCCTCCGGCTTGAGCGGCATGATTCGGCGCTTCGCCTTCAAGTACAGCGAAAACGAATACTTGCACTGGTTGCCCTTGCTCATGGCCGACAAAGTGAACGTGGTGGAAGGCATCATCGACGACATTGCCCACGGCACGGTGCCCAATATCTGGGCCGAAAAAGGCTACAACGCCCGGTGGAAACACGACCGCAGCGGCATGCTGGTCAAAATTGCCACCTTCGCCGCCGTGGTAGGCGGGGGCATCTTCCTGCTCACCCGCAAAGGCGATAAGCCGCAACGGCGCGAATTGGGCAAGCGCTACGCCTCGGCCAGCCGCTAGCACTGAGTTAAATTTGCGAAAAAAGAACGTCCTGCTTCGCTTACGTGCCACAGGACGTTCTTTTTCGTAATCCCTTTGAACTGCCATAATGGAAAAGGCCCGCTGAACGAGAGTTCAGCGGGCCTTTTCAGTTTGTTTTCGAGTCGGGGTGGCAGGATTCGAACCTACGGCCTCGTCGTCCCGAACGACGCGCGCTACCGGGCTGCGCTACACCCCGAAAGCAGGCCGATGGGGCGACCTGTTTTCTGTTTTCCAATTTGCGGCCGAAAAAAGCCCCCGAACCCGAAAGTTCGGAGGCTTGTTGAGCGGCTGCTCTTCCGTCGGAGTGGCAGGATTCGAACCTACGACCTCCAGCACCCCATGCTGGCGCGATACCAGGCTACGCTACACCCCGATTGGTATTGGAGCGACAAAGGTAAGGCAATTTTTGAGAGTGGCGCAAGCCAGACGCAAATAAAGTTTCGTAAATCATGCATCGGGGGCTCTGGCCAAGGACGGCCAAAAGCACCCTCTAGGCAAAGCGGCCTCAGAATTGCTTAGCTTTACCGTAGCCATTTTACTACATCCTGCTCTTATCCTACTTATGAAAAAGTTATTACTATTTGTGCTCGCCAGCACGCTGGGTTTGGTGGCCGCCCGTGCGCAAGCCCCCGCCACTGCTCCCGCTCCTGCCGCCAAAGAAGAAGCTATTTTGCCCAACGGTGCAGTGGCTGCGCCTGCTACGGCAGCGGCCCCGGTGGCCACCGCTGCGCCGGGCCTCATTGCCCCTGCTCCCGAAACCCCCGCTGCCAACCCCAACGCCATCAAGGTGAAGGCGGAGTCGGCGGCCGGCAAGCTCACCGTTAGAACCGACAACCCCGGCCCCACCCGCGTGGAAGTGACCGACGCCGGCGGCCGCCCCGTCATCACGCACACCATGCTAAACGGCCAGATTCCGGCCGTGCTCAACGTGGGCCAGCTGCCGGCCGGCGCCTACATCGTGCACTGCACGGCTTACGAGAAAACCGGCATGCGCCGCGTCATGATAGGCCAGTAGCGGCCACTCGGCGCATTAGCCTAAAGGCTCCAGCAGGTCCCACTTGTTGCCGTACAGGTCTTCAAACACGGCCACGTGCCCGTACACTTCGCTGCGCGGGGCTTCCAGGAAATGGAGGCCCCGCGCTTGCATGATGGGGTAGTCGCGCCAGAAGTCGTCGGTGTGCAGAAAGAGCCAGACCCGGCCGGCGCCCTGCTGCCCCACGGCCAGCTTTTCGGCGTCGGTTTTGGCCTCGGCCAGCAGCAGGCCGCAGCCCGCAGGGCCGGGTGGCGTCACCACCACCCAACGCTTGCCGTCGCCCATGTCCAGGTCGGAGTCCAGTCTGAAGCCCAGCACCTGCGTGTAGAAAGTAATGGCTTCGTCGTAGTTACGGACGATGAGGGTGACGTGAGCGAGGCGTTGGTTCATTGATTGTAGCGCGGACTTTTGTTCTGCGAGCGAATGCGCTTTATATCGCGGACCAAAAGTCCGCGCTACATCAGGCTTCCTCGGTCTGCAGCTGGCGCTCGTAGAGGGCGCGGTAGAGGCCGTCGGTTTCGGCCATCAGGGCGTCGTGGGTGCCGTGCTGCACGATGAGGCCATCATCGAGCACCAGAATTTCGTCGGCCAGCTTCACCGAGCTCACGCGGTGCGAGATGATGAGGCTGGTGCGCGCCGCCATGATGCGCTGCAGGCTGCCCAGAATGGCATTTTCAGTCTTGGTATCCACGGCCGACAGCGAGTCGTCCAGAATCAGAATTTTGGGCTCTTTCACGAGGGCGCGGGCCATGCTCACGCGCTGCTTCTGGCCGCCCGAGAGGGTAATGCCCCGCTCGCCCACTTTGGTGTCGAAACCTTCAGGGAAGGCCAGGATGTTTTCATACACGTCGGCGTCGCGGGCTGCTTGCAGCATGCGCGCTTCGTCGGGCTCATCAAGACCAAAGTTGATGTTGTTGCGGATGGTGTCGGAGAACAGAAACACGTCCTGCGGCACGTAGCCAATCTGGCCGCGCAGGGCGCGCAGCGAATAATCGCGCACGTCCACGCCATCTATTTTTATGTCGCCAGCCGAGACGTCGTATAAGCGGCACAGCAGCGCAGCCACTGTGCTTTTGCCCGAGCCCGTGTTGCCGATGACGGCCAGCGTCTGGCCCGGCTTCACGCGGAAGCTCACGTTTTTCAGGGCCTGAATGCCGGTGTCGGGATAGGTGAACGACACGTTCTCGAACACAATGTCGCCGGCCAGCTCGCGCTCCACGTTCTGGCGCGAAACGATGTCGGTTTTCTGGTCCAGAAACTCGTTGATGCGGGCCTGTGAGGCCTCCGCCCGCTGCACCAGCGACGACGTCCAGCCCAGCGCCGTGACCGGCCAGGTCAACAGGTTCACGTAAATCAGAAACTCGGCAATGGTGCCCGTGGTGATGGTGCCGCGGATGACTTCCTGCCCGCCTACCCACACGGTGATGAGCGTGCTTAGGCCGATGAGAAACAGGATGAGCGGGAAAAACAGCGAGTTCACGAAGTTCAGGCTCAGCGACTTCTCCTTATACTCGTTGCTGGCGTTTACAAATTGTTCGTGCGAGTCGGCCTGGCGCACGAAGGACTTGAGCACCCGAATGCCCGAGAAAGCTTCCTGCACGAAAGTGGTCATGCCCGACAGGGCTTTCTGAATCTCGTCGGACTTGCGCTCAATCAGGTTGTTGACGTAGAAAATGCTGACCGACAGAATGGGCAGCGGCAGCAGTGTATAGAGCGTCAGCTTCACGTTCACCATGAGCATGAGCGGCACGATGAGCAGGAACAGCAGCACCAACTGCAGAAAGTACATGATGGCCGGCCCGAGGTACATGCGCACGCGGCTCACGTCTTCGGAGATGCGCGACATCAGGTCGCCGGTACTGTGGCGGCGGTAGAAGCTGAGCGGCAGCGACTGGTAGTGCTGGTAAATCTGGTTCTTCTGGTCGTTTTCGATGTGCCGCGACATGACGATGAGCGTCTGGCGCATGAAGAACAGGAAGATGCCGCGCCCCAGCGCCAGCGCAATAATGAGCACGCCGTAGAATAGCACGTTGCGTCCAAATAGCTGGTACACGCCGCTCTGGGCCTGGGTGCCGGCGTAGAGGTGGTAGAGGTCGATGCCCTCGTTCACCAAATCGAATGCGTAGCGCACCAGCTGGGCCGGGAAAATGGCCAGCAGCGTGCTCAGCGCCACGAATAACACCCCGGCGAGGAAATGCCATTTGTAGCGGTAAATGAAGGGGTTGACTGCGGAAAGGGCGCGCACGGGCTGGGTGGGAAAGGGGCCGGTTCGGGAAAATTGGGGTACTTTTGCGGCCTGAAAGAGAATCTGGAACGTCATGCAGCGCTGCGCGCTGCATGACGTTCCAGATTCTCCGTATACGAGCTAACAAAGTTACGCCGCACTGTTCCCAACCCATCCCACAATTCCCACCAACCCCTTTTCATTCATCCCCATGATTGAAACCCAAACCCTGGCCCCCGAGGCCATCTTCGGCCAGATTGCCGAGCACCAGCACGAGCAGGTCGTGTTTTGCCACGACCACGAGACGGGCCTGAAGGCCATTATCGGCATCCACAACACCGTGCTGGGCCCGGCCCTGGGCGGCACCCGCATGTGGCACTACGCTTCCGACATGGAAGCCCTGAACGACGTGCTACGCCTTTCGCGCGGCATGACCTACAAGGCCGCCATTTCGGGCCTGAACCTGGGCGGCGGCAAGGCCGTCATCATCGGCGACGCCAAGACGCTGAAGACCGAAGCCCTGCTGCGCAAGTTTGGCCGCTTCGTGAAGAACCTGAACGGCAAGTACATCACCGCCGAGGACGTGAACATGACCACCAAGGACATGGAGTACATCCGCATGGAAACCAAGCACGTAGCGGGCCTGCCCGAGAGCATGGGCGGCTCGGGCGACCCCTCGCCCGTGACGGCCTTCGGCACCTACATGGGCATGAAAGCCGCCGCCAAAAAAGCGTTTGGCTCCGAGAGCCTGGCCGGCAAGCGCATTGGCGTGCAGGGCGTGGGCCACGTGGGCACCTACCTGCTGGAGCACCTGCAGAAAGAGGGCGCCAAACTCATTGTGACCGACTATTACGAAGACCGCGCTCTGGAAGCCGCCGCTCGCTTCGGCGCCACCGCCGTGGGCCTGGACGACATCTACGACCAGGACATGGACATCTACTCGCCCTGCGCGCTGGGTGCCACGCTCAACGACGACACCATTCCGCGCCTGAAGTGCCAGGTGGTGGCCGGCTGCGCCAACAACCAGCTCAAGGTGGAGAACCAGCACGGCCCGGAGCTCGTGCGCCGCGGCATTGTGTATGCCCCGACTTCCTCATCAACGCCGGCGGCCTCATCAACGTGTACTCCGAAGTGGTGGGCACCAGCCGCCAGGGTGCCCTCACCCAAACCGAAAAAATTTACGATTTCACCCTCCAGGTATTGGCGAAAGCCGAAGAAGAGCACTCGCACCCGCAGGCCGCGGCCATCAAGCAGGCCAAGGAGCGCATTGCCAGCGTGGGCAAGGTGAAGTCGACCTACTAGCTGTTAGCTGCTGGTTGTCAGTTGTTAGCTCAGGCTAGCAATTGACAACCGACAACTAACAACTGACAACCAGCAACTAACAACTAACACATGCTAAACCGCCGCCTCCTCCGTATCAAAGTCATGCAGTCGCTCTACTCCTACCACCAGGCGGTGGGGGCAGACTTAATGCTGGCTCAGGACCGCATTGCGGCTGCTTTCGAACCCGACCTGACCGCCAAGGAAGCCCCCGACCGCCGCAAGCTGGAAGGCCAGCGCAAGCTGGGCGAGGCCCAGCTGCGCGAATGGTACCGCACGGGCGTGCTGCCCGAGAAAACGGACGACAAAGCCGTGGACAAGGCGGTGACCGATGCCATCAACTCCTTCCAGAACCAGGTGAAGAAGGACGCCGAGCTGTATGCCGGCCAGCTGCTGGTGGGCGCCGAAAGCATTCACGACCAGTACCTGCACCTGCTCAACCTGCCGGCCGCGCTGCTTGGCGTGATTGAAGAGGAGCAAAGCCGCGAGGAGCGCCGCCGCCTGGGCCCGCGCGAAGACGCCCTGGACGCCAACCGCCTGCACCAGAACAAGGCCATTGCCAAGCTGATGGCCAACGAGCAGCTGCAGGCTACTACCATTCGGCGCAAGCTGCAGTGGGAAGGCGCCGAGGAAACGGAGGCCCTGCGCGCCGCCTGGGAGGAGATGAAAGCCGACGAAACGGTGCGGACCTACCTGGCCGGCAAGGACGTAGCCCAGCCCGAGATGGACTACGACACGGATATGGAAATCCTGCGACATCTCTACAAGGACTTCGTGTTCAAGAGCGAAGCTTTGCCACGCCAGCTTGAAGCGGCCGACCTGAACTGGGAAGAAAACCGCCCCATCGTGCGCAACCTGGTGCTGAAAACGCTCAAAATGCTGCCTTACGGCGCCGACGAGAAGCAGGAGCTGATGAACCTCTCGGCCAACTGGGCCGACGACCGCGAGTTTGCCGAAACGCTCTATAAGCAGACGCTCATCGAGGACGACAAGATGGAGAAGCTCATCGCCGGCTCGGTGCAGAACTGGGACGTGGAGCGCGTGGCCCTGCTCGACAAAATCATCCTGAAAATGGCCCTCACCGAGATGCAGCTCTTCCGCGGCATCCCGGTGAAGGTCACCATCAACGAGTACATCGAAATCAGCAAGCTTTACAGCACGCCTAAGAGCAAGCAGTTCGTGAACGGCATTCTGGACAAGCTGGCCACGGATTTGGCCGCCAGCGGCGACATTCGCAAGTCGGGCCGCGGCCTGCTCGACAACCAGTAGCCCGGAAACCGGGGCGGGCTCCGGCCCGCACCACTGTTCTACATTTGCACCCACGGCCGGGTTTCTGCGTACTCAGCCCGAACTCATTTCCCACCTCCCAATCATTCCGACGACCATGGCCAGCAAAACCACCACCGGCATCTTGTGCTTCGCGGGCGGCGCCCTCACCGGCGCGGCCCTTGGCTTGCTCTACGCCCCCGAACCCGGCAGCGAAACCCGCTCTTGGCTCAGCTACCAGCTCGAAAAATACCGCTCCGTGCTCGCCGACCTCACCGACAGCCTGGTAACCAGCCGCGAAGGCGTGGGCCAGTCTTCGGCCAAAAGCGAAGGCCAGCGCGTGATTTCCGACGCCAAATCCAAAGCCGAACAGCTGCTGGGCGACGTCGACCAGCTCATCAACCAAATCAACTCCCGCAAGGGCGCCTAATTACAATGGGTGAATGGGTGAATGAGTGAATGGGTGAATGATGCACGTCAAAGTCATCAACACCCATTCACTCATTCACCCATTCACCCATTCACCCATTGAAAACATGCATATTGTAACCCTTATTCCCGGCGACGGCATAGGCCCCGAAATCACGAAAGCCGTAACCGATATTTTTGCCGCGGCGCAGGTGCCGGTGCAGTGGGAAGAGCAGAACGCCGGCCAGACCACGTTTGACCAGTCGGGCGAACTGATTCCGAACGCGCTGCTTAAATCACTGGAAAAGAATAAGGTGGCCCTCAAAGGCCCGATTACCACGCCGGTGGGCAAGGGCTTCCGTAGCATCAACGTGACGCTGCGCCAGAAGTACGACCTCTACCAGAACGTGCGCCCCAGCAAAACCACGCCGGGCATCAAAACCCGCTACGAAGGCATCGACCTGGTGCTGTTCCGCGAAAACACCGAAGGCTTGTACTCGGGCCTCGAGATGTGGGACGAGCGCCTCGGCATTGCCGACGCCGTGGCCCGCGTCACGGTAGAAGGTTCGCGCAAAATCTGCCGCGCCGCCTTTGCTTACGCCGCCAAGCACGGCCGCAAAAAGGTGACGCTGGCCCACAAGGCCAACATCATCAAGATGGCCGGCACGCTGATGCTCAATGCCTGCAAGGAAGCCAGCCTGGAGTTTCCGGGCATTGTGTTCGAGGATAAAATCATCGACAACATGTGCATGCAGCTCGTGGGCAAGCCCGAGCAGTTCGACGTAATTGTGACCACCAACTTGTTCGGCGACCTGCTGTCAGACCTCTGCGCCGGCCTCGTGGGCGGCCTGGGCGTGGTGGCCGGCGCCAACATCGGCGACAACATGGCCATTTTTGAGGCCGTGCACGGCTCGGCTCCCGACATCGCCGGCCAGGGCAAAGCCAACCCCACCGCCCTGCTCCGCTCGGCCCTGATGATGCTGCACCATATTGGCGAGCATGCCAAGGCCGACCAGATTGAAAAGGCCCTCGAAGCCACGCTGCAGCACCCG
Organism: Hymenobacter sp. 5317J-9; assembly: GCF_022921075.1. NCBI lineage: Bacteria > Pseudomonadati > Bacteroidota > Cytophagia > Cytophagales > Hymenobacteraceae > Hymenobacter > Hymenobacter sp. 5317J-9. The sequence continues at coordinate 151,045 of NZ_CP095050.1, forward strand.
GAACAATGCACCGGCGACTTGGGCGGCCGCGCCAGCACCAGCGAGTTTGCCCAGCACATCATCGAGAAGCTGTAATTAGTCTTCTTATTGACTGTAAACCGTTTGTCATCCTGAGTATTCTGCTAATCAAGCAGAACGCTCAGGATGATAGGCGTTAATTACTTATACAGAATGAAATACCCGATTTTTCTGGCTGCAGCCCTGCTACTCGGTGCCTGCAACCGCGACAAAAACGAGGTGGGCACTGAAGGCATGAACGCCGCCGCCACCGAAGCCTCCGACGCCGCCGCCAACCCCACCGTGGACAACCCCAACGTGGTGAGCGAAAACGAAGCGCCCAACCCCAACGCCCCGGTGATGAAATTCACCGAGGCCGAATTCGACTTCGGCGACATCAAGCCCGATACCAAGGTGCACCACACCTTCACGTTCACCAACACCGGCAAGTCGCCTTTGCTGATTGAGGACGCCACCGCCTCCTGCGGCTGCACCACGCCCAGCTGGACCAAAGAACCCGTGGCGCCCGGCGCCCAAGGCACCATGGAAGTGCAGTTCGACAGCCGCGGCAAGCAGGGCATCATCAGCAAGCAGGTAGCAGTGCGGGCCAACACCCAGCCCAGCATCACCACCATCCTCATCAAAGGCAACGTGCTGACGGCCGATGCCAACAAGCCCCTTTAAATCATCTCTTTCACGCTTATCGCCACGCCATGTTGTTGACGTTATTTTTACAGGCCGCCGGAGGGATGGATTTGACCCAACTGATTTTTCCCGTCGCCATCGGTCTGGTGGTGTATTTCTTCATGATTCGGCCACAGCAGAAGCGCACGGCCGAGGCCAAAGCATTCCGGCAGTCGCTGGCCAAGGGCTCGCGCATTGTCACCATTGGCGGCTTGCACGGGTTGGTAGTCGACGTGACTGAAGAAACCGTGGTGGTGGAAGTGGACCGCGGCACCAAGCTGCGCTTCGACCGCTCGGCCATTGCCCGTGAAGTGGGCAGCAAAACGAGCACCCCGGCCAGCGCTGACGCCCCCGCTGCCAGCTAGCCATGGACGGGCCGCTGAACCGGGCGGGCCGGCTGGTGCGCTGGTTCGTGCGGCCCTTTGCGGGCCAGGAACCCAGTTTCTACCGGGCCGTGACGGCGTGCCTGCTAGCGGCCGGCCTGTTCTGGCAGATGAATGCCCTGAACAAAACATACACCACCCGCGTGAATTGCCCGCTGGCTTGGCACTACGACTCGGCCCGCTACGTGCCCCTGCGGCCGCTGCCCACGGCGCTGCCGGTCACGGTCACGGGCCAGGGCTGGCGCCTGTTGCGTGCCAACATGGGCTGGGGCACCCGCCCCGCCGACCTGCGCCCCGTGCCGCTGCCCGGTACCCGCTACCTGCCGCCCGCCGCCTGGCGCCGCGGCCTACAAAACGCGCTGGAAGGCGTGCAAATAAACGAGTGGGCCGGCGATACCCTGCGGCTGACGTTTGACCGCTATGCCACGCGGCGCCTGCTCCTAGTCCCCGATTCGGGGCTAACCCAGGCCGTGCGCTTCGCGCCCGCCACCGTCAGCTTTCGCGGCCCGGCCAGCGTGGTCAACTCGCTGCCCAGCCCCTACCCCGTGGCCCTGCCCGACGGTTCGGGCACTACCGAAAACGTTGAAGTAGAGTTAGCTGCGCCGGCGCAGGTGCGGCCGTCCGTTTCCACTGTACGCATCAGCCGCTTGGTCAGCACCGGGCCGGCCGGGTCAGGCCGGCGTCGCGCAACCAAACACCTTAGCCACTAATCCATGCTGCGCATTGGCATCACCGGCGGCATTGGCTCGGGCAAGAGCATTGCCAGCCGCTTATTTCAGGCCCTAGGCGTGCCCACCTACGACGCCGACTCGCGCGCCCGCTGGCTGATGGAGAATGGTACCGAGCTGCGCCAGCAACTCACTGCCGCCTTCGGCCCCGACACCTACGACGCCACCGGCCGGCTCAACCGGCCGCTGCTGGCCGGCACCGTGTTCAGCAACCCTACGCTGCTGGCGCAGCTCAACGCGTTGGTGCACCCGCAGGTAGGCCTCGATTTTGAGGCCTGGGCCCAGGCCCAGGAGGCCGCCGGCCACCCCTACGTGCTCAAGGAAGCCGCCCTACTTTTCGAGGCCGGTTCTTACAAACAACTCGACCGCATCATCACGGTGTATGCGCCGCTGGCCGTGCGCGAGGCGCGGGTGCTGCGCCGCGACCCGCACCGCTCCCTGGCCGACGTGCAGGCCATCATGGCCAAGCAGCTCAGCGAGGAGGAAAAGATGCACCGCGCCGACTACGTGCTGACCAACGACGACGTGCAGCCCCTGCTGCCGCAGGTGCTGGCCCTGCACGCCGCCTTCAGCACGCCGCAGGGCACATAAAAAAGGCTGCCTCTTGCGAAACAGCCTCCTTCGGATAAAGCTAGCTCAGGCTACAACCGGCCCGAATAATCTTCCAGGGTATCAATTACTTTCAGCAACTGCGGCACTGCCAGCGAGTAATAAATCTTGGTGCCCACCTTGCTCGACTTCAGCACGCCCCGGTCTTTGAGGGTGATGAGGTGTTGCGAAGCAATGGCCTGGGGTAGGTCGAGGGCCTGGTAGATATCGGTAACGGACATCTGGCTGTCTTTGCCTTTGGTTTTGCCCAGCAGGTCAACAATGGCCAAACGTTTGGGATGCGAGAGAACCTTGAGCATAGCCGCGGCACGGTCCAACTGTTGCGCTTCAACACGCGAATGCAATGGTTTCATGAAGTCGATAAAAAGTGAAAGGAAAATGGAAGCGTAGAATAAGTGCAATACAGCGGTACTACTCAGGTAGTTCCTAAAGACTATGCAAAATAGGAAGAAATCGATTTATTTTCCTCTCCTATACTGCAGTATTTAGAGATTTTATTTCTCGAATGAATGCAATTCCATTTGGAAGCTTGGCTCCGGGCCGCCGCGTACCTTTACGGCCCTGTTTACAAAGACGCTTTTTTGCATTCAACCGATGCTTGACCTCCTCACAAAATTTGAAAATAAACGCCCCGAAATCGTATTCGAGTGGCAAGACGCCGAAACCGAAGCCGAAGGCTGGGTAGTCATCAACTCCCTGCGCGGGGGCGCGGCCGGCGGCGGCACCCGCATGCGCAAGGGCCTCGACAAGCGGGAGGTGGAAAGCCTGGCAAAAACGATGGAGGTCAAGTTCACGGTGTCGGGGCCGGCAATCGGCGGGGCGAAATCGGGCATCAACTTCGACCCGCAGGACCCGCGCAAGCGCGGGGTGTTGGAAAGATGGTACCGCGCCGTCATTCCGCTATTGAAAAACTACTACGGCACCGGTGGTGACCTTAACGTGGATGAGATACATGAGGTTATACCGATAACTGAAGAATACGGCCTGTGGCACCCGCAGGAGGGCGTGGTGAACGGCCACTACCGCGCCACCGAGCCCCAGAAAATTCAGAAGCTGGGCCAGCTCCGCCAAGGCGTGGTGAAGGTGGTGGAAGACGCCACGTTTTCGCCCGACCTGGCCCGCAAATACACCGTGGCCGACCTCATCACCGGCTACGGCGTGGCCGAGGCCGTGCGCCACTACTACCGCCTCTGGCCCGGCACCGAGTTGCGCGGGCAGCGCGCCATCATTCAGGGCTGGGGCAACGTGGGCGCGGCGGCGGCCTACTACCTGGCCGGCCAGGGCGTGCGCATCGTGGGCATCATCGACCGGGCCGGCGGCCTGCTGAGCACCGAGGGGCTGGGCCTGGAAGAAATCCGCGCCTTGCTGCTGGCCCGCAAAGGCAATGCCCTGACGGCTGAGAACCTACTCTCGTTTGCCGAAATCAACGAGCGGGTGTGGTCGGTGGGGGCCGATATTTTCATTCCCGCCGCGTCGTCGCGCCTCGTCACGCAGGCGCAGGTGGAGCAGTTGCTGGCCGGGGGCCTCAAGGTGATAAGCTGCGGCGCCAACGTGCCCTTCGCCGACCCGGAAATTTTCTTCGGGCCCACCGGCGTGTTTGCCGACGAGCGCGCGGCCGTCATCCCCGATTTCATTGCCAACTGCGGCATGGCCCGCGTGTTTGCCTACCTCATGGAAACCGGCGCCGAAATCACCGACCAAGCCATTTTTGCCGATACCTCGCGCATCATCGGGGCCGCGCTGGAGCGCACCCACGCCGAGAACGCACAAGCCACCGGCATCGCGCAGCGCTCGTTCGAGATGGCCCTGCGGCAGCTCGTGTAAGACCGTATTTTGAAGAAGAACAACCCAATAGGTCGGGCTTGCTCAGGCTTGGCACAAACGGCTGCAATCGTTTGTAGCGCGCCACAGGCTTTAGCAAGCCCGACATACTGCTCTTCTTCAAGCGCTAAAACGCCGGCAAGCGTGATTATTTGCTAACAAATCGATATCTTTGACGCCCTACTTTTGAGTCGCCCCGTTCCGGGGCGATTTTGTTTTGGTAGGTATTTCCACTTGCAATTATGTCTACACTGAAAAAACCCAAAACCAGCAAAACCAAAGCCGCCGACGAAATGCTGAACGCCGGCAGCGGCAAAACCATCAAGCAGCCCAACGTCAACGACGACAAGCTGACGTCCATCACGGAGATGCGCCAGAGCACGCACGGCGAAACCGCCATGGCCTTGGAAGACGAGCAGCGCCTGCGCAAAGCCTTCGTGGACAAGGACTGGAACGAAATCAAAATCGCCGACAGCTGGCAGATTTTCAAGGTGATGGCCGAGTTCGTGGAGGGCTTCGAGAAGATGTCCAAAATCGGCCCCTGCGTGAGCATCTTCGGCTCGGCCCGCACCAAGCCCGACAACCCGTACTACAAGCAGGCCGAGGAAATTGCGGCCAAGCTGGTGCGCCACGGCTACGGCGTCATCACGGGCGGCGGCCCCGGCATCATGGAAGCCGGCAACAAGGGCGCCCGCTCCGAGGGCGGCAAGTCGGTGGGCCTTAACATTGAGCTGCCCTTCGAGCAAACCCACAACATCTACATCGACCAGGACAAGTGCATCGATTTCGACTACTTCTTTGTGCGCAAGGTGATGTTTGTGAAGTACGCGCAGGCCTTCGTGGGCATGCCCGGCGGCTTCGGCACGCTGGATGAGCTGTTTGAGGCCATGACGCTGATTCAGACCAAGAAAATCAGCCGCTTCCCCATCGTGCTGGTGGGTTCGGCTTACTGGAACGGCCTGTTCCAGTGGGTGAAGGACGTGATGCTGCACGAAGAGCACAACATCTCGGCCGAAGACCTGAACCTGGTGCAGATTGTGGACGACGCCAGCGAAGCCGTGAAAATCATCGACGACTTCTACCACAAGTACCTGCTGTCGCCGAACTTCTAAACCAGCCCGGCAACCCGGTGGTTACCCAAAGCCGCTTCCGCTCGGAAGCGGCTTTTTTGTGGGTAGCTTTCGCCCTCGTTGCTGCGTTTCATATGTCCGTCTCTGCCGCCTCTTTCGATTACGATTATCTCATTGTGGGCGGCGGGGCAGCGGGCCTGAGCCTGGCTTACCACATAGCCCAAGAGCCGCGCCTGGCCCGCAAAAAAGTGCTACTCATCGAGCCCGAAGCCAAGGACCGGAACGACCGTACTTGGTCCTTCTGGGCCGATGCGCCAACGCTGTTTGATGGCATTGTGGCACACGAGTGGCGGCAAATTGCCTTCCGCAGCCCCGGCTTCGAGCGGGTATTGGACCTGGGCCGCTACCGCTACAAAACCATCAACGGGCTGGATTACTACCGCTTCGTGCGCCGGGCCCTGGCCGATAATCCGCAGTTCACTACAGTGCAGGGCATCGTAAATGGGCTTGAAGAAACGGCTGGCGGTGTGCGGGTTCGCAGCAATGCTGGAGACTTCACCGCGCGCTTTGCCTTCGACAGCCGCCCGCCGGACCTGGCCCGGCTGCGGCAGCCCGCGAAACACCGGTACCTGTTGCAGCACTTCGTGGGCTGGGAAATCGAAACCGACCACGAGGTGTTCAACCCCGACGTGGTGGAGTTTATGGACTTTCGCGGCGAGCAGCACCGCGAGGCCCGCTTCATCTATGTGCTGCCTTTTTCGGCGCGCAAAGCCTTGGTTGAGTACACGTTGTTTTCGGAAACGCCTTTGCCGAAGGAGGAATACGAGGCCGCTATTCGCGAATACCTGAGCACGACGCTGCAGCTGTCCGACTACCGCATCACGGCCGAAGAAGTGGGCGCCATTCCGATGACCGACCACCCGCTGCCGGCCCGTACCGGCCAACACATCCTCAACCTGGGCACCCGCGGCGGCCGGGCTAAGCCCAGCACCGGCTACGCGTTCAAGCGCATTCAGCAGCACTCGGCGCGGCTGGTGGCCGCACTGGCCGCCACCAGCCTGCCGCCCGCCGACCCCACCGGTGACCAGTGGCAATTCCACCTGTTCGACACGCTGCTGCTGGATATCATGCGCCGACGCGGCGAAACCACGCGCGACATTTTTCGGCAACTGTTCGAGCGCAACCCCGTGGAGCGCATCTTCCGATTCCTGGACGAAACGACGTCGTGGGCCGACAATTTTCGCATCATGAACTCAGTATCGCCGTGGCCCTTCATGCGGTCCATCGCGCAAGTGCTGCGGGGTCGGCCGGGCCGGCGGCAGTAACGAAATTCAGCGTTGCGGCGGCTGCTCTAGGCAGGCGCGGGCCGCCTGCACGGTGGCAGCCGAAATGGACCGGAGCTGCGGCTCCGCTTCTGACAGATTGAGCAGAAAGCCGGACAACTCGGGTAAATTATCCAGGTCGTGGGTGCTGCAAAGCACGGTTTTGCGCTGCACCGTGGCCCACTCATGCACTAAGCTGAATACCTGGCGGCGGTAATACACGTCAAGCTGCTGGGTGGGCTCATCGAGCAAATACACATCCGCGTCCTGCAGGCTGAGCTGGGCCAGCCATACCAGTTGCTGCTCCCCGCCCGAGAGTTGGGTGAAGTCGCGCGCGGCTAGGTGCGCCATGCCCACTCGGGCCAGCGCGGCATCGGCCAGCGCATAATCGGCCGTGGAATAAGCGCTTAGCAGGCCGTGGTGGCGGTAGCGGCCCATCACCACCAGCTCACGCACGCCGATGGAGAAATCGACACTGCCGCGTTGGGGAAGATACCCCAACAAGCCCGCAGCTGCAGCGCGCCGCAATTCGCGCACCTCCTGCCCCAGTAGCTGTACGCTGCCCTGGTAAGCCAATTGGCCCATGAGCACCCGGAACAGCGTGGTTTTGCCGCTGCCGTTGTGGCCCACCACGGCCACGAACGCGGGCTCGGGCAGCCACAAAAAAAGGTTGCGGACCAGTACCCTTCCGGGGTAGCCCGCAACCAGATTTTCAATCTTGATTTGCTGATTTACTGATTTGTTGATTTGCTGATTGACAGAAGCCAACGACTGCTCGGTAGAATTCATACACCCCCACCAAGCACATCAACACATCACAGAATCAGCAAATTAATATTCGTCCTCGTTGAACATGAAGTCCTCCTTGGTGGGGTAGTCGGGCCACACTTCCTCGATGTTTTCGTAGGGCTGGCCGTCGTCTTCCAGGGCCTGGAGGTTTTCCACCACTTCCATGGGCGCACCCGAGCGGATGGAGAAGTCAATCAGTTCGTCTTTGGTGGCGGGCCAGGGGGCATCTTCCAGGTAAGAAGCCAGTTCGAGTGTCCAATACATAGGGAGGCGGATAAAAAAAGGTGGGCGAAGGTAACTATTTCCGGGCAAGATACAAGCCCGAAACGGCGGCATTGCGGCAGTCTTTTCGGCAACGCAAAATGCGGCCCAAAGTTTTAGCCGGCGGCCTGGGCTTGCTGGCTAAATAGGGCAATCAGGTCGTTTTTCGTGCGGATTTTGCGCTCAAACGACCGGATTTTGGTTTGCAGCATTTGCCGGAACGAGTCGTTGGCGGCGCTGGGACTCAGCTTGTCGAGGTTATCGCGCAGCGTGGCCAGCTCGGCCTGGTCGTCTTTGAGCAGCTCGCGCAGGGTGCTGGCGCGGTAGCGGGCGCGCTCGGCCGGGGCCGTGGGCACGGCCTCGGTGGCGGCACGCTTGCGTAAGTGGTACTCCAGGGCGCTGAGCTCGAAAATCTTATCGCAGGCCACCATGAAGCGCTGCCAGATGCGGTCCGACTCTTCGCCGCGCACGGTGCCCACCTGCTTCCATTCGGCCTGCAGGGCTTTGGCCTGATGAATGGCTTCCTGGGGCGGCACGGCCATGAGGGCTTCGGCGCGCTCGGCGAGGGCACGCTTGCGGGCCAGCAGCTGCTCGGGCGTGGCGGCGGCGCCGGTGCCGGCGGCCTGCTGCGCCGCAATGTGCGCTTTGAGGCGCTCGAAGAAGTGGTTGTTGGCCGCCCGGAAGCGCGTCCAGAGCTCGGAGGCCTGTTTTTTGGGCAAGCTGCCGTTCACTTCGCGCCAAGCCTGCTGCAACTGCTTGAGCTGACGCGAGGTGGTTTCGAACTGGTCGGAATTCTTAAGGTTTTCGGCCTGCTGAATCAGGTCGCGGTAGCGGTTTTGCACGCGCGCCACCATGGCCTTTTTATCGGATTGGAAGGCCTTGCGACGGTCGAAAAACTCCTGAATGGCGGCCTGAAACCGCGTTTCCAGCTCGTCAGTCATGGCCTTGTCGACGGGGCCGGTTTTGAGCCAACCCTGGCGCAGGTCCTTCACCTTTTCGCTGGCCGACACCCACTCCACGCTGTCGCGCAGGGCCTCGGCCTCCTGGATGAAGCCGAGCTTGGTGGCCAGGTTTTTCTCGCGGTTTTGAGCCACTGTTACGGCGATGGCTTCTTCGGCCTCGGTGAGGCGGCGGTGCAGGTTAGCAAAGTCGCCCAGGCCGTCGTAGGTCAGCAGCTGCTCCTTCAGGTGCAGGGCCTTCATCAGGAAGGAGCCTTTGTTGTCGCTGGCCTCCATTTTCACGAGCAGCGAATCTACTTTTGCCCGCAGGGATTCAAAGCGTTGGGCAAAATACAGGAGGGCGGCTTCGTCGGTTTCCTTGACCAGGCCTATCTGGCGGGCGGGCTGGGCAAGCACGGGGCGCAGCCACACGCCGCCGGCTTCCACGTAGCCGTAGCGCTGGGCTTCGGCCAGCAAGTGGTCGGTTGGTTCCATACTAATGTGTAAGCTCGTGGGTAGGAGTGCGGAATGCGGGGCAGAGCGGTGAAAACGGGTGAAGTGGCTGAAAAATGGATTGGGAAGGGAATACAAGTTTACGGTAAAAAGGTGATGTAATGATGTAGCCGCGGGGAAACGTGCCCAAAACCGGGTCTGACGCTCGGGAACCACCGACGCACGGCCTCGAAAACCCGACGACCGGCGCATGGCCCACTAGCCGCGGTTGCCGTTCTTTGCGCTTGCAATTCGTCCATCAGCCCTTCCCGACTCCCCATGAGCGACCAGACCATCATCTTCAGCATGGCCGGCGTGAGTAAGATTTACCCGCCCCAGAAGCAAGTTCTCAAAAACATCTACCTCTCGTTTTTCTACGGTGCCAAGATTGGCGTGCTGGGTTTGAACGGCTCGGGCAAGTCGAGCCTGTTGAAAATCATTGCCGGCGTCGACAAGCAGTTTCAGGGCGAAGTCGTGTTTTCGCCCGGTTACTCGGTGGGCTACCTGGAGCAGGAACCCCAACTCGACCCCACCAAAACCGTGCGCGAGGTGGTGGAAGAAGGCGTGGCCGAAACCGTGGCCCTGCTGAAGGAATTCGATGAAATCAACGAGGCCTTTGGGGCCGAGGACGCCGACTTCGACAAACTGCTGGACCGCCAGGGCAAGGTGCAGGAGCGGCTGGACCAGCTCGACGCTTGGAACCTGGACTCGAAGTTGGAGCGCGCCATGGATGCCCTGCGCACGCCGCCCGAAGAAGCCATTATTGGCAATCTCTCGGGCGGGGAGAAGCGCCGCGTGGCGCTGTGCCGCCTGCTGCTGCAGGAACCGGATGTATTGCTGCTGGACGAGCCCACCAACCACCTCGACGCCGAAAGCGTGTACTGGCTGGAGCAGCACCTGCAGCAGTACAAAGGAACCGTGATTGCCGTGACCCACGACCGGTACTTCCTCGACAACGTGGCCGGCTGGATTCTGGAGCTGGACCGCGGCTCGGGCATTCCGTGGAAGGGCAACTACTCGTCGTGGCTGGAGCAAAAAACCGCCCGCCTGGCCCAGGAAGAAAATCAGGAAAGCAAGCGCGCCAAAACCCTGCAGCGCGAGCTGGACTGGGTGCGCATGTCGCCCAAAGCCCGCCAGAGCAAAGGCAAGGCCCGCCTGGCCAACTACGACAAGCTGGCCAGCGAAGAAGCCAAGGACAAGGAGCAAAAGCTGGAGCTGTTCATCCCGGACGGCCCGCGTCTGGGCGCGCAGGTTATCGAAGCCGAGGGAATCACCAAGGCCTTTGGCGACAAGCTGCTGTTCCAGAACCTGAGCTTCTCGCTGCCGCAGGGAGGCATCGTGGGCATCATCGGGCCGAACGGCGCGGGCAAAACCACGCTCTTCCGCCTCATCACCGAGCAGATGCAGCCCGACGCGGGCACCTTCCTAGTGGGCCCCACGGTGCAAACGGCCTACATCGACCAGCAGCACGACACGCTGGACCCCGCCAAGAGCGTATTTGACGCCATCACGGGCGGCACCGAAACCATGCTGCTGGCCGGCCGGCCGGTGAACTCCCGCGCCTACGTGAGCAAGTTCAACTTCGGTGGCGGCGACCAAGAGAAGAAGGTGGCCATGCTCTCCGGCGGCGAAAAAAACCGCGTGCACCTGGCCATGACGCTCAAGCAGGGCGCCAACCTGCTGCTGCTCGACGAGCCCACCAACGACCTGGACGTGAACGCCATCCGGGCCCTGGAAGACGCGCTGGAAAACTTTGCCGGCTGCGCCGTCATCATCAGCCACGACCGGTGGTTCCTCGACCGGCTGGCCACGCACATCCTCGCCTTCGAGGGCGACTCGGAAGTGGTGTGGTTTGAAGGCAACTTCACGGACTACGAAGAAGCCAAGCGCAAGCGCCTGGGCGACGTGGAGCCGAAGCGCGTGCGGTACAAGAAGTTGGGGTAGTTAGTATTCCTACATTAGCAACAGCATTGTCAAAACGGCCCGCCGGAATTGCTTCCGGCGGGCCGTTCCGATTAATTGAATACAGGCTTTCCAATGTGGCTAACACATGTTTTAGCGCGACGCAGCACCGCTGGCGGCGCCGGAACCTAAGGCAGCGAACAACTTGGCGGCAGCCCTTAAGTCGAGACTAACCCCTACATACCAATCAGACTGGGTTTCGGTACGCGTAGGAACTGTACTTACGCCGGCTGGCAACACGGACCCAATACCTAGTCCCGAACTGGGGTCTACCACCGTAACGCGGCCAACATGACAACCGGCTGTTAGGTAGAATAAGCTGCCGAAGACGTCGTAGGTAGCCCCCACGTAGGCATTTTTGAGGGTATTTTCGACCGATAACCCGAAAGTGGGGTAGAGGCGCTGGTACAACGGAACGCCCGTTCTCCGCTTTTCGACGTCGCGGCGCCCCCAGATGTAATGAGTATAAGAGAAAACGTAGTGCAATTGGGGGGCTTGTTCGGTCACCGTGATGACGTTGTCGGCGCCTTTGGCTACAGTGCCAAACGAGCGGTCCGTTAGCCAAGAGCAAACCGGACCAAAAGAAAGCGCGCCCTGGTAGAGCGGGTGAACGCCGAAATCAAAGTCGCTGAGCGGAGTGCTGACGCCGTTGGTGCCCAACCGCGACAATTGCACCTGCCCCCTGCCCGGCGCGAAATCAGCCAATTCAACCCTAGCCAACCCGCAGTCGGACACTTTGGCCGCCTTCCTGATAAAGGCATCGGTGTTCGTGCCTTCGCCGACCACCCGGTACACGCCCACATCCCGGAAAGCGGACTTGCGTTGCACCAACAGCTTATCTAATTCGGTCCGCGGCCCGCGCACTACTATCACAATTTTATCATCCTCGTCTATCACGTCGCCCGGGCGATACAACACATTGCCGGTGTGTGACACAATAAAGGTAGCCGTGTTGTTCGCGTCATCGTACAGCGCTTTTGCGAAAGCCACTTTCTCCGCATCGGTAGCCGGGTCGCCGGCGGCCACGTCGCAGTCCGCTCCTCCTGTTTCGGGAGGAGCAACGTTTATTTCTACGGATGCTTTTGCATCCGTTGGTGTTCCGTTATCGAAAAATAGTAAAGTGGCCTGACGGGCAGGCATTGGGTCTATGGTGGCTCCGCTCAACTCAAACCGCGCCGTAGCGCCAGTGGCACCGCTCGCTGGAGCCAACTGAACCACCATGGGGGAGCCACCTCCCGCCGGTGCACTGCCTTTTAATTGCGCCGTGAGTTTATCGCAATTCAGCCCCTCGCAGGTTACTTCCAGCACCTGCTTGTCGGTGTTGCCTATTTTGTTACGCGCCGGGTCAAAGCCTGCGTTGTTCAGGAACTTGTAGCTATCCCCCGTTTTCTTAATGGTTGTTTTCCATACCACCTGCGCCTTTACCGGGCTTGCGCCAACCAAAAGAGGGGCCAAGCACAGGAAAATCTTGTACGTTTTTTTCATAGTAAAAGCCAGAATTAATGAGTTGGTATCTGACACGCAAGCCGGTCGAGGACTAAGCTGATGGGCGTAAAAACCTGCAAATCGGAACCGTCGCTGCCCCCACTAAAAGCCCCAGAACCAAGTTTTGCCGGTCAAGTATGACTGCCCCCGAATCGCCTGGGCTGGCCTGAATGCGCACCACAATTGCATCAATTAGGTCTTCCTGGGGCAGGTAGTTGTGCAGCGACTGTATCATTCCGAGCTGGTACCCCGACACAGCCCCGTACATCCACACGGGCATGCCCCGGTCACTGTCTACTACGGGTCGCCAACCATTAACCCGGCCGATTTCCGGGATGTAGTCAATCATGGTATCCGGGTCGGCTACTTCGATGGCGGCAGCATCGGTTTCGTGCATGGTTCCGCGCAGAAACCGGCCCACCAGTACCGAAGTACTGGTTTGGGGCCATGGCGCAAACAGCTCTAGTCCCGGAGGGGTGTCATCCCCCACCACATGTTGAGCCGTTAGGGCAACCATGCTGGCCGAGGCGTTGTCTTGGGCCAATACGCCCAACGTGCCTCGGCTATTGCCTTGCCCTAGGCTGCTGCCGCCACTGGTGTTGCGTCGAAACTTGCCAAACTCCACTACGTCAACGCCCACCGCGTCACCATTTGCAGCGCGCAATGTGGTGGGTATCGCCAGCCGGCTGCCCAGTTCCGCATCCATGAGTTTGCGTTCCACATATACCGTGATTGTTTTTTCCGCCTGCCAAATACCGGACTTTACCCGGTGTCCCAAGCCAATACCTATCACGCCCGGCCAGTTCGTCAACGTTTCCTGATGCTCGACCAGAACACGGTCCAGACGCGCCCATTCTCGGTTCTGCAGCCTTTTTTTCGGATGGCCTGTAGTGCGCCGGGCCAGTTGCATTCGCCCGGCTTCACTCAATTGCCGCGCATAGTCCACGGCTTGTGCTGCTTCAAGTGCCGAACCGATTTGTGCACGCACTGCTTGGGTACCTGCTTCAATAAAGGTTTGAGCTAATGCCGTCAACTCCGTTGGCGCCAGTTTTTTACGCAAGCTTTTCGCCAACCTTTCAATCATGCGATCTATTGAAGGAGTTTCCATCATTAACCAGTTGGTTTTCAGTTTGCAGATTTAGTAAAGCACTGCCACTAATCCGGCCCGCAGCGGCAATTAGCGCACGGCCCCGCTCCAGCAAAAGAGCCCGCCGGGGCTGAGCTCGTACCAGTCGTCGTTGCCGCTCACGGCTTCGCCCACCACGCGGCCCTGCACCGCCAGCACCGCCCCGGCCGGCACCTGCCGGGCCACCGGCGCGCGTCGAAACGGTTCGCCCTGCCGGATGTTGACCAGGCCCTGGGCGGCTACGCTGCTGGGCAGCGGCGGCAAGCCGGGCAGCGTCCCGCCAATGCTCTGAAAGATGGCCGTGACGTCGGCCAACAGCTGCGGAAACGTGCGGCGGCTATGCGACAAGCCCGCCACCGGGTCGAACTTTCGGCCGGGGTCGAGAAAGCAATGGCCGGTGATGTCGCGCCGCGGGTCGAGCTGAAAATGGACGCAGAGGTAGGCCAGCAGCCACACGTAGCGCCGGTAGGCTTCGTCGGCATTGATGGCCCCGCCGTAGCAATACTCCACCCCAATGGCCGCATCGTTGGAGTTACAGCCGTAGAGGATGTTGTCTTCGCGCCGGTCGTACAGCACATGCCAGGCTTTTTCGGGCGGGGCCGTGAGGGCCGGCACGCACTCCAGAATCTGGTGGTCGTCGACGAATAAATGGGCCGAAGCGGGTGGCTTAATCAGGTAGGTGTCGCGGTAGTAGCGCACATTGCCGGCAGCCGTCGAGCCCGGATTACCGGTGTCGTGGGCCACCAGAAAGCGCGCCCGCAACGGGTCGGGGCCGGGAGCCGTGAGGGCGAAGCCACGACGGCGGGTGCCTAAGGGCAGGTAAGCGGGCAAAATGTCAAATTCGCGGTCGGGGTACTGTTTCATAACTCATCGTAAAAAATGGAGCAGCAACAGGTTTAGCCCATGGCCAGGCTGGCATCGGGGGCGCCGCCTAGGGTGCCGACGGGGGGTTGGGCTTCGTTGTCGTCGCCCTCGTCGTCGCGGCGGGTGGGGGTGCCATCGGGTAGCACCGTCGGCGCGGGTGCGGCAGGCGCCGGGGAAGCGCCCGGGGCCAGGCCGCCGTTAGCAGACGTGCCAGAGGAGCTGGCGCTGGCAGGAGTCACGTTCACGATGGTGGTGGCTCCGCCCGAACCCGCCAACGTGCGCTGCACCACCGGTCCCGCACCCACCGGTGCCCCCGGAACGCCGGCCACCTCTTTGGCCGCAGCTGCGTCGGGCGACGCAGGTTTGCTTTCCTGGTATTTGCCAAACAAAAACCCGGTCGTGCTGATGGAAATCAACCCCAGCAGGCCCTCGTCCAGGGGGGGTATGTTCCACAGCCGCCACACGTGCCGCACGAAGTACAGCCCCACCAGTAAGTTGAACAGCAGGAATTGGATGCGCGCGATGCTAAAGCGGTTTTGCTCGGCCAGGATGTCGCGCCAAAAGCCCTTGCTCACGTCGTTCACGCTGGGCCCTTCGGCGCTGGCGTTCACCTGGTCGCTGGTGATGCCGCGGCTGAACAGGTTGCCGCCCAGGCTGATGCCCAGCAGCCCCAGCAGGCTCACGGGAATGGCCGCCAGCTCACCGGTCACGAGGTAGCACAACAGGTAAGCACTGAGAATGAGGAACGTCCAGAACACCAACTGCACTTTGCTGAGGCTGAACGGCACCGATTCGTATTGCTTGCCAATCATGTCGGTACGGTCCATATCCTGGTCGTTCAGGTTGCCGCGGAGGATGTCGCTTCGCACCAGGTTGCTGTGCCAGCACAGGTAAAGCAACACGGCCAGCAGCGCACCCACCAGAAAAAGGCCCAGGTTGAGTTCGTTGCGGCGCACCAGCTCCAGGTAGATGTTGTGGTCCTGCGGAAAGGCTTCGCCCAATTGACCGTTTTCGAACCCGATGCCAATGTGGGCCTTGTGGTCCAGCTTGCTCCGCACCCGGTAAAAAAGCTGCCAGATGGGCTCAGTACTAGGGTTGCGGAGCAATAAGAAGCGTACCCTGGCCGTATCGGCGCGGTTGAGCAGGTCCACGGCTTCCGGCGCCATTGGAAAGCCTACACCGTCGATAAACAGCCGCAGCTCGGTGGGTTTGCGCTTGTATGTATCCAGGGCTTTGGCCAGGCCGCGCACGCGCAGCACCACGTGGTCGCCCAGCTGCAGGCTGTCGCGGCGCTTGCTGGAAAGATTGTAAACGTCCGTTATCTGTACCGGGGAGGTGGTAGCGTCGGCGCCCGCCGTCTTCGCGGCCGCCGCTGCCCCAGGGGCCGCCATGCCGGCTTTGGCTTGCTTGGCAGAGTCGGCCGCCGACATTTGAGCCGCGGCTTCCCGCATTCCCGAAACGAACAGCAAAAGGATGCAGAGCAAGAAACGAGGAGCGCGCATAACCAGAGCGTTAAGAATCAGACGATGAGGAAGCTGCTTTCGCGAAAAAGCATTTCCACCGAAGCATCAAGGGCGGCCAGGGCATATTGCCAAACCATCTTTTTGATACCCGTAAAACTCGCCTTTCTACAGCGCCTTATGCATCAGTGCCATCACTGAAGTTTCACGCCACCCAGCCCTCCCGCACGGCCCTTGCCGCCAGCCCCACCAGCGTGCGGGTGCCGGCCTTCTGCAGCAGGTTGCGCCGGTGGGTTTCCACCGTGCGCACGTTGATAAACAGCCGGTTGGCAATTTCTTCGTTGCAGCAATCGGCCACCACCAAGCGTAGCACCTCCATCTCGCGGCGGCTGAACCGCCCGGTAATGGCGTAGGCCGGCACCATGCGCGCTGCGGGCGCGGCGTTGCCAGGCAGTGCCGCCAGCCACGGCGAAATGGCGGCCGCCAGTGCGTGCGGCGGCACATGGCTGGGCACAAACAAACAGGCATCGGAGTCGGCGTGCAAGGGCGCCTCGTGGGCCAAGGTGCGCGCATCGGCCAGCACCAGCAGGCGTTGCGAAGGGCGGGCCTGGCGCAGGCGGTTGAGGACGCGGGGCAGATTCAGCAGACCCGGCAATGCGCCTTCCAGCACCAGCAGGCTATAGAAATGATGGGTGGCCAGTTCTTCTGCCTGGGAGGCATCGGCAGTGAGGGTAATGGCCAACTCGGGGCATTGCTCGCGCAACACGGCTAACAAGCCTTGCCGAAACAGTGTGGGAGCGGCCGCAACCAAGGCCGTTGGGGTAGAAACAGGCATGATGCTGGCAGAAAAGAAGGTTTCCGCCCCGGTGCTACTGCGCAAGGCAGCGTGGGCCCGAGCAGCAACAGGAAGGGCGCCGCAAAGTATAAATTATAATTGAATTATCAATAATATAAATTCTATATGCTTTGCTTTATCCGTATAACCTCGGCTGTGACTGAGCTTGCTGACCGTTAACCAACAAGCGCGAAAAAGCCGCTGCTCCAGTTAAGGAACAACGGCTTTCCGACATTAGCTAAGCGGCGGCTTAATTGCGCCGACTACCGCTCATAAAAATGCTGACGTAGTACAGCAGCGTGGCCAGCGAGCTAATGGCGGCCACCACGTAGGTCATGGCCGCCCACCAAAGGGCGTCCTTGGCCATGGCGTGCTCCTGCACCGTCACCACGCCGCGCTGGTCCATCCAGGCCAAGGCCCGGCGCGAAGCGTCAAACTCGACGGGCAGCGTCACGAACGAAAACAGCGTGGTGAGCGAAAACAGCGCAATGCCCACGCCCAGCGGAATCACCGAACGGTTAATCATGAACACGCCGGCGAGCAAAATCCACGGCATCCAGGTTGACACCGCGCTTAGGGCCGGCACCATGGCCGAGCGGAATTGCAGCATGGAATAGGCCGTGGCGTGCTGCACGGCGTGGCCGCATTCGTGGGCCGCAATGGCGGCCGCGGCGGCGCTGCGCTCGGCGTACACGCCCTCGCTCAGGTTCACGGTTTTGTCGGTGGGGTTGTAGTGGTCGGTGAGGCGGCCTTCGGTGCTGATGATGCGCACGTCGGTGATGCCGTGGTCGGCCAGCATCAGCTCGGCAATTTGCGCGCCCGTCAAATTGGCACGCAGGCCCACCTGGGCGTATTGCTTGAACTTGCTGCGGAGGCGCCACTGGATGCCCCAACTAACCAGCATCAGCAGAATCAACAGGAAATACATGGCGAAAAAGAAAAGTGGTGAAACAAGCTAGGTGGACTGCAAAATGCGCTCCACGATGCGAGAGGTGCTGTAGCCCTGCACTAATGGCACGGTCAGCACCTGCCCGCCCCGGTTCAACACCAGCTCGTGCCCCACAATTCCGTCGATGGCGTAGTCGTCGCCCTTCACCAGCACGTCGGGCTGCACCAGCTCAATGAGGGCCAGCGGCGTGGGCTCGCCAAACAGCACCACTGCATCCACAAAGGCCAGTGAGGCCAGAATACGGGCCCGCGCGTGCTCGTCCTGAATGGGCCGGCCGGGCTTGAGGGCGCCCACCGAGGCGTCGGTGTTCAGGCCCACCACCAGGGCGTCACCGAGGTGCCGGGCCTGCTCCAGGTAGTCCACGTGGCCCAAGTGCAGCAGGTCGAAGCAGCCGTTGGTGAACACCACTTTGCGGCCTGCCGCGCGCCAGGCCGCCACTGTAGCCGGTAGCTGTTCACGCGTCTGGATTTTGTCTTTGGTCCACATGCCGTAAATGAGTGAGTTAGTAAATGAGTAAATGGGCGAATGTCGAAGCGGCGTAATATGATTTACGCACTTACTCAATTTACCAGCTTACTCGCTCGTAAGCGGCTCGTCGGCAATGGCCTCGGCCTCGGTGAGCAGGCGTCCCTTGTCGGCGGCGGCCACGGCCACGAAGCTGATGCCGCCCATGAGCACCACCAGCAACGTTTGGGCCCCGTGCACCACCAGCGCATACGCAATGCCGGCCTCCTTGCTGATGCCGTACACAATCAGCACGCCCTGCACCAGCACGTGGAAGGGCCCGATGCCGCCGGCCACCGGCGCCGCCATGCCAAATGCCCCAAACGTGAGCACGGCCAGGCCAGCGCGCATGTCGAGGTTGTAGGTTTCCGGAAAGCAGAAAAACGCCAGGTAATCCATGAGGTAGTACACGCTCCAGGTGAAGAGCGTGTGGAAAATGAACAGCCACTTGTTTTCCAGCTTCAGCACGCTAAACACGCCGGCCAGCAGCCCTTTCACAAACAGCACCGCCTTGTTGAAAAACGCGTTCTGGCGCAGCCGTTCTAGGTTGCGAAACAGCGCGAAGCCGGCCACCAGCAGCAGAATGCCGCCCACAAAAGCCGCAATGATGAGCGGCAGCGGGTTGCGGGCCAGGGTCTCGTAGCGCCCGCCCAGGATTTCCACCGTCACAAACCGCCAGAACGTCTGGAAATCCAGCAGCAGCAAGGTGCTGAGCAGGCCCAGCAGCACCAGCACGTCAATCACCCGCTCGGTCACCACCGTGCCGATGGCCACTTGCACCGGCACGCCGCTCGTGCGCCGCAGCACCGAGCAGCGGATGACCTCGCCCATGCGCGGCAGCACCAGGTTGGCCAGGTAGCCCACCATCATGGCGTGGTACACGGGCCAGTAGCCCGCCGGCGTCTGCGAGGCCTTGAGCTGCATCTGCCAGCGGTAGGCCCGGCTGAAGTAGCCCAACGTGGAAAGCGTAAGCGTAATGGCCAGCCAGAAATAGTTGGCCGTGGCGATGTAGTGCCCGATGCGCGACAAGTCCTGCCCCCGCACGGCGTACCACATCAGCGCGCCCGAAATGCTCAGCAGCAGGACGTATTTGAGAATGTTTAAGAGCTTTTTCAATAGAAGACCGGAATAGCTGCGGGCGCAAACGAGGAACAAAAACCGCCGCAAAGGTAAAACGCCCTTGCGCGCGGCACGGCCGCACCTCTCCTACTCCACCACCACGTTGTCAATCAGGCGCACGCCGCCCAGGTGCGCGGCCAGGCACAGCACCACGGCCCGGCCGGCGGTGTACTCGGCCAGCGGCTGCAGGGTTTGGGCGTCGGCCACTTCCACGTACTCGGGCGTGAACAATGGTTCTTGGGCCAAAGTCGCCTCGGCAGTGGCGCGCACCTGGGCGGGCGGCACGCCCTGGCGTACCTGGGCCGCGGCGGCTTCCAGCACTTGGTGCAGCAGCGGCGCGGCGGCGCGGGCCGGCGCATCGAGCCGGCGGTTGCGCGACGACATGGCCAGGCCATCGGCCTCGCGAATGGTCGGGCAGGTCACAATTTCGAGGTCGAACGACAGGTCGGCCACCAGCTGGCGAACGACGGCCACCTGCTGCCAGTCCTTCTGGCCGAAGTAGGCGCGGTGCGGGCGGGCCATGTGAAATAATTTGCTCACCACGGTGGCCACGCCGTTGAAATGGCCGGGGCGGTGGGCCCCTTCCATCACCCGCTCCAGGTCGCCGAAATCGAAGCGCAGCACGGCCGGCTGGGGGTACATCTCCTCCACCGTGGGCACAAACAGGGCGGTGCAGCCGGCGGGCTCCAACAGGGCCGCGTCGGCCTCGGGCACGCGGGGGTACAGGCGGAAGTCTTCGGCGTTGTTGAACTGCGTGGGGTTGACAAACAGGCTGACCACCACCACGTCGCAATCGGTGCGGGCGGCTTGTACCAGCTGCAGGTGGCCGTCGTGCAGGGCCCCCATGGTGGGAACCAAGCCGACCCGTTGGCCGGTTTGGCGAGCGTGTTCGGTGTAGGCGTGCAACCCGGCGGCCGTCGTAAGTATCTGCATAGAGAAGGAAGGCTATTGGCAAGGCCCTCGGTATGATTTATGTTGATTTTCCGCCCAAAATTGTTTAATTTTGTGCACCCATAGCATGGCCTTGTCCCATTCTCTTCAATAATCCATTATGTCGAAGCTACGAATCCTCTACGCGGCCACCGAAATTGACCCCTTCCTGCAGACCACGAAAGTGGCTGAAATGCTCCGGCGCCTACCCGCCAGCATGCAAGAGATGGGCTGCGAGATTCGGATTTTCGTGCCCCGTTTCGGCATTATCAACGAGCGCAAAAACCGGCTGCACGAAGTGGTGCGCCTCTCGGGCATCAACATCGCCGTGGGCGACGACGAGAAGCCGCTGGTTATCAAGGTAGCCTCCATCCCGACGGCCAAGCTGCAGGTGTATTTCATCGACAACGAGGACTATTTCCACCGCAAGTCGGCCCTGGTCGACAAGAATGACAAGTTTTACGCCGACAACGACGAGCGCGCCATTTTCTTCTGCAAAGGTGTGCTCGAGACGGTGAAGAAACTAGGCTGGTCGCCCAACATTGTGCACTGCTCGGACTGGATGACCGGTCTGATTCCGCTCTACCTGAAGACGACCTACAAGAAAGACCCGGTGTTCAAGGACGCCAAGTCGGTGTTCTCGATTTACAACAACGAGTTCGACGACAAATTTGAGGGCAACATTCTGGAGAAAGCGAAGATGCTCGACATCGACGACCAGATGCTGGCCTCGCTGAAGTCGGCTGATTTCAGCGGCTTCATCAAAATGGGCATGGAGTATGCCGACACCGTGGTGCGGTCCGACGAGGACTTCAGCGAAAACATGAACGGCATGTTCCACGAATACGCCCTCAACAACAAGCTCAGCCAGGTAGCCACCGACGAAAACCTGCACACTTCCTACCTAGCGCTTTACAATGAATTGGCTAACTAGCCGCAGTGCTCCCTTCGTGGCCCTGGCCGCCCTGGCGCTGGCCAGCTGCGACAAAGGCACGGACCTGAACGTTGACCTGCCCGACACCACGTCCGTCAGCACGGAGTACAAAGACCTTCCGTTGATAGCAAGCACCGTGCGCATTGCGCCGGTCCAAACGGCCAAAACCAATCAGTTCCTGGTGGGCCGCCTAGCCGACAACGTAGCCGGCAATACCACGGCCGCCGCGTACTTCAACGTGGTGGATGCCAGCGGTGTCAACGCCATCATTTCGGCCGGTGGCGGCACTCCCGCCGATTCGCTGCCTTCCACCGTTACTTCGCCGGCACTGGATTCGGTGGTGCTGGTGATGGGCTTCGACCGGGTGTATGGCAGCTCGACGACGCCCGTCAAGTTTGACTTGTTCAACCTGGCGGCACCGCTCGACGAGCGGCAGGTGTACAACGGCGCCACGCCGGTTGCGCTGGGGGCGCCCATTGCCCAGGGCCTCACCAGCCGCCTCGACCGTACCATCACCGTGGCCACCGCGGCCGTGGCCGCCACCTCCACCAGCCCGGCCATTCCGGCTGGCACCACCGTTACGCCCGACCCCACGGTGCGCCTGCTGCTACAACGGACGGCCGTGCCCCCGGGCCCGGGCCAGCCCGGCGTGCCGGGCGTGAGCTCGTCTTTTGCCACGGGACTGTACGCCAAGCTGAATACGGCTGGGTTCAACCAAGCCCAGTTGGATAGTTACCTGAAAGGCTTGGCGGTATTGCCCAATGTGGACCACAACAGCAGCATCGTCAGCTTTAGCAAAACCTACAAGTCGCGCATCCTGGTTTACTACCACCACAGCAAGTCACCTCCTGCGTACTCCACCATCTACTCCATCTATTTTGGCCCCGCTTACAGCGGCATAAGTACCACGTACTCGTCGGCGCGCGACCCGCGCTACTTTACCACCATCGACAACGTGCTGCCGCCTTCACTGTCGGCGCTGGCCGCGCGGTCGGGGTCGGTACCGCCGGCGCTGCTGGGCGGCACCAGCTACGTGCAGGAAGGCACTGGCCTAGCTACGCGCGTGCTGATGAAGGGCCGGGTTACGCTGAAACGCCTCATCGGCTCTAATGATACGGTGGGCGTGGTCATCAACCGGGCCGAGATTATTGTGCCCATTAAGCCGTTTACCAACGCCTTGTATGGCAACCCCGGCCAACTGTATGCCGTGGAAGTAAACGCCGCCAACGAGGTGTTGCAGCGCGTCATCAACTTCCTGCCCACCGACCGCATCGTGCAGGCCGATGGCACCAATCAGCAGGGTTCGGGCAGCCCGACCGCGGGCGTGCTCAACGCCAGCGGTGCGCAGTCGTATTACGCCATTCCGGTCACGGCCTACATGCAGGCCTATTTCTACAACAACCTGGGTGGCACGCCCGACGCCCTGGTGCTGGCGCCCAACATCCGTTCTTCCGCAGCGCTGACGCTGGACCGGGCCGCGCTCGACGCAGCCAACATCCGGCTGCGCGTGTACTACTCGCAGAAGCGCTAGGCTTTTCGGCCCAGCCAACCGGCCGCTCTGGCGCGTTCTCCTCATCCATTACTTAATCTAATTTGCCATGTGCGGCATTGTTGCTTACCTGGGCCATCGCGAGGCCTGCCCCATCATTCTCAAAGGCTTGCACCGGCTCGAATACCGGGGCTACGATTCGGCCGGTGTCGCGCTGCTCAACGGCGACCTGAACGTGTACAAGAAAAAAGGCAAGGTCAGCGACCTTGAAGCCTTTATTTCGACCAAGGACACGCACGCCAAGGTAGGCATGGGGCACACCCGCTGGGCCACCCACGGCGAGCCCAACGACGAAAATGCCCACCCCCACTACTCGACGTCGGAGCGCATTGCCATCATTCACAACGGCATCATTGAGAACTACGCGGCCCTGAAGACGCACTTGCAGCAGCAGGGCCACGTGTTTCATTCCGACACCGACACCGAAGTTTTCGTCAATTTGATTGAGGAAATCCAGAAGCAGAATGAATGTTCGCTGGAAGAGGCCGTGCGCCTGGCCCTGCACGAAGTGGTGGGCGCTTACGCCATCGTGGTGCTCAGCAAGGATGCTCCCAACCAGCTCATCGCCGCCCGCAAGGGCTCGCCAATGGTGATTGGCATTGGCGAAGGCGAGTTTTTCATTGCTTCCGACGCCACGCCCATCATCGAGTACACCAACGAGGTGGTGTATGTAAACGACTACGAAATCGTGGTGATTCGCGACGGCCAGCTGGAAATTCGCTCCAAGGAGGACGTGAGCCAGACGCCCTACATCCAGAAGCTGGAGCTGGAGCTCGACAGCATCGAGAAAGGCGGCTACGAGCACTTCATGCTGAAGGAGATTTTTGAGCAGCCCCGCTCAATTCTCGACTCCATGCGCGGTCGCCTGGAGCTGGAAGCCGGCCACCTGAACATGGGCGGCATTCGGGCTTACGAGCAGAAGTTCATCAACGCGCAGCGCATCATCATCGTGGCCTGTGGCACGAGCTGGCACGCCGGCCTGGTGGCCGAGTACCTCATTGAGGATTTGGCCCGCATTCCGGTGGAAGTGGAATACGCCTCGGAATTCCGCTACCGCAACCCGATTATCACGGAGCGCGACATTGTGATTGCCATCTCGCAGAGCGGTGAAACGGCCGATACGCTGGCCGCCATCGAGCTGGCCAAGAGCAAAGGTGCCACCATCTTCGGTGTGTGCAACGTGGTGGGCAGCAGCATTGCCCGCGCCACCGACGCCGGCGCCTACACCCACGCCGGCCCCGAAATCGGGGTGGCTTCTACCAAAGCCTTCACGGCGCAGGTGACGGTGCTCACGCTGCTGGCCATGATTATGGGCCAAAAGCGCGGCACCATCACCGACACCAAGCTGCGCGAGCTGATGGTGGAGCTGGACACCATTCCGACCAAAGTAACCAAGGCGTTGGAACTGGACGCCCAAATCCGCGAGATTGCCGAGGAGTTCAAGGACGCCACCAACTTCCTGTACCTGGGCCGCGGCTACAACTTCCCCGTAGCCCTGGAAGGCGCGCTTAAACTCAAAGAAATCAGCTACATCCACGCTGAGGGCTACCCGGCGGCCGAGATGAAGCACGGCCCCATTGCCCTGATTGACGAGAACATGCCGATGGTGGTGATTGCCACCCGCGACAGCTCGTACGAGAAGGTGGTGAGCAACATTCAGGAAGTGAAGGCCCGCAAAGGCCGCATCATTGCGGTGGTGAGCGAGGGCGACAAGGTGATTCCGGCCATGGCCGAATTCGTGATTGAAGTGCCTCACACCAGCGAAGTGCTGATGCCGCTGGTGTCGGTGGTGCCGCTGCAGTTGCTGAGCTACCACATTGCCGTGCTGCGCGGCTGCAACGTGGACCAGCCCCGCAACCTCGCCAAGTCGGTGACGGTGGAGTAAGGTGAGTTGGTGAAACAGTGAATTGGTGAGTTTTTTTGACTTACCGATGGGAAGCCGCTTCTGGAAACAGGGGCGGCTTTTCGCGTTATTTGCGTTACCTAAACTCACCTATTCACTGTTTCACCAACTCACCGCATGGCTCACCAGATTATTCTTACCGACCAGGCCCCGGCTCCCATCGGCCCCTACTCGCAAGCCGTGAAAGCGGGCAACACCGTATACGTTTCGGGTCAGATTCCGCTGGATGCCGGCGGTCAGCTCGTGCCCGGCGATATTGCGGCGCAGACGCACCAGGTGCTGAAGAACCTGACGGCCATTCTGGCCGCCGCCGGCCTCACGCTGGCCGATGTGGTGAAGTGCAGCATCTTCGTGAAGGACCTTGGCGATTTCGCCACCATCAATCAGGTGTACGGCTCCTATTTTGACGAGGCAACGGCGCCGGCCCGCGAGACGGTGGAGGTAGCCCGATTGCCGCGCGATGTGCAAGTGGAAATTTCCTGTATTGCCGTGGGTGCATAATATCCTGACGGAGCGGGCGTTGGCAATGCTTTATTTCCAACCATAAACCCCGCCTCGCATGAAAGAACTTGGACTCGGCTTGCTCATTATCGGGCTCATTTCGCTGGTGCTGCCGCTCATCAACCCCAACATTCACTACGTTTTTCTGACGTGGATTGACCGGTGGGGCCCGGCTGTGGCCTGGGTCATCCGGGGCGGCATCACGCTGCTGGGGCTGGTGCTCTGGCTGGGCTTCAAGAATAGGGACTAAAAAACCAGTTAGCAGTTGTCAGTGAACAGTTAGCAATGAGTAGTTGGCCTTGAATAGTTCATTGCTAACTATTCACTGACAACTGCTAACTGCCCTTGGCCTTACCTTTGCAGCGCGTTCCGAACTCCGGGGCGCGCTTTTCATTTGTTATGGCTGAAAGAGAAGTTCGGGTGCGCTTTGCGCCCTCGCCCACCGGGCCGCTGCACATCGGCGGCGTGCGCACCGCACTGTATAACTACCTGCTGGCCCGCAAGCTGGGCGGCAAGATGCTCCTGCGCATCGAAGACACCGACCAGAACCGCTTCGTGCCCGGCGCCGAGGAGTACATCCTCGAGGCCCTGGCTTGGTGCGGCATCGTGATTGACGAAGGCCAGGGCGTAGGCGGTCCCCACGGCCCCTACAAGCAGAGCGAGCGCAAGCCCATGTACAAGCAGTACGCCGACCAGCTCATCGCCGACGGCCACGCGTACTACGCCTTCGACACGCCCGAGGAGTTGGACGCCATGCGCGCCCGCCTGCAAGCCGCCAAGGTGCCCAACCCGCAGTACAACAGCATTACCCGCGCTCAGATGCGCAACTCCCTCACCCTGCCCGAGGACGAGGTGAAGCAACTGCTGGAGAGCGGCGCGCCCTACGTCATTCGCCTAAAAGTGCCCCGCAAGGAGGAAGTGCGCTTTCAGGATTTGATTCGCGGCTGGGTGGTGGTGCACTCGTCGGCCATCGACGACAAGGTGCTGATGAAGTCGGACGGCATGCCGACCTACCACCTGGCCAACATCGTGGACGACCACCTGATGGAGATTTCGCACGTCATTCGGGGCGAAGAGTGGCTGCCCTCGGCGCCGCTGCACGTGCTGCTCTACCGCTACCTGGGCTGGGAAAAGACCATGCCGCAGTTTGCCCACCTGCCCCTGCTGCTGAAGCCCGACGGCACCGGCAAGCTCAGCAAGCGCGACGGCGACCGCCTGGGCTTCCCGGTGTTCCCACTGGAATGGCACGGCATCGACGGCGAAACCGGTGAGCCCACCGTGAGCCGCGGCTACCGCGAGGACGGCTACCTGCCCGAAGCCCTGGTAAATTTCCTGGCTTTCCTGGGCTGGAACCCGGGCACGCAGCAGGAAATCTTCTCGATGGACGAGCTGATTCAGGCCTTTTCCATTGAGCGCGTGAGCAAGTCGCCGGCCAAGTTCGACCAGAACAAGGTGAAGTGGTACAACGAGCACTACCTGCGCGCCAAGTCCGACGCCGAGCTGGCGCCCTACCTGCTCACGGCCCTGCAGGAGCACGGCATCGAGTGCTCGCAGGAGAAAGCCGAGCAGATTGTGGGCGTGATGAAGGAGCGCGTGAGCTTCCCGAACGACTTCTGGCAGGAAGCCAAGTACTTCTTCGCGGCTCCGACGGAATACGACGAAGCGGTTATCAGCAAGAAATGGAACGCGCAGGTGAGCGCCGCCCTGGCGGCCTACGCCGACGCCCTGCCCGCCAACTCGGAGCCCAGCGCCAACGCCGAGGTTCTGAAAAGTATCTTCAACCAAACGGTGGAAGCCCAGGGCATGAAGCCCGGCCAGGTGCTGCAAGCCCTGCGCGTGGCCGTGACCGGTGCCGCCGCCGGCCCCGACCTGTTCGAAACGTTGGCCATTCTGGGCAGCGGCGAAGTGGGCACGCGCCTGCGGGCCACCGTGGAGCGCCTGGCATCGCGTGTGTAGCCGCATTTTTCCGGAATAGTAGAAAGGCTGGCCCTTGGGCTGGCCTTTTTTTATGCGCGGCCGGTTCACCCGCGGGCCCGAATTCGCGTAGAGTGGTGCACATCTGCCCAACTTTTCCGTCATGGCCAAAAAACCCGTCAAACCGAAGAAAGCCGCCGACCCCGACAAAAAAGCCCGCGTCCACAAGGAGCTCGAAGGCTTTGAGATTGGGGTGAACCCGCTCGGGGAAATCACCTCCAACTACAGCATCGAGCAAATCAACCAGTTTCTGGGCCGGCACGTGCGCGACAAAAAGCTGGTGGACCGCGCCGGCCAGTTCGGCGAAAAGCCGGGCCCCGACGAAACCGAAGATGAAGCCTTCCCCATTGCCGACGCCGAGCACGCGCCCGAACCCGAGGAGACGGACGAGGATTTCATGCGCCGCACCAGCCGCGAGGCCAAGCGCAAAAAAGCCGCAGAGGACCCCGACCGCGCTGCTGCCGAAACCCGCGGCGAGCTGCCGCTCGACGAGTAAACCGCCGCGCTACAAGGTATTGGTATTGCCCGTGCGGAGGCCTTTCTCAAAGGTTTCGACGCGAATGAGCTGGCCGTCCTGGTACGACTCTGTGCGGGTGGTTTTGTTGCCTTCGTAGGTTTCTACCTGCGTGAGCTTGCCGTCTTCGTATTTCTCGGCGCGCGTGATGGTGCCGTCGGTATAGGTTTGCACGTCGGTCACCTGGCCGGCGGGGTCGTAGCTCGTCCAGGGGCCATACCAGTAGAAGCGCGGGGCTTTGCCCTGCCCCGTGACCCATTGCGCGGTGCCGCGCCGCGCCACTTTGCCATCGGGGTGCCAATAGGTTACTTCGCACAGGCCGTCGCGCCCGTACACTTCGGAGCGCTCAAGCGCACCCGTGGGCGCGAAGTAGCGGAACGTGCGCACTGGGCGCCCGTGGCGGTACTGGCCGGTGGTGAAAAGCTGCTTGTTGGCGGCATCGTGGTAGGTGCGCCAGCGGCCCCGGGCCAGGCCGTGGCGGTCCGAGCGGTTGGGGTTCCAGAAGCCGCGCGCCCCGGCGCAGGCATTGAGAATGGCCGCGAGGCCGAACAGCAACAGCAAACGGGAAAGGCGCATGAGGCGAAGGGGTTAGCGACAACTATAAAGTTAGTTGTATTGGCTTTCCCAACGCAACAAATTCAAAATATTGTTCCCACGCCGATTTTTTGAAATGCAGGAATTTGAGCCGTTTCCTATCTTTGGCCGCTCACCTTTTCTGCTTTTGCGCCATGACCTCCCACGACGTTGATTACCGCATCCTCGGCTCCGACATTCAGGTGCTGGAAATTGAGCTCGACCCCAACGAAACCGTCATTGCCGAGGCCGGGGCCATGGTGTACATGGAAGAAGGCATTGCCTTCGAAACCAAAATGGGCGACGGCTCCGAGCCCGACCAGGGCTTCATGGGCAAGCTGTTCTCGGCCGGCACGCGCTTGATTACCGGCGAGTCGCTGTTTCTCACGCACTTCACCCACCGGGGCGGCTATGGCAAAAGCCGGGTAGCCTTTTCGGCCCCCTACCCCGGCACCATCATCCCCGTCAACCTGCGCGACATGCCCGCCGGCCTCATTGTGCAAAAAGACGGCTTCCTGGCCGCGGCGCGGGGCACCAAAATCAGCCTGCACTTCAACCAGAAATTCGGCGCCGGCCTGTTTGGCGGCGAGGGCTTTATTCTGCAAAAGCTGACCGGCGACGGCAAGGCTTTTGTGCACGCCGGCGGCACCATCATCGAGAAAAAGTTGAACAACGAGCTGCTGCGCGTCGATACCGGCTGCGTGGTGGCCTTCGAGCCCAGCATCGACTTCAGCGTGGCCCGGGCCGGCGGCCTCAAATCCATGATTTTTGGGGGCGAGGGCCTGCTGCTGGCCACGCTGCAGGGCACGGGCCGCGTGTGGCTGCAATCGATGCCCGTGAAGAAGCTCATTCGTGCCCTGGCACCCAGCGGCGGCAACGCCCAGAAGGAAAGCGGCAGCGTGCTGGGCGGCCTGCTGGGCAATATGCTGGACGAGTAGCGCGGGACGCGAACGCCGCTATGCAGCGGCGGGAAGCGCGGGCGCGGCCAAGGCCACGGGTACGGCCGGCGATGCGTCGCTGCTGTCGGCCATGCCCTTGATGGCAAAGCCCACCGCCAGCAGCAGCAGAAAGCCAACGCCCACCGCCACCTTTATCAGGAACTTGAAGTCGGCGCTTTCGTCGTGCTTGCGACGGTCGGCCAAGCGGCGTTGACTACGCGTTTTATACGGGCGCTGATAAGCCGTTTTTTTGGCCGCAGGTGCTTGAGTAGTATAGGACATAGGCATGAACGTTACGGTAATATTACCACTTTTTGCAATATTATCGTTGGGCAAGCCGCATTTAGTCGACTGAATGCCTCTTTATTCTCGCTAAAAGCCTGTTTTTACTCTGCCAGTCGGGCTTGCCGCCTTCACCAGCAACTGGTTAACGCCCCGGCTTGGCCGTGGCGCCGGCGGTGTGCAGCACGGCTTCGAGCACATCGCGGGTGTTGAGCAGGCGCGGCACCTTGTGCTGCCCGCCCAGCTTGCCCTGACTGGCCAGCCAGGCTTCGAAGGTGCCGGCGGGCACGGCCCGCAGCTGCGGCGGGGCCAAGGCCAGGCTGCGGTGGCGCTTGGCGGCGTAGTCGGAATTGAGTTCGCACAGCGTGGCGTCGAGCACGGCCCCGAAGCGGGCCAGGTCGGGCCGGGCGGGGCCGGTGGCAAACTCCACGGCCCATTCGTGCCCACCGCGCGAAGTGGCATTATCGGCCGCAAACCAGACCGGGGCCACGGTAAAATCGCGCACGGCGGCGCCGGTGGCCTGGCTGGCGGCGGCCACAGCCGCCTCGGCGTTCTCGATAACGACTTCTTCGCCAAATGCATTGAGAAAATGCTTGGTGCGTCCGGTGATGCGCACCCGGTAGGGCGCCAGCGAGGTGAAGCGCACGGTGTCGCCCACGAGGTAGCGCCACAGGCCGGCATTGGTGCTGATGACCAGGGCGTAGGGCCGATGCAACTCGACCTGAGCCAGCGGCACGGGGCGCGGGTCGGGGGCGTCCCATTGGTCGGCGGGCAGGAACTCGTAGTAGATGCCGTGGTCGAGCAGCAACAGCAGGTCCTCGCTGTCGGGCTGGTCCTGCAGGGCGAAGTAGCCTTCGGAAGCGTTGTAGATTTCGAGGTAGCGCATGCGCGCATCGGGAATCAGCTGCCGAAACAGCTCGCGGTAAGGCCCAAACGCCACGGCACCGTGCAAAAACAGCCGCAGCTGCGGCCACACCTCGGTGATGTTGTCGGCGCCGGCCAGGGCCACCACGCGGCGCAGCAGCACCACCATCCAGGTGGGCACGCCGGCCAGGGTGCGCACGTCCTGCCGGAGCACGTGCCGGGCAATGCGCTCGATTTTCTCTTCCCACTCGTCCAGCAGAGCCAGGCGCAGCGGCGGGGTGCGCAGCTGCTCGGCCCACCACGGCAGCTGCTGCATGATGACGGCCGACACGTCGCCGGCCCGCGAGGCGGGCTCCTGCGGCCGGAATGGGTTGGCGGCGTGGGCCCCGCCCAGCGAGAGCGTTTTGCCGGCCAGCAGCCGCTCCCGAGGGTAGAAGTGGGTGCTCAGGGCCAGCATGTCGCGGCCGGCGCGGTAGTGGCACTCGTGCAGCGACTCCGTGGTGACGGGGATGAACTTACTGCGGGCGTTGGTGGTGCCGCTGCTTTTGGCAAACCACTGCGGGCGGCCAGGCCACAGCACGTCGGGGGCGCCGCGCAGCACTTTTTCCAGCTCGGGATACAGCTGCTCGTAAGTGCTCACCGGCACCCGGCGGCCAAACTCGGCGGCCGATAATTGCTCCCGAAAGCCGTAGCGCCGGCCCCACTCGGTGGCTTTGGCCCGGCTCAGCAGGTGCGTCAGCAGCCGGGCCTGCAGGGCGTCGGGCTGCTCGCGCACGCGGGCCAGCCGGGGCAGGCTGCTCCATTGAACGGCGTGGGCGAGTAGCTGGTCGAGCATAGGCAATGTGCTGAGTGAAACGGAGGCCTGGATTTCTTTCGCTCCGCGGCCCTTAAAACGTGCGCTTGAGCTCGAAATTCTTGCCCAGGTACACGCGGCGCACGGTTTCGTCGCTGGCCAGCTCTTCGGCGGTGCCGGCTTTCAGCAGCTTGCCTTCGAAGAGCAGGTAGGCGCGGTCCACGATGTTGAGGGTGGCGTTCACGTCGTGGTCGGTGATGAGCACGCCGATGCCGCGGTGCTTGAGCTTGGCCACAATGCCCTGGATTTCTTCGGTGGCAATAGGGTCGACGCCCGCAAACGGCTCGTCGAGCAGCACAAACTTAGGGTCGACGGCCAGCGCCCGGGCGATTTCGGTGCGGCGGCGCTCGCCGCCGCTCAGCACCTTGCCCAGGTTTTTGCGCACGTGCCCGAGGCTAAACTCTTCGAGCAGCTCCTCAACCTTGGCCTGGCGGGCTTCCTTTTTGAGCTTGGTCATTTCGAGCACGGCCATGATGTTTTCCTCCACGCTCAGGTCGCGGAACACGCTGGCTTCCTGGGCCAAATAGCCCACGCCGAGCCGGGCCCGCTGGTAGATGGGCATGGTCGTGATTTCGGTGTCGTCGAGGAAAATGCGGCCGGCGTTGGGCTTCACCATGCCCACCATCATGTAGAAGCAGGTGGTTTTGCCAGCGCCGTTGGGCCCGAGCAGGCCCACGATTTCGCCCTGCTCCACGGTCACCGACATGTCGTTGACGACGGTACGGGCTTTGTATTTTTTGATGAGGTGGTCGGCGCGAAGAATCATAGGGCAAAGGTAGGGGCTTGCGGCACGGCGGCCGAACCCGGGAAATAAACGAAAGCAACGACAAAATCAGTCGGCTTGCCTAACAATTGACTTGAATTTTTCCGCTACTTTTAGCCTCTCAAAAAACCCCACCCCAAAATTTAAATTATATGACGGTAAAAACACTACTCCTCGCAGGAGGTGCGCTGCTTGCCAGTGCGTCGGCGGCGTCGGCCAGCGGCTTTCAGGTGAACCTGGGCGGACAGAAAAATATCGGCATGGGCGGCGTCGGCGTGGGCTTGTCGCTCGACCAGGCGGCCATGTTCTACAACCCCGGCGCCCTGGCCATGGTGCGCGACAACGGTGTGCAAGTGGGCGTGAACGCCGCCCTGGCCCGCATCAGCTTCCGCAGCGAAAACGACGGCGGCCAGCGCACCCTGCAAAACAGCGTGGTGACGCCCTTTAACTTCTACGCCGGCTTCGGCCCGAAGGACGCCAAATACAAGTTCGGCGTGGCCGTGTACACGCCCTACGGCAACAAAGTGAAGTACGCCGACGGCTGGGAAGGCCGCTACGCCCTCACCGAAATCGACCTGAAGGCGGTGTACGTGCAACCCACCTTCTCCTACGCCATCACGCCGCAGCTGAGCGTGGGCGCCGGCCTGATGATTCTGGCGTACGGCTCGGTGAACCTGCAGAAGGACCTGCCCCTGCCCACCGGCGCCGGCCACATCGAGCTCGATGGCAAGGCCAAGACGCAGTTTGGCTACAACGCCGGCGTCTTCTTCAAGCCCTCCGACAAGCTGGGCGTGGGCGTGAGCTACCGCTCGCAAATTGACGCCAAGGTTGAAAACGGCAAAATCACCTACACTGGTCTGCCCACGGGCGCCAGCGCTGGCGTTGTGAATCCTTCGTTCACGGCCAACCAGTTTGCCGCCACGCTGCCCCTGCCGGCCGTGGCCAGCATTGGCATCGGCATCAACCCCACCGACAAGCTGACCCTGGGCGTAGACGCCGCCCTGACGTTCTGGAGCAAGTACCGCACCCTCGATTTCGCCTTTAGCAGCGACAACGGCGGAACGGGCGTGGTAGGTGGCAAGCCCACCAGCACTTCCGTGCGCAACTACCAGGATGCCCTGGCCTTCCGCGTGGGCGGCCAATACATGGTGAGCGACAAGCTGGCCGTGCGCGCCGGCGCATCGTACGACTTCTCGGCCGTGCGCGACGGGTACGTGACCCCCGAAACGCCCGATGCTGACCGTGCCATTGGCACGCTGGGCCTCTCCTACCAGGTGACGGAAAAACTGGGCGTAGACGCCTCGTTCCTGTTCGAAGCCCTGGTGAAGCGCACCCAGACCCAGCAGGACCTGCAGAACCTGGGCACCACCGACCGCGTGGCCGGCACCTTCCGCACCAACGCCTACATTCCCGGCATCGGCCTGCACTACAAGTTTTAATTTCCCACCCGACCCTAAGTCTTTGCTCTTATGAAATTGTATATCAAACGTTCGGCACCGGTACTGGGCTTGTTGGGCCTGGGTCTGGCGGGCTGCCAGCCCGACATTGACGCCCCCAACATGAGCCCGGGTTCGGCGGATTTTTCCAGCTACGTAGCCGTGGGCAACTCCCTCACCTCGGGCTACTCCGACGGCGGCCTCTACAACGAGGCCCAGGCCACGTCGTATCCCGCCATTCTGGCCCAGCAATTTGCCAAAACCGGCAAGGGCCCGGCCGCCTTCGTGCAGCCCAGTTTCTCGGCCGCCCGCAAGGACGGCTCGGGCTTTGTGAAGCTGCTGGTGGTGAACGGCGCGCTGACGCCAGTAGCCCCGTCGCCCGGCCCGCCCCCCGGCGGCAACAACTTCCTGGGCGAGCAAGTGGCCTACACCAACAACACCCTGCCCGCCCCGCCTTTGGGTTCGGGCCAGCCCGAGCTGGAAGCCTACACCGGCGGCCAGCCCGACAACCTGGGCGTGCCCGGCATTTCGGTGCTGAGCGCCGACCGCACGGCCGCCTCCACGGGCTCAGCCGCGCTGGACGCGGCCACCCGCGCCACGGCCGGGGCCTACGGCAACGTGAACCCCTTCTTCCAACGCATTCTGCCCGCGGCCGACCGCGGCACCAAGGACTACGTGACATACATCGGGCAGAAGAACGCCACGTTCTACACCTGCTGGATGGGCAACAACGACGTGCTGACCTACGCCACCGGCGGCGGCGTCAGCAACCTGGCGGCCAACCCCTTCAGCGGCCTAACGGATTCCACCAGTTTCGGTCGGGGCTATCGCAACATCGTGAACACCATCTCGAAGGGTGGCACGGTGAAGGGCGTGTGCGCCAACATTCCGAACGTGGCCAACATCCCGTACTTCACCACCGTGACGGTGGGTGCGGTGCTGGCTGCTTATAAAGCCGCTAACCCGGCCATTGCCAACATTTACGTAACGGCGCGCACCTCGGCCACCACCACGGCCACGGCGGCCCGCGTGGCCACCGCCACCGACCTGCTGACGCTGACGGCCCAGTCCTACATCGCCGCCAACCCCGGCGTCGGTGCCTCGCCGCTGGCTCCCATTCCCAGCCAGTACGTCCTCGACCCCATCGAGCAAACCGAAGTATTGAACCGCACCACGCAGCTGAACAACATCATCGCCAAGACGGCCCGCCAGTACAAGGCCGGCCTGGCCGACATGAACTCGTTCTTCAACGACATCGTGGCTCGTGGCGTGGTGACCAACGCCGTGAGCAACTCGGCTACTTTCGCCTCCGGCAACCTCTTCAGCCTCGACGGCGTGCACCCCACGCCCCGCGGCTACGCGGTGGTGGCCAACGAGTTCATCCGCGTCATCAACGTTACCTACGGCGCTTCGGTGCCCACGGTAAACCCGAACGACTACCGCGGCGTGCTGTTCCCGCTCTAGCAGTCCGTTATGCTTGCGCAAAAAAGGCCTTTCCGAGTGGAAAGGCCTTTTTTATTGCACTGTGGTGTGCTTCCTAGGCTAAGCACAGGCTACGCGGCGCTAGGCACGTGCCCCGCCAGATGCGCAGCAATGAGCTGGGCGTGGTGCCGGCCGTTCTCGATAAACCAGCGGCTGGTGGCGCGGCCGCCGCACACGGTGCCGGCCACGAAAACGCCGGGCTGCGTGGTTTCGTGGGTGGCGGGGTCGAAGAGCGGGGCGCGGGCCTCGTCCTGGGGGTCGGGCTCCACGCCGAGGCGGCCGAGCAGGGCCTCGTCGGGGTGGTAGCCGGTGAGGGCGTACACGAACTGCGCCGGGATGGTGAGCGGCCCGTTGGGCGTGCGCACTTCCACGGCCTCGGGCGTGATGGCGGTGACGCAGGTGTTGAAATGCGCGGTGATGCGGCCTTCGGCAATGCGGTTGACGAGGTCGGGCCGAATCCAATATTTCACCGAATTACTGACTTCGGGGCCACGTACGATGAGCGTGACCTGGGCCCCGGCGCGCGTGAGCTGCAGGGCGGCTTTGGCGGAGGAATTTTTGGCCCCGATAACAACGACGTGCTGGCCCACGTGCTCGTACGGCTCTTTGTAGTAGTGCTTCACGTGGGGCAGGTCTTCGCCGGGCACGTCGAGCGGATTGGGCAGGTCGTAGAAGCCCGTGGCCACGATGACGTTGCGGGTCTGAATTTCGCCCTTGTCGGTGGTCACCGTGAAATTGCCTTGCTCGCCGCGCAGGCTCAGCACCCGTTCGTAGAGGCGCAAGTCCAGCTTTTCGGAGCGGGCCACGCGCTGGTAATAGTCGAGCGCGTCTTCGCGCAAGGGCTTGTAGTGCGCCGTGGGAAAGGGATAACCGCCGATTTCGAGCAGTTCGGGGGTGGAAAAGAATTCCATGTTGGTGGGGTAGCCAATGATGGAATTGACCAGCGCGCCCTTTTCCACAATGGCCACGCGAAGGCCTTTGCGCTGGGCTTCGAGGGCGCAGGCCAGGCCCACGGGGCCGGCCCCGATGATGAGAACGTCGAGCATATGATGTGGCGACGCGTATTAGCGTCTTGTCGTTGAACGATAATGGGGCAGCTTCTCTCAAAACCAACTAGCCCGGACGCAGAGACGCAAATATGCGTCTCTACCTTTGCGCCATGCGTACCTGTGACTTGTGCGGCAGCACCGATTTTAAGAAGCTGCCTTTCTACTACGAATTTGAAGGCCAACGGCTGCAAGGCACCCAATGCCGCGCCTGCGACCTGATGTTTCTGGACCCGCAGCCCACGCCGGCGCAGCTGGAACGGCTCTACGGCAAGGACTATTTCACGGAGCGCCCCAACTACGACCGCACCCAGCAGGACGTGGTGTTCATTGAGGAAAGCCAGAAGCAGGAAGCCATAAACCAGCTCCGGCCCGACAAGTTCACCAATTACATTCTGGCCAAGTACCCCAGCCGCAAATTCCGCTACCTGGAAGTGGGCTGCGGCCCCGGCTACACCCTCAAAAGCCTGGAGGCCATGGGCTGGGAAAGCCACGGCCTCGAAATATCGGAGCACGCGGCCGACTTCGCCCGCCGCGAGCTGCACCTGCCCGTGGTGACGGGCAACATCGAAACCACCGAAGACTTCCACGAGAACCAGTTCGACCTCGCCTACATGGGCGACGTGCTGGAGCACCTGCTTTCGCCCAGCG
Organism: Hymenobacter sp. 5317J-9; assembly: GCF_022921075.1. Classification (NCBI taxonomy): domain Bacteria; kingdom Pseudomonadati; phylum Bacteroidota; class Cytophagia; order Cytophagales; family Hymenobacteraceae; genus Hymenobacter; species Hymenobacter sp. 5317J-9. Next base: position 187,636 of record NZ_CP095050.1, read on the forward strand.
CCACGCTGGCCAAGTTTCACCGCATTCTGGAGCCGGGCGGGCTGCTGGTGCTGGCCCTGCCGGCCACGCTCAACCTGCCCACCGTGCGCCTCGGCTTTGCCGCTTATGGCGTGCTCGGCAAGGAACGCAAGATGGACATTCCGCCCTACCACTTGTTCGAATTTACGCCGGCCACCATCACCAAAATGCTCAAAAAGCAGGGCTTCGAAGTGGCAGAGCTACTGAACCCGGTGAAGCCGCCGAAGAACATCCGGCTGGGCGGCAGCCTGGTGGAGAAGGTGAGCAAGCTGGCCGGCCAGTACCCCACGTACTATCTCAACAAGCTGACCGGACGGTTCGGCGACCGGATGTTTGTGGTGGCGCGGAACGTGAAGTAGTCACCTCAAGGAGCCAAAAAGAACGTCGTGCTGAGCGAAGTCGAAGCATCTCTACCGCACCACTAATCATTTAGTATCGCGGTAGAGATGCTTCGACTTCGCTCAGCACGACGTTCTACTTATCAGCCGGAAGCTAGCGCTGGCGCCTACAGCAGCTCCGTGCTACGCTTCACAAACTGCGTCAGCGCCTCGCCTTTCAGCAGGCCTTGCGAGAGCAGGGCCAGGTCGAAGGCTTGCTTGGCCAGCTTGTCGCCGCCGTCGGCCAGCACTTTCTGGGTGAGCGGGTGGTTGGCGTTCACGGTCACGTCGTACGACTCGGGGAAGGCGCCGAACATCTGCATGCCGCCCCCGCCGCCGGTGCGCTGCATGTCCTTCATGCGGCGCATGAACTCGTTTTGGGTGATGACCACGGGCGCATCCTGGGGCGAGAGGGCCACTACTTTCACGTGCATGGCCGGATTGGCAATGGCGGTGGTGTAGGTTTCCTCCAGCTTTTTCTGGTCGTCCTCGGTCAACACGCTTTCGGTGTTGTCGTCCTTCTCGATGAGTTTGCTCACCGTGTCGGCGTCGACGCGCTTGAAGCTGGTTTTTTCCAGCTTCTGCTCCAGCAGGCCTACGAAATGCGGGTCGAGCACCTGGTCGAAATTCAGCACGTCGTAGCCCCGCTCCTGGGCGGCAGCCACGAAGCTGTGCTGGTGTTCGGCGTCGTTGGTGTAGAGCACCACCGTGTTGTCGTTCTTGTCCTTCTGGTTGGCCTGGATGTGCTCGGTGTACTCGTTCAGCGTGAACAGCTTGCCGTCCACGTTCTTGAGCAGCACGAAGTCTTTGGCCTTGTCGTAAAACTTGTCGTCCGACAGCATGCCGTACTTCACAAACAGGCCGATGTCGGACCATTTTTCCTCGTAGCCGGCGCGGTCCTGCTTAAACAGGCTGCTCAGCTTGTCGGCCACCTTCTTGGTGATGTAGGTGTTGATTTTCTTCACCGCCGCATCGGCCTGCAGGAAGCTACGGCTCACGTTCAGCGGGATGTCGGGCGAGTCAATCACGCCGTGCAGCAGCATCAGGAACTCGGGCACCACGTCCTTCACCTCGTCGGTGATGAACACCTGCCGCGAGTAAAGCTGAATCTTGTTGCGCTGGAACTGCAGCTCGTCCTTCACCTTCGGGAAGTACAGAATACCCGTGAGGTTGAACGGGTAGTCCACGTTGAGGTGAATCCAGAACAGGGGCTCGTCCATGCTCATGGGATACAGCTCCTGGTAGAATTTCTTGTAGTCCTCGTCGGTCAGCTCCGAGGGCTGCTTGGTCCAGATGGGCGTGGTCTGGTTGATGACCTCGCCCTCGAACTCAATTGGAATGGGCAGGAACTTGCAGTACTTGGTGAGGATGGTGCGCAGGCGGGCTTCCTCCAGGAATTCGTCGGAGTCTTCGGCCACGTGCAGCACCACGTCGGTTCCGCGCTCGGCTTTGGCGTGCTCGCCGGTGGGCTCGTCGAGGGTGAATTCGGTGCTGCCGTCGCAGGTCCAGTGGGCCGTCAGGGTGTCGTCTTTGTACGACTTCGACCAGATTTCTACCTCTTTAGCCACCATGAAGGCCGAGTAGAAGCCCAGGCCGAACTGACCGATAATCTGGTCTTTGGTGTTGGCGTCCTTCTCCTTGTACTGCTCCACAAACTCGGTGGCGCCAGAGAAGGCAATCTGGTTGATGTACTTCTTGATTTCCTCGGCCGTCATGCCCAGGCCGTGGTCAGAAATCGTGATTTTGCGGGCTTCTTTGTCCACGGTCACGCGCACTTTCAGCTCGCCCAGGTCGCCCTGGTACTCACCCAGCTGGGCCAGGCTTTTCAGCTTTTGGGTGGCGTCGACGGCGTTCGAGACCAGTTCCCGCAGGAAAATCTCGTGGTCGGAATACAAGAACTTCTTGATGATGGGGAAGATGTTCTCGGTGTGGATGGAGATGGAGCCGGTTTCTTGCATGATGGTAAGAAGTGGAACGGTTGATGTCGGACGGAATGGCCGGGCACACAGGGCCGGGCCGCGTACTACACGGCATTCAAAGCCCGTTCCAAGGCGCGGGGCGCTGTCAGATTGACAGCGGAGCAGCGGCGGCCGTTAGTATTCCAGACCGGTCCAGTAGGTGGCGTGCGGTTCGCTCGCGCCGCCGTGCACGGGGCCGCGGCCGTGGGCGGCGTCCCATTCGGCCAGCAGGCCGGGCACGCGGCCGGAGTAGTCGCTGAGCCAGTGCAGGCCAGGCACGGCCGTCGAAAAAAACTGAATGTCGAACTTGATAAAAGGACGAAACAGCGCAATCAGCGAGTCGATGGCCAGCTGGTTGTGCACGCGCCGGCGGTTGATGGCCAGCACCATGCGCTCGATGGGCAGCTTGACGAGTGCGGGCATCCAGCCCACGCCCAGCCACATTTGGTCGTACACGGCAATGTCTGGAAACGTATTCATTTCCAGCAAAATATTCCGTATGCTGTGCTGATTTATGACTTCCAGCAGCTGCTCGGCGGCGCTGCGAAAAGCGCGCATGTCTTCGCCGGCGGCCCATTCCACGCGCAACAAGCTCAGGGCTTCGTCGTACTGGAGGGACAGGCTGGCAATGGTGGTGAGTATCACAAAAATTCCGGGACTTCATCGGCCCGAGCCCGGGCGCGCGGGGGGGTACGTAAAAATCCCCCCTTCCGGATTGCCGGCGGCGGCCGTTGGGCAACTTTTTTTTTTGACTGAGCAGCTTCAGCGGCTTTCATCCATCTTTGCACCGTGCAAGCCCTGCGTTCCCATTTAGCCCTGCTGCTGCTGCTCTGCCTCACGCGGACGCTGCTGCCCGAGGCGTGGATACTGGCGCTGCACCCGCACGCCCACACCACCGACGAGCCGACGGTTCGCCCCGGCACGCGGCAGCCGGGCAAGGCGCACCTGAGCGCCAAGCACCAGCACTGCGAGGTGGAGCAGTTCTACGACGTGGCGTACCAGCCAGCGGCCCCCACGGTAGCGCCCTTGCCCCGCCTCACGCCGCACTACCCGGCCGTCGCTGCTCCCCTGGCCATTCGGCCGGCAGTGGGGCCCCTGCCGCGCCTGCTGCTCCTGCGCGGGCCGCCCAGCCAAGCCTGATTCCGGCGTTTCCTTTTTCCTGGTTTCACGCTGACCGCCCCGTGCCGTGCCCCTGTGCCCGGCCGGGGCTGGCGGCTTTGGCTTATTTCTAATGTTTGTTTTTCTGTACCGATTGCCGTTGCTGACGGCATTGGCGGCGGCCCCGGCCGTGCTGTGGGCCCAGCAGCCCACCCTGCCCGCCGCCCGAGGCCGCGCGGCGGCCTCTTCCCTCACCGGCCGCGTCGTCGACGCAGCCAGCGGCGAAGCCCTGCCGGGCTCAACTGTTTTGTTTGACGACCTGAAGCAGGGCGCGGCCACCGGGCCTGACGGCAGCTTCAGCTTCAACAACCTGCCCCGCGGGCGCTTCACCATGCAGGTGCGCTCGCTGGGCTACAACACCGTGACGCAGACCGTGGACACGGGCAGCGGCCAGCCGCTGGAAATCAAGCTGACGGTGGCGGCTACGGAAATCGGCCAGGTAGTGGTCACGGGCGTGTCGCAGGCCACGCAGCTGCGGCGCTCGCCGGTGCCCACCTCGGTGGTCGACCGCACGCGCCTGAACCAGACTTCGGGCTCCAACCTTGTCGACGCCATTGCGCACACGCCGGGCGTGGCCCAGGTCACGACCGGGGCGGCCATCAGCAAGCCGGTGGTGCGCGGGCTGGGCTACAACCGCGTGGTGACCCTCAACAACGGCGCCCGCCAGGAAGGCCAGCAGTGGGGCGACGAGCACGGCATCGAGATTGACGAGTTCAGCATTGACCGGGCCGAGATTATCAAGGGGCCGGGCTCGCTGCTGTACGGGTCCGACGCCATGGCCGGGGTCATCAACTTCGTGGCGCCCGACCCGGTGGCCGAAGGGCGCATTATCGGCACGGCCACGGGCAGCTACCAGGCCAACAACCACCAGCAGGGCTATTCGCTGCTGAACGCCGGCAACCTTAACGGCGTGAACTGGCTGGTGCGCGGCACCCGCAAAGTGGCCGGCGACTACCGCAACCGCTACGATGGGCGCGTGTACAACTCCGGCTTCAATGAGTGGGACGCCAACGGCTACGTGGGCGTGAACAAAAGCTGGGGCTATTCGCACCTCACCTTCAGCAGCTTCAACCAGCAACTGGGCCTGACCGAAGGCACCCGCGACGCCAACGGCCGCTTCACCAAAGACGTGCCCGCCGGGCTCGACCACACCGGCGCCGACAGCACGGCGAGCGTGCCCGTGACCGACGCCGACCTGCGCGGCTACGGCCTGGCCGTGCCCCGGCAGCAAATCAACCACCTGCGCTTAGGCACCGACAACAACTTCATTCTGGGCGACCAGGGCGGGCGCCTCACCCTGCAGGTGAGCTACCAGCAAAACCTGCGGCGTGAGTTCGGCAACGTGTTCGACCCAGCCGAAAACTCGCTCTACTTCCAGCTGCGCACCGTGGACTATGCCCTGCGCTACTTCCTGCCCGAACGCAACGGCTGGAACGTGACCCTGGGCACCAGCGGCCTGCACCAGCAAAACCGCAACCTGGGCGTGGAATTCCTGATTCCGGCCTACCGCGCCAACGAAGGCGGCGTGTTTGGCGTGGTGAAAAAGACCTTTGGCGGGCTCGACCTGAGCGGCGGCCTGCGCTACGACGTGCGCCAGATTACGGCCGATGCGCTGTACCTGAACGCGGAAGAGCGGCCCGTGCCCGGCCCGCGCGCCGGCGCCGAAACCAAGTTTGCGGGCTTTGTGAGCAGCTACCGCAACTACAGTGGCAGCGTGGGCGCGGCCTACAGCCTGAGCGAGCGGCTGACCGTGAAGGCCAACCTGGCCCGCGGCTTCCGGGCGCCCAACATTGCCGAGCTGGCCTCGAACGGCAAGCACGAGGGCACGCTGCGCTACGAAATAGGCAACGAGAACCTGGCCGCCGAAACCAGCCTGCAAGCGGACGCTGGCGTGAGCTACGTGACGGACCACGTGCGCTTCAGCGTCGATGCCTTTGAAAACAGCATCAGCAACTACATTTTCACGCAGCGCCTGCTCACGGCCGGCGGCGCCGACTCGTTGCGCGACGACACGGGCGCGTTTAAGTATGCCCAGGGCCGGGCCCGGCTATACGGCGGCGAGGTCAGCCTCGACTTCCACCCCCACCCGCTGGACTGGCTGCACTTCGAAAACTCGTTTTCGATGGTGCGCGCCCGCCAGCTCGACGTGCCCGCCGACCAGCAGTACCTGCCCTTCATTCCGGCCGACCGGCTGCAGTCGGAGCTGCGGGCCAACTTCCGCCGCCAGGGCAAGCGCATCGCCAACCCCTACGCGCGCCTGCAGATGGAGCACACCTTCGCCCAGAACCGCTTCTTCTCGGCCTTCGACACCGAGACGGCCACGCCCGGCTATACGCTGTTCAACGCCGGGCTGGGCACCGACGTGGCCAATGCCCAGGGCCGGACGCTGTTTTCGCTCTACCTCACGGCCAATAACCTGTTCGACGTGGGCTACCAGAGCCACCTCAGCCGCCTGAAATACGCTGATTACAACGCCGCCAACGGCCGCTACGGCGTGTTCAACCAGGGCCGCAACGTGGGCGTGCGCCTGGTGGTGCCGCTGAGTTTTAAGTAGCAGCGGCTGACCCGTGCCGTTGGCGCTGGCCAACATAATCCACTAATTATAAGGCGTCTTGCTTTCTGTCGAAAAGCAAGACGCCTTAATTTTTTACCCGGCTGGGTGATAGTTGGGCCGGAAATGGATTAATTAGTGTAGCCCCGCCCGCCAATGACTGCCTCGCCCCACCTCTTGTCCGCCACCGCCCTGCGCGATGCCCTGCTTGCCAACCGCGAGCAGGCCCTGACCCGGCTCTACCGCCAGGCTTTCCCGGCAGTGCGCCGCTACGTGAGCCGGCACGGCGGCTCGGCGGAAGATGCCCAGGACGTGTTTCACGACGCGCTGGTGATTCTCTACGAGCAGGCCACCGGCGGCAGCCTCGTTCTGACGGCGGCGGCCAGTACCTACCTGGTGGGCGTGGCCCGCAACCTGTGGCTGCACGAATTGCGCCGCCGCGCCCGCCTGCCGCAGGATGCCCTGCCCGACGACCCCGCCCAGCTGCCCGCCGAAGCAGCGGACGCCCCGGAAGAGCCGGCCTTGGCCGTGCTCGACTACGTGGAGCGGCTGGGGGACCGGTGCAAGAGCATTCTGCTGGCGTTCTACTACTTCGGGCAGCCCCTGACCCGCATTGCCGCCGACCACCACTTCGGCTCGGTTCGCTCGGCTACGGTGCAGAAATTCAAGTGTCTGGAGCGGCTGCGCAATTCGGTGCGCCGGGCGTTCAGGTCCGAAACCGTTGATTACTAAGCCATGCGCCCCGAGCTCGAACACCTGCGTCTGATTGAGCAGCAACTGCTGCCCGGCCGCGCCGCCCTCCCGCCCGAGGACTGGAACCTGCGCCTGTTGCTGGATGGCGAGCTGGCCGCCGATACCGAAAAGCAGCGCCTGATGTACCAGGGCCTGCGCCTGGCCGGCCGCCGGCAGCTGCGGCAGGAGCTGCGCACCATCCACGCCCGGCTGTACGGTGGATGGCTTGGCCGGCTGCGTGCCCTCTGGCCGATGTAGAGACGCGACACTTCGCGTCTCGGCGCCCGCGCCGTTCTGAAATTGTTCAACGCTGAGACGCAAAGTGTCGCGTCTCCACATCCCTTTAATCATGGGCCTTTCATCCCTCGCGATTTCGCCGGGCAGGCACCGCTTTGCCTTTTCCATTCCACTTTTTTCCGATGCTGAACCGAACTGAATTCCGCAAATTTGCCGTGCACGGCCAAGGCCTTAATGGCCTGCGCGTCGACCATTACCTGAACCATGTCGAGGGGCTGGCCCGGCCTTACGTGCAGGGCATGACCCGCTCGGTTATTGAGGAGCGGCCCACGCGCTTCGCAGAAATCGACGTGTTTTCGCGCCTGATAATGGACCGCATCATCTTCCTGGGCCAGGCCGTCGACGACAACATTGCCAACATCATCAACGCCCAGTTGCTCTTTTTGGAGTCGGCCAACGCCAAGAAAGACATTCTGCTCTACATCAACTCGCCGGGCGGCTCGGTGTATGCGGGCCTAGGCATGTACGACACCATGCAGTACGTGCGGCCCGACGTGGCCACCATCTGCACGGGGCTGGCGGCCAGCATGGGCGCGTTTCTGCTCTGTGGCGGTGCCCTCGGCAAACGCTCGGCCCTGCCCCACGCCCGCGTCATGATTCATCAGCCTTCGGGCGGCGTGCAGGGCCCGTCGGCCGACATCGAAATCACGGCCCGCGAGGTGGTGAAGCTGCGCCAGGAACTCTACGGCATCTACGCCGAGCGCACCGGCAAAACCTACCAGCAAATCCACGACGACTCGGACCGTGACTACTGGATGCGGGCGGATGAAGCCAAGGAATACGGGCTGATTGACGAGGTACTGACGCGGCAGTAGTAAGCCTACAGACCTGCCAATGCACCCAATACGGCCGGATTACGTTCTCCGCATAGCGCCAACGCTTTCCTGCCATGCCCCACGACCACGCCCACGCCGGCCACCAGCACGCCGCCCCGCCGCCCGGCGGCGGCTTTAATGCCGCCTTCGCCATTGGCATTGCTCTGAACCTGGTTTTTGTAGTAGCCGAAACCGTGGGCGGCCTCTGGGCCAATTCCGCCGCCCTGCTCTCCGACGCCGGCCACAACCTGAGCGACGTGCTCAGCCTGGCCCTGGCCTGGGGCGCGGCCTGGCTGGCGGGGCGCCCGGCCACCCGGCGCTACACGTTTGGCTACCGCGGCGCCACCATTCAGGCGGCGCTGCTGAACACGGCCCTGCTCTACGCCGCACTGGGCTTCATTCTGTGGGAAACCATCGACCACCTGCGCCACCCCGAGCCCGTGAACGGCCGCTGGGTGATGTTTCTCGCAGGCATTGGCATCCTCATCAACGGCGTCACGGCTCTGCTTTTCCGCAGCGGGCAGAAGGGCGACGTGAACGTGCGCGGCGCCTACCTGCACATGCTCACCGATGCGCTGGTGAGCGTGGGCGTGGTGGCGGGCGGCGGCCTGGTGCTGCTCACGGGCTGGGCCTGGCTCGACCCGGTTATCAGCTTTATCATTCTGGCCATCATTGCCTATAGCTCCTGGGGCCTGTTGCGCGACAGTCTGCGCCTGGGCCTGCAGGCCGTGCCCGACGGCATCGACCCCGAAGCTGTGCACAACTACTTGTTGCAGCAGCCCGAAGTGCAGTCGGTGCACGACCTGCACATCTGGAGCCTCAGCAGCTCGGGGCACGACGCGGCCCTCATGGCTCACCTCGTGCGGCCCGGCGGCGCCGATGCCCAGTGGCTGGCCGCCCTCTCCAAGGGGTTGGAAGAGGAATTCCACATTCACCACAGCACGGTGCAGGTGGAAGACGGCCCCACGCCCGGCGGCTGCCACAGCGGCTGCAACGACCCCAAAGGCACGGCCGAAGCGCTGTTAACGCATCAGTAAGCGCACAGAAGACGTCCGCAGGCGAAAGTTGGTGCTACATTTCGCCATGCAAGCTTCCTCTTCTGGTAAAACCGGACTCTTTTCCGCGGCCGTCATTGTGGCCGCTCTCGGCTACTTCGTTGACATATACGACCTTATCCTGTTCAGCATTGTCCGCGTTCAGAGCCTGACGGAGCTGGGCGTGGCGCCGGGCACGCCCGAAATGACCAACCAGGGCCTGTTCCTCATCAACATGCAAATGGGCGGCATGCTGCTCGGCGGCATTTTGTGGGGCATTCTGGGCGATAAGCGGGGACGGCTGTCGGTACTGTTCGGTTCCATTCTGCTGTATTCGCTGGCCAACATCGCCAACGGCTTCGTCACCACCATCGACCAATACGCCTGGCTGCGGCTCATTGCCGGCATCGGCCTGGCCGGCGAGTTGGGCGCGGGCATCACGCTGGTCAGCGAAAGCCTCTCGAAGGAGCAGCGTGGCTACGGCACCATGATAGTGGCCACCGTGGGCGTGAGCGGGGCCATGCTGGGCTACTGGGTGGCCAAGTTTGGCTGGCGCCCGGCCTACTTTGTGGGCGGCGGGCTGGGCCTGGCCCTGCTGGTGCTGCGCGTGAGCGTGTTCGAGTCGGGCATGTTTCAGCAGGTGCAGGCCCAGACCGAGGTGGTGCGCGGCAATTTCCTGAGCTTGTTCACCAACCCCGCGCGCCTGGGCAAGTACCTGCGCGTGCTGCTGATTGGGGTGCCGCTGTGGTTTGTGGTGGGCATTCTGGTGACGCTGGCGCCGGAGTTTGGCAAGGCCCTGGGCATCAGCGGCAACGTAGAGGCGGGGCTGGCCGTGTTCTGGTGCTACTTCGGGCTGGTGTTTGGCGACTTCGCCTCCGGGGCGCTCAGCCAGCTGTGGCATTCCCGCAATAAGGCGCTGAAAGTGTTTCTGGGCTTCTGTGCCACGCTGGTGGGCGTGTATCTGTTTGGGGTGAAGGGCGCTACGCCCACCGTCTTCTACGCCGTGTGCTTTGTGCTGGGCGTGTCGGTGGGCTTCTGGGCGCTATTTGTGACGGTGGCCGCCGAGCAGTTTGGCACCAATCTGCGGGCCACCGTGGCCACCACCGCGCCCAATTTCGCCCGCGGCGCCGTGGTGGGCCTGGTGCCCGCCTTCAAGGCCCTGAGCGGGGCACTGGGTTTTATTCCGGGGGCGGCCGTGCTGGGCGGCCTCACGCTGGTGGTGGCCTTCTGGGCCGTGAGCACCCTGCCCGAGAGCTACGGCAAGGACCTGGATTATGTGGAAGAATAAACCTGCTGAAAATCAATAAATAACCAACTTACGCTCAGGGCCTGCGTTTGAAGGTGCAGTCAGCCGTTGGCTGGCCGTAACCCCTTCCCATGAAAAGCCTACTCTTCGGCGCAGTCCTTGTGGCGGCCCTCACCGCCACCTCCCTCGCCCACGCCCAAACCGCGCCCGCTCCCGCGCCCGACCCGGCCGCGCCCGCTCTCACCCCGAGCAGCAAGCCCAGCGCGCCGCCGATGCCAAGGCCACCTACGACGCTCAGAAGCAGCAAAGCAATAGCAGTGACCAAGCCGTGCGCGACAGCCGCACCCAGCTCAAGGAAAACGCCAGCCAACAAAGCGACCTCAAGCGCCAGCTGAAAGAGCAGCGCGCCGCCGAAAAAGCCCAGAAAGCCCAGCTGAAAGAGCAGCGCCGCACCGCCAGCGAAGCCAAGAAGCAGGAGCGCGCCGCCCGCGCCATGGCCAAAGCTGAAAAGCAGCGCGCCAAGGAAATGAAGTAAACGCGCAGTCACTACGTCGTATTCGTGGAAAACTCCGGCTCCGGCCGGAGTTTTCTTTTGCCCCATTCCAGTCCTCACCCCCTACTTTCACCTCTTCAAATACCCTGCTCCCGTATGGCCACGCCCACCAAAAACACCGCCATGTATTACCCGTGGCACCACTTTGTGCTGCTGCCGCTGGCCTTGCTCATGGCTGGCTACGCCGTGCTGCGCTACACCAAAGTGGCCGGCGACGACGACCAGATAGCCCGGCTGTGGTTCACGGTGGCAGCACTGGCCGTCATCGGCCTCGGGGTGCTCCTGATGCTGCGCCAGCACTACGCCCTGCAGCTGCAGGACCGCATTTGCCGGCTCGAAGTGCGCCAGCGCTACTTTGAAGTGAGCGGCCAGCGTTTCGCTCCGCTCGAAAAGCAGCTCACCCTCAGCCAAATCTTGAGCCTGCGCCTGGCCGGCGACGCCGAGCTGCCCGCCCTGGCCCAGGCCGCTGCGACGGAAAAGCTTTCGCCAAAAGACATTCAGGCCCGTATTACCGATTTTCAGTTCGACGCCATGCGCGTGTGATTCAATGGGTGAATGGGCGAAGGAGCGAATGGGTGAATGATTTTCACCTTCCAGTCTGCGCCTCCGATTCATTCACCCATTCACTCCTTCGCCCATTCACCCATTGCCCCATGATTCTCTACAACGTCACCAGCAGCATTGAGCCCTCCGTGGCCGACGAATGGCTGGATTACATGCGCACCACCCACATGCCCGAGGTGATGGAAACCGGCTTTTTCCTCAAAAGCCAGCTCTGCCGCCTGCTCAATGAGGAAAACGACGGCATCACCTACGCCGCCCAGTACTACTGCCTGAGCGTGGAGCAGTTGGAGCAGTACCAGGAGTTGTGCGCCCCGGCCCTGCGCGCCGACATGGAAAAGCATTTTGCCGGCCGGTACGTCTCGTTCCGCACCGTGCTCGAAGTGGTGGAATAGACTGCGGTGGCGCAGCGGCCAGCGGGCACGAAAACGCCTTCAGTGCTGTTAAAAATGCACTGTATGAAAAACATCATCTTCTTCGGCGACAGTCTCACTGCGGGTCACGGCCTGCGCGCCAGCGAAAGTTTCCCCGCCCTGCTTCAGCAGCGCCTCGACGAGCAACACCTTCCTTATAAAGCCTACAACTACGGCGTGAGCGGCGAAACCAGCGCCGGCGGCCGCCAGCGCCTGGCCTCCGTGCTGGCCCGCCACCCCGTCGACGTGTTCGTGCTGGCCCTCGGGGCTAACGACGGCATCCGCGGCATTCCGGTGCGCGAAACCACCCAGAACCTGCAGTTTATCATCGACGCCGTGCGGCGCCAATATCCGGAAGCGCAGCTCGTGCTAGCCGGCCTGGAATTCCCCTTCGACCTGGGCCCGCTGGGCGGCCACCGCTTGGCGCACTACGCCACCGAGTTCAAGGCCCTGTTCCGGACCTTGGCCGAGAAAAACAGCCTGCCTTTCGTGCCCTTCCTGCTGCAGGGCGTGCTGGGCCGCCGCGAGCTCAACCTCCCCGATGGCGTGCACCCCAACCCGGCTGGCCAAAAAATCCTGGCCGAGAACGTGTGGCAGGTGCTGGGCCCGCTGCTCAGGCAGCCGGTTTTGTAACCCTACTCGTTTGTCATCCCGAGCGCAGCGAAGGACCTTATTACGCCAGAACTTTCTAACGTGATAAGGTCCTTCGCTGCGCTCTGGATGACAGGTGGTTAACGGATGTTACTGTTCCTCAAAACCCAAACAAATTTCCCTGCACCGGCTGCGGGATGATGAAGGGTGGCGGCACGGCAATGCCCGTGAGCAGGCGTATTTTTTCCAGAAAGTATTGGGCGAAGACCGGCGCGTGGCGCACGTCTTTCTGGTGGATGAAGAAATAGATGTCGTGCACGCCCTGGGCCACCCAGGCGGCCAGGCGCTCGGCCCAGGCGTCGGCGCGCTGGTAGTCGGTGCTGTGCAGGCCGTGGCCGTTGAAGCGAATGAAGGCCACCGACGTGGTGAGGCGCATGGGCAGCACGTCGCGCCGGCCGGCCACGTCGGTTATCACCAGCGTTTTGTTGAGGGCTTCGAAGGTGGCGAATACGGCATCGGCCAGCACCGGGTCGGAGTACCAGCGCGGGTGGCGCAGCTCTACCGCCAGCGGCACCGACTCCGGAAAGTCGAGCAGAAACCGTTCCAGCCGCGGCAGGTGCTCGGGGCCAAAATGGGGCGGCAGCTGCAGAAAAGCCCAGCCCAGGTTCTCTTCCAGCGCCGCGAAGGCCCGCTCCATGGGCACCACCAGGTCGTCGGCCTGAAACAGCTCCCGCTCGTGGCTGATGCTGCGCGGCAGCTTGGGGCAAAACTTAAAATTGGGGCCCACGGCCTCGCGCCAGCGCCGCACCGTGCCCGCATCGGGAATGCGGTAGTGCGTGGTATTCAGCTCGATGCTGTTGAACTGCTGCGCGTAGTAGTGCAGGTAGTCGGGCTCCTTGATGCCGGCCGGGAAATAGCTGCCCAGCCATTCCTTATTGGTCCAAATGGGGCAGCCCACGTGCAAACGAGCGGGCGCGGGCTGCGCAGGACGGGCCCGGGCCAGCACGCGGGCGGTTTCGGGGTGGTCGGGCGGCAGCCGAAAATCAACGTAGCGTAAGTCGGGCAGACGGCCGAAATCCATGGGGCAAAGGTAGCGCTTGGGGTGGAGCGGGCAGGCACTGCGCTTACGAAAAAACGGGGACTTTTGCAACCGGGCTTCGAAGAAGGCGGCGCTCCGAATGCCCGAATTTTATACCCGTCGCATAATCTAATTTTTGCACCTGCGCAATGGGTTGGCCTCGTTTCAACAAAATATAGTTTGAGGCGACCTCAAGGCTACTTTCAAGGCCAACACGAAGATTAATTAAATGCAAGTTTTCTAAATAAAGGACAATTTTCGACCTAATTCAATTAGTAGACGGATTGGAAACTTAGCATTCGCTTGGCGGGCTAGGCCTATGTTTGTTTTGCTCACCATCTGCAAAACGCATGATTTTATTTCGTCCCTCGGTAGTACTCGTCCTTTCCAGTTGCTTCTTTTTTCTGCTGACTTTCCTGGGCGCCCCGGCGCACGCCACCACTGCCCGTGGCACCCGCAAAACAGCAATTTCTGCCCCCAGCGCCGCCGGCACCACGGTATTGCGCGGCCGGGCCTCCTGGTACGCGAGTAGCTTTCAGGGACGACGCACCACCAGCGGGGAGCGTTACAACCGTTTTAAGTACACCTGCGCCCACAAAACCCTGCCTTTCGGCACCCGCCTGCGGGTCACCAATGTGAAGAACGGCAAGTCGGTGGTGGTGCGCGTGTCCGACCGTGGCCCCTTCCGCCACCAGCGCATTCTGGACCTGTCCGAAATTGCCGCCCGCCCGCTGGGCATCACCGAATGCGGCGCCGCCACCGTGGTGGCCGAAGTAGTGTCCGAAACCACGCCCCTGGGCCCCGCCACCACGCCCGACAACCTGGCCGCCCTCTACGCCGCCGACCCCAACCCCGACGCCGCTTTCACGACCTACCTGGTGCCCGCTGCGATTGACTCGGCTGCTTCGACCGTGAAGCCAGCGCTGGTGGCCGCATCGGCTACCCCCAAGGGCAAGGCCATCTCGCCGGCCGAAGCCGTGAACTGCCCGGTGGGCTTCCTCATTCAGGCCGGCTCGTTTGTGGATGCCGCCAACGCCCAAGCCGTGCAGGCCCGCATCAAATCCCTGCTGCCCGACGTGAACGTGACCATTTCGCAGGAGCTGCTCGACGGCCGGCAGCGCAGCCGCGTGCTGGTGGGCAACTTCGGTGAAAAGCCAGAAGCCGAAGCCGTACGCCAGCAGATGCTGGTGTGGGGCATTGGCGGGCTGGTGCGCGAAGTGGCGCTGCGGTGAGGCAGTTGCTTGTTATTGGTTGTCTGTTGTTAGGCAGCAAGCGTAAAAAGCTGCCATAGACATTGACTATGAACTACCATATGAAGGCCAATTGGCGACATTGTCGTTAATTGGCCTTTGCTTTTGCTCAATGACCTGGCAACCGACAACAAGCAACTGACAACTAGTATGATTAAAGCCCTGTTGGCCCTGGCTGCCAGTCTGACCCTGGTGTGGGTGCTCAACACCAAGCACGGCGATTTGCCGCCGTTTGGCAAGCTGCTGAGCCCCTACCGCGGCTTCTGGCAAAACGGCGAGGCGGCCGGTGACTTTCCGGCGCAGCAAACCCTGAAGCTGCCGGGCCTGCAGGCGCCCGTGACCGTGCGCTACGACGACCACCGCGTGCCGCACATTTTTGCCCAAAACGACCACGACCTGTACTTCGCCCAAGGCTACCTCACGGCCCGCGACCGGCTCTGGCAGATGGATTTCGTGACCCACGTGGCCGCCGGGCGGCTGGCCGAAATCGTGGGCCCGGCCCGGCTCGAAACCGACCGGTTTTTCCGGCGCATGGGCCTGCCCTTCGGCGCGGCCAATTCGCTGAAGGCGATGATGGCCAACCCCACTACCAAGGTGGTGCTGGATTCCTACTCGGCGGGCGTCAACGCCTACATCGGCCGGCTCACGCCGAGCACACTGCCGTTTGAGTACAAGCTGCTGGACTACCAGCCCGAGCCCTGGGAGCCGCTGAAGTGCGCGCTGCTGCTCAAGTACATGGCCTGGGACCTGAGCGGCCGCACCGACGACCTGCGCATGAGCAACATCCTGCGCAAGTACGGCCCGGCCGTGACCAAAGACCTGTTTCCGGACTACCCCACCCGCGAGGACCCCATCGTGCCCGTGGGCACGCCGCTGGATTTTAAGCCGCTGGCGGCGCTGCCGGTGCCCAAGTCGTTTGAGGTGGCCTACGCGGCCCAACAGCTGCGCGACGAGCCCGACCCCGAGCTGGGCTCCAACAACTTTGCGGTGAGCGGCGATAAGTCGGCCTCGGGCTACCCGCTGTTGGCCAACGACCCGCACCTGCAGCTGAATTTGCCCAGCATCTGGTACCAGGTGCAGCTGAGCGCGCCGGGCGTGAACGTGTACGGCGTCACCATCCCCGGTGCGCCCACGGTCATCATCGGGTTTAACGAGCAGGCCGCCTGGGGCGTAACCAACGTGGCGGCCGACGTGCTGGACTTCTATCAGTTGAAGTTTAAGGACAACGCCATGCGCGAGTACTGGCACGACGGCCGCTGGAAGCCGGCGCGCCGCGTGGTGGAGCACATCAAGGTGCGCGGGCAGCCCGACCGACTCGACACGGTGCTCTACACCCATCACGGCCCGGTGGTGTACGACAAGCCCGAAAAGCCTTTCCTGAACCAGACGCCCATTGCCCATGCCATGCGCTGGACCGCCCACGACGGGGCCGACGAGATAATGACGCTGTACCGGCTCAACCGCGCCCGCAGCTACGCCGACTACACCGCCGCGCTGGCCTCGTGGGGCTCGCCGGCGCAGAACTTCATTTTTGCGGATAATGAGAAGGACATCGCCATCTGGCCCAACGGCCGGTTTCCGCTGAAGTGGCGCGACCAGGGCAAGTTCATCCTCGACGGCACCGACCCGGCCTACGACTGGCAGGGCTGGATTCCGCAGGCCCAGAACCCCCACGTGAAAAATCCGGCGCGCGGCTTTGTGAGCTCGGCGAACCAGTTTTCGGCCGGCCCCGACTACCCCTATTACCTGAACTGGACCTTCGGCAGCTACGAGCGCGGCCACCGCATCAACGAGCGCCTGGCGGCTATGAGCCGCATCACGCCCGACAGCCTGCGCGCGCTGCAAAACGACGTGCTCGACCTCAATGCCCAGCTCATGCTGCCGCGCCTGCTGGCGCTGGTGACGGATGCAGCCGGCGCCACGCCCCCGGCCGCCAATTCGCCCGAAGCCCAGGTGCTGGCCGAAATGCGCCGCTGGCGCTACCAATACACCGCCGATGCCATCGGGCCCAGCGTGTTCAACTTGTGGTACAACGACTTGGTGAAGCGGCTGTGGGAAGATGATTTCCCCAACGACCCCAAGGGCCCGGCCTACCGCTACCCCGCCCGCGACCGCACCAATACCCTCATTCTAAACGAGCCCAATTCGCCCTGGGTCGATGACCGCCGCACTTCGGCCAAGGAAACGCTGCCCCAGCTGGCGCTGCAAAGCCTGCACTTTGCCACCGACTCCCTCACCCGCAAGTTCGGCCCGCTCTCGCCTAAATGGCGCTGGGCCAGCCAGAAAAGCACCGACATTCTGCACCTGCTTCAGCTCCCCGGCTTCGGGCAAATGGACGTGGACTGCGGCGGCGGCGCGGGCATCGTGAACGCCACCTCGGAGCGCAACGGTCCCTCCTGGCGCATGGTGGTGGCGCTGGGGCCGCAGGTGAAGGCCTACGGCGTGTACCCCGGCGGCCAGAGCGGCAACCCCGGCTCGCCCTACTACAACAACATGCTGGAAACCTGGCGCGTGGGCCAGCTCGATGAGCTGGTATTTCTGCGCTCGGCTCAGGAAGCCAACCCGCGGGTGAAGGCCGCCTGGACCTTAAGCGGCAGGTAGGTAGTTCCTGAGCGCCCTTCGTTTCTGCGTACCCTTCGCCTTTTCTGCTACAACAATGCTCCGCTCGTTCTCATTGCCCAGCCATCCATTTGCCTCACTGCTCTTCTTGTGCGTGGTGCTTGCAACTGCAACGCCGGCGAGGGCCCAGACGACGCCATCCACCAGCCAGGCAACACCGCCCGAAATTGAGAAAATTGAGGGCCAAGTGTATACCTACGTGGAACAAATGCCCCAGCTGCCCGGTGGCGGGGGCAACCGGGCCATTGTACTGGCCATTCAAGGCCTCATCAAGTACCCGCGCCAGGCACTTGCTCAGGGTATTCAAGGCCGTGTGTTGGTCAATTTCACTGTAGGCAAAAAAGGAGTGGTGCGCGACGTTCGCATTGCCCAGGGGATTGGCGGCGGGTGCGACGAGGCCGTCTTGGAGGCCGTTCGGCAGTTGCCGCGCTTCAAGCCCGGCATGCAGCAGGGCAAACCCGTCGCTGTGAGCTTCACAGTGCCCATCACGTTTCGGCTCCCCAGTGGCGGCGCCGTGGAAGCGCCGCAGGTGTACGCCCTCGTCGACCAAATGCCGGAGCTGCCCGGCGGCGGGGGCACCGCGGCCATTGCGCGGGCGCTGCAGCAGGCACTGGTGCTGCCCGCCGAACTTCCCGCCGCCGGAAAACCCAACAAGGTCTTCGTGGGCTTTATCGTGGACCCCAGCGGCACGGTGCACGACATCAAAGTAGTGCGGAGCCTCAACGCCTCGTGTGATGCCGCCGCGATAGCCGCCGCCGAAAAGCTGCCGCGCTTCGTGGGCGGCAAGCTGAATGGCAAGCCCGTTTCGGTGAGCTACGTAGCGCCCGTTGTGTTTGCTGCCCCAGCGGCAGAAGAGGCCAAATAGCGCCCTGCTTATCAACCCGGCGGCTTTTCTGCTTTTGCCGAGTCACTTGTGGCACCTTCTTGTGCCGCTCCAAATAGGAAAGCTTCCGTTCGGCTTGCGTTTGGCCGCGCTATAAATTTGCGACATGGCTTCCTCGGCTTATCCTTCCACACCGCCACCCATTTCCTTCGTCTCCCAGCCGCTCTTTTGGCTCGTCCTCTTCCTGGTCACGGCCATCTCGCACGCAGCGGCCGCCCAGTACTACGGCCGCTACGAGCCCGACACGGCGCAGGTATTCAGCTACGTGGAGCAGATGCCGGCCCTGCCCACCGGCGGCGGCAACCTGGCCCTGGTAAAAGCCGTGCAAAAGCAGGTGCAGCTGCCCGCCGAGGTGCGCGAGGGCCGCGTAGAAGGCCGCGTGTTTGTGCGCGTGGTGGTGGGGGTGAGCGGCGTGGCCCGGCAGGCGGCCGTGGTGCAGTCTCTGAGCCCCGCCTGCGACGCCGCCGCGCTGGTCGCCGTGCACCGTATGCCGCGCCTTGTGCCCGGCCGCTACAACGGCCAGCCCGTGGCCACGCTGCTCACCGTGCCGGTTATGTTTCTCTCGCCGCGCCACGTATTCGCCGCCAACGAGGTGGCGCAGGCGGCCCGCTTTCCGGGCGGGGAGGCCGCGCTGGAGCAATACGTGCAAAAGAACCTGAGCACGCCCGACGAAGTGCGCCTGCGCGACTTGCAGGGCCGCGTCGTGGTGCGCTTCGTACTGAAGCCAGACGGCCGCGTGGGCGCCACCGAGGTAATGAGCCCGCTCTGCGCCAGTTGCGACGAAGAAGCCCTGCGCCTGGTGCGCAGCCAGCCGCGTTGGCAGCCCGCGCTCGGCTACGACGACCAGCCCGTAGCCGTGTACCAAACGCTGAACATCTGGTTTCGGCCCCCGGCCCCGGCGGCCGGCACTGCGCCGCCCGTGCCCGAAAACCAGGTATATAGCCAGGTGGAACAAATGCCGGAGCTGCCGGGCCAAGCTGGCCCCAGCGCTTTGCAATCTGCTCTGCAAGAGCTTATTCATTATCCCGAGCGCGCCGCCAATGGCACAGGTCAGGTCAGTTTTGTGGTGGAGCCCGACGGCCGCGTGACCCGGCCCGTGATGCTCAAAAGCATTGCCGGGCCCGTGGACGAGGCCGTGGTGGCGGCCGCGCTGCGCCTGCCGCGGTTCACGCCCGGGCGGCACCGCGGGCAGGCCGTGGCGGTGCGGCTAGTGGTGCCGGTGCTGGTCGATATCCGGTAGCCCCCGGTCCTACGGCAAAGCCGCCCGACTGGGGCTCGCCTGCGGGCATAAAAAAAGCGGCACCTATTACTAGGCGCCGCTTTTTAAAGGGCTGTACTAAAGCCTATTTCTTATCCTGGTCTTTGCCACCCAGCTGACGCTTGTTGTCGCGGTTGCTCACGTCGTGGGCTTCGCCTTCGTGGTCGTCGCTGCTGGCGCGGTTGATGAGCACCACAGCCACGGCAGCCAGGGCCGCAATGCCCACCACCATTTGCGTGGGCGTGAAGCGCTGTGCGGCTTTGCGCAGCAGCACGCCGCCGTTTTTCAGCAGGTCATCCATGTGGTCGTGGTTGCCCTGAAACACGTGGTAGGCGCTCTCGAAGGTGCGGGCGAGGTCTTCGGGCAGGATTTTTTCGAGTTGTTGTTCGATTTGCGCTTCCATAAAGAAGGGAATGAAGGAGGAGGTGAAAGGAAAGCAGAGCACAATCAGGCTCCGAAAAATCCTCTACGCAAAAGGACTTGGCGGGGCTACCTTTTCAGTCACTTTTGCACAAAAAACCGCCAATAGCACCGGCCACCTCCCTGAGGCGAGGCCAGCACTATTGGCGGTTGTATTCTGACGGTTAGCGGGCTTACTCAACCACTACAATGCGCGAGCCGGAGCGGCTGGCTTCGCGCACCTGGCAGTAGTAGGCGCCGGGGGCCAGGCCACTCAGGTCCAGCGGCAGCTGCTGGGCGCCGCGGGGCAGCTCGCGGTCCACGGCGCGGCGCACTTCACGGCCCAGCGTGTCGAGCAACACCACCTGCACGTGGCCGCCGGCGCTGTCGTAGGCCACGGTGGTGCGGCCGTCGCGCGGCACCGGGTTCGGGTACACCGTGAAATCGGCCACCTCGGCCGGGCTGGCGGTGCCCAGCAGGGCGCCGGGCCGCAGGACGGGCACGTAGGGGAAGCTGCGCCCAAACAACTGCGTGAGCGTGGCCGGCGTCACCTGGAACCAGTCCTGCAAGATGCTGGTGTAGACGCTGCGGAAATCGAACTGCATGGCCACGTTGTCGTTCACGCCGGCGTTGGCGGGCAGCGTGGGATTGGGGCCGTGCACCATGGGGTTTACCTTGGTGCCGAACACCAGCAGCGGGGCCGCCGCGCCGTGGTCGGTGCCGTTGCCGGAGTTCGACTTGATGCGCCGCCCGAATTCCGAGAACGTGAGGCCCACTACCCGGTCCTGCACCGAATGCCGCCGCAAATCGTCCTGAAAGGCGTTCACGGCCTCTGCAATCTTACCCAGCAGGGTGGCGTGGGTGCCAGTAGTGGTGCTGCCCGTGGTAGGCACCTGCAGGGTGTGGGTATCGAAGCCGCCCAACGTGCACACGTAGATGCGCGTTTGCAGGCCGCCGGATACCAGCTGAGCCACTATTTTGAGCTGGTCGGCCAGGGAGTTCTGCCCGGCCGCGGGATACAAGGGCGAAAGCGTTTGCGCGCGCGCCGCGGCGGCCTGAATGGCCGTGGTGTATACCTGCGTCTGGCTCACCACCTGCCGAATGAACGTGAGCTCGTGCCCGGCCGGCGTGTTGGGGGCGGCATCCACCCCGCCGCTCAGCAGCTGCAGAAACGACGAGGTGCTGGCAATGGCCATGCCCATGTTCACGCTCGGGCCCTGCACGCAGTTGCTCACCACCGAGCCGATGCTGATGGCCAGCGGGTCGGGGTTCTGGGCATTGGGGAAGCCCATGGGAAAGCCGGGGTATTCGCCGTCGAGGTAGCGGCCGGCCCAGCCCGTGGTCAGCGTCACGTTCGAGTCGGAGCCCGAGGTCCAGATGTCGGTGGCCCGGAAGTGCGAGAAGTTGGGGTTGGGGTAGCCCACGCTTTGCACCACGCCCACCTGCCCGTTCTGGTAGAGGTTGTGCAGCGCCGCCATGGCCGGGTGAATGCCCGTGGCCGTGGTGAGCGGCAGCACCGACGTCTGGGGCAGGGCAATGTTGCCGCGCGCCGCCATCAGGGCCGGGTACTGGTCCAGCGGAATTATCATGTTCAGGCCGTCATTGCCGCCCTGCAGCTGAATGATGACCAACACCTTGTCCGACTGCGTGGTGGCGTTGGTGAGGGCCGCCAGCTGCGGCGAATAGCCATAGGCGCCAATGGGCATGCCGCTCAGCAGGGCGGTGCCGGCCGCCGCAGCGGCCGTGGTCTGTAAAAAATCGCGACGCTTCATAGTGAGGGAGCCGGTGGCGTTAAGACAAATGGTATTCGGCCAGGCCCATCAGGGCACGCAGCATGGCTTGCAGCTTGGTGGTCACGGCAGCTTTCTTGGCCGTGTTGGTAGGCGCGGCCTGATACTGCTGCCACTCCACGGTCCACTCAAAGTCGGGCAGGCCGGGCAGCAGCGCCGACTTCAGGAAGGTGAGCTGGTTGGCCGTCAGCGCAATGGGCACCATCAGCCGCACAAACTCGGCAATGAGCAGGTTGCAGTCCGAAGCCGTGGCGGCCGGCATGGCCAGCGTGAGCGCCAGCGGGTCAATCACGATTTTGACGCTGTTGCGCGTGTAGCCGCTGCCAATCAGCAGGTCCGTAATCTGGTTGCGGCGCGGCAGCGTCACAGCGTTTATCCACAGCTCGTGGAACTGCGGGGTTTGGTAGTAGGCCGCCCAGCCGGCCACGTTGGGCGGGTCGCCGAGGGTTTGCTGCTGCAGGGCCACCACGCCGTTGAGGTAGTTCCACATGCCGTATTGGGCCACCACGCTGGTGGCGGCCGTCGGAAACGCTATCTGCATCTGCCGGCACAGGCCCACCGTGAAATCGAGCGGGCTCTTGATGAGGCAGCCCATGTTCAACGCATCGAAGAAATGCTCGGAGCTCAGCAGGGCGCGCAGCACCGGCGCCACCTCGTAGTTGTTCTGAATCAGCAGCGTGGCCAGGGGCTGAATGATGTCGGTTTCCACCTGCGCATCAATCACATAGTACACAAACCAGCGGTAGAGCTTGCGCACCAGAAACCGCGCCGTTTCGGCCTGCTGAAAAATCAGGTTCACCAGGTCGATGTATTCGTTGGCGCCGTTGGGCGCGATGCGGGCGTTGCCGAAGGCCGACGAAAACACCTTGGTGGTGCCATCGTGGCGGCTGGCGGTGAAGTAGCTGCCTACCGGCGCCGCCTGGTCGCGCCAGCCCGTGAGCACCTTGGCGGCGGCCTGCACGTCGGCTTCGGTGTAGTTGGTGTAGTTGCCGGGCGCAATCAGCGGCCCCTTGCCCACGGTGAAGAGCTCCAGCAGCTCGCGGCCGTAGTTCTCGTTGGGGGCGCCGGCGGTGCTCTGGTTGCCGTTGAGGTAGCGCAGCATGGCCGGCGTGATGGTCACGTCCTTGGCCAACTGCTTCACGTTACCCAGGGCGTGCTGGCGCAGCAGCCGGCAGTACTCGTAGCCCATGCGGGCATCGTTGATGTCGCCCAGCTCCACCACGAAATGGTTGTGCCAGAACAGCGTCATCTTTTCGGCCAGCGAGGCGCCCTGGCCCAGCAGCTGCCCCAGCCACCAATCGCGCAGCGAGGTGCGCCGCACGCCCTCAAAATTCTGGTCAAACACCTGCGCCGTCCACGTCTGGCCGATGGGCACGCTGGTGTCGGTGGTCGACACGTTCACGGGCGGGTCGGGGGCAACAGGAGCCGTAAGCAGGCCGTTAAGCACGGCCGATAAGCTGGAAGCTGCCGCGGCTTGTATGTCGGGCCGCGTGGGGCCAAACATAGTCCGCCGTAGCAGGTGCGCGGCTTGCTCATAGCCCCATGGGCCCACATAGGGCGCCAGCGTGCTCGTGGCCCGCGACAGCCCGGTGGGCAGCACCTTGTTGGCGTAGCGGCTCACCTTTTCGGGCGGGTCCTGCGCGGCCGTGGCGGCCGTTGGCAATGCCATTGCTGCAACCGGAGTCTTGAGAACAGTGGCGTTTCGCTGGAGGAAAAGTCTACGATTCATAAGCAGGCAGGGGAAAAAAAGCCAAAAGCAAAGAAATTCAACCACCCACAGGCTTACTCTTAAAAGCCAACGGTTTACCATGGACCCACGAAGCCCCAGCAGGTTTAACTTCAATATCCAACTTTCTTAATAGAACCACCATTGCCTTCTCTGCCAATGGCTCCAAAGTCTCGGTAAACACCTAAAAAAAAGCGCCCGGCCGCAGGGGCCGGGCGCTTTGCCTTGCACATCGGTGCGGGGCGCTTAGTTGTCGGTGCCGTCGGCCTCGGCGGCGGCGCGCACGCGGCCGGCAGCGTAAAAATTGCGGTGGTAATACGGCTGGTTCAGCGAACTCACCATCACGCCGCCGTTGGTGGCGGAGTGGGCAAACTTGCCGTCTTTCAGGTAGATGCCTACGTGGTAAATCGGGCCTTTGCCCCGGCGGAAAAACACCAAGTCACCGGTTTCCATCTCGGCCTTGGCCACCCGCTTGGTGGTGCTGAACATGGCGCGCGACGAGTGCACCAGGTTGATGCCGTACACCTCCCGGAACACGCGGGTCACGAAGCCGGAGCAGTCGGTGCCTTTGCGCGAGTTGCTGCCATACGAATAGGGCGTCCCAATCCAGTCGGTCACGGTGCGAAGCAGGTCCTTGTTCTCGTCGAACGCCAGGCGCAGGCCCAGGGTTTGGGCATAGTAGTGGTAGGCCAGCGAGTCGCGCGAGGCGGCCAGTTCGGCGGCGGTGGGCGCGGCGGGCTTTTCTACGGGCGTATTGGCGGGCGTGCCGGCGGGTTTAATGGGCTCACTCATCGTCAGGGCCGGAAGCAGCGATGCTTCGGCTACGGCCGGTGCCGCGGTGGCACGAGCCGTGGCCGAAGCATCGGGAGCACGTTCGAAGAAGAAAGAGAGGGCCATGGAGCCAGCGGCGAGGCAATACAGAATGCTATGTTTCATTGTCCGTCGTTAGGGGTTGGGAGCACAAATCCGGGTTCTTGCAAAGTCGCAAAAAGAGCCGGGCTAGTAGTTTTCTTAGGCGATAGGCGAAGCCGTGCTGGGCCGGATGAAAAGAAGGGAAAAAGCAGTCGGACCGGGAAAATTATATTCCCCTTAGAATTGGTCGTTGGGTAAAGCTAGCCTAAACTTTTGATAAGCTCCACACTTTTTGTGAAAAAAATTCAAATTTTCTTTATTAAAGTCAATTTATTAGTTGAATAATATTTTTTATGCTTGCAACCATGGCTTCTGCTTTGCCGTAATAGCGCGGCTTCACTATTTCGCTATCTTGCTTTATGCAAAATCTCCGAACCTGGACCCGTTCTCCCCTCGCCCGCATAGCCCGCATGGTGTTGCGCGCCCCCCGCGTGGCCATGGTGGTGGGCCAGACCGTGCACCTGAGCGGCGCCACTCGCGAGGAGTTTCTGGCCGATGCCGAATGGGTAGCCCACGAAGCCGTGCACCTGCGCCAATACAAGGAGCACGGCCTGCTGCCCTTCCTCTGGAAATACCTCGTGGAGTCGGCTCGGGTGGGCTATTTCCACAACAAGTATGAAGTGGAGGCGCGCGAAGAAGCACGCCGCGTGGTGCTCGCCGACCCGGCCCACGTGCTCCGGCCCTTGCCCCGGCACGCCAGCCAAGCCTAAGGCCGCCCTGCCCGGCTGGCTAGGGTGGTGGAAATAGCGGGTTTGAGCCAACGTTGGCCAGGCAAAAGATTGAGTGCTAACGCAACTTATCCCGACGGACTTACGAATAAAAGCCCCCGTAGCCCTCGCGTTACGCCTAGCTTTTTCTTTCTATTTCCACCTCCACTTTTCCTTCCTTTCACCATGGATAACCAACCCAATCAACCGGGCTCGCCGATGGCGGGCGACGACGTGCGCAACCAAAACGCCGGCACCCCCACCGGCAGCACCGGCCTCGGCAACGACGCCGCAACCGGCAGCAGCCGCAAAGCGGCTTCGGGCCGCAGCACCAGCAGCGCGCAGAACACTTCGGCCAGCGCCGACGCTTCGAGCCAGACCTCTGCCAACGCCGGCGCTGACCGCCAGGGCGAAGGCCAGCAAACCAATGGCGACCAAGCCAACCTGCTCGATACGGCCATGGAAAGCGGCAAAAAATGGATTCAGGACTCGGGCGTGCTCGACAGCGTGAACCAGTTGCCGCAAGGCGTGAAGGACTGGGGCTCGCGGGCACTGTCGCGCGTGGGTGAGCTCAGCACCACTCAGAAAGTAGTGGGCGGCGCCATTCTGGCCGCCGGCTTAGGCTGGCTGGCCCTGCGCAAAGGCGGTAAGCCGTCGGACAGCACCTCGCGCTCTGACTATGGCCGCCAGAGCAGCGGCAGCTACGGCCGCCGCAGCTACGGGTACCAAGCCCCCGATGCCTCCACCAGCCGCCGCACGGCCTCAGGCGCCAGCAGCCGTCAGGATAGCGGCTCGCCCTACGGCAACAGCGGCAGCCGCTACGGCGGCAGCGGCTCTAGCTACGACAATTCCAGAAATTCGAGCTACGGCAGCAACAGCGGCTCCAGCCACAACAGCGGCAGCAGCTACAGCAGCAGCTCCACCAACGCCGACCGTGGCCACAGCAGCAACAGTGGCATTCTGGGCGGCAGCGGCCGTTCGGACAGCGGCTCGGGCTTCGGCTCGTCTTCGTCGGGCAGCGGCGACTCCGGTGCCCGCACCTCCGAAAACAGCTACCGCAAAAACGACGACTTCCGCAGCATCGAATAGACCGCCGGCGGATTGACCACAAAAAAGCCCCGCTTCAAGTTGAAGCAGGGCTTTTTTGTGGTCAATCCAAAACCGATGCCTTAGATGTTCATGGCCGACTCGCGGCGGCGCATTTTGCCGGCCGGGATGCCGAACATCATCTTGAAGCGACGGCAGAAGTAAGCCGTGTCTTTGTAGCCCACTTCCTTGCCGATGTCGCGGATGCTTTTCTTGGTGGTGCGCAGCAGGAACACGGCGCGCTCCATGCGCTGGTATTCGATGTAGTCCTGCGGGTTGATGTTGGTCAACATCTTGAAATACTGGCCCACGTAGTCCTCGCTCACGTTGGCCACGCCCGAGAGCACCTTGTTCGACAAGTCGCCGCCCAGGTTCTCCTTGATGTAGTTGAACAGGTCAATCAGGCGCGGGTCTTTGAAGTAGGTGCTGTTGGTGGCCAACTGCTCCACAAACATGTTGTTGCGCAGCACGTAGCGCACCACTTCCACCACGATGTTCTCGGTGTAGATGTTGATGAGGCGCTCGCGGCCCGGCAAGTCCTGAATGCTCTCCTCCACCACCTTAATCACGAGGTTGGCCAGCTTGGGCTGCCCCGAGATGAGGAAGGCCGGCACGTCGAGCGAGGCGAAGAAGTTCACCGAGTCGAACACCTTGGCCTCGAAGCTCACGAAGCTGTGGCTTTCGTCGGCTTCGCCGATGAGGTCGAGGTTGTCGTTGGAATGAAAGAACTTGTCCTTGTTGGTAATCAGGTCGTCGTTGGTAATGACGCGGCCTTTGGGGTCCTGGCCGTAGCTCACGCGGGTGGGCCGGCCGCCGGGGATGAACAGCATTTCGCCTTCTTCCACCACCATCTCTTCTTCACCGAAAGTGATGTGGCCTTTGTGCAGAAGGATGAGGTTATTGCCGACGTCGTAAGAATTGCGCACAGTGAAGGGCTGGTGCAACACCAGGTTCTTCGCCTTGATGTAGCGCACGCCCAACGATTCGATGACTTTATTGTAATCTTCCATAATTCAAGGTGCCAAAGCGGCGGATTTAGGGAGCGGCTGGGCCGGATATGCGGCTACCGCAGTGCAAGATAACACCTTGAAATTCACAAAAACTAAAAACCCAGCCAAAAAGTGGCTGGGTTTTGTGCAATGAATCTGAATTTTAGGCAATTCGCGGATTACTTGAGGATATCCCGCGAAATCACAATTTTCTGAATTTCAGAAGTACCCTCGTAAATCTGGGTAATCTTGGCGTCGCGCATGAGGCGCTCCACGTGGTACTCCTTCACGAAGCCGTAGCCACCGTGAATCTGCACGGCCTCCACGGCCGCATCCATGGCCACTTTGGAGGCGAAGAGCTTGGCCATGGCGCCCGAGCGGCCGTAGTCCTGGCCGGCGTCTTTGTCGGCGGCGGCTTGCAGGCAGAGCAGGCGGGCGGCGTCCACGTTGGTGGCCATGTCGGCCAGCTTGAACTGGATGGCTTGGTGCTGCGAAATCGGCACGCCGAAGGCCTTGCGCTCCTTGGCGTACTTTAGGCTAAGCTCCAAAGAACCAGAGGCAATGCCCAGCGCCTGGGCCGCAATGCCGATGCGGCCGCCGGCCAGCACCTGCATGGCAAACTTGAAGCCGAAGCCGTCGTCGCCGATGCGGTTTTCTTTGGGCACTTTCACGTCGGTGAACATCAGCGAGCAGGTGTCGGAGCCGCGGATGCCGAGCTTGTTCTCCTTGGGACCCTGGATGAAGCCAGGCATGTCCTTGTCGACGATGAGGACGTTGATGCCGCGCGACTTCAACTCGGGGTTGGTTTGGGCAATGACGAGGTAGACCGAGGCCGTGGTGCCGTTGGTAATCCAGTTTTTGGTGCCGTTCAGCAGGTAGTGGTCGCCCTTGTCTTCGGCGGTGGTGCGCTGGCTGGTGGCGTCGGAGCCGGCTTCGGGCTCGCTCAGGGCGAAGGCGCCGATGATTTCGCCCGAGCACAGGCGGGGCAGATACTTGCGCTTCTGCTCCTCCGTGCCGTATTTCTCTAATCCCCAGCACACCAGCGAGTTGTTTACGCTCATGATGACCGAGCACGAGGCGTCGACCTTCGAGATTTCTTCCATGGCCAGCACGTAGCTCACGGTGTCGAGGCCGGAGCCGCCGTACTCGGGGCTCACCATCATGCCCATGAAGCCCAGCTCGCCCATCTTCTTCACCTGCTCGGCGGGGAATTTCTGGTGCTCGTCGCGTTCGATGACGCCGGCCCACAGCTCGCTCTGGGCAAAGTCCCGGGCGGCGTCGCGCACGGCGAGCTGCTCTTCGGAGAGTTGGTAAATGTTAGAGGAAGTGGCGGTTTGCATGGGCGTGGTGGGAATGATTATTTGAGGACACAAAAGTACGTCCTAACGGGCGTTAGGCAAGGCGGGTCGTCCCGTCGGCCTGCCTTGCCTACGACAACTTACAGGAAGCAAAAGATTCTTGCGTCAGCTGCATTTTTCAGTATAAACCGCTACGGCCGCGGGGCGGCTTTCCGGTCCCACCTTTACGGCCTCATGACCGTTCACCTGCTCAGCCGCATTGCGTTGGCCCTGCTTTTTGTAGCGGCCGGCTGCTGGCATTTTGCGCACCCGGCTACTTATCTGGCCATTATGCCGCCGCAGCTGCCGCAGCCCCGGGCGCTGGTGTACGCCAGCGGTATTTTTGAGGTGCTGGGTGGGCTGGGGCTGCTGCTGAAGCCCACGCGAAAGCTGGCCGGCTGGGGTTTGCTGGCGTTGCTGGTGGCGGTGTTTCCGGCCAACGTGTACATGGCCCTCATTCACCATAAGCTGGGCATTCCCGGCTGGGTGGCCTGGGGCCGGCTGCCGTTGCAGCTGCCGCTGCTGTGGTGGGTATGGCGGGCCATGCGGTAAGCAAGTGCGCAGTAGCTTGCGCCCGTTTTCTACCAACCCGTCTTTTATGACAAGCAATGTTTTGCTGACCGGCGTGCTGCTGGGCAGCTCGGCCTGGGCCTGCGCCCAAACCACTCCCCAATCGGCCACTGCTTCGGGCATTACTGCCGACCAGCCCGCCCGCTACGCCGCCGCCCACGACTCGCTGATGCGCCGGGTGGAAGCCGTTCGCAGCGAAGCCGAAAGCCGCATGGGCTTTTTCAAGTCTTCGGAGGGCTCGCTGGGCAGTGCCCACCGCCGCGTGCAGGCCTACGCCAAGGCCAAGGGCGTGTCGTCGTTCTATTCCGGCGTGAGCACCCCGGCCGGGGCCGGCGTCGTCAAAACCCAAACCATCAAGCGCCGCTTCGGCGTGGAGCTGGATAAGGTGGTATTCTACGACGCTAAAGGCCGCAAAACCCTGATTGAGCGCCACGAAAACCACGTTCTCACGCGCCTGGAGCTGCTTGACTACGCGCAAGACCTCAACCTCCCCAATTCGCGGTGGCTGTTCGTGCGCGGCGACTACCTGATGCACATGGCTCAGCCCACGCTGGCTTTGTCCACCAAAAAAACCTTCTACTACTTCCGCGCCCTGCCGTCGGCCGACTAGCCGCCTACTCCCAGCGCACGTCCAGCAACCGCAGCTGGACACTGCGCTGGCCGCGGTACTCGTTCAGCTCCACCGTGTAGCAGGCGCTAAAGGGTTGGCCTTGCTCAATCTGCGGCAGGTAATCGGCTAGGCCGAAGCCGATGGCGTCGACGGCCGGGCCCTGCGCGTCGGCCGACGCCAGGCGCAGCTTGAGGTGGCCCTGGCCTACCACGCGGGCGCTGTGCGGCACGGCAATGAGGCGCTGCGAGGCAAAGACCGGGTTGGGGTTGCTGGGGCCAAAAGGTTCCATGCGGCGCAGCTCGGCGAAGAATTCTTCGTTGATGCGGCCAATGGGCAGTACGGCGGCCACTTCTACCGGCCGCACCAAGTGCTCGGTGGTGAGGGTGCCGGCCACCACTTCCTCGAAGCGGCGCTGGAAAGCGGGCACGTTCTCAACTTTCAGCGTGAGGCCAGCGGCAGCGCGGTGCCCGCCAAATTGGTCGAGCAGCGGCGCGCAGGCTTCCAGGGCCTCGTGCACGTCGAACCCCGCCACCGAGCGGGCCGAGCCGGTAGCCTTGCCATCGCGCTGCGTCAGGATGACGGTGGGGCGGTAGTATTGGTCGAGGCAGCGCGAGGCTACGATGCCGAGCACGCCTTGGTGCCAGTCGGCCTTGTAGAGCACGGTGGCGTGGGCATTTTGCAGCGTGGGGCTGCCCGCAATCATGTCCAGCGCCTCCTGGGTGGTGTGCTGGTCGGAGCCGCGGCGCTGCTGGTTCATCTGGTCCACCACTTCGGCGGTGTAGCGGGCTTCCTGCTGGTCGGGGGCCAGGAGCATGGCCACGGCGCGGCGGGCGTCGCCCATGCGGCCGGCGGCGTTGATGCGCGGCGCAAACCCGAATATCAAGCTGCTGATGCCCAACGGGCCCTCGCGCAGGGTGGCCAGCTCGCGCAGGGCCGCCAGGCCCGGGCGCAGCAAGTGGGCGTCTTCGTTGAAGCGGCGCAGCCCGTGGGCGGCCAGAATGCGGTTTTCGCCGGTGATGGGCACGATGTCGGCCGCAATGCTCACCGTCACGAGGTCGAGCAAATCGTGTAGCGGCTCCTGCGGCAGGCCGAGGTGCTCGCCCAACGCCTGCATCAGCTTGAAGCCCACGCCGCAGCCAGAAAGCTCCTTATAAGGGTATTCACAATCGGCGCGCTTGGGGTCCAGCACGGCCACGGCGGCGGGCAGCTCCTCGCCGGGCAGGTGGTGGTCGCAGATGATGAAATCGACGCCCCGACTCGTGGCGTAGGCCACCTGCTCCACGGCCTTGATGCCGCAATCGAGTGCCACAATGAGTGCAAAGCCGTTGTCAGCCGCAAAATCGACAGCTTTCTGCGAGATGCCGTAGCCCTCTGTGTAGCGGTCGGGGATGTAGTCGCGCAGGCGCTCGGCCCCAAACAAGGGCGTGAGGTAGCTCATCACCGTGGCCACGGAGGTAATGCCGTCCACGTCGTAGTCGCCCAGCACCAGCACCTTCTGGCCATCGTGCAAGGCGCGGGCGAGGCGGGCCACGGCGCGGTCCATGTCGCGCATCAGCAGCGGGTTGGGCAACTGGCGCAGGTCGGGGTGGAAAAAGGCCGCGGCCGCGGTGGGCGTGTCGATGCCGCGCTGCACCAGCAGGGCGGCTATCTCAGGGGCAATGAAGAGGGCCTGCGTCAGCCGGAGGGCGGCAGCGGGGTCGGTTTCGGGGATATAATTCCAGCGCTTACCAGCGGATATGGGCATCGGATACTTCGTCAAAATGGCTGCAAAAGTACGACCAAACCGGGCCCGCAGCGGCGCGGCGTACCTTTGCGCCGCGCCTCCCCCATTGCCGCAGACCATGAGCAAACTACCGGAATTTTACCGCAAATACCGCCAGTACATCCTGTCCGATGGCCTGATGTACGTCGTATTTATTCTGGCCCTGGCGCTGATGTTCGTGTTTTTCGGGTAAGAAATTTAGGGCAACAGGAAACTAGCCCGTCATGCTGAGCGAAGTCGAAGCATCTCTACCGTGGCAGTAATTATTCTCTCGCGGTAGAGATGCTTCGACTTCGCTCAGCATGACGTTCTTTTTACAGCCCCACCAAAACCTACACCCCGTCGCCGCGCAGCTTGCGGAAGCGCTTACGGGCCTCGGCCACGTAAATGCTGCCAGGGTATTTCACTATCAACTGGTTGTAGAGCTCCTGGGCTTTGCCTTTGTCTTTCAGGTCTTCCTCCTGAATGCGGGCCATGAGAAAGAGGGCGTCGTCGCTCAGCACGTCGTACTTCACGTTGTTGGTAATGCGCTCGAGCGTGGCAATGGCGCCGGGAAAGTCGCCGGTGCGGCGCTGCAGCTGGGCCTTCAGGTAGTACGTGTCATCGGACAACGAATGGCCGGGAAACTTCTCCAGCAGCGCATCCAGCCCCGCAATGGCCTCTTTTATCTTGTTCTGAAACACCAGCTGCTCCACGGCGGCGTAGGCCTTGAGGCCGAGGCCCAGCGTGTCCTCCACGGTGTTGTCCTGAATCAGCAGCGAAAGCTGCATGGCGTCGTTGGCAATCTCGCGGGTGGTGGCTTCTTTCAGAATGTCGAGATGACTCTGGGCCAGCTTGAAATCGCCGGCGTAGTAGCTCAGGCGGGCGTTGCGCAGCTTGGCCTCGTAGCCCAGCGGCGAGTCCTTATGCGTTTTCTCCACCTGCGAGTACAGCAGCGTGGCTTCCCAGGGCTCGCCTTTCAGCAGGTATAGGTCGGCCTGGGTGATTTTGGCCTCGTCCACCACTTCGTCGCTGGCGCGGGGCATGTCGATGACTTCCTGCAACAAGGCCATGGCCTTGGGCCGGTCGCTGAGCTGAAAGGCGTACAGGTTGGCCAGGTTGCGCAGCACGGGGGCCGTGTCAGGCGTGCGGCCCAGCTCGGTCAGCAGTTGCTCGTATTCCGTGACCAAGGCGCGCACTTTGGCCAGGTCGACGGGGTAAGTGGTGCTCACCTGGGCTTCGCGGGCCTGCAACAGGCGCTGACGAGCAAAATTGCCATACGGGCCGTTGCGGTATTCTTTGGCCACGTAGGCGAAGCCGTCGATGGCGCTTTCATAGTCCTTGTTCTGCTGCGCGATGGCGGCCAGTTCAATCACGCGGCGGCCTTCGCCTTTGCTGCGCCGGTCGAGGGCGCGGGCCTGCACTAGCGCCCCGCCGAAGTCCTTGCGCTGCACCTGTAGCCACAGCAACAGCTCGCTGTAAGCCGACTGGTCGGGGTGTTTCTGCGTAGCGGTCAGCAAGAGCTTTTCGAGGGCATCAAAATCCTTGTCTTCGCGCAGGGCGTTTTGCAGCATGTTGCGCACGAAGGGCAGCTGCTTCTCGTCCTGCGCTACCAAGTGCAGGGTTTCGGCCAGCACCTGGGGCTGGTTCTGGGTCTGGGTGTATAGTTGGATGAGCTGTGGCGCGTACTCGGTGTCGTTTTTGGCCAGGGCGCGGCCGCGCAGGTAGGTGCGCTCGGTCCACTCGGGCAGCTCGCGGCGGCTAAATTCGGTAGCCACCGGCACCACCTGTGCGGTGCTGAGCTGAGCCAGTACTTTCTGCCATTGCTTGTCGGCCGCGGCTTTGTCGCCGGCCGCAACGTACACGCCCCCCAACGCCACGCCGTAGGTGGCGTCTTCCGGGTGTAGCTTCACGGCTTTTTTGGCCACTTTTTCGGCATCCTTGTAGCGCTTTAGGGCCTGTAGCGAATTCAGATACACCGGAAATACAGCCGGGCTGGCCTGCTCTTCGGCCGACAGCTTTTCGAACAGAAACACCACTTTCTCGTGCTCGCCGCGGCGGGCATAGTCCTGGGCCAGCGCGGTGCTGCTCAGGGGGGCCCAGGTTTTGGTGGGCTGGGCCAGTCCAGGCAACGCCAGCAGCAGCGAGGCGGCCATAACGAGGGAATGCGGACGCATAAAAGAAGGAACAAGGTAAGGGCAGCCAACAAATAGGCACTGAACGCAAACGCCGGGCTCGGGCGCGTTCGTTCACTACCAACTGCGGGGGCAGCCGCCGGTTTGCTGCGCGGCGGCCAATGACGCTTACAAACGAAAAAGGGCCGCACCCGAAGGTACGGCCCTTTTCAACCTAGAAGCCGGGCGCCTTAGAAAAACTTGGCGCGGTTGTCTTTCACGTTGGCGTGGGCCTTGATGGCCTCGTAAATCTTGCCGTCCTGCTGCTGGGCGCGCTGCTGGGCCAGCTGCTGCTGCACGGCTTTCAGGTCGGCCGGAACCGGAGCGGTGGTCACGGTCTGGGGCTCCACCACCAGCACGCCCTGCTCACCCTGAATGGGGGCCGACTTCTGGCCGGTTTTCAGCGCGAAGGCTTTGCCCACGGCCAGGGGCTCGAAGCCCACGTTGGTGAGACTGCCCTGGCCGAGCACCACGTTGTCGGCGGTGCCTACCTGAGCGGTGGGGCCGTATTTGGCGGCCATTTCTTCCAGCGTGCCGGCGGTGGGCAGCTTGGCCATGATTTGCTTGGCCTTCTCTTCGTTGCGCACCAGGGCGGTGAGCTCGGGACGCAGGCTTTCCACGGTGGCGGTGCCTTTGGCGCGCTCGTCGGTGAGAACAGCAATGACGTACTGGTCGCCCATTTCGTACACTTCCGACACGTCGCCTACTTTGGTGGTCGAGCCGTTAGGGTTGAAGCCGAAGGCCCAGCGCACCATCTCACGGGCGTTCTGCAGGTTGTTCACGGTGCGGGCCGAAGCGTCGAGGTTCTTGGCTTCCTGCTTCACCAGGGTCTTGTCCTTGGTGGTGAGGGCGCGGAAGCTAGCCAGGTCCGTGGCCTGGCCTTTCAGGGCCTGGGCGCGGGTGTAGGCAGCGTCGCGGGTGGCGTCGCTCGGAGCAATGGTCTTCTTCACTTCAGCCACCTGGTAGGTCTGCTTGGTGGGAACGGCCGTGATTTTGATGACGTGGTAGCCAAACGACGTTTCCACCACGTTGGGCAGCAGGCCGGTGCTGGTGGCGCCGAAAATGGCTTTCTCGAACTCGGGCACCATGCGGCCCTGGCCGAACCAGCCGAGGTCGCCGCCCTGGTCCTTGGTGCCGTCGGTGCCGAACTGACGCGCCATAGCGGCAAAATCAGCACCGCCTTTGATTTTGTTGAGGATGTCCTGGGCCTTGGCCTTCGCGGCGGCTTTGGCTTCGGGCGTGGTGCCTTCGGGCTTGATGAGGATGTGGCTGGCGCGGGCAGCGGCGTCTTTGCCGGTGCTCATGCCCGTCACTTTGTACAGCGAGTAGGTGCCGGCTTCGGCGTAGGGGCCGTATACTTTGCCGGTGGAGAGGGGCAGCTGCTTGCGCAGCTCTTCGGGCAGGTCGGCGGGGCTGCGGAAGGCCTTGTTGTAGGGCTGCTCCGAGTTCTGCATCACAAACAGTGAGTCGACCGGAGCCGAGGCAAATTGCGTGGTCAGCTCGGCAATCTGGCTTTTCACGGCCGTGCTGTCTTCTTTCGAAGCCACCACCGGCACGGTGATGTACTCCACCGAGCGGCCTTCTTCTACTTTGTACTTGCTCTTGTTCTTGTCGAGGTAGGCCTGCAGCTGCTCGTCGGTCACCTTCACGGCCGAGTCCGAGATGGTGGCGTAGGGCACGAACAGGTACTTCACCACGGCTTTGGTGTTCTGGTTCATTTCGAAGCGCTTGGCTTCGGCCGAGGTCACGTACACCGAGTTTTTCAGCAGAGCGTTGTACTTGTTGGCCAGGCGCTCAGCGGGCAGGTTGGCTTCGAAGTTGCGCCAGGCGGCCTGGTTTTCGGGGGGCAGCTTGTCGAGGTTCTGCAGGTACTGGATGAGGCGGGCTTTGTCGAACTGACCCGTTTTCTGGTCGGTGAAGGCCTGCTTGATGCCGGGGTTCACGTTGTCGCCCTGCACCATGTCCCACAGCTCGTCGTCGCTCACGGTCAGGCCCAGCTTTTCCCACTCCGGCTGGAACGCCAGGCGGTAGATGGTCTGGTTCCAGGCCTGGTCGCGCAGGTAGCCGAGGGCCTGCTCGTCGGGCTGGCGCTGCTGCTGGGCCGCGAAGGCCTGCTTGGCCTGCTCCAGGGCGGCGTTGTATTCTTCAAGCTCCACCTTCTGGCCGGCCACTTCGCCTACCACGGTGTCGTTGCGGTTAAACAGGCGGTTTTTGCCGCCCACCAGGTCGCCGCCCACAATGAAGAGCAGCATGCCGATGGCCACAAGGCCCACCGCTACGCCTGATTTTTCCCGAATCGTGTTAATTAAAGCCATTTACTTGTCAAAAAATTCAGCGTCTGTATTGGTCAAAAGAGGCGCAAAATAACCAGAATTTGGCCGGGAATCAAAGTTTTGCCGGATTTAAAGTCCTAAACTAGCCCGCTAAAACCCACCTCGTTAGCCGTTATTGGCCAGGGCATGCGCTTCGCGGCGAACCCGGCGGCGCCGTCTTAGCGGCGCTTTTTGGTCGATTTGGCCGGCGTTTTGGCGCGGTTTTGCCGGGCCAGCTTGGCTTCCTGCTCGGCTATTTTGGCGGCCACCCGCTCCTGCTGCCGCCAGTACAGCAGCGGCATCCAGCACACCGTCGAAACCATGAAAATCCAGTAGTTGCGGCCCAGGTCGTTGTAGTAAATGGTCTGGTAGATGCCGATGACCAGCGCCACCACGCCCACGGCAAACAGGATGGTGCGCAACAGGGATTTGTCGAATTTCATAAGTAGCAACGCCGGCCGGGCGCGTTAGAGGCCCGCGCCCACCTTGTCGATGATGCCCGTGGGGTTGTAGATGCGGTAGGGGTTCAGGTCCTGCCGGGCCCACAAGCCGTGGCCGGACAGGATTTCCGTGGGCGTTTCTACCCGCACGGCCATGGCCGAGTCGGTGTAGATAATCTGCTTGTTCTTGTCGAAAAACAGCTCTTCGGTGTCCATGCGC
This sequence comes from Hymenobacter sp. 5317J-9, assembly GCF_022921075.1. Classification (NCBI taxonomy): domain Bacteria; kingdom Pseudomonadati; phylum Bacteroidota; class Cytophagia; order Cytophagales; family Hymenobacteraceae; genus Hymenobacter; species Hymenobacter sp. 5317J-9. Next base: position 224,041 of record NZ_CP095050.1, read on the forward strand.
TGGGCTTTGGGCACGTTCACCACCTGCACGTTGCCGCGCATGGTGTAGAGGTTTTTGGCCTTGTCGTACTTGCCGTACTTCGCCGTCAGGGTGTTCATGACGGTCTTCTTCCCGTCGGGCGAGTAGAAGGTCACCTTCACGCCCTTGGGCCACACAAAGTCGCTGTTTTCAAACTGCTGCTGCAGCGGCGCCGTGAGTTGAAACTTCAGCTTGGCCGAGTCGCTGATGAGCTCCACCACGTTGGTGGTTTCCATCAGCGGGCCGGTGTACACCAGCGTGGGGCCGGTCACCTTCTGCTTGTCGCAGCCGGCCAGCACCAGTGCTACCAGCACCACTGCGCTCCCCCACCCTTGCTGCTTGCTCGTGCGCACGTCGGTTGGCTGTGGTTAAAACAACAATTACTGCAGGCGGCGCTTGATGAACCAGCGGTTGTTCAGCGTGATGCCCAGCTGCCCGCGGATGTAGTTCTCCTGCACATTGCTGGTGCCCAACGACGCGTTCAGCACGTCGGTGTTGCCGCGCACGCCGTAGGTGAAGCCCAGGCTGATGGTGGTCGACTCCAGGGCCGAGGCCGTGGGCAGCGGGAAGCCGAATCCCCAGCTCACCGACCGGTCGTAGAGGGTTTTGCCGCTCACCTGGTATGGCATCTGGCCCAGGCTGATGCCGGCGCGGTACGACACGCGCTGGAAGTAATGCTCCACCGAGCCCGGGTCCGGGGTGATTTCACCGCCCAGGCCCACGCGCAGCGTGTTGCTCAGGGCCGGGCCCGTGCCATTGAAGTTGCTGAACTTCGACCACTGCTGCTGCGCGGCGTCGAGGTTGAGGCTCCAGTTTTTCTCATTATCAAAGCTCACGCCCACTTGTGCCAGCGCCGGCACAAAAGCGCTGCCGCGCCCGTCGCTGATGGTAGTGGGCACGCCGGTGAGGGTACCGTCGGCGTTTTCGCGCTCCTGGGTGTTGGTTTGCTGGCCCTTGAGGTTGTGCGCGAAGCTGTACACGCCGGCCACGTTCACACTCAGGTCCTTGGCAATGCTCTTGCGGTAGTGCCCGCCGGCCCGGAAGGCAAAGTCGGAGTACCGCGTGTGCTGCCGCTCCACCACTTTCACCGAGCTCACGCTGTTGTCGGCCGTCGACACGGTGGTGGCGGTGGTTTCGTCAATCACCCCAAACACGTACGACGCCGTGAAGCCCAGCGTCAGGCCCTTGGCCACGCGAAATCCCTGGCCCAGGTAGGCCTCCGAAATACCGCCTTCGCCCCGGTACTGCTTCAGCGACTGCGCGGGCTGGCCGGTGGGAGTGTTCACCACCGCCTGCAGGATGTTGGATTCGTAGTCGACGGCGCTCAGGGGCTTGAGGCCCACGGCGGCGGCCCAGCGCGAACTGAGCGGCACCGCCATGGACAGATAGCCCAGCGTGCCGCTGCCGCTGCGGTTGGAAGCCGTGGCGTTCTTCACCGTTTTGTACTGGCCATTGAAACCGGCCTCGAACGTGGTGCGGCTGGTGTAGTAGAGCAACGCGGGGTTCAGCTCGTTCACGTTCACTGCGTTGGGAGCCGCCAGGCCCACGCCGCCCATGCCCATCTGGCGCACGCCGCCGGTATTGGCGTTGAACTCGCCCAGGCCAATGCGCGAGTACGGCGAGTTGCCGAGGCCCTGCGCCTGCGCGCCGCCTGCCAACACCACCATCGACCCCACCAGCACCAGGCCCAACCCCGTGCGCCCCATCTCTTTATTTGACAACATGATAAGCTAAAATCCGATTTAGGCCGAGCAGCACCAGCTCAGGCACCACAAAGATACGAGCCGGGAGACGGGCCGACAGAAAAGCGGCATCGCCCCGGTAAGCAGCACGCCGAGGCGTGGGTAGCGCTGCTGGTAGTGCGCCAGCAGGCCCATGATTTCGGCCACGGTCCCGTTCACTACGCCGCTTAGCAGGCTCCCGGTAGTGGAGTCGCCCACCAGCGGAATCGTTGCATCGGGCGGGGGCAGTTCCAGCAGCGGCAGCCTTCCGGTGAAGTGGTGCAGCGCCCGCAGCCGCATGCTCAGCCCCGGCGCAATGCTGCCGCCGTGGTAGGTGCCGTCGGCCGTCACGAGGTCCAGTTTCAGGGCCGTGCCGGCGTCGATGATGAGCGTGTCCTGGCCGGGCCGTAGGCTGGCCGCTCCCACGGCGCCGGCCAGTCGGTCGGCGCCCAGCGTGTGCAGCGTGGCGTAGACACTGCGCAGGGGCACGGGCGTCGTGCCCGGGCTAAATGCCAGGATTTCGCCCGGCACCAAATCCTGCAGTTCTTCCACCGCCAGCACGGCCGCCTCGGCCACCGAGGCCACGATGAGGCGCTGCGGTGCCCAGCGCTTCACCAGCGCCCGCACTTCGGCTGCCGTGAGGCCGGCCGCCATTTCGCGAAGCGCCGGGCCATCGAAACAGCCGGCTTTCACCGCCGTGTTGCCAATGTCGAGGGCGAGGGTATGCATGTTTTTTACAGCTGGTTAAAAAAGGACGTCATGCTGAGCGCAGCCGAAACACTTCTACTGCGCAAGTAATAGTTACTCTCACGGTAGAAATGCTTCGGCTGCGCTCAGCATGACGTCCTTTTTTTCATTCGCGCCAATCAGCCCTTAGAGGAAGTACTTCATACGAATGACTTCCTGCTCGCTCAGGAAGCGCCACTTGCCGCGGGGCAGGTCCTTCTTAGTCAGGCCGGCGTACTGCACGCGGTCCAGCGCCACCACTTCGTAGCCGAGGTGCTCGAAAATGCGGCGCACGATGCGGTTGCGACCAATGTGAATTTCGATGCCCACGAAGTGCGCGTTGCCGGCTACTACGGCTACGTCGTCCACCACGGCCTTGCCGTCCTCCAGTTCCAGGCCGGCGGCAATTTTGCCCAGGTCTTCTTCCGTCAGCGGGCGGCTAAGCTCGACTTGGTAGATTTTCTTGTTCTTGTGCGAGGGGTGCGAGAGCTTCTGCGCCACTTCGCCATCGTTGGTGAAGAGCAGCAGGCCGGTGGTGTTCCGGTCGAGGCGGCCCACCGGGAAGATGCGCTCCTTCGAGGCGCCAGCCACCAAGTCCATCACCGTGCGGCGGCCTTCGGGGTCTTCGGTGGTGGTGATGAAGTCTTTGGGCTTGTTCAGCAGCACGTACACCGACTTCTCGCGGTTCAAGTTGGTTTTGCCGTACTGCACCGTGTCGGTGGGCTGCACCTTGTAGCCCATTTCCGTCACCACTTCACCATTCACCCGGATTTCGCCGGCGGCAATCAGCGCGTCGGCCTCGCGGCGCGAGCAGATGCCTGCGTTGGCGATGTAGCGGTTCAGGCGCGTCTCGTCGGTGCCGAAGTCATCGGCTTCCTCGCGCCGACGCTTGTTGCCGCGGTTCTTGTCCTGCTCGTAGTGCTTCAGGTTTTTGTAGTCGGGCGCCTCGCCGGGCTTTTCGCCGTAGCGGGGCTTGTCGGCGCGGTTGTCCAGTCCCGCGGGGCGAGCCGGGCGGGGCTTGTCGGTGCCCGAGCCATAAGCCGTGCCCGAACGGCGGACGCTGCGCTCTTGCGCTTTCAACGCTTCGCGGCGCTCGGCAAAGCTGCCGGGGGCCGGAGCCCAGCGCTCCTGGCTACGCTTCTCGTATGCCGCAGGCCGTTCGCCGGTGCTGCGACCGGCCGGGGCGCCGTCGCGCCGGCCAAAAGCGCCGGGCGTGAACTTGCGGCCAAAAGCAGCTTGGTCGGCGCGGTAGTCGGCGTCGCCTTGCTGGTCGCGGTCGGTACCAAATTCGCGGCGCTCGCCCCGCTCTTCGCGCGGCTGCGGCGGGTTGGCCTCGAAGGGCCGGGCGGCACGGATGGGACGGTTCGGACCCCGCTCCTCACCGCGCTGGAAATCTTCGGGCTCGTGCGGGGTGCTGCGGCCAAAGCTGCCACCGGGACGCGAATAGGTATTTTCGTCCTGGGGCGCGTTGGGGTTCTGCTTTTGGAACTTGCGGTTGCGCTCGCCGGGCAGGCCACGCGGCACAGCCTTCTCGCCTTCGCGGCGGTAGGGCTGGCCTTGCCAGTTTTCTTTGGGCTGATACTCGCGCACAGGCCGGCTGTCGGCCGATGCCGGACCGCGGCGCTCGTCGCGGTTGGCGCCGAAGCTGCCGCGCTCGGGCCGCGGCTCGGCGGTGCGGCCGTAACTGGTGCCGCTGCGCTGCTCTTTGCCTACGCGCGGGCGGTCACGGTCGGCACCAGGGCGGAAGCCGCCTTGCTCGCGCTGGCCAAATTCGCGGGGCGCAAATTTATTGCCGCCAAAGCCCTTGTTGAAGCCGCCGCTGCCGCCTTCGCGGTTGCCGGCGCCGTAAGCGCGCTTCTCGCCATCGCCGAAGCTGCGGCCCCCGAAGGCACCACCGGCCGGACGACCAAAGGCGCCGTTCGTGGGCGGACGACCATTGCCGGGCCGGGCGCTGGAATAGCCGCCCCGCTCGCCGCGGCCAGCCGAGCCGCCCTGGCCCGACCGCTCGTTGTTGCCAAAGCCGCCGGGGCCGCCCGTGTTGCGGCCGCCGCGACGGTCCGCATTGTTATCTGAAAAGTGCTTCTTGCCCATGGGGAGAAAAGTTGCGTGCCGTATCGCTACGGTACAGGTTAAAAAGAGCGGCCGGTACTGCGCCGGCAGTAGTCAGAGCGGTTGCACAAGGCCAACGCAAAAAATATTCTGACTACTGCCTACGCAGTACCGACCACCAGGAAAGTAATGCCGTTTAGTCGCGGCGCGCCATTTTGGCTTCAATCGAATGCTGGGTGTGGGGCACGGCCCGCAGGCGCTCTTTGGGAATGAGCTTGCCCGTGCCGATGCACACGCCGTAGGTACCGTTCTTGATGCGAACCTGGGCATTTTCCAACTGCTGAATAAACTTCATCTGGCGCGATGCCAGCTGGTTCATGCTTTCCTTCTCGGCGGTGTCGGCGCCGTCTTCCAGCACTTTGGCCGACGAGGCCGTGGTGTCGGTGCCGGAGTCGTTGCTGCGGTTCAGGGTCTCCTTGATGAAGGACAACTCCTTGCGAGCCGCCGTCAGCTTCTCCTGAATAATCTGGTCGAACTCGTTGAGGTCCTCCCGGGAATAGCGAATGTTGTCGTCGTTCATCGAATGGGTAAAAAAAGACTGCGAAGTATGGTATGAAACTGCCCCTTGCGCTGCATCGGCAACGCCACGGGCCGCTAAAAGGTTTAGCAGGCGCCAAAAACGACTTTTGCCTTGGCCCGAAGCCATTGCGTGCTTCATTTTGCGGCCGCAAAGTTACGCCTTTTAAAGCGCTTTTCCTTAACTGACTAAAACCCCAGCATTTGGATGGCCGCCACGGCGGCTTCCACGCCCTTGTTGCCGTGTTTGCCCCCGGCCCGGTCCCAAGCTTGCTCCAAGGTATTGGTGGTCACGAGGCCGAATATTACCGGTTTGTTAAACTTCAGCGCCACGTTGGTGATGCCTTGCGCCACGGCGTGGCAGATGTAGTCGTCGTGCTTGGTTTCACCCTGAATCACTACACCCAGACATATCACGGCGTTCATTTCTTCGTGCTGGGCCAAAAACTGGGCCCCCAGCGTCAGTTCGAAGCTGCCCGGCACGGTGTTGCGGAAGATGTTGTCGGGGTTGGCGCCGTGCTTCAGCAGCGTTTCGTAGGCGCCGGCGCTCAACACGTCGGTTATCTCGCGGTTCCAGTCGGCCACTACCAGCCCAAACCGCTTTTCGCTGATGTCGATGAAAGATGAGGCGTCGTAGTCGCTCAGGTTTTGGAGGGCAGTTGCCATGAAATGATGCGTAAAAAAGCGTCATCCTGAGCGCAACGAAGGACCTTATCACGGTTGAACGGGTTGCGTTCGGGTGCGACAAGGTCCTTCGCTGTGCTCAGGACGACGATGGGGTTGAAGCTTTATTTGGCCAGCTTGGCCTTGTACTGACGGGCTTCGGCTACTTCCTGGGCCGTGGGGTACTCGTTGATGATGCGGTCGTAGGCTTTCACGGCACCGTCGGTGTCGCCGGCTACTTCGCGGGCCGTGCCCTCCTTCATCAGGTAGCCGGGCGAGAAGTACTCGTTGGCGTTGTGGTCGGCAGCTTTGGCGTAGAGGTCGGCCGCTTCCTTGGGCTTGTTGAGTTCCAGCTGCGCGTCGCCCATCAGGGCGTAGGCGCGGCTCTGCACCAGGTAGTCGTCGGAGCTGAAGTCTTCGAGGTAATCGAGGGCTTCCTTGAACTTGCCTTGCTTCAGCGAAGCTACGCCGGCGTAGAAGTTGGCCAGGTTGCCGGCCTTGGTGTTGCCGTACTCGTTGGCCACGGTCACCAGGCCCGGCGCTTTGCCGTCGCCCTTGATGGCTTTGTTCAGCGAGTCGGCCTCCCAGTTGTTCACGGCGCGGAACATGCTGGACTGGGCTTTCTGGTCCTGCTGGTTGCGCCAGGTGTAGTAGCCGAAGCCGCCCACCACCGCCAGCACCACCACTGCCAGTATAGTCAGCAGCACACTGCGGTTGTTGCGCACAAAGTCCTCCGACTCGGCCAGGCGTGCAGCCAGGGCGTCCGGGTCTTCCAGCAACGGGTTTTCGGCCGGCAGGTTCTCGGCCGGTGCCAGCGGGTCAGCGGGCACGTTCTGGGTTACTTGCCCCTGGCGGGCCTGCTGGCTTTTGCCAGTGTAGGGAATCTTCGACATATCAGAGAAGCTGCTAGCTATTAGCTGTCAGCTGCTAGCTTGTTATTTAAAATCAGGGGGCTTAGAATCTGTAAAGCTAACAACTGGCAGCTATTAGCTCACAGCTATGCCTATTTAGTCGTGGATATAGGGGTAATCTTCCTGCACGTACACGTCCTTATAAAGCTCGTCGGGCGTGGGGTAGGGCGAATTCTCGGCAAATTCCACCGATTCGGCCACCTGCGCTTTCACGCGCTCATCAATGGCTTCGAGGTCGGCTTCCGTCGCCATGTTGTTGGTGAGGATGGTGTGGCGCACGGCTTCGATGGGGTCGCGGTGACGGTAGTTTTCCAGCTCTTCCTTGGTGCGGTACTTGGCCGGGTCGCTCATCGAGTGGCCCTTGTAGCGGTAGGTCTTGAACTCGAGCAGCGTGGGGCCTTCGCCGGCACGGGCGCGCTCGGCGGCGCGGGACACGGCTTCGTGAATGTCTTCCACGCGCATGCCGTTCACCGGCTCCGACGGCATGTCGTAGCTCAGGCCAATCTTGTAGAGGTCGGTCACGTTGGAGGTGCGCTGCACTGAGGTGCCCATGGCGTAGCCGTTGTTCTCAATCACGAAGATGACAGGCAGCTTCCACAACATAGCCATGTTGAAGGCCTCGTGCAGCGCTCCCTGGCGCACCGCGCCGTCGCCCATCGAGCAGATGCACAGCTTGCCGGTCTTGTTATACTTCTCGGCAAAGGCAATGCCGGCGCCCATGGGCACCTGGCCGCCCACGATGCCGTGGCCGCCCATGAATCCAACCTCCTTATCGAACATGTGCATCGAGCCGCCTTTGCCTTTCGAGCAGCCGGTGGCTTTGGCAAACAGTTCGGCCATCACGGCATTGGGCGAAGTGCCCAGGGCCAGCGGGTGGGCGTGGTCGCGGTAAGCGGTGATGTACTTATCACCTTTTTCCAGCGCCGACACCTGCCCCGCCACGCAGGCCTCTTGGCCGATATAGAGGTGGCAGAAGCCTTTGATTTTTTGCTGACCATATAGCTGGCCGGCCTTGTCCTCAAACTTGCGCATGAGCTGCATTTGCTCGTACCAGCGCAGGTATGTTTCCTTTGGGAAGTCCGTGCCAGCCTTGGCCTCCTGAGAGAGGTCCGTGCCAGACGCGCCCATCTCAGGGGCATCGGTGCCGGGCATCACCGGGTCGGGTTGGCCACCGGTAGTGGCGGCGTTGCCTGTTGCTTTGGCTGCAGCTGCGCCATTAGATGCTTTCGGTTTTTTGGAAGCAGCTTTTACTTTCGTATCCGCCATAGCAATTTCAAGGAAAAGAATATTTCGCGTTGGGAGGGCGAAATTACGTAAAAGTGCTGGCAATACCGAACCTTATGACCCTCGACTCCCTCCAGCTGCTTTTTTTTAAAAACTACGACGACGCGGCGCTGCGCCTCTCTCCCGGCCTCAACTGCTTCATCGGCGACAATGGCAGCGGGAAAACCAATCTGCTCGACGCCATTCATTATCTGTCGCTCACCAAGAGTGCCATCACGACTTCCGATGCCCTTTGTATTAAGCAAGGCGCTGATTTCTTTGTAGTTAAGGGAGTTTTCACGTCAGAATTACCTTCCAGTCCTGAAACTATCCAAGTCAGTCTTCGCTCAGGCCAAAAAAAGACCCTCACCCACAACAAGCAAGCATATGAGCGTATGGCCGACCACATTGGCCGCTACCCGGCCGTGTTGATTTCGCCTTACGATACCGACCTCATTCGCCAGGGCAGCGAGGAACGGCGCAAGTACTTCGATAGCCTCATGGCCCAGCTCGACCACGAGTTTCTCGAATTACTCATTGCTTATAATGCCCTGCTTCGCCAGCGCAATGCGGTGCTTAAACAGGGTAGCGACCGGCCTGCCCATGGCTTCGACCGCGAATACCTGTTGGCTCTTGACGAGCAGTTGGCACCCATTGGCCAGCAGTTAACCGTTCTACGGGAAGCTTTCCTGGCCGAGTACGTCCCCATTTTTCAGCGGCACTATCGGCAGCTGGCAGATGGCCGGGAGGTGGTTACCCTTACTTATAAGAGCCAGCTGATTGGCGTCGACTTCGCAAAATTGCTTCGGATGAATGAGCGGCGCGACTTTGCCTTGCAACGCAGCACCACCGGTTCACACCGCGACGACTTCGTTTTTCTCATGGACGAGATGCCCGTGAAAAGCCACGCATCCCAAGGCCAGCAGAAGTCTTTCGCTATTGCCCTGAAGCTAGCCCAGTTTGAGATGCTTGCGGCCAAGCAGCAGCATAAGCCGCTTCTGTTACTAGATGACATCTTCGACCGCTTAGACGACAAACGAATTGCGCGTCTCCTCGAGTTGGTAGCCGACGAGACTTTTGGGCAGGTATTTCTGACCGACACCAACCTTGAACGCACCGACCAGGCCCTGGCCAGGGTTACTATTCCCATCCTCCGTTTTCGGGTACAGGATGGCAGCGTAGCGCCCGTTTAGCGCGGCTCTGGAGCTACCTTTGCGCTGTAAATAATGGGCTCCTGAGCCCGCGCGTTTAGGTTGATATTCCTGTGAAAAAGCCCCCCTCCTCTTCCCGCACCGGCGACATCTCTCTCAAAGAAGGACTCGAAGCGTTGGTTCGGACCTACCGTTTGCAGGGCAAGCTCAATGAGGTGACGGTGGTGTCGAGCTGGGAGCGGGTAATGGGCAAAGCCGTGGCGTTGAAAACCCAGGAAGTGTACGTCAACAAAGGACGCCTGTTCGTGCGCCTCACTTCCGCGCCTCTCAAGCATGAGCTTCTCATGGCAAAGACACGCGTAGCCGAACTTATCAATGCCGAAGTGGGCGAGACGGTGGTTACGGAAGTTATTTTTCTGTAAGGGCGCCTCAGTGCTTTTCTCACCCTGCTGCCTCCCGCATTTCCATGCGACTTAAGTAAGGACCTTACGGCCCTTCCCCTTCTTTCCTGCGCCTCGCTAATTGCCTTTGCGGATGTCAGTCTATTCGGCTGCTACGCTGACACTGTCAAATTACAGTAGCGAGATTTCTGTTAGCGCCGTTGCAGTGTAGCGCCACCGTTCTGTTTCTCGTTTTGACCGCACCTCCTTGGGATGAACAAAAATGTTTCACGTGGAACATTTTTGTCACTTAGGCCCATACACCTTCAACAGGAGGTCATTGTAGGCTTCTAGAAGGGCAATGTACTTGGACTGTAGTATTAAAAGTTGCTTAGCCGGGTCAGAATCTGCTGTTTGAGTATTTGTTACACGCGGCGTTACAGCTGATGTAACAACATGTTTTTGAACAGGCGTTACAAACGAAAGACTAGATTGCTGTAACGATGTAAAATCATTTGAAAAGTCGTGATTTATTATATCACCAATCTTTTTTACAAAGCTGTAATCAACTGTCTCTTCTTTGAATTTACGGTAAATGGTTGGACGTGTAATACCCATTTCCTCTACGATACGCGTAATGGAAATACCGCTGTTTTTGATGGCATCCTGCAGGATTTCGCCTTGATGTGGCATATTGAGAGTGTTGCGTAACGCTGATGCAAATATGTTACCTGTAATCTTATAAAACAAAAATGTACGAACAAAATGTGTACAGCACAGAGTAAATTAATTACATTTTACAAGAACAATACACAATACGTTTACAATGATGCAGTGTTACAAATTACTGTTACACGTGTTACATTATCAACTGTGTTACAATAATTAAATTAGCAAGTTTGGTTACACTGGCTGGGTTTGTGCTACCCACAAAGCTTCTCAAGAAAATAATTAGTTTATAATGGGTAGCCAAGGAGCGATAAAAGCCGGTTGGGGTAATCGGTAGTGATACCGTCCACTTCGAGCCGAATCAGGCAGTCCATATCAACTGGTGTGTTTACAGTCCAGGGAACAAGACGAAGGCCGGGAAATGTGGCACGGAGGGCTGTAACAGCAGCAGCAGAGACAGCATGGGAATCGGGCCCCAAAGTGGTTGGCACGAAACCTAACTGTTGGATGCCCTCGACCCATGGCTGATGCGCTTCGACAAGAAGGCAGGTAGCGAGGGAGGGCAAAGAGTGATGGGCCAGCTGCAGGATGCGCGCATCAAAACACAGAAGTGTGGTGCGCGGCAGCACTGCCATGGAGGACAACTCAGCCAGTACCAATGGCAAAAATTCGGAAGGCGGTGGCGAGAAAATATTGTCGAGCTCGGGGCTGCTTTTTATCTCGATGGAATAACCAACCGGGGGGCGGCCCAATCGGGAAGTTGCGCTTTCTACGGCGGCCAGAACTTCTCTCAGTAGGGGCTTGTGGGAAGGAGTAGCTACCTGCTCAGGGAAGCCCGGATGCGGCTGCCCACAGTCGCATTGGCGAATGGTAGCATAAGGCATCTGGTACAGGTTGTGCTGCTGGGGAGGCGTGCCCGTGGCAATAGGCTGCCCCAGCGGATTAAGGCAGAACAGCGGATTGAGCCAGGGCTCGTGCGAGACGACCACCTGCTTATCGGCGGAGATGACAACGTCCAGTTCCAGTACGTCAACGCCCAACGCCAGCGCGTGAAGGAAGGCCGGGATGGTGTTCTCGGGGCGCAGGCCCCGGCAGCCGCGGTGGCCATGGATTTCGGGCCGATGATGAAGAGGAGAAATCATGGGTAGTGGTGGATGGAATAACAGAAAACGAACCGCTAATGGGCCCGCCGGGATGTGCGGCGGAACGAGGGTACTGGCTACTTATAAAGCGTGCTATGGGTACTTTTGCGGCTCACTTATCAAGCATACGCTTTCATGAAAAAACTGCTGCTACTTATACTGTTGCTGGCGCTGGGTGCCGGAGGCTATTACTACTACCGTAGCCTGAAGACTGGCCCTAAAGGCGCATTGGTATCGGCCGCGGCGGCGGTGCAGGCCCACGACATGGCTTCGTTTGAAAAATACGTGGACGTGAACAGCGTCACCTCGCACTTAGTAGATGATGCGGCGCAGCAGAGCTCGGCGCTGACGTCGCTGTTGCCGGGCGGCAGCCTGATGATGGGCGGAGCGCTGCGCATGCTCAAGCCAACGCTGGCAAAAGCCGCACGCCAGGAGGTGCAGCGCTACGTAGAAACGGGCTCACTGGAGGCCGCTGCTGCCGCTGCACCCAAGCGGCTGGTGAACATCTCGCTGACCGGCCTGGCTGGCCGCGTGGTGGGCCCGGAAAGCGAGTTTAAAGGCATCAAGTACACCCGAGAGGAAGGCGACAATGCTTTCGTTGGGATAGAGGTAACGCAGCCGAAGTATGACACCACGATGGTGGTAGAAGTGAAGATGCGCCGGCAGGGCGACCATTGGCAAATGACGCAAATCACGAACAGCGGCGAGTTGCTGCGCGGCGTGGCCCGCCTGGAAAAGCAGCGCTTGTTGAATCGATAGCTGGCCGCTTCAGCCTCGCACACGGCAGCAAAAAAGCCCCGACCAGATGAGGTCGGGGCTTTTTGTTTTTAGGCAGGGCAGGATGCCTACTTACGGCCCGAGAAGAGGAAATAGATAATGGAACCGCCGATGGGAAAGAACCAAATGATGACGCCCCAGATGAGTTTCTTGCCCAGGCTCCAGTCCTGCTTCAGCAGGCTGATGACAGCGGCAATGGCGAGAATGAGGTAGATAACGCCGGCAATGGAAAGGCTACCGTTGTCGTTGTAGCGGCTGCAGGAAGTGGCCAGCAGCATGAGGGGCAGCAACAGGGCCGTGAGTGGCAATCGTGAGGCGAAGTGGCGAAGGGTATTCATGATAAGAAGGACAAGGTGAAAGATTGAACTTGCCCCTCATTACGCAACGCTACGCAAATAGATTATCCAAAAGCAATATTTATATGTTAAATATCTGTAAATCAAAACTTTGACTGAATAAACAAGCCGATTTGCTGCATGAAAGCCGGACCGGCAGCCGGCAGAAGGGCCAGCAGCAGCACCACGCCGTAGAGGGCGCCGTAGAAATGGGCGTCGTGGTTCACATTGTCGGCCCGGCGGCGGGCCATGTAGTAGGAATAGGCGAGGTAGAGGAAGCCAAACAGGAAGGGCTGGATGGGGAAGGGAATGGGGAAGATGATGATGCCCCCGCCATTGGCGCTAACGGGCATTAGCACGATGCTGGCGAATAGCACCGACGCCACCCCGCCCGAAGCTCCCAGGCTGCGGTAGCCGCGGTCGTCGCGGTGTTTGAAATAAGTGGGCAAATCGGAAAGGATGATGCCGCCCAGGTAGAGCAGCAGGAACAGGCCGAGGCCGGGTAGCTCGCCATAGCCATCATACAAAGTCCCGAGCACCACCGGGGCGAAGGAGTAGAAGGCAAACATGTTAAAAAACAGGTGGGCGATGTCGGCGTGCAAGAAGCCGGAAGTGAGCAGCCGGTACCATTGCCCACCGGAGCGAGCCATGCGGTAGGGCTCCATTATCCAGGAATCCATCAGTTCCTGCTTGGACCAGGCGTAGACGGAGATGGCAACTGTGAGGCCGATGATGATGAGAATGGGATTGAGCACGGGATATAGGAAAGTAGCACAGGCTTTGGTCTGCGCAAGGAAGAAAGGCACAAGCGTGGGCCTGGGCTAGGAGGCAATAAAGCACCTAGCTTTCGCGGTCCATGAGCTGAAGCGCCAACTGATGCAGGGGTTGCTTGCGCTCATTTGGGGCCGCTACGCGCTCCAGATGCTGCAAGGCATCTTGGAAGTAGTCGTTGATGAGAGCTTCCGTCTGAGGGCGAATTTCGAGCTCGTCGTAGATGGCCCGCACGGCCTGGACTTTGGCTTCGGCATCGGGCACGGGCTGGCCGATGTGCTGGGCCAAGGTAGCCTGCTGGGCGGGGCCGGCCTGGGCCTGGGCGGAGAGCAAGAGGAAGGTTTTCTTGTCGGAGATGATGTCGCCGCCCACGCGCTTGCCGAAGGTGGCGGCGTCGCCGTACACGTCGAGCAGGTCGTCGCGCAGCTGGAAGGCCAAGCCGATGTCGGTGCCGAACTGGCGGAGGTGCTCGGCGTCTTCTTCTGAAGCGCCGGCGAGGCGGGCCCCCAGCTCTAGGCAGAAGCCGAGGAGGACGGCCGTTTTCAGGCGAATCATATCCAGGTATTGGGCGATGCTGACCTGGGGTTCGGTCTCGAAGTTCATGTCCCACTGCTGGCCTTCGCAGACCTCGGCGGCCGTCTGGCTGAAGCGGGCGAGGATGCGTGGGAGCAGCGCGGGCGGCACGTCTAGGAACAACTCGTAAGCGCGCACCAGCATCACGTCGCCGGAGAGGATGGCCACGTTGGGATTCCACTTTTCGTGCACGGTGGCCTTGCCGCGGCGCAGAGGGGCCTGGTCCATCAGGTCGTCGTGGAGGAGGGTGAAGTTGTGGAATACCTCCGTGGCCAGAGCCGGCTTCAGGATGCCGCTGAGGTCATCGGTGAAGAGGTGGGCGCCGAGCAGCGTGAGCAGCGGCCGGATGCGTTTGCCACCCAGGCCCATGATGTAGCGGATGGGGGCGTAGAGGGTATCGGGAGCTTGGCCGTAATCGAGTTCGGCGAGGGCGGCGGTGATGTTAGCGGGGAAGTCGGCTGGGGTCATAGGTGGTGCAAAGAACGAGGGCATCTGTCATTGCGAGTGAAGCGCAGCGGAACGCGGCAATCTGTCCTCTCGATGCGACCAGCCCTGAGACGCGACAACCCAAACAGACAAGCCCAGGTTATGGTAACAAGCCCTCGTACTCCTGCTCCACGTTTGCTAACGCTTCGCAGTCACAGTAGCCGCCAAAGTCGCCCAGCCATTGCTTAATGGGTTCAAAAGCTAGGTTGTGGCTGGCGGCGTATTCCTGAGCGAACCGTAGCGTGTCGTCGCAACCATGCTCCGACAGTTGCTGGTCAAGGTGGTCGAAAAAAGACTGCAGCGTCTCCTTATGCATCGGCAGCGCCGCGAGTTTCTCGGTGTTGGCGTTTTGCCGCAACTCGTTTTGAATGGCTTTACGGCGTTGCTTTTCTTCTTGGGATGGCATGGATGAAAGGCGAATACGTTCGGGATAAAACTAGACCAAAAAGCCCCGACTCTGGGTAGAGCCGGGGCTTGTCACATCTCAAGGTTGGTCGCATCGAGAGGAAGGATTGCCGCGGTTCGCTGCGCTCCCCTCGCAATGACAGGCGACGGCTAGCGGCGCTTGTTGCCCTTGTGGCCGCCCTTGCTGTGGCCCTTACCGCCGCTGTGGTCGCGGTAGCCGCGGGGCTCGCTGCTGCGCTGCTTGCGCTCGTCGGCTTCGCGTTGCTTCACATGGGCGGGGCGGTCGTCGACCAACTCGAAGTCGATGGTACGGTCGAGCAGGTTGGCGGATTTTACGACTACCATCATCTCGTCGCCGAACTGGATGATGCGCTTGTTGCGGCGGCCCACGATGCGGTAGTTGTCCTTGTCAAGCTCGTACTCGTCGCCGGGAATGTCGCTGATGCGGACCATGCCCTCGCACTTGTTCTCCTCGATTTCAATGTACATGCCGCGCTCCGTCAGGCCCGATACCACGCCCTTGAAGGTGTTGCCGATTTCATCAGCCATGAACTCGACCTGCTTGAATTTAATGCTGGCGCGCTCGGCGTTGGCGGCCAGTTTTTCGCGGGCCGAGGAGTGCTTACACTCTTCTTCCACGGGCTCGACGGCCACGTTCTTGCCGCCGAGCAGGTAGTGCTCCAACAGGCGGTGGGCCATCATGTCCGGGTAGCGGCGGATGGGCGAGGTGAAGTGCGAGTAGTGGTCGAAGGCCAGGCCGAAATGGCCGAGCGGCTCGGTGGTGTAAATGGCCTTGCTCATGGTCCGAATGGCCAGGCCCTGGAGCACGTTTTGCTCGGGCTTGCCCATCACCTCGGAACTGAGGTTGTTGAGCTCGGTGCTGATTTTTTTCGGGTTTTCGAGCTTGAGCTTGTAGCCGAATTTCTGGGCGAAGAGGGCGAAGGTTTGGAGGCGTTCGGGCTCGGGCGCGTCGTGGGTGCGGTACACCATGGTGAAGCGCGGCTTGGTCTTTTTGAGGTTGAACACGAACTCGGCCACCTTGCGGTTGGCCAGCAGCATGAACTCCTCAATCATCTTGTGGGCGTCCTTCCGCTCCTTCACATACACGCCGAGGGGCTTGCCGTTCTCGTCGAGCCGGAACTTCACCTCCTGGGTTTCGAAGGTGATGGCCCCCTGCTTGAAGCGCAGCGCACACAGCTTATGCGCGATGCCGTTCATCAGATTTATCTCCTCGGCGTAGTCGCCCTCCTTGCTTTCGATGCGCTCCTGGGCCTCCTCGTAGCTGAAGCGGCGGTCGGAGTGAATGATGGTTTTGCCGAACCACGACTCGTAGAGCTTGCCGTTTTCATCGAGCTCGAACACGGCCGAAAAGGTCAGCTTGTCCTCATGCGGGCGTAGCGAGCAGAGGCCGTTGCTCAGGCGCTCGGGCAGCATCGGAATCACGCGGTCGACGAGGTACACCGAGGTGGCGCGGTGCTTGCCCTCGCGCTCCAGCTCGGTGCCGGGGCGCACGTAGTGGGTAACGTCGGCGATGTGCACGCCGATTTCCCAATGGCCGTTTTCCAGCTTCTGAATGCTCAGGGCATCGTCAAAATCCTTGGCGTCGGCGGGGTCGATGGTGAAAGTGGTGATGTTGCGGAAGTCGCGGCGGCGGGCAATTTCATCCTCCGCAATGACCTCGCTGATGCCTTCCGATTCCTCCTCCACTTCCGAGGGGAATTCAAAGGGCAAGCCGAACTCGGCCATGATGGCGTTTATCTCGGCTTCATTGCCGCCGGCCGCGCCGAAGTTGCGGATGACCTCGCCCACCGGCTGCCGGCTGCTGTCCTCCGGAAACTCATTGATGCGGACCAGCACCTTGTCGCCGTTGCGCGATTCGTGCAGCAAATGCGGCGGCACGAACACGTCGAAATACACCTTGCGGTTGTCCGGCTTCACGAAGCCGAGCGTACCCTGAATCTGGATGCGGCCCACGATTTCGGGGCGCACCCGCTTGAGGACTTCCACCACATCGCCCATCGGTCGGCCGTCGCGGGAGCCGCTACGCAGGCGCACCCGCACCACATCGCCCTGCAGCGCAAACTTGAGCTGGTCGGTGAACACGCGGATGTCGTCGTGCTCGCCCGTGCCCTCCGGCACCACGAAGGCGAAGTTGGGCGTGGCCAAATCGACGGTGCCGATGACGGTGTTCGAGGGGGCGCGCTCGGGACGGTCGTCGCCGTCCACGTAGTCGAAGCCAGCCGAGCGGCGGCGGTGCACGATGGGGTCCTGACCGAACTCGGCCTGTACCGAACGGTTGCGGGGCGGGGCAATGGGCGAGTCGCCTTTTTTGGTTGATTTCCGGGCGCTGGACGGCATCAAAGCCGCCGCCACGGCGTCGGTATCGGCGAGGCGGTATTCGTCGTTTTGGAGCAGTGTAATGAGGCCGTTTTTGCGCAGCACCTTGATGTGGGCAAAAATCTCCTCGCGCTGGCCCTTGGTCGTGACGCCGAGACGGCGCGAGAGCTGGCGGTAGGCGAGGACTTTGGTGGGGTTGTCGGCGAAGACGCGCAGGACTTGGTCTTGGGTGATGGCCGCGGGTTCGGGCTTTTCGCGCTTGGCGCGGGGAGCCCGGGAGTTTTCGGGGGTATTCATTTGGGTAAAAGTGGCCGCCGAAAAGTGGTTTGGTCGCAGGCGGCGAGAGCGGAAAAATGAGTGGCTGGCTGGGCCGCGCCGCTTAGTGAAACGCGGGCCGGGCCGGGAGGTTGTAGCGCGGGCTCTGCGAGTCCGCGCGGGGTTGGGATTGACGCGGTAGCCGCCAGAAGCTGGAGCTTCGCTGGCGCTGCTTGAGTAGCATCTGGCGGCGCAAGGTATTGAGGCAAGCGCGGAGTAGCGTGTTGCTGTAGCGTGGACTCTGCGAGTCCGCGCCTGGGCGAACGATATACCGCCCAACGATGCGCGGACTCGCAGAGTCCACGCTACAGCCCAGCTATGCCCGGCTGGCTACGGCGGCTTCAATGTCGGCCAGGCTGTCCTTCGGGATGGCGGCTAGCAGGCCTTGGGTGTATTCGTGTTGGGGAGCGGCGTAGATGGCCGCCGCCGGGCCGCTTTCCACGATGCGGCCCTGGTGCATGACCAGCAGCCGGTCGCTCATAAACCGGGCCACGGACAGGTCGTGCGTGATGAACAGATAGGTGATGCCGAACTCGCGTTTGAGGTCGTTGAGCAGGTTCAGGACCTGCGCCTGCACCGAGACGTCGAGGGCCGAAACCGACTCGTCGCAGACAATCAATTTGGGCTGTAAGGCCAGCGCCCGGGCAATACAGATGCGCTGCCGCTGCCCACCGCTGAACTCGTGCGGGTAGCGCTGGAAATGCTCGTCGCGCAGCCCCACGGTGCGCAGCAGCTCCAGCACCCGCGCCTTTTGCTGCTGGCGGGTGCCGCCCACGTTGTGCACGCGCATCGGCTCCCAGATGGCCTCGCCCACGGTCAGCATCGGGTTGAGGGCCGCGTAGGGGTCCTGAAACACCAGCTGCAAATCGCGCCGACGGCGGCGCAAGTCACCGCTCGACAGCTTCGCCAAATCGGTCCCTTCAAACAGGATGCTGCCCGCCGTTGGTTCCGTGAGGCGGAGCAGGGCCCGACCCAGCGTGGTCTTGCCGCAGCCCGACTCGCCCACGAGGCCGATGGTTTCGCCGGGGTAGAGCGTGAAGCTGACATCGTTCACGGCCCGCACGTAATCGGTGGCGCGGCGGAAGAAACCCTTGCGGAGCGGGAAGTAGACCTGGATGTTTTTTACTTCTAGGAGCGGCGCGGTTCCGTTTACCTCACCCCCCGGCCCCCTCTCCCGCGGAGAGGGGGAGCCTGGCGATTGGGTTGAGTCATCGGATAAACTCGGAGCGGAAGACGAGTTCAGAGCAGCCGATGAAACTGAAGCATCAGAAGCGGCTAGAGCTTCTTCTGAAACATTGGATTCTTCATCGCGCAGAACTGGTGCCCCCTCTCCGCGGGAGAGGGGGTCAGGGGGTGAGGTGAACGGAACCGCGACCTTTTCCACCCGTGGAACATCCCCCAAAACGCCATGTTCCACGGGGAACGTTTTGGCGGTTTCGATTTTATCGTGTAACTGCTGGGCCTCCACTTCGGGCGAAGATTCCGCAAGTGCCTCATCTGGCAGCGGAAGCACGGGCGCGGGCTGGGCCAAAAGCTGCCCGCTGGCGTCTTCCCGCATGAAATCGGCCACCACGGGGAGGCGTTTTTTGCCCACCGAGAGGCGCGGACGGCACGCCAACAGGCCTTTTGTGTACGGATGTTGCGGATTTGAAAAAATATCCAGCACCCTCCCCTGTTCCACGACCTTGCCCCGGTACATCACCAGAATGCGGTCGGCGATTTCGGCCACCACGCCGAGGTCGTGGGTGATGAAGAGGACGGCCGTGTTGTGCTGGCGGCGCAGGTCGTCAATCAGGCGCAGCATGCGGGCCTGCACGGTCACGTCGAGGGCTGTGGTGGGCTCGTCGGCGATGAGCAGGGCCGGGCGGCAGGCCATGGCCATGGCAATCATGACGCGCTGCTTCTGGCCGCCCGAGATTTCGTGCGGGTAGCTGCCGAAAATGGCCTCGGGCCGCGGCAGCTGCGCCTCGGTGAATAGCTCGATGGTGCGGGCCTTGGCGGCGGCTTCGCTGAGGTCGGTGTGGAGGCGCAGGGCTTCCACCACCTGGCTGCCGCAGGTGTACACGGGGTTCAGCGAGGTCATCGGCTCCTGGAAAATCATGCCGATGTCGTTGCCGCGCACCTGGCGCAGGTCGGTTTCGGAGAGTTTCAGCAGGTCGGTTTGGCCCAGCTTTTCGGATTGGAAGAGGGCTTGGCCGCTGGCAATGCGGCCGGGCGGCATCGGAATCAGCCCCAGCAGCGCCAGCGACGTCACGGATTTGCCCGAGCCGGATTCGCCCACAATGGCCAGCGTTTCGCCCTGGTGCAGCTCAAACGACACGTTGTTCACGGCCCGCACGTCGCCGCGGTGGCTGGAGAAGTCAATGGTGAGGTTGGAAACGGTGAGCAGCGGGTTGGGCACGGAGGGAATTGTGGGTGGCAGTTTGGGATAGTTTTAAGCCGGTTTAAGCAGTTTGAGTACGCAAGAACGTCAATACACCAGAACGTCATGCTGAGCGAAGCCGAAGCATCTCTACCGCTTCGTTGGAATTAGCCTTCCCAAGTATCTAAATCAATGGCTTTCCACGTCGGATTAAATGCAGTAATCAGCGCGTCTTTCTTCCGGCGTGTCCAGCCTTTCAGTTGCTTTTCCCGTGCTATGGCCTGCATAGCATCGGGTGAAATTTCAAAGTAAACCAGCAAATCAGCCTGATACCGCCCAGTAAATTTCCCCGCATCTCCCCGGCCGCTGCTGTGCTCATAAAGCCGCCGCGTGAGGTCGTTGGTGACGCCGATGTACAGAACGGTTTGGGTTTGATTTGTCAGGATGTAGACGTACATGCTAAGGCCTTTAGAACGTCATGCTGAGCGTAGTCGAAGCATCTCTACCGCTTCGTTGGTGAATTCAATCACTTCAGCATTTTCCATAGTAAGAAAAGTAGCGCAGCAGCAATCAGTATCAACCCACCAATACCTTTCATGCGGTCTGTTATTTTAATTCGTTGCACATGAGCAATTGCTATTTCTAGAGGCAGAAAATAACCGCGCCATGCGTTGTCAGGAGATGAAAGCGCCCATATTTCATTGCAACTACTGCACTGATAATAGCCATCTACTGCCGTTAAATTATGGCTTGATGCAATTGATGCTGGCTTTTCTATTAGCAATAATTGTCCTGCTTCTTGCTTGGCCTCTAGGATTTGAATGAAAGATTCAAAATCCTGCCAAGTTGCGAAGGTGTCAATACGTTTTAAGAAGCAGTCCTTACACATCAGGTTTTAAGAAATACGTTTTCAACGAAGCGGTAGAGATGCTTCGACTGCGCTCAGCATGACGTTTTAACGGTTTCGTTGCCGAACCTCTCCCCTACTATGCCAGTTTCTCAGCATCGGCAGCGACCAGGGGCTGGGGCTCGTTGGGAGCGGCGGCGGGTTGCGATTCGTTGAAAAAGCGGCTCTGGTTGAGCAGAATCAAGGCGACGCCGATGAAGATGGACGAATCGGCGATGTTGAAGATGGGGAAGCCACCGCTGTACGTGCCGCCGATGAGAGGCCAGGATTTGGGGAAATAACCCACGTACAGCGGCACGAAAATCATGTCGATGACCTGACCGTAGAACCAGCGCGTGGGCGAGCCTAGAGGGGCATTATTGTAGATAATTCCGTAGAAAATCGAGTCAATCAGGTTGCCCACCGCGCCGCCGAGGATGAGGGCCATGCAGGCGATGTAGCCGGCCGCCACGCGCTGGCGGCAAAGGCGAATAATGTAGTAAATAAGCCCGCCCACGGCCAGCATGCGGAAGCCGGTGAGCACCAGCTTGCCGTAGGGCGCGGGCAGTTCGGCCCCGAAGGCCATGCCGGGGTTCAGCGTGTAGGTGAGCTTGGCCCACTGGCCGAAAATCGGAATCTCACCGGCCGAACCGAGCTGCATGTAGGTGTGCACCAAATACTTCGAAAGCTGGTCGAGCGCGATAATGAGCAGGGCCAGCAGGAAGAATTTAGCCGCAGAATGCTGGCGGGTGGTGAGCGTTGGGTGCATTTGGGAGGGTGCCCGTGGGCGGAATTGGCGGGCAAAAGGCAATAAAAAACGTCATGCTGAGCGAAGCGCAGCGTAGTCGAAGCATGTCTACCGCTTCGTTGTGGGGAGTGAAATTACGACCCCGGTAGAGATGCTTCGGCTGCGCTATGCTTCGCTCAGCATGACGTTCTGAGGTTCAGGGCTCCATAAGCCCAGCAGAAAACGGCTTACCCCAGATTCTCCGAGTCCGGAGCTACTAGTGGCTCACGCTGTTTATCAGTCACGGCAACGGGCTCTTCCTGCTTGAAAAAACGGCTCTGATTGAGCAGAATCAAGGCTACGCCGATGAAAATGGCCGAATCGGCGATGTTGAAGATGGGCCAGAGCGAGACGTACTTCCCTCCTACCAGCGGCCAGTTTTGGGGCAGGAAGCCTTCGTAAATGTCCACGTAGAGCATGTCGATGACCTGGCCGTAGAACCAGCGCGTGGGCGAGCCAAACGGTGCGTTGTCGTAGATGACGCCGTAGAAAACCGAGTCAATCAGGTTGCCGACGGCGCCGCCGAGGATGAGGGCCATGCAGGCGATGTAGCCGCCGGCGGCGCGCTGCTTGCAGAGGCGGATAATGTAGTAGCTCAGGCCAAACACGGCCAGCAATCGGAACCCGCTGAGCACCAGCTTACCATACGGCGCGGGCAACTCGGCGCCGAAGGCCATGCCGGGGTTGAGCGTGTAGTGCAGCTTGAACCAGTGGCCGAAGACCGGGATTTCGCCCGCCATGCCGGGCTGCATGTAGGTGTGCACGGCCCACTTCGAGAGCTGGTCGAAAGCAATGACGAACAGCGCCAGCAGGAAGAATTTAGCCGCGTTTTGCTGGCGAGTGGTGAGGGTTGGGTGCATTCTGGGTGGTTGGAATTCTATTGAACGTCATGCTGAGCGCAGCCGAAGCATCTCGCTCGCATCGTTGAACAGGAGGTCAGCGCAGCTAAAAAATGAGTTACTACCACACGCGAGATGCTTCGACTTCGCTCAGCATGACGTTCAATTGTGCAGCCTGTTTTATTACCGTCCTTTTGTACCTTTTACAACTGATTGTCTGAGGTTTTGTACGACCGAAGACGAGCTTATTGAGCGTTTGTGCGGCAGAGGACTCGCCGAGGATTCCACCTCCCGACGAGTCGTTCAGCATCAGCTAGTTGCGACCTCCAACCAAACCGGCACGGAGTAGTCATCAAATTCGAGCACCGAGCCGCCGTTTACATCGGCGGCGAAGTCGAGCGCGAGGGCCTGCGTTTCGGTGCGGATGTAGTCGCCGAACGCGGCCACGGCGGCCGTGAGCTCGGGCTGCTGGTCTGCCAACGTGACGCGGATTTTGTCCTGCACTTCCAGGCCCGAGTCTTTGCGCAGGTTCTGCAGGCGGTTCACCAGCTCGCGGGCGAGGCCTTCCTGGCGCAGCTCGTCGGTCAGGGTCACGTCGAGAGCCACGGTGAGGGGGCCGTCGGTGGCCACGAGCCAGCCGGGCAGGTCGTCGGTGCGGATTTCCACATCGTCGGGGGCCAGGGTGATGGGCTGGCCATCAACCTCCACGGCGAGGCTTCCCTCCTTCTCCAGCTTGCTGATTTCAGCCGCCGTCATCACCTGAATGCGGGCACCCACGGCCTTCAGGCGTGGGCCGTATTGCTGGCCGAGGCGCTTGAAATTGGGCTTCACCGATTTCACCAGCACGCCGCTTTCGCTTTCGTCGTCGAGGAATTCGATGTGCTTCACATTGATTTCGGCGCAAATCAGGTCCTCCACGAGGCCGACTTGCTCCTTGGTCGAGTCGTTCAGCACCGGCACCAGGATGCGCTGCAGGGGCTGGCGCACCTTCAGCACCGACTTTTTGCGCAGCGAGTGGGCCAGCGAGCTGATGCGCTGGGCCAGCTCCATGCGCTCCTCCAGCTTCGGGTCGATACGGGCCGTATCGGCTTCCACCAGTAGCGTCAGGTGCACCGATTCCGGGGCCAGGGGCGTGTTTTTGGCCACGGCCTCGGCGCGCATGCCGTCGGTCATGTTCTTATACAGCCACTCGCCGAAGAAGGGCGCGATGGGCGACATCAGCTGCGCCACCACCACCAGGCATTCCTGCAGGGTTTCGAAGGCAGCGCGCTTATCCTGAGTCAGTTCGCCCTTCCAGAAACGGCGGCGCGAGAGGCGCACGTACCAGTTCGAGAGCTGGTCGGTCACGAAATCCTGGATGGCGCGGGCGGCCTTTGTGGGGTCGTAGTTGTCGAGGTGGCCGCGCGCTTCCACAATCAGCGACTGCAGCTTGCTCAGCACCCAGCGGTCCAGCTCGCTCAATTCGGCGTGCGGCACGCGGTCGAATTCGCTGGTCTGAAACTCGTCCAGGTTCGCGTAAAGCGCATAGAACGAGTACGTATTGAAGAGCGTGCCGAAGAAGCGGCGCTGCACTTCGGTCACGCCGGCGGGGTCGAACTTGAGGTTGTCCCACGGTGGCGCGTTGGCAATCATGTACCAGCGGGTGGCATCGGGGCCGAACTGCTTGATGGTGGCAAACGGGTCGACGGCGTTGCCGAGGCGCTTGCTCATCTTGTTACCGTTCTTATCCAGCACCAAGCCGTTGGCAATCACGTTTTTGAAAGCCACCGAGTCTTCCAGCATCACGGCCAGGGCGTGCAGCGTGAAGAACCAGCCGCGCGTTTGGTCCACGCCTTCGGCGATGAAATCGGCGGGGAAATTCTTCTGGAACTGGCCCTCGTTTTCAATCGGGTAGTGCCACTGCGCGTAGGGCATGGCGCCGCTGTCGAACCACACGTCGATGAGGTCGGGCTCGCGGTACATGGGCTGGCCGGTGGGCGAGACGAGGAAAATATCGTCGACGTAGGGCCGGTGCAGGTCCACTTTTTCGCCGTTGGCGTAGGGGTTGTGGGTCATGATTTCGGCCGCCACGGCCTTGTCAATCTCCGCCTTCAACTCGGCGATGCTGCCGATGCAGATTTCCTCCGTCCGGTCCTGGCTGCGCCAGATGGGCAGCGGCGTACCCCAGTAGCGGGAGCGACTTAAGTTCCAGTCTACCAAGTTTTCCAGCCAGTTGCCGAAGCGGCCGGTGCCGGTGCTTTCGGGCTTCCAGTTGATGGTTTTGTTGAGCTCGATGAGCCGGTCCTTCACCGCCGTGGTCTTGATGAACCAGGAATCGAGCGGGTAGTAGAGCACGGGCTTGTCGGTGCGCCAGCAGTGCGGGTAGGTGTGCTCGTACTTCTCCACTTTGAAGGCCGTGCCGTCGCCCTTCATCTTGATAACGATGCTTTCGTCCAGCGTTTTATAGTCGGCGCCGGTTTCGTCGTGGCCGTCGTAGTTCTTCACCCAGCGGCCCGCAAACTCGCCCATTTGGGGCACGTAGCGGCCCGTCCGGTCCACGATGGGGCCGAGCGTGCCTTCGGCATCCGGCACCATCAGGGCCGGGATGTCAGCCAGCTGCGCGGCCCGGAAGTCGTCGGCGCCAAACGTGGGCGAGATGTGCACGATGCCCGTGCCGTCCTCCGTGGTCACGAAGTCGCCGTTGATAACGCGGAAAGCCCGCTCCTGCCCTTCAAACGGCGTGAAATCGAACAGTCGCTCGTACTTGATGTCCACCAAATCAGCGCCCGTAAACTCGCCTTCCACGCGCCAGGGCAGCACCTTGTGGTCGCCTTCGGCATAACCTTCCAGCGGCGCAGCGGCACCCTTTTCGTTGAAATAACGGCTCACCAACGCCTTCGCCAGCACCACGTGGATGGGCGCGTAAGTGTAGGGGTTGAAGGTGCGGATGAGCTGGTACGGGATGTTCTTGCCCACCGCCAAACCGGTGTTGGCGGGCAGGGTCCAGGGCGTGGTCGTCCAGGCTAGGATGTACACGTTGGCATCAGCCCCGGCCGCGGCGAAAAGCTTCTCCGACTTCTCATCCCGCTTCACCTTGAACTGCGCCACCACGGTCGTGTCCTTCACGTCCTTGTAGGTGCCGGGCTGGTTCAGCTCGTGCGACGACAGGCCGGTGCCGGCAGCCGGCGAGTACGGCTGAATGGTGTAGCCCTTGTAGAGCAAGCCTTTATCGTAGAGCTTCTTGAGCAGCGCCCAGCAGCTCTCGATGTATTCCGGCTCGAAGGTCACGTAGGGGTCGTTGAGGTCGACCCAGTAGCCCATTTTCTCGGTCAGGTCGTCCCACTGCGCCTTGAAGCGCATGACGGTTTCCTTACAGCGCTGGTTGTAGTCCTCCACGCTGATTTTCTTACCGATATCCTCCTTGGTGATGCCTAGCTCCTTCTCCACCTGCAGCTCGATGGGCAGGCCGTGGGTGTCCCAGCCGCCTTTGCGGGGCACTTGCTTGCCCAGCAGCGTCTGGTAGCGGCCGAAGATGTCCTTCACCGTCCGGGCCATCACGTGGTGGATGCCGGGCGCGCCGTTGGCCGACGGAGGGCCTTCGTAAAACACGAACGTGGGCTGGCCTTCGCGGCTGCTCACGCTCTTTTCAAAGATGCCGTGCTCCTTCCACCAGGCGAGGATGTCCTCGCCGAGCTGGCCGTAGTTGAACGGCTGCTTGTATTCGGGGTATTTCATTGGGGATTCAGTCAGTCGTCGGTCAGTAAGGCCGTCATGCAGAGCGCAGCGAAGCATCTCGCATGGGGCAGTAATTCAATCGTTTTGGTGTCAATGATTACTACCACAAGCGAGATGCTTCGCTGCGCTCTGCATGACGTTCTGATAGTACATGACGTGAATTAAATCGAGTAATCGCCTTCGTAATCAGAGGCTTTGTGCATTTCTTTCAGGTTTAGGTCGGCATCATCGTCCTCCTCGTGGTACGACTCATCGTAGTGGCGAATGAGGGCGTTGGTATCTGTGTCGCCCTTGCCGTGCTCAAACGTCACGAGTAGCGAGGGAAGCAGTATCAGGTTGGAGAAGTTGGTTATTAACAGCGACGCCGACATTAGCATTCCCAGCGCCTTGGTACCGCCAAATTCGCTGAAGGCGAAGATGCTGAAACCCACGAACAACACGATGCTCGTGTATATCATGCTGGTGCCCGCCTCGCTCAGCGTCACGGATACGGCTTCGCGCACCCGGCCGCCGTTCAGAGCCATTTCCTGTCGGAATTTCGCCAGCAGGTGAATGGAGTTATCCCCATCAATCCCCAGCGCAATCACGAAAATCAGGGCCGTGCTGGGCTTGAGCGCGATGTTGAAATAACCCATAATGCCGGCTGTGAGAATCAGCGTGACGGCATTAGGGATAAGCGCGAAAAGGACGGTTTTGAACGAGCGGAAGAGGAACAGCACCACCAGGCCCACCAGCCCGAAAGCCATGAACAGGCTGTCGCGCAGGGTGTGAATAACGTATTCGTTGCCCTTGGTAAAGATGATGGTCGTGCCTGTGGGGCGAATATCCATGCCCGTCCCTTTGAAGATGCGATTCATCTCCGGGATGATTTTCGTGTTCATCAGCGTGTCCAGGTTCTGGGAGCCGATGTCGGCAATTTTCAGGCTGATGCGCGCTTTCTGGCTGGTACTGTCCATAAAAGAGCGCAGCAGCTTGCTGTTCATTCCTGCGCCACCAGCGGAACCGCCCGAATTGGCCAAGGCGCTTAGGATGAAGTTCTTTTCCGAGTTGTCCGGCAGGCGGTAAAACGACGGGTTGCCGTTGTAAAACGCCTGGGTGCTGGCCTTGAGGAAGGTCACCAGGCTAACGGGCGGCGACAGTTCCGGCTGCGTGCGCAGGTACTTCTCAAACTGGTCGATTTTCTCCAGGTTCTTCAGCTTGAACAAGCCCTTTTTCTTGTGCGTATCGACTTCGAATTCTAGCGGCATCACGCCGTTGAAATGGCTTTCGAAAAAGGCCAAGTCGGAGTTCACGGAGCTTTTCTTGGGCAGGTCGTCCACCATGTAGGACACGGCTTCGATGCGCGAAATGCCGATGGCGGCACCCGCCACCAGCACCAGCGCGGCGATGTACACGGTTGGCCGGCGGTCGAGCACGAGGTAGTCGAAGAACTCGAGCAGCTTGGTGAGGGGCGCGGCATCAAGGTGCTCCAGTTGCTTGGGCGTGGGCGGCGGCAGGTAGGTAAACACGGCCGGAATCAGGATGAAGCTGATGACGAAGGCTGCGAAAATGTTGATGGTGGCGACCAGGCCGAACTGGTAGAGAATGGCAATATCCGTGAAGGCAAACACGATGAAGCCCACGGCGGTGGTCGTGTTGTTCATCAGCGTGACGAGGCCGATTTTGCGGATAACCCGCGTCATGGCCAGCATCTGGTTGCCCGATTTGCGGTAGTCGTAATGGTATCGGCTCAGCAGATAAGTGCAGTTCGGGATGCCGATAACGATGATAATACTCGGAATCAGGCCCGTGAGCAGGTTGATTTTGAAGCCCAGCAGCACAATCGAGCCAATGCACCAGATAACCGTGACGCCCACCACGATGAGCGGAAACAGCACCGCCGACCACGTGCGGAAGAACACCAGCAGCGTAATGCCCGTCACAATCATGGCCAGGATGGTGAAGAATTTCATCTCCCCGGCCACTTTGCTCGTCATCGTGGAGCGCACGTAGGGCAGGCCGGCGTAGTGGAGCTTGATGCTGGTTTTCTTCTCAAACTGCGTCGCGAAGCCCAGGATATTGTTCATCACCGCCTGCCGCTTCGAGGAGTTCAGGTACTTGGGGTCCATGGTTAGGGCCAGCAGCGTGGCCCCGGTATTGGGGCTGATGAGCTGGCCTTTGTAGAACTCCACGCTGTTCACCACGCGCATCAGGCTGTCGAGTTCCTTCTGCGAGCGCGGCGGGGTGTTGAAAATAGGCGCGGCTTTGAAGCTATTCGTAGCCGTGTCCTTGCTGATATTGAGCAACTTGCTTACGCTCAGCACGCCATTCACGCCTTCTACTTTGGCGAGGGTATCGGTCAGGATGCGAAACTCATTGAAGTTGCCCAGCTTATACACTGAGCTGTCCTGCAGGCCGATAACCAGCACGTTGCCATCTTCCCCAAACGTCCGCTTGAACTGTTTGAAGTAAATCATGTCCGGGTCCTGCTCGCTCACCACTTGGGCGAAGTCGTAGGTCATTTCCACGTCCTTGGCCTTCCAGGCCATGAACGCGGTAATGACGGCCAGCACCGCAATCAGCGACAGGCGAAACCGGATGATAAAGACGGCAAGTTTTTCCCACATAATATCCTGTAAAGCGGCAAAGTTACGCGAAGGGGCGCTGGGCTAACCTCACCCCCGGCCCCTCTCCAAAAGAGAGGGGAGCCTGACGCCTTTGGAAATTTCAAAACACGGCTTCATTATCAACAAAAAGCCCCGCCTCTGAATTGAGGCGGGGCTTTAAATGACAACCAGATTACGTCAGGCTCCCCTCTCTTTTGGAGAGGGGCCGGGGGTGAGGTTAGCCCAGCGCCGTGCTTCTACAGCTGCTCGAAGATGCGGCGGAAGCTCACAGCCTCGCCGATGTAGCTGCGCAGTTCCGAAATGGCCATGCGGGTTTGCTCGCGCGAGTCGCGGTGGCGCACGGTCACGGTGTTGTCTTCCAGGGTCTGGCCATCTACCACGATGCAGAAGGGCGTGCCGATGAGGTCCTGGCGGGTGTAGCGCTTGCCGATGGCGTCCCGCTCTTCCAGCACCAAGCGGAAGTCGAACTTCAGGGCGTCGAAGATTTCCTGGGCCTTCTCGGGCATGCCGTCTTTGCGCACCAGCGGGAAGATGGCGGCCTTCACCGGGGCCAAGGCCGGGTGCAGCTTCAGGAACGTGCGGGTTTTGGTTTGCTGGGCATCGCCCTCGCCTTCCGTGATGGTTTCTTCCTGGTAGGCGTTGCAGAGCGTGGCTAGGAACAGACGGTCGGCACCCACCGAGGTTTCGACCACGAAGGGCACGTAGTTGCCATAGGCCTTGCCGGTGGCGGGGTCGAGGTCAGCGTCGAAGTACTGCTGCTTCTTGCGGCTCAGGTTCTGGTGTTGGGTCAGGTCGAAGTCGGAGCGCGAGTGGATGCCCTCGATTTCCTTGAAGCCGAAGGGGAACTCAAACTCGATATCCACGGCCGCCTTGGCGTAGTGGGCCAGCTTGTCGTGGTCGTGGAAGCGCAGCTTGGCGGCGGGCAGGCCAATGGCTTCGTGGAAGCGGCGGCGGGCGGCTTTCCAGGTGTCGTACCACTCGCCTTCGGTGCCAGGGCGCACGAAAAATTGCATCTCCATCTGCTCGAACTCCCGCATCCGGAAGATGAACTGCCGGGCCACAATCTCGTTGCGGAAGGCCTTGCCAATCTGGGCAATGCCGAACGGAACCTTCATGCGGGCCGACTTCTGCACGTTCAGGAAGTTCACGAAGATGCCCTGAGCCGTTTCGGGGCGCAAGTACACGGGCGGCGCATCACCGTCCACGGCCGAGCCCTGAGTGGAGAACATCAGGTTGAACTGGCGCACCTCCGTCCACTTGCCGGTGCCCGACACAGCGCACTTGATGTCCTCGTCGATGATGAGCTGGCGCACGCCGGCCAGGTCGTTTTCCGTCAGTAGGCGGCCCATCTCGGCGGTGAGGGCGGCGCCGCGGGCGGGGTCGCCGGCTTTTTCGTACTCGGCGGCTTTTTCTTCGAGCAGCACATCGGCGCGGTAGCGCTTTTTGCTGTCGAGGTTGTCAATCATGGGGTCGTTGAAGCCAGCCACGTGGCCGCTGGCTTCCCAGGTGCGGGGGTCCATGAAAATGGCGGCGTCGATGCCCACCACGTTGCCGTGCAGCTGGGTCATGGCGTCCCACCACAGGCGCTTGAGGTTGTTTTTCAGCTCCACGCCGTTGGGGCCGTAGTCGTACACGGCGGCCAGGCCGTCGTAGATTTCCGAAGACTGGAACACGAAGCCGTATTCCTTGGCGTGAGCCACGATATCTTTTAGTTGTGCGGGTTCTGCTGCTGGGTTCATGTGTGCAAAAGTAGGCCGATGCGGCGCAAGCTGAAACTTCTGCGTAGAAGGCGCGAAATCTGGAACGTGATTAGAACCCCATTAAAAGAAAGCCCGCCAAACGCCGCGGAATACTTCAACCGTCCCAGGGAGCATGATTCCCTCGCGGCCAAGGTGCATTGGCTTCCGCCGCGGTAGGTTCTCTACATTTACCCGCGCTGCTGTTCACAATTCGGTAACATGCCGGCTGTGAGCCACCTCCCTACCTTTGACCCATGATTACACTCAATTTCCCACAAAACCGCCTTTTATGTTTGGTTTAGGTTTAGAGCCTCACGTGCTTATTCTGCTCGTTCTGTGCCTGCTTGCGGCCTGCGCGTTCGAGTTCGTGAACGGCTTCCACGACACGGCCAATGCCGTGGCCACCGTGATTTACACCAACGCCCTTCGGCCGTGGGTAGCCGTGGTCTGGTCGGCGTTCTGGAACTTCATTGGCGTATTTGCCGGCGGCATCGGCGTGGCCATGGGCATTATTTACCTGCTGCCCGTCGAAACGCTGGTCGACCAGAACGTTTACCACGGCATTTCCATGGTGGGCGCGCTCATTCTGGCCGCCATCATCTGGAATGTGGGCACTTGGTACTACGGCATTCCGGCGTCGAGCTCGCACGCCCTCATCGGGTCCATTCTGGGCGTGGGCATTGCGTTTTCGCTGCTGCCCGAATCCAAGGGCGCGGCCGTGAACTGGAGCAAGGCCGGCGAAACCGGCATTGCGCTGCTCGTGGGCCCGCTGCTGGGCTTTGCGCTCACCATCGGCCTCATGTTCCTGTTCAAGCGCTTCGTGCGCAGCAAGGCCATTTTTAAGGAGCCCCACAAGCGCAAGCCCCCACCCCTCTGGATTCGCCTCACCCTGATTACGACCTGCACGCTGGTGAGCTTCTTCCACGGCTCTAACGACGGCCAGAAGGGCGTGGGCCTGGTGATGCTGATTCTGATTGGCATCGTGCCCTTCCGCTTCGCCCTCGACGAAACCAAGAACCCGCTCGACCTGCGCGAGTCGCTCACCAAGGTGGAGTACGTGATGAGCCGCGTGAACACCGCCGACCTCAGCCCCACCGACCAGAAGACCCTGGCCGAAATTCAGGCCGAAACCGCCGACCTCGACCGCATTTTCGCCGGCAAAACCGACATCAAGCAACTGCCCCAGCAAACGCGCTTCGAGATTCGCCGCGACGTGCTGCTGCTCACCAGCAAGGCCAAAAAGCTCCTCGGCTCCGAGAAAGTGAGCTTGAGCTCAGCCGACCGCAAAACCTACGACGACGCCACCAAGGAAATGAAGACCTTCACCGACTATGCCCCCTGGTGGGTGCTGCTGATGGTGAGCCTCTCGCTGGCCGTGGGCACCATGATAGGCTGGCAGCGCATCGTGAAAACCATCGGCGAGCGCATCGGCAAGGAGCACCTGAGCTACGCCCAGGGCGCCAGCTCGGAACTGGTGGCAGCAGCCATGATTGGCGCCAGCACCTGGCTGAAACTGCCTTCGTCGACCACCCACGTACTCACGTCGAGCATCGCGGGCAGCATGGTGGCCAGCCGCGGCGTCAAGAACATCAACCCCGGCATGGTGCGCAACATTGCGCTGGCTTGGGTGCTCACGCTGCCCGTTACCATGGTGCTGTCGGGCTTGCTGTTTCTCTTGTTCCGAGCGGTGCTGGGCTAGCCCCGTTTCGACGG
Organism: Hymenobacter sp. 5317J-9; assembly: GCF_022921075.1. Classification (NCBI taxonomy): domain Bacteria; kingdom Pseudomonadati; phylum Bacteroidota; class Cytophagia; order Cytophagales; family Hymenobacteraceae; genus Hymenobacter; species Hymenobacter sp. 5317J-9. The sequence goes on from NZ_CP095050.1 coordinate 255,955, forward strand.
CCAATCACAAAAAAGGCTGCCCCTCAACGGGGCAGCCTTTTTGTTTGCACGGTTTGTTAGCAAAACGGGAGCTTGCTAGCGAAACGTAAAATCTGGGGGATAACCCCACTGTTTTTAGTTACTTATCCACTTATCCACAGCAAAAAAGGACCCAAATGTGGATAACCAGCCCCTTATTTGGGCCACTGCACCTCCATGTCGTCGTTGATGAAGACGCCGAAATTGACGAACTGCAGCTCGCCTTCTTCGAAATACAGGTCAATCATCGACTTCTCGTAGGAGAGGCGCACGGCCCCTTCTTCCATGGTTTCGATTTCGGGCGTGGGCTGGTTGTGGCGCTGCATGAGGGCTTTCACCTGGTCGATGCTGCGGCCGGCAATGGCCTCGCCGAAAAGGCGCATGTTGGGGTTGTCGGTTTCGATGCAGCTGAGACGGAAGTCGTCTTCGCGGTCGAAGTAGAGGGAGAGGAGGTAGTCTTCCTCGTGGTAGTTCCAAGCTTGGTGCTCGAAGTCGTCGTCGTCGTCGGACTCGTCAATTTCTTCGGGCTCGCCCACCAGGGTACGCACCTCGTCCATGGTGGCGCCGAAGCGCAACGGGCCCATGCCGGTGCCCAGAATAATTTCGTTTTCCTCGATGCTGGAGGATTGGGGAGTGCTCATGGCGTTGGGGTGAAGGGTAGTAGGCAAAGGTAGGCTTGGTGCATGGTTGTTGGTACCTGGTGCTTGGGTTTGCACGGCTTCGGGTAGACAGAAGCCATCCCCAGGCACTGGGTGCCAGCAACCACGCACCGCCTTATTTGCCGTACTTCTCGATGAAGGCTTCCTTCTGGCGCAGGTACTCGGGATTTGTTTTGGCCTGGTCCCACTTGCGCTTGAAAATGGCAGCGGCTTCCACCTTGTCCGGGTCGGGGTGCGTGGTGCGGGGCAATTCGGCGCGGCCGTGAGCGCCGCTCTGGCCCTTTTTGTCGTCGGGCACAGGGCCGGCGTACTTCTTGCCGCCTTTGTGGTTGGCGTAGCGCCGGGCCCGCGTAAAGCCCATCTGGATGAATTTGCGGGCCATGTCGGCGCCCACAAAATCGTGGGCTTTCAAATACGCCTCAAATAGCGCGTAAATCGTCTCCGACGACTCCCGGGCCGCCGCGGCGTCTTTGAAGCGCCAGTGGGGCAAAATTTCGCCCTTGTAGGGCTGCACCAGCAGCACGCCCTGCTCGCCCCGGCCCACCCGGTACAGCTCGGGGTGCTGGCGGAAGTCGACCGTATGGAAATCGAGGGTGTAGTCGAAGGGCATAACGAGTAGGGGAGGTGTGCCCGTTTTTACGCAAGCGGTGGAAAACCGACGAGGGCAGGTGGAAAACCCAACACTTGCAAAGCAGGGTTGCGGACCACAACGCTTGAGCCGGACCACAACGCTTGAGCCGCGTTTTCCCCAACCTTAACTTTTTATTAAATTTTTTTCTAAAAAACTCTTTTTGTTTCCACTCATTAGGGACGTTGATAAGTGGATAAGCCAAAAGGGTTATCCCCAGCGGGGAAAACGTGGGGGTAAGATGCGTCTTTTCCACGCACTATCCACTGGCATTGTGGATAATATTTTATTGTATTACAGGTACTTATACTATTTTTCAACATCAGCACCGGGTTTCCACATTTTTCTTATCCCCGCCTAAATGGGCTTGTGGGAAGGGCCGCTGGCTCGGGGAAGTTATCCCCGGTTATCCCCGTGGGAAAACCCCTGTGAGGGGCGGGAAACGACCAAAAAAACTTGTGCCCGCTTTATCCCCCGCCCAGCCCAATGTTTCCACCAGGTTATCCCCGAAATTTCCCACAACGCCAAAACCGTGTGGAAAAGCCCGTGGAAAAACGGTGGATTAGTGCCCGAAATGGCCCTCAGTAACTGGAATCAGGCATAAGTTTTCCACGAAATGGGCATAACCGAGCCATAAAACGACTTAATACAAGCGTCAGCGCGGCCAGCATCCGGCAGGGCAGTTCCTGCGTGCGGAGGTTGAGTCAAATTGGCCGGAAGAAGTGAGCGACGGTCAGAAGCTAGCCCCTCTCCTGGCGTACCGACGACGGGGATGCCGCTTAAAAGCCAGGATTAGCTGCTGAAGCTTTTCAGCAGAAAGCAACCTAACAAAAAGGGCCCAGACGACTTTTGGCATCTGGGCCCGTTGCAGTATGCCGTCTCAACCGCCGGGCGGGCAGCTTAAAAGCTAAGTGGCTCCTCGAGGTCGAAGCCGGCGCGCACCTGCTGGGGGCGCGGGTGGATGTACACGGGCTCGGCGGGGAGCAGCAGGTTGGGGTCGCCGTCGCGCCAGCGCCCGTCGCCGTCAGCGTCGATGAGTACGCGCAGGCGGTAGGTGCCGGGCGCAATGTCGGAAAAGACGTAGCGGCCTTTGGGCGACGCCAGGCTGGCCACTACCTGGTATTTATCGTCGAGCAATTGCAGCTCAAAATTCTTTGCCTTGGTCGTAATAGGACCCCCCAGACTGGTGGATACGTCCTGCTGGCTGATGCCGAGGCGCAGGGGCTTCAGGCGCAGGTTCTGGCCGGTGATGGTGGTAATGGCCGTGCTGTCGAGCAGAATGTCGAGGCGGTTCCGGGCCCGGCTGTTGAAGCGCACGGTGAGCTGGCTGCGGTCGGCGCTGAGGGTGCCGTCGGCGGGCAGGCGCAGGGGGCGGCGGCGCAGGGAGTCTTCCACCAGCGTGCCGAAGGGCTTGTCGGCGGCCACGCGCACGGGCACGGCAAACTGAAAGCGCACCATGCCTTCGGGAAACACGCTGCGCGGCGAGCCTTCCACCGAATACAGCGGCGGGTTGGCCACCTTGCGGGCCGAAGCCGGCGGCACCGGAAACTTCACCGCCAGCGTGTCGCGGCCCACGTTGCCGGTGCTGTCGGTCATGGTGAGGAGGTAGCGCCCGTCGCCCACGGCGGGCGTTTTGTAAAGAATGAGGCCGCGGCCGCGGTCGGTGAGCTGCGCCGCCTCGGTCACGGCGGCGGCCGAGGCGCTGCCGCCCAACGGCGCCAGTACCGCCGAGCGCAGGCCTTCGTTGAAGTTCAGGCGCACCTGCGTGGGGCTGGGCGTGCGGGTAGTGAGCAGCGGCGGGCGCCGGTCGGGCCGCGTGAAGCTGAGGGAAAGGGGCTGACCGGTGCTGCCGACGATGGTAATGGGCGCGGGCAGGTAGGCTATTTTCTCGCCGTCGTCGTAGCGGCCGTTGTTGTTCTTGTCGCCTACGGCGTAGATTTTGTACGTCCCGGCCTTCAAAAAGCCCAGGCTGAATTTGCCTTCTTTGTCGGTGAGGGTAGTGTAGTAGGGTCGGCCGCGGCGCACGCCGGCCGTGTCGGCCTCGCGGTAGAGGCCGATGCTGGCTTCGCCCACGGGCTTCAGCGTGAGCACATCGGTGAGCAGGCCGCTCACCCGCCCAGAATCCAGCACGGCGCCGGTGCTGAAGTTCAGCACGGCGTTTTTGGCGGGCAGGCCTTCGGTAATGTCCACCACGCCGTCGCGGAAGTTGAAGCTGTAGGTGGTGTTCGGGTCGAGGGGCTTGTCGAAGAGCAGCGTGATGGAGTTGCGGTCTTCGCGCAGCTTGTAGGAGTTGTCTTCGGGCAGCTGGGGCGTAATGAGCAGGTTTTTGCTCAAGTCCTTGGTCACGACAGGCTCCGAAAAATTGAGCCGCACAAACTGCTGGCTCACGTTGCGGGCCGCGCTGTCGGGCGAGCTGCTGATGCGGCGCGGGGGCGTGCGGTCGCGCGGGCCGCCCAGGGGTGGGGCCACGGCGGCGCAGCCATCAAGCAGGGCAACCAGCGCCAGCAAAGCCAGCAGTTCAGCGCGAACGGACATTATAGAGAAGCAGCGTGGAAAGCGTAAGAACAACAATGGCCGCCCCGATGCGCCACGCCAGCGGGCGCGTGACCACATTGCTCGGCTCGGTGGTGACGACGGTAACCGTGCGGGCGGTATCGACCACAAAGGTCGGCGCTGGCGTTTTGAGCGAGTCGGGCCGCGCCGGCGCAGCGGGCACGGTTTGGGCGCGGGCCGCTGGCAGCACACAGGCGGCCAGCACCAGGCCCCTCCCCCACCGCCCCGCCGCGCGCCGCATCAGGCCGCCGGGGTGCGCCGCCCGGCCACGTAGAGCAGGCTCGAATACTGCCCCTCGTGCTGCTCCGCGTATTGGTTCGATTTGTAGCCGGCCTTCAGCACCGTGAGCAGGCCGCCGGCGCGCTCGGCCTTATACTTCTCGCTAAGCATGCTCACGTAGTAGGCGTCGAGGGGCATAGGCAGCGTTTCGCGCACGAACAACTTGTGCTTTTTGAGCAGCTGGGCCATGGTTTTGGGCGCGAAGTGGTAGAGGTGGCGCGGCACGTCATAGGCGGCCCACAACTCGCGGTAGTGCTGGGCATCGAGGCTTTCCACGTTGGGCACGGCAATGAGTAGCACGCCGTCGGGCTTCAGCAAAGCCACCAGCTGGGCCAGCGTTTCGTTCAGGGTATGAATATGCTCCAGCACATGCCAGAGCGTAATGGCATCGAAGGTGCCGGGCTGAAATTGGGCCAGGCTTTCCTGCCCGATGGGTTGGCCGAGGCGCTGGCTGGCTTCCTCGCGGGCGCGGGCATTGGGCTCCAGGCCGGCCACCTGCCAGCGCGCCGCCTTGGCCGCGGCCAGGAAGTGCCCCGTGCCGCAACCGTAGTCGAGCAGCTTGCCGCGGCGGGGCGCAAACTTATTCAGCAGCCCCACCTTGCGGCGCATGGTGAAGAAGCGGGCCACTTTGTAAGCCTGGTTCACGAGGCCCACGGCGGCGCTGTTGTGCGACACGTAGTCGTCGGATTCGTAGTAGCGGCCGATGTCGGCCTCCTGCGGCCGCGGATTGGTGAATTGAAACCCGCAGCCCGCGCATTGCACAATGGCGAAGCTTTCGTGGCTCACCGTGCGGTCTTCCACCACCAGCTTGTTGCGAAACTCGCTTTTGCCGCACACCGGGCAGTTGTCTAAACGTTCGTAGGACACGGATACTTCTAAATGGCAAAACCGGCCACGGGTGAGGCGGCGCGGCAACTTTCATAGCCCGGCAAAGTTCGCAAGTTTTTCGTGGGAACGGAACGAGGCGGTTATTGGTGAAAAAAGAACGTCATGCTGAGCGCAGCCGAAGCATCTCCACCGCGTAAGTATTCATTTACTTCAGCGGTAGAGATGCTTCGGCTGCGCTCAGCATGACGTTCAGGAATTGAGTTACCGGCCCAAATACACCATCAGCACCGACACATCGGCGGGCGAGATGCCGCTAATGCGGGAGGCCTGCCCGATAGTCTCGGGCTGAATCTTGAGGAGCTTTTCGCGGGCCTCGTGCGAGAGAGCGGGCATGGCGCGGTAGTCGAGCCGGCCTTGAATCACGAAGTTTTCCAGCTCCTGCATGCGCTCGGCCTGTTGCTGCTCCTTCTGCAGGTAGGTTTCGTACTTGATGTTGATGATGGCCTGCTCCAGCGCCTCGGCGTCGTAAGCGGCCAGGGCTTCATTCAGCGCGGGCAGGGCGCGGCGCAGGTCGGCCAGCTCCACGTTGGGGCGGCGCAGCAGATTCACGGCACGGGTTTTCTCGTGAATTTCGGCCGAGCCCAGCTCCACCAGCAGCGGGTTGATTTCGGCGGGCTCGATGGCGAATTTCTGGAACAGCGCGCCGATTTCGGCGGTCTGGGCTTCCTTCATCCGCACGCGCTCCAGGCGCTCATCGGAGGCCAGGCCCAGGCTATGGCCCAGGGGCGTGAGGCGCAGGTCGGCGTTGTCCTGACGTAGCAGGATGCGGTGCTCGGCGCGGCTGGTGAACATGCGGTAGGGCTCGTCGGTGCCCTTGTTCACGAGGTCGTCGATGAGCACGCCGATGTAGGCTTCGCTCCTTTTGAGGACGAAGGGCGCCTTGCCGTGGACCTTGTTGTGGGCGTTGATGCCGGCCATCAGGCCCTGGCAGGCGGCCTCCTCGTAGCCCGTAGTGCCGTTAATCTGGCCCGCGAAATAGAGGTTCTGCACGCGCTTGGTTTCGAGCGTGAGCGCCAGCTGCGTGGGCGGGAAGAAATCGTATTCGATGGCGTAGCCGGGGCGGAACATCTTGGCGTTCTCGAAGCCCGCGATTTCGCGCAGGGCGCGGTACTGCACGTCCTCGGGCAGCGAGCTCGAAAAGCCGTTCACGTAGCATTCCACGGTGCTCCAGCCTTCGGGCTCCACAAAAATCTGGTGGCGGTCCTTGTCAGCGAAGCGGTTGATTTTGTCCTCCACGCTGGGGCAGTAGCGCGGACCCAAGCCCTTGATGCGGCCCTGAAACATGGGCGACTTCTCGAAACCTTCGCGCAGGATGTCGTGCACCCGCTCGTTGGTGTAGGTGATGTAGCAGGGGCGTTGCTGCGTGAGGCGCGGCGTATCGAGATAGGAGAACTTGCTCGGCACCTCGTCGCCGCCCTGCGCTTCCATTTTGGAATAGTCGAGGCTGCGGCCGTCCACGCGGGGCGGGGTGCCGGTTTTCATGCGGCCGGCTTCAAAGCCCAGCTCCACCAACTGCTCGGTGATGCCGCGGCTGCCTTTCTCGGCCGCCCGGCCACCGCCGAAGTTCTTCTCGCCGATGTGGATGAGGCCGTTCAGGAAGGTGCCGTTGGTCAGCACCACCGACTTGCCCCGGAACTCGATGCCGAGCTGGGTTTTCACGCCCACCACCGCGTCGTTTTCCACCACGAGGCCGGTCACGGCTTCCTGCCAGAAATCCACGTTGGCGATGCCTTCCAGGGCCAGGCGCCAGGCTTCGGCGAAGCGCATGCGGTCGCTTTGCGCGCGCGGGCTCCACATGGCGGGGCCTTTCGAGCGATTCAGCATCCGAAACTGAATCATGGTCTGGTCAGTGATGATGCCCGACTGGCCGCCCAGCGCGTCGATTTCGCGGACAATCTGGCCCTTGGCCACGCCGCCCATCGCGGGGTTGCACGACATCTGGGCGATGGTGTTCATGTTCATCGTCACCAGCAGCACTTTCGAGCCGAGGTTGGCGGCGGCGGCAGCGGCTTCGCAGCCGGCGTGGCCCGCGCCCACTACAATGACGTCGTATTCGGAGGTTTGAAACATAATCGAGAGAAGAACCCCTGCGGGTTCCGGATAAAGCACCGCGCCAACCGGCGATAAGTAACGTGCAACGCGAAACGGCCCGTCCGGCGTTCCGGCATTGAGGACTACAAAATTACGCAATCAAAAACCCACCGCCGGTTTCACGTGAAACGAGTTGCGGGTTTCAGGATTTGGATGTAAGCAGCACTGTTGGGGCAACCGAAGGTCAGCGTAATTAAGCCGCGCCCCTATACCGTGAGGCCGCCCAATTCTTCCGGCAGCCAGTCGGCCAGCAACTCGGCTGAATGGGCTGTTACGACGTCCCAGGAAAACGGCAGCCACAGGCCCCGCACGCTGTCGAACACTTCGGTGGCGGCCGGGCAGGCGAAGAGCTTGTAGTCGAACTTGGGGTAGCCGTGCACCAGGTAGCCGGGGTAATAATAGTCGAGGTGCTGGCGGCGGGCGTGGTCGGTTTTCAGCAGCAGCAGGTACTTGCCGAGGCTGTGCTTGCGGTAGGCCGGGTCGTAGAAATTGAGGATGCCGGCCAGGGTGCGCTCGCCGCGGTCGAAGACGCCGGCGGCAATCAGGCGCTCGCCGTCGCGCAGCTCAATGACCTGGGTATTGAAGACGTTGTGCGCCTCCCCGCCGAGCAGCACGGCTTCGATGGTGGGAGCGGCGTCGAAGTTGATGGAGGCGCGGTAGCGGGCGTACAACTCTTCGTATTCAGTTGTAATGCGGAATTGGCGAATGGTGGCCGAAAAGCGGGCGTTGCGGCGCAGCAGCGCCCGTTGCTCCGGCCCCCAACTGATGCGGCCCAGCGCCAGCCGCAACCAGTGCGCCGTGTAGAGGCGGCCCGCAAACGGCACGAAGTGGCAGGTGAACAGCTCCTGCTGCATCCGATAGTAGCCCTGGGCGAGGTAGAAATCCAGGGCTTCGCCGCGAATGATGGGTAGCTCGGAAGGAAAAGCGGACATAGAGAGTGCGGGCAGCAGAAACGCAAAAAGGACCAGAACGAGTCTCGGCGGTGAACATTGTCGTTGCACGACACGGTACCGGTCGTTCGACGAAGAGACGCAAAATATTGCGCCTCTACCCCACACATGCCAAACGCCCGCTTGTAGCGGGCGTCGGGTGGTTTCAATCAGCAAACAGCAAACAGCAAAGTGGCTAAAAAGTGCGCAGCGACAGGCAGTCGTCTTCCTTTTTGCGCATGGCTGTCTGGCTCAGCAGGTCTTTGTCGTGGTAGCCGAGCAGGTGCAGCACGCCGTGAATCATGACGCGGTGCAATTCGTCGCGGAAACTCACACCTAGGTCATGGGCGTTGTCGCGCACGCGCTCCACGCTGATGAAGATGTCGCCTTCCAAGATGTCGGCGTCGTCGGAGTTATCGAAGGTGATGACGTCGGTCAGCGTGTCGTGGTCGAGGTACTCGACGTTGAGCTGATGCAGGTAGTCGTCGGAGCAGAAGATGTACGTCAGCTGCACGATGCGGTGCTCATGCACAGCCGCCACGCGCTCAATCCAGCCAATGAGCTCCTCGGCGTCGGCGAGCTCGAATTCGGGCACGTCTTCCACCATGAACTCAATGCCCGGGGCTTCGTGGTGAAGCTCGCCGGGAGGAAAGTTGTCGTGGTGGGGCGGCCCCACCGGCGGGTGACTCATCATGCGGCAAACGGCAGCTTTAAGCGGCCACGTGGTCGGTGGTCGGGGTTTCGTCGGCGGGGGCGGGCGTGAGCTGGAAGGTGAGCTGCACGCGGCGGCCTTCTTTGCTGAACTCTACCTCATCGGCCAAATGGCGGATAAGGAAAATGCCGCGGCCCCCCGGGTTCTCCAGGTTTTCGGGTGCCGTGGGGTCGTCAAGGTTGTCGTAATTGAAGCCCGCGCCCTCGTCCTCAATCTCAAATTTGAGCTGCTGCGGCTCCACGTAAAGCGACAGGTAGACGTTTTTGTCTTTGTCGAACTTGTTGCCGTGGCGAATGGCGTTGTTCACCGCTTCGGTCACGGCCACCATGATGTTGCCGTAGATATCGTCCTCAATCTGAAAGGTATCCTTGGAGTTGTCAATGAAACTCTCGACCACGCGGATATTTTCAACGAGCGACGGAATCTGAATTTTTACCTGCTTCATAAGGCGGTTTGATAGGTAGGGCGGCAGCGGGTTAGGGGCGGCAAAAATAGTCTTTTAAACGGCAAAGCGCCACAACAATTTCTGCCGCAGTCCGGAAGCCCGGTTTAAGCAGAACGCTAAACACTTAACGAAACGGCTGCCGGTTTGGATGGTAGCCGCCGGCCGCTTACTTGATTTTCTGGAAATACTCCCCCACTTCGCGCTGGTAGTACGGGGTGAGGTTCGGGGGTGTACTACGTAGAAGTTCTGTCTGGCGTTCCTTGCTGCCCTTGTATTTATCAAACGCCGGCGGAAAAACCGGGGGTTTATACTGAGCGGCCTGGGCTTCGCGCTTGGTGTCCTGGTCGCGCTCGCGGGCCGATTTTTCCACTTCCAGCAGGCGGGTCAGGATTTGCTGCTGGCGCATGATGGTTTCCTCGGTGAGGCGCTTGTTCACGAGGTCGGTTTCGGTTTGCTCCATCATCTTTTTGATGTCGCCGGTGCCGCCCCCGCCCTCTTCGCCTTTGCCGTCCTTGCCGTTCTGGCCGCCTTCTTTTCCTTCCTTGGTGCCCTCCTTGCCGTCTTTGCCTTCGCCGGCCTGGCCCTGGCCGGGTTTGCCGCCGGGCTTGCCCTGCCCCTGTTGCAGCTTGTCGAGCTGCTGCATGGCTTGTCGCAGCATCTGCTGCTGGGCGGCCAGCTTGGCCAGCTCTTCTGACATCTGCCGGCCCTGCTTGCCGCTTTGCGAGAGCTTCTGAATCTGCTCGTTGAGTTGCTGCTGCATCTTGCCCATGTTGCCGGGGCCGGGCTTGCTGCCCTGGCCCTGCCCTTTGCCCTTGCCTTTTTTCTTGCCGGGCTTGCCCTGGCCGTCCTGCGGCTGGCCTTTGCCGGCCTGCTGCTCCTGCTGCATCTGGTCGAGGGAGCCTTGCAGCATCAGGGCCAGGTTGTTCATGCTGGTCATGGCCTGCTGCTGGGTGGCGGTGGCGCGGCCGGGGTCACGCTGCTGAATGTGGGTGAGCGACTCGTCCATGCGGCCGTTCATCTCGCCCACCTCGCGGGTCACGAAGCTCTGGATTTTGGGCTCTTTCTTGGCCAAGGCGTAGAGCGAGTCCTGAATGATTTTGGCGTCGTCGCGCAGCTTGCGCTGGGTCTGGCCCAGCTGTACGAAGCGCGGGTCGGACTGGTCTACCCGGCGGAAATCCTTCATCAGGTTTTCCTGGTCGAAGCTCAGGGTGAGCAGGTTTTCGAGGATGTCGCGCAGGTCGTCGATGTTCTGTTGGGCCTGGTCGCTTTCTTCCTCGCTCATCTGGTCGCGCATTTTCTGCGCCATCTTTTTCATGCGCTGGGCGGCGCTTTTCTGCTTGGCGGCGGCCTTTGAGTTCTGGTTTTTGCCGAGCTGTTGCTGGCTTTCCTGCATGTCCTGGTCGGTCTGCTCCTGGTCGGGCTTTTGCTCATCCATGCCGTTCTGGTCGCCGAGCTCCTTGTCCATCTGCTTGAGGTCCTGCAGGTCTTTTTTCAGGTCCTCAAACTCCTTTTGGTTCTCGGCCTGCTGCTGCTTCAGCTGCTCCTGCTGAGCCTTTTGCTCTTGGTTCGAAAGTTTGTTGTCGGGGTTTCCCTTGTCGTTCTGCTGGGTTTTTTCGGCCAGCTTTTCTTCGTCCTTGGCCAACTCGTCGAGCTTATTGGCGGTTTCCTCCACCTTCTGCTCCAGCTGCATCTGCTTGAACATTTCAAGCGCGCGGTCCAGCTCCTTCTGCAAAGTATCTTCCTTGTTTTCGAGCTGCTGCAGCAACTTTTGCATCTCGGCATCGGGCTGCTTTTGCTCTTCCAGCAGCTTTTTCAGCTTGTCGTAGAGCTTCTTGGTTTCGGGGTCGAGCAGGTCGGCCATCAGCTTTTTTAGCTCCTCGGCCTTCTTGGCCAGCTCCTCGCTTTTAGGGTTGGCCTGGTCTTGCTTCTGCTGCAGCTGCTCAAACATCTTCTGCATCTGCTCCATTTGCTGGTTCATCTGGTTTTTTTGTTCCAGCATGTTTTCCAGCTGCTTCCGGTCCTGGAAGCTCATGTCGCGCTTGGTCTTGAGCTTGTCCTGGGCCTTGGCCAGCTCGCGCTCCAGCTTTTCGCTTTGCTTGGCGGCCTGGCTCATCTGGCTGGCCACCGATTCGGCCTGGGCGTTCAGCTCTTGGCGCATCTCGCGCCGGCCGGGCAGGCGGAACTCCGCCGGGCGGGTGCGCGTGGCCTTCGGCCCGTGCACGCCGTCGTTGTCCCAAGCCTCCACGTAGTATTCCAGCCGGTCGCCGGGCCGCAGGTTCAGCGGGTTGAGGTTCCAGGTGTAGGCGTAGGTGCCCGAGCTCTCACGCGGCAGTGCCAACGCCACGGTTCCCTGGCGGCTGGGCGCCGCATTGGGGCCTTGCCCGTCGCGCCGCAGGGCGTAGTGCAGCGCCAGACGGGTCAGGCCGTAGTCGTCGCGCACGGTACCGCCCAGGGCCAGGTAGCGACGCGTCACGGTGTCGGCAAAGGCTTCCAGCGTGAGCGTGGGCGCTAAATCCGGCACGGCCGTGAGCTGGTAGGAAATGGGGTCGCGGTTCAGGCTGGCCGGGTTTTTCAGGCGCAGCAGGTAGGGCTGGGAGTGCAGCACCCGCCGCACGGCCACGAAGGTGCCATCGTCGCCGGTGGCGGCCAGCGTCTCGTCCGGGTTCTGGAACACCAGCGCCAGCTCATCGGTGGCCGCCGTGGCAAATTCCCAGCGCACCGTGCTGCCTTCCGGCACCGTCAGGTTGCCGCCGTTTTCGATGGTTTCGGCGGCTTTGCCGGTGTAGGCCGGGTAGGTGATGTTGACTTTGAAGTCGCGCAGGTTGGGCCGTTCCAGCACCGTCAACTCGTATTCCGGCGAAGCAAATCCCGCTCCCTTGAGCTGAAAGGTCACATTGCCTTGCGGCTGCTCGAAGGTGTAGCGAAACTGGTCGCCGCGGCCGGCCACCTTGCTCAGGCGACGCTCGCCGTCGTTGTAGGCAATGCTTACATCGGCCGGCAGCGCATTGCCCGCCACGGCCACATCCAGCGTAAAATCTTCGCCCCGAAATGCCGTGAGCTTGGGGTTTTTAATCAAGAACTGAAACGGTGCCGGCGGCGAGTAGGCCCGCTTGTAGTGCCAGATGCGCTCGGTGCCCTGCACCAAAAAGCTGGGATAAAACGCCAGCAACAGCAGCAGCACGGCCGCGGGCACGGCCGCGTATTTCCACAGCGGCTTGCTCTGCTGCTTGATGTCGATGCCGTTGGCAAAGGAGATATTGCCCATTTGGGCGGCGCGCTGTTCTAGGCTGGCCGCAATGAGGGCATTGTCGCGGGCCTGGCCCTGCAGCTGCAGGGCGTTCAGCAGGCGGTCCTGCACGTCGGGGAAAAGCTCCCCTACCCTTCTGGCCGCCTGCTCGTCGCTCAGCAGCCGGCGCAGGTTGGTGAGGGCGGCCAACGGCGTCCAAATCCAGCGCGCAAAGCTGTAAATCGTGAGGCCGATGAATCCGAAGAGCAGCCCCGCCCGCACCGCCGTGGGCAGGTAGAGGAAATATTCGAGCCCGTTGAACACCACGAAAAACGTGAGCAGCAGCCCGCCGGCCACCAGCCCGCCGCGCACCAGCAGGTTCAGGTAAAACTTGCGCTTGAAGGCTTCCAGCTCCGTTCGCACCCGCGCCAGGGCGGGGTACTCGGCCGCCGCAGCGCCGCGCTCCATCAGCATCGCCATAAATGAGGTCTTATTCAGGAAAGATACATCAGGACGCGGCGCTTGGTTCGTAATGGGGGGCGTCTGTCATCCTGAGCGCAGCGAAGGACCTTCTCACGCTTGAATTATTTGTTCAGGCTTGACAAGGTCCTTCGCTGCGCTCAGGATGACAGACGCCGGCGCTACATTACCTCTACCCAAGCCGGGCAATGGTCGGAATGCACCACGTCGGGCAACAGACCCGCGCCGGCCAAACGGGGTTGCAGAGCGGCATCGGCCAGCCAGTGGTCGAGGCGCCAGCCCACGTTGCGGCTGCGTGAGCCGGCCCGGTAGCTCCACCAGGAGTAGTGCCCCACGGCCTCGCCGTGGTGGTGCCGGAAGGTGTCCACCAGCCCATCGGCCAAGAAGTCCTTGAACCACTGCCGCTCCTCGGGCGTGTAGCCGGGGCTGTTCTGGTTGGCCTTGGGGTTGTGCAGGTCGATGGCCGTCTGGCAGCAGTTGAAGTCGCCGCCGATGAGCAGCGGCGTGGTGCTGCCATCGGCCCGCAGCCGGGCCACGTAATCGCGGAAAAAGTGCAGCCATTCCACTTTGAAGGCCTGCCGCTCCGGCCCGCTCGTGCCCGAAGGCATGTAGGTGTTCAGCACCGACACGTCCGCAAAATCCAGCCGTAGCACGCGGCCTTCGTCGTCGTAGCAGCTTTGGCCGCAGCCGTGGATGACGGCTTTCGGCGCCACTTTCGTGAACGTGGCCACGCCGCTGTAGCCCGGCTTTTGGGCCGGATGCAGGTAGGCCGCGTAGCCCAGCGCCTCAAAGCCGGAAACGTCCATGGGCTCGCGGCTGGCTTTGATTTCCTGCAGGCACAAGACGTCGGGCGCGGCCTCGGCCACCCAGTCCAGCAAGCCCTTGCTCACCGCCGAACGCAGGCCGTTGACGTTATAAGAGACGATTTTCATTGGTTGATTATGCGGAGGAAAAAGTCCGTCATGCTGAGCGCAGCCGAAGCATGACGTTCTATTGGGTTACAGGTCGTCGCCGGGGTCGAGCGCGAAATACTCCAGCACGTGCCATTTCAGCATGCGCTCCTGCTCCTTCAGGTTGGCAAACGGCACCGGGCGCAGCAGCTTGTAGTGCGGCCAGCCGTCTTCGTCCACGCGCTCCAGCTCGTAGTGCCCGCTGAGGCTGAAGAGCCGGCAGGTGGCGATGTGCATCAGGTCCTGCTTCTGCTCCTTGGTGAAGGTGGTGATGCCCTGGTTCAGCTCCTGAATGCCGATGAGCAGCAGCAGCGCGTTCAAATCGGGCCGCTTGCCGAAACGCTCCTGCATCTCCAGCATCAGGGTTTCCCAGCGGGCTTCGAAGTCTTCTTCGGCCTCGTGGGTTTGGGCGGGGCTTAGGTCCTCGCTCATGCGGCGGGCTCGTTGCCGTGCGCGGCTTTGTGAGCGGCCAGGTCGGCCTGTTCGCCGGCCCGGGCCTCGCTGCCCGCTTCCGCTTTCAGGATTTCCCAGTACTCCACCGCGCGGCGGAAGTGCGGAATCACGATGCTGCCGCCGATGATGTTGGCAATGGCAAACACTTCGTAAATCTCCTCGTCGGTGAGCTTTTCCTCAAAGCACTTGCCCACGTGGTACTTAATGCAGTCGTCGCAGCGCAGCACCATGGAGCAGGCCAGGCCCAACATTTCCTTGGTTTTCACGTCGAGCGCGCCGGCCGCGTAGGTGTTGGTATCGAGGTTGAAAAACCGCTTGATGACTTTGTTGTCGGCCGCCATGATGGTGGCGTTCATCCGCTGGCGGTACTCGTTAAATTCGGTTACTTGAGACATTCGATTGATGTGCTAATTTTTTGATTTGCTGAGTTGCTGGCTATTGTGAGCCATTCAGCGTAGCTTGGGAGCCGTGGCACGAAACAGCCAAAGCGCCCGGCACTGTATGAGTGACCAGAAGGTACAAAGAACGGCCTTTCGTGCCAATCCCCGTAGAATGGCGGCCTTTCCCTATTCAGCCAAAAGCACATCAGCACATCTACCAATCAGCAAATCAATCTATGCTTCGCACCCTGTGGAATGATTTCGTCGGCCTCATCTACCCGCGCCTGTGCCTGGCGTGCCAGGAGCCGCTGGTGTCCGGCGAAAACCACCTCTGCACCGGCTGCCGGGCCGAGCTGCCCTATACCGATTTCCACCGCCTGCCGCCCGACCAAAACCCGCTGGGCCGCCGCTTCTGGGGCAAGCTGCCCATTCGCCATGCCCTGAGCTACCTGCGCTTCGTGCGCCACGGCCGGGTGCAGCATCTGCTGCACGAGCTCAAATACCAGGGCCAGCGCGACGTGGGCACCGCCCTAGGCCAGCTCTACGGGGCCGAGCTGCACGCCGCCGGTCTGGCTGCCGATTTCGACCTGGTGGTGCCCGTGCCGCTGCACCCTAAGAAGCTGGCGAAGCGCGGCTACAACCAGGCCGCAGCATTTGCCTCCGGATTATCCGATGGCCTGAAAGTGCCAGCAGGTATCACCACCCTCCGCCGCAACACCAACACCAAGACCCAAACCAAAAAGAACCGCGCCCAACGCTGGGAAAACGTGGCTACTGTGTTTGAGGTGGAAGACTCCGCACCCATTATTGGTCGCCGCATCCTGGTAGTCGACGACGTGCTCACCACCGGCGCCACCCTCGAAGCCTGCGGCGCCGTGCTGCTGGCGGCCGGCGCGGCCGAGGTCAGCATCGCGACAATCGCCTGCGCCGATAGGTAATCTTCGTCTCCGCATCGGGCAAACAAACAAAAAGGCCGCTCCTGATTCAGGAGCGGCCTTTTTGTTTGCTTGGGCTGAAGCTTACTTGTTCGAGCCGGCGTTAATCATCGCGCAACGGAAACCAATGGTAGCCGTGGCCGAGTCTTCGGCCATGAAGCGGCGCGTGCCGGGCGAGAGCCAGTAGGCCACATCGCGCCACGAACCGCCTTTGTACACGCGCACGTGGTCGTCAATCAAGGACTGGTAGCCTTTCTTGTCGTACTTCTCGGCAGGGTCACCCACGCCGTTGCGACGGAAGGGGTTCAGGTCTTCTACGTCTTGGAACGACAGGGGGCGGTACACGTCCTGCACCCACTCGTTCACGTTGCCGGCCATGTTATACAGGCCGTAGTCGTTCGGCGGGTAGGAGTAGATGTACTCCGTAATCATAGCGCCGTCGTTCAGGCTGCCGGCAATACCGGCGTAGTCGCCGCGGCCGCGCTTGAAGTTGGCCAGGAACTGGCCCTGCTTCTTGCCGTAGGCATTGCGGGTCGATTTGCCATCCCACGGGTAAATGCGCTTCTCTTCTTGGTTTTCGTTGCCCACTTCCTGGGTGCCCACGAGGGCCTGCGCGGCGTATTCCCACTCGGCCTCGGTGGGGAGGCGGTAGTTGGGCAGCGTGTTGCCTTTTTCGATGGAAACACCGCTTTTGCCGTCGGCCAGAGCACCAGCTGCACCCGTGGTTCCTTCGGCACCAGCTGCGGCGCCTTCGCCGGTGGCTTTGTCTTTCTTCTTGCCGAAGAGGCCTTTGCCTCCGCCGGGCTTGGCATCGCCGCCCGAGGCCAGACGCTCGTTTACCTTGGCCGTACGCCAGGTGCAGTAGTCATCGGCCTGCAGCCAGCTCACGCCCACCACGGGGAAGTAGCGGAAGCCGGGGTAACGCAGGTAGTACGTCACGTAGGGGTCGTTGAACGACAGGTCGCGGGCCCACACCGTGGTGTCGGGCAGGGCCGAGCGGTAAAATTCCTCGGCCGAGTCGGCGCGAATGAAGTGCAGGTATTCCAGCCAGTGAATGTTGGCTACCTCGGCTTCGTCCATGTAGAACGAGGCGATGGTCACCGTGCGCTCGATGTTGTCGTGAGTCTGGGTTACGTCCTCTTCTTGCGAACCCAGCACCGTGCGGCCGCCTTCAATGAACACCAGGCCGGGGCCTTCGGGGATTTTCTTGAAGTTGGCGACGGCCATGCCTTTCTCCGTATTATATTCAATACCCGTCGTAGAAGAATATTTACCCGGTTTCTGGGCCGTGGGCGGGCCTTTCTTGCCGCAGCTCGCCAAGACTACCAGGCCAAGCACGGATAGGCGTAGATAATTGGTTAATTTCATAACAAAGTTAAAATGAGTATGGGGCTGAGGAGTTATCTAAGGCAATTAGGACGCAATAATACAAAATATTAGAATGCCGGACAAGGTGCTGCCGGGTAAACTCTTCTTTTTAGGCGACGATGGGCGTTTTCCAATCGGTCAAATGCGCGAAGGGCCAGAGTTAGTTCGTGAGCGCCGCCCAAATCGGCGCTTAGGCGGCTGAGTCCCACGTCATAGCTGTAGCCCAGGCGCAGGCCGCCAGCCTGCACCCCGGCCACCACGGCCAGCACGTGCTGCACATCAACGTTGCCGAGCGGAGAAATATTGCGGTACACCGCCCCCAGCGTGACGGGCGAGGCCGTGACGTAAAGGCCTGTCTCCAAGCGCTGCGAGCCGCCCTGGCGGGTGTAGGCGGCCACGGGCGTGTAGCTCACCTCACGCGTGGCAATGCCCGGCCCGGGCTTGACGGCGAAGAACTTGTAACCCCCCGAAACGCTCAGCAGCAGGGGCAACTCGCTCTGTTGGCGAAAGCCCAGGTTAGGCTGGTTGAGGTGCTGACCCGCCACGCTGAGCCAGAACTGCTCGGTGTAGAGCACGGCACCGGTGCCCAGGCTGAGGTAGTTGGCGGGCGCAAAGTCGAGGGCTTCGGCCGTGGGCCCGGTCACGCTGCCGTCTTCCCGAATCTGGTCGCCAAACACGAAATTGTCATATCCGATGCGCTGGCGACCATAGCTGGCGCGCAGCCCGCCGCTGAGCGCCAGCTTTTCCTTGATGCGGGTGTGATATGCATAAAGCCCGCCGATTTCGAGCCGCGTATAGCCCACCGAGCCGGCCCGGTCCTGGTTGATGAGCAGGCCGAGGGCGTGGTGCTGGCCGGTTTGGTTGAGGCGCAGGTCGCCGGCCGCCTGGGTGCTCACAAAGGAGCCGGCCAGGGTGGGCAGCTGGTTGCGGTAGCTCAGCGTCACGCTATAGTCGTCGACCAAGCCGGTGAAAGCCGGGTTGGTGTGCAGGCGCGTGGCGAAGGGCTGAGAGAAGTACACGTCCTGCCCGCGGACGCCCAACGCCAGGCCCAACAGGCTGACCAGCAAGGCCGGCCGCAGGAGCTGAGAAAACGAAAGGAAACGCTGGAGCATGAGGACCGGGTAACGCCGCGGGGCCCGCCGTTAGTGTGGCCCCCGAAAGCGAAGGTACAGCCGCGGGCAGCACCGACGCCCGCGCGCCCGCCTCACTTTTGCAGCACTTTCACGCTGAGGCGGCGGTTCATGGCGCGGCCCTCCTCGGAGGTGTTGGGCGCGATGGAGTAGCGCGGGCCGTAGCCGCGGGCGTCGATGCGGCTGGGGCTGATGCCCATTTCCACGAGGCTGGCCCAGGCGGTGCGGGCACGGGCTTCGCTCAGTTGCTTATTCACTTTGTAGGTGCCGGTGCTGTCGGTGTAGCCGCCCAGCTTGATGCGGGCCGTGGGATAGGCCTTGAGCAGGGCGGCAATGTTGCGCAGCTGGCCCACCGACTCGGGTGCGAGCGTGGCCTTGCCGGGCATGAAAAATACACGGTCGAAGTTATACCAGCCCTTGGTGAGGTCGGCGGTGTCGACGCGGGCCGTGGGGTCGGACAGGAAACGGTAGAGGAAGCTTTCGGTAGAATTGGCACCAACTTCCGCAATGCTGGCGCCATTGGGCAGCTTCAGGGTAGTGGGGGCGCCGGTGTGGTAGAGGTAGTTGCCGCTTTTGGCATCGAAGTGGCCAGGCACGATGGGGTCGGTTACTTTTTTGGGCGCGTAGGGCTTGCCAGGGGTATAGGGGCGCCGACGGTAGCGCGCGGCAGGGCCCGCCGGCGAAGCACTTGGTTGCGAATTTGCCGGGCTTGACGGGGCCGGGCTTGCGGTGGGCACGCTTGCCACGGGCGTGCTTACGGTGGGCATGGCGGTGGGCGCCGCCGCGGGTGGGCGTGCCGCGCTGCCGCCTGAGCGCGGCCGGTTGGGCGTCAGGGTCACAAGCACGGGGCCACCCACCGCGGCTTCCTTGGCCAGGGTCATGGTGGTGCCTTGCGGCTCGGCCGCGGGGTTCTGGGCCTGGGAAGCAGAGTTGCGAGGGGCTTCAGCGGTCAGTCGGTTGAGCACCAAGGTGAAATTGGCAGTTTTGCCAGCTTCCAGAAAAATATTCTCCACGGTTTGGGGCCGGTAGCCGCCTTCGCCTACCCGTATCAGATAGGGCCCGCCCACCATCAGGTTCGGCACCATGAAGCGGCCGGCTTGGTCGGATGCCGTGGCGTGGCGCACGCCGGACGGCATGTGAATGACCGTTACGGCGGCCCCGGGTATGGCCCGCTGGTCGTCGGACTGCACATTTCCCATCAGGCTCAAGGTGCTGACTTGAGCGCGGGAAGCAGGGGTAAACGCAACCAGCAATGAAAAAAGCGAGATAAAGAACAATTTCATAATTGAAAAAGATGATTTCAGGAGAGCAAATATACCTGCCAAACAGGCGTTATAATAATTTGATAAAACTTTGTAACTTATCTAATTATCCAAATTGGTTTATACCAAGAGAATTTACGTTGTAGACCGCGCTGAGCCGACCATTGCGGTCGACCAGTGACCCGAAAATAAAGTTGCGCAACTGGTGCCAATATGCCGAATGCAACAGCTCAAACCGGGTTTCGGTGGCTTGACCAAAGACCAAAACTGAGCTATGGGGCACATTTTTACGCAGAAACTCCTTATGTCTTTGATTCGGGCCCGATTGTAAAAAACACAGTAGCTCGTCCGTTCTACCTTTGTTCACACTACTTTATTCGTTTCAGCTATGCGAAAAATTCTGTTGGGAGTCGTCGGGTTTTTGGTGGTGCTGGTGGTGGCCGTGGTGGCCGCGCCGTTCCTGTTCAAGGACAAGCTGCGGGCTTTGGCCGACAAGCAGATTGCCCAGCGTGTGCGCGCCCAGGTGCAATACGACCCCGCCAACATCGACGTGAGCGTGCTCCACTCCTTCCCGGATTTGACGCTCGATATCAAAAACCTGCGCGTGATTGGCCTCGACTCGTTCAGCCGCGACACGCTGGCCTTCCTGCCCAACCTGCGCGTGGGACTGGACGTGATGACCGTCATCAAAGGTCAGGAAATCAAGATTAACAGCGTGGAGCTGGAGCGGCCCGACCTGAGCCTGCGCCGCCTCAAGAGCGGCCTGGCCAACTGGGACGTGGTGGTTTCGGATTCGGCCGCCGCGGCCAAGGGCCAAGATACCGCTCAGGTGAACCTCGCCATCAAAGGCTGGAAGCTGACCGATGCCCACCTGCGCTACGAGGACCTGACCCTCCCTTTCCGCATGGAAGCCCGCGGCGTGAACCACTCGGGCAGCGGCGACTTCGCCAGCAACGTGTTCGATATGAAGTCGCAAACCACGGCGGCCGACCTCGACATGAGCTACAACAACGTGGCCTACGTGACCGATAAGCAGCTCGACGCCGACGTGACGATGAACATGGACCTGAACAAGAACCTGTATACGTTCAAGGATAACAAGATTAAGCTCAACGAATTCCCGTTCAGCTTTGCCGGCGCCATTGGCCTGCCTAATGCCACCGACATTACCTACGACATCACCTTCAAGGCGCTCGAAACGGACTTCAAAACCCTGCTGAGCCTGGTGCCGGGCGTGTTTACGGAGAAGTTCAAGAACATTGAGACCAGCGGCAAAGTGGCCTTCGACGGCTACTACAAGGGCACGCAGAACGCCCTGCACATGCCCGGCTACGGCGTGAACCTGGTGGTAAGCAACGGCCAGTTCAAGTACCCCGACCTGCCCCAGGCGGCCAGGAACATCAACCTGAAAATGCAGGTGGACAACCCCTCCGGATACACCAACAACGTGAAGGTGAACATCCCGCAGTTTCACCTCGACCTGGGCCCGAACCCCGTGGACGGCAACATCGCCATCGACGGCCTGGAGCCGATGAACGTGAACGGCCGCGTGAAAGCCAACGTGAACCTGGCCGAAGCCCTGAAGGTGTACCCGGTGAAGGACCTGACCATGCGCGGGCAGTTTTTTGTGGACGGCACGGCCAAGGGCGTGTATTCCAAAACCCAGATGCCGGTGGTGAACGCCGCCATCCGGCTGACCAACGGCTTCGTGAAATCGGCCAAATTCCCGGCTCCGATTGAGAACATCAACCTCAACGGCACGGTGGTGAACACCACGGGCAAGGTGAACGACACGCAGATAAACCTGCCCCAGTTCAAGATGGTGCTGGAGGGCGAGCCGCTGGAGGGCCGCCTAAGCGCGCACAACATCGACAAGCCGGTGTTCGACACCAACGTGCGCGGCACCGTGGACCTTACCAAAATCACCAAGATTTTCCCGCTCGAAGGCATGACCGTGACCGGCCGCGTGGCCGGCGACATTGCCGCCAAGGGCAACATGGCCGACGTGGAAGCCGGTCGCTACCAGAACGTGGTGGCCAGCGGCACGGTGCGCGCCAACAACGTGACCTACAAGAGCAAAGACCTGCCGCAGGGCGTGAAAATTAGCTCCGGCACGGCCACGTTCAACAACAACCAGATTGCGGTGCAGAGCCTGAACGGCACGGCCGGCAGCTCCGACTTTGCGGCTTCGGGCACGGTGAGCAATTATTTGGGCTACCTGTTCACGCCGGGGCAGTCGCTGAAGGGCAACCTGACGGTGAACTCGCGCAACTTCAACGTGAACGAGTGGATGGTGGACGAGGTATCGGCCAA
The DNA here is from genome assembly GCF_022921075.1 of Hymenobacter sp. 5317J-9. Lineage (NCBI taxonomy): Bacteria > Pseudomonadati > Bacteroidota > Cytophagia > Cytophagales > Hymenobacteraceae > Hymenobacter > Hymenobacter sp. 5317J-9. The sequence goes on from NZ_CP095050.1 coordinate 277,654, forward strand.
GCCCACGGTGAAGGGCGCGGCGGCCCCGGCCAAGGCCGACGGCGTGTTGCAAATTCCGAAATACTTCGACCTGGTGCTGAACAGCCACGTCGACAACGTGACTTACGACAACCTGAAGCTGACCAACGCCAACGGCACGGTGACGGTGCGCGACCAGACGGCCGTGCTCAAGAACATGAACTTCAACACGCTGGGGGCCAGCTTTGGCACCACGGGCAGCTACAGCAGCAAGAACCTGGCGCACCCCAAGTTCGACTTCGGGCTGAATATCAAGGACCTGAATTTCCAGAAGGCGTTTGCGGCCTTCAACACCATCAAGACGCTGGTGCCGCTGGCCAGCCAGGTGGAAGGCGTGTTCGGCACCAACTTTAGCGTGAGCGGCGAGATGGGCCCTGACATGATGCCCAACCTGGCCACGCTGAGCGGCAAGGGCTTGTTCGACATTGTGCGGGCGGCCGTGAACCAGTCGGAGGTGATGACCAAAATTGCGAGCCTGACCACCCTGCCCGAGCTGAAAACCATTCTGGTGGTGGATAAGAAAATCCAGGCCAACATCGTGAACGGCAACCTCGTGGTGCAGCCGTTCGACCTGACCGTGGGCGACGTGAAAATGACCCTGGGCGGCTCGAACAGCCTCACCGGCGCGCTGGCCTACGTCACGGCCCTGAACGTGCCCACCGGCAAGCTCGGCAACGCCCTAAACAGCAAGCTCACCCAGCTCACCGGCGTGAAGGACATCCAGGGCACCGACCGCGTGACCCTGGGCCTGAACATTGGCGGCACCGTGAAGGCGCCCAGTGTGAAGCTGACCAGTGGCAGCGTGAAAGACCAGGGCAAAGCCATTGTGACCAACGTGGTGAAAACCAAGCTCACCGACGCCCTGCTGGGCCTGGCCACCAAGAAGAAAGCGGCCCAGGACAGCACCAGAGCCAGCACCGACGCCGCCGAGCAAACCGCCGAGGAAAAGGCCCGCATTGTGCAGGAGAAGGCTAGGCTGGAAGCCCAGGCCCGCCTCAAAAACCAGATTGGTCAGGGCCTGAACGGTCTCTTCGGCAAACCCAAGCCCAAGCCAAAACCCGCCGACCCCGAACCGGCGGACACGACCAAAAAATAAATTTCCCCCGAGAGAAGGCCGGCGCAACAACGCCGGCCTTCTGCGTATTGTACTATTTCAACGAGGGGCGGGACGCTGCTGATAAAATGGCGAGCCGGAGACCGAAAAACGCCAGGGAGCGAAATTCTGGCAGTATTGTTGGCAGCAGAGGCCCGGCAACCACCGGGGCGGCCAGGCCGTTTCAGGCTCCACAAGTATTATCCAATTCAATTTCCTATGAAAATCACTCGCCTATTTCCGCTTGCCTGCGCCGCGCTGCTGGGCCTGGCCAGCTGCTCCAAAGATTCGGACGGCAACACTTCGAAACTAGAAGTTCGGCTGATGGATGCGCCCGGCGATTTCCGCAGCGTGGTGCTGGATGTGCGCCAGATTGAGGTGCACCTGAAGGAAGAGAAAGACCCGGACGGCTGGAAAACCCTCGGCTTCACGCCGCAGGCCGTCAACGTGCTTGAGTACGTAAACGGCCGCTCGGCCTTGCTCGTGAGCGAAGACTTTGCCCCCGGCGACCTCAAGGAGATTCGCCTCATTTTGGGGCCCGACAGCTACGTCATTGGCACCGACGGCCAGCGCTACGACCTCAAAACGCCCAGCGGCCAAACTTCGGGCGTGAAGCTGAAGCTCGACAAAGCCTCCCTGCGCGAGCGCCAAACCTATCAGCTGCTGCTTGATTTCGACGTGGCCAAGTCCATCGTGGAGCGCGGCAACTGGCGCCCCGGCAACGACAAAAAGGAGCGCTACCTGCTCAAGCCCGTCATCCGCGTGGTGGCCCAGGACCTGCGCGCCGGCATCCGCGGCACCGTGACGCCGGCCGCCGCGCGGCCCCAGGTGCTGGCCATCCGGTCCACCATCCTTGGCCCCGACACGGTGAGCACCTCGGCCGACGCTTCGGGCGCGTACCAGCTTACCGATTTGGCCGCCGGTACCTACCGCGTGGAGTTTTTCCCCAGCACCACGGCGCCCGTGGGCCAGCCGACCTACCGCACGGCCGTGCGCACCGGCGTGGTGGTGACCAACGACCAGATTACCGACCTCGGCGCGGTGAGCGTGCAATAGCGCCTTCGCTTTCCAGACCAGCAAAGAGCCCCGACCTCACCTGAGGCCGGGGCTTTTTGCTTGCGGAAATAGCGGCTAGCGCAGGCGCTTGAGCAGCTCCAGCAACTCGCGCTGGGTGCTGCGGGTGCGGTCTTTGGCGTACCAACTATGCAGCTGGGTGGCAAAATCTTCGTAAGAAACGCCTTCCTGTTTGAGGCGCACAAACAGCTCCTGGGCGGGCGCCGGACGTGGGCCCCAGGTAGCCGCTTCGGTCAGGGTGTCGGTGTGCAGCACGACGAGCTTGGGAATGGAGCGGCCGCCGTTGGTGAGGTAGCGGTCCATGAGGTCGAGGTTTTCGTCGCGCAGCACGTAGCGGGTGGCAATTTTGCCCTGGCTGGCCTGAGCCACGGCTTCGAGCACGGGCACAATCTGGGCGGCGTCGCCGCACCAGCCCTCGGTTATCACCAGCCACTCGTAGCCTTCGCTGAGGTTGTCGAGGGCTTTCCGCACCTCGGGCAGCAGCTCAATGGTTTTGTCTAGGCGCTGCATGCGTTGGATGTTGAGGCGGGCGTACTGCACAATCTGCTCCGTTTGATTGGTGCCGGTGGTGCGGTTGTCGGCCATCAGCTCGTTGATGAGCTGGCGGTAGCTGGCGTAGGAATAAGCGCTGTTCAGGCGTTCGGCGGTGAGAACGGGAGTAGCGGCAATAAGCTCAGACATAAGCGAAAGCGTGGGGGTGGGTTTGGTAGGATGTTGGCACTAAAAAACCCCTCCGGGACCGGAAGGGTTTCGAAGCCACTTGCGGTGAGCGGCTACAGGCTGGGCACGGCCGTTTGGGCCGCCGCGCTCAGCTCGCGGCAGTAGGTGATGAAGTCGGAATTGACGGGCTCAAAGCCGTGGTCGCGCAGGCGGGTGGCCACCTGGGCGCGGTGGTAGCTGGCGTGCACCACGGCGTGGGTCAGAATGTCGTGCACCAGGCTGTCATAGCTGTCGCCCAGCGAGTTGGTGTATGAAATGAGGCGCTGCAGCTCGGTTTCGTCGGCGTTCACCATCAGCTGGTGCAGGGGATCCGAGGCTTGCTCGTGCAGGCGGTGCAGGGTGGGCAGGTCGTGCTCCTGCCACACTTTCACGGGGCTGGGCACGCCGTTGATGCGCGAAATCCAGATGGCCTGGGCATTGAGCACGTGGCTGAACAGGCGCAGCACCACGGCCGGAATTTCCTGGCCCGAAGCGGCAATCTCGTCGAGGCGGTTGAGCACGGTGTCGTTGGCCCACACATTAAAAGCGCCGAGTTTTTCTAAGGTATTCATATAGGTGAAATAGTGAGTGGGCGAAATGGTGAGTCTCTAGCGCGACGAACAAGGTTTCAATAGCTCACCATTTCACCGCTATCGGGGGTCTTGCCAGACCAGTTTCTCGTCGGTTTTGTTTTTGTCGAAGTCGGGGCACTTGCCGTCGCCCTTGCCGGTGATGCCGCCGTCGGGCTGGCAAATCAGCTTGCCTTTGGTGTCGAACACATTGGAGTATTGGTCGCAGCACGGGGCCGAGATGTAATACACCGTCTGGCCGCCGTAGCGGTAACGCAGAATGCGGGTGATGGGGTTGCGCTTGCGCTCGGCTAGCACCGCGGCAATGCGGTCTTTCAGCCAGAGCGGGCGGGAAGTGGTGTCCGATTCGGCCACGCGGGCGGGCACGGGGTCCACGGTGTTGGCGCTGGTGGGCGCGGGCGTGGCCGGGCCGTTCACTTGGCCGGTGGCGGGCGGCGTGGTGGGGGTGGTCACGCTCACTTGGTTGTGGGCGCAGGCCGAAGTCAGCAACAGAGAAGCGGCAAGAAAAAGCAGGCGCATGGGAAAAGAGTAAAAGATGAGACGCCCGGAATGGACAACCCGAGTATGGGTACGCCCGCTGCCCGCAATGGTTCAGGTGCGGCCGGCGGCTAGCGGCCAAACACGTAGGGCCAAAACACCAGCGCCCCCACCGCCACGGCGCCTAGCGCGGCCAGCAGCACAGCCCCGGCGGCTACATCTTTGGCCTTGCCCGCCAGCGGGTGGTATTCGGGCGAGGCCAGGTCGGTGAGGGCTTCAATGGCCGTGTTCACCAACTCGGCCGACCACACACAAGCCACCGAAATGGCCACCAGTGCCCATTCGAGGCGAGTGATGCCGTAGAAGAGCCCCAGCCCGACCACCACCACCGTGGCCAGGGCATGAAAGCGCAAATGCACCTCCGAGCCCAGCGCCGCCCACACGCCCCGAAAGGCATGGCCGAAGCTGGCCACGCGGCGCCGCCACAGCCCCTCGGGCGGGCGCAGGCGGCCGGAGCCGGGTTGGGCCGGCTCAGCCACGGGCTTCAAAGGGCTGAAACGTGGTTTGGCGCAGCTCCGACCAATCCGGCTTGATGACGCTGAAGATGACCGTGTCGCGCCGGATGCCGCCCTGCGTGGGCCGGTGGCTGCGCAGGGTGCCTTCCTCGGTGGCGCCCATGCGGGCCATGGCCGTGCGCGACTTGTGGTTGCGCGAGTCGGTTTCGAGCTCTACCCGCTCGTAGCCCAGCTGCCCGAAAGCGTGGCACAGCAGCAGGTGCTTGCAGGCCCGGTTCAGGCCCGAGCGCTGAAACTTGGTGCCCACCCAGGTGTAGCCGATGCTCAGGCGCCGGTCGGCGGCCGAGTCGTTGTAGTAGCTGGTGCTGCCGGCCAGCTCCCCGGTTTCGCGGTCGATGATGGCGAAGGGGTAGCGCAGGCCCTGCTCGCGCGCTTCCAGCGCCTGGCGGATGTAGGCGGCCAGGCTCACGGCGTCATCGCCGCGCGTGAGGGTATACTTCCACAGGTCGGCGTCGAAGGCCACAGCTTTGAGGGCTTCAAAATCGCCGATTTCCAGCGGGCGGAGGCGGGCCCGGTTGTTTTCGAGAACGAGGTGGGCAGAGAAATCCATGCGGCCGCAAAGATGCTGGGAAAAAAGAAAAGCCGCCCTTCCGGAACGGACGGACGGCTTTCAATTCGGCTGTCATCCTGAGCGGAGCGAAGGACCTTATCACGTTAGGACAGCCGTTGTTCAAACGTGATAAGGTCCTTCGCTCCGCTCAGGATGACAGTACTGGGAAGGCAATTACATGCCCACCATTTCCTCGGGCTTCAGCCACTCGTCAAACTGCGCCTCGGTCACGTAGCCCAGCTTCAGGGCGGTTTCCTTCAGCGTCGAGCCGTTTTTGTGGGCCGTTTGGGCAATTTCGGCGGCTTTGTAGTAGCCGATGTAGGGGTTAAGGGCCGTCACGAGCATCAGGCTGCTGTCGACGTGCTTCTTGATGTTGGCCTTGATGGGCTCGATGCCCACGGCGCACTTGTCGGTGAAGCTCACGCACACGTCGCCGATGAGGCGGGCCGAGTGCAGGAAGTTGTAAATCATCACCGGCTTGAACACGTTCAGCTCGAAGTGGCCCATGGAGCCGCCCACGGTGATGGCCACGTCGTTGCCCATCACCTGGGCCGCTACCATGGTCATGGCCTCGCACTGGGTGGGGTTCACCTTGCCGGGCATGATGCTGGAACCAGGCTCGTTGTCGGGGATGTCGATTTCGCCGATGCCGGCGCGCGGGCCCGAGCTGAGCATGCGGATGTCGTTGGCAATTTTCATCAGGCTCACGGCCACGGTTTTGAGGGCGCCGTGGGCTTCCACGATGGCGTCGTGAGCGGCCAGGGCCTCAAACTTGTTTTCGGCCGTGACGAAGGGCAGCTTGGTGAGGTCGGCAATGTGCTTGGCCACGTTCTCGGCGTAGCCTTTGGGCGTGTTGATGCCCGTGCCCACGGCGGTGCCGCCCAGGGCCAGCTCGCTCAGGTGAGCCAGCGTGTTCTTGATGGCGCGCAGGCCGTGGTCGAGCTGGCTCACGTAGCCCGAAAACTCTTGGCCCAGCGTGAGCGGCGTGGCGTCCATGAAGTGCGTGCGGCCGATTTTGACGATGTGCATGAAGTCTTCCGACTTCTTTTTCAAGGCATCCCGTAGCTTCTCGATGCCCGGAATGGTGGTCTCGACCAGGATTTTGTAGGCCGCGATGTGCATGGCCGTCGGGAACGTGTCGTTCGAGCTCTGGCTCTTGTTCACGTCGTCGTTGGGGGCCAGCACCTTCTTCTCGTCGGTGAGCTGGCCGCCCTGCAGCACATGGCCGCGGTAGGCAATCACCTCGTTCACGTTCATGTTGCTCTGCGTGCCCGAGCCCGTTTGCCACACCACCAGCGGAAACGAGTCGGCCAGCTTACCGGCCAGAATTTCGTCGCACACCTTGCCAATGAGCTCGGCTTTGTCGGCGGGCAGCACGCCTGCGTCGCGGTTGGTGAAGGCCGCGGCTTTCTTGAGGTAGGCAAAGGCGGCGATGATTTCCTTGGGCATCCGGTTGATGTCCTGGGCAATGGGGAAATTCTCGATGGAGCGCTGGGTCTGGGCGCCCCAATACGCGGTAGCAGGCACCTGCACGGTGCCCATGGTGTCCTTTTCGGTGCGGAAATCCATTCGTTGAATGTGCTGGTTAGTGGATGTGCGAACGTGCGGGCTCGGGCCGGAACGGTGCGCAAAAGTACACCGCCGCGTAACGGCCGCTTTTATTCTCAACCGAAATAGCTGCCAAATGACTTCCCGCGTACAGGGAATTACCAGAAATCAACAAAAGCCGACGGCTCGTGTAGGCGCTCGGCACATCCACCCATCACAGAATCACTTCTTCCGCATGTCTTCCATCAAACAAGTCATCGAAATCCTCGCCTCGTCCGACAAAAGCTTCGAGGATGCCCTGCAGCGTGCCGTGCAGAGCCTGAGCACGTCGGTGCCCAACATTTCGTCTATCTACATCAAAGACCAGAGTTGCAAGGTGCGCGACAACCGCATTGTGGAGTACCGCATCACGGCCAAGGTGAGCTTCGGCACGCCAGTAGAGGGCTTCGACCTGAGCGAAATCGAGCGCACCTTCGACGAAGCCCCCGAGCCCGCCGGCAACGGCGCCCCCGACTACAGCCACGTCGATTTTCTGGCCAAGCCCACGCTGGATGTGGAGCCCGGCGGCAGCGCCACCGAGCCCGAAAGCGGTGGCGGCTACTCGGGCTAAGGGCCTTTTTCGTTAAGAGGCCACCCGGCTCAACGGCCTGCGAATGATTGCCTGACGGCCGCGCTGCTTCTCAGGAGGCAGCGCGGCCGTCTTCGTATAGGGGGCGTACGCAAAAAGCTTGAGGCCGAGATAGCGCAACTGGTTGGTTTGGGCTACCTTTCACCGGGATTACCGGGCACGGTTCCGGCAGCGAATCCTGCTAACCCTTCGCTTGTGCATATGCCTGCTTTCCGCTCCTTGCGTATCTCCGCCGCGCTGCTCAGCGCCCTGCTTTTTGCCGGCTGCAACCAGCCCAACAGCCCGGGCGAAACCGATACGGCCACGCCGGCCGCCCCTGCGGTGGCTTCCTACTTCGCCCCCACCGAAACCGGCGTACAGGACGGCGGCGTGCACGTCATCCCCATTACCACGCCCAAGGGCAAGTTCAACGTTTGGACCAAGACCTTCGGCAACAACCCGAAGATGAAGGTGCTGCTGCTCAACGGCGGCCCCGGGGCCACGCACGAGTATTTTGAGTGCTTCGAGAATTTCCTGCCCCAGGAAGGTATTGAGTTCATTTACTACGACCAGCTGGGCTGCGGCAACTCCGACAACCCGAAGGACACGGCCATGTGGAGCCTGCCGCGCTACGTGGAAGAAGTGGAGCAGGTGCGCCAGGCTCTGCAGCTCGACAGCACCAACTTTTTCCTGCTGGGCCACAGCTGGGGCGGCATCCTGGCCGCTGAGTACGCCTTCAAGTACCAGCAGAACCTCAAAGGCCTCATCATCTCGAACATGATGATGAGTTGTCCCGACTACGGCCGCTACGCCGATGAGGTGCTGGCCAAGCAGATGAAGCCCGAAGTGCTGGCCGAAATCCGGCAGATTGAAGCCAAAAAGGATTTCAGCAACCCGCGCTACATGGGCCTGCTCGAACCCAATTTCTACGCCGAGCACCTGTGCCGCATCGTGCCCAATCCCGAGCCCGTGACGCGCGCCATGAGCAAGATTAACCAGTCGCTGTACGTGACCATGCAGGGCCCCAGCGAGTTCGGCATCTCGGGCAAGCTGGTGAACTGGAACCGCGTGCCCGACCTGCCCAAGCTCAGCGTGCCGGTGCTCAGCATCGGCGGCAAGCACGACACCATGGACCCCGAGCACATGCGCATGATTGCCACCAAGGTGCAGCGCGGCAATTCCCTCATCTGCCCCGAAGGCAGTCACATGAGCATGTACGACGACCAGCAAACCTACTTCAAAGGCCTGCTCACCTTCCTGAAATCAGTCGACGCCGGCACCGTAAAACCGGGCGCCGAACTGTAGCGTCGCTGCTGCCGGCCTCGCCACGACTAAAACGGCACCGTTACCTCCATGGGCAGCGCGGCCCGGCGGCCACCGGCCACGCCGGGCTGCCAGGCGGGGCCGTCGCACACGATGCGCAGGGCCTCGGCATCGTAGTCGTCGCGGAGGCCTCTGGTCACTTTCAGGTCGCTCACTTTGCCGTCGGCGCCCACGATGAATTTTACGTGCACGCTGCCGTTCATGCTGGGCCCCTTTTCGGGCTCAAATTCGGCGGCCTCGCGGCGCAGGTAAGACCGGAAGGCCGGCGTGCCGCCTACCGGGGCGGGGTTGATGGCCACGGTGGGCATGGCCGTGTTTCGTACCCGCGCTGCGGCTGCATCGGCAACGGCACTTTTCGCTTTTTTAGCTGGAGCTGGAGCCGCCATCTCCATATTCGCTGCGTTGTCAGTTGCGGCGGTATCAGGAGTTGCCACCTTTTCTTCTAATGCGGCCACGCCAGCACTGGCCGCCGGGGCTGCCTGCTCGTCGGCTGCAACTTCGGCGGCGACTACTGGCGCGCTGGCCGCCTGCGTGCGGCCTTCCACCGCTGCCGGCCGCGCGGCCGAATTGGCCAGCCAGCCGTCGGACCCTAATGCCGGTGCCACCGGTTTGGGTGCTGAGCGAAGCCGGGCCGGACGGCGCGGGGCCGTCGGGCCCACCGCTGCATAGTCGGCCGCGGCCGGTGCACCGGCCGCGGGAGCCGGAGTGGCAGCAGGTTCTTCCCTGGACTGGGGCGCGGCTGCCACGGGCGGCGCTTGGCTGGCAGTGCGGACGGTAACTTCCTGGACGGCGGTGTTATCTGTTGATACGGCCGTTTGGTGCTGCCAGCCCCAGATGCCTCCTCCTACCACGGCCAGCAAGGCGGCAGCGGCAGCAAGACGAGGCCAGACCCACTGCGTGGCCACCGGCTCGGGCTGCTCGCCGCCGATGCGGGCCTGCAGGCGGGTGCGCAGCTCGGCCACGGCGCGGTCGGTGGTGGGCGCGTCGGTCATCGAAAAGCCTTCCACTAGCTCGGCGCAGCGCTCGCAGTCCAGCAAGTGGGCTTCGAGGCGATGCTCGTCGGCCGGCGCCAGGGTGCCGGCCGCGTAGGCGCGCAGTTCCGCCGTGGCCGGGTGGGGGCCGGGGGCAGGCACCTGGGCAAAAGGCGAATCAGCGGGCGACATGGAGCGGGTTATTGGGGTTGGAAAGCGGGGGCGACGGCGCGGCGGGCTTGGGCGGCGCGGGCGGCTCCAGCTGGCGGCGCAGCATGCGCTTGCCGTTTTGCAGGTGGCTGCGCACCAGGTTCAGCTCGAGGCCGGTTTCGGTGGCGATGTCGCGGTAGCACTTCTTTTCCAGGTAAAATAATTCGAGGCAACGGCGCTGGGCCGGGGGGAGTTGGGCGAGGGCCGCTTCCACGCTTTGCAGGCGGATTTCGGTTTCTTCGGCGTCTTCGGCGGCGGCCTCTTCGTCCAGCAGATGCCGGGCGCCCGCCGTTTCCACATCGGTAGCATCGGGAAAGCTCACCATGAGCGGCCCGGCGCTGGGGCCGCCGCGCTTGCGGGCGCGCAGCTGCATCAGGCAGTGGTTGCGGGCGGTGGTGTGCAGCCAGGCCGGAAAGTTGTCGGGCGCGTGGGTGCGCAGCACCTTCACTAAGTGCTCAAACAGTTGCATAGTAGCGTCCTGGGCGTCTTCGTCGGGCGGGGCCAGGTAGCGGCGGCACACGGCAAACGCCTCGGGCAGGTACCGGTCGTAGAGCAGGCCCAGGTCGGCCACGTTGCCGTGCGCGCGGTAGCGGGCCAGCAGCTCCTGGTCGGAGAGCGGGGCGGCGGCGGACGGTTTGGCGCGGCGGAAGAACATGGCGCTGGGAAGTTAGGGCGGTTTTGGCAAGTGCGCTACCCGTTACCGTCCGGTCGTGGCGTCGCTGCTGCAAAACGCAACCGCCCGTGTGCAATCCCACGCGGCCCTGCATCAAGTCAGCAAGCTTCACCTAACCCCCGCTTGCTGTTATGAGAAATCTATTGCTGCTGCCCGTGCTTGCGCTGTTGCTGGCTCCGCTGGACCAGGCCTGTGCCCAGAAGAAATCGAAGGGGGGCTCCCCTGCCCCGGCCCTGGCCGCCGACACCACCCGCCACCGCACCATCACGGGCGTGGTGATGGACGCCCAATCGAAGCAGCCTCTGCCGGGGTCCACGGTGCTGGTAAAAGGCACGCAGCTCGGCGTCAGCACCGATGCCGCCGGGCGCTACTCACTCCTGGTGCCCAATGCTGGTACCGCCACGCTGGTGTTTTCCAGCATTGGCTACGCCACCCAGGAGCGTCGCATTGAAGGCAACCGCGTGGTCAACGTGGCGCTTTTTGCCGACACGAAGCAGCTGAGCGAAGTGGTGGTGACGGGCTACGGCTACTACGACGAGTACAGTGCCCCTGCCTCGAACTCCATGCCCTCCAAACGCAAAGTAAAAGCCGCCCAGTCGGCCGCCGATGCCCTCTACGCGGCCCCGGCCAGCGGGCTGAATGGCCGCGTGGCCGGTGTGGCCATCACTACCCCCTACCCCAACACGCTGCCCGCCCGCAAAGAAGCCGGCGCCGGCGACACCTACGCGGAGGTGAAGGAAAACACGTATTTCTCGGCTAAGAAAGACCCGCTCAGCACCTTCTCGCTCGATGTGGACAATGCCTCGTACTCCAATGTGCGCCGCTTCCTCAACGAAGGCCAGCTGCCCCCGCGCGACGCGGTGCGGGTGGAGGAAATGCTGAATTACTTCCGCTACGAATACCCCGCGCCGGCCGCCACCTCGCCCGACCCCGTGCGCATCAGCACCGAGCTGGCCGTGTGCCCCTGGAACGCGGCCCATCAGTTGGCCCGCATCGGCATTCAGGCCAAAAAAGTGGAAACGGCCAAGCTGCCGCCCGCCAACCTGGTGTTTCTGGTCGACGTGTCGGGCTCGATGGATGGCCCCGACCGCCTGCCGCTGGTGCAGGCCGGCCTGAAGCTGCTGGTGAAGCAACTGCGGCCCCAAGACCACGTGGCCCTGGTGGTGTACGCCGGCGCGGCCGGGCTGGTGCTGCCGCCCACGCCCGGCTCGCAGCCGCAGGTCATTCTCGACGCCATTGACCGGCTGCAGGCCGGCGGCTCCACGGCCGGCGGCGCGGGCCTGCGCCTGGCCTACTCCACGGCCCGGCAGAGCTTCAACAAGGAAGGCAACAACCGCGTGATTCTGGCCACCGACGGCGATTTCAACGTGGGCGAAAGCTCCGACAAAGCCATGGAGCAGCTCATTGTGGACCAGCGTGAAAGCGGCGTGTTCCTGACGGTGCTGGGCTGCGGCCGCGGCAACCTGCGCGACTCCCGCATGGAAACCCTGGCCGACAAAGGCAACGGCAACTACGCCTACCTCGATAACCTCGACGAGGCCGGCCGCGTGCTGGTGGCCCAGTTCGGCGGCACGCTCTTCACGGTGGCCAAGGACGTGAAGCTGCAAATCGAGTTCAACCCCGCTCGCGTGGCCAACTACCGCCTGGTGGGCTATGAAAACCGCATGCTGGAAGCCGAAGATTTCAACAACGACCGCAAGGACGCCGGTGAGCTAGGCGCGGGCCACACGGTCACGGCCCTCTACGAACTCGTGCCCGTGGGCAGTGCCCAGCCCCTCATCGACGACCTGAAATACCAGCAGCCCACCAAAGGCGCGGCGCCCGCCACCGCCGAGGTGCTCACCGTGAAGCTGCGCTACAAGGAGCCGCAGGGCAGCGCCAGCAAGCTGCTCTCGCAGGCCTTGGCCAGTACGCCAACGAGCATCGAAAAGGCCTCAGCCGACTTCCGCTTTGCGGCCGCCGTGGCGCAGTTCGGCATGCTGCTGCGCCAGAGCGAGCAGCGCGGCACCGCCACCTGGGCCGCCACCGAGCAGCTGGCCAACAACGCCCGCGGCGCTGACACCGACGGCTACCGCGCCGAGCTGGTGCGCCTCGTGCGCCTGGCCGAGGGCCTGAGCGGCAACGGCGCCGTAGGCAAACGATAGAGGGAAGGCGATGGCCGCAAACCACCTGTCGTCCTGAGCGCAGCGAAGGACCTTCTCACGTCCGAACAAACTGTTCAGCGGTGAGAAGGTCCTTCGCTGCGCTCAGGATGACAGGCGTAGCATGACGGATGACTTATAACACCAGAAAGGCCCCGCCGAATACCGACGGGGCCTTTTTTATAACCTATTTCGGATGCTTACCCGAGCAATAGCGAAACTAAATAAGTGGAAGAGAATGGCGGGTAGTCCGCGGGGTTAGAAGGAGTAGTTCAGGCCGGCTTTGATGACGCGGTTCTGGGCGTCGAAGCGGTTGTTGGCGTCGAGGGAAGTGAGGCCGTAGTCGTAGCCGGCGCTCAGGCCGAGGCCGTTTTCAAACTGATAGCCAAGGCCTGCGGATGCCGAAAAGTCGACTTTGCGCAGCTGGTTCGACACGTCGAAGTCCTGCTTGTAGGCGGTGAAGCCGAGGGCGCCGGCTTCGACGCGGGCCTTGCCGCTCACCAGGAACGAGGCCTGGGGGCCGGCGTAGAGGTAGAAGCCCGGCGTCACGAACACCTTGGCCAGCACCGGCACGTCCACGTAAGCCAGGCGGGCGGTGCCGGTTACGTTGGCGTTCAGGAAATCGAGGGCGGGGAAGGGCAGCGTGCCGCGCAGCACGGCGCCTTTTTCGGAATAGTTGATGCCGGGCTCGATGGCGAAGCTGGTGCCCAGCGGCAGCGTGGCGTAGATGCCGGCGTAGAAGCCGGGGCGCATCTGCTTGGTGATGGCGCCGTCGGGAGCATAGCCGGCCAGGTCGGTGAAGGTCTTCACGGCATCGCCTTGGATGTCAGACACGTTCAGGCCGCCCCGGAAGCCGAAGCGCACGGCAGAGTTGCTGCTGGCCGGGGCCGAATACGAAGGCTGGCGCGAATAGCTGGGCGCCGAAGCTTTGCGGGAGCCGCTGCTGCCCATGGGCCGCGTCGAAGGAGCTGCTTTGGGGTTGCCGTAGGCGTCGCGGTACACTTGCTGGGCCGAGGCCGAACCGGCAAAAGCAGAAATCAAAAGGCAAGCCGCGGCCAGGCCGCCCGAAAGGCGTGAAAATTTCATAACCAGAAGGTTGAAAGGGTGAAAGAAACCGGCCTCGCTGCATGCTCGGGCACTGGCCCGGCGAGGTGGCCGATGACAGGAGGTATTACAAAACCGTGCCAAACCCGCGCGTACTTTTTCGGCGCAGCCCGGCCAAATCTTCCCCTTGCCGATGAGCAGCCGCCATCGCCAGACCAGCAGCCTGCTAAAATCGACCAAGCAGCCGCTTCGCGCCCACGCAAAAAAGCCGGGCCGCCCACTGGGCAACCCGGCTTCGTAGCCAGAAAAAATGGAAAACCTTACTCGCGCACCAGTTGCTGGGTGCTGGCTGGGCCGCTGGGCGGCGTGAGGCGCAGCACGTAGAGGCCCGGGGCCAGCCCGCGCAGGTCGAGGGCCTGGCGGAGGGCGCCGGCGGGAGCGGTCAGGGTTTGCTGGCGCACGGTGCGGCCCAGGGCGTCGAGCAAATCGAGGCGCAAGCGGCCGCCGGTGGCCAGGTCGGCCGAGATGGTCACGGCGTCGGTGGCGGGGTTGGGATAGGCGTTCCAGGCCGCCGCGTCGTGGCGGGCCACGGCCGACGAGGCCAAGAACACCGTGGTGGTGGCCGTGTTGGTCATGACCGGCGCGTTGAAATCGAACACGATTCCCGCGCGGTTCGGAATGACTTCGCCCACGGCCAGCGTGGTGCGGGGTTGCACCCGGAAGCGCACAAATCCCTGGGAGCGGATGACGTCGACGTTACGCCCGGGCAGGTTGATGCCGAGAAAGCGCACGGTCAGCTGGCCGGCCTTGGAACCGGTACTGGTCAGCGACCAGCTGCAGTTGTGCGATTGCGACACCAGCAGCAGGCTTGCCAGGTTGAGCTTTTTAGCGTCCAGCGTATCGGAAAGGACAACCGTCGTGGCTTCGGCCGTGCCCAGGTTCTGAAAGTGAATGGTGTAGTCGAGGGGTTGCTGCGTGGCCACCTGGGTCGGGGTCAGGCGCTCGTAATTCACTTCAATGCTATTGGGGTCGAAGGGCCCAACCACCGTTTGGGGAGCCGTGGCGGTGTTGTTGGTGGCGTCCACGTCGCCGGCAAGCGGCGCGGCAGCCGACGAAACCAGGGCCGTGCCCAGCCCAACGTTGATGGGCAGGCTGGCCAGCACGTCATATTCCAATCGGCCGAAGGGCGCCAGGCCGGCGTAGGTCCAGGCCACGGTTTGGCCGGTGCGGGTGCCGCTGGGCGTGCTGCTCACGTAGGTCAGGTGGCTATCGAGCGTGGCCGTGACGGAGCCACTGGCCGTGGTCGTGCCCAGGTTCTCCACTGTGATGCGGTAGCGGGAGGTGAAGCCCGCCCGCACCGCCCCGTAGGGAGTGATGGTGATGCTCACGTCGGCAACATTGGCAATGGGGGCTATGCCAAAGTTTTGCCCGGCTATCAATTGGTCACTGCCACTGAAGGTGCCCGCGTACGAGCCGCCGCTTGGCTGCGTGAGGGTATAAGCCGAAGGCACCCGCGCAATCGTCAGCGAGTAGGAGCCGGGATAGGCATATGCCTGTAGCACGCCGTTGGCGCCCACGGCCGAATAGCTGGTGGCGCCGCCCTGAGTAAGGATGCTGGTGAGGGGCCGCGGAAACATTTGCTCAGAAGCGTCTTGCCGGCCGTTGCCGTTTTGGTCCAGGTATACTTGGCCACGTAGCGTGTTGGCGTAAGGGTTAATGCGGTAAGTGACCGTGCCGCCGCCTACGGTTGTGTGTGGGCCAAACAAAACTACGGGGTTTCCCAGCGTGCCGGGTTGCCGCGGCGAAGTATCCACTGACCCGATGCCATACAGGTTGCCACGGGCATCGGCACCTAAGCTGCCGAAGCGGTAAAACCCAAAACTAGGGGCCGCTGCGCTATAATCTGTCCTGGATTCAGACAACACCCATTGCGAAACGCCTTGCGGGCTGTAATGAACAATGTTGTAGGGCGAAACCAAGGTCAGGGAATCCAAAACCGTACTCCTAAAAAAAGGGAAGCTAACGCTCACCATCAGCGTTACTCCATTGGCGGTAGGCCGCATGTCGTAACCAACTCCATAGCTATTGGCAATTCCGGATGTCTGCTTTTCCCCACGTGCCCACAATAGTTGGCCACTGGCTGAGTATTTGGCCAGAAAAAAGCCTGCCCCTACGGAGGTAGTACCCAACTGAACACTCGACGGGCTGCCGCCCGTCATGTACACATTGCCAAGGGCATCGGCCGCTACATCGAGAACGTTGGTGGCTGGGTTTCCCGCCGCAATAGTCCACTGCGGATTGCCAGCGCCATCAAAGCTGGTTAAAAACACGTTGGCCTGCGGCTGGGTGGTAAGCAATGCGGTACCGGCGGTGCCGTTGCCGTTGCTTACATACAGCGTATTGGCTTGAGTAGGGGAAAACGACGAATTAAGCACAAAGCCGCCATCGGGCCGGGCGCCGAGCCTTCGCAATTGGATGAAGTTGCCTGTACTGCCGTAGAACATTCTTACCCACTGCGTGATACCCACGCTGTTGCTTTTGAGAACAAAGTGAGATGCCACAGCGGCTGTCCGGCCGCTCAAGGTATCGCCCGGCGAAAGTTGCCCTTGCAAGTAGGCGTCGCCCGCGTCGTCCGTTCGCACATCGGTGACGTTGGTGGCGCCGTTGGGTCCCCCCACGGCGTGCACCCATAGCAACGCCCCGGTTGCAGAGCACTTGGCGTAAAAAGTGGGTTGGCGAATTGCCGGTAAATTAGCCGGTACAGGGAAGAGGGTGCCGTCCCAGGTACTAACGGCTTGCGGCAGGTTTCGGGACAATACCATGTAAAACCCACCGGTGCGGTTGTCAGCCGCCATGCTCACTATTTCCAAACCAAAGGTGCTTTTCGCCCACACCACCGCGCCAGTTGAATCATACTTAATCACCGCAGCAGTCTGATAAAAAGTGCCGTTCAAGGTGATGTTATCTGCAAACAGCTTATAACGGTACGGCGCATACACATAAGTATTGCCATTCGCGTCAGTGGCAGACAAGCCGCCGCCGCCGACCCTCATCGTGTCGACATTGGTACGGGCCAGTTTGGCCCAGGCAATAGACTGGGCATGCAAGGGGCCGCGGCCGCAGAGCAGCAGCACCGCCAACAGAAAACAAAGGCGTAATATTTTCATCAGCTGGAGAAGTGGAATAGAAGGTGGAAAAAGCAAGCCGCCGGTCGCCCCGGTGGGCCGATGAACCATCCCGCGCCGGCCGGGCCACGGGTGTTGGTTTCTGATGGCCAGACCAGCGCCGTCGGCAAAAGGCTGCCGGAGCGGCGAATTATTTATTTACAGTCCAAACCGTACCCCAAACATCAGGCCCGTGGCCGTGGGCTGCTGCCGCAGGCCGGTTTCGGGCTTGTAGAGCGACAGCGCCTGCCAGCGCAGGCTGGGCGCCACGCTCACGCTGAGGCGGTTGGTGAGGGCATAGTTCAGCGCCAATGAGCCCGACAGCGCCACGTTGAGCCGCCTAAATGGCCCCTCGCCTGCCCTGATGGTTTCGGAGCGGAAATTTTCGCCGTCGTCGGTCACCACCTGCGTGCCGCCCAGGAAAAACTGCAACTGAGCCCCGGCCGCCACGTCGGCCCACCAGCGGCCGGCGCCGGGCGTGAGGCGGTAGCGCAGCAGCACCGGCACCGTGAAGAAGCGGTAGTTGGGCTGCAACAGCTTCGAGCTCAGGCTTTCCTTCTTGCTGATGAGCGGCGTGATGGTGCGACGCACGGCGTGGGTGCTGTCGCGCTGCACCGTGGTGGTAAACACCGTGTCCTGCCGCGGCACATACACCGTGTCGTAGTCAATCACCTGCCCGCTGGGGTTGAACACCGGCGTGAGCTGCGGCACCTGAATGATGCGCACCGAATAGGTGCGGTTGGTGGAAGTGAAGAACGTGGTGGTGCGCGTGGTGGTGGTGTCGTACTTCACCAGCACCTCGGTGTTTTTGGTGGTGATGCGCAGGTCGGCCCCAAAGGTGCTGAAGCCCACGCCGCCGCCCACGCTCAGGCGCGGCGTGAGGCGGTATTCGGCCAGCAGTGCCGCGCTGAGGCCGCCACGGCCGGTTTCGTGGTTGCGGCGCAGGGCGGTGAGGCTGTCGCCTTCGGGGCCTTGCAGGCCGAGGGTGTTTTGCTCGGGCGTGGCCGTGAGTAGCAGGCTCCAGCGGTGAGCCAGGGGCCGGGGCCGCGCCGTATCGGCGGGCAAGGTGCTGCTGGCGACCACGGCGGCTTTGGGCGCGCTCGGCAGGTCGCCCAGGGCCAGCAGGGTGCTGTCGGTGCGGCGCTGCAGGCGCAGCAGCTCGGCCCGCTCGGCGCGCAGGCTCAGGAGCAGGGCGGCGCGGCTGCCGGCGGGCGGCGTGCCCGGCTGCAGCGTGGCAATGCTGGGCAGCTGCACCAGCACCTGCCGCTCCAGCGCGGCGAGGGGGCGCAGGGTGGCGGGCATAGAATCGGCTGCGGCCACCATAGGCGCGGCTGCGACGGGCAGTTGAGTTACACGAGTTTCGCGTGGCGCTGCCGAGTCGGGCTGAGGAATAGCAACGGGCTGCCGTTCAGTGGCGAGGCCTCCCGCAGTTGCGACCGGGAAATCCTGGCGACGGTGTGGCTGCGCCGCAAGAACCCGAGAAGTAGCATCGCCGTGCCGCTGCGCGGCCTGGAAGTGGGTCGTTGCCGGGCTTGAAACGGCGTCATTCGCCGCGCCGCCCGCCACCAATGTAGCTGGCTGCGCGTGCGTCCGTGCTACGGTGCCAGATGCGGCTTTGGCGTTTGCGAGTTGAGGCTGCCTTCCTGATTTCTCTACTGCCGAGGTAGCTGCCGTGGCTGCTTGTATAGCTTCCTGAGTAATTGTCACAACCGCAGGCCGTTGCTGAGCTGGCGCGTGCGGCAGCAGCCAGCCCACCAGCCCGCTTAGCAGGGCCACCAGCCCAAACAGCAGCGGCAATGGCAGCGGGCGCCGCGGCCGCTTCGGCGCCGGGTCGGGCGGGCCAATCCGTTGCTCAATACCGGCCCACACCGGGGCCGAAGGCTCCAGGCTAAAGCCTTCGAATTTGTCGCGCAGGGAGTGGTCGAGGCGGTTTTCTTCCGGTTCTTCCATCATAGTTTCAAGTAGCTGGCCTGCTGCTGGTGCAGCCGGGTGAGTTGTTTGCGCGCCTTGCTGAGCTGGGCTTTGGAGGTGCTCTCCTGAATGCCCAGCAGCTCGGCGATTTCGCCGTGGGAGTAGCCATCCACGGCGTAGAGGTTGAGGACGAGGCGGCAGCCGTCGGGCAGGCGCTCCATCAGGGCCAGCACTTCGGCCACGCCCAGGCGGTCGAAGGCGTCGGCATCGGCCGCAAAGGGTTCGGGCACGTCGTCTAGGAGCAGCTGCTGGCGGCGGTGCTGCCCGCTCTGCCAGTGGTTGATGGCCGTGGTGACCACAATGCGCCGCACCCAGCCCTCAAAAGAGCCGTCGGCCCGGAAGTCATTCAAGCGCGTGAACACCTTCACGAAGGCATCCTGCAGAATGTCCTCGGCCTCGGCCACGGAGGTCACGTAGCGGCGCGCCACGCCCAGCATGCGGCCGGCGTAACGAGCATACAGCTGGCGCTGGGCCGCCGGCTCGTGGCGGCCGCAGCGAAGCAAAAGGTCTTGTAAGTCAGCGGGCGGAGCTGGCATGCCGGCAAGGTAAGCCCGCGCGGTAGGGCGCGGGCTTAAGCCAGACAGGGCGGTTGCCGAAAAGGCTGCCGGGGCGCGAAAATTATTTTTTCGCCCGCGCTTTTTTCGCCTGTCATCCTGAGCGCAGCGAAGGACCTTCTCACGGCAGACAACTTTCGTTCGAACGTGACAAGGTCCTTCGCTGCGCTCAGGATGACAGAAGATATTATTTGACTTCTCTATTCAGCAGGCGCAGCAGCACGCCGTTGGTCCAACCGAAACCGTCCTGCAGCGGGTATTCGCCGCCGCCGGCCGGGCGGTTGGGGTGTAGCACGTCGTACTTCTCCAGCAATTGCCCGGTTTGGGCAAATACGCGGGTGTTGAGGCGCACCCAGCGCCGGGCCACGGTGTCGGCCAGCGGGCGCTGCTGGTAGCGCGTGAGGCCCTCAATGGCCAGGTATTGCAGCGGCGCCCAGCCATTGGGCGCGTCCCACTGCTGCTTGGTTTCGGTGAGGGAAGTGACCAGGCCGCCCATTTTCAGGAAGTTTACCTTGAGCCCGCTCCCAACCCGTTTGCCCTGCTCCGGCGAAGCCAGCCCAAACGCCAGCGGAAACACGCCCGCCAGCGTGCGCACCGCCGAGCGCCGGCGCTTGCGCCAGTTGTAGTCCTGAAACCAGCCGGCTTTGCTGTCCCAGCTCAGGGCCAGCAGCGCGGTTTTGCGGGCAGCGGCTTTGGCCAGGTAGCTGCGCGCCTGGGCGGGCTTGCCGGCCACGCGGGCGGCTTCGGCCAGCGTTGTTTCCAGGTTGTAGAGCAGGCAATTGAGGTCGACGGGTACCAAATCCGTGGTTTGGATGCTGCCCAGCCCACCCGCTGGCCCAAACCAGCGGCTGCTGAAATCCCAGCCTGATGCCGCGGCGGCCCGCACGTGCCGGTAGAACTGCGCCGCGGGCTGCTTGCTCCGCTTGGCGGCGGCCACGTCCTCGGCGTAAGATTCTTCGCGGGGCTGGTCGCTGTCGTCCCAATAGCGGTTGAGCAGGGCGCCATTGGGCAGGCGCACCACGCGGCGGGCCGCCGTGCCGGGCTTCAGCGCGTCGGCGCCCTGCATCCAGTAGCGGTACTCGGCCTCCAGGGTGGGGCGGTAGCGGAGCAGCTCGCCGTTGCCGCGCTCCCGGGCCAGCAGCTGCACCATGCTGGCAAAAAACGGCGGCTGCGAGCGGGTGAGGTAATACGTGCGGTTGCCGTTCGGAATGAAGCCATAGCGGGCAATGAGGAAGGCGAAATTGTCGGTGATGTCCTTCAGTAGCTGGCCTTTGCCGGCTTCGGCCAGGCCCAGCATGGTGAAGTAGGAATCCCAGTAATACACTTCCCGGAAGCGCCCGCCCGGCACCAGGTAAGGCTTGGGCAGCGGCAGCAGCGAGCGAAATGCTGCCAGCGAATCGGCCGGGTCCAGCGCCGGGGCGGCGGGGCGGGCCAGCACCGTCCAAAGCGTGTCGAGGTGATGGCGCAGGCCGGCCTGCACGTTGCTGCTAAACGGCACGCTGCCATCGGCTGGCAGGTCGAAATGCGCCGTCACAAAAGCCTTCAGGTTGAAGCCGGGCTGGGTTTTCTCGCGCTGCCACGCCGCCAGTATGGCGGCTGGCCGCTGCCGGGGCGCGGCGTCAACAAAGGTTTTGCCATCAGCGAAAACGCGGCCCAGCTGCACGGCCTCAAACAAGCCCGGGAAGAGCTGACGTGGCGACTTCGGCCTAGCGGCGGCTACTGGCGCGACGGCAGTTTGGGAAGCGGGACGAGGCGTGGCGGTTTCCGTCTGAGCCCAATCCGGTAGCGAACCTGCTAGGCTTAATAACCAGGAAAGTAAGATTATGCGCATAAGAATAAGCCAAACCGCCGCGGCACGGTACGCCGCAGCTATAGCCGCTTACGTGTCGCCGGTGCTTTTTGCTGAAGGCCGCTGCGGCGGCGTTGCATGTAGGGGCGGGGCTGGCTCCCACCCGTCGTTGTGTGAAGAGTGCCGCCAGACGACGGGCGGGGGCCAGCCCCGCCCCTACCACGTGCGGCTCTGAATGCGCGCTATGGTTTATGAGTCATGCGCTTGTCGCCATTCAGATATTGTGAAAACAGCGCACAACTAATAAAATAGTTTTTAAACTAAAATTTTAGTTATACGTTTGCATAAGTCACAACCACTTCCGCTTGCCATGAACCCCGATTTCCCCGAACTAACCCGCGCCGAAGAACAAGTCATGCAGGTGCTCTGGCGCCGCGGCCCCTCCTTCGTGAAGGACGTGCTGGCCGAACTGCCGGCCCCGCAGCCGGCCTACAACACGGTGTCGACCATCATCCGCATCCTCGAAACCAAGGGCTTTGTCGACCACGAGGCCTTTGGACGCACGCACCGCTATTTCGTGCGGGTGCAGCAGGACGACTACCGGCGCTTTTCGCTGCGCAAGTTGCTGGGCGGCCACTTCGGCAACTCTTTCAGCCGGCTGGTTTCCTTCTTCGCCAAAGAAGAAAACCTCGACGCCGCCCAGCTCGACGAACTCCTCCGCCACGCTTCCCAACCTCAAAACCTCACCGACGATGAACCCAATCGGCCTGCTTAATTGGATGCTGCTCAGTACGGTGCTGCTGGGCATGTGGTGGCTCTGCTACCGTGTGGCCCTGCGACAGGAGCGCAGCTTTGCCTACAACCGTGGCTTTCTGGTGCTGGGGCCGGTGCTGGCGGCGGGCCTGCCGCTGCTACCCGCGGCGTGGTTTAGCGGGTGGGGCACCGGGCCCGCTGGGTTGCCGGGCGTGGCGACGGTGTTGCTGCCGGCCGTGGCCGTTGGGCCCTGGGCTGCTGCCGGCGCTGCCGAAACGCCGCGGCTGGCCTGGCTGGTGGCGCTGTATGCGGCGGGCGTGGTGGCGCTGCTGGCCCGGCTGGGCGTCGGCTTGGGCCGCCTCTGGCTCAGCACGCGCCGGCTGGCCCGCGAACAGCGGGAAGGCTACACGCTGGTGCCCACCCACGGGCAGCTGCCCACCAGCTCGTTCGGCCGCACGGTGTTCTGGGACGAAACCCTGGCTCTGAGCCCGGCCGAGGCCGCTCAGGTACTGCGCCACGAGCTGGCCCACGTGCGCCAGCGCCACACCCACGACCGCCTGCTGCTGGAGCTGCTGCGCGCCGTGCTGTGGTTCAACCCCTTTGTGCACCTGTGCGGCCGGGCCCTGTCCCTCACCCACGAGTACCTGGCCGACGCCGAAGCCCTGCGCCACGCGGCAGCGGCAGTGCCGGCCTTTTCGCCCACGCAGTCCTACGCTCATCTGTTGGCCCGGCAAGTGGCCAGCCGCCTTGGTTTCTCCGTCCCGCTTGCGCACACCTTTTCCCATTCCCAAACCCTCCGTCGCATTGCCATGATTCAGAAAACCTCTCCCATTCGCCGCTGGAAGCAGTGGCTTGCCCTGCCGCTGCTCGGCGTGCTTGTTGTGGCCGTCGCCTGCGAAAAAGCCACAAATCAGGCCACCCCGACAGCCGCCGCGCCGCTCAACCAAGAGATGAAAGCCCCGATTCACATCGGCAAGGTTGCGATTGCGCCGCCGCCCGGCAACGTGTACACCTACGTGGAGCAAATGCCGCAACTACCCGGCGGTGGCGACGCGCAGGCCATCGTGCAACACATACAGAGCCATATTCCCTATTCACAAGAGTTGGCTGCCAGCCCTAAAGAAGGCGTGGTGTTTGCCTCGTTCACGGTGCAGGCTACCGGTGAGGTGCAAGATGCCAAAATTGTGAAAGGACTAGCTCCGGCCTATGATGCGGCCGTGCTGGCCGCCATCCAAACCTTGCCGCGCTTCACGCCCGGCCAGCACGACGGCAAAGCCGTGGCTGTGAGCTTCACGGTGCCCGTGCGGTTTGTGGCGAAAGCCCCGGCCAAATCGGTCGGGTTGCGCTTGTTCAACAGCTACGGCGTCTGGGACCCCAAGCCGGCCAGCGCGGGCTGCTAACAGGCCCACGGCACTATCCAGGTAAAAAATAGTCGAGAAACCGCTCGAAAAGCCACGGCCACGGCCGGGGCCTTTCTGCGTTAAGCCCGTCCGAACCGGGCAAAATGGGCTAACTTGCGGGTCGTATTGGCCCTCTAATTCGTTTTTATTCAGTGTTGTTTTCCCTAACGCCGCGTGCTGCGCTCGTGGCCGCCACCTTTGGCTTGCTGGCCGCCGCCAGCTGCCCCGCCTGCAAAAACAAGCCCGCCGAGGGCGAAACCGCCGCTTCGGGCGCGGCCGCCGACGGCGACGCCGAAGGCAAGCCGGCCCCCATTGACACCATCAAAATCAAGGCGATGGCCATGCGGCGCGACTCGCTGAAGGCCGACAGCATTGCCCGCAAAAACGGCCAGCTGCCGGGCGCCATCCTGCCGGGCCACCGCATTGTGGCGTTTTATGGCAACATCCGCTCGAAGGGCATGGGCATTCTGGGCCGCGAGCCCAAGGAGCAGATGTTCCGCAAGTTTGCCGGCGTGCTGAAGGAGTGGCAAGCCGCCGACCCCAGCATCCCGGTGCAGGCCGCTCTGCACAACGTCACCATCACGGCCCAAGGCACCGCCGGCAAAGACGGCAAGTGGCGCCTGATGAACTCCAAGGCCACCATTGAAGAGGTGATTTCGTGGGCCCGCGAGCACAAGTGCATCCTGTTTCTGGATGTGCAGCCCGGTCACAGCACCCTGCAGGTGGAGGTACCCAAGCTGGAAGCCTACCTCAAGCAGCCCGACATTCACCTCGGCATCGACCCCGAGTTTTCGCTGGCCACCATGCCCGGCGTGCGCCCCAACCAGCGCATCGGCACCCTCGACGCCAAGGACGTGAACTGGACCATCAACTACCTGGCCCGCCTCGTGAGCGAGAACAAGCTCCCGCCCAAGGTGCTGACCGTGCACCGCTTCACCCGCAAGATGCTGACCAACTACAAGAACATCAAGCTCGACCCGCGCGTGCAGGTGGTGATGCACATGGACGGCCACGGCGAGCCCACCCTGAAAAAGGACTCGTACCATGACTACATCCAGACCGAGCCCGTGCAGTACACCGGCTTCAAGCTATTCTACGAGTACGACCCCAAGCCCAAGCCCCACCACCTGATGACCCCGGTGGAAGTGCTGACCCAGCTCACGCCCAAGCCGCTGTACATTCAGTACCAGTAGGGCAGGGAATAGGTATGTCATTGCGAGGGCGTAGCCCGTGGCAATCCGTCCTGCCAAAGCCAGAAATTTCCTTTTACCAAAAAGCCCCGGTACCGCAATGGTGCTGGGGCTTTTTGCTTTGAATAACTGCCCGGTCCGACGGCGCAGCCGTCCGACCGGTCGTCGTTGAGCGGTTGCCATTGTTTGCCAGAACGTGCTGGCGACGACCGGTCGGACGGCTGCGCCGTCGGACCGGGGCACGTCTCACTTCGCCTTCGAAAACGAATACGGCGCCGCGGCCGGCTGCGTGCCCCGGCTCTTGTTGGGTGCGGCGCTCATGTCAAAATTCAGCGTCGCGCCCTTCATTAGCTCCGTGTGGCTGAGCCAGTTCTTGTCATAAGGCTGACCGTTGAACGTCAGCCCATTCACGTAGCGGTTGGCGGCTGAGTTGTTGGGCGCATTCAGCACAATGTCCTTGCCGGAGGGTAGGTGCAGGGTGGCTTTGGGGAAGAGCGGGGCGCCCAGCACGTACTGGTCGGTGCCGGGGCACACGGGGTAGAAGCCCAGGGCCGAGAAGACGTACCAAGCCGAGGTCTGACCGTTGTCCTCGTCGCCGCAGTAGCCGTCGGCGGTAGGCAGGTAGAGGCGGTTGAGGGTTTCGCGCACCCAGTATTGGGTTTTCCAGGGCTGGCCGGCGTAGTTGTAGAGGTACAGCATGTGCTGAATGGGCTGGTTGCCGTGCGCGTAGTTGCCCATGTTGGCAATCTGCATCTCCCGGATTTCGTGGATGACCTCGCCGTAGTACGACTCGTCAAACACCGGAGGCAGCGTGAAAACGGTATCCAGCGTGGCCACGAACTTCTGCCGGCCGCCCATCAAATCCACCAGCCCCTGCACGTCGTGAAACACCGACCAGGTGTAGTGCCAGCTGTTGCCTTCGGTGAAGGCATCGCCCCACTTGAAGGGGTTGAAGGGCTTCTGAAACGAGCCGTCCTGGTTGCGGCCGCGCATGAGGCCGCTTTCCTTATCGAACAGCTTGCGGTAGTTCTGGCTGCGCCGGGCGTAGAGGTCGATTTCCTTTTTTGGCTTGTTCAGGGCCTTGGCCAGCTGGTAGATGGTGAAGTCGTCGTAGGCGTATTCCAGCGTGCGGGCCGCGCTTTCATTGATTTTGACGTCGTAGGGCACGTAGCCGAGCTTGTTGTAATACTCCACGCCCTTGCGACCCACGGCGTCGAGCGGCCCGGCGTTGTTGGCGCCGTGCGTCAGGGCTTCGTACAGCACATTCATATCCTGTCCGCGGATGCCCTTCAGGTAGGCATCGGCCACCACCGAGGCGGAGTTGTTGCCCACCATCACGTTGCGCAGGCCGGGGCTGCCCCACTCCGGCAGCCAGCCGCTTTCACGATAATCGTTGGCCAGGCCCTGCTGAATTTCGGCGTTCACGTCAGGATAAAGCAAATTCAGGAAGGGAAACAGCGCCCGAAACGTATCCCAGAAACCGGTATCGGTATACATGTAGCCCGGCAGCACTTGCCCGTTGAAAGGGCTGTAGTGCATGATGTTGCCACTGGCGTCGCGCTCGTACAGCTTGCGTGGAAACAGCAGCGAACGGTACAGGCACGAGTAAAACGTGCGCCGCTGCGCCTCGGTCCCGCCCTCAATCTCAATGCGGCTCAACGCCTTGTTCCAGGCAGCGCGGCCCTGCTGGCGCACGGCGTCAAAATCCTGCTCGCCAATCTCGCGCAGGTTCAACTCGGCTTGCTCGGGGCTGATGAAGGACGAGGCCACCCGCGCATTTACTTTTTCCCCTTTTCGGGTTTTAAAGCCTACTACGGCCCCGGCGTGTTTGGCGGTCACCTCCAGCACGCCGGCTGCCAGGGCTTTATCCTGATACAATGCCGTGCTGGTGAAGTCGTGGTCAAACTCCAGAATGAAGTAGTTCTTGAAATTCTTCGGCACGCCGCCGCTGTTGCGGGTGGTGTAGCCGATGACGCGCCGCTGCTGGGGCAGCACTTTCACGTAGGAGCCGCGGTCCAGCGCGTCAATCACCACGTAGGCGCTGTCCGTTTGCGGGAAGGTGAAGCGGAAGCGGGCGGCACGCTCGGTGGGCGCTATTTCGGCGGTCACATCGTGGTCGGCCAGGTACACGCGGTAGTAGTTGGGCTCGGCCACCTCGGCCTTGTGTGAAATCCAACTGGCGCGGGCGTCCTCGTCAAACACGCGCCGGCCGGTGATGGGCATGAGGGCAAACTGCCCGTAGTCGTTCATCCACGGCGAGGGCTGGTGCGTTTGCTTAAAGCCGCGCAGCTTGTCGGCGCTGTACTGGTAGGCCCAGCCATTGCCCATCTTGCCGGTTTGGGGCATCCAGAAGTTCATGCCCCAGGGCAGGGCAATGGCCGGGTAGGTGTTGCCGTTCGAGAGGTCCGGCTTGGAATCAGTGCCCATCAGCGGGTTCACCCATTGGGCCAGGTCGGCGTTAGGAGCGGGCGTTTGGGCTTGGGCCACGCCGGTTGCCAGCCCGAGTGCTGCCAGTGCAGTAAAGATTTTTAGCATGCTAGAATAAGGATTGAACGTCATGCAGAGCGTAGCGAAGCATCTCGCCGGCAAGTGGTAATCATACCGATTGCAACGAAGCGGGCGAGATGCTTCGCTGCGCTCTGCATGACGCTGTGCCAACAACGGTATCCCGCCTAAGCTGCCGCCGCCGCCCGCCGGCTGCCGCGCAGCCCATACCATACGATGTACCCGTAGCACACCACCGGCAGCAGCAGCGCTAGGCGCAGGCTGCTATGGTCGGCAATGAAGCCGAACAGCAGCGGCACCAGCGCCCCGCCCACCACGGCGGTACACAGCAGGCCGGAGCCCTCTTCGGTGTGGCGGCCCAGCCCGGCCAGCGCCAGCGGAAAAATAACCGGCCACATGATGGAGTTCATCAAACCCACGGCCAGCAGGCTCCACATGGCCACCTCGCCGGTCGTGTTGATGGAAACGAGCACCAGCACTACCGCCGCCACGGCATTGAAGGCAAGCAGCTTAGCGGGCGAAATCTTATTGAGCAAATAGGCGCCCAGGAAGCGGCCCACCATGGCTGCACCCCAATAAAAAGAAACCATTACGCCAGCTGCTTCCTGCGTATTTTGTGGATTAATAAATCTTTGCACGCCAAAAGTCGAGGCGAGATTTCTGACATACATAAGGATGTTCGACATGACGCTGTCTAAGCTCAAGTAGCTGACCAAATGCGAGCCGATGGCCACTTCGGCGCCCACGTAGGTGAAAATGGCCACCACGCCAAGTACCAGGTGGCGGTAGTGCCAGGCCCGCACCGAGCCGGCATCTACGTCGGCCACTTGCTCGGTGGCCAGTTCAATTTGCGGCAGGTTGACCTGGCTCAGCAGCAGGCTGATGAGCAGCAGCGCCGCCCCGATGACTAAGTAGGGAATCTGCACGGCCGTCACGTCGATGGCCGCCGCGCTGGTGGCGGTGTTCAACTTAGGCAGGCGGCTCAAAATCAGCGCGCTGCCCAGCAGAGGTGCCAGCGTGGTGCCCAGCGAGTTGAACGCCTGGGTGAGCGTGAGCCGGGCCGACGCCGACCGCGCCGGCCCCAGAATGGCCACATACGGGTTGGCAGCCACTTGCAGCAGCGTGATGCCCGAAGCCAGCACAAACAGCGCCCCCAGAAACAGCCCATACACGCGCTGCGCCGCCGCCGGATAAAACAGGAACGCGCCCACGGCCGCCACCCCAAACCCGATGAGCATGCCCTGCTTGTAGCCAACTCGCGCCACCAGTTTGCCCGCCGGAATGCTCATCAGAAAATACGCCCCAAAAAAGCACAGGTTGATGAGGTTGGCCTGCGCGTAGCTGAGCTGGAAAATGGCCTTCAGATAAGGAATCAGGATGTCGTTGAGGCAGGTGATGAAGCCCCACAGGAAAAACAGCGTGGTGACGGCGCTCAGCGCCGAGGCGTAGCGCGGGGTGGCGGTAGGGGTGTCGGTGCCGTGGGGTTGCGCCAAGGCAGGGGGGAGTGCGGCCATAAAATGGGAATTCTGGAGAGAAAGGCGAGCGGTTCGTCACGCTATTGCCCGACAGGTCCAAAGCTAAAGCGTTTGTGCCAACTGCATCTTCGGGAGTTTCCGACGTTTCTTGAGAAGCATCAGCGACGGGGGTAGAAACAGCAAGCCCCGGCTCGGGTTGAGTCGGGGCTTGCTGTTTGGCTTGGTCACATCACCAAGCTAGTCGCTGAGAACAGAACGGACTGCTGCGTCGTGCCTGCTCGCAATGACAGGCGAACTCAGTGGGCGTCCATGCTGATTTTGCCCACCACTTTCACGCGTTTCACCAGCAGAATGAGCGGCAGGCAGGCCAGG
The DNA here is from genome assembly GCF_022921075.1 of Hymenobacter sp. 5317J-9. Classification (NCBI taxonomy): domain Bacteria; kingdom Pseudomonadati; phylum Bacteroidota; class Cytophagia; order Cytophagales; family Hymenobacteraceae; genus Hymenobacter; species Hymenobacter sp. 5317J-9. The sequence goes on from NZ_CP095050.1 coordinate 306,420, forward strand.
AAAAAGATGCCCAGCGCCGTAAATATCTGCGAGTAGGTGATGAGCGAGGTCTGCTTCATCAGGATGCCTTGCAGGGCGGCGTAGGCCTGCTGCCTGGCCTGCTCCAGCGGGAAGCCTTTGGACACAAAGTTCTGGGTGAAGGCCTGGATGCGCTGCACGGTTTCACTGTTGTAGAGCGAGATGTTGGCCGAGAGGCTGTTGCGGTTCTGGGCCAGACTGCGCTCCAGATAGGTGCCCACAATAGCCACGCCGAACGAGCCCCCGAGCTGGCGAATCATGCCCGTGATGCCAGCGGCCTGCCCGGCGTCTTTGCCTTGGAGGCCGGCCAGGCTCATGGTGGTGATGGGCAGGAAAATGAGGCCCAGGCCCACGCCGCGCACCATCAGGGGCCAGAAGAAGTCGCTTTCGCCGGCGGTGGGCGAAATCTTGCCGCTCATCCAGAACGTGAAGAAGAAGAAGATGACGAAGCCCACCGGAATCATGTACTTCTGCGGCACGCCCGCCTGCAGCGCCCGCCCAATGAGGGGCATCATAAAGCCCGAAGCCAACGCCCCCGGCAGCAGCAGAAAACCGGTTTGGGCGGCCGTGAAGCCCAGAATGCGCTGCGTGAAGATGGGGAAGATGAAAATCGAAGCAAACAGCCCGAAGCCCAGCACGAACGACAGAAACGCGCCCACCGCCAGGTTGCGGCTCTTGCCCAGCACCCGCAGGTCCACGATGGGCTTTTCGGCCGTGAGCTCGCGCCAGACGAAGCCGATGATGCCCACCGCCGAGCAGGCCGTGAAGAAGTTGATGAGCGGGTCCTCGAACCAGTCCTTGGTTTCGCCCTGCTCCAGCACGTACTGCAGCGAGCCCACGCCCAGGATGAGCAGGAAAATGCCCGCCCAGTCAATCTCACGCAGCGGCCGCGGGATGGCGTTTTTGATGCGCTCAGGGTCGCGGATGAAGGTGAGGGTGAAGATGCTGGCCAGGATGCCCACCGGCACGTTCACGTAAAAAATCCAGGGCCAGTCGTAGTTGTCCACTATGTAGCCGCCCAGCGTGGGGCCGATGGTGGGCCCGATGATGACGCCCATGCCAAACAGCGCCTGGCCCAGCGGCAGCTGCTTGGGCGGAAACGTATCAATCAGAATGGACTGCGACGTGGCCATCAGCGCGCCCCCGCCGATGCCCTGAATGAAGCGAAACGCCACCAGCTCCCAGATATTGGTGCTCTGGCCGCAAGCCATGGAGGCCAGCGTAAACAAAACCACCGACGCAAAGTAGTAATTGCGCCGCCCGAACTGCTCGGCCAGAAAGCCGGTCATCGGAATCACAATCACGTTGGCGATGGCGTAGGAGGCCACCACCCAGCTCACTTCCTGCTGCGTGGCCGAGAGGTTGCCCATCATCTGGGTCAGGGCCACGTTCACGATGCTGGTGTCAATGAGCTCCAGCAAGCAGCAGAGGACCACCGTGATGACGATAATCCACTTGGTAAATCCGGTTTCCATTCTATATCTGTGTTATGAATGTTACCGTCATCCTGAGCGCAGCGAAGGACCTTATCACGCTTGATTAGGTAGGCTCAATTCGAGCGGCGCTAGCGTGATAAGGTCCTTCGCTGCGCTCAGGATGACAGAATAAAACAACCTCTGCTTACTTCACCTTCACCTCGGCCGTCACGCTCATGCCGGCGCGGAGCGGGTGCTCGGGGTCCACTTTGTCGAGGGCGATGCGAACGGGGATGCGCTGGGTCACTTTCACGAAGTTGCCGCTGGCGTTGTCGGGGGGCAGCAGGGCAAAGCGGGCGCCGGTAGCGGCGGAGAGCGACTCCACGTGGCCCTGGAACTCCTCGTTGGGGTAGGCGTCTACCTCAATTTTTACGGGCTCGCCCACTTTCATGTCTTCCAGTTGGGTTTCCTTGAAGTTGGCCACTACCCAAGTGCGGGCGCTGCCCACAATGCCGAAGAGCTGCTGGCCGGGCTGCACTACCTGGCCGGGTTGCACGTTTTTCTTGCTCACGATGCCGTTTTCGGGCGCCACAATGGTGGTGTAGCTGAGCTGCAGCTTGGCGTTGTCGAGGTCGGTTTGGCGCTGTTTCACCACGGCCTGGGCCACGGCCACCTGCTGCTGGGCGGCGGCCACCTGCTGGCGGGCCACGCTCACCTGGTCGGTGGCAGTGGCACGCTGGGCGGCGGTGGCTTTCAGGTTGGCCTGCACGGCGTCGTACTCACTCTGCGGAATGATGTCCTGCTGGCGCAGGAAGGTGCTGCGCTTGAGGTCTTTCTGCAGGCGCTCCTGGTTGGCCTGGCTCACGCCGATGCCGGTTTGGGCGGTGCGCACGTTGGCCTGGGCGGTGCCCACGGCGGCGCGGGCGGCCGTTACCTGGGCCTGGGCGGCCAGCAGGGCGGCCTCGGCGGCGTTCACGCGCTGCTGGTAGTCGGCCTGGTCAAGCGTTACGAGGACGTCGCCCTTTTTCACGGGCTGGTTGTCGTCCACTTTCACGCTCAGCACGGGGCCGCCCACGCGGGGCAGCACGGGGTACACGTCGCCTTCTACCTGGGCGTCGTCGGTGCTTTCGTGGGCTTTGGCAAACTGGTAGCGCGTCCAGCCATAAAAGCCACCGCCCAGCAGCACCAGGGCCAGAATGATGAATACAAGCGGATTGCGCTTCTTGGGCGCTTCCATCGGCTCGGTTTCGGCCGAGGCCGCGTTGGGGTAGGGCGCGGGGGCGTTTTGTACGTTGGGGGAAACTTCGGTCTGGGCCATCTTAGTAGGTATTCAGGTGTCGATTTTAAAGAGAGAGGGGAAGGCAGAAACGCGTGGCGGAGGAAGGTCAGTTCGCGGGTTCGCGGGTTTCTGATTGCAAGGGGGCACGCACCAGAAGCGTGGCGCAACGGGCGGTGCGCAATACAATTTCGGCCGTGGTGCCCATCAGGAAGCGGGTGAGCCCCGTTTGGCCGTGTGCGCCGATAACAATCAAGTCGGCCTGCTGGCGGCTGGCTTCGGCCACTATTTCGGAGGCCGCTTCGCCGCGCACCATGCCGGTGTGCACGTGGGCCACGCCGGCCTGCTCGGCAGCGGTGCGCAGGGCCTGCATCCGGTCTTTGCAAGGCGCAAACACGGTGTCGTCGGGCCGCTGGCCGGTGGGGTCTTCCTGCGGCTCGCACACGTGCAGCAGCCGCAGCTGAGCCCCGGAGGCCACGGCCAAGGCGGCCGCATACGCCACCAGCCCAGCCGACGCGGCCGAGAAATCGAGCGGACAAAGGATGGTGGATAGGTTCATTTTCAATGGGTGAATGGGTGAATGAGCGAATGGGTGAAGGTGTTGGGTGGGTGAAAGCGGTTTGAGCGTGAAAAACATTCGCTCATTCACCCATTCACCCATTCACCCATTCACCCATTGTCATTATTGCCAAATCTGCTCGCCGGTGGCGCGGCGCAGCTGGTACTGGCCCAGCGTGTAGTTGTACATGGCCTGGGCGCGGGCCAGGCGGGCCTGGGCCAGCTGGGTTTCGGCGTCGAGCACGTCGAGGTTCTGGCCCACGCCGTAGCGGTAGCGGCCTTGGGCGCGGGTGAGGGCGTCGGAGGCCTGTGCCACTTGCTGCTCGGCGTTGGCCAGGCGGGCCTGGCTGAACTCCATGTTGTTTACGGCTTGGCGCACGTCGGCCCGAATCTGCTCCTGCGTGTCCTGGGTGCGGGCCAGGGCGGCGCGGCTGTTGGCCACGGCCTCCACGCGCTGCTTCTTGTTGCGACCGCCGTCGTAGATGGGCACCGACAGCTGCACCACGCCCACGGTATTGAAGCGAATGCGGTTGATGTCGGGCAGGATGTAGCCGTTTTTGCCGCCTACCTGGGCGCCCACGCCCAGGCTGGGCAGGTCGCTTTTCTCGATGAGCTTGGCTTGCAGCTCGGCCGTTTTTTCGGCGTCGCGGGCCAGTTTCACTTCGGGGCGGTTTTCGGTGGCTTTGGCCAGCTCGGTGGCCATGTCCACGGCCTGGGGCTCGTACGTTAGGCGGCCTTTCACCGGAATGTCGGCTTGCGCGGGCTTGTGCAGCAGGCGCGCCAACTGTACCTGCTGGTTGCGGAGCTGGTTTTCCAGGTCCAGCTTGGTGTTCTGGGCCTGCGTGATGCGCACGTCGGTGGTGGTCACGTCAAAGCGCGTGCTCACGCCGCCTTGCACACGCTTTTCCATCTCGTTGCGGTGCACCTGCAGCGAGGCAATCTGCTGGTTTTGCACCCGAATGCTTTCGCGCATGAACAGGATGTTATAGTACACCTGCGCCGCGTTGAAGGCCAGGTCGCGCCGGGCCACCGTGATGTTGTCCTGCGCCGTTTGCACCTGCGACTCGGCCACTTTCACGGTCGCTGCGTTCTTGCCAAAATCAAGCAGCAGGTACTGCGCCGTGAGGTGGAAGTCGTAGTTGTTGTTGGGCGCAAACTGCAGCGTTTCGCCATTGAAGGGCAGTTTTACCACCGGGTCGATGCGGGTGTAAGTGGCCGTGCCGGTAATCTGCGGCAGGAAGCCCGACTGCGTTTGCGACAGGCGGCTGCTGGCGGCATTCGACAGCTCCGTCAGGTTGGTGATGCCGGGGTTGGCATCGAGCACGGCCTGCACGGTGGCGCCCAAGGTGAGGGAGTCGCTGGCCAGGCCAATGGGCTGAGCAGCGGCGGGCACGCCGGGCTGGTTTTGGGCCCGAGCCGAACCAGCAGTGCCCAGCAAGCCCAACGTGAGAAGGAAAGCTGCCGGAGTGAAAGAACGAAAAGACATAAGCGAATGCGAGTTGAATCTGCAATAGCTTACCTAATGCTGTGCCAAGGGGTTTTATAAAATTCAATTTATTATATATTATGCGTTCAATGCTCTGATAATTATAGTATTGTGCAACTAGCGTTGTGCTGTGAAGAGTATAGCTTGTCAACTTCATTTTGCTGAAATATCAGGAATTACCTCCTTTTTACTCCTGTTATTTCAGGAAAAATGTGACATCTGCTAAAACAACTGAGCCGCTGGCGCGTCTATATCTCCCGAGCGGGAACAGTAATCAGCTGCCCATACGCCAACTCGCACCATCCCCATGCCCGACCAGGACGAAAACCTGCTGTTGCACCTCAACGAAGCCATCGCCACCATGCGCGACAAGGACTCGCTGTTTAAAGTGGTGACCACCAAGCTGCGGCTCATTTTTCCGTTCGACCTCATCGGCATCAATGTGTTTGATGCGGACCTTAAAATGAAGCGGTTATTCCTGCGCGACTATTACGGCGTGGACGAAGCGCCGCCGCTGCCGGCCGGCATGGAGCAGTTCACACCCATTGCGGGCTCGCCGCTCGAAAAGCTGGTGGCCGACCCCCGCGTGCAGCAGTTCACCCCCGAAGAATACCTGGCCGATTACCCCAACTACGCGCCATTTAACAAGTTTCAGAAGCTGGGCATCAGCCACCTCACGGCGGTGCCGCTGCACATCGGCGGGCGCCTCACGGGCATGATGACCCTGGCCTCGCGCCGCACGCCCCACCTCGCGCCGGCCGACGTGAAGCTGCTGGAAAAAATCGGCTCGCTCATCGCCGTGGCCGTGGCCAACACGCTGGCGTTTGAGGAAGTGGCCCGCCGGGAGCAGGAGCGCACCCTGCAGCTCAACATCACCAACGCCCTGCTCAGCATCAAGCAGCGCGAGCCGCTGTTTCGGGCCGTGGCCGAGGCGCTGAGCCGGGCGGTGCAGTTCGACTATTTCGGCATTCGGGTGCAGCGGGCGGGCCGGCAGGAGCCGTTTGAGGGGTTTGCGGAGTTTGCGCGCACCGGCGAAGGCCCCGAGGCGCAGCTCCAGGCCCTCGACCCCAACCGCCAGCACGGCCTCAATCAGCTCGACACCGCCACCATGTACCAACAGCTCAACGGCTTGCTGCAAACCCCGGGCCTGTACGCGGCCGACGATTTTCGGGCGCAGGCCCAGCGTTTTCCGCTGCTGCGCCGGGTGTACGAGGAATACGGCACGCGGGCTATGCTTATTGTGCCCATCTGGCAGCGGGCCGATGGCGTGGCCGTGCTCATCCTGGCTTCGCCCAACCCGGCCGCTTTTCAGCCCGAAGACCTGGCCACCGTGCTGGCCCTGGCCCCCCAGATTGCGCTGGCGCTGGAAAACCTGTTCGCCTTCGAGCAGATTGAGGAGCTGAAGGCGCAGGTGGAGCAGGAGCGGACCTATTTGGTCGACGAAATCAACACCTCGGCGCGCTTCGGGGCCGACTCGGGCGCCTTCGTGGGCAACGGGCCGGCCCTGCAACTGGTGCAGCGCCGCATCAGCATGGTAGCGCCCACCGATACCACGGTGCTGATATCGGGTGAAACCGGCACTGGCAAGGAGCTGGTGGCCCGCGAGCTGCACAACGCCTCGCCCCGCCACGGCCGCGCCCTTATCAAGCTTAATTGCGCGGCGCTGCCCGCGCAGCTGATTGAAAGCGAACTGTTTGGCCACGAAAAAGGGGCTTTCACCGGCGCGGTGGAGCGGCGCATCGGCAAGTTTGAGCTGGCCAACGGCGGCTCGATTTTCCTCGACGAAATAGGCGAGTTGCCCCTCGACCTGCAGGCCAAGCTGCTGCGCGTGCTGCAGGAAAAGGAATTTGAGCGGCTGGGCGGCACCAAGGTGCTGCACTCCGACGCCCGCGTGATAGCCGCCACCAACCGCGTGCTGGCCGACGAAGTGGCCGCCGGCCGCTTCCGGGCCGATTTGTACTACCGCCTCAACGTGTTTCCCATCGAGCTGGCGCCCCTGCGCGAGCGCCGCGAAGACATCGAGCCGCTGCTGCGCCACTTCATTCAGCGCCTGAGCAAGCGACTGGGCAAGCCTCTGCGCCAGGTGCGCCCCGCCGACCTGGCCGCCCTGCAGGCCTACTCCTGGCCCGGCAACATCCGTGAGCTGGAGCACGTGCTGGAGCAGGCCATCATCGTGAGCCAGGGGCCGTTTCTGGAGTTTGCGGGCTTTGCGGCCGCGCCGCTGGTACTGGCCGCCGGCGCCGCGCCGGCGGCCGCCAGCTTTGCGCCCCTCAAAACGCTGAAGGAACAGGAGCGCGACCACATTCTGGCCGCGCTGCAGCGCACCGGCGGGCGGGTGAGCGGCGCCCAGGGCGCTGCCCTGCTGCTCGACATCAACCCCAAAACGCTGGAAGCCCGCATGAAAAAGCTGGGCATCCGGCGCATGGTGGGCGTAGATGCATAAGCAGCGCTACTTCCAGGCCTTGAGGAGGCGGCGCACCAGAATGATTTCGCCGGTGTGGTAGGCTGCGTGGTCGGCGATGAGAAAGGCTTCGCGCAGAATGGTTTGACCGGTGCCGTGGGGCAGGGGCGCCAGTAGGTTGGTGCCCGGCGCGTGCAGCAGGTGCAGAAAGCGCTGCCGGTCCTGCCGAATGCTGTCCAGGGTTTCCTGCCACTGTTCTTCGTCGGCGGTGGCATCGGGGGCGGGCCAGTAGCCCTCCGGCCATTTGGGCGACTCGTGCTCGGGCTCAAGGCAGAACTCGACGATGTCCCACTGCGCGATGCGCACGTGCTCAGCTAACTGCCAGATGGTGTAGGGCACCTCCGGCACGCGCTGGTTCCAGATTTTGGGCGTCAGGTCGGCACAGGCTTCCTCGAAGGTGGCGTGGGCGTTGCCCTTGGTGAGCAGATTGGTTAGCTCGGCCACCACGCCCTTCTGGTTGGGCCGGTCCATGGGCGGAATGCTGTTTGGTATCATATAGAGAGTAGGGGCGCCAATCAGGAGGCGGTGCCCGTGCGGGGCATGGCACGATGCGCGGCCGCTTTGCGCGGCGGTCGGGAGTTCAGCGCACCGGTGGAGTACAGCGCCGCGCCCATCAGCACGGGCTGAAAAAACAGCCGGGCCAGCCGCTTGGCGTCGGTATCGAGGCCGAAGGCGGAAATGCGCTCGGTGTACTGGTGCACATTGCCGGGAAACACCGCCGCGTAGAAAGCGGCAAGCCCGATGCCCATGCGCCGGCGGTTTTTGCCTTTCAGCAACAGCAGCGCCAGTCCTAAGCCGATTTCCACCACGCCCGAGGCCAGCACGGTCGTGTCCTTATCGCCCGGCACAAAATCCGGCACCTGCGCCTGAAAATCGCGCCGCGCAAAGGTGAGGTGGCCGGTGCCGGCAAAAACCATAAACGTGCCCAGCACACCGCGGGCCACGTTTTGTAGGGTGGAAGTATGATAGGGCTGTGGCATGGCATGTTCGCGGGTTAGTCAGACGCTATGCTATACGGCTATCGACCAATCCGAGGGGATAGTTGTTTGCCATCACACCTGCCTTGAGCAAAACAGGAGCTGATTTCAAGGCACTACAACATCTATGGAAGGACAAAAGGTTGATGCTAACTAGCGTGGCAAACAAGGAGAGCAGCCTTTTTACCATTCATCTGGTCTTGACTGCATTCACGTTTTTAATAGCATCACACGATGAAATACAGTCAACTGATTGCGGCCACTTTTCTCGGGGCTATGCTTTGTGCTTGTTCAAAGGACAAATCGGCCCCCGCCTTAAAAACAGCGGTGCTCGACGACACCACTTGGCGCATGACCGGCTATACCATGGATTTCGGGCCCTTGAACGGCCCCATTACCGGCACAAATAACTTTTTCCTGTCGTTCAACAACAATCCCTCTGCGCCCTGCCTGGGGCTCAACACGCTCACCTTCACTTCGGCCGGCAAAGTCATCTGGAAGCAGGATGCGCGCGGCTGCTCGGTGAGAAGCAACTTTGTGAGTTCCGATTGGGGAACGTGGCAGGTGAACAGCGCCCACACAGAGCTCACCGTCAGCAGCTCGTGGGGTGGAGCCGGCCGGAGCGTCGTGCCTGTGATGGAAGCTGTGCAGGGGGCGTACGAGTACACGCTTACCAACACTACTCTGACCCTCAGTGCCAGATATGTTTACGGACAAAATCGAGATTCCCTGCGAGTAGACAAGGCGGTGTTCGCCCTGCAATAGTTCGCCATACCAGACAAGAAAAAGCCCTGCCTGATACGCATTAGTACCAGGCAGGGCTTTTTTGTAAGGCACAATTCATTGTGGACCTAGTGCGCCTGCAGCCAGTTGTTGCCGGTGCCTACTTCCACTTCCAGCGGCACGCCGTGGGGCAGGAGCAGCGCTGTGGTCATCAGCTCCTTGATTTTGGGCGTGATGTAGTCCACCTCTGATTTCACGGCGTCGAACACCAATTCGTCGTGCACCTGCAGAATCATGCGGGTTTTGAGCTTCTCCTCGCGCAGCCAGTGGTAAATGTTAATCATGGCCATCTTGATGATGTCGGCGGCCGTGCCCTGGATGGGGGCGTTGATGGCGTTGCGCTCGGTGTAGCCGCGTAGCGTGGCGTTGCGCGAGTTGATGTCGCGCAGGTAGCGGCGGCGCTTGAGCAGCGTTTCGGCGTATTCCAGCTCGCGGGCGCGGTTGATGCTGTCGTCCATGAACTGCTTCACCGACGGGAATTCCTGGAAATAGGTCTCGATGATGTCTGTCGCTTCCTTGCGGCTGATGCCGATGCGCTGGGCCAGCCCGAAGGCCGAGATGCCGTAGATGATGCCGAAGTTGACGGTTTTGGCCTTGCGGCGCATCTCGGCGTCCACTGCTTCAATGGGCACTTTGAACACCTTGCTGGCCGTGCTGGTGTGCACGTCGAGGCCCTGGCGGAAGGCCTCAATCATGGTTTTGTCGCCCGAGAAGTCGGCCATGATGCGCAGCTCCACCTGCGAGTAGTCGGCCGCCAGCAGCACGTGGTTTTCGTCGCGCGGTACGAAGGCTTTGCGGATTTCACGGCCCTTCTCCGTGCGGATGGGGATGTTCTGTAGGTTGGGGTTGGTGCTGCTCAGGCGGCCGGTGGCGGCTACGGCCTGGTTGAAGTTGGTGTGCACGCGGCCGTCGTCTTTGTTCACCAGCTGGGGCAGGGCCTCCACGTAGGTGCTGCGCAGCTTGGTGAGCTGGCGGTATTCGAGGATGAGGGCAGCAATGGGGTTGTCGGCCGCGAGCTGGCTCAGGATTTCCTCGCCGGTGGCGTACTGGCCGGTTTTGGTTTTCTTGATTTTGCCCTTGCCAATGTCCATCTTGTCGAACAGCACCTCGCCCAGCTGCTTCGGCGAGCCAATGTTGAACTCCTGCCCGGCTTCGCGGAAAATCTGGCCTTCCAGCTCGGTGATGTAGCCCTGTAGCTCGGCCGAATACTCGTTCATGGCGCCCGAGTCGATGCGCACCCCCTCGTACTCGATGCTGCTGAGCACGGGCACCAGCGGGTTTTCCACGTCGTTGAGCAAGCCCAGCAGGCCCAGGTCCTTCAGCATGGGCTCGAAGACGTGCTTGAGCTGCAGGGTCACGTCGGCGTCTTCGCAGGCGTAGTCTTTCACCTGGGCGGGCGGCACGTCGGCCATGGTAATCTGCTTTTTGCCCTTGGGGCCGATGAGCTCGATGATGCTCACCGGCGTGTAGTGCAGGTAGGTTTCGGCCAGCACGTCCATGTTGTGGCGCATGTCGGGCTCGATGAGGTAGTGGGCCAGCATGGTGTCGAACAGCGGCCCGCTCACTTCCACGCCGTAGTGTCGCAGAATGGTGAGGTCGTACTTCACGTTCTGCCCGATTTTCAGGATGTTCTCGGCATCGAAAAAGGGACAGAACTCTTCCACAATGGCCTGCACCGCGGCGGGGTCTTCGGTGGGCACGGGCACGTAGTAAGCCTCGCCCGGCAGCCAGCAGAAGCTCAGGCCCACCAGCCGCGCCGTCATGATATCCAGCCCAGTGGTTTCGGTGTCGAAGCTGACTTCGGTTTGCTGCAACAGGAAGCTGAGCAGCGACTGCCGCAGCTCCGGCGTGTCAATTAAATGGTAGTTATAGGGCACGTCTTCCAGCCGTTTGCGCGGGCCGGCGGGGGCGCCGTGGCGGCCGGTTTCGCCTTCCTCGGCGCCAATGGCCACGGCTTCGTCGCCGGGGTTGCCGAAGAGCGAGGCTTGGCCGGCGGCGGCGCGCGGCTGGCGGGTGGGCTTGGAGCCGGGCGCGGCCACGCGGGCCGGCGTGCGCTCGGGGCCGCCGCCACCGAGGATGCGGGCGGCCAACTGGCGGAATTCTAGCTCGTCGAACAGCTCGCGCAGGGTGGCTTCGTCGGGCGCGTCGAGCACCAGCTTGTCGGGCTCGAAATCAAGCGGCACGTTCACGTGGATGGTGGCCAGCTCTTTGCTCATCAGGCCCTGCTCGGCGAAGTTGCGCACGTTTTCCTGCTGCTTGCCCTTGAGCTGGTCGGAGTTGGCAATCAGGTTCTCCACCGAGCCAAACTGCTTAATCAGCGCCTTGGCCGTCTTCTCGCCGATACCGGGAATACCGGGAATATTGTCCGAGGCGTCGCCTTGCAGGCCCAGAATGTCAATGACTTGCTCCACGCGCTCAATCTCGAAGCGGGCCAGCACGTGGTCCACGTCCAGGATTTCGGCCGCGTTGCCCATGAAGGCCGGCCGGTAGATTTTGATGCGCTCCGTCACCAGCTGGCAGTAGTCCTTGTCGGGCGTCATCATGAACACCTCGAAGCCTTCTTTCTCGGCCTTCTGCGCCAGCGTGCCAATCACGTCATCGGCCTCGTAGCCGTCCATCATCAGGATGGGGATGTGAAAGCCCTGAATGATTTTCTTGATGTAGGGCAGGGCAATGCCGATGTCTTCGGGCATGGCCTGGCGTTGGGCCTTGTACTCGGCAAACTGCTCGTGGCGGAAGGTCTTCTTGGCCGCATCAAAGCACACACCGATGTGGGTGGGCTTTTCCTTCTGCAACACCTCCACCAGCGTATTGGTGAAGCCGAGCACGGCCCCGGTGTTCATACCCTTGGAGTTGATGCGCGGGTTTTTGCTGAACGCGAAGTGCGAGCGGTAAATCAGGGCAAAGGCGTCGAGCAGGAAAAGCTTTTTGGCGGGAGCGGCGGGTTGGTCTGGCATAGGACGAAGGTACGGGCAGCGCACAAAGAAGGGTGCCGGGCGGGGCGGTTTGGCCCGTCGTTCGCGGCGTGGGCCAGGGTGGGCACGGGCGGCCGGGCGGCAGGCAGCCCGTTAGGGAGCCGCGCCTGTCACATTCGGGTCATTAGTTGGGCGCACACCGGGCCATGTACCGGCGTTGAAGTGGCTAGAAGCACCCTTATTAAAAAAAAAGTCCGTAATAAGTCAATAATAAAATGGTTTGTTTATAGTCTAAAAACAGGTGTTACGTCCTTGCGGATGCCCGGCCGGGCGCCCAGCTTTGTGGCGTTGCCACTACCGCCTTCCGCAACGCTGCCGGGCTCTACCTTGCCGCCTGCACCATTCCTTTTCCATGTTTATGCGTTCTTTCCCTTGCCGCTGCGCGGCTCTGCTGGGCCTGGCCCTGCCCTTCGCCTCCTTAGCCCAAACCGCCCCGGCGCCGGCCGATACGGCCCGCTACTATCGCCACCACCTGGGCCTGACGGCCAGCCCCGTGCTCGACGGCTTTTTTCGCAACAACCGCAGCCTGCCTCTGGGCCTGCTCTACAAGCGCCAGGTAAAGCCCGCGCAAGCCCTGCGTGCCAGGGCGGAGTTTATATATGATTTTTTCGAACAGGTGAATCCTCTTGCCGTCAAGGGACAAGGCAGCGGAGACGCGTACCGACAAACCATTTACCGTATAGAGGCCGCTTTCGGCAAAGAATACGCGGTAGTTTCTAACAAACGGTTTGCAGGGTATGTAGGGCTAGAAGCAGGCGGATTCTATGGCACTAACAAGCGGGATTTTGAGCAATACACTCAAGGCTATCAGGCCATTGACAGGAATGGCCAGCCCTATTTTACCATTGCAGTAAACCGAGGAAATTCTTCGTTCAACGATATAGGCCTTTTTGTGCAGCCACTGGCCGGGGTTCGCTACCAATTTCTCCGTCGCCTGTACGCCGAAGCGGAAGCAACCTTACCTATCCGCTGGACTCGGACTCAATTCCAATTGCAATCCCGTGTGTCGGATTTTGATACGGGAACGTTGCCGTTTGGCTCCGATATGGGTGAAGACACTTATTACCGTTTCACTGCCACTTTTCGTCCAATCAGCACGGTGCACTTAGTATTGCTTTTTTGATTCTTTTTCACTTTTCCTAATCCTCATGAAACAGTTCTACCGCTTGCGCCTAGCTTTAGGCTTACTCTTGCTGCTGGCGTCCAAGCTGGCTCACGCCCAGACTGAGGGCACCCTAGCCGCTTACCAAACCATTGTGTGCCCTGGGGAGCGCACCACCATCTCCGTATCGGTTAACAGCAACGTTACCGTTGCCGGGGCCGTTGCTGTCACCAACGGGTCCGCCACCTTTCCGGTAAAAAGTGGGAGCGTTATCAGTTGTGACGTGACGTGGCAGGATAAAGCTGAACAAGGAACGCTCGTTTTTAAACTTAAAAAAGAAGTTAGCAGCAATACTTTCACTTATCCGGATTCCCCGCCCGCCACCGTGAACATCAAGTCAGTGCGGGACCAGACGCCGGGACTGATAAACGGGGTGTCAAGTTTGAACGTGCCCCTGTGCCCCGGTGGTCAGCCTATCACCTTCACCATCGCCCAAGAGTACTTCAAAGCAGTGCCCTCCTTGGCCATCACCGATTACGTGTGGCAGGTGCCTGCCGGCTGGCAAGTGGTCAACCCGCAAACCAGCGCCGCCTTTCCGGGAGCCTACCTCAGCGGGCGCAGCATTAGCGCCATTCCCCCGGCGGGCACGACCGGTGGCCTTGTGCAGGCCTACCAATACAGCAAAGCCTGCAACGAAAACAGCTTTTTCAATAACGCGCCGGGCACGCTCGTGAGTTTTCCGCGCCAATTGGTCATCTTCCGGCCCCAGCCCGCCGTTACTGGCGTCACGCCTTCGCGAAACCCACTCACCTGCGGCGACCAGCGCCCGTTCACGCTAACCGCAGTAGTCAATCAGCCAGGAGTCGACTTTTTCACTTAGACGCTGCCCCAAGGCTGGGCTTTTGCACCCGGCGCTGCCACCAATACGGCCACGATAACCGTGGTGCCCACGGGCACGGGCCCGATTGGGGGAGGCTCTAATTTCTCCGGCTCAGTTACGGCGCGATACACCTGCGCTTCCTTAACGACGCAGCCGTACACTTATTCTGTCAGTTACAGCAACCAGGTAGCCCAGCCCACGCTCACCGTGCCCCTGGCCACCGGCAACCCGCCGCTGTTCTGCTACGGCGATACCTTGTCGGTTTCGGCCACCGGGCCGGGGGGCGCGCAGTTCACGTGGAGTGGCCCGGCCGGCGTTAGCTTCACCCCGGCCGTGAGCGGGCCGGGCCAGCGGGTGCAGGTGCAGCTGCCCGGCAGCAACTTCGGCGACGGCGACATCACCGTGCGCGTGACGGCCGGCAACCCGGCCCTGGGCTGCCAGGCCAGCGTGCCCGCCACCCAGAAAATCGTGCTCCACCGCGCCCCGCTCACCTACGCCACCAACCCCGTGCGGCTGCAAGTGGGCTCCGACACCGGCTATAACAACGGCGCCCCGCCCTCCGACTACCCCGGGGCGCCCTCCTACCTGCCGGTGCAGTGCAACACGCCCACCTACCTGCGCCTCTACGGCCAGCTGCTGGATTACTATGGCTTTCCCGTCAGCAACTTCCGCTGGAACGTGGACGGCCGCGAGCCCGCCAACTCGGCCAATCAGTTCACGGTGCTCACGCCCATCGGCACCAGCCAAGGCAGCCAAGTGTGCCTGATTATCACGAACCGCTGCGGCGCCGACGAGTACTACTGCTGGCAGATTCCCATCTACGGCGACTGCAGCGGCGGGGGCGGCCCCATCGAGCCCGAGCCCTGCGTGGAGTGCGGCCGCCAGGCGCCCACCGCCGCCTACCCCAACCCGGCCGATGCCGACCTGACCGTGCCGGTGCCCGCCGGGGCCTACGGCGCGGTGCGCCTGCTCAACGCCCAGGGCCGGCCGGTGCGCCAGGCGCCCGCCCACGGCAGCCGCGTGGTGTTCGACGTGCGCGCCCTGCCCAACGGCCTTTACTACCTGGAAGTGCCCTCGGCCGGCGCGGCCCCAAGCCGCCAGCAAGTGCAAGTGCAGCACTAAGGCCGGTTCGGTATGAGAAGACCCGCTCTCGGGCAAGCAAAAGCCCTGGCTGCCAAGTCAGGGCTTTTGCTTGTGGGGCTGTTGGGCCGAGCCGGGCAGCACGCCTACAGCGCCGGCTTCACATCCAAAACAAAGCTGTGGCTGCCCGCAAGCCCATTGGCCGAAAGCCCTTGCAGCACCACGAGGAAGCGGCCGGCCTGGTCGCCGGTGTAGAACTCCACGGGTTTGGTCTCGGCGCCGGTTAAGGTGAGGTTGGGGTTCCAGTAAAGGAGGTTGCGCAGGTCGGGCAGGCGGCTGGTTTTTTCGGCGGCGGTTTCGTAGCGCGGGGCGTAGAACTCGCGCTGGCGCTGCACGCCCTCGTACTGCTGCACCAGGGCGCGGGCGTCGGGCTGGTAGCCTTCCAGGTCGCCTTTGTAGGTGGTCAGGCTCATCAGGCCGTTGTAGATGGCCGCGCCGTGCAGGTAGCGGCTGTCAATCACCTCCAGTTTCTGCACCTTGAGCGGGTTGATGGCCATGACTTTGTTCATGTCGAACACCGGCACGCCGTCCAGCAGCACCATGGGGTTCTTTTCCAGCAGCACTTTATTGGCCCGGTCGGTCACCAGCAGGTGGAAGCCGTCTTTGCGGATGCGCACCACCACGCCCGGCACGTACTCGCGCAGCACCTCCTCCATCACCTTGAAGCGGGTGTACTTGTCGAGCAAATACGACTCGTCGGCCCGCCCGAAAAACGCGGTGCTGTCCACCGGCTGGGCAGGCGCATACCGCCGATACCGGTCGGTGAACACGCGCTGTACCTGGGCCTGCAGGTGCCGCCGGGCGTAGTCCTGCTCAAAGGCGGGCATCAGGCCGAAGGCCGGCAGCGCCGCCGTGGCGTAGCGTGTCGAGAACGGGTCGAGCAGCGCGATGCGGCTGGTGCTGTCCTGCTCCGGGTCGGCCTGCACCACGATGTCGTGCGGGCCCACCGGGGCGGGCAGCTCAAAGCGCAGGCGGCCGTCGGCGGAGCTCTCGGCGTTGGTGAGGCGCAGCAGGCGGCTGGGCGAGGCCAGGTAGGCCGTGACGCCGGCCCTGGCCACGGGCCGGCCATTTTGGGTGAGCTGACCGGTCACCACGGGGCCGTAGGGCTCGGGCAGGAAGGCGAGGGCCGGCGGTTTGGGCGCCAGCACGTCTTCCCAGCGCCAGCGGCTCCAGCCCTGGGTCAGCATCAGGTTGTCGGCGGCGGCGCGGGCGGCGGGGTCGGTTTCACGGAAATAATAGCCGGCATCTTCCACGTCGCCCTTCAGGTCGGCGGCCAGCCACAGGTACTCTTCGATGGAGGCCGGGCGAGTGGTATTGAGCGAGTCGAGCTGGTACACGGCCATCGAGAGGCTGGCGGTTTCGGGCGCGGCCTGGCCGGGGGCGGCCAGCTGCACCTGCACTTTTTCGCGCAGCCCATACTGCGCCTTATCGGCGCGGGCACTCAGGGCCAGGTGGCGGGTCGGCGGCCGGAAGTAGAGCCGCTCGCACACCGGCCGGCGGTCGGCCGTGAACAGCGTGAGGTGCGAGACGCCCTCCAGCAGCTGGCTTTTGTCGAAGGTATAAGTCGCCTGTCCATCTGCCAGGGCCAGGCGATGGGTGAGCGCCACCTGCTGCCGCGAATGGCCCAGCAGATACAGCGTTTCGGGCTGGCGGCTGCTGGCGCTCACCGTGAGGGTAAGCTGGGTGGGGCTGGTTTCTTCCAGCCGCAGCACGTAGCCGCTGTCGTAGGGGCGGGGCAGCGGGCGCGTGAGGGCCGTGGCTCGGCCGTTGCCGAGCGTGAGCACGGCCGTGTAGGGCTGCTGGCCTTCGGCGGGGGTGAAGGCGAAGCGGCCCATGCCCCGGTGCTGCGTGGCAAAAGTGGCCACCACGCGGCCCTTGCTGTCGAGCACGCGGCCCTCGGCGGGCACGCCCCGGCCGGCCCGGTCGGTTACCTTAACTGCCACCTGGCTGCGCAGGCCGCGCACCAGGTTGCCGCCCTCCGGAAAAAAACGAGCCTCGTAAGCCGCCGAGTCCTTGCCCGTGGAGCCCGACGCCGTGGCGGTGTTGATGACCGTTACGGCCGTTTGGAAGTAGGTATCGGGGCCGAAGTTCTGCATCCAGCTGGTGTAGGCGCGCACCTGGTAGGTGCCGGCGGGCAGCGAAGTCGGCAACGGAAAGGCCCCCTGTCCCACGGCGTTTTTCAGGCCCACTTTGGCTTGCAGCACGGGGCGGTGGCTGGCGTCGAGCACTTCCACGTAGGCCACGCTGCTCAGCGTGAGCGGCCGGATGTGGGTGCCCTCGGCGGCGTACACCTTAAACCACATGGTTTCGCCGCTCAGGTACACTGGCCGGTCGAGGTGGAGGTAGAGCTTTTCGTGCGGGTCGCGCTGCTCAAACCGGCTCAGTTGGCCGGTGAGGCCGCCCAGTGAGTCGGCCTGGGCGCGGGCGGGCGCGGTGGCCAGCAGCCCCAGCGCCGGCGCCAGCAGGCCCGCCGCGGCGCGCCGGATAGAAGTTGAGTCCCACATAATCAACCGCATATAAAGAGAAAGGAGAAACAGGTTGTAATACACTTCAGGCTCGCGCTAGGGCCAGAACGAGGGTTTCACGGTGCTGCCGTAGAGGCGGCAGTCCACGCACCGGCGGTCCACGCCCAGCACGCCGCCGCCACCATAGGCCAGGGGCACGTTGTAGGGGCCGCCGAAATAGGCGATATACAGCCTAGGGTCTCTGATGGTGTCGGGCACGCAATTGTCGTAGCCGCTGGAAATGCGCCAGTCGTTGGGTAAGTCGAGGTAGCGAATGAAGAGGCGCTGCTGCTCCACGGAGTGCACGCCCACGAAGCCCAGGGCCAGGTCCTTCTCGTCGGTGAGGCAGCGCACGTTGCCGGCCAGCTGCACGGGCTGGGGGTCGAAGAGGGTGCCGATGTTTTCGGTGTTTTTCTTCAGCAGCT
Source organism: Hymenobacter sp. 5317J-9 (assembly GCF_022921075.1). NCBI lineage: Bacteria > Pseudomonadati > Bacteroidota > Cytophagia > Cytophagales > Hymenobacteraceae > Hymenobacter > Hymenobacter sp. 5317J-9. The sequence continues at coordinate 324,420 of NZ_CP095050.1, forward strand.
CCCAGTAGCGGTACTCGGCCTCGGACTGGGCCGACTGGGTGACCAGAATGCTGTAGAGGTGGCGCAAGCGGCTGCTGGTGGTCGGCAGCTCACGCACCACGTAGTCGCGCACGGCGTTCTGGCTCAGGCGCGTGGTGTTGACGAGCTTGATGTCGGTCGACTTTTCATTGCCCCAGCAAATAAGCGGAAACCGCGTCGTGATGGGAAACAGGCCGCCCGGGGGCATGGGGTCGAGGTTGCGGTATTCCAAGGAGGGAATGAGCACGGGAATGCTCTCCCAGGTTTCCTCGTAGTCCCAGCGGTAGAAGCGCGTGGCGGCCGGGTCATTGTTGTGGGTGCTGATGAGGAGCTTAAGGCCTTCGGGCGTGGCCCGCCAGGAGAAGTCGTCGATGCGCGGGGTGGTGTTGACGGCTTCAAAGCCGGACGCGTACTGCTGGCCATCCGCCGTGTTGATGCGCAGGCGATACTTGCGGGCGGGGTTGAGGGTGCGAATGGGCGATGTATAGGTGCCGGCGGGGCTTTCGGCGAGCGGGTAGCGCGCGCCGCCCTCTTCCTCGACGAAGACCGTGGCCTTGGTTTCCACCGGCGGGGCCGTCTTGGCCCCGATGGCGTAGGTGCGCGACAGCCGCACGGCGGTGGCGCCCTTGCTGTTGACGAAGCCGTCGACCACCAGGTAGCTCGGCGGGTTCTGGATGGCCTCCGGCAAATACGGGTCGGTGCACCCGCCCAGCAGAACCAGGCCTAATAGCACGGCAAACGGGATAGAAAGGAAGGAGGCGCGCATGTAAGAGGGCAAGTTGCAGGCGGTGGCCGAAAGAGTTGGGGTAGCGGGAAGAGCTATTCGCCGTTATGGCCAGAACGAGGGTTTCACGGTGGTGCCGTAGAGGCGGCAGTCCACGCAGCCCCGGTCGATGCTGAGCACGCCGCCGCTGCCGTAGGCCAGCGGCACGTTTTGGGGCCCGCCAAAAACAGCTTGGTATTGCTCCGGCTTTTTTATGGTGTCGGGCACGCAATTGTCGTAGCCGCTGGAAATGCGCCAGTCGTTGGGCAGGTCGGCATACCTGATGAAGAGGCGCTGCTGCTCCACGGAGTGCACGCCCACGAAGCCCAGGGCCAGGGCCTTCTCGTCGGTGAGGCAGCGCACGTTGCCGATGAGCTGCACGGGCTGGGGGTCGAAGAGGGTGCCGATGTTTTCGGTGTTCTTTTTCAGCAGCTCCCAGTAGCGGTACTCGGCCTCGGACTGGGCCGACTGGGTGACCAGAATGCTGTAGAGGTGGCGCAGCCGGCTGCTGGTCGTTGGCAGCTCACGCACCACGTAGTTGGATACGACATCCTGGGTCAGGCGCGTGGTGTTCACCAGCTTGATGTCGGTCGACTTCTCGTTGCCCCAGCAAATAAGCGGAAACCGCCCGCTGGCGCTAATAGGATAGAGGCCACCCGGCGGCTGAGGGTCCAGGTTGCGGTACTCCAGGGTCGGAATGAGCACGGGGATGCTTTCCCAGGTTTCCTCGTATTCCCAGCGGTAGAAGCGCGTGGCATTGGCCGCGTCGTGGGTGCTGATGAGTAGCTGGAGTCCATCGGAGGCGGCGCGCCACGAGAAGTCGTCGATGCGCGGGGTGTTGCGCACGGCTTCGAAGCCGGAGGCGTAGTCCTGGCCGCTTTGGGTGCGAATGGTGAGCCGGTACCGGCGGGCCGGGTTCAGGGTGCGGCTGGCCGAGGTGTAGGTGCCGCCCGGGCTTTCGGTGAGCGGGTAGCGCGGGCCGCCCTCTTCTTCCACAAACACCGTGGCCTTGGTTTCCACCGGCGGGGTCGTCTTGGCGCCGATGGCGTAGGTGCGCGAGAGCCGCACGGTGCTCACGCCCCGGCTGTTGACGAAGCCGTCGACCACCAGGTAGCTGGGCGGATTCTGCACGGCCTCCGGCAGGTACGGGTCGGTGCAGCCGCCCAGCAGCCACACCCCCCACAGCAGGGCCAGGCGAACGAAATGGGAAGGCTTCATATCAGAACTTGAAGTTGTAGGTGATGGTGGGGATGGGCGCGCCGAAAATGGACAGCTGGTACCCCTTGATTTGCCCGCCCGACGACCGGAAGTAGATGGAGTACGGGTTGCGCCGGCCGGTGAGGTTGTACACGCCCACCGTCCAGGAGCTGTGGGCCAGCTTCTTCACCTTGTGGCTGCCTTCGATGTTCAGGGCCAGGTCCACGCGGTAGTAGTCGGGCACGCGGTAGGCGTTGCGGTCGGAGTAGTACACGCGCAGGGCGTTGTTGATGTAGTACTTGGCTAGCGGCAGCGTAATGGGCCGGCCCGTGCTGTAGTTGAAGTTCAGCGAGGTGCTGAAGCGCCGGCTCAGGCGGTAGTTGCCCACCAGCGTCACGTCGTGGGGCTTGTCGAAGTTGCTGGGGTAGTAATTGCCGCCGTTTATCATGTCAGAAGTCACGGCCGTGTTCACTTGCACCAGGGAGCGCGAGTAGGTGTAGCTCACCCAGCCGTTGAGCTTGCCGGTGAGCTTCTTCACAAACACCTCCACGCCATAGGCCTTGCCCTGGGCGTTGATGATGTCGGTTTCGATGTGGGGGTTGAGCACCAGCGTGGCGCCGCTCTTGTAGTCCACAAAATCGCGCAGCGACTTGTAGTACGTTTCCACCGACGCCTCAATGGTATTGCCCTTGAAATTCCGGTAGTAACCCACCGACACCTGGTCGCCAATCTGCGGGCGAATGTTGGCGTCGCTCAGCTTCCAGATGTCGGTCGGCGACACCGAGGCCGTGTTGGTGAGCTGGTGAATGTACTGGCGGGTGCGGGTGTAGCTGGCCTTCACCGACGAGTTGTCGCTGAGCGAGTAGCGCGCCGACAGCCGGTATTCCGGGCCGTGGTAGGTGGCCAGCACCTTGTTGTTGGCGTAGCGCGCGGTGTCGGTAATGGAGGCTTCGGAGCGCGACTCGCCCGGCGCGTACCGGTACACGTCGCGCGGCCCCAGCGCCTGAAACAGCGAGTAGCGCAGCCCCACCGATACCGAAAAGCGGGCCGTTACGTCCCACCGGTCCGACACGTACAGGGCGCTTTCCAGGCCTTTTTCCTTGGCCAGCACCAGCGGCTTCACCCGCGAGGAGTCGCCCTGGGGCAGCAGGCTGCCGGGGTCCACGTCGTAGAGCTGCGAGCTGGCGCCGAAATCGATGGTGTGCCGCGAGTTGGGGTAGTAGCTGAAGTCGGCCCGCACGTTGGTCTGGTTGATGGCGTACTTCAGCTGCGAGGCCGTGAAGAGGTCGTTGGTGCTCGTCACGTCGTAGGCGTAGTGGCTGTAGGTGCCCGTAAGCACGCCGTAGAACTGGTTGGTGAAGTTGTGGCGCCACTTCAGGGTGGCCGTCTGGTTCACGTAGTGGTAAGTGGTGTCGTTGGCCAGCCGAAACCGGTCGGTGCTAAAATAGCCGGTGGCGTACACCGAGTTTTTCTCGTTGAACTCGTGGCTGAGGTGGGCCGTCACGTCGTAGAACGAAGCCGCGCTCTGCGAAAACTGCTTGTTCGGCAGCTGCTTCAGCAGCCAGTCGGAGTAGCTGGCCCGCCCGCTCACGATGAACGAGCTGCGGTCTTTCAGCAGCGGCCCTTCCAGCGTCACGCGGCTGGTGAGCGGCCCGATGCCGCCCGAGCCCGACAGCTTTTTCTTGTTGCCCTCGCGGGTGGTGATTTCCAGCACCGACGACAGGCGCCCGCCGTACTTGGCCGGAATGGCGCTTTTGTACAGCTCCACGCTCTGCAGCACGTCGGGGTTGAAGGCTGAGAAAAAGCCGAACAAGTGCGAGGGGTTGTAGATGGGCGCGTCGTTGAACAGAATCAGGTTCTGGTCCGTCGCGCCGCCGCGCACGTTGAGGCCGGTGCTGCCCTCGCCCACCGTTTTCACGCCCGGCAGCGTCATCAGCACGCGCAGAATGTCGGTTTCGCCGAAGGCCGTGGGCACCTGCCGCATGGTCTTGATGTCGAGCTTCTCGACGCCCATTTGCAGGCTCGACACGTTTTTGTCTTTCTCGGCTTCCACCACCACTTCTTTCAGGGCCACAATGTCTTCCTCCACCTCAATCTCCAGCTTGCCGTTGCCGCGCAGCACCACTTGCCGCTTGGTGTTTTTGATGCCCACGCCCCGGATTTTCAGGTTGTAGCGCCCCACGGGCAGCGTGAGGGAATAGAACCCAAACTGGTCGGTGCTGGCCCCGATGTTGGGCTGCTCGGAGTAGATGGACGCGCCCACCACCGGCTCGCCGGTCTTGCTGTCGCGGATGTGGCCGGCCAGCGTGGCCTGCCCGCTGGTGCCGCCCAGCCCAATTTCGTACACCTTGAACTCGGCCGCGCTCACCAGGTGCGAGCGGCCGGCCACCACGGGCTCGTCGTCTTCCTCCTCCGCCACCGCGGCCCCGGTCCCCTGGGGCTTAAAAAAATCGGCCGGCAATTCGGGGTTAATTCCCAGACGCGCCGAGATGAACACCCGGTTCTGGGCATCCACGGCAAAGCGGAAGTTGGTGGCCTGCAGGGCTTGGTAGAGCACGGCCCGCAGCGGCTGGTTCTGCACGCGCGCCGTCACAAACAGGCTGTCTACCGACTTGGGGTCGAAGTAGAACCGAAAGTCGGTCTGGGCTTCCACCTGACTGGCGAACTGCGCAAACGGCACCCGCTCAAAATTGCCGCTGATGGTTTTTTCGGGCTGCTGCGCGTAGCTGGCCGCCACCGGCAGCCCCAGCAACGCCAGCAGCAGCAACACAATTGAATAGGTTTGCTTCATAAGAAGACGATAGAAGAACGAATGCCTCAACCTGCGGCAACTTCGGCCAGGGCTATTGAGGCGTGGGCAAGCTGCCGTAGTACAACGCCACCTGCGTCAGCGACGGACCCAGCTGCTCTTTGTTGAATTTTAAGTCTTTGTCCCGGATGAACTGCTGCACCTCCTTGCCGTGGTCGGCCAGCAGGCGCACAACGCCCGACTTACCGGTAATGGCATAATAGGTGCCCGCTTTCCGCAGGAAATACCGGTCGATGGGCACAAACTCCGCGTTGATGGTCCGCTGGCTCAGCTGCTCGCTCAGGCGCTTGGCGCGCTTGGCCAGCACCTGCACCTTGTTGTCGGCCAGCACTTCGTAGAAGCCCGTCTGGATGACGCCGCCCGCGCTGCTGTCGGCCAGCAGCCGCACAAAGCGGTGGTCGTTGAGGTAGAAGTAGCGCACCTGCTCGCTGGCCAGCCGCAGCGTGAGCGGGTTGGTGGGCAGCTGTAGCACCACCTGGTCGCGCACCACGTCGTAGGCCAGCTGCAGGTTGGCAAAGTAGTGGCCGTTGTAGTGCACGCCGCCGGGCAGCTTGTCGGGCGCCAAAAAGTACTGGTGCCCGATGCGGCTGTTGTAGCGCTTGGCGTAGTCCACGTATTCGGGCCCGTTGTAGAGCTGCGGGTGGCGCCCGAAGGAGGCGTTGTATTGCTGCCGGGCCAGGGCCACGGCCCCGGCCGCTGGGTCGGGCGCGGGGGCGGCCGTCTGGCCGCAGGCGGGCCACGCCAGCCAGCAGGTGGCCAGCAGCGGCCACGCGGTGCGGAATGTTTTCATGGGGAAAGGAAGGATGCCGGACGCGGCCGTTCCACCGCAACGGCCTGCCAAACCCGACGCAGGAAACCGGTGGAAGTTGCAACTGCAGCCCAACAGCAACGGTAGAAGCGGGAACGCCAAGCCGGCCAGGGTGATAGCCAACGTGTCGAAAGATACGTCGCCGCGCCGCACATTAGCAGCTTTCGGCGCCCGCCCGTACACAATCTCCATGCGCTACGTTTCCCTCGACCTCGAAACCTCCGGCTCCAACCCCCAGCGGCACCAGGTGCTGGAACTGGCCGCCGTCATCGAAGACAGCCGCCGGCCGCTGCCCCTGGCCGAATTGCCCGCGTTTCGGCGGGTGGTGCGCCACCCCGAGTACGTGGGCACCGCCGGCGCCCTGGCCCTCAATGCCCGCCTGCTGCAGGAGCTGGCCAAAAAAAGCCCCAATCCCGAGCTCTGCACGCCCGAGGAACTGCTGCCCCAGCTGCGCGAATTTCTGCTGGCCCACGGCTTCCGGCCCGACGCCAGGGACTGCGTGAGCGTGACCATGGCCGGCAAAAACATCGGTGTGTTCGACCTGGGCTTTCTCAAAGTGCTGCCCGGCTACGGCGCGCTCGTGCGCGCCGAGCCCGCCATGCTCGACCCGGCCGTGTTCTACCTCAACTGGCACAAAGACAGCCGCCTGCCCAGCATGAGCATCTGCAAGGCCCGCGCCCGCTTCCCCGACCGGGAAGTGGCCCACGAGGCCCTGGCCGACGCCCTCGACGTGGTGCGCCTGCTGCGGCCGTTTTACGCGCTGCCCGCGTACCAGCAGGTGCCCCGCCCCGAGGAAGGCGAGGACGTTTAAATCCGCTGCAGGCCTTTGTAGAATGCTTCCTGGTACGACTTGCCGATGGGCACGAAGTGGCCGCCGCGCAGGTTGGCCGTGTTGTCTTCGATGGACTCAATCTGCTGCGTATTCAGCAAATAGCTGCGGTGCACCCGAATGAAATTGGGGAAAGCGCTGAGCCGCGTTTCCAGGGCTTTCAGGGTGGTGTACACAATGTACTTGTGCTTGGATGTCACGATGTTGACGTAATCGGACAGTGCTTCCACGTACAGCACCTCATCGAAGTTGATGCGCACCATGCGGCTGTTCACTTTCACAAACAGGTCGGCGTTGGAAGGCGCTTCGGCGGCGGCCGGGGCCGCCGGGCTGCTGCGCCGGGCCTGCACGCGCTGCACGGCCTGCGTGAAGCGGGCAAATTCGAACGGCTTCACCAGGTAGTCCGTCACCCGGAGCTCAAAGGCGTCGACGGCAAAGTCCTGGCGGGCCGTGGTGATGATGACTTCGGGCGGGTCGGTGAGCACGCGCAGCAGTTCCAGGCCGCTGAGGTGGGGCATCTCGATGTCGAGAAAAAGCACGTCGACTTTGCCGCCTTCGCGGAAAAACGTGAGTCCGGCAATGCCATCGGCGAGCGAGGCGACGAGCTTAAGGTCGGGCGTGAGCTCGACGTAGTGTTCCAGAGTCAGACGGTTAATCTCGTCGTCATCGATGATGGCGCATGTTAACATAGGCGGGGAAAGGGAGAGGGTAGCGGGCAAAAGCGAAGCGCCCGAAACCTGGGCATTCGCCGGTATAAAGTAACCACTCGCAGAGGGAAAGCCGACGGTCGTCCATCGGCCAGAACGCCCCGAAAGAGCCACTTATAGCTTTGATGACCGCAAATAACACAGAATGAGCCCGCTGGTTATCATGCTCCCGTTGCCTTTTTACCGAATGATGCTGCTGAACCAACGCCTGCTACCTGTTTTGTTGCTGATAGCAAGCCCATTAACCACTCAAGTTGCCCGCCGGCCCAAACCGCTGACCGTGGCGCAAACGGAGGCCCGCAACGAAACCGCCGTGCCCGGCCTTGCGCAGCAGGCCCGGGCCGCCGGCCGCATCACCGCATTCCTGGCCGATGCCCTGGTCCTGAACCCGGCTCAGCGGCACGCCCTGGCGCTGAGCACCCAAGCCCAGCGCGCGGCCCTGCTGCTGGCCCTGACGTGCGAAGACGTTGCCCTTGCCCGGCAGGAATACCGCCAATCCGTGGGCTGCCTGCTCGATGCCCGGCAGCTGCAAGCCTACGTGGCACTGTGCCAGCAGCTGGCCGGCACCCCGCAGGCCCTCGACGGCACCGAGCTGGCGCTGCGGTAGCCGTTACTGCGCGGCCATTTCCTGCGCCACCAGTGCCTGCACCTCGGGCCGGTCAAAATCGGCTTCGGCCTGAATGTGCGGCATCAGCCGGGCCATGATGGCGTCCTGGCGCTGGCCGGCGGCCCAGGCCTCGGCATAGGGCGTGTGCGAGAACGTGACCTGCGAGTAGAGCGGCGTCCAGCGGCCCGGGAACTGGGCCGAGATTTTGGCTTCGATTTTCTTTTGGAGCAGGAAGCGCGGGTCGGCCACCCGGTCGCGCATCTCCACAAAGTTGTACACGGCCAGGTCGGCCATGGCGTCGGTGTTGGGCTTGCGCTGGGTTTGGAATTCGGCAAAAATGGTGGGCCAGGCGGCGTCGCCGTACTGGTCGAGCAGCTCGTTGAGCACGCTGCAATCCTCAAACCCCGCGTTCATGCCCTGCCCGTAAAACGGCACAATGGCGTGCGACGCATCGCCGAGCAGAAGCACGTCGTCATCGTATTTCCACGGAAAGCAGCGAATGGTGACCAGCGAGCCCGTGGGGTGGGCAAAAAACTCCTCCGTCAGGTTGGGCATCAGCGGCACGGCGTCGGGAAACACGCGGCCGAAGAAGGCCTCCACGTCGGCCGGAGTTTGCAGCGCGGCAAAGCTTTCGGCCCCTTCGTAAGGGAAAAACAGCGTGCCGTTGAATGAGCCGTCGAGGTTGGGCAGCGCAATCATGAGGTATTGCCCGCGCGGCCAGATGTGCAGGGCGTTTTTATCCAGTTGCCACGTGCCGTCGGGGCCGGCCTCAATGGTCAGCTCTTTGTAGCCGTACTCCAGGTAGTCCTGCGAGTAGTCGTAGCGGTCGGTTTTTTGCAGGGCCCCGCGCACGGCCGAGAAGGCCCCGTCGGTGCCAAAGAGCCGGGTGTATTTTTCAGTGTGCTCCTGCCGGGTGGCCGTGTCGAGCAGGTGCAGCTCCTGCTTTTTGAGGTCGATGCCTAGGCACTGCTGGCCAAACTGCAGGCGCACAGCGGGCTGCGCTTCGGCCAGGTCGAGCAGGCGGCGGTTGAGGTGGCCGCGGTTGACGGAGTAAATGGCCTGACCGTCCTTGCCGTAGGGCTGGCGGGTGAGGTGGCCCTGCACGTCGTGCATCACGCGCTCGGTCATCGGAATGCCCACCTGGCGAATATCGTCGGCCACGCCCACGCCCTCCAGGGCGCGCCAGCCCCGGTCCGACAGGGCCAGGTTGATGGAGCGCCCTTCCTGAAAGCCCGCCCGGCGCGGGTCGGCCCGGCGCTCAAATACCTGCACCGAATGGCCTCGGCGGGCCAGATACAACGACAGCAACGAGCCCACTAGGCCGGCGCCCATCACGGTGAGCGGCTCGGAAGCAGGCAAAACAGGCGAAACAGTGGCCATAAAAGCAGGGAAGAGGATGTGGGAAAGCCCGGTTGGGCGGGTGGGAAGCGAAACTACTACCCCGGCAGGGCTTCGGCCCGGAAGTGTGAAAACTCCGCCGCGGAGGAAGTTGTACTCATCGGGCTATTTATATGGTTGGTCGTATAATTTCTGGACAAGGCAACCCCCACCGGACCTTTGACGAAGTATGAAAAAAACACCATTGGCTATGACTCGTTTTCGCTTTCGTCACAAATGTTCACGGTATCTGCGTTGGCGCTTGCGGGCCTCTCGCCAGGCCGCCGCTGCCGGACAGCAAGTTTTGGCGTTGCCCGCTTTGCGTCGCCCCAGCGCTGCCGCCTGGCGTCGCGGCTGGTCCCAGCCGGAGGTGCTCCGGCCGGCTGCTATGGCGTTGCGCGTGGGCGGCTTTGTGGTGGGCGAAGACGGCGACCCCCAGCTGCAAGGCCATCCCGACATCCGTTACTAATTCGATTGTTATTCTTACACTACTGTGAAACAGACAAATGCCGCGAAAGCCTTATTCGCGCCGGCCGGTCAACGCCAGCGCACCTGCCCAACCCTCCGCTAGCGAATCCGAACCTCAGCCCTCCGCGGCGGCCCCTGCTCTGCCCGTTGCGGCGCCTGCGGCCAGCCCTTTGCCCAGCTTCCGGGTCGGCGATTACGAAGTAGGCCATGGCACTTGCGAAGAGCTGTGCGGGCACCCCGATATCTTATACTAACACATCAATTACCAGTTACCCACCGAAACGTGAGATTGAGGCGTGGGCCCAGCGGCCGGGTGGTTTTGGGCAGCGTGTGCTGCCAGTTCTGTTGCGTAGCGCCGCGCATGAGCAGCAGGCTGCCATTGACTAGGTCGAGCGACAACGGAGCATGCGCCAGCCCCGCCCGCGGCCGCAGCCGGAACCGGCGCGGGGCGCCCAGGCTGAGCGAGGCAATAACCGGCGCGGGGCCCAGCTCGGGCTCGTCGTCGGCGTGCCAGCCCATGCTGTCGCGGCCGTCGCGGTACAGGTTCAGCAGCACGCTGTTGAAGGGGGCGGCACAGGCGGCCGCCACGCGCTGGCGCAGGGCCAGCAGCGCAGGCGTCCAGGGCCGGGGTTCCCAGGCCAGGCCGGAATACGTGTAGCGGGCCTCCGGGTCGCCGTACCAGGCGGTGAGGCGCGGCTGCGGAAACTCCTGCCCAAACAGCCGGATGCTGCGCTGCTCCCAGGCCACCTCGGCGGTGAGCCGGGCCAGGAGCGCATCGGCTTCCGCCGTCGGCAGGAAATCGGGGTCGAAAAGCAGGTCGGCCTGGGGAAGGGCAAGCGGCAGCAGGGGCATGGCGAGGGGGATGTTCAGCGGCCGGCGCCGGGGCTACTTCTGCATCATGCGCTCCAGCTTCTGGCGTTCGGCTTTGGGCAGGTAGGGAATCACCTTCAGCACGCCCCAGGCGAAGAGAAAGTAAACAAGCACGGGCACGAGGATGCTGCGGCTGCGGTAGCTGATGGCGCCCACGTAGCGCGGCCACACCCACAGCCCATACAGCAGCGCGGCCGGCACGTTGAACAGCAGGCCGCCTAGTATGGGGCTGATGCCCAGCGATGTCATCAGCGGGCCCAGCAGCAGGCTGCCCACGTACAGGTAGGCCACCACAAACAGCGCCAGCCCCAGGGCTGCCCCCTTCTTGCCCAGCCGAACCAGGTTCAGGCACATGAGCACGCCGCCCATTATCATGGTGAAGAACAACGAAAACAGCACAATGGACACCGGCGAATACAGCGTCGGGCCGGCCGTGGCTTCGGTCGTGTCCATGGTGCTGGCGGCACGACGGGCGGCTTCGGCGGCTTCTTCGGTTTTGCGTTGCTCGGCGGCGGCCATTTCCAGGCCGGGGCGTAGCTCGGCTTCTTCGGGGGCGGGCTGGCCGCGGCGGCGCAGCTCGTCGAGGGCGGCGAGCACGGCGGCCTCGCGGTACTGGATATGGCCGGTCACGTATTCCCGCAGGGCCGCATCGGTCTTGAGCAGCATCTTGGCGGCGTAATCTTCCATCTTTTTTTGTTAGCAGTTAACGGTGAACAGTTGGTAGTGAGCAAATGGCTGGTGGACGCGTGCGAAGGCAGCCGTTAGTACTAACTATTCACTGAAGAAGCGCGTCAGCGCTTCGCCCACCCGGTCTACGTCCTCAAACGAATTATAGAGCGGCACGGGTGCCAGCCGGATGACATTGGGCTCGCGCCAGTCGGCGATGATGCCCTGGTTGGCCAGGTAGTCGAACAACTCGCGCCCGCGCTGGTGCACCAGCACCGAGAGCTGGCAGCCGCGCTGGGCCGGGTCGGCGGGGGTGATGATTTCCAGGGCCGAAGCCGGCAGGTTAAGTCCGCGTATCAGCGCTTCGAGGCGGGCCGTGAGCTGCTCGCTCTTGGCGCGCAGGGCGGGCATGCCCCCGGCGCGGTCCACGAGGGCGAGGCTGGCCCGGTGAATGGCCATGGGAAAAATCTGGGCATTAGACAGCTGCCAGCCGGCCGCGCCGGCCATGGGCCGGAAGCCCTTCTTCATCTGAAACCGGTCGGAAGGGTCGTGCCCCCACCAGCCGGCCAGGCGCACGAGGTCGGGCCGCTGGGCAAACCGCTCGTGCACAAACACGCCCGACGTGCCGCCGGGGCCGGAATTGAGATACTTATAGGTGCACCAGCAGGCAAAATCGACGTCCCAGTCGTGCAGGCGCAGGTCGAGGTTGCCGGCGGCGTGGGCCAGGTCGAAGCCCACGTAGGCGCCCACGGCGTGGCCGGCGCGGGCAATGGCGGCCATGTCGAAAGCCTGCCCCGTGTAGTAGTTGACGCCGCCGATAAGGACGGTGGCCAGCGAGTCGCCCAGCTCGGCGATGGTGGCTTCGATATCTTCGGTGCGCAGGGTGTGCTCGCCGGGGCGCGGCACCAGCTCCACAATGGCGTCGTCGGGTTCCAGGCCATGCAAGCGGGCCTGGCTTTCGATGGCGTACTGGTCGGAGGGAAAGGCGCCGCCTTCCATCAAAATCTTGTAGCGCGTGGCCGTGGGGCGGTAAAACGACACCAGCAGCAGGTGCAGGTTCACGGTGAGGTTGTTCATCACCACCACCTCAATGGGCCGGGCGCCCACCAAGCGGGCCGAGGCCTCGGTAAGAGTTTCGTGGTAATGCATCCAGGGCGACACGCCGTGGAAATGCCCTTCCACGCCCAGCCGCTCCCAGGCGTCGAACTCCTGCTCTACGGCGGCGCGGGCCGCTTTGGGCTGCAGGCCCAGCGAGTTGCCGCAGAAGTAGGCGCAGGGCCGGCCGTCGGGTCCGGGCGGGATGTGGAACTCCTGGCGGAAGGATGCCAGCGGGTCGGCAGCGTCGAGGGTGCGGAAATCAGTCATGGGGTAGCCGTTTGGGGCCAAAGCGTCAGGTATAAATTATTCAACCAGGTAATACTGCAAAATGCTTTCGAGCAGGTGCAGCTGCACAATCAGGTTGAAGAAGTAGAGCAGCATCACCATTTCGCGGCCGTAGCGCCACTGGCGCCACCCCAGGTACGCCAGGGCGTAGGCCGTGGTCAGGCCGAAGTACCACAGCGTTTGTGCCAGGCTGAAGGCCGGAAAACGCGTGTAGGCACCGAAAATGGGCCACACCAGGCCCAGGCCCGCCGCCACGGCCGCGTAGTACCGCGCCGGCCAGGCCGGCAATTGGCTCACCTGCCAAAACAAAACCACCAGGAAAGGCGTGGCCAGTATGTAGCGCGCCAGGTTGGCCACGTTGCCCTTCTGAAAGAAAACCACGAACAGCAGCGCGCACACCGCATAAGCCAGCGAAAATACCACGGCTGCCGAAGGGTAGGTAAGGCTGAGGCGCTGCGCCCATCGGCGTTTGGCCCGGATGACCAGCCCCAGGCACAGGCCCGCGGCCGCAATGCCCACCGCCATGGCCAGGGCTTCCAGCCAGAGCATATTGATGCCCGTGGTGGCGTGCAACGGCCACAGCGGCCAGCTCAGCACATGGCTCCAGTGCTTGTGGGCTTTGATGAAGCCGAAGGGCTCGCCGGTTTGGACTTTTTGCATGACGGCCACAATGGCCACGGAGGCCACGAGCGTGAGCACGCCCCCAATGCCCAGCCGGCGGGCCCGCCGGGTTTCGCCTGCCACGGCCAGCACAAACACCGTGAGCACCAGCGCGGGCGTAAACAGCGAGCTGGCCGAGCGCGTGAGCCCGGCCCCGAACATGCCCACCAGCGTCCAGTCCAGCCGGTTGCGGTGCAGCCCCGCCAGCATGATGCTGCTGAACAGGAAAAACAAGGCCTCGGTGTAGGGCAGCCACATGAACATGAGCATGGGCGTGGACAGCGCCAGCAGCTGCCACCGGCGCGATAGCCGCAACTGGTGCCCCAGCCAGGCAAAGGCGGCGTTGAAGATGCCGGCGTTGAGCAAGGCCATGCCCAGCGGGCCCAGGTGCGTGAGCCGCCAGAAATAGGGAAACAGCGGAAAGAACGCCGCCGAGCTGGTGCGCACCTCCGAATACGAGTAGCCCTCCCGCGCAATTTGCTGATACCACATGGCATCCCACACGATGAGGTTTTCATCCGAGGGCAGGATATGGATGATGCCGAAGCAATACAATGTGGAAACCAGCGCGGCCACCAGCAGCAGGTGAAGCAGCACCGGGCCCACGGGGCTGTTCCAGGCGCTCAAAACGGCGCGCCGGCTTAACCGGCCCAGCTGCGTCAGCACCGACAGAGAAGAAGCAAAAAGCATGGAATTTCTCATGGGTGCGCCACGATGCGTAAGTCGTCCATATAAGTGGGTTCGCCGTTGAGGTCTTGGTGCCAGAGGTACACCTTCAGGCGGTCTTCAGGGGTGAGGCCGCGGGGCAGGTGCACGCTGTGCTGCACATGCTCCCACTGGCCGTAGCGCTTCACCACCTGCTGCAGGGGCAGGTTTTCCCACACGTCATCGCCCCGGCCGTCGCGGAGCACCTGCACCACAAACACGATTTCGCGGGTGCGGCCGTTGGTCAGGTTCACCCACATGTCCACATCGAAGCGGCGGGGCACAAAGCTGAGCCGCGACAACGGCGTGACGTACGTAGCGGCGAACTCCATGCCCGGCTCGGTTTTGATGGCGGCGTTGCCGGAGTGCGCGGTTTCGTGCGTGAAACCGGCCGGCAGGGCGACGCCCCATTCCTCCAGGTCGTCGAAGGTGGTGGCGAGCAGCACTTCCGGCTTGGGGCCGCAGCCCGCGAGCGCAAGAGCAAGGCCAGCCACCAGCGTTACCCGCAGCGCGGCCCAGCCGCGGGCTAGTAGACGTTTCAGCAAAGCAGCAACAGTATAGGGATGATGAAATAAAAAGAGCTCAAAAGTACGGCGCCCCGTGCCACTCAGGGCCGGAGGGCGGCGGCAAACTGCTGCACGCCGAGCCCCAGCCAGTCCAGCGCGTTCTGGCCCAGCATGCGGGCCTTGATATCATCCGAAAAAGACATCGACTTGATGAGCTGGCCCGGTTCCAGCTCGCCCAGCGGGAAGGGGTAATCGGTGCCGAGGGTAATTTTGTCGGCGCCCAGCGTTTTCACCAGGTAGTCGAGCATCAGCGGGTCGTGCACCAAGGAGTCGACCCAGAACTTGCCCAGGTAGTTGCGCGGGTTGTGGGGGTTGTCGATGGCGCAGAGGTCGGGCCGTACCTGCCAGCCGTGCTCGATGCGCCCGATGGTGCTGGCAAACGAGCCCCCGCCGTGGGCCACGGCCACGCGCAGCCGCGGCAGCCGCTCCAGCACCCCGCCGAAGATGAGCGAGCAGAGCGCCAGCGTGCTTTCGGCGGGCATGCCCACCAGCCAGGGCAGCCAGTACTTGGGCATTTTGGCTTGGGCCATCATGTCCCAGGGGTGCACAAATACGCAGGCGCCCAGCTCCTCGGCCGCCGCGAATATTTCGAAAAGCTCCGGCGCGTCGAGGTTCCAGTCGTTCACGTGGGAGCCGATTTGCACGCCGGCCAGCCCGATTTTCATGCAGCGCTCCAGCTCCCGGATGGCCAGTTTGGGCGCCTGCATCGGGATGGTGCCCAGGCCCACGAAGCGGGTGGGGTAGCGGTGCACCACGTCGGCAATGTGGTCGTTGAGCAGCTGGCTCAAATCCAGGCAGTCGAGAGGCTGGGCCCAGTAGCTGAACATGACGGGCACCGTGCTCAGCACCTGCACCTGCACGCCAAACTGGTCGTACTCGCGCAGGCGCACGGCGGGGTCCCAGCAGTTGTCCTGCACCTCGCGGAAGAACTTGTCGTCCTGCATCATGCGGGCGCAGCAGGGCTTGTGATGGTCCAGCCGGATGAAGCCCCCGTAGCCGTACCGCTCCTTGAGGTCGGGCCAGCGCTCGGGCAGAATGTGGGTGTGGATGTCGATGGAAAGCACGGCCGGGACTAGGCGGAAGTCACCGGCGCGGGTGCCTCCATGTAAGTGCCGCAGTTGGTGCAGGTGCGCTTGGCGTCGTCCTGCCAGAAGGCGTTCATGATGGGCGGCAGCTGGGCCACGATGTCGGTAATCTCGGCAAACTCCTCGTAGAGCTTGTGGCCGCAGTTTTCGCAGTACCACTGGAAGCCGTCGAGCTCGCCGCCTTCGCGGTAGCGCTCCAGCACCAGGCCCACGGTACCGGCCGGGCGGCGGGGCGAGTGCGGTACGTTGGGCGGCAGCAGGAACATCTCGCCCGGGCCGATGGTGATGTCGACGGGCTGGCCGTCCTCGATGATTTTGACGGTCATCGTGCCTTCAATCTGCCAAAACAGCTCCTCGCCCGCGTCCACGTGGTAGTCTTTGCGGGCGTTGGGGCCGCCCACCACCATCACAATGAAGTCCTTGTTGTCTTTGAACACCTGCTGGTTGCCCACCGGGGGCTTCAGCAAATGGCGGTGCTCGTCTATCCACTTTTGAAAGTTGAAGGGGCGGGTTATCATGGCGAGGAGGTGGGTGGTTGGAAGTGCTAAGCTACGGCCGCGACGGCGTTTGCTCCTTCGTTTTCGGGGCCTCGCGCCGGGCTACCGGCAGGCGCTACTTTTGCTGCCGGGGCCAGCCGGCCCGCCCATTCACCGGCGCCGAAAAGGGGGCCGCCCCGACACCTATGAATTACTGGCTGCGACTGAGCTTGCTGACGGCCTTCTACGGCGCCCTGTTTGCCGCGCTTACCTGGCCGCTGGCGGCGCACTTCACCTCGTCGTTTCTGGTGGTGCCGGGGCACGACACCTACATGTACCCCTGGAACACCTGGCACTTCCGCACGGCGGTGCAAACCGGGCAGCCGGTTTTTCATACCGACTGGCTGTTCTACCCGCTGGGCTCCTGGCTGATACTGCACACCTACACGCCCATCATCGGCCTGATTAGCGTGCTGGTGGGCAATGACATTCTGGCCCTCAACATCGGCCTGCTGCTGAGCTATTCGCTGTCGGCCGCCGGGGCCTACCTGTTGGCCCGGCGCTGGGTGCAAAGCCCGCTGCTGTGCCTGCTGGCGGGCTTCATCTTCGCCTATTCGCCCTACAAGCTGCAGCGCCTGCCCGAGCACTACAACCTGGTGCTCACGGCCACGGTGCCGTTCTACGTGTTGGCGTTTCTGGATGCGTTTCGGTTCCGGGAAAGGAAGTTTCTGCCCGCAGTGCGGAGCTGGAAGGCCGCGGCCGGCTGCGTAGCGCTGGGCCTGGTCACGCTGCTCAGCGACTACTACGTGCTGTTTGGGCTGCTGTATTTTTCGCTGGCTTACGCGGCGTGGTACTGGTTTGGAATGGGCCAGATTCGGTGGCGCGAGTGGCGCACCTGGGCCTGGCTGGGCGGCATTCTGGTGCTGAGCCACGTCCTCATCCGGCTGCTGCGCCGCTGGGGCGTGGAAGACAACGGCGGCTTCTGGTGGGGCGGCGACCTGGTCGACTTTATCATGCCGCCGCCCACCAGCCGCTTCGTGTATTGGGGCTGGGCCGCGCGGCTCTACCACAACCCCAAGGTGTTCACCATGCCGGGCTCGCTCGAAAACACCTTGTTCCTGGGCTACGCGCTGCCGCTGCTGGCGCTGGGTTTGTGGACCTTGCGCAAGGCCCACCGTCGGCCTGTTTCAGCCGTGGCGCAGGAAGAGCAGGGCCGGCCGCTGGCTTGGGTGCTGCTGTTCTTCGTGATGCTGACCCTGCCCGCCATGCGCATTTACGGCCACGACCGCCTGCACCTGCCCACGGCGCTGCTGCACTTCGTGCCGTTTTTCAACAACATCCGCTGCCCCACCCGCTGGATTATGATGGTGGGCCTGCTGCTGCCCATCCTCACCTTCAGCGCGCTGGAAGCGGCCTGGAAACCGCGCCTGCACGCCACGTCGCGCACGGCGCTGAGTCTGCTGCTGGTGGGGCTGGTGCTGTTTGAATACTGGCCCCGGCCCTACGAGCGCACCTCGCGCGCCGCCGTGCCGCGCGTGTTCCATGAAGTGGCCAAGCTGCCGGGCAAAACGCTGATTCCGGTTCCCCTGGGCATTGCCAGCGGCTACCGCGAGGTGGGCCAGTTCCGGCGCGAGCACCTGTTCTACCAAACCGTACACGAGAAAAAAGTGCCCATCGGCTTCATGGCGCGGGTGCCGGCGGAGGTGTTTGCCGGCCTGGAGCACGACCCCGTGCTCGGCGCCGTGCTTTTCCGCCAAACCAAACCTGATACTATCGCGCCGGCTCCGCCCACGACCCCGCAGGTGCAGGCTTTCCTGCGCCAGTACGACCCCGCCGCCTTCGTCATCAACCCGGAGTTTCGCGAGCAGCCGGCCCACCTGTTTCTGCGCCAGCTGCTGCGGCCCTATGGCTACCGCGAGCAGCTCGTGGACGGCTACGTGCTGCTCACGCCGCCAAATAAGACCGTCATGCCGAGCGCAGCCGAGGCATCTCGCGTGCAGGAGTAACCTAATCGTTCGACGAAGCGAGCGAGACGCCTCGGCTGCGCTCGGCATCACCACCTCCGCTTCTATAAATCTCCTATCCATTCTTCTAGAGCCCTACATGAACCTCTCTCTCGAAAACCGCCGCGCCCTGGTGGGCGGCAGCACCCAAGGCATCGGCCGCGCCGTGGCTGAGGCGTTGGCCGAAAACGGCTGCGCCATCACGCTGCTGGCCCGCAACGAAGACCGGCTGCGCGAAGTAGCCGCCGAACTGCCCACGCCTGCCGGCCAAACGCACGACTACCTCGTGGCCGATTTCGACGACCCCAGCCACGTGGCCGAAGTGGTGCAGGCGTACCTCGCGCAGCACCCCGATGGCTTCCACATTCTGGTGAATAACACCGGCGGCCCGGCCGGCGGCCCGCTGCTCGACGCGCCGGTGGAGGCCTTGCGGGTGGCGTTCAACCAGCACGTTATCTGCAACCACTTGCTGGCGCAGGCGCTGGTGCCGGGCATGAAGGCGGCCGGTTTCGGGCGCATCATCAACGTCATCAGCACGTCGGTGAAGATTCCGCTGGCGGGGCTGGGCGTGAGCAACACCATTCGCGGGGCGGTGGCCAGCTGGGCCAAAACCCTGGCCAACGAGCTGGGCCCGCTCGGCATCACCGTCAACAACGTGCTGCCCGGCGCCACGCTCACCCAACGCCACCACTCGCTTATCGAGAAAAAAGTGGCCCAAACCGGCCAGTCGGCCGATGCCATTGAGGGCGACATGCTGAAAACCATTCCGGCCCGCCGCTTTGGCCAGGCCGAGGAAGTGGCCGCGGCCGTGGCGTTTCTGGCCTCGCCCGCGGCGGCTTATATCAACGGCACCAGCGTGCCGGTGGACGGTGGCCGCACGGGCTCGCTGTAAGGCAAATGCAGAGGAGAAATGAGACCACGAGAGGTGAGAAATGAGACCGGAAGAAGAAAAAGCCAAGCGTGAGCAATTGTTGCACCACCCCATTTCCCCCGCTTCTCACTTCTCGGGTCTCATCTCTCACGGTTTCACTTCCCATTAAGCGCAGCGTTTACCTTTGCCATTCCTTTGCCCGGCCCAGTTTTCTTCTTGTGGTAAAATTCGACACGCTTTCCATCGTCATCCCGGTTTACAACGAGGCGCGCACCATTCACCAGATTCTGGATTTGCTGCGCGAGCTGAAGCTGGTGAATAACATCGGCAAGGAAATCATCCTCGTCAACGACTGCTCGACCGACGCTTCGGCCGACACCATTCGGGCCTACGCCGCGCGCTACCCCGAAATGGGCCTGCGCCTGCTTGAGCACCCCGTGAACAAGGGCAAGGGCGCCGCGCTGCACACCGGCATCCGCGAGGCCACCGGCGACTACGTCATCATCCAGGATGCCGACCTCGAATACGACCCCGAGGAGTACAACCTGCTCATCAAGCCGGTGCTGAAGGGCTTTGCCGACGTGGTTTTCGGTTCGCGCTTCATGGGCGGCAACCCGCACCGGGTGCTGTTCTTCTGGCACAGCATCGGCAACTATTGGCTCACGCTGCTCTCCAACATGTGCACCGACCTCAACCTGACGGACATGGAGACGTGCTATAAGATGTTCCGGCGCGACATCGTGCAGAGCCTCAAGCTCGAAGAAAACCGCTTCGGCTTCGAGCCCGAAGTCACCGCCAAAGTGGCCCGCGTGCAAGACGCCCGCATCTACGAAGTGGGCATCAGCTACTACGGCCGCACCTACGCCGAGGGCAAGAAAATCGGCTGGCGCGACGGATTTCGGGCCATCTACTGCATTCTGAAGTACGGCTTGCTGGGCATGTAGCCGCAGCGCCTCACCAGCTGCTCTTTGGCTTCATCAACTCGGCCTGCACGTCGTCGATGTAGCAGCTCGAGCCGCTGTCGCTCAGCACGTACACTTTGATGATGTCGTCGGGCAGGGCGTCGGCGGGTAGGGGAGCGTCGAAGTACACCAGGTTCCAGGCGCGGTTCACGCTGAGGTTGTTTTGCAGGCGCACGGCGTCCCAGGCAATGTTCTTTCCGTTGCGCTCCACAGTCATCACCAGCTTGTTGCCCCAGGCGCCGTAGTCGGAAAACACGCGGCAGGAAGCGCGGATGTACTGGCCCGGCTGCAGGCCCTTGTCCATGAGCTTGAGGGTGAGGGCGGGGCCGTAGGCGTGGGCCGGGTCGGCGTGGAAAGACTGGCGGCTGAAGTAGCCCTGGTCGGCCGAAATGCCGCTGGTGGCATCCACGGGCTGGTTGTCAAAGTCGAGCTTGCCCAGCACCTGCGGCGTGTAGTGCCGCTCCGATTCGGGCAAATGGCTCTTCACGTCCAGCAGCGCAAAATCCGACTGCGTGGGCATGGTTTTGTTGAACACCGCGAAGTAGTAGCGCCGGTTCATCTCTTCGGGGTGAATGATGGAGCGCATGTACTGCCAGTGTTGAAACAGGTTCAAATCGACCAGCAGCACGGCCGCCACCACGGCCGCCACGCGCAGGGCCGGCCGGCGTTCCGGCATCAATAACCAGGCTATTACGGCGGCGTAGGGCAGGGCCAGCACCGCGTAGCTCTGCACCAGCGCGCGCTGCCCGATGCTGCCGCCGTACCACCAGATGTCCCAGGCCGACACCACCCACAGGTTCAGCACCGTGAAGGCCAGTACTGGCACGGTCACCGCCCGATGCGTGCGCCAGAGCGCCGCAATGCCGGCCAGCGGCAGCAACAGCAGCGGCGAGTAAATCAGCCAGCCCTTGCGGAAGCTGAACAGCACTTCCCACAGGTGGGGCTTGAAAAAGCTGAAATGCTGGTCGCCGTAGCTATAAAACAGGAAATGGCCGGTGGCCCAGTGCCAGTACAGCGCCTGCGGCAGCACGCCCAGCACGCCGCCCAACACCAGTAGGAGCACATCCATCCACCGCTCTTTCAGCAGGGCCAGCTTGGCGCGCAGCGCCGCCCACGAGCCCGCGTTCCATAGCAACGGAATGACGGCCGCCACGGCCTCCGAAGGCCGAATGAGCACCAGCATGCCCAGCGTGAGGCCGATGAAAAACGCCCCAAGCCGCGTGGGCCGCTCGTGCCAGCGAATGGTGAGCCACAGCAGCAGCGCGTAGCCCGTGAACAAGTAGTTGTGCGCCATAGCCGCGTCGAACACGGCGTACTGGAAATAATTAGAGCCCAGCACCAGCAGCACCAGCACCAGGGTGGTCACCACGTCGGAGAAGTAGCGCAGCAGCACGCGGCGCAGCAGCCCCAGGCCCAGCAGCGCAAACAGCAGGCCGCCAAAGGCAATGGCAATCTGATAGGGCGCCGAAAAGCCGTCCTGCGGATAATTGAGCCAGCCCGCTGCCCAATGGCCCAGGAAGAAAAACGGCGTCCAGAGTACGGCCAGGCCGCAGGTGTACTTGGTCACGAGCATGCCCTCCGGGCCCCCCGGCACCTGAAACGCCTGATAGAACGAGCTGCTGGGCTGGTACTCGCGCATAATGTCCTGCGCAAAGGCCATGTGCCCCAGGTCGTGGTAGATGAAATGCGCCGGCAGGTAGATGTAGTAGCCCATGGCATCCCAGGTCAGGATGGCCTGCACGTTGTGCGTGTCCCAGTACGGCGCCCAGAGCCGGGCCTGCACCATCAGCACAAACAGCAGCAGAATGGCCAGCAGCGAATACGGATGGGCAATGCGGGATTTCATAAAAGGTGGGGCGCACGGGTTGGGCGGCAAAACTACGGTGCCGTTTCATTCAGCCGCCCGCACTTGGAAGCCGAGGCCTAATTTGCTTTGCGGAGCGTCAGGTCGTCGAGGTAGGTGGGCGCCGTGCCTTGGTCGTTCCAGAGGTAAATCTTGATTCGGTTGGTGCCCGTGGCGCTGGTGGGCAGGGTAATGGGCAGGCTCACGGCCGTCCATTCGCCAACCTTGGGCACGCTCTGCTCCAGCGGCAGCGCGGCGTAAAACACCTTGGTTTCGTCGGTGGGGCTGGCGTCTACCTGCACCACCAGCTTGGCCGTGCTGCCGGGGGCCGCGCGCAGCACCTGGCCTTCCAGCAGGAGGCGGGTGAGGGGCGTGGGGCTGAGGTCTTTCAATTGGCGGGCGTAGGTGTAGCCGAAGGCCACCTCGGGCTTCACACGCACGCTCCACTGGCCGCTGTGGGCCTTCTCAGTGGTGAGGGAAGCCGGGTCGGCGTCGCCCCAGCCGATGCTTTGTTCAAAATCGGCCGTGGCCAGCACCGCGGCGTCGGCCGGGTTGCGACCGCTCGGCTCGTTGTTGGAATGGCAGGCCGAAAGCAATGCCGCGGAAACCAAGGCAGCCGAAAAACGCATGAAGCAGGAAGGGTAAGCAGTGGGGAAAGAGACGTTGGCCACGAGCAGGGACGGGAAGGCGCTAGGCTTTCGTGACCTGCAAGTCGTCGAGGTACACGGTGTCGTCGTTGCCGGCGCCCCACATATACACCCGCAGCTGATTGGACGGTGCGGCGTCAGCCGGCAGGGTAAACTCCTTCTCCACCTTCGTCCACTCGCCCACTTTTTTCACCGCTTCGCCCAAGCTGATGCCTTCGTTGAATTCGGTGCCGTCGGCGGCGGTTTTCATCAGCTGCACGGCCAGCTTAGCGTCGGTGGGCTTGGTGATGTAGACGTAGCCGCTGACGCGAATCTTGGTGATTTTTTCCGGCGACAGCTTGGCCAGCAGGTTTTTATAGGTCAGGCTGTATTCGATTCCTTTCTGAATTTTGATGGAATACTGGCCCGAATGGGCTTTCTCCCGGGTCAGCGACGGACTTTCCGTGCCCCAGCCGTCCAGGGATTCAAAATCATTGCCCAGCAACTGGTTTTCGGGCGTCGAGGGAGAAGAGCAGCCGCTGGCGGCGGCCAGCAGGCCAAGGGCCAGGCAGAGAGAAAAGCGCATCAGCAAAGGGCAAAACGGGTGATGAGGTAAAGGTAAGTGCCCGTCGGCTAATCCGGAAAAGCCGCGCTGTGGCGTAGTTTTGGCTGGCCTCTGCCGCGCGCGGGGTCGCCTTCAGTTATTTCCACCCTTTTCTGGCCCGTGGCCAACGTTCGCCCCGCTTGAAAATCTCGGTCGTCATTCCAGCCTACAACGAGGAAGAAAACCTGCCGGAAGTGGCGGCCCGCATCAAGGAACACCTGAGCGGCCGCTACGAGCGGGAGCTGATTTTTGTGGACGACGGCTCGCGCGACGGCACCCAGCAGGTGCTGCGCGAGCTGCGCGCCCAGGACCCCGACATTCACTACGTGCTGCTGGCCCGCAACTTCGGCCACCAGAGCGCCCTGCGCGCGGGCATCGACTACGCCACCGGCGACTGCGTGATTTCGCTCGACGCCGACCTGCAGCACCCGCCCCGGCTCATCCCGGTGCTGCTGGGCCACTGGCTGGAGGGCTACGACATCGTGTACACGCAGCGGCGCGACGACGAGAAGCTGCCCTGGCTCAAGCGTCGCTCGTCATCGGCCTTCTACGGGCTGATGAACAAGCTGTCGAGCGTCAATTTTGAGCCCGGCACGGCCGACTATCGCCTCATCGACCGGCGCGTGGCCGAGGTGGTGCGCGCCAGCCCCGACGTGGAGCTGTTCCTGCGCGGCTTCATCCACTGGGTGGGCTTCCGCCAAAAGCGCGTCGAGTACACGCCCGAGCCGCGCTTCCGCGGCACCACCAAGTACACGGTGCGCAAAATGGTGCAGCTGGCCCTGAGCGGCATCACGTCGTTTAGCGTGCGGCCGCTGCATTTTGCCACCCTGGCCGGGGCGGTGGTGTCGGGGCTGGCGTTTCTATACGCCCTGTATGCGCTCTACATCACGTTTTTCACGTCGCGGGCCGTGGCGGGCTGGAGCTCGGTGCTGGTGAGCGTGCTCTTCATCGGCGGCATTCAGCTGCTGGTGCTCGGCATCATCGGCGAGTACCTAGGGCGGCTGTTTGTGCAGTCGAAGCAGCGCCCGCCTTACCTGGTGCGCGAAAGCGACGACGGCTTGGCCCGTCCCGCTACCCCGGTTCAACGCTAAAGCATTTCCCGCGCGCGCTTGCGCTTCGTTTCGATGAAATTTCCCTTCTTCCGCTCCCGTTCCGAACAGCTGCCCGCCACCCGCCGCTCCGATGCCTGGGTGCTGGCGCTGCTGGTGCTGGCGCACCTGCTGGTGCTGCTGGCCCGGGTGGGCCCCATCCTGAAGCACCCGTCCGAGTTTCTGCTCACGCCCGCGGGCGACGGCATCAAAACCTACTACGCCTTCCTCTACTACCTGCAGTTCGACCACGGCATGCAGTTCACGGGCATGAACTACCCGTACGGCGACCTGTTCCTGTACACCGACGGCTTTGTGCTGCTGGCCTGGGTGCTCAAGGCCTGGAAAAGCGTGTTTGGCCTGAGCTTGGGCGGCGCGGTGGCGGCGCTGAACTGCACCATTTTGCTGTCGTCGCTGCCGGCGTCGCCGCTGCTGTTTGGGGTGCTGCGGCGCAGCGGCGTGGGCCGCTGGTTTGCGGCGGCGGCGGCCTTGCTCATTGCGCTGCTCTCGCCGCAGTTCTACCGCTTGGAGGGGCACCTCACCCTGGCGCTGCCGTTCGTCATTCCGCTGCTGTGGTACCTACAAATCCGCCTGGCCGAGGCCAGCCTGACGCGGGCAGCCCGGGGGGCCTGGCTGGCGGTTTATGTGGCCACAAGCTTCCTGATGGGCCTCATTCACCCGTACTACCTGCTGCACGCCCTGCTGCTGCCGGTGGTAACGGCCCTGGTGCAGATGGCCCAAAGCGCGGGCCGGCAGCGCCGGTGGTGGGCCCAGCCGGCGTGGCTGCTGGCGGCCGGCCTGCTGCCGCTCGTGTTGTTTCGGGGCTGGCTGCTGGTGCTCGACCACGCCACCGACCGGCCCGTCAGCCCCTACGGGTTCCTGACCTACCACGCCAATGCGGCCAGTGTTTTCGGGCCCATCGTCGAGCCGTTTGCGGCCGTGTTTCAGCTTATTTTCCGAACCGAAGACCCTATTTTTGAGGGTTATGCCTATGTGGGAGTGGCCGTCGTGCTCGGGCTGGTGCTATGGGCAGCACGTGGGGTAGCCAACCTGGTGCGCCGCCGGCCGGGCCGGTTGTTGCGGCCGGTGCTGCCCGATACCCTGCGGTCCACGGTGTGGGCGGCGGTGCTCATTCTACTGTTTGCCATGGGCTGGCCGTTTGTTTTTCCGGCGTTCGAAGGCTTGCTCGATTACATGGCTCCGCTCAAGCAGTTTCGGGCACTGGGGCGCTTCGCCTGGATTTTCTATTACGTGGCGGCGGTGCTGGCGGCGGTGCAGTTCTGGCAGCTGTACCGCATGCTGCGGCAGCGCGGCGCGGCACGGGTCGGCCAGGCGCTGCTGGTGCTGCTGGCGTTTGTGTGGGGCGTCGAAATCAAGTTCTACCTGGAAGCCGTGACCCGGCCCCTGGCCCGCAACAGCGTGGCCAGTTCGCTCATTGCTCCGCAGGAAAACTACTACGAGCTGCTGGCCCAGGCCGGCGTCAACCCCGAAAACTACCAGGCTATTCTGCCCTTGCCCTATTACTCCGTGGGCTCCGAAAAATTTGACGTCAGCCCCAGCAACATCAGCGCCTTCGAAGGCTTTCGGGCTTCGCTGAACCTGCACCTGCC
This sequence comes from Hymenobacter sp. 5317J-9, assembly GCF_022921075.1. Classification (NCBI taxonomy): domain Bacteria; kingdom Pseudomonadati; phylum Bacteroidota; class Cytophagia; order Cytophagales; family Hymenobacteraceae; genus Hymenobacter; species Hymenobacter sp. 5317J-9. Next base: position 350,021 of record NZ_CP095050.1, read on the forward strand.
GCTGGCGGCCGCCATGATGGCCCGCTCGCGCAGCGAAACCACCCTGCGCCTGCTGGAAATGTTTTCGTCCGACCTCACCGCCAAGCACCTGCCGGTGGCTTTTCCCTCGCGCAAGCCGCTGCTGGTAGTGGCTTCGCGCCAGGATTCGTTGCGGCCGGCCGAAAATGCCTTGCTGCGCCGCGGCGCCCGCCGCCTGCTGGCCACCGGCCAGGTGACTCTCTACGAGTTGCCCCTAAGTGTTTTCGAAACCACTCGCCCCGCTCAGCTACGCGCCGATTTTGCGGCGCGCCAAGCCACGCTGCTACGCGAGGGCGAGCTGTGGCGCTCGGCCCCGGGGGCAGGCATTGTCTGGAACACGTTTGCGCAGGACCAGGCGCCAACTGGCGTGAGCTTTACGCGGCCCGGCGCCGGGCACCTGCGCAAGGGCAGCCTGCTGTTGTTCGACGGGCCGCTGCCCGGTGCCCTGCCCACCGACACGGCCACGTACGAGCTCAGCATCTGGGCCTACGCCAAAACCAGCGACTGGCTGCCCGGCCTGCTCTACCGCCAGCGCGACGCCGAGGGCAAAGAAACCGAAATGGTGGACGAGCAGCTGAAACGCTCCACCGAAATCAGCGGCGACTGGGTGCGCTACTCCACCATCGTCCACTTGAAAAACCCGGCCAACCGCATCACCGTCGAATCGGGCGGAACCGACCTAGTGGTGGACGACCTGCTGATTCGGCCGCGCAGCACCAACGTATATTGGCTGGACCAGCGCGGTCAATTGGTTTTCAACGGCTTCCCGCTGGGCGCGGGCAAGTAGCACCCGCCCCCCGGCGGCCCATCAAAAAAGCCCGGCCTCACAGTAGGCCGGGCTTTTTTGATGGGCCGCCGGGGGCGGATGCTTATTCTGCGATGGTGACTTTCAGGTCGTCGAGGTACACCGGCTTGGTGCCGCCCGTGCGCCACATGTACACGCCCAAGGTGCTGGCGGGGGAGGCCGTGGCCGGTACCGTCAAGACCTTGTTGATTTCTACCCACTTGCCGGGGGTGTGGCTATGGTTCAGGTCGGTGGCATCCCATAGCAGCGGTTTGTTGGGGTCGGCGGGGTTGCCCACGGCGGCCACCAGTGCCGCTTGGGCATCGGCGGCGGAAACAAAGGTCCACGCCGAAACCTTGATTTTCTTCACGCGGGTATCGTGCAGCTCACCCATTGGCACCTTATAGGTCAGGCTGTAGTCGTGGTTGCCGTCGACCTTAATGGCGTAGCGGCCGGAGTGCGCTTTCTCGGTGGTAAGCGTCCCGCTTTGCGGTTCGGGAATCCACCCGGCCAGGGTTTCAAAATCGGTTTCGACCAGGGTATTCGGGTCCTTTTCGGTTTTTCCGCCGCAACCAGCGAGGCAGAGGGTGGCCACAGCGGCCAGGGGCAGTAAAAGGTTTTTCATGAAAAAAGAGAGGAGAAAAAAACAAGCAAAAAACAACAGGCAATCCGGACCGGTAGGACCTCACCACAACTCAGTCAGGCGAATGTCGTCGGCATAAACGGGCTCCTGGGCTCTGCCCTTCCAAAGGTAAATGGCCAGAACGCTCTTGGTGCTGATGCTGGGCGGCAGGTCAAAGTCGCGGCTGACAAATTTCCACGCTTCAAAAGGGCCGGAATCGGTGAGATACAAGGATTTGTGCAGCACCGGGTCGGGCTGTCCGGGGTTGCTTAAGGAGAAGATGAGTTCGGCGTCGTCTTTCACGCTGGGCACCCACACCCAGGCGCTCAGCGTGAAGCGGCGGGGCTTGTGGTGGCACAGCAGGCCCAACTCGGAGTGGTACGTGAGGGAGTACTGGTTGGAGTCGTCGACCCGCACGGAGTACTTGCCGGTATGTGCTTTGTCAGGCGTAAGCGAGGGCGGGGCTTCCGGCAGCCAGCCCAGCTCCTCAAAGCTGGTGTGCATCAGCTCGCGGGGTACCACGGCGTGGCGGCCGTCGCGCGGGTGGCAGCTGGCCGCCGCCAGCAGGCCACCGAGCAAGAGTATCCAAACAGGAGCATTTTTACGAATCATCACAGCGAAGGCAGAAGGCAAAAGGGGAAACGGCACGCGCGGGCAAGGCCCTACCACGGCCACGAGCGGTTGCGGCGGCGAAATATCATGGCGGGCTTTTGGCCCACCACATCCAGTTCGGCGGCCATGGCGGCGTGCTGCGGGGCCAGTTGGGCGTACACGTCGGGAGCCATCACCAGGTAGTCGAGGCTGTCGGCCGCCATGCGGTTGAGGAAATCGTTGACCGTTACCTCGCTCACGTTGCCGGGCTGCCACACCATGGCGCGGCGGTCGAAATACACCGGCGCGATGTTGGGCGCGCTTTCGTTGAACATCAGAATGGCGGCCGCCTTGGGTACCCGGGCCTGGGCCATTTCCTCGGCGCCGCCGCGCATCCAGAGGTGGGGATAAGGCGAAAAAGGCGGGTAGTCGTCGGCCATGCGCTTGCCCAGGCGCTTATAGCCATCCGCTACCAGAAAGAAGGTGAGCACTGCGAAACCCACGCTGGTGAGGTAGCGCACGTTGCCGCCGTACCGGCCCAGGTTGAGCACGGCCAGGAGCAGCAGCAGCACCGCGGGCGGAAAGAGGGAGCAAATGACGTAATAGTCGTGCGCGCCAAACTGTATCCCCATCACCTTGGCAAAAATGGCCCCGAGCGCCGTCGCCGCCAGCAGTAGCAGGGTCAAGGGCAAAAACTGGCGGAGGTTGGGCCGCAGGAAGAGCAGCAGCAGCACCAGGCAAACGGCCAGCACCCGGTATTGCACCACCGTGGCGTACTCGGGCAGCCACAAGCCGACCAGGCTTTGCAGCACGGCGTGGTACTCGTCGTCGTTGGTGATGGGCCGGGCCTCGGCCAGAAACTGACCCGATTGGTACACGGTGTTCAGGTGCTGGTTGTGCAAATAAAAACCCACCACCACGGCCACCACCGCGCCCGCCAGGGCCAAAAACCGCCAGCGCTGCCCGGATTTCAACCAATCGGGCTGGGCAAAACCCCACAGCGTGGTGATGCCGATGACGGCCATCAGGTGCATGGCGGTGGTGGTTTTGACGAGTGCCGCCAGCCCCAGAATGAGAAGGGCCTTGCGCAAGTCAGGAAAATGGCGGCTGTCGAAAAACCGCAGCCAGTAGTAGTAGCCAATAAAGCTCAGGCTGAGGCTGAAGGGGTCGGGCAGGGTGGTGCCCGCGTAGAAGGCAAACACCGGCGACGACAGCAGGAACGCCGCTGGCACCAAAGCCGCCGTGAAATTACCGGTGCGCTCAAATACCAGCCGGAACAGGTAGTAGAAGCCCAGCATCACCATGGCCACATCCAGCAGCCGAAACAGCGGCAGAATGCTGCTGCGGCCAAATACGACGCCGCCCAGCGCCGCTGCATAGGCCTGAACGGGAAACTCGACCCCCGTTACGCCCCCGATAGAACCCAGGTATGAGGTGCGTGGCGTGAAAAAGTCAAGCCCGTAATCGTAGAAATTGATGGCCAACGTGTACCGGTCCGACTGCGCCCAGGCATGAATTCCATTCGGCAGCAGGGTCAGATAAGGCCAGTAGCAGACGGCGCCCAACAGCACAAAAAGCAATGCCGCCGCGGCGTGGTAAGGCCGCGGCCGGAAGGACCGAACCGAGGCAAGGGTAAAAGGCATAGACGAAAGAAATGGTAGTCGGTCAAATTAGGTCGAAAGTTAGGTAGGAAAGTGGGCTTACTCCGTAAGCAAGCAGTGCCGGTTCTGCCAAGGAAAACCGGCCCCGCCCATTGCCGCCAGCCGGCCGCCGGCACCCCAACTCTACGACGGGACCAAACTAACAGAGCCTCAGCCCGAAGGAGAAGGCGAAAAAGCCAATGGGAAAGACCCGTACTTTTGCCTGGCATGGACCTGACCTACGAAGCTAAATATCACCAGCTCGAAGAACAGCACTGGTGGTTTGCCAGCCGCCGCGACGCGGTGTACGACCTCATTGCCGGCCTGCAGCTGCCGCGCACGGCCGCCATTCTGGAAATCGGCTGCTCGGGCGGGCCGCTCATGCAGCGCCTGCGCGCCGCCGGCTACCTCGACGTGACGGGCATCGACGTAAGCGCGCCCGCCATCGAGCTGGCCCACGCCCGCGGCGTGGCCAACGCCTCGCTGATGGACGGGGCCGCCCTGGAGTTTACCGACGGCCGCTTCGACGTGGTGGTGGCGTCCGACGTGCTCGAACACATTGAGGACGAAGCCCGCGCCCTGCGCGAATGGACGCGCGTGCTCAAGCCCGGCGGGCAGCTGCTGGTGTTTGTGCCGGCTCACGCCTACCTCTGGAGCGAGCACGACGTGGTGAACCACCACTACCGCCGCTATTCGCGTCAGGATTTGGTGGGCGCTCTTCAGCGGGCGGGCCTGCGCACACGGCGCAGCTCGTTCTGGAATGCGGCCATGTACTTTCCCACCGCCGCGCTGCGGCTGGGCCGCCGGCTGGTGTCGGGCCCGGTGTCGCCTATCAAAAAAGCGGGCTCAACTGGCGACCTGCGCCACTTTTCCGGTCCGGCCAATAGCCTGCTGCTGTGGTGGGTGAAGGCCGAAAACCGCCTGCTCCGCTTCTTCAACCTGCCCTTGGGCGTGAGCGTGTTTGCGCTGGCCCAGAAACCTGCTTAGCTTTTCTTCCTTAGCCAATTCCCTGCCCGCGTGGAGCTGTCCGTCATCATTCCCATCTACAACGAGGAACCCAACATCGACGAGCTGTACCGGCGCCTGCTGAGCGTGCTGGAGCCCATGGCGCTGCCCGGCGGCTTCGAGCTGATTTTCATCAACGATGGCTCGCGCGACCGGTCACTGGCGCTGCTAATGAACCTGGCCACCCGCGACCCGCGGGTGCGCTACATCGACCTGAGCCGCAACTTCGGCCACCAGATTGCCGTGACGGCCGGCCTGGACCGGGCCGCCGGCGAGGCCGTGGTCATCATCGACGCCGACCTGCAGGACCCGCCCGAACTCATTCCGCTGCTGCGCCAGAAAATGCTGGAAGGCTACGAAGTGGTGTACGCCAAGCGCCGCTCGCGCCAGGGCGACAGCGTGGCCAAGAAGCTCACGGCCCGCGTGTTCTACCGAATTCTGGCCAGCATCACCCATATTTCCATTCCGGTCGACACGGGCGATTTTCGCATCATCTCACGCAAGGTGGTAGATGGCCTGCGCCTGATGCCGGAGCAGAACAAGTTCATCCGTGGCCAGATTTCCTGGATTGGCTACCGCCAGACATACATCGAATACGACCGCGCCGAGCGCGCCGGCGGCGAAACCGGCTACACCTACCGCAAAATGATACGCCTGGCGCTGGACGGCATCACCGCCTTCTCCGACGTGCCGCTGAAGGTGGCCACCATCACCGGGTTTCTGGTATCGGGAGTGGCGTTTCTGGTGGGGCTGTACACGCTGTATGCGCGGTTTTTCAGCCACGACTACCAGCCGGGCTGGCCCTCCCTGATGGTGAGCATCCTGTTTCTAGGCGGGGTGCAGCTCATTTCGGTGGGCATCATCGGCGAGTACATGGCCCGATTATCGGCCAACGTGCGCCAGCGTCCGCTGTACCTGATTTCGGATACCAACCTCCCGCCGGTGGTGGCGCCGGCCAAGTAGCCGGGGCATTGCGCCGGATAGGTTTGTTAGCTTTGCCGACCTAGTCCCGCCCGTATGCTCAATCTGCTCAACTACATCAATGGCCAACTGGTGCCGCCCCAGGCCGGCCGCTACCTCCCCAATATCGAGCCCGCTACCGGGCAGGTGTATGGCCAGATTCCGGACTCGGGGCCCGAGGACGTGGCCGCCGCCGTGGCCGCCGCCGAAGCCGCCCTGCCCGCCTGGCGCGCGCTGCCCGCCGAGGAGCGCGGCCGCCTGCTGGTGCGCATCGCCGACCTCATCGACGCCAATCTGGAGCGCCTGGCCCGCGCCGAAAGCCAGGACAACGGCAAGCCGCTCAGCCTGGCGCGCGTGATGGACATTCCGCGCGCCGCCTCCAATTTTCACTTCTTTGGCACGTCGGCCCAGCACTTTGCCACCGAGGCCCACGTGCAGGAAGGCGTGGCCGTGAACTACACCGTGCGCCACCCCGTGGGCGTGGTGGGCTGTATCTCGCCCTGGAACCTGCCGCTCTACCTCTTCACCTGGAAAATAGCGCCCGCCCTGGCCGTGGGCTGCTGCGTGGTGGCCAAGCCGTCGGAAATCACGCCAGCCACGGCCTTCTTGCTGAGCGAATTGTGCATGGAAGCCGGGCTACCGGCCGGCGTGCTCAACATCGTGCACGGCAACGGGCCGAACTGCGGGCAGGCCATTGTGGAGCATCCGGGCATCAAAGCTATTAGCTTCACGGGCGGCACGGCCACCGGGCGGCACCTAGCCCGCACCGCCGCGCCCCTGTTCAAAAAGCTCAGCCTGGAGCTGGGCGGCAAAAACCCGAACATCATCTTCGCCGACTGCGACCTGGCCGCGGCCGTGGCCACCAGCATCCGCAGCAGCTTTGCCAACCAGGGCCAGATTTGCCTTTGCGGCTCCCGCCTCTTCATCGAGCGGCCCATCTATGAGGACTTTAAAGCGGAGTTTCTCAAGCAGCTGGAGGCCCAGAAAATTGGTGACCCCTTCGAGGCGGATACCAAGCAGGGGGCTTTGGTAAGCGAGGCGCATTTAAACAAAGTGCTGGCTTACATCAAGCTTGCGCACGAGGAAGGCGGCACCCTGCTGGCCGGCGGCCACCGCGCCACCGTGCCTGGCCGTTGCCAGAACGGCTATTTCCTGGAGCCCACGGTCTTTGAAAACCTGCCCCACGACTGCCGCACCAACCAGGAGGAAATATTCGGCCCCGTCGTCACCTTCACGCCCTTCGACACCGAGGAGGAAACCCTTGCCTGGGCCAACAGCACCGACTACGGCCTCTCCGCCACTCTCTGGACGCGCGATTTGCAACGCGCCCACCGCGTGAGCCACCAGCTGCATTCCGGCATCGTGTGGGTGAACACCTGGCTGCACCGCGACCTGCGCACTCCCTTCGGCGGCATGAAAAACTCCGGCGTGGGCCGCGAAGGCGGGCTGGAAGCATTGCGGTTTTTCACTGAGGCGCAAAATGTGTGCGTGAAGCTGTAGCGCGCCCCGCCATGCCCTATCAGCAAGTAGGAAACCTGTGGTCGGCCTGGCCTCGCTTCTTCGTCATGCTTGTAGTGATGCTGTTGCTCAATAGTCTGTGGGCCTATGCGTCGCTTTACATCCACTTTGTGAAGGCGCCCGCAAATGTGCCGGACGAGCATATGGCATTAGCGCAAGCGGCATCAGCAACCAATGCACTGATTAACTGGCTGCTGGGCATGGCCTTCAATGCTGCCCTGCTGGTGTGGTCATTGCGGCAGCGGCACGTCGGCGAATCGGTGGCCACCTTCATCGGCATGCTTTGGCTGAGCTTTGTGAGCTTTTGTTTTTACGCCGTGATTTCACTCGGCTACAGCATGGCTTCTGTGCTGCAAACGCTGGCCTCGAAGCATCACAGATAATTAGCCAAGCTCCACCCCCGCATACACATCCATCAGCGGCACCTCGCAGGCGATGCTGCTCAGGTCCAGCACGGCGCTCAAGTCGCGGGTTTCAGTTAGCACCCAACGGCCCAGCTCATCCCGCGAATACAGCTCGGCGTGCACCGTCTGCGCGTCCAGAATGAGGTATTGCCGCAGGCTGGGAATCTGGCGGTAATACATGAATTTCTCCCCCCGGTCATTGTTGGCGGTGGAAGGCGAAAGCACCTCTACCAGCAGCGTGGGATTGAGCAGCGTATCAAACTTTTTTTCTTCGTTGAACTCCGGCTGCCCGCACACCACGGTCAAGTCGGGGTACACGTAGGCGTTGCCGCTCAGAATCTGGACCCGCTGGTCGCTGCCTACGGCGGAGCAGCTTTTGCCACGTAGCTGGCTGCCGACTTCAACCGTGAGGTTGGTGCAAATGCGGTTATGAGCGTAGCTGGCGCCGGCCATCGCCCGAACGACCCCTTCGAAGTATTCGTGCTTGAATTCGGCCGCGCGCTCCAGGCGCAGGTAGTCTTCGGGCGAAACGTAGGCGGGTAGGTCGGTTTGGAACGCACGCTGGCCCATGATGCAGTCGGATTGAGGGAATTACCCAAAAGTACGACCCTAACCCCCGTCCCCGTCTTACCTTTGCCGGCCGAACCACCCGCTTGCCCCGCATGCCCCACCCCGCCGCCGATTACTATGCCCATCCCACAGCCGTCCTCGACGAAGGCTGTCAGATAGGCTTGGGCACGCGCGTGTGGCACTTTTGCCACGTGTGCGCCGGGGCCGACATCGGCGACAACTGCAACCTGGGCCAGAACGTATTCGTGGCCGACGGCGTGACCCTGGGCCGCAACGTGAAGGTGCAAAACAACGTGAGCCTCTACGGCGGCGTGGTGTGCGAAGACGACGTGTTCCTGGGCCCCTCGGTGGTGTTTACCAACGTGAAAAACCCGCGCAGTGCCGTGCCCCGCAAGGGCGCCGGCCAGTACCAGAGCACCTACCTGGAGCAGGGCGTGACGGTGGGGGCCAACGCCACCATCGTGTGCGGCGTACGACTGGGCCGCTACGCTTTTGTGGGCGCGGGCAGCGTGGTCACGCACGACGTGCCGGCCTATGCCCTCGTATACGGCGCGCCCGCCCGGCCGCAGGGCTGGATGAGCGCCTACGGCCACCGGCTCGCCTTCGACGCTAACCGCCGCGCCACTTGCCCCGAAAGCGGCGAACATTACGAGCTGAGCGCCGACCAACAGTCGGTGCGCCCGCTTCCTAAAAACGAAAAACGAACCCCGAAAAACTAACCACGTGTACGACCAATTATTGCGCAAAGAGGCCACCCTGGCCGTTATCGGCCTCGGCTACGTGGGCTTGCCCATCGCCCTCGAATTCGCGAAGCAGCTGAAGGTCATTGGCTTCGACATCAACGCCGGCCGCGTGGCCCAGATGAAGCAGGGCATCGACCCCAGCGGTGAGCTGGAAAAAGAGGCGTTTGATGGCTGCGACATCACCTTCACCGACTCGCTGGAGGTGCTGCGCCAGGCGCAGTTCTACATCGTGGCCGTGCCCACGCCCATCGACGAGCACGCCATGCCCGACCTCAAGCCGCTGCTCGGCGCGTCGTCGTCGGTGGGCAAGGTGCTGAAAAAGGGCGACTACGTGGTGTTCGAGAGCACCGTGTACCCCGGCTGCACCGAGGAGGACTGCATTCCGGTGATTGAGCGCCTGTCGGGCCTGAAATTCCCGAATGATTTCAAGGTGGGCTACTCGCCCGAGCGCATCAACCCCGGCGACAAGGAGCACACCCTGCGCCGCATCGTGAAGGTGGTGAGCGGAAACGACCAGGAAGCCCTCGACACCATTGCCAAGGTATACGAGCTGGTGGTGGACGCCGGCGTGCACCGCGCCAGCAGCATCCGGGTGGCCGAGGCCGCTAAAATCATCGAAAACACCCAGCGCGACGTTAACATCGCCCTGATGAACGAGCTGTCGATGATTTTCGACCGCATGAACATCAACACCTACGAGGTGCTGGAAGCCGCCGGCACCAAGTGGAACTTCCTGAAATTCAGCCCCGGCCTGGTGGGCGGCCACTGCATCGGCGTCGACCCGTACTACCTGACTTACAAAGCGAAAGAGCTGGGCTACGACGCGAAAGTCATTCTATCGGGCCGCACCACCAACGACAACATGGGCGCCTACATCGCCCGCAAAACGGTGCAGATGATGATTAAGAAGGGCAAGGACGTGGCCAAAAGCCGCGTGCTGGTGATGGGTGCCACCTTCAAGGAAAACGTGGAAGACATCCGCAACTCGAAAGTGGCCGACGTGATTCAGGAGCTGAAAAACTTCTCGGTGAACGTCGACATCGTGGACCCGCACGCCGACTCCAACGAGCTGCACCACGAATACGGCTTCCGCCTCACGCCCAACGACGACGTGCGCAAAGACTACGACGCCGTGATTGTGGCCGTGGGCCACCAGCCCTACGCCGAAAAAGACGAGGCATATTTCAAATCCATCACCTCCGACAACGCCGTGCTGGTCGACATCAAAGGCCTGTACCGGGGCAAGATGACGGACCTGCAGTACTGGAGCCTGTAACCAATAGGCGACTGCGGGACGGGGCAAATGAGCGAATGACGTTTCGCGTCGTCTGCCTCCTTCGCCCTTACCGCAGTCGCTCATGCACCCATTGAAAATTATGCGTACCAAAATTTTAGTTACGGGCGGCGCTGGCTACATCGGTTCGCACGCGGTGGTGGAGCTGTATCAGGCAGGGTACCAACCCATTATCGTCGACGATTTCAGTAATTCGCAGGAGTCGGCAGTGGCCGGCATTGAAGCCATCCTGGGCACAAGCGTGCCGCAGTATAAGATTGATTGCGCCAACGAAGAAGCGTTGCGCGGCGTGTTCAAGGCGGAGCCCGGCATTGCCGGTGTCATTCACTTCGCGGCTTTCAAGGCCGTGAATGAGTCGGTGAAAAAGCCGCTGGCGTATTACCGCAACAACCTCGACTCGCTGCTGGTCCTGCTGGCGCTGATGCCGGAGTTTGGCGTGGAGAGCATTGTGTTCTCGTCGTCGTGCACCGTGTACGGCGTGCCCGACCAGTTGCCCGTGACCGAGGCCACGCCCACCAAAAAAGCCACCTCGCCCTACGGCGCCACCAAGCAGATGGCCGAGGACATCCTCACCGACGTGGCCGCCGCCGGTGGGCCGCGCACCATCCTGCTGCGCTATTTCAACCCCATCGGGGCGCATCCGTCGGCTAAAATCGGCGAGCTGCCCCTGGGCGTGCCCCAGAACCTGGTGCCCTTCATCACCCAAACGGCGGCCGGCATTCGCGAGCAGCTGACCGTGTACGGCACCGACTACGACACGCCCGACGGCTCCTGCGTGCGCGACTACATCTACGTGGTGGACCTGGCCAAGGCCCACGTGGTGGCCGTGCGCCGCCTGCTTGAGAAAAAGGCGGCCGACAACGTGGAAACCTTCAACGTGGGCACCGGCCGCGGCAACACCGTGCTGGAGGTGGTGCACACCTTCGAGGAAGTGAGCGGCCAGAAACTGAACGTGGAGCTGGGCCCGCGCCGCGCCGGCGACGTGCCCGCCATTTACGCCGACGCCACCAAGGCCGAAACGGTGCTCGGCTTCAAAACCGAAGGCACCTTGGCCGAGGCCCTGGCCAGCGCCTGGAAGTGGCAGCAGACGCTGGGCAATGGGTGAATGGGTGAATGGCTGAAGGGGTGAATGAAGCCCGAGAAGCCATTCTTCCATTCGGCCATTCACCCATTCATCCATTGATACCATGAAAATCCTCATCACCGGTGGCGCGGGCTTTATAGGGTCGCACGTCGTGCGCCTGTTCGTCACGAAGTACCCCCACTATCAGATTCTTAACCTCGACGCGCTGACGTACGCCGGCAACCTGGAGAACCTGCGCGACGTGGAAAACGCGCCAAACTACAAGTTCATCAAGGGCGACATTGCCGACCAGAATTTCATAGACCAACTGTTTGCCACCGAGGAGCCCGACGCGGTGATTCACCTGGCCGCGGAGTCGCACGTCGACCGCAGCATCACCGACCCCATGGCGTTTGTGAAAACCAACGTCATCGGCACGGTGAACCTGCTGAACGCGGCGCGCCACCTGTGGCAGCCCGGCGGCTACGACGGCCACGTGTTCTACCACGTGAGCACCGACGAGGTGTACGGCTCGCTGGACTTCGGCCCCGAGATGTTCACCGAGGAAACGGCGTACGACCCCCGCTCGCCCTACTCGGCATCCAAGGCCTCGTCCGACCACTTTGTGCGCGCCTGGCACCACACCTACGGCCTGCCCATCAAGCTGAGCAACTGCTCGAACAATTACGGCCCCAATCACTTCCCCGAAAAGCTCATTCCGCTGGCCATTCACCGGCTGCGCACCGGCCAGCCGGTGCCGGTGTACGGCAAGGGCGAAAACGTGCGCGACTGGCTGTTTGTGAAAGACCACGCCACGGCCATCGACGCGGTGTTTCACCAAGGCAAAAACGGCGATACCTACAACATCGGCGGCGTGAACGAGTGGCAGAACCTCAAGCTCATCGAGCTGCTCTGCGACGTGGTAGACCAGAAAACGGGCCAGGAAGTGGGCACCTCGCGCAAGCTCATCAAGTTTGTGACCGACCGCGCCGGCCACGACATGCGCTACGCCATCGACTCCTCCAAAATCATGCACGAGCTGGGCTGGAAGCCGTCCGTGACCTTTGAAGAGGGCCTGGCCCAAACCGTGGACTGGTACCTTGCCAACGAGGACTGGCTGACCAGCGTGACCAGCGGTGCCTACCAGGACTACAACCAAAAGCAGTACGCCGGGCGCTAGCGCTGGGCTTCAGTTAACGGTTATCAGTGAGCAGTGAACAGTGTCGTTCAGCAGCCTTTGATGAACTGTTAACTGCTCACTGATAACCGTTAACTGAACTTATGTACGAAAACCCCTTCCACGAGCAGCCGCTCGACAATCTGACCTTTCTCGTGACCGGTGGCGCCGGCTTCATCGGCTCCAACATTGTGGAGTACCTGCTGAAATACGGCGTGAAAAAGGTGCGGACGTTGGACAACTACTCCAATGGCTTCCGCAAGAACCTGGCGCTGTTTGCCGGCGATGCCCGCCTCGAAATTCTGGACGGCGACATCCGCGACGCGGCCGTGTGCGCCAATGCCTGCGAAGGCGTGGACGTGGTGCTGCACGAGGCTGCGCTGGGTTCGGTGCCGCGCTCCATCAAAGACCCCGTGCTGACCAATGACGTGAACGTGGGTGGCTTCGTGCAGATGCTGACGGCCGCCAAAAACGCGGGCGTTAAGCGCTTTGTGTACGCGGCCAGCAGCTCGACCTACGGCGACCACCCCGGCCTGCCCAAGGTAGAGGACCGCATCGGCAAGCCGCTCTCGCCCTACGCCGTGACCAAGTATGCCAACGAGCTGTACGCCGACGTGTTTGCCCGCACCTACGGCATGGAAATCATCGGCCTGCGCTACTTCAACATCTTCGGCCCGCGCCAGGACCCGGGCGGAGCCTACGCGGCGGTGATTCCGCTGTTCATCGACGCCATTCTGCGCAACGAGCCGCCCACGCTGAACGGCGACGGCGGCCAGACCCGCGACTTCACTTTCGTGGAAAACTGCGTGGAAGCCAACATCCGCGCCGCCTTGGTGCAGAACCCCGAGGCCCTGGGCCAGGTGTACAACATCGCCGTGGGCGACCGCACCTCCCTGGTGCAGATGTATGACATCCTGCGCGAGGAAGCCGGCTCCGACCTGGCGCCCAAGTTCGGCCCCGACCGCCCCGGCGACATTCGCGACTCGCTGGCCGACATCTCAAAGGCCAACCGCCTGCTGGGCTACCATCCCCAGGTGCGCATTCGCGAAGGCCTGAAAAAGACGCTCGAGTGGTTCAAAGCCAACCAGGATTTCATTCAGGAGCGCAACTAGCGCAAGGTTTCGCGAGGTACAGCAAGGTCTCGCGAAGGTTGCCTTTGGCAGTTCATCACCAAGATAAAAACCTTGCGAAACCTCTTTTAACCTCGCGAAACCTTGCGCTCATGAAAGGCATTATCCTCGCCGGCGGCTCCGGCACCCGCCTGCACCCGCTCACGCTGGCCGTCTCGAAGCAGCTCATGCCCGTGTACGACAAGCCGATGATATACTATCCGCTGTCGATTCTGCTGATGGCGGGCATTCGGGAGGTGCTGATTATCACCACGCCGCACGACCAGGCGCAGTTCCAGAAGCTGCTAGGCGACGGCACGAGCCTGGGCTGCGACTTTCAGTACGCCGTGCAGGAGGTGCCTAACGGCCTAGCCCAGGCTTTTGTGATTGGGGCCGATTTTATTGGCAACGACAAGGTGGCGCTGGTGCTCGGCGACAACATTTTTTACGGCGCCGGCCTGGAGTCGCTGCTCAAAGCCAACAGCGACCCCAGTGGCGGCGTGGTATTCGCCTACCACGTGCTCGACCCCGAACGCTACGGCGTGGTGGAATTCGACGCCAACAAAAAGGCCCTCAGCATTGAGGAAAAGCCGGCTAAACCCAAGAGCAACTACGCCGTGCCGGGCCTGTATTTCTACGACAACGACGTCATCGAAATAGCTCGCAACCTGCAGCCGAGCGCCCGCGGCGAGTACGAAATCACGGACGTGAACCGCGAGTACCTGCGGCGCGGCACTCTTAAAGTGGGCATTCTGGGCCGCGGCACGGCTTGGCTCGACACGGGCACTTTCGAGAGCCTGATGCAGGCCGGCGAGTTCGTGCGCGTGATTGAGCAGCGCCAGGGCCTGAAGGTGGGCGCCATCGAAGAAATTGCCTACCGCCAGGGCTTCATCGATGCCAACCAGCTGCGCGCCCTCGCCGAGCCGTTGCGCAAAAGCGGCTACGGCGATTACCTCATGAACCTGCCCGAGCAGTTGGTGGTGCGGGAGTAGGTTATCGGGCGTGAGGGTAGGAGGGTGTGGGGGTGGGAGTTGTGCGGTATCTGCCAAACTCATACCCCCACACCCTCTTACCCTCCCGCCCTAACACTTATTCATCAAGATACTGGTGCACGAACTTGATGGCCATGCTGCCCTCGCCCACGGCCGAGGCCACGCGGGCCATAGCGCCGGCGCGGCTGTCGCCGGCTGAGAAGATGCCGGGCACGCAGGTTTCGAGAAGGTAAGGTTCGCGCGTCTTTTTCCAGACCTGCGGGTAGCGCGGGTCGGTCACCAGGTCGCGGCCGGTGAGCACGAAGCCTTTGCCGTCGCATAGCACCTGGTCGCACACCCACTCGGTGCTGGGCTTGGCGCCGATGAAGACGAAGAGGGCCCGGGCCTCACGCTTTTCCACCGTGCCGTTCTGGTCCAGCATCACGGCTTCGAGGTGGTCCTGGCCGCACACTTCCTTGATTTGGGAGAAGGGCAGCAGCTCGATGTTGGGCGTGTTGCGAATCTGCTCGATGAGGTAGGCCGACATGCTGGCGGCCAGGCTGGCCCCGCGAATGACGATGTAGACCTTGCGGGCATACGTGGCCAGGTACATGGCCGCCTGGCCGGCCGAGTTGCCGCCGCCCACGATGTACACGTCCTGCTGGTCGCAGCTGCGGGCCTCGGTGCGGGCCGCGCCGTAGTACACGCCCGCGCCGCTGAGGCGGTCCATGCCCGGCACGTCGAGAGTGCGGTAGCTCACGCCGGTGGTCAGCACCACGGCCTTGGTTTTCACCTCGCGGCCGTCGCCCAGGGTCAGGACTTTGTAGCCGTCCTGAATGCACAGCTTGGTCACGTCCTGTGGGGCCAGGAACTCGGCGCCGAGGCGCACGGCCTGCGTCCAGGCGCGGTGGGCCAGCTCGGCCCCGCTCAGGCCCGTGGGGAAGCCCAGGTAGTTTTCGATGCGCGAGCTGGTGCCGGCCTGTCCGCCGGGCGTCTGGCGCTCGATGATGAGGGTTTTGAGGCCTTCGCTGGCGCCGTACACGGCGGCGGCCAGGCCGCTGGGACCGGCGCCCACCACCACCACGTCGTAGAGCTCCTGCAAGGGCTGGTTGGCAATGCCGAGGTGGTTGGCCAGGTCGGTTTTGCTGGGGTTGGCCACGGCCTTGCCGTCGGCGCAGATGATGAGCGGCAGGTTGGTGGCGTCGAAGCCGCGGGCTTTTACCAATGCCTGGGCTTCGGCGCTGGTTTCGTAGTCGAGCCATTGGTAGCCCACCATGTAGCCGCTGAGGAAGTCCTTGAGCTCGTGCGACAGCGGCGACCACTGAAACCCAATCAGCCGCACCCCGTCAAACCGCGGCTTGTGCGTGGCCTGCCAGGCCGTGAGCAGGTCGTGCAGGGTGGGGTAGAGGAGGTTTTCGGGTGGGTCCCAGGGCTTCATCAGGTAATGGTCGAGCCGGGCCGAGTTGATGGCTCGCACAGCGGCTTCGGTGTCGGCGTAGGCCGTGAGCAGCACGCGCTTGGCGTCGGGGAAATACTCGCGCGAGGCCGTAAGCAGCTCCACGCCTTCGAGCTCGGGCATGCGCTGGTCGGCCACAATAAGGGCTAGTGGCTCTTCTTTTTCATGCAGCTCCCGGATAGTATCGAGGGCTTCCGGGCCGGAGTTGACGCGCAGAATGCGGTAGTCTTTACTGAATTCCTGGCGCAGGTCGCGGGCAATGGCGCCCAGCACCTGCAGGTCATCATCAACGGCGAGAATAATGGGTTTCGGAGTGGCCATGGTTGGGGGTGGTGTTTTTATAAGGTTCTGACGGGGCGCCTCACCCCCTGACCCCCTCTCCCATAGGAGAGGGGGCACCGGTCTTGCGTGGGCGTCAGGCACCCCGCTCCTTTGGTGGAGGGGCCGGGGGTGAGGCGCTCCGGCCGTGCAGCCATGCTACGCCTGCGCCCCCGCCACCGGTAGCCAGGCACAAAATTCGGTGCGGCCGGGCTCCGAATTTACTTCCAGCCGGCCGTCGTGCTGCCGGATAATCTGCTGCGCAATATCAAGCCCCAGGCCCGACCCGTCGCCGGCCTGCTTGGTGGTGAAGAAGGGCTCGAAGATATGCGGCAACACCTCGGCGGGAATGCCCGAGCCGTTGTCGCGCAGGAACACGCGCACAAAGTCGCCCTCCCGCACGGCGCGCAGCGTGAGCTCGCCGCCCTGGGCCGGCAGGGCATCAATGGCGTTGTCGAGCAGGTTGGTCCACACCTGGTTTAGGCTGCTCACGCGGCCTCGTATCGGCGGCAAATCGGGGGCGTACTCCCGCACCACGGCCACGTTTTTCTGGCGCAGCTGGAAGCCCAGCATGTTGAGTGTGCTTTCCAGGCCGGCCGTCGCGTCCAGAGACTCAAAGCCGCCGTCGCGGTCCATGTGCGAGTAGGTTTTCACGTCGGCCACCAGCTTGCTGATGCGGCCGCCGGCCTCCTGCACGTCGCGCACCAGCTGCATGGTGGTGAGCTGGCCTTCGAGCCAGGCAAAGGCCGCCGGGCGCGCCGCCGGGGGCAGCAGGGCGGCCGTGGTGGCCAGCGCCTCGGGGGCTAGGCCGGCCTCAATGAACGTCGAAGCCAGGCCGTAGCCGTCGGGTACGCCCTGGGTTTCGAGCCATTCGGCCACTTCGTCCTCGGCATTGGCGCGGGCCAGGGCCGACAGCGGCGCGGCCGACGCAGCCGGCACGGCCAGTCCCGTGAGCGCGCGCATGGCCTCGGGCGAGGGGCAGTGGCCCACCAATTCCACAAACAGGGCGGGCTTGGCGGCGGCGCGTGTGGCCAGGGCCTGGGCGGCGCGGGCAATGGCGGCGGCAGGGTTGTTGAGCTCGTGGGCCAGGCCGGCCGAGAGCTTGCCCAGAGCGCGCAGCTTGTCGTCGCGCTCCTGGTTGCGCACTTGGTCGCGGCTGCGGTCGTTCATCACCGCCACCAGGCGCTGGGTGAGCTCGGGGCTAACTTGCTCCAAGGCCGGGAAATGGTCCCGGTGCAGCGTGTACAGCAGCGTGTCGCCCACGGCCGTGCCCTGGCCGTTGATAACGCGCAGCCGGGAATAGGGCAACACGCCCGTTACCTGTCCGGCCTCGGCCCGGAAAATGGGCTCGCGCTGGGCGCCCTTCACGGCGTAGAACTGAATGCCGCCACGAATGATGGCCGTCATCAGCTCGGCCGGGGAGCCGGGCTCGAAGAGCACTTCATTGTGGGCGGCGGTGCGGCTTGCGCCGTGGGCTAGCAGCCACTCCAGCGTGGCGTCGGGCAGGCCGGCAAAGGCCGTGACGGTGGCCAGGTCGGCGGCGGTGAGGGCAGGAGTTTCGGGCATGAGGAAGCAACCCCGGGCGGGGCGTTATGTTGACGGAATGCAGCATGGGCCGGGTTGTACCTTGCGCTTACTTGATGACGGCACCGGCCACCAAATGCTTCAGTTTGGAGGCAACTTTTTTGGCTGCGCCGACCTTGTAATTGATTCCCTACCTTCTCGAAAATAAGCCTTTTTCATGGCCAAAGCCAGAACCGTCTTTTTCTGTCAGAACTGCGGCGCGCAGAGCGCTAAGTGGATAGGCCGCTGCCCGGCCTGCGGCGAGTGGAACACCTACGTCGAAGAAGTGGTCCAGAAAGAAACCGCGGCCACCACCACGGGCCAGTGGAAGCCCGCCAGCACGGTGCCCGGCGGCAACTTGGCCAAAGCGGCAAAATCCGTCCAGCTCGGCGACATCTTGGTGGAAGACGAGCCTCGCATTATCACCCCCGACGGCGAGCTGAACCGCGTGCTGGGCGGCGGCATCGTGCCGGGCTCCATGGTGCTCATCGGCGGCGAGCCGGGCATCGGCAAGAGCACGCTCATGCTGCAAATTGCCCTCAGCCTGAAGCGGATGAAGGTGCTCTACGTGAGCGGCGAGGAAAGCGAAGCCCAGATAAAGATGCGCGCCGAGCGCATGGCCGCCGGCCAGCAGTCGGGCTGCTACATCCTCACCGAAACCAACACCCAGAACATCTTCCGGCAGATTGACCAGGTGCAGCCCAACATCCTCGTCATCGACTCCATCCAGACCATGCACTCCACGCTGGTGGAAAGCGGCGCCGGCAGCGTGAGCCAGGTGCGCGAGTGCACCGCCGAGTTCCTCAAGTTTGCCAAGGAAACCAGCACGCCTGTGCTGCTCATCGGCCACATTACGAAGGACGGCAGCATTGCCGGCCCCAAAATCCTGGAGCACATGGTGGACACCGTGCTGCAGTTCGAGGGCGACCGGCACCTGAGCTACCGCATTCTGCGCACCACCAAAAACCGCTTCGGCAGCACCTCCGAGCTGGGCATCTACGAGATGCAGGGCGACGGCCTGCGCCAGGTGAGCAACCCCTCCGAAATCCTGCTCTCGCAGCGCGGCGAGAGCCTGAGCGGCATGGCCATCGGAGCCACGCTGGAGGGCAACCGCCCGCTGCTGGTGGAGGTGCAGGCCCTGGTGTCGCCCACGGCCTACGGCACGCCGCAGCGCAGCAGCACCGGCTTCGACGCCAAGCGCCTGCAAATGCTGCTGGCCGTGCTCGAAAAGCGCGCCGGCCTGCGCCTGGGTCAGCACGACGTGTTCCTGAACATCGCCGGCGGCCTGCGCCTCGACGACCCCGCCCTCGACATGGCCGTGTGCGCCGCCGTGGTGTCGTCGCTCAACGACCTGCCCATTCCCGGCAACGTGTGCCTGGCGGCCGAGGTCGGGCTGAGCGGCGAAATCCGCGCCGTGAGCCGCCTCGACCAGCGCCTGGCCGAAGCCGAAAAATTAGGATTCCGGGAGATGTACGTGTCGCAGTTCAACGGCAAAGGGTTGGACTTAGCCCGGTTTGGCCTGAAGGTGCAAGCCGTGAGCCGGCTCGACGAAGTATTGAATGGCCTGTTCGGTTAGCCAAAAACGGCGCTGATAATCAGCCAGTGCCCATAGTGCCCTGAGGCTTTTGTCGAGTACTGCCCGCGGGAAGGCCTTAAAAATTCTGTTAAGGGATTTGGATTTTATAAATCAAAAAGCCGTATCTTCGGAGTGCTGATAGGCTTTTACCGCGAATTCATAGGTGAGAGCCAAAAATAGCGTCACCCCGTTTAGTCGATTTTTGGCAGCGGCCAGCGCCTGCTGGCCGCTAGTTATTTCGTGATATGATGTCGTCTTTCATTACGTATGCGCGTCGGTTGGTGGGCGCGGCGCTGGTGCTGGCGCCGCTGCTGGGCCACGGGCAGGGCCGCACCACGACCACCGTGGTGGGCGCCGCGGCCCGCAAAGCCCCGGCCGCCGAAGCCGTTGTGGGCGGCAAAGCCACGCTCACCGGCCGCATCAGCTCCCCCACCACCGACTCGGTGGCCATCTCGCTGCGCGAAAACCCGCTCGACCCCAAGGAAAAGCTGTTTCGAGCCAAAATCGGCGACAAGGGCGAGTTCCGGCTCACCGTGCCCGTGAGCGGCCCCACCAAGGCCGACTTGGTGTATGGCGACGACGTGGCCCCCCTGTTTCTGGACCCCGGCACCGACATCGAAGCGCGCTTCAAGGGCAACGACATGTCGGGCACGCTGCGGTTCAAAGCCAACGACGTGCCCACCGGCCTGGCCACCAAGCTGCGCAACGGCAACAACCTCACCGACGAGCAGCGCCACCGCCAGCAGGGGGCCAACGCCAACAACTACCTGGTGGAAGCCGACGCCCAATTCGTGGAAAACGATGGTTTCCAGGTGTTGCCCGATAACATCCAGCTCTACGAGGCGCCGTTTCTGTCGTTCTTGGAGTACCGCCGCAAGCACCAGTTCGAGTTCTTGGAAGACCACGCCGCCAAGCAGTCGTTCACGCAGGACTTCTACAACTACGCCCACGCCGAGGTGGTGTACGCCTATGCCAACGATAAGCTGACCTTCCAAGACCTGCGCGAGCAAGTGGTAAACACCGAGGGCCGCCTGAAAATGGGCCCCGACTACTACAACTTCCTGCGCGAGCCCGGCCTGCTGAACGACCCCAACGCCGCCCAGAGTGAGCTATACCACGAGTTTCTGCTGAACTACGTCCACTTCGCCGTGGCCCAGGACAAGCACCAGCGCACCGACCCGGACTTCTATCCGGCTTCCTATGCCCTGGCCAGCAAGAAGCTCACTGGGCCCACGCGCGCCATCATTCTGGGCCGCATCCTGCAGGAATCCTTCCGCTTTGGCCACGTGAAGCAGTCGGCCGCCATGCTGGCCGATTTCCGCAACTACGACCCCAAAAACCAATACTTTCCCACGCTGCAGGACGATTTCGACCGGCACAAGGAGTTTGCCATCGGCGCGCCGGCGCCCGATTTCAAGCTGGCCACGGCCACCGGCGACACGGTGCACCTGCACGACTTCGCTGGGAAGCTGGTTTACCTCAACTTCTGGAAGTCTACCAACGGCCTGTGCCTGCGCGACCTGGCCTACGCCCAGGAGCTGATGCGCAAGTTTGAAGGCAAAAACATCACCTTCATCAATATTGCCCTGGACGAGAATGAGCAGGCTTGGAAGTCGCTCGTAACCGTAAAAAAACTGCCCGGTGTGCAGGTGCGCGTGCCCGGCGGTGGCCTCCGCTCGCAGGTAGCCAAGGAATACGCGCTGCAGGAAGTGCCCACCTACATGCTGGTGGGCGAAGACGGCACCTTCCTCAACACCAAGCCCAAGCGCCTGAGCAGCCGCGCCGCCATCGACGAAATCAACCAGTCGTTTGGCAAAGCCAGCACCTACACCAGCGCCATCGATTTTCCGGCCACGAAGAAGTAGCCCGCGTCGGCAAGACGTAACTTAAGTAGCGCGAACTTTGTAGTTCGCGTCCCGAGGCCGGCCAACGGCTTTTGCGAGGGACGCGCGCCGCGAAGTTCGCGCTACTGCTTTATCCTGCCTTGCTTCATGTCCACGCTCACCGACGGCCTCAACATTCTATCCAAAGCCACGCCCCTGCGGGTGTGGAACACCGCCCAAATCGTCGGTTCCTACATCCTGAGCAAAATCACGGGCAAGGCCCGGCTGCGCGGGCTGCCCATGGCGCTCAGCTTCGAGCCCACCACGAGCTGCAACCTGCGCTGCCCGGAGTGCCCCAGCGGCCTGCGCTCCTTCACGCGGCCCACGGGCATGCTGCAGGGCGACCTGTTCAAGCGCACCATCGACGAGGTGGCCAGCCGGCTGTGGTACCTGATTTTTTACTTTCAGGGCGAGCCTTACCTGCACCCGCAGTTTCTGGACTTGGTGAAATACGCGGCCGATAAGGGCATCTACACCGCCACCAGCACCAACGCCCACTACCTGAACGACCAGAATGCCCGCAAAACCGTGGAAAGCGGCCTCGACCGCCTCATCATCTCCCTCGATGGCACTACGCAGGACGTGTACCAGCAATACCGCGTAGGCGGCAAGCTGGAAAAAGTATTGGAAGGCACGCGCAACATCGTGAAGTGGCGCAAGGAACTGAAGTCGAGCACGCCCCGCATCATCTTTCAATTCCTGGTGGTGCGGCCCAACGAGCATCAGATAGACGACGCCAAACAGTTGGCCCAAGCCCTGGGCGTCGACGACGTGTGGTTTAAAACCGCTCAGATTTACGACCACGCGCAGGGCTCGCCGCTCATCCCCACCATCGACTACTACTCGCGCTACCAGAACAACGGCAACGGCACCTGGAGCCTCAAAAACAAGCTGGTGGACCACTGCTGGAAGATGTGGCACAGCTGCGTCATCACCTGGGACGGGCTGGTGGTACCCTGCTGCTTCGACAAAGACGCCGAATACCGCCAGGGCGACCTCAAAACCGAAACATTCGCCCAGCTCTGGCGCGGCCCCAAGTACCAGCGCTTCCGCAGCAGCCTGCTCAAAGGCCGCGACCAGATTGAGATGTGCCGCAACTGCTCGGAAGGAACCAAGGTGTGGGGCTAAGAAAAGGGTTGGGTGTTGAGGGTTGAATGTTGAGTTAGTGCATTTTCAACTCAACATTCAACCCTCAACACCCAACCCTTTTTTACTTGTGCCCTTTCATCAGGTTCTTGCCGAGGTCTTCCACTTTCTTGAGGAATTCGTCGGTGTCGCTGTCGGCGTACACGCCGTAGGCCGACGAGATGGTGCCGCGCACGCCGTCGTGGGCTTCGATGGCGTAAAGAATGGACATGTCGTCGGGGTTGCTTTCGCCCTCGAAGCGGTAAAAGTCCACAATGGTCACTTCGTCGGGGGCGTAGCTCTTGTTCGAGTCGTTGCCAATGGTTTGCAGGCGGCCATCCACGACGTTGAAATCCTGGGTGAAGCCGTCCTTGGTCAGCTTGTTTTCAACGTTGACAAGCGACCGTTCTTCTTCTTTGTCCTGCATGGCGGTGGGGTGTTTGGGTAATGAAAGAATGTGCGAAGGGCGCTAAAAGCAACCGCCCCCGCTCCGGCTATACGGAGCGGGGGCGGGGGCGGGTTATTCGAAAGTTAGAAAGAAATTAAAGTGGCTTGGCGGGCCCTCAGCGCCCGGCCTGAGCGCCGGCCCGGGCTTCGATGGTGGCCTGCAGGCGGTCGACGTCGAGCTGCCCGCAAGCGCCTCCGCAACCCTTGGCACAGCCGGCCGCCGTTTTGCTGAAAAATGCCCGCCAGAATATGCGGCCTACGTAGAACGCCGCCGCCACGAAGAGCAGGCCAATCAGGAAATACTGAATTTCGACGGAGGTAAGGGCGAGGAGCATGAGAGGAGAACTACTCTGGAAAAGGAAAAGTTTGCGGGTGCCGCGTACCCCCAAGCTGTGCTTGGGCCCGCCGCACACTACCACACGTTTCACGTTTGGGCCCAAGCACAGCTTGGGGGTACGCGGCGCTACTTCCAGAATTCGCCGATGACGGCTTGCACCTGCGCGTGCAGGTGACCGTTGCTGGCCACCACCTCGCGCCCAAACAGCGGGTCGCCGTCGGTGAGAAACTGCGTGACGTGGCCGCCGGCCTCGCGCACCAGCAGGATGCCGGCCGCCACGTCGTAGGAGTTCAGGTTGAACTCAAAGAAGGCCTCGCAGCGCCCGGCGGCGACGTAGGCCAGGTCTACCGCGGCCGAACCAAGGCGGCGCACGCCGTGGCTGCGGTTCATGAAGGCGCCGAGAATCTGGAGGAAGGGCTCCATCTTGCCGAAGTCCTTGTAGGGAAAGCCCGTGGCAATGAGCGAGCTGTGCAGGTCCGAGATGTCGGTGACGTGCATGGGGACGTCGTTGCAAAAGGCCCCGCCGCCGCGCACGGCCCGGAAGCTTTCGTCGCGGCTGACCTCGTGCACCACGCCCACGGCCAGCTCCTGCCCGTGTAGCAGCCCCACGCTGATGGAGTACACCGGCAGGCCGTGCACGAAATTGGTGGTGCCGTCGAGCGGGTCGATTATCCAGGTAAACTCTTCGGCCTGCGAATCGAGGCCGGCGGTGCCTTCTTCGGTGATGAAGCCGGCCGTTGGCAGCAGCTCGCGCAGGCCGGCCACAAGGCGGCGCTCGGTTTCCTGGTCCACGTAGCTCACGAGGTCGTGCAGGCCTTTGTGCTCAATTTTGGCGCGGTCGAAGGTGGCCGCTTCCTGTCGGATGAACTCGGCGGTGCGGCGGCACAGGGCCGCCACGTCGTGGGAGAGCTGGGTAAGGTCGATATCAGTCATATTCATGTTTTACTCCACAAAATCTTCCCAGTTGCCATTAACTAAACGTTCCAGCTGACCATACTGTGGCTGGCCGATATCACGGCCTTTCACCCGCACCGGCTGAATCCAATCTTGCTGGCAATCTTCGAGCGGGTCGGCGATGACTGCCCATGCATCTGCTGCCACTTGATATTCTCTAGATGCAGCATCCTGCGCATCCTCAACGGTTTCATACCAGTCATCAAACAGGCCACCACTATCAGCTAGCTTATCGTAGCCGAACAAGTAAACGCCGTTACCAGCATCGTGAATCATGAGCCGCACAATGTTGCTGTTTATTGGCTCCGGCACGTTAGCGGTCATTCTCATACGGCAGAATTGTGCTTTCTGCGCCAGCCCGTCACGATAGCAAAAACCAATAGCAGCACCGCCAGCAGCTGCGCGCCGCGCCCAATCAACTCGCCAAACCGTACATAAAAGGTAGTTTCGGTATTGAGGTGCACGGCGGCGCGGCTGGCCGTGGGAATCCAGGCCGGCTCGCGCTGCGTGATTTCGCCTTTCTGGTTGATAAAGCCGGTGAAGCCCGTGTTGGCCGAGCGGGCTAGGTCGCGGCGGGTTTCGATGCAGCGTAGCTGGCCGTAGCTCAGCAGCTGGCGGTAGCCGGGCGAGTCGTGCCACCACGCGTCGTTGGTGACGAGGCCCAGCAGGGTCGCGCCGTTGTGGGCATACTCGGCCAGAAAGTCGCCGTAGATGGACTCGTAGCAGATGACCGGGGCCAGCCGCAGGGTCGGCGCGTTGGCCGGTGGCGCAAATACGGTGCGCTCTTCCTGGCTGCCATAGGAGCCCACGAAGCCACCCAAATCGATGTTCTTGAGCACGCTGCTGAGGATGGGCGGAATCTTCTCCACGCCCGGCACCAGCCGCGACTTGTGGTAGAGTACCACCGGCGCGGCGGCATCGGCAAAATAGGCGGCCGCGTTGTTGAAGTCGTAGTAGCCCAGGTCGTCGCGGAAGCGGGCGGTTTCGCTGGCGGCCTCTTTGCTGGGGTAAGAGTTGATGGTGGTGATGCCGGTGAGCAGGGCCACACCGGGGTGCCGCGCCAGCCAGGCGCGCACGCGCCGGATTTTGGGGTGGCTTTCCAGCGTGTTTTCCCAGTAGGGTTCTTCCAGGGCGGTTTCGGGCCACAGGATGAGCTTGGTTTCGGGCGTCAGCTTCTGCTCCGACAGGTTCAGCAGGCGCGTCAGCTGCTCGTCGTAAGGCACAAACTCAGGGCCGCCTTCAAACTTCTCCACGTAGGGGTCGAGATTGGGCTGCACCACCACCACTTCGGCCGTCGGGCCTTTTGCCTCATAGCTGCGGCCGATGAGCGTGGAAATGAACAGCGGCACGGCCACGGCCAGTACCGGCGCGGCCCAGCGGAAGCGGGCAGGGCCATCCACCGCCCAGGGGCCCACGCCGCCCCGGCCGAACCACGCCCAGAACGCTAGCAAATTCACCGCCCACACCCACACCGAGCCGCCCAGAAAACCGGTGTACTCGTACCACTGCACCCAGCCGGGCGCGGCCGCGAAGCCGTTGCCCAGCGTGAGCCAGGGCCAGGTGATGTCCCAGTGCAGGTGCAGCTGCTCAAAAGCTATCCAATAAATCGGCAGCGAGAGGTAACCCCAGCGGCTGCCTAGGCGCTTTTTGGTTTGGCGGAAGGCCATGAGCGGCAGGCACATGAGCAGCGCGTTCAGCACCACGGCCGCAATGCCGGCAGCCAGTTGCGCATAGCTCACCCACCAGGTAGTTAGGGCGTTCCAGAGCACCAGCATGAGGTAGGTGCTGGCAAACACGCGGCCTTTGCGGGCGCCTTCCAGCGTGAGCTTGCGCTCCATGACGAGGTAGGGCAGCCAGGCCACAAAAAGCAGCGGCACCAGCCAGGCCGTGGGCCAGGGCGCCCAGCCGCCGCTCAGCAGCAGGGCGCCCAGCACGGCCAGCGCCGGGGTGCGCAGGCGGAACAGGCCGCTAGTCCTGGCCGTCGATGTCGTCATCGGCATCGTCGTCGTGGGGGCGGCGGTTTCGGTCATCGCGGCCGGGGCGGGGCTCGCGGGCGGGCGGGGCAAGATTTCCTTCGACGACAACGACAATTTCTCCTTTAATGCTGGGCCGGGCCGCGAAGTCAGCCTCCAGGCTGGCCAGCGTGCCGGTCACGGTTTCTTCAAACAATTTGGTCAATTCGCGGCTGACTGAGGCCGGCCGTTCCGCCCCCAGCACCTCGGCCAACTGGCCCAGCGTTTTCACGATGCGGTGCGGCGACTCGTAAAAAATCATGGTGCGGGTTTCGGTGGCGAGCTGCTGCAGGCGCGTCTGCCGGCCTTTCTTCACCGGCAAAAAGCCCTCGAACGTAAACCGCTCGGCCCCAAAGCCCGACTTGAGCAGGGCTGGCACAAAAGCCGTCGGGCCCGGCAGGCATTCCACGCCCAGGCCTTTGGCCAGGCACTCGCGCACCAACAAGAAGCCGGGGTCGGAAATTCCGGGCGTGCCGGCGTCGCTCACCAGGGCCATGGTTTCGCCCTGCTCCAGGCGGGCCAGCAGGCGCGGCACCTGCTGGTGCTCGTTGTGCAGGTGGTAGGAGAGAAGGGGCTTTTTCAGGCCCAGGTGCTGCATGAGGCGGCCGCTGGTGCGGGTGTCTTCGCAGAGCACGGTGCCTACTTCGCCCAGCACGCGGATGGCCCGCAGGGTGATGTCTTCCAGATTGCCAATGGGCGTGGGCACGAGGTACAGAACCGTGTTGGGCATGGCGCAAAGGTACGTAGCTGGCCAAACCGTACGCCGCCTTAAAAGCCGACCCGAAATTAAACCAGCTGCGCCGGTATCTTGTCGCCTAGAAAAGCAGGGACATTTCCCTATTATTGATAAACAATGGTTTGGCTGGCATTTGTATTTGCCTGTATTCCGGGTAGCGTAGCATACGCCGCACTGGCCGAAATTCGGCTAGCCTCCGAGCTGTCACGCAATGGAATAGAACAGGAAGGCATTATCATTAGTCAGCGAGAAGTAGCTCGCAGCCGAAGCGGCAGTTATCATGTGCCTAAAGTGCGGTTCACAGCGCGGAATGGCGAGGTCGTTGAAAGCGAAAGTGCGGGTTTAGAGCGGTTTTTGGACGCACGGCATTTGTTCTTCGCTGATAAAGTCGAATTTTTCGATAACGATTATGCCTTGTTGCGTTACGATACCGCCAATCCTCGGCGTTTTCTGTTCATTCAGGAGTTAGACCAAACCAAAAATTATTGGTTGTTACTAATTGCTAGCCTGTTGACAGTGACTATGGTGCTGGCCGGGCTTCTTGGCCCGGGTTAAGAAGACGGCGTGGCATACCGCGCCGCCACGGCATCAATGGCTGCGGCCAGGCGGTGGTCGCGTGGGGTCACGGTGTTGCCGGCATCGTGGGTGCGCAGGCGAAATTCCACGGCGTTGTACTCGTTGCTGAACCAGGGGTGGTGGTCGAGGCGCTCGGCCTCAGCGGCCACTTCTGTGAGAAAGGCAAAGGCCGTTTTGAAATCGGCGAAGCGGAAGCTGCGGCACAGGCTGTTATCGATTTCAGTCCACATAGTTTTTGCTATATTTAACGACACGGTTGAGGTGTGCGGGCGGCGGGCGGGCAAAACCCAAACGGGAAATCCAAAGTACACCTTTTCCGAGCCACTTCTTTCCTCGTACTCCAGTCCTTAACCCCATTATGGCCATCGACCCGAACAACCGCCCCATCCGCGTCATCAACGACGACACCACCAACGAAGAAATGGAGGCCGGCCACCACATCCCCAACGCCGACCCGCCTAAGAACGAAGCGGCCCGCGGCGGCTTCGGCAACCGCGAAGGCAAAGAAGGCTACGGTTCCGACACGGCCGGCGGCGAAACCGCCCTGGGCGTGAACGAAACCGCCGACGCCATGGCCCCCCGCCCGACAACATGCGCTCGAACGACGAGGGCCGTGCCGGCCGCGCCAACCAGGACCTGCCCGATGACGACGGCCTCGACTCCATTGCGCCCTCGGGCCGCCCCGTTGATGAGCTGGACGTGCACGACCGCCGCCCCGGCGTGGACGAAATGCTGAATCCCAACTCCCGCGTGGGCATGGGCCAGATGGAGCCCCGCCCCCTGCCGCCCATCACCGGCACCGACACCAACGCCGAGCTCAACGACCCCGACGCCACCGACACGGCCATCGACCAGTAAGGTCGCGTCCGTCGGCAGCCCGGAGCAACAGTCAGACACCTTCCGCATTTCCACTTTCTAACTTCCTTCCTCATGTCCAACAACAGCGATAAAAGCAACCAACAGTCCAGCGAAAACCACGGCGGTCCCGCCGGCGAAGGCCTGCCCAAAGGCACCGGCGACCTGCCCGTGAATGACCTCGACGAAGCCACGCAGGCCCGCCTCGAACAGGAGGCCCTCGACGCGGGCCAGCGTCACCCCAACCGCAACCTCGACAAGCCCGAACTGGACAAGCCATCCTACGGCGGTGGCCACTAAAGGCCGAGCGGCCGTTTCGCCTGAATTACCCGGAACGTCATGCTGAGCGCAGCCGAAGCATCTCTACCGCGAGAGTAACTGAATTACTTCCCCGGTAGAGATGCTTCGGCTGCGCTCAGCATGACGTTCTTTTTGGTGTCTTTATCCATCAAAATACTCCATGCGCCGCTTTGCCACCACCGACCTGCACGGCTGCCTGCACACCTTTCGCCGCCTGGTGGAAGAAGAGCTGCGTCTGACCCCGCGCGACGAGCTCTACCTGCTGGGCGACTACGTGAACAAGGGGCCCGACAGCCGCGGCGTGCTCGACTACCTGATGGCGCTGCAGGCTGGCGGCTACCGCGTGCACTGCCTGCGCGGCAACCACGACCAGGCCCTGCTCGACGCCGCGCGCCACCGCTGGCGCTGGGACTGGCTGGGCCCGCGGGGCCGGCAGCCCACGTTGCGCAGCTTTGGCGTGGGGCGGCTGTCCGACATTCCGGCCCATTACCTCAACTGGCTGGCCACGCTGCCCTATGAGATAGAACTGCCCGATTTTGTGCTGGTGCACGCCGGCTACAACTTCGCCCTGCCGCCCGCCGCCATGCGCCAGGACCATGACACCATGCTCAACACCAAGAAGTTCGTGTACGACCCCTCGCGGCTGGGCGGGCGACGCCTGCTGCACGGCCACGTGCCCACGCCCACTGCGCAGGTGCGCGCCAAAGCCGCTGCCCGCCCCGGCTTCCTGGGGCTTGACACGGGCTGCGTGTACCGTCACAACGCTGAGCTGGCCCATTTGGCGGCCCTCAATTTGGACAGCTGGGACTTGCTGCTGGTGCCCAACTGCGAACCGTCCTACTCAATAGGAAAGCGGTAAAGTACCTTTTGAATGAATCCCGGAATTGCGCCCCGCCCACAAGGCGGACGCTAATAGCTTTTGCATTTTATCATTTGAGGTTGCCTGGAAATATATGGTTTGCCCATACTATTTATAGTCTCAATGCGGGTGAAGAATACCGGGAGGGCCATGCTGTGCAGTTACATACAGCCATGCATTATTCCGAACACAACGTGATTTAATAATGAAATAATAAATTGGGTTATTGATTGCTTACTTGAAAAAATAATTGAAGTATTATTTGAAAACGATAGGATGCCTGCAATAAAATAAGTTAATAATTGTACTATGGCGGCGAGGGTTTGACTAGGGTGTTGCGCGGGCGAGTGCAGGGCTATAGGTTTGATAAATACTATTTCTGCATAGTGGGCTCAATCTGGAAATCGGAGGAGCATTGACAGATGCCTGGCAGTGCGAATTGAATTTTGCCCGGTTAAGGAATATGCACCACGCAGGAAGATGTAGCGGCCCTAGGGCTTCCGTCGGGCCGGCTTGCCACTTCAAACTTTTTTTATCCCGCATATGAAACACTCCCTACCCTCGGCCTCGCATTCTTTTGGCCCTTTGCCCGCGCTTCCGTGGTGGGAGCGCCGGCGCGGGCAACTGGTGGCCGTGCTGCTGGCGGTGCTGCTGTTGCTCGGCACCCGCGTCCACGCCACGGTCATCATCACCGTGGGCAACGGCCAGGCTAACTACCCCACCATTGCGCAGGCACTGGCGGCCGTGCCCTCGCCGCTGACCGAGCCGTATGAGCTGCAGCTGACCGGCAACAGCTATGCCGAAGACGTGCTGCTCACCAAAACCGGCACCGCCACCAACACGCTCACCATCAAACCGGCGTCCGGGGCTTCGCCTATTATCACGGGCACGTTCACGTTTGGGGCCGGCAGCGCCTACACCATTTTGAGCGGCAACAACGGCAGCGCCCGCGCCCTCACCCTGCGCCAAACCGACCAGCTGGCGCCCACGCTGGTGTTCAGCAACGACGCCTCGCACAATACCGTGACCGAGGTGCTGGTGCGCGGCGCGGCCACCTCCTGGACCAGCGGCGTGGTGGTCATCGGCAATGGCAGCGCCACCGGCAACGACTACAACACATTGACCCAAAGCTATATCTACAACGCCAACCCCTCGCAGCTGCCAGCCAACCTGGTATATGCCGTAAACTCGGGTACTGGCACCAACGACGCCTTCGTCCTCACCGGCAACCAACTCTCCAACTTCACCCGCACCGGTGTGCAGGTGGGCGCCGGCAACGGCGACGGCTGGAACATCAGCAGCAACAGCATCTTCTACAACGCGTCGTCGACCCCCACTACGGCCCAGACCGGCATTGACTTTGCGCCCGGCACCGGCGCCAACGACGCCACCGTGGCCAACAACTCCATTGGCGGGCAGGCGGCCGGCGCCACCGGCGGCGCCTGGGTCAACACCGGCGGGCAGAGCTTCCGCGGCATTGTGATGAGCTGCGGCGGCAGCACCGCCCTCACCAACGAAGTGACCGGCAACCTGGTGAGCAACGTGAGCCTCACGGGCACGGGCTCGGCCGCGCTCACGGCCATTGGCATCGACGGCGGCCGCAACGAACTCACGAGCAACACCGTGGCCAGCGTGAGCAACACCGGCACCAGCGGCGTGAACAGCCTCGTG
This sequence comes from Hymenobacter sp. 5317J-9, assembly GCF_022921075.1. Taxonomy (NCBI): domain Bacteria; kingdom Pseudomonadati; phylum Bacteroidota; class Cytophagia; order Cytophagales; family Hymenobacteraceae; genus Hymenobacter; species Hymenobacter sp. 5317J-9. Next base: position 381,158 of record NZ_CP095050.1, read on the forward strand.
AGCCGCGCTACCACGGTTCTGGGTTCTTTCTCAGTGGCCAGCGGCCAGCTGATGGTGGTGGAAAGCGGCCTGACCGTGGTGCTGGGCAACCTCACCAACGCCGGCATTCTCAACCATACCGGCGGCGACATGCTCATCACCGGCAACTTCACCAACTCGGGTACTTTTGCCCAGACGCTGGGCGACATCGAAATCAAAGGTAATATGGTGAATTCGGGCCAGTTCACCTGCTCCACGGGCAAGGTGATACTGACCGGCAACGGCCCCCAGACCGTGAGCGGCGGCCTCTACTTCAACCTCGAAGTGAACGGCCCCGGCACCAAAACCCTCACCGGCAACGCCACCGTGTACAACGGCGTGCAGATGCTGAACGGCGTGCTCTCCACCGGCAGCCGCTACGCCCTCACCCTCGACCGCCTGGCCAACCTCGTGGAAACCGACGCCAGCTACGTGCTGGGCCGCGTGGAGGTAAACCGCACCCCCACCGAGGGCGTGTTGGAAGACTTCGGCGGCGTGGGCCTGGAAATGACGCCCGCCACCGGCTCGGCGTTGCCCGGCGCCACTTTCGTGACGCGCATCACGGGCACGGCCCCGGTGGGCGTGGGTGGCCGCCAGGGCATCCTGCGCTACTACGACATCGACGCCGACGTGCTCACCGGCCTCAACCTGGGCCTGACCCTGCGCTACCTCGACCACGAGCTCAACGGCATCAGCCGCGGCAACCTGCGCTTCTTTAAGTCGACCAACGCCGGCGCCACCTGGACCAACAAGGGCGTGAGCGCCGCCGGCACCAGCGCCGCGGTAGGCGGCGGCTACGCCACACTCAACAACGTGGACGGTTTCTCGCGCTGGACCCTCGGCGACCTCACGGCCCCGCTGCCGGTGAGCCTCACCGAGTTCGCGGCCGAGCGCCAGGGCCGCAACGCCGTGCTCACCTGGGCCACCGCTACTGAGCAGAACAACCGCGGCTTCGGCATCGAAGTCTCGCTCGACGGCAAGACCTTTAAAGAAATTGGTTTCGTGGCCGCCGAGGGCAGCGGCACCAGCAGCAGCGCCCGCAGCTACCGCTTCGTGGACGCCAGCGCGGGCAAAGCCGGCCGCCGCTACTACCGCCTGCGCCAGCAAGACCGCACCGCCGCCGAGGCCACCTACTACGGCCCCCGCGAGCTGACCTTCGAGGCCGAGGCCCCCGTGTTTGCCGCCTACCCCACGCAGTTTGGCCAGGACCTGACCGTTGAGCTGCGCCACCCCGGCGCCACCACCGCCACCCTGCGCCTGTTCGACGGCATGGGCCGCGAGGTGTGGCGCCAGGAAGTGGCGCCCGGCGCGGCGCCGCTGCACGTGCAGCCCGCCGGCGCCGCCGGCGCCTACGTACTCACCGCCACGGTGGCCGGCCAGGTGCTGCGCCAGCGCGTGGTGAAAAACTGAGGCTGAGAGCCGCGCTCCAGCGCCGTTCCGCCTGTTTGAGAAGCCCCAGCTACGATAGTGGCTGGGGCTTTTTCGTGTTTCTGGGCCGGCCGCGTCAGCCCCGCGGGTTGTGTTAGCAAGTTGCTTGCGCCCGACGCCCCTAAAGTCCATTCCTTTTCCTTGTTCAGCGGCCCATACGTGCCTTGCAGGGGCAAAATCTCGCCTGCGACTTTGCTGATAAGGCAGCTATAAAAGTCTGATTGGCAAATACATTTATTTGCGTTTCGCAGGCAAATCGGCTACGTTTGAGAAAAGCTGGCGCCCTACAGGCCGGCCCTGCGGCATTCCGGATTCTACCCATCCTTCGCCATGAAACAAACGCCTGCTTTTCGCAGCAGCGGCGGCCCGCTGAATGGGCCCCGCCGTGCCGGCCGCGCCTAGGTAAGGAGCCCGGGCCAACGCGCCCAAGGGCTTGTTGCCATTCGCGGGCATCCGCCGCGCTTCCACGGATATTCTCTCGCTGTCTGAATCAGGCGTAGCTGACCAGTGGTTTTCACTGCGTCAATCCTGTTTAGTGTGTCATTTCATTCTTAATTCTTTCCCGCCATGAATAAGCTATTCTCCTCCTTGCTGCTAGTCGCGCTGCTGGCCGCTGGATGCAAAAAAGACGACCCCGAAGCCGGCCTGCCCCCGGCCACGCACGAAGGCAAGAACACCGGCGGCTGCCTCATCAACGGCGAGCGGTTCGTGGCCGCTGAGTACGGGGGCAGCCTGCTGAGCAACCCCACCCCGGCCCTGAGCGGCGGCTTTGCCTTTGGCAGCGTGTACTACGTCTCCCTCAACGGCCAGTACAAAGGCCAGCGCGCCACTATTCTGCTGTTCCTGCGCACCCGCGTGGCCGGTATTTACCAACTAAATCAAAACACTCAGTATTACCCGCAGGGAGACCCACTTATTATACTTAGTCACGCCACTTTTACCATCTCCGGTTCGGGTGGAGAAGTTTATGTTACCGATGCCCAGCATACCGGTCAAGTAACGCTGACAAGAATGGATAAGCCGGCAGATATCAGCGCCGGCACGTTCGAATTCACAGCCGTTAGCACCTTCGACCCCACCAAAACCATCACCATTACCAGCGGGCGTTTCGACCGCAAGCAGTAAATCTTTTCTTTTTCCCAACCCTTTCCCAACTGTACCATGAAAAAATGGCTACTATTCGGGCTTGCCGTGGCCGCTGCCCTGCCCCGCCAAGCCCACGCCCAACGGCCGGCTGCCCCTACCACGTCGGTTGTCTTGCCGCCCTCCGGTGGGGGCGGCACCGCTGTCAATTACTGCGCCGAGCCGGTGAGCGGGTTTCTGGCCCGCTACGACCGGTTTCGCGACGACGCCGGCACGGCGGGCCTCGTCACGGTCAGCAACGAGCAGCTCTACGACGCCCCCAACCGGCCCGCCTCGCCCTACGAGCAGCGCACGCTGGTCACGGTGAGCCCCCTGGCCAGCAAGGTGGCCACCCGCACCGTGCAGTTTGTGTTTCCGGCTTCGTGCACATCCTGCGCGGCAATGAGGTGCTGAGTCGCCAGCAGCTGCGCATCGAAAAATAGGACATCCTGCTACTTACACCCGCACCGGGCCGGGAGCCCCAGCCCGGCATTTTTTCCTCCATCTTTTACCCCTTTACCCCATTCCCATGAAGCAAGGCAACCGCATCTCGGAAACCCTTTCTGCCGCCGACGCCAAGAAAATCGTCGACCTGCTGCGCCAGGTCCAGGACCTGATGCCCTTCCTCATCACCCTGCAGCCCGAGGAAAGCCGCGGCCTGCGCAACATCGGCTTCGACGGCGTGCCCTTCACCCAGGCCGCCCTCGACGCCGTGCGCGCCGACCCGGGCTTCACCCGCCGCGCCTTCGACCTGGCCGAGTTCGAAAAGGACGTGGCCCTCATGGACAGCCTGCGCGGCATCCAGGCCGTGCTCGGACCCCTGGCCCAAAAAGTGAGCGACACCTACCGCCTGGCCGGCGCCGACGTGATGGTGACCGCCGACGACGTGTACGAAGACCTGCGCCGCGACAACGGCGAAACCGCCGCCGTGCAGGCCCCCTCGCCATCATGAAAAAGCGCTACGCCCAGCGCCTGAGCCCCGCCAAAGCCGCCAAAGCGGCCCCCGCCACGGCCTAGCCCCGCCCCCGGGTGGTGCGGAACTACCCGGGGGTGGTGCGACACCCATTCAGGGTGGTGCGCTACCACTCGCAAGTGGTGCGGAACCACTCCAGGGTGGTGCGACACCGGTCGGAAGTGGTGTTGCACCACCCTAGGGTGGTGCGGAACCGGTCCGGGGTGGTGCAACACCACTCGCAAGTGGTACAGAACCGGTCGGAAGTGGTGCGACACCACTTCCGACCGGTTTTTTTATATCAGATGGGCCCGGTTGGGGTAGAGACGCAACATCTTGCGTCTCGCCGTTGAACGACTTACGTTGAACGATGCGCGGCTGGCGTGGCCGCCGAGACGCAAAATATGGCGTCTCTACTGCCCTTCCAGCACGCCCGCCGCTACCGCCCGCCGGGCCGAGGCGCGGTAAGGGTTGAGCGAGTCGGCGGCCACGGCGCGCAGCTCGGTCAGGGCGGGGGCCAGCTCCTTGGCCTGCCAGTAGGCCATGCCGAGGTGGTAGCGGGCGCGGCGGGTTAGCTCGCTGGTGGCGTTTTCATCGCTCACGCGGCGCAGGTAGAGCTGGGCGGCGTTGCCCTGGCCCTGGCGCAATAGGATGAGGCCGCGCAGGTAGAGCAGGGTGTCGTTGCCCACGCTGGTGGGGCTCACGCGGCCCAGCGAGTGCAGCGCCGCCGGGTAGTGGCCCGACTGGTACTGGTCGAGGGCTTCGGAGAGCAGCGGGCGGGCGTGCAGCAAGGCGGGCGTCACCACGGGGCCGGGGTCGGGCTGGTAGTAGGCCTCCCAGCTGCGGGCCGGCCGGGCAGGGTCGGGGCGGGTGAAGTACCAGGCGGCCACCCCAACGGCCAGCAGCAGCAGAGCGCCCAGGGTGCCCAGCACGGTCCAGCGGCGCTGGCGGCGCTGGTTCAGTTGCTCCACGCGGGCCAGGGCGGTGCCGCGCTCGTTCATGCGCTCATCGAGGGCTTGCAGGCGCTGGCGCAGGGTGTCGTGGCCGGCGGCCCAGCGCAGGTCGGCGGTAAGTTGCTCGTAAGCGGCGTGGGCGTCGGCCAGGGCCTCCTCCTCTTCCAGGCGCAGCTCGAAGGCTTCCTGCTCGGCCGGGGTCATCTGGCCGTCGGCAAAGCGTTCGAGGTCGTCGAGGTAGGGGCGGAGGTCCATGTGTAGGGGAGAAGGGGAGGAAGATAGGAGGGGAAAGAACGTCATGCAGAGCGCAGCGAAGCATCTCGCGTGCCATCACTAAATCAATCAAGAGAGTTGCTACCACAAGCGAGATGCTTCGCTGCGCTCTGCATGACGTTCTTTCCCATTGCGTCCTTTTTACCGCAGCAATTCATACAATTTGCGCAGGCAGGCGCTTTTTTGGAGGCGGGCCACGGTGGCGTTGGGGAAGCCCATCTTGCCGCCCATCTTCTCGAAATGGTAGCCGCGGAAGTAAAAGTAGGTCAGCACCTGCTGGCAATCGGCCCCGAGCTGGTTGAACTGGGCCAGCAACCGCTGGCGGCGCCCGGCCTCCGCAGCGGGCAGGGGCACGTGGGCGGGTACTTGCGCGGCCAGGCGCTGCTGGGCCATGCCGTAGATGAAAGCCCGCAGGTCGTCGGGCATTTTGGTGATGCGGCCGTCGGCAACCTGGTCGTAGAAGTCGAGCAGGGTGTCTTGGAGTAGGCCGTGGGCCTGGGCCGGAGCCAGCCGGTGCTGGCGCTGGGCCCAGCGGGAAAACAGGTGCCGGCTGCGTTGGTAAAAGTCAATCAGAAACTTCTGATTGCCGACGCGCAGCTGGGTAAGGGTTTCGGCAAGGGGCGCGGACATGGCAGGGAGCAAAGGCAGTAGCAAGTAACGACGGAAATGGGGAAATGGGGGAGAATGGGGAGGTGGGAAAAAAGTAAAGTGAGAACGTCATGCAGAGCGCAGCGAAGCATCTTTACCGCTTCGTTGCCCTATCCCTCCCATGTTTCCAAGTCAATCGGCTTCCATCCGGGATTAAACGCCGTAATCAGCGCGTCCTTTTTGGCACGGCTCCAGCCCTTCAATTCCTTCTCCCGAACAATGGCTTGCGAAGCGTCGGGAAGGTGCTCGAAGTACATCAGCAAATCGGTTTGGTAGCGTCCGGTGAACTTGCTTTTGTCGCCTCGTGCAGTGCTATGCTCATACAAGCGTCGGGGCAAGTCATTGGTGACGCCGATGTAGAGAACGGTACGGCCGGTATTGGTGAGGATGTAGATGTACATCGGTGAGACCTGTTTGTGCAACGAAGCGGTAAAGATGCTGCGCTGCGCTCCGAATGACGTTCTGGTTTCCGCTATTGCACCTATTACCTTTACGCCCATGCAAACCGCCGCCCCCGCTCGCCTGCTCGACACCGCCGTGTTCGACCTCATCGCCCAGGAAAAAGCCCGCCAAACCCACGGCATTGAGCTCATTGCCTCCGAAAACTACGTTTCGGAACAGGTGATGGCCGCCCAGGGCTCCGTGCTCACCAACAAGTACGCCGAGGGCCTGCCCGGCAAGCGCTACTACGGCGGTTGCGAAATCGTGGACCAGGTGGAGCAGCTGGCCATCGACCGCGTGAAGGAGCTTTTCGGCGTGCAGTGGGCCAACGTGCAGCCGCACTCCGGCGCCCAGGCCAACGCCGCCGTGTTCCTGGCCTGCCTCAAGCCCGGCGATAAAATCCTGGGCTTCGACCTCAGCCACGGCGGCCACCTCACCCACGGCTCGCCCGTCAACTTCTCGGGCAAGTACTTCGTGCCCAGCTTTTATGGCGTGGAGCGCGAAACCGGCCTCATCGACTGGGCCAAGGTGAAGGAAACCGCCCGCCGCGAGCGCCCCAAGATGATTATCTGCGGGGCCTCGGCCTACTCGCGCGACTGGGACTACAAAGCCCTGCGCGAAGCCGCCGACGAGGTGGGCGCCCTGCTGCTGGCCGACATTTCGCACCCTTCGGCCCTCATCGCCAAAGGCCTGTTGAACTCGCCCTTCGAGCACTGCCACATCGTGACCACCACCACGCACAAAACGCTGCGCGGCCCCCGCGGCGGCCTCATCATGCTGGGCCAGGATTTCGACAACCCCTTCGGCCTGAAAACTCCGAAGGGCGAAATCCGTCCCATGTCGGCCGTGCTCGACGGCGCCGTATTCCCCGGCACGCAGGGCGGACCCCTGGAGCACGTCATCGCGGCCAAGGCCGTGGCCTTCGGTGAGGCGCTGACCGACGATTTTAAAACCTACACCCAGCAAGTAGCCCGCAACGCCCAGGCGCTGGCCAAGGGCTTCACCGCGCTGGGCTACGACCTCATCTCGGGCGGCACCGACAACCACCTTATGCTGATTGACCTGCGCTCGAAGGGCCTCAGCGGCAAGCTGGCCGAAAACACGCTGGTGCGCGCCGACATCACCATCAACAAAAACATGGTGCCCTTCGACGACAAGTCGCCGTTCGTGACCAGCGGCATCCGCATTGGCTCGGCCGCCGTAACTACCCGCGGTTTGGGCGAGTCGGACATGGCCCGCATCGTGGAACTGATTGACGAAACCCTGACCAACCACGACAACGACACCCGCATCGGGCAGGTGCGCCAGCGCGTGAATGCCTGGCTGCAGGACTACCCGCTGTTTGCGTAATTCAATGAGTGAATGGGTGCGTGGGTGAATGGGTGAATGAGGTAGCGCAAGCAGAAATGGCCGCCGTCGTTGACTGTGGCCGTTTCTTTTGTCGTAAGTCCATTCGTCGCGCCCATTCACCCATTCGCTCATTCACCCATTCACCCATTGCTTTCCGTGCAACCTCAACAACCTAACCTCTCGGGCGAAACGCACGAAATGTCCTTCATCGACCATCTGGAGGCATTGCGTTGGCACATCATCCGGTCGGCCATTGCGGTGGTGGTGTTCACCACCGGCGCGTTTTTCGCCAAGGACTTCCTGTTTCACGACGTGATTCTGGGCCCTTCGCGGCCCGATTTCTGGACCTACCGCATGTTCTGCAAGTTCGGCAACTGGGTGCACGCGCCGGACTTGTGCATCGACAAAATCGGGTTCGTGATTCAGAACCGCCAGATGAGCGGGCAGCTCACCATGCACATCAGCACCTCGTTCATGGCCGGCATCTGCTTCACGTTCCCGTACCTGTTCTGGGAAATCTGGCGCTTTGTGAAGCCCGGCCTCTACCCGCACGAGCGCGCCAACTCGCAGGGGGCCGTGTTTTTTGTGTCGCTGCTGTTTGCGCTGGGGCTGCTGTTCGGCTACTACATCGCGGCGCCGCTCAGCATCAACTTTCTGGCCGGCTACGTGGTGGACCCCACCATCGAAAACCAGATTGACATGCAGAGCTACCTCAGCACCTTGAGCACGATGAGCTTGTCGTGCGCCTTCGTGTTTGAGCTGCCCATGATAGTGTTTTTCCTGGCCAAGGCGGGCATCGTGTCGCCCGAAATCATGCAGGTGTATCGCAAGCACGCCATTGTGGTCATCCTCATCATCGCGGCCATCATCACCCCGCCCGACATCTCGGCCCAGATTATCGTCACCATTCCCATCATGCTGCTCTACGAGCTGAGCATTCACATTGCCCGCGTGGTGCGGCGCGGCGACACCGCCCGCCTGAACGCCAAGCTGGCACGCCAGGCCGAGCGCGGCGCGGCGCAATAAGCAGCCATCATGCAACTCCTCATGTTGCGCGTAGCGAAGCACGACGGCCCTTCCCAGGTCTAGTTACTAATTCCAACTCACATGAAAATTGCCCTTGGCTCCGACCACGCCGGTTTCACTCATAAAGAAATGCTGCGCGCCTGGCTGACCGCCGAAGGCCACGAGGTGCGGGACTTTGGCACGCACTCGGCCGATTCGATGGATTACCCCGACGTGGCGCACCCGCTGTCGGCGGCGGTGGAAAGCGGCGAGGTTGCGCTGGGACTGCTGCTGTGCGGCTCGGCCAACGGCGTGTGCATCACGGCCAACAAGCACGCCGGCGTGCGCGCCGCCATTGCCTGGCTGCCCGAGCTGGCCGCCCTGGCCCGGCAGCACAACGACGCCAATGTGCTGTGCGTGCCGGCCCGCTACGTGAGCGAAGACCAGACCCGGGAAATTGTATCAACTTTTCTAAAAACAAATTTCGAAGGGGGGCGCCACCAGCTGCGAGTGGCAAAAATAAAGTGCTGAGGCAATGTAGTCCCGCTTTTGAGAATCGACTGGCTGAAAAAATTGCACCCTTGAATATTTTGAAATAGCATTAAAGCGTGAAAGTTGCCCGGACTGTGTGTATCTTTGGCTAGCATTACGCAGCCACTTATGACCCGGCCCGGAATTCTGCTTTTTTGGCTGTTTGCCTTCGGCGCGCTACTGGCCCCTGCGCGGGCCGTGGCCGGCGATGCGCTGCCGAACGGCACCGAGGCCATTCGGCAGAAGCTGGCCACGCCGCTGCCCGACACCGCCCGCCTGCGGCTGCTGAATGCCATGTGCTACGCCCTGCACAACGAGCAGCCCGCCCGCGCCCTGCCCTACGGCGAGGCCGCCGTGGCCCTGGCCCGCACCCTGCCCGCCGAGGAGCAGGGCCCCGGCCTGCTGCAAAGCCTGCTGTACCTGGCCAGCTGCTACGGCAACCTCTCCAACGGTCCGGAGGCCCTGCAGCTCCTCAGCGAAGCCCAGACGCTGGCCCTAAAGCTGAAAAACGTGGACGGCCTGGTGCGCGCCTACACCTCGCAGGGCAGCATCTACCACGAGCGGCGCGACTCCACCTCGGCCTGGCGCCACTACCGCCGCGCCCTGCGCCTGATGAACCAGCCCGGCGTGACGCCCACCGCCCGCATGAAGCTGCTGGGCAACGTGGGCGGGCTATTTTTCTTCCGGCAGCAGCTGCCCCAGGCCCTGCACTACGACTCACTCGCCCTGGCGCTGGCCCGCCGCCAAAGCGACTCTACGGCCGAAGCCAACTACCTCTCCAGCCTGGCCAACTACCAGATGCAGGCCGGCAACCTGGGCCGGGTGAAGCGCCTGCTTACCCAGGCGCTGGCCATCAGCCGGCGGCAGCGCGCCGTGCGCAGCCAGGCCCGGCAGCTCATCATGTTTGCGATGTACTACATCCAGACCGACGAGCCCGCGCGCGCCGACGCCGCCACCCGCGAGGCCCTGAAGCTGGCCCGCCAGAGCGACTACCTCGAATGCGTGCTTGATGCCTACAGCATCCTGTCGGCCGAAGCCGCCGAGCGCGAAAACTACCGCCAGGCCTACGAGTGGAACCAGCGCTACGTGGAGCTCAACGACACGCTCAACAACCGCCAGACCATGCAAACCCTGGCCGCTGCCCAGGTGAGCAGCGAAGCCCAGGAGCGCGCCCGCCGCCTGCGCCTGCTCACGCAGCAGCGCGACGAGCAGGTGTGGCACAGCCGCGTGCTGATAGGCGCGGTGGCCGTGCTTACGCTGGCGCTGCTGGTGGCGGCTTACTTCTACCGCAACCTGCGCCGCAGCCGCTCCGAACTGGCCGCCAACAACCGGGCCCTGGAAAAAGTATCGGTGGAGCTGCGTAGCGTGGCGTCGTTCAAGGACAAGCTCTACGCCATTGTGGCCCACGACCTGCGCGGGCCGGTCACGGCCTTTGCCGGCGTTACGAGCCTCATTGACTCCTACATTGCCCAGAACGACCAGGCCGGCCTGGCCCGCCTGCCCGCCCTGGTGCGCCAGGCCGCCGACAGCCTCAACCACCTGCTCGACAACGTGCTGAACTGGGCCGTGAGCCAGACTGGCGAACTGGAATGCCGCCCGGCCCCGGTGCTCGTGTCGGAGCTGTTTGCCGAGTGCCAGGCCCTGTACCAAACCACGGCGGCCGCCAGCTGGCAGCACATCACCATGGCCGCCCCCGATGGCCTGAAGCTGATGGCCGACCGCAACATGGCCCGTACCATTCTGCGCAACCTGGTGGGCAACGCCCTTAAGTTCATGCCCGCCGGCGGCCACGTGCACCTCGAAGCCGCCCCCGACCCCGACGACCCCCAAATGGTGCTCATCAGCTGCACCGACACGGGGCCGGGCATGAGCGCCGCCACCGTGGCCTCGCTCATGAGCGGCCCCGCCCTGCCCGAGCCCACGCCTACGCCCAAGCCGCGCGCCACGGGCCTCGGCCTCGGTCTGGCGCTGTGCCGGGCCTTCGTGCACCGCCACGGCGGCACGCTCGTGATTCAGAGCCGTCCCGGCGCCGGCACCAACGTGACGGTGAGCCTGCCGGTGGCGAAGTAGCAATGGGTATAAGTGTAGCGCAATGAAAAGACTGTCATCCTGAGCGCAGCGAAGGACCTTATCACGCCAAAACAAATCGGTCAAACGTGATAAGGTCCTTCGCTGCGCTCAGGATGACAGTCCCACGCTCATCATTTCACACCTCCCCGCTCTACCAAATAACCACCCGCGTCGAATCTGGGCGGTAGAGCTTTTGGCCGGGTTTCACGCCGAAGGCTTCGTAGAAGGCGGGCACGTCGGCCATGGGGCCGTTCACGCGGTACTGGGCGGGCGAGTGCACGTCGGTGAGCAGTTGCGAAGCCAGGCTTTCATCGCGCACGTGCATCTGCCAGCCCAGGGCGTAGCCCAGAAAATAGCGCTGCACAGGCGTCAGGCCGTTAATTTTCTTGCCTTCCTTGTACTGCTTGGTCTTTTTGAAGGCATCGAGGCCAATGACGATGCCGCCGAGGTCGGCAATGTTTTCGCCGGCCGTGGCTTTGCCGTTGATGTGCAACGAGTCGAGCAAGGTGTAGCCGTTGAACTGCTTCACGATGCCGTTCACCCGCTCGTTGAAGCGCTTGCGGTCCTCCTTGCTCCACCACTCGTGCAGGTTGCCGTGGGCGTCGTATTGGCTGCCTTCGTCGTCGAAGCCGTGGGTGAGCTCGTGGCCGATGGTGCTGGCGCCGGCGTAGCCGTACACCAGGGCGTCGTCGGCATCAGCGTCGAGCAGGCCGGGCACGGCAAAGGCCGCGGCCGGCAGCACAATCTCGTTGTTCGAGGAGTTGTAGTAAGCGTTGTAGGTCTGTGGAGTCATGTCCCACTCGGTGCGGTCCACGGGCTTGCCCAGCTTGTTGAGCTGGTACTGCCACTGCCACTGGTTGGCACGCATCACGTTGTCGGCCAGCGAGTTGCGGTCAATTTTTAGGGTTGAATAGTCCTTCCACTTATCGGGGTAGCCTACTTTGGGGGTGATTTTGTGGAGCTTGTCGAGGGCCACCACTTTGGTGGATGCACTCATCCAATCCAGTTTCTGAATGTGCTCGGCGAAGGCCGACGTCACGTTCTTCACCAGCGTGTCGTAACGGGCTTTGGCTTCGGGCTTGAAGTATTCTTTCACGAAAAGCTGGCCCAGCGCATCGCCAAGGGCGTCCTCTTGCATATCGAGCACGCGTTTCCAGCGGGGGCGGATTTCCTTGGCGCCGCGCAGCACGGTGCTGTAGAAGTGAAAGTTCTCGTTCACGAACTGGCTGCTGAGCGTGGGCGCAAACGTGCGGGCCAACTGCCAGCTGAGGTAGGCTTTCCAATCGTCGAGCGGAGCCGTTTTCAGCAGCTTGCCCGCCGTCTGGTAAAACTCCGGCTGGCCCACAATGACGGTATCGGCATTGGGCACGCCCATTTGGCCAAACCAGGTTTTCCAGTCGAGGCCCGGGGTCAGCTTGTCGAGCTGCGCGATGCTCATCTTGTGGTAGTTGGCGTAGGGGTCGCGCAGGGCTTCGAGCTTGCGCGAGGACTTGGCCAGGCTGGTTTCCAAGGCCATTACCCGGCCGGCATTGGCCTGCGCGGCGGCGTCGTCCTGGCCCAGCAGCTTGAATGTGTTGGCCACATGCATCAGGTACTCGGCCCGAATGTTCTTCGTGCGCGAATCGGTGTTGAAGTAGTAGTCGCGGTTGGGCAGGCCCAGGCCCGACTGGCGCAGGTACAGCACCATCTTGTCGCTGTTCTTGTCGTCCTGCCCCACGCGCGGGCCGATGAGGGCGCGCACGCCCAGCGGAATCTCGTGGGCAATGGCGGCCTGTACATCGGCCACGGTTTTGATGGCGGCAATGCGGTCCAGCTCCGGTTTGAGCGGCGCGGCGCCCAGCTTGTCGGCCTTCACCGAATCCATGCCCACGGCCCAGAAATCGCCAATTTTTTGCTGGTTGCTGCCCGCGGCGGCGTTGGCTTTGGCCGCTTCCACGCTGGTTTCGCGCAGGCGGGCGTACACCTCGTCCTGCACCTTCTTGCCGATGCCCATGTTGCTTTCCGACGCCGGAATGGGGTTGTTCTTAATCCAGGTGCCGTTGGCGTAGGAAAAGAAGTCGTCGCCGGGCGCCACGGTCGTGTCCAGGGCGGCGTAGAGCAGGTCGGGCTTGTCGCCGGAGCTGGCCGTTTTCAGGGAGTTCGATGGGCAGCCGGTCACGGCCGCGGCCAGCAGCGGCAGCAAGAACAAGGGTTTTTTCATGAATGATTAAGGGATGGGAGTCTTTTGGAAACGAAAGAACGTCATGCTGAGCGCAGCCGAAGCATCTCTACTGCGATAGTAACCCAAACAATGGATTAGTTGCGCGGTAGAGATGCTTCGACTTCGCTCAGCATGACGTTCCCAGCCTCGTTCGAAGATGCCTACAGAATAAACCGCGTGCTCAGGAAGCTGCTTTCCTGGCCGTCCACAATCTCGTTCAGCAGGTGCTTGTTGGCGTCCGTCATTTTGGTGGCCACCACCGTGCGGATGCTGAACGAGCGCAGCGCGTCGTACACCGACAGCGTGCCCTCGGCCGAGTCTTTGCGGCCGGTGAAGGGGAAGGTATCGGGCCCGCGCTGGCACTGGGCGTTGATGTTGACGCGGCTCACCTGGTTCACGAGCTGGTCGATGAGGTCGGCCACTTCCTTCGATTCACTGCCGAAGATGCTCACCTGCTGGCCGTGGTCGGAGTCGATGATGTACTGAATGGCTTCGTCGACTTTGCTGAAAGACGCCACCGGCACCACCGGCCCGAACTGCTCTTCGCGCCACACTTTCATGCCCTCCTGCACCGGAAACAGCAGCGCCGGGAACACCAGCGGGCCGGCCGCCGTGCCGCCGCCTTCGTTCACCACGCGGGCACCCTTGGCCTGGGCGTCGGCAATGACTTCGGCCAGGTAATCCGGCTTTTGCGGCTCGGGGAGCGGGGTGATGTTCACGCCGGCGTCCCAGGGCATGCCGGGTTTCAGCTTGTTGATTTCGGTGGCCAGGCGCTGCACGAAGTCTTCGGCAATGCTCTCGTGTACCATAAACAGCTTGAGCGCCGTGCAGCGCTGCCCGTTGAAGCTCAGCGCGCCCAGCACCGATTCCTTGATGGCCACGTCCAGGTCGGCGTCGGGCATCACGATGGCCACGTTTTTGGCATCGAGCCCGAACACGGCCCGCAGGCGGTTCGACTTGGGGTGCAGCTTCTTGAGCGAGTCGGCCACCCGGCTGCTGCCGATGAGGGCCAGCACGTCGATTTTGCCCGACGCCATGAGGGCCGGGACCACCGCGTTGCCGCGGCCGTACACGGTGTTCACCACGCCTTTGGGGAAGGCTTCGGTGAAGGCCTGCAGCAGCGGGTAGTGCAGCAGCGCGCCGTGTTTCGGCGGTTTGAACAGCACGGTGTTGCCCATAATGAGGGCCGGAATGAGCATGCAAAAGGTCTCGTTCAGCGGGTAGTTGAAGGGGCCCATGCAGAGCACCACGCCCAGCGGCGAGCGCCGAATCTGGCCGATGATGCCTTCCTCTATAGTGAAGCGCGACGAGTCGCGGTCGATGTCCTTGAGGGCGTCAATCGTGTTGCGGATATAGTCGATGGTGCGGTCAAACTCCTTCTCCGAGTCGGCGGCCGACTTGCCGATTTCCCACAGCAGCAGCTGCACGATTTCGGCCTTGCGGGCCACGATGAGGCGGGTAAATTTCTCGACGGCGGCAATGCGCTCGGCCACGCTCATGGTGGGCCACTCGCCGCGGCCGTGGTCGTAGGCGCGCACGGCGGCATCGAGGGCCTTGAGGCTTTCGGCTTCGTCGAGCAGCGGGTAAGAGCCGATGACGCGGGGCGCCAGCGTGCCGTCGGTGAGGCGCGTCTGGATGGGCGTGCGCACCTCCTGCGTGGGGCCGTGCCACTCGCGCAACTCGCCGTCGAGCAGGTACTGGCGCTGGTGCAGCGGCTCGGGCCGGCGCCAGGCTTCGGGAATGGCCCGCTCGTCGAGCGGGAACAGATGGGTCAGGCTTTCGGGGGTTACGGGCATGGTTGGGTGCAGAAAAGTTGCGGTGCGAACCTACGCACCAGCGCAGGTCCGCGGAAATGTTGGGCCTTCTCGGGCCCGCTGGGCCCCATTTTCGGGAACGTTTGCGTACCGCGGGCAAGCTTGAAAGCCGTATGTTCAGGCCAAAATTATTTTTTCCGCCCATGCCGCTCCGCTTCCTGCTTTTGCTCAATTTCGCCGCGGCCGCCTACCTCACCGGCCTCATCTGGACCATTCAGGTGGTGCACTACCCCAGCTTCGGGCTGGTGCCCAAAGATGCCTGGGTGGCCTTCCACACGGCCCACACCCGCCGCATGAGCTACGTGGTAATGGCCCCCATGGTGCTGGAACTGGCTTTGGCCACTTGGCTGACCTGGGCCGGCCGCACGGTCTTGCCTAGCGGCGCGGGCTGGTGGAGCTTGGCCCTGGTGCTGCTGATTTGGGCCGTCACCTTCTTAATCTCCGTGCCCTTCCACAACCGCCTCGAAGGCGGGTTCGACTACATTGCCATCGACGGCCTCACGCGCACCAACTGGCTGCGTACCCTGGCCTGGACGGCGCGGGCCCTGCTACTGGGCTGGCTGCTGGTGCGGTAGGGGCGGGGCTCGCTCCCGCCCCTACGTGTTGTGGTGGCCAGCCAGTAGCTTTAGCGGCATGAAGCGACTGCTGTTACTGTTTATGTTGGGTAGTGCCTTGTCAGTCCTAGCTCAAGCGCAAAGCGCCAGCCCCGGCCCGGCCGTGACCGTCGAGGTGAGCCGCGTGCATTCCCTAGTGCGGTTTGTAGAAACGCTGGCGGGCAGCACCAGTACCTACAAGGGCAGCCGGCGGGCTTTTGAAGCCAGCCGCTTCAACACGCCCGAGGCACGGCGCTGGCTGCGTCGCTACCAAAGCATCGACCACGAGCCCGGCTTCGACCGCGACGGCTACCCCGCCGGCCGCCTCGCCAGCATGGGTTCCATCGAGCCGAGCTATCTGGCCGCCAGCGCCGACGCGCAGGACCTGCCCGACCTGCAGCGCCGCACCGTGGGCCTGCTGCCCAACGAGGTGCTGGTAAGCCTCGACAGTATGTACCGCTACTTCACGCCCGCTTTCGATACGCTGGCCTGGCAGCCCCACGTCGCCGAGCTGGGCAAGCTGCGCACCGCCTACGCCGACTTTTTAACCAAGAGCCAGCTAATGCAGAAGTTCAGCCGGCTGCGCACCTTCTACGGCAGCGCTTGGCCCGATGCGCTACCCTACCGCGTGCTGCTCAACCCGCAGCTGGACGTGAAACAGGGCTTTAACGGCCTTATTTTCACCAATCACGCCACAGCCCTCGGCAACCTGGTGCTGCTCGACTGCCACCCTCAGTCGCGCACGTTCGTGGACGGCACCTCGGTAGTGTTTCACGAAATGAGCCACACGCTCTCGGCGCAGCAGCGCCTGGCCCTGCAGCAGCAGCTCGAAGGCTGGTACCTGCACCATCCCTCGCCCAACCGCCGCTTGGCCTACAACCTGATGGAAGAAGCCCTGGCCACGGTGGCCGGCGAGTGGATTTTCGCCCAACAAACCGGTCATCTCGAAAGCGGCGAATGGTACGGCGACGACTACGTGGACCGCTACGCCAAAGCCATCTACCCGCTGATGACCGGTTACGTGGAGCGTGGCCAATGCATCGACAGCATTTTTGTGAATCAAGCCATTAACCTGTTTGACCAGACATTTCCCCGGGCGTCCACGGACTATGTCAGTCTCTTTCGCAAGGTGATTTACTGGACCAACGACGACGACCTGCAGGCCGCCATCCAGCCATTTCAGGACCGGTTTCGAACCACCGTCACGTACTCTACCACCCCCATTCTGCATTCCGATAAAGCCCTGAGCCGGGCCCAGAGCGGCGAAATAATGCCCGTTATCGTGGTCACGCGCGAGCACAAGGCCACGCTGCGCTACCTACGCGCCAACCTGCCCGCCCTGCGCAAGCAGCGCCTCAACTCCGAAAAAAGCTTTCTGCTGAGCATGACGGGCCCTGATGGGCCAATTATTCTGGTGAATGCTCACGACCCCGCCCAACTCACCGCCGCAGCCAAGCTGCTGGACCAACAGGGGCACATGAACCTGAAGGAGCCGCTGGTGCTACTGAAATGAACGATGTAGAGACGCAATAGTTGGAGTCTCGCCGTTGAACGACCGGTACTGCATAGGACTGCGCAGATTAAACAACATCAGCAAACGAAGTTCAGCGAAGCTAACGACGAGACTCCAACTATTGCGTCTCTACATCGGCCGGCTTTTCTCCCGCGTCGCCTTGAATTCTGAGCCCTCCTTCCATTTCGGGAAGGTGGTTTCACTGGCCAGCTTCTGGCCCACGCGGAACAGCAGGCGGGCGTCCTGCTCGGCGCCGCGCAGGTCCCATTTGGGGTCGTATTGGTCGGCGGGCTGGTGATAGGTAATTTCTTCAAAGTCCTTGCGCTGCTTTTCGGCGAAGTCCTTGCCGTGCAGGCGGCTGTCGAAGGAGCCGCTGGCGTAGAGCGCCGGAATGCCCACTTTGGCGAAGCTGAAATGGTCGGAGCGGTAGAAGCTGCCGGTTTCGGGGTGCTGGTAGGGGATGACGTAACGGTTTTGCTCCTTGGCGGCGGCGCGGGCATAGTCGTCGAGCTCCGACTGGCCGTAGCCCGTGATGGTCACGTCGCGCATTGGGCCAAAGGCCAGCAGCTCGTCCATGTTGATGTCGGCCACGGTGCTGGCCACCGGGAAAATGGGGTGCTGGGCATAGTAGTCGGAGCCCAGCAGGCCCTGCTCTTCGCCAGTCACGGCCAGAAACACGATGCTGCGGGCGGGCTTCTCCTTGGCTTGCACAAAGCCGTTGGCAATGGCCAGCAGGCCGGCGCAGCCGCTGGCGTTGTCCAGCGCGCCGTTGTAAATCGAGTCGCCGGCAATGGCCGGCCCGATGCCGAGGTGGTCCCAGTGCGCCGAGTAGATGATGTATTCTTTAGGCCGCGTGGTGCCGGGCAGCACGGCCACCACTTTTTTCGAGGTTTTGCGCGTGATGGTGTTGTGCAGCGTGGTGGTCAGGTTCAGGCCCAGGGCTTGGCCTTTGAAGCCTTTTTGATTGGCCGCCGTGTAGGCTTCCTCATAGTTCTGCCCGGCCATCGTGAAGAGGCGCTTGGCCGCGTCGAGGGTCATCCAGCCTTCCAGAGCCACTTTGCTGGCGCCGTGGTCGGGCGTTTGGGGGTGCAGCTTGGCGCCGCCGTTGCTGCTTTGCACCACCGTCCAGGGGTAGGAGGCGGGCTTGGTGTCGTGGATAATGAGCAGGCCGGTGGCGCCGTGGCGGGCGGCTTCCTCGTACTTGTAGCCCCAGCGGCCGTAGTACGTCATGGCCTTGCCCTTGAATAGGGTGGTGTCGTTGCCCGCGTTGCCGGGGTCGTTGATGAGCACCACTACGGTTTTGCCCTTCACGTCGAGGCCGGCGTAGTCGTCCCAGCCGTACTCTGGCGCCGTCACGCCGTAGCCGGCAAACACCAGCGGCGAATTCTTGATTTCGACCGTGGGCACCTCGCGCTCCGTCAGGAACATGTAGTCCTGGCGGTACTTCAGGGTCAGGCTTTTGCCATTGCCCGTCACCGTGGCCGTCGAGTCGGGTTCGCCCGCAATTTCCACCAGCGGCACGGCCTGAAAATAGCTGCCGTTGGCTCCCGGCTGCAGCCCCAGCTTCTTGAATTCGGCGGCCAAATAATTCGTGGCTTTTTCCTCGCCCGCCGTGAACGGCCGCCGGCCCTGAAACTCATCTGATGCCAGCACTTTGATGTGCTGGCCAATCAGCGCGGCCGTTATGCCGTCTTTCGGCGCGGGCACGCTGGCCGTGTCGGTGGGCGCGGCTTCGGTGTTGCCGTTGGCCGAAGCCGTTTCCGAAGCAGAGGTATTGGACTGGCAGCCGGCTAACAGCAGGCCCGCCGCGGCCGGCAGCAGCCAACCGCGCAACGTTGATAAGCGCATCCGTACAAGTAGTTAGGCCCGGCCGGGCCGGGCTGTCTACAGCCGGGCGAAATGCTCGGCCGCAATCCGCGCGCCTTCGTCGGTGCAGATGCCGCGAATGTAGTACAGGAAGATGCTGCGGAACACCTCGCGCATGTTGTAGCGGTCGGGCGGAAACACCTGCGGGTTGAGCAGCAGGTTGAGCTGCTCAATAAGGATTTTGGTAACCAGCTGAATGTTAATGTCGGAGCGAAACAAACGGCCCCGAATACCGTCGTTCAGCAGCTGTTGTAGCTGGGGCGCCGAGTAGCTGTTGAGGTGGTCCATTACCGCTTCCCAGGTTTGCGGGAAGCCGGTTTGCAGGTCGACGTAGAACTCGCCCGGCACCGTGGCCAGGTCGCGCAAGCCCAATTGCAGCAGGCCGTAGAGCCGCTCCACCGCCGTCTGAAATTGCTCATATAACTCTCGGTGCTCCCGTTTCTGGCGCTCCATGTCGGCCAGTATGGCGTGGTGCACCAGCAGCTCGCGGCTCGGAAACTGCGCCGTGAGCTCGGGCACGCTGGTGTGCAGGGCGGCGGCCAGCACCTCATCGGTGGCGGTGTGCAAGCCGTAGCGGTGAAACACGGGCATGGCGGCTTCCAATGAAGCCGCCGGAAGGGTAAAGTCGGGCATGTGGAAGCGAGGAAGGAAAGACAACTACGGCTCAAAACTAGCGCCAGTTCACCCGCAATTCCTTATGGTTGAGGTTACAGAAACCCCCGGCCTTACTGCAGAGCCCCAAGGAAAAAGAAAAACAGCAGCTGCGTGAGGTACACCATCGGAGCCAAGGCGTTGACCTTGGGAAAGTTGGCCCGGTTGAACAGCATCTGCAGCACGCAGGCCACAATAAACCAGTCGCGGAAATTCTGCAGCGGAATGATTTCGGCCGACCAGTGCCAGAAGTCGTAGCGGCCCGCCACGGGCTCCAGGCACACGTCGAGCCCCACCATGAGCAGGGCCGCCAGCAGCGTGCGCGGCAGCTCGCCCAGCGGCAGGTAGCGCGCCAGCACACCGCACACGTACGTCAGCACCAGCCAGTTGAGGCCAATCATCGGCGGCACGCCCACAAACGGCGGCGCGTTGAACAGCTTGACGCCCAGCGTATCGCCGTAGGTGTAGTGCCCAAAAATCTTGCCCGTGTTCACGCCAATAAACTCGACGGCAAACCCCAGCACTATCACCGAAAGACTAAAGCCCCAGAAGCTCCCGTTGCGCTCCGGCTGAAACGCCAGCAGCAGCCCCGCCGTGAGCAGCAGCGTGAGCGGCGTGAAGCGCAGGTAAAAATCGGGGTCGTTGGAGAAGGCCAGGCCCACAAAACCCGTGACGTGAAACAGCAGCACCAAGCCCTGGGCGATGCGCAACCGGCGGGTATTGGTGGTTGGATTGAGGGATTCAGGATACTCCATTCGGTGGAGTCAAGCAGTTAAAAGTTAAAAGTTGAGGAGCAAGGGCCCTCTCGTTTTACGCACTGGTTTTAACTCTCAACAATTAACTATCAATAAGAGAAGCAACGATTTTGGCCGACAGCAAACACAGCGGAATGCCGCCCCCCGGGTGCACCGACCCGCCGCAAAAGTACAGCCCTTCGAGCCGCCCCGAAAAATTGGGGTGGCGCAGGAAGGCGGCCAGCGCGTTGTTGCTGGAGCTGCCATAGAGCGCGCCCCCAAACGAGGACGTGTCGGCGGCAATGCCCGGGGGCGTCCACACTTTTTCGGCGGCGATGAGCGGCTCCACGTCGATGCCCAGCGCCTGGTGCAGCTTACGGAGCACGGCGGCGCGGGTTTGGCGGGTGAGGGCGTCCCAGTCCTGGCCCTGGTCGTGGGGCACGTTCACCATCACAAACCAGTTTTCGTGGCCGGCCGGGGCGTCGGTGGGCGTCTTTTTGGAGGTGATGTTGACGTAAACGGTCACGTCGTCGGCCACGGTCTTCTCCTGAAAAATGGCCTGAAACTCGCGCTGGTAGTCGGCCGAGAAAAAGATGTTGTGCAGGTCCAGCTCGGGGAATTCCTGGGCAATGCCCCAGTAAAAAATCAGGGCCGAGGAGGAGCGGGGCTGGGCCAGCGTGCGCTCCGGGGCGGGCTGGCCCGGCAGCAGGCGCCGGTAGGTGGGCACCACGTCCATGTTGCTCACCACGCGGCCGAAGTCGTACACGTCCTGGGCCGTGCGCACGCCCGTCACGCGGTTTTCGGCCACCACAATTTCCTCCACGGCCTCGTTGTAGCGGAATTTCACGCCGAACTCCAGGGCCAGCTTCACCAGGCTTTCGGCAATGGCGTAGATGCCGCCCTCGGGGTAAAACGCGCCGATGCCGTGTTCCAGGTGCGGAATCATGCTGAGCGTGGCCGGCGCCTGGTAGGGGTCGGAGCCGTTGTAGGTGGCGTAGCGGTCGAAGAGCTGCACCAGGCGCGGGTCGCGGCCGAAGGCGCTGGCGTGGCGCTGGTGCATGGTGCCCAGCAGGCCCAGCTGCGGCAGCGCGGCCACGGCTTTCAAGGTTTCGGGGCTGAGGTAGGTGCCGGCCTTGTGCAGCGACTTGTGCAGGAAGGTGCCAGCCGTGGCGTCGTAGGCCCGGCCGGCGCGCTTCAGAAATGTAGTCACTTCGGCCGCAGGGGTGCCCAGCCTGGCCTGCACCTCGGCCGCAAATGTGTCGGCATCGGCCCAGGCTTTGAGCCGGGTGCCATCGGCAAAAAAATAGTGCGTGATGGGGTCGAGCCGCTCGTAGCGGAAGTAGTCGGCGGGCTCGCGGTGGGCCAGCCGGAAAATGTCGTCTACCAGCTGCGGCAGCGTGAAGAGCGAGGGGCCGGCGTCGAAACGATAGCCGCCCGGCAGCTCGAACTGGTGCATCTTGCCCCCAAACGTGGGCCCGGCTTCAAACACCGTGACGGCGTGCCCGGTCACGGCCAGCCGCACCGCCGCCGCAATGCCGGCAATGCCCGCCCCGATGACGGCTACGGGCTGGCGGGGCGCAGAGAAAGTTTTTTTACGAAACACTGGGGGCATAACGCGCAACGGGTGGGCAGATGTTTTGGGGCCCGACAAAATAGCGCGCTTTGCTGTGGCACACGCCATCCGAGAGGAGTAGGGGCGGGACTTGCCCCTGCCCGGTCGTGTGGGCTGCGGAGAATGTTCCCTTCACCCAAAGGCTCACAAAAAACCTTCGTCCTGAACAAAACGAAGGACCTTCTCACCGCTGAACAACTATCGTTCAAACGTGAGAAGGTCCTTGGCTACGCGGACGCCAGATGAGGATGACAGGCGTCTTGATTCTACTCCACCGCCAGCACCAGTCCTTTCAAGTACGCGCCTTCGGGGTGGAACAGGCTCACGGGATGGTCGGCGGGCTGGGTGAGGCGGTGCAGAATGCGCGCCGGCCGGCCGGCCTCGATGGCTGCCGCCAGCACCGCGCCCTCAAATAATTCGGGGCTAACTACTTGGCTGCAAGAGAAGGTGAACAGTAGCCCGCCCGGCGCCAGGTGCGCAATGCCGGCCGCGTTCAGGCGCTTGTAGCCCATGAGGGCGGCGTGGCGGGCGCCCATGTGCTTGGCAAACGCGGGCGGGTCGAGCACCAGCAGGTCGTATTCGGCCGAGTGGTTTTTGAGGAAGCCCAGCACGTCGTCGGGGTAGGCGGCGTGGCGGTCGGCGTGGTTCGAGAGCTCGGCGTTGCGTTCGGTGAGGGCAATGGCTTTCTTGCTGCTATCCACGGAGTGCACCAGCTCGGCGCCGGCCTCCAGGGCGTACACCGAGAAGCCGCCGGTGTAGCAAAACGTGTTGAGCACGCGGCGGCCGGGCGAGTAGCGGGCCAGTAGGTCGCGGTTGTCGCGCTGGTCGATGAAGAAGCCGGTTTTCTGGCCGGTTTCCCAGTCCACGGCAAAGCGGTGGCCGTTTTCCTGCACCACGTGCTCGGCGCCGCTGCTCTGGCCGAAGAGGTAGCCGTTCTTGGCATCGGGCACGGCGTTGCCGGGGATGGTTTCGGCGCTCTTGTCGTAGATGGCGCGCAGCTTGTTGCCGAACACCGCGCGCAGGGCGGCGGCTATTTCGGGCCGGGCGCGGTACATGCCGATGCTGTGGGCCTGCACCACGGCCACATCACCGTACACGTCAATGATGAGGCCGGGCAGGCCGTCGCCTTCGGCGTGCACCAGCCGAAACACGTTGGTGTCGGCGGTGCCGGTTAGGCCCAGGCGCTGGCGCAGGCGGTAGGCGTTGCCCAGCCGCTCTTCCCAGAACGCGGCCGTCGGCAGTTGCGCGCTCGGGCCAAAATCCAGCATGCGCACGGCAATGGAGCCGCCGCCCGAAAAGTGGCCCACGCCCAGCAGCTCGCCGTCGATGGCCTCGACGCGCACGGGCGCGCCTTCTTCGGTGTCGCCCTTCACGCGGGCAATGGCGCCGGAGAATACCCACGGGTGGCGGCGGCGCAGGGAGTGGTCTTTTCCGTTTTTGAGGACGATGGTGGCAGGATTCAGCATAGGCCTGCAAAGGTACGGCCCGCCGTGTGCGAACTTTGCAGCCTCGGTTCCTTCGTCCTTCCATTCCCGCTCCCACCCATGCCCACCGGCGTTTCCATCATCGATTTTGAGCCCGCGCACCGCCCGGCTTTCGAAGCCCTCAACCACGAGCTCGATTATGAGTGGATTACGCGCTATTTCTACATCGAAGGCGCCAACCGCCAGCCGGTAGAAAACCCCCAGCAATACATCGTGGAGCGCGGCGGCCACATCCTCATGGCCGTGTGCGAGGGCGAAATCGTGGGCACCTGCGCCCTGGTAAAAGAGCACGACGGCGTGTACGAACTGGCCCGGCTGGCCGTGGCGCCGGCTGCCCAGCGCCGCGGCATCGGCTGGGCGCTGGGCCAGGCCATGCTGGGCAAAGCGCGTGAGCTGGGCGCCCGCCGCGTAGAAGTTCTCTCCATTTCCACGCTGCTGCCGGCCCTCAAGCTCTACGATAAGCTGGGCTTCCGGCCGGCGGCCCTCATCCCCGGCCACCCCGGCGACGTGCGCATGGTGCTGGATTTGTAGCGCGGGCGCTATGTAAACCAGCGCCGGTAGATGGGCCGCCGCCAGGCAAACTGCGCCCACATGGCGGGGTACAGCAGGCGGTCGAGCCAGGGCGAGGCCGTGCGGTATTCCAGCGCATCCACAATCACGCTGCCGCCGTGGGGGCTGGGCTCAATGAGGTGGCGGTGGCGCCAGTAGCGCAGCGGCGGCGGCAGTATCTGGCCTTCATCGATGAAGAAGTGCGTGCCGTCGGGCTGCACGCCGTCGTCTACAATCAGGGAGGTCCAGCGCAGCTTCTTTACGAGGGTATTCAGCTCGATTTCAACCTGGTCGCCGGTGCGGCAGCCATCAAACCGTAGCACGCGCAGCTTGGGAAACGGCGGCGCCAGCGCCTCAAACAGCGCCCGCGTGAAGCCTGCCATCACCTGGGCCGGCGATTGGGCCACGGCAGTTCGAAGAGTTACCAGCATAGAGCAAGAAATAGAAATAACGTCATGCAGAGCGCAGCGAAGCATCTCGCTCGGTGGTAACCCAATTTGCAGCCGTATTGATTTGTGGGAGCACGCGAGATGCTTCGCTGCGCTCTGCATGACAGTCTTTATTCGACTGCTAGGAAGTGTTAACAGTCGCGTAGCCACAGGACGGTTGCAGCGAGGTGAATAAAGGCCAAAAAATGCGCATCGAGTTTGTCATACCGGGTGGCCACGCGGCGAAACTGCTTGAGGCGGCTGAAAAGGCGCTCAATGGGGTGACGTTGGGCGTAACGCGCCGCGTCGTAGCCCCGCGGGTAGCGGCGCTTGCACCGGGGCGGAATCACGGCACAGGTGCCGCGGGCAGCCAGGGTGGCCACGAGCGGGTCGGAATCGTAGCCCCGGTCGGCCACGAGGTAGGCCGGGGCCAGCCCGTCGAGCAGCGGCAGCGCTTGCGGGGCGTCGTGGCGCTGGCCGGCTGTCAGGCTGCCGCGCACGAACCGGCCCCCAGCGTCGGCCACCGCGTGCAGCTTGGTGGTCAATCCGCCGCGGCTACGCCCCAGGGCTTGCGGCCCGTTTTTTTGCGTGCCCCGCTCGCGTGTTGGTGCACCCGCACGGTGGTCGAGTCGACCAGCAGCGTGTGCAGCGCGTCGTCCTCTTGCACGGCGGCCAGCACCCGGGCCCACACGCCCGAGGCGGTCCAGCGCTGGAAGCGCGTGTATGTTGTGTGCCAGTTGCCCCACGCGGCCGGCAAGGCACGCCAGCGGCAGCCGTTGCGCAACAACCACAGCACCGCTTCTACAAAACGGCGGTTGTCCTGGCCCCGGCCACCTTTCGTGCCTTCCCGACCCGGCAGCAGCGGCGCGATGCGGGCCCACTGCGCGTCTGTGAGCAAATAATCCATACCCCAAATTAATACCTACTGTTAACACTTCCTAGTTTATATCCCCGTCACCCGGAACTCCACGCGCCGGTTCAGCTTGCGGGTGGTTTCCTGCGCGTTGCTGGCCGCCGGTTTGGCGCCGCCGAAGCCGATGCCGGTGATGCGGCTTTCGGCCACGCCGTGGGCCACCAGGTAGGCCTTCACCGCCGCCACTCGCTCCTCGCTGAGCACCACGTTTTTGGCGGGCTCGCCCACGTTGTCGGTGTGGCCGCGCAGCTCGATGGTCAGGCGCGGGTTGTCGGCCATCATGGCCACCAGCTGGTCGAGGGCGCGGGCCGAGCCCGGCAGCAGCACGGCCTGGCCTTGCTCAAACTGCACGTTGGCCAGCGGGAGGGTGGTGCCCACGGCCAGGGGTTGCAGCAAGATGTCGTGCACGGTGGGGCCGGCGCCCACCGTCCAACTGCTATCAGCGTCGACGAAGCCGGCCAGCTGCGCTTTGTAGAAATACGGCTTGCCCGGCGCCGCGCCGTACGAAAACCGGCCATCGGTGGAAAGTGCCACCACGGCCGAAGCGCTTTCGCGGCCAATGTGCAGTTCGGCCGCCGTTAGCGGCTGGTAGGTGGTAGCGTTCAGCACGCGCCCACGCCAGGGCACGGTGGCGCTGGGCAAGGGCGGGGCTGCTCCCCGGTAGGCCACCCGAAACAGGTTGCAGCCCGCCAGGTCGGTGTAGGTGCCGCGCCGCTCCAAGCTGGCCTTGCGCCGCGACAGGTCCACCTTGTAGAGGGCGTGCGGGCCGGCCAGGTACATGCGCCGCCGGCCCGACTCGTCGTTTTGCAGCAGTACGTCGCTGTAGCCGCCGCGCTTGGGCAAGCCCGTGAGGGCCAGCAGCTCGGGCGCGGGCCGCTGGGTTTTCAGGTCCACGCGCACCAGCGAGCCGTCGGTGCTGTACACCATGTACACGGTATTGGCGTCGTCGAGGCAAAAGTTGCCGTGTGTGCCCGCGCCGTCGAAAGCAATGCTGGGGTAGTAGGCGGCCTGCTGGGTGGGGTCTTTCTGCCAGAGCACGGTCACGGTGCCGCCTTCGGCGGGGCTCACCTTCACCAGCTGGTTGGCGTCGGAGGTGAGGAAGTACAGGTCGCCGCGCTCGTCGGTGGCGGCCGAAATCCAGACGTTGGTGGGCCCCTGCGCGGGCAGCTGCCAGGTGGTGAAAGCCCCGCGCCGCGTGGTGGGGTCGTAGCGGTACACCAGCTCGGGCTGGTTGGTGGGCGATTTCGTGACCGAGTACAGGCAGTTGTCAAACCCCTTGGCCAGGGCGTACGACTGAAAGGGCAGCACGTTGCGGTGCACCGTGGCCAGCTCGGACACGTCGTCGGTCGAAAACTCGTGGATGGAGCGGCAGTCGTCTTCCCACTGGCCGGTGCGGCGGCTCATGGCCGCGATGCCGTACATTTTGCCGTCGCACACCTGGTCCACGTAGCGGCGGCTGGTGATGGATTTGCTGGTAAAAGCAAACGAATCAAGTATTTGCTGCCCTTCGGGCAGGCAGCGACCATCCTCGGTAGTAGCCGCCCGGTATTCTACCTGAAACTCGTAGCCCACGCGCCAGAAGCGCCGGCCCGCCACGTGCAGGCGGCCCGGCAGCCCCGCCACGGGGGCATAGGTGTAGTCGTAGCGCACCTCCTCGTAACGGCCGTAGTTTTTCTCTTCCAGGCGCACCACATACAGGTTGGGCAGGCGCAGCAGGGTGCGCCAGAGCGAATCCTGGCTGCCGGCGCCGGTCAGCGGCCGGTCCTTCAGGGCGTCGGGCAGGGGGCGGGCCGTCATTGTCACCACGGCCGGCACGGGCTGCCCCGTGGCCGGCGCGTAGAAGGCTGCTTCCGACCCCGCGGCGCCGGGCCGCAACTGCCAGGCACGCGGATACGTCAGGGTGAAGCGCCCATCGGCATCGGCATACGTAGCGGCGGGCAGGGCCTTGTCTGCCTGCGCGCGCAGCCCCAACGGAAACAAAATCAGCACCAGTGCCCCAAAGGCCTTCATACGCAGCAGCTCGGTCGTCAGCGACACGGAAAAGGGGCCGCAAAACCCCATTGCCGGGAAGGTACGGCCTTTTCTGGCAAAGCGGATGCCTTTTTCAGTCCGGGCTTACTTCCAGTCGGGCAGGAAGGCGTTTGAAAAGAGTTTGGCGCGGTTGCGGCCGTCGAGGTCCATCGTCCACACCTCCGGCGGGCTGAGGTCATCGTTTACGCGGTTAACGAAGATGACACGGAAACCGTCGGGCGAAATTCGCCCTTGAATATCATTGGTGCCCAATGCTTTGCCGAGCGAGCCAGTGGCACCTGCGGTGATATCAACGGTTGAGGTACCGTCAATGCGTTGGAGAAACAAGTGCGCGTCCAATTGCCGTCCGCCAGGGTCGTTAAAGCCAGCTACATCACGCGAATACAGCACCGAGCGGCCATCCAGGCTGAACGCCGGCGAGTCGAGGCGCCCCGGTAAATCGCCCACTAGCAAAATGGGATTCGTGCCGTCGGAGTTGTAGAGGTAGAGTTCGGAATTAAACACGCTGGAGCCCACGGTTTGCACCACGAGGCGCCCGCCATTTTGCACGTTCCAGTCGCACTCGCGAAAGTGCCGGCCAGGGGGGGCCGTTGCCATCAGTTGCAGTCCGGTCCCGTCGCGGTTTACGCGGTATAGCTGGTCGTAGTGTGCGTAGATGAGCTGCGCGCCGTCCGGCGACCAGTGGTAGCCAATGCCCGCGTTGTTGTAGCCCTCCACCGAGAGGGTGGTGATTTGGCGCTGGTTCGAACCGTCCCGATTCATGGTGTACAGCTGGTACTGGCCGCTGGCGTTCGATGTGTACGCTATTACATCCCGATTGGGGCTCAGCTGCGGCGCCGTTTCCACCGTGGCGGCGCTGGTAAGGCGAAGAAGGTTGCCCCCGGTGTTGTCCGACGAATAAATGTCGGTATTGCCGGCCACCGTGCGGGCATACAGGTAGCGGTTATTGGGCAGGTCCGCCGTCCGGAAGCTCCACACCGGGCTGCGGGCCGAAGTGCCCGCTGTGTTGCGCACCGTTACCTGCCAGTAGTAGGTGGTGGCGTATTTCAAATTAGCAGCGGTTACGGTCGTGTCTTTCGAGTTGGTCAGCAACGCCGTGGCGTTGACGTTGTTGCTCTCGAAAAGCGACACGTCGTAGCGCAGCGAGTCGCTGGCCGTGGCGTTGACTGGGTGCCAGGACAACACCACCGTGGTGGGCTGCCCGGTGGCCTGGTTGGCGGGAGCAGGGCGGGTGGGTGCGGTTGGGGCGACCGTGGTACTCTTGGTCAGGACTATCGAAACGTCGGCGGCCTGCGCTTCATACACCGTCACGTTGGCCACCACCTGCTGGTAGTCGGCCTTGGTGGCGGTGATGGCCACGCGGCCCGCAGGCACGTTTTCTATCTGAAATTTGCCCTGCGCGTTGGTCAGGTACGAACTGGTGGCCGGGCTGGTGGTCACCGTCACGTTGGCCAACGGCAGATTGGTGCGGCCGTCCAGCACCGTTCCCGTTACGCTGCCGTAATATACCGGCTCCACCAAGTCTTCCTGGCAAGCGCTGAGCACGCACCAGCAGCAGATAAAACTCAACATGCACGACAAGCGCCGTGCCCAATCCGCGGGTAAAAAGGTCATATAAAGTACAAAGTCAGAAAGGCAGAATCACAAATTTAATGCGCCGCTGGCTGAGAAGCCGAGTCCTGCGCCACGGTGTGGCCGGCCAAATCCAGCACCCGCAATCGAATTTGGTAACGGTCTTGCGGCGTGACGTTTACCCGGGTCTGCGACAACGACACATCCTGTTGCGGCGCCACCTCAAATTCGCCGCGCTGCGTGTTCTGCGAACGACCGCCGCTGCCTTCGCGCAAGGTCTGCAATTCGTAGCGGTAGCGGCCGGCTGTGGGCAACAGGTTTCGGCAGTGCCCGGTCACGGTGAGCATGCCGCCCTGCTGTTGCAGTTCAAGGCGCGCTTGGCAGGGCGCCGGGGCGTCGGGGCTTTGCCAGGCCAAAAACATAAGAATGAGTTGTAGCATAACAGAAAGGAAAGAATTGGTTGGGTGAGTATCAGCACCCGCAAACCCGCAAGCAGCATAAAATCCGCACCAAAAGCCGCGTGGTTCGGCAATAAAAAAAGGCCACATGCGAATTGCAGTCAGCCTTTTCTCGATGCTCCCATCGGCTAGCGGTCTATCGAACGCCGGGTACTACTTTGCTTTGCTCAATGGTCAGGTTGATGCCCTGGCCCCGCATTTCCACGGTGTAGCCCTTGGGCGTCTGCGTCGTCGTCTCAATTTGCGTCAGGGTGTTGTCGGAGCCGTACTGCCGAATGTCGTAGTTGCGGTTGTTTTCACGCACTTCGCCTTGCACGGTATTGTTGTTGCCGTTCTGGGTGATTTTCATGGTGTTGTTGTCGCCTTCCAACAGTAGGTTAGCCCTTCCATCCACTCCTTGCACCTTATTCTGCGTGCCGTTTTGCGTGATGTTAGTGGCGTTGTTTTGCCCGCCTTGGGTGTAGCCAGCTTGGTTGCCGTTGCCATTTTGCGTTACCAATAGAAGATTGCCGCCGCCCAGCTGAGTCAATCTCAAAACGTTGGCTTCGCCAATTTGCGCTACGTAGGCTTGGTTGGCGTTGTTGGACAGCGTCTGTTGGTCGATGCGGGCAGTGTTGCCGTTGCCGACTTGCAGCAGGCCGGTCACATTTTGCAGGTTGGTCAGCGGCGGCAGGCCGGTGCTCATCGACAGCCGCTCCAGGCCCACGCTCTCAACCAACTGTTGTTCGCGCGAGGTACTAGTGGGTTCCGCCAATTGCGCTTGCGCGGTTCTGATGCCAAAACAGGCAGCCACTACGAAAAAAACAGTCCGTTTCATGAGCGGTGGGAATGCAAAGCAGAAGGATGGTAAATGTAAGTAATCAAACATCAAATGGGCCAAGCCCCAGGCCCTTCGCAAAGAAGCCCGGAACTTGGCGCATTTGGTTCGGTCCGTTTCTGTTTCTACGGACTAAGTCGTTCGACCTTAGTGCTGCGTTACAACGGCCGTGTTGTAAGTGCCCGACTGCGTGGTGTAGGCAGCCGACGACACGTTGGACTGCATGATGGCCGACGTGTTGTTCTGCACGATGCCGGTGTTGCCGTCCATCTGCATTTGCTGGGCATAGTTGCCGCTGCTGCGCTGCACAATGGAAGCGTTGTTGCTCACGCCGGTCTGGTCTTGCTTGGCGTAGTTGCTGCTCACGCTGCCCGAAGCGCTGCCTGCCGACTGGTCGATGGAGGCATTCAAATAAGAGCCGTTTTGGGTTTGCAGGGCGGTGTTGGCGCTGCCAAGGCCTTGGTTGATGCCGGCATCGTTGCCCACACCCGTGCCAGATTGCGCTTGGTTAGCGTGGCTGTTCGAGCCTTTCTGCGTAATCACGGCCGTGATGCCGCCGTTGCTAGCCATCGAACCGCTGGCGCCCGTTTGCGATTGCACGGCGCGGTTGCCGCTCGAAGAACCCGTTTGCTCAATGTAAGCACTCTTGTTCGTGCCGTTGTTTTGCGTCTGGGTGGCAAGGTTGGCCGACGACCCCGAGGCCTGAATTGCTTGGGCGGTATTGTGGTTGCCACCCAGTTGCGTCTGGTCTACTTGGCTGTAGCTACCAGACTGCGACGACGACAACACGTTACGACCACCGGCCACGTTGCTTTCGTTGAGCAGCGTTTGCTTCTGGTTGGTGGTGTTGTGCGAGCCGGACAGCTGGGAAACGGTTGCCGAGCTACCGCTGCCGCTGGCCAGAGCGCCGCCAGCAGAAGTGCGGCTGTCGAGTTGGTCTACGTTGGCTTGGTTATTATCACCGGCTTGCTGGATTTGCGAATCCTGGCTGTAATTGCCGTACTGTGCATTAGCACCCGAGATGGTGCCGGCATTAGCACCCGCCACCGGCGCATTCTGAGCATTGTACTGATAAGGTGTCAGCGGCACAAAAGCAGGAACGCGGGTGGGGCTTGAAGCCGTCGACACTTGCGACTGAGCGTTGGCGGTGAAGCCGAGTGCCATCAAAGTGGCGGCGAGGATGGTAACTTTTTTCATGAGAGTAAATGGGTTTGGGTTGGGAATGGGTTAAAAAGTTTTGTTGAGTCAAGAATGATTTGCCTTTTTCTGAGAGTGAGACAAATGTATTTTCCCGATTCACCAAATCCAAATACTTTTTGTAAAAATTATTAAAATTAAAAACGGCAAAATTATATATTTTCAATAATTGTATAAATATTCGTATAAAAAGTATAACAGTAGATTTTGCTATTTAAATTGAAAATCAGGGAGTTGTTATTTTATGAAAAAAAGATTATTTTTTATAAAAAATTTCTGAATTTCCCTTGCCCAAGTAGAAAGTCAGCCCTAGTCTACCGCCCCATGCGTAGTCGTTGTAGCGCCCTTGCACGACCTGGTCGATGCGGTCGGAGAGGTAAAAGTGGCTGTCGACGCCAGCACTGATGCCCAGCCGGGGCGTGACCAATAGCTCGCCCCCAATGCCCACCACGGCGTGAGGCACCAAGTTGTTGGCATCCAGGCGCGAAAACCGCTTGAGGGTGCCCCCCGCCCCGGCCAGCAGATAGGGCGAGAATCGGTCGTAGGGGAACAGGCACGCAATCAGGCCGGCTTCGGCGTAGCTAAAACGTTGGCTGAAATACTGCCCTTGCGGGCCTGCCGCCAACGCCCCGTGGCCGAGGTTCAGAAACGTGCTGAAATAGCCGTCGCCCAAGCGGTAGCGCAGGGTAAGTTCGCCGGCCGCGCGGTACTGAGGCAGCGCAAAATCGCCTTGGTACAGCTGCACGGCGCCGTTGAAGCCGATGCCAAACGGCCGACGGCGGTAGTTGGTTTGCCGGCCCAGGGGGTCGAGCGACAGGTTTTCGTCTTTTTCGCGCAGGTACGCTTGCATGGGCAGGCCCCTGGTGGCGGCGGTGTCGGTCGACGTCCAGATGCGAGCCAGCAGGCCCTCGTAGATGAGCGACTGCACCGACTTTTCGATGGCATCCTTCACGGCCATCTCGCTGGGCTCGTTGTACGTGAAGCCGGTTTCGGTTTCCAGCAGGCGCTTGAACGCCACAAACTGAAACAAGCTGGCGTCGACCTGCTGCGAAAGAATGGTTTTCGACGTGTAGACGGTCTTGAGAATCTTGCCCGTGTTGGTGCTGATGGCCCGCAGGTACACCGTCACCCGGTCCTGGCGGTACTGGCCCGAGGCGCCGGCTCCGAAGTAGCGCAGGCCGGCCCCGCCGGTCAGGATGTTGGAATCGTAGGAGATAATGCCGCCTTCGAGGATGATGCCGGCAAACAGCAACGGCGGGAGGTTGGGCTGGCGCTGGCCGGTTTGCTGGGAGTATTCATCGCGCGTGGAGCGAATGATTTTGCGCTCATTCAGCAGGTTGCCCAAGTTTTCGCGCTCAATGGGTTCGAACCACTGGGACTCTTCCAGGGCCCGCAGCAGCACGGTGGTCGCGCCCTGCGTCACGGCTGTCGAGAAGCTCGACCCGTTGGCCTGGGGCTTGTACTGCCCGGTCTGGTCCCGGAATTTGTACACGGCCACCACCACGCGCTGCCGGGCGGGCGGGAGGTGCCGCCACACTTCGTTTCCGTTGATTTCGGCCCCGAGCCGGGCCGGCTCAGGGTTCATAAACGTTTGATGGAAATAGGAGGCGCAGCCGCTGAGTCCTGCCAATAGCAGGAACACTACGGCAGTCAGCAATCGACGCAGAAGCATGGAAACAACGAGAAAGTAAGGGTGGGAATTGCTTGTCCGGCAGTCACTTGCCGCGGGCTAAAAGCCGTTGGGAATGGTGATGGTGGTCTGGTTGCCGGTGGACGTGTCGGTGACCTGCACGCCAATGCCATTAGCCCCGGGCGTAATCTGAATTTGATAGGTCCCGACGGTGTAGTTGCCCGGCTTGATGGCACCCTGGCCAAACTGGTTGGCAATCAGCCGGCTGCTGAGCTGGGCCAATACCTGCTGGTTGAGGCTGGCCGCGAAATTGGCCAGTGGGTCTGGCGCCGTTGCATTGGCCTTAGAGGCCGGGTCCACAATGGTGGTTTGCGCCTGGGCCGAACTGAGCAGCCACGAATAATTGAACGTGTTGCCCCCGCCAAAAGCCGGGTTTTTGGGCTCGTACACGAAATCCTGGGCATGTGCATTGCGCCCAAACGAAAGCAGCGCAAGAAGGACGGTGAGGGTAAACACGTGTTTCATATGCTCGAGGGGTAAAAAGGAAATGAATTAGTAGGTTTCGAGGGCCTGCTTGTTGCCGCGTTCCAGCTGTTGGCTCAGGTTGAAAGATTCCTGCAAGGAGTTGCTGGCTATTTCGATGGCTTGCTGCGATGCATCCATGATGATTTCCTCCTTCCCTTGAAGCGGAAATTCCAGAAGCTGCTCGTTGTTGACGGTCACGGTGATGATGGCGTTGTTGCCCCGCGACGGCTTTTCTCCAATCACGACCGTGAAGTCGTCTATGCCGTTGGGGGCTTCCCAGCGGCTATAAAATTGGTCGTAAAAATCGTGGCCGATTTTGGTGATGGTCTGGTCCAATACCAGGCCGCTGGCTTCGGGCCCCAGCTTCGCTCGTTGGCGTTGCGAAGCCACAGAATCAGCCCGCAAAAGCATCCGCAAGGCTTCTTCCGTTTTCAGGGCTGAAAGCTGATTTGAAGGAGCCGGCGCAGAGGAAGGGGCGGTGGTCTTTTTTTCCGGAAGCTTTCGACTGGGCTGTGCCCAGCCTGCGTGTGCCGTCAGTAGCGCGAACAAGACACACGCCACCCGCGGCCACGCGGGCAAAGTGCCGAAAGACGATAGAAGTTGCGCAGCCAATGCCAGGTCCGAAAACGGAAAAGTAGGCTGCAAATATGAATGAATTAAACTTGGTAAACCGAATGATTAAATAAAATCTTTATTAATCCCTGTTTATTCGCATTGTGGTCAGGCCGACTGCTCCGCTTGGCAAAGCTTCTGGTTTGGGCATGGAAATGCACACGCCGTAGCGTGGCTCCTCACACGGCTTGGGCGTTTAGCCCAGCAGTTCCTCGATGTCGGCCCGGGTAAGGTGTTTGATAACCGCCTCGTCGGTGGCAATCAGCTCGCTCACCAGCGCCAGCTTGCGGCGCTGCAGGGCCAGAATTTTCTCTTCCACCGTGCCCTGCGAGATGAACTTGTAGGTGAACACCGGCCGCTGCTGGCCGATGCGGTGGGCGCGGTCCACGGCCTGGGCTTCCACGGCGGGGTTCCACCAGGGGTCGAGGATGAAGACGTAGTCGGCCGCGGTGAGGTTGAGGCCCACCCCGCCGGCCTTCAGGCTGATGAGGAAGATGCGCAGGTCCTCGGTTTCCTGGAAACGGGCTACCTCGGCCGGCCGGTCGCGGGTGGCGCCATCGAGGTAGGCGTACTCCAGCTGCCGCTCATCGAGCGCCGCCCGCACCAGCGCTAAGTGCTGGACAAACTGGCTAAACACCAGTACCTTGTGTCCTTCGGCCACTACGTTGCGAATCATGCGCAACACCTCGCGCAGCTTGCCCGATTCGCCGGTGTAATTTTCGTCGGCCAGGCGCGGGTGGTTGGCAATCTGGCGCAGGCGCGTCAGGCCCTGCAACAATAGAAACTGGGTGCTGGCCGGGCCGTGCTCGTCCAGGTTCTGCAGAATCTTGTTGCGGTAGAAGCTCTTGGTCTCTTCGTAGGCGTGGGCTTGCTCCTCCGTCATGGGGCAGTAGCTAAGCTGCTCGGTCTTCTCGGGCAATTCTTTTGCTACCTGGGCCTTGTGCCGACGGAGAATGAAGGGCTTAATCAGCGCATGCAGGCGACGGGTGCGGCCTTCGTCCTGGTGCTTCTCGATGGGCTTGAGGAATTCCTTGCGGAAAAACGCCTGCGTGCCCAGCAAGCCCGGGTTGATGAAGGACATTTGCGACCACAGGTCCATGGTGCTGTTCTCCACCGGCGTGCCCGTGAGGATGAGTCGGTGTTTGGAGCGCAGCTGCCGCACGGCCTGCGAGGTGGTGCTCGACGGGTTTTTGATGGCCTGCGACTCGTCGAGAATCACGTAGTCGAACTTGTAGCTGGCCAGCAGCTCCGTGTCGAGGCGTACGATGCCGTAGCTGGTCAGCACCACGTCGTAGTCGGCAAACCGGTCAGGGTTTTTGTCCCGATACGTGCCCGTATAGGCCAGAATGCGCAGGTCGGGCGTGAACTTCTCCGCCTCGGTCAGCCAGTTGAATACCAGCGAAGTGGGCAGCACCAGCAGCGACGCGGCACCTTGGTTTTCACCGCTTTCGTGGCGGTGCTGCAGCATGGCCAATGTCTGAATGGTCTTGCCCAGGCCCATGTCGTCGGCCAGGCAGCCACCGAAATGGAAGTCCTGCACGAAGCGCAGCCAGTTGTAGCCGGCCTTCTGATAAGGGCGCAGTTCGCCCTGGAAGCCCAGCGGCAGCGGGTGGTCTTCTACCTCGGCAAAGTCGCGCAGCTTCTCCAGCTTGCGGCCCATGCGCACGGTGGCCAGCTCATTGCTTTGTAAGTCAGCCACCAATGCCAGGTGATGGCGGCGCAGGTTCAGGCCTTCCTCGGTTTCTTCGCCGAAGGCAAACAGCTCCAAATAGTCCGTAAACCACTCTTCCGGGATGATGGCAATCTGGCCGTTGGGTAGCTTGAATTCGCGCCGGCGCTGCAGAATGTGCCCGCGCAGCCGGATAAACGGCACCTCAATGTCGCCGAAGCGAACCGTGCCGCGCACGTCGAACCAGTCGCCGGCCTCCTGAATGCCCACGTGCACGCTGGTGGGCCCAATGAAGTAGCTCTTGGTAGCCGAGTCGGCCGCTTCCACGGTGTAGCCCAGCTCGGCCAGGGCGGGGGTATTGTCGTGCAGCCACTTGAAGGCTTCGGCCTTGGGCAGGGTGGCGTGGCCGTTTTCCACGGTGAGCGAGCGGGCGCGCAGCTCTTCCACGGTGGCCTGCTCCTGCTCGGGGTTGCGCAGCAGGCGGTGGAATACGTAGCTGTCGGCCGTTTTTTCCAAGTGCACGCTCACCGGCTTGTTGGTGCCCAGCGGCATTAAGTGCGGGCCGTAGCGGAAGCTCAGCTCGAAGTGAATCTGCTCGGTTTCGGCGCCCGTCAGCAGCGGGGCCACGGGCTTGGGCAGCGGGATGCGGCCCCGGCGCGGCGGGCCGGGCGGGCGCACGGGCGCTTCGGGCGCGGGCGGCGCCGGTATGGTGTCGCTAAACGTTAGCCGCGGCCGCGCCACGTAGCGCTCCGAGCGAATGTCGAAGCCGCGCGCGTGCACCTCGAACGCCTCCATGAGCGGCGCCACAAACTTCTGGAAGTAGCTTTCTTCCACGTTGCGGGGCACCACGATGAATTTCTTCTTCAAAAAAGGCAGCAGCTTTTTGCCGTCTACCTCCGTGCGGAAAGTGTAGAGCAGGTCGTTCAGCAGCAGCCAGGCGGGCTGCAGGCACACCAGCACGGCGTCCTTGTATTGGAAGTCGAGCTTCTGGCCCTGATACTGAATGGTGGGGAAGTAATGAGTGCCTTCCTCGTTGCGGCGGAAGTGGAAGAGGATGGACGCCTTGGCCGGCGCCAGGCCGATTTCCTTCCACGTCGGCTCGCCGTCGCGGCCCATGATGAACACGCACTTGCCCGCCAGCCGCGCCAGGATGGCCGCCATGCGGGCCTGCACGTACTTGGAAATGGCTTCCTGCAGCGGCTTGTCGCCTTTTTCGGCGTTGTAGGTTTTTAAGAAAAATTCGGCCGTCGCGATTTTGCGGGGCCAGAATTCCTTCACCACCGCTTCCTGCTGAATCTGGTCGCAGAGCTCCACCAGCTCAAAGTCGGTGGCATCGAGGCCGGCGGCAAACTCGTGGGCATTTTTGCCCGATACGGTCTGGTGCTGCAGGGTGAGCTGGCCCCGCGGGCCGAGCTGTACCACATAGGCCGCAAACAAATGGCCGAGGAACTCGTGCTCGAAGAGCGAGTAAACGATTTGAAACGGTTCTGCGGTAGATACTTTCATAGCCGGGCACGCGGAAGGCGCAAGGTAGGGCCGAAAGCGGAAATATGCACGGCGGAGCTTGGCGCCTGGAGGGCGGGCCTAGCGCTTACGGCTGGAAACCGGCGGGGATGCCGCCAGGGCTATAAATTCTCGCGCACGTCCAGGCGGCTCGCGTTCAGCGCCGGCCGGATGCTCACGGCCAGCGTGATGAGGATGATGGACATGCACGTGAAAATGATGTCCGAGGCCTGCATTTTTACCGGGTAAGCATCCACCACGCTCGTGGCCATGCCCATGCTCACAAAGCCAAAGCGCTGCTGCAGCCAGCACAGCGCCACGCCCAGCACGAGGCCCGTGGCCGCCCCCACCAGCGCCACAATGGCGCCCACGTACAGAAACGTGCGACGCACCGTTTTCTGGTTGGCGCCCATGGCCAGCAGCACGGCAATGTCTTTTTTCTTGTCGATGACCAGCATCGAAAGCGAGAAAAAGATGTTGAGCGAGGCGATGAGCAGAATGAGCGTGAAGGTGATGAACACGAACAGCTTCTCGACCTTGATGGCCTTGAACAGGCTCACGTGCTGCTCGTCGGAATCCTGCACTTTGAAATTGGGCCCCAGCTGCTTGCGGAGCTGGTTTTTCACCTGCTCAATCTCAAAGCTCTGGCCCACTTTCACGTAGAGCGCGGTGCGGCGCGTGCCGTAGTTCAGCAAGCGTTGGGCAAACGCGAGGGGCACGAAAATGTAGCTGTCGTCGATGTGCTGCTCGATGAGAAACACGCCGCCCGCAATCAGGTCCTGCTCGTTGAAGGCCTTGCTAGGGTCGGTGCTGAGGGCTTTTTTGCCGGGCGTGTTGCGCGGGTAGAGCAGGCGCATGGGCGCCAAGCGGTTGTTGAGCGTGATGCTGAGCTCGTGCTGCACGCCGGCGCCCACCAGGGCCAGTTCCAAGCTGTCGCGGCGCAGGCGGTGGTCGCCTTCGCGGATGTTGGCGTCAATCTGGCTCTGGCCGAAGTAGTTGTCCGAGAGGCCGCGCATTTTCACCACCATCTGGCGGTCGTGGTACTGCAGCAGGGCGTTGTCTTCGATGACTTCGGTGAGCAGGGCCACACCGGGCGTGTTTTCCAGCTTCATCAGGAAGGTGCGGTCCACGTCGAAGGCCTTGCCTTTGGTGGCCGAAATCACCAAGTTGGGGTCCGACTTGCCATAGAGCGTACGCACCAAATCCTCCAGCCCGTTGAACACCGACAGCACGATAATCAGCGCCATGGTGCCCACCGCCACCCCAATCATCGAAATGTTGGAGATGATGGTGATGATGTTGCGCTTGTTCTTGGAACGGAAGTAGCGCCGGGCAATGAGGAGAGGAACTTTCACCTAACGGATTGAGGGAGGAAGGCAGCAGGCGGGGTAGAAGGAAGCAATTTCGGGTAAAGCTATTGAATGCGCGTCAACGCTGGCTGGCGGCCGTTCGTTGCGGCCTACTTCCACGCCTTCACAATCAGGCCGGTGCCCGAGTCGTGCACCGTGCGGGCGTCGAGCCAGTTCAGCAACAGGCAGAACGGAAACGTGACGAGGTAGTAGAACGGCAAAATGATGAAAAACAGGCGCGACTTGCCCAGCATCAAAATCGGGTATTTCATGCTCAGGCGCCACGAAATCTGGCCGGGCTCGCCATAGGAATAACGGGCCTCCACGCGCTCGAAGCCGGCGGTGGTGAGCTTCTGCTGGATTTCGCGGATGTTGTAGCCATCGCGCACGTGCTCCTCGATGAAGCTGGTTTCGCCGTCGTCGTGCACGTCGGAGCCGCCCTGGTCGCTGGGCGTGGAAATCAGCAGCATGCCGCCGTCCTTCAGCGAAGCGTGGATGTTGCGAAACACCTCCACGTCTTCCAGAATGTGCTCCATCACGTCGACCGACAAGGCCAGGTCAAACGAGTTCGGCTCCCGGTACAGCACCAAGTCCTGCACCGCAAACTGCACATTGCGGCGCCCAATCTGCCG
Organism: Hymenobacter sp. 5317J-9; assembly: GCF_022921075.1. NCBI lineage: Bacteria > Pseudomonadati > Bacteroidota > Cytophagia > Cytophagales > Hymenobacteraceae > Hymenobacter > Hymenobacter sp. 5317J-9. The sequence goes on from NZ_CP095050.1 coordinate 420,301, forward strand.
GAAAAAGGCGTTGGAGTCGGCCACCTGCTCCTCCTTCACGTCCACGGCCAGGATATTCCACTTGCTGCTCAGGCCACTCAGCCAGTAAGTGTATTGGCCATAGCCAGAGCCGGCGTCCAGGATGTTGAGCGGCTCCTGGGTGCGGCCTTTGGCCCAGCGGCGCAGCTCGCGGTGCACGTGCCAGGTGCGCAGCAGCAACAGGTCGAGCAGGTGATAAAACAGCCGGCGCAGCCACGGCGTGCGGTTGAATACCTGGCCGAGCGTCTTCTTAATCGGGTCGTAGTACAAGTCGGTAAATGGGGAAGTGAGTAAATGAGTAAATGGAGCGGGGCCAACAACGCATTGCGTTTGCGCCCTTACTCATTTACCCACTTGCTCATTTGCTAATTGAACAGGCGCGGGCGGGCCGGTTTGTCGTCGTTCTCGCCTTCGTCGTCCTTGGGCGCGGGCGGAATGTCGAGGGTGCCGAGCACCTGGTCCATGTGGGCGGCGTACGCGGCGCTGTCGTCGTGGAAGAAAATAAGCTCCGGCACCACGCGGGCCGTTTGGCGGATGCGTTTGGCCAGGGCGTGCCGAATTTCCTTGGCGTTGTCCTTGATGATTTCGAGGCGGTCGGCGGCGTTGTTGCCCAGCAGCAGGCTCAGGTACACGCGGGCCTGGCCCAGGTCGGGCGTCACTTTCACGGCGCTGATGGCCGGCGCCAGCCCGCCGCCGAAGAGGTGCGGCAGGTCGCGCTGCAGCACGGCGGCCAACTCCTGCTGCAGCAGGCTGGCCATTTTTTGTTGTCGTTTGCTTTCCATACTAAAGGGCAAAGGTACAATTCCGTCGCCAAGGGAATGCCGCCAGCAAAAAGGGAGTTCGCGTAGCCAATACCTTTGTTCCTTCCTTATTCCCTAAGAGTTGCTTCGCTTTTTCAAAAGCTCCTTGCCGGCGCAGCTGCTGGCCCTGCTGGTGCTGGTGCTGGCCCTGCGCCTGCCGCTGCTGTGGGCGGGCCTGCCCGTGACGGCCGCCGAGCTGCGCGCCCTGCTGGTGGGCGAGCGGCTGCACGGCGGCGCGCTGCCCTACCGCGACCTCTACGACGGCACCGCGCCGCTGGCCGCGGCCTTCTTCGGCGTGCTCGACGCCGTGCTGGCGCGCCCGGTGTGGCTCTACCGCGTGGTGGCGCTGTTTCTGCTGTTTGTGCAGGCGCTGCGGCTCAACGTGGTGTTCAACCGCTACGACGTGCACCCCGAGCGCGGCTACGTGGCTGCCCTCACCTACCTGCTGGTGGGCAGCATCAGCACCGATTTGGATGCGCTGTCGCCGCTGCTGCTCGGCAACACGTTCATTGTTTTTTCGCTGAGCGCACTGCTGCCCACTTCCCGCGAAGGCTACGACAACCGGCGCTTGTTCCGAGCCGGTTTTCTCATTGGCCTGGGGGCGCTGTGCTACCTGCCGCTGGCGCTGTTTCTGATTGTGGGGCTGTTTGCGGTGGTCATTTTTGCGGCCAATTCTTTCCGCAGTTCGCTGCTGCTGCTGTGCGGGTTTTTCTTCCCGTATGCGCTGGTGGCCACGTTCTTTTTCTACACGGGCGCCTTGCCGGGGTTTGTGCAGTTTCACCTGCAGCCGGGGCTCACCGACCTCATTGCCAGCGGCCTGCCGGCGGGGCTGCAGCTGCGGCTGCTCATTGTGCCGGGCGTGGTGCTGGTGCTGGCCTTGCTGCGCTCGCTGGGCACGTCGCTGGGCCTGGTGTTTCAGGCCAAGTTCCGGCAGCTGATGCTGGTGTGGCTGGTAGTGGCCATTGCCACGGCGGCCGTGGAGCGCGGCGCGGCCCCTGGCGTGCTGGTGCTGCTGATGGCGCCGCTGGCGTATTTCAGCCTGTTTCTGTGGCAGCGCTACCGGCAGCCCTTGCTGCTTGAACTGCTGTTGCTGCTCATCATCAATGCGGCGGTGGTGCTGCGCTACCGGGCCCACGTGCCCCGCCTCGAAGGCCTGCTGCACATGCCCGCCGAAAGCCGCTTCGGCCTCGAGCCCGACCCGCGCTTTGCCGCCCTGCGCGACCAGACCCTGCTCATCCTCGGCCCCGACGACCGCGCGTATTTTCACAATCACCCCGCCACGCCTTACCTCGACTGGGCCCTCTCGCAAGCCGATTTCGGCCACCTCAACGAGTACGCCGCCGTGGTGCGCGTAGCCGAAAAAATGGGCGTCAACCCACCCGCCTATCTACTGGACCAAGGCAACCACGTGCCGCGCCTCAAGAAGCTGCTCCCGAACATCTTCGGCCCATACGAGCCGGCCGGCACGCCCGGGCTCTACGAGCGCAAGGCTCGTCCTTAAGCGCTGCTTCTACACCCAGCCCCAATAAACAGCGCGCCGCGCGGTAGGGACGCTGCGTAGAAACGAGGCCAGCGGCTCCAGCTCCGTAAGCAGCGAGGTAAGCGTGATGACGCGGCCATCGGCCAGGTACAGCTGCAGGTAGTCGTAGCGCGCCCAGAAGGTGCGGCGCGCCCGGCAGGTCACGCGCTCCACTTTGGCCAAATCGCGCCGTGCGAAGGGAATGCGCTGCCCGGCCTCGTACACTTCAAAGCGGTTTTCGGCGGGCTGGAAAACCAGCGTGGTTTCGTGGTTGAGCATCCAGTAGCGCAGGTGCAGCAGCAGTGCGGGGCCGCTAAGCAGCAGCGTAAACAGCACAAAGCCGCCCGTCAGCAGCCACTCAAACGCGCTGGCCGGCGTCGCGCCCATCGCCACGGCCGGCAGCACGCTCAGGCCCGCGCCCAGCGCCAGCAGCGGCCAGAACAGCAGCCGCAGCTGCCGCGCCGTGGTGGTCTGGTACACCTGCGTGCGCCTCGAGAATAGCCCGCTCACCCAGCGCGCCGCGCCCAGCACCAGCAACAGTACCACGGCCACTTCCAGCAGCGGGCGGATAAAGGACGACTTCATAGAAAATCCAAGCCGGCCCTAGGCCATCACCTGCACCCAGGCCTCGCCTTCGGTGTGGGCGCGCAGGTGGCCGAAGCTTTCCAGCGCCAGCCCGTGCTTGGCAAACACCGCCTCCACAGCCGCGCGGCCGCTGGGTTCCACGCACACCAGTAGGCCGCCCGAAGTCTGCGGGTCGCATAGCCAAGCGCGCTGCTCATCCGTGATGGTGCCGACTTTGTGGCCGTAGCTGGCCCAGTTGCGGTTGGTGCCGCCGGGCACGCTGCCCTGCTTGAGGTAAGAGTCAGCTGCGGCAATGCGCGGCACTTTGGCAAAGTCAATTTCGGCCGTCAGCCCGCTGCCTTCGCACACTTCGGCCAGGTGACCCAGCAGGCCAAAGCCGGTTACGTCGGTCAGGGCCGTCACGGCCGGCAGTTTGCTTAGCTCCGCTCCAATCTTATTGAGCTGCATCATCTGGGCCGGCGCCAGAGCTGCGTCCTCATCGCGCAAAATGCCTTTTTTCTGCGCCGTGGTCAGGATACCTACGCCCAGCGGCTTGGTCAGGAAAAGCTCCGAGCCGGCCGTAGCCGTGTCGTTCTGCTTCAGGTCTGCTATTTCCACCATGCCCGTCACGGCCAGCCCAAAAATGGGCTCCGGCGAGTCGATGCTGTGGCCGCCGGCCAGCGGAATGCCGGCCTCGGCACAAATGCTGCGGGCACCTTCCAATACGCGGCGCGCCACCTCGGGCGGCAGCTTATCCACGGGCCAGCCCAGCACGGCAATGGCCAGCAGCGGCCGCCCGCCCATGGCGTACACGTCCGAAATGGCATTGGCCGAGGCGATGCGCCCGAAATCATAGGCGTCGTCGACGATGGGCATGAAGAAGTCGGTGGTCGAAATCACGGCCTGGCCCCCGCCGATGTCGTACACGGCCGCATCGTCGCGGCTGGCATTGCCCACCAGCAGCTGGTCGTGGTGCGGCTGGGCAATGCTGGTGTGCAGCATCTGGTCGAGCACGGCCGGCGCGATTTTGCAGCCGCAGCCCGCGCCGTGGCTGTATTGGGTGAGTTTGTATTCCATGGGTTGGGAAGTTTCGGGCATGGGTGCAAAAGTAAGCGGGCGGCCCACCTGGGCCGCCCGCGTCCGTTCGTATAACGGTTGAGCCTACTTGATGGCTACCGGCAGCTCCACGTTTTCCCAGCGCAGCACCAGCGCCTTGGGCGTCACTTCGTAGGCCAGCCGCTCGGTCACGCTGGCGCTTTTGCGGGGCGCCACCATCACGCGCAGCGCGTCCTGCTTCTCATCGTATTTGAAAGCACCCCACTGGTTGGGCACCTTATTAAAGATTACCGTCCATTTCCCTGTCTCGGCCGGAATCACGAAGAAGCCGTACTTGCCGGCGGGCAGGGGCTTGCCTTCCACCGTCACGTCTTTGCTGAATTCCACCGTGGTGGCCTCGTTGGCGCCGGCACGCCACACTTTGCCGTAGGGCTCTAGGCCGCCAAAAATCTTGCGGCCCTTCACCCCCGGGCTGCTGTAGTTCACCGTCACGTCCGCCGTGCCGATTTTGCCGGTGGCCGTAGCGGCGGGGCTGGGCTTCTCCTTGGCCGGTGCGGCCGGCATAGCGGGAGTGGCCGGCATGGTCTGGGCCTGAGCGGCGGTGGCGGCCAAGGCCGTCACAACGCCAAAAACGAATTGACGGAGCAGTTGACTGGTTTGCATGAGCGTAAAGTAAAAAGGTGAGAATGTGCGCGCAAAGGTGCAGATTGCCTGCCAAACCGCACAAGGCAAACGCATGTTTGCAAAGGCCCGTGTTTTCCGCTGCGGTTGCACCCATCGGTTCCTGCCCAGCCTATGCCACAAAAGCCACCCCGCGCCGCGCCGCACCGGCCCGCCTTGCATTCAGTTTAACAATGTTGTACCTTTGCCTCAGAAGTTGGTATTCGCTTTCGCAAAGAGGGGACGCAGAGTCCCCTCTTTTTTTGCCCCGTTTTATCCATGTCCTACGACCGTACCCTGCTGCTGGAAATGCTCCGCGACGCCATCGGCGACCTGGAGCTGTTCATCGTGGGCCTCACCGTGTCCGATTCGGTAATGCCCAAGATTACCGTCATCCTCGACGGCCCCACCGGCCTGGGCATCAACGAGTGCGCCATGATTAGCCGCCGCCTCAACCGCCGCATCGAGGAGCGCTACGGCGAGGATTCGGTGTATTCGCTCGAAGTCACCAGCCCCGGCGCCGACCAGCCCCTCACCGACCCGCGCCAGTACACCCGCCACATCGGCCGCTCGCTGGCCCTGAAGCTCAACGACGGCACCGAGAAAACCGGCGTCCTTACCGCCGCCACCTCCGAGGGCGTGGAAATCGAAGAAGTCATCAAGCAAAAAACCAAGAAAACCACCCTGCCCGCCGCTTTTTATTCCTTTGGGGACATAAAAGAGGCCAAGGTTGTTATCTCTTTCAAATAAATACAGTTCTGCCTCTATGAACAGCCACGAACTAATTGAGTCCTTCAGCGAATTTGCCCGGAGCAAGAACATCGACCGTCCCACGATGATGAGCATTCTGGACGACGTGTTTCGCACCATGATTCGCAAGAAGTACGACCAGGACGAAAACTTCGACGTTATCATCAACCCTGACAACGGTGACTTGGAAATTTGGCGCAACCGCGAAATCGTGGACGACAACTCCGAGGATATCTGGGACTTCGATAAAATTCCGCTGGCCGAAGCCCAAAAAATCGAGCCCGACTTCGAAATCGGCGAGTCCGTGGCCGAGGCCGTGAAGCTGGAGGATTTCGGTCGTCGCGCCGTGCTCATGGCCCGCCAAACGCTGATTCAGCGCGTGAAGGACCTCGAGCGCGACAACCTCTACCAGAAATACAAAGACCAGGTGGGCGAAATCGTGACCGGCGAAGTCTACCAGGTGTGGAGCCGCGAGGCCCTCATCATGGACAAGGACGACAACGAGCTGGTGATGCCCAAGGGCGAGCAAATCCCCAAGGACCGTTTCCGCAAGGGCGACACCGTGCGCGCCGTGGTGCACCGCGTGGAAGTCATCAACGGCACGCCGAAAATCATCCTTTCCCGCGCCGCGCCCGCTTTCCTCGAGCGTTTGTTTGAGCTGGAAGTGCCCGAGATTTACGACGGCCTCATCACCATCAAAAACGTGGTGCGCGAGCCCGGCGAGCGCGCCAAAGTGGCCGTAGAAAGCTACGACGAGCGGATTGACCCCGTGGGTGCCTGCGTCGGCATGAAGGGCAGCCGCATTCATCCGGTGGTGCGCGAGCTCGAAAACGAGAACATCGACATCATCAACTACACCGATAACCTGGAACTCTATATTGCCCGGGCACTATCCCCGGCCAAGGTGGGTTCTATGAAGATAAACCAGGAAAACGGCCGGGTTTCCGTGTTCATGAAGCCCGACCAGGTGAGCCTGGCCATCGGCCGCGGCGGCGCCAACATCAAGCTGGCCAGCCGCCTGGTGGGCATGGAAATCGACGTATTCCGCGAAGCCACCGACTACGAAGAAGACATCTCGCTGGACGAGTTCCAGGACGAAATAGAGCCGTGGGTACTGGCCGAGCTCAAGAAAATTGGCCTCGACACCGGCCGCGCCGTATTGGCGGTGAAGAAAGACGACATCGTGCGCCGCACTGAGCTCGAAGAAGAAATGGTGGACGATGTGTACCGCATTATCCGCCAAGAATTTGCCGACGACGAAGACCTCGACGACAGCACCCTAGAAGCCGCTAAAAACCGCGTTGCCGCCGGTAAAAATGACGATGGCGTCGCCACCGAAGAAGCCGCAGTAACGCACGCCTCGGCTACCGCCGTAGCGGCCGAACACGCCGTATTGGATACGGAAACCGAAGCAACGACTGAGGAAGCGGGCGCCAGCTCTCCCGCCGAGCCAGCCCAATGACGGCCGCGCGGCCGGTACGGCAAGGGTAATAAATCGGGCCAGCAGGCTCGGTTTACGCCCTGCTGGCAAGATTTAATGTAATACCTTTGCACTTAGAAGCGTATCGTACGCGAGTAACAGATAGAATGGCGGAAGCAACCCCGAAACGGCTACAACAGGCGGCCAAAGACCTGAACATTGGAATGGACAGGGTGGTCGAGGCCCTGGCCAAAAAAGGCATACAAGTAGAAAACAAGCCGACCACGAAGCTCACTGGTGAGCAAGTGGCCTCGCTTGAAAAGGAATTTGCAGCCTCAGCTCACGACCGTCAGGAGGCCCAGAAGGTCATCCAGGCGAAGCGTCAGAGCGACCTTGATGCGGCCCCCAAGCCCGCACCGGCGCCCCCGCGTCCGGCTCCCGTGGCTGCCCCCGCACCGGCTCCCAAGCCGGCCGCGCCCGTGGCTCCGGTGGCGGCGGCCACTCCGGCGCCCGCGCCTGCTGCCCCGGCTGCAGCCGCTACGGCACCTGCTCCCACGTCCGCTCCCCAGGCGCCAGCCGCGCCCGGGCTCAAAGTATTAGGCAAAATTGAGTTGGACAGCAAAGGCCGCGTGGTGGCTCCCAAGCCTGCCGCACCGGCTCAAGCCCCGGCTGCTCCGGCCCCGGCTCCCGCTGCTCCGAAAGTAGAAGCTCCCGCTCCGCCCAAGGCTGAGACGCCAGCTCCGGCAGCCGCTGCCGCACCGCAGCCCGTTGCCAAGGCTGAGCCTGTTGCGGCTCCGGCCGCTACGCCGGCTCCTGCTCCGGTAGCGCCCGCGGCTCCCGTTGCGGCAACGCCCGCCGCTCCGGCTGCTGCTGCTCCGGCAGTTCCCGCCGATGGCGGCACGCCGGAAGACACCAGCACCATCGTGGCCAAGTCGGACACGCTGAAGGGCCTCACGGTTCTCGGCAAAATCGACTTGTCTTCCATCAACAACGACCGTCGTGGTCCGGGTCGTGGCCCTCGCCCCATTGCGTCGTCCGACGTAAGCAAGCGCGGTTTGCCTGCTGGCCCCGGCCAGAAGAAGCGCACGCGCCTGCCTGGCCCTCCCGGCAGCACTACCTCGCCGCCCAGCCCCGGCTACCAGGGCAACCGCCCGGCGGGTGGTCAGGGTGGTGGCTACCAGGGCAACCGCCCCGGCGGTGGTCAAGGCGGCAATCGCCCCGGCCAGCGCCCCGGCCAGCCCGGTCCCAAGCCAAATGCTCCTGCGCTCACGCCGGAGCAGGCCGAAAAGCAAATTCAGGAGCAGATTAAGGCCACGCTGGCCAAGCTCGGCGGCAACAAAGCCACCGGCCAGGCCAACCGTGCCAAGTATCGCCGCGACAAGCGCAGCATGCTGGCGGAGGACCGCGAGGCCCTGCGTGCACAGAACGAGCTCGACGCCAAGACCCTCAAACTCACCGAATTCATCTCGGCCAATGACTTGGCTTCGCTGATGGACGTGAACGTGAACGAGGTTATCAAGGTATGCCTGGGCATGGGCATGTTCGTGTCCATCAACCAGCGTCTTGATGCGGAAGCCATCACCGTGATTGCCGATGAATTCGGCTTTGACGTGGAGTTCCTGTCGGCCGAAGAGGAAGAAATCAGCATCGATGCCGGCGACGCCGAAGAGGACCTGCGTCCGCGTGCTCCCATCGTGACTATCATGGGCCACGTCGACCACGGCAAAACCTCGCTGCTTGACTACATCCGCGACGCGAGTGTGGCCAAGGGCGAAGCCGGCGGCATCACGCAGCACATTGGCGCTTACGAGGTGCGCACGAAATCGGGCCAGCCCATTACCTTCCTCGATACGCCTGGTCACGAAGCCTTTACGGCCATGCGTGCCCGTGGTGCCAAGGTGACGGATATCGCCATCATTGTGGTGGCGGCCGACGACTCGGTGATGCCGCAGACCAAGGAAGCCATCAACCACGCGCAAGCGGCTGGGGTGCCGATTATCATCGCCCTCAACAAGATTGACAAGCCTGCGGCTAACCCCGAGAAAATCCGCGAGGAGCTTTCCCAGATTAACATTCTGGTGGAAGAATGGGGTGGCAAATACCAGAGCCAGGAGGTTTCGGCCAAATCGGGTATCGGTATTGACGACCTGCTGGAAAAGGTACTGCTGGAGGCTGAATTGCTCGACCTGAAAGCCAACCCTGACCGCAACGCCATCGGTACCGTTATCGAAGCCTCGCTGGACAAAGGCCGTGGCTACGTGACCACCGTGCTGGTGCAAACCGGTACGCTGAACGTGGGCGACGTGATTCTGGCCGGCCCGCACTTCGGCCGCGTGAAGGCCATGACCGACCACCGCGGCAAGAAGATGAAGACCGCCCCGCCCGCTACGCCGGTGCAGGTGCTCGGCCTGACCGGTGCCCCGCAGGCCGGCGACCGCCTGCAGGTGATGGAAACGGAACGCGAAGCCCGAGAAATCGCCACGCAACGCCTGCAGCTGGCCCGCGAGCAAACCATCCGGACCAAAAAGCATATCACGCTGGACGAAATTGGTCGCCGCCTGGCCATCGGTTCGTTCAAGGAACTCAACATCCTAGTGAAGGGCGACGTGGACGGTTCGGTGGAAGCACTTTCCGACTCGCTGCTCAAGCTGAGCACGCCGGAAGTGAAGGTGAACATCCTCTCGAAAGGGGTGGGCGCCATTTCGGAAAGCGACGTGTTGCTGGCTTCTGCTTCCGACGCCATCATCATCGGCTTCCAGGTGCGGCCTTCGCAGAGTGCCCGCAAGCTGGCTGAGAACGAGCAGATTGACATCCGCCTGTACTCCATCATTTACAACGCCATCAACGAGGTGAAGGATGCCATGGAAGGCATGCTGGCCCCGACGGTGCAGGAAGTGGTGGTGGCCAACGCCGAGGTTCGTCAGGTGTTCAACATCACCAAAGTGGGTACCATTGCCGGCTGTATGATGACGGAAGGCACCATGACCCGCAAAACCAAGGTGCGCGTGGTGCGCGACGGCATCGTGCTGCACACCGGCGACATTCAGGACCTCAAGCGTTTCAAGGACGACGTGAGCGAGGTGCGCCAGGGCTACGAGTGCGGTATCTCCATCAAAGGCTTCAACGAGCTGCAGGAAGGGGATAACATCGAAGGCTTCGAAGAAAAGGAAATCAAGCGGACGCTGTAAGGCCGAAGCCTATTCCATTAAAAAAGCCCCCGCTGCCGATGCAGCGGGGGCTTTTTGTTGTTGCTAAGACGGTGAATTAAAACAGGAGGAAACGCTTTTTTGCGTTCTTGTGCTTGTGCACCAGGGGCTTGCCGGCAGGGTTGGAGCCGCCGATGGGGTGGCTTTGGCCCCGCTTCTGCTCCATGGTGCCGGATTTTGACTTGAATTTTCTCACCATGAAGCCGCCCCCGCTGCGGTTGGAGTCGAACTGCCGCTCGGGGCTGCCGTTGCGGCCGCCGAAGCTGGTGTTGCCGGTGCGGGCTTCGAGAAGCTCGAGCTGCTGGTCGCGCTTCACTTCCTCGGGCGTCATGGCGGCGCGGCGCTGGTTGCGGGCCAGCTCCAGGGCGTTGTTGCCGGAAGTGCTACGGGCGTTGGCCTGGCTACTGCCCTGGCCGGCGGTGGGGAAAGCGGGCCCGGTTTGGGCGTGAGCGGCCGACGAAAGGCCAAAACTCAGGCCGCTCAGCAGAACGGCAGCGCAAAGAAATTTCATGTCTGGCAAAAAGGGTGGAAGGGGAGGATGCAACCTAACGGATGGGCGACGCGGGTGGTTCACCGAAGATCCTGATTGAAGGCCGTTGGGTGTTAGGTCGCCCCTAAGTTCGCAACTTATTTTGATTCGGCCAATTAGTGCGCTTACCTAAAACCGACACTTGAGCCAAAAAAACGCAAAATCGCTGCCCACGCCTCGGTGGACAGCGGTTTTTACCGGCTAAACGGAAAGTGAGCTATTAAGCCCGGCCGGTACGCAGGGCGTCGCGGATTTCCATCAGCAGTTGCTGGTCGGTGGTGGGCGGCGGTGGGGTGGCGGGCACGGCCACTACTTCCACCGGCTTCTTCCGAATGCTGTTGGCGCCCTTCACAATCAGGAACACGATGAAGGCAATGATGAGGAAGTTGATGACGGCGTTGAGAAACAGGCCGTAGTTGAGCGTGCCCACGCCGGCCTTTTTGGCTTCTTCGATGGTGGTGTAGTGCTGGCCGTTCATGGCCACGAACAGGTTGGCGAAATCGACTTTGCCGAGGGCCAGGCCCACAACGGGCATGATGATGTCGTCGGTGAGCGAAGTGACGATTTTGCCAAAGGCCGCGCCGATGATGACGCCCACGGCGAGGTCGAGCACATTGCCTTTGGCAATAAATTCTTTGAATTCGGAGACGAAGCCCATAGCAGAGGTATTAAAAGGTGAAAGAATGAGTTGGCGATAAAGCTACTTATTTAAAAACAAATACATAGCTGCTTTACAGTGGCAAAGTTGAATATTTCCAGCGTTGCCAGGCGGCTGCTTTCGACCGGCCGGGTCGAAATGGCGTTCAGTCCCGGCCTTGGCCCGACCAGCCTCCCACGCCCGGGGCGCTATCTTTGGCGGGGCCAAGTCAAACCTGCCTCCTTTTCGTTATGTCCGCTTCGTTCGAAAACCTGCTTTATGACCTCGACGCCGCCAGCGGCATCCTCACCCTTACCATCAACCGCCCCAGCAAGCTCAACGCGCTGAACGCGGCCACCATTGCCGACATCGACGCGGCCGTGCAGCAGGCGCTCAACGAGCCGGCCGTGCGCGGCATCATCCTCACGGGCAGCGGTGAGAAGGCCTTTGTGGCCGGGGCCGACATTGCCGAACTGGCCGCCCTCACGCCCGCACAGGCCGCCCGCGCCGCCGAGCGCGGCCAGGAAGCCTTCTGCCGCATCGAGGAAAGCACCAAGCCCGTGGTGGCGGCCGTGAACGGCTTTGCGCTGGGCGGCGGCTGCGAGCTGGCCATGGCCTGCCACATGCGCGTGGCTTCCGACAACGCCCGCTTTGGCCAGCCCGAGGTGAACCTGGGCCTGCTGCCCGGCTACGGCGGCACGCAGCGCCTGCCCCAGCTCATCGGCAAAGGCAAGGCCATTGAGCTGCTGCTGACGGCCGACATGGTGAAGGCCGACGAGGCCCTGCGCCTGGGCCTGGTGAACCACGTGGTGCCGCAGGCCGAGCTGCTGCCCTTTTGCCAGCAGCTGCTGGGCAAGATTTTGGGCAAGGCCCCGCTGGCGGTGGGCATGGTGCTGGAATGCGTGAATGCGCATTACGCCAAGAACACGAACGGCTACGAGGCGGAAGTGAAAGCCTTCGGCCGGGCCTTCGAAAGCGAGGATTTTAAAGAAGGCACCACAGCGTTTGTGGAGAAGCGCGCGGCCGTGTTCACCGGCAAATAGAACTATAATCTGTCATCCTTATCTGGCGTCCGCGCAGCGAAGGACCTTCTCACGTTTGAACAACTCGTTTGAGCGTGAGAAGGTCCTTCGCTGCGCGGACGCCAGATAAGGATGACAGCTGGATTTCACCGACGACGAATGAGTGTAGCAAAAAAACTGGCCTCGCAGACGGCCGTGTATGGCGTGAGCAGCATTGTGGGCCGGGTGCTCTCGTATCTGCTGACGCCGGTGTACACGGCAGCGTTTGCGGCAGCCGAATTTGGGGTGGTGACGGGGGTGTATGCCTACGTGTCGTTTCTGAACGTGCTGTTCACCTACGGCATGGAAACCACCTATTTCCGCTTTGCCAACCGCCCGGGCACCGACCGCCGGGACCTGTACGACCGGGTGCTGAGCCTGCTGCTGCTGAGCACTGTCGTGCTCACCATCGTGCTCATTCTGCTGGCCAAGCCGCTGCTGGCCATGCTGGGCATTCCGCCGGGCCACGAGCAGTACGGCGTGTGGATGGCCCTGATTCTGGGCCTAGACGCCCTGGCGGCCATTCCCTTTGCCCGGCTGCGACTGGAAAACAAGGCCCGCAAGTTTGCCACCATCCGGTTGGTGAACATCGTGGTGAACGTGGGGCTGAACCTGTTCTTTCTGGTGTTTTGCCCGGCGGTGGCCAGCGGCAAGTGGCTGCCCGGCCTGCAGCCGCTGGTGGCGCGGGTGTTCGACCCCACCATTGGGGTGAGCTATGTGTTTCTGTCGAACCTGTTTGCCAGCGGGCTCACGCTGCTGCTGCTGTGGCGCGAGGTGCTGGATTTCCGCTTCCGTCTGAACCTGGCCTTTCTGCGGCCGCTGCTGGGCTACACCTTCCCGCTCATGCTGATGGGACTGGCTGGCATGGTAAACGAGACGCTGGACCGCATCATGCTGCCCATGTGGCTGCCCAGGAATTTCTACCCCGGCCAAAGCAGCCTCACGGCGGTGGGCATTTACGGGGCCTGTTACAAGCTCAGCATCTTCATGCAGCTCGTGAACCAAGCGTTTCGCTACGCCGCCGACCCCTTCTTTTTCTCGCAGGCCACCGAGAAGAACTCGCCCGCCACGTTTGCCTTGGTAATGAAATGGTTTACGCTGTGCTGCGCCGTGATATTTGTGGGCGTCAGCCTTAATGTGGAGGATTTCGGGCGGCTTTTCCTCAAGCGGCCCGAGTACCTGCAGGGGCTGGTGGTGGTGCCCATTCTGCTGCTGGCCAACCTGTTTCTGGGCGTGTACTACAACCTGTCGGTGTGGTTTAAGCTGACCGACAAGACCTACTTCGGCACCTACATCGGGGCGGGCGGGGCCGTGCTCACCATTGCGCTCAACTTCTTGTTGATTCCGCTGCTGGGCTACCTGGGCTCGGCCCTGGCCACACTGGCCTGCTACTTTATGATGGCGGTGCTGTGCTGGCGGCTGGGCGAGCGACACTTTCCGGTGCCCTACCCGGCGCTGCGGCTGGGGCTGTGGCTGCTGTTTGCCGCTGGGCTGGTGGCGCTGGGCTGGTGGCTGCAGCCGGCCGATTGGTGGATGCGCCACGCTTGGCACGCGGGCCTGACGGTGCTGTTCCTGGCAGCGCTGTGGGCGGTGGAGCGGCCGCAGGCGGCTTTTTCCACCAAAGCGGCCTGATTAAGGCCGATATAGCCTCGTGGCTATCTTTACGACCCCATCCAATCCTTTAAGCTGGTCATTTCTCCATGCTCATTCCCGTCATCAACCACTCCGGCCATCCGCTACCCGAATACCAGACGCCCCACGCCGCCGGCCTCGATTTGCGGGCCCACCTGCCTGAGGGCCCCGTCACGCTGGGCCCGCTGGAGCGGCAGTTGATTCCGACGGGGCTGGGTATGGAAATTCCGGTGGGCTACGAGGCGCAGGTGCGGCCCCGCAGTGGGCTGGCCGTGAAGCACGGCATCGGCATTGTGAACAGCCCGGGCACGATAGACGCCGACTACCGGGGCGAAATCCGGGTGTTGCTGGTGAATTTATCGAACGAGCCCTTCGTGGTGAACGACGGCGAACGCATTGCCCAACTGATAGTTGCCAAGCACGAAACCATTGCCTGGCAGCCCGCCGAAACCTTGAGCGTAACCCAACGCGGCGCGGGTGGGTATGGCAGTACAGGAAAAAGCTAACATCCGGTAATCGGTTGTTGGCGGGCAGGTCCTAGCTTCGGGCCGCCAAATGGCCGCCGGACGGGAGCGGCTGAAAATCTGCGCACACTGAACGAACTTTACAAATACCTGACCACTACTTCACACATGAAAATCATCGTTCCGATGGCCGGCATGGGCAAGCGCATGCGCCCCCACACCCTCACCGTTCCCAAACCCCTGATTCCGATTGCGGGCAAGCCCATTGTGCAGCGCCTCGTGGAGGACATTGCCAAAGTGTGCGGCGAGCCGGTGGACGAAGTCGCTTTCATCATCGGTCGCTTTGGCGCCGAGGTGGAGAAAAACCTGGTGAAAATAGCCGAGTCGGTGGGCGCCAAAGGAACCATCGTGTACCAGGACGAGCCCCTGGGCACGGCCCACGCCATTCTCTGCGCCAAAGAGGCCTTGACCGGCCCCGTGGTGGTGGCATTTGCCGACACGCTGTTCAAAGCCGACTTCACCCTCGATTCCAGCGTGCCCGGCACCATCTGGGTGCAGCAGGTGGAAGACCCGCGCCCCTTCGGCGTGGTGAAATTGAACGAGCAGGGCCAGATTACCGATTTCGTGGAGAAGCCCGAGACGTTCGTGTCGGACCTGGCCATCATCGGCATCTACTACTTCCAGGACGGCGACTACCTGCGCGATGAGCTGCAGTACCTGCTCGACAACGACATCAAGGACAAAGGCGAGTACCAGCTCACCAACGCCTTGGAGAATATGAAGAACAAAGGCACGGTGTTCGTGCCCGGCCGCGTGACCGAGTGGCTCGACTGCGGCAACAAAGACGCCACCGTATACACGAACCAGCGCTACCTGGAGTACCTGAAGGAGCGCGGCGAGTCGCTGGTGGCTTCATCGGCCAAAATCACCAATTCGGTCATTATTGAGCCGGTGTACATCGGCGAAAACGCCATCGTGACGGACTCGGTGGTGGGCCCGCACGTGAGCCTGGGCGACCACGCCAACGTGCGCGACTCGCGCCTGTCGAATTCCATTGTGCAGCAGTCGGCTTCGGTGCTGAATGCGGTTATCACCAATTCGATGATTGGCAACCACGCCGGCGTGACCGGTACGCCCGACGACTTGAGCCTGGGCGATTATAACCAGTTGCGCGTGTGACATTTTAAGGCGGAAATGCGTTACTAGCGACGCGGCCTTCTGCGGAGGGCCGCGTCGTTCGTTCGTAATCCCCGTAAATTCGTGAGCCGGGCCCGAGGTCCGGTTTTGTTGTATATGCGTCAAGTTGCTCTGAGTCTGTTGTTTTGGTTGGGTGCGGTGGCCATTGGCTACGCCCAGCCCACGGAGGGCGCCGCCAAGCCGCCCACCAAACTGAGCCGTAAGGAGCAGCGTGCCCTGGAAAAAGAGCAGCGCGAAATCGACAAGAAACTGGCCGAGGCGAAGGCCAAGCGCGCCGCCGCGCCGCCGCTGTCGGAGCGCGAGCGGGAAATGAGCGAGGCCCTGTTTGTGGATGGGGTGAAGTATGTGATGCTGGAGGACTACACCAAAGGCCTGGAGCAGCTGCTGAAAGCGTACACGTTAAGCCCCGACAACGCGGCCCTCAACTACAAGATTGCTGAAGCCAACCTGCTGAGCGGCAACCTTCGCGACGCCAACAACTACGCCGAGGCTTCCATCCGGCTCGACCCGAAAAACGCTTACTATTACCTGCTGCTGGCCCAGATTCAGGCCAGCCAGAAGCAGTACGACAGCGCCACCAAAACCTACGCGGCCCTCATCAAGCAGGTGCCGAACTCGGGCAACTACCTGTTTAACCTGGCCGACCTGTACCTGGCTCAGAACAAGCTGCCCGAGGCGCTGACGACCCTGGACCAGGCCGAAAAGGAGTTTGGGCAGGTGGATGAGATTTCCTTCAAGAAGCAGCAGATTTACCTCAAGCAGAACAAGCTGGACCTGGCCCTGGCCGAGGGCGAAAAGCTCATCAAGGCCAACCCGACCGAAAGCCGCTACGTGCTGGCCCAGGCCGAGATGTACGCCAGCAACAACCGCCTGCCCGACGCCCTGCGCGTGGCCCAGCAGGCCCTGCGCCTCGACCCCGACAACCCCCAGGCCCACATGATACTGGCCGAGGTGTACCGCCAGCAAAAGCAGCCCGAAGAATCGGCCCAGCAGCTGAAGCAGGCATTCGCCAGCCCCGCGTTGGACATTGACGACCGGGTGCGGGTGCTGGTGGGCTACATCAAGCAGCTGCCCAGCCCCACCGAATCGGTGAACCAGTTGGCGCGGGATTTGGCCGCGGCCACCATCAAAGCCTATCCTAAGGACGCGAAATCTTACGCCGTGGCCGGCGACATTCAGACCCTGACCGACCACAAAAAGGACGCCCGCGACACCTACCTGAAGGCCCTGCGCTACGACAACTCCAAGTTTCAACTCTGGCAGCAGGTGGTGCTTATTGATGCCGAACTGAACCAGACCGATTCGCTGCTGGTGCACACCGACCGGGCGCTGGAGCTGTTTCCGAACCAGTCGTCGCTGTGGTTCTACAACGGCGTGGCGCATTTGCTGAAAAAGCAGCCGCAGAAGGGCGTGAAAGCCCTGGAGCACGGCCGCAAGCTGGTAGTGAACAACCCCGAGCTATTGGGACAGTTTGACGCCCAGCTGGGCGACGCCTACCACGAAATGCACCTGTACGAAAAGTCGGACGAGGCCTACGAAGCGGCCCTGGCCAGTGACCCCAACAACGTGCAGGTGCTCAACAACTACAGCTACTTCCTCTCGCTACGGGGCGAGAAGCTGGACAAAGCCAAGCAGATGTCGGGCAAGGTGGTGAAGCAATTTCCCGATAACGACACTTACCTCGATACCTACGCCTGGGTGCTCTACAAGATGAAGGACTACGCCGGCGCGAAAGCGGCGCTGGAAAAAGCCATGCAAACCACCAAAGACGCCTCCGTGATTGAACACTACGGCGACGTCCTGTTCCAGCTCGGCGACAAGGACAAGGCCGTGGCCGAGTGGCAGCGCGCCCGCAAGGCCGGCGTGGCCTCCAACCTGCTGGAACGCAAATTGAAAGACCGAAAACTGTATGAATAAAATTTCTTTGCTGTTGGCGCTGGGCCTGCTGACGGGTGGCTGTGCCCGCAAGGCCGTGCCCACTGCCTCTACCACCGGCCCCGGCACGTCGGTATCGACGGCCGAGCCCGCGGTGCGGGCCACCAACACCACGTTTGTGTTCTTGAATGCCAAGGGCAAAGCCCAAATCAACATGAAGGGCGAAAAGCAAGGTGCCAACATTGCCTTGCGCATGCGCCGCGACAGCATCATCTGGGTGTCGGCGTCGCTGGTGGGCATTGAGGGCGTGCGGGCCGTGCTCACCCGCGACTCGGTGCACGTGCTGAACCGCCTGGAAAAAACCTACTTCTCGGGCGGCTACGACTACCTCAGCAAGCTGCTGAACGTGCCCATCAGCTTTGCTCAGATGCAGGCCCTGCTGCTGGGCGACTACCTGCCGGCCCCCGCCGGCACCACGCCCACCATTGCCGTGGAAGAAGCCGGCCGCCAGCGCGTGAGCTACCCGCTGGCCGGCGTGCTCATCGAGCGCCTGTTGCAAGCCGAAACCGGCCGCGTGCAGCAGCTCAAGGTGAAGGACGACGCCACCCAGCGCAACCTAACCGTGGACTACACCGATTTCAAGCCGCTGGAAGACCAGGGCAACCTGCCCTTTGCGCACGCCACGTTCATTCAGGCCCAGCAGCCCTCGGCGGGCGCCGTGACGGCGGCCATCAACTACAGCAAGGTGAACGTGGGGCGCGAGCGGCTCGCGTTTCCATTTGCCGTGCCCAAGGGCTACAAGCGGCAGAAATAGGCAGTGGCTTTGGACTGGTATCTGGTGAACAACGTCTCTTTACAACGCCTTGAGCAAGTTGCCCGTGTCGGGGCCCGGCTGGTGGGCCGGCGCGGGCTGTGGCTGTGCCTGCTGAGCTTGTGGCTGGTGGCGCCCGCCGCGGCCCAGCAGCGCAACAAGAAGCAGCCGCCTAAAACCACCAGAACGGCCAAAAAAACCAAAGCAACGGCCCGCCCTGTGCCGCGCAAGTCGGCTGCTGCGCGCCCGGCCCGCCTCAAAACCAAGGCCCAACTGGAGCGGGAGCGCCAGGCCAACCTGCGCCAGATTCAGGCCACTAGCCAAGCCCTGAACCAGACCCAGGAAAAGAAGAAAGTGAGCTTGGGCCAGCTCAACGTCATCAAGGAAAAGCTGACGGTGAAGAAGCAGGTCATTCAGGGCATTTCGACCCAGCTGCACGGCATCGAAACCAACGTGCACCAAACGGCCACCGAGGTGCTCAAAACCCAGCAAACCCTGCGCGAGCTCAAAGCCGAATACGCCCGCCTGCTGTACACGGCCTCGAAAACGGCCAACGGCTTCAACCGGCTCATGTTCTTGTTTGCGTCGGAGTCGTTCAACCAGTTTACGCTGCGGCTGCGCTACATCCGGCAGTATACCGAGGAGCGCCAGCGCCAGGCAGCCCGCATCATGGGCACGCAGTACCGGCTGCACCAGCAGCTTTCGGGCCTCACCGAGCAGCAGAAACGCAAGAGCAGCCTGCTGAACAGCCAGTTGAATGAAAATCGCAACCTGCTTTCTCTGAAAACGAAGGAAGACGAGATGGTGCAGCAGCTCAGCCAGCAGGAGCAGGGCCTGCGCCAGGAGCTGGAAGAGCGCCGCCAGGCCGTAAACCGCCTCGACAACCTCATTGCCGAGCGGGTACGCGAAGAAATAGCCCGCGCCGCTCGCGCTGCCCGCTTAGCCGCCCGCCGCGAAGCCGCGCTGGCCGCTGCCCGCGAGGCGCGCCGGGCCGCGGCGGCCCGCAACGCCGGCGGCGGCGCCGGCCCCGCCCGCCCGCGCCGCGACCCCGAAACCGCTTCGGCCGCCGCTGCCGATGACGACCCCACCGCCGCGCCGGAAAGCGACGCCCCCGAAACCGCCGCCGAGAAAGCCGCCGACCGCCGCGCCGTGCGCATTGCCCTCACGCCCGAAACGGCGCTGGCGTCCTCGTCCTTTTCCGGCAACCGCGGCCGCCTGCCGTGGCCGGTGAGCCGCGGCTTCATCAGCCAGCACTTTGGCCGCCACCCGCACCCGGTGTTGAAAAACGTAACCGTCGAAAACCGCGGCATCGACATTCAAACCGGCGAGGGCGAGGCCGTGCGCTCCTGCTTCGACGGCAAGGTGCTCACCATCGCCAACATTGCGGGCATGAACACCATCGTCATGATTCAGCACGGCGACTTCTTCACGGTGTACGCCAAGCTGCGCTCGGTGAGCGTGCACGAGGGCCAGCGCGTGAGCGCCCGCGAGGTCATCGGCACGGTGGCTACCTCGGCCGAAGGCACGTCGGAGGTGCAGTTTCAAGTGTGGCACAACTCGGCCAACCTGAACCCGGAGAACTGGCTGGGGCGCAAGTAGAAGCCGCCAACCCCAACGCCCGCAACGAAGAAGGCCCTTCGACGTGCCGGCAGCGCACTGCGCTTGCCGACTGTCAAAGGGCCTTCTGCACACCAACCTTAAAAAAAAACACCGAGCAAAGCGCGGTGTCTTTCTGAGCTATGAAAACAAACTTAGCTGTCGGCAGAAGCGGCTACAGCAGCCTCAACCGATAACCGAAACAAAGATGGGGGCCCCGGCCGGTGCCGTGCCGGGCAACTCGGTGAATGACGACTGGGAACCGGCGAACGGCGCGTTTAGCTGGGCGCAAAGGCTGGCCTATACCAGGTTGAGGCGAGCCAGCAGGCCGGCCTTGTAGGAACTGCCGATGGGCACGCGCACCGGCGTGCGGGGCCCGGAGCCGTCGCGCACGCCGTCGAGCAGGGCGGCGTCGGCTTCGATGGACACAATGCGGTCGAGGCGCACGATGTACTTGCGGTGGATTCGGGCGAAGTCGCGCACCGGTAGCTTGGTTTCGAGGTCCTTCATGGTGCCGTACATGGTGAGGCGCTCGCGGGTGGTGTGCAGGTTCACGTAGTCGCCGAGGGCTTCCACGTACTGCAGGTCGGCGGTGAGCACACGCACCAGGCGCTGGTCCTGCTTCACGAATATCTCGGTGCGGTTGTTGGCGTAGAGTGAGTCGCCGGTGTGGTTGGCCATGCGCAGTACGCCTTCCAGCTTCTGGCGCTCGTCTTCGAGCTGCAACCGGACGCGGCGCAGCTCCAGGTGGGCCATCACCTGCCGGGCCAGAATGCGCAGGGCATCGCGCTGGTCGGCGGTGAGCACGCGCGGCACCGTGTCGATGGCGCAGAGCGTGCCCAGGGGCTGGCCTTCGGGCGAGAGCAGCGGGGCCCCGGCGTAGAAGCGAATGTTGGGGTCGCTGGTCACGAGGGGGTTGTTGGCAAAGCGCGCGTCGGCGGTGGCGTCGCGCACTTCGTACACGTCGTTGGCCCGCATGGCGTATTGACAAAACGCGTGTTCGCGCGGGGTTTGCTGGGTGTCGAGGCCCACGTGGGCCTTGAACCACTGGCGGCTGTCGTCGATGAGCGAAACCAGCGAAATGGGAGTGCCGCAGATGAAGGCCGAAAGCTGCGCGATGTCGGTGAACACCTGCTCCTGGCCCGTGTCGAGAATTTGGTAACTGCGCAGCGCGTCAAGGCGGTCGGCTTCGTTTACCTGGCGCAGGGCACTGTCGGGAGGGGTAGTGGTCGGGGAAGGATTCACAGCGGTTAGCAAGAAGCGGTTTCGGGCCGTGCGGGGGCAGGTAGGAGCGCGGGGCAGCATGCAGAGCCAGCAAAGCTAAGATATGGGTTTCAGCGCACTGCGCTCTTCCCGTCGAACCGTGACCAGGGGCCGGTCAACCCCCGCGCTTTATCTACGAAACGACGGCTTCATTCATCAAACACCTGCCATCGGGTATCTTTGTTGCTCCAAACGGCGTTCGGCTACGTATATCCTCTTTTATCATCCCAAACCGGGCCGTGGCGCCCATTCGCTCATGCATCATCCCCTGTTTCTAATCGGCAGCTTCGGCACCACCGAAATCCTGCTTATCCTGTTCGTCATCATCTTGCTGTTTGGGGCCAAGCGTATTCCCGAGCTGTTTCGGGGCATGGGTCAGGGCGTGCGGGAGTTCAAAGACGCCACCGCCAAGCCCGAAGAGCAGCAGCCGCAATACCGCGACCAGCCCGGCGCCCCGGTGCCGCCTTACCAGCAACAATATCCTCAGCAGGGCTACCCGCAACAGGGCTACCCCCAGCAGCCCCCGCAGGGCTACCCGCAGCAGCCGCAACAAGGCTATCCGCAGCAGGGCTACCAGCAGCCCGCGCCGCCGGCCTACAACCCCAACGACCCCAACAGCCGGCCGCGCCAGTAGGGCCGGCTCGTTATTCTATTTTACCCATTAAGCTCCTTTCGTATGTTTGGTGATATCGGTGGTTCGGAGGTGATTCTCATCATGGTGGTCATCCTCATTTTCTTTGGCGCCAACAAAATTCCGGAACTGGCTCGCGGTCTCGGCAAGGGCATCCGCGAGTTCAAGGATGCCAGCACGGAGATTCGGCGCGAGTTTGAGCAAGCCGGCCAGCCGGCCCAGCCCAACAACTACGCCCAGCAGAACAATTACCCGCCGCAGCCCGGCTACGGCCCCCAAGGCCAATTTCCCGCGCCGCCCGCGCCCAACGCGGAGCCTGCTTCTGGTTTCGACCCCTGGGCCACGCCGGCCTACGTGGCCCCCACCGCCGATGCCGACTACCTGCAGCACCCCAACATTCCGGAGCCCCACCAGGCCGAGGAGCCCGCGCCGCCGGTGGCTCACCAGCTGCCGCCCAACCTGGCGCCCGAAGGCACCCAGCCCCGGCAGCCCTACATTCCCGCCAACGCCAGTCCTAGCGCCGATGCGTAACTTTGGGCGCACCGCACCTAATCTGCAAGTAGTTTGAAGCGTTTTCAGTCTTTATCCGAAGTTCGTAGCGAGCTGGCGGCGGGCACCACGTCCTGCCGCCAGCTCGTTGAGTATTACCTGGGCAACATCGAGCGCCAGAACCCCACCCTCAATGCCTTCTTGGAAGTGTGGCCCGACGAGGCCCGCGCCCAGGCCGACGCCGTGGACGCCAAGCTGGCCGCCGGCACCGCCGGGCCGCTGGCCGGCATGGTCATCGGCCTGAAGGACGTGCTGGCCTACGCCGGGCATTCGCTGCAAAGCAGCAGCCTGATGCTGGACGGCTTTAAGTCGCTCTTCACGGGCACGGCCGTGCAGCGCCTGCTCGACGCCGACGCCATCCTCATCGGCCGGCAGAACTGTGACGAGTTTGCCATGGGCGGCTCCAACGAAAGCTCCTACTTTGGCCCGGCCCGTAACGCCGTGGACCCGGCCCGGGTGCCCGGCGGCTCGTCGGGCGGCTCGGCGGTGGCCGTGCAGGCCGATATGTGCCTGGCCTCGATTGGGTCCGACACGGGCGGCTCGGTGCGCCAGCCGGCGGCATTTTGCGGCGTGGTGGGCTTCAAGCCCACGTACTCGCGCATCTCGCGCTACGGGCTGGTAGCTTTCGCCTCGTCGTTCGACCAGATTGGGCCCATCACCCGCTCGGTGGCCGATGCTGCGCTGCTGCTGGAAGTAATGGCCGGCCCCGATGGCATGGACAGCACTGCCAGCCAGCGCGAAGTGCCCAAGTACAGTGAGCTGCTCACGCCCGCGCCGCACTACCGCATCGGTTACATCGCCGACGCCGTGGAGAGCGAGGGCCTGAATCCCGAAATCAAGTCGGCGCTGGAAACGCAGCTGGAGCTGCTGCGCGGCCAGGGCCACGTGGTGGAAGCCGTGAAGTTTCCCTACCTCGACTACATGATTCCGACCTACTACATCCTCACCACCGCCGAGGCCAGTTCCAACCTGGGCCGCTTCGACGGGGTGAAGTACGGCTACCGCGCCCCGGATGCCACGGATTTGGAGTCGCTCTACAAGAAAAGCCGGGCCCAGGGTTTTGGGGCTGAAGTGCAGCGCCGCATTCTGCTGGGCACCTTCGTGCTCAGCGCCAGCTACTACGACGCCTACTACACCAAGGCCCAGCGCGTGCGCCGGCTCATCAAGGAGAAAACCGATGAGCTGCTGCGCCAGTACGATTTCCTGGTGCTGCCCACCACGCCTACCACAGCCTTTAAGATTGGCGAGAAACAGGACCCGGTGTCGATGTACCTGGCCGATATTTTCACGGTGCAGGCCTCGCTGGCCGGCGTGCCCGCCATTTCGGTGCCGGTAGGGGAAGACGCCGCCGGCCTGCCCATCGGCCTGCAGGTGATGGCCGGCGCCTTCCGCGAGGCTGAGCTGCTGGCGTTTGCCAGCACGCTCACGGAGGAAGTGGTGACATAAAGTCACAGCTTGTTTTTGCGTTTGACAAATGCCCCGGCCGGTTGGCCGGGGCATTTTTTTGCGTGGCTACTACCCAAAGCTCGTTGGGGTCGTAAGGAAATTTTCATTTCATCTCTACAACTTCTTTACCTCCGTCCTATCTTAGTGCTATGAAGCAAGGGATTAAGCACGTGAAAATGCCTCGTGGCAGCCGCCGTTGGCTGGGCCTGGGGCTGCTTGGGCTGCTGCTGCCGCTGCCGAAAACCATGGCCCAGCAAGTACCAGTGCCGGACTCGACGGGCCGGGTAATTTCCACGATGCCAGCGCTGTTGGGCGACACGGTGCGGGTGCGCCTCGAGCTGCAGCCCGACTCGCTGGTGGCCGCGCCCATGAGCGTCGACTCGGCCCGGCTGGAATGGCTGCGCACCCCGCCCACCCTGCGCGACCTGGTGTGCGACCGGGTGGGCTGCTTCGAAACCGACGTGCCGCACCAGTTCAACAATTCGGTGATGGCCTACGTGACCCTGTTCACGGCCCGCAACCGCAGCTACCTGCAGCGCGTGCTGGAGCGCGAAAACTTCTACTTCCCCATCTTCGAGAAATACCTAGCCAAGTACAACCTGCCCACCGACCTGAAGTACCTGGCCGTGGTGGAGTCGGCCCTGATTCCCACGGCCAAGTCGCCGGTGGGCGCCACCGGCCTCTGGCAGTTCATGGGCCCCACCGCCGGCGACCTCAACCTGAAGCGCGACGAGTGGATAGACGAGCGCATGGCCCCCGAAAAGGCCACGGAGGCCGCCTGCAAGCACCTGCGCTACCTCTACGGCGTATTTCACGATTGGGAGCTGGTGCTGGCCGCCTACAACTGGGGCGCGGGCAGCGTGCAGCGCGTGATGCGGCGCACCGGCAAAAAGACTTTCTGGGACCTGTACCCGCACATGCCGGCCGAAACGCGCAACTACGTGCCCACCTTCACGGCCATCATGTACAGCATGAAGTACGCCGAGGCCCACGGCCTGCGCACCGACAAGCTGCAATACCAATACGCCGAGGCAATGGATACCCTGAGCCTGCGCGGCCGGGCTTTCGACCTGCGCCGCCTGAGCCGGGCCTGCGGCTACGCCGATTCGCTGTACCTCACCCGCTTCAACCCGGAACTGCGGCGGGCGGCGCTGCCGGCGGGCTACCGCTCCTACGTGGTACGCTTCCCGGCCTCAGCGGCGGTGCACCTGGGCGACGTGGACCGCAACACTTTGCTGGACTATTGCCAGCCCGTGGCTGAGCTGCCGCAGGCCCTGGCCGCGCTGCCTCCCCGCCTCGAAGGCGTGGAGCCCTGGCAGAGCAATCCGCTGCTGGCGGCCAGCGGCGGCCCGCGCACCGAAGCCGAGGCCGAGGCACCGCGCTTCCGGCGCGTGCCGCACAAGGTGAAGCGCGGCGAAACCCTGGCCAGCCTGGCCGAGCGGTTCGAAGTAAGCCAGGCTCAGCTGCGGCGCTGGAACGACTTGCCCAAAGGCAAAGCCCTGAAGCCCGGCAAGCAATTGGTGGTATTCGTGCCCATGCCGGCTGTCGCGCCGGCCGCTCCCAAAGCGCCTGTCGAAGCGGTAGCTGTTGCGCCGCGTCCGGTGCGTCCGCTCGTGTCGGCTGAGGAAGCGGCTGCCCGCAAGGAGCAGGCTGAGGCCAACGCCCGCGAAGTAGCCCGCGTGCAGGAGCTGGTGCGCCAGGAAAAGCTGCAGGAAGCCCGTCTGGTGGCCATTCGGCAGCGGCAGGCCATTCAGCAGGCCGCGGCTGAGGCGCAGGCCCGCGTGGCCGCCCGTCGCGCCGCGCAAACCCAGGCCGCCGAAGCCAAACGTACCGAAGCCAAAGCCATAGCCGCGGTCGAGCCTGAGGAAGCCGATGAGCCTGCCGTAGTCGAAACCACCGCCGCCGAAGCAACTGCAAGCGGCCTTTACACGGTGCGCAAGGGCGACAACCTCACCAAGCTGGCCCGCGAGCACGGCGTGAGCGTGGCCGAACTGGTGGCCTGGAACAAGCTGCCCTCCGAAAACGTGGTCCTGGGCCAGCGGCTGGTGTTCAGCGCGCCGGCCGAGGCGTCGGCGATGGCTACGCTGCCGCGGCGGCAGCCAAAAGCGACGCAGCAAGCAGTGGCTTCGGCTTCGAAAGCCACTGCGCGCAAAGCGGAGCTGACCGGTAAAGTGCACCTGGTGCAGCCGGGCGACACGCTGTTCAATATCTCGCGCCGCTTTGGGGTGAGCGTGCAGCAGCTGCGCGAAGTCAACCACCTCACTTCCGACGACGTGAAGCTGGGCCAGAAGCTGCTGGTGCCCCAGAGCTAAGCGCCCCCGTGGCAGTTTGTGAAACCCAAACCGGACATTGCCACGCTTTTCGCCCTAATTTCGCCTTACACGGCCGCGCTGCCCGCGCGGCCGTTTCCATTTCCGAAGGATTCCCGATGCTGAAAATAAATAAACAAGACGCCCTCAACTACCACTCGCAGGAGCCCGCCGGCAAGATTGAGGTGATTCCCACCAAGCCCGTGAGCACGCAGCTCGACCTGGCCCTGGCCTACTCGCCCGGCGTGGCCGAGCCCTGCAAAGCCATTGCCGAAAACCCCGACGACGTGTACAAGTACACCGCCAAGGGCAACCTGGTGGCCGTTATCAGCAACGGCACGGCTGTGCTGGGCCTGGGCAACATCGGCCCGGCCGCCTCCAAGCCGGTGATGGAAGGCAAGGGCGTGCTGTTCAAGAAGTTTGCTGGCATCGACTGCTTCGATATTGAGATTGACGCCACCGACCCCGACGAGTTCATCAAGATTGTAAAGTCGCTGGAACCCACGTTTGGCGGCATCAACCTGGAGGACATCAAGGCGCCGGAGTGCTTCCGCATCGAGACGGAGCTGCGCGAGAAGATGAACATCCCGCTGATGCACGACGACCAGCACGGCACGGCCATCATCACCTCGGCGGCGCTGCTGAACGCGCTCGAAATCGTGGGCAAGAAGATTGACGAGGTGCAGTTGGTGGTGAGCGGGGCGGGCGCGGCGGCGGTGTCGTGCCTGCGGCTGTACCTGGCGCTGGGCCTCAAGAAGGAAAACATCGTGGTGTTCGACAAGGACGGCCTCATTCACGAGCGCCGCACCAACCTGGCACCCATTCAGATGCAGTTTGCCACCACGCGGGCGGTGAATAACCTAGAAGAAGCCCTGGAGGGGGCCGACGTGTTTCTGGGCCTCTCGGCGGCCAACGTGCTGCCCGCCGGCCTGCTGCTGAAGATGGCCGACAACCCCATCGTCTTTGCCCTGGCCAACCCCGACCCCGAGGTGAGCTACCAGTTGGCCATGGCCACGCGCGATGACCTCATCATGGCCACCGGACGCTCCGACCACCCCAACCAGGTGAACAACGTGCTGGGCTTCCCCTACATTTTCCGGGGGGCGCTCGACGTGCGGGCTACCGAAATCAACGAGGCCATGAAGCTGGCCGCCGTGCACGCCTTGGCCGAGCTAAGCAAGGAGCCGGTGCCGGAAATCGTGAACAAAGCTTATGGCGACAACACGCTGGGGTTTGGGCGCAACTACCTCATCCCGAAGCCGCTCGACCCGCGCCTTATTACCACCATTAGCCCGGCCGTGGCCAAGGCCGCCATCGCCAGCGGCGTGGCCAAGGCGCCCATCACCGACTGGACGGCCTACG
The DNA here is from genome assembly GCF_022921075.1 of Hymenobacter sp. 5317J-9. Taxonomy (NCBI): domain Bacteria; kingdom Pseudomonadati; phylum Bacteroidota; class Cytophagia; order Cytophagales; family Hymenobacteraceae; genus Hymenobacter; species Hymenobacter sp. 5317J-9. Next base: position 447,656 of record NZ_CP095050.1, read on the forward strand.
AAGACCAGCTTCGGGCCCGCCTGGGCGTGAACCAGAAGCTGATGAACCGCATCACCTCGGCCGCCCGGGCCAATCCCAAGCGCGTGGTATTTGCCGAAGCGGATAATTACAAGATTCTCAAGGCCGCCCAGATTCTGCGCGACGAGGGCATCTGCTTTCCCATTCTGCTGGGCCCGCAGGAGAAAATCGAAGCCATTGCCCGCGAAAACAGCCTCGACCTGGAGGGCTGCGAAATCATCAACATTCTGAAGCAGGACGCCAAGCGCGACGAATACGCGGCCATCCTCTACGGCAAGCGCCAGCGCCGCGGCATGACGCTGTACGAAGGACGCCGGCTGATGCGCGAGCGCAACTACTTCGCCGCCATGATGGTGGAAACCGGCGAAGCCGACGCCTGCATCACCGGTCTCACCAAGGACTATGGCAAAAGCATCATTCCCTCGCTGCAGGTGGTGGGCACCGAGGACGGCGTGCGCCGCGTGGCGTCGATGTACATCATTCAGCACAAGAAAGGCCCCTATTTCTTTGCCGACACCACGGTGAACATCAACCCCACGGCCGAGGAAATGGTGGAGATTATCGGCCTCACGGCCCGCGCCGTGCGGTTTTTCGACGCCGTGCCGCGGGTGGCCGTAGTGAGCTACTCCAACTTCGGCTCCAACGCCGGGCCGCTGCCCGAGAAGACGCGCCGCGCCACCGAGCTGGCCAAGCAGCGCTTCCCCGACCTGCTCATCGACGGTGAGATGCAAGCCAACGTGGCCCTGAGCCCGCAGCTGCTCCAGGAGCACTACGACTTCTCGCCCCTGGCCGAGAAGGGCGCCAACACGCTCATCTTCCCCAACGTGGAGTCGGGCAACATCGCCTACAAGGTGCTGCAGGAAATCGGCGGCGCTGAGGTTATTGGCCCCGTGCTGATGGGCATGAACAAACCGGTGCACATTCTGCAGCTGGGAGCCAGCGTGCGCGACATCGTGAACATGGCCTCCATTGCCGTAGTCGACGCGCAGATGGGCAGCAAGGCGCTGTAGTTGGCCGGTATCGACCCCAACAGCAGAGCGACGTCTTTTTGCCCTGACGAATTCGTTCCTTTGAAAGCTTCACAACTTCTTCATTTTACCCAAGATTTTTGGCCAAAAAGCCAGTAAATTTGGGAGGGAAAACCCTTGCCCGGGTGTTGCCTAGCTACTGAAGCACTTTTTTCGCTCCTCCTTTCCTGCTTTATGATTGCCTACCTCGACGGTAAATTAGCTTACAAAGATGCCACCCTTGCCATCGTCGACATCCTCGGCGTGGGCTACGAAGTTCGCATTTCGCTGGCCACGTACTCGAAGCTGCCGGCCGAGGGTGCGGCCACCAAAATCTACACCTACCAGCACATCAAGGAGGACGGGCAGACGCTGTACGGCTTTCTGGACCCCAACGAGAAAGCGCTGTTTATGCAGCTGATTTCGGTGTCGGGCATCGGGCCGGGCACGGGCATTGTGATGGTGAGCAGCATGAGCGTGGGCGAAATCCGCGACGCCATCGTGCACGAGAACGTGCGGGCCATTCAGGCCATCAAAGGCGTGGGGCCCAAGACGGCCCAGCGCGTGATTCTGGAACTCAAAGACAAGCTGCGCAAAGACGAGCTGCTAGCCAAAGCCGGCGTCGACACCGTGCCCTTGGCCCGCCAGCACAATACGCACCGCGCCGAAGCGTTGCAGGCTCTGGTGACCCTGGGCTTTGCGCGGGCCGCCGCCGAGAAGCAACTGGACCAGATTCAGCAGAAACACGGCAGCGACCTGAGCGTGGAGGAATTGATTAAATTTGCTTTGAAGTCGCATTGAGTCGCGGCGCGAAAATTGCTTTCGCGCTGCTGCACGGGTTGCCTCATCCGACTTGCTACCTTCCGTAAAATGCCGTGCTTGGTGCGGGCCGTTTGGCCGGCGTCATTATCCACCTATCCTGCTTGAAATCCGGTCAGAAATTACTCCCCGCTTCGGTCGTTGTGGTTGCGTCGTTGGTGGCGTGGTGGGCGCAGGCCTCGCCCATGGCCTCGTCGCGCCTCGGTGGGGCGTGGCTGCGCGCCAGCCGTGCCCTTGCCCTCGATACCCCCCGTCCCCGGGGGCGGTGGCGGATACTACGGGGCCGTATAAGCCCAGCAAGCGCCCCCGGGTGCGGGCCCAGGACCGGCCGGGCAGCCCCTTCGGGCAGCGCCGCCGCACCTCGCCGCTGGTGCTGCCCTTGCCCAAGAACGTAAAAATGAACGTGCAGGTTGACGACAGCCTGAAACAGTTTAGCGTGGAGGAGAAGGTGGGGAAGGAAATTGACTACCGCGACCCCAGCGTGCTCACCTACAAGGAGTACGAAGAGTACCAGCGCCGGCAGGCCGTGGCCGACTACTACCGCGAGAAAGCCAAGGGCGGCGTGACCGGCCCGGCCGCCGCGCCCGGCACCCCGCAGGCCCAGCGCCTGATTCCCAAAATCTACCTCGGGCCCATTGCCAACCGCATTTTTGGCGGCAGCTACGTCGACATCCGGCCCGCGGGCTCGGTAACGATGAAGTTTGGCGGGCGCTTCAACCGCAACGAGAACCCGGCCCTGACCCTGCGCCAGCAAAGCGTAGGCGACTTCCTGTTCGAGCAGAACATCAACGTCAACCTGACCGGGGCCATCGGCACCAAGCTCAAGCTGGTGTTCAACTACGACACCAAGGCGTCGTTCGACTTCGACAACCAGATGAAGTTCGACTACGCCGGCGAGGAAACCGACATCCTGCGCAAGGTGGACCTGGGCAACGTGAGCCTGCCGCTCACCAACTCGCTGGTGCAGGGCGGCCAGAACCTGTTCGGCATCAAGACCCAGATGCAGTTTGGCAACCTAGGCGTGACGGCCGTGGCCGCCACCGTGCGCGGCACCGCCGACGAGGTGCGCATTCAGAACGGCGCCCAGAGCCGGCAGTACGAAATCAAGGTGAGCCAGTACGAGAAGGACCGGCACTTTTTCCTGTCGCAGTTCTTCCGCGACCGGTACGACCAGGCCCTGCGCAACCTGCCCACCATCCAGAGCGGCATCACCATCAACCGCCTGGAGGTGTACGTGACCAACGACAACCGCACCACCGAGAACCTGCGCAACGTGGTGACGCTCATGGACCTGGCCGAGCCCTCGCGCCTGTACCGCGGCGTGAAGTACCGCATTGGTTCGCCCAGCATTCAAGCCCCCGCCGACAACAAGGCCAACAACGAATACCAGACCGTGGTGGTGAACGGGGGCCGCGACGCCCGCGACAACCTCTCGGTGGACAACTTCCTGCAAATCGGGCAGGGCCTGAGCAAGAACATCGACTACGAACGGGTGCGCGCCCGCAAGCTCGACACCCGCGAATACACCTTCAACGCCCAACTGGGCTACATCTCGCTGAACACGGCCTTGCTGCCCGACCAGGTGCTGGGCGTGAGCTACGAGTACATTTTCAACGGCAAGACCTACAAAGTAGGGGAGACACAGGACGACTACAGCACGCGCGGGCCCGAGGAAGTAGTGTTTCTGAAGATGCTGCGGGCCAGCAACCCCGGCGTGGGCCTGATAACGGACTTCAGCCAGAACCCCGACAACCCCAACCTGCGCACCGGCAACACGCCGACCTGGGATTTGATGATGAAAAACATCTATCCCCTGAACGCTTCGCAGCTGCAGCGCGACAACTTTCAGCTGCAAATCATTTACAAAGACGACGAAACGGGCGTCGACCTGATTTCGCTGAAGGAGGGCGCGCGCCTGGCCAACCGCCCGCTGATTGAGGTGCTGAACCTCGACCACGTGAACTCCAACAACGACAAGCTGCCCGACGGCAACTTTGACTACTTCCCGGGCGTGACCATCGACCCGGAGCTGGGCAAGATTATTTTTCCCAACGTGCAGCCCTTCGGCTCCTACCTGGCCACGCAGTTGGATGGCGAGCCGAACCTGATAACCAAGTACGTGTACTCGGAACTGTATAACCAGACCCAGAGCGACGCGCAGCAGGTGCAGGAAAAGGACAAGTTTTTCCTGCGCGGACGCTTCCAGGGTGGGTCGAGCTCCGACGAGATTAGCCTGCCAGGCATCGGCATTGCGCAGGGTTCGGTGCGGGTGCGCTCGGGCTCGACGCTGCTCACCGAGGGCGTGGACTACCAGGTGTTCTACGACCAGGCCAAGGTGAAAATCCTGAACCCGGCCTACCTGAACTCGGCCAACGAGCTGCGGGTGGAGTTTGAGAAAAATGCCCTGGTGCAGGTGCAGCCGCGCAAGTTGGTGGGCGTGCGCCTCGACTACAAGCTGAGCAAGGACGCCAACATCGGGGGCACGGCCCTGCACCTGCTCGAAAACCAGGCGCCGGGCATCAACCGCGTCAACATTGGCGACGAGCCGGGCAACAACACCATCGTGGGCCTGGACGGCAGCATCCGGAAGGAAAGCCGGGTGCTGACCAAGTACCTCGACATGCTGCCGCTGATTTCGACCAAGGAAATCTCGACCGTGGCCTTCAGCGGGGAGTTTGCCAAGCTGCTGCCGGGCCGCTCGCAGCTGGGCAACGGCGAAAACGGCGTGTCTTATATCGACGACTTCGAAAACGCCCGCACGCCCTACACGCTGGGCGGGCTGGCCAGCATTCCGGCCTGGCGCCTGGCCAGCACGCCGCTGCCCACTCCGGGCAGCTCAGTGGGCGGGCTGGCCTACAACTACCAGCGCGCCAAGCTGGCCTGGTACACCATCGACCAGAGCTACTACACCGGCGGGCCCAACGTGCCCACCAACATCAACAATACCGACCTGGCTAACCATTACACCCGCGGCGTGAAGCGCGACGAGGTGTTCCCGAATAAGGACCTGGGCTCGACCGGTAACGGCTTCGAATACACCTTTGACCTGGCGTATTTCCCGAAGGAGCGGGGCCCCTACAACTACAACCCGAGCATCGACAACGCCGGCAAGTTCTTCACCGGCACCGAGGCCACGGCCACGGGGCTGGTGAACAAGTTTGGGGGCATCAGCCGGGCCATCACCTTCGATACGGACTTCGACAACGCCAACATCGAGTACCTCGAGTTCTGGCTGATGGACCCCTTCCTGAGCACCACCAACCCCAACGCGCCCAAGGAGCGCGTGAGCGTGTACGACACCGACGGCACCAACGCGCCCAACCTCACCGGCGGCGACCTGGTGCTCAACCTGGGCAATGTGAGCGAGGACGTGCTGAAGGACAACAACCAGCACGAGTTTGAAAATGGCCTGCCCGTGCCCGGGGCCGATACCACCGGCGTTTCGCGCAAAACGCCCTACGGCATTGTGACGCGCCAGCAGTTTCTCACCGATGCCTTCAACGCCGCGCCGGGCGCCCGCACCGCCCAGGACGTGGGTTTGGATGGCTTGAACGATGACCAGGAGCGGGTGAAAGCTGTAGACCCGCAGTCGCCTTACGGCCCTGCCTTCGCCAACCTGCCCGACCCTTCGGCCGACAACTTCCGCCACCATCTTGACCCCAGCTACGACCAAAGCAACACCAACCTGCTGGGCCGCTACAAAAACTACGACAACTACGAGGGCAACTCGCCCGAAAACAGCCAGCTCAGTTCGACGGCCTTTCCCGATAAGGAGGACCTGAACCGCGACAACGTGGTGCAGGACGTGGAGCGCTACTACGAGTACCGCATGCGCCTGCAGCCCGGCGGCCTAGACATCGGCTCGAACTACATCATCGACAAGGTGACCAATAACATCGGGGGCGATAACGTGACGTGGTACCAGTTCCGGATTCCGATTCGGGATAACCCCACAGTGCGCGGCGCGACGCAGCCCTTCGGCTTCAAATCGATTCGCTTCCTGCGCATGTACATGACCGGCTGGCAGGAGCCGGTGGTGCTGCGCCTGGTGCAGCCCCAGTTTGTGGCCAACCAGTGGCGCCGCTACAACTACCGCATCACCGACAACCGCGCGGGCACCGTGCCGCCCCAAAACCAGCTCACCGATGCCGACGCCTTCAACGTGTCGACGGTGAGCGTGGAGGAAAACGGCGTGGCCCAGGGCGGCGGCATTCCCTACGTGTCGCCCCCCGACATCAAGCGTGACAAGGAGTACGGCAGCAGCAGCACCTCGCGCCTGCAAAACGAGCAGAGCCTGCGTCTGGCCGTGGTGAACCTGCGCGACGGCTACGCCAAAGCCGCCTACAAAAACATCACCATCAACATGCTGCGCTACAAACGCCTGCGCCTGTTCCTGCACGGGGATAGCGAAGACGCCAGCATGCGCGACGGCGAGGTGCGCGCCTTCCTGCGCATCGGCACCGACTACACCCAGAACTACTACGAATACTCGCTGCCCTTGGCGCTCACCCGCACCGGCACGAGCCCCGACGAGGTGTGGCCCGTGGCCAACCGCGTGGACGTGGCCTTCCAAGATTTCATCGACGCCAAGGCCAAGCGCAACCAGCAGTCCACGGTGAACTTATTGGTGCCGTTCACGGTGAATTTGCCCAACGGCGCCACCATTACGGTGGTGGGCAACCCCGACTTCTCGGCGGTGCAGGGCGTGATGCTGGGCATTCTGAACCCCGTGACCGACAACGTGGACCCCAGCCAGACCTCGAAAACGGTGAACCTGTGGGCCGACGAATTCCGGGTGTTCGACTTCGAGCAGCAGGCCGGTTACGCGGCCACGGCCCGCCTCAACGTGAAGCTGGCCGACCTGGCCAACATCACGGCCACCGGCAGCTACACCAGCGTGGGCTTTGGCGGCCTGCAGGACAAGGTGCAGCAGCGCGCCATCGACAACACCTTCCGCGGCGACCTCAACGCCACGGTGGCGGCCGAGAAGTTCCTGCCCGAACAGCTGCACCTACGCGTGCCGGTGCTGCTGCAAATTGGCCAGGAAACCCGCTCGCCGCTTTACGACCCGCTGGACCCCGACACCAAGCTGGAGCAAAGCCTGCAGAAGTTCAAGAAAGATGGCGTTATAGATGCTGCTGCCCAGGCCGAGTACCGCAAGAAGGTCATCGACCAAACCACCAGCCGCAGCATTTCGGTGCTGAACGTGCGCAAGGAGCGCGGCCCGGCCAAGCCCGGCGCGCCGCTAGCCAAGCCCAAGCCCTGGGACATCGAGAACGTGGCCCTGAGCTACTCGCTCACCGACCGGCTGCACACCGACATCCGCACCGACCGCGACTACACCAAATCCTACACCGCGGCCCTGGCCTACGTGTACCAGACCACGCCCAAGAACTATACGCCGCTGGCCAACTTTAAGGCCCTGGACAACCCGTACCTGAAGATTTTCAAGGAAATCAACTTCACGCCGCTGCCCTCGCGCTTCTCGTTCCGCACCGACATCGACCGGCGCTACAACGAGCGGTTCCTGCAGCGCATTCTGGCGGCCGGCACCTTGCCGTCGACGGACGGCATTGCGCCCGTGATTCAGAAGTCGTTCTACATCAGCCGGATTTATGACCTGAAGTGGGACCTGACCAAGAGCCTGATTTTCGACTACACGGCCACCAACCGCGGCGTGGTAGACGAAGGCGCGGGCCGCACCATTGGGGTGAGCGACGAGGCCATCCGCAACCGGGACCAGCTGCAGCAAAACCTGCTGCGCGGCGGCCGCACCACCAACTTCACCCAGGTGGCCGCCCTCACCTACCGCCTGCCGCTCGACAAGTTTCCGCTCACCGACTGGCTGAGCGCCGACACCCGCTACGCCGCCACCTACAGCTGGCAAGCCTCGTCGCTGGGACAAACGGCATTGGCGGACCCCACCAATCCTGACAATACCGATACGAAAGAACTGAACCTGGGCAACACCATTCAGAACAACGCCGAGCTGAGCGCCAACGGTAAGATTGACCTGGTGAAGCTGTACAACAAGGTGAGGTTTCTGAACATCATCAACAACGCCCCACCGCCCGTGGACCGGCCCCGGCCCACCCGCGCGGCGCCCGGTGCGCCTGCTGTGCCCGCCGCGGCCGACACCACCCGCGAGAAAAACCGCTTTGTGAAAGCCGTGCTGCGCTCGCTGATGACGGCCCGCTCCATCAATTTTACTTACACCCGCGCCAACGGCACGCTGCTGCCCGGCTACCTGCCCAAGACCAAAGTGTTTGGCCTCGACCGCGACCTGACCGCGCCGGGCCTGGGCTTCATTCTGGGCGAGCAGCCCGGCCTGCAAACCCTCTACGAGCGCGCCCGCGATAACGGCTGGTACACCACCCAAAGCGAGTACCTCAACACGCCCCTCAGCTCGCTGCTGACCGAGACGCTGACCCTGCGCACCGCCCTGGAGCCCTTCCGCGACTTCAACGTGCAGGTGGATGCGCGCCGGCAGCTGGCCCGCAACCGCGACGCCTACTACCGCCGCCCTGTCGACCCCGAAACGCTGGTGGGCTTCGACCCCGTCGGCGGCATTGTGGCGCAGTCGCTGGGCACGGGTTCGTTCAGCACGACCACCGTCACCATCCAAACGCTGTTTGGCGACCTGAGCGCCAACGGCGAGTCGTCGAAGGCCTTCCAGCGTTTCGTCGACAACCGCAAGATTGTGCGCGACCGATTGGCCCAGGCCAACCCCGCCACGGGGCCGAACGCCAACCCCGACGAGGGCTACGGCTACAACTCGCAGGACGTGCTGGTGCAAAGCTTCATCGACGCCTACCACGGCAAGTCGTCGGACGGCTACAAGGCCGAGAAGTTCAACCCCTTTGCCCTGCTGCCGCTGCCCAACTGGCGCGTCGACTACAACGGCTTTGCCCAGCTGCCGTTCGTCAAGCGCTACTTCAGCTCCTTCACCCTCAACCACGCCTACTCGTCGGTGTACAGCGTGGGCAGCTACACCACGGCCAACGTGTACAGCAACGAGCCCGGCGGCTTCCCCACCCAGCGCAGCGAAACGTCGAAGCAATACATCCCCTACTATATTCTGGGCCAAGTGAGCATCGTGGAGCGCCTCTCACCGCTCATCGGCGTCAATTTCCAGACGGTAAGCAAGGTGACCGGCCGCGCCGAGTACCGCACCGACCGCGCCGTGGTGCTGAACACGACCAATGCCCAGGTCACGGAGCTGTCGACCAAGGAGTTCATCATTGGTTTCGGCTACGCCACCAACAGCCTCAAACTGCCTTTCAAAGTAGGCGGCGAGCAGCGCGTGTTGAAGAACCAGCTCACCGCCCGCCTCGACCTCAGCATCCGCGACAACATCACGGTGCAGCGCAGCATCATCGACACCTACGACCCCGTGAACAGCCAGGGCACGGGCGGCACCGCTCTGCCCGCCAACGTGGGCCGCCCCAGCAGCACCATCACCAACGGCTCGAAAACGCTGCAGCTGCGCCCCACTATCGACTACCTGCTCAACACGCGCCTCAACCTGCAGCTGTACTACAGCCAGACCGTGACCACGCCGCGCATCAGCAATGCCTTCCGCAACTCGACCAGCGAAGGCGGCATCCAGCTGCGCTACAGCCTGACGCAATAGGCGACGTAGGGGGATGGTGGAGTGGTGGATTAAGGATGGAGCCGAATGTGTACTTTTGACCCACCAACCCACTACTCCACTAACCCACCATATATGAACCTGCCCGCCACCCTCCACTACACCAAAGACCACGAATGGATTCGCGTTGAAGGCGACGTTGCCTATGTGGGCATCACCGACCACGCGCAGAAAGAGCTGGGCGACATCGTGTACGTCGACATCGACACCCTCGACAAAGACGTGGCCCAGCACGACGTGTTCGGCACAGTGGAGGCCGTGAAAACCGTTTCGGACCTGTTCAGCCCCATCACCGGCACCGTGCTGGAGGTGAATGCCAAGCTGGCCGATGCCCCCGAAACCGTGAACTCGGACCCCTACGGCGACGGTTGGATGGTGAAAATTTCCATTGCCAATCCGGCCGAGCTCGACGCCCTGCTGACCGCCGACGCCTACGGCGAGCTGGTGGGGGCCTAAGAGCCGGCACTGTTTTGGCTTGGGCGCCGCGATGTTCCCCGTACCCTTGCACAAACCATTGCCTGCTTCTTCCCCGCGCGCCTACGCCGCGCTGCCCCTTAGCTGGGCCGCCGTGGTGCTGGTGCTCACGCTCACGCCCTCCGATGAAATGCCGCGCACGCCCGTGTGGGAGCTGCTGTCGTTCGACACAGCCGCCCACGCGGGCGTGTTTTTTGTGCTGGCCGGCCTGAGCTGGTTTTCGCTGCGGCGGCAGCGCCGCTGGCCGCGCCTGGCCCACCGCGCCGGGGCGGTGGTGCTGGGGGCCAGCATCGTGTTTGGTGCCCTCATCGAAGTGCTGCAAGTGACCATGCGCCTCGGCCGCCACGGCGAATGGACCGACCTGCTGAGCGACGGCCTGGGTGCCGCGCTGGCCGTGGGCTTGGCCACGGCCTGGGCCAGGCGGCCACTGCGCGGGCAGGCGCTGGCCTGCCTGGGGTTGGTGGGCGCCACCGCGCTGGGCGCCGCCCCGGCCCAGGCCCAGAACCTACCCCGCGCCCGCGCCACCATCAAGAAGCTGGCCGCGCCCGAGCTGCACGGCCGCGGCTACGTGAAGCAGGGCGAGCACGCCGCCGCTGCCTACCTGCGCGAGCGCCTGCGCGCCCTGAAGCTGGCCCCGCTGGCGCCCAACTATACCCAGCCCTTCGCGCTCGACGTGAATACCTTTCCGGGCGAGGTCAGCGCGTCCATTCAGTCCGACGGCACCAAGCTGGCCACCGGCTGGCAGGCCGGCACCTCCTGCATTGCGGCGCCCAATTCCGGCCCCGGCACCGCCAGGGGCCGGATTTTGCTGCTCGATACCATGGTGTTCACCAAGGCTGCCGTGCAGGCGCGCTACCTGCTGGTGCCCTGGAGCAAGCGCGTGCTGCTCATGCGCGCTGCCGATGCCGCCCGCCTGCCGCAGCTGCCGGCCTTGCTGCAGCAGCGCTTCAATTCGGCGGCGGCGTTCATCACGGTGGTACCCAAGCTCACGGCCTCGCTGGCCGCCCAGCAGGTGCCCCAGCCCCGCGTAGAGGTGCTGGCCGAAAAAATGCCGCTGTGGCTCGACAAGGCCATTTTTGGCGACACCGCCACCGGTGCGGCCAAGGGGCACACCGTGTGGGGCACGGTGAAGGTAGGGGCTCAGCTGCAGCGCAACTACCAAACCCAGAACCTGGCTGCCGTGGTGCGCGGCGCGGCGCAGCCCGACTCCTTCCTCGTGGTGTCGGCTCACTATGACCACCTGGGCATGATGGGCCCCAAAGCCTACTTCCCCGGCGCTAACGACAACGCCAGCGGCGTGGCCCTACTGCTGGAGCTGGCCGCGTACTACGCCCGCCCCGAAAACCGCCCGGCCTGCTCCGTGGTGTTCCTGCTGTTTGGGGCCGAGGAGGCGGGCCTGGTGGGCTCTAACTACTTTGTGGCTCACCCGCTGGTGCCGCTTAAGAGCATCAAGTTTCTCGTCAACCTCGACCTGCTGGGCACCGGCGAGCAGGGCGCCACCGTCGTGAATGGCCGCGTGTTTGAAGCGCCCTACAAGCGCCTCTTAGCCCTCAACAATGCCCACCACTACCTGCCGGCCCTGGCGCCGCGCGGCCGCGCCGCCAATTCCGACCATTACCCTTTTTCTGAAGCCGGTGTGCCCGCATTTTTCCTCTACACCCGCGGCGGCAGCACGGCCTATCACGACGTGAACGACAAGCCCGCCGCCCTGTCGCTGGCCGGCTTCGCGGGCGCTTTTGGCTTGGTGCGCGATTTTCTCAACGAAGAAGGCGCCGCCCACCGCGCAAAAAAATAGTCGGTAGCCGAACCTGCGCTCGACTACCGACTATCGGCTGTTACTACATCGCTGACGGCTTAGCCTTTGGCTTTCAGCGAGAGCATGATTTGCTTGGCAATGGGCTCCCACTCGGGCTTCTGGCGGTCGGCGCAGTTAAAGGTGCAAATCATCAATTTGCCTTCCACGTCGGTGAAAAACACCAGCGTGTACACCTCGTGGCCCATTTCGGGCTTCATGAATTCGAGGAAGCCCACCTTGCGGTTGTTGATGTTTTTCACGCCATCGCCGAACCAGGTGGCGTCTTTGTATTGCTTGTGGTAAGTCTTGCCAAACGAGGCGGCGTAGATGTCGACCATGTCCTGGTCGGCGTCGTTGTCGCTGTAGTTGAAGGCCAGGCTGATGAGGTTGTTGTTGGTGAAAATCACGCTCGGGCGGCTCTGGGCTTTGGCGTAGGCGAAGTCCATCTGCTGCTCGGTCATCACCTCAAAGCCCTTGGGAATCAGGATTTCCACCCGCTCGCTGAGCACGCGTTTTTTCACCAGCTCAATCTCAGATAGCGGCCGGGCAGCCGTTAAAAAGAGCCCCAGAATGCAGAGTAAAAATGTAGATTTCATACTAATCGCGGAATAGGTGGTGGTAACTAAAACGGTAATTGAGTACCCAAGTTAGATACAATAATCAAATATCCAACTTTGCACTTGCAAATATCGGAATTTTTTTCTGTGAACGAAACACGAGGCATGGCACTAATCCAATAAAGCGCTAACATTCGGCTAGTTGAGACCGTGCCAAGTGGGCTATTCAAATGAGCTGCCAATCACAAAATGCCTGGCATATTCATTTGTTGTATTGCAAATTTTATAAGTATAGTACAATTAAAAGGCTCTTTTTCGACCGGCGAGCCCGATTTCTCGGCGAACGAAACCCGACACCCGACGGCCCCGATGGGCGGTTAAAGAATGTTGTTGAGCTGCTCTTTTATTTTTTCCAATTCCTCCTTCATGCCTACCACCAGGTGCTGCACCGTGGCATCGTTGGCCTTGGAGCCGATGGTGTTGATTTCGCGGCCAATTTCCTGGGCCAGAAAGCCCAGCTTTTTGCCAACGGCTTCGTCGGGCTGGTGGGCGGCTTCTTCAAAATAGGCTAAGTGAGCGGCCAGGCGTACTTTTTCTTCGGCAATGTCGAGCTTCTCGATGTAGTAGAGCACCTCCTGCTCGAAGCGCGTAGCGTTGAACTGCTCGTGGCTGGTGAGCTCGGCCAGGTGGCTGGCCAGGCGCTGGCGCACGTGCTCGATGCGGGCGGGGTCGTGCAGCTCCACGGCGGCCAGCTGCTGCCGGATGGTGGCCACGTAGCCCAGAATTTCGGTGGTCAGCGTCTGGCCTTCGTCCTGCCGAAACTGCTGCATGGCCGCCAGCGCTTCGGTGAGCAGGGGCTGTAGCTCGGCCCAGGTAATTTCTTCGGCGGCGGGCTCGGCGTCGCGCACTTCGGAGGCGGTGGGGATGACGCCCGGCAGGCGCAGCGCCGCCAGCAGGGTTTCCTCGCCGGCGGGCAGGCCCAGGCCGGCGGCCACGGCTTTCAACTCGTGGAAGGCGGCTACCAGCGCTTCTTTGTTGAGCGTGGCGGCGGTGCGGGCTGCGGCCGGGCGCACAAAATCGAGGTTGAGGTTGACTTTGCCGCGCAGCAGGGCCTTGGCCACCGCGTTGCGGATTTCCAGCTCGTGCGGCATCAGGAAGCGGGGCAGGCGCAGAGTCAGGTCGAGAGTTTTGGAATTTACTGACCGCAGTTCGACGGTGGCCGTGTAGGTGTCGGTTTCGCGGTGGGCCTGGCCAAAGCCGGTCATGGAAATGAGCATGGTATCAAAAAATAAGCGGAGCGGCGGGGGCCGCGGTTGTTCGGGGAAATTCGGTGCTGGCGCGGAAACAAGCTATGACGAAGGTAGCGGCCAAAGCAGCATGCCGCTCGGCCGCGCAGGCCCGGGCTTCAGGGGCCGGCGGCGTTTGGCTTCAGCCTGGCCGCAAGGCGGCGGAAAAGGAGTAATGGCCACGGCCGTACTTTGTAGCAAATTCGCCGCGCCTCTTTTTGCGTTCTGCCTTGAAACTGCCCCGCGTTCTGCACCTGCCCAAGTGGTACCCCAACCGCTACGACGACCAGGACGGCGACTTTGTGGGCCGGCACGTGGCCGCCATTGCGGCGTACGGCGGGGTGGAGGGCGCCGTGCTGTTTGCGGCCGTGGCGCGCGGCCCCATCCCGCAACTGATTGACGCCGATGAGGATTTCGACGGGCCCTGGCCCACGCTGCGCTACTACTACCGCGCCGCGCCTACCGGCCTGGCCCTACTCGACAAGCCGCTGAAGCTGCTGCTTTACTACTGGTGCCTGCTGCGCGGCTACCGGCAGCTGCAGCGGCATTGGGCCGGCCACGGCCCCGACCTGGTGCACGTGCACGTGCTGCTGCGCACGGGGCTGTTTGCCTGGGGCTTGCGGGTGCTGCGCGGCGTTCCCTTCGTCGTGACGGAGCACTGGACGCGCTACCTGCCGCCGCGCGCGGCCAGCATTTCGGGGCTGCGCCGCTGGCTGACGGCGGCCGTGGTACGCCAGGCCGCGGCCCTGCATACGGTGAGCGCCAACCTGCGCGACGCCCTGGCCGCGCTGGGTGCCCAAAATCCGGTTTCGGCGGTGATACCGAACGTGGTGGATACCGACCTGTTTCATCCCGGCAAGCCTGATGCGGTTCGGCCGGCACGCACCCTGCTGCACGTGGCGGCCTTCAACGAAGCGGCCAAAAACCTGTGCGGGCTGTTGCGCGCCGTGGCCGGCCTGCGCGCCGCCTGGCCGGGCCTGCGCCTGCGCATTGCCGGCTACGGCCCCGATGAAGCCCAGGTGCGCCAGCAGGCCACCGACCTGGGCCTGCTGGCCGACGGCACGGTGGTTTTTCTGGGCAAGCTGGCCCACCCGGCGGTGGCGGCCGAGATGCGCCAAGCCACCGGCTTCGTGCTGTTTTCCAACGTCGAAAACCTGCCCTGCGTACTTATCGAAGCCCAAGCCAGCGGCCTGCCGGTGGTGGCCACCCGCGTGGGCGGCGTGCCCGAGCTGGTGCCCGAAGGCAGCCCGTTCGGCCACATAGTGCCGGCCGGCGACGAGGCAGCGCTGGCCACGGCCCTGAGCCAGCTGCTGGCCCGTGCCGAAACTGACCCCACCGATGCCGCCGGGCTGGCCGCGGCGGTAAATAGTCGCTTTGGGGTGGAAGCGGTGGGCCGGCAGTTTGGGGCGCTCTACCGCCGGGTGCTGGCCAGCTGATTAGCGCATTCCCGTCTTCGGCCGAGGGGGAGTGCGGGTTTGTGTTGTTCTTTCGCGGGCTCATGTTCAAACGCATTCTTCAGCATTTCGCGGCGCGCGTGCTCACGGCGGGGCTCAGCTTTGCAGTGGTGTGGCTCACGGCGCGCTACCTGGGGGCGGCGGGGCGCGGGCAGGTCAGCCTGTTTTTTACCGACATGTCGGGGCTGGTGCTGCTGGCCGGGCTGGTGGGGGCTCGTCGCTGATATACCTCGTGCCGCGCCGCAATGCCTGGCACCTGCTGCTGCCGGCCTACGGCTGGGCCGCGGTGGTGAGCGTGGGCGGGGCCGTAGCGGTGGGCCTGCTGCGGCCGGTATCGGCGGAATACGTGCTGCACCTGGGGGCCGTGACGCTGGTGCAGGTGTTGCTGTCCATCAACCTGTTTCTGCTGCTGGGGCGCAAGCACGAGCAGGTGTATAATGTGCTCACCACGGCCCAGGCCGCGCTGCTGGCGCTGGCGCTGGCGGTGGCGTTTGCCGCGGCCCACTGGCTGGAAGTGCGGGTGTATTACTACGCCAACTACTTGGCTTATGGCCTGCCGTGGCTGCTCAGCCTGGGGCTGCTGCTGCGCCTGCCCGATGCCTGGGGCAGCCGCCGCGCCCGCCGCCGGGTGGTGGCCCGCGAGCTGGCCCGCCACAGCCGGAGCGCGCATTTTTCCAACCTACTCACCTTTGCCAACTACCGCTTCGGCTACTACGCGGTGGCGTACCTGGCCAGCGCCAGGGCGCTGGGCGTGCTTTCGGTGGGCGTGGCCTTGGCCGAGGCCATCTGGCTGATACCGCGCAGCACGGCCCTCATTCAGTACGTGGCGCTGGTGAATGCCGCCAATCAGCGCGAGCAAACCCACGCGGCCCTGCGCGGCAGCCGGCTCACGCTGCTGGCCACGGCTGGCGCGGTGCTGGTGCTGGCGGCCGTGCCCACGGCCTGGCTGGCGGCTTTTTTCGGGCCGGAGTTTGGGGCGGCGCACGGGGTCATTCTGGCGTTGGCGCCCGGCATCATGGCGTATGGGGCGGCCATGCAGGCCAGCTCCTATTTCAGCGGCACGGCGCGCTATGGTGTGAACAACCGCGCGGCCCTGCTGGGCTTGGCCGTGACGGTGCCCGCCTGCCTGGTGCTGGTGCCCCGCCTGGGCATGACCGGTGCGGCGCTGGGCATGTCGGCCTCTTACGCGGCCACAGCGGCGTACTTGCTGGTGCATTTCCGCCGCGCCATTGGTGCCGCCTGGCCGGACCTGCTGCCCGGTACCGCCGATTTGCGCTGGCTGGCGCTGCGCTTAAGGAGCACGGCAGAATGAAGAGAAATGAGTGTTTGAAAACGTCTGTCATCCTGAGCGCAGCGAAGGACCTTCGCAACGAAGAACGGTTTGCAGTAATGTCAAACGAAGCAAACGTGATAAGGTCCTTCGCTGCGCTCAGGATGACAGACGCGCCAATTCCTCATTAAGCCCAGGCGTCACCTTACCACTTCTACCGTGCCTTTTAGCTGGCGGCCGTCGGGGTAGGTGATGAGGTAGTAGTACACGCCGTCGGGCTGGCCTTCGGCCTGCCAGTCGTTGCGGTAGGCGGCGGCTTCGAACACCTTCTGGCCCCAGCGGGAGAAGATTTGCAGGTGCGGGGGGCAGTCTGGGCCCAGCCGGAAGGTTTGGTTTTGGTCGTCGCCGTTGGGGGTGATGATGTTCGGGATTTTGCTTGCCAGCACCTCCACCACGGGCAGGGCCAGTTGGGTTTCGCACTGGCTGGCGTTGTAGCGCAGGCGCGCCACGGGCTGGTATTTGCCCGGCGCTGTGTAGGTGTGGGTGGGCGAGTTTTCCGTCGATTGCGTGCCGTCGCCAAAATCCCAGCTCAGGCTGGTGCCCGCAACGGGTGCGCCGGCCGTGAAACGCAGCGTGAGCGGTGCCAGTCGGGCTTCGGGGCAATTGACCGGCGCTGCCGCCGCCGTGAGTGTGGGCACCGCCGCCACCAACACCCGCCGGGTGGAAGTGGCCGAACACCCCCCGCTGCTCACCACGTAGCTGAGCGTGGCGGGGCCCACAAAGCCAGCTGGCGGCGTGAAGTAGAAGCCCGTGGCCGGGCTGCCGCTCACGCCGGCGCCCGTCCAGATGCCGCCGGCCGGGCTGCCGCGCAGGGCAAAGCGCTGGGTGCTGCCGGGGCACAGCATGGTGTCGGCGGGCAGCACGGGCGCCGCCAGTCGGGTGATGGCCACGGTGCGGCTGTCCTGCACCACGCAGCCGCCCACGCTCAGCGTGTAGATGACCTGGTAGGTGCCCACCGCGCGGTTGGGGTCGAAATAAACCCCCGTGCTGCCCCCGGTGACGACGCCCGAGCCGCTCCACACCCCGCCGGCGGGCGCGGCGGTGAGCGGCACCACCGGAAGCGCCGGGTTGTTGAGCCCGGGGGCGCAGTACGTGGCTTGTAGCGGCGCCGTGATGGCCACCGTGGGCGGGGCCGTCACGGTTACGCGGCGGGTGCCGGTGGTGGTGCACAGCCCCGAGCTGAGCACGGTGTAAGTCAGGCTTTGCACTCCCACCAACGCCACCGAGGGTGTGAAAAAAAAGCCCGTGGCCAGGCTGCCCGTCACACCGGGCCCGCTCCAGATGCCGCCCGTCGGGTTGCCCACCAGGGGTTGGGGGCCGGCCGTGGCACACACCGTTTGGTCGGCGCCGGCGTTGGCGATGCTGGGCTCGAAGTTGAAGACAAAGGCGGCGTTGTTGCAGTTGCCGCTGGGGTTGAAGGTGGAGTAGGTATTGGCGCCCGGCGGAATGGGAAAGCCCGAGCCAAACCCGCAGGCGCACACGGCCTGGTACACCACGCCGCGCGGGTCGAAGCGCGAGGTGCCGCCGTCCACGTGGTCGTCGGTGCCGTTGGTGTCGCCGTAGTACGTGCCGTAGGCCAAGCTGCCCAGGCCCGCCGCAAACTGTACCAGGTAGAAGTCGCGGCTGTCGGTGCTGATTTGCAGCGCCCCCGGCGTGATGGGCATCCCGGACATGGGGCCATTGAGGGCCAGGTACGGCTCGCCGAACAAGTTGGTGTTGTGCCCGCCGCCCCAGCCACACACATACACTCGGTCGCAGCGGTCCACCAGGAAGGCCGTGGGGTCGAGGTCGATGCTGTTGCGGCCGCTGCCGAATACCGTGGCCAGCTGCGTGGTGCTCAGGTTGGGGTCGAGCTTGTGAATGAACTGCCGGCCGTTGGGGGTAATGAACAGGCCGGGCGTGGTGGGGTAGGCCCCGGCGGTCTGGCCCAGCACGTACACGCCGCCGTCGGTGCCCAATTGCAGGAAGTAGCTTTGGTCGTAGGCCGGCGTGCCCAGGTAGCTGGCGCGCAGCAGACTGGTGCCGCTGGCGCTGATGCGGGCCACAAAGCCATCGACGTCGCCTAGGGCCGCCGGCCGCAGGCTGCCGGCCGTGGTGGGAAAGTTGGGGCTCAGCGTGCCGCCGGCCACGTACACGTCGCCGCTCGTGGGCTCTACTTGGATAGAATACGCGGCATCGGAAGCGCCCCCGCCCAGGTAGCTGCCCCAGGTAAGGGCCGTGAGGGTGGGGTTGAGCTTGAGCACCAGGCCATCGGTGGTGCCGCCCCGGTAGGAGGTAGCAAAGCCGCGGGCCAAGGGGAAGTCGCTGGAAGAAGTGTTGCTGGCCACGTACACGTTGTCGGCCGCATCCACCAGAATGTCGCCCCGAAACGGGTCGCCATAGTTGTGGGCCAGCTGGGTGGTGGTGTTCACGTTCAGCGGGAGCACGCCCTCGTTGCCCGAGCCGCCCAGGTAGGTCGAGCCCACCAGGCCCGTGCCATTGGCGCTGAAGCGGGTTATCACCAAATCGGAGCCATTGGGCAGGGCGTAGTCGAAGCCGTAGCCGTAGGGGTCGGTGTAAAAGCCTTGGTTGAAGGTGCGCTGCAAAGCCCCTGCAGTGGTCGGGTAGTTGTTGCTGGAGCTGGCACCCAGCAGCAACAGCTCACCCTGGCTATTCACCACCAGGCTGGTGGGAAAGTCGGCGTTGCTGCCGCCGATATAGGACGCCCACACCCGCGCGGCGGGTCCGTTCACGCTGGTGTTGTATTTAATCACGCCAATGTCGATGACGCCCGAAAACTGCGTGCGAAAAGCGCCCGAGCTGGCCGGGTAGCCCAGCGAAAACACAATGCCGCCGGAGTAGAGGTTGCCCTGCGCGTCGTAGGTGGCCGTGAAGCCCCAGTTGTCGGCCGTCGAGCCGGTATAGGTAGCAAACACCACCACGGGGTCGATGACGAGCGGCAGGGTTTTATCATAATGGCCCAGCGCAAAGCGCACCGTGCCGTCGGCCAGCGCGTAGCGGCAGGCCACGGCCTTGCGCCGGCCGCGGGCGGTGGTTTGCCAGGCTTGCGGGGCGCGCTCCACGAGGGTGCCCACGCTGGTGCGCACCAGCAGGTTGCCTTCGGCATCCAGCTGCAGGCCGGTGGCGCCGTCGTGGCGCAGGGCAATGGCCTCGGGGCGGGCGCCGGGCGCCACTTCAAAGTCGTATTCCAGGTGCTGGTCGGCGCTTTCGTACACGCAGGCGTTCACGCCGGGCCACAGGCCGGCGTAGCGCAGCTCGCGGAAGCCGCGCACGCCGGTGGCCCAGCGCGTGGGGTCTTGGCCCAGGAAGTAGTTGCGCCGCTCCTCGGTGGCCTCGGTGGGGGTGATGGTGGCCGGGGCCGCGCCCGCAAAGCGCAGCTGCAGGGCGTGGCCGTGCAGCAGGCTGTCGGCGGCGGGCCGGCGCTGCTTGTGGGTGCCGTGGCCGGGCCGGTCGAGGCTGCCGCTGGCCAGCAACGAGAACGTGAGGCCGTCGGGCTCGGCAAATAGGCGGCCGCCGGGCAGGGCGGCCACGTATCGGGCGCGGTCGTCCCACTGGCCTTTGTTTTCCACAAATTCCAACGTGCGCTCGGGTCGGGTCGGGGGCGTGGTATGGGCCGTGGCCGCGGTGCCGAAACCCAGCTGCAGCACGCCCGCCGCTACGAGTAGAAATAGCTTCATCAACAACAGAATAAAGGACGGGTGGGAAAGTAAATATAAACGTTCGGCCGCCCCGGGTTGCGGAGCGGCCGAACGGGCAACAGCAGCCTGACCGGGCTAGCGGCGCACCTCCACCCAGCCCTTCACGCGCCGGTCGTCGGCATCGCGCAGCAGGAAATAGTAGATGCCGTCGGGCAGGTTTTTGGCATCCCAGTCGTTGTGGTACTCATCGGTTTGGTACACGCGCTGTCCCCAGCGCGAAAACACTTCCAGCGACGCCGGCTTGCAGCCGATGCGCGGCCGGAAGGTCTGGTTCTGGTTGTCGCCGTTGGGGGTGATGATGTTGGGCACGAACACAGCGCCCACCTCCACCGGCGCAAACCCCGTGAGCACCTCACAGTTGCCGTAGCGGGCCTGCAGCTGCACGCGGTAGGAGCCCGGCTTTTCGTACACGTGCGTGGGTTCGGCCTCGGTGCTGGTGCTGCCATCGCCAAAATCCCAGAGGTAGGTGGCCCGGGGCGCCAGCAGCACCGGCGAGAGCTGGCACTTGAACGGAGCCAGGCCCGCGTACTGCGGCACGGCCTCGCACACCGGCAGGTTCAGGCCCACGTCCTGGGTGGAGGTGGGGGCCAGCACCACCGTGCGGGTGGCCGCGGCCTGGCAGGGGCCCTCGGTCACGGTATATGTCAGGGGGAAGACGCCGCCGCGGTTGTTGGTGTTCGGGGGTGTGAAAAAGCCGCTCGGGGTAACGCCCGTACCGCTCCACACGCCGCCCGCCGGGCTGTAGCCGCGCAGCTGGAAGGGCTGGCGTAGGTCGGCGCACAGGGTGGTGTCGCGGCCAGGCACCACGGTGGGCGGGCGCGTCACCACCACCTGCCGGGTGCCCACGCCGCAGCCCAGCGAGTCCGCGACGGTGTAGCTGATGGTGTGCGTGCCCGGCCCGGCTGCGGCCGGCAGGAAAATGCTGCCCGATACGCCCGGCCCGCTCCACACCCCGCCCGGCACCGAGGCCGTGAGGGCCGCGCCCTGGCCGCTGGTGCACTGGGGCGAAATGGGGTTCACCGTGGGCACCACGGGCGGCGCCACCACGTAGCGCACGCTGCGCGTGCTGATGCAGGTGCCCGTGGAGGCCACCGTGTAGGTGAGGCCGTACTGGCCGGGGCCCACCGCGGCGGGCTCAAACTGGTAGCCGCCGCCGGCCGTGGCCTGCACGCCCGGCCCGGTCCAGATGCCGCCGATGGGCGTGCCGCTCAGGGCCACCGGCCCGCTGCCCACGCACACAAAGCGCCGCGGGCCGGGGTCGGCCTGAATGATTTCGAAGTTCATCTTGAAGGCCCCGTTGTTGCAGTTGGTGCTGCCGTTTTGGGTGGTGTAGGTGCCGGCGTCGGGCGGGGAGGGAAAGCCCTGCGTGCCGCGGCAGCTGGCGCACACCGCCTGGTAGACAATGCCGCGCCGGTCGAAGCGCGAGGTGCCGCCGTCGACGTGCTCAGCCCCACCACCGTTTTGCCCGAAGTAGGTGCCGTACTGCAGGCTGCTCATGCCGGCCCCAAACTGGGCCAGGTAAAAGTCGGAGCCGTCGGTGGTGCGCTGGAAGGCATTACCCGTCACGGGCAGGCCGAAGGTGGTGCCCTGCAGGTAGCCGCCGGTGTCTTCGCCGCCCCAGCCCGCCACGTAAATACGCTCGCACTCATCCACCAGAAACGCCGTGGGCACCAGGTCGATGCTGGAGCGCCCGCTGCCAAACACCGTGCTGTAGATGCTGGCCGTGAGGTCGGGGTTGAGCTTTTGGATGAACTGCCGGCCACCCGCCACGGTGTAGAGGCCCGGCGTGACGGGGTACTGCCCCAGCGTTTGGCCAAACAAATAGGCGTTGCCGGCCGCGTCGAGCTGCAGAAACTGGGCCTGGTCGTAGCTGGCCGTGCCCACAAAGGTGGCCCGCTCCAGCGTGCGCCCGTCGGCGCTCACGCGGGCTGCAAAGCCGTCTACCCCGCCCTGCAGCGCGGCCCGGAAGGCGCCCGTGGTGCCCGGCAGCGTGGGCGAATTGGTGCCGCCGCACACGTATACCCGCCCCTGCGCGTCGCGCTGAATGGAGTAGGCCGCGTCGGCGGCGGTGCCGCCCAGCAGGCCGGCCCAGGCCACGGCGCTCAGGTCGGCGGTGAGCTTGCACACCAGCGCATCGGAGCTGCCGCCCCGGAAAGTGGGGTTGAAGCCCTGGCTCAGGCCCGGAAAGTTGGTCGAAGTCGACGACGACGCCACGTACACGTTGCCGTTGCCATCAAGCACCACGTCGCTCCGAAACACGTCGCCGTAGTTGGAGGCCGTGGCCGAGTATTCGTTCAGCACGCCGTCGTTGCCGGAGCCGCCCAGGTAGGTGCTGGCGCGCAGGGTGCTGCCGTTGGCGTCGAGGCGCACCACCACCAGGTCGGCGCCGTTGGGCATGAGGTATTGCGGCAACGTGGTCGGATTTGCCACATTGAAAGGATTGAGCGAGGA
Organism: Hymenobacter sp. 5317J-9; assembly: GCF_022921075.1. NCBI lineage: Bacteria > Pseudomonadati > Bacteroidota > Cytophagia > Cytophagales > Hymenobacteraceae > Hymenobacter > Hymenobacter sp. 5317J-9. The sequence goes on from NZ_CP095050.1 coordinate 470,196, forward strand.
GCCGCCGCCGAACGTGCGCTGAGCCGCCCCCGGCGTGGTGGGAAAGTTGGTGGAGGAAGTGCTGCCCAGCACCACCAGCTCGTTTTGCGCGTTCACCACTAGGCTGCTCGGAAAGTCGGCACTGTTGCCGCCCAGGTAGGTGGCCCACATCCGCGCCGCCGTGCCCCGCACGGTGGTGTTGTACTTGATGAGGGCCATGTCTTCGAGGCTGCTGAAGCTGGCCTGGTAAGCGCCTACCGTGGTAGGAAATCCCGCCCCAAATGCAATGCCACCGGAGTAAAGGTTGCCGGCCGCGTCATAAGTCGCCGTGAAGCCCCAATTGTCGGCCGCCGAGCCGGTGAGCGTGGAAAACTGCACCGTGGGGTCGATGGTGAGGGCGCGGCTGTGGTCGTAGGCACCCAGGGCAAACGTGACGGTGCTGCCTTTGAGCACGTAGCGGCACGCCACGGGCTGCTGGCGGCCGGCCGCGTCCATTTGCCAGGCCTGCGGGGCTTGTTCTGTGACGGTGGCCACCGTGGTTTTCACCACGAGGTTGCCGGCGCCGTCGAGGCTGAGGCGGCTGGCGCCGTCGTAGCGCAGGGCCACGCGGGCGGGGTTGGCGTGCGGTGCCAGCAGCACGTCGTATTCCAGGCGCTGGTTGGCGTTTTCATATAAGGTTAGGTCGATGCCAGGCCAGAGTTGCTCGTAGCGCAGGCGGCGGTAGGCGGCCACGTCGCTGGCCCAGCGCTTGGGGTCGGCGCCCACGAAGTAGTTGCGGGTGCCGGCCGTGGCCCCCTCGGCGGTGAGTTTGGCGCGGGCGCTGGCTTTTTCAAAATGCACCGTGTAGGCGTGGGCCGCCACCACGGCCGGTGTGGCGGCGCGGGTGCCGCCCGGCGCCGGGCGGCCGGTGGCTTCGCGGTGGTGCTGCAGCAGGGCGGGGTCCACGAAGGCGTAGGTGAGGGCGTCGCGCTGCACAAACAGCCGGCCCGAGGGCAGGGCGGCTTCGTAGCGCACGGGGACTTCCCACTGGCCTTTGTTGTGAATGAATTCCAGGCTGGGCTGCCCGGGTTCGCTGCCCGTCGCGCGGGCCGGGCCGGCTCCGGCCATCAGCAGCAATAAACCCAGCGGCAACGGCCCCAACGGCCGGAAACTAAAGCGGAAAAGTAGAGGCATAGAAGCGCCAAAGGCAGGAAAGAAGGAAAAGGAAGCCGCCAGCAGAAAGGACCCATTCGCGGGCCGGCACGGTTGCAGCCGAAACGGATGAGGCGCAAAATTCGTGCAAGGTTGCGCGGGATTCTCGCACCATTTCCGCTGGGCACGCACCGGGAATATAAAGGCCCCCGACCTGCCGCTGCTTGCAGGCCCTGCCGCTACCTTTGCGGGCTCGTTTGCCAGTGCTGTGCGCCGCTCTTTCGCTTTCAAAATAACCTTGCTTACCCTGGGCTGGCTGCTGCTGGCCATTGCCTGCCAGCAGGTGCCGGCTGCGGCGTTCTGGCCGGTGCTGTTTGGGGCACTCACCACGCCGCTGGCGCTGCTGTGCACGCTGCTGCTGGCGCTGTACTGGCTGCGGCGCAACTGGCGGGTGGCCGTGCTGCCCCTGCTGGTGCTGGGCCTCACCTGGCCCCATTTGCAGCGCGGCCTGGCCCTGCACCTGCCCCGCGCCAACAAGCTGCCCCCCGCCACCGGCACCGTGGGCAAGCGCAACGCCACCCTGCAGAAAGCCCCGGTGCCGGCCTCACAATTCTATGAGGTACACCCCACGGAAGTGTCGCTGCTGTCGGCCAATGTGCGCATTTTCAATGTGTATGCCCAGCTGCGCGACCCCGACATGGCGTCTTCCACGGGCTTCATTCGCTGGCTGGCTGCCAGTCCGGCCGACGTGCTGTGCCTGCAGGAGTTCTACAACGAGCCCCACGGCTCGCGCAACGACAAGGACATTTTCCGGACCGAGGAATACCTGGGGCGCGGCAGCGGCCGGCACGCTTTCGTGTCGGTCACGCTCACCAACAGCATCGGGGCCGAGTTTGGGCTGGCCATTTTCTCGCGCTTTCCCATTGTGCGCCGGGGCACCATCTCCTTCGGCAAGCTCACCCAAAACCACGCCATGTGGGCCGACGTGGTGCGCCCCGCCGCCCGCACCGGCCGCGGCCGCCCCGATACCCTCCGCATTTTCAACCTGCACCTGCAGAGCATGAGCATGGCCGAGGCCGACATTGCCGCCGCCACCGGCAGTCGCGACGGCCTGCGCCAGAAAGCGCCCAACCTGCTGCGCCGCTTCCGCAACGGCGCGGTGGCCCGCGGCACCCAGGTCGACACGCTGCTGGCCCGGGTGGCCCACTCGCCCTACCCCGTGCTGCTGGCCGGCGACCTCAACGACCTGCCCTATTCCTACGCCTACGACCAGCTGGCCGACCACCTGCAAAACGCCTGGGCCACCGTCGGCCTGGGCATTGGCGCCACCTACAACGGCCGCCTGCCCCTGCTGCGCATCGACCAGCAGTTTGCCAGTCCGCAGTGGCGGGTGCTGGGCTGCCAGGTGCACCGGGAAGTGAAATGGAGCGACCATTTTCCGGTCGAGGCATTGTATCAGTTATCAGTTATCAGTGAGCAGTTATCAGTGGGCAGTTATCAGTGAGCAGTTATCAGTGAGCAGTTATCAGTGAGCAGTTATCAGTGAGCAATCAACCGTTCACTGATAACCGAGTAGTTTTGGCTATGGATAAGCCACAGTACGAAGCCGGTCCGCTGCTACAGAAATCGTTTGCTTTCGCGGTGCGCATGATGAAATTCTACCGCCACCTGCAAACGAATGAGCGGGAATTCGTAGTCTCCAAGCAAATGGTTCGCAGCGCGACGGCGATAGGAGCAAACGCAGAAGAAGCAACCGGGGCAATATCGACTGCTGACTTTACGAGCAAAATTTCCATTGCCTACAAAGAGGCCCGTGAGACAAGTTATTGGCTCCGGTTGTTACAGGCGGCTGGCTACATCGAGGAAAAGATGTTTCTCTCACTTCACGACGATTGTCAGCAACTTTGTCGTATTCTATTCTCCATTCTGCGCTCAAGCGGCCGCGCATAAGTGCAGTTAACAGTTACCAATGAGCAGTTATCAATGCTGTTCCACTCTCTTCAAACAACTGTTCACTGCTCACTGACAACTGTTAACTGATTTTCATGCTCTCGCTCTATAACACGCTTTCCCGCCGAAAAGAAGAATTCCAGCCCGTGCACCCGCCCCAGGTGGGTGTGTACTTATGCGGCCCCACCGTGTACAGCGAGGCGCATTTGGGCAACGCGCGCGGGCCGGTGGTGTTCGACGTGCTGACGCGCTACCTGCGTCACCTGGGCCACCAGGTGCGCTACGTGCGCAACATCACCGACGTGGGCCACCTCGAAAGCGACGCCGACACCGGCGAGGACAAGATGGAGAAAGCCGCCCGCGCGGCCCGCATCGAGCCCATGCAGGTGGCCCAGCACTTCACCAACCGCTACCGCCAGCACATGCTGGCGTTGGGCTGCTTGCCGCCCGACATCGAGCCCCAGGCCAGCGGCCACATCATCGAGCAGATTCAGGTCATCGAGGAAATCATCGCCAACGGCCTGGCCTATGAGGTGAACGGCTCGGTGTATTTCGACGTGCCTAAGTACAACGAGTCCGAACGCTACGGCAAGCTCTCGAACCGCAGCATTGAAGACCAGCTGGCCGGCACGCGTGCCAACCTGGAGGGCCAGAGCGAGAAGCGCAGCCCGCTGGACTTTGCCCTTTGGAAAAAGGCCGCGCCCGAGCACATCATGCGCTGGCCTTCGCCCTGGGGCGAAGGATTCCCCGGCTGGCACCTGGAGTGCTCGGCCATGAGCCGCAAGTACCTCGGCAAGCTGAGCGACATCCACGGCGGCGGCCTGGACCTGATGTTTCCGCACCACGAGTGCGAAATCGCGCAGAGCCAGGGCAGCCATGCCCACACCGACGAGGCCCGCTTCTGGCTGCACAACAACATGATAACCGTGAACGGCACCAAGATGAGCAAGAGCCTGGGCAACTTCGTGCTGCTCGGCGACATGTTTGTGGGGCCCACCGGCGGCTTGTCACAGGCGTATTCGCCCATGGTGGTGCGCTTCTTCCTGCTGCAGGCCCACTACCGCTCGCCCGTGGACGTGAGCGACGACGCCCTGCAGGCCGCCCGCAAAGGCTACCGCAAGCTGATGAACGGCCTGCGCCTGCTGGATAAGCTCACGGCCACGGAAGTGACCGGCGAAGTATCGGAAACCGCCGCTCAGCAGCTGCTGGCCTTGGCCGCCAAGCCTGCCGAGTTCCTCAACGACGACCTGAACACGCCGCGCGCCTTGGCTGCCCTGTTCGACCTGCTTAAGCGCTTCAACACCCTGGCGGCCACGCCAGCCGCCTTGGCCGAAGTGGGCGCTAAGGCGCTGGCGCAAGCCGCCGCCACCTACCGCACCCTGGTGCAGGACGTGCTGGGCCTGCAGGACGAGCCCCGCGCCAACGCCGAGCTGCTCCTCGACCTCACGCTGGGCTTTTATTCCGAAGCCAAAGCCGACAAAGCCTACGACAAGGTGGACCAGATTCGGGCCGCCCTCAAAGGCCAGGGCATCGTGATAAAAGACACCAAGGCCGGCGTGGAGTGGGCCTACAGCGAGGAATAATTTCGCAAGCCCACTGCATCACATTTATTCACTAACCGAAACATTCGCCAGGCTCCCCCTCTCCTTTGGGAGAGGGGGCCGGGGGTGAGGCCCACCGTCCGCGCCGCATCGCACGTCGCATGAATTTCCGCACTTTCCGCCTTCCCCTGGCCGCTCTGGCGGGCCTGCTCGTTCTCACCGGCTGCCCGGACAAAACCAAAACCACCGAAACGGCCGACACCAGCGCGCCGGCTGCCCCCAAGCTGCCCAAGGCGCCGGTGTTCAACGCCGACTCGGCCTATGCCTTCACGGCCAAGCAGGTGAGCTTCGGGCCGCGCGTGCCCAACTCGAAGGCCCACGTGGCCTGCGGCGATTGGCTGGTGCGCAAGCTGAAGGGCTACGGCCTGAAGGTGATGGAGCAGCCGTTCACGGCGATGACGTTTGACGGCACCAACATCCGGGCCCGCAACATCATTGCCCAGTACCAGCCCACGGCGGCGCGGCGCGTGGCCATCTTCGGCCACTGGGACACCCGGCCTTTCGCCGATGCCGACAAGGACCCGGCCAAGAAAAACAAGCCCATGGACGGCGCTTCCGACGGCGCCAGCGCCGTGGCCGTGGCCCTGGAAATGGCACGGGTGCTCAGCCAGCAGCCCGATTCGCTGGCCCCCAACGTGGGCGTCGACTTCATCTTCTTCGACGCCGAGGACTGGGGCCACGACGAGGGCACTCAGCAGGGCGTGAAAAACCAGCTCGACGGCAGCGGCACCGACTCGTGGTGCCTGGGCTCGCAGTACTGGTCCAAAAACCTGCTGCCCGTGGGCTACAAGGCCGAGTTCGGCGTGCTGCTCGACATGGTGGGCGCCAAGGGCGGCACCTTCACCCGCGAAGAAACCTCGCGCACCAACGCCCGCGGCCCGCTCGACAAAATCTGGAACACGGCGGCCACGCTGGGCTACTCCGATTTCTTCCGCTTCCAGGACACCGGCGGCATCACCGACGACCACGTGTACACGAACCGGGCCGGCATCCCCACGCTCGACATCTACGACCACCCCACTTACGGCGACGACTACTTTCCCGCCTACCACCACGCCACCACCGACAACATGAGCATCATCGACCGCAAGACGCTCAAGGCGGTGGGCCAGACCATGGTGCAGGTGCTCTACGTCGACTAAGAAGTGCCTAAGCCTTCCTAAGTCAACGGCGACCTTGAAATGACAGGCGAAAACGGCCAGCGGGGCAACCTGTCGGCCGGTTTGCTAATCAGCCTATTTTACCCTCATCTTTCTTTGCGCTTGAAACACTTCGCCCTCCTGCTCACGCTGTTGGCCTGCTACCTGCCCGCGGCGGCCCAATCCAAACTCAAAACCCAGGTCAGCTCCCTGTTCTATTTCCGGCAGCGGGTAGACGTGCAGCCCTACGCCGGCCGCGCCTACCGCCTCTCGGCCCGCATGAAAGTGGACGCTCCGGCCGGCGACAGTGCCGATGCCAACGTTTTTGCGGTGGTCTTTGATAAGAACAAGAAGTTTCTGAGCATGAGCAAGCCCGGCCAGATGCGGGCCAAGCGGCGCGACGGCCAGTGGCGCACCTTCTCCCTCTCCGGCACGCTGCCCCGCACCGCCGTCGGGCTGACCCTTAATGCCAACGTCTACCTCAACGGCACCTTCGGCTACGACGACTTCAAGCTGGAAGTGGCCGCCGGCAAAGGCCAGTGGCAGGCCGTGCCGCTGCTCAACGGCGACTTTGAGGCCGCCCGCGCCGACAGCGCCAGCGGTTTCCCCAACGGCTGGCGGCCGCTTTACCTCAACGAGGCTTTTCGGTTCCGCACCGCGCAGGAGCCCGCTGGCAACCACTACCTGGAGCTCGCCGGCCAGGGCGCCGTGCACTACGGCAAAAACGCCCGCGCCGGGCACACGGTGGCCGTCAACGGCATCAAGCTTTACTACGAAACCTACGGCACCGGCGAGCCCCTGCTGCTGCTGCACGGCAACGGCCAGTCCATCTCGGCCTTCAATGGCCAGATTCCGGAATTGGCCAAGCACTACCAGGTTATCGCCGTTGACACCCGCGCCCAGGGCCAGAGCACCAACGGCAAGCCCACGCTCACCTACGACCTGTTTGCCGACGACATGAGCGCCCTGCTCACGGCCCTGCACATTCCCGCCGCGCACGTGGTGGGCTGGAGCGACGGCGGCAACACCGGCCTCAGCATGGCCCTGCACCACCCGCAGCAGGTGAAGAAGCTGGTGACCATGGGCGCTAACCTCTGGGCCGACTCCACGGCCGTGACCGCCGCCACCCTCAAAGAAGTGCGCCAGGGCAAAGCCCTGACCACGCTGCTCTACCCCGTCAACCAGCAGGCGCGCAAGGTGCGCCCGCTCATGGTGCTGCTGCTCGACTATCCGCGCATGAAGGCCGTGGACCTGGCCGGCGTCGCCGTGCCCACGCTGGTGCTGGCCGGCGAGAAAGACCTCATCAAAGAGGAACATTCCCGCCTCATTGCCCGCAGCCTGCCGCACGGGCAGGTGCAGTTTCTGCCCGGCCTCACGCACTACGCCCCGCAGGAAGACCCGGCCGTGTTCAACGCGGCGGTGCTGGCGTTTTTGGGAAAGCCGTAGGTAATCAACCGCCGGGTAGCTACTCCACCAGCAGCTTGGCGGTGCGGGTACCGGCCCGTACCACGTAAATACCGGCTGGCGTTCCGCTCGGAAGCACCAGCGCTGCGGCACCCGTTGCGTCGGCAGTTGCGAGGAGAAGGGGGCGGCCGAGGGTATCGACCACCGCCAGCACGGCGTGCGGAGTGGCCCCCGCCACGGCCACCCAGTCGTGGGCCGGGGATGGGTAAAGGGCTAGCGTGGCCGCGGCGGCCGGCACCGTTGCCAGCGGGCCGGTACCCCCGTTGAGGCGCACGCTCACGGTGTTGGTACTGCGGTTGGTGGCCAGGAGGTCGAGGTCGCCGTCGCCATCCACATCGCCCAATACTACGCTGTTGTTGAGGCCGTTGAGGGTGGGCTGCCCGCCGGGTGGCGGGCTCGTGAAGGCGCCGCCGGCGTTGAGGCGCACGCTGGCCACGCCGTGTAGCTCGCCCGCTGCTACCACATCGAGGTCGCCGTCGCCGTCCACATCGCCCAGGGCCAGACTGGTTGGGTAGGCAGGCAAGGAGAAGCTGACGTTAGGGTTAACGTTTGCAAAGCTGCCCGCGCCGTTGTTGTGCAGCACTATCCCCGTGGTGTTGTAATACTGCGTGATGACGGCATCGAGGTCGCCGTCGCCGTCCACATCGCCCAAGGCAATGGCGTGCGGGCCGAAGCCGGCCACGACGTCGGCATTGGTGGCCGGCGCTGTAAACACCCCGGCGCCGTTGTTGAGGCGCACGCTCACCGTGCCCTGGTTGCCACTGCCAATGCTCTCGTTGGTGGCCAGCAGGTCGAGGTCGCCGTCGCCGTCCACATCGCCTAGTGCAACTTGGCGGGTGCGTGCGCCCGCCGCCACCAAGCCGTTGGTAGCCGGCACCGCAAATGCGCCGTGGCCGTCGTTGAGGCCAATGCTTACCGAACCCGTGCCGAAATTGGCCGTCACGAAATCCAAATCGCCATCGCCGTCAATGTCTCCCAGCGCCAGGTGACCGGGGCCCTGGCCCAGCGGGACGTACGCCGAGCCGGATGCGCCCAAGCGGCCGCCGCCGAGGCCGACCAGCACGGCCACCGTCTGGTCAGCTTCGTTGGCGATGAGCACATCGAGCAGGCCGTCGCCGTTCACATCGCCCAGCACCACGCTCGAAGGCATGGCGGACAGTAGCCAGTCGAAGCCGGCGGGGCTAGCGAGAAAGCGGCCGGTACCGTCGTTGAAGCGCAGGCTGAGGTTGTTGCTGCCCGCGTCGACAGTGACCAAGTCGAGGTCGCCGTCGCCATCTAGGTCGCCTACCGCCACGCTCACCGGGCGGATGCCCACGGCCGGCTCGGCGTTGGTGGCCGGGGCGGCAAATGCCCCGCGCCCCGTGCCGGCCACGGCCGTCGTGAATTGGCCCACCCAGGGCTGGGCCAAGGCGCCGGTGCTGGCCTGTGCCGCCGTGGTCACGGTATAGCGCACGGTTTCGCCGGGGCGGAAGTCGTAGGGCTGCGGGGCAAAGCGCAGGCCATTGCCGCTGACCGTAGCCGGCGTGGCGCCCCGCGAGCGCAGCCCCCCCCGCTGGCTACTAAATACCTTGAGTGCCCCGGCCGAGCCCGCCGTGAGCGGCTGGCTGAAGCTGACCACGAGCGGCCCGTTTCGAGGGGCAGCCCCGGCGTTGGCCGCCGGGGTAGTGCTGAGCACGGTAGGCGCCTGCGCCCAGGCCCTGGCAGTGGGCCACAGGAGCAGAATGGAAGCAGCGAAGTAAATGGCCCGGGGGTAGGGTTGCGTCATAGAGCAGGGTAAAATCGGGCAGCAGCAATAGTTGTGCCTCGTTTATCCCATTCTGCTCCAGGCAAAGGCATGAACAGTTGGCTGTCGGCTGGATGTTTACGCCGTCAGTCGGCCCCCTTCGTCGCCCACCGTCAGCGTCACGGTCTGGCCCACCACCAGCGCCAGGTTGTCGGCCTCGTGGCCCACGGGGAAGCCATACGCCACCGGGAAGTTGTACATCTGCGCGTAGCGGTCAATGATTTCCTCGGCTGTCACGCCGAAGGGGATGGCGTTGTCGCGCATCTGGGAGAAGTGGCCCACCACCAGGGCGGCCAGCCCCTGCAGTTGCCCGCTGCGGTGCAGGTGCAGCATCATGCGGTCGACGTGGTAGAGGTATTCGTCGAGGTCTTCCAGAAACAGAATGCGGCCCGCGAAGCCGGCCTGCGAAGCCGTGCCCGTGACCGTTTGGAGCAAGCTCAGGTTGCCACCCACCAGCTCGCCGGTGGCCGTGCCGGGGCGGTTGAGGGCGTGGGGCGCGGCCGCAATGGGCTGAAAGGGTTCACCAAACAAGGCCCGGCGCAGGGTTTCGAGCGCCAGCTCGCCGCCCTCCTGATGAAACAGCACCGGCATGACGCCGTGGATGCTGGCGTGGCCCAGGGCCAGCAGGTGCGCGTTGAGCACGGTGATGTCGGAAAAGCCGGCCACCCACTTGGGGGCGCTGCGGAAGGCCGTGAAGTCGAGCCCGTCGACGATGCGGGCGGTGCCGTAACCGCCCCGCGCGCACAGGATGGCCCGAATGCTGGGGTCGTCGAGCTGGCGCTGGAAGTCGGCGCGGCGCAGGTCGTCGGGCCCGGCAAACTGGTAGAAGTCGCCGGCAATGCTTTCGCCTAGCACCACCTCCAGGCCCCAGCTTTCGAGGGTGGCAACGGCGGGGGCTAGGTCGGTGGCCGAAATTTTGCGGGCGGGGCTCACAATGGCCACGCGCTGGCCGGCTTGCAGGGCAGGAGGGAAGGTGATGGGCATAGATGAAGCAAAGGTTGGAGTCGTTGGACGACACAGGGGCGGGGCTTTTCCGAGCCCGCCGTTGAACAAAAAGTCATTGTCACGGGGCCATATGCCGGGCTGGGACGGGCCCCTGCCTCTACGGCATTTGGGCAAGGCGGCTGCAAATAACGGGGTTCGTACCTTCGGAACCCCAGTTCCGCTGGTCGCCTAACCCTACGCCCCGTTTGTACGTCAGCCCATTGGCTTCATTCCGTTCACCTTTCACCCCATCGTCTATGAAAGCTTCTCTACTGTTTGTGTGGCTGCTGCTGCTCGGCGCCTGGCAAACTGCTGCCGCGCAGGTGCCGCTTGACACCACCGGCGGCCGGTTCTTCCAGCCCATCTACCCGGGCGCCACCGTCACCTCCGGGGTTTTGTTTGGCTCAGCGGTGAACTCGGCCGGCTTCACCCAGCAGCTTTTCATGGACATCTACCAGCCCACCGGCGACCTAAACCCGGCGCGGCCGGTCATCATCTTCGCCCACCAGGGCGGCTTCGTCACGGGCTCGCGCACCGATGCCTACATGGTGAAGGTGTGTACCCAGTTTGCCCGGCTGGGCTACGTCACGGCCAGCATCGACTACCGTTTGCTCGACATCGGCACCATTCTGTCGGGTGGCTTCGACACGGTGAACGTGGCCAAGTCGGCCATTCGGGGCATGCAGGACCTGCGGGCCGCCGTGCGCTTTTTCCGGGCCGACGCGGCCGGGGCCAACCTGTACCGCGTGAGCCCCAGCCGCATTGTGGTGGGCGGCTCGTCGGCGGGGGCTTTTGCGGCGCTGGAAGTGGGCTACCTCGATAAAGTGAGCGAAGTGCCCGCTTACGTGGGCATTGCGGCGCTGGGCGGCATCGAGGGCACCAGCGGCAACCCCGGCTACAGCAGCCAGCCGCTGGCCGTGCTCAACCTGAGCGGCGCCACCGAGCAGCCCAGCCTCATCGAGGCCGGCAACGCGCCCCTCTACAGCGCCCACGGCACCGCCGACGCCACCGTGCCCTACCTGCAAGGCAAAGTGGGCTCGGTGCTGCCGCCCAAGTACGTGTACGGCAGCGGCCGCCTCAACCCCTACGCCTCCAGCATCGGGGTGCCCAACCAGCTGCGCCGCTTCAGCAAGGCCGGACACGTGCCCTTCGAGAGCACCAGCGTGGCCGGCCTTGCCTACGCCGATACGGTGTACCGCGACGCGCGCGCCTTCCTGCGCCCGCTGCTGGCGCCCTTTGTGGCGCCGGTGTACCCCAGCCTCGTCATCAACACGAATGCCACTGTAGCGCCCGGTTCCTACCAGGACATTACCATCAACAGCGGCCAGGCCACGCTCAGCGGCAACGTGACGGTCTACGGCACGCTGGTCATCAAAAGCCTGAGCGGCCAAACGCCGGGCTCGCTCAAAACCAACTGCTTTGTGGTGGACGGGCCGGGCAGCTTCGACCTGCAGGCCGGGGCGGCGCTGCGGATTTGTGACCCGGCCGGCATTGCGGCCAGCGGTGCCACCGGGTCCATTCGCAACACGGGCACCCGCACCTTCAGCTCCGATGCCGTGTATGCGTACGACGGCACCACCGACCAGACCACCGGCACCGGCCTGCCCGCCACCGTGCGCGAGCTGGAAATAGCCGTGCCTTCGGCCAATCGAGTGACGCTGACCGGTGCGGTGAGCATTCGGCAGAAATACACTCCCACCAGCGGGCTGCTGGACAACCGCTTCCAACCCGTGACGCTGCTCTCGGGCCCGGCTGGCACGGCCCTGGTTGGGCCCGGCGCCGGCACGCAAAACAACCTGGTGACCGTACAGCTCTACTTAGACCCAAGCGTTAACCCGGGTTTGGGCTACCGGCACATTGCCTCGCCGGTAGCCCCGGCCACTATCAATGGCCTGGCTACGTTCGCTTTCACGCCCGTGCTCACTGCGGCCTACAACCAAAGCAGCCGGCCCGACCTGGTGCAGCCTTTTCCCAATGTGTTTGGCTACGAGCAGGCCCGGGCACTCACGTCGCCGGTCACGGTTTATTCCACCTTCGACAAAGGCTGGTTTGTGCCGGTATCGAATCCCGGTACGCCCAATTACCTGACCAGTAATCATGGCTACGCCGTCAACATCACCGCCGGCCAGACCCTATCCTTTACCGGCGCGTTGCCGGCTAATAACCAGGACGTCTCTTTTGCGCTCACGGGCGCTGTCAATCCCGATGCGGGCTGGCACCTGCTGGGCAGCCCGTTTGCCTCGGCCCTCAACTGGGATAATATCACCGTGCCGGCCGGCATGAGCAGCGCCATGTACGTCTTTGTGAGCACCAGCCAATACGGCGGCCAGTACCGGAGCTATGTGAACGGCCTGGGCGGCTCGGGCAGCATCATTCCGTTGGGGCAGGGCTTCTTCGTGCGCTCCCTGTCGCCGAACCCCGTGACCTTTACCTTTCCGGTCAGCGCCCGCGTCACCGACTTCGCCACGTCCAACACCCGCACCGTGCAGCGCGGCACTGCCGACAGCCGCCCCCGCCTGCGCCTGACGCTGGCCGCCGCCGCCACGCCCGCCGCTTACGACGAGGCCTACGTGTACCAAGAAGCCGGCGCCACTACCGGCCCCGACCTGCGCTTCGACGCCGCCAAGCTGCCCAACCCCAGCGGCCTGAACCTGGCCACCCTGGCCGGCTCCGAGGCCTTGGCCATCAACGGCCTGCCCGTGGCCGGCGCACCCGCCACGGTGCCGCTGGCGCTGGCCGTGCCCCAGCCGGGCGCCTACGTGCTCACGGCCGAGCAGCTGGCCAACTTCGGCCCCGGCGCCCTCACCCTCACCGATGCCCTGACGGGCACGCGCACGCCGCTGGCGCCCGGCACCCGCTACGCCTTCACGGTGGCGGGAACCACGGCCCCGGGCCGCTTCGCGCTGGAGCTGCAGGCGGCCGGCGTGCTGGCCACCAGCCCCGCGCAAACCCTGGCCGCCCAGCTGCAGGTGTACCCCAACCCGGCCGCCACCAGCTTCCGGGTCGAGCTGCCGCTGGCTACTGGTCAATCGACTACCACCGTGGCCGAACTCACCAATGCCCTCGGGCAGACCGTACGCCGCCAGGCCCTCACGGCCAGCGGCGCGGTCCTGGCCGGCGAGGTGAACGTGCGCGGCCTGGCGCCGGGCGTGTACCAGCTGCGCGTGGCGGGCACGCCGCTGGTGCGTCGCGTGGTGGTGCAATAAGTCGGAACTTGCGGCCCGGCCGGGTGTTTGGGCCACGGCCCGGCTGAGGTGTTGCTCAGGTTGTGGGAGATGCGGCGTGCCCGGCCGCTTCCCACCTTCTTTCTGCCATTTCTTTTCTTTTTTATGAAAGCACTATTTCTCTGTTTGGCGCTGCTGATTGGCGCGCGTATGGCCTCGGCGCAGGCTGTCATTGACACTACTCAGGGCCGCTACTATCAGCCCGTATTCGCCAACGTGACCGTGACCTCGGGCGTCAACTTCGGCTCGGCGGTGAACTCGGCCGGGGCCACTCAGCAGCTGCTGATGGACATTTACCAGCCCTCCGGCGACGTGCTGGCCCGGCGGCCAGTCATCATCTTCGCCCACCAGGGCGGCTTCGTCACGGGCTCGCGCACCGATGCCTACATGGTGGCCGTGTGCACCCGCTTTGCCCGGCTGGGCTACGTCACGGCCAGCATCGATTACCGCCTGCTCGATTTGGGCACCATCATTGGCGGGGGCTTCGACACGGTGAACATCGCCAAGTCGGCCATCCGGGGCATGCAGGACCTGCGGGCGGCCGTGCGCTTCTTCCGCAAAGACGCTGCCACCACCAACACCTACCGGGTGCACCCCAACTACATCACGGTGGGCGGCTCGTCGGCCGGCGCCTTCGCGGCGCTGGAAGTGGGCTACCTCGACAAGGCCAGCGAAGTGCCGGCCTACGTGGGCATTGCGGCGCTGGGCGGCATCGAGGGCACCAGCGGCAACCCCGGCTACAGCAGCCAGCCGCTGGCCGTGCTCAACCTGAGCGGCGCCACCGAGCAGCCCAGCCTCATCGAGGCCGGCAACGCGCCCCTGTGCAGCGTGCACGGCACCGCCGACGGCACCGTGCCCTACCTGCAGGGCCGCGTGGGCAGCAGCCTGCCGCCCAAGTACGTGTACGGCAGCGGTCGCCTCAACCCCCGCGCCACGCAGGTTGGCATTCGCAACACCTTGCGCACGTTGCGCGGGGCCGGCCATATTCCCTTCGAGAGCAACGCTGCCTACGCCGACACCACCTTCCGCACCATCCGCGACTTCCTGCGGCCCAGCCTGGCCCAAGCCGGCACGGTGCTTTCGGCTGTGAAAGCCAGCGCCGTCCCCGCCGCCCAAGCCTACCCCGTCCCCGCCGCCCAAGCCTACCCCGTGCCCGCCGAAGAAGCCGTGCAGCTGACCCTGCCCAAAGAATTGCTGCTGCCGTTGCAGGCCCAGCTGCTCGATGCCGCCGGCCGCGTGGTGCGCGTCATCAGTCCCGAGGCCCACGACCTGAGCATTCTGCGCAACGCCCTGAAACCGGGCGTCTACTTCCTGAAGCTTCCCGGCCAGCCGGCGTTGCGGCTGGAATTCAAGTAGGTTTCCGATAAACTAAAAACCGGGTAGGGGGCGGGGGCAAGCCCTGCACCCTACCCGGTTTGCGTTAAACCAGCGCCGCCAAGTGTTGCGCCAACACGTCGGCCGGTGCACCCAACGGCAGCACTTCGCCCACCCGGGCCACAAACACGCCGTTAGCCCGTAGCTCCTTGCGCCACGCAAACAGCTGCTCCAGCGCCACGGGGCCGGTGGCGTACGTGCCGTGCTCGTCGGTGCACAGGGTTTCGGGGGGCAGTTCCAGCCAGGTCAGCACTTCGCGCAGGGCGCCCACGTCGGGGTGGCTCACGTAGGCCTCCACGGCCAGGCCTTGGGTGAGCTGAACAGCTGCTGGCGCGTCTTGCTTGGTGTAGCCGTAGCGCAGGCCGCGCTGCAAGGCCAGCACATCGGCCAGCACGGCCGAGCCCGTGGGATGGCCCCCGGCGCCCCGCCCCCGCAGGAACTGCGCGCCGGCAAATTCCGCCTCCAGCACCACGCCGTTGAACTCGCGGTCCACGGCGTAGAGGGGCGACTCCGGCCCCACCAGCTGCGGCGTCACCAGCGCCGTGGTGTGCCCATCCGGCAAGCGGTACAAGCCCGCCACTACCTTGATTTTGCGGCCGTGCGCGGCGGCACGGGCAATGTCGGCCGCCCCAATACCTTCTATTCCCAGGTTCAGCACCTCTTCAGCGTTCAGGAAAACCCCGTAGGCGTGGGCGGCCAGAATCACGGCTTTCGAGCGCGGGTCGAAGGCGCCCATGTCGAGCGCGGGGTCGGTTTCGGCAAAGCCCTGGGCCTGGGCTTCGGCCAATGCCGGGCCGTAGTCGGAGCCGTCTTCGCCCATGCGCGTCAGCACGTAGTTCGACGAGCCGTTGAAAATACCGCTCACCGAGCGCAAGGGCTCGTGGCCGAAATACTGGTCGAGCGTGCGGATGACCGGGATGCTGCCGCACACGGCCGCTTCGTAGAGCAGCGTGCCGCCGAAATCGGCCTGCAGCTGCACCAGCTCCGGCAGGTGCCGGGCCAGCATGGCCTTGTTGGCCGTCACCACGCGGCGGCCTTGGCGCAGGGCGGCGCTCACCAGCCGGAAGGCCTCGGCCGCGTCGTCAATGACTTCAACCAGAAGGTCTACTTCGGGGTCAGCCAGGAGGTCGTCGGCATGAAAGCTGAACCGCTCGGCAGGCAATGTCCGTGGCTTGGTGGGGTTCTTCACGGCAATGCGTGTTACGACCAGGTTGAGGCCCGGCTGTTGCTGCACAATGTCGTAGAAACCCTGCCCCACGCAGCCAAAGCCAATCAGGCCGACGCGGAGCCGTGCTTGCTCGTGTTCCATCTCTGTGTTATTAATTTTATCGTTGCAAGCCTGCACGCCATCAAAAAGGTGCGTGCGCATATACTATGCACCAGGGGTTTGTGCTGCCATCGAAAAGTTTGTGCCCGGAGCTGATGCGTTGTACTCAAACAGGTTGGTTTGTGCTAATCAACTGCGTTCACTGCGTTTGAAAGCACTTTTCAGGAATGCCATCAGCGTCTGTCTTTTCCTAAAAATCAATGCACGAACGTGGGCGCGTAGAACCGCTCCAGAAAGTGCGTAATCGCGCCGGTTTCCAGCAAAAAGCCGTCGTGGCCGTAGCGCGAGTCCAGCTCGGCGTACATCGCGCCGGGGATGTGGGCGGCCAGCTCCCGCTGCTCACTCAGCGGAAACAACACGTCGGAAGTAATGCCCAGCACCAGCGTACGGGCCCCGATGCGGCGCAGAGCCGCCGCCACGCCGCCCCGGCCGCGGCCGAGGTTGTGCGAATCCATGCTGCGGCTGAGGGCCACGTAGCTGTAGGCGTCGAAGCGGGCCACCAGTTTGTCGCCCTGGTAGCGCTGGTAGCTGCTGGCGCGGTGCTCGTCCGGCAGGTCGTCGTCGGGGTCGGTTTGGGTATCGGCGTAGGCCGGGTAGCTGCGGTAGCTGAGCAGGGCAATAGCGCGGGCGGCGCGCAGGCCCTCGTCGCCCCCGCCGGGCTGGCCGGCCGCGTAGGTCGGGTCGGCCTCGATGGCCAGCCGCTGGGCTTCGTTGAAGGCAATGCCCCAGGCCGAGTGCCGGGCATTGGTGGCGATGACCACGAGGTGGTCGAACAAATCGGGGCGCTGCACGGCCCATTCCAGCGCCTGCTGCCCGCCCAGCGAGCCGCCAATCAGCGTGTGAATATCCGTCAGGCCCAGGTCCTCGCGCAGGGCCTCGTGGGCCGCCACCAGGTCCCGAATGGTCAGGCGCGGGAAGTGCTGGTAGCGCGGCCGGCCGGTGGTGGGGTCCGGGTCGCGCGGGCTGGTGCTGCCGTAGCAGGAGCCCAGCACGTTGGCGCACACAATGAAGTATTCGGCGGGGTCGTAGTAGCACCCCGGCCCCACTAGGCCCGGCCACCAGGCCAGCACGTCGGCGTTGGCCGTGAGGGCGTGGCACACCCACACCACGTTGTCGCGGTCCTCGTTGAGCTGGCCCCAGGTGCGGTACGCCACGTGGGCGCCGGCCAGGGTTTCGCCGCTTTCGAGCAGTAAATCGGGCAGGTGAAAAAGATGGTCTGACATGGGGAAACAGGTAAAAAAGTCGTTGTAGAACCAGCGCACGAGGCTAGCCCTCGGTATCTCACCCCCATCTTTCTCCAACAAACTGCAGGAAAGTGGGCCAGCCCGTGGACTGGTTCTACATCGACTGACAAGCAAAAAGCCGCCAGCGAGACTGGCTCCGGCCCACCAGGGGTGGCCCGCCGACGGCCATGGGGTTTACACTTCCAGCGGCTGAGCGTGCTCCAGCTCGGGCTCGGTCACTGCCTCGCCTTCGGTGGGCAGGCTGGCCGTGTTGCCGATGGCGTCGAACGCCGCCTGCAAATCGGCTTTGATGTCCTCGAAATGCTCAATGCCCACTGAAAGGCGCAGCGACGTGGGCGTGACGCCGGCAGCCAGCTGTTCCCCTTCGCTCAGCTGCTGGTGCGTGGAGGCCGAAGGCTGAATGATGAGCGTCTTGGCGTCGCCCACGTTAGCCAAATGGCTGATGAGCTTGAGGTTGTCGATGAACTGCGTAGCCGTTTCCTTCGAGCCCTTAATGCGGAACGAAAGCACGCCGCCGAAGCCGCGCTCCAGGTACTTCTGCGCCAGACGATGCGAAGGGCTGCTGGCCAGGCCGGGGTAGTTCACGCTTTCTACCTGCGGGTGCTGCTCCAGCCAAGTGGCTATTTTAAGGGCGTTTTCCACGGTGCGCTCCACGCGCAGGCTCAGGGTTTCGAGGCCGATGAGCAGCTGCCAGGAGTTGAAGGGGCTAATGGCCGGACCGAAGTCGCGCAGCCCTTCCACCCGCGCCCGGATGATGAAGGCGATGTTGCCAAACGGCCCGCCTTTGCCAAATACATCGTTGAAAACCAAGCCGTGGTAGCCGTCGCTGGGCTCGGTGAACTGCGGGAATTTGCCGTTGCCGAAGTCGTAGGTGCCGCCGTCCACAATCACGCCGCCGATGCTGGTGCCGTGGCCGCCAATCCACTTCGTGGCCGACTCCACCACGATGTGCGCGCCGTGTTCCAAGGGCCGGAACAGGTAGCCGCCCGCCCCGAAAGTGTTGTCCACAATCAGCGGCAAATCGTGGCGGTTGGCAATGGCCGCAACGGCTTCAAAATCAGGAATGCTGAAGCTGGGGTTGCCAATGGTTTCGAGGTAAATGGCCTTGGTGTTTTCGTCAATCAGCTCCTCGAAGCTGGCTGGGTTGTCGCCATCGGCAAAGCGTACTTCGATGCCCAACCGCTTGAAGGCCACCTTAAACTGGTTGTAGGTGCCACCGTAGAGGTAAGACGAGCTCACGAAGTTGTCGCCGGCCTGCAGGATGTTGTTGAGGGCAATGAACTGCGCCGCCTGGCCCGAGCTGGTGGCCAGCGCCGCCACGCCGCCTTCCAGCGCCGCCACGCGCTGCTCAAACACGTCGGTGGTGGGATTCATCAGGCGGGTGTAGATGTTGCCGAACTCCTTCAGGGCGAACAGATTGGCCCCGTGCTCGGCGTTCTTGAACACGTAGCTGGTGGTTTGGAAAAGGGGCACAGCGCGTGAGCCGGTGGTGGGGTCGGGCTGCTGGCCGGCGTGGAGTTGCAGGGTTTCGAAGTGCAGGGATTGAGCGGACATGATGCGGAGATGTTTGAAGGTTGAAAACCGTAATGAGTTGATTGGAAGAAGCGCTAAGCAGCTTGCATAGAGGCGTTTACAGCGCGATGAAACCCCCGGGTAAGCCCGTGTTGAAGCGGTGGGCCGAGGTCCGCCAACGGCCCCGAAAGGGCGCGCGGCAGCCCCGAGAAGCCACCAGAAAATCCAGAAAGGAGGGGAGGGGGTGCCTAAGCCGAAATCAGCTTAGCAACAACACGGGCAGCAACAGCACATTCGCATTCGAGCGAACGGGGCGGCCTGCGTGCAACGGCTTGGAGCCGAAACGAAAAAGCCCGAAACCTGGGCGCGCAAAGCAGCCGAAGGAGTCGGGTGGAAGAAGGCGGAACGAGAAGTATTTTCCATGGCACTCGAGTCATATGCCCCAGCGCGGCCAAAACCGCAGTGGGTAGGAATTGGCACCTTTCACAGGAAGGAAGGTTGCCAGCGGGTCAGGGAGCCTAGTCTCTCGCCGCTTCTGTATAAAACTTAAAAACTGCCCGCCGTTAGCAGGGAGTACCGGGTTGGTGAGGGCAAAGGTAAGCGAGAAATTTTTTGATGGGCAAGCGGTGGGGGCGAAATAAATTTTGTGGGCCGCTTATTCAAGCCGTCATGCAGAGCGCAGTGAAGCATCTCGCGTGCCACCGCTAATCAATTGATTACTTCCACGGGCAAGATGCTTCGCTACGCTCTGCATGACGTTCTTTTAACTCGCAGCGCTGCCCGACCAAACGCAAAAAAGCCACCCTGAAACAGAGTGGCTTTTCTCACCTTTTTTCTGCAAAAAAGTACCTAGAGACTAGGTAGGGTTAACACCTGACCAACTTCAATATGGTCGGGGTTACTGCCGATAGTGGCCTTGTTGGCCTCGTATATCTGATGCCACTTGGCGGCGTCGCCGTAGTGGTGTTTAGCAATTTTAGACAGCGAATCACCGCTTACCACGGTGTACGAATCGCCGGCAGTGGCTGGATTGGCACCGGCGGCATTTCCAAAAAAATCAGTGCCGCCAGCAGCCGGCTTTGCTGCGGGCTCTGCGGGTTTTTGCTCGCCTTTGTCGCTGAGAAAATCAAAGAGTCCCATGGATTTGTTCCGTTTAATGAAAAAAAAGTTTGAATGAGCCGCCCCGCGGGGTAGCCGACAGGGCCCATATACGGGCCGCTGCAGATGAGGTTACGGCGTAAACTCTTTTGCTTGTGGCTCGTAAGCCGACGAGTTTGCAACCGCAGGCTTTCTCATTCTTTCACCATTCTTTTTTTTATGCTCATGAAACTTCAGTCCCTTTTTTCGCTCCGTTATTTCGCCAGCCTGCTGCTGTTGGTGTCGTTGTTTGTCACGGCGTGTGGCAACGACAAAGGCAAGGTAGAAGGCGTGAACATGTTGTACGGTACCGACAGCAAGGTATGGAAAACTGCTAAGGAAACCGATGCCAGTGGCGACAAAGTAAAGCAAACCGACGCGCAAAAACAGCAGGAGCTTCACGTTTTTGCCAACGGCAACTACACCATGACCGACGGCGCCGCCGGGGCCGTGTCGGGCAAATACACCTTCGACCAGGCCGGTAAGACCATCACCTTCACCCCCGAAGGCAGCGCTACGGCCAACACGTTTGCGGTAGAAACCCTCACCGACGACAAGCTCACGCTGAAGTCGGCCGACGGCGCCACGCTGATGCTGGAAAAGGATTAGTCGCTAAAACTGATGCTGCCAAAAAGCCCCGGGCCGTTGCGGTCCGGGGCTTTTTTTATGTTCGGTCAGGCAGCGTATTTTGCTGGGGCCGTTTGCCAAATACCCGCGTCACCCAGCGCGGCAGGAACACCAGTCCCAGTACCAGGTACAGGTAGTAGGTCACGATGCGGTAGAGGAAAACCAGGAAGCTGGTCATGGTGGCCGTGCCGATGAACTTGCCGAAAAACGTGGGAAAGGCGCCTTCGGCAATGCCCGCGCCGCCCGGCGTGATGGCCACCAGCAAGATGACTTTGTAGGTGATGTTGCGGGCAAAAATGAACAGGAACGTGCCCGAATCCATGGGCACGAAGGCGGCAATGAGGCAGCCAATGATGGCGTAGCGAGCCGTCCAGACGAAGGCCGTGCTCACGCTGGCCCGCCACCAGTAGGCCGGGCCGTTGCCGCGCAGCTGGGCCGAGGCGCGCACCATTTCCTGGCCGTGGCGGTAGGCCGTGCGCCGCCAGCGCCGCAGCACTGGCAGCGAAAACAGCCGCACCAGCAGGCGCCGCACCGATTTGGGATTGACGAAAATGGCGTACAGCATCAGCCCCGCATAGAGCGTCACAAACAGGTAGCTTACCCCAAACGCCACCCGTAGCGTGGCCACAAAACCCGTTTGCAAGGCCTCGTGGGGGTAAAGGCCGGCCCCCGCAATGAGCACCACCAGCGGCACCATCACCACGTAGTAGAGGTTGTCGAGCAGGGCCGTTACCATGATGTAAGCCAAGCCTTTACCCAGCGGAATGCCCTCTTTTTCCAGAATAAACGGCGCCGCGCCCGTGCCGCCCTGCCCCGAGGGCAGCACGCACGACGCGAATTCCCAAATCATAATTACGTCGAGCGCCTGCCGGTAGGTGAGCTCGGTTTCGGCGATGTGGCGAATGCGGTAGATGTAGCCCAGGTCGCGGGCGGCCAGCACCAGCACGGCCACGGCCAGCCAGCGCCAGTCGGCCTGGGCCAGCGGGGCCAAGTCGCCGGGCTTGTAGCTCCGCCAAAACAGGTAGCCCACCACCAGCAGCCCCAGCGCCACCGGCAAAATGAGGCGCGACGGCCGCAAACGCTGCAAAAAATGCGCGTCAGAGTCGGCTGCGGAAGAAGGCGGGTGGTTAGGCATTGAGAATGATGAACGCCGGGCAAAAGTAGGCGCCGGCCGCCGCGTTGGCGCGGGTTAACAAAAACGGGAAGCCGGCCACAGTGGAAGCAGTGCTAGTACTTCGGCTGTGCCCGGCTTCCCGTTTTTTAGGCATCAGGCGCTGCTACGGGCGGCCGCCGGGGCTGCCGGCCGGCGTGGTGCCGTTGGGCGTGGTGGTGCCCGGCGAGGGCGCGTTGGCGGGCGCGTTCACGGGGTTGGTGGGCTGGGCCGGGGCCGGCGTGGCCGGGCGGCGCGTGGTGTCGGCCGGTTGCGCCGTGGGTGCTTGCAGGCCGGGCAGGGTGCCGGGCACCGCCGCCGGTGCGGTTTGGGACGAGTCGGCGGGGGCGCCGCTGGCAGGAGCTACCGGCTGGGCGCCGGGAGTAGCACCGGGCATGGCACCGGCCGGGCGGCCGGGGTAGCCGCCCGCCGGCGCACCCGTAGCGCCGGGACGCTGGCCGCCGGCCGGACGGCCACCGCCACCGGCGGGAGCACCGGCACCGCCAGCGCCGCCGGCGCCACCGGCGTCCAGGCCGCCACCGCCTTCGCCTTCGCTCTTCAGGTCGTCGTTGTTGATGCTCTTCGAGCGGCGCGGGGGCGTGGCCGTGAGCTTGCCGATGCGGTAGCTGAAGTTGACGCGGAAGCCCAAGATGTGCGAGGTGTTGGCGCTGGCCTGGTCAATGAGCGGCGACACCACCGTGTTGCGCACCGTGATGGTGGGCGTGAAGATGTTGTCAACCCCAAAGCCGATGCTGCCGCGCTTCTCGGCAAAGTCGCGCTTCACGCCCACGGTGTAGAAGCCCTGGCCGGACTGGTTGCCCTGCAGCTGCACCTGCCGGCCGCGGAAGCCGCCAAACGCCTGCACGCCCCACACCGGGGTGATGTTGTAGGAGCCGCCCACCCGGCCGCCGATGACAAAGCCCTCGTTGGAGGAGGCGAAGTTGCGGTCGGGCACGTTGTTGGTGAGGGTGGTGTAATAAAAGTCGGCGCCGCCGTTCAGGGTAAGCTTGCCGTTGTTGATGTTGGCGAAGATGCTGCCGCCGTAGGCATTCTGCTGGCCGATGTTGGCGTAGCTGGTCGACACGGTATCGATGCCGCGCACCGTACGCAGGGCCTCAATGGAGCCGGTGGTGTTGCGCACGAAGGTGCTGAAGCTCAGGTTCAGGCGCTTGTAGAAGGTGCTGTAGCCCAGTTCGTAGTTGTTGGTGTATTCGGGCGAGAGGTAGGGGTTGCCCTGGCTCACGTTCTTGGGGTTCTGCGCGTTCACGTTGGGGTTCAGGAACTGCAGCGAGGGGCGCTGAATGCGGCGGTTGTACGCCAGCTTCAGCACGTTGCCGTTCGAGAGCTTGCGCGAGAGGTTCACGCTGGGCACCAGCACGCCGTAGTCGGGAATGTTGGCCGCCTCGGAGCGCGCAAAATTGGCCTGAATGGTGGTGTACTCGTAGCGTACGCCGGGCTTCAGGGTGAAGCCTTTGGGCAGGCCCAGGGTGTAGGCGGCGTAGCCGGCCGTCACGTTCTGGCGGTAAGTAAACACGTTGCTGGCCGAGGTGAGGCCCACCGTGGGCAGCACTTCGCCCCCGGCGCCGTAGGAGGTGGTGGCGTAGTCCGAATTCACCCGCCGCAAAATGTTCTTGGCGCCCACTTCCAGAATCTGGGTTTTGCTGATGGGGTTCTGGTAATCAAGCTGAACCGTGTATTCTTCGTTGTAGCTCGGGTTATCGTTTTCGATGCGCGCCGGGCCGGGCTGCGTCGAGCCCAGAATGGTGTTCGTGAAGTTGTTGGTGCGGTCGTTGCGGCTGAACAGCGTGAGAATGCTGAGCTCGTGCTGCGGCTTTTCGAAGCTATGCGTGTAGGTCAGGCTGGCGTCCACGGTGCCCGAATTGTCTTTCGAGTAGGTGTCGCGCAGGTCGCTGCTGAGGGGCGTGCCGCCGGCCACCGTGCCGGCGTAGGTGTTGCGCAGCAGGCCGTCCTGGTAGTTGCTGCCGCTGCGCGTGCCATACGAAATAGACGCCTGCAGGGAATTAAACTTGTTGATGTCGTAGTCCCAGCCGAACTGGTAGCGCCCAAAAATGCCCTGGTTGCGGGTATCGGCACTTTGCACCGTGGTAGTAGCCGCGCCGGTGGCCAGGCTGCGCGTCACCTGCGTGTTGGTGAACTCGCCGGGCGTGTTGTACTGCGAGCGGCCGAAGCCGCCCAGCGAGAAGCCCATTTTGCCAGTGCGCAGGCTGCCCTGCAGGCCCAGGTTGGTGCTGCGCAGGCCGGCGCTCAGGTTCACGCCCAAGGTGGCGCCGCGCAGGTCGTTGGTTTTGGTGACAATGTTGATGATGCCGCCCGAGCCTTCGGCGTCGTATTTGGCCGAGGGCGAGGTGATGACCTCCACGGTCTTAATCTGCTCGGCCGGAATCTGCTTCAGGGCGTCGGCAATGCTGCTGGCCGCAATGGTCGAGGGCTTGTTGTTGATGAGCACCCGAATGCTGGAGCTGCCGCGCAAACTCACGTTGCCGTCGAGGTCCACGCTCAGCATGGGCACGCGCTTGAGCACGTCGGTGGCGTCGCCGCCGCGGGTGGTCTGGTCGTTTTCGGCGTTGTACACGGTGCGGTCTACTCGCTCCTCAATCAGGGCCTTCTGGCCCGTCACCACCACTTCGCCCAGCTTTTGGGCCGCCACGGCCAGCTTCACCGTGCCCAGGTCGGTGGCATTGCCCGCCGTGACTACCACGCCCGGGCGCTCTTCGTTCTTGTAGCCCACAAAGCTTACCTGCACCGTGTAGGTGCCGGCCGGAATGCCGGGCAGCACAAACTTGCCGTCGTCGCCGCACACGCCGCCGTTCACCGGGTTGCCGGCGGCATCCAGCACCGCCACCGAGGCGTAGGAAACCGGCTTGCCGGTGGTGGCGTCGGTTACGGTGCCGCTGACGCGGCCGGCCGCGGCGCGGGGCGCTGCCGCAGCGGGGCGGGCACCCCCGCCCGGGGTCTGTTGGCCTGCGGCCAGGTGAGCGGTGCCCAGCAGGGCAGAGAGCAGAACGGCGGTAGCCGGTATATTTCGTTTCATACAATGCATAACGCCCAAAGTGCCGTCGCGGGGGCCGGAGGTTGCATCCGGCGTCTTTATTTTATGATTAATGGATGGGTAACAGCTATGCGCCCCAATCGGCTTGCCGATACGCAAAGGTCCGGGCGAAAGCCAGCCGCCCCGGCAAAAACTAGATTATCAACGCCCAAACCCCGACCAAGCCCCCGATTCTGCCGCTTCCCAACAACCGCTCTTCGTTCGCCGTCGTACCTTTGTGCCGGCCCCACAATCTTTTAGCGGGTCAGGCGGTTACATACCGTCACTACTCCCACCACGCCTGCCCCGATGATAGTTGAACCCGGCCCGCTGCTCGCGGCGATTGACTCGCCCGACGACCTCAAAAAGCTTGCTCCTGAGCAATTAGTCCAGCTGAGCACTGAGCTGCGCGAGTTTATTATTGATTCGGTGAGCATCTACGGCGGCCACTTCGGCGCCTCGCTGGGCGTGGTCGAGCTGAGCGTGGCCCTGCACTACGTCTTCAACACGCCCTACGACCAGCTGGTGTGGGACGTGGGCCACCAGGCCTACGGCCACAAAATCCTGACCGGCCGCCGCGACCGGTTCCCCACCAACCGCCGCTACCACGGCATGTCGGGCTTCCCCAAGCGCAGCGAGAGCGAGTACGACGCCTTTGGCGTGGGCCACAGCAGCACGAGCATCGGCGCAGCGCTGGGCATGGCCGTGGCGTCGGACTACAAGGGCGAGAAAGACCGCCAGCACATTGCCGTCATCGGCGACGGCGCCATGACGGCCGGCATGGCCTTTGAGGCCCTGAACCACGCCGGCGTGGCCAATTCCAACCTGCTGGTTATCCTGAATGACAACTGCATGAGCATCGACCCCAATGTGGGCGCGCTCAAAGAATACCTCACCGACATCACCACTTCCCGCACCTACAACAAGGTGCGCGACGAGCTGTGGAACGTACTCGGCAAGCTCTCCAAATTCGGCCCCAACCCCCAGCAGATTGCCCGCAAAGTAGAGGCCGCCATGAAGGCCACGTTGCTCAAACAAAGCAACCTGTTCGAGGCCCTGAAATTCCGCTATTTCGGCCCCGTGGATGGCCACGACGTGCAGCACCTCGTCACCATCCTGAATGACCTGAAAAATATTCCGGGCCCCAAGCTGCTGCACTGCGTGACGGTGAAGGGCAAGGGCTACGCGCTGGCCGAAAAAGACCAGACGCTGTGGCACGCGCCGGGCTTGTTCGACAAAATCACGGGCGAGATTTACAAGAAAACGCCCGAGAAGCCGCAGCCGCCCAAGTATCAGGACGTGTTCGGCCATACGCTGGTGGAACTAGCCGAGGCCAACGACAAAATCATGGGCGTGACGCCGGCCATGCCTTCGGGCTCGTCGCTGAACATCATGATGGCCGCCATGCCCGACCGCGCCTTTGACGTGGGCATTGCCGAGCAGCACGCCGTCACGTTCTCGGCCGGCCTGGCCACGCAGGGCTTGGTGCCGTTCTGCAACATCTACTCCTCGTTCATGCAGCGTGGCTACGACCAGGTGGTGCACGACGTGGCCCTGCAAAACCTGCACGTGGTGTTCTGCCTCGACCGCGCCGGTTTTGCCGGGGCCGACGGCCCCACCCACCACGGCTGCTACGACCTGGCCTACATGCGCTGCATCCCCAACATCGTGGTGTCGGCCCCGATGAACGAGCAGGAACTGCGCAACCTGATGTACACCGCCACCCTGCCCGAAAACGCCGGCCCCTTCAGCATCCGCTACCCACGCGGCGAGGGCGTGATGCCCGAGTGGCGCACGCCGCTGCAGCGCGTGGCCATCGGCACGGGCCGCGTGGTGCGCGAGGGCGAAGAGGGCGGCGTGGCCATCCTCAGCATCGGCCACATCGGCAACTACGCTGTGAAAGCCACCGACACGCTGTTGGCCGAAGGCCTCGACGCGGGCCACTACGACATGCGCTTCTGCAAGCCGCTGGACGAGGAAATGCTGCGCGACATCGCCCGCCGTTACCGCGCCATCGTGACCGTGGAAGACGGCTGCCTACCCGGCGGCTTCGGCTCGGCCGTGCTGGAGTTCCTCACCGACCACGGCTTCCACCTGCCCGTGCGCCGCCTCGGCATCCCCGACCGCGTGGTGGAGCACGGCACCCAGGACGAGCTCTACAAAGAGTGCGGCTTCGACGCCGCCGGCATTGCCGCCGCTGTGCGCGAGCTGAGTGCCAAAGTGGGGAATCAAGTGCTGCAAACGTTGGTTTAAACAGCTGCCGCACGGTGCCAGCCGTTGGGCTGCCAAGCGGCGTCTTGTTGCCTTATTCCTTTCCCCAATCCATTAGCTTTATGCGAATTTCCACCCTTATAGCCCCGGCTTTGCTGCTTGGCGCGGTTCTTACCGGCTGCAGCGAAGACCAGCCCACGCCCACCAACACCGCCGTTGAGTCAGCCATCAAGGTGACGGTGTCGGAAGCCGGCGCTCCGCCCTATGAGCTCAAGGAAGCCCGTCTTATCGATGCCTCCTACCAGACCGGCGCCCCGCGCCTGAGCCTTTCCGGCAAGCTTAGCGGCGGCAAAACCCTGACGCTGTACTTCTCCAAAGGCACCGCCACCACCGCCTACACCACCAATGCCCTGACCAGCAGCCTGGAAGGCGCCCCCGGTGCTAATGAGTCCGGCACCACTACTTACGACACAAAAACCCGCATTGCCAGCGGGCAATTCCGCACCACCTTCACCGGCGTGGGAGAAATAGTAGGCTCCTTCCCAGAGATTCAGCTGTAAGGTTTTCACGGCCGAAGCTGCCGCAACTGTGACGTACAGAAGCCCCCGTAGCATTGGCTGCGGGGGCTTCTTGGCTTTTCAGAATTTTGCCAAGATTGGGGGCAGCGCTTTCTTCCTTGAGTATATATGCCCTGGAAGGCAATGCCAGCCTGTTGCGTCTGAACCCGGCGCCCTGCTGAACTCAACACTAAAACATTTGCTACCGCCGGCCGTCTTCCTTGTAAGGCAACGGCTGGCAAAGTCTGCCGTTGCACACTTCACTTATCCCAGTTTGCAACCCCATGTCTGATACCAGCACCTCAACTTACCCCACCACCTTTGCCCTCGGCGGCGACCTCACGGTGAACCGTCTCGGCTACGGCGCTATGCGCATCACCGGCGACGGCATCTGGGGCCCGCCGCGCGACCATGCCGAATCCATTCGCGTGCTGCGGCGCGCCGTCGAACTCGGCGTCAACTTCATCGACACGGCCGACAGCTACGGGCCCAACGTGTCGGAAGAGCTGATTGCCGAAGCCCTGCACCCGTACCCGGCCGGCCTTGTCATCGGCACCAAGGGCGGACTGCTGCGCACCGGGCCCAACGAGTGGCCCATCGACGCCAGCCCCCGGCACCTCGAAGAAGCCCTGCACGGCAGCCTCAAGCGGCTGAAGCAGGAGCGGATTGACCTCTACCAGCTCCACCGCGTCGACCCGAACGTGCCGTTTGAACAGACGCTGGAGTTTCTGCAGAAAGCGCAACAGCAGGGCCTTATCCGGCACGTCGGACTGTCGGAGGTGTCGGTGGAGCAGATTAAAAAAGCCCAGGAATACGTGAAAGTGGTGTCGGTGCAGAACATGTACAGCGTCGACAACCGCAAGTGGGAAGCCGAGCTCACTTACACCCGCGAGCAGGGCATGGCCTTCATTCCGTGGTACCCGCTGGCGGGCGGTAACGCCCAGGCCCTGGCCGCCCTCGAAGCCACGGCCCGCAAGCACGGCGCCACGCCGCAGCAAATTGCCCTGAGCTGGCTGCTGCACCACTCGCCCAACGTCCTGCTCATTCCGGGCACGTCGAAGGTGAAGCACCTCGAAGAAAACATGAAAACCGCCGACATCCGGCTCTCGGCCGATGACATGGCCGCCCTGGACGCCATCGGCTCCCGCTAGGCCCCAGGCACAGCGGCTTCATGAACAGCAAAAACGCCCCGCCTGAGCTGGGTGACGGCTTCGGAAAAGCACAACGCCTACTTCGCCGTGGAGCGCAGCACCGACGGCCAGCGCTTTGCTGAAGTGGGCCGGCGCGACGGCGCGGGCACCTCGGCTACCCGCACCGAGTATGAGTTCTTGGACGCCAGCTTCCGGGCCTCGGCCAGCGGCCAGGTGTATTACCGCCTGCGCCAGGTGGACACCAACGGCGAGCACAGCTACTCGCCCGTGCAAAGCCTGCAAACCGCCAAGGCCGAAACCGTATTCGTAGCCACGGTATTCCCCAACCCCTACGAGGGGGGCGAGGCCACTGTGGAACTGACCACGCATCAGGACGCCGCCGTGACGTTTACGGTGCGGAACATACTGGGCCAGACGGTGCTTACCGGCACGGCCCCGGCCCAGCCCGGCACCCAGCGCATTGCCCTGCCGCGGGCCGCCACCCTGCCCGTGGGCGTGTACTACCTCACCGTGCGCCAGGGCAATGCCCGCCAGGTGCTGCGCCTGAGCTGCCGCTAGGCCCCGCCAGCGCAGCCCGTACGAAAGACCGGAGCCGAGCGGCTCCGGTCTTTTTTTGTGGGTATCGGAAGGAAAAGGTGCGGCGGGCAAGGCCCCTGACGGGCTATGGCGGTTGCTTTTAAGCACACAAAGGCTGATAGCAACTGTCCCTTGGCGGAAGCAGAATAAGCTCCCGCGCTTGGCGCTGTACAGGGAATGGTGCTATATTGCACAATCGATTGTGTAACCTTGTGTGAAGGTCGTGTTTTTGCGATACTGCCTTTTTCCTGACCCTTTCAAACCCACCTTATGATTTCAGTTCGCCGTCTTGGGCAATTGGCCGTAACACTGCCCGGCCTGCTGTTGCTGGCCGCCTGCGGGGCCAACAACTCTGCTGAGCAAACCACCACCACGGCATCGGCCCCGGCCGATACCGCCCAAACGAAATCCACCGCCATGCCCACCTCCGCTTCTTTCGGCAAAACCACCGACGGCACCGAAGTGCAGCTCTTCACCCTCGCCAACGCCAACGGCGTGAAGGCCACCATCACCAACTACGGCGGCATTCTGACCAGCCTGCTGGTGCCGGACAAGGACGGCAAGCTGGGCGACGTCATCCTTGGCTTCGATAACGTGAGCGGCTACCAGAGCCCTGCGTTTCTGAAGGCCGGGCCGTACTTCGGTGCCCTTATCGGGCGCTACGGCAACCGCATCAAGGGCGGTAAATTCACGCTGGACGGCAAGGAATATACCCTGGCCAAAAACAACGGGCCGAACAGCCTGCACGGCGGCCTCAAAGGCTTCGACAAAGTGGTGTGGACGGCCGAGCCCGGCGCCGCGGCCGACGGCCAGAGCCTGAAGCTGAGCTACGTGAGCAAAGACGGCGAGGAAGGCTACCCCGGTACCCTGAACGTGGCCGTGGTGTATACCCTCACCAACGACAACGCCCTGCGCATCGACTACACCGCCACTACGGATAAGGCCACGCCCATCAACCTCACCAACCACGCCTACTTCAACCTGAACCACGGCGCCGGCAAGGACGTGCTGGGCCACGAAGTGACGCTGCCCGCCGACCGCTACACCGTGGTGGACGCCACCCTGATTCCGACCGGCGAGCTGCGACCGGTGAAGGGCACGCCCTTCGATTTCACCACGCCCCACGCTATTGGCGAGCGCATCGCGCAGGTGCCCGGCGGCTACGACCACAACTGGGTGCTGAACGGCACGGGCGCGGCCCACGCCGCGGCCACTGTGTACGAGCCCACCACGGGCCGCACCCTGGAAGTGACCACCGATGAGCCCGGTATTCAGTTCTACACCGGCAACTTCCTCGACGGCACCCTCACGGGCAAGGGCGGTACCGTGTACGGCAAGCACGCCGGCTTCTGCCTCGAAACCCAGCACTTCCCCGACTCGCCCAACCAGCCCAAGTTCCCCAGCACGATTCTAAAGCCGGGCGAAACCTACCACACCGTGAGTACCTACAAGTTCGGCGTGCGGAAGTAAGGAATCAACAACGAAACCCGTCCGTCATGCAGAGCGCAGCGAAGCATCTCGCTCGCACAACGCAATTATTTGCTGCGAGCGAGATGCTTCGCTGCGCTCTGCATGACGGACGGTATTAACCTCAATATATCCCCGTGGACCAACCCACTACTCCTGCCTACGTCATCGGCGTCGACTACGGCACCGACTCGGTGCGCGCCGTGCTCGTCGATGCCCGCACCGGCGCCGAAAAAGCCCAGGCCGTGCACAACTACTCCCGCTGGAAAACCCTGCAGTACTGCAACCCCACCCGCAACCAGTTCCGTCAGCATCCGCTCGACTACATCGAAGGGCTGGAAAGCGTGGTGCGCCGCGTGACCCAAGCCGTGCCCGCCGACCAAATCAAAGGGCTGGCCGTGGACACCACCGGCTCGACGCCCGGCCCGGTGAATGCCGACGGTGTGGCCCTGGGCATGCTGCCCGAGTTTGCCGAGAACCCCAACGCCCTGTTCGTGCTCTGGAAAGACCACACGGCCCTGGACGAAGCCGCCGAAATCAACCACAAGGCCCGCACCTGGGGCGGCGAGGACTACACCAGGTTTGAGGGCGGTATCTATTCCTCGGAGTGGTTCTGGGCCAAAATAACCCACGTGCTGCGCGAGGATGACGCCGTGGCCCAGGCCGCGCACTCCTGGATGGAGCACTGCGACTGGATGACCCTGCTGCTGACCGGCAGCGAGCTGGCCAGCTTCAAGCGCAGCCGCTGCGCCGCTGGCCACAAGGCCATGTGGCACGAAAGCTGGGGCGGTCTGCCCTCCGAGGAGTTTCTGGTGCACCTCGAACCAAAGCTGGCCGGTTTACGCAATCGATTATTTACCGAAACCCACACCGCCGACGAGGTAGCCGGCCACCTTTCCGAAGAGTGGGCCCAGCGCCTCGGCCTGAGCACCGACACTGTTGTCGCGGTAGGCTCCTTCGATGCCCACGCCGGTGCGGTGGCGGGCGAAATCGAAGCTTACTCCATGGTGAAGGTGATGGGCACGAGCACCTGCGACATCGTGGTAGCGCCGACTTCTGAGGTAGGCGACCACCTCGTGGCCGGCATCTGCGGGCAAGTGGATGGCTCCGTAATTCCGGGTATGCTGGGGCTGGAAGCCGGGCAGTCAGCTTTTGGCGACTTGCTGGCCTGGTTCCGCCAGATGCTTGAGTGGCCCCTGCAAAACGTGCTGAGTACTTCCAAAGTGCTGACGCCGGAGCTGCAAGCAGCCCTGCGCGAGGAAATGAGCGAGCAGCTGCTCCGGCAGCTAAGCGAAGCCGCCGCGAAGGTGGACCCGGCTGAATCGCAGGTATTGGCCCTGGATTGGGTGAACGGCCGCCGCACGCCCGACGCCAACCAGGCCCTGAAAGGCGCCCTGATGAACCTGACCATGGGCACCAGCGCCCCGCAGGTATTCCGGGCGCTGGTGGAGGCCATTTGCTACGGCTCGAAGCAGATTGTGGAGCGGTTTGAGGAGGAAGGCATTGCCATCAAGCAGGTTATCGGCATCGGTGGCGTGGCCAAGAAGTCGCAGTTTGTGATGCAGACGCTGGCTGACGTGCTCGACCGGCCCATCAAAATTGCCGTGTCGGAGCAGGCGCCGGCGCTGGGCGCGGCCATGTACGCGGCCGTAGCCGCCGGCCTGCACGCCGACGTGCTCACGGCCCAGCGGGCCATGGGCAGCGGCTTTGCCGAAACCTACACGCCCAACCCCGCCCGCGTGGCCGACTACGCCGCCCGCTACGCGCAGTATCAGGCTTTCGGACGGTTCGTGGAGGCCGCAACGTTGGGAGAGATTGAGCCAGTTGTGGAAACCGAAACCTCTGCCATTACCACTGCTGCGCGCAGTTAGCCCGTACCCCCAATGAGCCAATACCAGGACCTGAAAAAGGCGTGCTACGACGCCAACATGCAACTGCCCAAACTCGGGCTGGTGCTCTTCACCTTCGGCAACGCCAGCGTGGTCGACCGCGAGCAGCAAGTATTCGCCATCAAGCCCAGCGGCGTGCCCTACGAGCTGCTGAAGCCGGAAGACATTGTCATTCTCGACTTCGCCAACAACGTGCTGGAAGGGAAGAAGCGGCCGAGCTCCGACACCAAGACCCACGCCGTGCTGTATAGCCACTGGGAGCATATCGGCGGCATCGTACACACGCACAGCACCTACGCCACCGCCTGGGCCCAGGCCCAACTCGACATCCCCATCCTCGGCACCACTCACGCCGACCACCTCACCGTGGACATTCCCTGCGCCCCGCCCATGGAAGACGCCATGATTGCGGGCGACTACGAGCACCAGACCGGCTGGCAAATCCTGAACGAGTTCCAGCGCCGCGGTCTCTCGCCCTCCGAAGTAGAAATGGTGCTACTGGCCAACCACGCCCCCTTCACCTGGGGCAAAACCGTGGACAAAGCCGTGTACAACAGCGCCGTGCTCGAAGAAGTGGCCCGCATGGCCTACCTCAGCTGCACCCTGCGCCCGGAGGTGCCGCGCCTCAAGGACGCCCTCATTCGCAAGCACTACGAGCGCAAGCACGGCGTGAATTCCTACTACGGGCAGTCGTAGCGCCCGATAGCGCGGGGCTCTGCCCCGTGCTGACTATTCGCAGGCCTTCGGCCTGCAATTGTTGAACAGTTCCGAAAGAATCGTTCCGGCGACGCGGGCCAGAGGCCCACAAATAGACGGCACGGGGCACAGCCCCGCGCCATAGCCCCAATGAAAGCCCTAATTCCACCCAAAAACATGATTGACCTTTCGCACTACGAAGCCTGGTTCATCACCGGCACCCAGCACCTCTACGGCCCCGAAACGTTGGAAGAAGTAGCCCGCCACTCGCAGGAAATTGCCGCGGCGCTGGGCGGCAAGCTGCCCGTTAAAATCGTTTACAAGCCCATTCTGAAAACGCCGCAGGAGATTTATCAACTCATGCAGGAAGCCAACCAGGCCGAAAACTGCGTGGGTCTGATTGCCTGGATGCACACGTTTTCTCCCGCCAAAATGTGGATAAACGGGTTGAAAATCCTGCAAAAGCCGCTGGCGCACCTGCACACGCAGTTCAACCGCGACATTCCGTGGGCCGACATCGACATGGACTTCATGAACACCAACCAATCGGCGCACGGCGACCGGGAGTTTGGCTTCATCGGGGCCCGGATGCGCTTGAAGCGCAAGGTGGTGGTGGGCCATTGGCAGAGCGCGGCGGTGCAGGAGAGCCTGAGTATCTGGAGCCGCGTGGCCTGCGCCTGGGCCGACTGGCAATCGGCCAAATTCATCCGCTTCGGCGACAACATGCGCTACGTGGCCGTGACCGAAGGCGACAAGGTGGAAGCCGAAATTAAGTTCGGCTACGAGGTGAACACCTACGGCATCGGCGACCTGGTGGCCGTCGTCAACGAGGTGAGCGACAGCCAGATTGACGAGCTGCTGGCGACCTACGAGCAGGAATACGAACTGGCTGCCGACCTGAAAGTCGGCGGCGCCCAGCGCGACAGCCTGCGCGAAGCCGCTCGCATCGAGGCCGGCCTGCGCAAATTCCTGCAGGATAAAGGCGCCAAGGGCTTCACCGACACCTTCGAGGACCTGCACGGCATGGCCCAGTTGCCCGGCATCGCTACCCAGCGGCTCATGGCCGAGGGCTACGGCTTCGGCGGCGAGGGCGACTGGAAAACCTCGGCCCTGGTGCGCGCCATGAAGGTGATGGGCGCCGGCCTACCCGGCGGCAACTCCTTCATGGAGGACTACACCTACCATTTCGAGCCCGGCAACGAGCAGGTTTTGGGTTCGCACATGCTGGAAATCTGCCCGAGCATTGCCGAAGGTAAGGTGAAGGTGGAAGTGCACCCGCTGGGCATCGGCGGCAAGGCCGACCCGGCCCGCCTGGTATTCAACTGCCCCGCCGGCCCGGCCCTGAACGCCACCATCGTGGACCTCGGCAACCGCTTCCGCATGATAGTGAACGAGGTGGAAGCCGTGCTGCCCGCCGCCGACCTGCCCAAGCTGCCCGTGGCCCGCGTGCTCTGGAAAGTGCAGCCCAGCCTGGCCGTGGGCGCAGCCGCCTGGATTCTGGCCGGCGGCGCCCACCACACCGGCTACAGCCAGAACCTGACGGCGGAGTATCTGGAAGACTTCGCCGAAATGGCGGGCATCGAGTTCGTGGTGATTGACGCCGATACCAAGCTGCGGACCTTCAAAAACGAGCTGCGCTACAATGAGGTGGCGTTCGGTGGCCGGTAAAAGAGGCCAGCTCAATTAGCCGATAAAAAGAACGTCATGCTTCGACTGCGCTCAGCATGACGTTCTTTCATTTCCGGCTGCCTATTAAATACTTTCCAATCTATGCGCATTGTCCAAATCCTGCTGGCCGCCACGAGCCTGGTAACAGCTGCCCAGCTAGCAGCTCAGGCCCAAATGGCCGCGCCTGCCGTGCTCACCGTGCAGGTGAACAAGCCCATCGCGCCGGTGCCTCAGCACTTGTTCGGGCTCTTTTTTGAGGACATCAACTTCGCGGCCGATGGCGGGCTATACCCAGAACTGGTAAAGAACAAGTCGTTTGAAATCGACAGCCACCTGCTGGGCTGGAAGGCCCTGAAAGGCGCCGCCGAGCTCGAAAGCTACCTCGTGTCGAGCGACCGGCCCATCAGCGCCAGCAAGAACCATTTCCTGCGCCTGAGCACCAGCAAAGCCGGCCCTGATGCCGGATTTGTGAACGAAGGCTTTCGCGGCATGGGCGTGAAGGAGGGCGCCGAGTACACGTTTTCGGTGATGGCGCGGCGCGGCCCCGGCAGCATTACGGGCCTGAACGTGCAGCTGGAAGGCCCCAAGGGCGAGCCGCTGGCGCAGGCCCACATCACGGGCCTCAGCGGCGAGTGGCAGAAGTACACCGCCGTGCTTCGGCCCACGGCCACCGCGGCCAAGGCCCGCCTTAAGCTGACGGTGGAGGGCACCGGCACAGCCGACCTCGACGTCGTGTCGCTGTTCCCGAAAGACACCTGGGGGAAGCGCGAAAACGGCCTGCGGCCCGACCTCGTGCAGCTGCTCAAGGACCTGAAGCCGGGCTTCCTGCGCTTCCCCGGCGGCTGCATTGTGGAGGGCATGACGCTCGACAACCGCTACCAGTGGAAGGAAACCATCGGCGACGTGGCCGCGCGCCAGCCCATGATAAACCGCTGGAACAAAGAGTTTAGAAACCGCTACACGCCCGACTATTACCAGTCGTTCGGCCTGGGCTTTTTCGAGTATTTCCAGCTGGCCGAAGACATTGGTGCCGAGCCGCTGCCCATTCTGAACGTGGGCATGGCCTGCCAGTACAACTCGGCTGAATTGGCGCCC
The DNA here is from genome assembly GCF_022921075.1 of Hymenobacter sp. 5317J-9. Classification (NCBI taxonomy): domain Bacteria; kingdom Pseudomonadati; phylum Bacteroidota; class Cytophagia; order Cytophagales; family Hymenobacteraceae; genus Hymenobacter; species Hymenobacter sp. 5317J-9. The sequence continues at coordinate 506,181 of NZ_CP095050.1, forward strand.
ATTGGCACTGCTAAGGGGCTGAACGCGGCGGGCCCGGCCGATGAACCCACGCTGGATACCTTTATTCAGGACGCGCTGGATTTGATTGAGTTTGCCAACGGCCCGGCCAGCAGCCGCTGGGGCGCCCGCCGGGCCGCCATGGGCCATCCGGCGCCCTTTAAGTTGAAGATGATAGGCATCGGCAACGAGCAGTGGGGGCCGCAGTATCTGGAGCGCTACGAGCCATTTGCCCGGGCGGTGAAGGCCAAGTACCCTACTATGCAGCTCGTGAGCAGCGCCGGCCCGTCGCCCAATGGGGAGCTGTTTGACAAAGCCACGTTGAAGCTGCGTGAGCTGAAGGCCGATTTCATCGACGAGCACTACTACGCCAAGGCCGACTGGTTCCGGCAGAATGTGGGCCGCTACGACAACTACCCCCGCACCGCCACCAAAATATTCGCCGGCGAATACGCCGCCCAAAGCGAGGGCATCGCCCGCACCGAAAACAAGAACAACTGGGACTGCGCCCTCTCGGAAGCCGCCTTCATGACCGGCCTGGAACGCAACGCCGACGTGGTGGCCATGGCCTCCTATGCGCCGCTCTTCGCCCACGTCGATGCCTGGCAGTGGACGCCCAACCTGATTTGGTTCGACAACCTGAACTCCTACGGCACGGTGAACTACTACGTGCAGCAGCTGTTCGGCCAAAACAAAGGCACCGCTATGCTGCCCGTGCAGCTGCCCAACGGCGCCAAAAACGGCACCGACAACCTGTTCGCCAGCGCCGTGGCCGATGAAACAGCGGGCGAAATCGTGGTGAAGCTGGTGAACTATTCGCCGGCTCCCCGCGCCGTGCAGGTGAGCCTGGCCGGCGCAAAAAAGCTCGGCAAAACCGGCCGCGCCCTCGTGATGGCCAGCGACGACCTCAACACCCAAAACAGCCTACAGGAACCCCGGAAACTCACGCCGCAGGAAGTGAAGTTTGCGGTGAAGGGCCCGGCCGTTAGCTACACGCTGGCACCTAATTCCTTCACGGTGCTGCGCATTCCTGGGCGGAAGTAAAGCCAGGAAAGAAGGGTGAGCTCATAACAAAAAGAACGTCATGCTGAGCGGAGTCGAAGCATCTCTACCGTGCTACTAATCAGATTTAGTAATGCGGTAGAGATGCTTCGGCTCCGCTCAGCATGACGTTCTTTCTAATAACGCCTCAGAGGCTGCTTACAGCGCCAGCGCCGCCAACATGGCTTTCAGCCCGGCCTCGGCGTCATTGCCGAGGTTCACGCGCAGGGTGCGGCGGTTGTTGTCTTTTAGCGCTTGCAGGTCGCCCAAAGCCTGGGCATTCTTGAAGGTGCCGAAAGTGTAGGAGCGGCCGGGCAATTGCAGGTCCTGCGGGTTGTCGTCGGTGAACTGCACGAAGAGACCGGTGTTGGGCCCGCCTTTGTGGTACTGGCCGGTGCTGTGCAGGAAGCGCGGACCGTAGCCCGAGGTGGTGGCAATGTGCAGGGCGTTTTGCACGCGCTGACGCAGCTCCAGCAGGCTGGCGCTCACGGCGGGCGTTTCGGTCAGGTAGGCCTGTAGGCACATGAAGTCGCCGGGCTGGGCCTGCGCGAAGAAGGCTTTCAGTACGCCGGCGGCGCCTTCGCCCTGGGCGGCGGTGTAGTAGTCCACGCCGTTTTCGCTGGCGGCGGGGGCATCGCCGGCGGGCAGCTTGCCCTCGGCTTCCACGGCCTTCATCAGCTTGTCGGTGGCCGTTTTGGCGGCCTGCACGTTGGGCTGGTCAAAGGGGTTGATGCCGAACACGGCGCTGGCCACGGCCGTGGCTACTTCCCAACGGTAGAACTCCTGGCCCAGGTCGAAGGCGTCCTTCATCAGCAGCGTGATGACGGGGTGGCCGGCCTGCGCCAGCGCTTGCAGCTTGCCCGTGTTGGCCTCGTCGGCCTGGCCCTGGTAGCCCACGTACACGAACACCCGGTCGTTGCCGTAGATGCCGGGCTCGCCCAGCGGCTCGCCGGCCACGGGCAGAATGCCCTTGCCTTCCTTGCCGGTGCTTTCGGCCAGCAGCTGCTCCAGCCACAAGCCCAGGTCGTGCAGCGAATCGGGCACCACCAGCGTGAGCTTGTCGCGGCCCTGCTCGGCCAGCACGCCAAGGGCGGCGCCCAGCTCCAGGCCGGGGTTTTTGTCGGTGGGGCCGTAAGCCCCGCAGGCGCGCATCATAAGGATGGCGCGCTCCAGAATCTGGCCGATGGGCAGGCCGTAGAGGGCCGCCGGCACCAGGCCGAAGTAGGTGAGGGCCGAGAAGCGCCCGCCCACCTCGGGGAAATTGAGGAAGATGCGGCGGTAGTGGGCGTTGGTGGCGTCAGTCACGAACTTAGAGCCGGGGTCGGTGATGGCCACGAAGTTTTCGCCGGCCTTGTCGCCCTTGATTTCTTTGACCTTGGCGTAGAAATAGTCGCCGAACGCCAGCGGCTCGGCCGTAGTGCCCGACTTACTGGCCACGATGAACAGCGTTTCAGCCAGCGGCACGGAGGCTTCAATCTCACGCACCGTGCCGGGGTCCGTGGTGTCGAGCACCGACATCGGCAGGCCGCCTTCGCCCATCGGGAAAGAGGCCTTGAACACGATGGGGGCCATGGTGCTGCCGCCCATGCCCATCACCACCACGTGCTTGAAGCCGGCTGCTTTTACCTCGTTCACGAAGGTTTCGATTTCGGACACGCGGCCCACCATCGTTTCGGCCACGCGCAGCCAGCCCATGAAGCTGCGGATGCTCTGCTGCCCGGCCTCGTCCTGCACCCAGAGGTCGGCCTTCTTGTCCCAGAAGCCGGCCACGAAGTTGTTGTCCTGGAATTTCTTGATTTGGGCGTCGATGTCGGCCTTGTACTGGCCCAGCTCCATCTCGGCCTCGTCTACCTGGGCCGCCACGGCTTGGGCACGCTTCTGCTCAATGGACTGCATCAGCTTGCCAAACGGCTCCTTGAATTTGGTGGCGCCGTCTTCTTCCAAATGCTGGGTCAGCTCATCGAGGTTGATGCCGAGTTCGGGCAGGCGGGCCAGCACTTCCTTCACTTTGTCGAGGTTGTCTTCGAGGGTGACGGCAGCCTTGCCTTCCTTGCCGAACAGGTCCAGCGTTTCCACCGGCACGGTGTTCACCGTTTTCGGGCCGATGAGGCCGTTGACGTATTTTAGGTTGTCGTATTTCGGGTTCTTGTTGCCGGTGCTGGCCCACAGCAGGCGCTGGGTGGCGGCGCCTTTGGCCTTGAGGGCCTCCCAGCGCGGGCCGGCAAAGATTTCCTTGTACATCTGGTAGGCCTGCTTGGCGCTGGCCAGGGCCACTTCGCCCACCATCGACTGCGCCAACTCACCTTTCTCGCCGCCTTCGGCCGCGATTTTCTCCAGCATGGGGTCAATCAGCACATCGATACGCGAGAGGAAGAAGCTGGCCACCGAGTCGATGCGCGCCAGCGGCTTGCCCGCCGCGGCGCGGTCTTCGAGGCCCGAGAGGAAGGCTTCCGTCACGAGGCGGTAGCGCTCCAGGCCGAAAATCAGGGTCACGTTCACGTTCACGCCTTCCGAGATGAGGCGGCGAATGGCGGGCAAGCCCTCCAGCGTGGCCGGCACTTTTATCATCACGTTGGGGCGGTCCACCGTTTTCCAGAGGCGCAGGCCTTCTTCGATGGTGCCTTCGGTGTCGTTCACCAGCTCCGGCGATACTTCGAGGCTCACGTAGCCGTCCGAGCGGTTGTCGGCGCTGTCGTAGAGGGGGCGGAACAGGTCGCAGGCGGCCTGCACGTCGGCCACGGCCAGGCTGGTGTAGATTTCGTCGGTGGTTTTGCCTTGCAGGGCCAGCGCCTTGATGGCGGAATCGTAGTCGGTGGTATCGCCGATGGACTTGGCAAAAATGGCCGGGTTCGAGGTCACGCCGCGCAGGGCTTCTTCCTGGATGCGGTGCTGCAGCTTGCCGTTAATCAGAATCGGACGGCTGATGAAGTCCAGCCAGAGGCTCTGGTCGAACTCGCGGATGGCAACGAGAGGGTTCATAGTAAGGTGTCGTTAGTACGTGCGCCAAAGGTCTGCAATGACGAGGGTTGTTTTCAAGCTATACGGGGATAAATACAGAAAGCCGCAGTAAAAAGCAGATGTAAAAAAGAACGTCATGCAGAGCGCAGCGAAGCATCTTTACTGTGGATATAAATAATTGCTGCTGCGGTAAAGATGCTTCGCTGCGCTCTGCATGACCGCACACCCCGATTTTAACTCCGCTGCCGAAGTAGCTTTACATCAGAATTTCCTCGTTCCTGCTTCGACCCAATGGCCGCCCGCCGCCCCGCCAAAAACGCCGCTCACGAATCGGCCCGTCCCGTCTCCATGGCCGATTTGGCCCGGGAGCTCGGCGTGTCGATGACCACCATTTCGCGGGCGCTGAGCGACCACCACAGCATTGGGCCGGCCACCAAGCAGGCGGTGCTCAAGCTGGCCAAAAAGCTCAACTATCAGCCCAACCACCTGGCCGCCGCCCTGCGCAAGGGCAAGAGCCAGCTGCTGGGCGTGATGGTGCCCTACATCGAAGGGCGCTTTTTTGCCTCGGTGGTGCACGGCATCGAAACGGCGGCCAGCCGGGCCGGCTACAGCGTCATCATGTGTCAGTCGAACGAGGACGCGGGGCAGGAGCGCAAGAACATCGACACGCTGCTGCGGGCGCAGGTGGCCGGCATTCTGGTGTCGGTGTCGCGCACAACCACCGATTTGCAGCATTTTGAGAAAGTGCGCAAGCATAGGGTGCCGCTGGTATTTTTCGACCGCATTCCGGCCGGCGATAGCGTGAACGCTGTGGTGCTCAACGACCGCGAAGGCGCCTACCAAGCCACCCGCCACCTGCTGGAGCAGGGCTGCCGCCGGGTGGCGCACCTGGCCGGGCCGCAGCACATGAGCATCTACAAAAGCCGCCGGCAGGGCTACCTCGATGCCCTGCAGCAGCACGGCATCGCGCCCGATGAAAGCCTGATTCTGCAAAGCAACCTGAGCGTGGAAAACGGCCGCGAAAGCATGGCCCAGCTGCTGGCCCTGCCCGCCCCGCCCGATGCCGTGTTTTCGGCCGGCGACTCGGCCGCGCTGGGCTCCCTGCAGCTGCTGAGAAGCCGGGGCGTGCGCGTCCCCGAGGATTTGGCCTTGGTGGGTTTCAGCAACGAGGCCCTGACCACCGTGACCGAGCCGCAGCTGACGTCGGTGGACCAGCGCTGCGAGGAGATGGGCCAAGCTGCTTTTCGGCTGTTCACGGAATTGGTAGAAGGGGATGGTGCGGCCGTGGCACCGAGGCAGGTGGTGCTGCCGCCGCAGTTGTTCGTGCGGGCATCGTCGTTGCGCGCGGGCATCGCGGCAGGGGGCACCGAGAAGCAGGGAGACTAACGCTACTTTTGCCGCATGGCCGCTGCTCCCAACTTACCCACCATCGTTTTTCTCCACGGATTTGCCGAAAGCCGCGAAGTGTGGACCGATTTCACCCGCTCTTTCCCCGACGGCTACCGGCTGCTGGCGCCCAACCTGCCCGGCCACGGCACCAACCTGGCGCCCGTGCCCGACTTCTCGATGGAAGCGCAGGCCCGCCACGTCATCGACTACCTCAACCAGAAAGGCTGCCCCGAGCCCGTGCTGCTGGTGTGCCACAGCATGGGCGGCTACGTGGCCCTGGCCCTGGCCGAGCGCTGGCCCCAGCGCGTGGCCGGCCTGGCCCTAGTCAATTCCACGGCCCTGGCCGACACGGACGAGAAGCGGCAGAACCGCGAGAAAAACATCGGCTTCGTGGAGAAGCACGGCGTGGCCAAGTTCATGGAATCGTTCGTGCGCCCACTCTTCGCGCCGGTCAACCGCGACAAGCTCACCGACGCCCGCGGCCTGCTCGAAGAAATTGGCAAGGCCACGCCCGTAAGCACCATCACCGGGGCTCTGCGCGGCATGGCCGCCCGCCCCGAGCGCACCCAGGTGCTGGCCAACGCCAAATACCCGGTACTGATGGTGGCCGGCAAGCACGACGTGGCCGTGCACTTTGAGGATGCCGTGCGCCAGGCCGCGCTGCCCGCCGAGGGCCACGCCCTGTTTCTGGAAGGCAGCGGCCACCTGGCCTACCTGGAGCAGCCCGAGCCCACGCGCCGCGCCGTGCTGGCGCTGGCCGAAGCCGTGTTTGGGGAGTAAGTAGGAGGCAGAAATGTGGGTTGCCCGGCTGGTCGATTAACAGAACGTCATGCTGAGCGCTACACCAGCCCGCTCATGCGCTCGAAACCGGTGCCCAGAATGGCCGTGTCGTCGGCGCCCAGCCAGTCTTTGAGGACGTTGGCGTAGATGCTGCGGAAATCGACTTGGTGGCGCAGGTCGCCCTGGTCGAGGTTGAGCAGGTCGGGGGCGTCATTCACCACGCCTTTTTTCTGAAGGGCGCCGCCGGCTAGAAACACGTTGTTGGCGGTGCCGTGGTCGGTACCGTTGCTGGCGTTCTGGCCCACGCGGCGGCCAAACTCGCTGAACACCAGCACCAGGGTGTTGTCCCACTGGTTGTTCTTCTGCAGGTCGGCGGCCAGGGCGGCCAGGCCGTCGCCGAGGTCGGTGAACAGCCGCTGCTGCTGTTCGTGCTGCCGCACGTGGGTGTCGAAACCCGACAGGGCCAGGTAATACACCCGCGACTCCACGCCGGAGTTAATCAGCTCGGCTGTGGTTTTCAAGTTCTTGCCGAAATCAGAGTTCGGGTACGCCACCGTCGACTGGTAGATTTTCGACTTGTCGTACAGATAGTCGGCCGAAGACGCGGTTTCGGCCAGCGTCTTATAGAGGTAGTCGACCTGGCTGTGGTGCTCGGTGGTGGCCTCCTTGCTCACCTTAGCCAACAGACGGTTCTGGCTGATTTGGTGGAATTTGCCGGGGCTTTTCAGGGCCAGGCCCTTACGCTGGCTGCCTTTCAGGGCCAGGCTGAGGGTGTCGTCTACTTCCAGGGCGTTGTAGGGGCGCTGACAGTCGGGGCAGTTCGAGTCGAGGTAGCGGCCCAGCCAACCCGTGCTCACCACCTGGTCGGAGCCCGAGCCGCTTTGCCAGATGTCCATCGAGCGGAAGTGCGAGCGGTCGGGGTTGGGGTAGCCCACCGAGTTCAGCACCGCCAGATGGCCCTGGTCGTACAGGCCTTTCAGGCCTTTGAGCGCCGGGTGCAGACCCATGTCCTTGTCCAGGGACAGAATGCCGTCGGCCTCCCGGATGCCCAGTGTGGGCCGGGCCTTGTAGTACAGGTCGTTGCGGAAGGGAATGACGGTGTTCAAGCCATCATTGCCCCCGCTGAGCTGCACCACAATCAGGCGCCGGGCACCGGTGGCATCGCTCAGCCGCGCCAGGCCGGGCCCGCGGTCCAGGGCGTGCAGGAACTTGGGCACCAGCAGCAGCGTGCTGGCCAGGGCAGAGTTGCGGAGAAATTCGCGGCGGGAGGTAGCCATAACAGAAGTCGGAAAGGAAGGATGAGAAGTAGTTAAGACCCCAAAACGTCATGCAGAGCGCAGCGAAGCATCTCGCGTGGGGTAGTAATCATTTACTTGAGCACGCGAGATGCTTCGCTGCGCTCTGCATGACGTTCTTAATTTACGCCAACTGATATTCGGGTAAGCTCAGCAGCGTCACCAGCGTGGTGCGCAGGGCTTCGGCGGGCTCTTTTTGCTGAGCGGCCTGCTGCACCAGCTGCAGGTTTTCGGGCCGGATGGGCGTTTGGAGCAGAAACTGGCTGAGCTTTTCGGGCTGCTGCGGCACGGGCGTGGCGCCCAGCAGCTGTTGCAGCGGGGCCAGCGGCAGGTGGGCGCCAGCGCCGGGCCGCACGGTGCGCTCGGCCTTGGTGAGATTGGGTGCAATGTCGTTTTCGTCTTGCTTGAGGGCCACCGCAAACTCCGCGTTTTTGAACAAAATGGCCGGCAGCTGCAGGCGCAGCAGCAGCGACGACGAATCTATCCAGTTGCGGCCGCCGGGCCAGCCGGCCACGTTCGGCGGCTGAAACAGTGTTTGGCCCAAGGCCCGCTGGTAGCCCAACAGCGGCTGCTCGTTGTCAATCTTCACGTTGAGCGTGCGCCGGATGCCGGCCAGCAGCTCCACCGGGCTCTTGATGTGCGTGCCCACGTTGGCCGGGTCGTAAAACCAGTCGGCCGAAAACAGGCGCTCCATCAGGTCGGCAATGTCGTAGCCGCTTTTGCGAAAGTCCCGGGCCAGCGGCTCGATGTGGGCCGGGTTGGGCACGTCGTTCACGAAGAAGCGGTAGATTTTCGTGACCAGAAACGTGGCCGCCGCCGGCTGCGTCAGGATGTGCGTCAGCACGTCTTCGCCGGTCAGGTTGCCGGTTTTGCCCAAGAAGGTTTTGGGCCCGGCGTCGTGCTCCCGCTCCCGAAACTTGAAGCGGGACTGGTAGTCGTAGCCCCAGCCCGTGAAGGCGCGGGCGGCTTCCTTCACATCATTCTCTGTGTAGTTGCCGCGACCCAGCGTGAAAAGCTCCATCACCTCGCGGGCGAAGTTTTCGTTGGGGTGCTCCTTGCGGTTTTGCTGGTTGTTGAGGAACTGCAGCATGGCCGGCTCTTGGCTCACGGCCAGCAGCAGGTCCGGGAATTTGCCCAGCGCGTGCTCACGCATGGCGTTGTGCAGGCTGAGGGCGGCGCCGGGCTGGCGCACGCGGCAGGCAAAGTGCCCGTGCCAGAACAGCACCATCTTCTCGCGCAGCTGCGCCGGCGACGTGGCCATGCGGTCCATCCAGGCCGTGCTCATGTTGTTGAACGCGTCGCGGATGCCCTCGTTCTGCATTTTGCGCTGCTGCGGGGTAAGCTCGGCCCGGCGCAGGCGCGGCACGCCCGCCGCAATGGTGCCTCCCTTAAACGCCGCCCGCGGGCGCAGCGGCGCCACCGGGGCCGCGGGCGCGCCGGGGGCGGCCGGCTGGTCGGGCGTGGTCACCATGCTGTTGGGCACGGGGTTGGTTTTGGTCGAGGCCGGGTCCGTCATCACCATGCCCTGCGGGTCGGTGTAGTTCAGGCCCGGGCCCACCAAGGGCTCGTATTTTTCCGAATCGTGCAGCAGCTGGCGTAAGGCTTTGCGCGGGCTGAGGCCACCGGCCACGTCTTGCGGGCGCGGGCCGAAGCCGGCGCGCCAGTACAGGTGCTGAAGTTGCTGGGCGCTGTTCATGCCGGGTAAGACGCGAAACAAAGCACTTCGTTTAATGCAGAATGAAAAACGCTTGTCATCCCGGGCGCAGCGAAGGGTCTTCGCTGCGCCCGGGATGACAAGCGTTTCAACTCAAGTAAAGCCTAAAACCGCGCGCCCAGTACCACCGTCTTCTTATACTCGCGCTTCTCGCCGCTGCTGGACCGGAACAGCTCCACCAGCAGAATGTAGTAGCCCACGGCGGCTTTGTGGCCGCGGTCGTCCACGCCATCCCACTGCAGGAAGCCGGCGGTGGGCAGGGTTTCGTTGCGCACGAGGCGGCGCGTGAGGCGGCCCAGGGCGTCGTACACCGTCACGGTGGCGGCGTAGCCGGGCTGGTCGAGCTGGTAGTTGAGGGTGGCGAAATCTTGCTGGCCGTCGTCGTCGGGTGTGAAAACTTCGGGCGTCACGGTCAGCTCCTGGTTGCCGCCGGGCGTGTCCTGGGCCTGCGAGTTGGCGCGGCCGGGCGTGGCGTAGCCCACCGCGCTGGCCGCCGAGTGGAAGTTGCTGCCATTGCTAAGTCCCGCCGCCCGAATGCGTTCCAACGACACCCCTTCCTGCGAGGAAAGCAGGCTCAGGTGCAGGTTTTTGCTGTAGGCCAGCCGGTCAATCTCAATGCCCACCGAGTTGAACAGCAACGCTGTGCTTTCGTCTGGAAACGTGGGAAACCCGCTCAGCTGCACCAGGTTGTTCGCGTCGCTGGAAATGGGGTAATAAGTCAGCAGGTTGCTGCTGCTCGTGCTGAAGGCCAGCAGCTGGCCCGGCGCCAGCACCAGCGGCCCGGGGCTCAGTACGTCGGCGTCCACGCTGCCGTCGGGCTTCTGGTTGCCGATTTGCCAGCCCTGCAGGTTGATGAATTTGTTGCTCCGGTTCAGCAGTTCTACAAAGCGCACGCCGCCGGTGCGCGGGTTAAACAGCAGCTCGTTTATCACCACGTCGCCGCTCACGGCCGCTTCGGGCAGGGCCAGCGTGGCCGATTGCAGCGGGCCGCTGGTATTGCCCACGCAGTCGGTGGCCATTTGCACCGTGAGGGTGGTGGGGCGGCTAGGCTGCAGGGCCGTGCCCAGCGTGAGGTCGACCTGCCGAAAGTCGGGCGCTACTGGCGAGGCTTTCACTACGGTCGGGCCCGAAGCCAGCGCGTAGCGGCCGGCAATGGCCGCCGACACGCTGTCCAGCTTTTCCGAAAAGTACACCCGCACGGTGGTGGCATTCAGGGCCACGGCGCGCAGCAGGGTGGGGGCCGTGGCGTCGGGGCGCGCGGCGCGCACCGCGTTTGCCTTGCCCGGCGTGCCGCCCAGCGGGTCGGTGCTGGCCATCCAGTTCTCGGCGCCGCCACAAAAACTGTTGGTATCTATCATCTCCAGGCTCCAGCCGCCGTCCTTCTTCTTGGGGTCGCGGTACCAGGTGTCGGAATAGGTGACTTCAAAGAGCGTGCGGCCGTCGCGCGCGCGCAACACCAACTGGTCGCCGCCGTTGCTGAGGGAGGGGAAGTTGGTGGGCCCGTACACCTTCACGCCGGGCTGCGTAAACTGGCTCACGCGCGTGCTACCGCACACCACCGCGTACTGGCCGGGCAGCAGTTTGGCCGTATCGGCAAACACGGCGAAGGCCGTGGTGCTCGTGGGCTTGCCCAGCTTCACCCCGCTCAGGCTGATGACTTTGGTGGCGCTGCGGTTGTAAATCTCGATGTATTCCGACAGCGGCAAACCCACCTGCGGCGTCTCGTCGGCAAAAATCTCGCTGATAATTAGGTCGCCTACCTGCGGCGTTGCAGGCGGCCCGGCAAAGGCAGCCGTGAGCGGCCCGGCGGCCACGTTGCCGTAGAGGTCGGCCACGTTGCGGGCTTCCAGCACGTTGCTGGTGGCAAAGTCGGCGCCGAAGGTGAGGCGTACGGCTTGGGTGTTGGCGGCGGTGAAAAACCGCGCCGCCGTAGGCACGGCCCCGCTTTGCAGGCGGTAGTTGGCTGGGTTGGTGGCCGTGGCCGCGTCCATGGCTTCGTTGAACACCACGTCGAGCTGGCGCGCATCGACGGGGGTGGCGCGCGTCAGCAGCGGCGGCGTGGCATCGGTCACGGCAAAGTCGTCGAAGGCGAAGCTGCGAATGTTGGAGACGGTGTAGGTGAGCGCCACGCCGAGGTAGGAGCTGCGCTGGTACGTGGCATCGATGGGCTGGGCGGCTTCGGCCACGAAGGTGCGGCCGCCGGTGAGGTCGCGCTCCAGGGTCCAGCGGTTGGCGGTGGTGCGGGTCACGCGCACGCGCACCAGGTTGCTGGTGGTGCTGGCCAGCGTCCCGTCGGCTCCGTCGATGACAAGCACCGCGCTGCGGGTCGAGTCTTTGCGAAACAGGCTCACCTCGTCGGCGGTGCCGCCCAGGCGCACGAAGTAGCCGGTGTTGTTGGCGTTTTTGAGGTCGGCCTGCGTGGCCATGAGCCACACATCGGCGAAGTTGGCCGAGCTGGTGCCGAACTTCAGATTCGCCCAGAATTCCCACACCGTACCGGTATTGGCCTGGCTGGGCGTGCTGAGCGCCGCCTGCCCGGCCGCGGCCGCGTTGCTTTGCAGCTGCTGGCCCACCACCTGAAAGCTGCCCGCATCGCCGCTCCAGGTGGGGTTGGCGGTGAAGTTGCCGTCGGCGAAGTCGTCATGCAGCTGCGCCGACGCCCACAGTGGAAAGAAGAAGATTACCAGTAGAATTGCCTTCATCGAATGACGAATGAGTTTTAACCGTGACTAATGTAAGGCGTTCCGATGCATGCCACCATATATAGGGAAAGCATCGGGTGGGGTGAGGGCGATGGTTACAAAGCAAAACGCCCGGCTCAATATATTGTAATTCAATATATTGAGCCGGGCGTTTTAGGGGCGGAACGAAATAAAATTCGGCCAATGAATGCCCTTGTGCCGCTCGATGAAGCAGCTCGCTATGGAAGCAACCTACTCGTTGCCAACCAGCACGGTCTGGTGTTGGGTTTGGGTGCCGCTCTGCATCCGCAGCACGTAGCGGCCGGCGGCCAGGCCGTCAACCGACAGCGTCAGGCCACTGGCCGGCAGCTGGCTGCCCGGGCGGGTCCAGGTGCGGGCCGGGCGGCCCAGCACGTCCACGAGCTGAATTTCCACGGGCTGGGCCGAGGCCTTCTCGGCCACCACGTGAATTTCGCTGCTCGTCACGGTGGGATATACCTGGCACCAGGCGGCGCCGTCGGTCTTGTCGGCGCCAATGCGGCTGGCCAGGGCCGTGCGCGACTCAGAAGCGCCAATGTTGCCCCGGCTGCTGGTGCCGGGCGTGGCCACGCCGTAGAAATCCCGCGTGCCGGGGTTGATATTGAACTCGGTGGTCAGGTTCAGGGCGCTGCCCAGCAGGGGCGATGAAGTACCCAAGGTGAAGTTGGGCAGGCGGCTGCCGGTGGAAAGTGCGGCACCCGGCGTGGTGCTGGCGAAACACGGGCTGGCGCAAACGCCGGTGGGGCGGGTGCCGTTGGCCAGCGTTTCCTGGGTGGTGGCGGTGCGCCAGTCGTTCAGGTTGCTGAACGAGGCGCCGTTCCAGCTCAGGGTGATGGCGCCGGTGGGCGACCAGTAGGCATTGCCCTCGAAACGGATGCCGGTGGCCGTGAACGTGCGCACCACCGGCAAGCCGGTGGCCGTTTGCAGGATGTTGTTGCGCAGGTTGGTGCCGGCGATGTCGCCGCTCATCAGGTACACCGCGCTAGGAGTAGAGCCGTTGGCGGGGCGCTCCAAGTACACGGTGTTGTTGTAGATATCGACGTTGGCAATGCCGCCCAGCCAGCCCGACGAATACATCATGATGGCGCCCTGGTCTTCTTTGCGGGCGTCGTTCTGGCTCACGTTGTAGCGCACCACCAGGTCGTGCATGGCCGTGGCCCAGTCGAACTGGCACAGCAGGTAGCCGGGGCCGTCGTTGTCGTGCGAGTAATTGTACTGCATCACGGAGTTGGTGCAGCCGCCGTCGAGGTCGAACCCGCCGCCGTCGCGGGCCGCGCCAGACTCGTTGTGGTGCGACTCGCAGTACTGAATGGTCAGGTTGTTGCACTCCCAGCCCCAGATGCCCACGGGCCCGCCGCCGCGGCTGCCGTTGAGCCAGCCGTTGTGGTAGGCCGTGCAATTTTCCACCACGGCCCCGTCGATGCCCGAGAGCACGATGCCGTTGCCGCTGTGGGTGTTGGTGATTTCGGGGCGGCCCGAGTTGTCGTAGGCCTTGCAGTTGCCCACGTACCAGTTGCGGTGGCCCAGCAGGGGGAAGTAGGCGTAGGAGGACAGGCCGGCTTCGCCGTTGGCGTGGAACTGGCTGTTGGTGATGCGCACATTCTCGTAGCCGCTGGTCCCATTCCAGCTGCCAATGGTGAGGCCCACGCCGCGGTAGCCGCTCACGTCGAGGCTGTCGAAGCGCAGGTACTGCAGGTGGGCGTTGGTCGAGTCGTTATAAAACTGCACACCCGAATGCTTGGCCACAAGGCGGCCGGCGCCCACAAACGTGAGGTTGCGCAGCTCGAAGCCGGCGGTGTTGTACGCATAGAAGCCCGCAGCGGTGTCGCTGGCAATCACGGCCGGGCCGCCGGCACCGTACGAGCGAAACACGATGGGCTGAGCCGCCGTGCCCTGGCTGGCAGAGCGCACCCGCAGGCTGCCGCCGAAGGTTTGGCCGCCGGCAAACAGCACCCGGTCGCCGGGGCGGAAGGTGGTTGCGCTCACGCGGGCCGGAGTGCGCCAGGCTTGGGCCGGCGAAGTGCCTGGGTTGGTGTCGTTGCCCGAATTGCTCACGTAATAAGTCGTGGCCTGGGCGTTGATAGCGAGTAAGGAAAGTATAAAGTGGAAAAGTATAATTTTATGCATCATTATTGGAAGAGGGTGTGGAAGGCCTTGCAAAGCTAATGGAACTGCTGGTATTAAAAAATCACAGATTAACCATTAAAATTTGGCTTTAAACAGGATTTATTCCGTCAAAATGCAAAAGCGCTTTTGAGCATCCTCTTTTATTGGCAGTGCAATTTTTAAATAAAAGTGCAAGAACCTGGGTGGTTTAGACGAAATGATAATTTTTCCCCCCGATTGGCGCAATTCTCCGGCTATAGGTTGTGGCCACGTTTGCAGCTGGCTCTGGGGCGCCTTGTTCACCGACCGTATTCGCCGGCAAGCAGCTCCGCCAACACGATGGCGGGATGCTAATATGCCCCGCGCGTGCCGACCTTTGCGGCCGGCGGCCGCGAACAGGTCGCTGCGTAAGCTCTGAAGTTCTGACCCCATGAAAATTGCTGTAGTGGGTGCCACCGGCCTGGTGGGCACCGAAATGCTGAAAGTGCTGGCCGAGCGCCGGTTTCCCCTCACCGAGCTGCTGCCCGTGGCTTCGGCCCGCTCGGTGGGCCAGCAGGTTGAGTTCCTGGGTAAAAAATACCCGGTGGTGAGCATGGACGACGCCATTGCGGCGCGGCCCGACATCGCCATTTTCTCGGCGGGCGGCTCGGTGAGCAAGGAGCACGCGCCGCGCTTTGCCGCCGTGGGCACCACCGTCATCGACAACTCGTCGGCCTGGCGCATGGACCCCACCAAAAAGCTGGTGGTGCCGGAGTTGAACGCCGACACCCTCACGCCGGAGGATAAAATCATTGCCAATCCGAACTGCTCCACCATTCAGATGGTGGTGGCGCTCAATGAGCTGCACAAGGCCTACAAGGTGCAGCGCATTGTGGTGAGCACCTACCAGAGCGTGACCGGCACCGGTAAAAAAGCCGTGGACCAACTCCTGGAAGAACGCGCCGGCCAAACCGCCAGCAACCCTGCCTACCCGCACCCCATCGACCTGAACGTGCTGCCGCACATCGACGTGTTCGAACCCAACGGCTACACCAAGGAGGAACTGAAGATGGTGAACGAGACCAAGAAAATCATGGGCGACGACAGCATCCGGGTCACGGCCACCTGCGTGCGCATCCCGGTGATGGGCGGCCACTCGGAGTCCATCAACGTGGAGTTTGAGCGCGAATTTGACTTGGCCGAGGTACGCGAAATCCTGGCCCGTACGCCCGGGGTGGAGTTGGTGGACGACCCCTCGACCAACCGCTACCCCATGCCCAAAGACAGCCACGGCAAAGACGCCGTGCTGGTGGGCCGCCTGCGCCGCGACGAAACCCAGCCCCGCACCCTCAACCTGTGGGTGGTGGCCGACAACCTGCGCAAAGGCGCCGCCACCAACGCCGTGCAGATTGCCGAGTACCTGGTGGGCCGGCGGGCCCCGGCGCACAACTAATGCCCGGCGGCCGCGTTGTGAGCCTGACGTTTTACAGACGAACAATGCGCTGTTTTTTACTGCTGTTGATTTTACTAAAGATGGGCCCCGCGCTTGCGCAGGGGCCCATTTTGCTGCGGGGCCAGGTGGTGGACGCCGAAACCCGCCAGCCGATACCGAATGCCCAGGTGGGCGTGGCCGGCAACCGCATCGGCACCAGCACCAACGACGAAGGCCGTTTTGCGCTGAGCATTCCGGCCGCTCTGCAGGGCGAGCGGCTGGAAGTGGCCCTGCTGGGCTACCGCAAATACACACAGGTGCTGCCGCCACTCCCTGCCCCGGAACTACGCATTGCGCTGCGCATCAGTCCGGCGGCGCTGGGCGAGGTGCAGGTGACGGGCTCGGTGCTGGGTATTGTGCGCGAGGCCATAGCGCGCATTCCGCGCAATTACCCCACGCGGCCTACGCAGCTAACGGGCTTTTACCGCGAGTCAGACAACGACCCGGCCGGGCAGCCCCGCTACCTGGCCGAGGGGCTGGTGCTGGCCTTCAAAGAGTCGTACCTGCGGCGCACGGCAGAAGGCGAAATCCAGATAAAGCAGTCGCGCAAAGTCGATTTGCGGCGCGACCGCACGCCCATCCGCATCGACTGGGCGGGCGGCCCGTTCATTGCGCACATGGGCGATTTTGTGCACCGCCGCTCGCAGTTCATCGACCCTGCTCATTTCAAGGACTACGACTACCGCCTGGCGCCCGGCAGCACGTTTCAGGACCGGCCGGTGTATGTCATCACCTTTGGGCCGAAGGGGGGCAACCGCCGTGCTGCTTTTGAGGGGCGCATGTACATCGACCAAGATAGTTACGCCTTCCTTGGGGCCGAGTGGCACTACACCCCCGCCGGCCTCAACCGCGGGGCGCGCGACATCGCCGACTCGCGCCGCCTGCGCGTGGCCTACCAGCCGTATGCTGGTCGCTGGCACCTGAAAACCGTGTGGTGGCAAACCGAAGCCACGCTGCCGGTGGGCCCGCCGCTGAAGTTTTTTGGCGAATTCCTCACCACGGCCATCGACACAGCTCAGACGCCGCGGCCCGGCTACATCGAGCGGGCGCAATACCACGACGTGTTTCTGCGCAACACGGTGGCCTACGACTCGGCCTTCTGGCGGGGCCACACCACGCTGCTGCCCCCGGCGGCGCTGCAAAAAAGACTGTTCGACCAGCAGCGCCAGCAGCAGGCTGATTCCTTGTTTAAGCCCACTGAAGCCAGCACGGACCCGCAGGAGAAAAAGCTGAGCGCCTTCGACCGCTTTCTGAAACGTTTCAGCTACGGCACGCACCTGGGCGCTTGGCCGCTGACTGTGCCCGCGGCCGGCCTCACGGTGGCCTACGCGCCCGTTGGCTACGGCCTGCAGGTGCAGCGCACAGCCTCGGTGCGCGCGCAGGACCTGACCGTTGTCACGCAGTTTGAGTACCAGTATGCCCTGACGCGGGAGCTGGCGGTGAGCCTGGCTACCCAGCGCCTGTACCGGCAGTTCAAGGGCGATGGCTGGGAAGTGGGCCTGAGCTACCAACGCAACCTCATGCCCCATCACCGGCCGCTTTATGGCCGCGCCGGCCTGGGCTACCTGCGCCAGACGGTGGGCCTGCCGCTCGGCACCTTCGACAATCCTGACGCCGGCCTGCGCGTGGCGGGCACCCACCTTGGCGCCGACGAGCTGAGCGCCCGCATCCAGACGGTGAACGACGTGCTGCGCCCCAGCCTGGGCGTGGGCCTGGAGCTGAGCCACCGGTTCGAGCTGGTGGCCGATGCCAGCTACTTGATACCCATAAGCAGCAAAACGCAGCTGCAGCTGGACGAGGAGAGCGGCTTTTTCCTGTTCCGCAGCAGCGCCACCGTCGATTTGCCCGCGGCCGACGTAGACCTGCGCGTGAACGACCAGCCCACCACGCGCCTTCCGTGGCAACAGCAGCACTGGCTGCTAACCCTCGGGCTGCGCTACCGCGTTCGCTGAAGCATATGCCGCATCCCAAGCTGCCTGCCACCTTCTTCCAGCGCCCCAACGTGCTGGCCATTGCCCGCGACCTGCTCGGCAAGCATTTGTATACCAACGTCGACGGCATCATAACGGCCGGGCGGGTGGTTGAAACCGAAGCCTACCGGCACGAGGGCGACCATTCGCTGACGCTGCACCTGCAGCGCAAGCGCCGCCAGGCCGAGGGCCTGCGCGTGCCCGGCGGCCGGGCTTACATCTACACCGTGTACAACCGCTACGCGCTGTTCAACATCGCCACCCACGACGCCGCGCATCCCGATGCCGTCCTTATCCGGGCCGTAGAGCCCACGGTGGGCGTGGCCGAAATGCTGCGCCGCCGCGGCCTGGCCGAACCCAAGCGTGCCCTCACCGCCGGGCCGGGCGTGATGAGCCAGGCCCTGGGCATCACGCCCGCGCTCACGGGCCTGCCCGTGACAGGCGAGGTGCTGTGGTTTGAAGACCACGGCGAGCAGGTGGCGGCGGAACAAATAGTGGCCAGCGCCCGCGTAGGCCTGGAATACGCCGGCCCGGAAGCCGCCGGGCTGTCGTGGCGCTTCCGCCTGCGCGACAATGCGTGGACGAGCCCGGCCAAGTAGCCGGTCGTTTGGCGGTCACGGGCCGCTGGCTGTCGAGAAATTGCCTGGGTTATTCCTGGTTGAGGCGCAGGGCCGTGGCACCCGCACGCACTACGTACACCCCGGCGGCCAGCCCGCGCGGCAGCACCAGTGCGGCAGTGCCGGTGGCATCGGCGGTGGCGGTGAGCACCGACCGGCCCAGGGCATCAAGCACCGTGACCACCGTGCCGGGCTGCACGCCCGTGAGCGCGGCCGCACCCGTGGTCGGGTTTGGGAACAGGGCCAGGCCGGCTGCGCCGCTCGCCGCCACGGTGCGCAGGGGCGAATAGGCGAACGTGCCGCCGCGGTCTACCTGGCGCAGGCGGTAGGTCACGCGGCTGGTGCCATAGCGGGCAAGGTTGGGGTCCACAAACTGGTAGTCGTGCGGCTGGCTGCTGCTGCCGTGGCCGGCCACCTGGCCCACGCGGCGGAAGGTGCGGCCGTCGGCGCTGGCTTCTATTTCAAACCGGTCGTTGTTCTTTTCCGAGGCCGTGGCCCAGCGCAGCAGTGCGTCGGTTCCCCGCGGCTCGGCCGTGAAGCGGGCAAGCTCCACGGGCAGCGGAGTGGTGATGTCGGGGCGGGCTTCCGACGCGCCGATGTTGCCCAAAGCGGTAGCCGCCGGCGTAGGCAGGCCGTAAAAATCGCGCGGGCCGGGGTTGAGGTTAAACTCCATGAGCAGGTTGAGGCCCTGGCCCAGCAGCGGCGACGTTGCCTCGAGCAGGAAGGCTTGGGCACCCGTGCCGCCGCTCACAAAGCCCGGGGCGACGCTCATGCCTGTGGTGCGGCCACCGGCCATCGTTTCCTGGGTGGAGGCGGTGCGCCAGTCGCTCAGCGAGCCGTACTGCGCCGTGTTCCAGTCAAATTTCATCGTGCCGCCGGGCGACCAATAGTCGTTGCCCTCGAAGCGCACGCCCGACGTAGTGAACGTGCGCACGAAGTTCAGGCCCGGGTCGGCCTGAATGATGTTGTTGCGAAACGTGAAGCCCGAGATGTTGCCGCTCAGCAAATAGACCGCGCTGGGCGAAGAGCCGTTGGCGGGGCGGCCCATAATGATGGTGTTGTTGTAAATATCCGCGTTGACGATGCCGCCCAGCCAGGGCTCCGAATACACCAGGATGCCGCCTTGCTCCTGCTGGCGGGCGTCGTTCTCGCTGATGTTGTAGCGCACCACCAGGTCGTGCATGGCCCGGGCGTAGTCGAACTGCACCAGCAGGTAGCCGGGGCCGTCGTTGTCGTGCGAGTAGTTGTATTGCAGGATGGAGTTGGTGCAGCCGCCGTCGAGGTCGAACCCGCCGCCGTCGCGGTGGCCGCCGGCTTCGTTGTGGTGCGACTCGCAGTACTGAATGGTCAGGGCATTGCAATCCCAGCCCCAGATGCCGGCCGGGCCGCCCCCGCGGGCATTGAGCCAGCCGTTGTGATAGGCCGTGCAGTGCTCCACCATCACGCCGTCGATGCCGGAAACCACAATGCCGTTGCCGGTGGCCGAGTTGGGCAGCTCCGGGCGCCCAGGGTTGTCGTAGGCCTTGCAGTTGCCCACGTACCAATCGTGATGCCCTATCTCGGGGAAGTAGGCGTAGGAAGAAAAGCCGCCCTCGCCGTTGGCGTGGAACTGGCTGTTGGTGATGCGCACGTTGTCGTAGCCGCTGGTGCTGTTCCAGCTGCCCACTTCGAGGCCCGCCCGCAGGTAGCCGCTCACGTCGAGGCTGTCGAAGCGCAGGTGCTGCAGGTGGGCGTTGGTCGAGTCGTTATAAAACTGCACGCCTGAGGACTGGCTGCTGCCAATGCCCGGGCCCTGAAACGTGAGGTTGCGCAGTTCCAGCCCCCCGGCGTTGTGGGCGTAGAAGCCTACCTCGGCGCCGCTGGCAATCACGGCCGGGCCGTTGGGGCCGTAGGAGCGAAACACGATGGGCTGGGCCGCTGTGCCTTTGTTGCTACGCATTCGCAGGCTGCCGCTGAAGGTCTGGCCGCCGGCAAACAGCACCCGGTCGCCGGGCAGCAGCGTGGCGGCGTTCACGCGGGCCGGGTTGCGCCAGGCCTGCGCGGCCGAAGTCCCTGCGTTGGCGTCATTGCCCGAGCTATTCACGTAGTAATCAGTGGCGCGGGCGCTAAGGGCTCCAAAGCAAACCAGCAAGTGGACGAGCGTAATGGTAAATTTCATATAAAATTTATTCACAGGGGGATTAACAAAGTTAACAGGTGCTGCGTCATCAAAAGCACAGCAAATCAATTTGTTTAATAAATTAAAATGCGGCAGAATTCGGATGAAAGCCGGAGCCCGCCCCTGGCTCTATCGGCGTTTTTGCATCGGCGGTAGCCAAGGCACCGTGCCGGGCAGCGGGGCCCGCCGGCTGGGTTTGCCGCGTATCTTCGCCGGCCGCAACCGGGTGCTTTTTGTGGCTTTGCCAAGACGGTATAGTACCGGGCGGGGTGGCTTGGACCGGGCCCGGCGGCTTTTTCTTTTTCGATTTCTCCATGAGCATCCCGGCCGCCTTACAAGTTGAGCACCTGGGCAAGCTGTACCGCTTGGGCGAGGTAGGCACCGGCACGCTCAGCCAGGACCTAAACCGGGCCTGGGCCCGCCTACGCAAGCGCGAAGACCCCTACGCCAAAATCGGCGAAGCCAACGACCGCAGCCAGAAAGGCGACAGCGACTTCGTATGGTCGTTGCGCGACGTGAGCTTTGCTGTGCCGCAGGGCGAAGTAATGGGCATCATCGGGCCGAACGGCTCGGGCAAGTCGACCCTGCTCAAGATTTTGAGCAAGGTCACTGCGCCCACCACCGGCCGCGTGAAGCTGCGCGGCCGGGTGGCCTCGCTGCTGGAAGTGGGCACGGGCTTCCACCCGGAGCTGACGGGCCGCGAAAACGTGTTCCTCAACGGCGCCATTCTGGGCATGAGCAAGGCCGAGATTCGTGCCAAGTTTGACGAAATAGTGGATTTCTCGGGCGTGGAGCGCTACATCGACACGCCCGTGAAGCGCTACAGCAGCGGCATGTACGTGCGCCTGGCCTTTGCCGTGGCGGCGTTTCTGGAACCCGAAATCATGATAGTGGACGAGGTGCTGGCCGTGGGCGACGCCGAGTTTCAGCGCAAGTGCCTGGGCCGCCTGCAGGAGGTGAGCCGCAACGACGGCAAAACGGTGCTCTTCGTAAGCCACGACATGAATGCTGTGCAGAACCTTTGCACCCAGGCGCTACTGCTGGAGCAGGGCCGGGTGGCCCACCTCGGGCCCACCGCTCACACCATTGCCCACTACGCCCACGCCCGTAAGCTGCAGGCCGGCGAGCAGTGGCACCGCCCCAATGCCCCCACCAAGGCCCTGAAGCTGACCGACGTGGAACTGACCGGCCTGACGCAGGACGAGAAAAACTGCCGCTTTACCCTGGCGCTGACGTACTCCCACAACGCGCCGCACCCGGCCGCCTTCATCGCCATCGACGTGGCCGACAGCGCCGGCAGCCCGCTCATGCAGGCCCTGCCCACGCTCGACAAGTTTTTGGTTTACAACCCCGCCGGCCCCACCGCCCTGCGCGTGCGGGTCGAGCTGCCGCCGCTGGTGCCCGGCGAGTACTACCTGAGCTTCTGGGCCGGCAACCACAATACCGATACCCTCGATTTTGAAGAGCAGATTGTGCGCTTCGACATCATTGCCTCGCCCACCAAGGGCCGGACTTTTCCGCACACCCGCGACCACGGCGCCATTGTGCCGTATGCGGAGGTGCTGGGCCGGCACTAGGCAGCCGGCCGCCCTCTGTTGCTTACGCTGCGCCCGCCCATGACCCTCCCGACCACCATCCGCAACACCTTTGATAAGTGGAGCCTGGCCGAAGCCTTGCGGCTGGCCACGGCCACGGCGTGGCACCGGCTTACCGGCCGCAATGACAAGATTCTGCAGGAAAACCTGCTGGTCAATGAGTTGAAAGTGTGCGGTTACCGCGTTACGAGCGAGCAGGACTGCTTCGTGCTGGAGCACGCTGAGCTGGGCATCAAGGTGTGGTGCCGCAAGTTCTCCAGCGACCTGCACGTGCTTTGGCAGCTCTACCTGCGCCACGAGCTGAGCCCGCTCATCGACCTCATCAACGCCCGGCAGTTGCCCGTGCGCACCGTGTTCGACATCGGCAGCAACATCGGGCTGGCAGCCATCCGACTGAGCCACGCCTTCCCGCAGGCCCGCATTGTTGCTGTGGAGCCCGCGCCGGACAACTTTCGCATTCTGCAGAAAAACATTGCCGCCAACGCTGTGCCAGCTGTGCTGCTGCCCACGGGCGTGTGGCACAAGGCTGCCCGGCTGTATTTCGACCGCTCGTTTCGCGACGGCCAGGACTGGTCCATTGCCCTGACGGAAGAGCCCACCGGCAACCTTGCCGAATACGTGGACGCCGTGAGCATCAACGAAATTGCCGCGCAGCATGGCGTCACGTCCATCGACCTGCTGAAAATCGACATCGAGGGCGGCGAGCGGTACATTTTCAACGAGGCCCGCGAGGGGTTGGCGTTTCTGGCCATCACCCGGGTGGTGGCCATTGAGGTGCACGAGGAGTTCGGGGTTGAAGAACGCATCCGGGCCATTTTGCAGGAGGCCGGCTTCAGCATCAGCCAAAGCGGCGAATACCTGGTGGGCGTGCGCGAAGGGGCGGCGCTTCCACCCAATGCGCTTCACTCCTAACCGCTGACCGATGCCTGCTGCTGTTGTGCCGTTGGTGAGTGTGGTGATGCCGGTGTACAACTGCGCGCCTTACGTGACGGAGGCCGTGATGAGTATTCTGAATCAAACGTTTACCGACTTCGAACTGCTGATTTTCAACGACGGCTCTACCGACGGGAGCGGCGCGGTGCTGCGCGGCTTCGCCGACCCGCGCATTCGCCTCTTCGACTACGCTGAAAACGTGGGCTACGTGGCCCACCTCAACCACGCGCTGGAACTGGCCCGCGGCACCTACCTGGCCCGCATGGACGCCGACGACGTGGCCGACCCCGACCGCCTGGCCCGGCAGGTGGCTCTGTTGCAGGCCCATCCCGAAGTGGGGCTGTGCGGCACGGCCTACCGCGAGTTTGGCAGCCGCCAGGGGCTAGTGGCGGTGCCCGAAACCGATGCCGAAATCCGGCGCTGGATGTTGCGCAGCAGCCCCTTCGGCCACCCCACTGTGCTGCTGCGGAAAGACGTCGTGCTTGAAAACTGCCTGCGCTACGACGCCGCTGCCATGCCCGCCGAAGACTACCGCCTCTGGTACGAGCTGAGCCGGGTGACGCAACTGGCCAACCTGCCCGAGCCCCTGCTGGCCTACCGCGTGCACTCCACCCAAACCAGCCAGGTGCTCACCGCCCGGCGCCTGGCCAGCGTCGACGAAACGCGCCGCCGCCAGCTGCTAGACAAAGGCTTCAAGCTTACGCCCGCCGAGTGGGAGGGGTACCTGCGCATTCTGGACCGCTCTACCCGCCCGCGCACCGCCCACGACTTGCAGCAGCTGCTGGCCATCATGCACTCCATTGCCAGCCAGAATGCCCGGCTGCAAGCCTACCCGGCCGCGTGGTTTGAGGAAATGTTTGCCGCGGCCTGGCAAGATGCCGTCATCGCCATTGAGCACCACGACTGGGCCTACGCGCGGCCGGTGCTGCTGGCCCCCAAGCCCTTTCCGGACCCGCTGAGCCCGGTGTCCCGCCTCAAGCTGCTGGCAAAATGCGCCGTGGGCTGGCGCGTGGCAAGCCATTCATCTTCAACTTCTGCCACATGAGTCTGGTAAGCATCATTGTGCCGTGTCGCAACTATGGCGCCCTGCTGCCCGAAGCCCTGGACTCGGTGCTGGCCCAAACCCACGCCGAGTGGGAGTGCCTGGTGGTGGACGACGGCTCGACGGACTCGACGCCCGCCGTGGCGGCCCGGTACGCGGCGCGCGACCCGCGCATGCGCTACCTGCCCCGGCCCCACTTGGGCGCATCGGCGGCGCGCAACCACGGCCTGCGCGAAGCGCGGGGCCGGTTCATTCAGTTTCTGGATGCCGACGACCTGCTGCCGCCGCGCAAGCTGGAGGCGCAGCTGGCTTACCTGGCCGCGCACCCCGCCGTGGACGTGGTGTATGGCGACGTGCGCTACTTCCGCCACGGCGCGCCGGCCGAGCTAAGCCGCTCCTTCGATATGCAGGACAGCACCGCGTGGTTTGTGCCCCTGCACGGCACCGGGGCGGCGGTGCTGCGCCCGCTGCTGGCCGAAAACCGGGTGGTCATTCACGCGCCCTTGCTGCGGAGGTCGGTGTTCGAGGCCGTGGGGGCGTTTTCGGAGCGGCTGGGTGCTGTCGAAGACTGGGAGTTCTGGCTGCGGTGCGCGGCCGGCGGGCAGGTGTTCGACTACCAGGACCTGCCCGGTACCTGCACTCTGGTGCGCGTGCACCCGCGCAGCACCAGCCAGGACCGGGCCCGCGTGGTGGCCAACGTGGAGCGCCTGCGCGTGCACCTCAAGCCCCTGCTCGCTGCCTTCGGCGATGCCGGCCTGTCGGCCCTGAACCAAACCTTGCTCAATGACATCCGGTTGGAGAATGCGGGCTACTACATGCAGCACGGCGAGGTGCGACGCGGACTGCTGGGATTCACGCGCTTAGCCCTCGACACGGGTCAATACCTGACTGGTTTGCGAAACGTAGCTTATTGGATAAGATTTTGCCTGCGAAAAGCAATAAAAAAAAATAATAAATCAATATAATTTGGCCTTGCGTTAAGCGTTGCCGTATTTTTGAAGCCGCGTAACCACCCAATTGGTTTTCCGCTTTGGCACGGCTACGCACCACTGCAGCTTCTCCGCTGCCTACACTTTGCCCATCTGGCTAGTGGTATTGCCCGGTGGTGCGTGCCTGGCCACCATCATCCTTGCCTGTCGCTCCGCCGGCTGTTGCCTTCTGCATGAACACTCCCGATACGGAACGTTACCCACAAACGCCACCATCCATTGCGCCCTTGCCCGACGCACCCGGCCGGCCCCGCTGGTCGGTGATGATTCCGGCCTACAACTGCTCAGCCTTCTTGCCCGATGCGCTGAAAAGCGTGCTGGCCCAGGACATGGGCCCGGAGCTGATGCAGATAGAGGTGGTGGATGACGCCAGCACCGATGCCGACGTGCAGGCGCTAGTGGAAGCCCACGGCCACGGCCGGGTGAGCTATTTCCGGCAGCCGCGCAACGTGGGCAGCATCCGCAACTTCGAAACCTGCATCAACCGGGCCCAGGGCCACATCGTCCACATTTTGCACGGCGACGACCGCCTGATGCCCGTGGCGCCCGGGGCCACTGGGTTTTACCAGAAAATGGACGAGCTGCTGGAACGTTACCCCCAAGCGGGCGCCGCGGCCTGCCACTACGCCTACATCAACGAGGCCGGGCGGCTGAACGGGATTCCGGCCCGCCTAGCCGAGGAGGACGGTTTGCTGGAGGACTGGCTGCTGCGGCTGGCCAAGCAGCAGCAGCTGCAGTACGCCTGCACCGTGGTGCGGCGCCGGGTGTATGAGGAGCTGGGCAGCTTTTATGGCAACAGCTACGGCGAGGACTGGGAAATGTGGGTGCGCATTGCCCGGCACTTCCCCGTGGCCTACACCCCCGACACGCTGGCCCAATACCGGGGCCACGGCCAGTCTATCTCCTGGACCAAGCTCATGTCGGGCGAGTTGGTGACCGACATGGTGCAGGTAATCGGCCGCATTCAGGAGCACGTGCCGGCGGCGCAGCGCAAGGCGGTGGCCGATTTTTCGGGCAAGTTCTACGCGCACTTCGTCATCACCACGGCCTACGAGCTGGCCGAGCGCAGCCAGGACTGGGGCATGGTGTACCGGCTGGTGAAAAAGTCATTGGAGCTGCACCGCGACGCCGCCATGTACCAAAAAGTGTTTCGAGCCTGGTTTAAGTACCAGCGCACCAAGCTCCTGGCTCGCTGAGGCCCGACCACGCTGTTGCGCAACCTGTGCCGGCGTTCTCCTTGCATTTCTTTGCTCAGCTGCTCCGGCTATGAAAGTTTCCTTCACCATTTGCTCGAACAATTACCTCGGCTCGGCCGCGGTGCTGGTCGACTCCTTTAAGCGGCATCACCCCGACTTTGAGGTGTATATCGGGCTTGTCGACCTGCTTTCTGACCAGGTGGACTACCCAGCGCTGGGCTGCACGGTGCTGCCCGTCACCGACATTGCCATGCCCGACCCGCGGGAGCTGAGCCGGAAATTCGACATCATCGAGCTCAGCACCACGGCCAAGCCGTACTACTTCCAGCACTTCTTTTTTCAGCTGGGCGCCACCCAGGCCATCTACCTCGACCCCGACATCGAGGTGTTTGCGCCCTTGGCCGCCGTGCAACAAGGTCTGGCGCAGGCCATGATTACGCTGACGCCCCACATGCTCACGCCCGTCGATGACGAGTTCTGGCCCAACGACGTGCACATTTTGCCCACCGGCGTGTTCAACCTGGGGTTTGTAGCGCTGGCCCGGCACCCGCAGCTGGCCTTTTTTCTGGATTGGTGGGCCGACCGCTGCCTGCAGTACGGCTTTCGCAACGCCAAAGAAGGCCTGTTCTACGACCAGGTCTGGATGAACTATGTCCCCACATTCTTTGAGTCATACTACATCATCCGCGATGCCGGTTACAACGTGGCCAACTGGAACCTGCACGAGCGCACGCTGCACCGCGATTCCGCCGGCAAGTGGTGGGTGAACGGAGGTGCCGAGCTGGCGTTTTTCCACTTCAGCCACTACAACATCAAGGCGCCGGACGTCATCAGCTCCTACCACAACCGGTTCACCTTTGCCAACCGGCCCGACCTGCTGCCGCTGTTCATCGAATATCGCCAGCAAGTGCTGGGCCACCGCGGCGAATTTCTGAAAACCCTGAAACCCTACTACGGCGAACTGCACCGGCAGGCCCTCAAGCCCAATTACCGTAGTTACACCGATGTGAAGCGCAGAGTGTTGCGCCGCCTGCGGGCTCTGCTCGATTAAGTTTTCCCCCACGGTGCCGCGTACCAACCAAGTCTGAAAGCGTTGCGCATTTGTTGCTATATTCTGCATAAATACGTGCCTTTGCTTGCGTTTAATGAAATATATTTGAGTTGTAGTTGCAATTATGCCAGAGAATAAGCTGGGTCTTTCTTTCCTTCTGTGCACCTACAATGGTGCGCCGCGGCTAGCAGAAACGCTGGCCTGTCTGGCTGCGCAGGAAAACCCGGCGGGCATTGCGTGGGAAATCATTTTTGTGGACAACGCCAGCACCGACAGCAGCGCCCAACTGGCGCGCGAGGCCTGGGAGGCGTTAGGAGCGCCCGCTCCGCTGCGGCAGCTGCACGAGTCCCGGCCGGGCTACAAAGTGGCCATGCAGCGCGCCATCGATGAGGTGCAGTACCGCTACGCCTGCATCGTCGACGACGACAACCGGCTGGCCCCCAATTATATGCGCATCGGTGTGGAATTGCTGGAAGCCCACCCGCAAATTGGGATTCTGGGCGGGCCCAACACGGCTACCTTCGAGGGCGAGGCCCCAGCGTGGTTTGCGGCCTTTCAGCACTGCTACGCCTCGGGGCCGCAGCTCGACCGCGTGGGCGGGGCCTTTGCGCCGCTGGCCGACGGGGCGGTGGGCCGCAACGTGCTGTGGGGCGCTGGCATGCTGGTGCGTGCCGACATCTGGCCGCGGCTGCGGGACGGCGGGTTTGCCAGCCTGTTTACGGGCCGCCAGGGCGAGGCCAACCTCACCGCCGGTGAAGACGACGAGTTGTGCTACGCCGCCCAGCTGCTGGGCTACGAGGTGTGGTACTCGTCGCGGCTGCACCTGCGCCACCACATGGCGCCGGCCCGCCTCACCGAGGACTACCGCGACCGGCTTTTCTACGCGTCGGCCCGGGCCACGCCCCGCCTCAACGCCTACCGCAACGCCCTGTGGGGCCGGCCCGACGGCTCCGTGCCCGCGAACCTGCTCAAAGACCTGGGCTACGCTGCCTGGGGCGTGGCCAAAAGCGTGTGCCGGCCAGCCTTTGTGCGCGCCTGGCTCACCAACAACCGACTGCCCCTGATGAACCAGCGCCACGCCTTGGCCGTGATGCGCGAAATGCTGTGGCACTTCGGCCAGGTGCGGGACTACTACGAGCGGGTGCGGCGCTTCCAGCAGCGCCTGCGCCCCACCCCCGCGGCCCCTAATCGCCTGACGTATGTATAAGCTGATAAAATACGTCGGGGACGCGCTGGTGAACCGAATTGCGCGGGCTTTGCCGGAGTGGCAGGGCGCGGTGGTCGAGGCCACGTTTCCGGCCCGGGCGGCTTACCGCCCTTCGCCGCCCGCCAACGAGGCCATGCTCACGCGCGCCTTGGTGGCCCGGCTCACGGTGCCGGTGCACTTTCAGCCCTATCACATCTACTCGCTGCGCAACGTGCACGTGACCTGGGACGGCGCCGTGTTCAACAACTTTCGGCTTTTTGAGCCCAGCATTGTGCGCCGCCGTTTCCTGAGCCGGTTTCAGGACACGCTGCTGCTGCGCCAGTGGGTGGGCGAGAAGGTGAAGGTGAGCGGGACCGAAATTGCCGTGTGCCACAACCAGTGGTCGACGGAAAACTACTACCATTGGCTGATTGACAGCCTGCCCCGCCTGCTGGCGCTGCGCAGCCGCTACCCGGGCATGAAGCTGCTGCTGCCGCGGGTGTCGGCGCTGCACCCGGTGCCGGAGTTTATTTCGACCAGCGCCCGCCTGCTGGGCTTCACCGACCACCTGCCCCTCAACCCCCGCCAGATTTTGAGCGCCCAAACCGTGATTCTGCCCGACCTCACTGCCACCTCGCTCACCCAGCGCCCCGAGCTGGTGCGGCAGGTGCGCGATGAGCTGCTGGCCGCCCTGTGCCCCGAGCCAGTGCGCCCGTTCCGGCGGGTGTACGCGGCGCGGGCGGCGGGCTTTCCGCGCAATTTGCTCAACGAGCCGGAGGTGGAAGAGTGGCTGCAGCAAGAGGGCTTCGAAAAAGTGTATTTTGAGCACCTGAGCCTGCAGGAGCAGGCCAGCCTGATGCGCGAAACGGAAGTGCTGCTGGCCGTGCACGGTGCCAACATGACCAACCTCCTGTTTCTGCCCGCCACCGCCCGGGTGGTGGAGATTCACAACAAAGAATACAGCGACCCCTGCTACCTGCGGCTGGCATCGTGCATCGGCCTAAAATTCTACGTATGCCCCTGCGTGGGCGTCGACGCGCGCCTGCGCAACCAGTCGGACGTACTGGTCGACATTGGGTTGCTGCAGCGCGTTACTTTGCTTGCGCTGTCCAGCACCCGCGAAATGTTGGCCTGAGCACCCCGCTGCCCCGTGCCTTGTCCGGGCCGGCCAATGGGCCAAGTTGCCCCGAACCACTTCATCCCTACGTGAATACAGACCTCCGCACGCCCCCGGCACCTGCGCGCGCCGCTGCCGCCGAAGACCCCGCCGACCAGTGGACCGAAATCATTGAGCCGCAGCAGGGCCTGTTCCAGCTGGGGCTGGCGGCCGTGTGGCGCTACCGCGACCTGGTAATGCTGTTTGTGCGCCGCGATTTTGTGGCTTCTTACAAGCAGACCATTCTGGGGCCCATCTGGATAGTGGCGCAGCCGTTGCTCACCACGCTCATGTACCTGGTCATTTTCGGCAACATCGCCCGGCTCTCAACCGACGGCCTGCCGGCGCTGCTGTTTTACCTCTCGGGCGTCACCATCTGGAACTACTTTGCCCAAACCCTGACCGCCACGGCAGCCGTTTTCCGCGACAACGCGGCCATTTTCGGCAAGGTGTACTTCCCGCGGCTGGCCATGCCGCTGTCCATCGTACTGTCCAACCTCATTCGTTTTGCCGTGCAGTTTGCGCTGTTTCTGGCGGTATGGGGCTACTATTGGCTGACTACCCGCACGGTGCATCCTAATGCCTACCTGCTGCTGCTGCCCGTGCTGGTGGCGCTCATGGGCCTGCTTTCGTTGGGCATCGGCATGATTTTCAGCGCGCTCACTACCAAGTACCGCGACCTGGCCGTGCTGCTCGGCTTTGGCATTCAGCTGGCCATGTACGCCAGCCCGGTCATCTACCCCGTGTCGAGCGTGCCGGCGCACTACCGGTGGCTGTTGCAAGCCAACCCCATCACGCCCATCATCGAAACGCTGCGCTACGGCTTTCTGGGCTCGGGCACGTTTAGCTGGCACGGCCTGGCGCTGAGCGCGTTGCTGACCGTCGTCATCCTGCTGCTCGGCATCGTTATTTTCAATCGCACGCAGCGGAGCTTCACCGATACCGTGTAGCGTCATCGGAACTGGCCCAACGCCTAGCCGTAGGGATTGGCTTGCTTGATTTCCAGCCACCGGTCGGGCCGGTCCAGCGCCTGGTAGCCAAATTGTTGGTAAAGCGTGTGGGCGTCGTAGGTGGCCAGCAGGTGGCGGCGCAGGTTCTGCAGGTCGGGGTGGGCCTGCATCCGGCTCACCAGCCATTTGGAGAGGCCCCGGCCGCGGTGCGCGGGCAGCACAAACACGTCGCAGAGCCAGGCAAACGTGGCCCGGTCGGTCACCACGCGGCAGAAGCCGGCCTGGCTGCCATCGGGCGCATACAGGCCGAAATTGAGGGAGTGGGCAATGGCGCGCTCCACGGTGGCCCGCGGAATGTGCCGGGCCCAGTACGATTCCTCGCTCAGCCACCGGTGCACGGCGGCCACGTCGAGCCGGGCCGGGTCGGTGCTGAGGGAGTAGCCATCGGGCCGCGTTTCGGTGATGAAGTTAGGCATGAGCGGCAAAATGTGATGAGGGCAGGGAAGGCCGCAAGCTACAAACTCGTGGCCGTTGGCGGCGGTTGCACATCCGGAATCCGGACTGTCTCGTTAACAACTTCAGAGCCTTCACCTTCTACTGCTCACCGTATTACTCCACTACTATGAAAACGCTACGCTTTGCTGTGCTGGCCGTCTGGGCCGGCGCGGCGCCCCTGGCGGCGGCTGGGCAAGCGCCCGCGCTCAGCACCTTTGCCGTGGGCGGCACCACGGTCACGGTATCGGCCGTGGCCACCAACCTCGACATCGTGTGGGAGTTGGTGTGGGGCCCCGACAATTTTCTGTGGGCCACCGAGCGCTACGGCCGCATCAGCCGCATCAATCCGGCCACGGGGCAGGTGCTGCCGCTCCTCACGCTGCCCGATGTGACGGCGGTGGGCGAAAGCGGCCTGCTGGGCATGGCGCTGCACCCGCAGTTTTCCACCTCGCCTTACGTGTATGTGGTGTATAACTACACCGATGCCGGCGGGCTCAAGGAGAAAGTGGTGCGCTACACCTACTCGGCCACGGCCAATACCCTGACGGCCCCGCTCGTGCTGCTGGGCGGCATCACGGCCTTCAACACGCACAGCGGCTCGCGCCTGCTCATCCTGCCCGACCTCACGCTGCTCGTTACCACCGGCGATGCCTCCCAGGCGTCGTTGGCTCAAAACCCGGCCTCGCTCAACGGCAAAATCCTGCGCATGAACCTCGATGGCACCGTGCCGGCCGACAACCCCACGCCCAACAGCTTGGTGTACACGCTGGGCCACCGCAACCCGCAGGGGCTGGTGCGCCTGCCCAACGGCAACCTCTACAGTTCGGAGCACGGCCCCAACAACGACGATGAAATAAACAAGATTGAGGCCGGCCGTAACTACGGCTGGCCCGACGTGGAAGGCTATTGCGACCTCACCGCCGAAAGAACCTTTTGCGCCGCCAACAACGTGCGCGAGCCGCTCTATACCTGGACGCCCACCATTGCGCCCGGCGGGTTGGCCTACTACGACCACCCGGCCATCCCTGGCTGGCGCGGCAGCTTGCTGCTGGCCGTGCTCAAAGGCCAGCGCCTGCTGCAGCTGCCGCTTGATGCGGCCGGCGCCGCCATTACCGGGCCCACCGATTACCTGGCGGGGCAGTTTGGCCGGCTGCGCGCCATTTGCGTGTCGCCCGCCGGCAAAGTGTATGTAGGGACCAGCAACCTGCGTGGCCAGATAGGCAACCCTGCCGCCACCGACGACCGGGTTTTAGTGCTCGAAAACCGCTCGTTTGTGTCCGGCACGCGTGCTGCGGCCGGCTTCTCTTTTGACGTGTATCCCAACCCGGCCAGCCGCACGGCCACCGTGCGCCTGCCCGCCGGGGCCCGCCTCACTACTGTCCGTGACGTACTCGGCCGGGCCGTTATCACTGTGCCGGTTGGCACGCCGGCGGTCACCCTGGACCTGCGCGCGTTGCCGGCCGGCACCTACCTGGTCGAGGCCGACGGACCTGCCGGCCGCGCCACGCGCAAGCTGGTAGTGGAATAACCACCGCAGTTCTTACTACCCCCACACAAAAAAAGCCCCGGCACTCGCCGGGGCTTTTTGGGGTAAAGCAGCGCGGAGGCTATTCCAGCACCACCTTGCGGGTGAGCACCTGTTCGCCCATGGTCACGCGCAGCGTGTAGAGGCCGGCGGCCAGGTGGCGGGTCGAAAGCGTCTGCTCAGCAGTGCCGTTCAGGGCCTGGGTGCGCACGGTCTGACCCAGCGCATTCAGCAGCGTAGCCTGGCCAGCGCCCGTGGGGCCGCTCAGGCGCAGCGTGAGCTGGCCGGTGTTGCTCGGGTTGGGGTACACCAGCAGCGCTTCGGTATCGGCCTGGGCGCGGGTGGCCGTGGGCGTGCCGGCAATGGTGAAGGTGCCGGGGGCGTCGGAGCTGCCGTAGCCGCTGATGGCCACGTAGTAGCGCGTGCCCACCGTCAGGCCCGTGATGTTGATGGGGCCCACGTTCTGGTTGTTGCCGGGGCCAGCCTGGCAGAACACCTGCGTGAACGGACCCGCCGAGCAGCTCGGCGACGTGTACACGCGCACCGAGCCGGCGGCCGTGCCCGTGACGGTCATGGCGCGGGTGGCGGCGGTGGCGGTGAAGGCGTACCATACGTCCTTAGGTACGGCGGCCGGCGCGCAAGCCGGAATGTTGATGCCGTTCTGGAGGCTGGTGGTGGCGCCCACGTTGGAACCCGTGATGGTGGTGGTGCCCAGCGTGATGGCACCGCAGGGCTCGTCGTTGGCCGGGGCCGTGAGCGGCGTGGTGAAGCAGATGGGGCCTACAAACGTGCTGCTGCCGTTGGTGGAGCCGCAGTTCTGGCGCACGTAGAAGCAGTAGGTGGTGCTGGGGGTGAGGCCGGTGAGCGTGGTGGTGGTGCCCGAAATGTTGGTTACTGAAGTACCGGTGCCTGGCGTAAAGCCCTGCGGGCCATACTCAACATCGTAGGTGCCGGGCGTGCCGGCGGGCGCCACCCACGTCAGCTGGGCCGTGGTGTTGGTGAGGTTGCCGGCGGCGGGGCCGGTGGGCACCGCGCAGTTCGAGGGCGAGGTGGCGCACAGGCCAATGGGGCCAAACGTGTCGTTGCCGTACTCCCATACCCGTACGTAGAGCACTTCGCCCGGCGTGCGGCCCGTCAGGGCGATGAGCGAAAACAGGCCGTTCTGGCTGTCGTCGTCGTCGCACTCAATCTGGTTGAGGGTGGTGCAGGTGCCCGAGTACACGGCCATGCCGGTGTCGGTAACGGGGCCGCCCGTGCCCGAGGTTTCGAGCGTCACGGTGCCCGTGGCCGGTACCGTCACCTTAAACCAGATGTCGCCGCCCTGGTAGTCGGCCGTGCCGCCGCCGGTGGTGCAGTTCGTCGGAGCCGGGGCGCCCGTCGAAGCCGTGGCGGCCGTGTTGTTGCCCACGGTGGGCGCCGTGCAGCCCCCAAACTGAACGGGCACGTTGATGGCGCCGGCGCAGTCGTCGTTGGCGGGCGCCACAGCGGCCGTCGTGAAGCTGCCTGCGCTGGAGCGGGTGCTATTGCCGGCCGTGCCGCCGCAGTTTTGCGTCACGTAGAACTGGTAGCCCGTCAGGGGCGTCAGGCCGGTGAGGGTGAACGTGGTGCCGGTGGCCGTGGCCGTCGAGTACACGTTGGTGGACGAAGCCGGCAAAGCCGGGTTGAAGCCCGTGGGGCCGTACAGAATGGTGAAGGGGCCCGCCGGCGTGTTGGATACCCCGTAGGTCAGCACCGCCGAGTTGCTGGTCACGGTAGCGGCCAAGTTGCGCGGAGCGGGGCAGGCCGCGGGTGCGGCTGGCGTGAAGGTGTAGGTCTGGCCGGCAGCCGGCACCGTGGCAATGTTGCTGGTTTCGGTGGTAGAGCTAGCCACTGGCGCCGTGCTCGTGTTGTTCAGCGACAGGAACGAGCCGCTGCCGGTGCCTGCGCCGGCTAGGCCGATGGAGGCCGTGCTGGTGATAGCCGCCGGCTCGGGGCGATATACAAAGCGAACTAGGTTGGTGCCTTCCACCAGCTGCACTTGGAACGACAGCTGTGGGGCCGATGTAGCGCTGTGCTGGCGCCAGTTCAGCCACTGAAAAGTGAAGACGCGGCTACCGGCCGTGCCCGTGGTCTGGTACGAAGCTGTGCCGTTGACGCCGTCTAGGTCGTCCCAGTACGGCGCCACCATGGGCCGCGAAGCTGCGCTCACCGTGGCCAGGGCGTTGCTGTAGGCCGCCGTGCCATTGGCAGGGGCCGAGGAGTTAAAGGAAATCCAGCCGTTGGAGTTGGCGTACACCTGCGTGTACGTAACGCCGTCAAACACAAAGTTGAAGCCCAGCGGAATGGCTCCGGTAATGGCGTCGTCGGAGTTGATGGTGGTTACGGCCGTGGCCGTAGCGGGCAATGGCGTAAACGTGCCCGCGCTGGCCGCAAGGGTATACGTATCAACGGTCTGGGCCAGGGTGGGCCGGTTAAGCAGCAGCGCCGCCAGCAAGAGCAGCGCCCAGCCCAAAGGCCCGCGCCGCCGCGCATGTAAAGATGTATTCATGGGTGAAGGGAAAAAGGTAAAAAATGCGGGTGAAGTATGACGAGGCGTGGGCGGCCGGCGCGTTAAGGCCGACGGTATTAGCAGTGTAATGTAGGCAAAAAGCTTGACTGACGGCCGCCCGCGCCAGCCATTTTCCTGCTTGCAGATACAACCATGGCAGCAAATAAAGCGCATGATTGCGCGGAATTGCACTTTTGCCCCCAAAAATTAACTTCCTGCCCCTGAACGCGGTGAAGGGCTGCCGGCACTTGGCCTGTTTGCAAGGCACATAGCTACTGCGCAGTGCTTTCCATGCGCCAAATGCATCGCACGCAGTCCGTAAAAGCAAACGCATTAAAACTGCCGATTGGAACCCAAAGAAAAATCACAAATAAGTTCCATTTCGTCAAAAATTTGTGAAGTTTGGCCCTTAATTTGCTGTGGTAAAGAAGCATTTCAACGGCATATTTTGCCCTTGAGCCTTTCTACCTCTATCTTGGTTCGCCGATTCGTCGGAACCACCCTCAACCGTCTTTTTTCAACTCCCTTTCACCCCTTTTTTTCACCCATGAGAAAAATAATACACTCCTTCACCCTGCTGCTCTTCGCGTGCGGCCTGCTTTTGGGCAGCGCGCAGGAAGCACGGGCGTCGCACTTGTTGGGCGGCGACATGACCTACGTCTCGCTGGGCAATAACCAGTACCGCGTTAAGTTCCGCCTGTACCGCGACTGCTCCGGCATCACGCCCAGCGCCAACGACTTCGTGCTCTCCTGCCGCAACGGTGGCTGCAACGCCACGGCTACGGTCACGGCGCAGTTCGTGCAGCAGGGCGCCGTGGAAGCGGGCAACCCTTTCTGCTCCGCCGTCTCGTCCGGCCCGTGCCAGGGCCCGGCAGGCCTGCCCAACTACGATGTGTACAACTACCTGGCGACCGTGACCCTGACGCCGGGCAACTGGACGCTGAGCACCTTCTCCAACGCCCGCCCCACGCTGGCCAACGTGCAAGCCGGCGACATGTACGTGGAAGCCACCCTCGACAACCGCAACCAGGGCACGACCGCCGTGGCCAACAACTCGCCCCAGTTCGACCCCCAGGACATTCCGATTCAGTACGTGTGCTGGAAGCAGAACACGACCATCACCTACTCGGCCACTGAGCCCGACGGCGACTCTGTAGTGTACTCCCTGGCCGCCCCCCTGCGCGCCTGCGGCACCCCCGTTACATACAACACCTTCCCCGGCAGCGCGCGAGTGACCAAAATTCTGAGTCAGAATCCTCTCTGCGTGTATGACTTCCCGGGCTTGCCGACCGGCCTCTACAGCCCGACCAACCCCATTCAGCTCGGCTTCGACACGGTGGGCACCTGCCCTGTGAAGACTGGGGTGGTGCGCACGCTTACCTTCAACCAGCAGGCCCGTACCCTCTCCTTTGTACCGGGCGTTTTCGACGCCACGGCTCTGCCGAACTCGGGCAACAACAAGTACCAAATTGCCGTGCTCATCACCGAGTACCGTCGCATCAACGGCGTGCGTCGCGTCATCGGCACGGTGCGTCGCGAGGCCAACATCATCGTAATTGACTGCGGCCCGAACACCACGCCCAATCCCGTGACGGCCACGCCGGTAACGCCCAAGTCGGGTACCCAGACCGTGAACACGACTGATACCACGCGTATCGACGTGCGGACCTGCAACTACTCGCGTGTGGAGTTGAACTTCACCGACCCCGATAACCTGAAGACGCCCAGCGCCAACCAGCTGCTGACCGTGACGCTGCCCGCCAACATCAACACCGACCCCAACCTGCTGGATTCGGGCGATGTGGGTACTTTCAGCCTGACCGGCAACGGCACCACCAACCCCCGCGGCGTGTTCTTCTTCCAGCCCTCGCCCACCACGCTGGGCCGCACCATCCGCCTCAACATCCGCGTTGAGGACAACAACTGCCCCATCAAGGGCGTGCAAAACCGCGTAGTGGTAATTCGCATCTACAAAGGCTTTGTAGCCACGGCTTCGGCTATTGTGGGTGCCACGGGCATCGGCAACACCACGCCGGCGTCGAACGCCATCTGCCCCGGTGGCTCGCTCACGCTGCAAGGCGGTGTGGTACGTCCCGACTCGATTCGTCGCATCGCCACCAACACCACCCAGGCCCAGGTATACACTTACCAGTGGTCGGTAGCCAACGCCGGTGGCAACGGCCTGCCCGCTGTGACCACCACCCAGCAGATTGTGGTGAGCCCCACCGTGACGACCCGCTACCGCCTCACGGCTTCGCCCACGCTGGGCTTTGCTCAGGGCTCTTGTGGCGACACCACTTCTATCTTGGTGCGCGTGGTGCCCCAGCCTGTGGTGACGGCTTCCTCTTCCGTTCCATCAGCTTGCACGGGCACGTCGGTGACGTTGCGTGCCACGGCTACCCGCCCCACCGGCACCGGCAGCAACCTGAATGACACCTACACCTACACCTGGACGGGCCCGGGTCTGCCAGCGGCCGGCACCACCACAACCAATACCTCCATCCCCGTTACTCTTAACACGCTGGGTGCCAATACTTACACCGTGACTGCCCGCGGCGCTTCGCCCTATGCGTGCACCGCCACTTCCACCGTGCAGGTGCAGGGCCTGGCCGTTATCACCGCCAAGTTCGCGGCTGACTCGACGGGCGCCGCCGGTAAGTACGACAACCGCCCGCCGGTGACCTTCACCTTCACCAACCAGACCACGCCGGTTGTGGGCGCGGCCGGTGCCCCTACCACGTATGCCTGGACGTACCAGCGCTTCAAGGACCTGAGCAACTCTCCTGTGGCCGACCCCGTCGTGAACTTTAGCTCGGCAGCTGCTCCGGCTCCGCTGAAGCTCACCCAGGCTGGTTACTACCGTGTGCGCCTCACCACGTCGGTGACCGGCTCGAACAACCCCTGCGGCACGTTGGTGGCTGAGCGCATCGTGTTTGTACCCGACCTGCAGGTGCCGAACATCATCACGCCGAACGGCGATGGCCAGAACGACGTCTTCCGCATCTCGTCGGTCAACAGCACGACCAGCAAGGTGGAAATCTTCAACCGCTGGGGCCGCAAGGTGTACGAGCAAACCAACTACGCCAACAACTGGGGCGCCGACAATCAGCCCGCTGGCGTGTACTACTACCTGCTCACCGACAACAAAGGCGTGCAGACCAAAGGCTGGGTAGAAGTGGTGCGCTAAGCGCCGGCTACTTTCCGCCTTCACTCAAAAAAAGGGTGCCGCGATATTCGCGGCACCCTTTTTTTGTTTGATTAGCATTTAGGCCTGGTACTGCTTAAGCGAGGCGGTGGCGCTCGTTTTTGATGGCGTTCTGAATGGTCCAGGGTACTTCGTGGCGGAAGGGGTGTACGCGCACCGGGCACTCGGCCATGAGGCACAGCGAGCAGGCGGCGAACGTGCAGGGGTCGGCGTGCACGAACATTTCCACATCGACCGCAAACCGCGCCTTGATGAGCTCCTCGATGTCGAACAGCTGCGAATGCACTTCTTCGAGGGTGAAGTAGTAAGGCATTTGCATGTGGCAGTCGATGTGCAGGTTGGCGCCGTAGCGCTGCACGCGCAGGTTGTGCACGTCTATCCAGGGGGCCCGGCGCTGGGCTTGCAGTTCGGCAATAACCTCAGCCACGATGGCCGTATCGGTCTCGTCCATCAGCCCCGACACTGAGCGGCGGAGCATGCGCCAGCCGTTCACCAGAATGAAGCCGCCCAGCAGCAGGGCCGCGCCGGAGTCGAACCGGACAATGCCGGTGGCCGCCACCAGCACCAGCGCCCCCGACGAGACAATGGACGTGAGGGCATCGATGTAGAGGTGCTGCCCATCGCCCACCAGCGCCACCGATTTCAGGCGCTTGCCGGCGCGCACCAGGATGAGGCCCACCCCCAGGTTCACCACCGCAGTGCTGGCCAGCAGCGCCACGCCCCAGTCGGGCCGCGCCACGGGGTGGGGGTGTAGCAGCCCGCGCGAGGCATGGTACAGGATGAAGGCGCCGGCCATGAAAATCAACCCACCCTCAAAGCCCAGCGACAGGTTCTCGATTTTGCCGTGGCCGTAAGGGTGGTTTTCGTCCTTGGGCAGGCTGGTGAGGTAAAGGCTGTAGAGGGCAAACCCGCTCGTAAACACGTTGATGATGCTCTCCAACGCATCGGTGAGCACGGCCTGGGAGCGGGTGAGGTAGTAGGCGTAAAACTTGACGGCGACCAACCCGACGCTGACCCCGAGGGACAGCAAGCCAAAGCGGCGCTTGGTGGTGGAATGATTCATGCAAAAGGGGTTTCGGGGCAAAGGTCGGGCGCCCGGCGGCAACGGCATGGCCACCCTGCCCGGCCGCCGGCCGTACTGTGGGTTCTTAGCAGAAAAGACAACCCCGCACACGGGCCAGATAATTCGGGCACCGCCGCAAAACCTTTTTGAAGAAAACCTGTATTTAAGGCAGTCGAAAATAATTTTTAGGCTGGCCTAAAAATTAACGTAACTTTGTTTTGAACCAACCGCTTAACGTGCCACCCTCTACGCTTACCGAACCCGCTGTTGCGCCCATGGAAGCCGGCTGGCGCCACCCGCGCCGGGCCAATTCCCTGAGCGAGGTGTACGCCAGCATCAAGGTGCCGGGCGCCGATGCTTCCTTTTGGCGGAAGCTGATGGCTTTTTGGGGACCGGGCCTGATGGTGGCCGTGGGCTACATGGACCCCGGCAACTGGGCCACCGACCTGGCCGGCGGCTCGCGCTACGGCTACACGCTGCTGTCGGTGGTGCTGATTTCCAACTTGTTTGCCATGCTGCTCCAGCACCTGGCCGCCAAGCTGGGCATTGTGACGGGCCGCGACCTGGCCCAGGCCTGCCGCGACCACTACTCGCGCCCCGTGAGCCTGATGCTGTGGTTTTTGTGTGAAATCGCCATTGCGGCCTGTGACCTAGCCGAAGTCATCGGTTCGGCCATTGCGCTGAACCTGCTATTTGGGCTGCCGCTGGCTTGGGGCGTGGTGCTCACCACGCTGGACGTGCTGGTGGTGCTGTTTTTTCAAAACAAAGGCTTCCGCATCATCGAAAGCATCGTGGCGGGCCTTACGGTGCTCATTTTTGGGTGCTTTCTCTACGAAATAATTGTGTCGCGGCCCGATTGGGTGGCGCTGGCGCACGGGCTGGTGCCGCAGCCCAAGGTCATCACCACGCCGGGCATGCTATACGTGGCCATTGGCATTCTGGGCGCTACCGTGATGCCGCACAACCTCTACCTGCACTCCAGCATCGTGCAAACGCGGGCCATTGAGCAGACCGAGGCCGGCA
This sequence comes from Hymenobacter sp. 5317J-9, assembly GCF_022921075.1. Classification (NCBI taxonomy): domain Bacteria; kingdom Pseudomonadati; phylum Bacteroidota; class Cytophagia; order Cytophagales; family Hymenobacteraceae; genus Hymenobacter; species Hymenobacter sp. 5317J-9. Next base: position 546,333 of record NZ_CP095050.1, read on the forward strand.
AGCGCATGGCCATCAAGTTTGCTACCATCGACTCGACGGTGGCTTTGTTTGTGGCATTTTTCATCAATGCGGCCATTCTTATTCTGGCCGCGGCCGCCTTCAACCACCACGGCATGTATGAGGTGGCCAAAATACAGGATGCTTACAAGCTGCTGGCGCCGGTGCTGGGGGCGGGTGCGGCCAGCGTGCTGTTTGCGGTAGCGCTGCTGGCGTCGGGCCAAAACTCGACCTTGACCGGGACGCTGGCCGGGCAAATTGTGATGGAGGGCTTTCTCGACCTGAAGCTGCGGCCTTGGGTGCGGCGCCTTATCACGCGCATGGTGGCCGTGGTGCCGGCGCTGGTGGTGGCCATAGTGTATGGCGAAAGCGGAACTGAGAAGCTGCTGGTTTTCAGTCAGGTAATACTGTCGATGCAACTCAGCTTTGCGGTGGTGCCGCTGGTGCTTTTCACCAGCAGTCGGGCCAAGATGGGCGTGTTTGTGAACCGGCCCGCGGTGCGGGTGCTGGCGTGGTCGGTGTCGGCCATCATTCTGGCGCTGAATGCCTACCTGCTCTGGCAAACTGCTGTGGGCTAGGGTGGTGAAAGGAAAAAACAGCGAGTAGTTGCTACGCTTGCCTCACTGAGGACGAAGCACATCATTAAAACCGGATAATAATCTGGACGGCCATGAAACACCTGCTACTTGCGCTGCTGTTACTGCCGCAGTTGCTGTGCGCCCAGACCGGCACGCTGCGCGGCACCGTGCGCGACGAGCAGCGGCGGCCCGTGCCCTTTGCCAGCGTGGTGCTGCCGGCCGCAAGCATAGGTGCTACCGCTGATGGCGATGGACATTTCGAAATAGCCGCCGTGCCGGCCGGCCCGGCGCGGCTGGTGGCCAGCGCGGTGGGCTACACCACGGCCACGCGCGCCGCCACAGTGGCCACGGGCGGGGCAACGGAAGTGCAATTCGTGCTCGCGCCCGCCGCCGCGGCCCTCGCCGATGTGGTGGTGACGGGCGTGAGCCGGGCCACCGAAGTGCGGCGCAGCCCCGTGCCCATTGCCACGCTGGGCCGCCGCGAAATCAGCCTCAACGCCAACACCAACGTGATTGACGCCGCCGTGCGTGGCATTCCGGGCCTGAGCGCCGTCACGACGGGCCCCAACGTGTCGAAGCCTTTTATTCGGGGCCTGGGCTATAATCGCGTGCTGACCCTCTACAACGGCTTGCGCCAGGAAGGCCAGCAGTGGGGCGACGAGCACGGCGTGGAAGTCGACGGCTACGACATCGAGCGGGTGGAAGTAGTCAAGGGCCCCGCTAGTCTGCTTTATGGTTCCGATGCCGTGGCCGGCGTGGTGAACCTGCTGCCCGCCCTGCCCAGCGGCCCCGAGGGCGAGCTGCACGGCGATGCGTTGGCCGAGCATCAGTCAAACAACGGCTTGGTGGGCAATTCGCTGGGGCTGAACTACCAAAAAAATGGCTTTCAAACCAGTTTTCGGGCCAGCCACCGCCTGGCGCGCGACTATCGCAACAGCGTGGACGGCCTGGTATATAACACCGGCTTTCGGGAGCTGACGCTGACCGGAATGGCCGGCGTGAGCAAGGCCTGGGGTAGCTCGCATTGGTACCTCACGCTCTACGACAACCGCCAGGAAATCCCGGATGGCAGCCGCGACTCGCTCAGCCGCCGCTTCACGCGGCAGGTGTTTGAAAGTGGGCTGGATGACATCAAGAATCGTCCGCTGGTGAGCGACGAAGACCTGCATTCCTACACCATTGCGCCGCTGCACCAGCGCATTCGCCACTACCGGGTGTTCACCAAAACGCAGGTGCGCCTGGGGGGCGGCGAGCTGCACCTGCTGCTGGGCGCCCAGCAAAACCAGCGCGAAGAGTTCAACCACCCCACGGCGCCAGCCCAGGCGGGCCTGGCCCTGCGCCTCAGCACCTACACCTACGACGTGCGCTACCACCTGCCCGCCTGGCACGGCCTCGAAGCCAGCTTGGGCAGCAATGGGATGGGCCAACTCAACCGCCACCAGAACGCCACCGATTTTCCCATTCCCAACTACGATTTGCTGGACGCTGGCGGCTTTTTGCTGCTGAAGAAGGCCTTTGGCAAGCTGGAAGTGAGCGGCGGCATGCGCTACGACACCCGGCTGGTGACGTGGTCAGATTTTTACGTGGCGCCCAATCCTGCCACTGGTTTCGATGGCGCCAGCGGGCCCCGTACGCCCGACGCCGCGCTGCAATTTCCGGCGTTTCGGCAGCGCTACCGGGGCGTGTCGGCCAGCCTGGGGGCCAGCTACGTGGCCACCGAGCGCCTCACGCTGCGCGCCAATCTGGCCCGCGGCTACCGCGCCCCCAACATCCCCGAAATCGGCTCCAACGGCCTCGACCCCGGCGCCCACATTGTGTACCTCGGCAACCGGAGCTTTCAGCCGGAATTTAGCTGGCAGCAGGACGTGGGCGTGCTCTGGCACCAGCCCGAGCTCGACGCTTCGGTGGAGCTGTTCCACAACTATGTGCAGAACTTCATCTACCAAGGCCGCTTGCTGAACGCCGCCGGCCAGCCCGTCGTCATCGTGCCGGGCAACACCACCTACCAATTTCAGCAGGCTGCCGCCCGCCTCTACGGCCTCGAAGCCAGCCTGAACTGGCGCCCGGCCGCCTTGCCCTGGCTGGCCTGGAACAGCAGCGCTGCTTACGTGAACGGCCAAAACGCCGCCTCGACGGCGCCCGAGCACCTGGCCGCAGCAGCGCGCTACCTGCCCCTCATTCCGCCGCTGCGGGCGCGTACGGAGGTGCGCGTCACGCTGCCGGCGCAGGCGGGCCGGCTCACGGGTACCTACTTCCGGGCCACCGTGGACGGCAGCGCGGTCCAAAACCGTTTCTACGCCCTCGACAACACCGAAACCGCCACCGCCGGCTACGCGCTGCTGGGCCTGGGCGCGGGCACCACCTACGCCAACCGCGCCGGCCGCGGCGTGGCGCAGCTCATTGTGCAGGTTGATAACGTGTTCGATACGGCCTACCAGGCCCACCTCAATCGGCTGAAATACTTCGAATACTACGCCGGCTCGCCCACCGGCCGCACGGGCATCTACAACCCCGGCCGCAACGTGGGCGTGAAAGTGCTGGTGCCGTTTTAGGAAACAACCGGCGGGGTTAGGCCGAAGAAATAATGCGAAAACGGTACCGCCCGGGCCTTTCTGCGTAGACGGCCGCATGAAGCACTTTTTCTGGCTGCTTATCCTGCTGCCCACTTTCGCCCGGGCGCAGGCCGAACACAAACCCACGCCCTACGACTCGGCCCATTTCAGCTGGCGCAAGCCCGTGCCCCGCAACCGCCTGCGCGAACTGCAGCCCGACCGCCCCGGCATCACCGAGAGCCCCTTCACGGTGGATGCCGGCCACGCTCAGGTGGAAATGGACCTGCTGCGCCTCCGCAACAGCGGCACCGGCGATGAACAGCGCGAACGGGAGCTGCACGTGGCCTACACCATGCTCAAGCTGGGCCTGAGCCGGCGCACCGACCTGCAGCTGGAAGTGCCGCTCTACGCCATTGCCAAGCAGCGCACCACCGAGGCCAGCGACTGGGAAGAGCGCCACGCCGGCTTCGGCGACCTCACCCTGCGCGTCAAGCACAACTTCATTGGCGACGACCAGCAGGGCAAGTTTGCCATGGCCGTGATTGGCTACGCGCGCCTGCCCAGCGGCGGCGCGGTGGGGGAGGGCGCCCCCGAATACGGCGTGGTGCTGCCCGTCGACATTGAGCTCAGCGACAAGGCCAACCTCGAAGCCCAGCTGGAAACCGACCTCAACTACGACCGCGACCAGGACCAACGCTACCTGCGCTTTGTGCCCTCCACCGCCTTGGAATACGACTTCACGGAAAAGCTGGGCCTCGTGACCGAAGCCGTGGCCATGTGGAACACCGAGCAGCGCCGCTGGCAGGCTTCGGCCAACATTGCCCCCATTTTCAAGCTCACCCCCAACCTGCAGCTCGACCTCGGCACTCACCTGGCCCTGAGCCGCCTCAGCGACCACGAGTACTTCGTGGGCTTCACCTTCCGTCGCTAAACGCCGCGCCCGTGCCTATCTTTGCCCCGCCAAGGTGCCAACCCCCAATCGCGGGGCGCGGCTGAAAAGGGAATCCGGTACGAAGCCGGAGCTGTCCCCGCAACTGTACGCTCCACATCGGGGTGGGCCTCAATGCCACTGTTCGACGCCGGTTTTTCGCTTGAAAATCGGCTAGGAATGGGAAGGCGGCCCACTCGGCGGAGCAAGCCAGGAGACCTGCCCGGGCGTTCACAGGTTCAGCATTCGCGGAGGACGAATGGAGAAAGAAAGCAGCGGCCGCCCTCGGGTGGCCTCATTACCCCTGTTTTTCGGCCTCGGTCTGACGCTAGCCGGCTTCTCTCAGGGAGCGGGCTGACGCTGGATTTTGAATCGAATTTTCTTAACTGAGAATTTGATTCGGATGCTAGTTGCCCTTTTGCACACACGCCGGCTGGCCGGGCTGCTGGCCGCGGCCGTTGCCGTGGCGCAGGCCCTGCCGGCCCAGGGGCAAGCCGCGGCCGATACCCTCACCCGGCAAAGCCACTGGCTGCCCGACGTGGCCGTGGCCGGCCGCCAGCCCAGCCGCTACGCCCTCGGCACCCGCCAGCTGGTGCTCGATTCGGCGGCCCTCAGCCAGTACCGCACCGGCACGCTGGCCGAAGCCCTGGCGGCTCGTGCGCCGCTCTACCTCAAAAACTACGGGCCGGGCCAACTGGCGTCCATCAGCATTCGGGGCACCTCGGCGCGGCACACCGCGGTGCTCTGGAACGGGTTCAACATCAATTTCTCTTCGCTGGGCGAAGCCGATTTTTCGCTTCTGCCAGTGGGCGGTAACACGCAGGTGCGCGTGCAGCCCGGGCCCGGCGGGGCGCTGTATGGCACCGGCGCCATTGGCGGCGCGGTGCTGCTAAGCGGCGAACCCACATTCGGCGGAGGCTTACGCGGCAGCGTGCAGGCCGAGGGCGGCAGCTTCGGGCAGGGCGCGGGCAGCCTGGAGGCCAGCTACGGCTCGGCTCGGCTGGCACTGCGCACCACCGGCTTGTACCGTGAGGCGCAAAACGATTTCCCTCTCGGCCCTGAGCAAAACGGCGTGGCGGCCCCGCGCCAGCCCAATGCGGCTTTCCGGCAATGGAATTTTACGCAGGATGCGCGCCTGATGGTGGGCACCGGCGGGCAGCTCAGCCTGGCCGCCTGGCTCACGGGGGCCAATCGTCAAATCCAGCCGGCGCTGGGCGCCGCCAACCGCCACGGCCTCGAAACCGACCACAGCGCCCGGCTGCTGGCGGCTTTCCGGCAGCGGGTGGGCCGGCGCTACGAAGGCACGGTGCGCGTGGCTTGGCTGCACGACCGCCTCGTGTACGGCGACGACACGCTGCTGCCGCAGTACACCACCCTGAGCACCACCCAGGCCCAAACCGAGCATTCGTTTACGCTGGGAGACAAAGCCAGCCTGCAGCTGGGCGGCGAAGTGCAGCACTTTGAAGCGGTGGCCGACGGCTACGAAAACCGCATTCAGGAAAACCGCTTGGCGGCCTTTGGCCTTTTGCGCTACGATGCCACGCCCGCGCTGCGCCTCACGGCCAACCTGCGCCAGGCCTTTGTGCCCGACCAACGCCCGCCGCTGGCGCCCACGGCGGGCGCCGAGTGGGACCTGTTGCATACCGAAGCGCGCACCATCACCCTAAAAGCCAGCGCTTCGCGCAGCTACCGCGCCGCCACCCTTAACGAGCGCTACTACCAGCCTGGCGGCAACCCCAACCTGCTGCCCGAAACCGGCGTGGGCTACGAAGCCGGCGCCGTGTACGACTACCAGCCCACCGGCCCCGCCCGCCTGCACTGGCGCACCGAACTCACCGCCTACCGCCAGCTGGTCGACAACTGGGTGCAGTGGATACCGGGCTCCGGCGGCTTTTACTCGCCGCGCAACCTGCGGCTGGTGCGCACCCAAGGCCTGGAAGCCAGCACGGCCCTGGACTGGAAGCGGCCGCGCTACGAGGCCGCCGTGCGGGCCAGCTACTCCCTCACCCAGGCCCACAAGCAGCAAGGATACCTCGGCGACGACGACCCGCTGAACACCCAATTGGCTTACGTGCCCCTGCACGGCGCCACCCTCAGCACCGAGCACACCTGGCGCGCGCACTGGCTGCTGAGCGCCAGCGGCAGTTTCAGCAGCTACCGCTACACCACCGTTTCGGCCAACGACTTCCTACCGGGCTATTTCCTGCTGCAGGGCAGCGTAGGGCGCCACCTGACGGTGGGCCCGGCCCGGTTCACGCTGCTGGTGCAGGGCTACAACCTCACCAACACCCGCTACCAAACCTACGCCGGCCGCGCCATGCCGCCCCGCTCGGCGGTGCTGAGCCTGCGCGTGGCCTGGCGCTGATTTTCAACATCCATTCACTCTCATTTTATGAAACGCAATTCCTTTCCTTCCCTCTCCGCCGCCGGCCTGCTGGCCTTGCTGACCACGGCCTGCAACCCCGACAAAGAAGTCATCATGCCGGAGGTACCTACCGTCACCAACGCGGTGTATGTGGTGAACGAGGGCACCAGCAACGGCGCCATCAGCCTCTACAACAAGTCGACGAAAACGGTGGTGCGCGACGTGTATGCGCCGGCCAACGGCAACAAGCGCCTCGGCCCGTATGTGCAGAACATGACCATCGTGGGCGACAACGCCTACCTCGTGGTGAACGGCGCCGATTCGGTGCAGGTGGTGCGCCTGGCCGATTTCAAGCGCACAACTGGCATTGGCGGCTTTTCGCAGCCGCGCTACCTGCTGGCTGCCGGCACCGATAAGGCCTACGTTACGGAGTGGCAGGGCAGCTTTCCGGCCTATAGCGCCGGCCGCGTGGCCGTGCTGAACCTGACCACCAACACCATTGGCAAGCGCCTGACGGTGGGCGTGAACCCCGAGCAGATGCTGCTCGTGGACGGCAAGCTGTACGTAGCCAACAGCGACGGCAATACCCTCAGCGTCATCAATACCACTACCGACGCGGTGGAATCCAGCATCGCGGTGCCGGACGGCCCCAAAAACCTGGTGCGCGACGCCAACGGCAACATTTGGGTGCTGTGCAGCAAGTACGGCGCGGCGCAGGACTTCCTCGTGCGCTTTAGCCCGGCCCAGCCCACGCAGCAAACGCGCATTGCCCTGGCCAACGACTACACCAACGGCAACCTGCGCACCAACGCCACAGGCTCCACCATCTACGTGTCGCTCGGCACGGGCACCTATGCCCTCGACCCCCAGGCCACGGCCCTGACCCCCAAGCCGCTCATCCGCCGCAATTTCTACGGCCTGGGCATCGACCCGCAGGACAACACCATTTACGCCGGCACGGCCACCTTCAGCGGCGACGCCAAGGTGATTCGCTACACCGTGGCCGGCGCGCCCATCGACTCATTTGGCGTGGCCGTGGGCCCCAACGCCTTCCTGTTTCGCTAGCATTGCTCCACCTTTCTTTCTGCAAAAAAGAAACCCCTGCCCGGTTCGGGCAGGGGTTTTTTGATGGGGCAGGGGAGAGGCCGGCCCTTAGTCGGCCAGGCCGTCGTGGTTGCGGTCTTTGGCGTTTTCGGCGGCTTTGTAGAGCTCTTTGCCGGTGGGCTGGGCGTTGGTCTCGCGCTGCACGCCGGCCGTGACGGAGTCGCCGTTGGCCACGCCGTCGGTGGGGGCGGCGGGGCCTTTCTTGGTGTAGCCGCGCTCCACGTTGGTGTCGCCTTCTTTGGTGCCCGAGCTGCAGGCGCTAAACGTGGCGGTGAGGACGCAGGCCACGGCAAGGGGGCGGAGGAATGATTTCAGAAGCATGAAAGAGCGAATGTGAAGGGGTTGAAGGGAGTGCGATGCCGCAAGGTAGAAAAATAACTTCCTGCCGCGCAACCCGAACCGTAGGCCCGGGGTACGGTTGTAGCGGCAGGACCCCGCCCAAGGTTGCGCGAAGTTGCGCCCCGGCCCGGTCCCCGTCCGTTTCCTCCTGATGTCCAGCCCTATCCCTTCGCCTGCCTTCACCTACGCCGAGTTTCGCCAGCTCGTAAGCACCCTGGCCGCCGAGCGCCGCACCAGTGGCCCCGACCAGAACCCGGCCTTCGTCCGCTTCACCGACCAGAACCAGGCCCACCTCGACCGCGCCCACGCCGTGCCGCTGCTGCCGGAACTGGTGGCCCGGCTCGCCACCCTGGCCCGCCCCGAGCAGTGGCTGGTGCTGGGCGAAGCCTGGTGCGGCGACACGGCCCACACGCTGCCCATACTGGCGCACCTGGCCGAGATGAGCGCCGGCCGCGTGAGCCTGCACGTGCTGCTGCGCTCCGACCACCCCGCCCTGATGGCCGCCCACCAAACCAACGGCGGCAACAGCATTCCCAAGCTCATTCGGCGCGACGCCGCCACCGGCGCCGACCTCGGCGACTGGGGTCCGCGCCCGGCCGAAGCACAGACGCTGGCTCATCAGCTGCACGCCGATAAAACATTGCACACCAATCAAATAGTGAAGACGATGAACGCCTGGTACGAGGCCGACAACGGCCAGGCCGTGCAGCGCGAGTTGCTGGCGCTGGTGGGCTAAAGCGTTGATTCAACCAAATTTTACACTATTTTCACCGTCCCAATTCGCTACTTTATGCCGCTTCCGTTGCGCCGTCGCCTTGAAAAACACGTTGCTGCCTGGCCCTGGCGGCGGGTAGGCGTGCTGGCCGGCGTGAGCCTGGCATTGGCACTAATGCTGGTGGCGTATTTGTTTGGGGCCAGCGACCATTTCTTTGGTCGACTTTTTTCTGCCTTTCTCGTATTGTTCTGGCTGCTGGCGGTCACGTTCCTGGCCGTGGTTCCGTTTGTGACGTGGGCCACGGGGCACTGGTTCGGCCGCGGGTGGGCAGAAATTTCAACTCCGGCGCCTCGCCCGCGCCGAACTGCTGCCGGTTCTGCAACGGCTCGTTCTCATTCTTCACCGGTTGCCTCGCGGCGGCCCGAAATCAGATAAAGCTCTTGAAAACCAACCTACTGCATATCAAAAACATGGTGTGCCCCCGGTGCGTGGAGGCCGTACACAGCTTGTTGGAGCGGGCCGGCTACCGGCCCAAGGCCGTCACCCTCGGCGTGGCCGAGCTCGACGAAACCACCCCCGCCGACCCCGAAGCTCTGGCGCCGCTGCTGCACGCCGCCGGCTTTGAGCTGCTGCGCGGCCGGGCCGAGCAGCTGACCGAGCAAATCAAAGCCACGCTGGCCGATTACCTCGAGCACCTGCGCACGGCGCGCTCGCCGCTCACCACTTCGGCCTTCCTGACGGACCGGTTTGCGGCCACCTACTCGCACCTGAGCAAGGTTTTTTCGCGCACCGCGCACCTCACCATCGAGAAATACCTCATTCGCCTCAAAATAGAGCGCGTGAAGGAACTGCTGAGCTACGGCGAGCTGACCCTGAACCAGATAGCTGACCAGATGCGCTACAGCTCCGGCCAGCACCTGAGCAACCAGTTCCGCCAGGTGACGGGCTACTCCGTGAGCGAGTTCCGCCGCCTGATGCTGCCCGAGCGCCTGTCGCTTGACGCGCTGGCGTAGGAAGCTAACTGGCATAAAAAAAGCGCCTTTCCAATCAGGGAGGCGCTTTTTGTATTTCTACGGTTCGGCTTATGCCGCGTAGGCGCGGCAGGCTTCCAGGCAAGCCTTGCAGGCTTCGGTGCATTTTTTACAATGGTCGTGCTGGTGTTGGGCGCATTCGTCGTGGCACTTCTGGCAAATCTCCATGCACTCCTTGAGCACGTGCTGGGCGTGGTCGGAGCCGCGGGCGATGAAGGCGGCGGTGAGGCGGCAGATGTCGGCGCAGTCGCGGTCGAGGCGGATGCAGGGCACCATCATCTTGGGGTCTTCCTCGTCGAGGCAGGCGTCGGCGCACAGCTCGCAGGCGGCAATACAGCGGCTGAGGGCATCGAGTACGGCTTGATTGTTTTGGCGGGCGCGGGGAGAGGCGGTGGGCATTTGCATAGCTAAAGAACAGGTAGGTGAGAAATAAAGCTGACGGACAGCACCATTGGGTTTACGGACCGTTCCGTGGGAAGGACGTACATAATTCTCCTCCAAGGCCTACACAATCCGGGTGCAGGCCGGGGTATTGTAATTTTTAAGCCAAATGATGCCCCAACTATCGGACGCGGTTTAGGGTATTAAGAGGAGTCGTTATTGCCAATTTAGGTTGAATAGTATGGTATTTCTGAAGCAACTGGTGGCACTAGGGGTGCTGGCCGCCGCGCCGTGGCTGACCGCCGCCGCGCAGGGCCACGAGCACATGGACATGAGCATGCCCATGCCCGCCAAGCCCAAACCGAAGCCGGCCAAAGTCCGGCCCGCCGCTCCCCGGCTCGTGGCCCCGCCCAAGGCGGGAACTACTGTTGACCAGCCAGCCGCTACAGGCGCGCCGGCGCCGGTTGTGGCCCCCGCCGATACCAGCCACCACGCCGGCCACGAGCACTCCATGGAAGGCATGAACATGAACGGCACCGCGCCCGCCGAACCTGCCAAAGCCTCCCAGATGAACCACATGGACAGCATGGACATGACTGGCGGCAGCCACGACATGGGCGCTATGGGCATGGCCCACGACAGCACTATGGCCATGCCCGGCATGAGCCACGCTTTCTCGCGCCGCTTGCCTATGAACCGCAACGGCTCGGGCACCAGCTGGCACCCCGACCAGACGCCCATGTACATGTGGATGCAGCACAAGGGCCCCTGGATGCTGATGTATCACGGCGCCGCCTACGGCCGCTACACCAGCCAGAACTTCAACAACAGCGGCAAACGCGGCCACGCCAACGCCATCGACGGGCCCAACTGGGGGATGGCCATGGCCCAGCGCGAAATCGGGGCCCGCGGGCTGCTCAACCTGAGCTTGATGGTGAGCCTCGACCCGCTCACCGAAACCAACGGCGGCTACCCGCTGCTGTTCCAAACCGGCGAGTCGTACAAAGGCCAGCCGCTCATCGACAAGCAACACCCCCACGACCTGATTTCGGGCCTGACCGTGGGCTACACCCACGCCGTGAGCCAGGACGTGGACGTGAGCCTCTACCTGGGCTACCCTGGCGAGCCGGCCATTGGCCCGGTGGCTTTCATGCACCGCATCTCGGCCATGCCCAACCCCGACGCGCCGCTCTCGCACCACTGGACCGATGCCACGCACATCACCTTCGGGGTGGCTACGCTGGGCGTGCGATACAAGCAGTTCAAGCTGGAAGGCAGCAACTTCACCGGCCGCGAGCCCGACCAGTACCGCTACGATTTCGACCGGCCCCGCGCCGACTCCTGGGCCGCCCGCCTCAACTGGAATCCCACCAGCACTTTGGCGCTCCAGGTGAGCCGCGCCTTCATCAAAAGCCCCGAAGACCTGCACCCCGACGAAGACGTGACCCGCACCACGGCCTCGGTGCTGCACAGCCGCACCTGGGGCGAGCGCCGCTATTGGGCCTCGGCCCTGGTGTGGGGCCTGAACGAGCACGGCGACGGCCACAGCGGCGAGCACGCCGTGCTGGCCGAAACCAACCTCACGCTGGGCCGGCCCACGTTTTATGGCCGCTACGAGTTTGTGCAGAAAGACAGCGAGGAGCTGGATTTTTACATCTCCAATCCGGTTGACATTCCGCTGAGCAAAGTGTTCAATATCCATGCCCTCACGCTGGGCAGCAGCTACCGGTTGGCCAGCCTGGGCGGCCCGCGCGGGCCAGAGCTGAGCATCGGCGGTCAGCTGACGCGTTATTTCATTCCCGCGGACCTGGAAACCGAGTCGTACAACTACCGCAGCCCCGGCTACGGCAAGATGCCGCTTTCGGCCTCGGTGTACCTGCGCCTCACGGCCCCGTGGATGAGCATGAAAGGCATGGGCCCGAAAAGCAACGGCATGGGCGGCATGAAAATGTAAGCGGCTGCGCCAGCCGGTGGCCCGCGTCCCAATTCCGCCTTGCCGACCTTTGTGCAAAATGAACCCCGGCCGCCCGTGCCGGGTTACTTGCCACTGTGCCACACGCTTCGCTCCGCATCCTGCTGCTCACGCCGCCGCTCACGCAGCTCAACACCCCGTACCCGGCCACGGCCTACATCAAAGGCTTTCTGGGCGGGCGCGGCTTTGCTGTGACGCAGGCCGATATGGGCCTGCAGCTGGTGCTGCGGCTGTTTTCGGTGGAAGGGCTGAAGCGGGCATTTGCTGAGATTGAGGCCGGTGATTTCGCGCTCAGCGACAATGCCCAGCGCATGATGCGCCTGCAGCACCGCTACCTGGCCACCATCGGCCCGGTCATCCGCTTCCTTCAAAACAAAGACCTGACCCTGGCTCCGCGCATCTGCCACGGCCGTTTCCTGCCCGAAGCCAGCCGCTTCGACCACGTGGCCGACCTCGAAACTGCTTTCGGCACCATGGGGCTCACCGACCAGGCCCGCCACCTGGCCACGCTTTACCTCGAAGACCTCGCCGACCTGCTCAAGGAAACGGTGGGGCCGCACTTCGGCTTCTCGCGCTACGCCGAGAAGCTGGCCCTGTCTGCTACCAGCTTCGAGCCCCTGCACCGCGAGCTGGAAGCCGCCCCCGGCCTGCTGGACCGCATGCTGCTGGAAGAGCTGGAGCCGCTGCTGGCGCGCGTGCAGCCCGATGTGGTGGGCTTCACCGTGCCCTTTCCGGGCAACCTTTACGGCGCGCTGCGGCTGGCCAAACACATCAAGCAGCTCAGCCCCGCCACGGCTACCATCATGGGCGGCGGCTACCCCAACACCGAACTGCGCACCATTCAGGAGCCCCGCTTTTTTGACTACATCGACTACCTGACCCTGGACGATGGCGAAGGCCCGTGGCTGCGGCTGCTGGAATATTTGGGCTCTGAGCATAATGCGCCGAGTGAAAATCGGGGCAGCCTTGAAGCGCAAGACGAAGTGCATTGCGCTTTACAATCCGTGCTCTACGCTCCGCCTGCCCGCGACCAACTCCAGCGCACTTTCCTGCGCAACGAGCAGGGCCAGATTGAGTACATCAACCACCCGCACCCCGAAGTGCCGCACCACGAAGTGGGCACGCCCGACTACTCCGACCTGCCCCTCACCGAGTACCTCTCGGTGCTGGAGGTGCTGAACCCCATGCACCGCCTCTGGAGCGACGGCCGCTGGAACAAGCTCACCGTGGCCCACGGCTGCTACTGGAAGCGCTGCTCCTTCTGCGACGTCACCTTGGACTACATCGCGCGCTACGAAACGGCCCCCAGCACCCTGCTGGTCGACCGCATCGAGCAAATCATTCAGCAAACCGGCCAGACTGGCTTTCACTTCGTGGACGAAGCCGCGCCACCCCTGGCCCTGCGCGACCTCGCCATCGAACTGCTCAAACGCCGCGTGCCCATCACCTGGTGGGGCAACATTCGCTTCGAAAAAACCTTCTCGGCCGACCTGTGCCGCTTGCTGGCCGCCTCGGGCTGCATTGCCGTGAGCGGCGGGCTGGAAGTGGCTTCTGATAGGTTGTTGGCCCTCATGGAAAAAGGGGTCACCATTGCGCAGGTGGCGCGCGTGGCCGACGGCTTCACCCAGGCCGGCATCATGGTTCATGCCTATCTGATGTACGGCTTCCCCACCGAAACTGCCCAGGAAACCATTGATAGTTTGGAGGTAGTGCGCCAGTTGTTTGCCGCGGGCGTGGTGCAAAGCGGCTACTGGCACCGCTTCTCGATGACGGCGCACTCGCCCGTGGGCAAGAACCCGGCGAAGTATCAGGTTGCAGCAGTCGGCCCCGAGCCCGCTGGCTTCGCCTGGAACGACCTCTGGCACGACGACCCCCTCGGCGCCGACCACGAAGCCTTCGGTCCCGGCCTGGCCAAGAGCCTGTATAACTACCTGCACCACGTGGCCCTCGACGAGCCCCTGCACACCTGGTTCGACTTCAAAACGCCCCGCCCCAGTACCCCGCGGCACCTCGTGCAACAGGCCCTGCAAGCCCCCGAAAAGCCCGATTTCGCCCGGCAAAACCAGCGCCTGTTCTGGCTCGGCAACGCGCCCGACATCCGCATCGAGCCCGGCAGGAAAACGCCCCGCGCCGTGCTCACCTGCTACGAGCAGGCCGAAGATTTCGAGGTGAAAACCACCGAGGCCGCTGGCCGCTGGCTGCACCAGCTCCTCACCCAGCTCAGCCACGACTACGACGCCAAGGTGCTGCTGCGCGACGCCGCGGCCACTTTCCCGAAGTCGGAGGGCTCTTTCGAAGCGTTTTTGCAAAGTCCGGCCTGGAGCCTGCTGCGCGAAAAGGGCTTGCTGCTGCTGTAGCCAATTAAAGGCAGCGGCGATGTAGCAGGCAAGGCGCTACGGGAAAAGGTGTAATTTGACCTTCCTAAATCAATGGATTAGGATATGCTTCCCATCTTCTACCGCTGTTCCCTACTTTTTCTCTGCCTGATAGCTGCCATGAGCCACGCCGTGCTGGCCCAACCCGAAAACGTAGCCGTGGGCAACGGCCACCTGTTGGCCATTCACGCCGACGGCACGTTGTGGGGGAGTGGATTTAATGGTGATGGTCGCCTCGGCGACGGCACCACCACTGCCCGCCCGCGTCCGGTCCAAATTGGCACGGCCACTACGTGGCGCACCGTGAGCACGGGGGGAGGGCAGGGGCAGCTCGATTCGCAATTCGACCCGGACTATGCTTTCGTGGTGGCGCTGCAAACCGATGGGTCGATGTGGAGTTGGGGAAGTTTTAGCGGTTATCTGGGCTACAATTTGTCACCTCTTGCCAATGTCCTGTCCCCGCGTCTGGTATCTGCCGGGCCGTGGGTATGCGCTTCGGCCGGTTTCAACCACAGCGCGGCGGTGCGGGCCGACGGTACGCTGTGGACGTGGGGCAACAATACCCTTGGCCAACTGGGCAATGGCTCCATCGGCATCGCCACCAGCCTCACCACTCCCACCCAAGTAGGCACCGATACTGACTGGGCCAGTGTCAGCGCAGGCCGGTATTATACGGTGGCCCTGAAAACCAACGGCACCCTGTGGAGCTGGGGTAGCGGGCTCAGCGTGGGCATTCCCAATTCCCCAGACTTGGTCCGGCCGACGCAAGTAGGCACGGCCAGCAACTGGACGCGCATTTGCGCCGGGTTGTTTTCGTTGGCTCTGCGAGCCGATGGCACGCTCTGGGGCTGGGGAATTGACTCATACAACCACCTATTCAGAAGCGTGACCACGAACCAGAACCTGGGCCCGCCCACGCAACTGGGCACCGGCACCACCTGGAGCCGCATTGCCTGCGGCGACGACCACGCGCTGGCAATCAAAACGGACGGCACGCTCTGGGGCTGGGGCTTCAACCTCGAAGGCATGGTTGGGAACGGCACCCGGGTGGATGCGGTAGCGCCCGTGCAGGTGGGCGCGGCCACCACCTGGGAGCGGGTGGCCGCAGGGGGCTATACTTCCGCCACCACGCAAGCCGATGGCTCCCTCTGGGCCTGGGGCGACAGCAAGGCCGGCCAAACCGGTGACCCCAGCCGGACGTTCGGGCGCCTCCCGGTGCCCGTGCAGGTAGACAGCACCACCACTTGGGCAACTCCTGCTACCAACCCGCGAGCCGCCTTGGGCCTGCGCACCGACGGCGCTCTGTGGACCTGGGGCGACGATTTCAGCGCCGGTCTGCTGGGCGATGGCCCGGTGGCCTACCGGCAAACCATGGCCCGCATCGACTCGCCAGCCACGTATATCCGTTTGAGCGGAAACGAGCGGCACACCCTGGCTTTGCGCGCCGACAGCACGCTGTGGGCGTGGGGCGATAACCAGTTTGGCCAACTGGGCGACGGCACCACCACCGCCCGGCTGGCTCCGGTGGCCATAAGCTTCAGCCGTTGGAAACGAATTGCGGCGGGAGGGAATGGGTCCCTGGCCATCCGCGCCGATGGCACGCTGTGGGCCTGGGGCGACAACGCCTACGGCCAGCTTGGCGACGGCACCACCACCCGCCGGCTCAGCCCAGTGCAGGTGGGCACCGGCCACGACTGGGCCCAAGTAGTCAGCCTAACGTATTGCACGCTGGCCCTGCGCACCGACGGGACTTTATGGGCCTGGGGCGAGCCAGGAATGTTCGGCAATGGCAGCACCAGCACCGTCAATCAGCTTACGCCGTTACGCGTTGGTGCCGTCACAACCTGGACGCAGTTGTCTGCTTCCGAAACCCACGTCCTGGCTCTGCGCACCGACGGTAGCTTGTGGGCCTGGGGCAATAATGGCTTTGGCCAACTGGGTACCAGTGGTGGGTTCCGCTCTTCGCCCGTTCGCATCGGCACGGCCACCGACTGGGCTTCCGTTATAGCAAGCATAGACGGTGAGTTTTCGCTGGCCCTGAAAAGCAACGGCACTTTGTGGACGTGGGGTAACAACAGCCATGGCCAACTCGGCCGTCCGGCAACGTCGCCCCCAGTCCCCACGCAATTGGGCAACGCTACTTGGGCTGCTGCCGCTGCCGGCGCCACCTACACGCTGGCCGTACGCGCTGACGGCACGCTGTGGGAGTGGGGCGACAACCGCCAAGGCCAGAGCGGCCTGCCATCGTTCAGCCTCCGGCCCGGGAGCGTGCAAACCAACCTGCGGCCGGTCATGCCGTTTGCCTTCAATAGCTTCAGCCCGGGCGCCGGCGTAGTAGGAGCTACTGTCACCCTCACGGGCGTGGGCCTGGGTGCGGTACAGGCGGTTGCCTTCGGTGGCGTGTCAGCGCCGGGTTTCACGGTAAATGCCGGTGGCACGGTACTCACCGTCGCGGTGCCAATAGGGGCACATTCAGGCGCCATTGCGGTGCTCGGGCCCGACGGCACGGCGTGGGGAGCGAGTCCTTTTCAGGTATTGGCGGCACCGGTCATTAGTAGCTTCGCACCGGGCACGGCCGCACCCGGCACCACCATCACCATCACCGGGACGGGCCTATTAGGTGCTACCAGCGTGCTATTGGGCAGCATGCCAGTCACTGGCTTTGTCGTGAACGCGGCCGGCACCTCCCTCACGTTTGTGGTTCCCGCGAGCAGTACGGGCGGCTTCATCAGCGTCAGCAACTCTATTGGGACGGCCACAACTGCCACGCCCCTGGCCATTGTGCTAGCCACTGCTGTTTCGGCCCCGTCCGCCCCGATAACCATAGCGCCAATACCGGTTCAAGTAGGCCAGCCAGTGCGCCTGGGCAACTTGCCCGTTGGCGCGGTCACCGTTGTGATAATCAGTAGCGTGGGGCAGCGCGTGGGTTCGGTAGCGTGGCCTACCACACACAGTGCTGAAGAAGTGTTGGATTGGCTGCCGACCAATCCAGGCCTGTATATGCTGTCCTTACAAACCCAGGCTCAGGTAATAACGCGCCGTGTTCTTGTCGAATAGTCTAATTCAAACATATTATTGCCCGCGCACCCATTCCAGCACTTCGCCCGGCAGGCCCGGCCCGAGGCCGGCACTCGGCTGCCCGGGCACCAGCAAATCGACCCCGGCTGTGCGGTACACGCGCACGGCCGCACCCCGCCGGCCGCCCATGGCGTTGCGCAGCAAGTTGGCTTGGGCCGCGCCCTTCGGGCCGCCGTATAAGCCCAGCACCGGCAGCTTGCGGTTGCGAAGCTCGCGAAACGCCACCCGGGCGGCGGCATCTACCGAGGCATTTTGGGCAATGAGATAAGCGGGGCGGGCACCTGCCGGGGCCGCCAGCGCCTGTGCTACCGCCACGGCGCGGGCCCCGGCGGCCCAGGCTCCCACATGGGCCGTGTCGGCCCCGGGCGTGCTGCGCAGAAAACGCAAGGCCTCCCGCACACGCGGCGCTTCCGCTTCTGCCGTAGTCTGAGAAGCCGGCGGCAGCACCAGCACTATCACGCCTTCGCGCGCCAGGGCATCGCCCCACAGGCACGCCGCTGCCGCCGTGGCCGAATCAGGCAGCAAGGCCAGGGCGGGGCCCATCGTGCCCGCATCGGCCGGCGCATACAGCCAGGCCGAACCGTTGTCCTGAGGTAGCTCTTCCACGCGGTAGGTGCTGGGACTGGGTACGCCGCGCTTCAGCAAAATGGCGGTCGCCTTGGCCGAATCCAGCGCCAGCGTGCCCCGCCAGAAGTCGCCGTCCAGGGTCAGGGTCAGGGTTTGGCCAGCGCGCAGGGGGCGTTTCAGCAGCAGCCGGCCTTGGCCGAAATAAATGCTGTCGGCCACGAAATTCAGCGCCGGTGCCCCCGGCGCGGTGAACTCGGCCTCGTAATGGCCCGGACTGGGGTGCCGGATATCGAGCGCCGCCCGCACGTCGGGCCGCCCGGCTTGGCTCAGGCTGCCCTCATAGTGGCCCACGGGCGGCAATGAAGCGCGCTGGGCCTCATCGGGGTGCGACTGGCAAGCGGCCGTAGCCAGTGCCAGGGCAAGCAGGCTCCCAACCCAGCGGCTTTTGGAGTAGCGCAACAATGCGTGCATAGGCATTCCCAAAGGTAACGGGTTTAGCGCCCGGCCATTCCTTTGCGCAAAATGAGGTCGGTCTGCACATCCTGCCCCAGTCGGAACTCGTGCTGCCCTATTTCTCGGAATCCAAAGCGTTGGTAGAACGCCCGGGCCTTCTCGTTCTTTTCCCACACGCCCAGCACCACCGCCGTGCAGTGGAGCTGCTCGGCCAGGGCCAGAATGCCACGCATCAGGGCCGCCCCCAGGCCGGTGCCCTGCCAGTCGTCGCGCACATACAAGCGTTCAATTTCGAGGCGTCCAGCGGGGTTCTGCTCTTCAGGAAGGCCCAGCGCCGAATTATCGCGCAGCTTGGCGTACCCAACCAGCTCGTTCTGCATGTGGGCCAGCAAAAACGTGTTTTCGCGGTCCTGCAGCTCGGCCAGCTGAATGTCGGGGCCGAAGTTCTCGGCCAGGTAAGCGGCCATGTCGGCCGGGGCGTTGGTGGCCGCAAAGGTGTCGTGAAACGTTTGGCGGCCGAGGTCGGCCAGCTGGGCGGCCGTGGCGGCATTAGCCTTGGCCAGCGAGATGCGGAGGGGAGATGACATGGGGCAAAGGTCGCCCGCCGGGCGGCTAGTTACAGCATTTCGTTCGCGTCGGGGTCACGGCGGTTATTTTCGCCGCGCCGCATACGCAGGCCCATGCGCACCAGCAAGCCGCTGGCCAGTAGTCCCACCAGGTAAGCCGAAAGCAACAGCGCCGATGCATTCTGTGCGCCACTTGTGTACCACATATACACCGCCACGTACACCTTAAGCAGCATCCCGATACCTAGCAGCACCCCGCTTAGCGCGAGCAACAAGCCGACCAAACGGCGCGTGGGCGGAGGTAGGGGAGGAGTGGGCATAATGCTCGGCTAGTACGCGAAGGCCAATGGTGGGGTTCTGGCCCGTTGCTAATCCGTTTCTTTGACGTAATTTTGGCACACCAATTCACCCCGCGAGAGTAGCTCAGTTGGTAGAGCATCAGCTTCCCAAGCTGAGGGTCGCGAGTTCGAACCTCGTTTCTCGCTCATTGATTAACAGCCATTTAGATGAAAATCTGGATGGCTGTTTTGCTTTTGGATTATACTGCGGGTTATACAAGTGCATGATGGACTCATCTTCAATTGATGTCCATCCTCGGCGATGACATTCAGAAAGTGCCTAAAAAGCAACAAATGATATTGAGGTGTTTTAGCCAATCATCTCACACCAAGTCAACCGATTTTGTAAGTATGCAGGAAGAAAAATGGGGGTTGTCATGTTTTAAATAGCTCTACCGATGAGAGCGGGTGTTTCTTGTCAGATTTGCGCCAGAATTACCCGATACGTTTGCTTATCAGCTCTGCATCAAGATGACTGAAGGGTCGTGAAGTGCTTATTTATGACGCTTTAAGCTCGGTACGCAGAAATCCGGCATGGCAGCACTCACAGGCGCATAGATTGTTTTTGTCGGTATAGGCTGGGGTTGGTAATCCGCTTTATATCCTCTCTCAATTTTATGAAAAAGCTTTTCGTTGCGTGGGCCTTAACTCTCAGCGCTGGTGCTGCGCAGGCCCAACAGCCTGCGCCTTACCATCTGCTCAATACCATCGCCATCGGTGGTGAGGGCGGCTGGGACTACCTGACCGTGGACCCAGCCGGCGAGCGGCTCTACGTGTCACACGGCACGCGGGTGGAAGTGGTCGATTTGAAGACCCGCAAGTTCATTGGCACCATCCCGAACACGCCCGGCGTGCACGGAATCGAAGTGGTGCCCAGCGCCGGGCGCGGCTATATCACCTGTGGGCGCACCAACGCCTGCGTGGTGTTCGACCTGAAAGCCCTGAAGCCCATCGGCGCGCCCATCCCCACAGGCCCCAAGCCGGACGCGCTGTTCTACGACGCTTTCTCGAAGCGCGTGTTCCTCTTCAGCAACGACGGTGGCAAAAGCACCGTGCTCGATGGGGCCACCGGTGCCGTGCTGGGCACGGCCGAGTTGGGCGGCGACGTGGAAGCTCCGGCCACCGACGGCCGCGGCACGCTCTTCGTCAACCTGGAGGACAAGGGCGAGGTCATCGCCTTCGACGCCAAATCCCTGGCCGTGAAAAAGCGCAGCTCCCTGGCTCCTGGCGAAGAGCCCACCGGCCTGGGCTACGACCCCAAAGCCAACCGCCTGTTCAGTGCCTGCGCCAACGAGAAGCTGGTGGTGACGGACAGCCAAACCGGGCAGCAGGTGGCCGTATTGCCCATCGGCAAGGGCGCCGACGGCGCCGTATTCGACCCCACTACGGGCAACGTCATCACCTCGAACGGGGCCTCGGGTACGTTCACGGTCATTCACCAGGACTCTCCCACGAAATACCGCGTGGTGGGCAACGTGCCAACGGCGCGCGGGGCCCGCACCCTGGCGCTGGACCCCAAAACCCACCACCTTTTCACCTGCACGGCCGACTACGGCCCCACGCCGGCCCCCACGGCCGAGAACCCGCGTCCTCGGCCGAGCATCGTACCCGGTACGTTTCGGGTGCTGGAATACGGCCACTAAGTCGGTTGGTGTTGTCACAAAACCTGATTGATATGTGGTGGATATACGCCCTGCTGTCGGCCGTTTTCGCGGCTCTCACCGCCGTGCTGGCCAAAATCGGTATCCGGGGCGTCGACTCGAATCTGGCCACGGCCCTGCGCACGGTCGTGATTTATCGCCACCTCAACGTGGCCAAAAAGGTGGAACTGGGCAACCCCGGCATGGTGCTGGGCGGTGCGCTCACAGGCTTCCTCTCGGGCCTGACGGGCAGCGCCGGACCCACCGGAGCCTTGTTTTTCCTGGGCCTGAACCTGCCGCCGGTGGCCTACGTGGCCAGCGCCGCCTTTGCCTCGCTGGTACTACACCTCACCAAAACCATTGTATACAGCAAGTACGCCCTCGTCACGACCAAAGGCCTGCTGGTGGGCACCTTCACCGGCGTGGCCATGATTGGGGGCAGCTACACCGGCAAGCTGCTGCTGAGCCGCATCTCCAAGGAGAAATTCCTCATGGTAGTCGAAGGCCTGATTGTGGTCTTCGGGCTGCAGATGATGTTCGTGGCGTAGCCCGGTTCGGGGTAAATAAAAAAGGGCTGTTACCCACGACGGGTAACAGCCCTTTTTGTTGTCATTGAGTGTGGTACAAACCGGTGCCGAAGTAGCAAGCCCCGAAAAGCTGACAAAAAAACGGAGCTACTTGCCCTCCCGGTTCAGCGCGATGCAGAGAGGGCAACGGGGACGGGTTTCGTCGATAGTGGCGGGCTCGTAGTATTGCCACTCGCCGCTGCGCTTCAATTCCTGCCCTTCGGGGCACTGGTCGTTGTCATGAAAAGGGTAGCGCTTGGGCTCTGGCTCGGGTGCCATGAGCCCGGTGACGTGAAAAGTGTGGCGGAAAAAGGGAGGTGTTTGCATCTCGTTGGTAATTGAAGCAGACCGGCAAGCTACCGGCCAATTCTGTGCAGAATCAGGTCGGCCGCTGGTTAGGCGGCAGTAGCACGTAAACGCCCGTGACCCAGCCCAGCGCGGCTATCCAGCCCGAAAGCACGTCGCTGGGATAATGCACGCCCAGGTAGACCCGCGAAAAGCCCACGCCCAGCACGAACACCGCTCCCGGCCCCCACACCCGCCAGCGCCGACGGGCCAACAGCAGGCCCAGCGCCAGCACCACGGCGGCCGAGCCCATGGCGTGCCCGCTGGGAAAGCTGTAGGACGTTTCGGGCGCCAGCGACGCCCAGAACGCCGGCCGAGGCCGCCCCAGAATGGCCTTGGCCAGCAGGTTGAGCGCCGCGGCTCCGCCCACGGCCAAGCCAAAGAACCACGCGTGGCGGGGCTGCCGGCGCCACGCCAGCACGCCGGTAAACAGCACGGCCGCTACCGCCATGGGCACGGGACCGCCGATGGCGGAGAAGAACAAACTCAGCGAATCGAGCGCGGGGCGGGCGTGGGCGTGCGCCCAGCGCAGGAGTGGCAAGTCGCCGTAGAAGCCCTCGCCTTCCTCGATTTCGGAGCTGGCTTTCAGGAAGACGGTCCAGGGCAGCACCACGCCCAGCAGCAGCAGCTTCAGCAGGCGCCGCCGATGGGCCAGCAGCAGGGCAACAAATCGGGCGAAGTACGTGGGCATGGGGCTTAGTTGTCGCTGCCGCCCTCGTCGTCGGCGCTTTTGCGCCGGGCGCGGCTCTCCGAAGTCTGCCCGAAGCGGTAAGTGAAGCCCAGGTAGGCAATGCGCGACTCCCGCTTGAAGCGCGTGACGGTGGCGAAACCCGCCCCGCTGTCGTTCGAATCGAAGCGCAGGGTGTTGAAAAGGTCGGCCACGCGCAGCGTGAACGTGCCGTGCTCGCCCAGCACGTTGTAGCGGGCGGCCAAGTCGATGTTGAACGCCTCGCCCCGCGTGCCCTGCGCCGAGTTGATGGGCGAGCGGTAGTTCACGGCCAGCTGCGCATCCACGCGCTTGCTGAAGGGGAACGTGTTGTTCAGCCGGCCCGTGAAAGCCAGGCTGGTCGTGTTCACGGCCGTGCCGCTGGTGCTGCCCCGAATGATGCGCCGGAACGCCGAGGCCGTGCCGTTTACCTTCCAGAACGCAGCCAGGGGCGTGGCGCCCACCACTTCCAGACCGTAGGAGGTTTCGTCGCCCACGTTCAGGCGGGTGGTCAGCGTCACGAGGTTGCCGGTGAGTGGGTCGGTGATGACTTGGCGGAAGGGCTTGAGCGTGGCCGTTTCGAGGCGGTAGAATACGGTAGTGCCCAGGCTGCGCCCGCCAGCCCCGTCCAGCTGGTGGCCCAGCTCGAAGGAATTGACAAACTCAGGCCGCAACTGCGGGTTGCCGGAGGTCAGGTTCAGCTGGTCGGTGCGGTCTAGGAAGGGGTTCACGTCGCCGGCGTCGGGCCGGCCCACGCGGCGCGAGTAGCTGAGCTGCACGCGCTGCTCGTGGGGCAGGTCGAGGGCCAGCACGGCGGTCGGAAACAAGCTCAGGTAGCGCTGGGTGAACTGCTCGCCCGTGGTGCGCTGGTCGCCGGTGACGGTGGTGTGCTCGGCCCGCAGTCCGGCCTGGTAGCTGAGCTGGCCGCGGGCCCCGGCGTAGAGCCCGTAAGCGGCCTGCACGTACTGGCCGTACACGAAGCGGTTGCTGGGGTCGAAGGCCAGGGCCGGTGTGCTGGCCAGCTGGTAGTCAATATCGTAACGGCGCAGGCTGCTGCGGGCGCCCGTCTCGAAGCGGCTTTTCTCGCCCAGCGGCCGCACGTAATCAACCTGGGCCGTGGCCTGCGCGGTGCGGTTGACGGTTTGCTGGCGCTGCGTGCGCTGGCTGTTGTCGAGGTACACCAGGCGGGAATCTACCGCGTTGTCGTTCAGCAGGGGCGTGTACACGGCGCTGGCGGTCAGCTCCCGGCCCTTGTGCGCAGCCCACTCGCGGCGGTAGTCCAGGGTGAGGTCGGCGACCCGGAAGTTGCCCGTGCTAGCGTTGTCGCGGGTGCTGGTGCCGGCCCGCACGGGCCGCTCGCCGGCCGTGGCGTTCACCTGGCGCGAGAGCAGGGTTTCGTCGGTGCTCGTCAGGTTCAGGCGCGGCTGCACGGCCAGGGTCAGCGTTTGCTCGGGGGTGAGGGCGTAGTCCAGGCCCAGGCGCAGGGCGTGGGTGTTCTGTAGGTTCGCGCCGCTGCGGTCCTGGTGCAGGCACAGGGTGCTGTCGCGGCTCATGGTGGTCTGGTCCACGGTGCCGCGGAAGTATCGCCGGTCGCGCCGGTAGTCGTACTGCCCAAACAGGTTGACCTTGCCTTTGCGGTAGTTAAGCAGCAGCGAGGCGTTGGCCTTGTCGCCGGTGCCGCCGGTGGCGCTCACCTGGCCGTTCAGGCCCTCGCGCCGTTCTTTTTTGAGCACGATGTTGAGGATGCCGCCCGCCCCGCTGGCGTCGTAGCGGGCCGAGGGGTTGGTAATAACCTCCACGCTCTGGATGCTGCTGGCCGGAATCTGGTCGAGGGTGGTGCCGGTGGGCTTGCCGTCGATGAACACCGTCACGTTGCTGGCCCCGCGGATGCTCACGGCCCCGGTCTGGTCCACCGTCACGGAGGGCACGTTCTGGAGCGCGTCGATGGCCGTGCCGCCGGTGGCAGTCAGGTCCTTGCTCACATCGATGACCTTTTTGTCGAGGCCGCCCGTCACCACTGCCCGCTCGGCCGTCACCACCACGTCGGTGAGCTGGGTGGCGGCGGGGCGCAGCTTCCACGTGCCCAGCGCCAGGCCGGGCGCGTTGGCCGTGAGGCTGACGACGCGCCGGCTCGTGCGGTAGCCCACGGCCGTGGCCCGCAGCACGTACTGGCCCAGCGGCACCGGGGCCAGCTCAAACACGCCCAGCTCGCTGGCCTGAGTGCCGGCCACGAAGGTCGAATCGGCGCTGCGCAGCAGCACCACGCTGGCAAACGAGATGGGGTTGCCGGTGCCCGTTTCCAGTAAGGTGCCGCGCACCGCGCCCGTTTGGGCCTGCGCCGCCCAGCCGATTCCCCACCACAACCCCAACAGCACTCCCAGCCGGGCCAGTCCTTTTTTACGCAACATTCCTTTGATTATTGACACGCAAGCCGCCGAGTATTCTACGGCCGCTGATGCAACGCCCTGTCGGTCCAGGCAGCCCACAGGGCGTTGCAACTGATGTAGTTGATTTTACTGCGTCACCACTTTGCCCTCGGCGGTGAACAGTACGTCCTGCGCCTTGCCTCCCTTGCCTCCCTTGCCTCCCTTGCTTACCTCGGCTTCGTACACGGTGCGGCCGTCGGCTTTCACGATGGTAGCGGCTTCCTTCACCTGGTAGGCTTTGTAGTCGCGGGCCAGGGTAGCGCGCACGGCGGCCGGCAACTGGGCGGCCGGCATGTCGGTTTCGGTTTCCTGCAGCACGCCGGCGGACGTCAGCACGGCCGACATGGTTTTGCCGTTTTGCTTGAAGCCGGCTTCGTAGTCAGCCCCTTCTTTTTCCCAGGTCACGGATTTTACCGCCGGAAACTTGGCTTTGAACGCGGCCTGAACACCGGCCGGCACCTTAGCGGCGGGCAGGTTCTGGGCGGGGGCAGTACCGGCCACCAGGGCGGCGGCCGCCACGAGCAACAGGGTTTTCATGGGGTTGAAACGGGTGATTTGGTTGAGGAATGCCGCAAACCTAGCGGGCGAATCTGGCCGGAATCTGTACGGCGCGGGCGGGCCTCAGAACGTCACCCGCAGCGTGTGCAGGTGCCCGGCCGGCGCGTAGGCATAGCTCAGCCGGAAGCCGTAGTAGGTGCAGATTTGCTCGGCGATGGACAAGCCCAGGCCGGGCGAGTCCGACGCCGCGTTGTGCTTGCGGAAGCGGCCGAGCAGCAGCATGGGGTCGGTGCGGAGCTCGGGGCCGGTGTTGGTGATTTCCAGTGCAGCCAGATTGAGCTGCACCCGCAGCAAGCCGCCACGCACGTTGTGCTTCACGGCGTTCTGCAAAAGATTACCCACCAGCGACTCTGCTAAGGCCGGGTGCATCACCACCGACACGGGCGTGAGCGGCCCTACCTGCGGCTCCAGGTCTTTGTCTTCCAGAAAATCCTGAAGCTGCCGCAGCTTTTCCTGCACTACGCTGTCCAGCGACACGGGCACACTGGCGTTGAACTGCCGGTTCTCAATCTTGCTGAGCAGCGTGAGGGCCTGGTGCAGGCGCGAGAGGCGCCGCGCGCCGCGGTACACGTCCTGCACGGCCTCTAGGGTGCGCTCGGGCAGGTCGGAGTCCTGCACCAGCTGCTCCAGCCGGGCCTGCATAATGGCCAGGGGGGTCTGGGTTTCGTGGGCCGCGTTTTCGGTGAACTCTTTGAGGGCGCGGTAGTCGGCGGCCACGCGCTGGGTGAGCTGGGCCACGGCCTGGTTCAGCTCGCTGAACTCGTCAATGGGGGTTACCGGCAGCGCCAGCGACTCGGGCTGCTGCAGCTGGAAGCCGCGCAGGGCCTGCAGCGTGCGCCGAAACGGGGCCCACAGCCAGCGCGATAGCCAGCGGTTGAGCAGCAGCAGGCTGCCGAAGAGCAACGTCATCACCGCCAGCATCACGCCCATCACCACCTTGAGGACATCCTCGGTTTCGAGCAACGACTTGCGCAGCGTGAGCCAGTGCACCTGACTTCGCACCACCACCGGGAAGGAGATAACACGGAAAGGCACCGGCTCGCGCTCCACGGGGTCGAAGATGACGGTATCGCGCAGGCTCTCGGAGCGGGTGGGGCCGTCGATGGTCAGCTCCTGGGGAAGGGCAATGGTGGGCAGCGCGCCCGTCCGCTGGATGCGCGCGGTGAGGTAGGTGCGCTGCTGCTGGAGCTGCTCGTCCACTTCGTGCGCCAGGGCATGTTGCAGGCCCTCGTACAGCAGGCCGGTGCCCAGCACGAACAGCGTGGCGCTCAGGCCCAGGTAGTAGCGGTTGGTGCGGGTGAGGAGCTTCACGCGGTTTCGAGCTTATAGCCCAGGCCGTAGATGGTGCGAATGTAGTTGTCGGCCCCGTGCTCCTGCAGCTTCTTGCGCAGGTTCTTGAAATGCGAGTAAATGAAGTCGAACGAGTCGGCCATGTCGGCGTCGTCGCCCCAGATGTGCTCGGCAATGGCCTCCTTGGTGAGCACGCGGTTGGGGTTGGCCAGCAGGAACAGCAGCAGGTCGTACTCGCGCCGGGTGAGCGTGAGGGGTTTTTCCTTTACCAATACCAGCGTCTGGTCGGGGAAGATGGTCAGGTCCCGAAATACGATGTGGCGCTGGCCCTGAAACTGCCGCCGCCGGATGATGGACCGCAGCCGCGCGTTCAGCTCGGCCAGGTGAAAGGGCTTGGGCAAATAGTCGTCGGCGCCCAGCTCCAGGCCCTGCACCTTGTCGTCGAGCGAGCCCCGGGCCGAGATGATGAGCACGCCGGCCACCGACTTGTCGGCCTTGAGCGTGCGCACCAGGTTCAGGCCCGAGCCGTCGGGCAGGGTCAGGTCCACCAGCACGCAGTCGTACTGGTAGAGCTTGATTTTTTCGTGCGCCTGCTGGTAGGTTTCGGCCACTTCGCACACGTAGCCCTCGTGCCGCAAAAACTCCAGCAGCGTGCTGCGCAGCGGCGCCTCGTCTTCAACAATCAGAATTTTCACGCTCAGGGAAAGAAAGGTGGCGCGCCCGTTGCCGGCCGCAAGGTCGGCAAGTAGGCCGGGAAATCTGTAAACAATCTGGCGGCAACCTGCCCGCGGGGCCCGGCCCGCCGGGGCCCGCGACGGGGCCATCCAGAATTTACCCAGATTTGAACAGGAGGTTTGCCGGAAACTTCCTTGCCTGACCGCGTGCGCCGATTATCCTGCCTGCTTTCCGTTTTCCTGCTGCTGGCCTTGAAGGCGGCCGTGCCGGCGTGGGCGCAGCAGCCTGCCGCGCCGCCCGTGCTCAATGCGCCACCCATTTACACCCCGTCGGCCGCGCTGACCAGCCCGCGCCGGCTGGCCGACTTTCTGCAAGCGGCCCGCCAAAACAGCCCTCTGTTGCGCGAAAACATCAACCAGGTTGGCCAGAACCGCATCGACAGCCTGGTACGCGCCCGCCAGAACGGCGTGCAGGTAGGCGGCATTGGCTCGGCGCTGTATTACCCGTCCATCACCAACAGCCAGGGCGAGAGTGTGTTGGGCTACGACAACGCCATTTCCAACGGCGGCAACTACGCGGCCATCGCCCAGGCCACCAAGCCCATCCTCAACCGCTTCCAGCTGCAAACCGACTACCAGATTCTGGCCAGCCAGGGCCAGGTGCTGCGCAACACCGGCCGCCTCTCGGCGCTGGACCTGCGCCGCAGCATCACCGACCAGTTCCTGACTGCCTACGCGGCCGAAACCCAGCTCTCCTTCAGTCGCTCGCTGCTGACGCAGCTGCGTGAGCAGGATAAAATGCTGCGCCAGCTGGTGAACGGCGGCATTTTCAAGCAAACGCAGTACCTGAGCTTCTACCTCTCCGTGCGGACCCAGGAAGTGACCGTAGAGCAGGACCGCCTGGCCTACCGCCGCGAGCTGGGCACGTTGCGCGCCCTGGCCGGTGTGGCCGATACGGCCCTGGTGACGCTGGAGGCGCCCACGCCGCCCAGCCACCGCCCGCTGGCCGGCCTGCTGGCCCCCGCCCAACGCCAGTACACCCTCGACAGCCTGCGCCTGCGCCTCGACCGTCAGGCCATTGACGCCACCTATCGGCCCAAGGTCAGCGCCGTGCTCGATGCCGGCCTGCAATCCTCGTCGTACCTGCCCGTGGCCCTGGCCCACAGCGTGGGCATCGGCGGCGGCCTGCAGCTCACGCTGCCCATCTTCGACGGCCACCAGCGCCAGCTGCAATACCAGCGACTCGACCTGAGCGAACAAAGCCGGCGCGGCTACCGGCAGTTTCTCACGGTGCAGCGGCAGCAGCAGTACGAGCAGCTGGAAGGCCTGATTCGGGCCTCCGATGCCTTGCTGGCCCGCATCCGGGAGCAGCTGCGCGTGGCCGACGCGCTGGTGGGGGCCGCCCGGCAGCAGCTGGCTACCGGCGACGTGGCCATCCTCGACTACCTCAACCTGGTGACCAGCTACCGTACCCTGCAATTCAGCCTCACCCAGGCCCAGACCGAGCAGCTCCGCAGCCGCTTTGCGCTGGATTACTTGGCCGAGCAGTAACCTTTGAACGTCATGCAGCGCGCAGCGAAGCATCTCGCGTGCTTAATCAATTAATTACTGCCACAAGCGAGATGCTTCGCTGCGCGCTGCATGACGTTCTTTTCCCTATATGACCTTTCTAAACCGCCTTTTCTTCCTCCTTGCCCTCACCAGCCTCGCGGCCTGCGGGGCCAAAGACCCAGCCGCGGCCGATGAAGCTGCCGCACCCGCCGACGGCGAGGAGGAAGCGGCCGTGAAGCCCCGCGCGCTGGTCACGGTAGGCAGCATTCAAACCGACACCCTCACCGATGTGCTGCGGCTGAGTGCCGTGTCGGCCTACGCGGCCAAGGACGCACTGCGGGCCACCACCACCGGCTACATGCTGGCGCCCACGCCCGTGGTGGGCCAGCAGGTGCGCGCCGGCCAAACGGTGTTCACCATCCAAACCAAGGAGTCGAAAACCCTGCACCTGGATAAGCTCACCGGCGACCCGCGCCTGAAATTCAGCGGCATCATCCCCATCAAGTCGGCCCGCGCGGGCATTCTGGCGACGGTGGATAAGCTGGCCGGCGACTACGTGCAGGACGGCGAGCAGCTCGGCCTCACCTATGATAAAAGCCGCTTCGGCTTCATCCTCGACGTGCCCGTGACCCAGCTGCGCTACGTGCACACCGGCCAGACCTGCCGCATCCTGCTGCCCGATGGACGCGTGCTACCGGGCCGCGTGGCCGAGGTGCTGGCTACGGCCGACGTGAGCATCCAGACCCAACGCTACACCATCCGGCCCACCGGCCCGGTGCCCGACCTGCCCGAAAACCTGGCCGTGCAGGTGGAGCTCGACAAAACAGCCCCGCACCTGGCCCGCACCCTGCCGCGCGGTGCGGTGCTGACCGACGAGACGCAAACCGAGTTCTGGGTGATGAAGCTGCTCAACGACTCCACCGCCGTGAAGGTGCCGGTGACCGTGGGCGCGCAGGAAAAAGACCACATCGAAATCAAGCAGCCGGCTTTCTCTCCGAAGGACCGGATTCTCCTCAGCGGCAACTTCGGCCTCGATGACACGGCTGCTGTGAAAGTTACCCGGCCGGTGGCGGCGGAGAAAGAATAAAACGAGCTTTCGTAGCGAACAAAAAGAACGTCATGCAGAGCGCAGCGAAGCATCTCGCGTGCTACCACTAGTTCTTTAATTGCTGCTGCACGCGAGATGCTTCGCTGCGCTCTGCATGACGCTATGAAAGGAAAAAAACAACCAAATGCCCAACCGCACTTCCCTTTTTCAAGCCTACAAAGCGCCCATTGCGGTGCTGCTGGCCCTGGCGATGGCCCTGGGCACGGTGGCCTACCGGCGCATCACGGTGGCGCTGTTTCCGGAGGTGACGTTTCCGAAGGTGAAGGTGATTGCCGATAACGGGCTGGTACCCGTGGACCGCATGATGGTGACCGTGACAAAGCCTATGGAGGACGCCATGAAGCGCGTGCCGGGCCTGAAATTGCTGCGCTCAACCACCAGCCGCGGCAGCTGCGAAATCTCGGCTTTTCTGGATTGGAACGTTGACGTAGCTAAGAGCCAGAGCCTGATTGAGTCGCGCCTGAACCAGATTCGGGCCGACCTGCCGCCCACCGCCCAAATCTCGGTGGAGCGCATGAACCCGGCCATCCTGCCGGTGATGGGCTACACGCTGGAAGCCCCTGGCAAGTCGGCGCTAGAGCTGCGCAAGCTGGCGCTGTTCACCATCAAGCCGTTTTTGTCACAGGTAGAGGGAGTTTCGTCGGTCCAGATTCAGGGCGGGCGCACCAAGGAGTACCAGGTGCAACTGCTGCCCGACCAACTGGCCGCGTTGGGTTTGGGTCCGGATGACGTGAGCAAGGCCCTCGGTGCCACCAATTTCGTGCAGAGCAACGGTTACCTGAGCGACTACCGCCGCCTCTACCTCACCGTCACGGACGCCACCATCACCCAGAAGGAGGACCTCGAAAACCTGGTGCTGCGCAACGACGGCCGCCGCATCGTGCGCCTGGCCGATGTGGCCACCGTGGGCCTGGGCGAGCAGCAGGAGTACACCCGCATCAACGCCAACGGCCACGACGCCGTGCTCATCTCCATCCTGCGCCAGCCCGACGCCAACGTGGTGCTCGTCTCCGACGGCGTGCGGGCCAAGGTGGCGGCCCTGCGCGCCGGCCTGCCGCGCGGCGTGCGCCTGGCCCCGTACTACGACCAGGCCGATTTCGTGGCCGAGGTCGTTCGCTCGGTGCAGGACGCGCTCTGGATTGGCCTGGCGCTGGCCCTGGTGGTCACGGCGCTGTTCCTGCGTTCCTGGAAGGCTACGCTGACCATTCTCGGGGCCATTCCGGTGGCGCTGGCGCTCACCATCGCGGTGCTGTATTTCGGCCTGGGCTACTCGTTTAATATCATGACGCTGGGGGCCATCGCCGCGGCCATCGGCCTCATGATTGACGACGCCGTGGTGATGGTGGAGCAGCTGCACCGCGTGCGCGAAGACCACCCCGACGAATCGGCTGGCGAGGTGGTGCGGCGCTCGGTGGGCCATTTGCTGCCCGCGCTCGTCGGCTCTTCGCTGAGCACCATCGTGATTTTCCTGCCGTTCGCGCTGCTGGGCGGCGTGGCGGGTGCCTATTTCAAGGTACTGGCCACCACGATGGTGGTGGCGCTGGTGTGCTCGTTTTTGGTGGCTTGGCTGGGGCTGCCCGTTATCTATTTATTGCTGTCGCGCGGGCCCAAGCAGGACAAAGCGGAGGCCCCGGATACCATCGACGTGGACGACGCCAATAATCAGGTAGGTGGCGATGGCAGCGCGGCCCTGCCCAAAGCGGATTCCAACCACCACGAAATTCCTTGGGTGCGGGCCGTCATCCGGCACCCGGCATATAGCGTCATCGGTATCCTCGTTTTGGTAGGCAGCATGGTGCTCATTATCCCGCGCCTAGCCACCGGCTTTCTGCCCGACATGGACGAGGGCGCCATCGTGCTCGACTACCACTCGCCCGCCGGCACCAGCCTGGAAGAAACCGACCGCATGCTACGCCAGGCCGAAAAGCTGATTGTGAAAGTGCCCGAAGTGGCCAGCTACTCGCGACGCACCGGCACGCAGATGGGCTTTTTCATCACCGAACCCAACAGCGGCGACTACCTCATCCGCCTCAAAACCGACCGCCAGCGCAGCACCGAAGACGTTATTGCCGACATCCGTGAGAAAATAGAGGCGACCCAGCCGGCGCTGGAAATCGATTTCGGCCAGGTCATCGGCGACATGCTGGGCGACCTCATGAGCACCGTGCAGCCCATCGAAATCAAGGTGTTCGGCCCCGACGCCACCAAGCGCTACGCCCTGGCCAACCAGGTGACGGCCGTGGTGGAAAAAGTGCAGGGTACCGCCGACGTCTTCAACGGCATCGTGCGCATGGGCCCCAGCGTGGACGTGCGCCCCGACCCACGCCGCCTCGCGCAGTACGGCCTCACCGCCACCGATTTCCAGACCCAGCTGCAAACCCAGCTGGCCGGCACCACGGCCGGCGCGGTGCTCGAAGGCGAGCAGCTGCTCAACATCCGGATGCGCTACCCCGGCGCCGCCCAGGCCAACCTGGCCCAGATGCAGGCCGAGCCCGTGTTCCTGCCCAACGGCCAGCGCCGCCGGCTCGACGAGCTGGCCACCGTGCGCATCACGCCCAGCGAAGCCGAGCTGGAGCGCGAAAACCTGCAAGCCATGACCGCCGTCACGGCCCGCCTCGACAACCGCGACCTGGGCAGCGCCATGGCCGAAATCAAGCAGAAGCTGGAGCGCGACGTGCCGCTCCCGCCCGGCTACTTCATCCAGTACGGCGGCTCGTACGCCGAGCAGCAGCAGTCGTTTCAGGAGCTGCTCACCATTCTGGGCACGGCCTGTCTGCTGGTGTTTGCCGTGGGCCTGTTTCTATTTCGGGACTTGAAAGCGGCGGGCCTGATTCTGCTGGTGGCCGTGCTGGGGCCGGCGGGCGGCAGCTTGGCGCTGTTTCTGACCCATACGCCGCTGAACGTGGGCTCCTACACCGGCCTCATCATGGTGGTGGGCATCATCGGCGAAAACGCCATCTTCACCTTTCAGCAGTTTAACGAGGCCCGCGCCGAAGCGCCCGTGGAGCAGGCCATCGGCTACGCCATCGCGGCCCGCCTGCGCCCCAAGCTGATGACGGCCTTGTCCGCCATTGCCGCGCTGCTGCCGCTGGCGTTGGGCATCGGGGCCGGCGCGCAGCTGCACCAGCCCTTAGCCATCGCCGTTATCGGGGGCTTGCTGCTGGCCCTGCCGCTGCTGCTCGTGGTGCTGCCCAGCCTGCTCCGCCTGGCCTACAAGGGCCAGCCGATGCCGGCCCCGGCGGCTTAGCGCGGTCTACCTGGTGGGGCGCCAACTCAGGCTCACGCCCGAGGCACCGCTGCCAAAGTAGGCCGGCGTCATGCTCACGTCGCGGCCGATGCTTTTACGGCCCCAGCGGTTGCGGTGGCTCAGATAGGCCAGGTGGGCGGAGAGGATGCCGAAGCCGGCGCCGGCCACCACGTCGGACTGCCAGTGCTTGTCGTTTATCATGCGCAGGGCGGCCACGCTCGTGGCAATGGTGTAGGCGCCCACGCCGTACCACTGGCTTTTGTCCCGGAACTCGGTATGCACGATGCTGGCCGCCAGAAACGCCTGCGCCGTGTGGCCCGACGGGAACGAGAGATTGTCTTGCCCGTTGGGGCGGGTTTCGTGTGCCAAGTACTTCACGGCGAAGGTGCTGGCCAGCATGATGGCCTCGCCCTTGGCGATGATGAGCAAGGTGTTGATGCGGTCGTTGCGCGATTCCACGCCGGCTAGGGCCACCGCGCCCAGCTCCAGATAAGGGAGGAAGATGACCGTATTGTCAATCATCGTATTCACCGGCCGGAACTGCCTCTGTGTGAACTCGCGGGCACTGCGGTTGATGCCCGCGTCGCCCTGCGCCGTGATGGCACCGTAGGTGATGAGTACGGCCGGGATGGCTACGGCCTTGAACAACTTGCTCTTGAGGAAGGGCTGTTTGACGGCGGCAGGCATCCCGCCGGGGTTTTCGTACTTGCGCGTGGTGTCGGCAGGGGACGGGGCGACCTGCGCGTAAATCGAAGTGTAGGAGGTTGTCCCAACGGACAAGGCCAGCAGGAGGCGAATAGCAAGCGTTTTCATGAGGTGAAGCGGCAAAATTCTTCAAAATATCCAAGAGCTTGTCAGCCCAAAGAGCCCGTGTACGGGAGCATTCTGGAGAAATTTTGTAGCTATTGCACAGAATTTAGCATCCTACATAAACGTCGAGTGCAAGCTATGCGCTGCCTGAGAAGCGCGGAGTCACAGGATGCGCATGATAAACAACGCCAAGCCCAAGTGAATATCCTTTGCAAAGTGGGCCGTCTCGGAAAACGGTCCGAAGGCGAGAAAAGAAGCTTACGTTTACTCAATGCTGCGAATACTATTGTTGGACCCGCACTGGCAAGGCATGGACGGGCTGGTGTGGGCCGTGCTCCTGGTGTGCGTGGCCGTGCCCGTGGGCGGGGTGGTGTACCTGGTGAACCGGCACGTCGCGCGCCAATGGGACCGGCGATGGAATGGCGCGCCGGCGCGTCCGAGCGCAAGCGAGCGGCTGCTGCGCATGACCATCCTCGCGTTCCTGGTCGTCACCGCCCTGGTGGTAGGCGCCTTGCTGTGGGCCGCCTGAGCGAGCTACCTGCTCGCGTATCGGCACGGCAAGACGCAGGCGGTTCCGTCCAAGAAAAGGGTGGTGGCCCAGCTACCACGCAATCGGCTCTGGCGGCCCGGCTTTGGCAAAACCGCCCCCGCCGAGTTTGATGTCGGTAAGCCAGGTCTGCACGGGCCAGTGGGTGTCTTCGTGGTTGCACCACCGGAGATGCTTGCCAAGCGGCCATGACCCGGAAGCCGCCCTCTTCGTCGCCATACGGCGTCTGCTGCCAGCGGTAGAAGGGCCATGATTGTTGGCTATGCCTGCGTGAGCACCTCCACTCACTTAGGCGGGCCCACCGGAGAAAGGCTGCTAATCCCCTCAAGGCATAGCATCGAAGTACGCCCCCTTGCCAGAGGAAACTTTACGTGGTGATTCCTTTTACAAATACCTGTTCTTTGCAGCAGGTTTCCATTCGTCGCTGCTTCCTATGCTCGCCAATACAGTTTTAATCGTTGATGACGAAACCGAGCTGCGCCACCTGTTGGCCCGAGTACTGGAGTTGGAGGGCTACACCGTGCTGCAAGCGCCAGATGCCCGCCGGGGCCTGGAAGCGTTGCGCGAACACAGCGACGAAGTGCTGGTGGTGCTTTCCGACGTGAAGCTGCCCGATGGCCACGGCGTGGACCTGCTGCCCCGCTACCGGGCCGCCGCGCCACTGGCCGAAGTCATCCTGCTCACCGCGTATGGCACCGTGCCCGATGGCGTGCAGGCCATGAAGCTCGGCGCCTTCGACTACCTCACCAAGGGCGATTCGGACGACCAGCTGGTGGTGGTGGTGGGGCGGGCAGCCGAAAGGTCCCGGCTGCAGCGCCGGGTGGCGGAACTGGAAAAGCGCGTGGGCTTGCAGCACAGCTTTGCCTCCATGATTGGCCGCTCTGCCGCGCTGCTGCAGGCCAAGGCGGTGGCCGAGCAAGTGGCGCCCACCGATGCCACGGTGCTGCTGGAGGGGCCGACGGGCAGCGGCAAGGAGCTGTTTGCCCAGGCCATTCACCAAGCCAGTTCGCGTCGGAGCCGGCCGTTTGTGGCGGTCAATTGCAGCGCCTTTTCCAGGGAATTGCTCGAATCCGAGCTGTTTGGGTACCGTAAAGGGGCTTTTACCGGGGCGCAGGGCGATAAGAAGGGACTGATTGAGGAAGCCAACGGGGGCACCTTGTTTCTGGACGAAATCGGCGAGCTGGAATTGGGTCTGCAGGCCAAGCTGCTGCGCGTGCTGGAGGGCCAGGAATTCATCAAGACCGGCGACACCAAGCCCACCCGCGTGAACGTGCGCTTGGTAGCCGCCACCAACCGCAACCTGCGCCAGGAAGCCGAACAGGGGCATTTCCGGGCCGATTTATATTACCGCCTCTCGGTGGTAGTGGTGACCGTGCCCGCACTGAATGCCCGCCGCGCCGACATCCCGGCGCTGGTGGAAAGCTTCCTGCTCCAGTTCTCCGCCAAGCTGCGCAAGCATCCCCTGACCGTGACCGACGAAGCGCTGCGCGTGTTGCAGCACTACCCCTGGCCCGGCAATGTGCGGGAGTTGAAAAACGTGTTGGAGCGCGCCTCCATTCTCACCCCGCCCGACCAGCCCCTGACCGTGGACGGCCTGCCGTTGGAGCTGCAAATGTTTTCGCTGGTGGGCCACCCGGCCAGCACCCCCGACGGCGAGCGGAGCCTGCGGCGCATGGAGCGAGACCACATCCAGCGCATCCTGCTGGAAACCGCCGGCAACAAAACCGAGGCCGCCCGCCAGCTCGGCATCGGCGTAACTACGCTGTACCGCAAGATTCAGGAATACGGCTTGTAGGACCTCGGGCCTGTTCCCACCCCGACGCCGGAGCCGCCGAATGGCCACTTAACCGTCCGGGCAGTAGCAAGCCCCGCCGTGCGGCGGCAGGCCGCGCCATGCCAGGCGGTAGCGTAAGGAACCAGGCGCTGCCCGGCCGGCCGCTAGGCCGCAAGCGATTACTGCCGCCCCCGGCTTTCGGGCAGTTCGTCGAGCCAGGCATGAAGGTCAGTGGCCGTGAGTTGTAGCCCGTTGGCTTGGGCGTAATAGGCGCGGGCCGCATCGGTGCTTTCTGCAAGCAGGCAGGGCAGGGCAGGGCAGGGCAGGGCAAAAAGCCGTGCAACCGCCAAGCGTGTGCCAATGCCGCCAATGCCGGCTGCCACCCCATGACTACGCTTTTCCGCAGGAGCCCACCCCACCATAATGGAAACCACCCTACCATAATGGTAGGGCAGGAGCGCGACGCGACCCGTATGCGGGGCGTCTCATATAAAATTATACTATTGACAATCTGATTCTTGCATTGGGAAAGTGCGGGCAAGCCAGAATTGGGTTCGCTGTTGGTGGTGCCGGGTCTGACCACGTCTTACAACAAGATTTTTTTATGGCGCCTGCCCTCCTCATTCCCCTGCTCACCGGCCTCGGCCTGGCCGGCTTCTGGCTCTTCCGCAAGTCGGTGGATTTTTTCGACCACATCTAGTTCCGTCTGTGCCATGATGATTGCCCTTTTTGCGCTGGCCCTGGCCACGTTCGGCTACCTCTGCTACGTGCTGCTCCGGCCCGAAGAATTTTAAGCGGGGACTTGGCACCGAAGCCCGCCCGGCCCCTGCCAAGCAACCCCAAGACCCGACGCCCCCAAGACTCTATTACCCATGACCCAAGAACTTCTTGCCATCCTTGGCATTTTTTTGGCCACGGTGCTGCTGGCCATGCCGCTGGGCCGCTACCTGGCCGCCATTTACCGCGGCGACCGGAACTGGTCCGACTTTATGGGGCCGCTGGAGCGCGGCCTGTTCAAGGCCGGCGGCATCAACCCTGAGCGGGAAATGACCTGGCAGCAGCACCTGCTGGCCCTGCTGGCCATCAACCTGCTCTGGTTCGTGTACGCCATGCTGGTGCTCTGCTTCCAGGGCGGCCTGCCGCTGAACCCCGACGGCAACGCCTCGATGACGCCCGACCAGGCCTTTAACACGGCCGTCTCGTTTCTGGTCAACTGCAACCTGCAGCACTACTCCGGCGAGTCGGGCCTGACTTACTTCTCGCAGCTGGTCGTCATCATGTTCCTGCAATTCGTGACGGCCGCCACCGGCATGGCTGCCTGCGTGGTGGTGTTCAACGCCCTGCGCGAGGGCACCCACGAAAAGCTGGGCAACTTCTACAACTACTTCGTCAAGAGCATCACGCGGGTGCTGCTGCCGCTCTCGCTGGCCGTGGCGCTGGTGCTGGCCTTTCAGGGCACGCCCATGACGTTTCGGGCCAAGCAGCCGATTGTGACGATGCAGGGCGATTCGGCCGTGGTCAGCCGCGGCCCGGCCGCCGCCATGATTGGCATCAAGCAGCTGGGCACCAACGGCGGCGGCTTTTTTGGCGTCAACTCGGCCCACCCGCTCGAAAACCCCACCAGCCTCACCAACGCCGTCGAGAACCTAAGCATCACGCTCATTCCCATGGCCATGGCGCTGTGCTTCGGCTACTACCTGCGCCGCCCCCGGCTGGGCTGGATGGTGTTTGGGGTGATGACGGCCGGCTACCTGCTGCTGCAAGTGCCCACCGTGGCGCTGGAAATGCACGGCAACCCCGCCATTACGCGCCTGGGCGTCGACCAGCACCTGGGCTCGCTCGAAGGCAAGGAAATGCGCCTCGGGGCCCCCGCCTCGGCGCTGTGGGCCATCCAAACCACCGTCACCAGCAACGGCTCGGTCAACGCCATGCACGACTCGCTCACGCCCATCTCGGGTATGAACACGCTGCTGGGCATGATGACCAACGCCTTCTACGGCGGGGTGGGCGTGGGTTTCCTCAACTTCTTCGTGTTCATCATCGTGGCCGTCTTCATCTCGGGCCTGATGGTGGGCCGCACCCCGGAGCTGCTGGGCAAGAAAATCGAGGCCCGCGAGATGAAAATTGCCATCCTCATCGCCCTGCTCCACCCGCTGCTGATTCTGGCCGGCACGGCCATGGCGGCCCACCTCTACGCCGGCAACCCCACCGAATACGCCGGTTGGCTGGCCAACCCCGGCTACCACGGCTTCTCGGAGATGCTGTACGAGTACACCTCGTCGGCTGCCAACAACGGCTCCGGCTTCGAGGGCCTCGGCGACAACACGCCCTGGTGGAACATCAGCTGCGGCGTCGTGCTGCTGCTCTCGCGCTACCTGCCCATCATCGGGCCGGTGGCCATTGCCGGGCTGCTGGCCCGCAAGAAGTTCATCCCCGAAAGCGCGGGCACGCTCAAGCTCGACACGGCCACGTTCGGCATCATGGTCTTCTTCGTGATTTGGATTATTGCCGCGCTGTCCTTTTTCCCGGCTCTGGCGCTGGGCCCGCTGGCCGAGCATTTCACGCTCTATTAGAAGTGAGATATGAGACTGTGAGACTTGAGAAGTGAGATGAACGACTTCCGTATCTCCCCCGTCCAGTCTGGTCTTACAGCATCATAGCTCCTACTCAATTTCCTGTCTTACAGTATCATGCGGCACAACTCCGTGTCTCACTTCCCATGTCTAATAGTCCCATGTCTAATACCTCTCTTTTTCAATCGGCGCTGGTGCGCGAAGCCATCGGGCAGGCCTTCGTGAAGCTGAACCCGCGCACGATGTTCCGCAACCCGGTCATGTTCACCGTGGAAATCGGCACCGTCGTGATGCTCTTCGTCACGCTCGGCCTGCTCGTTAGCCCCGATGCCGCCCAGGGCAGTTTGGGCTACAACTTCACGGTGTTCGCGGTGCTGTTCCTGACCCTGTTGTTTGCCAACTTCGCCGAGGCCATCGCCGAGGCGCGGGGCAAGGCCCAAGCCGAAAGCCTGCGCAAAACCCGCGAGGAAACCCCCGCTCGCGTCGTCGACGCCAACGGCAACATCGCCTCGGTCAGCTCGTCGCAGCTCACCAAAGGCCAGTTCTTTCTGGTGGAGGCCGGCGAAATCATTCCCACCGACGGCGAGATTGTCGAAGGCCTGGCCACGATTGACGAGTCGGCCATTACCGGTGAGTCGGCGCCCGTGATTCGGGAAGCCGGCGGCGATAAGTCGTCCGTCACGGGGGGCACCAAAGTATTGTCCGACCGCATCAAAGTGGTGGTGACCACGGCACCCGGCGAGTCGTTTCTCGACAAGATGATTGCGCTGGTAGAGGGCGCTTCGCGGCAGAAAACGCCCAACGAAATTGCCCTCACCATCCTGTTGGCTGGGTTTACGCTGGTGTTCGTCATTGTGTGCGTGACCCTGCAGCCCTTCGCCGAATACTCGAAAACACCCATTGCGGTGGCCTCGTTTATCGCCCTGTTTGTGTGTTTGATTCCGACCACCATCGGCGGGTTGCTCTCGGCCATCGGCATCGCCGGCATGGACCGGGCCCTGCGGGCCAACGTCATCACCAAGAGCGGCAAGGCCGTGGAAACGGCTGGCGACATCGACGTGCTGCTGCTCGACAAAACCGGTACCATCACCATCGGCAACCGCAAGGCCACGCATTTCTGGCCGGCGCCCGGCGTGCCCATGGTACAGTTCGTGGAATTTGCCACCCTCGGCTCGCTCACCGATGAAACGCCCGAGGGCAAAAGCATCGTGGAGCTGGCCCGCGACAGCAAGGTGGACGCCCAACAGCTACAGCCGCGCCTGGCCGGGGCCGAACTTATCAAGTTCACGGCCGAAACCCGCTCCTCGGGCGTGACGCTGGCTGGCGGCACCCGCATCCGCAAGGGCGCGGCCGATGCCATCCGGCGGCTGGCCGAACAGGCCGGCCAGGTTTATCCGCAGGAAGTGGCCGCGCGCGTGCAAGCCGTGGCCAGCAACGGCGGCACCCCGCTCGTGGTGAGCGAAAACGACCGGGTGCTGGGCGTGGTGGAACTGCAGGACATCATCAAGCCCGGCATTCAGGAACGGTTTGAGCGCCTGCGCAACATGGGCATCAAGACGGTGATGGTGACCGGCGACAACCCGCTCACGGCCAAATTCATTGCCGAAAAAGCCGGCGTCGACGACTTCATTGCCGAAGCCAAGCCGGAGGACAAGATGCAGTACATCCGCGCCGAGCAGCAACTGGGCAAGCTGGTGGCCATGATGGGCGACGGCACCAACGACGCCCCCGCCCTGGCCCAGGCCGACGTGGGCGTGGCCATGAACTCGGGCACCCAGGCCGCCAAGGAAGCCGGCAACATGGTGGACCTCGACAACGACCCCACCAAGCTCATCGAGGTGGTGGAAATTGGCAAGCAGCTGCTCATGACCCGCGGCACGCTCACCACGTTCAGCATCGCCAACGACGTGGCCAAGTACTTCGCCATCGTGCCCGCGCTGTTCATGGTGGCCATTCCGGGCCTGCGGGCGCTCAACATCATGGGCCTGCACTCGCCGCAGTCGGCCATTCTCTCGGCCGTCATTTTCAACGCCATCATCATCCCGGCCTTGGTGCCGCTGGCGCTGCGCGGGGTAAGCTACACGCCCATTGGGGCTTCGGCTTTGCTGCGCCGCAACTTGCTGGTGTACGGCCTAGGCGGAGTCATCGTGCCCTTCATCGGCATAAAACTGATTGACCTGCTGGTGGGCGTGTTCGTGTAAATGCAAATCAACAGCACGTCCTGCTTTGGCAAGTGCCGCGCAACGTGCCAAACAATCTTAATTACCATGAAATCCAACTTCCTTCCCGCCCTGCGCATGACCCTGGCCATGCTGGTGCTGTGCTGCGTTCTGTACCCTGCCCTTGTCTGGGCCGCGGCCCAGCTGGCCCCCGGCCACGGCGATGGCGTGCAGCTGCGCCAGCACGGCCGCGTCGTGGGCTTCGCCAACGTGGGCCAGCAGTTCAGCCGGCCCGACTACTTCAACACCCGGCCCTCGGCCGTGAATTATAACGCCCAGGGTTCGGGCGGCTCCAACAAGGGCGCCAGCAACCCCGACTATCTGGCCACGGTGAAGGCCCGGCTCGATACCTTCCTGCTGCAAAACCCCACCTTACACGCCGCCGACGTACCGGCCGAGTTGCTTACGGCCAGCGGCTCGGGCCTCGACCCGCACCTCTCGCCCCAGGGCGCGCTGGTGCAGGTGGCCCGGGTGGCCCAGGCCCGCGGCGTGGCGCCGGGCCGCCTCACCGAGCTGGTGAAAAACAACACCGAAGGCGGCCTGCTGGCCCCCGAAACGGTGAACGTGCTGCGGCTGAACTTGGCGCTGGACGCGCTGGCCCCAGCCCGCAAATAAGGATTCACGGCCCTATGCGCGGCCATCTTCCCTTTCCATTTTGTTGCCAGCCGTGCCCACTTGCGGGCGCGGACCCAGGGGCCTGCTGGCTGCACGCCACCTGCTTTTTGCCCGTTTTCTCATGAAAAAGTTTTTATTTCCAGCCGTGGCTATCCTCCGTGTGAGCACCGCCCTGGCCCAGACTACTCCCCCCACCGACCCCGCTCTGGCCGTGTCTGCGCCGGCCGCGCCGGTGCCGGCCACCCCAACCCGCTCACGTTCTACGGCTTTGTGGATGGCTATTATGGCTATGATTTCGACCACGGCAACACCCAGAGCCGGCCCGGCTTTCTCTACTCGCACAATCGCCAGAACGAGTTCACCGTGAACCAGGGCCTGCTGGGAATGCGCTACGACGACGGCAAGGTGCGCGGCGCGTTTGGCATTCACGCCGGTTCTTACGTCAAGGCCAACTACGCCGCCGAGGACCAGGTATTCAAGCACATCTACGAAGCCTACGCCGGCTTCCGGCCGTTTGCCAAGGCCTGGCTCGACGTGGGCATCTTCGGCTCGCACATCGGGTTCGAGTCGGCTATTTCGAAAGATAACTGGACGCTGACCCGCTCGTTGATGGCCGAAAACTCGCCCTATTACGAGGCCGGGGCCCGCCTTACGTACGAGGTGGCCCCCCAGCTGACGCTGGCCGGGCTGGTGCTCAACGGCTGGCAGAACATCCGCGAGAGCAACCAAGCCAAGGCCCTGGGCACCCAGATTCAGTGGAAGCCGTCGGGCAAAATCCTTGTCAACAGCAGCACGTTCTACGGCCAGGAGCAGCCGCAAGACTCGGTGCGCCGCCGCCGCTACTTCCACGATTTTTACGTGAGCTACGCCGCCACCACCCGCCTGAGCCTGGCGCTGGTGTTCGACGTGGGCAAGCAACAGGCCGCCCGCCCGGCCGGCGACAACGGCGAGAAG
This sequence comes from Hymenobacter sp. 5317J-9, assembly GCF_022921075.1. NCBI lineage: Bacteria > Pseudomonadati > Bacteroidota > Cytophagia > Cytophagales > Hymenobacteraceae > Hymenobacter > Hymenobacter sp. 5317J-9. Next base: position 589,275 of record NZ_CP095050.1, read on the forward strand.
TACGACACCTGGCACACCGGCGCGGTCTTCGTGCGCTACAAGCTGGCCGACAAGTGGACCACGGCCCTGCGCGGGGAGTACTACAACGCCGAGCGCGGCGTCATCATCGGCTCGTTTGCGCCGGCCGTGGGCAGCCCCAACGCGTTTATTCGGGGCGGTTCAATCAACCTGGACTATGCCCCCACCGGCAACGTGCTGGTGCGCGTCGAAGGACGGGTGCTCAACGCCAAGGACAATATTTTTCTGGAAGCGGGTGGCCGCAGCCGCGACACGTATGGCAATGTCACGTCGAGTGTAGCCATTTCGTTTTAACGCCGCCCCGCGCTCTTGGCGCCTTTCCCCGCGTCGCGTCCCTGCGGGGTGGGGGAGAGGCGTGGGTTTTTAACTTCTCACAGGCATTGCATGGACCCCGCCGAAGAATCGTTGCGTGACCAGTCCGCCGAGCGTTTCCTGCGCCTGGTGCAGGAGCGGCGGCGCGGCCGGCTGAAAATTTACCTGGGCCTGGCGGCCGGGGTGGGCAAGTCGTTTCGGATGCTGCAGGAAGCCCACGACTTGCTGGCTCATGGCGTAAACGTGCTCATCGGCTACGTGGAAACCCACGGCCGGGCCGGCACCGTGGCCCAGTTGGAAGGACTGCCGCTGCTGCCGCGCAAAAGCGTGTTCTACAAGGGCCGGGCGCTGGAAGAGATGGACCTGGACGGCATTCTGAAGCAGCGGCCGGCGGTGGTGGTAGTGGACGAGCTGGCCCACTCCAACGTGCCGGGCTCGCGCCACGACAAGCGCTGGCAGGACGTGGAGGAGCTCGTGGCCGCCGGCATCTCCGTCATCACGGCCGTAAACGTGCAGCACCTCGAAAGCCTGCACGACCAGGTGCTGCGCATCACGGGCACCGACGTGACCGAACGGGTGCCCGACGCCATTCTGCGGGCCGCCGACGAGGTAATCAACGTGGACTTGACGGTGGATGAGTTGCGGAGCCGCCTGCAGGACGGCAAAATCTATACCCCCGACAAGGTGCCCGCCGCGCTGGCCAACTTCTTCCGGCCCGAGCACCTGCTGCAATTGCGGGAGCTGGCCCTGCGCGAAGTAACCCGGGTGCTGGGCTACCAGATTGAGAGCAACGCCGGCGGGGCGCCCGCCGTGGCGCCGCAGCGCCGCAACGCCGACCGCCTGCTGGCGTGCATCAACTCCAACAACCGGGCTGCCAAGGAAATCATCCGCAAGACCTCGCGGCTGGCCGACCGGTTCGGGGCCGCGGCCTGGTACGTGCTCTACGTGCAAACCGGCCGCGAAACCGCCGACCGCATCGGCCTGGCCACGCAGCGGCACTTGCTCAACAATTTGCAGCTGGCCACCGAGCTGGGCGGCCAGATTCTGCGGGTGAAAAACGACGACGTGGTGGGAGCCATTCAGCGCGTGGCGCTGGAAAAAAACGTCACCCTGCTCGTGTGCGGGGTCACCAGCGAAAAAGGCACTTGGGAACGAATTTCGCGCCGAGGCATCACCAACGACCTGATTCGAGCCGTGGCCCGCGGCCCCCACGAACTGGACATCTACCTCGTCAGCTATTAGCTCACTGCGCCAACCCATGAACCTCAAAACCAAGATTACCGCCGGCTTTTTGGCCTTGCTGCTGCTCGTCGTAGCGCTGGGCGGCTACGCTTTCTACTCCGTGCGGCGCCTGGAAACCAGCTCGCGCGGCATTTTGAAAGCCAATTTTTACTCCGTGGAGCTAGGCCAGCAGATGTTGCAGGCCCTGGACCGGCTGCAAACCCAGCCCGCCGATGCCGATGGACTGGCCCGGTTTCAATCGGGCCTGACCCGGGAGCTGGCCAACATCACCGAGCCCGGCGAGCAGCAGCTCGTGGACAGCCTGGCGGCCCGCTTTGCCGGGTACCAGCGCCAGGCAAATGAGCCAGCCCTGGAGCAGTTGCGAGCCGGCACCCACCGCATGATTCGCCTAAACACGGCCGCCCTGACCCGAAAAAATGAGCGCGCCAACCTCGCGGCCACCCAGGCCGGGCGCTACATGCTGGCGTTTATAACACTGGCCGTACTCATTGCCCTCATGTTCGTGCTGAGCGTGCCGGAAGCGGCGGTGGCCCCGTTGCGCAAGCTCACCCTGAGCTTGGAACACGCCGCCAACCAGGACTTCGATGCCACCATTCCCATTGAGAGCAACGACGAGTTTGGGCGCGTGGGCCGGGCATTCAATCGGATGCTGGCCGAGCTGAGCGAATTCCGCAGTTCGACCACGGCCGACCTGCTGCTGGAACGCAACCGCGCCCGCAGCATCGTGAACGGGCTGGACGAGGGCCTGCTGCTGCTGGACGAAAACCGCCGCATCATCCTGGCCAATCCCGTGCTTTGCGAGCTGCTGGACCTGTCCGTGACCCAGCTCGTGAACCGGTCCGCGGCCGAGGTAGCCCGCGAAAACGACCTGCTGCGCACCCTGCTTGCCCCGCTCGACGCGCCCCGCCGCGAGCAGGCCCTGGCCGCCGCGCCGCTGCTCAATATTCCGCAAAACGGAGAGGAGGCCTTTTATCGGCTGGCGGTGCAGGATTTGGTGTCGTTCAACGAGGCCAGTGGCAAGACCGAATTTGTGGGTCAGATTCTGACCCTGCGCAACGTGTCAGACTTTAAAAAGCTCGACCAAGTGAAGTCGAATTTCTTGGCCACGGTGTCGCACGAGTTGAAAACCCCGCTCTCCAGCATCAACATGAGCCTGAAAGTGTTGGCCGATGAGCGGGTGGATGCCCAGGAGCGGCAGCGGGTGCTGGGCGGCATCGGGCGCGAAACCCAACGCCTGCTGCGCATCGTGAGCGAACTACTTGACGTGTCACGCCTCGACACCGGGGCCGGCATTCAGCTCAACTTTGCGGCCACGCCGCTGCCGGCCGTGGTGCAGTTTGCCGCCGCCACGGTGCAGCCCCAACTCGACAACAAGCACCTAACGCTGGTGCAGGAACTGCCCGAGGGCCTGCCCACCGTGCGCGCCGACGTGGAAAAAACCACCTGGGTACTCATCAACCTCTTGGCTAACGCCATCCGCTATTCGCCCGCTGGCGAGCCGTTAACCGTGCGCGCCGCCCGCGTGGGCAAGTTCGTGCAAGTGACGGTGCAAGACCGCGGCCCCGGCATCGCGACCGAAAACCACGAAAAGATTTTCCAACGCTTTGCCCAGATTCCCGACAAGTCGGGCTACAAGGGCGGCTCGGGACTGGGGCTCAGCATTGCCCGCGAATTCATCACCACCCAGGGCGGGCGGTTATGGGTCGAGAGCGAACTAGGCAGTGGCAGTGCTTTTTGCTTCACGCTGCCCATCTCGGCCTAGCCCCCATCGAAGTGTCGGAATTGGGTCTTCCCGCTGTTTCCGAAGACACAGAGAGGCATTTGGCTGGAAGTGGAAGGGCCCAATTACTAAGCCTTGAAGCAGGGCCGTTGCGTGCTCAAAAGCGGCGCGTAGCAGGATGCTTTTGGTGAGAAATGATGGAATAAGGTGCCATCTTCTTCGGCCCGGGGCTGCGCGGAGCGTGCCAAAACGCAAGACAATGGTAATATTTCCTTGAGGCGTGTGGTGCGTAAGGATTACTCCCACTTGCTTCAATACCGACACCGTTACCCGGTCAAACAATGTGTCGCATTGACTGGGCCAGTTGCCCCAAGTTTCTTATTGGCCGCATTCAGACGGTGGGGGAGGGGCATGGCTCGGAGGCTATTATCTTAGCTAATTCGACTTCCATTGACTTTGTGCAGTGCCGTCTCAGCTTCCTGCTGCTCATCCTTGGCAAATAGCATCTCGGTTGCGTACTTACATTGCCACTCTTTGAGCTTCCGCTTCTTAAACACAGTTTCGCATTCAAGTTCTAGAAGTCTTCTGCGTATTTCCTGTTTCTCCGCGTTCCAATACTTTGGGTGCAAGCGTAAGAAGTATAGAAATAAAGAGAATTACCCTAAACCAAATTCACTGCTGGATGCCAGTCGTTTCTGCCATCGTACAGCACTCTAATATCGGAGTGCTCTATCACTAGTAGGTCATAAGCCAGCCGTATGAAAGAGCACCTCCCTGTCGACACGCCCCTGTTGGTGGGGGCTGGGGGGTGGCCGGAAACGCGACGTCCCCGGGCCGCTGGCGAAAGCGGCCCGGGGACGGGCGGTAAAAAGGTTGGCGGCGACCGACTCTCCCACCGGTGAAGGCAGTACCATAGGCGCACCGGGGCTTAACGGCTCTGTTCGGAATGGGAAGAGGTGAACACCCGGGCTAAAGCCACCATTGCTGGCGGGGGTTGCGCGTGTTCTGGTTCCCGCTCGCGCGGGACGCAACCCTCAATAACTCGACGCAAGGGGACAAAAACGAACCGCGGCGCCCGCGGCTTGACGAAATATGAGCGAAGCCCTCGGCCACTTAGTACGGCTCAGCTGTTCTGTTTCCAGTTGTTCACCTGCCGCCTATCCACGTCGTCATCTCCGACGGGCCTTCAATTGGGAAATCTCATCTCCAGGGGAGTTTCGCACTTAGATGCTTTCAGCGCTTATCTCGTCCCAGCGTAGCTACCCGGCGCTGCACCTGGCGGTACAACCGGCGCACCAGCGGCTGGTCCATCCCGGTCCTCTCGTACTAAGGACAGGTCCTGTCAAATTTCCAACGCCCACCACAGATAGGGACCGAACTGTCTCACGACGTTCTGAACCCAGCTCGCGTGCCACTTTAATCGGCGAACAGCCGAACCCTTGGGACCTTCTCCAGCCCCAGGACGTGACGAGCCGACATCGAGGTGCCAAACCTCCCCGTCGATATGAGCTCTTGGGGGAGATCAGCCTGTTATCCCCGGCGTACCTTTTATCCTTTGAGCGATGGCCCTTCCATGCGGAACCACCGGATCACTATATCCGTCTTTCGACCCTGCTCGGCTAGTCGGCCTCACAGTCAAGCCCGCTTCTGCTATTGCGCTCTGCGTCCGGTTACCAAGCGGACTGAGCGGACCTTTGAAAGCCTCCGATACTCTTTTGGAGGCGACCACCCCAGTCAAACTACCCAGCAGCCACTGTCTCCCGGGATTCCGGGATTAGGCAGCAGGCACAGTAAGGGCGGTATTTCAACGTCGGCTCCCCGAGAACTAGCGTCCCCGGCTCAGCGCCTCCCGCCTATGCTACACATACTGAACCCACCACCAATGGCAACCTATAGTAAAGGTGCACGGGGTCTTTCCGTCCCGTGGCGGGTACTCGGCATCTTCACCGAGACTACAATTTCACCGAGCTCACGGCTGAGACAGCGCCCAGATCGTTACACCATTCGTGCAGGTCGGAACTTACCCGACAAGGAATTTCGCTACCTTAGGACCGTTATAGTTACGGCCGCCGTTTACCGGGGCTTCGATTCAACGCTTCGCCTTGCGGCTAACGTCCCCTCTTAACCTTCCGGCACCGGGCAGGTGTCAGGCCTTATACGTCCGCTTGCGCGTTAGCAAAGCCATGTGTTTTTGTTAAACAGTCGCCTGGGCCTTTTCACTGCGGCTTCTCTTGTTGCCAAGAGGAAGCGACCCTTCTCCCGAAGTTACAGGTCCATTTTGCCGAGTTCCTTGGCCGTGATTCACTCGAGCGCCTCAGGATGCTCTCCTTGACTACCTGTGTCGGTTTGCGGTACGGGTGATAATAGCATTAAAACGCTTAGCAGGTTTTCTTGGCAGTCGGATTAGGCACACTATCCGCGTGAGTCGAAACTCGTGCGGTACTATCAGCTTTCGGCTAGGTGAGCGTACTTAACTACTCTCCCAATACCTACGGCCTTCAACGGGCACTTCCGTCCGCCCGCGGTGCTTTCACTTCTGCGTCACTGCATCACTTGCTATCATCAGTACAGGAATATTAACCTGCTGTCCATCGAGTTCACCGTTCGGCTGCCCCTTAGGTCCCGACTAACCCAGCTCCGATTAGCGTTGAGCTGGAAACCTTAGTCTATCGGCGTGCGGGTTTCGCACCCGCATTATCGTTACTCATGCCTACATATGCTTTTCTCCACGCTCCACCGCGCCTGACGACGCGGCTTCACCGCAAGGAGAATGCTCCCCTACCACGTAGTCATCTTGCAGACTACATCCAAAGCTTCGGTACTAGGTTTGATGCCCGCGTATTATCGATGCCCGGTCGCTCGACCAGTGAGCTGTTACGCACTCTTTAAAGGAATGGCTGCTTCCAAGCCAACCTCCTGGCTGTCAAAGCAACTGGACCTCCTTTGTTCAACTTAACCTAGATTTAGGGACCTTAGCTGTTGGTCTGGGTTCTTTCCCTCTCGGCCGGGGACCTTAGCACCCCAGGCCTCACTGCCGGCTATAGCCAGTGGCATTCGGAGTTCATCAGGATTCGGTAGGCTCTGACACCCCCTAGTCCTATTGGTAGCTCTACCTCCACTGACCTCCACGCCGACGCTGTACCTCAATACATTTCGGGGAGTACGAGCTATTTCTCAGTTTGATTGGCCTTTCACCCCTACCCTCAAGTCATCCAAATCCTTTTCAACGGAAACTGGTTCGGTCCTCCAGTGCCTGTTACGGCACCTTCAACCTGCTCAAGGGTAGCTCACAAAGTTTCGCGTCTACCCCCCCGACTGCGCGCCCTGTTCAGACTCGCTTTCGCTGCGGCTCCGGACCTTGAAGTCCTTAACCTTGCCGGGGAGGAGTAACTCGTAGGCTCATTATGCAAAAGGCACGCTATCAGGCCACAAAAGCCCTCTAACTGCTTGTAAGCACACGGTTTCAGGTTCTTTTCACTCCGGTATTCCCGGTTCTTTTCACCTTTCCCTCACGGTACTAGTTCACTATCGGTGTCTCAGGAGTATGTAGCCTTAGCGGATGGTGCCGCTCGCTTCAGACGGGGTTTCTCCGGCCCCGCCCTACTCAGGGTACCGCTACCGTGCATCAGAAGTGTCGCTTACCGGGCTCTCACCGTCTATGGCCTGCTTTCCCAAGCAGTTCAGCTACCTCGATGCAATCAGATGTCGCGGCCCTACAACCCCGGACTGGCCGTAACCAACCCGGTTTGGGCTCCTCCCCGTTCGCTCGCCACTACTTGGGGAATCATTGTTATTTTCTTTTCCTGCCGGTACTTAGATGTTTCAGTTCCCGGCGTTTGCCACCGCTCGTCAAGCGAGTCGGTTCACGCATCTTCCATGCGCGGGGTTGCCCCATTCGGAAATGCTGGGATTACCGGGTATGTGCCCCTCCCCCAGCCTTATCGCAGCTTATCGCGTCCTTCGTCGCCTCTGAGACCCTAGGCATCCCCCGTGTGCTCTTGCTTACTTCGCTTTCGTGCCCAACGCTTGTTGAACGCCCCACCAGGGGGCCAAGCGCGGCACGGTTCGTTTTTGTTACCCCTTACGTCAAAGAACGTGCGTCACTCTTGTACTTAGTGACATTTGTGAAGGGTAGGAGGGACGCATTTAGCCCAATCTACTCTTCGAGTATTATTTGAATGAAGGAAAAGACGAATGATATAACGGACGTAGCACGCCTAACGACCTCCGGGGTCGGATTGCTCCAGAAAGGAGGTGATCCAGCCGCACCTTCCGGTACGGCTACCTTGTTACGACTTAGCCCTAATTACCTGTTCTACCCTAACCGGCTTCGTTGCGGAGCACCGGCTTCAGGTCTACCAGACTTTCATGGCTTGACGGGCGGTGTGTACAAGGCCCGGGAACGTATTCACCGCGTCATTGCTGATACGCGATTACTAGTGATTCCAGCTTCACGGAGTCGAGTTGCAGACTCCGATCCGAACTGAGAACGGCTTTTCGGGATTGGCGCACCATCGCTGGTTGGCAACCCGCTGTACCGTCCATTGTAGCACGTGTGTAGCCCTAGGCGTAAGGGCCATGATGACCTGACGTCGTCCCCGCCTTCCTCACTGCTTGCGCAGGCAGTCTGGCTAGAGTCCCCACCATTACGTGCTGGCAACTAACCATAGGGGTTGCGCTCGTTGCGGGACTTAACCCAACACCTCACGGCACGAGCTGACGACGGCCATGCAGCACCTTGCTTTGTGTCCCGAAGGAAAGCCTCATCTCTGAGGCGGTCACGCGCATTCTAGCCTAGGTAAGGTTCCTCGCGTATCATCGAATTAAACCACATGCTCCACCACTTGTGCGGGCCCCCGTCAATTCTTTTGAGTTTCACCCTTGCGGGCGTACTCCCCAGGTGGGATACTTAACGCTTTCGCTAAGCCACCGACATTGTATCGCCGGCAGCGAGTATCCATCGTTTACGGCGTGGACTACCAGGGTATCTAATCCTGTTCGCTCCCCACGCTTTCGTGCCTCAGCGTCAGTTACAGTCTAGGCAGCTGCCTTCGCAATCGGGGTTCTGGATGCTATCTATGCATTTCACCGCTACAGCATCCATTCCGCCGCCCTCGTCTGTACTCAAGTTCGCCAGTTTCCAGGGCAGTTCCGTTGTTGAGCAACGGGCTTTCACCCCGGACTTAAAGAACCGCCTACGCACCCTTTAAACCCAATAAATCCGGACAACGCTTGCACCCTCCGTATTACCGCGGCTGCTGGCACGGAGTTAGCCGGTGCTTATTCACCAGGTACCGTCGTCGGAGGACGCATCCCCCTTATTCTTCCCTGGCAAAAGCAGTTTACGACTCAGAAAGCCTTCGTCCTGCACGCGGCATGGCTGGGTCAGGCTCTCGCCCATTGCCCAATATTCCCTACTGCTGCCTCCCGTAGGAGTCGGGCCCGTATCTCAGTGCCCGTGTGGGGGACCAGCCTCTCAGCTCCCCTAGCCATCGTCGCCTTGGTGGGCCGTTACCCCCCCAACTAGCTAATGGCACGCAACCCCATCCTGAACCAATAAATCTTTAACGAAGAGACGATGCCGCCACCTCGTGTCATGCGGTATTAATCCGCCTTTCGGCGGGCTATCCCCCAGTTCAGGGCAGGTTGGTTACGCGTTACGCACCCGTGCGCCACTATCGTATCGCTACGACCGTTCGACTTGCATGTATTAGGCCTGCCGCTAGCGTTCATCCTGAGCCAAGATCAAACTCTCCATTGTAAAATTTCTCTACACCATGGCGAACCATGGCTGATGTCGAGTGCGAATCCGACCCGTGTTGACGAGTTCATGTATTCGTGTTACGCCTGTTTTTTGCCGTGCCCTGCGCATGCAAAGCACGGCTTACCATTTGTCTTTTCCAAACATTCAAAGAACGGTTGCCATGCCCAGTTGGCGCAGCAGTGCGGCTATACTTGGGTAGTATAGCCTAGTGCCTTTTTCTGTTTCCTGCCTGCTTTGTTAAGGCCAGGCGATTGACAGGGTAGGTACTGTTTTAGTTCATGTCCCTAATCTTTTTCGCTTCCGAGTGATGCGCTTTTTGTGATTGGGAGTGCAAAGGTACCAGGAGTTTTTTCAGTTACAATGGCTAGTCGTAAAAAATATTTCCTGTTCGGTAAATCCTGTCTTGTTAGCTGGCATAATGGTCTGAACGGCAGTGGATTTTATTTCGAAGGGACTTTGATTTTTTTTTGAGCTAGCAAAGGTTAGCTGGATATAGTGAGCTTTTAGGCAACTCTTATGTGTGAATGGGGAGATACAATCAATCTGGTTACGCCAACTCCTCCCTATTGGTGCCTTGATGCAAATGAAGTGGCGTGCCGGAAGGTTCTGGATGATGCGAGGACGCTTGTAAGTGGCTGTCGAAGAGTATGAAGTAGACTGAAAGCAGAGAGGGTACTTGGGCTCCTGCCTGTGGGGCAGTCTTTATATAAGCTGTGGGGCGATGGTTTTGTGAGATGTATATGTTGTGAGAAGAATGCAGGGTATGCGTGTGAATCTATTTCTCGGCTTTTGGCCTGAATGCGTTGTGGCCGAGTTAGGGATTCGCTGAGGCCGTTGGCTGGCGTTTTTCAAGCCAAAATGGTCGGGTTATTTCATACACAAAGTTCAGCTTGGGAAGCTCGCCGAAGTAAGCGACTTCCTGCTCTGCCACTTTGCAGGCCCCCAGCCGCTGGATAGCGATTTGTGAGCGCACGTTGCCGGCCCCGATGTGGAAACGCACGGCCTCAACGAATTGAAACAAATAGTCCAGCAGCAATGCCTTCACGGCTAAGTTGATGCCTTTGCCCCACTGCTTGGTCCCAAAGAAGGTGTAGCCGATGAAAATGCTGTTGTCTTCTGATTGGTAATCGTAGATACGGGTGCTGCCCAGCACGGTGCCCGTGGCTTTGTCGACTACTTTGAAGGCGCCGCCGCTTTGTAGGGCGCCTGCGAAAAAGGTGGCGAACACGGGCTGCTGCCACCGGTCACGGTTGGGATGCTGGGCCCAGATGGCGGGGTCGGCGGCCACGGCGTAGAGCGCCGCGAAGTCGGCGGGCTGCAGGGGGAGCAACTGCAGCGTATCGATTTCCAGGGCGGGCTGGAGGGAAAAGGGGGGGCTCATGAGGGGGACAACTGGTGGACAAAGGTGCTGCGCAGCGCCAGCACAGTGCGTGGGCCGTGCACCGAAAATTTGCCAGCACCTTTGCACTTCATTAAGTAAGCGTAGCCCGGGATGAACGCAACAGAGCAGGAAGAACGAGAATATCTGGAAGAAATTAAAGAGAAGCTGACGTTGGCCATTCGGCGCGGTGATGAAGCCGTGCGCCAGCATTCGGAGGAGCTGCGCGAGAAAAAGCAGTACATCCACGAGCACCAGTCGGGCATGGACGAGGCCGACATGGTGGCCGCCGACCAGTCCATCAACCGCATGGCTTTCACGGGCGAGGCGGCCGTGGGCCGCAAGCGCCGATTGATGAAGCTGGTGCAGTCGCCTTACTTCGGCCGCATCGACTTTGCGGCGCGCGGCAGCAAGGAAGCCACGCCGGTCTACATCGGGGTGCATTCCTTTATAGATGAGCGCCAGCGCAAAGGGCTGATTTTTGACTGGCGGGCGCCGATTTCGTCCATGTTCTACGATTTCGAACTGGGGCCGGCTTCCTACAGTACGCCATCTGGCACTATTGAGGGCGCGATTGGGCTAAAGCGGCAGTATAAGATTCGCGACGGGCGCATGGAATTCATGCTCGACAGCGGCGTCAACATTCACGACGACGTGCTGCAGCGCGAACTGGCCAAGTCGTCGGACGACAAGATGAAGAACATCGTGGCGACCATTCAGCGCGACCAGAACGCGGTGATTCGCAACGAAACGGCGTCGGTGATGGTCATTCAGGGCGTGGCGGGCTCGGGCAAAACATCCATTGCGCTGCACCGCATTGCTTTTCTGCTGTACCGCTACCGCGACAGCATTCGGGCCAAGGATGTGCTCATCATCTCACCTAATAAGGTGTTTGCCGACTACATCTCCAACGTGCTGCCCGAGCTGGGCGAGGAGCACCTGCCCGAGCTGGGCATGGAAGAGCTGGCGGCCGACCTGATGGGCAGCCAATTCGGCTTCCAGACGTTTTTTGACCAGGTGTCGGCGCTGCTCGAAAACCACCACCCGGCCTTCATCGAGCGCATTCGGTTCAAGTCCTCGTTTGAGTTTTTGAGCCAGCTGAACCAGTACCTGCTGCACGTCGAAAACCACTATTTCGCGCCCACCGAGTTGCGGGTAGGTAGCACGCGGGTGCCGCAGGCGTTTATTCAAAGCCGGTTCAAGGCCTACCACCGGGTGCCGCTGCTGAAGCGCTTTCCGCTGGTGGCCCAGGACGTGCGCGACCACGTGCGCGACGCCGCTAAACGCAAGCTCACCGGCGGCGAGAAGAATACCATCGGGGAGGCCATCCCACGCATGTTCAAGTTCGCCAGTGCGTTGGAGTTCTACCGGGACTTTTACCGCTGGGTGGGCCGGCCCGAACTGTTCCGCTACGAGCCTGGGCGGAACCTGGAGTACGCCGACGTATTCCCGCTGATTTACCTGCGCATCCGGCTGGAAGGCCTTACGACTTACGACCACGTGAAGCACTTGCTGGTGGACGAGATGCAGGACTACACGCCCGTGCAGTACGCGGTGCTTTCGCGGCTGTTCAGCTGCCGCAAAACCATTCTCGGCGACGTCAGCCAAACGGTGAACCCCTACAGCGCGTCGTCGGCCGAAACCATCGAGCGCGTGTTTCCGCAGGCCGAAGTGGTGCGGCTCTACCGCAGCTACCGCTCTACGATGGAAATTACAGCTTTTGCGCAGCGCATCACGCCCAATCCGAACATCATTCCGCTGGAGCGGCACGGGCCGGAACCTGCCGTGCTGCGCTTCAACAGCCAGGACGAGGAACTGCAGGCCATTAAGCGACTAATGCAGAACTTTGCAAGCTCCGGCAACCAGTCGCTGGGCATCATCTGCAAAACCCTGCGGCAGGCTGAGCAGGCGCATGAAGCTTTGCAAGGCCCTGGCGTGCACCTGCTCACCGACGAGTCCACGACCTTCAAGGAGGGCGTCGTCATCACCACGGCTCACCTGGCCAAGGGGCTGGAATTTGACGAGGTAATTGTGCCTTTTGCCTCGGCCCGCACCTACCGCACGGACGTCGATAAAAGCATGCTTTACGTGGCCTGCACCCGGGCCATGCACCGCCTCACGCTCACGTACTCGGGCGAGGTGGCGACTTTTTTGGCGGATTAACTATTCAGCGTGCATTCCCAGCTAGCGGCTGAGCATGATTTTCCGGGTCTGCGTTGCTCCGCCATCAAACCGGTAGCGCAGCACGTAGAGGCCGGCGGCCAGCTGCGATGGCAACTGCAGCGCCGTGGTGGAACTGCCGGCCGCCACCGGCAATGCGAAGCGGTGGTGTACACGCCCATCAAGCCCCAGCACTTCGCCGCGCAGCTGGCCGGCGCGGCGCGCCTGCGTGGCCAGCATCACGGTGCCGGTAGTGGGGTTGGGAAAGGTGTCGAGCTGTGACTCGGCAGCTTTGGCGGGCTGGGTGCTGCTCACCACGGCCGGGATGTTCAGCGCCCAGACCTGGGCCGAAGTGAGGGTGGCGTTGCCGCCGCGCACGAACATGTCCACGGCGTTGCTGTTGGCGCTGGCCGGGTACATGCGCGTGGCAAACGCGTAGCGGCCGTTGATGAACACCTCCAAGGCCGAGCCGTCGATGAAGATGCGCCACTCGGCGGGCTGGCCGGCGGGCAGGTCCAGAAACTCGGTGATGACGTCGTGCGGCGTGTTGGGATTGGTGGACGACAGGCTGCGGTCGACCACCACCTGGCGCGTCTGGTAGTCGTAGGAAATGCGCGTCTGCTCGTTGCCGCTCGCGCTTTTGCCCAGCACGAACCCCACTTGCTGGGTGGTGGCGCCGGGCTGAACAGTAGCGCGCAGCTCCAGCTGCCAGCCGCTGGCCGTGCCCAGGAAGTTGCGGCCTGTGGCGGTCAGGTTCACGTTGCTGAAGCTGGTGGCACTGCCGCGCAGCTGAGCCAGATTAGGATGCGGGGCTTGGTAGAGGGCGCCGTTTTGCAGGGTCCAGGTGCGGGGCAGGCCGAAGACGTTGGCGTAGCCGTTGGTGTAGGCCGTGGTGCCGGGCACCTGGTCGGGAATGATGCCGATGGCCGTCACGTTGCCGGCCGCGTCGGTGTTCACGGCGGGCGAAAGCAGCGCATTTACCACGTCGAGGTTGCGGGTGTACTGCTGGTCGGGCGTGAACTGGTTGTTGGCAAAATCACCCACCCAATACAGCGCCCGCGCCGGGTTCGAGCCCTGCGGCACCTTGTTCACCAGCAGCAGGCGTTTGGTGCCAAAATCCCAGAAAACGGGCATTTCCCAGAAGATGCCGGAGTTGTCCAGCGCCGGGTCGCCGGTGAATAATTGCCCCACAAACTGCCAGCTCACCAAGTCGGCCGACTGGTACAAAAATGCTGTGCCGGCATCGGCCGGGCTGGCCAGCCCCGAGCCCACCAGCATCTTCCACCCGCCCCCGTCGCGGAAAACGTAGGGGTCGCGGAAGTCGCGGTTGGGCACGCTGGCCGGCGCTCCGGTCACGAGCGGGTTCTGCGGCAGCTTCTGCCAGTTCAGCAGCGGGGCATCAGGCGTGGCCGCGCCGATGCCGGCCTTCACGCCGTCCACGCCGGTGTAGACGATGGTGGGCGTGCCGTTGTTCACCACCACGTGGCCCGACCAGATGCCCACCTGGTCGAAGGAATTGGGCGTGGGCCACAGCGCCACCGGCAACTCTTCCCAGGCCAGCAGGTCACGGCTGCGCAGGTGGCCCCAGTTCAAATTGCCCCAGTACGGCCCGTTGGCGTTGCGCTGGTAGAACAAGTGGTAATACCCGTTGTGGTACACCAGGCCGTGGGCCTCGTTGCACCAGTTGGCGGCCGGGCTGGGGTGGTAGCGGGGCCGCAGGTAGTCGCCGGCAAAGCGGCTGGCCGGAATGCGCAAGTCCGGCGCCGCGGCCGGCGCCCGGTACGCCTGCGCCACCTGCGCGGCCGTGAGGGGCCGGCGCAGCAGCGCCACGTCGTCGAGCACGCCGTTCAGCACGTTGGTGTCGAAATCGCCCACCCGCTCGGTGCGCGGGTATTTGCCCAGGAAAACGGTGGTGGGCTGCCAGCCCACCGGGCCGGGCGCGAAGGTGAAAGCCTGGAGCAGCTGGCCGTTGCGGTAGAGGCTGAGGCGGCCGCGCTGGGTGTTCATGGTCAGGGCCACTTGCTGCCACTGGTTGTGGGCCAGCAGTTGGGTGGTCACGAACCGCTCACGGGCGCTGCCGGCCGACACTTCTGCCACCAGCCGGCCAAACTCGTCCACGCTCAGGGCCAGGCCCTGGCCGGTGGTCGGGTCGCGGTGCGCCCAGATGGCGGCCGGCTTCACGGGGTAAGATTCCAGCGCCAGCCAGGCCGTGAGCGTGAGCGAATCAGACAGAATATTTGTCGGCAACGCCCCCGTAAACCACACCGAATAGCCATCGGTGCGCACGGCCGCGCCGCGGGCGCCCGCCACCGCATCCAGCGCCGGCCGGAAGGTGGGCGACGGGTACGCCTGCTGCGACACCCGCTCCACAATGCGCTTGCCCTGCACGTTGTCGAACGACCAGTGCGCCAGCGTGTCGGATTGGGCGTGCGCGCCCAGCGTGGCCAGCAGCACCGGTAGCGTGGTGCGGGCCAGTTGTTTCAGAAAAGCCGTCATGGAAAGGAGGTTTTGGGTTAGAGCGTGTTGATTTTCAGGCTCGTGATTTCGGCCGCGCCGCCGTCGGCCACCAGGGAAATGCGGCCTTCCTGCTTGGTCGGGAAAACCACGTCGGTGAGCACGTGCGCGCCGTCCTGGGCGAAGACTTCCACCGAGGCCTTATCTACCAGCACGCGCAGCTTCAGGCGGCCGTTGGACAGGGGCACTTTCATGGTTTCGGCGCTGGAAAACTTGGGGTTGAAGGCCACGTTGCCGGATTTGGTCCGGTCCAGGGTCAGGGTTTGCTGGGCCACGTCGTAGCGCAGGGCGGTGGTTTCGCCGGCGCTTTGCAGCACGTTCAGGGTCAGGGTGCGGGCGGTGCCGAGCTTGAGGTCCAGGGTCAGGTCATAAGCAGTGCCTTTGTAGGGCACTTCGTAGGTCTTTGCCACGGTTTTGGCGCTCACGGTGAAGGCCGTTTTCTCGCGGGCGGCGAGCTCGGCCACGGGCTGTTGCACGAGGATGATGTCGTTGCTCACGCGGCGCAGGCTCAACTCGCGCGGCACGGTCATGGCGCTGCGCCAGGGGGCGGTGGGCACGGTGGTGGCGTAGTCCCAGTTGTTCATCCAGCCCAGGAAGATGCGCCGGGCGCCGGTGTTGCCCCAGGTCACGCCGGCGTAGTTGTCGCGGCCGGAGTCTATCCAGCGGGTGCGGGTGTTGCTGGGCGTGAAGGTTTTGCCGTCGAAGTCGCCCACGAAATACTGCGTGGCCGAGCCGCCCTGCGGCCCGCCGGGGTTGATGCTGATGAGCAACACCCAGTGGGTTTTGCCGTCCAGCGTCAGCGGAAACAAATCGGGGCATTCCCACACGCCGCCGTGGCCGCCCAGCTTCTCGCCAAACTCGCTGAGCTTGGTCCAGTCCTTCAGGTTGGGCGAGGCGAAGAAGGTGATGCGGTCCTTGGTGGCCAGCGTCATCACCCAGTGCTTGCTCGGCGCGTGCCAGCTCACCTTGGGGTCGCGAAAATCCTGGACGCCGGGGTTTTTTAGCACCGGGTTGCCGGCGTATTTCGTCCAGGTTTTGCCGGCGTCAAGGCTGTAGGCCAGACTCTGGTTCTGAAAGGTTTTGGTGCCGGCTTTCTCGTCCTTGGGGTCGTGGTGCGTGAAAATGGCCACCAGCGGCACCTGCCTGTTTTTGCCGAAGCCGGAGGTATTCTGCGCATCCACCACGGCCGAGCCCGAGAAAATGTAGCCCAGGCTATCGGGGTAGAGGGCAATGGGTTGCGGCTGCCAGCGCACCAGGTCTTTGCTGGTGGCGTGGCCCCAGTGCATGGGCCCCCACACGTCGCCGGCCGGGTAGTGCTGGAAAAACAAGTGGTATTCGCCCTGGTAGAACACCATGCCGTTGGGGTCGTTCATCCACTTCGCCGCCGGCGTGAAATGAAAGCTGGGCCGGTACTGCGGGGTGGCCGCCGGGGCAGGCGTCTGGGCCCGGGACAGGGCCGGCAACGTCAGCAAAAAGCCCGTTAGCAGCAGGAGGTTTTTCATGCGCGATAATTGAAAAGAAGCGAAAGGGCCCGCGGGCCAAAGTTCCATAAGCGAAGCGCTGCTCCCGACTCCGGGTGCCGCTGGGGCGGCGCATCAAACGGAAGCGGTTCCCGCCGCTTCCGTTCTCACCATGATGCTGTGCCCGGGGTCTGCTAGTCCCACCCAAGGAGCAGACGCTTCGCTATTTTGGGAGAAGAGTTGGAAGGAAATGAATTCGCCAAAACGTCATGCAGAGCGCAGCGAAGCATCTCGCGTGGGGTAGTAATTCTATTGTTGAAAAGAATTAGTGGTGGCAAGCGAGATGCTTCGCTGCGCTCTGCATGACGGTCGGTTAACCGCCGTTTCGGTCGTTTCTACCGATAAAACTGGTTCTGCGTCAGCACGCCGCCGCTGCGGTCGATTTCGTTCTGCGGGATGGGCAGGTACTCGTTTTTATTGGCCGTGAAGCGGAAGGCTGACAGGAAAGGCCGCTTCGGCGTTTCCTGCTGGGCGTAGGTGGTGAGGGTGGCGGCGGCATCGCCGTAGCGCACCAGGTCGTAGAAGCGGTGGCCTTCCATGCACAGCTCCAGGCGGCGCTCCATGCGCAGGGCTTTGCGGGCGTAGGCCTGCGTCCAGCCGGTGGTGGGGTAGGTGCCCACGCGGTAAGTGGCGGCCGGGGCGGCGCCGTTGAGCGTGAGTACGGGCGGCGTGTTGGCGGCGCGGGTGCGAATCTGGTTGATGAGGGCGCGGGCATCCTCCAGGCTGCCGCCCGACTCAATCAGCGCCTCGGCTTTCCACAGCAGCAGGTCCGAATACTTGATGAGCGGGAAATTGAGCGCGCCCAGCGCCCACGGGAAGCCCTGCGCGGCCCGCAGCGGCGAATTCACATAGATGATGTTTTTCTTCTTGGAATAGGGCCCGTAGGTGGCACCTTCCCGAATCCAGTTGTTGCCGTACACCTCGCTGCGGAAGTCCTTCCAGGTGATGCCGGGCCGGCCGATGGCGTGGTCCAGGCGCGGGTCAACGGGCACGGTGGTGGCGCTGGGCGAGAGGTCAGAATTATTGAAGGTGTCGAGCAGCGGCAGGCCGGCGGCGTCCACTTTGAAGGCGTTCACCAGGTTCTGGCTGGGGCGGTGGAAGTGGTCGCCGCCGCCGTAAGCCGGGCCGGGAGGCGAGGTCAGCAGGTCGCCCCAGTTCAGCAGGCCGCTGGTGGTGGAGCCGTCGGTCACGGTGGTTTCCACCGCGAAAATGTTCTCGCCGCCGTGCTCCACGTTGGGGTCCGAGTACAGGGCTTCGAGGTTGGCTTGCAGGCGGTACTGGCCGGAGTTGATGACCTGGTCGGCGGCGGCAATGGTTTCGGCCCACTTGCGCTGGTAGAGGTTCACCTTGGCCAGGTAGGCGTAGGCCACGAACTTGTTCACGCGGCCCAGGTCGGTCTGGGTGGGCGGCAGCACCAGCGCGGCGGCCGTCAGGTCGTCGCTGATTTTCTGCCAGAGCTGCTCCGAGCTCAGCGTGTTGGCCACCTTGCCTTCCTGGCCTTCCACCACGCTCTCGTCGAGGTAGGGGAAGGTGTAGAAGTGGCGCTTCAGCTCGAAGTAGTAGTGGGCGCGCAGCACGCGCACCTCGGCAATGCGGGTGGCCTTCTCGGGGAAGCCGGCGTCGGGCACGCTGTTCAACGATTTTAGGGCCTTGTTGCAGCGGGCCACGGCGAAGTACAGAGCGCGCCACTTGCGCTCAATCAGCGAGTTGTCGGGCGCGATGATGCCCAGCTCCAGGCTGTTGAGCTCGCCCAGGTCGCCGGTGCCGCCGCCGCCTTTGTAGGCGTCGTCGGAGCGCACGTCGGAGTAGCTCCAGTTGGAGGCGGGGTTGAAAATCGTTTCAATCGGGCCGTTGTACACGCCGTCGAGCAGGGCGTAGGAAGCCACCACCAGCGCTTCGGCGGCGGTTTTGTTGGTGAGGTCGCCGGAGCTGAGCGAGCCTTTGGGATATTGCTCCAGGATGTCTTCTTTGCAAGCCGTCGCGGCGCAGGCCAGCAGCAGGCACATTACTATCTTTTTCATGGTCGTGGGCGGGTTTGGCGAAGGGTTAGAAAGTGACATTGGCGCCCACCGTCAGCGACTTGGAGTGCGGGTAGGCGGTTTGGCGCAGCACGCCGGTTTCCAGGGTGCCGCCGTTCAGCACCTCGTAGTCGAGGCCCTTGAAGGAGGTGAAATTGAGCAGGTTCTGGCCCTGCACGTAGAAGCGCACCCGCGACAGCCCGCTGAGTTTGCCCGTGAGGGACTGCGGCAGCGAGTAGCCCAGCACCAGCGACTTCAGCCGCAGGTAGCTACCCTTGCTGATGAAGTAGCTCGAGGCCCGCAGCTCGTCGTTGGTGTTGATGGTGGTGAGGGCCGGAATGTTCGAATCGGGGTTCTGGGCCGAGAAAGCGGTGAGCAGGCCCGTGCCGTGATTGGAGTTGAAGTACAGGAAATCGGTGTTCGACTTGTTGAAGTCGTAGATGTCGTTGCCCACCGAAGCGTCCCAGAACGCGGCCAAATCGAACCCCTTGTAGCCGGCCGTCAGGTTCAGGCCCAGGGTGTAGTCGGGGAAGGGGCTGCCGATGTACTGGCGGTCCTTCACGTCAATCACGCCGTCGCCGTTCAGGTCCTTATAGCGGATGCGGCCGATGGCCTTGCCAGGCTGGTCGGCGTGGGCCGTCACCTCCTCGGTGCTGCGGAACAGGCCGTCGGCCACGTAGCCGTAGAAGGCGCCCAACGGCTGGCCCGGCGCAATGCGCGACACCCCGCCGATGATTTCGCTCTTGCCGTCTTCGCCCAGGGCAATGACTTCGTTGCGGATGTGGGTGAAGTTGAAATCGGCCCCATACTGGAAGGCGTTTTCGGCCTTGCTGCGGTAGCTCAGAATCATTTCCAGGCCGCGGTTGCGCACGCTGCCGGCGTTGATGAACGGGGCCGCGCCCTCGCCGTAGGTGGCCAGCAGCACGGGGTTCACCAGCAGGTCTTTGGTGTTCTTCACGAAGTAGTCGGCGGTCAACGTCAGGCGGTTATCGAGCGCGCCGAGGTCGATGCCGAAGTTGAGCTGCTCGGCCGTTTCCCACTTGATGTTCTGGTTGCCAATCTGGGTGGTGATGAAGCCCAGGCGGGCCGCGCCGTTGCCGCCGGCCAGGTCGTAGTTCGAGAAGTCGGGGCGCGAGGCGTAGAACGTGGCGGCCGTGTAATCGCCGATTTCCTGGTTGCCGTTGCGGCCCCACGAGGCGCGGAATTTCAGGTCCGTGAGGTAGCCGTTGTCTTTCAAAAACGACTCGTTGATGGCGCGCCAGGCCGCCGAGAAGGCCGGAAACACCGCGTGGCGGTTGGCAGGCCCGAAGCGCGAGGAGGCATCGCGCCGCACCGTGGCCGACAGCAGATACGTCTCCCGAAAACCGTAATCCAGGCGCGCAAACTGCGAAATCAGCGCGTTTTCAGCCCCGCCGCCGTGGGCGCTCTGCACGGTGCTGCCCGCGTCGAGGTAGCGGAAATCGGGCGTTTCGAGGAAGAAGCCCTTGGCGCGGGCGTCGAAGGCCTCGAAGCGGTTGTGAATGCGCTCGTAGCCCAGCAGGGCCTGCACGCTGTGCTTGCCGCTGGTCCAGTTGTAGTTCAGCGTGCTGGTGTAGATGGTGTTGAGGGCCTGGAACTGCGACTCGGTCAGGAAATTGTCGGTGGTGATGAAGCGGCCTTCGGTGAAGCGCGGCTCGAAGTTTTTGAAGCGGAAAAAGTTGGCGTCCACGCCCACCGAGTTGTTCCAGGTCAGGCCTTTCACCAGCTTCAGGTTGGCAAATACGTTGCCGAAGGTGCGCCAGGTATTCTTGCGGTTGTCGCGGGCCCGGTACAGCTGCCCCAGCGGGCTCAGCCGGTCGCCCAGGTTTTTCACCGGCCCGCCAAAGTTGCCTGCGTTGTCATACAGCGGAATGATGGGGTTCTGATACAGAATGGACTCCAGGGTGCGGCCCTCGGGGTTGTCCACGCGGCCGAAGTTGGACACCAGCAGGTTTTCGCCCACCGTCAGGCGGTCGGCTAGGTTGAAGCTGGTATTCACCCGGGCCGTAATGCGCTGGAAATCGGTGTACTTGGCCAGGCCTTCCTCGCGGTTGTAGTTCAGGCCCAGAAAGAAGGTTGACTGCTCGCTGGCCTTGCTGATGCCCACGTTGTAGTTCTGGTTTTGGGCAGGGCGGTACACCTCCTTCTGGTAGTCCACGTCGCCGGCCGGAATGGTCTTGGCATCGTCCAGAAACTGCGGCACCACGGCGTTGGGGCCGGCGCCGTACACGTCGTCGCGCTGGGGCAGGCCGTCGTTTTTCAGCCCCTGAAATAGCACGTCGCCGTACTGCTGGGCGTTGAGCATGTCGAGGTGGTTGCGGCGGGTTTTGGTGCCGTAGTAGGCGTCCAAGGTCACCTGCACCCTCTGCGACTTGCCCTTTTTGGTCGTAATCAAAATCACGCCGTTGCTGGAGCGCGCCCCGTAAATGGAAGCCGCCGCCGCGTCTTTCAGCACCTGAAACGTCTCAATGTCAAACGGATTCAGCCCGTCGATGTTGGGCGCGGGCACGCCGTCCACCACGTACAGCGGCGAGTTGTTGTTGATGCTGCCCAGGCCGCGGATGTTGATGCTGGTGTTGGAGCCGGGCGCGCCGTCGGTCGACACCGTCACGCCGGGCAGGCGCCCCTGGATGCTGGTGAGCAGGTTGGCGTTGGTTTCCTTCAGCGCCTGGCTCACGTCGAGCACGGCGATGGAGCCGGTCAAATCGGCCTTGCGCTTGGTTTGGTAGCCCACCACCACCACCTCGTCCAGGGCCCGGGTGTCGGCGGCCAGGGTGAGGTTGAGCGGGCTGCCGCTGGTGGCCGGCACCTCCTGCGTTTTCATGCCAATCGATGAAAACACGAGCGTGGCATTGGGCTGCACGCCCAGCGAATACGCGCCGCTGACATCGGAAGTGGTGCCGTTGTTGGTGCCTTTTTCGAGCACCGTCACGCCGGGCAGGCCGCTGCCGTCGGCGGCCGTCACGCGCCCGCTCACCGGCACGGTGCCTTGCGCGGCGGCGCTGAGAATCAATCCCAGCCACAGCAGCAGGGAGAAGTATACGTTTTTCATGAGTGTGGGAATTTGGGGGTGTTTGTTTTAAAGGGTCACGGGTTGCGCCATCAGCGCCCGGATGTCGTGTTCGCGCAGGGGCGGCGTGGCGCCTTGGTGGGTGGCCACCACCGCGCCGGCCGCGCAGGCAAAGCGCAGGGCCTCGGCGGGGGCGTCGTGCTGCAGCAGGCCGCGCAACAGGGCCGCCAGAAAGGAGTCGCCGCTGCCAATGGTGTCCTTCACTTCCACCGGAAAGCCGGGGCTGCGGAAGAACTCGCCGCCGGTGTAGAGCACCGCGCCCTGCTCGCCGCAGGTCACGCACAGGGTTTGGAGGGCGTAGCGGCGGGCCAGGTTCAGCATGGCCATTTCCAGGTCTTCGGGGGCTTCGTACCAGCCGGCCAGCAGGTCCAACTCGTGGTGGTTGAGCTTCACGAGGTCGGCCGTGGCGAGCAGGCGCTCCAAGGTGGGCTGGTCGTAGTGCGGGGCGCGCAGGTTCACGTCGAACACCCGCAGCGGCGCCCGCTCCAGCAGCCGAAACAGCGTCTCGGCCGTGGTGGGGCTGCGCGCGGCCAGGCTGCCGTACACGAACACGTCGGCCTGGTCCACGGCGGCCTCGGTGGCTTCGTCGTACTGAATGTAGTCCCAGGCCACGGGCTGCACTATCTTGTACACCACCTCGTTGCGGTCGCCCACGTTGGCCTTCACCACGCCCGTGAGGTGGGAGTGGCCGCGCTGAATGAGGTCGGTGCTCAGGCCCTGGGTTTCCACGAAGGCCAGCAGCTCCTGGCCCAGCTGGTCGTCGCCCACGCGGCTCACGATGCGCGGCTGCAGGCCGAGGTTGCGCAGGTGCACGGCCACGTTCATGGGCGCCCCGCCGGGCTGCTTGCCGGTGGGCAGCACGTCCCACAGCATCTCGCCAAAACAAATGATGGAATGGTCCATTTGGGAGTAGGAATTGGGTTTAGGCCGTCATGCAGAGCGCAGCGAAGCATCTCGCATGTGGTAGTAATTCAATCGATTGATTTAGTTGAGCAAGCGAGATGCTTCGCTGCGCTCTGCATGACGGGCAAATAGAATGCGGCTAGTGGGCAAACACCGCGCGCTCCACTTTTTCCAGTGAGGTGCCCTTGGTTTCGGGCATCACTTTCCAGGCAAAAAGCAGCTGCAGCACCATCATGGCCGAGAAGAATAGGAACACCGTGCCGCCCCCCAGGTAGGCCGCCACCGACGGGAAGCTGAAGGCCACCACGGCCGCCATCAGCCAGTGCGTGAGGCTGCCCAGGGCCTGGCCGCTGGCCCGCACCTCGTTGGGGAAAATTTCGGAGATGAACACCCAAATCACGGCGCCCTGCGAGAAGGCGAAGAAGGCGATGTACACGAACAGCAGCGCTGGCACCGTGAAGCCCGCAAAATCCTGCGTGTAGAAGGCCCGCGCCACCAGCCCCAGCGTGGCAATCAGCCCCACCGAGCCCACCAGCATCAGCTTGCGCCGGCCAAACCGGTCGATAACCTGCAAGGCCAACAGCGTGAATACCAGGTTTATCAGCCCGATGCCGGCCGAGGAAAGCAGGGCCGAGCTTTTGCCCAAACCCGTCATCTCGAAAATGCGCGGGGCGTAGTAGATGATGGCGTTGATGCCCGATACCTGGTTGAAAATGGCAAACAGCACGGCCAGTGTGACGGGCCGCCGG
Source organism: Hymenobacter sp. 5317J-9 (assembly GCF_022921075.1). Lineage (NCBI taxonomy): Bacteria > Pseudomonadati > Bacteroidota > Cytophagia > Cytophagales > Hymenobacteraceae > Hymenobacter > Hymenobacter sp. 5317J-9. The sequence goes on from NZ_CP095050.1 coordinate 612,661, forward strand.
TACTGGCCCGAAAACAGGCGCGGCCGGGCTTCGGTGAGGGCGGCGCTTTGCGAAACCAGCAGGTTTTCAATGGTCTGGTCGGCCGTGGCGGGATTGATGATGGCGAAGATGCGCCGGGCTTCCTCCACCATTCCGCGCTTGAGCAGCAGCCAGCGCGGGCTTTCCGGGATGTTGAGGACGGTGACGAGGAACACCGCGGCCGGTGCGGCCTGCACGCCCAGCATCCAGCGCCAGGCGTTCGGGCCCAGGTCGCGCAGCAGGTAGTTCGACAGGTAGGCCACGAGGATGCCGAACACGATGTTGAACTGGAACATGGCTACCATTTTGCCGCGGGTTTCGGCCGGCGCAATCTCCGTGATGTAGAGCGGCGCGGCCACCGACGACGCCCCCACGCCCACGCCGCCCAGGAAGCGGAACACCAGGAACAGGCTCCAGTCGTGGGCCAGGGCCGTGCCCAGGGCCGAGAAGAAGTACGCCAGCGCAATCCAGAACAGCGTCTTGCGGCGCCCGAGGCGGTCGGCCGGGAAGCCGCCGAACATCGAGCCCAGGATGGTGCCGAACAAGGCGATGGAAACCGTGAGCCCCTGCTGGAAGGAGTTGAGGTGCCAGTAGTCCTGCAGCGTCTGCTCGACGCCCGAGATAACGGCCGTGTCGAAGCCGAATAAGAAGCCGCCCAGGGCGGCGGTGATGGACCAGAAAAAGAGGCTGCGGGTACGACTCATCGGGCTAGCGTGGATAGGTTGGCTGGGAATTGAATGAGCCAAAAGTATCCGGGCCGCTAGCCCTGGGGCGTCTGAATTTGATTCAAATGCTTTTAAAAGCGAATGAAATCGTAAGAGTCAAAATAACAGTGATTTATTGTTAGGGCTGACGAGCGAATTTTCAAAATTGTTACCTGCTTTTTAAGAAACGGCGTCGGTTTTGACGGGGCGCCGGTACTCGCTCGGGGTCTGCTGCAATCGTTGCCGGAACAGGGTCGAGAAGTAGGAGGCCGAGTTGAACCCGGTGGCGAAGGCGATTTCCGCAATCGTTTGGGATGAGTCGCGCAGCAAGACCTTGGCTTTGTTCAGGCGCACGTCGGTGATGTAGTCGGTCACGTTCGTTTGCAGCAGGGCCTGCACCTTGCGGTAGAGCTGCACCCGCGACATGGCCAGCGCCTGCGCCAGCTGCTCCACGCTGAACTCCGGGTCGGCATAATTGGCCTCGATGATGGCCGTGAGCTCGTTCAGGAATTGCTTTTCGCTGGTGTTTTCGCCCGCAAACAAAAACGACGAGCTGAAGCGCCGCTGCACCTTGGCCCGATTGGCAAACAGCGTCTTCACCGTCTGCACCAGGTAGTCGGTGCTGAAGGGCTTGGTCAGGTAGGCGTCGGCGCCGGCCTTGCTGCCCTCAATCTTGTCCTGAATCTGGCCCTTGGCCGTGAGCAGTACCACCGGAATGTGGCTGGTGCGGAAGTCGGCCTTCACTTGCTGAGTGAGGACAAACCCACTGTTGCCGGGCAGCATCACGTCGCACACCATCAGGTCGGGCACGGTTTCGAGCAGGGCGCGCCAGCCGTCCTCGGCGCTCTCGCAGGCCGTCACGGCAAACTCGGCGCCTAGCTTGTCCACCAGGTAGTTGCGCAGCTCGGCGTTGTCTTCGATGAGCAGCACGGTGATGCGGTCGGTGGCCGGCTCGGGCGCGGGGGCGCTGGCCGGGGCGGGCAGGCGGGGCTCATCCACGTAGGCGCGCTGGCGGGCTTGGTGCTGGGCCAGCTCGGTCAGGCGCTCGTCGGGGCCGAGGTGGGCGTCGCCCAGCGGCAGGCGCAGCGTGAACGTGGTGCCCGCGCCCACCGCCGACTGCACCGCCAGCTGCCCGTGGTGCAGGTGGGCAAACTCACGCGACAGCGCCATGCCCAGGCCCGCGCCCAGGCTATACTTCTTTTGCCCGCTATAGAAAAGGTCGAAGGCGCGTTCCTGCTCCTCGGGGCTCATGCCGGCGCCGCTGTCGGCCAGGGCAATGTGCACCTCGCCGTCCGCCACACTCAGGCTGCCGTGGATGAAGCCGCCATCCGGCGTGTATTTGAAGGCGTTGGACAGCAGGTTGAACAGAATCTTATCCAGCTTGTGCTCATCAAACCACAGCGGCAGCGCGGGCACGCTGGCCGTAAACTGCAGGTCGATGCGGTGGTGCTGGGCCTGCTGCCGGAAGTCCTCAAATATTTCGCGCACGAAGGCCACCACGTCCTGCTCAGCGGCCTGCAGGGCCAGCTTGCCGGCGTCGAGCTTGCGCAAGTCCAGCATCTGGTTCACGAGGCGCAGCAGGCGGTGGGCATTTTTGCGCACCAGCCCCAGCCCGGCCCGGATGTCGCGCTGCGACATGGCCTTCTGGCTCAGCAGGTCCTCGGCCGGGGTCAGTATCAAACTCAGCGGCGTTTTCAGCTCGTGCGAGATGTAGGAATAGAAGCGCAGCTTTTCCTCGGTGGCCTGGCGGGCCTTCTCGGTGGCTTCTTCCAGCTTGCTTTTCTGCTCGATAATCTGGCGGTTGCGCTGGCGCAGCTTCTTGTTCACGGCCAGCTTCTGGCGCATCAGGTAGTAGGCCCACACGCCCAGCGCTACCGCCACGGCCAGGCACATGAGCGTGATGATGAGCGTGTTGCGCTGCGTAGCGTAAGTGTTATTCAGCAGGCCAATGCGGCTGTTGAGCTGCTCGATGTTGCGCTGCTGGTCGGTAAGCTTGTCGCTCTGGGCCTTGAGGGCCTGCACGTTGGAGCGGTCAATCTGGAAGGAGCTGAGCGCATACTCGCGCCGCACAGCCTTGCCCCCCAGAATGCGCGCCGCCACCCGAATGGCCTCCTCGCCGCCGGTGGGGTAGAGGAAGGTGGCCGTGAGCGTGCCGTCGAGCACCATTTGCAGGCCGCCCCGCGGGCCCGGCAGGCCGTCGATGCCGGCGAACAGGCGCGGGCCGGGCAGGCCGTGCTGGCGGCACACTTCGCGCACGCCCTGGGCCATCACGTCGTTGTGAGCAAACACCAAGTCAGCGGTTTGCAGGGCGGCCAGGTGGGCGGCGGCCACGGCTTTGGCGGTGTCCTTCTCCCATTGCCCGCGCAACTGCTCCGTAATCTGCACGCCGGGAAACCGGGCCAAGGCCGCCACGAAGCCCTGGTGCCGTTCCTGGGCCGGCGAGGAGCTTTGCCGGCCCCACACTTCTACCACCCGGCCGCGCCCGCTCAGGACCTTGGCCGCCCATTCGCCCGCCATGCGGCCAATCTCGGTGTTGTTGCCGCCGATGTAGGTGTTGTAGGAATCGGCAGTGATTTTGCGGTCGAGCACCACCACCGGCGTGCCCTGCCGAAACACCTTTTCCACCGCCGCCGAAATCGGGGCCGACTCGTTGGGCGACACGATGAGCAGGTCGATGTGCTCGGCCTGCAGCTGCCGTATCTGCTCAATCTGGCGGCGGGTGTCGTTGCCGGCGTCGCGATACACCAGCTCCAGCTCGGGGTGCAGCGACAGCTCGCGCCGCATGCCGCTGAGCATGGTTTGGCGCCACAAATCGCCGCCGGTGCACTGCGAGAAACCCACGCGGTATGTTTTGCCGTGCTCCGCGGCCTGGCAGCCGGCCAGCAGCACGCTCGCAACCAGGACCAGCAAGCTGGCCCGCCACACGGCAAAACGGGAAAAAACCACGGACATGCAGCGCAATTGGAAAGGATTGAGCCGTTGAATTTCGTCAAAAACGACTACTTCACGGCGCCTTCGGAAAGGGCCATAACGCATTTGGGCCCCTGGCGCGTGCCAGGGGCCCAAATGTAGGGGTTCGGCCAGATAAAGCGGCCCGACGGTTTAGCGGCCGGCTTCCATCACGCTGATGGCGTAACCGCCGCCTGGCGCGCAGTACTGCGAGAGCTTGCTCTTGCGCGTCACATTCATTTTGCGAATGGTGTAGGCCTGCGGATTTTTCTCGTAGTGGGCGTCCTTGGCGTCGGCGTAGATGGTGGCCACGTACTTTTTGCCGGGCTCCAGGAAGCCGAAGTTGATGTTCGACGTGCGGCCGTTTTCGTCGTTGGTGCTGCCGATAAACCAGCTGCTCTTGCCCTTGGCCTTGCGGGCAATGGTGATGTAGTCGCCGGGCTCGGCTTCGAGCACTTTCGAGTCGTCCCAGTCCACGGCCACGTCCTTGATGAACTGGAAGGCATCGAGGTGCTTGTTGTAGTTCTCGGGCAGGTCAGCGGCCATTTGCAGGGGCGAGTACATCGTCACGTACAGGGCCATTTGGCGCACCAGGGTGCTGTGCACGAAAGAGGTGTTTTTGGGGTTAATGGCGCTGATTTGCGTCTGAAAGATGCCAGGCGTGTAGTCCATGGGCCCGCCGATGAGGCGGGTGAAGGGCAGGATGGTGGTGTGGTCAGGGTTGCTGCCGCCGAAGGCTTCGTATTCGGTGCCGCGGGCCGCCTCGTTGCCAATCAGGTTGGGGTAGGTGCGGGCCAGGCCGGTGGGGCGCACGGCCTCGTGGCCGTTCACCATGATTTTGTGCTCGGCGGCTTTCTCCAGCACGTAGTTGTAGTGGTTAATCAGCCACTGGTCGTAGTGGTGGTGGCCCAGCGGCACGATGTCTCCCACGTAGCCGGTTTTCACGGCGTTGTAGCCGTTTTTGTTCATGAAGTCGAAAGCGTCTTCGAGGTGGCGCTCGTAGTTGCGCACCGAGCCGCTGGTCTCGTGGTGCATGATGATTTTGACGTTTTTGCTGGCCGCGTACTGCTGCAATTCGGCCACGTTGAAATCGGGGTAGGGCGTCACGAAGTCGAACACGTAGTCTTTGTGCTTGCCGAACCAGTCTTCCCAGCCGGTGTTCCAGCCTTCCACCAGCACGGCATCGAAGCCGTGCAGGGCGGCGAAGTCGATGTACTCCTTCACGTGGGCCGTATTAGCGCCGTGCGTGCCGTTGGGCTTCACCGTTTTGTAGTCGACAGAGTCGAGCTTGATGTTGTCCATGTTGGTGTACGACCACGTGCTTTTGTCCGTAATCATCTCCCACCACACGCCCACGTACTTCACCGGCTTTATCCAGCTCACGTCCTTGAATTTGGTGGGCTCGTTCAGGTTCAGCACCAGCTTCGATTCCAGAATGTCGCCCGCTTTATCGCTCACAATCACCGTGCGCCAGGGCGAGAGCGCCGGCGTCTGAATCAGGCCCTTGTCGCCCACGGCGTCGGGCGTGAGGTGCGACTCCAGCACGAAGTTCTTGTCGTCGAGGTCGAGGTGCATGCAGGAATAGTCAATCAGGGCCGCTTCGTGGATGTTGATGTAGAGCCCGTCCTGGCTTTTGAGCATGAGCGGCGTCTGCACGCCGGTGGGGGAGAAGGTGGTTTGCGAGGCGTTGGGCGTCACGGCCGCTTTCATTTTGCCGCGCACTTCCGAGAGCTTCGAGGTCACGGTGCTGTACTCCTGGGTGTCGTAGTCGCCCGGAATCCAGAAGGCCTTGTGGTCGCCGGCCAGGGCAAACTGCGTGCGCTCTTCCTTGATGGTGAAGTAGTCGAGCTTGGGCTGGCGCGGAAACTCGTAGCGGAAGCCCAGCCCGTCGTCGAACACCCGGAAGCGCACCCGGATGCTGCGGTCGGTAGCGGCCTGCTTCAGCGTCACGGCCAGCTCGTTGTAGTGGTTGCGAATGGTTTTCACCTCGCCCCACACCGGCTGCCAGCTCTCATCGAAGCTGCGCTGCTTGGTGTCGGCCACGGCAAAGCCGCTGGTGAGGGCGGTGGCGCCTTTCAGGTCCAGCCCCAGCTTGCTGGTTTTGATGACCTCGCGGCCTTTGTACGTGAGGCGGTAAGTGGGCACGCCGTCGTTTTGCAGCGCGAACGTCAGCCGCAGTTGGCCGTTGGGCGATTTGATTTCCTGCGCGCCCGCTACGTGGCATAGCAAGCTAAGACAAACCAGAAGCAGGGCGTGGGTGGGCCGGCGAAGCGAAAAAGTTGCCATGAAAAGCGGACGAGGTGAGCGGTTGTGGAAACGTTTGCACAAATGACGCAGTTGCGGTCCGAAAAGCAAGCGGCCCCTCCCTAAAATGCAAAGTCAGGACCCGACGCACGGGCCCTGACTTCGTTGCAGGTTGGTGTGGAGTTGAACCGTGGCCACTTACACCAGCTTGTCGGGCGTGATGGGCAACTCCCGCACCCGCTTACCGGTGGCGTTGAACACCGCGTTGGCAATGGCCGGGGCCACGCCGATGATGGCAATTTCGCCGATGCCTTTGGTGCCCAGCGCGTTCACGTGCGGGTCGGGCTGGTTCACGAAAAATACCTCCACGGCGGGGGTGTCGGCCTGCACGGGCACGTGGTAGTCGGCCAGGTCCTTGGTCACGTAGCGGCCAAAACGGTCGTCCATGTGGGTGGCCTCCATCAGGGCCATGCCGATGCCGCCCACGGCGCCGCCCTTCATCTGGTTGCCGGCCGTTTTCTGGTTCACGATGGTGCCCGCGTCGGCGCAGGACACCAGCTTGCTCACGCGCACCTCGCCGGTGAGCGGGTTCACCCGCACCTCGGCAAAATGCACCGAATACGAGTACATGGAATACTTCTGGCCGTTCTCGCCGTTGGGCTTCGATTCCACCGTGACGAAGCCGCCGTCCGTTTGCTTCAGCAGGTCGGCGTAGCTGGCGCGGGCGGTGTTGTTTCCGCTTAGCGTCAGGTATTTGTCGGCGAACACAACGTCTTCTTTCCTGGCCGAAGCGAAGGCGGCGTTGCTGGCGCCCGCCATCGTGCGCAGCTTCTCTTTCAAGGCCAGGCAGGCTTCCTGCACGGCCGGGCCCACGGTGTTCACAATGGCCGAGCCGCCCTGCGTGGGCGCGGGCGCAAACTCCGAGTTGCCCCACTCAAACCGGATTTTCTCGGGCGGCAGGCCCAGCGTGTCGGCCGCAATCTGGGTCATGGCCGTGCCGGTGCCGGGGCCGATGTCGGTCACGGCGCTTTGCAGCACCACGGTGCCGTTGGGCAGCAGCCGCACGTTGGCCTTCGACGAGCCCCGGTGCGCCCCGAAGGTACCCACGCCCATGCCGTAGCCGATTAGCCAGTCGCCGTCGCGCAAGGAGCCCGGCTTCAGCTGCCGCTTGCTCCAGCCAATGCGCTCGGCACCCATCTGGTAGCATTCTTTCAGAAACTTGCTCGACCAGGGCTTGCCGTTTTCGGGGTCCTTGTCGGTGTAGTTGCGCAGCCGGAACTCCATGGGGTCGAGGTTCAGCAGGTGGGCCATTTCGTCCATGGCCGATTCCAGCGCAAACGCGCCAGTGGCCTCGCCGGGCCCGCGCATCCAGATGGGCGTGCTCACGTCGAGGGCCGCCAGGCGGTAGCGGGTGTTCACGTTGGGGGCCGTGTACATCATGCGCGTCTGCTGCACCGTCGACTCCGTGAACTCCTCGTAGCTGGAAGTTTGCCCCGTGGCCTCGTGGGTGATGGCCGTGATTTTGCCGTCGGCCGAGGCGCTCATCCCGATTTTCTGCCAAGTGTGGGGACGGTAGCCCACCATGGTGGTCATCTGCTCGCGGGTGAGCACCAGCTTCACCGGCCGCTTCACCTGGCGGGCCGCGATGATGGCCGCCGACTCGTGGGGCCAGCTGTGCAGCGCATTGCCGAAGGCGCCGCCCACAAACGTGGCAATGACCTTCACGTTTTCCTCGGGCAAGCCCCATTCCTTGGCGAAGTCGCGGCGGGTGGCCATGGTGCCCTGCGTTTTGTCGTAAATCGTGAGGCGGTCGGGCGCTTCCCAGTGCGCTATAATGGCCTGCAACTCCATGGGGTGGTGGACCTCGGTCGGAATTACGTACTCGGCTTCGAGCTTGACCGCGCCGGTTTTGTAGGCATCGGCGGTGCCGCGCACGTAGTCGGCCACGCCCGATTTGGGGTTTTTCTTGGCCTGCGTGGGCACAAAGGCCTGCTTCAGCCCCGCGGCCATGTCGGTTTCGTGCTTTTCCTGCTCGTACTCGGCCTTCACCAGTCGCGCCGCGAAGCGGGCGCGTTCCAGCGTGTCGGCCACCACCACGGCAATGGGCTGGTCGTTGAAGCGCACCTTGTCGTCGTTGAACACCTTGAGCCGGCCACCCGTCGTTTGGGGCTGGGAGGGGTCTTTGCCCGTGGACGTGAAGCCCGGCACCTTGGGCGAGTTGAAATGGGTGATGACGGCCAGCACGCCCGGCGCTTTTTCAGCCGCCCGGGCATCAATGCTCTTGATGCGGCCCTTGGCGATGGTGCTGCCCACCAGCACGGCGTAGCTCATGCCGGGCAACTCGTACTCGGCCGAGTAGGTGGCCGCGCCCGTCACTTTCAGGTGGCCGTCTACCCGGTTCAGCGTGCTGCCGATTTGCTTGCTTAGTGGTTTCATAGTGGAGGTTAGAAGCGAAAAGCGTCATGCAGAGCGCAGCGAAGCATCTCGCGTGCTTAACTAATTAGTTGCCCCGAGCGAGATGCTTCGCTGCGCTCTGCATGACGTCCTGAAGGTTTAGGCCGCGGCTGCATTTTTCAGGGCCTGAATCAGCGTATTCGGCGCCAGGCGCAGCTTGTATTCGTTGTGCTTGAAGGCCTTGGCGCCCTGCATGGCCACCGTTGCGGCCTGCCGGAAGGTGTCTTCCGTGGCCGGCTTGCCCACCAGAAACTGCTCGGCCGCCTGCAGGCGCCAGGGCTTGTGCGCCACGCCGCCGAAGGCCAGCCGCGCCGCCCGGATGGTGCTGCCGTCCAGGGCCAGCGCCGCGGCAGCCGATACCAGCGCGAAGGCGTAGCTGGCCCGCTCGCGCACCTTGTAATAGCTTACGTGTTTCGTAAATGGATTGTCGGGCACCTCCACGGCCGTGATGAGCTCGCCGGGCTCCAGCGTGGTGTCTTTTTCGGGCGTGTCGCCGGGCAGGCGGTGCAGGTCGGCGAAGGCGATGCGGCGGTCGCCGCGGGGGCCGCTCACCAGCACGGTGGCGTCGAGGGCCACCAGGGCCACGCTCATGTCAGACGGGTGCACGGCAATGCACTTGTCCGAAAAGCCGAAGATGGCGTGCATCCGGTTGACGCCTTCCAGCGCGCCGCAGCCGGTGCCGGGCTCGCGTTTGTTGCAGGGCAGGGCCGTGTCGTAGAAGTAGGGGCAGCGGGTGCGCTGCAGCATGTTGCCGCCGGTGGTGGCCATGTTGCGCAGCTGGGCCGAGGCCCCGGCGTTGATGGCCTGCACCAGCAGCGGCTGCCGCTCCCGCACCTGCTGGTCGTCGGCCACGGTCGAGTTCAGGGCCAGCGCGCCGATGCGGAGGCTGTTGCTTTCGTGCTCGATTTTAGTAAGGGGCAGGCGGTTGATGTCGACCAGCTTTTGCGGGGCCATCACGCCACGCTTCATCAGGTCGACGAGGTTGGTGCCGCCGGCGATGAACTTGGCATTGGCGTCTTTGGCCACCGCCTCAATGGCGGCCTGCTGCTTGGTGGGGCGGACGTACTGGAACTGGTTCATACTTTTTGCCCTCCGTTTTTCACTTCCTGAATGGCCGCCACAATGTTGGTGTAAGCCCCGCAGCGGCAGATGTTGCCGCTCATGTATTCCCGGATTTCAGCCTCCGAGTCGGCGTGGCCTTCGCGCACGCAGGCCACGGCGCTCATTATCTGGCCGGGCGTACAGTAGCCGCACTGAAAGCCGTCGTGCTTCACAAACGCGGCCTGCATGGGGTGCAGCTTGTCGCCGTCGGCCAGGCCTTCGATGGTCGTGATTTTCTTGCCGTCGTGCATCACCGCGAAGCTCAGGCAGCTGTTCACGCGCTGGCCATCCACGTGCACGGTGCAGGCGCCGCACTGGCCGTAGTCGCAGCCTTTTTTGGTGCCCGTCAGGTTGAGTTGCTCGCGCAGCAAATCGAGCAGGGTGGTGCGGGGCTCCACATTCAGCTTATACTTCTTGCCGTTGATTTCCAGCTTGAGCGGTACTTTTTCGATGGCCGCGGCCACCCGTTCGTCCAGCTCGGCCGTGGCCGCCTGCACCACGGGCGCTGGCACCAGGGCCACGGCCGTGAGCAGCGACGACTGTTTCAGGAAGGTGCGCCGGGCCTCGTCGTGGCTGGGCGGCAGGTTGGGTTCGTGGTTCATAGGGCAGTAGGAGAACAGTTCGATGCAATGGTCAGCAGGGCCGGCCCAGGCGGTGGGCATACGCGGCGGGCGGGGTGCCCGTTGGGCCGAAAGACGCGGAAGCAGCGGCGGAAAGCGCCCCGGCTCCTAGCTATGCGCAACGGTAGCCTTCGAAAGCGCCTGCTGCTGTGGCGCCGGCCGCGCCGTGCTCACCAAGCTTGCCGAACCGCTTTTGCACAACCGTATTCAAGCTACGAATTGTTTTGCAGACGCGCCCGTGCTTGCGTTGCCGAACCGGCCGGACGCCGGCCTGCACCACGCGGCCAGGTGCTACTTTTGGCGCCTGTCGCTTTTATGGTTTTTGTTCCGCTCGGTGAAGCTCCTGATTCTTTTGTGTGGTTTGCTGCTGGGGCTGTGGCCAGTAACTGCCAACGCCCAGGCCAGTGCCAACGACAGCCTACTGACCGAACTAAACCGAGCCCTGGCCCGGAAAAAGACTTACGACGGGCAGCGCCTCAACCGCATTGCCGTGCTCACCGCCGATTTTGCCTCGGCCGAGGTAAACGACAATACCCGGTTTGACCTGGCTCTGCGCATCTACGACGAATACAAAGCCTTTAAGTACGACTCGGCCTTTGTGTATTGCCAGAAAATGCGGCGGCTGGCCAACCGCCTTCACGACCCCGAAAAAATTGAGGTGGCGCAGCTCAAGCTGGCGTTTGTGCTGCTGTCGTCGGGCTTGTTCAAGGAGACGTTCGAAACGCTGGACAGCATCGACGCGCGCCGCCTGACGCGTCCTGACCGGCAAAGCCTCTATTTTCTGAAAGCGCGGGCCTACAGTGATTTGGGCAATTTCAACCAGGACCAAACCTACCGTCCGGCCTACTACGCCAAAGCCCTGGCCTACGCCGACACGGCCCTGCAGTTTTGCCGTCCCGGCTCCTACCAGTGCTTGGAAGTGCAGGAGTTTCGGGCCCAGAAAAACGCGGACCTGGCTGCCGGGGCCGCCGTCTACCGCCAGATTCTGCGGCTGCCGCGTCTCACGCTGCACCAACTGGCCGTGAGCGCCAGCACCACGGCCTACCTCTACGAGCAGGCGGGCCAGCCCGAAAAAGCCTTCGAGCTGCTGCTCGTGTCGGCCATTGCCGACGTGAAATCGGCCACCAAGGAAACCACGGCCATCTTCAAGCTCTCGGACTACTGCTACCGCACCGGCGACCTCAAAAACGCCTACGCCTTCATCCGCGAAGCCCGCGAAAACGCCACGTTTTACAAGGCCCGGCAGCGGCAGATTGAAATCAGCCACGTCTCGTCCATCATCGAGGGACAAAAAATCAATATCATCGAAAGCCAGCGCAAGTCGCTGAAAACCTATGCTATCATCATGACGGTGCTGGCCGGGGTGGTCATTGCCTTCGCGGTGGTGAGTGCGCTGGCCCTGCGCCGGCTGCGCAAAGCCGACCAGCTCGTCTTTGCTGCCAACCGCGAGCTGCAGGCCCGCAACGACGAGCTGCACCAGCTCAACCACGGCCTCAACGAAGCTAACCAGATTAAGGAGGAGTACATCGGCTACTACTTCCACAACAACTCGCAGTACATCGACAAGCTCGAAACCCTCAAGAAGCGCGTGGAAGCCCTGCTGAGCAGCAAGCAGTACGCCGGCCTGCAAAAGCTGGTCGACGGCGTGAACATCAAAACCGAGCGCAACGAGCTACTGAAAGGCTTCGACACGGTGTTCCTGCGGCTGTTTCCCAACTTCATTGCGCAGTTCAACGCCCTGTTTCGGGCGGAAGACCGGGTGATGCTGGCCGACGACCAACTGCTGACGGCCGAGCTGCGCATCTTCGCCCTCATCCGTTTGGGCATTGCCGACAGCGAGCAAATCAGCCGCATGCTGGGCTATTCCATCAACACGATTTACACCTACAAGACGCGGGTGAAGAACCGCTCGCTGGTGCCGAACGAGGAATTCGAGGCGCGCATCCAGGCCATTGAGGCGGTGTAGCAAAACGGCCGGCAAGGGATACTCTGGGGGCCGCTGATGCGGGCGAATAGGGCAATATCAGGGCAATATTTTGGGTGTCGAAATTTGATATAGTGTGTTGATTTACAGTGTGAATTTCTCTTGATGGGTTGATATTTTCTATATCCGTCTTTGATTAGGTACGGGCGGGAGGGGGAGGCGCTAGCTTTGTTACATTCCCACTCCAACCGATGGCAGCCAGGCCCGACGGCCCTGGTGCTCCGGCGCTTTACTTATGAGAAAATTGCTGCTGGCCTTGGGGCTGCTGACGGCGGCGCGCGGCGGCTACGCCCAGGCCGTCACCCCGCTCACCGCCCGCCTCGACCAGGTGAGCCTGACCGTGGCGCTGGGCGCCGACGGCCGCCCCACCTACGCCGTTTCTTACGGCACGAAATCCGTCATCAAGCCCTCCCGCCTGGGCCTGTCTTTTGCCGATGGTAAGGGCTTCGATGGCCCGCTGGAACTGGCCGGCAGCGACACCAAGGACGTGGACGAAACCTGGCAGCCGGTGTGGGGCGAGGTGAAAACCATTCGCAACCACTACCGGCAGCTCACGGTGCACCTGCGCCAGCCGGCGGCGCCCGGCCGCTTGCTCGACGTGGTGTTTCGGGTGTTTGCCGATGGCGTGGGCTTTCGCTACGAGTTTCCGGCGCAACCCAACCTGGCCTATTTCACGGTGCAGGACGAGCACACCGAGTTCAACCTGCCGGCCAACCACAAGGCCTTCTGGATTCCGGGCGACTACGACTCGAACGAGTACGCCTACACCACCAGCCGCCTGAGCGAGGTGAACACCACGCCCATTGAGGCCATTCAGCAGAAAGCCGACCCCAAGCGGGTGCAGACGCCGCTCATGCTGAAGTCGGACAACGGGCTGTACGTCAACATTCACGAAGCGGCGCTGGTGAACTACCCGGCCATGTTCCTGAACGTGGACACGCAGACCTTCAGCCTCAGCAGCCAGCTGGTGCCCGATGCCACCGGCACTGGCGCCAAGGCCTACCTGCAGGCGCCCGAGCACACGCCTTGGCGCACGGTGGTGGTGGCCGATAACGCCCCGGCCATTCTCTCGTCCAAGCTCATTCTGAACCTGAACGAGCCGAGCAAAGTGGCCGACACGGGCTGGATTCAGCCGCAGAAATTTGTGGGCGTGTGGTGGGAGATGCACGTGAACCGCGCCAGCTGGAACTACGCCGACGTGTCGAACATCAAGCTGGATAACACCGACTGGAACGCCCTCAAGCCCAACGGCCACCACGGCGCCAACACCGCCAACGTGAAGCGCTACATAGATTTCGCGGCCGCGCACCACATCCCCGGCGTGCTGGTGGAAGGCTGGAACGTGGGCTGGGAAGACTGGGCCAATAATTGGAAGGAAAACGTGTTCGATTTCGTGACGCCCTACCCCGATTTCAACGTGGACGAGCTGCAGCGCTACGCCGCCGGTAAGGGCGTGAAAATCATCATGCACCACGAAACCAGCAGCTCCGTGACCAACTACGAGCGCCGGCAGGACGCCGCCTACCGCTTCATGAAACAGCACGGCTACGACGCCGTGAAAACCGGCTACGTGGGTCGCATCATCCCGCGCGGCGAGCACCACGACGGCCAGTGGATGGTGAACCACTACGTGCGCACCGCCCAGCTCACGGCCGATAACAAAATAATGGTGGACATGCACGAGGCCGTGCGCCCCACCGGCCTGCACCGCACCTACCCCAACTGGCTGGCCAATGAAGCCGCCCGCGGCAACGAGTTTAACGCCTGGAGCAGCGGCAACCCGCCCGAGCACGAAACCATCCTGCCCTTCACCCGCCTCATGGGCGGCCCGATGGACTACACGCCCGGCATCTTCCAAATCAAGCTCGACGACTGGAACCCCGCCCGTAACCAGGGCAAGCAGGTGCACACCACCCTGGCCAAGCAGTTGGCCCTGTACGTGACCATGTACTCGCCCCTGCAAATGGCCGCCGACCTGCCCGAAGTTTACGAGAAGCACCCCGACGCCTTCCAGTTCATCGAGGACGTGCCCGTGGACTGGGACGATACCCGCATCCTGGCCGCCGAGCCCGGCGACTACCTCACCACCGTGCGCAAGGCCAAGGGCAAAGACGAGTGGTACCTGGGCAGCATCACGGATGAAAATGCCCGCAAGCAGGCCCTAAAGCTCGATTTCCTGACGCCCGGCCAGCGCTACGAGGCCATCATTTACGCTGATGGCAGCGGCGCCGACTGGCAGAAAAACCCCATGGCCTACCGCATTTCCAAGCAAACGGTGACCAGCAAATCGGCGCTGACGTTGCAGCTGGCGCCGGGCGGCGGCGCGGCAATCAGCTTCAAGCCGGTTAAGAAATAGCACCCGGTTGCCCTTGTTTTAACTCACTTTTTACCTAGCTCTTTCGACATGTTTCTTCCTAAAATAGTGCGCACAGTTGCGTTGGTGCTGGGCAGCGTGGGCCTGCTGGCGGCTTGCCACAAAGACGCCCCGCCGCCCGATGTGGTGTTCCCGACGTTTACCCCCACGCCTACGCCGCCGCAGTACGGCACGCCCTACGCCGGGGTGCCCAACCGCCAGGATGCGGTGATTTACCAGGTGAACATGCGGGCGTTCAGCCAGGGCGGCAACCTGGCCGGCGTCACGGCCCGGCTCGATTCCATCAAAGCCATTGGGGTGAACGTGCTGTATCTGATGCCCATTTATCCGGTGGGCACCGACAGCAAGGCGGTGAATTCGCCCTACGCCGTGAAGGACTACCGCGCCGTGAATCCCGAATTCGGTACCCTCGCCGACCTGCGCACGCTGGTAGACGCCGCCCACGCCCGCGGCCTGAGCGTGATGCTGGACTGGGTGGCCAACCACACCTCCTGGGACAATGCCTGGATAACCCAGCACCCCGACTGGTACGTGCGCGACGGGGCCGGCGCCATCAAGGCGGTGTCGAACAACGGACAGACGTTCAACGACGTAGCTCAGCTCGATTTCAACAACGTCGACATGCGGGCTGAGATGATTTCGGCCATGAAGTCGTGGGTGTTCACGGCCAACGTCGACGGTTTTCGGTGCGACTACGCCGATTTTCAGCCCGCCGACTTCTGGAAACAGGCCGTCGACACCCTGCGCAACGTGAAAACCCACAAGCTGCTGCTGCTGGCCGAGGGCAAGCGCCCGGCCGGTTTTACTTCGGGCTTCGACTACAATTTCGGCTTCGACTTCTACGGCGGCATCTACAACGTGTACCGCAGCAACCAGCCCGCCACGGTGTTTGATGCCCTGAATACCAGCGAGTATTCGGGTGCTACCGGCACGCAGCAAGTGGTGCGCTACATCACCAACCATGACGTGAACGGCTCGGACGGCTCCCCCGTCACCCTGTTTGGCGGCGACGCGGGCGCCATGTCGGCCTTCGTCATCGCCTCCCTCTACAAGGGCATTCCCTTCGTGTACAACGGCCAGGAAGTGGGCATGAGCCGCGCCATTCCGTTTCCCTTCACCGGCGTAAAAATCACTTGGGGCGTGCGCTCCGACGTGAAACGCGCCTACCAGCAGCTGCTCACGGCCCGGGCGGCCAGCACGGCCTTGCGCACGGGTACGCCCACGGCCTACAGTACGGCCAACGTGTGCGCCTTCACCAAAACCGCCGGCGCCGAGCAGGCCCTGGTGCTCGTGAACGTGCGCAACTCGCCCAGCACCTACACCCTGCCCGCCGCGCTGGCCAACACCAGCTGGGCCAATGCCCTGCAGAGCGGCACCGTGGCCCTAGCCACCTCGGTTACGCTGCCGGCCTATGGCTACCTGGTGCTGAAAAAGTAGCATTGCGGTAGCGCCGTATGCAAAAAGAGCCGGGCAGCCCCCGGCTCTTTTTGCATACGGCGCTATGCGACGGGGTGGATTTTAGGCATTATCGCCCGGTTCGTCACATTATTCGCCTCATTCGTCCCAGGTAGTTTAGCCGGTGGAAATGGCTCGGTAATCTTGTTGCCGAAAGGTGCTGCTGGCAGCGACGGCGCTTGCTTTGTCGCTGCTCTGGGCCAGCCATTCTCCTACGTTTTCACCCGAATGTATTATCTGATGACGGTTCGCATTCCTGAATTTATCCGCCAATTGGGCGTCTTTGTGTGGCCGCAAGGCGATGATGCGCGGCCTTCGTCCCCGCTTCTCATTCGGCGCGACGTGGCAGTGCTGGCCGGCGTGTGGGTACTGGGACTAATGCTCTTGCTATCTGCCCGCGCCCACCTTGGCATATTTCTGTTTTGGAACATTCTGGCGCTCTCCGCCGCCACGGTGCACAGCTTGGCTAGCTACCGACTAATCCCCGGCGTGCAGGGCCGCAGACGCCCGTTTCTGCGCTACTTGTTGAAAGCTCTTCTGCTGCTGGTCGTAGTCTCGATTTTCGTAGGCTGCTTCGCCCTGCTGTTGACCAATGACAATGATGGACCCGCTTTCGGGGTGCTGAACGGTGTATTCCAGCTGCTGTTCACGGTACCGTTGTCGTGGACGCTGTATCGGCGGCGGGCGCGCGGACAGGAAGCAATCGAAGGGCTGAAGCAGGAGCTGGGGCAGTCGGAAGCCACGCTGGAGCTGCTGCGCTCGCAGATAAACCCGCACTTTCTGTTCAATGCTCTGAACACGCTCTATGGCACGGCCCTGCAGGAAAACGGCGAGCGCACCGCCCAGGGCATTCAGATGCTGGGCGACATGATGCGCTTCATGCTGCACGAAAACCACCAGCCGCGCATCCTGCTGGCCCGCGAGCTGGAGTACCTGCGCAACTACGTCGAGCTGCAGTCGCTGCGCATTGCCACCTCGCCCGGCATCAGCATCGACACCGCGCTGGACGAAGTGCCGCTGGGCAGCTCCATCGCGCCCATGCTGCTGATTCCCTTCGTGGAAAATGCCTTTAAGCACGGCATCAGCCTCCAGCACAAATCCTGGATAAAGGTGAGCCTGCACGTGACCGACAACCGGCTGTATTTCGACGTGTACAACAGCATCCACCCCAAGTCCGACCAAAGCCTGCCCGACGAAACCTCCGGCCTGGGGCTGGCCAACGTGCGGCAGCGCCTGGCCCTGCTCTACCCCGGCCGCCACGAGCTGGCCATCCGCCAAACGCTGGGCGAGTACTTTGTGCACCTCACCCTGGAGCTGTAGCTCCGTTGCCCGCCCGCTCCGCTGCCCATGAAAGCCATTGCCATCGACGACGAACCCATTGCGCTGAACGTGGTGCGCGCCCTGGCCGCCAAGGTGCCGTTTCTGGACCTACGGGCCTGCTTCACCGATGCTTTCCAGGCGCTGGACTACCTGCAGCGCGAAGAGGTCGACCTGCTATTTGTCGACATCAACATGCCCGACATCTCGGGGCTGGAATTTGTGAGCAGCCTGGCCCGCAAGCCGTTGGTTGTGTTCACTACCGCCTACGCCGAGCACGCTGTCACGGGCTTCGAGCTCGATGCCGTGGACTACTTGCTGAAGCCGTTTTCGCTGGCCCGCTTCATGAAGGCCTGCAACAAGGCCCGCGAGCTGTGGCAGCTGCGCACGCCCACTCCGGCCGCACCCCCTTCAGCCCCGAGCCACCTCTTTCTGAAAACCGGTTATGAGCAGGTGAAGGTGCGTTTCGATGAGATTCTGTACCTCGAAGCGGCTGGCAACTATATCACCTTCGTGCTAGTGGGCCGTCGCCTGTTGGCCCGGCTCACCATTCAGGAAGGGCTCGATTTGCTGCCGCCCGAGCAGTTCACGCGGGTACACCGCTCCTTCGTGGTGGCCAACGACAAGGTGGATAAAGTGGAGCGGCACCAGCTCAGCCTCGGCAAAGCCGCGGTGCCGGTGGGCGCTTCCTACCAACTGCTGGTGCAGCAGCGGCTGCTGGCGCCTGCCCCGGCCGCCGCGCCGCGCGAGGAGGGTGGGGCAGGCGCATGAATTGTCCGGCGGGCGTAGTTTCGTGAGGGCTGCGCGCGGGTTGCGGGCCTTTTTTGCTTTTCGTATGCGTTGTTTTCGTTTACCGGCCGCGGCTCTGGTCCGGGTGATGGCCTCTTGGCGAGTGCGTCGAGCCAGCGTGGTGCTGCTTGCGGGCCTGTTGCCGGCGCAGCTGAGCGCCCAAGCCGGGGCCCCGGTCCCCGCATCCGGGGCCGTTCTCCTGCGCCCCGCCGCCGTGTTCGACGGGCAGGAACGGCACGTGGGCTGGGCGGTGCTGGTCGAAGATGACCGCATCAAGGCCGTGGGGCCCGCGGCGCAGCTGGCCGCGCCCGCCGGCGCCCGCACCCTGGAACTGCCCGGCCTCACGCTGCTGCCCGGCCTGATTGAGGGCCATTCGCACCTGCTGCTGCACCCCTACAACGAAACCTCCTGGGGCGACCAGGTGCTGCTGGAGTCGCAGGCCCTGCGGGTGGCGCGGGCCACAGCGCACGCCCAGCGCACGCTACTGGCCGGCTTCACCACCGCCCGCGACCTCGGCACCGAAGGGGCCGGATTTGCCGATGTGGGCCTCAAGCAGGCCATCGACCAGGGCCTCATTCCCGGACCGCGCCTGCTGGTGGCCACCAAAGCGCTGGTGGCCACGGGCAGCTACGGCCCCAAGCTCTCGGTAGACGAAGACGTGCCCCAGGGCGCCCAGGAAGCCGATGGCGTCGACGGCATTATCCGGGCCGTGCGCGAGCAAATCGGCAAGGGCGCCGACGTCATCAAAGTGTACGCCGACTACCGTTGGGGGCTCAACGGCAGCGCCCAGCCCACTTTCTCGCAGGACGAGCTGGCCCTGATAGTGCAAACCGCCCGCTCGGCGGGCCGGGGCGTGGTGGCCCACGCCAGCACACCCGAGGGCATGCGCCGCGCCGTGCTGGCCGGCGTCGAAACCATCGAGCACGGCGACGAAGGCACGCTGGAAGTCTTTCAGTTGATGAAAAAGCGCGGCGTGGCCCTGTGCCCCACCGTGGCCGCCGGCGACGCCACTTCCCTGTATAAAGGCTGGAAAAAAGGCCAGGAGCCGCTGCCGCCCCGCCTGCAGGCCAAGCACCTCAGCATGCAGGCCGCCCTGAAAGCCGGCGTGACCCTGGCCATGGGCGGCGACGTGGGCGTGTTCGCGCACGGCGACAACGCCCGCGAAATGGAGTTGCTGGTGCAGGACTACGGCCTCACGCCGCTGCAGGTGCTGCGCCAGGCCACCAGCGGCAACGCCCAGATTTTCCACCTCGCCGACCGCGGCAGCATCCGCTCCGGCCTGCTGGCCGACCTCGTGGCCGTGGCCGGCGACCCCACTCTGGACGTGGCCGCCGTGCGCCAGGTGCGGCTGGTGATGAAAGGCGGTGTGCTCTTCAAGCAGCCCTGACCCAAAACCAACACAATTCGCTTTGTGCCGAAAATTGGTACAAAAAAAGCCCAAACCGGTCAGGTCTGGGCTTTAAAACACGTCTGGCAAAGTCGGCTAACAGGCCGCTTGTGAGGCAAAGCTAAAAGCTAGTTGGCTCGGCGCACGCTGCTGCCGCCGGAATGCGAAGCGTTGGCCATGCGGGCGGTGCCTTTGTAGCGCACGTCGGAACCGCCGCTGGCGCTGGCGGCCAGCTCGCCGTCCACCGTCAGCTCCACGTCGGAGCCGCCGCTGGCGCGCACGGTGGCTTTGCTGCTTTGCAGGCCGTAGGAATTGTAGTCGGAGCCGCCGCTCACCTCCACCGTCTGTTGGTCGACGCGGCCGCTCAGGTCCACGTCGCTGCCGCCCGAGGCCGAGCAGGTCAGGGTTTTGGCCGTGAGGCTGAGCTTGACATCGGAGCCGCCGCTGGCGCTGATTTTGAAATGGTCGGCCGAGAAAGTCGACCGGCCGTTGGCGTCGGCGCCGCCGCTCAGGCTCAGGCCCGTGAGGCGCGGGCAGGTGATGTAGACGTTGGCTTTGCGGTTGTTGCTGAGCAGGTTTTTCCAGGAAAAGCCATTTTCCCAGCCAATTTTCAGCATGCCGCCTTCCACTTTGGTCACGAGGTGGGCCTGAGCTTCGTCCGAAGCCTCCACCAGCACGGAGGCAGTAGAGCCCTGCGTCAGCACCACGTCGATGCCGCCGCTGGAGCTCACGGCGTCGAAGGAACCCACCTGGCGGGGTTGTTTCACCTGGGCCTGAACGGTGCAGGAGGCGAGCGAAACGGCCGCCACAGCAGCCGAAAAGAATAACTTGTTCATCGTACTAAGCAGAAAAAGAGGGTGTGAACAAATGGATGCCATTGCCTCGCGCGGGGTTGCTTGGCCGGTTAAAGCTACAACGCCTTGCGAAATAGGTAGCGCGTGTGCGATGCCGTGGAAATAGAGGTGGTGGACTTGTACACTGGCCGTTGCGGGTCATTGAACTGCAGGTCGCGCTCTACTTTTTGCTCGGCACTGGTGGGCCGCACCTCGGTCCGGATTTCCAGCAGTTCCCAGCCATCGGCCGCCAGCTCGTTCATGGTTTTTAGCAGCAGCCGGTCGAGTTCGCCGGGAGAATCGGGGTTAAACAGCTTGCGGGCGGGCTCCAGCCTTATTTGGTCGCGCCAAGCCGGCGCCAGCCACACTTGCCACGGGTCGAGCTGCACCAGCTGGTATTGGTAGCGCACCCCCGGCGTGCTGCTCACCGTGGTGGTGCTCACCGATGATTGCAAGCTGGATTCGGGCAGGGGGGGTATAACGGAGGCGTGGTTCGACTGCGCAGCAGCCATTCGGGCCGGCAGCAGGGCTGCCCAGAGTAACCAAGTTTTCATAGCACTACAAAAGAAAAAGGGGAAATGCGGCCACTGTGGTCGCATTTCCCCTTTGCCGAATACCGTGCCAACTACTACTCGCGCTTGCCCTTGAGCATGGTTTTGAGTGCGGCCAGCTCGTCGCGCAGCTTGGCGGCCGTGAGGAAGTCGAGGTCCTTGGCCGCGGCTTCCATCTGCTTTTCGGTGGTTTTGATGAGCTTTTCGAGTTCGGGGCGCGTCATCATAGCCACCACGGGCTCGGCGGCCAAGGCCAGCGCGGCTCCGCCGTCGCTTTCGGGGCCGGCGTAGCCTTGCGTTTCCACAATGCGGTAATCGGCCAGGTCGGTCTGGCCCATGATTTCGGCGTGGCTCTTGCGCACCGTGCGCGGCGTGATGCCGTGCTCGGCGTTGTAGGCCAACTGGGTGGCCCGGCGCCGGTTGGTTTCGTCAATGGCGAGCTGCATGGAGCCCGTGATGCGGTCGGCGTACATAATCACCTTGCCGCGGTCATTCCGCGCCGCCCGGCCCATGGTCTGGATGAGGCTGCGCTTGTCGCGCAGGAAGCCTTCCTTGTCGGCGTCCAGAATGGCCACGAGGCTCACTTCGGGCAAGTCGAGGCCTTCGCGCAGCAGGTTCACGCCAATGAGCACGTCGATTTCGCCCAGGCGCAGCTTGCGGAGGATTTCCACGCGGTCCAGCGTTTTCACGTCGGAGTGCACGTATTCCACTTTGATGCCCAGGCGGTCCATGTACTTGCTCAGCTCTTCGGCCATGCGCTTGGTGAGGGTGGTCACCAGCACCCGGTCGCCCTGCTTCACCCGCTCGTCCACTTCGTCCAGCAGGTCGTCAATCTGGTTCACGCTGGGCCGGATGTCGATTTCGGGGTCGAGCAGGCCCGTGGGGCGAATAATCTGCTCCACGATGATGCCGCCGCTTTGCTCCAGCTCGTAGTCGGCGGGCGTGGCCGACACGAACACCGCCTGCCGGTACATGCTCTCGAACTCGTTAAAGGTCAGCGGCCGGTTGTCGAGGGCCGAAGGCAGGCGGAAGCCGTACTCAATGAGGGCGGTTTTGCGGCTGCGGTCGCCGCCCCACATGGCCCGAATCTGGGGCATGGTGGCGTGGCTTTCGTCCACCACCAGCAGGTAGTCGTCGGGGAAATAATCGAGCAGGCAGAACGGCCGCGAGCCCGGCGTGCGGCCGTCGAAATAGCGCGAGTAGTTCTCGATGCCCGAGCAGTAGCCCAACTCCCGAATCATCTCCAAATCGAACTCCGTGCGCTCCATGATGCGCTTGGCCTCCGCGTCGCGGCCTTCTTTCTCGAAGTAGGCGTGCTGGTGCACCATGTCGTCCTGAATCTGCTTGATGGCCGAGTTCAGCGTTTCCTTGCCGGTCACGAACAGGTTGGCCGGGTACAGGGCAATGCCGTGGGCCTCGTCGCTCAGCTTCTTGCCGCTCACCGGGTCAATCTTGTGCACCGACTCGATTTCATCGCCGAAGAAGTAGATGCGAATGGCATAGTCGGCGTAGGCCGGAAACACGTCCACCGTGTCGCCCTTCACCCGGAACGTGCCGCGCGAAAACTCCACCTCGGTGCGCGAGTACAGAATCTGCACGAACTGGTAGAGCAGGTTATTGCGCGTGTAGCGCATGCCCGGCTTCAGGAAAATGACGTTTTTGGCGAATTCCTCGGGGTTGCCGATGCCGTAGATGCACGACACCGACGCCACCACAATCACATCGCGCCGCCCGCTGAGCAGGGTGGAGGTGGTGTGTAGCCGCAGCTTCTCGATTTCCTGGTTGATGGCCAGGTCTTTCTCGATGAAAACGTCGGTGCTGGCAATGTAGGCCTCCGGCTGGTAGTAGTCGTAGTAGCTGATGTAGTACTCAACGGCGTTGTTCGGGAAGAAGGCCTTGAACTCGCCGTAGAGCTGGGCCGCCAGCGTTTTGTTGTGGCACAGCACCAAGGCCGGCTTGCCGGTTTCGGCAATGACGTTGGCCATGGTGAAGGTTTTGCCGGTGCCGGTGGCGCCCAGCAGCACCTGGGCCGGCTCGCCGTTGTTCACGCCCTCCACGAGCTTGGCAATGGCGGTGGGCTGGTCGCCGGTGGGCTTAAATTCAGAGGTCAGTTGGTACTCCATGCAACGGGAAAGGTAGGCCGAAAAGGTCAGCCTACCTTAACCAAGATGAAGGAAATTGGGTTTCGCGGGAAAGGAGAAAATGGGTGTACCCCCAAGCTGGGCTTGGGCCCCAACGGAACCAGATAGCCATCGTTCTCCCATGCCCAAGCCCAGCTTGGGGCTACCCGGCTACCGGCCGAACTCCACGCCTGCCTCCATACCAAAGCTATAGGGGCGGCTTTGCGCCAGGTAGCTCTGTGCGGGGTGAGCGTTGAGAGGCACTAGGCCCATTTCGGCCACGGGGCCCAGGGTGAGGGCCCAGTTGCCAACTACCGGGCGGAACTGCGCACCGGCCGCGCCGCGCACGCTGCCCAGCACCCGGCGGTAAGGTCCGCCGGCGGTGAGGACAGAGTAAGTCTTGGTGGCTTCGGGCTCGCCTTCCACTTCGCTGCGGGCGCCCAGCAGGGCGCTTACCACGCCGCCCAGGCGGCCGTAGATGCTCCAGCCGCGCTTCACGGGGTTGGAGTAGCTCACCTGGAAGGGCACGCCGGCCGTGCGGTAGCGGAAGTTGGTGGTGCGCATGTCGCCGTTGGTGAAGGAGCCCAAGTCGTAGAGCTGCTCGCCCACGAACGAGGAGGAAGTAGCCGATTTGGCGGTGGCCTGCACGAACTCCAAGCCGGTGCTAGCCGACCAGTGGCCTTTCAGGTGACGCGTGGCCAGCAGGGCAATGCGCTGGCTGAGGCCGGGCCGCAGGTTTTCGCGGTACTGCGTGGCGGCAGCCTCGGTGAGGGCCGGCGAGTCGGGGCCCAGCGCGGGGTTGTAGTCAAACTCCGACTCGATGCCCTGGCGTGAGAAATTAACGTTGGGATTATATACCGAGGCCGCGTAGCTCACGCCGTAGTGCCACTTGCCAAACTCCGCCGCGGGAGTCGGCTCAGGTAGGGTCACGGTGGCCAGGCCTTTGGGCAGGCCGGCCACATCGGTCAGGCTGAGCGTAGCGGGCCGGGCGGCGAGGAGGCCCATCTGCTGGGGGCCCGCCACCGCGGCCGTCTGCGAAAGCGCCGCCGGAGCGGAGGCCACTCCCGCTGCTTCGGTAGCCGCGCTTGCGCCGCCCACCGGAATAGCCGCAGCCACGACGCCGCTAGCGGGCACAGCGCCAGCGGCAACCAAGCCGCTTTCCGCCGTGCGGAGCGCGCCAGCACCACCATCCAACACCGAGGCGGGAACTTGGTCGGCCTGTGCAATAACGGCCCCGCGGCTTGCCGCCACGGCGCCAGCTTCCTGCGCCGCGGACGGCTTTCCAAAGCCCTGGCGCACCGAAGCCGAACCGAAACCGGTGCCAGCTGGTGCGGAATTGGTGGCGTAGGTACGCGCAGCAATGGTGTTGCGCTCGCGCAGACCCGTATTGCCTGAAGAAGCGTAAGTGCCTGCTGCCTCAGGCGCATTGGTAGCGCTTGCGCTGGCAGTGGAAGAGTTGGCTGAATTCTGCGACAGGGTTGCGCCGTTGAGCTGGCCGGCGTTGTCGGCGGGCCGGGCGGCGGCGGGGGCGCTGGCATACGTGCCGCGCTGGCCCTGGCCGGTACCGGCTGTGTTCGTCGTGGTGGCTACTTCGGTTCCGCCAAAGCTGCCGTCGTGCTGGGCCCACCAGCCGGTGCCGGCCAGCGTGGCCAGCAGCAGGCTGGCCGCCGCCACCCAGCGCGTGGCCACGAGGCGCTTGCGGTACACTTCGTTCTGCCGAATCAGCAGGGAATTGTCAATCTGGTCCCACAGCATGGGGCGCGGCGGCACGGCGGCTTCTTCCCCCAAGTGGTGGCGGAATAATTCCTCCAGGCTGCCGGTGGTTTTAGGCGTAGTGGTATCGTCGATAGGATTAGCTGACATGGCGGGTTGGAGTGCCGAGGCGCTCCAGTTTAGTTTGTAAGATGACGCGGGCGCGGGAGTACTGCGACTTGCTCGTACCCTCCGTAATGCCCAATAATTCGCCGATTTCCTTGTGCGTATAGCCCTCGATGGCGTAGAGGTTGAAGACCATGCGGTAGCGGGGCGCGAGCTCCTGCACCATGGCCAATAGCTCCTGGAAATTGTAGTTGCTGAGCGTGAATTCTTCGCTGGCCAGGGTTTCGGGGTATTCGCCGTCGCTCACCGCTACCAGCGAGGCGTTGCGTCGGTGCTGGCGCAGGGCCGCGTTAATCATGATGCGGCGAATCCAGAACTCCAGCGGGCACTCGCGGCGGAAGCTGGCCAAGGTGCGAAACACCGTCAGAAAGCCTTC
This sequence comes from Hymenobacter sp. 5317J-9, assembly GCF_022921075.1. Classification (NCBI taxonomy): domain Bacteria; kingdom Pseudomonadati; phylum Bacteroidota; class Cytophagia; order Cytophagales; family Hymenobacteraceae; genus Hymenobacter; species Hymenobacter sp. 5317J-9. The sequence goes on from NZ_CP095050.1 coordinate 637,815, forward strand.
CTGCAGCACGTCCTCGGCCTCGAAGGTGGTTTGGGCGTAGCGCAGGCACACGGCCATCATTTTGCCGGCGTATTTGTCGTAGAGCAGCTTCTGGGCCAGCTGGCGGCCGCGCAGGCAGCCGTCAATCAGCTCGGTTTCGGTGGGCGGGTTGGTCACGGCCGAGCTGCGGCTGGCGGTGAGGCGGGGCGCCACGGGCGCGGCCGCTTGGTCGGGCAGCACGTCGTCGGCCCCGAACGCAAACCAGGTGGCCGCGCTCATGCCGGCAGCCGGTAGCCCAGGCCGGCGAGGGAAGGAGTAGAGAAGGTCATTTTTTGCAGCATAGAAAGGAGGTTCGGCCGGGGCAACGCCCGGCCCGCACAAGGCGTGCTGCATGGGGGATGCACCCCGCCGCCAAATGGTTGCAAGCTGTTCGCAAACCTCTCGGAGCATCAGCTGAAGCAGGGCAAGCCACCTTTCCATTTTCGAAGATATTCCGCAGCGCGTCAACAACCTTTATTCTGATTTGCAGGTATTACCGGTGTACCTACATTGAACGCATTTCTGCTTAAAGGTCCGACGGCAAAGCCAGCCGGTTAGTCACCGCGAGAACGAAATCGTTAGATGACGACTGGCCGGTCGGCCTTGTCGTCGGCTTGGTCCCTTCCTCCGCTTCCTCAACCCCCAAAACCCTTTCTCATGAAGACTCTTGTGCTGTTTTATTCAACCTATGGCCACGTGTGGAAATTGGCCGAGGCCATTGCCGAAGGCGCCCGCCAGGTGGCCGGCAACGACGTGGTCGTGAAGCGCGTGCCCGAAACCCTGCCGCAGGCCATTCTCGACCAGACCGGCGCCACCGGCGCTCAGCAGGCTTTCGCCCACGTGCCCGTGGCCACGCCCGATGAATTGGCGGAGTACGACGCCATCATCTTTGGCACGCCCACGCGCTACGGCAACATGTGCGGCCAGATGCAGGCCTACCTCGACAGCACCGGCGGCCTATGGGCCAAGGGCGCGCTGGTGGGCAAAGTAGGCGGGGCATTCGTGAGTACGGCCACCCAGCACGGCGGCCAGGAAACCACCATTCGGGCGGTGCACACCGCGCTGTTGCACCACGGCTTCATCCTGGTGGGCCTGCCGTATGCCTGGCAGGGCCAGATGGGCCACCATGAAGTGACCGGCGGCACCCCCTACGGCGCCAGCACCGTGGCCGGCGGCCAGGGCGAGCGCCAGCCCAGCGAAAACGAGCTCGAAGGCGCCCGTTTCCAGGGCAAGCACACGGCCGAAATCGCCAGCAAGCTGGCCGCGAAGTAGGCGCTGGTCATTGCGAGCGCCGCACGGCAATCCGTTCTGTTTTCAGCGGCTGGCCCTGGGCCCTGTAACGCAAAAAGCCCCGGCTCAATGCAGAGCCGGGGCTTTTTGCGTCGAGAGAAAGGATTGCCGTGCGGCGCTCGCAATGACGGGGAAGCCTACAGCTGATTGTGGGCCCGAATCAACTCCGCAAACGACTCGCGGTAGGTATCGCCCACGGGCAGCAGGCGGCCGGCCACCTGCACCTTGCCGCGCTCCACGTGCTCAATGCGGCTGAGCGCCACCAGAAACGACTTGTGGATACGGGCAAACCGTTCCGGCGGCAACACTTCTTCCACTCGGCGAAAGGATTGCAGCGTGAGAATTTTGCCGGCGCTGGCCGTGTGCAGCAGCAGGTATTCCTTCATGCCTTCGATGTAGAGAATGTCGTCGAAGGCGACGCGCTGCAGGCGGTGCTCGTTTTTGACGAACATGGCATCGGCCGGGGCGGGCGCAGCTGGGGTGGTGGGTACTTCGGGGGCTGCGGTGGGAGCGGTTGTAGCTACTAGGCTGCCGCTGGGAATGGCCTGCCGCACTTTGCTCACAGCCTGCAGAAACCGGTCGAAGGCAATGGGTTTGAGCAGGTAGTCGGCCGCGTTCAGGGTGTAGCTCTGCACGGCGTACTGGTCGTAGGCGGTGGTGAAGACGATGCGCGGGGCGGGCGTGGGCAGCAGTTGCACCAGCTGCAGGCCGGTGAGGCGCGGCATGTGAATGTCCATGAACACGACATCTACCGGATTGTCCTGCAAGAAAGCCAGGCCGGCCAGCGCGTCGTGAAACTGCCCACGCAGCTCCAAAAACGGGACTTGCGCGCAGTAGTCGGCCAGGAGGTCGAGGGCCAGCGGTTCGTCGTCGAGGATGGCACAGGTCAGGCGTTGCATAGGGTGGGAGGCAGATTGAGGCAGAAGAGGTGGGTATATAATGTAAAAGAACGTCATGCAGAGCGCAGCGAAGCATCTTTACCTTGATACTAACTCCTGTCGATTGGATTACGACTGCGGTAAAGATGCTTCGCTGCGCTCTGCATGACGTTCTTTTGCTCGCTGCTCGCTGCTCGCTGCTCGCTGCTCACTGCTCATTGCCAAGCTGCAACACCAGCTCCACGGCGTACTCGCCGGGCAGAGTGCGTACCGTGAGCGTGTGCCGCTCCGGATACAGCAGTAGTAACCGGCGGCGCAGGTTGTGCAGGCCCAGGCCGCCGGGCTGGCGGGGCAGGTCGGCAATGGCGGCCACGTAGTTGTGCACCGAGAAGCGCAGCTCGGTGTCTTCCACTTCCAACTCGATGCGGATGGCTTCGGGGCGGGCGGCGAGGTCGCCGTGTTTGAAGGCGTTTTCGACCAGGGGCAGCAGCAGGAGCGGGGCCACGGGCGGGGCGCCCTCCACGGCGCCGTGGGTGGTGAGGACAATGGCGGTTTCGGCCTCGGCGGCGGGCAGGCGCAGGCGCTGCAAATCCAGGAAGCTGCGCAGGTGCGTGAGCTCCTGGGCAAGGGTTACGGCGTCGGCGCCGCTGTCGTAGAGCAGGTAGCGCATGCTTTCGGCCAAGCGCAGCACGGCCTCCGGGGCGCGGTTCGACTTGCGGCTGGTGAGCGAGTAAATGTTGTTGAGGGTGTTGAAGAGGAAGTGCGGGTTGATTTGGGTTTTGAGCATGCCCAGCTCCGTGAGCAGGTGCTGGCGCTCCAGCTCGCGGCGGTTGCGCTGGCCCTGCAGGTACTCAATGGTCATGCGCACACCCGAGCTGGCCACCAGCGTGAGCAAGCCGCCCAGCATCAGCCCTATCCACAGTGAGCCCGTGTAGGCGGCCAGCCCCGGCTGTTTGCCATTCATCAGCCAGTACACCGCATTGGAGGCGGCGATGCGCAGCAGCCCAAACAAGCCGGCCGACACCAGCGCCAGCACCAGGTACAGGCCCAGGCGGCCCTGCGGCAGGGTGCGCGGAAACAGCGTCACCCAGTTCCAGTAAAACAAGGCGGCCGTGAACACATCCAGCACGGCGTTGCGCACAAACCACACCGTGTCGAGCTTCACGGGGCTTTTGGGGCTCAGGCGGATGGCGTAATAGAGCAGGGCATCGATGCCGAGCAGCACGACCACCAGCGCTACGTGTACCCACCACGGCACGGGCGTGGCATCGTGGGTGCGCGGCCACCAGTGCCGGCGGACCGCCGGCGCCGTGGCGCCAGAGGCCGGCCGGCTTGCGGAAGCTACAGAAACAGGAACAGCGGGCGAAACGACGGAATTTTCCACGTCGCAAGGTAGGAAGAGGGCCAAAAGAAGCCCGCCGCGTTTCAACCAACACCCGCCTTGCCCGGCCCAACGCCGCGCCGGCGGGCACCAACCACCGGCCGGGGCGGTGCCCCGGCGTTGGTAGAATCCCCCGCCGGGTTGGAGGGCGAAAACCGGCAGTTGAAGCGGGGCGGGCGAGGGTTGGTTGAATAAGCAAATTGGGCAGTTTGAGGCCGTTTAGGTTTGCCTCGGATTTCAGCAACACCCTCACCTTTCACCTGCTCCGATAATGAAAAACCTCTTCCGCCCCGCCGCTGCCGGCTTCTTCCTGCTCGGCCTGCTGGCTGCCCCTACTCTCAGGGCCCAAACGGTGGCCTCTGCTCCCAAGGCGGCGGTAGCGCCCGCCAGCATGGCCCAGCAGCTCGACGACTACGTGCGGGAGTTCGAGAAATCCGGCCGGTTCATGGGCACGGTGCTGGTGGCCGACCACGGCCAGGTGGTGCTGCAAAAAGGCTACGGCCTGGCCAACCGCGAAAAAGGCCTCGCCAACACGCCTGATACCAAATTCCGCATCGGCTCGCTCAGCAAGCAGTTCACGGCCGCGCTGGTGCTGCAGCTGGTGGAAAAAGGCCAGCTGAAGTTCGACGGCCACGTGGCCGACTACCTGCCCGACTACCCGCAGCCGGCCGGCGGCCAAATCACCCTGCACCAGCTGCTGACGCACACCGCCGGCCTGCCCAACTACACGGCCCAGCCCACGTTCGTCACGGCCGTGATGCGCACGCCCCACTCGCCCACGCAGCTGGTGGCGCTGTTTTCGGGGCTCCCGCTGGAGTTTGCGCCCGGCACGCAGTACCACTACAGCAACTCGGGTTACGTGCTGCTGGGTGCCATCATCGAAAAAGTGACCGGCAAGCCCTACGCGCAGGTTTTCCAGGAGAACATCGCCGGCCCGCTCAAGCTCAAAGCCACCTCGGTCGACGTGCGGGAAGCCGCCGATGCCCGCCGCGCCACCGGCTACGAGGCCACCCCCAGCGGCCTGCAAATTGCGCCTGCCCTCGACATGAGCGTGCCCTACGCGGCCGGTGCCATCACCTCCACCGCCACCGACCTTTTTCGCTGGAGCCAGGCCCTCGACGGGAACAAAGTGCTGTCGGAAACCAGCAAAAAGCTGCTCTTCACGCCCATTAAAAACCATTATGCCTACGGCTGGATAGTCTACAAGGCCAAGGTGGGCGCCGAGGTCGACTCTACGCTCATCCAAGAACACAACGGCGCCATCAACGGCTTTCGCTCCTACCTGGTGCGCGTGCCCCAAAGCCAGCAGGTGATTGTGCTGCTCGACAACCACGCCGGCCAGGCTCTGGCCGAGCTCAAGGGCGGGCTGCTGCGCCTGTTGCACCACCAGCCGGCCACGCCGGTGCTGGCTGCCGCTGATGCCTCCCCGCTGGGCGCCTACGTGGGCGTATACGAGCTGGCGCCCACGTTCCGCATCACCGTGCGCCAGCGCGACGGCCGCCTGTTTGTGCAGGCCACGGGGCAGTCGGAATTCGAAACCGAGGCCGTGTCGCCGGCGCTGTTTGCACTGAAAGGCGTGCCCGCTCAGGTAGAATTTGCCAGAAACGACAAGGGCCAGGTGGCGCAGCTCATCCTGCATCAGGGCGGCCGCGACCAGCCGGCTCCCAAAGTAGAATAGCTACTCTGCTATACTACCCGCTGATTGATTTTCGTTTGCCAACGCTTTTCTCACCTTCTCTTTTCTGCAATGCATCCCGCTCCCCTTGTTGAAACCACTGACCTTTCGTTCCGATTTGGGGAGCGGGCGGTGCTCCACGGCCTCGGCCTGGCCGTGCCGGCCGGCAGCATCTACGGCTTTCTGGGGCCGAACGGAGCCGGCAAAAGCACCACCCTGCGCCTGCTGCTGGGGCTGCTGCGGCCCGCGGGCGGCGCCGTGCGCCTGTTTGGGCATGAGTTGGCCCGCCACCGCGTGGCCCTGCTGAGCCGGGTGGGCGCCCTCATCGAAAACCCCTCGCTTTACGACCACCTCACCGGCCACGAAAACGTGGAGGCCACCCGCCGCCTGCGCGGGCTGCCCGCCGCCCGCACCGCCGCCGTGCTTGCCCAGGTGGGCCTCAGCGCCCACGCCCACCGCCCGGTGAAGGGCTACTCGCTGGGCATGAAGCAGCGCTTGGGCCTGGCGCTGGCCCTGCTGCCCGACCCCGACCTGCTCATCCTCGACGAGCCCACCAATGGCCTCGACCCGGCCGGCATCAGCGACCTGCGCGCCCTGCTGCGGCAGTTGCGCGAAGAGCACGGCAAAACCATTCTGCTGTCGAGCCACCTCATTGGCGAAGTCGAGAAAGTGGCCACCCATGTGGGCGTCATTCAGCAGGGGCAGCTGATGTTTCAGGGCAGCCTGGCCGCCCTGCAGGCCCGTCAGCAAACCCAGGCCGAACTGGTGCTCGAAACCGCCTGCGCCGCCACTTGCCGCGGCCTGCTGCCCGAGTTGCACGCGGCCACGGTGGTGGCGTCCGGCACCCTGCGCGTGCCTTTCCACTCGCGCGAGCACACCGCGGCTTTGGCCAGCGCGCTGGTGGCCGCCGGCCAGCCCGTGTTCAGCCTACACTGCGAGCAGCCCACCCTCGAAGCCACTTTCCTGCACCTCACCGAAACCGCCTCCGCTCAATGAACCCTGCCGCAACAACTTCCGAATTTCAGGCGCTGCCGGCCGTGCCCGGGCCCCTCGCGCAACTGGGCCGCAGCCTGGCGGCCGATGTGCTGAAACTGCGCCGCACCTCGGCGCTGTGGCTCACGCTGGCCAGCGGCGTGCTGCCGGTGCTGCTCAATTTCTGCATTTTCTACTTCAAAGGCCACCTTCTGCTGAAGCCCGGCGCCGACGGCTGGGTGAAATACGCCAGCATGAGCTGGCAAACGGCGGCCGTGCTGCTGCCGCTCTTCGTGGTGCTGCTCACCAGCCTGGTGGTGGGCGTCGAGAACAAGGCCGAGGGCTGGAAGCACCTGTTTGCCCTGCCGGTGGGCCGCCTGCCGGTGTGGGCCAGCAAGCTGCTCATCATTCTGGGGCTGAATGCGCTAGCCCAGGTGCTATTCGTGGGCCTGCTGCTGGCGGGCGGCTACCTGCTGCAGGCCCTGCGGCCGGAGCTGCACCTGCAGCAGTTTGTGCCGCCGCTCCACGTGCTGGGCGTGCTGCTGGGGCGCACCTACCTGGCCACGCTGGGCATAGTGGGCGTGCAATACGTGCTGAGCAAGTGGCAGCCGGGCTTTGTGCTGCCGGTGGCGGCGGGCATGGCGGGCTGGGTGGCCGGCCTCACGCTCATGCGCTGGGAGCACGTGGGCTGGATTCCCTACGCCGGCCCCTTGCTCACGCTCATGGCCACGCCCTTCAAACCCGTGCCAGGGCTGGTGGTGCCCGCCGTGGCGCCGCACGAGTGGCACCAACTCCTAATGTTTGGTGCCTGTGCGGTGCTGGGCTACGTAATTTTGCGCTGGCGCAATCTGGCCTAAAGGCGGGCCGAGGTCAAGTCAGCTGGCTTTCTGTGGGGCCGCACCTCGGCGCGCCAATTTTTTGGTCTGCGCATGTAATAAAAACTGCTATTCCCTGATATACCTCCTGCCAAACGGCAGCCCATCATCTTTTCCAGTCCTGCGGTGCAGCGCTCGCCTTTTTTCTGCATCCTTCGCCGCACCTTTTTTCTGCAAATGAAACACGCCTTACTCGGCTTGTCGCTGCTGGCGACCTGCGCTAGCTCTGCCTACGCCCAAACGCCGGCTGCCCCGGCCCCCACTCCCACCACGGCCCCCGCCAAGCCCGCCGCGTCCAAGCCGCTGGTGCTCCCCGAGGCACCCAAAGGCACCGGCCGCCTCAATGGCCAGGTGCAGGACGCGGCCACCAAAAAGCCCGTCGAATTTGCCACCGTGGCCCTGCTGCCGCCCACCGGCGACACGCCCATCGATGGCACCGTGGCTGATGAGAAGGGCCGCTTCAGCCTGCGCGGGCTGGCGCCGGGCACCTACCGCCTGCAGCTCAGCTTCCTGGGCTACGCGGCCCTCACGCGGGAAGTGACCGTGACCGGCGGCACCACCGACCTCGGCGCGCTCGGCCTCACCGCCACGGCCCAGCAGCTGGGCGACGTGACGGTGACCGGCGAAAAGGAAACCGTGGAAGTGAAGCCCGACCGCATTGTGTACAACGCCGACCGCGACCTCACCAACAAGGGCGGCGTGGCCGCCGACGTGCTGCGCAAAGTGCCCCTGCTGAACGTGGACCTCGACGGCAACGTGCAGCTGCGCGGCTCCTCCAACATCCGGGTGCTCATCAACAACAAGCCCAGCAGCATCCTGGCCGGCAACCTGGCCGATGCCCTCAAGCAGCTGCCCGCCGACCAGATTGCTTCCGTGGAGGTCATCACCACGCCCGGCGCCAAGTACGACGGCGAAGGCACGGCCGGCATCGTGAACATCATCCTGAAAAAGAACAACCTGCAGGGCGTGAACGGCAGCGTGAACGCCGCCGCCGGCAACCGCAGCTCCAACGCCGGCGGCAGCCTCAACGTGCGCCGCGGCAAGGTGGGCGTGAACACCAACCTCAGCAGCTACCTCTACTACAGCCCCAGCGCCAGCACCTCGGAGCGCACCAGCTTCGACGGTTCGGCCGGCAACGTCATCTCGCGGCTGAGCCAGAACGGCAGCGGCGACAACCTCGGCGGCGGCGCCTACGGCCGCATGAGCCTCGACTACGACCCCGCCAAAAACCACAGCCTCACCGTGGGCTTCAGCGGCAGCCTCAACCGCAACAACAGCCAGAGCGAGCAAGTCAACGACTTTGTGAACATCGCCGGGCCCTCGCCCAGCCAGCTGTTCACCCGCGCCACGGAGAATACCTTCAACTTCTCCAGCTACGATGTGAACACCACCTACACGCGCACCTTCGAGGGCCAGCCGCGCCGCGAGTGGAGCGTGTTGGCCCAGCACTCGCGCAACCGCAATCTGCAGCCCTACTCCCTAAATCAGTACGAAAACCAGTTCACGGCCACCGGCCTGCCCAACTACCGCGAAAGCAGCGACAACCTCTCACGCAACCTTGAAACCACGCTCCAGACCGACTATACACACCCCATCGGTGACAAGCGCAGCGTGGAAGTGGGCGGCAAGGCCATCTTGCGCCGCGTGCTGAGCGACTACCAGATTCAGACCGCCACCGGCACCGATGCGCCTTTTGTCATTGACCAGCAACGTTCCAACGTGTTCGACTACGACCAGAACGTGGCGGCCGTGTACGGCACCTATGGCTTCCCGCTGGGCAAGAAGCTGAACTCCCGCGTGGGCACCCGCCTCGAGCGCACCGACATTGTGGGCCGCTTCCAGCAAAACGACATCACGCGCTTCACCAGTGGCTACACCAGCCTGCTGCCCAACGCCAGCATCAGCTACACCCGCAAGCCCGGCAACACCCTGCGCCTGGCCTACAGCCGCCGCATCCAGCGCCCCAACATCTACTACCTGAACCCCTACGAAAACCGCGTCGACAAATTCAACATCAGCAAAGGCGACCCCACGCTGGACCCGGAATTCACCGACAGCTACGAGCTGAACTACAGCACCTTCGTGAAAGGCTCGGTGCTGAACTTCTCGCTCTTCACGCGCCAGACCAACAACGCCATTGAGGCCGTACGGTCCCGGTCCGGCGAAACCACCCTGACCACCTACGCCAACGTGGCCCGCAACCACACCTACGGCGCCAGCGTGTTCGGCTCCTTCAAGCCCACCCCCAAATGGGAGCTGAGCGGCTCGACCTCGTTCAACTACGTGGTGCTGCGCTCGGGCTACCTCAACACCACCAACGAGGGCCTGATGTACAACCTCAACCTCAACTCGACCTACAAATTCACCAAAACCCTGAGCGCCCAGTTCTACGGCGGCATCAGCTCCTCGCGCGTGCAGCTGCAGGGCCGCGCCGCCGCCTGGAACTACTATTCCATGGGCATCAAAAAGACCATTCTGAAGGAAAAGGGCGACCTCACCCTCAACGCCGACAACTTCCTCACCGACCGCCGCGACCTCAACTCCACCGTCAGCACGCCCTTGTTCAACCTGGAGCAGCACAACTACATCGCCCTGCGGGGCATCCGCCTGGCCTTCGGCTACCGCTTTGGTAAGATTGAAAATAGCCCGCCTAAGCCGCGCCGCAGCATCCGCAACGACGACCAGAAAGCCGGCGAAACCCAAAGCGGCCAGCAGTAATAGGGGGGGATGTAATCGAAGGCTAAAAACCGCCTGTCATCCTGAGCAAAGCGAAGGACCTTATCACCGAAGAACGATTCATCCTAACGTGATAAGGTCCTTCGCTTTGCTCAGGATGACAGATGCTTCCTCATCCCTCCTTAAGCGCAGCGTTCCAGATATCCCAGGCCGCCTCGGCCTGCAGGCACAGCATCTCGAAGCCGTTTTTCACCTGCGCGCCGGCTTCCTTGCCTTTGGCCATAAACAGCGTTTCGGTGGGGTTGTACACCAGGTCGTGCAGGTAGTGGTGCTCGGTGAGGGCAGCGTAGGGCAGAGGCGGGCACTCGTCGGTGCGCGGGAAGGTGCCCAGCGGCGTGGCGTTGATGATGAGCGGGTGCGCTGCCACCAACTGCGGCGTGAGGTCGTCGTAAGTCAGGCCGTGGGCCATGGGGTCGCGGCTCACCAGCCAGTGCGCAATGCCCAGCTCTTGCAGCGCCACCACCACGGCTTTGGCCGCGCCGCCGGTGCCCAGCACCAGGGCCCGGGGCTCGGGCGGGAGCGGAAAGAACCGCCGCAGCGATTCCCGGAAGCCCACGTAGTCGGTGTTGTGGCCGCGCAGGCGGCCGTCGGGCAGGCGCTCCACCACGTTCACGGCGCCCACGCGGGTGGCCGAGGGCGCCAGCTCATCCAGGTACAGCATCACCGACTCTTTGTAGGGCACGGTCACGTTCAGGCCCGTCAGGTCGGGGTGGGCGGCCAGCACAGCGGGCAACTCGTTGATGGTGGCCAGCTCAAACAGGTCGTACTGGTGGTCGGGCAGGCCCAGCGAGTAAAACTTCTGGGTGAAATACGTCTGCGAAAAGGAATGGCTGAGGGTGCGGCCGATTAGCCCGAACTGGCGCATGCAAAGGAGAGGGAAGGAGAGCGGAGGGGTATCAAAAGAACATTAAAAAACGCCCCCAACCGTACGGTCAGGGGCGTTTTCGCCAAATAGTAACAATTTATCCTCGACAATCGCCGGGCCGCGGTCTTATCGGGCGTCGGCGGCGGGCTGGGAGCCGAACTTGCTTTTCAGGAACGACCACAGCGGCGGCAGCACCGATATCAGAATGATGGCATAAATGACCAGCGTGAAGTTGTTCTTGACCAGCGGAATGTTGCCAAACAGGTAGCCCGCCAGCGTGAGCGACACCACCCACAGCGCCGCCCCCGCAATGCTGAAGGACGCAAAATAGCGGTACGTCATGGTGCCCACGCCGGCCACAAACGGCGCAAACGTGCGCACAATGGGCACGAAGCGCGCCATGATGATAGTTTTGCCGCCGTGCTTGGCATAAAACGCCTGCGTCTGGTCGAGGTACTTTCGGTTGAGAAACTTGTAATTTTCGCGGAATACCCGCGGCCCTAAGTAGTCGCCCACCAGGTAGTTCAGGTTGTCGCCAATAAAGGCCGCCGCGATGAGCAGCGGAATAAGCAGCCAGATGTTGAGCAGGGGGTGGCCCGTGTCGGGGTTGGGCTGGGCGGCCAGCGTGCCGGCCACAAACAGCAGCGAGTCGCCGGGCAGGAAGGGCATCACAATCACCCCGGTTTCGGTGAAAATGATGAGGAACAGGATGAGGTACGTCAGGTTGCCGTACTCGTGCACCACGTTCACCAGCGTTTTGTCGAGGTGGAGCAGAAGGTCGAAAAAGTGCTTGATAATTTCCATGCCGGGCGTAAGTGAGCCGCAAAGAAAACCGTCCGGCACCGAAATGCCCGCGCGGCACCCCTAGCGGCTCCCGCGGGTGGCCCGGCCGGGGGAGCCGATATTTAAGGAGGGTTCAAAAATTTCTCGCTGTAATCCAGCGACATACTGACACCGGCGTTGCACTCCTGCCAGACAAAGTTGGCTGGCCTACCGGCTGGGTTGTAAATTTGTCATTATTTTTTTCAGTGTCTGCACCAGTGCATTAAATCCCATTTCTGGCACCTGTGAGCCCACAAATTGCGGCCGGCAGGTGCTTGGGTGCCCGCGGTAGGGTAGCCCAAGTGCCAAAAAATGGCACGGCGTGTGATGGGCCGCAACCGGGCTCCCAACAATTGGCCCAACCCCGGTGAAACCTTTGCCGTTGCAGGACTTAGAAAAAAACTTACCCGTTCGATGATAGTATACCAAGGAGGCGATTGGTGGCGTGCCCTGTGGCACTTCCACACCTCCGCCGTGATTCGTCTGTTGCTGAAGCGCGTGGCGCTGGTGGGCCTCTACGGCTCGGCCATTGCCGTGGTCAGCCTCGACTTTCACACCCTCAACGTTCGCATCGGGCGCGAGTACCTGTCCATTCTGGGCATCTTGTTGAGCTTGTTGCTGGTGTTTCGCACCAACACCGCCTACGACCGATACTACGAAGGGCGCAAGGTGTGGGGCATCCTGGTGTCGCAGTGCCGGGGGCTGGCCATGGAAATGAACGCCCTGCTGCCGCGTGAGGCCAAATCGAGCCGCCGTTACTTCGCCGCCCTCATCTCCAACTTCCCCATTGCCGTAGAAGGCTCGTTGCGCAACCGCATGCGCTTCGACAAGATGGAGGCTACCCCCGACATCATCGAGCGCCTGCAGAAGGCCGAAAGCGTGCCCTCTACCATCATCGCCGTGCTCATGGAGAGCGTGGAGCAGCTGCGGCAGGTGCAGATTTTCGACCCCATTCACCTCATCAACATCAAGCAGCACTACCTAAGCATGATGAGCGTGAACGGCACCTGCGAGCGCATCAAAGCCACCCCCATCCCGTATTCCTATAGTTTCTTCATCAAGTGCTACATCACCATCTTCATCATGATAATGCCGCTGGTGCTGGTCGATTCCTGCGACTGGTGGATGGTGCCCATCACCATGATTGGGGCCTACGCCATGCTGGGCCTGGAGATGATTGGCAACGAGATTGAGAATCCCTTCGGCTACGACAGCAACGACCTGCCCATCACGCAGCTCTCAAACAAGATTCGCGTCAGCGTGCACGACCTCCTCGGGGTGGAGCTGCCGGCCGAGAAAAAAGCCCTGGCTACTGTTCCGTATAGCGTTGTGCATTAACGGTTCACCAGCTTTCTGCGGCTTGTAGCGCGGTAGAATATGTAGCTGTTCGGTTATATAGTAAAGGTTTGATTTTTAGACCTTTTCAATAAAATTTTTAATTTTTTTGCAACCCATGCACCTTTTTTTGGCCTCGCCGTATATGCGCCTCACGACGATACGCTAATTGTGCGTTTCCTTCTCTTTAACATCCAATCCCCATCCCAATGCAAACGTTAACCTTTACTCAGAAGCTCTTGCGACAGCGTCGCTTATTCGGCTTCCTGCTTCCCTTATTTGCCATCTTTGTCGGTGCTGGCGCTACGCAAAAAGCGTTTGCGCAAGCGTACACATTCTCTAATGTGACGATAACTGCTAGGACGACTTCAGCGGCATCTTCGAACACTTCCACTTTGTATGTCAAGCGAAGCGTTGCTGGTCAGCCGACATTCGACGGCGCCGCTCTAGGCGGTACCTCGGGTGGTACTCCGGTGAAGTTTGACCCAGCAAATGGCGGCGTTTTAACCCTGGATGCTTCAGCAATTCAGGTGTCAGGAGCTCCGGGTGCTACTGCTGCAACCCTTTTTTACCGGGTTTATCTAATGGGCACCTCGGCTGGTAATATCCCGAGCTACTCAGTGGCTACTCTGGCCGACAAGGGCAATGGCATTGATTTCGATAACAACGCCATTAATATCAACATCCTGAATCAGCCTTCGGTGTTGGGTGGTGGAGATTACAACCTTGAAATCTACTTCACTTACACCTACAATGACCCAATTGACGGGCCAACGCAGGTGCGGAGCCCCGCTGGGACTGCTGTAGCCAAATTTTCGTTGGTAGCGCCTGCCGTGACTCCTCCTAACGGTTCCACCACCTGGATTAGCGATGGCGTTAGCCCTAAGAACTCTGATTGGCTGGACCCGATTAACTGGTCTAATGGTGTGCCTACCCGGTTTTCGGATGCTATCATTCCCGAAAAGCCAAACAACACCACTACCGCTCCTCCTACCGTTACCCCGGTAATTGCCGACCCTACGCAACTGTACGAAGTTCGCACGTTGACTTTGAATGGTGCATCTAACTCCCAGCGTGCCCTGCTGCGCATTGGCAATAGCACCAACAACACTCCTGGTGCACCTACCGGCTCAGCTCCAGTTGGCGGAACCCTGCACGTTTATGGCGACCTGAACGTGTATGGCGGTGGTATTCTTGGCGCAACCAGTGGTACCAACGGTACGGCTAACCCAGTCACCAACTCAACCATCGTGTTGAATGGGGCTACTCAAACCGTTCGAGGTATTTTGAATATCGTTGACTTCCGCGTTGAAGGTACCGGATTTAAGAACATAGTGAACGAAGTAAGAGCAACGAATACCTTCACCTTCGCTCCTGGTGTTACTGCTATTGTTCGCACAGTGCTGGAAAACGCAAGCACAACGCCTAGCACGTTCAGCCTCAATACTACTCTAACGTCATCTGTTAACCTAAAGAGCACGGGTGTCTTGTATGGCGAAACAAACGACGCTTATATTCAGGGCGTAACACTGGCTGACCGTAGCATCTTCGCAGGCGTTACCCAAACGTTCGGCAACATCGGCATCGATATTACCTCCAACCGCGACATCCCGGGTCCGACCATTCAAATTACCCGCACCATTGGCGACCCGCTTAACGGTCCCATCGGTCGTAGCGCCCGTCCGATTAAGCGCCAGTACGGTGTGTCGGGTGACGTGAACGTTGCGCCTACTGTTTCGACTGTTGTATTCCACTACCTTAATTCGGCTGACGAATTGAACGGAATTGACGAAACCAATTTGACCATGTTCCGCACTGTTAACAACGGCATTCCGTACTTCCCCGAAGGAGGTGTTCAGAACATAGGTGCAAAAACCGTTACTCGCACCAATATGACGGCAATCAACACGCTGACTCTGGGCGATAAGACGAACCCGCTGCCCGTTAACCTTACCTCATTCGATGCGAAGCGCGCAGGTGCTGACGTGGCTGTGACGTGGTCGACTGCTTCGGAAAAGAACAGCAAAGGCTACAACGTGCAGGTATCTACCAACGGTACGGACTTCCGCACGCTGGGCTTTGTGTCCAGTGCTTCGGCCAATAGCTCGACGGCTCAGACCTACAGCTACATGGATACCGAGAAAAACAAAACCACTCTGCGCTACTACCGCCTGCAGCAAATCGACCTCGACGGCAAGGACAGCTTCTACGGTCCTCGCACCGTTAGCTTCGAAGGCGAAATTGCCACCAGTGCCACCGAAGGCACCTCGCTGCTGGCCTACCCGAACCCCTTCAACAGCGCCGACCAGCTGCACCTGACCCTGCAGTCGACTTCGGCCGGCCAGAGCTCGGTGACCGTGACCGACCTGACCGGACGCACCGTGCGCCAGCAGACGCTGGACCTGGGCAAAGGCAACAACGACGTGACGGTTGAGGGCCTCAACGACCTGAAAGCCGGTGTATACATGGTGCGCCTCACCCAGGCCAACGGCCAGGTAAAAAGCCTGAAAGTAGTGAAGCAATAATCCCGCTTCGCTTCCGACAAAAAGGCCGGCTCCCGCAAGGGGGCCGGCCTTTTTGTTTGTGGGCGGAAACTGTCCGGTCCGACGGCGCCAGCCGTCCGACCGGTCGTCATTCAACGACGAGGCTGAACGGCGAGGCCAACAGCCCTGACGATGACCGGTCGGACGGCTGGCGCCGTCGGACCGGGACCCGGCGTTAGCCGCGGGGCATGGAGGTGCCGGGCTTGGTGCTCTTGGCCGCCGGGCGGAACATGGGGTCCACGGCGTCCATGTCGAGAAAATGCGTGAAGGTGTCGCCGCGCAGGCCCAGGCGAATGGTTTCGAGGCTCACCACTTCGTTGGGGGCGATGTTGCCGAGATTCACGTTGGCGCCGAGCAGCTTGATGAACCACACCTGCTGGGCTTTCTGCGGGGCTTCCCACAGGATTTTCTCCGACGGAATCTTGGTCAGAATTTCTTCCACCAGACCCGAGCGCACCTCGCCGGTGCTGCGGAACAGGCCCACGTTGCCGCCCTCGCGGGCTTCGCCAATCACCTTGATGGCGCCGGCTTCGAGTTCGGTTTCCATCTGCGAAATCCACTTGTAGGGCGGGATGATTTTCTCGGCGTCCTTTGAGCCCACTTCGCTCAGCACCCGCACGCTCTTGCTCAGCTCGCGGATGTACTCGCATTTGCGGCCGTGGTCGAGGTCGATGCTGCCGTCCGATACCTCGGCGTACTCCATGCCGAAATTGTCGAGCAGGCGGCGATAATCGTCAAACTGGTTGCGGATGATGAAGGCTTCGAACAGCGTGCCGCCGAAGTACACCGGAATGCCCGCCGCGCGGTAGATTTCGAGCTTTTGCTTGAGGTTGGGCACCACGTAGGAGGTGGCCCAGCCCAGCTTCACCACGTCGGTGTAGGAGCCGCTCACTTCCAGGAAGTCTTCCACTTCGCGCAGGCTCATGCCCTTGTCCATCACCATGGTGTAGCCCTGCTCGCGGGGCTTGGCCGTGCGCTCGGGCAGTTGAGAGAGGTCGTAATTCATTGGTTTGAGGGGGTATTGGCAAATAAATGAGGGGTCGTTGCCGGCCAGAGACGGGTGGGGCCAACAACAAAAAACCGCCCGTTCGCGAGAACGGGCGGTTGCAAAAGTAGCGTCTAAGTCAGGGAATTGTTATTTCCGAAACTGCTCAATGAGTTTCTTCAGGCCCGGCTGCTCACGCAGCTCGGGGAAGTAGTCGAACAGCAGCACGTGCTGCTCGTAATTGAGCGTGAGGGCCGTTTCCAGGGTGGTGTAGGCCTCGCGCATGCGGCCGTCGGCCAGCAGGTAAGCGCACAACATGTAGTGAAAATGCGCCTCCATGGGGTGCAGGTTCACGGCGTGGCGCACCAGGTCCACCGCTTCTGAGTAGTGCCCTTGCTCGTAGAGAATGGCGCTCCAGCTCACCCAGCCCTGCACGTCGTCGGGGGCCACCTCGGTGGCCTTCTCGTACGATTCGAGCGCACTGACTACGTTGCCCACGTGGTTTTCGGCCGCGCCCAGCGCCGACCAATACTCGCCGCTGTCGGCGTACAGTTCCGTGGCCTTGCGGAAGTAGTGAATGGCCTCGAACCAGCGGCCCTGCTCTTGCAGCAGCACGCCTTGGCCAAACCACGCCTCGTCCATTTGAGGGTTTATTTCCAGGGCCTGGCGGTAGTACTTGCGGGCGGGCTCCCAGTCGCGCAGCTTCTCGTAGCATTCCCCAATGTTGCACAGGGCCTCATCGGTGGGCTGGCCGGGCGGGTAGGCCAGCTCAAACTCCGGAATGGCCTTGCGGTACTCCTGCTGGCACACAAAGGTGTCGGCCAGCCAGTGGTGGGCATCGTGAAAGTCGGGGCTAATGGTCACGGCAAAGTCAAACGCCTCGGCCGCTTTCGCAAAGTCTTCGCGGCGGTACCAGTACTGGCCCAGGTTGTACCAGGCCGTGGCCGAGTACGGGTCGTCGTCGGTGAAGCGCTTAAAGAACTCCTCGTGCTCTTCCAGCCGGCCCGTGATGTCGAGGCAGTGCAGCAGCTCCTGCACGCCGGTTTCGTTGTCGGGGTTGAGGCGCAGGCTCTGCTTGTAGTGCTTGGCTGCACTCTTGAATTTCTGCCAGCTCTGAAATGCCAAGCCCAGGTTGAAGTGAATGTCCTCGCGCTCGGGCTCCTGCTCCAGGCCGGCCCGGAAAAACTCCACCGCCTCGGCAAACTCGCCGCGCTGGGTGCTGATAATGCCGCGCGTCACGGCCACATCGGCATTGGTAGGGTCCAGGGCAGCTACTTCGTCAATCTGGCGCTCGGCTTCGGAATAGTCGCCGCGCATGGCCGTCACCTGGGCGCGGTCAATCAGCAGTTCGGTGGAAAACGGGTATTGGCCCAATGCGGCCTCGCAGGCCTGCAGGGCCTTGTCGAACGCCGCGTTGGTGACGTAGTGGTCGATGATGTTTTCGAAGTCCTCCAGGTCGAAGAATACGGGCTCCTGCTGCGCCACCATCTGCTCGAAACGACGAACGGTGTCCAGCACAGCCCGGTGGTTTTCAAAATGTTCGTTCATGCGCATAAAATCGCAGTTAAGTGGATTAATCGGGGTTTTCGGCAGGCGCGCGGTCAACGGCAAAAGAAAAGAAATAAACCGTCGGCCAGCGCCTCTTCACTCCACTTGTTAGTGCTCTATCAATGATAACAAATATTGGGCAAAACCGTGCAATCCGGCTCTTGCTAAGATACGATAACCGCCTCGGCAGTGGCTGTGTTTGCCGCCAGCTCGGCCGCGCACCAGGCCAGCGTATCGGCTAATGGGCGGAATGCTAAGCCGGTAGCACTTTGCACTTTGGCGTGCGAGTATACCACCGGCCGCCGGCCCGCCCGGGCCGTGTCTTTGGTGATGAGCGGGCGGGCGCCCGTGAGCACCGCCCGGGCGTGCTCGAGGCGCCAAATGACTTCGGCGGCCCAGTCGGGCACGGCCACCGTGGGCGGGCGCCGCTGCAGCGCCGCCGCCGCCTGCCGGAAAAACTCGCCTAGCGGCACGGCCTCCGCGCTGAGGATGTACCGCTCGCCATTCAGCTCGGGATGGTCCAGCGCCAGGGCCAGCAACTGCGCCACCACGTCGCGCACATCCACGAAGTTGACCAGCCCGCGGGTGTAGAAGCGGTGCTGCTGGTGGGCGTAGCGCAGCAGGCGCGTGCTGCTGCGGTTCCAATCGCCCGGCCCCAGCACCACCGAAGGGTTCACGATGACGGCCGACAGGCCTTCGGCCACGCCACGCCACACTTCCAGCTCGCCCAGGTACTTGGAAGTGGCGTAGGCCGGGTGCGCGGCGCCCAGGTCCCAGGTAGCGGCCTCGGTCACGGTGAGGGTTCCGGTGGCCTCTGCCGCGCCCGCCGGCGTGCCCAGCGCCGCCACCGACGATACGTGCGCCAGCCGGATGCCCGGCCGTTCCAGGCAGGCGTCCACGATGGCGGCGGTGCCGCCCACGTTCACGCGCAGCAAGGCGTCCTCGTCCTGCGGCGCGTACGACACCAGCCCGGCGCAATGGAACACATGCGTAACCTCGGGTGTGAGGGCGGCGCGCAGCAGGTCGGTATCCAGTAGTTCGCCAGCCAGCCACTCCACGCCCGGGGCCGCATTTGCTGGCACGGCCCCGCGGTGCAGGGCGCGCACCGCCAGCCCGCGCGCCCGCAGCGCCCGCAACAGAAAGGAACCAATGAGGCCGGTGCCGCCGGTAACGAAAATCATTTTCTGGTGCTTGGTAGTGAGTGCTTAGTGAGGAGTAGCCATTGTGCCACTCGCCACTATCTACAGCGTGTTGTTCAGCAGGGGCAGCCGCAGCAGCTTTTGCAGATAGGGCTGGGGCACGGTGCGGCGCAGCAGGGTGTCGGTGTGGCGCAGGTGGTGGGCGTCGGTTCCCACAAAATCGACCAGGCCGCCGTCAATCAGCTCTTCCGCCACTCGTTTGGCGCCCGGCGAGTAGTAGCCGGCCAGCGAGTTCAGATTTACCTGGAGCAGCACGTCGTAGTCGCGGCGCAGCTTTTCAATCTCGTTCAGGCGCCCGTAGAGGTAGGTGTAGCGCTCCGGATGGGCCAGCACCGGCCGGTAGCCCTGTGCTTTCATCTCAAAAATGACGTCGAACAGGTTGAGCGGCTCGTTCATGTACGACGTCTCAAACAGCAGATACCGCTTCTCGCCGCCAAAGGTGAGCATCTCGGTGCCGTCGGCCAGCTTCCGGCCCAAGAACTCGTCCAGGTAATACTCGGCTGCGCAGTCCAGCTCCACGTCGTCCAGCCCGGCCGTGGCCGCGGCTTCGCGCAGCAACTGCAGCGCCGCCCGAATGCCTTCGGGCGTGTTCTTGTAGAAGTCGCCCATGATGTGGGGCGTCATCACCAGCTTGCGGTAGCCCAGCTCGCGCAGGGCCCGCAGCAGGTCCAGCGAGTGCTCCACCGTCTCGGCGCCGTCGTCGAGGCCGGGCAGCAGGTGCGAGTGCATGTCGGCGCCCAGCGCGGCCAGGGCCGCCACGGGCGGAGCTGCCGGGGCGGCCTCAGCCGCTGCCCCGCCAAAAAGCTTTTGCCAGAGCGAAGCCATGGTTTCAAGAATGCGTTAAGACAGGAACTTCTTCAGCTTCTGGCCAAAGGTGAGCGGCTTGGCCGCGGGCTCTTCGTAGTAGCCTTGGCCATAGGCCCCGTAGCCGTAGCCGTAGCCATACCCGTAGCCATACCCGTAGCCGTAGCCGGCCCCGGCAGGTGCGTCGTTCAGGATGGTGCACATGTTCGTGAAGTTGTTGCTCCGCATCAGCCGGTTCATGTTCTTGATGAAGGCTTTGCGCGAGTAGTCAGCCCGCACGATGTACAGCGGAATGTCGGCTTTGCGCATGATGAGGATGCCGTCGGTCACCAAGCCCACGGGCGGGGTGTCGATGAGGATGACATCGTACGTCCGAAACAGCTCCTGAATCATCAGGTCGAACCGGTCGCTCAAAATCAGCTCCGACGGGTTCGGCGGCGTGGGACCGGCCGAAATGAACTGCATCGACTCGATGCTGGTGTTCTGGATGCACTCCTGCACGGTGTGCCGCTCGATGAGAATGGTGCTCACGCCGCGCGTGTTTTCGGCGCCAAACGCCAGGTTCACCTTGGGCTTGCGCATGTCCAAATCGAGGATGATGACGCGCTGGCCCGAGAGGGCGATGATGCCGGCCAAGTTCACCGTCACGAAGGTTTTGCCTTCGCCCGAAATGGTCGACGTCACCGAAATCAGCCGCTTCTTCTTGGCCGAGCTGATGAAATCCAGGTTGGTGCGGATAGAGCGGATGGACTCGGAGATGGCCGACTTGGGGTTCTTGTCCACCACTAGGCGCGAAATCTCCATTTTCTCCTTGTCGTAGGTCGGGATGATGCCCAGCACCGACGCCTTGGTGTTGCGCTCCAACTCCCGCACGTTGGTCACGGTGTTGTGCATGAAGTAGCGCACCGCAATCAGGCCCAGGCCCAGCAGCAGGCCGCCCACCAGCCCAATGGCGTAGGCAATGAGCTTGCTCGGGAAGATGGGTGCCGCCGGCGGCGAAGCCGGCGACAGAATCTGGAAGTCGGCAATCTGGCCGGCTTGCTGAATGCCGAACTGAATTTTGGTATTAAACAGCTCCAGGTAGCTCTTGCCGTAGAGGTCCACGGGGCGCTTGAGACGCTCAAGCTCGGTGCCTTGTTCCGGCTTTTGGTCCAGCAGGCCGTTGAGCTTGTCGCTTTGCCGGCCCAATAAGGCCAGCTGGCGGCGCAGCAGGCTCTGGTCCTGCTGCAGCAGGCGCTTAATTTTGTTGCGCGTAAACGTCACGCCGGCTTCGCGTTGCTGCACGGCTTCGGTTTTTTCGGTGCTGGAGCGGCGCAGGCGGCGCAGGTCCCACTGCTGGCTGTTCAGGTCGTTCAGCGCCACGGCCAGCTGCGGGTCTTCTAGGCCGGCAATGGCCGGGATGGTTTGCTCCACGGTTTCGTTCTCCGACGTCGTGATGCTCTCGTCGTTTATCAGGCGGCTGATGCTGGCCAGCAGGCTCGCTTTCTCTTCCAGCTCCAGCCGGTCGGCTTCCAGCTTTTCCAGCTTGGTGGTGAGGGCCGCGGCATCGGCCTGCACGTCGTAGGTTTTGTTGGCCTGCGTAAACGCCTTCAGCCGGTCTTCGGCAGCCTGCAGTTCCTTGCGGTTGTCGGCAAGGGTTTTGTTCAGAAAGTCTAGCTTGCGGGTGGTCGACAGTTGCTTCTGGTACAGCTTCTCCTTCAGATACACCCGGTCGATGGTGTTGACCACGCTCTGCGCTTTGGTGGGGCTGTTGTCCTTGAACGAAATCTGGATGGTGTTGGCGTCGGGGTTTACGATGTCAACGGCCAGGTTTTTATCCAAATAGGCGTTCACCGCCGCTTCGTCCTGAATGGTGAAATGGTAGTCGGCTTCGCGGGCCGCTTCGGTCAGGTCCTTCGTGCCGCTCACCAGCAGCTTGATGCCGGGCAGCGCAATGGGCTGTTCCAGGGCATACACCCCGCCCAGCGCCTGGCCCTGGCCCACCACGTCGAGCTTGAACTGGCGCGGTCCCGTGAACTTGAGATTAAACTTGCGGTTGAATAGCGTCCCGTCGCTGATTTCGTACGTGACGTGAAAAGGAGAGGCGTTGTAGAGCTCGGTTTCGAGCACCGTGCCCTGCACGTAGTAGTTCACGTCCAGCGCCAGCGAGTCTTTCAGGCGCTTGTAAATGATGCTGGACTTGATGAGCTCCACCTCGCCCGCCAGCTTGCTGGTGCGGGCCTTGTCGGCGGCGGCCGGGGCAATCTGGTCGGCAATGCCCACTTCGGCGGCCTGGGCCCGCTCGTCAATCTTCAGCAGCGAAGCCGACTGGTACACCGGCTTGGTGTAGCGCAGGTACAGCCACGAGGCCGTGACGCCCAGCACCACCAGCAGCAACAGCCACAGCAGGCTGCGGCGGGCCACCAGCACCAGGGTGGCAATGTCGAGGCCCCCGGCATCGTCGTCGTCGGCCGACAGGCCGGCCGTGGGCAATGACGGGGGCGCGGCCACGCCGCCCGAAGCGTTGCGGATGAGCTCTTCTAGTTCGGTATTTTCGTTTATCGCCATTGCACTGGAATTACCAATTCGCTTATTATCCGGCTTGCCGCGCCCGCTGCGTTTGCGCAGCAGGCGGGCAACCAAGCATCTACTTATTTAACTGAGATACAATAAAAAAGGTCGTAGTCGTTATCAAACTAGTTAACCCGATAAGCGGCGTCAGGTCGTTGAGGGTATCGAGGAACGGCCGGCGAATGGGTTCGATGTAAATCACGTCGTTGGGCTCAATCTGCAGGTTGGCCCGCCGCATGCCGTTCAGGGTCGAAAGGTCAATCTGCTGCACCCGTGGGTTTTTTAGGTCGCCGCGAATGATGCGGATGTTGTCGGCGCGGCCGCCGTTGCGGTACAGGCTGGTGCTACCGGCGCCGCCGCCGCCTTGCCCGTCCACGCCCCCGGCCAGGGCCAGCACTTCCAACAGGTTCATGTTGTCGTTGGTGAGGGCGATGACCTGCCCGCCCGTGGCCCCGAGCACGATGACGCGGTTGTTGGTCACGCGCGTCGTCACAAAGGATTCCTTGTAGAACTCGTTGAAGCGAATGGCCAGCAAACTGTCGGCCTGCAGCAGCGAATAGCCGCTGATGCGCACGCGGCCCACCAGGGGCAGCACCACCGTGCCGTCGGCCTGCACCAGAAACTCCGAGCCGCCCGTCGACGCTCCGGCGCCCTGGCCGGTGTTGCGCTGCGGCGCGGTGTTGCGGCCGCCGGCGTTGCTCTGCTGCCCGCCTATCACGGTGCCGCGGCTGGGCAGGGTGCCGGTGGGCTGGCCAAACTGCAATTCCCCGTTGGGGTCGAGGATGCGCTCGCCTTTGTTGGTGTTCACCCGCACCTCCAGAAAGTCGTTGGGCTGAATGAGGTAATTGCGCTCGGTCCGGTTCAGGGCAATGCGCAGCTTGGTGCTGTCGAGCTGTCGGCCCTGGCTATCGGTCAGGCGAAAGAGCGTTCTTTTTTGATAGTATTTCGTCGAGGCACACGACGAAAACAGCAGCACGGCCGGCAGCGCGAGCAGCCACAGCCGCCCGAGGCGGCAAAGGAAAAAAGAAGGCATGAAGGCCAAGGAATACAGAATCAACGAAAAAAAATCCGGGAAAATCCGTTGGCCGCGGCCGCAGGTTCTCCCCAAAAAGCCTCAAAAGTAACGCTTTTGCCGCGCCCGTTCAAGAAACCGCTCCCGGTTCGTGGCCCTGGGCCAACGTTTCCAACGGCCAAAACCGTACTTTCGTGGAGCCAAAACGAACACTCGTTGGGTTTGGCAGTTCCCGTTCCGTATTTACTCACAATTCCCACCAATCGTTCTCCTTACATGGAAGCCGTAGCCACTGAAAACCAGACCATGATAGCGCAAATGGTGCGCGATTTTGGCGCCCAGCACATCAAGCCCCACATGATGAAGTGGGACGAAAGCCAGGAATTCCCCGTCGAGGTGTTTCACAAGCTGGGCGAGCTGGGCCTGATGGGCGTGCTCGTGCCGCAGGAATACGGCGGCTCCGGCTTTGGCTACATGGAATACGTGACGGCCATTGTGGAGCTGTCGAAAATCGACGGCAGCATCGGCCTGAGCATGGCGGCCCACAACTCGCTTTGCACCGGCCACATTCTGCAGCACGCTTCGGAGGAGCAAAAGCGTAAGTACCTGCCCAAGCTCGCCAGCGGCGAATGGATTGGCGCTTGGGGCCTCACCGAGCCCAACACCGGCTCCGACGCCGGCAACATGCGCACCACCGCCGTGCTCGACGAGAGCGGCGAAAACTACGTGCTCAACGGCGCCAAAAACTTCATCACCCACGGTAAAACCGGCAACGTGGCCGTGGTCATCGCCCGTACCGGCGAAGTGGGCGACTCGCACGGCATGACGGCCTTCATCATCGAGCGCGGCACGCCGGGCTTTGCCGCCGGCCGCAAAGAAGACAAGCTGGGCATGCGCGCCTCCGAAACCACCGAGCTGATTTTTACCGATTGCAAAGTGCCCGTGGGCAACGTCATCGGCAAAGTGGGCGACGGCTTCGTGCAAAGCCTGAAAGTGCTGGACGGCGGCCGCATCAGCATTGCGGCCCTCAGCCTGGGCATCGCGCAGGGCGCTTTTGAGGCTGCAACGCAGTACAGCAAGGAGCGTCACCAGTTCAACCAGCCCATCAGCAACTTCCAGGGCATTGCCTTCAAGCTGGCCGACATGGCCACCGAGATTGAAGCCGCCAGCCTGCTCACCTACCGCGCCGCCGACATGAAGGACCGCGGCCTGAACGTGAACCTGGAATCGGCCATGGCCAAGCTCTACGCTTCGGAAGTGAGCGTGCGCGTGGCCAACGAAGGCGTGCAGATTTTCGGGGGCTACGGCTATACCAAGGACTATCCGGCCGAGAAGTACTATCGCGACGCCAAGCTGTGCACCATTGGCGAAGGCACCAGCGAAATCCAGAAACTGGTGATTGCCCGGGCGCTGCTCAAGTAGTAATCGACAAGGATTCAGCCGTCTTGCTGGGAGAATAGTTTGTTTCGCTAACAATTCTACTTATCTTTGCGGCCCGGTTTACACCGCACTCCTCAGAAATCTCCCTCACTCCCTGATATGATTATCGTTCAAATCAAAGACAACGAATCGGTTGACCGCGCTCTGAAGCGTTTCAAGAAGAAGTTTGAGCGCACCGGCGTGCTGAAAGAACTGCGTCGTCGCACGTTCTTCCAAAAGCCCAGCATCACGCAGCGCAAAATGAAGCAGAAGGCTGTCTACAAGCTCGCCACCTACGGCCAGCCCAACGAATAGCCCAACGCGCTAGCGCCGTTTAGCTTAGCTAAAACCGGCCGGTTTGCCCTATCTGGCAAGCTGGCCGGTTTTTTCGCGTCCGTATGTCAGCAGTCGTTTGGTAAAAAATAAAAAAGCCCTACATTGGATGCCCGGCCCAACTGCCGGGCTTTTTGCTGTAGGAATGGACGCTTTTCTCGATTTTTTGCGCTTTGAGAAGCGCTACAGTGGGCACACGCTGACTTCGTACCAGACCGACCTGGGCCAGTTTGCGGCGTACCTCAAATCGGCGCACGAGCTCAGCGACCCGGCCCAGGCCACGCACCCGCTCATTCGGGGCTGGGTGGTGGAGCTGATGCAGCAGGACCTCGACCCGCGCACCGTGAACCGCAAGGTGGCCTGCCTGCGCTCCTACTACAAGTTCCTGCTGCGGGCCGGCACCATTGCCAGCAACCCCATGCTGCGCATCAAGGCGCCGAAGATGGCCAAGAAGCTGCCCGAGTTCGTGCCCGAAGACTCGTTGAACGGCCTGCTGAACTCGTTCGAGTTCGGCAGCGACTTTGCCGGCGTGCGCGACCAGCTGGTGCTGGAAATGCTGTACGGCACCGGCATTCGCCTCTCGGAGCTCATCGGCATTCACGCCGACGACGTGAGCCTGGGCAGTGGCACGGTGCGCGTGACGGGCAAGGGCAACAAGCAACGCATCGTGCCGCTGAACCCAACGCTGATGCAGGTAATTGAGAAATATCAGGCCCGGCGGGCGCACGAATTCGGGGCAATAGAAGGCCCGTTGCTGCTCACCGACAAAGGCGAGGCCATGTACGAAAAGTTTGTGTACCGCTGCGTGAAGCGGTATTTGAGCCAGATTACGACCTCAGGGGCGCAGCAGCACCCGCACGCGTTGCGGCACGCCTTCGCCACGCATTTGCTGGGCAAGGGCGCCGACCTGAATTCCATCAAGGAGTTGCTGGGGCACGCCAGTTTGGCAGCCACGCAGGTGTACACGCACCTGTCCGTCGACCGCCTGAAATCCGTATTTGAACAGGCCCACCCACGGGCCTGAAGTTGCCACACCCTTTTACCCTCTTAATCAACTGCTTTATGAAAGTTCAGATGCATTCGGTGCACTTCGACGCCGACAAGAAATTGCTTGATTTTGTGCAGCAACGCCTCAATAAGCTGGAAACTTTTTACGATAAGTTTACCGACGGCGAGGTGATTATGCGCCTCAACAACAAAGACGGCATTGCCAATAAGACGGTAGAAATAAAACTTTTTGTGCCGGGCTCGACCCTGTTCAGCGCCGAAGACGCTGCTTCCTTCGAAGCTGCCGCTGATGCGGCCACCGAAAGCCTGCGCCGCCAAATCACGCGCTACAAAGAGAAAACCCTGAGCCATTAATTGCTGCGTTTGCAGCAACAAAAAAGCCCCTCCGCAAACCGGAGGGGCTTTTTTGTTGTCTGATGCTGTGGTGCTGGTCTACAGCCCGAACTCGGCCTTAATCTGGGGCACGTAGTCGAGCTTTTCCCAGGTGAAGGTTTCAAAAGTTTTGGTTTCGCCGTCGGGCATCACCACGTTCACGGTGCCGGGCTGGCGGCCCATGTGGCCGTAGGCCGCGCTCTGGGCGAAGATGGGGTTTTGCAGGCCGAAGCGCTTCACGATGGCGTAAGGACGCAGGTCGAACAGCTTCTGTACTTTCTGGGCTACTTCGCCGTCGGTGAGGGGTTGGCCGGCCTCATTTTTCGCATGGCTGGTGCCGTAGGTGGTCACGAACACGCCCACGGGCTGGGCCACGCCAATGGCGTAGGCTACCTGCACCAACACCTGGTCGGCCACGCCGGCGGCCACCAGGTTTTTGGCAATGTGGCGGGCGGCGTAAGCGGCCGAGCGGTCTACTTTGGAAGAGTCCTTGCCGGAGAAAGCGCCGCCGCCGTGGGCGCCCTTGCCACCGTACGTGTCCACAATGATTTTGCGGCCGGTGAGGCCGGAATCGCCGTGCGGGCCGCCGATGACGAACTTGCCCGTGGGGTTAATGTGGTAAGTAATCTGGTCGGTGAACAGCGCCTGGGCATCGGCGCTCAGGCCGGCCTTCACGCGGGGAATGAGCACGCTGAGCACGTCGGCCTTGATTTTGTCGAGCATGACGCTCTCCGACGCGTCGAACTCGTCGTGCTGCGTGCTGATAACGATTGTGTCGATGGCTTCCGGCTTATGGTCGTCGGAGTAGCGGATGGTGACCTGGCTTTTGGCGTCGGGGCGCAGGTAGGGCATGTCGCGGCCCTCGCGGCGAATGGCGGCCAATTCCTGCAGCAGGCGGTGCGACAGGTCGAGGGCCAGCGGCATGTAATTAGCTGTTTCGTGGCTGGCGTAGCCGAACATCATGCCCTGGTCGCCGGCGCCCTGGTCTTCGTCCTTGGCCCGCTCCACGCCCTGGTTGATGTCGGGCGACTGCTCGTGCAGGCGGTTCATCACCTCGCAGGTGTCGGCGTTGAAGAGGTATTCGGGCTTGTCGTAGCCGATGCGGCGGATGGTTTCGCGCACAATGGGCTCGGCGTCGACGTGGGCCTTGGACTTAATTTCGCCGGCTACCAGCGCGAAGTCGGTGGTTACCAACGTTTCGCAGGCCACTTTGGACGTGGGGTCCTGGCGCAAGTACTCGTCGAGAATGGCGTCGGAAATCTGGTCGGCAACTTTATCGGGATGGCCTTCCGAAACCGATTCGGAAGTGAACAGATAGGGCATTGAATGCGCGAAAAGGGCAGGAGAGAAAAAAGCAGGGCGCCCGCCCGACCGAAACCGGCGAGCGGGCGCGCCACAAAACTACGGAAAACCGGGCTATTGGCCGTAAGGTCAGCGCTGTGAAAGCCCAACCGGCTTTTGCGCGGCAACGCCCTGGCGTTGCGACGGCCCCCGTCCGGGCGTAGCGCGCTACAATTGGGCCAGCCGGCCGCCATCCACGGCCAGGGTGGTGCCGTGGATGAAGCTGGCCTCGGCCGACGCCATGAATGCGATGGCGGCGGCCAACTCCTCGGGCTTGCCCACGGTGGCTTTGTCGATTTGCTCGTTGCCGTTTTTCACGTTGGGGTTGCTCCAGAGCATGGGCGTGTCGACGGCGCCGGGCGCGATGGCGTTGATGCGGGTTTGGCGGAAGTCGAGCTCGCGGCTCATGCCGCGCACAAAAGCTTCCATGCCGCCTTTGCTGGTGGCGTAGGGCACCACGGCGGCGGTGGTTTGGTGCGCGTGCACCGAGCTGATGGCCACGATGGCACTGCCCTTGGGCATGTGCGGCAGGCACAGTTGCGTGAGCTGGGCCAAAGAGCGCAGGTTTACCTGCATGAGCAGGTCCCACTTTTCCAGCGGCAGCTTTACCAGCGGGTCAAACGTCATCATGGCGGCGTCGCACACCAGCACGTCGACGCGCTCAAACTTGGCCAGCACTTTCTGCACGGTGGCCTCAATGGCTTTGGGCTTGGCCAAATCGCAGGCCATAAACACGGCCTGGCCGCCGGCTTCTTTGATGAGACGCACGGTTTCGGCGCCGTCTTTTTTATCGCGGCCCAGGGCGATGACGGTGCCGCCTTCGGCCCCCAGCCGGATGCAGGCGGCCTGGCCAATGCCCGAGGTTCCGCCGGTTACGAGGCACACTTTATCTGTAAAACGCATAACAACCAGCCTGCTTCTGAGGAGAGGCCGCGCCACTTGGCGGGCCGGCTGATTGTACGGGCCTCTGCGCCCGGTGGCCGAGCCTGCTCAGAAATTTGGCGATAATCAGGCAACGGCCAGGGCCGGCGCCACTTTTTCGCACACCAGCACCACGGGCCGGCCGCGCAGGTCGGTGGTGGCAAACAGGTACACGTCGCCGCCTTCCCGAATGCCGGTGCGGCGCCGGAAATCGGCCACCGAGTCGGGAAAGTTGCGGGTGGTGACGTGGGCGCGGGCTTCGGGGCCCAGGTGCGCCTTGAGGGTGGCACCGTCGGCTTTCTCCACGGCCAGCACCCGGAAGATGCGGCCGGGAAAATCGGCCCGCAGCACGTCGGACGTGTACAAGTGGCTGTGCTGATGCAGCTTCAGCAGCTCGAACGCCGTGCCGATGCTGCGAAACGCGCCGGCCTTGAGCACGGCCGCGTTGGGCTCGTACAGAAACTGCTGGGCCTCGGCGTAGCGGGGCGTGGCGCGGGCTTCGCGGGCGCGGTTGAGGCGGAACTCCTGCTGGGTGCCGTCGCGGCGCAGGTTCAGGGCGTAGCGCTCGGGGTCGACGGCGGGCTCCTGGCCCAGCTCGTAGAGCACTTCCTTCACCTCGTTATCAACGGCTACCACCCAGAGCCGGCGCACGTGGCCCAGGCCCTGCACGGCCTGCTCGATGTCGAGCATGGGCGAAGTCTTGAGCAGGATTTTTGTGGCCTTATGCAACAGCAAGGGCATGAGCTTCACCACGTCCGGCTCGCAGTCGCGCAGCAGAAAAATTTTGCGCGCGGCCGTATCGCGCCGGGCCGGGTCGAGGTAGAGCCAGTCATAGTGCTGGTTGGTTTCCTTGAGAAAAGCCAGCGCGTCGGCGGCGTGCACGTCCACGTTGCTGATGCCAAGCTGGCCAAAGTTATAGCGCACCACATCGGCCAGCGCCGGGTTGCGTTCCACGTAGTCGACGTGGGCCACCCGCTGGGCAAACGCCGCCGAGTCGGCCCCGAAGCCGCCGGTGAGGTCGGCCAAGCGCTGGCCGTCCACTAGGCTGGCTTTGAACGCCGCCGTGCGCGCCGACGAGGCCTGCTCCACCGAAAGGGAGGGCGGAAATATCAAATCGGGGTTGTCGGCCCAGTCGGGCAGCTTCACGCGGGCCTTCTGACGGGCCTGAATCTGGCGCACGAGCTCGGGCACGGGCAGGCCGGGGTGGCGGCGGGCTTGCAGGGCCAGGTGGGCGGGGTCGTCGTGCAGGTGCGCGGCCACGTAGCGCCGGGCCGCTTCGGGCAAGGGGTAGTCCATGGAAAGGATATACGGAAAACCCGCGGCCTTAGCGCAAGTCCCAGCGCAACGCCAGCAGTGGCTGGCCGGTGGGCGCCGCGCCCAAGCCCACCCCGCTGGGCCGCAGCCGGGGCCACACGCTGCCGTGGGCCGGCGGGGCGGCGTTGTAGGCTTCCACGGCGCGCTTCATGTAGGTGTTGGTGTTGCGGTTGATGAAAAGCGTGGCGAGGATGCTGGTGGCAAACACGCCCAGGGCCACCTTCTGGGTGTTGTTGAAGTACTGCCGCTCGTCGCCAATCAAAATCTGCTGGCCCCAGAGGCCGAAGGAGCCCACGGCCACCACGCGGTCGACGAGGTAGAGGGTTTTCTGGCGGCGGTACTGGTCGAGGTGGGCCAGGGCTTCGGCGTTGCCGGCCAGGTAGGGGCGCAGCTTTTGGCCGAAGAACCCGGCGCTCTGGTAATTGTCGCCATCTACGCCGGGCGGCAGGAAATCGAAGTTGTGCTGGGGGCCGTTGAGGCCGCGCTCGGCATCTTCGGGGTGCAGGCGAATGGTGGCCGGCGCCTGCTGGGCCAGGGCCGGGGTAAACAGGCTCAACATCAACGCCGTGGTAACTGCCCCACGCAGCCGCCACCCCGCGGCGGCCAGACAATCCAATTTGTGCATGTAACAAAGATAGAATGCGAAAGGAGGCTGAAAACGCCCTGCGTCGCCATTTTTTTGCCCCCAAACTCAACAAAGCGGCCCGGGCGCACGTTCTGGCCGGGCCGGCCGGAAGTTTCCGGGCAACCCGCACCCACATTTTACCGCTGTATCTAATCGTATGAAAACGTCTTTCGCTTCCCTCGCCTTCCGGGCCCTGTTGCCGGCCGCCGTGCTTCTGGCCTCGTGCAGCAAAAAAGATGAGCCTGTGGCACCCGTAGTTGAGCAGGGTCAGGTTAAATTCCACCACGCGGCCCCCAGTGCCAACCTGGACGTGAAGTTTCTGGCCGACGACGCCGAGAAGGCCACGCTGGCCTACGGCGCCAACAGTGGCTACCAAGGCGTGCCCGCCGGTAGCCGCACCCTAAAAGTCAACGTGGCCACTTCCGGCCAGAACGCCGTGACGCAGAGCGTGGCGGTGGAAAAAGACAAGAACTACTCCTACTTCGCCTACTCGCCGGGCGCCACCACGGCCGTGAGCGGCTTGTTCGTGAATGACGACCTGACGACTCCTGCCTCGGGCAAGGCCAAGATTCGGCTGGTGCACCTGGGCCAGGGGCAGGCCTCGCCGCTCCGCCTCACGCAGCGGTTGGCCGTCGGCTCGCAGGCCATCACCGCCGATGTGCCTTTTGGCACCGCTTCGCCGTTTGTAGAAATCAATGCCGGTACCTACAACATCGACGTTTCGGCGGGCAACCCCAGCGTGGCCGTGTTGTACGTGGCCGAAGGCAACGGTTCGGGTTCTACCACGGCTTCGAAAAACTACGAGTCGGGCAAGATTTACACCGTGCTGGTGCGGGGCTACACCAGCCTCGACCCCAATTTGGCCCCCAAAGTTGTGCTCATTCAGAACAATTAGCCTGATGGCCATAGTGCATAAAAAAAGCCCGCTGGAAATATCCAGCGGGCTTTTTTATGCGCTATGGCGAAGTATTACTCCTTCACCACCCGCAGGTGCTGCGCGGGCTGGCCGGGGAAGGCCAACTGCACAAAGTACACCCCGCTGGCCTGGCCGCGCAGGTCGAGCGACAGCTGGCTGAGGCCGGCGGCCAGCACCGGAGTGGTCGTGGCCAGCACCAAGCGGCCGGCGGCATCGGTCACGCGCAGCTGAGCGGCGGCGGCCGGCGTGCCAATGGGCAGCTCCACGCGCAGGGTGAGGCCGTGCGCGAAGGGGTTGGGCACGCCCGTGAAGACGATGGCCGGGGCCGCTTCGTTCTCGAAGCGCAGAGTGCGCACGGGCGAGAATTCGGTTTTACCGGTTACATCGAGCTGGCGCAGGCGGTAGTAGCGCAGGCCAGCCTTGCCCTTCTCGACATCGAGGAAGCTGTAGTGACGCGGGGCACTGCTGCTGGCCGAGGGGCTGGCCACAAAGCCCAGTGTGCGGAACGCGCGGCCGTCGAGGCTCACCTGCACGTCGAAGCCGGCGTTGTTTTTCTCGCTGGCGGTGGTCCAGGTCAGGTTGGCGTTGGTGCCTTGGCGTTCGGCCGCGAAGGCGGTGAGCTCCACGGGCAGCGGATTGGTGGCGCTGCCCAGCGTCCAGATGGAGAAGTCCGAGATGCCGGTTTTGCTCACCGTATTGCCGGCAATGCTGATGGGCGCTTGGTTGGCCCACGGCCCCGTGAGGCTGCTCACCGATTTGAACAAGGCCACGTTGCCGGGCGCAATGCCGTTGCGCTCGTGGTCGAAGTAGCTGAAGTCCATGGCCACGTTCAGGCCCGCGTTGGTGGCGGGCTGAATGTCGAAGTAGCGCTTGATGCTCTGGCTGGTGCCCACGCCGGTGAGCACCGTGCCCGTGGTGCGTACCACCGTGGTGAGGCCGGGGAAAGCCGTGGAAGCGGCGTCCGGCGTCAGCGTCAGGCCGATGTTGCCGAAGCTCTCGGCCGTGGCCGTGCTCAGGTCGCGGCCGGGCACCGCTACCTGGCCCAGCACGTAGCTCGCGTCGGTTTCGGAAAGGGTGGCGCCTGGTGTGAGCGTCACGGTGTAGGCGCCGGTGTTCAGCACGCCCTGGCTCATGGTCAGGGCATGAGCTACGTTGGTATTATTGGCCAAAGCCAGCACGCCGGCGGCACTGCTCAGGTTCACGTTGAGGTCGTAAAAACCGGCAATGCCCGTGACGGTGGGCGCCGCGCCGCGGAAAGCCACCATGCCGCCGGTCAGGCTCACGTTGGCCGTAGCCGTATTGCTGGTCAGGTCGCCGTACACGTTCAGGGTGCCGGCGGTCTGGGCCAGGCTGGCGCCGTTGGCGATGGTGAGGGTGCGCACGGCCGCGTTGGCTGCGGTGTTCAGGTTTGGATAGTTGGCCAAACCAGCCGGAATAAGGGCGTCGATGGTGTTGCTGGGCACGCAGGCCGTCCAGTTGGCGGCGTTGAACCAGTTGCTGCCGTCGCCGGGCGCATTGCCGGTGTAGGTGGTTTGGTCGCCCACGGTCACGGTGGGGTTCGGGCTGAGCGTGTTATCCGTCGTCAGCGTTTCGGGAATGGTCAGGCCCTCGCTGGTTTGCAGGGCCACCGTCAGCGCTTGAAACGTGTAGGTGCCGGCGGCCGTCAGATTGGCGGTGCCCACGCTCACGGGCAGGCTACCGTTGGCGGGAATGGTGCCGCTGGTCACGGTGGCGCTCAGGGGCTGGGTGCCGCCTCCCGGCAATACCAGCGTGCCGCTCACGAGCAGCTTCTGGTTGACGCCCAGTACCAGCGGGTTGGTGCTGGTGTTGGTCACGCTCAGCGTAATGGGCGCGCTGAGGGGGCCTGGCGTGCAATAGTTGGCGGCTGGGGCCGTCAGGGCCGCAGCATTCAGGGCCACGTTGGTCGTGTTGGGGAATTCGTAGGCGCCCATGTCGGGGCCGGTTTGGCTGGCGGCCGTGCCGGTGGCCCGCACGGTGCCCACCAAATCGGTGGTGATGCCGCTAATGGTCAGGCCCAGGCCGTTAAGGGCAGAGTTGGTCGGGCGGAGGATGGCGTCGAACACCGGGTCGATGCTCTTGGAATTGGCGCCTTCGCCCCCACCGCTTTGCGCCGTGGCAATGGTGGAATACCCGGCGTTGCTGCCGTTGCTTAGCAACACGCCGCCGGTTAGGTTGGGCACCCATAGGTCGTTGTAATCCGACGCGCCGCCTACTTGCGTGCCCGACGTGGAATGGTAGGCCGAGTGGAACGCCGGCCCTGTCTGTGCCCCGGTGAAGTTGGCGAAGATGTTGTCGCGAACGTTCAGCGCCGCGCCGCTGGCGCTGCTGAACTCGTAGCCCGTGCTGCTGTAGGTGGGCGTGCCGGTGTTCAGACTGACGGTGTTGAAGGAGACAAAATACGAGCTGATGGAAGTTTGCCCGGCCCCACTGGTCAGGAAAATGCCATTCACGTAGCGAGTGGCCGTGGCCGTACCCGTGAAGCCCGACGTGAGCCCCGTAATGACGTTGTTATACAGGCTGGTCGAGTGCTGCACGGCCCCGGCGGCGTTGCCCGACGTCGTGCTGCCTTCCAGATACACGCCCCAGGCTTTGCCCGTATTGGCGGCGCCCACCGTGGCAATGTTCGAAATGCGGTTGTTGAAGACGGCGTTGGCATCGGCTGGCACGGTGGTGCTGGCGCCCCCGCTGAGCTGAAACACGTAGATGCCCGCCGCGCCTCCGGTGCTCGTGCTGCTCACGTATTGCACCACGTTATCGTGAACTGACAATTTCCGGTTCACGCCACCGTTGATGCCCACGGCGAAAGCCGCCACGCCGCCAACGGGGGCCGTGCTGCTCCCAACGCTGCAGTTGGCAATTTCCGTGTTGTAGTCGTAGAAGGCGGTGCTATACCCCAGCGCTACTATGCCCGCTACGGCGTTGTACACCTGCAGGCCGAGGTAGCGGTTGTTCTGGTTGCAGCCAGCCAGGCTGGTGGGCGTGGTGGCGCCGCCGTAGCGGAGGTCCAGCGTTTGGGCCACGCCCCACGAGGCCAGATTATTTCGGTTCAGAGAAATAGTGGCGTTTTGCACCGTGTTGTTGAAAGCGCCGTTGGTGGCCGAGGCATTACGCACCAGGTAGCCAAACTCGACGTTGCCGCCCGGGGCGTTCACGTCGATGCCGTCGAAGGTGAGGTAGTCGGCACCCTGCACCGTGAAGCCCGCGTCCAGCGCGTTCAGCGCCGAACCGGCGGGCTGGAGCACCGGGTTAGCGCCCGCGCCGGCTTTCTGGAACGTGACCGCCGTGGTGGCGCCCGTGGCCGTGGTGGTGATGGCGGGCACTTCCTCCGCGAAGGTCTGGCCGGCGCTCACGTTGAACGTCACGGCCGGCGTGCCGGCCGTGGCCGTCGTAATGGTGCTTTGGTTGAGCACGGCAACGGCGTCGGAAAACGAGCGGAAATTGCGGCCGGTGGGGTAACTAGTGGCCTGCGTGTTGTCGATGGTGTACGTGCCACTCAGGACCAGCGCCGTGGCCGGCAATACGGCTGCTTCGTCGCTGCCTAGGTCGGGGGCGGTGCCGGTGCCGGTGTAGCCGGCGCTGCCCTGGCGGGTGTCACCGTCGTAGTCGGTGTCCACGGTGCCGGCCAGCGACACCCCGGCGCTTTCCAGCGCCGAGAAATTGCTCAGGTGCAAGTCGGTGGTACTTACGAAGCCCGGCACGGCGTTGCGGGAATTACCGTTCTGCCCCAAGCCGCTCGTCGCGTTCTGAATGGCGGCGAAGGTCGTTAGGTCGCTCCCCGAAGTGGCAGCCCCGGTGCCGGCGTAGTTGCCCAGCACGCCGTTCGGGCCGTTCACGTAGTAGTCGTTGTAGTCGATGGTGGCGTAAGCAGCCCGGGGAGCGCCGCTGTAGATGGCGTAGTTCCTGGCCCCGCTGCTGCCGGGGCTCACCAGCGAGTTGGCAAAAACGTTGTTGCGCACGTCGAGCGTGCCGGCGGTGGTTATCAGCGAGCTGGTGTGGAAGGCCGCCGAAACGGTGCTGGCGGTGGTGTTGGTGGTGGCGCCGGTCAGGTTCACGGAGTTGTAATACACCTTCGCGCCGCCCATGCTGCTCAGCAGGCGAATGCCCGAAATCCCGTTGGTGCTCAACGACGTGCCGCACGAGCCGTTGATGCCGGCCACGGTGTTGTTGGCGATGAGCAGGTTGCTCGCGGTACTGCCGGTGCGGGCGTCGATGCCGTGCGCCCCGAAGCTGCCGGTGGCAGTGGCCGCAATGTTCACCACCCGGTTGCGCGAGATGGTGCCGTCGGTGAACCCGGCGCCCGCGTAAATCCCCGAGGCGTCGGCCCCAAAGCCTTGGCTGATGCCGTCTACCGTGTTCTGGCTGATGGTGACGAACGGCACCCCCGTGTCGGCATAGATGCCGAACAGCGGCGTTGCACTGCTGCCCACCACGTTTTGCACGGTGTTCCGCGTGATTTGGGCGCCCGTGGCCGAGGAGTTGCCCCCGGTGTTGCTAATCTGAATACCCACCGTGGTCAGGCCGGCGCTGGGCGTGCCCACCGCGTTGTCGCTAATCACCAGCCCGTCGAGGCTGCCAGCCGTGGTGCCGCCCGCCGTGCCGCCCGCGTAGATGCCGTAAGCCAGCGTCTGGAACGAGTTGTTCTGGATGGTGAGGTTGTCGTTATCTGCCCCCGTGCCGGTGCCCCCATTCGAAACGATGGTATTGCTGCCGGCAAATACCCCAAAGAGCCCCGTGGAGCTGCTGGTGCCCACCAAATTGGTGTTTTTAACAGTGATGTTGGTGGCGCCGGCACCGGTGCCCGCGCTGGCCACCCACACTACCGCCGTCAGCACTTGGTTGGTGGTGTTGCTAATGGTCAGGTCGCGGGTGCTGCCGCCGGGGGTGTTCGAGCCATCGAAGGCGAAATAATCCACGCCATCGAGCTTGAACACGGCGGTGTTGGTGTTGCCGCTGTTGCCGCTCACCACCGGCGCCACGCCTGGTGCGGGCTTGATGGTAACCGTGTTGGTGGCGCTGGCGCCGCCAAAAGGCGGAATCACGAAGGGGAAAGTTTCGCCATTGGCCGCGTTGTAGGGCGTGGCGGTGGCGTTGGTCAGCGAGAAAACCACCGGGCCGCTCACGCCCCGGAAAGCCAGGTCGGCCAGCGCTGCCGTGATGGTGGCGTAGTCATTGCCGGCCGCTACGCCCACGGTATAGGTTCCGTTCAGCGGGCCCACGATGGTGCGCGCGGCGGCCGTTCCCGTCAGGGCAATAGCTACCGGGCTGCTGCCGCTCGTGATGGCCGAAGCCGTATTGGTGACGCTCGACGTGAAAGCCACGTTGGTGGGCACGGCCGCGATGGTTCGGCCCACCGTGGCGCCGCCGGTGATGTCGTAGGTCAGGAAGTAGTAATTAGCGCCTTCCGTCAGGGGCTGCGGCGTGCTCAGCGTGAAGGTGAAATTGGGCGCGGCCAGGCTGCCCGTGGTGCCCAGCAGCGTGGCCGTGCCCGCCGCGAACGTGGCGCTGGTGCTGGTATACAGCTTGGCATTGGTAATGTCGTTGGTTGGCACGGCGGTGCCGGCTAGGCTAAACGTGACGCTGGTCAGCCGCAGGCGGTCGTAGCTGCCCGCCGTGGTCACAGTCAGGCTCGTGATGAGCTGGTTGGTGGCGTTGTTCGTCGTGTTCAGACCGTTCTGGGCGTAAGTCAGGGCCGTGACGGCCATGGTGGGCGCGGGGGTGAAGTTGCCCTCGTCGGCCCCCACGTCGGGCGTGGTGGCGTTGCGGGCGTCACCGTCAAAGTCGGTGGTTACGCCGCTCACCGGCGTGCCGCCGCTCTCAACCAACGTGGCCACGGCCGGGTCGATGTGCAGGAACGTGGCAGCGCTGCCGGTGGTGCTCAGAAACGGCGGGTTTTCGGTGCCGGCGGCCGATTCCCGCAGCGGCGTGGAGCCGCCCAGCGCCGCCATGGCGTTGCGGTAGTCGGCCAGGGCCGGGTAGGTGGTGGGCGTGCTGCCTTCGGCGTACACCACGTTGTTGGCGCCGGGCGCGCCGGCGTACAGGATGTTGTTGTTGGTCGTGGCGGCGGTGTTGGCGCTGGTGGCGGCCACGTTGCGGCGCAGGGCGCTGGTGTAGGCCGCGCCCACCGGCGTGCTCAGGTTCACCAGCAGGTTGTTGCGCAAGTCGAGCACCCCGGAGCCCAGCAGCACGGCCGACGAGCCGAACGTGGTGGCCGAGGTGCTCGTGGCGTTCAGCCGAACGGTGTTGTGGTACACGTTGTAGGGCCCGCTGTTGGTAAGGTTAATGCCCACCAAAGAACCCGCGGCGGTGCTGATGGGGGCCCGCAGGTCGCCAATCAGGTTGTTGTCCACGTTATCGGCGCTGCCGCCCAGCGTGTAAATGCCGTACACCGTGGCCGTGGCAGCGGCCGAGGAAAGGTCGTACACCTTGTTGCGGCTGATGTTGAACGTGCTGCCACCCCCGAAGTAGAGACCGTACACCGCGCCGGTAAAGGTGTTGGTGTGGCTCAGGGCATACAGGGTGTTGCGGCGCACGTTGGCCGTGGCCGCGGCCGAGAACCGAATGCCGTACACCGACGAACTGGTGTTTTGCGCCAGCACGTTGTTGATGACGTTGTCTTCCAACGTGGCCGTGCCAGAGGTGCCCAATCCGGTCACAAACATGCCGTACGCTGACCCGCTGTTGGCGCTGTTGGTCAGGCTCACCCCCGCAATGGTGTTGCCGGAAGCGGTAATCGTGGCATTGCCCGAGCCCGGCGCGGCGAAAAACATGCCGTATGCAGAGGGTGAACTGCTGCTATTGGTCGAATTGACGTTCTTGATAACGTTCGACGAAAAGTCCAGGGTTGGTGAGGTGGCGCCGCCGTTGAAATAGATGCCCGCCACGGGCGTCGCCCCGCTGTTGTTGATGCCGTTGAGCGTGGGCGTGGCCGCGTCGCCCACTTCGCCAACCTGGTTGCTCTGTACCTTCAGGTTGGTCACGTTTGTGCCCGAAGTGAAGCTGGTGGTGCCGCCTACAAAGATGCCGTACACCCCTTTGGTGAGGCTGCTGGCCGGGCCGCTGCTCAGCTTGTTGATGGTGTTGGCGTTGATGGTGGAAGTGGTGGCGCCCCCGGCGTTGTCGCCGTAGTCGAACAGCACCCCGTAAATAGCCCCCGTGACCGACGTGATGTCTTTGATGGTGTTGCCCTCAATCTTGACCTGGGCCCGCGAGGCGGTGGTCCCGGCCGTGTTCTGAATGCCGTACACGTCGGACGACCCCGGGAAGGAGAGGCCCTGGATGACGTTGCCCGTTATCGTGTGCAGGGCCGGCGTAGTGGCCGGGCCGCCCGCGCCGTTGTAGTAGCCATAAAAAGTGCCGGCGTTGGTGGTGCGGGCAATGTTTTTGGCTGTGTTGTTGGTGAAAGTGACGGTAGGGGTTTTGTTGCTGTTATAAGCCAAGGCGAGCTGCCCGCTGCTGATGAGCGACTTGCCGGCATTGTCCCAGGTGTTGCCATCAGCTGTCCACGAAGCCAGGTTTCCGGTGGAACTGCTCACCAGGATGCCCATGAAGTAGATGGCGCCCGAGCTGCCCGCCGTAGCCGCTACCGCCGTGAATTGGTTGTTGCTGGTGGTCAGCGTCAGGCCAGTGGCCTCGCACCGAATGCCGTAAACGACGGCGGTCTGATTGGTTTGCGTGGTCAGCGTGTTGTTGCTGGCCGTTAGCACGCCCGAGGTGCCCAGGTTGAAGGCAATGCAGCGCAGCTCGCGGGTAGCGGCCGTGCCGCCATTGCCGGCGTTGTCCGCCGTATTGAAGGTGATGGACGTACCCGTTTGGTAGTCGGCCAGAATGCCGTACACCTCGCCGCTGGTGCTGCTGCCGGCGTTGATGTTGTTGATGGTATTGCCAGCGGCGCTGGCGGTGCCGCCCACGGTGTTGTTCTGGTCGTAATAGGTAGCGCTGGTCAGGCCTTGCAGCACTACGCCGCGGCTCATGTTGGTCAGCGTGTTGGCCGTAAACGTGTTATTGGTGTTAATAGCGGTGGCCACGGTGGCGCCGGTTACCACCGCAGCCGCCCCCGTATTGTCGGTATTGGCCGACAAAATGCCCGTGGTAATGGAACTGGTTGCCAGTGGTTTTTGCAGCGTGACGGTGCTGTTTTTAATCGTCACGTTCTGGCAGCCGTTCAGCGTGGCGCCGGTGCCGGCGCGCCACAGGGCGTAGCCGGCTTCCATTTGCGTGGCCGCCGTGGTGTTGGTGCTGGGGTCGAGCAGGTCGATACCGTCGAAGGTGACGTAATCGGTGCCGTTCAGGCCGATGATGGCATCAACCGTCGTGCTGGTTGAGCTGCCGGGCGCGGTGATTTTGGGGTTGGCCCCGGTGCCCGATTTCTGGAACGTAACCGTGTTGGCCGCGCTGCTGCCGGCAATGGTGCCGAGCGCGGCCTTTTCCGTGTAAGTCGAGCCCGCCGTCACGTTGAACGTGGTAGCGCAGGACAAGGTACTGGCATTCAGAAACGCAAACGCGTTGGTGAACGAGTTGAACACGCCGGCGCTGCCCGTCGCATTGCCCGTGGTGTTGTCGATGCCGTAGAGGCCGCACACGGTGGCGGCCACCGTGTAGTTGTAGTTGGCGCCCCCGTTGTTGTTCAGGTTCAGCGTCAGCATGTCGTAGTCGGTGCCGATAGCCGCTGCCGTGGCGATGGGCGAGCTGAGCACGTAGTACGACACCGCCGTGCCGGCCACCTGCCCCGGTATAAGGCCCGTGGCCGTGGTGCCCGACACCGTGAGCGGCACCAGCGCAGAGGTGCCGAAAGCGTTGGTAGAGTAGCGAACGTAGAAATATTCGGCCGCATTGGGCGCGCTGGCCAGCGTCGCCGTTATCTGCACCAGGCTGTTTTTGCCCGGCGTGGCCGTGTTGGCGGCCACCGCGCTGATGGCCACCGGGTTGTAGGCCGTTTCCAGCACGGCCATGGTGTTGTCGGCCGTGGGCGCGTTTTTGGTGATGTTGAACGTGTAGTAGCGCCCGGCCGTGAGCGCCGGCAGGCCGCCCGGCACGCCGTTGTTGCCAGAATAAGTGGCCGTGCCGTTGTTGGTGCTGGGCGGGTAAGCGGTATTCGGGGCAATGGCTTGGTTGAAGCCGGGAATGCGGTACTTGATGCCGGCGTTGGCGTACGGCAGCCACTTGTTGTTGTAGTCCACGTTGCTCGCCGTGCCCTGCGCAAACTGCCACTCGGCCACGTTGTCGTTGGTGGAGTTGGTGGCTTGGGTGCGGTACTGGCGGAAGCCGCCCACATCGACCAGGTTGGCGGCCACGTAGGTGCCATACGCCGAGTTGCTCACGTCGCCCGTGTTGGTGCCTATCACCGAGGGTTGGGCCCACACCGGGGCTGCGCCCAACGTGAGCAGCCCAAGCAGCTGCCACATGCGCGCGGCAGTGGGCCGCGCATCACGCCGCCCGGAGAGTAAAGTTTTAACCATATAAAATGAAAAAGGGGGTGGGAAACGCCAAAAGGGCATACAAAAGCCTCTCTGCTTGCGCAAAAAGGCAGTGGTATTATTTCAGCCCTGAAAGTTAATTCGCCAAGCAGTTTAATTCCTAGCCCGGAGGTATTTGCATGTTCATATCTGGCCGGCCTGACATTTTTCCTCGTCAAAGGGCGTAAAATTCCCGCTGATGTCGCCTCGGCTGCGCCCAAGAAACCACGGCATAGCTTGCCTGAAGGGCGGGCGAATTGGCCGGCTTCGTAGTGCCGGCCCTTGAACAAAACATGTA
This sequence comes from Hymenobacter sp. 5317J-9, assembly GCF_022921075.1. Classification (NCBI taxonomy): domain Bacteria; kingdom Pseudomonadati; phylum Bacteroidota; class Cytophagia; order Cytophagales; family Hymenobacteraceae; genus Hymenobacter; species Hymenobacter sp. 5317J-9. Next base: position 679,323 of record NZ_CP095050.1, read on the forward strand.
TCTTTGCGGTTGAAACGCGATACCAACAATCAACTCATATCATGGTGGAAACCACGACGAAAACGTACGTTCCGTACAAAGTAAAGGACATGAGCCTGGCCGAGTGGGGCCGCAAGGAAATCCGTCTGGCCGAAGCCGAAATGCCCGGCCTGATGTCGTTGCGCGAGGAGTTTGGCGCGTCGCAGCCCTTCAAGGGCGCCCGCATTGCCGGCTGCTTGCACATGACCATTCAAACCGCCGTGCTCATCGAGACCCTCAAAGCGCTGGGCGCCGAGGTGACCTGGTCGTCGTGCAACATCTTTTCCACGCAGGACCACGCCGCCGCCGCCATTGCCGCCGCCGGCATCCCGGTGTATGCCTGGAAAGGCATGAACGAGGAAGAATTCAACTGGTGCATCGAGCAGACGCTGTTCTTCGGCGAGGAGCGCCAGCCCCTGAACATGATTCTCGACGACGGCGGCGACCTCACCAACATGGTGCTGGACCAGTACCCCGAGCTGGCCGCCGGCATCAAAGGCGTGAGCGAGGAAACCACTACCGGCGTGCTGCGCCTGTACGAGCGCGTGAAAAACGGCTCGCTGCCTTTCCCCGCCATCAACGTGAACGACTCGGTAACGAAGTCGAAGTTTGACAACAAGTACGGCTGCAAAGAGTCGGCCGTGGACGCCATCCGCCGGGCTACCGACGTGATGATGGCCGGCAAAATTGCCGTAGTAGCCGGCTACGGCGACGTGGGAAAAGGCACCGCCGCTTCGCTGCGCGGCGCCGGCGCCCGCGTCATCGTGACCGAGATTGACCCCATCTGTGCCCTGCAGGCCGCCATGGACGGCTACGCTGTGAAGAAGCTCACCAACGCCGTGAAAGAAGCCGACATCGTGGTGACGGCCACCGGCAACTGCGACATCCTGCGCGAGGAGCATTTCCGCATGCTGAAGGACAAAGCCATTGTCTGCAACATCGGTCACTTCGATGATGAAATCGACATGGCGTGGCTGAACAAGAACTACGGCCACACCAAAGACACCGTGAAGCCGCAGGTTGATATCTACACCATCGAAGGCAAAGAGGTGATTATCCTCGCCGAAGGTCGCCTCGTGAACCTGGGCTGCGCCACCGGCCACCCCTCGTTCGTGATGTCGAACTCGTTCACCAACCAGACCCTGGCCCAGTTGGAGCTGTGGGAGCGCGGCAACGAGTACGAAAACCAGGTGTACACCCTGCCCAAGCACCTCGACGAGAAGGTGGCCCGCCTGCACCTCGCCAAAATTGGCGTGGAGCTCGACGAGCTGACGCCCAAGCAGGCCGACTACATCAAGGTGCCGGTAGAAGGTCCCTTCAAGTCGGACCTGTACCGCTACTAAGCGTAGGAATTCCGATTGCAAAAAAAAACGCCTGGCTGTGTGCCAGGCGTTTTTTTTGTGCCCACTGGGCTGGTGCACTACGGAGGGGTAGGCGAAGGCATGACGCCCCTGAACTCCTCTATCTGGCCATACACCTGCATGCCCAACAAGCGCCATTCGTGCTGCATCGTCACCTCGTATTGCATCCGGGAGCCCTGCTCGTGCAGCATGCCGCCAATCGGCTTCCAGCGATGCCCTAATACAATGCCAGATACCGTGGTGTACAGGCTCAGCGGCTCGAGGTGGCCGTTGTTGCTTCGGTAGGAACTCAGCAGGGTGAGGGTATTGCTGCCCCCCAAGGCGATTTCCTGCTGGCTGCTGGCGTTGCCGATGGGTGCCTGGGGTGGCTGCGCCAGTAGGTTTCTGGGTGCTTCGGAAGAGGCATCTGCACTCCGACCGCCGATGACAAACAACGCCAGCACAAAGCCCAGCAGCGCCCCGTTGCCCATGTGCTGCTTCACGAGCCGCGCGGCTCGATACAAGATGTAGAAAATGAAGCCCAGAAGCACCACATTCAGGGCAGACCACAGCAGGTTCAGCATAAGCCAACGGCGGGAAATGAAGCAATGGGTAACAAACGCTTACGCCGGCAAAGTAAGGCTGGAATCATGCGGGTAGCCCAATGCGGTACGCACGGCCGGCGCCACTTCCTGCCCAAACAGCTCCACCGAGCGCAGCACGCTGGCGTGCGGAATGCCTTCGAGCACCAGTTGGGCCAGGAAACGGGTGTTGTTGAAGAGCCCGTGCAGGTTCAGTAGTTTGGCAGTGATTTCCTGAGGCGTGCCTACGAACAGCGGCCCCTCCGGCCCGCGCAGGAAATCGAAGTGCCGCCGGTCCATGGGCGACCAGCCCCGCTCGCGGCCGATGCGGTTCATGAGCGTGGCATAGGGCGGAAAGAATTCATCGGCAGCTTGCTGAGACGTTTCGGCCAGGTGGAAGTGGCAGTTGAGGCAGAGCGGCAACTGGGCTGCGTCGTGCCCGGCCTGCTCAGCCGATTCGCGGTAAAGCTCCGCAAAGGGCACGAAGCGGGCGGGCGCCCCGCCCAGGATGGCAATGGTGAGCGGCAACCCCAGCTTGCCGGCCCGCACCGCCGATGCCGGCGTGCCGCCAATGCCAATCCAAACGGGGATTTTGGGCTGGGCCGGGCGCGGGTACACGCCCTGCGCGGCGATGCCCGGGCGGTGCTTGCCCTGCCAGGTCACCACTTCGCTTTCGTTGATTTTGAGCAGTAAATTCAGCTTTTCCACAAATAGCTCGTCGTAGTCGTTGAGGTCGTAGCCGAACAGCGGATATGATTCAATGAACGAGCCGCGGCCGGCGATAATCTCGACCCGGCCGCCGGAAATCAGGTCCACGGTGGCGAAGTTCTGGAAGGTGCGGACCGGGTCGGCGGAGCTGAGCACCGTGACGGCGCTGCTGAGGCGAATGTTTTTCGTGACGGCCGCGGCAGCTGCCAGCACCACTTCGGGCGAGGAAATGATGAAATCGGAACGGTGGTGCTCACCGAGGGCCAGCACGTCGAGGCCGACTTCATCGGCGCGCCGGGCCAGGGCCAGCAGCTCCTGCATGCGTTGGGTGGCGGCGGGGTCCTGGCCGGCCACGTGGGCCGGCGCGACTTCGCCGAATGAGCTAATGCCTAATTCCATGGGGGCGGGTATCAAATAAAAAGACAGCAAACGAGACGCGCGAACTGTGCGAATTGTTTTGGGTGAGGCGGCGCCGTGGGCTGAGCGAAGTAGCTTTGTTTATGCGTAATCTTTACTTTCTGGGGCTGTTGCTGGCGGCCGAACCAGCACTGGCGCAGGCGCCAGCCTCCGCAACCGAAAGCCTGGCACCGCTCACCGTCGATAAAATCATGCGGGAGCCGGCGCAGTGGGTAGGTACCTCGCCGTCGAACATATACTGGGCCGAGGACGGCCGCCGCATTTACTTCAACTGGAACCCCACCAAAGCCCGGCGCGACTCGCTCTATGAAGTGGCTTCCACGGGTCCGGCGGCGCCGCGCAAAGTGAGCCAGCGCGAGCAGCGGGAACTGCCCGCCAGCACCGGCACCTACGACGAGGCCTATACGCGCAAGGTGTACGAGCGCGACGGCGACATCTATTTGCTCGACCTCAAAACCCAGAAAAGCCGGCGGGTGACCAACACCGCCGAGCGCGAAAGCAACCCTGATTTTGCGCTGCAAGACAAGCTCGTGAGCTACGTGCGCGCCCAGAACCTCTACACCTGGGACCCCGCCACGGGCGAAACCGTCCAGCGCACCGACTTCCGCAAAGGCAGCAAGCCCGCCAGCACCACGCCCACCGACAAGGCCGAGCGTTACCTGCGCGCCCAGCAGCTGGCGTTGTTTGAGGTGGTGCGGCTGCGCGACCAGGACCGGCAGGCCCAGGAGCGCCAGCAAAAGGCCCTGGCCCGGCTGCAGCCCAAGGCCATTTATCTGGGCCTGCAAACCGTGGCCAACCTGCAGCTCAGCCCCGACGGCCGCTACGTGACCTACGCGCTGCGGCAGGAGCCCGCGGCCGCCAAAGTAGCGCTGGTGCCCAGCTTCGTGACGGCTTCAGGCTTCACCGAAGACATTTCGACCCGCACCAAGGTAGGCGCGGCCCAGACGGCAGTCGAGCTGGGCATTTATGACATTGCCCGCGACACCACGTTTGTGCTGGGCTACAAGGAATTGAAGGGCCTGGACGAGCAGCCGGCTTACCGCAAGGAATACGCGCTGCCGGCCAAGGCGCCCATGCCCGCCGACTCAGCCAAGTCCGCCGGCAAGGCGAAAAAGCCCGAGCTGCGCCGCGTGCAGCCGTTTGGCCCGTACTGGTCGGCCGATGGGCAGCGCGCGTTTCTGGTGATGCGCACCGCCGACAACAAAGACCGGTGGATAGTGGGCCTGGACCCCGCCACCCAAAAAATCAAGCTGCTCGACCGTCAGCACGACGACGCCTGGATTAGCGGCCCCGGCATTGGCAACGGGCCGGGCAACGTGGGCTGGCTGCCCGACAACCGCCGTGTGTGGTTTCAGAGCGAGGGAACCGGCTACAGCCACCTCTACACCGTGGACGTGACCACCGGCCAGAAAAAAGCACTCACCAGCGGCAAGTTCGAAATCCAAAGCGCTCAGTTGAGCCGCGACCGCAAAACCTGGTACCTCACCGCCAACGCCACCCACCCCGGCGAGCAGCACTTCTACCACCTGCCCCTGAACGGCGGCGCGCTCCAGCAAATCACGACCCGGCCCGGCGCGCACGAGGTAGTGGTGTCACCCGACGGCCGCACCCTGGCCGTGCGCTACAGCTACACCAACAAGCCCTGGGAGCTATTCGTGATGGCCAACAAGCCCAAGGCGCCGATGCGGCAGCTTACCCACAGCACCACGCCGGAGTTTGAAAGCTACCCCTGGCGCGACCCCGAAATCATCACCATCAAGGCCCGCGACGGGGCCGATGTGTACGCCCGCCTCTACCGCCCGGCCAACCCCGCGGCCCAGGGCCCGGCCGTGATATTTGTGCACGGCGCCGGCTATTTGCAGAACGCCCACAAGTGGTGGAGCCAATACTCGCGCGAGTACATGTTCAACAACCTGCTGGTGGAGAAGGGCTACACGGTGCTCGACATCGACTACCGCGGCTCGGCCGGTTACGGGCGCGACGTACGCACGGGCATCTACCGCTACATGGGCGGCAAAGACCTTTCGGACCACGTGGACGGCGCCAAGCTGCTCGCGGAGAAATACGGCGTCAGCCCGCAGCGCATCGGCATCTACGGCGGCTCGTACGGCGGATTTATTACGCTCATGGCCATGTTCACGCAGCCCGAGGTATTCCGGGCCGGGGCCGCGCTGCGCTCCGTCACCGACTGGGCGCACTACAACCACGGCTACACCGACAACATCCTCAACGAGCCCTACAACGACTCCCTGGCCTACGCCCGCTCGTCGCCCATCAACTACGCCAGCGGCCTGAAAGGCGCCCTGCTGATGTGCCACGGCATGGTGGACACCAACGTGCATTTCCAGGACATCGTGCGTCTGTCGCAGCGGCTCATTGAGCTGAAAAAGGAGAACTGGGAGCTGGCCGTGTACCCCGTCGAGGACCACGGCTTCGTGGAGCCCTCTTCCTGGACCGACGAGTACAAGCGCATTCTGAAGCTGTTTGAAGCCAACCTCAAGCCCGTCGGGGAGAGGGGCGGGGCGGGGCAGTAGCTACAGATTAAACAACCAGCCTTGAACGTCATGCTGAGCGCAGCCGAAGCATCTCTACCGCAATACTAAAATCCTAATCGATTGGATTAGTTGTGTAGAGAGATGCTTCGGCTGCGCTCAGCATGACGTTCAGATTTGGCTTTGCAGCATTGTTCATGCGCTACTGCAGAACCGGCGTCGCGCCCATATTGGCGTAGCAAAAGCTCCACACGTCGGCCCACTCATCAATCAGCAATGCCGTGCTTTTGCCAGCGCCGTGCCCGGCGTTCACATCTACTCGAATAAGGGTGGGGTAGGGGCCGGCGTTGACGGCCTGCAGGGCGGCGGCGTACTTGAAGGAGTGCGCGGGCACCACCCGGTCGTCGTGGTCGGCGGTGGTGATGAGCGTGGCGGGGTAGGCCGTGCCGGGGCGCAGGTTGTGCAAGGGCGAGAAGGGCAGCAGGTTATGGAACTGCGCCTCGTCGTCGGAAGTGCCGTATTCGGGTGCCCAGTTCCAGCCGATGGTGAATTTCTGATAGCGCAGCATGTCCATCACGCCCACGGCGGGCAGGGCTACCCGGCACAAGTCGGGGCGCTGGTTGGCCACCGCGCCCACCAGCAGGCCGCCGTTGGAGCCGCCCGCAATGGCCAGGTGCTGGGTATCGGTGTAGTGGTTGGTTTTGAGGTAGTCGGCGGCGGCAATGAAGTCGTCGAACACGTTTTGCTTGTGCGGCGTCATGCCGGCGCGGTGCCAGTCTTCGCCGTATTCGCCGCCGCCGCGCAGGTTGGCCACGGCCAGGATGCCGCCGTTTTCGAGCCACAGCATGCGCGCCACCGAGAAGCCCGGCGTCAGGCTCACGTTGAAGCCACCGTAGCCGTAGAGGTAAGTGGGGTTTTGGCCGTTCAGCGGTAATCCCTTTTTGTGCACGATGAACATGGGAATGCGCGTGCCGTCCTTGCTGGGGTAGAATACCTGCGTGGTTTCGTAGTCGGCGGGCTGCACGTCCACGGCCGGCGCCCGGAAAACGGTGCTGGTGTTCGCGGCGAGGTCGTAGCGGTAAATGGTGGTAGGGTAGGTGAACGAGGTGAAGGCGTAATACACCGCCGTGGCCTCGCGCCGCCCACCGAAGCCACTGGCCGTGCCAATGGCCGGCAGCGCCACATCATGCCGAAACGCTCCAAGCTCAGAGTACACCTTCACCTGCGAGCTGGCGTCGTGCAGGTAGCCGGCCAGCAGGCAGCCGCCGGCCTGGCTCACGCTTTCGAGCTTATTCGGGGCTTCGGGCAGCACCTCGCGCCAGCTCGCTTCTTCGGGCTGGCTGGGGTCGATGACGACCACGCGGTAGTTGGGCGCCTGGTAGTTGGTGTACACCAGCACTTCGCCGCCCACGTTGCCGATGACGGTGTTGTTGAATTCGTAGGAATCAAACAGCGTAATCCAGGTGCCGGCCTGCGCGGGGTTGGTGAGGTCGCGCACCAGCAGGCGGTTGCCGTCGGATACGCCGTCGGTGAGGTAGAGGCACAGAAACCGCTCGTCCTCCGTAGCGCCGGCCATGCGAAAGCCGAGGGACATGTCCGGGTTTTCGTACACCAGCTCGTCTTCCGCCTGCGGCGTGTGCAGGCGGTGGAAATAGACTTTGTGAAACTCGTTCTTGCCCGACAGGTCGTTTTCGCCGGCCTTGGGCGCGTCGTAGCGGCTGTAATAGAAGCCCTCCGCCGTCCACGAGGTACCCGAGACTTTCACCCAATCCAGCGTGTCGGGCAGTAGCTCCTGGGTGCTGAGGTCCATGATGCGGACCTGGTTCCAGTCGGAGCCGCCGCTGCTGGTGGCGTAGGCCAGGTAGCGATGGTCGTTGCTGAACTCCATGCCGGCCAGGGCGGTGGTGCCGTCTTCCGAGAATTTGTTGGGGTCGAGCAGCACCCGCGGCTCTTCGTCGCCGCGCTGGCGGTACACCACGGCCTGGTTTTGCAGGCCGTCGTTTTTGGCGTACACCAGCTCGTCGCCCACCTGCTCGGGCACGCCGTAGCGCTCGTAATTCCAGAGGCGGGTGAGGCGCTCCCGGATGGCATCCCGAAACGGAATTTGCTCTAAATACCCAAACGTGACGTTGTTTTGGGCCGTCACCCAGGCCTTGGTTTCTCCGGCGTCGGGGTCTTCCAACCAGCGGTAGGGGTCGGGCACCGGGGTGCCAAAATAGGTGTCGGTAACGTCGGCTTTACGGCTGTTGGGGTAGTTCACGGCGGGTGGTGTCGGGCGGCAGCTCCAGGCCGGCTTTGCGGCTGGGCTCGGCATTTTCGGGGGTGGTGGTTTCGGTGAGGGGCTGGCGGCGCGGCAGGGTGTTGCGCGCGGGCGGCGTGGTGGCCCGGCAAGCCGGCAAAGCTGCCAGTAGCACGAGCAGGCGAAAGGCAGCTTTCATGTGGGGGAGGAAAGGGAAAAGCGAAGAAGAAAGAACGGCATGCCAAGCGCAGCCGGGGCATGACGTTCCGATTACTTATCAGCCTTCCGAAAGTTAATCCATCTGCACGTCATCGGCGACGGCCCCAGTACGCTCCGGGCTGCTTTCCGGCTCGATTGCGGCCGGCGCCTGTGTCGTGGCAGCGGAAGCCGGGGCCACGGCGGCCGCCACCAGCTCGGGCAGGTTGGCGCGCAGCCAGCGCAGCTCCTCGTCCACGCGCTGGCTCACCAGGCGCTCCACTTCCAGGCGCTGGGCGGGGCTCAGCTGGTCGAGGGCCGGCGTGGGAGCCGGGGCGGCGCTGGCTTCCGAAGCGGCCAGCACGAGGGCTTCGGCGCGCTTCACGCGGGCCACCGAGTCGGCCACGGCGGCGCTGGTTTCGGCGGCGGCCGTTTGGGCGGCGGCGGCGGCCTGCTTGGCCACCAGGGTTTCGCGGCGCTGCTGCCGGCGCCACTGCCCCAGCGTGATGCGCAGCATGACGTACAGCACCAAGCCCAGAATGGCCAGAATCAGCGCCAGCGGGGCGGCAAAGCGGTAGAGCAGGCTACCCGGCCCGGCCGTGGGCAGGGCGGCCGACGACGTGGCCGCGGCTTCGCGGTCGGCGGCCGCGGCTTGTTCGGCGGCTTCGGCCGGGCCCAGGGCGCCGGGGGTGGCGGTGGTGTCGGCCGTTTCGGGCGCCATGGCCGCCGGCACGTCGCCGAGCGGGGTGCCGCTGGTGGCGTAGTTGGTGAGGGCGGTTTCGAGGGCTTCGACGCGCGCCATGCGGGCGGGGTCTTTGCGCCGGGCTGGCGAGCCCTTCAGCTTGCTCACAATGGCTTTGGTGAGGGCGGCCAGCCGGGCGGGGTTGTCCTTCTTGCCCTGGTAGATGGCGCCTCGCCCTTCGATGGGCTGGTAGAGCAGTGAGTACACGCGCAGGCTGTCGGGCCGGATGCTGGCGGCCAGGGCCTGCAGGTTGCCGCCTTCGCAGCGCACGGTGCTTTTGAGGTTGGGCCGGCCGGCGTCGTCGTACACGAAGCGCACCGTGGCGCACCAGATTTGCACCTTGCTTTCGTCGAGCGAAGGCTGGCCGAGGGGCGTTTGGGCGCGGAGCGGGCCGGTGAGCAGCAACAGAGCCAGCAGAGCGGCCAGAACAGAGCGGGGAGTCATAAGCAGCGCGGTTTGGGCCGAAAGTACGGCGTGGGGAGCTATTTATTATGGGTATGGTACTACTAGAGCGCAACCGGCCCTCCGGCCTTTCTACCGTTGAGCTCACGCGCCAAAAAGCAATTATACCGGCTTCTACGACTGGCAATCCCGCAGGTGCCCGGATGATGAAGAACGACGAAGCATGCGCAGGTCAGCCCTTTAGCTTTGGGGGCTGCCTTACCTTTGTCGGGTACACGCTTCGCTTTCCTTTATCCGAAACTATGGAAACTACCTATGCCCGCCCGGGTGCCGAAGGGGCTTCTGCCTCACGTTGGCGCCTGCTGCTCATCCTGCTGGCCTTGTTACTGAGCGGCTCCGGCGCTCGGGCCCAGGTTACCAAAACCCTGCCCGGCAACTACGCCAGCTTCGCCGCCGCCATCACCGACATCAACACCAATTTCCCGACAGGGGCGTGACGGTGAACGTGGCGGCGGGCTACGCCGAAGCGCCCACCACGGTCCTGCCCCTGCTCACGGCCCAGGGCACGGCCGCGAACCCGATTATTTTCCAGAAGTCGGGCGCCGGGGCCAATCCCCAAATCACGGCCAGCTGGACCGCCAGTTCCACCAATCTGGACGCCATCGTGCGGCTGAGCGGGGCCGACTACGTGACCTTCGACGGCATCGACGTGGCCGACCTGACCACCCACGTCACCCAGGCCACGGCCATGGAGGCGGGCTACGCGCTGTTTCGGGCCTCGGCCACCAACGGCTGCCAGCACAACACGGTGAAGAACTGCACCATCACCATGAACCGCTCGAACCTGACCACCACGGTGGGCACGGGCGTGCCCTTCGGTATTCTTGGGGTCAACAGCACCGCCGCGGTGGGTACGGCCCTCGTCATCACGAGCACCAGCGGGACCAATTCCGACAACCATTTCTACGGCAACACCATTCTCAACACCCAGATGGGCGTCTTCCTGTCGGGCTACGGCGACACCGCCGCGCCCTATGCCCTGCTCGACCAGAACAACGACGTGGGCGGCGCTACCGCGGCCACGGGCAACACCATTCAGAACTTCGGGGGCGTGGCCAACGCCGTGGCCTACGGCGTGCGCATGGTGTACCAGAACGGCGGCAACGTGAGCTACAACCTGCTCGACAACGCGGCCAATGGCGGCGTGGCCAGCCCCAACACGTTCTACGGCGTGCAGTTTGACGTGGGCACCAACGCCAGCGGCACGGCCAGCCACAACACCATCACCATTGCCCAGGCCGAGAACAACAACCAGGTGGAAGCCGTGCAGATGAACCTGGCGGGCACGGGCACCACCACCGTCAACGACAACACGGTGAATTACAGCCTGACCGCCACCAGCGGCACGGCCAACACCAGCACCCGGCTGCTGCTCCTGAACTCGGCCGCGGCGGGGGCGCTGAACATGAACGGCAACACGGTGAACATCACGCTCGCCATCGCGGCCACGGGCGGCGACATGAGCGGGGTCGCTTACGGGCTCGACAACGCCGGCGCGGTGACGGGCCCCGTGTCGATGAGCAACAACGTTGTCCATTTCGTCCTCAGCAACTCCGGCAGCAGCCGGCTGTCGAGCGGTTGCCAAGGCCTGACCAACGCGGCGTCCGTGACTGGCAATGTGGTGATGAACAACAACGCCGTTGCCTACAGCCTGGCCAACACGGGCAGCACGGGCGTCATTTCGTCGTCTTGCTACGGCGTGACCAACGGCGCAGCCGTGGGCGGCAACCTGACCATGAGCGGCAACACGGTCAACCACACTGTGCCAGCGGGTGCGGCCACGGGCGGTTTTCTCAACAGCTTTATGATTGGAGTGTTCGAGTACGGCAACGTGCAGGGCGACCTGACCCTCGACAGCAACAGCTGCACCTACTCCATCGCCAACGACGGGGCCGCCATCGGGAGCGCCGGCAACACGCTGCTGGGGGTGCACACCCAGTCGGTAGTCACGGTGGGCGGTGCCACCAGCCTCAGCGGCAACACCGTGGGCTACACGCTGGCCACTTCGGCGGGCGCCACCACGGCCTTCATGCGCGCGGTGAATAATTCGGCTGCCCTCACCGGCCCGGCCACCATCAGCAACAACGTCGTCACGTACACGGGCACCAGCACCGGCGGCACGTTCAGTTCCGGCTTCGTGGCGGTCAGCAACCTCGGCCCGACCTCGGCCGCCCTGACCCTCGACGGCAACACCCTGCTGAACAGCAGCACAAGCAGCACCGGCGATATCACCTTCGTCAACGCCACCGGAACGTCCACCGCCCTGGTTACCGTCAGCAACAACCGCTACCAGAACAGCAGCACCGCCTCGGTGGGCCCGGTGGTATTCATCAGCAACAGCAACGCCACCAACCTGGCCACGGGCAGCAACCTGCTGGTGCAGGGCAACACCTTCACCGGCCTCACCCGCACCGGCGGCGGCGGCACCACCGGCTACCTCAACATCGGGTTTGCCACCGCGGCCGGCACGCACACCATTCGCAACAACACCATCAGCGGCCTCACCCTGCTGGGGTCCTTTGTGGGAATCGAGGCGCTGGCCACGGCCACCGGCTCCGGCACCAGCATCATCACCTACGACGTGCGCGACAACGTCGTTGGTACGCTGGCCAGCGGCGGGGGCATTTCCTCGACGGGGGCCAGCCCCGTGGTGGGCCTGTGGGCGGGCGGCACCGCCGTGAGCGGCACGCTGGCCAACAACTCGGTGCAGAACCTGAGCAGCGCCGGGCAGGCGGTGGGCCTCACGCTGAGCGGCAGCACCGGCGTACCCATCAGCACCACCAACAGCTTCTTCGCCGGCACCATTTCCGGCAACACCATCACCACCCTCAGTACGACGAGCTCGGCGGCAGTGTACGGCATGTACCTGCCGGCCTCCAATGCCCCCGGCGGCAGCATCAGCACCACCGCCAACACGGTGGCCAACCTGAGCACCAGCAGCACGGGCCAGGTCTACGGCATCTACGTAGCGAGCGGGCCCAGCCACACGCTCGCCAACAACGTCGTCGTCAACCTGACGTCCCCGGCCGGCACCGGCACCCCGGCCGTGGCGGGGCTCTCCCTGGGCGGGGGCACCGTCCTCAACGCCTATTACAACACCGTGTACCTCAGCGGCACAGGCCCCAACAGCAGCGCGGCCTGCTATCGGGCCAACACCACCGCCACCACGCTGCGCAACAACATTTTCTACAATGCGCGCACGGGCAGCGGCAGCAATTACGCCCTGACCACCACCTCCGCCACCGGCTTTGTGGGCTCTACCACCAACCCGAGCACCAACACCGCCGACTACAACCTGCTCATCACCGCCGACGCCACCAAAGTGGGCCTGTACGGAGCAACTCCCTATTCCTTTGCCGGCTGGAAAACCGCCACCGGCGGCGACGGCAGCAGCCTGAGCGAGACCACCGCCACGGTGCCCGCCGCCAGCCTGTTCACGAGCCCCGCCACCGGCGACTTCTCGCTGAACGCCGCCAACCCCTCCGCCTGGTACGCCAACGGCACCGGCACGCAGCTGGCCGGCGTTGCTACCGACTATGCCGGCGCCGCCCGCTCCACCACCGTGGCCGCCGGCGCCCCCGACCTCGGCGCCCTGGAAGTGACGCCCGCCAGCACCCCGCCGGCCCTCACGGCAGCGCCCGCCGCTCCGGCCCCGGGCGCCACCCAAACCTTCAGCCTGGGCGGGCGCACGCTGGCCAGCCTCACCTACGGCAGCACCGGCACCGTGCCCACCAGCGTGGTGGCCCGCTACTATTCCGGCACCAACCCGCCCGCGCCCTTCCTGGCCGGTGCGCGCTACGCCAACGCGTACTTCGATTTCAGCGCCGTCGGCGGCAGCGGCTACACCTACCAGCCCACCCTCGCCTACGACCCCGCCCTGCTGGGAACCATCGCCAGCGAGGCCGCCCAGCGCATCAGCCAGCGCACGGCCGACAACAGCGGCTACGGCACCTTCTTCGCCACAGCCGTCAGCCCCGCCCCGGTCCGCACGCTGGCTGGCCCTTCCAGCCTGACACGTTTCGGCATCCTAGCCATCAGCGACCAGGCTGCCCCGCTGCCGGTGGAGCTGGTGCGCTTCGAGGCTACCCGCCAAGGTGCCGACGCCCTCCTGACCTGGGGAACGGCTGCTGAGCGCGACAACCAGGGCTTCGAAGTGCAGGTGAGCCCCGACGGCCAGCACTTCCGCGCCCTCGGCTTCGTGGCCGGCGCGGGCACCAGCGCCACCGCCCGCAGCTACCGCTTCCTCGACCGCGAAGCCGGCAAAACCGGCCCGCGCTACTACCGCCTGCGCCAGCTCGACCGCCAGGGCCCGGCCTCGTTCTCGCCCGTGCAAACCGTGCTGTTCGACGCCCCGACCCTACAGCTACTGGCGTGGCCCAATCCCTGCCAGCAAGCCCCGCGGCTGAGCCTGGTGCTGCCCCAGGCCACTGCGGCCACCCTTACGCTCACCGACGCCCTGGGTCGCCCGGTGTGGCGGCAGGAGCTGGGGGCACTGCCCGCCGGCCCCAGCCAGCCAGTGCTTGACGCTGCCGCCTTCGGCCGCCTGCCCGCCGGGGTGTACGCCCTGCGCCTGACAACCTCTGCCGGTATTCAAACGCTGCAATTGGTAAAGGAATAAGCAACACTGCCTAAGCAAAAAAAGAATAGTCATGCTGGGCTTGTCGAAGCATCCCTACCGCGAAGAGTAATCCTTGCGTGATGTAGAGATGATTCGACAAGCCCAGCATGACGTTTTTATATGAATTAGCATAAGGCGCGAATGATTGAGGAAGGCGCCCTAGGAGCCCATCCCTAACTTGCCCGCCCATGCCCCTGACCGACTACCTCCGCCGCTTCCAAAAGCTTCGCGTGGCCACGAGCCGCCAGCACGGCGAAGCGCCCTATAAACCGGCCCTGCTGCTGGCCGTGCTCGAAGGCATCGCCGAGGGTACCATCCTCGACAACCGCATCGAAATCACGCCCGAGCTCATTGCCGCGTTCAAAGCCATTTGCGCCGACCTCAGCACGGGGTCGCTGTTTACGGCGGCCAACTTTGCCCTGCCCTTCTACCACCTGCGCTCCGACGGCTTCTGGCACCTGCACACCTGGCCCGGCCTCGACATCCTGCTCACCAAATCCAACTCCGTGCGCAGCTTCCGCCACCTGCGCGACGTGGTGGCCTACGCCGCCCTCGATTTTTGAGAAACACCGCATAAAAAGGCTGACAGAACAGAGACTTATCCATACCTTTCACACCTGTTCTCTCTTGCCAATTATATGTAGTTCATGGATTTGTTTTCTACCCAACAACCCGACCTTAAAACCCTTTTTCTGCAACTTTTTCACTGCGCCGAAGAAGAGGCAGTAGACAGCCTGATTAAGAAATACCCTGGTGTTTTCGCTTCAAGCGACAACTGGAAACCACTTGGCGGTAGCGCGAATATGTATGGGGTTATCGAAAACCAACAAGCTTCGCCAATTGCGGCACTTGTGGAGAAAATAACCAATTCCATCGACGCCACGCTCATGCGCAAATGCTATGAGGCTGGCGTAGACCCCAAAGGTGCAGATGCGCCCAAAACGATGGAAGCGGCCGTGAAACAATTTTATACAGGCCAGGCTGAACAATGGGACTTACCTTCTTTCCGTAAGAAACAAGCCGAGAACATTCAAATTCTAGCATCGGGGCCGCGCATGAATACTTCGCTGACTATTTACGATAGCGGCGAAGGACAGCACCCCGACAAGTTCGAGGACACGTTTTTGTCGTTACTGCGGGGCAATAAGAACGAAATCCACTTTGTGCAAGGCAAATACAACATGGGCGGTAGTGGCGCCATTGTGTTTTGCGGCAAGCGTGGGTACCAGTTGGTGGCTTCCCGGCGCTATGATGGTACCGGGCCGCTGGGATTCACGCTGATAAGGGAACACCCGCTGACGAAGCAGGAGCAAGGCTCTCTTAAGAATACGTGGTATGAGTTTCTGGTATTAGATGGTAAGATTCCATCCTTTCCCATTACCGAACTTGATTTGGGCTTAGTGGGGCGTCCTTTTACTACCGGCTCCATCATTAAACTGTATTCTTACAGCCTGCCGGCAGGTTCGCGCTCCGTTATTTCCCGTGACTTGAATCAGAGCCTTAATGAGTTTCTGTTTGAGCCTGCGCTGCCAATTCTGACTGTTGACACCAAGGAGCGTTATCCTGATGATAATAACCTGGAGCGCCCGCTTTTCGGCCTGAAACGTCGGTTGGAGCAGGATGACAAAGCCTACGTGGAGGAAAATTTCGTGGAAGACTTCACCGATGCGCTATTTGGGAAGATGCGCGTGGCTGGCTATGTCTTCAACACCAAAGTAGGGGGCAAGTCGGCTAAGGACACGAAGGATTCCATTCAGCGCGAGTTTTTCAAGAACAACATGACCGTGCTGTTCTCCATGAATGGGCAGGTACACGGCCACTACACTTCCGAGTTCATCACCCGCTCGCTGAAGCTTAACCTGCTGAAAAACCATCTGCTGCTGCACGTCGATTGCACGAACATGAGCTATGAGTTCCGTAAAGAGCTGTTCATGGCCTCGCGCGACCGGCTCAAGGGGAGCGACGAAACAACCAAGCTGCGCCAGTTCCTAGCTACGAAGCTGGGCAAAGCCGGCGGGCGGCTGGCCGAGATTGAGAAGAAGCGCAAGGACTCTATTGCGGTGGATGGCGGCGACTCCAAAGAGCTGCTGAAAAACGTCACCAAGAACATTCAGATGAACCCGGAGCTGCTGAAGCTGCTGGGTAGCACGTTCAAGCTGGAGGAGAAGAAGCCCCAACCCGACAAGCACGACAAGCCGGAAAAGAAAGCGCCCTCAAAACCCGCGCCGGAGCCGTTCAAGCCGCAGCGCTTCCCTACGTTTTTGAAGGTGCGGGGGCACCACGACGGCGACAAGGCCCTCACCGGCATCCCGTTGGGCGGCGAGAAAACGGTGCGCTTCGATACCGACGTGGAGAATCAATACTTCAACCGCGTGGAAGAACCGGGCGAGCTGAAAATTGCGCTGCTCGGCGTGAAGCGGGCGGCGGGCAAAAACAACAACGGCAGCAGCACGGCCAACGGCGGCAACCTGGACGCTACCGCGTGGGCGGTGGAAGACGTGCTGAACGTGAACGTGAGCAGCCCGCAGGACGGCACCATCCGCGTCACGATGAACCCGCAGAAAGACGCGCAGGTAGGCGATGCCGTGCAGCTGAAAGTGTCGCTGACTGCGCCCGGCGAGGAACTGGAAGAAATATTCTGGGTGAAGATTGCCGACAAGGACGCGCCGCCCAAACCCATGCCCCAGCCCGAAGAGGAGCCGCTGCAAGGACTACCCGAGCCCGTATTTATGTACAAAGAGCAAAAAGACGGTGCGCTGACCTGGGACCAAATGGAAGAGGCAATTGGCGTATCGGTAAACCACGACACTGTGGTGCACCCAATGGCCTCTGGAGAGAACCTAGAAAAGATTTACATCAACATGGACAGCAAGGTGCTAAAGAGCTTCCGCTCCAAGCATCGCAACATTACTGAGGCCCAGCTGGAAATATCCGGGCGCAAGTATTGGACAGCGGTTTACATGCACACGCTCTTTCTGTACAGCATCACCAAGAACCGGAAGTATCAGATAACTCAAACAAAAGCTGGCGAACAAGACCCGGTGGACGTGGCCGACTACATCAAGGACTTGTTCGAGAATTTTTATTCAGAGTTTATTTTGAACTTTGGTGGAATGGAAGAAATGATGCAAGGGCTAGGAGAGTGATATCATAGCCCAAACTCAAAACGCAAATCTTGAACGAGCTTTTTTAGACCATCAAGTGAGAGTCTACGCTTTGAGGAGTGTATCAAGCACTTTCTTATTGCTTCATATAAGCTTTTACTATCAGATGCTACTAAATCTGATTTAGCTATCTGACCAAGAGGTAAGTTGCCTTGCACTATATACCAGAACAGCTTTCCAAGCTGGAAGACATCTGACTTAGCGCCAATTACGCAATCAAGGTTGTATTTGTTAGACGTGTTTTCAACAAGAAATTTATTGGTTGCTTCAGGTGAAAACCAACCTGTTGGACCTATCATCTCGCCCTTTTCTTCTCGTTCTATCTCCATATCCCTGACGCGATAAGCGGACAGGCCAAGGTCGCATATTTTTGGTTCGTTATCCAAAATGAGAACGTTGTCATTTTTGATATCCCTGTGATATAAATCGTAGCCATGTAAATAAGAAATTCCATCTAATATCTTGTCAAATAATAATATTCTCTGCTGAATAGTTAAGTCTGGTTGCAAGTCCAAGTAATGCCCTAATGAATAATCACACTTTTCCATTACATAATAATCATACGTCTTATTCTTTATTTTTAGCTCCCCTTGCCCTATAAATCCTACAATGTTTTCATGCTCCGCTTGCGAAGTTTTTTCAAAGGCTCTAATTTCTCTTATAAACCTCATGCGTTTGAGGTAATTTTTATGGGTCTCAGCTGTCTCTTGTGGGAATTTGCAAACTTTTAGAGCGTATTCATCCCCATTTTCATTGTTTATTTTAAAAACTACCCCATTGCCCCCTGCTAATGGTGCGTCACCATGTAAATAATCCACTAAATACCTTGTGCCCTCAAATAGAATGATATTTTCTCCGGGCTTATCAGGTGATATGTCTGGGCTTCCTGAGTTGAGTATCATGAATTTCTACTTAAGGCGTTCTTTAGATTCAACCAAAGGAGACAAAATTTCCGGAACCAGCATCATTGTATTGCCAACTTTCTCTATGGCTGATTTTGGAGCAGAGTAATATTTTATAATCTTATTCTGCACATCAGTTGGCTTAGCCGTTCCATTCAATAATTCATCTAATATGCGACTTCTGTTATCTCGAGCTGCTTTTGCATTAGATTGAGAAACACAATTTAGAGCATACTCATACAGTGGTGGGCATCCAGTTTTGTCAGGTTTAATCCCTGGCTCCACAGCAAGTAGGATTCTGTATATTCTTTCATAGGCTTTTTTATCAAGTTGAATATTATCCATAATGAAGCCGTAAAGAGTGTAAAAATCATTTCGTTGTCTATAACGAGTAGATTTAACTGCTTTGATTTTATTGAACCACGCAAAAACTTTCATTGCGGATTCAAATTGAGTTGTTACAGCCTTAACTTCTTCGTCACTCAGGTCGCGTTTGTATACAGTCTCTACGAAATCTTTTTTGTCATAATTTTTTCCTTTTGTATCAGATTGTTCTTGCTTGGAAGAGCTTTTATAAATTGAAAGAGCAACCACTTCCTCTACTAAATCACGGTCTAGCATCCGCTTTTTACTGCTTGGAGGAACCAAGTCCAGCGCAATAAAGCTTGGGCTTTCTATGAATTTTTGTACTAAATCTAAAAATTTGGTCTCAAAAAACCGTGCTTTGAATTTTTCTGGACGGTTCAAAGCCGTTCCTGAAGAGTTAATCGTAGTATAGAACTCCTCTATTTTTTCATGAGGGCCCAAGCTGTTTATAACAGTGATATTTAGAGGGTATTTAAGAAATCCATTCTTTTTAAATTCTTCTGTGGAACCTGCTTCATCTAATTCTTTTGTGTCATTGTAAAGAATAAGAGTGCTTGTGCGTTGCTGCCCATCTACAACTTCAAACTTGCCTCCTTCTTTTTTTAGAAGAAAAAATGCTGGAAGTGCTGAATGACTTTTTAAAGAATCTATCAGTCCTTGTTGTGTATCAAAACTCCAAACTGAGTTCCTTTGATAGGAAGGCTTAAGATTGATTTTTCCTTCTTTGTAGAGTTTAAGTAGCTTCTCTACTGTCCAAGTTTCGAATTGGAAATCCATATGCAGATTTTATATAAAACATGATGCACATCCTACTTCTTCCTCATCGTCGAGGACATCAAGTAAATATGCACTAGTGGAAAATGCGCTTTTCTGTTGTTTAGCCAACGCATCCAGCTTAATACGCCGGATGCGTTCTGGTTTAATGAGGTCGCTAAGCGACTCTTCCATCCAAGTGTAGCCGTCTTTTTCGTAGGCTTGGGCTAGGGCAAACTTATCGGGGTGTTGCTCATAGAGCCACACCCATTCAATCTTTTGCTGGAAGAAGCAGAAGAAGCAGCCGGAGCGGCTGCGGGCGTATTCGCCCTGCTGACCGTCTACTTCAAAGGTTATCTTTTCATAGTAGGCCGGCACGCCCACGCCGCTTGTGCGCAACAGCTTGAAAATATCGGCGCGCACCAGGTTCTCGTCGTTGTCGAGCAAGGAGAACTCGGCGGCTTGAGCCAGCGGGTAGGCCGTGTCGCGCAGCAGGGCAAACACCACGCGGTTGAACAGGCGCACATCGGCATCGAGCAGGGCGTTGAGCTTCTGCGTCTGGCTGAAGGTGCGTGACAAGGGTGCATTCACCACCGGCAGCAAGCGGGTATGCTGGGCGTGCTCGCTTAGCTTTTCGTAGAGGCGGCCGAGGCGGGGCAGTGCGTCGGCTTGCAGCACCTTCTGTACCACGTCTTCGCTCCAGATGTTGCGCCGGAACGGGAAGATGGATTGAATGTTGGGCTTGCGCGAGATGTAGCCTTCGCGGTCTTCGTCGCCCCGAATGCCCACGTAAGACACCACCGGGTCGTTGCCCACAAACTGCTCGAAGGGCTCCAGCTTGAGTTTCTTGGTACACCAGCGGGCGCTCGACGAGGGCAGGTAGCCCCCGTACACCTTCACGAAATGGTCGAACGAGTCTTCCGGGCTATCCGGCGCGGCTTCGAGGCGCGTTATCTTCTTTCCCAGGTAATTTTCCAGGTTGCTGATAAGCGTGTAGGTTTCTGGCAGCTCTTTCCCGGTGTCGCTGAAGTAGTATTCAATGTCCAGCTCAGGGTGCTTGTTGCGCAGGTAAATGGCCAGGGCGGCGCTGTCTTTGCCGCCGGAAATGCCCATTACGTGCCGGAGAGGCTTGTTCTGCATGGTAGATTATAAGTACTCCTGGAGTAGGCGAGCCAAGATAGCTAGGCTGCGCGATTTATTGCCTTCCAGCAGGACGCGGATTTGACTCTCCAACTCTTTCTCTTCGGGGCTTGTTTGCTTGGGCCGCCGAATAACGCGGGCTCGCTCCTTGGTGCCGAATGTGGAAATGCCCACGCGCAGGATGTCTTCGGCCTCAGGGTCGATAACGGTTTTGGTCAGCTCACACAGGTTGTCCAACTCGTGGATGCGCTGCTGAAACCGGTCCTGGAAAATCCGCTCGTCGGCGTCGTCAAAGTTTTTCAGACTCTTGCTCAGCAGCGCATTGGCCATTGAGTTCAGCCACGCCTCGCGGTCGTCCAGCTGTGACATAATGCGCTCCCGGAATATCAGCAGGTCGTTGGGCAGCTGATGCGGTTCGAGGCTGCGGAACCGCTCGCGCAGCGCCAGCTTATACTGCTCAAACTCCGCCGACCGGCCCAGGATGTGGCTGCTGATGGCTTGCTCCAGCCGCAGCAACAGCGCCGCATACGCCTGCCGAATGAGCGTGATGTTGTGTTGCAGCGTCTGCACGTACCGCTCCCGCGTGGCCGTGTCCTCCTGCAATTCGGCCAGGCTGAAGCCCAAGGCCCCGGGAAACGTTTCGAAGAAGGCCGCTTCGGGGTCTTTGCTCAGCGAAATGCTTTCGCGCAACCGCAAGGCGGCGGCCGGCAATTTCTTCGTGTGCTGAGCGTACTCCGGCAGCTGCCGGTAGAAGGTCAGAAACGGCTTAATCGACTCAATAAATGTCTTATTGGAGAGTCGTTCGGCGGGCCCAAGCTGTAGCAGCTCGCGGTACTCGTTAAACAGCGCCAGCTTTTCCGGCAGCAGCTCAAAAGCCTTCACCGCGTACAGGGCCGGGCTCTTGGTGAAGAGGTCTACCACATCGGCGTTGAGGTCGGGAATGTACCGGTCATCCTCCCCGTACAGCGCGAACTCATGCCGCCGGATGAAGAGAAACACCGGCACCCAGAAGTCAATAAGGCCCTGCTTCAGCTTGAATGGCTTGCCCGACAGCTGTTTCATCAGGTCCAGAATCTTCAGCTTGCCTCCCTGCGACTGCTGCAAAAACGCGTCGCACGCTTCCCACAGCGGCTGAAAGGTGGCCGCCGTGGGCGGCATCAGCGCATACTCGCCATTGAACTGCCGGTGAATGCCGGTATCCTGCAACAGCGACAGGTAGATGGTTTTTTCGGGCGGGAAGTTCTTGGCCGGAAAGTCCAGGTCCGGGTATTGCCACTTCTCAAACAGCGCCCGAATAAAGTTCTTGCGCGCCGTCACAATAGGCACCGACAACTTGGTGCGGTTCACTAGCTCGCTCCGGTACACGGGCGTATCCACGTACACCTCGCGGGCAATGGCCGACAAGCACCGGTTGAACGACCGGCGGTTGTTGAAGTCCGCCTTCGCCGTGCCGTTGAAAAACCAGGTGATGTTGCCGTTGGCTTCATATAAGCTGTCCAGCACGTAATGATTGAGCAAGGCCACCTGGTGGTCATAGATGCCGTCCAGCTCGCGCACCGCCACCTTATCATTCAGGTTCACCTTGCGCACGGCCCGCACCTTGTCAATCTCCCGAATAAGCCGCTTGATTTCGCCCGACTTGCGGTAGATGCCATACAGCACCGCCTGGCGGCGGTCACCCACCGTCTGACGCAGCTTCTCCGGCGAGATGGAATCCGAGAAAATCAGGTTCACGAAGCCGTCAATCTCACCCTCGGGCTCTTCCAGCAGCACATCATCCGTCATCC
The DNA here is from genome assembly GCF_022921075.1 of Hymenobacter sp. 5317J-9. NCBI lineage: Bacteria > Pseudomonadati > Bacteroidota > Cytophagia > Cytophagales > Hymenobacteraceae > Hymenobacter > Hymenobacter sp. 5317J-9. The sequence goes on from NZ_CP095050.1 coordinate 701,247, forward strand.
GCACCTCAAACACCCGGGGCGTACCTACTTCGTAGGAAGCCTGCTTAGCGGCGATGTAGGGAAAGGTGAAAAACTCCCGCAGGCGCGTTGCCACGTCCGTTACCTGCTCTACCAAGCTACCCGCCTCATCAATGGCCAGCTCAATATCAAGGTCAGTGCCCTCGAAAAGGATGTAGCTATTCTTGTGCGGCTGAAACCGGATAAGCTTATGCTGCTTCAAGGTGTTCAGCGCCGGGGTCACCGTCGGCAGCCCCAGGCTCAGCCTAGCGTAATCTTCCAGAAACTCCGTGCTGATTTCGGCCCCCGCCGGCGCGAAGATGGACAATAGCCCAATGGTCTTTACTAAGTGCCGGGCCGCGTTCAGGTCTTCGTCCGTATCGAAGTGTTTTTCTAGCTGCTCAAGCGTGTTCTTGAGAATGCCCCACTGAAAGAAGTTGGGGTTATAGCGCGAGGTCAGCAGCGAGTAGAAATGGTAGCTCAGGTAATCGTACACCTGGCTGACGCCATAGTAGGTGCCGTGCTTCAGGTGCTGCTCAATGCCTAAATAGTCATTGGAGCGCAGAAAGGAGAACAAAGACCGTTCATTCTGGCCATAGCGCTGTAGCGCCTGCACCAGCACCCCACCCGAAAGCAAATCCAACGGCCATAGCTGTTGCTGCATATCGGGCGTTTTGTAGTCACGCAACGGGAAAACGTGAGCTGCCTCAATCGTGGCAAACAGTTGCTGGTTCACCGCCAGATTGGCAACGCTCTTCTGCGTACCGGCCAGTTGCTGCGCCGCTAACTGTAGCAGTTGCTCCACCGGCTCGTTGAAAGTCAACTCTTTCAACCGGCCTTTCACTTTCTCCCATTCCTGCCGTTGGGTGCGGTTCAAACCAACGGCATAAGAACTCACGTCCTGGTGGACGGTAGTTAGTAGCAGAATATCCTTGCTAGAGTCATTGATGTACTCCGCCAGCTGCTGAATGAAATACAGTTCTTCCTCCGGGTTTTCCCGAGCGGCATACTCTAAGAACTTGCCGAACTCATCCACCACTAGCACTAACGCGAAGCGCTTTTTCGCCAGCGGTTGGTATTCTTGGTCTAAGGCTTCGATAACATCTTTAGTAGTTGCCTCTACTCCAGTATCGCCCAGAAAGTGCTTGGCAAGCGTTTGCTTGAGCGAAGCGTATTCGCCAATAAAATGCTCGAACCGAAATGCTTTGATGTCCTTAAAGCCAACCTCTGTTTGGAAATACTTATTCCCCTTATTCAGCGTCTGCTGAAACGCCCACAGGAAAGCCGATTTACCAGTACCATACGCGCCAACAATATTGAAGCTGTGAACTCCTGACAGATAGTTATCAACTATCTGCCCGAAAATCATCTGTGCATTCGGGGTCGGAATGTACAGAAGTTGCTGCGACGCATCGCGTGCAATGTTAACAGATGGGCTAAACGAGGTCGCCATAATATTGCTGCATCACCTCATCGAGGTTGATTAGTTCTTTCTTGATAGTAAGCACCCGGTTGCCGGCAGTGCTCGAATAGATAATGGCCGTCGGGAAATGCTCGCGCATCTCCTCGATTTTATAGAACAAGCCCTTCTCGTTCATAGCGAATAGCAAGCCGGGCGAGTCAGGCGCGACCTCCAAGTCACTAAAGCTGATGGATTCGCCAAACTGCTCATTCTCCAAGATGATGCGCAGCACCACTTGCCAAGGAATCTCCCGTCGCTCCAAATTCTCAATGTGGTAGCGGATGCCGTCATTCTTCGTTACCGTGAGCATGCCCAAGTCTTGCAACAGTCCACTAGACTCTTCTTCTATATCTCCCTTGCCTTTTTCGCCTGCAGGCGCATAGCTGCGGATAAATACGGTTAAGTCTGCATCAAGCGTAGTAGAATTTAATGGCAACTTACCCAATTCCGAGTTGCGCCGAATGATGAACTGCTCTAGTTGCGTCTTGCTAAAAGAGAAGCCTTCTTTCCGTAGCTCATTGAAGACAAAATGATACAAAGAAGCGCGGCCAGTTTTGACAAGCAGATAGTGCAAATACCAAAGGGTAGCGTTGTCCTCTAGATATGGGTCAACCCCATCAGGACCGAAGAGTTGGTGGGCGACAGCTAGCAATTCGTCGGACTCATTGGTCAGACCAAAAGCCCGCAGCCAATAGCGCACAGCATCCACCATATTCTTACCAACGCCGAGCTGCACTACGGCATCAGCATCATTGAAGCCTCCTCCAGCTTCAATAAAATCGTATCCCTTCTTAAGCCAGCCGTGGCGACATAAGAACGTGTTATGTCCTTGAAAAATAAGTTTTTCCCCTAGCATAGCATTGTCGCTTTTTAAGCTAAGGTACCACTCAAAGGCCTGAAAAGCGAGAAAAACATGCTAAGAACTTGAGCATCATTAGATGCCAGAAAGAAGCCCCGGCCGCACACGCAGCCGGGGCTTCTTTTGCTGCTGCCTCCTGCCTGCGGCGGCAAGGCACCCAGGCAGAAGAATAGCACTTCTCCAAGCGCACCGCTGGCCCCGGGGCCGCCCCTGAGAAGGCGGTTTGTTCGTTCTGCCTTCGTTCCTCGTTCGTTCGGCGGGCGGTGGGGCCGGCGGGGGCCGGAGTTGCACTATTTACAGGGTGCGGGTTTTGCTCACGCTGTGGCCGGGGTTGTCGGTGGCCGACACCGTGATTTTGTCGCCGGCCAGCGAGGCATTGCGGGCCGTGGCCGTGTACCGCCACTGGTTGGGGTCGGCCTGCTGCTGGGCGTCGCCCTCTTCCACCAAGCTGCCGTCGCTGTTCTCAATCTTCACGTGCACGCTTTGCACGGCGTGGTCGTCGGTGGCCGTGATGCCGATGACGTCTCCCACCTTGCCCGTGTACTGGCTCAGGTCCACGTCGCCAATGTTGGGCGCCTGCATGAAGTCGCGCAGCAGCACATTGTACACGCTGATGTCCTGGGCCTTGGCTTCGTCGGCGTACTCGGCCAGCACGGCCGGGTCCTGGCTCTGGCCCTTGGCGTATAGCACGGCCTGCTGAAACCGCTCGCGCTGGGCCGTCTGCCCGGCGGTGGGCGGCCCGCTGGGGGCCTGCGGGGCCACGCTCACCACGGTGCCGCGGCTGGTTTGCCGAAACACCAGCTGCCCAACCAGCGTGCCGCTCAGTCCCTGCGTCACGATGTTGTTCTTAACCTTTGCCATAAAAGTGTTGGGGGTTTTGGGTAGAAAAAACGCCCGGCCGTCAAGTCGGGCCACCGGCAAGGTAACGGAATATTTTAATAATTAATAGGTATTGGATAAAGGCCCCGTAAGCCCGTCATGCTCATCTGGCGTCCGCGCAGTCGAACCGAAGGTCGGCGTAGCCAAGCATCTCTACCGCGCAACGAATCCAGCTAGGAAGAACGCCATGCTCATCTGGCGTCCGCGCAGCCGAACCGAAGGTCGGCGTAGCCAAGCATCCCGCCAGCCAGGCTCACTCAGTCGTTCGGCTCCCCTCTCCCTCGGGAGAGGGGCCGGGGGTGAGGCGCGCCGGCAGCACGAAGCACGCGAGATGCTTCGACTGCGCCCAGCATGACGTTCTTTTTCCCCTTTCTTCCCCCTGCTTCAGCTGTAATCAATCTCCGTGTTGTCGCCGATGTTCAGCGAGTGGTTCATGCCCCGGAACGAGGCGTCGGAACCCACGATGCAGTCGTGCATCACCGCCGAGCGCAGCTCCGAGTAGGAGCCGATGATGGAGTCGCTCAGGATGGTATTCTGCACGATGGTTTTGTCGCCAATGGCCACGTTGGGCCCGATGATGGACTGCGAAATGCGGCAGCCTCGCCCGATGCTCACCGGCGGAATAATCACCGAATCCGGAAACTCCGAGTAGTCGCGCGGCTCCAGAAATTCGGCCGTGTTGAGCAGGCGGGCGTTGGCTTCGAGCAGGGTTTCCTTGCGGCCGCAGTCAAACCAGTTGTCCACGGGGCAGGTCGTCATGGCTTCGCCGTCCTCAATGAGGCGCATCAGCGCGTCGGTGAGCTGGAACTCGCCGTGGGTGCGCACGTCGGTTTCGCGCAGCCACTCCAGGGCCTGGGCCAGCTTTTCGGCGTCGGCCAGCTTGTAGAGGCCCACCATGGCGTAGTTCGACTTCGGAATCTTGGGCTTCTCCACCACCTTGTTTACGCGGCCGCCGGCCCCGGTTTCCACAATGCCGAAGCGGGTGGGGTCCTTCACTTCCTTCACGGCCAGCACCGAGCCGGGCGTGGCCAGCAGGGCCGGCAGGTCCACGTCCACTATCGTGTCGCCGAGCAGGATGAGCACGCCGTCGGGGTCGTGGCGGAACTCCTCGCGGGCCAGCCACAGGGCGTGGCCCAGGCCCTCGCGGGGCTCCTGCATCACGAAGGTGGCGTTGAGGTCGGGGTAGTTGCGGCGCACGTAGCGCACGATTTTATCGCCCAGGTAACCCACCACAAACACAAACTCGGTGAGCCCGGCCACCCGCAGGCGGTCGATGATGTGGCCCAGAATGGTGTTGCCGGCCACCGGCACCAGGCTTTTGGGCTGGGTGTGGGTGTGGGGGCGCAGGCGCGAGCCAATGCCGGCGACGGGAATGACGGCTTTCATTGTAATGAACCGGGATGAGAATCGATAAAGGAAGAGCGAAAGCGGCAGGGGGTGCCTAGCTATGCAGCAAGCTACAACTACTGGGCACAAGCTACGTACTTTGCGCCAAGCCCGGAACCAAACCGGCGCGGCGGCCCCAGGTTTCGCCACCGCTACCCAACCCCCGAGCATCTTTCACCTTCACCCCTTCTTTTTTCACATGAAACGCTTTCTTCTGTATTTCGCGGGCCTGGCCCTGTTGCTCACCCAGTCCTCGTGCGGCTACAACGGCATGGTGCAGCGCGACCAGGCCGTGAAAGCCCAGGCCGGCAACGTGCAAAGCGCCTACCAGCGCCGCAACGACCTCATCGGCAACCTGGTGAACACCGTGAAGGGCGCCGCCAAGTTCGAGCAGGGCACCCTCACTTCGGTCATCGAAGCCCGCGCCAAGGCCACCAGCGTGCAATTGAACCCCGGCGACCTCACGCCCGAAAACATCAAGAAATTCCAGGAAGCCCAAAGCCAGGTTTCGGCCGGCCTGGGCCGCCTGCTGGCCGTGTCCGAAAACTACCCCGACCTGAAGGCCAACGCCAACTTCCAGGAGCTGCAGGCCCAGATTGAGGGCACCGAAAACCGCATCAACGTGGAGCGCAACAAGTTCAACGCCGTCACCAACGACTACAACACCTTCACCCGCTCCTTCCCCAACAACCTGTTTGCCGGCATGTTCGGCTTCCAGCCCAAGCCCTACTTCGAAGCCGACCCGGCCGCGAGCAAGGCCCCCACGGTGCAGTTTTAAATTTCAGTTATCAGTTAACAGTGAGCAGTGAACGAGTAGGGCCTCAGCCGCTACTGTGGGTTACCGGCTGCTCACTGTTAACTGTTCACTATTAACTGCTAACTGATGAATAACCCCCTTACCCCCGCCCAGGACGCGGCCCTGGTGGCCGCCATCCGGCAGGCCGAAGTCACGACTTCGGGCGAAATCCGGGTGCATCTCGAAGACACCTGCCCCACGCCCGAGCCCCTGGACCGCGCCGCCCAGGTGTTCGGCGAGCTGAACATGCACAAAACCGCCGCCCGCAACGGCGTGCTCTTTTACCTGGCTTGGCAAAGCCGGCAGTTTGCCGTCATCGGCGACTCGGCCATCAACGCCGCCGTGCCCGACGACTTCTGGGAAACCACCAAGGAAGCCGTGCTGGAACAGTTTCGGCACGAAAACTACGTGCTGGGCTTGGAGCGCGGCATTAAGATGGTGGGCGAGCAGCTGCAGCGCTACTTCCCCTACGACGCCAAAACCGACCAGAACGAGCTGGACGATTCCATTTCCTTCGGCGGCCAACAGCCGTCATCCGACGCATGAAACATTCCGAGGCTGACGCCAGGGTAACAGCGCCGCACGCGGTGGCGGCTGGCGTGCGCGTGCCCCGGCCCGCAACGTGGCGCTGGCTGCTGGTGCTGCTGTGGGCCCTCACGGCGCTGGGCGCGGCGGCCCAAAACACCCCGCCCCGGCCCAACCCGCCGCGCCTGGTCAACGACCTGGCGGGCCTGATGCAGGCCGGCGAAGCCGACGCCCTAGAGCGCAAGCTCGTGGCCTACGACGACAGCACCTCCTCGCAGATTGCGGTGGTCACGGTGCCCACCCTCGACGGCGACGACGTGGCCAACTACGCCCAGAACCTCTACGAAAGCTGGGGCATCGGCCGCAAAGGCAAAAACAACGGCATCCTGATACTGGTGGCCCAGCAGGAGCACGTGGCCCGCATCCAGACCGGCTACGGCCTCGAAGGCGCCGTGCCCGACGCCATTGCCAAGCGCATCATCAGCAATACGCTGGTGCCCGCTTTCCGACAGAATCAATACTACGCCGGCCTCGACCGGGCCACCGACCAGCTCATTGCCCTCGCCAAAGGTGAGTACCAGGCCGACCCGGAAGACGCCCGGCCGCAGCGCAGCCGCGGGTCGTCGGGCTCCGGCTTTCCGTTCTGGGCCATCATCATCGTGATGGTCTTCATCTTCATCATGCTACGCAACCGGGGTGGCGGAGGCGGGCGCGGCAACCGCGGCTTCGGCGGTGGGTTTGTGCCTCCCATCATTTTCGGTGGTGGCGGTTTCGGCGGCGGCGGCGGCTGGGGCGGCGGTGGAGGCGGCGGTGGCTTCGGGGGCTTTGGCGGCGGCAGCAGCGGCGGCGGCGGCGCCAGCGGCAGCTGGTAGGTTTTATAAAAAGCCAAAAAACGTCATGCTGAGCGTAGCCGAAGCATCTCTACCGCAATAGTAAATCCAGTCGACAGGGTTTACTTGCGTGGTAGAGATGCTTCGGCTACGCTCAGCATGACGTTTTATTTTATTGTTTCATGACTCTAGTGCTCGCTCTGCACGCCCACCGGAATGGCCACTGCCAGCCGGTTCTCGGCCGGGGGCACGGGGCAGGAGTAGCCGTGGTTGTAGGCACACGACGGATTGTAGGCCCGGTTGAAGTCCAACTGCATCACGGTGGTGCCGCGCGGCGGAATACGCAGGTCGATGTAGCGGCCGCCGCCGTAGCTGCCGTGGCCGTTGGTGAGGTCGGTGAAGGGCAGGAAGAGGTAGTCGTCTAGGCCAGGGCGCTTCATTAATTCTTGTTCCTGATACACGCTGAGCCGCTGGGGCTGGCCGTTTAGCACAAAGCGCAGCTCGCCGTATTTGCGGTAGGTGGGCCGCCGGGCGGTGCTGGTTTCCATGGCAAAGGGCCGGGAGGTGGAGTCGCGCACAAACGTGGCCGTTACATAGTAGCGGTATTGGGTGGGGTAGTAGGGCAGGCTCACGAGGGCCTGCTGCTCGGCCGGCGTCAGGGGCGACTCCTTAGGGTTGCGGAACTCCGCATTCAGCGCCTGCTGAAAAGCCAGCACGGTCTGGCGGTGAGCCAGCGAATCGAGGTGCGCGGGCGCCGTTTGCGCCTGCGCGGAGCCGGCCAGCAGCGCGGCCACAGGCAGCGCGGAAAAGAAAGATTTCATGGGTCAAAGCTAATGCGCCTGCCGCGCCGCCAGGCCGTTTCCAACCTTATTGACCAAACCCTAGTATCAAGCCTTGATTCGGCGGTAGCAAGGCCGCGGACAATTTCTTTCACCCTTCTTTTGTCGATGCCATGAATGCTTCCCGCCTAACCCTCCTGTTCTTTTTCTTCGCCTTGGCCACCACCCTCACCGGGTGCGACGCCATTGCCGGCATCTTCAAGGCCGGTGCCTACACGGGCATCATCGCCGTGTTCATCGTGGTGGCGCTGCTGTTCTTCATCGTGAACAAAATGCGCGGCCCGCGGCCGTAAGTCTGTACCCCCAAGCTGCGCTTGGGTTCAGGCGAACGAAACCTAACGATGCCTGCCAGGCCCAAGCACAGCTTGGGGGTACGCCCACCAAACGCAAAAAGCGCGGCTCCTTCGCAAGGGCCGCGCTTTTTGCGTTAAAACCAACCGGAAAGCTATTCGCTGCGCTGCTTGCTGGGCATGGTGCCGATGATGTGGTCCCAGAGCGTGCTGCTCACGCCAAAGGCCACCTCGTCCTGCCGGTAGTGGTGCTGGCTGTGGTGCGTCCACCACACTTTCAGGAAGTTCTTCGGCGGCGCGTAGGCGTGAATGGCATAGTGCACAAACAGGTACATGGCGTAGCCAAACGTGAAGCCCGACAGCAGTCCGAACGCATACGAGCCGAAGCTGAAGCGGAAAATGAAGAACAGCAGCGAGGCCACAAACACCGTGATGATGGGCGGCATGGCCAGGCGCGTCTTGTCCTTGGGGTACTCGTGGTGCACGCCGTGCATGGTGTACTGGAACTTGGCGCGCCCCGGGGTGGTGGCCGGAATGTGGTACACGTAGCGGTGCACCAGGTACTCGACGAGGGTGAAAGCCAGCAGGCCCGCCAAAAACAGACCCAACGCGCCCAGGCCCGTCATGAAGCCGCGCGTGAGGCCATAGTACATGCTCAGAATGCCCGTAACGGCAAAAATGCCCACCGGCAGCGCAATGTGCGTGTGCGAAAGCCGCTCCAGCACAGGGTTCTGAAACAGCTGCGCCGAGCCTTTGTGCTTGGGCCGCATGGGGGCCGCGGCGGGCGTTGGGGTAGGCTTAACGTCTGGTTCTTCGGGGGATAGAGTTGGCATAATGGGAACGAACAACAAACGGATGAAGGTGCAAAATTACGGCATGGGGGGCAAAGTGCCCGGCAGGGCAAAACCCGTGCCCGCCAGCTGCGCCACCACCGCGGGCAGCGTGCAGGCCGCCGAGCAGCGCAGCCGTGCCTGGGCATAAAACCCTTTCCGGGCCTTCAGGGTTTCGCGCAGCCAGGCTTCGGCCCCGCCTGCGGCCGCAATGAGGGGCCGCTTGGCCACCTCCTCCGGAGCCATGCGGGCGGCCAGTACTTCCACCGGCACATCGAGCCAGAGCGTGGGCCCAGCGCTGTTGAGCAGCCGCATATTGTCGTGAAAGCAGGGCGTGCCGCCGCCCGTGGCCAGCACCAGCGGCGGGCCCGCGTGGGCCAGGGCCCGCCGCAGCACCGCCGATTCTATCTCCCGAAAGCTGGCTTCGCCTTCGGCGGCGAAAATATCCCGCACGCTGCGCCCGGTGTGGGCTTCAATGGCCACGTCCAGGTCCAGAAACGGGCGGTTGAAGTGCGCGGCCAGCTGGCGGCCCAGGGTGGTTTTGCCGGCGCCGGGCAGGCCCACCAGGCTCAGGTGGCCGGAGCCGCCGGGTACCAGCGAGGCATTGTAGGGATAGGGTGGTGTGTTGGCGTTGTTTGTCATCCTGAGCGCAGCGAAGGACCTTATCACGTCCGCGCCGTTTGAATTACTACAAATCGTTTGACAGTGATAAGGTCCTTCGCTGCGCTCAGGATGACGACTCCTCCCAACACCTAAAAACAGAAAACTTACCCCAGCTTCACCCGCGGGTCGAGCACGGCGTAGAGCACGTCGACGACAATATTTATCAGCACAAACAGCGCGGCTACGAACAGCGTGGCGCCCATTACCACCGGGAAGTCCAGGTTTTCCACGGCGCGTAGCGTCACGGTGCCCAGGCCTTTCCAGTTGAAGATGTATTCGATGAAAAACGCACCGGCCATGAGCGAGGCCAGCCAGCCCGACACGGCCGTCACCACGGGGTTGAGGGCGTTGCGCAGGGCGTGGTGCAGCACCGTGGCCGGGCGGCTCAGCCCCTTGGCGCGGGCCGTGCGGATGTAGTCCTGGCTCAGCACGTCGAGCATGCTCGAGCGCGTGAGCTGCGTGATGATGGCCAGCGGGCGGATGCCCAGCGCCACGGCCGGCAGCAGCAAATTGCGCAGCACCAAGTGCCGCTCGCCCGTGAACGGGTCCGTCTCATACAGCTGCCCGGTGAGGCTCAGGCCCGTCCAGCGGCTCCAGTAGAAGCCGAACGTGACGGCAATGAGAATGGCCGCCACAAACGACGGCACCGAAATGCCCAGCACCGAGGTGCTCACCAGCACCCTGTCGAGCCACGACTGCGGCCGCAGCGCCGCTGCCACCCCAAAGGCCACGCCGCCCACGCTGGCAATGAGCATGGCCGCCAGCGCCAGCCACATGGTGCCGGGGAAATAATCGAGCAGGATGCGCAGCACGTCCTTGTTGCTCTGGAAGGAGCGGCGCAGGTAGGGCTTTTTCAGCACGAGGGCGCGCTCGCCCAGCGGCAGCACGGCCAGGCCCCCGTAGCGGGCGCGGCCGGCCGAGTCGGCGGGGTGCAGGCCCAGCGGCGACACATCGTTCAAATAGCCGAGCAGGCGGGTGGGCAGGGGCTGGTCGAGGCCAAGGTCGGCGGTGATGGCGGCTTTGGTGGCCAGGTCGGTGCGCTGGCCGGCCAGCAGGGCGGCGGGGTCGCCGGGCAGCACGTTGAACAGCAAAAACACCGTGCACGCCACGCCCACCAGCACAAGCAGGCCCTGACCCAGGCGACGAAGAATGAAGGATAGCATGGGACGAGTGAAGAGAATAGGAACGGTCATGCTGAGCGCAGTCGAAGCATCTCTACCGCAATACTAAATCCAGCCAGCAGGATTACTTGCGCGGTAGAGATGCTTCGCTATGCTCTGCATGACCGTTCTTTTCCTGACGTTTGGTCATTCCCGCTACCGAAATTATTTCGCCGCTGGCGCTTTCATCAGCCGCTCTACCTCGTACAGCGGCGGAATGTCGTGGTAGTGGTACTTGGCTTTAATCACGCCGTTGCTGAGCACCATCAGGCCGGGGTTGGACCGGATGATGGACTTGAGCACCGTGGCATCGGCAAAGTAGTAGGGGCCGGCCAGGTTCACGTCGTGGCGGAACGAGTCGAACTTGGGCGCGCTGGTGCTCGTGATGGTAAGGGCCGTGATGCCGCGGCGCGACTTGGCGGCGCCCTCCATCAGGGCGTTGATGGCATCGAACCGGTCGCGGTCCGTCTTGTTTGTGTTTTGCACGATGAGCACCAGCTTGTTGCCCTTCAGCAGTTCCTGGGTGTAGGAGTTGCCGTCCACGTCGCTTATTTCGAAATCGGTCACGGCCGGGGTCGACTCCTTGGGGTTGAGCGAGGTCATGGCCTGGTATTTCCAGGTGGTGTCGGTGGGGTATTGGTCAAACTCCTTGGTTTCGCCGTTGCGCGTCATCGTGTAGCGGTAGCGGGCCGGCTCGGCGGGCTTCATCAGCTTGTGAATGTCGGCGCCCACCTTGTAGGGCAGGAAGTCGAAGTAGGGGAGGTGGCCCAGCGCCCGCACCCCAATGCCAATGGCAATGGCCGAGGCAAAAGTCATCACCATCACGCCCAGCGTGCCCTGCACGAAGGAGTGCCGCAAAAACCGCTGGTTGAAAAACACGATGGCCCACAGCACCAGCAGGAACAGGTCCTTGAAAAACGACGTCCAGGGCGTGAGCTTGATGAAGTCGCCGAAGCAGCCGCAGTCGGTCACCTTGTTGAAAGCGGCCGAGTAGAAAGTGAGGAAGCCGAAAAACACCAGCAGCCCCAGCAGCGCCCACAGAATGATTTTCAGGTGCCAGCGCAGCAGCAGCGCCACGCCCAGAATCACTTCTAAGGAGCTGAGCACGATGGACAGCGTGCGCGACAGGTCTTTAAACCACAAAAAGAACCCGCCGATGGCCGGCAGCGACTCGGCAAATACCTCAAAATATTCTTCGAGCTTGTAAGCCGTGCCCACCGGGTCGTTCAGCTTGACCAAGCCCGAGAAAATGAAGATGGCCCCCAGCAAAAACCACGCAACGCGCGTGAGGATGCGCAAGGGGTGGGGCGCCGGAGCCGCCGCGGTAAGTGAACTAGGAATTGACATAAGACAAAGTAAGCCCGTGGCAAACGGCTGGGCAACGCCGGAGGTTTGAAATCGGTGCCCCGGAGCTTGCGTGAGGTGCCGACGGGCAGTGCTGGCAAGCCACCCTTCACGAAGGCAGGCGCCGGATTAGGTAAGCCCCCAGGCGTTGTCCCGGAAGTTCCACCCACCTGTGGAGCACGACGCTCAGGGCCGAACCTAGCCCCAGCACCAGGCAAAACCGCACCCCAATGCCGAGCAGCGCCGAAGCCGTGGTGGTGGCCGGCACCAGCTGCGCCACGCCGAAACGTTCCAACGCATACAGCACCATGAAGTGGGAGAGGTATAGGCAATAGCTGATGGTGCCAAGGAATGTGCTAACCCGGTTGACCAGCAGGCGCAACGCCCCGCGGCTCAGGGCCCAGGTCAGGCCGAAGAACAGGACGCCAAACACGTAATGCAAGCTGCCGCCCACCGGCCGAATGGTAAGCAGCACCGCCAGGCCAGCGCCCGCCAGCAGCGCCCACGTGGAGCGGCGCAGCCGGCGGCTTGCGGCCGGCCCGCCGCTCATTCGGTACAGCAGTATCCCCAACCCAAAGTGGGGCAGCTGGCTCGGAAAGCACCAGAGCAAGTACTGCCACCAGAGCGTGGCGTCGGCAATGAGCGGGCGGGGCAGCAGCAGCAACGTGCCACCGATGGCCATCGCTATACTAATGGCCACAAAGCGTGCGGCCCGGTCGGCGGTGCGCAGGCTTGCAAATAGCCACGGCGCAAGGGCGTAGAACCACACTTCCACGCTAATGCTCCAGCCGCCGGGCACGGGGTGGTTCATCCAGTGCGGGCTCAGGCCGTTTAGAAAGGTGAGGTTGGCCAGCACGTTGGCCGGGGTCGCGTCGCTGGGGTGCCCGGTCAGCGGCATCCAGGCCACGCCGTAGAGCAGCACGCCCAGCCAATAGATAGGGGCAATGCGGAACAGGCGGCGCAGCAAAAAATTTCGGGTGGGATGTGCTTCGCCGCGCCTGGCTTCGGCGGAGCGGCACAAGGTGAAGGCACTCACGAGGAAAAACAGCTGCACGCCGCGGTTGCCCACGTCAAATAGGTTGCGCACCCAGATGTTCAGCCCATGCAGCTCGGTGCCAAACAACACGCAGTGCACCAACACCACACCCAGAATGGCCAGGCCTCGCAGCGCGTCGATGTACGCAAGCTTGGGCGCCGGCTCGGTGGGGGCAACGGCGGGGCGTGGGGCAGGCACGGGAATCGCGGCAGGCAATGGCAACTATTGCTCCCCGCGCAAAATCAGCGCGAACACGGCGTAGTTCAGCATGTCGCGGTAGCTGCCTTCCACGCTTTCGCTCACCCAGGCGTCGCCGCCAATGTCTTCGAGCTGCTTCACGCGGTGCAGCTTCATCAGGATGAGGTCGGTGATGCTCGACACGCGCATCTGGCGCCAGGCTTCGCCGTAGTCGTGGTTTTTGGCCAGCAGCAGGCGGCGGTTTTCGGCGGCTTCGTCGTCGTAGGCTGCCGCCACGGCCTCGGGCGTCATGTCGAGGGGCGTGTCGGCGGGCAGATGCAGCTGCATCAGGGCAATGAGGCAGTAGTTGATGATGGCCACGAACTCCTCGTTCACGTCGTCGGCCACCAGCTGCACGCCCGTTTCCTGAATGGTCCGAATGCGGTTGGCTTTGATGAAAATCTGGTCCGTGACCGAAGGCAGGCGCAGGATGCGCCAGGCCGTGCCGTAGTCGTGGGTTTTGGCCAGGAACAAGGCGCGGCAGCGGGCCAGCAGCAGGTCGTAGTGGTCGGGAGTATTCAATGGGTGAATGGGTGAATGGGTGAATGGGTGAATGAACGTAGCACCGTCCTCAGGGCCGCAAGTTCGCCTCGGGAGGTCGATATTGAGCCCGCTTTATTTCCCGCTCGCCATGCGCTCGCCCGTTATTCACCCATTCACCCATTCACCCATTCACACCTTGCTCAGCCCCCACGGCCGCTTGCTGAGTTTGCGCCGCCCGCAGGTGATGGGCATTCTCAACCTCACGCCCGACTCGTTTTTTGAAGGCAGCCGGGTCGAGTCCGAAAAAGACCTGCTCGCGCGGGCCGAAGCCATGCTGAAAGCCGGCGCCGCCGTGCTCGACCTCGGCGCCTACAGCACCCGCCCCGGCGCCGCCGATATTTCCGAAGCCGAGGAAACCCAGCGCCTGCTGCCCGCCGTGGAGGCACTGCGCCGCGAGTTTCCCGACGCTTTTCTCTCCGCCGATACCTTCCGGGCCGGCGTGGCCGAAGCCGCCGTGGCCGCCGGCGCCGACCTGGTGAACGACGTGGGCGGCGGCACCCTCGACCCCAAAATGTTTGCCACTGTGGGCCGCCTGCGCGTGCCCTACGTGCTGATGCACCTGCGCGGCACGCCCCAAACCATGGCCAAGCTCACGCACTACGAAGACGACCTCATGCTCACCCTGCTGCGTTACTTCCGCGACGGCGTGGCCGCCCTGCGCCAGGCCGGCGCCGTGGATGTGGTGCTCGACCCCGGCTTCGGCTTCGCCAAAACCGCTGCCCAGAGCCACGAGCTGCTGCGCCGCCTGTCCGAGCTGCACGCCCTGGGCCTGCCCGTGCTGGCGGGCCTCTCGCGCAAGCGCATGGTGTACGGCCCGCTGGGCCTGGGCCCCGAAACAGCTCTCAACGGCACCACGGCCCTGCACGTGCTGGCCCTGCAGGGCGGCGCCCGCTTGCTGCGGGCCCACGACGTGGCCGAAGCACAGCAAACCATAGAATTATTTGCCCATACCTTTCCAATGGCGGAATAAAGGCCGTAATTTGAAGGGCGGCGTGCAACTGCGTTACCTACTCGTTGTCATCCTGAGCGCAGCGAAGGACCTTTTCACGTCCGAACGATGCGTGCTTCGGTGGCAAGGTCCTTCGCGCTGCTCCGGATGACAGACGTCTTCCCCATACCTTTTCCCTTATCCCCTCACCGCCATGTCCGGCCCGTTCCCCATCAATTTCCTGCGCTTCGGCTGGATTGACGCGGCCGACGTGTTGCTGGTGACGGTGCTGCTCTACCAGCTCTACAAGCTGCTGCGCGGCTCGGTGGCCCTCAACGTGGCCCTCGGGCTGATTTCGTTCTACGTGCTTTACCTGCTGGTGAAAGCCACCGGCATGGAGCTGCTCACCAAGATTCTGGGACAGTTTATGAGCGTGGGCGTGCTGGCCAGCATCATTTTGTTTCAGCAGGAAATCCGGCGGTTTTTGCTGAGTGTGGGCAAGGCCACCGCCCTCGAGCGCATGCGCGGCTGGACCTGGGGCCGACCCGCCGAGGCCGCGCCGCTCTCGGTGGGCCCGTTTGTGGAAGCGGCCAAAAGCCTCTCCAATAAGTACACCGGCGCCCTCATCTGCTTCGCTCAGGCCTCGGACCTCACCTCGTTTGCCGAGTCCGGCGACCGCCTCGACGCCGAAATCAGCAAGCGCCTGCTGCTGTCCATCTTCAACAAAACCTCGCCCCTGCACGACGGCGCCGTGATAGTGGCCGGCGGCCGCCTGCAGGCCGCGCGCTGCATCCTGCCGGTGAGCGAAAACCCCGACGTGCCGGCCTCGCTGGGCCTGCGCCACCGCGCCGCCATCGGCCTGAGCGAAATCACCGACGCCGTGGTGCTGGTGGTGAGCGAGGAAACCGGCGCCATGAGCCTGGTGCGCCACGGCGAAGTGCACCGCAACCTGGCCACCGCCGAGCTGCGCGCCCGCCTCAACGAGTGGCTGCTCAGCAGCGCCGGCCGTCCCGCCGCGGTACCGGCCAAGTCGGAGGCCGCGGCCTAACCCCGGCCCGTTCCTGCCGCCTGAAGGACTGCTGCTGAAGGATGTAAGCAGGAGCTACGTGCCGCGAGCATGGGGCTAAATCCGACCAGGCGCAAGCGAAAGCGCCGTTGCCGCATAGTGCCAGGCAAAATTGATGATGGCCTTGTAGGTGCTGATATTCAGCTGTATGCGTGGGTTAAAAAGTCAATAATCTAGTTTTTTCTATTAGGTTCCTGGCTCTGCGGTTTCTACTTTTCTACGAACAATTAGGTCGCCGGCCTGGCAAGCGGTGGGAAGTTTGCCCCTTGGCTTGGGGGCTGAGCCCATTGGGAAGTCCGGCGGGCGCCTGCTTGTTCCTTGGGGGTTCTGCCACCCGCTACCCTGTTGTTGCCTTCTGTTTTTCCCCTCTTCACCCACCGTATTCATTCACTTTTACCTTCTTTTTCATGCGGAGAAATTTACTTGACGAGTCGCAGCAGGTGCGGCTCGGAATCCTGGCGGTGCGCAAGCGCCTGCTGGGACTGCTCGGCGCGGGCGCCCTGCTGCTGAGCGGCACGGCCCACGCCCAAACCCCCACCACGGTTTTCAACGAGACCTTCGAAGGCGCCACCAACTCCTTCACCATTGCCAACGGCACCCAGCTCAACCAGTGGTACGTGGGCACGGTGGCCGGCAACGGCCCCACCACGGCGGGCACCAAGGCGGCCTACATCTCCAACGACGCCGGGGTTAGCCACGCCTACACCCTCACCTCAACCACTCCCTCGGCGTTATCAGTGGTGCACATGTACCGCGACGTGACCTTCCCGGCTTCGCAAAACATTGTGCAAGTCGGGTTCGACTGGCTGGCTGGTGGCGAAAGCACCTACGACTACATCCAGGTGTTTGTGGTGCCCACCACGGTGACGCCGGCCGCGGGCACGCAGCTCGTGAACGGTACCAACGGCGCCGTGCAGGTTGGCTCCAACATCAACCTGCAGGCTGCCTTTGGCCGCACCACCTTCCAGCTGCCGGCCAGCGTGGCCGGTACTACGCAACGCTTGGTCTTCACCTGGCGCAACGACAATTCGGGCGGCGTCCAGCCGCCGGCCGTCATTGACAACGTGACGGTGACGGCCCAGGCCGCCAGCCCCATCAGCGGCGCTTTCACCATCAACAACGCCCTGCCCACGGCGGGCACCAACTTCGCCAGCTTCACCGACGCGGCCACTCGCCTGAACCGGGACGGCATCAGCGGCCCCACCACCTTCACGGTATTGGGCGGGCCCTACACCGAGCAGTTTCTGCTGAACGACGTGGCCGGCACCGGCGCCAACAGCCCGTTGGTAATCAACGGCGGCGGTCATACCATCCAGTTTGCCTCCACCAACAGCAGCCAGCGCGCCGTGGTGCAGCTGAACGGCACCGACTACACCACCATCAACAACCTGAACATCGACGCCACCGGCGCCGGTGCTTCGCCGGCGGCCACCTACGGCTACGGCATCCTGCTCACCAACGGCGCCGACAACGACCGCATCACCAACAACGTGGTGAACGCCGACATCGCCACCACGTCGAGCCTGTTTGCGGGCATTGCGGTGAGCGGCTCGACCACCAGCGTGTCGACGAGCGGTACGTCGGCCAACAACCTCACCATTGAGGGCAACACGGTGAACGGCGGCTATTACGGCATCACCTTGTTTGGCAACAGCACCGCCACGGCGTATGCTACCGGCAACATCATCCGCAACAATGCGGTGAAGGACTTTTACAACTACGGCATCTATGTGGGCTACCAGGATGGCCTGCAGGTGGTTGGCAACGAGGTGGCCCGCCCCCTGCGCACCAACGGCTCCACGCTCTACGGCCTCTATTTCAGCGGCGGCTCGCGCAACTTGGCGGTGGAGAAAAACCGCTTCCACGATTTGTTCACGGGCAACCCCGCCTCGACCAGCACCGCCTACGTGCTGTACATCTCCACCGGCACCGTGCCCACGGCCACCACGCCCAACGATTTCGTGAACAACGTGTTCTACAACCTCACGGGTAGCGGCATTCAGTACATCATCTACAACACGGGTGGGGCTTACAGCCGGATTTACAACAATACCATCAGCAGCGACGACCAAGCGACGGCCACTACGTCGACCACGTACGGCATTTACAGCTCGGGCACGGGTGCCGACATCAAGAACAACGTGGTGAGCGTGACGCGCACCGGTACCGGCACCAAGTACGGCCTGTACTACACCACCAACGCCCCGGCCAGCAACTACAACGACATTTACGTGCCCAACGGCAACGTGGGCTACTACACCGCGGCCTACGCCACGCTGACCGCCTGGCAGGCCGCCAACGGCAGCGCCTTCGACCAGAACAGCGTGTCAGTGGACCCGGCGTTTGTGAACGTCGGCACCGGCGACCTGACGCCCACCAACGTGGTGCTCAACAACGCCGGCACGCCGCTGGCCCGCGTGACCCAGGACATTACCGGCGCTCCCCGCGGCACCACCCCCGACCTGGGCGCCTACGAGTTTACGCCCGTGGCCATCGACGTGGCTCCCGTGAGCCTGCTCACGCCCGTGGCCGGCACCACCTGCTACGGCCCCGCCGAACCCGTGAGCGTACAGATTCGCAACGCCGGCACCTCGGCGCTGAACTTTGCCAGCAACCCGGCCACCGTGACGGCCGTGGTGACGCTGCCCGGCGGCACCACCACCACCCTGACCACGACCCTGAACACCGGCACCCTGGCCAGCGGTGCTTCCCAAATCGTGACCTTGGGCGGCACCCTGAACATGACGACGCTGGGCACCTACTCGTTTGCCATCACGGCCACCGTGACGGGCGACCTCAACACCGGCAACAACGCGCTCACGCCGGCCCCCACCCGCACGGCGGTGGCCCCCGTGGCCGGCACGCTTTCGCCCGCCAGCGCCGTCCTCTGCGTGAGCGGCACGGCGGCCCTCTCGGTGAGCGGCGTGGCCAACGGCGGCATTCAGTACCAGAGCAGCACCAGCGCCACCGGCACCTTCACCGACATTGCCGGCGCTACCGCTGCTACCTTCACCACGCCGGTGCTCAACAGCACCACCTACTACCGTGTGCGCACCACCTGCAACGGCAACACCGTGTATAGCAACGTGGCAACGGTGACGGTGAACAACCCCGTGATAACGGCTGCTCCCTCGCCGGTGAGCACCTGCGCCGGCGGCACGGCCACGCTCTCGGCCACGGTGCCGGCCGGCGTGAGCGTGCGCTACTACACGGCTGCCACGGGCGGCACGCTGGTGGGCACGGGCAACCCCTTCACCACGCCGTCGCTGACGGCCAGCACCACCTACTACGCCGAAGCCTTCGCGGGCGGCACCGAAAACGTGGGGCCGACTTCCAACTCGCTGGGCGCGGGCGGGGCGTCAACTTTACCTACGCCATGACCTTCAACGTGCTGTCGCCGACCACCCTGACGGGCGTGTACGTGTACCCCACCGCCGCAGGCGTGAGCAACATTCAGCTGCTCAACAGCGCCGGCACCGTGCTGCAAGCCTACCAGGCCACGTTCACGGCGGCCGATTTGAACGTGAAGACCTTCGTGCCGCTGAACTTCTCCCTGCTTGCCGGTACCGGCCTGCGCCTGAGCATGACCTCGACGGGTTCGACGGCCAGCCTGTACCGCAACACGGCCGGCGCCGTGTACCCCTACACCTCGCCGAGCGGCAACGTGAGCATCACGGGCAACACCTTCGACCCGGTGTACTACTACTATTTCTACGACTGGCGCCTGGGTTCGGAGTGCGTTAGCGGTGCTACGCGCACGCCCATCCAGGTGAACGTGACGGCGGGCCTGGTGGCCTCGCTCGCGGCCACGGCGGCTACCAGCTGCGGCACGGCCCCGGTGGCCCTGAGCGGCAGCATTGCCGGCACGGCCACGGGTGCTACCTACACCAGCACGGGCACGGGCACGTTCTCGCCCAACGCCACCACGCTCAACGCCACCTACACGCCTTCGGCCGCCGACGTGGCCGCCGGCACCGTCACCATCACCCTGACCCCCACCGGCCCGGCCGCGTCCTGCACCAAGACGGCCCAGTTCGTGCTCACCCTCACGGCGCCGCCGGCTTCGGGCTTTAGCTACCCAGCCGGCACCTATTGCACGGGCGCCAACGCCACCATTGCGCCGGTGCTGGCGCCGGGTGCGCAGGCGGGCACCTTCACGGCCTCGGGCTTCGGCCTGCGGATTGACCCAGTTTCGGGCATCATCAACCTGGCCAACACCAACATCGACGGCACCTTCACCATCACCAACTCGGTGTCCGTCACGGGGGCTTGCAGCGGCGCTTCGTCCTCCACCACCACCGTCACCATCAACCCGGGCGTGGCCCAGCCCACGCTCACGGCCACGCCGCAGGCGGGCGGTGCCGTGCTGCTGAGCACGCCGGCCCTGGTGGGCGCCACCTACCAGTTCTTCAAGGGCACGCCGGCCGTGGCCGTGGGCCCGCCCAGCAGCGCCAACACGCTGCTGCTGGCCGCCGGCACCCAGTCCGGCGCCTACACCGTGGTGGTGACCTCGACTACGGGCTGCTCGTCCATCCCCTCGGCGCCGGTGTCGGTGGTGGTGACGGGCACCCAGACGGCCACCCTGAACGGCGTGAGCCTGCGCGTGTTCCCCAACCCGACGGCCGACGGCCGCCTGCGCGTGGAGTTGAGCGGCATCAACGCCAAAGCCTCGCAGCTGCGCGTGTTCAACGCCTTGGGCCAGGTGGTGCACGCCGGCTCGCTGGCCGTGGGCACCGAGTCGCTCAATCTGAGCAAGCTGGCGGCGGGCGTGTACACGCTGCGCGTGCAAACCGCGGAAGGCGTGCTCACGCAGCGCATCGTGCGGGAATAGCCCGGCGCTTCGCGTAACTGAAAAGCCCCGCTGGCCAGCCGCCAGCGGGGCTTTTTCATGGGTGCCTGAGGCCGCGGTGGCAGGCAATCGGGGGTGGAATTGGAGCGGAAAGTATTGCCGGCCGAAACCGCGTTGAGCATCGCAAGCCAAGGCAGCTAGTCAATGAGAGGCCTTTGAGTTGGATATTGGTAAGTAGTTAGCCCGCTGCCTTTTCTGCGTAATCGCCGCTGCAAACAATGCAACATTAGGATGCTGCATATTTTAGCTATACTTTCGACTTGCACAGTCGTGGCCGCAGGGAATACCGTTTTTGCCTTATCCCGAAGGGCAATGCCAGCGGTGTACCGGTAGGCGCGCTGACTACTTTCTACCCTCTCTCCCTTTTTCACCCACCGTATTCTTTCACTTTTACCGTCGTTTTTATGCGAAAAAATTTACTTGGCGAACCGCAGCAGGTGCGGTTCGGAGGCCTAGCGACGCGCAAGCGGCTGCTGGGGTTGCTGGGCGCAGGCGCACTGCTGCTCAGTAGCTTGAGTGCACAGGCGCAGCTGTCGGGCGCCAAATCCATTCCCGGCGATTACGCCACGGTAGCGGCGGCCGTCACGGCCCTGAACGCGCAAGGCGTGGGCACGGGCGGGGTCACCTTCAACATCGCCCCGGGCTACACCGAAACGGCTGCCAACGTGCTCATCACGGCCAGCGGCACGGCGGCCAACCCCATCGTGTTCCAGAAAGGCGCCGGCACGGGCGCCAGCCCGGTCATCACGGGCGGGACGGGCGTCTCGACCACGCTCGACGCCATTTTCACGCTGCAGGGCGCCGACTACGTCACCTTCGACGGCCTGACCCTGGTAGACCCCGCGGCCAACGCCACCGCTACCACCCAAATAGAATGGGGCTTCGCCCTGCTGAAAACCAGCACGCCCGCCGTGGATGGCTGCCAGAACGTGGTGATTCGGAACTGCTCCATCACGCTGCAGAAAGGCACGGCCACGTCGGGCATCTACTCGGCCAACCACACGCCGGCCAGCACCACCGCGTTGGCGCCCACGGCGCTGTCGGGCACCAACTCCAACAACAAGTTCTACGGCAACACCATCAGCCGCGTCAACAACGGCATTTACGTGGCCGGCTACGCGGCGGCCAGCCCCTACCTGTACTACGACCAGGGCAACGAAATCGGCAGCGTGCTGAGCGGCACCGCCGCCACCGGCAACACCATCACCGACTACGGCACCACCACCACGGCCTACGGCATCTACTCCATCTACCAGCACGGGGTGAAGGTGCAGGGCAACACCGTGACCAGCACCACGGCCACTACTACCACGGGCCCCACCAGCACGCTGTATGGCATTCTGGTGACGACCGGCGGCAGCGCCGACATTCTGGGCAACAACGTGACGGTGAATACCAACACGGCGACCTCGACGAGCTACGGCATTCAGAACGGTAGCGGCGTGAACGGCCTGAACGGGGCCGCTTCGACGGTGAACATGGGCAACAACAGCCTGAGCATGAACTCGACCACCACCACTTCGGGGGTGTTCTACGGCGTGTACAACACCTCGTCGCTGCCCAACCTGAACGTATTCGGCAACACCGTCAGCAACTGGAACCGCACGGGCACGTCGGCGTTCAACTACCTGCTCTACATCAGCACCAGCCCCACCGCCACGCTGAACGTGTACAACAACACCATCAGCGACATCACAACGACGGGGGCCACCAGCGGCATCTACGGCTACTATGGCTTCCCGGCCAGCACGGCGGCCACGCAGTATTACGGCAACACCATCCAGAACGTGACCTGCGACGGCAACACGCTCTATGGCATGTACCTGAGTGGCGGTGGCAACGTGGACGTGTACCGCAACCGCGTGTCGGGCCTCACGGCCAACGGCGCCACGGCCACCATCTACGGCATCTACACCACGGGCACCACCACCACGCTGACCAACAACCTGATTGGCGACTTCAAGGCCCCTGCCGCTTCGAACACCACTGCCCTCACTGGCCTGTACCTGGCCGGCGGCACCACGGTGAATGCCCAGTACAACACCATCTACCTCAACGGCAGCAGCTCGGGCGCCAACTTCGGCACCTCGGGCATCTACTTCACCTCCACGGCCACCACGCTCGTGACCCTGCGCAACAACGTGGTGGTGAACACCTCCACGGCCGCCGGCACGGGCAGCACCGTTGCCCTGCGCCGCTCGGGTGGCTCGGCGGGCGTTGCGCCCATCAACCTGACCACCGCCACCAACAACAACCTGTACTACGCCGGCTCGCCGGCCACCACCGGCAACCTGATATACGGCGAAGGCACGGGCACCCTCACCAACGGCTTGTCGACACTGGCCGACTACAAGAGTTTTCTGAGCGACCGCGAAGTGGTTTCGGTGACCGAGAATGTGCCCTTCGTGAGCACCGTGGGCACCAACGCCAACTTCTTGAAGGTGAGTACCACCACGCCCACGCAGGTGGAAGGCGGTGGCACCCCCATCAGCGGCATCACCACCGACTACGCCAACGCCACGCGCAGCGCCACCACGCCCGACCTGGGCGCCTACGAAGGCACTTACCAGCCGCTCGACCTCACCGGCCCGGCCATCCTGAACGCCACGCTCAGCAACACCAACAGCACCGCTAACCGCACGCTGGTGGTCACCATCAGCGACGCGGCCGGCGTGGCCACGGGCGCCAACGCCCCGCGCCTGTACTACCGCAAAGGCACCAGCGGTGCCTACGTGTTTGTGAACGCCACGAGCGTGAGCGGCAACCAGTACACCTTCACCCTGAACTACACCCTGATTGGCGGCGTGACCACGGGGGACGTGGTGCAGTACTACGTGGCGGCCCAGGACCTGGCCACCACGCCCAACGTGAGCACGGCCCCCAACGGCGGTGGCAGCGGCGCCACGCCGCCCGGCACCACGGCCCCGGCCACGCCCGGCTCGTTCCAGATTGTGGGCGTGCTCAGCGGCATTTATTACGTGGGCACCTCCACGCCCCCGGCCGGCACCCCCGCCGACCGCGTGTACCCGACCCTGACCGCCGCCGCCAATGCCTACAACGTGAACGTGCTGGGCGGCGCGGTGACGTTCTACCTGCTCGATGCGACCTATTCGACGGCGGAGACTTTCCCCATTGTGTTCAACGCCAACGCCTCGGCCTCGGCCACGAACACGGCCCGTTTCAGCCCCTACACGGGCGTGACGAGCACCATCACGGGGGCAGCCAACAGCCTGCTCCAGTTTAAGGCCACCACCTACCTCACCTTCGACGGCTCGAACGTGGTGGGCGGCACCCAGCGCAACCTCACGCTGAACAACACCCAGACCACGGCGGCGGGCGTCATCATTGTGGGCAGCCAGGGCGCGGGCAACGGCACGTCGTTCGTGGCCCTGCGCAATATGAACCTGCGCGGCGGCGCCAACGGCAACTCGGCTTCGTTCGGCATCCTGGTTTCGGCCACGCCGACGGGCACGCCCGCCACGGGCACCGGCGCCGACAACGACAACCTGACCATCCAGAACAACTCGATTTCGGGCGTGTACTACGGCATTTATGCCGGCGGCACCGCGGCCGTGAGCGCCGGCGGCCTCGACGGCCTGACCGTTTCGAACAACCTGATTGGGCCGGCCACGGCTGCCGCGGCCGACAACATCGGCAACACCGGCCTGTACCTGACCAACGCCGTGAACCCGGTGGTGACCGGCAACACGGTGCGCAACGTGGTGGCCTCGGCCACTACCTACGGCATGAACTTCCCGGCCGGCGTGAACGGCGCCACGGTGAGCCAGAACGTCGTCAGCAACGTCTCGACCAGCAGCACCAACGCCTACGGCATCTACCTGGGTACGAACTTCATCAACGGCGTGGTGGACCGCAACCGCATTGAAACCGTGGTGGGCGCGCCCACCGGCGGCTACGGCGGCAAAGGCATCGACATCGCCACCGGCAACGCCACCAGCAACCTGGTGGTGAGCAACAACCTGGTGTCGGGCATGAACGGCTCGGGCTGGAGCACCCTCACCTCCGACGCCATCATCGGCATCCGCGTGAGCAGCGGCTCGGGCATCACCGTGGCCTACAACTCGGTTAACCTGTACGGCAACTACCTCACGGTTCCCACCAGCACTTACCTCTCGGCGGCGCTGTTTGTGAACACGGGCGCCACCAACCTGACCGTGGCCAACAACGTGCTGGTGAACTCGCTCGTGACTGGAGGAACCACCGCCAGCGTAGCTTACTCGTTCTACACCTACGCGCCGACCTCGGCCTACAACGTGCTCAACAGCAACGACTACTACGTGGCGGGCGCCCAGGGCGTGCTGGCCAACGTGGGCGGCACGGGCGGCATCTCGGCCACCACGGCCGTGGCCACGCTGGCCGCGCTGCAAACGGCCACGGGCAAAGACGCCAGCTCGGTGAGCGTGGACCCCATCTTCGCCTCCAACACCGACCTGCAGAGCAGCCAGCCGGCGCTCAACAACGTGGGTACGCCGGTGGCCGGCATCACCACGGACTTCAACGGCGCCGCGCGTTCGGCCACCACGCCCGACATCGGGGCCTACGAGTTTACGCCCCAACCCATCGACATTGCCGCCAGTGCGCTGGTGTCACCGGTGAACTCGGGCACCTCGACCTGCTTCGGGGCTAATACGCCCGTGACGGTGCAGGTGCGCAACAACGGCACCGCGACGCTCAACTTTGCCACCAACCCGCTCACGGTGACGGTGGTCATCACGGGTCCTGCCGGCACCACGCCCCAAACGCTGACGCAAGTCATCAGCACGGGCACGCTGGCGTCGACGGCCACGCAGAACGTCACCCTGACCAGCCTGGCCAACTTCACCACGCTCGGCACCTATACGTTCTCGGTGACCACCACCGTGACCGGCGACCAGAACGCCGCCAACAACGTGCTGACCCCGGCCGCCACCCTCAACGTGGTGGCTCCGGTGGCCGGCACGCTCTCGCCCTCGACGTACTCGATTTGCGTGAGCGGTGCCACCACCCTGACCCTGGCCGGCGCCGCCAACGGCGACATCCAGTACCAGAGCAGCACCAGCGCCACGGGGCCGTTCACCAACATCAGCGGGGCCACGTCGGCCAGCTACACCACGCCCACCCTCACCAGCACCACCTACTACCGGGCCGTGGTGAGCTGCGGCGCCAACTCGGCTACCTCGAACGTATCGGCCGTGCTGGTGAACAACCCGGTGATTTCGGCGGCTCCCTCGCCGGTGAGCACCTGCGCCGGCGCTACCGCCTCGCTCTCGGCCACGGTGCCCACGGGCGTGAACGTGCGCTACTTCACCACCGCCACCGGCGGCACGGCCATCGGCACCGGCAACCCCTTCGTGACCCCGGCCCTCACGGCCAGCACCACGTACTACGCCGAAGCCTTTGCCGGCAACCAGGAAAACGTGGGCAAGCCCTCCACCACGGGCACCGACGGCACCAACACCATCGGCGGTCTGTACTTCACGGCCACGGCCCCCACGGTTATCACCAACGTGACGGTGTACCGCACGGCCAACGCCGCTGCTGGCACGGCTACCATTCAGCTGCTGAACGGCAGCACGACCACCGGCACGCCGGTGGCCAGCGTCACGGTGCCGGTGCCGGCCAACACCACGGCCGCCATCTCGCCCACGGTGCTCACGCTGAACCTGGCGGTGCCCGCCGCCGGCCAGTACACGCTGTACCTGAGCGCCGCCACGCCGAGCCTCATCCGCGACTTCAGCAGCACGCCGCAGCCGGCCACGGCGTATCCGTACACCTCGCCGAGCGGGCTGGTGACCATCACCAACTCGACGCTGGGCACCGACTACTACTATTTCTTCTACAACTGGCAGATTGGTAGCGAGTGCATCGGCGCCACGCGCACGCCCATCCAGGTGAACGTGACGCCCGGCCTGGTGGCCTCGCTGCCGGTGTCGGCCTTCACGAGCTGCGGCCAGACGCCGTATCAGCTGAACGGCAGCATTGCCGGCACGGCCACGGGCGCTACCTACACTAGCACGGGCACGGGCACGTTCTCGCCCAACGCCACCACGCTCAACGCCACCTACACGCCCTCGGCCGCCGACGTGGCCGCCGGCACCGTCACCATCACCCTGACCCCCACCGGCCCGGCCGCGCCGTGCACCTCCACGGGCCGCGTGGTGCTCACTCTGCAGGCGGCGCCCAACGCGGCGTTCTCGTACCCCGCCGGCACGTACTGCACCAACTCGCCGGTGACGGTGGCCCCGGTGCTGGCCCCCGGCGCGGTGGCTGGCACGTTTGGCACCACGGGCATTGGCTTGCGCATCGACCCCGTGACGGGCGTGATTAACCTGGCCAACACCAACATCGACGGCACCTTCACGGTGACCAACACGGTGGCCGGCTCGGGCGCCTGCGCTTCGTTCACCGCCACCACCACGTTCACGGTCATCTTCGGCATTGGCCAGCCCACGCTCACGGCCACGCCGCAGGCGGGCGGTGCCGTGCTGCTGAGCACGCCGACGCTGGCCGGTGCCACCTACCAGTTCTTCAAGGGCACGCCGGCCGTGGCCGTGGGCCCGCCCAGCAGCGCCAACACGCTGCTGCTGGCCGCCGGCACCCAATCCGGCAGCTACACCGTGGTGGTGACGGCCACCACGGGCTGCTCGTCCATCCCCTCGGCGCCAGTGTCGGTGGTGGTGACGGGTACGCAGACGGCCACCCGCAACGGGGTGAGCCTGCTGGTGTACCCCAACCCCACGCCCAACGGCAACCTGACCGTGGAACTCCGCGGCACGAAGGCCAACGCCTCGCAGTTCTCGGTGTTCAACTCCCTGGGCCAGACGGTACGCACCGGCACGCTGGGCACCGGCCTGGAGTCGCTGAGCCTGACGAACCTGGCTTCGGGCGTGTACACGCTGCGCGTGCAAACCGCGGAAGGCGTGCTCACGCAGCGCATCGTGCGGGAATAGCCCAGCGCTTCGCGTAACGGAAAAGCCCCGCTGGCAGCTGCCAGCGGGGCTTTTTTTTGTGGTGCAGTGGATTAGTAGGAAATCCAAGGTGAGTATAAGAGACGCCCTGTATTATATTCTGCCGGGTATTTTTGATAATATATATTGATTTTACTAATAAAAAATGTATTATTGCATAGCGTGTTTTTGAGATATATAGATTGGTTGCCGCAACGGATATGCCGTTTTGCGATAAGTAAGCACTCGTTCTACCCTCCGATGGCTGCTCTTTTACTTTCCAATGCGTTCGGCGCGCTCCTGCTGGCTATGCTCGTCCAGATGTGCTTGCGCCCTATGCTTACCGGTTATGCGCCGCTTGGTGCGCCAGAACCGGCCATCACCCCACCCCCGAGGGATTTTATACTGCGCTTCCTGACGGCGTCTCGGCGCCCGTGCGTGGCTTTGTGGCCCGGCATCAGCCTTAGCGCGCCATTACACCTTTAAGTGCGCCGCTGGGCGAGCCTTGTCCTTGTAGCTGCTTGTGCTATTTGATAATCCTTCTACCCTCAGGTCGTGAGCAATTTTTCTGCGTCGTTACGGCGCCATAGCGTAACCATTGGCGTCAGCTTCGCGCTGTGCTTGGGGGTGGCCTATTATCTGCTGGTGCAGGTACCTTCCCGCCAGTCGAAGCTGCAAGCCCGTTACTTTCAGGCATTGGAGCGCATCGGCCAGAATATGGCCGAGCAGCACACGGTGTTCGAAAAGCGCAGCGAATCGATGCTGCGCGAAATTGTGAATGGACTGGTGCCTAGCACGATGGGGCCGGTACAGTTGCGAGAGTTTGCCAGCGTTTTCCGCAAAAAAGAACTGAAAAATAGCTTTGGCCAAACCGGTGCGGTGGAACAGAACCTGCCGCGGTTCGACAGCGTGCAACTACTGCCGCAGCATCAGGTCGTGAAGGCCATCACGTGGAATTCGCAAACGCAGCAGTTCAGCTTCGCATACAGGTCGGCCCTGCTCGACACCATCCCCGGGGCGAGGATGGAGGCCGAAGGCCAGCAGATAGTCGTGCGCACGTCGGTGACCAGCAAGGAATTTATCCAGAACCTGGGCCGACTTGAGGTATTCGACGTGTTTTTTGTGGTGGGGCCGGGTGGCGATGGGGCCGGCAACCAGGGCCAGTTATTCAACGAGGTGTATTACAGCAGCCCCAAAGGACCGCCCATGCTCGACCTGACGGGCTGGGCCAAGGGCAAGATGCCGCACTGGCTGCGCGATACCTCTGGCCTGCAAGCGACCCGGCAGGCCGCGGTGTCGTTGGGCGGGCAGTCCTATCAGGTGTTCATTCAGCCGGTGCAGCTGCGGCCCGGTACCACGTGGTTGCTGTGCGGCGCCATCGCCACCGAGCGGTTTGCCAAGGAAAAGCAGGAATTGCCCACCCCCGGCATCGAACTGGCGTTGCTGCTGGTGGTGCTGGGGGTGCTGGCGCTGCCGCTGCTGCGGGTGCTGCTGATGACGGCCCACGAACGCCTAAACCTACGCGACGTGGTGTTTTGCGGCCTTTCACTGGTGGTGGGGCTGATGCTTGTCATCCTGCTCCTGCTTTCGCCCACGGCGCGCTACAACATTGCGCCGGACTCGCTCGACATCCAGCTTCAGCTGCTTGCCCGCCAGGTCGACGACGCCGTGCAGGTCGAAATGAATGCCCTGCGCCAGCAGCTAACGCAGGCCACGCAAGCCAACAAGGTGGTGGCTAAGCTGGTGAAAGAAGCCAACAGCCGCGCCGCGCAGGAAGCCGGCAACGTTGGCCCGACCAATTTGCGGCAGTTCGACTACCGCATTCCTTCTCTGCCCTGGCAGGCAGTAGTCGATACCCTGCCCAGACCAGCGGCCCGGTGCCCGTGGCTGCCCGAGCAACTGCAATGGCTGGCCTCGCCCTGGCAGGCAGATGCCGACAGCCGGCCCTGGCTGGTGGACGCCCATGTCCCACCCCGGCCGGCAGTCCGGCGCGCGCGGCTAACCGACCAGATGCTGTGGCTGGACAGCCACGGTGTGGCGCTGCTTAGCCGCGACTTTGCGGGCGATTCCGGGTACTACCAGCCTGATTTGCGCGAGCGCGGCTACTTCAAAGCATGGCAGCGCAACCTGGCCGGTTACCGTCCTCCGGCAGCGCTGGTGCAGCCCCGTGCCCAATTGATGAATCAGGCACGGCTGTCGTCGGTGCGGCGGTACGGTCGTTTTGGCGAAAAGGGCGTGGTGCTGACCATGCCTGGTTGGCTCTGGGCCGATTCGAGCCGGCCTCAGCCCATTCTGGGCCTGTACGTGACGCGGCTCACGGCCCTGACCAAGCCCATTTTGCCTCCGGAGTTTAGCTTTTGCGTGGTGAACACCGCCGGCGAAGTGCAGTTCCACTCTGACGACCGCCTGAGTTTAAGCGAGAACGTGCTGCAAGACTGCGAGCCCAGCGGACTTATCAAAGCCGCGCTGCTGTCGCAGGAGCCCGCTCAGGCCAGCATTCACTACCAAGGCCACCGGTACCGGATGCGCGTTGGGCCGATGAAGAGCGTGCAGGGCTACTTTTTGCTCACGTTGGCTAGCGAGGAAGAACTGCAAAGCCGACAGTTGCGCACGCTGGTGCTGGCGACGTTTCTGCTGGTTGGGGTAGCCGGAACCACCCTGGGGCTGCTGGCTTTGCTGCAAATGGCCCAAACCCGGCGGGGGCGGCGGATGCCTGCGCGAAATACGTTTCCGAGGCTCTGGCCGCAGGCGAGGCACCTGCGGCACTACGTGCAAATCATCCTGGCGGGCATGGTGGGCCTGGTGCTGCAGTTCTTGGCCGTATGCTGCACCACCGAGTTGGCTCACTTATTCCTGCTGGTGCTGCTGCCTGCTTGGCTGGTGGGGTTTGCCAGCCACTACCTGCAGCTGGCTTCCGACGACGAAGCGCGCATTCGCTGGCTGATGCAGGTGGTTCTGGTGAGCGTGGTGGCCTTGATAAACCTGCTGGCAGGCTTCAGCATGGGCTGGCTTTCCTGCGATTTCTGGAGCATCATCGCGTTTCAGGCGGTCTTGGCTGTGGTGTTTGGCATCATGTGGTGGGCCGAAACCAACCGCACCAGCAGTCTGCTGCACCGTCAGGCTTCGCCGGCCCCGGCCAGCCCTTGGACGCCGGTACCCAGCGGTGGCCGCCGCACCCGCATGCAACGGCTGCGAATGGAGTTGGTCGGCTACGCCTCTCTGGTGCGCAGTGGCTTTCAGAACACCACCGCTGCCATCAAAAAAATGGGCATAGTCCGGGCGCTGAGCAGAGGGGTGGCGTGGCTGCAATTTGCCGTGCTGACCCTGGCCAAGCGCCTTATGCGTCAGCCGTGGGTGAACACCCTGAACGGCTACGCGGCCATGATGCTGGTGTGGCTGCTGGTGCTGAGCATCGTGCCCGCCGTCTATTGCTATCAGATTGCCTACCGTTTTGAGCGGGAGCAGCAGGTCCGGCAGGCTCATCTCAACTTGTTTCAGCAAGGACGCCTAAGCCTTACCGATGCCCACTACCCTTGGTTGCAAAAGCAATACCTCCAATTCTTCTTTTATACTGCACCCAGCGCTACCGATTCGGTGCGCCGACAGCTGGGGCCGGGCGAACGAGTGCTGCACAACCTGCTGGTGGCGCTGGAGCCCGTAGCCGACTCGGTGCACCACAGCCAACTGGTAACGGGAGACAGGCCCCTTGACTGGAAGGCCGATAAACGCCCCTACCAGCGTGCCCGGCTGCAGAGCCACCGCCCCGGCGCCGCTGCGCAAGATGCCATGCCCGTCCAGTATTTGGTTTCGCAGGTCAACGACGTGCAGTTGGGGCGTTTCTGGTATTGGCCCAACGACATGCTGCGCTACGTTCACGCCCACCAAAGCTACAAGCTGCCCGCCGAAATAATGCTCTGGCTGTGGCGCAACGTGTGGCTGTTGGTGCTGCTGGCGGGGCTCTACGCCGTGTTGCGCATGCTGGTGCGGCGGGTGTTTGGCCTCGACACCCAGCCCCTGGTGGCACTGCTGCGGCCCGGGCAGCCCTCACGTGGCGCCGTGGCCGCGCTGTTGGCGCCAGCGGCCCGCTCACAGCCCGTTACGCACTACTACGTGGTGTGTCCCATGCCCGGCAATGAAGCCGAATTCCCTCCTTTTACGGATGATTCAAACGCCATCGACTGCCGGTTTATGCCTTCGGCCCTGCCTCCGCCGGGCCGCGAAACGGACTGGCCGGAGTTGGCCAAAGCCATCGGTTCCGACAAGCCCGCCATCGTGTTGCTGCAGTTCGATTATCTATTCGCCGACGCCGCGCTGACCGAGCTAAAACTGGCCTTGCTGCTTCGTTTGCAGAAAAGCAAAAAGCAGCTTTTCATCGTCTCGCGGGTGCACCCGGCCATGTTTGGCGACTGCGGCCATGCCCGCGACAACTGCGACGAGCAAGCCCAGCACCAAGCCATTTGGCAGGCCGGCGATAAACTGCTGCGCCTGCTGTCGCAATTTGAGCTGCTGTACATTCCGGTGCGCCATGGGGCCCTGCCTGTGCTGGAAGAGCAGCGGCGCTTGCGCCGGCAAGTGCAGCTGCGCTTCGCGCGCCTGCTTCGGCGGCAACTGCCCGGGCCGGTGCCCATCCACGCAAAGGTGTATCGCGCCCGCCGGGCACTGTTTGTGCACTTGCGGGGGCTGCTCTACGCCGAGTGTGATGCATTGTCTTGTCTCAAAGGCATTGAAGAGGACATGGAGCAGATGCTGCTCAACCTGTATCCCACCACCCAGCGCTTGAGCGAAGACGACGTGCTGCTGGGCATTCAGCGCCAGGCCGAACTGCGCTACCGCAGCTTGTGGGAAAGCCTGCTGCCCGCCGAACATTACCTGCTTTACGACTTAGCGCAGGACGGCTTGGTAAATACCCGCGACACCGTCGTGATTGGGGATTTGCTGCAAAAAGGACTGCTGGTTTACGACACCCGCTTGCGGGTGGTAAACGAAAGCTTCCGCTTGTTCATCATCACCGGGTTGTCGCGGCAGCAGGCCCTACGCTTGGAGCACGAAGCCAGCCGTGAAGCCGGCAGCGACGAGTCGTGGCAGCACCGCAGCTTGCCCTTGTTTGTGGTGCTGGCCGTCGCGGCGGCGTTTATATTCATCACCCAGCGCGGGGCCATCAACCAAACGCAAGCCATTTTGGCGGCGCTCACGGCCGCTTTGCCGTTGCTCTCGCGTTTATTCAGCCGCAATCCGCTGGCGGGCGACGTTGGCAAGTCGGCAGCAAAATAAACTTGCTGCCGACTTGCCAACGTCGCCATCTTGCCGGCCTCACGTCGTGTTCGTCACCACCTGCTGCCCTACCGGGCGGCGCCCGGCTACTTCAGCACTTCCAGCTCCCGGCCCACTTTCGTGAAGGCGGCAATGGCCTTATCCAAGTGCTCGCGGTTGTGGCCGGCGCTCAATTGCACCCGGATGCGGGCCTTGCCCTGTGGCACCACGGGGTAGTAGAAGCCCACCACGTAAATGCCCTCCCTGAGCATGCGGGCCGCAAATTCCTGGGCCAGCTTGGCGTCGTAGAGCATGACGGGCACGATGGGGTGCTCGCCGGGCGTGATGTCGAAGCCGGCTTCGGTCATCTTTTCGCGGAAGTATTTGGTGTTTTCTTCGAGCTTGTCGCGCAGCTCGGTGCTTTCGGTGAGCAGCTCCAGCACACGCAGGCTGGCGCCCACAATGGCCGGGGCCAGCGTGTTGGAGAACAAATAAGGGCGGCTGCGCTGGCGCAGCATGTCGATGATTTCCTTGCGGCCCGAGGTGAAACCGCCCATGGCGCCGCCCAGCGCCTTGCCCAGCGTGCCGGTGATGATGTCGACGCGGCCCATCACGCCGCGCAGCTCGTGGGTGCCGCGGCCGGTTTTGCCCAGGAAGCCGCTGCTGTGGCATTCGTCCACCATCACCAGGGCCTGGTACTGGTCGGCGAGGTCACAGATTTTGTCGAGCTGCGCAATGGTGCCGTCCATCGAGAACGAGCCGTCCGTCACGATGATGCGGTGGCGCGTGCCCTTGGCCTGGGCGTCCTGGAGCTGCTTTTCCAGGTCGGCCATGTCGTTGTGGGCGTAGCGGTAGCGCTGGGCCTTGCACAGGCGCACGCCGTCGATGATGCTGGCGTGGTTCAGGGCGTCGGAAATAATGGCGTCCTGCTCGTTGAACAGCGGCTCGAACACGCCCCCGTTGGCATCGAAAGCCGCGGCGTAGAGAATGGTGTCCTCGGTGCCCAGAAACTCGGCCAGCTTGGCTTCCAGCTCCTTATGAATGTTCTGCGTGCCGCAGATGAAGCGCACCGACGACATGCCGTAGCCGTGCGTGTCGATGGCTTCCTTGGCTGCCTTGATAACCTCGGGGTGGGAGCTCAGGCCCAGGTAGTTGTTGGCGCAGAAGTTCAGGACTTCGCCGGCTTCGTTGGTTTCAATCTCGGCGCCCTGGGGCGAGGTGATGATGCGCTCCTTCTTGAAAAGGCCGGCGTCTTTGATTTCCTGGAGCTGCTGCGTGAGGTCGGGCTGGAGAGTGGCGTACATATGATGGGTTGGAGGAGTGGTGGGATGGTGAAGTGATAATATGACCCGAAAGCATGTCATGCAGAGCGCAGCGAAGCATCTTTACTGCAATAGTAAATGATTGCGCTGCGCGGTAAAGATGCTTCGCTGCGCTCTGCATGACGTTCCTTTTGGGTTTCTTTTCATCGACTGAAAAACGCCTGTACGCCCTTGCGCCCGCTGTCCATCAGCTGCTTTTTCTGCGCATCGGTCACCCGCTTGATTTTGGGGCTGAAGTTCAGGAAGTCGATGTTGACGGTGCGGCGCTGGTCGCCGGGCTGCACGGGGTTAAGGTTTTCGAGGGCCACGGTGTAGAGCGCGGCCATATAGGAGTTGAAATCCTGAATGTCGTAGGGCGCAAGCTGCTGGCGGCCGGTGGGGGCGGTGTCGAGCGGAATCTGCTCGGCGCGGTCGAGGCGCAGGCCCAGGGTTTCGGGGTTGAAGACGCGGCCGCGGGCATCGGGCGGGCCGGTGAAGCCGGCGGGTAGGTAGCGCGGGTAGTCGAACAAATCGACGGGGTAGTTGGCCAGCAGGCCGCCATCGACCAGCACCTGCACGGGCTGGCCGGGCGCCGGGTTGCCGGTCACCACGTTGCCCTGCGCGTCGAGCAGCACGGCCCGGAAATACAGCGGAATGCTCATGCTGATGCGCACGGCGTCGGCCACGCGCATGGTGGGGTTGGTTTCGTAGCTGAACACCTGCACGCGCTGCAGCGTGAGGTTGGTGCCGGTGGTGTAGAGGTCGCGGAAGCGGCCGGGCTGCTCCTGGGCCAACTGGTGCAGCTCGGCCAGCGTGAGGTTGGGCTTTTGCGTTTTGCGGGCCACCAGCTCGCTGAGGTAGGTGGCAAACTCGTCGCCCCGATACCAGCCGTACTGCGTGATGAGCCGGTGCGTGCCTCCGAAAAAGATGAACCGGCCGTCGTTGAGGCGTTGCACGGGCGTGGCGTTCACCACGGCCACAATCTCGTCGGCGGAGTAGCCCACGGCCAGCAGCGCCGCCTGAATGGCCCCGGCCGAGGTGCCGCCCACGCGCCGGATGTCGCGCAGCAGTTCGCGCTGCTCCAGCTCCTGCAGAGCGCCGCCGTAGGCAATGCCCCGGATGCCGCCGCCCTCCATCACCAGGTTGCGGTAGGGCGTGTGGGGCGCTGCCTGGGCGCAGGCGGCCGGGCCGCGCAGCAGGGCGCCCAGGCTCACAATCAGCAAAACCAACCGAATAGTCATCGACCCAAAGATACCGCCGGGCCGCCCGCGCGGGGCGGCGGCCGTCAGTTTTCCGCCGTGCTGCTTTGGGCGAAGTTGCGCAGCAGCTGGTTGACTTCCTGGCAGGGGGCCGGGGTGTGGCCCACGTCGGCGGGCAGCGGCAGGCAATGGGTCACTCTGTCCACAACGGCGGCGTCCACGGCCGCGTAGGCCAGGGGCCAGGGGCCGAAGGAGCGCAGCTCGATGGGCCCGTAGGCCAGCGTGCGCACGTCGTAGTGGCGCGGGTCGTCGTTGATGCGGGCGTAGAGGTCGCTCAGGACCGGCTCGGGACCTTCCAGCACTTGCAGGAACTGGCCTTTGGCAAAGAGCAGAATGCCCGTGACGCGGGCCTGCTGGTTGTGCAGGCGGGCCTTGCGTATCAGCGAATGCAGCGTGACCTCGTGCACGGCGCGGGAGGCCTGACTGCGATAAATCAGGGTGTAGAGAGGGGTGAGCTCGGGCATAGGAAGAACGCAGGGCCTTGGGTGAGGCGGCCTGGCAACGTGGAGGAGGGTAATACGTAGCTTGGCACGTTCGGGCTACGGCGGTGCCGGTATCTTTGCGCCCTTATCCATTCCCACCCGCTCACTCAACCCCGACCTTCCGCATGGCTTCCCCTTCCGGCGACCCCGAAACCCCCACTGTTCTACCCGGCTCCGTGCTCGTCATTGGCGCGTGCGGCCAATTAGGCCTGGAGCTGGTGGCCGCCCTGCGCCAGCGCTACGAGCCGCACCTGGTGGTGGCCGCCGACGTGCGCCCGCCCAAAGACCCCAACCTGCTGGCCGGCGGCCCCTTCGAGCTGCTCGACGTGCTCGACCGCACCCGCCTCGACAAGCTCATCCGCCAGTATCGGCCCAAACAGATTTATCACCTGGCCGCCCTGCTCTCGGCCACGGCCGAGAAAAACCCGCTCTTCGGCTGGCAGCTGAACATGGACGGCCTGCTCATCGTGCTCGAAGCGGCCGTGGCCCACGGCGTGGCGCAGGTGTACTGGCCCAGCTCCATTGCCGTGTTCGGGCCCGACACGCCCCGCGATAACACGCCGCAGGTCACCATCATGAACCCCAACACGGTGTACGGCATCAGCAAGCTGGCCGGCGAGCAGTGGTGCGAGTGGTACCACCGCAAGCACGGCCTCGACGTGCGCAGCCTGCGCTACCCGGGCCTCATCGGCTACAAGAGCCTGCCCGGCGGCGGCACCACCGACTACGCCGTCGACATCTACCACAAAGCCGTGGCCGGCGCCCCGTACGAGTGCTTCCTGGAAGAAGACACCTACCTGCCCATGATGTACATGCCCGACGCCCTCAAGGCCACGCTGGACCTCATGCACGCCCCGGCCGAGCAAATCAAGGTGCGCACCAGCTACAACCTGGGCGCCATGAGCTTCTCGCCGGCCGAAATTACGGCCAGCATTCAGCAGCATGTGCCCGACTTTAAAGTGACCTACGCGCCCGACGCCCGCCAGCAGATTGCCAACTCCTGGCCCGCCAGCATCGACGATTCCAAAGCCCGCCAGGACTGGGGCTGGCAGCCCGACTTTGACCTCGACAAGATGACCGCCGACATGCTGCTGCACCTGAAGGCGATGCAGCCGGCGTAAAAGCAGTTAATAAGCGGAGAGCCAAAAGGTAAAAAGCCTGATTTCGTAGTGAAGTCAGGCTTTTTGCCTTTTGGCTCTCCGCTTTTGGCCGGCTGTTATTCCACCTGCAGCTGGCTGGTGGCGCCGCCGCAGCGCACCACGTACATTCCCGGAGCAAGCCCGGTGACATCGAGGGTGGCGGCCGAGGTGTGAAAGGGAAGTTCCTGGCGGCGAACTTCCCGGCCCAGCATATCCAGCACTTGAATTGAAGCCGCGGCCGTCGTTTCGGGCCACACCACGCTCACCGTGGCGGTAGCCGGGTTGGGAGCCAAGGCGAAGCGTGGGTGCGGAAACGCCGCCCGGGTGCCCAGGCCCAACCCGCCAACCCGGGCCACAAACGCCGTGTTGGTAGTGCTCGAACTCGACAGCACCAGCGGGCCGAAGGCCGCGGGGCTCTGCACGAAGCCTGCCGCAACAGCCGCTCCGCTCCTGTCAACCACTACCGCGCGCGATTGGTCGGAGCCGCTACCGCCGGCGCGAATGGCCTGGGCCCACTGGCCCGCCGGCGTGAGCCGGGCCACAAAAATGTCTTCCAGGCCCGCGCTGTTCAGTGTCGTGTTGCCGAAGCTGGCGGAAGAATCGAAGGAGCCTGTGACGACGACGTTGTCGGCCGCATCAACGGCCAGCGCCGAAATCAACACGCTGTTTGGCCCATCCACTTTCAGGGCTTGGGTCCAAACGCCGGCAGGGGAGAGCTTGGCCACGAAGCCGCCCAGAATGGAGGCCGCATTGACTTGGGTGAGCGTGGTGGGGCCGAAAGCGGCACTTCCCCGGAACACCCCGGCCACCACCGCATTGCCCGCGCCGTCGAGGGCCACCGCGTTGGCGTAGTCGTCGTTGGCCCCGCCGGCCGGGATGGCCTGCACCCAGGTGCCCGCCGCGCTAAGCCGCGCCACAAAGACATCGCGGGCCCCGCCGGCTCCGGTCAGGGCAATGGTGCCAAAGGTGGCATCGTTCTGAAAATAGCCCACGACGGTGGCGGTGCCATTTGCATCTACGACGAGGCCCGAAGGCAGGTCGGAGCCCGAGCCACCGGCCTGCGCGGCTTGCGTCCAGGTCCCGTTGGCACTCAGGCGCGCCACGAACACATCCGGGCCGAAGTTCGTGGCCAGGGTCGTGCTGCCGAAGGTCAGCGCGTCGGTAAAACTGCCCGCCACGGTTGCGTTGCCCAGGCCATCCGCGGCGAGGGAGAAAATGACATCGTTGCCGATG
Organism: Hymenobacter sp. 5317J-9; assembly: GCF_022921075.1. Taxonomy (NCBI): domain Bacteria; kingdom Pseudomonadati; phylum Bacteroidota; class Cytophagia; order Cytophagales; family Hymenobacteraceae; genus Hymenobacter; species Hymenobacter sp. 5317J-9. Next base: position 739,377 of record NZ_CP095050.1, read on the forward strand.
CCACCGGCCCGCACGGCCCGCGTCCAGGTACCGGTGGGGCTGAGCTGCGCCACAAACGCATCGTAGCGGCCGGCGCTGGTCAGGGCGGTGGTGCCGAAATTAGCCACGTTTCCGCCCACAACGCCCGTGGTGGTACCAAAATAGCCCGCTACCAAAGCGTTGCCATTCGCGTCCAGGGCGAGGGTGTAAGCGACGTCGTCGCCCGGGCCACCGGCCTGCACGGCTTGCGTCCAAACGCCGAGCGGGCTGAGTCTGGCCACGAACACATCGTAGCCGCCGGCACTGGTAAGAGTAGTAGCGCCAAAGGTGAGCGTCCCGCTGAAATACCCCGCCACGACCTCATTGCCGGCCGCATCCAGGGCCGTGCCGCGCACCACCGAAAGCGAACCGGCGCCGGAAGGCCCGGCGGCCCACTGCCACGTTTGCGCCTGCGCACGGGCCAGGCCGGGCGCCGCCAGCAAGCCAAGGCAAAGCAGCTGGCGCAAACCCCGGGTAAAGTTTTTCATACGAAAACCTAAGGTGGAAAAGTGATGGTCAGAACACGAAAGTATAGCAGCTTCGCCGCTCCCGTGCTACACCAGAAACGAGCACCGACGTGGGCTGCGGCTACACTTTCGAACTTTTGTTCCTGGCCGGCTTTTATGGCCTTTAGTTGCCTGCCGCCACCAAATTCTTTTCCTGCGCGGCGCGGCGGCCCTGCTGCCAGAACGCCAGCCCCACCGCCAGTCCCAGCGCCCCCTGCAGCGCCACCGTGTGCGGCGCCCCAATGTGCCGCGCCAACCAGCCCACCAGCAGGGCGCCCAGCGGCTGAATGCCCTGAAACGCCATCACGTAGTAGCTCAGCACCCGGCCGCGCATGTGGTCGGCCACGTTGGTTTGAATGGCCGTGTTGGTGCCCGCAATGAAAAGCATCATGCCCGCCCCGCCCAGCGTGATGCATACCAGCGCCACGCCCAGCGCCGGGCTCAGGGCAAAAGCCAGCACGCTGGCGCTGAAGGCCAGCGCCGCGTAGGTAATCAGCTGCGGGCGGCGGCCCTCGGCGGGCTGCGCAGCCAGGTAGAAAGCCCCCACCAGCGAGCCCAGCCCCGAGAGGCTGTTGAGCCACCCAAACGTGCCCGCGGCGCCGTGAAACACGTCTTTGGCAAACACCGGGAGCAGAGTGCCATAGGGCATCACGCAGAAGCTGATGGCCGCCATGAGCAGAATCTGGCGGCGCAGGTTGGGCGCCCGGCGCAGGTAGGCCCAGCCCTCGCGCAGGCCCTCCCAGGCGCCGGGGCGGTGCGCCCGCCGTGGGCGCGGCGCGATGCGCATGAGCAGCAGCGAGGCCACCACCGCCACAAAGCTCACGGCATTCACCACAAAGCAGGGGCCTTCGCCGAAGCGGGCCAGCAGCAGCCCGGCCACCGCCGGCCCCACCAGCCGGGCCAAGTTCACCATGGTCGAGTTCAGGGCAATGGCGTTGGGCAGGTGGCTGCGGTCTTCCACCAGCTCAGCAATGAGCGACTGCCGGGCCGGAATGTCGAAGGCATTGATGGTGCCCAGCAGCAGGCTGAGGCCCGCCACGGCCCAAGTGACGTAGTGCCCGCTGAGCACCAGCCAGGCCAGCACACAAGCCTGCCCCAGCGAAGCCACCTGCGTGATGAGCAGCACGCGGTAGCGGCTGTAGCGGTCGGCCACGGTGCCGCCATAGGGGGCGAGCAGCAGCGTCGGAATCTGGCTGCAAAACGACACCAGGCCCAGCAAAAAGGCCGAATGCGTGGCGTTGTACACCAGCCAGCCTACGGCTAGCCGCTGCATCCAGGTGCCAATCAGCGAAACGGACTGCCCGGCGTAGTAGAGCCGGAAATTGCGGTGCTGAAGGGAGCGGAAGGCGGTGCGCAAGGAAGGCCGACGAAGTGGATAAACAGCAGAATGCCGGGTGCAATACGGACGCCGCCCGCAAAAGGCAATCAATGTCCGGTATTTGCCCTACGCTTGCCGGCTGTCTTCGTCGGCCTGCCGCTCAGCCTCGGCCAGGCGGTTGCCGGCGGGGCGCTGGGGCACGTTGAAGAGCAGCGAGGTGGCCCACGGCACCGCAAAGCACGCCACCGTGAGCACGGTGAGGGCCACGTCGGCGGCTTCGCTTTCCAGGGCCTCGCTCGTGGGGTGGCCGGGCAGGAAGTGGCTTACCAATGACAGCACCAGCTTGAGGCCCAGCAGGCCGATGACCACGAAAGCGGCCGTTTCCAGAAACGGGTACTTGCCCATCAGCAGCACAAAGGCCTGGGCCACCAGCCGCATGGCCAGGATGCCGATGAACACGCCCGCGCAAATCAGAATCAGGTTGTTGGTGAAGGCCACCACGGCAAACACGTTGTCAATGGAAAAGGCCAAGTCCATGAGCTCGATGAGCGCCACCGTGGCCCAGAACTTTCCAAACAACCCCAGCGTGTTGCGGTACACCCAGCTTTTCTCTTTGTCGATGGTTTCCTCGCTGTGCTCGGGGCGGGACCGGAAATGGCCGTAGGCCAGGTACAGCAGGTAGAGCCCGCCCAGCGGCTTCAAAAACCAGAACCGGATGAGAAACGAGGCAAACAGAATGCACAGCCCCCGAAACACGTAGGCCCCGATGATGCCGTAGCGCAAGGCCTTGTGGCGCTGCTCCTTGGGCAGGTCGCCCACCATGGTGGCCAGCACGGCGGCATTGTCCACCGAGAGCAGGCTTTCGATGATGACCAGATTGCCCACAATGGCCGCCGAAGCCAGGGGGTTGTCAATAATTTGCTGGAGGTATTGATTCACGGAGGTAAAACTAAGGCAGCGGGGCACCCGGGCGCCGGTAGCAGGATGCGCCGCCAAAGAACGGCACGCCGGGCCCACCCGCGGCCGGCGCGGCTTATGGAGCGTTGGGGAGCAGCGCGCTCATTTCTTCCAAAATAGCGGGCCACTGCTCCAAATACAGCATGTGACCCGCGCCGGGCACCAGCCGCACCGGCGCGTGGCCGAGGCGTTGCGCCAGGTACGGAATGTTGACCGGACTCCACACGCCATCGGCTTCGCCGTGCCAGAGCACGGCGGGCGCCTGCACGTCTTCGATGCGAAAGCCGGGCCGGCGGCACCAGGCCTGGGCGTCGTCGTACACGCCGCGACCGTGGTTGGCGAAGCCCTGCACTGCCGCATCGCGCAGCAGCGTCCGGAAGCGGGCCGTGACGCGGGCTTCCTCCGGGCGCATCAGCCGGATGAACCCGCCGATGGCGCGGTCGGGGTGGCGGGCCCACTGCCGGCTCAGCCAGAGAAAAGTGGTGCGGTTGGCCCACGGGAAAGCAGTCTGGCCCCAGCGCAAGAGCTTCCAGGTGGGCGTGAGGTGGCGGTAGGCGTCGGGCTCGCCCAGCGGCAGGCAGGTGCTGAGCAGCTGCACCGCCGCCACCCGCGCCGGGTGCCGCGCCGCCAGCGCCAGCGCGTGCACTCCGCCCACCGACCAGCCCATCACGCCCACCGGCCCGGAGATGTTGAGCGCCTCAAGCGCCACCACTACGTCATCGGCAAACGACGGAAACGACAGCCGGCGGTACACGTCGGACTGCCCCACGCCCGGCCTATCGAAGGCCAGCAGCTGGAGCTGCAGGCGCGCCAGCAGGGCCGGCTCATCCGGTAGCTCCAGCCCCGAGGAGCCGAAGCCGTGGTGAAACACCACCGGCCGGTGCGCGGGGTTGCCGTAGCGCGTCAGGCCCAGCCGGCGGCCGTCGGGCAGGCGGACGGTGATAGGCGTAGGGCTTCCGGTGGCGGGGGAGGGCATGGCGGCAAGTACGGACTGCAGGGGCGACGGTTGGTGGCGGATGGCCGCCGGGCCCGCAACCCAGCCATGCGCTTTGCAGTTGTAAGTAACCGGATTGCTCCGCCGTCGCCTCCGTTCCCCCATGATAGTCAACTCCACGCCCGCCGGCTGGCAAATCATCTACCAACAGGCCCACGCCTTGCTGGCCATGCAGCTGGCCTGGCACTGGCCGCCCACCCTGCCGCCCGACCGCTGGGTGGGCCTGCTGGCCGCCATTGCCCAGCACGACGACGAGCAGGACGCCTGGCGCGGGCGCGGCGGCCACCACGGCCTCACGGCCGCCGGGGCGCCGGCCAATTTCACCCATAAGCCCTTTTCGCTGGAGCAGGCCGCCGGGGTGCTGGCCGCCGCCCGCTTCCAGGGGCGCTGGCGCAGCCTGCTCACCAGTCTGCACCTGAGCTGCCTCTACGAGGGCCTGCGGGGCGAGTCGGAAGAAATAACGTCTTTCCTCGACTACCTCAAGGCGCGCCAGCAGGAATGGCGGCGCGGCCTCAAGCTCACCAAGGCCGAGGCCCAGCAGGCCTACGACCTGCTGCACTGGTGCGACCGGCTGTCGCTTATTCTCTGCCGGCACGAAATCCCGGAAATGGGCCGCGCCGTGGAAATTCACCACGGCCCCGACGGCCGCCGCTACGACCTGCGCCAGCCCCAGGGCCCCGGCGGCCCCGTACTCATTGAGCCCTGGCCCTTTGCCGCGCCCGAGCTGGAGGTGAGCGTGGAAGCCAGCGTGCTTACGCAGCTGCAGTTTCGCGACGATGCGGAGCTGGCCGCGGCCCTGCGCGCGGCCCCCATCGAGACGCTGCGCTGGACGCTGCGCCGCGCCTGAGGCCGCCGATAAGCTCAACCGCAGGCCCGGCTACAGCATAACGCTGCCCGGCTACGGCCGTAAGAAGAGCTCCTTTCCACTCATTTGCAGCATGGCTTCGCACTATAAATTCTCCGACGTTGTGGCGGTTCTGAAGTCTTCCGCTTCGGAGTTTAGCAACAACAACTCGTTCCGGCACGCGGCGGCACTCTCGTACTACACCATCTTTTCACTGCCGCCGCTGCTGCTCATCGTCATCACGGTGGCCAGCGCGGCCTACGGCGGCGAGGCCGTGACGGGCCAGATTTACGGGCAGCTGAAGGGGCTGGTGGGGGCCGACTCGGCCAAGTTCCTGCAAGACAGCATTGCCAAATTCACGGTGCAGCAGCGCGGGCCCGTGGCCACTACCATCGGCCTGGCCACGCTCATTTTCGCGGCCACCACCTTCTTCGTCACGCTGCAGGAAAGCATCAACGACATCTGGAACCTGAAGGTGAAAACGGCCGGCATCGGCATCGGGGCGTTTCTGAAGCAGCGGTTTCTGTCGTTCGGGCTCATTCTGAGCGTGGCGCTGCTGCTGCTCATCTCGTTTGTGATAAGCGCCGTGCTGAGCGCGTTTACGGGCTGGCTGCAGCGGCAGATTCCGGAAGTGGGCATCATCGTCATCCACATCGTCGACGTGGTGCTGTCGTTGGGCATCACCACGCTGCTCTTCGCCCTCATCTACCGCTTTCTGCCCGATGCCATCATTCGCTGGCGCGACGTGGGCATTGGGGCCTTCATCACCGCCGCGCTGTTCGTCATCGGCAAGTACCTCATTGCGTTCTACATCGCCAAGTCGGACCCCGGCTCGGCGTTTGGGGCGGCGGGTTCGGCCATTGTGCTGCTGCTGTGGGTCAACTATTCGTCGCTCATCATCTTCTTCGGGGCTGAGTTTACCCAGGAGTTTGCCGATGCCTTTGGCCAGAAAGTGCAGCCCAAAGCGCACGCCGTGCGCGTGCGCCTCGAAGAAATTGCCCCCGGCGAGTCGGACGAGGAAAAGGCCACCGGCCGGCCCCGCTCCACGGGCCGCTGGAAATCGTAGGGGCGCAGCGCCGGGGCGTGCGGCTGGTTGGGCGGAGGTGTGCATATTTGCTTCGCCACCTTTCTTTGGTCTTATGCTAAAATCCTCTGCCTGCCTGGTCCTTGTGGGCCTGCTCGGTGCGCCTTTGGCCCCGCTCCGCGCTCAAACGCCCGTGCCGGCGCCGCCGTCGTTGCCGACGGGGCCTACGGCGCCGGCTTCCGCGGGCGTGCCCGCACCTGCCGCGGCGGGCAGCGTGAGCGAAATCGTGGGGCGCACTTACAGCGTGGAATTGCTGTCGGGCAACACGTTTGTGGGCGTGCTGCGCAGCAGCGGCGCGCAGGAGCTGGAGTTCCAAACCCAGGACCTGGGCGTGGTGCGGGTGCAGCGCGTCAACCTGAAGCAGCTGGTGCTGCTTTCGGCCGAGCAGGCCACCCGCGGCTACGACGACGTTGGCAACGGCAACCGCCTGTTTTTTGCGCCCACCGCCCGCAACCTGCGCAAGGGCGAAGGCTACGTGCAGAACCTGGAGCTGTTTCTGTTGAGCGTGAACTACGGAGTCACGGACAATTTCTCCATTGGCGCTTTGGCAAGTATCATTCCTGGGGCCGGCTCCTACAACTTTGTCGGCCTCACGCCCAAAGTGAGTTTCCCGGTGGCCGAAAAGTTTCGGTTGGGCGCCGGCGGTTTGCTGCTGTTTAACCGGGAAGGGGCGTATGGCATCACCTACGCCAACGGCACCTACGGCAGCGCCGACAACAACCTGACCCTGGGCGTGGGCTACGCGTATTCCGGCACCGACGGCTTCTACAGCACGCCCGTGTTTGTGCTGGGCGGGGCCACGCGCGTGAGCCGACGCATCTCGCTCATGAACGAAACCTACCTCGTGCGCAGCAGCGACTCCTACGGCACCGCCACCGCGGTGTTGGGCATTGCCGGCCTGCGCTACGCCACGTCGCGCATTGGCGGAGGGCTGGGCTTGGCCTACGTGTATGGCAGCTACCAGGACAATGGCAACAGCAGCACCCGCTTCGGCTACGACAACGGCACGGCCTACCCGTTTGGCGAGGTCACGGTGCGCTTTGGCCGCATCAAGTAGCGCGGGCAGTTTCGTGAATGTCAACGCGGACTTCGAGCGCGCCGTGTTAGGTTTGTGGCCCTTTGGTTCGAGCCCACTGCCGGGCCAGGCCAAAAGGCTCCTTCCTTTCCGCATGAAAATCAGCGCTACTGCCGCGTTTCTCTTCCTGTGCCTGCTATTGGGCGGCCGCCACGCCGCCGCCCAAACCGCCGCGGCCGACACCGTGCCCGGCCAGGCCCGCTTCGTGAGCCGGGTGGCGGCGAGTCTGTGCACCCGCATTCAGGAAGAAGGCCGCACCACCAAGTTCGAAACCCTGACCTCCAAGCAGGCCGACGACCTCCTGCTGCGCCTCATGATGACGAGCATGAGCGACCAATCCACCGAATACGCGGCCCTGCTTTCGGCGGCCCGCCGCCAGAAACTCAGCAGCGACAAGCTCGGCCGCGCCGTGGGACTGGAAGCAGTGAAAAAGCTCAGCGTGAGTTGCCCCAACTCCATGAGCCTGTTTGTGCGCACCACTTCGGCCCAGAAGGAAATGGGTGCCAGCGGGGCCAAGGCGTTCAACGACGTGTCGGCCGAAGAAAAGGCGGTGATACAGCCCATTGCCGATTCCATCTGCGTCAAGCTGCGGGCCGAAGATGCCCGCCAGCCGTTCAAGCAGCGCACGGCCGCCGAGCGCACCGAAGTCATCACCACCGTCATGCAGGGCACCATCGTCAAAAATATGGCGCCGCTGATGAGCATCTACTCCATGGAGCAAATCAGCAACAAAGACAGCATGCGCGCCTTCGGCATCAAGCTGGCCAGCATCATGATGACGCAGTGCCCCAGCTACATCATCATGATGGGCGAAGACGCGAAAAAAGGCAAGCCGTAAATTCCCTTTCAGCAGCCGCACCGCCCCACAAAAAAGTCCGAACGTGACTCACGTTCGGGCTTTTTTGTGGGGCGGTGCGCGGTTGACTATTCTGCGATAGCGCCCTTTTCTTCCTTCACGGCCAGCTGCCCGCAGGCGGCGTCGATGTCCTTGCCGCGCGAGCGGCGGATGTTGGTTTGCACGCCGCGGTCGGCCAGGAACTTGTGGAAAGCCGTGATTTTGTCGGCCTCGGCGTTCTGGTAGGCGGCGTTTTCGATGGGGTTGTACTCAATCAGGTTCACCTTGCAGGGCAGCCACTTGGCAATTTTCAGCAGCTCGGCCGCGTCCTCCAGCTCGTCGTTGAAGTTCTCGAACACGATGTACTCGTAGGTGACTTTGCGGCCGGTTTTTTGGTGGTAGTACTGCAGGGCTTCCTTCAGCGCGGCCAGGGAGTTGGCCTCGTTGATGGGCATGATTTCGTTGCGCTTGGCGTCGGTGGGGGCGTGCAGCGACAGGGCTAGGTTGGCCTTCACGTCGTCGTCGGCCAGCTTTTTAATCATCTTGGCGATGCCGGCCGTGCTGATGGTGATGCGGCGCGGGGCCATGTTCAGGCCGTCGGGGGCGGTGATGCGGCGCACGCTTTCCACCACGTTGGCGTAGTTGAGCAGGGGCTCGCCCATGCCCATGTACACGATGTTGGTGAGGGGCGTGCCGTACTGGGCCTCGCACTGCTCCCGGATGCGCACCACCTGGTCGTAAATCTCGGCCGCGTCGAGGTTGCGCTTGCGGTCCATGTAGCCCGTGGCGCAAAACTTACACGTGAGCGAGCAGCCCACCTGGCTCGAAATGCAGGCCGTCATGCGCGTGTCGTGCGGAATGAGCACGCCCTCCACCACGTTGCCGTCATACAGCCGGAAGGCCGACTTGATGGTGCCGTCGTTGCTCAGTTGCTTGTTCTGCACCGTCACGCCGTTGATGACGAAGTGGTTGGCCAGCAACTCGCGCGTGGCCACCGAGATGTTGTTCATCTCGTCGAAGGTGGCGGCGGTGTTTTTCCACAGCCATTCCAGCACCTGCTTGGCGCGGAAGGGCTTCTCGCCGTGCTCCACCATAAAGGCCTTGAGCTCGTCGGGCGAGGTTTTGCGGATGTCGCGCTTTTTGATGACGGGGGCGAGGGGCAGTTCCAGTAACATAGCACAAAGATACAAGCCAACAGGGCGTTGGGTTCCCAGCCAGCGGCGGCCCGAGCGGAAGCCCCCAAGAGCCTCAGGGCGTAACGGGCAGCGGCGGCCCCAGCAGCTGCATGCCGTGGTCGCGCGACAGCTGCTCACGTTCGGCCTGGGTGCGCGGCGTTTTGCTGGCCGAGAGCGCCCGGAAGAAGTCCTCCATCTGGCCGGCGGGCTGCAGAAAATACACCAGCTTGCCGGTAGCGGTGAGCTGCGTCCAGGTGTGGGGCACCTGGCGGGGTAGGAAAATGGTGTCGCCGGCCTTGAGCTGGCGCTGCTCGCCGCCCACCACAAACAGGTATTCGCCGCTCACCACATAAAAAACTTCGTCCTGCGCCACGTGCAGGTGCAGCGAGGGGCCGCCCTTGGCCACGCCCGTGTACTCAAACACGGCCAGCGCCCCGCCCGTGTCCTTGCCCGAAATCTTGATGTCGTTGGGGTTCGGGCCCACAAAGGTTTTCTCCTGAAAGCGGCCCTCGCCCGCGCTCACCACGAAGCTGCCAGCGGTTGGGGCAGCGGGTTCGGCCGCAAGCGGCGGGGCGGGGTGGGGAAGGCCGGTGGCGGCCAAAGCGGCTGCGGGCGCGGCCAGCAGCGAGGTAGCGAGAAAGTGTCGGCGTTGCATAACCAAAGGCGTTTGAGGTTGGGAATGCACAAATATTCCGCCCCGGCAGCTCCGGCTATTGGTAAAAAATGGACGTTTATAGCAGTGTTGGTGCGTGATAACACGTCATGCTGAGCGCAGTCGAAGCATCTCTACCGCAGTAGTAATAAATCGCCGGGATTAGTTGCGCGGTAGAGATGCTTCGACAAGCTCAGCATGACGTGCCGGAAGTGGGCAAACCCGCCCGCGCCCTACGCCTCCACCAACCCAAAAGCCCGCTCGGGCGCCCGGTTGTCCTGCTCGAAAAACGCGCTGGGGCTGCTGCCCGTGAAGGCGCGGTAGTCTTTGGCGAGGTGCTGGTGGTCGTAGTAGCCGCAGGCCAGGGCAATGCTGAGCCAGTCGAGCCCCGGCTGGCTGTTCTTGAGCCGGAAAGCCCGGTCGAAGCGCACGATGCGGGCGTAGAGGGCGGGGCCCACGCCCAGGCGCTGGGCAAACTGCCGGTCGAGCTGCCGCGGGCTCAGGCAGGCGTGGCCGGCCAGCGCATCGAGGGTGAGGTGGGGCGACGGGTGCAGCAGCAGCCGGCCCACGGCGTCGGCGGGGTGCGGGGCAGTGCGCACGCGCCGGATGCGGCCCAGCAGGAATTCTTCAACCATGGGCAACATCTCGGGCCAGGCAGCGGCGCTGCTCAGGCGCTCGTTCAGTTGGCGCAGTTCGGCGGGCCACACGGCTTCGGCGTCGATGTAGGTATTGGTGAGCTCGGGCTGCGGAATGCTGGTGAGGCGGTAGAGGGCCCCCGGCTGCAGCACCACCTGCAAGGCCAGAAATTCGCGGCCCACGTAGCGGTTGCTCACCACGGCGTGCTGCCCGATGAGCGCCGCGCGGGGCCGGACGGCCTTGGCCGGGCCGGTGGGGTAGGCCACCGCTTCGGCGTCGCGCGGGTAGAACGACAGGCACTGCTCGGGCCGCGGCGGGTAGGCCTTGAAAGGCAGGGGCACGCCAGCCTCGAACACAAAATGAATAACTTGGATGATGCGCACGTACTCCCGCAGCGGCGGGCTGGGCAAAAAATCCTGAAGCAGCATGGCCGGTGGAGGAGCGGTTTATTATGCAGAAAACCTAATATAATATTTTCTGCAATAAGCTGCGGCCACTTGCCTACCCCAGTTGCGCCGCTAGCTCTGCGGGCAGCAGGCGCAGCTTGCGCACGTTGTAGTCGAAGCAGAGCATGCCGGTTTTGGCGCGGGCTATTTCCCGGCCGGCCTGGTTGTGCACGTGGTACACCACGTCGAAACCGTACTTGCTGGCGTCGGTGGCGGCCATGTTGAAGCGCAGCACGTCGCCGTGAAAGGCCTCGCCCTTGTACTCCACGGCCGCGTCGACCATGATGAGGCCGAGCTTGCTGACGGGGTCGTAGTCGTTTTCAAGGCCCAGCGAGCGCAGGAACTGCACCCGCGCCTCGTGCAGCAGGCCCAGCAGCGCATCGTTGCCGAGGTGGCCGCCGTAGTTGAGGTCGGTGATGCGGACCGGGATTTCGGTGCGGAAGGAGAACGTATCGGGCAAGGCTACTTTTACGCGGGGCATGCTTTCAAGAAGGAAATAGGAATGAAGAACGAAGAATTCGCCGACGAGCCAAAGGTAGAAGTGCGGCGCACGGCCGACGGCTCGGCCACGCTCTACGTGCCGGCGCTCGACGAGCACTACCACTCGCGCCACGGCGCCCGGCAGGAGTCGGAGCACGTGTTCATCGAGGCCGGGCTGCTGCCGCGGCTCGAAGCCGGGCTGGGCGGGCCCTGCGCCCGGCCGCTGCACCTGCTCGAAGTGGGCCTCGGCACCGGCCTGAACGCCCTGCTGACCCTGGCCCGCGCCCAAACGGCCGGCGCCGCCGTGGCCTACGACGCCCTCGAAACCGTGCCGCTGCCGCCCGAGGTAGTAACCGAGCTGGCTCGCAAATGGACCACTGATGCACCCGAAAGCGTGGCCTTGCTGCACCAGCTGCACGCCGCCCCTTGGGCCGAAACTTTCCCGTTGGCGCCCCACTTCTTCCTCACCAAGCTGCCCGAGGCGCTGGAAGCCGCCCAGTTGCCCGCCAACTACTACGACCTGGTTTATTTCGACGCTTTCGCTCCCGAAAAACAGCCCGAATTATGGACCGAAGCCATTTTCATTCAGCTTTACGCCGCCGCCGCACCGGGCGCCGTGCTGGTGAGCTACTGCGCCCAGGGCCAGTTTCGGCGCAACCTGCGGGCCGCTGGCTGGCACACCGAAAAGCTGCCCGGCCCCCCGGCAAGCGCGAAATGACGCGGGCGCGCAAGCCATCGAAAGCTGAAGACGCCGCTTGACAAAGGCAATAACCGCCGTTACCCTTTCCACCTGATTGCTGCTATGCCGACCAACTCTACGCTCGAAATTTATTGCCCCCGTTGCCGCTGGGCCCCCGACGGCGGGGCGCATTGGCAGTGCGACTGCGGCTGCATCTGGAACACGTTCGATACGGCGGCGGTGTGCCCGCAGTGCCGGTACCGGCATAGCCATACCCAGTGCCCAACCTTCCCCGGCGGCTGCGGCGCCTCGTCGCCCCACATCGACTGGTACCACGGGCTCGATGAAACCGTGGCGGAACTGGTGGAGCAGGCACACACCGCGCCGGTTAGCGTATGTTGCACCAGTAATGAGTCGTAAATTTCTCGAAACCGAAAGCCCCGCCTGGGTGGCCGAAGGGCTCATCAGCGAAGAGCAGCGGCAGAAGCTGCTGGCCCGCTACCCGCCCGAAGCCCAGGCGCTGGGGCTGCTGCCGCTGCTGGGCAGCGTGCTGGTGGGCCTGAGCGCCCTGAGCGTGGTGGCCGCCAACTGGCAGGGCCTGCCCGCCGTGTTGCGGCTGGCGCTGTTGCTGGGCAGCCTGCTGGGCGCCTATGGAGCGGGGGCCTACTTCCGGCGGCGTGGCAACGTGGATTTGAGCCACGGCCTCATCGGGCTGGGGCTCATTGTGTTTGGCGCCAGCATTATCCTGGTCAGCCAGCTCTACCAGCTGGTGGGCTACGACGTGAGCGGGCTGCTGGCCTGGGTGGTAGCCGGCGTGGCCCTGAGCTACGTGTACGGCTCGCGGCTGCTGGTGCTGCTCACGGTGGTAATAGGCGCTGCCGTGCAAACCTATTGCGTGGAGGTGTTGGGCAGCTTCAGCTACGCCACGGCGGTGCTGGTGGCCGCCGGCCTGGGCTACTACTGGTGGCGGCGCCCCGAGGTGGTGAGCAGCACCGTGCTGGCCACCGGCCTGCTGTGGCAGGCCGGCTTGCTAGTAATTGTGCTGCACGCCAAAATCACCTGGTTTTTTGTGCCGGCCATGGCCATCTACGCGGCCGGCGACTGGCAGCAGAGCCGCAACGGCGCGCGGGCCCTGCAGGGCCCGCCGCTGGTGGCGGCGTATCTGTTCATGTTCGGGCTGGCCACCTTTGGCGAAACCGACACCTACGCCAACGTGCTGCGGCCGCCGCTGCTGCCCTACCTGCTGTCGTTGGGGGCGGTGTTTGCTATTTCGGTGGCCGGCAAGCGGGCGCGTGGCCGCTTCGATACGCTGCTGGACTGGCTGTTGCTGCTGCCGGGGTTTTACCTGCCCGGCGGGCTGCCGCTGGCGGTGGCCACGCTGGTGGTGCTGTATGCGCATGCCGGCTCGGTGCTGGCCCGCGCCCATCGGCAGCAGGATTCCGACCAGCTCACGCTGGGCGCGGTGCTGTTTGTGGTGGCCACGGCCGTGGCCTATTTCAAGCTGACCTGGGCTTTTCTGGACAAGTCGCTGTTCTTCCTGCTGGGCGGCGTGCTACTGCTTGGCCTGAGCTGGTACCTGCGCCGCCGCAATGCCCAAACGCTGGCGGCCGCGCCGGCGCCCACCGCCCCAGCCGCCGGCGAAGCGCCCGACTCAACTGTTGCACCCGAAACTCCGCCGCGCCATGACTGACCTGCTCACCTGGGCTTCGGACCCGGCCCGCCGCCGGCCCCTGCTGCGCCTGCTGGTGGCCGCGCAGGTGCTCTACGTGCTGGGTGTGGCCGGTGCGGGCTACGCCACCACGGCCTTAGGGCAGCACATTGTGCTGGCCACCACCCCCGTCGACCCGCGCGACCTGCTTTACGGCGATTTTGTGCGCCTGCGCTACATCATCAGCGAAGCGCCCCTGAGCCAGTGGCACGATGCCGCGCCGCCCAAGCGCCGCCAGGGCGTGTTCGTGCTCCTGGCCACCGGCCCCGACAGCCTCAGTACTACCGTGGGCATCTACCCCAAAGCCCCCGCGGCCGCCCCCGGCCAGGCCGTGCTCCGCGCCTGGGTCACCGATGTGTTTCGGCACTCATTGGCCCTGCGCTTCAATCTAGAGCGCTACTACGTGCCCGAAGGCAGCGGCCTGCGCCTCGAAAAAGCCGGCCGTCGGCACCCCTTGCGCGTGCATGTCAGCATCGCGCCCTGGGGTCAGGCGCGCATCGCACGGGTAGTGGATGTGGGGGCCGTGGCTGGTAGGAAGTAGGCAGCTTTGGTATCAGCCGGTTTTTGCGTGGTTCCCACCGGTCATTGCGAGCGCTCTGCTCACAATGACAGATGAATGTTTCGCAATGGTAAGAGGCACTGCTACTGAATCTTGAACGTGACGGGCACGGTGAACGACACGCTCACTTCGCGGCCGTTCTGCTTGCCGGGGATGAACCGGGGCAGCGCTTTGATGGCCCGCATGGTTTCCTCGTCGAGGCCGTAGCCGAGGCCGCGCACGATTTTCACGTCCGTCACCTCGCCCTTGGGGTTCACCGTGAAGCTGGCGTATATCTTGCCCTCAATGCCGTTGCTGAGGGCCGGGCCGGGGTAGCGGGCCGATTTCTGGATGGCGGCCACGATGGCGGCCTGCCCGCCACCGCCCGGCAACTCCGGCATCTGCTCTACCGAAACGTACACTTTGGTATCCACGGCATCGCCCACGGTTTTGGGGCCTTCCACGGCTTCCAGCGGTTCGTCTAGTAGGCCGGGGTCGTCTTTGCCCTCCACGGTCACGGTGGAGATGCGGGCATTTTGCAGGTCTTTTTGGTCGGGCACTTCTTCGGTCACCTGCGGGTCGGGCGCCACCACGGGCGGCGTGAAGCGAATACTGGGGGGCGTAGGTGCCTGAGCGGGCGGCTGTGCAGGTGGCGGCGTCACGGGCGGCGGCGGGATGGTTGGGTCGAGCGGCGGGGCAATGAGGATGTTGCCTTCATCAATCTTAGGCGCCGCCACAGGCGTTCGGTCCTTCAACCACTGGGCGGCCAGCGGAAACACCAGCAGCAGCGCAAAAATGGCCGTGCCGATGACCAGCGCCCGCGTCACGTGGCGTTGGTAGAGGGCGCGGAGCTGGTAGGCCCCGTAGTGGCGGTTGCGACCATCGAACACGATGTCGTCGAGGCTGGCCGTGGCCAGTTGCGTATTGGTCATCATAGGGTTGCGGTTTTAAGTAAGGTGAGGTCGGCGGGGGTGATGTTCACCAGCGCGTATTTCTTCTGGTTCGTGATGCTCATCTCATCGAGAATGTCCACCATGTCCTGGTATTTGGAATCGTCGCTGGGCTTGATGAGCACCACCAGGCCGGGCCGCTGCTGGCTGCGCCTGAGCAGCACCTGCCGGATGCCGTCGGCCGCAAACGTGGTGGTTTTCAATTCGGGCGCGGCCACGGTGTTGTCGTTGGGCGCGTTCAACCCGAAGAAGTAATGCACCTGATGGCCCTTGCCCAGAATGATAGTCAGCGCGTCACGCTCCCGGATGGGCGTGTTATCGGTGCTTTTCACCGGCATTTGCAGCTCCAGGGTGTAGGGCTTGGCAAACGTGGTGGTGAGCATGAAAAAGGTGAGCAGCAGAAAGGCCAAATCCACCATCGGCGTCATGTCGATGCGGGTCGACATCTTCTTGGCTCGTCGCTTGCCGGCTTTGTTGGGCCCGGCTGCCTGCGGTTGAATTTCGGCCATGGGTTCTATCAGGTTGAAGTGAAAGATACCCGCCCAACGCAGCGCTTGAATAACTTATTGTCAGGATGTTACGACTAAAAAATAAATTTTTATCGACATACTAAACTGTATAAATCCCGTTTTATCAGGTTGCCCTAAAAGCGCCACAACCGGCTGGGCGTCAGGCAGGCGTGCAGTGGCACGTCGGTGGGCAGCACGTCGGCCAGGGCCGGCACGGGTTCCTCGTCCAGCACATTCAGCCCGATGAACTGCGTGCCCGGCCTGCACTGGGCCAAAAACCGGTCGTAGAAGCCACCGCCGTAGCCCACGCGGTGCCCCGCCGTGTCCACGGCCAGCAGCGGTACCAGCACGGCATCGAAGGTTGCGGCCGCCACCTCGGTAGCCGCTTGCGCTACAGGCTCCGGTATGCCCCAGCGGCTGGGACGCAGCTCGGTGTCGGGCGCCAGCTCGTAGTGTTTCAGCGAAACGCCGTCGGGCTGCACCACGGGCACGGCCAGCCGCACCGGCCACTGCTCGGCCCAGATGCGGCGAATTATCGGCCAGGTATCGGGCTCGTTGCGCTGGCTCAGGGGCAGAAACAGGTGCAGCCAACGCCACTCCGCCACCGGAAAATGCCGAAAAAACTGCTCGCAGAGCTGCTGGCTGCGCTGGGCCACTTCGGCGGCGGGGAGGGCTTGGCGGCGGGCCAGGGCGGCGCGGCGCAGGGCGGCTTTGGTCATGGTTAATTAATCCACAGCGTAAACCGGTGAATAACTGACCATCTATTGTCGCTGGTTTTTTCAAGTAGCAGCAACATGCCGTTGCCATTCAATTCATTGCGACGAATTGCCCGGTACACCACTGCCTTATCGAGGTGTTTGGAATACCCTATTCTGGAGAACTCAAATACTTCATCGGCCAATGGAAATGCTTTGTGAAAGCGCTTCCAACCGCGAAGGGCATCGTTCTTGAAAAAGTCGTTGAATTTGCGCTTAGAGATTACGTAAGCCGAGGGGCTGAACGAGGGTTGGTTATTGATTTGCGCATCAGCGCCGCTCCTGCCAAAGTAGCTCGTGAACGCCTGCAAGCTGGACGAATCCAAAACGGCAGGTTTTAGTGGTACTCCCCAAGATAGCAACGCGAGGACGTTTTCGTCCCGCTCCCGAATGGCGCTGTCTACAATCCGGGACTCACCCTCGGCCACCAACTCCCGAATCACCACCACAGCTTTTGCCGTTGGCGGTGATTCACTCCTGATAATCTCTGCATAAAGCTCATAGTCCAGCCTCGACAACTGTTGCCCTGTGCCAATGAACGGGCATAGTACAAGGGCAGCAACGGAAGCAACCAGGAGCTTTGAAAGCATTTCGGCAAGTTTATCACTGCGCCAAAACTACCCTATTCCTCGCACAGCACGGTAAACTCCAGCGCCAGCGGCTCAAACGCTTCCAGCAGCTGCCGGATGAAGCCCGGGTTGTTTATTAAAATGCTGAGGATGTTCTCGCTGCGCTCCTGCAGGCCGCCGTCGGGGAAGAGCTTTTCCTTGAGGGCGGCGAGTTGAGCGTAGGCCGTTTCGTGCTTGGCTTCGGCGGCTTTGCTCAGGCGCTTTTCGAGGCCGGCGAGGCCGCCCGCGGCTTTTTGGGCTTCGGCAGCCACGGTTTTTACCAAGGTGGGGTCGAGGCGTTGAGCCAGATCCTGCACTTGCTGGAAGGCGGCGGCCAGGGCCTGCTGCTGCACCTTGAGGCTGATTTCTTCCTGGCCCAGGGCGGCGCCCACCTGCTTTTTGAGCTCGGGCAGCGGGCGGAAAATTTCGCGCGTGGTCAGGCCCAGTTTCTTGAGCTTGCCCGCGTTGGCCCGGCTGATGTACTCGGCCGAGTTGCGCGGCAGCACGATGGGGTAGGGCACGCCAAAGGCCGCAAACACGTCCTTCAGCTGGAACCAGTATGCCACTTCGGCCCCGCCGCCGATGTAGGCGAGGTTGGGCAGCAGGATTTCCTGGTACACGGGCCGCAGCACCACGTTGGGGCTGAACTGCTCGGGGTGCTGCCTGGCCAGTTCCAATAGCTCGGCCTGGCTATGGCACTTGGCCGTGTTGCGGATGGTGACTTCCACGCAGTCGGCGCCGCTGGCGTCGGGTTCGAGGCGCTCGCGCTTGCCTTCGTCGGTGATGAAAAACAGATTGATGGGCCGCGAATACACCTGCGGCTTGTAGCCCGCGGCGGTGAGGCGCGCGTTGGTGGCTTGTACCGCCGCGTTCGACACCTGCTCCTGTATCTCGCGCTCCAGCACCGGCACCAGCGCCTTTTTCAGGGCGGGGCGGTCGGCGTCCAGCGTCACCAGGCCATACTCACCAAACAGCGAGTCGACCAGCTTGCGGGTGGCCTGGGCCAGGTTTTTCGACTCGGCGTAGGCCTTGTGAAAAGCGGCCGGCACTTCGGGCGGCAGCTGGCTCAGCAGCTGCTCGGCCAGACCGTCGAGGGGCAGACGGCCCACCGGCCCGCCGGGGGTGGCCGCGTCCCAGGAATAGCTTTTGCCGAAGAGCGAAAAGTGGTTGATTTCGGCAAAGTCATGGTCCTCCGTGGCCATCCAGTACACCGGCACGAAGTCGTACTGCGGGTATTTTTCCTTCAGCTGCCGGCTCAGCTTGATGGTTGAAACGATTTTGTAGATGAAATACAGCGGCCCGGTGAGCAGGTTGAGCTGGTGCCCGGTGGTCACGGTGAAGGTGGTGGGCTCGGCCAGCAGCAGCAGGCTGTCTTCGATGGCCGGCTCGGGCTCGGGGGCGAAGCCGTACTGGTCGCGCAGGGCGGCCACCAGGCGCTTGCGGGCTTCGGGCGTGTAGCTGGCCTGTTTTTCTTCCATCTGCGCCGCGAAGTTTTCCAGCGTCGGAAAGCGGTGGTAGAAAGGCGCCAGTTCGGGTTTCTGGGCCAGGTAATCGGTCAGCAGGCCGGAGAAAGCGCCGGTTTCGGCGTAGGACAGAGTGCTACAGGTGGTGGGCATGGGCAAAGAGCAGGGCCGGGTTCGGTGCGAACCCTTAAGCCAGTGGCAAAAGTCCGCACAAAACCCGGCCCCGCCGGAAAAGTTACTTTTGGTTGGTTTGAACGAGGTAGAGACGCAATATTTTGCGTCTCGTCGTCCGCGCTGCATGGGTGTCGTTCAACGCAAGCCGTTCAACGACGAGACGCAAAATATTGCGTCTCTACACCAAGTGCCCGTAGAGGTCGAAATCCGACGCCGAATCAATCTTCACGTTGGCGAAGTCGCCGAGGCGCACGAACGTGTCCTTCTCTACCGGCACCAGCACTTCGTTGTCTACCTCGGGCGAGTCAAACTCGGTGCGGCCCACAAAGTGGCCGCTTTCCTTGCGGTCGAACAGCACCTTGTAAGTCTGGCCCACGCGGGCCTCGTTCAGCTCCATCGAAATGCCCTGCTGCAGTTCCATGATGGCGTCGGCACGTTCCTGCTTCAGCTCGGCTGGCACATCATCCACCAGCGTGTGCGAGTGGGTGTTTTCTTCGTGCGAGTACGTGAAGATGCCTAGGCGCTCAAAGCGCGTCTGCTCCACGAAATCATACATTTCCTGGAAGTCCTTTTCCGTCTCGCCGGGGTGGCCGGCGATGAGCGTGGTGCGCAGGGCAATGCCCGGCACCCGCTGCCGAATGGTGTCGACCAGCTCCATGGTGCGGCGCTTGGTGATGCCGCGGCGCATGGTTTTCAGCATGTTGTCGGAGCCGTGCTGCAGGGGCATGTCGAGGTACTTGCAGATGTTTTCGCGCTCGGCCATCACGTCCAGCGCATCCAGCGGGAACTGCGAGGGATAGGCGTACTGCAGGCGAATCCAGTCGATGCCGTTCACGTCGGACAGGTGGCGGAGCAGGTCGGCCAGCTTGCGCTCGCCGTAGGCCTGCAGGCCGTAGTAGGTCAGGTCCTGGGCAATGAGAATGAGCTCTTTGGTGCCCATGCCGGCCAGGCGCTTGGCTTCTTTCACCAAGTCCTCGATGGGCCGGTCCACGTGCTTGCCGCGCATCAGCGGGATGGCGCAGAACGAGCAGGGGCGGTTGCAGCCCTCCGCAATTTTGAAGTAGGCGTAGTGCTTGGGCGTGGTGATGAGGCGCTCCCCGATAAGCTCGTGCTTGTAGTCGGCGTTGAGCACTTTCAGCATCTGGGGCAGCTCCAGGGTGCCGAAATAGGCGTCTACCTGCGGGATTTCCACTTCCAGCTCGTCCTTGTAGCGCTGCGAGAGGCAGCCCGTCACGTAGAGCTTTTCGAGGCGGCCGGCTTCTTTCTCGTCGGCGTAGCGCAGAATGGTGTCGATGCTTTCCTGCTTGGCGTTATCAATAAAGCCGCAGGTGTTGATGATGACGATGTTGGCGTCCGACTTCTCCGACTCGTGGGTCACGTCGAAGGCGTTGGCTTGCAGCTGGCCCATCAGCACTTCGCTGTCCACGAGGTTTTTGGAGCAGCCCAAGGTGATGACGTTGACCTTGTTGGTGGTTTGATTTCTAACCTTCATGAATCACAAATTTGTCGAAACGCGCACCGGGAAGGCGGATTTCGGAAGAGTAGCGGGCCGCCTGAAACGGCTGAAATAAGAGCTTTTATAAAATGCGCCGGGGTGGGCAGTCCGGTTGGGAATACAAAATTACGACGTAGCCAGTCCCCGCCCACCGGTCAGCACTGCATAAACCCCGGGCACCGCCCAGCGCAGCAGCGCCCCTACGCCAACGCTCACTACGACGACGAGCAGCGGCAGCAGCAAATAGGTAAGCAAATGCAGGTGCGGCACTCCCCGGCCGTAGCGCAACACCACTTCCGTGGCATAGTTCACGAGCGGCACGTGCAGCACGTAAATCATGAACGAAAAGCCCGTGAGCCAGCGGAACCAGCCGCGCGCCATGCACCCGCGCACCACCCCGTTCAGCCCAAACCACGCCACCAGCATGCCGCTGATTTCGCCCACGCGGTGCAGCGCCAGCATAGTCAGCGCCACCGGCAGCGAAAACGGCGGCCCCGCGTGAAACGCCAGCCAGGTTTTCACGGCCGCCGTGCCTAGCCACAGCCCAACCATCAGCCACAGCCGTAGCCAGGCGGGCCGCGTCAGTACGTCCTTGTCGCGCAGGGCCAGCCACACGCCCAGCCCAAAAAACAGCAGCCCGTCGCCTTCCACGAGCGGCAGGGGCACCATGAAAAACCACAGCAGCGCCGCCACGCCGAAATAAATGGCCGGCCGCCGCGCAATGGCCGTGCGCAGCCATGGATACGCTAGGTTGCACACCAGCAAGCTGCGCAAAAACCACAGCTGAAACGGTGCTGGCACCAGCAACCAGCGCTGCACCAACTCGGCGCTCGAGTACTGGCTCAGCAGCTGGCGGGGCCAGAACGGGCTGATTTCGGCATCAATAACCGCCTGTTTCGTGAGGGGAAACTGCTCCAGGGCCCACAGCACGCCCAGCCACATCAGGCTCCACAACAGGAAGGGGAGGCCCAGCGTGCGCAGCCGGCGTTTCACGCGCTGGGCGTGCGGCGCCGTGCCTTCGTGCCGGGCAAACAGGTAGCCCGAGATGGCAAACAGAATGGGGATGCGAAAGCGCAGCACTCCATTGGCCAGGAAGTATTGCAGCCAGGTGCCCACCGACAGCGGTTCCTGCACGGGCGTGAAGGGCTGCAGGTAGCGCGGGTGCAGGTTGTAGGCGTGCACGTAAATGAGCAGCACCATGGCCATCAGCGACCAAAACTTCAGCTTATGGCTCAGGAATGGGTCGAGCGGCGTGCGGGTGGTGGGCAAGGGTAGGGGAGGCGGCATACCGGCAGAGATGCAAAAAAGCGGGGAACGGTTGTCGCCAACCATGCCCCGCTCCTTGGTATTGAATAGAATACGTCTGCTTACAGCGCTTCAAACTGCCGCAGGAAGCGCATGTCATTTTCCGTGAACAGGCGCAGGTCCTTTATCTGGTATTTGAGCATGGCAATGCGCTCGATGCCCATGCCCCAGGCGTAGCCGGAGTACTTCTCAGAATCAATCTTGGCGTTTTCGAGCACGGCGGGGTCCACCATGCCGCAGCCGCCAATCTCGACCCAGCCCGAGTATTTGCAGATGTTGCAGCCCGCGCCTTTGCAAATGAGGCAGGTGATGTCAATCTCGGCGCTGGGCTCGGTGAAGGGGAAGAAGCTGGGGCGGAAGCGGATGTTGATGTCCTGCCCGAACAGCTCCTGCACGAAGTAGTACACCGTCTGCTTGAGGTCGGCGAAGCTCACGCCTTCGTCAATGAAAATGCCTTCCACCTGGTGGAACATCATGTGGGCGCGGGCCGAAATGGCCTCGTTGCGGAACACGCGGCCCGGCATCACCCGCCGGATGGGCAGGGGCTCGGTTTCCATCACGCGCACCTGCACCGTGCTGGTGTGGGTGCGCAGCAGGTGGGGCTGGGTGCCGGGCTCGCTGCCCACGGGCGGGGTCACGAAAAACGTGTCCTGCATGTCGCGCGCCGGGTGGTTCTCGGGGAAGTTGAGAGCGGTGAAGTTGTGCCAGTCGTCCTCAATTTCGGGCCCCTCGGCCACGGCAAAGCCGATGCGGGCAAACACGCGCAACATTTCCTCGCGCACCAGGCTCAGCGGGTGGCGCGTGCCCAGGGCATTGGGCACCACAGGCAGGGTGTAGTCGAAATCGGGGTTGGCCGGGGCGTTGTCGGCGGCGGCTTCGGCGGCTTGCTGTGCTTCGTCGAAACGGGCCTGGGCCTGCTGCTTCAGCGCATTGAGCTGCTGGCCTACCGCGCGCTTTTCCTCATTAGGCACGGTCTTGAGCTGGTCGAACAAGTCGGCCAGCCGGCCCTTGCGGCCGAGGTAGCTGATGCGAAATGCGTCGAGTTCGGCGGGATTATTCAGTTCGGCCTTCGTAATTTCGGCCGTAAGAGCGGCAATGGATTCCTGCATCATAGGCCGCAAAGTTACGGCAAGGCCCCGGCCCCTGCCGAACGATTCACGAACACATTCAGTTACCCCGATTCCGTATCCACCCCCACTAAAGCCTTTGTCATGAAACGTGCGCTATTTTTTCTGTTCGTATTCGGCGGATTAGCTTCCACCGCCTCGGCCCAGAGCGGCTGGGACACTCCTTCCAGCGGCTGGGGCGATGCCCCGAAAAAAGCCCCTGCCAAGAAAACCACCAAGGCCGCCACTTCCACCGCGGCTGGTCAGAAAGCCACGCAAAATGGCGGTGCGGCCGCTGCTCCGGGCGCCCCCGAAGCCACGCCCGCGCCTGAAGCTGCCGCCGCCCCCGCCGCTGCTGATGACAAAGGCTTTGGTGCCGCCGCCGGTGGCGGTTCGTCTCCGAGCAGCGCCAGCATTGGCCAGGGCATTTCGGTAGCACCCGGCGCCCCGGTGATGATGCGCGGTGGCCGCCACGTGATGCAGGACGACGCCATTGCCGCCCGCGAGCGTCGCCTCAACCGCAAGCCCCGCCGCGAAAAGCCCTGGCCGCCGCGCCCCGTGGCAGACGCCGCTCCGGCACCTGCGGCACCTGCCCCGGCTGCCGCCGCCCCGGCCCCCGAGCCCGCCCCGGCGGCTGATGCCATGGCCGGCAACGCCGCCACTGCCGCCAAAGGCGGCGCCGCTGCCGAAAAGCCCAAAACCGCTACCAAGGCCCCGGCCAAAGCTCCCGCGCCCAAGAAAAAGGCGCCTGAGCCCCTCGGCTGGTAGGCCAGCGCCTCCGCGTTGGAGGTAAGCACATGGCCCGGTCGTTCCCGTAGTGGAATGGCCGGGCCGTGTGGCGTTTTGGGGTTTTGTGAGGCCGTACCGGACCGCAGGGCAGGGTTTTGCGTATGCCCAAAGGCGTTAGCCCGAGGCGAGGGCAGACTCGCTTTTACTTGGGCTGAGTGCCAACCCCCCTCGTTGCAGCCGCAGGCGCCCGAAACGGCCGTTTCGGGCGCCTGCGGCTGAATCTTCTCACCCTTCACCCGCTTGCTTATGTTCCGCATGCTTCTTTCCGGTGTACTGGCGCTGGCCGTGGTGGCCGAAGCCGCCGCCCAAACCGCACCGACCACCAAAACAGCTACTACAACCCGCAAATCCGGCGCCCGGCCGGCGGCTAAAGCGGCCGCTCCTGCCCGGGCCGCCACCACCACGCGCGCTGCCGCTGCTAATACCACGGCCGCAGCGGGTGGTCGCAACGACATCGGCCCCGGCGGCAACGGCGCGGTGGGTTCCACCGAAAGCGCCGACGGCAAGGGGCAAAGCATATACGCCGCTCCCGGCATGCCCGTGAACGTGGACAACCCCAAGAAGGTGGGTAAATACGATGGACCCGCCCCGGTGCGCACCAAAAGCCGCACCACGCTCACCCCGCGATAAAAGGCGGGAGTTGGTCGATGCAATGGCCCGGTTGGTATGCATTTGCGTGCCAACCGGGCATTTTTTTGGGCGCTGATGAGCAGGTTGAAAAAGTTGGCACGCCTTTGGAATATGCCCATACAACAACGGTAACCAACTTTTCTTCCTTTCACTCCTCACTCCTTCAGCCATGCTTCGTTCGTTCCTCACCCTTGCCCTGTCGATGTTCCTGCTGGCTGAAGCCAGCGCCCAAACCACCCCGGTGGCCTCGACCAAAAAGACGGCCCGCGCCACCAAAGTAGCCGCCCGCAAAGCCGCCAAAGCCCGCCGCGTCGCCGTGAAGTCGGCCCCCGCCGCGCCTCTCAACGACGGCTGGCCGCCCATCGAAAACAACACCCAAACCGCCGTGGCTTCGAACGACGGCTGGGGCTCGCCCGAGTCGGTGCTGCCCGCCAGCACGTCCCGCGGCGAAATCGACAACCAGAACATTTCGGCCGCGCCCGGCATGCCCGTGCACGTGCGCACCAGCAACGGCCTGACCCCCTACAGCGTGCGCCCGCCCCGCAAGCCCGCCGCTACCCAAACCACGCTCGGCAACTAATACTGCCCGCTCAGCCGGCCCCAGGACGGAACCTCGGGCCGGCTGTTTGGCTTTGTCCGGCCCCGGCTTCCGCTTTGCGCACCATCCGCCTCGGGCCGTTGTGCGTATGAGTGGGAGCCGGGGTGCTTTGGGTCCGGCTCACACCGCTTTGGCGTCCGCACTTTTTCTGTTTCCTCTCTAATACCAGCCCATATGTTTCGCTACATTTTCCTTTCGCTCCTGTTGCTGGCCATCGCCGCCACCGACGCCTCGGCCCAGACGGGCAACCGCGGCAAGAAAATCACCCCTTACTCCACGCGCGGCCCCCGCAAGGCCAAGCCGGCCGTGAAAATCAACCCCCACACCGGCAAGCCCTATGGCGCCGGCGTGCCCGAAGACATCAAAAATGGCTCGATGTACCTGGCTCCCGCCACGCCCATGCGCCGGCAGGTGGGCTACACTAACAACGGCGGCTACAACGACAACCGCACGCCCCGCCCGCGCTACACCAAGCCCGCCAACAGCTCCCTGAGCCGCGACAGCAATCTGCCCGTAGCCCCCGCCAAAACCAAGGTGAAAGCCAAGCGCAAGTAGGAAAATCCGGACTTTATAAAACAGCGGCCAAAAAAGAACGGTCATGCTGAGCGCAGTCGAAGCATCTCTACCGTGCTACTAATCAATTTTAGTGCGGTAAAGATGCTTCGACTGCGCTCAGCATGACCGTTTATTGTTTTGCGTCAATTATTTGCGCCGCAGGCCGGCTAGTCCTGCGCCACCGCTTCGTAATAGAGAGTGCTGCAGTTTTCGGGCCGCAGCACTTCCTGAGCCGCGGCGCGCACGCTGGCCACCGTCACGGCCTGAATGCGGCCGCTTTCCTCGTTCACTAGGTTGGCGTCGCCCTGCAGCTTGCTGTAGGCCAGGTTGAGGGCGCGGTTCAGCAGGTCGATTTCACCGAAAACCAAGCTACTTTCGGCCTGGTTTTTTACTTTTTCGAGTTCCTGGGCATTCACGTCTTCGGCCAGGAATTCGGCCACCACTTCTTCCACGGCTGCGTCGGCGGTTTTCAGGTCCACGCCCGCGTTCAGCTTGCCGCTGATGACGAGCAGGCCGGGGTCGAGGGAGCCGGTGAGGGAAGCCGAAATGTTATTGAACAGGGCCTTCTCTTTCACCAGGCGCTGGTGCAGGCGGGCCGATTTGCCGTGGCCCAGCATGTCGCTCAGCAGGTCGACGGAATTGTAGCGGGCGTCGCTGCGGGCCGGCATGTGGTAGGCCTTGTAGAGGGCCGAGAGCGGCACGGGGGCCTGGGCCGTGAGGTGGCGGGCTTCCTGCTGCGGGGGCTCCTGCGGCAACTGGCGCTGATAGGTCGGCCCGCCGGGAATGGGCCCGAACCACTTTTCGGCCAAGCGGCGCACCTCGTCGGCGCTGGCGGCACCGGCCACCACCAGCACGGCGTTTTGGGGGCGTAGTGCTTTTGGAAAAAGCCGCGCACGTCGTCCATCACGGCGTTTTCGATGTGCGAAATCTCCTTGCCGATGGTGTTCCACTGGTAGGGGTGGGTGTGGTAGGCCAGGGGTTTGAGCTTGAGCCACACGTCGCCGTAGGGCTGGTTGAGGTAGCTCTGCTTGAATTCTTCCACCACCACTTTGCGCTGCACCTCCAGGCCGTTTTCGGAGAAGGCCAGGTTCAGCATCCGGTCGCTTTCCAGCCAGAAGCCGGTTTCGAGGTTGGCCGCCGGCAGCGAGAGGTAGTAGTTGGTGACGTCGCTGGAGGTGAAGGCGTTGTTTTCGCCGCCCACGCGCTGCAGCGGCTCGTCGTAGCTCGGAATGTTCACCGAGCCCGAAAACATCAAGTGTTCAAACAGGTGCGCAAAGCCCGTGTGGCCGGGGTCTTCGTCGCGCGAGCCCACGTCGTACATCACGTTGAGCACGGCCATGGGGGTAGAAAAATCTTCGTGTACGATGCAGCGAAGGCCGTTGTCGAGGGTGAATTCCTGGAAATGAATCATTGATAAAGCTGGAGCAATACAAGTGGAGCAAACTTAACAGCCCCACTGGCAAAAAGGTCTACGGGAAAATGGGCCGGCCTGTCAATGCCTGATGAGAATTCGTGCGCTGGCTAAGCACCGCCATCAAACCAGGCGCCGCTAAAAGCTGGCCCTTACGCCCAATAGCCAGGTGCGCGGCACGGGGTAGGCATTGGTGTCGTAGCCGGCGGCCAGCAGGGTGGCGCCGCCGCTGCTTACGTTGGGGTCGAAACCGCGGTAGCGGGTGAGCACGAACAGGTTCTGGCCGCCCACCCACACGCTCATGGGGTGGGGGCTGGTGGGCCGAAGGTCGTAGCTGAGCGTCAGCTGGCTAAGGCGCAGGTTGGCGGCCGACTGCGGCGTGCCCGAATCGTAGCGGGCCAGCACGATGCTGCTGCTGGCAGAAGCTTGCGGAATGTCGGGGTTGTTGGCGGTGGGCGTCCAGCGGTCGAGCAGGCGGGTGGTGCCATTGGTGGCGCCGGTGGGCAGCTCCAGGCGGGCCAAGGTAGTGTTTAGCAGCTGGTGGCCGCCCAGCGCATCGGCTTGCACATCCAGGGTGAAGCGCCCGAGCGTCAGGGTCTGGGTGAGCGTGAACTGGCGAGTGGGCAGGACCGTGCCCTGGTAGCGGGCGTCGGCCTCGTTCAGGCGGCCGTTGCCGTCCAAATCCTGGTAGCGCACCTGCCCCGCGGCGGGTTGTCCGCTGGCGGCTACGCCCAGCCGCTCATACAGCAGGTAGGGGTGCGGGGCCTCGCCCACCACCAGCCCCGCCACCGCAACGGCCGCGCCCCCGCCGAGCGGGCCATCGGCTACCGCCAGCACGCGCTGCTGCAGCAGTGCCGCCGCCACGCGGCTGTTCCCCTTGAGCTTGCCAATGGCCCAGGTGCTGCTGGCGCTCAGCTGCAGGCCCTGGGTGCGCAGGTCCGCGTCGCGCTGCTGAAACACGTAGCCCACGCCCGTGGGCAAAGGAGTCGGGACCAGCTGCGGCACGGCCACGTGGGCGGTGGTGCGACGGTAAGCGTCCACATCGAGCAGCACATGGTTTTGCCACAGGCCCACGCGCAGGCCGGCTTCCAGCTGGGTGGTGCGCGGCAGGGCCGAAGCCGGGTAGGGCAGCGCCGCAACCGGCACCGGCGGCCCCACGGACCCGCCCACAACCACCTGGCCGGCCTGCACCCCGCTGCCCAGGCCGCTGCTCACCAGGCCCGTGTTGCTGGTCTGGCCCGCTGCCGCCCACAGCGTAAGCGTCTGCAGGAATTGAGAGCCCGATAGAAAATTTTCGTGGTGCAGGTGCCAGCGCAGCTCGGCGCCCGGTAGCCAGGAAGTAGTCGTCGGGGCGTTGCGGTAAAATGTGGCCTGGTTCACGTCGGCCCGGAGCGAAGCCAGCGCTTCGTAGCGCTCCCGGTAGCTGTACCTGGCCACCAGGGCGGCGTTGTAGAGGGTGTAGTTGGTGGTGGCGCTGTTGCTATATGAAGAGCCGGGCGCGAGTTGCTGGGTGGTTTGTTCGAGGCGGTAGCTCTGGCTGCCCGCAGTGGCCTCCAACGCCAGCAGTTGGTCTTCGGTGAAATGATGGTCGTAGGCCAACTGCAGCTGGGCCACGGTGGCGGCGGTAGTGAGCGTGGTGTTGCGCACGTTGTCGGGCGCAGGGGGCGGGCCACCCCCAAACAAAGCAAAAAGTGTACGGTCGGTACCATCGGTGCCGGCCCCTTCGTGGCTGGCCGATAAGCTCACCCGGAAATTGGGTTGCAGTTGGTAGTGCAGCCCGGCTTGTAGCAGCAAGCGCCGCGTAGTGCCCTCGTAGCCCGCATCGTTGGCAATGGCCAGCGGATTGAAAAATGTGCCCGGGAAGGAGTATGGGTAATAACTATTGGTTTGGTAGTAGCGGCCGTCGGCCTGGCGGGCCGGCAGGGTAGGAGGCGCCAGCAGTGCGGCCGCCACCGCCCCCTGGCCGGGCAGCGTGTGGGCGATGTGGGCCGCCGCGGCGTTCAGCGAAACGCGCAGCTGCGAGCTAAGCTGCTGGTCCAGGTTGAGGCGCAACGCATAGCGGGTCAGGTTGGAGTGCTGCACCACGCCGGCCTGGTTCAGGTAGTCGGCGCTCAGGGCGTAGCGGGTGCGGGCGCTGCTGCCATCGAAGGCAAGGTGATGGTTTTGTAGAAAAGCTGTGCGGAATAGCTCCGCCTGCCAGTCGGTGCCGGCGCCGAGGCGCTCCAGGTCGGGCGATGGAAACGGGACGCCGAAACCGGGACGCGCCGTTGTTTCGGCTTCGTTTGCCAGGTCGGCGTACTGACGGGCATTCAGCAGACTATACCGCTGGCGCACCTGCTGCACGCCGCCGAAACCGGCGTAGCGCACGCGCAATGGCTGTTTCTGGCCCGACTTGCCGCCGCGCTTGGTCGTGATGGCAATCACACCGTTGCTGCCTTGGGCCCCATACTGGGCCGTGGCCACCGCCCCTTGCAGCACCGTGATGCTTTCCACGTCCTCCGTCGGCACAAACAACAGCGGGTTGGCGCCCACCCGGGCGGCTTCGGGCCCGGCCCCAAAGGCCACCCCCTCGCTGATGGCTGCGCCGGGGGCAAAATCTGCATTCAGCGCTGGTAGTCCGTCCACCAGGTACAGGGGCTGGTCGGTGTCGGCCAAGCTGCTGCCGCCCCGAATGCGCACCGTGGCCCAGGCGCCTGGGGCGCCGGAAGTGGGCGTTACCTGCACGCCGGGTACCTGGGTCAGGATGGGCTGA
Organism: Hymenobacter sp. 5317J-9; assembly: GCF_022921075.1. Classification (NCBI taxonomy): domain Bacteria; kingdom Pseudomonadati; phylum Bacteroidota; class Cytophagia; order Cytophagales; family Hymenobacteraceae; genus Hymenobacter; species Hymenobacter sp. 5317J-9. Next base: position 768,422 of record NZ_CP095050.1, read on the forward strand.
ATGGTGAGAAAAGACGGTGGCGTCCAGTGATTGACGATGATTTGAACAGGACAGTAAATAGTGCGGTGGCTAAACGTCTGCACTAGTTGTGGGATAATACTATCAGACATCGTGCCGCGCACGGCAACGCGGCGGGCAGTCAGCGTATCAATTTGCTGAGCCTGAGCGGCCGTGATGGAAAAAACCAGAAGTGCAGCTGGTAGAATTCGACTCATTGGAAAAAAGGGGAAAGAAACTGTCCGAAGCTAGATGCGCGGACCCTGCCGTTTGCACAGGCTTGGGGCCTAACCGCTAGCGCAATGCCCCCAGCCGCAGCGTAAAGCAGGAATCTGTGCGCACCAGCACCTCACACTGGTAGCGCTGCAGCCAAGGCCGGGCCGCAGCCGCTCCACAAGCCACCAGCACGGTGCCCGGCGCCAGCGTGCCGGCCGCGTCAGGCTCGGTGCGGGCAATGCGATGCTGATGCTGCGTGGCGTAGACCTGCCGGTAGTATTCGGGGCTGTCGTTGAAGGTGCCGTCGGTGGCCAGCGCGTAGGCGTTTAGCTCCGGGTGCTGGTCCACCTGGGCCCGCAGGTGGTTGCCGTAGAGCAGCTGCGGCAGCTCAAAGCGGCGCTGGTACCACTCGCGCAGCTGGGCCAGCCGGGCAGCGTAGGGGCCCGCCACGGCCAGCAGCACCGCGCCCGTGAGCACGGCCGGCCGCAGGCGCCAAGCGCGCTCGCGCACCACGGCCTGCCCGGCCCACCACAGGCCCGCCGCCGCCTGCAACGCCAGCAGGGGGTAGAGCGGCGCATCATACCAAGCCAGCTTGGTGCGAGCCAGCGAAATAATCAGCAGATGGCCGCCCGCCGCGGCAGCCGTGGCCCGCGTGAGCCACCAGCCGCGGCTGCCGCGGGGCCGCGCCCACCCCAGCACGTAGCCCAGCAGCGCCGCCGCCAGCCAGAAGCTGAACTTGGCTTCCACCATTTTGCTGATGTACCAGTGGAAGGGTTCTTCGTTGTTTTCAATGACGGCCCCGAAGCGGCCCGGACCCTCGTTTTGCCACACGGCGGCCAGGTAGCCGGGGGCCGCCCGCTCGCGCAGTCCATACCAGATGGCGGCCACGGCCAGCACCAGCGCCGCCGCCAGCCACGGCGCCGGCCGGCGCAGGCGGTGCCAGCTGCCGGTAGCGCCCACCAGCGCCAGCAGGCCCGGCCCGATAAGCACGCCCGCCACGCCTTTGGTGAGCACGGCCAGCGCCAATGCTATGCCAGTGACCCAAGCCAGCCGCGCCCGCCCGCTGGCCACGTAGCCCAGCCAGCTCAGCACGGCGCCGGTGGTGCAGATGGTAAGCAGGGCATCGTAATCGCCGCCGCGGGTGACGTGCCGCGTGACGAAGCCGCCAGCAGTGGCCAGTACCAGCGCCGCCAGCAGGCCCGCTGCCGGGTGGCCCAGCCAGCGCCGCCCCGCGGCCCACACCAGCGCCAGCGTGCCCAGCCCGGCTAGCGCCGAGGGCAAGCGCAGGGCCAACTCAGTGGGCCCCAGCGTGGCAAAGCACAAGCTCTGCAGCCAGCGCAGCAAGGGCGGTTTCACCACCCACAGGTCGGGGGCGCCTTTGTAGTAGGACACCAGCCACTCGCCAGGATGCCGCAGGGCTTCGAGGGCGTGGATGCCGGCCCTAGCCTCGTCCCACTGCTGGGCGGGCATGCTGCCGAGCTTCCAGAAAAGCAAAAAGCTGCCGGCGGCTACGGCGAGTAGCAAGTAGGGCCAGCCAGCCGGGCGCGAAGCGGGAGAAATGGCGGCCATTGGCGAAGTAGATGAGAGTGGGCAACGGAAAGGCGCGGGCCGTGGACGCCCCGCCGGTTCAAAGCTAGCACGCCGCACGGAGCCGCAGCACGGCAGTTCGTCGGCCCATCCCTGCCCGCTACCTTTGCCTTTCCCAACCCACCCCTTTTGCTCCATGACTCCCACCGCAACGGCCCTTCAGTTCGACCGCCAGGACCTCTCCAACGACACCCTGCTACACCTCTACCAGCACCTGCTGCGCCCGCGGCTGATTGAGGAGAAAATGTTGATTTTGCTGCGCCAGGGCAAGGTGAGCAAGTGGTTTTCGGGCATCGGGCAGGAAGCCATTTCGGTGGGCAGCACCCTGGCGCTAGAGGCCGACGAGTACATCCTGCCGCTGCACCGCAACCTGGGCGTGTTCACGGGCCGCGAGGTGCCGCTGGGCCGCCTATTTGCGCAGTGGCAGGGCAAGCGCACGGGCTTCACCAAGGGCCGCGACCGCAGCTTCCACTTCGGCACCAATGAGCACCACATCGTGGGCATGATTTCGCACCTCGGCCCGCAGCTGGCCGTGGCCGGCGGCATTGCCCTGGCCGACGTGCTCGATAAAAAGCCCAAAGTGACCCTGACCTACAGCGGCGACGGCGGCGCCTCCGAAGGCGACTTCCACGAGGCCCTGAACGTGGCCGCCGTGTGGCAGCTGCCGGTCATTTTTATGATTGAAAATAACGGCTACGGCCTGAGCACGCCCAGCAACGAGCAGTTCCGCTTCAAGTCTTTCGTCGACAAAGGCCCCGCCTACGGCATGGAAGCCGTGCAGGTCGACGGCAACAACGTGCTCGAAGTGTACGCCACCGTGAAGCGCCTGGCCGAGGACCTGCGCGAAAACCCGCGCCCCGTGCTGGTGGAGGCCCTCACGTTCCGCATGCGGGGCCACGAGGAAGCCAGCGGCACCAAGTACGTGCCCCAGAGCCTGATGGAAGAATGGGCCGCTAAGGACCCGGTCGAAAACTACGAAAAGTGGCTGCTGGCCGAAGGCGTGCTCACCGAAACCGCCCGGCACAGCATCCGCGAAACCATCAAAGCCGCCATCGAGGCTGGCCTGCAGGAAGCCGATGCTGAGCCCATGCCCACGGCCAACATTCAGGAGGAAATGGCCGACATGTACCAGCCCTTCGAGGCGCCCGTCACGGCCGCGCCCCAGGACGGCGCCGTGCCCGAAAAGCGCTTCATCGACGCCATTTCCGAAGGCTTAAAGCAGAGCATGGAGCGCTACCCCGACCTCGTGCTCATGGGCCAGGACATTGCCGATTACGGCGGGGTGTTCAAAATCACGGAAGGCTTCGTGGCCGAGTTTGGCAAGGCGCGGGTGCGCAACACGCCCTTGTGCGAGTCGGCCATTGTGGGCGTGGGCCTGGGCCTGAGCATCAAGAAGAAGAAAAGCATGGTGGAAATGCAGTTTGCGGACTTCGTGACCTGCGGCTTCAACCAGATTGTGAACAACCTGGCCAAGAGCCACTACCGCTGGGGGCAGAACGCCGATGTGGTGATTCGGATGCCTACCGGCGCGGGCTCGGCCGCCGGGCCGTTCCACTCCCAGAGCAACGAGGCGTGGTTCACGCACGTGCCCGGCCTGAAAGTGGTGTACCCCAGCAACCCGCACGACGCCAAAGGCCTACTCTGCGCCGCTATTGAGGACCCCAACCCAGTGCTGTACTTCGAGCACAAGATGCTGTACCGCAGCATGAGCGGCCCCGTGCCGACGGCCTACTACACCACGCCCATCGGCCAGGCCGCGCTGGCGGCCGAGGGCGACGAGCTGAGCATCATCACCTACGGCATGGGCGTGCGCTGGGCCCTCGACGTGTGCCAGGACCTGGGCGCATCGGCTGACATTCTGGACCTGCGCACCCTGCTGCCCTGGGACCAGGAAGCCGTGCGCCGCACCGTGGCCAAAAACGGCCGCGTGCTCATTTTGCACGAAGACACCATGACGGGCGGCATCGGCGGCGAAATTGCGGCCTGGATAGGGGAGAACTGCTTCGAGCACCTCGACGCGCCCGTGCGCCGCGTGGCCTCGCTGGACACGGCCATCCCGTTTGCGCCGCCGCTGGAAGCCGCGTTTCTGCCGCAGCAGCGGCTGCGCGAGCAGGTGCAGGCCCTGCGCCAGTACTAGGTGCCGAAGTTGGCGCGGTTTTCGCGCCCGCAAGCCTTACCTTCCCTCTGCTTCCTCGCTGACTTTGCACGTTTTACGGTGATTATTCGTATACCCTCTGTTCTTCTTCTGCCTTTGTTGGGCGTATGGCTGCTGAGCAGTTGCACGCTCTACCACAAAGTGGTGCATCCCTACCGCCTGCCCACGCCCAAACCTTCCCCCGAATACAAAGCCCAGCTCGAAGCCAAGAAAAAGAAAGAAAAAGCCCTGCTGTCGTTTCAGCACGACGCCGATAAGAAAGCCAAGGCCAACGGCGACGACACCGAAGAAGCCGCCACCGACGTCTCGACGCCCAGCGGCGGCACCATGGGCACCCCGGTGGCCACCACCACCGAGCCCCGCACGCTGCCCGAGCGCTCTACGGTGCGCTACGACAAGAAGGGGCTGATGAAAAAGCCCAAGCTCAAGCGCCGCAAGGTGAACAAGCAGCACAAGCCGTTCCGTCCCTTGCAATCCATTAAGGACTTCTTCAAATATGGCCTCCACAAGAAACCCAACTACGACATCGACCACAAAGTGGCTCCCAAAGCCCCGCAGGACGAGCCCGCGCCCAACCCCGCGCCCGACGATGCCGGCAGCAAGCCCTAACGGCCGGTTGCTGTGGCTGGCTGCGGCCCTGCTGCTGTGGTTGGGCGGCGGCACGGCGCAGGCCCAGATTTCGCGTGAAAAGCCGGCCCAGGTGAAGGCCGCCAACCGCCGCGCCCTGCGCGAGGCCAAGCGCACCGATTCGCCCTTCAAAGACAGCCACCTCGACGTGACGCCGGCCCGCCTCAAGCGCGGCCAGAGTACCCAGCCGCAGCCCCAAATCGACCCGGAGCTGCGCTATAAGGGCACGGCCCCCGGCGTGAAGCCTCGCGGCTTTCTGGGCCTGCGCCGCGACAAAACCACCACCGTGGTGCGCAAAGAGCAGCGCACCAAGCCTCGTAACGCCGACGGTGGCAAGGCCGAGAAATAAATTTGCCCAACCGTCGGGGAATCAACTTCCCCCCCAACTTTGTAGTACCGGCACCCCGCCGCCCGGCCGCGCTTCTGAGCGCGTCTTCGGGCGGCGGCTTGCTTCACCAATCTTCATATCGAATGTCGACCCCCTGGCTTCCCCTTACCCAACCCGAACAACTTACCGACCTCGCCCAGGCTTCGCACGAGCAGCCGGTGCTCATTTTCAAGCACAGCACCACCTGCTCCATCAGCGCGGCGGCCAAAAGCAAGATTGAGCGCCAGTGGGCCGACAGCGGCCTTGACCTACCCATTTATTACCTCGACCTGCTGCGTTTTCGCCCCCTCTCGGCCCAGATAGCCGAGCAGTTTGGCGTGCGTCACGAGTCGCCGCAACTGTTGCTCATCAAAGACGGCGAATGCGCCTACGATGCCTCGCACATGGGCATCCGCCTCAGCGACGTGCAGGCAGTGGTGAAGTAGTGGATGGGCGGAGTGGTGGGTTGGTGGATTGCCAAGGCTTTTCCGATTAATCCACCACTCCATCACTCCACCAAGCCGCTATTTGTACTCGAACACCACGTTCTGCACCAGGTCGGGGTGCAGGCTCAGGGCTACCGGGCAGGTGTGGGCGGCGCGCTCCAGCACGGTGCGGGCGTTGGCATCAAGCGCGGCCGGCAGCGTCAGCGCCACGTCAATTTGCGCAATGCGGCGCGGGGCTTCCGTGCTCATGTGCTTGGTAACGTTGAAGGTGCTGCCGGTGAGGTCCCAGGCGTGGCGCTCGGCCACAATGCCCATCGTCGTGATGATGCAGGCCCCAAGGGCGGTACTCACCAGGTCGGTGGGCGAAAACGCTTCGCCCCGGCCGTGGTTATCCACGGGGGCATCGGTCTGAATAACGGAGCCGGAGGCCACGTGGGTGGCTTCGGTGCGGAGGTGGCCGGCGTAGCGGGCAGTGGCGGTGTTCATCAAGTCAGGCAGTTACCTTTACCAGGAAGTTTCTTATTTCGCTAAATTACGTACTGTGAACCGGGCCGGGCCGGTAGCGGTTTACGGAGTACATTTTCGGTCGACTATGTTTTCTTCTCTTCATCGCTTTGGGGGGCTGCTGGCCCTCGGTTTGCTCGTCGCCGCTGGGGCCCGGGCCCAGGCACCCGTGCGCTCGGAAATCGTCCCGGCCGCGCCCTCCGACGAGCAGTCGTACAGCAAAGAAGTCGTGTACGGCATCAATTTCAACACCCAGGGCGGCCTGCTGGGTGGCGCGTCGGTGCGTTCCTCGCGCGTGCTCGACGACCGCCTGCTCCGCTTTTGGAGCATTGAGGGCGTGATGCTGAAGGACAAGGCCAAGGAGCTCACGGTGAATACCATTGTGGGCGGTAGCTACGTTGACCGTAAAACCAACTATGCCTTTGTGCTGCGGCCGTCCATTGGCATGCAACGCATCCTGTTTCGCAAGGCCGCCGATGCCGGCGTGCAGGTCAACGGCTTGCTGAGCGTGGGCCCGTCCATCGGCCTGCTGATGCCTTATTACATCAGCTACGACTACACGGCGGCCCGCACGCAGGTCATCAACATCCAGACCGACGACATCCGCAACGAGCAATACGACCCGCTCAAGCACGTCGACCCCAACGTCATTCTCGACCACGGCCCGCTCTTCAGCGGCATCGGCGAAACCAAGGTGGTGCCCGGCTTCCACGCGCGCGGCGGCCTCAGCTTTGAGTACGGCCGCTACCGCGACGCCGTGACCGGCGTCGAAGTGGGCGTGCTGGTGGAAGGTTTCACCAAGCGCATGGTCATCCTCAGCCCCAGCAACCTGGCCGAAACCGACCGGCTGAACCGGCAGTTTTTTCCGTCGGTATACCTCACGCTGTACTTCGGCCACCGCAGCTAAGCGCACTTAGCCGTTCAGCGTGAGCAGTTAACGACGGCCCCACCGGGGACGGAAGGGATATTGTGTCCGGCACACGTTTCGGGAGTTAATTTTGTATGGCTTGCCAAGTCGAAACGATTTGGCCGCGAATTGCTTTTCATAGGGTTAACTGCTCACTGTTAACTGCTAATCGTTAACTGAAAATGATTGATTTGCCCGTTATCCAGCCCGAAACGGCTGCCCCTGCCCGCCCCCGCAAGCCCGACTGGCTGCGCGTGAAGCTGCCCGTGGGCGAAGAATACGCCGCCGTGCGCCGCCTCGTGGACGAGCACAAGCTGCACACCATCTGCGAGAGCGGCAACTGCCCCAACATGGGCGAGTGCTGGGGTGCGGGCACGGCCACGTTCATGATTCTGGGCAACATCTGCACCCGCTCGTGCTCGTTTTGTGCCGTGGCCACCGGCCGCCCCACCGAGTACGACCTCGACGAGCCCCGCCGCGTGGCCGAGGCCATTGCCCTCATGAAAGTGAAGCACGCCGTTATCACCTCAGTGAACCGCGACGAGCTCAAGGACCGCGGCGCCAGCGTATGGCGCGAAACGGTGGTGCTCACCAAGCAGCTCTCGCCCGGCACCACCATCGAAACCCTGATTCCGGACGTGAAAGCCAACTGGGACGCGCTGGACGTGATGATTTCGGGCGGCCAGGAAGTGATTTCGCACAACATCGAAACCGTGGGCAGCCTCTACCGCCTCGTGCGCCCGCAGGCTCGCTACGACCGCAGCCTGGAGCAAATTCGCCGCACCAAGCAGGCCGGCCACCGCACCAAGTCGGGCATCATGCTGGGCCTGGGCGAGAAGCCCGACGAGCTGTACCAGGCCATGGACGACCTCGTGGCCAACGGCCTCGACATCCTCACCCTGGGCCAGTACCTGCAGCCCACCAAGCGCCACCTCGACGTCGCCGAGTTCATCACCCCCGACCAGTTTGCCCACTACCGCGAAGAGGGCCTGCGCCGCGGCCTCAAATACGTGGAAAGCGGCCCGCTGGTGCGCAGCTCCTACCACGCCGAGCGCCACGTTAACGTGCCGGTGTAAGGACGCAGTATATTGGGCCAAAAATCAACATATGGCCTTTTTTACTGCTAAGGGGCGCTTGCGCCGTCGTGCTTACCTGCTGCGGCTGCTGGGGCTTTATGCCCTGGCAATCCTGTTCTACGCAATACCCGGCTTGCTCTATGCGAGCGACGTGCCGGCCGGCTTGGCTTTGGGTGCGTTGGTAGGCATCGTAGCCGTGCTGTACCTGACCATGGTGCAGGTGGCGTTGCGGCTGCACGATTTGGACCTGCGGGCCTGGTGGTGGCTTGTGATGTTGCTGCCGGGCGTGAGCTACGTGCTGGGAGCCGGCCTGCAGCTCGTGCAGGGTACCGTCGGCCCCAATCGTTTTGGTCCCGACCCCAAACGACCCTATCTGCTTCCTCCCTTGCTTGTACAAGACCCGGAAGCCGAATCTGCCTCCGAAACGTGACAAACAAAAAGGCCGCTCCAATGCTGGAGCGGCCTTTTTTGTGCTTGTACCTGCCGGGGGCTAGCGGCGGGCGTTGTTGCCCTGGGGCGGGTAGGTGCTCAGGATGCCGTTCACGATGCGGTGGGTTTCGGCCTCGTCAATAGTGTTCTGGTCGACCTGGGCCTGGCCGGTGCCACGCCAGGCAAGTTCTTTGCGGCGGGCGTCGATGATGTCAATCACCACGGTGCCGGCTTTGTACTGCGTCACGGGCGAGTAGCCGCGGCCGTAGTAGCCATACCCGTAGCCGTAGGGGTAGCCCAGACCATTGTAGTAGGGCGATACTTGCTGCTTGTCTTCTACGCGGGCGCTGTAGGCCACGTAAATATCCGGGGCCGAGGTCACTTCGGTCAGGCCCTTGGCCGTCATCTCAGCAGCCACGGCAGCGCGCATGCGCTTGTCGAGGAAGGACTCGTAGCCTTTAGCAGGGCCACCTTCAGCGTCTTTGGGCTGCTGGGGGTACCAGGCCCAGGTTTTGAAGGCGCGGAAGTTCACAGCGTGGTCAAAGTCGTTGGTGACGCCCACACGGGCGGCGGAAGTACAGCCGCTGGGGCCCAGCAGCAGCACTAAGCTCGCGGCGACCAGGGCCACCGGATGAGCCAGGAATCGGGTGATGCGGTTCATAAAAGAAGGGTAGGATACTGAGTGAGGTAAGAGCCTAAAAACCCGCGTCTCAGCGAGAAGCGCGGTGGTTTTCGGGGCTGCTGTACTAACGAAAAACCCAACGCCGGCGTTCACTTTTTATGGAGTGCAAAACGAGAATGGCGCAGGCGTGAGAATGGCCTGCAACATTGACATAAAAGGATTTTATCCTACCTTACCCCCAAATTCCCATTCCCTCGTTCCTGCTTCGTCAATGAAAAGTACTGTCTTGTTGGTTCTGGCCATTATCGGCATGCTGTCCGCCTGCACTTCTTCCCGCGACGAGCTTCGCCAAACCTCCTCCAACGCCGTGCCGGTGCCGCACAACACCATCGTGGACTGCCCCGTGTACGACGGCATGAAGAAAACCTCCACTGTGCTCACGCAAACCACTGCCGGCAACGAAGTGCAGGTGCTCGATACCATCAACGCCTACTTTGTGCGTGTGCGCCTCGAAAAAAATGGCTTGGTGCAAACCGGCTACATGGACCGCCGCTGCTTCGGCGAGCGGGGCAGTAAGTAACAGAGCAACTAGGTAACTGAGTAAAGAAAAAGCCCGCCTGAGATGTCAAGCGGGCTTTTTCTTTACTCAGTTACCTAGTTACCGTTAGTAGGACGGGCCTTTGTCGGCCTGCACCAAATCTTCTTCCTTGTCGGCGTACTGCTCGATGGGCGTGCAGCTGCAAATGAGGTTGCGGTCGCCGTAAGCCGAGTCGATGCGGCTTACGCTGGGCCAGAACTTGTTGGCGCGCACGTAGTCCATGGGGTACACGGCCTGCTCGCGGGTGTAGGGGCGAGTCCACTCGTGGGTGAGCACGGTGGCGGCGGTGTGCGGGGCGTGCTTGAGCACGTTCTCCTTGGCATCGGCCTGGCCAGCCTCCACGGCCGCAATTTCCTTGCGAATGGAAATCATGGCGTCGCAAAAACGGTCGAGCTCGTCCTTACTTTCGCTTTCGGTGGGCTCCACCATCAGGGTGCCGGCCACGGGGAACGACACGGTGGGGGCGTGGAAGCCGTAGTCCATCAGACGCTTGGCGATGTCCTCTACTTCGATGCCGGCCTTTTTGAAGTGGCGGCAGTCGAGAATCATCTCGTGGGCGCAGCGGCCGTGGCTGCCCGAGTACAGCACCGGGTAGTGCTCTTCGAGGCGGGCCTTGATGTAGTTGGCGTTCAGGATGGCGATTTCGGTGGCGCGCTTCAGGCCCTCGCCGCCCATCATCGAGATGTAGGCGTAGCTGATGGGCAAGATGCTGGCCGAACCCCACGGCGCGGCCGAAACCGAACCGTTCACGCGGCCCTCAACCGCTACCACGGCGTGGCCGGGCAGGTAGGGCACGAGGTCGGCCACCACGCCGATGGGGCCCACGCCGGGGCCACCGCCGCCGTGCGGAATGCAGAAGGTTTTGTGCAGGTTGAGGTGGCACACGTCGGCGCCGATGTTGGCGGGCGAGGTGAGGCCCACCTGGGCGTTCATGTTGGCGCCGTCCATGTACACGCGGCCGCCGTGCTGGTGAATGGTCTCGCAGATGTCGATGATGGTTTCCTCGTACACGCCGTGCGTGCTGGGGTAGGTCACCATCAGGCAGCTCAGGTTGGCGGCGTGCTTCTCGGCTTGCGCTTTGAGGTCGGCCACGTCGATGTTGCCGTCTTCGGTGCTCTTCACCACCACCACCTGCATGCCGGCCATCACGGCCGACGCGGGGTTGGTGCCGTGGGCCGAGGCCGGGATGAGGGCCACGTTGCGGTGGTGGTCGCCGCGAGCGTCGTGGTAGCCTTTGATGGCCAGTAGGCCGGCGTATTCGCCCTGCGCGCCGGAGTTGGGCTGCAGGCTGACGGCCGCGAAGCCGGTCACCTCGCACAGCCAGGCTTGCAGGTCGGAGAAAATCTGCTGGTAGCCCTGGGCTTGCTCCAGCGGAGCGAAGGGGTGGAGGCCGCCGATTTCAGCCCAGGTCACGGGAATCATCTCGGCGGTGGCGTTCAGCTTCATCGTGCACGAGCCTAGCGGAATCATGCTGTGCGCTAGGCTGAGGTCTTTGTTTTCGAGCTGCTTCATGTAGCGCAGCATCTCGTGCTCGGCGTGGTGCGTGTTGAAGATGGGGTGCGTGAGGTACTCGCTGCTGCGCTGCAGGCTGGCGGGCACGCGCAGCTCGGTGGCTTCCACGGCTTCGGCCAGCTGGTCGCTTTCCTTGCCCAGCACTTTGGCAAACACGTCCAGAATGTCGGCCACGTCGTGCAGCTCGGTGTTCTGGTTGAGCGAAATGCCCACCCGCACGTCATCGAAGTAGCGGAAGTTGATGCGGGCAGCTTCGGCTTCCTGGCGCAGGGCCTGCTGCAGCTCGGCGCTTTCCAGGCGTAGGTTCAGGGTGTCGAAGTAGCTTTCGTTGGTTTGCTCCACGCCCAGCTTCTTCAGGCCAGCTTCCAGGGTTTGGGCCAGCACGTGGGTGTTCACGGCAAACTGGCGGAGGCGCTGCGGGCCGTGGTACACGGCGTACATGCCGGCCAGCACGCTCAGCAGCACCTGCGCGGTGCAGATGTTGGAGGTGGCTTTTTCGCGGCGGATGTGCTGCTCACGGGTTTGCAGGGCCATGCGGTAGGCCTTGTTGCCAGCGGCGTCCACGCTCTGGCCGATGAGGCGGCCGGGAATCACGCGCTTGAACTGGTCTTTGCAGGCGAAGAAGCCGGCGTGCGGGCCGCCATAGCCCATTGGCACGCCGAAGCGCTGCGAGTTGCCCACGCACACGTCGGCGCCCAGCTCGCCGGGCGAAGTCAGCAGCGTGAGGGCCAGCAGGTCGGCACCCATCACCACGAAAACGTTATTCTTCTGAGCCTGGGCGATGAAGTCTTTGTAATCAAACACCTCGCCGTCGGCCGCGGGGTACTGCACCATGGCGCCGAAGAAGCCTTCGTTGCTGAGGTCAATCTGGCGGTGGTCGCCCACCACCAACTCGATGCCCACCGGCGTGGCGCGGGTGCGCAGCAGGTCGATGGTTTGGGGAAGCACCTGCTCCGACACGAAGTACTGGTGCGCGCCTTTTTTCTTGGTCTGGCTGTGCAGCATGTGCATGGCCTCGGCGGCGGCGGTGCCTTCGTCGAGCAGGCTGGCGTTGGCGATTTCGAGGCCGGTGAGGTCAATCACCATCGTCTGGTAATTGATGAGGGCTTCGAGGCGGCCCTGGGCAATTTCGGCCTGGTAAGGCGTGTAAGCGGTGTACCAGCCCGGGTTTTCCAGAATGTTGCGCTGAATAACCGGCGGCAGGGTGGTATCGTGGTAGCCAAGGCCGATGTAGGACTTGAACACCTGGTTCTGGCCGGCAATCTGCTTGAACTTGGCCAGGAAGGCCCGCTCGCTGAGGGCAGCCGGCAGCTCCAGCGGACGCTTGAGGCGGATGGCCGGCGGCACCGTTTCGTCGATGAGCTGCTCGATGCTGCTCACGCCAATGGCGCGAAGCATGGCGGCCTGCTCGTCGGCGCCGGGGGCGTTGTGGCGGGCTTCGAAAACGTCAACTGGCGAGAATTTCAACGACATAAAGACGAATAAAGGTTGGGAGTGGGGGCTGGTTTCGGAGACAACAAAGGTAGCCCCGAAAGGATTGCCGCCGGTGCCAAATGCCGGGCAAAAGCCGGGTGCCGCCCAAGCCGCTGGCCGCGCACATCCCCGAAAACTTTAGCTTTGCAGCTCCCATCCACCCTTTGATTCCCACCCATGTCCATTACCGTAGGCCTGCTGCGCGAAACCAAAACCCCGCCCGACAAGCGCGTGCCCCTCACGCCCAAAAAATGCGTGGAAGCCCTAAGTACCTTTCCCAACTTGCGCCTGGCGGTGCAAAGCAGCCCCATTCGGAGCTATTCGGACCAGGAATACCGCGACCTGGGCCTGGAAGTGCGCGACGACGTGAGCGACTGCGACGTGTTGATGGGCGTGAAGGAAGTGGCCGTCGACCAGCTCATTGCCAACAAAACCTACCTCATTTTCTCGCACACCGTGAAAAAGCAGCCCGCCAACCGCAAGCTGCTGCAGGAGGTATTGAAGAAAAACATTACCCTGGTCGACTACGAGCTGCTGACCAACGCCCGGGGCGAGCGCATCGTGGCCTTTGGGCGCTACGCCGGCATCGTGGGGGCCTACAACGGCCTGCTCACCTACGGCCGCAAGCACGGCCTCTACGACCTCAAGCCTGCCTACCAGTGCGTGGACATGGACGACATGCAGGAAGAGTTTTTCAAGGTGAAGAAGCTGCCGCCCATCAAAATGGCCGTGACGGGCTCGGGCCGCGTGGCCCAAGGCGCGCTGGAAGTACTTGACCGCATGGGCATCCGGCGCGTGAGCGTGTACGACTACCTCTACCTCGATTTCAACGAGCCCGTGTATACCCAGCTGCGCAGCTCCGACTACAACCGCCGCCGCGACGGCCGCGTGTGGGACACTCCCGACTTCCACCGTAACCCGCAGGAATATGAGTCGGCGTTTGGCACGTTTCTGCCCGTGACGGATTTGCTCATTGCCTGCGCCTACTGGCACCCGGCGGCGCCTAAGCTGTTTGAAGAGGCCGACACGCGCCTGCCCGGCTTCCGCATCAACACCATTGCCGACGTGACCTGCGACGTCGATGGCTCGGTGCCCACCACCAAGCGCAGCAGCACCATTGCCGACCCGGCGTTCGACTACAACCCCGCCACCGGCCAGCTGGAGCCCGCCTACTCGCGCCCCGATAACATAACGGTGATGGCTGTGGACAACCTGCCTTGTGAGCTGCCCCGCAACGCCAGCCGCGACTTCGGCCGCCAGCTCCTCGACAATGTGCTGCCTCACCTGCTGGGCAATGACACTGAGGGCGTGATTGCCCGCGCCACCATTGCGAAAGACGGACAATTGATGCCCCGCTATCAGTACCTGGCCGATTACGTGGCCGCTCCCGTGCAGGCGTAGGCTGCGGCTACAGGCCGCGCAGCAGCGGGTACTTGGCCTGCACCAGCGAATACAGCCCGTAGGCCAGCAGGCCCGCGGCCACTACGCCCAGGGCCAGCGGCCCCATGGTGGCCAGGAAATCGAAGGCTTCGTCGGTGCTGCCCACGGCGCCGGCGCGGGACTGCCGGCCGGCCTGCACAAAAAAGTAGCCGATGATGGCCACCACCACGCCGCGGGCCGTGACGCCGACCTGCCCGGCCCGGAACACTAGCCGGGCCTGCTCGGCGCTGAGGTGCTGGCTATCCACATCGTTTTTGAGCCGTCCCGAGAAAGCGCGGTAACCCTGAAAAAGGCCAATGCCGATAACGACAAGGCCCGCGATGAGGAGGAGCCAGTCGCCGGCGGGCCAGGCCAGCACGTGGGTGGCCAGGCTTTGGGAGGAGTCGGTGCCCTTTTCGGCGCGGCCATGCAGGGCCAGCTTGCCGGCATAGATGGCCAGGCCGCTGTAGAACAGGCCGCTGCAGATGTACCAAAACCGAAAGACCCAGCCCTTGGCCCCGTTGCCCTTGCCCTCGGTGTCGCGGATGGCCTGGGTGAAGCGCCACACAATGTAGCCGAGCAGCCCCACCGCAATCAGGCCCAGCAGCACGCTGCCGGCGGGCAGGTCCTGCAGGTGATGCACGGCCTCTTCTTTGTCGGCATGGGCTCCGGCGCGCTGGCCAAAGGCTGCCAGCAGCGCCAGCACGCCCATCAGCACATACACCACCCCGATGGCCGCAAACCCCAGCCGCGCCAGCGCCCGAATGCCGGAAGTGGGGGTGCGGGGAACAGCAGCAAGCAGGGAGTCGGTGGTGGACATAGCAGCGGTAATAATGACGTTAAGCAGCGCAATGGCATACGCACAGCCGCTCATGCGAGGATAAAAGCGGCCGGCAAACCATAACTAAAAAGCCCCTTCCGTTGCCGGAAAGGGCTTTTTGCTAACAACGCACCGGCGTGGGCTCAGGGAAGGCGCCTGGCGTTGTTGGGGAAAGGTGCGCGGGCTAGAACGTGCGGTTAAACCAGTTCTTGATGTCTTCCACGGCGTGGCCGGTTTTCTCTTGCAGGCGGCCAAACCACTCGTCCTGTTTGCCGTCCTCGTAGTCGAGGTCGTCGTCGGTCAGCTGGCCCCACTTCTGCTTGGCTTCGCCTTTCAGCTGGTTCCAGTTGCCGCGGGCTTTGAGCTCGGTTTGGTCGTTGAGGTTATTCTGGTTGAGGTCCATGAGTGAAAGGGTTGAAAAGGTAAGGAAATGTGGATGGGAAGAAGTATAACAGTTGGGCTTGTACGGCCCCGCTGGTGGGTGCGTTGAACCCCATATTCAGAATGCCAGAATTTTGTACGTCTTCGGGCTTCTGCCGGCGACCGGGTTCCTCAAAATGCGTGCACGTAGGTGACCTCCGTTCCCGAGGGGCAGTAGATGCTGTCGCGCACTTGGGTGTGAATGCCGGCTTTGGTTTTGTAGATGACGACGTGCGCGTACTGGTTGGCGGCGGTGGTGCAGGTGGCTTCGGTCACGCCGGACGGGCCCACCTCGGTTTGGGTGCCGGGGCGGTACAGCGTCACCCCCACGCCGGTATAGTAATTGCCCTGGTAGCCCACATACGACACCGAGGTATAAGTGCTGTTGGTGGCCGACGCACCGGGAAAGCCGGTTATCAGCACGCGCAGCTGGCCGGTCAGGCGCACCAGGTGTATGGGCTCGTTGCGCTGGGTGCCCGGCGCCAGGGAAAGGTCGCGGTATTGCCGCTCTATAATCCCGCCCTGAGTAGAGCCGTAGCCCTTGTTGGTGAACCGCAGGCGGTAAAAATCGGGCGCGGGCCGGAACCGCGGGTCAAACTGAAGGGTGTAGTTGCCCTGCTGGTCGGCGCTGGTGCTTTCGATGAGGGATTCCTTGACCGAAGACGAAAAAATGCCGGGCACGTAGGTGGCGGCCAGGAGTTGAACCTGGGCGCCGGGTACAGGAGTAGCCGAGCGGTGCCCGGTTCCGACCCGGCCCGTCACCCTGATGCAGTCGCCAGTTGAGCACGTGTCGTCCTTGGTGCACCCGTTGCTGGCAAGGAGCAGCACTCCACAGCCCAGCAGAGGCCACGAGACGCAGGAAAGCAGTAGGTTTTTCATGGTAGAGAAGGAATCCAGTGGCATTAGCGGTGCCGGGCGTTGAAGCCCACCAGCAAGCTCACGCGCATGCCGTCGCGGCCCGGCACCACGGCCAGGTTCACCGGGAAGTTGACGCCGTAGGAGCGGATGGACGTGCCCATGGCCAGCACCAGGCTTGCACCCAGCGGCGTCACGTTGGGGCCCACGCCAAACTCGAATCCCTTGGCCCCCCGAATGCCCAGCAGGCCGTTGATGCTGGGCAGGAACCGGCCCTGTTCGAGCCCGCCCACCAGCGGTACAAATTCCACTAGTCCGCTCACGCCGTTGGGCAACCGGAACAGGCGGCTTTCGAACTGCCAGCCAAACTGCGTGATGACCGCGCCCACCTCCACGCCTTCTTCAAGGGCCTTGCTCCGCACGCCGCTGGAAAGGAACGTGACGCCCACGCGCGGCCCGTCGAGCCGGATGGGCTCTTCCAGCACCGCGTCGTTGGGGTCTTCGTTGCCCACCTTGGGCACTTCGCCGGGGAAGGCGGCGCGCACGGCCGCGGGAGGGCTGGGCGGCCCCGTTGTCTGGAAAATGGTGGCCGCGTTCAGCACCTCTTTCACGCCGTTGGCATACACTATCATGAACACATCGGTGCGCCACACGCTGATGAGCGGGCCGTCGAGGTTGTCGGCGCGGCGAAATTTCACCTCCGAAGGCGTGATTTCAACCACCTTCACCTTTAGCTCCTCGCCGTTGCGCTTGGTGAGCACGTCTTGGGCCCGGGCCGCGCCGCCGGCCAGCAGCAGGAATAAAAAAACGAGTAGGCATGTCCGCATGGCAAGTCGGGGTTAAAGTGGAACCATGCCTAAAGGTGGATTTTTGCGCGGCGGGAAGCCAGCTCATTTGTAGTGAAATCGGACTTCTCTATCAGGTATTTATTGTGGGTAATAATTGATTACTAATGAGTTAAGGGTAATTTTGAGGATATTATGAATATAGGGTAATTACGTTTAAAGCTCGTTTCTCAAGCAATAAAAAAAGCCCCGCTACCGAAGTAGCGGGGCTTTTTGCTGCTGCGTGCAGGCGTTATTTCTGCGGGGTGGCGGGCACTTCTTCCACCACTTTGTCGGCGGGCGTGTTGCGCACCACGGCGGTGTCGCCGGGTTCGCGGGCCATGTCGGCTTTGGCGCTGTCCACGGCATTGTCCATAGCGTCGCCGGCCTGGTCGGCGGTGTTTTCCACGGAGTTGGCGGTTTCATCGGCTTTTTTCTCGGAGCACGACGTGGCGGTGAAGGCTCCCAGAGCGGCCACCATAAGCAGGGTTTTGAAGGACGTTTTCATTGGGTTGTTGGGGAAAGGAATGGTTGAAATACGAGGTTAATGAGCTGCTTCGGCAAAAGGTAACCCGGCAAAACGCTACGGCTGAGCTTGGGCGGGAGCGGCAGCTTAACCTTATGACGGCGCTTTTTCGCTCGTTGCCAGAACGCTGCCGCCAGGCGCCGGGAAAAAGAAAATAAGTGGGCCAGGGCGCCCATGAAGTTGGTTGGCGGCGGCACCCCGCGCCGTAATTTGGCGGCATGGACGACTTGCGCACCACGCTGCTTACCCTGGCCCCCGACGAGCGGCGCGACTTTGGCGTGTTCATTCAGCGGCAGCGCCGCAAGGCCGCCGGGCGGCAGGATGTGCGCCTCTACGAACTGCTGGTGCAGCCCAAGGAGCTGAAATCGGAACAGCTCATTGCCCGCCTCTACCCCGACGAGCCCAACCCCGTGGCCTACTACGCGTTGCGCAAGCGCCTGCTGCGCCACCTCACCGATTTCCTGCTGCTGCGCCAGCGCCAGCTCGACACCACGGCCGCCGCTTCGGTGCGCGGGCAACTCACCCTGGCCCAATACCTCTTCGAAACCGGTATTCCGCGCTTGGCCTGGAGCACGCTGCGCAAAGCCGAAAAGCTGGCCCACGAAAACGAGCAGTACGAACCCCTGAACGCGGTCTACAACCTCCAGATTCAATACGCCAACTCGCCCTACGCTCCGCCACTCGACGAGATTCTGCCGCGCTACCGCCTCAACAAAAAGGCCGCCGACGAGGAAGAGCGTGCCAACATCGCCGACAGCCTGTTGCGCCAGCGCCTGCGCGAGTCCCGCGCGCGCGGCCGCGCTGCCGTGCCGGTCGACGACATTCTGCAGAAAATTCTGGCCGAATACGACCTGCAGGAGGCCTTCGCTCGCTCGCCCTCGCTGCTGAGCCGGCTCATGTCCATTGCCCGCAACGCCATGCTGGTGCGGCGCGATTTCACGGCGTTTGCCCCGTTTATTGAACGCTGCTACACGCTCATGGAGCGGCGGCACGGCTTTGCGCCGGCCCAGCGCGGGCACCAGCTTCGGCTGCTGTACATGCTGGCCCACGCCTTGTACCGCTCGCGCCGCTTCGCTGAGTCGGTGGCCTACCTGCAGAAAGGGCAGGCCTTGCTGTCGGCCGGGCCGGCGCGGCAGTTTGGCGAGTTTGTGCCGCGCTTCACCTTCCTGCTGGCGGCCAACTACGCCTTCCTGCGCCGCAATGCCGAAAGCATTGCCTTGCTCGAAGCCCTGCTGCGCAGCCCCAAGCCCCTGGCGGCGGGCGACGACCTCACGGCCCGCTTCCAGCTCTCGTTTCACTATTTTTCCGAGGGCAACTTCACCAAAGCCAACCACAGCATGCTCAGCCTGGGCCGCACCGACCACTGGCTGGAGCAGCACCTGGGCTTGGAATGGATGGTGAACCGAAACATCGGCGAGCTGCTCATTCAGTTTGAGCTGGGCAATTCCGAACTGGCCCTGAGCCGCCTGCGCGCTATTGAGAAAACCCTGCGCGAGCAGTTTCCGGGCGTGCCCGCCGAGGGCGAGGCGCCCGCCGTGCCCGTGGGCGGCCCCTACAACCCCGTGCTGCTGTACCTGGGCTTCGTGCGCGAGGTAATTGAAAACCCAACCGCCGCCCGCCAGCCCGACTTCGTGCACCGGGTGGCCCACATCCCCAATTTTCTCTCGCAGGAGCGCGAAGATTTACAGGTGCTCAGCTTCTACGCCTGGCTGCGCGCCCAAACGCTGGGCCGGCCCTACTACGACGTGCTGCTGGAGATGGCCGCGGCCTAGCGCTCTCATTGCCAAAAAGGCCCGGCCGCAGCTGCGACCGGGCCTTTTTGGCAACGGGGGAATGCAAACTTATTTCTTCGTTGCTTCCTCCACGTTGGCTTTGGTTTGCTCGGCCGAGCGTTTGGCGGCGTCGCCCAGGGCTTTCATTTTGGCGTCGAGCTTGTCGCTGGCGGCTTCCATCTTAGCGTCGGCCTCGTTCATTTTGGCGTCGAGCTTTTGCCCGGCGGCGTCCATCTTGGCATCAAGCTTCTGCCCGGCAGCTTCCAGCTTATCGCCGGCTTTGGCCGCGGCGGCGTCGATTTTGGCACCGGCCTCGGCGGCCGAAGCGCTGGGGGCCATGCTGTCGGTGGTGACGGTGGTCGTGGTGGTGCCGTCGGCCGCGGTGGTGGTTTCGGCGGTTTTCTGCTCGCAGGAGGTGGCAGCGAAAGCCAGAGCGGCGGCGGCAAACAGGGTTTTGAGCGAAGTATGCATGAGAAATAAAAGTGGAGGTGAACGGATGCCGCTTAATTAAGCAGGACGGTAAAAGGTAACCCTGGCGCGGAGCCCAGCCTTGGCGGCCCGCCAGACGGCCCGGGCTAACTTTTTAGTCACGGCGCTAGTATAGCCCCCTACGCATCTCCCTTATTTCGCATTCCCATGGATTCAACCGCCGCCACCCCGCAGACGCCCGCCACGCCCGAAGTGCCCATGGCCGTGAGCGACCAGCAAAACACCGCGCTGCTCGACGATACGCTTACCTTCCTCACCGCCAGCACGCCCGCCAATTCCGGCCCGCAGGGCGTGGTGGAAATTGAGCGCTGGGCTGCCGTGCTCGCGGCAACCGACCGCCCCGGCCTGGCCAAAATCAAGCAGGAACTCAACCAACTGAGCGAGTTGCTGGGCGACGCCAAAAGCCCTGCCCACGACATTGCCGAAATCCTGGCCAGCCTGGGCGCCGAAACTGCCAAAGTAGCCGAAGAAGCCGGCGGCGACTACAGCGCCCCGCTCACCAACCTGAGCAAGCTGCTCCTCAAAGCCGGCAATTCGCTCTCGCGCTAACCCGCGCCGCCGTAACCATTGTAGCGCGAACTTTGTAGTTCGCGTCCTCCCGCACGCTGCCCCGAACATTCCGGCCCGCGTGCGAGGCGACGCGAATTGCAAAGTTCGCGCTACTTTTTTTTCCGATGGCCCCATTCTCTCCCGCCGACCTGCTGCCCTACGACCCGTTCGACGGCATGCGCTTTGGCCCCGAAACCTGCTTCCTCAGCGGCCAGCCCGTGGGCCCTGCCGATACCGTGCCCGTCTTCGCTGAGTGGCTGCAGGCCCGTTACCACCTCGCCGAACGCCCCATTCAGCTTCTCGACCAGCGCACTGTTCTCATCAAAGACCTGCGCCTGCCCGCCAGCCCGGCTGCCCGCCAGCGCATCGAAGAGCTGGAGAGCAGGGTAGAGGCCGCCGCCGCGCTAGGCCCCGCCGCCCTGCGCGCCCTCGGCGACGACACGCTCTTCCTCTGGATGGGCAAAATGTTCTACGGCATCTTCATCACCGAGCTGCTGAACGAGTTCGAGCCGCTGATTAAGCCCAAGTACCCGCTGGCCGAAAACGCCGCGCTGGTGCGTCGCTTTCAGGCGTTTTTCCAGCTGTTGCAGGGCCTGCGCGTGCCCACCGAATATGCTGATTTTGTGCCCGGCTCCATCTTCGTGCTCGAAGCCGACCCCACCGAAGACGTAACGCCCTTCGAGTACGACGACGACCTGAACACGCTCGTTTTCAGCATCAAGCTCGACAAAGCCGTGCTGGTGGCCTGTCTGGTCGATATCGGCCTCGTGGGCCAGGCCATGCGCAAGGTGTACGCCGATGCCCAGCGCCCGCTGCATCCCGTGCAGATTGCCGAGTTCAAGGCCCGCGTGTACTACGCCGCTCACCTGCTGCACGTGGTGCCCGACATCTACCCCCGCCACCCGCGCCCGGGCGATACCCAAATCGTGTACGATGCCCTCATCGACGACGTCACCGGCGCCATCTTCAACCCCTGGGAAAACAGCGCATATACCCAAACCCTGGCCGAAATGTGGCAGCGCTGGAACATTACGCTGGCTGACGTGGTGGCCAAGCCCGCCGAGCCGATGAGCCTGCTGTATGATGCAGCCGGCGAGCCGCGCGAGTTGAAGCATTGGCCCGAGACTATGTAAGGTTAATGAAACGTCATGCAGAGCGCAGCGAAGCATCTCGCCTGCGCAACTCAATTAAAGAATTAGTGACTGCGGGCAAGATGCTTCGCTGCGCTCTGCATGACGGATTTGATTAAAATATGCTCTCGTTGCCACCTTTTCTTCGCACCGCGCTGATTCTATTGCTGCTCCTGCCGCTGAATAGCTGCATCCGGCTACTGCTCAAGCCGGGCCGCGATTTTGAGAAATATACGCCCCCGCCCGCACCCGACTACGCCCAGGCCAGCAGTTGGGCTGCCCTGCCCACCCGGCGCGACTCCGCCGACGCCGTGCCCCGCCATTCCACCCTGCGCAACGAGCAGGCCACGGCCGAAGTCGATGTGTTTTTTGTGCACCCCACCACCTACTATTCGCCCCGCCACTGGAACGGCGACCTGCGCAAAAAGTGGCTGAATAAGTATACCGACCGCACCACCATCAAGCAGCAGGCCAGCGTTTTCAATGCCACCGGGCGCATCTACGCGCCGCGCTACCGGCAGGCCACCCTCTTTTCCTTCCTCGACAAAGAGCCCAACGGCCAGAAAGCCCTGGAACTGGCCTATTCCGACGTACGCGCCGCTTTCCAATACTACCTCGCGCACTACAACCAGGGCCGCCCGTTCATCATCGCCGGCCACAGCCAGGGCACCGACCACGCCACGCGCTTGCTCCACGAATTCTTCGACAAGGCCACCCCGCTACGCCGCCAGCTCGTGGCCGCCTACCTCATCGGCTTCCAGGTGAAGCCCAACGAATTCCTCACCATCAAGCCCTGCCCCGACTCGCTGGCCACCGACTGCTTCGTCGCCTACAACACCTCTGACGCCGGCCACGAGTCCACGATGTTTCAGCCCAGCATCGCCGTCAACCCCCTCACCTGGACGCTCGATTCCACCCTAGCCCCGGCCAGCCTTAACCGCGGCGCCGTCAGCATCCGCTTCAAGCACGTCCACCCCTATTTCACCGATGCCCAGATTCACCACGGCCAGCTCTGGGTGCACGCGCCGCGCTTTCGGGGCTTCCCACACTTCCCACCCTCCGGCAAAAAGAAGCTGCGCTACTCCCGCCACATCGCCGATTACGCGCTGTTTTACATGAACATCCGCGAAAATTCCCAGGCGCGGGTGCGGGCGTGGCTAAATAAATGATACTAAGGCTAAGCCGATGCTAGGATAAACAGCAAGTAACCCATTGGCACAATAGCACCCGCTGCAAACCCCCATGCATACTGCCTGCTTCTTTTTGATAATAGATAAAGTAGACCGGCATTGATAAGCAGAAGTAGGCCCAGTAGCAGCTTATAGCTGAGAGGCAGCGGGTCTATATGAAATCCTGATTCTCCCGGCATCACTCTGTCCATCGTCGCAAAGTCAACGCCATCAGCCCATAGCCACGCTACCAGAAATCCATCTAGTAGCAGTGTGCCAATGATTATAGCAAGAACAGTTACAACTTGGGACAACCGACTGGAATTGTGAACGGAGGCATTCATAATCACAAAGAAAAGCCCCGCCGGCACGATGCCAGCGGGGCTTTCCATTTAAACTATAAGCTGCAATTAAGCGCCGATAGCCACGCGCTTGAAGTCCGTCACGGTCATGCCTTTCGACTTGCTGTCGAGCAGTTGGGCGATGGTCATCGAGCCGTCTTTCACGAACTCCTGGTTCAGCAGGGTCTGCTCTTTGTAGAACTTGTTCAGCTTGCCTTGGGCGATTTTCTCCAGCATGGCTTCGGGCTTGCCTTCGGCACGCGCCTGCTCTTTGCCGATTTCAATTTCGCGCTCCACCGTAGCCGAGTCCACACCGTCTTTGTCAACGGCAACGGGCTTCATGGCCACGATTTGCATGGCTACGTCGCGGCCCACGGCAGCAGCGTCGGCCGAGCCCACGTTTTTCAGGGCTACGAGCACGCCTTTCTTGCTGTCGGAGTGGATGTACGAAGCCACTTTCTCGCCGGTCAGGGTCACGTAGGTCAGGTCCAGCTTCTCGCCGATTTTGCCGGTCAGGTCGGTGATGTGCTCCTGAATGGTCAGGCCATCGTCCTCTTTCACGGCCAGCAGGTCTTCTTTGGTAGCGGCGTTGGTGCGCACAGCGGCATCCAGGATGCGCTGCACCAGCTCGCGGAAGTTTGCCACTTTGGCTACCGACTCCGTTTCGCAGGCCAAAGCCACCAGCTTGCCGTTGGTGCCGTCTTCGCTCACGGCCACGGTCACGAAGCCTTCCGAGGTTTCGTTCTCGGCGCGCTTGTCAGCGATTTTCTGACCGGCCTTGCGCAGGATGTCGCGCGCAGCTTCGAAGTCGCCATCGGCTTCGGTCAGGGCTTTTTTGCAATCCATCATGCCGGCACCGGTCATGGTGCGGAGCTTGTTTACGTCTGCGGCGGTAATAGCGGCCATTAGATGTTGTGTTTGTTGGGTTGAAATTCAGGGAAAAGAAAAAGGGAACCTCCGGAGCCTAGACTACTCGAAGGTTCCCTTTTTTCAAAGAGCTCAGAAGGGACTATTCTTCGTCAGCAGCCGTTTTTTCGGCAATGGCAGCCTCGTCGGCTTCCTTGCGCTCGGCGTCTTCTTTGTCAACTTTGCGCTCCGACAGGCCGTCTTCGATGGCCTTGCCAATCACGCTCACGATGAGCTGAATCGACTTCGAGGCATCGTCGTTGGCGGGAATCGGGAACTGTACCAATTCGGGGTTCGAGTTTGTGTCGCAGATAGCGAAAACCGGGATGCCCAGTTTCTGCGCCTCTTTCACGGCGATGTGCTCGCGCTTCACGTCCACTACGAACAGGGCAGCGGGCAGACGGCCGAGGTCGGCGATACCGCCGAGCACGCGGTCGAGCTTGGCGCGCTCACGCGACATCATCAGCTTCTCGCGCTTAGCCAGTGCGGCGTAGGCGGTGTTTTCTTTCACCATCTTGTCGATGGTGGCCATCTTCTTCAGGCTCTTGCGCACCGTGGCGAAGTTAGTGAGCATGCCGCCCAACCACCGGTCGGTCACGAAGGGCATCTTCAAACGCTCGGCTTCCGTCGTAACGATTTCCTGCGCCTGCTTTTTCGTGGCTACGAACATGATTTTGCGGCCGCTTTTCGCGATGTTGCGAATAGCCTGGGCTGCGTAATCCAACGAAACCAGCGTTTTGTTGAGGTCAATGATGTGGATGCCGTTCTTCTCCATGAAGATGTACGGCGCCATTTTGGGGTCCCACTTGCGGGTGAGGTGACCAAAGTGGGCACCTGCGTCGAGCAGGTCCTTATAAGTCGTCTGAGCCATGATGTATTTCCTCCTGGATTAGCGTTTCGAGAACTGGAACGAACGACGAGCCTTGCGCTTGCCGAATTTCTTGCGTTCCACCATGCGCGGGTCGCGGGTCAGGAAGCCCTCCTTCTTCAGAGCGGGGCGGCTTTCTTCGTTGTCGCTCACGAGCGCCTTGGTGATAGCCAGACGGATGGCTTCGGCCTGAGCCGAAATGCCGCCGCCGCGCACGTTCACCTTGATGTCGTACTGGCCGACTTGCTCGAGGATTGCCAGGGGTTGGTTCACGACGTTCTCCAGCAGTTCGTTGCTGAAGTACGACTTCATGTCCCGGTCATTGATAGTGATATTCCCTTGCCCGGCCTGCATGTAGATGCGGGCCACCGAGGTTTTTCTTCTACCAGAGGTGTTGGTAATTGCCATTTAGTGGAAAAATAAAAGCGTAAGCCGGCGTTGGCTTACAGGTTGGTCAGTTCGATGGCCACGGGCTGCTGGGCCTCGTGGGGGTGCTCGGTGCCGGCGTACACGTACAGGTTGCGGTACTGAGCGGCGCCGAGGCGGTTGTCTTGCAGCATGCCTTTCACAGCGTGCTCAATTACGCGGCGCGAGTCGCGGGCCATTTGCTCGCGCACCGTGCGGCGCTTCTGGCCGCCGGGGTAGCCCGAGTGGGTGATGTAGACCTTCTCGGTCATTTTCTTGCCCGTTACGCGCAGCTTGTCGGCGTTGAGCACGATGACGTTGTCGCCGCAGTCCGAGTTGGGGGTGAACGAAGGCTTGTGCTTGCCGCGCAGGATGTTGGCAATTTGGCTGGCAACGCGGCCCAGCGGGGCCACGCTGGCGTCTACGATAACCCAGCTCTTCTGGGCGTTGGCCTTATTGACGTGGGTCGTCTTGAAGCTCAGGTGGTCCATGAGTCGAAAAAAAGGTATGCTAAACTATTGAATAAGAGTACGGAGCCGCGAAGGCTTCGGGAAAAACGGACACAAAGGTACTGATTTATGGGGAAATAGCCAAAAGTGTCTGAATAGTTTTCTGATGACCTCCTCAAGCCCTCGGTTCGCAGGCGGCCGGGCCAGGGGCGCCCAACAGTACCCAATCGTACATTTGGACCTTATTATTCCGTATGAGTCCATCTGCTAGTTTCTCCGCCGCTTCGCCAAATTCGGCCGATTCCAACCGTCGGGCTTTGCTCTTGCTGGCCGCGTTGCTGCTGGTTTCGGTGGTGATGGCCTTCGTTACAACCAACACCTACGACTCGGGCGACAGCATCAAGCACTATTTGTTTGCGCGCTACGCTTTCCAGTACCCCATGAACTATATGGACTCGTGGGCCAAGCCGTTGTTTACGCTGCTGGCGTCGCCGGCCGCACAGGCCGGATTTATCGGCATGAAGCTGTTTCAGTGCGCGATTGTGGCCCTATCGGCGTGGTGCGCTTATGTGGTGGCGCGCACCCTGCGGCTGCCCGCGCCGGAGCTGTCCATTTTGTTTGCCTACGCGTCGCCCGACTACTTTATCATCCAGTTCTCCGGGCTTACTGAACCTCTGTTCGGGCTCATCCTAGTGGCCTCGGTGGCGCTGCTGCTGACGGGCCGGGCCGGGTGGTCGGCGGCGCTGATTACCTGGCTGCCCTTTGTGCGGTCGGAAGGATTTATCCTGATTGGGCTGTGGGTGGTGTATTTCCTGTGGCGGCGGCAGTGGCGCTACCTGCCGCTGCTGGTGCTGGGCTATGCGGTGTATAGTGCGGTGGGCGCCGTGGTGCTGGGCGAGCCCGGCTGGGTGTTTGGCCACAACCCTTACGCCACCAAATCGGTGTACGGGCACGGCGAGTGGGACCATTTTGTGTTCAGCCTGCCGGGCCTGCTGGGCTGGGTGGTGCTGTTTCTGGCGGTGGTGGGCGGCGTGCGCATGACGCTCGACCTGCTGGACCCGGAGCGTCGGCAGCGCCGCTTGTTCAGCGCCGAACTGCTGCTCGTTTACGGCAACATCTGCGTGTTTATTGCGGCCCACACCATTTTTTGGGGCGCGGGCCTGTTCAATTCTTTTGGCATGACGCGGGTGCTCGACGTGACGGTGCCGCTGTTTGCCGTGGTGGCGCTCAATGGCCTGACCTGGCTGGTGCAACTCGGCAAAACGCCGGCCGCTCAGCGGCGCATCCGCATTGGG
Source organism: Hymenobacter sp. 5317J-9 (assembly GCF_022921075.1). Taxonomy (NCBI): domain Bacteria; kingdom Pseudomonadati; phylum Bacteroidota; class Cytophagia; order Cytophagales; family Hymenobacteraceae; genus Hymenobacter; species Hymenobacter sp. 5317J-9. Next base: position 795,175 of record NZ_CP095050.1, read on the forward strand.
TGGGTGGCGGCCGCGGTGGTGTTCCTATTTCTGGGCACGCGCCAGGGCTTTCGCTGGCGGCGCGACTTCACCCGCCCGCCCGACCAGGAAGTGGCCGAAAACGCCGCCGCCTGGATTCGCAAAACCTACGGGGAAGGCACCCGGCCGCTGGCCTACGAGTTTCCCTACGTGGCCGTGGCCACCCACAATAACTTCTTCGACCCAAACGAGCACCCCGTGCTCCAGGGCCACGGCGACCGACTAGACGAAGTGCCCGTGGGCACGCTGGTGGTGTGGGACGACTGGTTTTCCCGCACCGAGGGCTACGTACAGCTGCCCATGCTGCGCAACGATGCCCGTTTCCGGGAAATGTGGCGCGACGCCCAGCCCCGCAACCGCTACCATCCGGAGCGCGACACCACCCAGATTATCGTATTTGAGCGGGTGCGCTAGCCCGGCAGCTTACTGGTGCTGCCGCAGGGTATCTACCAGCACCCGAAAATCTTTCGGGTAAGGCGCTTCCACGGCAATTTCTTCGCCGTTGAGGCCCGTGAACTGCAGCCGGAGGGCGTGCAGCGCGAAGCGCTTGATGAATGGTTGCTCTTCTTCGCCTTCCTTCATGTTGAATTTCTTCTTCAACGAAGACAGGTAGAAGTCTTCGCCGCCGTAGTCTTTGTCGCCCACGATGGGCGCCTGCAAATACATCAGGTGCAGGCGAATCTGGTGCATGCGGCCGGTCACGGGCTCGCACAGCATGAGGGCGTGGCGGGTGAAGGTTTCGAGGGTGGTGAAGTGCGTCTCGGCGGGCTTGCCCTTGTAGGCCAGGCGGGCCTTGCCGCGCGAAGTGGTTTCGATGTTGCGCTCCACTACCTCGTCCTGTAGCTGCGGCGTGCCCCACACCACGGCGTGGTACTGCTTTTTTACCTCGCGGTTCTCGAACTGCATGGCGAGGTGGCGGTAGGCGGCCGGGTTCTTGGCGAAGGCCAGCGCGCCGCTGGTTTCGCGGTCGAGGCGGTGGGCGGCCTGAATGTCGTCGTGGTGCTGACGGGCTAGGCGCAGCATGTTGGGCGCGCCGCCCACCCGCTCGTCCAGCGTGGCCAGAAACGGGGGTTTGTTGACGACAACGTAGTCGTCGTTTTCAAAAATGACGAGGTCGGAGAAATGGGGAAGCTTCATACGCAGCCCCAAAGGTACGGCGTGCAACCGGCGGGCGGGGAAGCCCCATGCCGAACGCAGCCTCGGCAGGGCGTTGGACGGCTAGCTGCCCGCGGCGCCTTTCGGCTTGCTCAGCTTGAATTCCAGCGTGGTGCCTTCGCCCACGGTGCTCTTCACTTTGATGGTGGACTTGTGCGCCTCCACAATGTGTTTGCTGATGGCCAAGCCCAGCCCAGAGCCGCCGGACTCGCGCGAACGGCTTTTGTCGATGCGGTAAAAACGCTCGAAAATGCGGTTTTGGTGTTCGGGGGCAATGCCGGTGCCGTCGTCGCGCACGGCAATGCGCACGCCCCGGCTGCCTTCGATGAGGGCCACCACCACGCGGCCGTTGTCGCGGCCGTATTTGATGGCATTGTCCACCAAGTTCACCAGCACTTGCCGGATGCGGTTGCGGTCGGCCACCACGGGCAGCTCGGCGGGTAGGTTGGGCGGAAACAGCTCCAGAGTAGTGCCCCGACGGGCGGCCTGCTGTTCCAGCAACTCAAAAATCTCGCGCACCAGCGCCACCAGGTCGAAGCGCTGGCGGCGCATGCGCACCACGCCTTTTTCGAGCTGGGCAATGGTGACAAGGTCCTGCACCAGGGCGTCGAGCGTGTCGAGGCTGGCGGCGGCTTTGGCCAGAAACTTGTGCCGGGTGGCGGCGTCGATGTCGCCGTCTTCGTCGTCGAGGATGGTGTGCACGAAGCCCTGGGCCGCGAAAAGTGGCGTCTTGAGCTCATGTGACACATCGGCCAAAAACTCGCGGCGCAAGGCCTGCAGGCGCACCAGCTCATCAAGCTCCTGCTGCCGCCGCTCGGCCATAAACAGAATTTCGTCGCGCACGCGCTTTACCGGCTCGGGCCGAAAGAGGAACTTGCTGCTGAGCTTCTTGAACTCCTTGCGCTTGATGTGCTCCAGGCCCGCGTAGATGCCGTTGATTTCGCGAAAAATCAGCGCCTCAAACGACAGATACACCAGCAGAAAGCACGCCGCCACCGTGATGCCCGCCGCCAGAAACGCTTCCCGGAACGGCAGCGTAGGGCCGATGCGGGCATAAGCCGTGAGCACGCCCGCCACCAGCAGCGCAATCAGAATGGCAATGGTGCGAGAAGAGAGGTTCATTGGATTATCAGTAGCTAAAAAAACGTCATGCAGAGCGCAGCGAAACATCTTGCGTGCAATAGTAAATAATTACTGGTGGCGGGCAAGATGCTTCGCTGCGCTCTGCATGACGTTTTGCTACACTCAACCAATCAATCCACGTTGAACTTGTAGCCCACGCCCTTGATGGTCTGGATGTGGTGGTCGCCCACCTTCTCGCGCACCTTGCGCACGTGCACGTCCACGGTGCGGGCCAGCACGAAGACGTCGTTGCCCCAGATGTTCTGGAGCAGCTCTTCGCGGTTGAACACCTTGTGGGGCGTGGCCGCCAGGAAGGCCAGCAGCTCAAACTCCTTCTTGGGCAGGCTGATTTTTTTGCCGTCCTGGTACACGGCGAAGGCCGTGCGGTCGATGCGCAGGCCGTTGATGTCAATGGCGTCGACGGCGCCGTGGGGGTCCTGGTCGCGGCGCTTGACGGCGGCCAGGCGGCCCAGCAGGGCGCGCGGCTTGATGGGCTTGGCAATGAAGTCGTCGGCGCCGGCCTCAAAGGCGGCCACTTCGGAAAATTCCTCGGCGCGGGCCGTCAGGAACAGGATGTAGGTGTCTTTGAACTTGGGATTTTCGCGCAGCAAACGGCAAGTGGCAATGCCGTCGAGGTGGGGCATCATCACGTCGAGCAATATGATGTCAGGGTTGAAGCTGGCAGCAATTTCCAGGGCTTTGCGGCCGTCGCCGGCCGAAGCGGTGAGGTAGCCCTCCTTCTTCAGGTTGAACTCCAGCAACTCAACGATGTCCGGGTCGTCGTCGACCACGAGAATCTTGTATACGGCGGATTTGGGAGCAGTCACGGCGTTGCGGGGCTAAGTGAAGCAATTGTTACGGGCACAAAAGTACCGCTTTGGTCGGGCCGCGCTGTGTTACGATTGTGTGACGCCGGTTCCCCGGCCGGGCCGTCGGTGGGTTTTAAGCGCTGGCCGCGGCCGTTGTTCGGCGCGGGGCAATGCTCAGCGCCACGCAATAAAACACGTTCAGGAAGGCGTACAGCATGGCGTGCACGGCCCACACGTTCCGGCTGATGGCCGGCGAGTAGCGAAGCACTAAGTTGCTGGTGAGAAAAATCAGCAGATTGCCGGAGAAGTAGAGCAGCACACCGGTCGAGACCCAGAACATGGGGTCGCGCTCCAGCCGCTCGGTCACCACCTGGCGCAGCACTTCCCGCCGGAAAAAGAAAAACACAAATGCCAGCATCACCACCCCCTCGATGAAGTGCTGCACCGGGCTGAACTCCGCTGTGTCGAGCCGGGGCCGATAGGTGACGGCCGTGCCGAGCAGAAACACGCCGATAAGGGCCGGGATGTACCGGCTGAACGCGTACTCGCGCAGCGTGCGGCGGTACATCAGGGCCAGCAATGTGAACTCAATGGCCGTGTCGATGGGAAACAGGAACAGGTTCGGCCGGTGCTGGCGCTGAAGCGCCGTCGTAATGGCCGTGATGACGATGGCCAGCAGCGTGAGCACCACAAGGTAGCGCATGGTCAGGCCGAGCCGCCGAAAGCGAACCACGCCGATGAGGCCCGCCAAGCACAGCACCACCGTCGATGCATCCGCAACATAAATCAGAGCCGAGACGGGCATGGGGGCGAAGTACGGTCAGGCAGTTCAGAGTTCGAATAGCCGAACCTTCCGGCAGGCAGTGCCCTGTGAGGCAAGGCGAGCCGGCGAATTAATTCACCAAGTTAAGCCGCGATTTCAGCCCCTGGTAGCGCACCATGTCCACCTTCACGGTGCCCACAAACATCTCGGCCTGAAACAGCACCGGAATCTTGTTGCGGTCATCGGAGAAGTACACCGAAATGGCGTTTTCGCCCCGGAAAAGCTTGTTGTTCGGCATTTTGGGCACCAGCTTAAAGGCGCGCACGTCGCCGGCCTTGGTTTCCACCACTTCGCGGCCTTTAAATACCACTTCCAGCATGAAGTTGTCGCCGTCGAAATAGCCGGGCACGCGTACCACGTCGCCCACCTTCATGCGCTCGAAGTTGAGGGTGCGCAGGTAGTAGAAGCCGCTCACCAGCTCCAGGGTGTTGTTGGCCACCTTCACGGTGCTGCGGGCGTTGTTGTGGGTGTGGTCGGTCACCTCGGCCACGTCGTGCAGGTGGTCGAACTCCACGGTTTCCTTTTTGCGGTAGTTCTTCTCGGCAATCTCGCGCTGCGCGCGGATGGGCAGGATGCTGGTGGTGTCGATATAGGCACGCCACTGGTCGCGAATGCGCAGGAAGAAGTCGAACGAGCCAGTGGTTTTGCCGCTCACCGTGGCCTTGTAACAGGGCCGGTCGTTCACGCGCTCCAGGCCGCCGGCGGTTTCCACGGTGGCCTCGCCGCCGTTGATGAGGCCGTAGTGCACGGTGTACTTGATGACCTCGCCGCGGCCGAAGCTGGACTGCGGAATGCTGCGCACGGCATCGCCGGGGCCCAGCGCCAACTGCGCCGATGCCAATAGAACGAGAATAGCAGGGGTAAAAATGAGCCAGCGGCGGTTCATAACAGAATAAGTAGAAGTAACGATTGCAGCCATAGACAAACGCAATGCCAGCCAAAGCATTCCCAAAGATACGGACGTAAAAAAAGCCCGTTGCGGATTGCAACGGGCTTTCACTTTTACCGGTTCCGGCGCGCTTACAGCGTGTCTTCGCCGTCTTCGGGGCCGGCCATGTCCACAGGGATGACGTCGGCATCGCCCTTGGCCATGGTGCGAATCTTGCCTTCGATTTCGTCGGCCAGCTCGGGGTTGTCGAGCAGCAACGTCTTCACGGCTTCGCGGCCCTGCCCGATTTTCTGGTCGCCGTAGCTGAACCACGAGCCCGACTTGGCAATGATGCCCATGTCGACGCCGAGGTCCACAATCTCACCGACTTTCGAGATGCCTTGGCCGTAGATGATGTCGAACTCGACCACCTTAAAGGGCGGGGCCACTTTGTTCTTCACCACCTTCACCTTGGTGCGGTTGCCGGTCACGTTGTCCTTGTCTTCCTTGATTTGGCCAATGCGGCGGATGTCGAGGCGCACGGAAGCGTAGAATTTCAGGGCGTTACCGCCGGTGGTGGTTTCGGGCGAGCCGAACATTACGCCGATTTTCTCACGCAGCTGGTTGATGAAAATGCAGGCGCAACCGGTCTTGTTGATGGTGCCGGTGAGCTTGCGCAGGGCCTGGCTCATAAGGCGGGCGTGCAGGCCCACTTTCGAGTCGCCCATGTCGCCTTCGAGTTCGCCTTTCGGCACGAGGGCCGCCACGGAGTCAATGACGATGATGTCAATCGCACCCGACGAAATCAACTGGTCGGCGATTTCGAGGGCTTGTTCGCCGTTATCAGGCTGGGCGATGAGCAGGTTGGTGGTGTCGATGCCGAGTTTCTCGGCGTAGGATTTGTCGAAAGCGTGCTCGGCGTCGATGAAGGCCGCCATGCCGCCTTTCTTTTGCGCCTCGGCAATCATGTGCATGGTCAGGGTCGTCTTACCCGACGATTCCGGACCGTAAATTTCAATCACGCGGCCGCGGGGCACGCCGCCAATGCCCAGAGCAATGTCGAGCGAGAGCGAACCGGTGCTGATGCTCGGGATGTCGCCCACTTTGTTGTCGCTGAGCTTCATCACGGTGCCTTTGCCGTAGGCTTTGTCCAGCTTGTCGAGCGTGAGCTGGAGGGCTTTCATTTTTTCGGCTGCGACGTTGGTCTCCGCCTTGTCGGCTTTCGAGGCCTTTTCGGTAGCTACTGCCATGGGGTTGGGAAAAAGGAATTAGGTTTGGTAAAGTTAAGGGTTTTGGCGACGTCGCAATCAGATAATTCTATTCCTTGGTTAAAACTTCGGAAAGGCCCTTTTGCGGCGGCTTTTTCTAACACACAGCCCTTCGGAATCGTGCCGTAGAAAGCGGAAATATATGAGGAATTATCTAAGAATTTTAGTTGGCCTTGTGGCTGTGCTAATTAGAGTGGAAACGGCACGGGCGCAACTCGACAATTCTGCGTTTACAGGGCGTTCCCTTGGCACACTTCAAACAGATGGTACATTCGATACAATTGGTTGTCTGTCGCCAGATTCTATAAATAATGAAGCTCGAACCGGTGAATTGCGACTTTCGCTTCATGCCTTTACTTTCTTCAAAGACAACGAGTACTTCAACAAAATTGTAGACGGCTACACGCTCTACGGCACGCAGCTGAATCCGCAACTCGTGTATTATCCGACCAAGGACCTGCGTCTGGAAGGCGGCGTGTTTCTGTGGAAGGACTTTGGCAACCCGGTGCTGCAACAGGTGCGGCCCACGTTCCGGGCCACCTGGACGGTGGGCAAGCAGCAGATTATTCTGGGCAACATCCGGCCAAATCTGGCTCACAATTACATCGAGCCGATGTTCAACTTCGAGCGCGTGATGCTGAACCCGCTGGAAGAAGGCATTCAGGTGCGCTACCAGGGCGACCGACTGTTTGTGGACCAGTGGGTGGACTGGCAGCGCCAGCAATACCGCTACAGCAACTACCAGGAAGAAGTGGCCGGCGGTGTCAGCAGCAGCTACCGCATCAGCCCCGATGGCAGCCGCTGGACGGTTTCCATCCCGTTTCAGTTCACCGCCATTCACCACGGCGGCCAGATTGATACGTTGAACAAACCGCTCCAAACGGCCTTCAACGAAGCTTTTGGACTGGTGGCGCATTATAGTGTGGCCGGCCCCACGGTGCGGGGCGTACGCTTCAACGGCTACGTGCTGGGCTTTCAAGACTACTCGTTCACGGCGGGCCAGTTTCCTTATAAATATGGCCGGGGCCTGTATCTGAACGGCACCCTCGAAACCCGCTTTGTGGACGTGATGCTAAGCTACTGGCAGGGCTCGCGCTTCATTGCCCCGCTGGGCGGCGACTTGTATCAAAGCGCATCGCGCACGGTGTCGAATCCGGACTTTCGGGACCCCCAGCGCAACATTGTGCTGCTACGACTCATGCGCGACTTTCGCATTGGCGACGCGGCGGCGCTCACGGCCCGAGCCGAACCGTTGTTCGACCTCAACGCCAAGCTGCTCGACTACTCCTTCGCGATGTACCTGAACGTGCGCACCGAATGGCTACTGGGCAATGTGGGCAAGCGCGTGCGCGTGGGCCGGTAGCTACTCGTCGCGCGCGAGCCAGAAGCGGCGGATGTTGCTGGTGGCCTCGCTGGCCCGGAACCAATGCGGGCGTTTGGGCGGGGCTTCGGGCTGGAAGCCGGCAGCTTTGGCCACGGCCTGCCCGCGGGCGTTGTCGACGAAGCAGCGGATGAGCAGCTTCTGGCTGCCTACGGGCCCAAAACCGAAGTCAATGATGGCGTTGAGGGCTTCGCGGGCGAAACCCTGGCCTTCGGCGGCAGCGGCCAGGTAATAGCCGATTTCGGCCTGCCCGCGGGCTTGGGGCATCAGGCAGATGTCGCCGAGGTAGTCTTGCGTGGTGCGGAGCCAGATACCAAACACGTAGAAACGACCCGATTCCCAGTCCTGCGCAAAAGTCTGCAGGGCCGTGGTGGCGTCGGCGGGCCCGCGCACGGCCTGCAGGCGGTCGGGGAAGGAGGTGCGAAACCGGGCCCGGTCGGCGTCGAGCAGCGCAAAGAAAGCGCGGGCGTCGGCCGGCTCGTAGGGGCGCAGGCAGAGGCGGGCAGTGTACAGCGGAGTGCGGGGCAACATGGCTGCAGATGCGGCGAAAGCGCCGCCGGAAGAAATAAAAGGAGGCCTTAAAAAAACAGAAGCCGCCTCTGGTCCAGAAGCGGCTTCGCTCGTTGAGACGGGCCGGCTATTTGTTTACGCCCGCGTATTGGCTGGGGCTGCCCAGCGCTTGCTGGGTGCGCATCACGTTCACCTGGCGGGCGGCTTCGTTGAAGAACTCGAGGCGGCGGATGAGCATTTCCTTGGTCAGCACGCGGCCTTCGGGGGTGCGCATGGTGCCGCGCTTGTCGGCCAGCACGCGCTGCATGGCGGCCAGGGTCTGGCCTTCGTGCTTCATAAACTGCTGCTGAAACTCGGCCAGTCGGGCCACGCCGCTGGCGGTGAGCGCGAAGTCTTCGCCGGCGCCCTGGTTCAGCACCTCGCACAGCACGTACACTTCAATGGGCAGGCTGGTTTCGAGGGCCGTGGTGCGCAGGTCGAGGCCGGCAGCCAGGGCGTCGAGGATAATGCGCACGTTGCGCTCAAATTGCTGATAATAGGCTTGGGCTTCCATATTGGGGACTTGGGGCAATGGGGCTACAAAGAACGTCATGCAGAGCGTAGCGAAGCATCTTTACTGCAACAGTAAATAGATTACTGGTAGCGGGCAAGATGCTTCGCTACGCTCTGCATGACGTTCAACGAAACCGCTATAACAACTCTTTCACAATCTGCTCCACGCCAATGCCTTCGGCTTCGGCTTTGAAGTTGCGCACGAGACGGTGGCGCAGGATGGGCACGGCCACGGCGCGTACGTCCTCAATGTCGGGCGAGTACTTGCCGTTGAGCAGAGCGTTGCACTTGGCACCCACAATGAGGTGCTGCGAGGCGCGCGGGCCGGCGCCCCACTCCAGCAGCTGGTTGGTGCGGGCGTGGGCGCGCTCGGTGTTGGGGCGGGTTTTGTGCACCAGGCCCACGGCATATTCCACCACGTTGTCGGCCACCGGCACGCGGCGCACCAGCTCCTGAAACGCCTGAATGTCGGCGGCATGGAGGACTTTGTTTACCGTCGGCTTGCGGTCCGAAGTAGTGTTTTTCACAATGTTCAGTTCCTCAGCATAGCTGGGGTAGCCCAGCTCGATGTTGAACATGAAGCGGTCGAGCTGCGCCTCGGGCAGGGGGTACGTGCCTTCCTGCTCGATGGGGTTTTGGGTGGCCAGCACGAAGAACGGGCGCTGCAGGGCGTAACGCTGGCCAGCCACCGTCACGGCGTATTCCTGCATGCTTTCGAGCAGGGCGGCCTGGGTCTTCGGCGGCGTGCGGTTGATTTCGTCGGCCAGAATGATGTTGGCAAACACGGGACCTTTCACAAAGGTGAAATCCCGCTGCTGGTTCATGGTTTCCGAGCCTACGATGTCGGAAGGCATCAGGTCGGGCGTGAACTGGATGCGGTTGAACGACAAATCCAGCGAGTCGGCAATGGTCTGAATCAGGAGCGTCTTGGCCAGGCCGGGCACGCCCACCAGCAGGCTGTGACCTTGCGAAAACACGGCGGTGAGCACCAGCCGCACCACCTCGTCCTGCCCCACGATGACTTTGCCGATTTCCTGGCGCAGCTTCTGGAAGGAGGCGGCCAGGGCGTCGGCGGCTTCTTTGTCGGAGGGAAATTGGGCCATTCGGGGTCAGTATTCTTGTCTAAATAAAAAGTGTCATCCTGAGCGCAACGAAGGACCTTACCAAGACCGAACAGTTGCAGAATTTCTGCTGCTGACGTGATAAGGTCCTTCGCTGCGCTCAGGATGACAAGGATTTAGCCTATTTGTTCTCTGTCGATTCCAGCACCTTGCACTGGGCGTATTCGGGAGCCACTTCGAGGTATACGCTGTTGCGGTTCTTCTCAAACCACTCGTCCAATGCCTTGTTGCGTTTTTCGTTGAGGGCGGCGGCGGCAATTTTTTGGTAGTCCTGCTCCAAGTTGGCTTGGTGGGGCGGCGTGTTCGACTTCAGCCACAGGATGCGCATGGCGTCCTTGCCGTCGTCGGTGCGGTAGGGCATGGGCGGGGTGATGTGGCCCACCTTCATGGTGTCGATGGTGAAGAACACGGCCGGGTCGAGCTTGTCGAGGGGCAGGCGCGAGCCGCCGTCCTGGCGGTTGGCCAGCAGGCCGCCGTTGGTGCTGCTCTGCTTGTCGGAGGAATTGTCCTTAGCGGCTTTGGCGAAGCTGATGCTGTCGCTCAGAATCTGGCGGCGCAGGCGGGTGAGCTTTTTGGCGGCTTCGCTGGCATCAGCGGTGCCGGTTTCGGGCTTCAGCAGGATGTGGCGCGTCGAGTAGGTGTTGCCCTTGCGCTCGATGAACTGAATGAGGTGGAAGCCGAATTGCGACTGCACCACCGGCGACAGCTGGCCGGGCTCCAGCTTCATCGAAGCCGCTTCGTACTCCGGCACCAGCTCGCCGCGCTTGAAAAAGCCCAGGTAGCCGCCTTCCTTGGCCGAGCCCGGGTCTTCGGAATACTGCTTGGCCAGCGTGGCAAAGTCGGCCCCGGCCAGCACCTGCGCCCGAATGTCGTTCAGCTTGGCCAGAGCGGCCTGCTTGGCCTTCTCGTTCACCTGCGCCGGAATCACAATCTGGCCCACTTCTACTTCGGTGTTGAAGTAGGGCAGGCTGTCCTTGGGCACGCGGCTGAAGTACTGGGCCACTTCGCGGGGCGTCACCGCCACCTTGCCGGTGATGGTTTCCTGCATTTTCTGCTGCGTGAGCTGGTCTTTAATCTGCGGACGCAAGTCATCTTTCAGCGCCTTGATGGGCTTGTTGTACTGCTCTTCCAAGCGCTTCTCGGAGCCAATCTGCTGCACGAAGTAGGCCATGCGGCGGTCCACTTCGTCGTTCACGCGCTTGTCTTCCACAATCACGGAATCGACTTCGGCACGGGCCAGCATGAGCTTATTAAGCACCAGGCTTTGCAGGATTTTGCACTTCAGGTCCGGCGGCGTGGGTTTGCCGGCAGCGCGGGCCATCTCCTGCATGTAGATGTTTTCCACATCGGAGCGCAGCACAATCTGGTTATCCACTTTCACCACGATGCCGTCGAGCAGCTCCTGGCCTTTGGGCCGGCTAATGCCCAATTGGGCTTTGGAGGCGGGCGCAATGCCCACGAGCAACAACAGCGTAAGCAGGGCCGACGCCGCGGCGCGATTCACTTTCACAAGCATAAACAAATAAATAAAGCCTCTCGGCCAAATGCCGGGGCCGGGGCCACACGTGCGCACTAACACGCAAACGGCCCCACAAATTTCATGATAAATCCGCGGGCGGACAAAAACAAGGAGCGCCGCCGCCTTCAGATGGTTGCAGAGCCTCGGTAATAGGGGAATGAGTGAATGGCTGAATGAGTGAAAAATTGCGTTTCACCCATTCAGCCATTCGCTCGTTTTCTTACTGCTTACTTCGTGACAAGCTTGTTCACTTCGGCTTCGTTCACTTTCACCGGACGGGCGGCGCGCATTTGCGAAATCCACTCTTTCTCCAGGTAGGTCTGGTAGTCGCTGGTGGCCTGGCCGCGGGCTTCGGCCAGCGTTTTTGGGCCGGCGGGTAGGGTTTTGTCGATGGTGACGGCGTAGTAGCGGCCGTCTTTCTGCACGTTGTAGGTGCCGGGGCCTTTGCTCATCAGGTCGTCCATCACCTTGTTGTCGCCCTTCTGAAAGATGCGCTGGCTGATTTGGACCGACAGGGGGTTCTGCTCGTTCATTTCGGCCTCGATGGCGGCGGGGTTGGCCGTGTTCAGCGCAATCTGCACCTGGCTGTCGGCGGCAGCATTTTGCGCCGCTTTGCCGATGCGGCGGGCGGGCACGCCGCCACGCGTCCGCAGGTAGCGGGCGGCCGAGTCGGCGCGGGCAGCGGCCAGGCTGGCCTTTTCGCCTTTTTTCACGCGGCCGGTCAGGGTCACGCGGGCCAGGGTGTCTTGCAGCATGCGCTTGGCCACTTCCTGCAGGGCCAGCGCGCCCGTCTTGGAGAACACCGCCGAGTTGGGGCGGAAGGCAGCCACTTTGGGCACGTTACGGGTCAGGGGGAAGCGGCCGGTTTTCAACTCCTTTTGCACACGGCTCAGCAGGGTGGGGGTAGCGGCGCTCACCACGGTGCCCTGCACGCGCTGGTCCCACTGGTACTTGGCCTGGTTTTCGGCGAAGTACTTTTTCAGGCCCACGGTGTCCTCAATGGCCTTGCTCCACACCTTCTCGTCCATCAGCTGGAACAGCAGGATGCCGTCGCGGTATTCCTTCACCAGCATGCGGTAGTCCTCATACTTGGTTTCGAGGCTGTTTTTCTCGAAGTCGGTCAGCGACTGCTCCACGTACTGGTCGTAGAGCTGTTGCATGGCGAAGCTGGGCTGGGCGCCGGTGCGGGGCCGCTGGTTTTGCTGCGCATAAGTCAGGAAATCCTTCACTGTGTAAGGCTTGCCCTTGATGGTGAACAGCGCCGAATTGTCATTCACAGCATTTTTAGCCGGCTTGCCCGTGGCAGCAGCGGGCGCCACGTACTTAAAGCGGCCAGCTACCAGCGCCGTATCCGCTTTGCTGAAAGCGTAAGTTTTGGCGGCCGGTACTTCGGCAAACTGGTCTTCCTGGCGCACGCGCTTCAGGAAAGCAGCTTTGTTCAGTTCCGAGCGCGAGTCTTTGGCCACTTTGCTTTTCAGGCTGGCTTCGAGGTCGGCAAATTTGGCCAAGGGCTGCTTTTCAATCAGCTTGATGACGTGCCAGCCGTAGGGCGTTTGCACGGGGGCTGAAATATCGCCGGGCTTTTGCAGCTTGAACGCCGCTTCCTCAAACGAGGGAATCATGCGGCCGGTGCCGAAGGGCGGCAGCTCGCCGCCGTTGGCCGCCGAGCCGGCATCTTCCGAAAACTGGGCCACGAGCTTGTCCCAGTTTTCGCCCTTTTTCAGGCGGCTGTACAATTCGTCAATCTTCTTCTTGGCCGTGAGCGAGTCGGACTTGGCCGCGTTGGCATTCATCCGAATCATGAGGTGGGCTACCTTGATTTCGCCCTGCGCCGCGCGCTTGTCGTTCACCTTAATGATGTGGTAGCCGAAGCGCGTGCGCACCGGCTGCGACACCTGACCCACCGGCGTTTTGTACGCGGCCGACTCAAACGGGTACACCATCTGCATGGCGGTGAAGTAGCCCAGCTTGCCGCCGTTTTCTTTGGCCGAAGGGTCTTCGCTGTTGGCGCGGGCCAGCTGGCCGAAGTCTTCGCCGGCCAGGGCCTGCTTGCGGAGCTGCTCAATCTTCTGAAAGGCCGCGAGCGTGTCTTGCGGGGTAGCATCGGGCGCCACGCGCACCAGGATGTGCGAGGCGTTCACCTCTTGGCTCATGCGGTCGTAAGCCTCGCGCACCAGCTGGTCGGTCACGCTCTTCTCGGTGAGGTAGGGCTGGGCCAGCTGCTGGCGGTAGCCGTCGAGCTCGCGCCGGAAGGCCTGCGTGGTGTCGAGGCCGCGCTTCTCGGCTTCCAGCACCTTGAGGCGGAAGTTGGTGTAGAGGTCGAGGTAATCGGTCACGCTCTGGCGGGTGCCGTAGTCGGGGGCCGAGCTGTTGTTCTTGCGGTACACGTAGGCAAACTCGTTGGCCGGCACCGGGTAGTCGCCCAGGGTTTCTACCACGGGGCCCACGGCGGTAGCGCCCGTGGTGGCCGAGGCAGCCGGTTTGGAGGTCTGGCAAGCAGCCAGCAGCGCGACGACGGCAGCGCCGGCGTACAGAATGCGTTTGTGCATATAAGGGAAGAAGGAAACAAAAGCGCCGGCCCGGAAAGGAGCAGCCGCGCGGGCATAAAATTACCGGTGCGAAATTAACTAATTTCCGGACGGAATGAAAGGTGGCCGCTGAGGCGTAGCAACGGGCTACAAAACGTCGGGCCAAGCGTCACAAAGCCTCTGTGCAATGCTGGTAACAGAAGTTACTGCAGCGGCAAAGAGGCTTCGTGGCGCTTGGCCCGGCGGAATGTTGCTTATGCCAAGTGCTTGCTCAGGTGGCACACCGTGTGGTTGCCGCGGGTGAAAAACTCCACCCGGTCCATGAGGCGGTTGACCAGGGTCATGCCCATGCCGCCCTTGCGGCCCTCGCGGATGTAGGAGCGCAGGTCGGGGTTTTGGTGGGCGCCGGGCAGGAAAATGGTGTCGCCGTTGTCGGCAATTTCCACGTTGAGCTCGTGCGGACCGAATGCCAGCTCCAAGTCCAGAAACTGGGTTTCGTCCTCGCCGTTGGCGTGGATGATGAAGTTGGCCACCACCTCGTCGATGGCCAGCACTACCTGATTGACCGTGATTTCGGGCAGGTTGCGGCTGTTGAGGTAATTCCGCACAAAGTCCCGCACCTGCTGGAGGTGGCTGCGGGAGCAGGCAATGCGGAGGGTGGATTTCATCGGGTGGTCAAACGTTAAAAGTTGAGAGTCAGGAGTTGCCAGTGATATAGTCGGGAGGCGCGAAGGCCCACGTTCAACTGCTCACTCTTAACTCGTAACTCACCTATGCAGCTTCGGCTTCGGCGGCGCTGGGTACGATGGTCATCAGCGCATCGAGGCCCAGAATTTCGAACACGTTGAACACTTTTTCCTGCATGTTGAAGAACACCAGCTTCACGTTGGCATCCTGAAAACGCTGCAGGTGCGAGATGAACACTCCCAGGCCGGCCGAGGAGATATAGCTGAGCTTGGCACAGTCGACCAGCACCTTGCGGTAGTTGAGGATGTCCGGCTTGGCCAATTCGGTGTCAAGCACAATGGCGGAGCTAGCGTCGAGCTCGCCATCGAGCAGGAGGGTGAGGGTTTCGGCGGAGGGTTGGGCAGTTACTTTCATAATGAGGTCGATACGTCAGGCCAACAGTGGGGGTTGGGCCGACTTGAATTTAATGACCAGCAGGGTCTGGTCGTCGTGAATCGGATGCCCGTGGGTGAAGGCGTTGAGGTCCTTCAAAATAAAGTCCTTGATTTCGTTCGCTTCTTGGTAATAGCTCTCTTCGAGGCGCAGCTTGAGGCGGTCTTCGCCGTATTCTTCGGTGCCGTCGCCGCCCCGGGCTTCCACGATGCCGTCGGTGTAAATCACCATCACGTCGCCGGGGCTGTAGTCGTAAAACTGGTTCTTGATGTGCTTCTCGTAGCTCTCGTTGCGGATGATGCCGAGCCCGAGGCCCTGCGACTCAAAGTAAAACACCTCCTCGCGCAGGGCGTGATAGTACAGCGTGTGGCAGTGCCCGGCGCGGGCAAACACGAAGCCACCCTGCTCATAATCAATGATGTAGAGCGACGAGGTGATGAACGACGATTTCTCTAGGCAGTGGGTGAGGGCCGCGTTGGCCTGGGCCATGAAGCGGCTGGGCACCGGAAATTTGTCCCGCTCGTTTTTCGCCAGCGGGTTTTCCTGCATCAGCGAATGGAAAATGCCCTTCATCTGAGCCATGTGGAAGGCCGCCGTCACGCCCTTGCCGCTCACGTCGCCGATGATGACGGCCAGCCGCCGGCCCGGCAGGTGCAGGAAATCGTAAAAATCGCCGCCCACTTCCTTGGCCGCCAGCGAGTGCGAGCTGATGTCGAACCAGTTGTCGGTGGGCAGGTTTTTCGGAATGAGGCTGTCCTGCACCTGCGAGGCAATTTTCAGCTCCTCCTGCGTGCGCTGGTTTTCCAGCGACGTGCGCACCAGCTCCAGGTTTTCGATGCTGAGCACGGCCTGGCTGGTGAAGGTTTGCAGGATGCTCAGGTCTTCGCGGTCAAAGGTGTTGGGCTCTACCTTGAGCAGGTAGAGCATGCCGTAGTTGAAGTGCAGACCGCGCAGGGGCAGCTGCAGCAGCGAGCGGTAGTGCTGCGTGGTGCCCTCGAACCCGATGCGGGCGTGCAGGTCGTTGGTGATGAAATCGCCCTCGGGCAGGTCGTGGCCCTGCAGGCGGGCGCGGAGGGCATCGGCCTGTTCGGGCTCGAGGTTGAAATACTGCGTGGCGGCCGCCGCAGTCACGCCCGAGTGGCCGGGGTCGAGGTCGAGCCAGGCGGCATCGGCCTTCACCGTCTGCACCGCCGACTCCAGCAGAATGTGGTACACCTCGGCCGTGGTTTGGCCGCGCTGAATGATTTGGGTGAGGCGCTGCAGACGCAGGATTTCGCTGCGCCGCTGCTCGATGACGTCGGCAATGGGCAGGTTGAAGAACGTCACCAACAAGCCCATTAAGGCATAAAATGCCGAGAAGAAAGCCGTGAGCAGCAGAAACGCGTGCTGCGGCTGCGGCGCAATGAGCTGCGGGTCGGCCTGCGTGACGCGGAAGTACTGCACAAATACCAGCACACTAAACAGCAGGCCGGACTGCAGCAGCACGGCGCGCCACTTCTCGCGCTGGCTGAGGTAGGCCACCCATTTCTGGTGCCCGCTCAGGTAGATGCCGTATAGGCCAAGCAGCACCACCAGGGGAATGCCGATGTAATTGGGCGGGTTGACGCCCACCAGCCGGAACAGCAGCGTAGCGCCCAGCAGCACCTCAAAAACCGTCCACTCGCGCTGCAGGCGGGGCAACGACCGAAACAGCACCAGCGCCCGCCACGCGTAGTTGGTGCGCGCCAGAAAAACAACGAATAGCCCCAGGTTCAGGGTATAGATGCTGGTGAAGAACAGGCCGTTGCTGTCGAATACCGGCTGGTCTTTCATGAGACGTTCCAGCAGGTGCAGGCCGATGCAGGCCAACGCCAGCAGGCCCGGCCCCGTGAGCAGGCGCCGCAACAGGCGCACGAACGCCTGCCCGTGCAGCGGCGAGGGCTGGTAGCGGTAATAGAGAAACACGCCCAGCACGAACACCCCCTGCGCCAGCTGCGTGGTCCATTCCGGCCAAGTGCCCAGCCACGGCCCGGCGCCCGAGTGGCTCAGGGCACTCAGTAGCAGCAGGACCCAGCTCAGGAAGCTAAGCGGCAGCAGAAAAGAGGGTAAGCGTTGAAGCACAGACAGAAACTAGGAATAACACAAGCTCACCAGCCCGTTGCGCCGTGGCTAGCGCTCAACCGGCATGCAAGATACAATCCCCCCGCAAAAGCAAGCCCAACATTATGGCATGACTGAAGGAGCCCCGCCAGCGTAGGCCGGCGGGGCTCCTTGGAGGTCAGGGCGCTAAAAAATTACGCTTACCGGCTCGAATAGTTCGGCGCCTCGCGGGTGATTTGCACGTCGTGCGGGTGCGACTCGCGCAGGCCAGCCCCGGTGATGCGCACAAACTGCGCGGCCTGCAACGCCTCAATATTGCGTGCGCCCACATAGCCCATGCCCGCGCGCAGGCCGCCGGCCAACTGGTAAATCACCTCGCTCACGTTGCCTTTGAAGGGCACGCGGCCCACAATGCCCTCGGGCACCAGCTTCTTCACGTCATCCTCGGCATCCTGGAAGTACCGGTCTTTGCTGCCGTCCTCCATGGCTTCCACCGAGCCCATGCCGCGGTACGATTTGTACTTGCGGCCTTCGTAGATGATGAGGTCGCCGGGCGCTTCTTCGGTGCCGGCCAGCAGCGAGCCCACCATCACGGCGGCGGCGCCCCCGGCCAGGGCCTTCACCAGGTCGCCCGAAAACTTGATGCCGCCGTCGGCCACCAGCGTCACGCCGGTGCCTTCCAAGCCCTTCGCGGCTTCGAGCACGGCCGAAAGCTGCGGCACGCCAATGCCGGCAATGATGCGCGTGGTGCAGATGGAGCCCGGGCCCACGCCTACTTTCACCACGTCGGCGCCGGCGTCGGCCAGGGCTTTGGCGCCGGCGGCGGTGGCCACGTTGCCGGCCATCACGGGCAGCTTGGGGTAGGCGGCTTTGATGGCGCGCACGGCGTCTAGCACGCCCTTGGAGTGGCCGTGGGCGGTGTCGAGGCTCACGATGTCGACGCCGGCCTCGACCAGCGCCGCGACGCGGGGCAGCAGGTCGGCCGTGACGCCCACGGCGGCGCCCACGCGCAGGCGGCCCTGGCCGTCTTTGCTGGCGTGCGGGGTGCGGCGGCGCTTGCGAATGTCTTTGTACGTCATCAGGCCGGCCAAGCGGCCTTCGGTGTCCACGAGGGGCAGCTTGTCCACTTTGCTGTCGGTGAGGAGCTGCTCGGCGGCGGCTTGGTCGATGCCGGCGGGGGCCGTCACGAGGCGGTCGAGCGGAATCATGACCGTGGTCACGGGCTGGGTCAGGTCGGTTTCGAAGCGCAGGTCGCGGCTGGTGAGGATGCCTTGCAAGGTGTGGTCTGGGGCCACCACCGGGATGCCGCCGATGTTGTGCTTGCGCATGAGCTGGCGGGCGTCGGCCAGGGTGGCGGTGGGCGGCAGCGTGAACGGGTCCTGAATCAGGGCCGACTCGCTGCGCTTCACGCGGCGCACGTGCTCGGCCTGCGCCTTGATGGACATGTTCTTGTGAATGATGCCCAGGCCGCCTTCCTGCGCCAGCGCAATGGCCATGTCCGACTCCGTGACGGTGTCCATGGCCGCCGAAATGAGCGGGGTGTGCAGCCGGATGGTGGGGGTGAGGCGGGTGCCGGTGTCGCAGTCTCGGGGGAGCACCTCGGAGTATGCCGGCAGCAGCAGCACGTCGTCGTAGGTGAGGGCCTCGAAGGCAATTTTAGGGGTTGCGGAGTCCGCCATGGCAAAAGGGGTTGGGGGTTGGTACCTTTTGCCAGTCAAAGTTACGGCGGGAAATTGGGTTGAAAGCGCTTAAATAGAAGAGCGGCTTTATTCCTTCGTGAATTTTACCACGCCCACCTCATTGCCGGCCACTACCCGTGAGAGGTAAAGCCCACTGGCTAAGCTGCGTAGGTTCACAGCCTGGCCGTTGCGCACGGCTGCTCGCAGTACGGTGCGCCCCTGAGAGTCGCTGATTTCCAGGCCAACTTCGGCCAGAGCGGCGGGGAGCACCACGTGCAGCTCCTGCGCAACGGGGTTGGGGTAGAGGCTCACGGCCAGGCGTTGGGCAGGGCGGGCCGCCGTGGCCACGCCGGGGGCATACAGCCAAGAATAACCGGCCGGAAACTCGCGCTTCCAGAACCACTCGGCGTGTTGGCCGTCGGTGCGGGTGTTGAAGTTGAGGTTAGCCGCCGGCACACCGCCGCGCTGCAAAGAATCGCGCATGGCGGCCATCTGGGGCACCATGGTGGTGCTCTCGGCAGTGCCGCTCACGAAGTAGAAGCGGGTGTTGGGGTTGGCGGGGTGAGCGTGCACGTACTGGAACAGCTGCGTGGCCGCAAACCAGTAGGCCGGCGAAAACACGCCCACTTTACCAAACACCGTGGGCTCGCGCAGGGCGGCGTAGGTGGCAATGAGCGCGCCCATGCTGGAACCCGCGATGCCGGTATTTTCGCGGCTGGTCAGGGTGCGGTAGTTGGCGTCGATGTAGGGCTTCAGGGTTTGCACCAGGAAGTCGACGTAAAGGTCGCCTTGCCCGCCGCCGTACTGCGGGTTGTTCCAGGGCGAGTACTCGTCGAGCCGGGCGCTGCCGTTGTCGACGGCCACCACAATGCAGCCGGTGGGGTCCTGGCCGCTGGCTTGCAGCTGGTTCAGGGTTTCGTCCACGCTCCACTCGCCGGCAAAGGAGGTGCGGGCGTCGAACACGTTCTGGCCATCTTGCATATACAGCACCGGGTAGCGGCGCCCGCTGCTGGCGTAGTCGGCCGGCAGATACAGCCACACGCGCCGGGTACGCCCCAGCTGCGGCATGGCAAACGTGGTGGAAATCACCGTGACGTTGGCCGCCGCCGTGGACGTGCCGGTGGGCGTACCGCCCGCCAGGTCTTCCCAGTTCAATACCTGGTGCAGCACCGTGGCGCCCGCGCCGGCAATGGTGTACGTCCGGTTGGGCACCTGCCCGTTGGAAGCCGTGGTTTCGACCGCCGCCCACGAGCCGCGGGTGAATTTGTACTCAATAGACCCCGTCACCGAGGCGGGCAGGGTGATGGAATACGTGCCATCGGCCGAATTGTACGCCAGGGCGTGGGCCGCGCTGGCGGGGTTCCAATTGTTGAAAGTGCCCGCCATGTAGATGGTGGCATTGGCCGGCGTATTGCTGGGAACGGCCGTAATGCGGAAGGTGGTTTGGGCCTGGGCGGCAAGCCCCAGCAAGGCCAGCAGGAAGGTAAAAAGCTTTTTCATAGCGCAGCGGGACAGAGTGGGAATGGACGTGGCACGAAGGTACGTCCGCGAGCTGCGGCCTATGCTTTCGACCGTTTGGTCAAACAATTCAATACCTCAACTCGTCTTAGCGCCTACCATTTCATTGCAATTCATCATGCCCGATTCCACTCCCCAAACCTGGTTTATTACCGGCGCCTCGTCCGGCTTCGGCGAAGCCCTGGCCGACCACGTGCTCGAACAAGGCGGCCGCGTGGCCGCCACCTTCCGCAAGCCCGAGCAGGCCGCG
Source organism: Hymenobacter sp. 5317J-9 (assembly GCF_022921075.1). NCBI lineage: Bacteria > Pseudomonadati > Bacteroidota > Cytophagia > Cytophagales > Hymenobacteraceae > Hymenobacter > Hymenobacter sp. 5317J-9. Next base: position 815,494 of record NZ_CP095050.1, read on the forward strand.
GACTTCACCGCCAAAACCCCCGACCGCACCCTCGGCGTGGTGGCCGACGTGACCAACGAAGGCCAAGTGAAAACGGCCATTGCCGATTCCATTGCCCGTTTTGGCCAGCTCGATGTGGTGGTGAACAACGCCGGCTACGGCTCCATGGGCAGCATCGAGGAGGTGCCGGCCGAGGAGGTGCAGCGCCAGTTCGACGTGAACGTGTTCGGGGCCTTGCACGTGCTGCGGGCCGTGCTGCCGCACCTGCGCGAGCGCAAAAGCGGCCACGTGCTCAACATCACCAGCATCGGCGGGCTGAAAACTTTTCCCGGCGTGGGCATCTACAACGCTTCCAAATTTGCCCTGGAGGCCATTGGCGAGAGCCTGAGCCAGCAGGTGGGCCCGCTCGGCATCAAGGTCACCAACATCGAGCCCAGCGGCTTCCGCACGAAGTGGGCCGGCGAGTCGGCTACCATCGCCAACACGAAAATCGATGACTATCAGCCCACCGTGGGCGAAAACATCCGCGGCATTGAGGGTTACAGCGGCCGCCAGCCCGGCGACCCCGTGCGCGCCGCCAAGGCCATGTACGACGTAGTGCAGATGGAAAACCCGCCCCTGCACCTGCCCTTGGGCAAAGCCGCCGTGAAGGGCGCCCGCGACAAGTTTGCGACCCTTACTAAAGAGCTGGAGCAGTACGCCGACATGGGCGACGCCGCCGATTTTCCGGCCGGTGAGTAAGAAAAAACTGGTCGGCTGCCGACTACAAACGGTCATGCGGCGCGCCGCATGACCGTTCTTTTTGGTAACATAGGCTTGCCCGCCGCCCGACTTATCTTCGCCCCATGCCGCATTCTACCAACGACCACCGCGCCACCTCTTGGGAAGACCTGCAGCGCCTGCTGTTCCAGAATACCTGGGACGGGCGCATCGGGCGGTTTCGGTCGCCGTTTGTGTACCGGGGCAGCCGTTCGCGGCATTATCTGCTGAATACCAGCTTGCAGCGCCTCGGCGGCGAGTACCACCGCCTGGAGCACCACCTGCTGCGCAACTTCCGCAAATACGCCCGCGACACGCCCATGCAGGCCGCCGGCGCCAGCACCTGGGACTGGCTGGCCCTGGCCCAGCACCACGGCTTGCCCACCCGCCTACTCGACTGGACCTACTCGCCCTACGTGGCCCTGCACTTTGCCACCGACGACCTCGACGCCTACCACGAAGACGGCATCGTGTGGGCCCTGAACTACGTGAAAGCCGCCGAGCACCTGCCCCAACGCCTGCGCCAGGCCCTGCGCCAGGAGGGGTCCAACGTTTTCACCTCCGAGCTTCTTCAGCCCGAAAGCAGCAGCCTGCACGAGCTGGAGCAGCTGCAGGCCGAACCCTACGTGCTGTTTCTGGAGCCGCCCAGCCTCGATGCGCGCATCGTGCACCAATACGCGCTGTTTTCGCTGATGAGTACGGCCCAGAGCGTGCTGCACGATTGGCTGGCCGCCCGCCCCGAGCTGTATTTCCGCATCATCATTCCGGCCGAGCTCAAATGGGAAGTGCGCGACAAGCTCGACCAGGCCAACATTACCGAGCGGGTGCTGCTGCCGGGCCTCGGTGGCCTCAGCCGCTGGCTGCACCGCCACTACTCGCCCCGCACCGATGGTCGCAGCTTCCTGGATGAGAACGAGATGCGGTGATTCAGTGAGCAGTGAACAGTGAGCAGTGAACAGTTGGCAGATGAGGCTAAGCTGTTTTGTTCACTGTTCACTGTTCACTGTTCACTGAAGTTTACTGTCCTAGCCGCTTCTTCGTGAGCTTGGTGGGGATGTGTTCCATAGGCTTATCGGGCCAGGGGTGCTTGGGGTAGCGGCCCTTCAAATCTTTGCGCACATCGAAGTAGCCCTTTTCCCAAAAGCTGCGCAGGTCGCGCGTGACCTGGGCCGGCCGGCCGCCGGGCGAGAGCAGGTGCAGCAGCAGCGGCACCCGCCCGCCCGCCACCGCGGGCGTTTCGGTGAGGCCGAACAACTCCTGCAGCTTCACGGCCAGCACGGGCGCGGCGGGGTCGCTATAGTCGAGGGTGATGTGCGAGCCGCTGGGCACCTCCAGCTCGGCTGGCGCGAGGCGGTCGAGGGTCTGGCGCTGGGCCCAGCTGCCGGGCAGGCGCGCCAGCAGCGGCTCGTATAAGTCCAGACGCTGGACCTGGTCGAGGGTTTTGAGGCCGGTAAGGTGCGGACCCAGCCACTCGGGTAACTCCCGGGTCAAGGTTTCGTCGTCGAAGGCCGGCCACGCTTCGGCCGCGCCGTCTTCGGCGGCGGGAAAGTGCTGCCGCAAGAATTCCAGCCGCTGCTGCAGTTGGCGGGCGCCGGGCGTCCAGTTCAGCTTGCTCACGCCGGCTTCCAGCAAATAGTCCAGCAAGGCCCGCGCCACCAGTGAGGCATCGGGCTGGCCAATGACTTTTTCGTCGAGCAACAGGGCGCCCAGGCGGCGCACCCGGCGGCCGGTCACGCGCTGGGCGGCCGGGTCGTAGCGCACCTCATCGGTGGTCGTAATCTGGTCGGCAAAGGCCAGCTCCAGCTCGTCTTGCCCCAGGGGCGCGGCCAGCGTAGCCCGCGGCGCCGAGGCCGTGCCCGCCAAATGCGCCACCGCAAAAAACGTGGCCTGCGGGTCTACGTCCGTCGTGTTCAGGCTCACGCGCTGGCCCGTCACGAGGCGCAGGCGGTCGTGCGTTTCGCGCTGGGCCAGCCGGTCAGGATAAGCAAGCGCCGTGAGCAGGCCGACTGGTGAATTGGTGAGGTGGTGGGGTGGTGAGGCCGCGGCTTTGCCCAGACGGCCGGTCAGGTTGCGGGCCACGTCGCGCACGCGCTGCAGCGTGGCGTGGTGCAGCGCCAGACCCGGCAGCGGCGGCCGGCCGCTGGTTAGGGCTTCGAGACGCAAGCGCAGGTCGGGCGGCGCGGGGCGCGTGTCGGTGGGAGAGGCCCAGCGCAGCAGGTCGCGCTCAGCCAGCAAAGCGGCCAAGGAAGCAGCTGAGGTGCCGTGCCCCAGTTCCTGTCCGCGCACCACCAAGTGGCCCAGGCGCGGCGGTAGGCCCAGCGCGGCCAGCTGCCGGCCATGCGCCGTGGGTTTGATGGCCGCAGTAGTGGTCACCATGGCTCCTAAGCGTAAGAGTAATTCCTGCGCCTGGCCAAAGGCAGCGGCGGGTGGCGCATCCAGCCAGCGCAGGGCGGTGGGCTCGGCCGCGCCCCATAGCGCTAGCTCCAGCGCCAGGCTGCTGAGGTCAGCAGTGTGGATTTCGGGCGGACGGTGGGCGGGCAGGTTGTGGTGCTCGGCTTCGGTCCAGAGGCGGTAGCAGGTGCCGGGGGCCAGGCGGCCGGCGCGGCCCCGGCGCTGGTCGGCGGCGGCGCGGGCCACGGGCACGGTTTCGAGGGTGGTGAAACCGGTGCGCGGCACGAAGCGCGGCACCCGCGCATAGCCGCCGTCAATTACTACCCGCACGCCCTCGATGGTGAGGCTGGTTTCGGCAATGCTGGTGGCCAGAATGACCTTGCGCCGTCCGGGTTTCGATGGTCGCAAGGCGGCGTCCTGGGTTTCGAGTGGCAATTCGCCGTGCAGCAGGTGCAGGTCGACGTACTCGGGCAGGGCATCTTCCAGCTTGCGGGCGCTGCGCTGCAGGTCGCCCACGCCGGGCAGGAAAACCAGGATGTCGCCCTCGGCGTGGGTGTTCAGCGCGGCGCGCACCTGCGCGGGCACCAGCTCGGCCAAGCGGTCGGCAGGCTTATTGGGCAGGGCGGCGGCCCGCCGCGGGTCGAGGTAGTGCGTTTCAATCGGAAACAGAAAGCCCGCCGACGACACCACCGGCGCGGGCAGCCACTGGCCCAGCCGCTGCGCTTCGAGCGTGGCGCTCATGATGAGGATGCGTAAATCATTGCGCAGCACGGCTTGCGCGTCCAGCGCCAGCGCTAGGCCTAGGTCGGCGTTCAGGCTGCGCTCGTGAAATTCATCGAACACCACCGCGGCCACGCCTTCCAGCGCCGGGTCGTCCTGAATCATGCGCGTCAGAATGCCTTCGGTGATGACTTCCACGCGGGTTTCGGCGCTCACCTTGCTGTCGAGCCGCACGCGGTAGCCAATGGTGCGGCCCACGGGCTCGCCCAGCAGCTGAGCCAGGCGGGCGGCAGCACCGCGCACGGCCAGCTGACGCGGCTCCAGCACCAGAATTTTATCGTTGGGGTTGCGCCACTCGGCGGCCAGCAGCTCCAGGGGTACCACGGTGGTTTTGCCGGCACCCGGCGGCGCTTCCAGCACCACGCGGCTGTTGGCCGCCAGCGCGGCCCGCAAGGCAGGCAGCGCCGCGAGGATGGGCAAGTCGGGCAACGGCGGCAAAACGAAGGCGGGGTTCACCCGGCAAAATTACATCTGCTTTAAGCGGCCCCGTTGCCAGACCGCGCCTTACTTGCCGGGGGTAGTCGGGCGGGGAGCCGAAGCTAGAAGAGCGGGGGTAAGGACGGCTAAAAAACTGCTGCGGTCCGTTAGGCCAGCCGGCAGCGCCGCCGGTTGGTGGCCGAAGCGGCTGCCAGAAGTTTTGGCCAACTCCCCGCTTAGCCACACCTTGGGCCCCGCCACCGCTAGAGTGAGGGCGTCGTCGTCGTGGGGGCCGCCCACGCCTTGTGCCCAGGTAAACCCCGCAGCGGGGCCGGTATCGGTGAGCTTGGCCACGAAGCCATCGGTCTGGCCAACGGAAGACAGCGCCGTGCGGCCAAAGCTAGCCGGGGCGGCAGGAAGGTGCTGTTTTCGGTCGTGGCGGTGGCCGAAGAAACCGGCCACGTACACTTCGGTGCCCTGCACGGCCATGGCGTACACGCCGTCGTCGCCCAGCCCCCCGGCGCGCTCGGCCCACACAAAGCGGCCACTGGCGCCCGTGTCCGTGAGCTTGGCCACGAAGGCATCCGAACCAAACGTTCCGGTGGAGCGACGTGGGCCGCAAACAATACCGGATTTTGGATTGGACGAGTCCGGCAGGTACACGTGCTGGTCCGCATTGGTCAAAGCAAGGGCGCCGAATGTGGCCACGTTGCCCCCAAAATAGCCCGCCAAGTACACACTCTTGCCCCGCACCGCCAAGGCGCGAACGTAGTCGAGGCCGTCGCTGCCCACGCGTTGGCACCAGCCAAAACGGCTGGTGGCTCCCAGGTCGGCGAGTTTGGCGATGAAGACGTTGCTGAGGCCCTTCGCCGTGAGGGACGTGGGGCCAAAAGACACTGAGCCGGAGAAATGACCAGCCACGTACACGCCGCTGCCGCTCACGGCCAGGAGAGGCCCCGAATCGTAGCCACTGCCCCCGGCCTGCTGCGCCCAGCCAAACCGAGCAGCGGGGCCGGTATCGGTGAGCTTGGCCACGAAGATGTCGGGGCTGGTAGCTGTCTGGCCGGTGGTGGCCAACGTGGTGCTGCCGAATTGGGCAGCCTGGGTGAATAGGCCGCCCAGGTACAGTGTGTTGGCGTTGGCGGCCAGGGCCGTGGCGCGGTCATTGCCCGCGCCGCCGGCTCGCGCGGCCCACACAAAAGCGGCCGCCGTGCCATGGTCGCTGAGCTTGGCCACAAACGCATCCGAGCCGCCAGCCGAGGTCAGGGTGGTGGTGCCAAAAGTGGCCGTAGCCGGCGCGCTCGCCGTTTCGGCCGCCGTGCCGCCAAATTGACCCACCACATACACCGCATCACGATGCAGCGCCAGGGATGCGGAATGGTCGAAACCGCTACCGCCGGCTCGTTGGGCCCACACGTATTTTCCCAAAGCCCCGCTCCATTTGGCCACAAACACGTCAGAGCCACCGGCGCTGTTCAGCTCGGTGCTGCCGAGGCGGACTGTGCCCCAGAAGGAGCCGGCCACGTACACATTACCAGCCGCATCGGCCACCGTGGCGTTGATGCGCGACGAGCTTTCGTTCGTTTGGGCGCTCATCATGGCTACTTGCCAAGCCGGCGCTTGCGCAAAGGCCCCGATGCCCCGAAAAACGATAAGTAGTAGCATGAGACGAGCCCAAGTCATGGCAGAGAAGCTAAGTAGTGAGCGCGAAAATCAACAGCCAATGTACGCGCTAGTCGACTGGGTTCAAACGCGCTGCATGGGCCACAGCTCCACGCTCACGGGGCCGCCCGCGTGCACCAGCGGCGCCCCGGCGGGCGTGGGCAAGCCGTGGCTTTCTACCAGCGACGACTCGTAGTGCAGCACCTGCGCCGCGCTCAGGGGCCAGGGCTGGTGGGCCACCCGGCCCCGGTAGAGGCGGGTCTGAGCCTTGTTGCTGGCGTAAAGGCAGTAGCGCTCAGTAAGAAAAAAGGCCAGCGAGCCGGGCTCGGCCGGGGGCAGGGGCGTTCCGATTTTCCAGGTGGCGCGGAAGCTGGCGGCTGGCATGCGCCCCTGCGCGCGCCGCGCTGTGAACTGCCGCAGCTGGGCACTGGGGCTGTCCAGGCGCATGGTGGCGCGCAGGTAGGGCAGGTGGAAAAAGGTGCGCGCCACCCACACGGCCAGCGGGCTGGTGGCATCGAGCGAGAAAAACCACACGCCGGGCACGCCGTCGAGGTGCACGTAGGTGCGCACGTTCAGCTCCAGAAATTCGTCGGTGCCGGGCACGGGCGGCGTGAGGCGGGTGCTCACCTTCGACATCTTGAAGGGCACCACCGCCAGCCAGGCCATGCCGTCGTAGGTGTCGACGCGGAGGCGGGGCGGCAGCAGCGGCTGTAGCAGCGCCGCTGGCACCGGCCAGTGCATAAACAGGAGGTCGCTCCACTGCTGGCGCAGCAGCGGCGCGCCCAGGGGCCGCTCGCGCAGCGCTAGGCGGGCGGCCAGGGTGGGGGCGCTAGGGTCGGCCACAGCGGGCGGGGCAAAAGCAGAATCGGGCATCGCGAAATCAGATTGTATGCCTACAACGGATTCCGGCCCCGAACGATGGTGGAATGTTTGCCCGCCTTCGCAATGGCCTCAGTAAGTCGGAAACGCCGGGTCCACCTGCTCGGCCCAGGCGGCCACGCCGCCGCGCAGGTTCAGCACGTTGGTGCGGCCCAGGCGCTGGCGCAGGTAGCCCGCGGCCTGGCCCGAGCGCACGCCGTGATGGCAGATGACGACTACCGGGCCTTCCTCCCGAATTTCGGCCGTGCGGCGTGTGAACTCGCTCAGGGGCACGAGTTGGCTGCCGGGCAGGTGGCAGTAGTCGTATTCTTCGGGTTCGCGCACGTCGATGAGCTGCAGGTCGTGGCCGGCTTGCAGGCGGCGGTGCAGTTCGGTAGCGGTAATTTCCAGCGGGGCGCTTTCCATGGCAGAGCGTTAGAGGGCGCAAAAGTAGGGGCGAGGCTACCTTGCGGCCTCGCTAGTTTCTGCTTCTGTGGCTGCACTGCTTTTGTTTGATGTTTTGGCGGCGGTCCGGGCCGCCATTCAGTCGGCGTCGCCGCTGGAAGTGGCGGCGGTGGTTACCGGCGCAGCTTGCGTGTGGCTGGCGGCCCGCAATTCCATCTGGAATTTCCCCGTGGGCATCGTCAATGGCATCCTTTACTTGGTGGTATTCTGGCAAAGCCGGCTCTATTCCGACGCCGGCCTGCAGCTGGCTTTCATTGCTTTGCTCGTGTATGGCTGGGTGAAGTGGTTGCGCAAAGCCATGGGGCCGGAGTTACCCATCACGCGCACGCCCCGACGGTTGGCGGCGTGGCTGGCCGTCGCGGGCCTGCTCTACGCGGGTGTGGCGGGCTTTCTGTTTGCCGAGCACACCGACGCCGCGCTGCCGTATTGGGACAGCACTACCACGGCCATCAGCTTGGTGGCGCAGCTGCTGCTCTCGCGCCGTCACATCGAGAATTGGCTGCTCTGGATTGGCGTCGACGTAGCTTACGTGGGCATGTACTGGCACCGCGACCTCTACCTAACCAGCGGCCTTTACGTGGTGTTTCTGGGACTGGCCGCCTACGGCTACTGGCAGTGGCGGCGGGAGCTGGCCCGGGACACCCCGGCGCTTACGGCTTAATATGAAGGCAGATAGTGGGGGGAAATGTAGTAAAGTCGTGGCTTCCTGCAATCTTTGCCAGGCCGCGCTGCCCGGAGACACCCGCGTTATCCACCCATAACGACTCCCTGGCGTCGGCGCTTTCCCTTCTGTGCCGCCCCCTTCCATCCCTCACTTTTGCTGCGCATTTCTTTAACCGGCCCCGAATCAACGGGCAAATCGACGTTGGCTGCCCAGCTGGCGGCCCACTACGGCACGTCCTTCGCCCCCGAATACGCCCGCGAGTACCTTGCCGAAAGCGGCCCCCACTACACCCTGGCGGACCTGGAGGAAATAGCCCGCGGCCAGGTGGCCGCCGAAGCCGAGGCCATGCGCACGGCCCGCCGCGTGGTGTTTTGCGACAGCGACCTGCTGGTGATAAAAATCTGGTCCGAGCACGCCTTCGGCACTTGCCCGGAGTGGATATTGCGCCAAATTGATGAGCAGCAGTATGATTTGGTGCTGCTGATGGGCGTGGACATTCCCTGGCAGCCCGACCCGCTGCGCGAGCACCCCCACCTGCGCCAGCAGTTCTACGACCTATACCAGCGCGAATTGCGGGACCGCATGTCCAACTTCGCCGAAATTTCGGGGCCGCCCGACCGTCGGTTTGCTCAGGCGCGCTTTCTCGTGGACGAGCTCCTGCTGGCCGCCGAGCGCCGTATTTCATCGCCAGAAGTTTTGTTGCCCACTGCCGCCATGCCCACCTACACCCTGCGCACGCCGCGCTGCCAAGCCGTTTTTGCCGCCCACGGCGCCGAGCTCACCAGCTTCATCACCACCGCCAATGAGCTGGAATACATCTGGCCCGGCGACCCCGCCGTGTGGGCCCGGCACGCGCCCGTGCTGTTTCCGCTGGTGGGCCGCCTGCCCAACGACGCCTACCACTACGAAGGCCGCGACTACAAGCTGCCCCAGCACGGGTTTGCCCGCGACCAGGAATTTGCCGTGCTGCGCCACTCCGACACCGAGCTGGTGTTTCAGCTGCAGCACGACGAAGCCACCCGGAACGTCTTTCCGTTTGCCTTCGAGCTCACCATCACCTACACCTTGCGCGACACCCAACTCACCGTGCGCTGGGACGTGCGCAACCCCGCCGAAACCCAGCCGCTGCTCTTCAGCATTGGCGCGCACCCGGCAGTGCGCTGCCCCCTGCTGCCGGGCGAAGCCTTCGACGACTATTTCTTCCAGTTCGACCACCCCGTGACCCTGGAGCGCCACCTGCTGCGGGGCGGCCTGCTCACGGGCCAGACGGCGCCCGTGCTGAACGACGAGCAGGAGCTGCCGCTGAGCTACGCCCTGTTTGCCGACGACGCCCTCGTGTTCAAGCACTACGACTTCACCAGCCTCACGCTGCGCTCGCGCAAGTCGGAACGGTTCGTGCGCTTTCAGTTTGATGGTTTTCCCTACCTGGGCCTCTGGACCAAAGGGCCCGGCGCGGGCTTTGTGTGCGTGGAGCCCTGGCACGGCGTGGCCAGCCCCGACGGCGCCCCCGGCGAGCTGCGCGATAAGGAAGGCATCCTGACTCTGGAACCGGGCCAGGTGTTCACGGCTGCCTACACCATGGAGGTGGGCTAAAGGCGGTCCGCACCGGTTCTTGTTGCTATGCCCAGCGCCGTCTCCATTCGCTCCATTACGCCCGCCGATACCTACGCCCTGCGGCACCAGGTGCTGTGGCCTGATAAGCCGCTGGAATACGTCAAAATAGCGGACGACCACGCCGGGCACCATTTCGGGGCCTTCCAGCAGGACGAGCTGGTGGCCGTTATCTCCTTGTTTGTGACCGGGAACGAGTCGCGCTTCCGCAAGTTTGCCACCCGGCCCGACTACCAGCGGCAGGGCGTGGGCAGCGCCCTGCTCCGTCGCACTTTCACCGAAGCGCAGCGCCTGGGGGCCCGGCACATCTGGTGCGATGCCCGGCAGGACAGCGCCGCGTTTTACGCACGCTTCGGCTTGCGGCCCGAAGGCGACATCTTTTACAAAGGCCCTATTCCTTACGTGCGCATGGCCGGCCAACTGCGGGAGCTGGCCGGCCATGAAACGGGCAATGGCCCGGCATAAACGGGGCTACACGCCGATGCGGCGGCGGTTGTATTCGGGTTCCCAGTCGTTGATGGGGCGCGAGATGCCGGGCGGCAGGTCGAGGTCGGGCAGGCCGGGGTCGTGCGGCTCGCCGCCGTCGTCGTCGCCGTCGTGGGGCGGGGGCGGGGGCAGCACCCGGCGCCGGCGGGGCATGACCAGCACGAACAGAAAAAAAGCGCAAAAGGCAACGGCGTAGACGAGGCTGAACATGGCAAAAGCGGCTGAAGCGGTGCGGAGCCTTAAAACGCAGGCCCCCGGCCCGGCGTTGCGCGGCCGGCGTCCCTAAATTAACTGACAGTCAGGAAACGTCCGCGCATTGGGCGTAGAGAACAAGAAAAAAAGATGTCGGGCGCCCGGGGTGTTACCTTTGCGGCCTGTTTAGGGGTGCTGCGGTTGAGGTCAACCGCGGCTGAGATGATACCCATCGAACCTGAACCGGGTAATGCCGGCGCAGGGAACAAACAATCCGCGGACGTTTCCGCTGCCGCTCCGACCCCTGGGGCGACGGCGCGTTCCATTTTTTCACCCGTTTAATTTTTGAAAACTGTACTGCTTGCCGGAGCCGCCCTTGTGGGCCTGGCTGCGGCCCCAGCGCGGGCCCAGCAAACCCCTGGGCTGCCCGATACCAGCAAGGTGCGCCGCATTCTCACGCCCGAAGCGGTGGTGACGGCCACCCGCGCCACCGACAAAACCGGCACCGCCTACCAGAACGTGAGCCGCCAGGAGCTGCAGGCCCGCAACTTTGGCCAGGACATTCCCTACCTGCTCGACCAGACCCCGAGCGTGGTCACGACCTCCGACGCCGGCACCGGCGTGGGCTACACCGGCATTCGCATTCGCGGCACCGACGGCACCCGCATCAACGTGACGCTGAACGGCGTGCCGGTGAACGAGGCCGAAAGCCACGGCGTGTTTTTCGTCGATTTGCCGGACTTGGCGTCGTCCACCCAAAGCATTCAGGTGCAGCGCGGGGCCGGGCCCAGCACCAACGGCGCGGGCGCCTTCGGAGCCAGCCTGAACGTGGAAACCCTCGGCCTGCGGCCCAAGGCCTACGCCGAAGTGAACAACTCGGCCGGCTCGTTTGGCACTTGGAAATCGACCATCATGGCCGGCACGGGGCTCATCAACGGCCACTTTTCGGTAGATGCCCGCGCCTCGCGGGTGCAGAGCGACGGCTACGTTGACCGCGCCTCGTCGCGGCTGAAGTCGTTGTACCTGACCGGCACGTACTCCGACGACAAGACCCTGCTGCGCGCCCTCGTGCTCACCGGCTACGAAACCACCTACCAAAGCTGGTACGGCTTGGCCGACTCGCTGCTGCGCCGCAACCGCCGCTACAACGAAGCCGGCACCGATGCCGGCCAGCACCTGCCGGCCTATAAAAACCAGACCGACAACTACCAGCAGGACTACTACCAGTTCCTGATTTCGCGCCAGCTCGCGCCGACGCTTAACCTGAGCGTGACGCCGTTCTGGACGCGCGGCGGTGGCTACTACGAGGAGTATAAAGCCAATCAGGAATTCGAGAAGTACGGCATCAGCGGGCCGGTGTACCAGCCGGCGGCCGCCGGCGGGTTCGACACGCTGCGCACCACCGACGTCATTCGGCGGCGCTGGCTGAAAACCGATATGTACGGGGCCACGTTCGCCCTGCAGGCCCGGCCCGTCAGCGGGCTCATCACCGAGGCCACGCTGGGCGGGGCCGTGTTGGGCTACCGGGGCCAGCATTTCGATGAGCTGACCTGGGCGCAGCGCGGCGCGTTCATTCCCGAAACCGGCACGCGCTACAACGACGAGCCCAACGCCCACAAGCAGGACATCAACGTGTATAGCCGCGTGAACGTGGACCTGACAGGCCAGCTGGCGGGCTTTGCCGACCTGCAATACCGCTTCGTGCGCTACGAACTATACGCGCCCGACGGCCGCCCCGACGGCGCCAAAAGCCAGCAAACGACCCGGTTCAACTTCGTCAACCCCAAGTTTGGCCTCACCTACCAGTTGCGGCCAACTACCCAACTCTACGCCTCTTTCGCGCTGGCCCAGCGCGAGCCCACCCGCACCGACTACACCGACACGCCCGCCGAGCGCCGGCCCACCGCCGAAATGCTCTACAACTACGAGCTGGGCTTGCGCCGCGCCACCGAGAAGGTGCAGGCCAACCTGAACCTGTACTACATGTACTACCACAATCAGTTGGTGCTGAGCGGCCGCCTCGACGACGTGGGCAATGCCATTCACACCAACGTGGCCGAGAGCTACCGCCGCGGCGTGGAAGGCCAGGTGACCTACCGCCCCGTGCCAACCCTGAGCCTGACGGGTACGGCCACCGCCAGCCAGAACAAAATCAACAACTACACCGACTACCTGACCGACTACGACCAGGGCGGCGAAAAAGCCACCACCTTCTCGCAAACCAACATTGCGTTTTCGCCCAGCCTCACGGCGGCCTACACCGTGGAGTACGAAGCCCTGCCCGGCCTGAAGCTGGCGGCGCTGGCTCGCTACGCTGGCCGCCAATACCTCGACAACACCAGCACCGAAGCCCGCAGCATTGCCCCCTACTACGTGCAGGACGTGCGCCTGCGCTACCTCTGGCAGCCGCAGAAATGGGGCTTCCGGGAAGTGGAGCTGGCCGTGCTGGTCAACAACGTGTTTGCCACCGAATACGTGAACAACGGCTATACCTACGGCTACGTGTACGGCGGGCAAACGCAGTACTTCAACTACTACTACCCGCAGGCCAAAACCAATTTCCTGGCCTCGCTGAACGTACGGTTCTAAGTCTCCTTGGCCCACAAAAAAAACCCGATACGTGCAGTGTCGGGGCTTTTTTGTGGTCAGATAATCAGCCGCACGCCGCCCAGCTCCGAAATCTGGTACGGAAACCGGTCGCCGGGCGAGCCGATGAACATGAAGTTTTTGGGGATGTTCCACTGCTCGGAAAGCTCCTCAATCAGGGCCGGGCCGAACGTGCCGTGAATGGTCACGAATTCCACTTCAATCTGCTCGTAGGCGCGGTCCAGCACCCGGATGTCGTTCAGCAGCTCCTCGGGGTACTTCTCGCCTTCTTTGAGCAGGGTCACGATGCGCAACCGGTTGGTAAATTCGTTTTCCACCACGTAGGCCATCACCTTGTTGAGGTTCGAGACGTTGTCGCCCTTCGTGAAAAACACGAACTCCTGCTGGGCCAGCTCCTTCAGCTGCCGCCGCACCTTGAGGCGGGCCAGCCGCGCCACCCGCGGCAGGTGGCTGGCCAACCGCTCGGCCGCCGACAGCGCCAGGTTGAGAATGGCAATGCGGTTGAGCATGATGGACACCACGGCCATGGCCGGCAGGAAATACTCCAGGAACACAATGAGGTACTCGGGGTGAATGCGGACGTTGCCGAACAAGGCCACCAGCACGCCCAGCAACGCCAGCGTGACCGTGAGAATGCCCGCGTACACGGGCCGCGGCAGGTTGGGCCGCTTGCCCTTCAGCAGGAAGTTGCCGAGGGCAAACAGGGCCATCACCGACAAAAACGAAATGGTGTACACGCCCGCCAGCGTGCCCAGCTGCCCCTGCGTGATGAACAGTACCGACACGCAGAGTACGAAGAAAACAATGAGAATGAGGTAGTTGCTGCCGCGCTTGTTTTCCTTCAAAAAAACCTGCGGCAGAATGCGGTCCAGGGTCATGCGCTTCATCAGCCCGCTCACACCCACGAACGACGTGAGCACGGCCCCGCTGAGCACGGCCACGGCGTTCACCGAAATGGCCACGCCCAACCACGGCCCGCCCGTGACGGTGCCCAGGTGCGAAAGCAGCGTTTCGGTGTGCTGGCCCACTTCCACCAGCGGTAGCACCGCAATGGCCAGAAAGGCAATGAGCGGGTTGAACACCGTGACCACCACCCACATGTTGCGCAGCGTTTTCTGAAACACGCCGCGGGCCTGCTCTTCCACAAAGTTGGCCGAGCTCTCGAAGCCCGAAATGCCCAGCATGGCCGCGCTAAACCCAAAAAACAGCGCGTTGAGGATGCTGCCGCCCTTCACGGGCACCTGGAAGTTGAGGGTCAGGTTGTGCAGGCCGTGGGTGGCCAGGTACCAGCCCGTCATGCCCACCAACACCGTGAGCGAGGTCAGGTGCACCAGAAAAATAACCACCGCCACGATGGCCGACTCCGACATGCCCAGGATGGTGAGCAGCAAAAACAGCCCCAGCAGCCCCACCGTGGCCCAAATGATGGGCAGGCCCTCCCACAGCGTATGCAGGTAGTGCATGGCCTCGTTGGCCGAAAGCACCGCCGTGGCCATGTACGAGAGGATGGTGAGGCAGGCGGCCAGGGCGGCGTTGCGCTTGCTGGTGGTGTTCAGCAGCACGTTGTAGGCGCCGCCGTTCAGCGGCAGGGCGCCCACCACTTCGCCGTAGATTTTGCGAAACAGAAACAGCACCGCGCCCACCACCAGCAGGGCCAGCCAGGCGTACTGGCCCGCGTAGGAAATGGCCAGCGCCGACACGTAGAGGCACGACGAGGAAATGTCGTTGCCGCAAATGGCAGTGGCTTCCAGCTCATTCAGCTTGGCGGCGTGGGTGGGATGCTCGGCGGTGGCCATGAGGAAAGGATGAATTTTTGGCAAGCATACGGCTTTGTGCGCCAAACGGCGCGGATAGCCGCCGCGGCCCATTGAAACCGGGCCGCCAAGCGGCAGACGATAAGGCCGCTGGCTGCAACCACGCCTGCGCCCCGGCTGTTACCTTTGCAACCATACTCCCACCCAATTCCCACCACCCACTTTTCGCTTATGTCCTCGCAAGCCGACGTACTCTCCCCCGAAGCCAAAGCCCATACCGCCCAGAAAGGCAGCACCAACGCCAACGGCTTCACCGATTATTTCGACCTCGACGGCCTGCTCACCGAAGAGCACCTGCTCATTCGCCAGAGCATCCGCGATTTCGTGAAGAAGGAGATTTCGCCCAACATCGAAAAGTGGGCGCAGGACGCGCACTTCCCTTCGGAAATCGTGCGCAAGTTTGGCGACGTGGGCGCCTTCGGCCCCACCATACCGCAGGAATACGGCGGCGGCGGGCTCGACTACATCAGCTACGGCCTCATCATGCAGGAAATTGAGCGCGGCGACTCGGGCATGCGCTCCACCGCCTCGGTGCAGGGCTCGCTGGTGATGTTTCCCATCTACGCCTACGGCTCGGAAGAGCAGCGCAAGAAGTACCTGCCCAAGCTCGCCAGCGGCGAGTGGCTGGGCTGCTTCGGCCTCACCGAGCCCGACCACGGCTCGAACCCCGGCGGCATGACCACCAACCTCAAGGACATGGGCGACCATTACCTGCTGAACGGCGCCAAGCTCTGGATTTCGAACTCGCCCGAGTGCCAGGTGGCCGTGGTGTGGGCCAAAAACGAACAGGGCCGCATCAAGGGCGTCATCGTGGAGCGCGGCATGGAAGGCTTCAGCACCCCCGAAATCCACAACAAGTGGAGCCTGCGCGCCTCCTGCACCGGCGAGCTAGTGTTTGAGGACGTGAAAATCCCCAAAGAGAATATCCTGCCCAACATTGACGGCCTCAAAGGCCCGCTGTCCTGCCTCGATTCGGCCCGCTTCGGCATTGCCTGGGGTGCCATCGGCGCGGCCATCGACTGCTACGAGTCGGCCCTGAAATACTCCCTGCAGCGCGAGCAGTTCGGCAAGCCCATCGCCAGCTACCAGCTCCAGCAGAAGAAGCTGGCCGAGATGATTACCGAAATCACCAAGGCCCAGCTCATGGCCTGGCGCCTGGGCGTGCTCAAAAACGAAGGCAAAGCCACCAGCGCCCAAATCTCCATGGCCAAGCGCAACTCCGTGGAAATGGCCTTGCACATTGCCCGCGAAGCCCGCCAGATTCACGGCGGCATGGGCATCACCGGCGAGTACCCCATCATGCGCCACATGATGAACCTGGAATCGGTGATTACATACGAGGGCACGCACGACATTCACCTGCTGATTACGGGCGCAGATATCACGGGCATTCAGGCGTTCAAATAGCATATTTCACAGTTTTGATAAAAAGCCGCCGTTCCGCACGCAGAACGGCGGCTTTTTGCGTTAGTGCCCCGATGCAAAAGTTTGGCTTTCTCCTATTGCTATTATTGTTTGAGGCGGTTGTCTGCCGCGCTCAGGAGGGTGCCGAGAAGCTGAAATATCAGCTGGTGGAAGCCATTTTGGAGGAGCTCCCGACGCAGTTTGCCTATGCAAAGCTCGGCCCGGATGGCTTGTACCACCGGCTGCCTCCAATGGTGACCGATACCCCAGTGGTGCGGCTGCTGCTGCTCGACCACCCCTATTCAACCGACCTCGACTACCGGATTGTGTTGGCCGAGGATGGTACTTATGAGCGGACCCAGCTCCTGAAGTACTTCACGGCTGCCGATGTGGCTTACATGCGTCAGCAATTGCCGGCCAGCAAGCTGTTCCGATTTGAACAGGCCAAATTCCGGGAGCCCTGGGTCACGGTGGTTTCGCTCGATACCATGATGGCGCTCAATAAGCGCTTACGCCGGGAAACAGAATTTTCGAGCAGCAATTTGCTGCTACAACGTTATGGCAACGACCGAACCACCGCCGTTTGGGGCATTTTGCTCTCTAAAAACCACAAGCGGGCGTTGGTAAACGTGGGCGGAGACGGCTGGCGGACCAGCGTGTACGTCAAAAGAGGAACCACCTGGTACAAAGAAACCGACCTGTTCGTAGTAGCTTATTAAGCCGAAGCCTCTCAACTTCTCCCGCCCACAAGCTTCCGGACGACGGGGCAAACCGCTGCGTTGCCCCCTTCGTGGTTGCTGCTGAGGCAAAATGCTGCGGGAATCGCCGTAATTTGGCCCCATGATGAAAATCGTGACCGACTCTGAACCCCTTGTGCTGCTCGAGTGCCTCGTGGCCGGCACCTCGCACCGCCCCAATCTGGAGAAATACGAGCCGACTCTGCAGGTAGGCCAGGCTCTGCTGCTCACCCGCGAGCCCGATAACCACTACGACGACTGGGCCGTGCAAGTGCACACCGCCCCCGCCGACTCGGCCGATAACGTGTGGCTGGGCTACCTGCCCGAAGGCCGCAACGAAACCGTGGCCCGCCTGCTCGACGCCGGCAAGAACCTCTCGGCCCGCCTCAACCACAAATCCTGGGAAACCGACTGGCTACACCTCGACATTGAAGTGCTGCTGCACGAATAGGAGCAAGGTGTCATCAGGACTTTTGTCATCCTGAGCGCAGCGAAGGACTTTATCACGTTTGCACCGCAGGAATTAAGGTAAGCAACTCTAACGTGATAAAGTCCTTCGCTGCGCTCAGGATGACAAACGAATTTTTACTTCCTCGAAGGAGCTTTTTTGCCCCCAATGCGGTTACTCACTAGCTTAGCAAGCGCCGACCAATCATTTTAGCAATATCATTATGCGCGAAGCCTTTCTCACCGGCGGAACCGACGGATTCGATGCCACCGACAAGGACATCGACAAAGCCCTCCGCCCGCTTAGTTTCGACGACTTCACGGGCCAGGACAAGATTCTGGAGAACTTGAAAGTCTTCGTGGCCGCCGCCAAGCAGCGCGGCGACGCCCTCGACCACATGCTGCTGCACGGCCCTCCCGGCCTGGGCAAAACCACCCTCTCGCACATCATCGCCAACGAGCTGGGTTCGGGCATCAAGATGACCAGCGGCCCGGTGCTCGACAAGCCCAGCGACCTCGCCGGCCTGCTCACCAATCTGGAGCCGCACGACGTGCTGTTCATCGACGAAATCCACCGCCTCAACCCCGTGGTGGAAGAGTACCTCTACTCGGCGATGGAGGACTACCGCATCGACATCATGCTCGACTCGGGCCCCAACGCCCGCTCGGTGCAGATTTCGCTCTCGCCCTTCACCCTCGTGGGCGCCACCACGCGCTCGGGCATGCTCACGGCGCCGCTGCGGGCCCGTTTCGGCATTTCGGCCCGCCTCGAGTACTACGATTCCAAGCTGCTGACCACCATCGTGCAGCGTTCGGCCGAAATTCTGGGTACGCCCATTCACGAGGACGCGGCCTTTGAAATTGCCCGTCGCTCGCGCGGCACGCCCCGCATTGCCAACAACCTGCTGCGCCGCACCCGCGACTTCGCCCAAATCAAAGGCGACGGCACCATCACGGTCGAAATCGCGCAGTTTGCCCTCAATGCCCTCGACGTGGACGCCCGCGGCCTCGACGACATGGACAAGCGCATTCTCACCACCATCATCGACAAGTTCAAGGGTGGCCCGGTGGGCATCAGCACCATCGCCACGGCCTGCGGCGAGGAAGGCGAAACCATCGAAGAAGTGTACGAGCCGTTCCTGATTCAGGAGGGCTACATCAAGCGCACCTCGCGCGGCCGGGAAGCCACCGAAGCCGCGTATCAGCACCTCGGCCGCCTGTTGCCCAACCACCTGCGCGGCAACAACGGCGTGAGCTTATTTGACGAGATAACCTCGTAATTTATTGTTGAACACACAAAAACGCACCGCCACTTGGCGGTGCGTTTTTGTTTGCCGATGCTAGCCATGCACACGTTTACCGCGCCGCTGGAAATAATTGGTGTCAATCCTTTTGTGCAGGTGCCCGAAGCAATACTGGCCGATATTTTTGCCCAGGCAGGGCGCAGCAAAGGCCCGATACGGGTGCTTGGCACCGTGAACGGCCGGCCCTACCAGCAAACGCTGGTGCGCTACGCCGGCCTCTGGCGCCTCTACATCAACCTGCTGATGCTGGCCAATTCGCCCCGCCGCATCGGGGAAGTGCTGGCCATTGCCATCGACTACAATCCGGAGGCCGCGCCGGTGCTGTCCTGCCCGGCCTTCGAGCAGGCGCTGGCCGAAACTCCCGCAGCCCGGGCGGTGTTTGCGGGCCTGTCGCCTTCGCGGCAACACGAAATAGTGCGCTACCTCCTCAGCCTGAAAACCGACGAGAGCCTGGAGCGCAATCTGGGCCTTGCCATTGGTTTTTTGCTGGGCAAAAACCGTTTCGTCGGCCGCGACCGGCCTTAATCTTATTTCAGTTAGCATGCTTCCTCAGTCCCAATGGGCTCCTTTCATCAAGCGCCGCGCGGCCGAGCTGGGCTTCATGGCCTGCGGTATTTCGAAGGCGGAGTTTCTGGAAGAGGAAGCCCCGCGCCTCGAAACCTGGCTCACGCGCCGCATGAACGGCAAGATGGGCTATATGGAAAACCACTTCGACAAGCGCCTCGACCCGCGCCTGCTGGTGGACGGCGCCAAATCGGTGATTTCGCTGCTGCTCAACTACTACCCCGCGCCGGAAACGCAGCAGCCCGACGACACGCTTAAAATCAGCAAATACGCCTACGGCCGCGACTACCACTTCGTCATCAAAGACAAGCTGAAGACGCTGCTGGCCGACATGGAAGCCGAAATCGGGCAAATTGGCGGGCGCTGCTTCGTCGACTCGGCGCCGGTGCTCGATAAGGCCTGGGCCAAGAAATCGGGCCTGGGCTGGGTGGGTAAGAACTCCAACCTCATCACGCCGGGCACGGGCTCGTTCTACTTCATAGCCGAGCTGATTGTGGACGTGGAGCTGCCCGCCGATGGGCCCATTCGGGACTACTGCGGCACCTGCACCAAGTGCGTGGACGCTTGCCCCACCCAAGCCATCACCGAGCCCTACGTGGTGGACGGCAGCAAATGCATCAGCTATTTCACCATCGAGCTCAAGGACCAGATTCCGACCGAGGTAGCCGGGCAGTTCGGCAACTGGGTATTTGGCTGCGATATCTGCCAGGATGTGTGCCCCTGGAACCGTTTCTCGAAGCCGCACAACGAGCCGCAGTTCGACCCCGCGCCCGGTCTTAAAGACCTGACGCCCGGCGACTGGCGCGAGATTACCCACGAATTATTTACGGAGTTGTTCCGCCAGTCGGCCGTGAAGCGAACGGGCTACGAAGGGCTAAAACGCAATATTCGGTTTGTGGCCGATGGTTACCCCAGCGCCACCGTCGGCGAGGCACCCTGAGGGTTGCCGAATACCTTTTTCAACACCCGCCGGTACACACGCGCAAATTGCTGGTAGCACCACGCCCGAAAATCGGTGAGCTCGGCGGGCACCAGCATCTTGAGTGCTTTGCGCAGTTCTTTCTCGAACAGCACTTTGCTGAAACTGACTTTAAGCAGAATCATTTTCACGTAGTCTAGCATAGCATCAAAGAATACGGGGAGGGGAAGGGTGAAGGGGCCTCGGGCTCCCGGGAAGAGCCTGGCAGCCACCTGATAAGAAAGATACAACATGAAGGCGGCGCAGCGCAAGAGGGGGCAAAATGCGCCGCCAGACCCGGGTGCCCCAATACGCAAAAAGAGCAGCCTGAGCCGCTCTTTTTCGGGAGAATGCCAAAATTATGTATCGTTCTATATTTCCCTATTTAATAGAACAAATTGAGGGCGGCCTGCGCTACAGTGGTGCTTACGGGTTCGTCAAATGCCTCAGCCACTGAGGCGTCGCTCACAAAATTGAGGCGCAATACGCTCAGCAAGGTAGCAAATGGAACCAGAACGCCGGCCTGTTGCTCTTGCGCAAGGTTGCCTTCGCCGCCGGTAGCGGCCGTGGCCAGCACCTGGGCCGCTGCCGGCCGCGCAATGGCGGCATCGGTGGCGCTGGGCCAGCTTTTTACGGCCACGCCGCGGTTGCGGCGCAGGGTGCGCACATGAGCCGAATGCTCGGCCTCGACGGCCACTATGCTCAGCGCTGCTTTGTAGAGCTTGGGGTCGTAGGAGATGTTGAACACCTGGCTGCGGTAGAGGCGGGCGCTCAGGTCTTCGAGCTGCTGCGCCAGGGCCAGAAAGTCGTCGTAGGCCGTGAGCACGTTGGGGAACAGCACGGGGTTGCCGGATGCGTTGCGCTGCCCGCTAAAGTCGAAGGTGGGCATGGCGGGCATAACGGCGCCGCTGTCCTGCAAGGCCTGCGTGAGCAGGGCCACGTGCTGGTTCTGGTGACGCAGGATGCGCTGGAAGTCGGGGACCTGCGCCGCCGGAATCAGGCTGGTGTTCGCCAGTGCCCGGGTGTAGAACGCCGACACCAGCCGCTCGAGCAGCAGAAGCTGGGTCAGGGCGTCGAGGGAGGTGTCTTTGGTTTCGGCGGCGGCGGGCAGGGCGGTGCCCAGGCCCAAGGGCAGCGCGGCCACGGCGGCCCGGCCCAGCTGCTGAAACAAGGCCCGACGCGGCGCGGCGGCGGTGGGGGCGGCCGCTACGTGGTCAAGAATGGATATCAGCTTCATAAAACGGGAACGGGCAAATTGGCAACGGAAATAACGTACGGCGCAAAAAACGGCGCCAAGGCGGTGTTTACCTCCACCGGGGTTCTGGGTTTGAGCTGGCCGGCGGCATTCACCACGTCATCGCTGGCAAACGAGCCGGGCGTGAGCAGGTCGCGCACCACGGCGGCGTGCCGGGCCTGCACCGAGGCGGCCTTCAGCAGCAGCACGCGCTGGTAGGGAGCACTGCTGGCCACCAGCGGCACCACCACCGGGTAAAGTGCCGCCGCCAGGTCTTCGAGCTGTTGGGCCGCAGCCAGCACCCCGGCCCGCGTGGTGAGCGTGAACGAAGTGAGCTTGAAAGCAAAGTCTACGGGGAAGAGCTGCACTGCCTTCGTGGAGTCGAGATAGTTGGGGTCGAGGAGTAGGTGCAGCAGCTCGCGGTAGGCTATTTCGTGGTCGCGCAGGTCCGAGAAGATGGCGCGCTCGGCGGTCGTCAGGTCAGTGGGCGGCGTTTCGTACACCTTCTGATATAGGGTGGACTTTGCCAGCGCCAGCAGGAAAAGGGAATACAACAGGCCGTTGTCGCCGGCCGGCAGCGTTATCAGGTTGGGGTCGGGCGCCACGGGCTCCGGGGTGGAGGTGTCGCACCCCGTGGCGGCTACCAGCGCCACCGTGGCGGCCGAAGCTGCCGAAACCCGCAAAAAACCGCGCCGTCCCAGCGGTTGAGCCCGCCAGGCAGGCGAAAAAGAGTGTTCAGACATGCGTAGTTAAATCAATCGGCCGGCCCGAAACCTCGGGCCACGAGCTACCGCAAAGGTACTCGCTACCTGTTCAATGGTTGCAAAGGCCTAAAAAACAAAGCCGGTTCCGCAACAGCGAAACCGGCTTTGTAAGCAAAATGTGCGCAGGGCAGTGGCCCGGGCAAGCTAGGCGCCAATCAGGCCGCCGGCGCGCGAGTTGTCCGTCACCTCGGCAGGCGTCAGGATTTCGTCGAACGAGGCAGCGGCGTCGGCCGCCGTGTAGGTCGTGTTTGGCGTGATGGCGTTGGCCGCAATCAGGTTCACGCCCGACTGCGTGGTGTTGCTTTCGGGAATGGCACCCTGGTAGTGAGGCTGGCCGTCGAGGTCGCCGCTGCCCGTAATCCAGGGCGTTTGGGCGCGCATGGTGCGAATGTGGGCCGCGTGGCGGGCTTCCACCGAGTGGATGCGCAGGGCGGTTTCCAGCGGGTTATAGGTAGCGCCGCTGATGGTCACGTCGGCTAGGCCGAGCAGGTCGCCGGCGCGGCCTTTGTAGGCACGTACACCGGTATCTTCCAGCAGCTGGGCAACGCCCAGAATGCTGGTGGCGCCGCCGTAAAAGCTCGTCAATGAGCTGAAAACGCTTTGCTTGAACGGTTTGTTGGTCACAGGCGTGCCACCGATGCCCGTTACAACGGCCTGCAGCAGGGCTACGTGCGCATCTTCGTGCTTGGAAATCTGGCGAATGGCAGTCTGGTCAGCGGCCGAAGCCGAAGCGAACAGGGAAGATGCAATCACCTTCTTGTAAAAGTCAGCTTCGAGTAATTCCAGCGTCAGGGCGTAGTTGAATACCTCCTTGGGGTCGCCGGCGGTGGTGCCCGCGTAGGCCTTGGTGAAGAACGAAGCCAGCAGAGCCGGGCCGGCAGCCATGGCCGCGCGCTTGCTCATGGAGGTGAGCGAGTTGAACACCGAGCGGCGGGTGTCGAGGCGACCCATTACGTCGGGGTCCACTTCGGCCAGTTGGTTGATTATATTGAAGAAATTCATGGCGAGAATTGATTACGAATGGAAGGGAAAGGACTAGGCGTTGACGCCAATGCTGCTGCCGTCGAGCTTTTCCGTGATAAAGCCCTGCGCGACAGCCAGCACGGCCGACGGGGCCATCACCAGGTCCAGGCCCTGGGCGTTCACCGAAGTGCTGGCGTTGCCATCTTCGGCAAAGGAGCCGGGCGCAACCAGGTCGCGGATGTAGGCAGCGTGGCGGGCTTCCACCGACACAATCTGGCCGGCAATAACCAGGTAGGCGGGCATTTTGATGAGCTTGCCGGCGCCATTGTAGGCAGCCACGCCGAGGTCTTCAAATGCTTTGGCCGTGGCCAGGATGGTGGTACGCGAGTCGAACGTACCAGCCGGATATTTCGGCGTGAGGCCGCGCAGTACCTGCCCAGCCGCGTCGCGGGTGAGGGCGGCCTTAAAGAAGTCGCGGTGAATGGCTTCGTGCTTGGCTACTTGCTGGAAGTACGAAAACTCGGTAGCGCCCAACAGGCTGGCGCCGTTAGACAGGGCAGCCACTTTGCTGTAGAAATCGGCTTCCAGCTGCTCCAGTGCATACGCGTAATTGAGTACGCCCACATCGCCCGAACCCAGGCTGATGGACCCGTCGGCGGTGGTGGAGTTGCCAGCGGGGAGGTTGGGTTTCACCGGGTCCGAGTCTTTCGAGCACCCGGCCAGCACCAGGGCCGAGGCCCCGGCCGTAGCGCCGGCGTACATGAAGAAGGACCGCCGCTTGATGGGCGTGTACAGCGGCTGGGCGAACGTGGCGTCGTCGGAGCCGCGGGGCTGAAGATTGTCGGACATGGGTGAGAAGGAATTGGTGAAAAATGAATGACGCTTGAGAAAAGGCAAGGCAATGCCCCCGCGGGCCGGCGGCCCGTTCTGGAAGTGAAAACCTGAACAGGGGGGGAGTTGTGAAGGCAGATACGGTGAGGCACGCTCAAAAGGATTCAATAAAGCCAAAATTTGTGTTGCAAGAATCCGAATTTATGAGTATACCATTGGCGTTCAGGCTGCGGCAAAATCCCGATTCAACTGTTTAAACCTACTTTTAGGGGCTGCAATGGCGCCAACATCTATGGGGAGAATTTTGGGAATACTCGCGTGGCTGTGGTGGCTGGGCGCCGCCGGTCTGGTGGCCGCTCAGCCCGGCACCCCGCCCCCGGCCGCACGCCCGGCCCTCGCCGCCGATGTGGTGCTGCTGCCCGGTCCGGCCACGCTGCCGGTCACGGGCACGTTCACGCTGGGCTTCCGGGTGCGCGGCGGCACCCTCGACAAGTACTCGGACTTCCCGGAGCTGGAGGGCTTCAAAAAAACCACCAAGGTGCGCACTAACACCACGCGCACCGTGCAGGGCCGCCGCTTCGTTGACGTCACCATCACCCAGCGCTACGTGCCCTACGGCGAGGGTGAATTCGTCATCAAGCCGTTTCAGATGACGGTGAACGGCGTGGTGCTGAAAAGTGCCGGCGCCACGGTGCGCGTGGGGCCCGCGCCGGCTGCTCCCGCCCCGCCGGCCGCGGCCACGCCCGCCACGGGCCCGGCCCTCACCAAACCGGCCAACCCGGCCGCGCCGCTACAGGCCGTGGGCGACCTCGACAAGCTGTTTGGCAAGCCCAAGCCCGCGCTGTACCAAGACGTGCCCGACCACGCTTTTCTGGCCGTGGTGGCCGAGCGCCCCGGCGTGTTTGTGGGCCAGGGCGTGCGCGTGGGCTTGTATTTCTACCTCAAGCCCGAAGACCAGGCCCTGCTGGCGTTTCACGATTTCAACGACCAGCTGCCGCCGCTGCTGCACGAGCTGCACCAGCCCACCGCCTGGCAGGAGCCCGGCCCCGAAGCCAGCGTGACCCCCGACACCGTGCGCCACCTCGGCGAGCGTTACCTGCGCTTCCGACTGGCCGAAAACGTGTACTATCCCCTCACGGCTCAGCCCCTGCGCTTCCCGCCCCTGGCCCTGACGATGATAAAGTTCAAGCTCCTCAAAAAGCCCGAGGCGGGCCAGGACAACCGCCTGGCTGGCTACAAAACCTACTACGCCCCCGCCGTGGCCGTGCAGGTGCGGCCCTTGCCGGAAGCTGCCCAGCGCGGCCCCGTGCCGGTGGGTACTTACAAGGTGAAGGAGGCCATCAGTCGGACGCGCTTTCGGGTGGGGGAGTCGTTCACGTATTCGTTTGGGGTAGAGGGACAGGGCAACTTGGCGGCGGTGCTAGCGCCGGTGTGGCCCGCCCGGCCCGGTCTAGAAGTGTACGGCCCGGAGGTGCGCGAGGAGCCTGCGCCGGGCGGCGGGCGCAAGCTGTTTCGCTACCGCCTGGTGGCCCGTCAGCCTGGTGTGCTGCCGCTCGATAGCCTGCTAAGCATCGTGGTGTTCGACCCCGTGACGGCTCGCTACGACACCCTGCGGCCAGAGCTGCGCCCCCAGATTCGCGGCGCCGCGCTGGTGGCCAGCCCGCTGCCCAAGCCCGAGGACGACCCCTTCTACGGTCCCGCCCTGGCCAATGCCGACACCACCCTGCAGTCGGTGGACGTGTACCGCGACGTGCGGCGCTATGCCCAGTGGCTGCTGGTGGCGCTGGCCGGGGTGGCCGGGTTT
Organism: Hymenobacter sp. 5317J-9; assembly: GCF_022921075.1. Taxonomy (NCBI): domain Bacteria; kingdom Pseudomonadati; phylum Bacteroidota; class Cytophagia; order Cytophagales; family Hymenobacteraceae; genus Hymenobacter; species Hymenobacter sp. 5317J-9. The sequence goes on from NZ_CP095050.1 coordinate 841,189, forward strand.
GGCTGGTGGCGCGCCGGCCGGCGGGCGTAGTTTTGGTGTTTGGTTGGTGGTTCTTGGTGCTTGGTCAAGAATTGGCTTGAAGACAAGCACGAAAAACCAGGCACCAAGCACCATCGACCAAGCACCACCAACCAAACACCAAACATGTCCAACTCTTTCGGCTCCCTCTTCCGCATCACCACCTTTGGCGAGTCGCACGGCGCGGGTATCGGCGTTATCATCGACGGCTGCCCGGCGGGCGTGGCCGTGGACGCGGCCCACATTCAGGCGGCGCTCGACCGGCGGCGGCCCGGCCAGTCGGCCCTCACCACCCCGCGCAAGGAAGCCGACACGGTGCACATTCAGTCGGGCCTGTTTGAAGGCGTGACTACGGGCACGCCCATCAGCCTGTTCATTCCCAACGCCGACCAACGCTCCGACGACTACTCCCACATTGCCCACGCCTATCGCGCCAGCCACGCCGACTACACCTACGACGTGAAATACGGCCGCCGCGACTACCGCGGCGGCGGCCGCAGCTCGGCCCGCGAAACGGCCGCCCGCGTGGCCGCCGGGGCCGTGGCCATGCAGCTGCTAGCGCATTTCGGGGTGGAAATTGCCGCCTACGTCTCGGCCGTGGGCGAGGTAGAAGTGCCCGTGGCGTATCAGGAGCTGGATTTCGGCCTTATCGATACGAACCTGGTGCGCTGCCCGCATCCCGAAACCGCGGCCCGAATGGAAGCCCGCATCCGCGAAGCCCAGGCCGCGCACGACACGGTGGGCGGCGTGATAACGGGCGTGGCCCGGCACGTGCCCGCGGGCCTCGGCGAGCCCGTGTTCGACAAGCTGCCCGCCGTGTTGGGCCACGCGCTGCTCAGCATCAACGCCGTGAAAGGCTTTGAGTTCGGCTCGGGTTTCGAGGGCACCAAGCTGCCCGGCTCGGTGCACAACGACGAGTTTTATACCGACGAAACCGGCGCCGTGCGCACCCGCACCAACCACAGCGGCGGCAGCCAGGGCGGCATCTCCAACGGGCAGGATATCTATTTCCGCGTCGCCTTCAAGCCCGTGGCCACGCTGCTGCAGCCCCAGCAAACCATCAATGACCAGGGCGAAAGCATCACGCTGGTGGGCCGCGGCCGCCACGATGCCTGCGTGCTGCCCCGCGCCGTGCCCATCGTGGAAGCCATGACGCAGCTGGTACTGGCTGACCTGTTGCTGCGGGCGCGGGCCAATCGGTTGTAAAAAAGACATCTGGCGCCGGTGCATCTGTTCTTCCTGCGATGGGGATTAATGCTGCTCTTGGTCGGCCAAGGGCAAGTGGCCTGGTCGCAGTGGGCCGAAGCGCCGGCGCCCATCTTTCGCTTTGCGCCGCCAAATTCGCCAGCCCGGCCGTTTGCGGCGGCTCGCTACCGTGGCACCGTGGGCCGGCATCAAGTCACGGTTGAACTGGACCTGGGCAAAGACGAAAACGGCGACCCGGCCCTGCGCGGCACCGTGCGGTTTGCCGGCCAGCCCGCGGTGCTGCACTACCTGCGGGCGTGGCCGGAATTTCGCCCCACTGCGGCCCTGCGGCTGGTAGAAGCCGACAGCGCCCAGCCAACCTTTGACGTAGGGTTTTGGCGGGCCAACCAACCCGCCGGTCCCCGCTTGACGGGGACGTGGACCGGCCCAACGGGGCTTCCGCTGCCATTTGAGCTGCGCGAAGACTACCACGACGACCAAGGCAAGCTTGCTGCTGTGCCCTATGAAATGCTCATGGTGGATTATGTGGCTGTGGGGGAGGAGGCGATGCGCAGTGCCGACTGGCGCCAGCGGGTGAGCCAAGACACGGTGCTGCGCCACGCCACTATGTACGGCATGTATGGCCAAGACTACCTGCACCTGCTGGGCCCTGACACCCTGCGCCCGGCGTTGGCCGACTTGCAGTGCCCGCCCCCGGCGGCCCGCGCTGCCGAACCCCGGCAAAGAGCCATCGAAAAGCTCAACCGCGTAGCCGAAGCGCGGCAACGGGGCGGCTACGAGGAGCCGCGCGGCACCGAAGAGGAATATAACAACCTTTTTGTGGAATACCTCGACCACGGGCTGTTATCCTGGGCCGAAGACCATTCGTACTGCTCGGGCACCTCTGCTTGCTCGCACGGCTTCACCCACGTAGTGTACGACCTGAATACGGGCGCAGCACTGATGCTGACCGATATTCTGCAGCCCGGTGCCGCGGTGGCCCTGCGCCACGCCCTGGCCCGCCACCTGCGCACCGACGACGACCAATCCGACTTCGATGGCCCGGCGGGCCCCGGCGGAGAGCAACGCGCCGACGACGCCTTTGAGGGACTGGCGTTGCCAGCCAACGACGATTTTGGCTTGGTCGAAAAGGGACTGGTGTTTCACTACAGCGACCGTGAGCTGCTGTCTTACCGTTATGGCCCCGAACTGGTGGTGCCCTGGGCCGAGCTACTGCCGCTGCTACGGCCCAACTCGCCCATGGCCCGCATGCTGCGCGAGCGCGGGCTGTGGCGCTCAACTTCCCAATAAAGGCAGGTTGCCAGACGCCCGGCACAAACAAATCAATGTAGGTACATTTGCAACCTCTAGCGCCGCATTGCGGTTGTACCTTTGCCGTTGCAAACGCGTCAAGCTTTCCCCTTGATTTTAAGCCCCCCAGCCATGTCTGTTTCCATTTATGCCGAAGCTTCTCCCAACCCGGAGAGCATGAAATTTGTCCTCAACAACAACCTGCTGGCCGATGGCGTGAGCGTGGACTACCCCAACGTGGAGGCCGCCGCCAACTCGCCGCTGGCCCAGGAGCTGTTCAATTTTGACTACGTGGGCCGGGTGTTCATTGCCCAGAACTTCGTCACCGTCACCAAAACCCAGCCCGACCTCGGCTGGACGCAGCTCATCCCCGAGCTGCGCCAGTTCCTGAAAAGCTACGTGGAGGCCGGTGGCCCCATCTTCACCGTCGACCCCGCCGCCGAGCAAAAGGCTGCCCAAGCTGCCACTGCCGGCGACCCCACCCAGCAGGAAGGCCAGATTGCCCAGAAAGTCATCGACCTGCTCGACAACTACGTGCGCCCCGCCGTGGAGCAGGACGGTGGCAACATCACCTTCAAAAGCTATCACGAAGGCATCGTGACCGTGAACCTGCAAGGCTCGTGCTCCGGCTGCCCCTCGGCCACGGTTACCCTGAAATCAGGCATCGAAAACCTGCTCAAGCGCATGGTGCCCGAGGTGCAAAGTGTAGTGGCCGAAGGCGTGATGGTGTAAGGCTTCAAGCTACGTTTTCAACATAAAAAGGCCCGCCGGACTGCTCCGGCGGGCCTTTTTATGTTGAAAACGTTTTTTAATCCCGCGATTTCACCGTGAAGTTGCGAGCCACGGTGAAGCCGAAGAAGATGTCACCATCGAAGAAATTGCCGGTGGTTTGGGGCACGAAGAATTTCTCTACCATGCCGCTGGAGTTGGTGAGGTGCAGCTGGAACACGTGGCCGCCGGTTTCAATGTCGACGCCCACGCCCAGCGCGTTGCGGTAGTTGTCGGCCACGTAGCCGGGCAGCAGGTAGAAGTAGTCGGCGGTGAGGGCCAGGCGCTTGGTCAGCTTCTGGCGCAGGCCGGCCCCGATGGAATATACATCGTTTTGCATGCCGTCGAGCGGCACGTAGTTGCGGTGAATGAGCGTGGGCATGAGCTGCACCGAGAGGCTGGGGCTGAATTTGCGGGCAATGAGCACCTGGTAGGCGTAGTCGAGGCGCGAAGCGGTGCTGCGCTCGGTGGTGTTCACCTCATTAAACTTGAGCGTGGTGATGGCCGACGACGCAAACAGCGTGACCGAAACCGGCATGGGGTGCGCGCCGGTGCTCTGCTGCAGGGCCTTGTATTTGATGAAGCCGTCGAACGTCTTTTCCTGCGAACTGCGGCCCAGGCCCAGCGCCAGCCGGTCGGTGAGGCCGTACTCGAAGCTGAGGCGCAGCACGGCGTTATCAAGCCCAAAAAACTCGTAAGGGCCGCTGTTGATGGTGCCAAAACGGTGCTGAATGAGGAACGCCAGCGTACCCGCGCCCGGCGTTTCTACCGACTGCGAGTTGATGATGTGCGTGCCCTTGAAGGTGGCCGCCACCGCCTCGCGCTTGGTCGAGTCGGTGGTTTGCTTTTCGAGGTCGCGCAGGAGGTCGTTTTCGGTCTGGGCGCAGGCGGGGCCGGCCCAGGCCAGCAGACCGGCCAGCAGCAAACCCTTGAGAGAAGCAGCGTAAAAATTGCGGAGCATATAGGGAGAAGTTAAGCGGCAGAAAATCAGTTGGTGGGCCGCGCGGCGGCCCCCACGGCAGCGGGCACGGGGTCGCAGGCCAGGGCCACGCGCACGCTCACGATTTTGGCGATGTTGTTGCGCACAATCAGCGGAATTTCAATGTTGTAGTCGGCCGGAGCCACCGAAAACACGGCCGCTGCCAGCAACTGGCCACCTTTCAGCTCCATGGTGGCCGGCACCTTGATGCGGTGCGTGACGCCGTGCAGCGTGAGGTCGCCCTCGACCTGGGCCGTGTGCGAGCCGGGCGTGGCCAGGGTGGCCGCGTCAATCCCCACGAAACGGCCGGTGAAGGTGGCTTTCGGGAATTTATCCGACTCCATGTAGTTCTCGTTGAAATGCTCCTGCATAAGCGTGCGCTTGAACACAAAGCCCTTCACGGGCAGCGAGAACGCCAGCTGGCCGGTGCCGAAATCGAGCACAGCGGCCACTTCCTGGTTTTTGGCCTCGATGTCTTCGATGGGGCTGGCCGAGAAAAACGACACCCGCCCAGCCTTGGTCATGAACTTGCTTTGGGCCCGCGCGTGGGGTTGGGCAACGAGCAGCAACAGCGACAGCAGCAGGGAAAAGGAGCGTTTCATAGCAGGAATAGAAGAAGTTAGTTGTTGGGCTTGCCGGCCGCTATCCAGGCTTCAATGCGCTGGATGTCGCAGTCCGACAGCTTTTGGCGGCCCTGGGGCATGGGGTCGAAGCCGGGGTCGTGGCGAATGCAGCCGAGCAGCTTGCTGGGCGAGAAGTAGCTGCTGAGGGCCTGGTAGTCGCCGAAGTTGTTGCCGCCGCCCTTCACCGGATACACGGTGCTGCCGTGGCATTCGCGGCAGTTGGCGTCGAAGATGGGCGAGATGACTTTCGCGTAGGTCACGTTTTCGCGGGGCACGTCGCAGGCCGGGGCCGGGTCGCCGTGCGAGTAGGTGCAGCTGGCGGCCGCGCCCAGCGCCAGCAAGGCCGCGCCCACCAACGCCGCGCGCAGCCGGGCCGATAAAGTGTACTTGTCGGACATACCGAACATGGTCAGAAAGTGAATAGTGAGTAAACCAGGCGTGAAATTCCAACCCGCAAGCTACGGCGCAACTAGGGTATTTGGGGCGGTTAAAAACCGTATTTTACGCCTACAAAGACGCCCGCACTGGTCAGTTTTAGCTTATAGACACCTACGCCGGCCAGGGGCACCTTCACGTAGGGCTCGGCGTGCAGGCTCCAGCGCGGGCTCAGGGTGCGCTCGTAGCCCACCGACAGGTTGAGGATGCTGAGCAGGTGGCGGTTGGCGTTCACGGCCTCGCCCTCCCAATAGCCGGGCTTGTTGTACTCCACGTAGGCGTAGGAATAGGTTTCGCGCTGCATGAAGAACGACGACAGGCCGGTGCTGCCATACAGCGCGTAGCCGGGCCGCGAAAGCAGGTCGTAGCGCAGGTTCAGCGGCACGTCGAGCACGGTGCAGGTGCCGTCCACGTCGTCGAAGTAGCGGTGCTTCATATACACGGCGTAATCGCCAAAGTCGCAGTCTTCGCGCCGGGCGCTGTATTGTTTCGTCGAGCGCAGCAGGCCGGTGCTCAGGCGCAGGCGGCTGCTCAGGCGGTATTCCAGCACCACGCCCAGGTTGGGCAGCGGGCTTTCCACGCCGGCAAATTTCACGGTCGTCACATCGGGCGCACCCACTAGGCCCACGTAAAAACGGGGCTGGTGCGCCGTAACGGGTGCTTCGGGCCGGGGCGGCGTCACCGTTGTAGCCACCGTAGCCAGCGGGGCCGGCAAGGCACTGCCCGTGGGCAAGGCCAGGCTCACCTCTTTCAGCAGTAGCGCGGAATTATCGGCAGCGGTGGGCACGAGGCCATGCTCGGGCGCCGAAGCTTCGGCTGGCAATGTCGGGGAACCACTACCAGCCGTCTCATGGGCTGTTGTGGTATGCCCCAGGCCCTGCGGAGCAGCGCGGGCGAAAACGACGGGCTGCTCTTGCGCACGCCGCGGCAAAGCCCGTCGTTCCGAAGGCCGGCGCCTGATTTCCGCTGCCGAGGCTGCGGCCGGTACTTTGTGGCGGGCTGCTACCGCTGGTTGGGTCTCTGATTTTGCGCTTGCGTAGGGCTGTTTGGTCGGCGTAGCAGCCACTGCGCCAGCCATGGCACTGCCGCCAGCCCGGCCTTCACGCGGCAAAGCAGTCGAACGGGCCGGTTGGTTGATGGCCATCAGCGCGGGCAGCGAATTTTTGGGCGCAGCCGGGCCCGCCGCCGATGCCGCCGTGGGAGACACCGTTTTGCCGGAAGACGGCAGGGCCGTGGCCGGTGTGGCCTCCGCCGCTTTTGGTGCCACAGCTGCAGTACCCATCGGTGAGGCGGGTGCTGTGAGCGAAGCAGGCGCCGGGGCGTTTGCCGTTGCGGCAGGTTCGGTGGCGTGCAATTGCCTGGCCGTACTGTGCTCAGAGTAGGTGGCGGCAGGCGCATTGGCGGCAGCCATTGTTTTCGTTTGCGATGCTGAGCCGGCGGGCCACCACAGCAGCCAGCCCAGCCCCATCAGGGCCACTACCAGCACTTCCACCGCGAAAAATTTCCACATTTTCCGCCGCACGGCGCGCTGAATCTCGGCCTTGTCCAGCTGCGTTTCCAGGCGCAGCCAGGCATCCAGCGGGAAGGGCGCAGGGTCCGGTTCCGGCGGGTTCAGCCGTTGAAAAGCATTATCAATATCGTTATCCGACCACATAGCGGGCTGAAGAAATAGTAGTAGTGTGGGCCAGCATCGTGCGCAAATGGGCTCGGGCTTTAAACAGATTGGATTTGGACGTACCCACCGAAATGCGCAGCTGCTCGGCGATTTCCTCGTGGCCAAATCCGTCAATCACCGCCAGGTTGAACACCGCGCGGTAGGCCGGGGGCAGGCGCTGCACCAGGCCCAGCAGCTCGTCGTAGCTCAGCGTGTCGAGGGGCGTGGCGCCGCCGTCGGCCTGGTTCAGGGTCACGTCGTCGAGCTCCTGCTGGTGCTGGTGGCGCTCGTTGGCGCGGTAGTGGTCGATGGCCGTGTGAATCATGATGCGCTTGAGCCAGCCCCGAAACGAGCCCAGCACGTCCTCGGGGTGGCGCGCCGCGTCGAAGCGGTACAAGTCGCGGAATACTTTCAGAAAACCGTCGTTGGCCGCTTCCAGGGCCTGGTCGCGGTCGCGGGCATAACGCAGGCAAATGCTCATCGCAAAGCCGTGAAACTGCCCGTACAGCCGGCGTTGGGCCACGCGCTCCTGCCGCTGGCAGGCCGCCAGCAACTCCGGTAGGGTGATGGGAGCAGAAACAGGTGAGGAGAGGTGCAGCATGCGAGCGGCGGTTGGCGGGGCTTCACCAAACCACTCGGAAGATAAGCAAAAACGGTTGCCCCAGGCACAAAAAAAGCCCGGCGCGCGGCCAGGCTTTTTTCAACTAATCAGCTAGGTAAGCCGTGGAACACTACACGTTGGCTTGGCTCAGCTTGGGCGTGCCAGCGTCCACGCCGGTCACGTCTTCGCCGCGGGCCAGGCGCTCACGCTCCTCTTTCTTGCCGTAGGTGTCGAGGATAATCGGGGTGGCAATGAACAGCGACGAGTACGTGCCGAAAATCACGCCGATAATCATGGCGAAGGAGAACGAGCGCAGGGTCTCGCCCCCGAATACGTACATCACGAACACTACCAGGAACACCGTGGTGAACGTAATCATGGTGCGCGAGAAGGTCGAGTTCAGGGCCGGGTTCACCACCTGGGCGAAGGTCAGCTTGGGGTTCTCGCGCAGGTACTCGCGGATACGGTCGTAGATAACCACCGTGTCGTTCATCGAGAAGCCAATAACCGTGAGCAGCGCGGCCACGAAAATCTGGTCCATCTCGTAGTTCAGGCCGAAGAGGCGGGCAATCGGGAAGGCCGCAATCACGAGCAGGGCGTCGTGGAACAGGGCCACCACCGCAGCCATGGAGTACTGCCAGCGCTCGAAGCGGAACAGCACGTACACGAAGATGCCCAGCAGCGTGAGGCCCAGCGAGAGCACTGAGGTGCGCTTGATGTCGTCAGCGATGGTGGCGCCCACTTTCGAGGTCGACTTGATAACCGGCGCGTCGGCGCTGTAGGCCTGCAGGCCCTGGTTAAGGGCGGCCACCACTTTCTTGTCGGCCACGGGGCTTTCGTCTTCGGCCAGGTAGCCGGTGGTGATGCGCAGGCGGTCGGGCGAGCCGTACTGCTTCACTTCGAGGCCAGCGCCTTCGAACACGGGGCGAATTTTGTCGGCCACGTCGGAGGCCACCATGGTTTTGTTGAAGTCAACCACGTAGGCGCGGCCGCCTTTGAAGTCCACGCCCAGGTTGGGGCCGCCCTGGTAGGCCATCACGGCGAAGCCCACGATGATGAAAATAGCCGAGAAGGTGTAGGCCAGCTTGCGCTTGCCCACGATGTCGAAGTTCAGGTTCTTGAACAGGTTACGCGAAATCGCGGTGTTGAAGGTCATCGGGTGGTTCTCGTTGCCCTTCACCATCCACTCGATGATGAGGCGCGACACGAACACGGCCGACAGGAACGAGGTGAGCACGCCAATGCCCAGCGTCACGGCGAAGCTTTGTACCGGGCCCGTGCCGAAGAAGCCGAGAATCACAGCAATCAGCATGGTGGTCACGTTCGAGTCGAAAATGGCCGAGAACGCCCGCGAGTATCCTTTGTTGATGGCGTCGGTCAGGCTCAGGCCATGGTCGAGTTCCTCGCGAATGCGTTCGAAAATCAGTACGTTGGCGTCCACCGAGGTGCCCATCACCAGAATCAAACCGGCGATGCCGGGCAGGGTAAGAGCGGTGCCGAACTGGGCCAGCACGCCCAGAATCAGGAAGATGTTGAAGAGCAGGGCGATGTCGGCCACTACGCCAGCGCGGCCATAGTAGAAGGCCATGAACAGCATGATAATCACCACACCGGCCAGCGACGAGTACAGGCCCTGGTTGATGGCTTCCTGACCGAGCGACGGACCCACCACGGCTTCTTCCACGATGCGCGTGGGAGCGGGCAGCTTGCCGGCCTTCAGCTGGTTGGCCAAATCCTGGGTGTCTTCAATCTGGAAGCTGCCCGTGATGCTGGTGCCGCCACCCGTGATTTCGCCCTGCACCACCGGCGCCGAGCACACGTAGTCGTCGAGCACCATGGCCACCTGGCGGCCGATGTTGGCGGCCGTCATCTTGGCCCACTTGCGCGAGCCGGCGGGGGTCATGTTCATCAGCACTTCCGGCTGGCCGTTCTGGCCGATGTCGGCGCGGGCGTCGTTCACGGCTTCGCCGCTCAGCATGGGCACACCGTCGCGGGTTTTGCGCACCGGAATCAGCTCCAGGTACTCCTGCTTGTCGATGGTGGTCGGCTTCAGGCTCCAAAGCAGAGCCAGGGTGGGGGCAGAATGGCTTTGGCCTCGGGCGAACGCAGGATGGTGTTCATGCGGGCCGTGTCGCGCAGGTTCACGCCCAGGCGGCCGGGCATGGTGAAGAGCTTGGCGAGCACGCCGCCCTGGGTCGAGTTGGCGGCCGAGTCGGCCGTGGCATCCTTGGTTTTCTTGGCCAGCTGGGCCGCCAGCGAAGTCGAGTCGCCGGCCGCGGCGGTAGCCGTGGTGTCGGTGGCCGAAGCCGTGGCGGGGGCCGCTTTGGCGGCGGCCTGCTTGGCCGAGAGCTGCTTGTCGAGGGTCACGAGGTAGGGGCCCACTTCGTTCTGGTTCCACACTTCCCAGAACTCCAGCTTGGCCTGGCCTTGCAGCAGCTTGCGCACGCGGTCGGGGTTGTCGACGCCGGGCAGCTCAATCTGGAGGCGGCCGGTGCCTTTCACGCGCTGAATGCTGGGCTGGTTCACGCCGAACTTATCCACGCGGGTGCGCAGGATGTTGAACGAGCGGTCGATGGCTTCTTCCACTTCCTTATCGATGGCGCCAATCACCTTCTCGTTCGAGGAGTTGATGTCGATGCCGCGGCTCTTGTTGGTGGTGTTGGCGAAGATGGTGGCCAGCGGCTTGCTGGGCGCCAGCTGCTGGTAAGCCTGGGCAAACAGCGCCGTAAACGGCGTGCTGGAGTTGGTTTTCTGGGCTTCCTGGGCGTTGGCCAGGGCGCGGTTGAAGGCGGGGTCTTTGCTGTTGCCGCTCATGGCGCGCACAATTTCCACCGGCGACACTTCCAGCGTCACGTGCATGCCGCCTTTCAGGTCAAGCCCGAGGCCGAGCTCGCTCTGGCGCACCTCGCGGTAAGTGAAGGGGCCGAACACGGGCGCGCGCCACACCGAGTCGAGGTAGTGCTGACGGGCGGCTTCGTCAATTTTGCCGTTGCGCGTGGCGTAGGCCACGGCCTTGCTCTGCACCCCGCGCGAGACGTAGGTGAAGAACAAGAAGTACGCGCACAACGCCGTGACGACGAGGGTGAGCGCGATGATTAATCCTTTGTTACGCATGTGAAAATCAGTTATCAGTTAGTAGTTGTCAGTGAGCAATAAAAGCGGGAAGGGGCATGCAAGCAGCCACCAGCCGGCAGCTCAGGGCCAAGCCCACCAACTGCTAACTGTTCACTGCTAACTGCCAACTGAATTTAAGGGGCCTGCGGCGACAGGGCCACGGCCAGCAGCCGCGCCCGAAACACCTCGCCCGCCCGGATGCCGGCCCGCAGGCGCGGCACGGCCAGGGCCTGGCGCAAGGTGGGCAGCCACACGGCCGGCACGGCGCTGGGCAGCCAGGCCACCAGCGGCGGCGCCACAAAGTGGTCGAGGGCCGTGGTGGCTTCCAGCAATACTTTTTGTTTCACCACCGCCACGCGGGTGGGCTGCGCCCAGCGCGTTTCGCCCTTGCCCACGGGCCGTAGCACGCTCACGGCGCGCTGGTTCAGGCCCAGCACCAGCAGCACCGTAGCGGCGAGCAGGGCAAAGCGGAGCGAGAACCAAAAACGGGAAAGCAGAGCCAGCATGGGTATGGACGGGGTCTGCAAAGATACCCATTTGGCGGGAATGCAGGCAAGGGCCACTTTCGGCCCCGCAAAACGCCCTCGCCGCCGTGTAAGGCCCGCTCGCAGGCCGGTATTCCGCACCTGCCCCCCGGTTTGGGCCGCTCACATGCGCGTAGGATGAACTCGCAACCCGGCTTGACGAACTCGCACGCGTGTATGCCGAACTCGCACCCTTGTTTAACAAACTTGCCATGCGGTTTAACAAACTCGCACACAGGTTTGGGCAGCTCGCACACCGGCTCAACGAGCTTACATCCGTCTGCCGGCAACATAAAAAAGGCCCTTATAACATGGGCCAGCCAAGGCAAAATAGAAACACCAGCAGCTAGAGCTTCTCCAAACGCAGGAGTTGAACCGTACGGCGCAGCGGGTCGGTGACCCGTAACAGGTAGAGGCCGGCGGGCACGGCAGTCAGGCTCAGGTGGTGGCGGGCCTGACCCGAAAGAAGGCCGTGCTGCACCAAGCGGCCCAGCACATCATACAGCACCCAGGTGCCGGTGAGCGGGCGCGCATCGCCGGCTTCCAGCGTCAGTTCGCCAATCGTGGGGTTGGGATAAGCGGCGAGGCGGGCGGCGGTTTCGGCCGGGGCGCGGGCGGGCAGCAAGCGGGCCCAGGAGCGGTAGGCGAACAGAATCTGGTCGTTGTAGCCGACGGGGCCGGGGTCGGTGCCCAGGGCCACGACGTAGTCGCCGGCCGGGGTGAGGCCCACGCCGGCCACGTTTTCCGTGCCGGGGCGCACGAGCAGCGTGTCGCGCAGCAGCGCGCCGTTGGCGTCCACCACCACGAAGCCCACGTCCTTGGTAAACCCGTTGGAGCGTTCGCCCGCCGCCAGGTAGCGCCCGCCCGGCAACTCTGCCACACGGGTCAGACCTAGGAAGGCATTGACTTGCCGGTACGCACGGCTCCAAACCGAGTCGCCCTGCACCGTGAGTTGCGTGATGCCGCCGCCGACGGCAATCACCCCACCTTGAGACGTCAGCTTTAACTGCGCGCTGCCGCAGTCGCGTGGGACAAACCGGAAGAACTGGTAAGCGCCAGCTTCGTCGACTGTGATGAACTTAGGGCGCAGGTTGGACGTATCGGAGAGCGACACCACAAGGTAGCCGTTGGGCACGGCCACCAAATTGGTCAGGTAACCGTTGCGGGTGTTGTCGTAGGGCACGACCTGGGTCCAGAGCAGGGCGCCGGCGGGGCTGAACTTGCGCAGCACGGGAAACGTGTTCAGGCCGCTGCCCACGTCGCCGACGGCCACGTAGGAGCCGTCGTTGCCCGGCACCAGGGCCGTGAGCGTGGCCCCGGCCGGGTCGGCCACGCGCCGGGTCCAGAGCGTGTCGCCGGCGGGCGTGAGCTTGACCAGCAGGCCCTGGGTGGGCAGCGGCGGGGCCGTGGGCGGCACGGGGCGGGGCACGACGATGGCCGAGACAATCAGGTTGCCGGCCGCGTCGGCGATGAGCCCGCGGGCGTCGACGTCCTGCACCCGGCGCAGGGCGTAGCGCTTGGTCCAGACGGTGTCGCCCTGGTAGTTGACCTTGCTCAGGTACAGGCGGTTGTAATTAAACTCGCCGACCTTGACGAAGCCCCCGGGCACGGCCAGCATATAGTCGGCCGTTTCGTCGTTCTGGGCCGTGCCCACCGCGCGCTGCCAGCGGAACTGCGCCCGCGCCGGGGCGGTGCCCAGCAGCAGGCCGCTGCTGATGAACAATAGCACCAAAAGGAAACGATGTCTCATAAAGAAAAGAGAAATAGATAAGGCCGTGACGAGCAGGGCCCGCCGAAAACGAATGCATGCCCCCGCCGGACGGCTGCCAATGGCGCCCCCGAGAAGCGAAATCAAAACCCAGAAAACGAAACGTTACGGGTCGGAAGCCGACAAGCAGCGTGCAAAACCAACGAGGTGCACGAACGCCGAGTGCTCTGCCTAAAGGCGCAGAGAGCCACGAGTTCGGGTAAACTCAGAATAGCGGGGCGGTGGAGGGCGCCCCAGGCCGGCCGTAGTGGAAAGGGGCCGGCCAGTAGGTCAAATATATTCCGCGGCGTGGTGATTACCCTATATCTAATAAAAAACGATTGTTGTGTTTTGACCGCAACAATTCACGGAAAAAGCGCTACCATTACGCGCCGTTCGCTACTCGTTCGGTGTCACTTCTACCCCCATTTTCTATGGATGCCCGCGAAGAAAAACAATACGCCATGACCACCGTGCTGGTCCGGTTCCTGGCCGACAACGCCGCCGCCCTCGCCGCCAGCGACGTGGCCGCCGCCGAAGCCGCCGACATCCCGCCGGCCTACCAGCGCCTGACCGCCGCCGTGGGCGCCGCCCCCCTCAACACCAAAGCCACCACCGCCCAGGCCACCGCCGCCCGCGCCGCCCTGCAGCAGGCCCTCCCCGTGGTGCTGGGCCCCCTGGCCAGCATCGCCACCAAAACCGCCGACCCCGCCCTGCGCGCCCGCGCCACCCTCAACGCTGGCCAGCTGCGCAAAATGCGGCCCGAAGAGCTGCGCGACGTGGCCGGCGCCCTCCTCGACACCGCCGACGCCCATGCCGCCGACCTGAAACCCTACGGCCTCACCAAAGCCCTGCTCACGCAACTGCGCGACCTCCACACCGCCTTCGCCGGCACCGTGCGCGGCACCAGCACCCTCATCGACCAGCGCAGCCAGGCCAACGCCACCACTTCCGACCTGCTCGGCGCCCTCATGCAGCAAGTCTACGAGCTCGATAAACCCATGGAAGTCTTTCGCCTCCTCAACCCCGCCCTGCACGCGGCCTACAAACAGGCCCGCCGCGTAGGCCGCGTGGGCAGCCCAAGCGCCCAGGGCGTTGCAGCAAAAGCGTGAGAAAGAAAAAGCACGTCATGCTGAGCGCAGCCGAAGCATCTCGCTTGTGGCAGTAATCCCTTGGGTGGGATTTACTATTGCACGCGAGATGCTTCGACTGCGCTCAGCATGACGTTCTATTGGGCACACCTCCAATTGCGGCTACTTCAGCGCTTCAAACGTGTACTGCGCATCGGCCCAAAACGCATCGAGGGCCACCATGCGGGGCTTAAAGAATGAAATCAGCTTCGGCCAATCGTCGCGGTTGAACACGTTGGCCGGGCTTAGCTCCGTGTAGATGCAGCTCAGCGGCAGGCCCTGGGCGTCCAAGGCTTCTTCTTCCCATATCCATTCCTCGCCCAGCGTTTCGTGCAGCAGGGTTTTGAGCTCCCGGAACTGCTCAAAAAACAGCTCCCGAATGCCGGCGTCCGGATGGTTCAACTCGATGGCGATTTTGGCCTGCCGGTTGTCGGCCTGCATCCGGAAATACAGGTGCTTGATGCCCGTCTTGTAGTTAATCCAGTTGGTGGTTTCGCCCTCGGCCGAGGGCACCGGGGCCATATACTGGCCAAACGTCGTCCAGAAAGCCTGGCGCAGCTGGGTAGCTTCCGCTTTGCTGTACATAGGGGTAAGGGAGGGGAAAGAAGGGAAGGTAAGGAGAGGAAAAGAAGGGCGGGAAGCAAAAACAGCACGTCATGCTGAGCGCAGCCGAAGCATCTCGCGTGCAATAGTAAATCCCACCTAAGGGATTACTGCCACAAGCGAGATGCTTCGGCTGCGCTCAGCATGACGTGCTGCTATGGGTTCGCTACGCCGTTCTGCCTACAGCGGCGTGGCCCACCAGCCGGCCTCGTTGCTCTGAATGGCCACGCCACCGGCGTTGTGGTAATATTCCTCCACGCACTCCTTAAAGCCGGGGTTGTTGGTGCTGGCGAAGCACACGGCGTGGTCGGCGGTGGGCAGCGGGCCGGTGTGCATGGCAAATACACTGCCCCGCTCGGCCTTCGTAATGATGAGGTAGGTCGTGTCGTTGAGCTTGCCCAGGCTGGCGTCGAACACCTCGCCGTAGGCCTTGTCGGGCGTCACTTCCAAGCGGTAGGCGGCGTTGCCGGCCGGGTGCTGCATGATGCCGGCCTGGCCGTTTTTGTCACAGCTCAGCAAGCCCAGCACGCTCGCCGAAGCAATGATGGCGGTGGCTAGTCGGGAAAGAAGTAGAGATGTGCGTTTCATAGAGAGCAAAGCAAAAATTGACCAGATGGTCCCACACCGGTTGCCGCGCCGCGGGTTAGACGGCCCCACTTCCGGCAGGTGATTTCAGGTCCAAGATAATCCGATTTTACTGCTATTCCATGAACGGCGCCAAAAAACCTTGCCTAGGTGCTTGCAAAGCGCGTTGCCGCAAGCGCCATCAGCCGGGCTGCCTCCGGCTACTGCTGGGCCGCCGCCACCTTGCCGCGCAGGAAGCCCACCAGCACCTCCAGCCCCTTCTCGAAGTGGCGGTTGTTGGGAATCACGATGTCGGCGTAGTGCTTGTAGGGTGCGATGAACTGCTCGTAGGTGGGCGCCACGTGGTGGGTGTAGCGGTAGAGCACGTCGGCCAGGTCGTAGCCCCGCTCGTCGCGGTCGCGGATGATGCGGCGGTGCAGCTTCACGTGTTCCTGGGCGTCGATGTACACCTTCAGGTCGAGCAGCTTGGCGATTTCCTCGAAGTGAAACACGAAGATGCCCTCCACCACCACAATGGGCGCCGGCCGGAACACCAGCTCTTTGGGCGTCACGGCCGCGTTGTTGAAGGTGTATTCCTTGCGGCGCACCTCGTGGCCCTGGCTGATGCGCAGCACGTCGTCGGCGTAGGCCGCGGCGTCGATGCTGGCGGGCAGGTCGAAGTTTTCCACGCCCTGGTCGTCGCGCAGCTGTTTTTCGCGGGGGTGGTAATAATTGTCCTGCGAAATCAGGCAAATCTCCTCTTCGGGAAAGGACGCCAGGAGCCGGCGCAAAAACGTGGTTTTACCAGAAGCGCTGCCGCCGGTGATGCCAATTAGATACGGGGTGTGCATAGCAGGCAAAGGTAACGCTGCGCGCAAATAGAGGAAGGAAAAAGAATGGTCATGCTGAGCGCAGCCGAAGCATCTCTACTGCGAAAGGTAATCATTTAGTGTTGAGGTAGAGATGCTTCGGCTGCGCGCAGCATACCCGTTCTTTCCGACGCTCAAGTTTATTCTTTCAAAAACGCCAGCAGCCCAGCCACCGCCCGTGCCCGGTGGCTGATGCGGTTTTTCTCGGTGCTGCTCATTTCGGCGAAGCTGCGCCCGTCGCCCTCAGCGGGCACAAACACCGGGTCGTAGCCGAAGCCGCCCGTACCGTGGGCTTCTTCCGTAATGTGGCCCATCACCTCGCCGGCAAACTCGTGCACGCTGCCATCGGCCTGGGCCAGGGCCACCACCGTGCGGAAGCGCGCCGATCGGTCGGCGGCGCCGCGCAGCTCCTGTAGCAGCTTGGCCACGTTGTCTTCGGCCAGGCGCTGGGGCCCGGCGTAGCGCGCCGAGTACACGCCGGGCTCGCCGTTGAGGGCCGTTACTTCGAGGCCGGTATCGTCGGCGAAGCAGGCCACGCCGTAGTGCTGGCGCACGTATTCGGCCTTCTGGCGGGCGTTGCCTTCTAGCGTGTCCTGGGTTTCGGGCAGCTCCTCGTGGCAGCCGATGTCGGCCAGGCTCAGCAGCGTGAGGCCGGCCGGCAGTAGCGGCCGGATTTCGTCGAGCTTGTGTGCATTGTTGGATGCGAAGCAGAGTTGGGTAAGCAAGGGAGAAAGTATGTTGGGTTTAAATTAAAACGTCATGCTGAGCGCAGTCGAAGCATCTCGCGTGTGGTAGTAATTCAATCGTAAGAATTACTTCGGCACGCGAGATGCTTCGACTGCGCTCAGCATGACGTTCTACGTAATGGTAAATCCTTTACCTAAACATCGACTTGATGGTGCCCCAGGAGCGTTGCACGGCGCTGGGCGTACCGGCCAGCACCGTGAGGTAGCTCTGGTCGCCGGTGGGGCTGTGCACGGTGAGGCGGTAGGTGAAGGGCCCGCCGGCCGAGGGCGCGGGCGTGCCAGGCGTGCTGCCGGGCGCGGTGCGAAACACGTTGGCGTCGTAGTACTGGTAGCGGCGCTGCCCGTTGGGCACCACGCTCGTCACGGTGCTGTAGCTGGTTTCGGTGGCCGACTTGCGGGCCAGTTCGAAGCCCGTCACGTCGGTTTCGCTGCTCACTTCCCAGTCCACGCGCACCCGGGTGCCTTCGTAGGCGGCGGTGAACATGGTGAGCGACGCGGCCACGGCCAGCACGGCGCTGCACAGCACCAGCAGCAGGGCTGCGGGGCCGGAGCGGCGAATCAGGCGACGGACGGGTACAGATTTCAGCACACGCAGCAGCGGGCCCCGAGTGAGGGCCGAATTCAAATGTACAACCTTTTCGGAAAGGCAACAACCTCAGGAGCACGGCTTGCCCGGCCCGAAGCTGCGGAAAATGTTGGCGCCGGGGTTGGGTATTTCGGAGCTAAGCTGTACTTTTGCAGTCCCTTCCGCAAAATCGGCAGGGTTCAACCGGTAAAACTGACCCTCGATATGAAAAAGGACACCCACCCCGAGTACCAGGAAGTCGTATTCCAGGACTCCTCTTCGGATTTCAAGTTCATCACCCGCTCCACGATGAAGCCGACCGACACCATCACGATGGAAGACGGCAAGACGTACCCGCTGGTGAAAATTGAAGTGAGCTCGGCCTCGCACCCCTTCTACACCGGCAAAAACATGTTCATCGACACGGCCGGTCGCGTGGAGAAATTCCGCAGCCGCTACGCCAAGAAAGAGCAGAGCAGCGCCAACAAAGAATAGCTTGTTTTCAGCTGCTGGTGTATAGCCAGCAACTGTTAGCTTCTTAAAGAACTCCTTTCGGCCCGGTCGGAAGGAGTTTTTTTATTGCCTGCAGCCCCGCAGCGGGCCGTAAATTTGCCCTTCTCCCCAAAGCTAACAGCTGGCAGCTATTAGCGAATAGCTAAAAAAACATGCACGTTCTGCTTTTCGACGACCCGGCCATTCGGCCGCACCTGTTGCCCTTCACCTTCACGCGGCCGGTGGCGGCGCTGCGCTGCGGCATCCTCACGCTGGCCGAGAAATGGCAGCGCCGCCTGGGCGTCGACACCGTGGGCTACCTCACCCAGCCGTACCTGCAGGCCAAGTTCCCGGCGGGCGACGTGCGCGGCGCGGCCCTCATCATCAACGGCGCCGTGTGCCCCGACGACCTGCTCACGCGCCAGGTGCAGGCCCTGCAGCCCGGCCAGGCCCTGTACTGCGACGACCTGTTGGTGGCCGCCCACGTGGCCGATGCCTCGCTGGTGGCCGAGCTGATTCAGGACGGCATTCCGGAAACCCGGCAAGTGGCCGAGCCCGTGACGGTGATTGACCGGCCGTGGCAGCTGTTTCTGCGCAACGGCGTGGAAATCCGCCGCGACTTTGCCCTGCTCACCCAGGGCCGCACCTCGCAGCCCGTCAGCGACGCCCACACCATTGTGTACGGGGCCGAAAACATCTTCATCGAAGAGGGCGTGAAAATCCGGGCCGCCATTCTCAATGCCGAGGACGGTCCTATCTATTTGGGCAAGAACTCGCAGGTGCACGAGGGCGCCATCATCAAAGGTCCGTTGGCCTTATGCGAGGGCGCCCACATCAATGCCGGCGCCAAAATGCGCGGCGACAATACCGTGGGACCTTTCTCGAAGGTGGGCGGCGAAGTGGGCAACAGCATTTTGCTGGGCTACAGCAACAAGGGCCACGACGGCTACCTGGGCAACTCCGTCATTGGCGAGTGGTGCAACCTGGGGGCCGATACCAACACGTCGAACCTCAAGAACAACTACGCGCCCGTCAAAATCTGGAGCCACGCCGCCAGCCGCTTCGTCGACACCGGCCAGACTTTCTGCGGCCTGATGATGGGCGACCACAGCAAGTGCGGCATCAACACCATGTTTAATACCGGCACGGTGGTGGGCGTGGGGGCCAACATCTTCGGGGCCGGTTTCCCGCGCACCTTCATCCCGAGCTTCAGCTGGGGCGGCGCGGCAGGTTTTGAAACCTTCAAGCTGCCCAAAGTGGGGGAGGTGGCCGAGCGCGTGATGGCCCGGCGCAACCTGCCGTATGATGCGGTGGAGCAAGGCATTATGAAGGAAGTGTTTGAAGCGACGGAAGCGGACAGAATCTGGGAAAAGGCAAAAGCATGACCTTCGCCGAAATTCCCAACCAGTCCGCCCTCAAAGCCCTGCTGCGCCAATCGGTACAGCGGCAGCACGTGGCACACGCCCAGCTGTTTCGCGGCAGCGAGGGCGGCGCGGCGCTGGCCCTCGCCCTGGCCTACGCGCAGTACCTGAACTGCGAAGAGCGCGCTCCCGGCGCCGACGACAGCTGCGGCCACTGCCCGGCCTGCACCAAAATTGCCAAGCTGGCCCATCCCGACCTGAACTTCATCGTGCCCGTGACCACCACCAAAACGGTGACCAAGGACGCGGTGAGCAGCAAATTCATGGCCGAGTGGCGGACCTTCATTCTCGACAATCCCTACCAGGGCCTCAACGACTGGATGCAGCACATCGGGGCCGAAAACAAGCAGGGCAACATCTCGAAGGACGAAGCCGTGCAGATTCTGAAGCTGGTAAGCCTGAAGGCGTTTGAGGCCCGCTTCAAAATTGTCATCGTCTGGCTGCCCGAGCTCATGCACCCGGCCGCCGCCAACGCCGTGCTCAAGCTGCTGGAAGAGCCGCCGCCCGCCACCATTTTCCTGCTGGTGAGCCACGCGCCCGAGCAATTGCTGCCCACCATCATCAGCCGGGTGCAGCCGGTGGCGGTGCGCCCGTTTTCCGAAGACGACCTCACGGCCTACCTGCGCGACGAGTACAAAGTGCCCGAAGCCAAAGCCCGCCAGGTGGCTCAGCTGGCCGAAGGCAGCCTGGGCGCGGCCATTGCCAGCCGCGATGCCAACGCCGACCACGACTACTTCGAGTTTTTCCGGGACTGGATGCGTCTCTGCTTCAACTACGGCGGCAAGGCGGCCGACATTCTCAAGAAAAGCGAGGAGTTCCAAAAGCTGGGCCGCGAAAACCAGAAGGAGCTGCTGAGCTACTCGCTGGGCCTCGTGCGCAAGGTGCTGCTGTTCGGAATCGACCCGAAATTTGTGCCCCACCTGGCCGGCGGCGAGCAGCAGTTTGTCACGGGCTTCGCCAAATTCGTTACCCCGCGCAACGCCGACCTGCTCACCAAAGAACTCACCGACGCGCATTATCACATCGAGCGCAACGCCAACGCCAAAATGGTGTTTGTGGACAGCTCGCTGCGCATGGGCGGCTTTTTGCGCATTTGAGTAAAAACGCACGCCAGCTGAGCACGACGTTCAACTAATACCGTTCAACTATGAAAATCCGCCTCGCCACGCGCGCCAGCCGCCTCGCCCTCTGGCAAACCGAACACGTGGCCGCGCTGCTGCAGCAAGCCGGTTTAGAAACCGAAATTGTGCCCATGCAAACCACCGGCGACGCTGTGCAGGACCGCAGCCTGGCCAAAATCGGTTCCAAGGGCGTGTTCACCGAAGAGCTGGAAAACAGCCTGCTACGCGGTGAAACCCACTTGGCCGTCCATTCGGCCAAGGATGTACAAAGCAGCATTCCGCGCGAGTTGGAGCTGCTGGCCTTCCTAGAGCGCGAGCAGGTGAACGACGTGGTACTCAGCTTCGATGAGCAATTTTCGCTCGATAAGCCCGGCATCGTGCTCGGTACCAGCAGCACCCGCCGCAAGGCCCAACTGCGCCGCTTCTATCCCCACGCCGAAACGGCCGAAGCCCGCGGCAACCTCCAAACCCGCCTGCGCAAGCTCGAAGAAGGCCAGTTTGATGCCCTCGTGCTGGCCTACGCCGGCGTGCACCGCATGGGCTACGAGCACCTGGTGCGCTACACGCTGCCCGCCACCCAATTTGTACCGGCCACCGGTCAGGGCAGCATTGCGGTGGAATGCGCCGCCGACCTTAATGCCGACCTCAAGGCCCGCCTCAAAGCGGCCCTCGACCATCCTGCTACCCACACCTGCCTGCTGGCCGAGCGTGCTTTCCTCCACACCATGGAGGGCGGCTGCAGCATCCCGTCTTTCGCCCTGGCTACGTTGGAAGATGGCCGCCTGCGCCTGCACGGCGGCCTCATCAGCCTGAGCGGCGAAGAGTACGTGGAAGAAATCCAGACTGCCGCCTCGCCCGCCGAGGCACACACTCTGGGCGTGGCCGTGGCCGATGCCGTGCTGGCCCGTGGGGGGCGCGAAATTCTGGCCAGCATCCGCGAGCAGCGCGGGTAGCCGGAGCTGGCGGTTAGTTTTGCCTGACGTTTTTTCGTTCTGCTTTTCCTTCTTCTTTCCTACATGAAACATACTATTCTGCGCGCCGCGGCCTTTCTGCTGGTGCTGCTGTGGGCCGCGGCCCCCGTTGTGGCGGCCGATAAACCCGGCAAGCCCAAAAAGAGCGGCAAAGACGAAGTCGTGACCGTGACCACGCCGCAGGGCGTTATCCGCCTCGTGTTGTTCGACGACACTCCCCTGCACAAAGCCAACTTCCTGCAAAAGGCCAAGAGTGGCTTCTACAACGGCACCACCTTCCACCGCGTCATCGACAACTTCATGATTCAGGGTGGCGACGCCAACACCAAGGACGCCGACCCCAGCAACGACGGCCTGGGCCAGCCCAACGACCCCACCATCCCGGCGGAGCTTGGCCCTGGCCACCCGCACGTATACGGTGCGGTGGCCGCCGCCCGCATGGGTGGCCCGCGCGGCACGCCCAGCAGCAATTCCCAGTTTTACCTGGTCGAAAACCACGATGGTACCCATTTTCTCGATGGCCAGTACACGGTATTTGGCCAGGTCATTCAGGGGCTGGACATCATCGACAAGATTGCCAAGGTGAGCAAAGACGCCCGCGACCGGCCCCTCGCCGACGTGAAAATGACCATGAAAGTGGAAAAGCTGAAGCGGAAAAAAATTACCAAGCTGTACGGCTACAAGTACGAGTAGCCGCCCGGCGCTCATTGCCAGCGTATGAAAATTCTCGTCACCGGTTCCAATGGCCTGCTGGGCCAGAAGCTTGTTGCCCTGCTCCGCTCGCAGCCCGAAGTGGAGCTGGTGGCCACCTCGCGCGGCGCCAACAAGCTGGCGGCCCTCTACCCCGACTTGCACTTCGTGCCGCTCGACGTGGCCGATGCCGCCCAGGTGCGGCAGGTGCTGGCCCGGGAGCGGCCCACCCACCTCATCCACACCGCCGCCCTCACCAACGTGGACGAGTGCGAGCTCAACCACGAGGCCTGCTGGCTGCACAACGTGACGGCCGTGGCACACCTCGTCAACGCCTGCGCCGAGCTGGACACCCACCTCACTCACCTCAGCACCGACTTTATTTTTAGCGGCGAAGCCGGCCCGCTGGCCGAGGACGCCACGCCCGCGCCCGTCAATTTCTACGGCCAAAGCAAGCTGGCGGCCGAGGAACTGGTGCAGGCCAGCCCCGGCCGCTGGGCCATTGCGCGCACCGTGCTGGTGTATGGCGTGGCCCACGACTACGGCCGCACCAACATTGTGCTCTGGGTGCGCGACTCGCTGCGCGCCGGCAAAGCCATCAAAGTAGTGTCGGACCAGTGGCGCACGCCCACCTTGGCCGAAGATTTGGCGCAGGGCTGCTGGCTGCTGGCACTCCATTCAGCACAGGGCATCTACCACATCAGCAGCGACGAAATGCTTACGCCCTACGCCATGGCGCTGCAGGTGGCCGACTTTTTCGGTCTCGACCGCGGCCTTATTGAGGAGGCCGACGCGGGCACGTTCACGCAGCCGGCGCGGCGCCCGGCCCGCACGGGCTTCATCATCGACAAGGCCCGGCGCGACCTGGGCTACCGCCCCTGTTCTTTCGCCCAAGGCATTGCGCTGGTGGGCCGCCAAAGCGACGAACTATAGGGGCAAAAAAAACCCGCCGGGGTAGACGGCGGGTTAAAACTCGGCAGGGGTAGCCAGCGAGCGGTAGATGCTAAGACTAGGTAGATAGAGTAAGGGTATTATACCAAATTGCGGGAAGTTGATAAGTAATGGGTAATCGACTGGATGCGATGGTTAAGGGTTAGCGAGGAGAGGAAAGGAAGAATCAGGATTGCGGCCACACACCCACCAGCAGGCCGCCCACCAGTACGGCGGTACGTCCCAGCAGAGCGGCTTCGCCCAATGCGCGCGGCACAACCATGCCGTCGGGAGTCACGAAATCAATGCCTACCGAAATAGGGCGGGTCGCCTGCGAGGCAGATTTGGCGCGGCGGGAAGAGCCCATCGAGGGGTAAACGAGCAGATACATAGGGCGTTGGGTAGAAAAAAAAGAGGGGATTCGGGGTGGATGAGAGTTGCTTTGTGCTGAAAAGCAATACAATGTTACCACCTCATTTTACCCTGTAAAAGGACATATCCCTTAAGAGTGAGACATCGTCTGCGCGCCAAATTTTATTAGATAAATAAAAAAAATATTTAAAAAAGTACAGATTTAATCACTGCTCATTCTGAGAGTAGAAAAATAAGTAATTGTTTGTCAATCGAATGACGCCAATTGGTGCTAGTGCTTTTTGAGTTTAATCCTGGAAAAAAAGGCCGATTTGAGACATCAAAACACGGGCATCTGCTCTCGGCATCGGTGCGTTTTTCTGTTTGCTTCCGGAGGTCTGCTCCCACTATTCTACATGCTGTTGTGGGCGCACCAAAGACAATGAATAAAGGCTCAAAATGCTGAATGCTAGTATTGATGCGGGAAAAATGAATGTCCACCATGCGCTTGTGTCGTAGCGGAATGACGCCATGAGTCGCCCCCAGCTTGCTGCTTCAGGCGGCAAGCCGACACCCAAAAACGACAAGGTGCTTTCCAGCCCCAGCAGACGCGCAATGCTCAGCGGGAATGCGGCTCGTAATGGGTTGATTGCGTGTGGCATACTGTGTTTAAGCCAGATTTGCCAGGCGGGAACCCCGGCGGCCTGTGCAGCTTCAACAAACGGCAGCGCCCGTGTGCGCAGCATCTGGGCCCTGACTAGCCGGGCGGGCGTCGACCAAGCCGTAAATGCCAGCAGCGCCAGCAATCCCGGAGCCGAAACGCCGCCGGTACCGGCCGCCACGGCCAGTACCAACACTAGGTGCGGAATGGTATCGAGGGCCGTGGCGGCCCCCATCACGACGGCATCAAGGGGTAGCGGGGCGCCATAAGCAGGGCCCTGGCCCCGGCGCCACAACAGGCGCGCCACGCCGCCCACGGCCGCCAGCAGGCCAAGTGCAGGAGCGGGCAGGCGCAGGGCCCACCACGCCGCACCGGTAGCCAGCAGCCAGTAGCCAGCATCGGCCCGCAGCCTGTTGCCCCCAAAGCCGGCCGCACCGCCCAGCAGGGCGCCTATCACGGCCGCAATGACGGCGGCGGGGAACGTGATGAACACCGCGGTGCGGCTCCCATACACCAGCAAGCTGAGCACGTCGAGGCCCTGCGGGTCGGTGCCCAGCCAGTGGTGCCCGGGCGCCAGCGGGGCCTGCGACACGTGCGCCAGGTCGGGCACGTTGGGCGGGTAGGGCAGCGGCAGCAGCGGCGCTGCCACGGCCATCAGCGCCAACAGGCCCAGCCAGGCGGCGGCCGCTTTTTGCGTCCGCGAAAAGGAAGACGGGCTCAGGATTGCCACCGGATGCGAGGGTCGGCCCAGAAATTCAATACATCGGTGGCCAGTAATGCCAGCATGCGGGCCGCGCCCACCAGCAGCACACCGCCCACCAGCACGGGGGCGTCGCGCGCGGCGGCAGCCCCGGCCAGCAGGCGGCCCATGCCCGGCAACGCAAATACCACCTCAACTACTACCGCCCCGGCCACCAGGGCTGGCAGTAGCTCGGCCAGCTGTGCCAGCGAGGGCAGCAAGGCATTGCGCAATGCATGGCGCCGGATAACGGCCGGCTCGGCCAGTCCCTTGGCGCGGGCGGTTACGGCATAGCGGGAGCCCAACTCCTGCACGAGGCTGGCGTGCAGCTGCAGGGTAAGCTCTGGAAGGGCGCTGATGACCAAGGCGGCGGTTGGCAGCACCAAGTGCCACAAATAAGCCATAAAGTAACCCCAGGTGCCGGGCGGCTGGTCGGTGGTCTGCCCCAGCCCATATCCCGGAAACCAGTCCAGCGCCTCGGGGTTGGCAAAGGCCAGTAGCAGCACCAGCCCCACCCCAAACAGCGGCAGGGCCTGCAGCCCTACCAACCCGGCCCGCACCGGGCGTTGCCACCACGGCCGGCCCGCCAGCCCCAGGGCAAGCAGCAGGGCGCCGCCCACGGAAAGTGCCACCGCCAAGCCGGTGAGCGGCAGTGTGAACGCCAGCGCATCGGCCAGCTCCGCGCTGACCGCGCGGCCCGTGCGGAAGGACAAGCCGAGGTTTCCCTGCAAGAGCTGCGCGGCCCAGCGGTGGTATTGGTTGCGCAGGCCATTACAGCGCCAGGAGTCGCGAGCTGCAGTGGGCGGGCTCACGTAAAAGAGCGGCTCATCGAGGCCGAGACGCTGGTTGATGGCCAGTTCGGTGGCCGCCTGAGCCGTGGCCGAAAGAGGCGCGCCGCTACCGCGCTGCTCCGACGCCTCGGGCGAAGCCAGCTGCACGGCGCCCAAATCGCGGTGAATGAGCAAAAACACCACCGAAACCAGTACCCACACCGCCAATCCCGTGCGAAGCAAATGCCAGGCTATGCGCAGGCCCATGGGTCAGGGAGCGGGTTTGGCAACCCGTTCGATGGTGGCCGCAGCAAAGCCCGGCCGGAGGCTGCCCACGTGCAAGCCGGTGAGGGCGCGGTTGGCCGCCACGCGGTTGGGGAGGTAGAAGAGGGGCACGATGGGCGCCTCGGCCTGCAACAGGGCCTGAAATTGCCGCAGCAGTGCGGTGCGTTGCGCGGGATTGTCGGCGCTGGCGATGGCCGCGATGAGGCGGTCGCTGGCCGGCGTGCCAAACTTCGTGATGTTGGTTGCGCTTGCCGAATGCAGCATCGGCACGAAGTTGAACATGAAGGGATTGCCCCGGAGCACGCGCAGGTACACGTCGAAGTCGCCGCTGCGCATGGCCGTGCCGAACGTGCCCGGCTCGGAGGGCCGCAGCGTGACCGGCACGCCAATGCTGGCCGCCGCCGCCTGAAACTGCAGCGCTACCGTGCCAAATAGCACTTCCTCGGCACGGTAGCGCATCAGCAGGCGCAACTGCTGGGCAGGGCCCCGGCCCGAGCTGCGAAACCAGCCTTCGTGCGGGGCCGCCCGGTGCTGCCAGCCGGCGCGCTGCAGCAGCAGCACTGCCGAGTCGGGGGCGAAGGGCGCGGGAGCCAGGCTGTCGTTGTAATTGGCGCGGTCGGCGGGGCTGATAATGCCCACCGTGCGCTGCCCCTCGCCCAACTGGGTGGCGCGCAACAGGCCCGCGGCATCGAAGCAGCGGCTGAGGGCCCGGCGGGTCAGGGCATCGGCCAGGGCCGGATGCTGCGTGTTGAATCCGGCCGTGGCCACGTCGTACGACGGGCTGGTGTAAAAGCGTAGGGTTGACTGGGCTGCCGGCATGGCGCGCAGCCGCGCAAACTCGCGGGCCGGCATCTGCGGAAACACGTCTACGTCGCCGCGCTGCAAGGCCAGGGCGGCGGTGGCCACATCCGGAATGATGACGTATTCAAGCTGGGGGGGCTTGGCCTGCAGTACCAGGGGGACGGGCTGCAGGCGGCTGCCCCACCAGCGCGGCTTGCGTCGAAACGAAAGAAATCTATCCTTCTCCCATTTCTGCAATTCGTAGGGACCGCAGCCGGGCAGGCGGTTAGGCGAGTGGCTTGCCACCGCCGCCAGGTAATATTGAGCTACGGCCCGGGCACCGGAATCGGCGCGGGGCGACAGGGGTTGGCGCTGCAGGTCGGCCAGCGACCACCGGCGCAACAGCCCGCGCGGGTCGAGGCTGTGCTCGGGCAGAATGAAAAAGTCGCCCGAGGCCTGCGCATACTCCAGGCTCCGGCCCCGGCACAGCAGCGTGAAGCGGCGGGGGTCTTGCGGATGAGGTAGCAAGGCCCGAATGAAGCCGTATTGGTTGCGGGCGGCCTCGTTGGGCAGGCCCGGGCAAAGCATCAGCTTCAGGGTAAAATCGACGTCGCTGGCCAGAACGGCCCGGCCATTGTCCCAAGTGGCGGCGGGCCTGATGCGGTACTGCAGCTGGGTGAGCGAGTCGCCCACAAGCTGAACGGTGGGCAGCTCTTCGGCTAGGGCTGGTGCCAGCTGCTGAGTAGAAATGTCGCCCTGCAACAGGCTGACGTGAAGCAGGTTGTTGGCGTCGAATGCGGCCAAGTTGGACGCAAAGAGCGGGTCGAGCGTTTCCGGGTCGCGGGCCCAGCGGATGCGCACGGTGTCGCGCTGAGTGTGTTGGCCGCCGCAGCTGAATAGCAGCAAGGCGATTGCAATGCGCAGCAGAAAGTTAGCTGGAAGAGAATGCTTCACGCGGTACACCTAGCCTGAAAGTCGCCCCGTGGCGGTGAACAGGCAATATAGGCACGAAACGCGACCTGCGGCTAAACTAGGCAACAATGTCGTTGCCCCAGCCGCCGGTGCCGCCGTCGAGGCTGTCGATGTCGTTGCCCCAGCCGCCGGTGCCGCCGTCGAGGCTGTCGATGTCGTTGCCCCAGCCGCCGGTGCCGCCGTCGGGGCTGGTGCTGATGATGTCGTTGCCCCAGCCGCCGGTGCCGCCGTCGAGGCTGGTGCTGATGATGTCGTTGCCCCAGCCGCCCGTGCCACCGAAGGCAACAATGTCGTTGCCCCAGCCGCCGGTGCCGCCGTCGATGTCGTTGCCCCAGCCGCCCGTGCCGCCGTCAAAGTCGTTGCCCCACCCACCGGTGCCGCCGTCAAAGCTAGTGCTGTCGTTGTCCCAGCCACCGGTGCCGCCGTCGATGTCGTTGCCCCACCCACCGGTGCCGCCGTCGAGGCTGGTGCCGGTACCGCCGATGTTCGTCGAAATGCTGGCCACGGGTGCCTGCAGAACAAGCGCTTTCTGGGGGGCGCTGGTGGTGAAGCTGGCAAACTGGAACAGGGCGATGGCGAAGAGGTTCAACATGTCTATTGGGTATTAAAAGAGTGTGTCAGGCGATTGATTGACACAAAGTTGGGGGGCGCCACCACCCCACAAAAGGACAATGTTGTTCTAAATCAGACTTGTGTATAGCTAATATTTAAAATAATTTTTGAAAGAAGATGCAATTACGAAATGCTTTCCTGAATTGCAGCAAAAGTTTTTAAAGCAGCACTTTTGGAAAAAATATGCTATTTGCGACGTCAAGCCCTGAAAATGACCGTAACAAATCACGATACAAAGGTGGGGGGAGCAATTCCAGCAAAAAAGGAAAGAAGGCCTCTGTTTGTGACATCGGATTTACAGCAGTTTTTTTATTGTAAAGGCCAAATTTGAGCTCGTAGAGCGCTTTTCTGATGAATGAAATTTCAAATTTGGCGCGAATTGTGACATCGCGTAGCTTGGCGTCTTTGCCGGTTTTGGACCTGGCAAGCACCCGGCCCAATAAGGAAAACCAATTCGTGGCCACCCTCACCGCAACGCCGGGAGCCACCCAGCTGCAAGTGGTGAAGGCGCTGTATGGCAAGCCCACCGCCGCCAACGTGCGCGCCCTGCAACGCCTGCAGTCGCGCGTGAAAAACAAGCTGCTCAACCAGCTCTATTTCCTGGACCATTCGGACCCGCGCCACCTGGTGTCGCGGCGCTACCAAATGGAATGCCTCGACCTGCTCCACAAGATAAACATTCTGTTTGCGGAAGGCGAGTATGTGCTCACCGAGCGCCTGCTCTACCGCTGCAAGCGCCTGGCCGAAGCCGGCAGCTTCACGCCCTACAGCGTGGAGTGCGCCCGCCTCATGTGCACCGTATACTCGCAGCAGCGCCAGGCCCTGCGCTACCAGAAAGCCACCAGCCAGCTGCTGAAGCTGCAGCAAATTCTGGCTTGGGAAGACGAAGCCGAGCGCATTTATTCCGACACGCAGATGGCGCTGGCCCACACCGTGCGCAGCCGCCGGGCCGTGCTGCCCCTTCTGCCCACCTACATTGCCCAACTGGAGGTCCTGCACCGCAAGGCCCGCACCTTCAGCACCTACAACCACCTCTACCGGCTGCGCCTGGCTTACGAGGAGCTGCAGGGCAATTTTAAGGAGATGATTAAGGTGACGGCCGAGGCCTCGCGGCGCTTCCGGGATGGCAAGCTCAACGCCCGACGCTTCGACCTGCGCTTCAACCATTTCGTGAGCATCTACGCCTACCTGCGCAGCCGGCAGCCGGTGCAGGGCCTGCGCCTGGCCGAGCAGTACAGCCGCGATTTCCATCCGTCGTCGAGCAACTGGTTCTACTTTCAGGAGCACCACGTGCTGCTGGCCCTGCACGCCGAGCAGTACGAGCGCGCCCAGCAGCTGCTGAGCACCATCACCAAAAACCCCGCTTACCTGATACAGCGCGAGGCCGCCCTCGAACGCTGGGACCTCTATAAGGCTTACATCGACTTTGTGCTGCCGCCCCAGCGCGCCACCGCCCGGCAGCGCCAAATGGCGCAGTGGGTGCTGCAACTGCCCGAGTACAGCCGCGACAAGCGCGGCCACAACGTGGCCATTCTGGTGCTGCAGCTGCTGCACTTCCTGCGCGAACGCAGCCTGGAGGAGGTGCTGCTGCGCCTGGAGCGCCTGCGCAAGTACCAGCAGCGTCACCTCTACGAAGCCAGCACGCTGCGCAGCCGCTTGTTTTTGCGCCTGCTGCAGGTGATTGTGGAAAAGAACTTCGACGCGGCCGGGGCCGCCGAGCGCGGCAAAAACATGTTGCTGCAGCTGCAGGAAACGCCCCCGCCCGGCGAAGCTTTTGCCGAAGTCGAAATCATTCCCTACGAACAGCTGTGGAAGCTGGTGCTGGGGCTGCTGCGCGAAGGCCGGCCCCTGGCCACGGAAGCAGACGCCTAACCCCGGGCCCGGAAAACGACGCACGCCCCCGCTGCGCAGAAGCCTGCGGGCGGGGGCGTGCTCTTCAGAACCCTGAAGGGTGTTATTGAATAGGTGCTGCGGAGCTACGGCTCCACCACAATTTCGCGCGAGACGCAGTGGCTGGCAATGCAGGCCGCTGAGCCATAGCCGCGCATGCTGAAACGAACCTGGTAGGTGCCGGGCCGCCGGAAAACGTGCTCTGCCGTACGGCCCTGCTTCACGGTGCCATCCCGAAAATCCCACACATACTGCACGTTGTTGCAGCTGAGCAGCTGCGCCTCGGGCGAGGCGAAGCTGACGGGCTGGCCCACGCGCACGCGGGCGGTGGAAGCGGTGAAGTCGATGACGTCCTGCTGCACGAGGT
This sequence comes from Hymenobacter sp. 5317J-9, assembly GCF_022921075.1. Lineage (NCBI taxonomy): Bacteria > Pseudomonadati > Bacteroidota > Cytophagia > Cytophagales > Hymenobacteraceae > Hymenobacter > Hymenobacter sp. 5317J-9. The sequence continues at coordinate 871,677 of NZ_CP095050.1, forward strand.
TGACGGGAATGTATTTTTGCCCGCGGCGTATTTCGCCGGTTTTGTCCACGATGACGTCGAGCTGCACCACGTAGTTTTTGCGCTCCTTGTAGCAATGCGTCACGGTGGGCCCGGTGAGGGTGGTGCCGTCGCCCATCTGCCACTGGTAGGTGAAGGGGCCGGCGGCCTCATCCACGGAAGGACGGCCGTCGAGGTCGACGCAGAGCATGCGCGGCAGCGGCGGGCCGCAGTTTACGCTGGTGGTGTCGCCGGCCTGCTGGGCGCGGGCCGCCAGCCCGGCCAAGCTCAGCAGGAAAGACAGGACGGCCACGCGGCCGCGAAAAGCTGCTAGGGAAAAGCGCATAGAAAGGCAGAATTAAAATTTGTTGAGGCGCTGCATCACGTCGCGCAGGTAGGTTTGGCCCACCGGAATGTGCTTGGTTTCCACTACCAGCGAGTTGTCTTCGAGGGCCTGAATGTGGTCGAGGTTGACGATAAACGAGCGGTGCACCCGCACAAAGCGGCTAGCAGGAAATTTCTCCTCCACGGCCTTCATGGTGCTGTACACGATGAGCTTGCTGCGGTCGGTGATGACGTGCACGTAGTCGCCGAGGGCCTCCACGTAGCGCACGTCGTCGAAGGTGACGCGCACCAGTTTGTTGTCCACCTTCACGAAGGTGAAGGCGGCGTTGGGTGCCGCGGGCTGAATGGCGTCGGAATCGTCGGCGGACTGGCGCTCGGTCATTTCCAGGGCTTTTTGCGCGGCCTGCAGGAAGCGGGCGTAGCTCACGGGCTTCACCAGGTAGTCGACCACGGCGTGCTCGAAGGCCTGCACCGCATAATCTTTGCTACTGGTGATGAGCACCACCAGCGGCGGGTGCTGCAGGGTGCGCAGCAGCTCGATGCCCGACATGAGGGGCATTTCCACGTCCAGAAACAGCAGGTCGATGGGCTGAGTGCGCAGGGCCTCCGCGGCTTCGACGGGGTTGGTGTAGCTGCCAGCTGCGGTCAGGAAGGGCGTGTTGGCGATGCAGTTAAGCACCACTTGCACCGAGAGCGGGTCGTCGTCGACGACCAGGCAGCGGAGTACGGATGTAGACATAAGAGTAATTGTGAGAAGCGTTAATTGGGCTAATGTAAGTCCGTCAACCGATTTACTAGCTGAGTGTTCGCGCTTCCAGTTGCGGGTACAGCTCGGCTAGTTGCTGGCAAATGGCGTCGACCAGGGGCTGGCAGTAGGGGCAGCCGGGGAGGCGGGCCGCGCGCTCCAGCTCGTCGAGCTGGGCGTGCAGCACCGGCACGCCAAAGTACGCCACCTGGCCCTTGAGCTTATGCGCGGTGCTGGCCAGTGAGGCCGGGTCGTGGGCGCAGGCGGCGCCCAGCAGTGCTTCCAGCGCCGGCGCTTCGGCCAGGAAGGTGCGCACAATCTGGCGCAGAAAGCCTTCGTTGCCGCCGGCCAGCTCTTCCAGCAGCTGCCAGTCGGGTTTTATTTTGAGGGTAGACGGGTAGGCAGGCGGAAAGGAGGCAGATGCTTCGGCTGCCTCAGCCGCCGCGCCCGCTTGCCCTGATGCCAGCGTGCCTTCCGGTCCCGCGTGCCGGCCCGTGAAGTGTGCCAGGCGCGCATAGAGCACGGCCGGCTCAAAGGGCTTGGCGAGGGTGTCGTTCATGCCGGCGGCCAGGGCCAGCACCCGGTCTTCGGGCAGCACCGAGGCCGTGAGGCCGATGATGGGCAGCTGCCGAGCGTCGGGGAAGAGGGCGCGCAGGCGGCGGGCGGCCTCGTAGCCGTCCATTTCGGGCATCTGCACGTCCATCAGCACGGCGTCGAAGGGCTGGGCAGCGGCAGCAGCGGTTTCTACGGCCAGGCGGCCATTTTCGGCAATGACGACCTGCACGTTCCAGGCTTCCAGGGTTTTGCGGGCCACCATCTGGTTCAGGGCATTGTCTTCGGCCACCAGCACGCGCAGGGCCGGCTCGAAGGGCGCCAGCGGGCCGGCGTGGGCGTCGGGCTGGGCGGCGCTGGCATCGGCCACCTCGTAGGGCAGTTCGAAGAAAAACTCTGAGCCCTGGCCTTCCTCGCTGGTCACGCCGAGCTGGCCGCCGTGTAGCTGCACCAGGTTGCGGGCAATGCTCAGGCCCAGGCCGGTGCCGCCAAACTCGCGCGTGGTGGAGGTATTGGCCTGCGAAAAATCCTCGAAAATAGCCCCCAGCTTATCGGCCGGAATGCCAATACCGGTGTCGCGCACTCCGAAGCGAATACGAGAATGGTCGGGTTGAAGGGTTCCCGCATGCTCCGGTGACGGTACCGCTTCCACCGCCACCGTGACGCCGCCGGCGCGGGTGAACTTGATGGCGTTGCCGACGAGGTTGACCAGAATCTGGTTCAGGCGCACGGGGTCGCCGAGCACGGCGGCGGGCACGTTATCGGCCACGTTAATGGTTAGCGCCAGCCCTTTGCTCTCCGTCGCAAACTTGAACATGGCCCCAAGGCGCCGCACAGCCTCAGGCAGGCGGAAGGGCACCTGCTCCAGCGACAGCTTGCCGGCCTCCATCTTCGAGCTGTCGAGGATGTCATTGATAATAACCAGCAGGTTTTGCGACGACGACTCGATGGCCGTCAGGTATTCGCGTTGCTCCTGATTGGGCCGGGTAGCCTGCAGCAAGTTGGTGAGGCCGATGACGGCGTTCATCGGCGTGCGAATTTCGTGGCTCATGTTGGCCAGAAACTGCGCCTTGGCCCGGCGCGAGGCCTCGGCGGCATCGCGGGCCACCACCAAATCGGCGTTGATGTTCTCAATGTGGGCTTTCTGCTGGCGCAGCTCGGCGGTGCGCTCGCGCACAGTGCGCTCCAGCACCAGCTGGGTGCGGCGCAGGCGTCCCTCCCGGGCCCGCACCACCCCAAAAACCAAGCCGCTAAGGCCCAGCACGGCAAAAGTGGCAAACCACCACGTGCGCCAAAACGGCGTGGCAATGCCAAACGCGGCCGCCACTGCCGGGCTCCACGCTCCCGTTGCGCCGCGCCGCACCCGCGCCTCAAACACGTACCGGCCGGCGTCGAGGCCTGGAAACTGAGCTTCGCCCGCCGCGCTGGGCCGGCTCCAGTCGTCGGACAGGCCGCGCAGGCGGTATTGGTAAGCCAGCGCCTCATTGGGGTTCAGGCTGATGCCCTGGAAAGCGAAGCCGAGCCGGTGGCGGGTGGCCGAAAGCTGCCCCAGCGCGTCCACGGGCTGCGGCGCGCCGTCCACTTCGGCCGCGGTGAAGGCCAGGCCCGGCGGCCGGGTCGTGGCGTAACGCCGGGCCGCCGCCAGGTCGAGACGTAATAGCCCGGTGCGGGTGGGCAGCCAGGCCACGGCGGCATCGGGGCCCTGCACGGCGATGGCGCCGGCGCCCAGGCATTCGCGCACCAGTGGGTTGTCAGGCGCTGCCAGGGCGGTGAAGCGCAGCCGGCGCACATCGAGCAGGGTGAGGCCCTGGCGGTGCACCAGTAGCAGCTCGGGCCGGGCCGTCGGAGCCGGTAGCGGCAGCAGGCCATACACGTAATTGGACGGCAGCGCGCTGCCTTCAAACTGCTCCCATTTGCCGGTGGGCGGGTGATAGAAGAGTCCCTGCCCTTCGGTGCCTACCCAGAGGCCGCCGTCGGCATCTTCAGCAAAGCAGGTGATGTCGAGGCCCGTGGAGGTGAGGCGGGCGTACTCGAAGGTGCGGGTGCGCGGCTGGAATACCGCCAAGCCGGTACCGCGCGTGCCCACCCACACGCGCCCGGTGCGGTCGGCCAGCAGAGCGGTGATGCTGTTTTGCAGCAAGCCGTCGGCTGTGGTGAAGTGGCGGATGGCCTGGCTCGAATCGGCCGGGACGAGGTAGATGCCGTCGGCGGCGGTGCCCACCCACAGGCCGGATGTGGGCGCGTAAGCCAAGGCCGTGACCTCGTAGTTGATATTGTTTGATAAGCCCGGCACTGCCACGCCGCCCGAGCCGGGCTTGGGGACGACGTAAACGCCGGTGGCCGTGCCCAGCCAAAAGCCGCCGCCCAACCGTGCCGGGCGCGGCAACAGGGCTTTCACCGGCTCGCCCCGCAAGGGCGGTACGTGTCCATTACCTGCGTAAAGCAGCGGCGCAGCAGTGTGAAAGGGTAGCTGAAAGAAACGGTTGCCGCCAAAAGTGCCCCAGGCTTCGACGCTGCCATTGGTCGCAGTGGTAGCCAGTGCCAGTGTTTGCCCCATTGGACCGGCTGGCTGCGACAGCAATTGCAAATGCCGGTCCGAATGCCGCCACAGGCCCTGCCCGGCGGTGCCCAGCCAGGCGTTGCCCTCCCGGTCTTCGAGCAGGGAAATAACCTCGGTCCCGGCGGGCAGGTGCAGGTGGTAGCGGCGCAGGTAGCGCCCGATGGAGGCTGTGTCGACGGGTGGCGTGCCGTCGGCGGTCAGCTTGAGGCCGGCGGGTACGGTGGCGCGGTCGGCGGGGGTGAAGGAGCCGGTAAGCGTTTTCCTCACCGAAACGCCGCCCTGGTAATGGCCCACCCATAAGGCGCCCGTGGCCGGGTTTTCGCGCAACGACACCACGAAGTCCTCGGCCAAGCCGTCTTTTTTGGTGAAGGCGACAAAGCGGGTGCCGTCGTAGCGCACCAAGCCGTCGCCGGTGCCGAGCCAGAGGTAGCCCTGCCGGTCTTGCAGCAGCGCGTAAATGAACGGGGCGCGCAGCCCTTCGGCCGGCCCAAACTGGCGCATATACACCTGCTGCGCCCGCGCCGGCCGTACCACCAGTAACAACGCAGCCAGCAGCGCCAGCAACAGCAGGCCCAGCCGCCGCACGTACAAAAAGTGAAAAAGAGGTTTCAAGCAGAAGCAGCCGAATGGGCCGGCGGGCTGGGGACGGGGCGTTTCGGTGCGCAAGGTAGAAGCCTGTGCCGGGCTGCGGTTCAGCTTTCCGATTATCAGCGGGACCTGCGCGGCCAACGCCGCCATTTTCCCGACCGCCCGGCCTACTTAGCCGTCACCTTGAACTCGGTGCGGCGGTTGAGCTGGCGGCCGGCTTTGGTGGTATTGGGGGCCACGGGCTGGGTTTCGCCGTAGCCGGCGGCCGAGAGGCGGGCGGCGGCAATGCCGTGCTGCGTGAGGTAAGCCACCACGGCCTGGGCGCGGCGCTGGCTCAGGTCCTGGTTTTTGGCGGCCTCGCCCACGTCGTCGGTGTGGCCGGCCATTTCCAGCTTCAGGGCCGGCGTTTCGGTGAGGAGCTTTTGCAGGCGCTCCAGCTCGGCGGTGCTTTCGGGGCGCAGGCTGGCTTTGCCGGTGTCGAAGAAAATATTGCGCAGCACGATGGTGGTGCCCACTTCCAGCTTCTTCAGCGGAACGTCCTTCACCACTTCGGCAAAGGCCGCGCCGGCCGGCAGGTCGAAGTTTTCGGAGTGGAAGAGGTAGCCGTCCTGCCGCACCACAATGCCGTAGTTGGTGCCCGAGGGCAAGCTCACGAGGTAGCGGCCCGAGGTGGCGTTGCTGCGGAAAGTGGCAATGGTCTGGCCGCTGGTGTTGTCGATGAGGTCGATGGCGGCGTCGAGCGGCTGCTTGGTGGCGTCGTCGGTCACGGTGCCTTTCAGGATGGTGACCTGAGCGGTGGCCACGGCCACGGCGGGCGCCAGCACGGTTTGCTTCACGGGGTTCAGGCGCGAGGCCAGCAGCTGGTCTTCCTCGCTGAGCACGGGCGGCTTTTCGGGGCCGAGGAAAGTGATGCGGTAGATGTCTTTGGCACCCAGGCCGCCGGGCCGGTCGCTGCTGTAGTAGCCGTGCCGCCCCGAAGCCGAGGTCACAAAAAACACGTCGTCGTCGGGCGTGTTGATGGGCCAGCCCAGGTTTTCGGGCTCGCCCCACTTCCCGTTCTCCAACACCGATTTGAAGATATCGTAGCCGCCCATGGAGTTGTGGCCTTCGGAAGAAAAGTACAGCGTCTTGCCATCGGGGGCCATGAAAACGCCCTCTTCGCCGTAGGAGGTGTTGATGGCCGAGCCCAGATTGACGGGCTGGGTGCGGCCTTCCATGTCCACTTTGTAAATGTCGGAGCCACCCAGGCTGCCTTCCTGCCGGTCGCTCACGAAATACAGCCAGCGCCCATCGGGCGAGTAGCTGGCCGACGACTCGTGGTATTTGGTGTTGATGCGCGAGCCCAGCTGCTTGGGCTTGGTCCAGGCGCTGCCCGTGAGGTTGGCTTCGAGCAGGTCGCCGCCGTTGGTGCCCACGTACACGAGCATGCGCTGGCCGTCGGGCGCCAGGCCCACGGTGGCGTTGTGGTCGTCGGTGTTCACGGGCGTACCCAGATTGGTGGCGCGGCTCCACTTTTTGCCCTGCCAGGAAGCCTGGTAAATGTCCTCGAAAAAGCCGTTGCCCTCCGGGTCCTTCTTGCCGCCGGTCGAACCGGCCCGGCGCGAGGTGATGAGGATGGTCGACTCATCGGCCGATACCACCGGGCCGTAGTCGGAGTCGGCCGAATTCAGCTCCGGCCCGGCGTTGTCGATGAACACGCGGGTGGGGTGCGCGGCCAGCTGCTGGCCGTTCCGGCACTGCTGCATGTAGCGCTGCAGGTCGTTGGCCGAGATACTTTCGGCGTCGCCGTTGCGGGTGTTGCCGCCCACGGGCTGGGCCTGCTGGTACTCGGCCAGGGCTTCGCGCCACTTGCCGCTGAGGTGCAGGGCGCGGGCCAGCAGGTAGTGCGTGCGGGCATCGGCAGTAGCGTCGAGCTTGGCCGCTTTTTGCAGGTAGGGCAGGGCGGCGGTTTTGGTGGACGAGTGCAGGTAGCAGTCGCCGATTTTCACGTTCAGGGCCGCGTTGTTGGGGTTGAACTGCTGCGCTTCCAGGAAGTGCGGCAGCGCGGCGGCGTAGCGCGGCGGGTCGGCGCGGTACTCGGTGTCGCCGTCTTTCAGCTCGCGGTTGGCTTCGCGCAGGCCGTCTTTGTTATCACCAAAGTTGTCTTTGGTGAAGGCGATGCTTTGCGCGGCCGCGGGTAGGGCGGCGGTTACGAGGAGCAGAAGAAGCAGACGGATGGAGAAGAACATTATATCAAGCTTAACATGGTCGTCATGCAGAGCGCAGCGAAGCATCTCGCATGCTTTAACTAATTACTTGCTGCACGCGAGATGCTTCGCTGCGCTCTGCATGACGTTCTGATTTACTCCGTAGCCTCGCCTGCGCAGCCAGCGGCGGCGGCGTAGTCGTTGCCCGCTTTCAGGCCCAATTCGGCGGCTTTGCGCCAGTCCTGGCAGGCTTCGTCGGCCTGGCGGAGCATTTCGCGGGCGTGGCCGCGGTTGAGGTAGGCCTCGGCATAGTCAGGCTTGAGCTTGATGGCTTGGCTGGCGTCGGAAGCAGCGTCGGTGTATTTCTCCTGCTTGAGCAGGGCGGCGGCGCGGTTGTTCCAAGCGTAGGCGTACTTCGGGTCGAGCTGCAGGGCCTGGTTAAAATCGGCGATGGCGCCGGCGTAGTCTTTGTTTTCGAAGCGCGCGCTGCCGCGGTTGTTGTAGGCCAGCGCGTTGTCGGTTTTCCTGGACAGGTAGGCGTCGTAGTCTTTCAGGGCCTGGGGCAGCTGGCCGGTGCGGCGTTCGGTGGCAGCGCGGTTGAGCAGGGCCGGCAGCAGGTCAGGCTGCAGGGCCAGGGCCTGGGTGTAGTCCTGCGCGGCGGCCGCGAAGTTGCCGAGCTTTTGCTGGGTGCTGGCGCGGTCGTGGTAGGCGTAAGCCAGCTTGGGGTCGGCCTTGAGGGCGCCGTCGAAATCCTCGCGGGCAGCCTGGTAGTCGCCTTTTTCAAAGTGCAGCACACCGCGGTTGTACCAGGCCGGGGCGTAGTCGGGCTTTGCCTTCACGGCTTCGGTGTAGTCCTGCTCGGCCTCCTGGATGTGGTTTTGGGCCTCCTGGGCCCGGGCCCGGCCGAAGTAGCTGGCGTAGTTGCCAGGCTCCAGCTTCAGGGCCTGGTCGTAGTCGGCCTGCGCCTGCGGGTAGTCTTTCAGCTCTAGGCGGGTAGCGGCGCGGTTGGTGTACGCGGCCACAAAATCCGGCTTGGCGGCAATGGCCTGGTCGAAGCTGCGCAACGCGGCCGGGTAGCTCTGGGCCTGAAAACTGGCCAGCCCGGCGTTGTAGGCCTTCTCCGCCAGCTGCGGCCCCGGCAGGGTGCTGGCCCGCACCGTATCGACCTGCGCCTGCGCGGCAATGGGCGCTGTGAGCAACACGATAAAAAGTAGAGTGTTTTGTATCATAGCTGGATAATGCATCGATTCAAGCGCGTAGTAAGCGAATGTATTGGATTTTTTATTCCCAGTCAATAGCCCGGCGCATAAAGAAGCCCGTCGTGCAGGACACAAGCCTGCGCGACGGGCACCGTTCCATTTGCCCGGTTACTTTACCTTTTTCCGGCTTTCACCTTCCCAAAAATGCTCTTCGGCAGCATCATGTGCGCCCCGCGAGTGCCGTCCACTACCTGCGTGGTGTTCAGGTCGCCGGCCACGCTGCAGAGCATGTAGGCGTCGTCGCGCGTCAGGTGTTTCTCGGCCACCAGGAAGGCTATCATTTCGCGCACAGCATCCTTGGCTGCCAAGGTCAAATCTTCGTTCAACCCCATGCTGATGTAGGCAGTGGGCGTTTCGGCGCGGGGCAGGGTCAAGTGCAGGTCCTTGCGCACAATGAACTGCAGCGTGCCGGTGAGTGAAGTCTCCAGCGCCGTAATGTCCACCTCGCCGTTGCCCTGGCCGGCGTGGCCGTCGCCCACAAAAAACAGCGCCCCCGCCGCGTGCACCGGCAAATACAGCGTGGTACCAGCCACCAACTCTTTGTTGTCGAGGTTGCCGCCGTGAATGCCGGGCGGCGCACTGTTCACGCGGCCCGATGCGGCCGGAGGCGCCACGCCCATGCTTCCGAAAAACGGCCGCAGCGGCACATCGATGCCCGGCAGGAAGTGCGCCACCATCTTCTTCTCATCGAGCGGAATGATGCGCATTTTAGCGTAGCCGAAGTCTTCGGGAATGAAGCCGCTTTTGGCCCCAAAAGCATTGTAGGCGTAGGGAATGGCCAGCTTGATGGCCTGAATGCGCACCTCCAGCACGTCGCCGGGCTCGGCGCCCTCCACGAAAATGGGGCCCGTGAGGATGTGCCCGCCGGGCCCTTTGTTGGTCACGTGCTCCACAATGTCGCGCAGGTTGGGTTCGACTTGCGCGGGCGGCAGGCCGGCCCCTTCCAGCCGGCTGGGCGTGGAGGTGATGAGCGTGTGCACTTCCACGGTTTCGCCGGATTTGATGCGCAGCACAGGCGGCGCGGCGGCATCGTAGTAGCCCCAGGCGGCGGTGGCGGGCGTGATGGGCAGTTGGTGCGTGGCTTTTTGGGCGTGTGCGGCACCTGCCAGGCCAAGGCATAGCGCCAGCACTATGCGGCTCCGATGGGCGAACGATGGGCGGAATTTCATAGCGGCAAGTACGCACCTGCGAAGGGATGGGCCCATGAAGCGCCGCAGCAGAAATTTTATGTCGATTATATAATTCCGTCGCGTAGATTTGGCTTATAAACTTTAGGGGTGCTGCGCTTCGGCGCGGCTGAGATGATACCCTTGGAACCTGATTCCGGCTAATACCGGCGAAGGGAAAAGTACTGGTCCGCTCGCGGCTGCTCTGTGGGCAGGCCGTTGCCGGCGCCCGCTATTGTTTATGGATTTGCCTCACCACCAACTTTTCCAGTTGCCATGGTCTGCTACGTAAACAATTCGCCCCAGGAAACCGCCGAAGCCCAGACGCTTACCCAACTTCTCGCCGGCCTGGCATTGGCCGAACAGCGCGGCCTGGCCGTGGCCGTGAACGACGAAGTGGTGCCCCGCGCCGCGTGGGCTGCACACGCCCTGCGCGAGCATGACCGGGTCACGATTATACGGGCTACGCAGGGCGGGTAGGGCCCATCTGTTTTGGGGCTGTCATCCTGAGCGCAGCGAAGGACCTTCTCACTGCTGCGCCGTTGGCGAGCTTCAAAAACTCTGACGTGATAAGGTCCTTCGCTCCGCTCGGGATGATAGACTATTAGGTCCCAATCGACAACCATTTCACCGCTACATTCTCAATAGATGAAAAAGAAAGACCACGCCCCGCAGCAGACGCTGGTGGAGCGCCAGCCCCTCACCGGCTCCCGCAAGATTTACGTGCCAGGCAAGCTGCATCCCGAAATCCGGGTGGCCATGCGCGAAATCGCCCTGGCCGACACCGAGCGCAAGTTCGATTTCGGCTTCCCATCGGAGCAGAACGCGCCCGTGACGGTGTACGACACCAGCGGCCCCTACACCGACCCCAACGTCGAAATCGACCTGAAAAAAGGCCTGCCCCGCCTGCGCCAGCAGTGGATTCTGGACCGCGGCGACGTGGAGCAACTCCCCGGCACCACCTCCGAATACGGCCAGGAGCGCGCCGCCGACGCCAGCCTCGACCACCTGCGCTTCGAGCACATCGCGGCCCCGCTGCGCGCCAAGCCCGGGTACAACGTGAGCCAGATGCACTACGCCAAAAAAGGCATCATCACGCCCGAGATGGAGTACATCGCCATTCGCGAAAACCAGCGCTTCGACGAGCTGCCGGCCGACGACCCGCTGCGCACGCAGCACCGCGGCCACAGCTTCGGGGCTAACACGCCGGAGGGCCACATCACGGCCGAGTTTGTGCGGCAGGAAGTAGCCGCCGGCCGGGCCGTTATCCCCAGCAACATCAACCACCCGGAGAGCGAGCCGATGATTATTGGCCGCAACTTTCTGGTGAAAATCAACACTAACATCGGCAATTCGGCCGTGACCTCAAGCATTGAGGAAGAAGTAGATAAGGCCGTGTGGAGCTGCCGCTGGGGCGGCGACACGCTGATGGATTTGAGCACCGGCAAAAACATCCACGAAACCCGCGAGTGGATTATCCGCAACTGCCCGGTGCCGGTGGGCACCGTGCCTATCTACCAAGCCCTGGAGAAGGTGAACGGCAAGGCCGAGGACCTGACCTGGGAGCTGTTCCGCGACACGCTGATTGAGCAGGCCGAGCAGGGCGTCGACTACTTCACCATCCACGCCGGCGTGCTGCTGCGCTACGTGCCCATGACGGCCAAGCGCGTGACCGGCATCGTGTCGCGCGGCGGTTCCATTATGGCTAAATGGTGCCTGGCACACCATAAGGAGAGCTTTCTGTACACGCACTTCGAGGAAATCTGTGAAATCATGAAGGCCTACGACGTGGCCTTCTCGCTGGGCGATGGCCTGCGCCCCGGCTCCATCGCCGATGCCAACGATGAGGCGCAGTTTGCCGAGTTGGAAACCCTGGGCGAACTCACCAAAATTGCCTGGAAGCACGACGTACAGGTGATGATTGAGGGCCCCGGCCACGTGCCCATGCACCTCATCAAGGAGAACATGGACAAGCAGCTGAAGGAATGCCACGAGGCGCCCTTCTACACGCTGGGGCCGCTCACGACGGACATTGCGCCGGGCTACGACCACATCACCTCGGCCATCGGCGCGGCCATGATTGGCTGGTTTGGCACGGCCATGCTCTGCTACGTGACGCCCAAGGAGCACCTGGGCCTGCCCAATAAGCAGGATGTGAAAGACGGCGTTATCGCCTACAAAATCGCCGCCCACGCCGCTGATTTGGCCAAAGGCCACCCGGGCGCGCAGTACCGCGACAACGCCCTGAGCAAGGCCCGCTTCGAGTTCCGCTGGGAAGACCAATTTAATCTGAGCCTCGACCCCGATACCGCCCGCGAGTACCACGACGAAACCCTGCCCGCCGAAGGCGCCAAAGTGGCCCACTTCTGCTCGATGTGCGGCCCGCATTTCTGCTCGATGAAAATCACCCAGGAAGTGCGCGACTACGCGGCCAAGCAGGATTTGACGGCGAGTGAGGTGCTGGCCCGGGGCCTTGTGGAAAAGTCGCGTGAGTTTGTGGAAAAAGGCAGCGAGATTTACCTGTAGAGACGCAACCTGTTGCGTCTCGTCGTCCGCGCCGCTACCAGTGTGCCGCTCGGGCATAGTCCATGCGTCATCGTTCAACGACGAGACGCAATATGTTGCGTCTCTACACCGGTCTAACTCATGTCCAATAAACGCCCCCTTGCCCTCAGCATTGCCGGTTTCGACCCCAGCGCCGGGGCTGGCCTGCTGGCCGATGTGAAAACCCTGGAAATGAACGGCGTGTACGGCCTGGGCGTCTGCACGGCCCTCACGCTGCAAAACGACGTGTCGTTTGAGCGGGTGAGCTGGGTGCCGGCCGCCGAAATCCGGGAGCAGATTCGCATACTGTTTGCGCGTTTCAAGGTCGATTTCCTAAAAATTGGCCTGGTCGAAAGCCTGCCGCAGCTGCTGGAGCTGGTGGGCTGGCTGAAGGGACAAAACCCGAAGCTGAAAATCGTGTGGGACCCGGTGCTGAAGGCTTCGGCCGGCTACGAGTTTCACCGCAAAACCGACCGCAACCTGCTACAGGCCCTGTGCGCCGAAATGGCCCTTGTGACGCCCAACAAGCCCGAAATGCTGCGCATGTGGCCCGGCGAAGAAGCGGCCGACATCGCGGCGCAGGTGGTGAGCTCTTTCTGCCCGGTGCTGCTGAAAGGCGGGCACGACGAAGGCGCCCAGGCCACCGACGTGCTGTTCGACAGCGGCAAGTGGCACTCCTTCACCTCGCCGCGACTGCCACACGGCGAGAAGCATGGCAGCGGCTGCGTGCTCTCGGCCGCGGTGCTGGCCAACCTGGCCAAAGGCAAAAACCTGGTGGAAGCCTGCCGCGCGGCCAAGGATTATACCACCGCCTTTCTGGCCAGCAACGACACGCTGCTGGGGTATCATTCTTAACTGTGAGACTTGAGACGATGAGAAGTTGGAGTGAGACGATAAGCCAAGATTAAAGGCGTCTGTCTCACATCTCACCATCTCATTTCTCCAATCTTTTAACGCCATGCATATCAATGCCCTGCACTACATCACCACCAATCCCGAGGCGGCCGAGCTGGCCTGCCAAGGCGGAGTGCGCTGGGTGCAGCTACGGGTGAAAAACCAGCCCCACGCCGTCTGGAAGCAATTGGCGCTCGACACGCAGGCCGTGTGCCGGCGCTACGGTGCCACGCTGCTCATCAACGACAACCCGCGCCTGGCCCAGGAAATCGGCGCCGACGGCGTGCACGTGGGCGCCGCTGATATGCCGCCCGAAGAAGCCCGCGCAATGCTGGGCGCCAGCTTTATCATCGGCGGCACGGCCAACACGTTTGCCGACGTGCAGCGGCTGGCCGCGGCGGGCGTCGACTACGTGGGCTTGGGGCCGTTCCGCTTCACCAGCACCAAGGAAAAGCTGAGCCCGATTCTGGGTTTGTCCGGCTACGCCGAAATCATGCGGCAGTGCCGGGCGGCGGGCATCACCGTGCCCGTGGTTGGCATCGGCGGCATCACGCTGGGCGATGTGAAAAGCCTGCTGACAACCGGGCTCAGCGGCGTGGCCGTGTCCGGCGCTATTGACAAGGCGACGGACCCATCTGAAGAAGCAAGCTTGTTTATCAGCGAGTTATCGGCCATAAAAGCCATTTAATTATTATGTTAAATAACAAACTGGTCATTGCAGACCGTACTTTCAGCTCTCGCTTGTTCACTGGGACGGGCAAATTTAGCTCGTCGGTGTTGATGGAGGAAGCCCTGCTGGCCTCAGGTTCGGAATTGGTGACGGTGGCCCTGAAAAGGGTGGACGTGGCCGATGCCGAGGACGACATTCTGCGGCATCTTTCGCACCCGCAGTTCAATCTGCTGCCCAATACCTCCGGCGTGCGCACGGCCAGAGAGGCCGTCTTCGCTGCCCAGTTGGCGCGCGAGGCGCTGGAAACCAACTGGCTCAAGCTCGAAATTCACCCCGACCCCAAGTACCTGCTGCCCGACCCCATCGAAACCCTGAAAGCCGCTGAGGAGCTGGTGAAGCTGGGTTTCGTGGTGCTGCCCTACATCCACGCCGACCCCGTGCTGTGCAAGCGCCTGGAAGAAGTGGGCGTGGCGGCCGTGATGCCCCTCGGCTCGCCCATCGGCTCGAACAAAGGCCTGCTGACGCGCGAATTCCTAGAAATCATCATCGGCCAGAGCAAGGTGCCGGTGATGGTAGATGCGGGGATTGGCGCGCCCTCGCACGCAGCGGCAGCCCTGGAAATGGGCGCCGACGCCGTGCTGGTGAACACGGCCATTGCCACGGCCGGCAACCCGGTAGCCATGGCCACGGCCTTTAAAATGGCCGTGGAAGCCGGGCGCCTGGCCTACGAGGCGCGGCTAGCGGCCCCGGTGGCGCACGCCGAAGCGGTGGCCAGCTCGCCGCTAACGGCGTTTCTTGATTAGCGGTTAACGGTCTGCGGTAAGTGGTTAGTAATGAGACAGCCGCTTCCTATACTTTCCAATATTAACCGCTTACCACTAACCGTTAACCACTAGTAACATGAGCTTCCGCCCCATTTTTGAAGCCCACCCCTGGGACGACGTGAAGGCCAGCATCTACGCCAAGACGGCGGCCGATGTGGCGCGCGCCCTGGCCGCGCCGCACCGCACGCTGGAAGATTTCAAGGCGCTGATTTCGCCTGCTGCCGTGCCCTATCTGGAGCAAATGGCGCAGCTCAGCCACCAACTCACGCGCAAGCGGTTTGGCAACACGGTGCAACTCTACGTGCCCATGTACCTGAGCAACGAGTGCCAGAACATCTGCACTTACTGCGGCTTCAGCCTCGATAATAAAATCCGCCGGCGCACCCTAAGCAGCGTGGAAATGATGCAGGAAGCCGCCGTGCTGAAAGACTGGGGCTATGAGCACGTGCTGCTGGTGACCGGCGAAGCCAACCAGACCGTGGGCGTCGACTACCTGGAAAAGGCCCTGCGCACGCTGCGGCCGCACTTCGCTCATCTGTCCATGGAAGTGCAGCCTCTGGACCAGGAAGACTACGAGCGCCTGATTCCCGAAGGCCTGAACACGGTGCTGGTGTACCAGGAAACCTACCACCGCGACGACTACAAAAAGCACCATCCTAAGGGCAAGAAGTCGAACTTCAACTACCGCCTCGATACGCCCGACCGGCTGGGCCGGGCCGGCATCCACAAAATGGGCCTTGGCGTGCTCATTGGGCTGGAGGATTGGCGGACGGACTGCTTCTATACCGCGCTGCACCTCGATTATCTGGAAAAAACCTATTGGCAGACCAAGTACAGCCTGTCGTTCCCGCGCCTGCGACCGGCCGAAGGGTTGCTGCAGCCCAAAGTGGAGATGAGCGACCGGGAGCTGGTGCAGCTCATCTGCGCCTACCGCTTGCTGAATGAGGAAGTAGAGCTGTCAATTTCGACCCGCGAGAGCCCGGTTTTCCGCGACAACGTGGTGAAGCTGGGCATCACCAGCATCAGCGCGGGTTCCAAGACCAACCCGGGCGGCTACACGGTGGCGCCGGAGTCGCTGGAGCAATTTGAGATTTCGGATGAGCGCAGCCCGGCCGAGATTGCCGCCATGCTGCGCCGCCAGGGCTACGAGCCCGTCTGGAAGGACTGGGACGCCACGCTGGTGGGGCTGGCCCGGTAGGTAATTATAAGCCCATCATGCTGAGCGCAGTCGAAGCATCTCTACTGCGGGAGTAATCCTTTCAATTGGATTAGCTGTTGCGGTAGAGATGCTTCGGCTGCGCTCAGCATGACGGCCTGACTTTGCTAATGAAAACCAACACCGCCCTTTCCCCCGCCGAAACCAACCGCTACAGCCGCCACCTGCTGCTGCCCGAAATTGGCCCGGCCGGCCAGCAGAAAATGAAGGCGGCCCGGGTGCTGGTGGTGGGCTGCGGCGGCCTGGGCTGCCCGGTGCTGCAGTACCTGGCGGCGGCCGGCGTGGGCACACTGGGCCTGCTCGATTTTGACACCGTGGACGACAGCAACCTGCAGCGCCAGGTGCTCTACGCCACCGCCGACGTGGGCCGACCCAAGGCTGTTGTCGCCGCCGAGAAACTGGCGGCCCAAAACCCCTTCATCAGCCTGCAAACGCATCAAACGCTGCTGTCGAGAGACAACGTGCTGGAGCTGTTTGCGCCCTACGAACTGGTGGTGGACTGCTCCGATAACTTTGCCACGCGCTACCTCGTGAACGATGCCTGCGTGCTGCTGAGCAAGCCACTGGTGTTTGGGGCCATCTTCAAGTTTGAGGGGCAGGTGTCGGTGTTCAATTACCAGAACGGTCCCACCTACCGCTGCCTCTACCCCGAGCCGCCCGCGCCGGGCGACGCCCCCAGCTGCGCCGAAATCGGGGTCTTGGGCGTGCTACCGGGGCTGGTGGGCACGCTGCAAGCCACCGAAGCGCTGAAAATCATCCTGGAGCTGGGCGAGGTGCTGAGCGGCCGCCTGCTGCTGGTGGATGCCTTGGGCATGCGCTTTCAAACGGTGCGTTTCCGGGCGGTGGCGGCCAATCAGCAGCTCACGGCGCTGGCGCCCGACTACGCTGCTTTCTGCGGCGAAGCCCCGATGGAAGCCGCTCCGCAGCGTGCCCCCGAAATCTCGGCCGACGACCTGAAAGCCTGGCAGCAAAGCGGCCGGCCGCTGCAGCTGCTGGATGTGCGCGAGCCGCACGAGGCCGCCCGCCGCAGCATCGGCGGCCGGCTTATTCCGCTGGGCCAGCTGGGCGGAAGGCTGACCGACATAGCCGCCGATGTGCCAGTGGTGGTGCATTGCGCCAGCGGCGTGCGCAGTCAAAAAGCAGCCCAGCTGCTGCTGGCGCAAGGTGTTGGGGAAGTATACTCGCTGCGCAACGGACTGGCCGATTATTAATCAGCCAGCGAGTGCAACGTGCGGAAGGCCGCTACCGGGTCGGGGCTTTGCCACACGGCGCCCAGCACGGCCGCCCCGGCAAAGCCTGCCTGCCGCACGGACGCCAGGCGTGGGGCATCGATGCCGCCCAGAGCCACTACCGACGGAGCATAACCAGGGCGTTGGCGAAGCTGCCGTAGCGCTTCGGCCACTGTTTCAAGGTCGAAGGCTGCGGCGTAATTCTCTTTGCTGAGGCTGTCGAAAATCGGGCTTAGGAACACGTAGTTGTAGCGGCGCCGGTGCTGCCGGATTTCGGCCAGTGTGTGGAAGGACGTGGACAAGCTCTGGCCCGGTGCCAGGGTTGGGCGAGTGTTGGCCGCCCGGGCGGCGGCGGTGAGGTGGGCGCCGCCCAGGCCCAGCTCGGCCACCAGCGCGTGGTGCGAGTGCAGCACCAACCGAGGATGAAATTCGGCCGGAATAGCAGCCACATATGCCGCCATTTCGCTCAGTCCCCAGCCGGGCTTGCGCACATGAAAGCGCGTGAGGCCAGCGGCTAGCATTTCGCTCACCAAAGTGCTTTCGTGGGCCACGGCGTGCGGGGGCGAAATGACGATGAGCTGCATGGGTGCTGGGCGCACGCGCTTCAGGTGGTGAGGCCGGATACGGGCCAGTTGGCCAGCCGGGCCAGAATGTGGTCGAGCCGGGCCTGCTTGGGCGCGGCGCGTCGGGCAATGGTGGTGCGCGTCCAAAAGCGGTGGCCAGTGAGAAAATTGGCCTGCAGCTGAAACCAGGCATGCTCGTCGGCGATGAGCTGCCGGGCGGTAAGCTCGCGGAACAAGCTGGTCGATATCGGCTCGAAGTCGTCGCGGCCCAAGTAGTCGAGGTCGGCGTCGCACAGGATTTCGGCCAGGTGGCTTTGGGGCTCCTGCGGGTATTTGGTGGCCAGTATCAGGGCGCAAATCTGCTCAATCTGGCCGGGCGTGTAGCCGAAGCCGGGCAGCGTGGCGCGGGCCAGCTCGCAGCCCTGCGCCTCGTGGCCCTGGTAGGCCTGCAGGAAGCCGGCGTCGTGGTAGAGGGCGGCGGTGCGCAGCAGGGCCAGGGGCTCGGGGTCGGTAAGCCCCTCGGCCGCGGCCAGCTCTCGGGCCACTTCGGCCACGTCGAGGGTGTGGTGCAGGCCGTGGTAATAGAGCGTGGGGGAGAGGCCGCGCCGCAGCTCATTCACGATAAAACTTTCGGCGGCTTGGTGGTTCATGCGGCGGAGGGCGCGGCCCGGAGCGGCCCGGACGGGCGCAAAGCAACTACGTAAAATACGAATCGGAAAAGCAATTGGTAGCCAGCGGATAAGCCAGCCCGGTAATTCGCCGGTCGAGCTTGGCCGGATGCGCAGAATTAGTTCATCTTTACGACATGACAGCGCAGGCAGTAGCTTTGGGGGTTGTGCGGGCGGCAACCCGGGCCGGAGTTCGGCGTGGGGCGTGGCTTGCACGGTTTTTGTGTATTGCGACGGCGCCCGGCTGCAGGTGGGCCGCGGCGGGCCGGCGGCCGGCCGCGGCCCCCGCCACGGCCGGCATCGTTGCGGCGTTTGCCTGCCGCCTTCACGCTGGTTTCTACCCATGAAATGGATTCTTACGGTGTTGGCGGTGTGGGCGCTGAGCGGGGCGGCGCACGCCCAGCGGCGCTACTGGGACGCCGACGCTGATTCCCTGGCCCGTGTGCTGCCGCAGCAGCCGTCCGACTTGGCCCGGCTGCGCACGCTGGTGCACCTGCTGGACCTGCGCCCCACCAACGCCGCCGCGCTGCCGCTGCTCGACCAGCTGCTGGCCCTGAACCAGCGCCTCCAAACCCTCGACGACGAGCCCTACCGCCGCCTGCGCGCGGGCTTGGCCCTGTGGCAGCGCACCCCCAACGCCGCCGCCCTGACCGCCATGAAGGCCGCCGTGGCGGAGTTTGACCGCGCGGGTCGGCCCATTCCGTGGCTGCTGATGAACCTGGTGAGCCTCTACAACCAGCTGAACCAGATGCGGGAGCGCAAGGAGTACTACGACGAAAAGCTGGCCTACTACCGGGTGCGCGGCGCTACCGAGAACGTGGCCGCCTGCTACGTGTCGCAGGGCGCGTACTACCGCCGCCTGGGCGATTACAACCGTTCCATCAACAACACGCTGCGCGCGGCCGACATGGCCCTGGGCTTCAGCCGCAAGCTCTACATCAACGAAATCATCGTGACCGGCGGCATCTACGCCGACTGGGGCAACCACGCCAAGGCCGTGCAGTACCTGAGCCAGGCCCAGGCGCTGCCCGAGTTCCGGCGGGTGCAGGGCACCAACCGGGTGTTCACGTTTCTGGCGCTGTCCAAGCTGTTTGGGCAGCTGCACAAATACCCCGACGCGCTGCATTCGGCCGATTCGGCCCTGGCCGCCCGCGTCGACGAGCCCTACGAGCGGCAGCTGGACCGGGCCTTTGCCTTGGTGCAAAAAGCGTCTGTGCTGCTCCAGATGCGCCTGCCGGCCCAGGCCCGGCCGCTGCTGCGCCGCGCCCAGCAGCTCGACGACTCCCTGGACCTGCCCACCTCCAGCGGGCCGGGCGAGTTTGAGCTGGACGCCACCTGGGCCCGCTACTACACTACCCAAGGCAACCACCGCCTAGCTGAGCACCACTGGCTGCGCGCCTACCAGAAAGCCACCGCCGCCCGGCTCGACAAGCTGCGCCCGCGCTACCTGCAGGAGTTGGCCGCCTTCTACGACGCCCGCGGCCAGCTGGTGGAAGCCCAGCGCTACTCGCGCGCCTACATTGCCCTCGCCGATACGCTCAGCGTAGCGCAGGCAGCCTTCCATGTGGCGCAGTACGAAAACGAGCGCATCGAGCAGGCCAAAAACGCGCAAATCAACGAGCTGCGCCAAGCCCAGGCCGTGCAGGCCGAGCGGCTGCGCCTCGGCAACTGGCTGTTGCTGGGCGCGCTGGTGGCGGTGCTGGTGGTGTCGGGGCTGAGTGCTTTCATCTACCGGCAGCTGCGCGTGAACCGCCGCACGCTGGACCAGCTCCGGCAAACGCAGTCGCAGCTGGTGCAGGCCGAGAAGATGGCCTTCCTAGGCGAGCTCACGGCTGGCATTGCCCACGAGCTGCAAAACCCGCTCAACTTCATGAAAAACTTCGCCGAAGTGAGCACCGACCTGGTGGAGGACATGAACGGCCGCGGCCCGGCCCGGTCGGCGGGCCTGGAGCAGGAAATTCTGGTGGGCCTGAAGCAGAACCTGCAGCAAATCAGCCAGCACGGCCAGCGGGCGTCGTCCATCATCAAAGACATGCTGGCGCACTCGCGCTCCGGCACGGGCCCGCGCGAGCTCAGCGACCTCAACGCCCTGGCCGACGAGTCGCTGACGCTGGCCTACGACGGCCTCTGCGCCCAGGACAAAACCTTCCGGGCCACGCTGGGTAAAAATTTCGACACCCAACTGGCCCCGGTGCCCGTGGTGGCGCAGGACCTGGGCCGGGTGCTGCTCAACCTGTGCACCAACGCCCTGCACGCCGTGCGCCAGCGCCAGCGCGAAGCTCAGGAATCGGGCGCTGCCTACGAGCCCACCGTCACCGTGAGCACCTGCCGGCCCAGCGGGCGCGCAGTCGAAATCCGGGTGAGGGACAACGGCACGGGCATGCCCGAGAGCGTGCAGGCGAGGATTTTTCAGCCCTTCTTCACCACCAAGCCTGTGGGCGAGGGCACGGGCCTGGGCCTGAGCCTGAGCCACGACATCGTGACCAAAGGCCACGGCGGCACCCTCACCGTGGAAAGCCGCGAGGGCGAGGGCACCGAGTTTGTGGTGCGCCTGCCGGCGTAGGGGCTCGCGGGCGCGGCGCCGGCAATGGTTCGGCGGCTGCTGATTAACATTGCCGCGCACTTCGTCGGGGCCGGGTCCCGGCCACGCGCTGCATCGACTTTCATGGCAAACTATTCAAGCTTTGGCGACATTCTAATCATAGCCCCGCTGGCGTATGGCGTGGTGGGGGCGCTGCGCAAGTTCCTGGACCTGCCCCGGCGCATGCCCCGCGGCAACCGGGCCCTGAACTGGATTTGGGTGCCCGGCGTGCTGCTGTACCTCGGCGCTCGCGCGCTCGACGTGCGCAGTGCCAACCTCGACGACGCTTATTTGCTGCTGGTGCTGAGCGTGGTGGTGGCCGTGGTGGTGGCCGTGCGCGACTACCGGCCGGCCCGCTCGCTGCTGCTGGCCGTGAGCCCGTTTTTGCTCTACAAGCTGGTCGAATTTGTGGTGGAATCGCCCACGGGCAAGGTGCCCAAGCAGTACGACGCCGCCCTCGATACGACGCAAGCGTTTGCCATTATCTGGCTCATTACCTTTATTTTCATTGCGCGCAGCCAGAAAAAGCAGCTGGAAAAAGAGCGGCTGCAGCGCGAAGAAGAAGACAAGGCCAAGCGCCTGATTGAGGCGCAGAATGCCGAGCTGGAACGCCTGGTGAACGAGCGCACCGCCGCCCTCACCCACCAGGCCGAGGAGCTGCGCACGGCCCTCACCGAGCTCAAAACCACGCAGGCGCAGCTCATTCAGAGCGAGAAGATGGCCAGCCTGGGCGAGCTCACCGCCGGCATTGCCCACGAGATTCAAAACCCGCTCAACTTCGTCAATAACTTCGCCGAAGTCTCGGCCGAGCTGGTGACGGAGCTGGAAGAGGAGCGCGAAAAGCCTGACCGCGACCTGGAGCTGGAAGCCGACCTGCTGGCCGACCTCAAGCAGAACCTGCAGAAGATTCATCAGCACGGCGGGCGCGCGGCCAGCATCGTGCGCGGCATGCTGGAGCACTCGCGGGCCAGCTCCGGCGAGCGGGTGCCCACCGACCTCAACGCCCTGGCCGACGAGTACCTGCGCCTGGCCTACCACGGCCTGCGCGCCAAGGACAAGAGCTTCAACGCCACGCTCAAGCCCGACTTCGACCCCAGCCTGCCGCCCGTCGAAGTCATTTCGCAGGACCTGGGCCGAGTGCTGCTCAACCTGCTCACCAATGCTTTTTACGCCGTGAAGCAGCGCCAGCAGCGCGGCGAGCCCGGCTACGCGCCCACCGTGAGCGTGAGCACGCGCCGCGAGGGTGACCAAGTGGAGCTGCGCGTGAAAGACAACGGCACGGGCATGCCCGAAAGCGTAAAGGCCAAAATCTTCCAGCCTTTCTTCACCACCAAGCCCACCGGTGAGGGTACGGGCCTGGGCCTTTCGCTGAGCTACGACATTGTGACGCAGGGCCACGGCGGCACGCTGGCCGTGGAAAGCCGCGAGGGCGAAGGCACGGAATTTATCATTAGCTTGCCGGCCTAAAAGTCAATTTTAACCGGGATTAATTCTAACCGCAACAGATGAACTGCGGCATGGTGCCGGCGTTTGCCTATGCGTCTAGTTCTACTGCTCGCGGCCCTGGGGCTGCTTTTTGGGGTTGCCACCGCCGCGCCGCTGCCGGCTGATACGGCGGTGCTGCGCATCAACCGTCTGCCCGCCACGGGCAGGTTCCTGCTGCAAAAAGGCTGGCGCTACCACGCCGGTGACGACCCCGCCTGGGCCCGGCCCGACTTCGACGACCGCGCTTGGGACACACTCAATCCCACCCGGCCACGGCGCGCGCAGCCGCGGGCTGTGCAAACCGGCATCAGCTGGCTGCGGCTGCGCTTCCGCCCCGGCGACAGCCTGCGCGGGCACGACCTGCTGGTCAATTTCGGGGAACTGGGTGCTATTGAAGTATACCTCAACGGCCAGTTGGTACAACGACAAGGTATCATCAATGCCGACCCCGCTCGGGTGGTGCCCCGGGGGCGCTTTCCGCAACCTGGGCAAGCGCCGGCGGGCGGGCCAGCCGAGCAGGTGCTGGCCGTGCGCTACGCACCCTGGCAGCCGCCTTTCCTGATGGGAGCTGACCGAGGCCCGCA
Source organism: Hymenobacter sp. 5317J-9 (assembly GCF_022921075.1). NCBI lineage: Bacteria > Pseudomonadati > Bacteroidota > Cytophagia > Cytophagales > Hymenobacteraceae > Hymenobacter > Hymenobacter sp. 5317J-9. The sequence continues at coordinate 894,333 of NZ_CP095050.1, forward strand.
GCTAACAGCCTTTTTGTTCAGCCCGCAGGTATTCTGGCAGGGGCAGGCCAGGGAAAGAGATAACGCCCGGATATTCCTAGTGTTGCTGGGATTTTCGGTTATGCTGGCCCTGCTGCACTACGCCTTTTACCGCTACAACCCGGCCCAGCGCGCCAACCGGTATTTTGCCCGCTTTGCCTTGGCGGCGGCGCTGGCCTCGCTGGGTGCCTATTTCAATTTCACCCAGCCTTTCGATTCGTTATGGACTTATCTGACGGTGCACGTCGCCAGCAATTTGCTGGCGTGCATGGCCGGCCTGTGGTGCGTGCGGGCCTTGTATGCCTTGTTCCACGAGCGGCCCGGGCGCGTTTACGCCGGCTTGTGGGTGTGGTTCGCAGGGGCCGTGCTGACGCAGGTGCTGGCTCCTTTTCATCCAACGACGGGTTATCTGTGGGCTGGCCTGGGCGTTGTAATCAATGCCGAGGAGTTGCGCCTGACCGTGCGGGCCTTGCGGCAGCGGCGGCGCGGGGCCTGGATTGTCGCCGTTGGCTTTGCGGGCGGGCTGCTGGCCGCGCTGGGCTATGCGGGCGGGATATTGCTGTCGGCGCCGCTGCTGCTGCAAAATCTACTCATCGTGAACATTTTTGCGCTGCCAGCGCTGGGCATTTCGCTATTTTTGGCCCGCGAGTTTGCCCTCGATGCCGGGCTGCTGCAAGTGAAACTGGCCGAGGTGGAGCGGCTTTCGGCCCAGACCATCGCGCAGGAACAGGAGAAACAAGCCCTGCTGGCTCAGCAAAACGAAACCCTCGAAACGCAGGTGGCCCAGCGCACCGGCGAGCTGCAACGCTCGCTCACCGACCTACGCGCTACCCAGGCCCAGCTCATCCAGAAAGAAAAGATGGCCAGCCTGGGCGAGCTCACGGCCGGCATCGCCCACGAAATTCAGAACCCCTTGAACTTCGTCAACAACTTCTCGGAGGTGAGCCAGGAGTTAATGGAGGAGCTGGAAGAAGAGCAGGCCAAGAGTATTCGCGACGCGGCGCTGGAAGCCGAGCTGGTGAGCGACCTGCGGCAGAACCTGGGCAAAATCAGCCACCACGGCAAGCGGGCGGCAGCCATCGTCAAAGGCATGCTGGAACATTCGCGCACGAGCACCGGCGAGCGCGCCCCGACGGACCTGAACCAGCTCTGCGAGGAATACTTACGCTTGGCTTATCAAGGCCTGCGGGCCAAAGACAAAACCTTCAACGCCACGCTGGAAACGGATTTTGCGCCGGGCCTGCCGTTGGTTTCGGTGGTGGGCGCGGACGTGGGGCGGGTGCTGCTGAATCTGCTCGGCAATGCGTTTTACGCCGTGCAAAAGCGCCAGCAAACCGGCGAGGCCGGCTACCAGCCCACCGTCACGGTCAGCACAAAGCAAGTAGGGCAACAGGTCGAAATCCGAGTGGCCGACAACGGCACGGGCATGCCGGCCGCGGTGCAGGCGAAAATCTTCCAGCCTTTTTTCACCACCAAGCCCACGGGCGAGGGCACGGGGTTGGGTCTCTCGCTCTCGCACGACATCATCGCCCAGGGCCACGGCGGCGCGCTCACGGTGGCGTCTCAGGAAGGGAAATTCACCGAGTTTCTGATTAGCTTGCCACTTAATTGAGTAAGCCAGCTAATGGCCAGCTTACGAGTTCGTTTGCTCGGGGGTGCACTAGCGGTTACGGGCGGGGAAACCCTCACTGCCCTTCCGTCAGCATGCGTCCCCGATTCGGAATTCGCTGAATTTTCCTCCGGCTTGGTACCTTCTCTATTGCGCACGTTTATTTCTCTTTTTCGGAGTAGGGCTGCCGGGGTGGCATGGGCGGCCGTGGCAGCGCTGCTGCTGCTGCTGCTGCCACGGGCGGGGCAGGGCCGCATCATGCCGCCGCCGCCCAGCCGCGCCGTGGACAGCCTGCGCCACCTGCTGGCCCGCCCGCTGCCCGACACCAGCCGCGTGGTGCTGCTGTGCCAGCTCAGCGACCAGCTCTGGACCCAGCGCACCGACTCGGCCGCGGTGTATGCCTACAAAGCCCTGGCGCTGGCCCGCCGCGTGCACTACCGCCACGGCGAGGGCGAGGCCCTGAACCGCCTGGGCGCCGCCCTGCGCGAAAGCAACCTGGCCCGCGCGCTGGAGGTGTTTCAGAAGTCGCTGCGCATTGCCGAAGTCACCCACGACCGCGCCCTGGCCGCCCAGAACCTGCGCAGCATCGGCATCATCTACGTGTACCTGCGCGACCAGCGCCAGGGCCTGGCCTACTACTTCCGGGCGCTGAAAATTGGCGAGGAACTGCGCGACGAGCGCCGCGTGGTGATTGAGCTCAGCAACATCGGCCTGGCCTACGACCTGTTCAACCAGCTCGACTCGTCGCGCATCTTTCAGGAGCGGGCCTACGCGCTGGCCCGCCGCCTGCGCACGCCCACCAACTACATTCTCTACGGGCTGGGCAACGTGGCCCGCAAGCAGGGCCGCACGGCGCAAGCCAAGGCGTTTTACCGGGCCAGCATCACGGAGTCGAAGAAGGTGCAGCACCTGCGCAGCCTCAACTTTGCCTACGTGGGCCTGGCCACGCTCTACCAGCAGCAGGGCCGCCTCGACTCCAGTGTTTACTACGCCCGGCTGGGCTGCCAGGCCGCTCAAACCAACGGCTTCCTGCGCGGGGTGCTCAACGCCAGCACCCTGCTCACCCAGGACTTTAAAACCCGCGGCAACGCTGACAGCGCCCTCAAGTACCAGAGCCTGATGCTGGTGATGAAGGACACCCTGTTTGGGCAGGAGAAGGTGATGCGCCTGCAAAACCTCAACTACCGCGAGCAGCAGCGCGCCCAGGAGGCCGCCGCCGGCCAGGCCCGCCTCAAGGCCCGCTACCGCACCTACGGGCTGGTGGCCGGCCTGGTGGCGCTGCTGGCGCTGGCCTTGCTGTTGGCCCGCCACGCCCGCCAGCAGGAGCGCGCCCGCGAGGCCCTGGAGCAGTCGCTGGCCGAGCTCAAAACCGCCCAGGACCAGCTGGTGCAGCGCGAGAAAATGGCCTTTCTGGGCGAGCTCACGGCCGGCATTGCCCACGAGCTGCAGAACCCGCTCAACTTCGTGAAGAACTTCGCCGAAGTCAGCACCGACCTGGTCGACGAAATCACCGGCGAGCACCGCGACCCCACCCGCAGCACCGGCCTGGAGCAGGAAATCCTGACGGGCCTGAAGCAGAACCTGCAGCAAATCAGCCAGCACGGCCAGCGGGCCACGTCCATCATTAAGGGCATGTTGGAGCACTCGCGGGCCGGCACCAGCCAGCGCGTGCCCACCAACCTCAACGCCGTGGTGGAAGACAGCCTGCGCCTGGCCTACCAGGGCTTGCGCACCAAAGACAAGGAATTCACGGCCGAGCTCGTGACGGAGTTGGCCCCCGGGCTGCCCCGCATCGAGGCCATGTCGCAGGACCTGGGTCGCGTGCTGATAAACCTGTTCACCAACGCTTTCCACGCCGTGCAGCAGCGCCAGCGGCAAAGCCCGGACCCGGGCTACCGGCCCACCGTGACCGTGAGCACCCACGCCGTGCCGGGCGCGGTCGAAATCCAGGTGAAGGACAACGGCACGGGGATGTCGGACGGGGTAAAGGAAAAAATCTTCCAGCCCTTCTTCACCACCAAGCCCGTGGGCGAAGGCACGGGCCTGGGCCTGAGCCTGAGCCACGACATCGTGACCACGGGCCACGGCGGCACCCTCACCGTGGAAAGCCGCGAGGGCGAGGGCACCGAATTCGTGGTGCGCCTGCCGGCCCAAGGCGGACCGGGCCTACCTTTGGCCCCAACTCTTACTCCGCAAAATTGACCCCATGCAAATTCTGGTAGTTGACGACGAAACCGATGTGCGCGACTTGTTCCAGCAGCGTTTCCGGCGCGAAATCCGCAGCGGCCAGTGGACCTTCAGCTTTGCTTTCTCGGGCGAGGAAGCCCTGGAATTTCTGCGGGCGCACCATTCCGAAGTGCTCATCATCCTCTCCGACATCAACATGCCCGGCATGAGCGGGCTCGACCTGCTGGGGCACGTGAAGGAGGAGTTTGAAATGCCGCCCACCACCATGATGATGATAACGGCGTACGGCGACGACGAAAGCCACCAGAAAGCGCTGGCCCTGGGCGCCCACGATTTCCTCACCAAGCCGGTGGATTTTGCGGTACTTAAAGATAAATTAGCACATTTGCTGCCTTCCTAAGCGCGCAGCCAACCGTTCTACCGCAACCCGTGTCATGAAAACGAAAATTCTGGTGGTCGACGACGAAACCGACCTCGAACTGCTCATCAAGCAGAAGTTTCGGCGCAAGATTCGGGAGGCTACCTACGAGTTTGTGTTCGCCACCAACGGCGAGGAGGCCCTGACGCGCATCGGCGAGCACCCCGATACCGACGTTATTCTGTCCGACATCAACATGCCGGTGATGGATGGCCTCACGCTGCTCAGCCACACCCACGCCCAGCACCCGGCCATGAAAACGGTCATCGTGTCGGCCTACGGCGACCTGGGCAACCTGCGCACCGCCATGAACCGCGGCGCCTTCGATTTCGTGGTGAAACCCGTCGATTTCACCGACCTGGAAGTCACCATCGAGAAAACCGCCGACCAGGTGCGCCAGTTGCGCGACACCCTCAAGGCCATTCAGGAAAACAATATCCTGAAGATGTACGTCGACGAGACCGTGCTCAACTTCATGACGCGGCCCGACTTCGAAAACCGCCTCACCGCTTCCGAAACCGTGGAAGCCACCGTGGTTTTTCTGGACGTGTGCGGCTTCACGGCCTTGGCCGAAAAGCTGGCGCCCACCGACGTGGTGAGCCTGCTCAACACGTATTTCGACCTGGTGGTGAAGGAGTTCATTGCCCAGGGCGGCCACGTCGACAAGTTCATGGGCGACGCCGTGATGGTCGTGTTTCGCGGCGAGCACCACCTTGACCGGGCCATCGACGCGGCGCTTTCGGCCCGCGAGGCCCTGCAGCAGAGCGACGCCCCGCTGCCTGCCGGTTTTGAGTACCGCCCGCAGGTGAGCATCGGCGTGAACACCGGCGAAGTGGTGTCGGGCAACATCGGCTCGGCCTCGCTCAAGCGCCTGGATTACACCGTCATCGGCGACGTGGTGAACATGTCGCAGCGCCTGCAGTCGGCCGCCAAGCCCAACCAGATTATCATCAGCGAAGCCGTCTATTTGAAAGTGAAAGAGTCCTTCCAGTGCCAGTTTGTGAGCGAAGTCACGCTCAAGAACAAGGCGCTGCCGGTAAAGATTTACGAGGTGGTGGAGTGAATAACCCGCTTGTCATCCTGAGCAAAGCGAAGGACCTTATCACGCCAGAACAAGTCGTTCGAGCGTGATAAGGTCCTTCGCTTTGCTCAGGATGACAAGTTACTATCCTGCAGCCAGCCCGCGCATTTTCTCATTCTGCAACCGGATGCGCTGGCAAAGAATGCGCAGGATGTTGCGCAGCACTTCGCCGCGCTCCTCCATCACGTCGTAGAAATCTTCTTGGTCGATGCGGAAGGCCAGCACTTCGCTCAGCGTGGCCGCCGTGGCTGAGCGGGGCTCCGCATCGAGCAGGGCCAGCTCGCCGAAGAAGTCGCCGGGGCCGAAGGTGGCCAGCTGCTGCGCGCCCGTAAAAATCCCCACCTGCCCATCGTGCAGAATAAAAAGCGAGGTGCCGAGGTCGCCCTGGGCAAATATTTCCTCGCCTTCGTGAAACGTCACCTCCTTCATGATGGGCACAATGCTGCTCAGCACGTTTTCGGGCGTTTGGGCAAACAGGGCGGTGTTTTTGAGCACCACCACCCGCTCAAGCGAGGACACGCGGGCTTCGGACTGGTGGGAAGAATGCTGGCTCATGTCGGGCAGGGGAAGTGAGGAAATGGGCTGGCCCAATGTGGCGGCCAGGGCGGCCGCGGCCACCTGCGCGCTTTCGCGCAGCAGCTGGTAGGGCGAAACGAGGTAGGGCCGTAGAATGTCGGCGGCGTCAGGCTCGGTGGGCCGCCAGTGGCGCAGGGCCAGGCCCAGCGTCCAGGAAGTAAAGGCCATGTGGCCGCGGCGCAGCAGCAGCGTGGGCAGCGGCTGGGCGGGCGGGGCGGTGTGGGGCGGCGCCGGGGCCGTGAGCCGGGCAAACAGCGCCGCTTTCTCGGGCAGCGGCGAGTCATCGAGCAGGGCCTGCAGCCCTTGGTAGACGGGGCGGGGAATGAGGTTATCGAGGATTTCGAGGGCATTGGCCTGACGCTCGCGGGCGGCGTGGGCCACGTTGCGCTGGGCCGTGGCCACCGATTCGGCGTCGTAGAGCTGGGCGAGCAGGCCAAACACGCGCTGGTGCAGCAGGCTTAGCTCGTAATCGATGGTGGCCTGGAATTCAGCCTGGCCATCGGCCACCAAGCCTTGCAGCAGCTGCGCGGCCAAGGCAAATTCTTCGCGCAGCAACTGCTCAAATACCGGCCGGTCGGCCGAGCGGGCCGGGAAACGGCGCAGGGAGCGCAGCGCCACGCCGCGGGTGAACAGGTGCGGGTGCTGGGCCAGCTCGACCAGGGCGGCGCGGCTGGCAGTGGTGTTCAGGCGCTCCAGCACCAAGGCCGTGCGTTGCGGGTGCAGGGGCTCAGGCTCGCGGCGCAGGGCCTCGCGCAGCAGCGGCACCACGGCCGGGCCCAGGGCCACCAGGCTGTCGGCGGCCGGCTCCCAGAGGTGCTGGTCATTGAGGGCCGTGAGCAGGTGCTCTGCCAACTGCATGTGCCCTACCGTGCCCAGGGCCGTGAGGGTGGCCCGCACCATTTCGGGTTCGGCACTGGCCAGCCCACGCTCCGCGAGATGGGCCTGCACATCAAGGGGGAAAAACGCCAGCAGGCGCAAGGCCACCTCAAGGGCCGTGGTGGGCGCATTGGAAGCCGGCACTAATTGCAACAGGCTGGACTGGGCCGCCGCGTGCTGCGGCGCCACGGCGAGGCTGCCGCGAATGGCGCCCTGCCGCGCGTCCCAGTCGGTGCCGGCCAGCAACTGGCGTACTTCCGGGGCATCGGGCGCGGCGGCGGCCAGCTGCTGAGCAGCGGCGGCGCGCACGGCCGGGGCAGCATCGCCGAGGGCCAGCGCCTGCAGGGTTGCGACGGGCAAAGTCGTGGCTTCGGCCGAGGCCAGCAGGGCTAAGCGCACCCGTTCATCAGCATGCGCCAGCAGGGTGGGCGCGTGGCTGGCCAGGGTGGCGGGCTCGCGCTGGCGCAGCCAGGCCACGGCATTGAGCACTTCGGTGGGCTGGGGGCTGCGCAGCTGGGCCAGCACCACGTGGCGCGCGGCGTCGGGCAGGGCCAGCTCGGCCGTTTCGGCGAAGCGGCGACCCAGGCCTTCCTTCAGCTCGGCCAGATAGCTGCGGTAGGTGCGGGCTAGAAACAGCAGCGCCAGCAGCAGCAGTGCGCCCATCCAGACGAATGGCATGCCGCCGTCGAGTCGGCCCACGTAGCCCAGCACGAAGAACAGCAGGCCGGTGAGGCCCATGCCCAGCGGCTCGTAAAAGCCCTTGGCCAGCGTGTGGGCGGCCAGGCGCTGGGTGGGCGCCAGCGGCTGAAACAGAACCAGAAAAACGGGGTCGAACACGGTGCGGCGCAGCACTTCCAGCAGCAGGTACAACCCGCAGAAGAAGGCTAGCTGCCCGCTTTGGCTGTAGCCGCCCGCCACCTGCAGGCCGCCAAAAACGGCCAAAGCTACCAGCGCCACCACTGGCAGCAGCCGTAGCGACCACTGCACGCCGTAGCGCTCCAGCGCCTGCCGGCTCACCAGCAGCTTGAAAAACGTGGCCGCGCCGTAGGTAGCCGCCAGCACCCAGCCGACGGACTGCATCACGTCGGCCGAAGCGTGAAACTTGTGCTTCACGTTGAGGAAAAACATGTACTCCACGCCCGTGACGACGCCCGCAATGGCCACCAGGCTCAGGCACATGGCCTGCACCAGCTCGCTGCCCCCGAAAAGCTGCTGAAGCAGCCGGCCCGGCGGCCGGCGCACCCGTCGCACCGCCCGCGCCGTGGCCTCCACCACGTGCGAAGTGAGGGTGGCCCGCAACGTAAACAGTGCCCCCAGATACGCCACAAACGACAGCCCCAGCAGCACCGGCAGCTGCGCATCGCCGTGAATGAGGGCCGCCAGAATGGCGCCCAGCGCCTTGGCCGGCATGTCGCCGGAGCTGATGACGCTGAACAGGCGCTTGCTCTGGCGCACATCAAACACCACCGCCGACACGCCCCAGAACTCCAGGTTGGTGAGCAGGTAGATGACCCGGTAGCCCGCCATGATGGCCACCGCGGCCGCCACCGAATGGCCGAACACCACCAGTACGCCCAGCATGCCCACCAGCGCTACCGCCGCTAGCAGCACGCGCACCGCCAGCTTGCGCAGCAATAAATGGTGCTCGAAATGGGTGTAGACTTTGCCCACGGCCATCATGGCCAGGGCACCGGCCACGTATCCCAGGGGAAGGCTTTGGGCGGGGTCGTGTTCCAGCAGCAGCACGTTGGCCGCCACGTACACCAGCACCGAGCCGATGCCGAGCAGGAAGTTGTGCAGCGAAAACAGCCCCACGGTGCGGGCTTCGCCGGCTTTGATGCCGAACAGGCGTTGAAGAGAGGTGGCCGAGAGCATGGGGAAAGGGCAGCCGGCACCACCGGGCACGGCCGTTGCCAAAGATACGGGCCGCGGGAAGCTACGCGGGGCAACGGGAGTAAGGCAGGGGAAGAAAAGCAGAACGTCATGCTGAGCGCCGCCGGAGCAACTCGCGTGCAAGAGTAAATGATTACTACCCCACGCGAGTTGCTCCGGCGGCGCTCGGCATGACGTTCTGCCAAGCCAGTTGCCGACCTCCGCCGCAGCCTAGTACACCCGAAGCGGCCGGCTGAAGCTGTTGTTGCTTTCCAGCCATTCGGCAATGGCGTTGGTGCCATCTACCACGGCGCCCACCGTGAAGGTGCCGCTGGCGGTGGGTTTCCAGTTATTGGTGGTGGCGGCCAGCAGGCGGGCCTGGCCGGGCAGCAGCGGCTGCTGCAAGCCCTGCAGGCTGCCCACCTTGGCTTTGTCGATGGTGAAATTCACGCCCAGCTTGCTGCCGGTGGGCACGGGCGCGGTGCCCATGTTTTTCACCATGGCGTAGAACGTCACGGCCTGGCCGGGCTTGGGGAAGCGCGGCATCGTGAACACCTGCGTTACTTTCAAATCGGGTTTGGCGGTGGCGGCTTGCAGGGTGAGGGCGCCGCCTAGGGGCAGTTTGTCGGAGGCGCTGCCCACCTTGAAGGCGTAGGCGCCGGGGTGCACCTCGTAGGCTTTGGTTTGCTCGTTCCAGAAGTAGAAGTCTTCGGCCGAGAGCGTGAACGTCACGGTTTTCTTCTGCTTCGGGGCCAGGTTGATGCGCTCGAAGCCTTTGAGCTGCTTCACCGGCATGTCCAGCTTCGAGGATTTGTCGCTCACGTAGAGCTGCACTACTTCGTCGCCGGCCACGGCGCCGGTGTTGGTTACGTCCACGCTGATGGTGACGGGGGCGCCGGCGGCCACGGGTGCTTTGGGGGCCTGCAGGTTGCTGTACTGGAAAGTGGTGTAGCTCAGGCCGGCCCCGAAGGCGACCTCCGGCTTCATGCCTTTCTTGTCGTAGTAGCGGTAGCCCACGCCGTTGGCGTCGCGCAGGTCGTCGCCCCAGGCGGGCAGCTGGCTGTCGCCGGTGGGCATGCTCACGGCCATGCGGCCGGCGGGGTTGTAGTCGCCCAGCAGCACGTCGGCCAGGGCAGTGCCTGCTTCCTGGCCGGCGTAGAAGCTGTACACGAGGCCCTTCATGCGGGGCAGGCTTTCGTGCATGGCGCACACGCCGCCGCTCTGCACCACCACCACCACGTTGGGGTTGGCTTTGGCCAGGGCCATGATGAGGGCCTGCTGCTGGCCGGGCAGGGTGGCCGAGTTGTTGGCGCGGTCGTGGCCCGAGTTGTAGGCTTCGCCCTCCTGCGTGCTGTCGAGGCCGGCGGCGAAAATCACCACGTCGGCCTTGCGGGCCAGCTCGCGGGCCAGCTTGAAGCCGGTGGTGTCGGCGCTGTTCATGTCGCAGCCTTTGGCAAAGGAAATCTTGTCCACGCCCAGCTTGGTTTCCAAGCCTTGCTTCAGGCTCACGGCGTAGGGAGGCGTGGTTTCGGAGCTGCCGAAGCAGTTCAGGTTGCCCTTGTCGGCGTTGGGGCCAATGAGGGCAATGCGCTTCACCGAGGCCTTTTTCAGCGGCAGAATGTTGCCCGCGTTTTTCAGCAGAATAATGGACTCGCGGGCCGCCTGCTGGTTGAGCTTGGTGTGGGCCGGCGTGTTGGCGTCGGCCTTGCTGCCTTTGGGGTAGTAGTCGAGCAGGCCGGCCATGATTTTGGTCCGCAGCACGTTGCGCACGGCCGCGTCGATGGCCGTCATGGGCACGGCGCCGCTGGCCACCAGGCCGGGCAGGTCCTTGAGGTAGTCGTCGGAGCCCATGCACACGTCGTTGCCGGCCATGATGGCTTTCTTCGTGTCGTGCACCGCGTCCCAGTCCGACACCACGTAGAACGGGAAGCCCCAGCGCTCGCGCAGCACCGTGTTCAGCAAATACGGGCTTTCGGCCGCGTGCTCGCCATTTATCAGGTTGTAAGCCGACATCACGCTCAGCACGGCGCCCTCCTGCACCACGGTGCGGAAGTTGTAGCCGTAGTGCTCCATCACGCCGCGGTCCGTAAACAACTCGTTGCGGGTGTGGCGCGTGGCCTGCTTGCCCTCAATCATGAAGTGCTTCACGGTGGCCATCGCCGGCGTTTTCTGAATGCCGAAAGCCACGCGCGACTGCAGCTGGCCAATCAGGTAAGGGTCTTCGCCGCCGCTTTCGGCGCTGCGGCCGCCGCGCGGGTCCTGCGTCAGGTCGATGCAGGGGCCCAGCTGCTGCTGCTTGCCAAAGGCCCAGAACTCTTCGCCCATGGCCTGGCCCACCTGTTCGGCCAGGCCGCGGTGCCAGGTCGAGACCAGGCCCATGCCCGTGGGCCAGGCCGTGGCTTTCTCGAAGCGCACGCCGTGGGGGCCGTCGTCCATCACAAAGCCCGGAATGCGAAGCCGGGTGTTGTCCGGCGTGGTCATGAAGCTGTTTTTGGTGAGCTGAGCCAGCTTTTCCTCGGTGCTCATGGCTTTGAGCAGCGAGTCGATGCGGGGCTCCAGGCCCAGGCGCTGGGCCCGGGCGGCCGGGCTGGCGGCCAGCGCAAGCGCGGCCCCAAAGGCCAGGCGCCGGAATGTAGAGACGGGGTTTTTCATGCAAAAATGGAAGTCAAAACAGAGGCAGCACTGCAACGCGCAGTGCTACAGAAGGAACGAGCCAGCGCAAGCCAGCTCACCAACAGACCCGCAGGACCCGTTCCTTCATCGTGATGCCGGCGTTCCACTGGAGCGCGGCATCGGCAGCACCCGCCAGCCACTCATCGGGCCGGGCGGGGTAAAGAGGGAGGATGGCGGGCGCCTCACCCCCTGACCCCCTCTCCCAAGGGAGAGGGGGCACCGGTTCGTGAAGATGTCCGGCTCCCCTCTCCCTTGGGAGAGGGGCCGGGGGTGAGGCGCTACGCCCGAAATCAGCTCTTTTTCATCTGGTAAAACCGCACGTAGTCCACCAGCATCTGCTGCGGGAAGGCGGCTTCGTCGATGCCTTTCAGGCCGCCCCACTCGCCGCCCACGGCCACGTTCAGCAGCAGGTGAAAGGGTTTGTCCCAAGGCCAAGCTTCCCAGCCGGTGCGCTCGTTGCGCATGGCGAAGTACTGCTCGCCGTCGATGTCGGCCGTGATGGTTTCGGGCGTCCACTCAATGGCGTAGACGTGGAAGGCCGTGGTGGCGTCGGGCAGTTTGGTGATGCCCGTTTTCTGGTTGTTGATGCGGAAGTAATACGCCTTGCAGTGCGTGGTGGCGTGTATCACATTGGGGTCGTAGCCCACGTGCTCCATGATGTCGATTTCGCCGTTGTCGGGCCAGCTGTGGTTGCCGTAGGGGTTTTCATCGGGCAGCATCCAGATGGCGGGCCAAGTGCCACGCCCGGCCGGAATCTGGGCCCGCACCTCAATGCGGCCATAGGTCTGGCTGCCGCCGGGGCCGCGCGACACCAGCCGCGCCGAGGTGTAGGGATTGCCCGGCATCAGGGCTTCCTTGCGGGCTTCCACTATCAGGTGGCCGCCTTCCACGCGGGCATTTTCGAGGCGGCGCTTGGTGTAGTACTGCTCCTCCTTATTGCCCCAGCCGCTGCCGCCCACGTCGTATTTCCACTTCGTGGAGTCGGGCAGGCCGGTGTAGTTGAACTCGTCGCTCCACGCCAGCTTGGTGAAGGTGTAGCGCGGCTTGGCAGGCGGCGAGGGCGGCGGCGCTGCCTCGGCGTTCAGCAACAGGAAACCGGAAAGAAGGAAGGAAAGCATGGCGTTGAAATAAGGCCCGGCGCGGCAGAAACCACCGGTAGCCCGGGCTGATAATACCATCGGGGGCAGCCGCCCCGGTTTGTCCGAACCGGGAGCGGCTGCCGCCCTATCCGGCGGGGTCATATCCCACCAATTCCCGGCCGGACTGGTAGCAAGCGGGCGGGGTAGCGCGCTTATTTGTATTGGTACTGGCGCACGTAGTCCACCACCATTTGCTGGGGGAAGACGGTGCTGGCGTCGGGGTTGCCGTCGAAGTCGCCGCCCACGGCCACGTTCAAAATCACGAAAAACAGGTTGTTGAACGGGTTGGGCGAGGCGCCCCCGTTACCGAAGGTGTAGTACTGCTGCCCGTCGATGTAAAAGCGTAGCTGGTCCTTGCTGCGCACCACCGAGTAGATGTGGAAGGCGTCGGAGAGGTCGGCCGGCTGCAGCTGCGTGGTGCCCTGCTGGCCGTGCGTGCCCTGCGCGGTCTGGAAGTGCATGGTGCTGAGCAGCTCGCGGGGCTTGCTGCCGCGCACCTCCATGATGTCGATTTCGCCGCACTTGGGCCAGGGGTTCTGGCCGATGTCGGAGCCCAGCATCCAGATGGCGGGCCAGATGCCCTTGCCCTTGGGCACCTGGGCCCGCACGTCGATGCGCCCGTACTGGAAGTCCTTCTTGCCGCTGGTGAGGATGCGGGCCGAGGTGATGTTGCCCGAGCTCGACTTAATGGCCTTGATGTAGAGGTTGCCGCCGTTCAGGTAGGCGTTATCGGTCGAGTTGGTGTAGGTTTCGAGCTCGTTGTTGCCCCAGCCGCCGCCGCCTAGGTCGTACTTCCACTTGGCTTGGTCCAGCGCCGCGCCGTCGAACTCGTCGCTCCACACCAGTTCGGTGTAGTCGGCGTAGGCACGGGCGTCTTCATTGGTCACCGGCGTCACCGGCCCCGGAGGCGTCACCGGGCCGGGCGTGAAGGAACTGCCTTTGTCGGTGCAGGCCAGCAGGTTCAGTGCGAGGAGCAGGCCGGCCCCGTGGCGGGGCTTGAAGCGGAAGTCAGGAAATCTCATGGGGCGGAGGAAAGGAGGGTGTTAAGCAGCCAAACGCGGCTACTTCGCAACAAATTTCATGTCGAACACCACGCCGGCAGCCGTGCTGCCCGCGCGCACCAGCATGTGCTGCGAATCGATGGAAAGAATGCGGTAGGTAAAGCCGGGGGCATCGGTCACGCCAATGAACGGCGCCGGGGTGGCGCTGGCCAGCGTGAGCTGGGCCAGGCCCGGGCCCGTGGCGTTGCCAAAAGTGAACGACGTGCTCACGTTGCGTGGGGCATCGCAGGCGCCACCGGCCACGAAGGTCTGGCCCTTGGCGTCGTAGGTGAATACGTTGGCGGTGCTGAACGTGTACTCGTCATCGGCCTGGCAGGCGGGCAGCTGACCGGGCATGGGGTTGCCGGCGTAGTAGCTGGTGGGGTCAGAATCCGACGGGCCCACGGTGATGGGCGCAATCACGGTGTTGTCGAGCTTCCAGGTTTTCGAAGAGCCGCCCGTGAGGATGCCTTTCACGATGGCCGACACCTGCGGGAGCACCACGTCTTTGGTGGCCGACACGCTGGTGCCGCCCCGGTAGGCCGTGATGAGGCGGGCCTTGAGCGTGCCGCCGCTGGTGTAGGTGTGGCTCGCGGTTTGGCCCGTGCCCACGGTGCCGTCGCCAAACTCCCACTGGTACAGGAAGCCGTCGGTATTATTGGCCCGGAAGGTGGCCACCGTGGTCAGGCCCGTGGTGACCGTGGTCACGGTGAAGTCCGACGCCGGCACGGCGCCTTCCAGCTGGTTTTCTTTCTTGGTGCAAGAGGCCAGCAGCATCGGCGTCAGCAGGAAACCGAGGGCCGCGGCGCGTACAATATTTTTCATGGGTTGAATCTGGACAAAGGGTGAAAGAGCAAAACGGCTCGCCCACGCGCACGTGGTTTTCGCGGCGCGGGCGAGCTGTAGGCTAGTAGCCAGGGTTCTGCTTCAGGTTGGGGTTGATGTCGAGCTCGCTCTGGGGCAGGGGCAGCACCACATTGGTGGGCTTCACGCCCTTGGCCAGCAGCTGGGGCGAGGTGAGCAGCTCGCCGGTGCGCTTCATGTCGAACCACCGGTCGTTCTCGAAGGCCAGTTCGTACTTGCGCTCGCGCCACACGGCCGTCTTAAATGCTTGGGCACTGATGCCGGCCGCCACGTCGCGGGCCGAAGGCGCGTTCAGGGGCAGGCCGAAGGCGCGGCGCCGCACGATGTTGAGGGCCTCCAGGCCGCCCAAGGGCGAGGTGCCCGTGGTGGGGCCGGTGGCTTCGGCGTAAATCAGGTACACTTCGGCCAGGCGCATCACTTTGATGTTCAGGCCCGAGTCCCACACGCGGGTGTCGACCTTGCCGATGAACCACTTCTTGCAGCCGTAGCCGCTGGGCGAGCCCGGCAGCGAGGCCGGCTGGGTGCGGCCGTCGGGGTACACGTCGCCGGGCTTCCAGATGGTCACGTCGCGGCGCAGGTCGCCGGTTTCGTAGCCGGCCACGAAGTCGTTTTCCGGGATGTTGAAGCCGTAACCGCCCTGGGGCACAATGCTCTGGCCGCGGGGCCCGAAAAATTCGTTGCCCACAAAGCCCAGGCCGTCGAAGGTGTATTCGTTGCGGCCCGAGATGTACTGCACCTCAAACAGGCTTTCGCGGCCGTTGTCGTTGGCAATCTTGAAGATGTCGCCGTAGTTCGGGAACAGGCTGTACACCCCCGAGTCAATCACGGCCTTGGCTTGTTGGGCGGCGGCGGGCAGGTTGCCCTGGGTGAGGTACACCTTGGCCAACAGGCCCTGCGCGGCGCCCTTGGTCACGCGGCCGATGTCTTCGCCGGTATAGGTGGTCGGCAGCTTGGTGATGGCGTCCGTGAGGTCGTTCACAATCTGGGTGTAGACCTGCGCGGCCGGGGTGCGCGGAATGTTCACTTCGGCCGGCGTGAGGGGCGGCACCGTGAGCAGGGGCACGTCGCCGTAGGCCCGCACCAGGTCGAAGTAGTACTTGGCCCGCAGGAACTCGGCCTCGCCCAGGCAGCGGTTCTTGATGGCCGGGTTCATGCCCGCAATGCCGGGCACTTTTTGCAGCACGATGTTGGCCCGCCCGATGCCGATGTAGCAGCCGCCCCACAAGCGGTTGATGATGGGGTTGGTGCTCGGGATGTTGAAGTTGTCGAGCTGCTGCTGCTCAATGCCGTCGCCGCCGCCGCCGCCGCCGGTGTAGGAAATGTCGGAGCCGATGTCGCCGATGCCCCACAGGGCGTAGTTGTACTGGCCGCCCTTGCCCAGCTCGCTGTACACGGCGTTCACGGCCAGAATGGCGTCTTGTTCGGACTTGTAGAAGTTGGCGTCGGTGACCTGGTCGTTGGGGGCTTCGTCGAGGAATTTCTCGCCGCAGCCGCTCAGCAGGCCCAGGCCCAACAGGGCACCCCACGCGTATTTATGAAAAATGGACATAGTCTGGATGGCTAAGAATGAGGTGGGAAGAGGCGATTAGAACCCGATGTTGAGGCCGCCGAGGAAGGTGCGGGCCTGCGGGTAGATGCCGCGGTCGACGCCGCTGGGGCTCACCTCCGGGTCGAAGCCCGTGTATTTGGTGAAGGTGAAGAGGTTTTGGGCGCTCACGTACACCCGAATCTGCTGGGCGTTGATGCGGCCGAGCAGGCTGGTGGGCAGCGAGTAGCCCAGGGTCAGGTTTTTCACGCGCAGGTAGGAGCCGTCCTCGATGTAGTAGCTGCTCACGCGCAGGTTGTTGTTGGGGTCGCCGGCAATGGCGCGGGGCACGTCGTTGCTGGTGCCGGCGCCGGTCCAGCGGGCCAGCACGCGGGTGCCGCCGCTGGCGTTGCCGTACAGCGGCGCTTCTTCCAAATAGCGGTTCAGGTTGTACACGTCGTTGCCCTGCACGCCCTGCAAAAACACGCTAAAGTCGAAGCCCGCGTAGGTGAGGGTGTTGGTGAGGCCGTAGGTGAAGTCGGGGTTGGGATTGCCGATGAAGGTGCGGTCGGCGGCGTCAATCTTGCCGTCGTTGTTCAGGTCCTTGAAGCGGATGTCGCCGGGGCTGGTGGCTTTGGTGGGGTCGGCGTTCACGGTCTGGGTGGCGTGGTTGCGTACGTCTTCGGGCGTCTGGAACAGGCCGTCGGCCACGTAGCCGTAGAAGGAGCCAAACGCGTAGCCCGGCTCGTAGCGCACGATGTCGCCGCTCAGCGAGCCCTGGCCGTTGAAGGGCAGGCCGGCGCCCAGCGAAGTCAGGCGGGTTTTGAAGGTCGAGAAGTTCAGCGTCGTGTTCCACACCAGGCCGCGGCCGGCGTTGCGGAAGTTGTGCGAGGTCAGCGAGAAGTCGAGGCCGCGGTTGTAGGACGAAGAGGCGTTGCGGGGCACGTTCTCGTAGGTGCCCGACACCAGCGACACCGGCACCGAGGTAATCAGGTTCGGCGAGTTGCGGTTGTACAGGTCCAGGGTGGCCTCAATGCGGTTGTCGAACAAGCCCAGGTCGATGCCGAAGTTGGTTTGGTCGTTGGTTTCCCAGCGCAGCTCGGGGTTGGGCTGGCGGGTGGGCGCGCCCCCGAGGAAGATGGTGCCGTTGGGCCCGAAGGGGTAGTTAATCTGCGAGTTGATGGAGTAGAGGTAGGCGAAGCGGCCGGCGTTGTTGGGGTTGCCCACTTTGCCGTAGCCCGCGCGCAGCTTCAGGTTGCTCACCACGCGGTTGTCCTTCATGAAGTTCTCCTCCGAGATGCGCCAGCCCACCGACACGCCGGGGAAGGTGCCAAACTTGGCGCCGGGGGGGAAGGCACTGGAGCCGTCGGCCCGCACCACCGCCTGCAGCAGGTACTTGCCGGCGTACTCGTAGTTGAGGCGGGCAAAGTAGCTGGCCAGGTGCGAGGGCACCCCCAGGTAGCCGAAGTTGCCGAGCTGCGGGTTCACCGGGCCGTTGTTGAGGTTTTGCAAGTCGTTGCTCAGGTAGCCGTTGCGCGAAGCGCCCACTTCCTGGCTGTTGAAAAGCTGCGCCGACTGGCCCACCAGCAGCGTCACCTGGTGCTTGTCGGCAAACAGGTGGTCGTAGGTGCCGGTGTTCTCAATCAGGTAGCTGTAGATGGTGTTGGCCTGCGAAAACGCGCCCGCCGTGGAGTAGCGCGTGGTGTACACGTCGCTGCCCACCGTCAGCTCCGGGATTTTGGGGCCGAAGCTGTTGTTGTTGGTGAAGTTGAAGTCGACGCCCACGTTGGTGCGGAAGCGCAGGCCCTTCACGGGCTCCAGCTCGGCAAACAGGGTGGTCAGCAAGCGGTTGCGCACGTACTTGCGGTTGGCATACAGCTGGGCCAGGGGGTTCTCTTCCACAAAGTTGTCCTGCTGGCCGCGGGGCTCGTAGTAGTAGCCATCGGGCCGGTACACGGGCACGATGGGAATCATGCGGATGAGCTGCTGCACCGTGCCGTACTCGCCGCTGTTGGTGGTTACCTGGCGGTCTTCCTGGTGCGTGAGCTGAATGCTGTTGCCCAGCTTGAGCATCTTGTTCACCTGCACGTCGCCGTTGGCGCGCAGCGTGAAGCGCTCAAAATTGGTCCCGATGATGATGCCGTCCTGCTGGAAGTAGCTGCCCGACACCGCGTAGCGGGCCTTTTCGCTGCCGCCGGTGGCACCCAGCGAGTAGTTCTGCATGGCAGCCGTCCGGAAAACTTCTTTTTCCCAGTCGGTGCCTTCGCCCAGGGCGGCGGGGTTGCGCAGGCGGTCCACCACAATGGGCTGGTTGGCCGCAATGCGGTTTTCGTTGTTGATGACGGCGTATTCCTGCGCGTTCAGCAGGCCCAGCTTGCGCCAGGTGCTCTGCACGCCGCGGTAGGCGTCCACGTTGACGGTGGACTTGCCGGCCTTGCCGCGCTTGGTGGTGATGATGACCACGCCGTTGGCGGCGCGCAGGCCGTAGATGGCCGTGGCCGAGGCATCTTTCAGAATGTCAACGCTCTCGATGTCGTTGGGGCTGATGACGTTGAGCTGGTCTTCGCCCGAATCCGGCAGCGGAAAGCCGTCCACCACAAACAGCGGGTGGTTGTTACCGGACGAAGTGATGCCACGGATGAGGATGGACGTGCCGGCCGCCCCGCCCGGCGCGCCACCGTTGGAGGTGATGGTCACGCCCGCCGCTTTGCCTTGCAGCGCCTGCGTTACGTCGGCCACCGGCAGCGCCGCAATTTCCTGGCCGCTCACCGAGGCCACCGACCCCGTCACGCTGCCGCGCTGCTGGGTGCCGTAGCCCACCACCACCACTTCGTTCAGCTTCTGGGTGTCTTCCTTCAGGCTCACGCTCAGGGCGCCGG
This sequence comes from Hymenobacter sp. 5317J-9, assembly GCF_022921075.1. Classification (NCBI taxonomy): domain Bacteria; kingdom Pseudomonadati; phylum Bacteroidota; class Cytophagia; order Cytophagales; family Hymenobacteraceae; genus Hymenobacter; species Hymenobacter sp. 5317J-9. The sequence continues at coordinate 913,090 of NZ_CP095050.1, forward strand.
CGTTGGACGACGTCAGCACCACAGTTTGCGTGGTGTAGCCCACAAAGCTGAACACCAGCGTGCTGCCTTCGGGGGCAGTCAGGCTGAAGGCCCCGTCGGCGTTGGTGCTCGTGCCCACGGATGTGCCTTTCACCAGCACGGTCACGCCGGGCAGGCCGGCGCCGTCGGGCCCGGTCACGCGCCCACTCACGGGCACGTCGGCCGCGGGGCTAACCAGCCGGCTTTCGGCCTCGGCTGGGGTGCTGTGCGCCAGCGCGGGAAGCCCGCAAGCCAGCATCACCGCCGTGCGGCGGAGCAGCGCATTTAAGTAAACAGGTCGCTTCATAATGAAAATTGTGAAGTGGGTGGGAAAAAAATGTCAAAAGGTGAGGCCGCGCTGGTGAGAGGCGGCAAGCGTTGGACCGGTTAGTTGGTTGAGTTCAAAGGGACGCCGGGCGTTACCACAGCGCCCGTGGTTTTGGCGGGCATCGTGCTGCTGGTGGCGCCGCCCGCATAGCGGAACCGCGCCGTTTGGGTGCCCACCCGCAGCGTATACCAGCCGTCTTCGAGCTGCGGGCGGCCCTGGCCGTCGGGGTAGCTCAGGTCGCGCAGGGGCTCGATGGTGAACGTCAGCTCGCGGGTTTGCCCGGCGGCGTAAGACTGCTTCTCGAAATGCTTGAGCATTCGCACCGGCCGCGCAATACGGCCCACCTCGTCGGTCAGAAACCACAGCGTGGATTCCTGCCCGGCGCGGGCGCCGGTGTTGGCCACTTGCACGGTAGCCCGCAGCCGGGCGCTAGTGCCCGTCAGCACCGAGTCGCTGAGGGTTAGGCCCGAATAGGTGTAGGTCGTGTAGCTCAAGCCTTCGCCAAACTCGGTGAGCATGGTGCTTTTGTACTTGGGCGCGTTGGCCCCGAAACCGGCGGCGAAATCCGTGAGCCCGGCGCTGTCCTCGTTGGCGTCGTGGTGGTAGTTGGTGATGTGGCCGGCAAACTGCGGGTAGGTAAACGGCAACCGCCCGCCGGGATTGGTCGTGCCGCTGATAACTTCGGCCAAGGCCGTGCCGCCGCCATAGCCCGGCAGCCCCGCCCAGATGACGGCCGCGCTGCCGCCCGCCACCGCCCGGATAATGCTCGGCCGCCCGCCAATGATGACCAGCACCGTGGGCTTACCGCTGGCCTGGGCCGCGCGCACCAGCTGCTGCTGGTCGTCGGGCAGGGTCAGGTCCGAGGTGTTGCCCAGCACTTCGGTGTAAGGCCGTTCGCCCAGGGCCAGTACCACCGCATCGGCCTTCTTCGCCGCGGCCGAAATGCTAGTTAGCAGCAGCGTGCCTTTGGCGTCGCGGTAGGGGAGGGTCTCGACGGTGGCGTTGGGGTATTCCTTGCGCAGGGCTTGCACCAGCGTGGGCACGTCTTTAGGATATCCCTCTTCGGCCCGACCCTGCCAGGCCAGCGTCCAGCCGCCGCACAGGTTGGCGCGCGACTCGGCCGAGGGGCCCAGCACCAGCAGGCGCTTCACGCGGGCGGGGGCCAGCGGCAGCGTGTTCTTGTCGTTCTTCAGCAGCACCAGCGACTCGCGGGCCGCCGCCACAGCCTGGGCACGCAGAACGGGGTCGCCCACGCGGTCCAGCCGGTCGGCGCGCGGCATGGGCGTTTCAAACAAGCCGATTTCGTCCTTCATCTGCAGCACGCGGCCCGCCGAGAGGGCGATGCGCTCTTCGCTCAGGCGGCCTTCCTGCACCAGCTCCTTCACGTAGCGGCAGAAGTTGGTGTCGTAGGGCGTCATGGCCACGTCAATGCCCGCGTCGAGGGCCATCCAGGTGGCTTCCTTTTCGTTGGCGGCCACCTTCTGCACTTTCACCAGGCGGTTGATGTCGCCCCAGTCCGTCACCACCACGCCGCGGAAGCCCATCTGGCGCCGCAGCAGGTCAGTAAGAATGACTTTGGAGGCGTGCACGGCCTCGCCGTTGATTTCGCCGGAGTTCACCATCACGCTTTTCACTCCGGAATCGATTGCGGCCTGAAAAGAAGGACGAAACAGTTCCTGCAGCCGCTGGTCGGAGATGAGGGCGTTGGTGCGGTCCCAGCCGTTGCGGGGGTCTGAGTAGCCAAGAAAGTGCTTGGCGCAAGCCGCTATTTTGTAGGGCGCTATCTCGCTGTTATTCTGCGCTTCGCGCACAAACGCTGCGCCCATGGTGGCGGCCAGCAGCGGGTCCTCGCCGTAGGTTTCATACAGGCGGGGCCAGTAGGTGTTCACCCCAAGGTCTAGCACCGGGGCAAACAGCCAGCGGTGGCCCAGGTCGGCCGATTCGAGCACCGTGGCGCGCGCCGTCTGGCGGGCCAGGTCGGGGTTGAAGGTGGCACCCAGGTTGAGGTTATGCGGAAAGATGGCCGTGCCGCTCACGTAGCTGGCCCCGTGCATGTGGTCGATGCCGTAGAGGATGGGCACCTGCAGCCGCGACTCGCGCAGGGCAATGCGCTGCAGCGCCGCCGAGTAGCGCACCCACTGCGCCGCCGGAACCGCCTGCCCGTTGATGAACGAGCCGATGTGGAAATCCCGCACCAGCGCAGTTGCCTTGGCCGAATCCAACACCACATCCTTATCCTCGCCCGTGGTATTTATCGTGGAGATGTTGAGTTGGGTCATCTGCCCGATTTTCTCTTCCAGCGTCATGGCGGCCAGCAACTGCCGCACGCGGGGGCTGAAGGTGGCCAGCGTCGGATTGGCTACGGCAGCCGGGGCAGTGGTTGCGGTGCCGGGCGCCACGCCGGCAGTAGGGACCGCGGCCCGCTGGCACCCCACCGCCAAAGCCAGGCATAGGAATAGCGCGCCCTTGGCATGCCCGCGCCGGAGGGCAGGCAAATGGGTGCGCACGGAAGCAGCCGAAAGACGGACAGTAACCGATAAAAACACGAGCGTCAGGTGGGATGAGACGCTCAAATGTATGGGTGTGTGTTTGGCAAATGCAAGTCGCAAAACCGCCTAGGATGCCTGTATTGGCCGTTTTTACGCTTTGTCGGCTAAGTGCTTATACGCTTGCTGCACACGTGAAAAAACCGCTTTATGCCTCAACAGTACGGGCGGCGCCTTTTCGCAAATTCCCGCTTTGGGCTAAAAAACAACGAAAAAAAATGTCACAAATCGAAAAATAACTAGGGTCAGGACTGCGCCAGTTGCTGTTGCCTCTGAATTCAGGCCCGGAATACTGAAAAACAGGAATTAGTATAGAGGTAACGGTCACAATCGTTACCGGACAGTTTCGGTCTTTATTTTTCGGTTTCGGCGGGTGCTTCTTCGGCCAACTCGGCTTCTCCGTTGGCGTCCAGCAGCACGTGCGTCCAGGGCTCGCCGTCTTCGTAGTCGGGAGCTTGGCGGCGGCGCTGCAGGGCGGCCAGCACCTTCTGAGCAAAGGCCCAGCTGGTGGCTTGTCGCAGCTCCAGCACCCGCGCCAGCTCCGAGGGCGAATAGTTGCCCTTGTGGGCATGAAGCAGGAACACCGCGTACAGTGCCTTCACAATAGAGAATTTGCACTTCTGCAGCAACGTGCCGGCTGTGGCCGACTCCACGTAGCGGCAGCGGGTGCAGCGGCGGGCGTGGGGCTCGCGGGCTTCGCAGCTTTTCTCGTGGCCGCACTTGCGGCACCGGTAGCTGCCGTGCTCCCACTTCAGGCCGGCCAGGTAGCGCAGGCAGGCGTCCTTGTCGGGATAAATCTGGCTGAACTCGCCAAAGTCTACTTCGCGGGCCTCGATGCGGGCCGCCTTTTCGGCGTGCAGGTCGCGGCTGAGCTCAGCATTGAGGTTTTCGATGGCGGCCGACTGCAGGGCCAGCAGGCCGTTGGCTTCCAGCAGCTCGCGGTTCTGAGCGGCCACGGTGTCGTTTTGGCGGCGCAGCTCGGCGGTGCGCTGGGTCACCAGGGCTTCGAGCTCGGTGTTGAGGCGGTCTTTGAGCTCCTGGTTTTCGCGCATCTGCTCCACCAGGCGGTCCTGGGCCTGGTGCTTTTTGCGCAGCTGCTTCAGCAGCCGATGCTGGGTGAGCAGGGTCGTATCCATCAGGCCTTTGAGCTTTTCGCCCAGAGCGTAGCTCAGAATCACCACTTCGGCCACAAAAGCCGCGTAGAGGCTATACACGGTGTAGGCATTGTTGTAGAAGTCGATGCCCAGCTTGCGCATGATGAGAAAGGTGAGGCTGCTGGCCACCAGCGCCTGCGCCAGCAGCAGGTAGCGCGCCGGCCGCAGCCCGCTGCGGTACGCCCGAAAGGCCGAGTAGTAGAGCAGACCATAGGGCAGCAGGTAGAGCCAAAAGCTGAAGCCCGAGTGCACCACGGCCGCATCCAGCACCAGCAGCGCCGTGCTCAGCCCCACCACCCAGCGACCAAATCTATACAGGGTTGGCAGGCGCGAAGCCATGTCGAGGAAGCCGCTGGCGTACACCGCAAAGGTGATGAGCAGTAGCACCGGCGCCGCCGCCCCAATGAAGTGGTTCAGCCCCGGCCCGCCGGGCCAGAGGTACTGAAACCCCAGGCCGTCTTCGGTCAGAAACAGCAGCGTGCCGCTTAGCACGTACAGCACGTACGACAGATAGGTCTGCTCCTTCAGAAAGAAGAACAGTATCAGGTTGTACAGCAGCATGATGACCAAAATGCCGTAGAACACGCCCAGCAGCCAATACTGCGCCGACAGCTCCGGAATAAGCCCCGGCCCGCTATGCAGCATGGCCCGAAAGCTGGTGCGCGTATCGGAGTGCAGGCGCAGGTAGTAGGTGGCGGTTTGACCCGGCCGCGGCGGCAGGTCGAACAGGAAGTTCTTGTAGGGGTGCGGGCGGGTGGCGAAGGGCAGGCTGGCCCCGGTCACCACGCTGTCGTAGCTGGCCGTGGTTCCGGGGCGGGGCCGGAAAAACACGGCCTGGCCAATGTGGGAGTCGTAGAGCTCAAGGTACCAGGCGGCCGTTTCGAGGGGCGCGTGGCGCACCGTGATGCGCAGCCAGTAGGCGCTGCGCGTGTGGTCGATGTTGGCGGGGTGGCCCGAGCCGCGCAGCCGCACGAAGCGCCGGCTCCAGGCCGGGCTTTGCACCTGCGCCAGCGTGAGGCGGCCCGTGGGGTCTTCCAGCAGGCTGTAGTAATTATCGTCGAGGTAGATGGCCGACTGCGCCGGGTCCACCACCAGCGTGTCTTCGGGCGCGGCGTGCGCTGGCCATGCGCTGCCCGGCAGGCCCGCTAGTAGCAGGCTCAGGGCGAAGAAAAACCGCCTGAGCGTGCTTCCCAACGCCCGGCGGGCCCGGGACCCATCGGCATTGTCTGATTGTTGCATGAGGCGTCTAAAATACAAAAAGCCCACCGGCTTTGAACCGGTGGGCTTTCCGAAGCAGGAGGGGGCGGGCCTTACAGGCGGAACTGCGCGCCCACCTTGATGCCGAAATTCTGGTGCTTGGGCGTGATGAGCGTTTCGCGCTGGGGCTGGTCGCGGTAGGTGAGGCGGTGGATGAAATCGACCCGTATGAACTTGAAAATGTTCTCGATGCCGTAGCCCACTTCTACGTAGGGCTGCTTGTCGAGGGTGGGGATGGGGGCCAGCTCGTGGCCGCTCATGTCGCGGCGGGGCTGCGTGGTGTTGGTCTTGGACAAGGTGCCGTACAGCACGTTGGCCGTGCCCACCAGGCGCCAGTTGAGCGAGCGGATGCCGGGAATGCCGTTGAGGAACAGGCCTTCGAAGTGGTGGTCGAGCCGCAGCGACACCGAGCGGTCGGTCACGAACTCAAAGTAGTTCATCAGGTTAAACGAGTTGGCGTTGTAGAACGGCGTCTGGTTGCCCAGCGGCGTTTTGAGGATGAGGTAGGGCACTGCATCGGGGATGTAGCTGCCCTCCACGCGGTAGTTCAGGCGGCCCAGCTGGCCCACCGATGCGCTGTGCGTAATCAGGAGGTTAAATTTCTGGTACGGGGGAGGCGTCTTGGCCTCGAATAGGTTGCGGTAGCCGAGCGTGTAGCGGAACGTGAACACCGGCAAGCGCTTCAGGCCCACGGCCCGGCGGCGGTTCTCGCTCTGCACCAGGTTTTCGTCGGGGGCGTAGCGCGATTCCAGCACCGCTTCCGACAGCGTCAGGTCGTGGCCGATGGGCGCCGACGGGCCGCGGTCGGTGGTGGAATAGTAGGCAAAATCGTGCAGCGGCGAGATGTCCTGGTGGCGCAGCGTCAGGGTCTGGGTGAAGCCGTGGAACAGGTCGCGCTGGGCGCTGAGCGAGTACAAGTCGCGCAGAATGGGCCGGCCCTGTATGAAGCGTCCCCAGCGCGAGGCGGCCGAGAACAAGTTGTCGGCGGCGGTGAAGTCGTTGTCGAGCAATGCCACCTGCTCCACGTCGTGCCGGAACTCACCGCTGAGCAAGGTCCAGTGTCGGCGCTCGGCAATGTAATAGGTCCGGAGGCCGTATTTAATGCGGGTGTCGCGGGTGCCGTAGGCCACGTAGCCCTGCGTCACCCAGTCGCGGCTGATGCTGGGCGTGGTGCGGAAGCCCAGGCGAATGCGGCTGCCCTCGTAGTCGTTGTGGGCGTAGGAGGTGAGAATGGGGCCGATGTCCCAACGCCCCACGCGCTTGTAGCCGTTCACCAGCAGGTCGACCCAGTCGAGCAGGTTGCGCACCGACGGCAGCTGCTTGGCCGAGTCGAGCACGGCAAAGGTCTGGCGCTCCGACAAGCTGAGGGTATCGGGGCGGTGCTCGTCGAAATAGCCGCGGGCGCCACCTTGCGGCTGGCTCGACAGCAGGCCGCCGTCGCTCTGCTCAACCGGCTCCATCAGCGACGACACAATGGGCAGGTCATAGAAGCCGGGCTCGGTGTGCAGTTGGTTGCGCACAAAGTTGCTGCTCACCGTAGTGAAGCGCACCAGCATGGCGGCCTGCTTCTCGTAGGGCCGCACGCTGAGCACCAGCTTGGTGCGAATGGGCAGGCCCGGGCCGTCGCCCGGCGAGGTGAGGTCCTGGTAGATGCGCAGGTCGCTCACGAAGTTGATGTTGGCGTCGGGGCTGGCCACCACGTCGATGCGGCGCAGCGCGTAGCCTTCCTGCGTAATCCAGATGGTGCCTTTAAAGGCCAAGTCGTGGCTGCGCTTGGGCGTCACGGCTATCTTGTAGCACCAGTCTTTGCCCACAAACACGGAGTCCTGCAGCTCATAGTCGTAGGTGAGGCGGCCGCCTTCGGCAATGGGCGAAATGAAGTCCTTGCCCAGCACGTTCTGCCAGTTGGGATAGAAGTCGAAGTTCTGAAAGTTCGAGCCCAGCATTTGCGACAGCACCGAGCCCTCGCGCGGGGCCGCGCCGCGCATCTGCTTGTGCAGCAGGTCTTCGCGGCGGCGCAGCGGGGCATTGCGCTGGTACACCCGCGAGCCCACCTCGGAGGCAAAAATGGGCAGGGGGGCGTCGGCGTCGGCGGCGGCGGCGGCGCCCTGGCGCACGGCCAGCGCCCGAATGTCCTTGATGACCTTGCGCTTGGCCAGGTTGGCGGGCACGTCAATCAGGCTGGTTTCGATGCGGTTGTAGGAGTCGTACTCGGCGGCTTGCAGGGCCGAGCGTTCATTTTCGGGCTTGTGCTTCTGCACTTCGCGCAGGATGCGGAAAGCGGGGTTTTCAGGCTGGCGCGACGATACCACCACTTCGGCCAGCGCCACGCCGCCGGTCTTCAGCCGGAACAACACGTTTTGGGTGGGGGCGTCGCTGAGCTTGCGGCGCTGGGTGGCAAAGCCCATGGCCGAAGCCGCAATGGAGTCGGGGGTGCCCGTTACGGACAGCTTGAATTTGCCATCGGCGTCGGCCGTGACGCCCGCGCTGGTTTTGGGAACGAAGATGGATGCAAACGGCACCGGCTCACCGTTCGTAGCCTCCACTACCTGGCCGCTGATTACAATACGCTGGGCTGCGGCTGGCAACACCAACAGGAGTGCCAGGAGCAACGGAGCAAAAAATTTCATACTGAGTAGTAAGGAGCCAAATGCAAGAACCTGAAGTAGTCCGGCAATTTACGCAAAGCGTGAGCGGCTCCCAACTAGTTCCAAGCCGAAAGTATGAAAATTTCGGGCCAACTGTTAAACCTGGCGGCTGAATCATTGTCGCGGCCCGGCGAAGGGCGCCCACCCCGGCAACTGAGTGAATGGCAGCACCTCATCGAAGCGGCTCCCAACCGCTGGCGGAAGCCTGGCCAGCCAAATCGTTTGCAGGCCCAAAGCGGCCCGGCCGGGCAAAAAAAGGCCCGCGCCACGGCGCGGGCCTTGCCAGCCGGACTGCGCCGCGCTAGCGAATGACGATGGCGCCGTTGCCGCTCGTGGCCACGCGTCGCTCGCCCGCCGCCAGCAGGCCGCGGCTCATGCCGAAGGCAAAGCCCGGGGTGCTGCTGCTCAAGCCGGTGATGTTGCCTCCGCCGGCCGCCACCATGTTGCCCCCACCGGCGGCCACCACATTGCCGCCACCCGCGGCTACCACATTGCCCCCGCCGGCCGCCACCACGTTGCCGCCAGAGTTCTGCACGGCAACAGCAGAAACCTGATTGCCATTCAGAACGGCCACGGCGAAGTTGCCATTGGGCAGGGGAGTGTAGCCCAAGCGGGTGCCACTGGCCAGAAACTGCCGCACGTAGCCCACCAATTCATTGTAGTTGCCCCAACTGCCATTGTTGTAGAGGTGAATGTTGCATTCGCAAACTTCGCCCTGGCCCACGGGCGCCCGGTTGGCTACCTGCTTATAGGCTTGCGCAATCCAGGGGTCGCGGCATTGGGCCGAGGCGGTGCGGGGCTGGCCGGCCAGCACCAAGACCACGCCAATCAGGAAGGAGACAAAGATTTTGGACATAACGAGATAAATGAAAGGTGAAAGATGAACACCGGTAACTCCGGTGGTCACCAAGCTAGCCGCCCCGGCCGGGCTGCCCAACACCCGTCTAGCAAGCCGCTAGAAAAGTCGACGGAGACGGCGTGGTATCGGCGAAGGCGGGCTTGCCTTTCCATCTCGTGTTCAATGAAGGCCCGTGTACGGGTCCGGGCCGGCTTGCGCCAGCCAGATTTCTGTGCCCGCTGGCCAACCGGTGGCCGCTTCCAAATCAAGCAGCAGCCCGCGTGTGGGGACGGGCGTTTCGCCACGGGCCACCTCCTCCACAGTGGCTGCGGCAGTGCGGCGGGTTCCGTCGGGCAGCCGCGCTTCCACGGCCAGGGCGGTGTGCAAGGCGTAGGGCGCCAGGGCCGGGGCGGGCCCGTTGGGCAGCACCAGCAGGCCCAGGCCGGGCAAGGGCCAGGCAGCGGCCACGCGCAGAAGCAGAATGGTGGGCATAGTATAGAGACTACGCTTCTGGCTTGGGTGCCGGCGGGGCCGGGGGCGAGAGGTAGTTGGCGGCGTTGGAAATGACGAACACCGTGGACACAAAGCCGGCAATCTTTTCGAGCAGCAGCAGGGCCTGGGCCGCGCCGATGGTGGCCGTCGCGCCGCCGTCGGCGTTGTTGATGAGGGTGCCGACGCTGTGGTAAAAAAGCTGGCCGAAAATCGCGAATTCGGAGCCGGCGTGCAGGCCGTTGAAAGCCGAGGCGTGCACGCGATAAAGGCAGTAAAAGTCGAGCGCAAACGACAGCGCAATCATGCCCAGGTTGAGGGAAACCAGGAGCAGGAATTGCTGAAACGTTTCGCGTAGGGCCGCCAGCGCCCTAAAATTGTGCAGCAGGAAGTAGGCCGTTTTGGCGGCCGCGGCGGCCAGCAACACGGCCGTAATCACACCGGGCGGCAGGCCTTCGTATTTGTCTACCAGATACAGGCCCAGGCCCAGGAGCAGCAGCAGGCCGTGCTGCCAGAGCAGGTGCGCCAGCTGGCGCGGCGGAAGCACGCGTTTCATGGGGCTAACATTGGCCACGCCGGGTGTGAAACCGATGAAAAACCATTCGCGGCGGGCGTTACTACACCTCTACTTTCAAGGTGGCGGGCGATTTGGTTACTTCAAACAACTCGCCGTGGGGCACGATGGTGATTTGGCCGTATTCCTGCAGCAGCATCTTGTAGCACTCGGCCACGGGGCGGGGCTTGCGGTCGAGGTCGAAGAGGCCGCAGGGGTTCACCTTGCCCACTTTGCGGGCCAGGCCGATGTCCCAGTCCAACTGGTCGATGAGCGAGTACCAGGTGAAGCCCAGCACGGGCACGCCCTCGTCGCGCATGCGCAGGATGTTTACCCACTGCTTCCAGAGCCAGGTGGGGGCGTTGTGGGCTTCCAGCACGTTGGTTTCGGTGTGCATCACGGGCTTGCGGTAGCGGCGGTAATACTCCAGCGTGATGTTGTACCAGCCCAGTACGTCCATGCTGGTGCAGATTTCGCCGTCGGGCAGCACGATGCGCTCGTTGCGGCCGTAGTAGTCGTTGCCCATAATCTGGTAGCCGGGCGGCTCACCGGCCATAAACCAGTCGTACTCGCGCCGGGTCATGCCGTTGTCCAGAAGGTAGTTGAGCACGTCGCCGTCGGGGTGGTGGGCGTAGAGCAGGTCCAGCGACACGAAGCGCAGCTTGTTTTCTAGCGCTACTTCGGGCGAGGGGTTGGCGCGCAGCTCGTGGATGTACTCCGCCGACTCGCTTTGCACGATGATGCAGTCGGGCCGGTGCACGGCAATCTGCTGGGTGGCCATGATGCTGGCCGCCACCAGGTGCTTCATGGCCGTCACGAAGCCGCGGTCCGACTTCAGCTGCTCGTTCCAGATGCCGTCCTTGGCGCTCATGCGGGCCGTCACGTAAATCTCGTTGATGGGCGTGTAGTAGCGCACCCAGGGGTAGCGTCGGGCCACGGCGCCCGCGTACTCGGCAAAGTGCACCGGCAGTTCGGGGTTCTGAAAATTGCCCAGCCAGTCGGGCACGCCAAAATGCAGCAAGTCGAGAATGGGCGTGATTTCCAGGCGTTGCATTTCGGCCATCACCTGGTCGGCAAATTCCCAGTCATACTTGCCCGGGCCGAGGTGAGTCTTATGGTAGGGGAGGCCGTAGCGCAGCACTTTCAGCCCCATGCCCTTCACCAAGGCCAGGTCTTCGCGCCACCGTTCGTAGTGGCCGCACTCTTCCAGCAAGTCGCGCCGGGTGCGGCCGTGGTCGATGGTAGGGTTCGAGCACTCGATGCCGGTGGCAAACATGAAGTTGTTGGGCAGGCCCGTGGGCAGGCCGCGGCCGTCGTGCCCGCGCGCGCCGCCAAACTCGTCGCCGGCGTAGTTGCCGTCGCCGTATTTCTCCTTGATGTGGGTGAGGAAAGCTTTCATCGAGTTGATTTTTAGACCGTCCTGCTGAGCGCCGCCGAAGCAGCTCGCGTGCAGCAGTTATCCAATCGTTGTTTCAATGGTGATTAGTGGTGGCACGCGAGATGCTTCGGCTGCGCTCAGCATGACGTTAAGAATCCAGGCGGCGCTGCTGCTCCAAGAACTTGTCGGCCGTGCGCAGGCTCAGGGCCATGATGGTCAGGGCCGGGTTCACGCTCAGCGCGCTGGGGAAAGTGGAGTTGTCGGAGATGTATAGGTTGGGCACGTCGAAGGCGCGGCCGTTGGTGTCCACCACGGCGTCGTCGCCGCTCAACCCCATGCGGGCCGTGCCGATGACGTGCGCGTAGCGCTGAAACGACCATATATCCGTAGCGCCGGCCGCTTCCCAGATGCCGCGCATGATTTTTTCGGCGTGGGCGTTCATGCGCTGCTCGTTTTCCTGGGCCGAGAAGTGCAGGCGGGGCTTGGGCAGGCCGCGGGCGTCTTTCTCCTCGGCCAGTTCCAGAAAGTTGTCGGCATGCGGCAGGCAGTCGCCCAGAATATTGATGCCGGCCACGTGGTTGTAGTTTTTCATGTAGTCGCGCAGCGGCTGGCCCCAGAGCTTGCGCCCCCGTGCCACCTGCCCCGCAAACGTGACGGGCATGATGCCAATGCTTTGCAGCAGGTAGCCACCCGCAAAGTCGGCGTCGGCCGGCCGGTGGGTATCCTGCGAAATCAAGGCGCCCGGAATGCCTTTATAGGGGCGCACGGCTTCGGCAAAGGTGCCGAAAACCTGCAGGCCGGGGTGAGCCATCAGGTTTTTGCCCACCTGGCCGCTGGTCAGGGCCAGCTCATTCAGCAGCAGCAGGCGCGGCGTCTCCACCGAGCCGGCGCAGAGGAACAGGTGGCGGCAGCGCTGGCGTTGCTGCGCCCCGTTTTGCGTATACACCACGCCCGTGATGCGGCCCTGCGCGTCGCGCTCAATCTCGGTCACGAAGCTGTTGGGCCGAATGTCGGCCCCGTGCTTCACCGCCAGCGGAATGAACGTGACGTCCATGCTGGCCTTGGCGCCGTTGGAGCACCCCGCCTGGCAAAAGCCGCGGTTGGTACAGGCCTCGCGCCAGCCAATGCCTTCCTGATAATACCGCGCCGAAAGCGCCGCATTGGCCGCCGGCGAGGTGCGAATGCCCAACTTCTCGGCCCCGCGCACCATGAGCTGGGCGGCGCCGTTGAGCGGCAGCGGAGCCAGCGGGTAGCCCTTGCGGCGGCTGGGGCCCCAGGGGTAGGGCGTGGGCCCCGAAATGCCCAGAAACTGCTCCAGCTCTTCGTAGTACGGAGCCAGCTCCTCGTAGCCCACCGGCCAGTCCTCGCCTTTGCCGAAATCGCGCTTCAGGTGCAGGTCGTCGGGCAGGGGGCGGGGCGTGTAGGCGGTGTAGTGCAGCGTGGAGCCGCCCACGCCGGTGCCGGAGTTGTTTTTGCCCATGGCCAGCGGGTCCTGGCCGGCGCTCAGCCGCTCGTCGTTCCAAAACAGAAAGTTCTGGGCGTGCTCGTCCGTAGCAAAGTCTTTTTCGGGGTTGTGCCAGGGGCCGGCTTCCAGCGCCACTACCTTCAGGCCGGCCATGGCCAGGCGGGCCAGCAGCGGCGCCCCGCCCGCGCCCAGGCCGATGACCACGCAGTCTACTTCGTCGGCTTCAGCCGGAATGGCTTGCGGTTGTTCCTTGGGCGTATCGGCCGCTACGGGAGCAGTAGCCGGCTCGTCGGCCAGCAGCGCGCGCAGCAGCGGGTCTTGTACTTCCGGCTTCACCGGGTTGATGACGCCTTCTTCGAGAACTTCTTCGTCGGGCATTTTTACAATGGGTAAATGAATGAAGGGATGAATGGGTGGATAAGCGGCCGGGCGAGTGAGCAGACGACCCTGGAGTCATTCGCCCATTCCCCCTTCACTCATTCACCCATTGGGTTCACCTCCCGGTCTTCTTTTTGGTAGAGGCCGATGCGCGTCCAGGCGGGCAGGTCGGCCATGCCCACGTAGCCAATTTCTTCCTGGGCCAGCGGATGGGCGTAGTAATACTCGGTGAGCTCGGCCAGCAGTTCTTCGAAGAAGCGGCCGGCGTGCAGCGTTTGCCAGGTGGCGCCGGGCGGGCGGCCGTCGGCCAGGGCCTGCAGCACGGCATCCTGCTGCTCAGCGGGCAGCGCCAGAAAATCAGCCTGAAACAAGGCCTGCGCTATTTCCTGAATGCCGCCCAAGCCCAGGCGCACAGCTTCGCGGTCGGGCGGCAGAGCGTCGTAGCGCCAGCCGTCGGCACGGCCTTCGGCCAGGCGCTGGTCCACGGCCGGGGCCAGGGCAATGGGGTGTTCGGCGCGGTCGGGCTGGGGGAAAAGGCGGGCGGCCACGGCGTCCAGCAGGCCAAAGGCTTCGGGGCTGAGAAACTGCGGCGCGTAGGCAGCGGGAGCGTCGAGGCGCTCCTGCAGGGCGGCGCGGGTGGCTTCGGAAACGTGTTCGGTGCCGAGCAAAGCGCGCACGGTGCCGCTCGGGTACGTGGGGACGGGCATAGTAAAGGCTGTAGCTGATGGCAACGCCGCGGCAAACGGCTCAGCTAATAACTCCTTACGAGCAAAATCTTCCCGGCGGTTGAAAACTTCGGGTTTGTCATGAGGAAAACAAAACGCCATGCTTCGCGCCGCGAAGCATGGCGTTCAACGTTTGTGCAGCCAGGGCGCTGCTACTCGTCGCTGCTGAGCTTGCCGCCGGTGACGTGCACGAGGCTGCCGGTCATAAACGAGCCGTCCTGCGAGGCCAGCAGCACGTATGCGGGCGCCAGCTCCTCGGGCTGGCCGGGGCGCTTGAGGGCAACTTCGTGGCCGAACTTCTCGATTTCTTCGCGCGGCATGGTGGCCGGGATGTTGGGCGTCCAGACCGGGCCCGGCACCACGCAGTTCACCCGAATGTTCTTCTCGCCCAGGTACAGCGCCAGCGACTTAGTCAAGGCGTGAATGCCAGCCTTCGAGCAGGCATAATCTACCAGAATCGGGATGCCCGTGATGCCCACAATGCTGCCCGTGTTGATGATGCAGTCGCCGGCTTTCAGGTGCGGAATGGCCGCCTGCGCCATCCAGATGTAGCCCAGAATGTTGGTGTCGAAGGTGCGGCGGATTTGCTCTTCCGGAATTTCCTCAAACTTCTCTTGGCTGTTCTGGAAGGCGGCGTTGTTCACCAGAATGTTCAGGTCGCCCAGCTCGGCCAGGGTGCGGCGCACAGCCTGCTTGCACTGCTCCGAGTCGCGCACGTCGAGCTGCAACACCAGGCACTTGCGCTTTTCGCGCTCCACCAGCCGGCGGGTTTCCGCGGCGTCCTCCACGTTTTCGTTGAAGACGATGGCCACGTGGGCGCCTTCTTTGGCAAAGGCAAGGGCCACAGCCCGACCAATGCCGGAGTCGGCGCCGGTGATGAGGGCAATTTTATCCTTGAGCTTGCCGGCGGCGCGGTAGTTGGCCAGGTCCGAGTCGGGCTGCAGCCGCATGTCGGCCTGCTTGGCCGGGTAGGGCAGCTTCTGGGCGCCGGCTTTCATGTCCTTGGCGGTGGGGCGGCGCTCGGGCGTGGCGGCTTTCTTGGCAGCCGCAGGGGCTTTTTTGGTGGCCGGCTTGGCCGTGGCGGTTTTTTTGGGAGAAGGCATAAACAGAAGAAAGAATGACGGTACTGCTTACGCATAACCCGCGGAAAAGGCCAATGGCGGCCCCGATGGCCAGTCAGGCCGCAGCATCCGGATACACGGGTGGGCGCTCGGTGCCCGGTCGGCGCCAGCACCGGTAAGCCGCGGCCGTGGCCCACATGGCCGCCAGCGGGCCCACTACATACAGCCACAGCCCCGGCGCCCGGCCCGCCGCGGCGGCCGTGCCCAGGGTGCGGGCCGGGTTCAGGCTCATGCCCGACAGCGGCGACTCCACCACAACGAATACCGCCAGCAGGCCGCCCGCCAGCGCGCCCGCCCACTTTTTGCGCGTGGACGAGTGCAGGGCCCACAGCAGCCCCAGCATCAGCAGGGCCGAAATCAACATTTCGGCCCCCAGCGCCAGGGCCCAGCCGTGGGGTGCATCGAGGGGCTCGGTGGTGTTGTCGTGAATGCGCGAATGCCCGAACCACGGCGCCAGCAATTCGCGCATGCCAAACCCGGCCGCCAGCGCCCCCGCCACCTGCGCCAGCCCGTACCACAGTGCATCGGACGTGCGAATGTGGCCCAGCTGCCAGAAGCCCAGCGTCACGGCCGGGTTGAAGTGGGCGCCTGACCGTTTGCCCCAGGGCGAGTAGGCCATGGCCGCTATCAGGCCGCCCACCACCATGCCCACGCCCATGCGCTGCACCCACTCGTGCGGCCCCAGCGCCCGCGCCACCGCCGAAGCAGGGTGGTGAAACACCACGGCCGCCGTGCCCGACACCGTCAGAAAAGCCATGATGCCGCCGGCCTCAACCAAGTAGTGGCGCCAGTGCCGGCGCAGGGCCTGCGTCATGCGGGCGGCAAATGCCATATGGAAAGGAGAAGGGTGGGCTTCTGGAACGCAGAACTGCGCGGTGGGTTGGTGCCAGGGCTGCGTCTTTCCACCATCAGAGCCGGCGCAGGGCCACGCGGCGGTTGCGCGGGCGCTGGGCGGGGTCGGCGTTGTCGGCCACGGGCTGAGTGCCGCCGTAGCCCACGGGGCGTAGCTGCCCCTCGGCCACGCCGTGGGCCGTGAGGTAGAGGCACACGGCCTCGGCGCGTTGCTGCGAGAGCTGGCGGTTGAGCTCGGCATTGCCCACGTTGTCGGTGTGGCCCTGCACCTCGAAGCGCAGGGCGGGCCGGGCGCGCAGCGCAGCGGCCAGCCCGTCGAGGGCGGTGCGCACGGCGGGCAGCAGCCGGGCCTGCCCTTGGTCGAAGTACAAGTCGGGCAGAATAATGGCCTCGCCCACAGCCAAATTCGCCAGGCGCGCCGGGCGGCTGGAGTCGGCCGCGGCCACAGCGGCCGGCGGTGGGGGAGCTGTCGGCGCGGGCGCGGGACGCGGCTCCGGGGCCGCTGGCCGGCGCGGCCGCGGCACCATCGTTGCGGTGCGTGGCGCGCGGCGCGGCGCAGGAGGCGGGGCCACGCTGGCCGCCGGCAATGCCTTGGGCGCGGGCGCGGCGGCAGCAGACGCCGCAGGCCTGGCCACTGGTTTGGGATTGTTCTGAAACAGATAAGCCGCCGAAATAGGCTCGGGCCGGGCCTTTTCGGAAGTCATTCCCCACAGGTTTCGCCAGGAAGCGGCCGTGGCAGCGGGCTGTTCCCACGTCACGAATACGCGGGTGTCCAGCCCGTACTGGCAGTAGTCGACCCGCAGGCGGTACGGCTCGCCGGCCCGTAGCTCCACAGCTGCTGTGTAGCTGCTTTGGGGCTGGCCGCGCCACTCGTTCAGCAGCAGCCGGTCGTTCAGCCACAGCCGGATGCCGTCGTCCACGGTCACATGGAAAACGTAGCGGCCGCTGGTGGGCGGCACCAGCCAGCCCGTCCAGCGCACCGAGAAATCCTCGGCCGGGAGCCCCGGCGCGGGCGGCTGCTGGCCCCAGTTGAAGTTAATGGTGGCGTCGCGCCGGGTCAGGACGTATTTCTCAAAATTGGTTCCTTCGTAGTAGTCGCCCTTCAGGCCGGTGCCGGTTTGGGCGCGGGCGGGCGCGATGGCCGCGGCCAGCAGCAGCAGCGGCCAGGCATTGCGCAAAGTGGGAAGCCGGGTGGTGGCCATGCCGCTACAACGCCGGAGCAGGCCGGGATGGTATGCTGCCCAACAAAACCGCTAAGCTCAGGGCGCTTTGGAAATTCTGTGTACCTTGAAGGCCAGACCACTGCGGCTGCCGCAGTGGTCGAACTCACTCTTTCCACACTTTATGAAAAAAGGCTACCCCCCCCCCCCCCCACGTATTGCCGGCTGAAGCAGGCATTATTCGTACTCGCTATGTTGATTAGCTGGCGACCCGCCGCGCAGGCCCAGCTTTACCTGGCTCCGGATTGCAGCCAGCCCCAGACGTATACCGCCACGCTCGGCAGCCCCACCCAGACACAATTGCAGCCCACCGGGCAAGGCCTCTGGCGTGCTGATGTGAAAGTGCGGGGCGTACCGGCTGGTCAATATGCTGCGCGGCTGCTAGTAGACGGGGTGCCGGTTTCAATGCAGAAAGTAGTTGTCAACCGTTAATTAGAAGGGCCGACTTTGGGATTTACTACCAAGGTCGGCCTGCTTATTATATGTGGTGCAAGAAATGGGCAACGGTATTATTGCTGGGAGCAATAACCGTTTTCTCTGCTGCTGCGCAGGGAGTTGGTGGGTGGGAGCGGTTGGACTTATTTGGCAACCCAGTTTCCAACAATGTGGGAAATACATATGGACGTTTCATACTTCAGCAAGGCACTATCACTGTGTGCGCCAGCGCTTCTACTTATTTTGGTTACTGGGCGCAATATGATGAGTCAGGCAGTCGGAAATGGCAAAAAAGAGGGCGTAAAACTTCGGGTGGGTTAGTTGATGAGCCTTGGGGCCGCGGGGTATTTGCTGCCGGTACCCAACCCGCCAATAATGCTCTAGGCGTTACAAGCATTTTTCATTGGCTGAATGCTCAAGGCGATACCATACGGGTGCTAGGTAGGCCAACAATTAATGTAGCACTCGAATACGGTAGTACGTTAGGATTACACGGCCGTTACTACGTGGGAGGGGGCGGCGACGGCAGCGGGCTGGGGCAGCGCCCCATTGCCCTGCACTATTCGCTGGTGTGCCTCGACACGGCCGGCCGGTTTCGCTGGCAGCGGCAGTATCCCAACCCCGCCATTCGGCTCGGGCCGGCCGCCCCGGCTTTCGTGGGCGGCTACGCCTACCTGATGCAGGTACTGGAAGCCCCGCGCCAGCGCCTGCTGCTGCTGGGATACACCCAGCGCGACTCCGTTAGTTTCCAGCTTTATGCCATGGAGGTAGACACGGCCGGGCAGCTGCTGCGCACGCGCTGGGTCGAGCCCTTCGGGCGTCGGGCCTCGGTCACGATGACCAGCCTGACCAACGCCGTGCGCCTGCGCGACGGCAGCGGCTACGTGCTGACGGGGTTTGCCAAGATTGACTCGCTTACGCGCACGCGCAGCCGCGGCTTCGTGGCCAAGCTCGACACGGCTCTGCGCGTGGTGTGGCGCACGCTGCTGCCCACGCCCAGCGCGGCCGGCCCGCCGGTGCAGGGCGTCGACGTGCAGCCGGGGCAGGTGCGCGAGCGCGCCGACGGCGGCTTCACCGTGCTCGTGACCGAGCAGGGCGGCCTAAGCCGCCGCCGCGAAAACGAGGTCGACTTCATTCGCCTCAACGCCCAGGGCCGGGTGCTGGGCTGGGACAGCTACTGCACCCAAACCTGCAACCGCGTGGAGCCCTACTCCTGGCAGTACCTGCCGGCCGACTCGTCCATCATCGTGAGCGGCTGGGGCGAGCAACGCGACGCGGTGGGGCGGGTGCTGGCCCGTCCGGCCTGGTTGGCGCGGCTGGCCGGGGCGCCCTGCCGGCGCTACGTGGTGCCGGCCGTGCCCACCGCCGCGCGGGCCGGGGCCGGGGTGGATGCGCCGGGCCTCTACCCGCAGCCGGCCCGCGCCGGCGACGTGGTGCGCCTCACCAATGGGGGACCCGCCCGCCCGGTGCGCCTGCTCGACGCGCTGGGGCGTGAGGTGGCGCGCTGGCCCGCGCCCGCCCGCGCCGGCGGCGCCCTGGTGCTGCCCCTGCCCGCCGGCCTGCGCCCGGGCCTCTACCTGGTGCAGGCCCTGGGCGGCGCACCCATCACGGCCCGGCTGCTGGTGAGCGAGTGAGGCGCATCCGGAGTGGGCGCGACTACCGGCGCAGAAATCCCGAGTAAAACGGAACGTCATGCTGAGCGCAGTCGAAGCATCTCGCTTGTGGCAGTAATCCTATCAACCGGATTTACTCTTGCACGCGAGATGCTTCGACTGCGCTCAGCATGACCGCCTTTTATTAGCTGTTCCGCCGCCCCGCCTACTTGTACTCGTTGCCGCAATGGAAGCAGTGGTAGCGCTTGTCGGGCACGGGGTAGCGCAGCAGCACCGACAGCAGCGTCGACGCCCAGGTATAGCTGGGCCCCGTGGCCGGCCCATAGGCCACGTCCGACGACCCGCAGCGTGGGCAGCGCGGCGCCACCGGGTCGGGGGCGTCGGCTTCGAAGGACGCATAATCGGGCGTGGTGGCCGGCGGCACCGGCACCGAACGCAGCAACTCCAGGGCGGTTTCCGCGTCGCGCTGGTACACGTGCAGCCGCACCCCGCCCGTGATGGGGCTGTAGAGCGGCATGAGCGACACCAGGTTTTCGTTGCTCAGAAAGCACGGAATGCCCGCCGCCTCCAGCCGGGTGCGGGCCAGGTTGGCGGCCATCGGCTCGTAAAACGATTCGAGGAAAACGACGGAGTCGGGCTTGGGCACGCGGGTGAACAGTGTGAATTTAGAAGACCGTCATGCAGAGCGCAGCGAAGCATCTCGCGTACAATAGTAAATGATTACTGCCACATGCGAGATGCTTCGCTGCGCTCTGCATGACGGTCTTTTTGTTCCTGATTTACAAAATCACTTCGCCTGCTTCGTAGCATCGTTGATGCCCTTGGCGGCGTGGCCGGCTTGCAGGGCCACAAACTCAGCCTGGCGCGCTCGAATGGGCACCTCGTAGCGCGTGGGCATGTCCATGCGTATCTGCTTGAGCTGGTCGTTCAGGCGCTGGTACACGGCGCGGGCATAGTCCCAGTCGCGGTCGGTGAAGGTGGCGCGCTCGGTGCGCACGGCCCGCACAAACTGGGCGTAGGCGTTGGGCAGGTCGGCGGGCGTGAGGGCGTTTACCTGGCCGGAATAGGGACCCAGTAGCTTGGTTTCCATCGCAATCTGCTCGCGCGGGTCCAGAGGACGGGCGCGGCGGGCGCGGTTGGCCTCGTGGTAGGTGGCCGTGGCCTTGCCCACGTTGGCAATTTTGCGGGTGGCTTTGCGGGCCAAGGTGTCGAGCTCGTGGCCGGCGGTGCGGGCGGCTTCCTGCCGCTCGCGCGGGGTCGAGTCGCAGCCGCTGAGCGAGAGCGTGGCCAGGGCCAGCAGGGCCCACAGCGGGCGGCGCTTGTAAGGAGTCAGGCTTGCAGTCAAGTGGTTCATAACGCACCGAAATGGGGGTGGAAGGGCAGTGGTTTTCCCGCCTTCTACGGCCGGGCCGGACGAAAGTAAGCGCGCCCGGGCTTCCGTTATTCCAGCGGGCCACTGTCTTCCAGCAGCTCGCGCAGGGCCAGCTGCTGCTCGGGCAGGCCAGGCAGGTGGGCGCACAGCGCGGCCAGCCGGTCCAGGGTGCGCAGGGCGCGGCGGTAGTCGCCCAGCTGCCGCAGGATGCCTGCCTTGCCCCACAGCGCCCCAAAATGCCGCGGCTCACGGAGCAGGGTTTCAGCAATGTCTTCGAGCGAGGCTTTGTATTCGCCGCGCAGGTAGTGGGCCGTGGCGCGCTTGTTCCAGGCCTCCGCAAAATCGGGATTAATCTGGAGGATGTGCGTGAACAGCGCAATGGCCAGCGTGTGGTCCTCGGCCTGCATGGCGCGCATGCCCGCTTCGAGCTCTTTGTCGAGGGCCGCGTCGCCACTGCTCAGCCAGAGCTGCCAGATACCGCTTTGCAGGGCTTCAATCTCGGCCGGCGCAGTGGCCGTGCGCAACTGGGCAAACAGGTCGTCGAGCATTTTCAGGTTGTTTGGAGTATCAGAAAGAACGGTCATGCTGAGCTTGTCGAAGCATCTCTACCCCGCCAGTAACCCATACGAATGAATTGCTATTGCGGTAGAGATGCTTCGACAAGCTCAGCATGACCGTTCTTTCAAGTCCAATGAATCAAAACAGCTCCTTGGCCACGCGCCGGATGCTTTCGGCCTTGCCCATGGAGTAGTAGTGCAGGCAGGGCACGCCGTGGGCCATCAGCTCGCGGCTCTGGTTGAGGCACCACTCGATGCCCACGGTGCGCACGGCTTCGTTGTCGCGGCACTGGCTCACGGCTTCCACCAGCGGCTCGGGCAGGTTGAGGTAGAAGGAGCGGGGCAGCATCGAGAGCTGGTTTTTGGTGGTAAGCGGCTTCAGCCCCGGAATGATGGGCACGTTGATGCCCGCCGCCCGGCACAGTTTCTCGAAGCGGAAAAACTCCTCGTTGTCGAAAAACATCTGGGTCACGATGTAGTCGGCGCCGCGGTCCACCTTGTGGCGCAGGTAGCGAATGTCGGCGTTGTAATTGGGCGCTTCGAAGTGCTTTTCGGGGTAGCCGGCCGTGCCGATGCAGAAGTCGGTGGCCCAGGCCTCGTCCTGCTCCTGGTCGAGGTATTCGCCCTTGTTCAGGTTGGCCACCTGGCCGATGAGGTCGCAGGCGTAGGCGTGCCCGTCGGGCTCGGGCTTGAACACGCCTTCGCTCTTGATGGGGTCGCCGCGCAAGGCCAGAATGGAATCGATGCCCAGGAAGTGTAAGTCAATCAGCGCGTTCTCGGTTTCCTCCTTCGTGAAGCCGCCGCAGATGAGGTGGGGCACGGTGTCCACATCAAACCGGTTTTTGATGGCCGCGCAAATGCCCACGGTGCCGGGGCGGCGGCGCACGGTTTTCTTCTCCAGCAGGCCGTTGGGGTGGTGGCGGTACACATACTCCTCGCGGTGGTAGGTCACGTCGATGAACGGCGGCTTGAACTCCATCAGCGGCTCGATGTTCGAGAACAGCGTGTGGATGTTTTCACCCTTTTTGGGCGGCAGCACCTCAAACGAGAAGAGGGTTTTGCCGTTGGCCTGGGCGAGGTGGTCGGTAACTTTCATGGAGTGTAGCGTGGACTTTTAGTCCGCGCCTGCAAGCGTTAGGTCGATAGATTCAGAGGCGTTCACTCGCGGACTAAAAGTCCGCGCTACTTCTTTGGTTCGTAGTTGAGGTTGGGCATCAACCACCGTTCCAGCTCGACGGTTTCCATGCCCTTGCGGCGGGCAATGTCGCTTACCTGGTCCGCGCCAATGCGGCCGAGGCCGAAGTAGCGCGAATCGGGGTGGGCGTAGTACAGGCCGCTCACCGACGAAGCCGGGTACATGGCCAGGTTTTCGGTGAGAATGATGCCCGTTTTGCCTTCCGCGTCAAGGAGGTTGAACAGCGTGATTTTTTCGGTGTGGTCGGGGCAGCCGGGGTAGCCGGGGGCGGGGCGCACGCCGCGGTATTTCTCCTGCACGAGGTCCTCGTTGGTGAGGTGCTCGTCGGGCGCGTAGCCCCAGAACTCGCGGCGCACCCGCTCGTGCAGGCGCTCGGCAAAGGCCTCGGCCAAGCGGTCGGCCAGGGCCTTCACCATGATGCTGGAATAGTCGTCGTGGTCGGCCTCGTACTGCTCCAGCAGCTTCTCGATGCCGATACCAGCCGTGACGGCGAAGCCGCCGAGGTAGTCGGCGCGGCCGGTTTCCTTCGGAGCCAGGAAATCGGAGAAGGCCAGATTCGGAATCTTCGGCCCCTTCTCGCCCTGCTGGCGCAGTGTGAAAAATTCGGTGTCTACGGTCTCGCGCGAGTCGTCGGCGTAGATTTCGATGGTATCGTAATCCTTGGTATTGGCCGGCCAGAAGCCCAGCACGGCGCGGGCGGTGAGCAGCTTCTCATCGATGATGCGCGTGAGCATGGCCTGCGCATCGGCAAAGAGCTTGGTGGCGGCTTCGCCCAAGTTTTCGTCTTCCAGAATGCGCGGGTAGCGGCCTTTCAGCTCCCAAGTGTGGAAGAAGGGCGTCCAGTCGATGTATTGGGCCAGCTCGGCCAGGTCGTAGTCTTCCAGCACTTTGGTGCCGAGGAAGCTGGGCTTGGTAATGCTCACCGTGTTCCAATCCGACTTGAAGCCGTTGGCGCGGGCCGCTTCGATGGTCAGGTAGCTTTTGTCGCGCTGGCGGCTGGCGTAGTCGGCGCGCAGGGCGGCGTAGTCGTCGGCTACGGTCTGGGCGTAGGCTTTTTCGCCCGAGCCGAGCAGGCCGGCCGCCACGCCAACCGAGCGGGAGGCGTCGTTCACGTGCACCACCGGGCCGCTGTAGGAGGGCGCGATTTTTACGGCCGTGTGCAGGCGCGAGGTGGTGGCGCCGCCAATGAGCAGGGGCACCTTCATGCCGCGCTTTTCCATGGCCTGGGCCACGTACACCATCTCGTCGAGCGAGGGCGTGATGAGACCGGACAGGCCGATGACGTCCACGTTCTGCTTCTGAGCTTCGTCGAGAATCTTTTCAAGCGGCACCATCACGCCGAGGTCCACGATGTCGAAGTTGTTGCAGGCCAATACCACGCCCACAATGTTTTTGCCTATATCGTGCACGTCACCTTTCACCGTGGCCATCAGGATTTTGCCGGCCGTCTGGCGGTCCGAGCCTTGCTTGTCGGCCAGCAGGTACGGTTCGAGGTAAGCCACGGCCTTCTTCATCACACGGGCCGATTTCACCACCTGCGGAAGGAACATTTTGCCGGCCCCGAACAGGTCGCCCACCACGTTCATGCCGGCCATCAGCGGGCCCTCAATCACGTCGAGGGGCCGGGCCAGTTCCTGGCGGGCGGCCTCGGTATCCTCGTCAATAAATTCGGTGATGCCCTTTACCAGCGCGTGTTGCAGACGCTCCTGCACCGGCAGGCTGCGCCATTCGTCGGCTTTCACTTCGGCCTTGTCCTTTTGCTTGACGGTGTCGGCAAACTCCACGAGGCGTTCGGTGGCGTCGGCGCGGCGGTTCAGGAGCACGTCTTCGCAGAGCTCAAGCAGGTGGGGCTCAATTTCATCGTATACGCCGAGCTGGCCGGGGTTCACGATGCCCATGTCCAGACCTGCTTTGATGGCGTGGTAGAGGAAGGCCGTGTGCATGGCCTCGCGCACCACGTCGTTGCCGCGGAACGAGAAGCTGATGTTGCTGATGCCGCCGCTGGTGAGCGCGCCGGGCAGGTTGCCCTTAATCCAGCGCACGGCCTCGATGAAGTCGATGGCGTAGTTGCGGTGCTCGTCCATGCCCGTGCCCACGGTCAGGATGTTGGGGTCGAAGATGATGTCGGACGGGTCGAAGCCCACTTCCCACACCAGAATATCGTAGCTGCGCTGGCAGATTTCGATGCGGCGCGCCAGCGAATCGGCCTGGCCGTCCTCATCAAAAGCCATGACCACCACGGCGGCTCCGTACTGGCGCACCGTGTGGGCCCGCTCGCGGAAGGCGGCTTCGCCTTCCTTCAGCGAAATCGAGTTTACGATGCTCTTGCCCTGCACGCATTTCAGGCCGGCTTCGAGCACGCTCCACTTCGAGGAGTCAATCATGACGGGCACCCGCGCAATGTCGGGCTCCGAGGCGATGAGGTGCAGAAAAGTCGTCATCACCTGCTCCGAATCGAGCATGCCCTCGTCCATGTTGATGTCGAGTACCTGGGCGCCTTCTTCCACTTGCAGGCGGGCCACGGCCAGGGCTTCCTCATACGCGCCGGTCCGGATGAGGCGGGCGAAGGCACGCGAGCCGGTCACGTTGCAGCGCTCGCCCACGTTCACGAAGAGGCTTTCCTCCTTGATGGTAAACGGCTCCAGGCCGCTCAGGCGGGTAGAAGGAACATGCTCGGTAGGCAGCTGGCGGGGCTGGTATTTCTCGGCCAGCTTGCTCAGCTCGGCAATGTGCTGGGGTGTGGTGCCGCAGCAGCCACCCACCACCGTCACGATTCCTTCTTTCAGATACTCCTCCACCAGCGCGGCAAATTCCTGGGCCGATTCGTCGTAGCCGCCGAAGGCGTTGGGCAGGCCGGCGTTGGGGTAGGCGGAGATGTGGACGTCGGAAATGCGGCTCAGCTCCTGCACGTACTGGCGGAGCTGGTCGGCCCCGAGGGCGCAGTTCAGGCCCACGCTCAGCAGCGGCAGGTGGCGAATGCTGTTCCAGAAAGCTTCTACCGTCTGGCCGCTCAGGGTGCGGCCCGAGGCGTCGGTGATAGTGCCCGAAATCATGACGGGCACTACCCGGCCGCCTTCGTCGAAGAACTTCTGCACGGCGTAGAGGGCCGCTTTGGCGTTCAGCGTGTCGAAGATAGTTTCGATGAGCAGCGTGTCGACGCCGCCATCCACGAGGCCGCGCACCTGCTCCAGGTAGGCGGTGGCCAGTTCATCGAAGGTCACGGCGCGGAAGCCAGGGCGGTTGACGTCGGGCGAGAGCGAGGCGGTGCGGTTGGTGGGGCCCACGGCGCCGGCCACGAAGCGCGGCCGCTCGGGCGTGGCAAACTCGTCGGCGGCCTCGCGGGCTAGGCGGGCCGACTCGTAGTTCAGCTCATACACCACGTGCTCCAGGCCGTAGTCGGCCTGCGCGATGGTGGTGCCGCTGAAGGTGTTGGTTTCCACCATGTCGGCCCCGGCGGCAAAGTATTCAGCGTGAATGCCTTTGATGATATCCGGCCGCGTGATGCTCAGCAGGTCATTA
The DNA here is from genome assembly GCF_022921075.1 of Hymenobacter sp. 5317J-9. Classification (NCBI taxonomy): domain Bacteria; kingdom Pseudomonadati; phylum Bacteroidota; class Cytophagia; order Cytophagales; family Hymenobacteraceae; genus Hymenobacter; species Hymenobacter sp. 5317J-9. Next base: position 938,751 of record NZ_CP095050.1, read on the forward strand.
TTGCCCCGCAGCGGCTTGGGGTGGTCGGCAAAGCGGGTGCCCCGGAAATCCTCTTCGGTCAGCGGGTGGCGCTGAATCATGGTGCCCATGGCGCCGTCGAGAATCAGCAGGCGCTGGCGAAGCAAATCGGGAAGCGGGGAGGGAGCGGGGAGGGTGGCAGTGGACATTTCTTTCGGGGTCGAATAGCTACGGTAGCGCGTATCCAGAAAGAAACCCGCGCAGCAAAGCACGGTTCCGGCTGTCATCTTCTTTCGCCAAAAAAGCGGCGAAACGGGAGTTGGCACCTACTCGCGGCAGGTTGCCAAGACGTCATCGGGCCCGGTCCCTCGGTCTTTCTGGATAGCAGCGTAGGGCGAAGATACAACCACCAGGGCTTGTCGCGTATGCGTTGGCTTGTGCATTGAATGAATAATTTGGCCCGACGCGGCACGAGCTGAAGTCGGCGCTACAGCGCCCACGCCGGCCACACGCTGCCCGCCGCAAACACGGCCGGCTCGGGCGGCAACTCCAAAAATGCAGTTGCCCCCACCAGCCCCATCATGTCGCCGGAACCACCCACGCGGAGCGGGGTGGCCAAGCGACGGCCTCCAGCGTCCACGGTCAGGCGCACGGGCACGAAGTGGGTGAGTTGGGGCTTGAAATTGATGTCGACGGTAAGCACGGCTGGTTGTGGGGCCTCGGCAGCGGCGGCAGTTTCGGGTGTGCCTGCGAACTGTTGCACGGCGCGCAGCCAGGGCCGCACGTAGCGGCAGGCCGTGATGAACGTTGAAACCGGGTTGCCGGGCAACCCAAACACTACCGGCCCGCCGGCCCGCGCTCCAAACCACAGCGGCTTGCCCGGCCGCTGCTGCACTTCGTGGAAAATTTCCTCGACCTGCAATTCACGCAACAGGCCCGGCAGGTGGTCGGCGCGGCCCTTGCTCACGGCTCCGCTCAGCACCACGGCATCAAAGCCTGCGCCCAAAATTTTGGTGAGACCATCGCGCAGCTCCGCCACGTCGTCGGAGAGGTGGAACAGCGAAACGTCGGCCCCGGCCTGGGCAAACAGCGCTTGCAGCGCGTACACGTTGGAACGCCGTATCTGGTGCGCCAGGGGCTTTTCCCGAATGCCCACCAGCTCGTTGCCGGTGCTCACCACGGCCAGGCGCGGGGCGCGCAGCACGGCCAGCTCGGCAGCGCCCACGGTGGCGGCCACGGCCAGCTCGGCGGGTCCCAGGCGGGTGCCGGCGCGCAGCAGGGCATCGCCGGCGCGGCGGTCGGCGGCCTGGTGGTGGATGTTGACGCCGGCCGCATCGGGCGTCGGAATCTGAATGCGGGCGCGATTGTCGTGCAGCAGAATGTCCTCGTAGCGAATCACCGCATCGGCCCCGGCGGGCAGCACCGCGCCCGTCATCACCTCCACGGCCTGCTGCGGGCTGGGCAGCGGGCGGGCGGGCTCACCGGCATACTGGGCGTGGGCAATGTCGAATTCCGTCTGGCCCCCGGCCCAGGTGGCAAAGCTCACCGCAATGCCGTCCATCGCCACCCGGTTGAAAGGCGGAAAGTCGCGGTCGGCCACCAGCGTTTCGGCCAGGATGCGGCCGGCAGCGTGGGGCAGGGCCACGGTTTCGGGCGGCAGCGGGCGGGCCGTGGCAAGGACGCGGGCGGTGGCTTCGGCGGGGGAGAGCATGGGTGGGTGAGTTAAGAGTTAGGAGTGGCCGTCATGCAGAGCGCAGCGAAGCATCTTTACTGCACAACGCAGTCTAATTATCGGGATTAGTGGTGGCGGTAAAGATGCTTCGCTGCGCTCTGCATGACGTTCTGCGAATAACGCTTTGCCAACGTAGCGCCTATGGAATCAGCCGGTCTTGGCGCAGCTTCGCAAATAAATCGAAAAACGAGTCCTCCGTGCTCTGAAACACGGTGAAGCCGCGCTTGCGGCTATTGGCCATGTCCGTCATCACCTCGATGGGGCGGCCCAGGTCCAAATCCGTGTGCCAGGGCGAAGCCAAGCGGCTTAAGTCAGCTTCGGCCAAACCGTTTTTCGTGGCGATTTCGCGCCACAGCTCCGCATCGCCGGCCATCTCGGCTTCGAGCGGGTGAATGCTGCCATCGAAGCCCACGGCCTCCACGCCAAACCACTCGGCTAGGCGGCCCCATAGCTGGCTCCAGCGGAAAACGTCGCCGTTCACCACGTTGTAGGCCTCGTTGCGGGCGGCTTCGGTGGTGGCAGCCCACACCAGCTGCTTGGCGATAACGCGGGCATCGGTCACGTCCGACAAGCCTTCCCATTGCGCCTGCGAACCGGGCCAGCGGAAGGGCCGCCCGGTGGCCTTGCAGATGCTCGCATACACGGCCAGCGTGGTGCCCAGGTTCATGAGGTTGCCCACGGCCTTGCCGATGATGGTGTGTGGCCGGTGGATGCTCCAGGTGAAGCCGTCGCGCGCGGCGGCGGCGTACACCTCGTCTTCTTGGGCGTAGTAAAAGTTGTCGAGCGCCAGCCGGGGCTGCGACTCGCGCAGCGGCGTGGGCGGCGGCATGCCCCCGCTCACGTAAGCCTCAAACGGCCCCAGATAGTGCTTCAGGCCGGTTACCAGCGCTACGTGCTGCACCGAATGTTTCGGGCCCAGCACGGCCAGCAGGTTGCGCACCATGGCGCTGTTCACGCGGATGTTTTCGGCCTCGGTGTCGTTGCGCATCCAGCTGGTGATGAATACGTGCGTGGGCCGGAGGTCGGCCAGCGCAGTTTCGAGGCTGGCGGGGTCCAGCAGGTCGGCGGCCACGGGTTGCAGGCCGGCAATGCTGGTATCGGGGCGGCGGGCCAGGCCGTAGGTAATCCAGTTGTGGGCCAGCAGCTCCTGGGCCAGGTTGCTGCCGATGATGCCGCTGGCACCTACTACTAAAGCGGTATTGGTCATACTAAATTTCGGGATGAATGGGGCGGCCAAGAAGGGCCGACGCGGCAGAATTAGCCGGGGCATTGGGGCCCGTTTAAGCCCGCGCTTCGTTGAAAACGGCTGCCGCGACCAATAGTTTGCAGCAAAACAATTTGCGGCCGGGTTGGCTAAGTGAGACGTAGCGCGGACTTTTAGTCCGCGACACCACCAGCCTTGCGTTGGCGCAGACTGAAAGTCCGCGCTGCACTTCCGCCAACGATTTGGTGCCATTACGCGTCTCTACAGCCCTATGCTAACCAAGAATTTCACCCACGTCAACGCCGCCAATCAGCCTACTATGGTGGATGTCGGCCAGAAAACGCCCACCCGCCGCGTGGCCCGCGCCCACTGCCGCGTGGTGCTGGGCGAGGAGCTGCTGAGCCGGGTGCAGGCCGGCGAAATGCCCTCGCACAAAGGCCCGGTTATTCACACGGCCATCCTGGCGGGCATCATGGGCGCCAAAAAAACGGCCGACCTCATCCCGCTCTGTCACCCGCTGGGGCTCGATGATTGCAGCATCACCATCGAGCCCGACGGCCCCGATGCCCTGCGCGTGGTGTGCACCGCCGTGGTCACGGGCCGCACCGGCGTGGAGATGGAGGCCCTGACCGGCGCCACCGTGGCGGCCCTCACCATTTACGACATGTGCAAGGCCTTTTCGCACGATATTGCCATTGATAGTGTGCAGCTTATCGAGAAAACCGGCGGCAAGAAGGATTTTCACCGCGCCGAAAATTCGTAAATTCCGACATGGATAGTTTACCAAGCCCAACCGCAACACGAACCAAGCACGCGGCCCTCGCCCGTCCCGACGTAGGCGACTTTGGCCGCCACGAGCTGGCCATTCTGGGAGCGCCCTGCGGCGACATTCAAATGCTGGTGGCCCGCCTGCTGCCGCACCTAGCCCCGCAGCTGCGCGTGGGGTACGTGGATGCCGACCACGCCGCCGGCGACGCTGCCGCGGCCGAAGAACCAGCCGAAACGGCCGCTAAGCCCGTGCCCTACGTGGCCGCAAACGGCCTCTCGGCCGAGCTGGTCGATAAAATCACCTACCGCCAGCTCAACCTCACGCGGGCCCTCGACCGCTTCACGCAGCCCGAGCTGCTGGCCCACGAAAGCGTGGTGCTGGTGAATGGCAACCACTTCCGCGCCCGCCAGCAGGTCGTCATCGTCGACCCGCGTAAGCCCTTGGACAAGAAGCTTGACCGCCTCACCGACGTGCGTCTCATTCTCCTCGCCGATGGGCAGACCGAGCTGCCGGCCGTGCTGCTCGAGCACCTCAGCGCCGCCCCGCTGCCGCCCGTGCTGCCACTGGCCGACACGGCCAAAATTGCGGCCTTCATCCGGCAGTGGTACCAGCTGGCGGTGCCGGTGCTGCGCGGCCTCGTGTTGGCCGGTGGCCGCAGCGAGCGCATGCAAACCGACAAGGGCGCCCTGCACTACCACAGCCTCGACCAGCGCCAGCATACCGCCGCGCTGCTGGCCGAGTTCTGCCCCGACGTGCGCGTGTCGGTACGCCCCGACCAGGCCGGCGGCTTGCCCGCCGGCCTCACGGCTCTGCCCGACACCTTCCTGAACCTGGGCCCGCTGGGCGGCATCCTGTCAGCCTTGCAGGCCGACCCCAACGCGGCCTGGCTGGTGCTGGCCTGCGACCTGCCCTTCCTCACCCGCGACACGCTCGAATACTTGGTGAGCAACCGGCAGCCGAGCCGTATGGCCACCTCGTTCCGCAGCCCGTGGGATGCGTTTCCGGAGCCGCTGGTGAGCATCTGGGAGCCGCGCAGCTACGGGCAGTTGCTGCGGTTTCTGGGCCTGGGCTATTCCTGCCCGCGCAAGGCGCTTATAAACTCCGACATCGAGCTGCTGGCCCCGCCCGTGCCCGCCGAGCTGCGCAACGTGAACACGCCCGCTGAGCGCGCCGCTGCTGAGCAGGAACTGCTGCGCTGACCGCCAGACCTGAAGCAAACCCATGCCGGCTAACAACCTGAAAGCCTGACTGCCACCTCGGCGGCTAGGCTTTTTCTTGCGTCATGGGTATAGCAGACGAGGGGAAAAAGGCGTTTAAAGCACGGCTTGGCACACTTTTCGAATAGCGCCAGCCAAGGTTTATTCCTTCACTTGCTATCCTTATCATGAAAAAAATCATCGTTCCAGTTGCCGCGCTGCTAACCGTGGCCGCTGTTTCTTCGGCCCGGGCGCAGGACGTGCGCTTCGGCCTGCGCGCCGGCGCTAATTATTCTAACTTGGCCGGCGACATCAAAAACGAATCGACCTACAACAACAAAGTCGGCTTCCTGGGCGGCGTGATGCTGAACGTACCCGTGCTGGCCGACGGGTTCCTGTCGGTGCAGCCCGAGGTGCTGTATTCGCAGAAAGGCTTCGAAAACAAGCCCACCGAATACACCAACCTATTGGGCGCTAAGCAAAAGCGCGAGGGCCAGGTGAACTACAACTACCTCGACGTGCCGGTACTGCTGAAAGTGAATGCCGGCGGCTTTATCGTGGAGGCCGGCCCGCAATATTCCTACCTCATCAGCTCCAACAACGAAACCAAATACACCACCACCCCGGCGCTAGGCGGCACCCCCTCCGTGACCGAAACCCAGAATAAAAACGATGTGAGTGGCCTCAATCGCAACGAGCTCGGCTACGTGGCCGGCGTGGGCTACCAAGCCGACAATGGCCTGAACCTGAGTTTGCGCTACACCGGCGCCTTCAGCGACTTCGTGAAGAGCGACAACAACACCTACTTCAACGGCGACCTGAGCAACGCCCGTCACTCCGCGTTCCAGCTCTCGCTGGGCTACCTGCTGCCGGGCAAGTAAAGGCTTGATTTGCTTTTCGGCTGTCATGCTGAACGCAGTGAAGCACCTTATCACGCTGGAACGTTTTGTTCTGGCGTGATAAGGTGCTTCACTGCGTTCAGCATGACAGGAAAGGAAAAATAGGCTACGGGTGCGCCGCTACCCACTCGGTGCCGTCCTCGTATTCCTCTCGCTTCCAGATGGTGACCACCTGCTTCAGCGTGTCGATGATGAACTGGCAGGCGGCGAAGCTTTCGGCGCGGTGGGGCGTGGCCACGGCCACCACCACCGCCACGTCGCCGAGCTCCAACGTGCCTTTGCGATGCACCACCGCCACTTCCTGCAGCATGGGCCACTTTTCGTAGGCCTGCGCCACCACGTGGCCCAGCTGCGTGAGGGCCATGCTGTCGTAGGACTCGTAGTGCAGGCGGCGCACCGGGCGCCCGCCCGACTGGTTGCGCACCGTGCCAATAAAGGAGTTGACCGCACCAGCCGTGTCGGTTTGCACGGCCGCCAGGGCGGCGGCAATGTCAATGGGCTGGTCGGTGATGGATAGGGTAGGGGTCATTGAATCAGTTGGCAGTTGGCAGTGAGCAGTTATCTAATATGGGAGAAATTTAAACTGTTCATTGCTCACTGATAACTGCTAACTGAAGCCTAGCCGCCGGCCACGGGCGGGATGAGGGCAATTTCGTCGACGGTGTGCAACGGCTGGTCGTGCGCCGCATACTCGTTGTTCACGGCCACGGCGCAGCTGCGCAGCTCGCCCAGGGCGGGATATTGGCGGCGCATTTCGGCCAGTAGCTCGCCCACGGTGGCCGGGGCCGGCGCGGGCAACTCAATCACGGAGGTGCCCACGATGTCGCGGGTGATGCCGAACAGGGAGATTTTTAATGACATATCTTTCGACGTAAACGTGTGGGCGAACCGGGGCCGCCGGTCCAGTGGCCCGCGGCACCCGCCGGGTCTGAACACCTTTGGCGCCGGGCGGGTTATCGCAGGCCGGCAGTCTTACGTACAGCCGCACAAAATTGGTGATAAACGTGCTTCCAACTCTTCTCAGCCCGGCCGCGCCGGCCGTCACGCCCCTCTACGACCAGCACGGCCGGCCGCTGGAGTACCTGCGCCTGGCCGTGACGGACCGCTGCAACCTGCGCTGCTTCTACTGCATGCCCGAAGAAGGCATCAAGTACATGCCCAAGCACGAGCTGCTGAGCTACGAGGAGATGCTGCGCCTCACGGGCCTGCTGGCGGGGTTGGGCGTGCGCAAAGTGCGCCTCACCGGCGGCGAGCCCTTCGTGCGGCGCGACCTGGTGCCCTTCATGGAGCGCCTGGCCGAGCTGCCCGGCATCGACGACATCAGCCTGACCACCAACGGCGTGCTCACGGCGCCGCACGTGCCCGCGCTGGCCCGCCTGGGCGTGAAGGCCGTGAACCTCAGCCTCGACACGCTGGACCGGGAGCGTTTCTTCCAAATAACGCGGCGCGACGAGCTGCCGCGCGTGATGGAAACCTTCTACGCGCTGCTGGAGGCTGGTATTCAAGTGAAAATCAATGCCGTGGTGATGGACGGCCAAAACATTGCCGACCTCATTCCGCTGGCCGAGCTCAGCCGCGACCTGCCCGTGGACGTGCGTTTCATCGAAGAAATGCCCTTCAACGGCGGCAGCCACGAAGCCGGCCCCGCCTCGCTGCCCTGGAACCACGTCCGCATTCGCCAGCACCTGGAAGCCCATTTCGGCGCCCTTATGCCCGTTAGCATGGCGGCGGGTGCCACCGCCTCGGAATACACCATTGCCGGGCACCAGGGTACGGTGGGCATCATCGCGGCTTATTCGCGCACCTTTTGCGGCACCTGCAACCGCCTGCGCCTCACGGCCGAGGGCGGCATCAAAACTTGCCTCTACGACCAGGGCGTGCTCGACACCCGCGCCCTGCTGCGCGGCGGCAAGTCCGATGAGGAAATCGTAGCGGCTCTATCGACCGCTTTCCGCCACCGCGCCGCCAACGGTTTCGAGGCCGAGCGGCACCGGCCCCTGCATCAGCTCAGCTTTGAGAGCATGGCCACCATCGGGGGCTAGGGCCGCCGCAATCGTTAGCTGAGCGCAGGCGAAATCCCGCGCCGTTGAAACGATGCCGTGTGTCTCAGGTCAGCAGCCCATTAGGTGAACTACTGTTGGGCTGCGCGTGCGCAGGTGCTCACCCGCGCTGCAAAACGGGTGCGCACGGTGGTGGAAAATAGTATCGTTGCTATGAGTTTGTTTAAATTTATTCATTTTTTAATCATGTGTTAGTAAGATGGTTAGCCTGCATTAAGGACATATCTTTGTTGCCTTATTATTTATACATTATTTAGGCAATGTCCTTTTCTACTCGTCTTTCTGCTTCTGATACCCCCGCTCCGGCCCCGGCCGAAGTTGAAGTGCGTAGCAGTAAAACGGCAGAAGATGAGATACTTGCTTTGCGGCAGGCTTTGGCGGCTGCCCAGGCCGAAGCCGCTACCGCCGCCCAGCGCCTCGAAGAGCAGCAGGATTTCTACGAGACCATTCTCAACAACCTGAAAGTGGAGGTGGTGGCCTTCGATACCGAGCACCGCTACCAGTTCGTGAATGCCCTGTGCTTCAAAGACCCGCACATGCGGCGCTGGGTGATTGGCAAAAACGACTTCGACTACTGCGACCTGCGCGACCTGCCCGTGGAGCTGGCCGAGAACCGGCGCCTGGCCTTTGCCAAGGCCGTGCAGTCGCACACCGAGTCGCGCTGGGAAGAAACCTTGCCGTCGGCCACCGGACCGCGGCGCATCCTGCGGCAGTTCATTCCTGTGTTTCGGCCCGATGGGCAGCTGCGCATGGTGGTGGGCACCGGCACCGACATCACCAAGCGCTGGCTGGCCGAGCAGAAGCTGGCCGAGCAGCGCGAATTCTACGAATTCACCCTCGACCACATTCCCTGCGACCTCGGTGTGTTCGACGCGCAGGGCCGTTACCTGTACGTGAACGCCGTGGGCATCAAGGACCCCGTGCGCCGCCGCTGGGTCATCGGCAAAGACAATGTGGAGTATTACACCCGCTACGGCTATCCGCGCGCTCAGGCCGAGGAGCGCCACGCCCGCATCATGGCCGCGTTCGACGGCGGGCAGCTGGTAACGTTTGAGGAATCGTATGACCGGCCCGGCGGCACGCGCCACCAGCTGCGCTGCCTGCAGCCCGTGTTTCATGCCGACGGCACGCCGCACCTGCTGGTGGCCTACGGCATCGACATCACCGAGCGCGTGCTCACGGAGCAGGCCCTGCGCCACGCCAAGCTGGCGGCCGAAAGCGCGGTGCGGGCCCGCGAGATTTTCCTGGCCAACATGAGCCACGAAATCCGCACGCCCATGAACGCCATCCTGGGCATGAGCCAGCTCTTGGCCAAAACCCCGCTGGAGCCCGACCAGGACAGCTACCGCCAAGCCATTGCCACCTCGGCCGAACACCTCCTGGTCATCATCAACGACATTCTGGACCTCTCGAAGCTGGAGGCCGGCAAGATGACGCTGGAGCACATGGGCTTCGAGCCCGTTCAGCTGCTGGCCGAAGTGGACCAGACCCTGCACTACCGCGCCGTGGAAAAAGGCCTGACCCTGCTCACCCGGGTGGCGCCCACGGTGCCGTCGGTGCTCATCGGCGACCCCTACCGCATCCGGCAGGTGCTGCTGAACCTGGCCGGCAACGCCATCAAGTTCACCGACGCCGGGCAGGTGAGCGTGAGCTGCGAGTTTGTGCCCGGCACAGAAGATGAACCCGGCGAGGTGGTGTTTGAAGTGGCCGATACGGGCGTGGGCATCGAGCCGGAGTTTGTGCAGAAGATTTTTCAGGAATTCAGCCAGGAAGACTCGTCCGTGACGCGCAAGTTTGGCGGCACCGGCCTGGGCTTGAGCATCTGCCGCAACCTGCTGGGCCTGATGGGCAGCGACGTGCAGCTCGAAAGCGAGAAAAACCAGGGCACGGTGATGCGCTTTGCCCTGCGCCTGCCCGTGGGCACCGTGCACGACCTGCCGCCCAAGGAAGTGCTGCCGCCCGACAGCCCCATGCGCAACGACCTGCGCAACAAGCAGGTGCTGCTGGTGGAAGACAACCGCTTCAACCGCCAGATTGCCAAAACCTTTCTCACCCACGCCCACGTGCAGGTGACCGAGGCCGAGCACGGCGCCCTGGCCGTGGAGCTGGCCCGCCACCAGCCCTTCGACCTCATTCTGATGGACATTCAGATGCCGGTGATGGACGGCTACGCGGCCACCGCGCTGCTGCGCCGGCAGCTGGGCCTGACCACGCCCATTGTGGCCCTCACGGCCAACGCCATCAAGGGGGAGCGCGAAAAGTGCCTGGCCGCGGGCATGAGCGACTACCTGGCCAAGCCATTTAAGGAAGAAAGCCTGCTAAAGATGCTGAGCAAGTGGGTGCTGCCCCACATGGCTCCGGCCGAAGAAGAAGACCACCCGGAAATGGCACCGGCAGCCGTTGCCGCGCCCGCCACTGCCGACGGGGAGGTGAAGCTCTACCAAGTAGAAGAGTTGCTGAAGGTGGGGCAGGGTGACCTCGACTTTGTGGCCTTTATGCTGGACACCTTTCTGGAAAGCTGCGAGGAAGCCTTGCGCGAGCTGAGTGAAGGCATGCAGCAAGCCGACATCGGCCTGCTGAAGGAGGCGGCCCACAAGCTGCGGCCCAACCTGGTGCACCTGGGCGCCCTGCACCTGCTGCCGCCCGTGGAAGCGCTGGATGAGTGGCAGGGCGGCTTCCGGCGCGATGCCCTGGAGCCGCTGGTGGAATCGGTGGGCCTGTTGCTGCGCGAAATCATGCTCCAGATTCGGCTCGATTTGGAGGAATAGCCCACGGTGGCAACTTCTGAGGGCGGCGGGGCGTTGGGGGAGCTTGTAGTTTTGCAAGACCGCCCGGCCCGCCGCGCGGCGCGTGAGGACCCGTGTTTATGATTTCGTTGACTGCTTCGGCCCGGCCGATTTCGCGCAAGGCCCACCGTGTGGCCGTGAGCGCCTTGTTTTTCCTGTTGGGCCTGTGCTTTGCGACCTGGGCGTCGCGCATTCCGAGCGTGCAGCAGCGCATGGGCATTTCGGAAGCCGCGCTGGGCGGCGTGCTGCTGGCCATTCCGCTGGGGCAACTGCTGTCGCTGCCCTTCACGGGCTGGCTGGTGGCCAAAGAAGGCAGCCGCAAGGTGGTGCTGTGGGGCGTGGTGCTGTATGCGGCCGCGCTGCTGGGCCTGGGCTGGGCCGCTAACCTCTACCAGCTGGTGCCCTGCCTGGTGCTGTTTGGCGTGGGCGGCAACCTCACCAATATCTCGGTAAATACCCAGGCCGTGGGCGTGGAGCGGCTCTACAAGCACCGGCCCATCATGGCCTCGTTTCACGGCCTGTGGAGTTTGGCGGGGTTTGTGGCGGCGGCCATTGGCTCGTTCATGATTGGGCACGCCGTAGCGCCGGGCCTGCATTTTATTTTCATTGCGCTATTTATTCTGGCGGGCCTGGCCGTGAGCGCCGGTTACACCGTGCGCCAGGACAGCAACGTGGACCCCGACCAACCCATCTTCGTGAAGCCCGATAAGGAGCTGCTGGGGTTGGGCGCCATTGCCTTCTGCGCGCTCATTTGCGAAGGGGCCATGTTCGACTGGAGCGGCGTGTATTTTAAGAAAGTCATTCAGGCGGAGCCGCGCTGGGTGGGGGCGGGCTACACGGCCTTCATGAGCACCATGGCGCTGGGGCGTTTCGGGGCCGACTGGCTGGCCCATCGCCTGGGGCCGAAGCGCGTGATTCAGCTCTGCGGCCTGCTCACCGCTACGGGCCTGCTGATTGCGGTGCTTCTGCCCATGCTGCCCACGGCGTTGCTGGGCTTTTTGCTGGTGGGATTTGGCACGTCGGCGGTGGTGCCGCTGGTGTACTCGGCGGCGGGCAAATCCACGCACATGTCGGCCGGCATGGCGCTGGCCTCGGTGTCGACGATTGGGTTTTTCGGGTTTCTGCTGGGCCCGCCGGTGATTGGCATGGTGGCCGGGGCCACGAGCCTGCGCGTGTCATTTGCCTTCATTGCCTTCATGGGGCTGTGCGTGTCGGCGGTGGCGGGCCGGGTGCGGGTGTAGGGCGGAACAGGGGTGGGAAAAGAACGTCATGCAGAGCGCAGCGAAGCATCTCGCTCGGAGCAGCAACCCTTTTCCTGCGATTGAGTTACTACCCCGAGCGAGATGCTTCGCTGCGCTCTGCATGACGTTCCGCTACTCCTTTTATACTTCAAAACACCCCCATGCCCGAAACCTCACAAGTGACCAAATACGCCTGGGACGACATGCCCAAGGAGCAGCTCTCCGACCAGCTGTCGCGGCGCCTCATCACCGGCGATAAAATGATGCTGGCCCACGTCTACCTCAAAAAAGGCTGCATCGTGCCCCTACACCATCACGAAAACGAGCAGATTACCTACATTCTGGAAGGCGCCCTGCGGTTTCATATCGGTGCCGAAGACGGCGAGGAGGTCATTGTGCGGGTGGGCGAAGTGCTGCACATTCCCTCCAACGTGCCGCACATGGCCGAGGCGCTGGAAGACACGCTGGACGTGGACATCTTCAGCCCGCCCCGCCAAGACTGGCTCGACAAATCGGACGACTACCTGCGTAAAAAGTAGGCTCATGGACCTCGGACTACAAGGCAAAGTGGCCCTGGTGGCCGCCGCCAGCAAAGGCCTGGGCCGCGCCGTGGCCGAAGAACTGGCGGCCGAAGGTGCCTCGCTGGTGCTCTGCGCCCGCGGAGATGAAGCCTTGCGCGCCACCTGTGCCGCCATCGAGGCCGCTCACGGCGTGCCCGTTCTCGGCCTGACCGCCGACGTGGCCAACCCCGCCGACGTGGCCCGCTTGGTGCAGGCCGCCCAAGAAAAATTTGGCCGCATTGATATACTGGTGACTAACGCCGGCGGCCCGCCCGCCGGCACCTTCGATTCGCTGAGTGCCGAGCAGTGGCAGGCTGCCACCGGCTTGCTCCTCACCAGCGTGGTGGAGCTGACGCGCGCCGTGCTGCCGGGCATGAAGGCGCAGGGCTGGGGCCGCATTCTCAACATCACTTCCATCTCGGTGAAGCAGCCGGTGGAAAACCTGATGCTCTCGAATAGCCTGCGGGCGGCCGTGACGGGCATGGCGCGCACGCTGGCCACGGAGGTGGCCCCGTTTGGCATCACCGTCAACAACATTCTGCCCGGCTACACGCGCACCGAGCGGGTGGTGAACCTGGCCGACGCCACAGCCGCCAGGGAAGGCATTTCGGCCGCCGACGCCACCGCCCGCTGGGAAAACCAGATTCCGATGCGCCGCCTGGGCGAGCCGCGGGAGTTTGCGGCGCTGGCGGCGTTTCTGTGCTCGGAGCGGGCCAGCTACATCACCGGCACGTCCATCCCAGTAGACGGCGGCTGGATACGCTCGCTGCTGTAACCTCTGCAGCCGGCTGCGTATAAGAAACAGAGCGTCATGCTGAGCGCAGTCGAAGCATCTCTCCCGCAGCAGTAAAACCAATTACTTGTGCGGGAGAGATGCTTCGACTGCGCTCAGCATGACGTTCTGCTTTCAATCGGCCACGCTCTCACTATTTCCGCTCTTCATTTTGACCGAAAACCTCACCCACCGGCAGAAGATGCTCACCTTCGGCGGCATTCTGCTGGCCATGTTTCTGGGGGCGCTGGACCAAACCATTGTGTCGACGGCGCTGCCGCGCATCGTGGCCGACTTGCAGGGGCTCGATAGGTTTACGTGGGTGGCCACGGCGTACCTGGTGGCCAGCACGGCGCTGGTGCCCATTTACGGCAAGCTGGCCGATATGTATTCGCGGCGCACCATCGAGGTGACGGCGGTGAGCATTTTTCTGGTGGGCTCGATGCTGTGTGGGCTGGCCGGCGAGTTTGGCCCGCTGCCGCTGCTGGGCGATGGCATGAACCAGCTGGTGGTGTTTCGGGCCATTCAGGGCCTGGGCGGCGCGGGGCTGTTTGCCATGGCCTTCATCATCATTGCCGACCTATTTGCCCCGGCCGAGCGGGGGCGCTACCAGGGCTTTACGGGGGCGGTATTTGGCACCTCGTCGGTGCTGGGGCCGCTGCTGGGCGGCTTTCTGACTGACCGCGGCACCGGGCTGATTCCGGGCGTGGCCGGCTGGCGGCTGGTGTTCTACGTGAACCTGCCGCTGGGCGCGCTGGCCCTCTGGTTCATTCTCACGCAAATGCCTCCCCTGCGCCCGCGCACCGAGCCCAAGCCGTTCGATTTCCTCTCGGCCGTGCTGCTGATGGTGGGCCTGGGACCCTTGGTGGTGGCGTTGCAGCTCAACAAAGCCCAGTACGGCTGGACGTCGCCGCTCACGCTGGGGCTGCTGGCCGTGGCCGTGCTGGCGCTGGGCTTGTTCGTGGTGCGCAGCCTGCGGCACGAAAACCCCATTCTCAACTTTGGGCTGTTCAAAAACCGCGTGTTTCGGACGGCCAACGCGGCGCTGTTTCTGATGGGCGGCGCGTTTCTGGGCGTCATCATTTTCGAGCCGCTGTTCATGGTGAACGTGCTGGGCGAAACGGCCACCCGCGCCGGCATCAGCCTCATTCCCATGTCGCTGGGCGTGGTCACGGGGTCGATGCTGGCCGGCCAGATGGTGTCGCGCTTCGGCCACTACAAGCGCTGGATGCTGGCCGGGCTCGCGCTGCTGCTCGTGGGGCTGTCGCTGCTGGCCACCATGCCCGTCGACGTGCCCTACTACCGCGTGCTGATGTACCTGGCCATCTGCGGGCTGGGGCTGGGGCCCACCATGCCACTCTACACCCTGGCCGTGCAAAACGCCACCGAGCCCGCGCTGATGGGTCAGGCCACCTCGGCCAGTCAGTTTTTTCGGCAGATTGGCGGGGCCATCGCGGCCTCGGTGCTGGGCACGGTGCTCACCCTCACCCTGGCCCAAAACCTGCCCGCCACGGCCGCCAGCTCCGCCGCGCAGCAAACAGTGGTGGCCGAAGGCCCGGCGCTACCTTCGGCCACTGCCACCGGCCGGCCGAACGAGGCCATGCGCCAAGCCTTCTCCAAAGCCATTTCGCGGGTGTACTTCTTCAATATTTTCCTGGTGGTGGGCGGGCTAATTATGACGCTGTTTGTGCCAGAGCTGCCGCTGCGCAAGGCCAATGAGCAGGTACCAGTGGCGGCAGAGTGACGTCCGCCCCCGGTCCGACGGCGCAGCCGTCCGACCGGTCTTCGTGAGTACCGTCTGCGACCAGCCCTGAGGATACCATTCAACGATTTCGTCCTTGTGACGACTGGTCGGACGGCTGCGCCGTCGGACCGGAGTAGCCGCTAGTGCTTGCCCAGCCCCACCCAGCCGCGGCGCATGGCGTAATACACGGCCGTGCCTACCACCAGGCCCACGAGGTAGCCATAGGGCAGCCCGGCGCACAGCAGGCCCACCAGCAACGCCACCAGCAGTTCGCTCCGGTCGCCGCTGATGTCGCGCAGCAGCGTGGCCAGCGACAGCGCCTCGAACAGCAGCAGCACGCCCAGCACCGGCAGCGGAAAAATCTGCACCACCTCGGCAAAGCCCTGGCTAAAAAACAGGCCCATCACCAGGAAAATGCCGCCGTAGATGACCACCGAGCCGCCCGTGCGCGCCCCAAATGCGTAATGACCCACCATTCCCCCCGAACCGTGGCACACCGGAAAGCCGCCGAAAAATGGATTTACCAGATTCATCAGCGCGTAGGTGAAGCTGATTTTGCGGGTGGTGAGCTGTCGTTCGGGAAATAAATCGTGCGCCACCTGCCGGGTGGCCAGCACCGAGTTGCCGAGCGACAGCGGAATCTGGGGCAGCGCCAGCAGCACGGCGCCGGTGAGGATGTCGGCCGTTTGGGGCAGGTGCCAGGTGGGCAGGTGCAGGCCCACGGCCTTTTGGGCGGTGGCCAAATCGAGCTTGAACATCAGTGCATACGCCACGCCCAGGGCAATGACGATGAGCGCCGCCGGCCAGCGCCGGTTGCCAAACAGCACTACCGTCACCGCGAAGGCCGCGGCCGCCAGCGCATAGCCCGCCGCACCGTCGGCGCCCACGTACTTGGTGAGGGCCAGCGTGGAGAGCTGCAGCGCCAGCCCAAACTGGATGCCGCGCACCACGGCCTTGGGCACCAGCCGCCCCAGCGCATCAATAAGCCCCGTCACCGACAGGAAAAACATGCTGACCCCAATGGCCAGCCCACCGCCAAAAATGACCCGTCCAGGCAGTTTCTGGGCAATAACCAGCGCCGCAAACGCTTTGAGCGGCTGCACCGGCATGGGCATGCGGTACCACAAGCCGGTGAACACCTGCATCAGCCCAAACATCACCAATACCCCGGCGCTGTCGATGCCCGAGGCGGCGATGACGCCAATGAGCAGCGGCAGGTCGGTGCCCAGGTCACCGAAGGCGCCGGCCACCTCGTTGCGGTCGAAGCGAATGGGCGGACGGGTAGGGGCGGGGGGCGCTGGTTGGGCTTGGGTGAGGGTCATGGTAAACGTGAACAGCTGAGCTTACTTAGCATTACTCCTCATCGCGTAGTCGCGTTCTGGCTTCGGCAACCAACGTGGCAAAGTTTGCCTGCAGCAGTTCTGGTAATTGCTTCTCAAGCAAGCATTCTACGTTCCAAAGCGCACGTTGCTCGGCTTGGTCCTCAAACAACTCTGGTTGGTCTGTTGAATTTATTCGATGCAGAAATTCGAACAACACCAAAGCCTCGTCTTTTGATAGGTTAAGTAGGGGTTGGTCTTGGCTAGACATGCTTGCTGGTCATTGGTTTACGTTTGTGGTAGTTCCGACCACATCATTTCCTGTTCTTCAACAGGCGCGCCAATTCGCTGGCTTGCTCAGCGGCCTCGCCCAGGTACTCGCCACTCGTGTAGCCTTTGCGGAAACGCAGCGGCTTAAGGCGCTTGCCCAGAGCATCGACGGCCATTTCGTGGTCGAGGGCGCCTTCGTTGTGGGCCAGGAACACGGTGGCCACGCCGTTGCCAATGAAGTTGGTGATGCTGCGCGCTTCCGACATAAACCTATCCACGCCCAGCAGCAGGGCCAAGCCTTCCACCGGAATCACTTTCATGGCCGTGAGGGTGCTGGCCAGCACCACGAAGCCGCTGCCGGCCACGCCCGCCGCGCCTTTCGAGGTCACCATCAGAATGCCCATCATGGTCAGAATCTGGCCCGCGGAGAGGTCGACGTGGAATACCTGCGCCAGGAACAACGTGGACAGCGAGAGGTAGATGGTGGTGCCGTCGAGGTTGAAAGAGTAGCCCGTGGGCACCACCAGTCCCACCACCGGCTGGGCGCAGCCCATGCGCTCCAGCTTTTCCATGAGGCCCGGCAGACCGGCTTCCGACGACGAAGTGCCCAGCACAATCAGCAGCTCGGCCTTGAGGTATTTGAGGAACGACCACATGCCCACGCCGCAATAGCGCAGAATGGCTCCCAGCACCACAAAAACGAACACACCCATGGTCAGATACACGGTCACCATGAGCTTGCCCAGCGGGAGCAGCGTGGCAATGCCGTACTTGCCGATGGTGAAAGCCATGCCCCCAAACGCCCCAATGGGCGCCAGCAGCATCACCAGGTGCAGCCCGCGAAACACGTATTTGGAGGCTTCTTTCAGGAAATGAATGATGGGCTTGCGGCCGGCGTACTTGCTGAGAATAATGCCCAGCGCTATGGCCACCAGCAGCACTTGAAGCGTCAGGTTATCGGCCAAAAAGTGAGTCCAGGAGAAATCAGTGGCCCTTTTGGTGAACTCGCTCACTTTGCCGGTATCCAGCTTGCCGGTGCTCACACCCGCCCCTGGCCGCACCAGCGCCGCCACGCCCACCCCGATGAGCAGGGCCAGCGTGGTCACAATCTCAAAGTACAGCAGCGCCTTGCCGCCGATGCGCCCCACCTTCTTTAAATCCCCCATAGTGCTGATGCCGAGGGTGATGGTGAGGAAGATAATGGGGTTGATGAACAGCTTGACGACGTCGATAAACCGCTTGCCCAGAAACTCCATCTGCACGGCTTCGGCGGGCCGGAAGTGGCCTAGCAGTGCCCCGGCCACAATGGCCAGCAGCACCCAAAGCGTGAGGTTGCGGCTGAGTTTCTTGAATTTCATGGGCAGAATGTGGCGGAATTAGCTTACAAGAACGTCAGGTAAAAGAGAACGTCATGCAGAGCGCCGCGAAGCATCTTTACCGCCACCGCTAATCCTTTTTCTTTAGCGGTTGGTTTACCTGTGGCCGGCGAGATGCTTCGCGGCGCTCTGCATGACGTTCTCTTTGCTCGCATTCCCGCCCCATGACTCCCGCCATCCTGCTGCCCGCCGCCAGCTATGAATTTGCCAGCATCCAAAAGGTAAGCGGTGCCGGCCCGCCCGTGCCGGCCTCCGACCAACTGGCCGCCGAGGAACCGCTCGAAATCCGCGTGGGCTACGATGCCGGGGGCAGCGCCAGCACCGCACCCTCTCGGTCACCATGCGCACGCCCGGCCACGACGAAGAGCTGGCCGCAGGCTTCCTGCTCACCGAAGGCCTCATCCACAACAAAAAAGACCTACTCGGCATCATTCCCTGCCCCGACGTGCAAAAGGCCGAGGAGGCAGGCAATGTGGTGCGCGCCGAGCTGGCCGCGCACGTGCAAGTCGATTTTGCGGCCATGGAACGGCATTTTTACACCAGTTCCAGCTGCGGTGTGTGCGGCAAAACCAGCATTGATGCCGTGCGCACGGCCTCCTGCCCGGTGCTGCCTGCCGAGGGGCCGCACCTCAGCTACGCCACGGTGCACCGGCTGCCGGAGCGGCTGCGCGCGGCTCAGGCCGGCTTCGAGCAAACCGGCGGGCAGCACGCTTCGGCGCTGTTTTCGCCGACGGGCGAACTGCTGCTGCTGCGCGAGGACGTGGGCCGGCACAATGCCTTGGATAAAGTCATTGGGGCGGCGCTGCTGGCTGGCTGGCTGCCGCTACACCAGCACATTCTGCTGGTGAGCGGGCGCGTCAGCTTCGAGCTGGTGCAGAAGGCGGCGGCGGCCGGCATCGGCGTGCTGGCCGCCGTGGGCGCGCCCAGCAGCTTGGCCATTCAGGCCGCCGAGAGCTTCGGCATGACGGTGCTCGGCTTTGTGCGCAACGAGCGGTTCAACGTGTACTGCCACGGGTGGCGTTTGACGGAGCGCGCCGAATAAGCTTTTCTCGGCTCCGCCTCTGGGGGACTATAGCGCCGGTTTTACTTCAAAATCGAAGCTGGTAGTTCCCGCCGAGCCATTGGGGCTGAGGCCCTGCACCACCACCCGGTACTTGCCGGCCTGGTCGGAGGTATAAAACGTGAGCTCCTCTCCGCTGGCATTGGGGTTCCAGTAAAGCAGGTTGCGGAAGTCGGGCATACGGCTCTGGACGGCTTGCGGGGTGTCGTAGCGGGGGGCATAAAACTCGCGCTGGCCCTGCAGCCCTTCGTAGTCCTGCAGCAGGGCGTAGGGGTCGGGCGGCACCCCGCCCAAATCCCCTTTGTAAGAGGTGTAGCTCACCACACCGTTGTACACGAGTGGGCCGTGAAAATAGCGGGCCGTAATCACGTCCAGACGTTTGATTTTTAAGGGGTCGACGGCCATTATTTTGTTGGTGTCAAACACGGGCATTCCGTCCAGTAGCACCAGCGGGTTTTCCAGCAGGTTGCGCGAGTTGTGGTCGAGCACCAGGAAGTGGAAGCCGTCCTTGCGCATACGCACCATCACCCCCGGCACGTATTCGCGCATCACCTCTTCGAGGGTCTTAAACCGGGTAAACTGGTCGAGGAAATACCGCTCGTCGGGCTTGCCGTAGAAGGTAGCGGTGTCGGGGAGGGGCGTGGAGTAGGCCGGTGTTTTGCTTTGGAAATGCAACTGTACTTCCGATTGCACGTGGCGCTGGCGCAGGCTGGCAGCCCAGCCCGGCGGCAGCTGCAACGGCGCCGATGGCCGCCGGGCATAGCGCGTGGAAAACGGCGACAACAGGTCGACGCGGTACAGGGTGTCGCGCTCGGTATTGGGCTGCACGATGAGTTGGGTGGGGCCGTACAGGTCCGGCGCTTCAAAGCGAATGCTGCCGTCGGCCCGGCTCACAGAATTGTATAGCTGGAAATAGCGGC
The DNA here is from genome assembly GCF_022921075.1 of Hymenobacter sp. 5317J-9. Taxonomy (NCBI): domain Bacteria; kingdom Pseudomonadati; phylum Bacteroidota; class Cytophagia; order Cytophagales; family Hymenobacteraceae; genus Hymenobacter; species Hymenobacter sp. 5317J-9. The sequence continues at coordinate 958,617 of NZ_CP095050.1, forward strand.
CGGGCATCGTGAGGTAGACGGGCACATTGGCCACGGGCGCGCCCGTGGCGCTCAACACCACCTGGCCCCGCACCACGTGGCCGTTGAGCTCGGGCAAGTGCTGCAGCGGCGCTGGCTTGGGGGCCAGCACGTCGGCCCACTTAAAGCGGCTCCAGCCCTGGGTCAGCATCAGGTTGTCGGTGGCTTCGGCGCGGTCGCGGCTTGGGCTCGTCAGGTAGTATTCCGGATTCTCCACCACGCCCCGCAGCTCCGAGGTCAGCCACAGGTAGGGCACGATGTTGGTCCCGCCCGCGGCCGAAAGCGAATCGAGCTGATACACCGCCACCGACAGGTTGGCCGGTCCGGCGGCCGTCAGCCGCAGGCTCACCTTTTCGCGGGGCCCGTACTGCGGCTTGTCGGTTTGGGCCGCGAGGCGGAGTTGTTGGGCCGGCGGCCGGAAGTAGAGCCGCTCGCACACCGGCTGCCGGCGGCTGTTGAATAGCGTGAAATGCGAGATGCCATCGGCCAGCCCGGTTTTGGCCACGCTGAACACGGCCTTGCCTTCGTAGAGTTGGCCCGTGGCCGCCACCGCCACCTGCTGTCCGGCGTGGGCCAGCAGGAAAAGGCGCTCGTCCGCGTCGCCGGTTCCGGTTGCCTGCACCACCAGCCGCAGCCGCTCGGCACTGCCTTCTTCCAGGCGCAGCACGTAGCCCCGCGACTCCACCACGGGAAGGCTGACGACGATGGGCGGGCGGCGGGCCAACTTGATTTCGGCCCGGTACCCCCCACCCGCGCTGGACGGAACGAAGGAAAAGCTACCCAGGCCCTGCCGCAGCGTGGCAAACTGCGCCACGCGCGCGCCGCTGGGGTCGAGCACCACGCCGGTAGCCGCCACGCCGTGCCCGGCCCCGTCCGTTATTTTAAAGCCCACCCGGCTGAGCAGGCCTTGCACGAGGTGGCCGCCTTCGGGAAAAAAATGCGCGTCGGGCGCGGCGGCTGGGCCAGCCGCCGGCAGTCCCGATTGCGTGTGCGTGTTCACCACGCTCACCGTGGTGTGGAAATAAAGCTCGGGGTCGCCGTTCTGCATCCAGCGGGTATAGGCGCGCACCGTGTAGTGGCCCGAAGGCAAAGACGAAGGCAGCACCAGCGACCCCCACCCTGCGGCGCGCGCCAACCCGATTTTGGTTTGCAGCACGGGCACGTTCTCGCGATTGAGCACTTCCACGTAGGCCACTTTGCTGGCGGCCAGGGGCCGGTGCGGATTGCCGGCCACGGTGTACGCCTTAAACCACATGGTTTCGCCGCTCAGGTAGCTGGGCCGGTCCACGTGTAGGTAAAGCTTTTCGGCGGGCACGCGCTGGCTGTAGGCTGCGAAGCGCGGGCCAATGGCCGGCAGCAGGGAGTCGGCAGGCTGCTGGGCCCGGGCCGTGCTCAGGCCCAGCAGCCCGGCTACGGCCGCGCCGAGCAAGCGTGTCTGTAGCCGGCAAAACGTCAAAAAGGAGCGGTCAGTCATTAAGAAAAAGGACGCAAAAGGGGCAGCGTGAGGCGGCTTGGGGCAGTGGCTAGGGCCAGAAGCTCGGCTTCACGTTGGTGCCGCGCCGGCGGCAATCCACGCAGTCGGGTGACGATGAAAGGTAGAAGACCGGGTTGAAGTTGCCATCAAGAAGGGCATAGGTCGGCACGTTGACCGGGTTGCGGAAAACGTCGTTTACCAGGCGCAACGGAATGGTGTCCTGGTAAATGCAGTCTTCGTATCCCGTGGCGTACTTCGTGCCCAAGGGCAGCTGAGACCGGTCGATGAACATGCGCTTTTGCGTGACGGACGTCGCGCCGACGTAGCCCAGCACGAGCTCACCGGCATCGTCCAGGCAGTGCACGTTGCCGGTGAGTTGCGTGGGCAGCGGGTCGAAGAGGGTGCCGAGGCTCTCGGTGTTCTTCTGCAGCATTTCCCAGTAAGCGTATTCTTCGGCCGTTTGGGCCAGCTGCTGCACCAGCAGGCTGTACTTCACGCGCAGCTTGTAGGAGTTTCGGGGCAGCAAGTGCAGCGGCGCGTTGGCCACCACGTCATCGCTCAGCTTCTGGGTGTTGCCCAGCATGATGGACGTGGAGTTGGCCGTGCTCCAGCACGTGAAAATGTTCTCGACGCGCGGCCGCATGGCCCCGTTGACGTACTCGTAGTCGGACCGGAAAGCCGAATTGTACTGCCAGGTTTCCTGCGCTTTCCAGCGGTAGTAGCGGGTGGCGTTGGCGGGGTCATGCGTGCTCACGTAGAGCTGCACCCCCTTGCTGTCCACGCTCCAGGTCACGCTGTCGATGGGCGGGGCCACCTTGGCCACCACCAGGTCGGAAGCATAGCGCCGGCCCGTCAGCGTGCTCACCTGCAACTGGTAGCGGCGGTTGGGGCTCAGGGCCAGGGGCTGCGACGAGTAGGTGCCCGGCAGTCGTTCGGCGAGGGGGTAGAGGGCACCGGCGTCGTCTTTGATGCTCACCATGGCCTTCGCCTCGAAGGGCGGCGCGGTGGTGAGGGCCAGGCTTTGGCTTCTCGACAAGCGGATAACCGTGACGCCGCTCAGGTTGATGAAGCCGTCGACCACCAAGTAGCGGGCGGGCGAGCTTATCACCGGCGGCGCGTAGGGCTCCACGCAGGCCGTCAGGCTCAGCAGCAGCCCCAGCACACAATATTTTAAGGCGCGCAACATCGAGCGGGTCAAAATTTGAAGTTGTAGGTGACGGTGGGAATGGGCTGTGCGAAAATGGACAGCTGGTAGCCCTTGATTTGCCCGCCCACCGATTTGAAATACACCGAATACGGGTTGCTGCGGCCGGTGAGGTTGTACACGGCCACCGTCCAGGAGCTGTGGGCCAGCTTCTTGATGCGGTGGTTGCCTTCGATGTTCATCGAAAAGTCCACGCGGTAGTAGTCGGGCACGCGGTAGGCGTTGCGGTCGGAGTAATACACGCGGCCCGTGCCGTCGATGTAGTACTTCGACAGCGGCAGCGTGATGGGCCGGCCCGTGCTGTAGTTGAAGTTCACCGATGTGCTGAAGCGCTTGCTGAAGCGGTAGTTGCCGGCCAGGTTCACCTCGTGGGGCTTGTCGTAGTTGCTGGGGTAGTAATTGCCGCCGTTGATGCGTTCGGCCGGGTTGTCGGGGTTTACCTGCGCCAGCGTGCGGGCGTAGGTGTAGTTCAGCCAGCCATTCACCTTGCCCGCGGTTTTGCGAACCGAAACTTCCACCCCGTAGGCTTTGCCCTTGGCGCTCACCACGTCGGTTTCGAGGTGGGGGTTGAGGAGCAGCTTGGCGCCCCCTTTATAGTCCAGGAAGTCCTGCATCACCTTGTAATAGGTTTCTACCGACGTTTCAATGGTGTTGGCTTTGAAATTCCGGTAATAGCCCACCGATACCTGGTCGCCCACCTGCGGGCGCACGTAAGCGTCGCTCAGCTTCCAGGTGTCCGTCGGCGACACCGAGGCCGTGTTGGTGAGTTGGTGAATGTACTGGCGCGTGCGGTTGTAGGCAGCCTTCACCGAGGAGTTGTCGTTGAGCGCGTACTTCAGCGAAGCCCGGTACTCGGGGCCGTGGTAGGTGGCCACGGTGCGGCCGCTGCCGTAGCGCATCGTATCGAGCACGGTGGTGGGGCTGCGCGGCCGGCCATCCTCGTAACGGTACACGTCGCGCGGGCCTAGCGCCTGGTAGTAGGAATAGCGTAGCCCCAGGTACACCGAAAAGCGCGCCGTCACGTCCCACCGGTCCGAGACATAGAGGGCGCTTTCCTGGGCCTGCTCGCGCGCCAGCGTTTGCGACACCACCAGCGACTTGTCGCCGCGGGGCTGCAGGCTGCCCGGCGACATGCCGTAGCGCAGGGTGCTGCCCCCAAAGTCGACGGTGTGCGCCGAGCTGTGGAAATAGCTAAAATCGGCCTGGCCGCCCAGCTGTTCGATGTCGAAGCGCAGCACCGAGGCGTTGACGGGGTTCCGTTCGCTTTCTATCTGGTAGTCGTAGCGGCTGTACGTGCCCGTGAGCACCCCGAATAGCTGGCTGCCGAAGGTGTGGCGCCACTTCACGCTCCCGTTCCGGTTCTGGTAGGCATACGTGGTGTCGGCGCCGAACTTAAACCGGTCGCGGCTGACATAGCCGTTGACCGAAAGGGCGTTGTTGGGGTCAAACGTGTGGTTGACCTGCGCGTTCACGTCGTAGAACGAGGCCGAGCTTTCGCGCAGGGTGCGGCTGGGCAGCTTGCCCAGCAGCCAGTCGGAATACGAAGTGCGCCCACTCACCAAGAACGAGGTTTTGTCCTTCACAATGGGGCCTTCCAGGGCCAGGTGGCTGGTGAGCAGGCCAATGCCGCCGGCCCCGGCAAATTTTTGCTTGTTGCCCTCGCGGGTGGTGATGTCGAGCACCGACGACAGGCGCCCGCCGTACTTGGCCGGAATACCGGTTTTGTACAGCTCCACTGACTTGAGAATGGCGGGGTTGAAGCCCGAAAAAAAACCGAACAGGTGCGAAGGGTTGTAAATGGTGGCGTCGTTGAACAGAATCAGGTTCTGGTCGGTGCCGCCGCCGCGCACGCTGATGCCGTTGCTGCCCTCGCCCACCGACTTCACGCCCGGCAGCATCAGCACCACCCGCATCACGTCGGTTTCGCCGAAAGCCGTGGGCACCTGCCGCATGGTCTTGATGTCGAGCTTCTCGACGCCGATTTGCATGCCGGTCACGTTCTTGGTTTTTTCGGCTTCCACCACCACTTCCTTCAGCACCACCACGTCTTCCTCCATCTGCACGTCGAGCTGGCCGTTGGCCAGCAGCAGCACGCGCCGCCGCGTGTTCTTAATGCCGATGCCCCGAATGTTGAGCACGTGCGGCCCCACGGGCAGCGTCAGGGCATAATACCCCTGCGCGTCGGTGGCCATGCCCCCGCCGGGGCCGTCCACATACACCGTGGCGCCGGCCACCGGGCCGCCGGTTTTGGCCGAGCGCACGTGCCCGGTCAGCGTGGCCCGGCCGCTGGCCGGCGCCGCGCTCAAGCGCCCAATTTCGTAGAGCTGCGACGGGCTGGCGGCCACCGGTACCGGCCGGTTCGCCACGGCCGCGCTGTCGGCCACCGGTGCCGCCGTCAGCGTTTCAAAAAAGCCAGCGGGCAGCACCAGGGGCAAGCCCCTGTCCTTGGTGATGAACACGTGGCGGTCGGCGTCCATCGAAAACCGCAGCGCGGTGGGCTGGAGCGCCTGCCGCAGCACCGAAGCCACCGTTTGCTCCCGGACTTCTGCCCGCACCGTCACGCCCCGCACCGCGGCCGAATCGAAATAAATGCGGTAGCCGCTGCGGGCTTCCAGCTGCCTGGCCAGCTCCTCCACGCTCAGGTCCTGGAAGCTCCCGCTGATGAGCGGCTCGGCCTGCTGAGCTAGGCCCAACCGGCTGCCCATGCAGCATATAAATAAAATAACAAGTCGGTAAAGGGTTTTCATGCAAGCGGGGCAGGTAGAAAAAGGGCCTGGTGAAGATGAGGCAGGCACCCGAGCGAAGAAACGGAATGGTGGAGGGGGCGTCGCCGCATCAGGGGAGGGGCGCCGGGGCGGCCGCGTAGCGCACCAGCTCCGTCAGGGCCCGCTCGCGCCCGTTTTCGCCAAAGTTTAGCTGCTGTGCTTTCAGGTACTTGCGCAGGGCGGCCTTTTGCTCCGGGAATATTCCCAGCACCGAATTTGCGCTACCGGCTTTGTAATAATGGCCGTCTTTGTGGATGAAATAGGTCACCTTTTCCTCCATTTCGCCTTGCAGACCGGTGTTTGTAGAGTGCTGTTGAATTGATTTGCGGCGCGCCGCCAGCAGGCGCGCCCGGCCGTCGACCAACACTTCGTAAAAACCAGTCTTAAGCGGGGCCTCTTCGCCGGCGGCCACCACCACCCGCACAAATGAATGCGTGTCGATGGTGAACCGGGCCAGGTTTTCGGATACCAGTTGCAGGTAATAGTCGTTGGACGGGGCTTTGATGACCACTTGGTCGCGCATCAAGTCGTAGCGCAGCTCCACCCCAGGATACAGCACGCCGCGGTAGTAGACCGAGCCCGTTTGCGAGTCGGCAGAGCCGAAGAACTGGTGCCCGCTGATGTTGCCGCTCACGTAGTGGGCGTATTCCGGGCCATTGTAGAGTCTGGTTTCAAACCCTACATCGGCCGCGTAATGTCGATAGAAAGCGACAGGTAGTGAGGCAGTTGCTTGGCCCGAATCTGGCAACGCAACGCTTTGGGCCTGGGCGTGGGCTTTGGGTAACAGCAGCAGCGTGAGCAGGCAGCAAAGAAGGGCGTTTTTCATTCGAAGCAAAAAGCCACCCGTGTCCCGACAGGGAAGGACGACTGCACAACAGGATATGGCCTACCAATGTACTAGACTTGTCGCAAATGGCCGGGCGCAACGGCCACCTTTGTCTTACGTTAAACAAAAGCATCACCCCTTTCACGGTTAGTTTGTCATGAAGCTCCGCATCGAAGACGACACCCTGCGCCTGCGCCTTTCCGACGGCGAAGTGCGCACTTTTGCCGAGCAAGGCCGCGTGGAAGGCGCCGTGCACTTCGGCCTGAGCCCCGAACAGCGCCTGACCTACGCCCTGGAGCGCGGTTCCGAACGCCCCCAGACCATGCCCAACGAAGAACCCGTGCAAATCCACTACGAGCCCGGCGCGCTCACCGTGCTGGTGCCCTTCGCGCTGGCCAAAGCCTGGGTTGAAACCGATCAGAACGGCTTTTCGCACAGCCTTTCGCTGGCTGAAAACCAGCACCTGCGCATTCTGGTTGAGAAAGACCTGGACTGCAAGCATTAGGGCAGATGACTAAGAACGTCATGCAGAGCGCAGCGAAGCATCTCGCTTGCTCAAACTGATTCAACTGACTGAATAGATTACTTGAGCAAGCGAGATGCTTCGCTGCGCTCTGCATGACATCTTCCTTTTAACGTCTATTCCGCTATGCCCGATACTCCGCACTCCCCGCAAAACGACCTGAGCCAGGCTGGCCGCACCCATGAGCAGGGCGCCCAGGCCAACGCTCCCAAAAGCGGCGAGCGGCCCGCCCAGGGCAGCGCCCCCGCGCCCAACCATTACCGCTCCGACCCCAACCGAACCAACGTGCACGCCCACATTCCGGCCCCCGACGTGGCCAACGCCAAGTACCTCCACCCCGTGCTGGCCCAGCCGCCCGAAGCCCTCACCGGCCTGCACCTGGAAGAGCGCCAGAAAATTGCGGCCGGCGTCACGGCCGTGCTCAAGTCCATGCAGTTCAGCTGGGGCGAGGCGGGCGTGACGCGCGGCACCCACGCGCTACTCAAAATGAACCAAAAGGACGGCTTCGACTGCTCCAGCTGCGCCTGGCCCGACCCCGACGAGCACCGCTCGGTGGCCGAGTTTTGTGAGAACGGCGCCAAAGCCAGCGCTTCCGATTCCGACCACCGCGCGGCCGGGCCGGAGTTCTTCAGCAAGCACAGCTTGGCCGAGCTTTCGCGCATGACCGACCGCGACCTCAACAACGCCGGCCGCCTCACGCACCCGCTGGTGAAGCGCCCCGGCGACAACCACTACTCGCGCATTGCCTGGCCAGATGCCTTCGACATCATTGCCCGGGAGCTGAACGCCATGGATTCGCCCGACGAGGCCATTTTCTACACCTCGGGCAAGGTGCCGAACGAGCCGGCGTTTCTGTTCCAGCTGTTTGCCCGCGAGTTTGGTACCAACAACCTGCCCGACTGCTCCAACATGTGCCACGAGAGCAGCGGCTCGGGCCTCACGCCCACCACGGGCCTGGGCAAGGGCTCGGTCACGCTCAACGACATCCACGAGGCCGAGGTGCTCATCATCATGGGCCAGAACCCGGGCACCAACCACCCGCGCATGCTCTCGGCCCTACAGATTGCGAAGAACAACGGCGCCAAAATCATCAGCGTGAACCCGTTGATTGAGGCCGGGCTCAACCATTTCCGCAACCCGCAGGAGTTCATGAACCCCCTGAAAGCCATGGGCGCGCTGCTGGGCGGCGGCACGCCCATTACCGACGTGTACCTGCAAGTGCGCATCGACGGCGACATGGCCCTGTTGCGCGGCATCATGAAGCACCTGTTCGAGGCCGAGGACCTGAACCCCGGCCAGGTGGTCGACCACGCCTTTGTGCAGGAATTCACGACTGGCTTCGAAGAGTTTAAGCAGAACATTCTGAACACCAGCTGGGAGGACATCGAAGAAATTAGTGGCATCAGCCGGGCACAGTTGCTGGAAGCTGCCAACATTATTGCCCGCAAGCAGAAAATCATCGTGTGCTGGGCCATGGGCATCACCCAGCAGCGCCAAGGCGTGGAGACGGTGAAGGAAATCGTGAACCTGCTGTTCATGAAAGGCGCCATCGGTAAGCCCGGCGCGGGCACCTGCCCGGTGCGCGGCCACTCCAACGTGCAGGGCGACCGCACCATGGGCATTTGGGAGCGCATGCCGAAGAAGTTTCTCGACGCGCTGGAAAAGGAGTTTGGCTTCACGCCGCCCACTAAAGATGGGTTCGACGTGGTCGAATCCATCAAAGCCATGCGCCTGGGGCACACCAAGGTGTACTTCAGCCTGGGCGGCAATCTGCTCTCGGCCGGCCCCGACACGGAGGTGATTGCCGAGGCCATGCGCAAGCAGAAGCTGACCGTGTACGTGGGCACCAAGCTCAACCGCGGCCACCTCGTGACCGGCGAAACCAGCCTGCTGCTGCCCACCTTCGCCCACGCCGACATCGACCTGCAGAAAGCTGGCCACCAAATGACCAGCTGCGAAAACTCCATGGGCGTGGTGAGCCAGAACAAGGGCGTGTTGGTGCCCGTGGAAGGCGACCAGCTCAGCGAAGTAGCCATCATCTGCGGTATGGCCATTGCCACCCTGGGCAGCAAAACCAGAACCGACTGGGTGGCCATGACGGAGAACTATGACGTCATTCGCGACCACATTGCGCGCGTCATTCCCGGCTTCGAAGACTACAACCACAAGCTGCGCAAGCCCGGCGGTTTCTACCTGCCTAACGGCCCCCGCGAACGGAAATTCACGACCGAAAACGGCAAGGCCAACTTCTCGAAAACCACTTTGGAGAAGTACTCCCTTGAGCCCGACCAGCTGGTGCTAATGACCGTACGCTCGCACGACCAGTTCAACACCACCATCTACGACTACAACGACCGGTACCGCGGCATCCACGGCGAGCGCCGCGTGCTGTTTATGAACCCGGCCGACATGGAAGCCCGCGGCATCAAGGCCAAAGACCTCATCGACATCACCAGCCATTACAAGGGCGAGCAGCGCCGCGTCGAGAAGTTCGTGGCCGTGCCCTACGACATTCCGAAAGGCAACGTCTCGGCTTATTTCCCCGAGGCCAACCCGCTGGTGCCCATCGGCTCGGTGGCCAAAGTGAGCAACACGCCCACCTCAAAATACGTGGTGGTGACGGTGGTGCCCACGGCCATCAACAACCCGCTGCGCGTGAAGGCTCGCGAGGAGATGATGGCGGAGTAAGCGCCTCGCAATGACAGCCGTTATACGGCAGGCGTCGGCTGCTTCTCCAAATCGAACAGCTCGCCCAGCAGCTCTACCAGCTGGCCGGCGTCGTCGCGCTTGCAGGCGGCTTTGAGTTGCAGCACATGCTGCTTCAGCACCTTTTGCATCAGCGAGCGGGTGGCTTCGTCGAGGAGCTTGCTTTCGGCGGGGGTGGCTTTCTTCTGGAAACGGTCCAGTTCTTCCTGGCGCAGCTGCTCCAAACTGGCTTTTACGCGCTGAATGATGGGCGACACCATCATTTCCTTGCTCCACTCACTCAGGCCGGCAATGCTTTCGGCGATGATGGCGCGCACCTGGGGCACGGCGGCCAGGCGCATTTCCAGCGCGGCCGAGGCCTTGCTCTGGATGGCGTCGATGTTGTAGACCAGCACGCCGGGTACCTGCTCCACGTCGGCGCCGATGCTGCGGGGCACGCTCAGGTCGATGAAGAACTTAAAGCTCAGCACGTCGAGGTGCTGCACCAGCTCTTTGGTGAAGAACGGCTCGGCGCGGTTGATGGAGGAAATGATGACGTCGGCCTCTTTCAGCGCGGGCACCAGATTCTCGAAATCCACTATGTTCATGCCGCATTCCTCGGCCAGTGCTTCGGCCTTGCTGCGGGTGCGGTTGCAGAGAGTAATGGTGCCAAAGGCCTTGCTGGCAGCCAGGTGGCGGCACACATCGGCGCCGATTTCGCCCAGGCCCACCACCAGCACGTTGGGGTTGGCCACGTCGGCGGTCAGCTCTTCCACCAGTTCCAAAGCGGCGTAGCTCACGGAGGCGGCGCCGTCGCGGAAGCTGGTTTCGGTTTGCACGCGCTTATTGGTAAAAAACACCGTGTGCAGCAGGCGGTGCAGGAAGGGGCCGGCGGCGTCGGCATCGGCGGCCCACTGGTAAGCCGTTTTCACCTGGTTGCTGATTTGCAGGTCGCCCACCACTTGCGCGTCGAGGCCCATGGCTACTTCGAAAAGGTGCTGCACGGCCGCGTCGGCGTCGGTCAGCAGGTCGAAGTAGGGGAGGAACTGGCCGATGTCGGCGCGGTCCTTGAGGTGGCCCAGGGCGAGGATGATGTCGCGGCTGCGGTCGTCCTCGGCGGTGTAGTATACCTCGGTGCGGTTGCAGGTGCTCAGCACGAGCAGGTCGCTTAGGCCCAGCTCATTGTGCAGCGTGTGTAGAAAGCGGCGACAAGCGGCCTCGTCTAAAGAAAGCAGCTCGCGGATGGCCAGCGGCGCTTTCTTGAAGGATAGGCTAACGGCCTTGAACGGATGGGACATAGAGTAAATCGACACGAAATCGGACTACAAAATTACGGCAGGATTTCGGTTCCGAATACTAACAGCCAGTGCCCGCGCGGGGTTCGTGTACTAACCTGACGAATATCAGCCGCCAGACCCGCCTCAGGCGCCGGGAAAGCACCTGGCCGCCGGCTGGCTGACAAAAATCAGTTGCCCCGCGCCGGTCAATAAGCTTCAAAACCGCAACATTCTGGAAAAACCGCCGTGCGCAGGGCCCGTACCTTTGCCGCATGTTCCTGAAAACCCCCTCTGCTGCTGATTCTCCACTCGGGCCGCGCCCCGCCGGGGTTGCCTCTAGCGCAGGCCCCGCCGGCAGCGACCCCGGTGCCGTGGGCGCCGCCGACGAAACCGCCTCGCTGGAAGCGGCCGAAGCCATGGCCGTGCCCGCGCCAGCCGTCACCACGCCCGTGGCGTGGGTGCTGCTGCTGGTGCTGGCGTCCATCTGGGGCACGTCGTTTATCCTGATGAAGAAGGGGCTGGTGGTATTTTCGGCCATGGAGTTGGGCGCCACTCGTGTCACGGTAGCGGCCCTGTTGCTGCTGCCGTTTGCCCTGCGCCACGTGGGTCGCGTAGAGCGCAGTCGCTTCAAGTGGCTGGCCCTGAGTGGCATGGTGGGCACGTTTATTCCGGCTTTTCTTTTTGCTTATGCCGAAACCAAGCTGGCTTCGGGGCTGGCGGGCGTGCTCAATGCCCTCACGGTGGTGTTCACCCTGCTGGTGGGCGCCCTGTTGTTTGGGCAGCGGCTCACGGGCCTGCGGGTGCTGGGCATCACGCTGGGGCTGGTGGGCACGGTGGTGATGCTGCTGCTGGGCGGCAGCGGCGGCGCCGAAACCCCAACGGGCGAGGGCAATGCGTGGTACGGCATCTACATCCTCATTGCCACCATGGGCTATGGCTTGAGCGTCAACGTTATCAAGCACAAGCTGGGCGGCATGACGCCGGTGGCCGTCACCTCGGTGCTGCTGCTGCTCATTGGCGGGCCGGCCCTGGCGTACCTGCTGCTGGGCACTGGCTTTTTACACAAGTTATCTACCGTGCCGGGGGCCTGGGCTGCCTTTGGCTACATCGCGCTGCTGGCCACTATGAGCACAGCCGTGGCCATGGTGCTGTTCAACAAGCTCATTCAGCAGTCCACGGCGCTGTTTGCCTCGTCCAGCACCTACCTCATTCCCATCGTGGCCCTGGCCTGGGGCGCCCTCGACGGCGAGGCGTTCAACCTCTGGCACTTCGCCGGCATGGTGGTTATTCTGGCCGGCGTGCTCATTATCCACCGGGCCAACTAGATAGAATAAATACTTAGTACGTCATGCAGAGCGCAGCGAAGCATCTTTACCTTAATACTAAATCAGATTAGTTGTGCGGTAAAGATGCTTCGCTGCGCTCTGCATGACGTTCTTCTATTTTCCTGCCTTTCAGTCATTCACATACGGCCACTCCTGGAACCGCGCGGGCAGGCCGGCCTGCCGGGCGTTGCCGCGCACGTAGGCCAGCAGGCGGATGAGCTCGGCTTCGTCCTGCACCTCGTATTCGTGCCAGCCCACCTGCCAGAACTCGGCTTCGGGCGGGAGTTTGGGGCGCACCAGGCGGCGGCAGGCGGTGCCGGTGCGCAGGTGCAGCAGGTCGATGGCTTTGGCGAAGGAGAGCGGGCTGGTGGCGGGCAGGTGCAGCACAAGATGAGCGTGATTGGGCAAAATGGCGAAGCCGTGCACCACGAAGCCGGTTTCTTCCAGCATCAGGATTTCACCGGCCAGTACTTCGGCCATTTTCTCGTGGTCGAAGTAGCGCGGGCCGATGGGGGCGCGGTCAAGCACGGCGTCGAACCGGGCAAAGAACTGCTTTTGGGCCCGGCGGTGCTCGGTGCCGGCTTCGAGGGACCGGCGGTGTTCGGCCTTGAGCTCGCGGGCGGTGGCGGCCGGCACAGTGCCGTGCAGGCGCAGGGTGAGGAGGCTGGTGGGCATGGCGGCGCGCCGCGGCAGAAAGTTTTTGTGAAAGATTGGCCTCTTCGAGGGCGAGGACGACAGAGAATTAGCTGAAGCGGGAGAGGAAACGGTTTTCTGGCGCCCACGGCCTTACCCGCGGCGGGCGCGGGGCTGGCCCGTGGGCAGGACGAGGCCGGCGGGTTGGCGCGGGCGTTTGAAGCGGCCGCTGGTATGGGAGTTATTGCGGTTCTTAGGGCACCAAAAAGCTGGTTTGCCGTAATTCCGAAAGGCAGCTGCGCTGTTTGCGGCCACGAAGGCTTTCGGCTGAGGCATAAGGGTCAGTAAGTTATGTGAACGTTGCTCCGGCGGGAGAAGGCGCGTCGCGTTTTCGGCCGCGGTTCGCAAATAAAGCCGACCTGCTGCTTTCCACCGCGGCCCGGGCTGGCCTGGCCTGGCCTGGCCTGGCCTTGTGGTCACCGTTTTACGGCCTTGCCGCCAGCCCTACGTTCTGTCCTCTTCTTCCCGGAGACTAGCCCTCCTCGCTGCATGCACACCCTTCTCATCGACGACGACCCCATCGGCGTTTTTCTTACCGAGCGCCTGCTCCGACGCGAAGCCTTTTCCGAGGACATTGTCGTGCTGAGCACTGCCGGCGAGGCCCTGGCTTTTTTCCAGCAGGCTGCCCCCGACGAATTGCCCCGCGTAGTGTTCCTGGACCTGAACATGCCCGCGATGGACGGCTGGGAGCTGCTGACGGCGCTGCGGCCCCTGGCCGACCGCCTGCGCGGCCGCTGCCGCTTCTACATCCTCACGTCGTCGCTGGCCCAGGCCGATGCGGCCCGCGTGGACGAGTTTGAGCTGGTAGCCGGCCTGCTCCGCAAACCCATCGACGGCGAGCAGATTCGCTGGGTGCGCGCGCAGCTGGAGCAGCCCTCGTAGCCCTCGTAAGGACCGGGGGCTTACTCGGCGGCGCCGGGGGCGTTGGGCAGCTCGATGTAGAAGGTGGTGCCTTTGTGCTCCTGGCTGTCGAACCAGATGCGGCCGTTGTGCAGCTGCACTATCGTGTGGATGAGGTGCATGCCCAGGCCGGTGGTTTTTTCGCCGCGAAGGCCCGGCCGCCGGGCTTTGGTGAAACGGTCGAACAACACCGGGTGCAGCCGCTCGGGGATGCCGATGCCGTCGTCGGCCACCGAAATGAGGACGTGTTCGGCGCGCTGCTCCACCGACACGGCAATGCGTCCGCCCTCGCCCGTGAACTTGATGGCGTTGGACAGCAGGTTGTTGATGACCTGCAGGAACTTGTTGTGGTCGATTTCGACGTAAATCGACGGGCGCGAGGTTTCGAACGAAAACCACTTGGCCACCAGGTACTCGTTTTTCTGGTAGGTTTCCATCACCTGGCGCAGCTCGGCGGCCAGGTCCACGCGCGTGCGCTTCAGCTCCACGCTAGCCGAGCCCATGAACTCGCCATCCACGAAATCGCGGATGAGGTTCACGCTGTCGCGGCAGGTGTCCTGCATCACGCGTATCATGTTCTGCACCTGCGGGTCGTTTAGGGCCTGGGTTTTCTCTTCCAGAAAATCGGCCAGCTGGCGCAGCATGTTGAAGGGGCCGGCCAGGTCGTGCGACAGGATTTCGAGCGTCGTGTTTTTCTTGGCCATATACAGGTCCGCGTTGCGCAGGTATTCCTGCTCCACGGTCACGTCCTGCACCGAGCCCGTGAGCAGCTCCTGGCCGTCGGCGGCGGTGGCGCGGCGGGCCTGCACGGCCAGCCAGCGCAGGGGCCGGTCGGGCCCGGGCTGCAGGCGCAGCAGCAGGTCGTCGCGCAGCTCGCCCGAGGCCAGGTCGACGAAGCATTCGCGGGCATAGGCCTGGTCGTCGACGGGCAGCAGGCCCAGCAGGTGCGGCAGGTCAGCGTCTATGTTCTCGCGGCGCCGGTCCGGAAACAGCTGCTCGTAGGAAGGGCTCAGGTAAAGAATTTTGCCCGCGCTGATGCTGTAAATGAAAAAAGTTTGCCGGCTGCCTTCGAGCAAATGCTGAAACAAATCCGGGGGAGTAAGCATGGGAATGGGACAGAAAAGTCGCGGTGCGAAGGGCCCGGCCCCAACACCTAAAAGCCCGGGGTGGGGCGGCCAAGCCCGCAAGAAGGCCGAAATATACACCGTTTCACTCCGAGGCAGTCAACCCTGTTAGAAGCCGCCTGCATCGCAGTTACTCGGTGGGGCAAAGCCTGGTTTGGTCGGCGGTTGTTGACCCAGTGGCGGCTAAAATTATGAACGCACCGTGGGAAAACCGGCCGTGTCGCATTCGTCCAATACTATGTATTGCTTAATATATACTTTTGACTATGCTTTTTGCTGCTCCTTCCATCACGTCGAGGCCTTCGGACGATTGGCAAGGGAGAGGCAGGAAGTGACGCAGGTTGGTAGCGGCAGCAGGCTTATGAAGCGACAGCATACCCTCATTCTTTAGTTGACCTAGCAGCCAGATGCCCCGGGAGTTGTGGCCCAGGACGCGCTGCATCCCCGCTCTTTTCTCTCCTTTTTCTGTTTAAAAGTCCTGTACCATGAAAACTTCCTTGTTGCTCGTGGCCGCGCGTTTCGGCCGGCCGTTTGCCGCAGTCCTTCTCGGGGCTGCGCTTAGCCTTCTGGTTGCCAGCCCCAGCCAAGCCCAAACCTGCGACCAATGGGCCGGAGTTATCAAAATGACCGATTTGAGCTACCGGGTGTGGGCGTGCAACCCGGCTGCCAAACAGGGCTACATCCAAATGATGGACGACAAAGGCACTGTGTACTTCGAGCAGTACAGCAAGGCTACGAATTTTGGGCGCAAGCTCAATCTTTGCGAACTGCCCAATGGCAAGTACACCATTCTGGTTAAAATCGGGTACGACGAACACCGGTTCAACGTGAACATGCAAAGCTCCTCGCGCCAATGGGCCGACGTGGTGGAGGAAAGCAAGCCCAACCAACGCCTCGTCACCATGGAAACCGGCTCAATGCCGATAAAATAGCTGCTTCCCGTGTAGCGAGCCCTGCGTATGCCACAACTAGCCGGCTCGTTTCGTGGCAGCGTGGCCTGTAATTCTACACAAACGAGGGCCTTGGCGAACACTCGCCAGGGCCCTCGTTTGTGTGCGCGGCCGGTGCCGGCAGGTTGCAGGAGCTACGCCAGCGCGGGCGGGGCCGCGGGCTGCCCCAGCTTGGAATTTTTGTAGCCGTAGGTGAAGTACACGGCCAGCCCAATCAGCAGCCACACAAAGAAGAGCGTCCAGTTGCTGATGCCGAGCTCCGTCATCAGGTACAGGTTGATGAGCAGGCCCAGCGTGGGCAGCAGCGACAGCTTTTTGCGGAAGGAGAGCACGCTCAGGGCCAGGCAGAACAGGAAGAACACCAGCGTGGGAATCTGGTGGGCAAAGCCGCCCGTCACCTTGCCGCTCACGGCGTCGCGCTGCAGCCAGCCGTGCTGGCCGCTGGCGTCGAGCCAGAACTCGTGGTTGCTGGCGGCGTTGTAGCGGATGACCAAGAAGGCGCCCACGGCCAGAATGAGCGGCACCAGCCACTGCCCGTTGATGTAGGGCACCTTGAATCGGGCCTCGGAACGGCCGTAGGGGTCGATGATGAGGATGCCGCCGCACACCAGCGCAAACGCGAACAGCGTGCCGATGCTGGTAAGGTCGACCACCAGGTCCATATTCAGAATAAGCGCCGGCACGGCCACGAAAAAGCCCGTGACGATGGTGGCAAACGAGGGCGTGTGAAACTTCGGGTGAATCTTGGAAAATACCTGCGGCAGCAGCCCGTCGCGGCTCATCGTGAGCCAGATGCGCGGCTGCCCCAGCTGAAACACGAGCAGTACCGAGGCCATGGCAAACACGGCGCTCACCGCCACCAAGCCCGAGAGGCGCGACAAGCCCACCTTGGCAAACACAAACGATAGCGGGTCGCCCACGCCCAGCTCTTTGTAGGATACCATGCCCGTGAGCACCAGCGTGATAACCACGTACAGCACCGTGCAAATGATGAGGGCGTACATCATGGCCTTGGGCAGGTCGCGCTGCGGGTTTTTGCATTCCTCGGCTGTGGTGGAGATGGCGTCGAAGCCGATGTAGGCGAAAAACACCGCCGATACGCCCTTGAGCACGCCGCCCACGCCGTTGGGGGCGAAGGGCGTCCAGTTGGCGGGCTGCACGTAGAACGCGCCCACCGCAATGACAATGAACACCACAATGAGCTTGAGCAGCACCAGCAGGTTCGACGCGTTTTTGCTTTCCTTGATGCCCACGTACACCAGCGCCGTGATGAGCACCGTGATGACGAAGGCCGGCAAATCGACCACCAGGTGGAAGCCGTTGAACAGCTCCGGCGCCTGCGTCCAAGCCTTGTAGCCGTCCATTTGGGCGGGCGTGGCTTCGGCCAAGGGCCGGCCGGCCTGCATGATGCTCATCACGGCCTCGTAGCCGGCGTGCCCGGTTTGGGTGCCCATGGTGAGCCACAGCGGCAGGTGAATGCCAATGCCATCGAGCAGCCCAGTGAAGTAGTCGGACCAGGAAATGGCCACCACGATGTTGCCCACCGCATATTCCATGATGAGCGCCCACCCGATAATCCAGGCCGCCAGCTCGCCAAACGAGGCGTAGGCGTAGGTGTAGGCCGAGCCGCTAACCGGAATGGTGGCCGCAAACTGCGCGTAGCACAGCGCCGAAAACGCGCAGGCCACGGCCGTGAACACAAACAGCAGCGACACGGCCGGGCCACCGTCGAGGCTGGCCTTGCCAATGGTGCTGAAAATGCCGGCCCCAATGATGGCCGCAATGCCCAGCGCCGTGAGGTCGCGCACGGTGAGGTGGCGGGCCAGGCCGCCGGCGGAAGGCCCTTCGTGGTCGGCGGGTGGGTTTTGGAGGATGGCCGCAATGGTCTTGCGGCGGAAAAGAGACTTGTCGGAGCTCATGAAAGGTGGGAGGAGCGGGTTTGAAGGGCAAAAGATAAAGCATAATGGCGGGGGCGTGTGCAATCGGGGCCGCGCGGGCATCAATCGGGCAAGCTCTTTCGCCTTCTTCCTCAGCCCATGCGCCCCACCGTTTCCCTCACCGTTCCGCAGCCCTGCCACGAAAGCTGGGACGCCATGACTCCCGCCGCCCAGGGCCGCCACTGTGCCGCCTGCCAGAAAACCGTGGTCGACTTCACCCTGAAAACCGATGCCGAGATACTGGCCTATCTGGCCACGGCCGCGGGCGGCCCCACCTGCGGGCGCTTCGCGGCGGGGCAGCTGAAGCGGCCGTTGCAGCGCGCCGTTCCGGCTGCCCCAATGGCTCGGTGGCGGGCCTGGCTGGCGGCGGCCGTGGCCGTGTGGGGCGTGCGCGAAGCGGTGGGCACGAGTGCGCAGGCACAGACGCCGCAGGAATGGCGGGCCCGCTACTGGGGCGGCCCGGTGCCCGCTGCGCCGATGCAGAAGCCTCGCAAGACACCAGCGGCCGAAGCAAAAACCGCAGGCGCGCAGCCCATCAGCCACGCGGCAAGTCAGGAAGCCACCACCGGGGCACCGATGCTAATGTCGTCCTTCCCGGACCAGCTGCCGCCGCAGCCCCTCGCGTCGCTCGTGCTGCGGGGTTTGGTGACTGATTCTATCAGTGGCGAGCCTATTCCCGGCGTGACGGTACTGATTAATGGTACCACCGTGGGTACCAGCACCGACAAGGACGGCTTATACAGCCTAGCTGTGCCGACGGAGCTGGCCAGCAAAAAGGGACTGGAAGTGAAAGTTGCCTCCGTTGGGTTTGTCTCGCAGTTTCGGACAGTAGCAACTCAATCCGGCATGCCCATGAACTTCCGACTGCAAGCCGACATGAAGACTCTGGGCGAGGTGGTAATAGCGGGTGGCTTCATGGTTTCCGCCATGCCGCCCGCGCCCTGGCACCCGCGGGCGCTGTGGGGCTGGGGCAAGTATTGGGTCATGCGGCCGTTTCGGCGGTAGGTGAAGCGTTAAAATTGGTAGTCTAACGTGAGCAGGCCGTGAACCATCGAACCCGGGCTGAAACCCATATACCAACCAAAATCCGGGCCCAGAAAAGCAGATTCCTGCCTGTAAACACTGGTGTCATAATCGGGTTGCGGACGTGGATTGCCCCGAAATCCCAACAGTGCATTGCCGAGCAGTCGCCCATTGGTGGCTCGGCGCAATACGGTGCGCCGATACCCGAGCCCAATGCCGCCACCAAAACTTGTGGTGCGGTAATGATAGGCCACGTACTGCTTGGTTTTAATGTTTACCACGTTTGCCGTCTGCTGGAAATCGAGGATGCTGAGCTGGAATTGGAAGTACAACCCACCCGGAAATTGCTGGGTCAGGAAGCGGCGATAGTAAACTGAGGCTTGCTCTCCCCGGTATTCGCTCAGCGCACCGTAGTGGTAGCTGGCGTGCACGCCCACCGAGCTGCTTTGGCCCGTGCGGTGCTCGTAGCCCAGCTGTGTTTTGTATAAAAGCTCAACGGGCGAAATTGAAACGATGTTGGCCCGGGGCGCCGGTGGCTCAGCGGGAGTTTGCGCTTGCACGGCTCCGCGGCCCAATAGCAGCAAGGCCAGTCCACGCTGGAGGCATAAAAGGCGTTGGCATGCTTGCATGGCTTGAATTACAAGATGAATGCATTGGGTAATCAAATAAAAAATTGGCAAATAAGGACTTTTGCCAGCTGGGGTGCGCTGACACCAATGGTTCTACAGCGCCCGGCAGGGCCATTTGCAGCGCGGTAAAAAGGACTTTACACCCAAACCTTTCGGCCCCAAAAAGCCTTAAAGCAGGGTATGAGATTCCTGCGTTTTACCCTGCTGCTGCTGGCCACGGCGTGCGCCGCCCCGCGCCCCACCACCCGCTTCAACCCCACCGCTACCCGTGCCGAACTGCCCCGCGAAGAAGCTGTGCACCCCAAAAACTCGCTGGAGTGGTGGTACCTCACCGGCCACCTCACCGACCAGGCCACCGGCCACCAATACGGCGTGGAGTACGTTTTCTTCCACTTCAACCTGAAGGACGGCAAGCAGGACTGGCAGATGGTGAACATGGCCCTCACCGACCCACAAAACCAAAAGTTCAACTACGACTACAAGCTGGGCCGGCTGCCGCGCCTGCTCACCGACTCGCTGCCGCTGCGCCTGCGCGAGCAGCAGCGCGGCCAGGTCTGGAAGCTCGACGGGCAGGAGGGGGCCTACCACCTGCAAGCCGCCTTCACCGGCAAGCAGAACGCCGGCTACGCCCTCGACCTCACCACCCGGCCCACCCGGCCCGTGGTGCTGCACAGCGGCACCGGCTACGAAAACTACGGCAACGGCATCACGGCCGGCTACTATTCCTACCCCCGCCTGGCCACCACCGGCACCCTCACGGTGGGCGGCCAAACCCACACCGTGACCGGCGAGCTGTGGTACGACCGCCAGTGGAACTGCACCAGCATCGTGGACAAGAACGTGGGCTGGGATTGGCTCAGCATTCAGCTCGACGAGCCGCGCGAGGAGTTCATGCTCAACACCCTGCGCAACTCCGCCACCGGCCTCTCCCTCAACAATGGCACCTTCAGCCGCGCCACTGGCGGCGCCGACCTGCACCTCTCAGGCACCGATTTCGTGCTCACGCCCCTCACGTACTGGACCAGCCCGAAATCCAAAAAGAAGTACCCCGCCACCTGGCGCGTGCAGGTGCCCGGCCAGGGCTACGACCTCACCGTGGAGCCGCTGGTGCCCCAGCAGGAGCTGGCCCTGCGCTTTTTCCACGCCTTCACTATGTACTACTGGGAGGGCATGTGCCGCGTGACCGGCACCCACAACGGCCAGCCCGTGACGGGCAAGGCGTATGTAGAGATTACGAATCGGTAGAGAAGCGAGACAATGAGACATGAGACACGCGACCCATGGAGAACGTCTTGCCAACCATAAGTTTCACTTTCTCACGTCTCGCTGTCTCAGGTCTCATGTTTTACTGATTTAGCACCACCCGGAACGTGGTGCCGCGGCCCTGCTCGCTCCATTTCACGAAGAGGCGGCCTTCGTGGTAGTTCTCGATGATGCGCTTGGCCAGGGCCAGGCCCAGGCCCCAGCCCCGCTTTTTGGTGGTGTAGCCGGGCAGGAACACGCTTTCCATCTTGTTTTTGGGAATGCCCTTGCCCGTGTCGGTGATGTCGACGGCCACCTGCCGGGCGGGGGTGCCGCGGCGGTACCATGTGCGGCGCGTGCGCACCCGCCGCAGGTGCAGCGTGATGGAGCCGCGGCCATCCATGGCGTCCACGGCATTTTTGCAGATGTTTTCGATGACCCAGTCGAACAGCGGCACGTTGATGCGGGCGGGCGTGTCCGTCGGCAGGTCGGTTTCGATTTTGAAGATGACCTTCTTCGACACCCGACTTTGCAGGTACTCGATGGCATTGCGGGTGGTCTGGAGGAGGTTTTCATCCTTGAGCACCGGCACCGAGCCAATGTTGGAAAACCGCTCCGTGATGATTTCGAGGCGTCGAATGTCCTTGCCCAACTCCTCCACAATGGGCTCGTCCTTGAACCGGTCGGAGTCGCGCAGGTAGTTTTGCCAGCCCACCAGGCTGCTGAGCGGCGTGCCCAGCTGGTGGGCCGTTTCCTTGGCCAGGCCCACCCACACGCGGTTTTGCTCGGCCCGGCGCGAGGCGCTGAACGCGAAGTAGGCAATGACGGCCAGGCAGCCAATCACCACCAGCTGCACCAGCGGGTAGGTGCGCAGCTGCCGCAGCAGCTGCGAGTCGCGGTAAAAAATGTAATTCACCTGCCCGCCGCCGAACTTTACCACAATGGGCGGGTGCTTGGTTTTCATCAGCGCCAGCTCGGTTTCGAGGTACGCCACCGAATCGGCCAGGGGCAGGTGGCGGGCCATGTCGATGTTTTTGGCCGCGATGATGTCCTTACCGTCGCTGCTGAGAATGACCGGAATGGTCGTGTTGCCGTTGATAATCTGGTCGAAAACGAAGGGGTTGGTTTCCGATTCCGAATTGACGATGAATTCCTGCGCCTTGGCGTAAAGCTGAATCTGTTGCTGTTCCCGCTCCGACACGCGCTGCACCAGCAGGTTGGTATACACCACCGTGGCCGCCCCGATGAGCAGGGCCAGTACGGCAATCAGGATTTTGATGCGGGTTTTCTTTTCGTAAATCGGAATCATGTAGTCGTTAGAAAGAACGTCATGCAGAGCGCAGCGAAGCATCTTGCTCGCAATAGCTAACTCTTCCGACTGAATTACTTACTGCGGGCAAGATGCTTCGCTGCGCTCTGCATGACGGGCAGCGAGGACATTCTATTACCCCACCAGCACGGCGTCGCTGCTGGCAATCTCGGCCAGGATTTCCAGCACGGCGGCGGGCGTTTCTGCATCTACCAGGCGGGTGCGCCAGGCTTTGGCGCCCTCCAGGCCGCGGAAGTACTGGGCGTAGTGGCGGCGCATCTCAAACACGCCCACTTTCGGGCCCTTCCACTCCACGCTGCGGTCGAAGTGCATCTGGCACATGGCCACCCGCTCTTCCAGGGTGGGCGGGGCCAGCAGCTCGCCGGTGGCCACGTAGTGCTTCACCTCCCGGAAAATCCAGGGGTAGCCAATGCTGGCCCGGCCTATCATCACGCCGTCCACGCCGTAGCGGTTTTTGTATTCGAGGGCTTTTTCGGGCGAGGTAATGTCGCCGTTACCAAAAATCGGAATCTTGATGCGCGGGTTGTTTTTAATGCTGGCAATGAGGCGCCAGTCGGCCTCGCCCTTGTAGAGCTGGGCGCGGGTGCGGCCGTGTACCGTGAGGGCCTGAATGCCCACGTCCTGCAGGCGCTCGGCCACTTCTTCCACGTTTTTGGTGCCCTCGTCCCAGCCCAGGCGGGTTTTCACGGTCACGGGCAGGTGGGTGTGCTTCACCACGGCGGCCGTCATGGCCACCATTTTGGGGATGTCCTGGAGCAAGGCCGCGCCGGCGCCGCGGCAGGCCACCTGCTTCACCGGGCAGCCGTAGTTGATGTCGATGAGGTCGGGCCCGGCTTCGGTGCTGATGGCCGCGCACTCGCCCATGGTTTCCACATCAGACCCAAAGAGCTGGATGCCGATGGGCCGCTCGTAGTCGAACACGTCGAGCTTCTTGCGGCTCTTGGCGGCCGCCCGGATGAGGCCTTCCGAGGAAATGAACTCGGTGTACATCAGGTCGGCCCCGTTGGCCTTGCACACGGCGCGGAAGGGCGGGTCGCTCACGTCCTCCATGGGGGCGAGCAGGAGCGGGAAGTCGGGGAGGGAGATATTGGGACCGATGTTGACCACGGGGATAATTTAAGTAGGGCGTTGTGTGATGTTCTGGCGGGGCGCCTCGCCCCCTGACCCCCTCTCCAGAGGGAGAGAGGGCACCGGACTTGCTCCAAATGGAAATCGTCGGGCTCCCCTCTCCTTTGGGAGAGGGGCCGGGGGTGAGGCGCCCGCAGTGTGCTACAGCACGTTCTTTGTTTGAGTGACTAAGCCTAAGTTAAAATCTGCGGTAAATTTACGCCCTTCCCAACTAGCGCCCCGCCATGAAAGGTTTCCTGCCCCGCACCCTGCACCCTGGCTTGCAGATACTCCTGTTGCTGGTGACGATGCTGGCCGGGGCCTGCGTGGGACTGGCCGTGTACTACGCCCTGGCCCAGGCCTTGTTCCATACTTCGGTGCTGGAAGCCAGCAACGTGATGGTGCAGCCGGGCACCAATCCGCAGGCCTGGCCCCTCATCATGACCTACCAGGGCGCGGTATTGTTTTTTGCGTTTGCGGGGGGCGCGCTGGCGCTGGCGTCGGCGCTGGGCTACGGCTGGGGCGAGTATTTCAACGCCCGCCGGCTGGGCGCGGGCTGGTGGCTGCTGGGCGCGGCGGCGCTCATCATCGTTCTGCTGCCGTTCATGTCCACGGTCATTGCCTGGAATGCGGGGGCGCATTTCCCCGGCTTCCTGCACGACTTTGAGGTGTGGGCCCGCGCCAGCGAAGACCGGCTGGCCGAGCTCACCAAGTTTCTGACGCGCCTGAATTCGGTGGGGCGGCTGGTGGTGGCCATTGTGGTGGTGGCCCTGGTGCCAGCCATCGGTGAAGAGCTGGTGTTTCGGGGCGTGGTGCAGCGCAACCTGGTGCGCTGGTTTTCGCCGCACGTGGGCGTGTGGCTGGGGGCGGCCATTTTCTCGGCCATTCACATGCAGTTTTTTGGGTTTGTGCCGCGCTTCCTGCTGGGCTTGGTGCTGGGCTACCTCTACCTCTGGAGCGGCAACATTCTGGTGAGCATGGCCGCGCACTTCACTCAGAATGCCTTTCAGCTCCTCATCCTCTACTTCACGCAGCAGGGCCGCTTCGGGTGGGGCTTCGACCCCGACGCCACCGAGCCACTGCCCTGGACGCTGGTAGTGCCGTCGGCGCTGCTCTCGGCCGGGCTGCTCTATTTCCTGCACCAGCGCCTGACCGCGCCCGCCGCGCCCACCACCATGCTCACCCTCAGCAGCGAGGGCGTGGCCGTGCATCGCAACGACAACCAATAATCTGTAGAGACGCGACACCTCGCGTCTCTCGTCTGAACGACCGGTATTGCACCGGCGTACTTTCCCAACGCCGAGACGCGAAGTGTCGCGTCTCTACATCCCTTTCCCACTTGTCCGACTCTACGCCTCCGATTACCAACGCCGCCCCCGAAACCCCCGCCGCCAAAGCCGGCCCCAGCAACCTGCGTTTACGCATCATCTGGGGCGTCATCGGCGCGGCGCTGCTGCTGGGCAGCGTCTGGTTCAGCCCCTGGACGTTCGGGTTGTTTTTCGCCCTCGTGCAGGCCGTGATGCTGTGGGAGTTCTACCGCATGATGCGGGCGGGCGGCTACGCGCCGGCCACGTGGATTGGGATTGGAGCAGGTTTAATACTGTTTGGCGGTACCCTATGGGTCGTTTTTCATGATTTGGTAAGTGCCGTCAACGAATCTAATGGTTTGACCGCTTTTTTTGAAGCTGCGGGGGCTGCTGTCAACATCGACCTGCTATGGCGCGGACTAGCCATTTTGCTTCCCGTGCTGCTGTTGATTCGGGAGATGGTAGTGTGGCCTCGCTACAAGCAGCCATTTGTTAATGCCGCTACGGCTTTTTTTGGGCTGATGTATATCGGAGTTCCCATGTCGCTTCTAAACGTCATTGCCTACGGAAATAGCGGCTACGACTACCGACGCATCTTCGCCCTGCTCTTTCTCATTTGGGCGTCCGACATCGGCGCCTACGCGGCCGGCAAAACCTTCGGCAAGCACAAAATGGCCCCCAAAATCTCGCCCGGCAAAACCTGGGAAGGCTGGGCCGGCGGCTTTGCAATGACGCTGGTAGTGGGCTGGGCCATCGGCTTCATGCTGCCCGATATGCCGCTCACGCACCGCCTCGTGGCAGCCGGCGTGGTGGCCGTGTTCGCGCCGCTGGGCGATTTGGCCGAGTCCATGCTCAAGCGCAGCGTGGGGGTGAAGGACTCGGGCAGCATCATGCCCGGCCACGGCGGCCTGCTCGATAGGTTCGACGCGTTTCTGCTGGTGCTGCCGGTGCTGGCGCTGCTGCAGCTGCTGGCGGGGTAGGGGCCTTTGGTCGTTGCGAATGAAGCACAGCGGAATGCGGCAACCCGTCCTGTTCTCAGCGACCAACCCAATCATGCGAACAAGCCCATCGGAAAACCCCGACACTGCGCAGCGTCGGGGCTTTTTACTAACCGTGGCTCGCACAACGGAAAGTGTCTGTCATTTACAGAACGGATTGCCGCGGCTACGCCTCGCAATGACAGGCGGTTGCAATTTCCCCCAAACGTTTGCGGCCAATTCATCTCCGGTCTTGCCAAAAGCAATACCTTTGCGGCCCTCAATCGTATCCATCATCCCACCCAACGCTTCTTAAAACCAATCCCACCACGAATGGCAGCCCACACCGTGTATAAAGAGCCCGCTCCGCTAGTAGACCGCGAAAATCCGCTCGAATCGATGATGTCGCGCTTCAACATCGCCGCCGAAATCCTCGGCCTCGATGAGGCGACCTACAACGTTCTGAAGGCCCCTGACAAGCAGGTCATCGTCAACATCCCCGTGACGATGGACGATGGCCAGATTCACGTGTTTGAGGGCTACCGCGTGATTCACAACACCATCCTGGGCCCCAGCAAAGGCGGCATCCGCTACGACAAAAACGTGCACCTCGACGAGGTGAAGGCCCTCGCGGCCTGGATGACCTGGAAGTGCGCCGTGGTCGACATCCCCTACGGCGGCGCCAAGGGCGGCATCATCTGCGACCCCACCACCATGAGCCCCGGCGAAATTGAGCGCATGACGCGCGGCTATACGCTGGCCCTGAAAGACATTTTCGGCCCCGACCGCGACATTCCGGCCCCCGACATGGGCACCGGTCCCCGCGAAATGGCCTGGCTGATGGACGAATTCTCGAAAACCAATGGCATGACTTCGCCCGCCGTGGTAACCGGCAAGCCCCTGGTGATGGGCGGCTCGCTGGGCCGCACCGAGGCCACCGGCCGCGGCGTGATGGTGTCGGCCCTGGCCGCCCTCAAAAAGCTGGGCCTGAAGCCGACCGAAGTGTCGGCTGCGGTGCAGGGCTTCGGCAACGTGGGCTCGTGGGCCGCCGTGCTGCTGCACGCCCAAGGCGTGAAGATTAAGGCCGTGTCAGACATTTCGGGCGCCTACTGGAACGAGAACGGCATCAACATCGACGACGCCATCGCCTACAAAAACGCCCACAACGGCCGCCTCGAAGGCTTCGCCGGCGCCACGCCGATGGACCCGAACGACCTGCTGACCTCCGACGTGGACGTACTGGTGCCCGCCGCCGTGGAGGACGTCATCACCGAGCACAACGCCCACAACATCAAGGCTAAGCTTATTGTGGAAGGCGCCAATGGCCCGACTTCGGCCTCGGCCGACCCCATCATCAACGAGAAGGGCATCATGGTGGTGCCAGACATTCTGGCCAACTCGGGCGGCGTGACGGTGTCGTACTTCGAGTGGGTGCAAAACAAGCAGGGCTTCAAGTGGAGCCTCGACATGGTGACCGAGCGCGCCGACCGCATCATGTCCGACGCCTTCGAGAAAGTGTACCAGACCAGCCAGAAATACAAGATTCCGATGCGCATCGCGGCCTACGTGGTAGCCATCGACAAAGTGGCCCAGACGTACAAGTTCCGCGGCGGCTTCTAAGACGCAGGCGCAATGGAACAGGCAGATTTATTGGGTGTTAGCTTTGGTGAAGTGCCCAGGTAGCATCTGTTTTTAAATTCCTTCCGTAATTGCTGGTGAAAAGGCACGTGCCGTGAGGTTCGTGCCTTTTTACTTTTCCTGCCGACCTTTGTTTGCGGATACCACCCGCCCGGCGGCCATTCGGAACCCCAAACCATCCGTATTATCCGCCAAAATCCGTTTACGCTGCGGTTCATGAAAATACACAAAGAAGGACGACGCATCCTGTTCGTTACGCTGCTGATTTTGCTAGCGCTGAACTTGTTGATGTTTTATTTCAACCGGGGCAATACGCTGGTTAACCGCTTGTTCGCGGGGGCTACGGTCATCATTTTCCTGCTGATTCTGCAGTTTTTTCGCAGCCCGTTCCGCCACATGTTCACCCACGAAGACCTGCTGCTGGCGCCCGCCGACGGCAAGGTGGTGGTGATTGAGAACGTGTTTGAGCCCGAGTATTTCGAGGATGAGCGCAAGCAAATCAGCATTTTCATGTCGCCCATCAACGTACACGTCACGCGCAACCCGATTTCGGGCATCGTGAAGTACTTCAAGTACCATCCCGGCAACTACCTGGTGGCCTGGCACCCCAAAAGCAGCACCCAGAACGAGCGCACCACCGTGGTGGTGGAGTCCGACGCCGGCCCGCTGGTGCTTTTCCGGCAGATTGCCGGCGCCATGGCCCGCCGCATTGTGTGGTACGTGAACGAAGGCGACGAAGTGAACCAGGGCGAGGAGTTCGGCTTCATCAAGTTCGGCTCGCGCGTGGACGTATTTGTACCGCTCGATACGGAGGTGAAAGTGGAGCTGGGCCAGAAAGTGAAAGGCGGCGAAACCGTCATTTGCCAGCTCAAAGTCTGAGCCAAGGACGCCATACAACCATAGAGTAAATACAGGGAAGGCCACTCAATCGAGTGGCCTTTTTGTTTGTAGAATCTACATTAACCGTCATACCTCGACTCCGCTCAGCATGACAGATGGAGCGAAGTGGTTCAGACCAGGATGTGCGGCACAAACTCCGATAGGTTGATGATGAGGCCGGCCTCGCGGCGAAAGCCAATGGCGCAGGCCTCGCCGGCCCAGAACACGCCAGCCTGGTAGCGGCGGCCCTGGGCGTCGGTGGGCAGTTCGGCCCAGCGCTGGTAGAGCTGCGGCTGCTGGCCAAACTCGCCGGGGACTTCGGCACCGGGGCGGCCGTCGGCTTGCACCTCGGCCACGTTCTGGCCCTCGCGGCCCAGCACGGGCTTGCGCACGTGGTGGCCGGGCAGCGGGCTCAGGCTGGCTTCGAGCAGCAGCGGGTGGTGCGGAAACGTTTCCCAGAGGTGGGCCAGCAGGGCCTTGCTTTGGAAGAGCAGGGCGTAGGCCGGGTTGGCCATCACCACGTCGCGGGTGAGCTGAAGTTGTACCAGGTCGGCGGTGAGTTCGGGCTCTTCTTCGGCCAGAATTTCCCAGGGCACCAGCTTGAACAGGAAGTCGAACTTCTGCCACTGGCCGGGCACCGATTCGGCCCATACGCCCCGGTCTTCGCCCTGCACCGATACCGTCATGGCATCCACGGAGCACATAAATACGTCGGCAAAACCGGCCGTGCGAGCCGCTTCGGCCAGCACGGCGCAGTTGGCTTCGTCCTCGGCGCTGTCGGGCAGGTGCACGAGCAGGAGCGTGGCTTGCCGGTCCTGGTTGAGGGCGCGCCAGTGGCGGAACTGGTCTTCGAGGCACTCGAACAGGCCGTTGGCCTGGCGTTCATCGTCGGATTGGCCGGCGGCGACCAGGCTGGCCCATTGCACCACGGCGGTTTCGGGCAGGCCGGTGGCGGTATCGGCGTTAAATTCGAGGAGCTTGGAGCCGTCGGCCGTCAGGGCCATATCGAAGCGTCCGTAGAAGTGCCAGTGCCGCTCGTCGTGCCAGGAGTGACGCACGGCTTCCCACAGGTTAGCCGGGATAGCCAGTTTGTGCAGCAGCGCATCGGGAATGGGGTCGGGAATGGCTTCCACCAGCATGTCGTAGAGCGTATCGGCTGCTTGGAGCAGCGTCTCGGCGTCGGCTTCCGGGAGCAGCACGGCTTCACGGGCCACGTAGTTCTGGCAGGCGTCTTCGATAGCCCAGTCCCAGCCCAGGGCCTGCACGGCCGGCGCTACGTCGCCAGAGAGGGGGAGAAGGTTAATCATCTGCGGGGATATAAACTAGGAAGTGTTAACAGTAGGTATTAATTTGGGGTATGGATTATTTGCTCACAGACGCGCAGTGGGCCCGCATCGCGCCGCTGCTGCCGGGTCGGGAAGGCACGAAAGGTGGCCGGGGCCAGGACAACCGCCGTTTTGTAGAAGCGGTGCTGTGGTTGTTGCGCAACGGCTGCCGCTGGCGTGCCTTGCCGGCCGCGTGGGGCAACTGGCACACAACATACACGCGCTTCCAGCGCTGGACCGCCTCGGGCGTGTGGGCCCGGGTGCTGGCCGCCGTGCAAGAGGACGACGCGCTGCACACGCTGCTGGTCGACTCGACCACCGTGCGGGTGCACCAACACGCGAGCGGGGCACGCAAAAAAACGGGCCGCAAGCCCTGGGGCGTAGCCGCGGCGGATTGACCACCAAGCTGCACGCGGTGGCCGACGCTGGGGGCCGGTTCGTGCGCGGCAGCCTGACAGCCGGCCAGCGCCACGACGCCCCGCAAGCGCTGCCGCTGCTCGACGGGCTGGCCCCGGCCTACCTCGTGGCCGACCGGGGCTACGATTCCGACCCGCTCGTGGCCACCCTGGCTGCCCGCGGCACCTGTGCCGTGATTCCGCCCCGGTGCAAGCGCCGCTACCCGCGGGGCTACGACGCGGCGCGTTACGCCCAACGTCACCCCATTGAGCGCCTTTTCAGCCGCCTCAAGCAGTTTCGCCGCGTGGCCACCCGGTATGACAAACTCGATGCGCATTTTTTGGCCTTTATTCACCTCGCTGCAACCGTCCTGTGGCTACGCGACTGTTAACACTTCCTAGAACGTCATGCAGCGCGCAGCGAAGCATCTTGGCAGCGCAATACAATCAACTGATTATTGGAGGCGGGCAAGATGCTTCGCTGCGCGCTGCATGATAGTCTTTGCCAATTGGTTGCGCCGCGACTTCATTGCGCCACCATTACCCCCCAAAGCCCCGGAAGCCCCCGCGGCTGCCAAACCCACTGCTACGGCCCGAGGGCGCGCTGCTCCGGAAGCTGGGCCGCGGCGAGCTGCGCATCGTGGAGCGGCTTTCCTGGATGCCGGCCGTGGGCGTGCGCCGGCCCACGAAGCCCCGGCCGAAGAAGCCGCGGCCCTGGTCCTGGCGCTCGCGGGCCACGTTGGCGCGCCAGCTTTGGTTGCGTTGGAGCAGGCCGGGGTAGGCGTAGTAGCCGGGGTTGGGGGTGAGGAAGCGGCCGGCCATGTAGCCGATGCCGCTCCACATCAGCACGTCCATTAAGCCGGTGCCGTTGGCGCGGTTTTCGGGGTATTGGCGGCTGTAGTCCTGCATCTGGCGCTGCAGGGCCTGGCCTTGCAGGGTGTCGGTTTTGCCGTCGAAGTGGTGCAGCACGGCGGCCACTTCTTCCTTGCCGGCCGGGCGCTCGGCCGTGATTTTCCACTGGCCGGGCTGCACTTCGGTCATCTCCGTCACGACGCCCTGGCTGTAGCTTTCGCCACCCCAGCTGCCTTCGGCGCCGTTGTCGTCGCGGCGGTTGTCGTTGGAGCAGGCGGGCAGCGTCAGGCCCAAGCTGCTGGCCGCGGCAATCAGCAGCACGTTGCGGCGCCAGTCGCCGAGAAGGTGGAAGTGCTTTTTCATGGCGTGGGCGGGTAAGGAGGAATTAAGAGTATAGGTCCAGGCTTAGAACCACTGGCCCGCCAGCTGCATCAACTGCTCCAACGCGGCCTGGTCGTCGTGGTCGAAATCGTTGAGCTGGTCGCTGTCGACATCCAGCACGGCCACTACTTGCCCCTTGTTGAAGATGGGCACTACGATTTCCGACTTCGACTCCGAGCTGCAGGCAATGTGGCCGGGGAAGGCTTCCACGTCGGGCACCAGCAGGGTTTCGGCCCGCGCCCAGCTGGCACCGCACACGCCCTTGCCGTGCCGGATGCGCGTGCAGGCAATGGGGCCCTGGAACGGCCCCAGCACCAGCTCTTCGCCCTTCACGAGGTAAAAGCCCACCCAGAAAAACCCGAACGCCTGCCGCAGGGCCGCGGCCGTATTGGCGAGGTTGGCGGTGAGGTCGGACTCGCCGGTGGTGAGGGCTTCGATTTGGGGCAGCAGCTGGCGGTATTGCTCGGCTTTGGTGAGCGTGGTATCGAGGGAGAGGGTTTCGGCCATGGTTACGAATGCAAAGTCGGGACTCGCGGAATGTTGGAAGGCAAATGATTAATCGGGAAGAGGCGCCAGCCATTACAGGCATTACGGCGATGAACGTGGGCGGCTACTCGTTCACGTACCAGAACAACTCATCGGGGCCAACGTTCGTGCGGCTGCGCAGGCCACTGAACCCGATGCGCGGCGCCGCAATGCCCTGGCCCAGCTTGGTGGGCGCGCGGAACACTCGGATTTCGTCCCACAAGCCCGCTTGCAATAAGGCATTGAGCACCGTGGGGCCGCCTTCCACCAGCACCGACTGCACCTGCCGTTGGTGGAGGTCGGCCAGCATTTGCGGGATGAGGTCATCGGCCTCCGACAGGGTCACGAGGTCGAGGTTGGCTTTGTGGTAGGGCTGGCGGTAGGTGTAGATGAGTGTGGGCTGGGAGCCGTCGAGCAGGTTGTGCGTGGGCGGCAGGCTGAGGTTTTTGTCGATGACGAGGCGGGTGGGCTGGGGCCCGGGCCAGTCGCGCACGCTCAGGCGCGGGTTGTCGTGCAGGGCCGTGCGCGTGCCCACCAGAATGGCCTGCTCCTCGGCCCGCCACTGGTGCGTGAGCAGGTTGGCCTGCGGCGAGCTGATGCGGATGGGCTGGAAGTACTTGCCGGCCAGAAAGCCGTCGGCGGTTTCGGCCCATTTCAGCACCAGGTAAGGCCGCTTCTTTTCGTGGAAGGTGAAGAAGCGCCGGTTCAGCCAGCGGCCTTCGGGGGCCAGCAGGCCGGTTTCGACGCGCACGCCGGCGGCGCGCAGCTTTTCCAGGCCGCGCCCGTCCACCAGCGGGAAGGGGTCCTCGTTGCACACCACCACTTCGGGCACGCCCTTGGCAATGAGCAGGTCGGCGCAGGGCGGCGTTTTGCCGTGGTGGGCGCAGGGCTCCAGCGTCACGTACACGCGGGACTGCTTCAGCAATTCCGGGTCGGCCACGGCAGCCAGGGCGTTTACTTCGGCATGGGGACCGCCGTACTGCTCGTGCCAGCCCTCGCCGATGATGCGGCCCTGGTGCGTCACTACGCAGCCTACCAAGGGGTTGGGCCGGGCGTAGCCGGTGCCGAGGTGAGCCAGCTGCAGCGCGCGGCTCATGCAGGAAACGTCGTCGATTTTCATTGGGGCGAAGGTAGGAACGGGGCCGTGGCTGAGCCCGCCGCCTACCTTTGCGCCGATGACCATTCGCCACTTCACCACCGCTTTGGCCGAGGCCCTAAACGCCGTGTACCCGTCCCGCGAAGCCGAAAGCATTGCGGCCCTTGTGGCAGAGCACCTGCTCGGCGCCACGCCGCTGCAGCGCCTGATGCGGGCGCAGGAGCCCGTGCCGGAAACTGCCCTGGCGGCCCTCCCGGCCCTGCAAACCCGCCTGCTGGCCCACGAGCCGGTGCAATACGTGCTGGGCGTGGCCCACTTCGCCGACATGGAGCTGGAAGTGACGCCCGCCACCCTCATTCCGCGCCCCGAAACTGAAGAGTTGGTGCAGCTCATTGCCCAGGAGCAGCACGGACGGCGCGGCCTGTCGGTGCTCGACGTGGGCACCGGCTCGGGCTGCCTGGCGCTGGCGCTGGCCCGCGACCTGCCCGATTCGGCGGTGCTGGCCGTGGATATTTCGGCCGAAGCCCTGGCCGTGGCCCGGCGCAATGCCGCCCGCTACGGCCCGGCCGTGGCTTTTCAGCAAGTCGACATTCTGCGAAGCCCGCCCGCGGGCCTGGCTGCCGGCACCCTCGATGTGCTGGTAAGCAACCCGCCCTACGTGCGCGAAAGCGAGCGCCCCCAGATGCGCGAAAACGTGCTGGCTTGGGAGCCGGCCACGGCCCTGTTCGTGCCCGATGAGGACCCGCTGCTGTTCTACCGCCGCCTCGTCCAGCTGGGCCACGAGCTGTTGCGCCCGGGCGGCGCCATCTACTTCGAAATCAACGAAGCCCTGGGCCCGGAAACCGCCGACCTGCTCACGCAGCGCGGGTT
Organism: Hymenobacter sp. 5317J-9; assembly: GCF_022921075.1. NCBI lineage: Bacteria > Pseudomonadati > Bacteroidota > Cytophagia > Cytophagales > Hymenobacteraceae > Hymenobacter > Hymenobacter sp. 5317J-9. The sequence goes on from NZ_CP095050.1 coordinate 991,894, forward strand.
TGCTGGGGTACGCGTGCAGGCTGATATGTTCGGGAAGGTGCGAATGGTGCGGGGGGAGAGGAGCTAGCACGGCCCCGGTCTGATGGCGCAGCCGTCGGGCTGGGGCTTGATTAACCAGTCGCTTTTTGCAGTAGGCGCCGCCTGTTACGAGCCGGCCGGCCCGGCCCGCGGGCACGGGCCCAAGCCACAGGCTGCCAGCTTTTCAGGTATGGCTAAAGTGCTGTTTTTTGGGGTGATTGGCTTTGCGCGGCAGCTCGGCGCTAATGACGGTATAAGCAAAATCTATCGAACGCCGGCCCGGCTTCTGGCGTTCTTTGCGCAGCAAACCGACATTTTCTTTCCACTATCTAGCACATTCTTTCTATGAGCGAACAGCAAAATCCCACGTCGGGCGACGGCACGGGCACGGCCGTGAACGGCGCGGGCACCGCGCAGGACGGCCGCTTGGCTTCCGGCGAAAACGCCCAGACCCTGACCACCCGCCAAGGCCACCCCCTCACTAACAACCAAAACACCCGCACCGTGGGCAACCGCGGCCCGGCCACGCTGGAGAACTACCAGTTCATTGAGAAAATCAGCCACTTCGACCGAGAGCGCGTGCCCGAGCGTGTGGTGCATGCCCGCGGCGCCGGCGCTCACGGCGTGTTCGAAGCCTACGGCAAGGTGGGCGACGAGGCCATTGAGAAGTACACCCGGGCCAAGCTCTTCAACACCAAGGGCAAGGAGACGCCGGTGTTTGTGCGCTTCAGCACAGTGGGCCACGGCGGCCACTCGCCCGAAACCCTGCGCGACCCGCGCGGCTTCGCGGTGAAATTCTACACCGAAGACGGCAATTGGGACCTGGTGGGCAACAACCTGAAGGTGTTCTTCATCCGCGACGCCATGAAGTTCCCAGACCTCATTCACTCGCAGAAGCCTGACCCGGTGCACAACCGCCAGACCGGCGAGCGCATCTTTGACTTCATCTCGAACACGCCGGAAGCCATGCACATGGTGAGCTTCCTGTTCTCGCCCTGGGGCATTCCGGCCAACTACCGCCAGATGCAGGGCTCGGGCGTGAACACCTACAAGTGGGTGAACGCCAACGGCGACGCCGTGCTGGTGAAATACCACTGGGAGCCGCAGCAGGGCGTGAAAAACCTGACCGCCAGCGAAGCCGAAGCCATTCAGGCCAAGAACTTCAACCACGCCACGCAAGACCTGTTCGAGAACATCGAGAAGGGCAACTTCCCCAAGTGGGAGCTGCGCGTGCAGATGATGAGCGACGACGAGCACCCGGAGCTGGACTTCGACCCGCTCGACGACACCAAAATCTGGCCCGAAGACCAGTTTCCGCACCTGCCCGTGGGCATGATGACGCTGAACCGCAACCCCGAAAACTACTTCGCCGAGGTAGAGCAGTCGGCGTTCGGCACAGGTGTGCTGGTGGACGGCCTCGATTTCTCCGACGACAAGATGCTGCAGGGGCGCACGTTCTCGTATTCCGACACGCAGCGCTACCGCGTGGGCACCAACTACTTGCAGCTGCCCATCAACGCGCCCAAAAAGCACGTGGCCACCAACCAGCGCGACGGCCAGATGGCCTACCACATGGACTCGGCCCCCGGCCAGAACAACCACATCAATTACGAACCCAGCTCGCTGAACGGCCTGAAGGAGGCGCCCCGCACGGCGCCCGACCACATGCCGCAGTACAACGGCCGCCTGATGCGCCAGACCATCGACCGCCAGAACAACTTCAAGCAAGCCGGGGAGCGCTACCGCCTGCACGAAGACTGGGAGCGCGACGACCTCATCAGCAACATGGTGGGCGCCCTCGCCACCGCCAACCGCACCGTGAGCGACAAGATGGTGGAGCTGTGCACCAACTGCGACGCCGACTGGGGCAAGCGCCTAGCCGACGGCCTAGCCGCGGCCCGCGGTGGCCAGGCTGCCGAAGGCGGCAACCAGTACAACGAAGCCAAAGGCTCGAAAGCTGCTGCCGAAGCTGAGGCAGTGGCTCACGACGCCAAGCCGTACTAACTCCGATTAGCCAGGCAACAAAAAAGGGCTCCCGGCATCGGGAGCCCTTTTTTGTTGCCTGGCTAATCGGTTATTTCTGCACTTCAAGGCGCACCGAGCTCGACTGCTGGCCGTTCTGGATGCGCACCAGGTACAGTCCCTGGCGCAGTTCCGGCCGGTTTACGGCAAAGTCGCGCTGCTCGCCGGCCGCAAGCTGGCCGTTGAATACCTGAGTCACCAAATGGCCCTGCATGTCAAACAGGTTTACCTGCACCGGGCCCGTGGCGGTGGCTTGCACGTGCACCTGGAACTGGCCGCTGGTGGCGGGGTTCGGCGAGGTCTGCACCAGCATTTCGGGCGAAGAGGCTTTGATGGCGCTGCTTTCGGTTGTGGCCGTGTTGGCCGCCATCAGCGAAGCGCCACCGGCACTGCAGTCGCCGTAGGAGTCGCCGTGGGCAAGGTGAGCGGCCACAGCCGACTGCGCCACGCAAATCTGATGGCCATTGTGGCACAGGTTGATTTTGTCGCCGTGGGGGCCGCAGGCGGCGTTCACCACCGTCACGGTAGAGGTGCTGGTGGTGGTTTCGCCGCAGCCCGATACGGTGAGCTTCACGGTGTAGGTGCCTGGCGTGAGGGTGAGCGAGGCCACGGCCGGCTGGCCGTAGGAAGCCGTCACGTACAGGCTTTTGGGGAAGACGCCGTAGCAGGGGTCGCCGCCGAAAGTAGAATTTTCAACCGGAATCGACGCCGAGTTATTCCCCAGCAGGTAAGCCTCTACCACGGCTTTGCTGGTGGGGGCGCTGCAGCCGCTGGTGGTGCCGTAGTTGGCGTAGTCAACCGAGGTGAACACCTGGCCGGCCGGGGCGGCAATGTTGAGCTTGCTGCCGCCGCCCTCCGGCTGGGATACCGTCATGCTGCCTTCCTGACCGGTGACGAGCGACACCAGCTGGGTGGTTTGGCTGCAGCCGCTCACCACCGGGCTCAGGGTGGCGGGCGTGATGGTAGCCGTGCCCGCGGCTCCGGTCATAACCGTCAGGCTGGAGGTGGTGGCCGTGAGGCTGGCAGGGGCCAGGGGAGCTGCCTGAGCGGCAGTACCACCCACGAGGGATGCCAAAAGGGCGCCGGCCACGGCAAGGGTACGCGAGTAGTTGTACGTCAACATAGCTGAAAAAAAGTGGTTGACGGCGGTTACGCCCCCGCCGTGGTGGGCTCTTTGGATGATAACGACTCAAAGACAGGACAAACCTATTATGAAAAATCTCATAAAAAATCATACAATAACACTTTATGATAAAATTTATAAAAAAGTGAGCTTAATCATTGCGGTTTGGCCGAAGCACCATTCGGAGGAACATCAATAGCCAGCGTCTTTGCTACGAGTTATAGAAATTCATAAATTTTGTAATGGCTTTGATAAATCATATAGCGTTGGACTGGCTGGTGTTGAGGCCAAAAAAGCCCCGCAACCGGTGCCACGGCGGCACAGTTGCGGGGCTTGCCCGTCCGACGAGTGGCGTTCCTACAGGTTCTGCAGCACGAAGTTGGTCATCTGACGGTAGAGGTGCAGGCGCGTGTTGCCGCCCGCAATGCCGTGGTTGCGGTTGGGGTAGTACAGCGTCTGGTAGTCCTTGTTGGCCTTGATGAGGGCATCGACGAAGGCGATGGAGTTCTGGAAGTGCACGTTGTCGTCGCCGGTGCCGTGCACGAGCAGGAACTTGCCTTTCAGGTTCTGGGCAAACTGCACGGGCGAGTTGTCGTCGTAGCCGCCGGGGTTTTCCTGGGGCGTTTTGAGGTAGCGCTCGGTGTACACGGTGTCGTAGTAGCGCCAGTTCGTGACCGGGGCCACGGCAATGCCCATTTTGAAGAGGTCGGCATTCTTGGTCATGGCCAGCGAGGTCATGTAGCCGCCGTAGCTCCAACCCCAGATGCCGATGCGCGCCTTGTCCACGTAAGGCAGGCCGCCAAGGTACTTGGCGCCCTCGCCCTGGTCGATGGTTTCGAGCTTGCCCAGGTTGGCGTAGGTGGACTTGCGGAAGGCCGCGCCGCGCCCCGAGGAACCCCGGCCTTCGACCGAAACCACGATGTAGCCCTGCTCGGTCAGCAGCTGGTGCCAGAGGTAGTTGGTGAGGGCGGTGCCGCCGCCGGCGTTGTCGAGCACGGTCTGGCTGCTGCTGGCGCCGAAGCTGGGGCCGCCGTACACGTGCATCAGCACGGGGTATTTCTTGGCAGGGTCGAAGTTGCTGGGCTTCATCATCCAGCCGTTGAGCTCCACGCCTTCGGAAGTTTTGAAGCTGAAGAACTCGAACTTGCCGAGGTCGTACTGGCTGAGGGTCTGCTTGAGCTTGGCGTTGTCTTCCAGCGTCTTCACCAGCTTGCCGGTGCTGCCTTCGCGCAGGCTCACCACGGCGGGCACGCCGGCCGAAGAGTGCGTGTTGAGGAAGTACTTGGTGTCGGGGCTCATGTTCACCACGTCGGTGCCGTTGCCGGCTTCGCTGATGCGCTGCTTGCCCTTGCCGCTCACATTGATGCGGTAGAGGTGGCGCTGCAGAGCCGAGCCCTCGGTGCTGGTGTAGTAGACGTTGCCGGTTTTGGCATCGAAGCCGTTGATGGCCGAAATCTCCCAGTTGCCTTTCGTGATTTGGCGCACCTGCTTGCCGCTCATGTCGTGCAGGTAGAGATGCTGGTAGCCGTCCTTCTCGCTGGTGAACACGAACTGCTTGCCGCCGGCCAGGTAGCGCAAATCGTCGTTGATTTCCACGTAGGCCGGGTTGGTGTCGGTCAGCGCCACGCGGGTTTGGCCGGTGTTCACGTCACCGTGCAAGATTTCGAGCTTGTTCTGCAGGCGGTTCAGCCGCTGAATGCTGAGGGTGTTGGGCACCTGCGTCCACATCACGCGCGGGATGTACTGGTCGGGGTTGGGGCCCACGTCCAGCTTGGTGGTTTTGCCGCTGGCCACGTCGTAGCTGCTCACGTTCACCACCGAGTTTTTTTCGCCGGCTTTGGGGTACTTGAAGCGGTATTCTTTGGGGTAGAGGCTGCCCCAGAGCTGCATGTCGTACTCGGGCACCTGGCTTTCGTCAAAGGTGTAGAAGGCAATCTGCTTGCTGTCGGGCGACCAGAAAAAGCCCTGCGCAAAGCCAAACTCCTCCTCGTACACCCAATCCGTGGAGCCGTTGATGAGGTTATTTTTCAGGCCGTTGGTGGTCACGGCGGTTTCCTTCATGGTGGCCAGGTCGGTCACAAACACGTTGTTGTCGCGGGTGAAGGCCACGCGCAGACCGTCGGGCGAGAAGGTGGCGTAGCCCTGCTTGCCGGTGCTTAGGGCCGTCAGCTTCTTCGTGCCGCGGTCGAACACGTAATAGGCCGACTGGGCGCTGTGCCGGTAAATGGGCTCGGTGGCCGTGGTGAACAGGATTTTCTGCTCGTTGGCGTTGAAAGAATAGCCGTCCACGTCCAGGGGTTTGGCGGTGCCGGCGGGCTGCAGGTCGGTGGCGGCCACCAGGGTTTGCACGGCCTTGCCGGTGGTCACTTCGTGCTGCACCAAGCTGCCGCCTTCCAGGGCGGAGTAGTAGCGGCCGTCATTCATCCAGTTGAAGCCCGGCACCGAGGCCGAGCGGAAGGTGGGCTTGGCCCAGATGTCTTCCAGCGTGAGGGGCAGCTTTTGCTGGGCCTGCACGGCGGTGGGGGCGAGACCCGGCAACAGGGCCGGGCCGTTAGTGGCCAGCAGCGCGGCCAGGGCAAGAGAGCGAAAACGCATGTAGGAGGGAATCGTGAGCGAAATAAGAGTCAGTATAAGACGTTAAAGGTACTCGCTGCCCCCAGCACCGGCACGCCCCCGTTACCTTTGCGCCATGCGATTTCGCCTGCTTCTGCTTTGCCTGCCCGTGCTGCTGGGCGCTTGCTCCAAAACCAACCCCGGCGTGCAGCTCGACCTGATTGGCGCTTCGGGGCTGACGTCGGGCAACCGCACAGCCAGCCCCAGCGACACGCTCCTTACCCGCGTCTATGCCGTGGGCAACAACGACTCGCTGCGCCGCCTGCGCATTGTGGTGAACTACGAGCCCGGGCTCACGCCCATTGCCTACCCCACACCGCTTTCCAGCTTCGACCCCAAGAATGCCCCCGAAGCGCAGGAAATCGTGTACCTCGACTCGCTCATCAAACCCGCTTACAAAAGCTCGCCGCCCTACCCCGGCGGCGAGTACCTGTTCAACAACACCTTTGCGGCGCGCACCACTTCTGGCACCGAGCGGTGGCAATACACCGTGACCGACAAGCAGGACGAGTCGGCCAGCCGGGCCTACCGCATCACGGTGCGGCAGACGGATTCGGCCCAGGTGTACCACCGCTTCACGGCGCTGCTGCGCCCCGTGCCCGGCAACCGCCTCCGGGCAGACAGCCTCCGGGCCGTGCGGCGCGTGTATCTCAACCTGCGCACCGGCCTGCTGCTGCCCAAGTTTGCCGTGCTCAGCCGCGTGCCGCAAGCATCCAGCCAAGCGTTGGTCGACCTCATTGCCCTGAGCGCCGACGGCAACAGCGTGAGCCTGAGCTCGCCCAACGACACGCGCGTGCTTAACTTAAGCAATGCCCGCTGGCCCACCCGCCGCACCACCGTGCTGAAAAGCACTACCCTCTCCGATACTGATTTTAACAACGCCGCCTCCGCCGGCACCTTTGTGGCCGCCTTTGCCGGGGGCACCGACTTCCCCAACGGCGCCAACACGGGCTCATTGAGTAAGAACGAAGTCATTGCCTTCCAGGTGAAGGGCGGCGGGAATGACGTATACACCGGCCTGCTGCTGGTGACCAACATTGTGCTGGGTACCTCGCCCACCGTGACCTGCACCGTGAAAGTGCAGAAGGTGCCCTAAACCATGACTTTTACAAAAAAGGCGCTCTCCATACGGAGAGCGCCTTTTTTGTGTGAGCAGCGCAGCCGGGCTAGAACGTGAGGCCCGCCGTGACGCTGGTGGTGAAGCGCGAGTGGTTGATTTTCACCAGCGGCTCCAGGCCGCCGAGGTCGTAGGCGGTGTAGTCCTGGTTGAAGGTGGTGTACACGCCGGCCAGGTCGAGGAAAAAGTTGTTTTGCCGCAGGCCAAAGCCGCCGGTGTAGAAGTTCTGGGCGCGCTCGTTGTTGGTGTCGGCTTTGTAGGGGTCGCCATAGCGGGCGTAGCCCAGGCGCACCCGGAAAATATCGAAGCGGCCCTCGGCGCCGAAGCGCAGGTTCACGGTGTTTTTGTAGAGCGCCTGAATGTCGCTGTTCTCGGCCGTGAAAGGGTAATCGCTGCCGTTGGCATCGTTGGAGTTGTTGTGCAGGCGGGCCTGCCCGTAGCTCACATACTCCACATCGCCGCTCACAAAGCCGTGCTTGCCCAGCGTGTAGGCCAGCCCGCCGTTGGCCCGGAAAGGCGTGGTGAGCGTGTAGGCATAGGGCGCAAACGTCTGGTCGAGCGACTTCACGCCCACCGGGCCCGTGGGCAGCGAGGTGGCCACCACGTCGTTGCCCTGCGCAGTAAACGTCGTCGTAAACACGGCGTTGTAGTTATCTGTCAGCCAGGTGAAGGTCGGGGTCTGAATGGACGCACCGATGCGCAGGGCGTCGGTGGCCCGGTAGATGGCCCCGACGCGGGCGTTGATGCCCGTGCCGCTGGTTTTCAGCTCCTCGCGCAGGGTGTAGTCGCTGAGGTGCGTGTTCGGGTCCGATTCGCGCTCGGTAAACGTCTTAACGGACGTGTAGTTCGAGCTCACCAGCCCCACGCCGATGCCCAGGTAGAGGCGGTCGCGGTAGCTGGCGCCGTAGCCGAGGTCGAACTGCGACGCCGAGCCCCGCGCCACGCTCGTTTCGGCCTGCTGAATGGGCCCGCTGCGGGTGGTGGACGCGATGCCGATGTCGGCCCCGGTGCGCGGGTCTTTCGCGATGCGGCTCAGGTAAGCCCCGTAAGCCAGGGCGTTGAGCGAGTAGTATTCGCCGTTGGAGGCCTGATTACGCAGGTTGTCAATGTTCTCCTGGCCATAGCCATCGAAGCCCACCGTGCGGCGCAGCGACGCCAGGTAGGACTGGTCGTCGGCGGTCAGAGCCAGGTTGCCCACTTTGCGGTCGTTCAGGGTGCCGCCGTAGCGGAAGGACGTGTTGAAATCGGCCAGCCGCGTGAAGCCCAGGGCGAAGGACCCGCCGCGCCAGTTGGTGCTCTGGTCGTCGTCGGGGCGGCGGTTGGCCAGCACCAGGCCCGCGCTGCCAATGTGGAAGCTGTTCTTGGTGTCGTTTTGCGCCGCTGAGCTATTATCCATGCGGCCCGTGCTTTCGCCCAGCCCCACGCCCGGCGTGATATGAACTTCCGATTTTTGAAACAGGCCCAGGCCGGCCGGGTTGCTGCTGAGGTTGCCGAAGTCGGCGCCTACCGCTACGTTGGCTCCCCCAATGCCCTGGGTGCGGGCGGGGCCGCCAAACTGGAGGCGGGAATAGCGCAGGGCGTCGCTGGGGCCCTGGGCAAAGGCGTGGCCGGCCTGCCCTGCTACGAGGGCCAGGCTAAGCCAGTATATCCGTTTTTTCATAGGGGTGGGAAGAAAAGGAGCCGGCCGTTGGGCCGGCTCGCTAGGGAAATGAATTGCAGAAACCGAAGGTGAAAACGCTGGTTAGTCGGCGCGGCCGCGGCCCCGGCCGCCGCCCCCGCCACCGCCGCCATTCGACGGGGCCGAGTACGAAGGCTGGCTGTAGGAACGCTGCGGCTGCTCGTAGCTGCGCTGCTGGGGCTGCTCGTAGGTGCGCTGCGGCTGCTCATACGTGCGCTGCTGCGGCTGCTGGGGTTGCTCATACGTGCGCTGCTGCCGCTGGGGCTGCTCAAAGCGGCGGCGCTGGGGCTGTTCCGTTACTACCTGGTCGGGCGTGGCGTTGGGCCGCTCGGCGGGCACGCTCTGGAATATGCCCCCGCGACGGCGGCCCTCCTGCGGCTGCGGAGTAGCGGGCTGCGTCTGGTCGATTTGCGTGGCGGCGTCGAGGTTGCGCCAGCGGGGGCGGTTGTCTTCGCGCGTCACCTGGCCGGAGCCAGGGGCCGATTCCATGGGTTGGCGTCCTTCGGCGGCGGGGCTCTGGTCCATGTTGCGGTAGCGGGGCTGCAAGCCGTCGGCAGTCATCTGACGGGGGCGGTTGAACCCGCCGCCAGCGGGCGTCGTGGTTTCGGTGCCGGGGGCTGTGGTCAGCACCTCGGTGCGGGTGCGGCCTCCGGCTTCCACCATGCCGGCGGTAGGTTGCGGCGCATTGGGCGACTGCGGGCGCATGTCGTCGCGGGTGCGGCCAGTGCCGGCCGGGGCCGGAATGCCGGTAGAGCCGGGGTTGCTGCCAGCTACGCTGCCGCCGGGCCGACGGCCATCGGAGCTGCGGTCGTTGCGGTGCACCGGAGTGCTGGTGCGGCGGCCGTTGCCGTTGTCGTAGTAACCACCGTTGCTGTAGCCATAGTTGCTGCCGTAATAACGGTTGCCATAGTACCCCCCGCGGCCATAATAGCCGCCGTAGCCCCAGGGACTGTTGTAGTAGAAGGGGTCGTAGTAGCCGGCATAGCCATAGCCGTAGGGACGGCCGTAGCCATAGCCGTAATAGCCGCCGTAGCCATACCCCCACGGGCGCCCAAACCCAAAGGTGATGCTCAGGCCCGAGCCGTAGCCGTAGTACGGGCTATAAAACGGACTGTAGAATGGGTCGGCAAAGCCATAGGCATATGGCGAGAAGCCGCAAGCCCCGCCGCCCCACCCGTAGCCGTAGCTCAGCGTGGTGTAGGCGCTGTAGGGGGTGTAGTAGGCCAGGCCGGGGCCGTAGCTGGGCACGCCCTGCATGTAGGTGTAGGTGTTGTCGTAGTACTGGGTAGAGCCGCTACCCTGGCGGGCCGACGAGCCAGACTGACTGCCGCCGTTGTAGTCGGGGTTGGCGTCTTCCTCAGCGCTGGCGGCCACCGGCGCGGCACTTACCAGGGCCGTGGTGCGGTCTTTGGACGAATAATAAACGCCGTCGTCCTCTGAGGTGGCGACGGCCGAGGTGCTCGCGCAGCCGCCCAGCGCGAGCAGGGCCATGGCGGGCAACAAAGCGGTGAGCAGGTTTTTCATGACGTGAGACGTGAAGAGTGGGAGGGGCGCATCAATAGTAGTAAAGTAACAACGCAAATGGTGGAAAGGGTATGAAGACGGAAAGACTCGATGAGACTTTAACAAGCAGAAAGATAAGGCGGTGTTGCAACGACTGCTGGATACCAGCCCAAGGCCTTGGCGCGTGCCCTCATCAGGTCCACTTATTCCTAACGTAATTTGGCACCGAAACGGTGCCGCTTGGTCAATTCAAATCTTGTACCAGAGTTGGGAACTTTTTCATTTACCCCTAAGATGCCTTCCATGAGCAAAAAGTTGCCTACCCGCCAAGAAGATTATTCACTCTGGTACAACGAGTTAGTGAAGCGTGCTGGCCTGGCCGAAAATTCGGCCGTGCGCGGCTGCATGGTGATAAAACCCTACGGCTACGCCATTTGGGAAAAAATGCAGCGCCAGCTCGACGACATGTTCAAGCGCACCGGCCACGAAAACGCTTACTTCCCCCTCTTCGTGCCCAAAAGCCTGTTTGAGGCAGAGGAGAAAAACGCCGAAGGCTTTGCCAAAGAGTGCGCCGTGGTAACGCACTACCGCCTCCAAACCGACCCCGATAAGCCGGGCAAGCTGCGCGTAGACCCCAATGCCAAGCTGGAAGAAGAGCTGGTGGTGCGCCCCACGTCGGAGGCCATCATCTGGAGCACCTATAAAAACTGGATTCAGAGCTACCGCGACCTGCCGCTGCTCATCAACCAGTGGGCCAACGTGGTGCGCTGGGAAATGCGCACGCGCCTGTTTCTGCGCACCGCCGAGTTCCTGTGGCAGGAAGGCCACACCGCCCACGCCACCGCCGAGGAAGCCGTGGCCGAAACCCGCCAGATGCTGGACGTGTACGCCGAATTTGCCGAAGAGCACATGGCCCTGCCCGTAGTGAAGGGCGTGAAAACGCCCAACGAGCGGTTTGCCGGCGCCGAAGATACCTATTGCATTGAGGCGCTGATGCAGGACGGCAAGGCCCTGCAGGCCGGCACCAGCCACTTCCTGGGCCAGAACTTCGCCAAGGCCTTCGACGTGCAGTTTGCCAATAAAGAAGGCGGTCTGGAGCACGTGTGGGGCACCAGTTGGGGCGTGAGCACCCGCCTGATGGGCGCCCTCGTGATGGCCCACTCTGACGACGAAGGCCTGGTGCTGCCGCCCAAACTGGCGCCCATCCAGGTGGTCATCGTGCCCATCTACAAAACCGGCGAGCTCGACGCGCTGTTGGAGCGCATCCGGCCCATTCAGCAGGGGCTCATTGCCCGCGGCATTGCCGTGAAGGTGGACGCGCGCGACACCGAGCGTCCGGGCTTCAAGTTTGCCGAGTGGGAGATGAAGGGCGTGCCCGTGCGCCTAGCCATCGGCACCCGCGACCTCGACGCCGGCACCGTGGAAGTGGCCCGCCGCGACACCAAGGAGAAAATGAGTCTGCCCCTGGCCGATATCGTGGCCAGCGTTGACCAGCTGCTGACCGACATCCAGAGCAACATCTACAACAAGGCGCTGAAGTTCCGTGAAACGCACACCACCCGCGTCGACAGCTACGACGAGTTTAAGCGGCTGCTGGACGAGGAGCCCGGTTTCCTATTGGCTCACTACGACGGTACTTCCGAAACCGAGGAGCGCATCAAGGAAGAAACCAAAGCCACCGTGCGCTGCTTGGCCCTGGCCGAGCCCGACGAAGACGGTGTGTGCATGGTAACGGGCAAGCCCAGCGTTCGGCGGGCGTATTTTGCTCGGGCTTATTGATAAATATTCCCGTTTAAAAATAAATTCTCGTTTTTAGTAGTGATATTTTAAAACAGAATAGTACCTTAAAGTGGCGTTGGGCCGCGCAACAGTGCGCGGCCCATTAAGCCATGTTGCGATGCGTATTCTTCTACTCAGCTTACTCGTCTTGGCAGCTAGCTCCGGCTATGCTCAAACCACCTCATCCATCGAAGTGCCTGCCAAAGCGGCGGCAAAGCTGGAGCGGGTGCTCAAACAGACCCAAGAAGCGGTGGTCATCGGCAAGCGCGCCGAAACGTTGCCGGTCGAAGCTCGGCCCATGCTGAATCGCATTCTGGCGCAGTCGACGGCGGACTTTTTGGCCGTAACCTCGCAAAGCCCCAGCAAGGAGGCGTACTTCAAAATTGTGGACGCGGGCCTGAACCGCCTCAATCCCATGGCCAAGTCGCTAGAAGACCGCCAGCAAGTGGCCGCTTACTACGAAGACCTGCTCGACATCGTGGGCATTGACAGCTCCGATGGCCGGCTGCCGGCTTTCGTCGAAAACAACCCGGTTGCGGCCAAGCAGTAAGCGCCCTCGCGGCAGCTATGATATGGCCTTCGGGTGGCAGGTTACGTATCTTTAGGAGGTAAACATTTCCCTGACGCTCATGCCCTGGCTCACCATTGCGCTGCTGTTGCTGTTCGGCCTGCTTTTCGTGGCCGCCGAAGTCATTTTCATTCCCGGCACTACCATTGTGGGCATTGTGGGGTTTGTGCTGCTGGCGGTGGGCGTGTGGCTGGGCTACCGCGACCTCGGCACGCCCGTGGGCCACTACGCGCTGGTGGGCGTGGTAGCGCTGGCCGGACTAATAGTGTACGTGGGGCTGCGGCCGAAAAACCTGGCCCGCGTGGCCCTCACCAACGTCAACGACGCCTCGGTGCGCGACGCGCGCTGGCCCGACGTGGCGCCCGGCACGGTGGGCCGCACGCTGTCGGCGCTGCGTCCGGCGGGCACGGTCTTGTTCGGTACCGAGCGGCGGGAAGTGGTGACGCGCGGCGAGTTTTTGGCTGCCGGCCACGAGGTGCGGGTGCTGGGCATTGAGCACAACCGTATTGTGGTGGCCGCGGCGTAGTGCGGTGCGGAATTCGGCGTTACTTTACGCCATGAATTTTCCCATCTTTCCCCTAGCAATAGCGGCCGTTGTGCTGCTGGTGTTCCTGTATTTCTTCCCGATTAGCCTGTGGGTCACGGCTATTTTTTCGGGGGTGCGGGTGAGCTTGTTTCAGCTGGCGTTTATGCGGGTGCGCAAGGTGCCGCCGTCGCTCATCGTCAACTCGCTCATCACCTCCACTAAGGCCGGTCTGCAGCTCACGGCCAACGACCTGGAGACACACTTCTTGGCGGGCGGCAATGTGCCGAGTGTTATCAAAGCCCTGATTTCGGCCGATAAGGCCAACATTCCGCTCAGCTTCAAGCAGGCCACGGCCATCGACTTGGCCGGCCGCAACGTGTTTGAGGCCGTGACGACGAGCGTCAACCCCAAGGTGATAAACACCCCCAGCGTGGCCGCCGTGTCGCAGGACGGCATTCAACTCATCGTCATTGCCCGCGTCACGGTGCGGGCCAACATCGCGCAGCTGGTGGGCGGCGCCGGCGAAGAAACCATTCTGGCCCGCGTGGGCGAGGGCATCGTGAGCACCATCGGCTCGTCGAAATCGCACAAGGAGGTGCTCGAAAACCCCGACAAGATTTCCAAAGTCGTGCTCTCGAAAGGCCTCGATGCCGGCACGGCGTTCGAAATCCTCTCCATTGACATTGCCGACGTGGATATTGGCGAAAACATTGGCGCCAAGCTCCAAACCGACCAGGCCAGCGCCGACCTGCGCGTGGCCGAAGCCCGCGCCGAAGAGCGCCGCGCCATGGCCGTGGCCATGGAGCAGGAAAACCGCGCCAAAACCCAGGACGCCAAAGCCCGCGTGGTGGAAGCCGAAGCCGAAATCCCCAAGGCCATTGCCGAAGCCTTCCGCAGCGGCAACCTGGGCGTGATGGACTACTACAAAATGCGCAACGTGCAAGCCGATACCGAAATGCGCGACTCCATTGCCAACCCTGGTGGCAGTGGTAGCGGCAGCATCAAGCCGGGTAGGGAAGAAGGGCGGCAGTCCTGATGGGCGCCTCACCCCCTGCCCCCCTCTCCAAAAAGGAGAGGGGGGCAGGGGGTGAGGCGCCCATCAGAACGAGCGTTACTTCTTCGTAATCGTGAACTCCACGCGGCGGTTTTTGGCGCGGGTTTCTTCTTGGTCGTTGCTGGCAATGGGCTTGCTGCCGCCGAAGCCCTCGGTGGTGATGCGGCCGCCATTGATGCCGTGGCTCACGAGGTACTTCTTCACTTCGTTCACGCGGTCCACGCTCAGCTTCAGGTTGAGGGCGGGGTCGCCCTGGTTGTCGGTGTGGCCCGAAATCTTGATTTCGACCGACGGGTACTCCTTCAGGATGCGGATGAGGCGGGCCAGCTCGGGGTAGGAGGTGGTGGTGAGGTAGTACTTGCTCTGCTGGAAGAAGATGTTGTTCAGCTTCACGGTCTGGCCCACGTCGAAGGGCACCAGGAACAGGTCTTCCTTCTGCTCCGAGTACTTGTCCTTGGCCGTCACGTCGAGGCTGGCGTTTTCGGAGATGTAGCCTTTGGCTTCGGCGCGCATACCGTATTGCACGCCGCTGGGCAGCACAATGGTGTAGGAGCCGTCGCGCGGGTCGGTTTCGGTCACGCCGATTTCTTCGCCCGTGAGCAGGTTTTCGTAGTGAATAATGGCCCGGATGGGCTTTTTGGTGTTCACGTCCAGCACCTGGCCGGTCACCAGCGTCACCACTTCGGGCTGGAAGGCGGGGGCCAGCGAGATGCGGAAAATGTCCTTGGAGTTGTCGATGCCGTTGCGCGACGACACTAGGTAGGCGTCCTGGCCGGCGGCCGAGATGGTGTAGTAGGCGTCGAAGTCGGGCGAGTTCACCACCGGGCCCAGGTTGCGGGGCGTGCTCCAGTTGGTCCAGCTGTCGTCGAGGCGCTTGGTGTAGAAAATGTCCGACTTGCCGTAGCCGCCGCGGCCGTCGCTGGCGAAGTACAGCGTCTTTTCATCGGCGGCTAGGAAGGGGGCGAAGTCCGATTTTTCGGTGTTTACGGTGCGGCCCAGGCTCTTGGGCTTGGTCCAGGTGTTAGGCGTTTCGGGCACCGGGAAGCTCACGAACAAGTCCTGGCCGCCCAGGCCGTCGGGGCGCTCCACGGCCATGAGCAGGGCCTTGCCCGAAGTGGCCAGGAAGAAGTCGACGTGCTCCTTGTCGAGGTTGATGAAGTCCTTGATGTCCTGCTTCACGGGCTGCGTCCAGCCCATGCGGGTGCGCTTGCTGAGGCTGCAGCCCTGCGGGTCGATGGTGCCGTCGCGGTTGTAGATGTTGATGACGATGGCGCTCTGGCCGTTGGCCGACACCGAGGCCAGGCCGTTGGGGTCGTCGGGGGTGTTAATGGGGCCGCCGATGTTTTTGGCCTTGCTCCAGGTTTTGTTGCGGCCGCTCACCAGCGTGGAGTAGTACACGTCCTGCGGGTCGCGGCCGCCGCCCACGTTTTCGGGCATGCTTTGGCGGGCGAAGTAGAGGGTGCGGCCGTCGGGCGAAATCACGGGGTGGGTGTCCACGTAGCGCGTGTTCACGTTCGGCCCCAGGTTCACCAGCGAAGAGTCGAACTGGCTCGACTTGATGGCATCGGGGCCCTTGGGGGCGTCGAAGGCCTGCTTCACCATGGTGGAGGCCACATCGGCGATGCCGATGGCGTCAATCTGGTTCACGCCTTCCACCTTGGCGGTGTTCATGTACACTTTCACGCCCAGGGTGCGGTAGTCGGCCGGCGGGAAGCGCACTTCCAGCGTGCGGAAGGCCTCGGGCAGCGGGCCGGGGTTGTCGTTGGTATACACCTCGTGGTGCTCGCCCTTGGTGTCCACCAGCTCCACCTTGGTGATGGAGCCCGGATTGAAGTTCTCCACGATGGTGACCTGCTGCGCCTGAATGGAGCGGGCAAAGCGCACTTCGATGAACTCATTGGGCCCTTCCTTGCGCGGAATCCAGGCGTCGTTGCTGATTTGGCCCAGCGGCAGGGCGTTGGGCACGCCCAGCACCTGGTTGGGCGAGAAGGGCTCTTTGCCTTCGGCTTTGTAGGACGAAACCGCTACGAGGCGAGCGGCCCACTGCACGTGTTGGGCGGCAGCCGGCGCGGCCGCCAGCAGCATCGTGGCGGGCACGGCCAGCAGCAAATTCCGGATAAGATAATTATTCATAGTATCGGCAGCATGAAAACGTAACAACAGCGCTAAGTCTGACAAATAACGGGATTTGCAACGGAACCGGGAAGCAGTTTTGCACAGCTAACCTAACGAAAAAGGATTTGCGGAGCCTCCCAAGCGAATGTATTACCTTCCCGATACGGTTCCGCGAGGCAGCATTTCGGGGGCCGCCTATTCGTGGCAATTCCAGTGTTTTCGGTGCGTGAGCGGGCGTTTGGAGCGGGTAACTGCCCCGGATTTTGGCGCGCCAGTGCGGCATTGGTTTTATTGTTTTTCCTAGTAGGTAGTTTTTCGGGCCGGGCCCAGGTGCTGGTGGGCGCCACGCCGTTTGGGCCGGTGTTCAGCGGCCTGCGGCCGGCCGGGGCCGACACCGCCTTGTTTCTGCTGGCCCGGGCCCGGCGGGTGGGCGTGAGCACCTTCGTGCAAACCACCGGCGCCCGCGGCTACCTGCAGCTGGGGCCGCGCCAGCAGCTGCGCTACCGCGTGGGCACCGACATGATTTACGACTCGCGCGGCACGCCGCCCTTTGTGCGCGAGGACTACGGCGCCGACGTGGCCCACGTCTTCGTCCTCGACGCCGCCAACCACTGGCAGCTGGGCCAGCAGCTGCACTACGACCAGAGCCGCGCCAACGCCACCCGCACCGGCCTGTGGCTGGGCCGCCTGGGCTACCAGCGCCGCCTGCGCCCCGCGGGGTCGGCCGACTCGCTTTCCCAGCTGCACCTCACGGTGCTGGGCGGCCTGGCCACTGACCGCCGCAACGGCCGCAACGACGCCGGCGTGGCCTACGGCTTCGACGCGGCGGCGCTGTATTTCCTCAACGGCACCGCGGCGCCGCCGCTGGCCCTGCGCGTGCTGGGCACCCGCTCGCGGCTGGGCCCGCGCACCATGCAGCGGCTGGTGGCCGAAGCCACCGGCGAGCAGGCCTTCATGGCCGATGCGCCCGTGACGGTGCAGGGCCGGCTGGGCTACCGCACCAACCGCGCCGAGGACTACCTGCTGGGCTCGGTGCAGCGCATTCAGTCCGACACGGTGCTGGCCCAGGCCGGGGCCACCTACAAGGTGAACGACTATGCCACCCTGCGCTCCGACAACAGCGTGCTGCTGCCCACGCGCGCCTTCCTGTACCGGCGCCTGAGCGAGGGCGCCGACACGCTGCAGGACGTGGGCTACCGCCAGCGCGAGCTCGACACGCGGCAGGAGCTGCGCTTTGGCCGGCCCCGGCTGCAGGCCAGCATCGTGTTCAACTACCGGGAGCGCACCCGCGCCTACTACCTCGACAACTCGCGCCGGCTGAGCGCCCCGCGCCTGGCCGCCGCCCTCAGCCGCGAGCAGGTGAAGGACATCACCGAGCAAACCACGCTCTGGCAAGGCAGCCTGACCTGGCTGCCCACGCCCCGGCACTCGCTCGACGTGGTGGGCACCGCCCAGCTGCTGCGCGTGGACGCCCCCAGCAAAGACAACCAGCAAACCCGCGACGAAGCCCAGCACCTGGCCCGCCTGACCTGGACGGGGCGTTGGGCCGGAGCCTTCCGCACCACGCTGGGCGTGGCCGGCGAGTACCGCCAGACGGTGTTCATCCGGGCGGGGCTGAGCGCCGAAAACTACGCCGACCACCTGCTGCACTGGGAACCGGGCTTTACGTGGGCACCGGGCAAATGGAGCATCCGCTCGCAGTACCACCTGTGGGTGAGCTACCAGGTGCGCGACCAGCCCACCGAGCAGGCCCGCAACCGCGCCAGCCGCGTGCTGGAGCAAACCCAGAGCATCAGCTACCAGCTGCGGCCCCGCCTGCTGCTGCTGGCCGACTACGTGCGCCGCGAAAACCGCGTGGGCCAGCTCAACTGGTCGCAGTTTCGGGAGAGCCCCCTGGATACCAGCGTGACGCACGACTTTTCTGTAGGGGCGCGGCAGGGGTGGGCGGGGCCCCGTGGCAGCACCAGCCTGCGCCTGGGCTACCGCCTGCTGGAGCAGCGCAACTACGGCCGCGCCGCCCTGCTGCCCGAAGCCACGGCGGCCAACCCCTCGCCGCAGCTCATCTACCTGCACAACATCACCCGGCAGCACGGCCCCGAGGTGGCCGTGGAGCGGCACGCGGTGGCGGGCTTCCACCTCACGGCCAGCCTGTGGCTGCAGTGGCTGCGCACCTTTTCCACCTACACCGTGGGCAAGGGCACCTTCCTCGGCAGCAGCTACTCGGCCCTGGACCTGGACCGCGAAACCACCCGCGTGCTGCCCTACTTTGAGCTGACGGCGGAGTGGCGCGTGGGGCGGCGGTAGGCCGTAGCGCGGACTCTGTAGTCCGCGTCCCCGCGCCAGGTGGCCCAGGGTAAGAAGCCCCGGCTACGTGAGTGGTTGGGGCCTTTGTGTACCGTTGGGTATGTGGACCAGCTGCGGCGCGTGTCCAGAGCACAATGTTATCAAATTGGTTTTACGCGCTGCGTAATGTCCCTTCTGCGCCCCGCAAAACAGCCGTTTTGAGTTGACACCATCGCATTCGATTCCAGGCCGACACGAAAGAGCCTGTTTTAAAAGTCTGAATACTACATATGTTTATTTGACTTCTGCTACCGAATGACTTAGGTTTGATGACTTCCGCATGGCCCTCACGGCCGAGCGGTGCGGCCCCGGATTCTACCCCTCCCCAGCCATGCATTTCCCGATACCCAAGCTCCTGCTGTTACTGGCGCTGCTCTCCTCGCTGGGGGGCTGCAAGAAAGACCCCGCGCCCGAGCCGCCCACCGACCCGCTCAGCCTGCTGCCGCCCGAAACCCAGACCGGCCGGCGCACCTTCGGCTGCCTCGTCAACGGCCAAGCCTGGACTCCCGCCGGCAGCCCGCTCGGCGGACCAGTGCTCACAGCCCAGTACTTGAATAAACATTTAAGCGTGGTGGCAAGCGGGTTGACCTCCGACGGGAAATCTTCCGGAGGTGTAATACAAATCGGTATCGACAACATCACTACCGTAGGCCGCTACACCTTAATCAGAAGAGACACCAGCTTCGTCAGTTACGACGATGTAAGGACCAACTGCCTGTATTACCCCAACGCCTCGCACCCGGCCACGGTGGAAATCACCAAGCTGGACCTGCCCAACCGCATCGTGTCGGGCCGCTTCTCCTTCACGCTGGAAACGCCGGGCTGCGGGCGGGTGGAAGTGACCAACGGCCGCTTCGATTGCCCTTTTTAATACCGCTTTTTCACCTTTCACTTTCCCCTTTTCCACATGAAGCAGTTTCTACTTTCGATGATGCTGGTCCTGGCCAGCGTTTCCGGCAGCCAGGCCCAAAAGACCGGCGGGCCCACCACGCAGGCCACCGTGCCCGGCGGGGGCGGCCCCGTCGCCCCGCCCGCGTTTGCGCCGCCCGTCACGGCCTTTGCCGATTCCCTCAACGCCGTCTTTCAGTACCTCGACAAAAGCCGCGTGGCCTCGGGCATCCTCGAAGAATACGGCCTGCAGCTCCTCGACCACCTGCCCTTCACCGGCACCAACGGCTTCCCCGTTGCCGGGTAACGGACCCTCCTTTGTTCCACGCTTTCCCATTCCGTCATGAACAAACGCCCCCTTTTCCTCGCCCTAATGCTGCTCTCCCTGCTGGGGGGCTGCAAGAAAGAGCCCGCCCCCGAACCGCCCACCGACCCGCTGAGCCTGCTGCCCCCCGAGACGCAAACCGGCCAGAGCACCTTCGGCTGCCTGCTCAACGGCCAAGCGTGGCTGCCGGCTGGCAACCCGACAGCAGGAATAACTTTTACAACTCAATATTTTAATGGCTCGCTAAAAATAAGTTGCCCCAGGGCTTTTAGCAGTCAAGACGGTACTCGTGTAAATCAGGCAATAGTCTTCAGTATTGACTCTGTTTTCGCGGCAGGCAATTATGTTATAGATGGCAAAAATGGGAGGACTTTAACATTCTCCGACTACCTCAGCAACTGTACTTGGGTGTCGTCTGCAAGCTCCCCGGCCCAAATGCAGCTCACGCGCATGGATTTGGTTAATCGCATCGTGTCAGGGCGTTTTTCCTTCACGCTGGAAACACCTGGCTGTAGTCGTATAGTCGTGACTTACGGAAGATTCGATTCACGCTTTTAATTTTTTCACTTTTTCCTTTTCCATATGAAGCAGTTTCTACTTTCGCTGGTGCTGGTGCTGGCCAGCGTTTCCGGCAGCCTGGCCCAAAAGACCGGCGGGCCCACCACGCAGGCCACCGTGCCCGGCCCCGTTGCGCCGCACAATAATTGGCTTGACATCAACCGCTAGCTCGTCTCAAAAAATATCCGGTTTAGGCGGGAAGTTCTTGGCTGTCCGCTACCTTCCCGCCTCACAACCTAACCTCAACCCTTTACCGCTTATGGCCGCTCCCTACCACGACCTGTACGAAAACCATTTCGCCAACATCCGGTGCAGCCGGGCCACGTTTCTGGCCTTCCTGAACTACACCGCCACGGCCACGGCCGGCAGCCCCGTGCCCGCCCTCAAAAAGCTGAGCGCCGACCTGCAGGCCGCCGCCACCGCGCTGGGCGGCGCCGTGGTGACGCGCGAAGGCCAGGGCGCCACCGGCCAGGCCCTCACCCGCTCCAAGAAGGACGTGCTGCGCGCCATGCGCGTGTTTGTGCAAGACACCCACGCCGTGCAGCTGGTGCCCGCCTACCGCCAGCAGCCCGGCAAGCTGAAGGAGCTGCTGCCCCAGGGCCTCATGCACCTCACCGAAGCCAACGCCACCGACCTGCCCGTGCGCTTCGATGCCTTCGCCCAGGCCCTGAAAGCCCACGCCGCCGACTTTCCCGCCGACCCCAGCCCCGCCGCCACCGCCCTCTTGGCTGAGCTCACAGCCGCCAGCGCCGCCAAAGACGCCGGCCTGAAAGTGGCCAAGGAAACCATCGGCAGCATCGGCGGGCAGTGGGCCCAAGCCACCCAGCTGCTCTGGCAAACGCACTGCACCGCCCTGGGCGCCCTGTGGGAGCATCCGGAGCAGGCCTACCTCTACTTCAACTACGGCCTGCTGCCCAACCGCAACCCCGGCCGCGACAAAGCGGCCAAAGTCCCCGCCGCTACGGCCTGACCCCAGCCCCCTCGCCACGCGTGGCGAGGGCCTCGCCCGATGTGCCCCTGCCATCCGCCACCTGTGGCGACGGGCAGGGGCACTGTACTTCTATGCCCTGCCACCCGTGGCGGGGGGCGTGGGAACGGTGCCGGGGTAGTCTGCCACGGGTGGCGGGTGGCGTGGTAGGTGTGCTGGCGGGCGCTACCGCGGGTGGCGGCGTGTGTGGGGCGCCCCTGGGCGTAGGCGGCGCGGGCGTGGCGCCTCACCCCCGGCCCCCTCTCCCAAGGGAGAGGGGGAGCCACGGCGGCGCGGGCGTGGCGCCTCACCCCCGGCGGCGCGGGCGGGCGCCTCACCCCCGGCCCCCTCTCCCGAGGGAGAGGGGGAGCCACGGCGGCGCAGTGATATTTCTACTATATTTTCAGCAGCTATTTCAACCCCAACAACGTCAGGCTCCCCCTCTCCCTTGGGAGAGGGGGCCGGGGGTGAGGCGCCCGCCCGCGCCGCCCGGGGGCGTAGGCGCCCCGTCTGAACGCCCCGCTCCGCCATCACTCATTCCCCAACGCATGGAGCATCACCGCGAAGACTACATCTTCAGCGCCGACAAGCGCCAGTACGGCCGGCTCGACCTCAAGGGCCGCGCCCGCGCCATGCGCCGGCAGTCCACCGCGGCCGAAGAAGCCCTGTGGCAGGCCCTGCGCGGCGGAAAAATCGGGGCCAGGTTCCGCCGCCAGCACCCCATCGACCGCTACGTCGTCGACTTCGTGTGCATCGAAGCCAAGCTGGTGCTGGAAGCCGACGGCGCCGCCCACCTCCCGCCCGACCAGCAGGCCTACGACGCCGGCCGCACCGCCCTGCTCGCCGAGCACGGCTACCGCCTCCTGCGCTTCCCCAACCACCAAATCCTCACGAACCTGCCCCAGGTGCTGCGCGAAATCCAGGCCGCCCTCCAACCGCCCAACCCAGGCAGCCGCCCCTCATCTGGCTCCCCCTCTCCCTCGGGAGAGGGGGCCGGGGGGTGAAGCGCCCGCCCGCGCAGCATGCGCCGCCGTGGCTCCCCCTCTCCCTCGGGAGAGGGGGCCGGGGGGTGAGGCGCCACGCCCGGAGGATAAGGCACCCCTACGCTACACCTCCTTCGGCAGCCCCGCCAGCAGCACTTCCAGCCCCGCAATCAGCTGCTCGGTGCCGGCCTGCCGCTCGGCGTCGCTCGAATCCGGGGCTTCCACGGCGGCGAGGGGCGTCACCACCTGGGCCGCCCCAATCAGGCGCAGCGAGGGGCGCAGCTTGTGGGCCACGGCGGCAGCGGCGGGCCAGTCGGCGGCGGCCAGGGCGGTGCGCAGCTCGGCCACGCTGGCAGGGGTATTGGTGTGAAACGAGGCCAGGATGCGGTTCATGAAGGTGGTGCTGCCGTGGGCCGTTTCGCGCAGCAGGGCCAGGTCGAAGAGCGGGCCGGCGGCTTCGGGCGCGGCCGGCAGCGGCGCCGGGGCGGGCGGCGCGGGGGCGGGCCGGTCGGCGGGCTGGCTGCTTCCGCCGGCCATCAGCGCGGCCAGCTTGCTGAGCAGCTCGGCCTCGTCGAAGGGCTTGGGCAGGGTGTCGTTCATGCCGGCGGCCACGTACTTCTCGGCATCGGCCCGGAAGGCGTTGGCCGTGAGGGCCAGAATGGGCGTGGCCGCCTTCACGGGGTCGGCGTGGGCACGGATGCGGGCCGTGGCCTCCAGGCCGTTCATGCCCGGCATCTGAATGTCCATCAGCACCACGTCGTAGCGGTGCAGCTCAAACTGCTCCAGGGCTTCGAGGCCGCTGGCGGCTTCGTGCACCACCACGCCGTGGCTTTCGAGCAGCAGCTGGGCCACTTCGCGGTTCACGGGGTTGTCTTCCACCAGCAGCACGCGGGCGCCGCGCACGGCTGCCTCCTGGCCCGCCGCCTGGGGCGCCAGGGCTTCCTGCCGGGCTTCGGGGCTGGCCTTGGGCAGGGTGGTGACGAAGGAAAACGAGCTGCCTTTGCCCTGCTCGCTCTGCACCGTGAGCTGGCCGCCCATTTGCTGCACCAGCGCCCGGCTGATGCTCAGGCCCAAGCCCGTGCCGCCAAACTGCCGGGTGGTGTCGGCGTAGGCCTGCGTGAATTCAAGGAAGATGCTCTCGAGCTTGTCGGGGGCAATGCCGATGCCCGTGTCGGTGACCCGAAACTCGGTGGTGAGCGTGTCGTCGGTTTCGCTCACAAAGTAGCCGCCCACGCTCACCGTGCCGCCCGCCGGCGTGAACTTGATGGCGTTCGAGAGCAGGTTTATCAGCACTTGGTTGAGGCGGTAGGAGTCGCCCAGCACCCAGGGGTGGGGGCAGGAGTCGCGCAGCAGCGTGCCCACCACCCGAATGCCCTTTTCCTGGGCCTGCAGCACCAGGGGCTCGGCGGCCCGGCCCATCGAGTCGCAGAGGTTGAAGGCCGACTGCTCCAGCTCCAGCTTGCCGGAGGTGATTTTGGCCATGTCGAGCACGTCGTTCACCACGCTCAGCAAGTGCCGCCCCGAGTGCTGAATGATGGCCGTGTAGTTGCGCTGCTGCTCGTTGAGGCCGGTTTTGGCCAGCAGGCTGGTCATACCCAGCACGCCGTTCAGGGGCGTGCGGATTTCGTGGCTCATGTTGGCCAGGAAGTTTTCGCGGGCCAGGGCGGCGGCCTCGGCGGCCTGCTGGGCCTGTTTCAGGGCGGTAATGTCGGTGCTCACGCCCAGCACCTGCACGGTGTCGTCGGCCGGCACCAGGGGGCAGCGCACGGTCTGGTACCACTTGACTTCGCCGTTGGCCAGCTTCACCGA
The DNA here is from genome assembly GCF_022921075.1 of Hymenobacter sp. 5317J-9. Classification (NCBI taxonomy): domain Bacteria; kingdom Pseudomonadati; phylum Bacteroidota; class Cytophagia; order Cytophagales; family Hymenobacteraceae; genus Hymenobacter; species Hymenobacter sp. 5317J-9. The sequence continues at coordinate 1,015,883 of NZ_CP095050.1, forward strand.
CATTTGCGTGGTGAGCGACTGACCGGTGCTGAGCACCTGCTGGTCGGCCAGAATGGCCACCTGAATTTCGTCCTTGCTCATGGCCGCCTCCATCGAGGGCGCCCCGGCCACCTCGGCAATGTGGCGGCGTTGGGCGCGCATCTCGGCGTTTTCGAACACGGTGCGGCCCTGCGCGTCGCGCACCCAGATGAGGTTGGGGTTGAGGTCGAGCACCAGGTTGGTAAACGCCTGCTGGGCCTTCATTTCGGCTTCGTTTTCGCGCACGCGGGCCTCTGCCTGCCGCCGGATGGTGATGTCGAGCCCGTAGCACATTACCTCGCGCAGCACCCCGTCGGGACCGAAGATGGGCTGGTAGTAGCACAACCAGTACAGTTTTATCTGGCCGTCGGGGCCGGGCCAGCGCTCCTCCCAGCTCACCAGTTGGCGGCTGCTCACGGCGCGCTCAAAGAGGCGGTGGCGGCGCGTCACCAGGGCATCGGGCAGGCCAATGGCGGCCGCGTGCTCGGCAAAGGACAGGCCGATGCGGTTCCGTCGCTTGGCCGCGTCGGGCTCGGCGTAGGGGTTGATGTAGCGGTAGCGCTGGTCGGGGTCGAGCACCGTCACCACGGCCGGCAGGTGGGCCAAAATGGTTTCGTAGAACTCGCGCTGCCAGCGGTTTTCCTGTTCGGCCTGGCGCTGGGCCGTCACGTCGGTGAGGTAGAGCATGGCGTGGCCGTCTTCCACCACAGGCACCGTTACCAGCAGGTAGTGGCGGCCGTTGGCCGTCACCTCGCCCTGGGCCGTTTCGCCGGTGCGCAGGGCCTGGGTGGCGGCCTGCAACAGCTGAGGACGCACCCGCGAAGGCCCCGTGGCTTCCAGCTCCTGGGCCAGCAGCCCGGCCGCGTGATTGGCAAACAGCAGCCGCCCCGTGGCGTCGAGCCGCAGAATAGGGTTGGGGTTGAGCAGCGGGATGCGGCTGAGGGCGTATAGCTGCTGCAGCTCGGCTTCGGCGTGTTCGCGGCGGGCGCGCTCAGCCAGCAGCAGTTCGCGCAGGTCGGCGGTGTCGGTGGGCAGGGCGTCGGTTTTCACAACGTAAATATGCCGACGCGCGGGGGAAATGGGGAGGGAGACGGTGGGGGAGCTTTCCCTTTCCCGACCTCCTACAGCTCCTTGCGTAGCCGCGCCACCGGAATGTTCAACTGCTCACGGTACTTGGCCACGGTGCGGCGGGCAATGTTGTAGCCGCGGGCGTTGAGCATCTTCTCCAGCTTGTCGTCGCTCAGCGGCCGGTCCTTGTTTTCCTTGCCGATGAGGTCTTTGAGGATGCTTTTCACCTCGCGGCTGCTGGCGTCCTCGCCCGAGTCGGTGGCAATGCCTTCGGAGAAAAAGTACTTGAGGGGGTAAATGCCGAACTCCGTCTGAATAGACTTGGAGTTGGCCACGCGGCTCACCGTCGAAATGTCCATGCCAATCATCTGGGCAATGTCTTTCAGAATCATCGGCTTGAGCTTGCCCTCGTCCCCTTCCAGAAAGAACTCGCGCTGCAGCTCCACAATGGCGTTCATGGTGCGCAGCAGCGTGTTCTGCCGCTGCCGGATGGCGTCGATGAACCACTTGGCCGAATCCAGCTTCTGCTTCACGAAGGTCACGGCTTCCTTCATCTTGGTGTCCTTCTTGGCGGCCTTGTCGTAGGTCCGGAACATCTCGGTGTAGGCCGGGCTCACGCGCAGCTCGGGGGCGTTGCGGGCGTTCAGGGTCAGGTTGAGCACGCCGTTGTCGTTCGTCAGAATGAAGTCCGGCATCAGGTACTGCGTCTTGCCCAGGCCGGTGGGGCCGCTGCCGCCCGGCTTCGGGTTCAGCTTCAGAATCACGTTGATGGCTTCTTTCAGCTCGTCATCCTCCAAGTCCAGCTTCTGCTGAATGCGGGGGTAGTGTTTCTTGCTGAACTCCTCAAACGTATCGGTCAGAATGCGCTCGGCGTTCACGGTGTTCTCGTCCTGCGGGCGGCGCTCCAGCTGCAGCAGCAGGCACTCGGGCAGGTCGCGCGCCGCGATGCCGGGCGGGTCGAACTGCTGCACCACGCGCAGCACGGCCTCAATCTCGGGCACAGTCACCTCCAGGTTCTGGCTAAAGGCCAAGTCGTTGGCAATGGCCGAAAGGTCGCGCCGGATGTAGCCGTCGCCGTCAATCGAGCCAATCAGCTGCTGGCCAATGGCCTCCTGGCGCTCGTCGAGGTCGGCAAAGTGCAGCTGGTCGAGCAGCGAGTCCAGCAAGGAGCCGCTGGTGTCGGCCAGGGGCGTGTCGCGCTCCTCTTCTTCGCCGGGGCCGTCGCCCTGCATCTTGTAGCCGGCTATTTCGTCGTCGTTGAGATAGTCGCTCAGGTCGAGGTCGGTGTTGTCGGGGGCTTCGTCGGTCGAAGCCAGGTCTTCCTTGGCGGCCAGGTCGGGCTCGGGCATTTCGTCGGCCGTGTCCTGGCTGCTGCGGTCCTCAAAATCCTCGTCCAGGGTGTTGTCGTCGTTGTCGAGGCTGGCGTCGGGGTCGTCGGAATCGTCGCCGTCGTCGTCGCGGTCCAGGTCTTCGGGTTCGTCGGGCTCGTCTTCTTCCAGCGCGGGGTTCACCTCCATTTCCTCCTTGATGCGCGTCTCAAGCTCCGCCGTCGGGATTTGCAGCAGCTTGATGAACTGAATCTGCTGCGGGCTAAGCTTTTGGGAAAGGAGCTGTTTGAGGTCGAGACGTTGCATAGTAGCGAAATTACGGAAAGGAGGGGCCGGCGGTCAATTTTACTAAAACTTGGCATGAAAAGTTGATGTAAGCTCGTACCCCGAAGCTGTGCTTCGGCTCGCGTCAGCACATCTGTCGTTCCACGCGAGCCGAAGCACAGCTTCGGGGTACAGGCCCACGGCCCTACCTTTGCCCTCTCACACCCGCTTCTCCAACACTATGTCCCTCAAACGGTCCACCGTCAAAGAACTCCTGGCCAGCCAGGACCTCGACCGCGAAGTCCTCGTCAAAGGCTGGGTTCGCTCCCGCCGCGGCAACAAGTACGTGCAGTTTATTATCGTGAACGACGGCTCCACCATCCACACCATTCAGGCCGTGGCCGCCGCCGAGAACTTTCCCGAGGAAACTCTCAAAGACGTGAGCAACGGCGCCTGCGTGGCCATTCGGGGCCAGCTGGTGGCTTCGCAGGGCAAAGGCCAGGCCGTGGAAATTCAGGCCACCGAAGTGACCGTGCTGGGCGCCGCCGATGCCGAAGCTTACCCCCTGCAAAAGAAAGCCACCTCGCTGGAGCACCTGCGCGAAATTGCTCACCTGCGCCCCCGCACCAACACCTTCGGGGCGGTGCTGCGCGTGCGCCACGCGCTGGCCTTTGCCATCCACGACTACTTCAACCGCCACGGCTTCTACTACGTGCACACGCCCATCATCACTGGTTCCGACGCCGAGGGCGCCGGCCAGATGTTCCGCGTCACCACGCTGCCGCCCGAGCACCCGCCCCGCACCGCCGACGGCTCGGTGGACTTTTCGGAGGACTTCTTCGGCAAGCAAACCAACCTCACCGTGTCGGGCCAGCTCGAAGGCGAGTTGGCGGCCATGGCCCTGGGCAGCATCTACACCTTCGGCCCCACGTTCCGGGCCGAGAACTCCAACACCGCCCGCCACCTGGCCGAGTTCTGGATGATTGAGCCCGAAGTGGCTTTCAACGAGCTCGAAGAAAACATGGACCTGGCCGAGGACTTCCTCCAGAGCTTGGTGCGCTACGCTCTCGAGCACTGCGCCGACGACCTGCAGTTCCTCAACGACCAGTACGACAAGGAGTTGCTGGGCCGCCTCAACTTCGTCATCGACAACGCCTTCCAGCGCCTCACCTACACCGAGGCCGTGGAAATCCTGAAGTCGGCCAAGCAGAAGTTTGAATTCCCCGTGGACTGGGGCACCGACCTGCAGAGCGAGCACGAGCGGTACCTGGTGGAGAAGCACTTCAAAAAGCCCGTCATCCTGACCAACTATCCGAAGGAAATCAAGGCCTTCTACATGAAGCTGGACGACGACGGCCGCACCGTGCGCGCCATGGACGTGCTGTTTCCGGGCATCGGCGAAATCATCGGCGGCTCGCAGCGCGAAGAGGACTACACCAAGCTCACCACCCGCATGGCCGAGATGCACGTGCCCGCCGACGAGCTGGACTGGTACCTCGACACCCGCCGCTTCGGCACAGCGCCCCACGCCGGCTTCGGCCTGGGCTTCGAGCGCCTCGTGCTGTTCGTGACGGGCATGAGCAACATCCGCGACGTAATTCCCTTCCCGCGCTATCCCAAGAATGCGGCATTTTAAATCTTAATCAGGTCAACCACACCAAAAAAGCGGCCCAACAAGCCGCTTTTTTGTTGCTCGATACTATGCAAAAATGAAATATTCATGAAGTGAGGTGAATATGTGGTAATTTGAAAGCGGTTTTTTCTTTTCACCCTCTTTCCCCTTTCCACCTCATGCGTATACATTTTCTCTCTTCCCGAGCGGCCAAACGCGCCGGCAGCGCCTTGCTGCTGCTAGGCCTTGGCCGCGCCGCGCAGGCGCAGACGCCGGTCACCATTACAATTGGCGCGGGTACTTCCGCCAGCGCCACCAACGTGCTGCTAAGCACCAGCACCACCACCAACAAGTACGCGCGCACCATCTCCATCTTTTCGGCCGCCGAGCTCACCGCTGCTGGCGCTGTGCCGGGCAACATCGTTAGCATTGCCTGGTTCAAGGGCGGCACTGGGGAACTCACCAGCGCTGACTCGCAGCTTTCGGTGTACATGAAAAGCACCTCGGCCACCAACCTGGGCGGCGACCCCGTGACCTGGGCCACCGAAGTAGCCACCGCTACGCCCGTCTACACCAACCTCACGCTGTCTATGCCCACGGGCACGGGATTCAAAACCTTCGCGCTGAGCACGCCCTTCGCCTGGAACGGCACCAGCAACGTGGAAGTACTGGTGGACTGGTACCGCAACGGCACCCCCACCGCCGACATCAGCTGGCAGTACACGGCCGTGACCGCCGCCTCGGGAGTGCACGCCACCCAAGTCAACAGCGTGGCTATTCCCACGGTGCGCTACGCCGCCAATCGGCCCAATACCCAGTTCGTCATCAGCCGCACCGGGCTGGCCAACCGTGAGAGCCGTGAGGCGGCCTTGGTGAGCCTCTTTCCCAACCCCGCTTGCCAGCTGCTGAACGTGCTGGTGCCCGCTGAACTCACCCACCAACCCGTAGCCGCCACCCTCACAAATGCCTTGGGCCAGGTGGCGCACCGGCAGGTGCTGCCCGCCGGCCCGGCCGGTGCCCAAGGCCAACTCGACATCAGCCAACTGGCCGCGGGCGTCTACACCCTGCAACTGACTACCGGCACGGCCTTCATCTCCAAGCGCGTAATCGTAGAGTAAGCCGCTCGTCGGTCGGCGCACAAAAGAGGCCCTGCTGAAAAGCAGGGCTTTTTTTGTGACTGTCAGGGAGAACGGACTAATCGCGGCGGGAGCGGCCGCGGCCGTTGTTATTGTCGTGGCCGTGGCCCCGGTTGTCCTCGTAGCGGCCTTGCTGGTAGCCGTCGCGGTAGGCCCGGCGCACCTGGCCCGGCGGCATGGCGCGGCGCGGCTGCACCACCACCACGCGGCGCGGGTACCGGTCGCGGTGGGCATTCACAAACACCCAGGGCTGGCGGCCGCGGTAGTCGAGAATGACCGGGTGAAAGGCGTAGGGGTCGTAGTAGGAAGGCGGCAGGGCCACCCACTGCCCGTTCTGGAACACGATGTACTGCTGGGCATACAGGTCGTAATACCCATCAATTTCGGGGATGTAATAGAACTGCGTGCCCTGCGGCACGGGCGGGCCCCAGGCGGGCGGGCCGTAGGTCTGGGCCCGGGCGGTGGGTGCCGCCGTCAGCACCAGCAGGCCCAGCAGCGCGGCGCACAAGAAGTTAGAGAGCGTTTTCATCGGTTTTAAAAAGAAACAAGACAACATCCCAGTTGCAAGGAAGATGCCAAACGCCAGGCACAACAAAGCCCCGCAGGGTGGGCGGGGCTTTGCGTAACAAACTGGAAGCAGGTGAGCTTAGTGCTTGCCTTTGCCATGACCGTGGCCTTTGCCTTTGCCATGGTCGTCGTGGTCACGGTCGTCGTAACGGCGGTCGTCGTAACGGCGGCCATCGTTGTAATAATAGCCTTGTTTCTTGGCCTGGCCGGGGGGGAGGCCGCCGTTGCTGGGATTGGCGCGGTAGCCGTATTTTTTGGCCTGGCCGGGAGGCAGGGGCTTGCGGTAGCGGCCGTCGCGGTACCGGTCGTCGGTGGGCACGCGGTCGACGATGACGGGGTTGTTGCCACCGATGATGACCGTGGGCTGAGTCTGGGGTTGGGGAGCCGGCTGCGAAGCGGGCGCGTTTTTGTCGAGCCACGGTGGCAGCTTGACCTGGGCCCGGGCCGGAGCCGCGGCCAGGGCCAACAGGCCGACCAACGAAGCACAGAGGATTTTATGGAGCTTTTTCATGATACCAAGCAAAAAACAGGGGTGAATAAACAAGCCTACGCAAGGACAGTGCCAGGCTGCAGATGCGTCTTTGTACGCTGCAAAAGTCCCGGCGTTGGCCTGTGCCGGGCGGCTGCTGGCGGCATCTGAAAAAACCGGGCACAAAAGTGCGCCCGTGGATGTTGTTCGCCGACGCCCCGCAGCTTGCCGGTTTCAGCGGTTTGTATTTCACGTTAGCCTGCGGCAGGCGTTTCCCGTACTTTTGCAGAATTATTCGCTGCGTTCCTGAATGGCCAAAAAATCCACTGCTACCCCGGTTGCCCCCGCCCCCAAGGCCAAAGCTGCCGCTCCGATAACCACGGTCAAAAACGGCGCCGCCGATACGGCTGCTGCCGTGCGCGACATTGCCGAGATTCCGGCCGCCGGGCCCACCACCGGGCTCGTGCACGGCCAGCTCAACGGCCACAGCCCTGCCTCGCAGCACCTCGAAGCCCCTTTCATTGAAGTGTACGGCGCTCGCGAGCACAACCTCAAGAACGTGAGCGTGCAGATTCCGCGCAACCGGTTGGTGGTGTTCACGGGCATCTCGGGCTCGGGCAAGAGCAGCCTGGCCTTCGACACCATTTATGCCGAGGGGCAGCGGCGCTACATGGAGACGTTTTCGGCCTACGCCCGCAGCTTCATGGGCGGCTTGGAGCGGCCCGACGTGGACAAGATTGAGGGCCTGTCGCCGGTTATCAGCATCGAGCAGAAGACGACCTCGCGCAACCCCCGCTCCACGGTGGGCACCATCACCGAGATTTATGACTTCCTGCGTCTACTCTATGCGCGTACCGCTGAAGCTTTCAGCTACGCCACGGGCAAGAAGATGATTCGGCAGAGCGACGACCAAATCATCAACTACATTCTCAAACACTTCGACGGCAAGAAGCTGGTGGTGCTGGCGCCGGTAGTGAAGGGCCGCAAGGGCCACTACCGCGAAGATTTCCAGAAGATTGCCAAGCTGGGCTTCGCCAAAGTGCGGGTGGATGGCGAAATCCTCGACATCACGCCCAAGATGCAGGTGGACCGCTACAAAATCCACGACATCGAAATCGTCATCGACCGGCTCATCGTGAAGGAAGAGGACCGGTTCCGTCTCAGCGGCTCGGTGCAAAATGCCCTCACGCACGGCAAAGGCACCATGCTGGTGCTCGACCCCGACGCCAAAAAAGCCGCGCCGCAGTTCTTCTCGCGCTTTTTGATGGACCCGGCCACCGGCATCGCCTACGACGACCCGGCGCCTAACACGTTCTCTTTCAACTCGCCCTACGGCGCCTGCCCCACTTGCAACGGCCTGGGCGAGGTGCAGGAAATCACGGAGGACAGCGTGCTGCCCGACCGCAAGCTGAGCATCGCGCGCGGCGGCATCGCGCCGCTGGGCGAATTCCGCGACATCTGGATTTTTCAGCAGCTTTCGCTCATCCTCAAAAAGAACAAGGCCACGCTGAACACGCCCATTGAGAAGCTGCCCGAGGAACTGCTCAAGCGCCTGCTGCATGGCATTTCGGAAGACGAGGCCGACAGCGGCAAAGGCACTTTCACGGAGCCATTTGAGGGCATTATCCCCTTTCTGCGGCGGCAGATGGATTCCGAGTCGGACAACATTCGGGAGTGGATTGCGCAGTATGCGCAGGCCCAGACTTGCCCGGAGTGTAGCGGCTACCGCCTCAAGAAGGAGAGCCTACACTTTAAGATGGACGACAAGCACATTGGCGAGCTGTCGGTAATGGACCTGAACGAGCTGGCTGGCTGGTTTGAAGGCCTGGAAGACCGGCTGAGCGAACGCCAGAACGTGATTGCGTGCGAACTGCTGAAGGAAATCCGCAAGCGCATCGGCTTCCTGCTGGAAGTCGGGCTGGACTACCTGAACCTGCACCGCCCGGTGCGCACGCTGAGCGGCGGCGAAAGCCAGCGCATCCGCCTCGCTACGCAGATTGGCACCCAGCTCGTGGGCGTGCTCTACATCATGGACGAACCCAGCATCGGCCTGCACCAGCGCGACAACGAGCGCCTCATCAAGGCCCTGCAGCACCTGCGCGACATCGGCAACTCGGTGATTGTGGTGGAGCATGACAAGGACATGATTCTGCACGCCGACCACGTGCTCGACATTGGTCCCGGCGCGGGCATCCACGGCGGCCACATCGTGGCCTCGGGCACACCGCAGGAGATTTTCAACTCCGGTTCGCTCACCTCGCAGTACCTCAGCGGGCAGAAGCACATCGAGCTGCAGAAGAAGAAGCGCAAGGGCGAAGGCACCGAGCTGGTGCTGAAAGGCGCCAAAGGCAACAACCTCAAAAACGTGACGCTGAAAGTGCCGCTGGGCAAGCTGGTGGCCGTCACGGGCGTGTCCGGCTCGGGCAAGTCCACGCTCATCCATGATACGCTGTATCCAATTCTGAACCAGCACTTCTTCAATTCCAAGAAGGAGCCGCTGGCGTATGGCAGCATTGAGGGGCTGGAGTTTATCGACAAGGTGATTGAGGTCGACCAGTCGCCCATTGGGCGCACGCCGCGCTCGAACCCGGCTACTTACACGGGCGTGTTCACCGAAATCCGGCAGCTGTTTGGCGAGATGGCGGAGGCGAAAATCCGGGGCTACGGTCCCGGCCGCTTCTCCTTTAACGTGAAGGGCGGGCGCTGCGAAACCTGCGAGGGCGCCGGCATTCGCACCATCGAGATGAACTTCCTGCCCGACGTGCACGTGCCCTGCGAAACCTGCAAGGGCCGCCGCTACAACCGCGAAACGCTGGAAGTCCGCTTCAAAGGCAAGTCCATCACCGACATTCTGGACATGACCGTGGAGAAGGCCGTGGAGTTCTTCGAGTTCCAGCCCCGCATCCTGCGTAAAATCAAGACCCTGAACGAGGTCGGCCTCGGCTACCTCACGCTGGGCCAGCAGGCCACCACGCTTTCGGGCGGCGAGGCCCAGCGCGTGAAACTCGCCACCGAACTCAGCAAGAAGGACACCGGCAAGACGTTCTACATCCTGGACGAGCCCACCACTGGCCTGCACTTCGAGGACATCAACCACCTCGCCGACGTGCTCCAGAAGCTCGCCGACAAGGGCAATACCGTCCTCATCATCGAGCACAACCTCGACCTGATTAAGGTAGCCGACCACGTCATCGACATCGGCCCCGAGGGCGGCGCGGGCGGCGGCACCATCGTGGCCCAGGGCACGCCCGAGCAGGTGGCCAAGGCCGGTAAGGGCCACACCGCCCGCTTCCTGGCTGAGGAATTGCGCACCAGCAAGTACGCCACGGTCTAAACAGAAAGGGATATTGCGAATGAGGCCGGCAAATAGTTATTTGCCGGCCTCATTTATTTTCCATCCTATGCGTGCATTGCTACTGTTTCCATTGTTGGCGGCCTTAAGCGCCGCCCATCCCACCGCGCCCCCGGCCGGCACCCGCTTCGAGGGCAAATTCACCAACGGGCTTAAGGGCAACACTTTGAGCTTTGTGCTGGCACCCGACGGTAAGACCATCCGCGACTTCACCTTTAAAGGCTACTGGCGCTGCGATGGGAAGCTGGAGATGCTGGGCGGTGCCGGCCCCACCAAGGGCACGTTTGCCGTGAGCAACGGCACCATTGCGGGCCGCATCTGCGAGCCGCCCAACGGCGGAGCCACGGCTTGGTGCTTTGATTTGGGCGGCAAGATTGCGGGCAAAACCGCCACCGGCCGTTTCCGCATGAACATCAACGCCCTGCGCTGCGATTCCTACGAGCTGCAGTGGGAAGCGGCTGCCGTGGGGCCGGCCAAGTAGCGCGGGCTAGGGAGCCGGCGTCGGGGCCGGAAGCGTTTCGGCCGGACTGCTGGGAACTGCTGTCGGCGCCGGCACCCGCGTGTGCTGAAACTCACGCGTCAGCCGCCGAAAGCGGCGCTGGTAGAGCCAGAAGGCCGGAAACAGCAGCATGGGCAGCGGCCGCAGCATCGACGCGTGCACGCCCGGCACAAAAGCCAGCGCAATGCTCAGCAGGAAGATGAGCGGCGACACCAGCGGGCGCACGGGGTCGAGGTCGGGGTGCTGCTGCTCGGCGGGGCGCACCACCGCGGCCGCCGGGCTGCCCAGGTAGGCCTGCAGGCGGTGCTGCATCCAGCCGCTGAACAGGATGTTGAGCGAATAGAGCACCCATGGCAGCCGGAGCATGGCGTATTCGCTCTGAAAAGCCGTGGTGAAAGGCATGAGCACAATGCTGAGCAGAAACAGCATGTTCAGCCACAGCAGCTTAGGCGTGGTGTGCGTCACAAACCGAAAAATGCGGTGGTGCGCCATCCAGTACACCGCAATGATGAAGAAGCTGAGAAAGAAGCCAATGAACTTGGCCGTCTGCTGGGCCAGGCCCTGCAAAGCCGCGTCTTCGCTGCGGTGCTCCAATTCGGGCACTTTTATTTCAATCACAAGTAGCGTGATGGCAATGGCAAACACGGCATCGGTGAACAGAATGACGCGTTCCAGCTGAAACGCTTCGCGGTTGTGCAGGGCTTTTTCGTTGCCGTCCATGGGGGGAGAGCGGCCCAAAGGCCGCCGCCGCAAGATAGGGCAGGCACGGCACGAAAAAGCCGCCCTGGTTTCCCGGAGCGGCTTTCTGCATGCAAATAGTGAGCGGCGGCGAAGCTTACATCTTCATGTCGGAACCCTTCATGGCCATGCCCAGGTGCTGCTCCACCACGGGCACGGTTTTGCCGATGAAGGCTTTCAGGTCGGGGTCTTGGGTCATTTTCTCGTGGGCGCGCATGATGTTGGCCGTTTTCTGGTGGTCGGCCTGCATCTGCGAGAGGTACTTGGCTTCAAACTCCTTGCCCGAGAGCTTTTCCATGGCCGGTTTCATGGCCTTGTGCTCAGCGTCCATGTCGGTGGGCAGGGTCACGCCTTTTTTGGCGGCAATGGCTTTCAGGTCGGCGGTCGACTTCGCGTGGTCGGCTATCATCTTGTTGGCCATCTCCTTGGCCATACCGGTCACGCCCTTAGCCAGGGCCATCTTGCTTTGCTGAATCTCGTTCTGGTCGCTGTGGGCGGCCGTCATCATAAATTCCTTGTCGTCTTTGTGGGGGCCGGTGGGGCCGTTGGGGTCGCCCATGGCCTGGCCGCCGGCCGCCGGTTCGGTGCCGTTCATGGCGCCGTTGCCGTTGTCGCTTTGGGCCGAGCCAGCAGCGCCGGGCTGGTTTTCGGGCTTTTCGGAGCCGGCTGGCATTGTGGCCGACACGGTGTCGCCGCCCGTGGCCGAGCTGGTCATGGTGTTGTCGCTGGCGTTGCCGTTTTCGGCGCTAGCGCCTTTGTCGTCGCCGCACGAGGCCAGCGCAAACAGGCCCGTGGCCAGCAGGGGCATGAGGATGCGTTTCATGAAAAGAAAGTTGGAAAGTGGAAAGGAAGGTGAGCCCGTCTGAGGCACTCAGGAAGACGCCCCGGACGGGTGGAAGTGCAAGTCATACGGGGCGTTACGGATTGGTTGTTGCGCGTCGGCCTGAGTTTTATCCGCCGCTGCCGGGTAAGCAGAACCGTTGCCGGGCATAAAAAAAGCCCGCTTCGCAAAGCGGGCTTTCAGGCACTGCCGGTGGCGGGGCGGGCTATTTGCGGGCGTCCACGGTGGGCTTCATCTTGGTCACCATGTCGAGGTGCATCTGCAGCACGGGCACGTTCTTGGCCGCAAAGGCCTTGATGTCGGGGTCGGAAGCCCGGATGGAGGCATCGGTGAATTCCTTCACGTCTTCCTGGTGGTCTTTCAGCATCTCCTTCAGGTATTCCTGGTCCATCTCGACGCCTTTTTCCTCGGTTACGTCTTTCAGCACCTTGGCGTGGTCGTCGCCGAGAGTGGTGGGCAGGGTGATGTTTTTATTAGCGGCCAGGGCCATCAGTTCGGCGTTCGACTTGGTGTGGTCCGATACCATTTGCTGCGCAAACTGCTTGGCTTCGGGCGTAATGGCGCGGGCGGCCACCTGCTTGCCCAACTCCACTTCCAGCATGCCGCCGCTGGCGGCCTTGGTCAGGAACTCGGAGTCATAATCCATTTTTTTCTCTTCCAGTTTGCCGGTTTCGGTCGACGGCGTGGCGTTGTCGGCCTTGGCTTCGTTGGTTTCCTGAGCCTCCTTCACGGAGTCGTGAGAGTTGCAGGCGGTGGCCAGCAGCACCGCGGCGCTGCACAGGGTAATCAGGGAGCGTTTCATGGGAAAGGAATAAGTGAAAGATGAACCTAAAAAATAGTCTCGCTCGATGAAATCGGAGTGAAGTCCAGTCTTGTTACGGCAGCTTTTCGGCCGCGTCGGCTGCTTCCTCGGCGGCGTCCAACTGCGCTTTGATGGGCTGGTAGTACTTGGCTGCCAGGCCGCGGATGTCGCCATCATAAGCGTCGTCCTTCATGTCGTCGAAGGCGTCTTCGTCCTGGTTCTGGGTTTTCACCAGCAGGGCCATTAGGTGCTTGTCGAGTTGGCTGCCGGTTTGGGCGCTCACTTCGTGGTAGGCTTCCTGCTCGTCCTCGCCCAGCGCGGGCGGAATGGCCAGCTTCTTGGCATCGGCCAGGGCGCGCAGGGCCGCCAGCAGGTCGAGGCGGCTTTGCAGCAGGGCCGCGCCGTGGGCGCGCACGGCGGGGGCAGTGGCGCGGGCCTGGGCCAGCTTGCCCAGCTCCACTTCCAGCAGGGCGTTGCTGGTGGCCTTCACCAGAAACCGGGCGTCGGCCTCCTGCTTCTCGGTGACGTCGGCCGCGCCGATTTTCTGGGCGTTCTGGGCATTGGCGGCTTCCACGGCGTCGTCGGCACCGCTCCCGCCTCCCGACGAGCAGCCCGCGGCCGGCAACAGCAGGGCCAAGCCCAGAAATAGCCGCCGCAGGGGCGCCAAAGCAAGTGGCAGCATGAGCATCACAAAGGGGTAAGATGAAGTAGCCGAAACCGGTGGCCCGCTATACGGAGGCTTGGGGGGCAGGTTTTTTTGGCCGCGACTGAACTTTTTTGGCAGGGCGTTTAAACTTGTGCTGCCGCTGTTCTTCCAACCGGCCAAACACACAGTTCTCATCTTTAATATTCCTATTTTTCTCACCTTCGCCATGCGTACTTTCTCATTCCGCTCCCTCACGTTGGCCTGCCTGGCCAGCGGCCTGCTCCTCACCGCCGGCTGCAACCGCAAGGCCGACGACGCTGCCCCCGACGATATCACTACGGCCGAAGACCGTAGCGAAGACAACATCGAAACCGCCATCAGCACCGATGCCATGAACCTGGCCGGCCCGGCCGATTTCAGCTCCACTACGCCCGCTTTTGCCATTCCCGATGCCGACTTCCGCGCCCGCTTCGGCTCCTGCGCCACCCGCACCTACGACGCCCAGGCCCGCGTGCTGACCATCGACTTTGGCACCACCAACTGCCTGTGCGCCGACGGCCGCTACCGCCGCGGCCAGATTCGGGTGGCCTTCACCACCGACGTGCTCAAGCGCCGCGCCGGGGCCGTGGTGACCCGCGTCAACTACTTCGTGAACGATAACCAGCACACCGCCACCCGCACCTTCACCGACCTGGGCCAGGGTTCCTTCTCGGTTGATGTAACCGGCGCCAGCATCATCCGCGCCAACAACGGCGGCACCCACTCCTGGACCGCCAACTGGACTTTCACCCAAACGGCTGGCTACGGCACCGCCACCTTCGCCGATGATGTGTACACCGTGACCGGCTCGGCCGCTGGTACTAACCGCAAGGCCGTGGGCTACACCACCACCATCGACGCCAACAACCCGCTCATCAAGCGCGGCGACTGCCCCAAGTACTTCGTGCAGGGCAGCATGACCAGCTCCAACACCAACGGCAAAACCATGGTGCTGAACTACGACCCCAGCGGCACCCACGACTGCGACCGGATTGCCAGCGTGACCGTGAACGGCCGCACCCGCACCATCACGCTGCGGTAGGCTCCGGCTTCGACCCGAAGCCGCTAAAAACAAAAGCGCCGTTCCTGTCCGGGACGGCGCTTTTGTTTTTAGGCTAAAGTGGCAAGGGTGCGATTACTGGCCCTTGAACGCCGGCTTGCGCTTCTCGCTGAAGGCCTGCACGCCTTCTAGATAGTCGGCCGACTCGCCGGCAATCTGCTGGCAGTGGGCTTCGTAGTCCAGCATTTCGTCCAGGGTGGCGGCGCCGGCCTTGTTCAGCATCTGCTTGATGAGGCCAATGGATTTGGTGGGCGCCGCGGCATAGCGGGCAGCCAGCGCATACGCGGCTTCGTCGAGCTGCTCGGCCGGCACCACTTGGTTCACCAGGCCGAGGCGCAAGGCTTCATCAGCCGGCACTTTCGAGCCCAGGCTGCACAACTCAAAGGCCTTGAGCGTGCCTACCAGCCGCGGCAGAAACCACGACGAGCCCGAGTCCGGCACCAGCCCGATGTTAATGAACACCTCAATCAGCGAAGCCTCGCTGCTGGCAATGATGGCATCGCAGGCCAGCGCCAAGGAGCAGCCGGCGCCCGCCGCCACGCCATTCAGCCGGCAGATAATGGGCTTGGGCAGCCCGCGCATGGCCCGGATGATGGGGTTGTAGCGCTGGTGCAGCGAGTCGTAGAATGAGCGGGGCTTGCCCTCGGCCGCGGCGGCTTCCTGGGCCGCCTTCAGGTCCTGGCCGGAGCAGAAAGCGCGGCCCGCGCCCGTGAGCACCAAGGCCCGCACGGCGGCATCGCGCGCCACCTGCTTCAGGGCGTCCTGCAGCTCGTAGCTCATGGGGTCGTTGAAGGCGTTGAACACCTCCGGGCGGTTCAGGGTGATGGTGGCCACGCCGTCGGGGCGCACGTCGTAGAGCAGGCTGGAGTATTCCATTTGGTGGGTTTGCGGATGAGCGGGTTGAGGATTTAATGAGGTGCAATAACGTCATGCTGAGCGCAGCGAAGCATCTTTACCGCTTAATGCATTCATATACTGCTGCGGTAAAGATGCTTCGCTGCGCTCGGCATGACGTTCTTTTTCTTATGCCCGCAAATCCACCAATCCACTACCCCGCCAATCCGCCAAGCAATGCCTCTGCCACCAGCAAATCCTCCGGGGTCGTGATTTTCAGGTTGCGGTAGTCGCCGTCCACCAGCTGTACGCGGCAGAGGTCGTCTACCACGGTGGCGTCGTCGGTGAAGGAGGCCAGCTCCGGCATGGCGTAGGCGCGGCGCAGCAGGTCGATTTCAAACGTCTGGGGCGTCTGCATCAGGCGCAGGCGGCTGCGGTTTTGGGCCGCCGAGCCGTGCTGCGACAGCAGCCGCACCGAGTCTTTGGGCATCACGGCGGCGGCGGCGGCGGCGTGGGTGGCCGCGGCGGCGTAGGTGCGCTCCACCACGGTGCGACTCACCAGCGGGCGCACACCGTCGTGCACGGCCACCAGCCCTTCGGGGTATTGACTAAGCGCCGCCAGGCCGGCCTTCACCGAGGCCCAGCGCGTGGCCCCGCCCGTCACCAGCCGGTGCGGAATGTCGACGCTGAACTGTGCGCACAGCGCCTGCCAGGTGTCAAACTGGTCGGCGGGCAGCACCAGTACAATTTCCTGCACGCCCAGCGCGGGCTCAGCAAAGCGGCGCAATGTGTGCAGCAGCACGGGCTCGCCGCGCAGCAATAGGAACTGCTTGGGGCGGTCGGCGCCCATGCGGGTGCCGCTGCCGCCCGCCACCACTATGGCGAGGCGAGGCGCCCGGGGCCGGGCAGTTCGGGCGCCTGGCGCTGGGGGAGGGGAGGGGTTTTCATCGGGGCGAAGTTCTGTTAAAAAAGAACGCCGGAATTCCTGCGTAGGAATTCCGGCGTTCTCGAAGCCTGACGGCTCAACTTCTTACAGAATCAGCATGGCGTCGCCGTAGCTGAAGAACTTATACTTCTCGGCAATGGCCTGCTTGTAGGCTTCCATCAGCAGCGGGTAGCCGGTGAAGGCGGCCGCCAGCATAATGAGCGTGCTCTCCGGCATGTGGAAGTTGGTGAGCATGCAGTTGGCGATTTTGAAATCGTGGGGCGGGAAGATGAACCGGTCAATCCAGCCCTGGGTTGGCTTCATGCGGGCGTTGGCCGACACCGACGCCTCCATGGCGCGGATGGTGGTGGTGCCCACGGCGCACACTTTCTTCTTGGTATCAAGGGCTTTGTTCACCACTTCGCAGGCCGGAGCCGTCACGATGAAGTTCTCCGAGTCCATCTTGTGCTTGGTCAGGTCTTCCACGTCCACGGTGCGGAAGGTGCCCAGGCCCACGTGCAGCGTCACAAACGCCGGCTCCACGCCCTTGATTTCCATGCGCTTCATCACCTCGCGGGTGAAGTGCAGGCCGGCCGAAGGGGCCGCCACCGCGCCGATGTGCTCGGCGTAGATGGTCTGGTACCGCTCCTTGTCGGCGGGCTCGGTTTCGCGGTTGATGACCTCTTTCGGAATCGGGGTCTCGCCCAGCTCGTAGAGGGCCTTGCGGAACTCCTCGTCGGTGCCATCAAACAGAAATTTGATGGTGCGGCCACGCGAAGTGGTATTGTCAATCACCTCGGCCACCATATCCGACTCGCCGAAGTACAGCTTGTTGCCGACGCGGATTTTGCGGGCGGGGTCCACCAGCACGTCCCACAGGCGCAGCTCCTTGTTCAGCTCGCGGAGCAGGAAAACTTCAATCTTGGCGCCGGTTTTTTCTTTGTTGCCGTACAAACGGGCCGGGAAAACCTTGGTGTCGTTGAACACCAACACGTCGCCCTCGTTGAAATAATCGAGAATATCTTTGAAGTTGCGGTGCTCAATCTGGCCGGTGGCGCGGTGCACCACCATCAGGCGGCTTTCGTCGCGGTTGCGGGCCGGGTGCATGGCCACCAGCTCCTCGGGGAGTTCAAACTTGAACTCGTGCAATTTCATCGCCATAGGGCAGTATTTGGGGGAAGTTACGGAAATTTGGGGAGGCAAAAGTACGGCTTTTTCCGGGAGTATCTACTTTTCAGCAAGTGCGCCATCGCGGGGCGTGCTTTCACCGTCAGCAACTTCCCCGCTCGTTTCCGTCTTTTAAAGCCGTAAACCTACTTTACGGCAAAGCGCCGCCGTTGGCGAAAATCTTCCGATGCACTTTTGCAGCAGCTCTCTGCTGCGCTCCACCTTTTCTGCAATCCTTCCTTCGTTATGCTCGCTCTGCGCCTCACCTTCGAAAGCTTCCGCTTCGCCCTCGACGCCCTCAAAGCCAACCTGTTGCGCACCATCCTGTCGCTGCTGGGCGTCACGGTGGGCATTTTTTCCATCATCGCCGTCTTCACCGTCGTCGACTCGCTGGAGGCCAGCATCCGCCACAGCATGGACTTTGTGGGCGACAAGGTGATTTATGTGGCCAAATGGCCTTGGACTTTCGGCCCCGATTATCCCTGGTGGAAATATTTCAACCGGCCCGTGCCCACCGTGCGCGAGTTTCAGGCCCTGCAGCGCCAGCTCGGCAACAACCGCAAGGGCGTGGCCATTTTCGTGGTCAAGGGCGGCAATACCCTCACGGCCGGTTCCAATTCGGTCGCGGACTGTGCCCTGCAGGGCGTGAGCTACGAGTACCGCATTGTGAGCAACGTGCCCATCGCCGACGGCCGCTACTTCACCACTCTGGAAATGGATGCCGCCCGGCCGGTGGCCATCATCGGGGCCACCATCGCCGAAAACCTGTTTCCGCAGGGCGGCGCCGTGGGGCAGGAGTTTAAGGTCAAGGGCCAAAAGTTTATCGTCATTGGGGTGATGGAAAAGGAAGGGAAGAAGATATTGGACACCCCAAGCAACGACACCAACTGCCTGATTCCGTTCGGCATGTTTTCGAAGCTGTACGCCTTAAGCGCCAACGGCATGAGCGGCCCCAGTCCCTCGCTGGGCGTGAAGGGCCGCGACGACGACCCCGGCCTGCTCGACCTGGAATACGAAATGCGCGGCGTGATGCGCAACATCCGCGGCCTCAAGCCCCGCGAGGAAGACAATTTTGCCCTGAACCGGCCCGAAATGTTTGCTTCGGCCATCAGCACGCTGTTTAGCCGCATCGGCGTGATTGGGGCCATCATTGGCGGGCTGGCCACGCTGGTGGGCGGCTTCGGCATTGCCAACATCATGTTCGTGTCGGTGCGCGAGCGCACCAACATCATCGGCATCCAGAAGTCATTGGGGGCCAAGAACTTCTTCATCCTGTTTCAGTTTCTGTTTGAGGCCATTTGCCTGTGCCTCATCGGGGGCGGGGCGGGCCTTTTCTTGGTCTGGCTCATCACCCTCATTCCGCAAGACGCCCTGCCGCTCACCATGTCGGCCGGCCGCATTGTGCTGGGCCTGCTCATCTCGGTGGCCATTGGAGTGGTGGCCGGCATTGTGCCCGCGGCCGTGGCGGCCAACCTCGACCCGGTTATTGCCATTCGGGCCAAGTAGGGGCCGCCGGCCGGGCCGGCGCGCCCCAACAAGGAGGCGCGAAGTTGCGTCTTACCGGGGTTCACCATTGCTTTTGTTGATGACGTTTCCTCCTTTTCTGCACCACGAGGTGCTGGGCAATGCCCTGAGCCAGTACCTCATTGCGGCGCTCATTCTGCTGGTGGGGGCGGGCCTGCGCCGGTTGTTGTCGCGCCTGCTCAGCAAGGTGCTGTTTCGGCTCACCAAGCGCTACACGGCCGGCGTGACGGAGCGCGAGCTCCACGATTTGCTCATTCAGCCCCTGTCGGTGCTGTTTTTGTTGGCCACGCTGTATTTGGCATTCGGCGTGTTGCGCTACCCCCTGCCGCCCGACGCCGTGCCCGGGGTGGAGCCCTGGCCTAAGGTGGCGCTGCTGCGCCTGTTTCTGCTCGGCGTCATTGCCACCATTACCTGGGTGGCGCTGCGACTGGTCGATTTTGCCCTGCTGGTGGTGCAGCGCCGCGGCGAGCTGCGCGAAACCCCGGCCATTCGGCGGCTCGACCACCAGTTTCTGCCTTTTGCCAAAGACCTGCTCAAGGTGCTGGTCATCATCATCGGGCTGATGGTGGTGCTGGGCGAAGTGTTTGGCGTGAACGTGACGGCCCTGATTGGCGGCCTGGGCATTGGCGGGCTGGCGGTGGCCTTTGCGGCCAAGGAAAGCCTCGAAAACCTCATCGCCTCGTTCACCATCTTCCTCGACCAGCCCTTTGGCGTGGGCGACCTCGTGACGGCCGGCGACGTGAGCGGCACCGTGGAGAAAATCGGCTTTCGCAGCACCCGCCTGCGCACCGCCGAGAAAAGCTACGTGACCGTGCCCAACAAAAGCATGATTGACAAGCCCCTCGACAACCTTTCGCTGCGCACCTCGCGCCGGGTGGGCTTCACGCTCGTATTCGACCAGAAAACCACCAGCGCCCAGCTTCACGCCATCATTGCCGGCTCGCTGCAGGCCATGCAGGCCCACCCCCTCGTCACCCAGGACGTGCAAATGAAGTTCAACGCCCTCACGCCCGCCGGCAAGGAAGTCACGGTGCAGTACTTCGTGGATACGACCAGCTACGACGAGTACCTCGACGTGAAAGAAGACCTCAACTACCGCATCATCGAAGTGGTGGAGCAGCACGGCGGTGCATTTGCCGGCACGGTGGCGGCGCCTACCACGGTAGCGGGCAAGGTTTGAGCGTAAAAGCCGAACAACAAAAAGGCCCCTCGCGCGAGGGCCTTTTTGTTGTTACTATTCTGGTTTGAGGCTACCGGCCGCCAAACAGGCCGCCCAGCATGCCACCCAGGCTGCTGCCGCCCAGCAGGCTGCCCAAACCGCCGCCGCCCGCGCTGGCCGGCTGCGAGTTGGGCCGCCCGCCCAGGCCGCCCAGGATGGACATCATCGAACCCAGGCCGCCGCTGCCGATGGCCGAGCCCTGCTGCGGATAGTTGGCCTGCTGGCCGCCACCCATCAGGCCGCCCAGCATGCCGCCGCCCAGCAGGCCGCCGAGCATGCCACCCAGGCCGCTATGGGCCGCACCGCCGAGCAAGCCGCCCAGGCTGCCACCGCCGCCCAGGCCGCCCAGCAGTCCGCCGCCGCCCTGGTTCTGGTTGCTGCCGCCGCTCATCACGCGCGAAATCACCATGGGCGCCACCACGCCGAGCAGGCCGGTCATGAGGGCCGACTTGGGAATGCCGGCACTCGAGAGCTTGTCGCCGATGCGGTCGAAGAAGCCCTGTTTGGCGGGGTCCTGCGGGTCGTGGGCCACGGTGGCGGCTTGGTCAACCACTGTTTCGAGGGTTTGCTTCTGTTCGGGGTTGATGCCGAGGTACTGCGACATCTTGCCAATCATGGCCTCTTCGTCGTTGGCGTAGGCGCCGTCGGCGCGGGCAAAGCTGATGAGGTCGGTGACGAGCGAGAAGCGCAGGTCGCTGCCCTTGAGCGCGTCCAGGTTCTGCTGAATGGTTTGGTTGTTGGCGTCTTGTGCGGCGGCCAGCACCTGCTGCGTGGCGCCTCCCGAGAGGCCCGCCTGTTGGGCCAGGGCCTGCAAGAACTGGGTTTCGGCGCCCGAGGCCTGGCGGTCGGCGGTGGCGAGGCTGGCAATGGCGCTCAGGTAAGCAGTTTTTTCGGCTTCGGAATAGTTCTGGAGGAGTTGGGTTTCCATGGGAAAGAAGGATTGGTTGGAGTGCGGTTTCGGAAGCTTAACGGGAGCGGCCCGAATACGTTGCTTTCCAAAAAGCGGCTGCCAGCGCAGTTTTTTTGCCTGTCCGTTGCAAAAATTCCGGGCCTGAAAATGAAGCCATTGCTTCCTGCAGGGGCTGTGGGTGGCAAAAAATCTGCGCGCTAAATCAGAATTTCGTTTGGCGCTTCCAAAAACACCTCCCATCTTTGCAATCCCAAACGGGAATACCCACGGGGGATTAGCTCAGCTGGTTCAGAGCATCTGCCTTACAAGCAGAGGGTCGTAGGTTCGAACCCTACATCCCCCACTTTGAAAGACAGCCACTTAGCTGCAAGGCCAAGTGGCTGTTTTATTTAAGTTTGTTTGCCTCTGGCACTGGTTGCCGGAGTATTATGGGAGGTTAGCTCAGTTGGTTTAGAGCGCTTCGTTCACACCGAAGAGGTCGAAGGTTCGAATCCTTTACTTCCCACACTTTCAGTAGCAGCCACTCAGCAATAAAGTTGGGTGGCTGTTTTGCTTTTCCCGGTTGGGGAAGAGGGACTCAACGAGGCTCATTTTTCCAATTTGCTCACCGGACTGCAGATGCCTTCCCGGTTGCTGGCATTTTAGCTGGTCTTTCCGGCAGCACGAGCAGCGCCTTTTCACCAACCTGGAAGGCCGGACTCCCGCGGTGGAAGTGCCTGCCCGATTACCCGGGCGTTGCGGAAGGCGTGCGGGGCATAGCTTGCAGCGAAATTGTCACTGCCTCGAGCTGCTGCTTGCGAAAGTGGACCGCCTTCACCGTTCCGGATGTGTATGAAAACCATTAAAGGCCCCGCTATTTTCCTGGCCCAGTTCATCGGCGACCAGCCGCCGTTCAACAGCCTGGCCGCTATTTGCCAGTGGGCCAGCGGCCTGGGTTACAAAGGCGTGCAGCTGCCTACGCTGGACAGCCGGTTTATCGACCTGCAAAAAGCGGCCGAAAGCCAGACCTACGCCGACGAGGTGAAAGGCATCGTGAACGCGGCCGGACTGGAAATTACGGAGCTGTCCACGCATTTGCAGGGGCAGCTGGTGGCCGTCAACCCGGTCTACGACCAGCTGTTCGACGGCTTTGCGCCCGAAGCCTACCGCAACAGCCCCCGCGCCCGCCAGCAGTGGGCCGTGCAGCAGCTCAAGTACGCCGCTCAGGCCTCCAAAAACCTGGGGCTGACGGCCCATGCCACGTTCAGCGGGGCGCTGCTGTGGCCCATGGTGTACCCGTGGCCCCAGCGCCCGGCCGGCCTGGTGGAGGCCGGCTTTGCGGAACTGGCCAAGCGCTGGACGCCCATTCTGAACGTGTTTGACGAGTGCGGGGTGGACCTGTGCTACGAGGTGCACCCCGGCGAGGACCTGCACGACGGCATCAGCTACGAAATGTTCTTGGAGAAGGTGGGCCAGCACCCGCGCGCCTGCCTGCTCTACGACCCCTCGCATTTCGTGCTGCAATGCCTCGATTATCTGGCCTACCTCGACATCTACCACGAGCGCATCCGCATGTTCCACGTCAAGGACGCGGAGTTTAACCCCACGGGCCGGCAGGGCGTGTACGGCGGCTACCAGAACTGGACGGACCGGGCCGGTCGCTTCCGCTCGCCCGGCGACGGGCAGGTCGATTTCAAGGCCATTTTCAGCAAGCTGGCGCAGTACGACTTCCCCGGCTGGGCCGTGCTGGAGTGGGAATGCGCCCTCAAGCACCCCGAAGACGGCGCCCGCGAAAGCGCGAAATTCATCAAGGACCACATCATTCGGGTCACCGACAAAGCCTTCGACGACTTCGCCGCTGCTGGCAGCGACGCGGCGCTGAACCGCGCAATGTTGGGCCTCTAGCCCAGCCGCGCGGCCGAAGCCGCCTGGGCTGCCGCTACACCTCGTAGAATTCCAGCGGCAAGCCGTCGGGGTCGGCAAAGAAGGTAAAGCGGCGGCCCGTTAGTTCATCCACGCGCATGGGTTCGCAGGGCACCGCGTGTTTTTCCAGCCACTGCATGGCGGCCGGCAGGTCGGCCACGGCGAAGGCGAGGTGGCGCAGGCCGGCTGCTTCCGGGTAGCTGGGGCGCGGCGGCGGACTGGGGAAAGAAAACAGCTCGATGAGGTATTGGCCGTGCACGGCCAAGTCCAGCTTATAGGAGTTGCGTTCGGCCCGGTGGGTTTCGGCCAGCACCTCCAGTCCCAGGATTTCGGTGTAGAAATGCTTCGAAACGGCATAATCGGCGCAGATGATGGCGACGTGGTGCAGGCCAAGAATGGGCAGCATGGGGCTTGGAGCTGGAGGTGGATGGAAGCTCAAAGAACAGCCTTGGTGAGTGCCCATCCGAATGAAAGCGGAAAAAGCTGATGGGTTTTGGCGAAACCACCGTTACCAGCCTAGCCAAGCCGGGCTTTGCTTACGGGCGTCTGGTCAATAAAAGGGCAGAACCCTTTTGCTTTCCGCAGAATAAGTAAGGAGCCTAAGCCGTTGCAGCCGCAAAACGGTTTTCACTAATCGGCTAGTCTACTGTGTATATTTGAAAGGTTGCGCCATCCATCCCACCCTGGGCCCAATCGTTCTCTTCCTGTGATTACACAACTATTTTTTCGGGCTTCAGCACGTCTGCTGCCTGTTTTGCTGCTGCTGAGCGCCTGCGGCGGGCCGGCGGCGCACCCGTCGTACCGCATCGGCTTTTCGCAGTGCAGCACCGGCGGCACCTGGCGGCAGGCGGTATTGGCCGGCATGGAGCGCGAGCTGAGCTTCCACCCCGAAATGCACCTGCGCATGCTGGACGCGCACGACAACAGCCAGCGCCAGCAGGAGCAAATCCGGGAGCTGGTGCGCGGGGGGATTGATTTGCTCATTGTGTCGCCGCAGGAGGCCGGGCCCGTGACGCCGGCCGTGGAGGAAGCTTACCAGCGCGGCATCCCGGTGGTGCTGCTCGACCGGCGCATTACTTCGGAGCAATACACCGCTTTTGTGGGCGGCAACAACCTGGAAGTGGGCCAAACGGCGGCCAAGTATGCGGCCCGCCTGCTGAAGGAACACGGAAATGTGCTGGAGATTTTGGGGTCGGCGAGTTCTTCGACCACCGTCAACCGACACCTGGGCTTTGCGCAGGGCCTGGCGGCGTTTCCCAACATGCATTTGGCCACGCAGGTGAATGGCAACTGGGACCGCGCGGCCTTGCAGCCCTTGCTTGTGGCGGCCCTGAAGGCCCATCCCGAAGTATCCATCATTTATGCGCACAACGATGAAATGGGCCTCGGGGCGGCTCAGGTGCTGCGAAAGCTGGGCCTCACCAAAAAGGTGCGCATCATTGGCGTAGACGGCTTGCAGCCCGGTTTGGTGCAGCAGCGCGCGCTCACGGCTTCGCTGCTGTACCCGCCCGCCGGCGAAGACGCCATTCGCACGGCGGTGAAGATTCTCACCCACCAGCCCTTCAAGCGGGAAAATATCCTGGGCACAATGGTCATCGACTCGACCAACGCGGTGACCATGCGCCAGCAGATTGACAAAATGGTGAGCCAGCAGCGCGACATTGAGCGGCAGCAGGGCCTGATGCAGCACCTGCTGGCCACCTACGCCAACCAGCAAACGGCCTTGTACGGCCTGGTGGCCTCGCTACTGGTTGCGCTGGCGCTGGGGGCGGTGGCCTGGCGCTCGGCCCGCAAAAACCGGCAGATAAACCGCGAGCTGGCCCTGCAAAACGCCGAGAACGACAAAATCAACCGCGAGCTGGCCAGCCGCAACGCCGAATACGACCGCATCAACCACGAGCTGACCAGCCAGAACGAGGAAAACGACCGCATCAACCGGCAGCTGCTGGCCCAGAACGAGGAAATCAGCGCCCAGCGCAACCAACTGGAAGTGCTGGCCGAGCAGTCGCGCGCCGACACCGAGGCCAAGCTGCGCTTCTTTACCAATTTCTCGCACGAGTTGCGCACGCCGCTCACCCTCATCATGGGGCCGGTGGAGGAGCTGCTCACCAGCGGCCCCACCCTGACCGACGGCCAGCGCCAGGACTTGACCTTGGTGCGCCGCAACACCCAGCGCCTGCTGCAGTTGGTGAACCAGCTGCTGGACTTCCGCAAGATTGAGGTGGGCAAAATGGCTGTTCGGGCCCGCCAGGGCGATTTGGTGACTTTTGTGCGCGAGATTGTGGAGGTGTTTGAAAAGCCGGCCCGCCTGCGCGGCGTGGACCTGCGGCTGCGGAGTGCCGAGTCGCAGCTGGCCGCCTGGTTCGACGGCAACTTGCTCGACAAGGTCTTCTTCAACCTGCTCTCGAACGCCGTCAAATTCACGCCCGACCAGGGCACGGTAACCATCAGCCTGCAGCCCGCCGACGGCGGGCGGGCCATTCAGGTGAGCATCGCCGACACGGGCCGCGGCATCAGCGAGCAGGACCGGGCGCACATTTTTGAATGGTTTTACCAAGGCGACCAGGGCGCCGTGGCCAAAGGCTCGGGCATTGGCCTGGCGCTGGCGCACGGGCTGGTGCGCCTGCACCAGGGGCAGCTCACGTTCAGCAGCCTGCCGGGCAAGGGCAGCACCTTCACCGTGACGCTGCCGCGCGAGCTGCCGGTGGAGCTGCGTGCCAACGATGCCGTGGACAACCCCGCCGACGAAGCGCTGCTTCCGCTGGGAGTTTCCGCGGAAGTATTGCCGGACCTGGGCCCGGAGGCCCCGGCCGTGGCAGCTACCGAAAGCGACACGCTGGTGCTGGTGATTGAAGACAACGAGGAAGTAAACCACTTCCTGACGCGCAAGCTGGGCGGCGACTTCCGGGTGCAGAGCGCCACTGATGGCCACACCGGTTTCCGCCTGGCCACGGAACTGGTGCCCGACCTGATAGTGTGCGACGTGATGATGCCCGGCCTGAGCGGCCTGGAAGTGGTGGCTCAGCTGCGGGCTGACTGGCGCACCTCGCACATTCCGGTCATCATGCTCACGGCCCGCGGCGCGGCCGAGCAGCAGGTGGAAGGCGTGCAGGCCGGGGCTGACCTCTACCTTACCAAGCCCTTCAACCCCACCTTCCTGCTCGAAAGCGTGCGCACGCTGCTGGCCAACCGTGCCCGCCAGCGTGCGCAGTTTCGCCGCGAGTTCCGCCTGGACGAAGCCACCCCCACGCCCGACCAAAAATTTGTGGCCGACCTCACTGCCACCGTGCAAACTCACCTCAGCGACACCAACCTGGGCGTGGAGGACGTGGCCCGCTACCTCGGCCTCACGCGCATGCAGCTCTACCGGAAAGTGAAGGCCGTGCTGGGCACCGGCGTTACGGAGTTTGTGCAGGGCCAGCGCCTGGAGAAAGCCGGCGAGCTGCTGCTCGATGAAACCCGCTCCATCACCGACGTGGCCTACGAGTTGGGGTTCTCGACGCCGTCGTACTTCTCCAGCAGCTTCCGGGCCCGCTACCAGCTCTCGCCCTCGGAGTACCGCGCCCGCCACGTAGCGCAGTAGGGAAGGGGCTTGCTCGCGCCCGTCTTTGAACGAAATCGTTGAAACGGCGCCAGCGCCTAGGCGGCGGCAAGCCCCGCCCCAACACCGTTCGGACGGCAGAACACTACTAAAAGGATTGTTGCAGACCCGCACTAAAAATGAAACCGAGCCCCTGATGGGTTCGGTTTTTTGCTTTTTATCGATTTCATTTTCAAGCGGTAATAGAAATCACCGCTGGTGAACACATGCTGTTGAAAATGAGAAAGGGTCGGCTGCCGCGCCCCCGGAACTTTGCGCTACTTCGGTTTCAGGTGTTGTTCTAACCTTCTGCTTGTTATGATGCGCAAATTTCTGGTTTGGTGCTGGGCGATGGCCTCGTTGCTGGGCGCTAGTGCTGCTGAAGCACGGCCTCAGAAGGAAGGGCGCCCGGCGTTTATCCTGCTCGATGGTGCCCAATTGGCCGCCTACAAAGCGGCGTACCAGAAAGGCAGCCCGGCCGAAACCCGGCAGGTGCAGGCCGCCGTGGCCGACGCCCAAAAAGCGCTGAATCACGGCCCGTACACCATCGTCAACAAACCTCAGACGCCACCCACCGCCGACAAGCACGACTACATGTCGCAGGCGCCTTACAGCTGGCCCGACCCCGCCAAGCCCGACGGCAAGCCCTACATCAACCGCGACGGGCTGCGCAACCCCGAAGCCGCTGCCTTCACCGACGAGGACAACATGCTGGACATGACCAGCGACGTGAAAAAGCTGGCCGTGGCCTACTACTTCACCGGCCAGGAGGAATACGCCGCACAGGCCGCTAAGCAACTGCGCATCTTCTTCCTGGACCCAGCCACGCGCATGAACCCCAACCTGAACTTCGCGCAGGCCATTCCGGGCCTCTACACGGGCCGCTGCTACGGCCTAATAGAAACCCGCAACCTGGTAGAAATCCCCGATGCGCTGGCCCTGATGGCCGATAGTAAAAGCATTGACACCGAGCTGGTGAGTGGCCTACAGGACTGGTTTCGGCAGTTCACCAACTGGGCGATGACCAGCCCGCTGGGCTCGGCCGAAGGCCGGGTGGAAAACAACCACGGCACCTTCTGGGACTCGGAAGTGGTGGATTTTGCCCTCTTCACCGGTGATGAGGCCCTGGCCCGCAAAGTGCTCGAAACCCAGACCAAGGGCCGCATCGCCACCCAGCTGCAGCCCGATGGCTCGCAGCCCCTGGAGCTGGCCCGCACCCGCCCCTGGAACTACGTGACCATGAACATGCTGGGCTGGGTGCGCCTGGCCCGCCTGGCCGAAAAAGTCAACGTGGACCTGTGGAACTACACCTCGCCCGATGGCCGCAGCCTGCATGCCGGCGTGGCTTGGCTGAAGCCCTACCTGCTGAAAGAGAAAAAGATGGAGCGCGCCGACGTGGCGCCCGTCAGCAACAGCACCGCGTTGTTGCTCTACGACAAGGCCGGCCAGCACTACCCAGACCTGGCCGCCGACAAGGTCTTTGCCCTCTACCCGGACAACGTCCGGCGCCCCTGGACCTTGTAGCGAAGCGGCCCTGGTGGTTTCGCGGTGGGACATGAAGCCCCAGGGCCGCCGAGCTAAAAAACGCCCCACTGGCCGGTGCCGGCCGGCTGTGACACGTTCCTACTGCCACCCTTTCCAGATATCCTTTTGCCATGAACGCACCGCGCCCGACGCTGCTGCTCCTGCTCGCGCTGGCGGGCCCCGCGGCGGCCCAGAAGTCCCCCGAAATTCCCGTCGACCAAGTAGTGGCGCTGGCCGAGGCGCAATACGCCGCCTTCCTGCGGCAATACCCTGATAGCACCCGCCAGCCGCGCAGTACCCAGCCCGACGGCTCGCTGCAGCTCACCACCTCGCGCAACTGGACCAGCGGCTTCTTTGCCGGTAACCTGTGGCAGCTGGCTCGCTTCACGGGCAAGGACAGCTGGCGCCGCCGGGCGGCTGCCCGCACCGAAACCCTGGAAGCCGAGAAATTCACCACCGACAACCACGACCTCGGGTTTATCCTGAACAACTCGTTTGGCCAGGGCTATGCGCAGGCGCCGACGCCGAAGTACCGCGAGGTGCTGTTGCAGGGCGCGGCCACCCTCTCGCGCCGGTTTAGCCCGAAGGTGGGCGCTATTCGGTCGTGGGACTTTGCGCCGTTTACTTATCCGGTCATCGTCGATAACCTGATGAACCTGGATTTTCTGTTCGTGGCCAGCAAGCTCAGCGGCGATACTGCATTTGCCCACCTCGCCACAGCCCATGCCAATACCGACCTGAAATACCGCTTCCGCAAGGACTACAGCACCTTTCACGTCCTCGATTTTGACCCGGCCACTGGCCAGCTGCGCAAGGCCATGACGCACCAAGGCTACGCCGACCAATCGTGCTGGGCCCGCGGGCAGGCCTGGGCCATCTACGGCTACGCCATGCTGTACCGCAACACCCGCGACCCGCGCTACCTGGCTGCCGCCCAGCACGCGGCCGACTACTTCCTCAAGCAAACCAACCGCATTCCCGACCACATTCCTTACTGGGATTTCAATGCGCCCGACATTCCGAATTCCCCGCGCGACGCCTCGGCGGCGGCCATCGCGGCCTCGGGCCTGCTGGAATTGAGCAAGTACGCCAAGAGCCCCAAGAAGTATTACCAGGGCGCCACGGGCCTGCTTAGCAGCTTGTGCACGCCGCAGTACCTGGCCACGGCCGGCACCAATAACTTCTTCCTGCTGAAGCACGCCACCGGCTACAAGCCCGCCAACTCCGAAGTGGACGTGCCGCTGGTGTACGCCGACTATTACCTGCTCGAAGCCCTCTGGCGCTACCAGAACTACAACCAGTTTCTGGCGCTGCTGTAGGAATAAAGGCGTGAGACAGCTTATTGGATGAGGTTAGTTTACTTCAACCATATAGGAAACGAAAGAAGCCAACAGGTGTGCTATTAAGATGCACAACTGCTGGCTTCTTTCGTTTGCGACGGCCCGGCTGAACGCAGGCGAAGCATCTTTATCGTTTGCTTGAATAGGCTTTGTCAGCGTATTAACGGCAGAAGACGGTAAGGGGAATTGTGTATGATGGCCTTCGCCAGCGACTCATTGCTGACGGTTTGTCGACGACAGGGACGTGAAAAACGACGTCTTGGCGGACTCGCTCCTTCATTTTGGCCAGTAGCGGCATGGGCACCTCTCGCGCCGCTTTGTAGAGCCGCACACCGGTGATGTCCTCGATGCGCCCGTTGCCGTCCACTTGAAACCGAAATTCGATGAAGCCGCGGCCTTTTCGGCACAACGTAACCCGTTCGGCGGAAGAAAGCGCGTGGTTAGCTGCCTGGGCTACGGCAGACGGTACGAGGGGCCTCATTTCGTCGGGGTCGGAGTAGACCTGGTTAGCTTTTGTTTGCCCGTAGGCGCTTAACAAGCCACCAGCGCAGCTGAAAAGCACAGCGAATAAATAAGCCTTGGAGAGCATGAAAGGGACTAAGCGCAGCGTTATTGTAAAAGAGACACTATAAACATAGCCTCCTTTTGCGGGTCGAACCAGTCGTTGGCGCTTCGTTGCGCTATATAGGTGCTTCGACCAAGCTAACAGGACGACAGTCTAATTCAATGTAAAAGAGATGGGGAGGTAGCCGAATTTAATTCAGCTACCTCCCCATCTCTTTTACAATCAAGCCTCTGTGCTTAGTACCCCGGGTTCTGCACCAGCTTGCTATTCAACAGGATTTCGACCTGCGGAATGGGGAATAGCTCTTTGTACGTGGCTGGGGCCAGGTTGGCGTTGGCAGCGTCGAGGGTGAGGTACTTGGTTTTGAAGGCCTGCATGGTGCTGGTGGCTTTGCCCCAGCGGATGAGGTCGTGCCAGCGGTGGCCTTCGAAGCACAGCTCCACGCGGCGCTCCTGCTCGATGGCCAGCTGCGTGTCGGCGGTGCTGAGGGTGAGGGCCTTGGCGGCCAGGCCGGCGCGGGTGCGCACGCGGTTGATTTGCGGAATGGCCAGGGCGGTTTTGCCGTTGTTGTTCAACGCCTCGGCGTACATGAGCAACACGTCGGCGAAGCGGATGATGGGCCAGTCGTTGTCGCCTTCGTTCGGCGACAGCACGTTGTACACGAACTTCTTGGCGTAGTAGTCGGTGGCGTTGCCGGTGCCAAAAGCCGTGAGGAAGGCCGCCTTGCGCTGGTCGCCGGCCTCAAAGGCGTCGTTCAGGTCCTTGGTGCCAAGGTTGGTGCTGCCGCCGGCCACGGTGGTCACGTTGGCATTCACCGGGGCGAAGTTGTAGGCGAACTGGTTGCCCTCGCCGTTGCCGGAGCTGAAGTACTGGCAGGCAAAAACGATTTCGGCGTTGTTGTCCTTGCCCACGCCGAACACGTTGTTCACGTCGGGCAGCAGCTGGTATTGCGTGAGCGCCACCACTTCGGCCAGCTTGGCTTCGGCCAGGGCCCATTTTTTCTCCTGCAAGTACACCTTGCCCAGCAGGGCCTTGGCGGCGCCGCTGGTGGCGCGGCCCACGTTGGCGGCGTTGTAGGAGAGGGGCAGCACGGCTTCGGCTTCGGTCAGGTCTTTTTCAATCTGGGCATAGACATCGGCCGTGGGCGTGCGCACCAGGGCCAGCGCTTCGGCCTGGCTCTTGATTTCGGTGAGCACCAGCGGCACATCGCCGAAGAACCGCACCAGGTTGAAATACATCAGCGCGCGGATGAACTTGGCCTGGCCCACAATCTGGGGTTTGGTGGTGGGGGCGGCGTAGCTCACGTCGTCGGCGTGGCCCAGGGTCACGTTGGTGCCGGCAATGACGGTGTAGTGCTGGTTCCAGGCGCTGGCAATGTTGCCGTTGTTTATCAGCCAGTTCAGCTTGTCGAATTGCCCGTAGCCCACTTCGCTGGAGTTGATGGTGCGGGTGTTGTCGGAAGGCAGCTCGGTGAACTGGAAATAGCCGTTGTACACGCTGCGCATCGAGCCGTACGTGCCCGTGAGCGCGCCCTGGATGTCGGCTTCTGTCTTATAAAAGCCGCTCACCGGAATGATGTCCTGCGGCGTGAGGTTCACAAAATCTTTGCAGCCGTAGCTGCTCACCGTGAGGCCGGACAATAGCAAAGCACGGAGAAGGAACGTAGTTGGTTTCATGATATTCAAGAGTCAACAGATTAAAAACCAACCGTGAGGCCGCCCGTGAACACGCGAATGCCGGGGTAGCTGCTCTGGTCGAGGCCGGGCGTGATGAGCGAGCCGCCGTTGATGCTCGTTTCGGGGTCGTAGCCGGGGTACTTGGTGAAGGTGAACAGGTTCTGGCCGGTCACGTACAGGCGCAGGCTCTGCAGCTTCACCTGTTTGAGAAGCGTCGTGGGCAGGGTGTAGCCGAAGGTCAGGTTGCGCACCCGCAGAAACGAGCCGTCGTACACCTGCCGGTCGGTCAGCTGGTTGCCGGGGTTGTAGCCGCCGGCCGAGATGCGGGGCCAGCGCGTTTCCACCTCGGGCGCGTCGGGGCTCCAGGTGTTTTTGTAGAATTCGCGGGTGATGTTGGTGCCGTTGGCGGCCAGCGTGTAGAACTGCCGGATGTTGCCCTGGATGATGTCGCGGCCCTGCACACCCTGCAGGCTCAGGCTGAGGTCAAACGCCTTGTAGGTAAAGGTTTGGTTCAGGCCGTAGAGGAAATCGGGCACGCCCTTGCCCACTTTCACCCGGTCGCTTTCGTTGATGATGCCGTCGCCGTTCTGGTCCTTGATAATCCAGTTGCCGAGGTTCCGGGTGGCGGCGTAGGGGTAGGCGTCGAGGTCTGCCTGGTTCTTGTACACGCCCAGCACCTCAAAGCCGTACATGTTGCCCAGCGGCTCGCCCACAATCAGCTGGTAAGAGTTGTTCCAGCCAAACACCGAAGCCTCGGGCGGCAGTGAAGTCACGCCGCCCAGGTCGAGCACCTTGGTGCGGTTGCCCGAAATGTTGCCGTTGATGTTCCAGCGCACCGGCCCCAGGTTGACGGCCGTGCCGACGGCCAGCTCAAGGCCGCGGTTGCGCAGCCCACCGATGTTGGTGCGGTAGGAGGTGGCAAAGCCGAAGGCGCCGGGCAAGGTCTGGTTCAGCAGCATGCCGGTGGTTTCGCGGTTGTAGTAGTCCAGCGTCAGGGTCACTTTGTCGCCGAAGAAGCCGGCGTCGATGCCCAAGTCCGTCTGCTGGTTTTTCTCCCAGGTCAGGTTGGGGTTGCCCAGGCCGCGCTGGTTGTAGCCGTACACCCGCGCGCCGCCGAAGCTGTAGTTGCTGTTGACCTCGGTGTTCAGGTAGTTGAACGAGCCGATGTTGGCATTACCGGTTTGCCCAATGCTGGCCCGGAATTTCAGCTCGTTCATCACCGGCTTGAGGCCCTGCCAGAACCCTTCCTCGCTCACGCGCCAGCCCAGCGAAGCCGACGGAAACACGGCGTAGCGGTTGTTCGGCCCGAAGCGCGACGAGGCATCGGTGCGCAGCGCCGCCGACAGCAAATACTTCTTCTTGAAATCGTAGGTTAAGCGTCCGCCATAGCTCAGAAAGGCGTTTTGGTCGTAGGTCAGCTCGCCAATGCGGTCGGGCGAGCCGAGCGGATTTTCGAGCAGGTTGGTGGTGATGGTGCCCGGCCGGGCCGTGGTGGCCGTGTTGCGGGCCTGAAACTTCTGCAGCGAAAACAGCCCCAGCAGCCCGAAATTGTGGTCGCCCACCTGCTTGTTGTAGGTGGCCGTGTTTTCCCACAGGAAATCCACCGCCTGGTTCGAGCTTTCGCGGGCGTACACCGAGCCCAGCACCGGGGTGGAGATGTTGGCGTTGCGGGCCGCTTCCGAGGCCATGGTGGCCGGGATGTAGGCCGATTGGTTGTCGGTGGTGAGGGTGCCGCCGCCGGCCGTTTTCAGCCGCAGGCCCGGCAGCGGCGACCATTCCAGGAACGTGTTGGCAAACACCCGGTAGCTGGTGTAGGTGTTCTGGTTCAGGTCCACCGTTTGGCGGGGATTGAAGACGTTTGTAGTGTAAAACGCCGTGTTGTTGGCACCGATGACCTGGTTGACGGGCGTGCCGTAGTCGCCATTGGCAATGAACACGGGTAGCGCCGGCGATTGCAGCAGCGCCAGCGACGTGGCATTGGGCACGGCGCGGGTGCCGTTGTTGGCTGAGCCCCCCGATTGGTTATACGCCCCGTTGGCCGCCTGCCGGTCCTGAATGCCCAACGACGGCGCCACCGACACCCCAATTTTCAGCTTGGAAGTGAGGTTGGCGTCCAGGTTGAAACGCAGGTTGAATCGGTCGAAGGAAGAGCCCAGCAGCACGCCGTCCTGCTTAAAATACGCCCCGGAAACGTTGAAGCGGGCCTTTTCGGTGCCGCCCGAGGCCGACAACTGCACGTTGCGAATCACGGCATCGCGGTAAATCTCGTCTTGCCAATCGGTGTCGGGCAGGCTGCCGGGGTCGCTGAGAAAAATAGGCGGCAGCGGGTTTGCGCCGGTGCCAAAGCCACCCGTGGCGGGGTTGAAGTTCTGCTGCCGCACCCGGTCTTTCTGCCAGTCGATGTATTCGTCGCGGTGCAGCACGTCCAGCTTTTTGGAGATGCGCTGAATGCCCGTGTAGCTCGACAGCGTGAAGCGCGTCTGGCCCGACTTGCCGCGCTTGGTGGTCACAATCACCACGCCATTAGCTGCCCGCGAGCCGTAGATGGCCGTCGAAGCGGCGTCTTTCAGCACCGAAATGGCGTCGATGTCGTTGGGATTGATGAGGTTAAACTGGGCCGCGTCCTGCAGCGGGTAGCCGTCCACCACATACAGCGGGTCGGAGGAAGTGCCCAGCGACGTGCCACCCCGAATGACAATGGTGGGCGGCGCGCCCGGCGCCCCGCCCTGGTCCGATTGCACGGCCACGCCCGGCGCCAGTGCCGCGAGTGCCTCGCCCGGCGTGGCCACGGTCTGCCGGCCAATGGCGTCGCCGTCAATTTGCGTCACGGCCGACGTCAGCGTTTTCTGCGACTGCTCGCCGTAGGCAATCACCACCACTTCGTTGAGCTTCTGCGCGTCCTCGCGCAGCGTCACGTTGATGTCGGAGCGGCCGTTCACCGGCACGTCCTGGGGTGCAAAACCGATGTAGCTGATGCTCAGCACCGGGTCCGATACCGTGCTGGGAATGCTAAGCGAAAAGGTGCCGTCGCTGCCGGTGGAGGCCCCGATGGTGGTGCCCTTCACCACCACGGTCACGCCGGGCAGCGGGCCGCCTTTGTCATCCACCACGCGGCCTTTCACGGTGATGTCGGCCAGCACGGTGGCCGAGATTGGGCTGGCGGCCGGGGCCGGCCCGGCTGCCAGTGCCGCGCCCGTCACGGGCATCAGCAGCAGCGAAGCAGCCGCCCCGCGCAAGCGAGCAGACGGTAAAAAATGACTCATATGAGAAATGAAAAAGGGTGGGATTGCAAAAAAGATGGCGGTAAACAGCGCTAGCCCGGCCACGAGAAGCAAGGGCTTCCGACCAGCTTAAGAAATAGAAAAGCAGCCCTTGCAGAAGCTGACTTTCCTATTTCATAAGCCGGTCCGGTAAAGGGTTAGCGTTTCAAAGGTCCTTGTTGAAATCCCCATTCTCTTTCTCATTTTCGACAGATGTTGTTCATATGAGTATTATTTGTTAAATTATTGAAAAACAGTAATATGAATGGTGTATATCTGGTGTTTTGAAAGGTTGATTTTCATTTTTAGTACGCGTCTGTCACAATATTTTTAGTGGGTATGCCTGTCGTAAGAGGTGCTTATTCGCTAGCCAGGCGTGGAGCAGAAGGAGGAAAAAGCCAGGTTGACGCCGAAACAGCAAGCACGGATACCGGCACAAATGCACCACGCAAAAAGCCCCCGAAGCAGCGTTGCTTCGGTGGCTTTCAGAAACGCATTGCAGGGGTGGCTCACTGCCTCACCATCCTCCGGCCTGCCGGGTTATTTATGCGCCTTCAACCTTCTTTCCAACTGGTCCAGATACAAGGATTTTGGCAGCAAAGACTCGCCTTTGCCAATGCCTTCCTTGAAATCTTCAGGCGCCGAATCGAAGTCGTACTGCTTTATCCGGCCTGCGGTTGGTGAGGTCTTCACCTCGTTGGCCGGGCCGCTGGTGCCAATGATGTATCCCCAGCCGAACTGCTCCGAATCGATGATATAAGGCACCTTGGCGGGGTAAGCTTCGCCCACCGTGTTCCAGTACACGCTTTGCGTGGTCGGGTAGCCGTGCATCTCCGGGAAAGTGCCCCAGGGCCTGAACTTGGCTTCCAGAAAGTCTTTGTTCAGCGTCGTGTTATCGAACAGGTTAGACATGCTCAGGTGCATGTGGAAGTCGCTCGCCAGCGTGGAGTTTTCTCCCCGGCACCGCAAAATGACGTTGCCGTTGCTCCGCATCGATTTGAAATCGTAGTTGTGGCGGGCATACCCGGCAAAGCAATTCCGAATAAGGCAATCATTGGAAGCCAGCGTGTACATGTAGCCGTTGCCGCCTTCGCCCAGGTACTGGGTTTTCTGAAAAGAACAAGCGTCCACGGTTACAAATCTGGAGTTCTGCAGTAAAATTCCGCTGGACACTAGGTGGATGTCGTCTTTATTCTCCTCCGGCCGGTAAGTACTGATGTTTCTAATCCAGCAATTGATGGCGCTGTTTATCATGAGTAGATGCGCACTGTGTACTTCGTAAGCAGCGGTGCCTTTGACGTTGAAGTCCAGGCCGCCTAAACCCGGCAACGTTGATTGCCGATTGGCAATGGAGAAACCCTCAATGCCAACCTCACTCAGCACAGGCCTCACTTTATAAACCCGGGCATGGTCGCGCTTTTTCAGGAAATACCTGGTCGGGGCATCAATTTGAATGGTGTTGGCCTGTTTATCTACTGCCGTGATATACCGGTAGAACATGGTGCCGGTCAGCGAGGTCGCCCACAGGCTATCCATGTTATGCTCTGTGATAAACTCTTTGGTGACATCGGTTCTCAGCACCACCCAGTCTCCCGCCATGAAATCCTGGACGGATGAAACCGGGATGGTTTGAGTGGGAAGCAGCAGGTCTGCCGTTATGCTCACGGCTTTGCCCTCGGGGCTGAGCCAGTTTCCGCCAGCCGTTGGTTTGGCCTGTATAATGGAGACGTTCCGGACGTTGGAGTTATCGTTGAAGATGAAGGTCTTGCCCGCGCCCGCGCCTCGTAGCACCACGTTGCTATAGCTTATGCGCAGCGGGTTCGCCTTGGCGGCAGAAACGTCAAGCTTGTATTTGCCTGCGGGCAAATAGACTACGCCTCCGCCGCGCTGGCCCACGTCGTTCAACGCTTGCTGAATAGCGGCCGTCGCGTCCGCTTTGCCGGTGTTGTCTACTGCGTATGGCGCTTTCGTAACGTCCACTACGTTCTTGTTGATGTCCGGAATAGCCTGCTCGCCACGATGATAGCCGGCGTAGGAAAAGTCGTGCAGGAATCGCCCTTCGCTGTCCTGCATCCCCGGCTTCCAGTTTTGCGGATACAAACTGCTTCTCCACTGCTGCGAGAAAACCGGGCCAGCAGCAAAGAGCAAAACTGCCAGGAGAATGTACTTTTTATTCATGAATTGCGGTGGCTTAGGAGCCTACTTCATTTTCAGCACCTCACTGCCGGCCAGTAAGAATGCGCCCGTGCCGTAGTTCTGCCAGCTGTCGGCAGTGGCCGGTCGAGGGTCGAAGCCGATGTTTTGCACGAAGCCCACCATGCCGTCGGGCTTTTGCATTTTCAATAACGCAGGCCAGGCTTTGGCTACCACGGGCTTAAAGTCAGTGGAATTCAGCAAGCCATTATTGATGCCCCAGGCAATGCCGTAGGTGAAGAAGCCACTGCCGCTGGTTTCGGTGTGGTCGTACGACTCGGGCGAGAGCAAGCTGGTGGTCCACATGCCGTCGGGTTGTTGCAGGGCCTTTACTTTGGTCGCCATCTCCTGAAAGAGCTGCTCGAAAAAAGGCCGGTGGGCATAGTCTTTCGGCATGTCTTGCAGGATTAAGGCCAGACCGCCTAACACCCAGCCGTTGCCGCGGGACCAGAATATCTTTTTGCCGTTTTGTTCTTTCTTGTCGGTGCTGGCGCCCGTCCACAAAAACCGGTCGTCCCGGGCAAAAAGGTGCTCTTCCTTGTCGTAGAGCAGGTCGTAGGTTTCCTTGTAATGCCGGTACATCTCGTCCAATAGCACGGGGTCGTGGTTGCGTTTGGCAAGCACCGTGAAAACCGGAGGCGCCATGAAAAGCGCATCGCACCACCACCACAGCGGCTTGTTGCGTTTTTGCTCCTGCTGGTAAGCCAAATGCTTTTTTATGAAGTCTTCGGTGGGGGCAAGGTTGGCGTCTTTGTCGCCGAGGGCTGCCAGATACAGGTACGCGTAGCTGATGGCTACGTCATCGGCGCTGTTGATGCGGATGTACGTTTGCCATTCGTTCTTCCTGGCCATTGCCTGCAGGGCCTTCAAAAATTCGGCGTCGCCGGTGGCTTGGTGGGCTTTGGCCACGCCTGTGTAGTAAGCGCCGTTGGTCCAGTCTTTGGTCGACTTTTCAACGATTGGATGCGCTTCCTGCCATTCCAACGCCCTGAGCATCGCCTTTTTCGTGCTGGAAGCAGCAGTGCCTCCGCCTGCCTGTTTGGTGGCGGTGCACGCCTGCGTGAAAAAGACGGCGACGAACAAGGAGCAGATGAATAGAAGCCTCATGTAGGATTAGCGTATTTAAGCGTGAAATGTGTTGGAAATCCGCAGGTTGTTACAATTTTCCCGCAGCGTTTTCCAACACTACGTTGGATAGGATGGCGGTATCTACCTTATCCGGAATGTGCGAGCAAAAGCCGATGCCAACGTAAAAAGGCTCTTTGAATGCGAGCTTGATAGGGTCTCCTAATTGGTGCATGGGTTCGCCGTTCTGGCTGATGAACATGGCATAGGTATCGCCCCGCTTTTCTATCCCGATGCGCATGGCGCTTTTCTCCGGGACCTTCATCTGTAGAACTTTGGTGTTTTTGTCTGGCCTCCAGGCCAAGTGCATCAGGCCGGCCCCGTGACGGGCAACCATGGCTTCTTCGGAATCGTCATCAAGGCTTTGGCGGATAATGACGACCGCCTTTCGGTCAAAGAAACCCTCTTCATTCGGGAATTTTACATCGGCCGCCAAGGACACATCGCCCGACATCTTCTTCCACAGAAAACGAAACTCATCCCGGGTGTACCAGATGTTGTAGCCCGCGGAATTGATGGTGTATTCCTTCGCACCGGGGTCAAAGCTCGAATTTCCGGGCACCAGTGAAGCCCCTACGTCGCTTTGGCCGTCAAAAATGCCAATGCGCTTCTTTGACGTTTTGGTGGCCCGGTGAAAATCCGCTGGCGGCGGCACCTGCTTATGGGTCGATGAACCGGGCAATGCCCAGTCTGGCACAATCGGTTTCGCGGCTGCCGTCTGCGAATAACTGACCTTGCACGAACCAACACAGCACGTAACCATCAACGCTGCAATGGCTATTGCCGGGTTTCTGGCAGCATACAGATATAAAGAAGCGTTGCGCGCTTCTCCCAGCACTCTTAACAGGTTTTTCATGTCTTGCCTACGTTTGTGTACTGCCTTTATAAGGTAAAGGCTTGGTTAGCGGTGGCGCAAAGCCGGGTGGTGGTGGGCCGTCGAACGGGCCCGCTGGCGCGTCGTGGCGCGGGTGGTGAGGCGGTGCGTTGCAGCCACGGCCCGCCGCCCCCGGGCCGCCCTGCCCATGCGCTGTCGCCGTCATCGCTGGTATACTACGGCCCCGTTTCCGACCTACACCCAGGCGTTGCCACCCGGCGCGCACGGCCCCATGGGCGAAGGCCAACCCACCATCGTCGAAGTGCCAAATGGCTCCTTGCGGCAGCGGTGCGGCGGGTTAGGGTGCAAACCCTGCGCCTGTAGCAAATCCCGGACAATGCACACGGCGCGCATCAATAGTTGCAACGACCAGCACAAACCACGCACCACCCCATCTAGGCTGCCGCCAATTTTATGGGGTTGTCAAGCACGAAAATGACAACAAGAAGTTTCGTGCTTGACACCCCCATAAAATCACGGAGCAAGCTGATTGAATTTTACGTCATCGTAAAAAATATCTCCCGCAGGGCCCGACCAACTGCTGTCATCCCCGCCTCTAAAGGTGTCAAACGATATTCTGGTTATTTTACGGTAATTGTGGTCATTGGTCCAGCGAATATTGGTAATATTGGCCAGCTCGGTCCAAGTGGTAGCCGTACTTTTTTTGATGAGTATTTTTAAATAGCCATCCTTGTTGCTGTAGGTATTGCTCGTAACATGGATGTAAACATTGTACCACACCCCTTTTTCTAGTCCGTCGAATTGTTTGCTTTGTGGGTTATCACCACAATGATAGGTGGTGGTATTGGGCATGTCATAATAGTAAACGTATGGCTTAATAGCATGCGTTGTAGCGGATGTTCTTTTCCACATTAACCGCACACTCGCTCCGTGTCCGGCCGTTGGCACATTGCAGCCACTGGCTCCGTCGCCAATTTCAAATCCCCAACCCAGTTTTCCGCCTTCCGAAAAAGTAAAGGCGGGGTCAAACTTGAAACTGTAACTCATGTCGTAATCCGTGCCATCGGATACATTGTTTGAAGCTACCAACCCATTGGTGTATGAATAGCCGTCATCCAAATGGACGCGCAGGGAATTGTCGATAATCCATTGTTTGCCTCCACGCCAATTATTGGTTTTCGAATTATCCCCAAAGTCTGCAGCGTATTCAGTAGCAGTGTATTCATTGTTTGCAGCAGTAAACGTTTTTAGGGGAATGCTGCTAAAAACAGCATCGGCCCGTGTGGGGTCGACCTGATAATCCCCGTTGGGGGCCGTTTGAATCGGATTGTCTTTTTTACACGACAACAGGACGGTGGTTGCCAACAGCAGGCACATAGCCCCATTTTGGGTGAATTTAATGCGGTTCATAACCAGTTGCTTTTGGTTTGCAATTGAAATGGAAAAGGAATGACAAAGCTTCGATAGTCAAGCCCGTTAAGGAAGCCTCAATAGAGGAGCCCGCCCGGTAAGGCCTGGCCAGTTGCCGCTGTCCGGACGATGCTCAAGGGTAGCTATTCGACAACCGAGTGCTTGGGCAGTACATGGTTATCGGCTTGTAAGCGCAGGGGGTACATACCCGCGGCCATGCCCAAGGTGTGGAATTCGAAGCGTGACCAGTCGCCGGGCCGGGCACGATGCGTGGGGAGGAGAAGCTTGTTTTTTCATGTGGGAATTGGGTTAGTAGAAGAAAAAAACAGTGGTTGCACAGAGGAAAAAGAAGGCCGGCGGGAGAGCCAGCCTTCTTTGAGTGGACAACGGAGAAAATGAGCTACTTCAGCAGCACCAGGCGCTGGGTTTGCACCGCGCCGTTGCTCACCAGGCGGCAGGTGTAGATGCCCGCCGGCAGGCTGTTGCCGTCAAACGTCACGGTGTAGTCGCGCCCGGCTTCGGCCACCGCGTCGTAGAGCGTGCCCACCAGCTGGCCCATAGCGCTGAACACCTGCACCTGCGTGGCCGCCGTAGCCACCGGCCGGAAATGCACCGCCGCGCTCGTGGTGAAAGGGTTGGGGTAAGATTCGAACACTACCGCCTGGCCAGTCGCCGTGCCGCAACCACCGAGCTGGTCGCCGTGCGAGGCCAGGTGAGTGGCCACTGCGTCTTTCGAAAGGCATAGGGCACGGCCGTTGTGGCACACCTGCACCTTGTCGTTGTTGTTGCCGCAGCGCACGTCCACCACCGTCAGGGTAGCTGTAGCGCTGGCCGAGCAGCCGAACTCGTTGGTGGCAAGCACGGTGAAGGTGTAGGTGCCGGCGGCCGTGGGCGTGAACACCGGTGCCGCGTCCGTGGCATTGCTCAGCCCCGTTGCGGGCGACCATAAGTAGGTGGCCGACGTGCTGTTCGAGGCCGTGAGCACCAGGCTTTGTGCTCCGTAGCCCAGCGCAATGGTATTGGCCGGCAGGCCGGTGTAAGTGTTATCCGTGCGGCGCACGGCAATGGCCGGCGCGGGCGTGGCGCCAATAACCGTCACCGTAGCCGTGCCGGTGGCCGTGTTGCCATTCACGTCCGTCACCGTCAGCGTCACGGTGTTGTCGCCGATGTTGGAGCAGTCAAAGCTGGTTTTATCAAGCGTCAGCGACTGAATACCGCAGGCGTCGGACGAACCATTATCAACCGCAGCCGCAGTTGCGGTGGCGCTGCCATTCACCAGCGTCACGCTGATGTTCTGGGTAAGCACCACGGGCGCGCTCACGTCGCTTACTACCACTTGCTGGGGCACGGTCACCACGCCGCCGTCGCCGTAAGCAAAACTCCAGTTAATGGTGTAGCTGCCCTGGGCGGTGTAAGTAGTCGGGTCGGTGGTGGTGGCCGTCACGGTGCCGGTGCAGAAGTCGGGGGCTGTAGGGGCAGTGGCAGTCACCGAACACTCTGCCGTGAGAGTGGGCAGCGTCACCACCGGCCGTTCGGCCGTGGAGCCCGACGAGGGCGCCGAGAAGCGGGAGGTCAACGCTCCTTCTTTGGCGCGCACCTGGTAGTAGTAGCGAGTAGCGTAGCCCAGGCAGGCATCAGTGTAAGTCGTGGCGTTGGCGGCCACCGTGGCGAGCAGCGTGTAGGCCGTTCCATCGAG
Organism: Hymenobacter sp. 5317J-9; assembly: GCF_022921075.1. Taxonomy (NCBI): domain Bacteria; kingdom Pseudomonadati; phylum Bacteroidota; class Cytophagia; order Cytophagales; family Hymenobacteraceae; genus Hymenobacter; species Hymenobacter sp. 5317J-9. The sequence continues at coordinate 1,058,007 of NZ_CP095050.1, forward strand.
CGAGCGGAACACCTCGAAGCCGGTTTCGGTGGCAGAATTATCAGTCCAACTCAAGGCAATGCTGTTGCCGGTGGCGGTGGCAGCCAGGGCCGTGGCCGGTGGCAGCACGGCATCGCGCAAGGACTGGATGTAGGCAATGTTGCCGCTGCCCATGCCATAGCCCCAGTTCGGAGCGCCGCCCAGCTGGATGTCGGCGTCGGCGCCGCTGTAGTCAGCGCCGCGCTGGTTGGGGTTCAGGGGGTAGTGGTAGGCGCCAGGGTCGCCGCCGGCTTCCCGGTTCGGCGACACCAGTTTGGGGCTGGTGATGGATTGGTAGAGCGCCGTGGGCGCCCCGTTGCCGCCGCCGCGGGTGGCAAAGGCGTGGATGGCCCCGCTCACGCCGGTAGCCGCCCCCGTTTTCAGCAGCACCATGTCGTACTGCGCGATGATAAAGGCGTTGGTGCCCGTGGTTTCGTTGGTAAGGTAGGCGGCGTTTTCCAGCAGTAAGTCCACCGTGAAATCGGAGGCGTCGGTGTCCTCGGTGTAGCCCGCGATGCCCGTCGAGAGCTTGTGCAGCACGATGGTAGTGCCGGCGCGCAGGTCCTGCCAGAAGGGAATGTTGGTGAAGCGGTACTTGCCGCCGTTGTCGGTGGTGATGTTGGCATCAAAGTCCTTCACCAGCAGCCCGCGAATATCGAGGTGGTCTTTGATGACGAGCAGCTCCACCGCGTCGCGGGTGCCCAGGGCGTCGTTCGAGCCGTTGTAGAGCCGGTTTACCACAATGTCGGGCGTGGGCGGCAGGATGGAAAGGCGCAGGCCGTTGATGTAAGCAATGTTATTCGCGCCAAAGCCATTGCCCCAGTTAAAGCTGGTGGACGCGGAGGCCACCGCTTTCACGCCATCAAAATCCGCCGTGGTCTGGGCCGTGCTGAGCGGATATTGGAAGCTGCCGGCGGTGTTGGCCGCGGTCGAAACCAGCTTGGCGCCGGTAGTGGCCGCGAAAAGCGCCGTGGTATTGCCCGAGCCCGTTGCGAAGGCGTGCACCGGATTGGCCACGCCGCTGGCGCTGCCGGTTTTCAGCAGCACCATGTCGGTGTCGGTGAGGTTGAAAACGTCGCCCGCACCGGAAAGCGCGGTCAGGTAGGTCGTGTTTTCCAACGCCAGGTCGAGCCGCGAGTCGGAGGCGTTCACGTCCTCCACGTAGCCCGGGATGCCGGCGCCCAGCCGGCGCAGCACGATGGTGGTGCCGAGGCGCAAATCCTTCCACAGGGCCTGGTCTTTGAACTGGTATTTGCCGCCGGTATCAGCCGTGAGGTCGGCGTCAAAATCCTTCACAATCAGCCCGCGCGCGTCCAGGTGGTCCTGCACCACCAGCAGCTCCACGGCATCGGCGGCGCCGTCGGTGGTGGCGCTGGCGTTGTACACGCGGTTTACCACCATGCCGGTCATGGCCTGCGTCTCAAACGTGATTTTGGAGATGTTGAAGCTGCTCGTAACCAAGTCAAACTTCAGCGTCGCGTTCGGCGACGCCTCCAGGTACACGTTGTTGACGACGATGTTCTGGTAGGTGTTGAAGCTGCCCGTGGCGGGGATGGCTATCACGCCGGTTTTGTCCACGTCGTTCACGCTCAGCCGCATTGAGGCCGTCGAGGTGGTCGAGGTCGATACCCGGAACGTGACTTTGTAGAAGCCGCTGTTCTGAATGTTGACGGTGTATTTCAGCCATTCGCCACTGGCCGAGTAGCCCACGTTGCCGTAGCCGCCGTCGCCTTTCTGGGTATCAACGCCCTCGGTGGGCCGGGCCACGGTGGGGTCGGCGGTGGCGCCGCGGTTTTCCGCTTCCAAGTCGTGGTAGGCCACGCCTTCGCCGCCGTAGTCGTATTCGATGGACTTTACCACGCCCGGAATCGGGGCCGGGGCGCCGTTGTAAGGCGTGCGCGTGCAGTTGTTCACCTGCACATAAGCCGGCTTGCTCACCACAATGGTGGTGTCGGGGTTCACCAGCGTCAGGGTCACGTTTTTGGCGCCGCCCGAGGTGTAGGTAACGGCGAAGGGGCCTTTGCCGCTGGCCGTGGCCGGCGTAGCGCCCGCCCCAAAGTTCCAGGTAAGCGAGGCGTAGTTGCCCAGCACCGCGCCTGTGTAGGTCACGGCTTCGGGCGCGGTGCAGCTCACGGTTTTATCGGCCGAAAACCCGGCCAGCGTCACCGTTTGGCCGGGCCGAAGGTAGGTGGGGGGCAGGGCGCCCTGCGCGTGCTCCAGCGAGTACACAATCTTGCGGGTAAGCGCGCCTTGGGCGTCAAATAGCAGCACCAGCGTTGACTGCGCAAAGATTTTGTCGGTGTACGCGGCATTGATATCAGCCGGCACGTTGATTTTGAGCGGGGCCGTGCCCGGCACCGTGGCCCCGTTGAGCTGCACCGTAAAATCGTAGTCCGTTACGTCGCTTTCGTTGAGCACCATCACCGCGGTGGTGCCGTTGTCGGTGCTGCTGATGACCTTCACCAGCGCCTGGTTGTCGGTGGCGTCGAGGTTGGTGCCGTGCATGTTTTCCGACACCAGCATCTCGTGCCAGAAGCAGGAGCGGGGCTTGATGGTGGCCACCGTGCCCCCATCCAGGTAGCCCTTGTCGCTCACGATGCGCGAGCCATTGCTCTCGTGAATGCACCAGGGCTGCATCGACACGGCTTCGTACTTCATGCCCACGCCAAATACTTCGGCCCAAAACTGCCCGTTGATGAACGAGTGCGCGCCCAGGCCTTCCACCGTGTTCACGGTCGGGTTGGCGTAGTCGAGGTTGAATTCGGTGAGGGCCCAGCGCAGGGCGTTGGCCCCGGTGCGGTTATTTTTGGTGTTGGCGGCGGCCATCAGGCCCAGCAGGTTGGTCACGGTGTTGGCCACGTTTTGGCCGGCGGCTACCACCTGGGCCCGCGTCTGGCTGCCCGAGAAAGGGTAGGTGTGGAAGGAGATGATGTCGATGTAATAGCGGCCGTTGGCGTCTTTGCCGGTCACGTCGTTGGCGCCCCCACCAAAGCGGGGTAGTAGGCGTTGTAGCCGGCGTTTTCGGGGCCCACAATCAGGATGCTGGGGTCCACGGCCTTCATGGCCGAGGCGAACGTTTTGAGGTAGGTTTCCACGCCGGCAATGCTCACCACGTTGGGCTGGGCCGACAAATCGGGCTCGTTGCCGATAATCCAGTACTTCACGTTGCGGCCCATCGTCACGTTCACGTGCTGCACCACCTGCGCGGCCTGCGCCGCCGTGAACCGCCCGCGGCCTTCCGACACCTGCACCATGGGCTCGGCCCCGATGCGGCGAATGGAGTCAATCAGGGCGATGTACTGGGCGTTGGTTATCAGGTTGGTGTTCGCGCCGTTGCCGCCGATGCGAATCATCTTCACCTTCGACTGCTTCACCACCGGCCACAGCTTGTCGAGCAGCCCGCCGTAGTTGGTAGTGCCCAGGGCCGTGGGCAGCCAGGCATTCTGGCCCGCCAGGTAGGGCGAGATGGCCTGGCCGTGGCTGGCGCCCAAGGCGAGCCAGCTCAGCAGGAGGAGGGATAGCAGTTTCTTCATGCGCGGGAATTTTGGGTTGGTGTAGAAGTAGGAGGAAGCCAATGCGGCGCGGGCAGAGCTGCATCCGACAAGGCCGATGAGTATCGACAAGCCGCCGATGCGGAGTGGCTGGTTTGCCGGACTAGGAGCCGTCAGGTCTGCCGGTGTTGGATGGGGCGCTTAGCGACGTTCCATGTGCAGCGGCCAGGTTGCAGAGCAGCTAGTTGCTGACAGGCTCTACAAATGTCTACGGACGCCTCCGCAACCACTTTCTCATTTCGAACCGTCGCGGTTCATTTTGTAAAATGCTTATCAAATTATTGTTAATTAGACAATTGCGTGAAATGTATAAGTGTAATCGAAAGCTGTTATTTCACTTTTAGAACGCGCTTGTCACAATAGTTTTAGTAAAAAGGGCGGTAGTTTAACCCGACACCCGCCGCAGTGCGGCAAAGCCGGAAAGAAGTGAAAAGCCGGAAAGACGGCAGCTGAAAACGGCGTGTATATTTCCGCCACAGCAGCAACAGAAACCCCATTGCGGGTCCATGTGCCCAGTAGTTCGATGACACCGGCTCAGAGCGCCGACCCACGAATTCGGCTAGTAGTGGCCCACCCCACGACTTAGGCTGATTGACGCACCCACGGTGCATAAATGAAGGATTTTCGCGGCTAGCCCGCCCAAATACACGAGCGAAAACGCCTGACTGCGGCAGCCGTTGGGGTGCTTCCGCTTCGCGCGTCTTCTAAGCCCTTCTTCGATAATGGCGTTTCACCTCCCACGTTTTACCCTGGCCATAGTGCCTGCGCTGCTATTGCCGCTTGCGTTGCGCTTCGCAGTTGGTGCCGGCGTCAATCCTGCGCCTTCGGCTACGCTGGCTTTCACCGTGCGCAACCGGCTGGCGGCGGCCCGGCCCACCGAAACGGTGAGTTTGCCAGCGGCCCGGCTATCGAGCCTTATCAAAGCCTACGGCGCCGACAATCTGCTGGTGCGCGATGCGGCCGGCACGGTGCTGGTAAGCCAGGTGCTCGATAACAATGCCGACGGCCAAGCCGATGAGCTGCTGTTCCAAACCGCGCTGGCCGCCAATGAAACCCGGAAATTCACCGTGTCGGGCGCCGCCGACGGCGCCGCCCAGCGGCCCCAAAGCCCTTACACCACTTTCTCCCGCTTCGTGCCCGAGCGCATTGATGACTACGCTTGGGAAAATGAGCGGGTGGCTTTCCGCACCTATGGCCCCGTGGCCCAGCAGCTCACCGAGGCCGGCCGCAAAGACGGCACCCTCACCAGCGGCATGGACTGCTGGCTGAAGCGAGTGCCCTACCCGGTCATCGACAAGTGGTACGCCGGCTACCAAACCGACCCGAGCTACTACCACCACGACCGCGGCGAGGGCTACGACCCCTACCACGTGGGCGACAGCCGCGGCTGTGGCGGCACCGGTATCTGGGACGAGGGCCGGCTGTGGGTTTCCAAGAACTTCGTCAGCTACAAAACGCTGGCCACCGGCCCCATCCGCACCGTGTTTGAGCTGACGTATGCGCCCTGGCAGGCCAACGGCCGCACCGTCACCGAGCGCAAGCGCATTTCGCTGGACCTGGGCAGCAACCTGACCCGCTACGAAGACTATATAAGCAGCCCGCAGGCACTACCCAATTTCGTGGTCGGCATCACCCTACACGATAAAAAGGGCGCGGTGCAGACCGACCAGAAAGCCGGCTGGTTCCGCTACTGGGAGGCCGTGGACGACGCCGAAATCGGCACCGGCGTAGTACTCGACCCGCGCGCCGTCACGAAGGTGGAGGACTACCGCGTGGAGCAGCCCGACCAAAGTAACCTACTTGTTTTTACCCGCCCACAGAGCGGCCCGCTGGTTTTCTACGCGGGCTTTGGCTGGACGAAAAGCGGCCAGTTCCGCACCGTGCAGGAATGGGATGCCTACCTGGCTCAATTCGCGCAACGCCTCGCTTCTCCGCTAGAAATAAGCTGGGCAAAACACCAGTAAAAACAACGTCAACATCGGCAATTCTTGCCTGTAACCCTTCCACTCTCACCTTATGAAATTTGCTTCTGTACGCCTGGTCGCGGTGACCTGCACGGCTCTTTGCGCCGCTACTGCTTTCAATCTGGCTTCACCTCCCGCCAAGCCCAAACGCGCCGTCGCGCCGCCAAACCGGCAGACCGCCCTCATGGACAACGAAGCGGCCGTGAATGCGCTGCTAAAGCAGCTCACGCTGGAAGAAAAAATCAAAATGGTGCACGCCAACTCGTCGTTTGCCGCCGGCGGCATTGCGCGGCTCAATATACCCGAGCTGATGACTTCCGACGGCCCCCACGGCGTGCGCCCCGAGCAGGGCCGCGACTGGAAGGCCGTGAAAGACCCCAACAACGCGGGCACCTACCTGCCCACCAATAATACCCTGGCCGCCACCTGGAACCCGGAGCTGGGCTATGCCTACGGTACTGTGCTGGGCCAGGAAGCCAATTTTCGCGGCAAAGACATCATTCTGGGGCCGGGCATCAACATCATCCGGGCCCCGCTCAACGGGCGCAATTTTGAGTACCTCAGCGAAGACCCTTACCTGGTGGGGCAGATGGCGGCGGGCTACATCCGCGGCGTGCAGGACCAGGGCGTGTCGGCCTGCGTGAAGCACTACGCGGCCAACAACCAGGAATGGCAGCGCAATAAAATCGACGTGTACATGAGCGAGCGGGCCCTGCGGGAAATCTATTTGCCCGGCTTCCAGGCGGCGGTGCAACAGGGTGGCGCGCACGCGCTGATGGGCTCGTACAACAAGTTTCGGGGCCAGTTTGCCACCGAAAACGCCTACCTGATGAATGACATTCTCAAAGGCGAATGGGGCTTCAAAGGGCTGGTGATGAGCGACTGGGGCTCCAACCACAACACCATGGACGCCCTGCGCAACGGCACCGACCTGGAAATGGGCACCGACCTGGTGCTGAAGCGCAACAGCGTGGACCAGAGTGCCACCGCCAGCACTGGCGCGGCCACCCCGGCCGTGACCAAGAACATCTACGACCGGTTCTACCTGGCCGATGCGGCTCTGGAAGCCATCAAGCAAGACCCCAAGCTGGAGCCACTGCTCGATGACAAGGTGCGGCGCATTCTGCGGGTGATGTACGCCACCAACATGCTGGACGGCAAAAAGCGCCAGCCGGGCTCGCACAACACCGCCGCGCACCAGGCCACCGCCCTCAAAGTGGCCGAGGAAGGCATTGTGCTGCTCAAAAACAACGGCCTGCTGCCGCTGAAGAAAACGGCACGCACGGTGGCCGTCATCGGGGCCAATGCCACGCGCGAAAACGCGGGCGGCGGCGGCAGCGCGCAGCTGCAGGCCAAGTACGAAATCACGCCCTTGCAAGGCATTAAGAACGAGTTGGGCGACAAGGCTACTGTCACCTATGCCGAAGGCTACAAAGTGGCCCGCGGCCAAAAAGCCGACCCGGCCCTGATTGCCGAAGCCGTGGCCGCCGCCAAAGCTGCCGACGCGGTGGTGTATGTGGGCGGCTACATCCACGGCTACGACTACGCTAACTGGGGCCAAAACGCCTACGACGCCGAAGGCATCGACAAGCCCGACCTGAAAATGCCCTTCGGCCAGGACGAGCTGGTGCAGGCCGTGCTGGCCGCCAATCCCAATACCGTGGTGGTGTTGCTCGGCGGCGGGCCCATTGAAGTCGCGCCCTGGGTGGGCCAGGCTAAGGCATTGGTGGAAGCCTGGTACCCCGGCATGGAAGGCGGCAATGCTATTGCTCACATCCTATTCGGCGACGTGAACCCCTCCGGAAAGCTGCCCCTCACGTTTCCGGTGAAGCTGGAAGACGCGCCGGCCCACAAGCTGGGCGAATACCCAAGCACCCCCGGCGACCCGCTCAAGCAGACTTATAAGGATGACATCTGGGTGGGCTACCGCTACTACGACACTTACAACGTCGCGCCCCAATTCGCCTTTGGCCACGGCCTGAGCTACACCACCTTCAAATACAGCAACCTGACCGTGACGCCCGGCCCCAAAAGCGCCACTGTGAAGCTGACCGTGACCAACACCGGCAAGACGGCCGGCGCCGAAGTAGTGCAGGTGTACGTGCACGACGAGCAAGCCTCGGTGAAGCGCCCCGAAAAAGAACTCAAAGGCTTTAAAAAAGTATTCCTCAAGCCTGGTGAAGCACAAACGGTTACCGTGCCCTTGAATGCCGAAGCGTTTCAGTTTTACAGCGATGCCAAAAAGCAGTGGGTGATGGAACCCGGCAAATTCGACGTGCTGGTGGGCAGCTCCTCGCGCGACATTCGCCTGAAAGGCAGCACGACGCTTTAAGAGCAGGCCACTACTTCATTTCATCTCCCTACCGTATTGCAAGCTCCAATGGCTTCACTTTTTGATTTAACTGGTAAAGTGGCGCTGGTGACGGGCTGCACCCGCGGCATTGGCCAGGCCATGGCGCTGGGCCTGGCCGAAGCCGGAGCCGACATTATCGGCGTATCGGCCACAGCGGAGCCGGACGGCGGCGAAACCGGCCGGCTAGTACGGCTGCTGGGCCGCCGGTTCCACAGCTACCAAGCCGATTTCAGCCAGCGTGCGCAAGTGACCAGATTCTTGAGCCGGGTGCAGCAGGAGTTTCCGGTTATCGACATCCTGGTTAATAATGCCGGCATCATCCGCCGCGCGCCGGCCGCCCAGCACTCCGATAAGGACTGGGATGATGTGCTCAACATTAATCTCGACGCGCCCTTCCGCCTGGCCCGTGCCATTGGCGGCCGGATGCTGCAAAACGGCTCGGGCAAAATCGTCTTCACGGCCTCGCTGCTCACTTTTCAGGGCGGCATCAACGTGCCCGGCTACGCGGCCAGCAAGGGCGCCATCGGCTCACTGGTGAAGGCGCTGGCCAACGAGTGGGCCGGCCGCGGCGTGAACGTGAACGCCATTGCCCCCGGCTACGTGGCCACCGACAATACCGCCGCCCTGCGCCAGGATGCCGAGCGCAGCGCCGCCATTCTCTCCCGTATTCCGGCCGGCCGCTGGGCCGAGGCCGACGATTTCAAAGGCCCGGCCGTGTTCCTGGCTTCGGCGGCTTCCGACTACGTGCACGGCACCATCCTCACCGTCGACGGCGGCTGGATGGGGCGATAAAATCAGTTAACAGTTATCAGTGAGCAGTGAACATGATTTTTCAACTGCTCACTGATACCTGCTCACTAACAACTGCTAACTGAAATATGACCCAGCGCTTTGCCATCGGCCCCCGCGAAACGGCCACGCTCAACACGAGCGGCATTCGGGAGCATTTCCTGATTGAAAACATCTTCACGCCCGGCGCCATCGAGCTGACCTACACGCACTACGACCGCATGGTGGTGGGCGGGGCCCAGCCCACCGGCGCGGCGCTCACGCTGCCCTGCCCCGGGTCGCTCAAGGCCAATTTTTTCCTGGAGCGCCGCGAGCTGGGCGCGCTGAACGTGGGCGGGGCGGGCACCGTGACGGTGGACGGCACGGTGTACGAGTTGAATAACCAGGACTGCCTCTACGTGGGCATGGGCTCGAAGGAAGTGGTTTTTGCCAGCGCGGACGCGGCCCAGCCGGCCAAGTTCTACCTGCTCTCGGCCCCGGCGCACGCGGTGCACCCCACCACGCGCCGCACCCAGGCCGAAGCCACGCCGGTGGAGATGGGGGCCCGGGAAACGGCCAACGAGCGCACCATCTACAAGTACATCTACCAGGAAGGCATCCCCAGCTGCCAGCTGGTGATGGGCCTGACCCAGCTCAAGGTGGGCTCGGTGTGGAACACGATGCCCAGCCACACCCACGACCGCCGCATGGAGGCCTACCTCTACTTCAACCTGCCCGCCGGCCAGCGCGTGCTGCACCTGCTGGGCGAGCCGCAGGAAACGCGCCCGCTGTGGGTGAGCACCGAGCAGGCCATCCTTTCGCCGCCCTGGTCCATCCACACCGGCTGCGGCTCGAGCCACTACGCCTTCATCTGGGGCATGGCCGGCGAAAACCGCGAATACACCGACATGGACGCCGTGCCCCTCGAGGCCCTGCGCTAAGCCATCCGGCATACTATGCAAAGGCCTGTTGGCTAAAATCTGAAGAACATGAAAGCAACCCTCGCGCTTGTTATTTTACTGTCCTGCTGTTTCGTTACCAGTGCCTGGGCCCAACTGCCGGCCGCCCGCCCTGGCGAAGTAGAAACAGCGCGCAGTCGCTGCGTGCGGCTCTTGCTTTCCGACACTGCCTACGCCAGCGAGCGGAGCTACCAGCTGAGTGGCGACATCACCTACACGAAGGACGGCGCGGGCTACTACGCCTCCCTGACGCCGGAGGGCGCCTGGCCCGACATCGACTACCAATCCACGCTGAGCAACGCGTGGCCGCCTTCGTGGCACTTGTACCGCCTGCTGCTGGTGGCCCGGCAGTACCACCGCAACCACGACCCGCGGTACCTGGCGGCGCTGCACCGCGGCCTGACCTATTGGACAAGCCACGATTTCCGCTGCCCAAACTGGTGGCAAAACCAAATCAACACGCCCTTTGCCTATTCCAGCCTGCTGCTAATGCTGGGAGCTGAGGCCAATGCGCAAGAGCGGGCGTTTCTCGACGACGTGCTGCGCCCGCGCATTGCGCAGAAGAACCCCACGGGCCAGAACAAAATCTGGCAGCACGACATCGAAGCCCGCGTGGCGCTGCTCCACGACGATGCCGCCGGGCTGGCCCAGGCGCTGACTAACATGGCCACCGTTATTGAAGTCACCACGGGCGAAGGCATTCAGCCGGACTATTCGTTTCAGCAACACGGGGCCATGCTGCAGTTTGGCAATTACGGCCTGCACTTCGTGAACAGCCTGCTGTTTTGGCTGGCCGTCACGGAGGGCACCAGCTACGCCTTTACGCCGCAAAAGCAGCGCATACTGTTTGATTATTGCGCCAACGGCCTGCGCTGGACGGTGTTCCGGGGCCGGATGGATATGACGACCCGCGGCCGGCAACTGCGGGCCGGCGCCGACACCAAGCGGGGACAGGTGCTCTACGACGATTTGCGGCTGGTGCGTGCCCTCAACCCAGCCCAGGCCTGCCGCTACTTTCTCGACGGCTTCGGCGGCCCGGCCGATGCGGCCTGCCAGTTGCAGGGCAACCAGAATTTCTGGCGGAGCGGCTATCAGGTGCAAATGGCCCGGGGGCAGTATTTCATGAGCGTGAAAACGCACGGCCCCTTCGTGAAAAAAATCGAATCCATCAACGGAGAAAACCTGCTCGGGGCCTATTTGAACGACGGCGTGAGCCTGGTGCAGCGCACCGGTCGGGAGTACCACGACATCGAGGCCTATTGGAACTGGGCCATGCTGCCCGGCACCACTGCCGATACTACCCTGGCGCCCGGCGACGCCCAGGTGCTGAAATCCAGCAACGAAGCGGCCTTTGTGGGCCAGGTGTCGGACGGCATTGCGGGCCTGAGCACCATGGCCTACGACCGGCTCGGCCTGCAGGCACGCAAAAGCTATTTCATGGTGGGCAATACGCTCGTGGCCTTGGGGGCAGGAATAACGGGTAAAGACCCGAAAAACGTAGTTACAACGGTAAATCAAACCTACTACCAGGCCCCGCTCCTGAGCGCCGAAGCAACCTCAAGCAGCCTGCGCTGGCTTTGGCACGACAGCATCGGCTACTTTTTTCTGAGCCCCGGTAACCAGCCAAAAACGTTGGTGCAGGCCAGAAAAAGCAACTGGCCGGCCGTGGATGTCGCCTCGCTGGTAGTGCCGCCGGCAGGGACCGAATCCCGGAAAACCTGCACCATTATGCTGCCTCAGAGCAAAACGTCGGATTATGCCTACGCCGTCCAAATTGGTCTGAGCCAGAAACAGACCCGCGACGCGGCGCGCCGTTTTCCGGCACAGGTGTTGGCGAATACCCGCGCCATCCAAGCCATTTTCTTTAACAACCAGGTGCTTGCCGCCTTCTACCAGCCCGGGAAGCTGCGCGCAAGTGCCACCGTCAGCATCGGGGTGGACAGTCCGTGTCTGCTGATGTACAAGCGTGCGACTTCGCAGGCGGAAGTATGGGTGGCCGACCCTACCCGGACGCTGCGAAGCGTTAAAGTGAGCATCAACGGGGCATCCCGAACCGTCGCCTTGCCCCAGAACGACCTGCTAGGCAGCAGCGTAAAAGTGCGCCTTTGAACGTGCCGGTTGCCTGATATTGGCTCAACGCATTGTTTGTCAGTGGGGACATCGTGCCGCACTGCTAATAAGTCCTCGTTGCCATTGCCGAGCTTGTGACCGGTTAGGTGGTTGGGTTTCGGCCATTAGCTGACTCGCGGGTTCCAGTCCGAGGCAGGACGCATAAACAGCGCTGAAAGCCCTGCCTGCCGGTGCGAGAGCAGGGGGGAAGTGCATGCCTGCTGCTGAGTGCAGGCGCCCAGGGCATACCGCGGGCTTCGGTGAAGTGAGCCGCGCTATTGAGGATGATGAATTCACGGTTTCGGTGAACGAGCTGTGGGGGTGTAAACAATTGGCTCACAAGAGCAATTGGTCGATTCTTCGTGGTTTGCCAGCTCAAGAGAGTAAGGCTTCATTGTACCCCCGCAGTTGGGTGCCACCCCCAGCGTAGCAGAACGCAAGTAGCCGTTTCGGTGGCTGCCCGGGCGCTTGCAGCAGGCGGTGAAAAGCAGCGGAGACAGACCATGGAATGTTACCAAAATAGGAATTACTCTTAAAATATATATAATAAATAATATTTATTTCTTAATTTTAAAGCGGGGCTTTGAGGAGCTTATGCGCTGCTTCGCCGAAGGCAGACGCATTGGTTGCTAGTTTTTTATCACTCATTAAAGTCGCGTTTCATGAAGCACCTCTACACCCTCCGTTTCTTGCTGGCTGGCCCACTGGCTTTGCTGGCACTGCTGGCGGCCGCGCCCGCCGTGGCCCAGGTTGTAGTTGGCCGGGCCGCGCCCACGGTGGAGGCCCGCAAGCAGGTGCTGCGCGACGCCCTGCACCTTGCCCCCAATACCGACCTGCGCCCCACCGCCACCGAGCCCGACCCGCTGGGCTTCGTGCACGAGCAATACCAGGTGTACTACCAGGGCGTGAAGGTGGAGCACGGCCTGCTGCGGGTGCACAGCCGCGCCGGCAAAGTGGAATCAATCAGTGGCGAGACGTTACAGCCGGCCGCGGGCCTGGCCGTGCAGCCGAGGCTGAGCGAGGCCGCCGCCCTGCAACGGGCGCTGGCCGTGGTGGGGGCCCGCACCTACAAGTGGCAGCTGCCCGCCGAAGAAGCCGTCCTCCAGCAGCAAACCGGCAAGCCCACGGCCACCTACCAGCCGGAAGGCGAACTGGTGCTGGTGGGCGACTTCCGCCAGCCCGAAGCCGGCCGGCCGCTGGTGCTGGCCTGGAAATTCAACATCTACGCCCACGAGCCGGTGAGCCGTGCCTGGTACTACGTCGATGCCCAGACCGGGCAGGTGGTGCTGCGCGATGCCATCATCAAGCACGCCAATGCGCCGGGGGCCACGTTTGCCACCCGCTACGTGGGCACGCGCACTTCTATTACCGACAACACCGGCAGCGGCTACCGCCTGCGCGAAACCGCCACCAGCCGGGGCGTTACCACCCTGAACGTGCGCAAGGGTAACACCTTCTCGGCAGCGGTGGACTTCGTGGATAACGACAACAACTGGACGGCCGCCGAGCACAACAACGCCAACTTCGACAACGCCGCCCTCGACGCCCACCTCGGGGCCCAGGCCACCCAGGGGTATTGGGCCAGTGTGCACGGCCGCGATTCTTACGACGACCGCGGCTCCGTGCTGCTGAGCTACGTGCACTACGACGAAACCCCCACCAGTACGGCTGGCACCGACAACGCCTATTGGAATGGCACGGCCATGCTCTACGGCGACGGCAACACCCTGTTCAGGCCGCTGACGGCCATCGACGTGTGCGGCCACGAAATCGGCCACGCCGTGTGCGAGGCCACCGCCAATCTGGTGTATTCCAACGAGTCGGGGGCGCTCAACGAAGGCTTCTCCGACATCTGGGGGGCTTGCGTGGAAAATTATTTTGACCCCGCCAAGCAGGTGTACCTCATCGGCGAAGATATTACGCTGCCCAGCTTCGGCCTGGCGCTGCGCTCGATGAGCAACCCCAACCAGTTCGGCCAGCCCGACACCTACAAGGGCACCAACTGGTATACCGGTACCGCCGACGACGGCGGGGTGCACACCAACTCGGGCGTGCTCAACTACTGGTTTTATCTGCTGAGCGCCGGCGGCGCGGGCACCAACGACTTTGGCACCAGCTTCAGCGTGACGGGCATCAGCATTGCCAAGGCCGAGCGCATAGCCTACCGCGCCGAGCGGTTTTACATGACGCCGAGCACCAACTACCTAGCCGCCCGTCAGGCCACCCTGCAGGCCGCCATCGATTTGTTTGGCCTGGGCTCGGCCGAGGCCACGGCCACGGCGCAGGCCTGGCGGGCGGTGGGCGTGGGCACCGCCACCGGCGCGCTGGAAGGCGCGCCCACCCTCACCGGCTTCGCGCCCACCAGCGGCCCGACGGGCACGGAAGTGACCCTCTCGGGCACCAACCTGGGCGCCACGTACAAGGTGACGTTCAACGGCGTCGATGCCCGCATTGCCACGCTCAGCACGGGTACTACGGTCACGGTGACGGTGCCCGGCACGGCCACCACGGGCATTATCAGCCTGACCACGCCCAGCGGCACCGTGACAACCAGCACCCTCACGCCAGCCAATTTCACGGTGAATTCGCCGGGCCTGGCCCCCACCATTACCGGCTATTTGCCGGCTGCCGGGCAGGTGCAGGGCGGTAGCGTGAGCATCAGCGGCACCAACTTTACCGGGGCCACGGCGGTGAAGTTCAACGGCACGGCGGCGGTGTTTGCCGTGGTGAACGCCACCACCATCACGGCCACGGTGCCGGCTGGGGCCACGTCCGGGGCCCTTACCGTGACCACGCCCAGCGGCACTGCCACGGCCCCAACCACCTTCCTGGTGCTGCCAGCCATTACGAGCTTCTCGCCCACGAGCGCCACCGTGGGCACCACGGTGACGATAACGGGCACCAGCTTCACGGGGGCGGTAAACGTGAAGTTCAACGGCGTATACGCGACGGCTTTTGCCGTGGTGAATGCCACTACCATCACCGCCACGGTGCCCAACGGGGCCACCACTGGCCCGATTACTGTGCGCACGCCCAGCGGCACGGCCACTTCGCCCACCAACTTCACGGTGACGGCGTCGCTGGCCATTACCAGCTTCTCGCCCACGACCGGGATAGTGGGCACTGTCGTTAATATCCAGGGCCGGGGCTTTACCGGCACCTCAGCCATCACGTTTGGCGGGGTGAACGCGCCCACGTACACGGTGGCGTCGGACCTGGAAATATGGGCGACGGTGCCGACGGGGGCGCCGACGGGCAGCATTGTGCTGACCACGCCGCTGGGTACGGCTACCTCGCCAAGTGTCTTCACGGTAGACCCCGGCTTGCCCATTATCAGCAGCTTCACGCCGACGAGCGGGGCGGTGGGCACGGCCGTTACCCTCACGGGAAATTACTTCACGGGCACAACGGCGGTGCGTTTCAATGGCACGGCGGCCACGTTTACGGCGGTCAACAGTACCACCATCAACACGACGGTGCCGGCCGGGGCCACCACGGGGCCCATCAGCGTGACAAATGCCGTGGGCACCGGCACCAGCGCGGCCAGCTTCAACCTGCCGCCAGGCAACGACCTGTGCGCTAACGCGCTGCCGCTGGCCTGCGGCGGCACGGTGACGGGCACCACCGTGGGCGTTACGAACACCGGCGACCCGACGGTGGCTTGCGGTGGCAGAACGCCCAGCACCTCGGGCGGGGTGTTTTACCAGATAACGGGCACCGGCACCAGCATCACGCTCACCGCCTGCACCGGCACTACCTACGACATGGTGCTGTTTGTGTACACGGGCAGTTGTGGGGCCTACACCTGCGTGGCCAGCGACGACGACGGATGCGGCGTGACCACCGGCGGCCCCTCAACGCTAACGTTTGCTTCGACGGCCGGCACCCCCTACCTGGTGTACGTGACGGGCTTTAACACAGCCAAGGGCCCGTTTACCCTCACGGCCACTTGCGGTGCGCCGCCCACCATCAGCAGCTTTACGCCTACCAGCGGCGCGGGCGGCACGGCGGTGAGCATCACGGGGACCAATTTTACGGGGGCCACGGCCGTGCGCTTTGCCGGGGTGGCGGCCGCTGGGTTTAGCGTGACCAATGCCACCACCATCTCGGCCACCGCCCCGGCGGGCGTGGTCACGGGCCCCATCAGCGTGGTGACGCCGGGCGGCACGGCCACGAGCGCGACGGATTTTGTGGGGCCGCCCACCGTCAGCAGCTTCACGCCCGTTGTGGGGCTGGCGGGCACCAGCGTCACGGTGAGTGGCACGGGCTTCGTCGGGGTCACGGCGGTGCGCTTCAATGGCACGGCGGCCACCACGTTCGCCGTCACCAACAGCACCACCCTCACGGCCACGGTGCCGGCCGGGGCCACCACGGGACCCATCAGCGTGGTCAATGCGGCGGGCACGGGCACCAGCGCCGCGCCTTACACCGTGGCGCTGCCGCTGCTGGTCAGCGCCCTCAGCCCCACGCGCAACGCCCGGGCGGCGGCGCGTACAACCAACGTGGGCATCACCTTCAACCAAAATGTGAACGCGGCCACGGCCGGCACCGTGCGGGCGTACAGCCCGCAGCGCGGCGGGCAGGTGGTGCGCGGCGGCAACGCCACGGCCAGCGCCGCCGTGCTCACGGTGAACCCCGCCACCGACCTCAAGCCCGGCGAAACGGTGCTGGTGACCGTGCCCGCTGCGGTCACCAGCAGCAGCACGGGCCTTGGGGCCAAGCCGCAGGTGTACCAGTTCACGGCGGCGGCCGGCGGCTCGGGCACCGGCAGTTTCCAGCCCGGCTCCGACTTCACCACCGGCACCACCCCAACGGGCATAGCCGCCGCCGACGTGGACGGCGACGGCGACCTGGACCTGCTCACGGCCAACTTCAACGCCAGCACGGTGAGCGTGCGCTACAACGACGGCACCGGCGCCTACAGTGGCAGCCAGACCGTGCCGGTGGGCAGCCAGCCCTATGACGTGGTGATGGCCGACGTGGACGGTGACGGGGACCTCGACTTCCTGGCCACCAACTCCGGCAGCAACACCGTGAGCGTGCGCCTGAACGGCGGCGACGCCACCGGCTCCAATACCGGCCTGTTTGGTAACGGCTCCACCGTGAGCGTGGGCACCGCTCCCTTCAACACAGCCGTGGGCGACGTGGACGGCGACGGGGATTTGGACTTCCTGACGGCCAACTACAGCACCACCGCCGCCACCGTGAGCGTGCGGCTGAACAACGGCACGGGCACCTTCGCCGCCGGTTCCACGGTGAGCGTGGGCAACGGCGGCGGCTATGTGGCGGTGGGCGACGTGGACGGCGATGGCGACCTCGACCTCCTCACGGCCAACTTCAACGCCAATACGGTGAGCGTGCGCCTGAACGGCGGCGATGCCACCGGCTCGAACACCGGCACCTTCTCCGGCGGTTCTAACCCGGCCGTCGGCACCGGCCCTTACGCCGTGCAGCTGGGCGACGTGGATGCGGACGGCGACCTGGACTTCATCAGTGCCAACTTCACCGGCAACACCGTGAGCGTGCAACTGAACAACGGCACCGGCACCTTCGCCGCCGGCTCCACGGTGAGCGTGGGTACCGGCCCCTCTTACGCCGGGCTGGCCGACGTGGACGCGGACGGCGACCTGGACATCGTGACGGCGAACTTTGGCACGGGTGCGAACACGGCGAGCGTGCGGCTGAACGGCGGCACCGGCACCTTCACGGGCAGCACCAACGTCGCCGTGGGCACCAAGCCCTATAGCGTGGCCCTGGGCGACGTGGACGGCGACGGCGACTTGGATTTGCTTGCGGCCATTTCCGACGACGGCGGCTCGACGGGGGGCGGGGCGAGCGTGCGCTTCAACCGCGGCCCGGCCCCTGTCATCAGCAGCTTCTCGCCCACCAGCGGCGTGGCCGGCACCCCCGTCACCCTCACCGGCACCAACCTGGGCGCGGCCACCAGCCTCACGGTGAACGGCGTGAGCACGACGCCCACCGTAGTCAATGGCACCAGCCTCACTTTCACGGTACCGGCCGGCTGCAGCGCCACCCAAAGCATCACCGTGGGCGCCCCCGACGGCAGCAGCGCCGCCAACGCCACCTTCGCGGTGCGGCTGGCCGTGGCCAGTACCAGCCCGGCCGCCAACGCCCGCAGCGCCCCGCGCACCAGCTCGGCCGTGGGCCTGACCTTCAGCGAGCCGGTGAGCAGTGCCAGCGTGACCACGGCGGCCAGCCAGGTGAAAGTGTATTCGGCGCAAGCGGGTGGGCGCAAAGCCGGCACCTGGACCGGGGGCGGCGGCAGCACCATCGGCTACACCAGCAGCCTGCCGGGCAGCCGCGCCAATTTCCAGCCCGGCGAAGTGGTGAACGTGACCGTGCCGGCCACCCTGGCGACGGCCACCGGCCTGGCGGCCCGCCCGCGCGTGTACCAGTTTGTGGCGGCCACGAGCGGCCAGGGCCGGGGGGCCTTCCCGGACGGCTCGAACATTGCCGTGGGTGCCAACCCCGCCGGCGTGGCCGTGGGCGACGTGGACGGCGACGGCGACCTCGACCTGGTCAGCGTCAACTCGGGCAACTTCAGCGTGAGCGTGCGCCTGAACGGCGGCGACGCCACCGGCTCCAATACGGGCACGTTTGGCAACGGCACCGACGTGAGCGTGGGTGGCAGCCCCGCCAGCATTGTGCTGGGCGACGTGGACGGCGACGGCGACCTGGACATCCTCACCGCCAACTCGGGCAGCAACACCGTGAGCGTGTTGCTAAATGGCGGCAACGCCACCGGCTCGAACACGGGCGTCTTCTCGGGCGGCTCGACGGCCAGCGGCACCAACCAAGCCACCGACCTGGCCCTGGGCGACCTGGACGGCGACGGCGATTTGGATTTGGTCATCGTGAATGGCGGCACCAGCACGGTGAGCGTGCGCCTGAACGGCGGCGACGCCACCGGTTCCAATACGGGCACGTTCAGCAACGGCTCGAACCCCACCGTGGGCAACAACCCCGCCAGCGTGGCCGTGGGCGACGTGGACAACGACGGCGACCTGGACCTGCTTGTGAGCGCCGGCACCATCATCAGCTCCGTGGGCGTACTGCTGAACGGCGGCGACGCCACCGGTTCCAATACCGGCATATTCGCCGCCGGCGCCAGCGTTGGGGTGGGGCAGCTGGCGCGCGGACTAGCCGTGGGCGATGTGAACGGCGACGGTGCGCTGGACTTTGTGACCGCCAACGGCATCAGCACGGGCACGGTGAGCGTGGCCCTCAATACAGGCACGGGCGGCTTCAATGCCCCCGCCACCGTGACGGTAGGCAACACCCCCAACGATGTGGCGCTGGCCGATGTGGACGCCGACGGCGACCTCGACCTGCTGGCGGCTAACTTCGGCAGCAACACCGTGAGCGTGCGCCTGAACGGCGGCAATGCCAATGGCACAAATACCGGGGTGTTCAGCAACGGCACCGACCCCGCCGTGGGCAACTCCCCGCTCGGCGTGGCCGCGGGAGACCTGGATGGCGACGGCGACCTCGACCTGCTGGCGGCCAACTCGGGCAGCAACACCGTGAGCGTGCGCCTCAACCTGAACACGGCCCCGCTGCCCGTGGAGCTGACGGCCTTCACCGCCACGGCCAAAGCGCCGAACGTGCAGTTGCACTGGCGCACCGCCAGCGAAAAGAACAGCGCCCGCTTCGAAGTCGAGCGCAGCCTCAACGGGCAGCAGTTTGATAGAATTGGCGAAGTAGCCGGCCAGGGCACCAAAACCAGCGCGACGGACTACGCTTATCTGGACAGCCCGCTCCCCCAGGCCGGCACCAGCCAGGCCCCCATCTACTACCGCCTGCGGCAGGTAGACCTCGACGGCACGGCCGCATTCTCGCCCGTGCGGGCCGTGACGCTGAGCGGGAAGCAGCCGCTCACGCTTTACCCCAATCCGGCCCGCGAGACGGTGACGGTGGGCGGCACCGCGGCCGGGGCGCCGGTGGAAGTATGCGATGCGCTGGGCCGCGTGGTGGCCGCGGCCACGGCCGATGCGGCGGGCACCGCCCAGCTGGCATTGCCGGCCGGGCTGGCCGCCGGCGTGTACGTGGTGCGCAGCGGCCCCAGCACCTTGCGCCTGCTGGTGGAATAAACGCCGTTACCTCGACGGAACAACCCTGGCGCCGAACGAGGCACCCGGTGCTCAACTTGCGGCCACGGTGCCCTGGCGGCGCCACGCCTATTACTTCCTGGTCGGCGGTAGTCGGACAAAAGGTGGTACTTTGCAGTGCTAAATGGCCGTAAAGTCATAAGCATTCTTTCAAGCATCCATCATTTTCGGCTCCTGACATTGTGAAGTCATTTTCTGCCCTCGTTTTTTTTCTGGCTGTAGCAGCGGTTGGCTGCAATGCTGAGCGCGTCAGCAGCAGCCCTTCATCATTGCGCGAGCAAGAAGTGGTGCATTTCCGGACCGTGCCGGGCAAAGCGCCCGTGCTGTTTGGCCAGGTGCAAGCCGTGGATGATGCCGGGCGCTACCCCATGGCCACCTCCTCGGTTTCGGTCGATGGCAAAGTGTACTACACCAATGCCCTGGGCGCGTACCGCGTGCCGGTGGCCGTGGGCAAGCACCAGCTGGTGGTGGAGCACACGGGCGTACGTTCCTCGCGCGCCTCCGTGAAAGTGGAGCCGGGCGATTCCGTGCAGGTCAACTTCTACCTGCGTTACGCCGATTGAGGCATCGCCCGATGGCAAAAAGCAAAAAGGCCACCCGATGTGTCGGGTGGCCTTTTTTGCGTTTGGGAGGATGCACCACCGGGTGGCTATTCTACCTGTAGCATGCGGCTAAGCTGTCGGTCGGCGGTGGAGAGGCGCACGAGGTAGGTGCCGGCGGCCAGCTGGGGCAGGCTGAGGATAGCGCTGCCGGCGCTGGCGGCGGGTATTTCCTGACGGTACACCTGCTGCCCCAGCGTGTTGAACACCGTGACCGTGGCGGCCTGGCGGCCCAGGCCCGGCACCTGCAGCTGCACGCGCTGGCTGGCGCCGGCCACGGGGTTGGGGTAGAGGCGCAGTTCCGCGGCGGCGGTTTCGGTGCCGTTGCGGGCGGCCAGCACCGTGCCCCCGTTCAGGCGCAGGCTCAGGCCAGGAGCGGCGGTGGTGCCCGACATGCTGATGAGGTCCAGGTCGCCGTCGGTGTCGAAGTCGGCCAGGGCCAGCGCGCTGGGCGTGCCCGGCACTGAAACGGGCGTGCCCGCCGTGAAGGCAAAGCTGCCGCCGTTCATGCGCAGCTGCACAGTGCCGGCCCCAGCCGTGATGGCCAGGTCCAGGTCGCCGTCGTGGTCGAGGTCGCCCAGGGCCAGGGTGCTGGGTGCCCCGGTCATGGGCAGCACCACGGGCGCGGCAAACGTGTTGGCCGAGCCGGTGTTGCGGTAGAGGCGCGCCTCGCCAGCTGCCGCGCCGGTGGAGCCCAGCACGGCCAGGTCGAGATGGCCGTCGCCGTCGAAGTCGCCCGCTTTCAGGTCCTTGGCCGTGAAGCCGGTGCCGGCGTTCAGGCCCAAGGGCACCACCTGGCCTGAAATGCCCAAATCGTCGTTGTTGGCGTTGTACCACATGCTCACGGCGCCGGTGGCGGCGTCGGCCACGGCCAGGTCGAGGCCGCCGTTGCGGTCGAAGTCGCCCATGGCCAGGCCCACGGGCAGCGCGAAGCCGTGCGTGAACGTGTAGGGCTTGTCGACGAAGTAGCCGCGGGTATTCACGTAGATGTCGATGGCCTGCGGGCGGGTGAGGGCTAAGTCCTGGTCGCCGTCGCCATCGAAGTCACCGAAAGCAATGGCGTAAGCGCCCGTGTCCAAGGTGAAGGAGTAGTACATGTTTGTGCTGAACGAGTTGCCGGTGTTGTAGGCCAGGTTCAGGTGCGATTGCAGCGGGCCACCGTAGTGGTCCACAATGGCCGCCTCCAGGTCGCCGTCGTTATCCAGGTCCACGGCGGCCATGTGGGCGCTCGAGGAGTAGGCGTAGGGAATCAGGGTGGAATGGTAGGTGAAGGCACCCGTGTGGTTGGGGGTGCCCATCCACAGGTACATCTGCGTCACGTCGACGTTGGAAAACGGGCCCGGGCCGGCGGTGATGATGTCGAGGGCGCCGTCGTCGTTGAAGTCACCCGTGATGAAGTCGCGGGGCGGGCCCAGGTTCACGCCAAACGGGTTGGGCGCCTGCGGGGCCACCCCGAAGTTGCCGACGCCCGTGCCGCCCACGGCCGCCGTGTACTGAAACACTTCGGGCTTGGCCCGCGCCCCGGCCACGCCGGGCGTTGTGGGGGCCGCCTGCAGGAACGAGGGGATGCTCACGCTCACCTGCTCGCCGGGCATTAGCGCGTCCTGGGGCGTCAGGTCCGGGGTGGCGGTGCCCACTTGGCCATAGGAAGCGCGGCGCTTGCCCTGGCGCATGGTGGTGTGCATGCGCCAGGCGTCGAAGTTGGCGGCGGTCAGGGCCTGGTTGAAGTTGAGGCGCACGGGGGCCGTGCGCGACACGTTCAGGGCGTTGGTGGCGGGCGTGTGGCTCAGCAGCTGCAGGGGCGGCACCACCGGTCCGTTGCGCAGCAGCCGGATGCCGGCGTTGGCCGTGTAGAAAGACGTGGTGAACACGTCGAGGTCGCCGTCGCCGTCGAAATCGGCCATGGCAATGGGCGACGCCAGCGTGGTAGCCACCGTCGTGGGCTGCGCAAAACTCATGTTGCCGGTGTTGCGCAGCACGCTCAGGCCGGCGTTGAAGGTGCCCATCACCACGTCGAGGTCGCCGTCGGCATCCATGTCGCCCACGCTCACGCCGTCGCTGGTGCCGACGGTGCCCACCATGGGGTAGCTCACGTAGCGCACAAACTGGCCAAAACCACCCGCGCCGTCGTTGGCGTAGAAAGCCAGGCCGGGCAGGTAGTTGTTCTGCAGCATCAGGTCGAGGTCGCCGTCGCCGTCGAAGTCGCCCAGGTTGACGTTGGCGAAGCCGTACTCGTAGCGCGGCGGCGTGGCCGGCGCCACTAGCTGGCCGGCCCCATCGTTGAACAGCACCGATATCACGCCGGTGTAGTAGTTGGCCTGCACGTAGCCGTAGGTCAGCGCATCGAGGTCGCCGTCGTTGTCGAGGTCGGCCAGGCGCAGCCCGTCGATGGGAGTGGTGCCAATGGCAATGGCCGGCAGCGGGGCCGCAAAGCCGCCCCGGCCCGTGCCCGGGTACACGCGCAGGCCGGAGTCGTCGCGCAGTATCAGGTCGATGTGGCCGTCGCCGGTGATGTCGCCCAGGTCGTAGCCGACGGGATTATACCAGGTGCTGCTGGCAAGGGCCGCTGGCACCTGGAAGTTGCCCTGGCCGTCGTTAATCAGCGACTGCACGATGCCCGGCGAGCCGTTCATACGGTTAGTGCCCACCACGTCGAGGTCGCCGTCCTCGTCGAGGTCGGCCTGGCCGAGGTAGTTGAACTCCCCGCTCCCGAAGGCCAGCTGGGTCGTAAACCCACCCTGGCCGTTGTTGCGGTAGAGCGTGCCATAGTTGTTGCCGCTGCTGGGGTTGGAAATGGTGAGCAGGTCCACGGCGTTGTCGCCGGTGAAGTCAGCTGCCAGGTAGCGGCGGGTCTGGCTGGGCGGGGTCATGGGGGCATCGGCCACTAGAGCGCCGCGGCCGGTGCCGCCGGTGGCCGCCCGGAAGGTGAGCACCCGGGCCGTGTTGCCCAGCACGGTGTTGCCGTTCTGGTCGAGCAGGCCGGGCAGCACGCTCAGGGCCAGCTCCTCGCCGGGCAGCAGGGCCGCAGTGGGCCGGTAGGTGAGGGGCGTGCCGCCGCTCACGGCGCCGCTGCGCTTGCCGCGCAGGTTGCTGGTCAGGAGCAGCTTGCTGGTGGCCGAGGCCTGGTCGATGGGCTGCGAATACGTGAGGGCCAGCGAAGCGCTGGGCGCCGCGCCGATGGCGTGGCGGGCCGGCAGCGAAGAAAGCTGCACGGGATTGGGCACCACCACAAACGCCGTGGGGCTGGTGGCCGTGCCGCTGGGCGTGGTGATGCTGATGGCGCCCGAAGTGGCCCCGGCCGGCACCGGCACCGTGAGCTGGGTGCCGCCCTGCACCGCAAAGCCCGGCGCCAGCGTGCCATTGAAGCGCACCGCCGTGGTGCCGCCAAAGTACTGACCTGCCACCGTGACCACGCGTTGCACCGCGCCGCTGGCCGGCGTGAAGCTGCTAATGGCCGGCACCGGCACCGTGAACGTGGCGCCCGTGGCCACGCCCGACAGCCCCGACACCACCACGGGCCCCGTGGCCGTGGCCGGCGTGGTGGTGATGGTAATTTGGGTGGCTGACACGATGGTGAAGGGCACCGACACGCCGCCGATGGTGACGGTGGTCACGCTGCCCAGCGACGTGCCCGTGATGGTGATGACCGTGCCCACCGGCCCGTTGGTGGGCGTGAAACCGGCAATGGTGGGCTGCAGGGGCCGGTTGAAGTAAGTGTAGAGCCCGCTCTTATAATTGCTGCCGTTGGCGGCAATGAGGCTGTCGCCGCCCACAATGATGTCGAGGCTGCCGTCGAGGTTAAAATCGGCCACGGTCATGTCGCGCGGCACGGTGCTGGGCGCCAGCGTGAGGGGCGCGGCAAACGTGCCGGTACCGTTGTTGAGCAGGATGTTGGCGCCGGTGTAATACACGGTCTGGCCGGTAGCTAGGTCCAAGTCGCCATCAGCATCGAAGTCGCCCACGCGCAGGGCACCGAAGTAGCCGTTGGGCCCCACGGCCTGCGCCGTACCGAAGTTGCCCAGGCCATCGCCCTTGCGCAGGCGCACGTTGCCCTGGGAGTACGACGTGGCCGTGCTGGCCACCAGGTCGAGGGTGCCGTCGCCGTCGAGGTCGCCGGTTTCGAAGGCGATGACGGGCTCGGCGAAGGTGAGGGCGGCCACGGGCACAAAGTCGCCGGTGCCGGTGCCCATGCTGCGGCCCACCTGCGCCGAAGTCAGTTGCGCGCCGCCCGTGAGCAGGTCGAGGTTGCCGTCGTTGTCGAGGTCGGCCAGTCGCAGGGTGTTGCAGCCGCGCACGGCGGCCACGTCGGCGCGGCGCTGGAAGGTGCCGTTGCCCGCGTTCAGGGTCACCATCACGCTGTCGGCGTTTTGCACCAGGGCGGCCAGGTCGGAAGTGCCGTCGGCGTTGAGGTCGCCCACGGCCAGGTCCAGCACCGTGCCGTTCACGACGTGCACGGGCTGGGCGGTCCCAAAGCTGCCGGTGCCGGTGCCGGCCCGCCACCACACGCGGTTGATTTCGCGGCCCGAGCGGTAGGCCAGAAACTCGGCTGTCACGAGGTCGAGGTGGGAGTCGCCGTTGATGTCGGCCACCCGAATGGCGCGCACCAGCGAAGTACTCACGGTTTGGGTGCGGGCCCCAAACCGGCCCTGGCCGTCATTAAACAGAATGCGCAGACGGTTCTGAAAGGACTCCTGCGTGATGATGTCGACGGCGCCGTCTTCGTCGAAGTCGCCCACGGCGCTGCTCAGGTAGCCGGTGTAGTTGGCGTAGCCGCCCCAGCGCAGATTGCCCTGCCCCGGGCCGCCGGTGGCCGCCGTGAAGTCGTACACCTGCGGCGGCGTGCTGCCGGCACCGGCCGGGACCGGAATGGTCACCTGCACCCGCTCGCCGGGCGCGTAGTCCAGGGCGGGGTCGAAACCAAGAGTGCTGGTGCCGGCACCAGAGGCCGTGCCGGCGCGCCGACCCTGCCATAGGTTGCTGCGCACCACCAGGTTGGCGGTGCTGGCGCCCTGGCCCAGGCTCAGGCTGATGTTGCCGTTACGGGGGGCGCTGGTGGCGTTGCGGGCCGGCGACAAGCTGCTGATGGGCAGCGGCGCCGTGATGGTGAAGCTGCCGGCGCTGGTGGCCACGCCGCCCGGCGTGGTAAGCGTAATTGGGCCCGATGTGGCACCGGCCGGCACCACGGCCGTGCTCTGCGTGTCCGAAAGCACCGTCACGCTGCTGGCCGGCGTGCCATTGAAGGCTACGCTACGGGTGCTGCTGAAGTTGGTGCCGGTGATGATGACGCGGGTGCCCGTCGCGCCGCGCGTGGGCGAGAAAGCGGTGATGGTGGGAGCGGGGCGGCCCTGGTTGAGGCGCAGCTCAATGGCGTTGCCACCGGCCGGGTACAGCACGTCCAAGTCGCCGTCGCCGTCGAAGTCGGCCAGCTCGCCGTTGTAAATGGCGGTGCCGGCGGTGCTCACCGAGTAGTCGGTGGGCAGCTGGAGCAGGCCGGTGCCGTTGCCCAGACGCACGCTGATTTTGGGCAGCGCGGTGCCCCCGCCACTGCCGCTAAACGATACGAGGTCAAGGTTGCCGTCGCCGTTCACGTCCACCAGGTTCAGGCCGGTGGGGTCGCTGGGCACGGTGGTGGCGGCCACGGCTGAAGTAAACTGCCCGTTGCCCAAGCCTGCCCAAAACAGCACCGGCACGGGGTTGCTGTTGAACACATTGGTGGTGGTTACCAGGTCGAGGCGGCCGTCTCCGTTCAGGTCGGCGAGGTCCATGTTGGCACCGTAGGTAGTGCCCAACGACACGCGCGGCAGCAGTGTGAATTGTGCCTGGCCGTTGTTGAGGGCCACGTGCAGGCCGCCGCTGTAGGACGTAGACACCACGTCGAGGTCGCCGTCGTTGTCCAGGTCGCCGAGGCGCAGCTGGCTGGGGTTGTTGAGGTCGAGCGGCGAGCCAAATAAGCCGAAAGTACCCCCGCCGTTGTTCAGGGCCACGCGTAGGTACTGTGAGTAGTCCAGGTACGCCAGGTCGAGGTCGCCGTCGCCGTCGAGGTCGCCCACGCGCATCGGGCCCGATACATTGTTGGCGCTCAGCGGGCTGCCCATCGAGAACTGTCCCCGGCCGTCGTTCAGCAGCACGTCCACGCGCACGGTGGTGGTACTGCCGGTCACGATTTCGGCCACCAGCAGGTCGAGGTCGCCGTCGCCGTCCACGTCGGCCGGCAGGGGCTCGCTGGTTACCGAGCCCGCCAGCGTGGGCAAGCCCGCGCCGGTCGTGAAAGTGCCCGTGCTGTTGTTGAGGCGCACCATCAGGCCAAACGTGCTGGTGCCCGTGCTAACGGTGCCCACCACGTCGAGGTCGCCGTCGTTGTCCAGGTCCACGGCGTGCAGGCTGCCGGCTGTGCTGCCCATGGCCGTAGAGCTAGCTACCGCGGAGTACACTCCTTCGCCGGTGCCGCCCGTGGCGGCCCGGAATTCGATTACCTGCGGCTGCACCGAGCCACCCGACGTGCCCGTGAGCGTGGCCGGCAGCAGCAGCGAAACCCGCTCGCCGGGCGCAAAGGCCGGGCTGGGCGTGAGGCTCAGCGTGGCGGTGCCCGCGCCACTCACCGCGCCCAGCTGCCGCCCCCGGCGCTGCGAGCCGAACACGCGCAGCTCATTGGCCGAGAGCGTGGAAATGGGGCTGGCAAACGTGGCCTGCACCGCCGCAGTGCGGCTCACGCTCGTGGCGTTGCGGGCGGGCGTGGTGCCGGCCACCAGCACGGCGGGCACCGGCCCGGCAGTCACCACGAAGGTTTGCGTGGAGGTCGCGGCACCGCCCGCGGTGGTCACGCCGATGACGCCGGTGGTGGCGCCGGCTGGCACGGTGGCCGTCACCTGTTGGTTGGAATTGACGAGAAAGGCGGCCGGCACGCCGTTGAAGCGCACGGCCGAAGTGCTGCTGAGGGCAGTGCCGGCAATGCGCACGGACGTGCCCACCGGGCCCGCCGCCGGCGAAAACGCGGTGAGCGTGGGCGCCGATACCGGGGGCGCCAGGCCGTCGCGGCCCATTATCACGCGGTTGGAAGGGCCGGCGGCGGTGATGACGTCGAGGTCGCCGTCGCCGTCCACGTCGCCCAGCGTCACGCCCAGCGAGTAGGGCGTGCCTTGGGTGGCTTTTAGCTCCAGCGCACCAAACTGGGTGGCAAAGCTGCCGGCTCCGTTATTGAGGATGGTGATGACCTGGCCGCCGGTGCCCTGGGCCACTACCAGGTCCATGTCGCCGTCGGCGTCCACGTCGCCGGTGCTCACGGCGTTGGGCGTGCTGCCCGTGGGCAGGGTGAGGGTGGTGCTGCCCACAAAGCTGCCGGCGCTGTTGAAGCGCACGCTCAGGGTGCCGGCCGTGGCGTTGGTGGTGATGAGGTCGAGGTCGCCGTCGCCGTCGATGTCGGCCAGGGCCACGTCCGACGGGGCGGCGCCCACGGCCACGCTGGTGCTGCCCGAGAAGCTACCGCTGCCGTTGTTCACGCGCACGCTCACCGTGTTGCTGCCGCTGTTGCTGGTGATGATGTCCAGGTCGCCGTCGTTGTCCACGTCGGCCAGCTGCACGCTGGTGGGCTGGCTGCCCACTGCCACCGTCACCACGCCCGTGAACACGCCCTGGCCGCCATTAAGGCCCACGCTCACGGTGTTGCTGTTGTAGTTGGCCGAGGCGAAATCGATGTCGCCGTCGCCGTCCACGTCGCCGGCGGCCACGCTCACGGGGCGGTTGCCCACGTTGAGGAGCTGCCCGGCCAGGTTGGCCACGCCGAAGTGGCCGTCGCCGTTGTTGAGGGCAATGGCCACGGTGGCGTTGTCGGCGTCGCCGGCCAGCAGGTCCAGAAAGCCGTCCTGGTTCACGTCGGCCAGCACGGCGCCGCTGGGCGTGTTGCCCACCACGGTGTTGAAATTGGCGGTGAAGGCGCCCTGCCCGTTGTTCAGAAACGAGTACATGCCGAACAGGCCGATGTTCGAGAGCAGGTCCAGGTCGCCGTCGTTGTCGATGTCACCGAGCAGCATGTCGCGCGAGTTGGTGTAGGTCACCTCCGTCGTGTCGAGGAAGAAGCCCTTGCCCGGGCCGCCCGTAGCCGCCGTGAACTGGTACACCTGCTTGGCCGCTCCTGTGCCCGCCCCGCTGGAGAGGGTGTTGGGTACCGTCACGCTCACGCGCTCGCCGGCCGCGAAGGGCTGGGTGGGGGCGAAGCTCAGAATGCTGGTGCCGCCCCCGCTCACGGTGCCGGGCCGCTTGCCGCGCAGCTGGTTGCCGTACACCTTCAGGTTGGAAGCCGAGGCGGCGCTGATGGGCTGCGAAAAGCTTACCGTGACCGGCCCCGTGCGGGGCGCGGCCACCGCCTGTCGGGCCGGCTGCAATGACGTGACGGTGGGCGCCTGGGCCTGGGCTGGTAGCTGCCCTACACCACTAACCAATAAGAAGCCAAGCGCGAGCCTGGCAAGCTGCGTAAACCGTTGGGTCATACTGTGAAATAAAGGATAAGAAGAACGGCAGTAAAGCTACTGTGCAATAGCGCTATTTCAGTCATGGCGCTTTAAGGTGAACAACCCCGCCCAGCTCTCCACCGTGCTCAACAAGCTCGGCGGCATTCAGCAGGAGTTCAACACGGCCCAGACCGGCGGCAAGCAGGTTTCGATGGCCGACCTCATCGTGCTGGCCGGCGTGGTCGGCATCGAGCAGGCCGCCAAAAATGCTGGCCACGACGTGACGGTGCCCTTCACCCCCGGCCGCGCCGATGCCTCGCAGGAGCAAACCGACGTGGTATCGTTCCAGGCCCTGGAGCCGGCCGCCGATGGCTTCCGCAACTACCTGAAAACGCACCACCGCGCCGCCGCCGAGGAGCTGCTGATTGACAAAGCCCAGCTCCTGACCCTGACCGCGCCCGAGATGACCGTCCTGTTCGGTGGCCTGCGCGCCATCAACATCAACTTCGACGGCTCGAACAACGGCGTGTTCACCACCCAGGCCGGCGCGCTCACCAACGACTACTTCCTGAACCTGCTC
This sequence comes from Hymenobacter sp. 5317J-9, assembly GCF_022921075.1. NCBI lineage: Bacteria > Pseudomonadati > Bacteroidota > Cytophagia > Cytophagales > Hymenobacteraceae > Hymenobacter > Hymenobacter sp. 5317J-9. The sequence goes on from NZ_CP095050.1 coordinate 1,087,481, forward strand.
GACCTGAACACCACCTGGGCCAGCACCTCGGATGCCCAAAACCTCTTCAACGGCCGCGACCGCAAAACCGGTCAGACGATATGGACCGGCACCCGCGTCGACCTGATTTTCGGTTCGAACTCCGAGCTGCGCGCATTGGCCGAAGTGTACGCCTTCGGCGACTCGCAGGAGAAGTTCGTGAAGGACTTCGTGGCCGTGTGGGCCAAAGTGATGAACCTCGGCCGCTTCGACCTGGCCAAGTCGTAAGGCCTCCCGTCAGCGCTTCCGCCCCGCAAGGTGCGGCAGTAGCTGAAGCCTCAAAAGAAACGCCCCGTAACGAATTCGTTGCGGGGCGTTTCTTTTTGACAGCAGTTTCAAGTTCCCATCTCTACATTATCCCAGTCATTGGCTCTATTACAGACCCATTCTAAAGATTTTCTCCTTTCATATACTAACCCTTCTCTCAATACTGCTTGCCGTCCGTTTAACCGTTCATCTACACAGTACCAATGTAATCTATAGTAGTAATCAAGCATTTCATAAATCTCTAATTCTTGCCGCAGACCCAGTATGGAATCAATTTTCTTGTTGTTGTCACCTTTTTGAAGGTTGGGCAGTAGGGAGGCCATGTTATCTCCAACAGGCTCTTCTGCTTCTAAGTCATCAATCATTTTAGTGGCCCACATTAAAGCCCACAACGACTCTAAATACCAGTGCAATGAGCCTGTATCAAAATCAGTTAATTCATTATTTGATTTACTTAATATTATTCTCTCAGAATCTGAAAGAAATTCGGTCAAAGCATGAGACTCAATCCAGTTTTTGATAATATGAACTGGTGCGTTAAAAGCAATATTAAGCATTGCATTCATCACAGCCATACGGCCCTTTATTTCATTCAGCGGCCTTAAAGCTGGCGTTTCCAGAATTGGCAACCAGCCATTTACTCTATAGCCTTTATGGCTGATGGTACTGTCATTCTTTGCTTTGATTGCAATTTTCTGTTCGTCTGTCATGAGATGGTTTTTAGTCACATTAAACTGTGATACTAAGCAATTTATTTGAGCCAAATCAGGGTTGTTTTAATCCACCGTCAGCTTCAAATGCTCACCAAAACCCTCCCACACAATCCGCATGAGCGTGGAGAGGCGAATGTCGCTGGCGTTGTTCCTTAATCAAGTTCATCAGCGGCTTTCAATGCCAGTGATTCAAGCTCTGGTGACAACCGGAAATTCGTTTGCTTAATCTTATCAAGCAAAGGTTTGACCGACGTAATCACCCCGCGCAGTTTGGCCTTGATGATTACGCCAATCGTCCCGGTCAGATTCAATCCCAGCCGCTCCGCGATTTTACGGGCTTTGTAATCATCCAGAATAAGGATGCAGTCCGGCGTTTCAAGCGCCAACGCAATGGCACTGGACTCGCCTTTGTCAATCTGCATCTCCAGAAGAAGCTGCCGCGTCTGGTCCTTCACCGCCACAACTGCTACCCACTCGGGCAGCGTTTCGCCATACTCCACTGCAATATCTGGCGTCGTCACCACCTGCCCGTAAACCTGATGCAGCAGCTCGAGCGCACCAATCTTCGTCAGCACGATGAAGCAGCTGGTATCCGAAATAATGGTTCTAGGCATTCGCTATGTCACTAGCTAAATCAGATGCCGGCGAATTGAATATCGACACGCCATAACTGCCTAGTAGCTCGGCAAAAGCCCGTTTCGTTAAACCTGCTATGTCTGCTGCCTGGCCCAGCGAGAGCTTGCCTTGCTCATACAGACGGGTTGAGACAATCATTGCGATGTCCTGATTATCCAAATCAAGCGCATCCGGTATGCTAAGGGTTAAAGTCTTCATAATTCGTTGGTGAAAGCAGTAGCCTGTCTGCTTATCGTCATGGCTTGGGGGATGAATTAAAGGTAACAAGGAAGGCTTCACATTCCTCACCAACCCGCCCCACCGCCAGCCCCAAAAGTGCCTCTGGACGCGGTAGATGCGGGCCGGAAAATAAAAATTCATCTTCATAAACCTTCATTTCCGCTTCATGCCATCGGGGGGAAGTTTGTATTGTCACCCCATGACCCAGGCCGCGTGGCCTCGCCCCTCCCACCCTGCGATGCGCGCTTTTGGCTTGGTTTGGCCCCGGCAGGTTGCTGGTGGCCAAAGGCGTTCTGCTAGTTGAGCGACGCCTTTCGTGAAGTATGAATAATCCCCAAACCGGCTAGCTCGGCCCTACCCATCTGCCGGCCGCGCCCAGCGTCGCGGGCTTCCCCCACTGCATTCTGGGTTTGGCCGGCCGCCGGGTGTTTCCCGCCGCATTACCGCTTTCTATGCAATACCCCCCGCTTGTCACGTTACCCCAGGTTCTTATGAAAAGAGTATTCATGCTGCTGAGTTGCGGCGTTTTGTGCTACACCACCGGCTGCAAGGAAGAGAAAAAACAAGTCGAAGAGCAGATTAGACTGGTGGCCACCAGCCCCTTGCAGAAGGACACCACCATCACGAAGGAGTACGTGGCTCAGATTCACTCCTACCAGCGCATCGAGCTGCGGGCGCTGGAGAAGGGCTACCTGGAGAAGATTTTCGTGGACGAGGGCCAGAAAGTAGCGCAGGGCCAGACCATGTTCCAGATTAAGCCCACCGTGTACCAGGCCGAGCTGAAGAAGTCGCAGGCCGAGGCGCACTACGTGCAGATGGAGTACCAGAACACCAAGAACCTGGCCGACAAGAACATCGTGTCGAAGAGCGAGCTGGCGCTGTCGCAGGCCAAGTACGACAAGGCCAACGCCGACGTATCGCTGGCTCAGGCCCACCTGCAGTTCACGACGGTGAAGGCCCCGTTCACCGGCATCATGGACCACTTCCAGGGCCGGCTGGGCAGTCTCGTGGACGAGGGCGACCTGCTGACGACCCTGTCGGACAACAGCAAAATGTGGGTGTACTACAACGTGCCCGAGGCCGAATACCTGGCTTATAAGGAGCACGCCAAGTCGAACGACAAGGCCGCGCACGTGAAGCTGCGCATGGCCAACAACGAGGTGTTCGACCAGACCGGCATCGTGCAAACCATTGAGGCTGATTTCAATAATGAAACCGGCAACATCGCCTTCCGCGCCACCTTCCCCAACCCCGACGGCCTGCTGCGCAACGGCGAAACCGGCAGCGTGCTCATGACCGTGCCGCTGAAACACGCCCTCATCATCCCGCAGAAAGCCACCTTCGAAATCCTCGAAAAGAAATACGTCTTCGTGGTTGATAAAAACAACGTGGTGCACCAGCGCGAAGTCGGCATTGCCTCCGAAATGCCTGACCTGTACATCATTGGCTCCGGCATCACGCCCAACGACCGCATCCTCCTGGAAGGCCTGCGCAAGGTGAAAGACGGCGACAAGGTGACCTACGACTACAAAGCGCCGCAGGGGGTGCTCTCGAATTTGAAGGTGACGGCCGAGTAAGCGTCAGGGCGCCGCCCGGCGGGGTGTAGCGTGGACTCTGCGAGTCCGCGCCCGGGCGAACATCCCGCTCATGCGCGGACTCGCAGAGTCCACGCTACAGGTGCCCGGCACCTCTACCCATAATATCCACACAGCCAGAAGAATATGTTTAGTAAATTCATTCGCAGGCCCGTATTTGCCATTGTTATTTCGGTGTCCATTCTGCTCATGGGCGGGCTGGCCATCATGCAGCTGCCCACGTCGCAGTTTCCGGAGATTTCGCCGCCCCTTGTGATGGTGAGCGCCTCCTACCCTGGCGCTAGCGCTAAGGTGCTGACCGAGTCGGTGCTGATTCCGCTGGAGCAGGCGGTGAACGGGGTGCCGGGCATGAAGTATATGACTTCCGACGCCGTATCGGCCGGTGAGGCCAACATTCAGATTGTCTTCAACCTGGGTACCAACCCCGACCAGGCGGTGGTGAACGTGAACACCCGTATTGCGCAGGTGCTCAACCGCCTGCCGCTGATTGTGCAGCGCGAGGGCGTGATTGTGAACCGCGTGGTGCCTAACATGCTGATGTACGTGAACTTGTATTCGAAAGACAAGAACACGGACATGAAGTACCTGTTCAACTTCGCCGGCGTGAACATGATACCCGAGCTGCAGCGCCTCGGCGGCATTGGCCGGGCCAGCATCCTGGGTAGCCGGCAGTACGCCATGCGCGTGTGGCTGAAGCCCGACCGCATGCGGGCCTACAACATCTCGGTAGACGACGTGATGAAGGCGCTGGACGAGCAGAGCGTGATTGGCTCGCCGGGCCGTATCGGGCGCGCCGATGGCAAGAACGCGCAGTCGCTGGAATACGTGCTGAGCTACCAGGGCCGCTTCAACGACGTGGAGCAATATAAGAACGTGATTCTGCGGGCCAACGCCAACGGGGAAAGCCTGCACCTGAAGGACGTGGCCAACGTGGAGCTGGGCTCGGAATACTACGACATCTACTCCAACCTGAACCAGTACCCGTCGGCGGCCATCGTGCTGAAGCAGACCTACGGCTCGAACGCTTCGGACGTGATTAAAGAGGTGAAGGCTAAGCTGGAAGAGCTGAAGAAGACCAGCTTCCCGCCCGGCATGGACTACAAAATCACCTACGACGTGTCGAACTTCCTCGACGCCTCGATTGAGAACGTGATTCACACCCTGCGCGACGCCTTTATCCTGGTGGCGCTGGTGGTCTTCATCTTCCTCGGCGACTGGCGCTCGACGCTGATTCCGGCGCTGGCCGTGCCGGTGTCGCTGGTGGGCTCGTTCATTGCGATGCAGGCCTTTGGCCTCACCATCAACATGATTACGCTGTTTGCGCTAGTGCTTTCGATTGGTATTGTGGTCGATAACGCCATTGTGGTGATTGAGGCGGTGCACGCCAAGATGGACGAGCAGCATCTATCGCCCTATAATGCAGTCCGACAAGTCGTTGGCGAAATCAGCGGCGCCATTATCGGCATCACCATCATGATGACGGCCGTGTTCATTCCCGTGTCGTTCATGAGCGGCCCGGTGGGCATTTTCTACCGCCAGTTCTCCATTACCATGGCCACGGCCATCGTGATTTCGGGCCTCGTGGCTCTGACCCTGACGCCGGTGCTTTGCGCCATGATTCTGAAAAACCACCACGGCGAGCCCAAGAAGAAAACGCCCTTGCAGCGCTTCTTCGACTGGTTCAACCGCGGGTTTGAGAAGCTGACGAATGCTTACGTGGGCCTGCTGCAACGCATTGTAGCCAACCGTATTGTGACGTTCGTGATGCTGGTGGCCTTCGGGCTGGGCATCTGGGCCATCTCCGCAGGTCTGCCGGCTGGCTTCATTCCGAGCGAGGACCAGGGCCTGATTTACGCCATCGTGCAGACGCCGCCCGGCACCACGCTGGAACAAACCAACGCCGTATCGCACCGCCTGCGCGACCTGGCCAAGGACGTGCCCGGCATCGCCAACATCTCGACCCTGGCTGGCTACGAGGTACTGACTGAGGGCCGCGGCTCGAACGCCGGCACTTGCTTGATTGACTTGAAGCCGTGGTCGGAGCGTAAGGAATCCATTGCCGAGATTGTGGAGCAGCTGGAGAAAAAGGCCAAGGAAATTCCCGGCGCGACCATCGAATTCTTCGAGCCGCCGGCAGTACCGGGCTACGGCGCGGCAGGTGGTTTCCAACTGCAGCTGCTTGATAAGACCAACTCCGGCGACTACAAGGCGCTGGAAAAAGTGAACAACGAATTCATCGCCAAGCTGAAAAAGCGCAAGGAGCTGACCGGTGTGTTCACCTTCTTCTCGGCCAACTACCCGCAGTACGAGCTCAAGATTGACAACGAGCTGGCCATGCAAAAAGGCGTGAGCATCGGCAATGCCATGAACACGCTGAGCATCCTGGTGGGCTCGACCTATGAACTGGGCTTCATCAAGTACCAGCGCTTTTTCAAGGTGTTCGTGCAGGCCTCGCCGGAGTACCGCAAGCTGCCCGAGGACATCCTGAACATGTGGGCCAAGAACGACAAGGGCGAAATGGTACCCTTCTCGGCCTTCATGAAAATCGTGAAGACGCAGGGCGCCAACGAAATCAACCGCTACAACATGTACACCACCGGCTCCATCCGGGGTGGCGCCGCGCCGGGCTTCAGCTCGGGCGAGGCTATCAAGGCGGTGCAGGAAGTGGCCGAGAGCTTGCCCCACGGCTACGGCATCGACTGGGGCGGCCTGTCGAAAGACGAAGTGGGCCGCGGCAACGAGTCGACCGTGATTTTCCTCATCGTGCTCGTGTTCGTGTACCTGGTGCTGGCCGCGCAGTACGAAAGCTTCCTGTTGCCGCTGGCCGTTATCCTTTCGCTGGTGGCGGGTGTGTTTGGCTCGTTCCTCTTCATCAAGATGTTTGGCCTGGCCAACGACATTTACGCCCAGGTTGGTCTGGTAATGCTTGTCGGTCTGCTGGGTAAAAACGCGGTACTGATTGTCGAATTCGCGGCCCTGAAACACGAGGAAGGCATGAGCGTGCGCGACGCGGCCATCGAAGGTGCCAAGACCCGTTTCCGCCCGATTCTCATGACCTCGTTCGCCTTCATCGCCGGCCTGATTCCGCTGGTGGTGGCCACCGGCGCCGGCGCCATCGGCAACCGCACCATCGGTAGCTCGGCGCTGGGCGGCATGCTGTTCGGTACGGTGTTCGGGGTAATCATCATCCCCGGCCTGTACTACTTCTTCGGCACCCTGGCCGGCAACAGCAAACTAATTAAGGATGAGAATGAATCGCCCATCCTCGAAGGCGTAGAGCCCCGCGTTATACTTGAAGAAATGGAGCCTTATGCTTAAGAAACGAATTTATCAAGCCCTCGGCGCGGCCGGCCTGGCCCTCGCCGTGGGGGCCTGCAAGACCCCGGAGCTGGTGGTGAAGAACGAAACCCGCAACACGCCGGCCAGCTACCCCACGGCCTCGGCCGCTGCCACCGCCACCGCCGACAGCGCCAACCTGGCCCGCGTGCAGTGGAAACAGTTTTTCACCGACCCCAACCTGAAATCCCTGATTGAGACGGCCCTGCAAAACAACCAGGAGCTGAACATCACGCTGCAGGAAATCGAGATTGCCAAGAACGAAGTGCGTGCCCGCAGCGGCGAGTACCTGCCCTTCGTGGGCCTGGGGGCTCGCGCCGACGTGGAGAAAGTGGGCCGCTACACGTTGCAAGGCGCTACCGAGGAGCAGGTCGACATCAAGGAAGACCGCCGCACGCCTGACCCGCTCACTAACTTCCAGCTGGGCGCGTTTGCCACCTGGGAGGTCGACATCTGGCACAAACTGCGCAACGCCAAGAAGGCGGCCGCCCTGCGCTACCTGGCTTCGGTGGAAGGCAAAAACTTCATGGTGACCAACCTGATTTCGGAGATTGCCAACTCGTATTACGAGCTGCTGGCGCTGGACAATCAGCTGGCCATTGTGAAGCAGAACATCGGCATTCAGAGCAACGCGCTGGAGCTGGTGCGCCTGCAGAAGGAATCGGCCCGCACCACCGAGTTGGCCGTCAAGCGCTTCGAGGCCCAGGTGCAGCATACGCGCAGCCTGCAGTTCAAGCTGCAGCAAAGCATCACCGAAACCGAGAACAAGCTGAACTACCTGGCCGGCCGCTACCCGCAGCCGGTGACGCGCGACGACGCCACGTTCAACGACTTGCAGCCGTCCGTCATCACGGCTGGCCTGCCCACCCAGCTGCTCAGCAACCGCCCCGACATCCGGCAGGCCGAGCAGCAGCTGGCAGCCGCCAAGCTGGACGTGCAGGTGGCCCGGGCCAACTTCTATCCCTCGCTGAGCCTGGCCGGCGGCGTGGGCCTGGCGGCCTTCACGCCCGGCCTGCTGGTGAGCACGCCGCAGTCCATGCTCTATTCGCTGGGCGCCGATTTGGCCGGGCCGCTGTTCAACCGTAACGGCATCAAGGCCACCTACTACAGCGCCAACGCCACCCAAACCCAGGCCGTGTACCGCTACGAAAAGACGGTGCTGAATGCCTACGTGGAGGTAAGCAACCAGCTTTCCAACATCAGCAACCTGGAGAAAAGCTACGACGCTAAGGCCAAGGAAGTAGCGGCCCTGAACCAGTCGGTCGATATCTCGAACAGCCTCTTCCGCTACGCCCGCGCCGACTACACGGAAGTTCTCTTCACCCAGCGCGACGCGTTGGAGTCGAAGTTCGACCTCATCGAAACCAAGATGCAGCAGCTCAATGCGACGGTGAACGTGTACCGCGCGCTGGGTGGCGGCTGGCAATAGCTGGGCGCCGCAAAGCCCCGTAGCCGTTAGAGCAGCACAAGAAGCGCCCCGCACGAGTTCGTAGCGGGGCGTTTTGTGTTCAGCCCGGTGGTGTTGCCCGTACGCGGCAAGGGAGGGCTGGGCCGTTGGTAGGACCGGAGCGGCACGCGTATCTTGGACGAGCCTATTGACTTTTGTGCCCAGCTATGCCTTCCGGCAACTCCGACCCGATGCCCGCTGAACGTGCCACCGACCGCCGGCCCAGCCACTACCCCGAACCGACGGAAACGCCCGTCCCCCTTGCGGAGGCCAGCCACCGGCACCGTCTGAGCGACGCTGTGCTGCTCACCGCCACCCGGTGGCGGCCGCTGGTGGCCGTGCTCGAAGCCGTGCAGTCGCACACGGCCAGCGACTCCGTGTTTCACACCCGCCGCCTCCGGATTAATGCCCAGATTGCCCGGGTCTATGACGAGCTGAAAGCCGAAAAACCCAGCCGCAAAACGCTGCTGCACGCATTCCAGACCATGGGCGAGCTGGTGAAAGAAGAAGCGCGCGACATCAGCAAAGACGAGTTGAAGCAGGCCGCGAAGGAAGTGGTGCTGGCCACCCTCAAAAATGCCCCAGGCCTGATAAGCGCCGCTCACCAGGCCCGGCTGCTTTCCTGAGCGGGACAGCATACGAGGCCCTGGCAGCCGGGCAGGCGTTTTGCGTAGAGCAAGGACTTCTTGTTTGCTATGTGCTATGAAAACGCTGTACCTGCTGGCCGTGCTGCCGCCGGAGCCCGTCTTTTCCGAAACCTGGGCCCTGAAGCAGGAGGTGCATCGCCTCACGGGCAGTCGCAACGCCGTGCGGCTGCCACCCCACATCACGCTGCTGCCGCCCCTGCGCCAGCCCGATGCGTTTGAGGCCCGCTGCACGGCGGCGCTAACGGCTTTTGCGGCCACGCAGGGCCCGGCCAGCGTGGCCCTGCGTGGCTTTGCGTGGTTTGGTAACCGCACCCTGTTTGTGCGCGTAAGCGAGCCCGGCCCCATCCGGGCGCTGCACGCGGCCCTCATGGACTGGTGCGCCATTCACCTGCCCGAAGTGCCACCCGAGAGCCGGCCCTTCACGCCGCACCTCACGCTGGCCACCCGCGACCTGCCGCCCGTGCAGGTGCCCGCGCTGCAGGAACAGTTTGCGGCCCGTTCCTACGCCGCAGGGTTTGTGGTGAGCCACCTCACGCTGTTTCGTCACGACGGGCAACGCTGGGAGCCACGCGTCACCTTTGGCCTGGCCGATACCGGGACGGCCAAGCCGCTGACGGGCTGAAAGGGCGCTTAGGTGGTGCCTCAGGCGGCTCAGTCCCACTTCAGTAAGCTGTGCCGCAGGCCAGGCCAACACTTTTGCGTCGATTGCGTTAAAAGCTCTCGATTTCGCGTTTTGCGACGCGGGATATGGTTTCACTAACTTCTTAGCCGCTATGAAAAAGCAATTGTTTCTGCTCGCGCTGTTGGTTACATCGGCCGGCTATTCGGCCAGTGCCCAAACCAGCACCACCACCACTACTCGCCAAACCACGGTAACGCCGGCTACGCCCGCCTCGCCGTCGTACCCGACTGCCATACCGGCTCCCGCCCCGGCTATCAGCACCGAGTCGACTACCACCACGGTAGAAACGGCGCCTGCTAGTTCCACCACCACAGTTGTGACGCCCGCTCCGGCCATGCAAACCGATGCCAAGGTGAAGGACAAGCGCAATAAGACCAAGATTAAGCCCAAGAAATAGGCAACTGCCTGTTTTGTCCAGCTACCAGTGGCCGGCCGCAAGCAATTGCGGCCGGCCATTATTGCTTATGGCGCATTGATTTGCAGTGTGAGGTAGCTAAGTAGTTGCTAGGCGGTATGAAGTTTCCAACTTTGGCAATGGTACGGCTATTAAATGATAAATATCATTTTTCTACGTAGGTCACAGATTGTTTGTAATTTTAGTCAAATAAAATATTTTTTTTGTACATTTATTTCGGCTTGAGATGACGCAGTATGATTCCACCATTTCCCTTCTATTCCAACTTGCCGGGTAAAGTGGAGGCCACCATCTACCACACGCACCCGCGGTGCAAAGTGGCGTTGAAGATTGCCGAAACGGCGCGCGTGCTGGGAATGGGGGAGGAGAGGCATGAGTGCCCATTTTGCTACTTGTTGGGACAATTCGAAACCAGCCGCTTGGCTACGGGCAGCCCCGGCCGCGGGCTGGCACGCGAACCGGCCGGAGGCTACGCCAACAGCAGCGCCGCCCGCGAAAACGCCTGTGCAAACCCGCCGCGCTAAGGCTGGCTGCCGGGCCGAGCAGCCGCCAGCCCGTTTCTTTGCGGCAGTGCCGGCCCCAGGCAGCTAGGGAAGCTGCCGCGCCCGCGCACCGCCTTTGCCTATGCCGCTAATTGAAGTTGTTGACGACCGCCTGGCGCGATTGTTTATTGAATTGCCGGCCCGTCTGCACGCCGGCGTGCCCAACTACATCGGCCCGCTCGAAAACGAGGTGGAAGCCGTGTTTGACCCCGCCAAAAACCCTAAATTCAAAAACGGCGAGTGCGCCCGCTGGGTGCTCACCGACGCCAGCGGCCAGACCATGGGCCGGGTGGCCGCCTTCCTCAACCGCGACGCGGTGGACGTGCAAAACGCCGAGTTGCCCACCGGCGGCATGGGCTTCTTTGAGTGCATCGACGACCAAGCGGCCGCCAATCAGCTCTTCGAGGCGGCCCGGCTCTGGCTGGCGGCCCGCGGCATGCAGGCCATGGACGGCCCCATCAACTTCGGCGAGCGGGACCGGTTCTGGGGCCTGCTCATCGATGGCTACGACCTGGAGCCGAACTACGGTATGTTCTGGCACCCGGCTTATTACCGGCCGCTGTTTGAGCAGTATGGGTTCGAACTCTATTTCAAGCAGTACACCTGCTACCGCACCACGGCGGCCGAGCTGCACCCCAGTTTCGCGAAGCGGGCCGAGGAGCACGCCGGCACCTACCGCTTTGCCCACGCCCGCAAACAGGAGGCCGAAAAGCTGGCCCAGGACTTCCACCACGTGTACAACCTGGCCTGGGCCCGGCACTCGGGCGTGAAGCCCATGACCCTGGACGAAGCCCGCAAGATTGTGCAGCAGATGAAGCCCGTGCTGGACGAGCGCCTGCTCTGGTTTGCCTACCACGGCGAGGAGCCGGTGGCCTTTTTCATCAGCCTGCCCGAGCTGAATCAGATTTTCAAGCACGTGGGCCGGCGCCTCAACTTGCTGGGCAAGCTGCGCTTTTTGTGGGAGCAGCGCCGCTACATGCAGCGCCGCGACAAGAAGCTGTTCGGCATCATCTACGGCGTGGTGCCCGAGCACCAAGGCAAGGGCGTGGACGCGGCCATGCTGGTGTATGCCCGCCAGGCCTTCATCGACGCGGGCTACGCCGACATTGAGATGAACTGGATTGGCGACTTCAACCCGCGCATGCTGGTGACCACCCGCTCTATCGGCGCCAAGATTCTGAAAACCCACGCCACCTACCGCTACCTCTTCGACCGCGAAAGGCCGTTTGAGCGGATGCCGATAATTCGGTAAAATGGTGGATGAGTAAATGCGTAAAGTGGATGTTCTGGCGCTATTAATAGAGCTATCAGAACATCTACTTTACGCATTTACTCAATCTACCATTTTACCCCTTAGAAGGGATAACCAATGGCTAAGTTGAACCGGCCCGCGGGATTATCGGGCGTGCCGTAAGGGGCTTTAAACGGCAGGGCGTAGTCGAAGCGGATGACGAAAAACTGCACGTCGATGCGCAGGCCCGCGCCGTAGCCCACGGCCAGCTGGTTAAGGAAGCTATTGGCTTTGAACTCGCCGCCGGGCCGCTCGGGGTCGGCGTTGGCCAGCCAGATGTTGCCGGCATCTACGAACAGGGCGCCTTTGACGTAGGGCACCAGGTCCTGGCGGTATTCCACGTTGCCTTCGAGGCGGATGTCGCCCACCTGGTCGTAGAACTGGTTGAGGCTCTGCTCGGTGGTTTGGGGGCGGTAGGTGCCGGGCCCAATGCCGCGCGCTGCGAAGGCCCGCACGCTGTTGGGGCCGCCAATGCCGTACTGCTTGGGATAGGGCAGCACCACGGAGTTGCCGTAGGGCATGCCGATGCCGGCCTGCAGGCGCGCCACGATGCGGTTGCCGGAGGTGGGATTCTGGCTGATGCGGTAGTACTCGCGCAGCTCCAAATCAAACTTCAGGTACTGGCTGAACTGCTGGCCCAGCACGGTGTAGCCCTGGTCGGGCAGGTTGCGGCTCTGGCCCGTGGCCTGGGCAATGAGGCTGGCCACGTTGCCGCTGCCCTCTACCTGGCCGCTGAAATAAATCTGCTGGCGGCGCTGCTCCAGCACCTGCTGGTTGTAGGTGTAGCGGTAGGAACTGGCCAGAATGAACTGCTGCTCGAAAGCGCTGCGCAGGTAGCGCCGCGTGTCCAGCAGGGTGTTGAATGCCTCGGTGGTGTTGCTCAGGCGCACGTAGGTGACGTCGATGGGCCGGATTTCCTGCTCGTTGGTAATCTTCGTTTTGAAGGTGTAGCCGTAGTTCAGGTTGAAGAAGTCCTCGCGGAAATAGTCGGCCCGCGTCACGGTGCGGTAGCCGGCCCCGAGGGTGGTGCGCGGCTGGAAATCGGAATTGGGCAGGTGCATGTCGAGCAGCGGCAAGTCGGGCACCACCAGCCGCGGAAACACCAGCTGCGCGTTCAGCCCAAACTCGTAGCTGGTGAGGCCGAGGGCGCCGTTGCCGTTGCCGCTTTGGGTTTCGGTACTGGCCACGGCGTTCACCAGCAGCTGCTCGCCGCCGCGCAGGGCCGAGCGGTTGCGAAACGACAACGTGAGGCCGGGGCCGGTGAAGCCGTTGCTCTTGCTCACCAGCTGCAGGTCGGCCCGCAGGCTTTTGCGCTTGAGCTGGGTCATCAGCACGTCGGCGTCGAGGCGGGCGCGGCCAGCCGAATCGCCGGCCGCCGAAGGCCGCAGCCGGATTTCCACGAACTTGAACGTATTCAAACTCATCAGGCGGCTGATGGTCTGGTCGCGGCGGCGGCGGCGGTACAGGCTGTCCGGGTACAGGAAAGTGGCGTTGGTAATGGCTTTGGCCTTGAATATTTCCTCGTCGGGGTAGTATTCGTACTTCTTGTACATAATGGGCTGCCGGGTGGTCGTATCCGTCAGCACATAGTTGGTGTTCAGGCGAATGCGTTCGAGCCAGTAGGGCTTGGTGGCTTTGTCCGGCGCCTTGGCCTTCACCCGCAGGTACACGTTGATTTTGTTGTTCAGCGTGCTGTCGACCTGAAACAGGATGTAGTCGGGGTTGAAGTAGAAGTAGCCCGAGTTTTTCAGCGCGTTGTCGATGCGCACCCGCTCGGCCGTGAAGGTGTTCAGGTTGTAGGCATCGCCCACTTTGAGCAGGCTGCCCGCCTGCGTGGCCCGAATGTCCTTATCCACCAGCGTGTCGCGGTCGGGAAAATGAATTTCCTGAATGGTATATACCCGGCCGGTATTGGCCGTGTAGTTCACCTGCGCGGTTTTTTCCTGGGTTTTCACCTCGTTGGTCACCGTGCCTTTGAAGAAGCCGTTATTATAGAGCCGGTTGGTGATGAGGCCGCTGGTGGCGGCAATCTTCACATCCTTCAGCAGCACCGGTGCTTCCCCAAACTTGTCGGCCAGGAAATGGCCCAGGCCCTTGGTTTTGCCTTGGCCCAGGCCCCAGAAATACAGCTTCGGCCGCAGCCCCAGAAACGAGGCATTGGGCTTGGGCCGGATAACCGATTCCAGCTCCGTCTGCAACGCGGACTCATTGGTGATTTTCTCGGGCGAGTTGATGGTGACCTTGCTGCCGGTATACAGCTTTTGGCCCTCAGGCACGTATTTCAGCCCCGAGCAGGCCGACAGGCACAGCAGCGCCAGCGTCGTGATTGCCCAGGCCCCAAGCCGGCTGCCCGAGGTGCCCGCGTGGCCGCCCCGGGGAGCTGCGCCAGGCCCGGCATCAGAACGGCGGTAGTAAGTAAGCATACGCAAATTCGGTATTAGCGTCCGGTGGTGGACTTGTCACGCGTGGAGTCAGCCCGCGCCGCGGGCTGGTTTTGCTGCACGGAGTCTTTTTCGGCTTTTTTCTCGGCTTTCACTTCCTTGCGCTCGGCGCGGCGCTCAGCTTTCACGTCTTTGGGCACCTTCGAGAACAGCTCCTTCAGGTCGCGGTAGTCGCGCTGGAACACCAGGGCCGCGCCCGTCCGAATAATCTGCCCGTCGATGTCTTCATAGCCGTTTTGGCGGAACACGCGCACCCGCAGGCGGCCGTCGGCCAGCACCCGGTACTCAATGCTCACGTCGCCGGCCAGGTTGCTGGCGCTGTTCTGGCCTTGCGTGGCCTGCGTGCCCGAGCCGCCGCTCAGGTTGATGTCGGTGCCCACGCGCACGGTCAGGCGGTTGTTGAGCAGCTGGCGACGCACAGCCACGTTCAGGTCGGTGCGGCTTCGGGCTTCGCCGGTGCTGTAGTCGGCTTGGTTGGTCACGCCCAGGTCCAGGCCCAGGCCGGAGAGGTATTTATCGGTCAGGTTGTTGAGCTGGTCGGTGAGCACGGCGCTGGCGCTGCCCCGCAGCTGCGTGGCCACAATGCCCTCGCCGCTGCTGGTCTGGAAGGGGTTTTGGGCCACAAAGCGACCCAGAATCAGCAGCGAAAACACCTGCTTGCTGAGCTCCGACGTCTGGCTGGGCTGGCGCAGCTGGGCCAGCTTAGTATCCACCTGCCCGCCCAGGGCTCCGCGCTGATTTTCGGGCAGCGTGATGTCGAAGCCGATGGTGGGCTTGCTGAGCTGGTCGGTCACCTTCAGCAGCACGTTGAAGGGTAGGCGGTTGCGGGCAATGGTGTTGGCCGTCTGGTCGTCGAGGCCCTGGCCGGCCAGCAGCTCGGCCGGAGCGGCCTGCACTTTATAGATGGCCGTGAGGTCGAGGGTGGCGTTGTAGGGGTCGCCGTCCCAGGTGATGGACGAGCCGCGGGCCAGGATGAAATCGCGCTGGGCCAGGTCGTAGAGCGACATGTGATACTGGCCACGGGCCACGTCGAGCCGGCCGCTCAGCGTGATGGTGCCGTCGGGGGCAATGTTGGTGTTGAGCGTGCCGGCGGCTCGCACCTTCAGGTTGTCGCCACTAACCGGGTCGATGACGATGGTGAACGGCGTGCGGTTGGTGATGGTCACCACGGCCGTGATGTCGTAGCCCGTGGCGTTCACCTTGGTGGTATCGAGGGCCACCTTGCGGGCCAGCATGGTGTCGATGGGCGCACTCACGTCAATGAACTCCACAATGCCGGTGCGCTCCTGCGTGGTAGGCGTGGCCGCCGGCGACTCCACCGTCAGGTTCGAGCCTTCCACCACGGTCACGCGGGTGTCAATCTTGATAAGCTCCACGGGCCCCGTCAGGCGCGTTTCCGAGTCGAGCACCAGCCGGCCGTAGAACAGTTCGTTGTTTTCGCGGGTGCTGCGCACGGCCAGGAAATTGTTGGTCGTGGCCGTCATGTCGAAGGAATAGTTGATGAAGTCCTTCGTGAGCAGGTAGCCATTTGCCACGGCCTTGTTCGAGGCCGAATCGAGCACCGTGAAGTTGTTGAAGGCAATGCCGCGGCCATCGAACGTGAGCGACTGATTGGGCAGCCGGAACGGCGAGCCCAGCTGCGGCACAATGAAGCCGGCATCGGCCGAGGTGTTGAGCGTGCCGCGCACCACCGGCGCCGAGGGCGCGCCCGTCACCGTGAGCTGCCCGCTGATGTAGCCGTTGGCATTGCGCACCTGGCCCACCGAGAAAGGCTCCACCAGTTTCAGGTTGAGGCGGTTGGCGTCCACGGTTAGGTTCAGCGGAGCGGGGCTGTTGGCGAGGTAGGTGCCGCGCACCTGCACGTCGTTGCCGCTGCCGCCCACGCTGCCCACGGCGCCGCCGGTCAGGCGGGCATCCACGTCGTAGCGGCCCGCGCTGGGGTTGGTGGCGTTGAAGGCGATGTCGCCGATAAGCGCCTTCTGGAACACCAGGTTCTTGACGGTGGCATCGGCCGTGAAGGCCTGATTGGGCTTGCCTAGGTTGTCGATGCGGGCCGTGCCATTCAGCTGCCCGGCCACCAGCGAATCCTGCTGCTGCACAATCTTGGCCAGCTCGGCCAGCTCGAAATTGGTAAACGTGACGCCCAGCGGCGAGCTAGGCACCGCGGGGTTCTGGCTTTGCAGGGCCAGCGTGCTGCGGCCATTGGTCAGGTTGAGGCCGCTGGCCACCACGGCGCCGGTGGGGTAGTAGCGCACGTAGTTGTTGGCGCCCGCCGTCCAGTTTTCATAGTTGATAATCTGCTCGGGCGCGGCCTCGAACTGGTAGGCCACTTCGCCGCGCGGCTGGGCCAGCGCTTGCGCGGTGCCGGCCAGCGCCAGCCGCTCACGGTTGGCCGAGTCGCCCAGAATGGCGGCGCGGGCAAATACCTTGTTGTTGGCCACGTTGCCAATCACGCTGGGACGGCGCAGCTTCAGGGTTGTGTCCTGGGCGGCTTGGGCCAGACGCAGGCCATAATCCAGCTTGCCGGGGTCCGAGTCCACGTTCAGCCGCAGCGAATCGAGCCGGTAGTTGTTGTACTGAATGAGGGGAATGCTGGTGTTGGCCGTGAGGCGGGCCGCCTGCCGCGAGTATTCGCCGGCCAGCGTGAAGGGCGAAATCTTCTTCAGGCCCGGCACCAGCTTGGTGGCCAGCTTGGGGTCTTTCAGCTTGAGCGAGTAGGTGAAATGGCGGTCGGCGGCGCTGGGCACATACTTCACGCCAGGCACGTCGAAGTAGCGGTCAAGGTGCTGTTGCAGCTCGGTGGCAATGTCGCCGAGGTGCACGTTGCCGTCGAGGTTCACGTTAGCAATGTCGGAGGTGATGACGGCGGTGGTGCGCGTGGCCATCTGCACGATGCGGCCGTTGAGCGAATCGAGCGCGAAAGGCTGGTTGTCGCGCACTATCACAATCTTCTGGCCGCTGAAGGTGCCGTTCAGCGAGTTCAAATCCGAGCCGCGCAGGTTGGCTTTAAGGTTGCCCTGCACCCGCAGGTCGCCGCCGGTGTAGAAGCCCAGCGCTGTGAGGTTAGCGCCGCGCAGGTTCAGACTGGTTACTTCGTAAGTAGGATTGCGGGCATCTCGCAGATTTACCACGGCCTGCAGGTCTAGGTTCAGGTTGGGGTCGTTCTTGCTGTTGGCGTTGATGACGTAGCGGTTGCGGTCGAGGTCGACCGTCGCCACCACACCGCGGTAGGTGTAGCCATTGTAGCGGGCGCTCTGCACGGTGCTTTGCACCCGGCCCACCAGCGTGCCGGGGTCCTTCAAGTTACCCGTGGCATTGATGCGCCCTGTGGCCGTGACGCGCCCGATTTGCGGGTTTTTGAGCAGCTTGCCAAAGTCAAACCCACCCACCGCGAAGGTGCCCACCAGCGGCTGCCGCCCGTTGGCCTGCGGCGCGCCCACGTTGCCGCTGAAAGCCAGGTCGCCGTAGGTGCTGCGCAGCTTCAGGTTGGTGTCGAACGCCAGCGTGGTGGGCCGGCCGCGGAAGGTGCCGCTAAGTGCCAGCGAGGGCGGAATGCTGATGTTGCTGGGAATGCTGCCCTTCGGCGCCAAGCTGCGAATGTCGGCCTCGGTGGTATGAAAATCCTGAATGTCGAGGTCGGCATACAGCCGCGCATCGGTATTGGGCAGGCCCTGAATGCGGCCGCGGCGGGCCTTCAGCACTGTGTTGCGCAGGCCCACAAACTCCAGGTTGCGCACGGTGAAGTCGCCCACGCGCCCGGCAATCTGCCCATTCAGCAGCACCGACTGGTTGGGGCCCGTGTTGAAAGGCGGCGTGCCGGCTAAATCCGGCGCCAGGTACAGAATGTCGCGGAAGCCCAGCCGCACATCGCGCAGGTCGCCTTCAATCTTCAGGTTCGGCAGGTTCTTGGTGTCGCCCAGCGCGGCCAGGCTTTCGTAGCCAATGGCCAGCGTGCGCCGGATGCGGGTGTGCGGCGTCACCAAGTCGAGGCTGTCGAGGCGAATCTGCACCGAGTCGTACACCACGTTGGCCCGCCACTTATCAATCTGAAAGCCGCTTTGCTCTTTGCCGGCCAGGTTTTCCACGCGGCCGGTGGTGCTGTTTTCGGAGTAGCGCAGGTCGCGCGTGTTCAGCACCAGGTCCGTAAAGTGCAGGTGGTTGTAGTCCATGGCCGGCACGCGGGTGCGCTGCTTCGGCTCGTTGAAGTTGTCGAAATTGACGGCCAGGCCGCTGATGTCGGACTGGTCGAGGTTCACGCGCCAGCCGGGCGAGGCGGCGGCCTGGCCGGTAGCGGCTTTGGCTTTGTCGGTGGCTTCGTCGAGCTTGCGCACGGCTTCGGCGGGGTTCACCACTCGCTCTTCCACCGGCACCTGCTCATTTTGGGCGTAGGCGAAAGTGGTGTTTTTAAGCGTGAGCTTGCCCAGGTTAACGCGCTGCCGCTGCAGGTCGATGTCCTTGGCGGTGACGTCGGCCAGGCCGATGGTGGTGCTGATGTACTGCGCGGCCGGGTCGTTTTTATACACAAACCGCACGCTGTCGAGCGTGGCCCGGTTCAGGCCGAACTGCAGGGTGAGCGGCTCGGTGGGGCCGGGGCTTTCCACCTCCGGGGCCGTTTTGGTCTGCACAATGCTGATGGCCGAGCGGCGCAGGGCCGCATTATCCACCTTGTAGATGGAGTTGTCCACATCTACCTCGTCCATGTTGGCCGTGAATTCCCCGATGCGGGCCCGAATGTCGGAACCGGTCACCTGGTCATTCTGCGTGAAGTAGATGTTGGTGAGCCGGGCCTTGCCGATGTCGTACTTCAGGCCCGAAGCCGTGGTGTCCACCGGCGCCGTGGGGTCGGTGAAGGCCGCAATGATGAAGTCGTAGTTGTTCACCGAGTCGGGCTCGGTGCGGGTGAGGCGCACCCGGCCGTCGTTCAGCTCCACGTTCGACACGTTGACTTGGCTGTGCAGCAGGGCCCAGATGTCGACGTCGACACCCAGGTGGCCCACCGAAAGCAGCGTATCGCGCTTTTGGTCTTCCACGTACACCCCGTCGAGGTTGATGACGTGACGAAAGTCCGTGCGAAACTTACCAATGCGCACCTCCGTGCCCAGCTTGCCGCGCAGGTAGCTCTCGGCGCGCTTGGCTACAAAGTCTTGCCCCGCAGAGAATTGCAAAAACACCACCACCGCTATGACGAGCAGCAGCACCAAGGCAATTAACCCCAGCAATCCGTAAAGGGCACGACGCAGAAAAGTGGACAAGGCAGGAAGGAATTAGCGGCAACACGTAGCAAGGCAGCCCTTCCAAACGCAAAACCCCGGGCCGGGGTTGGAAACCGGGTCCGTATTGACCGAAGGTGAAATGACACGTAATAAATCGGGGCGCCGAAATCTTTCTATTTGAAGTCTACCAAAACGGCCGCCGGGCACTAGAATTCAGCAACTGAGTACAATCGATTGCACAAATGGTGTCTGGATATTCCTATTCCGTCTTGCACAACGGGTTGCACAAGGCCATTCCTCCGTCGCGGTTCCTCCTTCTTCACTCCGCAAGGCGTTATCTTTCGCCCCCAAATCCCACCAAGCTTCCCGCATGACAATACGTTTTTCCCTTCCCTACCGCACCGTGTTCGGCCAGCGTTTGGCCGTGTGTGGCTCGCGGCCCGAGCTGGGCGGCTGGCAGCTGGCCAGTGCCGCACCCCTGCACTACGACGAAGCCACGACCTGCTGGAGCCTCGACCTGGAAGTGCCCGATGCCGCCGGCAGCCTCTCCTATAAGTACGTACTGCTCGACGCCAACACCGGCGCTCAGCACTGGGAGCACGGCCCCAATCGCGCCGTGGCCTACGACCCCGCCCGCGCCCAGCGCCTGCGCCTGGCCGACTACTGGCGCGCCCCGGCCCAGCCCGAAAACGAGCTGCTGACCGCCGCCTTCACCAAAGCCCTGTTCCGCCGCCCCGGCGCCCCGGCGCCAACCGAAGCCCTGGCAGCCAAAACCAAAAAGGCTACTAAAGCACCCAAAGCCGCGAAGGCCACTGAAGCTGCCGAACCAGCCAGCACCTCTCAGCCGGCTGGTACCCCCCCAGCGGCCGGCGAAACCGTGTTTCAGCTGGTGGCGCCCCGTGTGGACCCGCACCTCAGCCTGTGCATCCTCGGCTCCGACCCCGCCCTCGGCGCCTGGGACAACACCAAAGCCCTCGTACTGACCGATGCTGCCTACCCCACCTGGAGCGGCCGCATCAAGCTGCAAAGCCCCGGCGAGGACTGCCACTATAAATACGCCATGTGGGACCCGGCCGCCGGCCACGCCCTCGACATGGAAGGCGGCGACAACCGCGTGGTGCCCGCCAATCAGGACCGCACCGCCGCCCGCGTCTTCAACGACGAGGGCTACCGCTACCCCGACGCTTGGCGCGGGGCCGGCGTGGCGCTGCCCGTGTTTGCCATGCGCTCCGGGCAGGGCCTTGGGGTAGGGGAGTTCTCCGATTTGAAGCTGCTCACCGATTGGGCCGTGAAAACGGGACTGCAGTTGATTCAGATTCTGCCCATCAACGACACCACGGCCACCCACACCTGGGTCGATTCTTACCCGTACGCGGCCATTTCGGTGTTTGCGCTGCACCCGCAGTTCATCCACCTCGAAGGCATTGCCGCGCTCAAGGACAAGAAGGCCGCCAAAGAGCTGGCCCAACTCAAGCAGGAGCTCAACGCCAAGGATTTCGTGGACTACGAGCCGGTAATGAACGCCAAGTGGAAGTTTCTCAAGCTGCTCTACAAGCAGGAGAAGCAGAACTTCCTGGCCGATGCCGGCTACCGCGCGTTCTACGCCAGCCAGGCCGAATGGCTGGTGCCCTACGCGGCTTTCTCAGCCCTGCGCGACCGGTTCGGCACCGCCGACTTCCAGCAGTGGCCTGAGGAGTTCCGCACCCCGCAAAACCTGGAAGCCCTGACCGCCGAAACCGCGCCCGACTACGACGAGTACGGCCTGTTTTTCTTTGTGCAGTATCACCTCGACAAGCAGCTGTTGGCCGCCGTCGACTACGCCCGCGCCCACGGCGTGGTGCTGAAGGGCGACCTGCCCATCGGCATCTACCGCCACTCGGTGGACGCCTGGACGCAGCCCGAGCTCTACCACATGGACCGCCAGGCCGGCGCCCCGCCCGACGATTTCTCCACCACCGGCCAGAACTGGCGCTTCCCCACCTACAACTGGGAGCGCATGGCCCAGGACGACTACAAGTGGTGGAAGCAGCGCATGGGCCATCTCGCCCGCTACTTCGACACGCTGCGCATCGACCATATTCTGGGCTTCTTCCGCATCTGGGAGATGCCCATTGAGTCGGTGGAGGGCCTGCTGGGACATTTTTCGCCCGCGCTGCCGTTGCACCGCCACGAGATTGAGCGCCGCCTGGGCTGGTTCGACTACTCGCGCCTGTGCGAGCCCTACATCCGCTGGCACATGCTGCAGGACATCTTCCAGGGCGAAGCCCAGAACGTGTTCGACGAGTACATGTACGACGCCAGCTACGGCCGCATTCACCTGAAGGAGAATGTGGACGACCAGCGCAAGATTGAAGCCTACATCGCCCAAAAAATAGCCGATTACCCCGAGCACACGGAATACTTCCAGTGGCTGCAAACCGGCTTGTTCAAGCTGGTGAACGAGGTGCTGTTTGTGCCGGCCGGCAACGACTTCTACCACCCGCGCATCACGCTCAACAAGAGCTACTCTTTCCGCGAGCTCGACAGCGACGAGGACCGCCGCCGCCTCTACGACGACATCTACATCGACTTCTTCTTCCGGCGCCACGAGGAGTTCTGGCGCCAGCAGGGCCTCGTGAAACTGCCGCCCGTGCGCTACGCCACCGACATGCTCATCTGCGGCGAAGACCTGGGTATGGTGCCCGCCTCGGTGCCCGGCGTGATGAAGGAACTCGGCATCTTGGGCCTCCACATCCAGCGCATGCCTTCGGACCCGGCCACCGAATTTGGGCATCCCGACGCGGCGCCTTACCTGAACGTGGTCACGACCAGCAGCCACGACATGAGCACCGTGCGCGGCTGGTGGGAAGAAGACCGGGTGCGTACCCAGCGCTTTTTCGAAACCATGCTCGGCCACTGGCGCGAGGTGGCGCCGTTCTACTGCGAGCCCTGGGTGGCGCGCGAAATCCTGGTGCAGCACCTGCACTCGCCGGCCATGTGGGCCATTTTCCCGCTGCAGGATTTGCTGGCCATCGACGGCCACCTGCGCCGGGCCAACCCGCACGACGAGCAAATCAACGTGCCCAGCAATCCGACCCATTTCTGGAAATACCGCCTCCACCTACCGCTCGAAGAGTTGGTGGATGCCGTTGGTTTCAACGAGCCGCTCCGGGCGCTGGTAGCCACCAGCGGCCGAAAAAAATAGTGCCTTTGCAAATCCGGAAGCCACTTCCGGTTCGTAAAAAAAAGCCCGCAATTGCGGGCTTTTTTTGTGTTCAGACAGTTGAAGCGGTAGGTGTTAAAATAGAATATTTTTTATAAAAAAATTTCATGAGAGATTTTAAGTAAGTATAATATATGGGTTTTGTGATAATGAATGGATGGCCGAAAGAGGGATTTATGGTCAGTAGAATAATGGTTAAAAGCTGAAGTTGGTCGGGTGTAAGCCGTTGTTCATCGAATATTAACTAGCGACAATAAAAAAAGAATGGTACTTTTGGGGGCTAGAAAAGGTTACGTTTTGGCAGAAATTTTAATTAAAGCAGTCGATTACCCGGCGTTGGCCCCTAGCCTGATGCCCTTCTGATTTTTCATTGGCAGCTTTTGGCCGCCCACATCATAAGCACAACTGAATTCACTACATTTTTACCCTTTCCCATTATGAGGATTTCCTTACCATCTAGGTTGGCTACTTCGGTGGCCGAGCCGTTGCGGCGCACCGTTAATCGAGCCGGTTCGTCGTTCCGGTGGGGCGCCGGTTTGTTAGGGCTATTGTTGGCAGGCAGTGCTTCGGACGCCTCCGCACAGACCTGCAACCAGGTAGTTACTTTCAACTACACCAACGCAACGCCGGACGGCAGCCGCACCACGGGGTCGGACAAGGTGAGCAGCGGCTCGCCGGGCACTTCCGTTACCTACAGCAACTACACCGGCAGTGCCGGCGCCGCCATCAACACGTTTGCCGTGGGCGCCAACGCCGTGCTCGGCACGGGCAAGTTCCTGGTGTGGCAGCGCAACGTGACCGGCGGCGGCCCCACCTCCGACGTGGCCACCGTGGTGTACACCTTCAGCCGGCCGGTGAATAACCTCACCATGACGTTTACGGACGTTGACAAAGACCTGGTAAACGGCAGCTTTATCGACCGGCTTACCCTGGATGCCTACCCCACGGCTACCGGCGGCACGCTGATTGACCTGGCGCCCAGCAATTTTTCGGGCCCGGGCATCAACAACAACATCCAGAAGTTTGTGGGCAACGGCAGCACGGCTACCGCGACCTCCGACCCCGTTTACAAGCGAAACGCCATCACGGGCATCGCCGTGAGCAATGGCATCACGACCGGCGACATCACGGTGAGCTTCCCCGGCACGGTGCAGCGCATCGAGTTCACCTACGAGAACATCGCGCCCTTCGCCACCAATACCACCGACCGCACCCACACCATCGGCTTCGAGTTCCTGACCTTCTGCGCCCAGGCCGATGTGTACGCCAACTTCACTGCTGGCCCCACCACGGGCCTGCCCAGCGGCACCAATACCTTCACGGTGAACTTTGGCAACAGCGGCCCCGAGTCGTCGACCACCACCACCCGTTCGGTGACCATCCCGGCCGGCGCCACGGTGACGAGCACCGGCGGCGGCACGCTGGTAGGCAACACGCTGAGCTTCCCCACCATCGCCTCTACTTCGGGCACGAACACCTCGTTCACGTACTCGTACACGCTGCCGGCTGTGCCGGGCATTTATTATGCCCCCAACACGGCCACCACCACCACCAGTGCCAGCCAGAACGGCACCACGGCCAACGATACCGACTCCCGCACGACGCTGGTGGCGCCGGTCACGGACGTGGCCACTACCATCAGCGGCCCGGCTTCCATCACGCAGGGCAACCTGATTACGCTGAACGTAACGACTTCCAACCTGGGCGCCCTGCCCACGGCCGAAGTCGTGCAAACCGTGGCACTACCCGCCAACCTGACCAATGTGTTCGTCTCGAACAACGGCACGTATGATGCAGCCAGCGGCACCGTGACGTTCCCCACCTTGGCTACGCTCGGCGCCGGCCAGACGGTGGCCAACACCATCAGCTTCAAGGCCACGGGCTCGGATTTTGGCCCCATTGCTCGGGTTAGCCTCGCTGCCGGCAACAGCAGCGACTCCAATACCGCCAACAATACGGCTTACTACAACGGCTCGGCAGGCATCACCAACGTGCAGTTCAACTACCCGCCCACGAACCCGCTGGTGGCCAACCTGAACACCACCATTTCGGCCTCGGCCCAGACGGTAAACGCCGGTAACCAGGTAACACTGACTGTTGTGGCCGCCAACGCCGGCCCTTCGCCCGCTACCAACGTGGTGGAACTCGTGCAACTGCTGCCCGGCCTCACGGGGCTGCAGCTAGACGGCGCCAGCGGCACCCCCAGCGGCAATACCGTGAACTTCGCCAGCGGTGCTCAGTACAACACCACCACGGGCCTGCTGACCCTGCCGGCCATTACGACCCTGGCCAGCGCCAGCTCGCAGAGCTATAGCATTAAGTTTAACGCACCGACCAACGTGGGCGACGGCGGCATGCTGCTGACGGCTTCGGTGGGCGCAACGACGACTTCCTCGGCGACCATAACCGTGGACCCGATAGTGGCCGACAACGCGGCTTCGACCAAAGTGAACGTGGTGCCGAACGCCGACGTGGCCGCTTCCATCGCCGGCCTGGGTTCGGTGCTGCTGGGCCAGGAAGTTCGTTACACGGCTTTCTTCACGAACAACGGCCCCTCGACTGCTGTCAACCTGATTCCGACGGTGCAACTGCCCGCCGGCCTGACGGGCGTGAGCACGGACGGCACTTACAACAGCGGCACGGGCGTGGTAACGTTCCCCGCCATTGAAACCAGCCCGGTTGGCATCACGCAGGTATACACGGTGAGCTTCACGCCCACCACGGTGGGCAGCTACCCGGCCACGGCCAGCGTAACGACCAGTTCGGTTGACGGTACCTACGCCAACAACT
This sequence comes from Hymenobacter sp. 5317J-9, assembly GCF_022921075.1. Classification (NCBI taxonomy): domain Bacteria; kingdom Pseudomonadati; phylum Bacteroidota; class Cytophagia; order Cytophagales; family Hymenobacteraceae; genus Hymenobacter; species Hymenobacter sp. 5317J-9. The sequence goes on from NZ_CP095050.1 coordinate 1,112,935, forward strand.
CGGCCAGCGCCACCACCACGGTAGCAGCTTCGGCCGACCTGACGGTGCGCCTGAATGGCCCCTCGACGGTGGCCGTGAACGGCCCGGTGACGTACGTGGCCGAAACCACCAACAACGGCCCCTCGACTTCCGGCACGGTGACCACCACCATTCAGCTGCCGGCAAACCTTGCCGCTGCGCCCACGCTGAGCCCCAACGGGGTGTACACCGCTTCGACGGGTATTGTGACCTTTACCAACGCTGCGTTGGTAAGCGGCGCCACGGTGGCAAACGCCGCCACCTTTGTGAACCCGCAGGCACTCAACAGCCAGTTGACCAGCACGGCGCAGGTTACCGGCGCTACCGTGACGGACCCGGTTTCTACCAACAATTCTGCCACCACCGCTTCGGTAAACGTGACGGCCTCGGCCAACACGGGCATTAGCATGTTTACCACGCTTACGCCCAACGTTACCACGGTGGCCCCGGGTGGGTCGGTGACTTACACCGTCGTGTTTGATAACAACAACGGCACCAACACCGCCAACAACGTGGTGCAGCGTCTGTACCTGCCCCCTGGCACGGTGGTAACCGGTACCAGCACCGGCGCTGGCACCTATAACCAGACCACGGGCGTCTACACGTTCAGCGGCACCAGCCTGAGCTCCAACGGCGGGAACGCCCGCGATACCTACACGGTGACGGTGACGGCCCCCACGGTGGGTACGCTGTACGCTGTGTCGGCAGTAGCTGGTCCTTACAACGAGGGCACAACGGCCGCCGCTGCGGCCGATAACTACGCTTACCGCACGGTGACCCTCACGCCTACGGTTGCTCCCACGGCTTACGACGTGACCACTTCCATCAGCGGCCCCGATGCAGCTCTGCCCAACACGACGCTGACCTATACGGTGCAAACGCTGAACAACGGCCCGGCTACCGCTCCTTCGGTGGTGCAGACCGTGACGCTGCTCAACGGCGTGACGGCCAGCAACATCACCGGCGGTGGTGTGCAGACCGGCAACACCATTACCTTCCCCGCCATCACGAACCAAGTGCCCGGCCCGGCCGGTGAGGTTATCAACACCTTCACCATTTCGATGAATGCCCCCGGCACGGGCGGTACCTTCGTCTCGGCCAACGTGACCGCCACCGGCGAAAGCAACACCGGTAACAACCAGGCCAGCGTGACCACCCAGCCGCTGAACCAGCCCCCGTACGCCGCCAATGTGGTGAACGCACTGCAGTCGCCCCAGGGCAACACGGCCGGCGCCCTGAACATCTCGCCGCTGGTGGGCACCGACGACAATACGGTTACCAGCTACGTGCTGACGAGCCTCCCGAACGCCACCACGCAGGGCACGCTTTACTACAACAATGGCGGCACCTACACGGCCATCACGAGCACCTCGGTGTCGCTGACCCCCACCCAAGCTGCCTCGCTGCGCTTCGACCCCGTGTCGACGTTCACCGGCAACGTGTTCTTCACCTACGCGGCCATCGACAACGGCAACTTGCAGAGCCTCGACGCCCTCTACACCATCCGCGTGGGCCAGGACAACGCCGCTCTTTACACCGTGCTGCCGGCCAAAGGCGGTTCGGCTGCCAACGGCTTCACCAAGTACCTGAACGGCGACGTGATTGCCTACGTGTACGACCTCAACGGGGCTCGGTACAACTCGTCGGGCCAGCTCTATAACACCACCACCGGCGTGCTGGCTACCGGCGCCGCCAATGGCCTGGCCACCACCGGCACCAACGCCACCACCACTCCCGCCGCCACCACGCAGCTGAGCAACATCGGCGTCTCCCTGAATGCCGCCACCGGCCTCTTCACCGTGACGGACCGCACCAAGCTGGTGGCCGGCACCTATACCATTCCGGTGACCACCACCGACCTGTTCGGCGGCGTGACCGTGAACAACGTGAGCTTCACCATCGGCGCGGCTCCGCTGCCCGTCGAGCTGAAAGAGTTTGCCGTGACGGCCGTGAAAAACATCGACGCCGCCCTGACCTGGACCACGGCTTCGGAGAAGAACAACGACCACTTCGACGTGGAGCGTAGCTTCAACGGTTCCGACTTCGTGAAAATCGCGCAGGTGAAAGGCCAGGGCACGACCTCGGCCGGCTCTACCTACGCCCTGACCGATGCCGGCGCCGGTGCCAAAGCCACGGGCCGGGTGTACTACCGCCTGCTGCAGGTAGACACCGACGGCACGAGCACCTACTCGCCGGTGCGCACGGTGGCCTTCACCAAGAGCGCCGTTGAGCTGGGCATCGCCCTCTCGCCGAACCCCGCCTCGGGCAACACGCAACTCGACCTGACCTCGCTGCCCGCCGGCACCTACCAGGTGAGCGTGCTCGACGCCATGGGCCGCACTGTGCTGGGCAAAGTGCTGCCCGCCGGCCTAGCGCACGCCCTCGACCTGAACACCATCGCCAGCGGCACCTACGTGGTGCTGGTGCGTGGCCAGAACGGCGGCCAGGTAGTGAACCTGACCAAGCGCCTCGTGAAAGAATAACGCACGAGCGACAGCCGGCTTGCTGGCAAATGAAAAAGCCCTCCCCATGTCGGGGAGGGCTTTTTTTATGGCTGCCAGGACCGCCAACGTAACCCCGGGGCCATCCGGCGGGTTAGACCAACCCGGACAGGGCTTGATTTTGACTTTGATGCAATACGACGTGTTGATAATTGGCGCGGGCAGCGCCGGGCTGGCGGCGGCCCTCACGCTGGGGCGCTGCCTGCGCCGGGTGCTGCTGGCCGACGGCGGCCGCCCGCGCAACGAATGCTCGCCCGGCGTGCACGGCTTCCTCACCCGCGACGGCGTGACGCCGGCCGAGCTGCTACGCCTGGGCCACGAGCAGCTGCGCCCCTACGAAACCGTGGAGGTGCAGTGCGTGCGCATCGAGCGCGTGGTGCCGGAGGCGGGCGGCTTCCGGGCCACCGGCTGCGGCACAGCCGACGACGCGCCGCTCAGCATCACGGCCCGGCGGGTGCTGCTGGCCACCGGCGTGGCCGACGTGTTGCCGCCGCTGCCGGGCTTTCGGGAGCTGTGGGGGCGGGGCGTGCTGCACTGCCCGTACTGCCACGGCTGGGAGGTGCGGGGCCAGCCCCTGGCCGTGTACGGGCAGGGCCGCACCGTGACGGGCCTGGCCCTGCTGGTGAGCCGCTGGAGCCCGGACGTGGTGGTGGTGACCGACGGCCCCGGGCACCTCACGCCCAACGCCCGGCGCCGCCTGCGTCGCCACCACATTCGCGTCAACGAGGAGCCCATTGCCCGGCTCATTGGTACCAAGGAGCGCGACTTGCACTGCATCGAGTTTGCGGATGGCAGCCGGCTGGAACGGGCTGCCGTGTTCCTGCACGCGCCGCAGCTGCAGCGCAGCGCCCTAGCCGAGGAAATGGGCGCCCGCATCACCAGCAAAGGTGCCGTGTGGGTCGACTCGGGCCTGCAAACATCGGTGCCCTACGTGTATGCCGCCGGCGACACCACGCCCGGCGCCCAGCAGGCCCTGATAGCCGCCGCCGAGGGCAACCGGGCCGCCATTCTCATCAACGAAAGCCTGACGCGCGAGGAGTGCCCGCGCTGAGCCGCGCTACCGCACGAGCTGCGACAGCACCTGCAAGGCGGCGCGGGCGCGCGTCTTGACGGTGGCCACCGGGATGCCGAGCTGCTCGGCGGCTTCGGCCTGGGTGCAGCCGCCGAAGTACAGCAGGTCGATGACTTCGCGCTGGCGGGGCTTGAGGCGCAGCACAAATTCGCGCAGGCCGATGTGCTCGGGGTTGAACGAGGCAGGCGCCTGGGCCCGTTGGGCCCCGCCCACTTCTAGGGAGCGGGTGCCGCTATGGAAACGGTGGCGCGGGCTGCGCAGGGCATCGATGGCCTGGTTGCAGCACACCCGCACCATCCAGGTGAAGAGGCGTCCGCGGTCGGCATCGTAGCGGTCAATGCTCAGCCACACCTTCAGCAGACCTTCCTGCAGCACGTCCTGGGCGAGGTTTTCATCGCGCACCAGGCGGAAAATAACAGCGAACAGATTGCGGGAATAACGGTCATGAAGGAGTTGGAGAGCTTGTTCGTCGCGGGCCAGGAGGCGCTGCACCAGCAATTCCTCCTCGGCCGCCGCCAGCAGCGCCAGGGTTGATTTCATACGGGACAACAGCCGAAGCCAGCCCAAGCCCGGGCGGCATCGGTGTTAGGGATAGAAAATGTGGACTTGAATAGTAGGAGTTTAGAACGGATAAAGGCGAGGTAAGGCGATGACCGCAGCTATATAATTTTGGCCTGACGCCAAAGCTGGATAAGAATAGTAAGAGGTGGTGCAGCAGACCTACGGCAGGATGCGGGCAAGTGGATTGGCACGAAGAAGAAAACCCAGGGGCGCGGGGGGCACGCAGGCAGCCCGGGGCATCACATTTTTGCCCTTTAGCAAACAAGTAGGGGCCGGTGCGGCTTACGCTGTGCCCCGCGCCAACTCAACCGTAGCGCGGGGCCAGCTATTCTGCTTATGACACCTACCATCGTTGCGCTGCATTGCTGGGCCAGCTCCGGCCGCGAGTACGACCTGCTCAAGGCGCTGCTGCCCGCCGGCGTGCGCCTGCTCGCGCCCAGTTTGCCAGGTTTTGGCGGCCAGCCCGTGCCCGCCGGTTTTGATTATTCGGTGCGGGCTTATGCCGATTGGATTGCCGACTTCCTGGCGCAGCATGAGGTGGCCGAGTTCACGCTGATTGGCCACAGCATGAGCGGAAAAATGGCGCTGGCGCTGGCGGCGCGGCGCCCGTCCGGCCTGCGCCGCCTGGTGCTGCTGTCGCCCTCGCCGCCCCCGGGCGAGCCCATGTCCGACGAAGACCGGGCCGCCTCCGTGGCTGCGCACGGCAAGCCCGAGGAAGCGGCCAAAACATTCGAAAAGATAACCCGGCGCCCCATTGCGCCCGAACTCCGGGCCCACGTCATTGCCGACAACCTGCGCACCTCGAAAGCCGCCTGGACCCGCTGGCTGCTGGAAGGCGCCCGCGAAGACATTTCGGCCCTGCTGCCGCGCATCAACGTGCCCTGCCAACTGCTGGTGGGCGAGGGCGACACCGCCATTACGCCCGACACGCAACGCCGCCTCACCCTGCCGTTGCTGCCGGCGGGCACGCAGTTTCAGGAAGTGCCGGGGGCTGGCCATCTGCTGCCGTTGGAGGCTCCGGCCGAGGTGCAGGCGGCGGTAGAAGGGTAGGGGCGTCCTGCCCCGTGGTTTACTCCAGCGCGCGGCTTCGGAAAAGCAGGAAGCCCAGGTGGCCGTAGATGCCGAAACGTTCGGCGGGGTCGTCGTAGAAGCGGGCGTGCAAGGCCAGCGGGCCCACCGGCGTCTGGAAAATCAGGCCCGTGCTGGCCGTCACGCGCGGGCGGTCGAAGCCGGAGCGGCGCACAGCCGTTTGCAACTCCCCTTGCTTCAGGGGCTGGGCGTTGACGTGCGCGTACACTTCGGTGCGCCACTCCAGCTTTTTCAAAAAAGGCTGGGTGTAGCGCAAGCCCACGGCGCCGTAGCGCGACGAGCGGTAAGCATCCAGAAACAGCGTGCGCGAGTCGGGCAGCGGCGCAAACACCGGCGCAATGGTCTGCGTCGAGCGAAATGTGGTGAACAGCGGCTGCGAGCTCACCATCAGCTCGCCGAAATAGCCCCAGGCGTGGCGTTCTTTTTTCAGGGAGAAATACCGCTCCACCGTGGCCCGGAACTGCAGCCACTCGCGGTGCTGGGTGTTGGCCAGCTGCTCGGCCGTGGAGCCGGGCGTGTAGGTCGACGAGCCCGTGACGCCGCGCAGCGTGTATACGTAGCGGTGGCCGCTGGAAGCGTACTGCTTGCGGTTGAGGGTATTGCGGGCCAGGCGCAGGGCGGCCGTGGCGCCCCTGAACACGGTGGCGTCCAGCACGTCGGCCGACTTGATTTCCGTGGAGTTGGTGTACTCGTCCTTGGTCACGAAGGTGGCCACGTCGAACAGCAGGCGGCTGCGGTAAGTGGGGCTGATGCCAAACTGCCCGCCCAGTTTGGTGTCCTGCTGCCGCACCTGCGTGTTGATTACATCGCGACCCAGCACGCCGCCCGTGTTCTGGTAATCCCACTGGTTGTAGGTCACTTCGGGCTCGAAGAAATAGGCAAACTTGGCCGGGATGTTGACACGGAACGAGCCGTGCGCGCCGTTGTAGAAGCGGCCCAGGCTCACGTCGGCCGAGGCCGTGTAGAGCAGCCGGCGCAGGTAGCGGTACTCCACCCCAAAATACAGGTTGTCGATGGGCCGGTTCGAGAGCACGAAGCCGACCTCGGTGCTCACGTTGTTGTTGCGCTGGGCGTCCACGCTGAACACGTAGCCCTGACGGGCCGCGTCGTAGCGAATGCGCGGGTAAATGTTCTTGAAATAGTCGTCCGACGCCAGCCGGTAGTAGCCCTCTTCAATGTCGTCGAGCGAGTATTCCCGGCCCGACTTGCGGAAAAACCGCGCCGCGTACTCGTTCTGGTCGGGCCGCAGGCCATTCACCTTCACCTGAATGAAGCGCGGCTTGGGCGCCAGCCCCTGGAAGGCCAGCCGCCGCCGCTGCAGGTCGGCCGCGTCAACGCGGCGCCCGATGCGGGCTTTTATCTTTTCCATGCTGCGCAGGGCGGCCGTGTCGCCTTCGGCAATGAAGTCCTTCACCCGGTCAAAATCGCCCACGCCCATGCCCTCGAGGTCGGGCTGGATGTAGATGCCGTTGCGGCCCACGCTGCCCGTGTCGGCCACGCTCGTGCCCAGAAAAGCCACGGTGCTGGCCAGCAGCGCGTCGTCGTTTTTGGGGTATTTCTTGAACGCCACGTCGCCCACGTTCACCCCGATGATGATGTCCGGGGCGAACGTCTTCTTCATGGCGGTGGTGGGGAAGTTGTCGTACACCGCGCCGTCGTAATAGTACTTCCCGTCGAGGTTGCGGATGGGCCGAAACGCCAGCGGAAACGACATAGAATTGCGAATGGCGTCCGAAAGCGAACCCTTGCTCTGCTCCACCACCTGCCGCGTAAACACCTCCGAGGCCATGCAGCGGAAGGGCACGAAGAGCTTGTTGAAGTCGTAGCCGCTGGCGGCCGAGGCCGGTGCCAGCTTCTCGGCCAGCGCCAGGTTCAGGTTCAGGTCGTTCACCAGGTTGGTGCTCACTCGGGCCTTGAACGTGGAATCGATGGCAATGCCAAGCCGCAGGGCCGACGGCGACGGCTCGGCCGTGAGAAAGTTGAAGGTCTTGCTCTCCAACGGCTTGCCCGAGGTCCAGTTTTGGAATTCGGGGTTGAGCACAATTTGCTCAATTTCCTCCGGAGAATAGCCGGCCGCGTACATGCCGCCCACCACCGCGCCCATGCTCGTCCCCACAATGTAGTCGATGGGTATGTGGTTCTTTTCCAGCTGTTTGAGCACCCCAATGTGCGCTAGGCCCTTGGCCCCGCCGCCGCTGAGCACCAGCCCCACTTTTTGGGCTTGGGCCGAAAGGAGAGAAAGAGCCGCCAGCACCAGGGCCGGCAGCAATCGGGAGGAGAAATAAGCCATAAAATGCAGAAAAAAACGTAGCTCAGGGGCTCGTTACTGCCGCTGGTACGCCGCGTCGGGCTCCCGGGTTTTTATCGACAGTAGGCTGCGCAATATTGCATGATTATCAACTGAATAATATCGGATGCAAGGGCTCCGGGTCTTCTGCTCGCACGCGCCACACCCGCCCTACCGCGTCAGATTGTCGGCCCTACCCCCAAAGCCTACCGTAACGCGCAGCCGCCCATGTGCTTCGGCCAGCGCCAGCTGCAACCCCAGCCCCTGCGCCAGCCGGCCGGCTATCCACAGGCCCAGGCCGGTGCCGGGGGCCAGCGGGTCGGCCTGGTACCAGGCGGTGGTGAGCTGGGCCAAGTGGTTGCCCAGCGGGGCCGCCAACTCATTTTCGATGCTGATAACGGGGCCGGCTTGCAGGCGCAGCACCACGCCGGTGCCGGGGCGGGCGTGCTTGCGGGCGTTGTCGAGCAGGTTCAGCAGGAGCGTGGTGAGCTGGTCGGCGTCGGTTTCCACTGTGGCCTGCACGGCAGAGTCCTCCTCGGGCAGCTCGATGGTGAGCGTGCGGCCCGCGGCCCGAAAGCGCGGCAGCTCCCGGTCGGCCAAGGCCAGTAGCAGTTCGGCCAGCGCCACGGGCCGCCGGCGCAGCGGCAGCGCGGCCCCGTTGCCCAGCCGGCCCACCAGCAGAAAGTCGTCCACGAGGCGGCTCAGGCGGGCCAGCTCGGCATCGTGGCCGGCCAGTGCGGCGCGGGTGGCGGGCGGCAGGGCGGGGTCGCGCCCGCTCACGTCGAGGCCGGTTTGCAGGGTGGCCAGCGGCGTGCGCAGCTCGTGGGCGGCCGCGGCCAGAAAGTTGGCCTGGGACGTAGCCTGTCCGCGCAGCCGGGTCAGCAGCTGGTTCAGCGTTTCGGCCAGTTCCTGCACCTCATCGCCGGTGTCGGGCACGGGCAGGGGCGCAATGTCCTGCGCCTGCTGAATGCGGCGGGCCTGCGCGGCCATGCGCCGCAGGGGCCGCAGCGCTACGCCGGCCACCAGCAGCGCCAGTGCCCCGGCCAGCCCGGCGCTGCCCAGCAGCCCCAGCCACAGCGTGCGCCGCACCCGGGCCAGGGCTTTTTCGAGGGGCGCGGCGGGATGGGCCAGCCAGAGCGTGAGGCGTCCGGTGGGCTCGGCGTAGTCGGCGCCCGGGCCGGGCGGGGCGGCTAGCCGGGCCACGGCCACCACGCGGCCGTGGCGCAGCTCGTGGCCGGGCGCGGCGGGTCGGGGCAGGCCGCCGGTGTCGCGGGCCGGCCAGCCGTCCGAGCGAAACAGCTCGCGGGCGGGCCGCCCGGCTTCCTCAAATACCAGGCGCATGGTTTCGCCGGTTTGGTCGGGTAAGGGCAGCGTGGGTTGTGGGTCGAGGCTGACGCGACTCAGTAGCTGCTCGGCGCGCAGGCGCAGGCGCTCATCGTCGGCGCGGGCCAGCTGGCGGCCCAGGCTGCGATATTGGTAGCTGCCCGCGGCCAGCGTGGCCAGCCCAAACACCATCCCAAACACCAGCAGCAGCTGCCCGCGCAGGCCCAGCCGGAAGCGTTTTTGGGTGGGTGGGGCGGGGGCGAAAGTCATTAGGTAAGGAGGAATGAAAAGAGAACGTCATGCAGAGCACAGCGAAGCATCTTTACCGCGCAACGAAATTCAATCGATTACAATTGAGGTAAAGATGCTTCGCTGTGCTCTGCATGACATCCTTTTCTGCATGACGTTCTTCTAAACAACGCTACCCCGCCGTCACCGGCTCGCGCAGCCGGTAGCCCTGCCCAATCACCGTTTCCAGCAACGCGGGCGCGGGGGCAAAGTCCCGGTCGAGCTTGCGGCGCAGCTGCGAGATGTGCACCTCAATCACGTTCGAACCCATGTCGTAGTCCACGTCCCACACTTTTTCGGCCAGCCGCGTTTTGCTCACCACGCGGCCGGCATTACGCAGCAGCAGCTCCAGCACCGCAAACTCACGGTTGGTGAGGCTGAGGGTTCGGCCGGCGCGCGTCACCACCCGGCCCAGCGGGTCGAGCACGAGGTCGGCCAGGCGCAGGGCCTCGGCGCCGGCCGGAGCGGCCGTTTTGCGGCCGATGATGTGCAGGCGGGCCAGCAGCTCATCAAAAGCGAAAGGCTTGCGCAGGTAATCCACGGCGCCGGCTTCGAGTCCTCTCACCACGTGCTGCGTGTCGGTGAGGGCGCTCAGGATGAGGACGGGCGTTTGAATGCCGAACTCGCGCAGGTTGCGCAGCACGTCGAGGCCGCTCTGGCCGGGCAGCATCAGGTCGAGCAGCACGGCGTCGTAGGGCGTGGTGGCGGCTTGCTCCAGGCCCTCGGGGCCGGTGGCGGCCACATCGGCCACGTGCCCGGCCTGCGTGAGGCCCTGCTGAATGAACCTCGCCAGCCGGGCCTCGTCTTCGACAATGAGAATGCGCATGAAGAAATAGTATGAAAAGAACAGCAAAAAAGAACGTCATGCTGAGCGTAGTCGAAGCATCTCTCCCGCAATAGTAATCCTGTCAATTGGATTGCGTTGAGCAGTAGAGATGCTTCGGCTTCGCTCAGCATGACGTGCTGGTTTAGGTCATGAAGTTCAGGCGTCAGCTCGGGTTACAGCTGGGCTACCGTACCAAGTACTTCACGCCGCCCACGGCCAGCGTCTGGGCGTGCACCACGCGCGGGGCGGTGGTGCCGGCCACGCGGGCCTCGCCGGGCTGGGCGGTGCGCAGGTCGCCGGTGGCTTCCAAAGCGGTACCCACCGTCAGCTTATTGCCCAGCTGCTCCAGCGCGTGAGGCGGCAGCTGCACCACCGTCTGGTCGCTGAGCACCACGCCGCGGATGCGGCCTTTGGGGTCGCGCCGCAGCTCCTTGATGTTGCCCTTGGCCGTAGCCGTTTCCGGCGTGGGCGGGGTGCTGGGGCGCGCGGGCGGCGCGTCGTTGATGGTCTGGCTGCCGCTGGTCAGGCTCACGAAGCGGAAGTGGCTGCGGCCATCGGGGCCGGTGTGACGCACGCCGCTCACCGTCACGGCGCTGCCGGCTTTGGCGGTGGCCTGCAGCTGCTTGCCCAAGTGGCGGGGGAAGCGCACGGTATCCACGGCGCCGGATTCAGGCTTCAGGATGAAGGCATCGTACACCTGGTCGTCGTTGTTGGCCAGGTAGCTGCTTAGCGTGCCGCGCACGTCGGTGATGGGTTGCAGGCCGCCCCGCTCGCCGCGCCGGCCGGGGCCGTCATGGGGACCGCCGCGCTCGCCGCGGGGGCCGCGGGGCGGGCGAGGTCCGCCGGGACCTTCGGGGCCTTCGCCATCGGCGGGCGGTGGGGGTGGGGTGGCCAGGTTGCCGGCAGTGGCTTTGGTGGCTTTCGAGGTTTTGGTTTTGACCTTGGTCACGGTTTGGGCCTCGGCCTGTGGGTGGCCGGCGAGCAGGGCGGCGGCCAGCAGGGCCACCGAGTAAAAGGGCTTATTCATTGGGAAGTGGGAAAAATGCGGTTGATGAAGAAGGAGTAGTAAGCGTCGGCGAACTCCGGTTGCTCTTCCGACGATACAAAATTTCTACCGCGCCCTGAGGCCCGCCTGAAGGCCAGATTAATTTTTCTTCAGGTCAATAAGTCGGGCGCCGGCTCCTGCTGTTCGGAGGGCATAGGGGCTGCGCTGGACGGTGGGTTTCTGTTTTTATATTGCTGTCGCTCTGCTGCCTGTGCCGAGCTGGTGCCGCTGTGAAACCCTCGGAGCTTATGAGAAACGCTTACCGATTATTCGTCCTGCTTTTTGCGCTCTCGGCTAAAGGGCAAAATTTCATGCCCTTTCACCCAGGCGCGCTGCTGCAATACAGTGCCGCTGCTGGCGACTCCGTGCGCCTGTTGCAACTGGAACGCCGCGGGGCGACCGGGCTTCCCGGCCAAGACTCCCTATACCTGTTTGCCGACCGGGCCGCAGTACCCCGGAATACCAACCCGACGGCCATGTTTTTTGGCTGCTGGGCCCGCTGGGGGCGCGGTGGCCCCTTCGGGCAGGCGCTGCTGGTTACCCGGGCCGGCACCATGCGGGCCGAGTATACCTTATTGGGCGGCTACGACGCCGCGCGGCTGGGCTACGCCCTGGCGCTGCTGCTCAAGCCGCGGGCGCCGCTCAACCAGACGTGGACCGCCGACGACTGGGGCACTACGGCCCGGGTAACGAACCGCACCGTGGCCCCCGTGCTCGGCGTGCCCGATTCGGTGGTGACCATTACGTTTTCCAACGGCCAGCAACTGCTGCTCAGCAAGCTGCACGGACTCGTAGAAGGCCCTGCGCTGGACTATTTTGCCACCGGAGGGGCGCCCCGGCGCCAGGTCCTGACCGCGGTGCCGAGTGCCCGACTGGGCCAGGCCAAACTGGGCGCGCTGGCCATTTATGACTTTCAGCCCGGCGACCGGTTCGTATATCGGTACGAGCAAAGCGCGGCGTTTGGCAATCCTACGTTGCCACCCGCCCTTAGCTACCTGTTCGCCGATAGCATCATCAGCCGAACTACCAGCCGCACCGGCGACACCCTGACGTACCGCGTGCTTACCTGTTCGCAGCAGGGAAGCCGCGCCAGCACCCTGGCCACGGTGCGCTACACGTCGGCCTCGGGCCCGGGCACTCGCAGCAGCCAGCAGTACCTGCGCCGAAGCCACACGATGCTGTACGACGCGGCTCAAGGAGCCTTTCCGACCAATCGGGCCGTGCAGCGCGTGTTCTACCTTGGCACCTGCCAAGACACCTCCGCCTACGCGGGGCCTAACATCGACCTGTACTCGGGCGCGAGCTACGCGACCGGCTTGGGCGTGGTAAACAACTTCGTGTACGACTTTTTCGGGAGTAGCACGAGCACCACCCTGGTCGGCTATCGGAAGGGCGCCGAAACCTGGGGCCAGCTGCCCCGCCTGCTGTGCAGCCCGCTGGTCACCGTCGGCGGCCGCCCGGCCGTCACCACGGCGGCCTTTCCCAATCCTTTCGGCGCCGAGCTATCCGTGGCCTTCAGCTCGGCGCACGCGCAGGCCGTGGCTCTCACGCTGCACGACGGCCTGGGCCGGGTGGTGCTGGCCCGGCCAGCTGCGCCGCGGCCCGGCGGCCCTCAGCAGCTGGTGCTGCCCACCGCCGGCCTGCCGGCGGGGATATATACCCTGCGCCTGCAGTTCGTTGGCGAGGGCCGGACAGAGGTGCTGCGGGTGTCAAAAACGCAGTAAGCGCGCTGGGCTCACCACTTCTTGAAAATCACATACACGGCCGCCACCAGCAGCCCGAAGCCCACAATGTGGTTCCAGCCCAGCTTGTCGGTTTTGAACACAAACACAGCGCAGAGGGTGAACACCGTGAGCGTGATGACTTCCTGAATGACCTTGAGCTGAAACAGGCTGAACGGCCCGCCGTTTTCCTCGAACCCCAGCCGGTTGGCCGGCACCTGGAAGATGTATTCGAACAAGGCCAGCCCCCAGCTCACCAGAATAACGCCAAACAGCCCCAGCTTGGCAAACCAGGCCATTTTTTTGAACAAGTGCAGGTGCCCGTACCAGGCAAACGTCATGAACAGGTTGGAAATGGTGAGCAGCAACAGGGAATAAACGCCTTTCATGGGTGAAAACAGGAGGTAAGATGGGGATGATACGCACACTACGTGTGGTTGAGCTTTCTGAACCATGCCCTTCTTTTGCTTTCTCAACTTGGCCTCTTCTGCATGCGCACCCTCGACCCCGGTATTGGTGAAAAGTTCTCGCGCCGCACCAAGCGCGCCATCAACCACGACGGCTCGTTCAACGTGCGCCGCCGCGGCGGCCCGCACCGCCACGACCCCTACCAGTGGCTTACGCGCATGGACTGGTGGCCGTTCATCGGCTTGCTGGTGCTGTTTTTCAGCGTCCTGAACGTGGTGTTTGCCCTCATCTACCTCGCCCTGGGCCTCGAAAGCCTGCCGGGCGTGATGGCTCCGCGCGGCTGGTGGCAGGATTTTTTGAGCGCACTGTTCTTCTCTATCCAGACGTTTACCTCGGTGGGCTACGGGCACGTGTACCCGGCCACCAACGGCTCAGGCTTCGTGTCGAGCATGGAGGCGTTGGTGGGCGTGCTCACGTTTGCGTTGGCCACGGGCTTGCTCTACGGGCGGTTTTCGCGGCCCACGGCCCGCATCTATTTCAGCCGCACGGCCATCATCAGCCGGCGGGCCGATGGCACGCCCTGCCTGCAGTTCCGCATCGCCAACCAGCGCTCCAACGTGCTGATTGACCTGCAGGCCCGCGTGCTGCTCAAAACCGTGCACGAAACCACCAACGACCAAACCTACGCCCTGCTGCCGCTGGAGCGCAACGCCGTCAGCTTCTTTCCCCTGAGCTGGACGCTGGTGCACGACATCACGCCCGAGAGCCCGCTCCACGGCCTCCAGCCCGCCGATTATGAGCGCCTCGGCGTCGAAATCATCATTCAGCTGAAAGGCTACGACGACACCTTTGCGCAGGACGTGCACGCCCGAAACTCCTACACCCACGACGAGATAGAGTGGCACCGCCGCTACATCCGCGCCTACGAAGTCAACGACGACGGCATTGCCGTGCTCGACCTCGACCTGCTGCACAGCACCCAGCCGCTCGGCAATGAGTAAATGAATAAAATGGCAAACGCGAAAGTGCCTCAATTCAGGCATTTTCGCGTTTGCCGGTTTACTCATCGTGCCCCGGCGCCGACACCACCGGCTTGGCCGCGGCTTCCTTGGCTTCGCGCTCCAGGCGCTGCTTCTCGGTTTCGGAAGGCGTGCGCGGCAGCTGGCTCAAATCGGGCGAGCCGCCGTCGACCCAGCAGGTAAACCAGAAGTCGCCAATCAGGGCCGCGGCGTAGCGCATCTGGCGCTCTACCTGGCCATTCAGGCGGGCGTGGTAAGCCTTGCTGAACTCCCGCGAATACGTTCGCACGGTGTTGTTGCCGCGCTGCTCGTAGCCGAACTTTTGGTCGCCGGCTGACTGGGCCGTCAGTTGCCGCTCAAACAGCAGCACCGAATCGACGGCCGCGTGCGAACGAATGACGGCCGCCCAGATGGCGTCCGTGGGATTGTCGAGGTATTCGGCCTTGCCCGAAAACAGGTCGTAGTCGGCGCTCAGCAGCTCGGGCAGCCGCGACTCCCACAGCCCGTGAATGCCGCGCTGGCCGGTGAGCTGGCCGTTGTAGTTGCGGGTGGTGTGCAGCGGCACGCAGGCGTCGGCCACGTAGTGCCCCATGTCGGCCGAGAGGCGCAGAATCCGGTCCGTGTCCTTGGCCTTGAAGGCGGCGGTGAGCTGGTTTTTCATGGCCACCACGTTCCAGGGCACAATGCCGTGGCGCTGCAGCGAGTCTTCGCCGTAGCGGGCCACGGCATCGGCGTATTTGCGCGGCAGCTTGTACTCGGCGCTGTCGCCGTAGCGGTCCACGTCCAGGAAGTGCTTGGGAGCCTCGTCGGGCACCACGGTGCGGCGCGAGTCGGGCCGGGTGGCGTTCACCGTGAGGTACTCAATATTGGCTTTGTAGAAGCCTATCATGCCGGGCGGCAGCGTGTACACCGCCAGCCGGTTCAGCAAGCGGTGACCGAAAAAGCCCCAAGCCTGCGCCCGGTAGGCCACGAGCAGCAGCGGCAAACAAATCAGCAGGAAATAACCGGATTTTTTCACGGCTAACAAGGTACGAAGCCGGGTGCTACAAATTCGTGAAATCAGTACAAAATAGTCATGCCGAGCGCAGCCGAGGCATCTCGCGGGCAACAGTAATCCAATGGTCAGGATTAACTACCGTCCACGAGATGCCTCGGCTGCGCTCGGCATGACGTTCAATTTTCGCCCCGCTTAGCGCCGCCGGCCGTCGCCGGCGAACTTCATGCGGTAGTCGTGCTTCACGTCGCCCTTGCTGATGCGCGCCAGCTTGCCCTTCAGCAGCTGCTTCTTGAAGCCCGACAGCTTATCGGTGAAGAGAATGCCCTCCAGGTGGTCGTACTCGTGCTGAATGACGCGCGCGGCCATGCCCGAAAAGGCCTCCTCGTGCACCTGGCGGTTTTCGTCCTCGTAGCGCAGCACGATGTCGGCGTGGCGCGTCACTAGTTCGCGCACGCCGGGAATGCTCAGGCAGCCTTCCTCGAAGCCCCATTCCTCGCCGGTTTCGCTCACCATCTGCGGGTTGAGGAAGGCGCGCTTGATGCCCTCTTCGGGCACTTCGCCTTCTTCCAGTTCGGCTAGGTCTTCCTCGTCCAGCTCCACCATGGGCGTGGTATCAATCACAAACAGGCGCACGGCTTTGCCTATTTGAGGCGCCGCCAGGCCCACGCCATTGGCCGAGTACATGGTTTCGTACATGTCGTCAACCAGCCGCTTGAGCTCGTCAGCGGGCAGGTCGGCGGGCAGGTTTTTGGCTTTGGTTTTCAGCACGGGGTCGCCGATGGCGACAATGGAGTAAATCATGGTATTAGGGACTATATGGCCGTCATGCAGGGCACAGCATCTTGCCCGCCGCCACTACTCTATTAGGATGCTTCGCTTCGCTCCGCATGACGTTTTTTCAAACAACTAAACAGGTTACACTTCCCGCATCAGCGGCGATTCGAGAAAGGACTGCAAAATTAAGGTGGCACTGATGCGGTCCACGGTGGCTTTGTCGCGGCGCGCCTTCTGGCCCAGGCCGCCGGCCAGCATGGTGGCGTGGGCCATGCGCGAGGTAAACCGCTCGTCGAGCTCGTGCACGGGCACATCGGGCAGCTCGCGGCGCAGCGTGCGCAGCAGGCCCACCACGGCACTGGTCACGTCGGTGGGTTCGTTGAGCAGCGTGCGCGGCATGCCCACCACCACGGCGCGCAACGGCTCGCGCTGGTGGTAGGCCTTCACGTACGTCACCAGGTCTTTGCTATGAATGGTATCGAGCGGCGAGGCAATCAGGCACAGCGGGTCGGTGGCGGCGAGGCCGACGCGCTTGTTTCCATAGTCGATAGCGAGAATACGGCCCATGTGCCCGGGGTGCTGATGCGGAAAGGAGACGGCCGCCGCGGCCGCGGTGCAAAGATACGGCAGGGGGGAGGGCTCAATCCGAAACCTGGCCGTGGTCGTACCTGCTGACCCGCCCGACGCTGGCCCCGGAAAACTTCATATTCAGCGTGATTTCACCCGGGCTCATCGAATGCTTTTCAATGACGACTATGTAAAGTACCAAATTGCATTGTCAAATAAGATGCACTTAAGCACGATTTATAATTGCAATATCCCGTAGATGTTAACCGTTTATTTGCTTTTTGAACTTAATTTACTGTATTTATTAAAGAAAATAGCTTTTCCCTATGCCTTTTGCATGGTGGCTAAGAAAGTTTCAATAGTTTTGATTTCAACTTACGATTTATTCTATACGCTAACTTCTATACTCTATTAATGTCTGCTACCTCTCCCGACGTTCCGGAACGTGCTCGGCTGGCTGCCCCTCGGCGGCTGCGCGGGTGGCTGCGGCAGGGCGCGTTGCTCACGCTGGCCATGGCCTGCGGCGTGCTGGTGGCCAACAACCCTTTCCGGCCCTCGTCGGAAAATCCCGACGCCACGGCCCGCGGCTACCTGCGCTTCAAGGAGATTCTGAGCTACGTGGACCGCGACTACGCCGACTCCGTCGACACCGAAGGGCTGGCCGATTACGCCGTGGTGCAGATGCTGGAAAAGCTCGACCCGCACTCGGTGTACATTCCGGCCCGGGAGCGCGACAAAACCGACGCCTTCCTGCAGAGCGACTACGACGGCGTGGGCCTCGAATTCAACCTCTTTCGCGATACCGTGACGGTGGTGGCCCCGCTCAGCGGCGGCCCGGCCGAGCAGGCCGGCGTGCAGCCCGGCGACCAGATTCTGAGCATCGCCGGCAAGCGCGTGTCGGGCGCACACCTGACCACGGCCCGCCTCACCGAGCTGCTGCGCGGCCCCCGCGGCAGCAGCGTGGCCGTGGAGCTGCGCCGCCGGCACCTGGGCCAGTCGCTGCGGCTGAGCATTGCCCGCAGCCGCATCACCAACTCCTCCATCGACGCGGCCTACTTGGTGGATGACCAGACCGGCTACATCAAGGTGAGCCGCTTTGCCTCGAATACTTACGACGAGTTCAAGGCCGCGCTGGTAGACCTGCGTCGGCAGGGCCTCACGCGCCTCGTGCTTGACCTGCGCGGCAACCCCGGCGGCTACCTCGACCGTGCCACTCGCCTGGCCGATGAGTTCATCGCCGGCTCGCGCAAAATCGTGTACACCGACGGCAAAGGCGAGCAATACGACTCGCAGACCTACGCCAAAGTGGCCGGCGAATTTGAGGAAGGCGCCTTGGTGGTGCTCGTGGACGAAGGCAGCGCCTCGGCCGCCGAAGTGGTGGCCGGCGCCCTGCAGGACCACGACCGCGCCATTCTGGTGGGCCGCCGCACCTTTGGCAAGGGCCTCGTGCAGCAGCCCATTGCCCTGAGCGACGGCGGCGAGCTGCGCCTCACCATTGCCCGCTACTACACGCCGGCGGGCCGTTCCATTCAGAAGCCCTACGGCGCCAATTACGCCGAATACAGCGCCGACGTGGCCAACCGCGCCGCCCGCGGCGAGCTGCAGTCGGCCGACAGCGTGAAGTTTGCCAAAGGCCTGCGCTTCCGCACCGACCACGGCCGCACGGTGTACGGCGGCGGCGGCATCATGCCCGACGTGTTTGTGGCCCGCGACTCGGTAGCCCACTCTGCCTACTTCACGCAGCTGATGAGCCACGGCGTGGCCCGCGCTTTTGCTCTGAACTTCTACCAGGCCCACAAAGCCGAGCTGGAAGGCCTGCGCTTCGAGCAGTTCAACGCCACCTTCCGCATCTCAGACACGCAGCTGGTGAGCTTGGCTGCCCAGGCCGCGCAGGACGGCGTGAAGGCCGATGCCGGCACCGTGCGCCGCTGCGCTGCGCTGCTTCGCAACCAGCTGAAAGCCTATATTGCCCGCAGCGCCTACGGCACGGTGGCCTACTACACGGTGCTGCGCGAGCAGGACCAGGAGCTGCAAAGTGCCCTGCACGCTGTGAGCGACAGCTCGGCACAACTGGCGCTACTAGGGAAGTAGCGTACCCCCAAGCTGTGCTTGGGTTGAAATCGTTGGCCCTCGCTCTGTCCGCGCCCAGGCTCGGCTGGGGGTACAATGCGCGGGTACGTGTTTTTCGTAACTTCACGGGCCCAACCGCAGGTCAGCGCAAGCTAATCCCACCCCTGAATTATGTCGTATTACCACCGCCTCGGCCAGATTCCGCGCAAGCGCCACACCCAGTTTCGCCAGCCCGACGGCTCCCTGTATTCGGAGCAGCTGGTGGGCACGCTGGGGTTTCACGGCGTGTCGTCGCTGCTCTACCACGTGCACCCGCCCACGCAGATTAAGCACGTGGGCGAGCCCAAGCCCTACTCGCCCAAGCTGCTGAAAGACCGGCCGCTGCAGCCCGAGCACCTGCGCACGCTGGCCCAAACCACCACCGGCGGCGACTACCTGGCCGCCCGCCAAACGCTGCTCGGCAACGCCGACGTGACCATGAGCATCTGCAACCCCACGGAAAAGCAGATGGGCTACTACTACAAAAATGCCCAGGCCGACGAAGTGATTTTCGTGCACGAAGGCCGCGGCGAGCTGTGGAGCCAGATGGGCAAAGTGGCCTTCGAGCCCGGCGACTATGTGGTGGTGCCGCGCACCATCATTCACCAGCTGCACTTTGAGGAAGGCCCCGTGCGACTGATGCTTGTGGAGTCGTTCAGCCCCGTCGAAACGGTGCGGCGCTACCGCAACCACTTCGGCCAGCTGCTGGAACACTCGCCCTACTGCGAGCGCGACATGCGCCCGCCCTCCGAGCTACTGCCCCACGACCAGCCCGAGGGCGACTACTTGGTGCAGGTGAAGAAAGAAGGCATGCTGCACCAGCTCACCTACGCCCACTCGCCCTTCGATGTGGTGGGCTGGGACGGCTATTTCTATCCCTACGCCTTCAGCATCCACGATTTTGAGCCCATCACCGGGCGCCTGCATCAGCCGCCGCCCGTGCACCAGACGTTTGAAGGGCACAACTTCGTCATCTGTTCCTTCGTGCCGCGCCTGTTCGACTACCACCCGCTCAGCATTCCGGCGCCCTACAACCACGCCAACGTGGATTCGGACGAGGTGCTGTACTACGTGGCCGGCAACTTCATGTCGCGCAAGGGCGTCGATTTGGCGTCGTTCACCTGGCACCCCACGGGGCTACCGCACGGCCCGCACCCCGGCACCGTGGAAGCCAGCCTCGGCAAAAAGGAAACCCACGAGCTGGCCGTGATGGTCGACACCTTCCGCCCGCTTTACCTCACCGAGGCGGCGCTGCCCTACGTAGACGCCCGATACCCCATGAGTTGGAACCCCGGCTTCGTGCCCGACCCGCCCCGCTCGGCCGACATGATGGACTAGGTCCGGTGGCTCGTCCGGAACTTCCGTCCTAACGTTTTTCGTATACCTTGTTCAATATTCACACATGACCATGAAAAGAGTCTTCCTCCTGGCGCCGCTGGTGCTGTTTCTGGCCCTGGTGGGCTGCAAGAAGATTGACCAACTGCTGACGTTCACCGTCGACACCTCGCAGAGCGTGGTTATTCCCGGACTGCCAGGCTCCACGCAGCTGCCCGCGCCCGTGACCGTGACCACCAACTCGGCGGCTTCTTTCCAAAACAACAAGACCACCAAAGACAAGGTGAAGGACGTGTACCTCGAACAGATGGTGCTCACCATCACCGACCCGTCGGGGGCCAACTTTGACTTTCTCGACAAGCTGGACGTGTACATCAACACGCCCAACGTGAATAACAAAATCCTGCTGGCCAGCATCAGCAGCGTGCCTCAGGGCACCAACATTATCAAGCTGACGCCCACCACCGCCCGCCTCGACGAATACCTGAAAGCCGAGACGTATGAATTGACCGTAGATTCGCGCTCAAACCGATTCAGTGCCAGTAACTTTACGGTGAAGGCTGATTCGCGCTTCAAGGTGACGGCCAACCCGCTCTAGCGCGTTTTGCCCCAAGCACGCCCAACAAAAAAGCCGGCCCCGCAGTGGGGTCGGCTTTTTTTGTTAGGCGTCAAGACATTCGGTTCTTATTTCACCACGGCAATGCGGTTGTAATGGTCCATCATCTTGGCGATGTCGGCCGGGCGGGTGTAATCGAGGTGCTGGGCCGTGGCGAAGGTGCGCATGGCATCGGCGCGGGCGCCAAAGAGGCGCATCACGGAGCCCTCGGAGGGCTCCAGAGGGCGCAGCGGTTCGGTGCCCACGGTGCCGGGACCGGCCAGCAGGGTGCCCACCAGCGGGTGCTTGCCGTTGGGCGTGGCGTCAGACGCCGGAGCGTAGAACCAGGCCAGCAGCTGCGGGCCGGCGTCGATGGCGGTGAGCACCTCCACAAATTCGCGGCGGGTGCCGGCGCTGCCTTCCTTCACGAGGCGCGAGCGGAAGCGGCGCAGGGGCTGGTCGGGGTTGCCGGCTTCGCCGAGGTCGAAGCCGCGCAGGCTATTGGCGGGCCAGAAGTGGGTCGAGTCCAGTTCCACGGAGTCTTGGGCTTCGAGCAGGTGCAGGCCGGCGTGGTAGCGCAGGCCCGGCACCAGCAGGTTGTGGCCGTCGAAGGTGCGCAGCGAGCCGGGCTGAAACGCATTGCCCCCCAGAAAGCCGGTGGGCTGCTGCCCAATGGCGGCGCGGTAGGTGTGCATTGCAGCGCCGGTGTTGGCCTGCTGGTAGGCCACCCGGGCTTCGGCGGCATCGCGCGAGGTTTGGGCCACCGCCGGCCGAACCAAGGCACTCAACAAAATTGCAAAAAAGTAAGGCGTAAAGTTCTTCACTAATGGATAGGGGTAAATGAATTCACGTAAAGGGAAACAAATTTACAACAACTCGCTCAGCCATAAACTAGGTGTTTAGGCCTATAGGCTCTTTGTTAATTAATTTTCCTCTAAAGGCGGTGCCGATGTGGCTATTTTCCCTGTAAATTGTAGTATTCCACCATTCGTAAGACCTGGCCCAGGTCGGTGTAGCTGAGATGCTCTTTGGCGGCGTAGGCTTCTACCTGGGCAGCGCGGGTGCCGAAGAGGCGCGGAATCTCGCGCTGGTTGAGCGACACGGCGCGTAGCGGCTCCTGCGGCTTTACGCCTGAGCCGGCCACCACCACCTGCCCGATTTCGGTGCGGGCCGGGCGGCTTACGGTGTTCAGCACGGGGTCGTACTGAGCGTCTTCGTGCACGTAGTGATGCAGCACGGCCAGTATCAGAAAGGCGTCGTCGTCGCGGGTCAGCACTTCCACAAAGTCGCGCTGCGTGTTGCCGTTGCGCACCACGAACGTGCGGAAATGCCGCACATCAGCCCCCTGGCCCAGGTAAAAGCCGTCGAGGCTGCCCGGCGGCCACACGTGGCTGCCGGTCGAGTCGCGGGCTTCGAGCAGGTGCAGGGCCACGTTGTAGCGCATGGCCGGCACCCGGATGCGGCGCTTGTTGGGCAGCACCAGCACGCCGGGCTGCTCCACGCTCACGAGGTAGGCTTCGGGGGCGTTGATGAGGTCTTTGCGCATGCGCTCCAGCGCGCCGGGCGAGTTGGCCCGTTGGTAAATCTGCAGGCCGATGTCGCCGAGGTCGGGCTGAGACTGGGCCCGTACGGGCGCCGTCACGGCCCCCGCCGCTAGTACCAGCCCGGCCAGCAGCGCGATTACCGAAAGTTTCATGAGGAACTGAAGGAAGAAGAAATTAGCGGTTGCGACCGTACTGTTCGTGGCTGCTCACCCAGTCGGAGCTGCTGATGGCGGCGCCCAAGCTGAGCTCACCGGCCAGCACCACACCAGCCACAATCTCGGCAAACTTGCGCACCGTGCCGCGGCCCACGCAGCTCAGCATCTGCAGGCACTCGTTCTGGGTAGCCAGGCCGGTGCCGCCGCCGTGCGTGGCCACGATGAGCGACGGGATGGTGATGCTGATGTATAAATCGCCCTCCGGCGTCACTTCCGAATACAGAATGCCGGCGCTCGACTCGCTCACGTTGGCCACGTCCTGCCCCGTGGCAATGAACATGGCCGTGATGCCGTTGGCCGAGTGCGCGCCGTTGTTGTTGGCCCCCGAGATGAAGGCGCCCACGTTGCTCACCTGGCCGTGGTAGGCCAGCTGCTCGGGCGTCACGCGCATGCGCTGCTGCAGCACCTCGCGCTTCACCACGGCCTCGGCCACTACGCGCTTGCCGCGGGTGCGCATCACGTTGATTTGCGAGGCCTTTTTGTCGGTGGCAAAGTTCGATTCGAGGTAGAAATGCTCGATTTTGACGTCTTTGTAATTCTCCAGAATCCAGGAGCAGGCCGCAAAGGTGGCGCGGCCCACCATGTTCTGGCCCGCCGCGTCGCCGGTGCTGAAATTGAAGCGCAGGTAGGCGAACTTGTTGCTCAAGTACGTGTCGATGTACTGCAGCTTGGCCACGCTGGACGTGCTTTCGGCCTGCGGCCGAATCAGGTCAATGTTGTCTTCCACCCACTTGCCGAAGTCGCGGGCGCCGCGGGCATCGGCAAACACAAATACGGGCGCCCGCTGCATGGCGTCGCCGATGACCGTGCACTTCACGCCGCCGCACAGGTTCAGCACCTGCATGCCGCGGTTGTAGCTGGCCACCAGCGTGCCCTCGGTGGTCGCCATCGGGATGAGGAAGTCGCCTTGGGCGTGCTCCCCGTTCACGGTGAGGGGCCCGGCCAGGCCCACCGGAATCTGGGCCACGCCCATGAAATGCTCGCAGTTGCCCTGCAACTGGTGGGCGTCGAAGGAGTAGTGCTTGAGGTGCTTGAACTCCTTGCCCGAAAACTGCTCGGCGAAGCGCTGGCGGGCGGCCACGGCGGCTTCGGAATAGTCGTCGTCGGCGGCGCGCGGAATGCGCGGCTTGTGGTTGGCGGCGCTCACGATGGCGTCTTCCACTTCCACGTGCAGGTCGCCGAAGGCATCGGTCGAAAACCAAGCCTGCACCGGGTGCATGCCCTCGGGCAGGGCCGGCGTGTCGAGCACTATCATCAGGGAGCGGCCCACGGGCAGGTCGATGGCTTGGCCGTCGGCATTTATCTGGCTGGCGGGGCGGCGCTCGCCGTCGCCCAGGTCCACCAGTATTTTTTCGGCCGGCACCACCATGTCCCCAATCTGCACCTGCCGGAAGCCGGTCACTTTCACGGTGTCGAGCCGGTTTTTGATGCTGAAGGCCACGCCCGCGTTTTCGGGCAGGTTGTGCAGGCTGCCGCGCGTGTAGAGCAGCTTCAGGAGCATAGGGCTGGGGGTGAAAACCATTGTAGCGAAAGACTGGGTGAAGGTGTGGGAATTGGGGCACCGCAAAGCGCCGCAGTGAAGGTGGGGAATTTTGGGCGAAATCGCCAATTAATTGACCTGACCCGTCCGTGGAAATTAATGCCGGCTGCGCCCGCACCAATGGCCCGGTTTCCGAAGGCCGCCGCCGTGAGCTGCGTGCGGTGGCGCGGCAGAAATATTTTTGGGCGTTTGGTGGAGCGCTTCATCAGATAAAAGCAAGAACCGCTCGCGGAGCTAAATCAACATCCGTAAAGTATTTAGGCCGGAAGACCGTCGGCAAGGGCCGGCAGTGGGCCCAAGTTCACCCGGAATTCACCCAACCGGCGCGAGCTTCAACCACTAAAACCCCCGCGCGGCAGACCGGTTGTTAGCCGCCGCGCGCCGCGCGAAGGGCCCGCCGCACGGCCGGGCGCTTCGCCGGGCGTATTACCTTTGTGCCCCGCCGGAAGCCCTCCAGTGGCTGCCCTTTTTCTGCTATGGCCTTATCTCCCGACTACCCCCGCTTCACCCTTGGCCATGCCCTCACGGCCGAGCAACGAGCCTTTTTTGCTAAATACGGATTCCTTCATTTTCGCCCGTTCGCTTCGCCCGAATACGTGCAGCAGCTCCTCCAAGCCACCCAGGAGGTGCAGGCCCGCTGGCTGGCCGAGGGCGTGGAAAAAGTGAACGGCGTCCCCATTAAATACGGCCACGACGTGGACGGCTCGCGCATTGTGCAGCGCTTTGCCTTTGCCTCGCAGCACCACCCCGTGCTGCATGAGCTGTTGCAGGACGAGCGTTTCAAAGCCCTGTTTCCCCTGCTGGAAGCCGAAGGCGGTCGCGTGGGCGAAAACGAGAAAGACGGCCTCGTGGTGAACCACTACGTGAACGTGGAGGGCTCCGAGTTCAGCCAGATGGGCTGGCACACCGACTCGCTGCGCGACGTGTTCTACGGCAAGCGCATCGGGCCCATGCTCAACGTGGGCCTGCACCTCGACGGCACCAAGGCCACCAACGGCGGGCTGCGCGTCATTCCCGGCACGCACCGCCAAGGCCTGCACAAGATGCTGTTTCGGAAAAAATACTACAAAGACGTGTTCTACGACCCCAACGAGGTGGCCGTGGAAACCGAGCCCGGCGACCTCACCGTGCACGACGGGCGCATGTGGCACCGGGTCGCGCAGTCGCCGCTGGTGGGCGACGCCAGCCGCCGCCGCGTGATGTACGTGCCCATCCTCGCGGGCAAGTACCAGCCCAAAAGCCAGGACAGCCCCACGCCCTTCTACCTGCGCTTTTTGCACTTGGTGAAGTAATTCAGTGAACAGTTAACAGTGAGCAGTGAACAGCGTTGTTCGGTGAACTCCTGGCAACTGTTCATTGCTCACTGCTAACTGTTCACTGATAAAATGTACGCTCTCGTTACCGGCGCTTCGCGCGGCATTGGCCGGGCCATTTCCCTCCTGCTGGCCCAGCGCGGCTACGACCTGTTGCTGGTGGCCCGTTCCGAAGACCAGCTTACCGCCTTGGCCCAGGAGGTAGCCCAAAAGCATAAGCGCCAAGCCCGTGTGCTGGTCCTCGACCTGGCCGCGCCCGGCGCCGCCGACACCGTGGCCAACTGGGCCACGCAGCAAACCGACCAGCTGGCCATTTTGGTGAATAACGCCGGCTATGGCCTCTGGGGGCGCTTCGAACAGCTCAGCCTGGCCGAGCAGCAGAACATGCTGCAGCTGAACATGAACCTGCCTGTGGCCCTCACGCACGCCCTGCTGCCCGCGTTGCACAAAGCGCCCAAAGCATACATTCTGAACGTGGCCAGCACCGCCGCCTACCAGGCGGTGCCGTCGCTGTCGCTCTACGCGGCCAGCAAGGCGTTTTTGCTCAGCTTCAGCCGCGGCCTGCGCTACGAGCTGAAGGCCAGCAATGTCTCCGTAACCTGCCTGTGCCCCGGCGCCACCACCACCAGCTTCGCCGACCGCGCCGGCATGGGCGCCGAGCTACAGGCCACCGCCAACAAAGTCTCGATGACGCCCGAAGCCGTAGCCGAAGCCGCCGTGGCAGGCCTGCTGGCCGGCGAGGCCGAAATCATTCCCGGCGTGCTCAACAAGGTATCGGCCGGCCTCACCAGCGTAGTACCCAAGGGCATCGTGGAGAAAATAGCGGCCGGCATTTACGAGAAGTATTTGTAAGGCTTGGCTGGTATTTCGAGCCCGCCCTCGGAAAGCAACAAGCCCTGAATGCACTCAGGGCTTGTTGCTTTCCGAGGGCGGGCATTTTTCGGAGGCCACCGAGTTCACGAAACTCATCTACTTGGCGCGGTTCGTAAACAGTGATTCGTAGACGAGTTTCGTAAACCCGCCAAGTGCCGCAGCCGCTTGCAGGCACTCGGTGGCATGCTACGATTAGTAGTTTGCCGAAAGGAGCGTTTGTGTTTAGTCGATTTTCGGCAAGTAGCGCGCAAACGACGCGTCCGACACTTTTAAAACCAGTTGCGGTCGGGCTTTATAGCCGTAAAACTTTCCCCACACCTTCCGATTAACACCAACCGTGGCGGCGGTGTCCAAGGCCCACCCCTGTGGAGTTATTTCGTAAAATAAAAGCGGGTTGTAAGTGCCTTTGTCTGGGTCCGCCAAGCCTTCCGCGTAGTCAAGAATGCCCCCATATTCCACCTGCCCATCCCCGTCCACGTCCCGTACCGTCGCTAACACGGGCAGCGCCTGCTTCCGAACGACGCGGCCATCGGCCACGGTCAGGAGCAGCAAGTCGTTCTTGGCAGGCCGGTTGTTGCGTTCAAGGAGCACTTGGTAACCGGCAAGTGCCGGGAGCACCAGCCGGCGGGGCCAGGGGCGTTTGCTGAACTCAAACTCCTGCCCGGCCGGCGCCCGGAAGAAGGCGCGGCCGTGGTCCGCGCACACCACGTGGGAGACGTACTCGGGCAGGCAATCGCTGCCGGCGTCGGCCACGCCGGTAATGACCAGGGTTGGGGCGAAGACCGTGCGAAAGGGCTGGGGCGAGCAAGGGGAATGAAACCCCAACAATGCACACAACACGAAGACAAGGCTACCCAAGCGCATTTTTGAATACATGGTGTGAGTATAAGAAAACGGTGGTTACCTTGAAAGATAAGAACGTTCAAACCTCTACCTAAAAAAAAGGCCCCGAAAACCTGCGTTTTCGGGGCTTTCGGGTGTGTCGCAAAAACGGTCAAAAAAGAATGGGTTCGTGAACGGAGGGCTTCCGCTTGGTAATCCGGCCCGCCAGCCAGTAGGCCAGCCAGGCAAAGAGCGGCGCCGCCAGCACATCGTAGGTGTAGTGCACGCGCTGAATGAGCACCAGCAGGCCCACGGCCACGGTCATCAGCACCAGGACCCGGCGCCAGGCGCGGCCGCGCACCGCCAGCACCAGCAGTACCATGGTGGCGGTGTGGCCCGAGAAAAACAGGTCGCGCACAATCGGCTGGGTGGTCACTTCAAAAATGCGGTCCATCACCGGGTCGTGTAGCACCACCAGCGCGGTGGGCGGCTCCAGGGGCAGCAGCCACAGCGTGGCCATGCGCAGCACCTGCAGGAAATAGTAGCCCCACAGCGCCCGCAGCAGCAGATTGGGCCGCGGCAGGAGGTAAGCAAAGGTGCCCGCAATGGCCCCGTAGATGATGGCAAACGTGGGCACCGACACGTCGTGCACCGGCAGCAGCGCCAGCAGCGGGTCGGCCAGCAGGTGGCCCGGCCGCGCCTGAATGAAATGGTAAAAGCCCGGCACCACCGGCAGCAGGCCCACCAGTAATGCAAGTACCAGTGCCAGCCGCAGCCGGAACGCCGGGCGGCTCCAGGCCGCGGCCCAACCCGTGCGGCGGGCTACCGCCGGGGCCGTTTCGAGGGGAGAGGCGGTAGTAGAAGAAAGAAGATTGGCCACAATCAGACAGGAGAAAGCACGTCAGCCAATTAGCTGCGGATAACTCAACGGGCAAAAATACGGCGGCGGCCCCACAGCCACGCCGATGTTTGGCAACCGGGGCGTAACATTACGCGCCGGGTCTGCGTGCCCGGAAACCTTGTTTTTCATCCCACTTTTTCGCTCATGATGCGCTGCTCCGCTATTCTTCTTCGTTCTCTTTTGGCTGGCGTAGCACTGGCGGCGCTGAGCCGCCCGGTGCAGGCGCAAAACGCGGCCCTCAACGCCCGCATTGCCCAGCTGGCTACTCAGGAAGAAGCAAAGGTGATTGCCTGGCGGCGCGACTTCCACGAGCATCCCGAACTGGGCAACGAGGAAACCCGCACGGCCGGCATCGTGGCCGCCCACCTCAAAAAGCTGGGCCTGGAAGTGCAAACCGGCGTGGGGCGCACCGGCGTGGTGGGCGTGCTGCGCGGGGGCAAGCCCGGCCCCGTGGTGGCCCTGCGCGCCGACATGGACGGCCTGCCCCTCACCGAAAGCAACGACCTGCCCTTCGCCTCCAAAGTGAAATCGACCTACCTGGGCCAGCCCGTGGGCGTGATGCACGCCTGCGGCCACGACACCCACGTGGCCATGCTCATGGGCGCGGCCGAGGTGCTGAGCCAGGTGAAAAAAGACGTGCCCGGCACCGTGAAGTTCATCTTTCAGCCCGCCGAAGAAGGCTCGCTGCCGGGCGTGGAAGGCGGCGCCAAGCTCATGGTGAAGGAGGGCGTGCTCGACAAGCCCAAGGTCGATGCCGTGTTTGGCGTGCACATTCAGGCCCAGACCGAGGTGGGCAACCTCACCTACCGCCCCGGCGGCGAGATGGCCAGCTCCGATAGATTCACCATCAAGGTGCGGGGCAAGGGTGCGCACGGCGCTTACCCCTGGAACAGCGTGGACCCCGTGGTGACCAGCGCCCAGATTATCATGGGCCTGCAAACCATCGTGAGCCGCGAAATCAAGCTGATTGACGACGCGGCCGTGGTGACGGTGGGCACCGTGCACGGCGGCGTGCGCTACAACGTCATTCCGGCCGACGTGGAGCTCAGCGGCACCATCCGGGCGCTCGACCCGGCGGTGCAGCAGCGCATCTGGGCCTCCATTCGCCGCATTGCCACCCACATTGCCGAAAGTGCCGGCGCCACCGCGGAAGTCAGCATCGAGCCCTACGTGCCAGTCACCAGCAACGACCCCGCCCTCACCGCCCGCATGCTGCCCACGCTGCAAGCCGCCGCCGGCCCCGGCCACGTGCGCGAAATCAAGGCCGTGACCGGCGCCGAAGATTTTTCCTTTTACCAGGAGAAGGTGCCGGGGCTGTTTTTGTTTGTGGGCGGCATGGCCAAGGGACAGGACCCCGCCACCGCGGCCGACCACCACACGGCTGGTTTCCGCATCGACGAGAGCGGCCTCACGCTGGGGGTGAAAACGCTCGCCACGCTGGCCGTGGACTACCTCGGTAGTGGCCCGCGCAAGCAAAAATAGGCCCATTTTGGTCAATTCGGGAGAAAGGAATAATTCTATTTGTTAGAGTACAAAAACGTCTTCATCAAACGTTCATGATTTGTACAAGATTTTGTCATACGTACTAGAATTTTTAATCGGCAACGATTGTGGAATGTAAAAATGATTAGGTTGCGGCCGATTCACTGCAAAAAATTCAAAATTTGTAGCGACTCACTTTTCCCACCATCAACCTATTTTACATGAGAAAACAATACTCGGCTGTAGCAGTAGCTCTGCTCGGCGCACTTGCCGTTCCCGCGGCACAAGCACAGGATGCGGCCCGCATTCAAACCAAAGTATTGGGCACCGACAACCAGCCCGTGCTGGTGCAGTTTAGCCCCGAAGGAAAAATGGCCTACCGCGGCCTGAGCGGCGACCAGGTGTTGCGCCAACAGCTCGGCCTCACCAACGCTGACCAAATGGTGCAGCGCACGGTCGAAACCGACCAAATTGGTTATACCCACCAGAAGTTTGCCCAGTTTTACCAAGGCATCCGCGTAGAGCACGCCGACTACACCGTGCACAGCAAAGGCGGCACCGTGGAAAGCATCAGCGGCGATTTTGAGAAGATTTCGGGCCTGAGCACCACGCCTTCGCTGGGCGAAAGCGCGGCCCTGACCAAGGCCCTGGCCCACGTGGGCGCCCGCAAGTACATGTGGCAAACCACCGAAGCCAACGCCGCCGAATTTGCCCCGCAGGGCGAGTTGGTGATAGTGCGCGACGGCCGCCAGAACGCCGAAACCGGCCCCCTGGTGCTGGCCTGGAAATTCAACGTGTATGCCGCCCAGCCCATCAGCCGCTCCTACGTGTACGTGGACGCGCGCAGCGGCCAGGTGGTGTTGCAAGACAACATCATCAAGCACGCGGCGGCCACGGGCACTTTTGCTACAGCTTACAGCGGCAGCCGCACCATTGCCGACGGCACCACCACGGGCGGCTACTTCCTGCGCGAAACCACCCGCGGCCTCGGCATCCAAACGTTCAACTGCAAGAAGAGCAACAGCTACACCTCGGCCACCGATTTCATCGACGCCGACAACAACTGGACTTCGGCCGAATACAACAACGCCAACTTCGATAACGTGGCCGGCGATGCCCACGTGGGCGCCCAGGCCACCTACGACTACTGGAAAAACGTGCACGGCCGCAACTCCTACGACAACGCCGGGGCCGTTATCAAAAGCTACGTGCACTTCGACGACGTGCCAGGCGGCGCTGGCTACGAAAATGCCTACTGGGACGGCGTGCGCATGACCTACGGCGACGGCGCTACCCGTTTCCGCCCGCTGACGGCGCTGGACGTGTGCGGCCACGAAATCGGCCACGCCGTGTGCGAAAAAACTGCCAACCTGACCTACGCCAACGAGTCGGGGGCCATGAACGAAGGCCTGTCCGACATCTGGGGCGCTTCGATTGAAGCCTACGCGGTGGCCAACCTCGGCTTCACCTCGGGCGGTGTGAAAGCGAAGTCGACCTGGCTGATTGGCGAGGAAATCGACAAGCAGCAGGCCGCTTTGCGCTCGATGAGCGACCCGAAGTCGCTGGGCCAGCCGGCTTACTACAAGGGGCAGTACTGGGTGGCCACCACCTCGTCGCCGTCGAACGCCAACGACCAGGGCGGCGTGCACACCAACTCGGGCGTGCTCAACCACTGGTACTACATCCTGGCCGTGGGCAAGTCGGGCACCAACGAAGGCGGCAACACCTACAGCGTGACCGGCGTGGGCATTGACGCCGCCGCCAAAATCACCTACCGCATGGAAAGCGTGTACATGACGGCCTCGTCGACCTACGCCCAGGCCCGTACCTACGCCATCCAAGCTGCCACCGACCTGTACGGCGCCGGTTCGGCCCAGGTCATTGCCGTGACCAACGCCTGGTACGCCGTGGGCGTGGGCGCATCGTACACCGGCGGGGGCACTACGCCTCCCCCCACCACCACGTATTGCACCATCAAGGGCACCAGCCAGTCCTACGAGTGGATTGACCTCGTGCAGCTGGGCAGCATCAACCGCACCTCGGGCAAAGACGCCGGCTACTACAACGGTACGGCCCTGAGCACCACCGTTACTGCCGGCTCGGCCCAGACCGTCTACTTCTCGGCCGGCTTCACCAGCACCGCCTACACCGAGTACTGGAAAATCTACATCGACTACAACAAGAACGGCGTGTTCACCGACGCCGGCGAACTGGTGGTGAGCGGCAGCAGCGCCAGCGCGGGCACCCTCAGCAGCACCTTCACCGTGCCCACCACCGCCCGCAACGGCACCACGGTGATGCGTGTGATTATGAGCGACAACTCGGCCACCACCAGCTGCGGCACCTTCAGCTACGGCGAGGCCGAGGACTACACCCTCAACATCACTGGTGGCGCCGCCCTCACGGCTCCGGCCACCCTGGCCGGCAATTCTACGCCGCTGGGCAATGAGGCCGCCAGCACCTTCGAGGTGTATCCCAACCCGGCCACCGACGCCCTGCGCCTGGCCCTGCCCGGAAACGCCGAAGCTCAGGACGTGACCGTGACCGACGTTCGCGGCGCCCGCGTGGCCGGCGCCACCCTGCACAACGGCACGCTGGACATCAGCGGCCTGGCTAAGGGCATGTACACCGTGAGCGCCAGCGACGGCCAGAAAGTGTTCCACCAGCGCTTCGTGAAAGAGTAGCCCGTTTGGTGCTCCTCTGAGTCATAAAAAAGCCCTTTCGCTACAGCGGAAGGGCTTTTTTATTCGCAAAATACCGGCTGGGCTATTTCAGCTCGTAGTCCAGCTTGAGCATCACGGTGGCAAAGCCGTCGTTGTTGCGCGAGGCGCCGTTCAGGCGCTTGCTGATGTCGTCAAGCTGGTCGCCGGCCGAGAAATAGTAGTTGCCTTCCAGCCCGCCGCGCAGGCGGTCGGTAAGGCGCACGGCAAAGCCGCCGCCCACCGGAAACACGCCCGTCAGGGCCGGGTAATCGTTGCGCTCGGGCGCCAGAAACGCCGTTTGGCCGTCGGCGCGCGTGGTGCCCAGGTAGGACTTGGGGTTGTAGAGCACCAGTCCGGCCCCGCCCTGCAGGTAGGCCTGGAACACCGGCGCCTCGGCCAGCGAAGCCGCAAAAATGGACTCGTCGGGCAGCAGGTCGAACCGCAGAAGCACGGCGCCCAGGCCGTTGGTGCTGGTGAAGGCCAGGCCGCGCTCCTTAGCCTTGTCGCGGGCGCCCATCTCGAAGTACGAGAACTCGCCGGCGATGTGCATGTGCGCCGTGAGGCGGTAGCGCACGCCCGCGCTCACGGCCGGGCCCAGGAAGTTGTCGCCAAGGGCGTTGCCCAGGTCGCCGTCGTAAAACGTGGTGCCGCCGGCCAGCGTCACGTGCAGCGGGCCGCGGTAGTAGGGGCGGCCCTGCCGGTTGTAGTGCCGCACCTCTCGGTGAAACTGGGCCTGCGCCGGCAGGGCGCCGGCCACGCCGACGCCCGCTACTAGGGCCTTAAATATCCAGGAATGAAACCGCATAGGTAGTCTAAGTAAAAATGGAGAAATCCGCCCGGGTGGCCCCTAACGACCACGCAGCGGAAATCGGTGTCTACGCGGCGGGCTTATTTAAAGGTGCCCTGCGGGTCGGGCAGCTTGGCCAGCAGGTCGGTCACGAGGTCGAGGTCGAGGCTGCTCACGCTGGCGTTCTGGCCTTTGTGCACGGCGGCCCAGGCCTCGGCGTATTTCTCCTGATAGTACAGGCCCCGAGCGAGCTGCTGCCAGGCAATGGCGTTGGTGGGGTCGGTGGTGGTGGCGCGCTGCAGCAGGTCGAGGCCGGTGGCGAGGTCCTTTTTCTTTTTGGTCTGGCTGTAGCGAATGAGGTAGCTCGTGCCCAGGTCGCTCATGATAAGCGAGCTGTTGGGTGCCAAGGCAAAGCCTTTATGGAGCAGGCCGATGGCGGCATCGGGGGTGGCGTCGGCGCTGGCCACAATGCCTAGGCCGCGGTAGGCGTCGGGGTTTTGGGGGTTGAGCAGCCAGGCCAGGTTGAAGCGGTAGGCGGCGGTGTCGGGGTTGTTTTCGCGCAGGTATTCGAAGCCTTTGTTGGCGAAGAAAGTGCTGGCTTCGGTGGTGGAGGCAAAGCTGGCCGCAATGGCCTTAAGCTGCGCCTCGCCGATAATCTGGGTGGCTTGGGCGGGGCTGAGGCCGCCAAACAGCGGCAGCAGGCGGGCGGGCTTGCCGGGGGCCGCCGTGGTGGCGGCCAGGCTGCCGTCGGGGTTGGTGGCCTGGCCTTTGCTTTTGCGTTGGGCGTGGGCCGGAGTGGCCAGCAGCAGGCCCAGCAGCCCAACGGCGGCCACCGCCTGCGAAACGGTTTTGAAAGAAGCGGAGAGAAACACGTGGATGAGGTAATGAATAAAAAGAAAGCGTAACCCCATCAAAATGGGCCCGCTACGGATGCTGACAAAGATAAAGCCAACCGCGGCAAGGCCGGGCCGCACCGCCGCCGTAGCCCGTGGGCAAACTGCGGCGGCCGCGGGGGCGTAGGTGAGCCACGCGGCGGGCAGCTGCCCGCGGCTTTCCCCTGCTTTTTCGCTCATGCGTCGTTTCCTTCTGCTGACTCCCGTGGCCTTGCTGCTAGCCGCCACGGTGGTCATCCTGGCCACCGAATACGTGGTGGCCCGCCCCAGCCGCCGGGCCAAAGACGTGGCCTACGTGCCCGCCAGTGCCCCCGATTTTGACAAAGAGCGCCACGTGCTCGACGTGTATTCGCCTAAAAAGGCGGCGCCCACTGCGGCAGGCTACCCGGTGGTATTATTCATTCACGGCGGCAGCTGGACCAGCGGCAACAAAAACCTCTACACCTTCATCGGCCGCCGCCTGGCCAAGCAGGGCGTGGTGGCCGTGGTCATCAACTACCGCTTGGCGCCGCCCGCGCACGTGCCCGAGCAGGCCGCCGACTGCGCCCGCGCCCTGGCCTGGACGGTGCAGAACATCAGCCAGTATGGCGGCGACCCCGCCCGCGTGTTCGTGATGGGCCACTCGGCCGGCGGCGGGCTGGCCGCCCTGCTCGCCACCGACGACGAGCTGCTGGCCGCCAATGGCCTACCCCAAAACCCCGTGCGCGGCGCCATCATGGACGACCCTGCGGGGCTCGACATGTACAGCTACCTCAAGGAAATGCGCTACGAGGGCGACGAGAAATACAAAGTGCCCTTCGGCAACGACCCCGCCGTGTGGAAGCAGATGTCGCCCATCTATAAAATCAGGCCGGGCCTGCCGCCGTTCATTTTCTACCTGGGCGGCGAGACGTACCCCAGCATCAGCGGCAGCTCGGGGCGCTTTCGCGACAAGCTGAAGGCCACCGGGCAGGCACCGCTTTACACCATCATTCCCGGCCGGCACCACATTCCCATGGTGCTTCAGCTGTACTGGCAGCACAACATCATCTACCAAGGAATATTGAAAATGGTGGGAGCGTAAGAGGGCTTTTTTTACCCAAACAGCCCGCCCTGCCGCACGGGTTGCTCAAATTCCAGCAGCCACTTTTTGCGGTGCATGCCGCCGGCGTAGCCCGTCAGGCTACCGTCGGCCCCGATGACGCGGTGGCAGGGCCACACAATGGCCAGCGGGTTCTGGCCATTGGCCGCGCCCACGGCCCGCACCGATTTGGGATTGTTCAGCAGCTTGGCCACGTCGAGGTAGGACGCCGTGCGGCCGTAGCCGATGCCCGCCAGCGTCTGCCACACCTGCCGCTGAAAGTCGGTGCCGAAACTGGGGGCGTAGGTCAGGTTGAAGTCGCGCAGCTCGCGGCCGAAATATGCCCGCAGCTGCTCGTGAGCTGGGCGCAGGCAGGTGGCCAGGGCAGCGGGCTCCGTAGCTTCGGCCGCTTCGTTGAGGAACGTAACGGCGCTCAGGCCCGCATCGGTGCCGGTGAGGGCAAGCGGGCCGAGGGGCGTGAGCAGCGTGGCGGTGGCGGCGTTCATGTGGGCAAAAATATAGACGCATACTTGCGTCTCGTCGTTTGACGTACTGGCATTGAACGACACCTGTGCGGCGCGGACGACGAGACGCAAGTATGCGTCTCTACAGCAGCTCGGGCAGGCGCACGCGGCTGCGGGGCGGGCGTGCGGCACTCACCACGGCCTGGGCCTGCAGCAAGGCCTCGGCGCTGGGCTGGTGCAGCACGCGGGCCGGGCCGGGCTGCGAGAGGTCGGCATCGAACAGGCCGGAGCGGTGCCACTGGTCGAGGTGGTCCCAATCGGGCCGGTCCACGAAGGGGTAGATGCACACGCCCTGCAGCGGCAGGCCCTTGCGCAGCACGTGGGCGCACTCTTCGGCTACCATGCGCCACCAAATGGGCCGGTCCACGCCGGGGTGGCTGGTTTCGGTGATGGCGAAGGGGCGGCCGTAGCGCTTGTAGGCATTTTGCAGCAGCTTGTGCAGCGGCACCCAGCGCGGGTCCATCACCACGTCGTTCCAGCCCATTTTCTGGTGCGGGTGGAGCTGCCACTGGTTGTCGTAGTAGTAATTAAAGCCCACGATGTCGAGCAGCTCGGGGCTGCCGCCCAGCTCGGGGCACAGGCGGCCGCACAGGATGTCGGTGGCCTGAAATTGGTTGTGGTGGGCATCGCGGGCTTCGCGGATTTCGCGGCTGTTGGCCCGCAGCGGTGGCACAATGCTGATAAGCGGCTCGGTGGTGAGCAAGCGGATGCCGGGGTCGGCTTCGCGCAGGGCGTAGCTGCCTTCGATGTAGGCCCGCATCAGGCCGTATTTCACGCGCCAGCCCTGGCCGTGGCAGTAGGGCGAAGTACCGTTGGCATCGCCGCCCAGCCACGAAATGAAACTCACCTCGTTGATGGGCGTGACGATGAGCGTGCCCTCCGGCCGCACGGAGCGATAGAAATCGACAAACGCGCGGCACAGCGCGGCAAAGCGCCGGGCAAACATGGGGTGCAGCGGCGTGAGGTCGTCGGGGTAGCCGAAGTGGCACAGGTCCCAGATTTGCTGAATGCCGTGGCGCTCGCCGGCCTCCAGCATGGTTTTCACGGTGCTGAAATCGTACTGGTAAGGCGTTTTCTCGATGTGCGCCCAGCGGATGCCCTCGCGCACGGTGCCCACGTTGAAGGGCTTCTGGGCGGCGTAGTCTTCGTCAATCAGCTGCAAGTGGCCGGTGAGGGGCAGGAAGTCGACCCGGTTGCCGAAGGCATTGAGCTGGTCGGTGCATTCGTAGCCGCCCCACCAAAAAGACTGAAACGGGCTGGATTCTGGAGTAAGTATTGCCATAGCTGGAAAAGGGGGAATATGCCAGCGCCCGCGCCAGCTGTCGAGCTGGCGCGGGCACCGCTTTGTAATACCGCAAAAGAGGGGTTGAGGTTAAGGCCGAGCTTAACAGCACGCCCTTACTTTCCAGCCACCGTCTGCACCAGATTCTTCGCCTCGATGAAAATGCGCTGCACTTCGGGGTGCTCTCTCCGAATGGCGTCCTGCAACTCTTCCACGGCCGCCGCCACCTGGGTCGAACTCATGTTGTCGGCAAAGTCTACGTCGAGGGCCATAATCACGTCGTTCGGGCCGAGGTACATGGTGAGGGGCGAGCGAATCTCGCGCACCTGCGGTTGGTCGCGGGCAATGCGCTCGAGGTTGGCGAGTGTGGGGGCGTCCACGCCGGTGCCCACCAGCAGGCCTTTGGTGCGGCCCACCAGAAACACGGCCACCAGCATTAGCAGCAGCCCGATGGCGATGGAGGCGCCGCCGTCGAAATACGGATTATTGAGCCAATGCCCCAGAAACACGCCGATGCCCGCCAGCGCCAGGCCAATGAGGGCCGCCAGGTTTTCCATCACCGACGCAAACACGGCCGGGTCGCGGCTGGTGCGCAGCATTTTCACAAAGCCCACGTTGGCGTCCGACTGCGCCAGCAGCGCCTTCACCGACAAGTAAAACGCGATGCCCTCGAACAGAAAGGACAAGCCCAGCACCACGTAGTTCCAGCCGGCGTCTTCGAGCGGCTCGGGGTGTTGAATGTGCTTGATGCCCTCGTAGAACGACATGCCGCCGCCGATGGCGAAAATCAGCACGGCCACAATCAGGCCCCAGAAATACAGCTCCTTGCTGTGCCCAAACGGGTGCTCGGCGTCGGGCGGGCGCTGGCTTTGGGCCGTGCCGTAGAGCAACAGCCCGCTGTTGCCGGTGTCGACGAGCGAGTGAATGCCCTCCGAGAGCATGGCCGAAGAGCCGGTGAAATACGCCGCCACAAACTTGCTGATGGCAATGGCGACGTTGGCGGCGATGCCGCCGTAGAGAGAAAGTTTGGAAGCGTTAGCGTCGGCCATGCGGCGGGGAGTCTGTTTGAATAGGGGGCAAAGAACGTCAGATGCGCATGACGAGCTGTTTGGGTTGAATGGAATTAGGCAGTCTGCTCGCGGCTCGACAGCGACTTGGCCTCCACAAAAATGCGTTTCATCTCCGGGTACTTCGCCCGAATGGCGTCCTGCAGCGCATCGATGGCGTGTTCGATTTCCTCGGCCGTGAGGTGGTGGGCAAACTCCACATCAAGAGCCAGAATGACATCGGCCGGGCCGAGGTAGGAGGTGAGGGGCGGGCCCACCTGGTCGACGTTGGGCTGGGCGCGCACCAGAGCCTCGATGGCATCCAAGGTTTCGTCGTCGACGCCGGTGCCCACCAGCAGGCGCTTGGTTTTGTAAATGAGGAACAAGGCCACGCACACCAGCAGCAGGCCAATGGCAATGGAAGCCGCGCCGTCGAGGTAAGGATTGTTGAGCGAATGCCCGAGGAAGACGCCCACCAGCGCAAACACCAGCCCCAGCAGGGCGGCCAGGTCTTCGAGCAAAATGGCAAACACCGACGGGTCTTTGCTGCGCCGCAGCGTGTCCCAGAAGCCAGCATCGCCGCGGTCGGCATTGAAGGCCTTGAACGCCAAGTAGCAGGAAATGCCCTCAAACACCAAGGACAAGCCCAGCACCCAGTAGTTCCAGGTGGGGTCGGAGAGGGGGGCGGGGTTCTTGAGGTGCTCAATGCCTTCGTAGAACGACATGCCGCCGCCCACCGAAAACACCAGAATGGCCACAATCAGGGCCCAGAAATACAGCTCCTTGCTGCGGCCGAAGGGATGCCGTTTGTCGGCGGGCTTCTCGGCCTGGCGCACGCCGTGCAGAATGAGTCCGCCGTTGCCACTGTCCACGAGCGAGTGAATGCCCTCCGAGAGCATGGCCGAAGAGCCGGTGAAATACGCCGCCACAAACTTGCTGATGGCAATGGCGACGTTGGCGGCGATGGCCCCGTAAATGGCCAGCTTGGAAGAAGAACCCGGTGAACTCATGCCCGGGCTTACGCGGGGGCTGCGGCCGGGGTTGGTGAAACGTAGCGCGGACTTTTAGCCCGCGAGTTGTTACGGTTCCTCTCGCGGACTAAAAGTCCGCGCTACTTTCGCCTCTATGTCGCAACCCTCTTTGCAGCGCCGCCTGGGCCTGGTGCAGGCCACCGCCCTCAATATGATTGACATGGTGGGCATCGGCCCATTCGTCACCCTGCCGCTCGTGATGGGCTTCATGGGGCCCAATTTTCTGCTGGCCTGGCTGGTGGGCGCGGCACTGGCCTCGGTCGACGGCCTCATTTGGAGCGAACTGGGCGCCGCTTACCCGGAAGCCGGCGGCAGCTACCGCTTCCTCAAGCTGGCCTACGGCGAGCAGAAGTGGGGGCGCTACATGTCGTTTCTCTACGTGTGGCAAACGCTCATTCAGTCGCCGCTGGTGCTGGCATCGGGCGCCATCGGCTTTGCCCAATACTTTGGCTACCTCGTGCCCATGCCGGAGTGGTGGCAGCCCAAGGCCGTGGCCGGTGGCGTGGTGCTGCTGCTCATCGTGCTGCTCTACCGCCGCATCGAAGACATCGGCAAGCTGGGCGTGGCGCTGTGGGTGGGCGTGCTCGGGCTGATGGGCTGGCTGATTTTCGGCGGTGTCACGCACCCCAACCACCACGTGGCCATCTTCCCCGCCGGCGGCTTTCCGGCCTTGCCGGGGCTGGTCATTTCGGTGGCCATGGGCCAGGCGGCCGTCAAAACCATCTACTCCTACCTCGGCTACTACAACGTGTGCCACCTCGGCGCCGAAATCAAAGGTCCGGAAAAGGTCATCCCACGCAGTATTTTCCTGAGCATTCTGGGCATTGCGGCGCTGTATCTGCTGCTGAACTGGAGTGTGGGTACCGTTATTCCGTGGCAGGAAGTGCAGGGCTGGCAGGCCAGCGCCGGCGACAAGTCGCAGTTCATCGTGAGCGTGTTTGTGGAGCGGCTCTACGGGCCGGCGGCCGCCACCTTTGCCACGGCGCTGGTGCTGCTGGTGGCATTTGCCTCGCTGTTTGCGGTGCTGCTGGGCTATTCGCGCATCCCCTACGCCGCGGCGGCCGATGGGGAGTTTCTGCCCGTATTCGGCAAGCTGCACCCCACCAAAAACTTCCCCTATGTCTCGCTGCTGCTGCTGGGCGGCGTGGGCTTTGTGTTCAGCCTGCTGTTCCGGCTGGGCGAGGTGATTTCGGCCATTCTGGCCATGCGCATTCTGGTGCAGTTTGTGGGGCAGGCCGTGGGGCTGGTGCTGTTGCGGCGCCGGCGCGGCACGGCCGCGCTGCCGTTCAAGATGCCGCTGTATCCGTTGCCGGTTATTCTGGCCATCATCGTGTGGCTGTTTGTGTTCGTCGGCATCGCGCCGGCCGAGGTGACGTGGGGCGGCATGCATTTCAAGCTCTATTTCCAGTTTGCCGCGCTAGGAATGATGGCGCTGGGCACGGTAGCGTTCCTATTGTGGAGCCGGAGTTTGAAACGGTGGCCGTTTGCGCAGGCATAAAAAAGTCTGTCATCCTGAGCGCAGCGAAGGACCTTCTCACGTTAGAACATTAGCTGTTCAACAGTGAAAAGGTCCTTCGCTGCGCTCAGGATGACAGACCGAAAATTTTAGAAACTACGCCGTCAGCTCGCGGAACAGCTGCAGGTAGTGCCCGCGCTCCGAAATCACCGAGTACTGGTCCACTACGGTCTGGCGGCCGGCGCGGCCCATTTCCAGGCGCAGGGCCTCGTTGTCGATGAGGCGGCTGATTTTGTCCACCCACTCGTCGGGCTGGTCGGCCAGGTAGCCGTTCACGCCGTCCTGAATGATGGTTGAGTTCACGCCCACCGGCGACATCAGCGTGGCAATTTCCAGGGCCATGTACTGCAGCCCTTTCAGGCCGCATTTGCCCTTGGCCCACTCCGTGTCGGGAAGCGGCATGATGCCCACGTCGATTTCGGACAGGTCCTCAATCTCGGTGTTTTTGCGCCAGGGCAGGCCCACAATGCCGAGCTCCTCGTTGCGGTAGCTGCCGTCGCCGATGACTTTGAAGTACACCTTGTCGCCGTACTTGGCCTTGAGCTTGCGCAGCGCCGGAATGGCCGTTTCGAAGTGCTCGATGGTGGTGAAGCTGCCGCTCCAGCCCACGCACACGCGGCCGGGGTGCGGCGGCAGCTTGGCGCGTTGGTACTCGTCGGTGTCGATGGTGGTGGGCACAATCACCACGTTCTTGTTGAACTGCCGCGAGTAGTTGGCCAGGTACTCGTTGCCCGCAAAAATCAGGTCCGACGCGGCAATGATATCCTTCGTCTTGTCCGGGTTTTTGAGGAACAGCAGCTTGGTATTCGCACCCACGGCCTCCCCCTGGTTGCGCCAGATGGAATCATCAAAGTCGAACACCACCTTGGCTTTCGACTTCGCAAACAGCTTCTCAAACAGCGTAGTGCCAATCATAAACGCCTCGCGCTGGATAAACACGATGTCGTATTTGCCCAGGTCCAGCACGTTGCCCAGGCGCTTGGCCGCGCTCTTGAGAAAGATTTTTAGCTTGCCGAAGTAGTTGCCGGGGCTGTAGAGCACCTTGTCGTCTTCGGCCGAAATCAGGTAGGAGTAGTCGCTGTCGAAGCCGTTTTCGCGCAGGTAGTCGATGTATTGCTCAAAGCGAAACCGCTGCGAGGGCGAGCGGTCGGGCCGGTGCATGGCCACCCAGAGGATGCGTTTCATTCGGATGCTAAAAAGGCAGGTAGTTAAAAATCTAAACGTCAGGCAAAAATAGAACGTCATGCTGAGCGCAGCCGAAGCATCTCTACCGCGTAACTAATCCGGTCGATTGGATTACTTCAGCACGCGAGATGCTTCGGCTGCGCTCAGCATGACGTTCTTTCAGAATAACGTTCTAAAAAACGTTGGCGAAGATTAGTCCTCCAGCCACACCGGGGGCAGCTTCTCCAGCACTTCGATGTTCTCGAACTTGCTGCTTTTCTTGATGCCGGTGCGCTTAGCCCAGTCCACCATCTGGTCGAGGCCTTCGCGCAGGGTGGTGGCGCGGCCCTGGCCGAAGAGGCGGTGGGCTTTGGAGTGGTCGGCCCAGGCAATCTGCACTTCGTTGCGGGCATCGACGTGGCGAATCATGCCTTCGAGGCCCATGCTTTCCATCACGGTGGTGGCCAGCTCGTTCACGGTGTACTCCTGGTCGGCGCCGATGTTAATCACCTCGCCGTAGCTCTCCGGGATGTTCACGCAGTTGGCAATGTGGGGGGCGATGTCGCCCACGTAGGAGAAGGCGCGCTTCTGCTCGCCGTCGCCGAAAATGGTGAGCGGCTTGCCCTGCATGAGCTGGTTCATGAAGATGCCCACCACGTTACGGTACCGGTCTCCCAGGTTCTGGTACTCGCCGTACACGTTGTGCGGGCGAAAAATCACGTAGTTCAGGCCGAACATTTCGTGGGCGCACTTCAGGTCGAGCTCCACGGCGTACTTGGCCACGCCGTAGGGGTCTTCGGGCTCGGGCGTCATGTCCTCGCGCATGGGCGGGGTGAGGGCGCCGTAGGTGGCAATGCTGGACGTGAACACAAAGCACTTGATTTTGTGCTTGATGCTCTCGTTAATCAGGTTCACACTGCCTACCAGGTTGTTCTGGTAGTTGAAGCGGCGGATAAAGTGGCTCAGGCCCTCGGCGGCGTAGGCCGCGAGGTGATACACGTAGTCGAACTTGTGCTCGTCAAACAGGCGGGCCAGCAGCTCGTGGTCGAGGATGGAGCCGTGCACGAACGTCGATTCCGCTGCGTGGGGCAGGTTTTCCTCAAAGCCGCCGCTCAAATCGTCCAGCACCACCACCTTGTGGCCCAGTTTGAGAAGTTCGCGGGCCACGTGGGCTCCTACGAAGCCGGCCCCGCCGGTAACGAGAGATGTAATCATATCAATGAAATGGCGCCCGGCCGCAACGCTGGCCCGGCACTAACGTGGTAAAGTGAGGTAATGCAGGGGGCAAAGTTCGGGGATTTTAGTTGCCCGGCCAACCGGGCCTCCGGCCGGCACTGGTCGGAGGCGTATACTGCCCGGGTGCCGCCGGGGTTAGGCCAGCCGTTTTTCGTAGCAAAAAAACCGCAGCCCCGGCCGGAATGCCAGCGAAATCTCGCCCGCAAAGCGGTAGCCCAGCTTCGGGAAAAGCCGCTGCGTGGCCGCGTTTTCGGAGTTGGTGTCCACGCGCAGCACCCTCAGGCCTTGCGCGGCCGCTTGCTTTTCGGCTTCTGCCATCAGGGCCAGGGCCACGCCTTTGCCCTGGGCGGCCGGGGCCACAGCCAGCCGGTGCGTCACCAGGGCCGGCTCGGTCACGTCCCAGTCGGCTTGGGCATATTCCGCGTCCTGGTCCTGCGTGAGGGCGGCCATGCCCATCACCACGCCATCCAGCTCGGCCACCCAGAGGTGGTTTTGCTGGATGTCTTTGGTAAAAACGGCTTCGTTCGGGTAGTCAGCCGACCACTGGAAGTTGCCGCTGGCATTCATCAAGGGCACCACCCGCCGCACCAGGGCGAGGATGGCGGGCACGTCGGCCAGAGTAGCGCGGCGGGTAGCAACCATTGCAAAAAAAGCTTTAGCTGCGGCGCAGCACAGCGGCGGCTTCCTTGGCGAAATAGGTCAGAATGGCGTCGGCGCCGGCGCGCTTGATGCTGGTGAGCACCTCCATCATGGTGCGCTCGCCGTCGAGCCAGCCGTTTTGGGCAGCGGCCTTCACCATGGCGTACTCGCCGCTCACGTTGTAGGCCGTCACGGGCAGGTGGGTGTGGGCCTTCACTTCGTGAATTACGTCCAGGTAGCTCAGCGCGGGCTTAATCATCACCATGTCGGCTCCTTCGGCTTCGTCGAGGGCCAGCTCGCGCAGGGCCTCGCGCTTGTTGGCGGGGTTCATCTGGTAGCTTTTCTTGTCGCCTTTTTTGGGGGCCGAAGCCAGGGCGTCGCGGAACGGGCCGTAGAAAGCCGAGGCATACTTGGCCGTGTAGCTCATGATGCTCACGTGCGAGAAAGCATTCTCGTCGAGCACGCGCCGAATCCAGGCCACGCGGCCGTCCATCATGTCGGAGGGCCCGATGATGTCTGCACCGGCGCGGGCCTGGGCCAGGGCCATCTGGCCCAGCACTTCGAGGCTGGCGTCGTTGAGAATTTCGCCCGAATCCGGGTCCACCACGCCGTCGTGGCCGTCGGAGCTGTAGGGGTCCATGGCCACGTCGGTCATCAGCACCACTTCCGGAAACTGGCGCTTGATGTCGGCAACCGTTTTCAGGTAGAGGCCTTCCATGTTGGTGCTTTCGCGGGCCATGGGGTCCTTCAGCACTTCGTTGATGTTGGGGAAGGGTGCGAAGGCTTTCACGCCCAATTCCACGCAGGCCCCGATTTCGTCAATCACCCGGTCGGCCGTGAAGCGGTGGATGCCGGGCATCGACTTGATTTCTTCGGCCTGGTTCTGGCCTTCGGTGATGAAAATGGGGTAGATGAAATCGTGGGCGGTGAGGCGGGTTTCCTGCACCATGTCGCGGATGACGGCGGATTTGCGGTTGCGGCGGGGGCGGTGAGTGGGGAGCATCAGGAATGAAGGTGTTTGCGTTTTTTTGAGTCGTTGATGGCTAAAATGATGAACCCTATTAGCAGGGTCACAACACCCAGCACCAGAAGAATGCTGACGAAGTAGCCTTTCACGATGCCTTCGGCGATTGGTGCGCCGGCTCGGCCACCTGCGATGGCCGACTGTCTCAGCAGAAAGGCTCCC
Organism: Hymenobacter sp. 5317J-9; assembly: GCF_022921075.1. Classification (NCBI taxonomy): domain Bacteria; kingdom Pseudomonadati; phylum Bacteroidota; class Cytophagia; order Cytophagales; family Hymenobacteraceae; genus Hymenobacter; species Hymenobacter sp. 5317J-9. Next base: position 1,157,226 of record NZ_CP095050.1, read on the forward strand.
AGGAGTTGCAGTCCACCAAGCACAAGCATCGTAATTCCGGTCGTCGTACCAGGGGGCGAGTACTCGCCGCGCACGGTCCTACGGCCCCGAAGCTTGGTAGAATCGACGGGCAGGGTGCGGCCGGCAGGGTGCGTTTCTTTTTCTGGCTCGTTGACCAGTGAAGCGGTGGTGTGTGAGAAGTGGGGAACCTGCTTCGGCCGCCGAGAAATCCGATGGGTATTGGGGAGGGCAACGGCTGGCTGCAACTGTATTTCTTGGACTTGCGCTGCCGCTGCCCTCGTTAGGGCCGGTAGCTCGTTGGAAGGAGCTTGTGCCACCTGCCGCTGCGCGACATCGTGGAACTGATAGCTAGTGCGTGCGCTCCGGCACGCACTGCCACACAACGTCCACGTCACGAGTACAAATAGCCAGCATCGCAATGTATACATGGAAAGACAAGGCGTGAATTGTGTGGGACACCAGGCAGTATGATAACCCCAGCCGCAAAGTTCGGCCGAATCCCCCAGACTATTGCCCGAACGGGTCGATGTACGCCACCAGCACGGCCAGCGCCGCTAGTCCGCCCACAATTATCCAGCCCAGCGCGCCACCGCTCAAAATCAACCCCAGGGCGGCAACGGGAAGCATTATCAGCCCCAGCACGCCCAACACGGTGGTGCCCAGGCCAGCCTCGGCCGTGGCATGCGGCCGCGCCAGCCAGACGTTCCGGCGCAGGCTGGCCGTACGGAGTTTTTCGACCGGAGCAACGGTTACTTTCGTGACTTTTGCCACGGCCGCTACTCGCGCTGGCCGCCGCGTCGGCCGCGGTGTCTCGGCGACGACACCCGCGTGCGCTGCACCGCCAGGCATGATGCCCACCGCTGGCTTTACCGCCGCAGCAGAGTCCGCCAATTGCATGGGCCTAGAGGGCGCCTGAACCTGTGACGCCGAGAGGTGCACCGGCTGAAACGAAAAGCTGGCCCGACTGCTTTGGCAGCTGCTCCCCCCGGCAGCCAGGGCTGCAACTGCCAGAAGGTGAAAGCGGAACGTGCGAAGTCGCGTAGCAAAAAGCATAAGGCAAAGCTGAAAGAAGGGGTTGCTGGGAGGCTGTACGAATTTCTGCGGCTTTCCGCTATTCGCCGGCCAGCAGTTGGGCCACTCGCCAGCCCGTGCCGGCGCCCATGGCCACGCCCATGCCGTTGCAGCGCACGGCCGCCAGCAGCCCCGGCCGCGCCCATTCCACAAGGGGCGCCAGCGCCGGCCCAAAACCCATCACCCCGCTCCACCGAAAGTCGATGCGCGGCCGCCGGCCCGGCACGATGACTTCGTGCAGCAGGTTTTCCAGATAGGCCTGTACCGGTTCGGTGAGTCCCGGCGCCGTGGTGGCTTCGGCCGCAAAATCAAGGTTGCGGCCCCCACCCAGTAGGATGCGGTGGTCGGGCAGCTGGCGGAAATAGGCGTAGCCGTGGTCGTAGTGAAACGTGCCCGGCAATGCGACCGTGGGCAGCGGCTCCGTCACCAGCACCTGGCCCCGGCCGGGTGCCACGGCCACGCCGGGCAGTAGTTCGCTGGCAAAAGCGTTGGTGGCCAGCAGTACCTTCCCGGCTACCACAGTCGCGCCGTTGCTCAGCTGCAACAGCTGCCCGGTTGTTGCAGCTTCAATAGACTCCACTGCGCAGTTGGTAAGCACCGGCACATCGGCGGCCCAAGCGCGAGCCAGCAGGGCGCGCATCATACGGCCGGCATCGAGGCTGCCTTCGTGCTCGTTTTTGAGGAGCGTGCCCACGCCCCCGAAACCGAAGCGGCCCGCTTCGGCACTGGCATCGCGAAAGGTGCGAGCGTGGCCCACCACCGGCGCCAGCAGTGCATTGAAGTAGTCGATTTTGTCGCGGCATTCCGCTGCCAGTTCAGCTTCTTCGTGCCGGAATAGCTCGTAGCCGCCTACCGGCTGGTAATCGAGTGCGGCATCGCTCAGCAGCTCGCGCAGCCGAGCCAGTCCTTCGCAGCGGGCGGCCACCGCGGCCTGCAAATCGCCGCGCTTTTCCTGCTCTATCAACTCCGAAATTGACCCGAAGCAGGCAAAGCCGGCATTTTTAGTCGAAGCGCCGCTGGGCAAAGCTCCGCGCTCTAGCACCACCACGTGCCAGTGGGGGCGCCGCTGCTTCAGATACAGGGCCGCCGTGAGCCCCACCAGTCCCGCGCCGATGATGGCCATGTCGGCCGGGCCGAAAAAGGATTGATGCTCCCAGTAGGAAAATCGGTGCTTGGTCGTTGGTGCTTGGTGCATGGCTCGATTATCTCACAAAAGACTTGCTGCAAGTCGACATTCCAGCAGAAGCCAAGCACCAAGCACCGCCAACCAAGCACTAAAAAGCCAATATCACTTCCTCAATCACGTCGCAGGCCTCGTGCAATTGCGCTTCGGTAATCACCAGCGGCGGAGCGAAGCGAATGATGTCGCCGTGCGTGGGCTTGGCCAGCACGCCGCGCTCCATCAGGGTCACGCACACGTCCCAGGCCGTGCGGCCGTCGTCGGTGGGGTTGATGACCACGGCATTGAGCAGGCCTTTGCCGCGCACCAGGTCCACCAGTTCCGGCCGCTGGGCCTGCACCCGGCGCATGCGCTCGCGGAAGATTTCGCCCAGTCGAGCCGCGTTGTCAATCAGCTTTTCGTCGAGCAACACGTCCAGCGCCGCGCGCATCACGGCGCATGCCAGCGGGTTGCCACCAAAGGTGGACCCGTGCTGCCCGGGCTGAATGGTAAGCATAATCTGGTCATCGGCCAGCACTGCCGATACCGGCAGCACACCGCCGCTCAGGGCCTTGCCCAGGATGAGGATGTCGGCGTGCACGTCCTCGTAGTCGCAGGCCAATAACCTGCCGGTGCGGCCCAGTCCGGTCTGAATTTCATCGGCAATGAACAGCACATGGTGGGCCTTGCAAATTGCTGCGGCCTTGGCTAGGTAGCCCGCCGAAGGCACCATCACGCCTGCTTCGCCCTGAATGGGCTCCACCATGAAGGCGCACACGTGCGGTTCCTTCACGGCTTCTTCCAGAGCCTCCAGGTCGTCGTAGGGCACTACCTGGTAGCCGGGCATGTAGGGCCCGAAGCCGCCCGTGCTGTCGCCGTCGGTGCTGAAGGAGATAATGCCCGTGGTGCGGCCATGGAAGTTGTGCTCGGCCACAATGATACGGGCCTGGTTGGGCGCAATGCCTTTTTCCTGGTAGCCCCATTTGCGGGCCAGCTTCAGGGCAGTTTCCACGGCTTCGGCGCCGGAGTTCATCAGCAGCGCCTTGTCGTAGCCAAACAGCTCGCAGAGCTGCTTTTCAGCCTCGCCTAACTGGTCGTTAAAAAAAGCCCGCGACGTGAGCGTGAGCTGCTGCGCCTGCTTGGTAAGGGCCCCGATGATGCGTGGGTGGCAGTGCCCTTGGTTCACAGCCGAGTAGGCCGAGAGAAAATCGTAGTAGTGCTTGCCGTCGACGTCCCACAAATGCACCCCTTCGCCCCGGGCCAGCACCACGGGCAGCGGGTGGTAGTTGTGGGCGCCGTACTGGTCTTCAAGCTGCATAAGCTGCTCGGCGCGGCTGGACGTGGCAGTGGGGGAGTCGGGGCTGTGCATACGGTGTGGGCGGGAATATTGGTGAACCCACGAAAGTACGTTTTTCTGCCCTGTCTGGCCGACTTTAGCGCAGCGGCAGGCTCTCCAGCTGCCGCGAGGTATCGATGTAGCGGCCCACGTAGTTGCCTTCCTCGCGGCCGCTGGCGCGCAACAGCGTCCAGTCCACCACGGCGGTTTCGGGGAAGCTGATGGGCACGGGCTCGGCCGGGCTGGCGGCGTCGGGCAGCAGCAGGGCCTGCACGGTGTTGCCATGCCATCCCAGCACCCGCGCCGACGCCTGCCGGAAGCTGGTGTCCGTCGCAATCACGCGCACCGAGAGCAGGAACTGGTCGCCGGTGGGCAGGCCAGCCAGAAACTTCTTCTTTGCCTGGGGCAGCGTGCGCAGGGCCTCCCGCATGGGGTCGGCCAGGGCGGTTTCGTCGCGGGTCAGGGCGGGGCGCACCCCGGCCGGGGCGGTGGCGGCCGTCAGCACTACCGGCGGGGTGGTTTGGGCCTGCAGCAGGCCGCTGTGGGCCATGCCGGCTGCCAAGATGAAGAGCAGCGTCCGGCAAAAAGGTGTTTTCATAGGAAATAATAGCAAGTTTACCACACCAAGATACCGCCTATTATTCTACCAACGCAGCCGGGCCTAACTTTGATTCACGCAATGCCCGCTCCGCAACCCCAGCCACTTCAGCCCGGCGATTTCTACTACACGCCTGAGGGCTACCTTGTGTTCACCGAGCAGTATCACCTACGCCGGGGCAGCTGTTGCGGCAGCGGCTGCCGCCATTGTCCCTGGAAATTTCGGCCCAAAGCAGGCACTCAGGGCGCATCCGAACAGAAATAAGGGCCGGGGGCTTGGTGAATGCCAGACTTTTGCCGATATTTGCGGCCCGTTTCCCTGCTTAGTAACTAATTAACCCTCCGATATCATGGCCCGTGTTTGTGATTTGACCGGCAAGCGTACCCGCGTTGGTAACAACGTTTCGCACGCTAACAACAAGACCAAGCGCAAGTTCTACCCGAACCTGCAGAAAAAGCGCTTCTACGTGCCCGAGCAAGACGCCTGGGTTACCCTGAAAGTAGCTACCTCCACCATCCGCACCATCAACAAGAACGGCATCATGGCCACCTTGAAGAAGGCCAAGGAGCAGGGCTTCATCGTTTACTAGATTGTAGTAAGCAGTAATTAGAGTTTGGGAAGAAGTAACGGTTGCCCCGGCGTCCGGCCCTTTTTCCTGGGACTCTTTACACATTACTCAACTAAAGCCAGCGCCGATACATTGCCTCTGAGGCAACGTATCGGCGCTGGCTTTGTCTGTTGGCGGCTACCTTGCACTACGGCTTGGTTTTCCTTTAACGGTTGATGAATATGTGGCCCTACCTCGACGCTACCTTCCTTTCGCCGCTGCGATTGCGGCGCGCTACTTCGCTGCTGGCCCTGGGTAGCCTGGGGCTGGCCAGCTTGCCGGCGGCGGCCCAGCAGCCCGCCTCGGTGCCCGAGCCCCTCACGGCCAGCGAGGCACCCGCCCGGCCCAGCGATTTTTTGTCGCCTGCGTTCCATAAGCAGCGCCGCGAGCTGCTGCGGGCGCAGCTGCCGGCCGGTAGCGTGGCCGTGGTGTTTGCCGCCCCCGTGCGCAACCGCGCCAACGACGTCGACTACGTTTATCATCAAAACCCCGATTTCCATTACCTCACCGGCTACGAAGAGCCCGACGCCGTGCTGCTGCTCTTCAAGGAGCCGCGCACCGTGGGTGGCCAGCCGGGTGTGACCGAAGCGCTGTTTACGCAGCCCCGCAACCCCGCCCGCGAGCAATGGACCGGCCGCCGCCTGGGTGCGGCCGGGGCCAAAGGCCAGCTCCAACTGCAATTCGCCGCCGACAACAAAGATTTCGGCGCTGCCGGCATCAAGTGGGGCGATTTCGACAGGGTTCTGTTTGATAACCTGCCCACCGACACCCGCGACGATGCCCGCAACCCGGCCGACCTGCACAACTTGGTGGCCACGTTTCGTCAGCAGGCCGGCCTGCCCGCCGACTACAACCCGGCCATCAGCGAATGGGAGACCACCGTGCGGCGCTACGGGCTGACGCGCTCTAAAGGCTTTGCCGAATTCCTGGCCGGCCAGGTAAAGGAAAACCCCGGACTGGCAAAATCGGCGCTGCTGCGCGATTACATCGCCGCCCCCACCGATGCTGCCCGCAAAACTGCCATTGAGGCCCACCCGCCCGGCCGCCTCGACGACGCCACGCTGGGCGAGAAGCTCGACGAACTGCGCGCCGTCAAAACCCCCGAAGAGCTGGCCTTGCTGCGCCGCGCCATCCGCATCAGTGCCCAGGGCCAGCGCGAGGTGATGAAATTACTGCGCCCCGAGATGGGTGAGATGGAAGTGCAGGGCCTGCACGAATACGTGTATCGCCGCTACGGCGCCGAGTTTCAGGGCTACCCCAGCATCGTGGGCGGCGGTGCCAACGGCTGCATCCTGCATTACGAAACCAACGACCGCCAGCGCCTCGACAACGACCTTGTGCTGATGGACTGCGGCGCCGAATACCACGGCTACTCTGCCGACGTGACGCGCACCGCGCCGCCTTCGGGCAAGTTCAGCCCCGCCCAGCGCCAGATTTACGAGCTGGTGCTGGCCGCTCAAGAAGCAGGGTTTGCCGCCTGCAAGCCAGGCGCTGCCTTCGACGCGCCCAACAAAGCCACGCAGGACGTGGTGGCCGCCGGCCTGCAAAAGCTTGGCATCATCAAGAAAAAGGAGGATTTCCGTCAGTACTACCCGCACGGCGCCAGCCACTACCTGGGCCTCGACGTGCACGACCGCGGCGGCTACGGCCCGCTTGCGCCCGGCAACGTCATCACCGTGGAGCCCGGCATCTACATCCCCGCTGGCTCGCCCTGCGACCCCAAGTGGTGGAACATCGGCGTGCGCATCGAAGACGACGCCCTGATTACGGCCACCGGCTACGAGAATCTGTCGGCCGAAGCGCCCCGTACCGTGGCCGACATCGAGAAATTGATGGCTGAGCCCAGCGCTCTGGAAGGGTTTAAGCTGCCGGACTTGCGGTAGGAACGCGGCACGGCGCGTGCTGTCCGAGCGACAACTGCCAGGAGCCGGTTGGATGCGGCCGCTAAGCGCCATGGCACGTTCCTACCAGTTTTATGCTTAACCCATTGCGTTTTCCAAAAAGACCCGTACCTTTGCAGTCCTAAAATTAAAAACATACACCCCCGTCGAGATGGCCAAGAAAGGAAACCGGGTGCAGGTTATCATGGAATGCACCGAGCATAAAAACTCGGGGATGCCGGGCACCTCGCGCTACATCACCACCAAGAACCGCAAGAACACCCCTGAGCGCATCGAGTTGAAGAAATTCAACCCCATCCTCAAGAAAATGACCGTTCACAAGGAAATTAAATAACCTGAACAATGGCTAAGAAAGTAGTAGCAACTCTGAAAACCACAGAGAACGCCAAGAACTGGGCTAAGGTGATTCGTGCCGTGAAATCGGAGAAAACCGGTGCTTACACCTTCAAGGAAGAAATGGTGCTCCTCGACAAAGTGCAGGAATACCTCGCCACCGGCAACAAGTAATTGTTTGCCAGCTTCGGCTTCGCAAGAATTTAAAAAGTCCCACCTTCGTGGGACTTTTTGCGTGTAGGGGTAGTATTCCCCACTTTCATTTCCCTATGGGTCTCTTCGATTTTTTCAAAAAGGACAAGGAAACGCCAGCTCAACAAGCGTCGTTGGACGCGGGCCTGGAGAAAACCAAAACCAATTTCTTCGAGCAGCTGAGCAAAGCCGTGGTGGGCAAAAGCAGCGTGGACGAGGCCGTGCTCGACGACCTGGAAAACCTGCTGGTGCACGCCGACGTGGGCATTGAAACCACGGTGAAAGTCATCGACCGCATCGAGGCCCGCGTGGCCCGCGACAAGTACGTGAGCACCGGCGAGCTCGACCGCATCCTGCGCGAAGAAATCGCGGCCCTGCTGGAAGACAATAAGTCCGGCTCGATGGCCGTGCTCGACAGCGCGGGCAGCACTGGTCAGCCCTACGTCATCATGGTAGTGGGCGTGAACGGCGTGGGCAAAACCACAACCATCGGCAAGCTGGCCCACCGCTTTCACTCGGCGGGCAAAAAGGTGGTGCTGGGCGCCGCCGATACCTTCCGGGCCGCGGCCGTAGACCAGCTCATCATCTGGGGCCAGCGCGTGGGCGTGCCCGTGGTGAGCCACGGCATGAACACCGACCCGGCCTCCGTGGCCTTCGACGCCGTGAAAAAAGGCGTGGAAATGAACGCCGACGTGGTCATCATCGACACGGCCGGCCGCCTGCACAACAAGGTGAACCTGATGAACGAGCTGAGCAAAATCAAGCGCGTGATGCAGAAGATGATTCCCGACGCGCCGCATGAGGTGCTACTGGTGCTGGACGGCAGCACCGGCCAGAATGCCTTCCTGCAAGCCAAGGAGTTCACCAAAGCCACCGAAGTCACGGCCCTGGCCATCACCAAGCTCGACGGGACGGCCCGCGGCGGCGTGGTCATCGGCATTTCGGACCAGTTCAGCATTCCGGTTCGTTACATCGGGGTGGGGGAGAAGATGACCGATTTGCAGCTGTTTGACCGGCACACGTTCGTGAATTCGCTGTTCAAGAAATAAGCACGGCCGTGATGCGTTGGGCAACCGGCGAACCAACAATGCCGGTGTTTGCATTAGGAGAACACCGGCAGCGCCGTGACGCTGTCGCCGTTGCGGGTTGTTCTCCGTCTTCATCAATGTTTTAACTGTTGTCTCACTATGCGCACTTTATTGCTTCCCTTGGCCCTTGGCTTCGGACTGTTGGTGGCCGCGTGCGGCAGCAAAAACGACGAGCAGCCGCTCATCCCCAATGCCCCGGTCAACCTCAGCCTGACGCTTACCAACCAGGAGTACGTGCGGCTGCGCTTCGATAATGGTGCCGTGATGCTGCCGGTGAAAGGCCCGGCCGGCGTCGGTGGCGTGAAGGGCGTGATTGTGGTGCGGCAAAGCGCCAGCAATTACCTGGCCTTCGAGCGCAACTGCCCTTACCGGCCCTACGACGCCTGCGCCACGGTGAGCCTCGACCGTAATTCGGGCTTGTTTATGCGGGATTCGTGCTGCAGTTCGCAATTTGATTTGCGCGGCCAGCCCACCGGCGGACCCAACACCCGACCACTTAAACAATACAGTGTCAGCCTGCAAGGCAATATTCTCAACGTGACCAACTAACATTGTCGCGCATTTTCTTGAATTTTTTTTGCGACAGACTTGCGCCAATTTAGAGAAAGTCGTAGGTTTGCAGTCCGAAACAACAACAACCGGGTTTCGGGCATGAAAATGCTTCCTTAGCTCAGCCGGTTAGAGCATCTGACTGTTAATCAGAGGGTCCCTGGTTCGAGCCCAGGAGGGAGCGCTACAAGGCCACTTACGATACCGTGAGTGGCCTTTTTCTTTTTGGTTCTTGGCGTGGTGGATTGCGGCCAAAGCCTTTACCAGGTTTGGGCTGATGGTGCGAACGGCAGGGTGCCTTCGAAAACAATTCGGTGGGTTGGCTTCTTAAATTAGAGTGCAGTTCGTGCACGGGCGGCCAATGTGCCTGCTGCGTGAAAAACCATGATAAGGGCCAGACCGGTGGGTTTCTGAGGAGAGTGCGCTTACGTCGGCGGCATGCTTCGATGAAGGTTTTGCCCATCACTTTCTTCGGGGGCTACGTATTCATGAAGGGGCCGGGCTCTTACATAGACCGTTTGAGCCGCGTACAAGCCGCCCGAACCCGGTGCCGGTGCGAGCCGGGGCATTGGGTTTCCCGCGGGCAGCGGCCCTGCCGATTTTTACTTTTTTACTCCTTCGGGACTTTCTGCGCGCGTGGCTTCGCAAGCCAATCTGCTTATGTCGAAAACGATTATTATCTCCAACCGCTTACCCACCAAAGTGCTCCGCACCGACGATGGCCTCAGCTTTCAGCCCAGCGAGGGCGGGCTGGCCACGGGGCTCGGCTCCATCTACCGCGAGGGCGACAACCTGTGGCTGGGCTGGCCCGGTCTGTTTGTGCATGACGAGGCCGAGGAGGCCCACATCAGCGGGCAGCTATGGGCCGATAACATGGCGCCGGTGTTTCTGACCGAAGACGAAATCCGGGATTTCTACGAGGGATTCAGCAATTCCACCCTCTGGCCCACGTTTCACTACTTCACTGAGTTTGCCACTTACCTCGACGAGCACTGGGCCGCTTACGTGGCCGTGAACGAGAAATTTTGCGCGGCCGTGCTGGAACACGCCGGTCCCGACGACATCATCTGGGTGCACGACTACCAGTTGCTGCTGCTGCCCGAACTGCTGCGCCGGGCGCGGCCCCGCGCCACCATCGGCTTTTTCCTGCACATCCCGTTTCCGAGCTACGAGCTGATTCGGGTGCTGCCTTGGCGCACCGAACTGCTGCGGGGCATGCTGGGGGCCGATTTGCTGGGCTTCCACACGTTTGGCTACATGCGGCACTTCCTCAGCGCGGTGTCGCAGCAATTGGGCCTGCCCAACCAGAACGGGCAGATTGAAACCTCTAGCCACACGGTGCGCGTCGACGCGTTTCCGATGGGCATCGACTACGAGCGTTACGCCACCACGGCCGCTTCGGAAGAGGCGAAGGGCCACGTAGCAGCTTATCGTGAAGCCCTGCAGGATACCCGTATCATCCTCAGCATCGACCGGCTCGACTACACCAAGGGCATTCCGCAGCGCCTGCGGGCCTTCAACCAGCTCCTGGAGCGCTACCCCGAGTGGCGCGGGCAGGTGAGTCTGATTATGGTGGTGGTTCCCTCGCGCGACCAGGTGGCGCAATACGCGTCGCTGAAGGAAGAAGTGGACGAGCTGGTGGGCCGCATCAACGCCCAGTACCGCACCATCAGCTGGAGCCCGGTGCATTACTTCTACCGCTCGTTTCCGCTGCCCGAACTGGCGGCGCTCTACTCGATGGCCGACGTGGGCCTGGTGACGCCCCTGCGCGACGGCATGAACTTGGTGGCGAAGGAATACGTGGCCTGCCGCCTCAACCACCGCGGCGTGCTCATTCTTAGCGAGCGGGCCGGCGCGGCGCGCGAGCTGTCCGACGCCCTCATTATCAATCCTACCGATACGCGCCAGCTCACCGAGGCCCTGCACGACGCCTTGGTGATGCCCGACGACGAGCAGGAGCGCCGCATGCGGGCCATGCAGGTGCTGGTACGGCGCTACAACGTGTTTTCGTGGACGCGCTTATTCATGAACCAGCTGGCCTATACCAAAATGAAACAGGAAACCCTGGCTACGGCCACCCTCGACGAGCCCGCCACGGCCACTCTGCTGGCCGACTACCAGGCGGCTGAGCAGCGCCTGCTGCTGCTCGACTACGACGGCACGCTCGTGCCCTTCCACTCCGACCCCACCCGCGCCGCCCCCGATGCCGAGCTGCTGCACCTGCTGCGGGCCCTCACCGGCAACCCCAAAAACCACGTGGTGGTGATTTCGGGCCGCGACCGCAACACGCTGCAGCAGTGGCTGGGCCACTTGCCGCTGCACTTCATTGCCGAGCACGGCGTGTGGCTGCGCGCCGCCGATACCGAAGACTGGCAGCTGTTCCAGCCGCTGCGCAACGACTGGAAGCGTGAGCTGCGCCCGGTGCTGGATGTGTACGTGGCTCGTACGGCCGGCTCCTTTATTGAGGAGAAGGACTACTCGCTGGTGTGGCACTTCCGCCGCGCCGACGCCGAGCTGGGCCCGGTGCGCGCCCGCGAACTGCTCAGCCACCTCAGCTTCATCACGGCCAACACCGATTTGCAGGTGCTGGAAGGCAACAAGGTGCTTGAAATCAAAAACGCCGGCATCAACAAGGGCACGGCGGCGGTGCGCTGGCTGAGCCAGTACACGCCCGGTTTCACGCTGGCCTTGGGCGACGACCGCACCGATGAGGACACCTTCCGGGCGCTGCCGCCCGAGGCCTACACCGTGCGCGTGGGCCCGGCCCAGCACTCGGCTGCCCGCTTCCACCTGCAGTCGCCCACCGAAGTGCGCCAACTGCTGCGCCAACTGCTGGAGTAGGCACCGCGGGGCGGCTCCCTACCGTCGGCGGGCGGGCCTGGAGCGCGCCGGCTGGGCGGCTGGCAAGGCCTGGGTTTCGACCACTAGGCGCACGGGCTGGCGGCTGCCGGCCCGCAGGCTTAGCCAGGCAGCCAGCCGCTGTTGCTCGGCGATGGGCAGCGGCCGGCGGGCGCGCACGGCCACCAGCACGGTGGTGTCGGCGGGTAGCGAGTCGGCGGCGGGGCGCACCAGACGGCTCAGGCCCAACTGACGCACGTCCGGGTGTTCCACCTGCACCTCGCGCAGGAGGGCAGTGGCCGTGGGCAGGCCGCCGCCGGCGGTGTTGTTGCGCTCCAGCACTTGCTGGAGCTGCACCAGCCGCGTTTCGTAGCCCACCAGCGTTTGCTCCTGGCGGCTGCGTACGTCTTCGAGCAAGCTGCTGCGCAAAGCTTGCGCGTCGGCCGAATCGAGGCGGGCCAGGCCCTGGCGCACGGTGAGCTGGGCGTTGGCCAGGTGGTAGCGCGGGAGTTGGACCTGGGCTTTTTTCAGCTGTGCAGGGCTGAGGCGCTGGCCGGCCAGCAGCACGTTGAGCGCCTGTTGGCGAGGCAGGATGCGGCTCGTGACGACGTAGGTACCCGGCAGGTTGAGCTGCTCGTCGACAAAGCGCTGGGCGTTATGGGTGAAGGTGCCGTCGCGCACGATGCCGATGGCCAGGTACACGCTGGGTGCGGCCGTGAGCAGCGCCACCGTCCAGATGCTAAACTGCACCCGCTGCGCCCGTTGCCGGCTCACAAACGTGTGGCTGGGCAGCGGCAGCACCCGGCACACCAGAAACGTGGCCAGGGCGATGAACACGCAGTTGATGGCAAACAGATACAGCGCCCCGAACAGAAACGACCAGTGCGCCGTGGCCAGGCCATAGCCGGCGGTGCACAGCGGCGGCATCAGGGCCGTGGCGATGGCCACGCCGGGAACGGCATTGCTGTGGCCCCGCCGGGTGAGGGCCACGGCCCCGGCGGCGCCGCCAAACAGGGCAATCAGCACGTCCCAGGTGGTGGGCGTGGTGCGGGCCAGCAACTCGGAGCCGGCGTCGGACAGGGGCGTGAGGCGGAAGTACAGCGCCGACACCAGCAGGCTGAGCACCGAAGCCGTGAGCAGGCTCTTAAGCCCCCGCCGAATGAGGTCGAGCGTCAGCGTGGCCGCGCCGTAGCCAACGCCCACAATGGGCCCCATGAGCGGCGAAATAAGCATGGCGCCGATGATGACGGCCGTCGAATTGACGTTCAGTCCCACCGATGCCACGAGGATGGCGAAAATCAGAACCCACAGATTGGTGCCCCGGAAAGCAATACCTGCTTCCACATCGGCCTGAATCTCGGCCGGGTCCGCCATGTCGTCGGTGAGCAGGAAGCGGGTGTGCAGAAAGCGGCGCAGGACATCAAACATGCGGCAAGCTACACGAGAATGCGTGGGAATGAACCGCCACAGTAGCGCCGGCTAGCTCGGGACCTCTTCTTCCCGCAGCCAGGCCGCGGCGGGGGGCACTTCTTCAAAGAAAGCCGTTTTCACCAGGCGGCGCAGCTGTTTGGCTACGTCGGGCGTGTGCAGGCGGTGTTCGGGCGAAAGGGTGGGCACCACGGCGTAGCGCTCAAAGTTTGTGTCTTCGATGACGGACGGCAGCCAGGTGTTGAGCAGCCAGTCACGGTCGGCGGGGTCGGGCGCGGCGGGCATGGCACTATGGTCGGCCAGAATGCCGCGCAGCTGAAAGCGCCGCAAGAGGTTGTGGGCGTGTACGTACAGGGCCCGGAACTCGGGGCTGGTCATGGGCGCGCCCGACCAATGCAGGTGCAGGTAGCCGTCTTCGGGCGAGAAATCAACCGAGCCGACGGCGTTGAAGAAATAGTTTTGGGTGGGAAGCATAAAGGGAAGTGGTGGCACTGCCAGGGCAGGCACTCGGTCGGATAGGGCGCGGAACAGTCCAGCTCAAAGCCTCTTTAACGTGAGGCCCCGCACGACGGATGAAAAAAGGACAACGGCAGCTGTCGTGGGTGCAAATATGGCCAACGGCCGCGGGAGGCTCACCAGCGTGGTGGCCGGCTAGGGCTGAGCAGCGGGCCGCGGTTCGGGTTCCTGGGCCAGTGTTTCGCGGATGAAGCTTTGGCGCAGGTGCTCGTAGAGCGAGTGGGGGTCGACGAGCGCCGCCACGGCCTGGGCCAGCATGGCCCCAATCAGCAGCTGGAAGATGGCCGAGTGCCGGTCCGTCATTTCCAGCACCAGAATGGCGGCCGTGAACGGCGAGCGCACCACCCCCGTGAGGAACCCCACCATGCTCACCAGAATGAGCAGGTTGCGGTCGGCCACGGCCACGTGGGCCAGCTGCGCAATGCCGTCGCCGAGCAGGGCGCCCGCGCTCAGGGAAGTGGCAAACACGCCACCGGCCCCGCCGCTGCTGTAGCTCAGGGCCATGCCCGCAAAGCGCACCGGAAACAGGTAGGCGGCCGTGTGCCCGTCGTTCTGAAACAGCAGCCGGTTGATGATGGGCTTGCCCGTGCCCACGCCGTCGGGGCCCACCAGGTAGGCCAGGCCGCCCAGCAGCAGGCCGCAGCCCAGCACCCAGCCGGCCTGCGCCAGCGGCGTGGCAAAGCGCTTGCGGTAGTCGTTGAGCCAGAGCAGCGTTTTGGCGAAATAGGCGCCCGCCAGCCCGCAGGCCACGGCCGCCAACATGACAAGGGCCTGGTACCAGCCGGCGGGCGAGGTGATTTTGGGAAAGCCCAGGTAGAGGTAGGAGCCCAGAAACTGCTGGGCCGTGAGCCCGGCAATGATGACGGCGCTGAACACGGCCAGCCGGAAGCGCGACAAGTGAATCTGGGTGAGCTCTTCCACCACGAACACGATGCCGCCCAGCGGCGTGTTGAACGCCGCCGCCAGGCCAGCCGCGCCGCCGGTCACCAGCGCAATCTGGCGCGAAAGCTGTGGCCAGCCCGTGGGCTGCAGCCGGTTGATGGCCCGGAAGATGGCCGCCGACACCTGAATGGTGGGCCCTTCGCGCCCAATCACGCCGCCGCCGAGCAGCAGCAGCACGCTGCTGAGCACCTTCACGCCGGCCACCCGCAGGCTGAGCAGGTAAGCCGTGTGCCGGTGCTGGGCCGGGTTCGACAGCTCGATGCCGGCCATGACCTGCGGAATGCCGCTGCCCCGCGCCGCCGGCGCAAAGCGCTTCACCAGCCCCCACGACACCAGAAACGCCAGCGGCGTGAGCCCGAAGGCCAGCAGCGGCTCGCGGCGCAGCCAGCTAAAGCTGATTTCCTCGGCCCAGGCAAATAGCTTTTCGTAGCCCACGGCCCCGAGTCCCGTGAGCAGGGAGGCAATCCAGAAGGGGACGCTCTGTAAAATGCGGCGCCGCACCCGCGCCGTGTACAATGGCTGCACCAAAACGCGGTCGAACCAGGCCAGCGTGCGGGCGTAGCGGGAAGAAGAATCAGGCATAAGAAAAGGCAAAGGTGCAACCAAGCCGGGCCACCGGGCCAGCGCGGGTTTGCCCTATTAACTGGTTTGGGCGCCGAATGGTGACACAACGCTCGTGCCTGTAGGTCCGTTGCACTCCTATAGGCCGCCTTTCCAGGGTTGGAAACAGGCTGGCCCGGTTCATTTATTTTTCTTGCCATGATGCAGCCCCAGGCCCCCGCACCCACTTCACCCCACAGCCACTACCCCAAGTTTCTGCTCACGCTGGCCGTTTCCTTCGTCGTGATGTACGTGGTGATGTACCTGAACACTTACGAGCTGGACCACGTGTATTTCAGTCTCACCCGCTTCTACATGACGGTGCTGATGGTGACGGCTATGGCGGTGGTGATGCTGCTGATGATGCCCATGATGTACCCCAACAAAACCCGCAACGGCCTCATCATGGGCGTGAGCCTCACGCTGTTTGTGGGCGCGCTGGTGCTGGTGCGCAGCCAGACCTTCGTGAACGACACGCGCTGGCTGAAGGCCATGATTCCGCACCACTCCATTGCCATTCTCACCAGCGAGCGGGCCACCATCACCGACCCCGAGGTGCGCAAGCTGGCCGACGACATCACGGCCACCCAAAAACGCGAGATTGCGGAAATGAAGGGCATGATTAAGCGGCTGGAGCAGCAGTAGCCGCTTGCGCCGCAATGCGGCAAGTGCCGGAATTTTGCTGCAACTTCAGGCCACCCAACTTCCAACCTGTTTTGCGTTATGGTCAACCGCTTGTTTGCTGGCGCCGCGGTGCTGGCGCTGTGGCTGCTGAGTGCCTTTGCGCCGGCGCCCGGCAAGATTACCGTCTACCTCATCGGCGATTCCACCATGTCGGTGAAGGAGGTGAAGAATTACCCCGAAACCGGCTGGGGCATGCCCTTCGCCACGTTTTTTGACGAAACCGTGACCGTGGACAACCGCGCCCAGAACGGCCGCAGCACCAAGAGCTTCCTAGCCGAAAACCGCTGGCAGCCGGTGGCGGGTGCGTTGAAGCAAGGCGACTACGTCTTCATTCAGTTTGGGCACAACGACGAGGTGCCCACCAAGAAATCATACACTACCGAAGCTGACTTCAAGACCAACCTGGTGCGTTTTGTGGCCGAAACGCGGGCCCGCAAAGCCCAGCCCGTGCTCATCACGCCGGTGGCGCGGCGCAAGTTCGACGCTGCGGGCAAGGTAGAGGGCACGCACACCGTATACTCCGAGATAGTGCGCGCCACGGCCCGCGAGCAGCAGGTGCCCCTCATCGACCTGGACCGCGAGAGCCAGGCGCTGCTGCAGCAGTTCGGAGTCGAAAATTCCCGTCTGCTCTTCAACCAGCTGCTGCCCGGCGAGCACCCCAACTACCCCGACGGCAAAGAAGACAACACCCACTTCAACGAACTGGGGGCCCGCAAAATGGCCCAGCTTGTGCTGGCCGACATCCGGGCCCTGCGGCTGGAGCTGGCCGGGCGCATTGTGCAGCGCACGGCGGCCAAAACCGTAGACCCGCAGGCCCGCTAGCCGTATAGCATCCGAGAATAGCCATTTGTATTGCAGACGCGGGGCCCGTCTTCCGGTGTTCGGGGGCGGCCTCTGCCCAACGCTCTCTGTGCCATGTTGCCTGCGCCCGATTACCTGCAGCACCAGTTCCGGCCCGATTTGCAGGTGCTGGTGGGGCGCTGGCTGCGCCAGCCCACCGAGGCCGAGCTGCACACCGGCTACTTCCGCCTGCTGGACGTGGCCGAAACCGTGGGGGCCCGCCTGTGGCTGGTAGATGCCCGCCGCCGCGACCACGCCAGCCAGCAGGGCACCCCCTGGATGATGGAGCATTTTCTGCCCTTGCTGCCGCCGCGCCTGGGCGGCCCCGTGTACTTGGCTTACCTGTTCATGCCCGCGCACCTGCACGAGCTCGAACACGACGCCGCGGTGCCGCCGCTCACGTACTTCGACGGCCGCACCTACCACGTAGAGCGGTTCACGGAAGAACAGGCAGCCATGCGGTGGCTGGCGGCGTGCCAGGCGCAACAGGCCATGCCGGAATAAACGCGGAGCTTACTTCAGGTTGGTGCTGCGGTGGTTCAGGCGCATTACCTGGCCCGTTTTTTTGCCGTGCTTGCGGAAGCGGGCGTCGGGGGCTGGGGCCAGCACCAGGCGCGGCAGGGTGCAGTCGTCGAGGGCCACGTGCTGCAGGGTGTAACCAGCCGCTTCCACGTCCAGTATCTGCCCTTCGTACACGGGGTCGGAGAGCTGAAAGCGGCCCAGCGCGTCGGTGACGTAGGTTTGGTGGGTGCCTTTCACGAGCAGAGTGGCGCCCACCAGGGGCTGGCCGTTGGGGTCGAACACCTGGCCGGTGATGGGCGCGCACATCAGGCGGGCCGGGCGGGCGGCGCTGCGGTCGGGCCGGTTCGAGAGCGCAATGCGCTCGGGGGTATTGCCAGTGGCCGAGGGCCGGGAATCGGCGCTTTGCGCGTGGGCCGAGTGCACGCCGCATACCGTAGCAGTTGCCAAAGCGAGGAGAAAAAGGCGCATAGAAAACGGAATGGGTGGAAGGAAAGGAATCAAAGCGCCGCGGCGGGTGGGGCAACGCATGGCTCTAACACGCAACACGCTACGCCGGGGTTGCCCCTTGCCGGGCCGAAACCGGCACCGGGCCCACGGGCGGGCGTATGAAGCCGCAACAGGTCGGGTTCACGGTGCGTTCACCGCGACGGTATTAAGTTGCTGATTCATCGGGAAGCCATGCTAAAGTTCGTCAACCTGTTTTTTGCTCGCTCGCGGTCGCGGCGGGCGGTAGTGTTAGTAAGCGGTGCCCTGCTGGCCGCCGGTCCCGGGCGGGCCCAGGGGCTGGTGGCTTTTCCGGGCGCCGAGGGGCGGGCCGCTTCACCACGGGCGGGCGGGGCACAGCCGCCGTGCCCACTACCGTACTGGAAGTTACGAATCTTTTGGACGACGGCCAACCCGGCAGCCTGCGTTACGCCTTGCAATTGAGCACGGCCAAGGCCCCGGCACGCACCATCGTGTTTCGGGTGTCGGGCACCATTCACCTGGTTTCGCCGCTCACCATCAGCAAACCCAACACCACCCTGGCGGGCCAGACGGCGCCCGGCGACGGCATTTGCTTGGCCGACTACCCCGTGTCGGTGAAAGCCAACAACGTCATCGTGCGGTTCCTGCGCTTTCGGATGGGCGATAAAAACCAGAACCAGGGCTTCAAAGACGGGGCCGGCGGCGACGATGCCTTCGGCGGCACCCGCAACAGCCGGCTGATAGTGGACCATTGCTCGATGAGCTGGAGCACCGACGAGGCCCTGAGCGTGTATGAAGGCGACAGCACCACCCTGCAGTGGAACCTCATTGCCGAGCCGCTGAATTACTCTTACCACTACGAGAAGGGCGACACCGATTTTGAGCGCCACGGCTTCGGCGGCATCTGGGGCGGGCAGCATTCGTCGTTTCACCACAACCTGTTTGCCCACTGCAAAAACCGCACGCCGCGCTTCAACGGCAGTCGCTACACCCATCCGGCGGGCTTCGAGAACTGCGATTTCAGCAACAACGTCATCTACAACTGGGGCGAAAACAACGTGTATGCCGGCGAGGGCGGCGACTACAACATCGTGGGCAACTACTACAAGCCCGGCCCCAACACCAGCCCCCGTACCAAAGCCCAGGTGCTGAACCCCTACAAAATCGACAAGGAACAGGGCCGTCTGCCCTACGGCAAATTTTACCTGACCGGCAACTACGTGGACGGTTCCCCTGCCGTGACGGCCCACAACTGGCGCGGCGTGGCCATGAACGGCGGCACTCCCGCCGACACCGTGCAGTCGAAAGTCACCACGCCCTTTCGCCTGGGCCCCACCACCCTGCAGCCCGCTCCCGTAGCCTATGAGGCCGTGCTGCGCGGCGCCGGCGCCATCCGGCCCACCCGCGACACCCTCGACCAGCGCATTGTGCGCGAGGTGCGCACCCGCACCGGCACCATCATCGACGTGCAGGGGCACTACCCGCACGGCACGCCCTACAGCGTGAGCCAGCGCGCCTGGCCCGTGCTGAAAGCCGCGCCCGCACCCGCCGACACCGACCACGACGGCATGCCCGATGCCTGGGAAAAAGCCCACGGCCTCAACCCCAGCAACCCCGCCGACCGTGCCCAGCGCGCATCCAACGGCTACCCGCAGCTCGAAAACTACCTCAACAGCCTTGCGCTGGCCGCACCCGCGCCCGCCGCAAAACCAGCGCTGCCCAAACCCGCTGCGCCCAAGCCGATAAAAATCGCCCCGAAGGCAAAGCTGCCGGTTAAGCGTAGTTAAATAGCGCGCAGACCGGGGGCTTCGCAGAACACTATGCGGTTGCCGAAAGGGTCGAGGACTTCCATTTCCATTACCCGCTCGCTCCAGGTGGCGGGATTGAGGGTGGGCGGGGTGTAGGCCTGGTTCCGGTCGAGCAGCTGGTTGTGGTAGGCCAGCAGGCCCCAGGTGAGGGCCCGCACCCGGGCGCCGGGGCAGCTGTCGTCGGGGTTGGTGCTGAGGTGAATGACCACGTCGCCGCGCGACACCTGCGCGTAGTCGTAGGGCTTCACGGGCTGTTGTTCCCAGTCGACGCGGAAGCCCAACCATCCGACATAAAATTCGAGGGCTGCGGCGTAGTCCAAAATCCGAAAAACGGGCGTGAGCATGCCGCAGGGTAAAGAAGGCGAAGGAAGCGGGTTGGGTATAAAAACGAAATATAACCTATTATAAGTTAAACCCTATTTTCGGGCTGGCTGTTTTGGGCCTGACGCTGGGCGGCGTTGCATGGCTGGCGGCCGGCTACATTTAGCGCATGATATCTCCTGCCGAATACGACCGCCTCGACGGCCTGGCCATGGCTGCCCTGGTGCGCAGCGGCCAGCTCACGGCCGCCGAGCTGTGCGCCGCCGCCATTGCCCGCGCCGAGGCCGTGAATCCGCGCCTCAACGCCGTGGTGCATCCGCTCTACGAAGCTGCCCGGCAGCGGGCCCAGGTCGGGCTGCCGGCCGGCCCGTTTGGCGGCGTGCCGTTTCTGCTGAAGGATTTTGGGGCGCAGTACGCTGGGGCGCCGCACACTTCGGGCAGCCGGGCCCTGCGCGATTTTACCCCGGCCGAAGACGCCGAGCTGGTGCGCCGCTGGCAAGCCGCCGGGCTCAACATACTGGGCAAAACCAACACGCCCGAGTTTGCCCTGATGGGCGTGACCGAACCTCTGCTGCACGGCCCCACCCGCAACCCCTGGCACCTGGGCCACACGCCCGGCGGCAGCAGCGGCGGGGCGGCCGCGGCGGTAGCGGCCGGCATCGTGCCCGTGGCCGGGGCCGGCGACGGGGGCGGGTCTATTCGGATTCCGGCGGCGTGCTGCGGGCTGTTTGGCCTGAAGCCCAGCCGGAGCCGCGTGCCCACCGGGCCCGAGCAGGGCGAAAAGTGGCAGGGCGCCGCCGTGGAGCACGTGCTCAGCCGCTCGGTGCGCGACAGCGCGGCCCTGCTCGATGCCACGCAGGGGCCCGATGCCGGCGCGCCCTACTTCCTTCCCGCGCCCGCCCGGCCGTATCTGGAGGAAGCTACCTGCGAGCCCGGCCGCCTGCGCATCGCCTTCAGCCTGGGCCACCCGCTGGGCCGCGCCCTACACCCAGAGTGCGCTACCGCCGTGCGCGATGCCGCCGCGCTGCTCGCAAGCCTGGGCCATGAGGTAGAAGAGGTACCGCTGCCCTTCGACGGCCGGGCCGTGGCTGCGGCATTTCTGATGCTGTATTTCGGCGAAACCGGGGCCAGCATTGCCGCCCTAAGTAAGCACCTGGGCCGCCCCGCCCGGCCCGCCGACGTGGAGCCGACCACCTGGCTGCTGGGCCTGCTGGGCCGCACCTACACCGCCGCCGACTTTGCCGCCGCCCGCCACACCTGGAACGACAGCGCCCGCCGCATGGGCCGCTTCCATCAGACCTACGACCTGCTGCTGACGCCCACGCTGGCCACGCCGCCCGTCCGCATCGGCGAGCTGCAGCCCAAGCCCGCGGAGCAGAAGCTCCTGAAGCTGGTGAACACCTTCGGGCTGGGCGGCCTCATCCGTCGCTCGGGCCTAGTGGAGAAGCTGGCCGAGCAAAGCCTCGAAAAGACGCCCTACACCCAGGTGGCCAACCTCACGGGCCAGCCTGCCATGTCGGTGCCCCTGCACTGGACGGCCGAGGGGCTGCCCTGCGGCGTGCAGTTCATTGCGAAGCTGGGCGCCGAGGACGTGCTGTTCCAGTTGGCTGGGCAGTTGGAACAGGCCCGGCCGTGGTTCGACAAGCGGCCTACGCTGGTAGGATGACCGGCGGTTTCGCTTTTCTATTTCCCAAACACCTCGTTCAGCATGCCCGCCAGCCGGATGCCGGCTTTTAGAATCTGGTCTTCGACGGTGGGGCCGAAGGTGGGGTAGAAGTGCCAGTCGAACTTGGGGTTGGTGATGGCGGCGGCGTACACCGGCGTGCACAGCTGGTACGACTCAAATAGCCAAGCCGTGGGGTCGTCCTGCTGCCACTGATTCACCTGGGCGGAGGTGGCGTGGTCGTAAGCCGCGGCCATTTCCGTGAACGTGAAGCCCGGGTATTCCACCAGGTCGCCGTCCCAGATGCTGTGCAGGTTGGTGTCGCGCCCGCGCCAGCTCACCGGAATGCCGTTGCCGCCCTTGTCTTCGAGGTGGCCCAGGTGCAGGGGCTGGTGCACGTCGCCCACCAGGTGAATGAGGAACTTGAGGGCGATGCGCTTTTCCTCGGTCGTCTTTTTGGGGTCTTTCAGGTCCTGGCGAACTTGTAGCAGAGCGGCGTAGGCGTTGGTGGGCAGGGCCGGGGCGGGCTGCACCGTGCCCTTGAGCTGGGCAGTGAAGGCGGTGTAGTCGAGGCCGGTGGGCACGTTTACGTAGTGCCACGGGGCCGTGTCCTTGAACTGCGGGTCGTTGCGCAGCTCATCGGCCCAGGTGCTCACCAAGGGCATGGTTTCGCGGCCCAGAATGCGGGCAATTTCGCGCTTGGCCGTGGATGATAAGTGGTTTTCGGCAATGCGCGCCACGGCCCGATGGCCCATTGCGCCCCAGGCCAGCAGGCTAAAAGGAGCACAGCACAAGGCCAGCAGCACAACACATTTTTTGAACATGAGAAGAGGGGAGGGAATAAGTGAAACAAGCCAGTAAAAAATGCCGACGGCAGCAAATAGCCTGCAAAGCTAGCGCCCCGCTGGCGCCGTGGACGCGTTTCCGCGGCGGCGCCCGCCAAGCCCGTGCCTTGCCGCAACCCAAATCCTGCGCGGCAGTAAATTTGATGCCCCAATTTGTCGTGCTTTCTCTCGCCCCATGCCACTGCAATCCATCGTCGACTTGCCGAAGCTCGCCATCGGCTACGATGCGGACAACGAATGGCTGTACGTGGACTGGAAGGGCGAGCACGACCCCGACACCTCGCAGGCCTGCTGCCTGCTCATGCTCGAAACCCTGCGGTCCTGGCCCTGCTCCAAAATTCTCAACGACAACTCCAACATCATCCGCACTACCATGCAGCTGCGCGAATGGAGCATGTGGTGGCTGGAGCAGATGCGGGAGGCGGGCCTGCAGCACCTGGCCTGGGTGCTGCCGCGCCACCTGGTTTCGCGCGAGGGAACCGAAGCCGCGGTGCGCGTCATTGCCCGCCCGCACGTGGCCACGTTCGACGACGTGGCCTCGGCCTACGTATGGCTGCAGCAGCGGCCTCCCGTGCAGCCCTGCCCCCTCGGCAGCTGAGCAAAGGGGGCGCGGCCCCGTATTCTCGCCGCCCGGCCTATGTACACCAACCCCATCCTCGACGACAACTTCCCCGACCCCACCATCATTCGCGCCACCGATGGCTGGTACTACGCCTACGGCACCCAAACCAAGCGGGCCGGCGTCATCATCAACCTGCAGGTGGCGCGCTCGTCGGACTTGGTGAACTGGGACTACCTCGGCGAAGGATTGCCCGAAAAACCCGTGTGGGCCCGCCACAGCCAGAAAATATGGGCGCCCCACGTGAGCGAGCACGGCGGCCGCTACTACCTCTACTACTCGGCCCGGCCCGACGGCGCCGACTCCCTCAGCCTGGCCGTGGCCGTGGCCGATGACCCGGCCGGCCCATTTCGTGACAGCGGCCAGCCTTTCTTGCCCGGCCCCGGCTTCACCTGCATCGACCCCATGGCCTTCGACGACCCCGCCACCGGGCAGCGGCTGCTGTACTGGGGCTCGGGGTTCGGCCCCATCTGGGTGCGCGAGCTGGCCGAAGACCGGCTCAGCTTCCTGCCCGGCAGCGAGGCCCGCGCCGTGGTGTACCCCAGCGCGAGCGACGACCCCGCCGACTACCACCGCCTGGTAGAGGCGGCCTGGGTGCACTACCGCGACGGCTGGTACTACCTCTTCTTCTCGGGCGACAACTGCTGCGGGGCCGATGCCCACTACGCCGTGCTGGTGGCCCGCGCCCGCCACGCCACCGGCCCCTTCGAAACCTACGCCGCGGCCAGCGCCAACCCCCTCACCGCCCTGCTGGCCGCCAATGCCCACTGGCACGCCCCCGGCCACAACTGCGTGGTGACCGACGCCGCCGGCCACGACTGGCTGGCCTACCACGCCATCGACCCGCGCCAGCCCACCTTCGACGCCATCGACGACTCGGAGGGCTACTCGCGCCGCGTGCTGCTGCTTGACCGCCTCACCTATGCCGATGGCTGGCCCGTGGTGGCCGGGGGCTCGCCCTCGTGGCAGCCGCAGCCGGCGCCCGTGGGGCAGTAGTTGGCATCGTTCCGGGAGGGGCCTAAGTCGCTGGCGGCCGCTTTCTCGTATCTTGGGCTGCCCGATAATTCTTCGCTTATGCTGGTTTCGTTACCGTTTTTTCGTGGAGCCAGCTTGTGCCTGGCCTTGTTGCTGAGTCTGGAGTGGATGGGAGTCGGTGCGGCCCGCGCCCAGGCGCCCACCCCGGACCTGCACTGCCTCATGCTGCCCCTGGCGCCGGAGCAGCGCGCCCGGCAGTCGGAGCTGGTGGTGGAGGCGCAGGTACTCGACGCCCAGGGCTTTTGGAATGCTGAGCACACGCGGCTGTTTACGCGCCACCGGCTGCGGGTGTTTTCGCTGCTCAAAGGCCAGGCGGCCGACACCGCCGGGCTGGTGCTCATCACCGAAGGCGGCCGCTTGGGGCTCGACCAGCAGGTGCTCACCAACACCCTGCGCCTGACGCCCGGCCAGCAGGGCATTCTGTTTTTGCAGCGCGCCCCGTGGGCCGGGCTGACAGTGGCCGGCCAAGCCTTCACGCCCTACGGCAGCGAACAGGGCTTTATTGCCTTCAATGCCGAGGAGCAAACCGCGGCCGAGCCCTTCCGCACCTATCCGGCGCTGGACGCGGCTTTCTTCGCCGAAATAACGCGCTACACCGGTCAGAAGCGCTTGGTGCTACAGGCCCGTCCTACGGCCGCGCCCGCACCGGCTCGGCGTACCACGGCGGCCACCATTGCCAGCTTCTCGCCCCTGAGCCTGCCGGCCGGTGCGGGCGCGGTACTCAGCATTGTGGGCGACGGTTTCGGCAACAGCCGCGGCACGGGCTTCGTGGAGTTTCGCAATGCCGACGACGGCGGCGCCACCCGCGTGAAAGCCCGCGACGCCGACTACGTGAGCTGGAGCAATACCCTTATTCAAGTAAAAGTGCCTTCGGCCGCCAATGGGGGCTCGCCCGTGAGCAACGGCCACCCGGCGGGTTCCGGCACCATCCGCGTCACCACTGCCGACCAGTCGAGCGTGGAAAGCACGCGCACGCTTACCGTCATCTACGCCCTTAGCAACGTGGAAAGCACCGACGGCACCCTGCTGCAGCGCCCCAACCATGTGGTTCTGAACGCCCGCGGCGGCATCAGCTTTCGTTTCGGGCCCAATTTTGTGGCCAATGCCGCCGCCTCGGCCGCCTGGCAGCGGGCGCTGGCCACCTGGCGCTGCCAGACCGGCATGAACTGGGACGTAGACGCGCCCGCCACCACCAACACCGTGGCCGAAGATGGCCAGAACGTAGTCTCCTTCGATGCTGGCGCCGAACTGCCCACTTCGGTGCTGGGCCGCACCTCCAGCTACTACCGCGGCTGCTACGCCCCCAACGGCGAGGTGGTGTTTTGGGTGAAGGAAATTGACATGCAGTTCGACGACGGCGCCAACTTCCAGTTTGGGCCGGCCCCGCCCATCGGCACCTTGCGCCAAATCGACTTTGAGTCGGTGGCCGTGCACGAGCTGGGCCACGCCCACCAGCTCAACCACCTCAACCTGCCCGGCGCCATCATGCACTACGCCGTGTCGTTCGGGCAATTGTCGCGCAGCCTTAACCCGGCGAGCGACGTGGCCGGCGGGCGCCAGGTGCTGCGCGTGCGCAGCTTCCGGCCCCTGGGCTGTGGCGGGCCGGCGCTGCTGCCTGCGCCCCTCACCAGTCTGGGGGCGCAATACGCGGTGGGTACAGGCGTCACCCTCAGCTGGGCCACCCGCGACGAATGCTTCCTCAGCGGCTTTGTGGTGGAGCGCAGCACTTCCGGCGATACCACCGCCTGGGAACGGCTGGGCACGGTGGCCAACCGCGCGCCCGGCGGCCCCTACCAGTTTGTGGACGCCAGCGTGCCCGGCGGCCTGCTCTACTACCGCCTGCGCCTGCAGCGGCCCGATGGCACGCTCGACAACGCGCCCCCCATCTTACTCAGCACCGATGGCGCCAACGCCACTTTTTCGGTTTTTCCCAACCCCGTGACCGGCGAGCAGCTGCGCGTGCAATACCCCGCTGCCGCCGATGGCATCGTGACGTTCCGCGTGTTCGACCGCGTGGGCCGGCGCGTGCGCACGTCGGTGCTCAATTTGTCGGCGGGCCTCAACGTGGTGCCCATCACCGTTTCGGGCCTGGCGCCGGGGCTCTACGTGCTGCTCTGGCAGGACGCACAGGGCAAATCCGGCACCAGCAAATTTGTGCGCTACTGAGCGGGGCCCGTAAGCTAGAAGCGGCGCCCGGTAGGCTGCGCGGCAGCCGCTGCGGCGGGCGCCACGGCGTAGCTGGCCAGTTGGCTTTCGTCGAGGTTGCCGTTGAACCAGTCCTGCTCGATGGTGGCGCCCAGCTTCTGGTAAAAGCCGATGGCGGGCTCGTTCCAGTTCAGCACTTGCCACTTTAGGCGCACGGCGCCGGTGGCGCGGGCCTCGGCCACCACGGCGTCGAACAGCAGCCGGCCCAGCCCGCCGCGCCGCGCCGATTCCGTCACCACCAGGTCTTCCAGGTACAGCATCCGGCCTTTCCAGGTCGAGTACGCGGTGTAGAACAAGGCCAGCCCGATGATTTCGGCCGCGTCGTTTTCGAGCACGAAAAACCCGAAGATGGGCGCCGGCCCGAAGCCATCGCGCTGCATGGCCGCCAGCGTGTTGGTCACGGCCTCCGGCGCGCGCTCGTACAGGGCCAATTCGTGAATCAGGCCCAGCACCTGGGGCAAATCGGCTTCGACGCCGCGACGGATGGTGTAGTTATCAGTGGCCAAAGCAGGAAGAGTGAAAGGGTAAGAAAAAGCCGCGAACAAAAAATGAGCAATGAAAAACGCCGCAGGCGGCATCATTCATTGCTCACTGTTTCAGCAGCAAAAAGCCGGATTACATCTGGGGCTGCATCTTTTTGATGTCTTCGGTGGCATTCACCGAGTTCAGCTCGCGGTACTGCTCGGGCTGCTTGGCACCTTTGGTGGTGTCGGGCGCGGCGGGCAGGGGCGGCAGCTCGGTGGTGGCAATGTCATCGTCGCCCTCGGTGGCCGAAGGACCGCAGGACGGCAGCGTGAACGACAGCAGGGCAGCGGCCAGCAGGCCGGGGAGGAGCGTTTTTTTCATGTGTGGGGAAACGAATGCGGGCGCAAGTTACGCACGGAGTGCGGCTTGCCATACGGAAATATCACGGGCAAAGCGGTGGCATTGGCTAACAAAAACGGCGGATATTTGCCTGCCCATGCCTGTCCCGCTCTCCGTCGTCATCATCACATTCAATGAAGAAGCCAACATTGCCCGCTGCCTGCAGGCGCTGGGCAACGTGGCCGACGACGTGCTGGTAGTCGATTCCTTCTCGACCGATGCCACCGTCGAAATCTGCCGGCAGCACGGCGCCCGCGTCATTCAGCACGCCTTCGCCGGCTACGTGGAGCAGAAAAACTACGCCACCAGCCAAGCGCGGTTCGACCACGTGCTGCAGCTCGACGCCGACGAAGTGTTGACAGAGGAGCTGCGCCAGTCCATTCGCGCCGCCAAGGCCGACTGGCAGCACGCGGCCTACTCGCTGGCCCGCCTCACCAACTACTGCGGCCACTGGGTGCGCCACGGCGGCTGGTACCCCGACCGCAAGCTGCGCCTCTACGACCGCCGCCTGGGCCGCTGGACCGGCCTGCTCCTGCACGAGCGGTACGAAGTGGACGCCGGCCAAACCACCGGCCACCTCGCCGGCGACGCCCTGCACTACAGCTACCACAGCGTCGCGCAGCACATCAGCCAGCTCAACAAGTTCACCAGCATCACGGCCCAGGAGCTGGCCCTGCGCGGCAAAACCAACGTGAACCTGTTCCACCTGCTGCTCAAGCCGCTCTGGAAATTCGTGCACGGCTACTTTTTCCGGCTGGGTCTGCTTGACGGGTTCGCAGGCCTGTGCATTGCCGGCATTTCGGCCTGGGGCGTGTTTTTGAAATTCGCCAAGCTGAAAACCCGTACCGAAAGCGCCGAAGCATGAGCCAGACCTTCCTCGTGTCTCGCACCGATGCCATTGGCGACGTAGTGCTGACCCTGCCGGTAGCCGGGCAGCTCAAGCAGCTGTTTCCGGGTTGCCGGGTGGTGCTCATCGGGCGCACCTACACGGCGCCCGTGGCGGCGGCCTGCCCCTGGGTCGATGATTTTCTCAACCTCGACGAGCTGGTGAAGCTGTCCGAGCCGGAGCAGGTAGTTGCATTGCAGCGCCAGGCCGCCGCGGCCATCATCCACGTTTTCCCCAACAAGCTGCTGGCTCGTCTGGCCCAAAAAGCTAATATCCCGGTCCGCATTGGTACGCGCAACCGCTGGCGCCACTGGCTCACCTGCAACCGGCTGGTGGCCCTCAGCCGCCGCCACTCACCCCTGCACGAAGCCCAACTCAACCTGCAGCTGCTCCAGCCCCTGGGCTTCATAGGCCCGTCGCCGCTGCCCGAAGTAGCCAAGCTGGTGCGCCTGCAGGCCACCGAGCCCCTGGCGCCCGCGTTGCAGCAGTTGCTGCAGCAGCGCCATCCCGGCCAGCTCAACGTCATCCTGCACCCGCGCAGCCGGGGCAGTGCCCGAGAGTGGGGCCTCGATAATTTTGGGCAGTTGGCCCAGCTCCTGCATCGGGCCGGCCACCGCGTTTTCATCACGGGCACGGCCGCCGAAGGGCAGGAGCTGGCCGACTGGCTTCAGCAAAACGCCGCCTTTCTTGCCGCCGACCTCACTGGTCAGCTTGGCCTGTCGCAGTTTCTGGCCTTCATTGCCGCCGCCGATGGGCTGGTGGCCGGCAGCACCGGGCCGCTGCACCTGGCCGCAGCGCTCGGCCGCCACGCGCTGGGGCTCTACCCGCCCATTAGGCCCATGCACCCCGGCCGCTGGGGGCCGTTGGGCCCGCACGCCGGATTTATGGTCTTCGACAAGCCCAATTGCCAGGACTGCCGCGCACAGCCGGCCGCCTGCACCTGCATCCGGGCCATCGAGCCGGCGGCCGTGGCCGCGCAGGTAGCCGCGTGGGCACTTCTGCCCGCGCCGTGACAGAAGAAATACTGCTCTTTGTCGATATTCTGAGGCTGATTCGTCCACTTAGTTTGGCAGTTCCGGGCCGGAGTGCAACCTAGCGCAAGCTGCTATCCGTACATCGGGCAGGCCTGGGCTGCCCGTTGGGCGTTTTCCCGCCGGTGCCAAGCAACCCGGCCGCCCACATTTTCCGAGTTGCTGATTCAGCCTCTTTTGTCCTAATCCCCTATTCTTTCGTAGGTTTCGGCCTACAATTTCCCCCGCCCACCTGTATGAGCGATTCTCCCGAACGGGTCAAACTGAGCAAAGAGGAAAAAGACCGGCGCTTTCAGGCCGAGTTGATGCCCGTGCTCGACCCGCTCTACAACTTTGCCTACCGGCTCACCCTCGACGAGGACGATGCCAACGACCTCGTGCAGGAAACCTACCTCAAGGCGTACCGCTTTTTCGAGTACTTCGAGCCCGGCACCAACGCCAAGGCCTGGCTTTTCCGCATTCTCAAGAATTCGTTCATCAACGACTTCCGCAAGAAGAGCAAGCAGCCCGCCAAAGTCGACTACAGCGAGATTGAGGGCTATTACAACCCCGACGACGTCGAGGCCGAAGGCGAAGTGGGCGCTTCGTCGTCCGACATGCGCCAGCAGTCGGCCCGCGACCTGATTGGCGACGAAGTGGCCAGCGCCCTAAATTCTTTGCCCGTCGATTTTCGCACCGTCATCATCCTCTGCGACCTCGAAGGCTTTACCTATGAGGAAATGGCCAAAGTGCTTGATATTCCGATTGGTACCGTGCGTTCGCGCCTGCACCGGGCCCGCAACTTTCTCAAGGATAAGCTGGAGAAATACGCCCAATCAATGGGATATGGCAATGACGCAATTGACGACGAAACGGAACTAACCGACTCCGAAAATAATTAACCCTCCCAGCAAGAGCACACACACAGTAGCTCGACTGCATTTCGTTGTCTTTCACCTCCTTTCGCGTATTCTCGTTATGAACCCATCTGCTACTACACAAACCAAAATGTCGGCCCCCGTTGCAGCTACTCCTGACAATGGCCCCGACTGCGAACGCGTGAATACTGTACTCGACCAACTCATCGAAGGCCAGCCCGTGACCGCGGAAGACGAGGACTACCTCTACGACCACGCCACCGATTGCTCGCCCTGCTTCGACGACATCGAGAAGCAACGCACCTTCATTTCCTTTCTGAAGCAGCGCGTGCCTTCTCCCGCCACTCCCTCCACCCTGCACGAGTCCATTTTGGCGCGCGTGGGGGCTGTGGTGGCCTAATACCGGCGCCAACGGCTTAGCTTTGCGTGATGCAAGGCAAAATCATTGTGTTTTCGGCGCCCTCGGGCGCGGGCAAAACCACCATTGTGCACCGGCTCATGGAGCGCGTGCCGGAGCTGAGTTTTTCCATTTCGGCCTGCACCCGCGACCGCCGCGGCCGAGCCGAGGAAAACGGCAAGGACTACTACTTCATCACTGCCGAAGAATTCCAGGACAAGATTCGTCACGACGAGTTTGTGGAATGGGAGGAAGTCTACGAGGGTGCCTTTTACGGCACCCTCAAGTCGGAAATCGAACGCATCTGGGAGAGCGGCAAGCACGCTATTCTGGACGTGGACGTGAAGGGCGGGCTCAGCATCAAGGACTTTTATAAGGACCGCGCGCTGGCCATTTTTGTCCGCCCGCCGTCCATCGAAGTGCTGGAGCAGCGCCTGCAGGCCCGCGCCACCGATTCGCAATCCAGCATTTCCTCGCGGGTATACAAGGCCAAGTTCGAGTTGGCGTTTGAAGACCGGTTCGACGTGACCGTGGTCAACGACGACCTCGACGCCGCCACCGACCACGCCGAAAAGCTCGTTCGCCAGTTCATCAGCGCCGAGCCGGCCGTCGTCTAACCGCGGGCAGGATGACGGATTCGCCTCGCATCGGCCTGCTGTTCGGCTCCTTCAACCCCGTGCACGTCGGCCACCTCATCTTGGCCGAGCACTTCGCCACGCGCACCGACCTGGCCGAAGTGTGGCTCGTCGTTACGCCCCACAACCCCTTCAAGGAAGCCAAAGACCTGCTGCCCGACACCGAGCGCCTGCGCTTGGTGGAACTGGCTTTGGCCGGCAATCCCCGCCTGCGGGCCGAATCCATCGAGTTCGGCCTGCCGCGCCCCAGCTACACCATCGCCACGCTCGATGCCCTGCGCCTGCGCCATCCGGGCCACGATTTTGTGCTCCTCATGGGTTCCGACAACGTGCCCGGCTTGCCGCGCTGGCAAGAGTCGGCCCGCCTGCTGGCCGAAGTCGATATCTACGTTTACCCGCGCCCCGGCTACGAATTACCTGAATCGGCCGCTTTCCCGCGCCTCCGGGTGCTGGCCGCGCCCCTGCTCGACATCTCGGCCACCTACATTCGCGAAAGCCTGCGCACCGGCCAATCCATTCGCTACCTGGTGCCCGCCGCGGTAGAAGCCGAACTCCTCAAGTAAAAGAATCTGCAGTCCTCCGCGGTTGATTCCCGCGCTGCCATAAAAAAAGCCCGACGATTTTCGCCGGGCTTTTTTGTCTAAAGCAAGCAATCAGATGGTCATAATCTCCGATTCCTTCTTGCTAAGGGCTTTTTCAACCTCGGCAATGTACGTATCGGTCGTTTTCTGCACTTTCTCTTCGGCCACTTTGATGGCGTCTTCCGAAGCGCCTTCTTTCAACAGCTTGCGCAGGGCTTCGTTCACGTCCTTGCGGATGCCGCGGACGCGGACCTTGCCGGCTTCCGATTCGTTTTTGGCTTGTTTCACGAGGTCGCGGCGCCGCTCCTCGGTCATGGCCGGGATGTTGAGGCGCACGCCTTCCGCGTCCGACACCGGGCTCAGGCCCAGGTCGCTGTTGCGAATGGCCTTGGTCACCTCGGCAATCATGTTTTTCTCCCAGGGCTTGATGAACAGCGAGCGGGCGTCGGGCGTCGAGATGTTCGCAATCTGGCCAATGGGCGTGGGGGTACCGTAGTAGTCTACCCGGATGCCGTCGAGCATAGCCGGCGAGGCTTTGCCAGCCCGAATACGGCTCATTTCCACGTTGACGTGGGCCAGGGCTTTGCCCATCGATTCAACCAGGTCGTCCAGGTAAAACTGAATTTCTTCGTCCATTTTGTTTAGTTGTCAGTTATTGGGTGTCAGTTGTCAGGCCGGCCACCAGTTTGTCAGTACAAACTAACAACCGACAGCAAGCAACTGACAACTAAAAATTAGGCTTGCTCCGGCTGGTTGCCCACCAGCGGCTGCAGCAGGCTATTGATGGGGTCCAGGGCGGCCTTGCGGCCGGCGTGGGTGTTGGCGTTGCCGTCGCTCACCAGCGTGCCCATGGCTTCGCCGTCCAGCAGGCGCTGCAGGTTGCCCTGCGTGTTCATGTCGAACACAATGATGGGCAGGTTATTCTCCTTGCACAGCGTGAAGGCAGTCATGTCCATCACGTTAAGCTTCTTGCTCAGTACCTCGTCGAAGGTAATTTCGGTGAAGCGCGTGGCCGAAGGGTCTTTTTCCGGGTCGGCCGTGTAGATGCCGTCTACGCGGGTGCCCTTCAGCACCACGTCGGCCTCAATCTCAATGGCCCGCAGCGAAGCCGCCGAGTCGGTGGTGAAATAAGGAGAACCGATGCCGGCCCCAAAAATCACCACGCGGCCCTTTTCCAGGTGCCGCACAGCGCGGCGGCGGATGTACGGCTCGCACACCCGCTGAATGGTGAGGCCCGACAGCAGGCGCGTGCTCACTTCCAGCTTCTCCAGGGCACTTTGCAGGGCCATGGAGTTGATAACCGTGGCCAGCATGCCCATGTAGTCGCCCTGCACGCGGTCGAGGCCGAAGGCCTCGGCTTCCACGCCGCGGTAAATGTTGCCGCCGCCAATCACGACGGCCACTTGCACGCCCGTGGCGGCCACGGCCTTAATTTCGGAAGCATATTGCATCAGCCGCTCGGCGTCGATGCCGTACTGCTGCTGGCCCATCAGCGCTTCGCCGCTGAGCTTGAGGAGGATGCGGTTGTATTTCAAGTCAGAATGAATGAGGATGTCGAAATAATAACGAAGGCTACGAAAACTGCACCAGCACCTGGCCTTTCTGCACGTTGTCGCGCAGGGTCACCTTGATGGTGCCCACGGTGCCATCGGCCGGGGCCTTGAGGATGTTTTCCATCTTCATGGCTTCCAGCACCAGCAGCGGGTCGCCCTTCTGCACGGCCTGGCCGGGCGCCACCCGAATGTCTACGATAAGCCCGGGCATGGGGGCTTTCAGTTCGTTGACTTTCGCGGCAGCAGCGTTGCTCATGCCCAGGCGCTCAAGCAGCAGGTCGAACCGGTCTTTGGCGTTGAGCTCCACGCGCTGGCCGTTGAGCTTCAGTACGATGTTTTTGGCGGCGAAGTCGACCGATACCACTTCCGCGTTGTAGGAACGACCTTCGTGCAGCACGTGAAAGCGGCCTTCGCCCAAATCCGCCAGGTCCCAGGCAAAAGGGTGGCCGTTGAGCGTGACGGTGTCGGCGGTGGGGTAGTCAACTTCCCAAAGTTGACCGGAGCCGGTGCTGATTTGAAGCATCTGAAGCGAATAGGGTGGGAGGAAAGCTGGGGTTAAAGGTAGCCCAAATCTCAAATTAATTCAGAAATTGAGGCGTTTTTCGCCCGTTCTTGTTGGCATGAAGTATCTGGTTCCGGGCCTTACCAGCCTGATGTTGTTCGTGCACCTGCTGGCCGCGGCCCAAGGGGCTAAGCCCGGCACGGGAAAGCCCGCGTCCAAGGCGCCGGTGCACAAAAAAGCGGCACCGAGCCCCGCGCCGGCCCCCGCGCCGGCCGGGCTGGTGGTGCCCTCGTGGCTGCCCGCTGAGGCGCCGTTGCAGCCCGCGGCTACCATCCTGACGGATGTACTCGACACCAAGCTCGACGTTCGGTTCGATTACAAGAAGCAGTACCTGCTCGGCACGGCTATCCTCACGCTGCGCTCGCATTTCTACCCGCAGTCGGAGCTGGTGCTGGACGCTAAGGGGTTCGACGTACAGAAAATCGAGCTGGTGGGGGAGAAGAAGAATAAAAGCCTCAACTACAATTACAACCGGCGCAAGCTCGTCATTGCCCTCGACCACCCGTACCCGCGCAGCACGCCCTACCAGGTGCGCATTGTGTACGTGGCCAAGCCAAACGAACTGCCGCAAGGCGGCTCCGCGGCCATTACCTCCGACAAAGGGCTCTATTTCATCAACCCGCTGGGCACCGACAAGAATAAGCCCCGTCAAATCTGGACGCAAGGCGAGACGGAAGCCAGTTCCTGCTGGTTTCCCACCATCGACAAGCCCAACCAGCGGATGACCCAGGAAATTAGTATGACCGTAGAGAAGCAGTTCAAAACGCTTTCCAACGGCAGCCTGATTTCCTCGCACGCCAACGCCGACGGCACCCGCACCGACACCTGGAAGCTGAGCCAGCCCCACGCGCCCTACCTCGCCACCATGGTGGTTGGCGATTTTGCGGTGGTAAACGATTCCTGGCACGGCAAGCCCGTCGATTATTACGTGGAGCCCCAGTACGCCGGCACCGCCCGCGCCATCTTTGGCCACACCCCCGAAATGCTGGATTTCTTCTCCAAAAAGCTGGGTGTGGAATACCCGTGGGAGAAATACGCCCAAGTGGCCGTGCGCGACTACGTGAGCGGCGCCATGGAAAACACCACCGCCACCACCCACGGCAGCAGTATGCAAGCCACCAAGCGCGAATTGCTCGACGCCAACTACCAGACCGGCGAAACCGTCATCGCCCACGAGCTATTCCATCACTGGTTCGGCGACTACGTCACCTGCGAAAGCTGGGCCAACCTGCCCCTGAACGAGTCTTTCGCCGACTATTCCGAATACCTCTGGGCCGAGTACAAGTACGGCGCCGATGAGGCCAGCCTCGTTCAGGAAATCAAGCTCAACAACTACCTCGAAGAAGCCACCGCCAAGCGCGAGCCCCTCATCCGCTACCGCTATGTAAACCGGGAGGACATGTTCGACCGCCATTCCTACGACAAGGGCGGCCGCGTGCTGCACATGCTGCGCAAGTACGTGGGCGACGAAGCCTTCTTCGCTTCGCTCAACCGCTACCTGACCCAGAACAAGCAAAGCGCCGTCGAAATCTCGAAGCTGCGAACTGCGTTCGAGGAAACCACCGGCGAGGACCTGACCTGGTTTTTCAACCAGTGGTTTATGCAACGCGGCCATCCAGAGTTGCGCATCACGCACAGCTACGCCAACGGCCAGGTGGCCCTGCGCGTGCAGCAGGTGCAGGACACGCTGTTCCAGCCCATCTACCGCCTGCCGGTATCGGTGGCTGTTTGGACCAATGGCAACCAGCCCACCGAGCACCGCATCACCGTCGCCAAGGCCGACCAGACCTTCACGCTGCCCAGCGGCCAGAAGCCTACGCTGGTCAAATTCGACAGCGAAAACCAACTCTTGGCCCAAATTGACGAGGAGCGCAGCCAGGACGAATTGGTCTTCCAGTTCTACCACGCCCGCACCTACCAGCAGAAAGCCGAAGTGCTGGAGTTGCTCCAGAACAAAACCTCGGAAATGTCGGTGAGCAGCCTGCTTCGCAACGCCCTCAACGACAAGTTCTGGAACGTACGCCGCTTGGCCCTCGACCACCTCCGCCGCTACCGCGGCCCCGAGCCCGAAGGCATGCGCAAAGACATCCAGCGCGTCGCCACCACCGACCTCAACTCCCGTGTCCGGGCCCAGGCCATCACCACCTTGGCCACTTTTCCCGATGGTAACTACGCCAACATCTACAACGCGGCCCTCAACGACAGCTCGGCTTTGGTGGCAGCCGCGGCCCTGCGGGTGCTGGCCAAAAAGCCCGAGCCCACCACCCGCCAGCAGGTTGCCGCCATCGAGTACAGCAGCGGAACGTCGCTCATTCCCGCCATTGCCGATTATTATGCCCTGAATGGTGGCCTCGACCAGTACCAGTGGTTTCTGCGCCGCCTGCCCGATGTGGGGGAAAGTGACCTCTACGCCTATTTCCAATCTTTCGGCACGCTCATGACACACATCCCGCCCGTAGAGCGCGACAAAGGCATCAAGATTCTGGAAGAATACGCTCGCAACGGCTCCCGTTACGACGTCCGGCTCGGCGCTTATAAAGGCCTTGCCTTGCTCATGCCCACCAACCCAAACCTGAAATCCGTGCTGCAAAACATCCGGGAGAAGGAAACTGACGACCGGCTCAAAGCATTCTATAACCTTATGTAGGAGCACGTAAGCGAATTTTTGCGAAAAAAGTGACGCCTTTTTTTTCGCAATCCCTTGCCCGGTGTCAGAAAAGCCTTAATTTTGCGACTCCTTACGAAACACTACTACTTCGGTGCTAGTCAAAACGGAAGGGTCACGCCTCTCAGCAATCGGCCGGGAAGCACCAAATTGGGGGTATCGCATAGCGGCAATTGCGGGTGACTGTAACTCACCTCCTTCGGGTTCATAGGTTCGAGTCCTGTTACCCCCACTTTATTAAACAATACCATCTGCGGGAGTAGCTCAGTTGGTAGAGCGGCAGCCTTCCAAGCTGCAGGTCGCGGGTTCGAACCTCGTCTCCCGCTCACGTTTTCAAAATAAGCCGTTTTAGCTCAGTGGTAGAGCACTTCCTTGGTAAGGAAGAGGTCATGGGTTCAAATCCCATAAATGGCTCAGATTATTACCCAAAGTCCAGCGGTCGGAATTATTCCGGCCGCCGGCACGGTTCTCTCAGGCAAGCGACGCACAGTTTTCTATTACAGTAGGGGCTGAGTCTCGCTTTCTTCGTGTAGGGTCCGTTTTTACCTCAAATTCACTTCACCACCTCTTTTTTTACTCTTTACAATGGCTAAAGAAAATTTCGACCGGTCCAAGCCGCACGTAAACATCGGTACCATCGGCCACGTCGACCACGGCAAGACCACCCTGACCGCTGCTATCACCATGGTGCTGGCTAACCAGGGCTTGGCCGAAAAGCGTGACTTCTCTTCGATTGACAATGCTCCCGAAGAAAAAGAGCGTGGTATCACCATCAACACCGCTCACGTAGAGTACTCCACCGCCAACCGTCACTACGCTCACGTTGACTGCCCCGGTCACGCTGACTATGTGAAGAACATGGTAACGGGTGCTGCCCAGATGGACGGCGCTATCCTCGTGGTAGCTGCTACCGACGGCCCGATGCCCCAGACCCGTGAGCACATCCTGCTCGCCCGTCAGGTAGGTGTTCCCCAGCTGGTGGTGTTCATGAACAAAGTGGACATGGTGGATGACCCCGAGCTCCTCGAGCTGGTGGAAATGGAAATCCGCGAACTCCTCTCGTTCTACGACTTCGACGGCGACAACATTCCGGTTATCCAGGGTTCGGCCCTCGGCGGCCTGAACGGCGATGCCAACTGGGTTCCCAAAATCAACGAGCTGATGGACGCGGTTGACTCGTTCATTCCGATTCCTGCTCGTCTGACCGACCTGCCCTTCCTGATGCCGGTAGAAGACGTGTTCTCGATTACCGGCCGCGGCACCGTGGCTACCGGTCGTATCGAGCGCGGCGTTATCAACTCGGGCGACCAAGTTGACATCCTCGGCATGGGCGCTGCTGCTGGCCTGAAGTCGACGGTTACGGGTGTGGAAATGTTCCGCAAAATCCTTGACCGTGGCGAAGCTGGTGACAACGTAGGTCTGCTGCTCCGTGGTATTGAAAAAGAAGCCATCCGTCGCGGCATGGTTATCTGCAAGCCCGGCTCGGTAACCCCCCACCAGAAGTTCAAGGCTGAGGTGTACGTTCTCTCGAAAGAGGAAGGTGGCCGTCACACGCCGTTCTTCAACAACTACCGTCCGCAGTTCTACCTGCGTACCACCGACGTTACTGGCATCATCACCCTCCCCGAGGGCGTTGAAATGGTAATGCCCGGCGATAACATCACCATCACCGTTGAGCTCATCAACAAGGTGGCAATGGAGAAAGGCCTCCGTTTCGCTATCCGTGAGGGTGGCCGTACGGTAGGTGCCGGTCAGGTAACCGAAGTTCTCGACTAAGCTCCGGCTTAATCAGTAAAAAAAAGCCGCTTCCGGAACATCGGGAGCGGCTTTTTTACGCTGAAACAGAAGGGCGTATTTGTTTTGTCCGCTGTTTCTCTTACCTTTGCACTCCCTTTGGCGAAATGCGCTAAGTGGGAATGTGAATAAACGAGTGTAGTTCAAGGGTAGAATAGAGGTCTCCAAAACCTTTGATGGGAGTTCGAATCTCTCCACTCGTGCAATCTGGGCCAGTTGGCCCGCTCCATGTCGTTATCAGCAGCAACGCTGTTTTTTCCTCAACCAATGGACAAACTGAGCAATTATTTCCGCGCCACCATCGAGGAAATGCGCTACAACGTAACGTGGCCTTCCACGACCGAGCTGCAGAAAAGCGCCGGCCTCGTGCTGATTGGTTCGCTTGTGTTTGCCATCGTGGTAGGCGTCATGGATGTCAGCTTTGAGTCGGTACTTAAAGCATTTTACAACTCGTTTCGCTAGTCAGCAGTCAAGATGGGCGAATTGAAATGGTACGTGGTGCGCTCCGTGAGCGGCCAGGAAAAGAAAGCCAAGAATTACCTCGAAACGGAGCTCGGTCGGCACAACCTGACCGAGCTTGTTCCGCAGGTACTGATTCCGGTAGAGAAGGTGTTTGAGATGCGCAACGGCAAGAAGCGCGTGCGCGAGCGGAACCTCTACCCCGGGTACATCATCATTCACGCCGACCTCGGTCACGGTGAGGTGGACCACATCATCACCAGCACGCCCGGCGTGATTGGTTTCCTCGGCGACAAAGACAAGAAGGACGCAACGAACAACAAACCCGTTCCGCTGCACATCTCCGAAGTCAACCGCATCCTCGGCATCGTGGATGAGGCCGAGCAGCAAGCCGACGCTACTCTCGACAAGCCCTACGTAGTGGGCGAACTCGTGAAAGTGGTGGACGGCCCCTTCAACGGCTTCTCCGGCAACGTGGACGAAGTATTTGAAGAGCGTAAGAAGCTGAACGTAGTGGTGAAAATCTTCGGCCGCTCGCAGCCGGTAGAACTCAGCTACACCCAAGTAGAAAAAGAGGTCTAACCTCATCGACTATACCACGCCGGCTAATTGCTCCGGGTCGGCGGGGCTTCCAAACAGGAGTTTACTATACTGAGGCAAGCGCGAGTTACGACGCAGGAGCCGCAGCCAAACCAATCAAATGGCCAAAGAAATCAGAGGTTATCTGCGTCTGCAGATAAAGGGAGGCGCCGCGAACCCTTCGCCGCCGGTAGGACCTGCACTTGGTAGCAAAGGCTTGAACATCATGGAGTTTTGCAAGCAGTTCAATGCTCGCACCCAAGATAAAGCCGGCCAAGTTTGTCCTGTACTCATCACCATGTACACCGACAAGTCGTTCGACTTCGTGGTGAAGACGGCACCGGCTCCGGTGCTGCTCATGGAAGCTGCCAAGTTGACGAGCGGTTCGAAAGAGCCGAACCGTAACAAAGTGGGCTCCGTGACGTGGGACCAGGTGCGTACCATTGCCGAAACCAAAATGCCTGACTTGAACGCTTTCCAGGTGGAAGCTGCCATGAAGCAGGTGGCCGGCACGGCTCGCAGCATGGGCATTACCATCAAGGGCGATTCTCCTTTTGCTGAATAATTAAACGGAGAAAAGACAGATGGCACAAGTAAGCAAAAAGCGCAAGGAAGCCCTTGCCAAACACGACCTGACGCAAGTGCGCAGCCTCGTGGAAGCCGCCAAAGTGGTGAAGGACATTACCTACACCAAGTTTGACGCATCCGTAGATATCGACGTTCGCCTCGGTGTGGACCCCCGCAAAGCGGACCAGATGGTTCGTGGCGTGGCCACCCTGCCCCACGGCACCGGCAAAACCGTTCGCGTTCTGGCCCTGGTTACTCCCGACAAGGAGGCCGAAGCCACTGCCGCTGGCGCCGACTTCGTGGGTCTGGACGACTATATCTCGAAAATCGAGAAAGGCTGGACCGACATCGACGTCATCATCACCATGCCGGCCGTAATGGCCAAAGTGGGTCGCCTGGGCCGTGTGCTCGGTCCCCGTGGTTTGATGCCGAACCCGAAGTCGGGCACCGTAACGACCGACGTAGCCAAGGCTGTGCAGGAAGTGAAAGCTGGTAAAATCGACTTCAAAGTTGACAAAACCGGTATCATTCACTGCTCGGTGGGTAAAGTATCGTTCGACCCGAAAATGCTGGCCGAAAACGCTTTGGAGGTAATCCAGACGTTGGGTCGCCTGAAGCCTTCGTCTTCGAAAGGTACCTACATCAAGAGCATCACGCTCTCGAGCACGATGTCGCCCGCCGTTCCGGTTGACAGCCAAGTAAATTCCGCTAGCTAATTAAACCAACCAAACATGACTCGGGAAGAAAAACAAGCCCTCGTGGATGAGTTGAGCGGAAAAATGCAATCGCACAACTCGTTCTACATCGTCGATGCTTCGGTGATGTCGGTAGCGAAAATCAACGACTTCCGTCGTCTGGCATTCAACCGCGGCCTGGAATACAAGGTGTACAAAAACACCTTCATCCGCAAGGCGCTGGATACGCTCGGCCACGACACGTCGGAAATGGATGCCGCGCTGAAAGGCCAGTCGGGCGTGTTGTTCTCCACGGAGAGCGGCTCGGCTCCTGCCAAGATGCTGCGTGACTTCTACAAAGCGCAAGCTTACCCCCGCGGTGTTGAGCCTAAGCCTGTGCTGAAAGGTGCCTACGTAGATGCCAGCATCTACATCGGTGCCAACCAGCTCGAAGGCCTGACCACCATCAAAGGCAAGCAGGAACTGCTCGGTGAACTCATCGGTCTGCTCCAGTCGCCTGCCAAAAATGTTATCTCTGCTCTGTCGAGCGGCGGCAACAAACTGGCCGGCATCCTCAAAACCCTCAGCGAAAAAGAGGCCGCTTAATCAGCAGCTTTTTCGCCCCTCTTTACATTTTCAACAACACATTTTTTTAACAATCTACAGAAATGGCAGATTTGAAAGCATTCGCTGAGCAGCTTGTAAACCTGACGGTGAAAGAAGTAAACGAATTGGCAGGCATCCTGAAGGACGAGTACGGCATCGAGCCTGCTGCTGCTGCAGTAGTTGCTGGTCCTGCTGGCCCCGCTGCAACTGAAGAAGCTCCTGAGGAGAAGACGTCGTTCGACGTTATCCTGAAGGCTGCCGGTGGCCAGAAACTGGCTGTGGTGAAACTGGTGAAAGACCTGACCGGTCTGGGCCTGAAAGAAGCCAAAGAACTGGTTGACGGTGCTCCTAAGCCCCTGAAAGAAGGCGTAACCAAAGACGAGGCTGAGTCGCTGAAGAAGCAGCTTGAGGAAGCCGGTGCTGAAGTAGAAGTTAAGTAGTTTCTGCTCCTGAAGCATCTCCGGACCCGCTTCAAATAAGGATTAGACCTGGCAACTTAGCCAGGTCTTTTCCTGTTTGTAGCGTGTCAACCGCGCGAGCTACCCGGTTCGCGCTTTTGCTATGTCAGCTAACCATCTTGTTGCACAGGTGGTTAGGGAGCGCATCGCGCCGCTGATGAGCCGCCACCCCGGCTTCCCAATTTACGCTTCTGTGTCCATCTTATAATCCCCATCGCATTGGCTACACCGAAAGCACAGACGGCCGCCCTCAAGAAAACGGCCGCCGAGCGAATCAATTTCGCCAAGATTAAGAAGGTTATTGAGTACCCGGACTTCCTGGACGTGCAGGTGCGCTCGTTCCAAGAATTCTTTCAGTTGGAAACCGCTGCTGAGCGTCGTTCTAACGAAGGATTGTTCAAAGTGTTCGCCGAAAACTTTCCGATTTCGGACTCGCGCGAAAACTTCGTGCTCAACTTTATCGATTACCACGTCGACCCGCCGAAATATTCGGTTGACGAGTGCATCGACCGTGGTTTGACTTATTCGGTTCCGCTGAAAGCCAAGCTGCGTC
Source organism: Hymenobacter sp. 5317J-9 (assembly GCF_022921075.1). Taxonomy (NCBI): domain Bacteria; kingdom Pseudomonadati; phylum Bacteroidota; class Cytophagia; order Cytophagales; family Hymenobacteraceae; genus Hymenobacter; species Hymenobacter sp. 5317J-9. The sequence goes on from NZ_CP095050.1 coordinate 1,199,112, forward strand.
TGATTTGCAATGATAAGGACAACGAGGACTTCGAAACGATTGAGCAGGAGGTGTTCCTCGGGAACATCCCATACATGACCGTGAAGGGCTCGTTCGTTATTAACGGCGCCGAGCGCGTTATCGTATCGCAGCTGCACCGCTCGCCGGGTGTGTTCTTCGCCCAGAGCAAGCACACTAACGGCACCAAGCTGTATTCGGCCCGCATTATTCCGTTCAAAGGCTCGTGGATTGAGTTTGCCACGGACGTGAACAACGTGATGTACGCGTACATCGACCGGAAGAAGAAATTCCCGGTGACGACGCTGCTTCGCGCCATCGGCTACGGCACCGACAAAGACATTCTCGACTTGTTCGGGCTGTCGGAAGAGGTGAAAGCCGATAAGAAAAACCTCAAGAAAGTGGTGGGCCGCAAGCTGGCCGCCCGGGTGCTGCGCACCTGGACGGAAGACTTCGTGGACGAGGACACCGGCGAAGTGGTATCCATCGACCGCAACGAAGTGTTGCTGGAGCGCGATGCTACGATTGAGGACGCTGACATCGACGTGATTCTGGAGGCCGGCGCTAAGTCGGTTATTCTGCATCGCGAAAACGTGAACATCGCGGACTTCGCCATCATCTACAACACGCTGCAGAAGGACAACTCCAACTCGGAGAAAGAAGCTGTTGAGCAGATTTACCGCCAGCTCCGCAACACGGAGGCTCCGGACGAAGAAACCGCTCGCGACATCATCCAGAAGCTGTTTTTCTCGGACAAGCGCTACGACCTCGGGGAAGTAGGCCGCTACCGGATTAACAAGAAGCTGCAGATTGATATGGCGCAGGAGTCGCGGGTGCTGACCAATGAGGACATTGTGCTCATCGTGAAGTACCTGATTGGCTTGATTAACTCGAAGGCCATTGTCGATGACATTGACCACTTGAGCAACCGTCGCGTGCGCACCGTGGGCGAGCAGCTTTACGCTCAGTTCGGCGTGGGCCTAGCCCGTATGGCGCGTACCATCAAGGAGCGCATGAACGTGCGCGACAACGAAGACTTCAAGCCGGTTGACCTGATTAACGCCCGTACTCTGTCGAGCGTGATTAACTCGTTCTTCGGTACGAACCAGCTGTCGCAGTTCATGGACCAAACCAACCCGCTGGCCGAGGTGACGCACAAGCGTCGCGTATCGGCACTCGGGCCGGGAGGTCTGTCGCGTGAGCGCGCTGGTTTCGAAGTACGTGACGTGCACTACACGCACTACGGCCGTCTGTGTACCATCGAGACGCCGGAAGGCCCGAACATCGGTCTGATTTCGTCGCTGTGCGTGCATGCCCGCGTGAACTCGATGGGCTTCATCGAGACGCCTTACCGCGACGTGAAAGCCGGCAAGGTGGACATGAGCGAGAATGTGAAGTTCCTGACCGCTGAGGAAGAGGACACGCACCACATCGCCCAAGCCAACTCGCTGTTGGACGACAACGGCAAGCTGACCCAGGAGCTGGTGAAAGGTCGTTTCGAAGGTGACTTCCCCGTGGTAAGCCCCGAGGAGTACTCCTACATGGACGTGGCCCCGAACCAGATTGTATCGGTCGCTGCCTCGCTGATTCCGTTCCTGGAGCACGATGACGCCAACCGTGCGCTCATGGGCTCGAACATGCAACGTCAGGCTGTGCCGCTGCTCCGTCCCGAGGCTCCGATTGTGGGCACGGGTCTGGAAGGCCGTATTGCCACCGACTCGCGCACGCTGATTATGGCCGAAGGCGAGGGCGTAATTGACTTCGTAGACGCTAACAAGATTATCGTGAAGTACGACCTCTCGGAGGACGACATCATGGTGAGCTTCGACGCCGAGCGTATTACTTACGACCTCATCAAGTTCCGTCGCACCAACCAGGACACCTGCCTTAACCTGACGCCGCTCGTGAAGCGTGGCGAGCGGGTGAGCAAAGGCCAGCCCCTGTGCGAAGGCTACGGCACCAACCAGGGCGAACTCGCTCTGGGCCGCAACATGCAGGTGGCATTCATGCCGTGGCAGGGCTACAACTTCGAGGATGCCATCGTCATCTCGGAGCGTGTAGTGCGCGACGACATCTTTACCTCGATTCACATTGAGGAGTTTGAGCTGGAAGTGCGCGAAACCAAGCGCGGCGAAGAAGAGCTGACCTCGGAAATTCCGAACGTGAGCGAAGAAGCCGTGCGCAACCTCGACGACAACGGCATCATCCGCCTCGGTGCGGAGGTGAAGGAAGGCGACATCCTGATTGGCAAAATCACGCCGAAAGGCGAGACGGACCCGACTCCGGAAGAGAAGCTGCTCCGTGCCATCTTCGGCGATAAGGCCGGCGATGTGAAGGATGCTTCGCTTAAGGCGCCGCCCTCCTTAAACGGGGTAGTGATTGGCACCAAGCTCTTCTCGCGTCCGAAGAAAGACAAAAACCTGCGGGCCAAGTCGAAGAAGGAAGTAGAAGACCTGAAGTCGACTTACGCGCAGGAACTGCGGGGCGTAAAGGCGGTCATGATTGACAAGCTGGTGCAATTGCTGGAAGGCAAAACGTCGCAGGGCATCAAGCATCGCTTCGGCGAGGAAATGATTGCCAAGGGCGTGAAGTTCAACCGCAAGAACATCACCGAGGGTATGTTCCCGGAGAAGAACCCCTATAAGGACGAGAGCAACTACGCCGTTCCGGAAGAGGTGAACCTGTTTAAGGACCTGATTCTGGAAGGCTGGACGGCTGATGCCCGCGTGAATGGCTTGGTGCTGGAACTGGTGCGTAACTACGCCAAGCGCCGCAACACCATCACCGCGAAATTCAAGCGTCAGCGCTTCACCCTGGAAGTGGGCGACGAACTGCCTGCCGGCATCGTGCAGCTGGCCAAAGTATACATCGCTAAGAAGCGCAAGCTGAAGGTGGGTGATAAAATGGCCGGCCGCCACGGTAACAAGGGTGTGGTAGCCCGCATCGTGCGCGATGAGGACATGCCTTTCCTGCCCGACGGCACGCCGATGGACATCGTGCTGAACCCGCTGGGTGTACCAAGCCGCATGAACATCGGTCAGATTTACGAGACGGTGCTTGGCTGGGCTGGTCTGAAAATGGGTCGTACCTACTCGACTCCGATTTTCGACGGCGCTACCGAGGATGAAGTAGCTCGTGAACTGACCGAAGCTGGCCTGCCCGACTGGGGTCGTGCTTACCTGCACGATGGTTTAACGGGCGACCGTTTCGACCAGCCGGTAACCGTGGGCGTGATTTACATGCTCAAGCTGGGTCACTTGGTGGACGACAAGATGCACGCTCGTTCCATCGGGCCGTACTCGCTCATCACGCAGCAGCCGCTGGGTGGTAAGGCGCAGTTCGGTGGCCAGCGCTTCGGCGAGATGGAAGTGTGGGCACTGGAGGCCTTCGGTGCTTCCAACGTGCTCCAGGAAATCCTGACCGTGAAATCGGATGACGTGGTGGGCCGCGCGAAGGCGTACGAAGCCATTGTAAAAGGCGACGTCCTGCCCAAGCCGAATATCCCCGAGTCGTTCAACGTGTTGCTCCACGAACTGCGTGGTCTGGCACTCGAAATCACGATGGAATAGGTTTCTAATGGTTAGTGGTTAGTTTTTGATTGAGCACTAACCGTTAATCACTAACCATTAACCACTGATTGGCAGGCAACAGGAGGCGCTGATTGAGCGACTCTGGTAACGAAAGGTGAGAAAACGCTTCGGTGAAAGAGGAGCGGGGGCTGTTCCGAGATATGGTCAGTGCAGCATCAAAGACCCCAGTGAATCTTAATCGAAGGCCTTCTCATCATTCTGCCCTGCCGTCAGTTTTAATTTTTCGACCTTTTCAGAGTGCCTTTGCCCGACATACCTATCTGTTAAGCAAAGGCACTTTTTGAAGCGTCAAACTGTTTGAAATCCTTGCGCCCTTCTGGCGAACGGCGCAGACTCAAGCAGCTCAAAGCCAAACAGCTACTAGCTTAACCCCAATCAAATGGCTTTCGCAAAAAACAAGAAAGTAGTTCAGGACTTCTCCAAAGTCACTATCTCGCTGGCCTCGCCCGAAGCAATTCTGGAGCGCAGCACCGGCGAAGTAGTGAAGCCTGAAACCATCAACTACCGCACGTACAAGCCCGAAATGGGTGGCCTGTTCTGCGAGCGGATTTTCGGTCCGGTGAAGGACTGGGAATGCCACTGCGGTAAGTACAAGCGCATTCGCTACAAAGGCATTATCTGCGACCGTTGCGGCGTGGAGGTGACCGAGAAGAAGGTGCGTCGTGAGCGCATGGGCCACATCGAACTGGTGGTACCCGTTGCCCACATCTGGTACTTCAAATCGCTCCCCAACAAAATCGGCTACCTGCTGGGCCTGCCCACCAAGAAGCTCGACCAGATTATTTATTACGAGCGGTATGTCGTTGTTCAGCCCGGTTCGCTGGCTGAAGAAGGCGTGCAAGTACTCGACTTCCTCACCGAGGATGAATACCTGGACATCATCGACAAGCTCCCCCGGGAGAACCAGATGCTGCCCAACGAGGACCCCAACAAGTTCATCGCCCGCATGGGTGCCGATGCCCTGCACATGCTGCTGGAGCGCATCAACCTGGACGAGTTGAGCTACTCGCTGCGTGACTCGGCTGCCCACGAAACCTCGCAGCAGCGTAAGGCTGAGGCATTGAAGCGCCTGCGCGTGGTGGAAGCTTTCCGCGACGCTGCTACCCGCATCGAGAACAAGCCCGAGTGGATGGTTATCCGCATGGTGCCGGTGATTCCGCCGGAACTGCGCCCCCTCGTGCCGTTGGACGGTGGCCGTTTCGCCACTTCCGACTTGAACGACCTGTACCGTCGCGTTATCATCCGCAACAACCGCCTCAAGCGCCTAATTGAAATCAAAGCGCCCGAGGTGATTCTGCGGAACGAGAAGCGCATGCTGCAAGAGGCTGTTGACTCCTTGTTCGACAACTCGCGTAAGGTGAACGCCGTGCGCGCCGAGGGCAACCGCGCTCTGAAGTCGCTGTCCGATATGCTGAAAGGCAAGCAGGGCCGCTTCCGTCAGAACCTGCTCGGTAAGCGTGTCGATTACTCGGGTCGTTCGGTAATCGTGGTAGGTCCTGAACTGAAGCTCCACGAGTGCGGCCTGCCCAAGAACATGGCAGCCGAGCTGTTCAAGCCGTTCATCATCCGTAAGCTCATCGAGCGCGGCATTGTGAAGACGGTGAAGTCGGCCAAGAAAATTGTGGACCGCAAGGACGCCGTGGTGTGGGACATCCTGGAGAACGTGCTGAAAGGCCACCCGGTGCTCCTCAACCGTGCTCCTACGCTGCACCGTCTGGGTATCCAAGCGTTCCAACCGCGCCTCATCGAGGGCAAGGCTATCCAGCTGCACCCGCTCGTGTGTACGGCCTTCAACGCTGACTTTGACGGTGACCAGATGGCTGTGCACGTGCCCCTCGGCCCGGCCGCTATTCTGGAAGCCTCCATGCTCATGCTGGCCTCGCACAACATCCTGAACCCCGCCAACGGCGCGCCCATCGCAGTACCGTCGCAGGACATGGTTCTGGGCCTGTACTACGTAACCAAGGGTAAGCGCTCGACCGAGAACGAAATCATCAAAGGTGAAGACCGGATGTTCTACTCGGACGAAGAAGTTGTTATCGCCATCAACGAAGGCCAGCTCTCGAAGCACGCCTTCATTAAGGTGCGTACGAAAGTGCGCGACGAAAACGACGACCTCGTGACCAAGGTGGTTGACACCGTGGCTGGCCGCGTGCTGTTCAACCAGCTCGTGCCCGAGGAAGTAGGTTTCGTAGATGAGCTGCTGACCAAGAAGAAGCTCCAGCAAATCATTTCGCTGGTGTTCAAGCGCACGGGCATGGCCCGCACCGCGCAGTTCCTCGATGACATCAAGACCCTCGGTTTCCAGTCGGCCTACAAAGGCGGTCTGAGCATGGGGCTGGGCGACATCAACATCCCGAAAGAGAAAGATGAGCTGGTGAAGCAGGCGCAAGCCGACGTAGCGGCCGTAACCCAGAACTACCAGATGGGTCTGATTACGGACAACGAGCGTTACAACCAGGTTATCGACATCTGGACGCGCATCAACAACCAGATTACGGAAACATTGATGGGCCGTCTGGAGAAGGAAAACCAGGGCTTCAACTCCATCTACATGATGATGCACTCGGGGGCCCGCGGCTCGCGCGAGCAGATTCGTCAGCTGGGCGGGATGCGTGGTCTGATGGCCAAGCCCCAGAAGTCGCTGCAAGGCTCGATTGGCGAGATTATCGAAAACCCGATTCTGTCGAACTTCAAAGAAGGCCTCGACGTAATCGAGTACTTCATCTCGACGCACGGTGCCCGTAAAGGTCTGGCTGACACGGCTCTGAAGACGGCTGACGCCGGCTACCTGACCCGTCGTCTGGTAGACGTGTCGCAGGACGTGATTGTGAACGAGCAGGACTGCGGTACCCTCCGTGGCATCGAGACCTTCGCGTTGAAAGACAACGAAGACATCGTGGAGCCGCTGTCGGAGCGCATCCTCGGCCGTGTGACCGTTCACGACATCGTGGACCCGAACACCAACGAGGTTATCCTGGCTTCCGGCTCGGAAATCAAGGAAGACACGACGCGCCGTATCGACATCGCCGGTATTGAGTCGGTGGAAATCCGTTCGGTGCTGACCTGCGAAAGCAAGCGCGGCATCTGCGCCAAGTGCTACGGCCGCAACCTGGCCTCGGGTCGCATGGTGCAGCGTGGCGAGGCAGTAGGTGTTATCGCCGCCCAGTCGATTGGTGAGCCGGGCACGCAGCTGACCCTGCGTACTTTCCACGTAGGTGGTACGGCTTCCAACATCGCCGTTGAATCGAGCATCAAAGCCAAGTTCGCCGGTGTGGTAGAATTCGAGGACGTGCGCACCGTGACGACGACCGACGGCGAAGGCCGCAAGGCCGACGTGGTGATGGGTCGCTCGGGTGAAATCCGCATCGTGGAGAAAGGCACCGGCCGCGTCTTCACCACTAACCACGTGCCGTACGGCTCGTTCATGCTGGTGAAGGAAGGCCAGGAGGTGGAGAAAGGCGCCGAGCTGAACACCTGGGACCCCTACAACGCCGTTATTCTGGCCGAGTTCGATGGTACCGTGGTGTTCGACGCCATCACCGAAGGCATTACTTACCGCGAAGAATCGGACGAACAGACCGGCCACCGCGAGAAGGTAATCATCGAATCGAAGGCGAAGGACCAGAACCCGTCTATCATTGTGCGCCCCGGTAAAAAAGGCGATGTGGAAGGCCAGAAAGGCTACAGCATCCCCGTGGGCTCGCACTTGAACGTGGAAAACGGTGACAAAATCACCGCCGGCCACATTCTGGCTAAGATTCCGCGCTCGGTGGGCAAAACCCGCGACATCACCGGTGGTCTGCCGCGTGTGACCGAACTCTTCGAAGCCCGCAACCCGTCGAACCCGGCCGTGGTGTCGGAAATCGATGGTGTGGTAACCTATGGCTCGGTGAAGCGTGGCAACCGCGAAATCTTCGTGGAGTCGAAAGACGGCGTGAAGAAGAAGTACATGGTGCCGCTGTCGAAGCACATTCTGGTGCAGGACAACGACTTCGTACGCGCTGGTGCGCCGCTGTCGGATGGTGCCATCACGCCGACCGATATCCTGAACATTCAGGGCCCCGGCGCCGTGCAGGAATACCTCGTGAACGAGATTCAGGAAGTGTACCGCTTGCAGGGTGTGAAAATCAACGATAAGCACATCGAAGTGGTAGTCCGCCAGATGATGCAGAAAGTCGTGATTCTAGATGCCGGTGACACGTCGTTCCTCGAAAACCAAGTGATTGACAAAATCATCTTCATGGCCGAGAACGACATGATTATCGACATGAAAGTCGTGACCGAAGCCGGTGACTCGACCAACCTGAAGCCCGGTCAGATTGTGACGGCCCGTCGCCTCCGCGACGAGAATAGCAGCCTGAAGCGCCGCGACCTTGCCCTGGTGCAAGTGCGCGATGCCCAGCCCGCCGTGTCGCGCCCCACGCTGCAAGGCATCACGCAGGCGTCGTTGGGTACGGCCTCGTTCATCTCGGCCGCTTCCTTCCAGGAGACGACCAAGGTGTTGAGCGAAGCCGCCATCCGCGGCAAGGCCGACCAGCTGTTGGGCTTGAAAGAGAACGTAATCGTCGGTCACCTCATCCCGGCCGGTACTGGCTTGCGCGAGTACACGCGTCAGGTAGTAGGCTCGAAAGAGGAGATGGAAGCTGCCCAAGCCGCCCAGGCGGCCGAAGCGGCCGTTCCCGCCAAGCGCCCCAGCCGTGCTGGCAAGCGCGAAGTGTCGGCTGAGTAATCTGCCGTAGGTTTGTAATGGAAAAGCCGACTGGGGTGACCCGGTCGGCTTTTTCTGTTTACTTTTCGCTTATGGCAGCACTTTTTGAAATCATAGTAGACTTCTGGTTCATATCAACATGTATAGCAGTTGCTATGTGCGTTGGGCTATTATACTTAGTCTTAAACCGTGAATCATTATTAGTTCGCTCGGCGGGTACACTATTAAGCTTTGTCGTAGCTACGCTTATTAAATGCAAGTTTGGTAAAATATTAAGTGAACTAGGGATAAGCCCTATGGGCAGAATAGTCTTGTTCATCCCTTTCATGGTAGGACTATGCACTGTGTTGTTCTTTCCAAAAGAGCACAGAAGGACATCACAACTGTAATCAAACGTTTTAATCACACCTGCAAAACATGCAACCCACCGACCAAAACCCGGACCCTAACGCCATCAACATCGAGCTTTCCGAAGCCATGGCCGAGGGCGAATACGCCAACCTCGCCATGATTGCGCATAGCAACAGCGAGTTTGTGATTGACTTCATCCGCATGATGCCCGGCCTGCCCAAGGCCAAGGTGAAGGCGCGCATCGTCGTCACGCCCGAGCACGCCAAGCGCCTGCTGCAAGCCCTCACCGAGAATATCGAGCGGTTTGAAGCCGCATTCGGCACCATCAAGATGCAGAGCGAAGCCCCTAGCTATCCGATGAACTTCGGCGGCGCAGTAGGGGAGGCGTAAGCGGAACCAGATGCTTTGGCTGCGAAAGCGCCTCCATTTTCCAGTGGAGGCGCTTTACTTTTTGGGCCAAACCCGATACTCCTAAAATTAACATCCTCACTCTGTTTGCTATTGCGGCGGAATACTCTTACCTTTGCAAGCCAAATTTTAGGGGCAAACGGCTCCAAACCAACCATTCTCTAAATGCCAACCATTAACCAACTCGTACGGAAAGGCCGTGAGGCTTTGACTACCAAGTCGAAGTCGCCCGCCCTTGATTCGTGCCCGCAGCGTCGGGGCGTGTGCACCCGTGTGTACACCACCACGCCTAAGAAGCCGAACTCGGCTATGCGCAAAGTGGCCCGTGTGCGCCTTACCAACGGTAAGGAAGTAAACGCATACATTCCCGGTGAAGGCCACAACCTCCAGGAACACAGCATCGTGCTGATTCGTGGCGGCCGGGTTAAAGACTTGCCAGGCGTGCGTTACCACATCATCCGTGGCGCCCTGGACACCGCCGGTGTAAACGGCCGCACGCAGCGCCGCTCGAAGTACGGTGCCAAGCGTCCGAAGCCCGGTCAGCCCGCGGCAACTGGCAAAGGTGGCAAACCAGCACCCGGTAAAAAGAAATAAATAGAATTAGTAGCGAGTAATAAGTATTGAGTAGCAGGCTAGTCCTGCTGCTCGCTACTCAATACTTACTACTACATACTTACTACTATCATGAGAAAGTCAAAACCGAAGAAGCGCATCTTGCTGCCGGACCCTAAGTACAAGGAGACGCTGGTAACCCGTTTCGTGAACTACATGATGTACGACGGCAAGAAAAACCTGGCGTACACCATCTTCTATGACGCCTGCGACCTCGTGGAGCAGCGCACCAAGGAGAGCGGCCTCGAAATGTGGCGCAAAGCGTTGAACAACGTGATGCCCACTGTGGAAGTGAAAAGCCGCCGCGTAGGTGGTGCCACCTTCCAGGTTCCGATTGAAGTGCGCGCCGACCGCCGCATTTCGGTGGGTGCCAAGTGGATGATTCAGTACGCCCGTCGCCGTGGTGAGAAGACCATGAAGGACAAGCTAGCTGGCGAAATCATCGCCGCTGCCAAAGGCGAAGGTGCTGCCGTTAAGAAAAAAGACGACACCCACCGCATGGCCGAGGCCAACAAGGCCTTCTCGCACTTCCGTTTCTAATACAAGTGCGAATGACTGAATGGGTGAATGAGTGAATGATTCTAAGCGGAACCATTTACCTCATTCACCCATTCAGCCATTCACTCATTCACTTATTGTAACAATGGCCGTTAACAAAGACCTTTATTACCTCCGCAACATCGGGATTATGGCGCACATCGACGCCGGTAAGACCACGACGTCGGAGCGTATTCTGTACTACACGGGTAAAACCCACAAAATCGGGGAAGTGCACGATGGTGCCGCCACGATGGACTGGATGGAGCAGGAGCAGGAGCGCGGCATCACGATTACCTCGGCTGCCACCACTACCTTCTGGAACTACCCCACCGATATCAAGGGTGACCCGACTGCTGACACCAAGCAGTACAAAATCAACCTGATTGACACCCCCGGCCACGTTGACTTCACGGTAGAAGTAGAACGTTCGCTGCGCGTGCTCGACGGTGCCGTGGCCCTGTTCTGCGCCGTTTCGGGTGTGGAGCCGCAGTCGGAAACCGTATGGCGTCAGGCTGACAAATACAAAGTGCCCCGCATTTGCTTCGTCAACAAGATGGACCGTGCCGGCGCTGACTTCTTCAAAGCCGTGAACGAAATCAAGGAGAAACTGGGCGCAAACCCCATTCCCCTCCAGATTCCGATTGGTGCCGAAGAAACCTTCAAAGGAGTAGTTGACCTGCTGACTGGCAAAGCCATCGTGTGGGACGACAAAACCGAAGGCAAATCGTACGACGAAATCCCCGTTCCCGAGGACCTCGTTGACACGGTGCGCGAGTGGCGCGAGAAGCTCGTGGAAAGCGTTGCTGAATACGATGATACGTTGATGGAGAAATTCTTCGACGACCCGGACTCCATTACCCGCGAGGAAATGATGGTGGTAATCCGCAAAGCGGTTATCGACATGAAGTTCTCGCCCGTGCTTTGCGGTTCGGCCTTCAAAAACAAGGGTGTGCAGACCATGCTGGATGCCGTAATGGCGTACCTGCCGTCGCCCCTCGACATGCCCGCCATTATCGGTACCAACCCCGAGAGCGGCGAGGAAATGGAGCGTCACCCCGACAACTCGGAGCCCTTCACCGCCCTGGCGTTCAAAATTGCGACCGACCCGTTCGTAGGCCGTCTGTGCTTCTTCCGCTGCTACAGCGGCGTGCTGGACTCGGGCTCATACGTGCTCAACAACCGCACCGGCAAAAAGGAGCGTATCTCGCGTCTCATGCAGATGCACTCCAACAAGCAGAACCCCATCGACAAGATTCAGGCCGGTGACATTGCTGCAGGTGTTGGTTTCAAAGACATCAAAACCGGTGACACGCTGACCGACGAGAAGAACCCGATGGTTCTGGAGTCGATGAGCTTCCCCGAGCCGGTAATCGGTTACGCCATCGAGCCGAAAACGCAGGCTGACGTCGACAAAATGGGCATGGCCATTGCCAAGCTCATCGAGGAAGACCCCACGCTGCGCGTGAACACGGACGAGGAAACCGGCCAGACCATCCTCCGCGGCATGGGCGAATTGCACCTTGAAATCATTATCGACCGCATGCGTCGTGAATTCAAAGTGGAAATCAACCAGGGTGCCCCGCAGGTGGCCTACAAGGAGATTCTCACCAAGGTGGTTGACCACCGCGAAACCTACAAGAAGCAGACCGGTGGCCGCGGTAAATTCGGCGACATCGTGTTTGAGCTGGGCCCGAAAGAAACCGAGCCGGAGAAACCCGGTCTGGAGTTCGACAACGCCATCGTAGGCGGTGTTATTCCCCGCGAATTCATCCAGCCCATCCAGAAAGGTTTCGAAGAAGCCATGAAGCGTGGTCCGCTGGCCGGCTTCCCGCTCGAAGCCATGAAGGTGCGTCTGTACCACGGTTCGTTCCACGACGTTGACTCGGACGCCCTGTCGTTCGAACTCGCCGCCCGTGACGGTTTCCGTGAAGCCGCTCGCAAGGCTGGTCCGAAGCTGCTCGAGCCCATCATGGCCGTTGAAGTAGTATGCCCCGACGAGTACACGGGGCCCGTAACCGGTGACTTGAACCGTCGTCGTGGTCTGATGAAAGGCATGGACACCAAAGCTGGTGCTCAAGTTATCAAGGCTGACGTTCCGCTGTCGGAACTGTTCGGTTACGTAACTGCCCTGCGTACGATTTCGTCGGGTCGTGCTTCGGCATCGCTCACGTTCTCGCACTACGAGCAAGTGCCCACCAACCTGGCCGAAGGCATCATCGCCAAAACTAAAGGAGGTAAATAAGCTTTTCTAACTGGGGCAATCGGCCCCTATCCAACACAATGAACCAGAAAATTCGCATCAAGCTGAAAAGCTACGACCACAACTTGGTCGACAAATCCTCCGAGAAAATCGTGAAGGCCGTGAAGGCCACCGGTGCCATCGTGAGCGGCCCCATTCCGTTGCCCACGCAAAAGGAGAAGTTCACCGTGCTGCGCTCGCCCCACGTGAACAAGAAGAGCCGGGAGCAATTCCAGCTCTGCACCTACAAGCGCCTCGTGGACATCTTCTCGACTTCGTCGAAAACTGTTGACGCACTGATGAAGCTGGAGTTGCCCAGCGGCGTTGACGTGGAAATCAAAGTCTGAGGATTCGATTTCAGCGTGAATTGAAAGAAAGCCCCACCGTACTTTGTTGCGGTGGGGCTTTTTCTTTGGAACTTGCGGCGTACACTCTTGCCTACATGCAATCTGTTTTCACACTTGCTCGCTTGCATCTGGCCGCATTGTTCTTTTGTGGCTGTGTCATTGTCGGCATTTTCGTTGCCGACTGGTTTCGGGTGTTGCCAAGCATTGGGATAGCAGGGGTGGCGGCCACAGGCTTGATGTATGCGGTTTCCCACCGTCGAATAGCTCACAAACAGCTTTGGCCGGTGTTTGGCAGCTTGTTCCTGCTTTTTCTGGTACACGCATCTGCGGGCTTCCATACCACTGCAACAAACATCACGGCCTACTGCCAAGACTTGGTGCTGCAATTGCCTATTCTGGGGTTGGGATTGGGGTTCTGGTTGTTGCCGGCGCTCCCAAGCCGCTATTTGCGCTGGCTCTGGTTGCTCTTGATAGGTGTGACTGCACTTGCAGCCATGGGGGCTACTGTCAACTACCTGCTCCACGCCACCGAAATCAACGAAAGTTATTACCACTCCAAGGTGATGCCCACCGAGCCTGACCACATCCGGTTCAGCCTCATCATCACCTTGGCCATTGCCGCCGGCGTGCTACTACTGGAGCACCGGGCAGTGAAACATTCCTGGCGCATCTGGCTAGGCAGCGCCGTAGTTGCGCTTGCGCTCTTCCTCCACATGTTGGCGGTGCGCAGTGGAGAAATGACGTTTTATGCGTTGGGGGGGCTAGCCATTCTGTGGCTGGTGCTGTGCAGGCAGCAATGGAAACGGGCAGCTGCACTTGCAGGGTGTTTACTGCTGTTGCCGGTGATAAGCTATATTGCTTTCCCCACGTTTCGAAATAAGATTACCAATACGAAGGAAGACGTTAGCAAAGCCAAGCAGAAGAGCAGCTCTGAAGGCAAGAAGTTTTCGATTTCCGGGCGCCTGTATTCATACAAAGCGGCGTTGGAGGTATGGCGTGATAACCCTCTGTTAGGCGTGGGCAAGCCCGACCTGGAAGATGAGATGGCTATTCGGTATGCGGAGGAATACCCAGAGATGACCAGTGAGTATTACATTTTGCCACACAACCAGTTTCTGTACAATCTGGCTGCTTTCGGCGCTTTAGGTTTGGTTGTAGGCATAGTCGGCCTATTCTACCCCGCGTGGTGGGCCCGTCGGAAGAAGGCCCCACTGCTTGTTGCCCAGTATGTGAGCATTGCCCTTTCATTTTTGGTAGAGTACACGCTGGAAACGCAGATAGGGCTGGCGTTTGTGGTGTTTTTTCTGTTGCTGGCCCTGCAGGGTCTATTGCCCTGCGACGACCAGGACCCCAACTGGCGTCCGGCCTAAAAAAAACTCCTTCCGGAAGCTAACAGCCTCACCTAGAAAATATTTCTAGGTGTCATTGTGATACCCGGGCCTTTTTTCCTATCTTTGCACTCCCTTAGCGAAAACGGCACTCGGTCGTTTTCTTTTTGTGTCATTTAATCATTAACAGAATGCCTGGCATCATCGGTAAAAAAATCGGTATGACAAGCCTCTTCACTCCGGATGGGAAAAACATTCCCTGCACGCTCATTGAAGCGGGTCCGTGCGTAGTGACGCAGGTTAAGACTATCGCGAATGACGGTTACACCGCCATTCAAATTGGGTACGGCGAGAAAAAAGAGAAGAACACCACCAAAGCCTTGGTTGGTCACTTCAAAAAAGCCGGTACGACCCCCAAGAAAAAATTGGTTGAATTCCGCCTCGACGCCGAATCGACCTACGCCGCTGGCGCCACCATCGACGCTACTCTTTTCGAAGAGGGCGAGTTCGTGGACGTAGTAGGCACTTCTAAAGGCAAGGGTTTCCAGGGTGTTGTAAAGCGTTACAACTTCCAGGGTGTTGGTGGCCAGACCCACGGTCAGCATAACCGCCTGCGTCACCCCGGTTCTATCGGTGCTTGCTCCTGGCCTTCGCGCGTATTCAAAGGAATGCGCATGGGTGGCCGCATGGGCAACGACCGCGTGAAAGTACAGAACCTGAAGGTGATGCGCGTAGTAGGCGACAAGAACCTGATTCTGGTGAGCGGCTCGATTCCCGGCGCGAAGAATTCTTACGTGGTAATCGAGAAATAGACTAGTACGATGGAACTCGCAGTATATAACCTCAAAGGCGAAGACACCGGCCGCAAAGTGACCCTGTCTGACGCCATCTTCGGTCTCGAAGTAAACGAGCACGTGATGTACCTGGACGTGAAGCAGTACTTGGCCAACCAGCGCCAGGGCACGCACAAGTCCAAGCAGCGGAACGAGGTGCACGGCACCACGAAGAAGCTGAAGAAACAAAAAGGTACGGGCGGTGCCCGCGCCGGCAGCATGAAGTCGGGTGTGTTCGTAGGTGGTGGCCGGATGTTCGGTCCGCAGCCCCGCGACTACAGCTTCAAGCTGAACAAGAAGACCAAGCGCGTAGCTCGTTTGTCGGCTCTGTCGAGCCTAGCGAAGGATGGCAAAATCTCCGTTGTGGAGAACATTGCCATGTCGGCTCCCCGCACCAAGGACTTCGTTGCCATCCTGGACGGCCTCAAGCTGACCAACGGCAAAAAGACCATGCTTGTAACCGGCGAGGTGAACAAGAACGTCATCCTCAGCGCCCGCAACCTGCAGAAAGTGAAAGTGTCAACGCCCATCGGCCTCAACACCCACGACCTGCTGAACACGGACACGCTCCTGATTTCGGAAGACGGCATGGCTTCATTGGTTGAACTCTATAGCACCGCCGAATAATGAGCACGCTGAAACGCCCCATCGTTACCGAAAAGGCCACCGGCCTCAACGAGAAAGGTCGCTACACTTTCGAAGTGGAGCGCACCGCCAACAAAGTGCAAATCAAGAAGGACATCGAAACGCTGTACGGCGTGACGATTACCGACATCAACACGATGCGCACCATTGGCAAAATGAAGTCGAAAGGCACCAAAGGCGGCCAGGTTTCCGGTCGTCGCGCCCACGGCAAGAAAGCCATTGTGACCGTGAAAGAAGGCGATGTAATCGACTTCTACGGCAACCTCTAGGCCGCAAGCTTCGCCTCAAATTTTTCGCCGCAAAAGCACAACTAGCTAGTAATGGCACTTAAAAAACTCAGACCAACAACCCCAGGGCAGCGCTTCCGCGTTGCGCCGGCGTTCGACGAGATTACGACGTCGACCCCGGAGAAGTCGCTGATGACTTCCCTCTCCAAATCGGGTGGCCGGAACTCTTCCGGTAAAATGTCCAACCGCTACATCGGCGGTGGTCATAAAACCCAGTACCGCATCGTGGACTTCAAGCGCGACAAAGCCGGTGTTCCGGCCGTCGTGAAGTCCATCGAGTACGACCCCAACCGCACTGCGCGTATCGCCTTGGTAAACTATGCCGATGGTGAGAAGCGTTACATCATCGCTCCCGCCGGCATGACGGTAGGCGCGAAGATTGTGTCGGGCCCCGGCGTCGCTCCCGAAGTAGGCAATACCTTGCCGCTGCGCGAGATTCCCCTCGGTACCATCCTCCACAACATCGAATTGCAGCCCGGCCAGGGCGCGGCCATGGCCCGCTCGGCCGGTACCTACGCCCAAATCGTAGCCCGCGAAGAGAAGTACGCCACGCTGAAATTGCCTTCGGGCGAGATGCGCATGGTGCTCGTTACCTGCATGGCCACCGTTGGTACCGTATCGAACGGTGACCACATGAACACCGTGATGGGCAAAGCTGGCCGGAACCGGTGGGCTGGTCGTCGTCCCCGCGTTCGTGGTGTGGTAATGAACCCTGTCGACCACCCCATGGGTGGTGGCGAAGGCAAATCGTCGGGTGGTCACCCGCGGAGCCGCAACGGCATTTTGGCTAAGGGCCAGAAGACCCGTAACAAGAACAAGTATTCGGAGAACCTGATTGTGAGCCGCAAAGGCAAGAAGTAATATATGGCACGTTCACTCAAAAAAGGGCCGTACATTGACTTCCGGCTGGAAAAGAAAGTCACGGCACTCGAAACGGCTGGTAAGAAATCGGTGGTGAAGACTTGGTCGCGCCGCTCGATGATTTCCCCGGATTTCGTTGGCCACACGTTCGCTGTTCACAACGGCAATAAGTTCATCCCGGTGTATGTGACCGAGAACATGGTAGGACACAAGTTGGGCGAATTTGCCCCGACGCGTAACTTCCGTGGTCACGTCGCCAAAAAAGATAAAGGCAAGCGCTAAGATGGAAGCAGTAGCAAAACTCCGCAATGTGCCGACCTCGCCTCGTAAGATGCGACTGGTGGCCGACCTCGTGCGCGGCAAGAAAGTAACGCAGGCCCTCGGCCTGTTGCGCTTCGAAGCCAACATCGGCGCCGAGAAGATTGAGAAACTGCTCCTTTCGGCCTTGGCCAACTGGCAGCAGCACAACGAAGAAGAGCGGATTGAGGACGCAAACCTCTACATCAGCGAAATCTTCGTGGACGAAGGACGCCAGCTGAAGCGCCTGCGCCCCGCCCCTCAGGGTCGTGGTCACCGCATCCGCAAGCGCAGCAACCACGTGACGCTGAAAATCGACACGAAGGTTGAAAAGCTTGGTTCCAAGCACGCCAAGCAAGTTGGCACTACCGAAAACCCTAAGGCCGACGCCAAATCCTAATTTAGTATGGGACAGAAAGTAAATCCGGTTGGCTTCCGCTTGGGAGTTATCAAAGGCTGGGACTCCAACTGGTACGGCGGCAAGGACTTCGCCGAGAAACTGGTGGAGGACGAGAAAATCCGCAAGTACATCAACGCGCGCATTCAGAAAGGTGGCATCAGCCGCATTGTGATTGAGCGCACCCTGAAGCGCATCACCATCACCATCAACACGGCTCGTCCGGGTGTGGTAATCGGTAAGGGCGGCCAGGAAGTTGACAAGATTAAGGACGAGCTGAAGCAAATCACCAGCAAAGACGTTCAAATCAACATCTTCGAAATTAAGCGTCCGGAGTTGGATGCCAAGCTGGTTGGCGAGAGCATCGCCCAGCAGCTGGCCGCTCGTATCTCCTTCCGTCGCGCCATGAAGATGTCGATTCAGGCTGCGATGCGTGTTGGTGCTGAAGGCATCAAGATTCAGTGCGGTGGCCGTCTCGGCGGTGCAGAAATTGCCCGTTCGGAGCAGTACAAAGAAGGTCGTACGCCGCTGCACACGCTGCGCGCCGACATCGATTACGCTCTGTCGGAAGCTCAGACCGTGTATGGCAAAATCGGCATCAAGGTGTGGGTAATGCGTGGTGAGGTGTTCGGCAAGCCCGACCTCTCGCCGAACCAGCAGCTCACCAACCCCGGTGGCGGCGAAGGTGGCGGTGGTCGTCGTGACGACCGTGGCCCCCGCGGCGAGCGTCGCGAAGGCGACCGTGGCCCGCGTCGTGACGGTGGTGCCGGTCGTGGCAACGCTGGCGGTGGCGACCGCGCCCCCCGTGGCGCCGGCGACAACGCTGGTCCCCGTCGCAATGGCCCCGCCCAAGGCGGTGGTGCTGCTGGCGGTGCCGCTCGCGGCCCGCGTCGCTAGAACAAAGTCAAGTCATTTCGCTTCGTTTGCCGCTTTCAGGTGAACGAAGCGAAATGTTCGGCTGTTCGCCCCTCTCTCTTACAGAACACTCTCTTTTATTAAAATCAAATGTTACAACCGAAAAGGACCAAGTATCGCAAGATGCAAAAGGGTCGCGTAACAGGCTTGGCCTACCGCGGCAGCTCCATAGACTTCGGTTCGTTCGCTATCAAGTCGCTGGAAGTGTCTTGGATTACGGCTCGCCAAATTGAGGCTGCCCGTATCGCCATGACCCGCGCCATGAAACGCGAAGGGCAAGTATGGATTCGCATTTTCCCCGACAAGCCGATTACCAAGAAGCCCGCTGAGGTGCGCATGGGTAAAGGCAAAGGCTCGCCTGAGTATTGGGTGGCCTGCGTGAAGCCCGGCCAAATCATGTTCGAGTCGGACGGTGTGTCGCTGGAAGTAGCTAAAGAATCGCTGCGTCTGGCGGCTCAGAAGCTCCCCGTAAAAACTTCATTCGTGGTTCGCCGCGACTATACGGACGCTGCTTAAGTCATGAAGAACAAGACCGACCTCAAAGGCCTTTCCGCTGAAGCGCTGAAAGAGCAAATCAAAACCGAGCAGGCTCAGGGCCAGCAGCTGCGTTTCGCCCACGCGATTTCGCCCCTGGAAAACCCCGCCCGCCTCAAGGCCAACCGTAAAAACGTCGCCCGCTTGCTCACCGAGCAGACTCGTCGGAACAACGAGCAGGCCTCTAACCCCGCTTAATTCCGATGGCAACCGACGTAACAACCCAAGACCAAGCCGTAGCTGAAGACTCGCGCAACATGCGCAAGGAAATCACCGGCACGGTAACGAGCTCGAAGATGGACAAGTCCATCACCGTGGCTGTGGTGCAGAAACAAAAGCACCCCAAGTACGGCAAGTTCGTGACCAAAACCACGAAATTCCACGCCCACGACGAGAAAAACGAGTGCGGCGAAGGCGACACGGTGCGCATCATGAGCACCCGTCCGCTGAGCAAGACCAAGCGGTGGCGCCTGGTTGAAATTGTTGAACGCGCTAAATAATCTGAACCGATGATACAGCAAGAATCCCGCCTGACGGTGGCCGACAACAGCGGCGCCAAGGAAGTCCTCTGCATCCGCGTTTTGGGTGGCACGGGCAAGAAATACGCCAGCGTTGGCGACAAGATTGTGGTGGCCATCAAGTCGGCTATCCCTTCGGGCAACGCCAAGAAAGGCACCGTGAGCAAGGCCGTGGTGGTACGTGTGAAGAAGGAAGTGCGCCGCAAAGACGGTTCGTACATCCGCTTCGACGACAACGCCGCCGTGTTGCTCAACAACAACGACGAGCCCCGCGGCACGCGCATCTTCGGCCCAGTGGCCCGCGAGCTGCGTGAGCGTCAGTTCATGAAAATCGTATCCCTAGCCCCCGAAGTACTCTAAGCCATGGCTATCAGAAAAGCAGACCCCGTGCAGCTGCACGTAAAGTCGGGCGATACCGTGAAGGTGATTGCTGGCGACGAAAAGGGCAAAACCGGCGTTATCAAGTCGGTGAACCGGGTGACTCAGCGCGTAACCGTTGAGGGCCTGAACCTGGTGACGAAACACAACAAGCCGAGCGCCAAATCGCCCCAGGGCGGCATCACCAAGATGGAGGCGCCCATGCACGTGAGCAACGTGCAGGCTATCAACCCCACCACCGGTGAGCGGGTACGTAAAGGTGCCGCCGCGGCCGCAGCTCCGGCTGCTGCTCCGGCCAAAGCCAAGCGTGCCTCTGCCAAAACGGCTTAAGCAGCCCCCACCATCATGGCCCGTCTCAAAGACATTTATAAAAAAGACGTCGTACCCGCGCTCCAGGAGAAATTCCAGTTCAAGAGCATCATGCAGGTACCCCGTATCACCAAAATCTGCATCAACCGCGGCATTGGCGCGGCGGTAGCCGACAAGAAATTGGTCGACAACGGCGTGGAAGAGCTGACGGTTATCACCGGCCAGAAAGCCATTGCCACCATCGCCAAGAAATCGGTGTCGAACTTTAAGCTCCGCGAAGGCATGCCCATCGGCGCGAAAGTGACGCTGCGCGGCGAGAAAATGTACGAGTTCATGGACCGTCTGCTGACGGTAGCCCTGCCCCGCGTACGTGACTTCAAAGGCATCAACGACAAAGGGTTCGATGGTCGTGGCAACTACACGCTCGGCGTGAAGGAGCAAATCATCTTCCCCGAAATCTCGATTGACAAAATCAAAGGCATCTCGGGCATGGACATCACGTTCGTGACCACGGCTGAGAACGATGAGCAGAGCTACGAGCTGCTGAAAGCGTTCGGGATGCCTTTCGCCAACGCTAAAAAAGACGCTTAATCTTCCGAACTCATGGCTAAAGAATCCATCAAAGCACGGGAGCGCAAGCGCATTGCCACCGTGGCCCGCTACGCTGAGAAGCGCAAGGCTCTGAAAGCTGCCGGCGACTACGAAGGTCTCGACAAGCTGCCCAAAAACGCTTCGCCCGTGCGCCTGCACAACCGCGACATGATTGACGGCCGCCCCCGCGGCTACATGCGCAAGTTTGGCATTAGCCGCGTGCGTTTCCGCGAAATGGCACTGGCCGGGAAAATCCCCGGTGTGACCAAGTCGAGCTGGTAGTATCCGGTTTAGGCTTTTCGCTAAGCAATTCGATAGACGCTTCAGCTTCGGCTGGGGCGTCTATTTTTGTTTATGGGACCATCACCAAAAAATGCTTTCAAAACGGTTGCTTTCGTCTTTATAAGCCTCCTTTATGCTTGTCAGACCAAACTCGATTTGAAACATACTCTGGTTTCAAAAAAATCAAGATTCTGGGATATATACGATACGAAGCACAAAATCATAAGAAGTGGTTACCGCTTTTATGACGATGGAAGATGCTTTCTGTATATCTACGACAAAAGAGACAGGTCAATGGGTTTGTATAGCAGCGATAATATGTTGTCAAACACATGGTCTATAAGGGACAGTGTTTTGACAATTAATGACAGACATGCGTCGGTACTGAAGTTTTCATCTGATTCAATTTATCTGCAGTTCATGCCGAGTCTGTATAATGTGATTTTAGTTAAATCCCATGCAAGACCCATTCATAAATAGAGCCACAGAATCTTATTTCTGACCCGTCCCAGCCAATCCTGCTTCCTCGGCTGCTGGGCCGGCGGGTAGTGTGGAACGGTTATAAATCTCCAGAGTCCTGCGCCCCTCTAAGTTTCTTCAGATGCGCGCCGGGCGGATGGGGGAGGAGTAGCAATATAGTCAAGCCGTACTATTTGGTCTGCTAGTGCGTTAAAGCAACCCCTGTTGCTACGGCGCTGCCGTGGCTATTTTCTCATCCTCTCTTCAGCCGGAACCCATGCGGATACCTTTCTTCCAGACCAAACGCGCCACCCCCAACACCGCACCCAAGCCGCCCAAAACCAAAACCCGGGAGTGGGCCGACTCGCTCATTTTTGCGATTGTAGCTGCTACGCTGCTCCGTTGGTCGGCGGTGGAAGCCTACACTATTCCTTCCGAAAGCATGGAGGGCACGCTGCTGGTTGGCGATTACCTCATGGTGAGCAAGCTGCACTACGGCCCTATCACGCCCCAAACACCCCTGCAGGTACCCCTCACGCACCAAACCCTGTGGGAGCACGGCCCGCAGAGCTATTCTGACCTCATTCAGATGCCCACCTACCGCTTCCCGGGTTTCAGCTCGGTGAAGCGCAACGACGTGGTGGTATTTCACGTGCCGCATGAGCAGCGCCCCGCTGATGTGCGCACCAACCTCATCAAGCGCTGCATCGCGGTGGCGGGCGACACGCTGAGCATCCGTAGTGGCCAGGTGTTCCTCAACGGCCAGCCTGGCCCGGTGGCCGGTCGTCCGCAAACCACCTACTTCCTGGAAGTGCCTGCGCCTAACGATGAAATTGTGGCGGCGCTGCGCGCTCAGGGCGTGGTCGACTACCGCGAGCCCGATGGCGTGCCCCGCGCCATCATCAACCCTGAAACGAGCAAGCCCGGCTTCGTAATCAGCTGCCCGGCCGAGGTGGCCGCCTACTTCCGCCGGCAGCCCTACACGAAGTCGCTGGAGGTGGTGCAGTATCCCGTGCAACTGTTCCCCGACGTGGCCGACTTCGATGTATCGCAAGCCGCCAGTGCCACTCCCCGCCGCTGGCAGCTCGACGACTATGGCCCGCTGCCCGTGCCAAAGAAAGGCCAGACCATCACACTCACGCCCGCCAACGCGGCGGTCTACTACAAAATCTTGTCGCAGTACGAGCACAACTCCGGCATCACCTGGCAGGATGGCATGATACAGCAAAACGGCCAGCCCCTCACCCGCTACACCATCAAGCAGAACTACTACTTCATGATGGGCGACAACCGCCACAACTCCGAAGACTCCCGCTTCTGGGGCTTCGTGCCGGAGGACCATATCGTGGGCAAAGCTGTGTTCACGTGGCTGTCGCTCGACCCTAATGCGGATGTGCTGCACAAGGTCCGGTGGAGCCGGCTGTTCCGACCCATTGAGTAACCACGCCTCGCCTCGCAGGCCACCAGAAAATTGGGATAATTGAAACAAATGGGGTTGTTCCGGTATTCGGAGCAACCCCATTTGCCGTTATAGCCTACGCCAGCCTCCGCGCCGGTTCACGTTATTTACTCCTCACCACCTATCATGGAATTACCCATCACCACCGGCTGGATTGGCCTGGGCAACATGGGCACGCCCATGGCCCGCCGCCTGCTCGCCGCCGGCCTCCCCGTTATCGCCTACAACCGCAGCCCCGCCAAAGCCGACGCCCTGCGCGCCGAGAGCGCCACCGTCGCGCCCACGCCGGGCGCCGTACTCGATGCCGCGCAAGTCGTCTTCCTCATGGTGTCCGACGACCAAGCCACCCGGGAGCTATTCACCGGGGAGGACGGCCTGCTGCAGTCGTCTACAACCGGCAAGCTCATCATCAACATGAGTACCGTGTCGCCCGGTGTTAGCCAAGAGATGGCCGAGCTGAGCCGCGTCCACGGCCATGAGTACCTCGATGCCCCCGTATCCGGCAGCGTGAAGCAGGCTGAAACCGGCCTGCTCGCCATCATGGTCGGCGGCGATGAAGCCGTGTTCAAGCAAGCGCAGCCCTTATTCGCGCATCTCGGCAAGCTGGCCCTGCGCGTGGGCCCCACCGGCGCGGGCAACAATGCCAAACTGGCCATGAACACCCTGCTCGGCTTCCAGGCTCAAGGTTTGGCCGAAGCCGTCCTGTTTGCCCAGCAGCACGGGCTGCAAACGGCCGACTTGCTCGAACTCATCAAGAGCAGCGCCCTCGCCAGCGTCTTCATCAACCTCAAGGGCGACGCCATTCTCAACGAGAACTACCAGGCCGCCTTCGCCCTCAAGCTGCTCGCCAAAGACCTGCGCCTGGCCAAAGCCGAAGGCTCGGACACCCCGCTAGCCAAGGTGGTTCACCAAACCTTTCAGGAGGCGGAAGCTACGCATGGCGACGAGGACGTGATTGCCATTCTCAAGCACCTGAAGCAGCAATAGTGCTTCCCCCGATTCGGTATTTTTGGGGTCGCGGCTGTCCATTAGTCAAGAATATTTCTGTCAGGCACTTGCAAAAGCTCCTGAAAGCCTGCTACCTTTGCACTCCCAAAACCTGAGGCTTGCCTCGAAACCATTTGGCAGGTTGCCAAAAGAAACCATTGGCCGGACCGTCGCCGGGCGTGCCAAGTAGTCTTAACCCGAAATTTCGTTGGTCCCGTTGGGCACCCGGCGAAATTTTCTTATCTTTGCGCTCCGAAAAAAGCGGACGTATTTAACACATAATGAACACTGACCCTATTGCCGACTACCTGACCCGGGTACGCAACGCCATCAAGGCGAACCACCGGGTGGTAGAAATCCCGGCCAGCAACATCAAAAAGGAAATCACGAAAGTGCTGTACCACAAAGGGTACATCCAGTCGTACCGTTTTGATGATTCGTCGGTTCAGGGCACCATCAAAATCGCCCTGAAGTACAACCCCACCACGAAGGCCCCTGCCATCACCAAGCTGCAGCGCGTTTCGACGCCCGGCTTGCGTCAGTACGTGGCCGCCGACAACCTGCCCCGCGTCCTCAGCGGCCTGGGTGTGGCCATCATCTCGACCTCGAAAGGCGTGATGACGGAGAAAGAGTGCAAAACCGAGAACGTGGGCGGCGAGGTGCTGTGCTACGTGTACTAGTCCGGAACCGCTTTAGCAAATTCAATTATGTCACGTATTGGTAAACTGCCGATTTCCGTCCCCGCCGGGGTCGCTATTTCGGTCGACAAAGACAACGCGGTGACGGTGAAAGGCCCCAAAGGCTCGCTCACTACGCAAGTAGACCGCGACATCACCGTAGCCATCGAAGACGGTACCCTCACCGTAACCCGTCCTACCGAGCAGAAGCGCCACAAGGCCATGCACGGCCTCTACCGCTCGCTCATCAACAACATGGTGACCGGTGTTAGCGCTGGTTTCGAGAAGAAACTGGAGCTCGTAGGCGTAGGTTACAAAGCCTCGCTCGTGGGCAGCACGCTGGAACTGGCCCTCGGATACTCGCACAACGTGTACATCGCCCTCCCCGGCGAAGTATCCGCTACCGCAGTAACCGAAAAGGGTAAGAACCCGATTGTGACGCTCAACAGCATCGACAATCAGCTGCTGGGCCAGGTGGCCGCCAAAATTCGTTCGCTGCGCAAAGTGGAGCCCTACAAAGGCAAAGGTGTGCGCTTCGTGGGCGAGATTATCCGTCGCAAAGCTGGTAAAACGGCCTCTAAATAAATTCGCATCATGGCATTTGATAAAGCAACTCGCCGCAAGCGGATTCAGCGCATCATCCGCACGAAAGTGTCCGGCACCTCGGAGCGTCCGCGCCTGTCGGTGTTCCGCAGCAACACGGGCATTTATGCTCAGATTATCGACGACACGACCGGCCGCACCCTGGCTGCCGCTACGTCGAAAAAAGTAACCGCCGAAGGTGGCAATGGCGTGGCCCTGGCCGCTGCCGTAGGCCGTCAGGTAGCCGCGGTTGCCCTGGAGAAAGGCATCACGAAAGTGGTGTTCGACCGCTCGGGTTACCTCTACCACGGTCGCGTAAAATCATTGGCTGAAGGTGCTCGCGAAGGCGGCCTCAATTTCTAAACTATCATGGCGCAAGAACGCGACAACAATCGTCCTGGCGGAGACCGTCAGCGCAGCAACGACCGCGACCGGAACAAGGACAACTCCCGCATGGGTGCTGACTCCGACTTCAAAGAAAAAGTAGTAGCCATCAACCGCGTAGCGAAGGTGGTGAAAGGCGGTCGCCGCTTTAGCTTCTCTGCCATCGTGGTAGTAGGCGACGGCAACGGCAACGTAGGCTACGGCCTCGGCAAAGCCAACGAAGTAACCGACGCCATTGCCAAAGGCATTGACGACGCCAAGAAGAACGTGGTGAAAGTGCCGATGTACAAGCACACCGTTCCTCACCTCATGGAAGGCCGCTACGGCGGTGGTTTCGTGCTCATCCAGCCCGCAGCGGCTGGTACGGGTGTAATCGCCGGCGGTGCTATGCGCGCCGTGTTCGAGAGCGCCGGTATCAAGGATGTGCTGGCGAAGTCGAAAGGCTCGTCGAACCCTCACAACGTGGTGAAAGCGACGTTTGCAGCCCTCGCCAAAATGCGTGACCCGTTGCAAATCGCTCAAGCCCGTGGTATTTCTTTGGCCCGCGTTTTTAACGGTTAATTGACATGGCACAAATTCAAGTAAAGCTCGTGCGCAGCGCCATTGACCGCCCCGAGCGTCAGAAGCGCACCGTTCAGTCCCTCGGCCTGAACAAACTCAACAGCACCGCTACCCACGAATCGAACCCGTCCATCCTGGGCATGGTGAAGAGCGTGCAGCACCTGCTCCAAGTAACCGAACTGTAAGACTATTATCGTCATGCTTAATCTCAGCAATCTATCGCCCGCCTACGGCTCGACTAAAAACGAGAAGCGGATTGGCCGGGGCGAAGGCTCCACGCGCGGTGGCACGTCGACCCGTGGTCACAAAGGCGCCAAGTCGCGTTCGGGCTACAAGCGCAAGTCCGGCTTCGAAGGTGGCCAAATGCCCCTCCAGCGCCGTGTGCCCAAGTTCGGCTTCACGAACATCAACCGCGTCGAGTACAAAGCCATCAACCTCGATGTGCTCGCTGGCCTCCTCGAGAAGAACAGCGCCACCACCCTGGATGCCGCTTACTTCGTGGCCGCCGGTCTGGTTTCGAAAAACGCCAAAATCAAAGTTCTCGGCCGTGGCGAAATCGCCACTGCTGTAGAAGTTCATGCTCACGCCTTCTCGAAATCGGCTGTTGAAGCCATCGAGAAAGCTGGCGGCAAAGCGGTAACGCTCTAATAGCTACCTTCGGCAATGAATAAGTTTATCGAGTCGATAAAAAACATTTTTGCGATTGAGGATTTGCGTACGCGAATCCTCAACACGCTTTTCTTCATTGCCATCTATCGCCTAGGCGTTTACGTGGTGTTGCCGGGCGTTGACCCCACGCAACTCAAGACCGGCGCCCAAGGCTTGTTTGGCATTCTGGATACGCTGCTTGGCGGCGCGTTCAGCCACGCGTCCATCTTCGCGCTGGGCATCATGCCGTACATCTCGGCGTCGATTGTGTTGCAGCTGCTCACCATCGCCGTGCCCTACTTCCAGAAGCTCCAGAAGGAAGGCGAGTCGGGACGTAAGAAAATCAACCAGTACACCCGGATTCTCACGATTCCGATTGTATTGGCCCAATCGGTTGGCTTCATCGCCACGATTAACGCCGAAGCCATCATCAATCCCGGCACGTTCTTCACCGTCTCGACCATGATTATCATCACGGCCGGCACGTTGTTCTGCATGTGGCTGGGCGAGAAAATCACGGACAAAGGCATCGGCAACGGTATCTCCATGATTATCATGATTGGTATCGTGTCGCGTCTCCCCGGTGCCATCATCGGTGAGGCCGCTGCCAAAGGCGTAAACAAATCCCTCATCTTCCTGCTGGAAATGGTAGTGCTGTTCCTCGTCGTAATGGCGGTTATCGTGCTCACGCAAGCGGTTCGCCGCATCGCGGTGCAGTACGCTAAGCAAGTTGGCGGCACCACGCAGTTGGATGCGCAGCGTCAGTTCATTCCCCTCAAGGTGAATGCGGCCGGCGTAATGCCCATCATCTTCGCCCAGTCGTTGATGTTCGTGCCCGCCATCGTGGCTTCGGTATGGCAGAACCAGAGCGATACCGCCAGCTACATCGGCGTGAAGTTTTCGGACTACACCTCGTGGCAGTACAACCTGACCTTCGGCCTGCTGATTATCATCTTCACCTACTTCTACACGGCCATCAGCGTTAACCCTAACCAGATTGCCGATGACCTGAAGCGGAGCGGTGGTTTCGTACCCGGCGTGAAGCCTGGCCGCGATACCTCGGAATTTATTGATGAAATCCTGACCCGTGTAACGCTGCCTGGTGCAGTTGCCCTTGCGCTGATTGCCATTTTCCCGGCCATTGCTCTGCTCTTAGGCGTGACTCGTCCGTTTTCGGCTTTCTATGGCGGTACATCGCTCATCATTATGGTGGGTGTGGTGCTCGACACGGTGAACCAAGTACAGAGCTACCTGCTTATGCAACACTACGATGGCATGATGAAGTCGGGCAAGCTGCGCGGTCGCACGGCACAACCGATTTCCATAGCTTCGTAAACAGCTATGAGCGGCAGCATTCAATATAAAACCGAAGAAGAAATTGACCTTATTCGTGCCAGTGCTCAACTGCTGGCCAAGGCCCACGGCGAAGTCGCGGGCATGGTAAAAGAAGGAGTGACAACGCGGCAGCTCGATAAGCGCGCGGAGGAATTCATCCGGGACCATGGTGGGTTGCCGTCCTTCAAAGGATACAATAAGTTTCCCTTCAGCCTGTGCCTCTCACCGAATTCGGTAGTAGTGCACGGGTTTGCCACCGATGAGCCGCTGAAGAGCGGCGATATTTTGACGGTGGACTGCGGGGTTTTTCTGAATGGCTTTCATTCAGATAGTGCTTACACTTACCCAATCGGGGAGGTGGCGCCGGAAGTATTGGCTTTGCTACGAGAAACCAAAGCAGCCCTGTACAAAGGCATTGAGCAAGCCGTGAGCGGCAACCGAGTCGGCGACATCAGCTACGCCATCCAGAACCATGTGGCCCCGATGGGTTACGGGGTGGTGCGCGAGTTGGTTGGCCACGGAGTTGGCGCTAAGCTGCACGAGAAGCCTGAGGTGCCGAACTACGGCAAGCGGGGTTCTGGGCCGCTCTTGCAAACGGGTTTGGTGTTGGCCATTGAGCCGATGGTGAACTTGGGCAAGAAGGATGTGGTGCAGGAAGCGGATGGTTGGACCATTCGCACCAAGGACCGCAAACCCTCGGCGCACTTTGAGCACACCGTTGTTGTTAGAAAAGAGAAGGCAGAAATTCTGACCTCCTTTGAATTCATAGAAAAAGCATTGCAGTAGCCCTTATGGCAAAACAAGCCTCGATTGAGCAGGACGGTACCATCCTCGAAGCCCTCTCTAACGCCATGTTCCGCGTGGAGTTGGAGAACGGCCACCAGCTGATTGCCCACATTTCGGGTAAGATGCGGATGCACTACATCAAGATTCTGCCCGGCGACAAGGTGAAACTGGAAATGTCTCCCTACGACTTGTCGAAGGGCCGCATCAAGTATCGTTATAAATAAACTCGTTTCTCTTCACAGGTCATGAAAGTAAAAACCTCGGTGAAAAAGCGTAGCGTGGACTGCAAACTGGTCCGCCGTAATGGCAAGCTCTACGTCATCAACAAAAAAAACCCCCGCTTCAAGCAGCGTCAGGGCTAATCCAATTTTAGAATCCCGGAGCCTTGGGTACTGGTAAGGTTACTTACCGCCTTCCAAGCCGCTGCCGGGGTTCTGTCCGCAAACACATAACCACACACAATGGCTCGTATCGCAGGGGTTGATATCCCGGACAACAAGCGCGGCGAAATCGCCCTGACTTACATTTTCGGCATTGGCCGGAGCAACTCCAGCAAAATCCTCACGCAGGCTGGTGTTGATTTGAACAAGAAGGTGAAGGACTGGACCGATGAGGAGTCGGGTGCCGTCCGCGCCATCATTGCCGCCGAGCACAAGACTGAGGGCGTGCTGCGCTCGGAAGTAACGACGAACATCAAGCGTTTGATGGACATCGGCTGCTACCGCGGTCTGCGTCACCGCAAAGGCCTGCCGGTTCGTGGTCAGCGTACCAAGAATAACTCGCGTACCCGCAAGGGCAAGCGCAAAACGGTGGCCGGCAAGAAGAAGGCAACGAAATAAACTTAACCGGGAATCGGCGCTGGCTCTGGCGGGTAGCATACTCGCGCAGCCAGCGCCAACACCTCCCGCATTTTTTGCGATAACCAAATGGCACAAAAAAGAAAAGACAAAGCCAAGAAGCGCGTTGTCGTGGTGGAGCAGGTGGGCCAGGTACACATCCGTGCCTCGTTCAACAACATCATCATCTCCATCACCAACAACAACGGTCAAGTTATTTCGTGGGCTTCGGCCGGCAAGATGGGCTTCCGTGGTTCGAAGAAAAACACGCCCTACGCCGCTCAAATGGCGATGAGCGACTGCGGCAAAGTGGCCCACGACCTGGGCATGCGCAAAGCCGAAGTATTCGTGAAAGGCCCGGGTTCGGGCCGTGAGTCGGCCATCCGCGCCCTCGGCAACGTGGGCATTGAGGTGACCACCATCCGCGACGTAACGCCGCTGCCCCACAACGGCTGCCGCCCCCCCAAGCGTCGTCGCGTTTAGTTTTTCACTTCAGTTAGGATAATAAGATGGCACGTTATACCGGCCCTACCTCAAAAATTGCCCGTCGCTTCAACGAGCCGATTTTCGGCCCCGACAAAGCGCTCAACAAGAAAGCCTATCCTCCGGGTCAGCACGGCCGCGGCCGCCGCAAGAAGCAGTCGGAATACGCCGTGCAGCTGATGGAGAAGCAGAAGGTGAAGTACATGTACGGCATGTTGGAGAAGCAATTCGAAAACCTGTTCCACAAGGCTGCCACCATGCCCGGCATCACCGGCGACAACCTGCTCGCTTTGCTGGAAGCCCGTCTCGACAACACAGTGTACCGTTTGGGTATTGCCTCGACGCGTCGCGCTGCTCGTCAGCTGGTGGGCCACAAGCACATCACCGTGAACGGTGAAGTGGTGAACATTCCTTCGTACCACCTGCGTCCCGGCGACATTGTGGCCGTGCGTGAGAAGTCGAAGTCGCTCGAAGCCATCACCACGAGCCTGTCGGTTCGCAACTCGCGCCAGTTCTCCTGGTTGGAGTGGGACGGCAAGGAGCTGGCTGGCAAATTCACTACTGCCCCCGCCCGTGAACTGATTCCAGAGAAAATCACGGAACAGCTCATCGTCGAATTGTATTCGAAGTAATTAGCGCTACTGGTAGCGGCCCGGCAATTTGCCGGGCCGCACTTGTGCTTACTCGTCTATATAGCGCATGCGTTGAGCTTGCGCTTACTGCGTTTAAGCTGTCAGCGTGCAAGATTTTAATTAACTGGCGCAAGCACCCGCGTGCGCTACAACTTTTTTAACGCCCCACATATGTCAATCTTAGCTTTTCAGATGCCGGAGAAAGTGGTGATGGAGAAATCCGACGACTTCACCGGGACGTTTGAATTTAAGCCGCTCGAGAAGGGCTACGGCGTCACCATCGGCAATGCGCTGCGTCGCATTCTGTTGTCGTCGCTGGAGGGTTTCGCTATCACGTCGGTGCGCACCAGCAGCGTGCTGCACGAGTTTTCGACCATCGAAGGCGTGATTGAGGACATGTCCGAAATCATCCTGAACCTGAAGATGGTCCGCTTTAAGAAAGTGAGCGATGCCATCTCGGATAAAATTACGGTGCGCGTGAAAGGCCAGGATACCTTCTCGGGTGCCGACATTGCCAAGTTCGCCAGCGGTTTCGAGGTGCTGAACCCCGACCACGTGATTGCCCACCTCGACCCCAGCGTGGAGCTGGAGCTGGAGCTGACGATTGCCCGTGGCCGCGGCTATGTGCCCGCCGACGAGAACAAGCCGGCTGACCAAGTATTCGGCCAAATTGCCATCGATGCCATCTACACGCCCATCAAAAACGTGAAGTACAGCATCGAGAACACCCGTGTGGAGCAGAAGACCGACTACGAGAAGCTCATCATTGAGATTCAGACCGACGGTTCGATTCACCCGGAGGAGGCGCTGAAGGGCGCCGCCAACATCCTCATCCAGCACTTCATGCTGTTCTCGGACAACACGATGACCCTCGAGGGCCCGCGCGTGACCGAAGACGAGCCGATTGATGAGGAAACCATGCAGATGCGCAAGATGCTCAAGACTCCCCTGGAGGACATGGAGCTCAGCGTACGCGCCAAGAACTGCCTCAAGGCCGCCGACATCAAGACGATGGGCGAACTGGTGCAGCTCGAAATTGCCGACATGATGAAGTTCCGCAACTTCGGCAAGAAGAGCCTGACCGAACTCGAAAACCTCGTGGAAGAGCGTGGCCTGGAGTTCGGCATGGACCTGAGCAAGTATCGTCTCGACGAAGAATAGCAGCGATGGCTGAACCGTTGGAGAGTTGACTGCGTTGCAGTCGGCCGACAAAGGTTCAGCCATTCGTTTTTCCCCTTTTTTATTTTTAACCAGTGTGCCCAAGGGGCAGCGGTTCTAATGAGGCCTTGGAGGCCCGCCGTGGTCGCCGCCCGCAAGCACACACATTTTTTAACGTCCAATGCGACACGGAAGAAAAGTTAACCAACTGGGCCGTACCACCGCCCACCGCCACGCGATGCTGTCGAACATGGCTTCGTCGCTCATCCTGCACAAGCGTCTGACGACGACGGTGGCCAAAGCCAAAGCCCTGCGTAAGTACGTGGAGCCGATGCTGACCAAGTCGAAGGAAGACACGACGCACTCGCGTCGTATGGTGTTTGCTGCGCTGCAGGACAAAGAGTCCATCAAGGAGCTGTTTGGCAACATTTCGGGCAAGATTGCCAACCGTCCCGGTGGCTATACCCGCATCCTGAAGCTGAGCGATACCCGTCTGGGCGACAACGCCGAGATGTGCATCATCGAGCTGGTGGACTTCAATGAAACCCTGATTGAGTCGAAGCAGGCTGCCGCTGACAAGGCTGCTGCTGGCACTACCCGTCGTTCGCGTCGTGGTGGCAAGAAAGCTGCGGGCGATGCCGCTACTTCGGCTACCGAAGTAAAAGGCGAAGCTGTGGCTCCCGCTGCCGTAGTTGAGCAGTCGGCTCCGGCTGACACGGCTACCGAAACCGTGAAAGACGGCGAGAGCCGCGAAGAAGCTAAGGCTGACGAAGCCGGTGCTTAATTCGTAGCAATTGCTGCAAAGTTGAAAGGGGCGCTCCGCAAGGGGCGTCCCTTTTTTGTTGGAGCAGGCCGCTCTATTGCTTCTATCTAGCCCGTTTGAAAACATGGGCTGTGGCGGTTTTACCCGGCCAGAGGTGCATATGCCGGCCGATTCCCGTACGTTTGCAGCATATTTAACTGTTTACCAAACGCCCTGCTATGAGCTTCATTTCGCAAATTCATGCCCGCCAAATTTTTGATTCCCGTGGTAATCCGACGGTAGAAGTGGACGTCACGCTCGATTCGGGCGTGGTGGGCCGCGCCGCGGTGCCCTCGGGCGCCAGCACCGGCAAACACGAAGCCGTAGAGCTGCGCGACGACGACAAGTCGATGTACATGGGCAAAGGCGTGCTCAAGGCCGTGGACAACGTCAATTCCCGCATTGCCGAGGAATTGGTAGGCTTCTCGGTGTATGAGCAGGCCCTGCTCGACAAGATTATGCTGGAGATGGACGGCACGCCCAACAAGGCCAATTTGGGCGCCAACGCCATTCTGGGCGTGAGCCTGGCGGCGGCCCGCGCGGCCGCGCAGGACGCCGGCATGCCGCTGTACCGCTACGTGGGCGGTGTAGGTGCTACCACGCTGCCCGTGCCGATGATGAACATCCTGAACGGCGGCTCGCACGCCGACAACTCCATCGACTTCCAGGAGTTCATGATTATGCCCACGGGCGCGTCGTCGTTCTCGGAGGCTCTGCGTTGGGGCACCGAGATATTTCATCACCTGAAAAACGTGCTCAAGAAGCAAGGCTTCAGCACCAACGTGGGCGATGAGGGCGGTTTTGCGCCGAACATCAAGTCGAACGAGGACGCCATCAAAATTGTGTTGCAGGCCATCGAAACGGCCGGCTACCGCCCGGGTGAGGACGTGTTCATTGCCATGGACGCGGCCGTGTCGGAGTTTTACGAGGACGGCGTGTACCACTTCAAAAAGAGCACCGGCGACAAGCTGACTTCCTCGCAAATGGTGGACTACTGGGCCGACTGGATGAAGAAGTATCCCATCATCAGCCTCGAAGACGGCATGGACGAGGACGACTGGACCGGCTGGAAAGCCTTGACTGAGCGCGTGGGCAAGCAAACCCAGCTGGTGGGCGACGACCTGTTCGTGACCAACGTGAACCGCCTGCAGCGCGGCATCGACGAAGGCATTGCCAACGCCATTCTCATCAAGGTGAACCAGATTGGCACGCTCACCGAAACGATTGACGCCATCAACCTGGGCCGCCGCAACGGCTACAAGAGCATCATGAGCCACCGCTCGGGCGAGACGGAGGACAACACCATCGCCGACCTGGCCGTGGCCCTGAACACCGGCCAGATTAAGACCGGCTCGGCCTCGCGCTCCGACCGCATGGCCAAGTACAACCAACTGCTCCGCATCGAGGAGGAACTAGGCGAAGTGGCCTACTTCCCCGGCAAGAAAATGTAGGGAATCCTCTTGGGCACCAACAGAACGGCCGGTTTTGCGTGAGCGAAGCCGGCCGTTCTGTTATCTTTACCCTGATGCAACTACCCTCGGTTATCGGTCCGGTGCTGCGCGTGTTCCGCAGCTTTTATTTCCTCACTGGGATGGGCTTTCTGGTGTGGATGTTGGTGTTTGACGCCAACGACCTGGGCAAGCAGTTCGACATCTACCGCAAGTGGCAGGAGCTGCGCAACGAGAAGCAATACTATCTCGACAACATTGAAGTGGTGAAGAAGGAGCGGGCCGAGCTGATGAGCTCGCCGGCGCTGCTGGAGAAGTTTGCACGGGAGAAATACCTCATGAAGCGGCCGGGCGAGGACGTGTTTGTGCTGGTGCCCGCCACCGAGGAGTAGGCGGCGGGCTGGCGCGCTACGGGTCGCCTGCGCCGAAACGGCCGTACTTTGGGCCATGCAAGCACACAAAAAGGCGCTGCTGATAGCTGGGCTGCTGATGGCGTCCTGCGGCTGGGTGAGCGCCCAGGGCAGCCCAACACCAGCGCCGCGACTGAGCCAGGCTCAGGCGGCCCACCAATTTCTGCGGGCGGTGCTGCGGGCCGACTATGCGGCGGCTTACCGGCGCATGGCGCCGGAAGTGCGGCACACCATCAGCCTGGTCCAATTTGAGACGTCGGCCAGGCCGCTGTGGCGCAGCGGGCAAAAGCACCGGCAAGCCATTGAACTCTACAAGCTGGGGGTGCGGCTGGGCGATGGCGGCGCCTCGCGGCTGTTCTACGCGTTTTCCTTCGCCGCTGATTCTGCGCGCAAGCCGCCGCCGGTGCTGCTGGAGGTCACGTTCCGAGACACCGCGGCGCGGGCAGTGCTGGGGTTTGGGCTGCGCGCTAACACCCCACCATTGCCCGCCAAGCCGTCAGTAGCACCGCGAAAGCGCTAAATACGGAACGTTGGCACCTGTTCAAGGATGGGCCTTATAGAACTACAGCGCTGGCACAAAACTTTTTTTGTGCTCGTTTATGCCGAATCCGTAAGCTAAACGGATGGAGTGTGAGATGGTACCGGTGCGGTTGCGGGTTTCGTACTGGCCAGCATGGCCGCCCGGCCATAATAGCGCTGCAGGCCCACCGCCAGCCAGAACAGCACAATCACGCGGGGCTCCTGCCAAAAATCCTGCGTGAAGGAATGCAGCAGAAAAAACACGGTGTACACCGTGAAGCCCACTTGGGCCGGCGTTTGCTGCCAGCGAAACACCCACCGCAGCTGTCGCAGTATGAGGTAGCCCAGCAGCAGCACGCCGCTGAGAAAGCCCAGCGCGCCCGACTCGGCCAGCCAGTCGAGGTAGAGGTTGTGCGCGTTCATGCGGCGCAGGGTGGGGGTGTAGTTGGGGTGGGCGGGGTCGTGGCGCACGAAGTCGAGGTAGCGGTCGGGAAACGTGCCTGGGCCAACGCCCACCACGGGCTCCTGCTGAAACAGCGTGAGGCTGTAAACCCAGCGGCTCATGCGCTCGGCGTTCGACTCGTTGGTCGAGGAGAAGTCGCTTACTGAACCCAACTCGTGCAGCAAATCGGTTTTGGTGCGCGTGGGCGGGTGCGGGTGCACAATGTTGATAACCTGCCACGCGCCAAGCACCAGCCCGCCCGCCACGGCCCAGGGCAGCAACAGCCGGATGCCCGCCTCGCGCCCCGAAAAGGCCAGCAGCAGCAGCGCCTGCGCCAGCAGGGAGATGTAAGAAGCCCGCGAATACGAAAACGCCACCACCATGAGCACGCAGGCCAGTGCGGCGGTGAGGGAAAAGCGCCCCCGCTGGCTTTGGGCCCGCGGGTGAAACAGCAGCACCATGTTCAGGAGCAGCACCAGGGGCTCGAGCAGCACTGTGAGGTTGGTGTGGCCGTGCTCTAGGAACGGCTGGGCGATGAAATACGACACCGTGTAGGAAATGCCGATGGTGGCGTGGTGCGCCAACGTGTAGGCGGCCAACGCGGCCGTGCCCAGCGCCAGCGCCCCCAGCGCCCGAAACCACTCCGTGCGTTCCAGCCGCAGCACGCGCTGTACGCCATAGCCAAACATGGCGTAGAGCAGCACGGCCGCAAAATACTTGGCCGACACCAGCGGCGAACTGGAAAAGACGCTGGACAAAAACAGCGCGCCGAAGTGCAGGCCGATAAGCTTATCGAGGCGGCGCGTCGTGCGCGGCCACGCCACCCAGCCCGCCAGCAGCCCCAGCCCCAGCACGCCCACCGTGAGGGCCATGAGGGGTTCCGAAGCCACCATCAGCCCGAAGTGCCAGCGCGCCGAAAACCAGTCGACCGAAAGCGGCAGGCTGGCCAGCGAAACGTAGAACAGCCCCAGCAGCAGCGAGCGAAAACGCGAAGAATCCATGCGGAAAAAGGTAGTGCACCACCGGGGCGCAACGAGGCGCCGGGGCTAGCCGATTTTCTTGCCCGCCATGGCCTGCTGAATGGAAATGTTCATCACGCGCTCGGCGTAAGGGCGCGTCAGCTCGTCGAGCTCGTCCATGGCCTTCAGGATGGGGTCGCGCTCAGTGCCGGCCAGGGCCGTGCGCACGGTGGCTACCTGCGCGGCGGTGGCCGTCAGTTCTTCTTCGGTGAGGTGCTGGCGGTTTTTGCGGGTGAAGTTGTCGACCTGGTACAGCAGCTGCTCGGCGGCCGTGCGGGCTTCAATGAGCAGGCGGGTGGCCACGTCCTCCTTGGCGTTCATCAGCGAGTCCATCAGCATTTGTTCCACCTGCTCGTCGGTGAGGCCGTATTGGGGCTTGATTTCAACCTGCTGGCGCGTGTTCGAGCGCAGCTCGATGGCTTCTACTTTCAGGATGCCGTCGGCGTTGAGCAGAAAGTTCACGTCGACTTTGGGCAGGCCCGCCGGCATGGCCGGAATACCCGTCAGCACGAACTCGCCCAGCTTGCGGTTCTGGCTCACGAGGTCGCGCTCGCCTTGGTACACGGCAATTTTCAGATTCACCTGGCCGTCGACGCTGGTGGTGTATTGGCGACCGGCTTTGGTCGGAATCTTGGAGTTGCGCGGGATGATGGGGTCGAGCAGGCCGCCCAGCGTTTCGATGCCCAGCGTGAGCGGGGTCACGTCAAGCAGCAGCACGTCGCGCCGGTTGCCCGCCAGAATGTCGGCCTGAATGGCGGCGCCGAGGGCCACCACTTCATCGGGGTTCAGCGAGTTGTTGGCGGGCTGGCCGAAGAACTCCGACACCGCCTCGTACACCAGCGGCACGCGGGTGGAGCCGCCCACCAGCAGCACGGCGTCGAGCTTGGTTTCGAGCTTGGCATCGGCCAGAGCTTGGCGGCAGGCCGCAATGGTGCGGTCCACCAGCGGACGAATGAGGTCGTTGAACTGCGCGCGGGTGAGCGTGACGGTGGTATTCTGGCCGGCCTCGTCGGTGAGGTGGGTGGTGAAGTCATCGTGCTGGCTGAGGTATTTCTTGGCCATTTCGGCCGCCAGGCGCAATTGCTGCTGCAGGTGCGGATTGGTGTGGAAAGACGTGGGCAGGCCGAAGGTGCGGGTCCAGTGGTCCACCACGGCGCGGTCGAGGTCGTCGCCGCCCAGGTAGGTGTCGCCGTTGGTGCTCAGCACCTCAAAAATGCCCTGCTGAATGCGCAGGATGCTGATGTCGAAAGTGCCACCGCCGAGGTCGTACACGGCCACCGTCTTCTCTTCGTCGGGGTCGAGGCCGATGCCGTAGGCCAAGGCGGCGGCCGTGGGCTCGTTCACGATGCGCAGCACTTCGAGGCCCGCCAGGCGGCCGGCGTCGCGCGTGGCCTGGCGCTGCGAGTCGTTGAAGTAGGCCGGCACGGTGATGACGGCCCGGTTCACGGGCGTTTTGAGGGCGTGCTCGGCGCGGGCGCGCAGCTCGCGCAGGATGTCGGCTGACAACTCGATGGGCGAGTAGAACCGGTCGTCGACCCGAATTTTCACCAAGCCCTCGGAATTGTCGTCGATGACCTTGTAGCCCAGCTGCTGGGCGTGCTCGCCGAGGTCGCGGTAGCTTTTGCCCAGCAGGCGCTTCACCGAGTAAATGGTGCGCTGCGGGTCGGTGAGCAGGAACTCGCGAGCTTCGGTGCCCACCACGGGCTCGGCGCCGTCGGTGGGGAAGTGCACCACCGAGGGCACGATGCTGCCGCGGCCGAGGTCGTTGATGGCCACGGGCTGGCGGGTTTCGGGGTGCACGTAGGCCACCAGGCTGTTGGTGGTGCCCAGGTCGATGCCCACGATGATTTCTTCTTGCTGGAGGCTGCCGGTGGCAAGGTTGATAGCGACTGTAGCCATATAAAGGAGGGGCCCGCGGTGGCGCGGGCCCGGAGGAAATAAAAAAATAACGCCGGCTGGCGCCAATACAAAAGTAGCCCCTAAACAGGCCCGGGCTGGAAATGATGCAACCGGGAGCGGCCGGCTATTTACAATGCCTGAATTTTATTCGAAGATTTTGATATTATTTCAAACCAAAACCATTGTAGGGCTCGTAAGGAAAGGACAAATGCTGTAAACATTTGGGAATCCGAAATATCCGGCCGTTACGGTGGCAGGTGTTCAGGCTCCGCATTGCCTATTTTTTCACCTTTTCCTTTCAAGCTTTTTACATGAAAAACCTGCTTACTCGTCCCCTGTTCCACGTTGCTCTGCTCGCAACTTCGGTGGGAGGGATGTTGGCCTGGAGTGGCCAACACAACACGCTGGAGGCCTCGAGCCACCGCGAAGCCCCGCTCATCGCCGACGACCCGCTGGCCGATAACACCGACCTCTACGCCTTCCGTAGCCCCGAATTTCCGGGCAACGATGCGAATGCCGCTGTTACCATCATCGCCAACTATATTCCGCTGGAACTGCCCCAGGGCGGTCCCAACTACAACACGTTTGGCGAAAACGTGCGCTACGAAATCCACATCAAGAACGGCACGGCCGGCAATGCCGGCGACGACATTACGTACCGTTTCACCTTCACCCGCACCAACCAGGACCCGACCACGTTCTTTAACATCCGGTTGGGACAGCAGAACCTGAAAACCACCTACATCTGCGAAAAAAGCACGGGTGGTGGGGCATTCAGCACCATCGTAAGCAATGGCATTGTGCCGCCGCCCAATGTAGGGCCGCGTTCCATTACCAGCGCGGCCGGTTTGAACACCACCTACGCCACGCTGATGACTAACGCCATCCAGACGCTCGCCGATGGTACCAAAATATTCTGCGGTCCCACCGATGACCCGTTCTTCGCCGACTTGGGCGGCATTTTCGACCTGGGCGGTATCCGTGCTCCCGGCTCAGCCCGCGACGGCCTGGCCCGCAAAAACACCCACGCCATCGCCATGCAGATTCCGGTGTCGTTGCTGAAGAAGGCCAGCGCCCCGGCTCTGACCGGCACCACCAACATTCTCGATTCTAACTACATCATTGGCGTGTGGGCCTCGGCCAGCCGTCCTTCCACTCGCGTGCTGTCGGCCACGGGGGCCGCGCCCACTACTTCGGGCAATTACGTGCAGGTGTCGCGCATCGGCATGCCGCTGCTGAACGAAGTTATTAACCCCATTGGGGCCAAAGATGCCTGGAACGCGGGCTCGCCCTACGCCGAGGTGGCCGCCACCGACGATTACCTGTCGAACCCCGAACTGGGTTTGTACATGGCCGACAACGTGCCCGTGGCTCCGGCCGCTCCTAAGCCCGCTGGCCAGACCTATTACGGCGAAGCCGTGCCCGGCCTGGGCCCGCTGCGCATCCAATCGAAGTCGCTGGCTGGCCAGGCCCTGCTGGGCGGTTCGTCTTTCGCTGGTTTTGACTTCCGCAACGGCGCGGCCGGTGTGAGCGCCCTGGCCGGCACGCCTCTGGTGGCCGGCACGGCCCTGGCCCCATTGGCCAGCGGCGGCTACGGCGAGTACCTGCTGCGCCCTGGCAAGCCCCGCTCGGTTGATATCCTGCCCATCTTCCACACTGGTGTGCCGAACGCCATTCCCTACCAATTGGCAACTGGCAAAGCCGGCAACCCGCTGGCTGCTGGCAAGCCTTTCATCAACAACTTCCTGCTGGTGGGGGCCTCGGCCAACAACCCCGGCGGCGACATGTTGCGCTTGAACATGGCCGTGCAGCCTACCGCTCGTAACTCGGCTGATTTCAGTTCCGACGGCCTGTTGGCCGCCGCTGTACTTGGGCTCACCGATAGCCGGTACAATGCCAGCAATGCGCTGCAAGCCATCCCGAACATGGACGGCTTCCCCAATGGCCGCCGTCTGGAGGATGACGTGACCCGTATTGAGTTGAAAGCCGTTGGTGGCGTGGTACTGGCCGCCATTGGCCTGTGG
The DNA here is from genome assembly GCF_022921075.1 of Hymenobacter sp. 5317J-9. NCBI lineage: Bacteria > Pseudomonadati > Bacteroidota > Cytophagia > Cytophagales > Hymenobacteraceae > Hymenobacter > Hymenobacter sp. 5317J-9. Next base: position 1,239,632 of record NZ_CP095050.1, read on the forward strand.
TACGACGACTACACGCCTTCGTCGACGAACCCCGTGACCGCCCAGCTGGGCCGCGTGCTTGGCTTCAACGCCGGCGTCAGCGCCAACGACACCACGTTCCGCATCTCCTTCCCCTACGTTCAGACGCCGTGGAGCGGCACCACCGCGCAGCGAGTGGCCTTGGCCCAGCGCTCGGCCAGCCTCGGCCTTTCGCCTAACTTGACCGTGGCCCAAGCTTTCCCGAACCCCTTCGTGGACCGCACTACGCTGCACTTCGAGCTGCCCACCCGCGGCACCTTGAGCCTCGTGATTAGCGACGCTACCGGCCGCCGCGTGGCCACCGTAGCCAAGGACAAAGCATTTGCCCAAGGCGTGAACGAACTGACCTGGACGCCGGGCCGCGACGTGGCCCCCGGCCAGTACATTGCCACTCTCTATAACGGCAGCACGGTAGTGCAGTCGGTGCGCATCGAGCGCCAATAATCGGAGTTCTTTGACCGCTGAATAAAGAGCCGCCGTTAGGCCCCGTAATGGGCTGGCGGCGGCTCTTTTTCGGTTAGGGTTTTTGCGGCCTTACCTTGTTGCCAATTGATTTTCTGCGCTTGTGAAAAAGTATCTATACCCAAGTTTGCTGGTGGTGTTTGGGCTTTTGGCCCTCGCCATCTTCGTGTTTAAGAAACCTGCTGTGCGTACGCCCGAGCTGAAAGAGCGGCACGGCGACCTGGCCGCCGGTGGCGAGTGGCTGAACACCAAAGCCGCCATCGAGGGCCTGCTGGCCAAGCTGCGCCAAAACCCCAACGACCACAAAAGCCGCCTACTGCTCGCCCAGGCCTACATGCAGGAAGCCCGCGTGACCGGCGACCACCCATACTACGACGGCGCGGCCATGGCGCTGCTCGAAGAAGTGCTGCAGGCCGAGCCCGACAACTTTGAGGCACTGTGCTGCAAAGCCTCGCTCAGCCTCACGCAGCACCACTTTGCCCAGGGCCTGGGCATTGCCGAGCAAGCCCGACAGCTGAACCCCAACAGCGGCTTCGTGTACGGCCTGCTGACCGACGCCAATGTGGAGATGGGCCACTACGACGAAGCCATCAAAATGGCCGACAAGATGAACGAGCTGCGGCCCGACCTGCCGGCGTATGCCCGCGTGAGCTACCTGCGCGAGATTTACGGCGACGTGCCCGGCGCCATTCAAGCCATGGACATGGCCGTGAAAGCCGGCTACATCGGCCTGGAGCAAACCGAATGGACCCGCGTGGCCCTGGGCCACCTCCACGAGATAAGCGGCGACACGGCCCGGGCCCGCGGCTACTACCTCATGGCACTGGCGGCGCGCCCGGGCTATGCCTACGCCCTGGCGGGCATGGGCCGCATTGCGGCGGCGCGGCACGACTATCCGGCGGCCATCAAGTACTACCAGCAGGCGCGGGGCTTGGTGAAAGACTACGCTTTTGCCGACGAGCTGACGGACCTGTACCGCCTGAACGGCCAGCCTGATGAGGCAAAGAAAATGGCCGAAGAATCGATTGCGATGCTGGCCAGCGCCGCTCAGGAGGCCGACGACAACGAGCAGATGGGCCACTACGCCGACCGCGAGCTGGCCTACGCCTACCTCAAAACCAACGAGTTGGACAAGGCCCTGGAGCACGCCAAGATTGAGTACGCCCGCCGGCCAGATAACATCGATGTGAACGAAACCATGGCCTGGGTGCTCTACAAGCGCGGGCAGTACGCCGAGGCGCAGAAATACATGCAGGTGGCCCGCCGCACGGGCTCCAAGAACCCCGTGCTGCTGGGCCGCGCCGGACTCATCCTCACCAAGCTGGGCAAAACCGCCGAAGGCCAGGCCCTGCTCGAAAGCTCCCTGAAAACCGCGCCTTACCTCAACCCCGAAATTGCGGCCGAGGGCAAAAAGCTGCTGGCTGCCCGCTGATATGAGCCTAACCGCCGGACCGTTTTGGGGCAGAAAGTGGGCGCGCCGCGCCGCGCTGCTGCTGCCTGCGCTGGTGCTGCTGGCGCTGCCGGCCGCCGCGCACGTGCTCAACACGGACCTGAGCAAGCTCTCGCGCACCGAGATTTTCTGGACCTATCTGCAGCTGGGCTTCACGCACATCATTCCGCTGGGGTTCGACCACATTCTGTTCATCATTAGCCTCTACATCTTGGAGCCGCGGCTCAAGCCGGTGCTGCTGCAAGCCACGGCCTTCACGGTGGCGCACTCCATCACGCTGGGCTTGGCCATGTACGGGCTCATTCAGCCGCTACCCGCCGTCATCGAGCCCATTATCGCGCTGTCCATCCTGTTCGTGGCCATCGAAAACATCATCACCGACCGCCTCAACCCCTGGCGTGTGGCGGTGGTGTTTGGTTTTGGGCTGGTGCACGGCATGGGCTTCGCCAGCGCCCTCACCGGCCTGGGGTTGCCGCCGAAGGACTATTTCGGCTCACTGATTTCCTTCAACGTGGGCGTGGAGGCCGGGCAGGTGGCCGTTATTCTGCTGTGCTGGGCGCTGGTGGGCCGCTGGGCGGCTCACAAAACCTGGTACAAGCAGCGGGTGGTGGTGCCGGTGTCGGTGGTCATCGGCCTGGTGGCGGCCTACTGGACTGTAGAGCGCGTGTTCTTTTCCTGAAAAAAATATCGACGGCTAACCCTTCAGCCGTCTTGTTTCCGTAACTGCCTATATGCTTCGCCAATACCTCACGCTGCTGTTGCTGCTCAATTACCTGCTGGTAGTTGGGGCCGGCCTCGTGGAGCGTCCGGCGCGGCCCATTACCCGGCCGTTTGCCTACGTGCACAGCCGGGATTGCCAGCTAAAGCACACCTTGCGCGTAGGCTGTTTCGACGATTGCAACGGCGTGCAATACAACGTGAAGAAGGCCGGTGAGCGGCCGCCCCTACAACAGCTGCTCAGTTCTTTTAAGGGGCTCGATACGCACTGCCTGTCGGCGGTGCGGGTAGCGTTTGCCCGGCCGGTTGCGGCGTTTGCCCGGCCGCGGTGTGCCACCCGCGAGGCGGCCGTGTTGGTGGGGTTTCGGGGAGAAATTGAATTGCCGCCCCGTCGGGGATAAGGTGGGCTTCTACCTATTTGGTATTCGGTTCGAAGCCAAACGGGGCCACCGCGCACGCTGCCAACGGGCAGCCGTGCTGCGCCATCTTATCCAATAACCGACGCGGCTTGCCGGGCCACCGCGCCCCGCTGCGTTCAATTCTTCACTACCATGATTTTCCGGGCCAATTCCCTCCAACCCGTGGCGGCTGCCACGGGCAATGCTTCCTGTGTGCAACTGCCGGCCGCAGGCCGACTTGCCGCCAACCCCTTGGGCCTTAGCGCCCGACAGGCGCTGCCAGGCGAAGCCGGCGGCATGCGCCATCAGTCGCGCGGCCACCTGGGCCGGCAGCGCACCCAGCACCAGGTGCAGTGCCGCGCCAATTGCATGAGCAAGGCCAATTTCTAGTCTGAGCGGGCGGCTTCGCTGCGGCGAGGCCGCTTTTTCGGCTTCCTCCATCCCTTGCTTCTTCACTTGATGAAACGACTTATTACGATTCTATTCGCTTTGCTCAGCGGGATATGCCTGTGGGCGCCAGCCGCGGCCCAGGGCCCTGCTACGCTGCGCGGCACCGTGGCCGATTCTCTTTCCGGCCTGCCGTTGGCGGGCGTGAGCGTGGGGCTGCAGGGCCAGCCCGGCGGCACGGCCACCGATGCCCTCGGCAATTTTCGGCTGGGCGGGCTGCCCGTCGGCAGCTACGTGCTGCGTGTGGGCGCCCTGGGCTACCGCGCCCAGGCCCTGCCCGTGACGCTGGCCGCCGGCGAAACCCAGCGCCTTAGCCTGCGCGTGGCCGCCACCACGCTCAACCTCGCGGAGGTGACCGTGAGCCAGCCCCGCGACCCCAACCAGAGCCTGGCCGCCATCTCGCACATCGACCAGGTGCTGCGGCCGCTTAACTCGGCCCAGGACCTGCTGCGGCTGGTGCCGGGCTTGTTCATTGCCCAGCACGCGGGCGGGGGCAAAGCCGAGCAGATTTTCCTGCGCGGCTTCGACTGCGACCACGGCACCGATTTCGCCGTGAGCATCGACGGGCTGCCCGTGAACATGGTGAGCCACGCCCACGGCCAGGGCTACGCCGATTTCCACTTCGTGATACCCGAAACGGTGGAGCAGCTGAAAGTGTACAAAGGGCCCTATACGGCCCGCTTCGGTGATTTTGCCACGGCGGGGGCGGGCGAGTTCAGCACCAAAACCCGGCTGGAGCGCAGCCAGGCGAAGCTGGAAGTGGGCCAGTTTGCCACGCGCCGCGCTCTGGTGATGCTGGACCTGCTGGGCACCGGCCACCACCTGTTCAGCAAGCGGACCGAAAGTGCCTACGTGGCGGCCGAATACAACTTCACCAATTCGTATTTCGACGCCCCGCAGCACTTCAAGCGCTTTAACGGCCTGGCCAAGTATACCGGTCAGCTATCGGAGCGCACTTCGCTCACGCTGCTGGGCTCGCATTTTACGTCCAATTGGGACGCCAGTGGGCAGATTCCGGAGCGCGCCGTGAACGACGGCCGCATTTCGCGCTACGGCAGCATCGACCCCAGCGAGGGCGGCCGCACCAGCCGCACCAACGCCTCGGTGGTGCTGACCACGGCCCTGCCGCACGACGCCGTGCTGCGCCAGCAGGCGTATTACTCGAAGTACGATTTCAGCCTGTTTTCCAACTTCACCTTCTTCCTGAACGACCCGATGAACGGCGACGAAATCGAGCAGACCGACGACCGGCACCTGCTCGGCTACACCGCTACCTACGACCGCGACGACCAGCTGGGTGCCCGCCCGCTGCACAGCACGCTGGGCGTGGGCACCCGCAACGACTTCTCCACCCTGGGCCTGTTTCGGGCCACCCAGCGCCAGATTACCGCCACCACCACGGCTGGCCGCCTCTTCGAGCAAAACCTCAACGTCTACCTCGACGAAACCCTCGCCCTCACCGACCGCCTCACGGTGAACGCCGCTCTGCGGGCCGACTTCTTCACCTTCGACTTCCGCGGGCAGTTGGCCAACGATGCCACCGGGGAGCTGGAGCCGCTGCGGGGCCGCGTGAGCCACGCCCGCGTGTCGCCCAAGCTGAACCTGTACTACCAGCTCACGCCGGCGGTGCAGCTGTTTGCCCGCTCGGGTCTGGGCTTTCATTCCAATGACGCCCGCGGCGTCATTCGCGACGCCACGGCCAACGTGCTGCCCCGCGCCCTGGGCTACGAACTGGGCAGCACCTTCAAGCCCCTGCCCAGTCTGGTGGTGAATGCGGCCCTCTGGAGCCTGCACCTGCAGGACGAGCTGGTGTACGTGGGCGACGAAGGCATTACCGAAAGCACCGGCCCCACCCAGCGCTACGGCTTCGACCTGGCCCTGCGCTACCAGCTCAGCCGCCGGCTGTTCCTGGACGGCGACTTCAACTACAACCATGGCCGCCAGCTGGAGGCCGAAGCCGGCGCCAACTACATTCCGCTGGCGCCCACGTTCACCAGCACCGGCGGGCTCACCTACAAAGCGCCCCGTGGCCTGAGCGGCAGCCTGCGCTACCGCCACATCGACTCGCGCCCGGCCAACGACGACGGCAGCATTCGGGCGCGCGGCTATTTTCTCTTCGATGCTGTGCTGAGCTACACCACCGCCCGCTTCCAATTCGGTGCCACCGCCGAAAACCTGCTCAACGTGCGGTGGAACCAGGCCCAGTTTGCCACCCAAAGCCGCCTGCCCGGTGAGCCGGCCGAGGGAGTGGACGAACTCCATTTCACTCCCGGCACGCATTTCTACGCCAAGCTGAATGCCAGCGTATTCTTCTAGCCAGGTAGGGACGAGCCTCATCCCGCCGTCGAGCAAAATTTGTCGGAAAAGCATCCTGGCGTTGCCGCAAGGGTTTCGAGGCTGTACTTTCAAGGCATAATTTAGCTTGGCTGTGTTGCGAATGGTGGCGAAAAAGAAGTTGAGAAGTGCCTTAGCGGTGGGCACCATGGCGCTGTGGGCGCTGGCTGGCTGCCAGGTGCGCGCCGACGAAGCCCGCAGCGCGATGCCCAGCGCATCCAAGGCCGTGCCCTCCGCCGCACCAGCCGCCGGCACCCGGGCAACTGGCGACACCGTTGCTGCAACCGCCACCAAACCCGTGCCCGATTCTCTGGTCCTAACGCCCCCGGCGGCTCTGCCCAACGTGCCCGATACCCTGCGCCAGGCTATTCGGCAGTTGCACGCCGCCCTCGGCCCCCGCGCCGCCGAGCTTCGCCCGGAGGTGCTGGAGCAGGCCTGCGTGGGCTACCTCACGCTGCACCCCACCGGCCGCATCGAGCGCGCCGGCCTGTTGGCCGTGGCCGACATGGACCTGCCCAATACCGTGGAGCGTCTCTGGGTCATCGACCTTAAAAATGCCCAGGTGCTGCACCGCAGCCTCGTGGCCCACGGCGAAGGCTCGGGCCACCTGCGCGCCCGTCGCTTTTCCAACGAAGAAAAGTCAGCTTGTACCTCGCTGGGCTTCTACCGCACGGCCGACACCTACGACGGCATCCACGGCTACTCGCGCCGCATCGAAGGCCTTGACAAAGGCCAGAACGCCAATGCCTACGACCGGTACGTGGTGCTGCACGCCGCCGACTACGCCAGCCCGAAATATGTGCAGCAGCACGGCCACCTGGGCTACAGCCGAGGGTGCCCGGCCCTGCCGCCCGAGCAGTTCAAAGACATCATTGCCACGCTGCGGGTGGGCAGCCTGCTGCTGGTGAGCGGCCCCGGGCTGGCTTCGCGCTGGCTCGACGGGCCGGCCGCCGGCCGACGCTTTCTGCGGCGCGGCTGGCTGTAGAGAACCCCGGAAAATAGCGGTTTGGAATTATTTGGCGGTTATTGTCGTTGATAACTCGTCCTCAGCGGACAAAGCTCTCGTATAAGGTTATGGCTCAGCCGTCTTTCGGGCGGTAGGGCCGCCTTTCCATCAGCTATTCTTTCCCTATCATGCACCAGACCAGCATAGTTCAGCGCAAACGGAAGGTATTGCGACGCCAGCGCATTGCGCGGCGGGTACTGCCGTTCCTGGCTTCTTTGTTTTTGGCCACGCCCATGGCTGGGCCCGTCACGAAGTCGATGGCCGGGGGTGCGCGCAGCGAGTTGCGCCTGCCCACAGTGGCTTTCTCGCCCCAGGCGGTATTCGACCAGAAGCTGCACGCCACCTACACGGCCCTGGGCGCCGAGCAGGAAGGCCTGCGCTTTGAGACGTTTGCCAAGGCGATGACCGGCTACCTCAACCTGCGCCAGGCTGGCAAGCTCGACGAAAGCAAGCAACTGCTGACGGTGGTCGACTTCGACCTGCCCAGCACCGAGAAGCGCCTCTGGGTGCTCGACCTGGCCAAGAATGAAATCCTGTTTCACACGCTCGTGGCCCACGGCCACAACTCGGGCGAGAACGAAGCCACCAACTTCTCCAACACCGACCAGAGCAACATGAGCAGCCTCGGTTTCTACGCCACCAGCGGCGAGTACGTGGGCAAGCACGGCCGCTCCCTGAAGCTGGAAGGCCTGGACGAAGGCTTTAACACCAACGCCGAAGCGCGCTCCGTGGTGATGCACGGCGCCGACTACGTGAGCGAGGAGTTCATCAAGCAAAACGGCCGCTTGGGCCGCAGCCTCGGCTGCCCCGCGCTGCCCATGGAGCTGAAAGACCAAATCATCGAAACCGTGACGGGCGGTACCTGCCTTTTCGTCAACCGCTCCGACGCCGGCTATGAGTCGCGTTACCTGAACGAGCAAGTGGCCATTGCTGCCTTGGTGCCGCAGGCCACTGCCACCCACGGCCTGTCGTAGCAAAGCCAACCACGTAAAAAAAACCCGGCGAAGCAGCTTGCTTCGCCGGGTTTTTTTTGGGGCCATAAGCTCAACCATGGCTTGCGCATTGGAGTATGTGGTGAGTTGATTGCTCGCTGAATGATAGGGGGCAACACCGCTTTTACGCCCACCCACTCTGCATGGCCGCAACGGTTTCCACCACGTCTACCAAACGGCGCAGCATCTGTGCGCTGGCTCCGCTAAACTTGTTTCTGGCCGATGTGCGCGACGGCGTGGGGCCGTACCTGGCCATCTACCTGCTGTCGGTGCGGCACTGGCAGCCGGGTGCCATTGGGCTGGCCATGTCGCTGCCCGGGCTGGTGGCGGTGCTGCTCCAAACGCCCGCCGGCTCGCTGGTCGATACTTCCGTGCACAAGCGGCGGCTGTTGGTGGTGGCCTCGGCGGTGGTGGCGCTGAGCTGCGTGGCGGCCGTCACGTTTGTGTCGCCGCCCGTCATTTATGCCACCCAGATGCTGACGGGGGCGGCCACCACCATTTACGCGCCGGTGGTGGCGGCCATCACGCTGGGGCTGGTGGGGCACCGCCGCTTTGCCCAGCAAACCGGCCGCAACGAAGCCTGGAACCACGGCGGCAACGTGCTGGCGGCGGTCCTGGCCGGCCTCATCGGCTACTACTGGCGCTACGAAGGCATCTTCTACCTCGTAGCCCTGATGTGCGCGCTAGGCAGCTGGTCGGCCCTGCGCATCAAACCCGGCGATATCGACAACGACCTTGCCCGGGGCCAAGGCGCCGACAAGCCCGAATCTGACGACACGGAAACAGCGAAAGCGGCGTCCGCTGCCAATGAGTCAACGGCTGACGCTCCGTCAGAAACCGGGGGTGCCGCAGAGGACGGCGAGCAAACGGCCGGTTTCCGGCAGGTGCTGGGCAACCCGCGCATTTTGCGCTTTGCCATTGCGGTGGTGCTGTTTCACTTTGCCAACGCGGCCATGCTGCCGCTGGTGGGCCAGAAGCTGGCCTTGGGCAATCAGAAAGCCTCGGCGCTGTTCATGTCGGCCTGCATCATCGTAGCGCAGCTGGTAATGATTCCGGTGGCGGCCTGGGTGAGCCGCCGCGCGCCGGAGGCGGGCCGCAAGCCGGTTTTTCTGCTAGCGTTTGCGGTGCTGCCGGTGCGCGGCGTGCTCTACACCCTCAGCAACAACGCCTATTTTCTGGTGGGCGTGCAGGTGCTCGACGGGCTGGCGGGCGGCATTTTCGGCGTCATCAGCGTGATTATGATTGCCGACCTCACGCGGGGCACCGGGAGGTTCAATTTTGTGCAGGGCGCCATTGCCACCGCGCTTGGCATTGGGGCCTCGCTGAGCACGGTGGGGGCGGGGTATCTGGTGCAGCACTTCGGCTACCGCGCGGGTTTTCTGGCGCTGGCCGCCGTGGCAGCGGTAGCGTTGGCTTTTTTCTGGTTTTGCGTCGACGAATCGAACCCGGCCAGAGTAGGGGCGAAGCTTACCCCCGTCCGCTGTTAGCTTCGCGGACCTTAAGTGGAGCGGTATCGTGGTTTAGGTGCTGACGCCCGGGCGGGGGCAAGCCCCGCCCCTACAGCTTCACCCCAAACTTCGCGCCCACGCCTTCCAGGTCCTTCACCACCGCATCGAGCAACGGAATGCCATCCAGCAAACGATGGGCGGCCGTTTCGCGCTCCGGGTCGCCAGGGATGAGTACTTTTTTGCCTTCCACGGCCTGCGCGCTGCGGAAGGTGGAAATCCAGTTATCCATGTGGGCTTTAAACTCCTCGGCGGGCCGAAAGGCATCGACGCGCATGGCCCCGAAAAAGTGGCCCAGACCCTGCCCCACGGGGTTGGCCGAGGGCTGCAGGAAGGCCACGAACGGCGGTACCCACGGCCCGTAGTTGGCGCCCGACAGCACGGCCGAAAAGATGTCGACGATGCTGCCCAGTGCGTAGCCTTTGTGCGAGCCGGTGGCGCCGCCGAGCGGTAGCAGCGCGCCGCCGTTTTTCACAGCGTTGGCGTCGGTGCTGGGCTGGCCATCGGCGGTTTGGGCCCAGCCTTCGGGCAGGGGCGTGCCTTTGCGCTGGGCAATTTCGAGCTTGCCGTTGGCGGCGGTGGTGGTGGCCATGTCGGCCACAAAGTCGGGCTGCTCGCCGGCGGGCACGGCCACGGCAATGGGGTTGGTGCCCAGCAGCCGGTCGAGCGAGTAGGTGGGGGCCACCAAGGGCGAGGCGTTGGTCATGGCCACGCCTATCATGTCGTGGGCCAGGGCCAGCATGGCGTGGTAGCCGGCGATGCCGAAGTGGTTGGAATTTTTCACCGACACCCAGCCAGAGCCCACCTGCTGGGCCTTCTCGATGGCCACGCGCATGGCTTTGGGGCCCACCACCAGGCCCAGGCCGCCGTCGCCGTCTACCACGGCGGTGCTGGGCGTTTCGTAGGTTACGCCCACCCGCGGCGTGGCATTAATACGGCCGGCCTCCCAGAGGCGCACGTAGCCCACCAGCCGGGCCACGCCGTGCGAATCCACGCCGCGCAAATCGGCCGACAGCAGGGTTTCGGTGGCCAGCGTGGCATCGGCCTCGGGGCAGCCCATGCTGCGGAAAACGGCTTCGGTGAAGGTGAACAGATGGCTGTAAGAGAAAATGGGCATTTTGGAGGACTTAGGGGCTTGAATGAACGTCATGCTGAGCGCAGTCGAAGCATCTCTCCCGGGCAAAGCAATTCAATTACTTGTGCGGTAGAGATGCTTCGGCTGCGCTCAGCATGACGTTCTGCTTTACACGCTGTTTACACCGCCAGCATTTCGGCCAGAAGGCCTTCCTTGAGCGCAAAGGCAGAAGTCTGAAGGCGGGTGATGCCCGAAACGCCCAGCACGTAGTCAATCAGCACGGCGGCCACCACCAGCATGTCGGCCCGCATGGGCAGGATGCCGGGGATTGCCAGGCGCTGCTCGTGGTTGCCGCTCAGCAGGTGGCGGTAGCTTTCCTGGAAGCTGCCCAGGGCCAGGGTGGTGTGGGGTGGCAATTGGCTTTCGGTGCGCAGCTCGCCCAGCTGCATGTCCGCCAAGCTGTCGAAGCTGCCGGAGGCGCCCACCAGGCTCACGGGTTTGTAGCGCTGCAGGGCTTCGACGAGCGGCGCCAGCACGGTGCTGAGGTATTGCTGCTCGGCCTCTACCGCCGCCGCGGGAAACACGCCGCTGGGGTCCGGAAAAAACTTGTCGAGCAGGCGCTGGGCGCCGATTTCAAAGCTTTGCTTCCAGAAAATGGTGGTTTGGTTGGCGATGATGAACTCCACTGAGCCGCCGCCGATGTCCATAATCAGGTGCGGCTCGGTGCCCAGGTCGACCGCCTGGCGCACGCCCTGGCAGATGAGCTCGGCCTCGCGCTCGCCGGGAATCACGTCGACGCGAATGCCGGTTTGCTCGAAGATGTCGCGCACCAAATCGGGCCCGTTTTGGGTCACGCGCATGGCGCTGGTGGCCGTGGCGCGCACTTCTTCCACCTCGTGCAGCTCCATTTCTTCCTTGAAGCCGGCCAGCGTGTGCAGGGCGCGGTCGTAAGCCGCCGGGGCGATGATGCCCTGGCTGATGCCGCCTTCGCCGAGGCGCACGCCGGCTTTGGTGCGCAGAATGACCAGTGGCTTTTCGCCGGGTGTTTTGGGGATTTCCACGATGAGCAGGTGGAAGGTATTGGTGCCCAGGTCAATGAGCGCGAGGCGGCGATGGTGACTGGTGGTATGATGCATTGGGTGATGGCGAGGCGAGGAGGGCGAAACGCAAGACCGACTGGGCCGGGGTGGCTGAGCACTCGCGGGCTTCCTACGTAACTTTCGACGCAAATAAGGGCTATGGCGGACGAAAGTTTGATATCGACGAAGAAGTGCCCGGCCTGTCAGCAATGGTCGGCGTGGCAGCAGCAGGCCGCCGACCGCTGCAAGCACTGCGGAGAATTGCTCGACCCCCGCGCTCAGCAAGAGGCCCAACAGCAAGCCGCGACGGAGCACCTGCGCGGTGGCATTCAGCTGGTGGAAATCGACCCGACTGACAGCAGAACGGTACGTTTTTTCAAAACCATTGCCCGCGGCGGCCAGCTGGTTTTTATCGCCATCCTCGGATTTATCGTGTGGCTGGTAACCGTTTTGACGGGCTGATATGAGGCTGCCGGCCGTGTTGCGCCATCCCCTGTTTGTGGGCAGCGTGCTCCTCTACGGGGCCTACCAACTGAACAAGCGCGGGCTGCACTGGCCGTTGCCGGCGTGGCTCACCTCGTACCTGAGCGATGTGCTGTGCCTGCCCGTCATCCTAAGCCTGGCCCTGGCCGCCCACCAAGCCCTGTACGGCCGGCGCGCCACGCTGCCCGGCGCCTGGGTGCTGGCGGCCTGGGTCACCGTGGCGCTGTGGTTCGAGGTGTTGTTGCCCCGGTGGTCGGCCATGGCCGTGGCCGACCCTGGCGATGCGCTGGCCTACGCGGCCGGGGCGTTCATTTTCCAGCGGTGGCTCAACAAGCCGGACGTGCGTTTCAGCTAACGCTCCCCGCCTCTCAGGTCGCAAACCGGCAGAACGTGCCCAGCGGCAGCTTGCGCTGCCCGGCGTCGTGCAGGTAAATCTCGCCCAGCTCGCGCACGGCCTTCGGGCCGGGGAAAATGGCCGTAGTCAGGTTATCGAGAATCAGGGCCGAAAAGCCGAGCGAGTACAGGTTCACCACGAAGAAATGGTCCTCGGGGTCGAGCAGCTGCTGGCTGAGCTTGAGCATCTCGTTGAGCTCGTCTTCGAGCTGCCACTTCTCGCCGTTGGGGCCGCGGCCGTAGGCGGGCGGGTCGAGGATGAGGCCCTGGTACTTGCTGCCGCGCTTCACTTCGCGCCGCACGTACTTCATGGCGTCTTCCACCAGCCAGCGCACGCCGTCGAGCTGGCTGGCGTCCATGTTGTCGCGGGCCCAGAAGTTGACCTGCTTCACCGAGTCGAGGTGCGTCACGTCGGCCCCGGCGGCGCGGGCGGCCAGCGTGGCCGCGCCGGTGTAGGCAAACAGGTTGAGCACGCGCGGCAGCTTGGCGTTGCGCTTCCGCGTCTGGTTGTAGATGAACTGCCAGTTGGGGTCCTGCTCCGGAAACAGGCCCACGTGCTTGAACGACGAGAGGCCGAGGCGGAACTTCAGCTTCAGGCCATCGGGGCGCTCGTAGGCAATTACCCATTGCTCGGGCATGCTGGGCTTGAGGCGCCACTGGCCTTTCTCAGTAGAACCGGGGGCGCGGGCGAAGGCGGCATCGGCTTTTTCCCACTCTTTGAGCGGCAGGTGCGGGTCCCAGATGGCTTGCGGCTCGGGGCGGGCCAGCACGTGCTTGCCGAAGCGCTCCAGCTTCTGAAAGTTGCCGGAATCAATCAGCTCGTAGTCGGGCCAGGGCGAGGTGGTGAGGAAGTCGTACATAAGCAGGCCGCAAAGGTAGGGGCGGGGGCGGGCTGCCAAGGCGTGGCTCTCGGCACCCGGGCTCTCGTTCAAAGGGCTTTCGCCCTCATTCATCGAACCCGCCGCCCCGCCCGCTGCCCATCGCTTAGCTTTACCGGATGCGAACAGCTTTACCCTGGAAAACTTTTCTTCTGGCGCTCCTGCTGCTGCTGAATGCCTGTTCCTCGCCGGGGCAGGAGGTGGGGGCGCCGCCGCCCGTGCAGGATTCCACCTTCGGGCCACTCACGGCGCGCCGCGTCGTGTCGTCGGAGCCGCTGCTGCGCGGGCGTGTGCTCGACCGCAACGACTCCGTGCTCATCGCCACGCGGCCCGCGTACCTGCTCACGCTGCCCACGCGCCCGCCGCTCGATTCGCTCAAGCTCAGCAGCCTGCTCGGCTGGCGCGACAGCCTGCTCTGGCGCCGCATCGAAGCCGCCCTCCCTTACGAGGGTGCCCGTCCCAAAGGCGGCGTAAAGCTGCTGCTGACCAACGCGGAAGCCAAAAAAATCCAGGACAACCAGAAAGACTGGCCCATGCTGAAGCTGGAGCAGCGCACCCTGCGCAGCTACACCACCAGCACCGGGGCGCCCGTGCTGGGCTACGCCTACGCCAATGCCCAGGCGTTTCTGAGCCTGGCGCAGCGCTACCGTCGCGGCCGGTTCTACCGCCTGCGCAACGGCGGCGTCGAATCTTACTACAACGGCCTGCTCAACGGCCACCAGGGCTACTACCATCCCTTGCTCGACACCCTGGACCAGCCCCATGGCACCTGGGCCGCCGATACGGCCTTCCAGCAGGGCCAGGACATTCACCTGACCCTCGATGCCAACCTGCAGGCCTACGCCGAAAAGCTGCTGGCGGGCCGCAAGGGCTACCTCGTGGCCCTTGACCCGCGCACCGGCGAGGTGTTGGCGGCCGTGTCGGCGCCCACGTTCGCGCCCGGCGCCCTCACCGCGCCCGACCGCGCCGGCACCCGCCACAAGCTGCTCGAAAACGAAGACATGCCCCTGCTCAACCGCTCGGCCATTCTGGCCAACCCGCCCGGCTCGGTATTTAAGCTGGTGAACGCGGCCGTGGCCCTGCAGCTGGGCGCCATCAAGCCCACCACCGGGTTCCGCTGCGACCAGTCGCTCATCAACTGCGTGCATCACCACCCGCAGGCCCGCAACCTCAGCATGGCCCTGCAATACAGCTGCAATCCCTATTTCTACCAGGTGATGCGCAAGCTCATCGAGCACGTGCCCGACAGCCTGGTGAACGACACCACCACCGCCCGCCACCGCAACCTGGCTGCCTGGCAACACTACGCCAAGTCCTTCGGCCTCGACACACTGCTCGGCGTCGATTTGCCCCGCGAACAGGCCGGTTTCCTGCCCACGCCGGCCTTTTACGATAAGGCCCGCCGCACCCGTTATTGGAAGTTTCGCTCCATCTACTCGCTCAGCGTGGGCCAGGGAGAAATCAACCTCACTGGCCTGCAAATGGCCAACATGATGGCCATCATCGCCAACCGGGGCTGGTACTACACCCCGCATTTTGTGCGCAGCATCGGCGAAAACGGCCCCCTGGCGCGCTTCACCGAAAAGCACCACACCCTCATCGACAGCGCCAACTTCGAAGCCCTCGTGCCCGGCATGCTGGCTGTGATGCAGCGCGGCGGCACCGCTGCCAGCTCCAACCTGGCCGACGTAGGCATTGCCATCGCCGGCAAAACCGGCACCGTGCAAAACGACGAGGGCGACGACCACGCCACCTTCGTTGGCTTCGCCCCCGCCGACAATCCCAAAATTGCCATCGCCGTGTACCTCGAAAATGCCGGTTTCGGCGCCACCGAAGCGGCTCCTGTGGCCGCTTTGGTCATTGAGAAGCACCTACGCGGCAGCATCGCGCCCAAGCGCAAGCACTGGGAGCGCCGCATGAAGTACCGCGGGCAGGCGTATGAGCGGGAGCACCGGTAGACGAAGCCTCACCGCCTGATTCTTTCTTTTCTGGCAAGGTAGGGCAGGGGAGGAGGTTTCACTGGGCGTTATTTTTGCACCATGCAGTTCTACAAATACCAGGGCACCGGCAACGACTTCGTCATCATCGACGACCGCGCCCGCCAGTTCGACGAAACCGACCACGCCCGCATTGCCCATCTGTGCCACCGCCGCTTTGGCATCGGGGCCGACGGGCTGATGCTGCTGCGCGAAAAAGAGGGCTACGATTTCGAGATGGTGTATTTCAACGCCGACGGCCGCCCCAGCTCCATGTGCGGCAACGGCGGCCGCTGCCTGGTAGCGTTTGCCAAGTTCATCGGCGTGATTCGGGACCAGGCCCATTTCCTGGCCGTGGACGGCCCCCACGACGCCCGCGTGGAACCCGATGGCACCGTGCGCCTCCGCATGATTGACGTGGCCGCCCCGCAGGAAGCCGAGATAGGGGAAGAGGGCGATGTGTTTCTGCACACGGGTTCGCCCCACCACATCCAGTTCCTCGACCCCGCCGAGCACCCCAAGCTAGCCGATTTCAACGTTTTTGCCGCTGGCCACGACATCCGCTACGACCAAGCGTATGACCCCGCCGGCACCAACGTCAACTTCGTGGAAGTGCCCGCCGACCCCGCCCAGCCCTGGCCCGTGCGCACCTATGAGCGCGGCGTAGAAGACGAAACTTTTTCCTGTGGCACGGGCGTGACGGCCGTGGCCTTGGCGGCCTCGCAGCGCGGCGCGGTGTCGCCGGTGCGCCTGCGCACGCCGGGCGGCGAGTTGGAAGTCTCGTTTGAGCAGCGGCCCGATGGTGGCTTCTGCAACGTGTGGCTGAGCGGGCCGGCGGTGCAGGTGTTTTCGGGGCAGCTTTAAGCCGACGCCGGGAGTTACCCGGTGTTGGGGCCCTGCAGCCGGTTGGCGTCATCGTTCAGTGGCAGGGCGCCGGACAGGCGGCCCTGCATCTTGCGCAGCCAGCGCTGGCCGAGCGCGGGGCAGGCGGCCAGCTCGGCTACCAGGGCGCGGTCGTGGCGCTGCTCGTACTTGGCGGAGTTGGCCCGCGCCACGGTCCATTCGGGGCAGGGGCGCTCCAGCAGGTCCAGGCTACTGCCGGGCTGGATGTAGCCGGGCCGGAGCACCCGCATGTACCAGCCGGTGAAGCCGGTTTCCTGCAGCCACTGCGACAGCCGCGGTTCCTGCCAGCGGCGGGCAATTTTCCAGCAGGGCGAGCGGGGCTGCGAAATCTGCACCGTGGCGTCGCCAAATTGGAAGACGTCGCCGAGGCAAACGTCCTTTTCGGTCCACGGGCCCGTCAGGGTCAGGTTTTCGCCAAAGCTGCCCGCGGCCATGGGCCGGCCCAGCTGCGCACTCCAGTGGGCGTAGTGCACGCCCGGGTACACGCAAAGAGCTTGGTCGGGGCCGCCGTGGTTCTGCAGGTCGGCTTGCTCATCGCCGTCGATGTTCAACTCCGACAGCCAGTGTGGTTCGGTTACGGGGGCTTTCAGCAGGGCCGTGGTCCAGGCGCGTTGCAGCGGGTTCGCGGCGCTTGGTTCGCCCAGGGTGCGGGGGCGGCCTACTAGCAGCGAATCCAGAGGAAGGGAAAGCGAGGGAATGGACATGCGGCGATGCGAGCGTTGGGTAGATGTGCCAACGCAAAAACACGCTCCCAAAGTACGGCCGCAAAGCCCTGCTGCCGAATGCCAGGGGAAGGGCGCCCGGCTGAGTGGTTTCAGCGTTCTATGGTTAATTCGTGCCGCCGGGCGCGCCGCCCGCTACCGGCGCCATTGTCACCGGGCTTGCTTACGCCATTCCATTTCCCACACATGCCGGCCCCCAGCGCCATTCGCCTCCGCGCCCTTGAACCCGACGACCTCGACTTTCTCTACGAGTTGGAGAATGACCGCGACGTCTGGGGCGTGTCGGATACGCTGGCGCCGCTCTCGCGCCACGCGTTGCGGGAGTACCTTGCCCATGCGACTACGGATATATACGTAGTGCGGCAGTTACGGCAGGTGGTTACTACTGAAATTAGCGGTGCGGCGGTGGGCGTGGTCGACCTTTTTGAGTACGACCCGCTGCACCAGCGGGCCGGCGTGGGCATCACCATTCGGGCCAGCGAGCGGCGCCACGGCTACGCCCGGCAAGCCCTCGAACTGCTCAAGGAGTACGCCCGCGAGGTGCTGCGGCTGCACCAGATTTATGCCACCGTCGGGGCTGGTAACGCGGCCAGTATGAGGCTGTTTCGCGCGGCGGGGTTTCGGCGGGTGGGCACGCGCCGGGGGTGGCTGCGCACCGCCCGCGGCTGGGAAGATGCCGTGGAGTGGCAGTGCCTGCTGGCCGCAGAAACGAATGCCTAACAACCTGTCTGCTTTTATATATAGCAGATTATATGCTTGGCTAAGCAATATTTGGCCCGGTAAGCTGAGCCATATCCTTCCGTCGGGCGGTCCCGTATACAGTGGCAAGCGCCCCGGCCGTTCTATCCTGTTGCTATTCCGGAGCGGCGCGAAACCCATCTTCCTGCCTTCTTCATGCCCCCTTCATCGACGGTGGAAGCGCCCCTGCGTGCCTCCACTACCGCTGCCCGGCCCAGCGCATCAGCCGCCGAAACGACTGCCCCCTACACCCTGCCCGACCTGGTTTGCTTTGCGCATTTGCATTGGGACTTTGTGTGGCAGCGGCCCCAGCATTTGCTTTCCCGCTTTGCGGAGCACGGCCGGGTGTTTTACGTGGAGGATGCCTTTTATCATGCCGATGACCTCATCGAGCCGCACATCGAAATAAAAGAGCGGCAAAACGGATTGAAGGTGGTGGTGGCGCACTTGCCCCAGCGCCTCCGCCAGGACGAAGCAGCGGCCGACCAGGCCCAATTTGAAATTCTAAGTCAGTTTTTTAACGAGCAAGGCCTTACTAATTACGTTTTCTGGTACTACACGCCCATGGCGTTGGGCAAGTCGCGCCACTTCCAGCCCGTGCTCACCGTGTACGATTGCATGGACGAATTGGCGGCGTTCAAGTTCGCGCCGCCGGAGTTGAAAAAGCGCGAGCTGGAGCTGTTCCAGAAGGCCGACCTCGTGTTTACGGGCGGCCAGACGCTTTACGAAGCCAAGCGCGAGCAGCACGCCGACGCCCACGCCTTCCCCAGCAGCATCGACAAGGCCCACTTCGGCCAGGCCCGCGGCCCGCTGGCCGAGCCCGCCGACCAGGCCGGCATTGCGCACCCGCGCATCGGCTTCTTCGGCGTGGTGGATGAGCGCCTCGACATTGAACTGCTGCGCGCTCTGTCGCAGCAGCACCCGGAGTGGCAATTTGTCATCATCGGGCCAGTGGTAAAGATTGACCCCGCCACGTTGCCCCGCACGCCCAACGTGCATTACCTCGGCGGTAAAGATTATAAGGAACTGCCTTCCTATTTGAAGGGTTGGGATGTAGCAACGCTTTTGTTTGCCGATAACGAAAGCACCAAGTTCATCTCGCCGACCAAAACCCCAGAATACCTGGCCGCCGGCAACCCCGTGGTAAGCACGCCTATTCGCGACGTGGTGCGGCCCTACGGTGACCTAAACTTGGTGCAGATTGCCGACAACGCCACCGATTTCGGCAAGGCCATCGAGAAAGCCCTCACCCAGCGCACCGACGCCGACTGGCGCCAGCGCACCGACGCGTACCTCGCCACCATCTCGTGGGACCAGACCTGGCAGGCCATGGTGGACCTCATGCAGCAGCGCTTGGCGGCCAAAACGCCCGATGCCGCCACCACCACCGCGGCCAGCGCGCCGCGGGTCGAAACCAAAGTGTCGGACGTGACGCTGCCGTCGGCTAGCTAATCCCCTGACTTCTATTCAATCAGTCCCTTCTAAACAAACTTCCATACCCTACGCACCATGTTCGATTACCTCATCGTTGGGGCCGGTTTTGCCGGCAGCGTGCTCGCCGAACGGCTGGCCACCCGCAGCAATAAGAAGGTCCTCATCATCGACAAGCGTTGCCACATTGCGGGCAATGCCTACGACCATTACAACGAGGACGGCATTCTGGTGCACAAATACGGTCCGCACATTTTCCACACCAACTCGAAGGACGTGTTCGACTACCTCGGCAATTTCACCGAGTGGCGCCCCTACGAGCACCGTGTGCTGGCTTCGGTAGATGGCCAGATGGTGCCCATGCCCATCAACCTCGATACCATCAACAAGCTCTACGGCCTGAACTTGACCAGCTTCGAAGTGGAGCAGTTCTTCGAGTCGATGGCCGAGAAGGTCGACGTCATCAAAACGAGCGAAGACGTGGTGGTGAGCAAGGTTGGCCGCGAGCTGTACAACAAATTCTTTAAGAACTACACCAACAAGCAATGGGGCCTCGACCCCTCGCAGCTCGACAAGTCGGTGACCTCGCGCGTGCCCACCCGCACCAACCGCGACGACCGCTACTTCACCGACACCTACCAGGCCATGCCCCTGCACGGCTACACCCGGATGTTCGAGAAAATGCTCGACCACCCCAACATCAAGGTGATGCTGAACACCGACTACCACGAGGTAATCGATTTCATTCCCTACAAGGAAATCATCTTCACCGGCCCGGTAGACGAGTATTTCGATTACAAATTCGGCAAGCTGCCCTACCGCTCGTTGGAGTTCAAGCACGAGACGCTAAACAAGGAAAAGCACCTGGCCGCACCCGTGGTGAACTACCCCAACGAGCACCCCTACACCCGCATTACGGAGTTCAAAGCCCTCACCGGCCAGGACCACCCCAAAACGGCCATCGTGTATGAGTACCCGCAGGCCGAGGGCGACCCCTACTACCCCATTCCGATGCCGGAAAACGCCGAGCTGTACAACAAGTACAAGAAGCTGGCCGATGAAACGCCCAACGTGCATTTTGTGGGCCGCCTCGCCACCTATAAGTACTACAACATGGACCAAGTGGTGGCCCAGGCCCTGACGCTTTACAAGAAGCTGACGGAAAAGGAAAAAGCCGGCCAGCCGGTATTGCCCACCATTTCGGGTAGCACCGCGCTGGTCGAAAAACTCATCAGCCGTTCGCCGCAGCCGGAGTAGCATGACGTTCTGCGTCGTTCGGTACGTGAAAAGCCCCGCCAAATTGGCGGGGCTTTTGGTTTTGGGACGGTTTTAGCGGAGCGTTCCGTAAATTTGGGGGGCGCGCCCGCGCCATTCGCTATAAAGACTACCTGATGTTTGAATTCCTAGGCAAGACCGTCGCCAAAATATTTGGCTCCAAGTCGGAGCGCGATTTAAAGGAAATCGTGCCCTACGTGGCGCTGATTAATGCCGAATATGCCAAACTGGCCGGCTTGACCGATGACCAGCTGCGCGAGCAGACCGACCAGGTGCGCGCCCGCATTGCCGAGCGCCTCGCCGGGCTGGACAGCCAGATTGCCGGCCTGCACCAGCAAATCGACACCCAGCCGCAGCTGGACGTGGCCCAGAAGGAAGTGCTGTTCGAGCAGATTGACGCGCTGGAAAAGCAGCGCAACAAGGACCTCGAAGCCGTGCTGCTGGAAGTGCTGCCGCAGGCTTTCGCCATTGTGAAGGATACCGCCCGCCGCTACAAGGAAAACGGCCAGCTGGTGGTGACCGCCAACGCCCGCGACCGCGAATACGCCGCCACGCACCCCAACTGCGTGATTGACGGCGACAAAGCCATTTGGTACAACAAATGGCTGGCCGCCGGCGCCGAAATCGTGTGGGACATGGTGCACTACGACGTGCAGCTCATCGGCGGCGTGGTGCTGCACCAAGGCAAAATTGCCGAGATGGCCACGGGCGAAGGCAAGACGCTGGTGTCGACGTTGCCGTCGTTCCTGAATGCGCTGTCGAAGCGCGGCGTGCACTTGGTAACCGTCAACGACTACCTGGCCAAGCGCGACTCCGAATGGAACGCGCCGCTGTTCGAGTTCCACGGCATCACGGTGGACTGCATCGACAAGCACCAGCCCAACACGCCGGAGCGCCGCGCCGCCTACCAGGCCGACATCACCTACGGCACCAACAACGAATTTGGCTTCGACTACCTGCGCGACAACATGGCGCGCGACCCCGAGGAGCTGGTGCAGCGCAAGCACCACTACGCCATGGTCGACGAAGTGGACTCCGTGCTGATTGACGATGCGCGGACGCCGCTCATCATCTCGGGCCCGGTGCCGCGCGGCGACGTGCACGAGTTCTACCAGCTCAAGCCGCGCATTCAGCGCCTGGTGGATGAGCAGAAAAAGCTCGTGCAGTCCTACCTGGTGGAGGCCCGCAAGCAGATTGCCGCCGGCAAAACCGGCGTGGAGGAAGGCGACAAAAACGGCGAGGGCGGCCTGCTGCTGTTCCGCGCCTACCGCGGCCTGCCCAAGAGCAAGCCGCTCATCAAGTTCTTGTCGGAAACCGGCATCCGGCAGGTGCTGCAAGCCACCGAAAACCACTACCTGGCCGACAACTCGCGCCAGATGCCCAAGGCCGATGAGCCGCTGTTCTTCACCATCGACGAGAAGAACAATCAGATTGAGTTGACCGAAAAAGGCATCGACCTCATCACGGCCCAGGGCGAAGACCCCAAGCTGTTCATCATGCCCGACATCGGCGCCGCCATTGCCGACATCGAGAAAAACACCGCTCTTTCGGCTGAAGAAAAGCTGACGCAGAAAGAGAAGCTGATGAGCGACTACCAGGAAAAGAGCGAGCGGGTGCACACCGTGAACCAGCTCCTGAAAGCCTACACGCTCTTCGAAAAAGACGACCAGTACATCCTGACCGAGGACGGCAAGGTAAAAATCGTGGACGAGCAGACCGGCCGCGTAATGGAAGGTCGCCGCTACTCCGACGGCCTGCACCAGGCCATTGAGGCTAAGGAAAACGTGCGCGTGGAAGACGCCACGCAGACCTACGCCACCGTGACGCTGCAGAACTACTTCCGCATGTACCACAAGCTGGGCGGCATGACCGGCACGGCCGAAACCGAAGCCGGCGAGTTCTGGGAAATCTACAAGCTCGACGTGGTGGTGATTCCCACCAACCGCGTCATCAGCCGCAAGGACAGCGACGACCAAGTGTACAAGACGGTGCGTGAGAAATACAACGCCGTGGCCCTGGAAATCCAGAAGCTGGTGGAAGCCGGCCGTCCCGTGCTGGTGGGCACCACGTCAGTAGAAATCTCGGAGCTGGTGTCGCGCATGCTGAAGCTGCGCGGCATCCAGCACCAGGTGCTCAACGCCAAGCAAAACCAGCGCGAGGCCGAGATTGTGGCCGCCGCTGGCTACCCCGGCACCGTGACCATCGCCACCAACATGGCCGGCCGTGGTACCGACATCAAGCTGCGCGAAACCTCGCGCGAGGCGGGTGGTCTGGCCATCATCGGCACGGAGCGCCACGAAAGCCGCCGCGTCGACCGCCAGCTGCGCGGCCGTGCCGGCCGCCAGGGCGACCCCGGCACCTCGCAGTTCTTCGTGAGTCTGGAAGACAACCTGATGCGTCTGTTCGGCTCGGACCGGATTGCGAAGCTGATGGACCGCATGGGCATGGAAGAGGGCGAAGTGATTCAGCACTCGATGATTACCAACTCCATCGAGCGCGCCCAGAAGAAGGTGGAGGAAAACAACTTCGGCACGCGCAAGCGCCTGCTGGAGTACGACGACGTGATGAACGCCCAGCGCGAGGTGGTGTACAAGCGCCGCCGCAACGCCCTGTTCGGCGACCGCATGGAGGTCGACATCCTCAACATGATTTATGACGTGAGCGAAGACATCGCCGCGGGCCACAAAATCACGGGGGATTTCGAGGACTTCAAGCTGGCCATCATCAAAGTGTTTGGTTACGACACCTTCCTGACCCAGCAGGACCTCACCGGCCTGCAACTGCCGGCCCTCACCCAAAAGCTCTACGAAGAAGCCCTGGGCTACTTCCAGAGCAAGAACGAGCACATTGCGACCAACGCCCTACCGCTCATCAACGACCTGCTGAGCCAGAACGCGCCTTACGAGAACATTGCCGTGCCCTTCACCGACGGCAAGAAGCAGGTGCAGGCCATTGCCAACCTGAAGCGCGCCCAGGCCACCGGCGGCCACGACATTCTGCGTCAGATGGAGAAAGTGGTGGTGCTGAGCGTGATTGACACGGCCTGGACCCAGCACCTGCGCCAGATGGACGACCTGAAGCAAGTGGTGCAAAACGCCGTGTACGAGCAGAAGGACCCGTTGCTGGTGTACAAGTTTGAGAGCTTCGAGCTCTTCAAGCGCATGATTGGCAAGGTGAACGAGGAAACGACCAGCTTCCTCTTCCACGCCGACGTGCCGGTGCAGCAAAGCATGGTGGGCACCAACGAGGAGCCCGACTACTACCTCGAAGACGAAGAGCAGCAAACCAACTTCACCGTGGAGCACGAGTCCAGCCTCGACACCCTCGGCGCCGGCCCCGAAGACATGGGCCCCGCCGACCAGCCCGCCGCTGTGAAGCAGGTGCCCGTGCGCGCCCAGCACGTTGCTAACCGCAACGACAAGGTGAACGTGCAGTACATGGACGGCACCGTGAAGCGCGACGTGAAATACAAAACCGTAGAGCAAGACGTAGAAAGCGGCCGCGCCGTGCTGGTGGATTAAGCTTCGGCTTTAATGAAAAGGAGGACGCCCCGGCTGGATGGTCGGGGCGTTTTTTGGTCCAGCTCGGAAGCATTAGGCGGAAGACGTTTGCTAAAATTCCGAGAATTGCCCTATTTGTTTGCCTAATTTCCTTTCTATGACATACTTTCTACTCTTCTGGCGTCACGGGAAGTTGAGCTTATTCATTGCTCTGGCACTGCTGGCGGGGCAGCAATCCTGGGCTCAGGTGCCGGCCTGGCAGTTGGCCATGGCAGCCACCCAGACAGCCATCAGCAGCTCCAAAGTATTCGAAAGTGCCACTGATGCCAACGGCAACCTCTTTCTGACCGGTCCTTTTCGTGGAACGGTCACTTTTGGCAACACCACCTTGGTGAGTGCGGGCAACAACGAAGACATCTTCGTAGCCAAGTGGAGCCCCGTCACGCGTGGATTCGTGTGGGCTCAGCGCGCCGGGGGAGTCGACATTGATGAAGTCTATTCAGTGGCAGTGAGTGGCACCAATGTTTACATTGTGGGCAGTTTTTATACTGGCAGCGCCAGTTTTGGCAGCACCGTTATTCCCAGCAACGGTATTTATGGCACTGGCTTTGTTGCGAAACTTAACGACAATGGCACGACCGGCCGCTTTGAGTGGGCTCAAGCGCTTGGCGGCCCGGCCGCGTGGGTGGCGGCCAATGGTGCCAACGTATACGTGACCGGAATCTTCGTCGGCACTGCCAGCTTTGGCAGTACGGCCCTGACCAGCGCGGGCAAAAGGGACCTTTACCTTGCGAAGCTGACGGATGCTGGTACCAACAGCAGTATTGATTGGACCTTGCGGGCTGGCGGCAGCGAAGACGATTCGGGTATTTGCGTAGCGGTCAGCGGCAGCAGCGTGTACATTGCCGGCGGTTTCCAAAGCCCCAGTATCAACTTTGGCAGCACGGTGCTTGCGCAGGCTGGCAGTGGCGACGCGTTTGTAGCCAAGGCCATTGATGCGGGCAGCACCGCCAGTTTTGCCTGGGCCCTTAAAGCCGGCGGCAGCGGCGCGGACGAAGCCCACGTGCTGGACGTGAGTGGCAACAACTTGTACGTGGCCGGTCATGTTGGGGACGGCGTCGCCACGTTTGGGAATGCCGTGCTGCCCGGCGCTGCGGCTGTGACTACCTCAGGCACCAAGTGCACCTCCTTTGTGGCTCGGCTAAACGATGCGGGCGCTTCGGCCAGCTTCGTCTGGGCCCAGCAAGTTGGTGGAGCGGGATACAATACCTGCTGGGGAGTGAAGGCCCGCGGCACTAATGTGTACCTGGTAGGAGAATTTGTCAATACGTCTATTTTTGGCAGCACCAGCATCAGCACTGCTGCGGGCTCTCCCGCACTGGCACTGGATATGTTTGTGACCCGGCTTTCCGACGCTGGAAATTCGGCCAGCTTCGACTGGGCGCTGCAGGGGGGCGGACCCAGTACCGAAAACGGGTACGCGTTGAGCGTCAGCGGAACTCAGGTGTACGTCAGCGGCGCGACATCGGCGCCATCCACCTTCGGCAGCCATGCCATTTCCAGCACAAGCTGGCTGGCAGTCGCTGCCATTGCCTCGCTCACCGATGTCTCCATTACGGCCACGGCCACGGGACTGAACAAAAACGTCGGCCTCTTCCCCGACCCCGCCCACGGCCGCGCCACCGTGCAGCTACCGGCCGCAACAGGCACGGCCACGCTCACCATCCTCGACGCGCTGGGCCGCACGCTACGAACCCAAACAGTCCCCGCCAACTCAAAAGCCGACCTGGACCTGACCGGGCTGGCCCCCGGCCTCTACGCCCTGCGCATTGCGGCGGGCGCCGATACCGCAACCCGACGCCTCATGGTGGAGTAGGGGAGGGGCGGCCTTACCCGCTACCTTTGCCCCATGAACCTCGCCGCCCGCATCGACCACACCCTGCTGCGCCCCGACTGCACCGAAGCGCAAATCCTTCAGCTGTGCGAAGAGGCCGTTGCGCACGGCTTCGCCAGCGTGTGCGTGCCGCCCTGCTACGTAGCGCTGGCCGCCGTCCGGCTGGAAGGCACCACCGTGCCGGTGTGCACGGTGATTGGCTTTCCATTGGGCTATGCCTCGTCCAGCGTCAAGTTTAAGGAAGCCGAAGTGGCTTTGTATGACGGCGCCCACGAGCTGGACATGGTCATCAACATTTCGGCGCTGAAGTCGGGCAAAACAGCCGCTATTCAGGCCGAAATTCTGGACTTGGCCGACCTCTGCCACGTGCACCAGGCCCTGCTCAAGGTCATTATCGAAACCGCCCTGCTCACGGAGGAAGAAATCGAACTGGCCTGCCAACTGTGCGTGGCCGGCGAAGCCGATTTTGTGAAAACGTCCACCGGCTTTGCCAGCCGCGGCGCCAGCATGGCCGACATCGAACTGATGCGCCGCGTGCTGCCCGAAAACGTGCGCATTAAAGCTTCCGGCGGCATCCGTACCCGCGCGGCCGCTGAGGCGCTGGTAGCAGCCGGCGCCGACCGTATCGGCTCGTCCAATAGCGTGGCCCTGATTGCTGAAACTGATGATTCGACCGTTGCTTAAGGCCCTGTTGCTGCCCTCGCTGCTTTCGCTGGTGGCCTGCGCCAGCACGGCCCAGCAGGCGCCCCAAACCAGCGCCTCGCCCGATACCACCCGCAAGCCCACTGCCCCAACGGCCTCGGCTTCCATGCCCGCCGAGGACGTGAGCAAGTACCGGCCGGTGTTCGCGGTGCCCAAGCCGGCCCCCGTGGCCGCCACGCCCGCGCCCAAAACCGTGGTGCCGCCCACCGGCCACGTGAACCCCCAGGTGGAGCAGCGCCTGCGCGACCAGGCCTACACCAACCAGAACGTGAAGTATGCCCAGGGCTACCGCATTCTGGTATACCTCGGCCTGGAGCGCGACCAAGTGATGGCCATTCGGCGCAGCATCATCAGCCGCTACCCCGACGAAACCGATTACATCGTGTTCAAGTCGCCGGTCTATCGGCTTTACATCGGCGACTACCTCACCAAGCTTGATGCGGCGCGGGGGGTGGCCCGGCTGCGCGGCCTTGCGCCCAAGCTGGAGCTGGAACCCACGCAAGTGCTGCTGAACAAGAACCCGTAGGGTAGGCAAGTAGAAGGGAGAAGGGCCTGGCATCCTGCGCGCAGCGAAGGACCTTCTCGCCCTTGAACTACCTGCATTTGTCTACTTGGGTCAAGTATGAAGAGGTCCTTCGCTGCGCGCAGGATGACAGCTTTTAACTATCGACTACCCATGTCCGCCCAACTCATCCCCCGCATCCAAGAGCTCGCCGCCCAGCATGCCGCCGATACCGTGGCCATCCGCCGCCACCTGCACGCCCATCCGGAGCTGTCGTTTGAAGAAACTAACACCGCCGCCTACGTCACGCAGGAACTCCGGAAGTTGGGCCTCACGCCGCAGCCCATCGCCAATACCGGTGTGGTGGCCCTGATTGAAGGCCAGCCCGGCGGCCCCACCATTGCCCTGCGCGCCGACATGGACGCGCTGCCCATCACGGAGGCCAACGACGTGCCTTACCGTTCCACCAACCCCGGCGTGATGCACGCCTGCGGCCACGACGTGCACACGGCGTCGCTGCTGGGCGCGGCCCGCATCCTCAACGAGCTGAAAGGCGAGTTCCAGGGCACCGTGAAGCTGATGTTTCAGCCGGGCGAGGAGCGGTTGCCGGGCGGCGCTTCGCTGATGATTAAGGAAGGCGTGCTGGAAAACCCGGCCGTGTCCAATGTGCTGGGGCAGCACGTGTTTCCGCACCTGCCGGCTGGCAAAATCGGCCTGCGCTCCGGCCGCTACATGGCCAGCACCGACGAGCTCTACCTCACCATCAAGGGCAAGGGCGGCCACGGCGCCATGCCCGAAATGAACCTCGACCCCGTGCTGGTGGCCGCCCACATCATCGTGGCCGCCCAGCAGATTGTGAGCCGCCGGGCCAGCCCCAAAATTCCCTCGGTGCTCAGCTTCGGCAAAGTCATCGCCAACGGCGCCACCAATGTCATCCCCAACGAGGTGTACATTGAGGGCACCTTCCGCACCCTCAATGAGGAGTGGCGCGCCGAAGCCCACCAGCACCTGCGCCGCCTCTGCGAGGGCCTGGCCGAAAGCATGGGCGCGGTGTGCGAGCTCGAAATCCGCCACGGCTATCCCTACCTCGAAAACGAGCCCCAGCTCACGGCCCGCGTGCGCGCCGCGGCCGAAGAATATCTGGGCCCCGAAAACGTGGTAGAGCTGGACCAGTGGATGGCCGCCGAAGATTTTGCCTACTTCTCGCAGGCCGCGCCGGCGTGCTTCTACCGCCTCGGCACGCGACACGAAGACGGCCGCTTTGCGTCGTCGGTGCACACGCCTACTTTCGACATCGACGAGAAGGCCCTGGCCACCGGTCCTGGCCTGATGGCCTGGCTGGCCGTGCAGGAGCTGGCTGGTCGGGCCTAAGCTTTTCGGGTCGTTCACATCTTTGCTCCATGAAGAAACCGTTTTTGCTCGCCGCCCTGCTGGGCCTGCTGCTGTCCTGGCCCGTGGCCGCCCAAACCCGGCGCACCGTCTTCGGCTGGCAGATTTGGCCCGAAGCGCAGGCCGAAGTAGCGCTACCTACCGGCAACGACTATTTTCTGGTGGCCCTGCGCGGCCAGAGCCTCACCGACAACAACGGCTACAACGACCCCAACCGCGTGCTGGGGTTCGATGAGCGGCGCCTCACCGTGGGCTACGAGCATTTCTGGAACGAGCACTGGAGCATCGGCGCCACGGCCGCCTACATTTCGGCCTACAATACGTACGTGCTGCTGCCCGAGGTGCTGCTGCGCCACCGCAGCTCGGTGGGGCCGCTCACGTTTGGCCAGCGCCTGAGCCTGGAGCGCGTCATTCCCGGCGCCAACGGCGCCACGGCCCGCACCAATGCCCGCCTGCGCCTGGACCTGGAGAAAATAGTGCCGCTGGGAAGCCTGAGCATTCGTCCGCGCCTGAGCTACGAGGCCGCCACGCACGTGCGCCTGTTGCGCTCGAACACCGACGCCGACGAGCGCACCATCGACTTCACCAGCCTGCGCGGCGAGGTGGGTGTGCGTTTGTCCCCGTTGCTCGACGTCACGCCTTGGGTGGCCTACCAAACGCAGTACAGTTTTGGACTGGCGCGGTATGATGTGAACGGTAGTGTGATAGAGCCCGCGGGCCGTGCCAACGCCGTGTCGCCGGTGGTGGGGCTTGAGGTGCGTTTCACCTTCCTCAACGGGCAGGATGCCGCCACGCGCCAGCAGTTGCCAACGCAGCACTAAGCCGCGAACAAGACAGGTTGTGCCAAAGTTGCAGACCGATAATTTTCCTGATTGTGCCGTTTGAGAAGCGTGGGCTGACTATTTGTTTGTCTGCAACTGCAGGGATAAAATGGCTTTTTTATAAAACAGGACAATTTGTCTTAGAAATGTGACGCAAATAGGTTTGGTATGAATTTGAATGAAAGCCAAGCGTGCCGCAAGAAGGCACTTGTTCTTTCACTTCCACATTCAACTTCTATATCACCCATGACCACGTTGCTGTATAACACCCGTCCTTCCCTGCGTCCGAGCCGTGCGTTGAGCACCATGCTCGCCGACATGCTGCGCGACCCGCAAACTACCCCCACCACGCAGCCCACTCCCACGTTCATCCCGGCCGCCGACATCCTCGAAACGGCCGAAGGTTTTGAGCTGCACCTGGCCCTGCCCGGTCTCAAGAAAGAAGCCGTGCACATCGAATTCCACGACGGCCAGCTGGTGATTTCGGGCGAGCGCGCCAATCCTGCCGCCGCCGCCAAAGAAGCCGCCGCTACGGCCACCGAGGCCAACGCCACCGACGAGGCCAAGCCCGACGACAACAAGCCCGCCGTGGTGGCCCCCGAGGCCCCGGCTAACCCCAAGTTCCGCCGCCTCGAAACCAACTACGGCACCTTCAGCCGCAGCTTCCGCCTTCCCGACACGGTGAACGTGAAGGCCATTGGCGCCGAACTGACCGACGGAATCCTGCGCGTCACGCTGCCCTTCGACACCGAAAAAGTGACCAAGCAGCACATCGAAATCCGCTAAGCGCGGGCCACTGATTGCAAAAAAGGCACCCCGCGGGGTGCCTTTTTTGCAGGCTCGTGTGTTATGTCCGTATACAACCTGATTTGGCCTGTTTTCTGCTAAAAGCAACCCCGAGGCGCTAAACTGAATCCTTCCCGCGTTGATGGTAATATCACCGGGCCGGCTCATCCGGTTTTCATACCCGGAACGTTAAATTAGGCTCTTCATTCACTGGTTTCACCCTTTTCAATTTTTCCCTTACCCATGCAAGCAAAACAAATGATGCTCGGCCTGCTCGGTTCCGCCATTTTGGGCGGCGGCGTGGCCGTGGGGGGGTACAAGCTGCTGGAGCCCGCCCCCGTGGCGCCCCAGGCTGTAGCCGCCAACCCCCAGGTGCGTTACACGTCCGAGATGCGGAGCACGCCCTACGTCGTGCCCGAAGGCTTGAACTTCGTAGCCGCCGCCGCCGCCGTGACCCCGGCCGTGGTGCACGTAATGACCGAATATGCTGCCGAGCCCGCCCAGCGCCAGCAGCAGATGGACCCCTTCCTGCGCCAGTTCTTTGGCGACCAGTTTGACCAGTTTCAGCAGCAGCCGCGCGGCGGCGGCCAGGGCTCCGGCTCGGGCGTCATCATCGCCGCCAATGGCTACATCGTGACCAACAACCACGTCATCGACAAAGCCTCCAAGATTGAGGTGGTGCTCGACGACAAGCGCAAGTTCGACGCCGAGCTGGTGGGCGCCGACCCCAACACCGACCTGGCCGTGCTGAAGGTGAAAGCCGACAACCTGCCCTTCGTGAAGTACGGCAACTCCGACGACGTGAAAGTGGGCCAGTGGGTGCTCGCGGTGGGTAACCCCTTCAACCTGAACTCGACCGTGACGGCCGGCATTATCTCCGCCAAGGGCCGCAACATTGGCATCCTGAACCGCAAGGATAACATGGGCCTCGAGTCGTTCATCCAGACCGATGCCGTGGTGAACCCCGGCAACTCGGGCGGCGCCCTTGTCAACCTCAACGGCGACCTCATCGGCATCAACTCGGCCATTGCCTCGCACACCGGCAGCTACGAAGGCTACTCTTTTGCCATTCCCAGCTCGCTGGCCAGCAAAGTGGTCGACGACCTGCTGAAGTATAAGGTAGTGCAGCGGGCCCTGCTGGGCGTGCAAATCCAGGAAGTGGATGCCAAGCTGGCTTCGGAGAAAAAACTGAACACTCTGAACGGCGTGTACGTGCAGGGCCTGAGCGAGAACAGCGCCGCCGCCGCCGCCGGCTTGAAAACGGGCGACATCATCACCCAAATCAATGGCGTGAACGTGAACACCTCTTCGCAGTTGCAGGAGCAAGTGGCCCGCTTCCGTCCTGGCGATAAGATTAAGGTGAGCTACCTGCGTGGCAGCAGTACCGGCACCACCGAGGCCATTCTGCGCAATTCGACCGGCACCACCGGCGTGGTGCGCGAAGACGCCGTAGCGTCCATCAAGTACGAGGGTGCCACTATCTCGGCGGTGCCCGCCCGCGACCTGGCCAAGCTCGGTTTGGAAGGCGGCGCCAAAATCAGCGGCATCAAGGGCAGCAACCTGCGCGAGACGGGCATGGCCGACGGCTTCATCATCACCCGCATTGATAAGAGCCAGGTGACCAAGCCGTCGGATGTGAAAAACATTCTCGACCAGGCCCGCAACGGTGGCGGCGTGCTGGTGGAGGGCGTGTATCCGGACGGCCGCAAGGCCTACTACCCCATCGGAGCCGAATAACATCTTTCTGCGTTAAAAAAGCCCCTGTCGCATTGGCAGGGGCTTTTTTTTGTACTGAGGCAGGACGAATTTTTGGGTTGCAGCAAAGGCGATACCAAGTCGAAAAATTTATTTGGTAAACCTGGTAGAAAAGATTGAATTATGGGCATAACTTCGACCAAAATAGTCCCGAGAAACTGATAATTAGACTTTCGCAACAAGTCCATTTGTCTGGCTCGCACGTAAGTAGAAAGTCCCAGTGTGGGAATTCCGGCTTAGGGTTTTGAACGGTAAACAGTCCGGCTTGTTTGCCACTACATGTGCATGGAAAACGTCATTAACACCCTCTATATCCAGAATTTCAAGTCGATTCGGAGCGCCGTGTTGCACCCGCGGCGCGTCAACCTTATCATTGGCCAGCCCAATGTGGGAAAATCGACGGTGCTGGAAGCCATGAGTTTGTTGGGTGGTTTTCCGTACGGGAAGAAGAAAAAATTCATGGGCAGTTTTGTGCGCTACGAAAAGTCCGCGCACCTGTTCCACGACGGCGTGCTGACGCAGCCGCTGCGCGTGGAAACCGACCGTGACATCTGCCTGCTGGGCCACGACGCTCAAAGCAAACGATTCCGGTACGGCGTGTTCAGCCAGGCGGCCTACCGCTTGCTGCGCGCCCAGATGGGCCTGCCCTTGCTGGAAGGCCGCAACAAAGCTCGCTCCAGCGACGACGCTTTGCTGCTGGAGCGCCTTTACCCGCACCTGACCACGGCGTCGCCCCTGCCCGAGCCGGGCTTTCTCTACACCGAGTTTGACCGCCACGGCGCCATGGACCGGCCCGGCGAAGACGGCCATTACGTGGCCTCGACGCCGGCCTGGCAGCCCCGCGCCGTGAAGGCGTACCGCTACAAGTCCGGCGGCCGCATCGACCGGCGGCATGTGGAAGCTTCGCTGCGCCCGCCCTACGGCAACAACTTGGTGCAGGTGCTGGAGCAGCACGCCGACCTGCGCCAGGAGTTTGCCGGATTGTTTGCGGAACGTGGCCTGCGCCTGCGGGTGCGCCCCGACGCCGGCCGCTTCGAGGTGATGAAAGAAATTGACGGGCTGAGCTTTGCCTACCCGTATTCGAGCAGTGGCGATACGCTGCAGCGCTTCGGCTTCTACCTCGCGGCCATGGAGTCGAACCGCAACACGGTGATTCTGCTGGAAGAGCCGGAGGCCCATTCTTATCCGCAGTACGTGTCGCAACTGGCCGAGCGCATTGCCACGCAGCAGGAAAACCAGTTTTTTGTGACCACCCATAACCCTCACTTCTTCAGCGAAGTGCTGGAAAACATGGTACCTTACGAAAACCGCGTGCCCGAGCTAGCCGTGTTTGTGGCCTACTACAAAGACTTTCAAACCAAGGTGCGGCAGCTGTCCGATGAGGAAGTACGTGGCCTGCGCCGCGACAGCCTGGAGGTTTTCAACAACCTAGGCGACTTGGAGCAGGAGCGCGTGGCCCTGCGCAAAGTGGGGTAGCCGCCGCGAAATAGAGCAGACCGAAAAGCCCCTTGCCGCCCATGGCAAAGGGCTTTTTTGTTTCTGTTCGGACCCTCAGGAAGATAGAAAAAATGCGCGGCGCGTTTACCTGAGCTTTATGGCTGACGTATAAGCGGATTGTTCGATTTATTCTTCTGCCTATGGCCTCATTCCCCACCGATGCTTTCTCGCTGGAATACCGCTCCGATTTGGGCGTGCTCATTGGCCGCTGGCTTCAGGCCCTGCCTCCGCCCGAGGTGCAGGGCACTTACCAGGCCATGCTGACGGCCGCAAAGGAGCACGGCAACTGCCGGTTCTGGCTGCTGGACCTGCGCCGGCGCCCACTCGATGGGCCTACCCTCACCGAGTGGTTTCGGGACCAGTTTTCGCCGCAGGTAGCGGCAGCGTTGGGCGGGCCGCTGTTCACGGCCTACCTCTCGGGCCCGCACCAGCGCCAGGCCGCTGAAAGCACCGAAATGGAAGCCCACCTCCGCCAGGCCGCCACCATCGATTCGTATCCGCTCTTTTACGACAACGAAGCCGATGCCATGGAGTGGCTGCGCGACCAGCAGGAGCGGGCTGGCATGTTGCCCGAGCCGGAGTAATAAGCCCGACCCAGGGATGCCGCCGCGGGCTGGGTGCCCGCGTGTCGCCCATCAGGAGGTTGGTAGCCGGCAAGTAAGCGCTTCGTTGGGTGGCACGCCGTAGCTTTGCCGGCGCAACATCCCACCCCAATTTCCCCATGAAGCAAGCCCTCGAAGAAGCCACCGCGCCCGACGTAACCGTGGCCCACCCGCACGAAGACCCCCACGGCATTCAGGACGTGCTGCGCCAGCTGGGCGTGGCTTCCGAAAACGCCGCCTACAGCACCGGCCGCCAGTGGGGTGGCAGTGCCAATGCCGAGCGCCGCACCGTCACGGCGCCGGCCGACGGCCGCCGCATTGCCAGCGTGGCCTTCGCCACCCTCGAAGACTACGATACCGTCATCAAAACCGCGCAGGAAGCCTTCCAGACCTGGCGCCTGGTGCCCGCCCCCAAGCGCGGCGAAATCGTGCGCCAGATTGGCAACAAGCTGCGCGAATACAAGGAGCCCCTGGGCAAGCTGGTGAGCGCCGAGATGGGTAAAATCCTGCAGGAAGGCTTGGGCGAAGTGCAGGAGATGATTGACATCTGCGACTTTGCGGTGGGCCTTTCGCGCCAGCTGCACGGCTTCACCATGCACTCGGAGCGCCCGGCGCACCGCATGTACGAGCAGTACCACCCGCTGGGCCTGATGGGCATCATTTCGGCCTTCAACTTCCCGGTGGCCGTGTGGAGCTGGAACGCCATGCTAGCCGCCGTGTGCGGCGACGTGAGCATCTGGAAGCCCTCGGAGAAAACGCCCCTCACGGCCGTGGCCGTGCAGCACATCATCCGCGAGGTGCTGGAAGAAAACGACATTCCCGAAGGCGTGTTCAACCTGATTGTGGGCGGGGCCGACATCGGCGCCGCCATGGCCGCCGATAAGCGCGTGCCGCTGGTGTCGGCCACGGGCAGCACCCGCATGGGGCGCAAAGTAGGGGAGGTAGTGGGCGCCCGCCTGGGCCGCGCCCTGCTGGAGTTGGGCGGCAATAACGCCATCATCGTGACCAAAAACGCCGACCTCGACATTGCCATTCGCGCCATCGTGTTTGGGGCGGTGGGCACGGCCGGGCAGCGCTGCACCAGCACCCGCCGCGTCATCATCGAAGACAGCGTGTTTGAGGAAGTGAAAAGCCGTCTGCTGGCCACCTACCCCAAGCTGCCCATCGGCCACCCGCTGCAGGAGGGCACCCTGGTGGGCCCGCTCATCGACGCCGATGCCGTGAAGATGTTCAGCGAAGCCCTGGAGAAGGTGCAGGCCGAAGGCGGCAAATTGCTCACCGGCGGCCAGGTGCTGAGCGGCGCCGAGCTGCACGGCGGCCACTACGTGCAGCCCGCGCTGGTGGAAGTCGAAAACCACTACCACACGGTGCAGGAAGAAACCTTCGCGCCCATTCTCTACCTCATCAAGTACAGCGGTGGCGTAGAGAAGGCCATTGAGCTGCAAAACGACGTGCGACAGGGCCTGTCCAGCAGCATCTTCACCCTGAATATGCGCGAGGCCGAAGCCTTCCTGGCTGCCGCTGGTTCCGACTGCGGCATTGCCAACGTGAACATCGGCACGAGCGGGGCCGAAATCGGCGGCGCGTTCGGCGGCGAGAAGGAAACCGGCGGTGGCCGCGAGTCCGGCTCCGACGCCTGGAAAGTGTACATGCGCCGCCAGACCAACACCATCAACTACAGCACCGAGCTGCCGCTGGCCCAAGGCATCAAGTTCGATATCTAATTCCGTTTCAGTAAAGCACAAAAAAGCCGCTCAGAATCCTGAGCGGCTTTTTTGTGCTTTACTGAAGCTGTTGTATCAGGCTTCTTTCTTCCGGAAATCACCCCTTGAGAAATATTTCTCGATGAGGCAGTACATCATGATGAAGAAATAGCGCGAGCCCATCTCCTTGATTTTGAGCTTGCTCTCGCCGTACTTGCGGTTGGTCCAGGAGTTGGGCACCACGGCGTAGGAGTAGCCCCGCACGATGGCCTTCAGCGGCAGCTCGAGCGTGAGGTTGAAGTGGGGCGAGAGGAAGGGCTTGAGCCCGTCCATGGTGTGGCGGCGGTAGAGCTTGAAGGCGTTGGTGCAGTCGTTGTACTTGAGCCGGAACAGGGTCTTGACGATGGCATTCGCCACGCGGTTGAGCGTCTTTTTGTGGGCCGGGTAGTCCACCACCCGGCCCCCCTTTATCCAGCGCGAGCCGAAGACGCAGTCGTAATTGCCCGCCACCATCGTGCGGTAGTAGCGCACCAAATCGGCCGGGTCGTCCGAGAGGTCGGCCATCATCACGGCCACGCACTCGCCCGTGTAGCGCTCGAGGCCGTAGCGCACGGCGTAGCCGAAGCCGTTGGGGCCGGCGTTGGTGTAATACGTCAGCGTGGGGATTTCCCGCGCCAGGGCTTCGAGCGCGCCCAGGGTGTTGTCCTTGCTGTTGTCGTTGGTGACGACGATTTCGTGCTCGATGCCTTCGGCCGCCAGCGCCGCGTGCAGCGTGCGCAGCGTTTCGCCGAGGCTCTCCTCCTCGTTGTAGGCCGGAATGACGACGCTTAGCTTCATGCCGGCTGGCGCTCCCGCAACTCGTTGAAAATCTGCGTCAGCGTGGCCGTCAGCCCGTACTCAAACCGCCAGGTGGGGTAGTGCTGCTCGAAGCGGCGCACGTCGGAGACGTACCAGATGTGGTCGCCCACGCGGTTCTGCTCCGAGTACGAGTAGCTCATTGTGTTGCCCGTGATGGTTTCGCACAGGGCGATGGCCTCCTGCATCGAGCAGTTGGCGAAGCGGCCCCCGCCGGCGTTGTAGACCTGGCCGCCCGGGCGCGGGGCCTGGTAGAAGTGCCAGAACATGTTCACCAGGTCGTGGGAGTGGATGTTGTCGCGCACCTGCTTGCCCTTGTAGCCGAAGACGGTGTAGTGCTGCCCGGTGAGGGCGCACTTCATCAAATACGACAAAAAGCCGTGCAGCTGCGCCCCGGAGTGGCGCGGCCCCGTGAGGCAGCCCCCGCGGAAGACGGCCGTCTTCATGCCGAAGTAGCGGCCGTACTCCTGCACCAGCACGTCGGCCGCCACCTTGCTGGCCCCGAACAAGGAGTGCGTGGTGTGGTCGATGCTCATCTGCTCGTCGATGCCGTGCTGGAAATACGGGTGCGCTTCGTCAATCTCCCAGCGGGTTTCGAGCTCCACCAGCGGCAGGAAGTTCGGGTTGTCGCCGTACACCTTGTTGGTGGAGGTGAAGATGAAGACGGCCTCCGGGCAGTGCTGCCGGGTCATTTCCAGCAGGTTGAGCGTGCCGTTGGCGTTGACGGTGAAGTCGGTGAAGGGCTCGCGCGCGGCCCAGTCGTGGCTGGGCTGGGCGGCCGTGTGCACCACCAGGGCAATGTCGGCGCCGTACTCGCGGAAGAGGTCGCCGAGGGCTTCCACGTCGCGGATGTCGGCCGCGTGGTGGCGGTAGTTGGCGAACGTGTTCTGCAACCGGGCCCGGTTCCAGTCGGTGCTGGCCTGCTCGCCGAAGAAGTAGCTTCGCAGGTTGTTGTCGATGCCGACCACCAGGTCGAACTTGTCGGCGAAGAACTCCACCGCTTCCGACCCTATCAGGCCCCCGGCCCCCGTGATGAGTGCGATTTTCATATTAGATAAAATGCAGGCCTTTTAGCCCAGGATGGGTTTCAGCTGCGCTTCGTTTTCGCGCAGCCAGTTGTACACGTCGGTTACAATTTGCTCGGCCGAGCGTTTGGGCGTCCAGCCGGTTAGCTCGGTCACGCGGGCGTTGTCGGTGAGGTAGAGCTGGATGTCGGCCTGCCGGTTTTCGACCTGCGAGCTGATGGGTACGGTATTGCCGGTCACGCGTTGGCAAATGGCCGTCAATTCCTGCAAACTCACGCTGATGTCGCGGCCGCCGCCCACGTTCAGAGTTTTGCCATTCACCTGCTCCAGGTTCTCAATTTGGTATTTCACCAGGTCGAACAAGTCGTCGACGTGCAGGATGTCGCGCACCTGCTTGCCGGTGCCGCCGAAGCCGAAATAGCCCAGCGGCTGCTTCCAGAAGTGGCGGGCCACCCACAGCACAATCACGCCCTGGTCGACCTTGCCCATCTGCCAAGGGCCGGTGAGCACGCCGCAGCGGTTTATCACCGTGCGCATGTTGTAGAAGTGGTGGTATTCCTGAATCAGGTACTCCGAGCACAGCTTGGTGGCGCCGTAGAGCGAGCGGTAGCCCTCCAAGGGAAAATCTTCGGCCAGGCCCGCGGGCGAGATGCCGGCAATGGGCTGCTCGGGGCTCACCTCGAAGCGGGTTTCGGCTTCCACGGTCTGGATTTTGTCGATTTGGTTAATCGGGTAAATCCGGCTCGTGGACAGGAACACGAACGCCGCGTTGTGCTGGCGGGCGTAGTTCAGGCAGTTCACCGTGCCCGTCAGGTTGGTGTTAATCAGGTAATCCGGGGCCGAGGTGAGGCCGGCCAGCACCGAGGGCTCGGCCGAGGCTTCAATGACGGCTTCGACGGCGGGGAGGGCGTCGAAATCCTCTTTGTTGCGGATGTCGCCGTGCACGAACTCGATGCCGGCTTCGCGCAGGCGGGGCAAGTTCAGCTCCGAGCCGCGGCGTTTGAGGTTGTCGAGGGCGAAGATGCGGCACTCGGGATAGGCTTCGCGGAAGCGCAGGGCCAGGGCCGAGCCCACAAAGCCAGCGCCACCGGTGATAAGGAGGGATTTTACAGACATACGGAGGGATTATGCTGTAAAATTAAGGGTAAAGGGCGCAAAGCATCGGGATTGTTTTGCTATGCGCTGACAATCAACTGCTTGTACTTGATGCCGTGGCTCAGTGGTTCTCTTCGACCTTGATATCGCCGTGGCCTTTGTGGTAGAGCGTGGTGCCGTTGTACATCACATAATACACCCGGTAGAGCTGGCCGCGCTTAAACGAGCTGCTGCTGATGTCAAACTGAAATTCTTGGTTGGGCGAAAGGCCCGGCGACGTAGCCTCGATGAGAGGCTGATACACCTGGTTCACGACCACCACTTTGCAGCGCACCGCGGGCGCGTTTTGCGCCGAGGAATACGAAAACCGGAATTGCCCAACGGCGGGGTTGGGGTAGCCGGCCGTGTAAATCTTGTTGGGGTTCTGCACGGGGCCGTTCAGGTCGAGCCCCAGCGACTGAAAAAGCTTTTGCTCCGTGGTGTTCCACTTGCCGTCGAGCTTCCAGTCGGTGGGGTCCGTTGGGCCCATGGGCAGGTTGGTGCCGGTGCGCAGGTCGTGGCCTGCGCCCGGCCCAAAGTTGATGAATAGGCTGGACGACGCGTCCGAGTCGCTTTTGGAGCAGCTGCCGAGGGCCAGGCTGGCGCCAAGGGTGAGCAGCGAAAGGCCGAAGGACCGCAACGGGATAGGCAGAGGCATGGTGGAAAAGGGTTAATTTGCGAACAAGTTACGGCCCGTCGCCCGGGCTGCAACCCCGGCCCTGCTATTGGGGTCCTTCGCTCGCTTAAGCTCTTCAACCCTTCGTCTTTCTCTGCGCATGGAAGCCGCCGTTGCCTACGTTGACATCAATGCTCCGCTGGTGGAGCGCTGCCGCCTGAACGACCGCCAGGCCCAGGCCGAAATTTACCGGCGCTACGCCAAGGCCATGTTCAACGCGGCCCTGCGCATCACCGGCGACTACGCCGAGGCTGAAGACGTGCTGCAGGAGTCGTTCCTGAGCGCCTTCCGGGAGCTGAGCAGCTACAAGGGCGACTCATCGTTCGGAGCGTGGCTGAAGCGCATTGTGGTCAACAAAAGCATCAACTGCCTGCGGCAGCGGCGCCTGGCCCTGGTGCCCCTGGGCGAGCAGCACCACGACGAGCCCGCCGAAAGCGCCGGCCCCTCGCACGAGGAAGAAGCCGACGTGAGCTACCGCGCCGACGTGCTGCGCCGCTGCATTCAGGAGCTGCCCGACGGCTACCGCGTGGTGCTGAGCCTGTACCTGCTCGAAGGCTACGACCACCTCGAAA
Organism: Hymenobacter sp. 5317J-9; assembly: GCF_022921075.1. Lineage (NCBI taxonomy): Bacteria > Pseudomonadati > Bacteroidota > Cytophagia > Cytophagales > Hymenobacteraceae > Hymenobacter > Hymenobacter sp. 5317J-9. The sequence continues at coordinate 1,279,327 of NZ_CP095050.1, forward strand.
TTGCTGGCATTCTGGGCATTTCCGAGTCTACTTCCAAGTCGCAGTATAGCCGGGCCCGGGTGCGACTGCGCGAGCTGGCCGCCCAGCGCGGCTTGAGCTAAGCCACATCCATTCGTGTTACCATCCGTTATCCTTATTCCCTCACTACTCTTCATCCTTTTTCGCTCGGCCGCGGCAGCCACCCCATTATCCCCGCGGCCCCTTTGGAACCTGGACGAACCGTGCGTTTGCAACCATCCATGAACCCGAACAAGCCCAATTCTTTAGAAAACTTCGTCGACCGGCACCGCGCCGACTTCGACGCGCACGAGCCGCGCCCCGACCTGTGGGCCGCGCTGGAGCAGCAGCTTGGCCAGCCCCTGGCCCCGCCGGCCCTGCACCTGGCCGAAGAACCCCTGGCCCCGCAAGCGTCTGCGGCGCCGGCCAGCTGGTTGCAGCGCTACGGCGTGGCGGCCTCGCTCGCTCTGCTGGTATTTGCCGCCGGCGCCAGCGAAGCCTGGAAATCGAACCCCCCCTCGCCCGCCGTGGCGGCCGTTGCTACCCCTCAAACCAGCACCAGCGCCTCGGCCGAGTCCGATGCGGCTCTGTACCAGGGCGGCAACCCCACGGCCCTGGCCGCCGCCGAGCGCACCACCGGCGCCGACAGCCAGCTCGTGCGGGCCGTGCGCGGCATGGAAGCCTACTACACCAACCAGTTGGCCCGCCGCCAAAGCGAACTAACCGAAATGCGCGGCCCCGGCACCGCCGGCATGACCGCCGACTGGCAGCGCGAATTGGTGTCGCTCGATTCGAGCTACCGCCAGCTGAAAGCCGAACTGCTGCACCACCCGCAGCCCGACGCCGTGCTCACGGCCATGAACCGCAACCTGCAGGTGCGGCTCGACATTCTGGACCAGCAGCTGCACCTGGGCACCAGCGCCGCCGAAGACCGCAGCGCGGGCTCGTATGTGCTGGCCGACAGCCGCCACGATTCAGAATGAAAAGCCTGATTTATTCCTGGCGGCTGGCCCTGGCCACGGCGCTACTCGTGGCGCTGGGGCCGTTGGGAGGCCGCGCGCAAGCCGTGCAGAAAGCCGGCTTCGGCTCGCAGGGCTTGACCATTGAGGCCTTTGTGGCGGTGGAGGTTGTTTCGGGTGGGCCCCAAAACCCTTTGCAGGACCAACCCACCGAGCAGCAGGAAACCATGCTGCAGGTCGAGCAGCGCCGCCGTCTCAGCCGCAGCTACGCAGTGCCCAAGACGGGCCGGCCGTTTTCGCTGGATACACGCTACGGCCGGGTGCAGATTAACCCCTGGAACAAGCGCGAAATCAAGGTAGAAGCCGAACTGGTGGCGCGCTCCGAAACCGACCAGGGCGCCCGCCAGGTGCTCGACGCGTTGGGCGTGCAGTGGCTGGACTACGACGCCAAAACCGGCGGCGTGGCCGTGAGCACGCAGTTTGGCCCCATTCTGCGCGGGCGGCCCGGCGGCTGCCGCTACGAGGTGAACTACACCGTGTGGCTGCCCCGCACCACGGCGCTGCGCGTGCACAACAACTTCGGCGAAGTGAGCATTGCCGGCGACCTCAGCGGCCCCACCGAGCTGGCCGTGGACTACGGCGCCCTGCGCACCGGCCGCCTCGACGGCCCGCGCAACTTGTTGCGCATCGGTAACGGCGACTGCACCGTGGCTTTCGCCGGCCGCGCCAGCATCGACGCCAGTTACGCCCGCCTGCGCCTCGACCAGGGCACCACGGTGGACCTGCGCAACAACTACTCAGACATCGACATTGGCACCGTGCAGGACCTCACCGTGCACAGCAAGTATGGCGACGTGGCCCTGGGCAGCGTGCGGAACCTGCGCGGCTCGTCGGGCTACTCGCGCTTCACCATTGACAAAATCGGCGAGGCCCTCGACATGGCCGTGCGTTACTGCCCCGATTTTGTGGTGCGCGACATGGGTGCTAATTTCCGCCAGGTGAACCTGGACGGGGGCTTCAGCACCATTCGGCTGGGCTTTGCCGAAGCGCCGGTGTTCCGGTTCGACGTGAGCACCGAGCAGGGCCAGCTGCTGGTAGACAAAAGCGCTGTGCGCGTGCTGTCGCAGGAAAACGGCCCGCAAACCAGCGACGTGCTGGGCGTGTTCGGCGGCCCGGTGCCGGCCCCCAATTGTGGCAATGTGAACATTAAGGTGCGCTACGGCACGGTGCGGTTTAGCCGGTAGGGGAGGCGTTTCGCGGCCGCGTGCCGTTCTTTGAAACGATGCATTTCTTTCGTTTCATCTTTCTGTGCCTGCTGGCCAGCCCCGCCGCGGCCCAAGTTGCTCCTGCCGTGCCCCACGCCGCTCACACTTCCACGCCCAAAGCCCACGCGCTGCGCCTGCGGCCCGGCGACGACCTGCGCCAGTCCCTGACGGCGTATGCGCAGGCGCACCACATCCGGGCGGGTGCCATGGTGACGTGCGTGGGCAGCCTCACGGTGGCCACGCTGCGGCTGGCCAACCAGGAGGGCCCCACCGTGTACCGCGGCCATATCGAGATTGTGTCGTTGGTGGGCACGCTTTCTACCAACGGCTCGCACTTGCACCTGGCCGTTTCCGACAGTACGGGGCGCACCATCGGCGGGCATTTGCTGGACGGGTGCCGCGTGTACACCACCGCCGAAATTGTGCTGAACGAGTTGCCCGAGCTGGAATTTCGGCGTGAAACCGACCCTACGTTTGGCTACCAGGAACTGGTGGTGCGGCCTACGGTCGAGCTTAAAAAGGAGCCGATTTTGGAGCCCGCGAAAAAAAGCCGGGCCCAGCCAAAAAAATGATGAACTGAAGATGAAGGCATAGCGGCACATGCTTATACTTGTGGTACTGTAGGCGCCGCTGCTACGGCCGGAGGCCGAGAAGTTGCCTTCTCTGTTTTCCTTCATCGTCGTTATGTCTACTGTTACCCGCGGGGCCTCGTTGGCACTGCTCGTGGCGGCCCCCCTGCTCGGGATGGGTCAGCAAACCCCCGCCACCCTGCCCAAGCCGGGCCAATTGGTGAACGAAGGCGTGGCCTTGCACGACAAGGAGGACTTCGCCGGTGCCATTGCCAAGTACCAGGCCGTGACGCCCGGCGACTCTTCCTACGCCATCGCCCAAAGCGAGCTGGCGCTGAGCTGCTACGCCTCGGGCAAAAACGAAGAAGCCGTGGCCGCCGCCAAGCGCGCTATTGCCCTCAATCCCTTCGAGCCCGTCACTTACAACACCCTGGCCAACGCCCAAGAGGAGCTGAAGCAGATTGACGCCGCACTGGCCACTTTCAAGCAGGGCCTGCAGCTGTTTCCCTACAATCAGAACCTGTATTACAACCAAGGCGTCACCTACCTGCAGCAGGGCCGCACGGCCGAGGCCCTGGCCAGCCTGCAGCACAGCGCCGAACTCAACCCGACGCACCCCAACTCGCACCGCATGCTGGCCGTGGCCGCCGCCCGCCAGGGCCAGACCGCGCACGCCCTCATCAGCTGGCTGACTTACCTGGCCCTCACCGACGCTAGCCCGGCCGGACACAACGTGCTGGTGCAGGCCGAGCGCCTGTCGCAGGGCGTGGCCGTGGTGGAAGACAACGAAAAAGTGAAGCCGGTGGCACCCAACGCCGCGTTTGCGGAGTTGGACCAGCTGCTGGAAAGCAAGGTGGCCCTGCAAAAGGAGTACGTGTCGAAGGTGAAATTCCAGGCCGCGGTGGTGAAGCAAACCCAGCTGCTGGTGGAGAAATTTCCGACGGAAGGGGCCGCCGATGACTTCTGGGTGCGGGCCTACGGGCCCATGGTGGCCACGCTTCGCAAAGACGACAACCTGACGCCCTTCACCTACCTCATCCTCCAATCGGCCGACGAGGCCAAGGGCGCGCCGTGGGTGAAAAGCAACAAGGCCAAGGTGCAAGCCATGCTAAACGCGGCCGTGCCCGCCCTGATGAACCTGCGCCTGCGCCAGCAGGTGGTGGGCGGCCCGGCCGGGCAACGCCTGGATGCCTGGTTCAACGGCGACGGCAAGCCCGACGGCCTCGGGGCCGGTGTGAACGAGAAAGGCAAGTTCAAATCGACCGGCGACTGGATTTCGCTCACCAGCCAAGGCGCCGTCGATGCCATGGGGCGCTTCAACGCGGCCGGCCAGCGGGTGGGCCCCTGGAAAGTGCTGCGCCCCGACGGCACGGTGGAAAAAACGTTCATCTACAACGACCAGGGCCAGCGCGAAGGCCTGGCCCGCGAGTTCCACCTCAACGGCCAGCCGTCGTACGACATCAATTACAAGAGCGACAAAATTGATGGCCTGCTGACCACCTATAACGAGTGCGGCGCCCGCACCGGCAGCCGCACCTTCAAGGCCGGCAACCTGGAGGGGCCCTACGCTACTTACTACGACAACGGCCAGCTGCGCCTGCGCGCTACCCTGCACAACGACAAAGTAGACGGCCTGGAAGAAGGCTTCTTTCAGGACGGCACCCTGCAGTACACCACCACCTACGCCAACGGCGTGAAGCAGGGTACGTTCACCACCTTCTACGCCGACAAAACGCCGCTCAACAAAGGCGCTAACGACAAGGACGAGCACGACGGCCCGTACACCGAATACCACCCCACGGGCGCGGTGAGCGAGGAGGGCCGCTACGCCCACGGCAAGCGCGTGGGCACCTGGCGCAGCTTCTACCTCAACGGCAAGCCGAACGCGGAAAAGAATTACGACGAAGCCGGCGAGTTTCACGGCGTGTACCACGACTACGACGAAACCGGCCACCTCTACGCCGACACCGAGTATGTCCACGGCCGCGTGGTGCGCATTCGCTACTTCGACCAGGCCGGCAAAGCCGTGGTGGACCAGCCCGTAAAGAAAGGCCGCGTGCCCATGCAGGGCCTTGACGCCAAGGGCCGCAAAGCTTCGGAGGGCGCGTTTGTGGACGGGCAGATGGCCGGCGAGTGGAAATGGTTCTACCCCGACGGCGGCGTGCGCGAAATCGCGCACTATGACGACAAAGGCACCAAAATTGGCACTTCCGAATTCTACTACCGCGGTGGGCAGCTGCAGCGCCGCACCCGCTTCGGGGCCGATGGCCAAGAAGACGGCTATTACGAGCAGTATACCCTCGACGGGCAGCCCGCCAGCACCGGCTACTACCTGGCTGGTGAGCGCCACGGCCCTTGGAAAGACTACTACGCCGACGGCCGCGTGAGCGAGGAATACGAGTACTTCAAAGGCGAGCTAAATGGCCCGTCGCGCAGCTTCGAGCCCGGCGGCAAGCTCACCCAGGAACGCCTGAACGAGTTTGGCACCCTGCGCCGCATCGTCACCTTCGACTCGGTGGGCAAGGAGTTGAGCCGCGTGGAGCTCAAGCCCGACAGCAAGGAAATCAACCTGCGCTACCCCAGCGGCAAGCCCCTGTACCGCGCGGCCCTGACCTGCTACAGCAGCAACGGCCCCTCCGCATGGTTCCGGCCCGATGGCAGCACCGAGTCGTCGTTTGGGCAGGTGAGCGGCCGCCGCCACGGGACCTACCGGGCCACCTTCGCCAACGGCAAGCCCGACCGCGTGGGCGAGTACCGCGACGGCCGGCCCGAAGGCGAGTGGCTCAGCTACTACGCCAACGGCCAGCTGCGGCGCAAGGGCAGCTACCGCGCCGGCGAGGAAGAAGGGGAGTGGACGTATTACTTCCCCAACGGCCAGGTGGCCATTGTGGAGCATTACGACGGCGGCAACCTGCACGGCAGCAGCAAGCGCTACAACCCCGCCGGCGAGCTGCTGGAAGAGAAAACCTACGACTATGGCTCCCTGGTGAGCTTCCGCGGGCCGGGCGAGGGCGCGGCCTTCCAGCCGCTGGCCAATCAGACCGGCACCATTGCCGTGGTCTTTGCCAATGGCAAGCCCGCCGCTTCGGAAAGCTTCGACCACAACCAGGCCACCGGCCCGGCCATCTACTACTACGCTTCGGGCGAGGTGTTCCGGCGCACCGCGTTTGCCAAAGGGCTGCGCACGGGCCTGCTGGAAAGCTTCTACCCCGGCGGCAAGCGCATGGAGGAGGAAAACTACCTGCACGGCGAACTGCACGGCCGCTGCCGCTACTACCGCCCCGACGGCACCCTGGAGCGTGAAGAAACCTACCGCAGCGGCGAGCGCCGCGGCCCCACTATCTACTTTGACGCCGCCGGCAAGCCCCAGCGCACCGAGAACTACTGGAACCTCATGGTGTACGATACCAAATAGGGCCGACCGGCGTTCCGTTTGTACCTTGTAGGAGCTTGATACCCAATTATTCAATCGTTATTCTCTTTTCATGTATTCCTCTACTGTATTCCTGCCGCTACTGCTGCTCGCGGGCCTGGCTGCCCAGGCACAGGCCCCTGCGCAAGTGGCCGAGATGAAAAAGCAGTACCCCGGCGAAAAAGCCGTGTACCTGGAGATGCGCCAGGATTTGACCGTCGAAATCCGCAACGATTCGGTGCAAGTGCTGGCCAAGCACCACGCCGACATGCTGCACCTCGACGAGCAGTCGGGCGCCTACGCCAACGACCGGGTGTTCAGCTCGCACTTCAACCGCCTGCAGAAGCTGGAAGCCCGCACCATGGTGCCCAACGGCGACAAGTTCAAAGCTGTGAAGGTGACGGATTTTAAGGACAAGTTTGAGATTCAATCGGGGGTGTTTTTTGATGACACCCGGTCGACTTCGTTCTCGTTTCCGGCCGTGGCGCCGGGTGCCCGCACCATCACCGACTACACGGTGAAGCACGTGGACGCCCGCTTCGTGATGCCGTTTTTCGTGGGCTCCTACGTGCCCGTGAAGCACGCCGAACTGACCATCACGGCGCCCAAGGGCGTGGTCATTGGCTACAAGACATTTCATGCCGAGAATACGCCAATCAAGTACACCAAGGAAGAAAAAGGCAGCCAGGTAATCTACCGCTGGACGGCCGACAACCTCACCAGTCCGCCGCGCGAAGACGACGGCCCCGAGGCCAGTTACTACCTGCCGCACATCGTGTTTTTTGTGCAGGAAGCTACCGTGAACGGGCAGACGCGCAAGCTGCTGGCCGGCGTACCGGAGCTGTATACCATGTACGCCGATTTCGTGCGGCGCATCGACCGACAGCCCAGTCCGGCCCTGCAGCACCGCGTCGACTCGCTGGTGGTGGGCGCCAAAACGGAAGAGGAAAAGGTGCGCCGCATCTACTACTGGGTGCAGGACAACGTGAAGTACATCGCCTTCGAGCAGGGCTTGCGCGGCTTCATTCCGCACGATGCCGGCCTGGTGTACGCCCGCCGCTACGGCGACTGCAAGGACATGGCCAACCTCACCAACGAGATGTTGCACCTGGCCGGCGTGAAAACCGCCTACCTGACCTGGGTGGGCACCCGCGACCTGCCCTATAAGTACGCCGAGCTGGCCACGCCCGGCGTGGACAACCACATGATTGCCACGTATGAGCCCAAGCCGGGCCAGTACGTGTTTCTGGATGCCACCAGCAAGCACACGCCCTACGGCATGCCCTCGGCCATGATTCAAGGCAAGGAGGGCCTGCTGGGCCTCGACCCCAAGAACAGCCTCGTGGTGCCCATCCCGGCCATGGACAAAACCCGCAGCGGCTTCGACGACGCCTCCGTGCTGACCCTGGACGGCACCACGCTGCGCGGCACCGGCAAGCTGAACCTGGCCGGCTACACCAAAGTCAACCACAGCTACGGCCTCGACGGGCTGGACCGCACCGCCGAGCCTAAGTACGTGAAGGCGCTGCTGGAGCGCGGCAACAACAAGTTCTTCGTCGACAAATACAGCATCGCCAACCTGGAGGCCCGCGACCAGCCCCTGAGCATCAGCTACGACTACCGCCTGCAGGACTACGTGCAGCAGGTAGACGACGAAGTGTACGTGAACCTGAGCCTGGAGCGCCCCTACGCCACCGACCGCATCGACTCGACCACGCGCAAGCTGCCGCGCTACAACGAGTTTGCCCACACCGACCACACCCGCACCGAGCTGGTGGTGCCCGCCGGCTACGAGGTGAGCTACCTGCCGCCCACGGTGCAGGCCCAGGGCGACGCCCTCGGCTTCAAGGTGAGCTACGAGCGCAAGGGCGACAAAATCATCCAGGACCGCGAGGTGTACGTGAACTACCTGCTGCTCCAGCCCAAGCAGTTTGGCAGCTGGAACTCGGTGGTGAACAAGCTGGGCAGCGCCTACCGCGAAGTGGTGATTTTAAAGAAGAAAAAGACTTAGTCGTTTTGACGTGGGGCCTCACCCCCTGACCCCCTCTCCTCAGGGAGAGGGGGCACCGGTTTTGCTCTTGCGACTGGCACCCCTCTCCCTGAGGAGAGGGGCCGGGGGTGAGGCGCTACACCAGAACGACAAAAAAACTGACAACCATCCTACCTAATGCGCCCCTTCCTCCTCGCTCTCTTTCTGCTGATTTTCGCCGCTTCGGTCCCGGCCCAAACCCTGCCGCCCGACCTCGTGCACGCCGGCTACAACTGGGACGTGTCGCGCAAAACCCGCTTGCCTGTTTCGAAGGAAGAGGCGGACTTGCCGGCCATTATCCTGCGCGATTTCACCAGCCTGGAGTACTACTACGACAAGGCGCAAAAAGGCCTGCGCCTGTTCACCACCGAGCACCGCATTGTGCGCGTCAATTCCTCCGACGGCATCGAGCGGTTTAATAAAATTGTGGTGCCGGTGCTGGAATCGGGCGCGCCGGTCGACATCAAGGCGCGCACCATCAGCCCGCGCGGCGAGGTGCACGAGGTGAAAGCCGCCGACATGAAGGAGCTAAAGGACCAGGAAGGCGGCCGCGGCTTCCGCGTGTTTGCGGTGGACGGCGTGGAAAAGGGCAGCGAGGTGGAATACTTTTACACCAGAGAGCGCAACTTCAACCATTTTGGCTACGAGGTGCTGCAAACCGAAACCGACGCCCGCGACGTGGTGTTTGAGCTGATTTCGCCCGAGGCGCTGACCTTTGAAGCCCGCGTGTACCACGGCCCGGCGGTGACCGTCGACACCACCATGGCCGGCCATCGTGCCCTACGATTGGTGTTGAAATCGGTGCCCGCCCTGCGCGAAGAAGCCTTTGCCAACGTGCAGGCCCAGCGCATGCGCGTGCACTACAAGCTGGCCTACATGGCCAACAAGGGCCAGGTGCGCCAGTTTACCTGGGCCGATGCCAGCCAGTTTGTATATCGCAACATGACCTCGCTGAGCAAAGACGACGTGAAGGCCGTGGCCAAGGTGCTGGCCGTGGCTAAGCTGCCCACCGCCGGCCCGCTGCCCGAGCGCATTGCCGCGGCCGAAAACTACGTGAAGCTGAATTTCAACCTCGACGAAAACGCCAGCCCGGCCCTGGCCCAGGTGGTGGCCACCCACAACGCGCCGGAAGGCGGCTTTGTGCACTTGCTGGCGGCCATCTACCGCACGCTGGGCATCGACTACGAACTGGTGGTGACCAGCAGCCGTGCCACCAACCCCTTCGACGGCACCTTTGATACCTGGGATTACCTCGACAATTTCGCGCTCTACTTCCCCGGCACCGGGCAGTATCTGGCGCCCGGCCGGCCCGATTACCGCTACGGCATGCTACCCGCGGAGTGGACGGCTAATTCCGGCTTGTTCATCAAGGGCGTGACCCTGGGCACCATCGAATCGGCAGTGGGCAAGGTGAAGGAAATTCCGGCTCTGGATGCCGACAAAAGCCCGCAGAATATTGACATAACCGTAGCTTTCTCGCCCGACCTGAGCAACAGCACCCTGCAACTGCGCCAGACGTTGGGCGGCTACCCAGCCCTGCAAATTCAGCCTTTCTGGGCCATGATTCCGGAAGCCAAGCGCGCCGAACTCATGCAGCAGCTGCAAAAGGGCGTGGTGGCCGATGCCACCAATTTCCAGAAAACAACTGTGCGCAACGTGGAGCGCGGCATCAGCCCGCTCGATAAGCCTTTTATCATCGAAGGCCAGCTCGATTCGCCGTCGTTGCTTGACAAGGCTGGCCCGCGCTACCTCTTCAAAATCGGCACGCTGCTGGGCCCGCAAACCGAACTGTACCAGAAGGAAGAGCGGCAATTCGACGTGGAAAATGATAACAACCGCCGCTACCTGCGCACCATCCGCTTCGACGTGCCGGCCGGCTACACCGTGCGCAACCTCAACGACCTGAACGTGGACGTGAAAGCCGGCGGCGACGCGGCCAAGCCGGATTATGACTTCAAGTCCTCCTACGTGCAGCAGGGCCAGACCGTGACCGTGACTGTGGACGAAAACTACCGCCAAATCCGCTGGCCCAAAGCCGACTTTGAGTCCTTCCGCGCCGTGGTGAACGCCTCCGCCAACTGGAACAAAGTGGTGCTGGTGCTGGACAAGAAGAGTTAGCTTCCCGCTTACTTACAGAAAACGAACGTCATGCTGAGCTTGTCGAAGCATCTCGCGTGCAGCAGTAATCAGTTACCACAACACGCGAGATGCTTCGACAAGCTCAGCATGACGTTCTTTAGGCATTCATCAACGTGCTAGCCATGCCCACCGCCGACACCCCCAAAGCTGCCGACTTCCGCCGCCAGGTCCTGAACCCGATGAAGCTGCGGCTCTTCCTGATGCGGAAGCTGCCCATGGCGTGGCTGGCCGGCCTGCGCCTCACGCAGCTCACGCCGGAGTCGGCCACGGTCACCATTCGCTACAAATACCTCACGCAAAACCCGTTTCGCAGCCTCTATTTCGCCTGTTTGGCCATGGCGGCGGAGTTTGCCAGCGGCATTCAGGCCATGATGCACGTGCAGGCCGGCGGGCCGGTTTCGATGCTGGTGGTGAGCCTGCAGGGCGATTTCACCAAGAAGGCCGTCGGCCTCATCACTTTCACCTGTCCCGACGGGCCGCGCATCGCCGAAGCCGTTGCCGAAAGCCGCGCCACCGGCGAAGGCCGTGTGGTAGAATGCGTGAGCACCGGCGTGGACGAGGCCGGCGACGTGGTGGCCGTGTTCCGGCTCACGTGGTCGTTTCGGGCCAAAAAATAATGGATGAGTCGCCCTTTAATAAGCGGCGTCGAGCACTTCGGCCAGCACCTCGGCTTCCGTGGGGGCCTCCACCGTCTCAATGAGGTAGAAGCTGTTGCGGGTCATAAAAAGCCAAGGGTTCAGCCGTTCACGAACCGAAGACGTGCTGATTACCCGCCGGCCCTTGTGTTCGTCTTCGAACAACTCGAACCGCCGGCCGATTGCCGGGGCGAGCGGTGCCAGCCCGTAGCAGGAAAACCCGTTGCGAATTTTGTCCGGATGTTGCGCATCAGCGCAGGCTTGCAGCTTGACAAGGCGCACCCATGCAGGAAATGTAAGCGTATCGGTCATGACAGCAGCGGCTTGTGAACTACGCAGGATGAGTAAGGGCCGGGCGGTATCGGCTATTCGCGAAGCTACAACTCCTTCTCCGACGTAATGACATCCACCAATCCGTCTTCGCTCACCACCACGGCCAGGCAGGGGTAGTCCGAGCTTTCCACGTAGCGCAGGGCCGAGTTGTAGCGGGCGCCGCGGGTGCTGTCGCCGCGGCCCGAAGCGCGGCCATCGAGAATGACGCCGATGGAGTAGCAGTAGCCTTCCGGGTCGAGCAGCACGGCGCCGTCGATGCTGGTGACGAGGCGCGTGATGAGCGGCGTGAGGGGCACCGGCTCAATCAGCGTGCATTGCAGCTTGAGGCGGTCGGCTTCGGCCAGGGCTTCTGTGGTGATGACCAATAGGGTGCCGTGCTTCTGGCGGCTGGCTTCGAGTACTACGTCCCAAAGGCGCTCCACTTTGGTGTGGTCGACGAGGGCGAAGGTGCGCTTGAGGGCCTTGCGGAAGCTGGTGCGGTTGAGGCGGGTGCGGGGCAGGCCGGGCAGGCCGTAGTGCGAGCGCAGCAGCACGTGGCCGTCGTGCTGCAGCTCCCAGGCGTAGTGCGTCACGAAGCTGATGGTGAACAAATCTTCGCGCTCGGCGTCGTACTTGCCGGTGAGGCGGCCCAGGGCGTACACGTTTTCGCCGTCGGCGAGCAGGTGCACGTCGGGCGTGGTCATCTCCAGCAGCTTGCGCACGGCCCGGTAGTCGGTGAGGTCGGTGGGGCAGGTGAGGGCAAAGATTTCCTCGATGTTGGGGTGGCCGCGGCGGGCCAGCAGCAGCTTGCCCACGCCCTCGGCGCCCTCGTAGCGCAGGCTGCTGATGGTGTTGCAGGTGGCAAAGAGCGTGGCGGCGGCGGGGTCCAGCCCCAGGGCCTGGGCAGGCGTGTCGAGCAGGGCCTTGCCGGCGCTGCGCAGCAATTCCTCGCTTTCGCGGGGGCGGGTGAAGATGCTGGCCCCGGGCTCGGCCTCGGTCAGGGCCTTCACGCTTTCTTCGTTGAAGCGGTACATGGCCGCCACCAGCAGCGAGGGCGCTAGCGGCCGGCCGTCGGTATAGAAGCGGTGCGGGCGCAGCGACGGGTAAGCCCGCAGCGGTTTGCGCTGCAGGCGCAGCACCGTGGCCACAAAATACCCGTTGATTTCGACCGGCCAGCCGGCAAAGTGCTGGTAAACGGCGTGCTCGTCCAGCGCGTCCAGCACTTCCTGCACGGCATCGCGCACGCCCATGCCTTCGTGCTTGCGCCGAATCATGGCCGGGGTCACGTCGTTGCGCTCGGAGTAGGGGCGCGGAGTGGTGAGCTGAATGACGCGGCCGCGCGCCACGGTGCCCACGAAGGCGTCGGCGGGCAGGTCGCAGTCGGTGGGTTCGAGGCAGCGGGCGGGCAGGTCGGGGTTGGTGGGCAGGGCCAGCAGCACCACGTGGGGCTGCAGGTCTTCGTCGAGGGCCGAAAACAGGTCGTGCGCCAGGGTTTGGGCGGCGCGGTGGTAGCGCGTTTGGTAGGGCCAGAGGAGGGTGGGAGCAGGGGCGAGGGTGGGCGTCATGACTACACAACAAGCGGTGAGCGAAAAGCTCCCCTCCGCGGCGCCGGGAAGAAGGCCTTACAATTGAAACAAGACGGGCAGCAGCATCTTTTGTTTGATGGGCTTGCCCTGAAACATGGCCGGCTCCCACTTGGGCGCGGTCTTGATGAGCCGCAGGGCCTCTTCGTCGAGCCCGGAACCCATCTTTTTCACCACCCGCATGTCGGTCAGGCTGCCGTCGGGCTGCACCATGAATTCGACCATTACCTTGCCCTGAATCTTGCGCTGCTTGGCCAGCAGGGGGTATTTCTGGTTTTTCTCAATCCAGTCGAAGAAAGCCTGGGTGCCGCCCACGGGCTGGGTGGGGCGGTCGGGGGCCACCACGGCCCGCACATTGGGGTTGGCCGAGGCGGCGATGTCGGCCGCGGGCGCGGCAATGGACGTGGTTTTGCCCTTGGTGGTAATGGTGGTGGTGCTGCCCGGCGACATCACAAACGACACCGGTACCACCACGCGCTGGCGCACCACTTCGTTGCGATGGTGCCGCGCCGGCGTCCATTTCGGGCCGCTTTTGATGAGGCGGATGGCCTCGGCGTCGAGCTCCGGCGAGAGCGGGTTTTCCACCTTCACTTCGTTCACGGTGCCGGTTTTTTCCACTATAAAACTCACTTTTACGGTGCCCTGAATGCCCTTCTGCATGGCGGCGGCCGGGTATTTCTGGTGGTCGGCCAGGAACTGGGCGTATTTCTCGGTGCCGCCAAGGGGCACGGCCGGCTGGGCCACTGAGTCATACACGGTGGTGGCCGAAGGCTTGGGCGGCATCTTGAGCTTTTGGGCGTGGGCACCGAAGCCCACCAGGCAGCTGAGCAGTAGAGGAAGAAAGCGTTTCATACCGATGAACGTGAGGACAAGCTGATGGATAAATTCAGGAATAATGTGTGCAAATAACGATACTCAGAACGCAGCCATCTGAAAAAACCTTGCCATTTGCGTCATTTATCATGGCTTGCGCTGCGCGCAACGGTTACTTTCGCCCTTGTTCCCACCCGTTTCCTCCCCCGCCATGACCGAGCCCCAGCCCTCCCGCGCCCCCGAACCCGTGGGTGCCTATCCCTACACCCGCCGCGTGGGCAACCTGCTGTTTCTCTCCGGCGTGGGCCCGCGCCAGCGCGGCCAGAAAGCCATTCCCGGCGTCGAGGTCGACGAGGACGGCAACATCCTGCAATACGACTTCGAGAGCCAGTGCCACGCCGTGTTTCAGAACGTGCGCTACATCCTGGAAGAAGCCGGCGCGCAGTGGGACGACCTGGTAGACGTGACCGTGTTCCTGACCAACATGAAGGACGACTTTCCAGTCTACAACCGCCTCTACGCCGAGTACTTTGCCACCGCCCAGCCCTGCCGCACCACCCTCGAAATCAACTGCCTGCCCACGCCCATTGCCATCGAGCTGAAGTGCATCGCGGCCCTGGGCAGCCCGGGGTAAAGACGCTGGCCGGCCCCGATAAGCTCGACATAACGGGCCGGCTTCCGTATGCATAGCCAAATCACTATTGACTTTGCATGTACGTTCGGAAAAACATACGCTTCGGTGTGGTATGGCGCCTGGTGTGGCGCAGCCTGCTGCTGTTCACCATCTACGACTCGGTTATCTGCCTGCTCTACGAGTTTGGCGGGGCGCACTGGATTGATATTCCGTGGGCGCCAGTGGCCACGCTGGGGGCGGCCGTGGCCTTCTACATCGGCTTCAAAAACAACGGCAGCTACGACCGTTTCTGGGAAGGCCGGCAGCTGTGGGGCTCCATTGTGAACCTGAGCCGAACCTGGAGCATTCGAGCGTTCGACTTTGTGGAAGCGTCCGGCGGCGACGACCCGCTGGCGCCCGACGTCGACCTGCGCCGCCTGCACCGGCGCCTGGTGTACCGCCACCTGGCCTGGACCAACGCCCTGCGCCTGCACCTGCGCCGCCAAACCGCCGAGTTCTGGGACACCGACGTAGCGCCCTTCCTCGACCCTGCCGAGGACGCCGACGTGCGCCGTCTCAGCAACCCGCCCACGCACCTGCTGCGCCAGCAAAGCAACGAGCTGCGCCAGCTGCACCAGCGCGGCCTGCTCACCGAATTCCGCCACGTGGCCCTGATGGACACCATTCAGGACCTGTTCAACGCCCAGGGCGGCTGCGAGCGCATCAAGAACACGCCGTTTCCGCGGCAATATGCTTTCTATAGCTTCGTGTTCGTGTGGGTGTTTGCGGTGGTGCTGCCGCTGGGGCTGGTGGCCGAGTTCGCCAAAATGGGCCCGGGCCACATCTGGCTCATGGTGCCGTTTGCGGTGGTCGTGTCGGGGGTGTTCAACACCATCGAACTGGTGGGCCACACCAGCGAAAATCCTTTCGAAAACGAGATGAACGACGTGCCCATGACGTCCATCTGCCGCAGCATCGAAATCGACCTGCGCGAGTTGCTGGGCGAAACCGAGCTTCCCGCCAAGATTGAGGCCGTTAATGACGTGCTGTACTAGCGGCTGGCGGCCGTAAGAGCCGACAAAACAGAACGTCATGCTGAGCGCAGTCGAAGCATCTCTACCACGGCAGTATAATTACTCTCGCGGTAGAGATGCTTCGGCTGCGCTCAGCATGACGTTCTGCTTTTGCGGCGATGTTGTGCTCTCGTGAAAGCGTTTACTTCACCACTTCCACCCAGCTTTTGTATTCCTGCAGGCGGCCGGCGCAGTCGGTGTAGCTCACCTGGTAGTAATACATGCCGGCGCTGTTGTCGGCGGCGTTCCAGCCCTGGGCGGCGTCGTAGCCCTCATACACCTTGCGGCCCCAGCGGCTGTACACGCGGATGTGGTAGCCGGTCACGTCGGCTATTTTGAGGCGCAGCACGTCGTTCTTGTCGTCGTTGTTGGGCGTGAGCACGGTGGGAAATACCGGCAGCGCGTCGCTCTTCACCACCACTTGTACCGTAGCCGCGGCCGGACACGGGCTTGCGCTGGTATAGGTCACGAGATAAGTGCCCGCTGTTGAATTGACCAAATCAATCACGCCCGTGGTGGGGTTGATGGCCAGGCCCGGGGTGCTGCTAAACGTGCCGCCCGCCGGCGTGGCCGTAATAGTGGTGCTGCCCGTACGGCAAAAAGTGGTAGCCAAATAGGCCAGGGTGGGCGTGTTGCGCACCAGCGTAACCGTGGTGGTGCCCACGGCCTGGCAGGCGTTCAGCAGATTATACGTCACGGTGTAGGTGCCCGGTGCCGACGCGCCCAGGTCGATGTCGCCCGTGCTGGCATTGAGCACCAGGCCCGTAGTGCTGCTGAACGTGCCCCCGGCGGGCGTGGCGGCCAGCGGCGTGGCCGTGCCCGCGGTGCCGGGCGCAGGCAGGCAGATAGGGCCGGGCGCGTAGGCCACGGTGGCCGTGGTGGGCAGCACCGCCACGGCCACGGCGGCCGAGTTGCCCGACTGCGGGCCGCACGTCACCACGGCACGGTAGCGGGTCGAAACGGTGGGGCGGGCCGTGAAGGGCACGGTGGTGGCGCCCGCGATGTTGCTAAAGGTCAGGCCGCCGTCCGTCGAGGCCTGCCACTGATAGGTGATGCTGCCCGATACGGTGGCGCCGGTCAGATTCAGCACCACGGGCAGGCCGGGGCACACGCTGGGCGTGCTGGCGGTGGCCGTGCCGCCGGTGGGCGCCCCCAGGCAGTTGGAGCCTAGGCTGATGCCCATCACGTTCAGCACGGGGTCGGAGGAGCCTTTCGAGATGGTCACGCGTTGCACCGACTTGCCGTAGTTGCTCGGCTGCACCGGCACCCGCACTTCGTAAATGCGCGGATTGGTGACTTGAATGTCCACGCTGTTGTCGACATAGCCCACCCGGCTGCCCACCAGAATGGCCGGCGAGGTGCCACCAAACCAGTCCCGGGAAGCGGTGAGGAAAAGGCCGCCTGGCTGGTGCCGTCGGTGAAAGTCAGGGTGTAGGTTTTGGTGGCGCTGCTGCCGTTGCCCTCGGTGGCCAGCACCATCACCTCGGTACAGGGCTGCGGGTTGGCAAGCGTGAGCGTGCCCGTGCCTATGCCGTCGATGCGCAGGGAGTTGTTGCCCGTGGCTGGAGCCAATTGAAAGGTCAGGTTGGGCGTGCTGACGCTGGTGATAAGCCCGTTAACCGGCAAGGCGGGCCCGTTTGCAAGGGCGATGCCCGAAGGGCTGACGAAGCTGGTATTGGCAAAGCACCACTTCACGGTGGCGTTGCCACGGTCGACGGAGGCAGTGGTGGAGTTGGCTACCGCCCCACTACCGTTGGCAATTACGTCGGCGTTGAAGCCCGTAACGGTGGCCGGAACGTAAGTGGTTTGGGCTCGAGCCGACTGCAATGCCCACGGGCCTGCCAGGGCCAGCGCAAGGGCTAAACGCGTAAATGTTATTCTCATCGGGTGAAGAGGGGGGTAAAATGAAGGGGTGATGAAGCAAAATGCCTGGGTGAGCGGCTACTAAGGGGTGAATTAAACACAAGTAGGCGCTGAAGTATCATAATACCTAATGCCTGCGATGCTGCCGGCCTGAAAGTTTGTAAGCACCGGCACTGTGTAGGCAGGCGTAAGCACGACTGCCGCGGCGTAGCACCCCGCTGCCCTCGGGATGACAGGCGTGGGGGTATCCTCCACGTCTTTGGCTGAAACGGTTCCGGAGCTGCATGAAGTCGGGCGCGGCCATTCCCCTTCGCCACCTGCCCGTGTAGTAAGACCTGCACCGGTAGGCCGGCCCCAGCCTTCGTGCGTATTTTTGGGCCGATGAGAACCCTCTTTCCTGCATTTCTCCGCCCGCGCTGCGGGCTTGGCGGGCTGCTAATGGCCGCGGCTCTGGCCCTACCGGCCTGCCAGGACCCGCGCCTGGCCCGGCTCGAAGCCGTGCAGCAGCAGCAGGCCCACGAGCTGGCCCGCCTGCGGCAGCAGCTGGCCGAGCGCGAGGAAGAGGTGCAGCAACTCGAAACCTGCGTGGACGACCTGGAAAGCACCGTGTACGCCGACGAGGACTCGGCCGCTTACGACGAAGAGCCCGACCGGCCCAGCACGACGCTGCTCTAAAAGTGGCGGCGGGACGCCGACGGCCTAACCAAAATGGCCGGGCTTCCCGTTTATTCGCAGCCAGTCCGCGCTTTCTTCGAATGAACACCCACTCCCGCCGCCTCCGCTACTTCCTGTCCGGGCAAAACTTCTCCGACGGCGTGCGCACCACGGTGGCCATTTTGCTGCCGGCGCTGCTGCTGGCCCAGTGGGGGCATTTCGACCTGGGCCTCACCGTCTCGACCGGGGCCGTGTGCGTGAGCGTGACCGACACCCCCGGCCCGGCCGCCCACCGCCGCAACGGCATGCTGGCCGCCCTGGCCGTGGTGGTGCTCACGGCCCTGCTCACCAGCCTGGCGGCCACCAGCGTGTGGCTGCTGGGGCTCGAAATCGGGGTGCTGAGTTTTCTGTGCACCATGTTTCTGGTGTGGGGCGCGCGGGCCGGGGCCGTGGGCACGGCCGGCCTGCTGAACGTGGTGCTGCTGCTGGCCCACCCCCCGGCCCTCAGCGAGGTGCTGCCGCATGCGGGCTTGCTGCTGCTGGGCGGGCTGTGGTACGCCGGCCTGGCCATGGTGGCCTACCAGGTGCTGCCCTACCGCCCGGCCCAGCAGGCGCTGGGCGAGTGCATCCACGCGCTGGCCCGCTTTCTGGAGCTAAAAGCCAAGTTCTATTTGCCCGAAACGGCCCTCGACGAGGACTACCGCGAACTGGTGGCCCAGCAGGTGGTGGTGAATGAAAAGCAGGAGGCCGCCCGCGACTTCCTGTTCCGCACCCGCCAGATAGTGAACGAAACCACCAGCACCGGCCGCCGCCTGGTGCTCACCTTCGTCGAAACCGTGGACCTGTACGAGCGCATCACGGCCGGGTATTACGACTACGGCACGGTGCGCGCCACCTTTGGTAGTAGTGGCGTGCTGCCCGACATTGCCGCCCTCATCCGCCACATTGCCACCGAGCTCGACCACCTCGGCGTGGCCATCCAGACCAGCCGCCGCTACGCCGGCCCGGGCCCCGACCTGAGCGAGGAATGGGGGCGCCTGCAAGTCCGCATCAGCGCCCTCGACGCCGACGGCGAAGGCCACACGCGGGTGCTGAAGAAAATTCTGGTCAACCTGCGCGACATCATCCGGCGCGTGGGCAACATCCGCCGCTACTTCGACGAAAGCCTGGCCGTTGCCTCGCCCGTGCCCAGCCGCGCCGCCGAGCACGCCCGGTTTGTGGCCCACCAGGAAATCGAGCGGCAGGCCTTCGGCCAAAACCTCACCCTGAAGTCGAGCGTGTTCCGCCACTCGGTGCGCATGACGCTGGCCTGCCTTGTGGCCTTCGTGTTGGCCGAAAGCCTCTGGCATGGCCAGCACAACTACTGGATTTTGATGACCGTGACCATCATGCTCAAGCCCGGCTTCAGCCTCACGCGCCAGCGCAACACCGAGCGCATCATCGGCACGCTGGCGGGCGGGGCGCTGGGCGGAGTCATTCTCTGGGCCCTGCCCTGGACGGAGGCGCGGTTTGGCGTGCTGGTGGTGTTCATGGTGCTGGCCTACAGCTTCCAGCGCACCGTGTACCTGGCCACGGTCGTCTTTCTCACGGCCTATTTGCTCATCATGTTCAGCTTTCTGGGATTCAGCTACGTTGGGGTGGCCGAGGAGCGCATCACCGACACGCTCATTGGCTGCGCAATTGCGTTTTCGGCCGGGTATTTCCTGTTTCCCAGCTGGGAATCGGAACAGCTGACCGACTACATGGCCGCCGCCCTGCGCGCCAATCTGGCCTACCTGCGCCAGCTGGCCAACCGCCTGGCCGGCCGCCCGTTGCCGCCCAACGAGTACCGCCTGCTGCGCAAGGACGTGTACGTGAGCGGCGCCAACCTGGCGGCCGCCTTCCAGCGCATGCTCACCGAGCCCAAAAGCAAGCAGCACCGCCCCACCGAAACCCACGAGTTTGTGGTGCTGAACCACATTCTCTCCTCCAACATCGCCGCCCTCACCGCCACCCTGCGCGAGGCCGCGCCCGCCGTGCCGCCCTTCGCCGCCGAAAGCCGCCGCGCCCTCACCAGTGCCCTAGCCGCCCTGCAAAAAAGCCTGGTGCGCATAGCACCCGCTGCCGCCCCCGCCGCCGAACTGGGCCTCGGCACGGCTGAAACCGACGCGTCCGACGACAAAACCCTGCTCGAGCAGCTCGCTTTCCTGCAGAAGGTGAGCACCGATATCAGCAAGATTTCGGAGATTCTGGTGGAGCACCAGCCGCCTGCTTTGTCGGGCGCCGCTTAGCCCCAATAGGTTTTTGCATCAGAAAGGCAGCTGCACCACCACGCGCGTCCCGGTTGCGTTCGGCGTTTCGATGCGCACGCTGCCGCCCAGGTAGGCGGCGCGGGTGCGCACGCCGCGCAGGCCAATGCCCACGGGCGGCGTGTCCTCCCCGCGGGCAAAGCCGCGGCCGTCGTCTTCCACGCACAGCTCGAGGTGGGCGGCGTGGCAGCGCAGCTGCACCTGCACGTGGCGGGCCTGGGCGTGGCGCACGGCGTTGTTCACCAGTTCGGCCACGATGCGGAAAGCGGCCGACTGCACCGCCTGGGGCAGGGCGTCGAGGCCGGGGTCGAGGCGGGTGTCGACGTGGGGCGGGCCGTTGAGGTTGAAGGCGTCGCACAGCGCTACAATGGAATTATGGAGGCGGTTGGTGCCGGGCTCCATGGGCAGCAGCGAGTGGCTGAGCTGGCGCACCTGGCTGTAGAGCTGGCCCAGAATTTCTTCGGTGAGCAGGCCGATGGTGGCCGCATTGGGGGCGGCGGCCAGGGCGTCGCGCACGGCGTTGCTTTGCCAGGCCATGTGCAGGGCGGCCAGGTTGGGGCCCAGGGCGTCGTGCAGCTCGCGGGCCAATTGCTCGCGCTCGGCATCCTGCGCCGCGATGAGGCGGCCGCCTTCCTCGTTGCGCTGCTGCAGCCGCCGGATGCGCAGCTGCGCATTCTGCCGCAGCGTGTAGCGAAAGCGGCCCGTGAGCAGGGCGCTCAGCACCAGCAACTCGGCAAACAGGCCCCAGGCCAACGTGTTGGGGTAAATGGGGTTGAAGCTGCTCAGCCCCAAGTGGTTCAGCCAAAATACCGCGTACCCGACAAAAAAGCAGAGGTACGTAAGTGAATAATACGCCGCCAGGCGCCGCCGGTGCCGCGAGAGCAAGGCCGCCACCAGCGTCACCCAGCCGTAGCCGAACACCAGCAGCATCAGCACCTCGCGGCCGTAGTTGAGGCCTTCCACCAGCGGCAGGCTGTGGCGCACCGCCCACGGAAACACCGCCGCGTAGGCCGCCACCAGCACCGCCGCCGCGCCCGCCAGCCAAGAGCCGGTGCGGTACAGCTTGCCCGCCATCGGCAGCCGCAAAAACAGCTGCATGATGCGAATGCCCGCTGCGCCGGCCAGTATCAGGAAATTGTATTGGCCCACCGACCACAGCAGGCGGTACAGTGGCCCCGGCAGCAGCAGGGCGTCGAGGCCGTCCTCCATCATCAGAAACAGCGCCACGGCCGCAACGTAGGCCACGTACCAGAGGTAGATGCGGTCGCGCAGAAACGCAAACAGCACCAGGCTGAACACCGCGCTGCTCAGGTAAAAACCCAACAGCCACACCCAGTGCCGCTCAAACGGAAAGCCCATTTCCCAGGCCAGAAAATGCTCGGCGGTTTCGATGTAGGTGGGCAGGTACACGCCGCCGGTGTGCACGTCGGCGCGCAGGTACAGCACGGCCGCCTCGCCGGGGCTCAGCTCAAACGGAAAGCTCAGCGAACGAGCCGGGAACTGCCGCTCGGCCGCTGGCGCCCACGAGCTGGCGTCGCCCAGGCGCGTGAAGCGGGTTTCGCCCTGCCGCCGCATGTAGAGCGCCGCGCTGTCGGTGAAGTTGAAGATGCTCCACAGGAAGCGCAGGCGCCTGGCTTCGGTGTTGCGCACCGGCAGGCGCAGCCACACGCGGCGGTGCAGCAGGCCCAGGTTCAGGGTTTTGTGCCAGGGGCCGGGGCGGAAGCGGCCGGCGCGGTACTGGGCTTCGGCCCGTTCGGGGTCGGGCGCGGGGCCAAAGGGCTCGGTGTAGTAGCGGTAGGCTTCGGAAAGGTGCGCGCCTTTGGGGTCCTTCAGCAGCAGGGTGTCGCGCAGGCGGTGCGGCGGGTTGTCGGCCGCCCGGGCGGACACGGCCGTTCCGGCCCACAAGCCCAGCATCAGCACCGCGAAGTAGCAAAACCGCATAGGCAAGAAATGAAAACCGCTGGCAACAGAGCCGACAAATAACTATACGTTTATCTGAATTTCATCTGGTTTTGCCATAAAATTCTCCAAAAAACAAACCGGGATGCTGCGGCCACCACTGGCAACCACAACACCCCAGCATAGAACATAAAGCCTGTCAACTACTTCGCCGCCGCGCCGTTGGGCTTGAGCGTGCGGCCCAGCCAGTCGAAAAACACGCGCTGCCAGAGCACGGCGTTCTGCGGCTTCAGCACCCAGTGGCCCTCGTTGGGCAGGTACAGAAAGCGGCTGGGGATGCCCCGCATCTGGGCCGAGCCGAAGGCTTCCATGCCCTGGCTTTCGGGCACGCGGAAGTCCTTGCCGCCGTGGATGACGAGGATGGGCGCGTCCCACTTGCCCACGAAGTTGATGGGGTTGAACTCGGTGTAGGAGCGGTGCTGGGGCACGTTCCAGGGCGCGCCGCCGAGGTCGTGGTTCACGAAAAACATCTCCTCGGTGGTGGTGTAGAAGCTGTTCAAATCGAACATGCCATCGTGCGAGATGAAGGTTTTGAAGCGCCCCTTGTGGTGGCCGGCCAGGAAATACACCGAGTAGCCGCCGTAGCTGGCGCCCACGCAGCCGCGCCGGTCCTTGTCCACGTAGGGCTCCTCCGAAATCTTGTCGATGGCCGAGAGGTAGTCCCGAATGGGCTGGCCGCCGAAGTCGCCCGAAATGGCGTCGTTCCACTCGCGCCCGAAGCCGGGCAGGCCGCGCCGGTTGGGCGCCACCACAATGTAGCCGTTGGCCGCCATCAGCTGGAAATTCCAGCGGTAGCTCTGGCTCTGGGTGATGGGGCTTTGCGGGCCGCCCTGGCAGTAGAGCAGGGTGGGGTACTTCTTGGCGGGGTCGAAATCGGGCGGGTAAATCACGAACACCTGCATCTGCTTGTTGTCGGTGGTGGTCACGCGGCGGTCTTCCACCTTGCCCAGCCGGATGCCGGCCAACTTTTCTTTGTTGATGGCAGTGAGCGGGGTTTCCTTGCCGGTTTTCAGGTCGAGCCGCACGATGTCGGCAAAAGCCGACAAGGTGGTGCGGTTGGCCACCGCCTGGTCTTTGCCCACCAGCTCAAACGAGTTGTAGTTATGCGCGCCGGTGGTGAGCTGCTTGATTTTGCCGCCCTTGCTCGGCAGCGAGTACAGCTGCTCGGTGCCGGCCACCACGGCCATGAAGTAGATGGTTTTGCCGTCGGCGCTCCAGCGGGCGTTGTTGGCGCTCAGCTCCGAGCCTTTGGTGATGTCGACGCGCTTTTTGCTGGCAAAATCATACACCACGATGCCGTTGCGGTCACTCTCGAAACCCGGCGTGGCCATGCTGAGCCAAGCCACCTGCTTGCCATCGGGCGAGAAGGCGGGCTCGGTGTCGTAGCCGGGCAGACCCTCGCTCAGGTTCACGGTCTGGGCGTTGTGGATGTCGTAGAGGTAGATGTCGGAATTGGTACTCACGGCCTCGGCCTTGCCGGTCAGCTTGCGGCTGGTGTAGGCAATGCGGTAGCCGTCGGGCGAGAAAGCCAGCTGCTCGGCGCCGCCGTCGGGCATCAGCGGCGAGTCGAACTTCTCGCCGGGCATCAGGTCCTTGCCGTAGCCTTCGGGCCGTCCGTCGGCATTCAGCGGCTGGAAGAACACGTGGCTGGCCATGTGGTCGTCCCACACGTTCCAGTGGCGGTAGTTGAGGTCGTCGATGATTTTGGCGTCGGCCTTGGGCAGGTCCGGAAACAGGTCCAGCGTGGTGGGCGTCACCTTCACGTCCTGCGTGTAGAGGATGAAATTGGCCTTGGGCGCGTATTTGAGGTTGCTCAGGCCCTGGTCGGGAAAGTCGCTGAGCTTGGTTTTGCCGCTGCCGTCGGCGTTCATGGCATACAACTGGTCGGTGCCGCCTTCGCCCGAGACGAACGTGAGCTTGCCGTCGGGCCGCCAGTTCAGGGTGTTTTCCGAGCCGGGCGTGTCGGTCAGCTTGCGGGCCGCGCCGCCGGCCACGGGCACGGTCCAGATGTCGGCGTTGCCCTTGTTTTCGGCCAGGCTGTACTTGGTGACGGTGTAGGCCACGGTTTTGCCATCGGGCGATACCTGCATTTCGCCCAGGCGGCCCAACTGCCAGAGCTTTTCGGGGGTGAGGACGGTGGAGGTTGGGGTTTGAGCGGCCGCCGCGAGCGGAAGCACCGCCAGCGCGCCAAGAAAGAGCTTGTTCATGTCCGAAAATTACAGCCGGCAGCCGCATGGCCGCGGGGCAGCATTCCCGAAAAGCATAGTGGTTTTTCTATTTTTAAGCTACATTTATAGTCAACCCGCTTTTGATGAGCCTGCTATGAAACCAATCGTTCCCCGTGTGCTGCTCCTGACAGCCGGATTGCTGTTGTGCGCGCTGGCCGCCTGCGCCCAGCAGCCCACCGGCCCCGCGCCGGCCAAGCGCAGCCTGCCGCCCATTCCCGGCCTCGGCCCCGAGCCGGTGCTGCCCGCCAACCCCACGGCGGCGCAGCAGGCCGAACACAAACGCCAGATGGCCGAGCGCACCCGCATCCGGTGGAACTACCTCCTCACCGACTCCCTTGCCCGGGCCCGCACCCTCAACGAGAAGCCCAACGCCTTGCTGGTCGAAACCGCGAAGGGCCTCCCGCCCGGCACCGCCCTCGACGCCGACATGGGCGAGGGCCGCAACGCCATTTACCTGGCCCAGCAGGGCTGGCGCGTGACGGGCGTCGACATTGCCGAAAAGGCCCTGGCCTACGCCCAGGCCCGCGCCCGCAAGCTGGGTGTGCCTCTCACCACCGAAGTGGCCGACATGGCCACCTACGACTGGGGCACCAACAAGTGGGACCTCATTGTGCTGAGCTACGCGGGCGGCCGCGACTACGCCGCGCGGGTGATGCGCGCCCTGAAGCCCGGCGGCCTGGTGGTGCTCGAAGCGTTTCACATGGACGCCACCAAGCGCGTGCAGGTGGTGGGCGGCGACTACCGCGTGTTTTTCAACACCGACGAATTGCCCAAATTATACGCCGCCGCCGGCCTCACCATCGTGCGCTACGAAGAGCCCATCGGTACCGCCGATTTCACCAAAGAGCAGCTGCGCCTGGTGAAAATGGTGGCCCGGAAACCATAGGCAGACCAAAAAAAGCCCCTCCAACCGAGTTGGAGGGGCTTTTTTCTGTGGGTGACAGCCACTTGCCAGCGCATAAGCGCAAGTAAGATTCATTTACCGTCCTTTTTACGGCCCGAGCCGCCGGGTTGTTTCCCGCCGCCGTCGTTTTTGTTCACTGTAGCCCAGGCGCGGGCTTCGGCTTCGTCTTTGGGCACGCCGCGCTTCTCGTAGCCTTCTTCAATGTGCTCGGCCTGGCGCTTCTGCTTGTCGGTGTATTTCGACTTATCTCCCTGAGGCATGGCAGTAGGTGGTTAGAGGTGGAAAGGAACGGGTGCGGGGCGTCGCACCACGCATTTTTTTACGCGCGGGGCGGGGGAGGAGTTAGGTTGAGCTTACTATCTTCGTGCCCGGCTCCCGGCCTTTTTTCGTTGTTTATGCGCCACGTTGCCGACATTCCGCACCCCGCCGTCAAAATCACCTTGCTGGCCTGGAACGGCAAGTTTCTGCTGAAACTGGAACAGGGCAACCTGGAGCAAACCTACAAAGTGGCCGAGCTCGACCTGCTGACCGGCACCGACGCCGAAGCCCGCGAGCTGCTCGACGACGAATTTCTGGCCGCCGCCATTGCCCGCTTTCAGGCCATGCGCGCCGACCTGCAGGCCGCCTTCGACCGCCACGAGCTGCGCTAACTCCGACGCCACACACGCCCTTTTCTCATGCAAAAAGTCTATTTCCTCCTGCTGTTGCTGGCCGGCTGGCTGGCCCCGGTCTTGGCCTCGGCCCAGCTCTACGACGTGCGCCCCGGCGAAGTGAACTACAACAAAAAGCCCCGCCCGGCCCTCAAGGTGCAGGTGGACGGCAAAGCCACCGACGTGCGCGAATTCTTCCAGGACTGGATGAAGAGCAGCTACAACGTGAAGTTCAAAACCGGCGGCTTGCTGGGCATGGGCAAGAGCGACGTGCTAACGGCCAAGCAAACGCCGGCCAGCACCATTTCGGGCAAGCTCGTGGACCTCTACGCCACCATCATCGCGCCGTCCGACTCGGTGTCGGAAGTGTCGCTGTTTGGCGGGTTCGATGACAATACCTTTTTCGACCCCGACAAAACCGCCACCGAATACAACGCCCTGCGCGCCATTGCCCAGAATTTCGCCGGCGCCGCCCGCCTCAAGGCCTACCGCGACATGATAGCCGAAGCCGAGAAAAAGCTCAAGGCCGTGGAAAAAGAAAAGGAGCGCCTCGAAAAAGAGCAGGCCTACCTGAAAACCAACACCGAGGCAAACCTAGCCCGCATTGAAGAGCTGAAGAAAAAGAACGCCGAAAACCTGCTGCAGTCGCGCGCCGACTCGGCGGCGCAAACCAAAAACAAGGTGCTGCTCGACGAGAGCCGCCTGCGCCTGCAGCGTCGCCGCGACCGCCTCTCCGCCCTCGACCGCAAAAACTAGCCTCGCCGCCGGCCGTATTCAGGTTCATGGACAACCCTTCTTCGCCCCTCGACACGCTGCGCCAGCTCAAGGAAATGCTCGACGCGGGGGCTCTCACGCCCACCGAGTTCGAAGCGCTGAAGCAGCGGCTGGTGTTTCAGGAGCCGGCCACTCCGCCCGTGCCCCCGGTGCCGCCCGTAGCTGCCGCTCCGACGCTACCCCAGGAGCCCCCGCTGCCCGCACCATCTACGCTACCCACTGCCACCAACTTTTCGCCACCTGCTGAAGTGCCAACTACGGCGCCAGTGGAGCCACCCACGGCGCCGCCGTTTTACACGTCTGTTTCCGGCGCTGCACCAGTCGAGCCCGAACCTGCTTTTGTGCCGCCTGTAGTGCGCCGTGCCTTCGAAGCCGAAACGTCGCTGCCTCCGCCTTCGCCGCCCGCGTCTTTCCCCGTGGAGGTGCCCGCCGCAGAGCCGGCTCCCGAATACAATTTGGTCAATGCCGCGTATGTGGCCGACGAATTCCCGGAAACGCAGGCGCCGGCCGCCAAAAGCCCGCTGGCCCTCATCCTGTCCATTGGCGGCTTGCTGGCGCTACTGTCGCTGGTGCTGTACCTGTCGCTGAACCGCCGGCCGTCGGAGCGCATTTCCAGCACCAGCCTCACGCCCGCCGACACCCTGGCCGCGCCCATCGAAACCGGACCGCAGGCTGCGGAGCTGCCCGCTACTGCCGCGCCCGAAACCATTCGGGTGGCCCCGGCCAACCCGGCGCCGGTTATTCAGCCCCGCCCGGCGCCGCCTGCGCACGATTCGGTGGCGGCCCCCGTCACGGCGCCCACCGATTCGGCAGGTGGCATCTAGCGTCGCTGTCTGATTTTTAGTGGCCTGCCTCAACGCACGGGCTGAAAGGGCGTATGTGAAAATCCCGGTCCTCACGGCCGGGATTTTCTATTTCCTTTCCATCCCACTGTTTTCCTTGATGACGTCTCTCCGCTTTCATCCGCTGAGCTTGTCGGTGGCGCTGGCGGCTGCCTTACTCGGCGGCTGCTCGTCGCCCGACAGCAACTCTGGTACCGCTGCCACCTCGGCCGCATACGACACCACCGCCACTACCGGCAGTGCCACCCCGGCCAACTCGCCCTTGCAGGTGGTGGCCGAGTTCAACGACCCGCAGATGGTGGGCGTGGCCGTGGCGCCCGGCGGCCAGGTGTTTGCCTGCTTTCCGCGCTGGGACTGGAACCCGTCTTATCCCATTGCCAAAGTCGGCCCCAACAGCACCCTCACGCCGTACCCCAACGCCAGCTGGTGCGTGTGGAACGACTCGGTGAAGTCCGAGCCGCTCAAGCATTGGATTTGCCCGCAAAGCGTGTTTGCCGATAAGTCGGGCATGGTGTGGGTGCTCGACCCGGCTTCGCCCGGCCTGAAATTCACGGTGCCCGGCGGCCCCAAGCTCGTCAAAACCGACCCCAAAACCGGCCAAGTGCTGCTCACCATCCCCTTTCCCGAAGCGGTGGCCCCGCGCAAGTCCTACCTCAACGACGTGCGCATCGACTTGCAAAACAACTACGCCTACATCACCGAGTCGGGCCTCGGCGCCTTGGTGGTAGTCGACCTGAAAACGCTGAAATCGCGCCGCCTGCTCGACAAGCATTCTTCTACCAAAGCCGTGAAAGGACTGGTCATCAAAGCCGAAGGCCACCCCATGCTTGACCTGCAGGGCAAGCCCGCCCAGTTCAACGCCGACGGCATTGCCCTGAGCACCGACAATGCTTACCTCTATTACTGTCCCCTCACCGGCCACACGCTCTACCGCATCAAAACCGCCGCCCTGCGCGACCCGGCCCTGTCCGAAGCCCAACTGGGCCAGCAGGTCGAAACCGTGGGCGAAATCCCCGGTACCGACGGCTTGGAAATCGACGCCGCCAACAACGTCTACCTCACCTCGTTCGAGCAAAGCGCGCTGCTGCGCCGCACCCCCGCCGGCAAAATCGAAACCTTGGCCAAGGACCCGCGTCTGCAATGGCCCGATACCTATAGCTTCGGCGCCGATGGCAACCTCTACGTCACCAACTCGGCCATTCACAAAACGCCCAACTGGAACAAGGGCGTGGGCCAGCCCCGCCAGCCGTTCCGCATCTTCAAAATGGCCCTTCCCAAATAGGCAGCACCCGCAGCCTGGGCCCTAAAAAACAAAGCCCCGCCAGTGCTGGCGGGGCTTTGTTGCATATCATATCGAATGATTGGGTCTATAGAAGTTATAAATCAGCGCATGGCCACTTTCTGAATCTTGACGCCTTTGGTGTAGATGTCGAGCTTTTCGCTCGGGTGCGCCAGAATGTCCATGCAGTGGTGATGGCGGCGGTTCATGGTGTCGTGGATGGTGTAAATGCCATCGAGCTTGGGCGAGATGCCGCGTACGCGCACCTTGTCGCCGAAGTCAAACTTGCCGCCCCAGGGCTTGAGCAAGTCCCGCGAAAGCGCCATCCAGCGCTTTTTGGTCCCGTAATGACGCTTGATGCGAGAATTGTCGGCGGTGATAAACGGCTCGCTGTCCGTCTGGCTCGGCACGGCCTCGTAGATGGTGGCCGTCACGGTATAAGTGAGGCTACGGGCCACCAGAGAATCGGCCTTTCTGGTCTTTTTGGCCACCATGCGGCGGGTCACCCCGCGCGATGACAAAAACGCCTTCATGCCCGTGGTGGTGGTGTTGTGGGCCGAAGTAGTTGAATTAAAAAGCGGCGCTGCCAACGTCGCGACTGCTAGAAATACATCTATAAATAGCCGTGCATTATACATTTATCTAGGGTTCGTTCGACCGCCTGTTAAGCCCGGCGGAATGGGCAAAACCCCGGCTTTTTGGGCCGAGGCGAAAAAGGTTAACGATGAACACGTTGGATAAGTTTGCTAAAAATAAATTATCCAATTGCTAACGGCCTTGGAGGTGGCTGTCGCGCCATACATAGCAGAAAGTTTATAGAAGAAGCCGGGCTCAACACCCATCAGACTCCTGCCTGCGGAGCTGAGCCCTTGGGCGTTCTCAAACGCACCCGGGTGTTGCCCGTATCTACTTGTCGCGGCAAGCCCGCGAAATTCCATAAATTGCCCTCCACCCATCCCACAGGCACGGCATAGGCAAAGCACAAATGTGCTTGCTTAACAGGTTTATTTGTAAAACCGAATTCAGGTTTTTGGCTCTGTATTAGGCTTGTTACTTTTGCTAAGCCTTACTTAAGCTCCTTCCCTCATGGACGCATACTCGTATATCGCCAACGCCGACGCGGCGGCCATTGAAACCCTATACCAGGCCTACCAGCAGAACCCGGAATCGGTGGATTACGGCTGGCGCAAGTTTTTTGAAGGGTTTGACTTTTCGCAGCAATTTCCTGAAGGTGCCCCCGTGGTGCCCGGCGATGGCAGCGCCACCACCAGCAACGGCGCCCCGGCTTCCAAGGCTGCTGCCCCGCAGCCAGCCGACTACGGCGTGCTCCAAACGGCGGCTTCCACCAACAATGCCCCCGGCATCAGTAGCGGCGAAACTGTGGCCTCCGACAAGGAAACGGCCGTGCGCAACCTCATTCACGCCTACCGCAGCCGAGGCCACCTGCGCGCCAAAACCAACCCGGTGCGCGAGCGCAAAGACCGCAAGCCCCGCCTTGACCTGAGCGATTTCGGCTTGGGCGAAGCCGACATGGACACGGTGTTCAAGAACGGCGAAGGCCTGGGCCTGGGCCCGCAGGCCAAGCTGCGTGATATCGTGGCAGCGCTGGAGAAGATTTACACCGGCGCCATTGGCTTCGAGTACATGTACATCCGCGACCCGCAGGTGCTCGACTGGTTCCGCGAGAAGGTGGAGAAGGACTCGCTGGCCTTCAACCCCGGCGTGGAATACAAGAAGCGCATTCTGAAGAAGCTGAACGAGGCCGTCGTTTTTGAGAACTTTCTGCACACTAAATTCCTGGGACAGAAGCGTTTCTCGCTCGAAGGCGGCGAAACGACCATTCCCGCGCTGGATGCCATCATTGGCAAGGGCGCCGAGCTGGGCGTGAAGGAAGTGATGATTGGCATGGCCCACCGCGGCCGTCTCAACGTGCTGGCCAACATCATGGGCAAGACCTATGAGCAGATTTTCAGCGAGTTCGAAGGCACCGCGGTGCCCGACCTGACCATGGGCGACGGCGACGTGAAGTACCACATGGGCTACTCGTCGGAAGTGGAAGCCAGCGGCGGCCAGAAGGTAAACCTGAAGCTGGCGCCCAACCCCTCGCACTTGGAGGCGGTGAACCCGGTGGTGGAAGGCTTCGTGCGCGCCAAAATCGAGCACCAGTACGGCGGCGACTACCACCAGATTCTGCCCATCCTCATTCACGGCGACGCCGCGCTGGCCGGCCAGGGCATTGGTTACGAGGTGACGCAGATGTCGCAGCTGGAAGGCTATAAGACGGGCGGCACCATCCACTTCGTGATTAACAACCAGGTGGGTTTTACCACCGACTTTGAAGATGCTCGCTCGTCGATTTACTCGACGGATTTGGCCAAAATCATCGACGCGCCGGTGGTGCACGTGAACGGCGACAATCCCGAAGCGGTGGTGTTTGCCGTGCAGCTGGCTACTGAGTACCGCCAGCAGTTCCACGCCGATATCTTCATTGACATGGTGTGCTACCGCCGCCACGGCCACAACGAATCGGACGAGCCCAAATTCA
Source organism: Hymenobacter sp. 5317J-9 (assembly GCF_022921075.1). Lineage (NCBI taxonomy): Bacteria > Pseudomonadati > Bacteroidota > Cytophagia > Cytophagales > Hymenobacteraceae > Hymenobacter > Hymenobacter sp. 5317J-9. The sequence continues at coordinate 1,310,712 of NZ_CP095050.1, forward strand.
CGCAGCCCACGCTCTACAACCTCATTTCGAAGCACCAGAACCCGCGCGAGGTGTACAACGCCATGCTGGTGCAGCGCGGCGACGTGGACGCCGAGCTAGCCAACCAAATGGACCGCGAGTTCCGCGACACCCTGCAGGCCCGCCTCGACATGGTGAAGCAGCAGCCGCTGCCGTATAAGTACCAGGCCCTGGAAAACGAGTGGCGCAGCCTACGCCGCTCCAAGCCGGAGGACTTCGACCAATCGCCCGAAACCGGCATCAGCGAAGACGTGGTGCAGAAAGTGGCCAAGGCCCTGACCACGATTCCGGAGGGCTTCAAGCCGATTAAGCAGATTGACAACCTGCTGAAGGAGCGCCGCAAGATGTTCTACGAGACCCGCGTGCTGAACTGGGCCGCCGGCGAACTGCTGGCCTATGGCTCGCTGATGAGCGAGAAGCACATTGTGCGCGTGAGCGGCCAGGACGTGCAGCGCGGCACGTTCTCTCACCGCCACGCGGTGCTGCACGATGCCGAAACCTCGGCGCCCTACAACTCGCTCAACTTCATGGAAGGCGAGCACGAGCAACTGAGCATCTATAACTCGCTGCTGAGCGAGTACGCGGTGCTGGGTTTTGAATTCGGCTACGCCATGGCCAACCCCACGGCACTGGTGATTTGGGAAGCCCAGTTTGGCGACTTCGCCAACGGCGCCCAGACCATGATTGACCAGTTTGTGGTGAGCTCCGAGAGCAAGTGGCAGCGCATGAACGGCGTGGTGATGCAGCTGCCCCACGGCTACGAAGGCCAAGGCCCGGAGCACTCCAACGCCCGCCCCGAGCGGTTCCTGCAGCTGGCGGCCGAGTACAACATTGTGGTGGCCAACATGACCACGCCGGCCAACTTCTTCCACGCCCTGCGCCGCCAGCTCGCCTGGAGCTTCCGCAAGCCGCTGGTGGTGATGTCGCCGAAGTCGATGCTGCGCCACCCGCTGTGCGTGTCGCCGGTGGAGGAGTTCACCAGCGGCGGCTTCCGCGAGGTGCTGGGCGACACTTTTGCCGAAGCCAAAAAGGTAAAGCGCGTGCTGCTGTGCTCGGGCAAGGTGTACTTCGACCTGCTGGAAGAGCAACGCAACTCTAACCGGACTGACGTGGCCATTGTGCGTCTGGAGCAGCTGCACCCCTTCCCCAAAAAGCAGCTCGATGCCGAACTGGCCAAGTACCCGAAAGCCAAGCTGTACTGGGTGCAGGAAGAGCCCGAAAATATGGGCTACTGGAACTACATGCTGCGTTTCCTGCGCCGCGAGCTGGAAGACGTGATTGCGCGCAAGCCCTCGGCTTCGCCGGCTACCGGCTACAACAAAATCCACGTAAAGGAGCAGAAAGAGCTGGTGGCCCGCGCTTTCGACAAGCCCAAAGAAGCCGTGGCCGACGCCAACATCAAGGAAACGGCAGAAAAGGCCAAAGCCACCGACTGATAACCCCGTTCGATTTCCTTCTTCTCACAACGAAACTATCCAAAACGCCTGCACATGGCCCTTGAAATCAAAATTCCCGCCGTTGGCGAATCCATCACCGAAGTCACGATAGCCAAGTGGCTCAAACAAGACGGCGACGCCGTGAAGCGCGACGAAGTAATTGCCGAGCTGGAGTCTGACAAAGCCACTTTTGAGCTGCCCGCCGAAGCCGACGGCGTGCTGAAAATCCGGGTGGCCGAGGGGGAAACCATCGGCATCGGCACCGTCATTGCTGATTTGGATGGGGCCGCTACTGGCGGAGCTGCTCCGGCGGCGCCCGCGGCTTCCGCGGCCGACCCCGTTTCGAAAGGAGAGGAGAACCCGAAAGCCAGCGACCAGTCCGGCTACGGCGGGGCGCCCGCGGGCAAGGAAAGCAACGACCCCGGTACGCCCGGCGCTCCGGTCGCGGGTGCGGCGGCTCCGGCTGGCGGCGGTTCCATCGAGATGAAAATCCCAACGGTAGGGGAGTCCATCACGGAAGTGACCGTTGCTAAGTGGTTGAAAGGAGACGGCGCCCAGGTGAGCCGCGACGAGGTGATTGCCGAGCTGGAATCGGATAAGGCCACCTTTGAACTGCCCGCCGAAGGGAACGGCACCCTGCGCCACGCCGTGAAAGAGGGCGAAACCATTGCCATCGGTACCGTCATTGCCCGCATCGAAGGCGGCAGCGGCGCCGCTGCCGCGCCCGCCCCGGCTGCTGCGCCGGCGGCTCAAGCAGCACCAGTTGCGGCCATGGCTTCGCAGTCGGCCAGCGCTGGCGCAGCTACTTACGCTACGGGCGTGCCCTCGCCGGCCGCCGGCAAGATTCTCGACGAGAAAGGCATTGCCGCCAGCAGCGTAAGCGGCACGGGCCGCGACGGCCGCATCACCAAGGAAGATGCGCAGAACGCGCAGGCTCGTCCGGCTGCTCCGGCCCCGGCTGCACCTGCTGCCGCACCGGCCACCGCCCAAGCACCAGGCACCAACAACCAGGCACCGACTGGCGGCAGCCGCAACGTGCGCCGTGAGAAAATGTCGAACCTGCGCAAGACCGTGGCCCGCCGCCTGGTGTCGGTGAAGAACGAAACGGCTATGCTCACCACCTTCAACGAGGTGAACATGCAGCCCATCATGGACCTGCGCAACAAGTTCAAGGACAAGTTCAAGGAGAAAAACGGCGTGGGCCTCGGCTTCATGTCCTTCTTCACCAAGGCGGTATGCATCGCTCTGAAAGAATGGCCGGCCGTGAACGCGCAGATTGACAACGGCGAAATCGTGTACTCCGATTTCTGCGACATCAGCATTGCCGTGTCGGCTCCCAAAGGCCTGGTGGTGCCCGTCATTCGCAACGCCGAGCAACTGTCGTTCGACGGCATTGAGAAAGAGGTGGTACGCCTCGCCGGCCTGGCCCGCGACAACAAGCTCACCATTGAGCAAATGAGCGGCGGCACCTTCACCATCACCAACGGTGGGGTGTTCGGCTCCATGCTCAGCACGCCCATCATCAACGCGCCGCAATCGGCCATCCTGGGCATGCACAACATCATCCAGCGCCCCATCGCCGAAAATGGTCAGGTGGTCATCCGCCCCATGATGTACCTGGCCCTGAGCTACGACCACCGCATTATCGACGGCCGCGAGTCGGTGAGCTTCCTGGTGCGGGTGAAGGAACTGCTTGAAGACCCGACGCGCATGATGTTTGGAGTGTAGTCTAATAATAGGATTTTTAAAAGGCCTGTTCCCGCGTTGGGAACAGGCCTTTTTCATTTTTGGAATTGGGAATGGCTTTATAAAGCATATTTTAGGTGGATTTGCAAGGTCGAACATTTGGCATGAATTGAATTATTGAAAGAAGTCCTATCTTTGGGGTTGTTAAGCTTGGTGAACTTATAGCCCATGGGAAAATTCATTACTCCAAACTGCCAGGAATGTCCTAACCGGAAAGGCCCGCTGATGGGGTGCTGCCAGTTGGAAGAACTGGACTTTATCTCGGGCAGCAAAGTGTCGCAGAGCTACCAGAAAGGGCAGCGCATCTTTCAGGAGGGCAGCCCATCGCTGGGCCTGCACTGCGTGAACCAGGGCAAAATCAAAGTGACCAAAACGAGCGGCGACGGCAAGGAGCAAATTGTGCGCCTCTCCAAGGGCGGCGACGTAATGGGCTTCCAGTCGGTACTCACCGAAACCACCTATTCCACCTCGGCGGTGGCGCTCGAAGACTGCGTGGTGTGCTTTATTCCGCGCGCCGATTTTTTCCGGGTGTGGCAGTCCAACGTGCAGTTTTCCACTTCGCTCATGCAGATGATGGCCAAAGCCCTGGGCGCCGCCGAGGTCCAGATGCTACACTTGGCCTACAAGCCCGTGCGCGAGCGCCTAGCCGAGGCCCTGCTGCTGCTTTACCACACCTTCCGGGAAGAAGACCAGGCTCTGCCGTTTACCATAGCAATTTCGCGCGAGGACTTGGCCTCGATGGTGGGCACCGCCAAAGAAACCGCCACCCGCCTGCTATCTGATTTCAAAGAAGAAGGCATCATTGCCACGCGGGGCAGCCAGGTAACCATTCTGCTGCCGAATGGCCTCAGCCGGATTGCCTCCCTCTACGATTAGATGGTGCCGGGGCCAGCAGCCCGGCCGACACTATTTCTTTCCCAATCAGGCAATTGTCCACCCCCGGGCAAGGGAGGGCTCCTCGTGCTATTTCAATTTCTAATTGAAATAGATGGATATTAAATAAATTATAAAAATTTGTTATCGATGGAATACGTTGGATGTCACTCGTTGGATTGCTTTTTGACTTAAATCATCGCAGAAAATGACATAGGTCATTTTTATTAGGTTGCTGTCCGGCGGAGATTTGTAATAGAAAATAGGCTTTGTAAATGGCTGTTATTTGCTGAAAAATGTGGATAATTGCTTGTTTTATTCTTGAGCTTATTTCAGCCAATATCTTCAGTTAATACCATCGCGCTAATCCAGTAATGCGGCGGCAGTACCCCGGCGGGGTAGTCATCACATGAGGTGTTTGAGGCGAGATTCGATATTTGAAAAGCACAAAAAAATATTTTGCCTTAAATAAGCAAGCCGTTCGTCTTACCGTCCTGGGTTTGATGAAACCGGCTACCCGCAACTGCCTGGCGTACCTCACATTCCTGCGGGCCGCGGCGCCACAACGCGACTCAAGCTGTGCGCTAACCATAACAGGTAGGCATTGACTGGGCTGTCCGCAGCAAGAATACTTACTACATCCTCACTTCGCTAAGAAAACGGCTGCATCTGATTCGGTTGGCCAGACACGAGCAGTGCGTTGCACGCCTTACGGTGCAGGTACTGGGCTGGCATTGGCTGCCGAAGTGTTGGAATAAATAACTCCTTAATAACTAACCATAACCCTTCATTTTTACCCATCCTCTTCAATGGCTTACTCGACAAATTCCCCCGCTGGCAAAGTAGTACAAGACGTGTTGAACGATTTGCCGGGCCTGGTGGCCGTGGCGGTGGTCGACATCACCTCGGGCATGGCCCTGGCCTCGCACTCGAACTCGCCGGCCCTGAACCCCGAAACCGCCGCCGCCTACAACACGGAAGTGGTGAAGCAGAAGCAAAAAGCCATGTCGGCCCTGAAGCTGAGCGGCGAGAACATCGAGGACATCCTCATCACCCTCACCAATCAGTTTCACCTCATCAAGCTGGCCGGCAATAAGTTCATTTACCTGGTGGTGAACTCGCGCGAAACCAACCTCGCCATTGCCCGCGAAGTGCTGCGCTCGACGGCCGACAACCTGAACTAATACTGCCTGCTCCAACGGCGCGGCCGTTGGACTACCACCCCCGGCCGGGCGCGCCTGCTACCCCACGGCGCGCCCGGCCACCAGCCGGGACCACCCACCCCGTGCCTCATGAAAATTCCTTTTCTCAAGCAACTGCAGCGGCTCACGGGGCCCGTGGCCCACGAGGTGATGCTGGCCGTGCCGGGGCCGGAGGGCGCCCGCATCGAAAGCGCCATTAGGCACCTGCTGGGCGAACTGCCCGACCTGCTGATGGCGGCCGTGGTGGATGTGGCCACCGGCAAGGCCCTGGCCACCTACACCTCCGACCGTGACCTGCGGCCGGGCGCCTTGTCGGGTTTCAACGCCGAGGCGGTGCGACAGGTGCAGGCCGCGCTGCGCACCCAGGGCCTGGCGCTGGAAAAGGTGGAAGAAATGCTGTTCACGCTGCGCTCGCAGCTGCATTTGCTGCGGCTGGTGCCTTCGGAGAAGCAGTTTGTGTACCTGGCCGTGGACTCGCGCGACACCAACTTGGCCATTGCCCGCGAAGTGGTGCGCGGCGGCATTGCCCTGCTGGAGCCGTAGGGCACGTTTTTGCTGAAGGTTGAAACAAGTAGCGCCGACCGAGAACACACCGGCCTTTCCAGCCGCTTCCGGCACCGGGTGCACGGCCCGTTCTTCATTGCTGCTGCCTGCTGGATAAGGCCCGTGGCTGGCCGGTAAAGCCACAAAACCCATTTTTCACCCTTTTTTTCTGTCCCCAAATGAAGCTTACCGCTACCCCATTTGACCCGCAGACCGGCGCGCTGCTGCCGGTGTACCGCGACGCCTACCTGCGCGGCGACCTGGCGCGCTCTTCGGCCCGCGCCGTGGAGGAATACCTCCGCAACGACGCCACACAGGCCCACACCACCGTCACGCGCTGGCACGAAATGTCGACCCAGGAGGCCGAAGCCGCCGCGCCCACCACGTGGGTGCAGAAGCAACTGCTCTTCATTCGGGAGCAGCCGCAGCGCTTCCGCCGCCGGGCGTTCTCGATGGTGGGCGCGGCCGCGCTGGTGGCTGGTGTGTCGATGGCCGGCACCCGCCTGCCGTCGCACAACGCCCCGGCCGTGCCGGTGTCGCTGCCCGAAATGACGTCGCTGGCCGCCGCGAGCACCGCCGCGGCCGAGGCGGCGGCCGAAGCCAGCGCCACCCGCCTCGTGACCGTGAGCGGCCGCATACTGAACGAAGCCGGCCAGCCGCTGGTGGGCGCCACCGTGCTGCGCAAAGGCACCAGCGTGGGCGCCAGCACCGACGCCAATGGCCGCTACACCCTGCGCCTGCCCGCTGCGGTGGCCGCCACCGCCACGCTGCAATACGGCTACGCCGGCTACCACGACCAGGAGCTGAAAGCCGCCGACGCCTCGGCCCAGGGCGTGACCCTGCAGCCCCGCGCCAAGCGCAAGCACTGGCTGTTTTTCTAATTCCAGGCCCCGGTTGCCTGCCCGAGTTATTCTATCTCAGTGAAAGCAAGGACCTACCGTAAGCACGTTGCGAATAAGCTCAAAGAATCTTCTCATACCCAATCCCCCTCCTCAATAGCCGATATGGCCTACTCTACCAACAGTCCTGCCGGGAAGGCAGTCGATGGAATCATCACCGATTTGCCGAGCCTGGTGGCCGTGGCGGTGGTCGACATCACCTCGGGCATGGCCCTGGCCTCGCACTCGAACTCGCCGGCCCTGAACCCCGAAACCGCCGCCGCCTACAACACGGAAGTGGTGAAGCAGAAGCAAAAAGCCATGTCGGCCCTGAAGCTGGCGGGCGAGAAAATTGAAGACATTCTGATTACGTTGACCAATCAGTTTCACTTGATTAAGCTGAATTCGGCCGGCAATAAGTTCATTTACCTGGTGGTGAACTCGCGCGAAACCAACCTCGCCATTGCCCGCGAGGTACTGCGCTCGCACGCCGACGATATCAACTGATTGCGGTAGTTTTTTTGCCTGGAAAAGCCCGTTCGCCGTTGTGAACGGGCTTTTTACATGAAAGGCCAAGTGGAGCCCGGGCGAGTAGCAGCGTGGTGGGCTTAGCCGGCACCCGGAAAATTTCGTTAAGCGAAGCTCAACTATCCTCGCCATGCAGAAGACTTTGAAACGCTATTCCGCCACGCCTGTTCGTCGCGCCGCTACCTTTTGGCCCACCGTCGGCTTTGCCACCCTGGCCGGCATGCGCAGCATGAGCGCCCCGGCCTTTCTGAGCCATTACCTGTCGCGCCAGCCCCACGCAGGGCTGGCGGGCTCGCGGCTGCACTTTCTGCAAAAGCCCGTCACGGCCGGGGTGCTCAAGGTGATGGCGGCCGGCGAAATGGTGGCCGATAAGCTGCCCAACACGCCCAACCGCATTGCGCCCGAGGTGCTGGCCGGCCGGCTGCTGTCGGGGGCGCTGGTGGGGGCGGCCTGGCACCGGTCGCGCCACGGCAGCGCGTTGGGCGGCGGGCTGCTGGGGGCCGCGGTGGCGTTTGCGTCCACCATCGTAAGCTACGCGCTGCGCACGGGCATCAGCGAAAAATCGGGGGTGCCGGTGGCGCTGGTGGGCGTGGGCGAAGATGCCCTGGTGCTGGCCGGCGGCGCGGCCTTGATTGGCTCGCGGCGTCCGGCTGCCAGCGAGTGGCGCCCGCTGTAAGGCGCGGTCAGGCCTTTTGCCGGCCGCCCAGCACCACCAGCACCACGGCCACCACGATGAGCGCGGCGCCGCCCAGCATTTGGGGGTTCAGCACCTCGCCGGCGAAGGCCCAGCCCAGCAGCACGGCCACCACGGGGTTGACGAAGGCGTAGGTGCCGGCCAGGGCCGGCTCTACCACGCGCAGCAGCCAGATGTAGGCCGTGAAGGCTACAATGGACCCGAACGTGACCAGGTACGCAAACGCCACCCACGACTTGGCCGTGACCTGCGCCAGCTCGAAACCAGCCGCCTCGCCCTTCAGCAGGCCCACCACCAGCATGGCCAGGCCGCCGCACAGCATCTGCATGCCGCCCGAGATGAAGGGCGACGCCGCGGGGCGGTGGTTTTTGGCGTAGAGCGAGCCGATGGACCACACCAGCGAGGCCAGCAGCACCGCAAACACGCCCAGCCCGGTGTGGCCGGGCTGCTTCACGGCCGCGGCGTGGGTGTGGGCCACCAGCAGGTACATGCCCGCCATGCCGGCGGCCAGCCCCAGCGTCACCCACTTGGTGGGACGGGGCGAAAGGCCGCTGGCCCAGCCCAGCACGGCCAGAAACATGGGCACCGTGGCCACCAGCAGCGCCGTGATGCTGCTGGGCAAATACACCACGCCCAGCGTGGTGCCGCCGTTGCCGAACCCCAGCAGGCACACCCCAATCACGGCCGCAAAGCCCCAGCCCTGCCAGGTAGGGGCCGGCTCGCCACGCCAGCGCATGAACAAGTAGAGCAGCCCGCCCGCCAGCGCGTAGCGCGTGCCGGCCATGAGCAGCGGCGGCATGCTGGCCACGGCAAACTTCATAACCAGATAGGTGGAGCCCCAGATGAGATAAACCAGCAGGAAAGCGGAAATCAGCGCGGCCCGCGAAGGCGCGGCCGGAGTAGTATCGGACATGAATAGGTTGGAAGGAAATGGGAGCAAAAGTACGGCCTGCCCTTCCTGTCATCCTGAGCGTCGCGAAGGACCTTCTCACATCAGAACGACTGCTGCCTAAGCGTGAGGAGGTCCTTTGCGGCGCTCAGGATGACAGAAAAGATGAACGGATACCTTGTCGGGCGCTTATTCCTGCCGCTCGTTGTTGCTTTGTGTAATGAAGAACAACCTCCTGCTGGCGCTGCTGCTACTGACCGGTGCGGCGCGCCCCGCCGCCGCCCAGCTGCTCCAACCCAAGCCCGCCTTCACCCGCGCCGACTCGCTCCGCGGCAGCCTGACCACGCCGCTGCGCACTTGCTACGACCTCAACTACTACCACCTCGACGTGAAGCTGGACCCGGCCAAGCGGTTCATCAGCGGCTCTAATCTGTTTCGCTTCACTGCCACGCAGGATTTCACGCGGCTGCAGTTCGACCTGTTTGCCAACCTGCAGGTGGAGAAGGTGCTGTACCACGGCAAAGAAGTGCCCTTCACCCGCGAGGCGAATGCGGTGTTTGTGACGTTCCCGAAATCCATTGCCAAGGGCAGCCGCGACGAGTTCACGGTCCAGTATTCAGGCAATCCCACGGTGGCCAAAAAAGCGCCCTGGGACGGCGGCATGGTGTTCACGCAGGATGCCGCCGGCAAGCCCTGGGTGGCCACCGCCTGCCAGGGCACTGGCGCCAGCATCTGGTGGCCCACCAAAGACCAGCAAGCCGACGAAGTAGACTCCATGCTCATCAGCATCAGCGTGCCCACCGGCCTGAAGGACGTATCGAACGGCCGCCTGCGCAAAACCACCAAGCTCAAGGACGGCTACACGCGCTTCGACTGGGCCGTGCGCAACCCCATCAACAACTACGATGTGGCCCTGAACGTGGGCGACTACCAGCACTTCTCTGACTCATACCAGGGCGAGAAGGGACTGCTCACGCTCGATTATTGGGTGCTGCCTGAGAACGTGGCCAAGGCGAAAACTCAGTTTGCGGCCAATGTGAAGCCCATGCTGAAATCGATGGAGCACTGGTTCGGGCCCTACCCGTGGTACCAGGACGGCTACAAGCTGGTGGACGCCCCGCACTTAGGCATGGAGCACCAGAGCGCCGTGGCTTACGGCAACAAGTACCAGAACGGCTACCTCGGCCGCGACCGCAGCAACACCGGCTGGGGCGCGAAGTGGGACTTCATCATCATCCACGAGAGCGGGCACGAGTGGTTCGGCAACAACATCACCACCAAGGACATTGCCGACATGTGGGTGCACGAGGGCTTCACCTGCTATTCCGAAGGGCTGTTTGTGGAAAGCCAGTTTGGCAAGCAGGCGGGGCAGGAGTACATCCACGGCCAGCGCCGCAACATCCAGAACGATGGCCCCATTATCGGGCCCTACGGCGTGAACCAGGAAGGCTCGGGCGACATGTACGACAAGGGCAGCGCCATGCTCAACACCATTCGCACCCTCCTGAACAACGACGAAAAGTGGCGCCAAACCCTGCGCGGCCTTTCCCGCACCTTCTACCACCAGACCGTGACCGGCCAGCAGGTGATGGACTACCTCAACCGCGAAACCGGTCAGGATTTCACCAAAGTATTCGACCAGTACCTGCGCCACGCCAGCATTCCGACGCTGGAAATCCGCCTCGAAGACGGCAAAACGCTGGCCCGTTGGGTGAGCGAGGTCGAAAAGTTCGACATGCCCGTGCGTGTGCGGCTGAAAGGCGGCGAGTACCAGTTCATCAAGCCCACCGCCCGCTTTGCGGAGATGAAGGAGCTGGCCGGCGCCACCCGCGAGACGCTGGAAGTCGACATGTTCAACTTCTACATCGGGGTGTTGGTGGATTAAGTCGACCCGACAAACAGAACGTCATGCTGAGCGCAGCCGAAGCATCTCGCGTGAGTAATCAATACCGATTGCAACGAAGCGAGCGAGATGCTTCGGCTGCGCTCAGCATGACGTTCTTTTATTAAGCACACTTCTCAAACTTACTTCCCCCGCCGCCGCTGTGCCGTACCTTCGCCCGAGCGTACAATCATAGAATATCCCCTCATGAATCAATACGACGTCACCGTCATCGGCTCCGGCCCGGGCGGCTATGTAGCGGCCATCCGTTGCGCCCAGCTCGGCCTCAAAACGGCCCTCATCGAGAAATACCCCACCCTAGGCGGCACCTGCCTCAACGTGGGCTGCATCCCCAGCAAGGCCCTGCTCGATTCCTCCGAGCACTACCATAACGCCCACTCGGCCTTCGCCGACCACGGCATCGGCCTCGACAACCTGCGCGTCGACATGAACCGCATGATTGACCGCAAGGCTGGCGTGGTGAAGGCCAACGTCGACGGCATCGCCTACCTGATGAAGAAAAACAAAATCGACGTCCTCACCGGCGTCGGCTCGTTTGTCGACGCAACCCACATCAGCATCGCGCCCCGCGAGGGCGGCGAGGCCCAGCAGATTGAAACCAAAAACGTCATCATCGCCACCGGCTCCAAGCCCACGGTGCTGCCGTTCATTGCCCAGGACAAGGAGCGCATCATCACCAGCACCGAGGCCCTGAACATCCGCGAAGTGCCCAAGCACATGATTGTGATTGGCGGCGGCGTCATCGGCCTCGAAATGGCGTCGGTGTACGCCCGCCTCGGCGCCAAAGTGTCGGTGGTGGAGTTCATGGACAGCATCATCCCGACCATGGACCGCGGCCTGGGCAAGGAGCTGAAGCGCGTGCTGGGCAAAATCGGCATCGAATTCTTCTTCTCGCACAAGGTGACCGGCGCCACCCGCGACGGCGACAACGTGACCGTGACGGCCACCAACGCCAAGGGCGAGGAAGTGAAATTCGAAGGCGACTACTGCCTGGTGGCCGTGGGCCGCGTGCCCTACACCGCCGGCCTCAACCTGGAGGCTGCCGGCGTGCAGATGGAAGAGCGCGGCCGCATCAAGGTCGACGAGCACCTGCAAACCAACGTGCCCGGCATCTACGCCATCGGCGACGTCATTCGGGGCGCCATGCTGGCCCACAAGGCCGAGGAAGAAGGCGTGTTCGTGGCCGAAACCATCGTGGGCCAGAAGCCGCACATCAACTACCTGCTCATCCCCGGCGTGGTGTACACCTGGCCCGAAGTCGCCGGCGTGGGCTACACCGAGGAGCAGCTCAAGGAGCAAGGCAAGGCCTACAAAGTGGGCTCCTTCCCCTTCAAAGCCAGCGGCCGCGCCCGCGCCAGCGGCGACACCGACGGCTTCGTGAAGGTGCTGGCCGACAAAACCACCGACGAAATCCTGGGCGTGCACATGATTGGCCCGCGCATCGCCGACCTCATCGCCGAAGCCGTAACCGCCATGGAGTTCCGCGCCTCCGCCGAGGACGTGGCCCGAATGAGCCACTCGCACCCCACCTACGCCGAGGCCATGAAAGAAGCCTGCCTGGCGGCTACGGAGAACCGGGCCATTCATATGTAATTGTTGACGCCCTGCGGCAGAAACGGCAAGAGGCTGAAGCTACGGGAGCTTCAGCCTCTTGCTGTTTCTAGCAAAGTAGATTGCTATGCCAAAAGCCAGAATCGCCAGTTTTCCCAATACCGGTTGTAATGTTTAGTAAAAGATTCGAATTGGGTTTCTACTGGTAAACCTAGCTTTTGGGCAGTTGAATTATAAGCGGTGCTGTCGGCAAAGGGTTGGTAGTGTCTTGCCGCTAAGTCATAGGTGAAGTATCGACCGTCATTCATTTTTGCACAGAGTATATCGTTGGAAACCTGGTAGGAAACAACCTCAGTAATTACATCCGATTGTTTAGTCATTGAAACAGGTTCAAAATAGGCCGTTCTACCATTCAACTCCTCCATTGCCAGGCCATGCCCTAAGGGAATCCGAGCGTAATCGCCCAAGCCGTGATTACCCCAAGGAGTGTTTGCAATTAAGCAGAGGGCCAGAGAAGCCGCTAATCCGGTTTGCCACCAAACCCGCTTGCCATTAGAAGTGAATTTTGCCAGCCCTGAATCTGGCGAGAACCTAGCCCACACGCTGATTAGAACGAGGAATAACGTGGCGTAAACCGACGCCTGTACCGCAACCTTAAACAGCGTAAAAATCAGCCCAAATACGTATTCCATTAGGCAACTGTAGTGAAGGGCTTAGAAAGCAATGCCACAGACGCAAATGTAGAGTCAGGCTAACCGCATCCGAACCACCAGCGGCTTCCGGATGCCCGCCAACCGGTTCCGGACTACAAACCTTTGCTTCCGGACGCTCGCCAATCGTTTCCGGACGCCTGCCAACCGCTTCCGGACCGCAAACCTTAGCATCCGGAGCCTCGCCAAACGCTTCCGGATGCCCGCCAACCGTTTCCGGACACTTGCCAGTCGTTTCGGGACCACAAACCTTCGTTCAGGACGACAAACCTTTCATCAGGACGATAAACCTTCGGCCCGGACCACAAACCTTCGGCCAGGACCACAAACCTCCGCACGATTTGATATGCTTACTTTTGAAGCATGTCGCCCCAGTCCCTCACGCCCGCTAACGCCCCCGTCGCCATGGGCAGCTTCAACGTGTACGCCCGCGAGCAATTCATCAGCGACAAGGTGGCGTTTGGGCGGCGCGACTACTACAAGATTTCGCTGCTCACCGGCAGCAGCCGCTACAACTACGCCACCCGCGGCGTGCTGATTGACCGGCCCGCGCTGGTGTTTTCCAACCCGCTAATTCCTTATTCCTGGGAGCCCGTTTCGGAAGAGCAGGGCGGCTATCTGTGCATGTTCACCGAGGAGTTTCTCATCGTGAACGACCGGGCGGCCAGCCTGCAGGAGTCGCCGCTGTTCCGGCTGGGCTCCGACCCGGTGTACCTGGTAGACGAGACGCAATACGCCGACCTGAGCTACTTCTTCCGCAAGATGCTGCAGGAGATGAATTCGGGCTACGTGTACCAGCAGGAAGTCATCCGCAACTACCTCAACCTGCTCATCCACGAGGCGCTGAAGCTGCAGCCGCAGGCTAGCTACTACCAGCACCCCAACGCCGCCACGCGCATCGCGGCCCTGTTTCAGGGGCTGCTGGAGCGGCAGTTTCCCATCGACTCGCCCGCCCACGGCCTGAAGCTGCGCACGCCTGGCGACTTTGCCCGCCAGCTCTCGGTGCACGTCAACCACCTCAACCGGGCCGTGCGCGACCTCACCGGCAAAACCACCTCCGTGCACATCGCCGAGCGCGTCGTGCGGGAGGCCCGCGCCCTGTTGCAGCACACCGACTGGAGCACCGCCGAAATCGCCTACAGCCTGGGTTTCGAGTATCCGACCTATTTCAACAACTTCTTCAAGAAGCAAACCGGCACCACGCCCTCGGCCCACCGGGCACTGGTGGGCCAGCGGCCGGTAGTTTGAATTTCTTACTCTTTCGTTTGAATCCCGTTAGGGCGCCGCGGCGGGGGAGGGGATTTTTGTGCTGTTCTACTAACCCAGTCAAAACCCTCTCATGAAATACGCCCTCATCACCGGCGCTAATAAAAGCATCGGCTTCGAAACCGCCCGCCAGCTGCTCCAACACGGTTTTTACGTGTACCTGGGCAGCCGCAATCTCGAAAACGGCCAGCAGGCCGTGGCCCGGCTGCACGCCGAAGGCCTCAGCCAGGTCGAGCCCGTGCAAATTGACGTCACCGACGCCGCCTCGGTAGCCGCTGCCCGGCAGTCCATCGGCCAGAAGACTTCCGGCCTCGACGTACTCATCAACAACGCCGGCATCAGCGGCGGCGGGGTGCCCCAAACCGCCATCGATACCAGCGTGGCCACGTTCAAGGAAGTGTACGACACCAACGTATTCGGCGTGGTGCAAACCACGCAGGCCTTCCTCGACCTGCTGCGCGCCGCGCCGGAGCCCCGCATTGTGAACGTGACTTCGGGCCTGGGCTCGGTGAGCCTGAACGCCGACCCCACCTGGAAATACTACGCCGTGAAGACGGCCGCCTACGGTTCCTCGAAGGCCGCGCTCAACATGTACACCATCGTGCTGGCTTACGAATTGCGCGATACCCCGTTCAAAGTAAACGCCGTAGACCCCGGCTACACCGCCACCGATTTCAACCACCACAGCGGCCCCGGCACCGTGCCCGATGCGGCTGCCCGCGTGGTGAAAGCCGCCCTGTTGGCTTCGGACGGGCCCACCGGCCAGTTTTTCAGCGACGACAACGCGCCCGAAACGGGCATAAGCCCCTGGTAATTCTAGCTCAGAGCGCAACGAAAAGCGGCCGAAGCTTCTGTAGTTTCGGCCGCTTTTCGTTTTAGAAAAGGCAGTGCTTAGAACGCTAGGACGCGGCCTTTGGGGTCTTCGCCGTATTGGTTTGGGCCGGGCGTACCTTCGGTGCAGGCCAGCACCAGCAGCCAGATAGCGCCCACCAGCGGCACGAAAACAATGAGTGTGAACCAGCCGCTCTTGCCCACGTCGTGCAGCCGCCTAACGCCCACGGCCAGGCCCGGGATGAACAAGGCCACGGCCAGTAGTCCGGAGATGGCGCCGCCGTTTGCGCCCGTGAGTGCGTAGTCGGCCACGGCGGCCACAATCGAGAAAAGGAAGTTGAACTAGACGAACATCCAGTATTCTTTGCGGCGGGAGCGGCCGGTGAACACGGCGTATTTTTTTAAAGCGAGTAAGAAGTAGTCCATTGGCAATCTGGGGTAGCAAATCCTACTCGTAAGGCTTTTCGGTAACGCCCCGTTTTTTTGCGTGGGTTCTGGGCTCCACTGCCTCAACCGGCCGAGGCGCCGGTTGAATGCCGGAGAAAAGTACGCAACCGAATTCAGTTCGCAATATTGTGTCCCGTCGTTATCACGATTTGTTAACCAGCCCGGCCCCATGTCCCGCACCGATGCCTTCGCCCAAACCCAGCCCGCTAGCCGCGCCGCGTGGCGGCAGTGGCTGGCCGATAACCACGCCAGCGCCCCCGGCGTGTGGCTGGTGTACTGCAAAAAAGCCAGTGGCCTGCCCAGCCTGAGCTACGCCGAAGCCGTGGAGGAAGCCCTGTGCTTCGGCTGGATAGACTCGCACCCGCGCAAGCTCGACGCCGACCGCACGCAGCTGCTCTTCACCCCGCGCAAGCCCCGCAGTGGCTGGAGCAAGGTAAACAAAGAGCGGCTGCAGCGGCTCGAAGCTGCCGGCCAGCTCATGCCCGCCGGCCTCGCCGCCATTGCCCGTGCCCGACAGAACGGCGCCTGGGAAAGCCTCGATGCTGCCGAAGCCGGCGATGTGCCGGAGGACCTGGCCGCCGCCCTGGCCTCTGATGCGGCCGCGGCCCGGCATTTCGCCGGCTTCGCGCCCTCGGCCCGCAAAGCCATTCTCACCTGGGTGCTGAGCGCCAAGCAGCCCGAAACGCGCGCCCGCCGCGTGGCCGAAACCGTGCGGCTGGCCGCCTTGGGCAAGCGGGCGAATATGGACCGGGAGTAGGGCAGAAGATTGAGGCAGAACGTCCTGCCGAGCGCCGCCGAGGCATCTCGCGTGGGATGGTAATCAAAAACGTCAGACGATTGGTTTACTGCTGCACGCGAGATGCCTCGGCGGCGCTCGGCAGGACGACTTTTAGCTTCCCGGCGTTCCTTTGGCTTCCTTTTCCCCCGCCGCACCCGCTTCCCTTGCCGCTCCCGTCCCTCATGCTTTCCGAACCCACCTACCTCACGGCGCGCATGGCCGCGCCCATGATTGAAGCCCACTTTGCCCGGCACCACGCCGCCAGTCTGGAAGATGCCGACCGGCTGGCCGCGCCGCCCGAGGCGCAATGGGTAGAGGCCGTGATTGACGTGGCTTTTTGGGCCAGCCTGCGCCGCGAGGAAGGCCACCCGCCCCGCATTTCGCTGGCTTTGCTGCCGCCCGAGCAAATTCGGCGGCCGCTGCTGTTTGGCCACAAGCGCCGCCTCACGCCCTACAACCTGCTCAAGCTGGCCCCGGCCGTGGAGCAGCCCGGCATTCACCTCGGGGTGTGGCATGATGCCGATGGCCTCTACATCTGGGGCACGGCCAACACCATTCCGTCGCTCTGCTTCGTGCTCGAAGTAGTGGAGCCGGGCCTGCTGGTGGTGAAGCACCGCCGCCTGGGCGGCTTCGGCAAGTACGTGAACGTGGCCGTGCTGCGCGGCGACCACCTGCAGCTGGTGGATGAAGAGCACGGCGGCCTGGCCGATTGCCCCGCCCTGCGCGCCTTTCTGCCCGGCCGCAGCCTGCCCTCAGCCGGTTCCGGCGAGGTCGACAACGTGCTGCTGGAGCTGGCTGCTACCATGCGCGCCCACGGCCGCGGCGGCCTGGTGCTGGTGGTGCCCCCCGGCTCCGACAAGTGGCAGGAATCGGTGGTGCACCCGCTTTCGTACCCGGTGGCGCCGGCCTACAAGGGCATCACGCTGCGGCGCCGGCCGGGGCAGTCGCGCCGCCGCCGGCAAGACCAGCTGCACCGTAGCATCGGCGTGGTGGGCGGCTTCACGGCCGTGGACGGGGCCACCGTCATCACCCAAGACTACCACCTGCTGGCCTTCGGGCCAAGGTGACGCGCGCCGCCAGCAGCACGCCCGTGGAGATGATGACCCTCACCGAGCCCGTGGTGGGCAGCGAGCCCCGGCAGTTGCACCCGGCCCAGAACGGCGGCACCCGCCACCTGGCCGCGGCCCAGTTTGTGCACGACCAGCACGACGCCATTGCGCTGGTGGCTTCCATGGACGGCTTTTTTACGGTCTTCGCCTGGTCGGAAGATTTGCAGCAGGTGCACGCTCACCGCATCGATGTGCTGCTGCTTTGAGGCAGCACAGGCGAGCTGCATCCGGCGCTTTTGTGGTTAGCTTCGCTGCCTGATTTCACGCCCGAGCTCTACTGTCCGATGCCTTTTTCTACACGCCGCTACGCTCTTTCTGTATTGATGCTGTTGGCTGCGCGCCAGGGATTTAGCCAGGCCGCCGCTCCGGCCGCGCTGGCGCAGGCTGCTAAGCTGGAAGCCGAAAAGAAATACGAATCGGCCTACCAGGTGCTCGACAAAGCGGACCCCAAAAACCAGCAGCCCGCCGTGGTGCTGCAAAAGGAAAAGCTCCTGCTCAGCTATTACCTCATTGCCCTCAACTTTCAGGGCTTCGGGCTGAAGGACCTGGCCGCCGGCGAAACCGTGGAGCGCCTGCGCGGCAAGGAGGGCAACTACAGCATGCACCTGCTCGACATTCCGCAGACGCTGACGCGGCTGCAGAAACAGTTTCCGCAGGATTACCGCCTCAGCCAGGGCCTGGGCGACTATTATTACCGCGCCACGCTCTGCCACTGCGGCGAGCAGGACAAGACCGAAGCGCAGCTGCTGGATTTGGTGATTGAGCACTACGGCCGGGCCCATGCGCACCAGCTGGGCGATTTCATGACGTATTATGCCGTGGGCTACGGCCACCTCGCGCAGGGCCGGGCCCAGCCCAGCGTGGCCCCGTTTGAAAAGTCCATTGCCCTCAATCCGCAATACCCCGACGCGCCCTATAACCTGGCGTATGCCCTGCTGCAGCTGAAAAAGCCGGCCGAAGCCATTCCCTACGCCCAAACCTCGCTCCGGCTCTACACCGACCCCGCCCTGAAGGCCGACGCCGCCCGCATGCTCGGCGAACTCTACCAGCAGCAACAGCAGCCCGCCGAGGCCAAAAAGGCGCTGCTGCAAAGCCTGGACCTGCAACCCCAGCACTACGCCACGGTGCGCAGCCTGCTGGAGCTCGCCGTGACCACGCACGCGGCCGACGCCACCGCCTGGGCCACCCGCCTCTACCGCCTCAATCCGGCCGACGACCAGATGTTTTCCGACATCATGGACATCTACCAGGCCCAAAACCAGTGGGCCGAAGCGGAAGCGTTTTTCAGCAGCCAGCTGCCCGCAGCGCCGAAAACGCCCGCGGCGCAGGGCCTGCTGCACATGTACCTGGCCATCCTCAACATGCAGCTCAAGCGCCCGCAGGTGGCCCGCCCGCATTTTCTGGCTGCCCAAACCCAGCTGAAAAAAGTGGCCAAGCCCGACAACCCGCTGTTTCAGATGATTGAAAAAGGGCTGGCCGAGAGCAAGCCCTAGCCGCAGCTTTGCCTCAAGCCAGCAGCCAAAAGCGCCAGCCGCCCCAGTACTGCGCGTAGTGCGCAGAAAACGGCCGTAACTGGCGGCTGAGCGGCAGCTGATGCCCCGCGGCGTAGGCATTGTAAACCGTGCTGTCGGGAAAGGTTTGGCGAAGGTTCGAGCCGAGGTCGTAGGTATAGAACAGGTTGTCGTCGGCTTGGGCGCAGAGCACGTCGTCGGCCAGTTGATAGGCCACAACTTCGGATTGGTCGATGGCGCGGACAGGCTCGAAGTAGGCCATGGTGCCGTTGATTTCTTCCATGGCCTCGCCGTGGCCCAGTGGGATGCGGGCGTAGTCGCCCAGGCCGTGGTTGCCCCAATACGTGAGCGAATACAGGAACAAGCCCACCGAAATCAGAAACCCGTAGCGCCACCAAAACCGCTTGGGCCGAGTGCTGGCCCGGGCAAACGGGCTGGCAGGGTCCACCGTGCGCACAAACCTGGCCACTTGCAGCAGCAAGGCGGCGTAGACCGAGGCCAGCACCGAAATTTTAACTACCGTGAAAACGAGGTGAACGAGAACTTCCACGCGAAGGCAATGAATTATGGAGCAGCAACGGCACTCGCCAGACCAGATAAGCCAACTGCCAACTGCCGGCGGCGCAAATAAATCGGAAACATTACGGGCCCTGCTTGCGAATACACTAATTCGCCGGCCGCGTCCCAGCCCCCGGTGTTGCGTTTACTACGCCATGGCTTTCCCACTGCAGTTTTTTCTGGAAACCGTTGTTTTACCGAACCTTCTCATGGCCAAGAACAAAAAGAAAAAGCACAAAAAAGACGACGCGTCAGAAGATATTCTGGACGTCGCGGCCTTGTCCATCAGGAAGTTTCGCAAGGTGACCAAGGAAATTGGCAGGCTCAGCACCGGCCAGAAGCTGGTGGGGGGCATTGCGCTGGTGGCCGCTGGGCTGGCCTACCTGGCCTCACAGGAGGAAGAAGGCGCCAGCCCCGAGCAGGCCGATGAGGCGGCGGCGCCGAAGCTGCACGCCCACCGGCCCGAAGCCGACGATGATACCGACGACTACGAAACCGAAGGCCCCCGAGGCACCACAAACCCCGCAAAATCACCAAAGTCCGCCCCAAGCCCGGCCCGGAAGTCTAGCCCCGCCGGTCCTCACGCGTAAGTCATTCGTTCTAACCCAACCCCGTCATGAAAAAGACCAAGAAAAACAAAGCCGCCAAGAAAGCCACCCTGCTGGGCGGCGCCTCCAAGTCGCTCAAGAAGCTGGGCAAAGGCAAAGGCCTCGGCAAGCTCAGCACCACCCAGAAAGTGGTGGGCGGCGCCGCCCTCGTGGCCCTGGGCCTGAGCTACCTCTCGAAGCGCCGCGCCGGCAAAGCCGCCGAAGCCACTGCGCCCACCAGCAGCACCAGCGCCACCTCCGACGCCCTGGCCGCCGAAGAAAGCCTGGCCGCCATGGACGGCAACGCCTAAAGCGGTGCAAAGACGCACTATTTTGCGTCTTACCGGCCCAAACGCAAAAAGGCTGACGCTCCGCGAGCGTCAGCCTTTTTCTATTCATCGAAGTACGGCGCTATTCGGCGGCCGGTGCGGCAGGGGGCGGCGTGGCGCCGCCGAGGCGCACGCGCACGGCGTTGGGGCCTTTAGGGCCCATTTCCACCTCAAACGTCACTTTGTCGTTTTCGCCGATGGTGATGCCGCCCAGGCCGTTGGCGTGCACAAAAATGCTTTCCTGCGTTTGCGAGTCGCGAATGAAGCCGTAGCCTTTCGAGGTATTAAAGAACGTTACCGTGCCAGTGCGCAGGGTGTCCTCGGGCTCGCGGTCTTCCTGCTTGCGCACGCTGATTTGAATCTCCTCGTCCTTGATGACGCGCTTCTTGGTGGGGTCGGGCGGGGTGGAGGTGATGTTGCCGTTTTCGTCAACGTACGCAAACATCTCTTCCAGGGCCGCGCCGGATTTGGCGTTGGCCTGGCGCTCGGCTTTGCGCTCCTCCTTCTCGGTTTTTTTCTTGGCGCGCTTCTTCTCGTTGTCTTTCTTACCAAATGTCTCTTGAGACCTACCCATAGTGTTGTGCTGCTAAATCATTGTGACTGTTTCCCGCCTCGGCACGAAGCGAGGAACAGCGGAGTGGATTGCGACGAAGATACGCAATAATTGAGGCGCATCCGCGGCCCCGCTTACCGGGGCGAATGCCACCGTGCCTTTCGCCAGGCTTCCTGCTGCGGGGGCTTGAGGAACGTCCAGGCCACGAGGCGGCTTTTTTTCTGGCCCTGGGCCATGTCGATGGTCCGCACGTCGGTGGCGCCGGCCGTTTTCAGGGCGCGGTACACACCGGGCAGGGTATCTTTTTTCGAGACTAGCGTGGTGTACCAGTAGGCGGAAGTGGGCCGCCGGGCGCTCTCCTGCACCATGCGGCGAATGAAGCCCGCTTCGCCGCCCTCGCACCACAGCTCGTTGTTCTGGCCGCCAAAGTTCAGGGCCGGGCGGGGGCCGCGGCCGGTGCCCAGGCCCGTGGCTTTGCGCTGGCTGCCGGCCGCGGCCTCGGCCGCCGAGGCGTGAAACGGCGGGTTGCACATCGTGAGGTCGAACACCTCGCCGGCCTGGATGAGGCCGTCGAAAATGCGGGTGCGGGCGGGCTGCAGGCGGGCCTCGATGGCGCCGGCCAGGCTGGGGTTGGCGGCTTCAATCTGCTGGGCGGCCCGCACAGCCACACCGTCCACGTCGGAGCCCACGAAGTGCCAGCCGTACTCGCGCCGGCCAATGATGGGGTAAATGCAGTTGGCGCCCACGCCCACGTCGAGCACCGTGATGTCCTGGCCGGGCGGCATCACGCCGCCGTTGCTGTCGGCCAGCAGGTCGGCCAGGTAATGCACGTAATCGGCCCGGCCGGGAATGGGCGGGCACAGGTAGCCTTTGGGAATATCCCAGAATTCGATGCCGTAGAACTGGCGCAGCAGGGCCTTGTTCAGGGCCTTCACCGCCGCCGGGTTGGCAAAGTCGATGGAGAGGTTGCCAAACTTGTTGGGCTGCACAAACGCAGCCAACTCGGGCGAGGCCGTGCGCAGCGCCGGGAAGTCGTAGGGCGCGCGGTGGGGGTTGCGCGGGTGCAGTTGGTCTTTTTCGGTGGGCGCCGCGGGGGCGGCAGGAGTGGGAGCAGGTTTTCTCATGTCAGGGCGTGCCAGCGGCAAGCGTTACGTTAGGTCGTTTTGTATAAATACCAGCCCTCGCCCAAGGGCCGCAGCATGATGAGGCGCTCGGGCGTCATGGCCGGCAGCTGGGCCGGCTGGGGCTGGTAGAGCAAGCCTACCGTGCTGTTCACCTTGCCGCCGATGACAAACTCCAGACAGCTGGCGCAGCCGGTTTCGCGGCGGGTCACGCGGCTCAGGTACAGCTTGCGCAGCAGGGCGTGCACGGCGGGGGCGGCGTTGGCGGCTTTCTCGCCGGCGGCAAGGCTGTCAGCAACAAAGTAGTTGCCGGCCTGCACCAGGCGCAGCAGCTTGCGAAAATCGGCCTTGTTTTTCCGAAAGTGGGCGGCGATGTCAGCATCGGCGGCCGTCCACAGGCGCAGGTTGCCCACCGTGAAGGCGTGGCTGGCGTCGGGGTGCTTGCGGTCGTACTCGGCCACTTCGGCGGGGGGTAGGGCCGAGAGCAGTTCCACCATGGGCGGCCCCAGGTGCGTCATGGCCAGGTTGCGAATGGCTTGCAGCTTCCAGGTAGTGCCTTCTTTGGCAAAGTGCAGATAGAAGTCGCGGTGTTCGGCGGAGTCGCGCAACTCCACGGCCACCACGGCGGTGCTGTCGGTCTGGTTCAGCAGCTCGCAGCTGCGCTGCAGCCGGGCCGGAATCTGCTGGCCCAGGGTTTCCTGTTTGGCCTGGCCGGCGGCCTCACAGCAGAGGTAGTCCTTCATGTCGGCCCAGCCGGCGGGGGCCACAAACCGCTCGGCAATTTGCAGCGGTTGGAGGGGCGCCGGTGGGGCCGTCGGGCCAGGAAACCACAGCCACAGCAGCAGGAATACGTGTTTCATTGGAAAGCCTAACCCCAAAGTAGAACGGGAAAATTCCGCCGGGCCCGGCGGGCACCACGCTAGCGCCGGCCGGCCGGGCCCGTGCCGCGTCCACCGGTCTTGCCGGTCCGGGGCGGTCGGCTGCCCCCCGCCGACGGCCCCGGGCGGCCGCTCGCGGGCCGCGCCGGGCCGGCTTTGGCCGGGCGCTTGCCGGCTGCCCCGGGCCGGGCGCCCGCGGCGGCGGGCTTGTCGGGGCGGGGGCCCCACCAGCCGGTGCCGGAGGGGTTTTGGGGCGAAGGCGGCGGTTTTTTGTAGGGGCGCCGGGGCGCGGCTTCGCCGGTGGGGGAGGGCGCGGCGGCGTTGGCTTTGGTGGCCGGACGGGGGGCGGCCGGGCGCGGCGCGGCGGGCCGGCTGCGGCGGCCGCCGGATGCTTCTTCGGTGCCGCTCGACTTCTCCACCATTTTCATGATGCCGGCCAGCTCCTGCGGGGTCAGCTCGCGCCAGTCGCCCACGGGCAGGCCTTTCACCGTTACGTTCATGATGCGCACGCGTTCGAGCTTGGTCACTTCGTAGCCAAAATGCTCCACCATGCGGCGGATTTGGCGGTTCAGCCCTTGCACCAGCGTGATGCGGAAAATGTAGGGCGTTTCCTTCTGAACGACGCAGGGCTTGGTGACGGTGCCCAGCATGGGGATGCCGCGGCTCATTTCGTCCAGCATCTGGTCGGTGAGAGTGCGGTTTACCGTTACCACGTATTCCTTTTCGTGCTGGTTGCCGGCCCGCAGAATCTTGTTCACGATGTCGCCGTCGCTGGTCAGGAATATCAGGCCCGACGAGTCCTTGTCGAGCCGGCCGACGGGGAAAATGCGCGCCGCGTGGTTCACGTAGTCCACGATGTTGCCGCGCACGCCGGGCTCGGTGGTGCTCGTGATGCCCACCGGCTTGTTGAAGGCCAGGTACACGGCGTCTTCGGCCTGCCGGGGCTCCAGCTTGTGGCCGTTCACGCTCACGCGGTCGCGCGGGCGCACCTGGTCTCCTACTTTGGCGGGCTTGCCGTTGAGCAGCACCAAGCCCTGCTCGATGTAGCGGTCGGCCTCGCGGCGCGAGCACAGGCCGCTTTCGCTGATGAACTTGTTGAGGCGGATGGCGGAGGCGGCGGGCATGCTACTGAAGGGGTTCGTGGGCTGGCAAAGGTACGGCCACGCTACCCGGCAACCCGGCCGGGGCCGGGACGTTAGGAAAAGCTCATCCTTTCCCCAGTCACCTTATCACATGTCTGATAAACCCACCATTTTCCCGCCCCAAAGCCAGGACGCGGGCGCCGGCAAGCCCGGCCTCGAATACAAGATGACCCCCGAGCCCGAGTTCATCCGCGACGGCTATAAAGGCGCCGACAAACTCAAGGGCAAAGTAGCACTCATCACGGGCGGCGACTCCGGCATTGGCCGGGCCGTGGCCGTGCATTTCGCCGTCGAAGGCGCCGACGTGGCCATCAGCTATTTCCCCACCGAGCAGCAGGACGCCGAGAAGGTGCAGGAACTGGTGCAGGCCCACGGCCGCCGCTGCTTCCTGCTGCCCGGCGACCTCAAAAGCCCGGCCTTCTGCCAGGAAATCGTGGACCGCACCGTGGCCGAGCTCGGCGGGCTCAACGTGCTGGTGAACAACGCCGCCGAGCAAAACTGGCACGATACGCTCGAAGACATCAAGGACGAGGAACTCGACAGCATCTTCAACCTCAACATCATTGCCATGTTCCGCATCTCGCGGGCGGCGCTCAAGCACCTCAAGGAAGGCGACGCCATCATCAACACGGCTTCGGTGAATGGCTTCAAGGGCAACGAGATGCTATTGGACTACACCTCCACCAAAGGCGCCATCACGGCCTTCACGCGGGCATTGTCGCTGCAGCTTGTGAAGAAGGGCATCCGGGTGAACTCGGTGGCGCCGGGCCCCATCTGGACGCCTTTCATCACCGGCGTGGGCCTGCTGAAGCTGCCGCTGTTTGGCCACGACGTGCCGATGGGCCGCGCCGGCCAGCCGTCGGAAGTGGCGCCGGCCTACGTGTTTCTGGCGTCGGAAGACGCCTCGTACTTTTCCGGCCAAACGCTGCACCCCAACGGCGGGTCGGTGGTGAACGCCTAACCGGCAGCCAATAACTTCCGGGCAAGCGCGTCCGTATCAGGCGGCAAGAATAGCTGCATGGCTGTTTTAATTTTCTTAATCTCCGCTTACATGAACATCAAAGTATTGGGCCTATTGGCCGCCGCCACGCTGGCTACCGCTGCCTGCTCGCAGGAAAAGAAAGAGGAAACCACCGTGACCACCACCGACGGCACCACCGCCACCGTGCTGCCCGACACCATGGCCGCCCACGACGACGCCCGCCGCCTGGCCGCCCGTGTGGCCGAAGACCTCAAGCTGACCGACACCGTGCTCGTGACCCGCATCGAGCGCACCTACTACACCCGCGGCCGTCGCCTGGGCGAGCTCGACACCCGCTACACCACCGACACCACCGGCCGCTACGCTGCCGTGCGCCAAATCAACGACGAGGCCGACGAGCAGGTGCGCACCACCCTCAACAACCCCTATTACTACAACACCTACTCGTCGAACCGCGCCAACTACGGCGAGGGCCCCTATTCCATTACCCCGGTAGTGGTGACGGAGCGCCGCACCACGAGCAGCGTGGGCCAGGGCTCGGGCGTGAAAAAGGTAGAAAATGAGCGCGACGGCGACCACAAAGCCAAGTATATGAACGGCGCCAAAGTGAAGCGCGACGACGACGGCTCGGTGAAAATCAAGCGCGCCGACGGCACCAAGATTAAAATCGACGAAAACGGCAACCGCACCGTGAAAAAGGGCCTGTTTAAATAGCCCTTCACCGAAAGCAAAAAAGCCCGTTCCTCAGCAGGAACGGGCTTTTTTTGCTGAAATACGGGCGGCGGCTATTCGTGAAGTATCTGCCGGACGTGGTGTTCTAGGTGCAGCACGTAGTCGGCCACCACCCAGCCGAGGGTGACGGGGTTGTTGTGCAGCGAAAAGCACTCGGTGGCCAGCAAGTGAGCCGGAATATGGGCCAGCAGGTGCCGGATGAGGCGGTTGTAGCTCGTCCAGAGGGCCAGCAGGTCGGCGGCGGGCAGATTGCGGTAGTGCGCGGCCCGCACCCAGGCGTCCTGGTCGTAGGCCAGCAGTTTGAGCGGCGCGGGCGCCACCTGGGCCAGCACGAAGCGCCGGTGGTTGTTGGCGGCCGAGTCGATGAGGTGGCCCAGAATTTCCTTTTTGCACCAGCGGCCCGGCCCCGGCAAGGCCAGCAGCTCGGCTTCGGACCACTGGCCCCAGTGCCGGGCCAACAATTCCAGCTGGGCGTCGAGCGTGGCAAGGCTGTGGGTTAATTCCATAACCGCAATATAGTCCGCTGGGCCCATTAAGCTGAAGCGTAATTCGTTACCAGCGCAGCGACCACGACGCCCCCGTGAACGGGCCGTAGGTGTAGGGCGCCATCTGGCCCTGGCGATACCAAGGCCGGCGCTTGGGCGGGCGCACCCAGCCGGTGCCGGGCGCGGCCGGGTCGGTGGGCGCGTCTTCCACGCGGGTGCGGCCGTTGCGCACCGCAATTTTGGCGAAGCCGTAGCCCAGCGCAATGCCGATGGGATAGTCGGAGGCCCAGTGCACGCCGTTGTTGAGCATGGCGTAGCCCAGCAGGCCCATCAGGCCGTAGCCCACGGGGCGCACGAAGTGGTATTCGGGGTAGTTTTCGGCGATGACCGTGACCGTGGCCATGGCCGTGGCCAGGTGGCCGGTGGGAAAAGCGTCGTAGTTGGGCACGAAGCTTTGGTAGCGGTTGTACGACGGAAACAGGTGCCACTCGCCCCGGTCTTTGGTGGCCACGTAGGGGCTCTGGCGGCCGGTGAGGCGCTTGAGGGTTTGCACCACCAGGCCGGTGCTGAAAATGGCCTCGCCCAGCTCACTGGAGGTGCGCAGGGCGCGGTTGTCTTTCTTGATACCGCCGTAAATCCAGAAGCTGCTGGCCACGGCCAGGTGCGTCCAGCCGTCGCCGAGGTAGTAGAAGGTGCTGTTGAGGTTGTCGGGCACGTTGAACTCGAACGGCAGGTTGGCCGAACCGATGCGGAAAGGCACGTAGAACAGCGTGCGTTGCGTGCTTTTGGGCGTGAGGCCCAGCTGCCGGCCCACGTCCTGGCTCCAGTCGATGATGGCCTGGTCGGCCACCCACAGGCCCACCGAACTCACCACCAGGCCCATGAGCGTGCCCTTGTTTTCCTTGCGGAAAGCGTAGCCGGGAAACTGGCTCAGGTCGCGCGGGATGTTGAGTGCCCAGCGGAAGGGTTTGGGCTTGTCGTAGTGCCAGGTTACGCCGGGCGCCACGGTGTAGTCGGTGATGCGGCCGTTGGCGTCGCGCGGGTGAATGTGCGGCAGCGTGTCGTTGAGGTCGGCATGCTCTGCGGGCATCGTCTCGCTCAGCATCACCCGGCTGGTATCGGCAGGAGCGCCGGGGGAGTCGGCGGTTGCCCCAATCGGGCGAGCCAGACTAGCGGCGGCAGATAATAAACTGAAAAACAGGATGGCAGGCAGCCGCAAGCGGCCAGGGTAATAAGACTTCACGTAACAGATACTTTGTAACAACAACGGCACTTGCCTATCACCTCCGCCAGGCAGCGGGAGGCAACAAACGGAAACCGGCGCCGGCCGGTTTGGCTAACGGGCCGCAAAGGTAACACCTGCGTCACGAAGGGGATACCGCTGGGCCAGGGCCAACCGCGCTGACGGATGAGAAACCGAAATGTTGTGCAAGCCGCGTATCTTTCTGCAAAGCCGTGCTATAGTGGGCGGCCTTTTCATTTTCCAAGCCCATGCAACCTGCTGCTTCTGAGCTAACCGCGCCTGCCGCTGTGCCCGCCGCCAATCCTTACCAAGCGCAGTTTGACGCGCTGCGCCAGCGAGCCCCCGCGCTGCGCCAGGAGGGAGTGGCCGCCCGCCGCGCCCGCCTGCAGAAGCTGCAGGACTGGCTGCACGCCCACCGCGCCGAGATTCAGCAGGCGCTGTATGCCGATTTCCGCAAGCCCTCGGCTGAAACGGACCTCACCGAAATCTGGACTTCACTGGTCGAACTCAAGCATACCAGCAAGCACCTGAAAAAGTGGATGGCGCCGCGCCCGGTAGGCACTAACCTGGCCTTGCTGGGCACCCGCTCCTGGGTGCAGGTCGAACCCAAGGGCGTGGTGCTCATCATCTCGCCCTGGAACTACCCGTTTTACCTGGCCGTGGGCCCGCTGATTTCGGCCATTGCCGCCGGCAACGCCGTGCTGATAAAGCCGGCCGAGCAAACGCCCGCCACCTCGGCCCTGCTGCTGCAGCTGGTGGAAGAACTGTTTCGGCCCGATGAGGTGCTGCTGGTGCAGGGCGATAAGGAAGTGGCCACCGACCTGCTGAAGCTGCCCTGGGACCACATTTTCTTCACCGGTAGCCCCGAAGTGGGCAAGATTGTGATGCGCGCCGCGGCTCAGCACCTCAGCGGCCTCACGTTGGAGCTGGGCGGCAAAAACCCCGCCGTGGTGGACGAAACCGCCAACCTGCGCGACGCGGCCGAGAAAATCGTGTGGGGCAAATTCCTCAACAACGGCCAGACCTGCGTGGCCCCCGACTACCTGCTGGTGCAGGAAAACGTGCAGCCCGCCCTGCTGCGGGAGCTCACCGCCGCCATTGAGCGGGCCTACAATCCCACCGGTGCCGGCATCGAGCGCAGTGAGTCCCTGGCCCGCATCGTGAACCAGCACCATTTTGCTCGCTTGGCGGGCCTGCTCGAAGACGCCCAGACCCGCGGCGCCACCGTGGCCGCCGGCGGCACCGTCGACGCCCTGCAGAACTACATCGAGCCCACGCTGCTCACCAACGTGCCGGCCGGCGCCCGCGTGCTGGAAGAGGAGATTTTCGGTCCGCTGCTGCCCGTGCTCACGTTTAAAAACATTCGCGAAACCACGGCGTACATCAACGCCCGGCTCAAGCCGCTGGCCCAGTACATCTTCACCACCAGCGCCGAAAACCGCCGCTACCTGCTCTCAACCACCTCGGCCGGCGGAGCGGGCGTGAACGAAACCGTGCTGCACTTCGCCCACCCCGAGCTGCCCACCGGCGGCGTAGGCAATTCAGGCCTGGGCAAGGCGCACGGGCATTCGGGCTTTCTGGCGTTCAGCAACGAGAAGGGCGTGATGCGGCAGCGCGTGGGCTACACCGGCATCAAGGCCATGTACCCGCCCTACACCAGCAAGGTGCAAAAGCTGATTGGCTGGCTGGTGAAGTACCTGTAAGGATGGATTTTCAAGGTCAGGTAGTGTGGATAACCGGCGCTTCGGCCGGCATCGGCGAGGCGCTGGCGCGGGCTTTTGCGGGGCAGGGCGCCCGCCTCGTGCTTTCGTCCCGCAACGAGGCCGAGCTGCAGCGCGTGCAAGCCGCCTGCGCCCCCGCCGAAGCCTTGGTGCTGCCCCTGGATTTGGCCGCGCCCGACACGTTTGCGGCGGCAGTGGCCGCGGTGCAGGCCCGCTTCGGGCACATTGATTTGCTGGTGAACAACGGCGGCATCAGCCAGCGCAGCCTCGCGCTGGATACTAGCCTGGCCGTGGACCGCCGCCTGATGGAAGTCGACTATTTCGGCCCGGTGGCGCTCAGCAAAGCCGTATTGCCGGGCATGCTGGCGCGGCGGGCCGGGCGCATTGTCGTCATCAGCAGCCTGGTGGGCAAGTTTGGCACGCCTTACCGCAGCGCTTACGCGGCGGCCAAGCACGCGCTGCACGGCTTTTTCGATTCCTTGCGGGCCGAGATTTACACGAGCGGCGTGGGCGTCACCATCATTTGCCCCGGCTTTATTCACACCGGCGTGTCGGTGAATGCCCTGACCGGCGACGGCCGCGCGCTGGGCGAGATGGACGAAGCCACGGCGAGCGGCCTGGCCCCCGCCGACTTTGCCCGGCAGGCTCTGCGCGCTATTGCCCAGGACCGCAACGAAGTGGCCATCGGCGGCCGCGAAACCTGGGGCCTGCTGCTGAAGCGCCTGGCCCCGGGCCTGTTTGCGCGGGTGCTGCGCCGGGCCCGGGTGCGGTAGCGGTTAGGCCGCAGAAACCATGGCTCGGCACTGAGCGTGGCCGGCTGGTTTATCTTTGACCACACCCTTGCCCGATAATCTATGGGACAGTCCCATTCCCACCGCCTCTACACTCCGGACGAATACTTTGCGCTGGAGCAGCAAAGCGAGGTTCGACATGAATACTTCGACGGTGAAGTATTTGCCATGGCAGGCGGCACCAAGGCCCATAACCTGATTACGCAAAATATTACGCTGGCCCTGCGAGCGGGGCTGCGCGGCCGGGGCTGCCAGGTATTTATGGAGGACGTGCGGCTGGCGGTGCAGGAATCGTTTCACTACACCTACCCCGACGTGGTGGTGACCTGCGACCCCGAGGACCGTCGCGACCCCTATCTCGTGCGGCAGCCCGTACTCATCGTGGAAGTGCTGTCGCCCTCCACGGCCGAGTATGACCGCAGTCGTAAATTCAACCAGTACAAGAAGATACCTGCACTGCGGCACTATATTCTGGTGTCGCAGACGGCGTGGGTGCTGGAGTGGTTTCGGCGCGATGACCTGGGCCAGTGGGTGCACACCGTTTTTAGCGACCCGGCCGATGTGCTGGAAATCCCGGAATTGAACCTACGCCTGCCGCTCGCCGAGGTGTACGACGACACGGACGTAGCCCCTTTGCAGCTCACGCCGGAACCGGGACTTCCACGGTAGCCCGCCGCGCTATTTCTGCCGCTGCTGCATCTCGGCGGCTATTTTTTGCTGAGTGCCCTTGGTTTGGAGAAGCTTGAACTTGGCCGGGCCCACCACCGTGCGCAGCTGCTGCTGCGAGCTGATATTAATGCGCTTGAGCTCGGCCAGCAACTGCGGCGACTTGGGCGCAAACTTCTCCTTGGCTGCGTTCGACTCGGAAAGCGTGCCGTTGAGGATGGTGCGCACGCGCAAGGTCTGGTCGGGAGTGAGCTGGAGCTCGGTGCCCATCACATCGGCCAGGTCGCGGGCGGCGGTGGGCGGCGCGGGCGAATCGGGCGTGCGCACGGTTTCGACCACGGGCGCGGGCTTGTCGCGGTGAAAAATAGAACAGCTGGCGGCGGTCAGCGACAACGACAGCGCAAGGAAAAGGCGAATGGAGCGCATACTAAAGAAATGCAATATTCTCCCAGTACGCAGGAACCCGCGCCGGGGTACACGCCCGGCAGAAAGTTGACCGGCGCGCCTGCCCCGCTAATAGTGGCGAGGCGGGCGCCTGGGGTAGCGCAGGGGCAGAGGGGAATACCGGGTTTTGTAGCGGCGGTACTGCTCGGGCGTAAGCAGGCGCTGCTGCGCGGCGCGGCCGCTGTCGATGACCTGCTCCGGCGTGGGGCCAGGCTGGCCAGTGGGGCGGTCGAAGGCCGCCCGGTACGCCGCGGACGTCTCTTCGTTTATTTGCTTGAGCCGCGCCACCTGCGCCGGGGTAGTGCCCGGCCCCAGCACGCGGTAGACGTTTTGCGCGCAGTTGCCAAACAGCAGCACCGCTAGCAGCGGCAGCAACAGCATATAGGGCAGAGGTGGGCGTTTCATAAATGCCAAAATAAGACTGAGCGGTATAGAAGCGCGTATTCGCGTCTCTACACCACCTCGGCGCGGGCCTCAACCGAGCGGCCCGCCTTCATGCCCTGCGCCGTGAAATGCGCCAGCGCCATGATGGTGAGCATGGGGTTCACCCCGCTGCAGGCCGGAAAGGCCGAGCCGTCGGCTACGAAGAGGTTATGCACCTCCACGGTTTCGCCGTTGAGCTTGAGCGGGTGCGTGGCGGCATCGCCGCCCATGCGGCAGGTACTCATCTGGTGGGCGCTGTATAGGCCGAACTGGTTGGACTTCCAGCTCAGGTGCGGCAGCTTGTCGAGCACCTCGGGGTTTTGCAAAACACCGTCCTTGGCGTGAAGCGTGGGCAGCGTGCCGTGGGGCAAATACACCTGCGTGGCGCCGGCCGCCACGTGAATGTGGGCGGCGGCGCGCACGCCCTCCAGCATGTTGGCGCGGTCGAAATCCGAAAGGGCGTAGTCAATCAGCGAGGCGCCGTTTTTGTCGATGGTTACCCGGCCGCCGTCGCGGTCACGCGTCAGCACGATGAAGGAGCCCAGGTGGCTGGCGTCGCGCAGCAGCTCGTGGTGCTGCTGGCCCGACAGCCAGGGCAGCACCATGCTCAGCAGGCCGGGGTGGGTGGGAGGCGTTTCGAGCTTGGCGCCGAAGTTGGTGCCGTGCAGCTGGGTGTAGGTATCGTTCACCACGCTCATGCTGGGGCCGTGCCAGGAGTTCATGGCCTGCGGGTAGCGGGCGCCCACCACCACGGTGGGGTGCAGGTGCAGGTGGCGGCCCAGGTGCGGGTGCTTCAGGCCGGAGCGCAGCAGCAGGGCCGGTGTTTGAATGGCGCCGCCGGCCACCACCACGCGCTTTGCCTTTACAATGATGCGGATTTGCTGGCCTTTCTCCGTCGTGTGCACGGCCTCGGCGCCGGTGGCGCGGCCGTTGGCAATGGTCACGCGGTCAACTTTGGTGTCGGCCAAAATGCGGGCGCCGTGCTCGAACGCCGTGAGCAGGTACGTATTCAACGTGCCCTGCTTGATGCCGTGGGCGTCGCCCAGCGTGGTGTAGCCCAGGCTGCGAAAATGAGTATCAGAGTCGGAGAGGCCCTTTTCGTTGCGCGGAATCAGCTTCACTTCCTGGCCCAGCTTGGTCGAGCCGTCCCACAGGGCCTGGTTCTGGCCGTTGTGGCGGGTGTAGTTGGTGTTCACGCCAATGGTGCGGGCCACGGCGTTGAGGCTTTCCTTGAATTCGAGCGTGGTGAAGTGGGGCGCGTCGTGCTCGCGGGCCCATTCCTGCAGCACGTAGTCGGGGGTGCGGAAGGCGCCGGCCCAGTTCACGGTGGTGCCGCCGCCCAGGCAGGCGCCGGCCAGAATGCCGATGCTGCCGTCCTGCGTGCTCAGCGTGCCTTTGGCGTCATAGAGCTTGCCCAGCATGTCCACTTCGCGCTGGGTAAAGTCGCAGCCGTGGCAGTAGGGGCCCTTTTCAAGCACCAGCACATCCTGCCCGGCCTGGGCCAGTTCGCCGGCCACCACACCGCCGCCCGCGCCGCTGCCAATCACCAGCACATCGCACTCGTAGGTGGTGGCCTCGGTGGGCCGCAGGGTGCGAATGGGCTTGGGCGTGTCCACGGGCTTCTCGTCGGGGCCGGGGTAGCCCAGGCGGCCCCAGGCCGCCGGCACAGCGGCCATGCTGCCACCGTAGTACAGCAGCGTGCACAGCTTACGCAGCGCCTGAAAGCCCTTGCGCAGCTGCGGCACGTTGGAGCTGGCCCAGCTTTGCAGCAGCTGCTCGCGCTGCGCGGGCTCCAGCTTGCGGAAGGGCTTGAGCGGCCCGAACCACGTCAGGCCCAGCAGCGGCTTTTCCAGCAGGTCGAGCAGCTTGCCAAATTCCGCCTGCGCGCCCTCGGGCTGCTCCCGAATGGCGTCCTGCAACTTGTCTAGGTTCACGCCCGCAGAGCCGGAAGGGCTGCCGTCCGGCAGCGGCGGGATAAAGGTGTCAGCAAGAGCTTGCAGAACGGCGGAACGGTCGGGCGTGAGCGAGAACATGAGGCGGGAATTTTGGAGCGTAAAAGGTAGGAAATTTTCTCCAACATGTTAGGCGTGCCGAGTAGTTTTTGAGGGTAGGAGGAGGTAAGTAAGTAGGAAGGAGCCCGTCATGCTGAGCGCAGCCGAAGCATCTCTACCGAGGAAGTAATCATGTACTCTCGCAGTAGAGATGCTTCGGCTGCGCTCAGCATGACGGGCTTTCAAACCAACATAGCGCCCGACCTTTGCGGCCCGCGCCCTCGTACCCCGCACCATATTGCCCTGAAATCCCATGCCCCGCCTCATCCAAACGCCCGAAACCACGTACCGCGTCCACTTTCAGGACTGCGACATGATGGGCCACCTCAACAACGCCCGCTACTTCGACTACTTTCTCAATGCCCGCGAAGACCACACCTCGGAGCACTACGCCCTCAACATGGGCCACCTGGCCCAGGAGCAAAAGGCCGCCTGGGTCATCACCAAGCACCACATCAGCTACCTCAAGCCGGCCCGGCAGGGCGCCAAAGTCCGCATCCTGAGCCAGCTCATTCACTTCGACAACTCCAACCTGGTGCTCGAAATGCAGATGCGCAGCGAAGACGGCCTGCGCCTGCTGGCCCTGCTCTGGTCCGAAATGGCCTACGTGACCATGCCCGCCGGCACCCGCACCGACCACGCCAACGCCATGATGAACCTGCTCGAAGACCTCGACGTGGAAGACGTCAGCTACGACCCCGACGGGTTTGATGAGCGCGTGAAAGAAGTCCGCCAGCAACTCAAGAAGCAGCGGCGCGGCGCGGGGGCCGACGAGTAAAGCGTTGTTTTTGTTAAAGAGAGAACGTCATGCTGAGCGCAGTCGAAGCATCTCTGCCGCGCAAGTAATCTGATTACCGCGGCACGCGAGATGCTTCGACTGCGCTCAGCATGACGTTCTTTTTATTGTGGCTCGACCAGTGCGTTCCTCTAAAACGCTACCTGGTACTGCATCACGTACTCGCCGCGGCGGTCGGTGGCCGTGACGTCGCCATTGGCCTGCGTGGTGAAAACAGGCCGGTTTTGGTAGTTAAACGACAGCTTGCTGAGGTTGCCGAGGATGAGCCAGTTCACGCCCACATCGAACACCATTAGGGGGTCGGCGAGGCGGTCGTACTTCGACCACTGGCCCTGGGCGTAGGGCTGCAGCGTGCCCAGGCTGCCGAGTAGGTTTTGGCGGAGCAGGTAGCCGGCCTGGGCGTAGAGCGTATGGCCGGTGCCCAGCAGGGGAACATTGTTGCCGGGGCCGTTGAAGGAACCCTGGCCGGCGCGCACGCCGTTGGCCGGGTTCATGGCGCCCACGTTGCGGATGTAGCCGGGGCCGAAGTCGTAGCGGTAGTAGCCGCCGTAGGCCGTGATGGCCGTGCCCTTGGCGGCGTTCACCGGCGCGTCGTAAAACGCGTCCACGGCCCAGAGCGTCAGGGCCTGGGTGATGGTGTCGCCGGCCGGGCCGCGGCGCCACATGGCCTCGCCCTGGCGCACCAGGCCCGCGCCGAGGTTGAACAAGCGCTTCTTGCCCAGGTAGGTGCCCGCGTTGCCGGCGCCGGCGTTGCTCTCCTGGTCCAGAAACTGGTACATGAAATAGCTGTGCACCACGGCGTGCGGGTTGCGCGTCGAGTAGGTCGAGTTCTGCGAAATGGGGTCGGGCACGGCGGTGGCCGTTTGCGTCACAAAGGGCTGGCCCACCGACACGCGGTAGTCGAGCTTGCCCAGTTTGCCCTTGGCGTACACGCCCATGCGCCGCAGAAACTGGTCGTTCACGTCGTTGGTGGCCTCCTGAAAAATGGGCAGGTCGAGGCCCAGTATCGACGCCGTGGAGGAGTTGGCGTAGCGCGAAGGCCCGTTCCAGCCGTTGAGGCCGATGCCCAGGCTCAGCTTCTTTTTCACAATGGCGTAGTCGGCCGTGGCGTCGTGAAAAAACGCCCCCGTCTTGCGCGTCGACAGGTACGAAAAGTTGTTCTGGCCGAACTGCAGAAACAGAAACAGCCGCGGCGTGAGCTGCCCGCTCAGCACCAGGCGCAGGCGGCGGATGCCCACGTCGGTGGTGTGGCGCTCCAACTGCCCGTTCACGGTGGTGCCGGGGTTGCTTTCGTTGAAGCGCGCCCAGGTCTGGGCCAGGAAGTTGAGCTTGAGAAAAGTGGTGCTGTCGGGCGAGAGGTAGGTTTTCAGCCCTTCCTTGAGGCCGGGCGGAGCCGATGGGGGCGGCAGCGTGGGAGCCACCTGGGCCAGGGCCGAACTTCCCAGCAGCAGCGCCGGTAACAACAGAAGTCTGGGGCCGGCCGTCAGGCCTCGCGTAACAAAAGACAACATTAACGTAATGGAAAGGAAGGAGAAAGTGTGGGCTGGCCGCCGGAGCTTTGCCACGCGAAGAAGTCCCGTTGGGCGCGTGGTGGCCGGCCCAAAGCTACGGCGCCTGGCGCCCCCGGTCCGCCCGCCTCGCCCGCGCCAAGGGCCAGGGCCGCCTGCAAACAGACTTCCGGGCCCAAAACAGCATTGCCGGCAAAACCCCCGAAAAAGGCTTTGCCGGCAATATCACGGCCTTGGTCGGGCCGCTGGGGGCGCCGTGCAGTTAGCGCTGTGCCCAGGTGTTGTCTTTCTCGTTGGCATCCATGAAGATGCCACCTTGCAGGGCCACGGTTTTGGCGGCTTTGGGCAGGGTGATGGTGGCCAGACGCTGGTTGGCCTGCCACACGGCCGGCGACTGGTGCAGGGTGGCCTTGCTGCCGTCGGCGTATTCCACCACCACGTCGAAAGGCACGGCGAAGCCGCCGATGTTTTGCACCGTGAGGGTGGTGCCATTCACAGCGCCCACGGCCAGGTCGATGTAGTTATTGGTGAAAAACCAGTTCTGGAAAAACCAGTTGAGGTCCTGGCCCGAGGCGCTGCTCATCGAGTTGAAATAGTCCCACGGAATGGGGTGCTTGCCGTGCCAGCGGGCCATGTACTCGTGCAGGCTCTTCTTGAATAGGTCGTCGCCGAGCATGTCTTTCAGGGCGAAGTAGCTGAGCGAGGGCTTGCCGTAGGCGTTGTTGCCGTAGCCGGCGCGCAGCTCGCTGCTGGGCGTGATGATGGGCAAGTCCTCGGCGGTGCTGCGGTCGTTTATCCAGCGGCTCACCCGGAACTGCTTGTAGAACTCGTCGGCGGTGGCGGCGCCGTTTTCGGCGGTGTTGATGAGGCGCTCAAACGTGGTGGCCCAGCCTTCGTCCATATAGGCGTAGCGGCTCTCGTTGATGCCCATGTAGAAGGGGAAGTAGGTGTGCGCGATTTCGTGGTCCTGCACAAACTGCGCAAACTTGGGGTCCTTCTGCGGGCTGTCGTTCACCATCATGGGGTATTCCATATCGGCAAAGCCCTGGAAAGCCGTCATCTTGGGGAAGGGGTAGGGGATGCCCGGCCAGTTCTTCGGGTCCGAAAACCAGCCCAGGGCAAACTGCCCGTTCTTCACCGACTCACGGAAATCGACCGTGGAGTCGGCGTAGGCGGCCTGCATGCTGGCGCGGCGCTTGGCTTTGGCATCCACTACCACGCTGGCGGCGTCCCACACGTAATGGTCGCTCAGGCCCACGGTCACGTCCGAAATGTCCTTCGCGGTCCAGACCCAGGTGTTCATCGCCTGCTGGTTGGTGATGCTTTTCTTGGCCAAATCGGCGGCCGTGGCCACGTGAATCACCTTGTCGCTGGTCATCGACTGCTTCAGGCGCTTGGCGGCGGCTTTTTGCAGCACCTGGTCGGGGTTTTGCAGCGTGCCGGTGGCCCACACAATGTAGTTGGCCGGCGCCTGCACGCGCAGGGTGTAATCGTTGAAATCGTTGTAGAACTCCTTGCTGTCCACAAAGGGCAGCCGGTCCCAGCCGGCGTAGTCGTCATACACCGCAATGCGCGGGTAGAAGTAGGCCAGGAAGTAGGTGGTGGGGTCAATCATGCCCTCGCGGCCGCTTTCCACCGAAATGGGGTAGTGCCAGGCCACGGCAAACTTCACCGAGTCGTGCGGGGCCAGGGGCTTGGGCAGGCGCACGCCCGGCGCGGTGCCCAGGTTGGCCGGCATCGGCTTGAGTTGGCCGCCCACCAGCAAGGTGTCAATCACCACGCCCGAGGTGAGGTAGTCGGGCGAGGCGTCGCCGTCGCGCGAGGCGCCGGGCTTGTGAATGTTCTGGATGATGCGCAGCACCACCTGGCGCAGCGTGTCGGGGCTGTTGTTGAAGTAGGTGATGGTTTCGCGGCCGCGGATGTCGCGGGCCGGCGGCGCGGCCTGCACCGTGATGTTGTAGCGGGCGCGGTTCTGCCAGTAGTTGGGGCCGGGGCGGCCGTCCATGGCGCGGGTGCCTTTCTGAAAGGCCCGCTGAATGTCGCGGGGCTGATACAGCGGGGTGGTTTGGGCGGCGGCGGGGGCGGCCAGGCCCGCCGCGAGCAGCAGGCCAAGTAAGGGTCGAATCATAGCAGGGACAGACGGCGGGGAGGAGGTAGGCGTTGCACGAAGCGAAAGCAAAGATGGGCGAGCCGGGTTCAAGTTGTAGCGTGGACGCTGCGAGTCCGCGCATCGTTGCAGGGAGGTTCTGCCACGCGCGGACTCACAGCGTCCGCGCTACAGTGTAGTCCGTCTTGGTCGATACAATGGTCGGGTTCGGCGGCTAGACGTGGCCCTGCGTCTTTCGCTGCCGGTAGCGTCGGGCTTTTCGGTGGGCTTGCGCGTACTTTTCCGGTTCACAGCTGCTATGTAGATGCTCGCTCCGAATCTTTTCCTGGCCTCGATTACGCCGAACAAATCACCCCGGCCGCTGCGCGTCATGCTTTCGCTGCTGCTGTGGCTGTCGGTATTATTTCCCGCCGCTGCCCAAACCACGGTAATCAAAGAAGACACCATGGCCGTGGACACGGCCACCGTCCGCGACGATTCTTACCGCCTCGAAGTGGGCTACACCACGCTCAGCGGCATTTCGGGGCAGGTGCGCAAGGTGTTCGACACGCGCGGCCTGGCCGAAGACCTGCCCGACATGGTGGAAAACCTGAAAGCCATTCAGTACACGCTGAAGCAGAAAGGCGAAGTGGTCGACCTCAAGCAACTGCAAATGTGCCAGCTCATGCTCGTCACCATGCAGGAGCAGTTGGGCGAATGGCGCACCGCCCTGAGCAGCGCCAACCAGCAGTTGACCGAAATGCAGCAGCGCCTCAGGCGCCTGCCCGCGGCGCGGCCCCGCATCCCCAGCCCCGACGCCACCGCCCTGGCGCTGGAGCGCGCCGACTCGGCCCTACAGGCGCGGCAGCAGCGCATCGGCGGCCTGCTGGCCAAGCGGCTGACCAAGGTGAAGCAGCTGCAAACGCAGGTGGCGGCCAGCTACATCCAGGGCATGGAGCTGCAGGACGAGGTGGGCGACCAGATGCGCCGGTTTGGGCGCACCAACATCAAGGCCAACTACCCGCCGCTGTGGGAAGCCGCTGCCACTCCCAAGGCGCCGGCCGACCCCAAGGCGCGCAAAGCCGGGCAATACCGCCGCCAAATCATCGGCTACTACTTCGCCAATAATTGGGACAACTGGGCCTACATGGCGCTGATTGGACTGGTGTTCTACGGCTGGGTCACGTTCAACTACCGGCGGGCCAAAAAGGAAGGCCTGGTCATCACCGAGTCCTTCCGCTACCTGCGGCCGGGGCCAGTGGCGGCCACGCTGGTGGTGATGTGCAGCCTGGCGCCGGTGCTGGAGCTGCACCCGCCGCCCGTGTACCTGTCGCTGCTGCAGCTGTTGCTGCTGGTGGGGCTCACGGCGGTGTTTGCCCGCAGCTGGCCGCGGCGCCTGTTTGGGGCATGGTTGGGGCTGGTGGCGTTTTTTGTGTGGCTGAGCATCACCAACGCCAACGCGGCCACCGGGCTGGGCGCGCGCTGGGGGCTGCTGGGCCTGAACGCGCTGGCCGTGGGCATTGGCACGTGGCTGCTGTGGCGCCTGCGCCAGACGCTGCAGAAGCTGCGGTTTCTGGTGCCGGTGGCGGGCCTGTTTGTGGCGCTCAATGCGCTGGCCATCGTCTGCAACGTGTTGGGGCGGCTGAGCCTGGCCAAGATGTTCAGCACGGCGGGCATTTTCGGGCTCACGCAGGGCGTGGGGCTGGCCGTGTTCATCGAGCTGTTCACGGAGGCGTTTCACTTGCAGGTGCTGTGCAGCCGCAATGCCACCGGCGGCACGGGGCATTTCGACTACTCCACCATCGAGCCCCAGCTCATGCGCCTGCTCACGGGGCTGGCCGGGGCGCTATGGCTGGTGGTGTTCACCTCCAACCTCAACGTGTACAACCTCATCTACGGCTATTTTGAGCACCTGCTGACGGCGCCGCGCCTGCTGGGCAGCACCGAATTCACCTACGGCAACATCCTGCTGTTTTTCGTGATTCTCTACATATCGGCCCAGCTGCAGCGCTACATCGGCTATTTCTTCGGCGACGTGGGCGAATCTGACAGCGTCGACTCGCGGCAGCGGGGCTCGTGGCTGGTGGCGCTGCGGCTGCTGCTGGTGCTGGTGGGGTTTGCGCTGGCCACGGCGGCCACGGGCCTGCCGCTGAGCAAAATCGCCATCGTGTTTGGGGCCCTGAGCGTGGGCATCGGCCTGGGCCTGCAAAGCATCGTGAACAATCTGGTGTCGGGCATCATCCTCATTTTTGAGCGGCCCTTCCACGTCGGCGACTTTATTGAGGTCGCCGGCAAGTCGGGGCGGGTGCAGGACATCGGCATCCGCTCCAGCAAACTGCTGTCGCTCACCGGCTCCGAAATCATTTTGCCCAACGGCGACCTGCTGTCGCAGCACGTCATCAACTGGACGCGCACCAACGACCACATCCGGGTGGATTTGTCGCTGAAAATGACGGCCACGGCGCCCGAGGTCGACCTGCAAGCCAACCTGCAAACGGCCCGCGAACTCATTCAGGAGGAAATCAAAAACAGCCCCTACACCTTGCACAACCTGCCGCCCGAAATCCTGCTCAGCAGCATCAACGGGCAAGTGTACGAACTGAAAATCCTGTTCTGGATTACCAACATCCGGCAGGAGCAGCTCACCAAGAGCGAGATTCTGGCGGGCATTTACCGGCGGTTTCAGGCCAAGGGCTTGCAGTTGGGGTAGGGGCGGCACCGGAGTGGGGCCAAAAGCGCCTGAAATGAAGTAATTTACCTGCTGGTTGATTTCACCGCTGGCCCGGTTCGGTCAGCACTATCCTCCGGCGCTATGATATACCAAGTAACGTTGCCGCACCCCGCCTTGCAGCCCTACGTGAAGGAGTATCTGCTTTGCGACTTTGATTTCCGCGGGCTGGCCGAGATTCCGACCAAGCTGCTGCCGGCGCGGGCCGAACAGAGCATCATTTTCTATCCGGGCGAGGCCTTCACCAAGGTCAATTCGGCCCTCAACAAGCGTATGGTGATGCCCCACACGCTGCTGCAAGGCCAGCCACTCACGGTGTGGCATCACTACTACCCGCGCACGTTCAGCCTGGTGAAGGTCATTTTTCAGCCGGGCGGGCTGTTTCACCTGCTGGGCGGCGCGCCCATGACCGAATTTACCGACGCGGCCATCGACGCGGAATGCGTGTTTGGGAAGGAGATGAGCGAGGTGATTCAGCAGTTGATGAATACGGTCCGCTACGCCGAAATGCTGGCCGTGGTGGACGCTTACCTGAGGCAGAAATTTGCCCGGCTGCGGCGGCGCCGTGAGCCCATCGACCAGCTGGGGCGTTGGCTGCAGGCCGACGGCCCGGTGGCGTCGCTCGACTACCTGGCCCGGCAGGCTTGCCTGAGCTTCCGGCAGTTCGAGCGCAAGTTTCGGGAGCGCATGGGGGTGAGCCCGAAGCTGTTTATGCGCATTGCGCGCTTCAACCGGGCTTATGCCCTGAAGGAGCAGGCGCCGGCCCGCGACTGGCTTGACATTGCGCTGGCCTGTGGCTACGCCGATTACCAGCACATGGTGAAGGATTTTAAGCAGTTTGCGGGCGTCACGCCCACACTCTTTGTGGAGGCCGAAGCGCGCTCGCCCGAGCACATTCTGCTGCTGCGTTAAAGATGTCGTTTTTTGACCACCACCGTGCTTCCCCGCGCTCATAGTTTTGCTGGCATCATTCGCTTTTTGTTCGCAAACGCCATGGAAACGGAATCGCGCCGCGCCGCCCTCAAAAACCTTTCAGCCTCAGTACTTGGTATGGCCCTTCTCTCTTCCGATGCCTTGGGTGCCGCCGCGGCCGCGCCAAAAAAGCCGTTCGTGGTGCGCCACGCCGACGCTCGCTCCAGCGAGCATTACCACCTGATGGGGTTCGACCTGTACCTGAAGGTGTCGGGCAAGGACTCGAACGGGCAAATGGCCATGTTTGCCGGCACTTACCGCAAGCACGACGGCCCGCCGCTGCACGTGCACTACGAGCAGGACGAGGAGTTTTACATCACCGAGGGCGAGTTTCTGGTGCAGGTGGACGAGGAGAAGTTCACGCTGCGGGCCGGCGATTTGATTTTTCTGCCGCGCAACATTCCTCACACCTTTCTCACGCTGAGCGACACCGGCCGCATGGTATTCATGACGCACCCGAGCGCCGGCACCGAAATGCTGTTTAAGCAACTGGCCGCGCTGCCGCCCACCGCCACGCTGGACGATGCCCAGAAAATTCACGTGGCAAACGGCTGCCGCATTGTGGGCCCGAAGCTGACGGTGGGGTAGGAGAGTGGTTTTGGACACCGTGGGCAATGCGTCGGCGCTGCTACCTTCGCTTCATGCCCACGAAAGCATTTTCGCCGCTGCTGTTTGCGCTGCTCTGCGCCCTTGGCCCCGCCGCCCGGGCGCAGGAAGACCGGGCCTTCAAGGTCTATCAGTTTCCGGCCAACATGATTCCGCGCATCGACGGCAAGGCCGACGACTGGGCCACGTTTCCGAAAGAGTACGTGGTGGGCACCGACCAGCTGCGCGAAGACTCCGGCCGCTACGCCAAAGCCGATTCCACCAACCTCGACGTGAAGGTGCGCGTGGCCTGGGTGGAGGGCCTCAACCGGCTCTACTTCCTCTACGAAGCCACCGACGATTACTGGGATTTCAGCCTGCCGGGCCTGCACAACGACACCTTCGAAATTGTGGTCGACGGCGACCTCTCCGGCGGCCCGCTCACGGCCGAAATGCACCCCAACCAGGACTTGCCGCTGATGGAGCGATACTTCGCCTTTCACGGCGTGCACGCCCAGAACTACCACATTTTCATGCCCGCCGAGGGCAAGGACTGGGCCCTGGCCTGGGGCAGCCAGCCCTGGATTAAACAGCTGCCCTATTCCAACATCGCCTACCGCTACGACTTCCGGCCCGGCCAGCGCGGCAAGCTCACGGCCGAGTTCTGGATTACGCCCTTCGATTACGCCGGGGCCGAGGGCCCCGCCCGCGCCGTAGAATCGGTGCTGACGGCGGGCAAGAAAATCGGCCTCACCTGGGCCGTCATCGACTACGACGACGTGCAGGACGAAACCAAAAAAGGCTTCTGGAACCTGTCGAAGAACCACAAGATGTACGGCAACTCCAGCCTGGGCACCGTGTTCACGCTGCTGCCGCTGGCCGAGCAGTACCTGCCGAAACTGGCGGCACAGTGGTCCTTCAGCGTCACGGACATGGCCCGCCGCCAGGTCACCTTCCGCGACGAAAGCCGCGGCCCCATCAAGCGCTGGCACTGGGACTTCGGCGACGGAACCACCTCTACGGAGCCAAGCCCCGTGCACCGCTACCAGGAAGCCGGCAAATACATCGTGGTGCTGGACGTGGAAGGCCCGGCCGGGAAGGCCAGAATGGCCAAGGTGTGGGACGTGGCGGTGAAGTGACGTCCCGCCATAGCCCGCAGCGGGTCGGGGCGCCTGCTGCAGCCGCGCAAAAAAAAACTACCCGCCGCCTTATTTTTACGCTCCACATCAACCAAGGGAGTCATTTTCTACGTTGCTGCAGTGAAAGTAAATAGCTTATAAGGCCTTTGCTGGTGATAGCTACCTGTTTAACGCACTGCTGTTGTGCTCGGTAAGGGGCTGACTCCTTTGTTGTTTCCGCAGATGATACATATTGTTTACATGAGCCGGGCCGTGCGTCCGCTCTCCGACCAGGACCTGCAGGCGCTGCTCGACCAGTGCCGCCACGACAACGCGGCGCGCCACGTTACGGGCGTGCTCTTCTATAGCCACGGCAACATTGCGCAGCTCATCGAGGGCGAAGCCGACGTGCTGGAGCCGCTGTTCGACGTCATCTCGCGCGACGGCCGCCACTCCAACGTGGTGAAGCTCGTCGACAAGCCCATCACCACGCGCAGCTTCGAGGACTGGTCCATGGCTTTCCATCCGCTCGAGCCCAGCGGCTTTGAGGCGCTGCAGGGCTTTTTGCTGCCCCAGCACGTGCCGCCGCCCCCCAGCACCCTCAGCATTGCCGACGCCATGCTCGTCGATTTGGTGCGCCTGGCCGTGTTTGGCGCCGATGCGGCCCCGACTGAATCGGAGCCGGCGCATGCGTAATCCCACTGCGCTGAACCAGCGCCGGCGTCCCGCCCATTCTCCTTCTTACTCCGCGTTGGGCCATGCGTGAGCAACAGCTGCAAGACGTCCTCCGGCGCATTCCGGCCGGCGTGGCCACGTTGCAGGGCGAAGCCCTGCGCTTCGGCTTCGTGAACGAGGCCATGCAGCTTGTGCTGGGCGGGCCCGTGCAGGAAGGCCAGCCCGTGGCCGAGCACCCCGGCACCATTCCGCCCGATTTGCTGGAGGTGATGCAGCAGGTCTTCCAGTCGGGCCGGCCCTACGTGGCCAAGGCCTACTGCATTCCCCTGCCCGGCGCTGATGGTGAAAAGCCCACGCCGCGCTACTTCGACATTGCCCTGGAGCCCGTGCGTGAAGGCGATGCCCCCGTGAGCGGCCTGCTGCTCTTTGCCGTGGACGTGACCGCGCAAGAAGAGTCCCGGCAGCGCGCCCACCAGCTGTCCATCGAAACCCGC
Organism: Hymenobacter sp. 5317J-9; assembly: GCF_022921075.1. NCBI lineage: Bacteria > Pseudomonadati > Bacteroidota > Cytophagia > Cytophagales > Hymenobacteraceae > Hymenobacter > Hymenobacter sp. 5317J-9. The sequence continues at coordinate 1,355,293 of NZ_CP095050.1, forward strand.
CGCCTCGACACCCGCCTGCGGGTGCTCACCGAAACCGTGCCCCAAATCACGTTCACCGTCGATGCGGCCGGCAAGTACGAGTACGTGAGCCCGCAGTGGTACTACTTCACGGGCCAGCCGCCCACGGCTGACCTGAACGCCATCTGGCCGCTGCTCATTCATCCCGACGACCGCCTGCGCGTGCTTTACCAGTCCGATTCGGCCCGGGCCGCCGGCATTGGCTGGAGCTACGAGTACCGCCTGCGCCGCCACGACGGCCAGTACCGCTGGCTGCTGAGCCGCGCCCTGCCCGAGCTGCACGCCCCCGACCAGGCCGTGTTCTGGCACGGCGCCCTCACCGAAATCCACGACCAGCGCGAGCTGGCCGAAGCCCTGCGCCGCGGCGAGGCCGAGCTGCGCTTCCTGGCCGACAGCATTCCGGAGCTCATCTGGACGGCCACGGCTGAGGGCTTCATCGACTACTACAACGAATACACGGCCGAGTATTCGGGCCTGACCAAGGAGGAGCTGGGCCCCACCGGCTGGATAAACCTGCTCGACCCCAGCGAGCAGGCCGGCGCCGCCCGCCGCTGGGTGCAAAGCATTGCCTCGGGCCAGCCCTACGAGGGCCTGTTTCGGATGCGGCGGCACGACGGGCGCTACCGCTGGCACATCATCCGGGCGCGGCAGCTCGCCGACGAGCGCGGCCCGCGCTGGTTTGGCGCCTGCACCGACGTGGACGACCAGCACCGCCTGCGCGAAGTGCTGCAAACCCAATACGACGAGCTGGCCCGCACCAACCGCGACCTCGACACCTTCGTGTACACGGCCTCGCACGACCTCAAGCAGCCCGTGCTCAACCTGCGCGGCCTGTTTGACGAACTGCGCCGCACCGCATCCTTCGATGACCCGCAGGAAAGCCAAATCGTGCACATGGTCGACGAGGCCCTCGGCCAGCTCGATACCACGTTGCAGGAGCTGGCCGCCACCGTGCAAGACCAGCGCGGCCTCTCGGCGCCCGTCGAAACCCTGGACCTGCGCAGCGTGGCCGACGAGGTGCTGCTGGGCCTGCGCGCCCAGGTGCAGGAGTCCGAGGCCGCGGTGGAGCTGGATTTCTCGGCCGCGCCCACGCTCATCTACGGCCGCGCCAACCTGCGCAGCATCCTGCACAACCTGTTCAGCAACGCCCTCAAGTTTGCCGACCCCGCGCGGCCCCTGCACCTGCGGGTGCGCAGCGACCTGAGCGCCACCGGCCAGCCCCTCCTCACCGTGCAGGACAATGGCTTGGGCATGGAACTGCCGGGCCATCCGGCGCCCATCTTTCAGCCCTTTGCGCGGCAGCACCCGCACATTGCGGGCGCGGGCGTGGGCATGTACCTGGTGCAGCGCATCGTGGCCAGCCGCGGCGGCCACCTCGACGTGACCAGCACCGTGGGCCAGGGCACTACCTTCACGGTGTATTGGTTCGAGGCCTGAAAAGCCTAAGCCATAATCTTGCTTAACCAAATGCGTCGCAGGGCGTACAGAAAAGGGCCGGGAGTATTCCCGGTCCTTTTCTGTTTTTTACTTTCCAATAACACCATGAGCCTTTTCAGCAGCGACAAACTCAAGGGCAAGAAAATTGCCATCATTGCCACCGACGGCTTCGAGCAGGCCGAACTCGACGAACCCAAGAAATACCTCGAAGGCGAGGGCGCCGAAACCCACGTCATCTCCCTCAAAAGCGGCTCCATCAAGGGCTGGGATGGCCCCAAGAAAGACTGGGGCAGCAAAGTCGATGTCGACAAAGTCATCACCGACGCCCGCCCCGCCGACTACGACGCCCTGGTGCTGCCCGGCGGCCAGATGAACCCCGACATCCTGCGCGTCAACAAAGACGTGGTGGCCTTCGTGAAGGAATTTGCCGGCTCGGGCAAGGTGCTGGCCGCTATCTGCCACGGCCCCTGGCTGCTGGTGGAGGCCGACGTGGTGCGCGGCAAGCGCGTGACGAGCTGGCCCAGCGTGCACACTGACCTTAAGAACGCCGGCGCCCTGTGGGAAGACTCCGAAGTGGTAACCGACCACGGCCTCATCACCAGCCGCAAGCCCGAAGACATCCCCGCCTTCAACAAGAAAATTGTGGAAGAAATGCTGGAACCCCAGCACGGTGGCCACAATTAAAAAGCGCTTTGTTGGCAGAGTCTGTTGGTCATTGCGAGCGCAACGAAGCAATCCGTCCTGTGCTCAGCGACTAACCGAATAATGTAAAAAGCTCCATTAGAAAGCCCCGGCACTGTGCAGTGCCGGGGCTTTTCATTTTTCAGAATCTGTCACACCAGAAGGCTTGTCGCTGAGCACAGGACGGATTGCTTTGCTGCGCACGCAATGACCGGATTTTCCTATCAGCCTATTTCTGGCTCACAATCCACTTGTAGATGTCGGCCGGCGTGTCGGGGTTGAAGGCCGCAGCGGCGGCATCGGCCGGCGAGTCGCTGGCAAACTGCAGGGTGTGGTTGAGGTTGGGGTAGCGTAGCTCAGCCACCTTGGTGTTGGTGCGCAGGCCTTTGCGCAGGGCCGTCAGGTTGAGGGTAGCGTTTACTTCGCGGTCGGCTTCGCCGTGTAGCAGCAGCACGGGGCACTTCACCTCTGGCAGCGCAGGCTGCGGGTCGAAGCTCAGGAAGCTGCGGTAGGCGGGCGTGGTGAGGGTTTGCACGGTGGTTTGCACGTCGGCCGGGGCAATGCCGGGGTAGCGCTGGCGCAGCATGTTGCTGAGAATGGCCTGGGCCTGGCTGTTGTCGGGGGTTTGGCGCACTATTTCCAGCATGGCCCGCTGGTGCTTGACGAGGCTTTCCTCGTCGCGGCGCATGGCCGCTTTCTGGCGCAGGCGCTGCTGGTCGAGGTAGGTTTGCACCTGGGCGGCGTTGGAGCCGTGCGCGCGCAGCTTGGCGGCTTCCTGCTCGGCGGCGCGCATGGCGCGCTCGTACTGGTGCAGGCGGGCCAGGTCGGTGGTGTCATTGCCCAGCACCTTGCCGTACATCACCGGCTGGGCAGCCAGCAGCTCGCGGCCGGGCACGCCGGCGGCAGCCACGGCCACCACAAACGTGGGGGCCAGCGGCTGGGCGCCGGCCAGCAGCGCCACGTTGGCGCCCTCACCGTGGCCAATGAGGCCAAGGCGCGTCACGTCAATCTGAGGGCGGGTGCGCAGGAAGTTCAGGGCCGCAATGGCGTCGGTCGAGCGCTCGGCCAGGGTGGTGGCAGTGGCCGAACCGCCCGAACCACCGTGGCCGCGCTCCTTTAGGCGCAGCACGGCCACGCCCTGGCTCACCAGGTAGTCGGCCAGGCCGTTCATCATTTCGCTGTTGGGCGAGTGGGGGCCGGCGGCGTCGGCGCCGCGCTCGGGCAGCAGCACCGCGGCCGGAAACGGGCCGGGGCCTGAGGGCAGGCGCAGCAGGCCGTTGAGGCGCACGCCACCAGCCGGGCTGGTCACGGCCACGGCCTCTACGCGGTCAAGAGGCTTGGCCAGTGAGTCGACACGGAACAGGATGCAGAAGGCGGCGAGGGCAAGTACGAATAGGCGCATAGAAACAACTTAGCAGCGGGAAAATAGAAGCTGCTTTTCCCATTTTTGGGCTAAACAGCGTGCGCAAAATTCAGCCGTGTGCAGAGGCGACGGGCTTTTTTAAGCCGAACCGGTGGTTTTTGTCGACTTACGGCTTCATTTTCCAGCCGAGAATCTACGAAGTTTTTCCCATATCGGGTTTTGATTCTCATTATGGGATTGCGCAAACGGCAAAACGTTGCCACCGTAATTGCTCCAGAGTTGGCAGTTCAATTTTTGTAAGGCTACATTTAAGCGCCTGAGCCGCGGTGTTTTCCACCGCTGCGGCCGGGCTGCTTCGCCGGGCATTTCGTCCGGTTGTTCGGTTCTCTACCAACCCGTTTGCCTCCGGCGATGCGCCGGTCCCATGATAGGTTGGGTCAACGTCACATTCTGCCCGCCGGTTTCCGGCTGCCAGTCTTGCAATTGCGGCCTCTGCGCTGCCTGGGCCGCGCTGCGGTACGCCGGTGCAGCTGTTTCATCCCTGCATTCACCCAATCTGCTTGCCTATGAGAAAACGCTGATTTTTTGCCGTCGGTGCCGCGTTTTGCAACGCTTTGTTCATCTCTTTTTCTACTTGTTCGCTTATGAAATACGCTTACTCCTTCTTCTCCGGGCGTGCGCTGGCCCGCTGGGCGTTCATGCTGGTGCTGGCCCTGGGCGGGGCTACCAGCGCCCGGGCACAGGCCGACGAACCAGCCGCCTGGCCGTTTGCGCCCACAACCAATTGCTATCCTGCCTGGGTAAAACGGCCCGTGGCCCCTGGCCAGCTGCAGGCACCGGGCACTCCCACCCATACTCAGGCACCAGGTAGGGGCAAGGGCTTAGCTGGCCCGGCTGTAGTAACCCCAAGCTCAACCTTTGGCGGGGCTTTCACCCCCCAGGGAAGCCTCAAAATACTGATTGTTTTTGTGGGGTTTACAGAGGATATAGGTCCGATTCCTAGAGGGAATTGTGGTAGTTATTCTTCGCCAGAGTGGTCGCAACTTGCGGCTGTGGGAAGTGGTATGAGTGAAGGTGAAACCTTTCCAGCCAATTACACCGACGTTTGCTACACCAATCCCGCCCAGTTCAGCTTGGGCGCCACCGACCAGAGCGTGTCCAACTTCCTCTACCAGATGTCGCGCACTTCTCCCAACCCGTTGAAAGTAACATTCGGTACCCTGCCGAAGCGGGTAAACATTCCGGCGAGCGGCCGGGCCTTTGGAGATTTCGATGGGTATGCGCAAGATGCCATTAGCGCTGCCCACGCGCAGTTTCCAGCTTTCAACTGGGGCCAGTACGACCAGCGCACCAACAACCCGGGTTTCGGCTATGACAACAGCACCACCGGCCCCGACGGCGAATTGGACTACGTTATTTTCTGCTTTCGCGTGGGCTGCCATCCCTCCATCCGGCAAGACGACGGCGTGGCGGGCGTGCCCTTTGCCACCATTCCGGCCAATGCCAGCCATCCTGCCTACGCCATCACCACCGGGCACTGCCAGGCGGGCAGCACCCTGGGGTGGCCCTCGGTGCTGCACCAGCTGGCGCATACCCTCTACGGCGCACCGCACGTGCTGGGCGCCAACAGCACCACCGGCAACCACTACTACGGCACCCTGGGCTGGAGCATGATGCAGAACGCGGCCACCTCGTTTTCGGCCGCCGCCTGGGAGCGCTGGTACCTGGGCTGGACGGAGCTAACAACCGGCCCGGCGCAGGTCAGCAGCGACATCGGGCCGGGCCGGCTTGCGCCCAACGGCACCTATGTGCTGCGCGACTACGTGACCACCGGCGACGTGATGCGCCTGGAGCTACCCAACACCAACCAGTACCTGTGGCTGGAAAACCGGGCCAAAAACGGGCCGCTGGACCGGCGCAACGGCTACGTGCTGGCGCCCGACGGCAACGCTTACCTGCCGGCGCCGCAGGGCCTGCTGGCCATGGTAGAGAACATGAGCCCCAGCCGGACATCTTTTGTTGGCCCCTTCAACATCGCTCAGGTGAACGGGCTGCGGGTGGTGTCGGCCGAAGGCAACTTCGATTACCGTCCCTCTGGCCCCCTCTACACGGTGAACAACCATTTGCACGGCAACCGAACATACAACTACCAGCTACGCGAAAACACCGGCCCGCCCGTGCTGCACAACAACGCCACCGGCGGCCACAGCGAAATCACCAGCATTCGGGGAAACCGCGACGGCGACCGGCGAATTCGCTACGACTCCGGCACGGGCAACGCCGACATGACCGTAGGCAACGAATTTACCCCCTTGTTTGTAGTCGATGACCTGATTACGGACGGCCTGTTTGGCCCGCACGTGGGCACCCGCACGGTCGGGTTTCGGTACGCGCTCGACACCAACCCTATGATTATTCCGCACCAGACCTACGACCCGGCCAACGAGCGGCAGTCGGTCATTCCGCTCAGCGGCTTGTCGGTGGAAATAACCGGCTACGATGCGGCCTCGGGCGACCTCACGCTGCAGGTGCGCTACGACAACACCGCCGTGACGCACGACACCCGCTGGACCGGTACCCTGCAAACCTTCCCGGTGCCCGGGGCCACGGCCGGACGCGAAATCTACCTCGACGGAGCCACCCTGACCCTGGACCGCAGCGCCACCCCGCAGCGCGAAACGCCGGGCCCGCACGACGATTTCGTGAACGACACCGAGCTGCGCCTCGGTACCGGCACCAGCCTGGGCGTAGCCAACGGCGGCGTGCTGCGCCTGACGGGCGCCGGCACCACGCTCTACCTGGAAGATGGCGCCCGACTGGTGCTCGACCCTAACAACGCCCGGCTGTAAGCCCAGGCGGGCACCACCATCAGCATTGCCGACCGCAACGACTTGGAAGACAACGGCAACTTGGTGCTGCGCACCGGCAGCCAGCTCATTGTGCGCAACAGCGGGACCGTCATCGACGGCACCAGCCTGCGGGCTTCCCAGCCGGTGGTGTTTCCCAACCCGGGCACGGGCACGGCCAGCTTTTCCTGGCCGGCGGCCACGGCTCCCGCATCGCGGGCGGGCTATCGGTACCAGCTCACCGATTTGCAGGACCACGTTGTGCGGCAGGGACGGGTAGAGCCCAGCGGCAATGCCCTGACCGGGCTGGCGCCGGGGGTGTATTTGCTCGTCACGCACGGGCCGGCTGCCCCGGCCCGCACGCAACGGGTAGAGGTACGATAAGGGCCACTTACTTTTCTTTCGCCATGCGCTACTTCCTGTTTTTTCTGCTGTGCCTGCCCCTGGGGGCGCGGGCGCAGGTGCTGCCTTGGCTGCGAGCCTACGGCACCACGGCCAACGAAACCGGCGGTTACGCCGTGCCTATGCCCGGCGGGGGCTACCTACTCGCCGGGCAGCAGCCCTACGCCAACGGCTTTGCCAGCCGCATCTACCTGGTGCGCACCAATGCCGTGGGCGACACGCTGTGGACCAAACGCGTCTCGCCGCCTTACGCTTTATTACCAACTCTTTCAGGGGCGGCGGCCGATGCCAACGGCAACCTGCTGTTAACTGGTTACGAAAACGGAAGAGGCAACCAGACGGGCTTTGCCGTGAAAGTAAATTCTTCCGGCGACACGCTCTGGACTCGCACTTACCGTCCTTTGCTTCAATTGGGTGCTACCGGTCAAAGTTCGGCTCAACCGGCAGTTATCGCAGCAGATGGCCACTATTTGTTCCTAAGAATTGACAGCGATTACTTAACGGGACCTCCCTATGTTGTTTCAACGGTAAATCTGTATAAGGTTAATAGCGCGACAGGGAACGTCATGTGGTCGTTTAATCTCAGCAATTTTTTGACAACTGCGGGCCTAGACATGGCAAACAGATTATATAGCGACCCCGCGGTATCGGGAAGCAGTGTCATAATGCTCATCGAAGGGACATTAGGAGGAAATACTAATGGGGTAAAAGGATATTTACTATTCAATGCTGCCAACGGAACATCGGTGCAGTTTAAAAGGCGTGATGGACTTTATGCCTTAGATAATTACCCAACCGCCGCAGTAGAACGCGACGGCAACATCGTCATGGGCCGGCGCCAGAACATCACCAAAATCACGCCCACTGGCGACACCATTTGGCGCACGGTGGCGCCCAACCGCTACGCCAACCGCAGCTGGGACGCGCGCACCATTGTAGAAGACGCGCAGGGCAGCCTGCTGCTGGCCGGCGACTCTGAGCTTCAGACCGGCGGGGCCGGCGGCAGCAGCAACCAGATTCACCTGGTGCGCTTCACCGGCGCCGGGCGCCTGGTGAGCGACACCATGCTGTTTCGGGCCGGCGACAATTACGCCCGCTCGGCGATGCTGGCGCCCAACGGGCGGGGCCTCGTGTTCAGCGGCTACACCACGGCCGGCCCCCGGGGCGGCTCCGACCTGCTGCTGGGGCTCTACGACGGCTTTCGGCCACTGGCCACCGCCCCGGGCGGGGCGGCGGTGGCCCCGCTGCAGGCCTACCCCAACCCCGTGAGCGGGCCCACCGCTCGGGCCACCGTGGCGCTGCCGGCGGCCACGGCGGGCGGGCGGCTGGTGCTCCACGACGGGCTGGGCCGCTACCTGGGCGCCCAGCCCGTGGCCCCTGGCGCTCGGCAGGCCGCCGTGGAGCTGGCCGGGCGCCCGCCCGGCCTCTACCTGCTGCGCTACGAGCAGGCCGACGGCCGCCGCTACCTCGTGCGCCTGCTGCGCGAGTGAGGCAGGTGCTGGTACTGGCTCCCGAACAGCAACGCCCCGCCGGCTTCGGCGGGGCGTTTTCGTTGCATTCGGAATGAGGCCGAGGGAAAGCAGGTGCCGGCCTGCTACTGCAGCCACGGCAGCCAGCCGCGGCCCTGCCAGTGCAGCCACCCCCACATCAGGGCATCGAACACCAGCAAAAAGCCACCCTGCAGCCACAGCGAGCGGCCAAAGCCGAGGAGGCGGGCCGAGTGGGCTTCGCCGAGCAGGGCCGCGCGGGCGCGCAGGTAGTAACCGGTCATCACGTAAGCCACGTCGAGCCCTGCGTTGAACAGGAACAAGTTTTCGTTGAAAAGCTGGGCCTGCACCACGTCGGCCAGGCGCAGGCCGGCCGGGGCGGTGGGCTGTAGGTGGTAGATGCCCCAGGCAGCCAGCAGGCCGTTCACCAGCGCCCAGCCCACGTTCATGCCGTGGAAGTAGTAGGCGGGCCGGCGCTTGTCGGCGCGCGACAGGTAATGGCCGCTCACCAGCAGGTTGAGCAGCACCCAAGCGGCCAGCACGGCCAGGCCCCGGCCCAGCAGGGCCTCGCGGGCCTGGTGCACGGCCGCCACATCGAGCGCAAGAAACATAGGCGGCTACAGCAAATGAGAAACCCAGGCCGGCGCCAAGGCCGCTAGTGCTTAAAGCCGAGGCCCAGGTACACCTGAAACACCTGGTTGCGGATGTTGTTGTCGGCCACGGTGGCGCCGGACTTGCTGTTGTACTGCAGCACGGTGCCGTCTTTGTAGATTTTGCCCAGGCTCCAGTCGAAGCGGGCGCCCAGCTTGGCAAAGCCCAGGCGGGCTTCGGCGCCGGCAATGGCGCCGTAGTCGAGGCTGTTGTAGCCGCGGTCGGAGAGGCTCACGGTGGCGTCGCCGTCGCGCACGTTGGTGAGCAGCGACACCTGCGGCCCCACGTGAATGCTGAGGGTTTCGGTGAGGTTGCCTACGAACAGGATGGGCAGCTCCAGGTAGTCGAGGCGGGTGTCGCGGGTGGCGGTGCCCAGGTAATCGGTGCGGTAGCCCTTGCGCGAGTACAGCAGCTCCACCATCAGCGAGGCGAAGTTGTTGAAGCCAAACTGCCCGTACACGCCGGCGTGGAAGTCCTTGAGGTTGTCGCGGTTGGTGAACAGGTCGGCGCCCGCGCCCTGGATGCTGGCCAGGTTGTAGCCGCCCTTGATGCCAAAGCCGGTGTTGCGCGACTCGGTGCCGTCGCTGGCGGCATAATCGGTGGAAGAGCCCACGCCGGGGCCCTGCTGGGCGCGCACGGCGGGCGCGGCCGCCAGGGCCAGCGCAAATACGAATACGGCTTTTTTCATGACAATAGAAAGTAAAATGGCCTCATAGCAAACGGCCGTTTGCGCCCAAAGTTGCCCGCGTGGCCTGCCGCATCAGCAAAAAAGGAGGCCCCTTCCGGAACCTCCTTTTTTTGCAAGCCAAACGCTAAGCAGCCGCAAGGCCTTATTGCGTGAAGCCAAAGCCCAGGTACACCTGGAACACGTTGTTGTACACCTTGGCGTCTTTAGCAATCTTGGTCAGGCCCAGGTTGTAGCGGGCGCCCAGGCGGGCCGGGCCGATGCGGTATTCCAATCCGCCCACGCCCGAGAGGTCGAAGCTCTTGAATCCGTTGTCGTTGATGTCGAGGTCTTTGTCGCCCGACACCACTTTGGTCAGCACCGAGGCCTGCGGGCCGATGTGGAAGCTGAAGGCGTCGGTGATGTTGCCCACGTAGAGCACTGGCACCGACAGGTAATCGAGGCGCAGGTTGTCGACGCCGTCGGTGAACTTGGTGCCCTGGCGCGAATACAGCGCTTCTACCTGAATGGAGGAGAAGTCGTTGAACCCAAACTGCCCGTAGAGGCCGGCGTGGAAGGTGTTGGAGCTACTGCGGCCCGAGCCGGCGTCGTCACCGTACACGTTGGCCAGGTTGTAGCCGCCCTTCACGCCAAAGCCGGTGTTGCCCGATTCGGTGGTGGCGCCGCCGGTGTAGTCTTTGGAAGAAAGCGCGCCGCCCGGCGCTGCCTGGGCAAAAGCAGCCGGAGACGAAGCCACGGCGAGCAGCAGAAACAGAAGAATCTTTTTCATGAGTGAAAGAAAGGGGTAAGGGAAAGCAAAAGCTCGGGAAGATGACTATTCCCGCTTGCCCCTATACTTTCCCGGGGCCAGAAAGTTGCCGCGGCTGCGCAGTACGGCCAAATAAAATGACCACCCGGTGCGCTTTGCCAGCCGTCGGGCCTTACCTTTGGGGCCGCGCAGCCGCTAGGCCGCGCGCATTCTGGGGTGTTAGCTCAGTTGGTTCAGAGCGCCACCCTGACACGGTGGAGGTCGATGGTTCGAGCCCATTACACCTCACGGGAAGCCCCTATGCAGCGCGCGTAGGGGCTTTTTCTATGGTTGGCCCCCGGTTTTGCCCCCGGTGCTGGGTTTTTCAAGCGCGTTGGATGGGGTTAGTTGGCGGTGATTCGCAGTTGGACGGGCAGGGCTTTGTGGGCGGCGCATGCACCAGCCCCACGCGGGGGCGCAGGTGGCCGCTTTGAGGGCAACGCACGTACTCGAACACGGCGGTGTAACTGCATTTAATATACCGGATTGGCCGTATCATAGCGGGGGCGCTGCTACTCAGCGTGGCCGTGCTGGCGTAGCGGTTGGTGCATAATGCCGGCGATGAGCTGCGCCAGCGCAACGCCGAACTCCAGCAGCGCAACGCCAACAGCATCTGGGGCAAGCATTGAGGTGCGGGCCGTACTTTCGCGGCCCTTATGGCAGCAGCAACCTACCTCTTCAAAGGCCTCGACGGCTACGCCGGCTTTCGCCACGGCCGGGAATACGAATTGGAGCTGGCTGCGATGGAGCCGAACGATGAGCGGCCCACAGCGGAAATCGTGGTAATTAACCCGGTGTCGCGGCTCTACGCCTACCACCGCAAGGAGGAGTTCAACCTGTTGTGGACCCGCAAATAGAATGGGCTACGGGCGGTTCGCGTTTGAGCTAGGCGCGCCCCGTGCAGTTGCAGCTGGGGCTCGGCTTCCATCAGGTGCAGTGGCACGGGTGGGTGCTGGTGCCCACGCCGGGCGTGCGGCGTCGAGAGGCCGTGTACTGGCTGGGCCCCGCTTTTTGGGACTGCTGCTGGGAGTCGGAACTGTTTGGGCTGGGCCAGCGCCCCGACCACCACAAGACGTAAAACGCTCCGACTACCCGGCCAGGGCGTTTCCGGTTTCAGCTTATCGCCGGGCCTGGCGGGCGCACACGGGGGAGGCAGAAGTCTAAGATGCGCAATTCTTTAACACAATTACCCCCCTCAGCAGGGCTGAAACGCGCCAATACGGTCGCGTTACGGGGATGCACACCACGTTGTCCCGCTTAAGTACCAGTCGCAATTAGCCCAACATTGTCCTTTTGGTGGGGCGAAAGGCAGGTAACCTTTGGGCCTCAACCTTACCCCTTACCAACGCATATGAAAAAGGTAACACTTCCCCTCCGCCGCTTGCTCGGTTTTGCAAGTCTATTGCTTGCCGCAAGCGCTTTGCTGCTTTTCTCGGCGCCAACTTCTACGGCCGGTAGCCCTGCGGCCACGTTTGAAAGCTGCAGGAACATATACACGCTCAACGGCTATTACGAAGTGTGCCGCGAAACGAGTGTGTATATTGACACGGATGACCAATGGATTAACGAGGCTCCGGAAAACAGCACGTGGACATGGCACCCAAATAGCCCGGGCGCCCCCAGCGACCCCATGCCGGGCGCCGGCGGCCCCTGCACCAATTGCACCCCGCCCGCTCCCTGCCCAACGTGCCCGTGCCCACTCAACGACCCTAATTGCCATGATACTCCCACTTTTGACTAATTGGGAGTTTTAATAAAAAAGCCAAAAGCCCAAGCGGATTCGCTTGGGCTTTTGTTTGTAGGAGTTCTTACTGTCAAAGCGCAGGGAGCACGGCATTTCTCTCCGTAACGGATAGGCTGCCGCAGTAGTGAAGGATTTGCGCCCCAGCTAACTGGTAGGGCCGGTATCCACCCAAGCTTCTACTACCTGTTGTACCGAACCTGGGACGGCCGAAAGAATGTCGTACCCTGTGGCGGCCTCGATGGCGTCCACGCTGGTGCGGTAGGTGCTCCACGGACAATACTGGCTCCTAAAACGCAGGTCGCAAGTCATTCCCCTGGGTCATGCAGAAGGCGGAATGCGAGGCATTTTTCACTGCGTTGGGCGACAGCACCAAAGCCAGCAACTACTTTGCCGAGTGCCAAAACGCAGTGGGTACCGCAACCAAGGGCTTTCGGCCCGCTCCTTCACGGGTCGGGTACCCTAGCTTGGCCACCAACGCCATACCACCAATACTTGTCCTGAAGTGGCTGCCCAGGGGCCATGTCGCGCGTTGCGGAACGGGCTCTGCGCAATTAATTATGGAGATGAGATGCAAGAACAGCGCACGTTGCTGGGCGCCCTTGCTACCTTGCTTTCATTATGCTTCAACCTCTCCGCGCGTTTACCTGGGGGCTGACCGGCCTACTCGGCTTCCTTTGCATTGTAGGATTGGGCTTACTGCCCGCGCAGGCCCAGGCGCCGCCCTACACGTGGGCCGCGGGCGTGGGAACAACCTCCCTCGGGCAAGTGGGCACGATAGACCGCCACGATTGCGACGTCACCACCATTGCCACCACCGCCGGCGGACAAACCTACGTGACCGGCAGCTTCAAACGGTCCGTGGAATTTGGCTCCACCACGCTGACCAGCGCCGGCGAGCAGGATATTTTTCTGGCTAAGCTCGATGCTTCCGGCCAGGCCCTTTGGGCCGTGCGCGCCGGCGACCGCGGCGACGATGCGGGCTTCACCGTGACCGTAGACGCGTTAGACAATGTGTACGTGGCCGGGTATTTCCGATATTCAGCCACTTTTGGCGCTTTTGCGCTCAACAGCGGCAGCGCCATTTTGGGCTTTTTGGCTAAATATGACTCCCAAGGCGTGTGCCAATGGGCCACAACCATTCCGCCGGCATTCAACATCACCGCTGTGGCAGTTGACGCCGCCGACAACCTGGTGCTCGCCGGCACCTTCTCAAATACCACGGTGCAGTTTGGCGCAATCACCCTGCAGGGCGTACCCTTGGTTGAAAACGCGTTTGTAGCCAAGCGGAGCGCGCAGGGAAATTGGCTCTGGGCCGTTCGCACCGGAAGCCGCAGCGGACGCGTGGCCCTAGATGCGTCGGGCAACGTGTATTGCACCGGTAATTTCGGCCTGACCAACAACTTTGGTCGTTTCACGCTGACGGCTAATGGCTTGCAGGATGGATTCATCGGCAAGCTGGACCCGGCTGGCAACTGGCTCTGGGTGCGTAGCGCCGGCGGGCCCGGCTATGACTACGCCGGCGGCGTTGGCGTCGACTATGCTGGCAATGTATTGGTTACCGGCGGGTTTGGGCAGCCGTCGGCCACCTTCGACTCCATTACGATACCGAATAGGGGCAACGGCAATTTTGACGGCTACGTGGCCAAGCTCGACCCAAATGGCAACTACTTATGGGCCAATGGGCTAGGTGGCACCGACAACGACGTGACCAGTGATTTGGTGGTAGATGACGACGGCAGTGCCTACGTGGTGGGGTCGTATCAGGACTATGGCATTGGGGCCACGTTTGGCAGCATCGTGATGCCCAATCTGGGCCGGCGGTTTGGCCAGTTTTTCGTGACCAAACTCAGCCCCACGGGCGCCTTCAACTGGGTGGCCACCACCAGCAGCGGCACCTACGACGAGTTTGGGCAGAGCGTGGCCCTGGACCACCGGGGCGGGGTCTACGCGGCCGGCTTTTATGCCGGGCCCAGCATCGGGTTTGGCCCCAACACGCAGGTGGGCAACCCCGGTGCTCATACCGGTTTTCTGGTCAAGATTGGCGACAGTCCCCTGGCGATAGTTGTCGGCTTGTCACCGCCTCAAGGCGCGGCGGGTACCCCCGTCGCAATTCGCGGGGCCCGCCTGGCCGGCACCACGGCGGTTTATTTCAACGGCGTGCCGGCCGCTTCCTTCACGGCTACCTCGCCCACTACGCTCACCGCCATAGCGCCACCCGGCGTCACCACCGGGCCCGTGAGTGTGCAAACAGCCGCCGGCGCGGGCCCGGCGGGCTTGGTTTTTCAGGTGGGCACCGCAACGAGCACCGCCGGCCCCAGAGCGACCAGGCAGGATTTTTGGCCTAACCCCGTGCCGGCAGGGGGCCGGTTGCAGCTGGGAGGGTACGGCAACGGCTCGGCTTCGGTGCCGGTCCAGGCAACGTTATATACCTTATTGGGCCAGGTCATGGCGGTGCGCCGCATTTCGCCAACCGGAGAAGTGGCGGTAGGAGAGGTGCCCAGTGGCAGCTACATCCTGGCCGTGAGTGCGCCTGAAGGCAGGGTATTTCGTTACCCGATTCAGGTTCAGTAAACAGCCGATGATGCGCCCGGCTGGGCTGTTGCGGCGGCTCAGGTCTTTTGAAGTGAGTTCCGGCAGCGAAGACACAAGCAGGCAACGCCCATCTGCACAAAAAAGCCCGTCCGGCAACCGGACGGGCTTTTTTGTGCAGATGGGCCGAGCGAATTACGCGCCCAGCTTCTTTTTCAGGTTAGTGTCCAGCGCTTCCAGGAACTCCTCGGTGTAGAGGTAGTCGCGGCCGTGCTCCACCTTGTTGCCGTGGATGCAGACGGCGAGGTCCTTGGTCATCTTGCCGCTTTCCACGGTTTCGATGCACACTTGCTCCAAGGCGTGGCAGAAATTCACCAGCTCCTGGTTGCCGTCGAGCTTGCCGCGGAACTCCAGGCCGCGCGTCCAGGCGAAGATGCTGGCAATGGGGTTGGTGCTGGTGGGCTTGCCCTTCTGGTGGTCGCGGTAGTGGCGCGTCACGGTGCCGTGGGCGGCTTCGGCCTCCATGGTGTTGCCGTCTGGCGTCACCAGCGTCGAGGTCATCAGGCCGAGCGAGCCGAAGCCCTGGGCCACGGTGTCGCTCTGCACGTCGCCGTCGTAGTTTTTGCAGGCCCACACGAAGTTGCCGTTCCACTTCAGCGCCGAGGCCACCATGTCGTCAATCAGGCGGTGCTCGTAGGTGATGCCGGCAGCCTGGAACTTGGCCAGGTAATCGGCTTCGTAAATCTCCTGGAAGATGTCCTTGAAGCGGCCGTCGTACTTCTTCAGGATGGTGTTTTTGGTGCTCAGGTACAGCGGCCAGCCCTTCATCAGGGCCTGGTTGAAGCAGGCGTGGGCAAAGCCGCGGATGCTTTCGTCGGTGTTGTACATGGCCAGGGCCACGCCGTCGCTCTTGAAATTGAACACTTCAAACGACTGCGCCTCGCCGCCGTCTTCGGGCTGGAAAGTGATGGTGAGCTTGCCCTTGCCTTTGGTCACGAAGTCCGTAGCGCGGTACTGGTCGCCGAAGGCGTGGCGGCCAATGCAAATCGGAGCCGTCCAGTTGGGCACCAGGCGGGGCACGTTCTGCATCACGATGGGCTCGCGGAACACCGTGCCGTCCAGGATGTTGCGGATGGTGCCGTTCGGCGACTTCCACATCTGCTTCAGGTTGAACTCCTTCACGCGCTCCTCGTCGGGGGTGATGGTGGCGCACTTGATGCCCACGCCGTACTGCTTGATGGCGTTGGCCGCGTCGATGGTCACCTGGTCGTTGGTTTCGTCGCGGTATTCAATGCCCAGGTCGTAGTACTTGATGTCGAGGTCGAGGTAGGGCGTAATCAGCTTGTCTTTGATAAACTTCCAGATGATGCGCGTCATTTCGTCGCCATCGAGCTCCACTACGGGGTTGGCTACTTTGATTTTGGTCATGAACTTGGGGAGGTTAAAAAGAAATAATGGGCGTGTAAGTCGAGGAAAGCCGCTGTTCCGGTGGGCCCGGTTTGGCAGCGGGGCCCAAAGGTAGCAGCGCCGGAAAGCTATTACCCCCTGTTGGCCCCGAAATCACACAATGGTTTGTGTAGCGCCAACCCGCGCGCCACGAGGGCAGTGGGAGTGGCCGGCAGCCCGCCCCCCGGCCATTGCGGCGCTTACTTTGTTGCCGCATGATGCTGCCCATTGCCTTCGCGCCCACCTACGCCCACCCGCTGCCCAGCGGCCACCGGTTTCCCATGCTCAAGTACGAGCTGCTGCCCGAGCAGCTGCTGCACGAAGGCACGGCCACCGAGGCCGACTTCTTCACGCCTCAGCCGCCGCCCGACGCCGACGTGCTGCGGGTGCACGACGCCGACTACTACCAGCGCCTGCGCCGGGGCCAACTCACGCGGCAGGAAGAGCGGGCTACCGGCTTTCCGTGGTCGGCGGCGCTGTTCGAACGCGAAGTCACCATCCTGGGCGGCACCATCGAGGGCGCCCGCCGGGCCCTGAAAACGGGCGTGGCGCTCAACATTGCGGGCGGCACTCACCACGCCTTCCGGGCGAGGGGCGAAGGGTTTTGCCTGCTCAACGACCAGGCCGCCGCTGCCGCCTGGCTGCTGGCCCACGAGCCCACGGTGCAGAAAATCCTCATCGTCGACCTCGACGTGCACCAGGGCAACGGCACGGCGGCCATCTTCCAGCACGAGCCCCGGGTATTCACGTTTTCGATGCACGGCGGCCGCAACTACCCCGCCCGCAAGGAAGCCTCCGACCTCGACCTGCCGCTGCCCGACGGCACCGACGACGCTACCTACCTCCGGCTATTGGCCAATACCCTCCCACGCCTGCTCGACGAGGTGCGGCCCGATTTCGTGTTCTACCTCGCCGGCGTCGATGTGCTGGCCACCGACAAGCTGGGCCATCTCGGCCTCAGCCGCGCGGGCTGCCGCCAGCGCGACGAACTGGTACTCGGCCTCTGCCACCGGCACCGGCTGCCCGTGGTGGTGTGCATGGGCGGCGGCTATTCCGAGCGCATCGCCGACATCGTGGAAGCCCACGCCAACACGTTCCGCGTCGCGGCCGGGTTGTGGGCATAAAGGCCTGGCTACTTCAATAGCACCACCTGCCAGCGAAAAGCCCAGCGCCAGCGCAGCTCATAGCGTGTGATGCCGGCCCGGGCCAGCAGCGCCTCCCAGTCCTCGCGCCGAAAGGCCCGCGCCACCGACAGCGGGGCATCGTGCCGCACCAAATAGGAACCGCCCAGCAGCCGCGTCAGCCACTTAATGCTGTGGTAGGCCAGCCAATGCCGGTGCAGGTCGTTGATGACTACAGCCACCTGCGCCTGCTCCTGCCACTGCCGCAACAGCGTCACCAGTTCATCGTCGGTGAAATGGTGGCAAAACAGGCTGCACGTCAGCACATCGAAATTCTGCGCCTGAAATTCGGGCGAGAAAATATCGAACTGGCGGAAGCTGATTTCGGGGTAATCCTGGCTTTTGGTGGCCGCGTAGTCCAGCATGAACTCGTTGGCGTCAATTCCGACCAATTCAACGTTGAGGCCCTTTTTGCGGGCCCAGCGGGCCACCTGCCGCAGGGTGTCGCCGCCGCCGCTGCCTAGGTCGGCCACGCGCAGCGGGCGGCCTGGCGGGAAGCGCGGCCACAGCCGGCTCAAGGCATTGAGCACCGGCTGGTAGCCGCCCAGCCAGGTGTTGATGGTTTCCAGCTCGTCGAGGTTCTGGCGCAGGGCCTCGCTGGCCAACGTCAGGTCATCCATCAACTCCGGGCCGGATGCGCGTTGTGCGAACATCTTCAGTGAGCAGTGAACAGTTATCAGTTAGCAGTGAACAGTTATCAGTTAGCAGTGAACAGTTTTGCTGCCCGGCCTATTTTTTCCTGTCGCAGTTGCGCCGCAACGCTTAGCGGCTCACTGTCTACTGCTAGCTGCTCACCGCCAACTGCTACCTGTTCACTGTTCACTGCCAGCTGCAACAGCATGGCCTCCATGGTCAGGCCTGGGCCGAAGGCGAAGCTGAGCACCGGTGCGCCGTGGTCGGCGGGCGTGGCGTGGGCCAGCACGTCGCGCAGCACATACAGCACCGTGGCCGACGACATATTGCCGTAGTCGCGCAGCACGCGGTAGGCGTGGCGGTTATCATCACGGGTCAGGCCCAGCTCGGTTTCAATGGTTTCGAGAATCTTGCGGCCGCCCGGGTGAATGGCGAAGTGCCGGATGTCGTCGAGTTGCACCGGCAGGCTGTTCAGCAGCCCGTCCGTCAGATTCCGGATGCCGCGCTGAATGAGCTTGGGCACGTAGCTGCTTAGCGTCATCTCAAACCCGAAGTCGTTGATGTGCCAGGCCATGTCGTCGTGCCCGTCGGGCTCCAGGCCGCAGTGGAAGGCTTGCAGCGCCAGGCTGGGCGCCAAGTTGGGCAGCGGCTCGGCTTGCACCAGGCAGGCGGCGGCGCCATCGCCAAACAGGGCGTTGCTCACGAGGTGGTCTTCCTCCGGGCTTTTCTGAAAGTGCAGCGTGCACAGCTCCACGCTCACGATGAGTACGCGGGCCGCGGCATCGGCCAGGCAAAAGGCGTCGGCCAGCTTCACGGCGTTCACGGCCGCGTAGCAGCCCATGAAGTTCACGCAGGTGCGGCGCACGTCGGGCCGCAGGCTCAGCGCCTGCACCAGCTCAATGTCGAGCCCCGGCGCATACATGCCCGTGCAGCTCACCGTGATGAGGTGCGTGATGCTGTTCGCTTCCACGTCCGGCACTTGGCGCAAAGAGTTGCGCACGGCTTCCACGGCCAGGGGCAGGGCTTCGCGGCGGTAGGCCGCCATGCGCTGGCCCACGCTCGGGAAGGGCTCCAGGTCGGGCGTGTTGGGAAAGAAGGTGTATTCGCCGTTGGGCCGGCCGTAGTCGGGCAGCACCGAGTAGCGGTGCTCGATGCCCGACACTCGGTACAGCGCCCGCAGCTTGCGCGTGTCGGCGTCGCCAAATCCCAGCGCCTGCGCCATAAATTCCGCAATCTGCGGCTGAGCAATGCGATGAACGGGGTTGGCCGTGCCAATGGCACCTAAATAACTCGGCATGCGGGAAAGGAATTACGGACGAAAGAGCAGGGGTAACGCCGGCGCCCGGACCCTTGCCCCGGCATCGACTCGCCTATTTACGGGATAACAACCGGTTTTGCGCCGGACCGGGCCAAAATCGAGCTAATAACTTTTTGGCGTAGGCCCGCGGGGGCTAAAATTCCCGGCCGTGGGTGCGCCGCATCAGGGCCTGCACCGCGCCCGGCCAGTGGCGCAGCCCGCCCACCACCAGCTCGCTCAGCACCGGCCCGCCAAACAGCCGCTGCACCGCCCGCCCCACCCGCAGCCGCGCGCCAAACTGGGCCTGCCAGGCCCGGGAGTAGGCCGCCTCCATGGCCGGGCGGGTGGTGGTGTGGGCAAGGAAATCGTGCGCCGCCGCCGCCGCCAGCGCCGCGCCGTGCAGCGCCATGGCCATGCCGTTGCCGCACAGCGGCGTAATCAGGCCGGCCGCGTCGCCCACCATCAGGATGTGCTGCTCCACTGGCTGCTTGGGCGCAAATGAAATCTCGTTGATGACTTCCGGCTGCGGATACAGCACTTCGGCCGTGTCCAGAATCTCGCGCAGGCGCGGGTTGCGGGCCAGCACCGCGGCTTCCATGGCCGGAATGGTGCCGTGGCGCCGCAGGTTCTCGCGGGTGGTGAGGTAGCAGAAGCACAGCTTGTCCTCTTCAATGGCCGAGATGCCGGCGTAGCCGTCGGCAAAATTGTGCAGCGCTATCACGTCGCGCGCAAAGCCCGGCAGGCGCAGGTGGTATTTCACCCCCAGGTAGGGCGAGCGCTGCGCAAAAAAGCCGCGCTGCAGCTGCCGGTCGAGGTTGGCGCGCTTGCCGTAGGTGCCCAGCACCACGCGGGCCGTGAGCTGGCGGCCGTCGGCCAGGGCCACGCGGTGCTGGTTGGTGGCGGCGTCGTAAGCCACGTCGGTCACCGTGCTTTTCAGGTGAAAAACGACGCCCTGTGCCTGCGCGGTTTGGTAGAGAAAGTCGTCGAGTCGGTAGCGGCTCACCCCAAAGCCGCCCAGGTCGAGCGGCGCCGTGAGCGTGCGCCCGCCCGGCGACGACAGCTCAAACCGCCTGATGGCCGCCGGCCCCAACGCGGCCGGGTCGGCCCCGAGGCGTCGCAGGTAGGGGAGGACTTCGTTGCTCACGTATTCGCCGCACACCTTGTGAAAGGGATACTGCTTGCGCTCCACCACCGTCACCTGGTGGCCCCGCGCCGCCAGGTCGAGGGCCGCGGCCAGGCCGGCTAACCCACCGCCAATCAAGAGAATATCCACCTAATTGGTCGGTAAAATGAGAACAATGGGAGCGAAATTGCCGTACTTCATCGAGGTTTTCGTATATACGGCTGGCCCTAAAGATTTGGCCGCCGTATCTTTGTCAACTAAAATCACCCTTTTTCGTTATCCTGCTTAGCCTTCCGCGCTTCCTTTCCCACCTTAAGTATACTATGATGCAACGCTACTTTCTATCCCTGCTGCTGTGCCTGTGCTTCGGCTTGGCGCCGATGCTGCGCCTGCCCGCCGCCTCGGCTGCTGCGCTGAGCCGCCCCGGCCAGCAAGGCGCCAAACCCGGCAACGACGAAAAAACCCTGGTGGTGTACCCCAACCCCAGCACCGGCATCGTGCACCTCACCATCAACAACCTGCAAGGCAAAAAAGTCGAGCTGAGCGTGCTCAACGTCATCGGCTCGGTGATGTACCGCGAAACCCTCACGGAACTAAACGACCGGTACACCAAAATGCTCGACCTCAGCAAATTTGCCAACGGCCTCTACTACGTGCGCCTCGAGTCCGACAACACCAGCCAGATGTGCAAGCTCGTGATTCGCTAGTTTGGTCGTAGCACTACAAATAAAAAAAGCAGCCTTCGGGCTGCTTTTTTTGTGTCTGGCAACAAGGAGGTTATTTCACCCGCACCGGTTCCGGGGCGAGCATCTCCTTCACGTTGTTGACGGTGCTATAGGCCATAATGGCCGTGAGTACCAACAGGCCGAGCATGAAGATAAACATAAGACTAAGGTGAATTCGGGTGGAAAAAAGGCGGCCCGGTCAGGAAGCCGCCGCTGGGTATTCAACCCCAAAACGCGGAGGCGGGTTTCAACAACATTTCGGCATTTTACGCCTAGGCCTGCTCCGGAAACTCGGCCCGTAGCGCGGCCATCACTTCTTCCGTCACGGCGCGCACTTGGGCTACCTTCTGTGCCGCTAGCGCGGGCGCGGGCGCCGTTTCGCCGTAGGCCTCAATCTCGCGGATGACGTGGCGCAGGCTTTCCACGCCCAAGCCGTCGAGGGAGCTTTTGAGGTGGTGGGCGGCGTCGCCCACGGCTTCCCAGTCGGGCTTGGTCAGGGCCTCGTCGAGGGCGGTGAGAATGGCCGGCGTGGTCTCGATGAAGGCCCAGGCCAGGCGGCGCACAATGGCTTCGTCGTGGCGCACCAGCTGGCGCACATTGCTCAGGTCGTAGAGGGGGGCTGCAGAAGGCATGGAATCTGAGAGTTGATGAGGTGAGGCGGATTCGGGGGCGGGGCGGTGCCGGGCCAGCACCTCCTGCATGATTTCGAGCAACTGCTCTTCGCGATAGGGCTTGGCCAGGTAGCCGGCAAAGCCCGAGGCTTTGAGGCGTTCGGCCTCGCCGGCCTGGGCGCGGGCCGTGAGGGCGATGATGGGCGTGGCGGCCCGGGCGGCGTCGGGGTGGGCGCGCAGGGCGCGGGCCGCGGTTTCGCCGTCCATGCCCGGCATCTGGATGTCCATGAGCACGAGGTCGAAGGGCCGGTGTTCAAACAGCTGGATGGCGGCCGGGCCGCTGGCGGCGGTGGTTACCTGCCAGCCCCAGTTGCGCAGCACGGTTTCGGCCAGCAGGCTGTTCACCATGTTGTCTTCCACCAGCAGAATGCGGCCGGCCGCGGTTTCGGTGGCGGCCGGCGCGGCGGGGGCCGGTTCCGGCTCGGGGGCAGCCACCGGCACCGGCTGCAACGGCAGCGTGAAGGAGAAGGTGCTGCCCTGGCCCAACTCGCTGCACACGCGCAGGACACCGCCCATGAGGCCCACCAGCCCTTCCGAAATGCTGAGGCCCAGGCCCGAGCCGCCGTATTCGCGGTCGGTGCTGGCCGTGGCCTGCGTGAAGGGCTCAAACACTCTGTCGAGGGTTTCGGGTGGTATGCCCACGCCCGTGTCGCGCACCGTGAACTGCAGCCACACGGTGCCGGCGGGTGCAGCGGACTGGGCGGGGCCGGGCACCCTGCGGCAGCGCAGCTGCACCTGTCCCGTCTCGGTGAATTTAATGGCGTTGCTGACCAGGTTGAGCAGCACCTGGCGCAGCCGGTGGGCATCGCCCAGCACCTGGGGCAGTTGCGCGGGCTTGTCAATGCGCATGCGCAGGCCCTTTTCGCGCGCTCGGGGCCGCAGCAGGGCCGCGCAGCCTATTAGTAATTCGCTGGGGCTGAACGGAGTGAGTTCGGCGCGCAGCTTGCCGGCGCCGAGGCGGGCGGTGGTCAGCACGTCGTTCAGCACGTTCAGCAGGTGCTCGGCCGACTCGGCCAGCAGGCGCAGGTAGTCGTGCTGGCTGCGGCTGAGCGTGGTCTTCGCCAGCACCCCGGTCAGGCCCAGAATGCCGTGCAGCGGCGTCCGAATCTCGTGGCTCATATTGGCCAGGAAGTCCTGCTTGGCTTGGGCGTCTACCTGGGCTTCGCCAATGGCCTGCTCCAGCGCCTGCTGCGTGCGCTTCAGCTCGCTGATGTTGCTGTCCACGCCCAGCACCTGGGCCGTGCCGTCGGCGCGCTCAAACAGGCGCTTCACGCTGCTGAACCACGACACCGTGCCGTCCGGGTAGGTGTACGACTCCTCAATGGTCAGGTCTTCGCCGGTGGCCAGCACTTGGCGGTCCTGCTCTTGATAGCGGGCCAGCTCGGCGGCGGTCACCGCTGGGGCATTGGCCGGGCCAAACCGCACCAGTTCATCCGGCGTCAGCCCGTAGAGCTCGGCCAGCGCGCGGTTGGCCAGCAGGTAGTTGCCGTAGCCGTCTTTGAGGTAGATGGGGTGGGGCAGGGCGTCAATCACCTGCCGGAACAGACGGTGCTGCTCGGCCAGCCGCTCGCTGGCCGAGCGGCGATGGGCGTCGGTGGCGCGCCGGTCGGTGATGTCTTCGGCCACGCCAATGATGCTCGTAACGGCGCCGTCGGCCCCGCGGGCAAACGGCGTGTGGCTGCTGCGCAGCCAGCGCAGGGAGCCGTTGCGGTGGCGAACCGAATATTCCAGCGTCAGCACTTCGCCGTCGGGCAGGCGGGCCACGGCGGCCCAGTGCTCGCGCAGGCGCTGCTGGGCTTCGTGGGGCAGCAGGCCCGGCAGCAGGGTGCCGTCGGGAAATGCCAGCAGTTCTTCGCTGGTGTAGCCCAGCACCAGCTCGATGCGACGGTTGCAATACGTGTTGCGCTCCAGGCGCAGGTCGTAGATGTAAATCAGGTTGGGGACCAGGTCCACCACCTGGCGCAGCAGGTGGCGGTTGTGGCGCAGCTCTTCCACCGTCGCGCGGTGGCGGCTCACGTCTTCGGCGCTGCCCATCAGCTCGCGCACCTGCCCGTCGGGCGTCCAGGCGCTGGCGCGCACCCGGATGCGGAGCCAGCGCCAGCCGCCGTCGCGGTGGCGCACGCGGCAGTCCCAGGTCAGGTCGCGGTCCTGGGCGAGCAGCACGTTCAGGTTGCTGCTTTGCGCGTGGGCCAGCGAGCTGGGGTGCAGCAGATTGGGCCCCAGTAGGGAACCCTGGCTCAGCAGGTCGTGAGCCGTGAAGCCCAGCACGGTTTCGCAGTGGCGGTTGCAGTGGAGCAGCCGGAGGTGCTGCACGTCGTAGCTAAACAGGATGAGCGGCACCTTGTCGGCCAGCCCGTTGCCGAAGAGCGGCGCCTCGGGCCCCGGCAGGGGCCGGGGCGGGGTTTCCGAATGGGCTTCCCGCGCCGCTGCGCGCCGGACGGCCGGCACCGGGGGGCGGCGGGCCAGGCGGGGAGAACGGGAGCGGCGCATCATCGGGATAGCAGAAGGAGACGGGGGCAGAACGGAAAGGCAATGTACGGCACGGGCGGCGCGCCCGCGGCCTAGCCCACGCGCAGCTCCTGTTGCTGAATCATGCGGTAAATGGTTGACTTGCCGATGTGCAGGCGCGCCGCCACCGCCAGCACGTCGCCGTCCATCTCGTCGAGGCAGCTTTGCACAATGGCCGTGGTCTGTTCGCGCAGCGAGAGCTGGCTGCCCGGCCCGATGGTGGTGGCCCGGCCCGCGCGCAGGGGCAGGTCGTCGCCGTCAATCAGCTCGCCGTCGGCCAGCACCGCGGCCAGTTCCACCACGGCCTTGAGCTCGCGCACGTTGCCGGGAAAGGGGTGGGCGCGCAGCCGGTCACGAGCCTCGTCGCTGAGCTGGCGCGGCGGCAGGTTGTTCACCTGGCAGAAGTCGCGCACAAAGGACTCGGCCAGCAGCAGCACGTCGGTGCCGCGCTGGCGCAGGGGCGGTAGCGCAATGGGCAGTCCCAGCAGGCGGTAGTACAGGTCTTCGCGGAAGCGGCCGGCTTGCACTTCGGCCAGCAGGTCGCGGTGGGTGGCCACAATCAGGCGCACGTCGAAGGCCACGGTCTGGTTGCCGCCCACCCGCGTCACCTCGCGCTCCTGCAGCACGCGCAGCAGCTTGGCCTGCAGGCTGGGCTCTAGGTCGGCAATCTCGTCCAGAAACAGGGTGCCGCCGTTGGCTTCTTCCAGCCGGCCCACGCGGCGCGCCACGGCCCCCGTGAAGGCCCCTTTCTCGTGGCCGAACAGCTCGCTTTCCACCAGCTCGCGCGGTATGGCGGCCATGTTGACGGCCACAAACGGCTGGGTGGCCCGGCTCGACTGGAAATGAATAGCCTTGGCCACCAGTTCCTTGCCGGTGCCGGTTTCGCCGCTCACGCTTACCGTGATGGTGGTGCGGGCAGCCTTGGTAATCAGCGTGTGCACGTGCTGCATGGTGGGGTGCTCGCCCAGCAGCGGCTGGCCGGCGCCGTAGCGCGCCCCTATCTGCCGGCGCAACTGGTTGTTTTCGCGGCGCAGGCGGGCTTGTTGCTCCACCTTGCCCACGATGTTCCAGAGGCGGTCGAGGGTGTTTTCGTCCTTCACCAGGTAGTCGTAGGCGCCCTGGCGCAGCATGCTCACGGCGGTGCCCACGTCTTCCTGCCCCGAGATGACGAGGACTTCCACGCCGGGCAACCGCTCTTTTATCTGGCGCAGCACCTGCTCGCCTTTGGCGTCGGGCAGGGAGTAGTCGAGGGTGATGAAATCGGGCTGTTCTCCTAGCTGCTCGAGGCAGGCCTTGGCCGTGGCAAAACGATGCACGGTGTGGTTGGGGTTCTGGCCCAGGCGGTGCACCAGCAACTCGCCGTACCACTCGTTGTCTTCCACCACGAAAATCTTAAACGGTAGAGTAGGCATCATAGAGGAAAGAAGGTTCGAAATGAAGCAGGGCTCAGCTGCTATCTGGCTAAAACCTCAGCCAGAGCAGGTATTTACGCGCGTGGGCAGCATTGGAAAAGTTATATTGCAAAAATAAGCTAAAATCAACACGCTTGTTAAAATAACTGACAAAATGAGGCATATACGAGGTGAAATGCGCTTCGGATTGCGCGCAAATTTTCTTATTATTCTAGTTTTAGGAACAAAATCCCAAAATGAGACAAATAAAAAATACGGCAAAAAAACTATGTAGTTGATTCTTAGGCGAGCAGTGGAGCTACGGCTTGATGGCCGCGGAATTGCATGAATTGGTACGGCAGGGTGCCAAACTTTTAAATATTTTTTACGACTATCATGCAAATCGCTACTCCCACTGCTGCTTCATTGGTCCGGCTGCGGACCTGGTTGCTGGCCGCCCTGGTCTTTTCGCTGGGCACGGGCGCCGCGCTGGCCTCCACGGTGCCGGCTTATTCCACTACCAACATCTATTCTAACTACACCACTTACCAAAGGACCATTCTGGGCGTGGAAAGCGGGGTGCAGTACCCCGAACGGGCGGCCGATGCGGACCTGACCAATTTCGCCGTGCTCAACACTTTTCTCAGCGTGGCCTCGACGGCCAGCATCCGGCTGGGGCTGAGCGGGGCGGGCGGCTCGGCCGGCGACCGCGCCGGAGTGCTGGTGAGCAACGCCACTACGTTCTCCAACCCGCTCAACCTGAGC
The DNA here is from genome assembly GCF_022921075.1 of Hymenobacter sp. 5317J-9. Classification (NCBI taxonomy): domain Bacteria; kingdom Pseudomonadati; phylum Bacteroidota; class Cytophagia; order Cytophagales; family Hymenobacteraceae; genus Hymenobacter; species Hymenobacter sp. 5317J-9. Next base: position 1,381,663 of record NZ_CP095050.1, read on the forward strand.
TTGGTGAACGTGATGGTCCTTTCTACCTATAACGGCGCGCAGTGGCAGGAATCGTGGCCGGTGTCGGCCGAAGTGGCCCACGACCTGCTGCTGGGCAGCACGCGGCCCACGCAGTTGGAGTTTGTGGCCAAGGCGCCCTTTACGCACGTGCAGCTCGACGTGGGCGGCCTCACCACGCTGTCGTTTAAGCTCAACATTCACTACGCCTACGCCGTGCCATCGCTGGTGCAGCCGCAGGCCAAAGGCGCCTTGTCGCAGTTCACCGCCAGTGGCGCGGACCTGTCGCAGTACTACGGCGCGGGCACTTCGAATGCGGGCGTGCTGAGCGCCTGCGTCGGGGCCGGCGTGAGCAACCCCGAGCGGGCCGTCGACAACGACCTGACCAACTACGCCACCTTCAACAGCCTGGCCACCGTGTCGTGCCCGGCCGCGCTGTCGGTGAAGCTGGCCAGCAACCTCGACGCCCCGGGCGGCTACTACGCCGGCTTTGTGATTGGCAACGACGACTTGCTGGATTTGAGCATTTTGTCGGGCTTGCGCCTGAGCACCTACCGCGACGGCATGCCCACCGGCGAAACCGCCACCGGCGCCGAGCTGCTGGAGCTGCACGCGCTGCCCGATGGCAAGTACCAGGTGAGCTTCCGCACCAAGCTGCCTTTTGACGAGGTGAAGATTGAGCGCATTGGCCTAGTGTCGGTGCTCGACGACCTGAAGCTGTATTACGGCTTTGGCGTGGAGCCCCGCGCCTTTGAGGGCAGCACGCATGTGCAGTCGGACTTTCCGGTGGGCCAGACGTCTGGCAAGTACACGACCAGCACCACCGGCATTTGCGTGCTCGGGCCCTGCGGCGTGACAAACCCCCAGGGGGCGGCCGACAACGACCCCAACACGGTGGCTACCCTGAACATCCCCACCGGCCTGCTCACCAGCGCCGAACTGAAGCTGGTGCTGAACGGCACCGGCGCCGCCGGCAACCGCGCCGGCATGGTGGTGGGGAACGGCACCGGCCTGCTCGACGCTACGCTGCTCGACCAGCTGACCCTGACCACCTACGACGCCGATGGCAGGTTGCTCGAAAGCGCTTCGGGCAGCTCCTTGCTCGCGCTGACCCTGCTGCCCGACGGCCGGCAGGAAATCTCCTTCCTCACCACCCGCCCCTTCGCGTCGGTGCAAATCACCGCTACGGCTGGCGCTTCGCTGCTCACCAACTTTCCCATTCACTACGCCTTCGCCGACGACAAAACCGGCGGCATCCCGTCCATCATCACCCCGCTGCCCGTGCAGCTGACGTCCTTCGGCGCCAAGTGGGCCAACAACGGCGCCGACGTGATGTGGACCACCGCATCGGAGAAAAACAGCAGCCATTTTGTGGTGGAGCGCTCCACCGGCGTCGACGTGCCGTTTGCGGCCGTGGGCCAGGTGGCCGCCGCCGGCAGCAGCACCCGCAGCCTGAGCTACCAGCTGCGCGACGCTGAAGCTGGCGCGCTGGGCGTGACCACGGTGTATTACCGCCTGCGCCAGGTAGACCATGGCGGCAGCAGCACGCTGTCGTCCATCGTGGCCGTGGCCGTGGGCAAGTCGGCCGCTACGGCCCCGCAGCTCGAAGTATACCCCAACCCCGCCACCGATGCCCGCGCCGTGCTGGTGCACTGCCCCAACCTGCCCGCCACGGGCGGCGTGGTGCAGGCCTACTCGCAGTTGGGCCAGCTGGCGGGCCAGGTGGCCGTGCCCAACGCCGCCACCAACGTGGCCATGCCGGCCCTCGCCCCCGGCCTGTACCATGTGGTGCTGCGCGGCGCCGCCGGTCAGACGCTGGCCACCCAGCGCCTGGTGGTCGGGGCTCGCTAACCACACCTATTCTTTCTGCAATAAAAAAGAAGCCCTGCCGATAGTATCGGCAGGGCTTTTGCGTCGAAGGGGAAATGCCGTCGGCGTTGCTATTGGGCGGCGCTGCGAAGCAGGCGGATGGCCGGGCCGCCCGTGGCGGGGCGGGCCAGGTAGAGGCCGGCGGGTAGCCCAGCGGCGGGCTGCCAGCGCACCGAGCCGTCGGGCTGGCTGCGCACGGTGGCCACGGCGCGGCCCAGCTGGTCGCAAATGGTGAGGGTCTGGGCGCCGGGCGTGCTCAGCTGAAAGTGCACTTCCTGGGTGAAAGGAGTGGGGTAGGCGGCGATATGTGAGACCGCGCCGGCGCGGCTGGCCAGCGGCCCGCTGGCCGACACCCGGAAGGTGAGCAGTTGCGTTTCGCTGCCTTTAATGGGGCAGGCGTCGTCTTCAACCGTCACGCCCACGCGGTAGAGGCCGGGCGTAGTATTCAGCGGCGGCGTGAAGGTGAGGCGGGCCTGGCCGTTGCCGAGGTTTTGCAGCGTGGTGCCGGGCATGGCGTTGTAGTCCAGGGTGAAGGCGAGGGCCTGGCCGGCATTGCGGTCGGTGGCCGTGACCAGCACCGAAACCGGCTCGCCCGTGATGGCCGGAATGACCTGGCCCAGCGTCTGCGTGGTGGTGCGGGTGCCAGTTTGCACCGTGAGCAGCGGGCTCACCACGGGCAGCAGGTTGGTGCCGCAATCATACACCATGAAGTACAACTCGCGGCGCGTGGTGCCGATGAGCACGTAGCTGCCGTTGAGGCGCCGGTACTCGCTGATTTTAACGGCTGCGGCGTATTTGTTGACCCCGGTGGCCGGGAGCGCCGTGCCGTTGTAGATACTGGGTTGCAGGCTGATGGTGCCCGTGCGCGCATCGAAGCGGAAGCGAGGGTTAACGCCCGATTTGGCCGGGCAGGTACCCACCGTGTCCATGTCCACCGCAATAGGCAGCGTAGCGCTGTAATTGCTAATGGACATGGGCTGGTACACGCACAAGGGGTTGCTGCTGAGCACGGTGGGAGTGGACGCCGGGTACGGATTAAACGTGATGGGCGTGTTGCAGGCTTCCAGGGGCGTTTCGAGCGAGTACACCAGCGAGTCGCCGTCGGGGTCGAAGGCGTTGTTGCTGAGGGTGGAAAGGCGGTGCACCGGCACAAAGAAGGCCGGCTGCACGCTGCTCACCGGCGAACTGTTGGCAATGGCCAAGCCCGTGGTGCCGGGCACAGGCAGCAGGTTGCTCAGCGTGGCCTCGAAGTAGAGGTCGCCGGGATTGGCAATGTTAGCGGTGGAGGGGCGGGCGTTCTGGGCGGTGCTCAACACCCAGCGCGCGGCCGGCGGCAGGGTCACGGTAGCGGTGTACGTGAAGGCTTCAGTGTTGGTGATGGTGCTGTTGCACACGCCGTTGAGGGTGGCGCAATACTGCCGGGCCGCCACCCCGGGCCCCACCTGCACAAACGGCGCCGTGACGTTGGCCGTCGTGTTGCACCCGCCGGAGCGGCATTCCAGCGTGAAGGGCGACAGCAAAATGCCGGAACAGTCGCGGTAGATGTGCAGCGTGACGAGGTAGCGGTTGTTGCCGAGGGCCGCGTAGGTGAGGTCGCCGCCTTGCATGTGGCTGGCCGCGGCCGGCTTGGCCCAAAGCAGGCCAATGAGGGCGAACGCCCAGGATAAACGTAGCATTTTTTTCATGTGAAAAGGGAAAATGGAAAAGGTGAAAAGACAGGTAGCACGAGGAAACCGCCAGCCAAGCCACAACTGGCTGGCACAGCGGCGTTAGAATGTTGCAATAATAGAAGAATTATATGCTCAAACATCATTCCAAAAAATCCTGATTGTCAATGCCAAAATCTTGTGGATGCGGCCCCTCGGATAATGATAACCAAGACGTAACATTGCGACGGTGCCCCCGCAATGCCGGGGTCGGAATTTTGCGGACACCGTTCATCATCTCACCCCCACCATCTTTTTTTATGAAGCAAACCCTTTTACGCATGGGCAGCGTGGCGCTGCTCGCGGCCCTGGCGGTTTCGTGTTCGCGCGAGGCGCAGGTGGCCCCGGCCGCCGGTCCTACCGCGGCCGTGGTAAACCAGGACGCCACCCGCGACAACAACCTGGCCATGGGCAACCCCAGCGGGGCCGTGACCGATGCCACCAACTCCCCCAATAACTACCTGATGACCAAGACCCAGTACAGCCTGTCGTATAGCCGCGACAAGGGCAAGCCGAACTGGGTGAGCTGGCACCTGAGCAGCGCCTGGCTGGGCAGCACACCCCGTCAGGACAACTTCTCGTCCGACGCCACACTGCCCAGCACCTGGTTTCACGCCACTAGCAGCAGCTACACCGGCTCGGGCTTCGACCGCGGCCACAACTGCCCCTCGGCCGACCGCACCGGCTCGGTGGCCGACAACTCGGCCACCTTCCTCATGACCAACATGATGCCCCAGGCCGCCAACAACAACCAGCAAACCTGGGCCAACCTCGAAAACTACGAGCGCACCCTCGTGGGCCAAGGCTACGAGCTCTACGTCATCTGCGGCAGCTACGGCAGCGGCGGCACCGGTGTGAACGGCTACGCCACCACCATTGCCAGCGGCAAAATCACCGTGCCGGCCCGCTGCTGGAAAGTTGTGGTGGTGTTGCCCGAAGGCAGCTCCGACGCCAGCCGCGTCACCACCAGCACGCGCATCATCGCCATCGACACGCCCAACACCACCAGCATCAGCTCCAGCTGGGGCAGCTACCGCACCACGGTGGATGCCATTGAGCAGGCCACGGGCTACAACATCCTTTCGGCCGTGAACAGCACGGTGCAGGCCACCATTGAAGCGAAGGTCGACACCGGCCCCACGAGCTGATAGCGCGCCCAGCTGCCGGATACGGCTTCCGTTTTACCAACTCATAAAGAGGCGGTCCGGCAACAGAAAAGGCCATGAAATACAAGGTATTTCATGGCCTTTTCTGTTGCCGGACGGGAAGGAGTGGTATGAACTACTCCGCACGCGAAAGCTAAAGGTACGGCGGCTTGTGGCTGCAAAGCAATGCGTTACGCAGTGACAAGTTTTTTTTGGCCCGAAATAAATAGCCCGAAATACCCGCTGATTAGCCAGTTAGGGCGAAAACACCACCCGAAAAATTCCGCACAATTTAAAGTTAACATTACCGGAGGTTGGCCGGGTGTAATGCTTTCTTAATTTTGCGTCGTGCTTCACCCCAAACACCCGTTGATGAAGCGCGGGACCTTGCTCAGCAGCAGCCCGCGAGAAGACCGGAAGGTCTGTGCCGCCATCGGTTTCTGCGATTTTTCTGCTGGTATTGCCGCTGTTTTTCTGGGTTATTGCCCCGCTGCCGTTTCGGATTCCGAAACGGTTTTTTTATGCGCGTCTGGTTCGGATAGATAATTATTCCGGCGCCTCGGCGCTGTTCCATCACTCCTGTTAATGCAAGCGGCTCGGCCCGCGGCCGGCACCCCGCCCGACAACCGCCAACGAGCCGCTGATAACTGAAAGAAACTATGAAACTCGGCGCCATTACCTTACAAAACCCCGTGTGCCTGGCCACCGCTCCCTGGGACCTGGCCGGGGACGGCTGCGAGCACCTGGGCGCGATTTTCACCAAAACCGTGACCATGGAGCCCCGCCCGGGCCTGCCCGGCGACGAAGGCATCCTGCAGGTGGCCGACCAAACCCTGCTCAACCGCACCGACATTCGGACCGAAGGCGCCGAAGGCCTGGTGCACGAGCACCTGCCGCGGCTGCGCCGCTTCGGCGTGCCGGTGTTTGTGAGCGTGACCGCGCCGGGTGTGCCGGGCTTCCGCAAGATTGCGCGCTACCTGCAGCGCGAAGCCGGCGAGCAGATTGCCGGCCTCGAAGTGTACATCACGGCGCCGCACTCCGGCGCGGGCCCCGACATCACGGCCCGCTACGTGCGCGAAGCCACCGAGGCCGTGCGCAACGAGCTGCGCGACAACGCGGCCGTGGTGGTGAAGCTGCCGCCGTGGCCCGACCATATTCGCGGCTTGGCCCTGGGCGCGCAGGAAGGCGGCGCCACCGCGCTGGCCGCCACCAACACCCTGAAAGTGCTGCACTTGCCCGCCGACCCCGGCGCCGCGCCGCTGGTGGGCGGCCTCTCGGGCGAGGCGCTGCGCCCGCTGGCCCTGCGCTGCGTGTGGGAGCTGGCCAACGACGACAAGCTGCAGTTGCCCATTTTGGGAACTGGCGGTATTTTCACTCTTCGCGACGTGCAGGATTACCTGCGCGTGGGCGCCCAGGCCGTGCAAGTGGCCAGCGGCGAATGGCTTTCGCCGGGCCTCACGGCGCGGCTGGCGGCCGAGGTGGCCCACACCGCTTCTGCTACTCGATAATTGCGCTCCACACTCATTTCCAAAATTCCCACCACCGACCACGCTGCCATGCAAAAGCTCCTCTCCCGTGTTCAAGCTGCTAACTCCCTGCTGTGCGTGGGCCTCGACCCCACGGGCGACGATGCCACCGCGGCCCAGCGCATTCACGAAGTAATTGCCGAAACCGCCGCCTACGCGGCCGCTTTCAAGCCCAACCTGGCTTTCTTTCTGAGCCGTGAAAACGGCGTGGCCCTGCTCCAGCAAACCGTCCGCAGCATCCCCACGGACATTCCCGTGATTCTGGACGGCAAGTTTGGCGACATCGCCAACACCGCCGAACAATACGCCCGCTTCGCCTACGACGTGGTGGGCGCCGACGGCGTGACCGTGAACCCCTACATGGGCGACGACACCATCCGGCCCTTTGCCCGGCCCGGCAAGGTGGTTTTTTCGCTGGCCAAAACGTCCAACAAGCCCGTGCACGGCCTGCAGGACGCGGCCATGACGCGCGGCGGCTCCATCAGCGACTGGGCGGCCCGCCTGGCTCGCCTAATGGACGAAGAACTGACCGAAGCCACCGTGGGCCTGGTGGTGGGCGCCACCGAGCCGGCCACCGTGGCCAAGCTGCGTGCCGCCTGCCCCGAGCAATGGTTCCTGGTGCCGGGCATTGGCGCACAGGGCGGCGACTTGTCGGCCACGCTGCGCGCCGGCCTCCGTGCCGATGGCAGCGGGCTGCTGATAAACTCCTCGCGGGGCATCTGGCAGGCCAAAGACGCCGGCGCCGCTGCCCGCGAACTGCAAGAACAAATCAACGAATTTCGGGCCGTGACGAGCCCCCAACATGCCTGACCCGAAAAGCCGCTTCCCCGCGGCTTTTTGCGTTTTCGAATCTCTGTAACCATGACCCCAACCACCGACACTCCTTCGCCCATTGCCCTCGATGCCGAACTGCTGGAGCAGCAGCTGCGGCAAGAAGACGCCCTGCTGCGCGGGCACTTCCGGCTGTCGTCGGGCCTGCACTCCGATACCTACGTGCAGTGCGCCCGCTTCCTGCGCCGCCCGGAGCTGGCCGCGCCGGCCGCCGCCGCGCTGGCCGGCCAGATTCAGGCCGCCGACCTGCAGCCCGACGTGGTGGTGGGCCCGGCCATGGGCGGCGTGGTGATTGGCTACGAACTGGCCCGGCAGCTGGGCGTGCCCGGCATCTTCACCGAGCGCGACGCCGACGGGCAGATGACCCTACGCCGAGGCTTCACCATTGAGCCCGGCGAAAAAGTCATCATCGCCGAAGACGTGGTGACCACCGGCAAGAGCACGCTGGAAGTGGCCCGCGTGCTGCGCGAGCTGGGCGCCGAGGTGCTGGGCGTGGCCTCGCTGATTGACCGCACGGGTGGCCAGGGCGGGCTGGATTTTCCGCACTTCGCGCTGCTGTCGGTGCAAGCCGCTACTTACCAGCCGGACGCTTGCCCGCTCTGTGCGGCCGGCGTGCCGGTGGTGAAGCCCGGCAGCCGGCCGGAGAAAGCGTTTTAGAGAATGAAAAGCCCAAACGCCCAGCTTGAACGTCATGCTGAGCGAAGTCGAAGCATCTCTACCGCTTCGTTGTGATAGTAACTAATTAGTTGTGCAGTAGAGATGCTTCGGCCTCGCTCAGCATGACGTTCTGATATCTTCGATGTCCGATACCAATCCCGACACCACCCAAAGCACCCACACCATTCAGCTCACGCTGAAACCCGGCCAGCACGACGGCGACGGCCAGCGCGTGGCCGAAGCCGCCGCCCGCCACCTCGGCCTGCGCACCGGCCGCGTGCGCAGCGCTGCCATCTATACGGTGCGCTACCCGTTGAGCGAAACGCAACTCAGCGACTTCGCCACCCGTTGTCTCGCCGACCCGGTGCTGCACGACGTGCGCCTGAATGAATTAACTGGCGCCGAAGGCTATGCCACCTACATCCTGGTAGCTCGCCGCCCTGGCGTGACCGACGACGAAGGCACTTCGGCCCAAAATGCCCTGGCCGACATCCTGAACGAGCCGCTGGACGTGCACACCCAGCACATCTTCAGCAAGAAGCTCTACCTGCTCGAAAACGACTTGCCGGCCGACGACCTGCGCCGCATCGCGGAGGAGCTGCTCGGCAACAAGCTCATCAACTGGCTGGAAGTGGGCCGCGTGGCCGACGGCATCCGCGACTACACGCCGCGCCCCGGCGGCGGCGCCGAAGCCATTACCGAAGTCGTTTCGCTGACGGGCCTGAGCGACACGGAGCTGCTGCAGTTGTCGAAGGACAACATCTACGCGCTGAACCTGGAGGAAATGCGGGCCGTGCGCGACTACTTCGCCGCTGCTGAGACACAGGCGGAGCGGAAGGCAGCAGGCCTGCCCGCCGACCCCACCGATTGCGAGCTGGAAATCATTGCCCAGACCTGGTCGGAACACTGCAAGCACAAGGAGTTTGCGGCCGTTATCAACTACAAGGACACCGAAACGGGCGAGGAGAAGCAGATTGATTCGCTCTTCAAAACCTACATCAAAAACGCCACGTCGGAAGTGGACCGCCAGCTGCGCGCCAACGGCAACGACTGGCTGATTAAGGTGTTTTCGGATAATGCCGGCGCGGTGCGCATCAACCCCGATTCATTGTTCGTGTGGAAGGTGGAAACGCATAACTCGCCCTCGGCCATCGACCCGTACGGCGGGGCCATCACGGGCATTTTGGGCAACAACCGCGACCCATTGGCCACTGGCATCGGGGGCGCGCGGCTGCTGTTCAATACCAACGTGCTGTGCTTCGGCAACCCTGAATTTGAGGGACAACTGCTGACTGGTCAGCTGCACCCGCGCCGCATTCTGGAAGGTGTGCGCAAGGGCATCGAGGACGGCGGCAACAAGTCGGGCGTACCTACCGTGAACGGCGCCATTGTGTTCGATGACCGGTACGCGGGCAAGCCGCTGGTGTACTGCGGCACCGGCGCTGTGATGCCGATGCAGTTTGCGGGCAAAGATTCCTGGGAAAAAATCATTGATGCCGGCGACCGCATCATCATGGCCGGCGGCCGGGTGGGCAAAGACGGCATCCACGGCGCCACGTTCTCGTCAATCGAGCTGGACGAAACTGCGCCCGCCACAGCCGTGCAAATCGGCTCGCCCATCACCCAGAAGCTGGCGATGGATTTCCTGCTGCTGGCCTCGCGCCGCGGCCTGCTGAAATGCAGCACCGACAACGGCGCGGGCGGCCTCTCGTCGTCCGTGGGCGAGCTGGCCGGCATCTCGGGCGGCGCGGTGGTGGAGCTGGAGCGCGTGCCGCTGAAGTACCCCGGCCTGCGGCCTTGGGAGATTTTTGTGAGCGAGTCGCAGGAGCGGTTTACGCTCGTGGTGGAGCCCGGCAAAATGGCCGAAATCACGGCGCTGGGCCAGGAAATGGAAGTGGAGCTGACCGACATCGGCTTCTTCACCGCCGACGGTTTCCTGGATGTGCGCTTCGACGGCGCCCCGGTGGCCCGGCTGAACATGGAGTTTCTGCACGAGGGCGTACCGCGCAAGGTGCTGGAAGCCGAGTGGACCAAACCCGCCGCCGCCGAGCCGGAGATTCCGGCCGCTACCGACTACACCGCCACGCTGGGCCAGCTGCTGGGCTCGCTAAACATCTGCTCGCGCGAATCGGTCATTCGGCAGTACGACCACGAGGTGAAGGGCCGCACCATTGTGAAGCCCCTGATGGGCGCCACCGGCCAGGCGCCGCAGGACGCGGCCGTGGTGCGTTTCAATTTTGAGAGCTGGGAGGGCGTGGCCGTGAGCAACGGCATCCTGCCGCGCTACGGCGATTTGGACGCCTACCACATGTCGGCTGGCTCGTTCGACGAGGCCGTGCGCCAGATTATTGCGGTGGGCGGGAAGCTGCCGAACCTGACGCCCGGAGACGGCATTTTCTGGTCGGTGAACGACAACTTCTGCGTGCCTGATTCGGTGTACGATGCCGCCAGCAACCCCGATGGCAAGCAGAAACTGGCCAAGCTGGTGCGCATGTGCGAGGCCCTGCGCGACGCCACGGCGGCCTACTGCATCCCGCTCACCAGCGGCAAGGACTCGATGAAAAACGACTTCAAGGCCGACGGCGTGAAGATTTCGGTGCCCCCCACCGTGCTCTACTCGATGACGGCCAAGATGGAAGACGTGCGCCGCGCCATCACCTCCGACTTCAAGCAGGCCGACGACGTGGTGTACCTGCTCGGCGAAACCTACGACGAGCTGGGCGGCTCCGAGTTCTACGCCCTGCACGGCCAGTTGGGCGCCAACGTGCCCAAGGTTGACTTCGCGAAAGCCAAAGCGCTGTACACCCTCATCGGCCAGGCCAACGACCAGAACCTCATTCAGTCCTGCCACGACCTGAGCGACGGCGGTTTGGCCGTGGCCCTGGCTGAGTGCACCTTCGGCTACGACTGCGGCGCCAGCATCGAGCTGCCCGAAAAGGGCCTGCCGCTGCCGGTGCAATTGTTTTCGGAGTCGCACTCGCGTTTCCTGGCCACGGTGGCGCCCGAAGACGTGGTAGCGTTTGAGCAGCTGCTGGGCCAGCGGGCCACCCGCCTGGGCCTGGTGACCAAAGAAGTGCGGCTGCTGGTGCAGCACGCGGGCCGCACCGTGATTTCGGCCGATGCAGCGACGTTGCGCAGCATCTGGAGCAACGGGCCTGTTAATCAGCTCCTCAGCGTGGGCGAGGTGGCCCATCTAAACCACCCGCCTTCCGTGTAATGGCACAAGACGAACACCTATTGGCCCAAAACACCTTAGAAATGGTACAAGAAGCCCAAGAGGCAGCACATAAAGTTCAATCGGAGGTACAAGAATGGACTGCCGGCGCGGTCGTGCGCGCCCTGATTCTGACTGGTTTCGGCATCAACTGCGAAGAAGAATTTGCGGCGGCCTACCGCCTGGCCGGCGCCGAGCCCACCATCGTGCACCTCAACCAGGTGCTGCACGGGCAGGTGAGCATTCACGAGTTTGACGTGCTGAACTTCCCCGGCGGCTTCTCCTTCGGCGACGACCTGGGCTCGGGCGTGGTGCTGGCCAACAAGCTGCGCTACCGCCAGACCGGCCAGGACGGCCGCACCCTGCTCGATGACATCAAGCAATTCATCGCCGACGGCAAGTTTGTGCTCGGCATCTGCAACGGCTTTCAGGTGCTGGTTAAGCTGGGCCTGCTGCCCAACCTGGGCGGCGACGTGACGCCCGAAGTGACCCTGACCCACAACGCCAGTGGCCGCTACGAAGACCGGTGGGTGACGCTCCGCGCGAACCCCAAATCGAACACGCCCTTCCTCAAAGGCATCGACACGTTGGAAGTGCCCGTGCGCCACGGCGAAGGCCGCCTCGTGATTCCAGACGCCGCCATGCAGCAGCGCATCGAAGCCGCCGGCCTCAACTGCCTGAGCTACCTCGACGCTAACGGCGACGGCACCCACGTGTACCCCTTCAACCCCAACGGCGCGGCCCTGAACTGCGCCGGCCTCACCGACCCCACGGGCCAGGTGTTCGGCCTCATGCCGCACCCCGAGGCGTTTTTGTCGGCCTACAACCACCCGGAATGGGCCCGGCGGCGGCGCCAGAATCCGGCCGCGAGCGAAGAAGGCGAGGGCCTGCAAATCTTCAAAAACATCGTGGCGCACATCACCCAAAAGAATGCTGACGCCGTGCCCACCGCGCAACCCGCCACCCCAAACCAGGCTCTCCCGAACCGCAGTTAAATGAACACCCTCACCCACTTCGCTTCTCCCCAACTTCCGTTGCTGCACCGCGGCAAAGTGCGCGACAGCCTCCGTGCGCCCAGCGGCGACCGTCTCATCATCGTGACGGACCGTCTTTCGGCGTTCGACTCGGTGCTCGAAACGGCCATCCCCCACAAGGGCGCCGTACTCAACGGTCTGGCAAACTACTGGTTTGAAAAGACGGCGCACATCATCCCCAATCACGTTATCAAGCTCGTGGATGCCAACGCCATGCTGGTGAAGGAGGCCGAGCCCATCAAGGTAGAAATGGTGGTGCGCCAGTACCTGACGGGGTCGATGTGGCGCGGCTACCAGGCCGGCCAGCGCACGTTTTCGGGCGTGACGGTGCCCGATGGGATGACCAAGCACCAGCCCTTCCCGCAGGCCATTGTGACGCCGACCACCAAGGAGGAATCGGACCGCGAAATCACGCCCGACAACCTGGTGAGCGAAGGCTGGGTGACCAAGGAGCTGTACGACCAGATGGCGGTGAAAAGCCAGATGCTGTTTGCCGTGGGCTCGCAGCTGCTGGCCGAAAAGGGCATCATTCTGGTCGATACCAAGTACGAGTTTGGCCTGCTGAACGGCAAGCTGATTCTCATCGACGAGATGCACACGCCGGACTCCTCCCGCTTCTGGGCGGCGGCAGACTACGCCAAAAATCCCGAAACGGCCGAGCAAATGGACAAGGAGTACGTCCGTCAGTGGCTCATTGCCAACAAAAAAGACGGCCAGTACCCGCGCGCCCTCACCCCGGAAGTAGCGCAGGAAGCCAGCCGCCGCTACCTCGACATCTATCAGCGCATCACCGGCGAGGCCCTGCCCACGGCCGACACCCACGGCCCCGACGCCCCCCACACCGGCCGCCAGGACGCCCGCGCCCGCATGCTGGCCAACCTCGTGCAGGCCGGCCTGATGAAGGACGCCTGGGTGAACATTGTGATGGATTCGCTAGCTGACAAGGAGCATTGCGAGCAACTCCGCCGGCAGTTCGACGGCTACGACGTCTTCACGCAGCTGCGCGTGGCTTCGGCCCTCAACTTCGGCGAAGCCCTTGCCGGCATGGCCGAAATCTGGAACAACAGCCTGGAGCCCGGCGTCGTCCTCGCCGTGGCCGGCCTCGGCGGCGCCCTGGCGGCTACCGTGAACGTGCCCGTGATTTCGTGCCCACCCTACAAGGACTACGCCGAGCTGGCTATGAACCTAAACTCGTCGGTCATCATGCCCAGCGGCACGCCTAACCTGACGGTGGTGCGCCCCGACAACGCCGCCCAGGCCGCCCTGCGCGCCCTGAACATCCCCCGCCTCCGCGAGCGCCTGAGCAAGGACATCCTCGCCACCAAAGCCAAGCTGAAAGCGGCCGACGAAGAGTTGCGGGTGCTGTAAGAAACTGCTGAATGAAGACGGTAGAAGAATTATTGGCTGGCTATGCGCTCAATGACGGAGAAATATGCTCTCTGAAGCTGGACGTGGACTATGCAGCCAATAATTATTTGCATCGGCAAGCTGCTTTAGAAGTGTTGATTCGCAAAGAAGCTGCTCATAATAAATGGGTGCCCTGTCTGTTGAAAATTCAGTTGAGTGGTGTGCACAGAATTGTCATCAGCGAAGACTTTGAATTGAGCCGCTATTCAGACGTTGTTTTTAAGGAAATAGAAGAGAGGAAATACTACCTCTCTTTCGACCCCTATGGCAACTTGGGTGAGCCTCATGAAAACGACAACTTGGTATTTGTAGCAAGTTCAGTAAGTGTGGAAGAGGGCGTAATTCAAGATAGATTTTAAGTTCAGAAGACATTGGCAGCCTCTAAAACCCTTCTCCTCCTTGGCTCCGGCGCGCGCGAGCACGCCCTGGCCGAAAAGCTGACCCGCGACGGGGCCACGGTGCACGTGCTGCCCGGCAACGCCGGCATCCCGAACAGCCAGCCGGGCTTCGACCCGCTGGATTTTGAGGCGGTACGCGCCTTTGCGCAAGCCCACGACTCCCGGCTGATAGTGGTGGGGCCGGAGGCACCGCTGGCGGCCGGCATCACCGACTTTTTTGCCGGGTCCGATATCCAGGTGTTTGGCCCCACGCGCTCGGCGGCGCGGCTGGAAAGCTCGAAGGTGTGGAGCAAGGAATTCATGCGCCGCCACGGCGTGGCCACGGCGCAGGCCTGGCCCTTCCGGAGCGACAACATTGCGGCGGCCCGCGCCAAAGCGGCCGAGCTGGGCGGGCACGTGGTAATAAAATACGACGGCCTGGCTGCCGGTAAGGGCGTGTACGTGTGCTCATCGCCGGAAGAAGCCGAAGCGGCGTTCGACGACCTGCAAACGAGCTATTCGGGCTGGTTTTCCTTTTTGCTCGAAGAAAAGCTGACCGGCCCCGAAATCAGCATCATCGGCCTCACCGATGGCCACGTTATCCGCCTGCTGGCCACGTCGCAGGACCACAAGCAACTGCTGGCCGGCGACCAGGGCCCCAACACCGGCGGCATGGGCGCCTACTGCCCCGTGCCCTTCGCCGATGCCAATGTGCTGGCCGCCATCCGCCGCGACATCGTGGACCCCACCCTGCGCGGCCTGCAAAACGAGCAATTCGAGTTCCGGGGCTTCCTGTACTTTGGCATCATGCTCACGCCCACCGGCCCCAAGCTGCTGGAATACAACGTGCGCCTCGGCGACCCCGAGGCCGAAGTGCTGCTGCCCGCCCTCGACAGCAGCCTGATAACGCTCATTGAAGCCACCCTCAACGGCACCCTGGCCCAGCAGGGCGTGAAGCAGCGCCCCGGCGCCTTCGTGGGCGTGGTGCTGGCCTCGGGCGGCTACCCGGCCCCCAAGTTTCCCACCGGCTTCCCCATCACCGGCCTCGACAACCTGCCCAGCGGCGTGCGCGCCTACCACGGCGCCACCCGGCGCAACGATGCCGGCGAACTGGTGACCAACGGCGGCCGCGTGCTCGTGCTCTCGGCCCACGGCCAGGATGTGGAGGAAGCCACCGCCCGCGCCTACGAAGCCTGCGCCCGCGTCACCTTCGAGGGCGCCTACTTCCGCCCCGACATTGCCCAGCGCCCCGCGCCGGTGCTAACCCCCGAAGCCGTAAATTGAGACCGGAAGCCCAACTGAAACTCATGAAGCTCCTCGACTCTTTTGAGCAATTCAAGCAGTCCGCTTTCTCTTTCGGAGAAGGGCCGGAGGGGAGGAAGGCGCGCTTGGCCATCCTGCTCTCGGGCCGGGGGTCCAACATGCTGGCACTGCTCGAAGCCACCAAAACCGGCGTACTGAAAGACCTGGCCGAAGTGGTGGTGGTGTTCAGCAATAAGCCCGACGCTTTCGGCCTCGAAGCAGCTGCCGCTATGGGCTGTGCCGTGGCCTCGCTGCCCAGCCAGGGCCGCAAGCGCGAAGCTTTCGATGCCGAAGCCGCCGCGCTGCTCCAACGGTACCGGCCAGATTTGGTGGTGCTGGCGGGATATATGCGCATCTTGTCGCCGGCCTTCATTCAGCCGTTTGCGGGCCGCATTATCAACATTCACCCCGCCGATACGCATCAGCACCAAGGGTTGCACGCTTACGAGTGGGCGTTCGAGAATAAGCTGCCCGAAACCAAAATCACCGTGCATCTGGTTGACGAGGGGCTCGATACCGGCCCCATTCTCGCTCAGCAAACGGTGGATTTGCGTGGGGCCGATACCCTGGCCGAAGTGGAGCGCCGCGGCCTAGCCGTGGAGCACGAGCTGTACGCGGAAACACTGGCGGAATTAATAACTCATACCATCAGAACGTCATGCTGAGCGCAGTCGAAGCATCTCTACCGCGCAAGTAATCAATACAGTCGCAACGAAGCGGTAGAGATGCTTCGACTGCGCTCAGCATGACGTTCTGGATAGTCGCTTTTAACTCGAAATACTCAATCCCATGTGCGGAATAGTAGGTTTTCACGGTCCCGATAACGTTGTAGGCGATATGATTGTCGGCCTCACTGCCCTGCAGCACCGGGGGCAGGACGCGGCCGGCATCGCCACCTTCGACGACTCGTTTCACCTGTGCAAAGGCCAGGGCCTCGTCAACGACGTGTTCAAGCCCAAGCACGTGAAGAAGCTTAAGGGCAACATCGGCATCGGGCACGTGCGCTACACCACCCAGGGCGCCAACGACTCCGACCTGGCCCAGCCCTTCACCACCAGCTACCCCTTCGGGCTGGCCATGGTGCACAACGGCAACGTCATCAACTTCCGCGACGTGGCCAAGCGCCTGCACGACAAGTACCACGTGCTGCCCAAAACCACCAACGACCTTGAGCTCATCATGTACACCTTCGCCTCGGAGCTGCGCGTGAAAGACCTCGACCACATTTCGGTGGTGGACATTTTCGATGCCGTGGAAACCACGCAGGAGCTGGTGAAGGGTGCTTACGCCACCATCACCGTCATTGCCGGCCACGGCCTGCTGGCCTTCACCGACCCGCTGGGCATCCGCCCGCTGGCGTTGGGGCGGCGCGACACGCCCAATGGCCCGGTCTACGCCTTCGTGTCGGAAAGCACCTGCTTCGATTACCTGGACTTTGAGTTTGTGGAGAATGTCGGCCCCGGCCAGGCCATTTTCATCGACAACAACTACCAAGTGCACCGCAAAAACCAGTATGCGCTGCCTAAGAACTTCTGCGCCTTCGAGCAGATTTATTTCGCCCGCGAAGACTCCGTGATTCATGGCCGCCTGGTGGCGCGCGAGCGGGTGCGGCTGGGTAAAATCCTGGCCCGCAAAGTGGTTGATGCCGGCCTGAAGCCCGACATGGTGATTGACGTGCCCAGCTCGGGCTACTTCGCCGCCTCCGGGCTGGCCGAGGCCATTGGCGTGCCCTACCGCCGCGCGCTGGTGAAGAATAACCACATGGGCCGCTCCTTCATCGTGCCCACCCAGGCCGGGCGCGAAGACGTGGTGAAGAAGAAGCTGAACCCCATCCGCGAGTTCGTGCAGGGCAAAAAGGTGGCCGTGGTGGACGACAGCATCGTGCGCGGCACCACCTCGCGCCGCATCGTGCGCCTGCTGCGCGAGGCGGGCGCTTCCGAGGTCTACTTTATTTCGAGCGCACCGCCCATCGTGTCGCCCTGCATCTACGGCATCGACATGGCCATGAGCACCGAGCTGATTGCGGCCAACTACACCACCGACGAAATCTGCCGCTACATCGAAGCCGATAAAGTCATTTACCAGGATTTACAGGATTTGGAGGAGCTGTTTGCCGAAGAAAAAGGCCACGGCGGCAGCTGCTTCGCCTGCTTCTCGGGCAAGTACCCGACGGGCGACGTGACGCACTACCTGCGCCACATTCAGGAGGAGCGCGCCAGCCACCGCGGCGACAAAAAGGACAAGAAGTCGGTGAGCGCCAAAGCGCCCGCGCCGACGGAGCATTAATCCTCTGCTAAAAACAACGAATGAAGAACGTCATGCTGAGCGCAGCCGAAGCATCTCTACCGCAGTAGTAATCAATTACTCTCGCGGTAGAGATGCTTCGACTGCGCTCAGCATGACGTTCTGGTTAGCTTAATCAATACCGATAGTTTCCCCATGTCCACCACCAACAACCCCGCCGGCTACTCCATCGAAGAAGGCAACGCCGCTTCCCGCAACGCCTACGGCTGGGCCAAAAAGACCTTCGCCAACCGCGCCGGCAAGCCCGGCGAAGCCGCCCAGGACCTCGACGGCGGCTTTGCCAACGAAATTCGGTTCGGCAACGCCCGCCTCGGCATCAGCTCCGACGGCATCGGGACCAAGATTGAGGTGGCCGAGCGCACCGGCCGCTACGACACCCTGGGCTTCGACCTCGTGGCCATGACCGCCGACGACCTCATTGTGGCCGGCTTCGTGCCCACCAACCTCTCCAACATCATCGACGTGAACCACCTCGACTACGACGTGGTGGACCAGATGATGCGCGGCCTGCACGACGCCTGCAACTTCGCCCAAATCGCTATTACGGGCGGCGAAATTGCGGAGCTCGGCAACCGCATCGGCGGTTGGCCCGGTGCGAAAATGAACTTCAACTGGTGCTCCACGGCCATCGGCAGCCTGCACCCCAGCCTGGCGCGGCCCCTGAGCGGGCACACGGCCCAGGCCGGCATGGCCGTGGTGGCCATACAGTCGCCTTCGTTCCGCTCCAACGGCTACTCGCTGGCCCGCAAAACGCTGACGCGCCTCTTTGGCGACAACTGGCACGAGGCGCCTTATGACGGCCCCGACGCCGACCAGTACCCCACCTGGGGCGACGCCATGCTCGCGCCCTCGCTCATCTACTCGCCCGGGGTGGCAGCCCTGCTCGACGCCGGCCTGCCGCTGCACGGCGCGGCCCACATCACCGGCGGCGGCGTGGCCGACAACTTCCAGCGCGTGCTCAAAAACGGCCTTGGCGCGGTGCTCGACAACCTGTTTGAGCCCCTGCCCGCCATGCAGCGCCTGCTTGAAATCGGCGACCTCAGCCCTGAAACCGCCTACCTCTACTGGAACATGGGCACCGGCATGCTGCTGGTGACCGAACCGGCGTCGGCGGCGGCCGTGGTGGCCTCGCTGCAAGCCAGCGGCTACGCGGCGCAGGTGGCCGGCCACCTCACGGCCGAGCGCGGCGTGACCTTGCGCGTGCGGGCCGGAGAGCTGCGCTACGCCTAGCAGCATCGCCTGCCCGCAACCACGGCCTGCCTCGCGGTTCGGGGCAGGCCGTGGCAATTATATAGGGATGCTTGCGTAATGCGGGAGGGTATTTGCCGTTATTTGTGCTCAACGGCATCTCTTTGGCATGAAACGTAAACGACTCCTCAACGGCGCGGCCCTGGTACTTGGCTTGTTGGGCGTGTATTTCAAGCTCAACTGGTGGGCGGGGGCCAATGCGCTGCTGCTGTCCGGCTTCGGGGCGTTGTTGGGTTCGGTGCTGGGCTTCACGGCCCGCGCCAATGCCGAAGCCGGCACTTCCTACGTGCTCAACTACGTCATGGTGGCCACCCTCACGCTGGGCATTCTGACCGTGGTGTTCCGCCTGATGCACTGGTCCGGCGACGGCCTGCTGGTGTGGGCTTCCGACGGCCTGCTCCTGGTGCTGGTCATCATGCTCATCTTCTCCAAAAACCGCGTGGTGTCCCACCAGTTCGTCACCGTGCTGGCCATCTTCTTCACGCTGGTCATTGCGCTGCTCAGCTTTGTTCCAGGCCACCAGCCGGCGCCGCGCACCCAGCCAGAGCGTGCGGCGCAACAGGAAGAAGCCTGGTTGGAACTCGATTAGGCCGGCCGCATTGCGCGCGCCGCTAGTGCGCCGCAGCTACGCCCCGCGCACCGGCTTTTTTTCCAGAATCAGCTCCGTGCGGTACTCGCAAAGCGTTTTTTCCAGACCCACCGGGAAAATGTGGGGGTTGAGGAAGCGCCGGATGCTGGGGTCGAGGCTTTGCACCTCGCGCTGGGCGTGGGCGCGGCTTTCGGCCAGCGTGGGCAGGTCGAGCACGCGTTTGCCCTGGCGGAACACCGGCTCCAATAGCTCCTTAAACTTGGTTTCGGGCTTGATGGCGAGGCGGCGCGTGAGGTCGGCCGGGTCGATGAGGATGAGCTGGTCGGGGAGGGGCTGAGCGGTGTTGTAGAGCATGTCGGCGCGGGGCTTGCCGTACTCGTTGAGGTAGCGGCGCACCTGCAAAATGCCCGGAATGCTGGTTTTGGCCACCTGCTCCGAGAGCTTGATGGTGAAGTCCCAGCCCGAGTCGTCGGCTTTGCGCAGGGCGGCCAGCTTGTACACGCCCCCCAGCGCGGCCTGGTTGTAGGCCGTCACGAGCTGAGTGCCCACGCCCCAGGTGTCGATGCGGGCGCCCTGCTGTTTGAGGCTGGTGATGAGGTTTTCTTCCAGGTCGTTGCTGGCCACGATGCGCGTTTCCGTGAAACCGGCCTCGTCCAGTACCGCCCGCGCCTCGCGGCTGAGGTAGGCCAGGTCGCCCGAATCGAGCCGGATGCCGGCCAGCTCGTGGCCCTGCGCCCGCATGTCGCGCGCCACCGAAATGGCCCGGCGCACGCCCTCAATCGTGTCGTAGGTATCGACCAGAAACACCGAGTCGTCGGGAAAAGCCTGCGCGTAGGCCGAAAACGCCTGCGTCTCGTCGCCAAAGGCCTGCACCCAGCTGTGGGCGTGCGTGCCCTTCACCGGAATGCCGTAGCGCTGCCCGGCCAGCACGTTGCTGGTGGCATCGGCCCCGCCCAGGTAGGCTGCCCGGCTGGCCCCCATGCCGCCATCGAAGCCCTGGGCGCGGCGCAGGCCAAACTCCAGCACCTGGTCGGAAGGCCCGGCGGCCTCCCGAATGCGGGCGGCCTTGGTGGCAATCAGGGTCTGGAAATTGATGAGCGTGAGCAGGGCCGTTTCCAGCAGCTGGGCTTGCAGCAGCGGCCCGCGCACGCGCACCAGCGGCTCGTTGCCAAACACCACGGTGCCTTCAGCCACGGCGTCGATGTCGCAGGTGAACTTCAGCTGGCGCAGGTAGTCCAGAAAATCGGCCGGAAACATGACGGCGCCCTTGCTGCCGCGCAGGCTGCCGAGATAGGCCAGGTCGTCTTCGGAGAAATGCAGGTTTTCGACCCAGTCCACGGCCAGGGCCAGGCCCGCCGCCACCGCGTAGCCGCCCGCGAAGGGTGCCTTGCGGAAGTAGAGGTGAAACACGGCCTCGCGGTCCTGCATGCCCTGCTGCCAGTAGCCGTAGGCCATGGTGAGCTGGTACAGGTCGGTGACGAGGGCGAGCGAGGGCGCGTAGAGGCCGGAAAGGGGGGCTGTGTTCATACCGCGAAGTAACAGCGGGGCGGGACTTTTTGCTTTTGGGGGCTGGGCGCAAGGGCCCGCGCGGCCCTACCTTGGCGGCCCCATGAGCAAGAAACGCGCCGCTGCCCCCGCCACCACGCCCGAAAAAAACGCCCCCAAACTGGTCCGCTCGCTCGACGTGCGCTGGCGGCTGGGGCTGGCGCTGCTGGTGGGCGGCCTGGCGGCTTGGCTGCTGCCCTACGCCCTGGCCCCGTGGATTTCGGCGGCCGAAATTGGCCCGCTGGCCCGCACCGTCATGGGCTGGGTCGGGTTTGGGGCGGCCGATTTGGTGCAGGTGCTGCTGGGCATGTGGGCGGCCGATACCGAAGACATTCGCTGCGTGGCCGCCACCGAAGACCTGCCCCGCACCCTGGGCTTCGTGCTGGTGCTGGCGGCGGCCCTGGCCAGCCTGGGCGCGGTGGTGGGCCTGCTGCATTCGCTCGACAAGCTGCCGCCCCATGTGAGCACGCTGCACGTGGCACTCAGCGTGGCCGCCGTGGTGCTGGCCTGGCTGCTGGTGCACGTGGTATTCACGCTGCGCTACGCCCACACGTATTACGACCAGGACGAGGAAACTGGCTGCGACGTGGGCGGCCTCGTGTTCCCCGACGACCAGGGCGACGCCACCCGGCCCAAGCTCAAGCCCAACTACATCGACTTCGCCTACTTCTCCTTCGTCATCGGCATGACGGCCCAAACTGCTGATATCGCCATTGCCAGCCGCGAACTGCGCGGCGTGGCGCTGCTGCACGGCTGCGTATCGTTTCTGTTCAATACCGTCATCGTGGCCCTCACCATCGGCACCGTGGGCGGCCTGCTGAACTAGCGGTAGAGGAGCAAATGACTTTGCTCGTTCGCTATTTACCTCGGCTGCCTAAGAAATAAGCCCCCGGCTCACGGCCAGCTTGATGAGGGCGGCGGTGTTCTTGGCCTGGGTTTTGGCGATGATGTTTTGGCGGTGGGTTTCGATGGTGCGCTTGCTGGTGAACAGCTTGTCGGCGATTTCGCCGTTGGTGAGGCCTTCGGCGATGAGCTTGAGCACTTCCAATTCGCGGGCCGTGAGGTCGGCGCCGGCGTGGGCGGCGCCGTCGTCGGTGGTGGCGCTGCTCACGCCCGAGGAGTTGGCCACGGCCTTGTAAAGCATATTCAGGCCAATTTCGGTGCACAAAAACGGGCTGCCGGACGCCACCGTCCGAATGGCGTAGGTGATTTCGCTGATGGCCGCGTTCTTCAGCACGTAGCCCAGGGCGCCGGCTTCCAGCATGCGGGCCACATAGTTTTCGTGGTCGAGCATGGTGAGCACCAGCACGTGTACCTCCGGGAAGCGGCGGCGCAGCTCGGGCATGGTGGCAAAGCCGTCCATGACGGGCATTTGCACGTCCATCAGCACTACGTCGGCGGGCGTGGTTTCGAGTATGGCCAGCACCTCGGCGCCGTTGCTGGCCTCGCCCACCACGTCAAGGTCGGCATCGGCGGAAAGCAACGCCCGGATGCCGTCGCGCAGAATGGTGTGGTCGTCGGCTAGCAGGATGCGGGTCATGGCGGGGGAGGGGGTTAACGGTGTCGGAACGGGCAGCGAACAGCAAAGTTGGGCCCGGTAGCGTATACGGAAGAAGGGGCTCCGTATTTGTACCATTTCGACGACTCACATCCCGCTTTTTTTAGGGATTTATACGGCTTTTGTTACCGGATTTAGGGTTCAGCTTCGCGCACCCTGTAATTTCGGGTTGCTAAAAACCAAATTTTTAGTAGTTGGTTGTGCCAACGGCTCACTTCGGTTCTCTGGTTTACTGCTATGATTCGCCTGCTTCTCTCCGATGGCCACGCTCCTGCGCGCGAGGCACTCCGCGCGGGTTTGGTGGCAGCCGGGGGCATCGAAATAGTGGGCGAAGCCAGCCACGGCGATGAGCTGCTGGCCCTGCCGGGCACCGCCGCCCCCACAGTTGTGCTGCTCGACCTGAGCCTGCCCGGCCCCGATGCCTTTGCCCTGCTGCCGGCCCTGCGCGGCCAATACCCGCAGCTGCGGGTGCTGGCCCGCGGCGAGCTCAGCAGCGAGCAATACGTGGCGCGGGCCTTCGACCTGGGCAGCCACGGCTACGTACTCAAAAACGCGCAAATGCAGGAGCTGACCCACGGCTTGTCCGCCGTGGCCGCGGGCCGCCCCTTCTTATGCTCGGCCATTGGGCTGGCTCTGCTCAGCCGCCTCTACACCGGCACGCCCGCCGACGGCGACGCCGCCCGCCTGGCCCTGGGCCTGAGCAAGCGCGAAATGGAAGTGCTGAGTCTGGTGGCCGAAGGCCTCACCAACGCTGAAATTGCCACCAAGCTGTTCACCAGCAAGCGCACGGTCGAAACCCACCGCCAGAACATCATGGACAAGACCCAGACCCGCAACACAGCGGCCCTCATCCGGCTGGCGGCCATTCAGGGGCTACTGCCGAGCTGAGGTCAGGTAGTGAGTTTAACGGGGTTGCGGCGCAGCTTGCGCCAAGCAAAACAGCAAACTCGCCGCCTCACTATTTCACTGCTTCACCGCTGCTCTGCGCGGCGATAATAAATTCGGCCAGCTCGCGGAAGCAGCCGTGGCCGCCGGCGGTCTGGCAGTGAAAATCGGCCGCGGCGCGGGCAAAGGAGGTCGCATCGCCGGGACAAGCCGAAAAGCCCACCATGCCCAGAATCTCGAGGTCGTTGGTGTCGTCGCCGATAAAGGCAATCTCGTGGGCGGTCAGCCCGGTGCGGGCCATGATTTCGCGCAGGCAGGCAGGCTTGTCCTTGATGCCCAGGTGCAACTCCTCGATGCGCAGCTTGGCCGCCCGCGTGCGCACCGACGGCGACACCTCGCCCGTGACGATGCCCGTGGCAATGCCGTGGTGGCGCAGGCGCTCCACGCCCATGCCGTCGCGGATGTTGAAACGCTTCATCTCTTCGCCGCGCTCGGAGTAGTACACGCCGCCATCGGTGAGCACGCCGTCGCAGTCGGTGAGCACCAGGCGCACGCGGCGGGCGCGGGCAGTGAGGTCGGCTAGTTTCATAAAAGCAAGAAAAGCAAGAAGGGGGGAATGCGGGAAAGCGCCGGCCAGGCGCCAATTCGGGCGCAAGAACGGCACAGAATGATAAACCAGCGCCGCCCGCGAATTGGGATTATCCCGCAATGACTATCTTAGCTGTAGTTAACTTATCCGGCTTGTATCATATGAAGAATTACTTGACTATCGTGGCCCTTGCGGGCAGCTTGTTACCGTTTCAATCCCAGGCACAGCACCGCGACGCGTTGATTGCCGCCGAAAACGCGTTTGCCGCCCAAGCCATGCAAGCCGGCACCCGGGCCGCCTTTCTGGCCAACAGTGCCCCCACCGCCCTGGTGGCCGAAAACGGCCGGCTGGCGAACGCCCAGGAAGTGTGGCAGGCCCGCCCGACCCAGGAGAACACCCGCCTGCTGTGGTACCCGGTGCTGGCCGATGTGGCCCAGTCGGGCGACGTAGGCTACACCACCGGCCCCTGGAACATCTTGAAAAACAACCAGCCGCAGACCAGCGGCGAATATGTGACCGTGTGGCGCAAGCAGCCCGATGGCACCTGGAAATTTGCCGTCGATATGGGCATTGTGCGCATTGGCAGCTCCCCGGCTAAGGCGGCTACTGTGCCGCAGCCGCGCCTGCAGGTGGCGGTGGCCACGCCCAGTATGGCCCCCTCCAGCGTAGTGCTCGATGTAGACCGCCGCTTTGCCGAAGCCGAATTGTCGAAGCCCGGCGCCACCTACCAGCAATACCTCAGCGCCGAAGCCCGCCTCTACCGCCCGGGCCTGTCGATGATGCAAGGCGCCGCGGCCGTGGCCAACATGAAAAATCTCGATTCGGGCTATGCCTTCGCACCCACCACCGGCTACCTGGCCGCGGCCGGCGACCTGGGCTACGTGGTGGGCACGCTGCGCCGCTTTGCCACGGCCAAGCACCCCGAAGAAAACGGCAGCTACCTGCGCATTTGGCGCCGCGAGGCCGTGGCCGGCTGGCGCCTGGTGCTGGAAGTGTTCAACCTGACCAATGCACCGGTAGACGCGGCCGCAGTGCCTACGCAGGCGCCCGACAACGTGAGCGGCAGCGCCGGCCCGGCTAAGCGGGCCCAGTAAGAAAAATCTGTCTGTAAAAACCCTCGCTGCACCCGCTGCGAGGGTTTTTTTGTATCTTTTGGGAAGCTGCCGCTGGGCTTGAGTGAGTGGACGCGTAAGGCCTTGGAAGCTGGCGCGTCTAGCCAGGTATGGCGCAACATTCGCTAGCACCCCGTTTCTTACTCTCTAGTTTTCAGCCCATGAAGAACTACATGTTACTGGCGCTGCCCCTCGGCGGCATCGTGCTGGCGCTGGCCTCGGCGGCCCCTGCCCCAGAAGCGCCAGCCCGGGTTCCGGTGGTGGTAGAGCTGTTCACATCGGAAGGCTGCTCCAGCTGCCCCAGCGCCGACGCGGCCCTGCGCGAGCTGGAAAACGCCCAGACGGTGCCCGGCGTCGAGGTCATCGCCCTCGGCGAGCACGTGGATTACTGGAATCGGTTGGGCTGGAAGGACGTGTTTTCGGCTCCTGCCTACACCGAGCGCCAGCGGCGATACGCCCAGGGCTTCGGCACGGGTTCCTACACGCCCCAGGCGGTGGTGGCCGGCCGCTACGAGTTTGTGGGCAGCCGCACCGGCGAGCTGGCCGCCACCGTGGCCAAGGCCGCCCGAGCCCCGCAAGCCGCGCTGAGCGTGGCCGTGAGCGGCGGCCGGGCCCGGGTGGAGGTGCGCAGCCTGCCCGCCCACACGCCCGCGGCCGAGGTGCTGCTGGTCATTACCGAGAAGAACCTGGCCTCGCAGGTGGGGCGGGGCGAAAACTCGGGCCGCTTGTTGCGCCATGCCTCGGTGGTGCGCCGGCTGCTGCCGCTGGGCCGCGTGAGCGCCGATGGCACCTTCGCTGCCACCACCGAGCTGTCGCTGGCGTCCGACTGGAAGCGCGCCAACCTGCGGGCCGTGGCCTTGGTGCAGGAAACAGCTTCGCGCCATGTGGTAGGCGCCGCATCAGCCGCCGTGCCGGAATGAGGCACAGTGTTGCGGCGCCGCCGGCGCGTATAGCCCCACCAATCCGGGCGCTGACGTAATCTTGCAGCGCAACTTGTGCCTTTTGCCTGCATGACCCCAGCCACCCCCGTTCCGGCGCTTTGGCCCGACCGTTTCGGCGACGAGCTTTACCGCTTCGCCCTCAGCCGTGTGAGCGACGCCGACGTAGCCGAAGAGCTGGTGCAGGAAACCTTCCTGAGCGCCCTCGATGGCCTGGCCACGTTCCGGGCCGAAGCCTCCGAGCGCACCTGGCTGTTCGTCATCCTGCGCCGCAAAATCATCGACCATTACCGGCGACAGGCCCGCGCCACCCAGGTCAGCCTCGACGAGCTGAGTGAAAACGGTGCCACCGAAGCCGACTTCTTTACACCTGAAAACGGCCACTGGACGGGTCCGCAAGCCCCCGCCAGTTGGCTCAACGCCGACGCGGCACTGGAGCAGCAGGAGCTGCACGAAATCCTGCAGCGCTGCCAGGAGCGCCTGTCGCCGCAGCAGGGCGCCGTGTTTGCCATGCGGTTTGTGGAGGAATTATCGGCCGAAGAAATTTGTCAGGAGCTCGGCCTGAGTTCGGCCAACTACTGGGTCATCGTGCACCGCGCCAAGCTGCAGCTGCGCCGCTGCCTCGAAAAACACGGCCTCGGCGAGAATTAAGAATTGATTATGCTACGACTCATTACCTGCCAACACGCCACGCTGCTGCTCGAAAAGCGCGCCGACGGTGCGCTCCCGAAAGAGCAGCGCGCCAGCCTGTGGCTGCACCTGCGCTACTGCCCCTACTGCAACCGCTACGCCAAGCAAACGGTGCTCATTGCGGAGTGGGCCCGCGCTGCGGCTTCCAGCCGCGCCCAAGCCAGTGTAACCCTGTCGGAGGTTGCTAAGGAGCGCATGCGCCAGCGTTTGCGCGCGGCCGGGTAGCCGTCCGTCATGGCTACAGCCGCGAAGCCGCTCGTCCTGCCAACCTCCAAACCTTTATATCACAAAAAGCCCCGACACTGCGAAGTGTTGGGGCTTTTTACATTATTCGATTGGTCGCTGCGCACTGAACGGTTTGCTCCGTAGCGCACGCCATGACGGCGGCTCCTGGGCAACGCCCAATTTAGGCGCCCGTCGGGGCCAGGCGCACCACCAGGCCGTCGGTGCGGGGCGTGAGGCGAATCTGGCAGCTGAGGCGCGAGCCCAGGTGCACCACGGGCAGGGTTTCAAGCATGTCGAGTTCGGCGTCTTCGGGCTCGGGCAGGGCGGGGCCGGCCAGCACTTCCACGTGGCAGGTGGCGCAGAGGGCCATGCCGCCGCAGGTGGCCATGATGTCGTAGCCGCTGGCTTTGAGCAACTCCATCAGGCTCAGCCCCATATCAGTGGGCGCCAGAATTTCGCGGCGCTGGCCGGGAGCTTCTTCAACGTAGATGCGGATATCTTCTTCCATAATGTGGGTGATTGGGGCACAAAAGAACGTCATGCTGAGCACAGCCGAAGCATCTCTACCGCGTAAGTAGTCGGATTTACTATTGCGGTAGAGATGCTTCGGCTGCGCTCAGCATGACGCTCTGGGATACCAGACTACATAGACGGTGCCCCATTGACGGTGGTGTACTTCAGCGTGTACTTTTTGTCGGGGAAAATGTATTTGAAGGCGCCCTGGCACATGAGCGCGGCCTCGTGGAAGCCGCACAGAATGAGCTTGAGCTTGCCGGGGTAGGTGTTGATGTCGCCGATGGCAAACACGCCGGGCAGCGAAGTACTGTAGTCCAGGGTATCAACCTTCACGGCATCGTTCTCAATTTCCAAGCCCCACTCGCCGATGGGGCCGAGCTTGGGCGTGAGGCCGAACAGCGGAATGAAGCAGTCGAGCGGCACCGTCTCGGCCTGGCCGTCGTTGCCGGTAATGGTCACTTCCTTCAGCATGCCGTTGCCGTGCAGGTGCGTCACGTTGGAGCTGAGCACGAGCTTGATTTTGCCGGCCTCGGCCAGCGTCTTCACTTTTTCGGCCGAGTCGGCGGCGCCGCGGAAGGTGGTGCCGCGGTGCACCAGCGTCACGTCGGAAGCCACGTTGGCGAGGAAGTTGGTCCAGTCGAGGGCCGAATCGCCGCCGCCGGCGATGACGATTTTCTTGTCGCGGAAATGCTCGGGGTCGCGCACCATGTAGTGCACGCCGCGGCCGCCTTCAAACTGCTCCAGGTTCTCCACGGCGGGCTTGCGGGGCTCAAACGAGCCCAGGCCGCCGGCAATGGCCACGGCCTTGCAGTGAATTTCGGTGCCGTCGGTGGTGTAAAGCTGAAACGAGCCGTCGTCGAGCTTCTGGAATTGTTCGACCCGTTCGCCCAGCGTGAAAGTGGGGTGGAAGGGCTCAATCTGCTTCATCAGGTTGTCGACCAGGTCGCCAGCCAGGATTTCGGGGAAGCCCGGAATGTCGTAAATCGGCTTTTTGGGGTAAATCTCGGAGAGCTGGCCGCCGGGCTGGGGCAGGGCGTCCACCACGTGGCAGCGGAGCTTGAGCAGGCCGGCTTCGAACACGGCAAACAGGCCCACCGGGCCGGCCCCGATGATGCAGATGTCAGTGGAAATGGGAGTGGGCATAAGGGGTATAAAGTGCCTTTAACCGGGCGTCGGGTTTGAAGCGGCTACAACGTAGGAAGCCGTTGGGCAAAGGTACGGCCACCGGCCGGGGCCGCCAACGCGGGCCCGGGTTATAACAGCACTCCTCCGTAAATCGTTGGCTAAAAGCCCGCAAAAACCCTGCGGTGCGCCGGTGTCAGGCGGCCGTGCCGGTGCGCAGCTGCAGCTCGTCGAGGAACTGCGTGGCGTCCCAGATGTCGAGGAAATACTCGACGGGCATGGCCTGGCTGGTGGTCACGGCGTCGGTATGGCGGCGGGTGGGCAGGCCGGGCACGTGCACCTCGGCCACCAGCGTCACGCCGCGCTGCACAATGAGCTGCTCCACGGCCTGAAACTCGGCCAGCAGGCCCACGCCGTGTCCGTTCACCACCTGCATGTCGCTGAGAATGACAAAGCCCGGGCTGACTTCGGCCAGGGCGGCCTCCCAGTCTTCGCGGTAGTGGGGGAGGGAAGTGGCGCCGCGCATCTGACCAAAATTCTGGTAGAAAATTCGGTTTTGGGCGGGGTCAACGGTGAGTTGATACTCGGGACGGAAAGCAATTATGCGCATTAGACAACACAAACCAAACAACCATTTCCGGCCATTTTTTACACAATGTTACTAGAATTTGAAGGAAAGGTGCAATAAATGAGCTCGGCTTGGGGACAACACCCCAAAATCAACCCCAAAATAGCTACACATGAGGTAAACTAAGTTGAAGGTCGGAACGCGCCGCAACTGAACGGCAAAGACAATACCGCGGAAGCCGCCGCGTTGAGCGGCACTGGTTTTCGGCCGTGGGGCATTTCGTTGCGTAATGCCTATACTTCGCCCCAAAACCTTGCCTAGCGCTTACTCTATGCCGACATCTGTTTCCGCGGAGCCCCTGGCTTTGCGTTTTTTTCGTGGCTTCCGGCTGGCCGGAGTGTTGCTGGGAACTGCCCTGCTGGCGAGCTGCGGTGGTTCTGAGCCCGCCGAAACCACCGCCTCCAAGCCCACCAAAGGCGCCAAACCCGCCACCACCACGCCCGCCGAAGCTGAAGCCGCCCCGCTCAACGTGAGCGTTTTTCTGGAATACTCGGGCGGCATGAAGGGCTTCGTGCCGCGCGGCGGGGCCGACAAGCCACCCACGGAGTTTCAGCAGCGCATCGGCGCGCTCATCACCGAAACGCAGGTGAACGGCGCCGTGGCCAACCGCAAATACTACCTCTGCGAAAACGCCGCGCCCAAGGCCGTGCCCTTCTCCGAACTGCGCAACCTGGTGCAGGGCAACGTGACCCAAGCGGCCCTGGGCACCGAACTGCCGCAGATGCTGGAAGGCATTCTGGCCCGGCCGCAGGCGGCGCAGGAGGTGAGCGTGGTGATTTCCGACTTCATTTATGGGCCCGAAGACCGGTCGGCGTTTTCGCAGCTGCCCAACCTGATTCGGACGTCCATCGCGCCCGTGAGCCAGAAGCAGCTGGCCGTGGCCGTATTTGGCGAAACTTCGCGCTTCTACGGCAGCTACTTCCCGGCCGTGAAAACGCCGGTGCCGAAGCGCACGCTCAACGGCGAGAAGGTGCCGTACTACGTGTGGGTAATCGGCCCGCCCGCGCTGGTGGCGCGCTACTCGGCCGAGGTATTCAAGAATGCCCCGGCCCAGCAGGCCTTCTTCGGGTTGAAGACGAGCACGCCGGCTTTCGCGCCCGTGCTGGTGAAACTGACCGACCCCAAACTGAAGCCCAGCGGCAGCGTGTACGCCGAGGATAACGGCCTGACCATGAAAGTGTCGGACGACCCGGCCGAATTTACGGTGGGCCTGAATCTGAAAGAATTGCCCGCCGCGTGGCAGCAACCGGCGTTTTTGGCCCAACATCTGCAGGTGCGCTTGCCCAACGGTCAGGCCGCCGTGGTGCCCAACTCGGTGCGGACGCTCACCGAGGACCAGCAAAGCGGACAGCCCGTGCTGGCGCCCTACACCCACGCCCTGCGCCTGCGCGTGACCAAACTGGCGGCCCCCACCGCCACGCTCAGCCTGGCCCTGCCCGCTCCGGAAACGCCGGATTGGGTGAGTGCCTGGAGCACCGCCAACGACAATACGCCCGCCCCGCGCACGTTTGGCCTCGACCAAATCCTGACGGGCGTCCGGCAGTCGTACCCCACGCCCTTGCCGCCCGTATTTACGGTGCAGCTTCCGCTCAAAAACGATAAATAACCCGCCTTCTTTTTCATGCAAACCTTCTTCACCAGCCTGTATTCGGCCCTGATTTCCATCTTCCAGAGCCAGCGCCCGGCCGACTACGGCCTGTACAAAACCGACATTTTTTCGCTCGTGGGCTGGAGCACCCTGGGCGTGGCCCTGCTGCTGGTGCTGGCGTATTACTACGTGTTCAACTCGGCCTTGCGCACGGGCATGTTTCGCACCACGCACTGGGTGCTGACGCTGGCCCTGGCCGCGGGCCTGGGCGTGCTGCTGGCCAATACCCTCAGCAAAAGCCACGGGGCCGAGCCCAGCAGCTACCTCGGCTACTTTATGGTGGTGAACATGCTGGTGGCCGCGCTGTGGTTTTTCCTTTTCTCCGTGCTGCTGAAGCGGTGGAGCACCTACGCGCGCACCACGCCGTTTGTGGGGCCGTTTTAGTTTTTCCGCCTGTCGTTCTAAGCAGCGCGAAGGACCCTATCACAACTGAATAGTTTGTAGTAATTACTGTTCCAAACGTGATAAGGCCCTTCGCTCCGCTCAGAACGACAGGCGATTTCATCTGATTACAACCAGCTATGTCCAAACTATTCATCTTTGCCGTGGGCGGCACCGGGGCCCGCGTGCTGCGCTCCCTTACCATGTTGCTGGCCTCGGGCGTGCGCATTCCGAACTGCGACCAGGTGGTGCCCGTCCTCATCGACCCCGACACCCAGAACGGCGACGTGACCCGCACCGTGGCCCTGCTCAAGCGCTACGCCCGCATTCACGAGGCCCTGTACAGCGACGGCCAGAAGGAAAAAAACGGTTTCTTCAGCCAGCCCATGAACACACTGGCCCACCTGAACACCAGCGGCGGCGGCGAGGAGCTGCGCGACTCGTTCGTGTACGACTTCGGCGGCATCAGCCAGCCCTTCCGCGATTACCTCAAATACAACGACCTCTCGGTGGAAACGCAGGGCCTGGTCGACTTGCTGTTTACGCAGGATAGCCTGGCGGCCAACCTTGACGTGGGTTTCCGCGGCTCGCCCAACGTGGGCTCGGTGGTGCTGAATGCGGTGGTGCAGAGCAAGGAAATGCGCTACCTCGCCCAAAGCCTGCAGGACGGCGACCGCGCCTTTTTCATTAGCTCGATTTTTGGGGGCACCGGCGCGGCCGGCTTCCCGCTGCTGGTGAAAAACCTGCGCGACACCAACTCAGCCCTGGCCCACCCGGAGGTGCGCCGCCGCATGAAGGCCGGCGCGCTGGTGATGCTGCCCTACTTCAAATTGCAGGAGCCATCGGCCGATGAGAAGGCCGCCGGGCAGGATTTCATCGACTCCAACACCTTCATCACGAAGACCAAAACGGCCCTTTCGTACTACGCTGACAACCTACAGGGGCTGGAAGCCATGTACTACCTCGGCGACCAGCCCGGCCAGCCGCTGGCCAACCACCCCGGCCGCGCTGAGCAGCGCAACCAAGCCCACCTGCTGGAGATGCTGGGCGCATTGTCCATCCAGCACTTCATGGAAGTGCCCGACAACCAGCTCGACGGCAACCAGCCGCTGTTCCACGAATACGGGCTGAAATCGGACAGCACCGACGTGGACTTTGCCCAGCTGCCCAGCGACATGCGCCAGGAAGTGGCCCGCCCGCTCATTCAGCTGCACTACTTTGCCCGCTACTTCCTTAAGCACACGCCTGAGGACGAAAAAGCACCCTACTACGAAGCCGGCGACCTTTCGGCCCAATTGCGCAACAACCGCGCCCTGCGCGAGCTGTACGACTTTTTCGGCGAGTACAATGAGTGGATTCGGGAGCTGGGCGTGAACCAGCGCCGCTACACCGCCATTCGGGCCGAGGAAATGGATTTCAACAAAATGGTGGCCGATAAAACGGTGGAAACCGGCATTTTCAGTAAAGGCATCACGCCGGGCTACTTCCGCGACGAGCTGACCAAAGCCGTGGGCAAAGCCACGCTGAAGAATCCCACCGAAAACGAGGCCCTGCGCTGGATAGTGAAGGCTTTTGAGGAAGCCACCGGCGAGATTCTGGACAAGAAGCTGCAGTACTCATAGGGCCGCCTTAATCAAACTCTGAATAATTAATGGACTGTCCTGCTGAGCGCAGCCGAAGCATCTCTACTGCATTGGTAACCAATGTTGATGCAACGAAGCGGTGGAGATGCTTCGGCTGCGCTCAGCAGGACAGTCCAGATTCGTCTGTAAAAACAAACAATGGCTAAAATCCTGCGCCTACACGATACCGGCTCCAGCACCCACGAGGGCTGGGGACCGACTGGAAAAATTGGCCCCCACGAAGTGGAGCGCCTGCGCGACCCGCAGGGCGGCCGCGCCGCCAAAGTGGCTGTGTCCATTCCTTCGCCGTTTGCCCGCATGCACCTGGTCGAAACCGCCCTGCGCTTTGTGACGCAAGGCGGGGCCGCCCAGGATTCCGTTTACCACCAGCTGGTGAGCCACTTTTGGGACGTGTGGGAGATGGTGTTCAACTTCCACCAGCGCAAGCTGGCCAGCCAGCGCCTGCAAATCCGGGCCTGGCGCAAAGACGAGGAGCTGGCTAAGCTGCGCCAAAACCCCGCCACCCGCCCGCTGGCCGATGTGCTGAGCCTGTACCTCGACGGCCGCTTCGCGAAGCTGACCGAGATGCATCTGATTTATTTCCCCGGTGCCAATGGCGTGCCGCAGCTCATTGGCGGCACTTCGCCGCTCACGCTGTTTTTCCCGGCGCCCAACGTGCGCCCGCTGCCGGTGCAGCGGCCCCAGGGTGGCGGCTATTATTTCGACAACCAGTACGTGCCGCTGGAGGCCCGCGAAGCCGCCTTTCGCGACTACGTGTACCAGCTGTTCACCGGCGACCCGGCCTTGACATCGCTGGCCCCGCTGGTGCGCGACACCCTCGACCGCAGCCTACTGCAGAAATGGGCCCTGGAAGGCAGCGCCAATCTGAGCAATTTCCCGGTGCTGACGGATGCGTCGAACAACCAGATTGACGTGGCCGGCGTGCTGCTGCGCGTGCGCCCCGACGAGGGCACGGTGCGCAATTCGGACTTGTTCATCCGGCCCAGCCGGCCGGGCGTGGCGGGCCCGTTGCCCATCGTGCTGCGGCCCGGCCTGAAGGCCGTGGGCAAGCGCTACTTCAACGAAACCATGTTTGCCGACAGCGGCGCCATTGTGCCCGCTGCCGATGCCCGCCCGCTGAAGGAGCGCACCCTGCCTGGTCCGGAGCTGCCGTACCCGTACCTCACGGTGAACGATTTGCTGGAGGAAACGCTGCTGACCGTGCCCTACGAAGTGGACGATACGCGCTTTTTCAGTGGTAACCTGAAGATAGCGCCGGGCTTTAAGCCCAGCAACTGGCCGCTGCTGCCGCTCAAGCCGACGTATTTCGACTACTTCACGGCCCAGGATTTGGCCGAGCACCTGACGGTGGAGATGGACTCGGCCAGCGTGCGGGTGCGCCTGCGCGTGCCGGTGAGCGGCGGCGGCGACGTGGACTACGAGCGCGCCTACTACCCCAATCCGCAGGGCGACAACATCGGCCGCCTGCTGGTGACCAACGTAGCGCTGTCGGTATTCCCCTTCGTGAAGGTGATTGACGCACCGCAGTTCAACGATTTCTACAAAGTGATGCTGGTGGATGCCAACAACATCGACCCGAGCATGGTGACCAAGAAAGTCGACCTGAAATTCTGGGCCAATGGCCACCAGCTCAGCGAAACCGGCACCGACCAGAGCGCCACCCGCTACGAGCGCACCCCCAAAACCAGCCAGGACGAAGGCAGCACCTACTACGAGGTGCGCGGCACCCATTTCGACTACCTCGAAGTGCTGAACCCGGCCCCGGCCGAGGGCCGCGCCCTCATCATTCCGCGCTGGCCCGAAGTGCGCCAGGGTACCAAGGAGTACCGTTTTGCCATCGATTTCGGCACGACGAACACCCACGTTGCCATGCAGGACAGTCCCGGCCAGGAGCCCAAACCATTCAGCTTTGGCCTGACCGATACGCCGGTAGCCCTGCTCAAAAAGAGTACCGCCGAGCCCGACCGTACTGCCTACGAGCGCCTGTACCGGGGCATCGACGATGACCCGGCCAACTTCGTGCAAATCAAGCGTTGGCAGCAGTACCAGGAGCGTGAGTTTGTGCCGCCCATCATTGGCGCCGACAATTCGCCCTACGCTTTCCCGGCCCGCACCGCCACCTACGAGGCGGCCAACTACGCCACCCAGGAATTGAGCGTGCTCGGCAACATCAACGTGGCCTTCGGCATCATCACCGAGGAGCAGCGCCGGCCGAATTACCACACCAATCTGAAGTGGGATAATTCGCTGAACATCGCCAACACCAACCGCGTGCGGGCGTTTTTCAAGGAAATTCTGCTGCTGTGCCGCGCCAAGGTGGCCCTGAATGGTGGCAACCTCGCGGCCACGCAAATCACCTGGTTTGCCCCGCTGAGCTTCAGCACTTACCAGCGCAATCTGTACCAGCGCGAGTGGGATACGATTTTCCACGACGTGTTCAAGACCACCAATTCTATGCCCTGCATGGTGGAGAGCACGGCGCCTTACTACTACCTCACCCGCCGCAACATCGTGACGCTGGGGCCGGGCGAAAACGCGGCCTTCATCGACATCGGCGGCGGCACCACCGACGTGCTGCTTTACGCCGACCGCAAGCCGGTGCTCAGCACCTCGTTCCGCTTCGCCGGCAACGACCTGTGGGGCGATGGCGGGGCCGAAGTACGCGGCTCGAAAGACAACGGACTGGTGCGTTTTGGTGTGGCTGGGGTGCAGAGTGCGGTGCTTTCGCCCGCCGCCCGCCGGGCGCGGGAGTACGTGCTGGTGGCTGAAAGCACCGATAATTTCGGCTCCGAGGACGTAGCCAGCTTCCTGTTTAATTACGACCAGTTGCTGGGCTTCAGCGAGCGGCTGCTGCGGGCCGAGCACCTGCGGGTGCTGTTCTACCTGCACTTCGGCGCCCTCATCTACCACGTGGCGCAGGTGACGGTGGCCAACGGCCAGCAGCTGCCGCGCTACCTGTGCTTCACCGGGCGCGGCAGCCTCTACGTGCGTCTGCTGGCGGCCGGGGCCAACCTGCAGCCGGTGGAGAAACTGGCCCGCCTCATCATGGAGAAAGCCACTGGGCAGCCCGTGCCGGCTGATTTCCGCATCAAGCTGGCCGACGACCCCAAGCAAACCACCGCCAACGGCGGCGTGCTGGCCACCGGCCAGATTCCGCAGGACCCGCCCCTGGTGCGCCCCGTGGGCGTTGCGCCCGATGCCGAGAACCCGCAGGCCGACAAAGGCGAGCACCACCTCGAAGCTGCTGCCGTAACTGATGAAATCAAGCAAGCGGTATTAAGCAATGCCCGCGCCTGCCTCAAGCTGCTGCTCGAAGACCCCGAGCTAAAGCGCGTGCAGGCCGACCTGGGTGTGAAAAACGACCCCGGCCTAGTGATGAGCACGCTGGAGCGCAGCCTCGGCGATTCCTTCAATCTCTACCGCCAACAGTACGCCGACGTGCTGCGTGACGGCGACACCATTCCCGAGACGCTGTTCTTCCTGCCGTTCAAAAACGCCCTGTATGAACTATCCAAGGTGCTTCATGATGCGCAGCCGCTCAACTAGCCCGGTGTGGCGGTGGGCGCTGCTTCTGCTGCTGGCTCTAGACCTGGGCAGCGGAGTGGCGGCGCGCGCCCAGCCCGCTGATTCCGACTTGCCGGTAGCGAGTGTGCCAAATTCCAAGTGGCCTTGGATGCTTGGGCTGATGGCAGGTGGTATTATAATAGGTGTGCTGGGCGCGCGGTGGTTGACCCGGAAACCTCGCAGGGTAGTTGGGGTCATCCCCCCGCGTCCCATACCAAAAAAACGAGCTGAAAATGTGCCCAAAGCAGCAACACAAACTTTTGTTCTTCCTGCAACCCAAAGTCCTCCCAAACAGGTGTCAATTCAGTCGATGAGCAAAATACAGGGCCGCGAGCCACGTCCTTCAGTACCTTACAAATCTTCTCCAAAATCATTGAGAAAACCGGACGAAATTCTGCAGTCATCATATGAAAATCAGCCTATAAAGTCAGAAAATACTGTAGAGTGGGTTACAACGATGTCCACGCCCCCAGCTATTCAGGAGTTAATTAATTCAACTCCTGATGAAACTGTCAATATCAATGACACAGGCCGTTCCCCTGTAATTGTTCCTCCAGATAATGCTAAAATTCAGGCCGGTCAAGGAGGATGGTCTATGCCTCCCACAAAGCCATATTCTCATGAAGAAACGCAGAACTAAACAAGAGAGTAAAGAGTCAGAGTACGATTGGAAGGTACCACACCGTCGTTCAGAGATGGACTCATCTCATTATCCTACGCCCATGAAACAGGAAGAAGAATTGCTGAAACCCGGCCAGACTCTTGAATGGCCTGCACCCACCTCCACGCCACCCGCGATTCAAGAACTAATAGAAAATACCGCGCCAGAAGTATCGGTAGAGAAAGTCCCTTTGGCGGCTACTGGGCCAGTGCGTTACTTCGGCCCGGCCCCCGACGTGCCCAGCATTGAGCACCGCAAACTCAGCCCCAACCCGCTGCCGCAGATGCCGCTGCTCATCACGCTGCCGCACACCGACGCCGATACCGCGCAATTCTCCTTCAGTCCGCAGGCCGACCAGTCGCGCATCATCGGCAATGGTGTGCGGGAGTTGAAGGAGTTTTTTACGTTTGAACTGCCGCCTACGGAGCAGTTCACGACCATTAAAAACCTGACCCCCGGCAAGCTCGAAAAGCGCGACGATGCCTGGCACGTGGTGCAGAAGGCCAGTATTGCGCTGAGCTAATGATTGGCCCGAACGAGGTAGAGACGCAATGTTTTGCGTCTCGTCGTTGAACAATGACGCTCGAACATTGTGGGCGGCCCGGTTTCGGCCATTCAACGACGATAAGCAAGATGTTGCGTCTCTACCTTCGCTGTAAATCCAACCTATGCTCTTAATTGAAATCTTACTCATCCTGGCCCTGGTGGCTTGGCAGGGCGTGGTGTTCTTCCGCAACCGCCAGCTCACCGCGCGGGTGGGGGCCATGTACCCGGCCGCTGGCTCAATAGCCGTGCAGCCCATCCCGTTCACGGCCGCTGACCCGGACCGGAACTTCGACGTGCAATACGACGCGCTGATGACGCGCGACGCCTCGCCGGAATTTGGCCAAATCATCGTAGACACCAACGAATACCTGCTAAATAACCGCGGCGCGGCGGCCGATTTTGGCATTCTGAAAGACATTTCGGAGCGCCACGCCGAGGCGCTGGACGAAGAGATTCAGGCCCAGATTTCGACGCCGCTGTACCTGGGTCTGCTGGGCACCTTCACGGGGGCCATTCTGGGGCTGGTGTCGCTGGTAGGCAATCCTTTTGCGGAAGCCGTGGCCGACCCGGCCAAAGACACCTCGTTCAGCAACAACGACGTGCAACACTTCCTGGGCGGCGTGCTCATTGCCATGATTGGCAGCTTGTTTGGGTTAGCTTTTACGCTGGCCGGCAACCAGCTGCTGAAGCAGGCCCGAGCCCGGCGCGACCGCAATAAAAACGCCTACTACACCTTTCTGCAGAAGGCCCTGCTGCCCAAGCTGAACTCCGACATGCAGGCCGGCATGGCCAATCTGAAATCAGTGCTGGACACGTTTAATACCGAGTTTTTCAGCCAGATTCAGAACGACTTCTTCAGCAAGATTCACGAATTTACGCCGCTCATAGCCAGCATAACCGAGAACGTAAGCGTGCAGAAGCGGTTTCTGGAGCAGCTGGAGAAAATTGGCTATTCCGAGCTGGCCAATGCCACGATTCGGGTATTCGACCGGGTGGATGAAAGCGCCCAAACGTTCGAGAAGTTCCTGGGCTATCAGCAAGCCCTCAACAACACCGTGACGCACGGCGCCGAAGTGGCGCAAGTCATCACGGCGCTGCTCAACCGCCTCACGGCCCTGGAGCAGGGCCTGGCCAGCGTGCCGCAGTACCTGCAGCAGCACGACGACGCCCTGCGCCAGCAGGTGGCTTTCTTCAGCCAGCACGGCAAGCTACTGGCCGACCTGGGCGCCCAAATCCGTCAGGGCGTGAGCGAGGGCGTGCACCGCATGGACGTGGAGCTCGACGGCCGCCTGCTGGAGCTGCAAAAAGAAGCCACCGAAGCCCATGAG
Organism: Hymenobacter sp. 5317J-9; assembly: GCF_022921075.1. NCBI lineage: Bacteria > Pseudomonadati > Bacteroidota > Cytophagia > Cytophagales > Hymenobacteraceae > Hymenobacter > Hymenobacter sp. 5317J-9. The sequence continues at coordinate 1,420,448 of NZ_CP095050.1, forward strand.
CAATGGCAGCGCCATTTCCGTGAGCTGAACCAGAACAACGTGTACCAGAAAATCACGGAGTACCTCAACCCCTTCACCCAACTGCCGGCCCAGCAAAAGGACCTCAACGTGCTGCAGGAGCGCCAGGCCAACCTAGCTGCGCAAGCCATGCAACGCATGGAAGCCCGCCTGCTGGCCGACTCGCAGCTGCAACAGGCCCTGTTGCAACAGGTAGACCGCACCAACAAGGTGCTGGAGGAAATCACCAAGCCCAACTGGTTTCAGCGAAATTTCCTGGGCAAGAAGTAACTACTCCGTCATGCAGAGCGCAGCGAAGCATCTCGCTCGGAGCGAGCCTGATTACTGCCCCACGCGAGATGCTTCGCTGCGCTCTGCATGACTTTCTACCACCTCCAGTAATACCAGCAATAAACCCACTATGAAAGAAAGCAAGGACTTCTTCTGGCCCAGCTACGTGGACCTCATGACGGCCTTGTTCCTGACCATGCTGGTGCTGTTCGTGCTCAGCTATAAGCTGTTCAAAGACAAGCAGCGTGATAACGACAAGCTCATCTACGACCTGAAAGTGCAGGTGCAGGAAAAGCGCAAGCTCGACGAGATAAAAGCGGCCCTGAAGCGGCTGGAAAGCAATTACTTCATCTACAACGAGCGCTACAAGCGCTACGAGCTCAACTTCCCCGTCACGTTCTCGCCGCAGAGCGCCGTGCTGCCCGCCGAGGCCCAGGCGCCGCTGGTGAAAGCCGGCCGCTTCCTGCTCAGCCAGATGCAGGCCATCAAAAACGACGACAACGTGCAATACCTCATTGTGGTGGAAGGCCGTGCCGCCAAAGACCTGCGCTACCCCGCCAACGACCCGCACAACCTCGACGGCCCCGCCGTTCGGCAGCTCAGCTACAGCCGCGCCCTAGCCGTGATTCGGCTGTGGGAGCAGGCCGGCCTACGTTTCCCCGCCAACCTGGAAGTGGTGGCGGCGGGCAGCGGCTTCCGCGGCGCCGGGCGCTACACGGGCAGCCAGGAAGCGCTCAACAAACGCTTCATCATCCAGGTGCAGCCCAAGATTGGCTCGATTGGGAAGTAGTCGAGAACGGTGTAGAGACACAAGTATGCTTCTCTACGCCGTCTCAGGGCACTTTTTCGACTACAAAATGGCCTCAATGGCCGCCAGCTCCTCCGCGCTGAATGTCAGGTTCTCCAGGCACTTTAGCGAGTCGTCGAGCTGCTCAGGCTTGCTGGCGCCGATGAGCACGGACGTCACCCGCTCGTCCTTCAGTAGCCAGGCTAGGGCCATTTGGGCGAGGCTTTGCTGGCGGGTTTGGGCCAGTTCGTTGAGGCGACGTACCTGGTCGAGGCGTTCGGGCGTGAGGTTTTGCTCGGTCAGGAAGCCCACGCCTTTGGCCACGCGCGAGTCGTCGGGGATGCCGCGCAGGTACTTGTCGGTGAGCAGCCCCTGGGCCAGGGGCGAGAAGGGAATGCACCCCACGCCTTCCTCGCCCAGCAGGTCGAGCAGGCCGTTTTCGACCCAGCGCTCCAGCATCGAGTACTTGGGCTGGTGAATGAGGCAGGGCGTGCCCAGCTCCCGCAGCAGCCGGATGGCCTCGGCGGCCTGCTCGGGCTCGTAGTTGCTGATGCCCACGTAGAGGGCCTTGCCCTGACGCACGATTAGGTCGAGCGCGGCCATGGTTTCGGCCAGGGGCGTGTCGGGGTCGGGGCGGTGGTGGTAGAAGATGTCGACGTAGTCCAGGCCCATGCGGCGCAGGCTTTGGTCGAGGCTGGACACGAGGTACTTCTTCGAGCCCCATTCGCCGTAGGGGCCCTCCCACATGTGGTAGCCGGCCTTAGTGGAGATGATGAGCTCGTCGCGGTGGGCCGCGAAATCTTCGCGCAGGATGCGACCGAAGTTCGTTTCGGCCGAGCCGGGGGAGGCCCGTAGTTGTTGGCCAGGTCGAAGTGCGTAATGCCGCGGTCGAAGGCCCGGCGCAGGATGGCGCGGCCGTTTTCGAGCACATCCACGCCGCCGAAGTTGTGCCACAGACCCAGCGAGAGGGCGGGCAGTTTCAGGCCGCTACGCCCGCAGCGGCGGTAGGTCATTTCCTGGTAGCGGGCGGGAGCAGGCTGGTACGGCATGGTGGGGCGAATCGAAAAATAGCGTAATGAAAGAACGTCATGCTGAGCGAAGTCGAAGCATCTCTACCGCAATAGTAAATAGATTACTCTTCGCGGCAGAGATGCTTCGACTTTGCTCAGCATGACGTCCCTAATTTATCAATATATGCTAAGCGCTAGTAGCGGCGGTTGATGCAGTTCAGGTCCTCAAAGGCCTCTTTCAGGCGCGCTACGAAGGTTTCTTCGCCTTTGCGCAGCCACACGCGCGGGTCGTAGTACTTCTTGTTGGGCGAGTCGGCGCCGGTCGGGTTGCCGATTTGGCCCTGCAGGAAGCCTTCGTTTTTCACGTAGTTGTCCTTAATGCCCTGCCAGAAGGCCCACTGCAGGTCGGTGTCGAGGTTCATCTTGATGGCGCCGTAGCTGATGGCCTCGCGGATTTCCTCGCGGCTCGAGCCCGAACCGCCGTGGAACACGAAGCTGATGGGCATGGCCTCCGCGATGTTGTGCTTCTGGCGCAGGAACTCCTGCGAGTTGTGCAGAATCTTGGGTTGCAGCTTCACGTTGCCGGGCTTGTACACGCCGTGCACGTTGCCGAAGGCCGCCGCGATGGTGAAGCGCGGGCTGATGGCGCTCAGCTGCTCGTAGGCGTAGGCCACTTCTTCGGGCTGGGTGTAGAGCTTCGAGGAGTCCACGTCGGAGTTGTCCACGCCGTCTTCCTCGCCACCGGTCACGCCGAGCTCAATCTCCAGCGTCATGCCGATTTTGGCCATGCGCTCCAGATAGCGCTTGCAGATTTCGATGTTTTCCTCAATCGGCTCTTCCGACAAATCCAGCATGTGCGAGCTGTAGAGCGGCTGGCCGTGCTGCTGGTAGTACTTCTCGCCGGCGTCGAGCAAGCCGTCAATCCAGGGCAGGAGCTTTTTGGCGGCGTGGTCGGTGTGCAGCACCACGGGCACGTCGTAGAGAGCGGCCATCAGGTGCACGTGGTGGGCGCCCGAAATGGCGCCGGCGATGCTGGCCTGCTGCTTGTCGTTGGGCAAGGATTTGCCGGCGTAGAACTGCGCGCCGCCGTTCGAGAACTGAATCATCACGGGCGAGTTCACCGCCTTGGCGGTTTCCAGCACGCCGTTCACGGTGTTGGTGCCGGTCACGTTCACGGCGGGCAGGGCGTAGGCGTTGGCCTTGGCGTTTTCGAAAAGCGCCTGCACTTCGTCGCCGTGCAGCACGCCGGCCCGCAGGCCGGTAAGGGTTTGGTCAGCCATAAAAAGGAATTGATGCGGCGGGGCCGCGGTGGGAAGAGCAGGTGGAAAGACCGGGGCCGCGCCGGCGGCGTCCCGGGCAGCAAAGTACGGTCGGGGCGGCGGAACCTAAAAGCGGCGCGCCGTGGGAGCGCCGCTGGGGCAAAAAAAGAGGCCGGCCGTTGCAGCGGCCGGCCTCAGGGGCATCACGCACATTCCCCCACACAACGGGTCATTCGGCGGTCATCAGCTTGCGCAGGCGATACACGCCGTGGCGGTTCGTGACTTCCAGCTGGTATTCGTAGTCGCCGGGGGCCAGGCCCAGGCCTTCCAGGTTCAATTTGATGCTTTGGGTGCCCGCGCTGCGGCCCTTGCGCACCACGCCGGCCACCTTGCGGCCCAGCAGGTCGAAGAGGTCGAGGCGCACATCGGCGGCCGTGGCCAAGGTGAAGGGCACGGTGGTTTCGCCCACAAACGGGTTGGGGTAATTCTGCTCGAGGATGAACTGGCCGCCGGTTTCGCGCTCGGAGCTGCGCAGGGCCAGCCGCTCGGCTTCGCTAATGGCAGGCTCGGGCGAAACCGCGCAGCCGCTGCTCATCGTGGCCGTGTCGAAATATGTATCGTGGGGGAAATCGGTCATGGGCCGAACAACAGAGAAGAAGGTAAGCGGGAGCCAGCAGCAATTTCGCAGCGTAATTTAATCACGTCTTCGCCGACAAACAAATATTCAGCAATTGCGATAACCAGTCAGACCTCAACTCGATGATTGGGTTTAAAACGTCGCCGAGCTGGCCAATAATCGCCGCCAGTGCCAGAAGGACGTCTACAACCGCCGCCGCGACCCCGAAACAGGCCTACAGCCGCTTCAGGCCGGCCGTGGCGGCCGCGTCGCCGGGCCGAATTAGCAGAGCCTTGATGTAGAGGGCACGAGCCTCGGCTTTCTTGCCAAGGTTGAGGTAGGCCCAGGCCAGCGAGATGTTGGAGTCGTAGTCGAAGGGGTAGAGGTTCACCACGCGCTCGAAATAGCGGGCGGCCTGCCCGTAGGCCTTGCGGTTGAGGTAGATGACGCCCGTCCAGTAGTTGGCTTGGGTGTTTTGGGGGTCTACTTTCAGAATGTCGGTGTAGAGGCCCAGCATCTTTTCCACTTGCCCCAGCGCGTTCAGGGGCTTGATGAGGCCGAACTTGGGTTCGAGGGCGTAGGGACGCTGCTCCACGGCCTTCTGGTAGTGGGCGGCCGCGGCGGTGTAGTTTTTGGCCAGAAAATACAGCCAGCCCAGGCGCAGGTTCTGCTCGTAGGTGCCCGTGTAGAGGGCCTTGATGGGCGCAATGGCTTCGGCGTAGTCGGCCTTGGCTTCGGCGGCATAGCTGCTGGCAAAGGCGGCCGACTGGTCCTGGGCGCGGGCCGCGGCCGGGGCCACGCACGCCAGCGCAGCGGCGGAAAAAGTCAGCTTTACCAGGTCCATGTGAGGGCGGTGCTTAGGGAGTTCAGGGAATAGTAGCGGCCGTCGACGCTGTCGCGCCGGTGTTCGGCGCCGTAGCTCAGGCGCAGCGACAGCGGGCGGCTCAGCAAAATAAGCAAGTTGGCGCCGCCGCGTTCGTTCACGGGGTCGAGCAGGTTGTACACGTAGGTGCCGTCGAGCTCGGCCAGCACGGGCGTCAGGCCCAGGCCCGCGTAGGCCTCCAGCCACACGTGGCGCTGCAGCCGGCCGCCCACGCCCAGCACCCCGTGCGGGTAGCTGCGGCCGTTGGAGCGCAGCACGCTGGCCCGCCCGTAGGCGTAGAGGCGCAGGTTGCCGAGCGGGTACACGGCCAAGCGCAGGTCAGTTTGCACGCGGGCCGTATCGGTGAGGGTGCCGGCGTACACGCCCACCTGGGCCGTCCAGTAGGGCCGCGCATAGGCCACCGATGCATAGCCCAGGTTGTCGGCGCGGTTCGCGAGCAGGCCCAGGTCGCTGTTGAGGTGGTTGTAGCCCAGCAGCACCCGCCAGCGCGGGGCCAGCTGCCCGGCCAGCAGGGCGTGGTACTGCACCTGGCGCAGCGGATAGAAGTTGCCGCCGGGCCGCCGGCGGTCGGGCAGCTCCACGGTCTGGCCGAAGTAGCTGACGTTCTGGTTCAGGCCGATGCGGGAACCCAGCCGGCTGCTAACGTCGAGCCGGAAGAAGCCGGCGTCGCCCCGGTGAGTCGAGTTGCCGTGTTGGCCGCCGGCCTCCACTTCCACCTGCGTCACGGCCTGGAAAGGCATCAGGTGCAGGGGGCGGCGCAGCGAGTCGGGCAAGTGCCCGGCCAGCAGCGCGGCCGGGCCAGACTGGTTGAAGTCGAGGTAGGCCAGCGCCAGGCCGTAGCGGGCGGCGGTGTCGAGCGGGTTTTCGCGCAAGGCGCGGCCGTAGTGGCGAAGGGCCTGCGCCGGCTGCTCGCGGGCCAGCGCGGCCTGGCCCAGGTGTCGGCGCAGGGTGGGGTAGTCGGTGCCGGCCCGTAGCGCGGCGCGGCCCACCGAGTCGAGCTCGGCCCAGCGGTACTGCGTGGCCAGGGTTTGGGTGAGGCTGTCGGTGGGTTGAAAGTCGAGCGGCTGGGCCAGCTGTTGGGCCGGCAGCAGCCGGGGCAGCACCAGCAGCAGCCACGCGAGCAGCACGCCGCGCCACCAGCCCGCTCGCTGCCCGGCAATGCCTGCGGGCCTCGCGCAGCCGAAATCCACAAAATAGAAAGGCTGTCTCATGTGCCGGCTACTGAACAGGTGAGGAACAGTTCCAACACGTTTCGCTTTATGCGGATGCTGGCCAGGGCGCCTTCCCGGAAGACCAACTCGGCCGTTTGCTCCGTGCGTTCGCGGCCAAAATAGCTCACTGTGACGCGGCTGCGCAGCAACACTCGCCGGCCAGTCGTTTCGCCCACCCACTCCACTCCAAAGCGCGGCCGCAAAAACCGGTAGAAAGGCGCCAGCAGGTCCTGCGCCCAGGTCAGCGCCGCGTGGCGCACCACCGTAAGCGGGAAGGTGTCGTGCACGATTTTGTCGTGCACGATGGCCAGCGGCACGCGGTAGGCGGCCTGGTAAAACAGGTACAGCCACGAGGCCTCCGACCCGTAGAAAGCGGTGAAATAAAACACCGATTCATCGCCCGCAAAGTAGGCCACCGCCCCCGTGGTCTGGCAGCGCAGGTAGGGCAGGTTGTAGGCATCGGTAAACACCTCCCAGCGCTGGGGTGGCAGCTCGGGCGCATCGGCGTTGCGCACGTCGAGGGCGTAGCCGGGCGGGAAGCGCAGGGCCTGGCTGAGCAGCTTGTTGAACGCGGGCGGGCGCACGGTTTCGCCCGCCACCGGCACCGCAAAGTGGTGCAGTTGCGGCTGCATCCGCGGCGCAAAAGATGCCCTTGGCGCCGCGGTGGCCGGGGCCAGTAAGGACGGCAAACTTTCCTCTCTTTCTTTCCGGGTACCAACAGCTTCCCGCCGCATTTCTGCCAGCCGTGGCGCCGTGGCAGCTGCTGGCGCCAGGCTTTCGCCCGCCGGCTCGGCCACGTAGTACGCCAGCGGATAGGCCAGCGTGCGCGAGCCCACGTACGGCGTGGCCTGCACCTGGAAGTGCAGGTGCGGCTCGGGCGAGCGGCCCGAGTTGCCGCAGGTGCCAATGATGTCGCCGCGGCGCACGTGGTCGCCCACTTTCACGGGCACGGAGTGGGCGCGCAGGTGCGAAAGCTGGGTGTAGAGGCCCGGCGCGTGACGCAGCACCACGGTGTTGCCCCAGTTCTGGGCCGTGTTCACTTCGCCAATAGCGTTGTCTTCGATGTGCTGCACGACTTCCTCCACCACGCCGTCGGCCGGGGCCAGTACGGGCTTGTTGTAGGCGTAGAAATCGGACAGCGAGAGGCCGGCGCCGTGGTAGGAGCGGCCGTCGGCGTCAAAAATGGCAAAATCCAGCGCAGCGCCCCAGTCGCCGAGGTGGGTGGGGCCACCGCTGGCATAGCCCTGCGTGCAGCGCCACGCACCCAGAAAGGGCAAGGTGAGCGCCACCGCGCCCTGATGGGCCAGGCGCACGCGGTCGGTGGCGAAGGCGTAGAGGTTGCGCTCGGGTGAGTAGCGCTGCACGGGTGTGAGCACCAGCCCCGCGCCGGGCCGCTCGCGCAGCAGCAGCACGTACAAAAACAGCAGCGCCGTGGCGCAGTAGGGCAGCGAGAGCGTGGGCAACCCCAGCTTGTCGAGCAGGGCCGTGAGGCCGGCCAGCAGCACCACCGTTACGGGCACGCTGCCCAAGGCCCAGCCGTAGCTCGCCGCCGAAGGGATGACAAACACGCTGCCCACCGCAATGGCCGCCACCATGTAGTTGGCGCCCAGGTTATACTCATTGAGCCCGCCCGCCGCCGGGCCCACCAGCTGGCCCAGCCCAACCGCCACCAAAAACGCCAGCCCCGACAGCGAAAACGCAATGCGCGAGTGCCACAGCAGCCCGCCCGCCACCAGCAGCCCGGCCAGAGCACTGTCCTGAAACAGCACCGCGCCCAGCGCCCGCAGGTAAGTAGCCAGCAACGGCGGCCAGGGCCAGTCGGCCACCCACTGGGCCAGGCCCACCAGGCGCGGCCCGCCCACCGCGTACACGTCGTTGAGCCAGTACACGCTGCCCTCGGCGGGCGCCAAGTGCAGTAGGGGGCTGCTGCCCGGCATCAGCAGCCACACCGTGAGCAGAAAAGGCAGCGACAGGAACGGCAGCCCGCGCCCGCCCAGCCAGCCGCCCAGGGCCACGCTCAGCAGCAGGGCCAGGGCGGCGCCCACCACCACCAGCCCCGCCAGCGCCCAGCCCGGCTGGTAAAAGGAAGCCAGCGCCAGCCCGGTCAGCAGGGAGTTGAAGCTGTAGGCGCCCACATCGGTCCATTCTCGATTGAAGCCGCCCAGTCGGGCCCCGGCCACCGCCAGCGCCGCGCCCGCCAGCCCCGCCACGCCCGCCGCCGGGTGGCTGAACGTGACCAGCAGCAGCACCGCCGCAAACCCACGGTGCTGCGAGAAAAACAGCATGGAGTAGCTGTGCAGCACGGCGCGAAGGAAGGAGATAGTGGCAATCGTTGTCATTGCAAATGCGGCGGCACCAGCTCCAATTGCTGCAGATATTCCAGTGTCTCGGCCGCCCGAATGAGGTGCGCCTGGCCCCCCTGGTCAATCAGCACCACGTTGGGGCGCAGGTTGATAAACTGCTGCCACTGGCTCATGTTGTAGGCGCCCACTTTGTGCACCAGCACGTGATGGCCGGGCGCGAGCAGGGGCAGGGGAATGCTTTCGCGCAGCATGTCGATGTTCATGCACAGCGGGCCGTAGAGCACGGTGGGCTCGGTGACGGTGGAGAATTCGCGGGTGGGGCTGATGTGGTGGTCGTACCAGAAAGACGTGAAAAGCAGGTTCACGCCAAAGTCGAGGATGGTGGCGCGGCGGCCGTCGGCCAGGCGCTTATTCGCCAGCACCGTACCGATGAGCGAGCCCGCGTCGTCGACCAGCGCGCGGCCGGCTTCCAGCACCAGCATCGGCAATGCGCCGGACTTGAAGCCCGCGCTGAGCAGTGCCCCGGTAATGGCTTCGGCATATTCGTCCAGGCTCGGCACGGTGTCGGAGGCGGGCAGGTAGGCCCCTTTTAAGGTATTGGTGGAAGGGAATCCTCCCCCAAATCGAGATACTGAATGGTCGTGTTCAATTCCCGCTCGCAGCGCAGGGCCAGCGCCGCCAGCTTGGTAGCCGCCACGCCGTAGGGTGCCGTCTGCAGAATGTAGGTGCCGATGTGGCAATGCAGCCCCACCAGCGCCAGCCGCCCCGAGGCCACAATGCGCGTGAGCGCCTGCCAGGCCTCCCCGTTTTCCAGGTTGAAGCCGAACCGGTCCCACTGCGGCACAATGCCCGTGTCGAGGTTCACGCGCAGGGCAACGCGGGGGCGCTGGGCCCGGCCAGCGGCCACGTCCAGCAGCAGGTGCAGTTCGTCGGCGTGGTCGAGGTGAACGACGGCATCGACCTCGCAGGCGCGCTCCAGGTCAGCGCGCCGCTTGCCGGGGCCGTTGAAGAGAATGTGCGCGCCGGGCACGCCGTTGAGCAGGGCTTTTTCCAGCTCCATGCCGCTCACCACCTCAGCCCAGGCGCCCTCTTGGTGAAAGGTGCGGCACACGGCATTGAGGTAGTTGGTTTTGTACGACCACGCCAGCTGCACCTGCGGGTAGCGCGTGCCAAAGGCCCGCATCGCCGCCTGGTAGCTGCGCCGCAGCTGCCGCTCGCTCAGCACAAACAGCGGCGAGCCGAACCGGGCCACCAACTCGGCCACGGCCACGCCGTCAATCGCCGTCACAGCGCGGGCACCGGTGCGCGGCCCGAACTTATTCAGGGCGCCGGCCGTGAGCTTGCGGAGGGTAGGACGTTCGTAGGGAAGTTTCACTTCTTTTGGTAGGATTTTTAGAACGTCATGTAGCGCGCAGCGAAGCATCTTGCCTAGAATAACTAATTATTGGTTGCACGCGAGATGCTCCGCTGCGCTCTGCATGACGTCCTTTTGCCGCTTTTTAATGGCGTCAAAGTTCGCCCAGCGCTGCTACTTGCTGGAACTCGGTGTGGTCGGTAATCAGGTCCCAGGCGTAGCGCACGAACATCTTGCCCACGGCGTACTCCTCCATCATGGTCACGGGCAGGCCCAGGGCCAGGCGGAGCAGAGCGGCGGGCTGGTTCTGACCTGCGGCGGCCGTGAGGTAAATCCAGGCCGGAAAACGGGGGTTAATTTCCATGATGAACAGTTCGCCGCTGGCCGTGCGCATAATTTCCAACTCGAAGCCCCCGCGCCACTTCGTCACTTCGGCAAAGCGGCGGGCCAGGGCTATGAGGGCCTCGTCTTCGAGGGTGATGCCGGCCCAGGCCTTGCCCTTGTCGGTGATGGTGAGCTTGCGCATGGGCACCACGCTCAGGGCGCGGCCGTGGCCGTCGCCCAGCCCGGCGATGTTGATTTCCTGGCCCGCCACAAACTGCTGGGCGATAAGTGGCACGCCCCAAAGCCCGCTCAGCCGCAAGAACGCCTGCTCGGCCTGGGCCAGCGAGTGCACCACGGCGGCGTCGTAGTAGCGGCCTTTCAGCACCAGCGGCCAGCCCAGGGTTTCGGCGGCGGCGGCCAGCTCGGCGGCGTGGTGGAGCGGGCGGCTGGCCGGCACGTGCAGCCCGTGGGCCGCCCCAAAAGCCGGCAGGTTCAGCTTGTCGCGGGCTTCGAGCTGCGCCAGCGTGGGCAAAAAGGTCTGAATGCCCAGCGCCCGCAGCTGCGGCGCCAGCTTGATAAAGTTGTACAGCTCGGCGTCGAAATTTGGAATGAGTACCGCCACTTCTTCCTGTTGCCGAATGTAGCTCAGTCGCTCCAGCAGTGCCGTGGTGCCGGCCGAAGGGTAGGGCAGCTGGTAGGTGCGGTCCACCATTTCGCGCAGGTAGATGCCCGGCTCCAGCGCCTCGTAGCTCAGCCCGATGATGCGCAGGTCAAAGTCCAACGTTTCGCGCAGGGCGCGGATAACGGCCACGCCCGGGCCGGGGCTGTCGGTGGCGTTGAGGCCGGTCACGGCCACGGTGAGCCGGGGGCGGGCAGCGGAAAGAGGCACAGTGAGATTAGTCTAGCAGGTTGAATTCGCGCAGCTGGGCCAGCAGGTCGTCCCAGTCTTTTTCGAGCTGGCCGGGGGCCACGTCGTAGCGCTCCAAAATGGTGGCCTTGATGGCGGCGGGCGCCAGCCCTTCCTTGGCGCGGGCCAGAATATCGGCTGCCAGCGGGTTGGCCGCGAACGAGTCGCCGGTGGCGGGATTGAAAATGAAGCCGGATTCGCTGGTGGCAATGTTCTTTTTAAGCTTCATGCGTAGGAGTGAGGAACAGCGAACGAGGTAGAGACGCACTATTTTGCGTCTTGTCGTCGAACGGCCGGAGCCGTGCCATTTGCGGTTCGTGCTTGGTCGTTTAGGCGTTGTCGTTCAACGGCGAGACGCAAAATGTTGCGTCTCTACCTCAATTAGTAATTACGGTATCACCTCCACCCAGCCCTTGTACTTCTGGCCGTCGGTGTACGTCACGAGGTAATAATACATGCCGCCCGCACCCGCGCCATTCCATTTGAAGCCGCGCTCCGCCGACGAAAATACCGCCTGGCCCCAGCGCGAGAAGATTTTGATGCTGGCAAACTTACGGTCGCAGAAATCCACGGGCAGGCTGGGCATCATGAAAAAGTCGTTCTGGCCGTCGCCGTTCGGCGTGATGACGTTGGGCGGGCGGAAGGCGAGCGAATCGCCCTTCGGCGCCACCACGAAGCGGATGAGGCGCTCCTGCGGCAGCGGCTCGCAGGGGCCAGCTTCGGCCAGCCGGAAGCGCACCAGCAGGCTATTGTTCGTTTTGGCCTGGGCCACGGCGGCGCAGGTGGGCTCCCAGCTGAAGGTGGCGCTGGCCCGGCCCTGTCCGTTCTGGGCGATGAATTTCATGTCGGCATCGGCGAGGTCGAAACCTGAGCCGGTGGCGCTGAGCGTGAGAAAATTCTGGTCGGCGTCGGTGCCAGTGAGGGTGGCGGTGTAGCGCTCGCCCAGCGTGAGGCGCACCACGGCGGGCGCGTCGTCGGACACGGGCAATGGAGCAGGCGGAAACGTGGTGCTGAGCACCGGCGCGTGGTTGGGCAGCGAGGCCGCCGTGAAGGCAATGCGGATGGTGTCGTGTTTGGGCAGGCTGCAGCCGTTGTCGGCCACAATGACGTCCACCAAGTACACTTTGCCCTTGGTATCGATGCAATCCGGAAAGCAGAGCGTGGTGACCAGCGTATCGGGCTGGCCCGCTGCGTGTACCATGCCGGTGGTGGTGGTGCTGAAAATGGGCCCCGTGGTGGTGAAATTCACCGCCCGGCTGCTCATGCTCAGCACCGAGCTGGGGTCGGGGTCGGTGTAGCGAATGGTGAGGCAGCGGTTGCCGCCCGGCTGCAGGCGCAGGGTGTCGCGGCCGGGGCGGTAGGCGGTGGGGCTGCCCGGCGCCCGCACCTGCAGGGTCGGGGCCACGTTGGTGGGGCAGTTCAGCACATAAAGCTGGAAATCGCGCCGCGTCTCGCCAATTTTCACGCCGCGCCGGTACTCCGAGCAGCGCACCCCAAACACGTACAGGCCCAGGTCGCGGGGCCGCACCGTAAGGCGGCCCGTGCGCGCATCAATGCCCAGGGCGGGGCTGCCCGGAATCTGGTTGTTCACGTTCAGGCCCGCGTTCCAGGTGATGGGGGAGTAGGGTGCCGCGCCGGCCTGCGGCAGCAGCGGGTTGGCAAAGGTGGCGTGGCCGTTGAGGGGCGTCACCATGTCGTAGGCCAGCGAGTCGCCGTCGGGGTCCTGCCCGCCAAAGTCGTAGTAAAACAGTTCGTTGCGGCAGGCATAGTCGCCCAGCGGCGGAAAGATGCGGGGCGTGGAGTCAATAAAAGCCGCGCCGTTGCGCACCACGGCCGGAAATTCGAGGTAGAAGGTTTGGGCCGCGTTGCCAGGCGCCACAATGTTGGTGATGGTCACGTTGCGGCAGCAGCGCTCCACGGCCACGTAGTAGCCGCCAGGATTGTTGAAAACGCTTGCGCTCAGCGTAATGTCGGTGGTGTACACCAGTTTGCGGGTGCTTAGCGAGCCCACGGTGCAGGCCGGGTTGGTGTAGTTCACAAACGTGTTGCTCACGCGGGGCAACACCACGTCGGCAAGGCGCTGGTTGGTGGTTTTATTAAAAATACTGGCCGTGAGATTGTCGTCCAACGCGCCCGCGCTGCCATTGATGGCGTCGAAATACAGATTGAGGGTGAGAGCATACGTGCTGCCGGACTTGTACTGCAAATCCAGCTCGCCGCCCACGATGTGCGTGGCCGAAGCCGCCAGCGGCGCCAGCAGAGCCAGCAAGGCCAGCCACCACCCCCGAAAGTTGCCCCAAGCCGTCCGTGTAGATTTCATAACCAATAAGATAGCGAAAAAGAATAATAGCAGCTCCGTCAGGGCCTGGCCGTGCATTAAAGAGCTCAGCCAGGCCCAATCGAAGCCCGGACCCGCGGCCCGGCAACCAGCAAGTTAGTTGGCGCCGCCGGTCTTGGTGGAGTCGGCCGTGGTGGTCGTGCTCGGCTTCTTGCAGTCTTTGCCGCCGGCCGGGCGCACGCATTCTTTCTCGCAGCCTGAGAAGCTGCTCATGGAGCACAGCAGCGCGGCAGCGCTGAGCAAGCGAAGGGTGGTGGATAAACGCATAAGGGTGAAAAATGAAAAAGGGTGAAAAATTGAAAATGTTGAAAAGAAGGGTGTAAGGGTAATGGAATAGGCAAGCGGAAATAATGATGACGAAGGGGTTGGTCTACTGAATGTTGCCGCCCACGGCCAGGCCGCTGGGCACGGTGGCGGGCACGCTGCGGTCGAAGCTGGAGGCCGTGAGCGACTGCAGGAAGGCGATGATGGCCTGCGGGTCGTTCACGCGGGTGGGAAACAGCGGGTCGCGTTGGCCGGGCGCCACGCGGGGGTTGGCGGTGGGCGGGGCGCCGGGCGGCGGCGCGTAAAAGGCCAGCACCGCGCCTAGGTTGGGCAGGGCACCGCTGTGCATGTAGGGCGCCGTGAGGGCCACGTTGCGCAGGCTGGCCGTGCGGAAGGCGTAGGAGTTGTTGGCGCCGGCGTCGGAGGCAGCGTTTTTGGGGTTGTCGGGCACGCCCAGCACGTGCAGCTGGTAGTCCGACAGCATGGGGCCGCTGTGGCACTTGGCGCAGCCGCTGCTGATGAAGGCGTTCAGGCCCTGCACCTGCTGGGCGCTGAGGGCGGTTTTGTCGCCGCGCAGGTACTTGTCGAAGGGCGCATCGGTCGCCAGCAGGGTGCGCTCGAAGCTGGCCAGAGCTTTGCCGATGTTGGTGGCCGTGACGGGCACGGGCTCGGCAAAGGCGGCGCCGAACATCGTAGTGTACGCCGGAATGCGCCGCAGCCGGGCCACGGCCGTGTCGAGGGCCGCGCTTTCGCTGCAGGCGGTGCCGCGCATTTCTTCCAGCGCCGCAATGGGCTGCACCGACTGCGCTTCGAGCGACTGCGCCCGGCTGTCCCAGAACATGGCCGCCCGCGTGGGGTCGTAAGTACCGTTGTTGGCGAGACCGTTGAAGGCCGTGTTGAGGACCGTGGGCGTGTTGCGCTTGGTGAACGGAATGGTGTTGGGCTGGCGGAACCGGCGGGCCGTGCCCAGGCCCTGCCCGTTCACGCCAATGGCCAGGTCGATGGCGTCGGCGTAGCCGTTGGCGGGGTGGTGGCAGCTGGCGCAGCTCACGTCCTTACCACCCGAGAGCACCGGGTCCCAGAAAAGGGCGCGGCCCAGCGCGATTTTGGCCGGCGTGCCGGGGTTGTCGGCCGGCGCCGGGGCCGAGAGGGGCAGGGCGCCCAGCACGCTCAGGTCGTCGTTGGAAGGCGTGGCGTTTTCCGATTCTTTATGGCAGGCCACGGCCAGCAGCAGTGTGGCCGCTGCCAGCATGGAGGCAACCCGGGGAAGTAGTGATGCGGCCATGAGCAGGGAAGCAGGCGGGTTGGAGAATAGGGAGTTGCGGCTTGTTTTTTCAAAGTTGCTTCTCACCTTTCCGCAGCGCCCGCTGCAATCGCCGAGTTGGGATGGGGCGTCGCCCATTTCCCGCATTCAGCAGCCAAATCCCGCCACCAAAACCCCGGCTCAGCCCGATTTCCCGGCAATTGGCCCAAAAACGCCGACTGGCCGGCAAACTTGCCCGGCTGGCCGATGTGGCCCGCACCGCCACAGGCGTGGGTTGTAGCTTGCGCCGTCTTCAATTGATAGTCTAGGAAGTGTTAACAGTCGCGTAGCCACAGGACGGTTGCAGCGAGGTGAATAAAGGCCAAAAAATGCGCATCGAGTTTGTCATACCGGGTGGCCACGCGGCGAAACTGCTTGAGGCGGCTGAAAAGGCGCTCAATGGGGTGACGTTGGGCGTAACGCGCCGCGTCGTAGCCCCGCGGGTAGCGGCGCTTGCACCGGGGCGGAATCACGGCACAGGTGCCGCGGGCAGCCAGGGTGGCCACGAGCGGGTCGGAATCGTAGCCCCGGTCGGCCACGAGGTAGGCCGGGGCCAGCCCGTCGAGCAGCGGCAGCGCTTGCGGGGCGTCGTGGCGCTGGCCGGCTGTCAGGCTGCCGCGCACGAACCGGCCCCCAGCGTCGGCCACCGCGTGCAGCTTGGTGGTCAATCCGCCGCGGCTACGCCCCAGGGCTTGCGGCCCGTTTTTTTGCGTGCCCCGCTCGCGTGTTGGTGCACCCGCACGGTGGTCGAGTCGACCAGCAGCGTGTGCAGCGCGTCGTCCTCTTGCACGGCGGCCAGCACCCGGGCCCACACGCCCGAGGCGGTCCAGCGCTGGAAGCGCGTGTATGTTGTGTGCCAGTTGCCCCACGCGGCCGGCAAGGCACGCCAGCGGCAGCCGTTGCGCAACAACCACAGCACCGCTTCTACAAAACGGCGGTTGTCCTGGCCCCGGCCACCTTTCGTGCCTTCCCGACCCGGCAGCAGCGGCGCGATGCGGGCCCACTGCGCGTCTGTGAGCAAATAATCCATACCCCAAATTAATACCTACTGTTAACACTTCCTAATCAATGCCCCTCCCGCCGCTCCGCTCCGCCTCCACGCTGCTGCTACACGCCTTGGTGTGGGGGCTGGTGGCGGTGCTGCTCTGGGCCCAGCAGCCCGATTACCCCGGGCCGAAGCCGCCGGAGTTCTGGCTGACGCAGACTGTGGTTTTTGGCCTGCTGGGAGGCGTGTTTTACCTCAACGTGGGCTGGGCGGCGCCCCGCCTGCTCTACGCCCGCAAGGCCTGGGCCTACTTGCTCCTGAACGCCGGCCTGGTGCTGGGGATAGCGCTAGTGCACCACCAGGTGGAACAGCGACTGCACGTGCCCGAGCTGGTGGCTGCCGCCCGCGAAGCCGTCCTCAACCCGCCCAACCCGTGGTCGAGCCCGCGCCCGCACCCCCTCACCGGACCCGACGAGGGCAGCCCCGTCGTCAACACCGGCGTGCTGCTCATCACGCTGCTGGTGCTGGGCATTGCCACCAGCCTCGCGGCCATGCAAAAAGGCCAGCGCGACGCCGAGGTGCGCCTGGAGCTGGAGCGCCGCCAGGTGGCCACCGAGCTGAGCCTGCTCAAGGCCCAAATCAACCCGCACTTCTTCTTCAATACCCTCAATAACATTTACGCCCTCACGCTGCTCGACGGGGAGCAGGCCCGCGTGGCCCTGCACCGCCTCTCGCGCATGATGCGCTACGTGCTGTACGAGTCGCCGGCCGGCCACACGCGCCTGAGCCAGGAAATCAGCTTTTTGCAGGACTACATCGACCTCATGCACCTGCGCCTCACCACCAAGGTGCGGGTGCAGTTTGAGCGGCCCGACCCGCTGAGCCCCGACCCGTTCATCGCGCCCATGCTGTTTCAGCCCTTCGTCGAGAATGCCTTTAAGCACGGCGTGAGCGCCACCGCGCCCAGCTGCATCACCATTCAGCTGCGCCAGCCCTCGGCCAGCACCGTGGAGCTGCGCGTGCGCAATACCGTGTTTCCCGACCGCCCCGACGACGAAGCCGACGACGAGCCCGGCGGCATCGGGCTGGCCAACACCCAGCGCCGCCTCAACCTGCTCTACCCGCACGCCCACACCGTCACCGTCACGCCCCGCAACGCCTCCAACGAGTACGAAGTATGTCTGAATCTGAAGCTGTAGCCCCGTTCATCATCAACTGCGTGGCCGTCGACGACGAGCCGCTGGCCCTGGGCCTGGTGTGCTCCTTCATCGAGCGCACGCCGTTTATGCGCCTGGTGGGCCGCCACGAAAGCGCCGTGGCCGCCCTGCGCTCCCTGCACGAGCGCCCCGACGCCCACCTGCTGTTTCTCGACATCAAGATGCCCGACCTCAGCGGCCTGGAGCTGGCGCGGGTGCTGCAGCACGGCCCGCGCGTCATCTTCACCACGGCCTTCAACCAGTATGCGCTGGAAGGCTTCCGCGTCGATGCGCTCGACTACCTGCTCAAGCCCTTCAATTACGAGGAGTTTTTGCGCGCCGCGCTCAAGGCCAAGGCCTACTTCGAGATGAAGCAGGCCAGCGAGGCCGCCCCCGCCGTGGCCCCCGCGCCCGCGGCGCCCCCCGTGGCCCAGCCCGAAGAAGACCACATCTATCTGAAGGTGGAGTACCAGCTGGTGCGCGTGGCCCTGGCCGACATTGTGTACGTGGAAGGCCTCAAGGACTACGTGAAGGTGCATTTGGCCAGCCAGACGCGGCCGCTGCTCTCGCTCACCAGCCTGCGCAGCATGGAAGAAAAGCTGCCGGCCGGCAAGTTCATGCGTATTCACCGCAGCTATATTGTGGGGCTGGGCCACATCCAGGCGGTGGGGCGCGGCACGGTCCAGATTCAGGGCGAAACCTTGCCCGTGAGCGACGGTTATCGGGAGAGTTTCGACCAATTTTTCAGCCGCTGGAAATAAGCAGAAAACGCACCGGAAAATGGTGATAAATTCACGCTGACTTAATAAAAGACGACCTAACTTGCAAGGGTCTATGAGCGAGTCTTTGCCCAACTATTTCGACACCGACGGCCGCCCCGAGCCGGCCGCCAACGCCAGCGCCGACGCCGAGCGCAAGCTCAAGGTGTGGGCCGCCCTCAACGCCGTGGACCAAGGCTTGCTCAGCCCCGAGGAAGTGCGCGACGCCTACGGCATCAGCGCGCAGGAAATGGAGCAGCACCGCGCCGGCTGGCAGGATTTTGAAACCGGCAGCCGGTAGGCGCAACGACCTGCTTACCGCTCGGGGCGGGCGCAGTTGAGGCGGTGTAGCCAGTGTCCTGCGAGGCCCGCGCGAACCGGCCCGCCATGTGCGGTCCCGCCGATTACCTTTGCAGGCTAGCCTTCCTATCCATGCAAGAATATTCTTCTTCCGCCTCTTCTACGCTGCCCCAACTCCCCAAAGCGCCCACCGGCATCGAAGGGCTGGACGAAATCACCGAAGGCGGCCTGCCGCTGGGCCGCCCCACACTCATTTGCGGCAGCGCGGGCTGCGGCAAAACCCTGATGGGCATTGAGTTTCTGGTGCGCGGCATCACCGAGTTCGGCGAGCCCGGCGTGCTCATGGCCTTCGAGGAAACGGCCGAAGAGCTGGCCGCCAACGTGGCCTCGCTGGGCTTCGACCTGAAAGACCTGCAGGCGCGCAAAATGCTGCGCGTCGACCACGTGCACGTCGACCGTTCCGAGATTGAAGAAACCGGCGAGTACGATTTGGAAGGCCTGTTCATTCGCCTGGGCTACGCCATCGATTCCATCGGGGCCAAGCGCGTGGTGCTCGACACCATTGAGTCCTTGTTTTCGGGCTTTCCCAACGAAAGCGTGCTGCGCTCCGAGATTCGGCGCCTGTTTCGCTGGCTGAAGGACAAGGGCGTGACCACCATCATCACCGCCGAGCGCGGCGACGGCACCCTCACCCGCCAGGGCCTAGAAGAGTACGTGTCGGACTGCGTGATTCTGCTCGACAACCGCGTGATTGACCAAATCACGACCCGCCGCCTGCGCGTGGTGAAGTACCGCGGCAGCACCCACGGCACCAACGAGTACCCCTACCTCATCACCGGCGAAGGCATTTCGGTGCTGCCCGTGACCTCGCTGCGCCTCGAGCACCAGGTGTCGAACGAAATCGTGTCGTCGGGCGTGCCGGCGCTGGACGAGATGTTTGGCCGGCGCGGCTTCTACGAAGGCAGCAGCGTGCTCATCACCGGCACCGCCGGCACCGCCAAAACCACGCTGGCGGCGGCTTTCGCCGAAAAAATCTGCAAAGACGGCAAGCGCTGCCTGTTTTTTGCCTTTGAAGAATCGCCGCAGCAACTCATCCGCAACATGGCTTCGGTGGGCATCGACCTGGAAAGCCACGTGCGCGAAGGCCGCCTGCGCATCGAGGCTTCGCGGCCCACCCTCAACGGCCTGGAGCAGCACCTCGTGACCCTGCACCGCCTGGTGAAGGAGTTCCGCCCCGACGCCGTCGTCATCGACCCCATCACCAACCTCATCACGGTAGGCAACCTGTCCGAGGTGCGCAGCATGCTCACCCGACTCATCGACTTCCTGAAGGTGAGCGGCATCACGGCCTACTTCACGGCCTTGGTGAACGGCGGCATGGGCCGCGCCGAGATGACGGAAGAAGGCGTGTCGTCGCTGGTCGATACGTGGATTTCGGTGCGCGACCTGGAAGGCGTGGGCGAGCGCAACCGCGGCCTGAGCATCCTCAAATCGCGCGGCATGGCGCACTCCAACCAGGTGCGCGAGTTCATCGTGACCGACAAAGGCATCGAATTGCTCGACGTGGTGCTGGGCCCCACGGGCATCGTGACCGGCGCCAGCCGCCTCACGCAGCAGCTGGAGGAGCACGCCCAGGCCCTGGCCGCCCAGCAGGAAGCCGAGCGCCGCGACCGCGAGCTGGAGCGCCGCCGCCGCATGCTGGAAGCCAACATTGCCAACCTGCGCACCGAGTTTGAGAGCGTGGAAGAGGAGCTGCGCCAAATCAGCACCCACGAGCAAACCCGCCACGAGGCCCTGCTGAGCGGCAAACAGCGCATTACCGCGGCCAACCCGCCGGCGATAAAAACGCCTTCGGCCGGCGAAACCGGTAAGTAATCCGTATACCCGAGTTGCCTCCGGCCTCCGATTTTAGTACCCTTTCCATGGCTGAAGATTTTAACGACCCCCTCGACGAAGAGACTTGGGAACTGCGCCTGTACGTGGCCGGCCAAACGCCCAAGTCGGTGACGGCCGTGGCCAACCTGCGCAAGTATTGCGAGCAACACCTCAAAGGCCGTTACAAGCTGGAGGTCATCGACTTGCTGGTGAACCCGCAGTTGGCCGAGGGCGACCAGATTCTGGCCATCCCCACGCTGGTGCGCAAGGTGCCCGAGCCGATTCGCAAAATCATCGGCGACCTCTCCAACGAAGAAAAGGTGCTGGTGGGGCTCGACGTGCGCCCCGTGCTGAAATAACCCTGGCCGATGGAACCTGAACCATTTCCGGACTCTCTGGAGCCGGCCGGCCCCGAGTACCTGCTGCACCTCTACATAACGGGGGCCACCGTGAACTCGACGCGCGCCGTGCGCAACATCAAAGACATTTGCGAGCAGTACCTGAAAGGGCGCTACGAGCTGCTCATTGTCGACATTTTTCAGCAGCCCGAGCTGGCCCAGGAGCAGGACCTCATCGGCGTGCCCACGCTTATCAAGCTGCGCCCGGGCCTGGTGCGCCGCCTGGTGGGCGACCTTTCGGACCGCGAGCGGGTGCTAAAGGCCTTGGGCATAGTCTTGCCCCCCGACGAAGCTCCTGCCCATGAGTGAGCCCCGGCCCGCCTCCGACCTGGCCCGCGAAAACGAGGAGCTGCGCTACCAGCTAGAGGAAGCCCAGGACCTGATAAACGCCATTCGTTCGGGCGCCGTGGACGCGCTGGCCGTGCAGGGCAGCGAAGGGCCGCGCATTTTTACGCTGCAGGGCGCCGACCAGGGCTACCGCACCCTCATCGAGCAGATGAACGAAGGCGCCCTGCTGCTGAGCGAAGACGCCACCGTGCTCTATTGCAACGCCTGCCTGGCCGGGCTGCTGGGCCTGGCCATGGGCGAAATCATGGGCAGCGCTTTCGAAAGCTTTGTGCCGCTGGCGTTTCGCGACTACTGGACTGAGCTGCTGCGGCAGGGTTGGGAGGGCAAAAGCAAGGGCGAGCTGCCGCTGAAAAACCGGGCCGGCGCACTGGTGCCGTTTTCGGTAAGCATGAACGTGCTGAGCTTCAACGAGACGCCCACGCTGGCCATGATAGTGACGGACCTTTCGGCCCAGCGCGAAATCACGGCCATTCGGGCGCAGGTGGAGGAGCAAAACGCCCTGCTCGACCGCCAGAGCGAGGAACTGAAGCGGGAGGAAGCCGCTCGCCTGGCCGGCGAGCGCGCCGCTGCCGAGGCCAGCCGCCTGCTCGAAGGCATCTCGCAGATAGCCTGGACGGCCAGCGCCGCCGGCGAAAACACGTATCGCAACCGCCGCTGGTACGACTACATCGGCCTCGAGCCCGGCCAAGGACCCGCCGCCGACCGCTCCTGGCGCGCGCGCCTGCACCCCGACGACGCCGACGCCGCGCATGCCCGCTGGCAGCACAGCCTGACCACCGGCGAGCCCTTCGAAGTGGAGTGCCGCATCCGCAACGGGGCCGGCGAATACCGCTGGATGCTGGGCCGCGCCCTGCCCTCGCGCACCGAACACGGCGAGATTATGCAGTGGATTGGTACCTATACCGATATCCACGAGCACAAACTGGCGCTCGACCGCATCGACCAGGCCCAGCGCCAGCTGCGCGAAAACAACGCCCAGCTCAGGCGCGTGAACGTGGACCTCGACAACTTCATTTACACGGCCTCGCACGACCTCAAAGCCCCCATCAGCAACATCGAGGGCCTGCTCGACGCCCTGCTGCTGGAACTGCCACTTCCCACCGTGCAGAGCGAGCCTGTGCGGCCCATTCTGGACCTGATGCAGGACTCGGTGAACCGCTTCAAGCGCACCATTGAGCAGCTCACCGACGTGAGCAAGCTGCAGAAGGAGCACGGCCTGCCCACCGAGCCCATAAACCTGGCCGAAGTGGTGCGCAACGTGTGCCTCGACCTCGACCCGCTTATCCAGAGCACTGGCGCGCAGCTGCTGGTGGACGTGGACGCGGTGCCCACGGTGCTGTTTTCGGAGAAAAACCTGCGCTCGGTGGTGTTCAACCTGCTCAGCAACGCCCTCAAGTACCGCGCCCCCGGCCGGGCGCCGCGGGTGCGCGTGCAGGCCCGGCCCGAGGGTGCGGGCGCCGTGCTCGAAGTAGAAGACAACGGCCTGGGCCTGGACCCGGCCAGCGAGCAGAAGCTGTTCGGCATGTTTCAGCGCTTTCACGACCACGTGGAGGGCTCGGGCATCGGGCTCTACATGGTGAAGAAAATGGTGGAGAACGCCGGCGGCCGTATTGCCGTGCGGAGCGAGCTCGGCCGGGGCACCACGTTTTCGGTGTACTTTAGCCGGTAATCCTTGGACCCGCGTGCGGTTCAGGCGCCCGTTTTTCGTCTGTCCCGCTCATGCAAAAGCTTACCTGCGCTCTCCTTGTCGACGACGACCAGACGACGAACTATCTCAACAGCTTGCTGATTAAGCGCTTGGATATTACCGACCAGTTGCTGGTGGCGCTCAACGGCCAGGAAGCGCTGGAGCTGGTGAAAATTCATTGCCAGGCCGCCAGCCCCGACTGTCCGGTTTTGATTCTGCTCGATGTGAAAATGCCCGTCATGGACGGCTTTCAGTTTCTGGAGGCTTACAACCAGCTGCCGCTGGCCGAGAAGCAGGCCATCGTCATTGTGATGCTCACCACCTCGTTGCACCCGCAGGACGTGGACCGCGTGCAGCAACTCAACATTGCCGGCTTTCTCAACAAGCCCCTGACCCGCGAAAAGCTCAACGACGTGCTGAAAAACCATTTTAACCGCCACCTGCCGGAGTAGGGACCAAGTCGATTATACTTGCCGTTCAGCATGCCACGTCTCCTCCGCACCACTTCCGACCACGCCGATTTTCGCGCCCTCGTGCAGCTGCTCGACCAGGACCTGGCGCGGCGCGATGGCGACGAACATGCGTTTTACGCGCAATTCAACAAGATTGACCGCATCAAGCACGCGGTGGTGGCCTATGCTGTCGATGAGCCCGTAGGCTGCGGCGCCATGAAAGAATTCGGCCCCGGCCAGGTGGAAATCAAGCGCATGTTTGTGCAGCCCGCGCACCGGGGCACGGGCGTGGCCCCGGCCGTACTGGCGGAGCTGGAGCGCTGGGCCCGCGAGCTGGGCTACGCCGCTTGCGTGCTCGAAACCGGCAAGAAGCAGCCCGAAGCCATTCGGCTGTACGAGAAAAGCGGCTACGTCCTCACGCCCAACTACGGGCAGTACATCGGCGTGGAAAACAGCGTGTGCATGCGCAAGGAGTTGCGCTAGGCCACTATTCTCACGGTTTTCAGCCGGCCCCGTACCTTGCGGGCATGTCTGATTTCCGTTTGCGCGTGTTTGCGGCCGTGGCGCGGCACCTGAGTTTCACGAAGGCGGCGCAGGAACTCTTTGTGACCCAGCCCGCCGTGACCAAGCACCTGCACGAGCTGGAAAAGCAGCACGGCCAGCGCCTGCTGGAGCGCCGCGGCAACCGCGTGGCCCTGACTGAAGCCGGCCGCCTGCTGCAGGCCCACGCCGAAGCCGTGGCGGCCTCGGCCCAACACCTCGAAGACCAACTGCTGGCCCTGCGCGACCCCGACGAAGCGGCCGGCCGCCTGCGCCTGGGCGCTAGCACCACCCTCAGCCAGTACGTGCTGCCGGGCCTGCTGCCTGCCTTCCAGGCCCGCCACCCCAAGGTGCGCCTCACCCTGCTCAACGCCAATTCCGAGCGCATTGCCGAGGCCCTGCTGCGCAACGAGTTGGACCTGGGCTTTGTGGAAGGCCGCACCAAAAGCCGCGACCTGCACTACGAGCTGCTGCTGCCCGACGAGCTGGTGGCCGTGCGCCGCGCCACGGCCGCCGGCCCGCCCGCCAAGCCTGTGCCGCTGGCCGAGGCGCTGGCCCACCCATTGGTGCTGCGCGAGCGCGGCTCGGGCACGCTCGAAGTGCTGGAGTTTGCCCTGCGGGAGCTGAAAATCAAGCTCAGTAGCCTACAGGTGGCATTTTACTTCGATAATACCGAAGCCATTAAGGCGTACCTGGAGGCGGCGCCGGAGGCCTTGGGCTTCGTCTCGCGGCGAGCGTTGACGCGGGAGCTGGCCGCCGGGCTACTCGAAATAGTGCCGATTGAAGGACTGCAACTGGCCCGGCAGTTTGAGGCCTTGTGGGTGCAGGGGCAGCCGTTAGCGCGCGCGGCGCAGCGGTTTCTCACCTTTGCGCAGGCCGAGTGCAAGCCTTTGGTATAACCGCAGGTTATTTCAAATAACATTTTGCCATTAACCAGCGGATAGGCAAGGGCGTAATTTTGCGGGCACAACTTCCTTCCGCCCCATGCCCCAGCTACTCACCAACCCCACTGAAAATGCCGGCGCGGCCCACGAGGGGCCGTTTGGGCAGTTTCACACGCCGCACACCCTGCTGGGGTTCACGTTCACGCTGCGGCAGGTGGTGTTTGGGCTAGTGCAGCTGTATTGCGTTTCGCCGTGGGCGTCGCCGCCGGTGGCGCTGGCGCTGGGCCTGGTGCTGGCCCAAACCGTGGGCAACCCATTCAGCGCCCAAACCAAAAAGGCCACGGCCAAGCTGCTGCAGTTTTCAGTTATCGGGCTGGGGTTTGGGATGAACGCGCACGCGGCGGTGCAGGCCGGGCGCGAGGGCCTGCTGTTTACGGTGGCGTCCATTTGCGGCACGCTGGTGCTGGGCTACTTCGCGGGCCGCTGGCTGAAGCTGAACCGCTCGGTGACGCACCTGATTTCGTGCGGCACGGCCATTTGCGGGGGCTCGGCCATTGCGGCGGTGGCCCCGGTGCTGCGGGCCAAGGACGAAGAAA
Source organism: Hymenobacter sp. 5317J-9 (assembly GCF_022921075.1). Classification (NCBI taxonomy): domain Bacteria; kingdom Pseudomonadati; phylum Bacteroidota; class Cytophagia; order Cytophagales; family Hymenobacteraceae; genus Hymenobacter; species Hymenobacter sp. 5317J-9. The sequence continues at coordinate 1,445,314 of NZ_CP095050.1, forward strand.
TCTCGGTGGCGCTGGGTACGGTTTTCGTGCTCAATGCGCTGGCGCTGTTTGCGTTTCCGCCCATCGGCCACGCCCTGGCCATGACGCAGAACCAGTTCGGCCTGTGGTGCGCCATTGCCATTCACGACACCAGCTCGGTGGTGGGCGCGGCCGCAGCCTACGGCGACCAGGCCCTGCAGGTGGCCACCACCGTGAAGCTGGCCCGCGCCCTCTGGATTATTCCCGTGGCGCTGGGTACGGCCTTCGCGTTCAAGCAAAAAGGCGTGAAGGTAAAGATGCCCTACTTCATCCTCGGCTTCATCGCCGCCATGCTGCTCAACACCTGGCTGCCGGAGCTGAAGCCGGTGGGCGATGTGCTGGTGCGCCTGGCTAAGATGGGCCTCACCGTGACGCTGTTTTTTATTGGCGCGGGGCTGTCGGCCGGGGTGCTGCGGGCGGTGGGCGCGCGGCCCTACGTGCTGGGCGTGCTGCTGTGGACGGTGGTTTCCGTAGCGTCGCTCTACGTTATTCTGCACGCGGTGTAGGCGGGAATTTCGCAGGTTTGGCGCCGCATTTCGCACCGATTGCGGGAGCGGCGGCTTGTTCCTTTGCAACGCGGTTCGGCCCCTGGTTGTTAGGAGACGGTGCCGCCGTATAAGCGGACGTTAGCCGTTGCCTGCGCCATGTCTCCTACCTCTGAAAATACCGAAACCGCGACCCTTGACATCGAAGGCATGACCTGTGCCTCGTGCGCGGCGGCCGTCGAAAAGTCGCTCAGTCGCGCCCCCGGCGTGCAAAGCGCGCTGGTCAACTTCGCCACCGAGAAAGCCACCGTGCAGTACCTGCCCGGCCAAGCCAGCCCCAGCACGCTCAAAGAAGCCGTGGTGAACGCCGGCTACGGCGTAGTGGAGCGCGCTCTCGACACCAGCGCCGCCGACCGCCAGGCCGAAATCGACCGCCAGAAAGCCCTGGCCTACGCCAAGCTCAAGCGCCGCTTCTGGGTGGCGGTGGGCCTGGCCGCCGTCATCATGCCGCTGAGCATGCTCATGCTCTGGCCAGCCGCCATGCAACGCGTGAACACGCAGTGGCTGAACTACGGCCTGCTGCTGCTCACGCTGCCCGTGCTGCTCTACAGCGGCCGCGAATTTTACAGCTCGGCCTGGAACGGTTTCCGGCACCGCTCGGCCAACATGGACACGCTCATTGCGGTGGGCACCGGCGCCGCGTTTCTCTACAGCGTGGCGGCCACGGTGGCGCCCGGCTTTTTCATGCGTCACGGCCTGATACCGGAGGTGTACTACGACACCACGGCCACCATCATCGCCCTCATTCTGCTGGGCAAATTGCTGGAGCTGCGCGCCAAAACCCAGACTTCGGCCGCCATTCGGGGCCTGATGGGCCTGCAGGCCAAAACCGCCCGCGTGGTACGTCCCGGTGGCCAGGAAATGGACGTGCCCATCGAGCAGGTGCAGCTCGGCGACGTGGTGCTGGTGCGCCCCGGCGAGAAAGTGGCCACCGACGGCGTCATCACCGAAGGCCAGTCGGCCGTGGACGAAGCCATGCTCACCGGCGAAAGCCTGCCCGTGGCCAAAAAGGCCGGCGACGCCGTGTTCGGCGCCACGCTCAACAAAACCGGTGCCTTCCGCTTCCGCGTCACCAAAGTGGGCGCCGACACCATGCTGGCCCAGATTGTGAAGCTGGTGGAAGACGCCCAGGGCAGCCGCGCGCCCATCCAGCGGCTGGCCGACAAGGTGAGCGCCATTTTCGTGCCCACGGTGGTGGTTATTGCCATTCTCACGTTTGTGCTGTGGTTCGATTTGGCGCCCGTGGCCACGCGCCTGCCGCTGGCCCTCACCAACTTTGTGGCCGTGCTCATCATTGCCTGTCCCTGCGCGCTGGGGCTGGCCACGCCTACGGCCATCATGGTGAGCACCGGCAAAGGGGCTGAATACGGCGTGCTCATCCGCAACGCCGAGGCGCTGGAAAAAGCCCACCAGGTAAACACCGTGCTGCTCGACAAAACCGGCACCATCACGCGCGGCGAGCCTACCGTGACCGATTTCCTGACTGCGCCGGGCCAGGATGCCGCGTCGCTCCTACAACTGGTTGCCGCCCTGGAACGGCAGAGCGAGCACCCCCTGGCCGAAGCCGTGGTGCGCTACGCCGACGCGCAGGCCGCGCCCGCGCTGCCCGCCACCGACTTCCGGGCCATCGAAGGCAAGGGCGCGGCCGCGACGGTGAATGGCCAGGCCGTGCTCATTGGCAACCAACGGTTGCTGCAGGATGAAAACGTGGCCCTGCCGGCCGACTTGCTCCAACAATCCGAGCAATTGCTGAATCAAGCCAAAACGGTGCTGTACGTGGCCGTAGCCGGCCAGGCGGTGGCCGTCATCGGCGTGGCCGACGTGGTGCGCGAAACTTCCAAAGCAGCCATTCAGCAGTTGCAGGCGCTGGGCATAGAAGTGGTGATGATGACCGGCGACAACGCCCAGACGGCCGCCAAAGTAGCCGCGCAGGTGGGCATCACGCGCTATTTCGCCGAAGTGCTGCCCAGCGGCAAAGCCGCCAAAGTGAAGGAGCTGCAAGCCGAAGACCGCACCGTGGCCATGGTCGGCGACGGCATCAACGACGCGCCCGCGCTGGCCCAGGCCGACATCGGCCTGGCCATGGGCGGCGGCACCGACGTGGCCATGGAAGCCGCCGGCATCACCCTCATGCGCTCCGACTTGCAGGGCGTGGTGACGGCCATCGCGCTGTCGCGCCAAACCATTCGCACCATAAAGCAAAACCTGTTTTTTGCCTTTGTATACAACACGCTGGGCATTCCCATTGCGGCGGGGCTTCTGTATCCGTTTTTTGGCTGGCTGCTGTCGCCCATGCTGGCGGCGGGAGCCATGGCGCTGAGTTCGCTGTCGGTGCTCACCAATTCGCTGCGGCTAAAGGGCTTTGCTCCTGTCAGCAAAGGATAGTAATGTCATGCAGAGCGCAGCGAAGCATCTCGCCCGCGCAATCCAACTAACTAAATGAATAGTGGTGGCGAGCAAGATGCTTCGCTGCGCTCTGCATGACCGTAAAGAGTAAATAAGCATGGACTCATCCGAAATCATTGTCACCGTTGCTGGCTTGGTACTGGCGGCCTTCGTCATCTGGTATTTCTTCTTTTCAACCCGCCAAACGGCCAGCGCTGTGTCTTCTTCGGGTGGCGTGCAGGAGGTCGACATCACCGTGAAGGGCGGCTACTCGCCCGATGTGATTGAGGTGGAGCGCGGCAAGCCGGTGCAGCTGCACTTCTACCGCGACGAGGAAAACAGCTGCTCCGAAGAGCTGCTGATGCCCGATTTCAGCATACGGCGCGACTTGCCCGCCTTCCAAACCACGCTCGTGGAGCTGCTGCCCCAAGAGGCCGGGCGTTTCGACTTCACCTGCGGCATGGGCATGCTGCGCGGCACGCTCGTAGTCAAATAAGCCCAACCATTTCCCAACCTTTGCCATGAGCGCACAGCCCGAACAACTCGCCCGCGAAAAACAACTAGCCGCCACCGCCGCCCTCCGCTGGGTGCGCGATGGCATGGTGCTGGGCCTGGGCAGCGGCAGCACCGCCGCCTGCTTCATCACAGAACTGGGCAAAGCTGTGCGTGAGCAAGGCCTCCGGGTGCATGGCACGGCCACCTCGCTAGCCAGCGAAAAGCTGGCCCGCGAAGCCGGCATTCCGTTGCTGGAGCCGCGCCGCGGCCTGCGCTTCGACCTGACCGTGGACGGCGCCGACGAGCTGGACGCGCACCTGCGCCTCATAAAAGGCGGCGGCGGGGCGTTGCTGCGCGAAAAAGTGCTGGCCACGGCGTCCGATTACCTGCTCATCGTTGCCGATTCCAGCAAAGAAGTGGCGCAGCTGGGCCGCTTCCCCCTGCCGTTGGAAGTCGTGCCGTTCGCCCTGCCCTGGGTGCTCGACGCGGTGGCCGCCCTGGGTGGCGCGCCCGTGCTGCGCATGAGCAAAGAGGCCTCAGCCGAACCGGCCAAATCTGACCAGAACAACCTGCTGGTGGATTGCCATTTTGAGGTGATTGCGGAGCCCGAACAGTTGGCTGCGCAGCTGCAGCGCATTCCAGGCATTGTGGAGCAAGGCTTGTTTCTGGGCCTGGCGCGCGCCGCAGTTGTGGCGAAAGGACAGGACGTGCAGGTGCTCCGGCCGGGCCAGCCGCCAGTGGCAGCCGGCAGTTTTGGAGAACTGCCATAACGGGGCTGACAGGGTCGTGAAAACGATGTAGAGACGCAATATTTTGCGTCTCGTCGGCCGCATCGTTAGCGCAATGCCCAAAATGTTGTTCAACGACGAGACGCAAAATATTGCGTCTCTACCCGTTCTATTGTTTGGGCAGGAGGGAGGCGGCCGCCTGGTCCAGAAACCAGTGCGTTTCGCCGGCGGGGGCAATGAGTTGGGCCGGAAACTCTTCCACGTCGCGGGCGTCGTGCAGCACGTGGCGCACGGCCGCCGCTTTGTCTTGGCCATACACCAGGAAAGCCACGGCACGGGCCTGGTTGATGAGGGGCGCCGTCAGGGTGATGCGGAAGACGTTTTTATCGGTCAGAAAAACCTTCCGGGCGCCTACGCTGGCATCGTGCAGTACGGGCGTGTGCGGAAACAGCGAGGCCGTGTGCGAGTTGTCGCCCAGCCCAAGCAGTACCAAATCAAAACGAGCCTCTTCTGCGCCGAAAAATTGCCGGATAGTCTCAGTATAAGCCGCGGCAGCTTCGGCGGGCGGGAGTGTTGTATCAACCGCAAAAACCTGCGCGGCGGCGATGCCTAGCGGCTTCAGCAGCGCTTCGTTGGCCATGCGGTAGTTGCTTTCGGCGTCGGTGGCGGGCACGTTGCGCTCGTCGCCGAAAAAGAAGAACACCTGCGGCCAGGCCACCTTTTCGCGGTAGGCGGGCGAGGCCAGCAGCTCGTACAGCTTCTTCGGTGAGCTCCCGCCCGACAGCGCCACCACAAACCGGCCGCGCGCCGCAATGGCCTCGGCAGCCTGCGCCACAAAAAAATCAGCCAAATCAGTCAGAACCCGTTCGGCTGTGGGGTGAATGTGCAGCTGCATGGCGCTAGTGCTTGGCGCCGTTCAGCGGCAGGGTGTACCAGTGGAAACCGTCGCGTGCAATGAGCGCCTCGGCCGTTTCAGGACCCCACGAGTCGGCCGAGTAGTTGGGGAAGCTCTGGCTGGCGCGGCCCTGCCAGGAGTGCAGAATGGGCATAATCAGGTCCCAGGCCGCCTCCACCTGGTCGCCGCGCATGAACAGCGTCTGGTCGCCGAGCATGGTGTCGAGCAGCAGGGTTTCGTAGGCTTCGGGGGCTTCGCTGGTGTAGGTGCCTTTGTAGTCAAACACCATGTCGACGGTGTTGAGCATCATGTCGAGGCCGGGGCGCTTGGCCTGCACCTGCAGGCGGATGCTCATCTCTGGCTGAATGCTGATGATGAGGCGGTTCTGCTGCCAGCTTTCGGCCGTTTCGGGCGGGAAGATGTTGTGCGGCGCGTCGCGAAACTGAATCATGATGATGGACGCCGAGCGGTGCATGCGCTTGCCGGTGCGCACGTAGAACGGCACGCCCTGCCAGCGCCAGTTGTCCACAAAAAACTTCACTGCCGCAAAGGTTTCGGTGTTCGATGTGGGGTTGGCGTCCTTTTCCTGGCGGTAGCCGGGCACCTGCTCGCCCTGCATCCAGCCCTCGCCGTACTGCCCGCGCACGGCCGACTCGCGCACGTCTTCGGCCCCGAAGCGGCGCATGGCGCGCAGCACGTCCACCTTGCGGTTGCGCACCTCGTCGGCCGTGAAATCGACCGGCGGCTCCATGGCCACCAGGCACAGCAGCTGCAGCAGGTGGTTCTGAATCATGTCGCGCAGGGCGCCGGCGCCGTCGTAGTAGCCGCTGCGGTCGCCCACGCCGAGCTGCTCGCTCACCGAAATCTGCACGTGGTCGATGTAGTTGCGGTTCCAGAGCGGCTCCATCAGGGCGTTGGCGAAGCGGAAGGCCATGATGTTCTGCACCGTTTCCTTGCCCAGGTAGTGGTCGATGCGGTAAATCTGACGCTCGTCGAAAATCTCGCCCAGCAGCTTGTTCAGCTCGCGGGCCGACTCCAAATCGTGCCCAAAGGGCTTTTCCACCACAATGCGCGTGCGGTCCGAATCGTCGGCCAGCTTGCTCTTGGCCAGGTTGGAGGCGATGATGGGGAAGAACTCCGGTGCTACGGCCAGGTAATAAATGATGTTGGCCGGGGCTTGCCATTCGTGCTCGTAGGCCTTGATGTGCTTGCCAAACTCTTTGTAGGTACCGGCGTCTTTCACATCGGCCACCTGGTACACAATGTGCTGGCTGAAGGCCGCCCATTGCTCCTTGGCGGCCTTGCCGTTGCGCGAAAACTGGTTGATGCCGTCCAGGATTTTCGCCCGGAACTCCTCGTCCGTGAGCTTGGTGCGACCCGTGCCGATGATGGCAAACTGCGCGGGCAGCCAGCCGTCCAGAAACAAGTTGTAGAGCGCCGGGGCCAGTTTGCGGGCGTTCAAATCGCCGGTGCCGCCGAAGATGACGAAAATCGTGGGCGGAATTTTTTGAGAGGAAGAGCTCATGCGCAAAGGAGAAGCAGATGCTGTTGATTAATTAGTAAAGGGCCGGCCGTCATGCCGGGCGCCACCGCTACGAATTCGGCGTCACGGGTTTCTCACCGGTGTTTTCCGGGCCCACGGCCACTTCCTGCTTGTTGGCCGCGTCTTCGTGCGCCGGCGTCCATTGGGTATGGAACACGCCTTCCTTGCCAATCAGCTCGTAGGTGTGGGCACCGAAGTAGTCGCGCTGTGCCTGAATGAGGTTCGAGGGCATGCGCGCGGTGCGGAAGGAATCGAAATAGCTCAGGCATGCGGCGTAGGCCGGCAGCGCCAGCCCGGCCGTGACGGCCGCCACCACCACCGTGCGGGCGCCGGGCACGCTGGCTTTCGCCAACTCCTGCACGTGCCCGTCCAGCAGCAGGTGTTGCAGGTCCGGCGCCTGCTGGAAGGCGTTGAAAATGTCGTTCAGGAACGTGGAGCGGATGATGCAGCCGCCGCGCCAGATTTTGGCAATTTCGGCCAGGTTCAGGTTGTAGGAAAAGTCCTTCGAGGCCTTGGCCAGCAGGTGCATGCCCTGGGCGTAGGTGACGACCATGTTGAAATAAAACGCCTGCTCCAAGCTGGCCAGGAAGGCTTGCTGGTCGACTTCCAGCGGCGCCGCCTCCGGGCCGTACAGCCCGGCCAGTTGCTCGCGCAGGGCCTTGTACTTGGACAAGTCGCGCATGGCCACAGCCGTGTCGATGGTCGGGATGGCCATTTCCAAATCCATGGCCACCTGCGAGGTCCACTTGCCGGTGCCCTTGGAGCGGGCCTCGTCCTTGATGTCGTCGAGCAGTAGGTGGTCGGTGCCGGGCGCGATGAAGCCGAAAATGTCCTTCGTGATGTCGAGTAGGAAGGACTGCAGGCGGCCCTCGTTCCACTCGGTGAACACCCGGCCGATGGCGGCGTTGTCCAGGCCCAGGCCGCGCTGCATCACGGCATACGTCTCGGCAATGAGTTGCATCAGGCCGTACTCGATGCCGTTGTGCACCATTTTCACAAAGTGGCCGGCCGCGCCGGGCCCGATGTAGGTCACGCAGGGCTGGCCGTCGACCTGCGCCGCAATGGCCTCAAACATCGGCCGCATGGCCTCGTAGGCCTGCTTGTCGCCGCCGGGCATCATGCTGGGGCCGAAACGGGCGCCTTCCTCACCGCCCGAGATGCCCATGCCGAAGAAGTGAAAGCCCTCGGCGGCCAGGGCCGCGTCGCGGCGGTTGGTATCGGTGAAATGCGAGTTGCCGCCGTCGATGATGACGTCACCGGGCGCCAGCAGGGGCCGCAGCTCGTCAATCACACTGTCCACAATCTTGCCAGCCGGCACCAGCATCATGATGGCGCGGGGCGTGCGCAGGCTGTTCACGAACTCGGTCAGCTCGGTGAAGCCTTTCACGGGCTTGCCGGCGCCTTCTTCGGCCAGCAGGCTGATTTTGGCGGCGTCTTTGTCGTAGCCGGCGCCGGCAAAGTGGTGGTCGGCCAGGTTCAGCAGCAGGTTGCGGCCCATGGTGCCCAGGCCAATCATACCGAAGGAAAAAGTGGTTGGCGTGTCGCTCATCAGAAGAAAGTTTTCGGGAGGTGAGGGGGTATGGACGCAGCAGGACGAGGCGGCCGACGCTGCGGAGCATTGCTGCGCGGTATAGCCTACTAAGTTCAGAAGCGTTAGGTTGTTTGCGCCCCGTAACACTTTGTGCACCTCGGCCGCTTTTGCTGCCCACAGCAGGGCCACAATCCACTTGCGCAGAGGCGAAAAAGGCAAGTCGCCGACGATTGCCGGTCCCGTGCAGGACTCGAAGCCGACGATAAGCGCCCGGGCTCGCAATGGGCTCACAGCCCGCCCGACAAAGCAGCCTCCTGCATCACCCCAACTTTACCCGAAAGCAAAACCAACGTAAGCCAGTTGGTACCCTTGCGTAGTTATCGATGCCTGACCCACTTTCTCTCACCGACCGCCTTGCCCTCCAACGTACCCGCTTGGCCAACGAGCGGACTTTTCTTACCTACGTGCGCACCAGCCTGGCCATGGTAGGCTTTGGGCTGGTGCTCATTCAGTTACATCCGGTGCGTACAGGCGTGCTGGGCTACGGAGCCGTCATGGCGGCCGCGGTGGTGATGCTCGTTGGGTACATCCGTTTCCGGCAGCGGCGCCGCGAAATTGCCGCTGCTGCTGAGGAGCCAGCGGGAACCGCTTGATGGGCCTTACGAGAGTATTTGCCTTTGATATTCCGTCAAAAAGTAAGGCAACGCTTTGAGACAAAGAAGCGCAGAAGCCAAGGCGCTGGCAGCTTGCAAAGCTGGCGGCGATAAAAAAACTCCCTGCACCCCACGTATGCAAAAAGGCCCTCACATTGCTGTGAGGGCCTTTTCTGTGGTCGCATAAGGAGTCGAACCTTAAACCTTCTGATTCGTAGTCAGATGCTCTATCCAATTGAGCTATGCAACCCTGTTCCCGTGTTGGGAGTGCAAAGGTAAGACGAGAAAAAGTGGCCGTACAAGCCCAGTGCGTATTTTTCTGCAAATAAATTTCAAAAAAAACGCAAGCGGCTCACAATCAGGGAGCCGTTGGGGTGTTCGCGGCGCTTTTGTTCAGGGCGCGCTTCAGGGCCTGGTTGAAGAGGTAGTAGAGGCCGAAGAACGAGGCGGCCACCAGCGCTAGCAGCAGGAGCTTGCCGGTGGTGCCGGTGCCGGGGTCTTTGAGCAGCGCAAACACGTCCTGCGCCTTGGTGCCGAGCCAGTAGAAGAACAGGCTGCGCGGCAGCATGCCCGCCACCGACGCAAACAGGAATGGCCCGCGCCGCACCCGCATGATGGCGAGCACAAACGTCATGAGGGCAAACGGCGTGACGGGCGAGATGCGCGTGAGAAAAATCAGCTGCCAACTGTCGGTTTTCAATTCCTTCATCACGGCGTCGACCTTGGGAAAGTGGCCGAGGAAGGCCAGCATCTTGCCGTGGTCGAGGGTGGCGGCAATCTGGTAGCCCACCAGCGCGGCCAGCGCGTAGGCCACCACCATGCCCGGAAAGCCGCTCCAGCCCAGGTAGAAGCCCGTGATGAGCACCACGGCCGTGGTGTTGACCAGCGAAAACGCCATGGCCACCCCCACGATGAGGAAATAGAGCAGGCTCTGGCCGGTGGTGAGGTTTTCGAGCAGCTGCTGGTTGCGGTAGAGCACGAAGCTGAGCGACGAGCTGCCTACCAGCGGCACGGCCACCAGCAACAGCATCGACAGCAGCGTGGAAAAGTTTTTACGAAGAAGCTCGCGCAGAAATTTCATGGGCAGCGAAGGTAGCGGGGATGCCCGTCATGTGCTGCTTACGCGCTGCGGGGGCCAATGGCTGGGTGGCTCGCCAGCCAGCGCACGGGCACGGGGGCGGAGCGCGCCGGTTCGGCATTGCCTTGGCTGGCTTCCGTAACTTGCCGGCCCAACGCGCCGACGCTTGCCGCGCGCCGGGCCCATTTTCATAAAATCCCACCTTCTCCCGCATGAAATTCGCCACCAAAACCATTCACGCCGGCGTGCACCCGGACCCCCACACCGGGGCCATCATGACGCCCATTTACCAGACTTCGACCTACGTGCAGACCTCGCCCGGCCAGAACCAGGGCTTCGAGTACTCGCGCACCCACAACCCCACCCGCTCGCAGCTGCAGGACGCCGTGGCCGCCCTCGACAACGGCAAGCACGGCATCGCTTTCGCCTCGGGCATGGCCGCCATCGACTGCCTGATGAAGCTGCTCAAGCCCGGCGACGAGGTGATTTCGACCAACGACCTCTACGGCGGCTCCTACCGCCTGTTCACGAAAGTGTACGAGCCCTTCGGCATCAAATTCCACTTCGTGCCCATGCACGACATGGCAGCCGTGCGCGCCGTTGCCAGCGAGAAAACCAAGCTCATTTGGGTGGAAACGCCCACCAATCCGCTCCTGAACGTCATCGACATTGCGGCGGCTTCGGCGGTGGCCAAGGAATGCGGCGCGCTGCTGGCCGTGGACAATACTTTCAGCACGCCCTACCTGCAAACGCCCATGGACCTGGGGGCCGACATTGTGATGTACTCGCTCACGAAGTACATGGCCGGCCACTCCGACACGGTGATGGGCGCCTTGGTGGTGAACGACGACGAACTGCACCAGCGCCTGAGCTTCTACCAAAATGCCTGCGGCGGCACGCCCGGCCCTCAGGACTGCTTCCTGGTGCTGCGCGGGCTGAAAACGCTGCACATCCGCATGCAGCGGCACTGCGAGAACGGCCGCGCCGTGGCCGAGTACCTGCGCCAGCACCCCAAAGTGGAGAAAGTGTACTGGCCCGGTTTTGAGAACCACCCCAACCACGCCGTGGCGGCCAAGCAGATGCGCGATTTCGGCGGCATGATTTCCTTCGTGCTGAAGGGCGACCGGCAGGAGGATGCCATTGCCGTGCTCGAGAAGTTCAAGTACTTCACCCTGGCCGAAAGCCTGGGCGGTGTGGAAAGCCTGAGCGGCCACCCCGCCACCATGACGCACGCCAGCATTCCGGCCGAGCAGCGCCGCAAGTCGGGCCTGAGCGACTCGCTCATTCGCCTGAGCGTGGGCATTGAGGATGCCGAGGACCTGATTGAGGACCTGGCCCAAGCCATCGGCTAGCCCGATACCACAACTTTGCAATCAGGGCCCTGGAGGAAATCTCCGGGGCTTTTGCGTTGCTAAGGCTTCCGGTTCGGCGGGGTTTTCGCCCGTTCGCGGGGCAGAATCCCCGTTGGCGGAAATTGACTTTCGGTGGGGGAGGGGCGGGGGTAGGTTTGAGCCATCAATCACACCTCAATCCACGCTTTCGCCATGAAATTCGCTACTCTCCGCCGCTCTTTTGCCGCTCTGCTGCTGGGCGCTGCCTTTGCCCAGCCGGCTTTTGCCCACCCCTCCGCTACCAGCCGGCCGGCGGCTGTGGTGGCCGATAATCCCGCCGCGCATCCCGCCTTCACGGTGCGCGTGGTGGGCAAGGGGCGGCCCGTGCTGCTGATTCCGGGCCTGACCTGCCCTGGCGCGGTGTGGGACGAAACGGTGGCCCGCTACCAAAGCCGCTACCAGTGCCACGTGCTCAGCCTGGCCGGTTTCGGCGGCGCGGCGCCGATGGCCGGAGCCCCCACGGCCGATTTCTTGCCGGCCGTGCGTGACCAGTTGCTGGCCTACATCAAAACCCAGAAGCTGGACCGGCCCGCCGTCATCGGGCATAGCCTGGGCGGCTTTATGGGCCTGTGGCTGAGCACCACCCAGCCCGAGGCAGTGGGCCCGCTCGTGATTGTTGATTCGCTGCCCTTTCTGGCCGCCGTGCAAAACCCGGCCCTGACCGCCGAAGCCGCCCGCCCCATGGCCGCCGGCATGCGCCAGCAGATGAGCGCCGGCAAGTTGCCCCTGGCCCAGCAGCGCCAGATGGTGGCCAGCATGGTGACCGATACCGCCCGCCAGCGCTTGGTGGCGGCCTGGGGCCAGGCCTCGGCGCCGGCCAGCGTGGGCCAGGCCATGTACGAGCTCTACACCACCGACCTGCGCGCCGACCTGGGCGCCGTGCGCCAGCCCGCGCTGGTGCTCGGCAGTTGGGCGGCCTACGAGCCCTACGGCTCCACCATGGCCTCGACGCGGGCCATCTTCGCGGCGCAATACGCCAAGCTGCCGCAGCACCGCATCGAGATGTCGCGGGCCGGCCGGCACTTTTTGATGTATGACGACACGGCTTGGTTTTTCGAGCAAACCGATGCCTTTTTGCAGGCTAATTATGCGGCCCGCAAGTAGCTTAATGCGCTTTTCTCTCCTTTTTTCTGCTGTTGTTCATGCTCGCCGCCGTTAGTCCCGCCCTTGTTCTGAACCAGCTCCGGCTGGAGGTGTCCGTGAAAGCTAAGAATGGCCTCGACTTCATTGTGGCCGCCACGCTGGTGTGGGCCGCCATTGCCGGGGTGTGGCTGCTGCCCAATTCGACTAGCCGCAGCGGCTTCATCACCTTCTTTGTGGGGGCGCTCACCCTGCCGCTGGCCCGCCTGCTCTCGAAGCCGCTGCGCACCACCTGGACGCTGCCGCACAACCCCCTGCAGCCGCTGGGTCTGTGGCTGAACTTCGCCCAGCTCTTCTACTTTCCGCTGCTGATGTTTATGTTCGGCCGCTACCCGCAGCACTTTCTCATGGCTTACGGCATCATCACGGGCGCCCATTTCTTTCCCTATGCCTGGTTTTACCGGGCGCCGGCTTTCGCCGTGATGGCCGGGGTAATCAGCGCGGGCTGCCTGCTGCTGGGGCTGCGCCTGGCGCCGGGCCAGCTCTACCTCATTCCTGCCTTCGTGGCTGTGTGCCTGGTGGTGCTGGCGGGGCTACTGGTCCGCTCTTACCGCCAGAACCAGCGCATCTATCAGCCCCTGGCTTATGCTCAATCCTAGCTTTTCTTCTTCGCGGCCGGGCCGCCGGTACTGGCGCGCGCAGGTGCTGGGTTGGGGCGCCTACGCGGTGTTCAATCTGGTGTTGTTTAAAGCGTTTGCGGGCAAAGCGGCCGGCTCGTGGGCTTGGGTAATGAGCGTGGTGATTGCCGCCGCGCTGCTGGGGGCGTCGCACTTGCTGCGCTACGCGGTGCAGCGCTGGAACTGGTTGGGCCGGCCGCCGCTGGCGCTGCTGGGCCGGCTGTTGCTGGCCAACGCGGCCCTGGCGGTAGGCAGCGAGGTGGTGATTGGCCTATTGGCCTGGCTGCTGCTGCCGCGGCAGTCGGGCGGGCAAAATACACAAGGCTGGCTGCCTTATCTGGGCTATGCTTTGAACATGAACATCATGCTCTTGCTGTGGTCGGCGGCGTACGTGGGCTGGCACTACCTGCAGCGCTCGCAGCGGGCCGAGGTGGAGAAGTGGCGCCTGGCGGCCGCCGTGCGCGAAGCCGAACTGAACACGTTGCGGGCCCAGCTCAACCCGCATTTTCTGTTCAATGGCCTCAACAACATCCGCGGGCTGGTGAGCGAGGACCCCGCCCGTGCCCGCGAGGCCCTGGCCCACCTGGCCGAGCTGCTGCGCTACGTGATGCAGCACAGCGCCACGCCGCTGCTGCCGCTGGGCCAGGAAATGGAAATCGTGGCCGACTACCTGGCCCTCGAAGCCCTGCAGCTGGAAGACCGGCTGCAGTATTCGCTCGATGTGGACCCCGCCGCCCGGGCCGTGCCGCTGCCGCCCCTCACGGTGCAGCTGCTGGTCGAAAACGCCATCAAGCACGGCGTGGCGGTGCGGCCGGCGGGCGGGTTTGTGGCCCTCAGGGCCCAGCTCGACGCCGCGGGCTGGCTTTGCCTCACGGTGCGCAGTCCCGGGCGGTTCAGCCCGGAGGCGGCGGCCGGCAGCAGCGGCCTGGGCCTGCGCGGCCTGCGCGAGCGGCTGACCCAGGCGGTGGGTGCGGCCGCGGAATTTGAATTGGCCAACGACCCCGCCACGCCCGATACCGTGCGCGCTACCCTGCGGCTGCCCGACCTGCGCCCCCAGGCGCCGGCCCCGGCGTCTTCCGCTTTCCCTTCTTCCGTTTTCACCTCCCTTGCTTCCTGATGAAAGTGCTGCTTGTTGATGATTCGCGTTTGGCCCGCGCCGAGCTGCGCCGCCTGCTGGAGGCCTTTCCCGACGTGGAAGTGGCCGGCGAGGCCCGCAACGCCGACGAAGCCCGCGGCCAGCTTGCCGCCCAGCGCATCGATTTGCTGCTGCTCGACATTCACATGCCCGGCGAAACCGGTTTTGAACTGCTGGCAACGCTGGAAGCGGCCCCGCCCGTGGTGTTTACGACGGCTTACGACGCCCACGCCCTGCGTGCCTTCGAGGTGAATGCGCTCGATTACCTGCTCAAGCCCGTGCAGGAAGCCCGCCTGGCCGCCGCCCTTGATAAGGTGCGTGCCCAGCAGACGACCGAATTGCCCAAACATGCCGTGGAGGCCGCGCCTATTTCTGCGCCCGTGGCCCCGCTCACGGCCCAGGACCAGGTGTTTGTGAAGGACGGGGAGCGGTGCTGGTTTGTGCGGCTGGGCGAGGTGCGGCTGTTTGAAATCAACGGCAGCTACACCCAGATTTACTTCGACCAGCACCGTCCGCTCATTCCGCGCACGCTCTCCCAGCTCGAGGCCCGCCTCGACCCCAAGCTGTTTTTCCGGGCCAACCGCCAGCAGATTATCAACCTGCATTTTGTGGAAGGCGTGGAGCCCTGGTTCAGCCACAGCCTGCGCCTGACGCTGCGCGGCGGCGAAGTGGTGGAAGTGTCGCGCCAGCAGTCGGTGAGGTTTCGCGAACTGCTGAGCTTGTAGTCAAAAAGAGCTTGGGCGGGGCGTCTGCTGCGAATTAAGGATTAAAAGGAGGTTAAAGCTCAACGAAGCGGCCCCAAAGCCGTTTCAAGCCTTATTTATCTCCTTGTGGGCCGGCCCGGTGCCGGCATTTTGCCCATGTCTTGTTATACCCTCACGCGCGGCCTGCGCCGCGTGGCACCCGCGCTGGCCCTGCTGGGCCTCGCGGGCTGCGACCTCATCGAATTCAGCCCCAACGACCACCGCGTCCCCGAAGAGTTTACCAACCTCACCGAGAAGAACCTGGCCAAACTGGCGGCCCGGCCCCTGGCGGCGGGCGACACCCTGCGTTTCGTGTTCACCGGCGACTCGCAGCAGTTCTACGATGAGGCCGAAGCCCTGGTGGCCAGCGTGAACCAGCAGCCCGGCATATCCTTCTTGGTGGTGGCCGGCGACATTTCCGACTTTGGCCTGGCCCGCGAGATGCGGTGGGTGGACGAGAAGCTGCGCCGCCTCACGGTGCCCTACGTCACCGTTATCGGCAACCACGACTTGGTGGGCAACGGCCGGCCCACTTACCAGCACATTTTTGGGGCCTTCAACTACTCGTTCGTGTACGGCAACACCAAGTTCATCATGGTGGACACCAACGGCCGCGAATACAACTTCGACGGCACCGCGCCCGACATGGCCTGGCTGCGGCCGCAGCTCGCCAGCTTCGACGGCGCACGGCGCAAGGTGGTCATCTCGCACGTGCCGCCCACCAACGACGACTTCGACCCCGCCCTGCGCATGCCCTACGTGCAGGCCCTGCGCGAAACCCCGGGCCTGGTGTTCGAAATGAACGGCCACAACCACTCCTACAGCATCACGCAGCCCTACAACGACGGCGTGACCTACGTCAACTCCGACGCTTTTTCGGAGCGCCACTACATGGTCGTTACCGTGTGGGGCGACAAGCAGTTTCGCATCAAACGCGTGAAGTTTTAAGAGTATGAAGACGCTATTGTTTGCCCTGCTGCTCACCGGCCTGCGCGCTGCCGCCGCCACCCCGCCCGATACCACTGCCACCGATAAGCCCGCGCCCCGCACCGAGCGCCCCTGGTACCGCCCCCAGCACCTGGCCCTGCAAACCGGCGGTGGCCTGGGCATGGTGGCCGCCGGCGCCGGCTACGAGTTCGCCAAAGACCGCCTCGAAACCGATATCCTCATCGGCTACGTGCCCAAGTACTACGCGGGCTCCACGCTCAGCCTGGCTTCGCTCAAGTTCATGTATTCGCCGTTTCGGCTGCCGGTGGGCGAGAAGCTCCAGGTGGTGCCCCTCACGGTGGGCGCTTATTTCAGCTACACCCACGGCACCATCAACGACGAGCTGAAGGGCCAGTATTCGAGCGACTACTACTGGTTCTCGACCGATACCCGCTATGGCCCGCTGCTGGGCAGCCGCGTCACGTTTCTGGCGCCGCCCATTCTGGCCACGGGGCAGCCGCGTAAAATATCGGCTTACTACGAGCTGGGCAGCAACGACCTGTACTTGGCCAGCTACCTCAACAACCGCAACGGCGGCCTCGGCATTGGCCAACTGCTGACGCTGGCTCTAGGCCTGAAAGTCGATTTCTAATCCCCAACTCCTCCCTGGCACCAAAGCCCCTGCGGCCGGCAATGAAAATCCGGCTGGCAGGGGCTTTTCGCAATCTGCGGGGGCACCATTGGCGTAGGTGCGGCGGTTGTGGCCTGAAATCGTACGCATGAATCGACTGTTTTCCCTCGTGCTGGCCCTGCTGCTGGCGGGCGGCCTGGGCTGCGCCAAGCCGCAGGTAGCTCCGGCCAATGCATCCGGCGGCGGTCCCGCTGCCGCCACGGGGCTCAGCTACCTCGCGCTGGGCGACTCCTACACCATCGGCGAAGGCGCAGCGGCCGCCGACCGCTGGCCCACGCAGCTGGCGGGCCTGCTCACGGCCCAGGGCCTGGCCGTGGCCACCCCCGACTACATTGCCCGCACCGGCTGGACCACGGCCGAGTTGCAGGCCGCCATTGCCGATGCCAAGCCGGCCTCTTCCTATGAGCTGGTGTCGCTGCTGATTGGGGTGAACAACCAGTACCGGGGCCAGTCGCTGACGCAGTACCGCGCCGAGTTTCGGGCGTTGCTGCAGCAGGCCATTGGGTTTGCGGGCGGCCGGTCGAGCCGCGTGGTGGTGCTCTCCATTCCGGATTGGGGACAGTCGCCCTTCGGCCAGCGGCAGGGGCGCGACCCGGTTGCCATCGGGCTCGAAATCGACCAGTTTAACGCCGCAGCGCAGGATGAATGCCGCCAAGCCCACGTGGCCTGCGTCAACATCACGGACCTGACCCGGGCCGCGGCCGGTACCAGCCGGCAGTTCACCAGCGACGGCCTCCATTATTCGGGCCTGCAGATGCGGCTCTGGGCCGAGCGCACGCTGCCCGTGGCGCAGGCGCTGCTAGCTGTGAAATAGCAGGCTGCTGGTGAAAGCGTTAAAGCTAAAAAATAAGGCTGTGCAACGGGAGGGGCGGGGTGCCGGTCATGGGTAAGCAGGCTGCCGGTTTGGCAACGCTGCTCCAGCCTTTCCTTCCCAAATGAGAAACGCCTTCCTCCTGTTGCCGCTCTTGGCGCTGCCTCTGTCGGCCGCCGCCCAGCACACCGAAATCAGTGGCCGGGCCGGACTTGGGCTGTTCCGGTTTGGCGGCCCCAGCGCCGAAGGCACCTCGTTCGTCAACTTCGCCAACAACTTTGGGCAGCCCAACGGCTACACCAACAACCCCTACAGCAGCCGGCTGGGTGCGGGCCTGGCGTTGGGGGCGCGGGTGCAGCACGTGGGCCAGCGCCAGGGCCTGGTGGCTTTCGATTTGGGGTACGAGTGGCTGCGCAGCCGCACCAGCATCACGCAACTCTATTACTCGCAGCCACTCACCAGCTCTTTTTCAGGCGCCTACCGCGCCGATGGCAGCACCGAACTATTAGCTCAACGTGTGACGGCCTTTGTGGGGCTGGGCCACCGTTTCGACGCAGGGGCGCTGGTGATAGATGCACTGGCCGGGCCGGAGGGCGCCTACGTGTTTGGTTTCCGGGAGAAAGGCAGCGGCACCTACAACGGCAACCTGAGCTGGGCCGTCGACCAGCCCAACCGCGCCGCCAGCCGCTATGATGCCGGCCTGCGGGCCGACGCCACCGTGTGGTACCACCGCCTGGGCTTCAATGCCAGCTACTCGCACGGCCTGTTGAACTACCAGAGCGGCCTGCTGGGCGCCAGCCCTGAAGTCTATTCGCGCACCTTGCGCCTGGGGCTGGCATTCAAGCTGCGCTAGGCCGCGACAAAATATGTGCTCGAGTCGTGCGTCTGCAGGCACCATGAGTCTTCAAACTGCCTCCGCGCCGCGCCTGCAGGCCGCCTACAACGGTAAAACCTACGAAAATGTCCTGCCCACCACCGTCAGTCCGCCCTCGGGCTACGGCGCGCTGCTGAAGCGCTGGCTGTTTGAGAAAGCCGAACGAGAGCCCAAGGCCCCGCTCGGTCCTTTCCGGGCCGATGCCGTGGCGCTGGCCACGCCCGTGCCGCCCGCCGCGCTGCGGGCCACCTGGCTGGGCCACAGCACCATGCTGCTCGAAATCGACGGCCGCCGCATCCTCACCGACCCGGTGTGGAGCGAGCGGGTGTCGCCCTCGCAACTCGTGGGGCCGAAGCGGTTCTTCGCGCCGCCGCTGCCGCTCGACAAGCTGCCCAGGCTGGACGCCGTGCTGCTCTCGCACGACCATTACGACCACCTCGACGCGGCTGCTATCCGGACGCTGGGCCGCACCGGCGTGCCATTCTTCTGCCCCTTGGGCGTGGGGGCGCACCTGCGCCGCTGGGGCGTGCCGGCCGCCAACATCACCGAACTGAACTGGTGGGAAACCGCCGCGCTGGCGCCCGACTTCACGCTGGTGGCCACGCCGGCCCGCCACTTTTCGGGCCGCGGCCTCACCCGCAACGACACGCTCTGGGCCTCGTGGTGCCTGCTGGGGCCCACGCACAAGGTATTTTTCGGCGGCGACTCGGGCCCCTTCGAGGAAGGCTTCCGGCAGATAGGGGAGGCCTACGGCCCGTTTGATTTGACCATGCTCGAAATCGGCGCTTCCGACCCCGAGTGGGCCGACATTCACCTCGGGCCCGATAATGCCCTGGCGGCCCACCGGCTGCTAGGCGGCGGGCCGCTGCTGCCGCTGCACTGGGGCACGTTCAACCTGGCGTTTCATGCCTGGCGGCAGCCCGTGCAGCGCCTGCTTGAGGCGGCCGATGCCGGCGTCCCCTTGCTGCTGCCCGCCCCCGGCCAGCGGGTGGATGTGGCCGCCGGTCCGCTGAACTCGGGCTGGTGGGAGTAGTCTGTTTTCCAATCCGTCTGTCATCCTGAGCGGAGCGAAGGACCTTCTCACGCCAGGGTTTTCTTAGGTGAGAAGGTCCTTCGCTCCGCTCAGGATGACAAGCGTTTTTTACGTAAAAAAGCGCGGCCTTAAACATTTGGCCGGCTGCCGGCTTATAGCCACTCGATTCCGTCCGCCGTCCGGCCCCGGCATCTGACTTTATCTTTGCCCCGTGATACAGATACTCGCAGCCGCTGCTCCGCTTTCGGGGCGCCGGCTGGCCCCCAACCGTCTTTTCTTCAGCCCGACCAGCTTGTCGACGCCCGCGGGCGTGGCCGCGGTGGGTTGCTGTTGCTGTTGTTGGTAGGATAGGGCAGTAGCCGGCGCCCGGAGCGGTGCCCGGCTGACTGCCAGACCAGAAAAAAGCGGGAACAAGTTCCGACCCGGCCGCTACGGTAGCTACGGGCCGAATAGTAACCCGTTTGGGTATTTCTGGTATATATGAATTGTTGGTTTTGATGGGTGCTGCTTATACCGGCCCGGCTGCCTCGCGTGCAGTTCGGCCGGCTGGGCGCGCGGCTTTTCTTTTTCCTGGGTTTGTCCGGCTCAACAATGGCCTGCAGGGCCGCCGGAAACCCGTTTTACTTCCCCCTTACTTATGACACACCCTACAACTACCCGAATCGGGCTGGTAGCGCTGCTGCTGTGGCTGACCACGGCCGCCGCCTGGGCCCAGAACCTCACCGTGACCGGCCGCGTGCTCGACCCCGCCGGCCAAAGCCAGCCCGGCGTGACCGTGCTGGAGCAAGGCACCAGCAACGGCACCAGCACCGACGGCGACGGCCGCTTCACGCTCGCCAACGTGCCCGGCACGGCCACGCTGGTATTCTCCGCCGTGGGCTCGCTTACCCAAACCGTGCCGCTGAATGGCCGCACCACCCTCGAAATCCGCCTCGCCGCCAACCAGACCGAGCTGAACGAAGTGGTGGTGACGGGCTCGCGCGCCACCGAGGGCCGCTCCAACATCCTCACCACCGCGCCGGTGGACGTGATTTCGGCCCGCGAAATCAAGTCCTACGCCCACACCGACGTGACGCAGATTCTCACCTACATCGCGCCCTCGTTCCAGAGCACGCGCCAAACCGTGACCGACGGCACCGACTTTGTGGACCCCGCCACCCTGCGCGGCCTCGGCCCCGACCAGGTACTGGTGCTGGTGAACGGCAAGCGCCGCCACACCTCGGCCCTGGTCAACATCAACGGCACGCCCGGCCGCGGCTCGGTGGGCACGGACATGAACGTGATTCCGCCGGCCGCCATCAAGCGGATTGAGGTGCTGCGCGACGGCGCGGCCGCCCAATACGGCTCCGACGCCATTGCCGGCGTCATCAACATTCAACTGAAAGACGACACCACCGGCGTGAGCGTGAGCAGCACGGCCGGCCAAACCAGCAAAAGCGACGGCCAACTGTTTCAAGCCGACGCCAACCTGGGCTTTGGCCTGGGCCGCCGTGGTTTTGTGAACGTGAGCGGGCAGTTCTCGAACCGCAGCTACGTGGACCGTAGCGGCCTCGATACGGCCCCGCTCATTTACCTGGGCACCACCGGCGGCAACTACCCCGCCGGCCTCACCGACGCGCAGAAACTCGACCTGAAAGCCCGCGATAATGCCCTGGTGGCTCAGAACGGCTTCAACCGCCGCGACATCCGGGTGGGCAGCGCCGACACCCGCGCCTACGGCAGCTTCGTGAACGCGGCCTACACGCTGGCTCCCAGCATTGGCCTAGAGGCTTACTTTGCGGGCGGCCTCACGCGCCGCACGGGCTCGTCGGGTGCCCTCTACCGCCTGCCCACGCAGGTGACGCAAACCGACGCCAGCATCTACCCCAACGGCTTCCTGCCCTTCATCAACAGCACCGTGAACGACGGCTCGGCCATCGTGGGCCTGCGCGGTCAGGTGCTGGGCTTCGCCGCTGATTTGAGCAATACTTACGGCCGCAATGCCCTCGACTACGACATCACCAACACGCTGAATGCCTCACTGCCGGTGGGCACCAGCCCTACCCGGTTCTACGCCGGCCAGCTGGCTTTCCAGCAGAACACCACCAACCTGGGCTTCTCGCGCAAATTCACCGAAGTAGGGCCGCTGGCCACGCTGAACGTGGCTTTCGGCGGCGAGTTCCGGGTCGATAATTTCCAGATTAACGCCGGCGAATCGGGCTCTTATATCCTCGGCACGCGCCAGGTGAACGGCACGCCGGCCGCCGCGGGCTCGCAGGGCTTTGCCGGCTACCGGCCCTCTGATGCGCTCAACCAGAGCCGTAATAACGTGTCGGGCTACATCGACTTGGAAAGCGACCTGACCGATAAGCTGCTGGTGGACGTGGCCGGCCGGGCCGAGCGCTACTCTGACTTTGGCTCGAACGTGAGCGGCAAAGTGGCTGCGCGCTACAGCATTCTGAACGGACTGGCCCTGCGTGGCGCCATCAGCAATGGCTTCCGGGCTCCTTCGCTGCAGCAGCGCTATTTCACCAATTCCAGCACCCAGTTCACCAGCGGCGAGCTGCGCGAAGTGCTGACCACCAACAACGACGACCCCATCACCAAAGCCTTCGGCATTGGCTCGCTGAAGCAGGAAAAGTCGACCAACTACAGCGTGGGCCTAACGGCACGCATCCTGAAAACCATCACGCTGACCGTGGATGCCTACCAGATTGATATCCGCGACCGGATTGTGCTGTCGTCGCAGTTCAGCCGCAATAACACCGTGGTGGCCGGCATTCTCACCGCCAACCAGCGCCCCGGCCAAAACCCGGTGCAGGGCGTGCAGTTTTTTGCCAATGCCGTGAATACGCGCACCCAGGGCATCGACATTGTGGCCAACGAGCGCCTGACCCTGGGCCCCGACAGCCGCCTGACCCTGACGGCCGCCGCTAACTTCAACGAGACGGTGGTGCGCAGCTTCAACAGTTCAAGCTTCATCGACAACAACGCCAGCCTGCAAAACACGCTGTTTGACCGCGCCCAGCGCGCCCGCCTCGAAAACGGCCAGCCCCGCAGCAAAATCAACCTGAGCGCTGACTACGGCTACAAAATCTTCGGCGTGAACCTGCGCACGGTGCGCTTCGGCGAGGTGCAAACCAAGGATGCCGACCCCACCCGCTCGTTCATCGACCAGACCTTCTCGGCCAAATGGGTGACCGACCTGACCATCAGCGCCCAAATCATCAAAAACATCGGCCTGAGCGTGGGCGTGAACAACCTGTTCAACGTGTACCCCGACCGTCTCTACCAAGACCCCAACAACAACGAACAGAGCTTGGCCTACTCGACGCTGGATGCCACCAACCGCGGCCGCTTCCTATATAATTCCAACCAGTTCGGCTTCAACGGCGCTTTCTACTTCGGCCGCGTGAATTTCACCCTGTAATTACCCTTTTCTTGTGAGACAAAAAGGCCATTCAGCACGCTGAATGGCCTTTCATGATGAACCACGTAGGGGCGTTGCTAATTGCCACTGAATTGCAGCCGGGCCACCTGCGTGCCCGCCAAATTGCGCGCGAAATAGAGGCCGGCGGGCAGCGGTGTAGCGGGCCGCCACTCCACGCGGCCATCGGGCGTCGACTCAACCCGGGCCACTAGGCGGCCCAGCGCGTCGGTAATGGCCACGGCCTGCACGCCTTGTCCCGTGAATTGAAATTGCACAGCTTCGTTAAATGGCGCCGGGAAAGGCAGTTGCGCCAGGGCCTGCCGCGTGCGAGTTGCCAGCGTTGGGTTGCTCACCAGAAATGTTAGCGTGAGCACACTGTGACCCAACAAGGGGCAAGCATTGTCGAGGGCCGTTACCGTGAGGCCATAGCGGCCGGACGGCAGCGTGGCGGGCACTTGCCAGGTCAATTGGCCCTGGCCGTTGGCGAGTGGCTGAAACGAGGCCCCGGGCACCAGGCCAACCACTTCGCTGCTGAGCGTGGGCGTTTGTCCGGCATCGGCGTCGGTGGCAGTTAGGACGAGGGAGGCTGTCTGCCCGGCCGTTACGCGGATTTCCTGCCCCAGCAGCTGGCCGGTGGGAATGCCCACTGGAGCCACGCGGGTGAAGACGGGCACTTGGTTGGTGCCAGCCGAAACGTAATAATCCATCTCCCGCATCACGCTGCCGATTTTCTGCCAGGTTCCGTTCACGCGTCGGTACTCCTTTACCCGTGCCGTCAGCGCGTAGATGCCCAATTGCCCGGCGGCGCCGGGCACGGTCAGCAGCTCACCGGTGGCGGCGTTCAGCTGGAAGTGAGGCGCCAGAGTACCTCCGGTTGCGGTTGCGCAGGGCATCGACGGGCTGCTGCCGGGCATCAGAGGCTGTACCGCCTCATACACCAGCGAGTCGCCTTCGCTGTCAAAAGCACTGATGCTGTACTGCTGCGGCTGGGCGCCGACGAGGTGCACCGGGCGCGAAGCGGTGAAGCGGGGTGAAGAATCAATCAGGCCCGTGGAATTATCAAGCTCCGCACTTACGTAAAGTCCCACTACGCTCGACTGCGGCACGTTGGCCATTGCGGCCACGCGGGCCGTGATGCTGATGCCCAGCAGCCATTGTGCCGGGGGCAGCGTTACCAGCCCTTGCAGAGTTGTGATGATGGTCGACTCGCCGGTGCTGGTGCACGACGTTAGGACGGTTTGGCTCGCAACACGGGGCAGGGAGGTCGTGCTGATAAGTTGCGCACAACCGTTTTGGGTGCAGGTGAGGGCTATGCTCGTGGGCGGCCCCGCCGTGGCGCCGGTCATGCTCCCGTCGCTAAAAACCCGCGCCGTCACGCGGTACAGGTTTGGCGCAGCGCTGGTACCCGCGTACTCGTAGGTGAGGTCGGCGCCTAGCACATGGGTGGCGCGTGCGTTGAACGCGTTTCCCCAGCAGCAAAAAAGAAGGAGCAATACCCGAAAAATTGAAATGCGGACCATTGTTGCGAAAGAGCTGAATACCAAGCTTTGTTTCGCTGGCTTGCCCCATCGCCAAAGCTATTTAATGTTCTTCGGTCACGAATGCGGAATCTGCAAAATGCAGGTGGTTACTTTCCGGCCGGGGCCGCCGGCGTGCTCGAATTGCTGCCCAGAATCTGAAACAGTTCGTCGAGCTTCGGCGTGAGGATGATTTCGGTGCGGCGGTTCATGGCCTTGTTCTGGGGCGTGTCGTTGGGCGCCACGGGCACGTACTGGCTACGGCCCGAAGCCGTGACCCGCTCCGGTGCCACGCCGGCCGTGGTGAGCAGGCGCGCGATTTCGGTGGCGCGCAGGGCGCTCAGGTCCCAGTTGTCGGTCAGGCCGGCGGTGCCGCGCAGAATGGGCACGTTGTCGGTGTGGCCTTCCACCACCACGTTCACGTCTTTTTGCTCCTGCAGCACGGTGGCCAGCTTTTTCAGGGCTTCCTGGCCCTTGGGGTCCACTTTGGTCGAGCCCGATTTGAACAGCAGCTGCTCGGAGAGCGACACGTACACTTTGCCGTCTTTCAGCTTCACCTGCAGGTCGCTGCCGCTGAAGCTGAGCAGGGCCTTGCTTACGCGGGCTTTCAGGTCGTCCACGGCCTTGTCTTTGTCGGCCAGGGCTTTGGTGAGTTCCGTCAGGCGGGTTTCGCGGGCCTGGAGGTCGGCGGCGAGGCGGTCGTTGTTGGCTTTGGCTTTTTGCAGGGTGGTTTCCAACTCGCCCAGCTCGGCTTCGCGGCGAGCCAGGTCTCTAGCCACTTTGTTGTAGTCAGATGACTTATTAGCCAGCTCCCGGTCGCTGTTTTTGAGTAGCTTGTCGTAGCTGTTGTTCAGCTCGTTGTAGAGGGTGCGGGTTTTGCGGTAGGCGGCGCCGGTTTCGGCCGAGTCGTTCACGAGGCGCTTTTGGGTGAGGCGCAGCTGGGCCAGTTCGTCGGAGGCTTTTTGCAGCTCGGCGGTGGTGGTGCGCAACTGGCGCTCGGCGGCCTCTTTGCCTTGGGCATCGGCCCGCTGGCGGGCACTGAGGTCGTCGTATTTCTTGGCCGTCACGCAGCTGTTGAGGGCCGGGGCGGCGAGTAGCAGTAGGCCCAGCAGGGCAGGGGAGAAGGTTTTCACGAGCAGCTAAAGGTCAAATACCGGGCCGTTGGCGGCCGGACTGCCCGGCCGCGTTGGCCTGGCAAGGTAGTGCGTAACGGGTGGCCCGGCGGCAAAAGCTGCCCGTGTTGCTGCTGCGCTCCGGCCATTTTGCCCGGCCAGCCGCGCCAGCCATGTCCTGACGCGCGCACAGACCAAAACCCAGCGCCTGCGTAAACAACCGCCGGCTACGGCCGGCAGTGTGGCAGAGCGCAGCCGGTTTGACTTATCTTTGACGCCCTGTTTCATCCGTTGCCGCCGGCCCGAAGCCTGCGGCTCTTCCCAAGAAATATCAGCTACTAGCCACCCGCTAACAGCTAAAAGCGAACAATATGGCCTGGTTTAAGCGCGTAGAGAAGGGCATCGTTACCCCCACCGAGCAGAAAAAAGAAACCCCCGACGGCCTCTGGCACAAATGCCAGGAATGCAAAACCGTGGTGACCATGGCCGAGCACAAGCGCCTGCTGTACGTGTGCGGCAACTGCAACTACCACGACCGCATCGACGCCGCCGACTACTTCGAGTTCCTCTTCGACCACGGCCAGTTCACGGAGCTTGATGCCAACCTAACGTCCGGCGACCCCCTGCACTTCGTCGACACCAAGGAGTACCCCAAGCGTGTAGCCGCCACCGAGCGCAACACCGGCCTGAAAGACGCCGTGCGCTCGGCCCACGGCCTGAGTGCCGGCCAGCCGCTGGTGGTGGCGGCCATGGATTTCAAGTTCATTGGCGGCTCGATGGGCTCGGTGGTGGGCGAGAAAATTGCCCGCGCCATCGACTTCGCCCGCCAGAACCGGATGCCGTTTCTGATGATTTCGCGCTCCGGCGGTGCCCGCATGATGGAGGCCGGCTACTCGCTGATGCAAATGGCCAAAACCTCGGCCAAGCTGGCCCTGCTGGCCGAAGCGGGCATTCCCTACGTGAGCCTGCTCACCGACCCCACCACGGGCGGCGTCACGGCCTCGTTTGCCATGCTGGGCGATTTTAATATTGCCGAGCCGGGTGCCCTCATCGGCTTTGCCGGCCCGCGCGTCATCAAGGAAACCATCGGCAAAGACCTGCCCAAGGGCTTTCAGAGCGCCGAATTTGTGCTGGAGCACGGCTTCCTCGATTTCATCGTGGACCGCCGCGAGCTAAAGCAGCGCCTGGCCGACCTGCTGGGCATGCTGCGGCCGGCCCCGGCCGCGGCCGTGCCAGAGCAGCGAGAAGCCCGACGCACCGCGCCAAAAGCCCACCAGTAGGCCCCAGAGCACGTTTTTTACTTTCGGCACACTTCTTGAAAAGCCTGTTCCTGTCACCGGAACGGGCTTTTCCCGTATACGGCCAAATACTCACCAACTTTTTCCCTAATGAACACCTCCAAATCTCTCCTTTCGGTCCTGATGGCCTTCGTGCTGCTGTTTAGCTCCTGCGCCACCTCGCAGCAAGCCAGCACCCAGCCCGACCTGTCGACCAACAACGGCACCGGCGCCCGCAAAACGGGCATGAGCAAAACCACCAAAGGCGGCCTCATTGGCGCCGGTGGCGGTGCTGCCGCAGGAGCCATCCTGGGCCGCGTAATTGGCGGCGGGGCCAAGGGCACGGCCATTGGCGCCATTATCGGCGCCGCTGCCGGCGGTACCGCCGGCGCATTGATTGGCCGCAAGATGGACAAGCAAGCCGCCGACCTGCAGAAGGACATGCAGAACGCCAAAGTGGAGCGCGTGGGCGAAGGCATCAAAATCACCTTCGACTCGGGCATTCTCTTCGACACCAACTCGGCGTACCTGCGCCCGGCTTCGGAAGCCGACATCACCAAGATGGCTGCCGTGCTGCAGAAGTACCCCGACACCAACGTGCTGATTGAGGGCCACACCGACAACACCGGCACCGACGCCATCAACCAGCCGCTGAGCGAGCGCCGCGCCCAGGCCGTGGCCAGCTCCACCATCAACAAAGGCGTATCGTCGAGCCGCATCACGGCTACCGGCTACGGCTCGACCCAGCCCGTGGCCGACAACAGCACCGCCGAAGGCCGCCAGGCCAATCGCCGCGTGGAAATCGCCATCTACGCCAACGAGAAGATGAAGAAAGCCGCCGAAAACGGCACGCTTTAAGCTCGTCTTTGCGGCGGCTCAATCTGCCAACTGTCAATAGAGAAGGCTGCCCTGCGGGGCAGCCTTTTTTTGTGTCGTCGTTCTAAAAAAAAGCTGGCTTGGGGCACAACCTCCGCCAAAGTGGGCGCGTTAAAAGCGTGTTGTTTTTTCAACCTTCAATTCATTTTTGTCATGAAGACGTTCAAGATATATTTCCTGATGGTGTTTGCTTTTCTGCTGCTGGCCGGCTCGGCCGCGCAGGCCCAAACGCCCAAAAAAGGCTGGAGCAATAAAGCCAAAGGCGCGGCCATTGGCGGCGGCGCTGGTGCCGTGACCGGTGCGGTTCTGGGTGGTACAAAGGGCGCCATCATCGGCGGTGCCGCCGGCGTGGTGGGCGGTGGCCTCATTGGCCGCAACAAGGACAAGAAGAAGGACCCGGCCCGCTACGAGGCCTACCGCAAGAAAAAATAGGGAAACCCCATTTCCCGGGCTTTGCCAAAAAGGACCCGGCCGTTGCGGCCGGGTCCTTTTTTTATGCTTCAGCGAAGCATTAAACTCATTCAACTAGCCAATGGCCGGGTTCGGCTCATGAGTTTGGCAAGGTGGTTGCAAATGGCGTACTTGCTGGCTCAATACCCTGGAAACGGCCTTCTGCCGGCATCTTTTATCCAAACCCTTTTTTAAACATGAAATTTCTTCGTTCATCCCTCACGTTTCTGCTGGCCCTGCTGCTGTTGGTAAACAACTTTGCGCAGGCCCAAACCTCCACCGTTTCGACGGCTAAGCCGAAAGGCATGAGCAAAACCCTGAAGGGCGGCCTCATTGGCGGCCTGGGTGGCGCCGTGGCCGGTGGTGTGGCCGGTCGTCTTATTGGCGGCAAGTCGGGTACGGCCAAAGGCGCCATCATTGGCGCCGTGGTGGGCGGCACCGCCGGGGCCCTCATTGGCCGCAAAATGGACAAAGCCGCCGCTGAGCTGCGCCGCGACCTCGAAGGCGCCACCGTGGAGCGCGTGGGCGAAGGCATCAAAATCACCTTCGCTTCGGGCATCCTGTTCGCCACCAACTCGTCGAACCTGACCCCGGAAGCCGCTGGCAACATCGACCAACTGGCCGCCACCCTCAAGAAGTACGCCGACACCAACGTGGTGATTGAAGGCCACACCGACAGCTCGGGTTCGGACGCCATCAACCAGCCCTTGTCGGAGCGCCGCGCCCAGGCCGTGTCGAACGAGGTGCAGGCCCAGGGTGTTGATGCTGCCCGCATCACGGCCAAAGGCTACGGCTCGACGCAGCCCGTGGGCGACAACAGCACCGCCGCTGGCAAAGCTGCCAACCGCCGCGTGGAAATTGCCATCTTCGCCAACGAAAAAATGCAGAAGGCCGCTAAGAAAGGCCAACTGTAAGACCAAGCCGGCGGTGTAAGAACCGCCGGTATTCAACTAAAAAGGCGACCCAAGCGGGTCGCCTTTTTTTTATGCAGCCTAAGTGGTGCAAGCCCGGCAAGGCAACCTTGTGGCTCGGCCGCGGGTACACCCGAAATGCCTTCTCCCGCCGCTACCTACGCCTCCCCGGCCGCCGAAAAAGCCTGGGCCGACCACCAGATTCTCGACCATTTCTACGGGCACCTGCCGCCCGAGCCGCGCCGCACGCCCATGCGCGAGCTCATCTCGACCGTTCTCTCGCACCGCACCACCCACGCCGACGAGGAACTGGCCTACGACCGCATGCTGGAAGCCTTCGGCGACTGGACTGGCGTGGAGGCCGCCCCCACGCAGGAATTGGCCCACGCCATCCGGACCACGCGCTGGCCCGACACGCAGGCGCCGCGCATTCAGGAAATTCTGCGCCGCATTCGGGCCGAAACCGGCGGGCCATTCGACCTGGACTTCCTGGCCGAGTGGCCGGTGGAAAAGGGAATGGCCTGGCTGACGGATATGCCCGGCATCGGACTGAAAACGGCGTCCTTGCTATTGCTCTTCAACTACCACAAGCCCGTGCTGCCCGTCGACACGCACGTGCACCGGGTAGCGCAGCGGGTGGGCTTTCTAGGGCCGAAGGTATCGGTGGAGAAGGCCCACGCGGTGCTACTGGCCCTACTGCCTGCCGACGGCGAAACGCTGTTCAACTTCCACAAGCACAACTACTGGCACGGGCAGCAGATATGCTTTTTTCTGAAGCCCAACTGCGCGCGCTGCCCGCTGAAAGAATTTTGCAACTACTACCAGGAGCACTACGGCGACGCCACGGCCGAAGCGCTGGCGGCTACGCCCGCGCAGTGGGATGCTGCCGCCTGGGGCAAGCTGCCGCATTAGCACAACTATCTGAACGTCATGCTGAGCGCAGCCGAAGCATCTCTACCGCGCAACGTAATCATTTACTGCTGCGGTAGAGATGCTTCGGCTGCGCTCAGCATGACGTTCAGGCGACCGTACCTTTACGCCATGCGCCTCGTTAAGCACCCGGTCCTTTGCAATTATTACGTCACGTACCGCTGCAATGCGAAGTGCGCGTTTTGCGACATCTGGGAAAAACCTTCGCCCTACATCACGCTGGAAGACGTGACGCAGAACCTGCGCGACCTCAAGCGCCTGGGCGTGTCGGTGATTGACTTCACCGGCGGCGAGCCGCTGCTGCATCGGCAGCTGCCCGAGTTTCTGGGGCTGGCGCGCGAGATGGGTTTCATCACCACCGTGACGACTAACGGCCTGCTTTACCCCAAGAATGCGGAAAAGCTGCGGGGCAAAGTCGATATGCTGCACTTCTCGCTCGACTCGGCCGACCGTGCGACCCACGACCTGGGCCGCGGCGTGGCCTGCTACGATTTTGTGCTCGAAAGCATTCGCGTGGCCAAAGAGCTGGGCGAACGGCCGGACATCCTGTTCACCGTCTTCCGCAAAAACCTGGCGGACCTGGAGGCCGTGTACCGCGACATTACCCAGCCCAACGGCCTGGTGCTAATACTAAACCCTGCCTTCGAATACGGCGACGTGGAAACCGGCGAGCAGCTCACGCCCGCGGAGCTGGATTACCTCTCGGCCTTCGGCAAGCGCAAGGGCGTGTATTTGAACGAGGCCTTCATCCAGCTGCGGCGCGACGGCGGCAACCACGTGGCTGCGCCCGTGTGCCGGGCCGCCAGCACTACGCTGGTCATCTCGCCCAGCAACGAGCTGGTGCTACCCTGCTACCACCTGGGCGAACAGAAATTCCCCATCGATGGGAAGCTGTTCGAGCTCTACAACGCCCCCGAAACCCAGCGCCTGGCCGCGCTGGAAGGCCGCCTGCCCGCCTGCGAGGGCTGCACCATCAACTGCTACATGCAGCCCAGCTTCGCGGTCGAAACCAGCAAGTACTTCTGGAAAGCCCTGCCCAGTACGCTCAAGTACAACTGGGAAAAAGGGACGTGGAAGCGGCTAGTGGGCGCTTAGGCGGCCAGGGGCACACCCAGTTCCTGCAGTACCTGGGCTACTTCGGCGGGGCGCTGGGTGCCCAGCAGTAGGCGGCGGCCGTCGGTGAGTTCCAACTGCAAGCCCTGGTGGCCGGCCATGTTGTAGGCGCGGTTGCGGGAGGTGCCTTTCAGGCCCCAGCCGCCGTATTCGCTCAGCGGGTCGTAGCTGCGCACGTAGGCCCGGGCTACGTTGGGCCACGACTGGGTGCGCCACTGCCACTGCAGCGGAAACAAACGGTAGTGGGCACCCGCCTTATCAATCCGGGTGTCGAGGCGTAGCGTGAGCAGCAGGGCCACGCCGGCCACGCCCACCACCGGCCCGATAAGGCCGGGCCACGTGAGCGGAAACCCACTCTTGGGCGGCACAGTGAGCAACAGCACCGTTATGACTACCACGGGCACAAACAACAGCAGGACCCAGTGGCGAACAAATGATTGGCGTTCCTGAAAAAGCATTGTCGATTACAATTAAGTAAATGACCGATTAAAACCGCCGCATATTTACGGCCGAACCAACTACTGTATCGCCATGCCCGCCCTCGTATTACCAGTTCACGGCATTTTTCCGCAAATTCCGGCCGACTGCTTCGTGGCCGACAACGCCACCATCATCGGCGACGTGGTGCTGGGCGCGAAATGCACCGTCTGGTTCACGTCCGTCATTCGGGGCGACGTGCATCGCATCCGCATCGGCGACGAAACCAACATTCAGGATGGCGCCGTGTTGCATTGCACCTACCAAAAAGCGCCCTTGAGCATCGGCAGCCGCGTCAGCATCGGGCACCGGGCGCTGGTGCACGGCTGCACCGTGGAAGATGACGTGCTCATCGGCATGGGCGCCATCGTGATGGACCACGCCGTGGTGGGCACGGGCTGCATCGTAGCGGCGGGCGCCGTGGTGCTCGAAAATTTCGTCTGCGAGCCCGGCTTTCTCTATGCGGGAGTGCCCGCCAAGAAAATTAAGCCCGTGACGGCAGCACAGCGCGAGGGCTTGCGGCGCACGGCCGCCAACTACCAGACCTATGCCAGCTGGCTGCAGTAAATAGCAGCATTTGCAAAGTCCCTATTCTTATAGGGATTTTTAGGGTAATTAATTTTTAATCAGTTGGGTATATTGAGAAAATCCCACCTATGGTGTTATGCTAAAGTCTGACAATCTCAAATTGTAGTTTGTGAGCACGGCGCACGACCAGAGTACTTAGCGGCTCCTTATCAGCTGTACGCGCATTATGAAGCAGTTCTGCTCATTTCACTTGGTTCGTGTCATTACGCTTCTGGCTTGCTTGGTCTCAGCAGGTTGCCAACGGGCCACCTACTCTTTTCAGACTCCTCCCGCCGCTCCAGCAGCGGTTGAACCCCAGCCGACTTCGCTCGCCGCAACAGTAGAGACGGCGCGGCCTGCTCGCGCCAAGGTCTTGGCTGGAGCTAAGCGGGTGCAATCGCGCCGAAAGGCGGTGGCTGCCCACCGGCAGCTTTCACGCACCCAACGCCGCTTTGCAGTGCCGGAAGCCGCCGGCAGCCGACTGCTGCAGCCAGCGGCTAAACGCCCTCGGTTGTCCCAAGTCAGCCGCTGGGTTGTAGACCAACACAAGGCCGCGGCGCGTGTTGCCGACGATACGACGCCCAAGCGTAGCAAAGGAATTGCGTTTCTTTTGGCGCTGTTCCTCGGCGTTTTTGGGGCGCACCAGTTCTACCTCGGGAATATTGGGCGTGGCTTCATATACTTGGGCCTTACCGCACTAGCTACATTGTTTGTTGGCCTGGGGGCGTTGGGTATTTTATTTGGCAGCACCTCCTACGTCGGCTTTCTCACGGTGGCAATCGTGCTGGCGGTGTTGGTGCAGGCCTGGTTGGTAAGCGACATCGTGCGCATCCTGACCGGAGACTTGGCCCCCAAAAACGGCGAGTACTCCGACAGGTTCTTCTAGCCCACGAAGCCAATTGTACACGGTTAAGGCATCGGCCTACAACTCGTCGTCAAGCTCCCCGCGCGGAGCTTCGCGCTCCTGCGAGGTGGTCACGCGGAGTTGCACCAATTCCACAGCGCGGCGCGAGCGTTGCAGCACGCGGAATTCGTAGGGGTCGAGCACGGCCACGTCGCCCACTTCCGGAATGCTACCGTAGATGACGTTGAGCAGGCCGCCCACGGTTTCGTAGTCTTCGCCCTCGGGCAGCGGGAAGGGGAGGTACTCGTTGGCGTCGGAGATGGGCGTGGCGGGGTTCACGCGATACTCGTCCTCAGCCACTTTCTCCACCACGGGCACCTCGTTGTCGTACTCGTCCTGAATTTCGCCCACCAATTCCTCCATGATGTCTTCGATGGTGACGATGCCCGACACGCCGCCGAACTCGTCGCTCACAATGGCCATCACGATGTGCTTGCGCTGGAACTGGCGCAGCAGGCGGTTGATTTTCTTGGTTTCGGGCACGAAGTAGGGCGCGCGCATGATGCGGGCCAGGTCTATCGGTTCGCCGCGCCGGATGATGGGCAGCAGGTCCTTCACGTTGAGCACGCCCACGATGTTGTCGATGTTGCCTTCGTACACCGGCAGGCGCGAGTAGCCTTCGTTGAAAATGGTGTCGAGAATCTGGTCGGCGGGCGCGTTCACGTCGAGGGCCGACAGCTTGGTGCGGGGCACCATAATCTGCTTCACCATCCGGTCGTTGAACTGAAACACGTTCTCAATCAGCTCGTGCTCCGAATGCTGAATCTCGCCGGTTTCTTTGCCCTGGTCGATGAGAAAGCGCAGCTCTTCGGCCGTGTGAATGTCGTGGCCGTGCGTGGCTTTCACGCCAAAGAGGCCCAGCAACCCGTTCGACAGCTTGTTGAGCAGCCAGATGGCGGGGTAGGTGATGACGTAAAAAAAACGCAGGGGCGCGGCAATGGCCAGCGTGGTAGCCTCCGATTTTTGAATGGCCAACACCTTTGGTGCCTGCTCCCCGATGACGATGTGCAGCACCGTGATGGTGGCAAACGAAGCGAACAGGGCGATGGTGTGCACCGTCTCGGGCGCAATGACCCAGCCAAACTGGTGAATGACGGCCAGCAGCACCTCGGCCACCACGCTTTCGCCAATCCAGCCCAGGCCCAGCGACGCCAGCGTAATACCCAACTGCGTGGCCGAGAGATAGGCTTCCAGATTGTGAAGCATGCTCTGCGAGAGCTTGGCCAGGCGGTTGCCCTCTTGGGCTCGCAAGTCGATTTGGGAAGCCCGTACCTTAACTAAGGCAAACTCGGCGGCCACAAAAAACCCGTTCAGCAAAACCAGAAGAACGGTAAAAAGTATCTTTAAACCCATGGTGGCGGCCCCCGCGACGCGGTCGGTCTGGGGGCCTTTGTCGCTCAAAAGTACGCAGTTTGGCGCAGGTGGTTGGCGCGATGAACTTTTGGCGCGGCAGTTTGTGGTAAGGACGCCCTTATTTTGTGGGAGCAAGCGCGTGTAAGCAACCGCAACTTTTTACGACTAATTACGGACACCAACCGCCAGCCGCGTGCAACGGCCCGGCCAGTTGCCCTGTTGTTGGCGCAACCGCGACCAACCCCACCGCGCGAATATTTTAAATAATGAAGAATCTCTGGATAGTAAAATGCGTGGCCCTGTGGCTGGCTCTGGCCAGCACGGCCGCCGCCCAAGTGCTCACGCCCACCCATTTGAGCACGGCGCTGAGCAAGCCCGCCGCCAAGGTGGGGGAGGAAGTCGAATTGGTCATCAACGCCCGCATCGACGACAAGTGGCACCTCTACGCCTCCGATTTTAGCGACGAGGTAGGACCCGTGGTGTTCACGGTGACCTTCAAGCCCAGCTCGGCCTACGCGCTGGTGGGCAAGCTGCAATCGGTGAAGTCGCACCACGAGCAGGACGAGATTTTTAAAGGGGAAGTGGCATTCTGGGAGAAAACCGGTCAGCTGCGCCAGCGCATCAAGGTGTTGCAGCCCGGCCCGCTCACCATCTCGGCCACCGCCGACTACCAAAGCTGTACCACCGTCGACGGCCGCTGCGTGCCCGGCAACGACCCGCTCACCTTCGGCCCGCTCACGGTGACCGGTCCCGCCGCCCCAGCCAAGGCCACCGGTGCCGTGACGCCCCCGGCTGGCCCGGCCCAACCCGCAACCGCCGCGGCCCCCACTGCTTCGGATGATTCTTCGGCGGCCGTAGCCGCTACTCCAGCCGTGGCACCGCCCGCCGATGCCGCACCTGCCGCGGACACGAAGCCCACCGCCAGCGCTGAAGCCACTACCGCCGCCGCTCCGGTGGCTACGGCCACGGCGGCAGCGGGCACCAACGCCAGCACCGGCGTGGGTCTGAGCTTGTGGCAATACCTGCTGCTGGCTTTTGGCGGCGGCCTACTGGCCGTGATAATGCCCTGCGTGTACCCCATGCTACCCATGACGGTGTCGTACTTCACCAGCATGGGCGGCACCCGGCGGCGTAGCGTGCTCATGGCCTGCGGCTACGGCCTGTCCATCATGGCCATCTACACGGGGGCGGGCGTGCTGCTCAGCCTGTTGTTCGGGGCCGATGCGGCCAACTTCATCAGTTCGCACTGGCTGCCCAACGTGGTGTCGTTTCTGATTTTCATTGTGTTTGGCCTGTCGTTTCTGGGCTTGTTTGAAATCAACGCCCCTTCGGCACTGGTGAACAAGGCCGACGCCCAGGCCGACAAAGGCGGCTGGACGGGCCTGTTCTTCATGGCGGCCACGCTGGTGCTGGTGTCGTTCTCGTGCACCGTACCCATTGTTGGCTCGGTGGCCATTGCGGCGGCCAATGGCGAATTGCTGCGGCCCACGCTGGGCATGCTGGCGTTTTCGCTCGCCTTCGCCCTGCCGTTCATCCTGTTTGCCCTGTTTCCTACTTGGCTGAAGTCGCTGCCCCGCTCCGGTGGCTGGCTCAATGTGCTAAAAGTCGTGCTGGGCTTCGTGGAGCTGGGCATGGCTTTTAAGTTTTTGAGCTCGGCCGACTTGTCCTACCATTGGGGCCTGGTACCGCGACCGGTGTTCCTCACCATCTGGATAGTGCTGGCCGCCGTGCTGGGCTTCTACTTGCTGGGCAAAATCCGGCTGCCGCACGACAGCGAAACCCCGCACGTGAGCGTGCTGCGTTTGGTGCTGTCCATGGTGGCGTTCATGTTTGCGGTGTACCTGGTGCCGGGCCTGTTTGGCGCACCGCTGCCCACGCTGTCGGCGTTGGTGCCACCGCCCACCCGCCACGATTTTAGCTTGGCCGCTCCAAGTGGCGCTGCCGCTCCGGCTGTGGCTACGGCCGGCAGCGCGGCCACCTGCACCACCGCCCGCTACGCCGACATCCTAGAACTACCGTTGGGCCTGAATGGCTTTTTCACCCTGCAAGAGGCCATAAAGTGTGCTAAGGAACAGGGCAAACCCATTTTTGTGGACTTCACGGGGCACAATTGCGGCAA
This sequence comes from Hymenobacter sp. 5317J-9, assembly GCF_022921075.1. Classification (NCBI taxonomy): domain Bacteria; kingdom Pseudomonadati; phylum Bacteroidota; class Cytophagia; order Cytophagales; family Hymenobacteraceae; genus Hymenobacter; species Hymenobacter sp. 5317J-9. The sequence goes on from NZ_CP095050.1 coordinate 1,481,562, forward strand.
CTGCCGCCGCATGGAAGCCGATGTGTGGTCGCACGAGGAAGTGCTACGCCAGCTCAGCAACGACTACGTGGTGGTAGCCCTCTACGCCGACGACAAAACCACGCTGCCCAATACCGAATGGTACACTTCGCCGCGCGACGGCCGGGTGAAAGCCACCATGGGCGAGCAAAACCTGGATTTTCAAATCAGCAAGTTCAACGCTAACGCTCAGCCCTATTACGTGCTGCTCGACCCCAACGACACCACCAACAAGCCCCTGCTGGCCCCCATTGCGTACGAGCCCAGCGTGAGCAAATTCAGCGAGTACCTGCAGGCGGGCGTGAAGCAATACCGGGCGCAACAGCGCCCGGTGGCTGCTCGCTAGCCAAGCAGCTGATTAGTTGGGCTGTAGTAGCAGGCGGCCACTGCAATCGTTTTAAAGCACGAAGAGGCGACCCCCACCCAGAGGTCGCCTCTTACTTGTGTGAGACATGCACCCACCCAGATGCAGTGCCTCGTTTTCCCCTCTTCTCCTCCGTATTCAACCACGGCCGTAGAGATTGGAAAGTCCAATCATTATGAGATTAGCGACAAACCGCAAAAAAACTGCGTTTATTTGTTCACTTTTCACTGCTACGCTGTTGCCGTGGCCTTCTGCCTTGGATTGTAACAAATGTAAGAGGACAAGTTAGATGGTGCAAATAATTTCATCGTTTAACTAAAAATTTACAATAACTTCAATTTTCAGGCCTTAATTTCGCTTTCCGTTTAATCTTCCTCTGCAAAACATGGCTAGAAATTACGAACTTGATGATACCGACCGCAACATCCTGAATCTGCTCATTCAGGATGCCAAGATGCCGTACACAGAAATTGCCCGCAAGGTCAACGTTTCGGGCGGCACCGTGCACGTGCGCATGGCTCGCCTCGAAGAAATCGGCATTGTGCAGGGCGCCACGCTCCGCATTGACTACCAGAAGCTGGGCTACGGCGTGAGTGCCTTCCTGGGCATCTACCTATTGAAAAGTTCGGTGTACACCAGCGTGGTGAACCAGCTGCGCGACATCCCGGAAGTGGTGAGCATTCATTTCACCACCGGTGCCTACGGCGTGTTTGCCCGCCTGGTGTGCCGCGACACCCAGCACCTGCGCGACGTGCTGCACGACCGCATTCAGCCTATTGATGGCATTGAGCGCACCGAAACCCTCATTTCGCTCGAAGAAGTGGTGAACCGGCCCACGCAGCTCACGTAGGCCTCCTCATTCAGATAAAAGCAGCGGCCAGTCGGGCGGTTCGGTATCTTTCCGACCCGCCCGACTGGCCGTTTTATATGTTGATGGCTGCTTAGCGCTTGGGTCTCCGGCACAACGCGGGTGAGCGGCCGTAATTTTGCGTTTCGCCCATGCCCGAATCCTCGCCCGCTACCCTCCTTATCCAAACTGCTTTCATCGGCGACGTCATTCTGATGACGGCGCTGCTGGAATATCTGCACCACGCCGAGCCCGCCACGCCCGTGGATGTGCTGGTGCGCCGCGGCAACGAGGGCCTGCTGGCGGGCCACCCCCACGTGCGGCGCGTGCTGATTTGGGACAAGAAGCACCGCAAGTACGCGGCCCTGTGGGAGCTGCTGGGCCAGATTCGAGCCGCTCGCTACCGCCGCGTGGTCACGTTGCAGCGCTTTGCCAGCACGGGGTTCCTCACGGCTTTTTCGCGGGCGCCGGAGCGGGTGGGCTTCGCTAAAAACCCGCTGAGTCGGTTTTTCACCCGGCGTGTGCCGCACGCCATCGGCGACGGCACCCACGAGGTGACCCGCAATCTGCGCTTGCTCACCGATGCCGTGCCCACGCCGCTATTGCCCCCGCGGCTATATCCTTCGGCAGCCGATGAAGCGGCTGTGGCCCCCTACGCCGCAGTGGGGCCCTACATCTGCATTGCGCCCACTTCGGTGTGGTTCACCAAGCAGTATCCCGAAAACAAATGGCTGGAACTGCTGGCTGGGCTGCCCGCGGGCCTGCGCGTGTACGTGCTGGGCGGCCCGCCCGACGTGGCGGCCTGCGAGCGCCTGGCGGCCGCCAGCGGACGCAAAAATCTGGTGAACCTAACCGGGAAAATAGGCCTGCTGGCCTCGGCGGCGCTGATGCGCGGGGCGGTGATGAACTACGTGAACGACTCGGCGCCCATGCACCTGTGCTCGGCGGTGGGGGCACCCGTGACGGCGGTGTTTTGCTCCACGGTGCCGGAGTTTGGGTTTGGGCCGCTGTCGCCGGTGTCGTATGTGGTGCAAACCAACGAGCCGCTGGATTGCAAGCCCTGTGGCCTGCACGGCCACGGCGCCTGCCCGCTGGGGCATTTTCGTTGCGCGCACACTGTTGAGGTGGGGCAACTACTGGCCACATTGCCGGTTATGTCATCTTAAAATCGTTTGTCATCCTGAGTGCAACGAAGGACCTTCTCACGGCTGAGCAGAATTGTTCTGGCGTGAGAAGGTCCTTCGTTGCACTCAGGATGACAAACGGTGTGCCCTACCTTTGTATTCCTTATGCTTGATTATCACATTCACGAATATCCTAACGGCATCCGCCTCTTACACAAGCAGGTACCGCATACCAAAATAGCGCACTGCGGCTTTTTGCTCGACATTGGCTCGCGCGATGAGGCGCCGCACCAGCAGGGGCTGGCCCACTTCTGGGAGCACATGGCGTTCAAGGGCACCGAGAAGCGCAAGTCCTTTCACATCCTCAACCGCCTCGAAACCGTGGGCGGCGAGCTGAACGCCTACACCACCAAAGAGAAAATCTGCTTTTACGCCGCGCTGCTCAGCACGCACTTCGAGCGCGCGTTTGAGCTGCTCACCGATTTGACGTTTAATTCCGTGTTTCCGGGCCGCGAGGTGGAAAAGGAGCGGGGCGTGATTCTGGAGGAAATGAGCATGTACCAGGACGCGCCGGAAGACGCCATTGTCGACGATTTCGACACGGTTATCTTCGGCGACCATCCGCTGGGTGTCAACATTCTGGGTACGCGCGAAAGCGTGAGCCGCTTCCAGACGGCCGATTTTCACGCCTTTCTCAATGAGCAAATGCGCACCGACCGGCTGGTGTTTAGCTCGGTGAGCAACCTGTCGTTTGAGGCCGTAAAGCGGCTGGCTGATAAGTTTCTGGCCCCGCTGCCGGCCCGGCTGGGGCCGCGGGTGCGCCGCCCGGTGGGCACCTACGAGCGCAAAAGCCAGGTGGAGCCGCGGCCCATCTCGCAGGCCCACTGCCTGGTGGGCGGGCCGGCGTATTCGCTCAACGACCCGCGCCGCATCCCGTTCTTCATGCTGAACAACATCCTGGGCGGGCCCGGCATGAACTCGCGCCTCAACTTGGCGGTGCGCGAGAAGTACGGCTTGGTGTACACCATCGACAGCACTTACTCGCCCTACACCGACACGGGCCTGTTCGGCATCTACTTCGGTACCGAGGGCAAGCAGCTGGTACGTACGTTGGGCCTGGTGCAGAAGGAGCTGAAGCTGCTGCGCGAGAAGCCACTCACCACCAATCAGCTGCACATTGCTAAGCACCAGCTCATGGGCCAGCTGGCCATGAGCGAGGAAAGCAACAGCGGCCTGATGCAGCTGCTCGGCAAAAGCACTCTCGACCTGGGCCGCGTGGAGCCGCTGAGCGAAATCTTCGAGAAAATCGAGCGCGTTTCGGCTGCCGAGCTGCGCGACATGGCCAACGAAGTGCTGACCGAGGAGCACCTGAGCGTGCTGCAGTACGTGCCCGAAGGGAAATGAGCCAGCCGGTGTACGGGCACGTGGGCAGCTACCGGCCCGGCGATACCTTTCGCAACCGTATTGACCTGTCGCTGAGCCGGGTGCACCGGCCGCGCCGAACCGGCGTGTGCGGCACCCAGCAGCTGGGCGCCGAAAGCATCGTGCTGGCCGGCCAGTACGAGGAAGACGACTTCGGCGAGGACGAAATTCTGTACTCCGGCAACGGCGGGCGCGACCCCAAAACCGGCCGCCAAATCATGGACCAGGTGCCCACCACCGGCATTCTGGCCTTGCTGAGGAGCATCGAAACCGGCCTGCCGGTGCGAGTGCTGCGCAAAGTACCCGCCGAAGATGACGCGCTCGAAGTGTATCGATACGAAGGCCTGTACCAAGTGGTGGGCTCCACGTATGGGCCGGGCAAGTCCGGCTTTCGGGTGTATGTTTTTCGGCTGCGGCCCTTGATAGGGGGGTAGAGACGCAATATGTTGCGTCTCGTCGTTGAACGCCCCAGGCCGCGCCGTTCGAATTGTGTAAGCGTCATCGTGCAACGACGAGACGCAAAATATTGCGTTTCTACCTCGTTCAACGTCCATGACTGACGCCTCCACCGACATTTACGCCGCGCTCCACACGGCCCCCGAGCCGCCGCTGCTGGCCCAGCTCACCCGCGAAACCCACCTGCAAACCATGCTGCCGCGCATGAGCAGCGGGCACCTGCAGGGCCGGTTTCTGAGCATGCTCAGCCACCTGGCCCGGCCGCAGCGCATTCTTGAAATCGGCACGTTTTGCGGGTACGCCACACTGTGCCTGGCCGAAGGGCTGGCCGCTAACGGGCTGCTGCACACCATTGAAGTCGACCCCGAGCGGGAGGCGCGCATTCGGCGCTACGTGGCGGCGGCAGGCCTCACGGAGCGGGTGCGGTTGCACATGGGGGCGGCGCTCGATGTTTTGCCCGGCTTGGTCGATGAAGTGTGGGATTTGGTCTTTATTGACGCCGACAAGCGCAACAACGACGCGTATTTTGAAGCCGTCATTGACCACGTGCGGCCCGGCGGCTTGCTCATCGTCGACAACGTGCTGTGGAGCGGCAAGGTGCTGCCCGCACACGAGGTGCGAACGGGCGACAAAGACACGCCACTGGTGCGGGCGTTCAACGACAAGATGGCCCGGGATGCGCGGGTGGAGCCGGTGTTTCTGCCCCTGCGCGACGGGCTGCTGCTGCTGCGCAAAAGGTAGCAGTTGACACAATCGATTGTTTGTCTGTTTCTAACCTTAGCCGCAAGAACTGCGTCTGACCAGTTTCCAGCGCTTTATCCTCGTTTTACATGCGGCACTTTACCCTGTTTATTTCCCTGCTTCTTGGCTTGGGCGCGGCCCGCGCGCAGGCGCCCACCACGGTGAGCGGCCGCGTGACCGATGGCAAGGACCAGTCGCCGCTCATCGGGGCCAACGTGCTGCTGATTCGGCTGCCTGACTCGGTGAAAACCGGCACCGCGGCCGATGCCGAGGGGAAATTTCAGTTCGATAACGTGGTGCCCGGTCGCTACATTCTCGACGCCTCGTTTGTGGGCTTTGCCAAGCTGAGTCAGCCCGTGACCGTGGCCAGCCAGCCCGTGGCGCTGGGCACGCTGGCCCTGCAAACCGGCGGCGTGCAGCTCAAGGGCGTGGTGGTGACCGGCGCCGCCGCCCAAAGCGTGCAGAAGGGCGACACGACCCAGTATAACGCCCGCGCTTTCAAAACCAACCCCGACGCCACCACCGGCGACCTGCTGGAGAAGATGCCCGGCGTGGCCCGCGGGGCCGACGGCAAGATTCAGGCACAGGGCGAAAACGTGCAGCAGGTGCTGGTGGACGGCAAGCCCTTCTTCGGCAACGACCCCGACGCCGTGCTGAAAAACCTGCCCGCCGAAATGGTGGACAAGGTGGAAGTGTTTGACCAGCGCAGCGAGCAGAGCCGCTTTTCGGGCTTCGATGACGGCAACACCACCAAGACCATCAACATCGTGACCAAGGTGGAATTCCGCAACGGCACGTTTGGGCGGGTGCTGGCCGGCGCGGGGCCCGACCACTATAAAGCCAGCGGCAACGTCAACAACTTCAAAGGCGACCGCCGCGTGGCCGTGCTGGCCCAGAGCAACAACGTGAACGAGCAGAACTTCGGCACCGAAGACCTGCTGGGAGTGGTGGGCAACTCCAACACCGGCGGCGGAGGCCGCGGCGGGCGCGGCGGCGGCGGCGGCAACGGCGGCAACGCCGGCGACTTCCTGGTGAACCAGAGCGGCGGCATCACGACCACCAACGCGGCGGGCCTGAACTACTCGGACGCGTGGAATAAGAAAACAGAGCTGTCGGCCAGCTATTTCTTCAACCGGGCCAACAACCGCAACCAGAGCCTGACCCAGCGCCAGTACGTGCTGCCGGAGCAGGCCAACACCACCTTCACGCAGAACGCCAACACCAACAGCGTGAACACCAACCAGCGCTTCAACATGCGCCTGGAGCACAAGATTGACTCGGCCAACTCTGTCCTTTTTCGGCCGCGCTTCAGCTACCAGATGAACGACGCTAATAGCGTGGTAGACGGCGTGACGCGCGTGGCCGGCGAGGAGCAGAGCCGCATCAACAGCCTCTACAATTCTAACAATAAGGGCCTGAACACGGGTGGCGACGTGCTCTTTCGGCACCGCTTTCCGAAGGCCGGGCGCACGGCCAGCCTCAGCATTGGGGGCAGCTACAACCAGCGCAACGGTGGCGCCACGCTGAAAACCGACGACACGGGCTCGGCCCTCAACAACCTCAACCAGACCAACACGCTGCAGCAGAACGGCGGCAACATCACCGCCAACCTGGCCCTGACCGAGGCCTTGAGCCGGCAAGACCAGCTGCAGGGCAACTATACCATCAACTACGCGCCCAACAACTCGAACAAGTACACCTACAACCTGGTGAACGGCGACACGCCCGAGCTGAACGAGTCGCTGAGCAACGTGTTTGACAACTATTACTTCACGCAGTCGGGCGGCCTGAGCTTCCGCCACAACACGCAGAAATTCCAGGGCAGCCTGGGCGTGGCGGGGCAGTATTCGGAACTGTACAGCGACGCGCAGTACCCGCGGCCCAGCATTGGGCGCTACTACTTCGTGAACGTGCTGCCCAATGCCAACCTCAACTACCGCTTCACGCGGCAGAAAAACCTGCGCTTCAACTACCGCACCAACACCAGTGCGCCCAGCGTGAGCCAGCTGCAGGCCGTGGTGAACAACTCCAACCCGCTGCAGCTCACCATCGGCAACCCCACGCTGCGCCAGGAATACCAGCACTCGGTCAACTTCCGCTATTCGGCCTCGAACCCCGAGGTGTCGAGTAACTTTTTTGCTCTGCTGAACGGCTCCTACACCCAGAACCCCATTGCCAACCGCACCACCGTGGCCGCGCGCGAAACCACCGTGACACCCGACGGCGCCGACGCCATCCGGCTGCCCGCCGGCGGCCAGCTCACCCAGCCCGTGAACCTGAGCCAGGAATACTCGGTGCGCTCGTTGGTGAGCTACGGCCGGCCCATCAAGCCCATCAAAACCAACGTGAACCTGAGCGCCAACGCCAACTTCACGCAACGGCCCGGCCTGGTGAACGGCGGCCTGAACTACGCCCGCTCGCCTTCGTTCGGCGCCGGCCTCACGCTGAGCTCCAACATCAGCCCCAACCTGGATTTCACGGCCTCGACCACGTCGAACAAAAACTATGTGCGCAACACGCTGCAGTCGCGCCTCAACACCAGCTACTTCACCCAGGTGACGCGGGTGCGCCTGGGTTGGATTGTGGGCCCCGGTATCAACTTCCAAACCGACCTCGTGCACCAGTACTACGCGGGCTTGTCGTCGGGCTACAACCAGCCCTACGCGCTGTGGAACGCCAGCCTGGGCAAGAAGCTCTTCCCCGGGCAGCGCGGCGAAATCAAAATCTACGCCTTCGACCTGCTGGGCCAGAACCGCGCCATCCAGCGCAACGTGAGCGAGGCGTATTACGAAGACGTGCAAACCACCATTCTGCAGCGCTATTTCATGCTGATGTTCACCTACAACATCCGCAGCGGCAACGTGGTAGCGCCCACCGAGCCGGCCGACGGTCCGCGTCAGGGCCGTGGCTTCGGCCGGCCCGATGGGGCGGCCAGCCGGGCGGGGGCGGCGGATTTCCGGGTGGCGGCCGGCCGTAGGTTGGCCAGCGGGCCCGGCTCTGGCGGCCGAATTGCCCAAAATTCAGGTTCTTTGCAGCTTCCGGGCGGGAAGGGGCCGCGGTGGCCGCTTCCCGCCTGCGTAGCTTATGCGAAATTCCGTTGCCTTGCTGCTCTTGCTGAGCGTGTTTTTATCGGGCCGGTTGGCGGCCCAGCCCACTACGCCGGCCGCCCGCCCCAGCGTGCCCGCTGCCTTTGATGTGGCCGGCTTGCACCTGGTATTGAATGAGGAAGCCAGGCGCCTGGTGCAGCAAAAGGCCGACGGCCTGAGCCGGCACCAGCCCTCGTTTCAGGCCCGCGTGAACCAGGCCGACGCCGCCTTTCCCATCATCGACCGGGTGCTGCGGGAGGAAGGCGTGCCGCTCGATTTCCGCTACCTGGTGCTGCAGGAAAGCGCCCTCATCGGCGATGCGCAAAGCGCGCACGAGGCCGTGGGTTACTGGCAGCTCAAGCGCGAAACCGCCACCGGGCTGGGCCTGGTGGTGAACGACGACGTGGACCAGCGCAAGCACTTGGTGGCCAGCACCCGCGCCGCCGCGCGCTACCTCAGCCAGAACAACAAGCCGCTGCACAACTGGCTCAACGCCCTGCTTAGCTACTACACCGGCCCGAGCGGCGTGCAGCCCTACACCCTGCCGTCGGATTTCGACGCCACCGAAATGGCCATTACCGAAGCCACTTCGCCCTACGTGCTGATGTTTCTGGCCCACAAGGTAGCGTTCGAGCCGTTCTGTGGTTTGAACCCCACGCCGGCCCTGCGCTTGCAGGAGTTCCCCGCCGTGGCCGGCCAAACGCTGGAAGCCCAGGCCTTGGCCCTGCACGCCGACCCCGCCGCCCTGGCCAGCCACAACCGCTGGCTGCTGGCCGCCGCCGTGCCCGCCGACCGTCCTTACTCACTGGTGGTGCCCGTGGGCGACGTGACCCAGGCCGCCGGCATCGTGGCCAACCAGCGCCTGCAAACCAACGGCGAGCTGCTGGCCATGCCCGCCGTGGGCAACAACACGGCCGAAGTGCGCCTCAATAAGCTGCGTGCCCTCATTGCCCTGCCCGGCGAAACCACCGCCGACCTGGCCCGCCGCGGCCACCGCCGCCAGGGCGAATTCCTGCGCGACAACGAGCTGAAAGCTTTCGACGTGGCCGTGGCTGGCCGCCCGTATTTCCTGCAGCGCAAGCGCGATGTGGGCCCCGTGGAATACCACGTGCTGCAGCCCGGCGAGCGCATTTTCGACGTGGCCCAGAAGTACGGCATGCGCCAGAAAGCCATTTTGAATAAAAACCGCATGGCCCGCAACGAGGAGCTGCGCCCCGGCCGCCTGCTGTGGCTGCAGCACACCCGCCCCCGCGAGACCGCCGTGGAGTACCGCAGCCTGACCGAAGCCGTGGCTCTGGAGCGGCCCAGCGCCGGTGCCGCCGCGGCCGACAACAACACCGACGTATTGCTGGACCAGGCCAACGCCCCCGTGGCCGAGCGCCGCGGCGTGGCCACCGAGAGCGGCCAGGTGAAAATCAAAACCAAAATCAAGACCGAAGACGGCAAAGTCAAAACCAAGCGCGTGGTGACCGAGGATGCCGACGGCTGGGGCGAAACCCTGTCGACGGCTGCCGCCACGGCCACGCCCGCTGCCCCTGCTCCTTCGCCGGAAGTGGCGGTGGTGGCAGCCCCCGCGCCGGTGCGGCCCGCTGCCCCGGCCCCGCAGTACGTGCCCCTGCCCAAGCCCGCCCCCGCGCCGGTTTCGGAGCCGCTGGCCGACGAGCCGCCGGTGCAGCCTGACCCGGCCCCAGTTGCGGCCGAGCCGGTGGCATCGCGCCCGGCCGTGGAGTACAAGCCGGCCCCCCGGCCCGCTGCAGTGCTGGCTCCCACTCCCGTAGCACCAGCCCCCAAAGCGGTGGCGCCTGCTCCCAGGCCCGTGGTGCCCGTGGTGCCGGCAGAAGCCCCCGCTGCCCAGCCGGCCACACACCGGGTCGAAGCGCACGAATCAGTATACTCGGTGGCCCGGCGCTACAACATTCCGCCCGCCACCCTCATGGCCCTCAACAACCTCACGCCCGCCTCCGGGCTGGTCATTGGGCAGGTGCTGGTGCTGAAGGCGGAAGCTGCCCAAGCTGCCGCCGTTGCGCCAGCCGCTACGGCGCCCGCGCCACGGCCGGCTCCTGTGGCCCGTCCGGCGGCTGCGGGTGCCAATCCGGCGCTGTATGTGCCCAAAGCGGCAGCCACGGCACCCCCAGCCACTGCCTCCGCCACCCAGCACACCGTGGCCAAAGGCGAAACATTGTACAGCATTGCCCGCCTCTACAAAGTCACGGTGGCCGACCTGCAAACGTGGAACGGCAAAGCCGATACTGACACATCAGCCAAAATAGGAGAGGTGTTGCGAATAGCGCCTGAGGTTGCTAGGTAGTCAATTGTGCCCACCGTACAGGCCCCCATCAGGCATTGAGCTGTTCGCTTCCTAAAGCTACCAGTTGGTGCAGAGTGGTCAGCAGCGAATCAACCGTGGCATCTCGGCTCATCACCGCCTCGACCAATTCCTCCTTGTTGGCCTGCCTCAACACTTCGGCGCATTGGTCCGAAATATATGTTCGGACATCAGCCGCCGCCGAAGCTACCTCCTCGACAAGTGAAGCCCTTTCCTCGCATACATATACAATGTCCTCCCAATCGTGGCTTAGGCGCAGGTCCGTGGCTCGGCTCTGCCGGGCGCAGAACTTCGTGGCCAGCAAGTAGGCCGGATGCAGAATCTTGATGGTCGTACCGTCGGGCAAGAGGTAGGGTTGGGCCGTGGCCATGCCGGGCGGATACCACGGGTTGCTAAAGCCCAACACAGTTGCCTCCGTGGGCATCATGTCGACGGGCACGCCTTGGTATTCCCAACGAATTTGGACGCCGCTCTCCGTATCGTGGCGAAACCCACGAGCTCGTAGCCGCTCTTCCATGGCGGCAAATGCCCCGTAAGATGCCAACTCGATGATGCAATCGACATCATCGGTGGGCCTGGAGATGGGGGCGGCGGGCCGGCTAGCGTATAGCCCAATGGTGGCGCCGCCCACAAATACCACTTCGGGGAGCATATCGCCTAAGCCGTGGGCAACGGCTTGCAAAGCGGCGGTGTTATGTAGTTCTGCCATGTAGTAGGTATTTCTTTAGCCAGTCTTGGGCCAGCGCAATTTCCCGGGCGCGGCCCACGCGAAGGGCATCAACCAGCGCCAGCAAAGAATATAAAATGGCGTCTTGCCGAGCCGCTGCAGGCACCGAAGGATACAGCGGCGTGATGGTTTCGCCCCGGACCTCTCCGTCCGGACTGGGCCACACGTACACGTCCTGGCTGCGAATCAGTTGCTTAAGCGGTGGCGCCGAGTGCGCCGTGGGCATGCCCCGGTGTATCGGTCCGGGCTCCGCAGGAAACACGTAGCGTAAGCCGTAGCACAAGAACTCCAGCAGGGCCTGCGGATGCACCTGCGACTTGCCTTGGGCCACCAAACGCGCAACGCGGCTGCGGCGCAGAGACGCCGACACCTCCGACTGGCTCATGCCCAGCGAAGCTGCCAAAGAAACCTGATGCATGCCCAGCGAAGATTTGTCCGGGGTATGGTCTAGGCTGACGAGCTTCAATAGGACCACTACGTCCTGAGGACGCATGCCTTTATGTTCCGCCATGTTAACTAGTTTTATTGCGTATCGCGATTTGCGATACGCAATAATAAGGCCTTTTTCATTATAGCAAAAGTTTGAGCCTGCCTACGGATGGCGGTAACTTTACCAAAAGCCGTTTGCATAACCGGCCGGATTTAAATGATTCGAACGGTTGTTAACCAAAATAAAAAATGCCCACGTTCTCGCACCTCCACTCGCACACGCAATATTCCCTGCTCGACGGCCAGGCCAGCATTTCGGCCCTGATGAAGAAGGCGCAGAAGGACGAGATGCCCGCCGTGGCCCTCACCGACCACGGCAACATGTTCGGGGCCTTTAACTTTGTGGCCGAGGCCAACAAGTACAACGTGAAGCCTATTGTGGGCTGCGAGTTCTACATGGTGGAGGACCGGTTCAAAAAGACGTTCAGCCGCGAGAAAGGGGAGAAGGACAACCGCTACCATCAGTTGCTGCTGGCCAAGGACCAGGCCGGCTACCACAACCTGGCCAAGCTGTGCTCGCTGAGCTTCATCGAGGGGCAGTACTCCAAGTTTCCGCGCATCGACAAGGAACTGTTGGTGAAGTACCACGAGGGACTGATTGCGACTTCTTGCTGCATCGGCGCCGAGATTCCGCAAACCATCCTGTTCGGTACGGAGGCGGAAGCGGAGGAGAAGCTGAAGTGGTGGCTTGACTTGTTTGGTGGGGATTTCTACATCGAAATTCAGCGTCACGGGCTGATGAACTTCGATGGCACCGGCAAAAGCCAGGAAGACGTGAACCAGGTGCTGCTGGGCTTTGCCCGGAAGTACAACGTCAAGGTCATCTGCACCAACGACTCGCACTACGTCGACCAGACCGACTACGCCGCCCACGACCTGCTGCTGTGCGTGAACACCGGCGAAGAGCACAGCATCCCGGTCGGCGACATCCGCACCAACTACTACACCCTGATGACGGGCAAGGGCGAGGTGAAATACGACCTGCTCGACAACCTGCGCCGTGACCACGCCCGCGACGAAAAAGCCCAGCGCCAGCTGCGCCGCATCGACGAGGAGCTGCAGAAACCCAAGCCCCACACCCGCTTCGGCTTCGCCAACGACCAGTTCTACTTCAAGACCCAGGCCGAGATGGCGGCGCTCTTCCACGACGTGCCCGAAAGTCTGGACAACACCAACGAAATCGTCGATAAAATCACGCCGCCCAAGCTGGCGCGCGACATCCTGTTGCCGAACTTCCCGCTGCCCGCCGGCTTCGCCAACGCCGACGACTTCCTGCGCGAGCTGACCTACGTGGGCGCCTTCGGGCCCGGCGCCGGCAATGGCACCGTGACGATGACCAAACCCCCGCGCTACTCCGAGCGCACTCCTGAAGTGGAGGAGCGCCTGGAATACGAGCTGCGCATCATCAAAACGATGGGGTTTGCCGGTTACTTCCTCATCACGCAGGACTTCATCAACAAGGGCCGGAGCATGGGCGTGGCCGTGGGCCCGGGCCGCGGCTCGGCCGCCGGCTCGGCCGTGGCCTATTGCGTGGGCATCACCAACATCGACCCCATCAAGTACTCGCTGCTGTTCGAGCGTTTTCTGAACCCCGAGCGCGTGTCGATGCCCGATATCGACATCGACTTTGACGACGTGAATCGTCAGAAAGTCATCGACTACGTGGTGGACAAGTACGGCAAAACGCAGGTGGCCCAGATTATCACCTTCGGCACCATGGCCGCCAAGTCCAGCATCAAGGACGTGGCCCGGGCCATGGAGCTGCCCCTGCCGCAGACCAACGACCTCACCAAAATGGTGCCCGACAAGCCCGGCACCACCCTGGCCGGCGCCTTCGCCGAAAACCAGGAACTCGACATGATTCGGCGCGACGAATCGCCCGACAACCTCAAGGGCCAGATTCTGCGCCTGGCCGAGCGCCTGGAAGGCTCGGTGCGCAACACCGGCATCCACGCGGCCGGCGTCATCATCGCGCCCGACGACATCACGAAGTACATCCCGGTTTCGACCTCGAAGGACTCCGACCTGCTCGTGACGCAGTTCGACGGCAAGGTGATTGAGAGCGCCGGCATGCTGAAGATGGACTTTCTGGGGCTCAAGACCCTGACCATCATCGTGGATGCTCTGAACCTGATTGAGCGCAACCACGGCGTGAAAATCGACATCGACGAGATTCCGCTCGATGACGAGAAGACGTATGCCCTCTACCAGCGCGGCGATACCATCGGCACGTTCCAGTTTGAATCGGAGGGCATGCGCCAGTACCTCAAGGACTTGAAGCCAACCAACATCGAGGACTTGATTGCCATGAACGCCCTGTACCGGCCGGGTCCGATGCAGTTCATTCCGAACTTCATCAGCCGCAAGCACGGCCGCGAGGAAGTGGAGTACCCGCACGACCTGCTGAAGCCCATTCTGGAATACAGCCAGGGCATCATGGTGTACCAGGAGCAAATCATGCAGACGGCTCAGATTCTGGCCGGCTACTCGCTGGGCGGTGCCGACTTGCTGCGCCGCGCCATGGGCAAGAAGGACATGAAAAAGATGGCCCTGGAGCGCGAGAAATTCATTGAAGGCGCCAAGAACATCCACGGCATCCCGGCGAAGAAGGCCAACGAAGTCTTCGACGTGATGGAGAAGTTCGCCGAGTACGGCTTCAACCGCTCGCACTCGGCCGCCTACTCGGTGGTGGCGTACCAAACGGGTTACCTAAAGGCCAACTACCCGGCCGAGTACATGGCTGCCGTGCTCACCAACAACATGGGCGACATCAAAAAGGTGACCTTCTTCATCGAGGAAGCCCGCAAGCAGGGCGTGCCCGTGCTGGGGCCCGACGTGAACGAATCCCTCTTGAAATTCAACGTGAACCAGGAAGGCGCCATCCGCTTCGGCATGGGCGCCGTGAAGGGCGCGGGCGAACTCGCAGTGGAAAGCATGGTGCAGGAGCGCGAAAAAAACGGCCCGTACTCCGACATTTTCGACTTTGCCAAGCGCGTGAACCTGCGCACCGTGAACAAGAAAACCTTCGAAAGCCTGGCCCAGGCCGGGGCCTTCGATGGCTTTGATAAGCACCGCCGCCTCTACCTGGACGCTCCGGCAGGCGACCAGAACCTCATCGAGAAGGCCATGAAGCTGGGCCAGCAGCACGCCGCCGCCAAGGAGTCGGCGCAGCACAGCCTTTTCGGGGCCGGTGCTTTTGGCGCTGTGGCCGCGCCGCTGCCCAAGATGCACGAGATGGAGCCCTGGAGCAAAACCGAGCAGCTGCGCCGCGAAAAAGAGGTGGTGGGCTTCTACCTCTCAGGCCATCCGCTGGACAGCTACAAGCTGGAGCTGGACGCCTACTGCACCTGCGGCCTCGACAAGGTGGACGAAATCAAGAACAAGGAAATTGCGGTTGCGGGCCTGATTAATAACGTGTTGTTCAAGACCACGAAGACCGGCCAGCCGTTCTGCACCTTCACTCTGGAAGACTACGAGACGAGCATCAACCCGGCCTTGTTCCGCGACGACTACACCAAGTTTGCCCCGCTCATCAACCCCCGCAACTACCCCAACGAGCAGGTGCCGCCCATGTACGTGCGCCTCAAGCAGGAGCTGCGCCGCCACACCCAGGACCAGTGGGACCTGCGCATCCTGACCATGGAGCCGCTGGCCGACGTGGCCGAAAAACGCAGCAAGGGCGTGCGCGTGAAGCTGGACCTGCGCACCGTGACCGGCCCCATGCTCGACCGCCTGCAAGACGCCATCGACCACGCGCCGGGCTCCAAACGCCTGGAAATTCAGTTCGTGGAGCCGCACGAGCACTTGGCCGTGGACATGTTCTCGCGCAAGTTTCAGATTGAGCCCAAAACCTTCATTGAGAAGATGCACGAGATGGAAATGGAGGTTTGCACCCTGATTTAGCAAGCATCTCTAGAAAAGAAAAGGGCCGCTCTTACCGGGAGCATCCCTTTTCTTTTCTAGGGAATAATTCAGTCTTGTTTTTCAAGCCGGCCCTGGTAAGTGGCTTTAGGGGTGACGACGCGATAAAAGTACTGGCCTGCCGGCAGCGCAGAAAGGTCGGTTTGCAGCGGGGTCAACTCGCCGTGTTGGTAGACCTGGTATTTTTCGGTGCGCACCACTTTGCCCGCGGCCGTGAGAATGGTGATTTCGGCCGTGGCCGGCAGGGGGGCAGGCAGCGCAAAAGTGAGGACGTTTTGCGCCGGCTGCGGGTAGGTGAGCAGGGAAGCATTGCCGGAAGCCATGAGAAACGGCGTGGCCGAGCTGCTGGTGGGCACCGCGGAAATGATGAAGCCCACGCCTTTTACCAGCGTCAGGGGCTGCTGCGCAAATGCCTCGAAACTGGCGTAATCGTCGGTGCCGGCCGGCATGTACAATCTCAACACGCACCAATCGGGACCAAACAATGGTGAGCCGGTAAAAAATAATGTATCGGTTGGCGTTGCCCTATTGTACATCTTCGCGGCGTAGATACTGGAAACATCAAAGCTGAAGTGCGCTTGCAGCGCATTAACTGCTGCAGGCGTGAGGAAGGCGGTAAGCGGCCCTTCGTTGCCCAAGGGGTTACCCACGGCCGCCAGATTGATGACGGACCGGTCAAATGTCACCGAAAGCTGGTGATTGAGCCGCCGGGGGCGTCCCAATGAGTCGTATACCATGGTGGTGGGGGGGCGTTGGGCCCAGGCGGCAGAGCTGCCAAGTAGCAGCAGTAGCAACAAACGAAACCAAGCGTAGTGGTATGGCATAGGAAGGGGGGATGTAAGAAAATTGTGGAATTGCTACATAGCAAAAAACGAACCGTAATCTGCACAGGTGCATCAGTATAATGCTACCCCCTGGATAATGCTACCCCCTGGCCATTGGCTTGGTCAAACCCTCGCTTCGCCGAGGTATCGGGTCCATTCGCGCTCATGACTGAGGCGGGAAATCAACCGGGCTGAACTTTCCCCCGTTAGACATGTTAAGCATCCAATATCTGCTACCTTGCGGCCCCTTTGGCCGTACCGCCAGAGCATCATTAACCCCAACCCAAATTGAAATGGGACACAAAGCAATTGAAATAACCGACGCCAACTTCGACGAAATCATTGGCGGCGACAAGCCGGTTCTGGTAGACTTCTGGGCCGAGTGGTGCGGCCCCTGCCGCATGGTAGGCCCCGTGGTAGAGGAGCTGGCCGGCGAATACGAAGGCAAAGTGGTAGTTGGCAAAGTCGATGTCGACGCCAACCCCCAGACGTCGATGAAGTTTGGCATCCGCAGCATCCCCACGCTGCTGGTGTTCAAGAACGGTCAGATTGTCGACAAGCAAGTGGGCGCCGTGCCCAAGCACGTGCTTGCCCAGAAACTCGAAGCCCAGGTAACGGCCTAATTCCCGTTGCCCATTCATAGGAAAAGCCCCTTGCCGTGTTGGCAAGGGGCTTTTTTGTTGGGGTGTTTTGGCGAAAAGGGTTAGTCGTGGGTGTGGCTGCGGCGGGCGCGGGCGCTCAGCTTGGCGCGCATCTTCATCTGTTTCTGGTGCGAGTGCAGCTGGCGCTTGAGTTGGCGGGGCGAGGTCACGGTTTTGCTTTCCTCCATGCCCAGCACCACCAGCATCAGGTGTTCGAGCTTGTTGCCTAGGCGGTGCGACTTCACCGAAAGCTTTTTCATCTTGGAAACCTGCTTCGTCGCGGTGGCTTGCTCACGGGCGGCGGCTTTTTGGGCGCGCACAGCGGCTTTGCGCTGCACCTCGGTGGGACTGTCGGGCGTCGCCTTGGCGCGGGCCGTAGCGGCCTGCGCGGCACCGCAAGCGAAGAGGAAAAAACCGCTTAGAAGAAGGGAGAGTAGTTGTTTTTTCATCGGAGAGAAGATTGAGGTGAAACCGCGCCGTGCCGCGAGGAGCCTGCCAATAGGATGATGCGACGGCTGGAGTGAAGGCGAATGTAGCAATCGGTAAATATTTACGCAAAATATTTCAATGGCATAGGTATAAAAAATCCCTGCATCTGAAAAGATGCAGGGATTAACGGTTGATTTTGCAATGATTACAAAACCGGTGGCGTGGCGGAATTAACTACCGACGCACCTGAGCGTCGTGCCGCTGGCGATGAATGGCCCGGCTGGCTTTGTGCTCGTCGCGGCGGATGTCCTGGCGCTCGTCGCGCGTCACCACCCCGTCGGCCTTGGCCGCTTGCTTGTCTTGGCGAATGTCGGCTTCGCGGGCTTTGAGGCGGGCGGCCTCGGCGCGGGTGAGGTCGCCGCTGGCCACGCCGTTGCGAATGCGGGCGCGCTCGTTGCGCTGGCGGGCGGTGATGCCGGGTGTGGTTTGGGCCGAGGCGGCGTGGGAAGCGGCAAGCAGCCCGAGGGCGGCTGCGAGGGAAAACAAGGTCTTTTTCATGAATGCAGGGGGAATAAGTTGTGGAACAGTGCGGGTTGGAGGGCCAGGGCGCCCCGGGGTTTAATGACGCCGCCAACCGCTGGCCCAACCTGCTCCTTGGGGGCCTGAAAATGGCAACGCTTTCAGCCAACTATGGGACGCCGAGTCGCGTAGGAGGCTCAATCATTTCTCACCCTTTTTTTCTCTTTCAACATGAAACGCATCCTTGGTTTCCTCGTTTCCCTGAGCCTGTTGGGCGGCACGGCCGCCGTGGCCCAAACCACCATGCCGGCCCAGACTCCGCCGGCCACCATGTCGAGCAGCAGCTCGACGAAAATGACGACGACGAAGACGACGCAGCCCGCCACGAAAGTGACCACGAAATCGAGCACGATGCAGAACCCGGCGGGCATGTCGAAATCGAGCACCATGACAAAGAGCTCGGGCACGATGAGCAAGTCGAGCACCATGACCACGCCCTCGGGCATGACCAAAACCTCGTCCACGTCGAGCAGCACCCGCCTGAAGGCCGACGGCACCGCCGACATGCGCTACAAGGAAAACAAGATGACCAAAACCACCGGCCCCATGAAGGCCGACGGCACGCCCGATATGCGCTACAAAGCCAACAAAACGACCGTGAAAACGACCAAGGCCAAGATGTAGAATCGGCTTGGTTTTCAGAAAAGCCCTTGCCTGCGCAGGCAAGGGCTTTTTTTGTGCCTGCCGGGGCCACAAGCCAAGGCTCTATCCTGGCGGCCCTAACTTGCGGCTCCCATTCCAACCAACCCGTCCCATGCGCTACGCTCCCCTTGCTCCCGAGCTTTTTGTGGAAAACCGCCGCCGCTTCCGCGAGCTGCTGCCGCCGGCCTCGCTGGCCATTTTCCAGTCCAACGACATCATGCCGACCAACGCCGACGGCACCATGGCTTTCCGGCAAAACAACGACCTGTTCTACCTCAGCGGCGTCGACCAAGAGGAAAGCATCCTCGTCATTTTTCCGGATGCGCGCCTGCCGCAGCACCGCGAAATCCTGTTCCTGAAGGAAACGTCGGAGCACATCCTCATCTGGGAAGGCTACAAGCTGACCAAGGACGAGGCACGCCAGAACTCGGGCATCCGCACCATTATGTGGCTCGACAGCTTCAAGTCGGTGCTGCCGGCCCTGATGAACGAGGCCGAAAACGTGTACCTCAACTCCAACGAGCACATTCGGGCCGTGGTGGAGGTGGAAACGCGCGACGCCCGCTTCGTGAAAATGCTGCAAAGCCAGTACCCGCTGCACACCTACCGCCGGGCTTCGCGCCTGCTGCACCAGCTGCGCGCCATCAAGAGCCCCGAGGAAATCCGGGTGATGCGTCAGGCCTGCGACATCACGGGCAAGGCCTTCCGCCGGCTGTTGGGCTTTGTGAAGCCGGGCGTGTGGGAGTTCGAGATTGAAGCCGAAATCGTGCACGAGTTCATGCGCAACCGCAGCCGCGGGCCGGCCTACGGCAGCATTGTGGCCAGCGGCAAAAACGCCAACGTGCTGCATTACACCACCAACGACAACCAGTGCCAGGACGGCGACGTGATTCTGCTCGACTTCGGTGCCGAGTACGCCAACTACGCCGCCGACCTCTCGCGCAGCATCCCGGTGAATGGTAAGTTTACCACGCGCCAGCGGCAGGTATACGAGTCGGTGCTGGCCGTGATGGCCTTCGCCAAAACCCGCCTCGTGGCCGGCAACGAGATTGAGGAATACCACAAGCAGGTGGGCGAGTGCATGGAGCAGGAACTCATCAAGCTTGACCTGCTGAACGCCTCCGACGTGAAAAACCAGGACCCCGCCGCGCCGCTTTACAAGAAGTATTTCATGCACGGCACCAGCCACTACCTGGGCCTCGACGTGCACGACGTGGGTTATAAGTACCGCACTTTCGAGCCCGGCATGGTGTACACGGTAGAGCCCGGCATTTACATCCCGGAAGAGGGCCTGGGCATCCGTCTGGAGAATGATATCCTCATCACCGCCTCTGGCAACGAGGACCTGATGGCCGACATTCCGCTGCAAGCCGACACCATTGAAGACCTAATGGCGCGTGGTTGATTTGCTGATTTTTTTAATGTGCTGATGTGCTGCGTTAAGTAGCGTAGGGCAGAAGCCACGATAAAAACAAAAGGCCAGTTCCGTGCAGGAATTGGCCTTTTTTGTGGAGTGCTGAACAACGTAACAGCACATGAGCACATTAAAAAATCAGCAAATTATTTACCCGTGGCTTGCACAATCTGGGGCAGGTACTTGCCCAGCGCCTCCACCTGCGACTTGGTGAAGTTGCCCTGCACCGACACCAGCACGAAAGAATCGGCCACGTCGGGCAGGGTGCCCAGCGCGGCAAACTCCGACACGCTGTTGCCGGAGCCGCGCGTGGAAATGGCGTAGTTGCTGCCCCCAAAGCCGGCCGTGGAAAGCGGGTCGTACTTGTTGTTTTGCAGGATGCCGGCGGCCTCGCCGCGCAGGCCTTCGGCGGCTAGCTCTTTGGCCGAAGTAGTGGTGGGCGCGAAGCTGATGACTTTGGCCGAGCGAATGCCGGTGATGGCGTTGGTGAGGTCGGAGCCGCCGAGCAGCTTGGCGGCTTTCACCAGGGCCAAGCGCTGCAGCAGGTCGGCCGACCATTCGGTGGTTTTAAAGCCCTCGCGGCCTTCGTATTTCGAGAAGAACGAGGCCACGGTGCGGGCCGGGGTGCCCGGCCCGCCGGCCCGGCAGCCGGCCAGCAGCAGAATGAGAAGAAGAGCGGAGAGACGGAGCTTGGTAATCATACAGGAGCGTTGGGGTGAAGAAGAATGCTGTGGGAATAACGGAAACCACAAAAAAAAGAACGTCATGCTGAGCTGGTCGAAGCATCTCTACCGGATAAGTAAATAATTACTACCGCGGTAGAGATGCTTCGACCAGCTCAGCATGACGTTCATGGAGGGCCGGTTAAAACCTAAAAAGCCTAAAACGCTACCGAGTTAAGAAAAAATACTTCCCGGTCGCGGCCGTGCTCTACGCGCACTTTCTGGTAGCCGGTGGCCACAAACCGGCTGCCAAACCACGGCAGCAGATCGGCCTGCGAGGTGTCGGCGGTGCGCTCCTGGGCGGGCGTGGTGCCGTCGCTGCCGGTCTGGATTTCGACCTGGCTATCGTTGGGCGCGTCGTCGGCGCGGTTTATTACCTTGTAGCGCAGCTTCTCCTCGTCGAGGTAGGCCAGCACGAGGCGGCCGTCGGGCAGGGTTTGCAGGCGCACGGCCTCTTCGAGTTCGGCCCGGCGCAGGTTTTCTACTACGAAAGTGTTGTCCCAGAGCAGGGCGCCGGAGCGGTCGAAGCCGCACACCACGGCGTGCGTGGTCTGGTAGCCGTCGAAGATGCGCGAGCCGGCAAAGGGCGACGTGCCGAACTGGTTGCCCAGGTTGTTGAAGGGCCCGGAGTAGCTGCCGTAGCTGTTGTAACGGTAGTGGGGGTAGTACACCTCGGCTACCAGCACGTAGCCGCCGTCGGGCTGGGGCATGAGCTCGTGCAGCAGCAGGCGGTAGTGCCAGCGCGTGGGCGCGCTGGACCGGGCCAGGCGGCGCGCGGTGCGGGCCCGCAGGCGGGCCTGTCGCGAGGGCTTGAGGTAATCGAAAAAGTGCTTCAGGTGCAGGAAATCGTAGAAGCGCAGCGGGGCCTTGGCGCCGGGCGTGGCCGGGGTCAGGTCGGTGGCAAACAGGCCCTGGGCGTAGTCGAGGCCGCGCAGCGAGTAGGTGCCCATGAGCAGGCGCGCGCTGGTGTCCTGCGGAGGCGTTACCTGGGCCGTGAGCAGGCTGCGCTCGCTCTCGGCCTGCACAAACTCGGACTTCACCAGCTGGCCGCGGTCGGTGAGCTGCTTGAGCAGCAGGCGGCTTTTGCGGCCGTTGGTCTGGCTCAGCACGTACTCGGCGCGGCGGGTGGCGGCATCGGCCACGAAGGTGAGCTGGGTGGGCAGCTGCTCATACACCGAAGGCAGGTACTGCATCTGGCCCGTGGCCACGTCGAGCAGCAGCGCCGTCACGTGCTGCTGGTCGTTGAGCAGCACCGTGGCAAACAGGCGGCTGTCGAGGGCCTTGAGCTCCACCACTTCGCGGCTTAGCTTGGTATCGAACTGCTGGGTGCGCACTTCGCCCAGGCGCCCGCTGTAGGCGGCGGCCCACAGCCGACCGGTGTTGCTATGCGAAGTAAACAGCGCGTATACCGTGGTGCCCTCAGCACACATGCGCGTGAAGTCGAACTCGGTGGGCACGTCCAAAGGGGTTTCCTGGCGCAGGCGCAGGGTGCTGTCGTACTGCTGAAAGGAAAACTTGGTCTTGTTGGACAGCAGCTTTTCGCGGCCCACCAGCAGCACCACCGTGCTGTCGGCGGGCACGGCCTGCACGTGCACCTCGCTGTCGCTGGGTTCGAGCGGCAGCTCAGTGCGGGCCGTTTGGCGCGGGGCATTGGGCGGCGGGGCCTGCCCGCGCTTCTGGGCCAGCGCGGGGGGAGCGGCCGCCAGCGCCCAGCCCCAAATCAGCAGAAAAATATAGCGGAGTGTCATGCCCGTGCGCTCAGAAAAAGCAGCTGGAAGCGCTGCCTCAAGGAGCAGCTGCCTGGCTAAAGTTACGCCCAACCGGGCCGGTTTTGTGCCCTCGCGGGGCGTTTTATTTCGCGCTCAGCGCCAGCACCACATCAAATTCTTCGGGGCGCACAGGCAGCACCGACAGGCGCGACTGCCGCAGCAGGGCCAGCTCGCTCAACCGCGCATCGGCCTTGAGCTGGGCCAGGCTCACGGGCCGGGCGAGGGGCCGCACGGGCCGCAGGTGCACGGCCACCCACGGCGAGCCGGCTTCGGCGGTGGCATCGGGGGCGGCGGGGGCGGCCACTTCGGCCACGCCCACCACAGCCTTTTCACTCACGCTGTGGTAAAACAGCACCAGGTCGCCGGGCTGCATCAGGTTGAGGTTGTTGCGGGCCTGGTAGTTGCGCACGCCGGTCCAAGCGGTGCCATCTTCGGCCAGAAAGGTGTTCCAGGAATACGCTTCGGGTTCGGATTTAACGAGCCAGTGTTTCAAATGGTAAGTGAGTAACGGAGTGAATGAGTAAGGCGGGCACCTGAATTAGCTGCCAAAGCACAAAGAAAAGCTTCGGTTCCTTGATTCAGGCTGGACCCATTTTACACATTTCCCCACTTACTCATTTGCCCATCATCACAGCGCAAAGCCCAAGTCGAAGCTCACGATGTTGGCCTTGAGGTCGGGCCGGTCGGCGGGGCTGTAGATGCTGGTGCCGGTTTGCTGGTAGTTGGCGTAGCGCAGGTCGAACGACTTGAGGCGCATGACGTGGGGCCGGCCCTGCGCATCCTGGCCCGGCACGCGGAAGCGCGTGATGCCGTACACCGGCGAGTAACGCAGCCCCAGGCCGATTTTGTTGGCCGAAAACGCCGCCAGGTCATAATCCGACGTGTAAAACTCGTCGCTGACGGAGTGCTGCGCGAAGGGCGCAAAGTAGGTAGCTGCCGTCTGGGTGTGGTAGCGGTAGAAGGGGTAAACGGCAAAAAACTGCGTCACCTTCACCGGCAATTCCACTTCAAACGTGTGGGCCCGAATGCCGAAATTGTCGTTGTAGAAGCGGTAGAAGCCGCGCACCTGCACCAGGTCGGTGGCGTAGTAGTTCAGCCGCAGGCTCACGGGGTACTTGAAACGGGAACGGGGCAGGTTTTCGACCCGGGCCGCCGTAGGAAAGCGCGTAGAGAAGTCGCCGCCCAGCGTGGGCGCCGTATTGGCCACGGGGTTGTCGCGGAAATACACCCGGTGAAAGGGCGTGCTCAGCAGGCCGTTTTGCGACACCAGCTCGGTGCTCACGGCCGCTTGCAGCCGCTTGGTGAGCACCTGCGAATAGGTGGCGGTGAGGTTGTAGGTCTGGCGCTGGTCGGAGCCGTAGTCGCCCTTGCCGGTGGTGGAGCCTGGCGAATAGCCTTTGCGCAGCTCCAGTGGCATAATCAGCGTCACGCGGTCAAAAAACACCTGGCCGGCCAGGCTCAGTTGGCGGTTGCCGTCGCGCGAGGTTTTGGCGAAAGAGGCGGCCACGTTAGTGGAGAAGTAGTCGTACTCCTTCGAAACGCCTGCGCCCACGCCCCAGATGGTGCCGGTGTACTTGTGCTCGCGGGAGTAGCCAAAGTCGCCGTGGTAGCGCACGTCGTGGCTCGACGGCGTGCTCAGCGCAAAGTCGATGCGGTCGGTCGAGGCCGAGGCGTAGAAGTCGGCGCCCACGTTGGCCGTGAGGCGGCTCACGGTATCCAGCGGCACGTTCACGATGATGGCGGGCGGCACGTCGGTGAGCTGCTGGGTGCCGCGCCCACCTTCCACGGCGCCGTGGCTGCCGTCCTGCTGGTAATAGCCGCCAATGATGTCGATGGTCGTCTCGTCGGTGGCCCGGTTGGTGGGCACCGATGGGCTCACCGGCGCCCCGTAGCCGTCGATGCGGTTGGGGTTTTGGGTGGTGCCGGGGTTGGTTTGCGCCAGGGCCGGAGTAGCCAGTGTGGCCAAGGCCAGAAGAGTGAGGAGGTGCTTCACAAGATAAAAATTATCAGCGGCTAATTGCAGCCGCAGCCGCCGCCTACTTTGCCGCCGTTGGCGCCACCGGCGCCTTCGCGGTAGCTCTCGAAATTGGTTTCCGGGGTTTCCACGGTTTTGCTGGCCAGCTTCATGTCCTCGTCGTTGAGGTACACTTTCTGGTAAGCCGCCACCGACACGCAGCTGGGCAGCGCCGCGCCCAGCGGAAACAGCACCAGGGCCAAGGCCAGGCGCGGGCGGGAGAGGAGCAAGGAGTTTTTCACAACAGGCAATACGATAAATCAGGGACGGGTGGCGGTGCTGCCGTGATAATAATTGAGCTGCATGCCTTTGGAAACCAGCGTGCGGTTGTCGTCGGTTATCAACGTGCAGTCCACGTTTTTGAGTCCGTTGATGAACGCCAAACCGGCGGTTGGGCCTTTCACGAAGACGACTTCGTCCAATCCATCGGCCAATTCCACGTCGGGGCAAATAATGGTGACCGAACGCAGGCCCACCGACGGGTAGCCGGTGTGCGGGTTGATGATGTGCCCGTACACCTGCCCGCCCACCGTGAAATACTGCTCGTAGTTGCCGGCCGTCACCACGGCCACGTCGGTCACGTCAATCCAGGCGGCCACGCTGCGCGGGTGGTCGGGGTCACCGATGGCCACGCGCCAGAGCGAGCCGTCGGCCTGCCGGCCCCAGCAGTAGATGTCGCCCGAGCCGTTCATAAGCCCGCCTTTGATGCCCATTTTATCGAGCACCTGCTTGGCGCGGCGCAGGCCATAGCCCTGCAGAATGCCCGCCAAGTTGATGCGCATGCCTTTTTCGGGCAGGAAAACCGTATGCTGCGCGGCGTCGAGCTTGATTTTCTGCCAGCCGATGCGCCGCACCGAAGCCCGCACCGTAGCCGAGTCGGG
This sequence comes from Hymenobacter sp. 5317J-9, assembly GCF_022921075.1. Lineage (NCBI taxonomy): Bacteria > Pseudomonadati > Bacteroidota > Cytophagia > Cytophagales > Hymenobacteraceae > Hymenobacter > Hymenobacter sp. 5317J-9. The sequence goes on from NZ_CP095050.1 coordinate 1,506,998, forward strand.
CAGGCTGGCGTGCGCCTGTCGGTCAAACTTATACAGCTTGTCGGCGCTGGCGAAGGTGATGTCGAAGGCGCCGTCGCTGAGCTGGGACAAGCGCAGCGTGCGGTTTATCAGGTCAAATGTTTCCTGAGACACCGCCACGGGCTTGATGCCCGCCATGCGGTTGATGCGCACCACTTCCGACGTCGAATCCCAGAACGACATGAGCCGGTCGATGCGCCGCACTTCAAGCAGGCCAGCCCGTAGGGCCCGCTGCCCGGCCGAGTCGTTCTCGGCCACCACCGTGAAGGTGAAATGCGAGCCCATGAGGTGGGCGCTACGCGTAAACGTGTGGCGCGGCGGCGCCGTCTGGGCGCGGCCGGGCCCGGCGCTCAGCAGCAAAAGACTCCAGAAGCAGAAAAGAAACAGGCCCGATGGTGTTCGCATGGGGTAGGGTGCGGGGCTTGTCCCCGCCCGTGGCGGCACGAATAAATAAAATGGAGCGAACAGCGAGCGGAGGAAAGCCCGCGCCCTTATAGCGTGGGCACCACCTTCTTCAAGTACGCCTCGAAGGCCGTGGGGCCGCCGGCGATGTAGCCGGTTTTGGCCAACACCTTACCCTCGGGTGAAATCACCACGGCCAGCGGAAACTCGCCCTCGCGGTTGAGCTGGGCTGCGGCCGCTTCGTTGAGCTTGAGCTGGGCGGCGCTGGGCTGGTTGCGCTTCTGGCGCGGGAAGTCGAAGTGGGCCAGCACCAGCTTGTCTTTGGCGTAGGCCGCGAACTCGGGCTTGGCAAACACTTCCTGCTCGTACATGATGCAGGGCTTGCACCAGTCGGAACCCGAAAAAACGGCCAGGATGGGCCGGTTGGTTGCATTGGCCTGGGCCTGGGCGGCGCCCAGGTCGGCCAGCCAGCCAGCGGCTTCCAGGCTGGCGGCAGGTGCCGGCGCAGAAGCCGCCTGCACGGCCTGCGGCGCCGAGGCCACCGGCGAGGTGGGTTGCGGGGCCACCGCCAGGCCCGTGGCTTTGGTTTTGCTCACGGTGCCGTCGGCGGCCGTGGTTTTGGCCTTCAGCTTGTCGTTTTTGGCCTTCAGGGTGGTTTTTTGGGCAAAAGCCGGGCTGATGCTCAGGACCAGGCCCAACGTGAAGGCCGGCAGCGTGCGGTGGAACGTGCGGAATGACATAGGAGAAGAAATAAGGGAATGAGGCTTGAAGAACAGCCAGCTGCCGCCGTAAGGTTCTTACGGGCGGCCCCGGCCACGGTTGGCCCCTTGGCAACGACTGTGCCGCGCTTCCGCAAAGGAGTTTGGCCCACATGAACGCGCCGTGAACTTCCGGCCGAAGCGCCGCTCATTCCCGGGAAGGAATCGCCGAATGAAGGCATACGCCCAGACGGGCTGAGCCCGTGGCTCCGTGGCTCAGGGCTTCGAATTGGCCACGCGTCGCACCTTCAGTACTTTATTGCCAACCGACACCACTTCCAAGGTATAGTCGGGTTCCTGACCCTCGGTGAGGTGAATGCGGACCCTGTTGTCGCCCTCGAGGACCCAACTGCCGGGGTGGCCGGCCAGGCCGTCGGTGGGCGCGATGTCGAACTGCTCAAACCGGCCGAACGATTCGAACTTGAAGCCCGTGCGGCCCCGCGAAGGCGGAAATTTATACGTGTTGGGGCGGTACACGAGCGTGTCGCCCCGGTCTTCCTCGCGCGAGCTGAGCCAAGTGCCTTCGAGCTGTTTCATGGAAGCGGGCGAGGATACGATGACGGGCTTGCGCTGCTGGCAGGTGGCCGCCAGCAACAGCAGCGACAGCGGCAACAGCCGCAGGAATGGGCGAAAAAGCATGAGCCGGGCAAAAAAGGTGAGCGCGCCAAGGTAAGGCGTCTCAGGTGCCTACGCAGAAACGGCCCGGCTGGCCGGGGCCGAGGCTTTCCGCGTAAGCACCCGGGTACGCTACATTCGTTCTCCCAACAACTACTTCCCCGTGGATAACCGCGCCCTGACCCGCGCTTTCCAGCTGGCTGCCCAGCTGATGGAGCTGCACGACGAAAACCCCTTTAAAATCCGCGCCATCGAAGGCACCGCCAATGCCCTCGACGCGCTGAGCTTCCCGGTGGCCGAAGTGGAGCGCTCGGGCCTGCCCGACCGCACCGGCCTAAGCAAAACCGCCGCCGCCAAAGTGGCCGAGCTGCTCGACACGGGCACGTTTTCGGACCTGCAGCGCCTGCTTGACATCACCCCGCCCGGCGTGGTGGAGATGCTCAAAATCAAAGGCATCGGCCCGAAGAAAATTCGCAGCCTATGGCGGGAGCTAGGCATCGAAACCATTGACCAGCTGCGCGAGGCTGCCGAAACTGACCAGGTGAGCAAGCTCAAAGGCTTTGGCAAGAAAACCCAGGAGTCCATTCTGGAAGCCCTGGAGTTTGCCGGCCAGAGCCGGGGCAAGGTGCTCTACCCCCAGGCCGAGCAGCTGGCTGCCGACCTCACCCAGCGCTTGCGCGATGCCTTGAAAACCGAGCAGGTAGCCGAAGCCGGCGAGCTGCGCCGCCGCCTCGAAATCGTGGAAACCGTGCGCCTGGTAGCTGCCACTACCGAGCCGCAAAAGGCCCACGAGCTGCTGAATTCGCTGAACGGCCTCACCGCCGACCCGCGCCGCTCCGGCCCTTTCGCCTGGCGCGGCCGGGCTACTGAGTCGGGGGTGCAGGTAGAAGTACTAGTGGTGGCGCCTGAAGCGTTTGCCACCGAGGTATTCCTGAACTCGGCCGCCGATGAGCACCTCGACGAAACGCTGCCCGGCGTGCAGGGGGCCGGCGGCGCCCCCGCCAGCCTGCGTCAGTGGGCGCGGCGCGAGAAATTTCAGCAGGAAGAAGCCCTGTACGAGAAAGCCGGCCTGCAATTCATCGTGCCCGAGCTGCGCGAAGGACTGGGCGAAATCGCCCTCGCCGCCGAGAAAAAGCTGCCCCGCCTGCTCGAAGACGGCGACCTGCGCGGTTCCTTGCACAACCACAGCACCTACTCCGACGGCAACCACAGCCTGCGCGAAATGGCCACCTGGCTGCGCGACCACGGCTATGAGTACCTCGGCATCTGCGACCACAGCCAGGCCGCGCACTACGCCAACGGCCTCGGCCCGGAGCGGGTGCGCCAGCAGCACCAGGAAATAGACAAGCTGAACGCCGAGCTGGCCCCATTCCGCATTTTCAAGGGCATTGAGAGCGATATTCTCGGCGACGGCTCGCTTGACTACTCCAACGACGTGCTGGCCTCGTTCGATTTCATCGTGGCCTCGGTGCACTCCAACCTGAAAATGGACGAGCGCAAGGCCACCGACCGCCTGCTGCGCGCCATCGAAAACCCCTACACCACCATGCTGGGCCATCCCACGGGCCGCCTGCTGCTGCGCCGCCAGGGCTACCCCATCGACTACAAAGCTGTCATCGACGCCTGCGCCAAGCACCAGGTCATCATCGAAATCAACGCCAACCCCTGGCGCCTCGACCTCGACTGGCGCTGGGTGCGCTACGCCCTGGACCAAGGCGTGCAGCTCAGCATCAACCCCGACGCCCACCACACCAACGGCTACGAAGACATGCGCTACGGCGTGCTCATGGGTCGCAAAGGGCTATTGACCAAAGAAATGACGTTTAATGCCAAGTCGGTAAACGAAGTGGCGGCGTATTTCGAGCAGCGCAAAGCCAACATCAAGCCGCCGCTGGAATACAAAAAGTCCTTGTTTGAATAGGGTGAAAATTCTCGTTCTCCGCTTCTCTTCCATTGGCGATATCGTGCTGACCACGCCGGTGGTGCGGGCGCTGGCCCAGCAGGTGCCCCAGGCGGAGGTGCATTTTGCCACCAAGCCCGCCTACCGCGGCCTGCTGGAACCCAATCCATACATCACCAAAGTGCACTGCCTCACCGGCAGCCTGGGCGAGCTGGTGCGCGAGCTGAAAGCCGAGCAGTTCGATTACATCGTCGACCTGCACAACAACCTTCGCACCCGCCTCATCAAGCTGCGCCTGGGCGTGCCCAACCACAGCTTCGACAAGCTCAACTTTCAGAAATGGCTGTTGGTCAACTTCAAAATAGACCGGCTGCCGCGCGTGCACATCGTGCAGCGCTACCTCGAAGCCGCCGCTCCGCTGGGCGTGCAGGACGACCGCAAGGGCCTCGATTATTTTATTCCGGCTGGGCAGGAAGTGGACGTGGCCACGCTGCCCGCGCCCTTCCGGCGGGGCTACGTGGCCGTGGCCATCGGCGCGCAGCACGCCACCAAGCGCCTGCCCGTCGACAAGCTGATTGAGCTGTGCGCCAAGCTGGCCCGGCCCGTGGTGCTGCTGGGCGGCCCCGAGGACGAAAGCATTGGCCACGTCATCGAGCAGGCCTTTGAAACGCAGGCTGTGTCAGCCGAGGCGGCTTCGGTGGTGCCCGACAATCCGTACTACTTCCCGGCCAAGCCTGCAGACGCCGACGCGCCCAAAACATTCATTCATAACGGGTGCGGGCAGTATTCGCTGCACCAGTCGGCCTCGTTGCTGCAGCAGGCGCAGTTTGTGGTGAGCCACGACACCGGCCTGATGCACATCGCGGCGGCCTTCGGCAAGGAGATTTTCAGCGTGTGGGGCAACACCGTGCCCGCCTTCGGCATGTACCCCTACAAAACCGAATTTAAGGTGCTGGAAGTGCCGAACCTGCCGTGCCGGCCCTGCTCCAAAATCGGCTTCGCAAAATGCCCGCAAGGCCATTTCAAGTGCATGCGCGACCAAACCCTGGACCTGGGCCTGCCGCCCGCCCGCGACGGGCGCTAAGCCCCGGCCAGTGCCGACAGCTCCAGCACCAGCACCAAGGCGTTGTTGCTCAAGGCTTCCAGCTCAACTTCGGCCACGTCCCACAAGGCCAGCCCGTCTTTCGCGTGCAGCAGCCGGCCCTCCACTTCAAATGCACCAGCCAATACAAAGGCAAAAAAGCCGGAACCTGGCGCGCGGAGGCGGTAAACGGCTTCGCACCGGCCATCGAAACAACCCAGGCTCACCCCGGCAGGAAAGGTATCCACCGACGTTGGCGCCAGCGGCAGCAGGCGGTTGTGTAGCTCCTCGAAGCGGAATTCGGTCCGGTGCGCTGCTGGCGGGGCCACGGGCTCATTCGCCCGCAGCCAGATGTGCAGAAAGCTCACCAGCGCATCACTGAACGGGTTTTGCACGTGCAGCACACTGTCGGCGGGCACGTCTAGCACCACCAGCTCTTCCACGCTCACTGTCGTTTCGGGGGCAGCGGCGCACCAGAGCGTCACGGCCCCGGTGATGGGAACGACGAGGACGTGCGAGGCCTCCGCCACCGTAAAATCCAGCGCGTGCTGCCCGGCCAGGGTTTCTTCGTTGAACCCGTACAGCCGCCCGAACGGCCCTTTGTGCGGGTGGGCAAACGGCCCAAAATTGAACGTGCTAAATCGCCGGAATCGGTCGGATTCGGCCAGGCCCCGCTCGTCGGCCAGAAATATTTTACCCGGTGTTTGCGGCAGCATCGGTTTCGGGTGTGAGGATGGAATAAATGCTGAGAAAGGGCTGCAGCGGCACCAGATGAGTGAGCACCTCGCCGCCGGAAGCGGCCGCCGCCACCGGCGACACCAGCAGAAATTGCCCCACGGTATCGTGCCACCGCAACGGCTCCGAGACGAAATTGACCGCAACCTGATGCTTGCTTGGGTCCTGCAAGTCGGAATTAATCAGCTCGAATTGAAAGCGCTGGAAGCGCAGGAACTGGCGGCCCAGATTGTCGGAAATGTCGGGCATCCGCTCGCCGAGCTGTTGAATGTAGCCCGTCACGGCGCCGCTCACCAGGAAGTGCAGCCGGTCGGCGCCCGGCACGTGGTGCAGCATTTCGCCAAAGGTGCGGTAGCGGTTTTCGGGGTTGAAATTCTGTGCCTGCAGCCGGAATTCCGCGTAGCTGTCGTTCCACACCAGCCTGTCCCAGGGCCTGGCAGCGCCGGCATCCATGATTTTGCGGTAGCACAGGGTGATGGTGCAGTCGGGCATGCGCTTTGGCTAATCAAGGGGCTACGCCGGTACGCTCAGCGCCCAGGTCAGCTCGAAGCCGGCCGTGGTGCTGCCGGTCACGGTGGCCAGCTCCAGGGCCACGCCGTCGCTGAACACGTTGTCCTGGGCGTTGGCGGTGTAGCCGCTCAGGCCTTTGGCGTAGCCGTTCACGGCGGCCACGGCCGTGCCGGTGCCTTCGGGGAAGGCAATCTGCGTCACTTTCAGCGAGGTGCCGGTGGCCGAGTACACGTGCACGTGGATGTGCGTGGCGCGGCCCGAATACCAGCCAGGGAAAATGCTCTTGAACGTGACCTTGCCGCTGGCATCGGTCACTTGCCGGCCGCGCAGGAAGTGTACCGACTGGTAGTTGGTGGCCTGCATGCCCGTGCCGCCGTATTCCGAGTAGTTGCCCTCGGCGTCGCAGTGCCAGATGTCGACCAGGGCCCCGGCCAGCGCCGCGCAGCTGGCGTTGCTGTTGCTCACGGTGATGTTGATGGTGAGCCCGTAGCCGGTTTTGCCGTCTGTGATGTCGCTGCGCAGGTACGAGGCCGGCGTCTTGGTGGGGAAGGGACCCTCGGTTTCGGTGGGGGCCACCGTGCAGCTGCCCGAGCCGTTGCTGGTGCCGCCCGTGGTGGTGCCCGAGCCGCTGGTGGTGCCGCTGGTGGGCGAAACCGTTTCTTTGCCGCAGGCCGAAAGCAGCACGGGCGTGGAGGCAGCCCCCAGCAGCAGGCTTTTCAAAAAATGTTTTCTTTCCATGACGTTTAGGGAATAGGTAAGCTGATGCTGCGGAATGCCGCCGCAAACGGACAATCCAAAACTGCCTCTCAGCATTCCCGTTCTCCTCCCTCAATCGCCGGTTGTCGGTTTCAAGTCGACGGTTTTGCGGTTCAACTCGCAGAATGCGGAGTTGTAAATTTCCAATCCGAAGCGTTTGGCACTATTACCCATTCGAGCCCGATGCCTATCTTCAGCCCATGCCCGAACCCTGCCAGCACCTCACCGCCCTCACCAGCCTCAAAACGGCCCCCTCGCATGCCTGCCCCGAATGCGTGGCCCTCGGCGATACCTGGGTGCACCTGCGCACCTGCCAGGAATGCGGCCACGTGGGCTGCTGCGACAATTCCAAGAACAAACACGCCACCAAGCACTTCCACGCCACCCAGCACCCCGTCATCGCCTCGGCCGAGCCAGGCGAGCGGTGGCTCTGGTGCTACGTGGACGAGGAAATGGTCGAGTATTAGGCCATCAACTGAAGTCGCAATTGCTACCCATAACCGTTGGCCTGATGAGACTCAAGCCAGCAGGTGCGTCAGTATCTTGGTTAGCGCCAATTGTGTGCTGATTTCCGAATAACTTTTCTTGCTTCGCAGCGCTGAAATTTGATAGTAGCGAGCCAGCAAAGTCACGTCTATTCCGGCGCGCACGCATTTTTGCAGCGTTTCCACTTTCTGAGGCATTTCAGTGAAGTCCCACTCGCCCGACCACGGGTCAAAGCAAGCTCTCAGGGCAGCCGTGGTGCCGATGGTGCCGAGGGCTTGCTGGATTTGTTCTTCAATAGAAGGTTCTTGAGGTTCCATGGCGCAAAAAATAAGCCAGGCCTTACGCAGATGGGTGCGTAAAGCTCTGGCTTACAATTTACGAAGGAGGCGGTGTGCTACCCAATCTTGCTGAACCCGCAGTAGCTGTGCAGCACCTGCGGCAACTCGATGCCCGCACTGGTCTGGTTGTTTTCCAGCAGCGCGGCCACGATGCGCGGCAGGGCCAGCGCCGAGCCGTTCAGCGTGTGCAGCAGTTGGGTTTTGCCGTCCACTTTGTAGCGGCACTTCAGGCGGTTGGCCTGGTAGGTTTCGAAGTTCGACACCGAGCTTACCTCCAGCCAGCGGCCCTGGGCGGCACTCCATACCTCCAGGTCGTAGGTCAGGGCCGAGGTGAAGCCCATGTCGCCGCCGCAGAGGCGCAGCACGCGGTAGGGGAGGCCCAGCTGCTGCAAGATGCCTTCCACGTGGGCCAGCATGGCTTCGAGGGCCGCGTAGCTGTGCTCGGGCTCCGTGATTTGCACGATTTCCACCTTGTCGAATTGGTGCAGGCGGTTGAGGCCGCGCACGTCGGCGCCCCACGAGCCGGCTTCGCGGCGGAAGCAGGGCGTGTAGCCGGCCATGCGCACGGGCAGCTTTTCCACCGGCACAATCTCATCGCGGTAAATATTGGTCAGCGGCACCTCGGCCGTGGGGATGAGGTACAGGTCGTCCTTGGCGTCGTGGTACATCTGGCCTTCCTTATCGGGGAGCTGGCCGGTGCCGTAGCCGCTAGCCTCGTTCACCAGAATGGGCGGCTGCATCTCGGTGTAGCCGGCGTCGCGCGCTTGGTCCAGAAAGAAGTTGATGAGGGCCCGCTGCAGGCGCGCGCCCTGGTTTTTATACACCGGGAAGCCCGCGCCGGTAATTTTTACGCCCAGCTCGAAATCGATGATGTCGTACTTTTTAATCAGCTCCCAATGGGGCAGGGCATCGGCTCCGAGTTCGGGCTTCGCGCCGTGCTCGCGCACCACCTCGTTGTCGGCGGCGCCGCGGCCTTCGGGCACGCTGCTGTGCGGAATGTTGGGCAGCTTATAAAGCAGCTGCTGCTGGTCCTTTTCTACCTGGGCCAGCTCGGCGGCGGCGGTCTGGGTGTGCTGCTTGAGCTCGGCGGTGCGGGCTTTCAGGGTTTCGGCGCCGGCTTTGTCGCCGGCTTTCATCAGGCCACCAATCTGGCGGGCCAGGTCGTTGGCTTCGGCCTGGGCCGAGTCGTGACTGGTTTGAAGCTGGCGGCGGCGCTGGTCGAGGTCGAGGATGGCGGCCACGTCGGCGGGGCCGGTGGGGTAGTGGCGCTTGGCGAGGCCGGCCAGCACAAGGTCGGTCTGGTCGCGGAGAACGGAAAGTTGCAGCATAAAACAGGATGGAATGGCGGCAAAGGTCGGAAGAAAATGCAGCCGCGCCGCGCCCCGCGCCCCCCGGCTTGCCCGCCCGGCGCAACTTATTTTGCCGCGCGCCGTGTTTAAGCCCAACTAGGCCGCCTTCGATTTGGCGGTTTGCCCGTAATGCCCTAACATTGCGGGAGCAACCGGCCGCCGTGGTCTGGATTAGCGGGCCGCAGTGCCTGCCTCCGGCCCGTCTTTTGCTGAATTACCAGCGGCCATTTTTGCCCCTCACTTCTTGCTTATTCGATTGCGCCCCGGGCGCGTATTCGGTGCATTTCGTGCACCCTGCGAGTATTCACCGCGGCCCGACCGCGCCGTTTGCGGCCCGGCCCATGCCTTCGGGCTTTTAGGCCCTGTCGGCCTCCCTCGCTTCCCGTCGATGTTCCCCCCCCCTTATTCCCTTTATGTACACCATTAACGAGTTGAAGGACCGGCTGCTGTCCGACCTCAAAGAGATTGCCGAAAAAATGAACGTGGGCAATTTCAAACGGCTGAGCAAGCAGGATTTGATATACAAAATCCTCGACCAGCAGGCCCTCGTGCCCTCGGCCGCCGAGCAGTCCGTCGCGGCTCCCGCCCCCGCTGCCGAAGCGCCCGCCGCCGTGGCCGCCGCGCCGCGCTCCGGCAAGCCCTCCGCCCGCCGCCCGGCCCCCAGCACCGTAGAACAACCTTTTTCCGACGTGGCCCCGCCCACCCGCAAGCCCCAGCCCGCTCGCCCGGCCCGCGAGCCACGCCGCGAAGCCCCGGCTGCCGCCGCGTCCGAACCGGCTGTGGCTGTTGCTGAGCCTTCCGTTGAAATCCTGGACCCCATCGAAGGCCTGGCCCTGGTGCCCGCCAGCGAAGCCACCGGCGCCGTGCTGGCCAACGAGCCGGCCCCCGCTCCGGCCGAACCCACTGCCGAAGCTGCCCCCGGCGCCGACGCCCAGCACAACGGCGCCGACCAGCAGCAGGCCAACGCTGGCCAGCAGCCTCGCCGCCGCGAGCGGGTAGACCGCGCCGGCCGCCCCATCACCGAGCAGCGCGCCGCCGAAATGGCCGCCGAACGCGCCGCTGAGGCCGCCGCTGCAGCTGCCAAGCCCGCCGAAAATGGCACCGATACCCGCGAAGGCAACCGCGAAAACCGCCGCGACTTCGGCGGCAACGGCTTTGCCGACCGCCGCGAAAACCGCGCCGACCGGTTTGAGCGCGACAACCGCGAACTGCCCCTGCGCGACGGCCGCGACCAGCGCCCCGCCCGCCAGGACCAGCCCCGCGAGCAACGCAACGACCAGCCGCGCGAAAACCGCGACGGCCAGCCCCGTGAGCCGCGCCAGGACCAACCCCGCAACGACCAGCCGCGCGAGCAGCGTGACGGCCGCGACAACCGCAACCTGACCCGCGAGGAGCGTTACGCCCTGCGCGACCATCAGCGCCAGCAGCGCCAGCAAAACCCCGACGGCTCGCCCCGCACCGACCAGCCCCAAGGCCAGAATCAGAACCAAAACCAGCAGCAGCGCCCCCAGCGCCAGGACCTGGATTTGGTGGTGCCCGGTGGCGGTACGTTTGAGCTGATGCCGGACGGTGGCTACGGCTTCCTGCGTTCGCCGTACTACAACTACCTCAGCTCGCCCGACGACATTTACGTGTCGCCGCAGCAGGTGAAGCAGTTTGCCATGAAGGCCGGCGACACGGTGGTGTGCACCATCCGGCCGCCGCGCGAGGGCGAGAAGTACTTCGCCCTGGTGGGCGTGGAAAGCATGAACGGCCGCACCGTGGAGGAAGTCCGCGACCGGGTGCCGTTCAGCCACCTCACGCCGCTTTTTGCCGATTCCAAGCTGAAGCTGACCACCAAATCGTCGCAAATCAGCACCCGCGTGCTCGATTTGTTTGCGCCCATCGGCAAGGGCCAGCGCGGCCTCATCGTGGCCCAGCCCAAAACCGGCAAAACCGTATTGCTGCAGGAAGTGGCCAACGCCATTGCCGAAAACCATCCCGAAGTCTACCTCATGGTGCTGCTCATCGACGAGCGCCCCGAAGAGGTGACCGACATGGCCCGCACCGTGAAGGCCGAAGTGCTCAGCTCGACCTTCGACGAAACGGCCGACCGCCACGTGAAAATCGCCGAGATGGCCCTCGACAAGGCCCGGCGCCTGGTGGAGTGCGGCCACGACGTGGTGATTCTACTCGATTCCATCACCCGCCTGGCGCGGGCCTACAACACGGTGCAGCCCAGCTCGTCGCGCATCCTTTCGGGTGGTATCGACGCCGGGGCGCTGCAAAAGCCCAAGCGCTTCTTCGGCGCGGCCCGCAACGTAGAAGGCGGCGGCTCGCTCACCATCATTGCCACGGCCCTCATCGAAACCGGTTCCAAGATGGACGAGGTTATTTTCGAGGAGTTCAAGGGCACCGGCAACATGGAACTGCAGCTGGACCGCAAGCTGGCCAACAAGCGCGTGTTCCCGGCCATCGACATCCCGGCTTCCGGCACGCGCCGCGAAGACCTGCTGCTGGGCAAAGACGAGCTCAACCGCGTGTGGGTGCTCCGCAAGTTCATGTCGGACATGACGGCCACCGAGGCCATGGAATTCCTCAAGGACCGCATCAAAGGCACCAAGGACAACGAAGAGTTCCTGCTGGCCATGAACGGCTAACGGCCTCAAGTTCCGGCCAACAAAAAGCCCCGCTGCACTTCTGCAGCGGGGCTTTTTGTTATAAATCAACGTGAATCGAAGCTAGCACTACCGGAGTAGCATATCGGGGGCAGAACGGCTGGGCCAGCGAAAGAATTCAACTTCGGGCAATTCCTTTTCTCGCGCTACTGCGCGGCCCAGTAGCACACCAGAAACAGCACAAAGCGGTAGGGGATTAGCAGCGCCAGGGCGAAGCAAAACGTAAGGGCTAGGGCTTTGCCCCAGCGCAGCGGCCACGACTGCCCCGGGAAAGCCCCCTTGAAAAAAAGTGCGATGTAGGTAGCGGTCAGCGTCACCATCAGCAAGGTATAAAAGCCATCCTGGTTAAAGGAGGGGGGCAGCAAGTGCATCAGAAAGAGCCCCAGCATGGCCAGTGCCATGGCGGCGTACACCAGCAGCATGCCGGCAAACAGGTAGGTGCTCAGCATTATCCACTCCACGAAGTAGCGCCGCTGCCGAAAGAAAAACAACCACAGCGGCGCCGCCAGCAGCGGAATGAACAGGAAAACCAGACTTTTGGAATACACGTGGGCCAGCCCGTTGAAGTGCTCGGCAAAAGCCGCGAGCGTGGTGCCGGTTTTCTGGACGTGCTGCTGCACGAGGCGATTGGCAAAGGCGCCGTAGAGGTTATTGCCGCCGAAATGGTATTTGAGCTTGGTCTCGAAGGCACTGAAATGGGACGCACTGGCCGCGAGGTAAAACAACAGGTTGGTGACCAGAAACAGCTGCACCGGCGGGGCGTGCGCCACGCGGCGGCCCTGCAGCCACTCGGCCGCCAGGAAGCCGGGCCGCCGCAGCTGCAGCCACAGGTCGCGCAGCACGCGCAGGTCAAAGTGCGTGACGGTATCGACGGTGTGCTCCAGGAAGTGCTTGAGGGCGTAGTCGTGGCGGTGCAGGCGCTTTTCGCCGCAGTTGTGACAGTAGGCGCCGGCCAGCGGCGTGTGGCAGCTGGCGCACACCGGCGTGTCGGGCGTGGACGGCACAGGCACCGCCAGCGTGGGGGCCAGGGCCGAGGGCAGGGTTTCCATCAGGCAGCGAATGAGTTACCTGGTAAATTTGGGAAAAATTCCGGTTTGTGGGCCGTCGCGTCACCTGCTGCCCACCGGTTGTGCGGTTATTTTGCGGCATGACCCCCGAAACCACGCCTCCGGCCCACCTCCCCGAACTGCTCTACATTCAGGACCCGCTCTGCGGCTGGTGCTACGGCATGAGCCCGGTCATTCAGCGGCTGCAGGCAGATTTGGTGGGGCGCGTCGACGTGTCGGTGCTGTGCGGCGGCATGGTGAAGACCGAGGACGTGGCTCCGATTGCCGAAGTGTGGCCCGACCTGCGCCGCAGCCTGCACGACGTGGAAGAAGTAACCGGTGTGCAGTTCGGCGATGCCTTTAAAGCGCTGGGCGAACAGGGCGATTACGTCTACGATTCGGAGCCGCCCTGCCGGGCCATTGCGGCCTTCCGTCAGCTCACGCAGGACCCGGCCCGCACGGTGGCCTTTGCCCACGCCGTGCAATTGGCCCTGTTCCGCGACGGCCAGGATTTGAACCACCCCTCCGTTTACAACGAACTGCTGGCCCCGTTCGGGGTCGACGTAGTGGAGTTTCAGCGCCGCTGGGCTTCGCCCGAAATAGCCCGTGCCGCGCAGCAGGAGTTCGCGGCGGTGGCCCGCAGCGGCGTCGAAGGCTTCCCCACGGCCGTGATGCGGGTGGCCGAGCAGGGCTACGTGCTGGCCCGAGGCTACCAATCTTATGAACAACTGCGTGCGGGCCTGGAGCAGCTGCTGGCGCAGGAAGGGGCATAGCGAGGCACCGACGGGTGCTGCTACTGCACGCGCACAACCTCCTTTTTCAGCGCCGACCAGGCAATGCGCTGCCGGTCTTCCTTGCCCTTCAGGTACTCGAAGCCGATGGCGTCGGGGCGCTTGCGCAGGTCGTTCCAGGTGGCCTGGTCCAAGGTCGTGATGCCGGTGGGAAAGCTGGCGGTGGCGGCAATGGCCGGAGTTTTGAACTGGGCCGGCAGGAAAAACCGGTCGATGCGCCGCAGCACGAAGGTTTCGCGCTCAGCGCGGGTGGCGGTGGGCGTTTTCATCTCATACACCAGCGCGGCTTCCAGGTCGGGCTCGGTCAGCATTTCGCGAAAAATGACCTGCCCTTCGGGGTTGGTGATGGTGAATTCGGCGTTGCCTTCCAGGATGGATGGGCCGCGGAAAACCAGCCGGAACAAATCGGGTGGGCCGTCGGGGTGGCTGAAATTGTGCCGCTCACGGGCCACGCGCAGGGTGTCGCTCACGGCCGAAACAGCTTTGGTGGCGGCGGTATCGGGCGGGGGCAGGGCCGTGGTATCGCGCGCCTGTCGGTCGGCCATGCGGGAAACCGTGCCCTCATTCACCGCCGACGGTGTGGAATTGCAGGCCGCCAGCATCGGCAGCAACAGGAGCCAGGAACAGCGCATCGTAAAAGTCGTTTTGTTGAATAAAACACCGTTGATACGTGCCCCGGGGGACGCAAAGTTGCCCAGGCCCGGGCCCGCCTCAGCGCCACAGTAGCATGGCAATAAATGCGGCACTCAGGCACAGCGACGAAACCTGGTTCATCCGCATGGTGTGCTCGAAATCGGCCGCCGATTCGTCGTGCCACACCGCCCAGGCCCAGCGGCTGAACAGCGCCACCACCGGCCCCGTGGCCACCAGAAAAATCAGCAGCGGGCGCAATTCCTGGCGCAGCCAGTAGGCCACGCCCAGCGCTGCCGCGCCCGCCAGCAGGCCCACCGCCGCAAACACAAACGTGCCCCGAATGCCCAGCCGCAGGCTCAGGGTGCGGTCGCCGCGCCGAGCGTCTTCCTCGTGCTGGTACACCTGCGTGAGCGGATAGGAACCGCACAAAAACAGTGTACTCACGAGTGCCAGCAGCAGGTTGGTTTTCTCGAAAAGCTGGGCCGATGTGGCGCCCACGCCCACCTGCGTCATCAGCAAGGTGAAGGCGCCTTGGAAAACGACCACCACCAGCGTGCTCAGCAGCGGGAATTTTTTCAGGCGAATGCCTTCGTAGCTGTACGCCTTCGACACCAGCAAATACACAATCACCATGGCCGCAAACGGCCACGACAGCAGGGCCGCGCCCGCCACCGCCAGCGCATCAAACAGCCACACCAGGTGTAGAAGCTCGGGCGTGACTTTGGGGGGCGCTTTCAGGCCGCCGATGCTGCCCCCGTCCTTGTCGTAGTAGGAGTTGTAGCCGTTGGAAGCCGGATAGGCCAGCAGGTGCAGCACCACGAACACACCCACGGCCCGCCACCCGCTCCAGGGCCCGCGCAGGGCGCTCAGCCCAAACCAGAACACCGGCATGAGGTACACCGAAAAAGGAATGCGCAGCAGGGGCAGCGCCTTTTTGTAAGCAGTTAGCAAGGAAGCAGGGCTATGGGCAGCGAGTGGACTACGGGCAAAGGTGCGCAAAAGCAACAAAAGCAGCCGCAGCGTCTCATTGGTCGCTGGTTGCTGGCCAGCCAATCAAGTAAGTTACTTCGGGCCCCCACCAATGCCGCTTCTTGCCGCTTTGCCAAACGAAACGACCATTCGGGTCGGCGGCGCGCGCCAAGTTCATCAGCTCCGTCGTGGAATACATGCGCAGCAGCGACACCGACCCGTCCCAAATGGTACACAGCGGAATGAGCGGAAGCAAGTAGGTAAACACCAGCCGGCTGAACCGAAACGGTCGAAAAAACGGCGTGAGCAGCAACTGGGCCACGGGTAGCACCGTCCAGGCCAGCAGCAGCTCCCACCAGTGCTTGCCCGCGCCCTCAAACACGCCAATGCCGGTGCCGGCCCGCACCGCATCGCGCAGCATGGCCTCGGCTGCATCCGGCGGGAAATGGTGAAAGGCCGAGAAGATGGCGCGGAAGCCCGTGAGCTCCGGCGGCACGGCGAGCGCATTCACGGCCGCTGGCTCGTAGCCGATGGCGCCGCGGGTGCGCTGGGCAATGTCGGCCCAGGCGGTGGGCTGGGGGTAGAGGTCGGTGAGCAGGATGGTGGTGTCGGGCTGGCCGTGGGCGCGCAGGGCGGCCAGCACGGTTTCGGTGCCGCCGCCGGCGCCGGCGCCCAGCTCCAGCACGCGCTGCTGGCCGGTGCGGGCCAGGCCCTCGGCCAGCAGCGGCGCAATGGGCCGGTAGGTGCCCAGCGCCGAAATCATGAAGCGCAGGTAGTCCATCATCCCGGCCCGGATGACGGCCGGAAACCACGGCAAATCTTCAAACTCAAACAAGCGAAGGCGGAGACGCATGGCCCAACTGTACGCACAAACGGCGAATTTCGCCGATGCGGCGCTTCCCGCCGGCGCCGCACACGCCCCGCTAGTGCGCCAGATGTGCCAAAGGCTGCCTGCCCACGCGCTGCTGCCAGGCATTCAGCAGCGGCGCCGGGCCGGCTGGCCGCAAACCTGTGCCGGCCGCGGGCTGCAGCCAGTAGCGCCACGCCACGGCAACAAGGGCCGCCAGTAGGTAGGGCCACGTCAGGACCAGCAGGCTGGCCGGCGGCCCCAGGGGCAGCGCGCGCAGCAGCAGGCCATTGGCCGCTGCAAAGGCCAGCAGCACGCCCAGCAGCGCCACAGCCCGGCATTGCCAGCCTGCGCAGGCTCGTTGGGCCAGCACGAAAACGGGCCACGCCACCGGCACTGCGGCCAGCGAAACCAAGCCCGCCAGCAAGCCCATGGCCAGCGGCACAAGCAGGTCGGAGGGCGAATCCACGCCAAAACTGGCGAGGAGATGCGCCGTGCCGCCCAGGTTGCTGAACAGCCAGATGTGGAGTGTGCTGGTCAGGGCCGAGGGCTTTGCGATGGGTGCGGAGGCGGGGTAAGTCAGTTTCATTGCAGAAATAGGGTAAAGTGCGAGTGGGGAGGAGAGTGCCAGCATACCGGTTTAGCTCCGCCGCGCTGCTCGACTTACGACTGGCTGTAAATGAGCAGTTTGCGAATTGGTGATTATATTTTTGGGAAATGAAGTTCCCTTTTTGATACATCGCGGCAAGTGTGTGTCAGCTGCGCAACAGATTGACGGTAAGTAAAATGGGGTGACAAAATGCAGCGCGGGTTTGATTGAATTGCGTCGGCTGGACCAAGTGCGTCAGGTTGATTCTTTATTTGGGAAGCCCTGGTGGCTTGTAATGGCCTGATAACGCCTCAGCCAGTGGCCGGATTGCATGCCAGAGGGCCGGAGGTGGATATAAATAAATTTTCCCCGAGTAGCGGGCATCTCATTTCTTTTGCACAACTTTGCAACACAAAGTACTTCTATGGTTATGAAGCCCGCCAACCCCGACCCGTTAGCCCAGCTCACCGAAATCCGCGCCATCATGGAGCGCAGTTCGCGCTTTTTGTCGCTTTCCGGTCTGAGCGGGGTGGGGGCCGGCGTGGTGGCGCTGCTGGGCACCGCATTCAGCATGCGGCTGCTGGAAAGCGCTTTTCAGGACAGCAGCGTGGTGGGCGGCTATGCCCGGCTGCTGCACTCCTCGGCCGAAATGCGGCGGGCCGAGCTGCCCAGCCTGCTGTTTCTTACCGGCGGAATGATTGGGCTGGCCTTGCTGGTGGCGTTCTTCTTCACCCAGCGCCGCACGCACAACGACGGCCAGAAGCTGTGGAGCGCCCCCGGCCGGCGCCTGGCGGTGGCCCTGGCCGTGCCGCTGGTGGCTGGTGGGCTGTTCTGCCTGCGCCTGTACCTCGGCACCGACGTGGCCATGGTGATGCCGGGCCTGCTGGTGTTCTACGGCCTGGCGCTGCTCAACGCCAGCAAGTACACGCTGGACGAAATCCGGTGGCTGGGCGTCACCCAAATTGGCCTCGGGCTGGTGTGCATGCTGTTTCCCGAGTGGGGCTTGCTTTTCTTTGCGCTGGGTTTCGGCCTGGGCCACATCGGCTACGGCCTGGTGATGTACAACCGCTACGAGCGGCCCGGCAAGGCCGGTAAACCCGTTATTTCTTCGTGAAGCACCTCATCCACACCCTCAACAAGGCTTTCGACCACCGCGTGCGGCTGGGCGTAATGGCCGTGCTGATGGCCAACGAATCGGTGAGCTTCAACGACCTCAAAGAAGCCCTTGACCTCACCGACGGCAACCTCGCCAGCCACGTCGCCGCCCTCGAAAAAGCCGATTACGTGCTGGTGAGCAAACAATTTGTGGGCAAAAAACCCAATACCACCTACACCGCCACCGCCGCCGGCAAAGTGGCCTTCCAGCAGCACCTGGAGACGCTGGAGAAGCTGCTGCGGGGGTAGAGGAACCACTTCACAGCACATCATGCAGAGCGTAGCGAAGCATCCTGCCCGCGCAACGCAATTAAAGGAATGGTGGTGGCGGTAAAAATGCTTTGCTGCGCTCTGCATGACCGTTCCTTTTTGCTCTAAAACCAGCAGCTCTTTTTTTTGCCCTTAAACTTTGAAATGCAAAGTTCTTTAAGATGAAAGTAAAGCTCATCCTCCCGGCCCTTACTGAAGCCACCAACCCGTATTGGCGGCCCATCAAGTACTCGCTTTTTCCGCCGCTGGGGTTGGCCACGCTGGCAGCCTACCTGCCGGCCGAGTGGGAAGCCGATATGCAGGATGAGCACGTGGAAACGCTGAATCTGTACGATGAACCCGACCTCGTTATCATCCAGGTGTACATTACCAATGCCTATAAGGCCTACGCCCTGGCCGACCACTACCGCGCCCGCGGCGCCTACGTGTGCCTCGGCGGCCTGCACGTGACCAGCCTGCCCGACGAGGCCGCGCCGCACGCCGACAGCATCTTTCTGGGGCCGGGGGAGGAGATTTTTCCAGAGTTCCTGAAGGACTGGCAGGCGGGGCGGGCCCGGCCGCGCTACGTGTCGACGGCCGGGCGCACGCTGGTGGGCATTCCGCCTATTCGGCGCGACCTGATTAAGCGGGAGCGGTACCTCGTGCCCAATTCCATTGTAGTGACACGCGGCTGCCCGCACCACTGCGACTTTTGCTACAAAGACGCCTTTTTTCAGGGCGGCAAGGGCTTTTACACCCAGACCGTAGACGATGCGCTGGCCGAAATAGACCGGCTGCCCGGCCGCCATCTATATTTCCTCGACGACCATTTGCTGGGGCACACGCGCTTTGCGGCGGGGCTGTTTGAGGGCATGCGCGGCATGGGGCGGCTGTTTCAGGGCGCCGCTACGGTCGACAGCATCCTGCGCGACAACGGGCTACTGGAAAAGGCGGCGCAGGCGGGCTTGCGCAGCTTGTTCGTGGGGTTTGAGACGCTGAGCCCCATCAATCTCAAGTCCAGCAATAAGCCCCAGAACCTGGGCCGCGACTACGCGGCGGCCATCCAGCGGCTGCACGATTTGGGCATCATGGTGAACGGCAGCTTCGTGTTCGGGCTTGATGACGACCGGCCCGACGTGTTTCGGCGCACCGTGGACTGGGGCGTGAGCCAAGGCATCACCACGGCCACCTTTCACATTGCCACGCCCTACCCGGGCACGGCGCTTTTCCAGCAGATGGAGGCCCAGGGCCGCCTGCTGCACCGCCGCTGGAACGAGTATGACACCCGCACGGTGGTGTGCCAGCCCGGCCCGCACCTGACGGCCCGCCAGCTCAAGGACGGTTACGACCAGGCTTACCGCGACTTCTACTCTTGGACCAACATCACCAAAGCCAGCCTGGTGCACGACACCCTGCGCCACCAGCTCAAGCACTTTGCCTACGCCGGCGGCTGGAAAAAATTCGAGCCCCTCTGGAATTTCATGATAAAGTCGCGCCACCTTGACACGATGCGCCCGCTGCTGGAAGCCATTCTGAGCAAGGTGCGCGGCAAGGATGCAAAACCCGGCGCGCAGGCGTTGGCGCCGCCAATGGGAGAACCTGGGATGCTGATGCCGCTGCCGGTGCTACAGTCAGCAGCGGTCAACAACGCCTAATGGATACAGTCATCATGTCTCATAACCCCTTTTCCAAACCGCTCACGCCCGAGGAGTGGGTACTATCCAGCGTCTGCTGGACCTTTCTGTGCATTGCCTGCTGGGTAGCGTTGACGTGGCCGTTTCTACTAACGTCTCTGCCTTCTGAATACAGGACATACGAGCCTACACTGCTTTTCCTGGGCTTTATCGGTCCCTACGCGTTGGCCTGGATAAAAGCAACCCCTCCCAAGCTTGCATTCGAATCACGCTTTGTGCTCGTCGAAGTATGCGTAGCGCTCTGGACCGTTGCCCTATTCATTGTGCTAATGGGCTGGCTACTAATCGCCCTCTTCTTAATAGCTCTTTCGGGCCCGTCTACTGGGTTCGGGTTTTGATTGTCAACCTGTAATGCGTTAATGCCATGACTTTCACCGACGTCAAGACCTACTTCCTGGCCAACCGGGCCAGCGTCGCCGAGTTGCCCTGGCACGAAGCCGCGCCGCTCATACCCGCCGAGCTGCGCGCCGTGCGCGCCTCCCTCCAAACCTTCCAGCGCGGTGAGGGCACGGGCGGCGACCACCTGCTGGACCTGGCCAACCAATATGGCGTGCCCGACTACGCGGCCGCCATGCAGCTGTTCATTGCCGAGGAGGAAGGCCACGCCGAAATGCTGGGCCGCTTCATGGACCAGCAGGGCATTCCGCGGCTGCACACGCACTGGCTGCACGAGGTTTTCCGCACGCTGGGGCGGCCGTTGGGCCTGGAGCACATGGTGCGCGTGATTCTGACGGCCGAGGTGGTGGCCGCCGTCTACTACCGGGCGCTGGCCGAGGCCACGTGCTCGAACCTGCTGCGGCAGATTTGCCGGCGCATTCTGCACGACGAGGAAATGCACCTTGCGTTTCATTGCCTGGCCATTCGGCAATGGTCGTTTGGGAGGGGCCGGCTGAGCGTGTGGCTGTGGCGCCAGTTCTACCGCGGGCTGATGGCGGGGACGGCCCTGGTGGTGTATGCGGCTAGCTGGCGCACGTTCGGGGCCGGAGGCTACGGGGTAGGGCGCTTTTGCGCCGCCATTGCCGCCGAGTATCGTCGGCTGGAGGGTATGCAGCGGCCCGGCGGTGTCCTGGCTTTGCGCAACGCTCACGAATTGATGGACTCACCGGCCAATGGCCATGCAGGCGTTTGTCCGGTATCCAGCCCGCGGATTTCAATGCCGCAATAGGGGAGAAGCCCGTTGGCTGCTTCCCAGACCTAGCCGCACGGCTAATTTTTTTGAAAATCTACTTTGAAATACAAAGCGTTTTAACTCATGGAAACTTCTCTGCAACCGGGCGCGCAATGGCCCGCAGTGTCGCCGGCCACCTTTGCTACCACTGCGGCTCACCCGCCGCTTACAAAAGCACAAAAGCTGCTGCCGCTGGGCGTACTGCTGTTCGACTGGCTTTTCTGGCAGGAGAATCGCGGCGTCAACGTGTTTTTGTTTGGGCTGTTTGTGGTGGTGGCGCAGCTGGTGCTGCTGCCGCGCGTAGCGGCGGTGCGGCGCTCGGGCTACTTCTGGCTGGCGGTGGCGGGCAGCCTGTTTAGCGGGGCCATGGTGGCCGTGTACGGCTCGGGGGTGGCGATGCTGGCCTGGGCGGCCTCGCTGCTCATGTTGCTGGGCTACGTGAACCAGCCGCACCTGAAGCTGGTGCTCTACGCCGTGCTCACGGCCGCCAACAGCGCGGCACAGGCCTGGCTACGGGTGCTGCGCGGCGTGCGGGCCCCGCGGCAGAGCGGCGCGGGCGTGCGCCGGGGTTGGTTCTACGGGCGCCTGCTGGTGGTGCCGGTGGTGATTCTGGGGGCCTTTCACTTGCTGTTTGCGGTGGCCAACCCGGTGTATGACCGGCTGAGCGGGCGGGCGCTGGCGCTGCTGGGCAACTGGCTGGCGCGGCTCATTCCCGACATTTCGCTGGGGCACCTGCTGTTTGTGGCGCTGGGCTTTGTGCTGGTAGCCGGGGCGCTGGTGGCGGTGCCGGTGTATGCCTTTGCCGACCACGAATCGCGCTTCGGCGAGTTTGTGCGGCGGCAGCGCGACCGGGTGGCCTCCTTCGGCGTGCGCCGGCCCGACTTTCGGTGGAAAACCGTGAAGGCGCTTGATTTGCGCAAGGAGTTTTACGCCGCCGCGGCCGTGTTTGGGCTCGTGAATGTGCTGCTGCTGGCTGTGAATGCCATCGACATCAACTGGCTGTGGTTTGGCTTTGAGCCCGCACCGGGGTTCGATTTGGCGCAGTTCGTGCACGAGGGGACGTATGTGCTCATCTTCAGCATCCTGCTGGCCATGGGCATCGTGCTGTGGTTTTTCCGCCGCAACCTCAACTTCTACCAGCCGGGCCTGCGCTGGCTGCGCAGTGGCGCCACGGTGTGGGTGCTGCAAAATGCGGTGCTTGCCGTGTCGGTGGGCTTGCGCAACTATTACTACATCCTGCACAGCGGCGTGGCTTACAAGCGTATTGGCGTGTGCTTTTTCCTGCTGCTGGTGTTTTTCGGGCTGGGCACGGTGCTGCTCAAAATCTGGCAGCGCCGCTCGGCCTACAGCCTCGTGCGGCTCAACGCCCTGGCCGTGTACGCGGTGCTGCTCATGCTGGCCGCTGGCAACTGGGAAGTCTGGATTGCGGAGTACAACCTGCAGCCGCGCTTCCGCAGCATCGACATCGGCTTCCTGCTCAACATGCCCGACCGGGTGCTGCCCACGCTGCAGGCCCGCCGGGCTCTGCTCAACCACACCGCCCAGCTCACCATGGATTCGGAGTACGGCACCGGCCAGGTTATCACCGCCGAAGATGCCCAGCGCCGCCTCGATTACGCCCTCCACAACGCCAAGGCGGAATATGCCGCCTACACCCACTGGCAGGGCCTCAACTACGCCGACTGGCAGGCCCGTCAGACCATGCGCTAAGGCCGAGACGCCACACATCACGAAATCAGCACATCAGCACATCAGTACATCAACTCATGGCTTCCATTCCTCCCTTTCTGCTGACTTTTCTGGGCATTATTTTCTGTATCGGCGACGTGGCCGCGCTGGGCGTGCTGCTCACCTGGCAGCAGCGCGCCGCCACGCCTGATGCCCGCTTCCGGCGCTGGCTGCGCGGCGTGCTGCCGGCCACGGTGGTATTGCTTGGCCTGCTCCTGCTGGCCTTCACCCAACTCATGCTGCTGTGGTCGTCGAAATGAGCCGCGTCGTGCGCCTCGTGCGCCTCCTGCTGGTGGGACTCGGCGCGTGGCTTTGGGCGGTGGGCGGCACCAGCTTCGCGCTGGCCCTCGAAAGCGCCTACCGCACCCGCGTGCCGTACTCGACGGCGCCCTTCTGGGCGGCGCTGCTGCTCACGGCGGTGGGCATTCCGGGCTGGCTGGTGGTCTGCATTCGGGTGGCCTACACCGACTACGTCGACGGCCAGCCGTGGCGCCGCCGCTGGGACGTGGCCGCGCAGGTCTTCTTTTTACTGGGGTTGCTGGTGCTGGAGGTGCTGCCGCTGCTGGCCGTGCGAGGCCAGCCGCCACGCCTTTACTAACGCATTTTTGCTTCATACATATGTTTCAGCATCACCTGCGGCACCTGCTGCCGCATTGGCCCGAGGTACCGCCCCGGCTGTGGCTCACCGCGGCGGGCATAGTCTTGGCGGGCCTCAGCCTGTGGTTTGAGCAGGAAATCTGGCGGGAAACCGAACCCGCCCGATTCTGGACCTGGGTGGTCCTCACGTTGCTATTGCTGGCGGGCGGGCTGCAAACCATTGGCGTGCTGCTGCGGTGGCCGGCCAGCTACAACGGGCCGCGCTGGCTGCGGCTGGCCCTAGGCTGCGCAGCGCTGGCCCTGGGGCTGGGCGTGGCGCTTATCACGCTGGCGCTGTGCCTGCTCAGCGGCGTTCGGGCGGCGTTGCTGGGCGCGAGCTAGGCTGATGCCAGAATGGGAACGTCGGGCATCGAGCATAGGCGCGTTGTCGAAATGGCTAGATGTTAACGCCGAAAAAATTGCGTCTAAACAAGATGCGGTTTTTGTCAAGCTTCGAATTTATGACGGCAATGTTCGCATTCACAGCGGCTCAAGGGGAATGCAGGCCTGCTTCAGTAAAAACCTGAATAGTAATTTATCCAAGTTATTTGGTTAGCTTGGCGGCCCGTTGGGCTTTCCAAGTCTGAGAAAGGCCCGTGACGGCTTCACGCTTGCCTTTGCTCCATGGCCCGTACGCTGCTTTTGGTTGTGCTTTTCATTGCCCTGCTGCTGGAGGTGGCGCTCACGGGCGGTGCCTTCTTCGCGCCGGGGTTCACCCTCGCGCAGTTTGGCGTGAAATACGGCCCTGAAACCACTTTTCTCACCTATATCCTGGGCTGGCTGCTGGGCTTCGTGTCGCTGGTTACGCTGGTGGCGTTTTTTCAGGTGCAGCAGCGCCGGCCGGGGTTTGCCACGTGGTGCTACCTGCTGGGTTTCTGGTGGATTGGCATTGGCGTGGGCATCTACTACGCCTTCGGCAAGCCCGATAACCTGCTGCTCGATTCGGTAAAGGGCCTGCTGATTGTGATACTGACCTGGCGCTGCCAGGCCAGCCGCATCATGGCGCGGCGCTACTAGCGGCGGCTGCCTATATTGGCGGCTCATTCGCCTCCGTTTCAGCCGCGCTATGCCCACGTCGTCGCACCTGCACCCGCTGCCCGTTTCCCCCAAACTGTCGAAGCTGGGCCGCGGCCTGGCCGCCGCGCAGGTATTGAAGGAAACGCTCAGCATCGTGTTTTTGGGGCTGCCGCTGGTGCAGGAAGAGCCGCTGGTGCTGCTCTCGGCACTGCCCGGGGTGGTGCTCTACCTGCTGCACTGGCAGCTGGCGCTGGGCCGGGTGGGACGCGTGTTTGCGGCGGTGGTCTGGACGCTCACACTGCTCGATGAGCTGTGGGGCCTGCTGCTGTTTCAGGAGCTGGAGGCGCCCACGCGTGGGCAGGTCCGGATGCTGCACGGGAGCTATTTCTTGGGCCTGGGCATCATTCTCGCGGCCTTGGCCGAGCTGGGCTGGCGCTGGCAGCGCAACCGGGCGCGGGCGCGCCGCAACGTGCATCATCAGGCGGTGTTGGCCGCCCGGCAGCGCCGCTAACGACTAAGGCAGCCGCTGCGCGAGGTAGTAGTACGGCTGAAACAAGTGGTGCTGAAATAACTTAGCCGGGTCATCGGGGTATTGGGCGTAGTAGGCTGAATCGGCGGGCAGCACCACGGTGTTGCCCACGCGCACGTAGTCGCTGCTGGGGTAAAAGGCCGGCGCCTGATAGCCGGGCACGTTTTTGCCCACGGCCTTGGCCAGGTAGCCGCCCAGGTACCGCTGATAGCGGCGCTGGGCCCGCAGCGAGGGCCGGGCCAACTGCCCGTAGAGGTGCCGGGCCGCCAGGTTTTTGGGGAAAGGCTGCTTCTTAATCATGGCGTTGACGCCCACAAAGGGGTTCACGGGGCTGAAGTCGTTGGGCGTTTGCACCGAGAGCGGCATTTCGGGCACCCAGTCGGCGGGGTTCACCACGTTCACGGCCCAGCCGCCGGCGGTGGCGCGCTCGTAGTCGTAGGCGTAGTAGAGGTTGCCGGGCTTGGGGCCGGCGCTGCAGTAGGTTTTCAGGCGCAGGTCGGCCGGGAGCAGGCCCTGGGCCTGCAGGCTGCGCAGGTGCGAGGTGAGCAAAAACGCAATGGCGCCGCCCTGGCTGTGGCCCATCACAATGAAGTCGCGGGTGCCGGCGCGGTAGCAGGAATCCATTTTGTGCACGATGCCCTCGGCCTGAAACGCCAGCCCCAGCAGCCAGCCCGCGTGCACCGCCGCCTGCGGGTTGCTGGCCAGCCGGTACACAAACTTGCGCGTGGCCGACAGCTGCAACTCGCACGCGGCCGGCAGCATGGCGGCGTAGAAATTCTGCTGCCAGCTCACCTGCGCCAGCGTGGTGCCCGAATGCTGATGACGGCCTGCGGCCGGCTGCCCGCCTTCGTCCACAGGTCCCAGCGGTTGTCGAGGCCCACCACCGCCGAGCGGTAGGTAAGCCGAAACGCCCGCGGCGCCGGAATGCCGGCCCAGAGCATCGAATCGGTGCCCCCCATGCGGGCGTGCAGGCGCAATAGCTCCAGGTATTCGGCCTTGTCGAAGCCCGGCTGCAGGATTTGGGCGGGCGCGTGGCCAGTCCCGGCCAGCAGCAACAGCAACACACAGGCAAGGCGGCGCATACGGGCAGACGCGGCCGGGAAGTAACCGGCACGCACGGCAATATAAGTCGTACCTGTTTCTTTTTCTGCGGATTGAAGCTGTTGCGGTTGGGTTAAAGCACCAGTAGTAGGTCGCGCCATGCCGCCGCGCCAACTCTGGCAAAAGCCGGAGGTTTTGCCAGAGTTGGCGCGGCGGTTTCTGCCGTTTGGGCGGCTGGACTGGTATATTTGTCGTTCTTCGCGGCGGAGCTATGGCTTCGCATTCCCCTTGTTGCCTCGCATGGCCGATTCCCAACCGACAAGCTCCTCCCTTTCATCGGGCCCGAAACCGAAAGCGCCGCGTCGCACCCGCTGGCCCGTGCGGCTGGCCAGCTGGGCCTGGGTGGGGTTCGGCTTGCTGGTCATTCTGTTTTTGGTGTACCCGTTTCTGGTGAGCACCAATTTCATGTTCCTCTTCGGCAAGTCGCCCAGCCTGTCCGATTTGGAGAACCCCAAAGTGGAGCAGGCGTCCGAGCTGTACACTTCCGATGGGGTCTTGATTGGCAAGTATTTCCGCGAAAACCGCTCGCCGGTGCGCCTGCGCGAGATTTCGCCGGTGCTCATCAAGGCCCTTATTGCCACCGAAGACGTGCGCTTCTACGAGCATTCGGGCATTGACCTGCAGGCCGTGGTGGGCGGGGCGTTTTCGTCGTTGCGCGGCGAGAAGCGCGGCGGCTCCACCATCACCCAGCAGCTCGCCAAAAACCTCTACAAAATCCGCCGCCAGCAGAGCCGCGGCGCCCTGGGCTACATTCCGGTGGTGAGCACCATCGTGGCCAAAACCAAAGAATGGCTCACGGCCGTGGACCTTGAGCAGCGCTACACCAAGGAGGAGATTCTGCGGATGTACCTCAACACCGTGGAGTACGGCTCCAGCGCCTTCGGCATCAAGGTGGCGGCCAAAACCTTTTTCCACACCTCGCCCGACAGCCTCAAGCCCGAGGAAGCGGCCATGCTGGTGGGCGTGCTCAACAACCCCACGGCCTACAACCCGAAGTTTCACCCCGCCGCTGCCTTGCGCCGCCGCAACGTGGTGCTCGACCGCATGGGCCAGGCCGGCGTGCTGCCCAAGGCCGAAATCGACCGCCTCAAGGCCACGCCCATCGTGCTCAACTACCACGTCGAGCCCCACATCGACGGGCCCGATACCTACTTCCGCAGCGCCATCAGCCAGTTTGTGGACGCCTGGTGCGACAGCACCGGCCACGATATGTACCGCGACGGGATGAAAATCTACCTCACCATCGACTCGCGCATGCAGGCTCACGCCGAAGAAGCCCTGCACGAGCGCATGAAGGCCCTGCAGCGGCAGTTCGACAATTTCTGGCGCAACCGCGGCACCAATCCCTGGGTGGACGAGAAGGGCAACGAAATCCCCGATTTCATCCTCACCCAGATGAAGCGCACCGAGAGCTACAAGAGCCTCGCCGCACGCTACAAGAACCAGCCCGAGCGGCTGGATTCGGCCCTGAACGCCAAGCGGCCCATGAAAGTCTTCACCTGGAAGCACGACGACAACGACACCACCTTGGTGATGTCGCCGCTGGATTCGCTGGCCTACTACAAGCACTTCCTGCAATCGGGCATGATGTGCATGGACCCCTTTACCGGCCAGATTAAGGCCTGGGTGGGCGGGTTGGATTTCCGCTTTTTCCAGTACGACCACGTGAAGCAGGGCAAGCGCCAGGCCGGCTCCACGTTCAAGCCCTTCGTCTACCTCACGGCCCTCGACAACGGCTACTCGCCCTGCGACCGCATTCGCGACCAGCGCGTCACCATCAAGTACGTCGAAAACGGCCAGCCCATGGAGTGGCAGCCCGACAACGTGACCCGCGAATACACCGGCATCAACATGACGCTGCGCCACGCCATGGCCCGCTCCGTGAACTCGGTGACGGCGCAGCTGACCGAGAAAGTGGGCTGGGAAAACGTGGCCAAATACGCGCACAAAGTCGGCATCACCTCGCCGCTGCTGCCGGTGCCCAGCATCGGCCTGGGCTCGGCCGGCGACGTGAGCGTGTACGAAATGGTGGACGCCTACAGCACCTTCCTCAACAACGGCTTCCGTTCTGAGCCGCGTCTTGTCACGCGCATCGAAGACCGCAACGGCAACGTCATTCAGCAGTTCGACCCGGTGCAAAAGCGCGCCATCCCGGCCGAAACCGCCTGGCTGATGACCTACATGCTGCGCGGCGGCATGGAAGAGCCGGGCGGCACCTCCCAAGCCCTCTGGGACTACGACCTCTGGCACAACGACAACCAGATTGGCGGCAAAACCGGTACCACCAGCAACTACTCCGACGGCTGGTACATGGGCATGACCAAGGACCTGATGACCGGCGTGTGGGTGGGCGGCGAAGACCGCAGCATCCACTTCGTGGGCTCGCAGCAGGGCGAGGGCGGCCGCACGGCCCTGCCCATCTTCGGTAAGTTCATGGAGAAGGTGTACAAGGACAAAGAGCTAGGCTACACGCCCGGCCATTTCCCCAAGCCCACCATCAAAATCAACAAGAAGTACACCTGCGTGTCCGAATCGGAGCCGCGCCGCCGCGCCGTGGCCGTCGATACCATCGCCGCCGACAACCTGCTGGAGCAGATGAATAACGGCGGCGGCGTGCCGGACAGTTTGCGGCGTTAGACAAAAACAGACGCGGCCGCTGCTGTTAGCACTAGTTGCTGGTCTGCAAAGCCCAAGGCTCTTTTGAGTTTGCCGAATAAAGTAGCGGGCTCATCTGAGATGACATCCCACATTTCTTGTTCGGCCACCGTTGGGGGCCAGATGATGTTCGTCTTCCAGCTAGTTGAGTAAGCCAACGACCCAATTAGCGGACTTTTCAGATAGAGGCTCAGTTCCTGTAGCATCTCCAGCATACCGGGCGTGTAATGGGAGATTTGCTTCCATTCTTTTGCCGCGGTCATAAAGACAATGAACCAGTCGTCAGCAATTGGTCCGTTCGCATTTGTATATTCGCCAATAAGCTTTATGGCCTGAACGGGTATTCGGACAACCTCCTGGTTACCCCGAGTGAGAACAACCTGCTCATCGTCTAAGAAGGCCCGCGCCGCCGTTTCTTCTGATGAAGCTGCCATAGGTTATCCGTAAAGGTCATTTCGGTAAATACTTTCTGCTTAGCTGTTGGCTAACTAAGTCGCTTACGGAGCCCTCTAAAAGCTTGCTGAACTACCTCCGACAGCATCCGGCGCTAACGAATCCCGAGTTGCTGCCGGAAGTCATTGTGCAAGCCCCACAGTTCTGTAATGGGCACAGCTTTGCGGCTTACTTTGTTTACGTCCTTGCCCTCTTTGGTGAATAGAAACGGGATGCAACTGATGCCTTGGTTGCCGTTCAGCTGCGCAATTTCTGTTTGCCAGCCCTTCCAGCGCATGCCGTCATAAAACTTTTCCAAATCGCCGGAGAAGCAGAAAACCAGAAAATCGGAGTACCCTCTGTTCAGTGGTTCCCATTCCAGGTTGTCAGGCGAGAGGTAATAAATTTTGCCAAGCGTCGCCTGACCAAAAGCGCCGCCGTTGAGCGCGAAAAAACCTCCCAACGCATCATCGGCAATCAGCAGAAGTCCTTGCTGCTTGCCTTTGTTCCAACCCATCAAGTCACGGTTGAGGCCCGGTGAACCAGAACCTAGGATGCGGAGCCAGCCATTGTCTACGAGGATGCCACCCGTTCCATAAACCACTGCGCCCATTGGCGAACGGGTCGTTATCTGTGCTGCTAATAGGGCGCTGTCGGCGCGGGCCGCAGTCTTGGGCAGTACCTGCACCTTGTTATTCGCGGCTGCAATCCAGCCCTGCACCAACGGCCAGCCCGGGTCTTGGGTATTGATAAGTTCGGTTAGTGAGCGTGTTTGCATCGATTGAGCGCACGAGCAAGCTGCTTTAAATAGGAAAAGGGCAAGTAGTAGGGCGACGCGCATAAGCGAAACTACGCACCGATTCCCAAGCCTCCTCAGCTACTCAACGCTTCAATGGCCGCATACACCGTCCGCACGGTCATGCGGTCCAACTCCTTGGCCGGCTCGCTGAGCTGGGCGTTGGTCTGGATTGCAGGGCCATCGGATGCGTGTTCAGGGCCATTGAATGACTTGCCGAGCCATCGGAACCGTCTCCGGAAGCGTTGGACGCCTTTCCGACCCCGTTGACTGGCTTGCGGATGCGTTGGAAGGCATTCCAGAGCCGTTGAATGACTTGCGGAGCCGTTGGCAGCATTTCCGGAAGCGTTGGACGCGGTTCCGGATGCGTTGAATGACTTGCGGAAGCGTTGAATGAATCGCCGGAACCGTTCGCTGTTTTACGAAAGGCGTTTACTCCCCCCCATACAGCGCCTCCAGTGCCCCGCGCAGCTCCGGATACTCGAACCGGAAGCCCTGCGCCAGTACTTTGGCCGCGCTCACCCGCTGCGAGGCCAGCACGATGTCGCTCATCTCGCCCATGGCCAGCTTCAGCCCGAAGGCCGGCACCTTGGGCAAAATCAAAGGCCGGTGCAGCACCTCGGCCAGTTCCTTGGTAAACTCCTGATTGGTGACCGGGTTTGGCGCCACCGCATTGTATGTGCCCTGCCAGGAAGAATCTTCCAGCATGGCGATGAACAGGCGGCAGATATCGTCCAAGTGAATCCAGGACATGTATTGCTTGCCGCTGCCCAGCGCCGCCCCGGCGCCCAGTTTCACGGGCCGGGCAATCTGGGGCAGGGCCCCACCTTCCGTGCTCAGCACAATGCCAATGCGCGGCACCACCGTGCGAATGCCCAGCTGCGCGATGGGCGCGGCCGCCAGCTCCCACTGGTGGGCCACGTCGGCCAGGAAATCGTGCGTGGGCAGGCCGGGTGGCGTTTCCTCGGTGAGGAGTTGGTCGCCCGTGTCGCCATACACCCCAATGGCCGAGGCGGAAATGAACGCCTGCACGTGGTGGCGCGGGTTGGCCAGCTCGCGGTGCAGCAGCGCCAGCCCGCCCAGCCGGCTGCTCATGATGTCGCGCTTGCGCTCGTCGGTCCACTTGCCGTCGCTCACGCTGGCCCCGGCCAGGTTCACAATGTAATCGGCGTAGAGCACGGCCGCATCATCAATGGTGCCCGCCCGCGGGTCCCAGCGAAAGCTGCGGTAATGGCTGCTCTTGGCGGGCTCGCGGCTCAGCAGGGCCACCTCGTAGCCGCTGTCAATCAGCAGTTCAGCCAGGCGCGTGCCAATGAGGCCGGTGCCGCCGGTGATGAGAACTTTGCGCGGAGAAGTTTCGGTCATAGTGGTCATTTCCAACAAAAGTAAACCGCCATTTCCCACCGCTGCGTGCCGCCGCGTCAGCGGGTTGGCAACCAGCTATGAGGCCGGCCCGGCTTATTTCCCGATTTGCCGCAGAAACTCCCGCCGCAGCGCTTCGTCGGTCGCAAACTGGCCGCTGTATTCGCTGGTCAGCGTCGAGCTGCTGGTGTCGTTCACGCCGCGGCTCATCACGCAGAGGTGGTCGGCTTCGATGAGCACGGCCACGTCGTCGGTGCCCAGGCTTTGCTTGAGCTCCTCCGAAATCTGGCGGGTGAGGCGCTCCTGTACCTGCGGGCGGCGCGCGTAGTACTGCACCACGCGGTTGAGCTTGCTCAGGCCCACCACGTGCTGGCCGGGCAGGTAGGCCACGTGGGCCTTGCCGATGATGGGCACGAAGTGGTGCTCACAGCACGAAAACAGCGTGATGTCGCGCTCCACCAGCAGCTGGTGGTAGTCGTAGCGGTTCTCGAACATGCGCACTTCCGGCCGGTTCGCCGGGTCGAGGCCCTTGAACCACTCCTTCACAAACATCTTGGCCACGCGGCGCGGGGTGCCGGCCAAGCTGTCGTCGGTCAGGTCGAGGCCCAGCTCGCGCATAATGGCTTCAAAGTGGCCGCTGATGGCCGTAATTTTCTCTTCGTCGCTGCGCGCGAAGGCGTCGTCGCGGAGCGGAGTGCGCAGGCCCATAGGCAGGTGCGAATCGGTTGCCGGGGCCGGCCCGGAAGGGTTATCCATGGTATTCTACAAAGTTACGGTCCGTCTCGTAGAGCGTGACCGACAAAGACAGGCCAGCATCCAGGTGCGGACGCAGGCGCTGCCAAATAACGACGGCAATGTTTTCGGCCGTGGGGTTGAGGGTGCGGAATTCTTCCGTGTCCAGGTTGAGGTTGCGGTGGTCGTAGCGGTCCAGCACCTCGTGCTTGATGAGGTCGCTCAGCCGCTTCAGGTCATACACATAGCCCGTTTCGTGGTCGATGGCACCCGTCAGGCGCACGGTCAGGTTGTAATTGTGTCCGTGATAGTTAGGGTTGTTGCACTTGCCGAAAACCCGTTGGTTGTGGTCGTCGCTCCAGGCGGGATTGTACAGGCGATGCGCGGCATTAAAATGCTCGGTGCGGCAAACGGTGACTTGCATAGGGGCTTACAACCCGCGCACGGCGGCGTTTGTTATGTTCCGGTATCCGAGGCCGGCATTCACAAAATCAGTCTATCCTAATTTAGTAGACTTAAAACATTATGAATTGAACAAAAATAATAAAAACTGCATTATTCCTAAAAAAATTCTTGCGAAGAGAATTTGCATGAAAGAAAGGACTTAAATTTGAAAAGCCGGAAAACGATACCGGGGACACCAGCTTTTCCTTCGACCTCTTTTTTAGTTCTCATTAAGTTTATTGTTACCATGAAACGAAGCCTACTAATCCTACTTGTTGTATGCTTGGCAACGCTGGGTGGCTATGCTCAGAAATCCCCTGTGGATGAAGCCGATATGTCCATTGGCAACGTTCCGCGCACCGGCCAGCGCGTGAGCGTGCAGCTCGATAACAAGCGCGTGGAAGCCGCCTGGCTGAAGCAGCTGAACGACAAGTTTGGCAGCAAGGTGAAGAACAACAAAGGCGTTGTGACCATGGACGGCGTCATCATCGAAGAAATTGCACCCACGCCCATTCGCGTGATTTCCAAGGTGGACGCTACACCCACCGGCACCACCGTGTGGTGGAGCATCGACCTGGGCAACGCCTACTTGGCAAAAGACAAAACCCCCGTGCAATGGAAGTCGGCCGAGAAGTACCTGAAAGACTTCGCCCGCATGATGTACCGCGAAGACTTGGTGTCGCAGATTGCCGAAGCCGAGCGCGCCCTGGTGGCCTCGCAGAACAACCACATGGCCGTGATTGAAAAGGCCAACACCATCAAGAAGGACATCGAGAAGAACAAGGCCCGCAAGATTGAAATCCAGCAGATGCTGGCCGCCAACGCCGCCGAACTCCAGCAGTTCAACAACCTCATCGACCTCAACCTGAAAGAGCAGGAAGCGGCCCGTGGCGACATTGTGAGCATGCGCGTGGCCCTCGAAGCCGTGAAGGACCGCATGAACAAGATTGAATAGTTGGCCAAAACCAACGGCTTAGTAAAAGCCCCGCCAGCGCTGGCGGGGCTTTTTTGTTTTCGGTGTGCGGCCAACCCCGCGGGGCTTTGCAACGTTGGCAAGGAAGGCGGCCCGCTCCGGGCCGCATTTGCTTACTGATACATTACACCCCACCCATGGAAAAGAAAGATTCGCAGCACCAAGTGCACCTCGACAGCGCCATTCACCTCCTCACCGGCGACCTTGCTTCCACCGCCGAGCGCGCCGGCCTCGACAACCAACTGCAACGCTGGATTGAGGACCTGAAGGACGCCAACAACCCCGCCCTGCACCAGCTAGTGGTCGACCTGCAGGCTTTGAAAGCGCACTTTGGCAGCGGCACGCTCGACGTGAACGTCATTGCCCCACTGCTGGCTCGCCTGGGCACCGAAACCACCCAAGCCGCCAATTTTGCCGAAAACGTGAACACCGCCACGCGCATCACCAAGCTGGGCGAAGTCCTCAGCGGCGTGGCCCAGCAGCTGCAAGGCGGCACGGTGGAGGTCGACGGCAACCTGCCGCAGGATTTCTCCTCGCATAGCTAAGGAAATGCTCTGGCTATCGCAAGTGCGACTACCCAGAACTTAAAAAAGCCGGCCCCACGCGTGGGGCCGGCTTTTTTATTACAGGCAGCTGAAAAGCTGCGGCTTTGCTTAGGCGGTAGCCTTGCTGGCCACGTTCAAGCGACGCTCTTTGATACGAGCTTGCTTGCCCGAGAGGCCGCGCAGGTAGAACAGACGGGCGCGACGCACTTTACCGCGACGCACTACTTCGATTTTCTCGATGTTGGGCGACAGGAGGGGGAAGATACGCTCGGTGCCGATTTGGTTCGAAATCTTGCGCACGGTGAAGGTTTCGCCGTTCGAGCTGGGGTTGCGGCGCTGCAGCACCACGCCCTGGAACTGCTGGATGCGCTCCTTGTTGCCCTCGCGGATTTTTACGTGCACGTTCACGGTGTCGCCGGCGGCGAAGTCCGGAAAGCTGGCGCGGCGCTCTTGCGATTCGGCCTGGATAAAGTCAAGTAGTACGCTCATGGCTGAGAAATTGCGAAAGACGGCGCCGCCGTCGGGAATTAGTATTTTATCGAAACGGAGCGCAAAGATAGGGCTTTCCGCTGAGGATAGCAAGTCATTTGTAGAACATGCGTTAGCTTGTTCACTGATTTGCTGTTGATTCAGGAGACGAAGCGTCTGAATCTGGTTTTAGCCCAATAAATCGGGCCGCCGCTGCTGGGTGCGGGCCAGTGCCTGCTCGTGCCGCCACTCCTCAATTTTGGGCGTATTGCCCGATAACAGGATTTCCGGCACCACCTGGCCGCGCCACTCGGCCGGCCGGGTGTACACCGGCGGCGCCAGCAAATCATCCTGGAACGAATCGGACAAGGCCGACTCCTCGTTGCCGAGCACGCCGGGCAGCAGCCGCACCACGGCATCGACCAAGATGGCCGCGCCAAGCTCGCCGCCGCTGAGCACGTAGTCGCCCACGCTTATTTCGTGGGTGATGTAGGTCTGGCGGATGCGCTCGTCAATGCCCTTGTAGTGGCCACAGAGCATGATGACGTTCTGCAGCAGCGACAGGCGGTTGGCCAGCGGCTGGCGCAGCGTCTCGCCGTCGGGCGTGAGGTAGATGATGGCGTCGTAGGGCCGTTGGGCCTGCAGCTCGTCTATCCAGGCGGCAATGGGCTCCACGCGCAGCACCATGCCCGCGCCGCCGCCAAACACGGCGTCGTCAATCTGGCCGTGCTTGTTGATGGCCTTGTCGCGCAACTGGTGCAGGTGGATTTCCACGAGGCCTTTGTCCTTTGCTCGCTTCACGATGGAATGAGCGAAGGGGCTGACCAGGAGTTCCGGCAGGCAGGTGAGGATGTCGATGCGCATATATCAGGGAGTAGCGTGGACTCTGCGAGTCCGCGTTTGGACGAACGTTCTAGTGGGCGCGGACTCGCAGAGTCTAGGCTACGTTATGCTTCGTCGAATTCGTCGGGCTCGTCTTTGTCGCGCGAAGACGGCTTGAGGTACACGTCGAGCAAGCCTTCGGGCAGGTTCACGTGGACTTGCTTTTTCTCGTGGTCGGCGTGGCTCACCAACTCATCCACCACCGGAATCAGCACTTCCTGGCCCTGGTAGCGCATGGCTAGCATGTCCTGTTGTGGCAGTTCGTAGAAGTTCTCCACCGTGCCCAGTTCACCTAAGTTCTCGTCTACCACGGTGAAGCCGATGACGTCGTGGAAGTAGAACTGGTCGTCTTCCAGTTCCGGCAACTCGGCCAGGGGCAGGTAAAGCTGCGAGCCGCGCAGGGGCTCGGCCTCCTCAATGCGGTCGATGCCACGCAGCTTGAGCAGCACGCGGTTGCCGGATTGGGACTGCACCTTTTCCACCTTGTGCTCCACCAGTTTGGTGGGGGCAGCGGGCAGGGCCAGGTACACTTTTTTGAGCTTCAGGTATTCTTCCACGTCGTCCACGTCGAAGTGGGCGGCCACGTGGCCGCGCAGGCCGTGGGTTTTGAGGATGTAGCCGAGCTGATAGGTTTCGTCGAGGGTCATGGCGAGTGGGAGAGGGGAAACGAAAAAGAGTTTGGGGGTTGCCAGCCGGTCCGGCTCACAACTCCCAAACTCTTACGGTTTTCAGTTGCCTAAAAACTACTCGGCAGCTTCGGCAGCAGCCTCTTCGGCCGGAGCCTCGGTGGCTTCTTCGGCAGCCGGAGCGGGGGCGTTAGCAGCCAGCAAGGCAGCCTGCTTCTGACGCAGCGCTTCGGCGCGAGCCTCTTTCACCTTGGTTTCGGCGGCGAAAGCAGCTTTGCGGGCTTCTTCCTTCGCATCCACCAGGCCAGTGCGCTTGCCTTCGATTTTGGCGTCTTTCTCCGACTTCCAGGCGTCGAAACGCTGGTCGGCCACCTCTTGGGTGATGGCGCCTTTGTCGACACCCAGCTGCAGGTGACGACGGTAGAGCACGCCGCGGTAGCTGAGCATGGCCCGAACGGTGTCGGTGGGCTGAGCACCGGTCATCATCCAGTAGAACGCGCGGTCGGCGTCGTAGTTGATGGTGGCGGGGTTGGTGTTGGGGTTGTAGGTGCCGAGTTTCTCGATGAAACGGCCGTCGCGGGGCGAGCGGCTGTCAGCTACTACGATGTCGTAAGTCGCGGCCTTTTTGCGGCCACGGCGGGCGAGGCGGATTTTAACTGCCATAAACCGGTGGGGTTGTGCGACGCAGCTCGTGCGTCTGATGAAGATTTCCCGAAATTGGGAGTGCAAAGGTAACGCTTGGTCAGCGGATTAGCTAGCAGAGTAACGAAAAAAGCCCTGGCGGTAAGACCAGAGCTTCTTTCGTTACTCTTGTTGAATCTACGCCGCCATGGCTTCGCGCTTGGGCTTGGCCAGCTTCGACATGGTGTTCAGGTTCATGTTTTTGCGCTTCACCTTGATGATGCCCACTTTATTCAGGCCCCAGATGGCCACGTAGGTGGGGTCGAACTCCCACCACTTCACGCCGAAGTTGACGCGCATGGGCAACTTGTGGTGGTTGTTCTGGAACAGCTCGCCGAAAGCCAGAAAGTCCAGCGCCAGGGTGTTCATCGACTTGTCGTTGTTGTCGAAGTTCTGGTAGCCGTATTTGTGGCCGCCCCAGTTCACAATGGCGCCGTGGATAGGACCCATCAGGAAGTGAATGGGCAGCAGCAGGTACTGCCACCACGCCGTGGCGAAATTGATGTAGAACAGCACGTAGGCCGTGCCCCAGCCCACCCGCGAGTACACGGTGCCGCCGAATTTGTCGAGCCAGTTCCATTCCGGAATGTCGCCCTCGAAGCGTTTGGCACCTTCGTGGTTGTTGTTCACCACGTCGTTGTAAATCACCTTGGTCTTCCACATCATGTCGAACGCGTTGTTCGAGAAGTGGGGCGAGTGCGGGTCCAGCTCGGTGTCGGAGTAGGCGTGGTGCATGCGGTGCAGCAGCGCATACGCCCGCGGCGAGAGGAAGCTGCTGCCTTGGCAGAGGTAGGTGAAGGCAAAGAAGAACTTCTCCCAAAACTTGTTCATCGTAAACATCTTGTGCGCCGCGTAGCGGTGCAGGTAAAACGTCTGC
The DNA here is from genome assembly GCF_022921075.1 of Hymenobacter sp. 5317J-9. Classification (NCBI taxonomy): domain Bacteria; kingdom Pseudomonadati; phylum Bacteroidota; class Cytophagia; order Cytophagales; family Hymenobacteraceae; genus Hymenobacter; species Hymenobacter sp. 5317J-9. Next base: position 1,544,228 of record NZ_CP095050.1, read on the forward strand.
GTGAACAGCGATAAATAGTAGTGGGCAACGAAGAAAATGAGGATAGCCATAAGGTGTTCTAAAGCTGAACTGCACGCACAAGCAAAATACCCGCGCTTAGGTTCAGTGGAGGTGACGCAAAATTACGGCCACCGCCAGGGCAGGGGAGGATTCGGTGCCAGAAGGCCAAAATCTTGCACGTAGCGCGAACGGCTCCGTGCGCGGGTTACTTATAGTACTCCCGGGCAGCGTCCCAGTGCGGGGCATCGGGCAGGGGGGCAATCAGCGTCATCGCCTCTTTCGTGACCGGATGCTGCAATTGCAGCTGGCGGGCGTGCAGGGCAATGCTCACGTCGGGCAGCGGGGCAATGAAGCCGTACTTCACGTCGCCCACGATGGGCGTGCCCAGGCCGGTGGCCAGCTGGGTCCGAATCTGGTGGGGGCGGCCCGTCACCGGGTTCACCTGCAGCAGGAAGCGGTTGCCGGCCGGGCCCAGCAACTCATAGCTCAGCTCGGAGCGCAGGCCCTGGCCGTGGGCCGTGGGGTAGGCCTTGGTTACGTTGCGCACGGTGTCTTTCACCAGCCAGTGAATGAGCGTACCGCTTTCGGGCACCGGAGGCTTGCCGGTGAGGGCCCAGTAGGTTTTATGGATTTTGTCGTCCCGAAACATTTCGTTCAGCCGGCTCAAAGCCTTGCTGGTTTTGGCCAGGATGACGATGCCCGACACGGGCCGGTCGATGCGGTGGCACACCCCCACAAAGGCTTCGCCCGGCTTCTTGTATTTGAAGCGCAGGTATTCGGCGGCTTTTTTGGAGAGGGGCTCGTCGCCGGTGGCGTCGCCCTGCACGAGGAGGCCGGCGGGCTTATTGATGACGAGAAGATGATTGTCTTCGAACAGAATTTCTCTGCCTTCGGACCAGAGGTTGGGACGATTCACGCGGCGGGAAGCGGGGGCGGGCGGTTGGGTTTCGCAGGAGCGGGCCGGGGCCCACACGGGGGCTTCCGCACGTCATCAGACCACACTCGCCCGGCGCTCCGCTCTTGCTGAATTATGCGGCGAAGATACGAAGCTCAGCGGGAGTACGCCCGGGTTTCATGCGGGGCACGCTTGGTCTGAAGGCCGTGAAGGACCTTGTCACGTCCGAATAGGTCGGGGCAACGTGATAAGGTCCTTCACGGCGTTCAGGATGACAGACAATAGTCGTTTTAGTACCCTTCTTCCTTGCTTGGAAACTCGCGGCTTTTCACGTCGGCCACGTAGTGCTGCACCGCCTCGGTCATCACGTCGTGCAGCTCGGCATAGCGGCGCAGGAAACGGGGCTTAAACTCTTTGGTGAGGCCCAGCATGTCGTGCACCACCAGCACCTGCCCGTCCACGTCGGGGCCGGCACCGATGCCGATGACGGGAATGGTGAGCTCCTCGGCCACCTGTTTGGCCAGCGAGGCGGGGATTTTCTCCAGCACCAGGCCGAAGCAGCCGATTTCCTGCAGCAGGCGGGCGTCTTCGAGCAGCTTCTGGGCCTCGGCTTCTTCTTTGGCGCGCACGGTGTAGGTGCCGAATTTGTAGATGCTCTGGGGCGTGAGGCCAAGGTGGCCCATCACCGGAATGCCGGCCGTGAGAATGCGAATGATGCTGTCCTTCACCTCGGCGCCGCCTTCCAGCTTCACGCCGTGGCCGCCGCTTTCTTTCATGATGCGGATGGCCGAGCGCAGGGCCTCCGACGAATTACCCTGGTAGGAGCCAAAAGGCATATCCACCACCACAAAGGCGCGCTTCACAGCGCGCACCACGCTTTGGGCGTGGTAAATCATTTGGTCGAGGGTGATGGGCAGGGTGGTTTCGTGGCCGGCCATCACGTTGGAAGCCGAGTCGCCGACGAGCAGGACGTCGACGCCGGCGCCGTCGAGGATTTGGGCCATCGAGTAATCGTAGGCCGTGAGCATGGAGATTTTTTCCCCCCGCTGCTTCATGGCGAGCATCTGGTGGGTGGTGACGAGCTTGACTTCCTTGTGCTGGGACATGGGGGTGGCCGGCCGGGGCCGGGTTGACAGGGGAGGTGAACTGCCGTTTGGCGGGGCAAAGCTGGCAACAATTTCGTTATCCGGCGGCGGCGGCCCAGCAAAAAGCCCCTGGCCGGGGCGCAGGGGCTGAAAAGATGGAGTGCAGATGAAGACGGGCAGCCGCTACTCGGCTTCGTCGAGGGCGGCGGGGTCGGGCGTCAGGTCGGGCTGGGGCAGCGACGACGCTTCCGAGTGCTGGGGCCAGGCCGGAGCCTGCAGCGCGAGCAGGCCCGGCAGGTCGGCCGGGTCCTGCACCATGAGGACGGGCGTGGGGGCCAGCACCTGCTGCTCGAGGGCTTCGGCCAGGGCCACGCCGTCCATGGTGCCCTGCAGGGGGCCGCTGAGTACAATGAGGTCGGGGTGCACGAGGCGGGCAGCCTTGAGGGCGGCGTCGCCGCGGGCTTCGACGCGCACCACTTCGTGGCCGGCGTCGTGCAGGTGGTGCTCAAGGGCAGCGGCTTGTTCGAGGGAATCGGCGGCGAGCAGAACGCGCAGAAAAAAGGGATTCATGGCAGCGGCAGAAAACGGGCAGGAGTCCAAAGCACGCCCTGCCACCTTTCCGGCGCCGCCAATAACGTTCAATCCCAGCCCGGGCCCCGCAAACAGCGGCAATCCCTATCCGAACGAAAACGGGCCTATTGGAACTGCACCGTGCGGTTGCGATTAATCTTTAAATCCTGCAATAAACTGCTCTTGGCCGCAATGGTGAAATTGTAGCCTTTGTATTGCCCAAACGGAATCCAGGTGCCGTTTATCTGCCAGCAGTGCAAATCCCGGAAGAAACTCACGGTGGGGAACGTGACGGCCTGGCTGGTGAAGTCGTAGCCGAAGCTGGTGGTGAGGCGCAGGTTTTCGGTGAGCTTCACCGAGCCATCGGCCCGAATGGTGTTGACGGCCAAAATGGGTGGCCGGCCGTTGGCCCGGATGTATTCCTGCGTGAGCGGGGTGAAGGCCGTGGTGTAGCCGGCGTTGTAGCTCATATTGAGCTCCCACGGAATGTCGAAATCGACGTAGTCGGCGTAGTAGTTGGGCGGGCCCACCGTGCCCAGCGAAGGCGTGTTGGACGGCGCCACGGCCCGCGGCACGGCGCTTTTCTTCTTGCCCGAAGCCGGGTTGAAGGCGTAGTTGGTGGAAAAAACGGCCGACTCCAGGCGCAGCAGCCGGCGCGGGTTGGCCTCGAAGAGGTACTTGTTGATGGTGCGGCCCGAGGCGGTGCGCTGGTAGGGGTCGAAGACGAAGCTGCTGTTGAAGGCGAGCTTTTTGGCCAGCTGGGTGCGGAAGCTCACGCCCAGCTTGGACAGGCGCTGGGTGTCGGCCGCGAAGTTGTAGCTGAGATTCAAATCGAGCCCTTCGATGAGGCTGACCTTGCGGAAGGGGTTGAGGCCGGTGGTGTCGTTTTCATCCCGGATTTTAAGCTCTACCGCGTTCTGCAGCTGAAACGACAGCAGGCTTTGGCGGTTGCTGGTGGGCGCCCCAAACAGGAAGTTGTCGTAGGAATTGAAGGTGTAAGCGTTGAGCGCCCGCGGGTCCGTCACCACGCGGCCAAACTGGTCCACGAAGCCGGTGAGGACGTCCTGCCCCTGCAGGTACACCGGCACGCCCTGCGGAAAATTCTTGTCGCGCCCCAGCGCCGGGGCGTAGGTGTAGGTAAGGCTGGGCGTCACCTTGTGGCGCAGGGCCTGAATCTTGTGGGTGCCTTTGCGCACAATGGTGCCGTAGAACGTGGTGTTGAGGCTGGCCCCGCCCGAGTAGGTGCTCACGCGGTTGAAGCCGTATACCGTGTCGATGCGCACGGCCTGGGCCACGGGGCTGTAGCGGTAGCGCAGGCTCTGGGCGTACCACACCTCGCCGTAGTTCACGGTGGGGCTCAGCTTGAAGTACGGCCCCAGGTTGTAGGAGCCCAGCCCGATGCCGAACTGGTGCTGCACGCCGTTGCGGGAGTTGCGCAGCAGCTTGCCCACGTTGCTGAAGCTAAACGGAATGCGGCTGACGTCGGTGGTGCCGCCCAGCAGGGGCAGGCCGTTGCTCAGCGAGCGGGCGCTCACTTGGTTGCTCAGCTCGTTGCGGGCAATGAGGTTGTAGCTCAGCGTGAACTGCTCGTAGGAGCTGGCGCCGAACTTGCCGCCCGCGCCGGGCTTGATGCCGAACCACTGATAAGGGTATTGCCGGGCCACGCCCACGCTGATGTCGGGCAGCGTGAAGGTCATGGTGCCGTCGGTGCCCTGGCTCTGGCTCAGGCGCACGTCGTAGTTGATAGGCGAGTTCCGAATCTGCTTCGAGTAGCTGATGGTGGAGCTGAACTGCGTCGACACGTTGCGCCGCACGTCGAGGCTGTTGATGCGGTTGTAGCTGCTGGTGCCCGCGTTCACGCTGGCCGAGAAGCGCCCGCCGCCGGGCTTGGGCACCGGCGTGTGGTTCCAGGTAATCCAGAAGGAGTTTTCGGACGGCGGCTTGATGTACTCGGGGCCGGTGCTGAGAGAGCCCGGGTCCAGTATCTGGGCCGTGGGGCGGGTGGTGAAGCGGAAGTTGAAGTTGCCCTGGTACGTGTAGCGCTTCAGGTACGTCACGTCGGCGGTGGCGCCCCAACCGCCGAAGGTTTGGGCATTGCCGGCGTACACGTCGCCCGTGAGGCGCACCCCGATGTAGTCATTCGGGGCGAAGTAGTAGCCCCCGTTGGTGAGGTAGTAGCCGCGGTCGGCCGCCTGCCCAAAGGTGGGAATGAGCACGCCCGAGCCGCGGCTCTTGTTGGGCGTGGGAAAGAAGCCGAACAAAAAGCCCAGCGGCGTGGGCACGTCGCCAATCACCAGGTTGAATGGGCCGGTCACCACCTTGTCGCCCGGAATCACCTTCATTTTCTTGGCCTGAATGTAGAAGTGCGGGTGCTCCAGGTTGCAGGTGGTGTAGCGCCCCATCAGGCCGTTGATGTCGCCGTTGGGCAGGCGCTTGATGACCTGGGCGCCCACGTAGCCTTCGCCCTGCGTGGTCACGGCTTCGGTCACCTTGGCCTTGCGGCTTTTGAAGTTGTAGGCAATGCTGCGGGCCTCGTACTTCTGGCCGTTGTCGGTGAGCAGCGGCCGGCCCACCAGCTTGTTCTTCACCGTGTCCTGCTTGCCTTCGGCCTGCATGGTGTTGTTGCCGTAATTCACCGTGATGAGGGCCGCCTTGAGGTCGGTTTTGCCATACACCACGCTGGCGTTGTCGTAGAGCCGCGCCACCTTCTTGGTCACGTCGAACTGAATGGAGTCTTGGGCCTTGTAGTTGATGGTGGTTTCAATTTGGCCCTTGCGCTTGGCCGCCAGTTGCAAAGAGTCGCCGGAGCGGCTCACCCCGTTCACCAGGCCGGTGGTATCGGTAGGGGTGAGGCCGGGGCGGCGGGTGGTGCCGCCGGGCGCCAGCGTGTCGGGCACGGGCTTGTGCGAGGCCCCGGGAATGCGCGACTGGCCGGCGTTGACGGCGCCGGGTGGGGCGGGCCCACGGGGTCGCGCGGGTCGGGCGAAATGTTGCGCACCGGTGGGGTGGGGGCGCTGCCGGGCCGCTGGCCGGGCTTGGCCTTCGGAATGGGCCGGGCCGGCACCACGGGGGGCGGTCGGGGGTAGCCGGCGTGGCCAGGATGGCCTTGCGCCGGTCTTTGCGAGCTTGAATCTTGGCCTTGCGGGGCGTTTGTGTCTTAGGTGCGGCCGGCGTCACGGTTTGGCTGTGGGCTGGCTCAACTGCACCAAACACCAGCACCGCCAGCAGGGCCCGAAACCAAAAAAGGCGCACCCGTGCACCTTGAAAAAGGGACGGCTGTGCCCGAAAATAGGCGGCGGCAGGGAGGCCAAACCAGGAAGGCAAAGTATAGTAGCGGTTAATTCGTTTACTTTTGGGGCTTCTACAAAGGTAGCAGGTCGCTACCGCCCCTTCAACGAACGACGTGCGGATTATTGTCATCCTGGCCAGTGCCGCCCTCTTGCTGCTGGGCGCCGCAAGTGGGGAGTGGAAAGCAGAGGCCCAGACCACGGCCGACTCCACCCGCGTGGCGCCCGACTCGGCGGCGCTGCCCGACGCCAACGCCCCCTACCGCTACCGCCTGCGCACCGTGGTGCTCGACGCCGGCCACGGCGGCAAAGACCGGGGCTGCGCCGGCGCCAGCGCCCGCGAGGCCGACGTGGCCTTGGGCCTCATCCTGGCCCTGGGCAAGCAGATAGAGCAGAACATGCCCGAGGTGAAGGTGATTTACACCCGCAAAACCAACGTCTTCATTGAACTCGACGAGCGGGCCGCCATTGCCAACCGCAACCACGCCGACCTGTTTATTTCCATTCACTGCAACGCCGGGCCCAGCCAAAGCCACGGCACCGAGGTGTGGACCATGGGCCTGCACAAAACCACCGCCAACCTGGGCGTGGCCCAGCGCGAAAACTCGGTTATTCTGCAGGAAAAGAACTACCAGACGCGCTACAACGGCTTCGACCCTAGCTCGCCGCAGTCGCACATCATGTTTTCGCTGTTTCAGTCGGCCTACATTACCAACAGCCTGCGCTTTGCCCAGCGCGTGGACCGGCAGCTGCGCACCACCGTCAGTCGCCCCAGCCGCGGCGTGAAGCAGGCCGGTTTTCTGGTGCTGTGGAAGTCGACCATGCCCTCGGTGCTCATCGAGTCGGGCTTCCTGACCAACCCCGCCGAGGAGCGGTACCTCAACGACAAAGCCAATCAGTCGTATATGGCCGCGGGCATCTACCGCGCGTTCCGCGAATACAAGCGCGAGCTGGAAGGCGGATAGCGCCCAGGCTACGGTTGAGGTTGGTTTTTGCCCGCCCGTCCGTCCCTGGAGCATCCGGTTCTCGTACGTGACCAAAGTATAGTCCTGTTCCTCAATTCATCACTCAATACCTCTACACGTGTCTAAAGAAATCAAAGTGGCGCTGCTCACCATCGTCGCTGTCGTCGCTCTGGTGTTCGGCTATAATTTCCTGCGGGGCAGCAACCTGCTGTCGAACGACCGCACCTATTATGCCTCCTACCCCAACGCCGAAGGCCTCAACGTGGGCGCCGTGGTGCTGCTCAACGGCATCAAAGTGGGCCAGGTGAAAAACCTGGAGCTCATGCCCGAGCGCGGCAACATTGTGCGCGCCACCCTGGAACTAGTGAAGGGCGTGACCGTGGGCGACTCCACCACGGCGGGCCTGAGCGGCTCGCTGCTGGGCTCGAAGTCCATCACCCTCTTCCTGGGCAAAAACAGCAAAGAATTCAACGGCGGCGAAGAGCTGCGCACCAAGTCGGCCGTGAGCAGCATCGACGCTTTCCAGGCCAAGGCCCTGCCCGTGCTCGACACCGTGGGTGCCACGCTCTCGCACATCAACGGCTTCCTCAACAAAGACGCCCAAACCAACATCCAGAGCACGTTGCGCGGCGCCCGCGCCAGCACCGAGGCCCTGCAGGCGCTCATCGTGGCCAACCAGGCCAACATCAACCTCATCACCCGCAACCTGGCCCAGATGAGCACCGCCCTGAACAAGACCACCGGCAAGCTCGACAAGATTGCCGTGAACTTCTCGCAACTGTCCGACTCGCTCAAAACGGCCCCCGTGGGCCCGGCCCTGCGCCGCCTCAACGCCACGCTGGCCGACGCCCAAACCACCGTGCAAAGCCTCAACACGGCCCTGAACGACCAGAGCGGCTCCATGGGCAAGCTCCTGCACGACTCCACGCTCTACAACAACCTGGCTGCCACCACGGCCAGCTCCAACGAACTGCTCACCGACCTCAAGGCCAACCCCAAGCGCTACGTGCACTTCTCGGTGTTCGGCGGGGGCAAGGATAAGAGCAAAGTGGAAACCACGACGACCAAGCCCAACGGCACGGTGGTGGAAACCGACAAAAAGGTAAAGCAGTAAGCATACCTGTCATCCTGAGCGCAGCGAAGGACCTTATCACGTAATTGCTCAAGCGTGACAAGGTCCTTCGCTGCGCTCAGGATGACAGATAGAGCCGGGACGTCGTTCAAACGCGCCGTACCTTTGAAATCCGCCCCCGGGCGGATTTTTTTGCGCCCTATCCCACCAAAAATCCCACCGCTCTTTTTATGAACGTCGAGTTCAACCGCAACGAAGACCAACTCAAGCAGCTCAGCTTCAACCTTACCCAAAAGCTTCAGAAAGTGGCCCTCGGCGGCGGCCCGAAGCGCATCGAGGCCCACAAGGCCAAGGGCAAGCTCACCGCCCGCGAGCGGATTGAATACCTGCTGGATAAAGGCGCGGCGCAGGTGGAAATTGGTGCTTTCGCGGGCGAAGGCATGTACAAAGAAGAGGGCGGCTGCCCCGGCGGCGGCGTGGTCGTCGTCATCGGCTACGTAGCCGGGCGACAGTGCGTGGTGGTGGCCAACGACGCCACCGTGAAGGCCGGCGCCTGGTTCCCCATCACGGCCAAGAAGAACTTGCGGGCTCAGGAAATCAGCATCGAGAACAAGCTGCCCATCATCTACCTCGTCGATTCGGCCGGCGTGTACCTGCCCATGCAGGACGAAATTTTCCCCGATAAGGAGCATTTCGGCCGCATCTTCCGCAACAACGCGGTGATGAGCAGCATGGGCATCGTACAAATTTCGGCCATTATGGGTCCCTGCGTGGCGGGGGGCGCTTATTTGCCCATCATGTCCGACGAGGCCATGATTGTGAACGGCACGGGCTCGGTGTTTCTGGCCGGCTCGTACCTAGTGAAGTCGGCCATTGGCGAGAGCATCGACAACGAGGCGCTGGGCGGCGCCAGCATGCATTCCGAAATCTCGGGCGTGACGGACTACAAGTTCGACACCGACGAGGAGTGCCTGGAGCACATCCGCAACATCTTCGACAAGATGGGTGGGCAGGCGTCGGCGGGTTTCAGCCGCGTGGCCCCGGCCAAGCCGGCGCAGGACGAGCAGGAAATCTACGGCCTCCTGCCGTCGGACCGGGTGAAGCCCTACGACATGATGGACATTATCAACCGCCTGGTCGACAAATCCGAGTTTGAGCCCTACAAGGACCTCTACGGCCAGACGCTCATCTGCGGGCTGGCGCGCATCGACGGCTGGGCCGTGGGCATCGTGGCCAACCAGCGCAAGATTGTGAAGAGCAAGAAAACCGGCATGCAGATGGGCGGCGTCATCTACTCCGACTCGGCCGACAAGGCGGCGCGCTTCATCATGAACTGTAACCAGAAGCGCATTCCGCTGGTGTTTCTGCACGACGTGTCAGGCTTCATGGTGGGTAGCCAGAGCGAGCAGGGCGGCATCATCAAGGACGGCGCCAAGATGGTGAACGCCATGAGCAACTCGGTGGTGCCCAAGTTCACGGTCATCGTGGGCAACAGCTACGGCGCCGGCAACTACGCCATGTGCGGCAAGGCCTACGACCCGCGCCTCATCGTGGCCTGGCCCACCGCCCAACTGGCCGTCATGAGCGGCGCGGCAGCCGCCAACACCCTGCTGCAAATCCAGGTGGCCTCGCTCAAAGCCAAGGGCGAAGTCATCACCCCCGAAGCCGAAAAGGAGTTGCTCGACCGCATCAAGGCCCGCTACGAGGAACAACTCTCGCCCTACTACGCCGCGGCCCGCCTTTGGGTCGATGCGGTGATTGACCCGCTGGAAACCCGGAAGGTGATTTCCGAAGGCATCGCGGCAGCCAATCATGCGCCGATTGAGAAGGCGTATAATGTGGGGGTTATTCAGGTGTGATATTTTGGAAGACGTCTTTCAGTTGCTACTGACTTTTGAGGACACTTATGGCATCAGAAGAACAAGGCCGAGTTGAAATCACCGCAGCAGAAGCTGCTTATCTGACATTGGAAAGCTGGGCTGCTATTGCTATTGGCAGTGAAATCAACAGCTGCTATTGCGGCTCTTGCGATGGTATAGACGCGGTTTTGGTTGTAGGTGACTATTATTTGAGCTTAAATAGTCATGGCGTCATTGTAAAAGGAACCTGTAAAAACTGTGGCGAAGAATTGCAATCCACATATGGCATCCTTAATCCTCAATTGATTGAAGACGTCCTTACAATGACCCGCGGTAAGCGCATAACGTGAATTCCCTATACCTCCTGCCCGGCTGCAACGGCGCGGACAACACCACTTCTTACCACACCATTTCTTAGGCGGCCCCAATCCCCGCTGCCACGCGCTCAAAAAACGGCATGCGGTACTGCGCCGCAAATTCCCGGATGTGGCTGCGCAGCCGGGTTTCTTCGGCCGCGTCGGTGCCGGCGGCGAAGTGCAACTCCACCAGCCAGATATGCACCTGGAAATAGTCGAGCAGCCAACTGTTGGTTTCCAGGTTGAAAAGGGAGTGCAGGTGCGGGGCGCGGGCGCTGATGAGCCCGGTGCGCAATTCGGCCACGGCCCGGAAGGCGCGCAGCAGTTGGTCAAACACATTGGTTTCGAGCCAGGCCAGCTCGGGGAATTGCTGGTTGGTGAACGTGAGCCAGTCGAGCAGCGCCGAAAACTGGCTGGTAAGAAACAGGGCCTCGGCCACAAAAAAGTGGTAGCCGGCCGGAAACAAGTTGTAGAACGCCGGTAGTGGCCCCTGGGGCACCACTGTATGCGGCACATCACGGGCTTCCTGCCGCACCTGGGCCAGCAGCGAAGCCGGCACCACGCCGTCGGGCGCGTCGTGCCAGGCCGTCACGATTTCGGCAAAGGCCCGGCGGCCGCGGGGGAAGGCGTGCACTTCGGGCGGGACTGGCAGGGCACGCACCACCGCCAGGCGGCGGCGCCAGGCCGGCTCGTCCTGGGCCAGAAACTCGGCCAGAAACAGGGCCGCGTGCCCAAACAACTGCGCCTCGGGCGTGTGCTTGTGTTGCAGGTACACGGCCAATACCTCCCCGAACGCGCCGGTAAGGTGGGCCAAGTCCACGAATGACTCCACGTAGAACTCCTGGCCCGCCGGATGGGTGGCCAGCTGCAGGGCCAGGGGTGCCGCCGCGCCGCCGGGCGCCGACGGCCGCGTGATGCGGCCCAGAAAGTACCCCAGCAGCAGGCGCTCGGGTAGGCCAGCTGCTCCATGGCCAGTAGCTCGGGAATGTCGGTAGTGGCCGGGCGGAGGGCGGTGGGTGGCTGCAGGGCCCGGCCCGAAACCGATTGCCCAAAGGCCGCAAAATCGGCGTGGCCGGCGTAGCGGGCCAGTGTATCGAGGGTGTGCAGGTGGTAGCCGCCGTCTTTCTCAACCAAGCCAAAGAATCGCCGCAAGGTGCTGGGGCTGAGGCGCCGCCCGGCGGTGGCAGCGTTTTGCTGCAGCTCCAGCTCCAGGGCATCGCAGTGGCTGGGGTAGCGCAGGGGCTGGCCAAAGCGGGCCGCCACGGCCTCGCGGAGCGCAGCTTGCAGGGGAGGGGAGAGGCGCGGCACGGTAGATGGATGGTTTATGCAAAGAAAAAGATTTTTTTGACCTTTGCGCTGCCTTGTGGCGCTTCCGGATATTTGAAATCCTATTTCACAAGCCCTTTTTATGTTGAGCAAGTATTGCAAACACGGCCACCAAGTGCTGGGCGATGCCTGTAGCCACTGCGCCCGCCGCGTGCAGATAACCTTGATGGGCGGAAAAAACACCCCGCACCTGGGCCGCGGGCCCAATGCCACCCTCACGGAGTTGCGCACCTTGAAAAGCATGCTGGAGCAGGCGCATATCACCGAAGCGGAGTATGATGAGCGGCGCAACTACATTCTGGCCAGCTTTTAGCGCAAAACCTGATTTTATAAAAGCCCTTTCCTAAACAGGAAGGGGCTTTTTTGTGGGTAAATAAAAATAAAGCTTGCGTGGAATACATGGGTGCTATACGTTTGCAGTGTACTAGAACAATAATACACTAGAGTAACAGCCTCATGGTACGCATCCGCAACCTCCATTTCGGGTACTCCCGCAAGCACCCGCTTTTCCAAGACCTCAGCCTGACGTTGGAGCAAGGCCACATTTACGGCCTGCTGGGCAAGAACGGGGCGGGCAAGTCTACCCTGCTCAAGAACCTGGTAGGGCTGGCGTTTCCGCAGGCCGGCACGTGCGAGGTGCTGGGGCAGCCGGCCGCCAAGCGCCTGCCGGCCGTGCTGGCCAACCTGTTTTTTCTGCCCGAAGAAGTGTACGTGCCGGCCGTGACAGCGGCAAAATTTGTGGCGCACACGGCGGGGTTCTACCCCGCGTTCGACCACGAGGCGCTGGCCCGCTACCTGGCCGAGTTTGAGGTGCCGGCCGATGCCGTGTTGCCGTCGCTCTCGTTTGGGCAGCAGAAGAAATTCATGATTGCCTTCGCGCTGGCCGCCAACACCCGCCTGCTGGTGCTGGACGAGCCCACCAACGGCCTCGACATTCCGAGCAAGGCGCAGTTCCGCAAAATCGTGGCATCGGCCTTCGCCGAGGAGCGCTGCCTCATCATTTCCACCCACCAGGTGCGCGATTTGGAAAGCCTGATTGACACCGTGCTGGTGCTGCACGGCCGGCGCATCGTGCTCAACGCCGACCTGGGCGAGCTGGCCGAGCAACTGGCGTTTGCCACGGTACCGGAGGCCGATGCTGCGGACCTCTACGCCGAGGCGTCGGTGCGGGGCGCGCAGGTTATCCGGCCCAACCGCAGCGGCGTGCCGAGCCGCGTCGACCTAGAACTACTCTTCAACGCCCTGGTGAGCGAAACGCCCGCGCTCACCCAGTATCTCACCCAATCCCAACCCCGTCATGAGCCAGTTCTTTAGTTTTTCGCGTTTTGGGCGCTTGTTCGGCAAGCACACCGCCGAGCACGGGCGCGGCTACCTGCTGGGCACCGGCGTGGTGCTGGGCCTGGTGGCCCTGTGGCTGGGCAGCAACGTGAACGGCAGCGCCGACGAGCCGCTGCCCGTGGGCAACCAGATTGGGGCCTTTGTGGCGGGGCTGGGCATGGCGGGGCTGTTGTTCACGAGCACCGTGTTTGGGGCGTATGGCGACAAGCGCCAGGCCACGGCGGCGCTGATGCTGCCCGCCTCTACCTGGGAAAAATACTTGGTGGGCTGGTGCTACGCGCTGCCGGTGTTTCTGGCGGTGTACGTGGCCGGTTTTTACCTGGTGGATGCCACGGTGCTGCATGTTGCCGCCGGGCCGGGCAAGGTGACCAGGCTCATGCCCCTGTTCTCGCAGAAAGACAAGCTGTATTACCTCCTGATTGGCTATGCCGTGCTGAGCTCGGGGTTTTTGTGGGGCAGCATTTACTTCCAGAAGCAGCAGTTCATTCGCACGGCTTTTGCCGGGCTGCTGGGCGGCGTGGCACTGGCGCTGGCCAACTCGCTGCTGGCGAAAGCGCTGGTTGCGCCCGGGCTCAACATGGTGATGCCGTTCTCGGGTGTCAATTTTCAGGAGGGCGGGGAATGGTACCACGTCACGCTGCCGGCGCACTACAACGGCTGGGTGCCGTGGCTGTTTCTGGCCCTGATGCTGCTGTGCTGGGCGGGTGCCTACGCCCGCCTGAAGGAAAAAGAGGTCTAACCGCGACGAATCATCATGGATTTTAAAGAAAACGAAGCCATTTACCTGCAGATAGCCGGGTACGTGAGCGAGCTGATACTGCGGGGCAAGTGGCCGCCCGACAGCAAGATTCCCTCGGTGCGGGAGCTGGCCGGCGACCTGCAGGTGAACCCCAACACGGTGATGCGCACCTACGAGCTGCTGCAGGGCCAGGAGGTGCTGTATAACAAGCGCGGCATCGGGTTTTTTGTGGCGCCCGCGGCCGTGCAGCAGGTGCAGGCCGCCCGCCGCGAGCGGTTTCTGACCCAGGAGCTGCCGGAGGTGTTCGGCACCATGCTGCTGCTGGGCATTGAGCTGCCCGAAGTGCAGCGCCGCTACGAAGAGTTTAAACAAGCGCATTTACACCCCATTTCCCATGAAAACCAGTAACAAGCTCTTTGTGGCGGGCGTGGCGCTGCTGCTCGGCTCGCTCCTGACCTACAACCTGGCCCTGAGCGCCGAATACCGCACCGGCCACTACAAGCAGCCCTTCTACGGCTACACGGCGCTGCCCCTCGCCAACTTCAGCGAAGTGGCCGTGCCCACGGCCACCCGCTTCAGCATTAAGGTGGTGCGCGGCCCGTTCGCCGTACACCTCAACGAAGACGCCGCCAAGTACGTGCGCATCAGCCAGCAGGGCGCGCGCCTGACGGTGGCCCTGGCTTATCCCGACAAAGAAGAAAACCTAGGCAACCGCGAAACCGTCGTCATTTCCTGCCCGCAGCTTCGGCGCTTCACCACCGATGCCCCGGCCACCGTAGCCGGCCGGCGCCACCCCAACGGCGGCTACGCGGTGCTGGAAAACCTGCTGCAGGACAGCCTGGCGGTGAATGCCACGTCGGGCATGACGGTGCACCTGGTGGGCAGTGCGCTGGCGCATTTGCGGGTGAGCGCGGCCGGCGGCACGCAGCTCAGCCTCGAAAAAAGCAACCGCATCCGGTCTGCGGAGGTGGCCGTGGGCGACCGGTGCTCGCTCACGCAGGAGTGCGGCATCGAGCGTCCGCGCTACCGGTTTGCCGCCACGGCAATCGCGCAATTTGAGGGCGAGGCCGCCCAGTCGCTGGGCGCAAATGGCGCCCGGTAGCCCGTGTGGCAACGTGTGAAGCAACGGGGCGGCAGCCCAAAGTGGCTACCACGGAGGTAAGCAGCTAATTGCCCATGATTTACTGAACAAAAGGCCCGGCCACTCTCGCCGGGCCTTTTGTTTTTGCGTACAGCCCTTGTCCCAACGCCGAAATCTATGCCGAAGAAATCCGTAGCCGAAATCATTGTCGATACCCTGCAGGCCGCCGGCGTCAAGCGCGTGTTTGGCGTGGTGGGCGACTCGCTGAATGGCATCACCGACACCATCCGCACCCGCGAGGGCATGGAATTTATTGCCGTGCGCCACGAGGAAGGCGGCGCCTTCGCGGCCGGCGCCGAGGCCCACCTCACCGGCGACCTGGCCGTGTGCGCCGGTTCCTGCGGGCCGGGCAATACCCATCTCATCAACGGCCTCTTCGACTGCCACCGCAGCCGCGTGCCCGTGCTGGCCCTCGCCGCCCAGATTCCGAGCGTGGAAATCGGTACCGGATATTTCCAGGAAACGCATCCCGAGCGCATTTTCCGGGAATGCAGCCATTTCTGTGAGCTGATTTCGACCCCGGAGCAGGCCGTGCGCACCATCGAAAGTGCCGTGGCCGCCGCCCTGGGCCAGCGCGGCGTGGCCGTGGTGGTGCTGCCCGGCGACGTGGCCTACCTCGAAACCGACGCGCCCGACGTGCGCCTGCCTACCTTGGGCCGCCGCAGCACGGCCAGTCCCGCCGAGGCCGACATCCGGCAGGCGGCTGCGCTGCTGAATGCCGGCGATAAAGTGGCCATTCTGGCCGGCATTGGCTGCGCCGGGGCCCACGCCGAGCTGCTGCTGGCCGCCGAGGCGCTGAAGGCGCCGGTAGTGCAATCGTTGCGCGGCAAGGAGTTCGTGGAGCCCAACAATCCCTACGCCGTGGGCCTGACGGGCCTGTTGGGCATGCCCGCCGGCTACCACGCCCTGATGGACGCCGACACCATCCTGATGCTGGGCACCGACTTTCCCTACCGCCAGTTCTTCCCCGAAGATGCCCGAGTGGTGCAGGTCGACACGCGCCCCGAGCACATTGGCCGCCGCACCCGAGTTGAGATTGGCCTGGTGGGCGACGTGACTGAAACGCTTCGCTCCCTGTTGCCGCATCTCACGCCCCGCGAAGACTCAACCCACTTGGAAGAAGCTCAGCAGCGCCACCGCGACGACCGCGCCCACCTTGCCGAGCTGGCCACCGGCGAGGCCGGCGACACTAGCCTGCACCCGCAGCACGTGGCCCGCTTGCTGGATGAGCTAGCCGCCGAAAACGCTATTTTCACCTGCGACGTGGGTACGCCTACTATCTGGGCGGCCCGCTACCTGAGCATGAACGGCCAGCGCCGGCTCATTGGCTCCTTCGTGCACGGCAGCATGGCCAATGCGGTGTCGCAGGCCTACGGCGCGGCGTTGGTGGAGCCCGGCCGGCAGGTCATTGCCATGTGCGGCGACGGCGGCCTGGCCATGCTGCTGAGCGAGCTGCTGACCATTCGCCAGCACAAGATTCCGGTTAAAATCATTGTGTTTAATAACTCGGCCCTCAGCTTCGTGGAGCTCGAAATGAAAGCTGCCGGCCTGCTCGATTACGGCACGGCGCTCGACAATCCCAATTTTGGCGCCGTGGCAGAAGCCGCCGGCCTGAAAGGCTACCGCGTGCAAGACCCCGGCCAGCTGGAAAGCGTGCTGCGCGAGGCCCTGGCCCACGACGGCCCGGCGCTGGTCGACGCCGTGGTGAAGCGCCAGGAGTTGAGCATGCCGCCCAGCATCGACCGCAAGCAGGCGCAGGGCTTCGGCCTCTATGCCGTGAAGGCCCTGATGAACGGCCGCGGCAGCGAGCTGCTGGAGCTGGCCAAAACGAACCTGTTCCGGTAGGCTGTACCGCCAAGCTGCGCTTGGCCAGGCATAGGGCTAACTCGTGGCCAGGCGCACTTGGCGGTACGTTGCAACGAACCGGCGCGGCGCTTTCTGTGTTAAATTCGGCCCCGCAACCCTAGCGGCGGCCGTTTCGCATCCATGACCAACAAAGAAATTAAAGCCCTCATTTCGCTGCTCGACGACCCGGAAATCGCGCCCCAGATTCAGGACAAAATCCAGAACCTCGGTGAGAGCATCATTCCGTTTCTGGAGGAGTCGTGGGAGGAAACCCTCGACGGCCAGCAGCAGCAGCGCCTGGAGGATTTGATTCACCACCTGCAATTTGAGGGCCTGCAGCAGCGCCTGAAAGTGTGGCGCGAAGCCGGCGCCGCCGACCTGCTGGAGGGCATGTGGCTGCTCAACACGTATCAATATCCCGATGCCGACCTGCAGGCCCTGAACCGCGCCATCGAGCAGCTTCGCTTCGAGGCCTGGACGGCCCTGCGCCCCGAAATGCACCCCGCCGACCAGGTGCAGACCCTGAACTACATCATGTTCCGGGTGCACAAATTCGCGGCCAACACCCAGCATTTTCACTCGCCGGCCAATTCCATGCTGCAGCGCGTGATTGAAACCAAGCGCGGCAACCCGCTTACGCTGTGCGTGATTTACCTGCTGGTGGCCCAGCGGCTCAACCTGCCGGTGTTTGGCGTGAACCTGCCCAACCTGTTCGTGCTCACCTTCCGCCCCGAGCTCAAGGGCGCCGAGCCCTTCTACATCAACTGCTACAACCGCGGCCTGGTGCTCTCGCGTACCGACATCGAGCATTACGTCAGCCAGCTCAACATCTCCTCCAACCCGATGTTCTACGAGCCCTGCTCTAACATCGACATCGTGCGCCGCGCTCTGCGCAACCTGCAAATGAGCTTCGAGAAGCTGCAGGAACCCATGAAAGCCGCCGAGGTGGCCGTGCTGCTCAGTATCCTGGAGTAGCAAGCGGCAGTGCCTCTTATGTCATTGCGAGCGAAACACAGTGAAGCGCGGCAATCCGTCCTGTTCTCAGCGACCAGCTTTCTAATGTGAAAAGCCCCGGCACCATTGCAGTGCCGGGGCTTTCTGGTAATAAGACGTGTTGGGTTTTGACAGGCGGCGCGGAGACCCTCTCTACCGCTTTATCAAGCAGCCGGCGGCGCGCTTGTCTTCCACGCCGGCGGGGCGGCCGGCCAGCACGTTGTCGAGCACCTGCTTGAGGTAGTATTGCTGCACGCTGCCCGCCACCTGGGGGTTGTCATCGATGGCGCCGCGGTAGCGGATGGCAAAGCCGCCGGCAACCGGCTGCAGCACCACGGCTTCGGCGGTTTTGCTCACGCCGAGCAGGCCGGCCACTTGCTGGCTGGCGTCGGTGAGGGTGGGCAGTTCCACTTCGCCGGGGGCGGCGGTGCCGGGCGCATCGAGGTTGATGGGCACGTTGATGAACAGAAACTGCACACCGCGGCCGCGGTAGCTGCTGCTGAGCGAAGCCAGCCGCTCTTGGTAGAGGCGCGAAAAGGCGCAGGCGGGGTTCAGAAATACCACCACCACGGCCTTGTCGCCGGCGTAGCTTTTAAGGGATACGTCGGCGTTGGCGGCGGTTTTGAGGGTGAAGTCGGCCACGGTGGGGCCGGTTTGGGCACGGGCCACGCCCACGGCCAGCGTCACGGCCAGCAGGGCCACGGCGGCGAGTATAGAAATTCGGCGGAAGGACATGGCAATCGGGTTAGCTAAATCAAATGTAAGCGCCGGCAGTTACGCCAGCGGTTCGTGGCAATACGTGAGTACGTAGCCCGGCGACGGCTGTGAATAGCAAATGCAGTGCCGCGTCTCCAATCCGCTCAATACCAGCGTGGCGGGAATTTCGCCGGCTTTCTGCGGCTCAAATTCACCGAGCAAAAGCTGCGTCTTGAAAATGATGCCCCGCTGCGCGGCCAGCTTGTAGAGCGTCTCTTTGGCGCTCCACAGCAGGGTGTAGTGGGCGCTGGCATCGGCAGTGGCCTGGCTGGCGGCTTGGGCTGCGGCCCACTCGTTGGGGGCTAGAAATTTGCTGGCCAGCCGCTGGGCTTTGTCGCGAATTTCTTCCACGTCGACGCCCGCCCGGCCGCCCTGGGCCACAATGGCGGCCACCCAGGTGCCCGAATGGGAGAGCGAAACCGTCAGGTCGGCAGCGGTGCCGTGCAGGTAGGGGCGGCCGGTGGGGTCGTTGTGCACCTGGGTGCCTTCTGAGGCACTCCCGCGGGCTTCGGCCAGCAGCCGATGCAGCAGCACGCGGCCGCCGAGCCACTGCGCCTGGCGCCTGGCGTCGGCAGTAGCGGGCAGCAGCCGCTGGTAGGCCGCGGCCTGGGGCAGCAGCAGCCAGAGTTCGGCCGGCGTTTCGGTGAGGCGCCAAAGGCCCAGCACGGCGGTAGGGGAGAGGTGCTGGAGAGAATGCAGGGGCATAAGCAAGCGGTGGGACGACAAACGCCCTCCGGCAAAGCTACCTTTGCGGTGTCCTTATGTCTGAGATTTTCCGTCCCCCCGTTGCCAAAATTGCTACCCTCGCCGGCCACCGCGACGCGGTGTACGCCCTGACCCTGGGCGCGGGCAGCACCATCTACTCGGGCAGTGCCGACGGCATGGTGGTGGCCTGGGACGCCGCCGAGCCTACCCGCGACGGCGAGCTGCTGGCCCGGGTCGAAAACTCGGTATACGCGCTGCGCCACCTGCCCAGCTTCAACATGCTGGTGCTGGGACACAACTTTCAGGGCATTCAGGCCATCGATTTGGCCGGGCGTAAGCTGGCCTACGCCGCGCCCCTGCCGCCGGTGGCCATTTTCGAAATAGTGGCGTCGGAAAGCCGGCAGCGCCTGTACGTGGCCATGGGCGACGGCACGCTGGCCGTGCTGGCCCTGCCCGATTTCCGCCTCGAAAAGCTCCTGCGCCTCGCCTACAAGAGCCTCCGCTGCCTGGCCGTGCACGAAGGCCGCGGCGAGCTGGCCGTGGGCAGCTCCGACACGCTGACCCGAATTCTCGACTTGGACTCGCTGGAAACCAAATTTACCTTGGGCGAAAGCACCAATTCGGTGTTTTCGGTGGCGTACTCGCCCGATGGCGCGCGGCTACTCACGGCCGGGCGCGATGCCCAGATTCGGACCTGGGACGTGGCCGCTGGCTACGCGCTGGCCGGCACCGTGCCCGCCCACATGTATACCATCAACCACCTGGCCTTTAGCCCGGACGGCCGTTACGCGGCCTCGTGCAGCCTCGACAAGAGCATCAAGCTCTGGGACGCGGCCACGCTGACGCTGCTGCGCGTGCTCGACCGGGTCAGGTCGGCCGGACACGGCACCTCGGTGAACCGGCTGGTTTGGCCGGGCACCGAAAACCGGCTAGTTTCGTGTAGCGACGACCGCAGCCTAGCGGTTTGGCAATTGACAGTTGGCAGTTATCAGTGAACAGTTAGCAGAAAACCTGCTTCGCATTCACTTTATTCTTCTGAATTGTTAACTGCTCACTGATAACTGTTAACTGAAAAATGAAAATCACCGCCCTCGATATCCGCCAGAAAACGTTTGAAAAATCATTTCGCGGGGTTGATAAGGACGAGGTGCAAGCCTTTCTGAATACCATCTCGCAGCAGTGGGAGCGCATGGGCGACGAAAACCGCGAGCTGCGCCTCAAGCTGGAGCACGCCCAGCAGGACGTGCAGAAGATGCGCGAGGTGGAAAGCAGCCTCTACCGCACCCTAAAAACGGCCGAAGACACCAGCAACAACATCACCGAGCAGGCCCAGCGCGATGCCGACCTGCGCATCCGCGAGGCCCAGTTCCAAGCCGAAAGCATCATCAGCGACGCTCGCCAGCGGGCCCGCGAAGTGGTGGACGGCGCCTACCAGCAGGCCGAAAAAACCATCGCCGACATGCAGCGCGAAGTGTCGGGCCTGGGCCAGGAGTGCCAGCGCCTAGAGCAGCAACTCGACACCTTGGTGCGCGACCTGCACCACCTGGCTTCCGACGCTCTCGACAAGGTGGAGAAGGCCCGCAACCGGCCCAAGGGCGGCACGGCGGCCATCCTTTCCCGCGCCGCGCGCGTACACGTGGAGCGGCCCAAAGAACCGGCCGCCGACACCAACCCCGAGCCCACGCCCGCCATGCAAGTCACTTCTGCTTCGTCCGTTTCGCCCGCTGCTGCCGTAGCTGCGGCCACGCCCGCTGCCTTTGCGCCCGACGCCCGCAGCCGCTCCCAGGAGCAGCTGGAAAAGGCCGCCCAGCCCACCGGCTACAACCCCAAGCCCGGCCAGCAGCCCGACCCCAACACGGCCCCAACCCCCGACATTGAGCGCCCCGCCGCGCCCGCCGAAAACCCCGGCATTTCGCCTGCGCCCAACATCGAGCAGCCGGCGCCTTCGCAGGTGCCTCAGCCCGGTGCCCCGCGTGTGGACCCTATGGCGCCCGACATTCAACCCATTGGCCCCGACCGCCCGGAAATTAACCAGCCGTCGCCCGTGACGCACCCCGGCCAGCCCGGCATGGCTGCCGTCGCACCCGAACCGGCCGTGGCTGAGGTCGAGAAGTCTTTCTTCGACGAAATCTAGACCACGAATTTTTCGGGTTCGACTGATTCTGTCGCCGTCATTTTCTGAAGAAAGCCTGTCTGCGGACGGGCTTTCTTTTTTTGTGGCTGACCTTTGCCGGCAGGGACGAAGAATGGTGCGCTATTCCGCAAGCCACTACCCCGCCAACTCACAATTCACCATTTCACCACTCACCGCATGGGCCAGATTGCACTCGAAGGCATGGAGTTTTTTGCCTTTCACGGCTACTACGACGAGGAGCAGAAAATCGGCAATAAGTACGGCGTCGACCTCTACATCAGCACCGACCTGCTGGCGGCGGGCGCCTCCGACAAGCTGCAGCAAACCGTGAACTACGAAGTGCTCTACCGCTTAGTGGCCGAAGAAATGCGGGCCCCGGCCCGGCTGCTGGAACACGTGGCCCACCGCGTGCTCGACCGCATCATGGCCGAGCTGCCGCACGTGCGCAAAGTGAAGGTGAGCGTGAGCAAGTTTAACCCGCCGTTGGGGGGGATTTGCCACCGCGCCCGCGTGACGTTGGCCAAGCGGCGCTCCGCAACAGGCGTTGCCGAATAGTGGAACCCCGCGTCGCTCGTTCGTTTTTTAATTCTGGAAGATAAAATTTAATACCTTGTCTAACAAGGTATTAAATTAAAATTGGGTGGTTGTACGAATTATTTCGTAGTATTTGTTTGCAACTACGAAGCTATTCGTAACACCTTTGCTTTGTACTACGAAATAATTCGTAGTGCTCTCACGTTTCAAGAGCATGAGCAAAGCACCGCCCCCCAAACCTACGGATTCCGAACTGGAAATCCTGCACGTGCTCTGGCAGCACGGACCCGCCACCGTGCGGGCCATCAACGACAGCCTCAGCCAGCGCCGCCAGGCGGAAGTGGGCTACACCACCACGCTCAAAATCCTGCAGCTGATGCTGGAAAAGGGGCTGGTGCGGCGCGACGACGCCGACCGCAGCCACGTGTACCGGGCCGCGGTGCGCGAACAGGAAACCCAGGGCCTGCTCCTCGACAAATTCGTGGACGCCACCTTCGGCGGCTCGGCCCTGAAGCTGGTGATGCAGGCCCTGGGCAGCCGCCAGACTTCGGCCGACGAACTGGCCCAGATTCGCCGCTTGCTGAACGACATTGAAATCCAAAATTCCACCCCTAACCCCGACGACGATGACCGCGCTTGAGAATTTCGTTTCGCCCGCGCTGACGCGGGCGCTGGGCTGGACGCTGCTGCACTCGCTGTGGCAGGGGGCACTGGTGGCGGCCGTACTGGCCGGCGCGCTCCTGCTGCTGCGCCGCCAGCGGGCCGAGGTGCGCTACGCGGCCTCGGCAGGAGCGTTGGGCATGATGGTGGCGCTGGCTGGCATCACGTTTGGGCTGTATTTCCAGGCCGGTTCGGCGAAAAGTGAAAAGGACTGGCCCGCTGCCGTCAAGGTTTCGCAGTTGCCCTTGCGGCAGGCGGAAGCTCCGACCCGGGTAAGCGCCGCCGCTGCCCCGATATCGATTCTGGAGGCCGGCGGCGCCCGTGGCACGGCGCTAGTTGCTGCCCCGCTGGCGGCCGCAGGTGTGGCCCCGGCGGTTTCGGCGAATTGGCTGGTGGCCGGCCTGCGCTATTTCGACAAGCACCTGCCGCTGCTGGTGCTGGGCTGGCTGCTGGGCCTGCTGGCCATGAGCCTGCGCATGCTGGGCGGCCTACTGTATGTGCAGCGCCTGAAGCGCTACCGGGTGCGGGCCGTGAGCGCGGCCTGGCACGAGCGGCTGGCCGCCATTTCGGCCCGTAGCGGCCTGCGGCGGCCGGTGGCGCTGCTGGAGTCGGCGCTGGTGCAGGTGCCGCTGGTGGTGGGCCACGTACGCCCCGTGATACTGCTGCCGCTGGGTGCGGTGGCGGGCCTGTCGGTGGCACATCTGGAGGCCATTCTGGCCCATGAGCTGGCGCACGTGCTGCGCCGCGACTACCTCGTGAACCTGCTGCAAACGGTGGCCGAAGCGTTGTTTTTCTACCATCCGGCGGTGTGGTTTATGGGTAGGTGCGTGCGCACCGAGCGCGAAAACTGCTGCGACGACACGGCCACGGCCCTGTGCGGCGGCGACTCCCTGCGGCTGGCCCGCGCCCTCACGGCCCTGGCCGAATGGAGCCAGAGCGCCGTGGTGCCCACCGCGCCGCGCTTGGCGCTGGCGGCCATGGGCAGCCGGGGCGCCCTGCTGAACCGGGTGCGTCGCCTGGTGCAGCGCCGCCCGGCTGCGCCCACGCTGGCCGAGGGCTTCATGGCCGGGGCGCTGGTGCTGGGTGGCCTGGGGCTGCTGGGCGGCAGCGTGGCCCTGGCCGGCCCGTTGGCCCGGCCCGTCGCTTCGGCCGCCGATTGGCAGACCGGACCCGTCTCGCCCCAAACTGCCGCCGACACCACCAAGCGCGTGAAGAACACTGCTACCACGACAACGACCACCACAGCTACCGTCAACCAGTCAACTGAGGATGGCCGCGAAATCACCGTGACCCAGAACGTCGACGCTTCCGACCAGGACCGGCCGCGGCGCCGCGCCAGCCGCAGCCCGCAGTCCTTCGCCCCGCTGCCGTACGTTGGCAATCCCGGCACGGTGGTCATCACCAAAGACAAAAAGGGCCGGGTGACCGACCTCGTGGTGAACGGCCAGCGCATCGAAACCGAAACCGGCAAGAGCAAGCTCAAAATCAAGGCCAAGAAGGACCGCGACGACCAGGACCAGCTGGTGCAGATTGTGTCGATGCCGTCGGCACCCGACGCGCGGGCCTTTGCGTACCGCAGCGACGCCGATGCCCAGCGGCAGCTGTTCGAGCGCAGCGCCGGGGCCGGCCAAACCTTTCGGTACCAGATGCAGGAACTGGAGCCCCTGCGCAACCAGTCGTTTCAGCCGCTGACGCTGAATGGCAACCGGAGCTTCCAGCGGTTGAAGCTGGCCCCCGGCGGCTCGCTGAGCCGCAGCTACCGCCTGCAGCCGGGCACGGCGCTGGGCCCGCTGCAGGATGGCGACGGCCAGCGCGAAGCCCTGCGCAGCGCCGAGCGCGCCCTGCGCGATGCCAGCACCGCCAAGGGCCTGAGCGCCGAGCAGCGCAAGCGCATCAACCAGAGCCTGAGCAAGGTGCAGGCCCAGCTCCGGCAGCTCGACGAGGCTTCTTCGACCCGACGCCTGCGCCTGAGCGGGGCCGACGACCAGGAGCTGGCCCAGCAGCTGCGTGACCGTGAGCAGGAGCTGCAAGACCAGCAAATGGCCCTGGTGGACCGGCAACGGGAAAAGCATGACCGGCAGCAGGAGATACTCGACCGCCAGGAAGACGAGCGGGTGCGCCGCGAGGAAGTGCGCGAGCGCATTTGGGAAGAAAAAAGGGAGCGCGCTGACCGGGAACGGGAGCAGGCTGACCGCCGCCGCGAGCAGGACGACGCCCTGGTGGACCAGCTGCTGAAAGACGGCCTGATTAAGGACAAAGACAATTTCCAGCTTCGGCTCACGGCCAGCAGCCTCACCGTGAACGGCAAAGAGCAGCCGCAGAAGGTGTTTCAGAAATACCTAAAGCTGTACGAAGCCACCCACCCCGGCCGCAAAATGGGCCCCACCGGGTCGATGACAATCAACCGCAACGGTAGCCAGTCGACGTTCCGCGACAGCGACGGCTCGCGCGCACCGCGCCCGCCCCGGCCGCCCCGCGCCCCGCAGGCCCCCGGCGCGATGATGGCGCCGCCGGCCCCCATGGCCCCGCCGGCACCCATGTCGCCCCCGCCGCCGCCCGCGCCACCCCGCGTCGACTCGGAGGCGTTGCGAAGCGAGCTGCGCAAAGACGGCCTGATTGGCGCCGACGACAAAAGCTTTCAGCTGCAGCTCAACGCGGCGGGCCTGACGGTGAACGGCAAGGCCCAATCGGCCGAGGCGGCTGCGAAATACCGCAAGCTGCTGGGCCACGAAAAGGGCACGTATAACATGACGTTTTCCAACGATTAGGTCGTTACCACTCAGTAACAACGAGCCGGCTTCCCGCGCGGGAAGCCGGCTCGTTGCTGTCTGGAGAGTGGGCAATACCGAATTATTCGCTTGAAATAAGCAACTCTCGGCCCCGGGCCCGCATCTCTTGGCCTCCCCGAGCCAAATAATCGGGGTTATCTATGCTTCGTTTTTTACTGTGTGGTTGGTTGGTGTTGTGGGGGGGCGTTGCTCTGGGCCAGGAAAAACCAGCGCCGGCTGCTACCTCGGCCACTACCCCCGCGCCCAAGCGCCAGTTGCAGGCCATGCGCATCAGCACCCCGCCCAAGCTCGACGGCGTGCTCGACGAGGCCGTGTGGCAGTCGGCACCCGTGGCCACGCAGTTTACCGAGCTGGAACCCACGCCGGGCCGCCCCGAAAAATACCCCACCGAGGTGCGCGTGCTCTACGACGACAACGCCATTTACGTGGGCGCCACGATGCACGACATGGCGCAGGACTCGATTTTGCGCGAGCTCAGCAACCGCGACAACATTGGCAATTCGGACTGGTTCGGGGTGTTTGTGGATACGTATAATGACCACCTCAACGGCTACGAGTTCATCGTGACCTCGGGCGGGGTGCAGGTTGACATGCGCCAGTCGCCGGCCAACGGCGAAGATGGCTCCTGGAACGCCGTGTGGGACTCGCGCACCGCCCTGCACGGCACCGACTGGGTAGCCGAGCTGCGCATTCCGTACTCCGCCATTCGCTTCAGCAAAGCCCCGGAGCAGGTGTGGGGGCTCAATTTTGGGCGGCAGCGGCGGGCCAGCCGGCAGAAGTTTTTCTGGAACGAGGTGAAGCCCCAGGTGAGCGGCTTTGTGAACCAGTGGGGCGAGCTGACCGGGCTGAAGGACCTGAAGCCGCCGCTGCGCCTCTCGCTCACGCCCTACGTGAGCGCCTACGTCAACCATTACCCCTTCAACGAGCAGGGCAAGCAGAACACCACCACCAGCTTCAACGGCGGGGCCGACGTGAAGTGGGGCATCAACGAAAGCTTCACCCTCGATGCCACGCTGGTGCCCGACTTCGGGCAGGTGCAGAGCGACAACCAGGTGCTCAACCTCTCGCCCTTCGAGGTGCAGTACAACGAAAACCGGGCGTTTTTCACCGAAGGCACCGAGCTGTTCAACAAAGGCAATCTGTTTTATTCCCGAAGGGTAGGGGCCACGCCCATTGGCTTTGGTGGCGTGAGCGGGCAGCTGCGCACCGGTGCCCGGCAGTTGGACGGCAGCCGCACGGGCGGCGAATTCATTGTGCAGAACCCGGGCGTGACGCGCCTGCTCAATGCCACCAAGGTATCGGGCCGTACCAGCAAGGGGCTGGGCATTGGCGTGTTCAATGCCATCAGCAACGACGTGTACGCCACGGTGCAGGACAGCACCAGCGGCGCCCGCCGCGACGTGCTGACCCAGCCGTTTTCTAACTACAACATCGTGGTGCTGGACCAGAGCCTAAAGAATAATTCCTACGTCTCGCTCATCAACACCAACGTGACGCGCGCCGGCCAGACCTACGACGCCAACGTGACCAGTGCTTTGTTTCGCCTCGCCAACCAGAAGAATACCTACGCCGTGAACGGGGGCGTGGTGTATTCGAACCGCCGCGGCAAGGTCTTTGGCCGCAACGAGGAAGTAGCTGACCGCGACGGCTACAAGTACTACGTGGGCTTCAACAAAATCTCGGGCAACTTCACCTGGGGCGCCGACCACGGCATCGAGTCGCACAGCTACAACCCCAACGACCTGGGCCTGCTCTTCGGCAACAACAACATCTCGCAGAGCCTCTACGCCAACTACCGCATCTACAAGCCGTTTTGGAAGGTGAACCGGCTGAGCACCTACGCCAGCCTGAGCTACTCGCTGCTGGAGCAACCCGCGCTGTACCAGGACCTGGGATTTTACGCGGGCGGCAACACCACCTTCACCAAGAAATTTCTCAGCGTGGGAGTCGATTTTTCGGCCATCCCCACCACCCGCGACTACTACGACCCGCGCCGCGCGCCCCTGGGCCGCTACTACGTGCGCAAGCCCGCCAACACCGGCCTGAGCGGCTTCATCTCTTCTGATTATCGCAAGAAATTCGCTTACGACATCAGTGGCGGTGTGCGGCTGTTTGCCGCCGACGGCAACCGTACCGGCCGCTACTCCATGTCGCTCACCCTGAGCCCGCGCTACCGCGTGAACAACCAGCTCAGCTTCATCTACGCGCTGAGCATGGAGCGCAACCAGAACCAGATTGGCTACGCCGGCGGCCTCGACGGCAGCCTGCCCTACGACAACGGCTTCCTCACCAGCTTCGGCGGCGATGCGGGCGACGTGCTGCTGGGCCGCCGCAATGTGACCACCTTCACCAATACGGCCTCCGGCACCTACACCTTCACCAACCGCATGTCGTTCAACATCCGGCTGCGCCACTACGTGAGCAACGTGCACTACCGCGACTTCTCGCGCCTGCACCCCGACGGCCTGGAAACGCCCGAGCCCGCCTACGCCCGCAACCGCGACAACACCTTCAACGCCTTCAACATCGACGCCGTGTACTCGTGGTGGTTTGCGCCGGGCTCGCAGGTCAGCATCGTGTGGAAAAACGCCAGCGCGTCTTTCTTTGAAGCCAACGCCGCCACCCCGCTCTACTTCGACAACCTGAACAACACCATCAACACGCCGCACAACAACAACGTGTCCATCAAGGTGCTGTACTACCTGGACTACCTGGCGCTGCGGCCCCGGCGCAGCTAGTCCGCGTGCCCCGGATGCCCGCTCAGGCAATGCCGGGGACTTATTTCAGGGTCGTCATTTTATCAGCCAGCTTCACGGCTTCGTAGAGGTTCACGATGCCGCCGGTGCGCGAGAGCGTGGCAAAATCGACCAGCTGCTTGGTGCCGGGCTTGTACACCTGCGTGTGGTACGGCACCGCCGACTGCATGATGACCTGCTTGAGCTGCGTGGCGGTGAGCTGCGGAAAGTAGGCCTTGAGCACCGCCGCCACCCCAGCCACCACCGGCGCCGCCATGCTCGTGCCGCTGAAGGTGGAGTAGGTGTTGGCCGGCGTGGAGGAATAAATATCCACGCCCGGCGCAAACAGGTCCACCGTCTGCTGGCCGTAGTTGGAGAAGGTGGCCGTCAGGGCCGGGGTGTTGAGGCGGCTGCTGGCGCCCACGGTCAGCTGGTTCGGAATGTCCTGGCCGTTGAGGTAGCGGTAGGAGGGGAAGTTCTGCTCCTTGTCGGTGTTGAGGCTGCTGTTGCCGGCGGCGTGCACCAGCAGCACGCCCTTCTGGTCGGCATACTGCATGGCCGCGTCCACCAGCTCCTTATTCGGCGAAAAGTCCTTGCCGAAGCTCATGCTGATAATCTGTGCGCCGTTGTCGACGGCGTAGCGAATGGCGTTGGCCACGTCCTTGTCGCGCTCGTCGCCGCTGGGCGTGGAGCGCACGCTCATGATGCGCACCGTGGCCGGGGCCACGCCGTCGGCCCCGAGCTGGTTGCCGCGCACCCCCGCAATGATGCCCGCGCAGTGCGTGCCGTGGCTGGCGTCGGGCCCCTGCGAGTCGGGGTTGCCGTAGCCGGTTTCGGTGAGGTTGTTCACGTCGTCGCCCACCAGCGGGCGCGGGTCGTAGGCCGGGTTGAGGCTTTTTTCGACGCGGTTGCGAGAGCGTTCCAATGCATGGTTCAGCGACTTCAGCGCCTCGTCGGCACTGTCGAACTGGTTACGCCGCAAAAAGGCGTACAGCGACGGCGCGCTCGGCACGTCGGGCCGCGTTACCATGGCCCGCCGCAGCACGGCCGTGTCCAGCACCTCCACGTTCAGGGCCTGCTTTATTTTCTGAAAGGAAAACGTGTTGCTGGCGAAGGCCTCCTTCAGGTAGGCCAACTCCTTGTTTTCGGCGTCCAGGTCTTTCTCAAAGGACTTTTTGGCCCGCAGGTACTGGTCGAATTTCGCCTGGTCTTCGGGCGAGAGCTTTTTGCGCTTGGCGCCTTCAAACTGGGCCCGGTACTGCGCCACGATGCGCGTTTGCTCCAGCGTTTCCACGGCAATGTTCTGGCCGTCTTTGCCGCCGAGGAAGTTCCAGCCGCGCACGTCGTCCACGTAGCCGTTTTTGTCGTCGTCGAGGCCGTTGCCGGCCACTTCGGAGGGCTTGCGCCACAAGATGGGCTTCAGGTCCTGGTGGGTCGAGTCGATGCCCGAGTCAATGACGGCCACGAGCACCGGCGCGGGGGTGCGGTTGGCCAGCAGTTCCCGGTAGGCGCGGTCGGCGCTGATGCCGGGCACGCCGTCGGCCTGCAGGTCGAGGTGCTGCCAGCGGCGCATGGCTTCGCCGGTCTGGGCGCGGCTGCTAAAGGCCGTGAGCGTGAGCAGGCCCAGCAGGGCCAAGTGAGAATAGGACGAACGAGTAGCAAACGCCATAAAAACCAGAACGAGCGTGGTGAGAAAGGAAAATCAGGGCCGATACTACGACGTGGCGAAGCTATTGGCAAACAACCGCAAGGGCAGGCCCAAAAAGTAACCGCGAAGCAAGTGCCCAATGGGCCACACGCATCTTCCTTAAAAAGACGCTTTCCAGGCAAATACAGCCAGAAAAGGCGAGGAATCGCCACAGAATTTCGCTCACCTGCGGCCGTAAGCGGACAACTGCCCGGAAGCGGACAGATTTTTATTAGCCAGCAAAACTTGACGGCTAGATAATTTATTGTAATTCAATAGATTAAAAGTTTGGCACGCGAATAGAATTACCCTAATTACCCTTGGGCGGCAGTTGCTCAAAACCGGACATGAGCCACTGCTGGCTTCGGCTTCTCAGGGGCCGTCTTTTAACTCTCTTTCACAATTTTTTCTGCAAAAACCATGAAAACCCTCTTCAGCTTCTGCCCCGTTCAATTTGCCACCCGTATTTCGGCCGCTACGCCCAGCGCCGGCCTCGTGCTCGCTGGCGCTATGGTTCTGCTCGGCATGGGCGTGGCCCAGCCCGCTGCTGCCCAAACGCTGGCCCAGGAGCCGGTGCAGGTGAGCCAGCCCGATAGCGAAAGCCTGCGCGTTCGCATCAGCAACCCCGCCCAAAAGTCCATCGTGCTGCGCGTGGTGCACCTCGATAACGGCCGCTGGGTGCTGAACGAAACCCACAAGGTGCCCGCCTACGGCACGCGCCTGCGCTTCAACGATTTGCCCACGGGCCGCTACGCCGTGATGCTGCAGGTGGGCCCCGAGCGCTACCGCTACACCGTGGACGTGGACGGCCAAAAGCCCGGCGCCTCCACCATTGCCGTGCGCGAGCTCACCACGCGCCGCGTCGAAAACGTGGTGGCTAGCGCGGGGATGTAGGGCCCGCGCCGCCGCCCGTCAGGTCCAGCAGCTCCGTGGCCGCTGCGAAGGGGGTTACCCTTCCGGCGGCCACGTCGGCTTGCAGGGCCGGCAGGCGGGCGCGCACGGCGGCATCGGCGTAAAAGCGCGTTTCCAGTTCTTGGGCGATGCTTTGGTGCAGCCACTGCAGCTGCTGCTGTTGGCGCCGCCGCTGGAAGTAGCCCGATGGCTGCGTGGCCGCGGCGTAGGTTTCGATGGCCTGCCACACCTCGGCCAGCCCGGTGCCGCTCACGGCCGAGGTGAGCAGCACCGGCGGCACCTGCCCCGATGGCGCCGCCGGAAACAGGTGCAGCGCGCTCTGGTAATCGACTTTGGCGCGGCGGGCGGCTTGCTCGTTGCCTTGGTCGGCTTTGGTGATGCACAAGGCGTCGGCCATTTCCATGATGCCGCGCTTCATGCCCTGCAGCTCGTCGCCGGCGCCGGCCAGCAGCAGCAGCAGGAAAAAATCGACCATGCCGTGCACGGCGGTTTCGGACTGGCCCACGCCCACGGTTTCGACGAAAATGACGTCGTGGCCGGCGGCTTCGCACAGCAGCATGGCCTCGCGGGTGGCGCGGGCCACGCCGCCCAAACTGCTGCCGGCCGGAGAGGGCCGAACGAACGCAGCCGCGTGCGCCGACAGCCAGGGCATGCGGGTCTTATCGCCCAGAATGCTGCCGCCGCCGCGCTGGCTGCTGGGGTCCACGGCCAGCACGGCCAGTTTTTTGCCTTGGGTTTCGACCAAATAACGTCCTAGCGCCTCAATGAACGTGCTTTTGCCCACGCCCGGCACGCCCGTGATGCCCACGCGCAGGCTGCGCCCGGTGTGCGGCAGCAGGGCCTGCAGCACCTCCTGGCCCAGGAGCTGGTCGGCGGGTAAGGTGCTTTCGACCAGCGTGATGGCGCGGCCCAGCACCGTGCGGGAGCCGGCCAGGATGCCAGCGGCGTATTCGGCGGCGGAAAGACGTTTGGGAGGCAAAATATTGACGGGTAGGCGCTAGCTTGCGGCAGCAAAGAACGGACGTTTCGGCAGTCTGCGCTAGCAAACGGCAATAGTCGACCCGTTGGCCGGGTTGGGCGACTG
The DNA here is from genome assembly GCF_022921075.1 of Hymenobacter sp. 5317J-9. Lineage (NCBI taxonomy): Bacteria > Pseudomonadati > Bacteroidota > Cytophagia > Cytophagales > Hymenobacteraceae > Hymenobacter > Hymenobacter sp. 5317J-9. Next base: position 1,575,695 of record NZ_CP095050.1, read on the forward strand.
CGGTGGGCGGCACGGGGTGGAGGCAGGTTCTTTGCGGCTGCCCTTCTCCTCCCACCTTCCAATCATTCACCTTTTCCTGCCTTCTGAATGAAAGCATCTTTCCACCACTTGTTGCTGGCCCTGGGGCTGGCCTTGCCGGGCACCGCCATGGCCCAAACCGAATTGGGTAATTTCTCGGCCGTGGGCCGGGGCGGGGTCATCAACACCTTTGCGCAGGGCTATCAGGCCATCGGCATCAACCCCGCCAACCTGGGCCGGTCCGGGGCGCCGCTCGTGTCGTTCACCCTCGCCGAGTTTGGGGCGGGCGCCGCGTCACGCACCCTGACCAAAGACATTTTTAAAAATATCATCACCAGCGACAGCCAGCCGCTCACACCCGGCCAGCGCACCGAGCTGGTGAATGCCCTCTCGGGGCCCGACGTGCTCAATGTGAACCTCGACGGCACCACGCTGGGACTGGCGGTGAACCTGCCCAATGGCCTGGGCGGCATTGCCATCAGCAACCGCCTGCGCAACAGCCTGCACCTGGGGCTGAACCCGAACGCGGCCGACATTCTGGTGAACGGCCAGAACGCGGCCATCGTGAAGCAGTATTACCCCACGCCCAACACCGGCACTACGCCCACGCCCACTAACCCCAACGCCCCGCTGGTGTCGACGGTGCTCGACGGCACGTCCATTCAGCTGGCGTCGACCAGCGAATACAGCATTTCCTACGGCGTGGAGGTGCTGAGCAAAGACGCCTTGCACGTGTCGGTGGGGGCGGGCTACCGCTACATTCAGGGGCTGGGCATTGTGGACGTGCGCGCCGAAAGTGGCAGCCTCTACGCCTTCACGGCCCTGTCGCCGGTGTTTGATATTGATTACGGCGCTTTGTCGGCCAACCCCAACTTCAACAGCGTGCGGGAGTCGGGCCTGTTCAAATCGGTGGGCAGCGGCAATGGCTTCGATTTGGGCGTGGCCGTGGAAGTGGGCAAGGGCCTGCGTTTCGGGGCTTCGGTCACCGACCTCGGCAACATGACCTGGACGGGCAACGTGGTGACAGCCAACGACCAGCGGCTGCAGCAGCTGCAGTCGCAGGGCGCCACCACCTACGACATTTTCAGCAGCCTCGCCGACCAGTTCGACACCGACAAGCAAACCCTGTTCACCTACGAAGCGGCCAAGGAGCGCAAGGCTGCCCTGCCGAGCAAGTTCCGCTTCGGGGCGGGCATGCGCGTGAGCAACCTGCTGGAAGTGGGCCTCGACGTGACCACGCCCCTCAACAAAGTGGCCGGCAACCTCACCGCCCCCTTCGTGGGCCTGGGCGTCGACTTCAAGCCCGTGAGTGGTATACGGCTGAGCAGCGGCGTGAGCGCCGGCGCCGGCTACGGCACCAACCTGCCCCTGGGCGTCACGTTCGTAACCTCGGTGTGGGAGGCTGGCATCAGCACGCGCGACGTGCTGGGGCTGTACAGCGACAAGTCGCCGTACTACTCAGTGGCAACGGGCATCCTGCGCTTCCGCTTTGGCGGCAACAAGGAAGAGCAGTAGCAACACCACTAAATAGCACGTCATGCTGAGCGCAGCCGAAGCATCTCTACCACGATACTAAAATCAATTAGTTGCGCGGTAGAGATGCTTCGGCTGCGCTCAGCATGACGGTTTTTTACAAAACAAACTCAGCTTCTACGGCACCACCACAAAGGCCGGCAGGCCCAGCTTGCTGCGGCGGCCACCCAGCTTCAGGCCCTCGTCCACGTACTTGCAGTCGGTGCCCAGGGCGTTGGGCTGCTCGATGACGCCGAGGTTGGGGTTGTCTTCGCGGGCCACGTAGATGCGGCCGTCGGGGCCCAGCTGAAGGGCGCCGATTTTGCGGTTGGCCGACTTGCCCACCAGTGTTTTGGCTTTGGTTTTGAGGTCGAACTGCCAGATTTCGGTTTGGCCGCCGCCCACGCCGTTGCAGGTGCCGTACACTTTCGAGCCGTCGGGCGAAAATTCCACGCCGTAAGCTTCGGCGTAAGGCCCGAAGCTGCGCGGGTTGCTCACCTTGCCGGTGCTGCGGTCAAAATCGTAGATTTCAAACTTGTTGGTTTCGCGCCAGAGCGCGGCGGCCAGGTGCTTGCCATCGGGCGAGAACTTGAGCGCGCCGATGGCGTTGCGGCCGGGGCCAGCGTTCATGCTACCCACGTTGCTCATGAGGGGTTTGGCGGCCACGCCGTCGGCGGTCACGAGGTAGCTCACGAAGGCGTTGGAGTTCCAGCGGTGGGCCACCACCCAGGTGTCGCGGCCGTTGGCGTGGCGCACGGCGGCCAGCTTTTCGGCCACGGGCTGCACCAGCAGCAGGTTCACGCGGGGCAGGTCGCCGAAGCCATCGTCGCGGGTCATGTCCACCACCGAATAGCGCAGGCCATTGGGCGTGCCCTGCGGCGCCACCGTGAAAATGTAGAACACGTTGCCCGAGCCGGGGTCGGGCACGATGAGGGCCGACTGGGTGCTGCTGCCGCTGCCCATCAGCTTGCGGCCGTTGGGCATGGGCTGGTGCTTGCGGTTCCACACGGTTTCGCCGTTGGTGTAGAAGAGCAGTTCTCCTTTGGATGTGGTGGCCACGGCACAGCCCTCGTAGGTGCTCATCTTGCCGTCGTTCAGCGGCTTGGGCGTGCCGTCGGCGAAGGTGAGGCCGGCTTGCTGGCCGAAATACCACAGGTCGGTAGGCCGCTGAGCCTGGGCGACAAAAGTGAAAAACAACGAGGAAAGCGCAAGCAAAAGGCGTTTCATGGGCAGGGGTAATCGGGTTGGTTTCGCGGCTAAACGAAAAAACCGTGCCCAATGGTGCGGAATAGCAGAGCGACGTGGGAGCGAGGCTTGCCCCCGCCCGTCGTTGAACGAACTCGGTAATGCGGTGCCAATAGCCGGGCGGGGGCAAGCCCCGCCCCCACGTCGTTTGTCTACCGCGCCGCCGTCAGTGCCTCCGTCCGCAGCAAGTCGTGGTGATGCTCGAAGTAGGAAAAGCCCGGCATCAGGCTGCGCCAAAAGGCCAGGTTTGGGCTGTTGCGACGCTTGGCCAATTCGGTTTCGGTTATCGGAAAGGGGAAGATATGCACCGGAATGACGGCCTGCCCACCGGCCCGCGCCGCCACGGCCAGCAGGTACACTTCCTCAATGCCGGCGTCGGTGATGGGCATGCAGCCAATCGTGACCTCGCCGCCGTGAATAAAAATGTCGCCGCCGGGGTTGGGCTCGCCCAGGGCGCGGTCGGCGGCGTTGGGGTAGTTCAGGCCCAGCGAGAGGTAGTAATTGCTTTTGGGGTTGAAGCGGTCGATTTCATAGAAGCCTTCGGGCACCTGCAGGTCGCCGGCCCGGCGCTTGGGCCCCAGCGTGCCCGAAGTAGCGGCCAGCGGGTAGGCCTCAAACAGCTGAAACGGGCCGCTGCCCGGGGTGCGGGCCCACACCTCCAGCTCGGCCCGGCTTTTCAGCAGCCGGATAAAGATTTCGAGCTTTTTCGGGTCGAGCGAATGCGCGCGCAGCTTTGTGGCCAGCTCGGGTCCGATGGCCGCTTGCGCCATGCGCACCCTCGGAAAACGCAGCTGCTCCTTCCAGAACGGGGCCGGGCTTTTGCCAATCAAACTATCGGCGGGCGCGGTGCTGGCGGGCGCGGCACAGCCCTGGGCAAACAACTGAAAGAAGGACAGCACAAACAACCCGCAGCACGACAAACGACGCAGCATAAAACCCAAACCGAAATGGTGAAAGATGGGCTTACAACGGGATTCAGGTGTTTCTATTTTGTGCGGTGTGCTAAAAGTGATTTTTATTCCCTTTGACTCGCTTTTCCTTAGCAGAAGGGCGGGGGAGAAGCGCCCACCACCGCGCCCTTGCCGCTACCTTCGCAGTAGCCAGCGCAGCCAGGCCACTGCGCGGCCTTTGCCCAATGATTTCTGTCAATAAATTCCGCCGCCAGGCGCCGTTGCTGCCGTTTCTGGCGCTGCTGGGCTGCACCGGCAGCCCCGGCACCAAGCCCGCGCCCGAAGCGCCCGGCGTGCTGCCCGGCCCCATCGCCGGCACCAACCAAATCCGCCTGCCTAACGGTTGGAAGCTCAGCCCCGCCGGCACCGCCACGCCCCTCGGCGACCTGCCCCTCAACCTGCAAATCAGCCCCGATGGCCGCCTGGCCGCCGTGGTGAACGCCGGCTGGGGCGAAAATTCGGTGCAGCTGCTTGATGCCGCCACCGGCCATTTGCTGGACACCCGCGTGGTGCCGACCGCCTGGGCCGGACTGGCCTTCGGGCCCGACGGCCGCACGCTCTACGCCTCGGGTGGGCAGTCAAACCGCATCCACAGCTTTCGGGTGGAAGGCCAGAAACTGCAGCCCGACAGCGCCCTGGTGCTGGGGGAGAAGTGGCCGAAGCAGAAAATTGGCGTGGCGGGCCTGGCCGTGGATGGCCGCCGCCAGCAGCTCTACGCCGTGACGCGCGAAGACAATTCGCTCTACACCCTCGACCTGAAAACGCGCAAAGTCCTGCGCACGCTCAAGCTGCCGGCCGAAGCCTACGGCGCCCTGCTCAGCCCCGATGGGGCGCGGCTGTACATTAGCCTGTGGGGCGGCCACGCCGTGGCCGTGTACGATGTGGAGAAACAGCAACTGCTCGCGTCCATCCCGGTTGAAAGCCACCCCAACGACCTGGCCCTGACCCGCGACGGTCGCCGCCTCTTCGTGGCCAATGCCAACAGCAACTCGGTGTCAATAATCGACACCCGCGCCGGCCGCGTGACGGAAACGCTCAACACGGCCCTTTTTCCGAACTCGCCCGCTGGCAGCACGCCCGACGGCGTGGCCCTGAGCTCCGACGACACCCAACTCTTCATTGCTAACGCCGACAACAACTGCTTGGCCGTGTTCGACGTGCGCGACCCGGCGGCCAGCCGGCCCCTGGGTTTCGTGCCCACGGGCTGGTACCCCACGGCCGTGCGCGTGGCGGGCGCGCAGCTGCTGGTGGTAAATGGCAAAGGCAGCACCTCGCTGGCCAACCCCAACGGCCCCAACCCCATCCGCGACGTGGGCGAGAAAGGGGCCGGCTACATCGGCGGGCTGCTGAAAAGCTCGCTCTCGCGCCTGCCCGTGCCCGACGCGGCTGCCCTGGCCACGTTTTCGGCCCAGGTATACGCCAACACGCCTTTCTCCAAAAACCGCGAAGCCGCGCCCGAGGTGCCGGCTGGCAACCCCGTGCCCCAGCGCGTGGGCGATGCTTCGCCCATCAAGCACGTCTTCTACATCATCAAGGAAAACCGCACATACGACCAGGTGCTCGGCGACTTGCCGGCCGGCAACGGTGACGCCAGCCTGTGCCTGTTCCCGGAAAAGGTGACGCCCAACCACCACGCCCTCACGCGGGAGTTTGTGCTACTCGATAATTTTTATGTAGATGCCGAGGTGAGCGCCGATGGCCACAACTGGAGCACGGCCGCTTATGCCACCGATTTTGTGGAGAAAACCTGGCCCAGCAACTACAGCGGCCGCGGCGGCGAGTACGACTTCGAGGGCAATAAAGGCGAAGTGGCCGAGCCCAAGGACGGTTTTCTGTGGGACTACTGCCTGCGGGCCGGGCGCACGTTCCGGTCCTATGGCGAGTTTGTGTTTCAGGGCAAGCCCACCACGCCCTCCATTGCCGCCAACTACTGCAAAGAGTACCCCGGCTTCAACATGAAAGTGAAGGACGTGGACCGCGAGAAGGTGTGGGAAGCCGATTTCGACCGCCTCGTGGCCGCCAATAAGCTGCCCAACCTCAGCGTCATCCGCCTGCCCAACGACCACACCTACGGCGCCCGCAAGGGCGAGCTACACCCCTGGTCCTACGCCGCCGACAACGACCTGGCCCTGGGCCGCCTGATAGAGCACCTGTCCAAAAGCCCGGTCTGGAAGGAATCGGTGGTGATGATAGTGGAAGACGACGCCCAGAACGGCCCCGACCACGTCGATGCCCACCGCTCCACGGCCTATCTCGTGGGCCCCTACGTGCGGCGCCACGCCGTGGTACACACCGCCTACACCACTTCGGGCATGCTGCGCACGCTGGAGCTCATCCTCGGCCTGCCGCCCATGAGCCAGTACGACGCCGCCGCGCTGCCGCTTTGGGCCTGCTTCACGGCCAAGCCCAACCTGAAGCCCTACGCCCTGCGCCCCGCCACTACCCCGCAGGACGTGCGCAACACCGCCTTCAACGCCCCCGCCCGCCGCGCCCTCAAGTTCGACATGACCCGCGAAGACGCCGCCCCCGACCTGGCTTTCAACGAGAACATCTGGCAGGCCATTCGGGGCGAGCACAGCCGTATGCCGGCCCCGCGCCGCGCCGCCTTTTTGCGCGAGGCCAAGGCTGAGCGGGAGGAGGAAGAGGACGAGGAGTAGCAATGGGGTGCGAGGCTTGCCCCCGCCCGCCGTTCGCGCCAATTCACCCATGCCGTTCGACAACGGGCGGGGCCAAGCCCCGCACCCCACTGCGCACGCGCAAATAAGCATTCTCACTATCCATGCAAATCAAGCCCCTTTTCACCTTCCTCTCCGGCCTCGCCAAGCACAATGAGCGGCCCTGGTTTCAGGAGCGCAAGGCCACCTATGACCAGCTGCGTGCCCAGTTTGTAGAAGACGCCGAGTACTGGTTTCAGGAGCTGCAGAAGCTCGACCCGGCGCTGGCTGGGCCCGATGGCCGCAAAAGCATCTTCCGCATCTATCGCGACGTGCGCTTCAGCAACAACAAGGACCCGTACAAAACGCACTTTTCGGTGTACTTCACCGCGAGCGGGAAAGACGTCGAAACGTCGGGTTACTACCTGCAGTTGGGGCCTAACGGCAGCACCCTCATTGCCGGCGGCATGTACCAGCCCGACAAAGCCCAACTGGCGGCCATCCGTCAGGAAATCGACTACAACGCTGACGAGCTGAAAGCCCTGCTGGCCGCGCCCGACTTCCAGCGCTACTTCGGCCCGCTGGGCGGCGACCGGCTCAAAAAAGCCCCCGCCGGTTACCCCGTCGACCACCCCGAAATTGAGCTGCTCAAGCACAAGAGCTTCGTGGCCACGCATCAAATGGCGGATGCCGACGTGCTCAGCCACGCCGATTTTCGGGCCTACGTGCTGGAGGTGTTTCGGGCCGTGGTGCCGTTCTGCCAGTTCCTGCGCCACTCACTGGAAGCATAATGTACCGCCAAGCTGCGCTTGGCCTCGCGCGGCTTTGTATGTTTTTCTGATGCAGGGCCAAGCGCAGCTTGGCGGTACGGGCTACCAGCTCAGCACCTCCTGCTCGTGGCCAGCGCGGAAGAGTGCGCTCAGCTTTTTGCCGTTGGCCTCCACGTTCACGATGTTCATCTCGTCGCCAAACACTTCCAGCATCATGCCCTGGCGCAGCTGTATCCCGGGCTGCGGGCCGGGCAGCGGCACTTTGCAAAACAGCCAGTAGCCGTCGTTCTCGGCCTGCATGCCCAGCACCTGCAGCGGCAGCGCCGCGCCCGCCGTGGTGCGCACTTGCAGGGTACGCTGCATATAGGCCGAAGCCAGCGCCAGCGGGCGCGGGCCGGCATCGGTCAGGTTCACGGGCGTAGGCTGGCCTTTGGAAATGGCCTTTTCAAAGTCGTCGGTAAACACCTTCACCGACAGCTCCAGCTGCTGCTTGGCCGCGTTGTAGCGCAGCTCCGTGATGGTGCTGTGGTAGGCGTGCAGCGCCGGGGCAGCGCCGGCCAGCGGCAGAAGCAGTACTAAAGCGGCGAGGGTGGCAAGCAGGCGCATGGGCGAGTAGGGAGAAGAGGAGTTAGTGTGTTCTATTGTCATCCTGAGCGCAGCGAAGGACCTTATCACGCCCGCAACAGTTGAATTACTGTGCTTCGTTCGGCGGTGATAAGGTCCTTCGCTGCGCTCAGGATGACAGAGGTTGAAACTGTTAGTTAAACAGTTTCATCACTTGCTTAAACACGATGACGTAGGCCATCAGGGCCAGAATCAGGACTGTGCCCACGCGCTGGGCGCCTTCCAGAAAGGCATCGGAAGGCTTGCGGCGCAGAATCATTTCGTAGAGCAGGAACACCACGTGGCCGCCGTCGAGGGCCGGAATGGGCAGCAGGTTCATGAAGGCCAGCACCATGCTCAGGCCGCCGGCCAGGCCCCAGAAGTGTTGCCAATCCCAGGTGCCGCCGAATTGCTGAGCAATTTCCACCGGCCCGCCCAGGCTTTCGGAAGCCGAAATCTCGCCCCGGCCAATCTTGGCGAAAGCGCGGGCCTGCAGGCCAATCACGCCAAAGGCCTTCTTCACGCCCACCGGAAGAGCCTCGGCCACCGAGTACTGGCGGGTACCCACTTTCAGGGTCGACTTGCGCTCGAAGCCGATGCGGCCCGACTCCGTGACCGGGATGTTCAGCGTGAGGGTCTGGCCGCCGCGCTGCACCACGGTGGGCACGGTCTTGCCCTTGTTGGCGAGCAGCACGGCCTGCAACTCGTCGAAGAACTGCACCGGCCGCCCGGCCACGGTCGTGATGACGTCGCCGGCCAGCAGGCCCGCTTTGGAGGCGTTGCCGCCGGGCGTCACGCGGTCCACGGCGAAGGTTTCGCGGGGGCGCACCAGCAGGCTGTCCTCGTTTTGCTTGCTGAACTTGTCGAGGAAGTTTTTCGGGATTTTGAGGTCTTCCAGCTGCCCGTTGCGCTCCACGGTGTAGTAGGAATTGTCGCCCATGATGACGTCGGGCTTGAACACGTCGTCGAACTCGGTGAACGGGCGGCCGTTGATTTTCACAATCTTGTCGCCGGTGCGGAAGCCGATTTCGCGGCCCAGCCCGTTGGGGATGATGCCATAGCGGGCCTCCGAGGCCGGCAGGTAGGTCTCGCCGTAGTGCGCCGTCATGGCCGCGAAAATGGCAATGCCCAGAATCACGTTCATGATGATGCCGCCGAGCATCACCAGCAGGCGCTGCCAGGCCGGCTTGCCGCGGAATTCGTCAGGCTGCGGCGGGCCGGCCAGGGCCGAGGCGTCCTGCGTCTCGTCTATCATGCCGTGAATCTGCACGTAGCCGCCCAGCGGGAACCAGCCGATGCCGTATTCCGTCTCGCCAATCTTCTTTTTTACCAACGCGAAGTTGGCCACGTTGGGCATCGGAAACAGGAAGTCGAAGAAGATGTAGAACTTATCGACCCGGATTTTAAACAGCTTGGCGAAGGCGAAATGGCCGAATTCGTGCAAGCCGACAAGGATGGAAAGTGCCAGCACAAGCTGGCCAATCATGGTGAGGATAGCCAAGGGGGATTTTTTATTTATCTGTCATCCTGAGCGAAGCGAAGGACCTTATCACGCTCGCGCTACACGGGGGAGTAAATCTGGCGAAGGCAGCCGTGATAAGATGCTTTCTTCGTCAGCATGACAACGATTTTTAAACCAGGGTTTCCGCCAGCCGCCGCGTTTCGGCGTCGGTGGCCACCAGGTCGGCCAAAATTGGCTCGGCAAGGTACGATACCCGTGCCAGGCACTCGGCCACCAGGTCCGACATCTGCCGGAAGCCCACCTGCTCCCGCAAAAATGCGGCCACGGCCACTTCGTTGGCCGCGTTGAGCACGCAGGGCGCGTTGCCGCCCCGCCGCATGGCCCCAAAGGCCAGCTCCAGATTGGGGAACGCCACGCGGTCGGGGGCCTCGAAGGTGAGGGTGGGGTAGTCGAGGAAGGAGAAGCGGGGGAAGGTATTGGCCAACCGCTGGGGGTAGCCGAGGGCATATTGAATGGGCAGCTTCATGTCGGGCAGGCCCAGTTGAGCTTTCAACGAGCCGTCTTCGAACTGCACCAGCGAGTGCACGATGCTTTGCGGGTGCACCACCACGTCAATCTGCTCATTGGTCAGGCCGAACAGCCACTTGGCTTCAATCACCTCCAGGCCCTTGTTCATGAGCGAAGCCGAGTCGATGGTGATTTTGGCGCCCATGTCCCAGTTGGGATGTTTCAGGGCCTGGGCTTTGGTCACAGCTTCCATCTCGCGGGCCGAGCGGCCGCGGAACGGCCCGCCCGATGCCGTGAGAATGATTTTCTCGATGGGATTCTGTTCTTCGCCCACCAGGCACTGGAAAATGGCCGAGTGTTCCGAGTCGACAGGCAGCAGGCGCACGCGGTGCTGCTTGATAAGGCCCGTAATCAGCTCGCCGGCCACCACCAGGGTTTCCTTGTTGGCCAGGGCAATGTCTTTGCCGGCCCGGATGGCGGCCACCGTGGGCAGCAGGCCCGCGTACCCCACCAGCGCGGTGAGCACGATGTCGATTTCGGGGCGCGTCACCACTTCGGCCAGGGCCGCGGCGCCGGCCAGCACTTCGGTTTCGGGCTGGTTGGCTAGGGCGGCTTTCAGGGGCTGGTAGGCGCTTTCATCGCCGATAACCACCACGGCGGGCCGAAACTCCTGCGCCTGTTGGGCCAGCAACTCCCACTGCCGCTGCGCGCTCAGCACCGCCACCCGGAACCGGCCCGGCTGCTGCCGCACCACTTCCAGCGCCTGCGTGCCAATGGAACCCGTGGCGCCCAGCAACGCCAGTGTTTTTACCTCGTTTTTTTCAATCATTATGCTACGGACACGGAAACGAAGCAAAAGTACACCGCCTTCGCCGCCCTACGCCCGCTTGAGGGTGGCGGCCACGAACTGGTCCACCACGTCGGCAATGGCCTTCACCTCGGCCACCACGGCATCGGTGAGGTGGGCGGGGCGGCCGGCGGGGGCGGTGCGCTCGGCCAGCGCGCTCAGGCGGGCCAGCTGGCTGCCAATGGCGCGGTACACGGGCTCCCAGAGCACGGCGGTACGGTCGGCGTGGGCGCCCAGGGTGCGGCGCAGCTCCAGCAGGCGCATGACCAAGCCCGCCAGGGTGGCCAGCATGGTGCGCTCAATGGACGAAAACTGGCGGGGCGGGCCGTCGTACACGCACAGCGAGCCGAGGTTGAAGCCGTCGGGCGTGCGCAGGTTGTGGCCGGCGTAGAAATGCAGGCCCAACTGCTGCACCAGCGAGGTGTCGACGCCGGGAATGGTGGCTTGGGCCAGGTCTTCAAACACGGCGGTATCGTCCTGCAGAATGGTGGCCGAGCAGATGCTTTGCTCGCGCGGCACCCGCTCGATGGACACGGGCAGGTTGTAGGGCGCTTTCACCAGCACCTGGTTTTGCTCCACAATGGAGAGCATGGCGTTGGAGACGCCGAAGAGCCGGGCGGTGGCGGCCACCACGTCGTCGAGTACTTTTTCGCTGCGCGCATCGAGCAGCTGGTAGCGGTCGAGGGCGTCGAGGCGGGCCGCGTCATTGGCCGGAATCAGGGAACTGGAGTTGTCAACCAAAACAAGTAGGGAAGAAGAGCCGGCCAGCAAGAGCCAACCGCTACAGACCGTGTGGCTATGCGCGCATACGGCCGAGCTGGCGGCCTTGCTTGTACCGTTAGCGGCCAGCCAGGGTTGCGCGGGGCCGGGTCCGGTCGCCGCGGCTCGGCTTAGGGCCGCCGCAGGGTAGCCACCAGAAACTGGTCGATGATGCCCACAATGGCGCCGGCTTCTTGCGCCACGGCGGGCGACAGCTGCCGGGAGGGACTATCGGGCATCACCCGCTCGGCCAGGGCGCCTAAGCGGCCCAGCTGCTCGCTAATGGCGCGGTACACCAGTTCCCAGAGCGACACGGTGGCGCCGGCGTGCGCGCCCAGCACGCGGCGCAGCTCCAGCAGGCGCGTCACCAGCCCGGCCAAGTGGCCCAGCAAGGAACGTTCGCTGGAGGTGAAGCGACGGGGCGGGCCATCGAGCAGGCACAAGGCGCCGATGCTGTGGCCGTCGGGGGTGCGCAGGGTGTGGCCGGCGTAGAATCGCAGCCCCATCCGGCGTACCAGGGAAATGTCGACGCCGGGCGCGCTGGACTGTTCAAGGTTTTCGAAGACGGTGGTGTCGTCCCGCAAAATGGTGGCCGAACACAGGCTTTGTTCGCGGGGCACGCGCTCAATGGGCTCGGGCAGGTTGTAGGGCGCCTTCACCAGCACGGTGTCCTTTTCTACAATAGAAATCAGGGCGTTGGACACGCGAAAAAGGCGAGCGGTGGTGGCCACCACGTCGTCCAGGATTTTTTCGCTGCGCGCGTCCAGCAACTGGTAGCGGTCAAGGGCGCGCAAACGGGCGTCGTCGTTGGCCGGAATCAGGGAGGCGAGGAGAGGGTTCACGTCCGGCGGGGTAGGAAAGGTGGTAGAAAGCAAGCAAGTAAGCAGAAAACGTGGCATGTGGCCGCAGGGTTCGGCCCGGCCGGAGGCCGCTTGTTACCTTTGAAGGCGTGTTGGCACCTGCTTCCCTTGCTTCTGATTACGACGTGGCCATCATTGGGGCCGGGCCGGCGGGTGCGGCCTGCGCCCTGGCCTTGCGCACCAGTGGCTTGCGCGTGGCCCTGCTCGACAAGGCCCAGTTCCCGCGCGACAAAGTGTGCGGCGACGCCATTCCCGGCCACGCCCTGAAGGCCCTGCGCCAGCTCGACCCCGCTTTTGCCGAGGCGCTGTGGCAGCTGCAGCCGCTCGACGCCGTGCGGCAGTCGCGCCTCGTGGCGCCCAACGGCGACAGCCTCTGGATGCGCTGGAAGCTGCCCAGCTTCAACAGCCCCCGCGAAACCTTCGACGCCGCGCTGCTGGAGCTGGTGCGCCTGCACACCCCCACCACCATTCTCGAAAACACCATCCTCAAAAGCCTGCACGTGGCCCCCGAGGCCGTGCACCTGCACCTGGCCGAAGGCGCCGAACTCACCTGCCAGGTGGTCATCGGCTGCGACGGGGCCAACTCGGTGGTGCGCCGCCAGCTGCTGCCCATGCCCCTCGACCGCGCCCACCACTGCGCCGGCGTGCGGGCTTATTTCGAAAACATCAAAGATGCCGAGGCCGGCCTCACGGAATATTTCTTCACGAAGGATTACCTGCAGGGCTACCTCTGGATTTTTCCGGTGGGCCACGGCCGCTACAATGTGGGCCTGGGCATGCTCTCCGAAACCGTGGCCAAGCACAAAGTCGACCTCAAGCAGGTGCTGCCCGAGCTGCTGGCCACGCACCCCGCCCTGGCCGGCCGCTTCGACGACGCCCGGCAGCTGGGCGCCATTCAGGGCTTTGGGCTGCCGCTGGGGGGCGGGCGCACGGTGCCCGTGAGCGGCGCGCGCTTTCTGCTGTGCGGCGACGCGGCCTCGCTCATCGACCCCATTCAGGGCCACGGCATCGACACGGCGATGCAAAGCGGCATACTGGCCGCCAAGCAGGTGCTGGCCTGCTTCGGAAAGCAGGAGTTTAGCGCCCACTTTATGCGGAGCTACGACGCGCAGGTAGCGCACAGCATCAGCCGCAAGCTGGCCAAAAGTTACCGGATGATGCGCTTCCTGAGCAACAAGCCGTGGCTGGTGAACGCGGGCGTGCGCCTGGCCCGGGTGCCCGGCCTGAAGCCCTGGGTGCAGAAAGCCATAGGGTAGTGAGGCGCAGCTTGGGCTGAGGCAGAGCGGCGGTTTTTAATGCGATTTTAATTCGTTTCAGCTGAAAATAAGCCGTTTCGGGCAGCCGCGCACGGTCGAGCTTCGTACAAGCAGGCACTTCCTCCACTCCTTCATTTCCTGCTTGTGATGGTTAACCGTTTCTTTCCGGCTGCGGCCGGCTTTGCCCCGCTGCCCCATTTGGCGCGCCTGACGGCTGCCGCCCTCGGTTTTCTGGCCCTGCTGCCAGGCTGTTCCAAAGACGACGAGCCCACCACGCCGGCCGTCACCAACCCCGCCCGCATCAGCGTGCCGCAGGCCGGCGTCTACCCCGAAGGCATTCAGTGGGACGAGGCCAGCAAGCGCTTCTACGTGAGCTCTCGCGCCAAAGGCACCGTGGGCACCGTGCGCGACGACAGCACCTATACTGAGTTCGGCAAAGACAGCCGCCTGATTTCTACCATTGGCCTCAACCTCGACGCCTCGCGTTCGCGCCTGCTGGCCGCCGTGTCCGACAACAACTTCAATCCCAGCGTGCAGAACCAGCCCACGCTGCGCAAGCTAGCTGCCCTGGCCATCTTCAACAGCAGCACCGGCGCCCTCACCAGCTACGTGGACCTGGGTGGCCTGCGCCCCGCGGGCATGCACTTCGCCAACGACATTGCCGTGGACAAAGACGGCAACGCCTACATCACCGACAGCATGTCGCCCATCATCTACAAAGTGGATTTGCAGGGCAATGCCACGGTTTTTCTGGAAAACAGCCAGCTCAGCGGTGGCACCGGCTTCGGCCTGAACGGCATCGTGTACCACCCCGACGGCTACCTGCTCACGGCCAAAACCAGCGACGGAACGCTGTACAAAGTGCCCATCAGCAACCCCGCCGGCTTTACCACCGTCACCAAGACGCAAAGCCTCGTGGGCGCCGACGGCCTGCTGCTGTTCGACAACAACACGCTGCTCGTGGTGGCCGGCAGCCAGGGCACCGTATTCCGCATGGCCAGCACCGATGCCTGGGTTAGCACCACGGCCACCGGCAGCTTCGCCACGGGTGCCGTGAGTGCCACCACCATCACCAAGCGCGGCTCCGATGCCTACGTGCTGTACCCGTACAGCGCCACGGCCCCGCGGTTCCGGATTGTGAAGGTGAATTTTTAGGTTGAGCTACAGAAGCGTGTCCTCCTGAGTTCCGCGAGTGGCCTTCTCACATCTGGACAATTCGTTCAAACGTGAGAAGGCCTTTTGCTGCGTTCGGGAGGACGGCTTTCTGCCTTCCAGGCAGCTTGGCATACCTTTGCGGGCACTTCCACCTTCCTTCCCCCGCATTATCTTCCAGCTCACCCCACCCTGAGAATTGGCTCGAAACCCTCGCGCCGCCGCTTCCTCGCCGGAAGCGTGCGGCTTTTCTTTTGCCTTTTTCTCCGCTATTGATGTCTTCGCTGTCCGCTTATTTCTCCCAATACAAACTCAATCCTAAAAACGAAATTCTGGCCGGCCTGACTACCGCGCTGGCCCTGGTGCCGGAGGTGGTGGCCTTCGCGCTGCTGGCCCACATCAGCCCGCTGGTGGGCATTGGGTCGGCATTTGTTATCTGCCTTATCACGAGTGTGTTCGGCGGCCGGCCGGGCATGATTTCCGGCGCGGCCGGCTCGGTGGCCGTCGTTATTGTGGCGCTGGTGGAGCAGCACGGGGCCGAGTACCTGTTTCTGGCCGTGGCCCTGATGGGCCTGGTTCAAATTGCCATCGGGCTGCTGAAGCTGGGCAAATTCATCCGGCTGGTGCCGCAGCCGGTGGTGTATGGCTTTGTGAATGGTCTGGCCGTCATTATCTTCATGGCGCAGCTGGAACAATTTAAGGTGCGCGACGCGGCCGGGGCCGAGCACTGGCTTACGGGCAACGCGCTGCTGCTGATGGCCGGTCTGGTGGCCCTCACCATGGCCATCGTGCATTTTCTGCCGAAGCTCACGAAGGCGGTGCCGGCCTCGCTGGTGGCCATTGTCGTCACGTCGACGCTGGTGATTTTCGGCGGGCTGCAAACCAAGGCGGTGGGCGACATTGCCTCCATCGCGGGCGGGCTGCCCACGCTGCACCTGCCGCAGGTGCCCTTCACCTGGGCCACCTTCGCGCTGGTGCTGCCCTACGCCGTCATCATGGCGCTGGTGGGCCTCACCGAAAGCCTGCTCACCCTCACCGTGGTCGACGAAATGACCGACACCCGCGGCCGCGGCAACCAGGACTGCGTGGCCCAGGGCCTGGCCAACGTGGCCTCGGGCCTGACCGGCGGCATGGGCGGCTGCGCCATGATTGGCCAGACGATGGTCAACCTCGAATCCAGGGGGCGCGGGCGGCTGTCGGGCGTAGTAGCGGCGGTGGCGCTGGCCTTGTTCGTGGTGGTGGGCGCGCCCGTCATTGAGCGGCTGCCGCTGGCCGCGCTGGTGGGCGTGATGTTCATGGTGGTCATCGGCACGTTCGAGTGGGCCAGCCTGCGCATCCTGCGCCGCATGCCCCGCACCGATGTGCTGGTGATGCTGCTCGTCACACTCGTCACGGCCGTGTCGCAGAACCTGGCGCTGGCCGTGCTGCTGGGCGTCATCGTGTCGGCCCTGGCCTTTGCCTGGGAAAACGCCAAGCGCATCCGCGCCCGCCACCACCTCGACGCAGCCGGCGCGAAGCACTACGAAATCTACGGCCCGCTCTTCTTCGGCTCGGTGCAGGCCTTCGGCGAGAAGTTCGACGTGGCCACCGACCCCGCCGAAGTCATCATCGACTTCCGCGAAAGCCGCGTGGCCGACATGTCCGCCATCGACGCCCTGCACAAGCTCACCGAGCGCTACCACCGCGCCGGCAAAACCCTGCACCTGCGCCACCTCAGCCCCGATTGCCGCCAGCTGCTCAGCAACGCCGGGGCGCTTATTGATGTGAACGTGGAGGAAGACCCACTGTATGTCGTGGCAGGGGAGGAGCGGGTGGGTTGAGAACAAGCGCAAAAAAAAATTCCGCAACCCTGTTTGGTAACTAATTGTTGGTCGGCCGTGTATATTTACAGCAGAGTCGTAAAAAATAAGGCAGCCGGGCACACGGCCCAACTGCCTTACCAACTACCGGAGTAGCTGCGTGAGCAGGAAAAGGCCAACAGCCTTACCCACCCCGCTAGCTACTCCAATCAAAACAGCTTTGCAGACCGTTTGAAGTAGTTTTTTCGCGCTGTCCTTTTTCATCTTTGCCAAGAAGTAAAGGGTTGCTTCATAACCCCCACACTTCTCGAAGCCCGACTGTTCCTAGGCAGCCGGGCTTCTCTTTTTACAAAGAGTGCCGTTGGGCTAGGGGACATACCAAACGCGAGTGTTTCAAAGATACGGGCGTTAGTCAGCGGTAATGCTTATTTGTCGGAATAAAAAGTCATGCTAAAAAAGCCACTAATACACATACTGTTCTACCTGGCTGGCTATTTATCTTTTTATATAGCAGGTAAAATGGAGCCAACTAGTTTAGCGGGACCAGGGCTTGATATACCTGTTTTAGCAGTGTTTTTTATTTTGGTTCTTTATCTATTCGTGAAAAATATACTGACAGCTTATGAAGCAGTAAGCACCAAAGTAGCCATTGCGGCTATTCATGTAATAGGTACTTGTATAATGCTGTGGGTGCTTACGCTTCCAACATCATATTATCGCTGAGATGGCCACGAAGCAGGTGAAACGGTCCGTACTAACCATTGCTTATTCCTGTCACAGCACTGGACTCGCGTTTATTATTAATGAGTCCTCACGCAAACATCCCCACCGCATTCTTGCTCGGTAGCGCGGTCTTGCCGGTCAGCAGCAAATCCACTTGCCGGGCGGCTTCGCGGCCTTCCGAGATGGCCCAGACGACCAGCGACTGGCCGCGACGCATGTCGCCGGCCACGAAGACGTTGGGCTGGTTCGTGACGAAGGCTTTGTCGTTGGCCAGCACGTTGCCGCGCGGGTCGAGGTCAATTTCCAGCTCGCTGAGGAGGCCGTCCACGCGGGGGCCGGTGAAGCCCAGGGCCAGCAGCACGCGCTGGCAGGGGATTTCGCGGTCGGAATTGGTCACCTCCTCGAAGCGGATGCGGCGGCCCATGACGTCGGTTTCCCAGGTCACGTCGCTCACGCGCAGGGCCCGGAGCCGGCCGGCCTCATCGGCCAGGAATTCCTTGGTGTTGATGCCCCAATAGCGGTGGCAGCCTTCTTCGTGCGAGGTGCTGCTGCGGAAAATGTGCGGCTCCAGCGGCCAGGGCGTGTGGGCGGGGCGCTCTTGGCCGGGCTGGTGCATGAGGGCAAACTGCGTGACGGAGCGCGCCCGCTGGCGGTTGGCCGTGCCCACGCAGTCGGAGCCCGTGTCGCCGCTGCCGATGACCACCACGTCCTCACCTTCCACCCAGAGGGGCGCGTCGGGCAGGTCCAGCTCGCTCACCCGGCGGTTATGCTGGGTGAGGTAGTCCATGGCGAAGTGGATGCCGGGCAGCTCGCGGCCGGGAATGTTGAGGTCGCGCGGCACGCTGGCCCCGCCGGCCAGCACCACGGCGTGAAAGTTGCGGGTGAGCTGGGCAAACGACACGTCGCGACCGATTTCGGTGTTGCAGCGGAAGCTGATGCCGTCCTCTTTCAGCAGGTCGATGCGGCGGTCGATTACCCATTTATCGAGCTTGAAATCGGGGATGCCGTAGCGGAGCAGGCCGCCGGGCCGGTCGTCGCGCTCGAACACGGTGACGGTGTGGCCGGCCCGCGCCAGCTGCGCCGCCGCCGCCAGCCCGGCCGGACCGGAGCCTACCACGGCCACCGTCTTGCCCGATTTCAGGAGCGGGGCCGTGGGCTGCACGTATCCCTTGGCGAAGGCAATTTCGATGATGTGTTTCTCAATTTCCTCAATGGCCACCGGACTGCTGTGGATGCTGAGCACGCAGGCCGCCTCGCACGGCGCGGGGCAGATGCGGCCGGTGAACTCGGGGAAGTTGTTGGTGGCGCTGAGAATCTGATAGGCATCTTCCCACTTTTCCTCGCGCACGGCGTCGTTGAATTCGGGAATGATGTTGCCCAGCGGGCAGCCCGAATGGCAAAACGGAATGCCGCAATCCATGCAGCGGGCCGCCTGCTGGGTGAGCTGCCCTTCAGAATAAGTGCCGACGAATTCGTGGTTGTGGGCCACGCGCTCCTGCGGCGCGGCCTTGGGCGGCAGCTCGCGGGTAAATTCTTTGAAACCGGTGGGGTTGGCCATGGTGGTTGTTTTTTTGAAATGATTTGGGGGGCGGCGCGCACGGAGCACCTCACCCCCTGACCCCCTCTCCTTGGGGAGAGGGGGCACCGGCTATGCCCTTATAGCACATGCTTTAGCTTGTGCCCGTGGGGACTCGTTTGAC
The DNA here is from genome assembly GCF_022921075.1 of Hymenobacter sp. 5317J-9. Classification (NCBI taxonomy): domain Bacteria; kingdom Pseudomonadati; phylum Bacteroidota; class Cytophagia; order Cytophagales; family Hymenobacteraceae; genus Hymenobacter; species Hymenobacter sp. 5317J-9. The sequence goes on from NZ_CP095050.1 coordinate 1,594,512, forward strand.
GCTGCACAAGCTAAAGCATGTGCTACATGACTCGTCTGGCTCCCCTCTCCCTAAGGAGAGGGGTTGGGGGTGAGGTGACCCCGGTCGGCCTTTACCCCACCGTCGCATACCGCGCCTTCGCCAGCACTTTCTTGTACTCGCTCGGAAACACCTTCACGAATTTCCCGGCTTCCTCCGCCCAGTTGCCCAGCAGGAAGGCCGCTACCTGGCTGCCCGTCAGCTCCGCGTGCTGCCGGAGCAGCGCCTGAATCTGGTCTTCGTCGTCGGCATCGAGCGGGTCGAGCTCCACCATTTCAGGGTTGCAGTTCTGCGGAAATAAACCGTTGGGGTCGTATACCCAGGCGATGCCGCCGCTCATGCCGGCGGCGAAGTTGCGGCCCGTCTGGCCCAGGATGAGGGCGCGGCCGCCGGTCATGTACTCGCAGCCGTGGTCGCCCACGCCTTCGACTACGGCGGTGGCGCCGGAATTGCGCACCGCGAACCGCTCACCGGCCTGGCCGCGCACGAACAGCGCGCCGGAGGTAGCCCCATACAGCGCCACGTTGCCGATGATGATGTTTTGCTCGGGCACGAAATGGGCAGCGGGGGAGGGGAAGATGGCTAGCTGCGCTCCGCTCAGGCCCTTGCCCACGTAGTCGTTGGCCTCGCCTTCCAAGGCAAAGTTCAAGCCCCGCACGCTAAACGCGCCGAAGCTCTGCCCCGCCGAGCCACGGAAGCGGTAGTTGATGGTGTTGTCGGGCAGACCGGCGGTATGGTAGCGCTTGGCAATCTCATTGGAAAGCAGCGTGCCGATGGTGCGGTCGATGTTCTGCACCTCGAACTCGGCGAAAACGGGCGTCTGCTCATTCAGGGCCGGCTGGGCGTGTTCGAGCAGCTGCCAGTCCAGGATGCCGCGGATGCCGTGGTCCTGCACCTCGCTGTGGTAGAGGGTGCCGCCGGAGATGTTCACGGCGGGGTGCAGCATGTCGGCAAGGTCGAGGTGGCGGGCTTTCCAGTGGGTGATGCCTTCGCGCACTTTCAGGAATTCGGGGCGGCCCACCATCTCATTTATGGTGCGGAAACCCAGCTCGGCCATGATTTCGCGCAGCTCCTCGGCCAGGAAGCGGAACAGGTTCACGATGTGCTCGGGCTGGCCGGTGAAGAGCTTGCGCAGCTCGGGGTCCTGGGTGGCAACGCCCACGGGGCAGGTGTTGAGGTGGCATTTGCGCATCATCACGCAGCCGCCGGCCACCAGCGCGGCGGTGGCGATGCCCCATTCTTCGGCCCCCAACAGGGCGGCCACGGCCAGGTCGCGGCCGGTTTTTAGCTGGCCGTCGGCCTGCAGGACTACGCGGCTGCGGAGCTGGTTGCGCACCAGCGTTTGGTGGGCTTCGGCCAGGCCCAGTTCCCAGGGCAGGCCAGCGTGCTTGATGGAGCTGATGGGCGAGGCGCCGGTGCCGCCGTCGTAGCCGGCAATGAGGATGACATCGGCGTGGGCCTTGGCGACACCGGCCGCGATGGTACCCACTCCGGCCTTGCTCACCAGCTTCACGTTGATGCGGGCGGCGCGGTTGGCGTTTTTCAGGTCGAAGATGAGCTGGGCTAGGTCTTCGATGGAGTAGATGTCGTGGTGGGGTGGGGGCGAAATCAGGCCGACGCCGGGCGTGGCGTGGCGCACTTTGGCAATCCACTCGTCCACCTTGTGGCCGGGAAGCTGGCCGCCCTCGCCGGGCTTGGCGCCCTGGGCCATCTTGATTTGCAGTTCGTCGGCGTTGGTCAGGTAGTGGGCCGTAACGCCGAAGCGCGCCGAGGCCACCTGCTTGATGGCCGAGCGCATGGAATCGCCGTTTTCCATGACTTCGTAGCGCAGCGGGTCTTCGCCACCCTCGCCGGTGTTGCTCTTGCCGCCGATGCGATTCATGGCAATGGCCAGGGTGCTGTGCGCCTCGTGCGAAATCGAGCCAAATGACATGGCCCCGGTCGCAAAGCGCTTCATGATGCCCTCCGCCGGCTCCACTTCGTCCAGCGAAATCGAGTCGCGGTGGTGGGCGAAATCCAGCAGACCGCGCAGGGTGAACATGCGCTCCGGCTGCTCATTAATCAGCTTAGCGTAGCGCTGGTAGGTAGAGTAGTTGTTGGTGCGCGTCGCCAGCTGCAGCAGGTGCACGGTTTCGGGGTTGAACATGTGGGCCTCGCCGCGCCGCCGCCAGTGGTAGAGGCCGCCGTCGGGCAGCAAAGTTTGCTCCTCGGGCGTGGTCGATTTGAAGCCCTGAAAGTGCTTGTAAAGCGTTTCGCGGGCTATTTCATCCAGCCCAAGCCCGCCGATGCGCGTCACCGCGCCGCAGAAATAGGCATCTACCACGGCCTGGTTCAGCCCCAGAATCTCGAACACCTGCGCGCCGTGGTAGCTCTGCAAAGTCGAAATTCCCATCTTCGAGAAAATCTTCAATAGGCCGTCGCACACGGCTTTAATGTAATTATAATTCAGCTGCTCATGGTCGAGCGTGGTGTTGAACTGGTTCGCCTCGTGCATGGTCCGGATGGTGGCCAGCGCCAGATACGGGTTGATGGCCGTAGCCCCAAACGACAGCAGACAGGCGAAATGGTGCACTTCCCACACGTCGCCGGCCTCCACCACCAGGCCCACCGTGCCCCGGCAGCCGAGCTTGATGAGGTGGTGATGCACCGCCGAAACCGCCAGCAGCGACGGAATGGGCGCGTGCAGCGAATCCACGCCGCGGTCCGACAAAATCAGGACTTCGTAGCCGTCGTTCACCGCATCCTCGGCGTAGCGGCAGAGGCGGGCGAGGCCGCGTTCCAGTGCGCCGGGCTGCTCGTCGGCCTTGAAGTAGGTCAGCAAGGTCTTGGCGTTGAACAGGCCCGTATCGATGCTGCGCAGCTTCTCCAGCTCCAGGTTGCTGAGGATGGGCTGCCGCAGCGCCACGCAGTGGCAGTGGTGCTTGTCCTCATCCAGAATGTTGCCGTTGTTGCCCAGGAAGGTGGCCAGGCTCATCACCAGCCGCTCCCGTATGGGGTCGATGGGCGGGTTGGTAACCTGCGCGAAAAACTGCTTGAAGTAGCTGCTCAGGTGCTGCGGCTGGTCCGATAGCACGGCCAGCGGCACGTCCACGCCCATCGAGCCGATGGGCTCCTTGCCCTTCAGCGCCATCGGGGTGATGAGCACGTCGATGTCCTCGCGGGTGTAGCCGAACACTTGGTGGTACTTGAACACCGAATCGGCGGCCAACTCCGTGAATACCTGGCGCGGCTCGGGCAATTCTTCCAGCCGAATCTGGTACTCATTCAACCACGCGCCGTAGGGCTGGCGGCCGGCGGCCTGGGCCTTCAATTCGGCATCGGTGATGATGCGGCCGGCTTCGGTGTCCACGAGCAGCATTTTGCCGGGCTGCAGGCGGCCCTTCTGCACCACCGTGGCGGGGTCAATGCCCAGCACGCCCGCCTCGGAGGCCACCAGCACGCGGCCGTCGGTGGTTTCGAGGTAGCGCAGGGGGCGCAGGCCGTTACGGTCCAGCATGGCGCCGATGAGCTTGCCATCGGTGAAGAGCAGGGCGGCCGGGCCATCCCAGGGCTCCATAAACGTGGCGTGGAACTCGTAGAAAGCCTTTTTGAGCGGGTCCATCTGGGTGTTGCCGTCCCAGGCTTCTGGCACCAGCATCATCATCACGTGCGGCAGCGGGCGGCCCGAGTGCAGCAGGATTTCCACCACGTTATCCAGACAGGCCGAATCCGACTGCCCGGCATCGACCACCGGCAGCAGCATGTCCATTTCCTCGGCCGAGAAGTACGGCGACACGTAGCTGCGCAGCCCCGCATAAAACCAGTTCAGATTGCCCCGCAGCGTGTTAATCTCGCCATTATGCGCCAAAAACCGGAAGGGCTGCGCCAGTTTCCAGCTCGGAAACGTGTTGGTCGAAAAACGCGAATGCACCAACCCAAACGCCGACGTCACCCGCTCGTCGCTGAGGTCGGGAAAGTAGCCGCGCACCTGGTAAGTGGTCAGCTGGCCCTTGTACACAATGGTTTTGCACGAGAGCGAAGCGAAGTAAAACACGTCCATCGCGGCCGTCACCGTCTCGCGCACCGTCTTGAAAATCAGACGACGCAGCACGTAGAGCTTGCGCTCGAAATCATCCGGATTGGTAATGCCCGCCGGGCGGCCGAAAAATGCCTGCTCCATCACCGGCTCGGCGGCCAGCGCCGTGGGTCCGATGCCGGTCGGGTTCACCGGCACGGGCCGGTAGCCCAGCAGGGGAAACCCCAGCCGCGCCGCCGCGCCGTTGATGACCTCGCGGCAGGCTTCGCGCAGCTTTTCGTCCTTCGGCAAATAGGCAAAGCCCACGCCGTAGCTGCCCGGCTCGGGCAGGCGAATATTCAGGGCCACGCACTCTTCTAGTAGAAACCAGTGCGGAATCTGGATGAGCAGGCCGGCGCCGTCGCCGGAATCGGCATCGCAGCCGCAGGCGCCGCGGTGCTCCATGTTTTCCAGCATGGTCAGCGCGTCGGTGATGGTCTGGTGCGTTTTGCGGCCGTTGAGGTAGGTGATGAAACCGGTCCCGCAGGCATCGTGCTCAAATTCGGGGCGGTACAGGCCCTGCGGAGCGTCGGTGGATGGTATCGGGGCGTTGAAAGTCATGGGGGAGGAGCCGCCATTCAGCGGGAATATTGGCAGGGGCCGGCGTAAAAGCAGCCAACGGCACGCAGTCATTTACAAGAAACGTCCCGCCGCTGGCGGGCAAAATGATTGTATCAGATGCTTTACTATTTCCACTTTGTAGTATTGGCTAGTAAATTATTGGTAATTAATGGGTTGAGTATGCTGTTTGTACAATGTCAAAACCCGCCGACAGCACATCACATAGCTTTTAATTGCCCTTTGCCAAGCAGCACCGGATTCCAAGTTACGGGCGCTTTTTCCAGATTCAGCAGCTAATCCAAGAAGTTTAGGTTACTTTTTCGAAAAAAACCAACCTGCCTCAAAATCCAGGTGCCCCAAACGTTTCCAATAGCTTTATCCTCTCGAATCCCCACCAAATGCAAGGCCTATTGCCCATTTTATTCGCTTCCGTGGCCGGAATGGGCCATGCTTTCGAACCCGACCACCTGCTGGCCGTGGGCAACCTCATTTCCCGCCGCGACACCCTTGCCGAAGCCCTGCGCGAAGGCATCTATTGGGGCCTGGGCCACACCACCACGCTGGTCGTAGTGGGCGCTATCATCCTGCTGGGCCGCGTCACTTTCCTCACGTCCGGCTACTTCGAAGCCGCCGTGGGACTCATGCTCATCGTTATGGGCATCAGTCGATTGCTGGAGCAGCGCCGGCCACCAGCCAAGGTGCGGCCCGGTGCATCACCTTCCCGCGCCGCCTACGCTGTTGGCCTGCTCCACGGCCTAGCCGGCAGCGGCGCGCTGGTGCTGCTGGTAATGAGCGAAATCCGCGACCCGTGGCTGAGCGTGGGCTACTTCGCGGTATTCGGCATCGGCTCCATTCTGGGCATGTTCATCGTGGCCGGGCTGTGCAGCGTGCCATTCACCAAGCGCATGAAAATCAGCCGGACGTTGAAAACGGCCACGATTACACTTTCTTCGCTCGTCTGTATTCTCTATGGTGGGTGGATGATTTATGGAAACTTGTGATGGTGAGAATACTTCGCCACGCGCCAACCTCACCCTCGGCCCCTCTCCAAAAAAGAGGGGGAACCCGTTCAATTCCTTACGTCAGGCTCCCCTCTCTTTTGGAGAGGGGCTGGGGGTGAGGTTGGCGCGTGGCGAGACGTGTCCCTCTGCATGACGTCCTTTACCGCTCCCTACTTATGCACCTCTCTCCCAAAGACCTCGACAAGCTCGTTCTCCACCAGGCCGGTTTCGTGGCCCAAAAGCGTTACGCCCGCGGCCTGCTCCTGAACTACCCCGAAGCCCTGGCCCTCATCGCCACGCAGCTGCTGGAGTTCATCCGCGACGGCGAGCGGGTGGCCGTGCTCATGGACAAGGGCAAGCAGCTGCTGGGCCTGGCCGACGTGCTGCCCGGCGTGGCCGACATGATTCACGAAGTCCAAATCGAAGGCACCTTCCCCGACGGCACCAAGCTCGTGACCGTGCACCACCCCATCTGCCGCGAAACCGGCGATGCCGCCCTGGCCCTCTACGGCTCCGGCCTCAGCAAAGCCCCGGTCCCCGGCGCCGCGCCCGCCCACGCCAGCCACCCCCAGCCCGGCGAATACCAGCTGCACCCCACCGAAATCATCCTCAACGAAAGCCGTGCCACGGTGGACGTGGACGTCGTGAACATGGGCGACCGGCCCGTGCAGGTGGGCTCGCACTATCCCTTCTTCGAAACCAACGCGGCGCTGTACTTCGACCGCGCCGCCGCCTACGGTTTCCGCCTCAACATCCCGGCCGGCACGGCGGTGCGCTTCGAGCCCGGCGAGCGCAAGCGCGTGCGCCTGGTGGCCCTGGCCGGCGAGCGCATCGTGTACGGCGGCAATGGGCTCATTGATGGGAAGCTGGATGATGCTGGAAAGAAGCAGCAGGCGCTGGAGAAACTATGAAACAAAGAATCACCGCTGCCGAAGTAAAAAGTCAGTTAGAAAAAGAGTTAAATATCTTATTTCTTGAGACTAAAAGCGTAAATATTGATAAGGTGCTTTCAATGTTTACTAGATATTTTATTGATTTTGAAATCGTAAATTCTGATAATGAAAAATCAATCATTGACGCACTAATATTTCAATGCAATGACACTAATAACGAAATAGATTTTATACGATTATTAGACCTGGGTAGAGAAGAAGGGAAAGTGCAGTTGAGCTTGACATTGGCCTATAAAACACAAGCTTCTGAAGAGACAACGGGTTGCTGTTTATGGTCTAGTGATTATGAAGCAATGGAAGCTTGGGTCGCAGATGTGAAAACCACAGCGTGCTATCAATTTCTCCGCATCCACACCTTTAAATCATTTGAGGTGACTTTCAAATAACCATTTAAAAGCTGCATTTTCTAGTTCTCATAATATGTCCCTCCCCATCTCCCGTCGCGCGTATGCCGACATGTACGGCCCCACCACCGGCGACCGGGTGCGCCTCGGCGATACCGGCCTGCTGATTGAAGTCGAGCGCGACTACTGCGTGTACGGCGAGGAATGCAAGTTCGGCGGCGGCAAAGTGCTGCGCGACGGCATGGGCCAGGCCGCTGGCATCGGCCCGGCCGATGCGCTGGATTTGGTCATCACCAACGCGCTGGTGGTCGATTACACCGGCATTTTCAAGGCCGACATCGGCATCAAGGGCGGGCGCATCGTGGGCATCGGCAAGGCCGGCAACCCGCACATGATGCCCGGCGTCACGCCCGGCATGGTGGTGGGCGTCACCACCGAAGTTATTGCCGGCGAAGGCCAGCTACTCACCGCCGGCGGCATCGACTGCCACATCCATTTCATCAGCCCCCAGCAGATTCCCGAGGCGCTGGCATCGGGCGTCACCACCATGATTGGGGGCGGCACCGGGCCGGCGGCCGGCACCAACGCCACCACCTGCACGCCCGGCGCGTTCTACCTCGAAACCATGCTGAAGGCCACCGAGGCCTACCCGCTCAACTTCGGATTTCTGGGCAAGGGCAACGCCTCCAAGCCCGAGGGGCTGCGCGAGCAGGCCGAGGCCGGGGCGCTGGGCTTCAAGCTGCACGAGGACTGGGGCACCACCCCGGCGGCCATCGACATGTGCCTGAGCATTGCCGAGGAATACGACGTGCAGGTCTGCATCCACACCGATACGCTGAACGAAAGCGGCTTCGTGGAAACCAGCACGGCCGCGTTTAAGGGCCGCACCATCCATTCCTACCACACCGAAGGCGCGGGCGGCGGCCACGCGCCCGACATCATCAAAATCTGCGGCGAGCCGAACGTCATCCCCTCTAGCACCAACCCCACGCGGCCCTTCACGGTGAACACCATCGACGAGCACCTCGACATGCTCATGGTCTGCCATCACCTCGACCGCAACATCCCCGAGGACGTGGCCTTCGCCGAAAGCCGCATCCGGGGCGAAACCATTGCCGCCGAAGACATCCTGCACGACCTGGGCGCCCTCAGCATCATCAGCTCCGATTCGCAGGCCATGGGCCGGGTGGGCGAGGTCATCACCCGCACCTGGCAAACGGCCCACAAAATGAAGCAGCAGCGCGGCCCCCTGCCCGAAGACGCCACCGGCCAAGCCGACAACTTCCGCGTGCGCCGCTACGTGGCCAAGTACACCATCAACCCGGCCCGCGCCCACGGCATCTCGCACGAAGTCGGCTCCGTCGAAATCGGCAAGCTGGCCGATTTGGTGCTCTGGAAACCCGCCTTTTTCGGTTCCCGCCCCGAGATGATAATCAAAGGCGGCATTATCGCGCAATCCCAGATGGGCGACGCCAACGCCTCCATTCCCACGCCGCAGCCCTCGTTCTCGCGCCCCATGTTCGGCGCGCTGGGCGGGGCTATTGGGAAGAGTTCGATGGTGTTTGTATCGGCTGCTTCTGTTGAAAGAGTGCGGGCCGAGTATGGCCTCACCAAGCAGGTAGTAGCCGTGAAAAACTGCCGGAGTATTGGGAAGAAGGACATGGCGTTGAATGACTACCTGCCCAATATTTCGGTGGACCCCGAGACGTACCGCGTGATGGTGGACGGGGTGCATCTGACGTGCGAGCCGGCCGAGGTGCTGCCGCTGGCGCAACTGTATAATCTGTTTTAGAACGATGGCGCGGGGCTGTGCCCCGTGCCCACTATTTGCCGGCCTCCGGCCGGCGCGGTGCCGCACTGCCACAACGATTTTGTTCAACGATTGCGGGCCAGAGGCCCGCGAATAATCGTCACGGGGCACAGCCCCGCGCCATCCGCTCATGCAATTCGCCCGCCTACTGCACCTCGTTGATTCGGCCATTCCTACCGGCTCTTTCGCCTACTCCTACGGCTTGGAAAGCAGCATCACCTTCGGACTGGTGAACACCCCGTTTGCCCTACGGAATTACCTGTATTCCTATCTACAGCAAGCCGGCAGCGCCGAATTACCATTCATCAACTCCACCTTCCACTTCACTGAGAAAAGCCCTGAATTTCAGGGCGTCGCCGAAGAATGCGATGCCCAACTGCTAGTGCCCGGCCTCTACAAAGCCAGCGCCGTGCAGGGCCGCAATTGGCTGAAACTACTAGCCACTTTCTATCCTGAAGCTGCTTTGGAAACCATCACGCAGTGGTTTACAAGTCAAAATATCCCGCCGCATTTCACGCTGGTGTTCACGCTGGCTTTGCAGCGAGTAGGCTTCGAATTAGAAGAGGTAAAGGCCATGTATCTACACATGCTCCTCCGCGACCAGCTCAGCGCCGCCATCCGCCTCGGGTTTCTGGGGCCGCTGGAGGGGCATCAGCTGCAGCACGACTTCTACGCGGTGTTCGAACACGTGCTGGCGGCGCAGGTGGGGAAGGGGTACAGAGAGGCTAGCCGTTCAGCGTTTCTGCTGGATGCGGCCCAGGTGCTACACGAGGATATTTATTCCAAGCTGTTTCAGAACTAAGCAGAACGTCGTGTTAGAAAGTCACAGCAGAACGTCATGCCGAGCGCAGCCGAGGCATCTCGAGTGCTGTTGTCCGCACGATTGGAATTACTACCCCGCGCGAGATGCCTCGGCTGCGCTCGGCATGACGTTCTATTAATTCAACCTTCAACCCTCAAAACTCAGCATTTCCAAAATGGCTTTTGTCGAAAAACTCGCTCTTCTCCTCCACGGCCACCAGCACGAAGCATATGAGTCGCCCGGCGACTTCAACGAGCGCGAAACCCGCCGCTTGCCCAGCTACCGCAATTTTCGCAAGCGCGCCTTCACCGTGGGCATCGGAGGGCCGGTAGGCACCGGCAAAACTGCCCTGCTCAAAGCCCTGTGCGAGCGGCTGCGCCACGAGTTCGAGCTAGGCGTGGTCACCAACGACATCTTTACCCGCGAAGATGCCGAGTTTCTTATCCGCAACAGCGCGCTGGATGAAAACCGCATTGTGGGCGTCGAAACCGGCGGCTGCCCGCACGCCGCCATACGCGAGGACATTTCGCTGAACATGGACGCGCTGGAAGGCCTCATGCAGCGCTTCGATTACGGCCTTGATTACCTCTTCGTGGAGAGCGGCGGCGACAACCTAGCCGCCCACTTCAGCCGCGAGCTGGTCGACTATTCCATCTACGTCATCGACGTGTCGGGCGGCGACAAAATCCCGCGCAAGGGCGGACCCGGCATCACGCAGTCCGACCTGCTCATCATCAATAAAATCGACCTCAAAGACCTCATCAAAGCCGATTTGGGCGTGATGGAGCGCGACTCGCGCAAGATGCGCGGCGAAGGTCCGTTCCTGTTTGCCCGCGCCATTGATGGGCATGGGCTCGATGATATCATTGGCCATATCAAAGCGGCCAAAGCCCGCGCCCTGGCCGCCGTGCGCGAAGACCGGCGGTAGCGGCGCGGACTACCAGGCTCGCGCCACATCAGTACTTACGGGCCAGCGGATTATACCCCAGCAGCCGCTCATCGGCCAGCGCCGCCAACAGCGCGTCGCATAGCGGCTGCAGCTCCATGCGGCTGCGCGCCGCCGCCCGCAACACCCACACATTCTCCCGCGCGTTGGCTACCGAAACCACGTAGGGCCGGCTGCCGATGCTAAAGTGCGGCCCCGTACTGCCGGGCATCTTCTGCCGCGCCAGTACCTCGGCCAGCTGCTGAAACCGGGCATCGTCGGGGCTGCCGACCAGGAAGACGGAAAAGAAGGTTTGATACGCAGCAAAGTTGGCCGGCGAGGTGGCGATGTTTTCTTCGGGATGGAAGGCAAACCTGTCCAGTACCACCAGCCGGCCCGCCACCCGCACGCGCAGCTCCGAATGCAGCGCTGCGAAGGCAAACCGCTCGCCCTGGTCCATGCGGCCGGAGTGGAACCAATCGACCAGCAGCAGGAGGGCGCAGGGCTGCAGGTGCCACTCCTGTTGCTGGCGGTAGCGGCTGTCGGCTTGCGGCACCACCGGGTCGGGGAATACCACGGCCAGCGCGTTTTCGGCCAGCTCGCCCACGGTGTGCTGCTCAGCCACGGCCCCGTCAATCGACCGGAAAACGCGGGTGCTGGCCTGCGTGCTTATGAAAAGCCGCCCGCCCGCCCGCACTTTCACCCGCAGCCGGATGACGTCGCCGGCCACCAGGCCGCCGCCGTAGCTGCTCAGCACCACGTGCGCGGCGGGGCCGGGCGCGGCGGGCTGCAACAGCTTGAGGGGCTGGATGTTTTTGCAGGCGATGAGCCGCGACTTGCCGCGCACTTTGGCCACCTCCAGGGCGCTCCACTCGGGGGCTGGTGCGGGCGCCAAGGCCGGGGCGACGGGCAACGGAGGCTGCGGATGGGGGAGGGGCTTGAGCACAGGCGCTAATTACGCATCGGCTGCCCGCACGCCAAGCCGTTGCGCGTGGAAAAGCCGTTGGTTCGGGGCCGGCCGGGGCAAGCGCGGCGTCGGGCCACAATACCCCGCCCCGGCGCCACGTTTGCAAATGCCGCGGGGCCTGTATTTTAGGGCTTTCCCGTGCGAAGCTCATGCAGAATTATTACCGCGTGCTGGGCGTGGGCCTTGCGGCCACGGCTCAGGAAATCGAAAAAGCCTACCTGCGCCAGCGCGCCCGCCTCAAGCGCCTGGCCGCCGCCGACCGCGCCATGAAAGCCCGGTTGGCCGACGTTGAAACCGGCTACGACATTCTGGGCAATGCCCGCCGCCGCGTGGCCTACGACCTGCTGCTGGCCCAGGAGCCGCCCCTGCCCGCTTCCGATTCCCGCCGCGCCGACGAGCGCATGGCCGGCTGGGCCGTGTGGGCCCGCCGCTTCAACGCCGCCGTGTTGGGCTGCTGCCTGCTGCTGGGCCTCGACTGGGCCTTGCCCTTGCGCCATTACCGGCAGGAAACCGTGCGCAGCCGCTTTCCGGTATCGGTGTCGGCCTCGCTTTCCAGCCCGCAGCTGGCGTACCGGGTGCACACCGAGCACACCACATTTCGGTTGCCCAGCGCCATCGGCTACCGGGTGCGCGAAGACCAGCGCATCGACGTGTGGCAAACGCCGCTGCTGGGCGTGGTGAGCAAAGTGAGCGCGCCCGACTCGCCCGATGGCCCCGCGCCGTTTCAGCCCTACGGCGGCACCCTGTATGGCACTTTCTTCCTGCTGCCGCTGCTGTTGGCCGCCGTGGCGGGCACGGGCGTGTGGCCCGGCCACCTGGCCGAAACCTACGTGAACACCGCGGCCGTGGGCGGGTTATTGGCCATCCTCACCCTGGTGGTGCTGCTGTGGTTTTAAAGGCGAGGTGCGAAAAACGGCCTTCCCTTGGCGGCCCGGCGAAACTCCCGGGGCGCCCAGCCGTTACCGCTTACCACGTTCTTTTGCGCCTTCATTGTCCTCCGCTTTCTCATGGATTTTACTTCCTCCCGCCCCGAAGATTTGCTGTTTGATGCCGCCCGCCGCGGCGACGTGGCGACCCTGCACGAGCTGCTGGCCGCGGGCCTCGACGTGAACCTGGCCAACAGCAAAGGCTTCACGCCCCTCATCCTGGCGGCTTACGACGACCACTACGACGCCGTCGTGTCCTTGCTCAACGCCGGCGCCGACCCCAACGTGCAGGACGTGGCCGGCAACACCGCCCTGATGGGCGTCAGCTTCAAAGGCTACTCCGATGTGGCCCGCTTGCTCATCGAGCGCGGCGCCAGCCTCGACCTGCAAAACGGCAACGGCGGCACGGCCCTCATGTTTGCCACCCTGTTTGGCCGCAACGAGCTGGTGCGCATTCTGGTAGCTGCCGGCGCCAACAAAGAAATCAAGGACGTGCGCGGCTTTACCGCTTTGCACCTGGCGGGCCAGCAAGGCAACGAGGAAGCCTGGGCCGTGCTGGGCGGTGCCCCGGCGCAGGCCTAGCGCCGGCCCGGTTGGCCGAAAAATCCCACCACAAACGCGGCCGTTCCACCGCCCCCGGCATTTCCAGGCTTTATAGCGCTACGGCCGGAAACCAGCGGGCTGCCATTCGGGGCAGCCTGCCGGTGGGTTGGTTTTCTGAGACGATATTCATTTTCTGGCGGCTTCGTTGCGGAGCTGATGCCCTGGTTGGGAGTGGCTTTGCGTGCAATCTGGTCTTCTGCTGGATAGCCGGGAGCGTGTGATTATAATTATATTTTTAGGATAATAATTTTCATTCACAGGGAATATTTTTATTCTTAGGAAACTACCGTGTAAATTACACCTCACAAAGCCAGGGTTTAGTAGTTAATATGCTGTGAATAAGTTGGCTGCATACAATTATGCCGACCCACACAGCTCGATAGAGCAGGGTAGGTATTTAGAGCAAATCAAGTTGCAAGGGCGTGTGCGAGTAAGCAGGGTAGCCGGGCGGTACTTGGTTTACGGCTATTTCAGTTGAGCTTCGGGCAGTTGATGCATCTCGATTAACCCCCGGCCATTGCAGCAAACGATTGTTGTTGAATTCAGTGTTTTTTCTTTCTCTTAACCCAAATCCCACCCCGCTATGATGTTCATTACTACGCTATTTATGTTTGGCCAAGTGCTGATGGGCCATCCGCAACTGGCTTTGGCTCGCTTGGCCGAAAGCCCCGTGCACGCGGCGGCTCCCGCGGCCACCATCAGCGGCCACGTGGTGACCGATGCGGAGGAGCCGCTGCCGGGCGTCGTGGTGACGGTGAAGGGCACGCCGCACGCCACCAGCACCAATGCCACCGGCGACTTCCTGCTGCCGCTGCCCGAAACCAGTTCGGTGCTGGTATTCAAGTGCCAGGGCTACCGCGACCAAACCGTGACCGTGTCGGCCACCCAGCCCCTGACGGTAAAAATGTATGCCTTCAACCGCTCGGCCGCGCCGGGCAGCGTGGGCTCCGCGGGGGCCGATGGCGCCGGCAAATCGACGGTGCTCACCTACTCGGAAGTGCCGCCCACGTTTCCGGGCGGCGACGCGGCCTACCGCAAGTTTGTGAGCCAGAACGCGCATTATCCCGAAGCTGCGCTGGCCAAAGGCCTGTCGGGTACGGTGTTCGTGAGCTTTGTGGTGGATGAGGAAGGGCGCATTACCGACGCGCAGGTGGCCCGCGGCTGCGGCAACGGTTTCGACGAGGAAGCCCTGCGCATCATCCGCCTCATGCCCTGGTGGAACCCCGGCCGAAACGGCGGCGACGCCGTGCGCGTGTCCAAGACCATGGCCGTGCCGTTCGTGTTCCGGGAGCGGCCGTAGTGACGCCTTCGGGTAGTCTCAACAGTCTCGATAGGGCCGGCGCAAGCCGGCCCTTTTGCGTGTGGCGCAGGGCGCGGCTACTTCACGTTCAGGCCAGCCACACCGCCCCCAAGGCCAGCAGCGCAGGCAGCGTTTGCACCCAGAGTATACGCCGGCCCGCGGTAGCTGCCCCATACAGCCCCGCCACCGCCACACACCCCAGGAAAAAGCTGGCCACGTTGCGGTGCCAGGCCGGGTCCGCAATCAGCAGCGCCCAGATAAGACCGGCGGCCAGAAACCCGTTGTACAGCCCCTGGTTGGCGGCCAGCACCTTGGTGGGCTCAAACAACTCGGGCCGCAGCGAGCGGAAGGTTTTGGGCCCGCGCGTGGTCCAGGCAAACATTTCCAGCCACAGGATATACAGGTGGATGGCGGCTACGAAGCCAATGAGAAGTTGGGCGAGCAGGGGCATGAGGCGAAAGAACGGGTGGAACGAGGCCGCGCTTAGCCGGCGTGGGGAGGCTGGGGCTTGGGCGCGGCGGTGTCGGGACTGCCGCCGCTGCCGTCGCCGCTGAGACGGAACAGCTTCTGGGTGGCCTTGTCGTCGGCAAACAGCTGCTGGGCGGCGGCGTTCACTTCCTGCCCGTAGCCGTAGGCGTGGTTCTGCACGGTCACGTAGTGGTCGCGGTCCTCGGTGTTGGTGCCCTTTTTCATTTCCTGGGCGGTGTTGGTGGCGGTGAGCTCCTGGGCCAGGGTGTTGAGCTCGTCCAGCTGAGCGGCCGGGTAGCCCTTGGCGGCCAGGGCGGCGTGGTCGCGGGTGGCGGCGGCGAAGGCGCTGGCCAGCAGGGTGCGCATTTTCTCGTGGTGGTCGCGGGCGGCGTCGTAGGTGTTGCGGCCGTAGGCGGCCATGCGGCCGGCATTGCCGGGGAAGGCGCGGCCCACGTAGTAAAACAGGGTTTGGGCGGCGCGGCGAGCCTGCACCATCACGTCTTCTACCTCAGCGGTGTCTTCCTGCAGCTCGCCGGTGCGCACGCTGTGGTCGGGAGTGGTGTCGGCCAGGTCGAGGGCGGCCAGCCACTCGGTGCCAAAATCAGCGTCGAAGTCGGGGTTGAACGCCTGGAATTTGGCCTGATGGGTGAGGTAGTGGCCGTGCATGGTGCGCATGTTCTGGCGCATGGCCGCATCGGGTTGGGAGTAGTGCCGCAGCACTTGGGTAGACTTTTTCATGGGGTCGACAAGAAGAAGTAAATAGGATGCCTCCAATATAGGGGTTCCAACGCTGGTTCTCACCGTTCCGACGGCCGTTCCCGCCGACGGGAGTCCCCATCGGGCACTCGGTAAGACCCATCGGAATGCCGGGAACCCGCATCGGAGCTCCGGGAAGCTCCATCGGGCACTCGGGAACGGCCATCGGAATGCCGCGAACCCCCGTCGTAAGGTCGGGAACCGGCATCGGAGGGGCGGGAAGCTCCATCGGGCAAAAAGAAGGCCCGCCGGGTGGGGCGGGCCTAGAACTCGACTGCGAGCCAAGCTAACTTTTTACTTTGGCTTTTAAGCTAGCATACTTCGCTTTTAGCTTTTCCTTAGATACATTATCCGATTTTGTAACCCGCCGAATTTCGATGTCCTCCGTCATATGAAACTGGACGATGTTGCGGGTAATTTTCGTAATGGTTACGGTATTTGTGCGGGGATTACTCGTCCGACTTACGCTCACGCCAACCGTCGTTTTGTTCAGGGAGGCTTTTTTAGCCGCCGGAGACATTGGCGCAACTGGCTTTGCCACGGTTACTGCCGTAGGCTTTTGGCGTGCTACTGCCGTAGAAGCCGCTGGTTTTTTGGTGCTTGCTTTGGGTTTAGCGCTAGCCTTAGCCGCACTCGATTTAGTACTGGATGCAGGTTTTTTGGAGGTAGGCATAGCGGCAATAGCTGTAGAAGTTAGATTAGAAACGGGAAAAGCACTTCAATCGGTTCAGGTAGGTAGCCCGAGCATTTCGGTCGGATTATCCAGCGAACTCTCTACCAAGCGTGCGGGCCTCTCCTCGGTCGAGATTTCACTAAAGCTAGCGAATACATCGGCGTGTTGTTGCTTAAGGCGAAAGTAAGCAAGGGTTGGATTGTTGGAATACACATCAAAAATGAGCGAGAGAGGCACGTACCGCTTGGAGGTAATAAAGCGCTGATAGGCGCGAAGAGTGGCCTGTTGGCGGTCTAGGCTGACCAGAATAAGATGTACTTCGTACTCATATTTTCTAAAATAAAGCGCAAGCTTCCGAACAGATGTTGTATTGTAGCCGATTTTGGGAACAACTATATTATACGATTCGCTGAAGCAGTAACCCGTCAGATTTTCTTCGTCCTCGTCTTCATCATTTAGCACGATTATCGAGGATTCCTCGTGCAACACGGTAGCCGCAAACGCTCCCTGTGCAAACTCAGGAAATTTGCGTTTCGCATAGTCGCTGTCAATGACCACTGCCCCGTTGGCATCGGCTACGCGACTAGCAATACCAGATTTTCCGGAAGCTGGCAAGCCGATAATTAGGAAAGCTTGCTTGCCACGTTGAACGGGGGTCCGGGGCATGGCACCCCCACTACCGGGCTTGATGTCGTCGTCGTCATCCAACCGCGTTTCCCGAATTAACTCCAGTAGGATTTGCTCCCGCAACGCCTCACGGTCTTTGTCTTCGCTGTATTGAGTCGAACGATACTCCTTGAATTTCAAAGTAGGACGTTCCTCCATTGCTGCTAAATGGATTTCCGCCTGCATAATCTGGCTGGTAGCCTCCGCAATCTCGGCCGCACGCCGCACGTTTAACACTCCTTCTACAAAGGGTCGGGCGAATAGACTATTCGTTAGTGGACGAAGGTAGAGCCGGCTCATATCCGTAATGCGCTAGGGGTTATCAAGCCAAATGTAAAGTGTTTGCTCACTCCCCCAGCTTCCCCAGAATCTCCAGCGCCGCGGTGGCGATGACCGTACCCGGGCCGTACACGCCGGCCACGCCCGCGTCGTAGAGGAACTGGTAGTCCTGGGCGGGGATGACCCCGCCGGCGATGACCAGAATGTCTTCGCGGCCGAGCTGCCGGAGCTCCTGCAGCAGCTGGGGCAGCAGGGTTTTATGGCCGGCGGCGAGGCTGCTCACGCCCACCACGTGCACGTCGTTGTCGGCGGCCTGGCGGGCCACTTCGGCGGGCGTTTGGAAGAGGGGGGCCAGGTCCACGTCGAAGCCCACGTCGGCGAAGCTGGTGGCAATGATTTTGGCGCCGCGGTCGTGGCCGTCCTGGCCCATTTTGGCCACCAGCATGCGGGGGCGGCGGCCTTCGCGGGCCGCAAATTCCTCGGCGGCGGCGCGGGCTTGTTCAAATGCTTCGTTGTGGTGCATTTCCTGAGAGTACACGCCGGCCACGGTGCGCGTGGTGGCCTGGTGACGGCCGTACTGGGCTTCGAGGGCGTCGGAGATTTCGCCCAGCGTGGCGCGGGCGCGGGCGGCCGTCACGGCCAGGGCCAGAAGGTTGTGGGCGTCTTTGTCGGCATCGGCGGCAAGGTCGTTGAGGCGCACGCCGGCGGCTTCGGTGAGGGCAGCCAAGGCCACTTTCACGGCCACGGGGTCGCGGTCGGCGCGCACTTGCTTGAGGCGGGCAATCTGGCTGGTGCGCACGGCGTCGTTGTCGATGTCGAGCACTTCAACCTCCGTTTTTTCGGTGGTCTGGTACTTGTTCACGCCCACGATGATTTCCTTGCCCGAGTCGATGCGGGCCTGTTTGCGGGCGGCGGCTTCTTCGATGCGCAGCTTGGGCAGGCCGGTTTCGATGGCCTTGGCCATGCCGCCCAGCGCCTCCACTTCCTGAATGAGCGCCCAGGCTTTGTCGGCCAGCTCGTGGGTGAGGGTTTCGACGTAGTACGAGCCGCCCCAGGGGTCCACTACTTTGGTGATGTCGGTTTCGTGCTGCAGGTAGAGCTGGGTGTTGCGGGCGATGCGGGCCGAGAAGTCGGTGGGCAGCGCGATGGCTTCGTCCAGCGCGTTGGTGTGCAGGCTTTGGGTGCCGCCCAGGGCGGCGGCCAGCGCTTCGATGGTGGTGCGGGCCACGTTGTTATACGGGTCCTGCTCGGTGAGGGAGTAGCCCGAGGTCTGGCAGTGCGTGCGCAGGGCCAGGCTTTTGGGGTTGGTGGGGTTGAACTGCTGGATGAGCTTGGCCCACAACAGGCGGCCGGCGCGCAACTTGGCAATCTCCATGAAGTGGTTCATGCCAATGGCCCAGAAGAAGCTCAGGCGCGGGGCAAACTCGTCAATCTTCATGCCCGCGGCCAGGCCGGCGCGCACGTATTCCAGGCCGTCGGCCAGGGTGTAGGCCAGCTCCAGGTCGGCGGTGGCCCCGGCCTCCTGCATGTGGTAGCCCGAGATGCTGATGGAGTTGAACTTGGGCATCTTGGCCGCCGTGTAGCTGAAGATGTCGGCGATGATGCGCATGCTCGGCGCGGGCGGGTAGATGTAGGTGTTGCGCACCATGAACTCCTTCAGAATGTCGTTCTGAATGGTGCCCGACAGCTTTTCCGGGCTCACGCCCTGCTCTTCGGCCGCCACAATGTAGAAGGCCAGCACGGGCAGCACGGCCCCGTTCATGGTCATGCTCACCGACATCTGGTCGAGCGGAATCTGGTCGAAGAGAATTTTCATGTCCTCCACCGAGTCGATGGCCACGCCGGCCTTGCCCACGTCGCCCTGCACCCGGGGGTGGTCGGAGTCGTAGCCGCGGTGGGTGGCCAGGTCGAAGGCCACGCTCAGTCCTTTCTGCCCGCCGGCCAGGTTGCGGCGGTAAAAAGCGTTCGATTCCTCGGCCGTGGAAAAGCCGGCGTACTGCCTGATGGTCCACGGGTTCTGCACGTACATGCTGGCGTAGGGCCCGCGCAGGTAAGGCGCCTGCCCCGCGCCGAAGCCCAGGTGGTCGAGGTGGGCCACGTCGGCCGCCGTGTACACGGGCTTCACCGCGATGCCTTCGGGCGTGAGCTTGGCCGCCGTTTCGGACGCGGCAGATGCGGCCGGGGCAGCGGCGGCGTTATAGGAAATCGAAGAGAAGTCGGGCTTCATAGGACGGGATGTTCAGAACGGTCGAGAACGTCATGCTGAGCGCAGCCGAAGCATCTCGCTTGCAGTAGTAATTCAACGATATTAATTAGTTGCACAGTAGAGATGCTTCGGCTGCGCTCAGCATGACGTTCTGGTGTTACCAGTTGATAGTTAGCGGCCCTGCAAACGCGCCAGCACTTCCTCGGTGGTGTAGCCCTGCACCTTCATTTCCTTGAAGCCGAACACGCGCACGGCCTCGTGCAAGGTGGCCAGGTCGGAGCTGAGCAGGGCGGGCGGAATGAAGTGCTGCTTCTCGGTCGGAATCTGGTAGATGAAGCGGGCAAATTTCTGGAACTGCTCCGGCGTGGCGTACATCAGCGTGGCCTCCTCGGGCGACGAATACAGCACCGAAAGCGTGCCGGGCGGGTGCGAGGCCGCAATTTCGGGCCGCTCGTGGGGCTGCAGCATGTTCACGAACTGCTCCAGGATAATCTGGTTGGTGTTGGTGCCCAGCAGCACCACGGCGGCGCGCTTGCTTTTTTTCTCGCGGCGCTCAAAGTGCAGGGCTGTGGCCAGACGCAGCACCTCGGTGGGGTAGGCGGCGCGCGTCACGTCAAACTCGGCCGAGCGCAGCAGCTTCTTGGGGTGAAAGCTGAACTGCTCCCGCGGGTTCTGGAAGCGGTTGGTGCCCACTATCACCTGCTGGCCGCTGGCAATGCGCCGGAACGTCTCAGTGGCCACGGCCTTGATTTCGTCCAGCACCTGCCCCCGCGCCGCCGGCAGCCCGCCCGCGGCCTCTATGCGCTGAAACAGCGTCCAGGCTTCCTGGGCCAGCTGGTCGGTCAGGGTTTCAAGGAAGTAGGAGCCCGCCGCGGGGTCCTGCACCTGGCCCAGGCCGGCTTCTTCGCGTAGCAGCACCGAGAGGTTGCGGGCCAGGCGGGCCGAAAACTCGTTGGCCTCGGCAAACACGCAGTCGAACGCCGCCACGCTCAGCGAGTCGGCCCCGCCCAGCACCGCGCTCATGGCCTCGGTGGTGTGGCGCAGCAGGTTGGTGTGCGGGTCCAGGGTGGTTTGGGCCCACGACGAGGTGAGGGCGTGCACGCGCAGGTTCGTGTTCAGGCTGGCCGGCAGCCCGAAGCTGTGAAGCAGCGTGGCCCACAGCCGGCGCAGGGCCCGCAATTTGGCCATTTCGGGGAAGTAGCTGGGCGCCACGGCCATGTGCACGTGCAGCGCCGCCGCCACCTGCGCCGCGCTGATGTCGTCGGTGGGCAGCTCGGCCAGCAGGGCCGCGGCGGTGTTCAGGCTGAAGGCAACCTGCTGGGTGGCGGTGGCGCCGCGGTTGCCGAAAAAAGCGCCGTTCACGGCCAGGGCCCGGAAGTCGGGCATGGCCGTGGTCAGGCTCACGCAGCGGCGCAGGGCGGTGCGGTAGTCGGCCAGCTCGGCGCCCTCGGGCACGGGGCCGGGGGCAAAGCGCAGAAAGCCGCGCAGGGCCGTGCCGGGCGCGGCTTCCACTAACTGGCTGAGCAGGGCATCGGGTGCGGCCATCACGGTGTAGCCCACAAACGTGGTGGCCAGCGGCAGCATCTCGGCCAGGTAATGCACCGCAAACTCGCCGGCCTGCGGAAGGATGAAGTGCACGCCGTCGGCACCGCGTGCCAGGGCCGCGGAGGCTTGGTCAATCTGGGCGCGGCCGTCGCCGGCGGCCACCACGAGCGTGGGCACGTTCAGCCAGGGCACCACCGGGTGGGGCAGGGGCGCCGGGGCGCCGCCCAGGGCCGCCAGGGCCTCGCGGTGGTAAAAGGGCTCCACGCTGAAACCGTCGGGCAGGGGCCAGCGCAGCGTGGCCGGGTCCTGGCCCTTGAGGTCGCGGGCCAGGCGGGCCTGCCATTCGGCGGTGGTGACGGCCGGAAACTCGGCAAAGGAAAGGGGCACAGCGGCCGGGGTATCGGACATAAAGCAGGAACTCTTGGGCAGCTGGTAGCGCAGCCGTGCCCTCATTACGGGCCACTGGCAAAACAGGCCGAAAGATACCGCGGCCCGCGCTTTGCCGCGCCGAGCGGGGAAATTCGGGTCACGAAAATTCGGGCGTAGCTTTGACCTTGATTGTTGTAACCAAGCTTTTATTCAGTCTGCCATTTCCTTCGATGAAGAAAGTTTACCTTAAACACCTGTTATTGGCCGTTTCGCTGCTGGCGGTGAGCAGTACGGCGCAAGCCCAGAAGAATTTTCGGCCCGGCTACGTGGTGCCGCTTGCCGGCGACACCCTGCGCGGCGAGGTCGACGTGCGCGGCGGCCAGCGCATGGCCAGCTTTTGCCAGTTCCGCCCCGCCGGGGGCGGCCAGCCGGTGCGCTACGCCCCCACCGACCTGAAAGCCTACGGCCTGAGCAGCGGCGACCAGTACGAGGCCCGGCCGCTGCCGGCCGCTGCGGGGGCGGCCCCTGCGTACCTCTTTCTGCAGGTGTTGGCGCGGGGCAAGGCCGCGCTCTACAGCTACACCGACGAGGACTCGCGGCCGCGCTACTACTTGCAAAAAACAGGTGAGCCCGCCGTGGTCGAGCTGGTGCAAAACACTCAGAACGTGCGGGGCGAAACCGGCGTGGTGCAGGAAAGCAGCTACCCGTTTCGGCGAGTGCTGAGCCAGGCCTTTGCCGACTGCTTCGCGGTGCAGCCAATGCTGCCGCACGCGGAGCTGAAAGAAGCCACGCTGGTGGCCATCTTCGAGCGCTACAACACCTGCGACCCCGCGGCCGGCGCGGCCGCTAAGACTATGGCGCGCACCACGAAATTCCATTTCGGCCTACGGGCGGGGATGCAGAAAGGCGACATTACCTACTACCACGACGGGCGCGACGAAATAAAAATGGCCTCCGAGCTGAAGCCCGTCTTCGGGGTGGGCCTGCTGCTGATGCCCGGTGCCTTCAATACCAAATGGAGCTTTGGCCTGGAGGCCTTGTACCAGTCACAGCAATACCACACCACTTACCAGCGCAGCAGCGGCTTCGTGTCCAGCAGCAACACCTACCACGTTGACATCACCCTGCAAACCCTGCGCGTGCCGCTGGCGGTGCGCTACGCGCCGCTCCAGGGGCGGATTCAGCCCTACTTGCAGGCGGGGATTGAAACGGCGGTCCTGCTCAATACCCACCAAGCCCGGTACAGTGTCACCACCCCGGCCCAGGGCACTGCCTTACCCGTGACTACTACCACCACCGAGGTGGCGTTGCGCCCGCTGGGGTTTGGGCCTGCGGGCAGCATTGGCCTGCAGGTGCCCGTGGGCACGGGCTCGGTGCAAGCAGAGGCCCGCTACAACCAGCTCGACAACTCTTCGCGGGCTACCAACACCCTCGACGGGGCGAAAACCATCACTTTCCTGCTGGGCTATAATTTCTAGCCCGGCGGCCGTGGCGGCGGGCCGCAAGTGCTGGCCGGTGCGCGCCCCGCTGCCGGTTTAAGTCAGCCCTTCATTTCTCCGCATCACAAAGCCCCTTTTATGCTTAAAATTTTTAAGCCGCTCTCGATTTTAGCGTTTTGCTGCCTGGGCCTGGGAGTGGCCCATGCGCAAAGCAATTACAAGCCCGGATACATCGTAAAGCCGGCCGGCGATACCCTGCGGGGCCAAGTGCAGGTGCGCGGCGCCCACCGGAGCGAGGCCCTGTGCCGTTTTCGTCCCGATTCAGAAGCGGGCACCGTCGATTACAAGCCGGCCGCGTTGCGGGGCTACGGCCTGGCCAACGGCCAGCGGTACGAAACCCGCCTGGTTCCGACTACCGATTCGCTGGGAAGACCCGCGCAGCGGCAGCTGTTTTTAGAACCTTTGGTGAGCGGACGCGCCAGCCTCTACACCCGGCGCGATGCCTTCGATGAGGTGCACTACTACCTCTACCTGGCGCAGACCGGGGCTGGCCCCGTGCAGGAGCTCGAAAACCGCGTTGTTCGCCGCATCTACACAGCAAATGAAGCCCCCGAAGTGATTCCGGTTTATCGGAAAACGTTATCGGAAGCCTTCCGCGACTGCTTCGCCGTTCAGCCGTCGCTGCCCAAACTGGAATACACGGCGAGCAGCCTGGCCGCCGTGGTGCGGCGGTACAATGCGTGCTCCGAGCCGGAAGCCGTTTTCAAGTCCAAAGACACGGGTGGTCCCAAACGGGAGGGGGCAACCGTCGCCTTCGGGGTGGCGGGCGGAGTTGCCCGGACCAGTATGAAGTTTCAGGGAGAAATCAGCCTTCGGAATGGCACTTTCACCAGCGTTTCGCCCCTGTTCGGGGTTTACTTTTCCTCCACCTTCCCGGAGCTGAACCGCAACTTGGAGCTGCGCGTCGATGCACTCTACCAAAAGCTGGATTATAACGATTCGTACGTGGCAAGGGGCTTCTCGAGCGTGGACCTGCGCGAGCAGGCTTCGCTGCAGTTCCAGCGCCTGGCGGTGCCCCTGCAACTGCGCTACTACTTCCGCACCAATACGCTTCGTCCTTACGTTTTTGCGGGCGTCAACGGCAACTACTTGCTGAGCTACGCCACCCAACTCCGGTCCGAGTACACGGCGGGCGGGGTTCCCGTGGTCACCAACAAAGAGGCCGTCAACCCCGCCATTGTTTCGAAAACCGACTTCGGGGTGCTGGGCGGCGCGGGGCTTTCGCTTGGCGTGGGAAAACGCGCTATTGGCCTGGAGCTGCGCGCAGAGCGCAACGGCGGCTTCGTGAGCAGCCCCACCATCAGCGCGCCCATTATTCAATACGGGGGGGTGGTCAGCCTCCAGCTCTTTTGATTGGCACGCCGCCAGCCGGCCATTCCCCGGCGCCGGGCTTGGGCAAACGCGCCGGCATTGACGCTTTGGTGTTGCACCTTTGTGGTTTCGGCTGGCACGCCCCTGGCCAAACAGGTCGCACAGGCCTTAGCGCCGGCCGGGGGCTGCTTTCCTTTATTTGCTACTGCTGTATGTTGCTTCGCCGTTTAGTTGTTCCGCTAGTGCCGGCCCTGGCCCTGGTTCTGGCCGCCGGTTGCCAGCGCGCGCCCTACGCGCCCACGGCCCGTTTTGCGCCCGTTACGAGCCAGCCCGTGGGCAAAACCCAGGCCGAAGACCCCGCCGCCGCGGCCCTCATTGCGCCCTACCACGACAAGGTGACGGCCCAAATGACCGAAGTGCTGGGCACCGCTCCGGCCCCGCTCACCAAAGGCCCCGGCGAAAACCCGCTGTCCAACTTCGTGGCCGACCTGCAGCGCGAGCGCGCCAGCCGGGAGCTCAAGCAGTCCATCGCGCTGGGCGTGATGACCAACGGCGGCCTGCGCGCCGGCTTTGCGGCCGGCCCCGTCACGCTGGGTTCGGTATTTGAATTGATGCCGTTTGAGAACGAGCTGGTGGTGCTTGATGCGCCCGGCCCGGTGGTGCAACAGCTTTTCGACTACGCCGCCCACATCAAGATGGCCGTGTCGGGCGCCACCTATACCGTCACCTTCGACGGCCTGCCCAAGGACATTCGCATCGGCGGCCAGCCCTTCGACGTGAACGACAACCGCACCTGGCCCATTGCCATTTCCGACTACCTGGCCACCGGCGGCGACAACATGGTGTTCTTCAAAGCCCTCGTGCCGCGCCACACCAACGTGCTGCTCCGCACCGCCATTGCCGACTACATCCGCGAGCAAACGAAAGCCGGCAAACCCATTACGGCAAGGGTGGAAGGCCGGGTAAAGGCCAATTAATCAGTTAGCAGTTATCAGTTAGCAGTGAACAGTTCGCAGTTCGCCTCTGGCTGAAGAGACCACCACATCAACTGCGAACTGTTCACTGCTAACTGATAACTGCTTTTATGAAGCGCCGCGAATTTCTCCGCAATTCCCTCCTTGGCACCGCTGGCCTTTCCGTGCTGAGCAGCGTAGCGAATGCCACGCAAGCCGCCACTGCCGCCAAAGCGCCGGTGAAGCTCACCATCTTGCACACCAACGACATGCACTCGCGCATCGAGCCCTTTCCTGACAACGGCGGGCAATGGGCCGGACTGGGCGGCATGGCCCGGCGTGCGGCGCTCATCAAAGACATCCGGTCCAAAGAAGCCAACGTGCTGCTCCTCGACTCGGGCGACATCTTTCAGGGCACGCCGTACTTCAATTTCTTCGGCGGCGAGCTGGAGTACAAGCTCATGAGCCAGATGCAGTACGACGCCAGCACCCTCGGCAACCACGACTTCGACAACGGCCTCGACGGTCTGCAGCGTCAACTGCCCAACGCCACCTTCCCCTTCCTCATCGCCAACTACGACTTCTCCAAAACGCCGCTGGCCGGCCGTTTCGCGCCCTACAAGGTGTTCGAGAAGCAGGGCGTGCGCATCGGCGTGTTCGGCTTGGGCATTGAGCTGGCCGGGCTGGTAGCTGATAAAAACTTTGGCCAGACCGTGTACCTCGACCCCGTGGCCAAGGCCAAGGAAATGGTGACGCAGCTGCGCGGCCCCGAAAAGTGCGACCTCGTCATCTGCCTCTCGCACCTCGGCTACAAGTACGAAAACGCTAAGCTCGACGACCGCAAGCTCGCGGCCCAGGTTTCGGGCATCGACCTCATACTGGGCGGCCACACCCACACGTTCATGGACGCGCCGGAGCCCATCGCCAGCCCCGACGGCAAGGCCACGCTCATCAACCAAGTGGGTTGGTCGGGCATCAATCTGGGCCGGCTGGACTACGAATTTTCGGTGAAAACCAAGCGGCCCGGCCTGGCAAGTGCCAGCGTGGTGCCGGTTCGCGCCGCCTGTTAAAAGCACGACATAAACAAGTGCTTTAATGCTTTTTTAAGTGCAGAGTTTTCCACAATTTTGTCCCCCTCTAAAAAATTAGGGCGCCATTACGGTGCCGCTTTTTTCATTGTTTTTGATGCCGGCGGCTGGCCGGAAATTGTCTAACTGCTCTCATGCTCAAAGATTTTCGCACGGTTTGGGCTGGCTGCCTGCGCAGCATCTCGGCGGAAATCGGGGAGCAGAGTTTTAAGACCTGGTTCCAACCCATCCGGCCCATCGAGCTCAAGGGCAACGTGCTGACCATTGAGGTGCCCAGCGCGTATTTCTACGACTGGCTGGAGGAGCACTACGTGGACGAGCTGCGCCGCGCGCTCTACCAACAGCTGGGCCCCGAAGGCCGCCTCGAATACAGCGTGGTGGTGGACCAGGGCAACGAGCAGGCGCCGCCCCGCTCCCTGCACCTGCCGCCCACCCGCAAGCAGGCCGCCCCCGACCCGCGCGACACGCCCCAGGGCCCGCCCGCGGCTCCCGTGAACAACCCCTTGGCCGGCAGCGCCCGCGCCGCTAGTGCCCGCTACGTGAATTCTGGCACCGTGCGCGCCGCCCAGCGCAGCAACTTCGGCATCAACACCCTGGCCGGCGCCGAAACCCTGGCACCGCCGCGCAATCCCTTCGACACGGTGCGGCCCATGGACGGCAACATTGTGCCCTCGCAGCTCAACGGTTCCTACACCTTCGACAACTACATTGAGGGCGACTGCAACCGCCTGGCGCGCTCGGCCGGCCTCGCAGTGGCCAACAAGCCCGGCACCACCAGCTTCAACCCCCTGATGGTGTACGGCGGCGTGGGCCTGGGCAAAACGCACCTGGTGCAGGCCATCGGCAACCACATCAAGGCCACGGCGCCGGAGCGGTTCGTGCTGTATGTGTCGGCTGAGAAGTTCACCAATCAGTTCATCGACAGCGTGCAGCGTGCGCAGGTGCAGGACTTCGCCAACTTCTATCTGCAGGTCGATGCCCTGATTCTGGACGACGTGCAGTTTCTGGCCAACAAGGGCAAGACGCAGGAAATGTTCTTTCACATCTTCAACCACTTGCACCAGTCGGGCAAACAGATTGTGATGACCTCCGACCGGCCACCCAAGGACTTGCTGGGCCTGGAAGACCGGTTGCTCAACCGCTTCAAGTGGGGCCTGACGGCCGACGTGCAAAGCCCCGACTTTGAGACGCGCGTCGCCATCATCCGCAACAAGATGGAGCAGGACGGCATCGACATTCCGCCGGACCACGTGGTGGACTACCTAGCCAACTCGGTGCACACCAACGTGCGCGAACTGGAGGGCGTCATTGCCTCGCTGGTGGCACAGAGCAGCCTGAGCCGCCGCGACATCGACCTGGAGATGGTGAAGCAGGCCCTGCGCCACATCATCGAAGAGGTGGAGGCGGAGGTGAACCTCGACTTCATTCAGAAGACGGTGGCCGCGTATTTCAACATTTCGGTAGAGCTGTTGAAGGACAAAACCCGCAAAAAGGAAGTGGTGACGGCCCGACAGGTGGCCATGTATTTCGCCAAGCACCACACTTCTCACACGCTGAAAACCATTGGCTTCCACTTCGGTGGCCGCGACCATACCACCGTGATGCACTCCGTGCAGACGGTGTCGGACCTGGTGGATTCGGACAAGAAGTTCCGCGAACAGGTGGAGGAGCTGCGGAAGAAGTTCGCGAAGAAATAAAGTTTCTTTACCTAACGGCTAAAAGCAAACGGGGCTCCAGACGCTATGCGTACCTGGAGCCCCGTTTCGTTGCTGGGTGATGCAGTTTAGGCCGCGTTGGTGGGCGCGGTTTCCTGCAAAGGCACGTTGTGCTTGGCCGCAAACTCGCGTACCTGCTCACGGAAGCTCATTTTGCGGCGCTTGCCTTTCACCTCGCGCAGGTTGAGGGCGTAGATTTCGCCGTCTTTCTGGCGCACGCGCAGGGCCATGGGCTTGAGCTCCAGGGCGGCAATGTTTTCGGCAGCAAATACCTGCTTGGGGCGGAACAGGCCGTTTTTGTGCACGAGGTAGCCAGGCGTGAACTCCAGGTAGCTCTGGGTGCCGAAAATGGGCGCGTTGTTCACCAGCACATAGCCGATGTACACGAGGCTGAATATCAGGAATACCCAGTGCAGGAAGTGGTAGTCGTGCGCGTTGGGGTCGCCCACCATCATAAACAGCACGTACACCACCCAGAAAAAACCAATGGCGAGCTGGCCCCAGAACGGGACACGGGAGGTGTTGGCGGGGCGGAGGCGGATGCGAGTGGTACCAGTGGGCATAGGGCAAATTTAGGACGAAGATTTTACTGAAGGGTAAAAATGGAACGTCATGCTGAGCGCAGCCGAAGCATCTCGCGTGCTTTAACTAATCCTGACAATTGGATTACTACCACACGCGAGATGCTTCGGCTGCGCTCAGCATGACGTTCTGAGGTCTCAGGTTCCGAAAACCGTTAGCCCACGAACTTGGCGTCCAGCGTCATCTCGGGCACGGCGCTGAGGGCTTTCGAGACGGGGCAGTTGGCTTTGGCGTCTTCGGCGTGCTTCTGGAAGTCGTCGGCGGTGATGTTGCCGCCGGTCACGTTGCCTTCCACCGAAATGTGGATGCGCTCGATGACGGGGTGGCCGTTGTTGGGGTTCATCGTGACGGTGCTGCTCGTGTTGATGGTGTTCACCGTGTGGCCGTGCTTGGTGAGCACGCTGGTGAGGTACATGGTGTAGCAGCCGGCGTGGGCCGCGCCGATGAGCTCTTCGGGGTTGGTGCCGGGCTTGCCTTCGAAGCGACTGCCGACGGAGTAGGGAGCGTTGAGGAGGCCGCTTTCGGTGCTGAGGGTGCCGTGGCCTTTGATGTCGCCGGTCCAGGCGGCGCTGCCTTTATGGTCTGCCATGATGTGAAATGGTGAAGTGGTAAAAGTGTGAGGTATGGTAACGGCGGCAAGTTAGGGAGGTTGCCTCGACAGTAGCTGGCGAAACCGGCCCGCGTACCTTAGCAGCCCTTCTAATGGCATTTTTACCGAGATTATGGGACTGAAAGCTTCCCTGAGCCGGCCGCTGGCCCGCTACATTGCCCGGCGCCACGAGCGGTGGCAACAGCGCCCCGAAGCCACGCAGCACGAGCTGCTCACGCGCCTCACGGCCACGGCGGCCGGCACTGCCTTCGGCCGGGCGCACGAGTTGGGCGGCGTCCGCACGCCCGCCGACCTAGCCCGCCAAGTGCCCGTACGTGACTACGAAGCCCTCAAGCCCTGGTTCGACCGCACCCAGGCCGGCGAGGCCGACGTGCTCTGGCCGGGCCGGCCGCTCTACCTGGCCAAAACCAGCGGCACCACCTCCGGCACCAAATACATTCCCATTACCCGGGACAGCATCCCGAACCACATCGACGGCGCCCGCGATGCCCTGCTGCACTACATCTATCGCACCGGCCGCAGCCAGTTTCTCGATGGCAAGCTGATATTCCTGTCGGGCTCGCCGGCGCTGGAGTTGCACCACGGCATCCGCACGGGCCGGCTCTCGGGCATTGCCAACCACCACGTGCCGGCATACCTGCGCCGCAACCAGCTGCCCAGCTACGCCACCAACGTCATCGAAGACTGGGAAAACAAGCTCGAACGCATCGTGGACGAGACTTTGGGCGAGAAAATGACCCTGATTTCGGGGATTCCGCCCTGGGTGCAGATGTATTTCGACCGCCTCACGGCCCGCACCGGCCGGCCCATCAAGGACCTGTTCCCCGACTTCAACCTGTTCGTGTACGGCGGCGTCAACTTCGAGCCCTACCGCGCCAAGCTCTTCGAAAGCATCGGCCGGCCCGTGGACAGCATCGAGCTATTCCCGGCCTCCGAGGGCTTCCTGGCCTTTCAGGACGAGCCCGGCAACCCGGGCCTGCTGTTGCTGCTGAACAGCGGCATCTTCTTCGAATTTGTGCCCGCCGAGCGATTTTTCGAGCCCGACGCTCCCCGTCTCACCATCGCCGACGTGGAGCTGGACAAGCAGTACGCCGTTATCCTGACTTCCAACGCCGGCCTGTGGGGCTACAGCATCGGCGACACGGTGCGTTTCGTAAGCCTGCGGCCGCACCGTGTGGTGGTCACGGGCCGCATCAAGCACTTTTTGTCGGCCTTCGGCGAGCACGTAATAGGGGAGGAGGTAGAGCAGGCCCTGCGCGAAGCCATGGCCCAGTTTCCGGAGGTGGAAGTCACGGAATTCACCGTGGCGCCGCTGGTGAGCGACGACCCCGCCACGCCCTCGCGCCACGAGTGGCTGGTGGAGTTTGCCCGGCCGCCGCTAGATGCGGGGGCTTTTGCTGTGGCGTTGGATATAGCCTTGCGACGCCGCAACAGCTATTACGACGACTTGCGCAAGGGCAACATCCTCGTGCCGCTGCTCCTCACGCCGCTACCAGCCGGCGCCTTTCAGCGCTACATGAAAAGCCTGGGCCGGCTGGGTGGGCAGAACAAGGTGCCACGGTTAGGGAACGATAGGAAGGTGGCGGAGGGGCTGACAAGGGAAGCTTGAATTCCGCATAAATCAGTAGGTCCGTAGAAAGTAATTAAGCCCGTTACCGTACATGAAACGCAATAAAATCATCTTTACAGCCAATGTAGACCTTGATGGAGACTGCACATTTGATATTGATATAATCAGGCCCGATGTGAGAGCGCATGCCTATTTCTACGGTGATGCAGATACCTTCATTGAGTTTGGAAACAAGCTCGTAACATTTCCCCAAAACGCCACCGAAACAGTGTGCTTCGAATGGGGCGAAGTCGGAAACCCTTCGTCTTTTGGGTACTTGCGAATAGAAGCCTACTGCGCTTCCCCTGCCGGACATACAGCTTTAAGGATAATCGTAGACAATAATGGCGAACGTGCAGAGCGCCATCGTTTCGAGTTCTCAATTCTATCAGAAGCCGCATCCATTAACAAGCTCGGAGCGCTGCTAACTAACTGGCAAGTTGAAACCACGTCGCAATTAGTATGGAAAGCCGAAACCAGATGATATCCAAACCCGCCCTCTACGCCCTCTGCCACGCCTTCATCGAGCAGCGCATCAGCGCCGCCCGCACCGCCATGCAGGCCGCCCAGGAGTCCTCCTCTTCCGAAACCAAGAGCAGCGCCGGCGACAAGTATGAAACCGGCCGCGAAATGGCCAACGCCGAGCGCGACCGCAACGCCGCCCACATGCAGCAGGCCCAGCAGCTGCAAGCCGAGCTGGCCCGCATCAACCCCGAACTGCCCTGCGCCACCGTGCGGCCCGGCGCCCTGGTGAGCACCAGCCTGGGCCGGTTCTACATCAGCATCAGCGCCGGCAAGCTGGAGGGTGCCGAGGTTTTCGCCGTTTCGCCCGCCGCGCCGGTGGCGGTGGCGCTGAAAGGGCTGCGGGCGGGGGAGGAGGCTGGTTTCAACGGTAAAACCGTGCGCGTGCTAGCCGTGGAGTAGGCGCTTGCGCCCGCGAGGCGTATGAGCAGCCCCGTGACGTGTAGGAGCACGCCCGAGACGTGTAGGAGCGGGCCCGTGGCGTGTAGGAGCACGCTCGTGATGCGTATGAGCAAGCCCGTGACGTGTAAGAGGAGATGCTGGACGTGTATGAGCACGCTCGTGATACGTATGAGGAGACGCGAGACGTGTAGGAGCAAGCCCGTGATGCGTATGAGCGGCCTTTGGGCACGTATGAGCCCCTACTTCCAGTCGCCGCCGCCATCGGCGGGTTTGTCGCTGTCGGGCTTGATGAGCTTGAACTCCACGCGGCGGTTCACCTTGGCGTCGGCCTCGGTCAACTCGTCTTTCAGGGGCTTGCTGGAGCCGTAGCCGAAGCTTTCAATGCGGTTGGGCTTGAGCTTGCCCTTGCGCTCGATGTACTTGCGAATTTCCTCGGCGCGGTCCTGCGAGAGCTTTTCGTTCACCTCGGGGTCGCCGCTGCTGTCGGTGTGGCCCGCAATGCTGAGCCGGAACGTGGGATGGTCGACCAGAAACAGCGCAATGCGGTCGAGGGTGGGCTGCATGGCCGGCAGGATGGAAGCCTTGCCCTGCTCAAACTCGATGTTTTTGAAAATGAGCGGCAGCCGGTAGTCGATGCTGTTGGTGAGCAGCGTCATCACCGTGTCGCCTTTCAGCGCAAACTGCTTCTCCACCGAGAAAAAGTCCGGGCTCTGAATCAGCATGGCGTAGTGCGAGCCCTCAATCAGTTCGAAGTCGAACGTGCCGTCGGGCCGGATGAACTTACTGGCCACCTCAATGCCGTTGTCGGTGTCGATGATGCTCACGATGCCTTTCAGCGGCTTGCTGCTCACCGAGTCGATGAGCGTGCCCTCCACGCGGGTGGTGGCCAGCGGCTGGGCTTCCATGGGCAGCGGAAAGGAATACAGGTCCAGATTGTTGATTTCCGTGACCTCGGAGCGGGCGTAGTAGAGGTTTTTGCTTTCGCGGTCGATGGTGAAGTAGTACTCCGACCCCTTGCCGTTCACGAGCGGGCCAATGTTGCGCGGCTCCTGCCAGCGGCCCTGCACGCGGTAGGTTTTGTAGATGTCGAAGTCGCCAAAATTGAGCAGTTGTCCGCGCGAGCTGAAGTACAGCACGTGGTAGAGCGGGTGGTAGAAGGGGCTCACCTCGCTCTCGCGGGTGTTCACCACGGGGCCCATGTTTTCGGCCGGGCTCCACTGCCCGTTTTTGAGCTTATGCGTGAAATAGATGTCTGACAGGCCGAAGCCGCCCAGCCGGTCGGAGGCGAAATAGAGCGTGTCTTCACCCTGCGAGAGCGTGGGCTGCGAGTCCCAGGCCGGCGAGTTCACCAGCGCGCCCAGGCTTTTGGGCGTGCCCCATTTGCCGTCTTTGCCCAGGGTGGCGGTGTAGAGGTCGCAGTTGCCGCGGCAGGTAGAGCATTCGCAGCGCGCGAAGAAAATGGTCTTGCCGTCCTTGCTCAGGCAGGCCGAGCCTTCGTTGTTGGGCGAGTTGATGGGCTTGGGCAGGGGCTCGGCGTCGGTCCAGCTTACGCCTTCGCGGCGCGAGGTGTATAGGTCCTCATCCACCACGCCCGTGATGCCGCGGCGCTTGCGCTTGCTGCTGAACAGAAACAGGGAGTCGTTGCCGCCCAGCGCCGGCCCGTAGTCAGGCGCCTTGCTGTTGATGGCGTCGCCCATGCTCGTGTACACGCCTTTGGGCGGGTGGAAGGTGTTGAGGTTTTTGCGGTACTCCACCAGGTCGTAGTACGTTTTGAGGGGCACGTACAGGTCCTGGTTTTTCTGTTCCAGCGAGTCGTAGTAGAGCTGCACCTTCGAGATGTCGGTGCGGTGGTGCTTGAGGGCGAGACGGTAGTAGGCCTTGGCCTTCACCGTTTGGCTGTCGCGCTCCAGCAGCTGGCCCAGGCGCCAGAGCATGTCGGTGTTCTTGGCAAAGTTGACGGGGCCGAAGCGGGCCACGTAGTCTTCGAGCAGCAGGCGGGCCTGGTGGTACTGGCGGCGCTTTTCGGCCTTGGCAATGGCGCGCAGGGCTTTTTTGTCCTCGTAGAACGGGTAGCGGTTCACGTACACGAAGTCAGGGGTGCCGTCGGGGCGCAGGTGGAGCTTGCGGCTCACGCGGCTGCTGAGGCCGCGCACGCGGTAGGTGCCCGGCGCAATGGCCGGGGCGGCTTTGGCCGGCGCTTTTTTGGGGGCCGCCGAGGCGCCGCCGCTGGTGGTATCGGCCGAGGGCGACGCCGCGGCGGGAATGCGCTTGACCGGTCGGCGCTGGGCCCGGGCCTGAAACGCGCCCAGCAGGCCCAGCAGCAACAGGAGTTGAATTGCCCCTCGACGCAATAAAAACGGCATTGGTAGAGTAATAAAAATAATTATCGGCGCAAGTTGCCACCAAATTAGCGATTTATGCGCCGCGGGTGAGCGGTTACTCCCCACCGCGTGCGCCGCTTTGGCGCACCGCGGCCCCTGGCACGGCCCTTGACGTCCTAAAGCGTCGGGAAGCCGTACCTTGTACTTCCCGCTTCACCCCGCCACGGGCTGCCAATGTGGCACCCGTCGCCGTTGTTTCTGGCTTACTCCTCGTTCATGCGCCTGGCATCTGTTCAACCCTCTGCTGCGGTCCCCCTGCGGGCCCTCGGCGACCCCAATTCCCAACCCGAAGCCATCGCCATCATGGCCGCCGACCCTGACCACCTTCTGCGCGGCGACGACGCGCCCCCCACGCTTTCCCTGCTGCCCGTGCGCAACACCGTGCTGTTTCCCGGCGTGGTGCTGCCCGTGACCGTGACGCGCAAAAAAAGCGTGAAGCTGGTGCGCAAAGCCTACGCCGCCGACAAGCTCGTGGGCGTGGTGGCCCAGCTCAACCCCGACGCCGACGAGCCCACCACCGAGGAGTTGCACCCCGTTGGCACCCTGGCCCGCATCCTGAAGCTGCTGGAGCAGCCCGACGGCCAGATTACCATCATCCTACAAGGCCAGGTGCGCTTCACCATCGAGGAGCAGCTGAGCTTTACGCCGCTGGTGGCGCGGGTGAGCTACTTCGCCGAGGTGGCTCTCAACCCCGATATCCCGGCCGAGTTTGGCCTGATGCAGGCCCTGCGTGAGGCCGCGACCAAGGTGCTGGAACTCACGCCCGAGATTCCGATGGAAGCCCGGGCCATGCTCGATGGCATTCAGTCGCCGGCTTTCCTCACGCACTTCCTGTCCAGCAACGTGCAGCTCGACCTGCCCGCCAAGCAGAAACTGCTGGAGTTGGCCGACCCCGAGGCTCAGGCTCGCCAATTGCTCGAAGCCCTGCTCAGCCAGGCCGAGCTGCTTGAAATCAAGCAGGACATTCGTTCCAAAACTCACACCGGCATCGATGCCCAGCAGCGCGAGTATTTCCTGCGCCAGCAGCTCAAAACCCTGCAGGATGAGCTGGGCCAGGACGGCCCCGACGAGGACGTGCAGCGCCTGCGCGCCCGCGCCGAAACCAAGAAATGGCCTGAGAACGTGGCGCTCCATTTTAAGAAGGAGATGGAGAAGCTGGCCCGCACCAACCCCATGGCGCCCGACTATTCGGTGAGCGTGAACTACGTGGAGTTTCTGCTCGATTTGCCCTGGGGTGAGTACACCAAGGACAAATTCAACCTCAAGCAAACCAAGAAAATCCTTGACGCCGACCATTTCGGACTCGAAAAGGTGAAGGAGCGCATTCTGGAATACCTGGCGGTGCTAAAGCTGAAGCAGGATTTGAAGGCGCCGATTTTGTGTTTGTACGGACCTCCTGGCGTGGGCAAAACCTCCCTGGGCCGCAGCATTGCCACGGCCCTGGGCCGCAAGTACGTGCGCATGAGCCTGGGCGGCGTGCGCGACGAAGCCGAGATTCGCGGGCACCGCAAAACCTACGTGGGCGCCATGCCCGGCCGCATCATCTCGCAGATTAAGAAGGCCGGCGCTTCAAACCCGGTCATCATTCTCGATGAGATTGACAAGGTGAGCAGCGACTTCCGCGGCGACCCCAGCTCGGCCCTGCTCGAAGTGCTGGACCCGGAACAAAACGCCACTTTCACCGACAACTACCTGGAGGTGGAATATGACCTGAGCAAGGTCTTGTTCATTGCCACGGCCAACTCGCTTGACACCATTCAGCCGGCCCTGCGCGACCGCATGGAAATCATCGACCTCACCGGCTACACCCAGGAGGAAAAGGTGCAGATTGCCCGAAAGCACCTCTGGCCCAAGCAGCTAAAGGAGCACGGCCTGGGCGAGAATGAAGTGAAAATCACGGACGCCTCGCTGCACCGCGTGGCCGACGACTACACCCGCGAAAGCGGCGTGCGCGGCCTGGAGCGCAAGCTGGCCGCCGTGACGCGCAACCTGGCCCGCCGCAAGGCGGGCAAAGAGCCCGTGCCGGCCGTGATGGAGCCCGCCGAAATCCGCAAAATTCTCGGTGCCGCCATCTTCGACCGCGACCAGTACCAGGACAACGACACCGCCGGCGTGGTGACGGGCCTGGCCTGGACCAGCGTAGGCGGCGACATTCTCTTCGTGGAAAGCCTGCTGAGCCGCGGCCGGGGCAAGCTGACGCTCTCGGGCCAGCTCGGCGACGTAATGAAGGAATCGGCCATTACGGCACTCAGCTACCTACGCTCGCGGGCCGACGAAATCGGCATCGACTACCGCTTGTTTGAGCAGTACGACCTGCACATTCACTTCCCCGAAGGCGCCGTGCCCAAAGATGGCCCCAGCGCGGGCATTGCCATTTTCACCAGCATTGCTTCGGCCTACACCCAGCGCCGGGTGCGCGCCAAGCTGGCCATGACCGGCGAAATCACCCTGCGCGGCAAGGTGCTGCCCGTGGGCGGCATCAAGGAGAAGCTGCTGGCCGCCCGCCGCGCCGGCATGAAGGACATCATCCTCTGCCCCAAAAACCGCAAGGACATTGAGGAAATCCAGGAAGACTACCTCAAAGGCCTCACCATTCACTACGCCGACCGCGTGGACGATGTGCTGCGCGTGGCCCTGCTCGACGAGCTGGTGCCGCACCCGCAGCTGCTGCCCGTGCGCGACGAGCCCGTGCCCGTCGTAGGGCCCAGCGTGGAAGTGCAGTAGGGTATAATGGGGGTAAACAGACCGTCCTGCTGAGTACAGTCGAAGCCGCGCTACTACGCTCAGCAGGACGGTCCGCTGTTGGTTCGGATACTTTCTAACAATCTCCGGCGTTAGCGCTGCGACGGGTTTTCCTCCCGTCGTACCTTAGTTATATGAAGCAATTTTCCGCGTATCGGCTGGCCGGTTTGGGTTTGTTAATGGGAGGATTGGGCCTGCGCCCAGCCGCGGCGCAGCAGCTGGGTGGGCGCACGGTTTTTCCGTTTCTGGACCTGCCCGTGGGCGCGCAGCAGGCGGCTTTGGGCGGCATGAGCCCCTCGTCCCGCAACGACGACCCGACCATGCTGTTTGCCAACCCGGCCCTGCTGAACGCCGAAATGGACGGCCGACTGGCGCTGAGCTACGTGGCCTACGTGGCCGACATCAAGCAAAGCACGGCCGCCTACGTGTTCAATACGGAGAAGTATGGCCGCTTCGGCGTGGGCGTCACCTACCTCAACTACGGCAACTTCGAGAGCTACGACTTGGCCGGCAACAGCCTGGGCACGGTGGGCGTGAACGAGTACACGGTGGGCGTGTCGGACTCGTACACCAAGGGCAAGTTCACCTTTGGGGCTACCACCAAGCTGGCCGTGAGCAGCATTGCCGGCAACCGCTCGCTGGCCGGCGTGGCCGATGCCGGCGTGGTCTACAAGCACCCCACGGCGGACTTCACGGCCGGCTTGGTGGTGAAAAATGCTGGCTTCCAGTTCTCACCCTATCCTGGCACCGAGCGCGGCCCACTACCGCTCGACGTGCAGATTGGCGCCTCGGTGAAGCCCGAGCACATGCCCGTGCGCATATCCCTAACGGCCCACCACTTGCAGCAGTGGGACATTCAGTACCTCGACCCCAACGCCCGCGGCACTCTCGACGCCAGTGGGCAGGAAAAGAAGCCCACCAAAAGCTTCGGCGACAACCTGGCCCGGCACTTCACGGCGGCTGCGGCGCTCGTGCTCAGCAAAAACCTGCAATTCCGGGTGGGATACAACCACTTGCAGCGCCGCGAGCTGCGCCTCGATAACACCAGCGGCAGCGCCGGCCTCAGCTTCGGCGCCATGCTCAAAATCAGCAGCTTTCAAATTGATTACACCCACGCCACGCTGCAGGCGGCGGGCTCCAGCGAGTACTTCACCCTTTCCCGCAACTTGGATTCTTTGTTTAAGAAGAAGGAGTAGCCACTTACCTCCAGAACGTCATGCAGAGCGCAGCGAAGCATCTTGCCCGCAGTAAGTAAATCCTTTCGATTGGTTTACCTACTGCGGGCAAGATGCTTCGCTGCGCTCTGCATGACGTTCTTTTATTGCCCTGTTCCCGTACATTACCCATATGCTCAACGACACCTTTCTGACCCCGGCCCAAATCGTGGCCGAGCTTGATAAATACATCATCGGCCAGCACGACGCCAAGCGCCACGTGGCCATTGCGCTGCGCAACCGCTGGCGCCGCCTGCACGCTCCGGCCGCCATGCAGGCCGAAATCGTGCCCAACAACATCCTCATGATTGGGGCCACCGGCGTGGGCAAAACCGAAATTGCCCGCCGCCTGGCCCACCTCGCCGATGCGCCTTTCGTGAAAGTGGAAGCCAGCAAGTTTACCGAAGTGGGCTATGTGGGCCGCGACGTGGAAAGCATGGTGCGCGACCTAGCCGAGCAAAGCGTAAACCGCGTGAAAGCCCGCCGCCAAGAAGCCGTGAAAGCGCAGGCCGCCGACGCGGTGGAGGAAATCATCCTCGACGCCCTCATTCCGGCCATTCCGCAGCCCGCCGGTGCCAAAACCGGTCTCGGCTTTGGCAGTGGGGGCGGGGACGGTGTGCCTACCTCCGACGCGGAGCTGAACGAGCGCACCCGTGAGCGGTTCCGTCAGAAAATCAAGAACGGTGAGCTGGAAGACCGCAAGATTGAAATTCAGGTGGCGCAGTCGGGCCCCAGCGTGGGCATCATGGGCGCGCCTCCCGGCATGGACGAGGGCACGCTCTCGGGCCTGCAGGACATGCTGGGCAACATGCTGCCCAAGAAAACCCGCAAGCGCAAAGTGACCGTGGCCGAAGCCCGCAAGCTCCTCCTCGACGAGGAGGCCGCCAAGCTCATCGACATGGACGAGGTGAAGGACGAAGCCATCCGCCAAGCCGAAAACGCCGGCATCATCTTCATCGATGAAATTGACAAGGTGGCCACCAGCGGCGGCAGCGGCAAGGGCGGCCCCGACGTGAGCCGCCAGGGTGTGCAGCGCGACCTGCTGCCCATCGTGGAAGGCTCGGCCGTGAGCACCAAGTACGGCATCGTCAACACCGACCACATCCTGTTCATTGCCGCCGGCGCCTTCCACGTCTCCAAACCCAGCGACCTCATCCCCGAGCTGCAGGGCCGCTTCCCCATCCGCGTCGAACTGCAAAGCCTCACCAAGGATGATTTCTTCCGCATCCTGAAAGACCCCAAAAATGCCCTCACCAAGCAGTACGAAGCCCTGCTCCAGGCCGAGGACGTGGTGCTGACTTTCGATGATGCCGCGTTGGAGCGCCTGGCCGAAATTGCCTCGGAAGTAAACGCTGAGGTCGAGAACATCGGCGCCCGCCGCCTACACACCGTCATGAGCCGCCTGCTCAACGACATCCTTTACGACGTGCCGGACAAAATCGGCGCCCACGCCCACGTGCAAATCACGGCTGCCTTGGTAGATGAGCGCCTGAGCGACATGGTGAAAAACCGGGATTTGAGTCAGTATATTCTTTAGTAGTGGCTACTAGATAAATCAATAAAAAAGCCCCAGCCAAATTGGCTGGGGCTTTTTTGTGCCTTGGTCAGAAGGGTTAGTACCCGGGGTTCTGCACGAGGTTGGGATTTTGCTGGATATCAACGTTGGGAATTGGGAAAATGGCTTTTTGCTCGCCGTAGTTGATGCGGCTCGAGTTGCGCTTGTAGCGCATCAAGTCGTAATAACGGTGGCCTTCAAATGCCAGCTCCAAACGGCGCTCAAACAGAATGGCATCAATCAGTGCTTGCTTGTTGGCAAAAGACGCTGCCGTGTAGTTGGGGTAAGCCGGAATCGTTGGCAGCGACCGGCGACGTACCGTGTTCAACAGCGTGATGGCTTCAGCGCTGATGCCGGCATCGGTTTGAGCGAGGCCTTCGGCACGGTTCAACAGCACTTCAGAGTAACGAGCAATCGGCACATTGTCAGCCGAACCGTTGTTGTACTTCAGCGTGAAGATGTTGGTTGTAGCAGAAGCCGGGAACGTCGATGGGTCAAGTAGCAGCGTGCGACGACGGTCTTTGCTGCGGAACTGCGTGCTGTCGATACGCGCATAGGGCGTAACGCTGATGTCGGCCCGACGCAGGCGACCGTAGTGCTGGCCAATGGCGTTGTTGGTGTTCGGGTTGTCGCTGAGGTTCATGGCCACCGAGAAAATCGACTCGGGGTTGCTGAAGGTAGCGGCAGTGAATGGCACCGCGGGAGTGGCTGACAGCGAATGGCGGGCGCCGGTAATTACCGTGTTAGCCATGGTCGCAGCTTCTGCATACTGGCCCTTGTACAAATACACGCGCGAGAGCAAGGTGCGGGCAGCGTCTTTGGTCGCACGCGCGGTGCGGTCGTAAGCAGTTCCGTACGTTTCGGGCAGTGCAATGATGGCGTCGTTCAGGTCTTGCTCGATTTGGGTGTATACCTGACGAACGGTTGCGCGGGACAAGTTTTGACTGGCATCAAAAGCAGTGCTTGCGTCCGGTGCCGTCAACTGCAGGGGCACGCCGGCGTGCGAGGCATCCGCGGTGAAATTGTAGGGCTGAGCAAACAGATTCACCAGGTGAAAATACACGAGGGCCCGGATGAACTTAGCCTCTCCAATGTATTGGGCTTCCAGCGCAGGAGTGGTTTTGCCTGGGTTTTTGGCAATTTGCTGCAGGAAGTAGTTTACAGCGTACAGCGAGTTGTAACCACCGGTCCAAGCGTTCGTTGCAATACCATCGTTGGCCTGCTGGTTGAACGTAGACACGTTGCCGAAGAACCCGGCGGGGTTGGTGTCATCGCTGCGAATGTCGCTGTAGATAAGGGCACGGCCGCCCAAAAACTCAGCGTTTTGCAAGCCATTGTACATACCAATGGCCGATTTGGAGATGCGGTCGGCATTGGCGAACGCATCTTCCTGGGTCAGGGCTGTGGGCGGGTCTTGGGTAAGAACGTCGCAGCCAGTGCCCGAGGCAAGCAGCATGGCGCAGAAAGCGGCCAGCCGCAATTTAGAATTATGATTCATGTAAAGAGAAGGAAAAGCCACGATTAAATGCCAACGTTAATGCCGAAGGTGAAGCTGCGGGTCGGGGGCACCGAACGACCGTCAACACCATAAGCAATGTTGTTGCCGATGTTGGTGTTCACTTCGGGGTCCAAACCTTTGTACTTGGTGAAGTTGTACAGATTTTGTGCCAGCACGTACACGCGCAGGTTGTTCACCCCGTAACGTTTGATGAAAGCGTCGGGCAGGTTGTAGCCCAGGCTAGCCTGGCGAATGCGCAGGAAGTCACCGTTTTCGAGCCAACGGGTCGACGCCTGAGTCGACACCACATCGCGCAACACAAGCTTCTGGATGTCCGTCTGCTGGCCAGGAGTCGTCCAACGGTCTTTAATCTCGGTGATGTTGTTCTGCAAGCTGTTGCTCAGCAGAGCAGCACGGTAACCGTTGTAAATCTGGTTGCCACCGCTGTATTGCAGGAAGATGCCAAGTTCCAGCCCTTTGAAGGAGAAAGTGTTGTCAAAGCCACCGAAGAAGGTGGGGTAACCGGTCTTGTTGGTGTACTTGTAGTCGGCCACCGTGATGGGTGTGGTCACATCGCCCGATGCCGTGAGCCAGCGGCCCTGGGTTGTGGAAGCATTGGTCGTGTAAGCGGCATCATACTGCTTGATGTTGCCGTCTTTGTCCAGGAACTGTGCGTTGCCATTAGCGGGGTTTACACCGGCCCACACGGGTAGGAAATAAATGCCGACGCTGCTGCCGATGCTGGCGCGCTGGTTGCCTGCGGTGATGTCGTTCGGGGTGGCCAACTCCGTAATCCGGTTCTTGATGATGCTGCCGTTCAGGTTTGAGGTCCACGTAAAGCCGTTTTGCAGGCGCACGTTCACCGTGTTGAGAGTCAATTCAACACCGCGGTTGTACATGCTGCCCACGTTGCGGTTTACACCCGAACCGGGAATGCCCGTGGTGCGCAACGTTGGTGCGAACAGCAATATACCGCTCACGTCGTTGTTAAAGAAGTCGAACGTCACGTTGATGCGGTTGTTTACCAGTGCTGCATCAAAGCCAATGTCAAGCTTCTTCGACGTTTCCCATGCAACTGAGGGGTTGCCCACCTGAGAGATGCTGAAGCCGTTGAGGTCGGCGTATTGGCCGCCACCCACGAGCGTGCGCGAAGCGTACGACCCAATGCCGGCAGAGTTACCTACTTTGCCGTAGCTGGCGCGCAGTTTCAAATCGTTGATGGCCGTGATGCCCTTCATGAAATTCTCCTGCGAAATGCGCCATCCTACCGAGCCGCCGGGGAAGTAGCCGCGCTGGTTGTTCGCTCCAAAAATGGAGGAGGCATCAGCCCGGAATGAGAACGAGGCGTAGTATTTGTTGTCGAAGCTGTAGTTGGCGCGGGCGAAGTACGACTGGAAACCGTTATTGAAAGCGGAGCCACCAGTACCGGTCTGGTTGGTATACAGGCCGTCGAGCAGCGATTGAAACTTCGTGTCGGCGAAGTCGGCACCGGAACTGTACACGAGTTGAGTGCGCGTCTCCTGATATTCAACACCAGCAGTCAGGCCAATCGTGTGCTTCTCGTTGAATACACGGTCGTAGTTCGCATAGTTCTGCCAGTTGTACTGGGTGCGGGTGGTGTTATACAGCTGCACCAGGCCCTGTCCAAGCTGACGCCCCAAGCTGCCCAGAATGGGGCTGCTGTACTGGTCTTCAAAGTTGGTGGAGTAGTCGATGCCGTATTTAGTAGTCAACTGCAAGCCTTTCAGGGGTTCTACCGTGAGGTAGCCGTTGCCCAAGGTGCGTTGCACCGTGTTGTCGTTGCGGTTTTCGCGCAGCGTACCAATGATGTGGAAGTAAGCGTTGGGAGCGTACGTGCTGGGAACGACGTTATTGCCGTTGCCCAGGTTACCCAAGGTGTTCAGGTAATAGCTGCCATCGGGGTTGTAGGCGGGAATGTTCGGCGGAGCCGTGTAGCCCGATACCGTGGCACCGGCCAGAGCGTTTTCGCCGTTGATACCTTGGTTATAGGTCTTGGCGTAGTTCAGGCTAACGCCGCTCTTGAGCCATTTCTTGGGAGTCAGGTCAATGTTGAGGCGTCCCGACCCACGGCGCAGCCGGTTGTTCAGGATGATGCCTTTCTGGTCGTTCCAGTCACCCGAGCCATAGTAGGAAGCAAATTCGTTGCCGCCCGACAGGGCTACCTGGTAGTTCTGCTGCGTGCCACGCTGGAAAACTTCTTTAATCCAGTCCGTCTCATCCGGAACACCGTCGCCGTTCACATCGATGGGAGCGGCAATGGCCGCCGGGATGCTGGTGTTGCCCACGTTACCGGGGGCGCCTACGCTGCCTGCACGGGCATTGGCTGCCTTTTCGTTCGAAATGGCAATAAAGTCACTGCCATTGAGCACCTTGGGGGTGCGTACGGCATCCTGGAAGCCATAGAACGAGTTGAAGGACAGACGATTGGTGCCTGATTTCCCGCGTTTGGTCGTGATAACAACTACGCCGTTGGCGCCGCGCGAACCATAAATGGCGGCAGCAGAAGCGTCTTTCAGCACATCGACCGAGGCGATGTCGTTAGGGTTGATGTCGGCCAAGGGGTTGTAACGCGTGCTGAGCGAGTTGGCTTGAGCACTGTTGTTCAGCGGCACACCGTCGAGGATAAACAGCGGCTGCGAGCTGTTGGAAATGGAGTTGGCGCCGCGAATGCGAATCACGGCTTGGTCACCGAGGGTGCCGCTGGTCGTGTTCACGTTCACACCGGCCATGCGGCCCTGCAAGGCTTGGTCGGCGCTCACTACCGGCTGCAACAAGAGCTTCTCTTCCGTGACTTTGGCCACCGAGCCCGTGATGTCTTTCACATCCTGCGAGCCGCCATAGCCCGTCACCACAACTTCGGTCAGTTGTTTGGTGTCGGTAGCCAGTGCTACCTGAAAGTCGGAGTTAGTGCCAATGGCCCGCTCCTGGGTCGTCATGCCCACGGAACTGAATACGAGCGTGCCGCCAGATTCCGGCACCGAAAGGCTAAAAGCACCGTCAGCGTTGGTGGAAACGCCATTGGTGGTGCCTTTCAGCAACACCGTCACACCCGGCAAACCGTCGCCGGTCTTTTGGTCAGTTACTCGTCCGGAGATGGTGCGCGTTTGCGCCAACACCCCCTGTAAGAGAGTAAACATGAGCACGAGGCTCATGAGTAAGGTTTTTTTCATGGACAAAAGGTTAAAAAATGGTAATGGTAATGGTGAGTTTACACTGTCAAAAATAAGACAATTCAGGCATGCAAGAGCAAAAAGAACATCAATTCTTCATGAAAACTTGTGATTTCCGTAAATTATTTAGGAATAGCTGGCAGCATAGGCAAGCTAGCCTCAATTTTTCTGCTTTGGATTAAAGGAATATTAAAAAGAAGCCCGGTACTAAGCAGATGCAGTACCGGGCTTTTTTGCACACGGGGGAGCCGACAATTTTCCTAGATGCGGAACTCTGCTACGGCTGCGTAGGGAGCATTGATGAGCGTGCCAGTGGGTGCGCCCACGGAGCCCGTGGTGGTAGAAAGCGGAGTGAGAATGATGCGACGGCCGTCCTTCATAACGTACTCGAAGGTGAAAACGACCGCCTCGCCGTTCAGCATGTTATTGCGGGCCCCCGGCGACGTGGCCAGAACAGGGGTAGGAGCGGGGTTGGCCGTGGTGGGCGAGTTCGGAAACAGGTCCTTGATGGCTTCCTGGCTATCGATGGTTACGGTGGCCGGGAAGGAGGTAAGGTCCATTACCTTGACCCGGGGGCCGAGGATGTTGTTACGGCGGAAGCTCTTGTACACTTCCAC
Source organism: Hymenobacter sp. 5317J-9 (assembly GCF_022921075.1). NCBI lineage: Bacteria > Pseudomonadati > Bacteroidota > Cytophagia > Cytophagales > Hymenobacteraceae > Hymenobacter > Hymenobacter sp. 5317J-9. Next base: position 1,639,227 of record NZ_CP095050.1, read on the forward strand.
CGTTTGCAGCTCCGAGTAACCCTTGGACGGGTTCACCACAAACTCGAATACCGGACGCGGGGTGCCAGTAGTGGTCTGAGTGGTGACAGAGTTACGAGCCGACGGGTAGTCGAAGTACGATTTCTGCGGGTTGATTTCCGGAATAACCAGCGGAATGCTTTCGGTGGCGGGCTCGGGTATCCGGCTGGCCTCGCGGCAAGCCGGAAGGGCGGACACCGCCATAACCAGCAGTAGCAACTGAGTGAAATACTTTTTCATATAACGAAGCAGATGAAATCGATGAGAGGGCCGGGACCTAGCGCTCCCAGAAGATGGTGGAATTAACGTCCTTCTGCGTTTTGGGCGAATTGGGGTTCAGAATCAGGTCCGAGGTGGGGTAGTACAGGCGGTGCGGGAACACGCCGTTGCCCTGCGTGCCACCGTCGTCGGGCAGCAGGCCGCGGCTGGGGTCGGCCACTTGCTGCGATACCCGGATGCGGGGGTGCTTGGTGCGGCGGAAGTCCGTGTACACATCGACGCCGTAGCCGAAGCTGGCCACGTACTTCTCGTACATGATGACCTCCAGTTTCTCCTCGAGGGTCGTGGGGCGGTAAGGCGGGTTGGGAACGGCCGTCGTCGGGTCGTCGTGCGTTCTGTCGAAGCGGTCGAGCGGGCCGGAATTGGTAATCGGTTGGCTATTCGGCGCAACCCGGTTGATGTAGCCCGTGATTTGGGCAGCAGTCATTACGGGGCTGCCGTCGTTGGTGGCAACCGTATTCACTTTGCGGAACGAGGCATTGAGGGCTTCAACCAGCGCGGCGCGCGCGGCATTCACATCATTGAAAACCGTCAGCTGCAACTCCGCTTCCGTGAATTTACGGGCGTAGTAGGTGAGCATGCGCTGGGGTGCTTCGGCTTTGCCTTGGGCCGCCGTCGTGCCGGTTTTGCCGCCTTTGCCATCGTCATACTTCCCGCCAATCGGGTAGAGGCCCTGCACTGTCTGGAACGAAGCCGTGCTGGCCGAGCTGGTGTATTGACCGGTGGAGCCGGGGCGCACCGTCACAAAGGGGCCGTTGATGTAGTCCTGCTGCGTGACGGGCGGGCCGGCTAGTGCTACTTGATTGAAGAAGTAGTACGGCATGCGGGGGTCACTCTTGGCCAGCATGTCCTCGTAGAAGTAGCGCCCGATGCGGTTCTCCGGGTTGGTGCTGAAATCCGTGATGTAGCCGGGGTTGCGGTTGTCCGGGTTGGTGGTGTTGCGGTAAGCCAGTTCGAAGTCGTCGCCATCTCCCATCAGGTCGGCGCTCAGTAGCGGCGACACCTGGCTGATAACCGTAGCGTTGGAGTTGGTTTTACGAATCTGGTTGTACAGCTTCAGTTTCAGCGTGCGCCCGAAACGGGCCCATTTCGTGGGCGAGCCATTGTAAATTAGGTCAGACTTGGTCAGGCCTGGGTTGCTGGCCGATTTGTTGAGGTTGGCCAGGCCTTCGTCAATCAAGGCAAACAGGCTCTGCACCGAGCCGTCGCTCGAGCCATTGTAGATTTCCACGTCCTTATCGAAGCGGGGCGCGATGTTGTCCACGCCTTTCAGGGCTTGCGAGTAGGGCACGTCGCCCCACAGGTCCACCATCTGGCTGAACACGTAGGCCTTCTGCAGTTGGGCAATGCCCACATAGCCCCACTGCTGCTCTTTCGTGCCTTGCGAAATGATGAGTTCGTTGTTCACGAGCATGCTGCTGTACAGGTCCGACCAAGGAAAGCCGAACGAGCCGCCGGTTTGCTGGAAGTTGCCGATGCCGCGCGTGTTGTAGAGCTGCTGCATCAGGGCCATGGTGTACTGGCTCAGGCCCCCCACGTTATCGCCCAGGTCGCTGGCCATGCTCACCTGCGCCACGGGCAGCAAGGTGTTGAGCGAGGTTGCAGTGGGCGAAAGTGGGTTTTTGTTAACGTCGTAAAAGTCTTTGCAGCCCGAAGCTGCGGCCAGCACACCGGCCAGCACCAGGGTGGCGCCAATTTTTTGAATTTTCATATAGCGAAGTAGCCTACAGGCTGAATTCAAACATTAAAAAGTGACCCGCAGGTTCACGCCGTAGCGTTTGGTGGTGGGGGCGTTCGTCAGCTCCACGCCTTGGAAGTTGCTGGCGCCATACGAGCTGGTCTCGGGGTCGAAGTTGGTGTGCTTCGGCAGGTTGGGCGAATACCAGTAGAGGTTGCGGCCCGACACCGAAATGTTTACTACGCCCAGCGGCGTCTTGCTCAGCAGGGACTTGGGCAGGTCGTAGCCCAGCGATACTTCCCGCAGGCGCACCGTGGTGGCATCGTAAATCGACTGTTCGTTGTAGCCGTTGGTGGCGGCGCCGCCGCCCACACCCGCTGCCGAGAAGTACAGGTCGTTGACCGAAATGGCGGTGGTGTTGCGCAGCGGGGTGCCGTTGGCGTCGCGCGCCGCGCCGCCGGTGGCGCGGTCGTAGCGAATGCCGTTGATGATAACCAGACGGTTACGGTCCTCGGTGTCTTTGGTCACGCCGCGGCCCAGTTCCTCCTGAATGGTGGTAGCATACAACTGCCCACCTTTGCGATAGTCAATCAGCGTATTCAGGGTGAAGCCCTTGTACGTAAACTGGTTGATGAAACCCATCAGGAATTCGGGGTTGGGGTTGGCAATTACCTTGTTGCCGCCCGGAATCAGGCGGCCGTTGATGGGGTCAACGTACAGTTCGCCGTTGCCGTCGCGCTTGGCTGCCGAGCCGTACAGCACACCGTACGGCTGGCCCGGGATGAGCAGGCCGAGCAGGTTGAAGGCAGAGCCCAGCACCAACGTGTCGCCGTTGGCCGTGGTGCTCTCCACAATGTTGCGGTTGCGGGTGAAGTTGAACGTGCTGCTCCAGCGGAAGCCGGCCGCATCGACGGGAACGGCCGTGAAAGCCACTTCAAACCCTTTGTTCGATACTTCGCCGAAGTTGGTGAAGAACGCGCCATACCCCGTAGCCGAAGGCAGGTCGCGGGCGGCAATCTGGTTGGTCGAACGCTTGTCGTAATAGGTGCCGTTGAAAGAAACGCGTCCTTTCAGGAAAGACAGTTCCGTACCCAATTCCAGCTCCGTCGAGAATTCCGGCGTCAGCGCGGGGTTATTGATAACACTGCCAATGGCCAGGCCGGCAACCCCGCGGAAGGGGAACACGCCACCCGGGTTAATGCTGAAGGTGGTGGCACCCGAGCGGTAGGCGGGGGCGTCGCGGCCCACGCGGCCGTAGGCCACACGCACTTTGGCCAGGTCCAGCCAGCGGTAGTCCAGCTTGAAGGCTTCGTTCAGCACCAGCGAACCTGCGGCGCTTGAGTAGAAGAACGAACGGCCGGTTTCGTTGATGTTGCCGTTCTTGTTCAGGGTCGAGGAAAAGTCATTACGGCCCGTCAGCGTCACAAACGCGAAGTTTTTGTAGCCCACGGTGGCGTTGCCCAGCAGGCCCATCAGGCGGCGCTTGGAATAGGCGTAGCCGTAGGTACTTTTCTCACGGGTGTTCTCGATGTTGTCGATGCCGAAAATGATGATGTCCTTGCCCAGGTATGATTTGCCGTCGAACGTACGGGCGTTGAGGTTTTGCCCCACACTGGCGGTCAGGCTGATGTCTTCGGTGATGTTCTTATTAAAGTTAAGCAGGGCGGTTTGCTCAAACTCGGTGTTCTGGATGTAGTCTTCGATGACCTGGCTCACGCCGCTGTTAGCCAGCGAGCCGGGCCGAATCACGCTGCTGCGGGTATCGGTGTAGGTGTTGACGCCGCCGGTGTAGGTCACCGTCAACCAGTCTTTGATGGCGTACGACAGGCCCAAGCTGCCCACCACGCGGTCGACGCGCGAGCGGTAGATGCTGTTCTCCACCGACCAACGGGGGTTGTCAGCCTGCGTGGTGAGCCAGGCAAATACCGGAGCGTTGGTCACCGGGTCTTTATAAGGAAGGCCCTGCAGGTCGAGGCTGCGGGTCAGGAACAGCGTGCGGGCAAAGGCCGATGCGCTGCCGCCCAGCAGGTTGTTGGCACCCAGAATAGGGCCCTGCTGCTCCGTGTTGGTGTAAGCCACGTTGCCGGTAACGGTGAGCTTGTTGAATTTGCCCGAGCCGCCGGCGCTGATGTTGTTGCGCACGAACGACGAGTTGGGAATAGTACCCTTCTGGTCGGCGCGCGACACGATGGTGGTGAAGCTGGAGTTGTCGTTGGTGCTGTTGAGCGAAATCGAGTTTTCGTACAGGTGGCCCGTGTCGAAGAAATCCTTCACGTTGTTCGGGTACGCTTGGTACGGAATCGTGGCATTGGCCGGAATGTCGGGGAAATTCGGGTTGCCGGCCTGGGGGTGAGGAATGGTTTCGGGTGCACCCTGAGCCTTGTTGCCAAACTCGGGGCCCCACGAACCGTTGGCGCTCGAGTTAACGAAGTTGGCGCCGGCGCCATACTTGTTCTGATAGTCGGGCAGGGCCGCCACTTTCTCAATTGAGTAGCCCGTGGTGTAGCCCACCTGAATGCCCTTGGGGCCGCGTTGGCCACCACCACCGGTCTTGGTTGTAATAACAATAACGCCGCCTGCTGCCCGTGAGCCATAAAGCGCCGCCGCCGCCGCACCTTTTAGCACGTTGATGGAGGCAATGTTGTTGGGGTCCACGTCGGCCGTGCGGCTGGAGTAGGAAGCGCCGTGGGTGAGGGGGTTGTCCGATTCGGTCTGGGAGTTGTCGTACGGCACGCCGTCCACCACAAACAGTGGCTGGTTTTCGCCAAAAAACGACGTGTTGCCCCGAATGGTGATGCGCGACGAAGAACCCGGCACGCCGTTAGAGCTGATAATGTTCACGCCGGGCACCTTACCCGAGATGGTACGCAGCAAGTCCGGCTCGGACTTCTGGACCACCTGCTCCGACTTGATTTCCGAAACGGCGTAGCCAAGGGCGCGCTTTTCGCGCGAAATACCTAGGGCCGTCACCGTTACCTCGTCCAACTGTTTGTTGTCAACAGCCAGGGCCACGTCCACCGTGCCGGAGCCGCCCACCGGTTGCTCGGCCGTGAGGTAGCCCAGGTATTTGAACTGGAGCACAGCGCCGGCCGCCGCCACGTTCAGGGTAAAGTGCCCGTCGGCGTCCGTAGCCGTGCCGGTCGTGGTGCCTTTCACGATGACGCTAACCCCGGGCAGGCCTTCGTTGGTGCTCTTGTCGGTGACGCGGCCCGTAACTGGCCGTGTTTGGGCCCAGCTCCGCCCGGCAAGGGTCAGCAGCAAAAGCAGGCTCAATAGTAAGGTTCTCTTCATTGAGTTAAAAATGGGTGTGTTAGAAAAGAGGGAAATAGAAACAGGGTGGAGGCATTTTAAAAGTTGAAAGTACTGCGGCGGCGGAAAATTCTCACTATTACAGCGTATTTTAGGTATGCTTATTAAGTGTAAGTCTTTCGCCTGGCCGGTTTCTTTTTTGCCGGGTTGCCATCGTTTGATGCCGCTTTAGTACCAAATGCACAGCTTTTCCCTTCCCTTTTTGCTTATTTTTTAAGTATTTCTAACCCGACTGTGGCTGCAGGGTATCTTCTTTTGAGCCACTTTCGTGGCGTTAGCCAAGCTGTCGCAGCCGTTTCTTGCGCCTTCAAACCGGTTATCAACTCCTCGCTTGGCTATGTTAATGCAAGAAGTTCCAGAGACGAATAATGTAGTGATTGGTGTAAGTGATTGAATTATATGAATTTTTCATTGTGTAAGCAGTGATAATATTCATTCGCTCTACCCGAATAGCAGTAGCTCTAAATACAATTGAGTATCGGTGCTTTTCGAAAAAATCGAGAAGCCTTGATGAAAAAAAAACATTCTATTAACTCCCCGGTCATCAAAACTTGTGATATCTTGCCAAAAATTCGTTCTACCAAACAAGTGTTAGCTTTGGGCGAAACAGAGGCACTTTAATTCCTTTCTTTAATATGAGCAATAGGATTGTCGCAAGGTCTTGAGCCGGATTGGGTTCAGCCAGCGACAACGCAGAGGCTTACCGGTCTTCCGTCTGACAGGAACTACCCGCTTCGCCTTGTGCCTTGCCCACCAACGGTTCCCGGCCTTTGGGCAAGCCCAACTTTACTCCATCCCCTCCTGCTTTTTGAAAGTGGCCAAAAGCCCGTAAAGGCGTTTTTCGCTAGCACAAGCTAATTTTCTTGTATAATTGCTGCCCCACACTTTAGCTTTTTTACCTTTTCACTCACCAACCAACCAGCCAAATGAAAAAACTCTTATGTATGGTCATGCTTATAATGACCGGCCTGTTGCAGCAGGTCTATGCTCAGGACCGCTCCCTTTCAGGGCGAGTAACTGACCGTGCCAACGGCCAGGGTCTCCCCGGGGCTACCGTCTTGGTGAAGGGCACAACCGTCGGGGCTTCCACGAATGCTGACGGCGGCTTCACGTTGAGCGTGCCGAGCTCGGCCACCACGCTGGTGGTTAGCTCCATCGGCTATGCGACCGTTGAGCAGCCCATTGGCTCCAGCAATACCTACGACATCGGCCTGGCCGCTGACGTGAAGCAGCTGGGCGAAGTAGTGGTAACGGCTCTCGGCGTAGAGCGTACCCGCAACTCGCTGCCGTTCTCGGCTACCCAAATTGAGGGCAACAACATTACCGTCGCTCGTAACCCCAACGCGGTGAACGGTCTGGCTGGCAAAGTGGCCGGTCTGAACATCACCCAGAGCAACGGCCTCGGCAGCTCGTCGAACGTCGTTATCCGCGGCACGAAGTCGCTGTTCAACACTAACCAAGCCCTCTTCGTGGTGGACGGGGTGCCGATTAGCAACGCCAACACCAACACGGCCACCCAAGCTACCGGCGGCGGTGGCTACGACTACGGCAACGCTGCTGCCGACATCAACCCCGACGACATCGCGTCGACCACCGTGCTGAAAGGCGCTGCCGCTACCGCCCTCTACGGCTCGCGTGCTGCCAACGGCGTGATTCTGATTACCACCAAGAAAGGCCGTCGTGGCCTGGGTGTGACGGTGAACGCCGGCGCTACGCTGGGCCGCATCGACAAGAGCACCTTCATCAAATACCAGGACCGCTACGGCGCCGGCTACGGCCGCTACTACGAAGACGCTACGGGCTACTTCCTGTCCCGTGACATTCAGGGCAATGGCACCGAAGAACTGGTGGCTCCCCTGTCGGAAGATGCTTCTTACGGTGGTAAGTTCGACCCGAACCTGCTCGTTTACCAGTGGGATTCCTTCGACCCCACTTCCCCCAACTACCGCAAAGCCACCCCGTGGGTGAACGCCAAGAACGGCGCCGAAACCTTCTTCGAAACCGCCAGCACGCTCAACAACAGCGTTACCATCGACGGTGGCAACGACGCTGGCTACTTCAAGCTGGGTTACAACCGGGTGGATGACCGCGGCGTACTGCCGAACAGCAAAATTGCCAAGAACGTCATCAACTTCGCGGGTTCGCTGAACCTGACCCCCAAGCTGACCACCAGCGCCTCCATCAACTACACCAACATCAAAGGCCAGGGCCGCTACGGCACGGGCTACGGCGATGGCAACATCATCACCAACATGCGTCAGTGGTGGCAGACCAACGTGGACATCAAGGACCAGAAGGATGCGTATGAGCGCAACATCGGCCGCGGCTACCATGCTACCTGGAACTACGCTGACCCCGACAACCTGAAGCCCATCTACTGGAACAACCCCTACTGGGTGCGCAACCAGAACTACGAAACGGATGGCCGTGACCGTTACTTCGGCAACGTGGCCGCTACCTACAAGTTTGCCGACTGGTTCAACGTGTTGGGCCGTGTGACGCTGGATACCTATAGCGAAATTCAGGAAGAGCGCATTGCCGTGGGCAGCGTGGGCGTTTCGGAATACAGCCGCTACAACCGCACCTCGCGCGAAGCCAACTTCGACCTGATTGGTAATTTCTCGGCCAATATTGCCAGCAATCTGAGCTTCAAAGGTTTGATTGGTACCAACCTGCGTCGTCAGGCTTTCAGCTCGATTCGTGCCTTCACCAACAACGGCCTGGCAGTACCCGGCCTGTATTCGCTCTCCAACTCGGTTGACCCCCTCACTCCGCCGATTGAGAGCGAATCCAAGATTGGTGTAGACGGCGTCTTCGGTAGCGCTACGTTTGGCTTGCGCGACATGGTGTTCCTGGACCTAACCCTGCGTCGGGATAAGTCGACGACCCTACCCAAAGCCAACAACGTGTTCTACTATCCTTCGGCGGCCCTCAGCTTTGCCTTCTCGGAACTGACCAAGGAGTCGGCCCCGTGGCTGTCGTATGGCAAAGCCCTCTTGAACTACGCCGAAGTAGGCAGTGATGCTACGTCGCAGGTGGTGTATGACTACTACTTCAAGCCCACTGCTTTTGGTTCGACGGCACTTTTCAGCTTGCCCAGCGTCAAAAACAGCCAGACCCTGAAGCCTGAGCGCACCAAGAGCATCGAGGCCGGTGTGGAACTGGCTTTCCTCAACAGCCGCCTCGGCGTGAACGCCACGGTGTATCAGCAGAACACCGTCGACCAGATTATCCCCCTGAACCTGTCGACCGCTACCGGCTACAGCCAGCGCTATGTCAACTCGGGTGAAGTACGCAACCGTGGTGTTGAAATCGGCGGCTACATCACGCCGGTGAAAAACGACAACGTGACCTGGACCGTGAACCTGAACTGGTACAAGAACCAAAACCGCGTGATGTCGCTGGCCGATGGCCTCGACAACATTGTGTTGGCTTCGTACCAGGGCGGTTTGACTTCTAACGCCACGGTGGGCGAAGCTTTTGGCTCACTGCGTGGTAGCGACTACCGCTACGACGGCAGCGGCAACCGCATCCTGAACGTGACCAAGAGCGCCACCACGGGCCTGCCCACGGCTGCCTACTACGCTCAGACCGGCGCCAATAACGTAATCGGCAACCCCAACCCGGACTGGAAAGGTGGTGTGTCGAACACGGTGAGCTACAAAGGCGTGTCGCTGTACTTCTTGGTTGACATCCGCAAAGGCGGTCAGGTGTTCTCGCTCGACCGTTACTACGGCCTGGCCACCGGCCTGCAGCCCGAGACGGCCGCCGACAACGAACTGGGCAACCCCAGCCGTACCCCCATCACCCGCAATGCCGACGGTACCTACGCCTCGACCAGCGGTGGTGTAATTCTGCCCGGTGTGTACGCTGCCGGAACTACCATTGGCGGTGTGGACGTTTCGGGCCAACAGAACACGGTTCGCAGCCCGAACACGGAATACGGTCTGTATGGCTACCTGCGCAACCCTAACTCGACTTTCGTGTACGACGCCAGCTTCGTGAAACTGCGTGAAGTTTCGCTGACCTACTCGCTCCCGAACACGCTCCTGTCGAAAATGGGTGGTTTGAAAGGCATTGACATTTCGTTGATTGGTCGCAACCTGTGGATTATCCACAAGAACCTGCCTGATGCTGACCCGGAAGATGCTTTGAGCTCCGGCAACCTGGGCCAAGGCTACTCGTCGGGTTCCTTCCCGGCTGTGCGTAGCCTCGGTGCTAACCTGCGCTTCCGGTTCTAATATCAACGGCTTTTAATCAACTACCCGAAATGAAAAAGACTCTTCTATTTCTCTCAACGGCGTTGTTCCTGGCAACGTCCTGCGTGGATAGCCTTGACGATTACAACGTCGACCCAAAAAGCGCTACTAAGGTTCTCAGCGTGACGCTGGTTTCGAACGCGGAGCGCAGCCTGGCCCGCACCGTGACCAGCTCGAGCGTGAACCTGAACCCGTTCCGCCTGTTTGTGCAGTACTGGGCTCAGACGACTTACTTCGACGAGAGCATCTACAACATCACGACTCGTCCGATTCCGGCTTCGTTCTGGACGGCGCTCTACCGTGATGTATTGGCCGACCTGCGCGAGTCGAAAAAGATTACCGCGGCTGACCAGCTCATCTCGACCGGTGTGCGCAACAACCAGAACGCCATTGCGGAAGTACTGGAAGTGTACACCTGGGCTACCTTGGTGGACACGTTTGGCAACGTGCCTTACTCCAAGGCACTGGACATCAACAACCCCCAGCCGTCTTACGACGATGCGGCTACGGTCTATAATGACCTGATTGCTCGTCTTGATGCCGCTATCGGCCAGATGAACACGACTGCTGGCAGTGGCGCGTTCGAAAATGGCGACCTGCTGTACAAGGGTGACATGACCAGCTGGAAAAAGTTTGCCAATTCGTTGAAGCTGCGTCTGGCTCTGACCATCTCCGACGTTGACAATACGAAAGCCAGCCAATTGGCGGTGCAGGCTGCTTCCGGAGTGTTCACCAGCAACGATGAAAACGCCCAGCTGAACTTCCTGTCGACGGCTCCCAACACTAACCCGGTGTGGGAAGACCTGATTCAGAGCGGCCGTTTTGACTTCGTGGGTGCCGGCACGTTCATCACGCGCCTGAACACCCTGAACGACCCGCGTCGCAACGACTACTTCAAGCTGGCTGCCAATGGTACCTACCGCGGCGGTGTATACGGCACCAACAACAACTACGCTACGTACTCGGCTCCTGGCGACAAACTGGAAGACCCGACCCTGCCCGGCGTACTGCTGTCGTACAGCCAGGTAGAGTTCCTGCTGGCCGAGGCGGTTGAGCGCGGCTACGCCGTGGGCGGCACCGCTGCTGGCCACTACAATGCTGGCGTAACCGCCTCCATTTTGGAATGGGGTGGCACGACGACCGAAGCCACCACGTACCTGGCCCAGCCCACCGTGGCTTATGCCACCGCTGCGGGTACCTACAAGCAGAAGATTGGCGTGCAGAAGTGGATTGCCCTCTACGGCCAGCCGGTTGACTCGTGGAGAGAGTACCGTCGCCTCGATTCGCCCACGCTGACGGCTCCTACCGGCGCCCTGAGCGCACTGCCCCTCCGCCTCACCTATCCCGTGGTAGAGCAGAACCTGAACGGTGCCAACTACAAGGCTGCTTCGTCGGCCATTGGCGGCGACGCCGTGACGACGAAGATTTTCTGGGACAAGTTCTAATACTTGCTCCGAGTCTTAACCGCAAAAAAGGGCTACCCAATTTGGGTAGCCCTTTTTTTGTGGCATGTGTGAGGAATGAACCGGCTGAAGCTAGCTCTGCATCAGAAAGCCCTTGATGAACTCGTCGAGGTCGCCGTCCAGCACATTTTGCACGTCGGTGCGCTCGATGCCGGTGCGCAGGTCCTTGATGAGCTTGTAGGGGTGCAGCACGTAGTTGCGAATCTGGGAGCCGAAGTCGATGCGCTTTTTGGTTGACTCCACTTTGTCGCGTTCGGCGTTGCGCTTGTCCATCTCAATCTGGTAGAGGCGCGACTTGAGCATGCGTAGGGCGTGCTCCTTGTTCATGAGCTGGCTGCGCTCTATCTGGACGGCGATGATGATGCCGGAAGGCGCGTGCGTGAGGCGTACCGCGGTTTCTACCTTGTTCACGTTCTGCCCGCCGGCGCCACCGGCCCGGAAGGTGTCCCAGGAGATGTCGGCCGGGTTGATTTCGATGTTGATGGTGTCATCAATCACCGGATAGGCAAACACCGAGGCGAACGAGGTGTGGCGCCGGCCGCTGCTGTCGAAGGGCGACATGCGCACGAGGCGGTGCACCCCGATTTCGCTTTTGAGGTAGCCGTAGGCAAAGTCGCCGTCGATTTCGAGCGACGCCGACTTAATGCCCGCGCCCTCGCCGGGCTGGTAGCTGATTTGCTTCACCCCGAAACCGTGGCTTTCGGCCCACATGATGTACATGCGCATGAGCATTTCGGCCCAATCCTGGCTTTCGGTGCCACCAGCGCCGGGGTTGATGTCGATGATGGCCGAAAGCTGGTCTTCCTCATCGGAAAGCATGCGCTTGAATTCGAGCGCCTCGACTTTCTTCAGCGTGGCTTCGTAATCGGCTCCCATCTCCGCCTCAGTCACGTCGCCTTCCTTATAGAAGTCATACAACACGTCGGTATCAGCCAGGGCCTGTTGCACGGTTTCAAAGTCGTCGGTCCAGGTCTTGATGGGCTTGATTTCGCGCAGCGTGGCTTCGGCGGCTTTGGAGTCGTCCCAGAAGCCGGGAGCAGTGGTTTTAGCCTCGTAAGCGGCTAATTGTTCTTTGCGGGCATCGTAGTCAAAGATACCTCCTCAGGGCCTCGGCGCGGCCCTTCAAGTCCTTTATCTGGTCTTGGGTCATGGTGGGGGATGGGTGAGAGGGGCGGCCGTGCTGCCGCGGAGGCTGTTGGCCGCGCCCGGTATGGTGTGAACCGCAAAAGTACCGATTTCTGCAGCGGGATGGCCGACGTAGTGCCGCGATGTGCGCGGCGGTGGGCCTAAGTTTGCAGCGAATGCGGTGTTTCCGGCATGATGCACGTACAGGGGGGCGGAAACCGCGGCCGAAACGCTGCGTAAATGCCGCATCTAGTTGCTTTTATTTATGACTCCAGAAGAGCTTAAGCGAGATTTTGAATCGGCACACATTAAGCACGTGCATTTCAAAAGCAAGCTGCGGTCGTTTCTTTTTGGCCGCGGTACCGCCGAAGGGCCCTTGCGTGACCCGGAAATGTGCAGCCTGGGACTCTGGATTGCCGACCGCCTGCGCAACGGCGGCCCCTACAGCCACTTGCCCGAAGCCCGGCAGTTCGACCGCCAGCACGTCCTCATCCATCACGAGGCCAATCGCCTGATGGATATGCACCAAGCCGGGCAAGTGGAGCAGGCCGTGGCCGGATTCGGCCCCCTGCAGGGCATTGCCGACGAAATGGTGGTGCTGCTCCAAACCATGGAGGAGAAGCTGCGTAGGGAGGCCTAAAACGTGCCCGCGGGCCACTTGCATGAAAATAACGCTTACCACCAAGCTTTTCGCCGGGTTTGTGCTGCTGCTGGCACTGTTTGCGGTGGTGGTGGTCATTTACTACCAGTTGGCCGGGCAGGTGTTGCACAATTCGCGCCGGGTGGAGGCGTCGCAGCGCGTGACCAACCGCGCCGCCAACCTGCTGCGCAACGTCATCGACATGGAAACCGGTTTTCGGGGCTACCTGCTCATCGGCAACGAGCAAACCCTGGCGCCTTATTACGACGGCGAGCGGCAACTGGTAGGCCGGTTTGCCGAGTTACGCGATTTGGTGTCGGACTCGCCTGAGCAAGTGGACCTCGTGGACCAGACGCAGCGCCTGTTCCAGCAGTGGGCGAGCTATAGCCACCTGTTGGTGGCCGAGAAGCGGGAAATCCGGCTGCGGCGCCCCGGCCAGAGTGGCCTGGAGGGCATGCCCCACCGTCGCCTCACCGAAGGGCTCACTGGCAAGCAGATAATGGACAACATCCGGCAGCGCCTCATGGCGTTTGAAGCCAGCGAGGCGCGCACCCGCTCCCGCCTGCGCCGCGAGCTGGACCGGAGCATCGTGCGGGCCGAATGGCTGTCGGCGGGCATGGCCATTGCGGCGCTGGTGTTGGGCCTGCTGTGGGCCAGCTACATCGTGCGCATTTTTGGCAAGCGCCTGCGCAGCATGTTGAGCCTGGCTCGCAAAATGGCGGACGGCGACTACAGCAGCCAGATTGTGGACACGGAGCAGGACGAAGTGAGCGAGCTTACCTCGGCCCTGAACGTGATGGCCCGCACGGTGGGCGCCAACATTGCCCAGCTCGAAAACCGCAACCAGGAACTGGACCAGTTCGCCTACGTGGTGTCGCACGACCTAAAAGCGCCCCTGCGGGGCATCGAAAGCGCCTCGCGCTGGATAGAAGAAGACATGGGCCCTGAACAGCTGCCGCCCCACATCCGCGAGTTTTTGGGGCTGATGCGCCAGCGGGTGCACCGCATGGAAAAGCTCATTACCGGCATTCTGGACCTAGCGCGCATTGGCCGGGTAGCGCAGGCCAACGAAACAGTGTTTGTGCGCACGCTGCTGCGCGAGGTGGTTGACACCCTTAATCCGCCACCGGGCTTCACGGTGGAGCTGCCGTTCTTCCTGCCCACGCTCACCACCAACGCCGTGCAGTTGCAACAGGTCTTCACCAACCTCATCAGCAACGCGCTGAAGTACCACGACCACCCCGAAACGGGCACTGTGCACATCAGCTGCGACGACGCCGGCGACTTTTACCTGTTCTCCGTAGCCGACGACGGACCGGGCATTGCGCCGGAATACCACGACCGTATTTTTGTCATTTTCCAAACCCTCACCGAGCGCGATACGCTGGAAAGCACCGGCGTGGGGCTGGCCATTGTGAAAAAAATTGTGGAGCGCCAGGGCGGCCGCATTGGTGTGAAATCGGCGGAAGGACAGGGCGCTAAGTTCATCTTCACCTGGCCCAAGCAGCCGCCCAAAGCCAAAAATGTGAGCGCCACCGTAGCCGCCGGAAGCGTTTCGCCCGTATCAGTAGCTACCTGACGACCGCACGCGGCCGATTTTGCGGGCATATTCCCGCCGTTGAACAATTGTTACGCTTATGTCCGCCGATTATCCCACGCCCAGCATTTTGCTCGTGGAAGACGACCAGATGGACGTCATGAACGTGCAGCGCGAGCTGCGCCGCCAAAATATTGATGTGCCGCTGGTACACGCCCGCAACGGCCGCGAAGCCCTCAAGATGCTGCGCGGCGAGGGCGACGAGCCCAAAATAGCTCGGCCCAGTCTAGTAATGCTCGACATCAACATGCCGCGCATGAACGGCTTGGAACTGCTCGAAATTCTGCGCTCCGACCCTGAGTTTGTGGGCCTCAACGTGTTCATCATGACCACCTCCGACCTGGAGTCGGACCGCCTCAAGGCGCAGGAATTGGCCGTGAGTGGCTATATTATCAAGCCCCTGAGCTTCGATAAGTTTGGCGAGGGCGGAACGAGCGTCGACGGCTTTAGCTTGTTTCTGGACCTGCTGAAGCTGAAAAACTAGCGGATTCTTTCGCTACGAAAGCAGAATTACAATAACCGGAAACCCATGCGATGATGTGGGCTGGGTCCGTGCGCCCGAATGGCTTTGCGGTGCTGCGCCGTGGGGTAGCCCGCGTTCTGCTCCCAGCCGTACTCCGGAAACTCGGCGGCCAGCGCAGCCATGTGCTCGTCACGAAAGGTCTTGGCCAGCACCGACGCGGCGGCAATGTGCCGGTAGAGGCCGTCGCCGCCCACGATGCAAGTGTGCGCAATGCCTGCCACCGCCCGAAACCGGTTACCGTCGACCAGCAGGTGCTCGGGCGTGAGCGCCAGCGCGGCCACGGCGCGGTGCATGGCCAGGTAGCTGGCCTGCGCGATGTTGATGCTGCCAATTTCCTCTACCGAAGCCTGCCCCACGGCCCAGGCCACCGCCTGCGCGCATATTTCGGGGCGCAGGGCATCGCGCCGTTTGGCGCTGAGCTGTTTGGAGTCATTGAGAAAGCGCGGGTTGAAATCGGCGGGCAGGATGACGGCCGCCGCAAACACGGGCCCGGCCAGGCAACCGCGCCCGGCTTCGTCGAGGCCGGCTTCGAGGGAATGGCCGGAAAAATTGGTGAGTAGCAAGGGCGTTAAAAAAGGCAATGCGCAAATTGTGCCCCAAGTTCGGGCTCAATTTGCGCATTGCGATAGGAGAGGCTCGGTGGAGCCGAAAGGGCTAGTGGCTGCCGGCGGTGCTGCCTTCAACCGAATTGTCGGGCTCGCCGCGGCGCTGGCCCTGGCTGTCGCGCGGGCCTTCGTCGATTTCTTCGTCCTCGTCGGTGGTCACGTACTCGTTGGTGACGGGGCCCAGGCCGTTGTTCTTCTGGGCCAGGTCGGCTTCGGCCTCAGCGTGTTTGAGGTTGAAGAGCGGGTCGTGTTCGTTATCGGCAGACTTTTGGTTGGATTTCGAATTGGGCTGAGCCATGTGGGAAGGGAACGGCCGGGATGTGGGCGGCCGGTTTCTGATGGTACGGCGAGGCTCCGGTTTGGGTTGAAAGCGCCACCGCTGCAGACGGGTGTCGGGCCGCAAAACCAACAAAAAAGGCCGTCGCACGAGTGCGACGGCCTTAAAGTGGCGGGTCCGGCTTAGAGGTGTCTACCCCACCTTTTCAGCCAGAGCGCCGCCGCACGAGAGGTCCTTCCTTTCCACATTTCCAGCCCGTGCGGGGGTACTTATGGGTCAAAGATACTAGGCTGCGAGGGCGGAGCGCAAAGAAATTTGGTTTAACGGGGCAGATTAGTCGCCCAACGAAACGTCTGACACGGCGGATGACGGCATCCAGCCGACGATTGACGCAGGCGCCTGACGCGTCCGCGCGTAATTTTACAGCTCCTGCTTTATCGAATTTCTGCTATGTCTCTATCTGCAGCGCCCGTGGTCGATGAAAACCACAACCCTTGGCAAACCCTCAGCACCGAGGTGAAATACCATAACCCCTGGATTTCGGTGCGCGAAGACCAGGTGCTCAACCCCAGCGGCGGGCGTGGCATCTACGGCGTGGTGAGCATGAAGAATAAGGCGTTGGGCATCATTCCCGTCGATGCCGATGGCAATACCTGGCTGGTGGGCCAGTACCGCTACGCCCTGAACGAGTACAGCTGGGAAATACCGATGGGCGGCGGCCCCGTGGAATTGGACATTCTGGAATCGGCGCAGCGCGAGCTGAAAGAAGAAACCGGCCTCAGCGCCGCGCGCTGGACGCGCATTGCCCGCATTCACACCTCCAATTCGGTGACCGACGAGGAAGGCTTCGTGTTTCTGGCCGAGGAGCTGACCGCGGGCGAAGTGGAGCCCGAAGAAACCGAGGACCTGCGCATCTGGAAGCTGCCGCTGGCCGAGGCCGTGCGCCTGTGCATGGAAGACCGCATCACGGACAGCATGAGCGTGGCTGGCCTGCTGAAGGCCGAAAAGCTGCTGGCCGAACGGAAGTAGAAGCGTTGGCTTTGCCGGGCCGGGCAAACGCCAGCCGGGTTAATGCCCTAACTTTGCCACCATGCGCCATTTGCTTCGCTACCTCGGCCAGCGTCTCTACACTACCTGGGCTACGTTCTGGTTTGTGCTGCCGTTTGTGCTCACTTTTCCGCTGCAGTGGTTTTACAGCCGCCGGCCGGGGGGCGAGTACGTGGTGCACGCCATCAACCGGTGGTGGTCGTGGCTGTCCATTACCATGTGGGGCGTGCCAGTAGAGGTGGTGCGCGAAACCCGCGAGCCCGCGCCGCAGCCCTGCGTGTACGTGTCGAACCACGGCTCGTACATCGACATCATGATGATGTTCAAGTATATTCCGGGTTTCCTGAACATGATGGGGAAGGCCTCGCTGGCCAAAACGCCGGTGTGGGGGCCCATCTTCGGCCGCGTCTACATCACCGTGGACCGGGCCAGCGCCGTGAGCCGCGGCAAGGCCATGGTGATGGCCAAGCGCAGCCTGGCAGCCGGCAAGAGCATTGCCATTTTTGCCGAAGGCCGCATTTCGCCCACGCCGGGCAAGGAATTACTGCCGCTGCACGACGGCGCTTTCCAAATGGCCATCGAAGCGGGCGTGCCCATTGTGCCGGTGGGCCAGCCGCTCAACCACATGTTCATGCCCGACGTGAAGGGCAGCCTGCGCGTGCGCTACCACCGGCTCAAAATCGTTTTTCACAAGCCCATTCCCACCACCGGCCTCACGCTGGCCGATATTCCGGCCCTGAAGGCGCGGGTGGCGGCACTGCTCACCGGTGATTTCCTGCCGGAAGGCGCCGTGAAGCCCGGCCCGAGTACTTGGCGCGACCCGGCCACCGTTGTGGAAGAACCCGCGCCCGAACCGGCCAACTCCTAACTCTCAACTCCTAACTCATACCTGAAATGAGCACCGACCTTGGCACCCTGCGCGGCCTGGCCCACCTGGCCCGCCTCGAATTTGACGCTACCCGCGAGCAGCAGATGCTCGGCGACCTGAACAACATCCTCGATTTCGTGGCCCAGCTCGAAAGCCTCGACACGACGGGCGTGGAGCCGCTGGTGCACCTCTCGCAGGAGGTGAACGTGCTGCGCGACGACGATGCCCGCAACACCGTGAGCCACCAGGACGGCCTGCGTAACGCTCCGCGCAAGGATTCCGACTACTTCCGGGTGCCCAAAGTACTGGAATAGTTGAACCCGAAACTCGCTTCGACGCGCGCCTGGCGCCCTACGTGGCTGGGCGTGCTGGCTGCGCTGGCCGTGGGGCTGGCCGTCTTTTACTACTTCACGGGCGCCGACAGCACCCTGCCCATGCGCTTGGTGCCGCAGCTGCAGGCCGTGCCGCTTACGCTGGAGCAGGTTGCGGCCGGCCCGGTGCGCGTGCCGGTGCAGGCCAGCGGCTTTATTGTAAGCTTGACGCACGACGTGGCCGGGCCGTTTACGCAGCCGGTGGCGGCCTTGCTGTTTTTGCTGCTGCTGGCGGCGGCGCTGGTGGGCTGGGTGGCGGTGGCCAGCACGCTGGCCCGGCTGGCGTTTGTGGCGGGCATGATTCCGGTTATTTTCCTGCTGCTGTCGCTCAATACCGAGTCGCTGGGCATTTTCAACACCAGCGAGCGGTACTTCCTGTACCTGATGCTGGGGCTGGTGGGCGGCGGGGCTTACATGCTGCACGCCTTTGCCGAGGACTGGCGCCTGGGGCGGCGCGTGCTGGTGCTGGGCGCCATTGTGGCCGGTCTGAGCATCTTGATTTTCAGCCAAAGCCAGCTGTCGGCCGCCGAAACGGCTTTACATCTGGCTGCCTATGCCACGCCCGGCGGAGCCGTGCTGGTGGCGCTGCTCGTGCTATGGGTAGGGGTGGAGAATATTCGGGCCCTGCTCTGGTTTAATGCGCAGGCCGAGCAGCCGGGCAGCCGGTTTGGCCTGGGGCCGTTTGTAGCGGCCAGCCTCGTGTATCTGGGCGTGCTGCTGTTGTACGTGTGGAACGACGGCCTGCAGCTGCTGCCGGGCGTGAGCTTCGACCCCTTGGTGCTGCTGCTGCCGGCCGTGCTGGCTGGCGGGCTGGGCCTGCGCCTGCGGGCACCCAGCTACGCCGGCACGGTGCCGTATGCCGAAGCCCGGGTGCTGTATCCGTTGGTAGTAGCCGGCGCGGCAGGCTCCCTAGCTTATGCCTTTGCCACCGATAACACCCCGCTGCTGGCGGCGGCGCGTGGCTTCACGGGATTGGCTTTGCTGCTGGTGAGCGGAAGCTTCTGGCTGTATGTGCTCATTAATTTTATGCCGCTCATTCAGCAGCGGCTGCGGGTGTTCCGGGTGGCGTTTGAGCCGCGCCGGCTGCCATTCTATACGGTGTACGTGCTGGCGGTGGGGGGCATCGTTATCATTCAATCGCGCCGCAGCTTCCCGCTGCCCGACCAGGTGCAGGCCGGCCAGTACAACAACCTCGGCGACCTGGCCCGCCAGCAAAGCGAAGCCGCTCCCGACGACCTCAGCTTGGCCGTGCTGGCCGAGCGCTACTACGCCGAAAGCGGCGACGTGCTCTACCGCGGCAACCAGCACGCCCAGTTCGGCCGGGCGGCCCTCTACCGCTTCCGGCAGCAGCGCGGCAACGAAATCGTGGCCCTGAACCGGGCGCTGCTGCGCGGGCCCAGCGAGAAGGTGTCGGTGCGCTTGGCCGGCTTGTTCAATCAGCCCGAGGATTTGTTTGAGGGCCTCGACATTCTGCGGCGCGGCCTGAAAGCGCAGCCCCGCAGCGCAGCCATAGCCGGAGACCTAGCCCAGCTTTTTACCAAAACGGCCCTCAGCGACTCCGTGGGCTACTACCTTGACCAGGCCGAGCGCCTGAACCCCGGCAGCTACGCCAGTCGCACCAACCAACTGGGCTACCTGCTCAGCCAGAACCTCTACGCCGAAGCCCGGAAGCAGCCCGCCGGCAGCAACCCAGCCACTGAGCCGGCCCTGGCGGCCAACCAGCTGCTGCTAGGTCTGCTCACGAAACCCACGCAAGCTGCTGCGCCGGTGACGCCCGCAGTGCTGGACGATGCCACCTTTGCCCAACTCTACCATGCGGTGCTGGCCGATATTAAAGCCCGAAACGCGGCTGGAATGCAGCAGGTATTGCCCAAGCTGAGCCAACTGGCTAAAGTGGAGGCCAATGCGCCGTATTACGAGCAGCTCATGTTTTTGCAGGCTTACTCGCGCCACGCGCTGGGGCAGGAGCGGGTGGCCCGGCAAATTTTGCTGCCGCTGGCAGCGGGCACCACGGGCACGGCAGCCTACTACCAGATGCTGCTGGGCTTGTGGCAACTGCAGCAGGGGCAGTACGCCACGGCTGCCGACCAACTGGCCTTTGCGGCGTCGCACGGCGCGGTGCAGGCCGGCGAAACGCGAGCCTACGCGTTGGCTTTGAATGGGCAATTGGATTCGGCGCGCGCCCAGGCGCAACGGCTGGCGTCGACGCCCGACTCGGCCATCCAGCTGCTAGGGCAGCGCACGCTGGCGCAGCTGGCGACGGCTTCGTTTGCCGCGGGAGCAGCACCGGCGGCGCGGCTTGGCAACGACTGGCTGGCCCAGGCCCGGCAGTCTGAGCAGGCCAATCGAGCAGCCGCCGCTAAAACTTACCAGCGCATTGTGCGCGAGGCGCCGTTCAACGAGCCGGCCATTCTGGCCGCAGGCCGCTTCTACACGAAGCAGCGCAACTTCACGGCCGCCTACGAAGCCCTGCGCGCCGGCCTCGACGAAAACCCTCAGTCATCGGCGCTGTTGAGGGCCTACGCGCTGGCTGCCGCCGACGCCGGCCTCACCGAATATGCCACCGATGCGCTGGCCCAGTTGCGCCGCCAGCTGGCACCCGCCGCGTATGCTACTTTAGCGGCCGAGTACGAGCAGCACCGGGCAACCCGCGCGGCTGCTACCGACTCTTTCTCCGTTGCGCCTGACATTCCTCCTCTGCAATAAGTATTTCGAGCCATGAACCCCAACGTCATCGAAACCAAGGATATCGCCAAGAACTACGTCATGGGCACGGAAGTCATCCACGCCCTGCGTTCGGTGAGCATCCAGATTCCGCGCGGCGAGTACGTGGCGTTCATGGGCCCCTCGGGCTCGGGCAAGTCCACGCTGATGAACATTGTGGGCTGCCTCGACACGCCCAGCAAAGGCCAGTACATCCTCAACGGGCAGGATGTGAGCCGCATGAGCGACAACGAATTGGCCGAAGTGCGCAACAAGGAAATCGGCTTCGTTTTCCAGAGCTTCAACTTGCTGCCCCGCGCCAGCGCCCTCGACAACGTGGCCCTACCGCTCATCTACGCTGGCCTGAGCAAGCGTGAGCGCAACGAGCGCGCGTTGGAGTCGCTGCGTTCGGTGGGCTTGGCCGACCGCGCCTCGCACCGCCCCAACGAGCTAAGCGGCGGGCAGCGCCAGCGCGTGGCCATTGCCCGCGCCCTCGTGAACAACCCCAGCGTGCTGTTGGCCGACGAACCCACCGGCGCCCTCGATTCGAAAACCAGCCACGAAATCATGGATTTGTTTGAGGCGCTGTATGCCAAGGGCAACACCATCATCATGGTAACGCACGAAGAGGACATTGCCCGCTACGCCCACCGCATTGTGCGCTTGCGCGACGGCTTAATTGAGACGGACGAGGTGAACCACGACATTACGACCCACGCGGCGGCGGGGCATTAAAGACACGAATAGGAAAAAGAACGTCATGCTCATCTGGCGTCCGCGCCGCCGAAGCATCTCTACCGCGCAACGCAGTCCATTCGATTGAATTTACTAGTGCGGTAGAGATGCTTCGGCTGCGCTCAGCATGACGTTCTAAAAGTTATTTCCGCATCATATGAAAATCTACACCAAAACCGGCGACAAAGGCCTCACGTCCCTCATTGGCGGCACGCGGGTGCCCAAAAGCAGCCTGCGCATTGAGTGCTACGGCACCGTGGACGAGCTGAATGCCCACATTGGGCTGGTGCGCGACCAGGACGTGAATGCTCCCCGCCGGCCGTTGCTGAAGGAAATTCAGGACCGGCTGTTCACCATCGGCTCGGCCCTGGCGGCCGACCCCGAGAAGTCGAAAATGAAGCTGCCCGACCTGCACGAGGCCGACGTGACGCTGCTGGAAGACGAGATGGACCGCCTAAACCTGGAATTGCCGGAGCTGCGCGCTTTCATCCTGCCCGGCGGGCACCCGGCCGTGAGCCACGCGCACGTGGCCCGTTGCGTGTGCCGACGGGCTGAGCGCCTAGCCATTCACCTCGGCGAAGAGTCGTTCGTGGCCGAGCTGGTGGTGGTGTATTTGAACCGCTTGTCCGACTATCTGTTTGTGCTGAGCCGGGCCATGGCCCACGACCTGGGCGTGGAAGAAGTGACCTGGCAGGCACGACTTTGATGAAAATGGTGTCTTAGCCATGCCCTCTTGTTGATGATGGCCCGTGGCGGCAGTCATCGCCCCCGCATCCTACGTACTTCTCAAAATCCCACCCACTCTATTGTTCCCTGAACTTGCTCGCTCATGATTGACATTCTTCCCATTCGCACCCAGCCCACCACGGCGTCCCGCCTGGCCTCGGTCGATTTTGACCACCTGGAATTCGGCAAGGCGTTTTCTGACCACATGTTTGCCGTGGATTTCGTCAACGGCGAATGGCAGGAAGCCCAGATAGTGCCCTACGGCGACATGGTGGTGAGTCCCGCCAACTCGGCCTTGCACTACGGCCAGGCCATTTTTGAGGGCATGAAGGCCTACCACCAGCACGACGGCGGCGTGGCCTTGTTTCGGCCCCTCGACAACTGGGCCCGTCTCAATTCCTCGGCGGAGCGCATGTGCATGCCCACCATCCCGGAAGAGCTGTTTATGAACGGCTTGCGTGAGCTGCTGAAGCTCGACGCCGCCTGGGTGCCCTCGGCGCCGGGCGCGTCGCTCTACATCCGGCCCTTTATGTTTGCCACTGATGGGTTCATTGGCGTGCGACCGTCGGAGAAGTACCGTTTCATGATTTTCACCTGCCCGGTGGGCCTGTACTTCAACAAGCCCCTACGCGTGCGCTTCGAGCAGAAGTACGTACGCTCGGCCGAGGGCGGCGCGGGCTACGCCAAAAACGCTGGCAACTACGGCGCCGCCATGTACCCCACCAAACTGGCCCAGAACGAGGGCTACAACCAACTCATCTGGACCGATGCCTCGCAGCACCAGTACGTGGAAGAGTCGGGCACAATGAACGCCATTTTCGTGATTGACGGCAAGGTGGTGACGCCGGCCTTGAGCACCAGCATCCTCGACGGCGTGACGCGCCGCAGCGTGCTGCAGCTAGCCCGCGATATGGGCCTGACCGTGGAAGAGCGCAAGCTTGGCAGCCGCGAGGTGATGGACGCCCTGGCCGCCGGTAAGCTCGAAGAAGCCTTCGGCGTGGGCACGGCTGCGACCATTGCGCCCATTGCTACCATCGGCTACGAGGGTCACGACTACGACCTGCCCGTGACCGGCCCCCAGGCCTTCTCCAAGCGCGTAACCGCGGCATTGGATGCCATTCGCACCGGCGAAGGCGCCGACGTGCACAACTGGATGGTGCGCATTTAACACGATTTAATCGGCTGTCATCCTAAGTGCAACGAAGGACCTTATTACGGCAGAACAGTTTGCAGTAATTACTTCTTCCGGCGTGACAAGTTCCTTCGCTACGCTCAGGATGACAGAAGTTTCGGAAAAGCCGCTTTCATCCGAAGCGGCTTTTCTTTTTTGCCCCACCTTTGTAGCCCAATCCCACCAACCCGCCAATCCATCATCCCGCCCATGACCGTTTCCCTGAAAACCGTTACCCTCAACGACACGCACCGCGCGCTGGGTGCAAAAATGGTGCCTTTTGCCGGCTACGACATGCCGGTGCGCTATTCCTCCGACCTCGACGAGCACCACACGGTGCGCCGCGCGGTGGGCATCTTCGACGTGTCGCACATGGGCGAGTTCCGGCTGCGCGGCCCCGAGGCCCTCGACCTCATTCAGCGCGTGACCAGCAACGACGCCAGCAAGCTCGCCGATGGCAAGGCCCAGTATTCGTGCCTGCCCAACCACGACGGCGGCATTGTGGACGACCTGCTGGTGTACAAGCTGGCCGACAACGACTACCTGCTGGTAGTCAACGCCTCCAACATCGAAAAGGACTGGAACTGGATTCAGCACCACAACACCAAGGGCGTGGAAATGGAAGACATTTCCGACCGCACCAGCCTGTTTGCCGTGCAGGGCCCCAAGGCCATTGCCGCCCTGCAGTCGCTCACCGACGTGGACCTGAGCAGCATTCCGTACTATTCTTTCGTGCAGGGCACCTTCGCCGGCGCCCCCGATGTCATCATTTCGGCCACCGGCTACACCGGGGCGGGCGGCTTCGAACTCTACATTCCCAATGAGTACGCCGCGCAGGTCTGGGACCGAATCATGACCGCCGGCCAGCCCTACGGCCTCAAGCCCATTGGCCTGGGTGCCCGCGACACGTTACGCCTGGAAATGGGTTTTGCCCTCTACGGCAATGACATCGACGACACGACTTCGCCCCTGGAAGCCGGCTTGGGCTGGATTACCAAATTCACCAAGGACTTCACTAACTCCGAAAACCTGAAGAAGCAGAAAGAGGCCGGCGTGACCAAAAAGCTGGTGGGCTTCATCATGGACGGTCCCGGCATTCCGCGCGGCCACTATGAATTGGTAGACGGCAATGGCCAGAAAATCGGCGACGTCACCAGCGGCACGCAGTCGCCCTCGCTCAGCAAAGGCATTGGCATGGGCTACGTGAAGACGGAATTTGCCGCGCCCGGCACCCAAATCTTCGTGCAGATTCGCGGCAAAAACCTACCTGCCACCGTCAGCAAGCTGCCGCTGACCAAGGGAACGGAGGAATAGGCTTTTGGTGACGAATGGTTAACGGTTAGCGAATAATAGTTGCCATTTTTTATAACCATTAACCGTTACCCATTAATCACTAAGAAGTGCCTAAAGTAGATATCTGCTTCTCGCCCGAGTTGCTGCATTTATATGATTTGCGCGGCCGGGTGGCCGTTATTGTGGACATTCTGCGGGCGTCGAGCACCATCGTGACGGCGCTGGGGGAAGGCGTGACGCACGTTTTTCCGGTGGCCTCGCTCGATGAGTGCACCGCCTACGGCCAGCAGCACGGCTGCCTCACCGCCGCTGAGCGCGACGGCCTGCCCGCGCCCGGCTTCGACCTCGGCAACTCGCCCTTCGGCTTTCTGGATGAGGCGCGGCCGGTGCGCGGCCGTGCCCTCACCATCAGCACCACCAATGGCACGGCGGCGCTGCGCCGCTCCCTGGCTGCCGAGGCCGTGGTGGTGGGCGCGTTTCTCAACTTGGAAGCAGTTGCTGCCTTCGCCCGTGCCCAGGGCCGCGACGTGCTGGTGGTTTGCGCCGGCTGGAAAGGCCAGTTCTGCCTCGAAGACACCGTTTTTGGAGGTGCCCTGGCCGAGCGACTGGCGCCGGACTTCGACGTGCGTAGCTCCGATGCGACGTTGGCCGCGCTGCACCTGTGGCAACAGGGCAAGGGCGACTTATCGGCCTATTTGCTGCAATCGGCCCACGTGCGCCGGCTCAATTCGCTGGAAGCCAGCAAAGATTTTGCCTTCTGCCTGCGGGTGGATGCGTATGCCGACGTGCTGCCCATCTGGCGCGATGACCGGCTGGTTAACAATGGGTAGTGGTTGAAAGGCCGTCATGCTGAGCGCAGCCGAAGCATCTCTACAGGAGTAGTATCTATTTACTCTCACGGTAGAGATGCTTCGGCTGCGCTCAGCATGACGGCCGCTTGGCTTTTGCCCCAACCACTACTGTAGCTTCTCGTTGTTTTTGTGGCGCTGGCTGTCGCGCTGGGTCTTCTTGTCCAGGTTGCGGGCCATGGCTTCGGTGAGGTTGATGCCCGTCTGGTTGGCCAGGCAGATGACGACGAACAGCACATCGGCCAGCTCATCGCCAAGGTCCTTGCCTTTGTCAGACTCCTTGAAGGACTGCTCGCCGTATTGGCGGGAGATGAGCCGGGCCACTTCGCCCACTTCTTCGGTGAGGATGGCCATGTTGGTGAGCTCACTGAAATAGCGGACGCCCGTGGTTTTTATCCAGCTGTCGACGGTTTGCTGGGCTTCTTCGATGGTCATGAACGGGGACGGTTAAGCGCGTTGAGAACGGATGCTAGGCGGGCGAGTCGAGCACAATGGTCACGGGGCCATCGTTGAGCAGGCTCACTTTCATGTCGGCTCCGAAGACGCCGGTGGGCACGGGCTGGCCCAATTCGGCCGCCACCATCGCCACAAACTGCTGGTACAGCGGCTCGGCAATGGGCGGCGGCGCAGCCCCGATGTAGCTGGGACGGTTGCCCTTGCGTGCATCGGCCAGCAGCGTAAACTGGCTCACCACCAGAATCTGGCCGCCGATGTCCTGCACGCTGCGGTTCATCTGCCCGTTTTCGTCGTTGAAAATGCGCAGCTGCACCAGCTTGCGGCACATCCAGGTGAGCGAGGCGGTGTTGTCGGTGGGGGCAAAGCCGGCCAGTGCCAACAGGCCGGGACCAATCTGGCCCGTTATCTGGCCGTCGACGGTGACGCTGGCTTCGGAAACACGCTGAATGACGAGACGCATAAGGCAGAACAGCGCCGGGGCGCAAACCAAGTGAGCCGCGAAGCTACGGCCCCGCGCCAACACGCCCTACGCCGCCCGGTAGCCGACGCCGTTCACGGTTTCGAGGAAATCGGCCGGCGCGTAGGGCGCCAAGGCCCGGCGCACGTTCATGATGTGCACGTCGATGTAGTTGGAGTTCTCCTGGTGGTTGTGCGGATGGCGGCCGATGTGCGCGCCCAACTCCTGCCGCGTCACGGCCTGCCCGCGCCGCAGCAGCAGCAGGTGCAGCACGTCAAACTGCTTGCGGCTCAGGTGCACCGGCTGCGAGTTGTGGCACAGCCGCCGGGCTGCCAAATCGAGCACAAAGCCGGACCCGAAGTGGATGGCGGGCCGCTGCAGCCCCACCCGTTGCCGCACGATAACGCGCATGCGCCGCTCCAGCTCCGCCACCGAAATGGGCTTGGGCAGGCATTCGTCGGCGCCGAGGGCGAAGCCGCGCAGACGTTCCTCCACCGCGTCGGTGGCCGTGAACAGGATGCAGGAAGTGAAATGGTGTTCGTGGCGCAAGGCCACGGGCAGCAGGTTCAGGCCGTCGCCGTCGGGCAGGGCCTGGGCCAGCAGCACGAAATCGTAGGGCTGGCCGGCGAGCCGGGCGGCCCCTTCCGCGAAGGTCGTGGCTACGTCGAAGTGGTACTGGGCCTGGTGCAGGAAGGCGCGCAATGCCTGGCGCGGCCCTTCATCGGGTTCTATCAGGAGGGCGGTCATGGCTAGGGCTTGGCGTGGGTAGAAGTGGTGGTTTCGGATTCGGCGGTGGCCAAGCTGGCCGCGGAAGTCGGCGCATCGGCCAGCACGCGCACCCGGGCGTGCATGCCGGGCTTCAGCCGGTGGCCCGGGTTGGGCAGCACGCAGCGCACCTTCATCACCTTGCTTTCGGGGTCGAGCAGGGCCGAAACATGGTCGATGCGGCCGCGCAGTGGGGCGTCGGGGTAGCTCAGGGTGGTGATTTCCACCGCCTGGCCCGGGCGCACCCGGCTCAGGTCAGCCTCGAACACGTTGGCCATCACCCACACCTGGTCGAGGTTGGCCACTACAAATGCCACTTGCAGGTCGGTGGCGTTGAAGCGCATGCCCGGGCTCAGCTTTTTTTCCAGCACGTAGCCGGCCAGCGGGGCGCGCAGGGTGTAGGTTTCGCCGGGAGCCACGCCGTACACGCCCAGCTGGCGCTGGCTGGTGGCGGCGTGGCCGGCGGCGCGCCGGGCCTCCTGGCGGGCCGTGTATACCTCGTGCCCGGAAGCCAGGCCGGCTTGTTCTAGATGCTCCAGCTCAGTGGCTTTTTTGGCAGCTACCTCATAGTCGGCCGCGGTGGCCTTGCGCTGGTGTTGCAGCGCGGCTATTTCGGGGCTTTTCAGCACGGCCAGCACCTGGCCCTGGCGCACCTCGTCGCCCAGGTCAGCGCCCACGCGCAGCACTTCGCCGCCCACCCGCGGAAACACGCGGGCCAGGCGGTTGGCATCGGCGGCTATTTCGCCGCTGAGCACCAGCTCAGAGATGGGCGCAGCCTCGGGGTATGCGGCTGAGGAAGTATTGGATACGAGTTGGCCCGGCGGGGCTGGCTCGGGCGCTTGCACGTCGGCGGAGCAGGCCCCCAGGGCCAGCGCCAGGGCGCCCAACACGGCCCCGCGCCAAGCGGCTTGCGGGGCAGGGTGCAGCTTGCGCGCCGCAGATTGCGACGGCAGCAGATTGAGCTTCTCCATAGAATTACAGCGTTGATGACAGCCGCAAGACTACAGGGAGGTTATTAAAACGGGATTAGAAAGCGAAAGAAAGCCCTTGGGAGCCGAAACGGGGCTAGGCGGTGGGCAGCCGCACCAGCACGGTGGTGCCCTGTCCCAGGCGTGAGCTCAGGTCGAGCCGGCCGCCGTGCCGCTCAATGATGCGGCGCGCCAGGGCCAGGCCCACGCCGTGCCCCGCCACCAGCCGCGCATTAGCCGCCCGGAAAAAGGGCTGGAACACCTGCGGCAAATCGGTCTCGGCAATGCCAATGCCGTGGTCCTGGATGCGCAGCAGTACCTGGCCGGGCTCGTATTCGAGCGAGACCAGCACGGGCTGCGGGTCCGAATACTTGAGGGCGTTTTCGAGCAGGTTGCTGAGGGCGCGGCCGAGCAGGGCCCGGTTGCCGGTGAGCTCCAGCTGTTCGGGCTCGGTGGGCAGGTGGCCGGTGTGCACCTGCAGGCGCGGGCGCTGGGCCGGCTCCACGGCCGCGCAGGCCTCGGCCAGCAGTTCATCTACCCGAATGCAGGCGTCTTGCTCGGGCAGGGAGGCGTCGGCCTGGGCCAGCTCCAGCAAGTGGTTGAGCAGAGCGTTGAGCTGGGTGAGGTCGGCCAGCAGGTCACGCAGGGCGGCGCGGTAGGCGGCGGGCTCCCGGTCGCGCGTCAGGGCCAATTGCGCTTCGCCAATGCTGGCGGCCAGCGGCGTGCGCAGCTCGTGCGAGGCGTAGCGCACAAACGCCCGCTGCGACTCAAAACCAGCTTCCAGACGGTCGAGCAGGCGGTTGAAGGTGTGGGCCAGGCGCGACAGCTCGTCTTTCTTGTGGCCGGAAAGGCCCTCGGCCACCCGCAGGTGCAGGTCGTGGGCGCTGATGCGGTCCATCTGGTCGTTAATGGCCGCAATCGGGGCTAGGGCGCGGTCGGCGAACACGCGCCCGGCCCCGTAAATCAGCAACAAGCTCAGCACAAACACCGACGCCATGATGGTGGCCAGCGACTGCAGCCGGGCGTGGCCATACACGTTTTCGGCCCCGGCCACCACCACGAAGGAGCCCTGGTTGTCGTGGTAAAAGAAGCCCACCGCCTCGCGTGGGCCGTCGGTAAAATACTCTTCGCTGCCGGCCACGATGCGGGCCAGCACGTCGGGCGGCACTTCCAGGCGGGCATCTTCGCGCACGAAACGCACCTCGCCCTGCGCATCGTAAATCTGGATGATTTCTTCGGTCAGCGTTTGCTGGAAGCGCTTTTGGAACACCTGAAAGGCGGCGCTGCGCAACTCGTCTTTTTCCAGAAAAATGTACGCCGCCACCTCGGCCCGGTCGCGGAGGCGCTGCCGAAACTCGCGCTGGCCGTAGTCGCGCTGCAGCAGGAAGGCCGAGCCAAGCACCGCCAGCAGAATGAACGCCACCAGCCCCACAAACAGCCAGATGAGGCGATTGCGAATAGTCATGCGAAAAGAACGGGAATAGTAGCGGGAGTCATGTATCGGGCAAAAATTATTCCTGTCGCAGCACGTACCCGGCGCCCGTCACGGTGTGAATGAGCTTCTGGTCGAAGCCGTGGTCTACCTTTTTGCGCAGGTAGCTCACGTACACGTCGATGACGTTGCTGCCCGCGTCGAAGGCTTCGTCCCAGCCGTGCTCGGCTATCTCGCTGCGGCTGAGCACGCGCCCGGGGTGGCGCAGCAGCAGCTCCAGCAGGTTGAACTCGCGGGCCGTGAGGCGTAGCGCCTGGCCCGCCCGGGTCACGGTGCGGCTGGGCACGTCGAGCACGAGGTCGGCAAAGGTGAGGCGCGAGCCTTTGGGCGTGGGGCTGGCTCGGCGCGTGAGGGCGCGCACGCGGGCCACCAGCTCGGCAAAGTCGAAGGGCTTGACGAGGTAGTCGTCGGCCCCACCGCCGAAGCCCTGCAGCTTGTCGGTGGTGGTGCCCAAGGCTGTGAGCATGAGCACGGGCACGTCGGGGTCGTGGTGGCGAATGGCGGCCAGCACCTCCAGGCCGCTGCGCTCGGGCAGCAGCACGTCCAGAATTATCAGGTCGAAGGGCTGGGACAGGGCCAGCTGCTCGCCTTCGCGGCCGTCGGGGGCCACGCGCACGGTCAGCTGTTCTTCCTCCAGCCCTCGCCGGATGAGGACCGAAAGGCGCGGGTCGTCTTCCACCAGTAGAATGTTCATGGGCGAATCAGGGTGTGGTAATGATGTTCGGGCGGCGCTGCCGACCTTCGCGCCGGCCCGTGCCCCTTCTGTTTATGCCCCCAACATCCGGTACAAATAACGAACATCCGGCCTCC
Source organism: Hymenobacter sp. 5317J-9 (assembly GCF_022921075.1). NCBI lineage: Bacteria > Pseudomonadati > Bacteroidota > Cytophagia > Cytophagales > Hymenobacteraceae > Hymenobacter > Hymenobacter sp. 5317J-9. The sequence continues at coordinate 1,669,710 of NZ_CP095050.1, forward strand.
GCCCGCCATTGGTGGCTGCTAGGGGCAGTGCTGCTGGTGGCGCTGGTGCGCCTGTGGCGCCTACCCGAAGCCGGCCCGTCCGATTACGACTCGGTGCGCAACTGGCAGGTGGTGCAGGACATGGCGCACGGTAATTTTGCACGCCTGTTTATCCCCGGCAGCCCGGCCTTCCTGGTGTCCTACATCCCGGTTGCCCTCTTGACGCGCAGCTACCTGGTGTTCCAAACCATCAATGCGCTGCTGGGTGTGGCGGGAGTGGGCTTTTTTTCGGCCTGGGTGGCCCGGCAGGCCCGCCTCAACGGCTCCGAAACAGCAGCCCTTACGCTGCTGGGCGGCACCTCGCTGCTGCTCACCTTCTCGGGGCGCGACTTCACGCCCATTTCCATCAGCATGGTTTTGTACGCGGGCCTGCTGCAAAGCCATTTTGCCCGGCTGCAGCAGCCCGGGCCGGATGCGGCCCTGCGAGTGGCCGCGTGGCTGGCGCTGGGGCTGAGCTTCAACTACAAGTTCCTGTTTGCGGTGCCCGTGCTGTTGGTGCTGGAGGCTTTGCGGGCCGATGGCCTGTGGCGGCAACGGTTCACCTGGCTACGCGTGCTGCTGGTACTGGCGGCGCCCTACGTGTTGTTTGGCGCGCTGGGGGTGGCCCACGGGCTGCCGTGGTACCGCTGGTTTGGTTTTTATGCCCGCACGGCCGTGCCGGTGGCGGCCAACCCCGCCGGGCGGCAGGCCGGCGTGCAGCCCGATTTTCTTTACTATCTGCGCTACCTGGCCGAGTATGAGTCGCCGCTACTGCTGGCGGGGCTGGTGCTGGCCGGCTGGCTGGCCTGGCGCGCGTGGCGCGGCGGCTGGCGCCCCTGGGGCCGGCCGTGGCCGCTGGTGCCCTACCTGCTGTTTTGGGCCGGATGCATGCTGGCTGGTATGTCGGTGCTGGTGAAGGCGCCGCGCGGGCTGCTGTTTGTTTACCTCCCCTTGGCGGCGCTTGCTGTGCTGGCCGGGCGTCGGGTGCTGCCGCAGTGGGCGCTGCTGGGAGTGGTGCTGGCTGCCGTGGGACTCAATCTGACGCGCATTCACCGCGAGCTGTATGCGCCGTTGCCCACCACCTACCCGCAGGTGGCGGCCTGGCTGCGGCAGCACGGCGCTACCAAAGTGGCCAGCACGGTAGGCCTGAATCTGGCGCCTTACCTGAGCGAGAATCAGCAGCTGCAAACCATCACCGATGAGCGGCAGTTGGCCGCCCTGCGCCGTCAAGGCTACCAGTACGTGCTGCTCGACGGCTACTGGCGCGTGACCGGCGTGGCGCATTTCGATTCCCTGCGCCGGCAGCGGCCGGTGGCGGCCTGGCCCGCGCCCCAACTGCAAACGTCGTTGCTGTTTCTGGAGCATTCCGAATTCACGGGCCAACACTACGCCGAAACCCTGGCTTCGTGGCGCGCGGCCCGGGCCGACTCGCTGCCGCTGCGCCTGTACCGGCTGCGCTAAAAAGCACTGGCCCCGACCAAAGCACCTTGGGGAGCTTCGGCGGGGCCAGTGCTTTTTAGCGCCGGCGCAGCGTAAAATCGATTCGCTTTATTCAGCTGAGCTGGGCAGGTTGTTTACGTCGAGGGCCGGGATGTTGGAACGGTAGGCCCGGTTGATGGCGGCAATGAAGGAATTGGCCAACAGGCCGTTGCCCCGCGGCGTGAGCGAGTAATAATCGAGCGAAAAGAAATTGCCTCGCACCGGCTCGGCCGAATACACCACGCCGTTGACGGAAATGGAGTTGGCCACGTTGTTGAAGAGGAAGCCGGCATCGAAGAGGCGCGAATTCTGCGTGGGGTCGATGAGGGGCAGCCCGTAAACACGAGCCAGGCCCGCCAAACCAAACACCGTGGAGGCATTGGACGGCACCGGGTCGAAGTTGTTGTAGTCGTTGATGGCAGCCGTGATGTACACCATTTCCGTAGTGTTTTCCAGCACATCGGCATCGCGCACGGGGTTGCGGCTGTCGCGGCCGTAAGGCAGCATCAGCGTCGTGCTGCCCACTTGCACCGGCGTGGGTTGCCCCAGGCGCGGCAGGGCCGTGGCCAGAATATAGTCGCGGTCGGTGATGCGCTGCGAAACGCCGGGCACGAAAGGCGTTTCGATGTACAGCGGCAAATTGTCTTTGTAGTAAGCCTGCAGACGGGCTTCCACATCGGTGCCGCGGCCTTGGCTCAGCAGCGGGATGGAGGTGATGGCCGGCAGCTTCACGATGACGCCGGGCCGCTTGTTGGCGGTCAGCACGTCGAGGATGCGCTTGGCGGCCCGCTTCATGGGAAGGCTGGAGGGGATAGCGCCGCAGGTGCCGCCGCTGCGCACGAAAGGCATGATTTCATCCATGCCCATGAAATAGCTGAAGAACGTGGCCGACGAGGCCGCCGTGCTCAGCACCTGGAAATACGTCCGGTTGTCGCCGGCCGGCAGCAGGCGCTCGAAGTAAGGGTTCACCGGCGTGCTGCCAGCCGAGGCCTCGTTGCCCAGCCCAATTACGTCAATCTGGCTCAGCATCAGGCCCGGTACACCCAGGTTCTGGGGCAGCGTGCCAGCCGTGCTGCTGCGCTTGAGCAGGCGCAGGGTATCCGGGGTGGGGCCGCAGGGGCTGGTCAGGAGCACGGTGCGGCGCACGGCCGTGCCGGGCACGCGCTTGGCTTGCAAAAAGCCCGTGGGCGAGTAGCCGTTGAAAGCCAGCCGGAACGAGCCTTCGTTGCCATCGAACAGAGGCTGCACAAAGCTGGCGTTCGGGGCCGCGTTTCTAAACTGCCGGGCCAGCAAATTCACAAAGGAATACTCCTGGCCGGTGCGCGTGAGGCCGCCGTTGCTGATGCCGGCCGTGTAGCTGTCGCCCACGGCGAGGTAGCGGCTCACATCGAGGGCCACCACGGGCGCGGGGGTGTCTTGGTTGGGGGCGCAGGCGTGGAGGAAAAGGGCCGCGCTGGCGGCGAGGCCGGCCCGGCGCAGGCCATGGGGTACAAAGAGTTTCATCGACAAGATGGAATCAGAAACAGCAGGGAGGGAAGATTAGAACGCCGCCGCCACGCCCAGCGACGCCGTGTGGGTGAGCGTGCGGTAGGTACCGCTCACGTTGCTCACCAGGAACTTGGTCTGGTCGGCGCGGGCGGTGCGGAGCTGGCCGTAGTCGAAGGCATAGGCGGCTTCCACGGCAAAGCGGCTGGTGAGCTGGTAGCTCAGGCCAGCCGAGACGCCCAGGCGGTTGGCGTCGATGAACTCGGGGTTGATGTATTCGTCGCGGATGGGCGTCTCGTCGTAGCGGAAGCCGCCCAGCACCAGCAGCTTGGGCGTCACCTGGTACTCGGCGCCCACCCGGAAGGCCAGGGCGTCTTCGTAGCGGCGGGCCGTGCGCTGCACGCGGGCCGGCACCGGGCCGCTGGCCGCCACGTTGAGCTTGAGCGAGTCGAGCGTGCTCCAGCCGGTGAGGGCGAAATCGAACGTGAGCAACAGCTTCTTGGTGATGCGGTCGGCCACACCCACCGACAGCGTGCTGGGCAGGTTGATTTGGGTGGTGAAATCGGCCGCGCCGGGCAGAATGTTGGCGTCGCGGCCCGGAATGCCGGTGGCGTGGAAGGCGCCATTATCCATTTTCAATTTCACCCCGGTGCGGTAGCTGATGCCAAAGGCCAGGTTGTCGCCGGTCCGGCCGTACAGGCCCACGTTCACGCCGTAGCCCGAGCCGCTGCTCGTGAGCGTGGCCTGGGCCGTGGGGTCGTCGTACTGGCCCAAAGCGCGGCGCTGGGTGTATTTGCCAAAAGCATATACCAGGCCCACGCCGGCGCTGAAGTTGTCGTTCAGCTTAAAGCCCACCGTGGGCTGCGCGAAGAAGGTATTGAGCTTGCTTTCCTGAATCACGGAGCGGCCCTCCCAGGTGTCGGGCCATTTGGTGTGGTAGCCGTAGGGCGTGTTGAGGGCCAGGCCCACGCTCACGCGCTTGCTCACGGCGCGGGTGGCGTAGAAATAGCCACCGGGCAGCACGGTCAGGTCTTGGTCGGTGCGCTGGTAAGTGTCCTGGCCCACGAACGACGAACGCCGAATCTGGCCGAAGCCGCCGAAGCTGATGCGCGTGAGCGAGTCGCCCCACTGCCCCAGCAGGCCGGGATTGGTGCTGAGGCCGGCAATGCTGCCAATATAGGCCGTGCTGGCGCCGCCCAGGCCCAGCACCCGCGCGCCCTGCGGGCCGGTGTCGAAGCCGCTGGCGGCGGCCGTCAATCCAGAGAAGAGAGGAAGCAAAAAAAGAAGACGTGCACGCATACGGACGGTTTTGCGGAAAATTGGGAAACAAAAGTACGCAGCCCAACGCTAGCGGCCCATTGTCTGGCCTCACAGAAAAAGGCGAGGGCGCATGGCGCCCCCGCCCGGGCGCTTATGGGCCGGTTATGAAATGATTACGACCCCATCGGGCGCGGCTCAACGCTTCACGCCCAGGCTATCGAGGCGGTGCTGGTAGCGGCGGGCGTTGAGCTTGTGCTGGGCGTAGGTTTCGGCAAAGTCGGAAAAGCCGCTGCCGTCGGGGCGGGCGCAGAAAAACAGGTTTTTGTTGTGCGCCGGCTTCAGCACGGCATCGAGGGAACTGGGGCGCGGCGTGGTGATGGGGCCGGGCGGAAGGCCTTTGTGCCGGTACGTGTTGTAGGGCGAATCCACTTTCTTGTCCACGTTTAGCACGCGCTTGCGGGTGCCCAGGCCGTGCAGGGGCCAGAGCAGGGTGGGGTCGGCCTGTAGGGGCTGGCCGTTGCGGAGGCGGTTGAGGTACACGGCGGCGATGAGCGGCTTGTCGGTGGGCTGGGCGGTTTCGCGCTGCACAATGCTGGCCAGCACGCTCACCTGGGTGCGGGTCATCTTCAGGGAATCGGCCCGGGCCTGGCGCTGGCTGGTCCAGAAGCGGCGGTAGCGGGCGGCCGTCGAATCCAGAAAGCCCTGCGCGCTGGTGTTCCACAGGTGCCGGTAGGTGCCCGGAATGAACATCGTGCGAATGGTGCAGGTGTCGAGGCCGTAGCGCCGCTGCAGGCCGGCGTTGTCGCCCAGCAGCAGCTCCAGCTTGAAGGAGTCGGCTTCGAGCTGGCGCGTCACCTGGCGGGGCAGCTTGTCGAGGTAGTGAAAGGAATTGAGTTCGAAGCGCACCGTGTCCTGCTGGCCAGCCAGCAGCAGGCGCACCAGGTCGCCATTGCCCAGGCCGGGGTCGAGGCGGTAGCGGCCGGGCTTCACGTGGGGCGGGTAGTCGTGGTGCTCGGCCACCCAGCGAAAGGTGCCGGGCTCCAGCAGCAGCTCATGCTTTTGCAGCGAGTCCATCACCGCCTCAAACCCCGAGCCCGTGCGAATGAACAGGTACGCCGGCCCTTCGGCAAAGGCCCGCACGTTGGGCCGGTAAAACACCCGCCACGCCGCATAGCTGCCGGCCACTAGCACCAGCAGCAACGCCATTCCCGCAAGCAGCCATCCTTTTCCTCTCTGCATCAGTTATTTCCTTGTACCAGTGCCGTCACGGCCGCTTCAAACGCCGCGCGCTCGGCCTGGCGTTCAATTTCGACGGGCGCCGCGGCCCGACTTTCGCAGTCCGGGATGGGGCAGCGCTCGCAGGTTTCGTTCACGATGCGGAAGGGCAGGGCCGGGTCGGCCAGGAAGCGGACCTGGGCGCGCAGGTTGTCGTCGCAGCGCAGGCCCACGGTCACGCTTAGGGCGGGCTGGGTGGGCGTGCCGGCGCGGGCCAGCGTGAAGCACAGGTACTCGTCGTCGGTGCCGAAATAGCGCGAGCGTTGGGCGCCGGCCACGGTCACGGGGGCCTCGGCGGTGTCGGGCACGGGCAGGGTGCGGGCTTCCTCCATCAGCCGCAAACTCACCCAGCGGCGGCAGTAATGCTCGTTCAGCTCGTTACCGTGGGGGTTATGCAGCCGGGCCAGGTGCAGCTCCTTGGTCAGCTCGAAGGGCGAAGCGGCGTCGCGCTGGTCGAAGCGCAAAAAGAACAGGCTCTGCAAACTCAGGTGGCGCGGCAGCAGCGTGGTGAGGCGCTGCATGAACATCTCGGGGCTCACGTCGTACTGCGTTAGCAGGTTCAGCAGCAGGTCAGGGTTCCATTTTTTGGCTCCGAAAACCTTCTTCACGTCGCGCAGCAGGCTTTCCTCCTCCATCAGCAGCGCGCCGGCAAAGTAGGAAGCTTTGAAGTTGTTCAGTACTTCCTCGAAGGTGCGCACCTGCGTGCTGCTGCTCACGTAGGGCCGCTCGGTCAGCTTGAGGTAGTTGAAGGCCACTTCGCGGCCCAGCACAAAGGCCTGCTGGCCCCGGCTCAGGCCCGGCCGCATGAGCAGGCGCTTGGTTTTGGGCTGAAACACGCTTCGCAGCCGCGCCTGCGTGGCCACGGGGTGCTGGCCCAGCGTTTCGCGGTCGAGGGTGTAGCCGTATTCCTGGATGAGCACGCGTTCCAGCTGGCTAAGGTCGAAGGGCGCGGCAGTGGCCAGCTGGTGGCTGCCCACAAAGGCCCGCACGTCCTGCTCCAGGTCCTCAAAGTAGTTGTCGTGCATTTCCTGAAACGAGCGCAGCGCCGCCAGAAACAGGTGCTCCTGCCGCATCTCGTAGTTGCGCGCAATCTCGAAAATGGTGCTGATGAAGGCGTTCATCTTGGCCGGCGCGTTCGCAATCAGGTCGATGATGCGCGCCGGCTCCAGGCCGTACATCTCCAAGGGAAATTCCTTAAGTATCTTGGAGTTGAGCAGCTCCGCAATGGGCTCCAGCCGGCGCGGCAGGGCCAGCGACGTGAGCTGGTCGTAGCGCACGCCCAGGGCCTGGCTCAAACTCAGAATCTTGTCGGCCTTGGGGTACTTTTTGCCTTTTTCAATCTCGTTGAGGTAGCTCACCGACACGTCGCAGATGCGCGCCAGCTCGCCCGGGCTCAGGCCGCGCTCCTGGCGCAGCTCGCGCAGCTTCAAGCCAAAAATGAGGCGGACGACCTGGCCGTGGTTGAGCATTTACTGATTTGCTGAGTGCTGAATATGCGGAAGCGCTGATTATCGGCGCCGTTTAAAAAGAGCTCATGAACGAGCACCAGGCCCATTTCAGTGCATAGCGCCGCTTAGTTCAAAGGTACGGAGCTCGGCAAATTTTATTCTTTCAGCGAAAATTCGCTAACAAATACAAATTCGCTTGCGTATGTTTGTGCAAGTCGCCGGCCAGCGCTTGCCGCAGCCGTTGGGAATCAGCACCTGAGCCTATCCAGCCATCAACCCACCATCAGCTATGACGTTCACCGACACCGCTCCCGCCCCGACGCCCACCTACCTCACGCCCGAACGGGTGAAAGTTCTCGGCGCCTACTCGCCCGAGTTTGCCGAAATTCTCACGCCCTCAGCCCTGGCCTTCGTGGCTGAGCTGCACCGCCGCTTCGACGGCACCCGCCAAGCCCTGCTGGCCCGCCGCGTGGAGCGCCAGGCTGATTTCGACGCGGGCATCCTACCCGATTTTCTGCCCGAAACCCAGCGCTTGCGCGAGCAGGAATGGACCGTGGCGCTCCTGCCCGAAGACCTGCTCGACCGCCGCGTGGAAATCACCGGCCCGGTGGAGCGCAAGATGATTATCAACGCCCTGAATTCCGGCGCCAGCGTGTTCATGGCCGATTTAGAAGACTCGAACTCGCCCACCTGGGAAAATGTGGTGCAGGGCCAAATCAACCTGCGCGACGCCGTGCGCCGCACCATTTCGCTGAGCACGCCCACCAAAGAGTACAAGCTGAACGAGAAAACTGCCGTGCTCATGGTGCGCCCCCGCGGCTGGCACCTGGTGGAGAAACACGTGCTGGTCGACGGCGAGCCCATTAGCGCTGCGCTGCTCGATTTTGGACTTTATTATTTCCACAACGCCCACGAGCTGTGCGCCCGCGGCTCGGCGCCCTACTTCTACCTGCCCAAGCTGGAAAGCCACCTCGAAGCGCGGCTGTGGAACGACGTGTTCGGCTTTGCGCAATGGTCGCTGAAGCTGCCCAAGTGCCTCATCAAAGCCACCGTGCTGATTGAAACGCTGCCGGCCGCGTTTGAGCTGAACGAGATTTTGTGGGAACTGCGTGAGCACAGCGCCGGGCTGAATTGCGGGCGCTGGGACTACATCTTCAGCTACATCAAGCGACTAGGGCCGAATCCCAAGTTCCGCCTGCCCAACCGTGCCGAGGTGACCATGACCGTGCCCTTCATGGCCGCCTACTCGCAGCTCGTGGTGCAAACCTGCCACCGGCGCGGGGTGCACGCCATCGGCGGCATGGCGGCCCAGATTCCCATCAAAAACGACCCGGCCGCCAACGAAGCCGCGTTGGAAAAGGTGCGGCAGGACAAAATTCGGGAAGCCACCAACGGCCACGACGGCACCTGGGTGGCCCACCCCGGCCTGGTGCCCGTGGCGCTGGAAGTCTTCAACCGCCTCATGCCCGGCCCCAACCAAATTGAGAATAAGCGCCCCGACGTGCAGGTATCGGCCGCCGACCTGGTGCGTGCCCCGCAGGGCTCCATCACCGAAGACGGCCTGAAGCTGAACATCGACGTGGCCATTCAGTACCTGGCCTCCTGGCTGGGCGGCAACGGCTGCGTGCCCATCTACAACCTGATGGAGGACGCCGCCACGGCCGAAATCAGCCGGGCGCAGGTGTGGCAGTGGCTGCACACGCCCGGCACCACGCTGGCCGACGGCCGTGCCATAACGCCGGAGCTGTATCGCTCGCTGGTGCCCGGCCAGCTGGATAAAATCAAAGGCCAGGTAGGGGAGGACGCTTACTCAACAGGCCACTATTTGGAAGCCGCCCGCCTTTTCGATAAGCTCGTGATGAGCGAAGAGTTCATCGAATTCCTGACCGTGCCGGCCTACGAGCAGCTGGCTTAGCAAGATGTAGAGACGCAATATTTTGCGTCTCGTCGTCCGCGTCGCTCACAACTCGCTCCGGTGGCATCGTGCCACGCAAGTCGTTCAACGAGAAGACGCAACATGTTGCGTCTCTACCCCAATCGAATATTCTGAAAAAGCCGCTTTCTAAGCAGCATGGCACTGCTTTGCCCATTTCAAACCCATCATTTCACCACCTCAAGTCCTATGAAATCGCACCAGCAACGCACCGCCGAACTGGCCCTCGACTGGGCCCATAACCCTCGCTGGATTGGCATTCAGCGCCCGTATTCGCCCGCCGATGTGGTGAAGCTGCAGGGCTCCGTGCACATCGAGCACTCGCTGGCCCGGCAAGGGGCAGAGCGGCTGTGGGAGCTGCTGCACTCGCAGGAATACGTGGCTGGCCTGGGCGCCCTCACCGGCAACCAGGCCGTGCAGGAGGTGCAGGCGGGCCTGCAGGCCATCTACCTCAGCGGCTGGCAGGTGGCGGCCGATGCCAATGGCGCCGGCCACATGTACCCTGACCAAAGCCTCTACCCCGTCGACAGCGTACCCGCCGTGGTGCGCCGCATCAACAACGCCCTCCTGCGCGCCGACCAGATTCAGCACCTCGACGGCCGCACCGACGTGCATTACCTCGCGCCCATTGTGGCTGATGCGGAAGCCGGCTTCGGTGGCAACCTGAATGCCTTTGAGCTGATGAAGATGATGATAGAGGCCGGGGCGGCCGGGGTGCATTTCGAGGACCAGCTTTCCTCGGCCAAAAAGTGCGGGCACCTTGGCGGCAAGGTGCTGGTGCCCACGCAGGAAGCCATTAATAAGCTGGTGGCGGCCCGGCTGGCGGCCGACGTGCTGGGCGTGCCCACACTCATCGTGGCCCGCACCGATGCGGACGCGGCCGACCTGCTCACGGCCGACGTGGACCCACGTGACCAACCGTTCATCTTACAAGAGGCCGAGCGCACCAGCGAGGGCTTCTACCGCATCCGCTGCGGCGTGGAGGCGGCCATTGCCCGCGGCTTGGCCTACGCGCCCTACGCCGACCTTATCTGGATGGAAACCTCGCACCCCGACCTGGAGCAGGCCCGACAATTTGCCCAGGCCATGCACGCCAAGTACCCCGGCAAGCTGCTGGCTTACAACTGCTCGCCGTCCTTCAACTGGGCCGCTAAGCTGAGCAAGGAGAAGATGGAAACTTTCCGCGAAGAGCTGGCCGCGCTGGGCTACAAGTTCCAGTTCATCACGCTGGCCGGTTTTCACGCGCTCAATACCAGTATGTTTGAGCTAGCCCAGGCCTACCAGCAGCGCGGCATGGCCGGCTACTCGGAATTGCAGGAGCGGGAGTTCGCGCTGCAAAAGGACGGCTACCAGGCCGTGAAGCACCAATCGTTCGTGGGAACGGGCTATTTCGATGCCGTGCAGAACGTGGTAACCAGCAACCAGACCAGCACCGCCGCCCTGGTGGGTAGCACCGAGGAAGCACAATTCTAGCCAGTTCTAGCCAGACGTCCGAATTGCTAAAACGAAGAACGTCATGCTGAGCTTGCCGAAGCATCTCTACTGTAGCACTAATTAATTTTAGTTGCGCGGTAGAGATGCTTCGACTCCGCTCAGCATGACGTTCATTTATGCTTGCCGCGCTCTACGCAAAGGGCGTTGCAATCTGCTCGTAGCTCTCGCCGTGGCGCTCGGCCGACTCGCGCAGCAACTGCTGTTGCCAGGGGCGCAGCGCGGCGTCGGCGCCCAGCTCGATGATGTCGGCAATGAGGCGGTTGCTGAGTACCATGTTGGCCATGGTGCTGCCGTGGTCGGTAGCCAAGTGCGCTTTGAGCGTGTTGAGCAGGGTTTCGCGGGCTTCGGCACGGGTGGCGGCGGGGCCATTGAGGCGACGGCGGAACGGAAACCTGCGCTGGTCGGCCGGCAGGGGCGCATCGGGCTCCAGGTCGGTGGTGCCGATGGCCAGCAGCTGCTCGGCGTAGGGAGGGCGCTTCAGCTCGGGGTGCAGGCCGTTGGCGGTGCGCAGCTGCAGGGGTGTCTCGATGGGCTTGCGCGTGAGCTCGGCCAGCTTATCGTTGCTGAGCACGTGGTAGGGCGGGCGGTCGAGCTGGCGGGCCACGGTGTCGCGCAGCAGGTACAACTCCCGGAAAATGGGCATTTCCTGGGGCGTAATCTTGTATTTGGCGGCGTTGCGCGACCACGGGCGCGGGTCGTCGCGGCCGTAGCGCACGGCTTCGAGGGCCAGGTTTTCCTGGGCGGCCCAGTCGGCGCGGCCAAGCTCTTCGAGGCGGGCGCTGAGGCGGTCGGTGAGCTCGAACAGGTAGAGCACGTCGTTGGCGGCGTACTCCTTTTGGGCTTCGCTGAGGGGGCGCTTCAGCCAGTTCGATTTCTGCTCGCCTTTGTCCACCTCAAAGCCCAGCTCGGCCTGAATGAGGCGGCCCAGCGAAATGTTGTTGTCTTCGGCAGCCAGCAGCGTGAACTGCACGCTGGTATCCACGATGTTGCGGCAGTTGACGCTGAACAGCTCGTCGAGCAGCAGGATGTCGGACTTACAGGAGTGGAACACCTTGGCCACCGCTGGGTTGCGCAGCACGGCAAACAAGGGCTCAAGCCCGGCAGCCATGTCGGCCAGCGGCAGCGGGTCGATGAGATAAACTTGCTGACCATCAAATACCTGTATCAAGGCCAGATGACGACCGTAGCGGTGGCGCATGTCGTCAAACTCCAGGTCGATGCCAATGCGCGGCAGCGTGGCAAAATGGGCAGCCGCCTCGGCAATGGTTTCGGCGGTGGTGAGGTAATGAATGGTGGGCATTGAAACGAAGGACAAGTCAGAAGGGCCACCCCGCGGCGCAGGTCTGGCCCGGTAAAGGTAGGCACGCGCGGCAGGCCGCGATAAACCACGGGCAAAAGCGGCAGTTGCCGACAGCCCGTTCCGGCAAGGATGCATACGCAAAAAGGCCGCAGCGGTGGCTGCGGCCTTTTGCCGGCAACATGTGCAGGCCTTATTTGTCGCCTAGCAGCAGTTGCGGCGCATTACCACGGCCACCGCCCATGATGATAACCTTGGCGTTGGGCGAAGTGGCAATGGCCTGGTTGGCCTTGATGGTTTCGTACTGTAGCAGCTTGTCGCTGAGCTCGGTGTTCACAATGCGCTGGTAGTCGGCAATGCCCTGGGCCTCCACGCGCTTGCGTTCAGCTTCTTGCTTTTCCTTTTGCAGCACAAACTGCATTTTCTGGGCGTCCTGCTCGGCTGAAATCTTGCTCTCGATGCTGGCCTTCACCGACTGCGGCAGCTGGATGTTGCGGATGAGCAATTGGTCGAGCTGCAAGCCATTGTTCCGGAAATCCTTTTCGATGGCGGCCAGAATACGAGCCTGAAACTCCTCGCGGCGCGTGGAGTACAGCGACACGGCGTCGTAGTACACGGCATTGTCGCGAATGCGAGTGCGCGAAATGGCCCGCACAATTTTCTCCTGGTAGTCCTCGCCAATGGTGGAGAGGATGCGCGGCGCCTGCGCAGGCACCACGTGGTAGAGCACCGTGAGGTCGATGACGACTTCGAGTCCGTCGGCCGACAGCACCCGGATGGCGTCGTCGCCGCTTTGCTGGCCCTCGCTGTGCTGCGCCGACATGGTATAGTTCTGGGTGCGGGTGTCGAAGCGGGTCACGTCCACCAGCGGGTTCACCACATGCAGGCCGGGTTGCAGCACGCGCTTCTGCACCTGCCCAAACAGCGTTTGCACGCCCACCTGGCCCACGCCCACTTGCACCACTGTGCTCAGCGAAATGCCCAGCAGCAGAAAAGCAATGCCCAAAAACACAAGGCCGCCCCGCAGCCGCTCCATCCGTTCGGAAAAGCGGGCGGCGTTCAGGCCCAGCACAAGGAGGATGAAGCCAAAAATGGTGAGTGCCATGGAGCAGTTGCAGAATTAAGGGTTGAAAAGTGTAGGAAGGTTGGAAGGAGCGGGCTACAGGCGCCGCTAGTCTTCGTCGTCTTCGTCGGTAGAGAAATCGAGGGTGCGGGCCAATTCTACACCCTCGTGGGCCACTTCTTCCAGCAGTTCGGGCGCGTCAGCGTCGAGGGTGCGGCCGAAAAGGTTAAGCAACTCCTCGCCCTCGTCGTTCACGTACAGATTGTCGTAGAGGCGGTCAAAAAGCTTGGCCTCGCGGCCCACGATGCGGTCAATGTCCTCGGGCGAGCGGGCCTCCGACAGCGCCCGGTGCAGCACGTCGAGCACCTGGCGGCTGGCGTCGTGGTCGCCCAGTTCGCTCACCAGCTTCAGCAGCGCCATGGCCAGGCCCAGGCGCACCTGCTCGAAGCGGAAGGGGCGCTGGGACGGGGGCGCCGTGCGCAGTTGGTCGTAGGCCTGCAGCGCGGTGGGGGTGAGGTAGTACTTCACGTCGTTGGGCGCGGTGAAGGCCAGGTGGAGCAGTTGTTCGTAGAGCGACATAAGCAAATGGCGGAATGGCCGCAACATGGGCGGTTTTGGTGCGTAGGCTAAAAGCCGAAAGGTACGCGGCAGCGCCATGCCAATGGCTGAATCGCCACACCGTGCCTTTCATTACACCTCCATCACTATTCTGCTTTCGCAATGACTCACAAAACGAAATGGCTGCTGTTTGCGCCCTTGGGGCTCGTCACCATCGGCGCGGGTGCCTGCCTGGTGCAATGGGCCGGCAATCTCAAGGAAAAGCGCGCCCCGGCCCGGCAGTGGGTGCCGGCCGGCACGGCCGCCTTAGTGGTGCTCAACGCCGGCGTCAGCCTCTTCGGCCAGGGCGTGGTGGAACGGGTGCTGCATGACGTGCGCGAACGGCCCACGCGCTAAGGGTGGCGCTCCAGCGCCGCTGTCCTGGACCCCCGCAAGGCATAAAAAAACCCTGACCTAGGCAGGTCAGGGTTTTCGCGGAAATACGGAAAGGGATAGCGAGTTGTCCGAAACTACTCGGTCTTGTCTTCGAGCTTGGCCGAGCCTTCTTTGGCTTTGCTGCTCACTTTGTTGGCGCCGTGCTTCACCGCATGGCCGGTTTTCTTAGCGCCCGATTTGATGGCGTGGCCGGTTTTGTGGGCCACGTTGCCAGCGGCGTCCTTCGTGTTGTCGAGGGCCTGGCCCACGTTGGTTTTGCCGGTTTTGGTCACCACTTTGGTGGTGCCATTGTCACGAACTTTTACTTCGGTCGAGGGAGTGGTTTGCGCGTAGCTGGCGGTGGCGAAGGCGCAAAGGGCGAGCAACAAGGTTACTTTTTTCATGGTCAGTCAGAAGGGAGATTAAGGGTAAGTCCGGCCTTTTACGGTCCGTGTTTTCAAAGGTTCTGACAAGGACCGGGCCGCAAATAAAAAGGCTGACCCAGCCGCTCGTAAGCACCTACGGCAAAAGCAAAGAGCTGTCGCCATAGCTCAAAAACCGGTACCCATTGGCCAGCGCGTGCTCATATACCGCGCGCCAGCCCGGCCCCAGCAGCGCCGCCACCAGCAGCAGCAGCGTGCTTTCGGGCTGATGGAAATTCGTAATCAGTCCGTCAATCACCCGAAACCGGTAGCCCGGCGCAATGAGCAGCTGCGTGCGGGCCTCCAGCGTCTCGGTGCCCGCCGCTTCGAGGCGCTGCAGCAGGGCGGCCAGGGCCTGCTCGGTGCTGATGCCGGCCGCCGCATCGGCCAGCTCGTAGGGTTGCCATTGCGTGACCAGCAGCTCGCTGCCGGCGGCCGCCGGCGCCACCAGCAGGCCCACGCCCAGCCAATACAGCGTTTCCAGGGTGCGCAGGCTGGTGGTGCCCACCGCCACCACGGGCCGCGGCCGGTGCGCCAGCAGCTGCCGCAGCAGCGCCGTCGTCACCAGAATGGGCTCGGTGTGCATGGGGTGGCCGGCCATCCGGTCGGCTTTCACCGGCTGAAATGTGCCGGCGCCCACGTGCAGCGTCACGTGGCCGGTTTCAAAGCCGCGCTCGGCCAGCTCAGCCAGCAATTCGGGTGTGAAATGCAGGCCGGCGGTGGGGGCCGCCACGGCGCCCTCGGCGGCGGCGTACACGGTTTGGTAGCGCACGGCGTCGGTGGCCGTGTCGGGCCGGTCGATGTAGGGCGGCAGGGGCAGGTGGCCAGCCGCGCGCAGTACTTCGGCAAAGGGCAGCTCCGTAGGTGTCCAGTTGAAATCGATGAGGGCGGTGCCGGCTTCCTGCTCGCGGCGCACGGCCGTTAGCGTAGCCGCCTCGCCATCGGAGGCGGTAAATTCCAGTTCCACAGGGCCTTCTTTCCAGCGGCGGCCGTTGCCCACCAGGCAGCGCCAGGTGCACGCGCCGGTTTGCTGCAGGGCCAGCTCCAGGCTGCGGTGCGGCGCCACGGGCTCCAGGCAAAACAGTTCTACCTGCCCGCCCGTGGGCCGGCGGGCCAGCAGCCGCGCCCGCACCACGCGGGTGTCGTTAAAAACGAGCAGGGCGCCGGGCGGCAGCTCGCCCGGCAGGTCGCGGAAGTTTTTGTCGGCCAGCTGCCCGTGGCGGCTCACCAGCAGGCGGCTGGCAGCGCGGTCGGGGAGGGGCTCGGGCGCAATGCGTTCGGCGGGCAGTGCGTAGGTGAAGTCGTGGATGGCAAGCTGGCGCGGGTCGGGAGCAGTCATAGGCCCGCAAAGGTCGGAATGCGAGAAGAAGTTAAGCGCAGGGGTAAAAAAGGAAAAACCCAGTCCATGCAATAGACCAGGTTTTCGCCTTTGGGGTTAGCCGCTTCTCTTCACTTGCGCCGGAACAGCAGCAAATGCTGTTGCGGCAGCGTCTCGTTGCTTTCGATGAACTCCAGGCCCACGGCCGCCATTTCTTTGCGGGCCTGCTCCACGCTCATTTTGTGGATGCGCTTGATGGGCACGTTGGGGTCTTCGGCGCGGTATTCTACCAGGGCCAGCCGGCCGGTGCCGGGCTTCAGTGCCTGCCGAATGGCGCGGCCCATCTCGCGCGGGTGGTCGAACTCGTGGTAGGCATCCACGATGAGCACCAGGTCCACGCTGTCGGCGGGCAGGGCGGGGTTGGTGGTAGTGCCCAGCACGGGCCGCACGTTGGGCGCTTTCAGCTTGCGCTTGTTGGCCTGCAGCGCCGATATCATCTCGGGCTGAATGTCGACGGCCAGCACGCGGCCCTGGGGCACTTTCCTGGCCAACTGGAAGGAGAAGAAACCCGTGCCCGCGCCAATGTCGGCCACCACGTCGGTGGGCTTGAGTTGCAGCGCTTTGAGAAGCAAGTCGGTGCCTTCTTCCTGCCGGCGGCCGGTGCGCTCCAGCCAGCTGGCGCCCTCGTGGCCCATCACGTGCGCAATCTGACGGCCCAGGTAATAGGTGCCAATGCCGTTGGGGTCGCGCGGCGGAGCGGTTTCGTAGCCGCTCGTGTCGGTGCGCACCACGGCTTGCAGGCGCTGCTCGGCGCCGGCCGACGGCCGGGTTTCGGCCGGTAGCTGGGTGCAGCCCCACAGCAGCAAGCCGGCGCTGCCGCTCGTGCCCACCACGCTCAGGGTGCGTTGCCAGGTTGAAAAATGTTGCCTCATACGATTCGCAAGTAAACACATCCCAGGCAGTCAACAGCAAAATCGGGCGGCGCGTTCAGCGGCACAGAAGGGTCCACTTTCGCGCCATTTCGGCCTTTAATAAAGAAGCGAATTGATTTAAAAAGGAAAATGCGCTTCCGGAATCGCCGCTTTCTACTTTTGGCCGTAGAACGAGCATTTCGCTTACCCTATTACCCTTTTTGCCATGAAAAACCTTTTTCTCTCCTTCTCCAAAATGGCCGCCGTTGCCTGCTGCGCCCTCACTCTGGGCAGCTGCAGCCGGGCCGAGTACGCCATGCTGCCCAAAGGAGCCTCGTACCACGGCGTGACGCGCGTGACCACCCCGGTACCCGCCAAGCCGGAAGCTGAGGCCACTCCCGCCGCCGAAGTTGCGGCCGCTCCGCAGGAGCCCGTGACTGTTGCCGCAGCAGCAGTTGCCCCGGCTGCGCCCCAGGCTGCCAAAGCCGCTCCGGCCCCGGCCGCCAAGCCGGTAGCCGCCGCCGAGCCGGCCGTGAGCCCCGCCCAAGCCGGTGCCGCCACCACTGCCCTGGCCGACGCCGCGCCCGCCCGTAAGCTGAGCGGCATTCAGCGTCTGGCCCTGAACAAAGTGACCAAGAAGGTCGACAAGCTGATGCAAAAAGCCACTGCCCGCCAGCAGGCCAACACGGCCTCCGTTGCCAAAGGCGGCGTGAGCGGCAACCTGCGTCTGGGCATCATCCTCATGGTTATCGGTGCCCTTATTGCGCTGCTGCCCGGCTTGTTCCGGGTACTGGGCCTCATCGTCTTCATCGTGGGCGTGCTCTTCCTGCTCCTCTGGGTGCTCGACCAGGCATAACCCAGCCACACCCAACCAAACAAAAAGCCCCGCTCATACAATGAGCGGGGCTTTTTGTTTGGTTGTTTTTAGACTACATCGGGTCCACGTCAGCCACCAGACGGGCCTGCTTGAACTCCTTGTGGTCGCGCACCACGTCCATGGCCGCGTGAATCTGCTCTTTGGCCCATTTTAAGGCCGTGTGGGCGCGGTCGAGCTTAATGGTGATTTCCTGCAGATAGAAATTGCGAATGCGGAAAATATAGGGCGCTTCCGGCCCCAGCACCGCCGCTCGGCCCAGCCGGTCCACCAGCTCCTGGGTGAGCAGGATGGCGGCCGCCTCGCCCACGCCCTGGTCGATGTGCTTCACCGTCATTTTGATGACGCGCATGAAGGGCGGGTAGCCGTGCTCGTGCCGCTGCACGATTTCGTAGTTATAAAACTCGATGTAGTCGTTGCGGATGACTTTGTCGAAAATCACCTGCGTGGGGTCGGCCGTCTGGATGATGACCTTGCCCTTCTTGCCTTTGCGTCCGGCCCGGCCGCTCACCTGCACAAACATCTGGTAAGCCCGCTCGTGGGCCCGGAAATCGGGGTAGTGAATGATGCTGTCGGCGTTGATGATGCCCACGAGGCTCACGTTAGCAAAATCGAGGCCCTTGGTCACCATCTGGGTGCCTACCAGCACGTTGGTGTTCTGCTTCTCGAAGTCGGCGATGATTTGCTGATAGCTGTTTTTGGCGCGCGTCGTGTCCAGGTCCATCCGCTGGATGTTGGCCTGGGGCAGCATGATTTTGAGGTCGTCCTCAATCTTCTCGGTGCCGAAGCCCTGGGTTTTCACGGCCCGGGAGCCGCAGGCGGGGCACTTACTCACCATGGAGTCGTGGTAGCCGCAGTAGTGGCAGCGCAGCTCGTGGCTGTGCTTGTGGTAGCTCAGGCTCACGGCGCAGTTGGTGCACTTGGGTATCCAGCCGCAGTCCTGGCAGGCCACCACGGGCGCGTAGCCGCGGCGGTTCTGGAATAAAATCACCTGCTCCTGGGCGCCCAGCTTGCGCTCGATTTCGCCCAGCAAATCGGCCGTGAAGTGGTTGTGCATGGTTTTGTGCTCGCGGGCCTTGCGCGTGTCCACCAGTTCAATATCCGGCATGCCAGCCTCGCCAAAGCGCTTGGTGAGGCTCACCAGCCCGTAGCGGCCCTGCTTGGCCTGGTAGTAGGTTTCTACGGCTGGAGTGGCCGAGCCCAGCAGCGTTTTGGCCCCCTGGAAGTTGGCCATCATCAGGGCCACTTCGCGGGCGTTGTAGCGCGGGGCGGGCTCGTACTGCTTGTAGGAGGACTCGTGCTCCTCGTCCACGATAATGAGCGAGAGGTTATCAAACGGCAGAAACACCGCCGAGCGCACGCCCACCACCACCTGGAAGCGGCCCGAGAGCACGCCGTTCCACACTTCCACCCGCTCATTATCCGAGAATTTGGAGTGGTACACGCCCAGCCGCGAGCCGAACACGCGCAGCAAGCGCCCCACAATCTGGGCCGTGAGAGCAATTTCGGGCAGCAGGTACAGCACTTGGCCGCCGCTTTCCAAGGCCTTGCGAATGAGGTCGATGTATATTTCGGTCTTGCCGGCGCCGGTCACGCCGTGCAGCAGTGCAATTTCCTTTTCGCCGAAGTGCGCCATGATTTCGTCGCGGGCCGTGGTCTGGGCCTCGGTCAGCTCGAAATGCAGCTTGGCCGTAGGCTCATCCTCCAGCGGAAAGCGGCTCACAATCACGTCGAACTGCTCCAGCACGCCGTTTTTGATGAGCGTGTTCACGGCCGAGGCCGAGAGGTGCGGGCTGCTGGTGAGGGCGGCTTTCTCGATGCCTTTGTGGTTGGCGTGCTCGTTCTGGTACACGGGCACGCGCTGCAGGTACTTCATCAGCACATCGAGCTGCTTGGGCTTGCTGCTGAGGTTGTTGAACAGCATCTCAATCGACGCCTCCGAAACGAAGTGGTGCGCCAGCCGCACCTTCTTCACCACCTTGGGCGCGTACTTGTCGGCCGTGTGCTCGAAGAGGAAAATCACGTCCTTATTCATCAAGGACTTGATGACCTTATGGAAGGACGTGACGCCCAGCAGGTCACCTACTTCCGTAAAGGTGAGGGCTTTGCCGTCTTCCACGTTGCCCAGCGCGTCCACAATCAGTTCTTCCTGCGCCGACAGCGGGTACTCGTTTTCCTCCTGCGAAAAGCCGGGGTGCAGCTGAATGCGCGACTCCGAGCTCAGCTTCAGCGCCGAGGGTAGGGCCGCATTTATCACCTCGCCGATGGTGCACATGTAGTAGTCGGCCATCCAGCGGAAAAGCTTGAGCTGCGGCTGCGTGACCACCGGCGCGTCGTCGATGAACTCGAGGATGTACTTGGCCTGGTATTCCTTGGGCGCGTTCTCGTGCACGGCCGCCACGATGCAGCTGAGGGTCTTTTTGGCCCCGAACTGCACGATGACGCGCCCGCCAATCACCACGTTGTCGTTCAGCTCATACGGCACCCGGTAGGTGTAGAGCCGGGGCAGGGGCAGGGGCAAAATAACGTCGGCAAACAGCGTCACCCGGTCGGCCGAGGGCACGGCTGCGGGTGAAATAAAATCAAGCGCGAGATTCAAAACAGTGGATAAACTAGGGGCGGATAGTAAAGATAACAGGGCCGTAGCGCCGCGCCACTACAGGACTTTCAAGGCCTCAGCAACGCTATATACCGGGGCTAAACAGGCCCGATTGCGGCACACGTGAATGGCCGTTTGGCATTCCGCGCCGGGTTTCAGCAGCTTGAGCAGCGGCAGTTGCGAGCGGGTTTCGGTGCCGGCCAACACGGTATCAAACAAAAAGCGGCGGCTAAGTTCTTCGCGAAAAACCTCCGCCTCCGGGCCGATGATGGCCACTTCGGCGCCCGGCCGCAGCAGCGCCGCGTACAGCGCCGCCCAGTTGCTGAGGTGTTGAGCTTCCTTCACCACCAGGTGGCGCACCTGGGCCAGCATGGCCACAGCCAAGTCGGCGTAGCGCGCGTGTTCGAGGTGGCGGCCCAGGCGGTGCAGGTTGTGCGCCATCACGGAGTTGGAGCTGGGGATGACGTTGTCCATCAGTTCCTTTTTGCGGGCAATGAGGGCTTCGGCCGTGGCGTCGGTGTAGAAGAACTGGGTTTCGGTGGGGTCGCAGAAGTTGGCCAGCACGTACTCCGTGAGGGCTTGGGCCTCGCGCAGCCAGCTTTCCGTGAAGGTGACTTCGTAGAGGCTGATATAGGCCTGGATGACCTGCGCGTAGTCTTCCAGAAAGCCGCTGATGCTGGCCCGGCCGTTTTTGCAGGTTCGGAACAAACCCGCCCCGTTGCGCAGGTTTTTCTGGATAAACTGCGCATTGCGCTCGGCCACTACCAGAAACTCGGGCTCACCGAAAGCCCGGTAGGCGTCGGTGAGGCCTTGCAGCATCAGGGCGTTCCAGCCGGTGAGAATTTTGTCGTCGAGACCGGGGCGCACGCGCGTTGCCCGCACGGCCATGATTTTCTGCTTCCAGCCCGCCACCAGCTCCGGCACCACGCCGGGCGCCAGCTGGTGCTCGGCGGCAAAGTCTTCGTCGCGCTGCCGCCGGTGCAGGATGTTGCGGCCATGCTCCCAGTTGCCCAGCGCCGTGCAGTTGTAGTAAGCCGAGAAAAGCGGCTCCTCATCGCCCAGAATTTCCTGCAGTTCTTCTTTGGTGAAAACGTAAAACCGGCCTTCCTCCCCTTCGCTGTCAGCATCGAGCGAAGAATAAAAGCCTCCCTCGGCGTTGGTCAGCTCCAGCCGAATAAACTCGACGGTATCGTACACCACTTCCCGAAAAAGCTCGTCCTGCGTCAGCTGGTAGGCTTCGCTGTACAAGCTCACCAACTGCCCATTGTCGTACAGCATCTTCTCAAAGTGCGGGGCCAGCCATTCCGCATCTACCGAGTAACGCGCAAAACCACCGTGCACCTGGTCGTAGATGCCACCCCAGGCCATTTCGCGCAGCGTGAGCACCGTCTGGTCCAGCACCGCCGGGTTGCCGCTGATGGCATAGGCCCGCAGCAGAAACCGCCAGATGCTGGGCATCGGAAACTTGGGTGCCCGGTTCATTCCGCCCCGCGCCCGGTCAAATTTGGCGGCAAGGTTGTACACCAATAGCTTAAACTCGTCGTCTGACACACCGGCCGGGCCGGTTTCCGGTGCCACGCCGATGGCTTGCAGCGCCGAGTAGTCGGCTTCCTGTGCGGCATTGAAATTCTGCGCGCCGTATTTCGCCAGCTCGCTTTTCGCAATCACTTCCATAAACCGTTCAGCCGACTGCTCCAGCTCGGCGCGGTGCTCGCCGGCATAGGCCTGGCCGATGTTTTCGAGCAGCTTCACCCAGTTGCCCTTCGGAAAATACGTGCCGCCATAAAACGGCTTGGCCTCCGAGGTCAGAAACACGTTCAGCGGCCAGCCGCCCTGCAGGCCCATGGCGTGCAGCGCTTCCATATACACTTGGTCCACATCGGGCCGCTCCTCTCGGTCAACCTTGATGCAAACGAAGTGTTGGTTCATCACCGCCGCCACCGCCGCGTCTTCAAACGACTCGCGCTCCATCACGTGGCACCAATGGCAGGCCGCGTAGCCAATGCTCACCAGAATGGGTTTCTGCTCCGCTTTGGCCCGGCCCAGTGCCTCTGGTCCCCACGGAAACCAGTCCACGGGATTATGGGCGTGCTGCTGCAGGTAAGGGCTGGTTTCCTGAGCAAGGCGATTGGTCGAAGAAGCTTGGGCCATGGCGAAAGGGGAGGGGGAAGGCAACGGTAGTAAAACGCCAAACCCGGCGCAAAGGCCGGGTCTGGAGATGGATTAAGCCGGTTTCGCGGGCTTCTTCGGTGCCTTGGGCTTCACGGCCTTTGGCTTGGGCGCTGGTAGTGCTGCGTCAGTTGCAGGCGTTGCGACCGGCGCAGGCTTGGGTGCGGCCTTCGGGCGGGTAGCTTTTGCTTTGGGCGGCACAGGTGCCACTTCTGCTGCGGCTGGCGCTGGCGGAGCGGCAGTGGGCTCTGCCACTGCTTTTGGTGCTTTACTGCGGCTGGCAGTCGCCTTCTTCGCCGGTTTCGGCGTTTCTGCTTGGGTATCAGCTGCCACAGCTTTGGGCGTGGCCCCACGACTTGGCTTGGCCTTGGCTGGCTTAGCAGTCGGCTCCAACAGCGAGGCGGCCGAGCCGGTCATGCGCCCGGCGGCCACCTGCGTGCGCACCTGGGTAGCGTCGGGCACGGGCACCACCGGCGTGTCTACGGCCGGCTTCTCGGCCCGCGCCCCACTGAGCACGCGTGCCTTGGAGCGGCTGGGGCGGCGCGGGGTGGGAGCGCTTTCCTGCGCCGGAACCACGGTTTGCGCCACGGCTGCGGGGGCCTCAACCGGCAGCGCGGCAATGGCCAACGGCGCCTGGGTTACCGAAGTTTCGGCAGGCCGCGGGCTCTCAGTAGCAGCCGGAGCTTCAACTATCAGCGTCGGGGTAACTTCCACTGCATTGGGCGTGGTCCCGGGTTGTGCGGCTTCTGCTGCTTGCTGTGCGGCCTTTTTCTTCTTGCGATTGCGACTGTTGCGCGAAGCGCGCACCGGGATGTTTTCCGGCTGTGCTTCCGTCGCTCCATCGGGCACCGTCGGCAGGCTTACCTCACTTGCCACTGGCAATGCCGACAATTCAGCATCTACCTGCGCCGACGCTTCCATTGGCAAAACAGTATTTGCCGCCGGGGCAGCTACAAAAAGCGGCACCCGGGGTACGCGCCCGCCCTCGTCGCGTCGGCCGCCCCGCTTCACGGGCACCGATTTGGTGATAACGCTCGATTTCGGAGCCGCTACCGGTACTTCCGACACCGCCGAGTCTCCAGCCACATCCTCTGCCGCAGCTGCGGGCCCATTTTCCTGGCCCAACTCAGCCGCCAGCCGAAGCGCATTCTTGCGAGCCGTGCGCTTGGCGCCGCCCCGCGAACGCCGCTTTTTCTTCTTTGCCAACTCCTGGCCCGTCATTTCAACGGATTCTTCGGCAAAAGCCGCTGCGGATTCCTGTGCTGGCATTGCTGCCGGTACGTCGGCTTCCGTTGCGGGCATACTATCCTCCACAAACGGCGTTAGCACAGCAGATGCCTGGTATTGCTCCGTTTCGCTGGGGGGGACATCTGGCCTTTGCCACGGCCATCGCGGCGGCCGCGCTCCTGCCGTCCCGAGTGGTTGCGCTGCGAGCGAAACTCCTCCGGTGACAAGCGCGGCGGCCGGCCATCACCCTGCGCAGCCGACAACGCTTCGGCTGCAGCGTCCGCTACTACAGGGGTCGTGTCAACGGGACGCGCTATGGACGAAACCACCGAGCCTTCTCCGATATCAATCCGCTCTTCGTCGTCTTCCACCTCAGCCACGGGCTCCGGTTGGCGCGGCTCTGGCAGGGCCGCTAGCTGCGTACGCACGGTTTGCAGCTCCGCGCTCACTTCCACCCGGCGCAGGCTCAGCTGCTCCAGCTTCTGCAGCGTGGTTTCCAGAAATTGCCGGTGCTCCGGCGCCGCCGCATGCAGCGGCCGGTGGCCAAGGGCCTGCCGCACCGAGGCCCATTCCTTGCGGAAGCGTCCGAACTCAGCGTCGAAATACGTCCGTGTAAACTTCTCCCAGATGTAATCCTCGGCCACTTCCGAGGGGTGCAGCATGTCGGCCGCATAAAAGCGGTAGTCGCGCAGGTCGTCCAACAGCAGCTCATAGGCCGGGAAATACGCCACGCCCGGCAGCAAGTCGCTCACAATGTGCGTTGCCACCCGCAGCACCGATTTGCTCACGGCATTCAGCGGCAGTGTGTCTTTCAGATGCCGGACTGGGCTCACCGTCAGCACAAAGCGCAGCTTTGGGTTGATGCGCCGCAGATATGCGTGCGTCTCAGCCAAGCCGTTGATGATGTCGTCGGGCGTCAGCAGTTCGCGCACAAACAGGTCGGCGGACTGCTTGTGGCAGTTATTCACCAGCTCGCCCGTTTCGCGCAGGCGGTAGGCCCAGGCAGTGCCCAGCGTGAGCAGCACCACGTCGGTCGAGCGCAGAAACTCGCCCGTGCGGCGCACCAACTCCTGAATGTGCTGCAGGAGTTCCACCGGCGAGTCGGCCCCCACGCTGCCGTGCAGGTCGTAGCTCTGCCAGCGCCCGCGGGCTTCCACCACATGCTGCTGCCAGTCTACGTCTTCGCCCGCCGCGGCACGCAGCAGTTTGGCCAGCGCCAAGGGCTGAAACACCGTGCCGAAGGGGTTTGCCAGTGCCTCCACCTTATTGGCCAGCAGGCGCGAGCCGATGCTGTCGGCAAAGCAGGAGCCCATGGTCAGGACCCGCGCCGTGCGCGAAAGCTGGTCCGTGGCCGGGGCGATGGGTAGTTCAGTTCTAAACATTACAGCAAAAATAGGCCGTTAGCCGGTTCGCCCCCGGTTGCCGGAATAAAAAAAGCCCCGCCAGCAGGCAGGGCTTTTCTAACAAGTTACGCAGCCGAAACTACTCAGCTACCACGCGGAATTTCACCGTGTGCTTCACTTCCTTATGTAGGTTGGCGGTAGCGGTGTAGTCGCCGGCAGCCGAAGGCTCCTGGTCGAACGACAAACGCTTGCGGTCCACGTCCACACCTTTGGCTTTCAGCGCGTCGGCCAATTGCAGGGTGGTTACGCGGCCGAAGATTTTGCCGCTCTCGCCCACCTTGGCGGGGATTTCCAGCACGGTTTCGCCAATCTGGTCGGCAATGGCCTGGGCGTCGCCTTTGATTTTGTCGGCTTTGTGAGCGGCTTGACGCACGTTCTCGGCCGTGATTTTCTTGTTGGTCTTGTCGGCCAGAATGGCCAAGCCCTGCGGCAGCAAGAAGTTGCGACCGTAGCCCGATTTCACGGTCACGATGTCGTTCTTGTACCCGAGGCCCTTAACGTCGTCTTTGAGGATAATTTCCATGATTTGAAAAGAGGCAAGACACAAGACATAAGAACCAAGAAAAGCCGGAGCTTACTTGAGTCTGATGCCTAACGTCTCATGTCTAAGGTCTATTTCAGAGCGTCGGCTACGTACGGCATCAGAGCGAGGTGACGGGCCTTAGCGATGGCCTGGGTCACTTTGCGCTGAAACTTCAGGCTGGTGCCGGTGAGGCGACGGGGCAGCACGCGGCCCTGCTCGTTCACGAACTTCAGCAGGAAGTTCGGGTCTTTGTAGTCCACGTACTTGATGCCGTTCTTCTTGAAGCGGCAGTACTTCTTGCGGTTGTCCTGCGGTTTGTTGTTGGCCGCGCGGTCGTTGTTGCGGTTGAATGCGGGAGATGCCATGTCGTTGCTAGATTATTGGGCTACGGCTTCGGTTTCTTTCGCAGCCTTCTGCTGGTTCATTTCGCCGTTGCGGCGGCGGTTGTTGTACTCCACCGCGTGCTTGTCGAGCACCGTGGTCAGGAACCGGATGATGCGCTCGTCGCGACGGAACGCGAGTTCCAGCACGTCAACGATGTTGCCTTCGCCCGTGTACGACAGGCAGAAGTAGTAGCCGGTCGACTTCTTTTGAATCGGGTACGCCAGCTTGCGCAGGCCCCAGGCTTCGGTGGATACAATGGCGGCGCTATTTTCCTTAAGCACCTGGGTGAACTTCTCGACCGTCTCTTGCACCTGGCTCTCGTTCAACACGGGAGTTACGATGAAGACCGTCTCGTAATTTCTTACTTCCATTACGACGGGGTGAAAATTTGGGGGTGAAAAAATTTGATTGGGGCGCAAAGGTACTGACTTCCCGGCACATTGCCAAGCGTGGCGTCGTCATCGTACATATTAAGGTATGGGCCGCAACTGAGTCTACCGAGAAAACAGGCGTTTCAACACCGGCAGTGGCCGGCCACGGAAGGAGAGAGGAACCGGCACGAAGCCCGTCACAAATTGCACGCCCAAAGACCGGAGTCTGGCCCAACAAATTGACCGCGGCGAGGGTTGCTATAACAGTCAATTCTCAGTCGATGGGCGCCTATGAATGAGGGACTAAGAATAGCACCGTTACTGTAGGTCACCCCCGCAAACATTGCCCAAGCCGAAGAGCACAGCATATAAATGGGCCAATACGAACGGCCGCAGCCTGTCAGAAATTGCATTCCGCTTTTTGCCGCCTACGATTCCTGACCTACATTTGTGGCCTTGAAATGCCCCTAGCGTTTCGTTTTACCGTCTATTTCCTTATGAATAGCAATCGACTTCGTTCTTTACCTCAACTGTTGCTGGCACTACTGCTCACGTTTGCCGGTGCCCAACAGGCGGTGGCCCAAGCAAGCGCAGCGGCCGATGTGAAAACCAATGGCGTAGCTCCCGGCGCAACCGCCGGTGCTACGGCGGCCACCGCTACGGCCCCGGCCGCAGCTCCTGCTGGTGGCGACGCCGCCGCTATTGCCGCCGGTGATGCGCTGTTCAAAGGCAACTGCGCCCAGTGCCACGCCGTGAACGAGCAAGTGGTAGGTCCCGCGCTGGCAGGCATTACCAAGCGCCGGCCCATTTCTTGGCTGATTCCGTGGGTTAAGAACTCGAGCAAGGTGGTGGCCAGCGGCGATGAATACGCGGTAGCCCTCTTCAACAAGTTTAACAAGCAGCAGATGCCTTCGTTCGCGCTGTCGGACAAGGAAATCACTTCTATCGTGGCCTACGTCACTTCGGAAGAAGGTAAAGCTACGGCTGTAGTTGGTGGCCCCACGGCTGGCAACGCCGCTGCTGCCGATGGCAAAACGGATGCCGCTGCTGGCGCTGCCGAAGGTGCTGGTAAATACGTTGATATCCTGCTCATCGTACTCGTAGTAGTATTGATTGTGCTGGTGGTAACGCTGGTTATCATTGGCAACCTGATGAAAGATGTGCTGCGTGGCCGCAAGGACCTCGACGGCCGCGACATCGAAATCCTGGAGCAGCGCTTCGATTGGGGCAAGTTTTACCGCTCGCCCGTAATGCGTGGCATTGTGGGGACGGTTTTCGCCCTGGTTTTACTTTATGAAGGGGTACAAAGTGTGATGGCCGTGGGCCTGACCCAAGGCTACCAGCCCACGCAGCCCATTGCTTTCTCGCACAAGCTGCACGCTGGCGAACACCAGATTAACTGCGCCTACTGCCATACCTCGGTATACAAGGCTAAGTCTGCCAACATTCCTTCGGCCAACATCTGCATGAACTGCCACTCGCAGATTAAGACGGAGTCTCCTGAAATCAAGAAAATCTACCGCGCCATCGAGCGCAAGCAGCCCATTCAGTGGGTGCGCGTGCACAACCTGCCCGACCTGGCTTACTTCAACCACTCGCAGCACACGCAGGTGGCTGGCCTGCAGTGCCAGACCTGCCACGGTCCCATCCAGAACATGGAAGTGGTGTACCAGTATTCGGCCCTCACCATGGGCTGGTGCATCAACTGCCACCGCGAGATGCCCATCAACTCGAAGGACAACAAGTACTACGACAACCTTGTGAAGCTGCACGACACCAAGAACGCCGGTGCTCCCTTCACCGTGTCGTCGAACGGCGGCACTGAGTGCTCAAAGTGCCACTACTAATAAGCTGATTTTCGGTAGTCGATACTGGGTAGTCAGTATTGAGACTACTCGTGTTTGACTACTGACTACCCAATACTGAATTACTGATTACCCTCCCAAATGAAGTACTGGAAAGGAATTGAGGAACTAGAAAGCACTCCGGAGTTCATGCAATCGGCTTTCGCCGAATTCATGCCCGTGAAGGAGAGCCACGAGAGCAAAGACGCTACGTCGGCTCCCCGCCGCGATTTCCTCAAACTAATGGGTTTTGGGGTGGCCGCCGCCACCTTGGCATCGTGCGAGACGCCCGTCCGCAAAGCCATTCCCTACCTGAACAAGCCCGAGGAGATTGACCCGACCATCTCCAACTTCTACGCTTCGACCTATTTCACAGGCGCCGACTACAACGCGGTACTCGTGAAATCGCGCGAAGGCCGTCCGATTAAGCTGGAAGGTAACCCCGAGTCGCCCATCACCCGCGGGGGCTTGTCGGCCCGCGCCCAAGCTGCGGTGCTGAGCCTCTACGACGGTGGCCGTCTGCAGCATTTCGCCATCAAGAGGGGCAATGCCCACGAGCAGGTTGAAATGGCCGCGCTCGACCGCGAAGTGCGCGGCAAACTGGCCGGCACCACCGGCCGCATCGCCATCGTATCGCCCACCATCATCAGCCCCAGCACCAAGCGGGCCATTGCCGAGTTTGCCTCGCGCTACCCCAACACCACGCACGTCATGTACGACGCGCAATCGGTGACGGGCCTGCTGCAAGCCAACAACGGCGTGGTGCCCGGCTACGACTTCGGCCGCGCTAACGTAATTGTAAGCCTCGGCGCCGATTTCCTCGGCACCTGGATTTCGCCGGTTGAATACGCTCGTCAGTACGTGCGCAACCGCAAAGTGAGCAGCGACAAGCGCAGCATGTCGCGCCACTACCAGTTCGAAACCGCCATGTCGCTGACCGGCTCTAACGCCGACGTTCGCGTGCCGGTGAAGCCGTCGGAAATGGGTGCTGTGGCAGTGGCTCTGTACAACGAGATTGTGGGTGGCGGCGACGCTTCGTACAAAAATGCTAAGCTGACGCAGGCTGCCAACGACCTGAAAGCCGCTCGTGGGGCCAGCCTCGTAGTGTCGGGTTCGAACGACCCGGCCGTGCAGACGCTGGTAGCAGCTATCAACCAGGCGCTGGGTAACCTCGGCACTACGGTTGACCTGACGGCATCGAGCAATCTGCGTCAAGGCGACGATGCTCGTATGGCCGCCTTGGTGAATGACATGAACAGCGGCAGCGTTGGTGCAGTCATTTTCTACAACGCCAACCCCGTGTTCAACCACCCGCTGGGCGCCAAAGTGAAGTCGGGCATTGCCAAGGTGCCGCTGACCATTTCGCTCAATGACCGCCTCGACGAAACCGGCATCCTCTGCCAGTACGCCGCTCCCGACCACCACTGGCTGGAGTCGTGGAACGACTTCGAGCCCAAGCGCGGCTCGCTGAGTCTGTCGCAGCCGGTTATCACCCCGCTGTTTGCTACCCGTCAGGCGCAGGAGAGCTTGCTGCACTGGGCCGGCAACAACACGACTTACTACAAATACCTGCGCGCCACTTGGCGTGCCCTCACGCCGAACGATGCGGCTTGGGACAAGGTAGTGCATGATGGTGTGGCTACGGGCACCGCTCTGCCGGCTGCCCCGGCCATGATGAATGCTGCCCTCAGCCCGGCTGCTGCCATCAGCCAAATTAACAATGCGCCCAAGCCCGGCAGCAACGCCGTTGAACTGGCGCTTTACGAAAAAGTAGGTATCGGTGCCGGCGGCTGTGAGGCCAACAACCCTTTCCTGCAGGAACTGCCCGACCCGGTTTCGAAAGCAACCTGGGGCAACTATGTGGCCATCCCGCGCAAAATGGCTGTGGACAACAAATGGGAGCAGGGCGATGTGGTGAAAGTAACCGCCAACGGCTACAGCGTGGAATTGCCCGTACTGGTGCAGCCCGGCCAGACCAACGGTACCGTGAGCATTGCGCTGGGCTACGGCCGCACGCTGGCCGGCAAAGCTGGTGACCAAGTAGGCGCCAATGCGGCTCCCTTGGCCATGACTTCCGCCAACGGCATGATGTACCACAATGTGGTGACGCTGACCAAAACGGATGCCACTTCGCCCATCGCGCAAACCCAGACGCACCACACCCTGATGGACCGCAAGCCGGTGGTGCAGGAGAATTCGCTGGCGAACTACATCAAAAACCCCAAAGAGGTAACCGAGTACGAAAAGATTGCCACGCCCGACGGCTTGGAGAAGCCCAGCAAGGTTTCGCTGTGGCAGGACTACCAGTACAACAACCACCACTGGGGCATGGCCGTGGACCTCAACTCGTGCATTGGCTGCGGCGCGTGCGTAATTGGCTGCCAGACCGAGAACAACATTGCCGTGGTGGGCAAGCAGCAGGTAATCAACCGCCGCGAAATGCACTGGATGCGCATCGACCGCTACTACAGCTCGGCGGCGCACAAATCCGACTTTGAAGAAAAAGGCAAGGTTTCAACTTAC
The DNA here is from genome assembly GCF_022921075.1 of Hymenobacter sp. 5317J-9. Lineage (NCBI taxonomy): Bacteria > Pseudomonadati > Bacteroidota > Cytophagia > Cytophagales > Hymenobacteraceae > Hymenobacter > Hymenobacter sp. 5317J-9. The sequence continues at coordinate 1,700,002 of NZ_CP095050.1, forward strand.
GCCGCAATGGAAGACCCCTCGGAAAACCCGCAGGTAATCTTCCAGCCGATGATGTGCCAGCAGTGCAACCACGCGCCCTGCGAAACGGTATGCCCGGTACTGGCCACCACGCACAGCTCGGAAGGTCTCAACCAGATGACCTACAACCGTTGCATCGGCACGCGCTACTGCGCCAACAACTGTCCCTACAAAGTGCGTCGCTTCAACTGGTTCTCGTACTACTCCAATGAGAAGTTCGAAACCGTGAACGGCCACATGTTCACCGACCTCGGCCGCATGGTGCTGAACCCGGACGTAACCGTACGTGCCCGCGGTGTAATGGAGAAGTGCACGTTCTGCGTGCAGCGCATCCAGCTCGGTAAGCTCGAAGCCAAGAAGCAAAAGCGTCGTCCGGTAGACGGCGAAATTGTTTCGGCCTGCGCCCAGTCGTGCCCCACCGAAGCCATCGTATTCGGTGACATGCGCGACCCCAACAGCCGTATCAGCCAGCTGCTCCGCCGCGAAGACGGCGAGCGCGCCTTCCACTCGCTCGACTCCATCAACGTGCAGCCGAACGTGACTTATCTGACGAAGATTCGCAACGCCGAATCGGAGTTCTTCGGCAAAGAAAACGCTTAATATCATACCACTATGCAGCACGTATCAGCCTTACGCGAGCCGCTCGTAACCGGCGGTAAGACGTTACACGACGTCACGCAAGACATCTGCTATCAGGTAGAAGCCAAGCCCAACCTGCGTTGGATGGCTGCCCTGAGCGTGGCGCTGTTCTTCCTGGGGGTGTTCTTCTACTCCGTATACCGCACCGTATGGTACGGCATCGGGGAGTGGGGCCTGAACAAAACCATCAACTGGGCCTGGGACATCACCAACTTCGTGTGGTGGGTGGGCATCGGCCACGCCGGCACCCTGATTTCGGCCGTGTTGCTGCTGTTCCGTCAGAAGTGGCGGAGCTCCATCAACCGCGCCGCCGAAGCCATGACCATCTTCGCCGTAATCTGTGCCGCCATGTTCCCAGTGTTGCACATGGGCCGTCCGTGGCTGGCTTTTTATGTGTTCCCGCTGCAAAACACGCTGGGTTCGCTGTGGGCCAACTTCAACTCGCCGCTGCTCTGGGACGTGTTCGCCATCTCGACCTACTTCACCGTGTCGCTGGTGTTCTGGTACATCGGCCTAATTCCCGACTTCGCTTCGATTCGTGACCGTGCCAAGGGCCCCATCGCCCGCTTCAGCTATTCGATGCTGAGCTTCGGCTGGAAAGGTTCGGCCAAGGCTTGGTCGCGCTACGAAACGGTTTCGCTGATTCTGGCCGGCGTTTCGACCCCGCTGGTACTTTCGGTACACACCATTGTATCGATGGACTTTGCTACCTCGGTGGTACCGGGCTGGCACACCACCATCTTCCCGCCCTACTTCGTGGCTGGTGCTATCTTCTCGGGCTTCGCCATGGTACTCACGCTGATGCTGATTACCCGCGTGGTGTTCCGCCTCGAAGACTACATCACGCTGGAGCACATCGCGCTGATGAACAAAATCATGATGGTAACCGGCTCCATCGTGGGTGTGGCTTACATCACCGAGTTCTTCATCGCTTGGTATTCGCAGGTGGAGTTTGAACAGTACGCCTTCATCAACCGCGCTACCGGTCCTTACTGGTGGGCCTACGCTTCGATGATGACCTGCAACGTGATTACGCCCCAACTGGTGTGGCTGCGCCGCGTGCGCTACAGCATTCCGCTGACCTTCGTGCTCTCCATCATCGTGAACATTGGTATGTGGTTCGAGCGCTTCGTAATCATCGTGACCTCGCTGCACCGCGACTACTTGCCGTCGAGCTGGGCCATGTTCTCGCCCTCGATTATCGACATCGGCCTGTACTTGGGCACGCTGGGCTTGTTCTTCACCCTGTTCCTGCTCTTCGCCAAGTTCTTCCCCGTGATTAATATGGCCGAAGTGAAAACCATCCTGAAGTACACCGTGGACAACGGCCCGACTTACAACCCGTCGAAAGCCGTGCACCACGCCCCCGTTCACCCTGCTACTCACGGAGTACCGGCGTCGGCTCCCGTAACTTATACCAAGCATGACTAAGCAATTCGCCCTCGGTATCTTCGAAGACGAAGATGTGCTACTGCACGCCGTTGAAAACGTGCGCGCGGCCGGCGTAAAAATCTACGACGTATTCTCGCCCTATCCCGTGCACGGCATCGACGATGCCCTCGGCATTGAACGGTCGCGTTTGCCCATTGCCGCATTCTTCTTCGGCCTCACGGGTCTGTCGTTTGCGCTGTGGATGCAGATTTACATGCTGGGGTTCGACTGGCCGATGATTATCGGCGGCAAGCCTCACATCTCGCTGCCTGCTTTCATCCCGGTAGCTTTCGAATTGACGGTATTCTTCACCTGCCACGGCATGGCGTTGACCTTCTTCACCATCACCGGCTTGTACCCGCGCTTCAAAACCCACGTGATGGACGTGCGGGCCACCGACGACAAATTCGTAATGGCCATCGAGCTGGATGAAACCGGTTCGCAGTTTTCTCGGCTGACCCAGCTGCTGCGCGACAACGGCGCATCGGAAGTCAACCAAAAAGAAATGAGCAAAAACTAATGACGCATCCGCTGAACCTGAGCCTGCGCGTTTCGGCGCTGCTGCTGTCCCTGGGATTGGCCTCGGCCTGTTCTAATCGGGCCGACGACCCTGGTGTGGAATACGCACCGGAGATGTACGAATCCATCCCGTACGAACCCCTGAAGCAAACCAACTTCAACACGGTCAACTCGTTTGGTATCAACGAGCGGACGCCGGCCAACGGCACCATTCCGCGCGGCAAGCTGAGCTACTTCGACCACATTCCGAAGGACAGCGTGGGCGTTGCTGAGCGTCGTCTTCGCAACCCCTTCTCTTACACCAAAGCCAATCTGGAAGAAGGTAAGGTTCTCTACACCCGCATTTGCTCGCACTGCCACGGCGAGCAAGGCGATGGCCAGGGACCAGTAGGCCTCAAGTTCAAGGGCGTGCCGAATTATTCGGCCGGTGCTTACAAGACGATGAACGATGGCCACATCTACCACGTCATCCAATGGGGCCGCAACCGCATGATGCCGCACGGCTCGATTGTGAACCCCGAAGAGCGTTGGAAAATCGCCATGTATGTGCGCGTGCTGCAGCGCGGCGAAGGTCCGGATGCCTTGAGCAAGCTGGTTGCCAAAGGCCCCACCAGCACTGCCAACGACTCGACTGAAATGACCGACCGCGCCAACCAAGGCCCGGTAGGGCAGGCGCAAGCCGGTAAGGCTTCCGATACTCCCGGCCAAGGCGGTGCCGTTTCGCCCAACGGTTCCGGCGTCACCCACACCCCCGGCAACTAATAACTATGGCAACTCTGACGCATCAAGAAAGCGCCACGGCTGAACAGCTCGTTGTAACGGATGGCGCCCGTAAGACTTTTATTACCATCATCGTCGCCGGTGTGGTGGTGTTGATTCTTGGCATTCTGGCTCAAGTTATGGGCTGGGGCGCTGCAGAGCACGCCGCTGCTGGCGAAGCTGCTGGTCACCTCGGGGCCTCAGCTGGCCACGGTGCCGGTGCTTCGTTGGAACATGAAGGCAGCTCTACGTTGGTGAAGCGCATCATTGTTAGCCTGTGGCATAGCAACGTGTTTTTCCTTGGCGTTTCCACCATCGGAACCGTGTTTATGGCCATCAACTACGTGGCTTACGCTGGGTGGTCGGTTATGGTGAAGCGCATCTCGGAAGCTCTCAGCGCTTGGATTATCCCCGGTGCAGTAATTATGTTGGTGGTATTCCTCATTGGCCGCCACGACATTTTCCACTGGACGCACGAAGGCATCATGGAGAAGGGCAACCCCAACTATGACGCCATCATCGCGGGCAAGAGCGGTTTCCTCAACCTGCCGTTCTACCTCATTCGCACCATCGTTTACCTCGCTATCTGGGCTTTCTTCAGCTATAAGCTGCGGCAGCTGTCGCTGGCCGAAGACCAACTGGGCGGTACGGTGTGGTTCCACAAGAGCATCAACGCTTCTGCGCTGTTCCTTGTGCTGTATGCGGTGACTTCTTCGATGTCGGCTTGGGACTGGGTGATGTCGGTTGACACGCACTGGTTCAGCACCATGTTCGGCTGGTACGTCTTCGCTTCGTGGTGGGTATCAGGCATTGCTGCCATTGCCCTCACGGCCATTTTCCTAAAGCAAGCTGGTTACCTGCGTGCTCTGACTTCTAACCACTTGCACGACTTGGGCAAGCTGATGTTCGGTTTCAGTATTTTCTGGACCTACGTGTGGTTTGCCCAGTTCATGCTGATTTGGTACGCCAACCTGCCCGAAGAAGCGGTGTACTACAATCAGCGCCTCGGCGGTTTCGAGGGCCATTACACCGGCATCTTCTATTTCAACCTCCTCATCAACTTCGTCTTCCCCTTCTTGGGTTTGATGACGCGCGACGCCAAGCGCCAGATGATTATCATGAAGATTGTCTGCATCGCCATCCTGGCGGGCCACTGGTCGGACTTTTATTTGATGTTCATGCCGGCAACTTTGAAGGCTGAAAGCGGGTTCTTGATTGAGATTGGCATCGCCGCCATTTTCCTGGGTGCTTTCCTGATTCTGTTCACGCGTCGCCTGGCTTCGGCTTCGCTCGTGCCGGTCAACCACCCCTTCCTGGACGAAAGCATTCACCACACTACTTAATTTTTTTTTAGAACTGAGGGTTTGGAACTCAGAACTCAGACGACTCTTGTTTGAGATTTGGCCGGGTTCTAAGCTCTAAGCTCTCGACTCTAATATCTAAAAAATGACTGCTCTTACCATTTTGCTGGTGTTGGTGTTGCTGTTGGTCGTGTTCGGCCTGCTGTTTCGCTTGCAGATTCTGACTTCTATCTTCTCGGGCACGTTCACCCGTGACATTGGCATGAGCAATAGCGTTAATGCTATTTTGATGCTGGTATTCTTGGTTGTGGGTGGTGCATGGTTCGCCTACTCGTTTGCTGAGAACTTCAACAAGATGAACCCGCCCATCGCCTCGGTGCACGGCCACCAGATGGAGCGCATGTTCTGGACTACGATGATTGTGATTGGCATTGCCTTCGCTATCACCCAATCGCTCCTGTTTGTGTACTCTTATAAGTACCAGCACAAGGAAGGCCGCCGGGCATACTTCTTCGCTCACAACAACAAAATTGAAGTTATCTGGACGGTGATTCCGGCTATCGTAATGGCTGCGCTCATCTTCGCCGGCTGGAAAGCCTGGACCCGTATTACCGGTCCCGCTCCCAAGAATTCGGTGGTGGTAGAAGTGATGGGCAAGCAGTTTAACTGGCTGGTGCGTTACCCCGGCCGCGACATGAAGCTGGGTGTAGTGAACTACCGTCTGATTGATGCCGTGAACGAATGGGGCTTTGACCTTAGTGACAAATCTGCTCTTGATGACTTCACTACCAACGAGATTCACGTGCCCAAGGGCGTACCGGTGTTGATTAAGATTCGCTCACGCGACGTGCTTCACGCTGTGTACATGCCGCATTTCCGCGTGCAGATGTACGCTGTGCCGGGCATGCCGACTCGCTTCTGGTTCACGCCTACGATGTCAACCGACGAGATGCGTGCCAAACTGGGCAACCCCAAGTTCAACTATGAACTAGCTTGCAACCAGGTGTGCGGCGGCAGCCACTTCGCCATGAAAGCCACGCTGATTGTGGACGAGCCGGACGACTACCAAAACTGGTACGCTGCTCAGCAGTCTTTCTCTGAGAAAAACCCGGAAGTAATGGCTGCTTTCAAACAGAAAGCCAAAACGCTGGTTGCTCCTGTAGCTGCTCAGCCCGAAGCTGCCGAAACGGCTCCCGCTCCTCTGGCTGCTTCTTACTAATACAATTTAACGGTATCCCGCTATGTCAGACATGACACCTAAGCCTAATCTTTCGCCCGGCGTTGAAGCGCAAGGTGGGATTGGTACTGCTCCGGTTCCTGCTACCGAGCACGACGACCATTTGCTGCACGATGACCATCACCATGAGCATCATGACCAGCACTGGCTGTGGAAGTATGTTTTCAGCCAAGACCACAAGGTAATTGCCAAGCAATTCCTGATTACGGGCATGATTTGGGCCATTCTGGGGGGCACACTCTCCAGCTTGTTCCGTCTGCAGCTGGGCTGGCCCGAGGGCTCGATGGAGTGGCTCACGCCTTTCCTCGGCAAGTGGATTCAGGCTGGTAAGCTGAACCCCGAGTTCTACCTCGCGCTGGTGACCATGCACGGTACCATCATGGTGTTCTTCGTGCTGACGGCTGGCTTGTCGGGTACGTTTTCGAACTTCCTGATTCCGCTGCAAGTAGGTGCCCGCGACATGGCTTCGGGTTTCATGAACATGCTTTCGTACTGGTTCTTCTTCCTGTCGAGCATCGTCATGTTCTCGTCGCTGTTCATCGAGACGGGCCCGGCTGCTGCTGGCTGGACAATCTACCCGCCGCTGTCTGCCCTGCCGCAAGCTATTCCCGGTTCGGGTGCTGGTATGACCATGTGGCTCGTATCGATGGCGTTGTTCATCGTGTCGCAGTTGCTGGGTGGCGTAAACTACGTGACGACGGTAATCAACCTGCGTACCCGCGGCATGAGCATGAGCAAGCTGCCGCTCACCATCTGGGCCTTCTTCCTGACGGCTATTCTCGGCATCCTGTCGTTCCCGGTGCTGTTTTCGGCTGCGTTGCTGCTGATTTTTGACCGCTCGTTCGGTACCTCGTTCTTCCTGTCGGATATCTACATTGCCGGGCAGGCACTCAGCAACCAAGGCGGTTCGCCCGTGTTGTTCCAGCACTTGTTCTGGTTCTTGGGTCACCCTGAGGTGTACATCGTAATCATGCCGGCTATGGGCATGGTGTCGGAAATTCTGGCTACGAATGCCCGTAAGCCCATCTTCGGCTACCGCGCTATGATTGGCTCGCTGATTGGTATTTCGCTGCTGTCGTTCGTTGTGTGGGCTCACCACATGTTCGTAACCGGCATGAACCCCTTCCTCGGTTCGGTGTTCATGTTCCTTACGCTGATTATTGCGGTGCCCTCGGGCGTGAAAGTGTTTAACTGGCTCGCTACGCTGTGGCGCGGCAACATTCGCTTCACGGCTGCAATGCTGTTCGCCATTGGCTTTGTGTCGCTGTTCATCTCAGGTGGTTTGACCGGTATAATCCTCGGTAACGCTACCCTCGACATTCAGATGCACAACACTTACTTCGTGGTGGCTCACTTCCACTTAGTAATGGGTAGCTCGGCTTTCTTTGGTCTGTTTGCTGGTGTGTACCATTGGTTCCCGAAGATGTTTGGCCGCATGATGGACGAGAAGCTGGGCTATATCCACTTCTGGTTGACTTTCATTGGTGTGTATCTGGTGTTCATGCCGATGCACTACGTAGGCATCGCCGGTTTCCCCCGTCGTTACTACGCCTGGACTGGTTTTGATGCCTTCTCGCAATTCGCTGACCTGAACAAGTTTATCTCGATTGCGGCAATCATTGCCTTCCTCGGCCAGTTCATCTTCATCTTCAACTTCTTCTACAGCATTTTCCGCGGCCGTCGTGCTACCCAGAACCCCTGGAACTCGACGACGCTGGAATGGACCACGCCGGTTGAGCCCGGCCACGGTAACTGGCCCGGCGAAATCCCCGCCGTGTACCGCTGGCCCTACGACTACAGCAAGCCCGGCTCGGAAGTGGATTTCATTCCTCAAAACGTGCCGTACTCGCAAACGCCGTCATCGAACCTGCCCTACGAGCAGGAAATGGCCGAGTAGTTTGGTTAAATCAATAAAGTCCCGAAGCGGGCCGCCTCACCGGCGGCCCGTTTTGTTGTCACCCTTTTTGACAATCCTGTTGTAATGAATAATTGGTCGATAAGCCCTGCCGTTCGTCGCTTTCGCTTCGTGGGGTTGCTGACGGTGGTGGCCGTGTATTTGTTGATATTGGTGGGCGGCGTGGTGCGTAGCACCGGCAGCGGAATGGGCTGTCCCGACTGGCCCAAGTGCTTTGGTAGCTGGGTGCCACCCACTAAAGTGAGTCAGCTCCCGCCCAACTACAAAGAAATTTACACCGCTCAGCGAGTTGCCAAAAACCAGAAGCTGGCTCGTACCCTACAGCGCTTAGGTTTTTCGCAGGTTGCAGGAAGCATCTTTGCGCATCCTACACAGTACATCGAGACGGATTTCAACGCAGTGAAAACGTGGATTGAGTACGTCAACCGTCTGCTGGGGGCGCTGATTGGGGTCTTTGTATTCCTTACAGTCTTGTTTGCGTTGCCTTATTGGAAGCGTGACCGCACTATTTTCTGGCTGGCTTTAGCGTCGTTTCTTCTCACAGGGGTACAGGGCTATCTGGGTTCGTTGGTAGTGTCAACTAACTTGCTGCCGGTGATGGTAACCATTCACATGGCCCTGGCGCTGGTGATTGTGGCGCTACTACTATATGCCGTAGACCGAGCCCGCACGGGCAAGGCAGGGCAGGGCGAAACTTGGGAATGGGAGCAGTCAGCTACCACCATTACTCCGCAAGTAGCTGCGGTGCCAAGTCTAGGGCTGCAGGTATGGCTATGGGTTGCGTTGCTGCTCACCTTCTGGCAAATTATGCTGGGCACTCAGGTGCGGGAGCAGGTAGACGTGGTTTCGGCCGCCGCTGGCTATGTGGGCCGCGAAACCTGGATAGGCCAACTAGGCAGTGTATTTACGTTACACCGCACGATTTCAGCGGCGGTGCTGCTGCTGAATGTGTATGTGGGGTTTGAGCTGTGGCAACTTGGACAGGCGCGGCTGCGGCGGCTAGTGGTGGCCACACTAGGCATGATTGGTTTGGAAATAGTTGTGGGTTTTGTACTGACCTTGTTTGCACTGCCCGCTGCGGCGCAGCCGGTGCACCTCACCTTGGCGACGGTGCTGTTCGGCGTGCAGTTTCTGACGCTGCTGGCGGTGGCCCATGCGCGCAAAGCTCCAGAAACTATTGCGCCATCGGATGCCGCCCGACCGGTTGTTGCGTAACTTTGTGGCCCGTTTGGCAGGCAGCTGAAGTTGGCATGCCCGTGAACCGGAATCACTAGAAAAGGTATTGATGCTTAAGGCCCGCGCCTATTTTCAGCTGCTCAAGTTCCGGCTTTCGCTCACGGTGGCGTTTTCCAGTGCAATTGGGTACATGCTGGGCGCGCACGATTTTAATTGGGGCCAGGCCCTGCTGGTGATGCTTGGTGGCCTGCTCGTAACGGGCTCTGCCAACATCATCAACCAGATTCACGAGCGGGAACTTGACAAGCTCATGACCCGCACGGCCAAGCGCCCGCTGCCGTTGGGCATCCTCACGCCGGCTGAGGCCTGGGTGTTTTGCGTGCTGCTGGGCGTGGCCGGGCTGGGCCTGCTGGCCTATTGCTTCAACCCGCTCACGGCGGCGCTGTCGCTGCTTTCGCTCATCCTCTACGGGTTCATCTACACGCCGCTCAAGACGATTTCGCCAATTTGCGTGGCCGTGGGGGCCATTCCGGGCGGTTTGCCGCCGCTTATCGGCTGGGTAGCCGCTACAGGCTACATCGGCGTGGAAGCGTGGGTGCTGTTTGGCATTCAGTTTATGTGGCAGTTTCCGCATTTCTGGGCCATCGCCTGGGTGGCCGACGACGACTACAAGCGCGCGGGCTTTAAGATGCTGCCCTCGCCGGGCAACCGCGACCTGCGCACGGCGTTCCAAATCATGACCTACACGCTGCTGCTGATTCCGCTCAGCTTGCTGCCATTGGAATTTAATATTTCGGGGCGCATCTCGGCGCTGGTGGCCGTGGTGTGCGGCGTATTGTTTTTGCTGCTCACAGTGCAACTCATGCGCACGCAGTCGCGCAAGGCCGCGCTACGCATCATGTTTGCCTCATTCCTATACCTACCCATCGTACAAATTGCCTTGGTGCTGGACAAAATCTAGCATTTTGCTGTTGTAAGGTGGTATCGAAAGCAAGCAGTTATTGCTTTGGAAAGCCAATAACGAATTAATTATTTATCTCATGAATCCTCAACCTGAACTGTTGTCCGACAAGGAAGTAGGCCTAGGCTGGCACCCCAAGCGTGTGCTGCTTATTTTGCTCATCTTCAGCATTGTGATGATGTTCGCGGCTTTTACCAGCGGCTACATTGTGCGCCGCGACGAAGGCAACTGGCGCGAGTTTGACTTGCCGGTGTCGCTGCTCATCAATTCCATCCTCATCGCGCTGAGCAGTGCCAGCATGCAATGGGCGTATGCCTCAGCGCGTAAAGACGAAATCGGGCGCCTCAAAACTGGCCTGGGCATCACCCTGGCGCTGGGCCTGGCGTTCCTGGTAGGGCAGTACATGAGCTTCGGCGATTTGGTGGCCGGCAACACCTACTTTGGCGGTGCCGACGCCAATCCTTCGGGTTCGTTCGTATACGTGCTCATGGGCGTGCACGCTTTTCACCTGATTACGGGGCTTGTTTTTGTGGCCGTAGTGCTTGGCCGAGCCCTTAACTATCAAGTGCATTCGCGCGCCATGCTCTCCATTGGCAACGCTACCTTGTACTGGCACTTCCTGGGCGGACTTTGGCTGTACCTGTATTTGTTCTTACTTTTGAACCACTAAAACGACGTTTACGCTGTCCGCTATGGCCCAATCGACCACTTTGCAGTCGCCCACTGCACCCGCTACCCAAGACGCCCCGCGCACCGGCAACTGGGATGGCGGCAACGAACCTTTCAAGGCGAGCTACGGCAAGCTGATGATGTGGTTCTTCCTGCTTTCTGACGCATTCACCTTCGCCGCTTTCCTCACCACTTATGGCATGATTCGCCATAAGCACGAAGTATTCACCGGCGAAGCCAAAGAGTTTGTGTTCAGCACGCGGTGGTGGCCGATTCCGGACCACGTGTTCAACGCCTTCCCGGGCCTGGGCCACGCCAACGTGCCGCTGGGCTTCGTGGCGTTGATGACGATGATTCTCATTTTCAGCTCCGTGACGATGGTGTTGGCCGTAGAAGCTGGCCACCGCATGGACAAGGCTGATGTTCAGAAGTGGCTGCTGTGGACCATCCTGTTCGGTAGCACCTTCCTGCTGAGCCAGGCCTGGGAGTGGAGCCACTTTATCCATGGCACGCCCGAAGGCACCATGATGGCCGACGGCACGGTGTTTCACGGCGCCAACCTGGCCACGAACCAATACGGACCGGTACTGTTTGCCGACCTGTTCTTCTTCATCACCGGCTTCCACGGCACCCACGTATTCTCGGGCGTCTGCCTGCTGATTTGGTGCTTCATCGCCACTACCAACGGCACGTTTGAAAAGCGCGGCCACTACGAGATGGTGGAGAAAATCGGCCTCTACTGGCACTTTGTGGACCTTGTGTGGGTGTTTGTGTTCACCTTCTTCTACCTCGTTTAATCAGTGAATGAGCAAATGAGTAATTGAGCGAATGTCCCATTCGCAATTGCTTGTTGCCATCTGACTTACTCATTCACTCTGTTATTCATTTACTGAAATGGCTTCCCACGCAACTACTGAGCACACGCTCACCCCCGGCGAAATCGCCAAACCGAATACCGGCTGGATTTGGAAGACCTTCTTCGTACTGGTGGGCATCACCGCCATCGAGTTCGTCTTCGTATTCCTGATGCACCCGAGCACCCTGCGCAACAGCATATTCATCGTGCTCACCATCATGAAGGCTTTCTTCATTGTGGCCGAATTCATGCACCTGAAGCACGAAACCAAAGGCCTGATTTGGACGATTCTGATTCCGGTGGCGCTGCTGATATGGCTGCTGGTGGCCCTGATTACCGAGGGCTCGTTCATCGGCGAAGTGTTGCAAAACATGTTCAAATAGCGGATGCGGCCCCGCCAAACCCTTTTGCTGGGGCTGCTGCTATTGGTGCCGGTACTGGCTTTTCTGTTCCTGTTCAGCTTCGGCACCAACCGTTACGCGCTGCCCACTTACCTGCCCGACCGTGTGGACTCCACGCAGGTTGGCGGTAAGTGGCGGCGCGATACTGTTTTCCACCAGGTGGCACCGTTCCGGCTTCCTGCTTCAACGGGGCGCGTGGTGGGCAGCCAGGAACTCGGCCAGGGCATCTACATTGCGCAGTTCTACGACTCCGATGCCGCCAGTGCCCGCGTGGCCCGGCAGTTGCTCCGCGTTCAAGAGAAGTTTCGGCACGAGCCGCGAGTGCGCCTCGTGACCTTTGTACTGGATGCCAAGGCCGATAACCCGGCAGCCCTCACGCGCTTGGCCGAGCAATACGGCACCATTGCGGGCAAGTGGTTTTTTCTGACCGGCCCGGCTGATACCCTCAAGCACCTGACTTTCGGGGAGTACCGGCTGACTTCGGACCCGCACCGCCTGCCCGGCGCGGTGTATACGGCCAACATCCCGGCCGGCCGGCTGTTACTGGTTGACAGTCAGCGGCGCGTGCGCGGTATCTACGACGGTACTGACGGGCGCGAAATTGACCGATTACTCACGGAAATCACCGTGCAGCTTTACGATTATGAGCACCCCCACTAACCAATTGCACCCCCCGGTGCTGGAACCTGGCGACTACACCCGCTACAAAATTATTCTGGGCACTTTGGGAGCGGTAGTGCCGCTGCTGGTGGCCATTCTCTATTACTTCCCCGACACTTTTCGCATTCCCGGGGCGCAAGTGAAGTTTCTGCCGGCTTTGAATGCAGTGCTCAACTCGCTCACGGCATTGTGCCTGTTGGCGGGATACTACTTCATCCGGCAAAATGACGTGTTGAAGCACCGCGCCATGATGGGCACGGCCTTCGCGCTGGGGGCGGTGTTTCTGCTGTCGTACGTGGCCTACCACTCGCAGGTGGCCAGCACGCACTTTGGCGGCGTGGGCACCATCCGGCTGGTGTATTTCTTTCTGCTGCTCACCCACATCAGCTTGGCCGTGGTGACGGTGGGACTGGTCCTCTTCACCCTTTACTTCGCCCTCACGGGGCAGTACACCAAGCACAAGCGCATTGCCCGCTGGACCTTTCCGGTGTGGCTGTACGTGTCAGTAACGGGCGTTATCGTTTACTTCATGATTTCGCCGTATTATACCTAAGCTTACGGGCGGCGGGAAACTTTGTCATACTACCTGTGTTCATCTGATTATGAAAAAGACCTTTTTCTCCGCCGCTTTTGCCCTGCTGTTGGGCGTGTTACTGAGCTTGGCTCCTTTGGGCGCGCGCGCGCAGTGTGTGATGTGTAAGTCGCAGGTAGAGGCGGCTAAGCAAGAGCGCGACGACTACGACGTGGCCGGGCTCAACAAAGGCATCGTGTACATGATGACGGTGCCCTACATCCTGATGGGAGCTGTGGGCTACTTCTGGTACCGCCGCACGCACCCCAAAACGAAGGCAGCCAAGGCCTAATGCCGCAAGCGTCCCTCGCCATTGCGTCGACGCCGCTGGCGCTGCTTAAGCTGCGCTGCCCGCGTTGCCACACGGGTAATTTATTTGCCGGCCCGGCCCTGAGTGCTCGCTTCATGGACATGCCGGACGCCTGCCCGGTGTGCCGCCAAACGTATGAGCCCGAGCCGGGCTTTTACTATGGGGCCATGTACATCAGTTCCGGGTTTTCGACCGCTATTCTGCTGGCCATCGGATTTCTGCTGTACTATCTGGCCGACGACCCACCGCTGTGGGTGTACATCACCGCCGTAGGGGCCGTGGTGCTGGCCGTGACGCCGCTGCTGTTTCGGTATTCGCGGGCGCTGATGCTGTACGCATTCGGTGGCACCAGCTTCGACACGCGTTTTTTGAGCCACTGAAGCAGAGACGAAAGCCAATTGTGAAATGCCGCCCTCGGGTGGCATTTTTTTATTAGGCGCAGATTTTGCGGGGTGGCACGGCCGGGCTTACGGCTCGGCGCGTGCGGTATCCTTTCTTTGCTTAAAAACCTGGCTTCGGCCTCCATTTCGCTCTTTTTTGTTGCAGACTTCTACCCCAATCAGTACTTCTGTGGTTTCTGTTCAGGCAAAGCGCCGCATGCCCTGGCTGCTGCTGCTGGCGGCGGCCTGCTGCTTTGTAGGAGGCTATTTGGCCAGCCGCTACGCGCAGGCGCCTGGCGTGGTGCAGCGCACCGATGTGGCCCGGTTGCAGCAGTTGGTGCGCGAAGCCGAAACCACCGCGCGGCGCGAAGCCGATAGCGTGGCCGCGCAACTGCCGCGCGGGCCGTACAGCTTTCAGCAGCTGATGGCCCAAACTACGTACCCTACCTGCGTGCTGGAGAACGGCGAATTGCGCTACTGGTCCGACGCCACCCTGCGCCCCGAAGCCGAAACGGCCAGCCCGGGTCCCGAACGCCTCGTCGAAACGGCGGTGGGAAACTTCCTGCTGCTGCGGCGTATGGCGGGCCGCTTTACCATTCTCACCTACCTACCCCTGGAGCGCCATTATGGCATCACCAACCGGTACTTGCGCGAAGGCGGCGAGCAGGCCTTGTTCCGGGGATTGGAACTGAAAGTGGTGGCCGACAGTGCCGGTGCCGGCCGCGCGCGGTTCGAAGCTGCTGACGGCCACTACCTGTTTTCGATAGAATCGCTGCAGCCCAATCCTCTCACGGGGCAGTATGTGCCGCTGGCGCTGCTGGGGGTGGGTAGTGTGCTGTATGCGGCCGGGTGGCTGTTGCTGGCCTTGCGCTGGTGGCGGGCGCACCGGCCGGGCGCGGCTGTGGTGGCGCTGGTGCTGCCGCTGGCGGCCCTGCGGGGGCATTGCTTTACCTGGGCCTGCCTTATTCCTTTATCGAGCTGCCGCTGTTCGACCCGCGGGTGTACGCGGCGGCGGCCTGGGCGCCTTCGCTGGGCGACCTGCTGCTGGATGCCCTGCTGGCGCTGCTGGTGGCGGCGGGCGGCGCGGCGCTGTGGCGGCACTGGAATGTGCTGGGCCGCGTGCGGGCTCCGCGCACTCCCGGCGGTCAGCTGGCGGCGGCTGGCGGGTTGGGATTGCTGTTTTGCGGCTGGCTGGCGCTACTGTTTGTGTATTATACCACGGCGTTTGGCAGCTCGCAGCTGAGTCTGGACGTATCGCGCCACTTGAAGGTGACCGGCTTCTGGCTGCTGCTGGCGCTGGCCGTGCTGCTACACACGGCCGCCTGGCTGGTGGGCTTTTTTGGGCTGACGCAACTTACGGGCGCCTTGCTGCGGCACGTGCCGCGGCGGGCACTGCTGCTGGGGCCGGCGCTGCTGGCGGTGCCGGTGCTGGGGGTGGGGCTGGCTTTGGGGCAGCCGTGGGTGCTGCTGGGAGCGGTGTTGCTGTTGTTTGCGTCGCTGGTGCGGGCGGTGGGGATGCAGGCAGCGCCCACTACAGGCAGCTACCAATCGTCGGTGCTAATAGTGCTGTTGCTGGCCTTGGCGTCGGCTACGGGAGCTTTGGCACTGTATGCACAATTTGAAAAACAGGTGCTGGCAGACAAGCAGCGGTTGGCGGGCAACATGCTCATCGACAACGACCTGCAGGGGGAATTTCTGCTGGGGGAGCGCATGCGCGAAATCGCGGCCGACCCCTTTGTGCGTCGCTCACTATCAGCGGCCTTTGGACGGCCCGAGGCGGTTCGCCAGCGCGTGGCCCGGCAGTACCTGGGGGATATTTCGACAAATACGAGAGCAATGTTACCCTTTATGACGAGGCCGGCGACCCCCTGGGCACCGCGCCGGGCACGCCCGACCTGGTAACATCGCGCGCTGAGCTGGAACGAAACGCCACGCCCACCGACCAGCGCGGCGTGTACCTGGTGAACTCAACCAATCCGTTTGGCTCGCGGCGCTACGTGGCTTACATCACCGTGCCCGGCACTAGGGTCAACGGCTTTGGCCTGCCGCTGGGAGCCGTGCGCGTGGAGCTGACGCTGAAAAAGCTAACCACGTACAGCGTGCTGCCGGAGCTGCTGGTAGACCAGAATTTTTTTCAGCCCGGCCTGGCCACCGAGCTTAGCTACGCCGGCTACAACCAAGGGCGCCTGGTGTACAGCGAGGGCGACTTCGACTACGGCAACCGTCTGCCCGCGAGCCTGCTGAAGGAGCCGCGCCTGTACGTGCAGGGCGTGAGCCGGCGCGGCTACCATCACTTCGCGGTGAAGGGCTCGCAGGGCCGCACCGTGGTGGTGACCACGGCCACGTATTCGCTGGCCGACTGGCTGGCCAACTTCTCGTTTCAATTCCTGCTTTCCTCGTTTTTCTGGCTGCTGGTGGGCGGCGCGGCCCTGTTGCTGCGCGGGCGGGCCACGCCGCAGCTGCGGCTCAACTTCAGCACGCGCATTCAGCTGCTGCTCAATGTGGGCATTGTGGTGCCGCTGGTGGTGGTGAGCGTGGCCACGGCCAGCCAGCTCATCGACTCGTACAAGCGTGACCTGTCGCGCACCTACGAGCGGCGCGGGCAGCTGGCGCTGGAAAGCCTGCGCCGGCAGCGCCACCTGCTGTCGGACAGCACGGCGCGGCCCACGCTCACGGCACTGGCCAAAAACGTGGCCGCCCTCACCGAAACCGACCTCAACCTCTACGATGCCCACGGCGAGCTGCTGGCCAGCAGCCAGCCCCTCATTTTCGACGCGGGCTTACTCGGGCCCTTGCTCAACCCGCAGGCGGTGGTGGCGCTGCGCGAGCGCAACCGGCCGCGCGCCCTGCTCACCGAGCGTGCGGGCTCGTTGTCGTTCAACGCGTTGTACCTGCCGGTGCGGGCCGGGGAGGGAGAAGCGGTGGCAACCGATTTGGCCGGCCACGCGCTGGCCAGCAGTGCGTTACGGAAGGGCGTTGACTCTTCAGGAAATCCCTTATACGACGACGATGACGGGTCATCGGCCGATGAGTTGGCCATGCCCACCGGGCCCATTGTGGGGTACGTAGGCATTCCGTTTTTCGACTCGGAAAAGGAGTTGAATACCAAGCTAACGGAGTTGTTCAACACCATTCTGAACATCTTCACGCTCATGTTTTTGCTGTTTCTGGGGCTGGCGTTTGTGGCGGCCCGGCAGCTCACGGCGCCGCTCAAGCTCATCACCGAAAAGCTGACCCAAACCACGCTTACCGGCGAAAACGAGTTGCTGGACTACCGCAGCTCCGACGACGAAATCGGCCTGCTGGTGCGCGAGTACAACGCCATGCTCACCAAGTTGGAGGCCAGCAAGCGCGAGCTGGCGGCCCAGGAAAAAGAAGCGGCCTGGCGCGAGATGGCTCGCCAGGTGGCCCACGAAATCAAGAACCCGCTCACGCCCATGAAGCTGAGCCTGCAGTTCCTGCAAAAAGCCATTGCCGAGCGCCGGGCCAATGCCGAGGAGCTCATCGGCCGCATTGCGCAAACGCTCATCACCCAGATTGACGTGCTGAGCGACATTGCCACGAGCTTCAGCACCTTCACCAACCTGCCCACCATGCGGCCCGAGCGGCTGGACGTGGCCGCCATTCTGCGCCGCTGCGCTGCCCTGCACCAACCCGATTCCAGCGACGGCGCCCTCGACCTGCACCTGCCGCCCGATGCCGAAACCGGCTGCTACGTGGTGTACGCCGATGAAAGCCTGCTGGTGCGCACCTTCAACAACCTGCTCATCAACGCCCGCCAGGCCGTGCCCGAAGGCCGCGAGCCGCACATCGACGTGTCGCTGACGCCCGTGAACGGCAGCCAGGTGCGCGTGGCCATCCGCGACAATGGGGCCGGCATTCCGGAAGAAGTGCGCGAGAAAGTGTTTGTGCCCAACTTCACCACCAAGGAGACGGGTTCGGGCATCGGCCTGGCCGTGGCCAAGCGCGGCATCGAAAGCGCCGGGGGCAAAATCTGGTTCGAAACCGAAGTGGGGGAGGGGACCGGTTTCTTCATTGAGCTGCCGCTGGCTGGGTAGCAAGAGCAGCCCCCGCGGCGCTGGGACGCCGCGCCGCCGGGCACGAAACGCCCGCTTCCTCGCGTTACCCGCCAAACCCGACCTTTACTGCATGATTCGCCGCTTACGTCTGTGCTTCCCCCTCGTGGGCCTGCTCGCCGCGGCGCTAGTGCTTTTTCAAGTTGTTGAGGTGCAGGCTCAAGCCACCCGACCGGCCGAGGCCCCGCCGCCCAGCACCCGCCGCTGCCGCTACGTGCGCCTCGCGCCGGGCCGCGACACCACCTTTTTCTCCCTGGCCGATACGCTGACCGTGGTACCCTCCTCGGTGCGGGCCAACGGCCGCGGGCTGGACTACGACGGGCGCACCGACAAATTCCGCTGGGTGCGGCCCGCGCCGCGCGACACGGCCGGCGCGCCGCTGCCCGATTCGGTGGAAGTGTGCTACCGGGTGCTGCCTTTGCGCTTGAGCGCGGCGCGCTATCGGCGGCCCATTGGGCTGATGGACAGCCTGGGCTTTCGGCAGCCGATGCTGGGGATGGAGGACTTCTCGGTGAAAGAGCAGATTCTGAGCACGCCGGGCATCAGCAAAACCGGCAATCTGGCCCGCGGCATCAGTTTCGGCAATACCCAGAACGTGTTTGTGAACTCGGCGCTGAACCTGCAGCTCGAAGGCAAGCTGGCCGAGAATATCAACCTCACGGCCGCCATCTCGGACCAGAACGTGCCCTTCCAGCCCGAGGGCAACACCCAGCAGCTGCAGCAGTTCGACAAAATCTACATCACCCTCACCAACCCCAACTGGAGCCTGACGGCCGGCGACGTGGTGCTGCGCAACAAGCCCGATTACTTCCTGCGCTATTACAAAAACATCCAGGGCGCCGCGGCCGAGGCCAATTTTGGTCCGCCCATCCTGGGCTTGTCGGGCTTTGGGGCCTCGCAGGGCGTGTCGAACGCCACGTTTCTGAACGGGCAGCCGGGCCAGCTGGCCAACGGCAGCCTGCCGGCCGGGCTCGGCAACACCACGGCCCCGGCTACCCTCAACCCACCGGCCATTAGCCAGCCGCAGCTGACGGACCCCAACCGGCAGGTGAGCAACGGCGGTGCCGCACCGCTGCCCCAGGGCGATGCCGCGCCCGTGGCCGGCGCTACCGTGAGCACAAGTGGCGTGCGCAAGGGCCTGCCGTGGCGCTCGTCCACCGCCATCGCGGGCGGGGTGGCCAAGGGCAAGTTTGCCAGCATCGACCTGCCGCCCATCGACAACGTGCAAGGCCCGTACCGCCTGAGCGGGCCCAACGGCGAGCCCTACATCATCGTGCTGGCCAATTCGGAGAAGGTGTACCTCGACGGCCGCCTGCAAACCCGGGGCTTCGATGCCGACTACACCATCGACTACAACCTGGCCGAGGTGACCTTCACGCCGCGCCACCTTATCACGCGCAACTCGCGAATTAAGATTGACTTTGAGTATTCGGACCTGAACTACTCCCGCTCGCTCGTCACGGCCAGCCACTACCAGCAGGTAGGCCGTCTGAACGTGCACGGTAACTTCTACCAGGAGGCCGACAATCCCAACAATGCCCTGAACATCAACCTGCAGGACACCACGCTGGTGCGCCGGCTGCAGCAGGCCGGCAACGTGGGCGTGGCCCAAGTGGCCGGCGGCGACTCGGTGGCCTACAACCGACGCATCGTGCAGTACCACCGCGAAATACGCGTGGTGGGCGGCCGGCGCGTGCCCGTGTTCACCTACGTGGGTGTCGACTCGCCCGTGGACTCCGTGCGGGGTTCCTACAACGTGGCGTTTTCGGACGTGGGCCAGGGCAACGGCGACTACGAGCGCAGCGACGAGCCGCGCTTCCGGAGCGCCAACGGCACCGTGTATACCTACGTGCGCCCCGGCGGGGGCCGCTACCTGCCGGTGCGCCGCGTGGCCACGCCGCTGCGTAAGCAGATGGTGACCGGCGGCGCCAGCTTCCAGCTCGACAGCACCACGACGGTATTTGTGGACGCGGCCCACTCGCGGCTGGAGCGCAACCGCTTCTCCTCGGCCAGCGAGCAGGACGGGGCCTTTCGCGTGGGCTACGTGATGCAGGACCGCCGCCTGCCCGCCGCGCTGGCCGGGGGCGCATTGCGCAACTACCGCCTGCGCTCCACCCTCGACTACGAATACACGGGCAAGAATTTTTCGCCGATTGACCGCTACCGCGACATCGAGTTTGAGCGCAACTGGAGCAACGGCAGCACCCAGCAGAGTACCGGCGTGGCGTCGGTGGCCCGCGAAGACAACATCTTCAATTTCAGCGTGGGCGCGGCAAAGGACGTTAACAACAACGTGAATTACCGCCTTAGCCGGCGTTTCCGGCCGGGCGAGGTGAGCGGGCTGCAGCACTGGCTGGATGCGGCCCAGAAAGTGGGCAACCTGGAAATGCGCGGCTCGCTGTTTTTGCTGAATTCCGACGCCGGGCGCTTCCACTCCGACTGGGCCCGGGGCGAGGCCACGGGCCGCTTCGTGGGCGGCCGGGTGGTGCCGGGCTACGCGTATCGGTTCGACAAAAACCGCGTCAGCTCCGCCACCACCGACACCATTCGCTCGGCCAACTACTTCGACGAGCACAACGTGTTTTTGCAAAGCCGCGACTCGGCCCGCACCCAATTCCGGCTCGACTACAGCTACCGGCGCGACCAAACCCCCAACCGCGAGCAGAACGCCTTGCAGCGCCGAGGCACCGCCCAAACCTGGCAGGGCACAATGGCCGCGCGCCTGAGCAAAAGCCAGGACGTGCGCCTGCTGGCCACCTACCGCGACCTCGACTCGCTGGGCCTGGCCCGCAACCGCACGGTGCTGGGCCAGGTGTTCTACAACGCCAGCCTGCTGCAAAACCAGGTGCGCTCGGAGCTGAACTACAGCGTGGCCACCGGCCGCGAGCTGAAGCGCGACTACTCCTTTCTGGCCGTGCCGGCCGGGCAGGGCACGCACTACTACGCCGGCGACCTCAACGGCAACCTGCGCGAAGACAAGGAGGAGTTTTTTGAGGCGCAAACGCCCGATGCGCAGTACCGCACCTACATCAAGGTCTACATTCCGACGGTCGACTACATCACGGCCTTTACCAACCGCCTCAGCTACCGCCTCACCACGGCGGCCCCGCGGGGCTGGCGCGAAGCCGGCGGCTGGAAGGCTGTGGCCTCCCGCTTCGCCACCCTCACCAGCGTCACCGTCGACCGTCGCACCACCGACCCGCGGCTGCTCTCGCGCCTCAGTCCCTTCAGCTACGACAAGGAGGACGAGCAGCTGCTGGCCTTCAATCAGCTGTTTCGGAATACGCTGTATTTCAACCGGTCCAATCCGGTGTTTGGGGCCGAGCTCACCTTCCAGCAAACCCAGCAAAAAACCCTGCTGGCCCAGGGCCGCGACCTGCGCAACCTGAGCACCCAAAGCCTGCTGCTGCGCCGTACGCTGGCTACCTCGTTCACGGGCCGCCTCATCGGTTCGCGCGATGTGCGCGAAGCCAGCAGCGACTACCTGCTCACCCGCAACTACCGCCTGCTCATCTACTCCGTGCAGCCCGAAATCAGCTACCAGCCCTCGCCCAGCCTGCGCTTCACGGGTACCTACCTGCGCACCCACAAGCAAAACACGCTCACCGCCGACCTGCCCACGGTGCCCAATCCCACGCCGGCCGAAACTCACCCCGGCATCTTCGACGAGCTGGGCATTGAAACCCGCATCAGCCAGGTCAACAAGCGCACCATCACGGCGGCCACCCGCTACACCCGCGTGCAGTTCGACGTGCCGCCGGAACTGCAGAATTCGGTGGTCGCCATCGAAATCCTGAACGCCCTGCGCCCCGGCAGCAATTTCACCTGGAGCCTGAACGTGGAGCAGCGCCTCAGCAACGGCCTGAACATCACGCTGGCCTACGACGGCCGCAAAGCCAGCACGCTGAATACGGTGCACACCGGCCGCATGCAGGTAGCGGTGCTGTTTTAGAAATAACTTCTGTCATCCTGAGCGCAGCGAAGGACCTTCTCACGTTTGCATCATTTGAGCTGGCGTGAGAAGGTCCTTCGCTGCGCTCAGGATGACAGACGATTCAGTTATCCTGCTCAGGAATACGCCATTTTCGCCGCCCGCGCCGCCAGCCCGGCCGTGAGCTCGCGCTGCTTGTAGCACAGCGGCAGCGCCACGCCCGACTGAAACGCTCGCACCGTGATTTCGGCGCAGGCCCGCGCGTCGCTCAGCGCGTCGTGGTGGTTGAGCGGGATGCCGAAATGACCGGCTACGTGGTCGAGCTTGTGACGGTCCAGAAAGGGCCAGCATACCTTGGCCAGTTTCACCGAGCACAGGCAGTGAAAGGCCGGAATGTCCAGGTCGAAATCGCGCAGCGTGTACTCGAGCACGCTCACGTCGAAAGCCGAATTGTGGGCCACTACGGGCTGCTCGTCGAGATAGGGCAGGAGTTCGGGCCACACATCGGCCATGGTGGGGGCATCGTGCAGCTGTTCTTCGGCAATGCCGTGCACCTGGTAGTTGCGCCAGTCGACGCGCAGCACGCGGGGGCGCAGCAGCGTCTGGTAGGTGTCCGTAATCTGGCCGCCGCGCACCCGCACCACGCCCACGGCGCAGGCGCTGGCCCGGTGCTCGTTGGCGGTTTCGAAGTCGATGGCCGTGAAATTGAGGTTGGCCAGGGCGTGGGTAACGGCAGCTTTCATGCTGAAAGATACTCGGGCGAGGAAGAAAAAAGGCCGTGGAAGGCCGTTTATCGAGGAACAATGCTAGGCGCCTGAGGGTCGCAGCACACGTTCGGGACGTGGAAGTAGCGCTCCGTCACGTCGTTGATGTTGCCGTCACAGCCGGTTGTCAAATCGATGTCAAATTCGAGATTGCGGGGCGGAGTGAACTGGCGCAGCGGCATCAGCAGCCGTGCCGTGGGCAGGCGGAGCGGGGGCAGTGTCACCGTGGGCTGACCGGCGCGGGCTGCTTGGCGCAACAGGGTGTATCGGGTTTGCATCTGCGCATCGAAGGGCGCCGCCGCGGTGGCCAGCTCGCGCCAGGCCACAGGCACATTGCCCACCACAAACAGGCCCGCCAGCAGCCCCAGCGCGGGGGCGTAGCGGCGCAGGCGCCGCGCCCGTTGCGCCACCGCCGGATGCTGCGCCACCAGCCACGCCAGCGCCAGCGCCGTCACCAGCAGGAGCAGCAGCATTTCGTTGCGGGCCCGGTGCAGCGGCGGCCCCACCAGCACCAGGCGAAACAGCAGAACCCCCGCGGTGTGCAGCGCTCCAAACGCCAGCAGCAGCGCCCACCAGTGGCGGCGGGGCCAGGCCGCCACGCGCTGGGAAAGGGCAGAAGCGCCAGACCGCAGGCCCAGCCACAACCCCGCCGCCACCGCCGCCAACAAGCTCAGTGCGTTCAGGGGTTGAAGCAGAAACAGCGCCATCGTGTAGGCTGTGCGCGGGCCCAGCACCAGCCAGCGGTAGGCGTGCAGCGGGTCGGTGGGCGGGGCGGTGGCCGCCACGCGCAGCCAGTTGCCGGGTGCCAGTACGGCTGCAGCGGCCGTAGCGCCGGCCACGGCCAGCCACAGCCACCATTTGGGGCGGGCGGCCCGGGGCAGGGCGTAGCCCAATAGCGCCAGCACGGGCACGGCTTGCAGCATGGTGAGTTCATTGCCAGCTACGGCCAGCACCAGCGGCACGCAGGCCCAGCCGGCGCTGCGCCATTGCGCGGGAGCCGGCCCCCAGCCTGCCCGCAAAGCCAGCGCCGCAAAGGTGAGCAAGCTCAGCAGCGTGAGCTGATACACGACTACCCCGCAAAACCAATACAGAAACGAAAACGGCGCAGCCGTGGCGTTGCAAAACACCGCCAGCAGCAGGGCCGTGGTCCAGTGAGCGGTGCCCCAGGTAAAGGATGCGCGCAGGACAGTGTGAAAAACCGTGCGCAGCAAAAAGGCGATGCTGGCCCACTGCAGCCCGAAAATGAGGAATACTGCCGGCCGTACCCCTTCCAGCCACCCATAGGTGACAGGGTTAAGTACGGTCATGAAAAACGTGGACGTGAACCGGCCCGACCACGTCAGGTAAAACCAGCGCTGCATGCCCCAGGCGCCGTGCTCGTGCGTCCAGTAGGCCGTGCGAAAATCATCAAAAAACGGATGATTGAACGCCATGAGCGCCACAAACGGCGCCAGCGCCAACACCAGCCCCAGCCGTAGCAGGAAGCGTGAAATGGGGTAAGTACGATTCAAAATAGCGAAGCTACTGGGCCAGACCAGCGAAAAAAGTCAGGCTCAAAAAACATAGATTGGGCAGCAGAACGGGGTAGAGACGCAATATTTTGCGTCTCATCGTTGAACGATAACGCCTGCAGTAACTCGAACGGCGCGGTCCCGCTCGTTCAACGACGAGACGCAAAATATTGCGTCTCTACAAACCGGCCAGCTTGCGGGCGGCCCGCACGATGGCCAGTTCCGTCTGCCCGGCCGGGGCCTGGGCCGCATCCAGTACCTTTTTGGCCGAAACCTGCCATGCGGGCGATGCCGTTTGGCCGGTTTGCAATTGCGTGAGACGCTCCAGCAACACCTTTGATACAGCGGCGAGGTTAGCGGAAAGCGGGCTGTATTCGCGCAGCGTGGGGTGGAGCAGGAGCTGCGGCTGCAGCAGCACATCGTTGGCCTGCCAGCGCAGGAGCTGGGCACGCAGCGTGGCCAGCTGCCGTAGCGTGGCAGCTGAGCGACCTGACGAAGTAGCGGTGGCGGCCACCACGCTGTCGACCAATACACCGAAGAGCCGGGCCGTCTCCGACTCGGCCGGCGCGGCGTCGACCAGCCGGTTCAAGGGCGTGGAAGTGGTGTAGTTGAAGCCCTGGAAATGGCGCTTGTATTCCTTCACCGGCTCCAGCACTTCGGCCAGCGTGCGCAGCGGGGCCACGTTGCTGCTGCCGGCTAGCTGCTGCAGCAACAGCTCCGGAACGATGCGGTGGCGCAGCCCCAGCGTTTCCAGCTCCTTGGATATGATTGGCAGGCGGCGGTACATCTCGGCCACACTTTGCGTAACGGCTTGCGGCGACCACAGCCGCTCGGCCACCGCCGCGGCCCGCGGCCAGATGCGCGAGTCCAGCACCGTGGAGTCGGCAAATTCGGCCCACATGGCCGCCTCACCGCCTAGCACCAGCTTCTGCTCGGCGGGCGTAAGGGGCGTGTCGGGCGGCAGCGGGTCGGTGGTGTAGGAGCTGGCGGCGCTGAGATTCAAGTCCAGATAATAGCCGCTGGAGAGCAGCACCGGGTGGCCGAGTTTGGCAGCGTCGTTCAAGCCTTTTTTTCCGCGCCAGCTCTGAATAACGGTTTCCTTGGGCAGGTCCGGGCCCAGAATTTCATCCCAGCCTATCATTGTCTTGCCGCGCTTTTGCAGCAGGGCAAGCACCCGGCGGTTGAAGTAGGTTTGCAACTGGTGCTTGTCCACGGTTTTTCCGTCGGATTTCACCATTTTGTTGGCCTGCATATAGGCTACAATGCGCGGCGTGCGGCGCCAGTTGCGGCCGTCGTTCTCGTCGCCGCCGGCATGAAAATACGGGTCCGGAAACAGGGCCGTCATCTCCGTAAACAGCGAATCCAGAAAGGTGTAGGTCGTTTCCCTTGTGGGGTCGATGGCTACGTTGGTGGTGCGCCACAGCGTGTAGGGCGCGTAAGTCGAGTCATTGGATTTCAGGCGCGGGTAGGCCACAATCCAGCTGGTGGTGTGGCTGGGCATGTCGAACTCCGGCACCACCCGAATGCCGCGCGCCGCCGCGTAGGCCAGCACTTCCTTCACTTCGGCCTGGGTGTAGTAGAGGCCATCGGTGCTGCCCACCGTGTGCAGGCGCGGAAACATTTTGCTCTCGATGCGAAAGCCCTGGTCGTCGGTCAGGTGCCAGTGCAGCACGTTCAGCTTCACGGCCGCCATGCCGTCGAGGTTGCGCTTGATGACGGCCACGGGCATAAAGTGGCGGGAAGCGTCAATCAGCAGGCCGCGCCAGGCAAAGCGCGGCTGGTCCTGAATGTCGACCTCGGGCAGGTAGCGCTGCTTTTTTTCGGTAACGGGCAGCTGCTCCAGCGTGGCCAGGGCCCGCAGCACGCCCAGGCTGGTGGGGGCGTCGATGCTTACGCCCATGGGCGTCACGCGCAGGCTGTAACGCTCCTCGTCGAATTTTTCGGGCTGCCCCGCGCGGCCGTAGCGAATCTGCAGGACCGGGCCGGTGGCGGGCTCGGCCGGGCCCTGCAGGCGCGTGAGCAGGCGGCGCACGGCCGGCCGCACCGCCGGGTCGGGCGAGCTATCTAGCTGCAGCCTCAAGGGCTTGCCGAGGCTGAGGCGGCCTTTGCCCCAGCGCATCTCGGCGGGCAGCGGCATAAGCGCCGGCAGCTGCTGCGCTGCCACGGACTGCGCCGCCAACACAAGCACAACCAACCGCCACATTACTGATTTTTTCAATCTACTGGCCTGCCACATCATAGCTGTTAGAGAAAGGTCTGCGCCCCGCAGCCTACAAATACGCATCCACAAAATTCCGCGACTTGCAGGCTAGCGAAGCCAAAACGGCGCCGGGCGGCGCTACGCCCGGCCTTATATCAAGCCGCGGGCTTTGAATTCCAGGTACTTGTTGATGGTGCTCACCGTCAAATCCTGCGGCGCGGTGAGCAGCGAATAAATGCCGTAGCGCTGGAGCTCGAGCACAATTTGCCGCTTTTCCTGCGCAAATTTTTCGGCGATGGTCTGGTTATACACGTCCTCGGTGGTGGCGGCCGGCGCGTTGAGGTATTCGCGCAGTTCGGTGTTCTCGAAGAAAACCACCAGCAGCAGGTGGTCTTTGGCCATGCGCCGCAGGTAGG
This sequence comes from Hymenobacter sp. 5317J-9, assembly GCF_022921075.1. Taxonomy (NCBI): domain Bacteria; kingdom Pseudomonadati; phylum Bacteroidota; class Cytophagia; order Cytophagales; family Hymenobacteraceae; genus Hymenobacter; species Hymenobacter sp. 5317J-9. The sequence goes on from NZ_CP095050.1 coordinate 1,726,703, forward strand.
GCAGCTGCCGCTGCATGCCGTGCAGCGTTTCGAAATTGGTGAACAGAATGAGCAGGCTGCGCTGCTTTACGTGGGTCCGCACCGTGGTGTAAAGCAGCTCAAAATCGGTTTCGAGGTACTTGGTCTTCTGGCGGTATAGGATTTCGAGCAGCTTGAGCAGGTGGCCCGGCCGGCGGTCGGCCGCCAGGGCAGCACCGGGCCGGTTCGAGAACGTGAGCAGGCCGGCTTTGTCGTGCTTGAGCAGGGCAATGTTGCTGACCACCAGCGTGGCATTGATGGCGTAATCGAGCAGGCTGAGGCCGTCAAACGGCATGCGCATCACCCGGCCTTTGTCGATGAGGCAGTACACCTGCTGGGCCCGCTCGTCCTGGAAGTGGTTCACCACCAGCGCGTCGGCGGCGCCCGTGCCGGCGCGGCGGGCCGTGGCCTGCCAGTTGATGCTGCGCGGGTCGTCGCCGGGCACGTAGGGCCGGATTTGCTCAAACTCCATGCTGTGACCCACGCGCCGGATGCGCTTCACGCCCGCTTCCGTGAGGCGGTTGTGAATGGCCAGCAGCTCGTACTGCCGCATCTGCAGAAAGGAGGGGTACACCGGCACCGTGCGGCCCTGCTCGTAGCGAAAGCGCCGCCGCAGCAGCCCCAGCGGCGAGGCCGCGTAAATATTCAGCGCCCCAAACTCGTATTCGCCGCGCTTGGTAGGCCGCAGCTGGTAGTTGATAATCTGGGTTTCGCCCGGCTGCACGGCCACCCGAAACAGCACGTCGCGCCGCTGAAACTGATGCGGAATCTCATCAATCGTTTCCGTCCGGATGGGGAAGCGGTAGCGGTTTTCGAGGTAAATCTGCACATCGTTGTCCGAGCCGTTGGCGAGCTTGTCGCCCATTACGCGCCGCCCAAACACGGGCACAACCTTGTTTTTGGCCGGCGCGAAAAGCAGCAGCGCATCGAGCAGCGCCAGGACCACAAATACGCCCAGCGCAATCTGCATGGGCCCCAGCAGCCAGGGCAGGAAGAAGGCCACCACGAAGCCAATCGCCAGGGAAGCGACCGCCAGGAAAAAGCGCGGCGTTAGGAAAAGGGTCAATTAAAAATGAAGAATTAAAAATTAAAAATGATTTTATGCATCTGTCTCCGGTGCGCGCCGTGCGGTAATAATTATTGCGGCCAGAATACGCTTCAGCTCTTCGGCGTCATCAAGTAATGACTGGGCCAATTTCTGTTCGATGCATTCGGTGTCACGTAGGAGGCGAAGCCAATAGTGAGATTCGCGAGCCTCTTTATAAGCAATGCTGCACTTTGCCGCGAAATCACGCCGTGAAAATCCTCCTATTGCTTCTTCAACATTCGCTCCAACCGACGTTCCACAGCGTAGAAGCTGGTCTGCTAGTGAACGCGGCTGCTTGTTCTTGAGCAGAAACTTATAAAGCAATACCGTGCGCTTTGAAAAAGCGTAGCTCTTCGCTAGCACCACGTTTTCCTCTTTCATAACAGCCGCTCATTTTTAATTTTTAATTCTTCATTTTTAATTGATTCTCTACCGCGGCACTTCAATCTGCTGCATAATCTGCTTCACCACGTCGTCGGGCGTGCCGCCTTCCATCTCGCGTTCCGGCGTGAGCATGATGCGGTGGCGCAGCACACTGGGGGCCAGAAACTGCACGTCTTCGGGCGTCACGAAGTCGCGGCCGCGCAGGGCGGCCAGGGCCTTGGCGCCGTTGAGCAGGGCCAGCGAGGCGCGGGGCGAAGCGCCCAGGTACAAGGATTTGTGCGCCCGCGTTTGGCCCACCAGCTTGGCGATGTACTCCAGAATATTGGGCTCTACGCGCTGTTGGGCCACTTGCTGGCGCAGGGCGGCCAGGTCGGCGGCGCTCAGAATGGGCTGCACGGCCTCCAGGTGGGTGCTGCCCAGGCCGGCGTGGTGGCCGGTGAGTATCTGCACTTCCTCGGCCAGGGTGGGGTAGCCCACGTGCAGCTTGAACAGGAAACGGTCGAGCTGAGCTTCGGGCAGGCGGTAGGTGCCTTCCTGCTCCACGGGGTTCTGGGTGGCCAGCACCAGGAAGGGCTCGGTCATGGGGTAGGTGGTGCCGTCCTGGGTCACGGTGCGCTCCTCCATCACCTCAAACAGCGCCGACTGCGTCTTGGCCGGTGCGCGGTTGATTTCATCAATCAAGACCACGCTGGCGAAAATGGGCCCGGGCCGAAACTCAAAATCCGACTTGTTCTGCCGGAACACCGACGTGCCCAGCACGTCCGACGGCATCAAATCGGGAGTGAACTGAATGCGGCTGAACGGCACTTCCAGCGTGCGCGCCAGCAGCTTGGCCATGAGTGTTTTGGCTACGCCGGGCACCCCTTCCAGCAGCACGTGGCCGTCGGCCAGCACGGCGGTAAGCAGCAATTCAAGCAGCTCGGTTTGGCCCACGATGATTTTGCCGATTTCTGCCCGAATGGCATCGGTTTGGGCCGTGAGGCGGGCAAAGTCGGTGCGCGGGGCGAATGCGGCCGCGGCTGAAGCCTCGGGCGTTGGCTGCGCTTCAGCCGTAGCAGGCGTTTCAGACGCCGCCGCCGCTTCGGCCCCGGCGCTGGCATCGGCCGATAGCGGAGCGGCCGGGGTGCTGCCCATCTGGTTAGGGGCCGGGGTAGGGGAGGTCAGGTCGAAGTTTTCGTTTTCCATTTACAAAGTGCTGGCGTAGCCTAATAAGGTTTGAGCAGTTTCTTTATCGGCGCAGACCTCGTGTAGAGTAGCGAGTATTTTTTTGGCGTATTCTTTCGAAACCAGGTTTCGGTGGTAAAGCTTCAGGTCTTGTAGTACATCGCTTAATTCATTCCAATCCACGTCCATCAGCTCCTTTTCAGCAGCTTGGGCCTGCTTGTAGAAGCGCCGCAAATCCCACTGATATTTAATGAGCACGGCGAGCTTTTCAACGGTGAGCAAGTGCGCGTTCATCGGCCGGCCTCCCGCTTAAAATCACTGAGCGCCTTGCTCAGCTGCAGCAGCTGTTGGTCGTTCATCTGGGGAGCGGTGCGGGCGAAATTCACCAGCCGCAGCAGCTCATCGACACGGCTTTGGCTCAGGCCCGATTTCTGGCTGAGGCGTTGGCGGAAGTCGGCGTCGGCAAAATCGGGGGAGCTTTCCTGGAAGCGGGTGCGCAGGTAGTCCAGAAACAGCGCCACCTTTTTCTCGGCAATCAGGGCGTGGCTGCTGCCTTGGCGGTAGAGGCTGGCCACCGTGCGCGTGAACAGCAGCGTGGTGTTGGGCAAAGGCTTGATAGTGGGAATGATGCGCTGCCGGCGCCGGGCTTCCACCAGCACAAACAGCAACCCGCCGAACAGGCACAGGTAGTAGGCCCATTTCAGCGCCTCGTTCGCAAACACCACGCGCAGCAGCGACTGCTCGCCCTCCGGCCCTTGCTTCTGGTACTCGTCCCACCAGGTGCGGCGGGCGGGCAGGTAGGCCAGCGCGGCAGCGGCAAAGCCGGCGGTGCGGGGCCGCAGCACGTGGTAGTTGGCGAAGGCGGCGGGAGCGGTGCATAAGTAGAAATGGCCGCGCCCGTAATCGAGCCGGATGAACACGGCCCGGCCCTTGGCATCAGTCGCCAGCGTGCGCCCTGCGCGGCCCGAATCCACGTCAAAATGCTGTTCCACGCTGGTGCCCGGCAGCCGGATGCCAGCCCGCGCCAGCGCCGGGTTGGTGAAGCGCAGGTCAACCGAATCAAGCGAGAAAATGCCTTTGTAGTCCTTGCTCGACGTGAGGGCCAATTCCCGGGTGCGGAAGCCCAGGCTGTCGCGCAATAGCCCGCGCCCGCTCCCAAAGTCTTTGGCCGCAATGAAAACGTCGTTGCCCCGCGCCACAAACTGCAGCAAGGCCCTCGCATCGAGCCGGCTCAGGTCAAAATCCTGGTTGACGAAGAGGTAATTGGCCTGCCCGGCTCTGAGCGGAATGGGCTCGTTATTCTCCTCTTCGTCTTCATCCTCCGCGTATTCTGCCTCCTCGTCATCACTGGAGATGGCCGTAGAGTCCGCTTCTTCCGTGTTCGAGGCAACGGCCGTCGTGTCGGCGTCGGCTGTGGCGGTGCTGTCAGAGGCATCGGCGGTAGCTGTCGAGTCAGTGGCTTCGGCTTCTTCCGAGGCGCTATCGGCTTCCGTGACAACTGTCTCCGTTATCTGGCGCGTGCGATAGTCGGGCGCCGTGTCATCGAGCTTGATGCCGGTGAGCTGGCTGTACACGGGCAGGCGCACGGTTTCGACGGAATCGGTGCCCAGCAGGCGCGGCAGCTGGTCGAACAGCACGTAGGTGCCGTAGGGTATTTTGTCCTTATTGGCGTAGGTGGGCGACCAATCCAGCGGCTTGGGCCGGTTGTATTCCAGCGTCACGTAGCCCGCAAACAGCAGCGCCACCCCTAGCAGATACAAGCGAAACGTGGTGAGCTGCGGCATTAGTCGGCAAGGGCGTTAGGGGCGGGCACGGCGATGCGGGGGCGGCCCGCCAACTGGGCGCTCACGGCGCGCTGGCTGGCCCGGGCCTGCTGGTAGAGCGGGGCGTTGAGGCGCAGGTCGCCGTACCACACGTACTCAAACTCGCGGGTAGCCGCCCGAAAAGCGTCGCGCAGCGGCCCGTTGGGCAATTCAAATAGGTAGGCGTGGTTGGTCTTGTCGGGCTGCCACTGAATGAGGCCACCGTCCGTCAGGTGCTTCAGCACTTCGAGGTAGCCCAGGCGAATGGCCAAGCGGAAGTTGCCCGCCGCCTCGGCCTCGGCAATGCGGGTGCGGAAGTCCACTTCGTGAATGTTCTCGGCGCCGCTGTCGTAGGCCAGCGCGCCGCGCCGACCCGAGCGGCCGAAGGCCGCCGTCACGTCCACTTCCAGCAGCTTGAGCACGGCGTACACCAAGGCTACCAGAATGGCCGCATACACGCCGTATTTCCACGTAACGCGGCCGGTGGGCGTGCGCAGCAGGCTGCCCAGCCAGCGCCAGATGCGGGCCCAGAAGGCGTCCCAGGCGCTGGTGGTTTGGTCGGGCTCCACGTAGCGGAAGTCGCGCTGGCTGGCCAGCTCGCGCAGGCGGGCTTCGTCGTAGCGCCGCACGGGCAGGCGGGTGTTGCGGTCGGCCGGCAGGGGCTTGGCCGTGGGTTTGGGCCGCTCGGCCGCGGGCTTTTCAGTCGATGGTGCGGGTTTGGCCCAGCCCGGGCTGGCGGCACTGCCGGACAGGCACAGGGCCAGCAGCACGCGCCGGCCCCAGCGGCCGCCGTGTTGTAGCTGAAGTTTACCCAAGTATCCGAGCACGCGCAAAGTCAACAACCAGTCTGATTTATGCTTGATAATCCTCCCAAAGCTACACCGCGGGCCGAGGCCGGCGCGTGGGCTAATATTCGCCTTCCTCGTCGGGGCGGTAGGCGGCGTTGCTCACGCGCGGCGCCGAGGCCTGGCCCAGCGTGTTCAGCAGCTGGCGCAAGCCCACGCCCTCGCGGCGCTCCACCAGGTTGAAGTACTGAAACAGCATGGCCACCAGCGGCAGCACCGCCGTGAAAATCCAGCCCAAGGCATAAATCGCCATCGCGGCAATGCTCAGCACGTTGGAATCGTCGACGTTCCAGTGCAGCAGGACTTTAGCCGCCATCATCGCGTAGAAAGGAATGATGAACAAGTAGTTCATGACGCCGGTGATGAACGTGATTATCATGTACAGACCCAACGTCGACCACCATTTGCCTTTGATTAGGTAAAAGGAGCGGCGAAACGCGGCCACCACGCCCCCGTCTTCCATCCACAGCGCGGGGAAATACAACGACAGGCACACCACCACCCACAGCAGCGCCGGAAACACCAGCACCACAAAGCCGGGCCCCGCCAGCGCCAGCGCCCCGCTCAAAATGCCAAACCCCAGGCCCAGCACGGTGCCGAGCAGCAACCAGGCGCCCACCACGCTGCCCAGGCGGCTGCGCAACAGGCGCCATACCGCGCTGGGTGCCACCGGCTCGTCGGGCGGGGTGTTCATCCGCACCCGCACAAAGGCATACACCGTGCTCGACAGCAGCAGGAAAGCCGCCAGAAAGCCGGCCGCCGCCAGGCAAATGCCCAGCACGGAAGAGGTCGTCATCATGGCGTTGGCCGTGCCGAAGCTCTCGGTGACGCGGCTCGTGCGCCCGCCCGGAAAGCGCCCGCCCATGCCGGGAATCGAGCTCAGGAAATTGCCCATCAGCAGGCCCATGCCGATGCCGCCGAGCAGGGCCGCCGGCAGCACAAAGTAGGCCAGGCACTTGAGCAAGGGCCGAAACTGGGACGTCACAAACTCGAAGGTGGCGCCGACTTTGGCCCCAAAATCCCGCTCCCGCCGGTAGTCGGCTTCACGGGTAAAACGTTGTGCAACTGGCATGGTGGCAGGGTAGGGCTAGGGCCGGATATGAAGGAGGAAAGGGCGAAACAGGGGAAATAAACAAGGTTATTGGGCCGCGGCGGCCGCGGTTTCGAGCCGGCGGCCCAGCTGGCGCGGATGCCACACAAAGTACCACGCAATGAAAGCCGCCGAGCTGCCGATGATGGCGAGGCTGGCCGCCACCGGCATCTCGGTGTGGCGCGTCACGAAGCTTTCCAGAAAACCGGCCACCACGAAGATGGGCACCAGCCCGATGGCCATTTTGAGGCCGTCGCGCGCGGCGAGGCGAAACGCCTCGCTCCGGCTGAACGTGCCCGGAAACAGCAGGCCCCGCGCCATCACGAAGCCGGCGGCGCCGGCCACCACCACGGCCGAAATTTCCAGCGTGCCGTGTATCCAGATGGTGAGCACCGAGGCGCGCAGCATGTGGTAGTGGTAGAAGAAGTATTGAAACGAGCCCAGCATGATGCCCGTGCGAAACATCTGCACCAGTGTGCCGATGCCCAGCGTGGCCCCCAGCACGTAAATGCTCAGCGCCACGTACACGTTGTTGGCGGTGATGCCGAGGAACATCAATGTTTCGCCCTCCTGCTTGTACACGGCCATGGGGTCGCCGCGGCGGATGTATTCGATGGTCTGGTTCACGTAGGCGTCGCCCAGCACCACGCGCACAAACGAGTCGTCTTGCGCCGCCGAGAGGGCGCCCAGCGCCGTGAACACCAAAAAGAGCAGCGCCGTGAACCCCAGCGTGCGGTGGTGCCGGGCCACCACCAGCGGCAGCTCCACGGCCCAGAACTGGGCGAAGCGGCCGTGGCTCTGGCGCTTGTTGGCGTAGAGGCGCTGGTGCAGCTTGCCGGCCAGGCCGTTGAGGTAGGCCGTGGTGGGCGAGGTAGGGTAAAAGGTCTGGGCGTAGGCCAGGTCGTCGGTGAGGGCCACGAAGCGGGCGGCCAGCTCGTCGGGGCCGGCCGCGGGCTGCTTTTCGTACTGCTGCCAGCGCTCCTGGTTCTGGCGCAAAAAAACGGCTTCTCGCATGGCTCGGAATTGAAGGGCTTAAAGATAGGGAGCCCGGGGCAGCCAACCGCACCCTGGCGGCGGGCGCCAGACCAAGTTTTGCCCGGTGCCGGTTTTGCCGTTTCTTCGTCGGAAATAACCTTTCTGCCATGGCCAGCATCCGCGTCCAGACCGCCCAAAACGTTTCGCTCGAATACGAAGTCGCCAGCCTCGGCGACCGCATCGTGGCCGCCATTCTCGACAACCTCGTCTTGGGCGCCTGGGTGGCTGCTCTGGCGGTGCTATTTTCGGCGGGTGGGCTCAACAGCACCGCGTCGATGGTGACGCTGGGCGTGCTGGGGGGCGTGCCCTACGTGTTTTACCATCTGGTCTGCGAGGTGTTTTTCAACGGCCAAAGCATTGGTAAGAAGGCCCGCGACATTCGCGTGATGCGCCTCGACGGCACGGCCCCGAGCCTGGGCGACTACCTGCTGCGCTGGCTGCTGCGCATCGTCGACACAAGCCTGATGGGACTGGTGGCCATCATCACCATTGCCGCCAACGGGCGCGGGCAGCGCCTCGGCGACCTGGCCGCCGGCACCACCGTGGTGAAGGTGCGCCCGCAGGCCAGCTCGCCGCTGGCTCCCAACTTAGCCAGCCTGGCCGGCTACCAACCGGTGTTTCCGCAGGCGGCCCTACTCGCCGACCACGACGTGGCCCTGATTCGGCAGCTGGCCAACCAGGCCAGCGCCCGCAACAACTACGAGCTGCTGAACGAAATTGCCAACAAGGTGAAGGAAATCACGGGCATCCAAACCGATTTGCAGGACGCGCCCTTTCTGCAAACCGTGTTGCGCGACCATGCCCACCTGGCCCATCAGTAAAACGTCCCATCGCCTCGAACAGCGCATAAAAAAGCGGATGGCCCCACATGGAGCCAGCCGCTTTTTTATCGATTGCAAATTGGCTGTTGCGGGCCTAGTTGCGCGTCATGAGCTTGTTGGTGGACAGCTCCGAGGAGGGGATGGGCCACACGTAGAGCACGTCGGAAGGGTTGACGGCCGACACCGAGCCTTTGCCCGGAATGGGGGCGTTGAGGCGCATGATGTCGATGTTGCGCAGGCCTTCGCCCAGAAACTCGATGCGGCGCTCCAGCAGCAGGGCGTCGAGCATGTCGGCGGCCGTGGCGAACGAGGCGTAGGCCCCGGTGGGGTTCGAGCGGGTCCGGACGGCGTTGAGTAGCTGCAGCGCCTGCGCGTCGACGGCGTTGGTGGAGCGCACCTTGGCTTCGGCCAGGTTCAGCATCACCTCGGCGTAGCGAATGACGGGCGCCTTGTCGACGTAGGGCGTGCTGGTGTTGGTGCCAGTGGGGTACTTTTTCAGGAACGACTCCGAACCCACCACCTGCACGAAGTTGGTGCGGCGGGCATCGGTGGCGGCAAAGGCCGAGCTGGCCAAGATGCCGCCCGCGGCGGTGTTCAGGCCGTATTCGCCGTTGCCGCCGTTGGCGGCGCCGGGGGGCAGGAAGTAGTAGGCCAGCTGGTTTTGGGTGCCCGGGCCGTCGGCCACGGTGAAGGGGAAAGACAAAATGCTTTCCGTGGTTTCCTGAGTGCCCGCAAACACGGCGGCTACCGAGGCGTTGAGGGCGTTGGGCACGCCGCTGGGGGCGGCATAGGGCGCAGCGGCGGGCACCAGCTTGTTGGCTTCCCGAATCACGTCGGCGTAGCGGCCCATGCTCAGGTACACCCGCGTTTTGAGGGCGATGGCCGTGTTGCGGTGGGCCCGCGTCACGTTCAGGGTCGCGGCCGAGGAGCCATAGGTCAGCGGCAGGCTGGTTTCGGCAAAGTCCAGGTCGGCCAGAATCTGCGTGTACACGTCGGCCACCGAGCTGCGGGCCAAGTCGTTGCCGGTGTCGTCGATTTCGGCGCGCAGGCGCAGGGGCAGGCCGGGCTTGCTGCCGCTGCCGTCGGCGTAGGGCCGGGCGTACAACTGCAGCAGCGAGTAGTAGCACAGGGCGCGCAGCAGCCGGGCTTCGCCGCGGTAGTTGTTGGCTTTGGTGGCGTAGTCGGCCGGGAAAATGGGCGCGACGAACTTCGAGGAATTCGCATCGAGGCCGGCCAGAAACACGTTGATTTGGTTGATGGCGGCGTAGCCCGCGCCCCAGGTGTTGATGACGTCGTTCTGGGAAGTTTCGGTGAGCGTGTGGTTCCACACGGCCGTGCCGGTCACCAGGTTCGAGGCGCGGTTGAGGAAGTCGTTGGCCCGGATGTCGCTGAAAATCTGGTAGCGTCCGCCCAGGAAACGGCCGTCTTTCACGAAGCTGTACAAGCCGTTGGCCTGCAGCTCGACGCGGGCAGGGGTGTCGAATACCACTTTGTCCGAGAACAAGGTGACGGGAACGGGGCTAAGCTTATCGGTTTGGCAGGACGAGAAGGCACCCGCCGAGAGCAGGGCCGCGCACAGGGCCGCGGCCGCTTTGGTGTTTATAAATTTCTTCATCGGGATAAGTGCGAATTAGAAGCCAATGTTGAAGCCCACGGTGTAGGTGCGGGCCTGGCCCACGGAGTTGCGGTCGACGCCTGCGCCGGTGTTGGCGCCGGCGGCCACCGTGCTGGTGCCGTTGCTCGAAATCTCGGGGTCGATGCCCGAGTACTTGGTGAACAGCAGCGCGTTCTGCACCTGCACGTAGAGGCGGGCGTTGGCCACGCCGAGGCGGGTGAGCAGGCCTTGGTCGAAGGAGTAGCCCAGCGACACCTGGCGCAGGCGGGCGAAATCGCCTTTCTCCACGTTCGACGACATCACGAGGGCCGAGCCGTTCGACACGTTGTCGCCATACACCACGCGGGGCCACTTGGCGTCGCGGTTGCTTTCGGTCCAGTGGTTGAGGATGTCGACCTCGTTGTTCCAGAAGCGCTGGTCGTGCAGGCCCGACTTCGTGCCGTTGTAGATGTAGTTGCCACCCGAGAACTGCACAAACAGGCCCAGGTCGATGCCCTTGTAGCGGAACGTGTTGTCAAAGCCGCCGTACCAGGTGGGCAGCACCGGACCGAAGTATTCGCCGTCCTGCAATTGGGTGGGGGCAGAGGTGTTGGTGTTGGTGCCCTTGATGGTCCAGCCAGTCGAGCCCACGCCGGAGGTACCCTGGTGGTTGTATTCCACCACAGTGCCGTCGGCCTTCCGAATCATGCGGCGGCCGTTGTCGGGGTTCACGCCCAAAGAGCGCACGGCCAGGATTTCGCCCACCGAGTGGCCCACTTGGGTGTAGTTGGAGGTTTCGAGGCCGCCGGTGGAAGTGCCGATGCGCTGGCCTTCGGTGGCCAGCGAGAGCACGCGGTTTTTGAGCGTGGTCACGTTGCCGCTCACCGTCCAGCTGAAGGCCTTGCCTTGCAGCACGTTGTAGCTCAGGTCTACCTCAATGCCGGTGTTGCGCATCGAGCCCACGTTGGCCTGAATGGAGTTGTTGGGGATGCCCTTGGACGGCGACTGCGGCACGTCCAGAATCAGGCCGTCCACCAGGTTTTCGTAGTAGGCGGCGTTGCCCCGCAGGCGGTCCTGGAAGAAGCCGAACGACAGGCCAATGTCGGTTTTCTTGCTGGTTTCCCAGGTTAGGTTCTGGTTGCCGGCGTTGCCGTAGTACAGCGTCGGGTTGGCCGCGTACAGGCCCGAAGTGTAGGTGGACAGGGCCACGAAGTCGGCAATGCCCTGGTTGTTGCCCACCATGCCGTAGCTGCCGGTCAGTTTCAGGGTGGAGAAGACGTTGGAGAACGAAGCGTTTTTCCAGAAGGCCTCCTCCGACACCACGTAGCCCAGCGAGGCGCCGTAGAAGTTGCCGTATTTCTTGGCAAACGCCGAGTAGCCGTCGCGGCGCACGCTCGCGCTGGCCAGGTACTTGTGGTCGTAATTGTAGTTCACGCGCCCGAAAAACGACACCAGGTAATTGGTGCCCTGAAACTGGCCCGACGACGCGATGTTGGTGTAGTTGCCCTGGAAGGTGGTGAAAAAGTCATCGGCCACGCCCGTACGCGAGGCACCCCAGCGCTGAATATCAGTGTTTTGCTGCTCGTTGCCCACCAGCAGCGAAAGGTTGTGCTTCTCGGCAAAGGAGTGGTCGTACTGCAGCGTGTTCTGCCAGTTCCAGCGCTTGTTGGTGCGGAAGTAGTTGTCGGCCTCGCCCGTGGGGGTGAGCGAGCCGGGCAGCGAGGTGTAGAAGGCTTTGTCCTCGAAGCTCAGGTTGTTGAGGCCGTAGCTGGTGCGCAGGTTCAGGCCGCTGATGATTTCCCAGTCCGCGTACACGCTGCCCTCAATCTGGCTGCCTTCGGAAGTAAAGTAGTTGTTTTTGATGTCGACCACCGGGTTGATGAAGCCAATCACGAAGGGCTGGCCATTGGTGGGGTTTAGGTTGGGGCCGGGCCCGATGCTGGTGCCGCTCACGTTGGGGCTGCCGTCGGGGTTGTAGGCGGCTAGGTTGGGCGGCAGCAGAATGGGCACGCGGCCCAGGCCCGCCGAGCCAAAGGCGTTGTCGCCCACCGAACCCGTATTCGGCGAAGCGTTTTGCGTATTGGAATAGGCCACGCGCATGCCCACCGTAAAGTTTTTGTACAGCTTGTGGTCCACGTTCAGGCGGGCCGACAACCGCTTGAAGTCGTTGTTCACAATCATACCCTTCTGGTTGGTGTAACCCACCGACGAGAAGAAGCTCGTCTTGTCCGTACCGCCCGAGAAGTTCAGGTTGTGCGACTGCGAAAAGCCCGTGCGGTAGATGTAGTCGTACCAGCGGGTGTCGGCGGCGTTGCCGTTAGCGTCGGCCAGCTTGAAGCCTTCCACGTTGGTGGCCGCCGCGCCGATGGCCCGGCGGTTGGCGTTGAGGTTGCGCACGGCTTCGTTTTTCACGTCCACGTACTGCTGGGCATTCAGCACGTCGTAGAGCCGCACTGGCTTCGACCAGCCGGCCCAGGTGTCGTACGATAAGTGGCTCTGGCCTTTGCGGCCTTTCTTGGTGGTGACGAGGATGACCCCACCGGCTGCCCTCGAACCATAGATGGCCGTGGCCGAAGCGTCTTTCAGCACTTCCATGCTCTCGATGTCGGCCGGGTTCAGGTTGCTCAGCGGGTTGTTGGGCACGCTGCCCAGGGCCGAGTTGTTGCCCGTGAAGGCCGGAACGCCGTCAATCACAATCAGCGGCGACGAGCTCAGGTTGATGGAGTTGACGCCGCGAATGCGGATAACGGGCGGGTTGTTCAGCACGCCGTTGGGCGTGGTGATGTTCACCCCCGGGGCCCGGCCCTGCAGGGCCTGGTCGAAACTTTGGACCGGCGCGGTGGCAATTTCTTTGCCCGTGATGGTGGCCACGCTGCCCGTCAGGTCGCGGCGCGACTGCGTGCCGTAGCCCACCACCACCACCTCGCTCAGGTCTTTGGTGTCGGTGGCCAAGCGGATGTTGAACGACGACTGGCCGCCGATGGCCACTTCCTGCGTGGCGTAGCCCACGTAGGAAAACACCAGCGTGCTGGCCGAGGCCGGCGCCGATACCGTGAACTTACCGTCGGCGTCGGTGGAAGTGCCCAGTTTGGTGCCCTTCACCAGCACGGTCACGCCCGGAATGGAGGCGCCGTCGGAGCCTATTACGGTGCCCGTCAGGTTTCGGTCCTGAGCCCGCAGGTCGTGGCCCAGCAAGACCAGCAGCGCGGACATAAAGAGAAGTAAGAGTTTTCTCATAAGGGTTAAAACTGAATGAAAAAATGGTGAGTGGATTGGCGAATATAGAGAATCAATTCTTGACAACAGAGCAATGATTTTGCATTATTTTTTTTAATCATCGGTTCTATTTTAAAGTCTGCGTCCGCTAAAAGGAGTCGATAAATAAAAAATTGGTAAAATGGGCTAGTGAGTGATGAGTCACTAGGCTATATGGCTATGTTCTGCAGGTATAAGCGCTACTGTTGAATATAAAAAAACCTCCTGATTAAGCTCAGGAGGTTTTGAGGAAAAGGCTGTTAGCGGAAACCTACCAGGGCACCGGTTGGCCCTGCCAGGTCACGAAGCTGCCGTTTTCCTCGGCGTGCAGCTGCTCGGCCAGCCGAATGATGCCGCGGGCCGAGTCGGCCGGCTCCTGGGTGGCGTGGTCGCCGCCCATTTCGGTGCGCATCCAGCCCGGGTCCACCAGCACCGAAATCAGGCCCATGTGTCCTATCTCGGCGGCCAGGCTGCGCATGTACATGTTCAGGGCGGCCTTGCTGGCGCTGTAGTGGTAGGGGTCGCCGGTGGCTTTCCAGGTAAGGGAGCCCTGGCCCGAGGAGATGCTCAGGATGCGGCCTTTCTGGCCGGCACGCAGCATCGGCAGCAGCGCCTGCGCCACCAGCAGCGGCCCAATGGCGTTCACCTGCATGGTTTCGATGGCGTCGTCGTGGGTGAGCTGGCCCAGGCGCTGGTGGGCGTCGCCCGAGCCGGCGTGCGGGTACACCCCGGCGTTGTTGATGAGCACGTCGAGGCCGCTGGTGCTGGCCTGCAGGGTTTGCACGGCCGCCGCAATGGAGTCGGCGCTGGCCACGTCGAGCGGCAGCAGCACAAGGCGGTCGGCGTATTGCTGTTGCAGCTGCTTGAGCTCGGCGGCCTGGTCGGGGCGGCGGGCGGCGGCAAAAACCTGGTCGCCGCGCTCCAGGTACTGGCGGGTAAGTTCGAGGCCCAGGCCCCGGTTGGCTCCGGTGATGAAAACGCGCATGGTGAAGGGTGTCGTGAAGAAAATCGGATGAAGTTGGGGCTGCAGTTTACGCACAAAAGCCCGCACCGGGCACAGGGCCGGGCGCGGGCTTTGCGCAAAAAGCGGCTGCCCATTTACCGCGCAATCTGCACCACGCGGGTTTTGGAGAAGGTGTCGTGCCAGCCGGGGTTGCCCGACAGAAAGGAAAACGCATCGAACGGAATCATGCGGCAGAGCGAGCGCAGGAAAATGGCCTTGGTGGTCAGTTCCGAACCGTCTTCCATCACCACGCGGGTGCGGGTGAGAAGCTTGCCGATGGTGCGCCCGGTCGATACTTCCAGCACGAAGTAGTACACAAACATCATCAGGTATATCACCAGAGTGCTGGTCGGACCTTCCAGGTATCGGTCTAGATTGGCGTACCCCATTGCGATCAGCACAACGGCAGTACCGAAAGCAAGAACGGCCAGCAAGAAATAGAAGGTGATGATGTCAATAACGTGGTTACCGAAGCGCTGGCCAGTGCTTGCTTCCACCTGCGCCACGGGTTCGAAGGTGAATTCCGGAAAAGAGTAATCTTGTTGCATGCAGTATTAAATGGAAAAGGTTAGACGCGCAATATGGCAAAAACTTTCTGTTTCACAGAAGCTTGTGTCCCCTTTGCAGGACTGGCCAACAAGCCAGCCAGCGCTGTGCATCTTGCCGGGCTCAGCCGCCGACCAAGCCTACTGCACCAGCAGGCGCGCGGTGGCGGCGGGGGTGCCGTCCACCATCAGGCGGAGGAAATAGAGGCCGGGGGCCAGACACTGAGGCGACCAGCGCAGCGTTTGGGGACCGGCGGCCAGTGTTGTGGCCGGCGGCGCGGCCACGCGGCGGCCCAGCGCATCTGTCACGCGCAACTCCACCGTGCTGGCGCGGTGCAACCGAAAGCTGAGGCTGGCTTCCCCCTGAGTGGGATTGGGAGAAACGCTGACCTCGGCCGCCACTTCGGCTTGGTTGCGGGTGGCGGTGATGAGGGAGTTCGGTACCGCAATGTCAATGATGTTGTAGAACCAGTTGGGAGTGCCCACCGTGCCCACCAGCGTGGCCGCCCCCGTGGCGGCACTCACGCGGTACCAATTGGTGGTGAAGCTAAACTGCCCGGTGGCGGTAGATGTCATCAGGTAGAGGCTGTTGGTCTGCGTTTGCGCATTTGCCGCAATGCCAAAGTCGAAAGCGTCGAGGCTAAGCCCCAGCGGGCCCACCGTGGCCAGCGTGCCGTTGGTGCCAGGAGCTTGCTGAATGAGGCGGTTGCCGGTTCTGTCGATGCCAAACAGCTGGGTGGCGGCGCTGCCGCTGTAGTTGTTGGTGAAGCCGATGGCCTGCACGTTCGGCGTCTGGCCCGCGTTAGGGTCGGTGGCGGCGTAGGTCAGGTTGCTGTCGGTAGCCAACAGGGCGCCCGTGGTGGAGCTGAGGCGGTAGCTGTTGCCGCCGGCCGTCACCACGCGAAGCTGGTCGGTGGTGGGGTCGATGCTAAAGCCGATTCGGCTGCTCAGGTTGCCCAGGTTCAGCGCGATGGCCGGGCCGATGGCCGTGGCGGCGGCAGTGGTCATACTCAGCTCATACAGGCGCAACTGCTGCCCGGCGGTGCTGTTGCGGTAGCCCAGCGCCAGCAATTGTCCGGTGGCGGGCCGCCGCTCGATGCCAACCAGAAATTCACCGCTCACCAGCCCGGTCACGCGTCCGCGGAGGGCGATGGCGCCCGGTGCCGTGGCATCAAACGAAATCAGGGAAAAGCTCAGCACGTCGTCGGGCCCCACCAGGCCATACACCGTTTGAGACCGGGCCGGGGGCACAAACCCCGCTAAGGCGGCAATAATCAGCAGAAGTTTGGGTAAGGGTAGACGCATAAAAGCCACGGAAAGGTGAAGCTGCCCAGCTGCTTACGGCCAATCCGTCGGCGTGCTGATGCTGAGAGCCCAAGGTAAAAGAAAAACCCTCCGCATCCTTTCGGAGCGGAGGGTTTTTGCTCATTCGGCGTAATGTGAAAGGCCAGCCGCGGTTTCAGTCCTCAGGCTTTACCCCGCCGCCACGGCCTTGCGGCGGCTGGTGCGCGGCAGGCGCTCGGTGCCCTGCTCCAGCAGCTCCTCGTCGCGCTCGGTCTTTTTCACGCTCCAGCTCAGCGAGTACAGGTCCTTGCGGCGGTCGCGCAGGTTGCGCACGGCACCGCTGGTGTTCAGGTCCTTGAGCAGGTCCAGGTCGAGGTCGGCGATGAGCGTCATCTCGGTGTTGGGCGTGGCCTCGGCCACGATGGCGTCGTGCGGGAAGGCAAAGTCGGAGGGGCTGAACACGGCCGACTGCGAGTACTGAATGTCCATGTTCTCGACGCGCGGCAGGTTGCCCACCGAGCCGGTGATGGCCACGTAGCACTCGTTCTCGATGGCCCGGGCCTGGGCGCAGATGCGCACGCGCTGGTAGGCGTTCTTGGTGTCGGTCCAGAAGGGCACAAACAGGATTTTCACGCCCTCGTCGCTCAGCATGCGCGCCAGTTCCGGAAATTCCACGTCGTAGCACACCAGAATGCCGATTTTGCCAAAGTCGGTGTCGAAACACTTCAGCTTGTCGCCGCCGCGCATGCCCCAGTAGCTGGCCTCGTCGGGCGTCACGTGCAGCTTGTACTGCTCGTCCACGGTGCCGTCGCGGCGGCAGAGGTAGGCCACGTTGTGCAGCTTGCCGTCCTCGTACACCGGCATCGAGCCGGCCACGATGTTGATGTTGTAGCTCACGGCCAGCTCCATCATTTTCAGCTTGATGGGCTCGGTGAACGCCGCCATGGCCCGGATGGCCACCGACGGCGAGTCCTCGTTGGTGAGGGCCATGAGCGGGGCGTTGAAAAACTCCGGAAACATCACGCAGTCCGACTTATAGCCCGATACGGTGTCGACGAAGAATTCCATCTGCTGCAACAGGTCTTCCAGGCTGCGGGTGGCGCGCATCTGCCACTGCACAATGCCGATGCGGACGTTGCTCTTGGTATTGCCAATGAGCTTTTCCTTCTCCTCGTAATACACGTTAATCCACTCCAGCAGCGTGGCAAAGGCCTTGCTTTCGGAGTCGTAAGGCAGGTAGCCGCGAATGATTTTGCGGACGTAGAACTCGTTGGAGAGCTGGAAGGTGAGGATGGGGTCGACCAGTTCCTTATTGCGCACCATCTCCACGTATTTGGCCGGCGTCATCTCGTTGGCGTAGGCGGCGTAGCCGGGAATGCGGCCGCCGGCCACCATGGCGCGCAGGTTCAGGTTCTCGCACAGCTCTTTGCGGGCGTCGTAGAGGCGGCGGCCCAGGCGCAGCGAGCGGTACTCGGGGTCCACAAACACATCCACGCCGTAGAGCGTGTCGCCGTCGTCGTCGTGGGTGTCAAACTTGCCGTTGCCCGTGATTTTGGCATACGTATGCTTGTCGCCGAACTTGCTGTAATCCACGATGATGGCCAGGGCCGCGGCCACCAGCCGGCCGTTGTCCTCGATGCCAATCTGGCCTTCGGGAAACTTCCGAATCAGGGCCGCAAACTCGTCGGCGGCCCAGGCGCCTTCCATGTTGGAATACACCTTGTCCATGATTTCCTTGATGGTCTTGAAGTCGGAGCGGCGCAGCGTGCGCAGCACCAGCTTATGGGCCGGCACGGCGGTGGGCGTGAGGCGCTCGGCCGTCGTGGCGGCGCTGGGCGTGGCTATTTTTTTGGCGTGGGCACCGCCGGGAGCGGTTTTGCCGTTGGCGGCCGGGGCCGAAGCACCCGATTTGCCATTAGAAGAAGTTGCCATAAGACTGCATTGGGAGCGGACGAAAGCGCCCGCGCCGTAAAATTATCCATGAAAAAACCCGTTGGCGGCGTTCGCCAACGGGTTATTCAACGGAAATAGGACCCAAACGGTGCAATCGGTTAGCAGAAACCGACCCAAGACGTGAATTGCCCTATTCGACCAGCAGTTTGCCGACGCTGTGGCCCGTCTTCACAAAGTAGCACCCGGCGGGCAGGCCATGCAGGGGCAGCGTGATTTCGGTAGCGCCGGGCGCCACGGGGCAGCGCCGCACTTCGCGGCCCAGGGCATCGGTCAGCAGGAGGGTCCAGGCGTTGGGGCCGGGGGCAGGGCCACCGTGGCGGACTCGTGGGCCGGGTTGGGGTATAACTGCAGCTGGGGAGTAGCTGCCGTCGCGGTCGTGGCCGAAAGGGGACCAATGGTAAACACCACGCCGTTGCTGACGCCGCCGGGCGTTGTCACGGTGACGGGGCCGGTTTGCGCGCCGCTGGGCACCACCACGCCAGTCAGCTGCGTGCCTGCCGCATTCACGGTGAAGCCCGTGCTCACCACGTTGTTGCTGCTGCCGGTGAAGCTCACGCGCGAAGCCGCCGTCAGGTTGGTGCCGGTGAGGGCCAGCACGGTGCCCACCGGGCCGCGGTTGGGGCTCAGGCTAGTGAGCGTGGGCGCCGGTGGGGGCGTGTAACGGCCGAATTTAGCCATGGCCTTGCTGCTGTCGCCCACAGCGTTGAAGGTGCCCGCGGCGTAGAGGCTGCCGCCCGACCACGCCAAGGCCTCGACGGAATGGTTGGGCTCAACGCCTGTGCCCAAGGCCGTCCAGGCCGTGCCGGTCCAATGGGCTACGTAGGCCATGGGTTGGGATAGAATTTTGTAGGCGTTGCTGCCCCAGGCCCCAATGTAGATGCCACCTGCCCCGTCAGTCGCTAAGGCATTAACGCCTTGTATACTGGCGTTGCCAATAAACTGGCTGGTGCCGAGGCTGTTCCAAGCCGTGCCATTCCATTTGGCAACGTACTTCGCATTAACCCCACCAATGGTATTGAACCAGCCCCCGGCATACAGGTCGTTATTGGCATCTACGAGCAACGCTTTCACGTGCCCGCCCATGCCCACGCCGAGTCCGGTCCAGGTGGTGCCATTCCAGCGGTACACCGGCGGGCTGTTGAAGGTCAGATACGCGCTGCCCGCGTACAGATTATTGTTGGCATCCACCGCCAGGGAGTAGACCTCGGCGGGCACGCCGGCACCGAGGGCGCTCCAGGTGGTGCCATTCCACTTGGCTACGTGGTTGGCGGCCACACCACC
The DNA here is from genome assembly GCF_022921075.1 of Hymenobacter sp. 5317J-9. Classification (NCBI taxonomy): domain Bacteria; kingdom Pseudomonadati; phylum Bacteroidota; class Cytophagia; order Cytophagales; family Hymenobacteraceae; genus Hymenobacter; species Hymenobacter sp. 5317J-9. The sequence goes on from NZ_CP095050.1 coordinate 1,745,864, forward strand.
CGCCAGCGTGAAGTCTCCTCCCGCGTACAAGTTATCAGCGGCATCCACGGCCAAGGCGCTGATGTAACGGCCACCGCTGGTGTTGTTGCCAAATCCGAGCTTCTGCCAAACCGTGCCATCCCACCGAGCCACGGAAAAATAGACGCTGGTGTTGGGGTCGTAAATTTGTCCGGCGGCGTAAACCCTGCCCTGATGGTCCACCGTCAGGGCCTGCACGCGGCCTTCAAGCCCGGTTCCCAGCGGCGTCCAACTGCTGCCATTCCATTTGGCCACACCGCGGGCGGCTTTGTGGGCCACGCTGCCAAAGGTGCCGCCCACGTACACATTGCCGTTGCCGTCGGCCGCCATTGCATAGATATAGGCGTTGTTGGCAAATCCCTGGGCCACCGGCGGCGCGCCCACACTGGCCCATTGGCCGGAAGCAAGAGTAAGTTGGGCGATGCCGCTGGCCGGGACGCCGTTTGCCCGAATGAAGCGCCCGCCGACAAACAGCCGGCCGCGGCCGTCAAAGGCCATTGAATTTACGGCGTCGGTGCTTATGTAATTGGGCGTCAAGATGATGCTGTCACCGCTCATGGCCAGGCCCTGGCCCTGCCAGGCGCTGCCGGACCAACGAGCCAGCCGCAGGGCCTGGTTGCCCCCCGCAGTCGTAAAAATTCCGCCCACGTAAAGGCCGCCGGTGCCGTCCAGCTTCAGGGCCGTTACCCGTCCGCCGTTCCAGCTGTCGGTGCCCGCACCCAGCGCCGACCACGCCGTGCCGTTCCAGCGGGCTATGTTTCGGGCCGGTGTGCCGCCGGCCTGGGTAAACTGCCCGCCTGCGTACACATTGCCGTTGCCATCGATGGCTAACGCATTCACCGACGAATACCCGAAGTTCCCGCTCATCCCAGTGCCAAACGCTGTCCAGGTTGCGCCGTCCCACTTGGCCACGTTCGCGGCCGGAATGGCGTTTATGGTGGTAAAATCGCCCCCCGCATACAGGTTGCCGGCTCCATCAAATTGCAGGGTATACACGCCCGATGAATTCCCCGCTCCAATGAGGTTGGTTGTGCCCACATTTGACCAGGAAAAGCCATCCCATTTGCGTAGTAATAAACTGCCGCCGGCATACAGATTGTCGTTGGCGTCAATGGCCAATGAATACACCGCGCTGGGAAAGCCAAGGGCCAGGTTTAGCCATTCACGGCCATTCCACACGGCAACGTTATTGACTGCGCGCGTGCCACTTGAGTACTGGAACTGCCCCCCGGCGTAGAGCTTGCCCCGGCTGTCAAGCGCCAGCGCACTCACCCGTCCGATGCCATTATTGACAGAGCTCAGTGCAGTCCAGGATGTACCGTTCCACTTCGCTACGCCGAAAGCCACCAGGCTGCCCACGGTCGTAAAATCTCCGCCGATATAGATGTTGCCCTGGCCGTCGGCAAGGACGGCGGATACGCTGTTGTTGGTACCGGGCACGGCAAAATCGTTAGACCAGTACGCGTCGCCTGCGCCCAGCGCGCCCCGGGCGGCCTGCTTAAACGCCGGCTTACCATCCGGACTGGTAGAAAGCACGAAGCCACTGGCGTTGAACGACCCCTTGGCGCCCGCCCGAACGGTACCGTCGGGATTTAAAATCGATTCTAAAGTGGCTGGGCTGCCAGGGCCGGTTTGCGCGCAAACCGGCCCCCCGATGAATAAAAACAGCAGGCCGCACAGCAGCCGCCAGGGTGTTAAGAAAAAAGAAGTAGAAGTCATGTCATTGCCGAGGGAAAAAAGTGTCAACCTCGCACAATTTAAATAAAGAAAGAAAAATAATCAAATTTCTGATGGATACTCGGGCATAAGCCGTTCAAACTCCTGACCTGATGCTATTCCCGTACCACGCGACGCGTGGCCGTGCCGCGGGCCGTAGTTACGGTGAGGAGGGCCATGCCGCGGAAGTGGCCAAATGCCTCAGCGTCCAGCGTCAGCGCCTCGCCGGTTGTGGCGAAGCGGCGCCGGAATAGCTCCCGCCCCACCAAATCGGTGGCCGACACGGTGAGCGGCCCGCTACCCGCCGGCAGGCTGAGCGTGAGCGTCGTGCCCACGGCCGACGGGTTGGGGAAGGCGTTGAGGGCCGCGTCGGTGGCTGCGTCGCGGGCTGCCAGGCGAATGATGCGGCGGTAAATGTCGCGGTATTCGACGCTGGTGATGGTTTCCTGGCCGGCCAGCAGGCGGGTGGTGATGGTGAGCAGCGGCACGTGGTGGGTTTTGGCCAGCCACTTGTACTCGCGGGTCACGGGCACGTCGAAGCCCTGGCTCACGCCGCCCACCGACACGCTGTCGTGGTCTTCGAGGCGCGTCACCACCCGCACCGTCTGGAAGGTGCCAAAGGGCGTGGTGAGCGTGCCCCAGGCGTCGGGCTTGTTCACGCGCTTGCGCTTCTGGCTGAGGTAGCCCACCGTGGCCGTGGCCGCCGGCGTGGTGAAGTAGGAGTTGCTGGAATCGGCCGGGCTGGCGAAGCTCAGCGGAAAGCGGTAGATGACGTCCTGCTGCGCCTGGCTGACGTAGGTGACGGGCACCGCCGTGCCGGCCAGCGAGGCCCCGTAGCCCACCGAGCGGAAGTCCTGCTGCGCCGCCGTGGCCACCGTCAGGTTATAAAACTGGTACGTATCGGTGATGGGCAGCAGGCCGCCGGCCGCCAGCGGCAGCTCCTGCGGTGAGGCCACCGTGGCCCGGTTCACGCCCCCAAACAGTGGCCCGAACGTGAGCTGGTAGAACGCCGAAGTGGCCGTGACCGTACTGGCCGGCAAAAACGTCTCGACGCGCTGCGAGGTGGGCGTCAGGCCGGCGTAGTTCCAGGTCTGGTTGGTGCCGCGGCGGGAGAGGGGCGGGGCCGTGGCGGGCAGCACCGGGCTGGCCACGCTCAGCCGCAGCGAATCGACGCCCACGGTCAGCGCGGGCATGTCGGTGCGGTCGATGATGGGCGAAGTCTGGGCCAGGGCCGGGCCGGTCAGCAACAGCAAAAAGGGTAAGAGTCGGCGCATAGAGTCAGGAAAATGAGGGGCTACGAAGATACGCCCTCCACAACCCCAAACTGCTATATACCGCCCCCGTAGTTAGAGCGCCATTTCGGGCACTTCGCCTTCGGGCACCACCAGCTTGCCGGCCGTGGCGGCTTGTATCTGCTCCACGCTAACGCCGGGCGCGCGCTCGCGCAGCACAAAGCCGTCGGGCGTTACGTCGAGCACGGCCAGCTCGGTCACGATTTTCTTCACGCAGCGCAGGCCCGTAATGGGCAGCGTGCAGTCGGTCAGGAGCTTGCTGCTGCCGTCTTTGGCCACGTGCTGCATGGCCACGATGATGTTTTTGGCCGAGGCCACCAGGTCCATGGCGCCGCCCATGCCTTTCACCATTTTGCCGGGAATCTTCCAGTTGGCAATGTCGCCGCGCTCCGAAACTTCCATCGCGCCGAGGATGGTCAGGTCCACGTGCTCGCCGCGAATCATGCCGAAAGAATCGGCCGAGGAGAAAATGCTGGAGCCCGGCAGCGTGGTCACCGTCTGTTTACCGGCGTTGATGAGGTCGGGGTCGACCTGGTCTTCCGTCGGGAAGGGGCCCATGCCGAGCAGGCCGTTTTCCGACTGCAGCTCCACGTTGATGCCGGCCGGTATGTAATTGGCCACCAGCGTGGGAATGCCGATGCCGAGGTTAACATACGAGCCGTCTTTTACTTCTTGCGCAATGCGTTTGGCGATGCCGTGTTTGTCGAGCATGATGGGTGGGGTTTTAGACTAAAGGAAAAAAGGCGTCATGCTGAGCTTGTCGAAGCATCTCTACCGCAGTAGTAATTAGTTGCGTTGCGCGGTAGAGATGCTTCGACAAGCTCAGCATGACCGTTAGATTTAGGGTTTGGCTGGTTGCGATTCCGATTGTTCGGCCGCAAACGACTGATAAACCGCCGTCTTGAACTTATCGGCCAGGTCGCGAGCTGTGCCGCTGGGGTATTTCTGGGTGTAGATGAGGGCCACCAGCTTGGCCTTGGGGTCGACCCAATACGTGGTGCCGAAAATGCCGCCCCACTCATACGAGCCCTCCGACAGCCCACCCGGCTGCTTGGCGGCGCTCTCGGCCGTGACGATGCTGAAGCCCAGGCCAAACTTGTTGCCGCCCTGACTCAAGTTGCCTATCTGGTTCTGCGTTATCAGGGCCACAGTGGTGGGTTTCAGCAGCTGGCGGCCGTTGTAGCGGCCGTTGTCCAGCAGCATTTGCAGGAAACGGGCGTAGTCGTCGATGGTGGACGACAAACCTGCACCACCCGAAAAATAAGTGCCGCCCGACGCCTTCGGATAGTTCGGGAACATGCCGTCGTGCGGCTCCATCCAGGTAGTTTGGTGGGCGGCGTTTTCGGTGTACAGCTCCACCAGCCGGTCCTTTTTGTCGGCGGGCAAGTAAAACCAGGTGTCCTTCATGCCCAGCGGCTCGAACAGGCGCGTGCGCAGGTACTTGTCCAGCGGCTGGCCCGAAAGCACCTCAATCAGCCGGCCCAGCACGTCCACGCTCAGCCCGTAGGTGAACCGCTCGCCCGGCTGGTGCAGGAGCGGCAGCGGGCCCAGCGCATCCATCGCCTTCGCCAACGAGCCCGCCGGCGTACCAATGCCGCTCGGAATGTGCGCTTTGGCGTAAATGGCCCGCGCTTCCTTGCTGCCGATAATGGGGTAGCCAATGCCCGACGTGTGGGTGAACAGCTGCCGGATGGTGATTTCGCTTTTGGCCGGCACGGTGGTGTAGGTGGTATCCTTCTCGTTGAAGGTGGCCAGCACTTTGGGGTTTTTGAACGCCGGCAGGTACTTCGAAATCGGGTCGTCGAGCTGGAACTTGCCCTCGTCGTAGAGCAGCATCAGCCCAATGCTGGTGATGGCCTTCGTCTGCGACGCAATCCGGAAAATGGCATTGGTTCGCAGCGGCGTTTGCTGCACGAAATCGTCGTAGCCGAAGGTCTTCCGATACAATACCTTGCCGTCGCGCATCACCAGGGCAATGGCGCCGGGCACGCGCTTGTCGTAGCGGCGGACGGGGCCTTCGGTCGTTACCTTCGACAGGGGGCCGTACGCGCCGCGCGAGCCCACGTCGGCCGTGTACTGGGTCAGCAACTCATCGATGCGCTGGGCCTCGGCCGGGTCCACGATGGGCGGGGCTACCGCCGGGGCGGGGGAGGCTTGCGGCCGCGCCGCCGCCCGCCGGGCCGGGGTTTTACTGGCCGGCGCCGCTACCTGGGCTCCGGCCCCGTAGCTGCTCAGCAGCAACAGCAGCGCGAGGGATTTTTTGCGTAAGGTCATGTCAGTAAGTAGATTATTCGTTACGAGGGCTTGGATGGGAAGCGGGATGCCAGCTGACCGTACCTGAGCCGCCGTAGCTGAAACCACTGCACCACCCGCACGCCCACAAGCAGCGTCAGCAGCCCGGGAATGAGCAGCAATAGTACCCTGGTGTTGGCTTCGGGATAGGAGGTATGCGTGCGGTTGGCCAGATTCACCATGAAATCGGTGCAATACCAAAAGGCGAAATGCACCAAACGGCTGCCATTCTCAAACAAGTTATGCATGGCGTCGGGCTTTAAGCTGCCGAATCAGTACCGCGTTGCGCAACACGCCGTAGCTGAGCCATAGCAGCAACAAGGGAAGCAGCACCAGGTAAAAACCGATGTTAACGGCGGCGTACCACTGCCGGCCGCCGCCCATCAGCCCCCGCACGGTGGCGTCGTATAGCGGCCGCAGCCGGAAATAGGCCGGGCTGTTGGCCCGCGTGGCGTGCGGGCAGGCGTGGGCTTCGCAATAGCGCGTGCAGCGGCCGGCCAGTCGGGCCGTGGTAGGCGCCGGGCTGGTTTCGTTGACGTACACCCCGAAAGCCACCGGCAGCAACGCCAACAGCAGCAGCACCAGTAGCAGACGGATACCCAGCGCAACACGCATGGCTCAGGCTCTGGCTTGTGCTACACCGCCGCCCGCACCGTGCGCTGCTCGATGCGCTTCTCGTACCGCTCGCCCTGGTAGATGCGCTGCACAAAAATGCCCGGCGTATGAATCTGGTTGGGGTCGAGTTCGCCGGCGGGCACCAGCTCCTCCACCTCGGCCACCGTGATTTTGCCGGCCGTGGCCATCATGGGGTTGAAGTTGCGGGCCGTGCCTTTGTAGATGAGGTTGCCGACCGTGTCGCCCTTCCAGGCTTTCACGAAGGCAAAATCGGCGTGCAGCGCGGTTTCCAGGAGGTACATTTTGCCGTTGAACTCGCGGCTTTCCTTGCCTTCGCCCACCTCGGTGCCGTAGCCGGCCGGCGTGTAGAAGGCCGGGATGCCCGCCCCGCCGGCCCGGCAGCGCTCGGCCAGCGTGCCCTGCGGAATCAATTCCACTTCCAGCTCGCCGCTCAGCAGCTGGCGCTCAAACTCGGCGTTTTCGCCCACGTAGCTCGAAATCATCTTGCGCACCTGCTTGGTTTGCAGCAGCAGGCCGATGCCAAAATCGTCGACGCCGGCGTTGTTGGAAATGCAGGTTAGCTCCTTCACGCCAAGGCGCAGGATTTCCTGAATCGAGTTTTCGGGAATGCCGCAGAGGCCGAAGCCGCCAAGCATCAAGGTCATGCCATCGGTGAGGCCCTGCAGGGCTTCACGGGCGCTGGAAACGGTTTTGTTTATCATCGGGTGGGTGAGGAAGGCGAGGCTGCCGAAGCCGGCGGCAGGTAATTGACGGGTAAAAATTCACCCATTTTTTCGAACCCCCAGTATTCGTCGGTGTATACGGCCAGCGGATTGGCCAATTGGCCGTTGGGCTGAATCTCAATTTCAGGCACCATCAGCACCAACTGCGACACCTGGCGGTCGCTCGGCGGGAGCGGGGCGTTGGTGGGCAGCGTGGTGCGCAACTGATAGAGCGGGTCGGGCCCTTCGCGCACGTAGCTCACCTGCAAATTGTCGATGAAGCGCAGGAAAACGTGCTGGCCGTCAGGTGTCACGCGGCGCAGGCTGTCGAGCGGCCGAGGCTTGGCGTAGAGCATCGAAAACGCCTGCGGCACCTTGGCCCAGTACGAAATAGAATCTTGCTCGGCGCGCGACAAGGCCATGTTTCGGCGCTCCCGCAGAAGCTGGCGGCGCAGGCTGTCGGCCCTTAGGAAACGCTTGTTGGGAATGATGCGGAGCCGCTGCGCCACAAAGCCCGCGGCAGCAATGTCGCCGTCGTGCACGCTTCGCAGAAAATGCGCGAGCGAGCCGTTGTAGGCCTTCATGCGGTTCGCGGCCCAGCGGCGCTGCTGCCCGGCGCTGCCGGTCATTTCCTCAAACACCGGCTGCCCGTAGAAGCTGACAACGTGCTGCCGAAAGTTGCACACAAAGTGCAGCCCGTAGTACTTAATGCGGTAGCCCAGCGCCTGATTATCAACCTGTACAAATTTGTAAGACGAAGCCGTCAACTCGCTGGTTTCTGCGTCGAAATCGACCACTACTTCATCGGGATTGCGAATGCGGCACCGCTGCGAAAAAGTGCTACGCCCCAGAAACAACTCCACAAACTTCTGATAGTCGCTGGCCCGGTTGGGGTTGGGCCGCACCACCACTTCTCCCAGCCGGCTGGTTGCTGTTCCCAAACGCAGCGTGAGCTGCTGAGGCGAGGTGCCTACGGTAACGGTCTGTTTGGCCAGGCGGTAGCCCACGTAGGAGCCCACCACGTCGTAGGTGCCGGCCGGCACTTTAGGGAACACAAACGTGCCCTGCTCCGTGGTAGTCACCCCCAGTGTAGTATTGGCCAAAAACACGCTGGCAAAGGCCAGCGGCGCGTGCGTCACCGAGTCCTGCACCACGCCGCTCAGGCTGCTTTGCGCCCGCGCAACACCCGGCCACCAAGCCAGGCCAAACACCGCCAGCAACAGTACTCTGCGCATTACTGACGAACCGTAGCGGGTGGCGGCAGGCTGCCGGGCACGTAGTCGACCGGCAGAAATTCCCCGATTTTCTCGAAACCCCAGTACTCGCCGTTGAACACGTCCAATGGGTTTAGCAGCGTGCCGTTGGCCTGGAACTGAGCCTCGCGGCCCTGCAGCTTGAGGCGCGACACTTCGCGCGGGCCGGCGGGGAAAGCCGGTTTTGGGTAGCCCAGCGGCGACATCGGCCGCTTGTACTGCGGGTCGGGCGCCTCGCCAAAATAAGCCACCTGCAGCTCGCCGTTGAAGCGCAGAAACGTGCGCTTACCGCCCGGCGACACCCGCCGAATGCTGTCGATGGGCAGCGGCTGCTGGTTGAGCGTGGCCAGCACCGGCGCCAGCGTGTCCCACTGGTCCAGCGAATCCTGTTCAGCGGCAGTGTATGGGCCATTGGGTTTCGCAGCCATTAGGGCCGTGCGCTGCTCCTCAGCCCGCACGTAGCGCGGGTTATCAAACACCCGGATTTGCTGGGTGTAAAACCCTTCGGCCTTCAGCCGGTCGTTGTACACGCTGCGCAGAAAGTGCATAAACGAGCCCTTGTAGGCCGTAAGGCGGTTGGCCGCCCAAAGCTTGCGCTGGCGCTCGTCTTTGGGCTTCAACTCCTCAAACACCGGCTGGCCGTAATAGAACACCGACCGGTCGTTGTCGTTGGAAGAAAACTGCAGGCCGTAGTATTTCAGGCGGTAGCCCAGGGCCTCGTTATCAATTTGCACAAACTCCTTGGCGTGCGCCGTCAACTCCTTGGTCGAGTCGTCGTAGAGCACCAGCACGTCGTCGGGATTGCTGATGCGGCACTGGGCCGAAAACGTGCTGCCGCCCAAAAACAACCTGGAGAATTTTGCGTATTCCTCGGGCTTGTTGGCCGCCGGCTTCACCACTACTTCGCCCAGCTGGTTGCCGGTGGCGGCCAGCTTCAGCGTCACTTCCTGGGCCTCTTTGCCCACGGTGATGTTCTGTTTGGCCAGGCGGTAGCCCACGTAGGAGCCCACCACGTCGTAGGTGCCGGCCGGCACTTTGGGAAACACGAACGTGCCCTGTTCGGTCGTCGTCACGCCCAGCGTGGTATTAGCCAGAAACACACTGGCAAACGAGAGGGGCTCATTGGTAGCGGAGTCGCGCACCACGCCGGTGAGTTTGCCCTGCGCCTGCGCGGCAAGAGAAAAGAGCAGGAAAAAGCAGCCTATTGCAAATAAGCGGAAGTATTTCATAATGAATAAGGTGGAATACAATAAGCAGAAAGCTACGCCAGCGCCGCCCGCGTGGCCTGCGCATCCAACGCCAATTGCGCCGTTAGCGCGTCCAGGCCGTCGTATTTTTCTTCGCCGCGCAGCCAGGCCACAAACTCCAGCGTCAGCAGCTGGTCGTATAAGTTGCCGCTGAAGTCGAGCAGGTTTACTTCAATGGTCTGTTCCAAATCCTTGCCAATTGTGGGCCGCACCCCAATGGCCAGCATGGCTTGGTGCCGCGTGCCCGCCGCCGTGACGGCCCACACGGCGTAAATGCCGCGGGCCGGCACCAGCTTCAGCGGCTCCGTAATGGCCAGGTTAGCAGTGGGGTATCCTATCGTGCGGCCCAATTTCTGCCCGTGCACCACCACGCCCGTGAGCGGGTACTGGTAGCCGAGGTAGCGGTTGGCGGTGGCCACGTCGCCCTGCCGCAGCGCCTGCCGGATGCGGGTGCTGCTCACGCCCACGGCGTCCACATCTTCGCGCGGAATTTCCTCCACGGTCAGGCCGTAGCGGTCGGCGTTCTGGCTGAGGTAGTCGAAGCCCCCTTCCCGGTTTTTGCCGAAGCGGTGGTCGTAGCCGATGACCAATTGCTTGGTGCCCACCGTGTTTAGCAGCAGGTTTTGGATGTACTCTTCCGAGGTCCACTGCGCAAACTCCCGGGTGAAGGGCACGATGAGGAGGTAGTCGACGCCGAATTCGGCCAGCTTGGTAATGCGTTCTTCCAGGGTGTTGAGCAGCTGCAACTCCAGCAGCTCGGGGTGGGAGGGTGGTGGGCCCAGCACCAGCCGCGGGTGCGGCCAGTAGGTAATCACCACCGAAGGCCCGCCGCTGGCCTGCGCCACCTCGCGCAACCGCCCCAAAATGCGCTGGTGCCCCACGTGGACGCCATCGAAGGTGCCGCTGGTGACGACGGCATTGCCAAGAAACGGAAACTGGGCCGGGTCGCGGATGACGTGCATTGAAGGCGCCGGAAGTGCGAATAAGTGAAGTGAAACAGCGCCACGAAGGTAACGGACGTTGAAGCGAACGCCGTAGAGACGCAATATTTTGCGTCTTGTCGTTGAACGGCTAGCGTGGGAACAATGCCCGAACGAAACCCCAACGGCGCGTTTCCGCTCGTTCGACAAGGAGACGCAACATATTGCGTCTCTACTCGGTCGGCTCGTCGGGGGCTGCCGCGGCGGCCGTGGGTTGGTGCTCCTTGGCCGCCAGCGCATCGGCCTGCAGGGCGGCAAAATATTGTAAGCCAGCGCGGTTGGGCGCCGTGCCGGGCCGTTCGCGGCGCGGGCGGCCTTCCTCCTCGGGCCGCGGCGGGCGTAGTGCCTGGATGGCTTCCAGCGTGAAGGCGTCCTCGACCCGGTACCCGCCGATGCGGGTGCGCACCAAGCGCGTAAGGTGAGCGCCGCAGCCCAGCGCCAGGCCAAAGTCGCGCGCCAGGCTGCGCACGTAGGTGCCTTTGGAGCACACGATGCGGAAATCAACCTCGGGCAAGGCTATGCGCGTCAGCTCGAAGGCTTTGATTTCGACAGTTTTCGACTTGATTTCGGCTTCCAAGCCCTGGCGGGCAATTTCGTAGGCCCGCTTGCCGTCAATTTTGACGGCCGAAAACAGCGGCGGAGTTTGCTGGATAGAGCCGAGAAAAGGCGTCACGGCTTCCCGAATCTGCTCCTCGGTGAGGTGCGCGTAGGGGCGGGCCATGTCAACGGCCGTTTCCAGGTCGAAGCTGGGCGTGGTCTCGCCCAGGCGGAAGGTGCCGGTGTATTCCTTTTCCTGGGCCTGAATAAGGTCGATTTCCTTGGTTTTCTTGCCCGTGCAGAGGATGAGCAGGCCAGTGGCTAAAGGGTCGAGGGTGCCGGCGTGGCCGATTTTCTTGATGCGCAGGGTGTTTTTCACCTTGCGCACCACGTCGAACGAGGTCCACGTCAGGGGCTTGTCGAGAAGCAGGACTTCGCCCGTTTCAAAGTCGAAATCGGCCAGGCTTTTGGTACTCATAGCACGTTCAGGGGAAGGTTCAGGGCCAGCATAATCAACAAGATGCCGCCCGCAATGATGCGGTAGATGCCAAAGGCCCGGAAGCCGTAGCGGGCCACAAAGCCCACAAACAGCCGAATGGCCAGCAGCGCCACCACAAACGCCACCACATTGCCCAGGGCCAGCATCTTCAGCTCGGTGCCCGAAAACAGGTGCGCCACGTCGATGCCCTGCGCCTTGGCCTCCTTGTAGTAGTCGTACACGTCCTTCACGGCCGCCGCGGCCATGGTGGGCATGGCCAGGAAAAACGCAAACTCGGCCGCCGCCCGGCGCGTGAGCTTCTGGGTGAGGCCGCCGATGATGGTGGCCGCCGAGCGGCTGGTGCCCGGCACCACCGCCAGGCATTGGAACAAGCCAATCATCAGGGCTTCCTTGAAGCTGGGGTTCGTGACGGGGTGGCCGCCCTCCTTGGGGTCTTCCTGCGGAAACCAGCGGTCGATGAACAGCAGCACCACGCCGCCAATGACAAGCATCACGGCCACCGTCGTTACCGATTCCAGCAACGCGTCGATGTGTTTTTTGAACAGCAGGCCCACCAGCACAATGGGCAGAAACGCCACCAACAGCTTCAGATAGAAATCGATGCTTTGGAAAAAGCGCTTCCAATACACCACAAACACCGACAGAATAGCCCCCAGCTGAATGACCACCAGATACAGCTTGAAAAACGGCGTGGCCGGAATGCCGAGCAGCGCCGAAGCAATAATCATGTGCCCGGTGCTGGACACGGGCAAAAACTCAGTCAGGCCCTCCACAATGGCGAGGAGTAGCGCGTGCCAATAGGTCATGTGTTGGTACTTAGTGGTTCATGAGTAGTGGTTAATGGCCGCATAAAACACTCGCCATTAGCCACTAATCATTGCATTACAGGCGCTTGTAAGCCGGTGACGCAGGGGCAGCAGGCGTGGTGCCGGTTTCGGGGCAAAGGCGGGCACCGAGGTGGGAGCGGGCGGCGTGGAGGCCACCACCAGCGTTTTGTCGCGCACCAGAATGGCGGCAAACTCGATACCGAAGCCAGCCACGAGCAGCAGCGGCCCCAGCGTGATGCCGACAAAGTCCTCGCCGTAGTTTTCCTTGTCGCCAAACATCATGGTGATGAAGCCGGCGGCCAGCACGGCCAGGCCAATCCACATCAGGCGGTAGTTGCGGGGCCCGAAGGCGAAGTGCGGAGCGGGTTTGGTGGGTTGCATCGTTTCAGTGAGCAGTTAACAGTGGACAGTTAACAGTAAGTAGCAGAAAAAGAAGAGGGCATTAGCTCACTATTAACTGCTAACTGTTAACTGATTTTAATACAGGTCGTCGAGCGACATGCTGAGGTATTTGTGCACGGCGCGGGCCGAGCTGAAAAAGCCGATGACCACGCCCAGGCCAATGACGCCCAGCAGCAACAGGCCCAGGTTCACGTCGTCGCGCAGCAAGCGCAGCTCAGTCACCGACAGGTAGGCGTATTGCAGCAACGCAATGAGAATGAGCGCAGCCAGCACGCCGCTGGCCAGGCCCTGCCAGGTAGCGCGCCGCAAGAACGGCTGCTGGATAAAGAGGCGTGTGGCGCCCACCAGTTGCATGGACCGGATGAGAAACCGTTGCGAAAACAGCGCCAGCTTGATGGTATTGTTAATCAGAATAACCACCACCAGCACCAGCACCGCCGCAAAGCCCAGCAGCACCAGGCTGATGCGGGTCAGGTTGTTGTTGATGCTGGCAAACAAGTCCTGCGGGTACTGCACCTCAAACACGCCGCGCTGGGTGGCCACGCTGCGCTCCAGCTGGCGCAGGTGCATGGTGTCGGTGTACTCGGGCTTGATTTTGAGAGCGTAGGCGTCGCGCAGCGGGTTGTCGCCGAGGAACTGGCGGAAATCCTCGCCGGTGCTTTGCAGCAGCTGGCGGGCGCCTTCTTCCTTGCTCACGAAGCGAATTTGGGGCTTGCCGTCGCGCTCGGCCACCTGGGGCAGCTGGCCCAGGTCCTGCTGCAGGCGCAGCAGCTCGGTTTCAGGCAGGTCGCGGTCGAGGTACACCTGCACTTCCAGGTTTTCGCGCACCACTTCCGAGAGCTTGTGCGCGTGCACCAGCAGCAGGCCGAACAGGCCAATCACCACCAGCGCCAGCGTGATGCTGAACACCACGAGCAGGGTGGGGTAGGAGCCTAATTTTTTCTTGTGAACTTGAGGCATGGAAAAACAAAGGTAGAAAGCCACCAGCCGCCATACGCAAGCCCGGGCGGGATGAAGAAGAAAATTGCGCTTTTACCGGCGTCGGCTACAGGTTGGTGCGCGGGTCTTCGTCCACGTTCAGCACTTCTTTGCCTTCGCGGGCACGCTGGGTGCGTCGCTCGGTCTTTTTCGGGTTTTTTCGGGTAAACAGTTCGCTGAACGTGTTGAACTGCTCGGTGTGCAGCAGCGACAGGCCCGCCCGCGGTTGGTTGATGGTTTCGAGGTCGCGCGGGGTGGTTTCGTAGCGCAGCTTGGTGCGGAACTTGCCGTCGGGGCGCAGGTAGTATTCCAGGCTGAGGTCGCCGAGCAGCGAGGCCTGGCCGGCGGTGTTGCTGCCGGTGTTGGGCAGGCCCACGATGTTGGCGTTGCTGGTGAAGCCGCCCTCCCGGGTCACGCGCAGGCGGCCGTTAAGGAAAGAGTAGCTCAGGCGCACCTGCAGGGCCTGCAGCTGCTCGGCCGTGATGCCGTTGATGTTGAAATCGATTTCCAAGTTCTGGTCAATCTGCGAAGTGAGCAGGCCCAGCTGCGTGCTCAGCACCTGCCCCAGGCTGTTGAACACGGTGTTGTCCTGCCCGCGAAACGAGATGGTGCTGCCCAGCGACGACCCCAGCGGCGACAGCTGCTTGAACACCAGCAAGCTGAATACCTGGCGGTTGAGCTCCTGCTCGTCGTTGCGCAGCAAAGTCACGAAGTTGGTGAGCAGGGCCTGCAGCGCGCCCGGCGCGTCGTTGAATTCCATGTTGAGCTTGATGGCCGGCAGCAGCAGCGGGCCGTTCAGGTTCATCACGGCCGTCACGGGCACCACGGCTGAGCCGCCCTGCTGGGCGTTGCCAATCACGGGGGCCAGTGAGGTGCGCTGCGTGTAGGTGGCGGTGATGTTCATTTCGCCGGCCAGCGGGTCGCCGTTCCAGGAGATGATGCCGCCGGGCCGCACCACGAACTCCTTGTTTACCAAGCCTTGCAGCGTGAAATTGTACGCCCCGCGCACGATTTCAACCTGTCCGAACATGTTGAACTCGCCGCGCGTGTCGATGGCCATGCGCAACTGCCCCGCCGCCGAGCCCCGAATGACGTCGCCGGTGCTTTCGTCGAGCAGAATCTCGAGGTAGGCGTCGGGCGTCACGGTCAGGTTCATGTTCAGCGTGATGCCCGACAGGTCGACCTTGGCTTGCTGGGCCGCCACCAGGTTGGCCTTGCGCAGCTGCGCGGTGTCGCCGGCGGGGTTGTTGTTCACAAATTTGATGTAGCTGGCCTTTTCGGCGCTGGCGGCTTTGTCGAAGGGCAGCGAAAGGCGGGTGCCGGCCTCGCTGGTGGCGCGTACCACCACGTTCAGGTCGTTGGTGGGGCCGGTTACGCGGGCCGTGCCGGTGGCGTAGGCCGTGCCGAAGTACAGGTCGTTGTCCTTGCGCGTGGTGTTGAGTACCTGCATCTTGCGGAAGTTGGCCGCAATGTCGAGGCTCATGTCCTTGAAGCCGTGGTGGCTCACCACGCCGTCCACGGTGCCGGTATTGCCCAGCGCGTCGCGCAGCTTGATGTTGCGGAAGCTGATGCTGGTGGTGGTGAAGGAAATGCGGTCGGCGAAGGTGTAGGTGGTGCCCAGGTAGCCGAAGGTGAAGCGGCCGTTGCTCACGTCCACGGCCCCCAGCAGGTTGGGCGAGTCAAACAGGCCGGTGAGGCGCAGCTCGCCGCGGCCCGTGCCGCCCAGGTTTTTCATGATGGAGCCGAGGAAGGGCTGCGCCAGCACGATGGGCGCGTCATTGAGCGTGCCGGTGAGGTTGAACTGGTTTTTGTCGTCGCGCGGGGCGATGTCGCCCAGCACGGTGAGCACCGACTGCCCGGCGCGGGCCACGTCCAGGTTCACGCGCAGCTTGCTGGCCGTGTTGTCCCAGTCGCTGCGGCCGGCCACCTGCCCAATGAGCGTGCCGTCGTAGGTCAGCGAGTCCACGCCCAGCGTGCTGCTGATGGTGAGCGGGCCGTACACGCCGCTCACGGTGCCCTGGGCGTTCACGCGGCCGCCCAGCCGCTGCCCGGTGAGGGTGTTCAGGGTGGCCAGCTCAAAGTCCTTCACCTGCAGTTGCAGGGGCGGCTTGTCGGCTTGGGGCGAAATGAAACCCTGTGCGCCCACAAACTGCTCGCCATTGCTGAAGGTCAGGTTCTTCACGTCGTACTCGCGGCCGTAGTCCGATATCGTAACCGAGTTGCTTTCCGCAATTGTCCAGTCCTTATCGAGCAGGTGAATGGCTGACTGGCGGAAAATCACCTCCACCGCCCGCGGCAAAAAGCCCATCGAGCCGTTGATGGTGGCCTTGTTGGTTGTGCCCGTCTGGGCCAGCGAGGTCGAAAAGTTAATGCGCTGCTGGTCCCACACGCCTTCCACGATGAACTTCTCGGTCTTGCCCAGGCCCGGCAGCACCTGCCGGTCACTGGTCACGCTGGCCTGGGCCAGAATGTCGGCCTTGTAGGGCAGCTTCGAGGTCAGGAAGTCGAAGTCGTCGTTCACGGTTTGTACCGGACCGTAACTCAGGCTGTCCAGGTGCCCGCCCAGCTGGAAAATCGACGTTTCGCCGTTGCGGAACGAGCCGTCGATGCGGCTGCCGTTGGCCACCCGCAGCTCGGGCACAAACAGCGCCAGCACGGGCGTAGGCTTTTTCAGGTTCAACTTCAAATCAATCTGATACACCGGCTGCTGGCGCTGGCGCTTGCGGCGGTAGTAGTCGGCCGTGGCCGCGGCGTTGCTCTCGAAGTTGAGGCGGTATTCGGTCAGCAGCGTTTGCACGTCGCGCACCACGTCGGACGTGTTGAAGGCGCCGGCCACGCTGGCGTCCACGGCTTCGGAGCGCAGCGTCACGCGGCGCTGGTTCAGGCGGTTGCGGGTGCTCACCACGTCCAGCGTGTCGAGGCGCAGCTGCCGCTTGCCCATGGCGAAGCGCGACTTGCGCAGGTAGGCGTAGCCGATTAGCGAGTCGAGCTGCACGCCCTTAAATTTCACGTCGGCCGTGGTCGACACCACCAGCGGTTGGTTCAGCAGTCCCAGGGCGCGCAGGTCGGCGTGGTCGATTTTGGTTTTGATGGACACGTTTTCGTGCCGACGCTCCAGGTCGATGAGGCCGTCGGCCACGAGGCGCACGGCCGGGTCGTTCACGCTCACGTGCCCGTTGAAGTGCTGGGGGCGGAAGTCGCCGTCAAAGGCCACGTTGCGGTAGCGGTGCCCGCTCAGCCAAATGGCGGGCACCGTCAGCGTGGCCCGGCCCTGAGCCGAGGCGGGCAGGAAACCAACGCCGGCCACGCGCCCGTTCAGCGTCACGTCCCGAATGACTGACTCGTCACCCAGAAACTTGCCCAGCTGAAAGGCCTCGCTTCGCACCGTGCCTGAATATGCAGCATGCGTGAGGTCGGTTTTGGTTTTCAGGTTGACGTCGGTGGCTACCAAACCGAGGGCCGTGTCAAACGTCGCATTGGCCACGAAGTCGTCGTAGAAGCCCAGCACTTGGCCCTGCAGCTTCACCCGCCCCAGGGGCTGCACATACTTATTGGCGGCGGCAGGCAGCCAGTGCTTCAGGTCGCTGGCCAGCACCACCGAGGGCCGCAGGCGCAAGTCGATGAAGCTTTCCTTGTAGTTGGGCAGGCCATCGGCGTGGGCCCGTTTGGCCACAATGTGCGTGCCCTGCCCGTAGCGCACGTCGAGGTTATTCACCTTGAAATCGCGCACGTAGCCCGAGGCGTCGCCCGACAGCGCCACCGACTCGTGCAGCTCCGAAAGCTGCGGGGCAAACTTGGCGATGTCGTCCGAGTACACCACCGAATTGCGCAGCCGCGCAATGGTCTTCATCGAGTCGTTGTAATCGGTGAAGTTGGTGAACACCCGGAACTCAAACCGCACATAATCTTTGATTTGGCTGCGGCCCACGCGCAAGCTCAGGTTCTTGAACTCCCAGAAATGCGGCCCGTAGGTCATATCGGCCGTGATTTCGCGCAGCTGCGACTGCGAGGGCGTTTCCACGGCGTGCAGGTGGCTGATGCGCAGCCCCAGCGTGTCGCCCAGCCGGATGTTGGAAACGTCGGCGTAGATGCTGTCCACCAGCAGGTGGTCGTAGTCGATGCTCTTGCCGTAGGTTTTAGCCCGCGGCACGTCGCCTTTTTCAATGGCAAAATGACCGTTGCGCAGCGCCACGCTGCCCACTTTAAAATCGAAGGGTTTCGATTTGGTCGTGTCCGTCGAGGGGCCAATCAGCCGCTTCACCGACGTAATGAATTGGTCCAGAGTGGTCGAATCGGGCTGGCCGGGCAGGTTGCGCAGCTCAAAGCGCGGCTCGTTCAGGGTAAGCGTGGCAATGTGCAAGTGCCGCGGGTCGAACACTGAAAACAGCGAAATGTCGGCGTCGGCCCGCCCGATGCTGAACAGCTCGCCGCCGCGCCGGTCCTGCACCCGCACGCCATCGAGCAACACGCGGGAGAAGGGCCGCACGTCCACTTTGCCGATGGACACCTTTTGGCCCAGCTTCTGGGTAAGCACGTCGGCGGCCTCGTGGGCCAGCCGGGTTTGCACGCTGGGCACCCGCAGCGCCAGCAGCACCCCCACCACGGCCAACACCACCAGCAGCCCCAGGCCCAGCAGTATTTTTAGCAGAATGGCGAAGAAACGACGCACCGGAGCAGAACAGTTGAATGCGGAAAACGCGGGTGAATCCGCAAAGTTGCGGTTTTTTAGCCAGTTGAGTCAACCGGATAGGCCCTCAGCCAATTATCAGGCCAGTGGAACGGCCCCGGCCGGGTCGCGGTTCGCCTCTTTCGGGCCAATTCCAGTCCGTAACGCGAACTTTGCCCTTTCAATCCCGCTGCCCGGCTATAATCGGCCCAAAAATCGACCTGGGCGGCGAATCCATCGACGGCGGCCGGCTGTTATATCACCCGGGCGTGGCCGCCGGGCTTACGCCCAAAGCCCCGGCCGTAGTCCGCGGGAGCCATTCATTACTAAACACCCCTTGCCTTGCCTGAGCATCCCATTATCCTCGCCATTGAGTCTTCCTGCGACGACACCGGCGCGGCCGTGCTGGCCGGCGGCCAGCTGCTGAGCAACGTCGTGGCCACCCAGAAAGTCCACGAGCAGTACGGCGGCGTGGTGCCCGAGCTGGCCTCGCGCGCCCACCAGCAGCACCTGCTGCCCGTCGTCACGGCGGCCCTCAAGCAAGCCGGCCTCACCAAAGCCGACCTCGACGCCGTGGCCGTGACGCAGGGCCCGGGTCTGCTGGGTTCCTTATTGGTGGGCGGCATGTTTGCCAAGACGCTGGCGCTGGCGCTCGACAAGCCGCTGCTGGCCGTGAATCACATGCGGGCCCACATTCTGGCCCACTTCATCCGCGACCCCAAGCCCGCGTTTCCCTTCCTCTGCCTCACCGTGAGCGGCGGGCACACGCAGCTGGTGGTGGTGAAGTCGGCCATGGAAATGGACGTCATCGGCCAGACCATCGACGACGCCGCCGGCGAAGCCTTCGACAAAACTGCCAAGCTGCTCGGCCTGCCGTACCCCGGCGGCCCGCACCTCGACAAGCTGGCCCGCCAGGGCAACCCCGAGCGGTTTGCCTTTCCGGTGGGCGCCATGCCGGGCTACGATTTCTCCTTCAGCGGCCTGAAAACGTCGGTACTGTATTTCCTGAAAAAGGAAACCGCCGCCAACCCCGATTTCGTGCAGGAAAACCTGGCCGACCTCTGCGCCAGCATTCAGCACACCATCGTGGCCACGCTGCTCCGCCAGCTCCGCCGCGCCGCCGCCGATACCGGCCTCACGCAGGTGGCCCTGGCCGGCGGCGTGGCCGCCAACTCGGGCCTGCGCACCGCCCTGGAGGCCGAAGCGGCCGCGCAAGGCTGGCAGGTGTTCATCCCCGAGTTTCAGTTCTGCACCGACAACGCCGCCATGGTGGCCATGACGGCGCATTTCCAGTACGAAGCCGGCGACTTCGCCACCCAGCTCACCAGCCCCGACCCGCGCCTGAAACTTCGCTAAACGGCATGCAACAGGCGCGGGGCCAGGCTGGCCTGGCTGAATTCGTTGTTGGCCAGTACTTGCTGCCGGATGTGCTCGGGCAAGTCGGGCCGGGCCAGAATCTGGTGGTTGGTGCGCACGGCTTCCTCAAAATGGCCGAGGTAATGGGCACAGATGGCGTGCTCCATGGGCAGCAGGTAGTCATACACCGGCTTTTCGATGAACAGCACGTCGTCGGGGTAGGGCAGCGCCATGGCGGCCTGCGTGAACAGGTAAGCCGCGCTGTATTCGCAGGCGGTGCGGTAGTGCCGGGCCAGCAGGTAGAGCGGCTCCTGGCGCGACGGCCGGAACTGGTAGGCCTGCAGGCTGGCGGCCAGCACCAGCGGCCAGTCGGCGCTTAGGCGTTCCTGCAGGCTGGCCACCTGGTAGCGGGCGTACCACACTTCTTCGTCCCAACCGCCGGCGGCGGCCCGCCGCTGGTAGTAGTGCAGGGCCTGGGGCAGGTTGCCCATGTCGCGGTGGCTCTGGGCCAGGTAAAACAGGTAGCGGGCGTTGTCGGGCTCCTGCGCCAGCCCCTGTTCCAGCAGCGCAATGTCGCGGGTGAACTTGTCGGCCCGGGCGCCGCCGTCGGCGAAATGGCGCAGTTGCAGCTCGGGCAGCGGCACCCGGGGGCCGGCGTCGGGCGCCCACACGTATTCGTGCGTGACGCCCACGTAGCGCCAGGCCAGGCCGCTGCGCAGCAGCTTCTGCTCCTGGTATTCCAGCGGGCCCTGCTGGCGCAGCAGGTAAGAGTCGGCCGTGAGGCGGTGCTTGAAATCACCGAACTGCACCAGCACCATGTCGGCGTCGAGCAGCAGCACGTAGTCGCAGTGGCCCAGGGCCAGCTGCAGGGCTTCGGTGCGGTTGTGGCCAAAATTCACCCACTCGTGCTGGTGCAGCTCGCCCGGCACGCCGGCCAGCTCCTGCCGGATGAGGTCCGGCGTGCCGTCGGTCGAGCCCGTGTCGCAGATGACCCAATAATCAACCAGGTGCTTCACGGAAGCCAGGCACCGGGCGATGACCTGGCTTTCGTTTTTCACTATCATGTTGAGGCAAATCGACTTATATGTGCCGTTCGTCTCCCCAATGCTTGGTACGCTGCTGACCATGGGCTAGATTTTCTGGAACAAGTTGAAGTAGCCGTCCATCAGCGCCTGGTTCTCCACGGGCGGGAAGACGGTGGCGCCCAGTTCCTGGTTTTGCTCGGCTTCGGCGGCATCGGGCAGCACAATGCCGGGCATGGCTTCGGCAAACCACAGGGCGGCCATGGCGGGAGAAAAGAGCGAATACGCGCCGCCGAGTACATACACCACGTTGTTCACGGTGGCCGCGGTGTGGCCCATGCGCGGATAGTTGAGGCGCGGGCTAAACGAGCGCCAGGCCGTTTGCTCGGGCTCGAAGGAGAGGGCCCGGCCGGAGGGCGGCGGGTTGTAGGACCGGTCGTTGAGGTCCATGCCCCCGATGGCACAAATGCGGCCTTTGCACAGGGTGTGCGCGCCGAAAATGAGGTTGTGGCTGCCGCTCGGAATCGGCCGCACGGTTTTGGTGACGGTGCTGAACACGAAAGCCGAAGCCATGGCCAGCGGGTCGCGGAAACCGCCCAGAATGTAGATGTCGGTGCCAATCACCACGGCCGAAGCCAGATTGAACGTCATGGGCATGGTGGCAAACGTCTGCCATTTGGTGCCATCAAAACCGATGATGGACCGGCTCAAGTTTTTGTCGAGCACGCCCCCAATGACGTAGAACACACCACTCACAAACGCGGCCGCCGCGCCGGCCAACGTAAACGGCATGGTGCCTATCGGGCTGATGGACTTGGTGGCTGGGTTGAGTATCATCATCGTCTTTACTTCGGCAGTGCCCATCGAGCCCCCGCACACAATGATTTGCCCGTCGCTCCGCACGGCCACGCTGGGCGAAAGCAGCGTGCCCAGCGTGGTGTTGGGCCACACGTCCCAGGTTTTGGTGTCCACGTTGTAGGCCTGCACCCCGCGCTTATCGCCTGCCGTGTCCAGCCCGCCAATTACATAAATGGTGTTGCCCACCACCACCGACTCGCACCAGACCCGGGGCAGCGGCATTTGCGGCACTTGCTTTTCCCAGAAGCCCGTGCTCGTGTTGGCCTGTATGGCATAGCCCAGGCCGGTGAACCCGGCCGGCGGCGTGGCATCGCGCTTCAGCACCACCACGCCCGCCTGGAAGCCGGGCCCGGTTGGTCCGGTGGCACCCGTGGGGCCCGTGGCGCCCGGCAGGCCCACGCCGGTGGCACCCGTGGGGCCGGTCGGGCCCGTGGCCCCGGTAGTGCCGATGCCCGTAGCGCCCGTGGGACCGGTGGCGCCCGTTGGGCCCGTAGGCCCGGTCGGCCCCGTCTGCCCGGGCAAGCCCACGCCGGTGGGTCCGGTGGGGCCCGTAGCGCCCGTGGTGCCGACTCCGGTGGGTCCGGTCGCCCCTGTCGCCCCCGTGGCTCCGGTGGGGCCAGTGGCGCCGGTGGGGCCGGTTGCACCCGTGAGTCCCACGCCGGTAGCACCCGTCGGGCCGGTGGGGCCGGTCGGGCCCGTGGCCCCGGTTGGCCCGGTGGTGCCAATGCCCGTGGGGCCGGTTGCTCCGGTAGCGCCCGTGGCCCCGGTAGGCCCCGTGGCGCCGGTGGCGCCCGTGGGTCCGGTTGGCCCGGTAGCGCCGGTGCTGCCTGTCGGTCCCGTGGCCCCGGTTGGTCCGGTCGGGCCCGTGATGCCGTTCAGCACCATGTAGCTGTAAAGCGGGCCCGGCACGCCGGTTGGGCCCGTTTCGCCCGTGGGCCCGGTAGGACCCGTCGGGCCCGTGCTGCCCGTGCCGCCGGTGGGGCCTGTCGGGCCGGTGGCGCCGGTAGCGCCCGTTGGGCCGGTGGGTCCGGTTGGGCCCGTGGGCCCGGTCGGGCCGGGCTCGTCCGCCGCCGTACGTGGTTTTTTGGGCGCGGCAGAATCCTTGGGCGTATCGGCGGCAGCTGCTTTATCAGTAGAAGGTTTTTGGGCCATGACGAGGATGGGAAAAGCGATGAATCAGGAGGGGAAGGTGATGGCGGCCAGGGGCAGCGTGAGCTGCCGTAGGCGCAGGATGGGCAGCTTGGCTTCGCTCTGACTGGAAAACAGCTCGAAGCTGAACACCAGCTTGCCTAGCTTTTGCCGCGGGGCGGGCACCTGCTGGCTTACCCAGGCATTGATGGCTGCCGCCAGCTGCGCCGTGAGTGAGTTGGGTTTGGCCGGGTCGCAGTCGGGCGCGCCTTTGAAGAGGTAGGGCGGGAACAGCAGCACCGGCACGGTCACCGTGAGCGGGTCGTCGGTAGGCAGGCCGTCCTCGGTGAGGGGGTAGGTATAGGAGGCATCCATTTTGATGCTCCGCTCGGCCGGCAGCTGCCCGAAAAAAGCGGCCAGGTAGGTGCTCAGGGGGTATTGCCCGGCCGGCGTCACCAGCGACGTGAGCGCGATTTCGCCGGCCGGGTCGAGCAGCGGCACCTGCACGTTCACGAAGCGCACAATGGGGGTGCGGTAGATGAAATCGGGATTGGTATTGCCCAGGCAGTTGCCGCCGGGGTCTTTCTGCAGGCACTCGTTACGCGTCACGTAAATGCCCGACCAGGCCGTTTCTTCGGCCAGAATATGCAGGCCGGGCAGCGTCACGCGGCGCTGGGGCACCGAGTTGCGCTGGTTCCAGAGCAGCGGCGCGTGCGGCGGTTCGGTGGCGGTGTAGGTGAAGAATTTAGCTCCGTCTTTTTCTACCGGGGCCGCGGTGTAGCCGGCGATGCCGATGGCGGGCAGGGCATACGTTTTGGGCGCCGGGCTGTTGGGCCTGTCGGCCGGCGTGGTGATGTCCTCCAGCTTCACTTCCAAAGCCTTCTGCTGGTTTTCGTATTGCGAGATGCGGTAGTTTAACTCCGACTTTGGCAGGGCCTGCAGGCGGCTGCGCAGGCGCTGCTCGTTTTCGTGCCACAGGCCCCAGGCGTTGGCCGCCCGGCCGGCCAGCCAAGCGAAGGCTTGCAGGGCCGGCAGGGCGTTGGTTGGGTCAATTTCCGGTCCGGCCAGGTACTGGTTCAAATCGGCCGCAATGGCCGGGTACACGGCGTTGAACTGCAACAGGGCTTCGAGCAAATCGGGCACGTCGTCCTGCGCGGTGCGGAACAGCGCGCCGGGGTCGCGGTAGTTCAGCTGCAGGTTGGCGTACACAATGTCCTGGCTGGCCGCATTGAAGTTGTAGTCGAAGAGGTAGCTCCACTGCTCGGCGTCTTCCAGCGTGAGCGGCTTTGGGTCGGGCTGCTGCCCAAACTGCGGCACGGCGGCGGCAAAGTCCTGCCCCGTGAGCGAGGGCGCCGGCGGATACGCGCGCAGCGGCACCGGAATGTCCAGGTCGAACAGCGGTGCCGAAGCCGTGTTGCCCGCCACCACGAAGGGGTTGATGAACGAAATCCAGGACGAGCCGCGGTAGTTGTCGATGCCCGCCACCGAGGTGAAATCGTGCTCCAAGGCCGTGATTTCGTAGTCCAGCGCAATGCGCAGGCTGCTGAACTCGCCCAGGCGCGTGGTGTCGAACATCCAGGTGAGGTAGGAGCTGCCGGTGTTGGGCAGGGCCACTTTGGAGGCCGAGAAAGCGTAGTCGGGCTGGCTGGCGTTGGCAGCCCCGCCGCCGGCGTCCACGGCTTTACCAAAGAGTTGCGGGGCCTGGTCGGGGGCATAGGGCGACTGCACCGCCACCGGGCTCTGGATGATGGTCTGAATGGTATAGGCGCTCGACAGCTGGATGAGCAGCTGCTGCTCAAACTGCTCGGCGGCCTGCACCTGCTCCGGCGAGCCGGGCAGCAGCACCGGCGTCAGCACGCTGGTCACGGTGTTGGCAATGGCTTTGGCAATGCGGCGCTTGGCGTCGAGCAGCTGCTGGAAGGGATGCCCGGCCGCGCTGCCGCCTTCCTGGTCCACAATCCAGGCCGGCACGCTGAAGCTGGAGGTCAGCACCAAATCCAGCGCCGCCAGAAACTGCTGGGCCATGTTCTCGATGTCGACCCCGCTGAAGTGCTGAGTGGTGTACAGGCCCTTATTGATGCCCGTGCCCGTGGCGTAAGGATAAATCCTTACCGGGTTCGGGTGGCGCTGGTCGGGCCGCGACAGCAGCGTGACGGACAGCGGCTTGGGGGCAAAGTAGTTGGGCGCACCCGCCGCCAGCTGGAAGTAGAGGCCCGGCGCGCTGGCCGTGGCCGCCACGCGCACCAGCCAAATGTCGGCGGGGCGGGCTTTGGGCTCCTCGCCTTCGGGCAGCGGCAGGTGCGCGGGTTTCACCTGCTCCGGCTGGGCGGGCAGGCCGGTGCCGGCTTTCAAGCCGGGGAAGGCTTTTTCCAGCTCGGTGGCAAAGCGGCGGATGGGCGGCAGCTCGCCCTCGGTGCTGGCGTGGTCGATGTCGGGCGGCACGGCGCTCGCGGCCCGCGCCACGGCCGCCACTTGGGCAAATTGCGGGTCGATGTTAGCGGTGCGGGCCACGGCCAGCTCCACCGTCAGCGGGAAAACATCCAGCGGGTTGTTGGCAGCCACGTCGGCGCTCAGGCTGGCCGTCAGGTTGTCGGGTGCGAGGAGGCTATCTGGTTCCTTCACCAGCTCATGCAACAGCAGCCAGATGTTGCCCAGGAACGCCGTGAGCACCGGCCCGGCCGGCGCATCGGGCACCAGCGCACCTTGCTGCAGCGAACAGCTTAGCGCAAAAACCACATCGGGCTGCGACCATTGGAAAAACGCCGTTTTGTACACTTCCAGGTCGCTGAGGGCCTTCTGATTTTTGCCGTTCAGGTTGGCGTCGGCGTAGCGGCTGGCGTAGAAGGTCAGGGCCAGGCGCAGCTTGGCGGGGGCCCCGTCCAAGCCGGGCTCGATGCGGTAGGCCGCGGCCAGGTTGGGCAGCCCGGCCAGCGAAATCAGGTTGTCGGTGTAGCGCAGCGGGCGTTCCAGCACGGGCCAGCCGGCGGATTCCGGCAGGGTGGGGGCCTGGTGGTCGAGCCGGTTGCCAAACATGTCGAGCATGTTAAAATCCAGCCGCACGGTTTTGCCGGTGCCGCCGTAGGGGTCCTTGGCCGTGAGGCCGGCGGGCGGGCTCACGCTGGCTTTCGCAAACGGATAGGCGGGCACCACGGCGTGGTAGCGCCAATCGGCGGGCACGTCCTGCGGCACCAGCAAGCTGGCGTCGGGGTTGGGGTCGGGCTGCTCGTCGCGGGTGGGGCCCAGCGGCAGGGCCGGCCGCGTGGCCGCGAAGTCGGCCGCCGGCCCGGCAATGTTGTATTCGAGCAGATTGAACAGCTCCTGCAGCTGCTTGAGCACCGGCTGCGTGCCGCTCAACTGGTGATAGAGCAGGGCATTGGGGTTAGGCCGCAGCAACTGTAGCGCCAGCGTGCCCGGCAGCACCGTGGCCACTTTCTCCTGGAAAATGGGGTCAAAAGCGCTAGGCGTGACTGCTTCTGGGCTCAGGGTTTCCAGGTATAGCACCGTGTCGGACACGTCCACCGGCTGCTCCAGCACCAAGCAGTTTAGGAAGTCGGGCGCCGGGAAAGCGGTATCGGCCAGCGGCTGCGGCACCACGGCGGGCTTGTAGGTGATGAGCAGCGAGAGCTGCGCCGTGGTGGTTTTGTTGAACAGGTAATCGGGCAGGCCGGTGCCGGCCTGGGTGTTACGGTAGTAGAAATAATAGCCGCCCGAGCGCACGATGCTGCATTCCCAGAGCAATTCGAGGAAGCGGTAGGCGTCCATGCCCAGCAGGTTGGTGGCGGCGCTCTGCGCCAGGCCGGCCCGCGTCGAGGGGTGCGAAATGGTGGACAGGTTGGTTTGGAGCAGAAACAGCTCCGTGTTGGCCACGCCGTCCGACATCATGCCCGGCGGCACCACCGTGCTGCTGTTGGCCTTGGGCGTGGCGTAGAGCACCTGAATGGTATCGATGACCAACTCCTGCGCGGTGCCCGCCTTGAGGTAGTTGAGCAGGTACTGCAGCTGGCGGGTGCCGGCTTCGTCCACGCCTTGCAGGGCGTAGGTGTAGGCGCTCGTGGCGCCCTGCGCCGGAATCAAGCCCACGGTCAGGTTCAGCAGCGTGCCCAGGGCCGCCGGGCTCAACGGCTGCGGGTCCGACTGCACGTTCAGGTTTTCCTGGTGCTGCTCGTAGAGGCGCAGGCCCGGCGCCAGGGCCGCGTAGCGGTACAGAAACTGCTGCAGGTTGTCGGGGAAGCTCCAGAGGTAGCTGGGGGTGCTGGCGGCGGGGGCGGCCCGGTGGCCCAGGCGGTGCGGCGGTGCATCGGGGTGGCTCCAAGCCACGCTGGTCGAGAGCGCAAAGCGCTTCTGCTGAATGCGGTACTCGGCCGGGTTTTCGAAGGTGGCCGCCGGGTCGAAGGCGCTGCTGCCCAGGTCCAGGATGAGCTGCAGCAGGTCGTTGCTCACGGGCACGCCGGTGCTGGGCGGCGCTTCTTCGGTGCCGGGGTTTTCAAACGTTATCCAGTCGATGGCTTGGCCGCTGGCGGGCTGCACCTGCACCACCTCGTTCAGTTTCAGCTTCGTAGCGTCGAATTGCTGGCCGCTGAGCTCAAACAGGCTGGCGCGCGCCCCTTTGAAGGGGCTGTCGACCGGCGACTCGGGCCGCAGGCCGCTCAGCATCACCCGCGAAGCAAGGCCCGAGAGGTGCTCGTAGCGCTGGCCGGTTTCGAGGCGGTCGAGGATTTCGGTCACCGTCATTTGCTCGGCCATCGGGAACACCAGGCGCCGGCCGGCAATGAACAAGTCCGCCACGTCGGCGTTGTCGCGGGCCAGCTGCTCCACTGGCAGCTCGTAGGCGCGGGCTACGTGCAGCAGCGTGGCGGGCCCGCCCGCGGCCACCCGGTGCTGGAACGGGGGCAGCGTGATGGTGCTGCCAGCCGGCAGCGGCTCGGCCTGGCCCAGAGCGGCACTGGCGTGCAGGCCCTCAAACCGGCCGTAGATGTCGGCCAGCTGCTCGCCGTGCTGCACCAGGTGGCGCGCCCCGCGAATGGTCAGGTGGCGGCCGGTTTGCAGCGGGCGCAGGCGGTTGGCATACGCCAGCTCCGCCGTGTCGAGGCCGTAGTGGGCATACTCGCGGGCCAAACTGGCCAGGCTGTCGCCGGCCTTCACCACCACGGCCGCGTTGCGGAAATCGTCTTCCGCGTACTGCACCAGCTGCTTCGCCAGCAAGGCAAAGTAGTCGGTAAACATGAACGTGGCCAGCGTTTGCTGGTCCTCGTTAAGCGCTGTGGCGCCCGTGTCCGGCTGTTCGGCCTCGTTCTCAAACTGCACGGCCAGCTCCCGGAAATACGCCCGAATGCCTTCGAGGTAGGCCTGGTCGGCCAGTAAGGGACCGGTGCCGAAATCCACGCTGTAGTCGTCGGAAACCAGCTTCAGCAGCGGAATCATGGGGAACACCGTGACCAGGCCCTCCTCCGCGGCGCCCGCGCCGGGCGGGGGGCTCAGCACCAGCGGGGCGTAGGTTTTCAGGAAGTACTGCACGTCGGCGTAGCCGAAGGGAGCTTCCGGGGCCCCGCTGGCGCTGGTTTGGGCGAAATAATTGCCGATTTCCTGCAGGTTTTCCAGCGTCACCAGCTGCTGAAGGATGTCGGGGTCGTGGCCGGGCTTTTCGCTGAAGTAGGCTTGGAACACCCACGTCAGCACGCCGCGCGCGAGCTTGGTGAACGACGTTTTGGCGCCGCCCGGGTCGGCCGGGCCCAAGTAGTTTTTCACAAACAGCATGGCCACGCACTGCGGGTGCTTGGTGGTGTAGCCCTCGCTTTCGAGGCCCGCCACGGTGTATTGGGGCACGAAAAACAGGTCGAGCTGTTCGGCGGGCAGGGTGGAGGGCGCCTGCCAGTTCATGATGGGAATTGGCAAGGTGTAGTCGTGCGAAGGCGCGTCGAGGCGCGTGAGCAGCGTGGTCTTGGGCCGCAGCGCGCCAAAGCGGCTGCTGGACTTGCCCCAGAACGGGTTCGGATTGTCCGACCCGATGCGGAACGACTCGCTGATGGTGGTTTTGAAAGAGAAACTGATTTTGATGCTGAAAAACCCGAGGTTGATGCTCACTTCCAGCGCCACCGACACGCCGGCGTAAAACGTGACCAGCAGGGCCTTGGCCGTTTCCACCACCAGCCGCACTCCGATGGTGACGGTGATGTTGAGCGAGGCCGAGATGATGGCAAAATCGATGGAGCCGTACACCGTGCCCACGATGGCCACGTTGCCGGTCACGTAGTAATACAGCTCGTTGGGCTGGGCCGCGGGGCAGGCGCCAGCGGTGAGCAGCGCCGGGTTCACCGACGAATACGGGTTGTAGAACGCCAGCGTGCCTTCCAGAATGCCCTGCACCGTGAGGCTGAGGCCGGCTTTCAGAATGCCCTTGTCGATGCTCTTGCCGATGCCCAGGCGCAGGCCCAGCCCGAAAATGATGACCGGGCTGAACGTGCCGCAGCTGCTCACGGGCACGTGCTGGCCCGATTCGCTCTGCAGCACCCCGAAGTAGAAGCCGCCCGCCCCCGTAAACGGCAGCGCCTGAATGGCAAACGACTGCGAAAAGTCGTTGTCGGCCGGAAAGCCGAGGTCGACCTTGAAGCCACCATCGGTGTAAATCCAGAGCTTGAGTCCGGGCAGCGTGACCGACACGTACCCAAAATCGAGGTTGCGGATGAAATCGGGCAGCACCAGGTTTATCTGGTACACGCCCACCGTGTCGCTCACCTTTTTGTAGAGCACCTCAAACTTGAGGTTTTTGAAGTTGCCGCCCGTCACGCTCAGCAGCAGCCCGTACAGCTGCGGGTCGTAGAACACGATGCTGAGGTCCACCATCTGCACCACCGTGAACTGCGTGCCAATGAGCCAGTTGGTGCCCGCGCTGAATTCGAGCGTGGTGGGCAGCGGCGGCACTTTCTGCCCGTCGGGCTTGAAGGCGGCCCGCAGCTGCGCAATGGCATCGGCCACCGACTTGGTATTGGGGCCGCCCACCGGCAGCACGTGCTGCCCCATGCCCAGAAACTGCAGGTCGAACACCTTGCTGCCCTGGCCCGGCACGGCCGGCGCCTGGCTGGGGTCGGCGGCGTTCCAGGGCTTGGGCAGCGGCGCCGCACCGCCCAAAAACGAGCCCTTGCTGATGCCAAACGACACTTCCTTGGTGGTCAGGCTGTAGGTGAGGGCCACTTCTTGGATGGCCACAAAGCCCAGGTTCACGTCGAGGCCCAGCGTGGCGCTCACCGTCTTGTTGGTGAAGTCAATCTTAAAGCCGAAGCTGCCCAGCTTAATCTGGTTGAGCACGCTCCAGGGGTCGGGCAGGGTGATGTCTTCGCCCGGCCGCACCGCGTTGATGAGGAAGGTGAGCAGCTGGCCCAGCGACAGGTTGGCCGGAATGGTCACCGTCAGCACGTAGGGCGTTTTCAGCTTCATGCTGCCCGTGCCGCCCCACAGCTTGAAGGTGAGCACGCCGTCGTTGGGGTCCTTGGGGTCGCCGAAGGTGTACTCGGCATCAATGTCGAGCCCAAACACATTGGCCCGCCCGCCGATGGCGCCACTGGTCAGGGTCGGGGTTTTGAGCAGCGACAGGCGGGCTTCGTCGATGGAAAAGTTCAGTTCCGGAATTTCCAGCACCTTGCTCAGCACCATGCGGAAGGCAAAGGTTTTCAGGCTGGTTGCGCTGTCGATGCTCACCGTCAGGTTCAGTTCCTGCACCGTCAGGTCCCAGCCCTGGGGCACGCCCAGGCCCAGAAACTCAATGAGGTCGACGATTTTTACGGGCATGTCGGGGGCCACGCCGCCACTCAGCACCCAGGCGTCGTCCGTTTTCTCGGCCGAGAGCAGAAACCACACCGGCCCTATTATCACGCTGCCGTGAATGCTGCCCACGGTGCCTTCCGGCTCCTTATTGATGAACACGGCCGGGTTGGCCAGCCCAATCTTGTCGTCCCAGAGCCACCAGGTAAAGTCTACATCCACGTCCAGCGTCAGCGACTGCAGCTTGGCGGCCTTGGGGTCGAACAGAATGCGGAAGGTGTTGAGCTCGATGACGGCCGTCGGAGAATCGAAATCGGCCGGCAAGGCCAGGGATTTTACGTCGATACCACCCGGCAGCTTCGCCACCGACGACAGCCCCGTGAGCTCGAAGTTGGCGTTGAGCAGGATTTCCCAGTACGGCCCCTGGGGCGCGAGCAGCACGCTGAGGTAGTTCACGCCCGTGTCGTCGAACGCGAACCGGCCCATGATGGCCGGCGACACCACCCGGTCGGTGCTGCCGAAGGGGTTGATGACCACCAATTGCACCGCCACCCGCTCGATGGTGAAGCCGCTGGTAATCTGCCACTGCGTCACGCCCACTTCCACCGTCAGCCAGGTGATGGTTTTCAGCTTGGCGTCGAAAATCAGCCCCAGGCGCAACAGCCCAAAATTGGCCAGCCCCGCCAGCGAGGCGGGCAGCATGCTGGCCAGGTTCATGCCGGCCGGCAGAAACGGAATGTTGCCGATGGAAATGGCCGGCGCCTTATCGGGGTCCGAAGTGAAGTTGAGGTACCACTGGTTGGCCACCGCCGCCCCGTCCACCGGCAACTGGATACTCAGGCGCGTGTTGATGGTGGCAAACAGGCCCGACACCACCAGCTTCAGTTCGGGCTCGTCCACGGCGCTGCCCGTCACCTTGCGCTGAAAGGCAAAGCCCAGCTCCGTTAGCTCAATGTTGAGTGCCGACAGAATGCTCAGCGCGTTTTCCGAGGTGGTGGTGCCCAGGTCGAGCGTGTTGGCGAGGCTGCTGGCGGCCAGGGCCACGCCCCCAAACTCCAGGGCGCCCAGCAGGTCCAGGCCCGTGCCATCGGCCGGCACCAGGCCGTAGTCGGTCAGGTCGCTCAGCTTGAAGCCCGCCAGCGTGGCCGTGAGCGTGGCGCGGTCGGCGTTGCCGGTGGCACCTTCAAACACGAGCTGCGCCGGCTGGCCATCCTGGCTGCCGTAGAGGCCCTGGCCGGTAGCCGTGGTGCCGCTCACGGTGAGCTTGTTGGGGCCATCGAGCACGATGTCGGCGGCGGTCAGGGCCAGGCGCAGCGCGGCCTGGGCCGCGTCGGGGTAGAGGAGGCTAAGCATCGCGCCCAACGCGGCCACTGGCTGGGCGGCCTGAAACGCCACCAGGTCCAGTTCGCCGTTGCTGATGGCGGCCTTCAGGGCGTTGGCAAGTGTGGTATTGGTCATCGGGTGGGCCGGTTGCAACGTGATTAATGGTGACACATGTAGGCGCCTACCTGATGTCCGGTATCAGCATAGCTTTCTTTTTGCACGACTTTGAAATAGCTCGCGTCCTGCACGGTGCGCACCTGGCCCTGGTAGCGAAACCGCAGCGGCACCACAATCATGTAGCTGGAGGGGTCGCCGTTTTCCATGTCGCCGTATTCCAAATCCATGCTCACGTTGGCCCCGGCGGTGTTCTGGCGCGCCGGGGCGCCGAGGCCAAACAGCGCTTCGGCCACGGCCCGGCTGTTGTTGGCCCCGCCGTAGTCGTAGAGGTTGGTGAAGAAGAAGCCCTGGTCGGTGCCCAGCGGAATGGCGTCGGCCGCAAACCGCTGCAGGCAGGGCACCGAGGGGAGTTTCCAGG
Source organism: Hymenobacter sp. 5317J-9 (assembly GCF_022921075.1). NCBI lineage: Bacteria > Pseudomonadati > Bacteroidota > Cytophagia > Cytophagales > Hymenobacteraceae > Hymenobacter > Hymenobacter sp. 5317J-9. The sequence goes on from NZ_CP095050.1 coordinate 1,777,885, forward strand.
CGCGGTTAGACCCCGCGCTGGTGACAATGGCCGAGGGGCTGGTGGTGTTCAGAAAGGTGCTGTTGTTGCTGCACTTGCTGCCGTGGTGGCTGGCCTTGATGGCGCAGATGTGGCCCGCCTTGTTTGGCCCGCCGCTCCACGACTGCGAAGTGGGGAACATGTTCTGAAACGCCTGCGCCAGGCCCGTTTCCTGGTCGATGTAGCTGCCGCAGGGCGCGCCGCTGTAGCCGCCAATGTCGCCGCCGGTGTAGTAGCGGAACTTGCCAAACGTGAGCACAAAAGCCAGCGAGAAATTATTCGCATTCAGGCTGCCAAAAGGGAGGCGGCCGGCCGGAGCCGGCGCCACCCCCGTATTGGTGACGTTGAACGCATTGGCCGCAACGCACGTCAATTGAACGGGAAAATCCACGTTATTGTAGCGCAGCGTGGCAATGGTGTAAGTGACCCCTAGCTGCGAAGGGTACAGGTTCGGCGTGCCGCGCGACGTGATGAAGGGCCCGGGCGCATTGGCCATCACGCCTTCCTTCAGGGCCTGCAGGTAAGACAGCGAAGGCGCCTTGGGCGGCGTAATGTTGTTGACGGTGGCCGGGTTAAGGCCTATCGGCGCAAAGCCTGGCTGCGGCGCCACGTTGGTCAGGCTGTAGCCCCCGGCATCCACGTAGCCCGTGGTGCGCAGCTCGCCGTTGCGCATGCCTTCCAGGCCTTCGTAGTGGTCCTTGTGGAAGTGCGACAGGGCCACGGTGTTCATCACGTTGGCCGTTTGCAGGTAGGGCACCACAAAGCGGGAGGCGTCGGAGTTGCCGCCGTCGAGCAGCACCCGGCCCACCACCGCGTTGTTTTCGTTGATGACTTCGATGAGGGTGCAGTCGCCGTTGTTGATGTTTATCTGGTGGATGCAAAGCCGGGGGTAGCTCATGGGTAGCGCGGTAAACAGGTGATAAGCAAAGACAAAGAGCGGTAGCGCCCACGGCTACCCCGTGGGCTTGGCCTTGGCGTAGGCGCCGTACCAGCCCAGGCTGCCGGCGCCCGCGCCGGCGGTGGGGTTGCCCAGCAGCACCAGGTCGGTGTTGCCGCCCGGCGGAAACTTCAGGCTCAGGAACTTCAGGGCGATGTTGCTGAAGGTGAGGGTGTACTGCGCCGGCTTCAGCACGTCGCTCTCGGCCGTGAAGCGGAAGGCGCCGATGCTCAGGTTCAGCACGCTTTGCAGGCCCAACTGTTTTTTGCCGCCGCCCACGCCCGGCAGCTTCAGCAGGGCCGCCGCCGAGGCCCGGCTTGATTTGGGGCTCCAGCCGGCCAGCAATTGGGCCGTGAAGCCGGCATTGGCCGCCAGCGCGCCCATGCTGCCCAGGTTGAGGTTGAACACCAGCCCCTGCCATTTCTTGCCCAGCGGCGCCGCCTGAAACGCCGCGGGCGCGCTCACCGGCAGGTAGCCCAGGTCTTTCACCGGCCGGTCTTCGTCGCCGGCCAGGTAGCCGCTCACCGAGAGGGGGAAGTTCCGGAACAGGCTGCGGGGCCGCAGCTTGCTCAGGCTGATGTCGAACGCCATCTGCTCGGGGGCGAAGCCGAAGGTGCGCTTTTCGGTGCGGTAGCTGTCGCCGTCCTGTATCAGGTCGAACGCCATGTTCACGTTCAGGTTGCTGAAATACAGGCCTTCGCGGTTGCCGGCCTGCGTGGGGTTGTCCGAGCCGAAGGAAAACATGTCGAAGCCCGGCAGCTGATAAAAGTTGAGCCAGCCCCAAAACGTGAAAACCGATGAAATGCGCTCCGTGGTGCTGGCGGCCAGGCCGTTGCCGTCGTAGGCCTGGGCTTTCAGGGTGTTGAACTGGGCCTTGGCAAACTCCACCGAGTGCAGCACTTGGCTGTCGAGCACGAAGGTGTAGCTGTCGTCCTTCAGCGTCACGAACGTGTAGGTGTTGTGTCCTTCGTGGTTTTCATAAAAGCCGTTCAGCAGAATGTTGTAGGGTGCAAACGGGCCCTTGTCGTTGCTCACCTCCTTGTGGGCGCTGTCGCCGAACCACTGATTGGTGGTGAGCTGAATTTTGCTGGTAAAATCCTTGATGCGGGAGTTCTGGAACAGCACTTCCAGCGTGAGCACCGTGAAGTCGTAGCGGTAGGCCGTCTCGTCGTCGGCCTCGGCCGCCTCCACGCGGTTGAACACGCTGAAGATGCCCGGCACGTGCCGGTTGCGGTGCGCGTAGGCGCTGGCCGCGGGCCGGTAGTCCTTGTCGAGGTAGCTGATGAGGGCAAACAGAGAGCTTTTGGGCATCTGGAGCACCCCGTTCAGCGGCTCCACGTAGTTGATTTCAATGCCCAGGTGGTGGGCGTAGAAGTGGCTGAGGTCGATGCCGCCCAGCAGGCCGCGCAGGTCCTCCGGAAACTGCGACAGGCCCACGTCCGTCTTCAGGGCCAGAATGCCGGTCCAGGCCGGGTTGTTCACAATCTGGTTGAAGTAGTCGTAGTAGGAATTGGTCTGCCCCAGAGTGGCCGCTTCGGTCAGGTAGTTGGCCAGCCAGGTTTGTACCCCGGCCACGTCGGTGTTGAAGATGGCGGCATCGGTCCACGCGCTGGTGTCATTCACCAAATCGGTGATTTTGCCGGGCCGGAACTTGAGCAGCAGCACGTTGCTGAAGCTGCCTTGCACCCGCCGCCCCACGTTGAGCTTGAAGGGCCAGCCCGACAGCGTCACCGTATTCAGAAAGGTGCCCAGTTTACCCGGGTCGGGGTTCGAAACGACCAGGAAGAGCTGCGTGTTTTGCAGGGCGTTTTTCAGCGGCGCGGGCAGCGGCGTGCCGGCGGCGCCAAACTGCAGGTTGGCGTCGCCTTCCTCATTTTTGGCCAGCAGCACGGTTTCCCACACCAGGTCGTTCACGGCGGTGAGCAGGCCCTGCGGAGTGGTGGTCACGGCCGGGCTCGCTCCGGGCTCGCGCAGGTCGATGTTGGCTAGGCTGGCAAGCGTTTGCTTGCGCACCGGGTTCAGAATCTGTTCCTCAAACTGCCGTCGGGTTGCCGCGTCCCAGGCCTCAGGCGCCAGGCCCAGCTGGTAGCTCACCATCGGAAAACAGCTCGCCGCCGCGTCGAATGCGCCATCAAAGCGCGCCGACGGCGCATCAAACACGCTGAGCAGGCTCACGTCCGTCGGCGTGCCGCGGCGGGCTGTATCGGCTTGGTTGTAAAGCGCGGCGCCCTGGGGCTGCGAGCAATAAATGGGTGCTTCGGCCGTGGCTGCGGGGCCGGGCCGCACAAAAGCCCATGCCGTGGTGTAAGCCGGCGTGAGCAGGGCGCCGGCTGCGGCCTCCGCCGCCCCATAATCGGCCAGCGAGTGCTGCGTGACCGGAAACACCGGCGCGTATGCCGGCTGCCCGGCCACAAACAACAGCCGGTCGCCGGGCGCCTGCTGGGTGCGCGGCCGAAACCGGATGTACTCCGTTCCCGCCAGCCCGCACAGCAGGTTGTCCACGGCCACTTCGTCGGCGCCGGCCTCGCTGCGCAGGCTCAGCTCAAATTCGCCGTGCGGCACGAGGTAGTAAGCTGCTTCGCCGCCTTCCGCCGAGGGCAGCTGCTGGAATACGAAACGCGGAAAATCAGCCGATTGCACACAAGGCGACAAGTTGACCTGGCGCCCGCCCAGGCTCCGGAACGTCGACGGCAACCCCGTCGCCAGGTCGACGCGCTCAATGGTGTTCGCTCCTTTGGCAGCGGGCACCAGCCGGAAACCTTCTCCGGTGATGGCCATGTAGGTGCGGGCGGCATCCAGGGGCCGCAGCGGGTGCCAGCTTTGGTGCAGCAGCAGCAGGGTGCCGGGCGGCAGGGCCAGCACCGGAAAGCGCTGCGACACCACGTTTTCTCCCTGTGCCAGCTGGTTGGGGGAAGGGTAGAAGTACCGCAGCCCCACGTTCCAGCCCGTGGCCGGGGCTTCTGACAAGTCTGACAGCAGCGTTTGGGCCAGCAGGCAGCCCGAGAGGTCGGTGAGCAGCGGCAAATGCACGTCTTTCGACGGGTCGGGCTTCGGCAGCCCGTCCAGCGGCGGGTAACCGATGATGAAGCCGTCCATGGCCGGGTCGGTGGGCGCGCAGGGCTGGCGCCCGGCCGCACCCAGCACAAAGCCCCCGGTAAAAAACGGCATTCGGTACCGCCCAAACCCGATGCTGGCGTCCTGGGCCAGGGACACGTTGCCGTTCGTATCGGCGCTGGTATTTAGCAGAATGAGCTTGCCTAGCTTCTGTGTCGTGCTGTCCCAGCTCGCCCAGCTGAAGCCAGTGTGCGCCGGTGCTATCCCCGCGAATGCCTGCTCCACCGCCGCCAAAAAAGCCGCGTCGACGGTGGGGGCAGCGTCTGTGAACAGGTAGTAGCCAACCGTCGCGGTCCAGGTGTCGCTCAGCGACAACTGCGCCGCCAGGGTCTTGCCCAGGTCGTAAAAAAACAGCGTGGCCGAACCGGCCGGGGCGCAGTACAGGGCAGAAGTCGGGTACTGGTTGAATGTTATCACGGCTGGCAGAACAGCCCCCGGCAAGAGGCGATGACGAGTGAGAGAAGCCTACATCATCGCCCGGGCCCGCGCCGCACCTGCCACTCGCATCCGAAAACACGGGCTCGGCGCGGCAGAAGGACAAGGCGTCAGGGTAGATGACGGGCAAACTTATCGAATCTTCCAAGCCCAAAACCAAGTAGAAGTACCTGAATTTCATAGCAGGTATTTTTACTTTGTGCAATGGTAAGCATCAAGTTTTTAGATGGTTAACCGAATGGTTGGCTTTGTAGCCGATGTTACTTTTTCATGCAGTGGGCAGTGGGGCCACCCGCTGCCCGCCACGACCACCCAAAGCCTGTAGCTACCGGCTACCTTTGCCGGCCTTTCACCCCGCTAATCAAGGCGGGGCCGTAGAAGCCCCAAGAAGCCGCACCCGGCCGCCCGTACCCGGTGGCAACTGAGCCGGGTACCCCGCTGCTGCTCCCTTCCGAACCGAACCCCGTAAAATGGCCAAAGACGATAAACCTGTCATCATCAACATCAAGAACCGCCGCGCCAGCCACGAATACACCTTCTTGGCCAAGTACGACGCGGGCGTGATGCTGCAAGGCACCGAGATAAAAAGCATCCGCGAAGGCAACGTGAACCTGACCGACGGCTACTGCACCTTCGACCACAAAGGAGACCTTTGGATTCACAGCATTCGCATCGCGCCATATTCCTTAGGTACTTACAACAACCACGACGCCATGCGCGCCCGCAAACTGCTGCTCAACAAGCGCGAGCTGAAGCAGCTGGCCGGCAAGAAAACCGACCAGGGCCTGACCATCATTCCCCTGCGCCTGTTCGTGACGGACCGCGGCTTTGCCAAAATCGAAATTGCCCTCGCCCAGGGCAAAAAGCTATTTGATAAGCGCAACGACCTCAAAGAGAAAGCCCAAAAGCGCGACATGGAACGCATGTAATCAATGGGTGAATGGGTGAATGAGCGAATGAGTGAATGCTTTGCTGCCGTTCTTTGCATTCACCCATTCACCCATTCACCCATTCACCCATTGAATCCCGGCATCTGCGCCTTGAGCGCCGTCCCCGTCCGCGCCGAGCCCAACGACCGGGCCGAACTCGTTACCCAGCTGCTGTTTGGCGAGTGCTACCAGATTTTGGTCACGCAGGGAAGCTGGCTGCAAATCCAGCTGGCAGCCGACGATTATGTGGGCTGGATGGATTTCAAGCAGCACACACCCGTGTCGCCCGAGTACTACGCCGCCTGGTGCGCCCAGGACCACCCCCGCGCCCTCGACGTGGTGCAGGCCGTGAGCGACGCCACCACCAAGATTCCGCTCACGCTGGGCTGCCGGCTGCCGTTTTTCGACGGCATGAACGTGCGCATTGGCGAGCGCAACTATTTCTTCAACGGCACGGCCACCAACCCCACCGCCGCGCCCGACCCAGCCCGCCAAGCCGCCCTGTTGCGCAAAACGGCCCTCATGTACCTGAAAGCGCCCTACGTGTGGGGCGGCAAAAGCGTCTTCGGCCTCGACTGCTCCGGCCTGTGCCAGCAGCTCTACGGCCTGGTGGGCATCCAGCTCCCGCGCGACGCCCGCCAGCAGATTGACCACGGTCGCCAGGTGCACTTCGTGACGCAGGCCCGCCCCGGCGACCTCGCCTTTTTCGACAACGCCGAAGGCCGCATCGTGCACGTGGGCATGGTGCTCGACGAAGGCCAGATTCTGCACGCGCACGGCGAAGTCCGCATCGACCCGCTCGACCACAACGGCATCTTTAACCGCGACCGGCAGAAGTATTCGCACAAGCTGCGCCTCATCAAGCGCCTGCTGCCGGAGTAGGGGAGGAGACTAAAAAAGACCGAAAGGAACGTCATGCCGAGCGTAGCTGAGGCATCTCGCGTGCAGCCGTAATCCATATGTACAGGATTTCCTGCCCCGCGCGAGGTGCCTCGGCTGCGCTCGGCATGACGTTCTCCGTAAGCTTTATGCGGCACTGAACTTAACCCTTTCACGCTTGTTTATCTGCTTGGAAACCGCTAGCTTTCGGCGGGTTATCCGAGCCCCAAGCGTGTATGGACCAAAAAGTGTTAGTGCTGAATGGCGACTATACCGCCATTACCCTGTGCAGCGTACAGAAAGCGTTTGTGCTCCTGTTTCTCGACAAGGCGGAGATGGTGGCCAAGTCGGACCACGGCACCCTGCGCACCATTTCGCAGTCGTTCCCCAAGCCCAGCATCATTCGCTTGCAGCGCTACGTGCGCGTGCCCTACAAAGGCATTGCCCTCAGCCGCCACAACATCTTCAAGCGCGACCATTTTGAGTGCCAGTACTGCGGCTCGACCAAAAACCTGACGCTCGACCACGTGGTGCCGCGCTCCCGCGGCGGCGAATCGTCGTGGACCAACCTGCTCACGGCCTGCGCCCGCTGCAACCACGCCAAAGGCCACCACACGCCCAACGAGGCCGGTTTGACCATCCGGCAGCAGCCCAAAAAGCCCACGCTGGCCGGCTTTCTCAAGCTCTCGGCGGGCACCATCGACCAAACTTGGCACGCGTACCTGAATTAAGTTTGGCCGTATAGGGTTAGGAAAGGGTACCTTTGAGTGTATCCCACCCCTAACCCTGCCTATGGCCCTCCCTCGCTTCGCCGCCACCCGCTCGTTTCATACCGAGCTTAAAACCCGCATAAATCACTATTTCGAGGAATCGGGGCAGCGAATGACCGGGGACTTTAGTCTGCTTTTCAAAGGGGTGCTGCTGGTAAGCCTGATGGTTGGCCTCTACGTGCATTTGGTGTTTTTCACGCCGGCCTGGGGCTGGGCCCTGCTCGAATGCGCGCTGCTGGGCTGCGTCATTGCCGCCATCGGTTTCAACGTGATGCACGACGGCGCCCACGGCAGTTTCTCGCGCTTTCCCTGGGTGAACAAGCTGGCGGCCTACACGCTGGGCGTGCTCGGCGGGAGTCCCTACATGTGGAATTCCAAGCACAACCTCATCCACCACACCTACACCAACATTGAGGGCCACGACGACGACATCAACATCCAACCCTGGATGCGCATGGCCGCCGAGCAGCCCAAGCACGCCCTGCACCGCTACCAGCACTTCTATTTCTGGGCGCTGTACTGCATGCTCTACATCTCCTGGATTTTCGTGATGGATTACCAGAAGTATTTCACCCGTCAAATCGGCGCCATCGGCCTCAAGCCCATGAATGCCGGCGAGCACGTGAGCTTCTGGGCTTCAAAGCGGTGAACCTGGTGCTGTACGTAGGGCTGCCCATTTACCTGGTGGGTTTCCTGCCCTGGCTCACCGGTTTCCTGGTGAGTACGGCCGTGGCCGGTTTCGTGCTGAGCATGGTGTTCCAGCTGGCCCACACCGTGGAGGATGCCGCCTTCCCCGTGCCCTGCGCCATCACGAGCAAGCTCGAAGACGAGTGGGCCATTCACCAGGTGCGCACCACCGCCAACTTTGCCACCGACAACAAGCTGGTGAGCTGGCTGGTAGGCGGCCTCAATTTTCAGATTGAGCACCACCTCTTCCCGAAGATTTCGCACGTGCACTACCCCGCCATCAGCAAGATTGTGCAGCAGGTGTGCGCCGAATTCGACATCACCTACAACAACTACAAGCACACCCGCTCGGCCATTGCTTCCCACGTCGGCTTTCTCCGGCAGATGGGCCGCACAGCTTAGTTCGTGGTTTGGAAAACCAAAAAGCCCCGGCGCGTTAGCGCCGGGGCTTTTTTATTGTCAGCAGGTGGTGACTACCGCCCCACAAACGACAGCAAGTCCGTCGTGAGCTGGTCCTTATCGGTGAAGAATAAGCCGTGCGGCGCACCCTTGTACACCTTCAGCTCGGCCTGCGGAATCATCTTGGCCGTGCGCTCGCCGCTGGCCTCGAAGGGCACCGTGGCGTCGGCGTCGCCGTGAATCACCAGCGTCGGCACTTTGATTTCGGCCAGGTCGGCTCGGAAGTCGGTGCTGGAGAAAGCGACGGCGCAGTCGCGCGTGGCATTCGGTGCCGCCAGCGAGGCCACCGTGAAATTCCAGTCCAGCACGGCCTGGCTCACCGGATGGCTAATCATGCCCACGCCGTAGAAGCTCTTGGCGAACGTTTGCAGGAAATCGAACCGGTCCTTCTTCATGCCGTCCATCATACCATCGAACACCTTTTGGGGCACGCCCTCGGGGTTGTTATCGGTTTTGAGCATGAACGGCGTCACGGCCCCCACAAACGCCACGCGGGCAATGCGGGCGTCGCCGTAAGTGCCGATGTAACGGGCAATTTCGCCGCCGCCCATCGAAAATCCCACCAGCGTTACCTGGTTCAGGTCCAGTTCTTCGAGCAGGGCGTTGAGGTCGGCCGCGAGGGTGTCGTAGTCGTAGCCCGTCCAGGGGCGCGAGGAGCGGCCGAACCCGCGCCGGTCGTAGGCAATGACGCGCATGCCGGCTTTGGCCAGCGCAATGGCCTGGTGCTCCCACATGGTGTGGTCGAGCGGCCAGCCGTGGATGAGCACCACCGGGGCGCCCTGCCCCCAGTCTTCGTAGAAAATATTAACCGGATGCCCGGTCGTGTCGTTGCCTGCTTTGATATAAGCCATGCGTGAAAGAGGTTTTGAGTGCGTTGATACTCTTTCCTTACGGGCGTGGCGTTGTGCGGGGTTTGGCGGCGTAGTGTTAAGATTGTGACAATTGACCATAGTGAACTTCCCCGAACATTAGCTGCTCAGATTAACTTGCAGTCTATGAAGATACTACTCATTGTCGCCGCGCTTCTTTGCAGCACTGCACCGGCCTTTTGCCAAGCCAGTTGGACTTACCACGTTGGCTTTGTGCTGAATGATAAGAATGGTCAACCGTTACGCGATGATGATTTAAAATCAGGGGCGTACAATGTTTTTGTTTGTGGGGGTGGTTCTGATTCAGGCGCTCGCACGCTGGATTATGCTGCTTCACTAGGAATATTCTATGCAACGGGTGGCGCTATAGCAACAGTCGTATCTATAGGTTTAATTAATGGCAGGGATACAACAATTGTCTCGTTGCCTGTTGGTTCCGAGCGTTTCATTTTGACTACTTGGCCCACCACGACCGGCAAATATGTAATCAATCGAACAGGCATTTATGAAGTGGAAATGTCAAAAGCTCGAATGATGTATCCTACTTGGTTGGACGGAAATGATACCGCCCTCTACTCTTTGGCCATTTTAGATTGGGGTAAATACCGTTTTAATCAAGCCGACGCTATTCGATATTCTTGGAAGCAATTTTTTAAACATAGCAAGCCCTTGAAACCGCTTGTTCATTAACAAAACTACTTAACCTACCAAACTAGCAAAACTGTCTGAAAACCCGTACCTTTGCGGCCCCGCCAGGGTGGCGGGCCTTGCCAAATCATCGGCGAGTGCATCAAACCAATTGCGCGGAGGCCCGGGCTTCGGCCGCCGCGTGTAGCAACAGAAGCCCACAAGCTATTATGGCAGAATTAGTTGACGATTTCGATTGGGACAATGTTGGAGCCACCGGCTTCGGCGGTAACTATTCGGCAGACCAGCGTGCTGAGATGGAGAAAATGTACGGCGACACGCTGACGACCGTACAGGAAGAAGAAGTAGTGAAGGGCACCGTGGTAGGCATCACCGACCGCGACGTTATCCTGAACATCGGCTTCAAATCGGACGGCCTGGTGTCCATCACTGAATTCCGCGACCTGCCCGACCTGAAAATCGGTGACGAGGTAGAGGTGTTCATCGAAGACCAGGAAGATGCCAACGGCCAGCTCATCCTGAGCCGCAAGAAAGCAAAAATCAAGCAGGCCTGGAAGGCCATTTACGATGCCCTCGAGCTGGATACCATCCTCGAAGGCGTGGTGAAGCGCCGCACCAAAGGCGGCCTCATCATGGAGCTCGACGGCGTGGAAGCCTTCCTGCCCGGCTCGCAAATCGATGTGAAGCCCATCCGCGACTTCGACATCTACGTGGGCCGTCGCATGGAAGTGAAAGTGGTGAAAATCAACTCCGCTTTCGACAACGTCGTGGTTTCGCACAAAGTACTCATCGAGAAAGACCTCGAGAAGCAGCGTGAGGCCATCCTGAACAACCTTGAGAAAGGTCAGATTCTGGAAGGCAACATCAAGAACATGACCAACTTCGGCGTGTTCATCGACCTCGGCGGTGTCGACGGTCTGCTGCACATCACGGACATCTCGTGGGGCCGCATCGCTCACCCGAGCGAAGTACTGACCCTGGACCAGAAACTGAACATCGTGGTGCTGGACTTCGACGAAGCCAAGAAGCGCATCAGCCTCGGTCTGAAGCAGCTGACGCCCCACCCGTGGGATTCGCTGCCGGCCGACCTGCAGCCGGGTTCGAAAGTATCGGGCCGCATCGTGAACGTGGCCGACTACGGCGCTTTCATGGAAGTGGTACCAGGCGTAGAAGGCCTCATCCACGTGTCGGAAATGAGCTGGAGCCAGCACCTGCGCAACCCGCAGGACTTCATCAAGCAGGGCGACACGGTAGAAGCGCAGATTCTGACGCTCGACCGCGAAGACCGCAAGATGAGCCTCGGCATCAAGCAACTGACCGAAGACCCGTGGACCCGTGGCGACTTCGCCTCGACCTACGCCGTGGGCACCAAGCACAGCGGCACCGTGCGCAACCTGACCAACTTCGGCCTGTTCGTTGAACTGGAAGAGGGTGTGGACGGCCTCGTACACGTGTCGGACCTGAGCTGGACCAAGAAAATCAAGCACCCCTCCGAAATGGTGAAGGTGGGCGACAAGCTCGACGTAGTGGTACTGGAGCTGGACCTGGGCGCCCGTCGCCTGGCCCTGGGCCACAAGCAGCTGGAAGAAAACCCCTGGGATACTTTCCAGACGGTGTTCACCCCCGGCTCGGTGCACAAGGCTACCATCACCGAGAAGTCGGAGCGTGGCGCGGTACTCGAACTGCCGTACGGCATCGAGGGCTTCGCTTACCCCAAGTCTTTGGTGAAAGAGGATGGCTCGAACGCTGAGAACGGCGAGTCGCTCGACTTCCGCGTAACGGAGTTCTCGAAGGACGACCGCCGTATTGTGCTCTCGCACACGGCTGTGTTCAACAAGGAAGCCGCCGCTGAGGACGACAGCCGCAACGCCAAGTTCAAGAAGAAGACCAACACCAAGGCTGGCGACACCCAGGGTGAAGGCAAAATCAGCGACCTGAAGAAGACCGAAGAGAAGTCGACCCTCGGCGACCTTGACGCGCTGAGCGCCCTGCGCGACCAGATGATGGGCAACGAGCGCAAGGCTGGTGAGCAGAAGCTCGCCGCCGCTGCCAAGGCTCCGAAAGCTGCCAAGGCTGAGGAAGCTCCCGCCGCTGAGGCTCCTGCCGCTGAAGAAGGTGGCCTGCTGGCCGGCATCGCCGGTGCTGCTTCGGCTGCCCTCGACACGGTGAAGCACGCCGCTTCGGACGCTGTGGACGCCGTGACGCACTCGGATGCCTTCGCTAAGGCTTCGGAAGTGGCTGGCGACCTGGCCGACAAAGCCAAAGACCTCCTTGCTGGCGACGCCGACAAGAAGGAAGACGAGACCAACGCTTAGTGCTTGATTTCGAGTGACGAAAAAGCCCCGGCCGCAACGCCGGGGCTTTTTTTATGCGTTGGCCTTGCCCACGCCAACCCGGCTGCCTACCTTTGCGCTCCCAAAAGCCCACAACGGTGACGTGACCGAGTGGCTAGGTAGAGGTCTGCAAAACCTCCTACAGCGGTTCGAATCCGCTCGTCACCTCCAATCATTTGTGAAAAAGCCCCGTTTGCCCCCAGGCATCCGGGGCTTTTTCGTTGGGGCTGCCCAAACTTCGAATTTTAGGGCGCCTTGTGCCTACATTACACAGCCAAGCGGCCTTTTGGGCCGTATTCGTGGCAAAACTGTTCTTTTCCCACCCCACCACCTTTATGAAAATTATTGACATTCGTACCATGCGCGGGCCCAGCTACTGGTCCGTGAAGCACACCAAACTCATCGTGATGAAGGTGGATTTGGAGGAGTTTGCGGGCACGTGGTCGAACGCCATTCCGGAGCTGCCGGCTACGTTTATGCAGCTGTTTCCCAAAATCGGGCAGCCGCAGCCGGGGGGCATCAGCGGCCGGCCAACGCCGAAGCACCCGCCGCTGAACGAAGACCAATTGAACGACGGTGAGCCGCTGGGCCACGTCATCCAGCACGTGGCGCTGGAACTGCAGCGCATGGCCGGCATGCCCGTATACTGGGGCAAGAGCTACCCCGCCCGCGATGAGGGCGTGGAGTACGTGGTGTTTGCCTACCAGGAGGAGCGCGCCGGCCGCCGCGCCGCCGAATCGGCCGTGGCCATCGTGGAGGCCCTCTGCAAGCAGGAAGAGGTTAACCTGAAGCCCATCATCGACGAGCTGCACGAAATCCGGGAGGATGAGTTTATCGGGCCCAGCACCTATAGCATTGTAGCCGAAGCCGCTTCGCGCAACATTCCCTACATCGCCCTCAAAAACAGCAACATCATTCAGCTGGGCTACGGCGTGAACCAGAAGCGCATCTGGGCCACCACCACCAGCTATACCTCGCACGCCGGGGTGGAAGTGGCCGGCAATAAGAACCGCACCAAGGCCATGCTCAACGACGCGGGCGTGCCCGTACCGCGCGGCACCACCGTGTATTCGGAAAATGGCCTGCGCGACGCCATCGACGAGTTGGGCTTTCCCATCGTGACCAAGCCGCTCGACGGCAACCACGGCAAGGGCGCCACCATCCGCATCATGAACTGGGAGGATGCCGCCGCCGGCCTCAAGGCCGCGCAGGAATACTCGCGGGCCGTGATTGTGGAGCAGTTTATTGAGGGCTTCGACTTCCGCCTGCTGGTGGTGAACGGCAAGCTGATTGCGGCCGCCAAGCGCACGCCCGCTGCCGTGACTGGCGACGGCGCCAGCACCATTCAGCAACTCATTGATAAGGTGAACGAGGACCCGCGCCGCGGCATCGGCCATGAAAAGGTGCTTACCTCCATCAAAGCCGACAAGCACACGCTCGACATTCTGGCCGGCAAGGATTTGACGTTGGAATCGGTGCTGCCGGCCGGCGAGACGCTGTACCTGAAGAGCACAGCCAACATCAGCACCGGCGGCACGGCATCAGACGTGACCGACCAGATGCACCCCTACAACGTGCTGCTGGCCGAGCGTGTGGCTGGCATCGTGGGCCTCGACATTTGCGGCATCGACCTGATGGCCACCGATATTGCGGTGCCGCTCAACGAGAGCCGCGGCGCCGTGATTGAGGTGAACGCCGCGCCGGGCTTCCGCATGCACATTGCGCCGGCCGACGGCCTGCCCCGCAACGTGGCCGCCCCGGTGGTCGACATGCTGTTTCCACCCGGCAGCACGGCCCGCATTCCCATCATTGCCATCACGGGCACCAACGGCAAAACGACCACCACGCGCCTCATCGCGCACATGGTGGCCAGCAAAGGCTACAAAGTGGGCTTCACGACGACGGACGGCATCTATATTCAGGGCGTGCAGCTGCAAAAGGGCGACTGCACCGGTGGCCAGAGCGCCGAGTTCGTGCTGAAAGACCCCACCGTGAACTACGCCGTGCTCGAAACCGCGCGCGGCGGCATGCTGCGCTCGGGCCTGGGCTTTCATACTTGCGACATTGCGGTGGTGACCAACGTGGCGGCCGACCATCTGGGCCTGCGTGACATCTACACCGTGGAGGAAATGGCGGCCGTGAAGGGCGTGCTGCCCCGCACGGTGCGCAAAAACGGCTGGGCCGTGCTCAACGCCGACGACGACCTGGTGTACGCCATGGCCCGCACCGTGGACTGCCGCGTGGCCCTGTTCAGCATGCGCGACGATAATCCGCGCATTCAGGAGCATGTGGAAGCAGGCGGCGTGGCGGCTGTGTACGAAGAAGGCTACGTCACCATTTACCGCAACAGCTACAAGCTGCGCATCGACCGGGCCGCCGAGTTCCCCATCACCTTTGGCGGGCGTGCGGGCTTCAACATCGAGAACAGCCTGGCCGCCGCGCTGGCCGGCTACCTGGCCGGGTTCGATAAGGACGAAATCAAAACCGCGCTGCGCACCTTCATCCCTTCGGCCACCAAGACGCCGGGCCGGATGAACATTTACAAATTTCCGGACTACGAAGTTATTGTGGACTACGCCCACAACACGGCCGGCATCAGCAAATTTGCCGAGTTCATGGAAGCCACGCCGGCCACGCGCAAAATCGGCGTAGTGTCAGGCCTCGGCGACCGCCGCGACGAAGATACCATCGGCTTTGCGCGCATTGCCGGCCGCATCTTCGACGAAGTGGTGCTCCGGCAGGACCGCGACCTGCGCGGCCAGACCGCCGAGCAAATCAAGGCCATCATGGAGCGTGGCCTGCGCATGGACAAGCCCGACCTGCCCATCACCTACATCGAACACGAGCCCGAAGCCATCGAGCACGTGCTGAGCACCGCGCCCAAAGGAGCCGTCATCACGCTGTTTACCGAGAACATCTCGGCCGTGCTGGCCAAATTGGATGAATTTGAGGCAAAATTTGCATAATTGAATACGTGTGCTATATTTTTCAACTATGAAAAATATAGCACACGTAATTCTGGCGAGTTTGCTGCAATTGCTGGCCTACTCTGCCTTTGCCCAAGCGCCTAATTGGAGCGCTGCCCGTATAGTAGTTGCCTTTCCTAATAGAGCTTCCGCTACATATGACCCAACGGTGTCGGCCACCGCTGCGGATGCATTCGGCAATGTGTACATGGCGGGTCAGTTCGCAGGCACCGTCACTATCGGCTCTACAACAATAACCAGCGTAGGCATAATCGATGCGTTCGTTGCCAAGTTCAACCCTGCTACCAATCAGTTCGTCTGGATTAAAACAGCCGGTGAAGCAGGAGGGACGACATTCCCTTCCGCGCTGGCGGTGAGCGGAACGAATGTATATGTGGCGGGCGATTTTGGTACGACAACCAGTTTTGACGGCATAAACCTAATAAGCGCTGGATACGATGATGTCTTCGTTGCGAAGCTGGTTGATGCAGGTAGCACGGCCAGTTTTGTGTGGGTGCAGCGCGCCGGCGGCACGGGCAGAGACTACGCTAATAGCTTATCTGTGGCAGGAATGGGGGTGTACATTGCTGGCAGTTTCGCCGATAATTCCAACTTCACGGCCAGCTTTGGTTCTTTCACGCTAAATAGTGCCGGACAAAACGACGCGTACGTGGCCAAATTAGTGGATGCGGGTGCTTCGGCTAGCTTTGCTTGGGCAAAGCAAATGGGGGGCGCGAACGGTGACGCCGCCAGTTCAGTATGGGTGAGCGGGACCAATGTTTACGTTGCCGGGTCTTTCAGCAGCATCTCAGTTGGGTTTGGCAGTACAACATTAGTGAATGCCGGAGCAAACGACGTCTTCGTGGCCAAACTCACCGACGCAGGCAATGTCGGTAATTTCCTTTGGGCCCAACGGGCAGGGGACGCAAGTAATGATTACGCATATGCCATGGTTGTGAACGGGACATCTGTTTACGTAGCTGGGTCATTCAGCGGCCTGCAGTCCCGCTTCGGAAGCACGTCTTTGACTGCCCGAGGGGGGCCTAACGTGTTTGTAACGAAGCTCATCGATGCAGGCAGCAGCGGTGCTTTTGCATGGGCTCAGTCTTGTGGAAGCAATTCCTGGGCAGAAGGCTTTGCCCTAGCCGTGAGCGGGGCTAATGTTTACGTGGCGGGCACCTTTGACAGCAACTTTCCCGGTGCCACTTTTGGCAACTCTACGTTGGTTTCGACCAGCACCGATGCTTTCGTGGCGAAGCTCGTCGATGCCGGCAGCACCGGCAGCTTCGTTTGGGGCCAACGTGCGGGTGGAGCAAGTGTTGATAGAGCTAACGCCGTGACCTTGTCCGGACCAAACGTGTACGTTGCCGGCGATTTTGTCAGCAACACCATCAGCTTCGGCTCCATCACCCTGACCAACCCGGTTACTAATTATTACGCCGGATTTTTAGCCTCCCTCACCGACCCCACCCTGACGGCCACCATGGCCGCCATTCCCCGCGAACCGGCCAGCCTCTTCCCCAACCCCGCCCGGCGCACGGCTACGTTGCGCCTGCCCGCCGGCACAGCCCCGGCGCCCCTCACGCTCACCGACGGGGTGGGTCGCACGGTGCGTAGTTTCCCCGCCCCGACCGGCGTTGAGGCCACGCTCGACCTGCGCGGCCTTTCCGCCGGGCTCTACCTGCTGCGCGGCGCCGGCCCCGCCCGGCGCTTGGTCATAGAATAATCGGGCACAAAAAAGCCGCTTCAGCACCTGAAGCGGCTTTTTTGTGCCCGAGCGGCAGCGAATGCTACTTGAGCGTGAAGGTGGTCTTGCCCATCAGCTGGCCGCTTTCGTACAGCTCAACCGTGTGCTGGCCTTTCTTGTATTCGGAACCCTTGGCGTACACAAACTCCAGCTTTTGCTTGGTATTGTCGTACACCACGTCCTGCTTTTGGGTATAGAAAGCCTCCTGGCCGTCGACAGTGAAGGTGCCGCCGCCGGTGCTCAGGTTGTAAAGCGCGGCGCCGTCGGGCTCCAGAATGCGCATGTAGATGGACTTGGTTTCCTTTGGCGACACGTCGTTGCGGGCCAGGTTGAAGGTCACTTTCACCTTCTCCACCTTTTTAGCCTTGAATTCCTCTTTGTCGTCCTCTTTCTCCTTGTTCTTGGAAGTGATGATGGCGACTTTGATGTTTTCGGACTGCAGGCGCGACGCAATGCCTACTTTTTCGCTCAGCTCGCGGTTGCTGCGCACCACGGTGCTGATAGTGTCCGTCAGGCGGTTTTGCTTCTCTTTAAGCGTGGTGGTTTCGGTGTAGAGGGTCTCGTTGTCCTTCTTCAGGTCGGCAATGTCCTGGTCGCGCTTGCGGAGCTGGCTCTCCAGGTTCTGGGCGCGCTGTTTGAACAGGTTTTGCTGGGCAATGGAGAAGCTGCCGGCCCGGAAGGAGCGCAGCTTCAGCAGGTCGGCGTTGACGCTGGCAATCTTGGCCACCAGCGAGTCGTTGCTCAGGCCCAGGGACTGCAGCTCCTGGCTTTGGCGCTCAAAATCTGCCTTCAATGCCTCGTATTGCTTGATTTGCTCCTGCAGCTTGCTGTCTTTGGCCTGTACTTCGGTGGTCAGTTGCTCGTTTTTCTGGCCTTTCTGCTGGTTGAGATAGAACAGGACGCCGTTGATGCCCAGGAGCACGAGCACGAGGGCTGCCCAGAGCAGGACGCGGCTGTTGTTGGAGCGGGGTTCGGGGGTTTCGTTCGGGTCCATGCGGGAATTGTTAAGCGGAAAAAGCGTAAGAAAAGCAAAGCGCCCGCCGCAATGCGGCACGTACCTTTGGGCGTAAAAATAGGGGACTTCCGTGCCCTGGCAAGTTACAAGTATACTTCAACGGTATGGAAACGGTTTTTCCGGCGTTCGACGCCGCCTACTGGCAAGGCCGTTACGATTCGGGCCGCGACGGCTGGGACGCCCACGCCATCACGCCCCCGTTGCGGGCCTATTTCGACCAGCTCGACGTGGCCCGGCAGCCGCGCATTCTCATCCCCGGCGCCGGCCGTGCCTATGAGGCCGAGTACCTGCACCAGCGCGGTTTTCGTCAGGTTTTCGTGGCCGACATTGCCCCCGAAGCCCTGCGCGCCCTGGCCGCCCGCGTGCCCGATTTTCCGGCCGGCCACCTCTTGCTGGCCGATTTCTTCACGCTGCCCAACGACCCGCCTTTCGATTTAATTGTGGAGCAGACGTTTTTCTGTGCCCTCAACCCGGCCCTGCGCCCGGCCTATGCCCGGCAAGTGGCCCACTTGCTGCGGCCCGGCGGCACGCTCATGGGCCTTCTTTTCGACACCGATTTCGGCCCGGTGCAGGAGCCGCCCTTTGGCGGCAGCAAGGAAGAATACCGCCAGTATTTTGCGCCGTACTTTGATTTCCGGCATTTCGAAACGGCCACCAATTCGCTCAAACCCCGGCAGGGGCGCGAGCTGTTTATCTGTTTGAAGAAGAAATAACCTCCCCATGCTCCAAGCCCTCGCCAACACGCTCCCGCATTTCCGCCACACCAATTCCGGCCAGTTTTTCCTCATGGCCGGGCCCTGCGTCATCGAAGGCGAAGACATGGCCCTGCGCATCGCCGAGCGCATCAAGCACATCACCGACAAGCTGCAGATTCCCTTCATTTTCAAAGGCTCGTACCGCAAGGCCAACCGCTCGCGCCTCGATTCCTTCACCGGCATCGGCGACGAAACGGCCCTGCGCATCCTGCAAAAAGTAGGGCGCGAAATCGGCGTGCCGACGGTTACTGACATTCACGAATCGAGCGAAGCGGCGCTGGCGGCCGAGTACGTCGACGTGCTGCAAATCCCGGCCTTCCTGTGCCGGCAGACCGATTTGCTCATCGCCGCCGCCCAAACCGGCAAGGTGGTGAACGTGAAAAAAGGCCAGTTCCTGAGCGGCGAGGCCATGAAATGGGCCGTGGATAAAATCCGCCAGTCGGGCAACCCGCACGTCATCCTCACCGAGCGCGGCAATTCCTTCGGCTATTCCGACTTGGTGGTGGACTTCCGCAACTTGCCGGCCATGCGCGAGTTCGAGGTGCCCGTGGTAATGGACGTGACGCACTCGCTGCAGCGCCCCAACCAGAGCAGCGGCGTGACCGGCGGCCAGCCCGCCCTCATCGAAACCATTGCCAAAGCCGCCATCGCCGTGGGCGCCGACGGCCTATTCATCGAAACCCACCCCACGCCCGCCACGGCCCTCTCCGACGGCGCCAACATGCTGCCGCTCGACCAGCTCGAAGCCCTTCTGGTGAAGCTCACGCGGGTGCGCGACGCCCTGCGGCCGGTGCCCGGCATCGACACGCAAGGATTGCAGGCGTAATCTGGAAAACGCTGCGATGCAGGAGTTTCGGCTGTATAAGTCGCCTGGGAAAGCCCTGAAGCTGCTGGTGGGCTGCGCGGCCTTCGTGGCCATCGGCTGCCTGATGCTGGGCCGGCCCGACGCGCCGCGGTGGGTGGCGTGGGCGAGTATTGGTTTTTTCGGAATTGGGCTGCTCGTCAGTCTGTTTCAACTACTCGACCGGCGGCCACAGATAATTGTCAACGACGTCGGGGTGTTTGACCGGATGATGCACCACGAATTCATCAACTGGGCCCTCATTCAAGACGTGTACCTGGCCGAAGTGAACAAGCAGGCCTTCATTTGCCTCGTGGTTGACGAGGCGTTTGAGCCGTCGCGCCGCCAAGGCAAATTCAAACAGGGCATGGCCAGCCTAAACAAGGGAATGGGTTTTCAGGAACTGAATATTTCCCTGGGCTTCGTCAGCATCGACGCCTTTCGATTCGCCGAGTTCATTCTGGCCATGCGCAGTGCCGAGGCGCCCCAACGAGAGGCGCTGGTCAGAAAGGCCATTGCCAACCTATGACCGGCAATCAGGTGCGCAGCCAGAAATGCTGCTTGGGCTGGTTCTTTCGGAAGAACACCAGCCCGATGTAGAACAAGTCCACCGTCAGCATCACCTCCGGGTGCGCTTTGATGGCTTCCCAGGCCCGCTCCATTTCTTCCGACCAGTGAATGTCGTCGAAGACGAAGACTGAGTGCTCGGTGCGATGGGCCAGGCACTGCTCAAAGTAGCGCAGCGTGGGCTCGTAGCGGTGGTTGCCGTCGAAAAAGGCGAAGTCGATGGGGCGTTTGAGCGCCGCCAGGGCGGGGGCGAGGGTATTGTCGATATTGCCCTCGATGATGTCGATGTTGCGCAGCTGCAATTCCTCGAAGGTTTCGCGGGCCACGGCGGCCACGTTGGCACAGCCCTCGAAGGTGACGACGCGGCTGCGCGAGTCGGCCGAGGCCAAGTAGGCCGTGGTGAGGCCCAGGGAAGTGCCCAGCTCCAGAATGGTAGCCGGCCGGAAGTAATTGACCAGCCGAAACAGCAGCTGCGCTAGGGGCCGGGGCTTGGCCGCCGTGCGGGCGATGTCGGCCACGCGGCGCTGCCGGCCCGCGCCGGTGTGCGAGCCCGCCCCAAAATCGGTGACGCTGATGCTGGCCGGGCTGCCAAGCAGCTGCCGGCGCCGGGCTTCTATGGCATCATACGCCGTATAAACGCCCGTGTGGCGCACCACCGAGGTATAGAGGCCAAACACGAAAGGCGAATGCAGCCCGTGGGCATTGCCCGAACGAAGCCAGAAGCGGAGGTAAGCGAGAAGCTGAAACAAGAAGCGGGCGGACAATGCGAACCGCAAAGGTCGCACTGTCCGCCCGCTCATCGGCAACACGAAAACTTAGTTGAGGCGGTACGGCACCATGAGCGTAAACTCCGGAATCTCCACGTTGAATTCCTGGCCGTTGGCCAGCCGCTCCATGAGGTAGGTGCCGCGCATCTTGCCCACGCCCGATTTCAGGTTGCAGCCGCTCACGTACTGATGGGCCTCGCCGGGCTCCAGCACGGGCTGGCGGCCCACCACGCCTTCGCCCTCCACCTCGCGCACCACGCCGTTGGCGTCGTGAATGTGCCAGTGGCGCCGCAACAGCTTCACGGTGAACTCGCTGTTGTTGCGGATTTCAATTTTATAGGCAAACACGAAGTGTTCCTGGCCGGGGCTGGAATAGTCGGGCAAGTAGTTGGTCGTAACCGAAACGGTGACGCCTTGCGTAGTGGTGGTGGGCATAGGTGTCGGGCTATTAGGTAGCTGCGGGCTTAACAGCAGCCCGCGGAAATTGGTTTTACGCAAAAGCGGCCTTTCAACGCCGCAAACACCCGTTTATTTTCCTCCATATTTCAATGGTAAAGATAGCCGAAAGCTGGCGGCCGGTGTTAGCCGACGAGTTTGAAAAACCCTATTTCCAGCGCTTAATTGCCTTTGTGAAAGGGGAGTACGCCACGGCTACCGTGTACCCGGCCGGCCCCCAGATTTTCCACGCCTTCGACGCCACGCCGTTTGAAAAAGTGAAGGTCGTCATCCTGGGCCAGGACCCCTACCACGGCCGCAATCAGGCGCACGGCCTGTCGTTTTCGGTGCAGGAAGGGCAGCGCACGCCGCCCTCGCTCCAGAATATTTTCAAAGAGCTGCAGGACGACATTCCCGGTACGCCGCCCGCCCCCAACGGCAACCTCGACCGCTGGGCCCAGCAGGGCGTACTGCTGCTCAACGCCACCCTCACCGTGCGGGCCAGCGAGCCGGCCTCGCACCAGAAAAAAGGCTGGGAGGAGTTTACCGACGCGGTGATTCGCAAGGTTTCGCAGGGCAAGGAGCACGTGGTGTTCATCCTGTGGGGCGCCTATGCTGGCAAAAAGTCTGAGCTGATTGACGAGAAGAAGCACCTGGTAATCAAATCGGTGCACCCCTCGCCCTTTGCTGCCGACAAGGGTTTCTTCGGCAGCAAGCCCTTCAGCAAAACCAACGCGTGGCTGAAAAGCAAAGGCCTGGAACCGATAGTGTGGTAAGATAATGGCCGCGCCGGTCATTGCGAGCGTAGCGCGGCCGCCCTTTTCTCGCAGCTACCAGCTTGATGACTGAAACGACGTAGGGGCTTGCCCCCGCCCAGACATTCGCACCGATGCAACGATTCCGTTCTATGACGGGCGGGGGCAAGCCCCGTCCCTAGGTAGTTGCTTATTTAAGAGAAAAGCCCCGACTCTACGCAGAGCCGGGGCTTTTTACATTTGAAGATTAGCCGCTGAGAACAGGACGGATTGCCGCGCTGCGTTCGCCATGACCGGCGCTTAGTGAATGATGTTGAACAGGCGGCTCCAGCGGATTTTGTGCCAGAAGTCGGCGTTGGGGTCGACGGACAGCCAGATGAGAACGGCTTTGCCCACAATGTGGTCTTCGGGCACGAAGCCCCAAAAGCGCGAGTCTTCGGAATTGTGGCGGTTGTCGCCCATCATCATGTAGTAATTCTGCTTCACGGTATAGCTCGTGAGCTGCTTGCCATTCTGGTAAATCATGCCGTCGGCATTGTTCCAGGTAATGCCTTCGTTGTGCTCGTAGCGAGCCACGATTTTGTAGTAAATGGCGGCATTGCCGGGGCTGAGCGTGATGGTCTGGCCTTTTTTGGGCACCGGCAGCGGGCCGTAGTTATCCAGCGTCCACTTGCGCGGGGTGGCGCTGGTGGCGTCGGAGTTGGTGAAATCAGCTTTGTCGGGGAAGAGCGACGGCAGCGGGGGCTCGTACACGTCGAGGCGCTTCACGTAGGGCTGCTTGCGGAAAAAATCGGCCGCGGCTTGCGTGCAGCTGATTTTGTACACGAAGGTGCCGGGCACCTCGCCGCCCATGGCCTGGGGCATGCCGCCGGGCTGGGTGTAGTCCACCACGCCTTGCGAGCGCAGGGCGGCCAGCACCTCGTCGTTGGGGTTGTCCACCTGCATCACGTAGTCGGTTTGCAGGCCGGGCACGGGGGCTTCGGGCTGGCCGTTGAGGTACACCTGGCCGTTTTTGATTTGCAGGGTGTCGCCGGCAATGGCCACGCAACGCTTGATGTAGTTGGTGCGCAGGTCGGCGGGGTACTGGGTTTCGTGGGGCACGTGAAACACCACCACGTCGTTGCGCTTCACTTCCGAGAAGCCCGGCAGCCGGTAGGTAGGCAGCTGAATGAGCTCGGAGTAACTTTTGATGCCCGTGCCCCACACGGTTTGGTGGGTGAGGGGTACCTGCAACGGCGTTTGGGGCGTGATGGGCCCGTAGTGCAGCTTGCTGACGAAGAGGTAGTCGCCCACCAGCAGGGAGTTTTCCATGCTGGGCGAGGGAATGGTGTATGCCTCAAACGTGGCCCAGCGGATGAGCGTGGCCGCTACAATGGCAAAAATCAGCGAATCGGCCCATTCGCGGGTTTTCGTTTTGGGCGGCTTGGGGGCAGCGGTGGGGGTGGTTTTGAGCAATGACATGGGCAAGCTTGGGCTTGGCAGTGAATATCAGGCAAAGAAAGGCAGCAACGGGGCAGATTGCCCCGCCGCCGCCGACAAACGGTGTGGCAACTACAAATCCAGCAGCTCTTTCATTCCGAACACGCCCTGGCGGCCGGGCAGCCACTCGGCCGCCAGCAGAGCACCCAGGGCAAAGCCTTCGCGGCTGTGGGCCTCGTGCTTGAGCTCCAGCGTGTCGACGTCCGACGTGTAGGTGACGATGTGCGTGCCCACCGCCTCGCCGGCGCGCTCGCTGATGACGGCCAGCTCGGCTGGCGCTTCGGCGGGGGCGTTGCGCCAGGTGGTTTTGGCCGGAAAGTGGCGCATGATGCCCTCGGCCGTGGTGAGGGCCGTGCCGCTGGGCTGGTCGATTTTGTGGGTGTGGTGGATTTCGCGCACCGCCACGTCGTAGCCGCCAAACTGGTTCATTTTGGCTGCGATGTACTCGTTGAAGTGGAAAAACAGGTTCACGCCCACGCTGTAGTTGGAGGCGTAGAACAGGCTGCCCTGCACTTCTTCGGTCAGCGCTTTGGCCTCCTCGAAGTGATGCAGCCAGCCCGTGGAGCCGCACACCACCGGCAAGCCTTGGCGCAGGCAGGCCTGCACGTTGGCAAAAGCCGAATCGGGGTGGGTGAACTCAATGGCCACGTCGGCGGTGGCAGGTGTGAAGTCGGTGATGCTGGCCTGGCTGGCGTGGAGGTCCACAATGCCGGCAATTTCGTGGCCGCGTTGCTGAGCCAGCGCGCCAATGGTCTGGCCCATTTTGCCGTAGCCGATAAGGAGAATTTTCATGGTGGTTGTCCGTTGTTGGTTGTCAGCTGTTAGTCTGAACTGTCGGTTGAATAACCCAACAATTGACAACCAACACCCAACAACTAAAAAGCTATTTCACGCGCAGCGCTACTTGCAGGCCGGGCGTGAAGGGCAGGAGTACGCCATGGCCGGGCACCTGCAGCAAGGTGGGCTGCCAATGCACGGCCAGGTCGTCGCTCACGTCAAAATCCTTGAGGTGGGCATCGACCAGCGCGTCCACGATTTGCAGGCCATAAGCCAGGCCGATGTAGAGATAGTAGATGTCGCGGTTGCCGCGGTAGTACACCAGCGCCGATTTAATGCCGTCGGGCCTGGTGTATAGCCGCGCCCGGGGCGAAAGACTTTGGCTGCCTATCAGCTTGGGGTTGGCCGTCACCAGGTCGTAGGCATCGGAAAACTCCGTGAAGCGGCGCTGCCAGAAAATTTCGGCGCCTACCACCGTGCCCAGGGCCCCGTACACCAGCGGCAGCTTCCACCAGCGGCGGTTGTATATCTGGCCTGCGCCGGGCAGGATGGTGGCCAGCAGGGCCGCTTTGCCGGGCCGCGTGAGGCGAATGCCCTTGTAGCCAAAAGCCCGAAACATGTGCTCCGTGCGTTTGGCCGAGTCGGCCGCGGCCTTGCTCCGCTTGGCTTCGGGCGTCACCACGGCCTCACGGCGCTCGGTGGTGTCGGCCAGAATAGCGGCGGGCGTGCGCCCCGTGGGGTCGTTGGGGTTGGCCGGATTGTTCGGGTTAAATACCTGCGCCCAGCCGCTGTGGCTGGCAAGCAACGAGCCGGCCAGAACCAGCAAGGCCGCGAGGTGGTGATGCAACTTCTTCATAGCAACTCCGCTAACGGAAAACGCCCGGGTTTAGCATGTTGGCCAGCGCCTTGCAGTACGAGAACCGGCCTTCCGCCGGGCGTTGGCGGTTTTACGATGGGTGCAGGATGTGCAGGATGCGCTGCATGTCCTCAATCGAGTCGAAGGCGATTTTGATTTCGCCGTTGCCTTTGGGGCCGGGGCGCACCTGCACCCGCGAGCCAAACCGGTCGGTGAGGTGGCGCTCGGTGCGCCGCAGCTCGGCGGCGGGCACCGCGGGTTGGGCGGGGGCAGCATTGGCCGCGCCGTTCTCGCTGGCCGGCGCAGGGCGTCCGAAGCCGTTGCGCACCAGCTCCTCCACGCGGCGCACAGACAGCTCCTCGGCCACAATCTTGCGGTAGAGCTCCACTTGGGCTTTGGGGTCGTCGAGGCCGATGAGGGCGCGGGCGTGGCCCATGCTGATGGCGGCGTCGCGCAGGCCAATCTGCACGTCGGGCGGCAGCTTGAGCAGGCGGAGGTAGTTCGTTACGGTCGAGCGGTTTTTGCCCACCCGGTCGCCCAGCTCTTCCTGGCGCAGGTTGCACTCGCTCAGCAGGCGCTGGTAGCTGAGGGCGATTTCGATGGCATTCAGGTTTTCGCGCTGAATGTTTTCAATCAAGGCCATTTCCAGCATCTGCTGGTCGTCGGCCTTGCGGATGTAGGCGGGAATGGTTTCCAGGCCGGCCAGCTTGGAGGCCTGCAAGCGGCGCTCGCCCGAGATGAGCTGGTAGGAGTTGGTGCCGAGCTGGCGCAGGGTCACGGGCTGGATGATGCCCTGGATTTTGATGCTGTCGGCCAGTTCCTGGAGGGCTTGCTGGTCGAAGTGGGTGCGGGGCTGGTAGGGGTTGGCCTCGATGTGCTCCACCGAGATGAAGCCCACCGAATTGACGGGGTGCGACACCAACCGGTCGCCAGAGCCGGGCCGGTCGCCCTTTTTCTCGTAGCTGCCTTCAATGAGGGCATTGAGGCCGCGGCCCAGGCCGCTTTTGCGTTTCACCGCGGCGGCGGCGGCCAAAGCAGCTTGCAACTTCTCTTCGTTTCTCTCTTGAGCCATAGTACATCGGCCGGGCCCATAAAAGGCACTCGGCAACCGAACGTCAAAAATACGGATAGTTCAGCGAAGGGCAAGCCGGAAGTTTGGGGCGGTTGAGGTTATCAGAACGGTGTTTTAAAGTAGAATGTCATGCTGAGCGCAGCCGAAGCATCTCTACCGCTTCGTTAAGCGCAGATTACCGATTGATTTAAACTAGCGCGGATGAGACAAAGCCCTTTCCATTACTAGCTCTTGTGTTTTGCAAGAAATGCAATAGCCAACTTCTGTACTTCAGGCACTTCATGACCGAGAGCAGCAAGCCTATCCAATGCTTGTTGTGAGATTTTGCAAACTCGCTGCAAATGCTCAGGATGAGCAAACCAATATGCGTCGGGCAGTTTCAGCACGGAATACAATACCTCGCCCGGGAAATGATAATCTGATACCAGCGGAGTTTGCTCAAGCATGCCCAACGCCCGGGGCATCAGGTATTGCGTCCCGATATTTTGGCCAATCATGAAGCGCAAGTCTTCAACGCCAAACTCATCAATTGGCTTTTTACGCAAGCCGTGACTGGTGACAACGACGTGACTAGGATACGTTGGGTCGCCCCAAAAATCGTTTTCTAGCTGTTCTATTGTCTTAGCCACAATTCTCTAAATCCGCTCGTCCTCAGCCGTTTCTTCGGTGGCTTCCACGCTGTTTTTCTCCACAATTTCGCGGGCCAGGTTGAGGTAGCTGATGGAGCCTTTGCTTTCGGCGTCGTGCAGAATGACGGGGATGCCGAAGCTGGGCGACTCGCTCAGCTTCACGTTGCGCGGGATGATGGTGTCGAATGCCAGCTGCTGAAAGTGCATGCGTACTTCTTCCACCACCTGGTTGCTCAGGCGCAGGCGCACGTCGTACATCGTGAGCAGAATGCCTTCGATTTCCAGGTCGGTGTTGAGGCGGCTCTGAATGATTTTGATGGTATTCAGGAGCTTGCCCAGGCCTTCGAGGGCGAAATATTCACACTGCACCGGGATGATGACCGAGTGCGCGGCGGTAAGGGCGTTGACCGTGATGAGGCCCAGCGAGGGCGAGCAGTCGATGATGATGTAGTCGTACTGCTCGGCGAGGGGGCGCAGGGCCTCCTTCATTTTTTCTTCGCGGTTGGGCAGGTTTATCATCTCCACCTCGGCGCCCACCAGGTCGATGTGGGAGGGCATGAGGTCGAGGTGGGGCAGGATGTTGGTGGGCAGGATGATGTCCTGGGCGTTGATGCCGTCCACCATGCATTCGTAGATGCTGTTCTGGATGTCCTTGGGGTCGTAGCCCACGCCGGAAGTGGCGTTGGCCTGGGGGTCGGCGTCGACGAGCAGGGTCCGGTAGTCCAGGGCGGCCAGGGACGCCGCGAGGTTAATGGAGGTGGTGGTTTTGCCCACCCCGCCTTTTTGATTGGCTACCGCAATGATTTTTCCCATTTCTCTTAGTATCTGGTTTTTGGTTTTCGGTTTTTGGTTTTCAGGAATCGGATTTGGGCATTTGCTGAATCAGGAGCAAGCCAAAAACCAAAAACCAAAAACGGCCAACCAAAAACATTCCTGCCGTAGCATTGCACAAAGATACATTCTTTCCCTGTTCGCATGGCCCCTTTTTTGGCTCGTTGGGCTGGCTTTTCGGCTAACTGGTTTGGACTTTCCGCGGGCTTGCTAACGCTGGCCGGCTGCCACGACGCGGCCCGCCCGGCCGCCGACGAGCGCCGCGTGTTCCGCTACAACCAGCCCGAAGCCCTGTCTTCGCTCGACCCCGCTTTTGCCCGCAACCAGGCCAACTGGTGGGCGGTAAACCAACTCTACAGCGGGCTGGTGGAGTTGGATTCGACCCTGCTGCCGGCCCCGGCGCTAGCCCGGCGCTACAGCATCTCGCCTGATGGGCGGCTTTACACCTTCGTCCTCCGCCGCGGCGTGCGCTTTCACGACAGCGACGTTTTCCCCGGCGGCAAAGGCCGCGAAGTGAAAGCTGCCGACTTCGTCTACTCCTTCAAACGCATCCTGGACGCGGCTACGGCCAGCACCGGCGGCTGGATTTTTCGAGGCAAAATTCTGGAGAAGCCCGATGGCTCGCCCAGCGACACGGCCTTTGTGGCGGCGAATGATTCCACGCTACGCATTCACCTCAAGGAGCCGTTTGTGCCGTTTCTGGGCATTCTGACGATGCCGTATGCCTACGTAGTGCCGCACGAAGCCGTGGAAAAGTATGGCAAGGACTTCCGCGAGCACCCGGTGGGCACGGGCCCGTTCCGCTTCAAACTCTGGGACGAAGGCAACATCCTGCTCTACGAGCGCAACCCGAGCTACTGGCGGCGCGACCAGCAGGGCAAGGCGCTGCCGTATCTGGACGCCGTGGCCATCAGCTTTCTGCCCGACCGTAAGACCGAGTTTCTGACCTTCATGCAGGGCAAGCTCGATTTCCTGTCGGGCATCCGGGCCGGTTCGCGCGACCTGATAATGCACCCGGACGGCAGCATTCGGGAAGATTTCAAGGGCAAGTTCACGGTGCAGAAAGTGCCGTATCTGAACACGGAGTACCTCGGCATTCAGCTCGATTCGGCCAACCTGACCGGCGAACAGGCTGTGCAAGGCCGCGCCCTGCGCGACAAGCGCGTGCGCCAGGCGCTGAACTACGCCCTCAATAAGCCCGAAATGCTGAAATACCTGCTCAACGGTGTGGGCGATGCCGGCACTTCGGGGTTCGTGCCCGCGGCGCTGCCCTCATTCTCGGAGAAGGAGGTGCCCGGCTACAGCTACCAGCCGCAAAAGGCCCGGCAGCTGCTGCGTGCCGCGGGCTACGGCCCCCAGCGGCCCCTGCGCCTGCGCCTCAGCACGGTGCTGGAACGCAAGGAGATAGGCGAGTATTTGCAAAAGCAGTGGGCCGACGTGGGCGTGCAAGTGCAGATTGACATCAACCAGTCGGCCGCGCAGCAGGACCTGGTGGACAACGGCCGGGTGGCCTTCTTCGCCAAAAGCTGGCTGGGCGACTACCCCGACGCCGAAAACTACCTGGCCCTGTTCTACAGCCCCAATTTCAGCCCCGCCGGCCCCGACAAAACCCACTTCAAAAACGCGCAGTACGACCAGCTCTACGACGAAGCCCGCCGCACCCAGGACGTGGCCCGGCGCACGGCGCTCTACCAGGCCATGGACCGCATTGTGGTGGAAGAGTCGCCCGTCATCAGTCTCTATTACGACGAAGTGGTGCGCCTCACGCAGAACAACGTGCGCGGCCTCACGCCCAACCCCATGAACACGCTGCTGCTGGAACGAGTACACAAGGACTGATTCCGCATTGCCGCCCCTAACCCGAACTGCCATGAGCTTTTTCCGCCCGTCGATACTATTGTTGCTGCTGGCCCTGCCGCTGCCGGAAGTGGTGCGCGCCCAGGCCGCCAGCGCTGCTTCCGAAGCCGCGCCGCTGGTGATGGGGCAGACGTTTACCATCGCCTCCAAAGCACTGGGGGAAACGCGCCGCATCAACGTGTATTTGCCGGCGGGCTACGCCGAAACACCGGCCATGCGCCTGCCCGTGCTATACATGCCCGATGGCGGCATGCAGGAAGATTTCCTGCACGTAGCTGGCCTGGTGCAGGTGTCGGTGGGCAACGGGACCATGCGGCCATTCATATTGGTGGGCATCGAAAACACCGAGCGGCGCCGCGACCTGACGGGCCCAACCACCAACGAGAAGGATAAGAAAATTGCGCCCCGCGTGGGCGGCTCGGCCGCTTACCGCCGGTTTTTGCGCGAGGAGTTGATGCCGGCCGTGAAGCAGCGCTACCGCACCACGGCCGAAACGGCCATCGTGGGCGAGTCGCTGGCCGGCCTGTTCGTGGTCGAGACGCTGCTCCTGGAGCCGGATTTGTTTGATTCTTATTTAGCCTTCGACCCCAGCCTGTGGTGGAACAACGGCCTGATGGCGAAAGAAGCCAGCAAGCTGCCTTGGTTCAAGGCCAAGGTCAGCCAGCCCAAAGCCGTGTTTCTGGCCACCAGCCGCGACGGCGACCCGGACGTGGTGAGCCAGCTGGCCAAGCTCCTAACCAGCAAACCGGGAGGCAGCATCACCGCCTACGCCGAGGCCATGCCGCAGGAGTCGCACGCCACCATTTACCACCCGGCGGCGCTGAAAGCGTTTCGCACGGTGTTCAAGCCCGCGCCTTCGGAAGGAAAATGAGCCAGCCCACGACTGGGGCGCGCCCTATCTATCAGCCGCGGTGGTCTGCACCAGCGGGTCGAGCTGATGGCCGAAGTAGGTGACGAGCTGCCGCACGTTTTCGGGTTCGCCTTCTTCCACGCGCACCACTTTCAGCTGGCCGTTGGCCTGCTTCACGCCGATGACGGTGCTGGGCAGGTCGGTGGTGTGCTGGGTGTACTGTGCCGCAAACTGGTCGAAATGCGATTCCTTGGCCTGGCGCAGCAGGTCGGTTACGGCCGCGGGAGAGATTTTCAGCTCTTTTTTGCCCACGAACGGCACGCCGTGACGCCCTTCATACAGCACGCGCCCATCGGCAAAAACCTGCATGGTAAAGGCCGGGCAGGTGCCAAAGCAGGGCGTCCGCTCGAAGGTGATGACCGGAGTTTCCTCCGCGGCGGGCTTGGTGGCGGCAACGGGTTTTTGGCTGCTTTTGCCTTTTTTAATTTTCACCTTTTGGGTTTTGGTAGTGGCCTTTTGGGCACAGGCGGGCAGCGTGAGGCCGAACGCAAACAGCAGGAGCAACAGGGCGAAATGGCGCATGGCAGGAGGGGATAAACGGAATTGCCGCGTGAATGTAGGCAAACAAAAAACCGGCAGAACGAAAACCGTGCCCATGGTTTTTGTTCTGCCGGTTTGGGCCCGTCACCCATGCAGGATGACGTGACAAAGATTACGACTTGCGCTTGGCCTGGGCTTCGCGCTCCTGCGCGGCTTTCATGGCTTCGGCAATGCGGCCCTGCAGGCCGCTGGGCTTCTTGTCCTTGTTCTTGATTTTGTTGGCTTCGAGCTGGGCGCGAATCTTGGTGTCATCGACCAAGCCGCGGGTGATGGCTTGCTGGGCGAAGGTGATGACGTTCGACACGAAATAGTACCAGGTGAGGCCGGCCGCAAAGCTGTTCAGCACGAACAGAAAGATGATGGGCATCAGGTAGCTGTACGTCTTCATCGGGCCCTGCATGGCCGTGTTCATCTGGTTGCTCTGCCAGGTCATCACCAGCGTAGAGGCCGTCATGAGCAGCGTGAACATCGACACGTGGTCGCCGTACCACTTCACGTAGAAGGGCAGCTTCACAAACACGTCGTAGCTGCTCAGGTCCTTGGCCCACAAGAAGGTTTGCTGGCGCAGCTCGATGGCGTTGGGGAAGAACTGGAACATGGCGAACAGGATGGGCAGCGTGAGCAGCGTGGGCACGCAGCCGCTCAGCGGGCTCACGCCGAAGGTCTGATACAGCTTCATGGTCTCCTGCTGCACCTTGGTTTGGTCGTCGCCGTACTTGGCTTTCAGCTCGTCGAGCTCAGGCTTCAGCACTTTCATGCGGGCCTGACTTTCGTAGGTTTTGTAGGTCAGGGGCCACGTCACCAGCTTAATGAGCACCACCAGTAGCAGAATGATGATGCCGTAGGAGCTGATGTACTGCTCCAGGAAGTGGAACACGGGCAGCACCACAAAGCGGTTTACCCAGCGGAACAAGCCCCAGCCCAGGTACACGTTGCGGTCAAACTCCGGCGCCACTTCTTTCAACGTGTTGAAGGCGTTCGGGCCGAAGTAGAAGCGGTACTGGCCACGGCCCTGCTCCACCTCAGCCACCGGAATGGTGAGGGTGCTGCTCAGGGTTTTGATGGTGCTGGAATCGGCCAGGTCCACGTTCGAATTGAACGCGCCGCCCGCAAAGGGCTGCTGGTCGGCGATGAGGCCGGCCACGAAGAAGTCGTGCTTGTGCGCCGCCCATTTCACCGGGCCGCTGGCCTTGAACTCCTCGGGCTTCTCGCTGGCTTCGGCCAGGGCGCCCTGGTCGCCGGCGGCCAGGTAGTGGTTGATGGTGGTGTGGTTGCGGTTCTGCTTCAGGTCCTGCTCGGTCTGACGCACCTGGTCCACAAACGAGAAGGTGAGCGGCTCCTGGGCCACGGTGCGCTCCAGGCCCACCAGGCGCAGGTCGTACTTCACTTCAAAGCTGTTGGCGGGCAGCGAGTAGGTCTGCACAATCTGCCCCCCGGCCACGGGCGCCGTGAACGTGAGCACCGAGGCGCCGTTGGCCTGCGAGGGCGTGCCCTGGAAATTCAGGTCCGAAAACTTGATGGTTTTGCCGTCCACGGTGCGGAAGCGGGTGTCCATGCGGGCGCTTTTCGCGTCGAACAGGTCGAGCGGCTGGCCAAAGAAGGTCTTGTACTTCAGCAGGCGCACGGCCGTCACGCGGCCGCCGCGCGTCGAGAGCGTCACGTCGAGGTTGGCGTTGGTCAGGTGCAGGTCCTGGGCCGGGCCGGCGGTGGTGTCGAGGGCCGCTTCCGGGGCCAAAGCGGCCGTGGTGGGAGCAGCGGCAGGAGCCTGCGCGGCGGCAGTAGTGGCCGGCGGCGTCTTGCCAGCGGCTTTCTCGTCCTTCTTCGGGCTGAAGAAGAACAGGTACACGAGGAGCAAGGCCGAAATCAGGAAAAGGCCGGTTGCTGAATTTCTATCCATTAGTAAAAAAGGTTGCGAAGGGGCAAAGGTACCGCTTGCGTTGCGCTTAATGAAGAATAAGGAAGGAGGAATGAAGAATTGAAGACGCCTGTCATTCTGAGCGTAGCGGAGGACCTTATCGCGCTTGGGTAAAAAGAATTACTCCAAACTGTTTCTGACGTGATAAGGTCCTTCGCAGAATGCTCAGGATGACAGGCGCTCGAAAATCTTCACGAAGCCGCAGACGTCCTACCCCTTGCGATGTTGGATGGCCGCCCGCACAAACCGCACAAACAGCGGGTGGGGCTGCTCCACGGTGCTTTTCAGCTCGGGGTGAAACTGGCCGGCCACAAACCACGGGTGGTTGGGCAGCTCAATTACCTCCACCAGGCCCGTTTCGGGGTTGGTGCCGCTGGCTTGCAGGCCAGACTCCTCAAACTGGCTGAGGTACTGGTTGTTGAACTCGTAGCGGTGGCGGTGCCGCTCGCTGATGTGGTTGCGGCCGTAGGCTTTGGCCGCTTTGGAGCCGCGGCGCAGGTCGCAGGCGTAGGCACCCAGGCGCATGGTGCCGCCTTTTTGGGTGATGTTTTTCTGCTCCTCCATCATGGCAATGACGGGGTTGGGCGTGAGGGCGTCCATCTCCGTGGAGTTGGCGTCGAGCAGGCCCAGCACGTGGCGGGCGTATTCCACCACGGCCACCTGCATGCCCAGGCAGATGCCGAAGAACGGAATGTTGTTTTCCCGCACGTAGCGCACGGCGGCAATCTTGCCCTCGAAGCCGCGCTCGCCGAAGCCGGGGGCCACCAGCACGCCGTCGCAGCCGTGCAGCAGGCCGGCAATGTTTTCGGGCGTTACGTGGTCGGATTGGATGCTGCGCACCGTCACCTTGCACTCGTTTTGGGCGCCGGCGTGCACAAAGGCCTCGTTGATGGACTTGTAGGCGTCGGGCAGCTCTACGTACTTGCCCACCAGGGCAATGGTCACCTCCTCGGTCGGGTTTTTCAGCTTGCCGAGGAAGTCTTTCCAGGCTTCCAAATCGGGCTGCTGCGCGCCCCCGGTCAGTTTCAGGCGCTTAATCACCCGCTCGTCCAAGCCTTCCTTGCGCATGAGCAGCGGCACGGAGTAGATGCTGTCGGCATCGAGGCTTTCGATGACCGAGTTGATTTTGACGTTGCAGAACAGCGCGATTTTGCGCCGCATCTCCATCGGAATCGGGTGCTCGGAGCGGCACACCAGGATGTCGGGCTGCAGGCCGGCTTCGCGCAGGTCGCGCACCGAGTGCTGGGTGGGCTTGGTTTTGAGCTCGCCGGCCGCCTTCAGGAAGGGCAGCAGCGTGAGGTGAATGACCAGCGAATCGTTCTCGGGCAGTTCCCAGCGGAGCTGGCGCACGGCCTCCACAAAGGGCAGGCTCTCGATGTCGCCGATGCAGCCGCCGATTTCCGTAATCACCACGTCGAACTGGCCGTTTTGGCCCAGCAGCAGCATGCGCCGCTTGATTTCGTCGGTGATGTGGGGCACCACCTGCACGGTTTTGCCGAGGAAGGCGCCTTCGCGCTCGCGCCGGATGACGTGGTCGTAGATGCGGCCCGTAGTCACGTTGTTGGCCTGCGAGGTGGGCGTGTTCAGGAACCGCTCGTAGTGGCCGAGGTCGAGGTCGGTTTCGGCGCCGTCGTCGGTCACGTAGCACTCACCGTGCTCGTACGGGTTCAGCGTACCGGGGTCGATGTTGATGTAAGGGTCGAACTTCTGGATGGTGACTCGGAACCCGCGGGCCTGCAAAAGCTTGGCCAGCGAGGCGGAAATGATTCCTTTGCCGAGTGAAGAAGTGACGCCGCCGGTAACGAAAATGTATTTCGCCGCCGACGCGCTGGGGGAGGGGTTGGAGCGTTCGGGCATGACGGGAGTCAAAAGTACGGCGCCCAAAGTTGGGATGGCGGAAAAAATGCGCGGCCGGGCCACCAATACTGCCGCGGCCAGCCCGTGACAGCCCGCAAAAATGAGGCGGGTATTTCCGCAAACGATTGCAAAAGTCGCTGGGAATTAGTACATTTATTTATGGCACATTTCATCAATCACCTCGTCCAGAGCTGGGGCCTGAGCCCGGTTCACTACTGGCACCTGCGCCTGCTCACGGCCTTGCTGCTCACGCCGTTGCTGGGCGTGCTCTACGTGGTGCTTTTCGACCGGCCCAAGCGGCCCACGTCGGGACGCCAGCTGTGGCACCGGTAGAAGCGCACCCAGGCATTTCGCCGTCGTACCGGGCCGCGCCCGCTGAAGCGTAGCGCGGCCGGGTGTTTCTTTGGGGCTGGTAAATACATCCCGGCCCCATGCTGCACGAAACCCTGCTCCTCGTTCTCGGCCTGCTGTTCATCGTGTTTCTGCTGGTGATGCTGGCGCAGCGGCTGCGCATTTCCTACCCCATCTTTCTGGTGTTGGGCGGGCTGGCGCTCAGCTTTGTGCCCGGCCTGCCGCGCGTGGCCATTGCGCCCGATTTAATATTCCTGATTTTCCTGCCGCCGCTGCTCTATGAGGCGGCCTGGACCACCTCCTGGAACGACTTTTGGCGTTGGCGCCGGGCCATTGGGCTGCTCGCGTTTGGGCTGGTGGCCTTCACTTCGGCCATTGTGGCCTACGCGGCGCGGGCCGTCATTCCGGGGTTCACGCTGGGGCTGGGCTTTCTGCTCGGGGGCATCATCTCGCCGCCCGATGCGGTGGCGGCCACCTCGGTGCTGCGCGGCATCAAGGTGCCGCGGCGCGTCACGGCCATTCTGGAGGGCGAGAGCCTGATTAACGATGCCAGCAGCCTCATTGTGTTCCGGTTTGCGCTGCTGGCGGTGCTCTCGGGCACGTTTGTGTGGCAGCAAGCGGCCACCAGTTTCCTGCTCACCAGCGGCATGGGGCTGGTGGTGGGACTGAGCGTGGCCTGCGGGTTTTTCCTGATTCATAAGTACCTGCCCACCACGCCCAGCATCAACACGGTGCTCACCTTCATGGCGCCTTATGTGATGTATTTGCTGGCCGAGGAATTTCACTTTTCGGGCGTGCTGGCGGTGGTGAGCGGCGGGCTGCTGCTCTCGCACCTTTCGCACCGGGTGTTCGACGCCAATACGCGCCTGCAGGCCAACAGCGTGTGGGCCAGCGTGAGCTTCGTGCTCAACGGCTTGGTGTTCATTCTCATTGGCCTGCAGCTGCCCATTGCGGTGGAAGGACTGGGCGAATATTCCCTGCAGCAAGGCATTGCCTACGGGCTGCTGATGAGCGGGCTGGTCATCGTCATTCGGCTGCTGTGGATGTACCCGGCGGCGTTCATCCCGCGCTACTTGAGCAAGAGCGTGCGCAACGCCGAGCCCAGCCCGGGCTGGCAGGGCACGCTGGTGCTGGGCTGGGCGGGCATGCGCGGGGTGGTGTCGCTGGCCTCGGCGCTGTCGGTGCCGCTGCTGACCAACGACGGCCTGCCGTTTCCGCAGCGCAACCTCATTCTGTTCATCACTTTCGTGGTCATTCTGGTCACGCTGGTGCTGCAGGGGCTCACGCTGCCGGCCATCATCCGCTTCACCCGGATTGCCGAGCACGACGACCGCATGCCCCTCGAAGAGCAGGAGGCCGGCGTGCGCCTGCACCTGCGCACCGCGGCTGTGAAGCACCTGCAGCGCCAGTACGCCGCCGAATCCGAAGCCAACGAGCTGATTGCGCGCCTGCAGCAGCGCATGCAAACCGAAATCAACCTCACCACCCGCACCCTCAACTCGTTGGAAACCGACCAGGCCGGCCGCGACGCCCTGCGCCAGTACCACCTCGTGCTGCTCGACGTGCTGAACGTGGAGCGCGAGGCCCTGGCCCACCTGCGCCACCACGACAGCTTCGACGACGAGGTGCTGCGCCAGCAAGAGGCCCAACTCGACCTCGACGAGGCCAAGGTGAAGCACATCGAACGGTAAAAACGCTGATTTGCGGCCCGAAAATAGCCGCAGAGCTGTCTGCTGCGTAAGTTGCGGCCACTGCCACGTTTGCTTTTGTTAATGCTCCGGTCTCTTTGTTTTTTGTTGTTGCTCGCCCTGGGTACCTCGCAGCTGACGGCCTGCGCGCAGAATCCCGACACCCGGGTGGCCGTGGTGCCACCCACCGCTGGGCAGCCGTTGCCCTGGCTCGATTCGTTGCTGAACAGTTCGGCCATTCTGCGCCAGCACCAGGTGGGCATGAGCTTGGCCTACGCCGACAGCACGAAGCCGTTTTACGGCTATCAGGAAACCAAATACTTCACCCCGGCCAGCAACATGAAGCTGTTCAGCTTCTACACCGGGCTGCACCTGCTCGGCGACTCGCTGCCCAGCCTGCGCTACTTCAGCCGCCGCGACACGCTGTTTTTCCAGGGCACCGGCGACCCCACGCTGCTGCACGGCGACGTGCCCAGCCGCCGTGCCTACAGCTTCCTGCTGAACCGGCCCGAAAAAATCCTGGCCTATTGCGACATCAAGTGCGTGACGCCCTTCGGCCCCGGCTGGACCTGGGACGACTACGGCTACTACTTCCAGCCCGAGCGGGGGCATTTCCTATCTACGGCCACACCGTGCGCTTCTACGCCGCGGCGCCCGCGCCCATCAGGCCGCGCGCTGGCGTCCGGGCCGCGGCCCCGACCACGTCCCGCGTGCGGGTGCTGCCGCGCTACTTCGCGCCGCTGGTGGGGCCGGCCACGCCCAACCTGCTCACGCCCGGGCTCGACGAGGACACGCACGTACTGCGCGACCCCTTGGAGAACCGGTTCTACGTGCTGCCTTCCACCAAAAAATGGGTCGATGAAACGCCCTTCATCACCAGCCGCGGGCTAATGCTGCGGCTGCTGGGCGACACCCTGCGCCGGGCCACCGCCAATGCCCCGTGGCGCCCCCGGGCGGGCCAGGATTCCATTCGCACGCTGCACGGGCTGCGCGTCGACTCGCTCTACCGCCGCATGTTGCGCGTGAGCGACAACTTCCTGGCCGAGCAGCTGCTGCTGATGTGCAGCACCAAAATCGGCAGCCATGACTCGCTCAGCACCGGCCGCGTCATTCGCTACGCCCGCAAAAACTTCCTCAACGGCCTGCCCGACCCGGTGGTGTGGGTGGACGGCTCTGGCCTGTCGCGGCTCAACCTCGTCACGCCGCGCACCCTCACCGGCCTGCTGCTCCGGCTGCACCAGGAAGTGCCCGAGCGCCGCCTGCTGAGCCTGCTGGCGGCCGGCGGCGGCCAGGGCACCCTGCGCAAGCGCTACCACGACGCCGCCGGCCCCTGGGTATGGGGCAAAACCGGCACCCTCACCAACAACCTGAACATGTGCGGCTACCTGCGCACCAAAAGCGGCTGGCTGGTGGCTTTCAGCTTCATGAACAACAACCACGTGGCCGAAAGCGGCGCCATGCGCAACGAGGTGGAGCGGGTGCTGCGCCAAGTGCGCGACCGGCTGTAGAGGCGACGGAAGCTACCGCGTCACCACCACCTTTTGCGACGCGGTAGTGCCCGCGCCCTCTACCCGAAGAATGTAGACGCCGGGCGCCAGCGACGACAAATCGAACGCACTTTCCACCGACGGGTGCAGCTCGGCGGTGGGCGTGACGGGCTGGCCCATGGCGTTGAAGAGAGTGGCGCGCAGGTCGTTGGCCACGCCGCCTTCGGGCTTCACGGTGAGGGTGCTGCTGGCCGGGTTGGGGTAGGTTTGCAGCTGCACCCCGGCGGCGGCGAAGGTGGCCGTCACCACGTAGGTGGTCACGGGCTCGTTCACCACGGCGTGGCCCGACTGCGGGCCCGTGGCGCCGGCCGGAATCACGCCATAGTAGGTAGGGCCGGGCGTGTAAGGGTAGGCACCGGCGTATTGGCTGTTGATGGTGACGAAGTAGGCATAAGTGCCCTGCGGGTACTCCGGCGTCACGCAGAAGCGGCCGTTGTGGCTATCCAGGTCGCCGCGGCCGGCTACGTATTCGAAGTCTTCGATGTAATAGCCCAGCGGTTTGGCCGCGTTGATGGCCGGGCCGGCCGAGGAGGCTGTCGTGCCATCGGGCAGGGTGGTGCGGGCCGTGATGTTGCGGAAGCGGTAGGACGTGCGCATGCTCCGGATGGCGCCCGTGCCATTGGCATTGGCGTAGCCGTAGGCCCCGTAGATGGGGTAGCCATCAAAGGCGAAGCCGATGATGGGGGAGTGGCGGCTGCTGTCGCGGTCGTTGTAGAGGCAGCGCGGGTTGAGGTGGTGGTGGTACTCGCCGTTGCCGGCCGGGTGGCCCAGGCAGGAATCGAAGCTGGGGCCTTCCACCACGATGGCGTTCTGGTTCCACACGCCCGCGTTGTTGTAGCTCATGGCGTCCTTGGCGTTGAAGATGCTCACGCCGTTGCTCCAGATGCCGGTGTGGCCCAGGGGCGTGGCGGTGGCCGTGCCGGTGTTGGGCGTGGGCGTGCGGGTGATTTTGAACACGAAATTCTGGTTGGTGGCCGTGTTGGGGTTCATGGGCCAGGGGCCGATGGTATAGCTCGGCACGCCGGTGCAGGTGATGTACACGTTGCCGGCGGAGTACTGCACCCGCTGCACGTTGCTCAGGATGCCGCCGAAGCCGGTGGCGCCCGTGGTGTTCACCACCCAGGAGCTGACGATGGGCGTGATTTGGGCCTGAGCCAGCCCGGGAAGTGCCAGCAGGAAAAACAACAGGAAGTAGCAGTGTCGTTGCATAGAAATCGGTGGGGAGTGAGGGCCCGGTTGCCGCCCGCCTTAGTGGCTGAGCGTGCCTAAATGTAGGGCCGGCCCCAGTCGAAAATTCTATATAGTCTGCGAATGGGCCTTTCTGCCCGATGAGCTGCTGGTTTCGGCTGGAAGCGAGGCTCTGGCGGTTTAGTGAGGAAGGTTTTGGGGCTTGTGGAAGCAGTTGGCTGACGAAAAGCGCCACCCGGCGCCGCCACGCTTTCGCTGGGAATTGACCGGGGTTGGACGAGGAATGGCCGAGGTTAAACGATGCGCAAAAAAAGATAGTCGGCACGCCTAACAATTTTGCAACGCCAACCCGAAACAGCCCTGGCCGCCTATTCAACCGCCTTTTTCAACCCAAGACATGTTCGCTTTCACCTTCTCTTCCGCTTTCCTGCCTTCCCTGCGCCGCACCTTGCTGGCCAGCCTTGGCCTGCTGACGCCCGCCTTGGTGTCGGCCCAAACCATTGCGTCGTTTGCGCCCACCACGGCCGCGGCCGGCGCCACGGTCGTCATCACCGGCCTCAACCTCGGCACCACGACGTCGGTGCAGCTCAACGGCCAGAAGATGCGCGTGGTGGGCACGCCCACGGCCACTTCGGTGTCGGTGATTGTGCCGCCGGCTGCCGCCACGGGCCGCATGCGCCTCACCACCACCACCGGCACGGTGCTGAGCGCCAAGCTGGGCATTACCCGCAAGTCGTCGTCGGTGAGCTACGGGCAGCAGAGCACGGCCTTTACCGGCACCACGGCCAGCGGCAACTATTCCACGCCCACGGCCGGCGACCTCGACAACGACGGCCTGGTGGAGTTGCTGGTGGGCCAGGGCGACGGCACCATCATGCTCTACGAGCAGGCCGCGGCCAACTCGTTCACCCTGAACACCGGCGTACTCCTGAAAAACGCCGACGGCACTGCCCTCGACGTGGGCCTCTACGCCAAACCCACCGTGGCCGACCTCGACGGCGACGGCCTGCTGGAGCTGCTGGTGGGCGAAGACACCGGCAACGTGCTGCGCTACGAGCAGCTGGCCACTTCTGGTGCCAACGCCCTGCTGTTCAGCAAAACCACGCTCTTCACCAACCCCTTTGGTACCGCCACCAGCAGCGCGCCCAACGGCGGCTCCTACGCCCGCCCCACCGTGGCCGACCTCGACAACAACGGCCTGCTCGACATTCTGGTGGGCAGCAACGACGGCACGCTGCGCCGCTATGAGCAGGCCCTGCCTAACGGTAGCACCACCGCCGACTTCACCGCCTGGGGCCAGTTGAAGCTGGCCAACGGCACGGTCATCGACGCCGGCGACGTGGACAAGCCCCTGCTCACCGACTACAACGGCGACGGCTACCTCGACATGCTGGTGGGCACCAAGGCCGGCACCGTGATGCTCTACACCCAATCGGGCCTGAACGCGGTGACCTTCAACGCGGGCACCAACCTGACCACCGACGGCACCTCGGCCGGCCTCATCAACCTGGGCGCCACGGGCACCAACCCCAGCAACGTGGGCGGCTACGCGGCCCCGGCCGTGACGGACATGGACGGTGACGGCCTGCTCGACCTTTTCCTGGGCAACGGCAACGGCACCATTTTCCGCTACGAGCAGACGCAGTCGGCCACCACGCCTTCGCTGGTGGCGCCACTGCCCGTGCAGCTCATTTCCTTCGAAGGCGCGGCCGTGCCCGCCGGCAACCGCCTCAACTGGGCCACGGCGCAGGAAATCAACAGCAAGGTGTTTGTGGTAGAGACTTCGACCGATGGCAAAACCTTCGCCACTGTGGCCGAACTGCCCGCCGCTGGCCGCAGCGTTTCGCCCCGGGCCTACGAGTACTTCGACGCTTCGGCGGCAGCCCAGGCCACGGCCGTGCGCTACTACCGCCTGCGCCAGGTCGACCTCGACGGTGCCACCGCTTATTCGCCGGTGGTGGTGCTGCGCCGCTCGGTGGCCAGCGCTCCGGCCACTGCCGACGCCTACCCCAACCCCTTCGTCCAAACCCTGAGCGTGGCCCTGCCCGGCAGCGCCGAGCCCCAGGCCGTGGCCGTGTCGCTCACCACGCTGGCCGGCCGCCCGGTGTATGCCGCCAAGCTCGACCTGAGCGCCACCCCGCAGGCCCTGGCCGCCCTGCCCGAGCTGGCCGCCGGCGTCTACGTGCTGCGCCTCACCACCGCCACGGGCACCCTCACGCAGAAAGTGACGCGGCAGTAAATCTTGATGTAACCCTCCAAACGGCCCCGGTTTCCAGATGTGGAAGCCGGGGCCGTTTGGCGTTTCGGGTGGGTTGATTAGGGCTGGGGCAGCAAGCGGGCCAGGGTGGCGCGCAGCTCCTCGCCGTGCAGGTTGGTGGCTACGATGGTGCCGCTCGGGTCGATGAGAAAGTTCTGGGGCACCGCGCTGACACTGTAGAGCACTGCCGCCGCATTGCCGCGGCGCAGGTCCGAAACCTGGGTCCAGGCCAGGCGGTCGTCGGCAATGGCTTTCTGCCACTGGGCGCGGTATTGTTCCACGTCGATGCTCACGCCCAGAATGTCGAAGTTGCGGGCTTTGAATTGGTGGTAGAGCTTCACCGCGTTCGGGTTTTCGCGGCGGCAGGGCCCGCACCAACTGGCCCAAAAGTCGACCAGCACGTACTTGCCGCGGTAGTCGGCCAGGGTCACGCGTTTGCCATCGGCCGTGGGCTGCTCAAAGTTTGGCGCCTGCGCCCCCACGGCCACCCGCTGCAAGCGCGACAAGGCCAGGGCGTAAAGCGAAGCCTCGGGCAGGCGTTGCACCTCGGGCCCGAGCATGGCAAAAAGCGGGGCCGCCGTGGCGTAGGTCGGGATGGGGCCGGCCAGTTCTTTCACCGCTCCCAGGCTGATTAGGGAGTTGGGGTGAGCCTGCACAAAACCCGTAAGGATGCTCGCCGACTGTTTTTGCAGCGCAGCGTAGCGCGCGTTGTAGGGCCGGCTGAAGGCGGCCGTGGCGCGCGTTTCGGGTGTGGCAAGCCGGTAGGCGGTGTAGAGCGAATCCTGCTGCCGCCTCACTACGTCGAGCGGCCGGGTCAGCTCTCGGTATTCGGTGGAAAGCACCGAGCCGCTGACCTCGGCATGCGCCAGCGAATCGGGCGAAGTAAATACCGTATTGCCTTTTTCGAGGTAGAAAACGATGTTGTCGGCTTGCCCGGTGTAGAGGCGGCGCTGCTGTCCGCGCGGCACCAGCACCAGTCGGGACTTGGTGGGCGCCGCCACGGTGCCCCGCAGCACAAACTCGCCTTTCTTCACCGCCGCCGAGTCGGCAATGGCGTTTCCCGCGAACGTCTCGCAAATCAAAAAGACTTTCGCCGGGCCCTGCACCGTGGGCAGCGTGCCGCGCATCACAAAAGGAGTCGGGGCCTGCGCCTGGGCCAGCCAGAAAATGCCGCATAACGCAGCCGTCAAAATCAACTTTTTCTGCATGGGTAGATGCGTGGTTTTGCCAGTGGAATGGGCCGCAAGCTACTGCCCTGGCAGCAAATTCCGATGGCCACGCATAGTCCTCCAAATTGTCGGCCGGCGGCTCGAAAAACGCCCGCTGAGGGGCATTCAATTTTGGCCGAGTGTCGCCGGTCTGACGTCTTCTATGCTCGTCGTTACCCGCACATCGATAAGCAGACGGCGAGCAGTCGGTACCTACTCCGCCTTGGCGCGGGCATAAGTGGCGGGGTGCGGCACAAGTTCCGAAGCCATGCGACACACCTGCGCTTCGGTGCGCAGCTGCCCTCGCTTCAGTTGGCGCTGCAGCTCTTCGTAAACGGGCTTTTCGATGAGGCCCAGCGCAAATAAGTCGCGCGCCGTGCGGGTACGGGTTTTGCCAAACACGCTCCGCCGCTCGCTCACCCAATGAGTGAGTTCGGGCTCAGACGCCGACAGGGGAGGATAAATGGTCCAGCCCATCTCGCTCGCGGAATCCTCGGCCGGTACGGCGTATTCGATGCGCAGCCGGGCCGGCAGCTGCTGCAGGTACCAGCGCGTGAGGGCGGCGGTGTCGTTGTGGAAGCGTTTCAGCGCGGCGGCGTATTTGCTCACCACGCGCACCCGGGATTTGTTGGTGGGCAAGTCAGCGGCTTTGTCGGCTTCCATCAGCTCGTACAGCATCTCCTGATTGGAGGTCCGGTACTGGAACTCCATCTCAAACGCCTCGCCACAAAACGCGAGGATGGCGGCCGGGCCACTGCCCGCAACCTCGGTTACCTGGTCATTCGCAAGGTCGGTTTCCGTTACCTTCAGCGTGCCGGCCCGTATTCGGCGCAGCAGCTCGTCGCGGCCGGTTGCATTCAGCACGCCTTTCTGGTAAAGCTTTTCGGCGAAAGCGGCGTCGGGTGTCGCGTTGCGCTTGCCGGTCCACCACACGCCGGCTGCCAGCAGCAAGGCCAGTCCCAGAATAAGCAGTGCTTTCATCAGGAAACGGTGCTGAGTAAAGTCTTTCAGTTTGATTGCCAATCGGTTTAATATAGCACCCGGAACTTGATGGTGTGCTCCACCGCGCGCAGGGCCTGAATCACCTCCTGGTCATACTGCCGGTCGATGTCGGTAATCACATAGCCGATATGCTCGTTGGTTTTCAGGTACTGGCCCAGAATGTTGACGTGGTGCTGAGCCAGCACGTTGTTGATGTTGGCCAGCACGCCGGGCACGTTGGCGTGGATGTGGATGAGGCGGTGGGCCTGCTGCGTGGGCAGCTGAATGTTGGGGAAATTGACCGACTGCTGCGTATTGCCCGTGTTGATGTACTGCATGATGCGCTCCGGCACAAACTCGGCGATGTTGCGCTGGGC
Source organism: Hymenobacter sp. 5317J-9 (assembly GCF_022921075.1). NCBI lineage: Bacteria > Pseudomonadati > Bacteroidota > Cytophagia > Cytophagales > Hymenobacteraceae > Hymenobacter > Hymenobacter sp. 5317J-9. The sequence continues at coordinate 1,822,131 of NZ_CP095050.1, forward strand.
CTCGGCCGTGCTGCCGCCGATGTGGGGCGTGAGCAGCACGTTGGGCAGGCCGCGCAGTTCGTTTTCGAAGGTTTCGTGGTTGGTTTTGGGCTCGTAGGGAAACACGTCGACGGCCGCGCCGCCGAGGTGGCCGCTGCGCAGGGCGTCGGCCAGGGCCGGCACGTCCACCACGTGGCCGCGGGCATTGTTGAGGAACAGGGCGCCCTTTTTCATCAGCGCAAACTCCTGGGCGCCGATGTAGTTGGTGTTTTCGGGGCGGCCGTCGATGTGCAGCGTCACCACGTCGGCCTGCGCGAGCAGCTCTTCCAGCGTGCGGCACTTCACGGCGTTGCCGAGCTGCAGCTTTTCGGCCACGTCGAAGTACACCACTTTCATGCCCACGGCCTCGGCCACCACGCTCAGTTGCGCCCCGATGTTGCCGTAACCCACGATGCCGAGCGTCTTGCCGCGAATCTCAAACGAGCCGCTGGCCGACTTGTCCCACTCGCCGGCGTGCATTTTAGGGTTCTTTTCAGGAATGCGGCGGGCCAGCACGATGATTTCGCCCAGGGCCAACTCCACCACCGAGCGGGTGTTCGAAAACGGGGCATTGAACACCGCCACGCCCTTTTTCATGGCCCCCACGAGGTCAATCTGGTTGGTGCCGATGCAGAACGCGCCGATGCCGATGAGGCGATTGGCGGCATCGAGCACGCGTTGCGTCACCTGGGTTTTGGAACGGATGCCGAGCAGGCTCACGCCCTCAATGCGTTGAATGAGCTCGTCCTCGTCGAGTCCGCCTTTCACTTCCTCCACCTGGTAGCCTTCCTGGCGGAAAAGCTCGGCGGCGCGGGCGTCCGGATTCTCGAGCAGGAGCACCTTGATGCGGTTTTTGGGGTACGAAAGAGTCATGGGCAGTCTTAGTTGGTACAAAAACTCGTCGAAGGTGGGGAGCACCTCGTCGGCTTGGGCCACCACCGAAGGGCGGCTAACATTCTCGGTATAAGCGTAAAATCGGTGTGCGAGACCGGCTTCCCGAATTTGGTAGTCGGTGTAGCCGTCGCCGAGCACGTACACCGGCCCGTCCAAATCGAGCAGCACCAGTTGGCGGATTTTGCCGCCGTCGCGGCTCAGCACGTTTTGCGGGTCGCAGCCGGTGATGTTGCCGGCGGCATCGAAGGTGAAGGTGTTGGCCAGCACGTGGTCGGGCGCGATGCCGAACTCGGCGACCACCGGCTCAATGAACTCGCGGAAGCCGCTGCTCACCACGTAAATCCGGTCAGCAAACTGCCGGAAGAAGGCCCCGTTGCGCCGGATGCTCTCGCTCACCTTGGTTTGGAGGCGGGCAATGAGCGGCGCCAGGTGGCGCTCGTTGGCGCCCAGCAGCGCCAACCGCTTGCTCAACGACTCCTGGAAGCCGATTTCGCCGGCCATGCCCTGGTCGGTAAGGGCCTTAATCTGGCCAACGACTTTGGCCTGGTCGGGGTGGCCTTGCAGGGCGATGTCGGCCAATTCGTCCAGCCCTTCCACTTGGGTGAAGGTGCTGTCGAAATCGAAAACCAGGTAGGGCAGGGGAGCAGCGGGAGCGGACATGTCCGCAAAGATGGGCGCGGCAGTAGCTTGCAGCCCTATTCTCCGCCGAAGTTTTTATGAAACCAGTGCTGCTCTAGCTGCTGATTTTCCTGTAAGAACCCAGCAGTACCTATGCCAAGCTGACCATTCAGTAGCCAGTCATGCCCCAACGCCTCGTTTTTGTGTACAACGCCGACGCGGGCTTGCTGGCGGGCCTGAAGGACACGTTTCACAAAATCCTATCGCCGAGTACCTACCCGTGCTCGCTGTGCGCCATCACCTACGGCGCTACCAGCATGCTGCCGGAGTGGCGGGAGTTCATTGCGGGCCTGCCCGTGCCGGTTGATTTCCTGCACCGCGACGAGTTCATCGGCGGCTACCCGGCGTGGGCCCGGCACCCGCTGCCGGCCGCGTTTGCCGTGGCCGAATCGGGCGCGCTAACGCCGTTTATCGACGCGGAGGAAATGGACGCGGCCGACCTGAACGGGTTGATGGAACGAGTGCGCCAAGTGCTGGCGTAGCGGCAAGGCGATACCGTTACCTTTGGCAGGAAAACAGACTTTTTCGGGCTTTCCTCAATCAATTCCTCTCATTTATTTATGAAATTCACTTTCCTGCTGGGTGCGGCGCTGCTGGCGGCTGGCACGGCGGCGGCGCAGTTTCAGGCTCCCGTCCCTACCGGCCCGGCCTACGACGCGCGCACGCTGTTCAACCCTTCGTTTATTGAGCAGATGGCCACGCCCACGCGCTCGGCCGGTGGCCAGCCCGGCGCCCAGTACTGGCAAAACGCGGCCGACTACAAAATCAACGCCCGCCTCGACGACAAAACGGCCCGCGTGACGGCCTCCGTCGACATCACCTACACCAACAACAGCCCCGACGCCTTGCCCTTCGTGTGGCTCTACGTGGACCAGAACCTGTACCGGGCCGACTCGCGCGGGGCGGCCACCACGCCCGTGGGCGGCGGCCGGTTTGGCAACTCCGCTCGCGGCTTTCAGGGCGGCGACTCGCTGCAAACCGTGAGCATTGAGCTGCACGGCAAGAAGCTGAAGGCCAACTACCGCGTGCAGGACACCCGCCTGCAAATCATCTTGCCCGAGGCCATGAAGCCCAAGGGCGACAAGCTGAAAATCAGCATCGACTACGGCTTCAACGTGCCCGAATACGGCTCCGACCGCCTGGGTCGCCTCAAAACCAAAAACGGCGAAATCTTCGAAATCGCGCAGTGGTACCCGCGCATGGCCGTGTACGACGACGTGGAGGGCTGGAACACGCTGCCTTACCTCACGGCCGAGTTCTACCTTGAATACGGCAACTTCGACTACACCGTGAACGTGCCGGCCAACTTCCTGGTGGGCGGCTCGGGCGAGCTGGTGAACCCCGCCGAAGTGCTGACCAGCGCCCAGCAAAACCGCCTGGCCAAGGCCGCCGGCTCCGACCAGACGGTCATCGTGCGCTCGGTGGACGAGGTAACGCAGCCCGGCTCGCGCCCCGGCGGCAAGGGCGGGCGCCTGAGCTGGCACTTCCGCTGCCAGCGGGCCCGCGACGTAGCCTGGGCCGCCTCGGCCGCCTTTGTGTGGGATGCGGCCAAGATGAACCTGCCCAGCGGGCGCAAATCGCTGGCCATGTCGCTCTACCCGGTGGAGTCGGCCCAGGACACGGCCTGGAACCGCTCGACGGAGTACGTGAAAAAGAGCATCGAATTCAACTCGAAGCAGTGGTACGAATACACCTACCCCGTGGCCACCAACGTGGCCGGCGTGGTGGGCGGCATGGAGTACCCAGGCATTGTGTTTTGCGGCGCCCGGGCCCGCAAAGCCAGCCTGTGGGGCGTGACAGACCACGAATTCGGCCACAACTGGTTCCCGATGATTGTGGGCTCGAACGAGCGCAAGTACCCGTGGATGGACGAGGGCTTCAACACCTTCATCAACATCCTCTCGTCGCAGGCTTTCAACAACGGCGAGTATGCCAAGCTGCTGAACGACACCACGCGCTTGGTGGGCGGGCTGGTGCGCGGCATCCTCGACCCCGCCACCGACCCGCCCTACACCGTGCCCGACGTGACGCAGTCGCGCAACCTGGGCTTTGCCGCTTACAGCAAGATGGGCTACGGCCTGTTTTTGCTGCGCGAAGAAATCCTGGGCGAGGAGCGGTTCGATTACGCTTTCCGCACCTACATCAAGCGCTGGGCCTTTAAGCACCCGCAGCCGAAGGACTTTTTCCGGACCATGAACGAGGCCAGCGGCGAAGACTTAAGCTGGTTCTGGCGCGAGTGGGTATACAATAACTGGATTCTGGACCAGGCCGTGACCACCGTCAGCTACGTGAACCAGGACCCCGCCCAGGGCGCCCTCATTACCCTCGAAAACCGCGGCCAGGCCGCCATGCCCGTGACGGCCGACGTGACCGAAACCAACGGCAAAACCACCCGCGTGAAGCTGCCCGTCGAAATCTGGCAGCGCGGCGGCACCTGGACCTTCCGCTACAACTCCACCACGCCCCTCGCCCAGGTGCGCCTCAACGCCACCAAGCTGCTGCCCGACGTAAACCCCGGCAACAACGTGTGGCGCGCGCAGGTGCTGCGGTAGGGCAGGTAGGCCCCGAAACGCAAAGCCCCGGCTGCTGCTGAAGCGGCCGGGGCTTTTTGCTGTTTGAACGGGGTGGAGACGCAATATTTTGCGTCTCGGCGTTGAACGGCCGGGACCGCACCGTTCACGCGCAATCGTGCAACGACGAGACGCAAAATATTGCGTCTCTACCGCCGCCCCCATTTTCTGTCATACTGCACGCCGCCAAACAGGTACAGCATCAGCGCGCGCGAGTAGCGCAGAATGAGCGGGGTGAACAGCACCGTAAAGCCGGTAATGATGGCCACGTACACCCAGGTGTCGGGGTTGCCGAGCAGGTAGTAAATCAGCACGCCCAGCACCAGAAACGTGCCCACGTTGAAGGCGAAGGTGATGTACATGGAGCCAAAGTAGAAGCCGGGCTCGGGCTCGAAGCTCTGGCCGCACACCGGGCACTGGACGGGCATTTGGGCAAACTGGGTCACGTTCAGGGCCGACGTGCTGAATAGCTTGCCTTGGTGGCAGCGCGGGCAGCGCAGCTTGGCAAGTGCCAGGGCCGTCGAGTCGATGAGCTCGTAGGAATCGGTGGGTTCGGTCATGGCCGGAGCGGAGGAAGACATGGGGCAACGAAAGCTATACGGGAGAAAGCGGCCTGCGCTCATGGGCGCGGGGCCGGCGCGGCACCCGCCGCATTGGTACCCCAAAATTACCGGGCCATCGGGCGGGCATCGCCGCCCAATTTCAGGCCTTTACAGGACAAATCAACGCTGCTGCCGGAAGGCCTCCGGCGTGGTGCCGGCGTACTTGCGGAAGTAGCGCACGAAGTACGACGCGTCTTCAAACCCCAACTCGTAGGCCACCTGCGCCACGCTCAGCGCCGAGTGGCTGAGCAGCCGCTGCGCCTCCGTGACGACCCGCTCGTGGATGAGGGCGCTGGCCGTTTTGTTGAGTACGCGGCGGCACAGGGCGTTGAGGTGGTTGGCCGAAAGGTGCAGCAGGTCGGCGTAGTCGCTCACGCTGCGCCGGGTGCGGTAGTGCTCGTTGAGCAGGGCGCCAAACTGCCGGATTTGCTGGGCCGGCAGGCCGGCTTCGGCCTCGGCGGCGTGGGCGGGGTAGTGGCGGGCAGCCAGCTCCAGCACCAGATGCAGGTAGCTCCGAAACACCTCGGCTTGGTTGGCGCGGGACTCAAAGTATTCGTCGAACAAGCGCTGAAACAAGGGCTGGATTTCGGTTTCGGCCGGTGGCAGGTAGCGCACCGGCGGGTGCGCGCTGCCGAAAAACGGGTAGGCGTAGAGGCCGGGGCCGGGGTAGCGAAACAGGTAGAAGTCGGCCGAAAAAAACACCACGTAGCCGCGCACCTCCGGCGCCAGCTGCCAGTGGTGCACCTGCCCCGGCGCCAGAAAAAATACGCTGCCCGGCCGCAGCTCATACGTCACCAGGTCGACGGTGTGCGTACCCGTGCCCGCCGTGATGTAGAGCAGCAGGTAGAAATCGTGGGCGTGTGCCACGTTCACGTGCGGAAACCGGACGACGTGCGTTTCCAGCCGGTCGCAGTAGTAAGGCTGCGCCGAAGGCGACTGCGGAAACGAGGCGAGGGCCAGAACCGGCGGGGCGGTGGCTTTCATGGGCGGCGGTTTGGGCGTGAAAATAGCCACCGCGCCGTGGGTCGTACCTTTGGGATACTGCTGGGGTCTGGTTGGCCCTGACTGGCGAATGCCGCACGGCATTGCGTCAACGGGCATCGGCTGCTGGCCTTGGCCGTTGAGTAGAAGCACCTTTCCGCTTCCATCCAGCTTGACCGACGCCCGCCAGCAGCGACTTGTTGCCCCGTTCTCGTGAACCTTTCCTTGTTGAACCGCTCGGCCGTTTGGGCCGGGCTGCTGGGTGTTGGCGCCGTGCTGTCTGGCTTTGGCGCCGCCGAAGGCCCCGCTGGCGCTACTCCGCCAAAAAGCCGCACGTTTGTGCTCACCAGCACCGCCACCGTGCCCGTGCCGCCCGCCGGCACCCAAACCCTCGACCTGTGGCTGCCCGTGCCGCACACCGACGCCAACCAGGACGTGCGCGACCTCAACATTGAGTCGCCGGTGCCTTACAAAATCGAAAAGGGCACCTACGGCAACCAGATGGTGCATTTGCAGCCGGCCACCGTGCCCACCGCGCCGCTGGTGGTGAAGCTCACCGCCCACATTACCCGCCGCGAGCACCTCAACCTGCGCGCCGGCTCGTCCACGGCCAAACCCAGCAAGGAAAAGGCCGACCCCAACATGGCCCGTTGGCTCGGGCCCGACCGCTTGGTGCCGCTCGATGCCAAAATCAAGCAGCAGGCCCAGGAAGTGGTGGCCAAGGCCGGCGCCAAAACCGACCTCGAAAAAGCCCGCGCCATCTACGAGCACGTGGTGAGCACCGTGACCTACGACAAAACCGGCCAGGGCTGGGGCCGCGGCGACATCTACTACGCCTGCGACGCCCGCCGCGGCAACTGCACCGATTTTCACGCCATCGTCATCGGTTACTGCCGCTCGCTGGGCATTCCAGCGCGCTTCAGCATCGGCCTGCCGCTGCCCGCCGACCGCGGCAAGGGCGAAGTGAAAGGCTACCACTGCTGGGCCGAGTTCTACACCGCAGAAACCGGCTGGGTGCCCGTCGACGCCTCCGAAGCCGCCAAGAACCCCGCCAAGCGCAACTACTTCTTCGGGGCCCACGACGAAAACCGCGTCGAATTCACCCGCGGCCGCGACGTGGAGTTGGCCCCCAAGCAGGCCGGCCCGCCGCTCAACTACTTCGTGTACCCCTACGCCGAAGCCGACGGCAAGCCCCTGGACGTGGCCCGCACGTACGAGTTTGCCGACGTAGTGAAGTAACGCGGACTTTTAGTCCGCGGATACCCGGCTGGCACACTCGCGGACTAAAAGTCTGCGCTACGGCGCCAGCACCAGCTTGCCGAAGTTCTCGCCCGAAAACAGCTTCAGCAGCGCGGGCAGAAAGTTTTCGATGCCGTGCTCGACCTGCACTTTGGGCATGTGCAGCTTGCCTTCTTGGAGCCAGCCGGCCATTTCGCGGGCGGCGCTGGCGTAGTTGGCGGCGTTGTCGAACACCACGATGCCCTCCATGCGGGCCCGGTTCACGAGCAGGGCCAGGTAGTTGCTGGGGCCCTTCACGGGCGTGGTGTTGTTGTACTGCGAAATGGCCCCGCAAATGACGATGCGCGCCTTGAAGCGAATTTGCTCCAGCACAAAATCGAGGATTTCGCCGCCCACGTTGTCGAAATACACGTCGATGCCCTGGGGCAGGCCGCGCGCAGGCCGGAGCGTACGTTTTCGGTTTTGTAGTTCACGCAGGCGTCGAAGCCCAGCACGTTCAGGCAGTAGTCGGCCTTGGCCTGGTCGCCCACAATGCCCACCACGCGGCAGCCTTTGAGCTTGGCAATCTGGCCCACCACGCTGCCCACGGCGCCGGCCGCGCCGCTCACCACCACGGTGTCGCCGGGCTGGGGCTGGCCGGTGTCGAGCAGGCCGAAATAGGCCGTGAGGCCGGGCATGCCCAGCGTGGCCAGGTAGGCTTCGAGCGGCGCCAGGCTGGTGTCCACTTTCACCAGGTATTCGGGGCTGCCGGGGTCCGTGGCGCCGGTGCCCACCACGGCGTATTGCTGCACGCCGAGGTTGCCGGTCACGTAGTCGCCCACGGCAAACGCGGGGTTCTTCGACTCCACCACCTGGCCCGCGGTGCCCGCCCGAAACACGTCGCCAACCTCGATGGGCCTAATGTAGGAACGGCCTGCGTTCATCCAGCCGCGCATGGCGGGGTCGAGGGAGATGAAGTCGATTTTGACCAGCACCTGGCCGTCGGCGAGGGCCGGCACTTCCACTTCATCGAGTTCTAAATTGGCCGGCTGCGGCAGCCCGACGGGGCGCGAAGCCAGCTTCACGCGCTTGTTGGTATAGGTCATGAGTTGAGGTAATCAGGATAAGGAGCGGCGGAAAAAAGAACGTCATGCAGAGCGCAGCGAAGCATCTCGCTTGCGGCAGTAACTCAATCGTGGTAACTACTTCAGCACGCGAGATGCTTCGCTGCGCTCTGCATGACGTTCAACTATGCCCATGAAACGGTTACTCCGCCTTCACCGGCTGCGCCTGCTCCAGTGTTTCCAAATCCTCGGCCGTGAGGCGGAGCTCAGTGGCTTCGAGCAGCTCCGTGACCTGGCCCACGCTGGTGGCGCTGGCAATGGGGCGGCCACGCTGGGCGCCTGCATCAGCCAGGCCAGGGCCACCTGGGCCGGCGTGGCCGACTGCCGGTCGGCCACGGAGTCGAGGGCGGTGAGGATGCCCAGGCCCTTTTCGTTGAGGTATTTCTGGCCCACGCCGCCGCCACGGGGGCTTTTCTGCAGGTCGGCTTCGGAGCGGTACTTGCCCGTGAGGAAGCCGGCGGCCAGGCCGTAGTACGGAATGGCGCTGATGCTTTCTTCGAGCAGGAGCGGGACCAGGTTCTTCTCGAAGTCCTCGCGGTCGTAGAGGTTGTAGAGGTTTTGCAGGGTTTCGTAGCGCGGGAAGCCGTGCTGCTGGCTGGCGGCCAGAGACTCGCGCAGGCGCTCGTTGGTGAAGTTGGAGGCGCCGATGGCGCGCACTTTGCCTTCCTTCACCAGTTGGGCGTAGGCTTCCAGGGTTTCCTCCACGGGCGTGGTGGGGTCGTCTTTGTGCGACTGGTAGAGGTCGATGTAGTCGGTGCCCAAGCGCTTGAGTGAGCCTTCCACGGCGCGCAGGATGTAGTCCTTTTTCAGGCCTTTGTGGTCGGCGTTCACTTCCCAGCCCACTTTGGTGGCGATAATGACGTCGTCGCGGCGGCCGCGGCGCTGCAGCCACTTGCCGATGATGGTTTCGGACTCGCCGCCCACGTGGCCCGGCACCCACACCGAGTAGCCGTCGGCGGTGTCGATGGCGTTGCCGCCGTTGGCCACGAAGGCATCGAGCACGGCGAAGGAAGTGGCCTCGTCAATGGTCCAGCCGAAGACGTTGCCGCCCAGCATGAGCGGCGCAATGGACAGGCCGGAGCGGCCCAGTTCACGGGTTTGCATAGCGAAAATGTGGTGTTAGGAATGAGGTGCACTAACCGGAAAGCAGGCCCGAAGGTTGGGTTTTGGGCACCGGGGCCGGCTTTGTGAAATTGAGTAAGTCAGCTGCAAGGGGGCTGCAGAGCCAACCCCTACGCCACGCGCCGGGCCGTGCTGGCGGGCAGCCACCAGCCGCGGCGGCACACCGCGCAGGCGTGGCAGGGGCAGGGCGGCAGCGTTGCCACGGTGCCGCATTCGGTGCAGGCGTAGTCGCCGGGCTGGGCAATGGTTTCCAGCGGGGCGGCCAACTGCTCGGGAATGATGGGCAGGCCGGGGCGCACCTCGTCGTCGGGGTAGAAGTAGGCGCTCACCTGGCCCGTGGCTTCGATGTAAGCCAGCCGCACTTGGCCCAGGTGCTCCACCTGCAGTTGGCGCAGCTCGCCGAATAGCTCCTTGTGGGTCAGGTTCTGGTTGCGCAGGGCGCGGTCCACAATGGCGCCGTCGGCGATGAGGCGGACGGGCTTGCCCTCCAGCCAGTCGCTGAAGCGTGGGAAGTGCTCAGTGAGGCGATTGAAGAGGATGTAGAGCAGCATCACCGCCCCGAACACCACCGCAATGTGCGCCAGGGCCACGTCGTGGTAAAACATGGCGTCGCCCGCCGCCGAACCCAGGGCCAGAATGATGCTCAGCTCGAACAGCGACAGCTGCCGCACCCCGCGCCGCCCCGTGATGCGCAGGGCCGCCAGCGTAAGCAGGTAGGTGAACACGCAGCGAAAGGCGATTTCAAACAGAAAAGCCGGCGGCGCCTCCGTCGACCACAGCAGGCGCTGCCAGTCGAAGGGCGTGATGGTTTCGGCAAGCAAGGACATAGCAGCAGGAAGGGAAAGGCTTACAGCAGCTTACTCACTTCGGGGCGATTTGTTCCCACACCTGGTAGCCGTGGGGCGGCAGCGTGATGGGCAAGCCGGCGTTTCGGGGCCGGGGCGACGGCGGGCCGGAGAACAGCGGCGCGTAGTAGTGGCCGGGCGCAGCGGGCAGGGCCGGCAGGCGAAACGCCTGGGGCTGGCTGCTCAGGTTCACGGCCACCACCACGGCGGCGTCGCCCTTGCGGCGCTCAAAAGCCACGGTGTGGGCCGGGCCGGGCAGCAGCCGGAAGGCAGAAGTCGCGTCGAAATTGCGCAGCGCCGGATGCCGTTTCTTGAGCTGCAGCAGCGTGGTGTAGAAGCCCTGCAGCGGGTAGCCGTTCCACGGAATGGTGTCCTTATCGAAGAAACGCAGGCGCTTTTTCATGGCCGCTTCCTGGCCGTTGTACAGCATCGGAATGCCGGGCCAGAGCATGGCGAGCACGGCTTCGGGCAGGGCGTTGGCCCCGAGGCGCTCGTACTCGCTGCCGTCCCAGGCGTTGATGTCGTGGGTGCTGGTGAAGGTCATCAGGTTCACGCCGGGCGGGTACATCCGGCGCTCGGCGGCCCAGTAGCGGGCCAGCTCGGCGGTGGGTTTCTGGCCGCGGTCCACGCTGTCGAGCAGGCCGTGCAGGCTGAGGGCGTAGGTGGCGTCGAAGGCCTTCTCAAGCAGGCGGGTATTGGGGTCAAACTCTTTGCGCGAAATGAAGGTGGGCGGAAACAGCTCGTCCCACTCGGCCAGCATAAACACCGGTTTCACCTTCTCCAATTCGCGCCGCGTGTCGTTCCAGAAATCCGTCGGCACCAGCCCGGCCACGTCGCAGCGGAAGCCGTCGAGGCCGGCGGTTTTCACCCAATACACCGTGCTTTCGGTCATGTAGCGGCGCAGGGCGGGCTGGCGGTAGTCGAGGTCGATGACGTCCTGCCAGTCGGCCACCGGCGGGCGGAAATTGCCCTTGGCGTCGCGGGTGTACCAGTCGGGGTGCTCGGTGGTGAGGTTGCTGTCCCAAGCCGTGTGGTTGGCCACCCAATCCAGGATGACGCGCAGACCCAGCCGGTGCGCCGTGCCCACAAAATGCTGCAGGTCGGCCAGCGTGCCCAGGTCGGGGTTCACGGCGCGGTAGTCGCGCACGGAGTAGGCGCTGCCCAGCGCGCCCTTGCGGTGGCTCCGGCCAATGGGATTGATGGGCATGAGCCACACAATGCCCACCCCCATGCGTTGCAGGCGCGGCAGGTGCGCCTCGGCCGCCCGAAAGGTGCCTTCTGGGGTGAACTGGCGCACATTTATCTGGTAGATGCTGGCGGTGGTGGCCCAGGCCGGGTGCCGCACGCGGAACGCCGCTGCGTCGGGCACGGCCGCGGCCGGCGGGGCGGCGGCTTGTTGTTCGGTGCCCGCGCCGGGGCCCGACTGGCAGGCCCCGAGCGCAACCAGCAGCCCCGCCAGGGCGCCCCCGGCGCGGAAAGCAATGGGAATTCTCATGCCGCAAAGTAAGCCAAACCGGGAAAGCCCACCAGGCTGCATCTTTGCGGCAGCCGGTTGGCGCTGAGGCCTATGCAAGTCCCGATTTCTTTCATGACGGTGGCGCTGTTTGCCGTCATTGCACAAGCGTGCTTTGCGGCCGGGTTGCTGGCCGCGTCGCCCTTCAATCGGGTGTCGAACCGCTTTCTGGCTTTGCTCATGGCAGCCATTGCGCTGTGGGTGCTCGACGGGTTCTTTCGGGCTTCGGGGCTGTACGGGCAAAATGCCAACCTGTATTTCTCGCCCATCTACTATTCGCTGGCGTTTGGGCCGCTGCTGTATTTCTACGTGCGCAGCCTCGTCAACCACGGCTTTCGCTGGCGGGCCGGCTATTGGCTGCACTTTGGGCCGGTGCTGTTGCAAGCGGCGCTGTATTGGTGGCTGCGCTTCCAGCCCTACGCCGTGCGCAACGACTTTTGGCAGCACGTGCACCGCCCCGTCACCTACCGGCTCGAATTCATCGGCACCTGGGTTTCGCTCATGGTGTACCTGTTCCTGAGCCTGCGCCTGCTGCGGCAGTACAGCCGCTGGCTGGAAGACAACTTCTCCGAAGTGTCGCGCCTGCGCCTGCGCTGGCTGCGCTGGCTGCTGGTGCTGCTGGCCGTGGTGAGCGGGCAGTGGCTGGTGGAGCTGGTGCTGCGCGAGTTTTTCGGCCTGTATTACCGCTACGATTACTCCACCGAGCTGCTGGGCGTGGTGGTGTTTGTGATTGGAATCGTGGGCCTGCGGCAGGCCGATATGCGCGCCGTGCACTTCGCGCCCGAGGAGCAGCCAGGGCAAGTACCTGCCGAAACCGGCCCGGTCGAGCCGCTGCCAGTGGCAGCCGAACCCGCCGAACCAACCGTTGTAGAAGCAGCCGCAACCGGCCCCGCGCAACCCATCCAACCGGCAAGCCCGCCTTCGGCGCCCGGCCCCGACCCGCGCATCATGGAGCGCATTCGCCGGGCGCTGGTCGACGACAAGCTCTACCAGAATCCCACGCTCACCCTGGCCGAGCTTTCGGCGCACACCGGCCTGCCGGCGCGCCTCATCTCCTTCACCGTGAACGCCGGCTTCGGTCGCTCCTTCAACGACCTGGTGAACGGCTACCGCGTGGCCGAAGTGCAGCGCCGCCTGGCCGCGCCCGATGCCCGGCGCTTCACCCTGCTCGGCATCGCCTTCGAGAGCGGCTTTAATTCGAAGACCACCTTCAACCGCATCTTCAAGCAGATGACCGGCCGGGCCCCGCGCGAGTACCAAGCCGAGGCCTGAGGGGTTAGACAGCGGTAAAAGGGCCCACATCCGGTAATGGCACGTCCCATATCCGGTTTCGGGGCGATGGGCGGCGGGGGAGCGGGCCACCTTTGGGTCGTACTTCAAACGTCCCGCTCATGTCCCGTTTCCTGCTGCTGGTCCTCAGCGCGCTGGCCCTGTGCCCTGCTCCGGCTTCAGCCCAAACCGCCCCGCCTTCGGCCTGGACCGACCGCACCCGCGCCCTGCCCGATGAGCTGCGCCGCCTGCCCGTGGCCCTCGCGCTGTGGCACACGCCCAACCCCGTTTACCCCGAGCCCAACCCGGCCGTACCCGGCGGCTACGTCTGGAAACACAGCACCAGCGTGCGCGCCGAAGCCGCCGACCTGGAAATCGTGGCTTGTGGCAGCTACATCTGGTACAGCGCCGCCGGCTGGCAAACCAACCTGCGCGAAACCCCGGCTGAGTTTGCCGAACTGTTCAACTGCCCCGGCGGCAAGCTGAAAAAGGGCGTCACCTACACCTTCGGCCGCAACTACCGCTACGCCGCCAGCGCCGGGCAGCTCTACGGCGGCGATGCGCTGTGGTTCATCATCGCCAAGGACGCGCAAGGGCACCTCTACAAAGGCTACGGGCTCATCGAAACCGAGGCCGACCCGCGCCCTGCGAAATAGCACCGGGGCGGCCCTCGTCTGCTGCCGAAAGTCGACACAACTCACTCTGCATTAACGTTTATCCAACTCGTATTTTCCATGAAAAGCCTGTTCATTCTCGCCGTTTTTCTTTTTCTGGGTGCCGCGCGTCCGGCCAGCACTGCTTATCGCCTCGACCCGGGTACCCTCACCTGGACGGGCCAGGCCGAGGCCGGCAGCTGGGCGCCGCAGGGCACCGTGCGGGTGCGCGAGGGCCGCGTGGTGGCCGATGGCCAAACCGTGCGCGCCGCCCGTGTGGTGATTGACATGACGACCATCGTCCACGAACAAGCCCAGCTAGCCGAGCACCTGCGCGGCGCCGACTTCTTTGACGCGGCCAGGTTTCCCACGGCTGTATTTGAGCTCACGAGCTTTAAGGAGAGCCGGGCCAGCGGCACGCTCACGCTGAAAGGCATCACCAAGCCGGTGGCGTTTCCCGTGACGGTGGAGCCCGCGCCGGGCGGCCTGCGCCTGCGCGGCACGGCCACGCTCGACCGCACCGAGTTTGGAGTGAATTATAACTCCAGCTCCTTCTTCCAAAACCTGGGCAGCTACGCCATTCGCAACGATTTTCAGGTTACGTTCGACCTGCTGGCCCGCTAATTGGCCACCTGCCGCCAAACGGCCGGCCGCGCTGCCCGTACACGCCAGCGCGGCCCATCCACGGGGCTGTTTCAAGCGCCTACCCATGACCAACGCTTCGTATTGGATGCCGGCGAACCGGCGCTGGCGCGGGCACATCCGCTGGGTGCTAATTGGAGCGCTGCTGGCCTGGGCCATCTTTGGCGCCCTGGCGTGGGTCGTGCTCACTGCTGGAGAAGTCAACTTTGATGAGCCGCTGCTCTGGTTCTGGCACCGCCACGCAACGGCCGCGCTCGATGCCCTGGCCGTGTTTCTGACCATTGTGGGTAACACCGGGCCCATGGTGGCGGCCGGGGTGCTGGGCCTGGGCTGGCTGCTCCGGCGCCGCCGCTGGCGCGCGGCGGGCGAGTGGGCGCTCGCGGTGGGCGGCTCCATGCTGCTCACCCAGGTCATCAAGGCGCTGGTGGCGCGGCCCCGGCCCGCGCTGTGGGCCAGCATTCGGCCCGAAACCACGCTCAGCTTTCCCAGTGGGCACGCCATGGACACGGCCGCGCTGGCCACGGCGCTGGGCGTGCTGCTGTGGCAGGCCCGGGCCCGCTGGTGGGTGCAGGGGCTGGCGCCGCTGTTTGCGCTGGCCGTGGGCTGGGCGCGTATGTACTTAGGCGTGCATCATCCCTCCGACGTGCTGGCCGGCTGGAGCAGCGCCGTGGGCTGGGTGCTGCTGGTGCACCTGCTGCTGCGCCGCCAGCCCTCGCCGCGCCCTATCTTGGGGCCATGAAGTCCTTCCTGTTCTTGCTGCTGCTCACGCTGGCCGCCTGTTCCAAAGACACGCCCAAGCCGCCGGCTGTGCCGGCCACGTCCGTCACTTACACCGACGCCACGGGCAAAACCGCTACCCTGACCAGCTACAACGTGTCGCTCGTCACGCCGCCGCCGTCCTCCTCGGGGCAGGAGCGGCGCATTTTGGTGCTGCGCGCCGGCTTGCCCGATGGCTCAATCCTGGAATTGCTGTACTACTACGTGGGCAAGGGATTTCCCAGCAGCACCGGGCCGGTGCTGCTCGATAGTCCCGTGCTGGCCTGCAACTACCCCGCCGGCGGCACCTCCAGCGGCGGACCGTTCTACACCGGCCCCACCACCACGGGCGCACTCACCGTCGACAATCTGATGCCCGGGTTCTGCAGCGGCAGCTTTGCCGGGCCCACGACGATGGGCGGGGCCAGCGTGCGGCTGGTATTTCAACGGCTGCCGTTCTAGCGCCGGCTCTGAGGCAGGATTACGTGGGCGTGGCCGGATTGCGGGCCTCGTACCACACGCAGCGCACGCCGTCTTCCGTGAACTCATTGCCTTTGCGCAAGCCTATTTTGGCCAGAATGCGACGCGAAGCCAGGTTTTCGGCGTCGGCGTAGCCGCAGATTCGGGGCAAATTCATCGCGCCGAAGCCGTGGTCGAGCCAGGCCTGCGCAGCCTCGTAGCCGTAGCCCTGCCCCCAGAACTGCGGCCGGAAACGGTAGCCCAGGTCATGGAAGTCGTGTTGCCCGTTGATGGGGCCGGCCACCAGCTTCAGCCCGGCCCAGCCCATGAATTCGCCGGTTTCGCGCAGCAGCACGGCCCAGCGCCCAATGCCGTTGGCGGCGTATTGGGCCTGAATGAAGCGTATCATGTCCAGGCTTCCGGCCGGGGTGGTGAGCAGCCGACCGCCGATGCCGCCGAGGTAGCGGTGCACGGCCGGGTCAGAATCGAGCGCAAACATGCCGGCCGTGTCGGTGTCGGTGAGCGGGCGCAGGTGCAGGCGGGCGGTGTCGAAGGGCTGCATGGGCTTGGCAGTAGATGAAATGGTTAAGGCGCTGGTGAAATGGTTAAGGCGCTGGTTTGTGCCCGAACCGGGCTTTGAGTAACGCTTCCAGCGCGGCCGGGGCGGCCGGGTTGCTGGGGTGCGGCGCATTTGCATCAATGATAAGGCCGTCGGGGCCGATGAGCCAGCATTGGGGTACGCCCCGTTGCTCCCATAGGTGGCGCAGGGCGGGGTCGGCCAGCCGGCCCAGCACCTGCAACTGGTTGGGCGCTTCGGCCAGGTGGTCGGCGGCCACGGCCCGGCGCCAGGCGGCAGCATTGGTGTCGATGGAAAGGCTGACGAAGACGAGCTGGCTGGCGTGCGGGGCAAACTGCAGTTGCAACGCTCGCAGGGCCGGCGCATCGGCCCGGCAAGGCTTGCACCAGCTGGCCCACACGTCCACGTACACCAACTTGCCCTGCAGGTCGGTCCAGCGCACAGGGCGGCCGTTCGGGTCCGTCATGCCGAAGGTGGGCGCGGGCTGCTGCGGGCGGGTGCCGGCCAGTTCGCCGGCCCGTTGGCGCAGGGCCGCGCGCAGCTCGGGCGTGGCTCCCAGGGCTTCAAAATCGGCCAGCCGGGCGTCGAAGTCGCCCGCGATGCCGTGCCGCAGCAGGTCGTTCAGCACCTGGGCCAGCAGATACTGGCGGGTGGCGCCAGCGGGCAGCACCTGCCGCACCGTGTCGTAGGCCCACGAAAACTGGGGGGCCACAAACGCGGCAAACGGCATCCGCTGGCGCCGCTCGCGCAGCAGGTAGCTGGCGTGGGAGTGCACAAACAGCCGGTAGGCCGGGTGCGCCAGCAGCGAATCCTGGGGCAGCGGCAGCTCGCTCAGGAAGCGGTAATAAGCTTCGGGCATGCGCCGGAGCAGGCGGTTTTGCGGCCACCTGCCGTACTCGTAGCGGTGGGTGGAGGTGAGCAGGGCGTGGCCCCAGTCGTAGCGGATGGCTGCTGCTTCCTGGCGCCGGAGCGGCGGGGGCAACGGGTGGGTGTGGTCGGCGGCGCGTAGCACGGCTTCGGCCCGTTGGCGGTAGTGGTCGGCCAGGGCGCGCACCCGGGCCGGGTTGCGGGGCTCGGGCCGGCCTTCGGGGGCGTTGTAGAAATTATCGGTATGCGCCCGGCGCTGGGCGGCGCGGTAGTAGTTCACGGCCGCGCCGGGCCCGGCAAAACGCAGGGTGTGGGTGAAGCGTCGGGCATCCACCGTCAGCGTGAGGGTGTCGCCGGGCGTCAGCCAGAGGTCGGTGTAGTGCCGCATCCGGTCGGGGCGGCCCAGGCCCCACTGGGCCGCCAGCGGCCGGGGCAGGCTGTCGAGCACCACCTGAAACTCGCCCTGCGGATTTACCCGCACCGGTTCGAACACGGGCGTGAGGTCGAGCAGATTGCGCGGCCGCGCCAGAAACACCACCGAATCGGTGGGGTGCAGCACGCGGCCTCGCAGCACGGCCGGGGCCGCGGGTTGAGCCGCCACCGGCCCGCCGCCCAGCGCCGACAACCCCCAAAACAGCTTTTGCAGAAAATTCATTGGCCTGCTCCGTTCTGCAATCAGCGCGTCACAATCAACCGCTGATGCTGGCCGGCCACTGCGGCCGTGTACACGCCGGGCGCGGCTCCGCGAGCGTCCCAGCGCAACGCGTGCGGGCCGGGCTCATCCGATAGCGTTTCGGTAAAAACCTGATGCCCGAGGCTGTCGAAGATGGTCAGCACGTTGCTGGCAGGGCCGTTGCGTAGGTGGCGCGTGTAGTGCAGCGTAGTGCCGCCCGCCCCGAAGCTGCGGGCATCGGGCGCCTCCAGGGTCAGGGTCTCGGGCGCGGCGTTGGGGGCGGTATCGGTCAGGATTTTCAGGCCGCGCAGGCTTACGGCCACGCCGGCGTTCATCAAGAAGTGTACTTCCAGCTCGTGCTTCACCGGGTCGTAGGAGTAGCCTTCGGCTGGCACGGGCTTCTCATCGAAGAAAATGGCCGTGGGCGGCGCCGCCACCCGCTGCACCAGCAGCCGCAAAAACCGGAACACCGGCTGGCCCGGGTACCCGCCGTTGCTGCTCAAAATCACGTCGGTTTGCTCCGGTGTGCAGAAACCGCGCATGGTCAGCGTCTCGTACTGCCGCCGCGCCAAGGCCCGGGCCGAATGCCCATCATCGTCATACATCGTGAACTCCGACTCTGACGCGCTGGGGTCAGGGTAGTAGCGCAGCAGTAGGGTATCGGGGCGGTAGAACGCGGTGCTGGGCCGGTAGGCCGTCATGGGCAGGAAGGCACCGCCGCGTACCAGCAGGGGCGTGTGGGCCAGCGGGGCGGGCACGCCCACCACGCTATTGCCAGCATAGGTCTGGTTGGAATGGAAATCAATCCAGTTTCCGCTGGGCAGCAGCACGTTGCGCCGCCGCTGGCTGGGGTGGAGCGCCGGGGCTACCAATAGGTCGGGCCCGAGCAGGTATTGGTCATTGACCGTTTCCAATGCTTTGGTGACCGGCGAATCGGATGGGGCACTGGTAACCACATCTGGGTAGAAACGCTCTCTTCTCGGCGTCGTTTCCCAATCCGGAGCCGCCGCTATCTGCGCTAACAATTCGGTTCTGGACGGTGGCGGCACCGGGGTCTTCGGATAGCCATTGTTGAAATTCATGGCCCGCACCAGCGGCAGGCCGCGCGCCGTATTCTGCCAGGCCAGCGTGTAGAGGTAGGGCAGCAACTGATACCGCAGCTGCACGGCGGCGCGCACGCTGCTTTTGTACGGGTCGGGGTAGTAGTAAGGCTCCGGCGGCACGCCCGAGCCGTGGGGCCGCAGGATGGGGCAGAGGCTGGCCATCTGCAGCCAGCGCGTGTACAGTTCCGGGTCGATGCCGCCCACGCAAAAGCCGCCGGCGTCGGAGTGCATATAGCCCACGCCCCCCTGACCCATGCCGAGCATCACCGGAATCTGGGCTTGGAAGCCGCTCCACGAGCGGTTGATGTCGCCCGACCACGGAAACACGCTGTTGCGCTGCATGCCCGCCCAGCCCGAGCGCGCCAGGTTGAACACCCGCTCGTCGGGAAAGTCTTTCGCATAGCCTTCGGTGAAAACGCCGGCCCAGCTTTGGCCGAAGGCGTTGTGCACGGCGCGGGCCGGGCCGGGCGCGTGCCGCATGGCCTCGGGGTGGTTTTCGGGCTCGCCCAGGTCGCTCCACCAGCCGGCGGCGCCTTCCTGGTGCAGCTGTTTGTAGTAGCCCCACAGCCAGTCACGGGTTTTGAGCTTGAAGACGTCAAGCAAGCTGGCCGGCCCGGCCCAGAATGAGCCCACCGTAAACGGCCGGCCCGCCGCCGTGGTGCCCATCAGCCCCTGCGTGCGCACCGTGGAGTCGTTGCGCGAAGTGCGCATCACGTAAGGCTCCGAAATCAGCACGGTCTTCACGCCCTGCTTATTCAGGCGGCTCATCATCCCAGCCGGGTCGGGGAAGCGGCTGCGGTCCCAGGCCAGGTCGCCCTGCCGGGTGGTGCCGCCAAACCAGTACAAGTCCAGGACCAGCGCGTCGAGCGGGAAGTTTTCGCGGCGCATGCGGTCGGCCACGCTCTGCATCTCCGCGTCGGTCTGGTAGCCAAAACGGCTCTGAATAAGCCCAAATGCCCAGCGCGGCGGCAGCGGCTGGCGGCCGGTCAGGGCCGTGTAGCGCTCCAGGATTTCGGTCTGGTTGCGGCCGGTTATCACGAAGTAGGAGAGGGCAGTGAGGTTTTCGCCGCCGTATTCCAGCACGTTTTTATCGGCCTTGCCCAGGTCGAGGTAGCCCGGCGCATGGTTGTCGAAAAACAGCATGTAGCCGCGGCTGCTGAGCACCGTGGGCAGCGCGATGTTCAGGTTGGGCTCGTTGTTCTGGGAGCCGTAGTGGGCCTGGTTGTAGAGCTCCAGGCGGTAGCCGCGCCGGTCCACGGGCAGGGCGCGGGAGCCGGTGCCGTACAGCCGCTCGCCCGGCGCGAGGCGGAAGCGCACGGCCACGCCGCCGGGTTCGGGCGAGGTGGCCGGGGTAGGAGGGGCGGCCTGTTGGCGGAAAGGGGCGGCGGCTTCGCTATAAAGCGTATTGGCGCCATTGCGCCAGGTAATATGCAGCGTGCCCTTATCAACAACGACTGTCCCATGGTTGGTGCGCAGGTTCACAGCGCCGGCCGTAGCCGAGGATGGGTCAGCCAGCAGCATCTTATGCTTGCCAGCCGGGGCATTCACAACCACTCCGTCGGGGCTGAACTCACGCGAATTCTTCGCGACCCCGATGGAAGGCTCCGTTGCCAGGGCCTGGCCGGGCGCGAAGTAGCTGATTTTTATGACCCCGTAGTTCCATTCTTGTATCTGCCGAGTGCTGCCATCTGTGGCGCGAATGGTGAGGACGCCGAGGTCACCATCATACACGTGCGACTTGTACCGCCCGCCCGGCACTGCCCGCGCCGGCACCACGCGCCGCCCAAACGGGTCCGTGGCCGGTGGGCCGCCCCCGGCGCGCTGGGCCTGCGCCGCCGGGCAAAGGGAAAACTGCAGCGCCAGCCACGCCGCCGCAGTAGAAGCCAGGTGTCGTACCTTCATGCGGTCAAATAACGCACAAGCTGGCAAACCCGCCACCATTGACAACCCGTTGTCCCTGCTTTCCAAGGGTTCACGGGGCGGCTGCTTGCCGGCGGGGTGCGTGTTGCAAAATGTTCTGGTCTGCCCACAGAGCTGTTTCTCCGTGATAGGATTC
This sequence comes from Hymenobacter sp. 5317J-9, assembly GCF_022921075.1. NCBI lineage: Bacteria > Pseudomonadati > Bacteroidota > Cytophagia > Cytophagales > Hymenobacteraceae > Hymenobacter > Hymenobacter sp. 5317J-9. The sequence continues at coordinate 1,842,751 of NZ_CP095050.1, forward strand.
ATTCTTTTTGCCTCATGTCGTCCAAGTCCCCTGCTTCCCCGTACGCCGCGGTATTCATTGATTTTGAGAATGTTTATTATTTTCTCAAGAATCATTTCCACGACCCGCCCGACCTCAACGACTACGTTCTCGATATCGTCCGGAGCCTGCGCGAGCAGCTAGCCGCCAAGGGCCTCGACTCGCTCATCAGCTACGCCTACGCCGACTTCGAGCGCCTGGCCACGGCCCCGCAAGGCGCCCTCTACCTCATGGGCGTGAGTACCCGCAACGTGCTGGGCACCGACCACAAAAACGCCGCCGACATGCAGCTCTGCATCGACGCGCTGGAGGTGATGTACACTCGGCCCGACATCGGCACCTTCGTGCTCGTGGCCGGCGACCGGGACTACATCCCCGTGCTGCAGCACCTGCGCCGGCAGGCCCGGCAGGTGCTGGTGGCCGGCTTCCGCGAGTCGGTGTCGGGCGACTTGCTCCAGAACATCGGCTCCGCATCCTTCATTGATGCCCGCGACCTGCTGGGCGCCGAGCGCATCGAGCAACTCGAAAAGCGCCGCACCGACCGCCTGCGCCTCCAGGAGGAAAGCCGCCGCCTGCGCGAGCAAGGCCTGGCGGGCGTGCCCACTGCCGCCGCTCTGGCCGCCCGCGAAACCGCCAAAGGGCCCCAGGTGGGCTCTATTCCCTCGGCCATAGCTCCCCGGCCGGTGGTGCCCGCGGTGCCCCGGCCGGCACCGCGCACCAGCGAGGACGTACCCGACTTTGCGCCGGTGCGGCCCCTGGCGCGCGACATCGAGCGCCGCACGCTGGCCTTCATTCTCAACGAGTTTCAGAAGCTGGAAGCCAAGCAGCAGCGCCGCGTGCCCGAGCTGTGGCTGGGCCCGTTCATGCGCCTGCTCACCGACGAGCTGCCCGAACTGCCCGACTACGAGCGCCGCGACCTGCTCAACCACCTGCGCGATGCCGGCACCATCCGCATCGAGAAGCGGGAGGGCGAGCCGCACCCGTTCTCCGTCATCGTGGTGAACTACAACCACCCCGACGTGCAAGCCCTGCACCCCGGCGGGGACTAGGGGCACTGCGGGGGCGGCCGGGCGCAGCGGAGGCCAAAATGTTGTGGCAGCCGCTGCCAACAAGGTCAGGCGTCGCGGGTTGCTTAGGCATCTTTCACCTGCCTTCCACTCCACGCGCATGAACACTCCCCAGTCGCAAAGCAGCCTCGGCAACAGCCAACTCGACACCACGCTCGGCGCCCTGCGCGGCGGCCTGCCCAACGCCGCCGGCATCGCCGGCGAAAACATCGCCGGCTGGATTAAAGCCCTGCAGGGCAACGCGCCGCTGGCCGACATCGCCGCCGAGCTGCAAAACCTCCATCAGGTGCTGCGCAGCGGCACGGCCGATGCCACCACGCTGGCCCAAAGCCTCGGCACGTTGGGTAAGCTCACCACCAAAGCGGCGGCATCGGCCACGCCCGATGCCCAGGACAAGCTGCGTGAGCTGGGCGAAGTGCTCAGTACCGCCGCCGGTCAGCTGCGCGGCTAGCCCGCGGGCATATCTGCCGATGGGTTGGCTTTTTGGCAGCTTGGCGCCGTACCTTCGTGGTCCCAAGCCAGGGTTTGGCGGCGTGCCGTGCCGGCTGGGTTCATTTTCCATTTCCCTCTTCTTCCCATGAGCTTTATTTCCGAAGTAGAATCCGGCATCAAATCCCTGTTCACCGCCACCGGCAACGGCTTCCAGATGGACCCCAGCGCCGGCTACAGCCACATCGACCACTGGATTCAGCAGCTGCGCTCCATCGACCAGCCCGTGCTGCGCCCCATCGTGGCGGAGCTGGAGACCCTGCGTCGCCACATCGACGGCAACAACCCCGCCGGCATGTCCCAGGCTTTCCAGAACCTCGGCGAGCTCACCGCCCAGGCGGCCCTCACCACCCACAACTTCAGCGGCGAAGGCGACAAAGCCCGCGAACTCAGCCAGAAGCTCATCGCCGCCGCCGGCAACCTGCGCCACCTGGCCAGCACGGCCGTTGCGCGCTAGCACGAGGTAGGGACGTATACATGCGTCCCTACCTCGTTCACCAAACTTAATAAGCACTAAAAAAGCCCACTGGATGATTCCAGTGGGCTTTTTTAGTGCTCAATTGCCTAGTACCCCACGGCGGTGTCGTCGCCGCGCGGGTCGGCGCCGCCCTCCAGGGTGCCGTCGGGCAGCACGTGGATGATGTCGAGGCGGCCCCAGGGCAGGCGGGGATTGGGATGATAGCCGCGGGCGCGCAGGGTGTCCTGGGCGGCGGGCAGCAGGGCACCGGCTTCCACGTCGAGCAGGTCGGGCAGCCACTGGTGGTGCAGGCGCGGCCCGGTCACTACCTGCTGGGCGTTCAAACCGTAGTCGACAATGCCCAAAATGGATTGCAACACGCTGGTGATGATGGTGCTGCCGCCAGGCGAGCCCGTGACGAGGGCCACGCGGCCGTTGTGGGTAAGGATGGTGGGTGTCATGCTGCTGAGCATGCGCTTGCCGGGGGCAATGGCGTTGGCCGTGCCACCCACCAAGCCATAGGAGTTGGGCACGCCGGCTTTGGCCGAGAAGTCGTCCATCTCGTTGTTCAGCAGAAAGCCAGCGCCGGGCACCACCACTTTGCTGCCGTAAGCGCCGTTGAGGGTGGTGGTGCAGCTCACGGCGTTGCCTAGCGCGTCCACAATGCTGTAGTGCGTGGTTTGGTCGCTTTCGTAGCCGGGCAGGCTGGTGCCGGCCGTCACCTCCGCGCTGGCCGAAGCCCGGCCGCGCGAGCGCATGGAACCGGCCCGCTGGTGGTTGTAGTCCACGTCGAGCAGCTTTTGGGTGGGCACTAGGCCAAAGTCCGGGTCGCCGAGGTAGGTGGCGCGGTCGGCGTAGGCGCGGCGTTCGGCCTCGGTGATGTAGTGCACGGCCAGGGGTGTGTGGTAGCCGGCCTGGGCCAGGTCCACGGGCTCCAGCATTTGCAGCATTTGCAGCAGGGCCACGCCGCCAGAGCTGGGCGGCGGCATCGTAATCACGTCGTAGTCGCGGTAGCGGCCGCGCAGGGGCTCGCGCCACTTGGCGCGGTAGCCGTCGAGGTCGGTTTGGCTCACCAGTCCGCCGCCGCGTTTCATCTCGGCCAGCAGCAGGCGGGCGGTTTCGCCGCGGTAGAAGCCGGCGCGGCCCTGGTCGCGGATGCGGGTGAGGGTGCGGGCCAGCTCGGGTAGGCGCAAGGTGTCGCCGGGCTGCCAGTCGCCGCCACCGGGCCGCACGTAGGCCGGCACGTTGCCGGGGTTGTACTTCTGGAATTCAGCCTTGGTGCGGTTGAGGCCGGCGGCTTCCTTGGTGGTGAGCACGAAGCCCCGGGTGGCCAGCGCCACGGCCGGCTGCAGCAGCGTGGGCCACGACAGCTTGCCCAGCTGCTTATGCAGCGTCACCATGCCGGCCACGGTGCCGGGCGTGCCCACGGCCAGCGGGCCGGCGGTGCTCAGGCCGGGCACTACGTTGCCGGCTTTGTCGAGGTACATGTCGCGCGAGGCGGCGGAGGGAGCGGTTTCGCGGAAGTCGAGCGAGCCGGCCGAGCCGTTGCGGTCGCGGTAGAGCAGGAAGCCGCCGCCGCCGATGTTGCCGGCCACGGGCAGCACCACGGCCAGGGCAAACTGTACGGCCACGGCCGCGTCGTAGGCGTTGCCGCCGCGCTGCAGGATTTGGGTACCAATCTTAGAAGCTTCGGGGTGAGCCGAGACCACCATGGCGTAGCGGGCCAGCTTGGGTGCGGCAGCTTTGGGCAACGGCGTGCCCAGCGAGCCCTCGAAGGCGCGCGAAGTAGACGTAACCGGCCGCTCGGCTGAGCAGGCCATCAGCAGGGCCAGGGAAATAGTGAGTACACGTTTCAGCATTGGGCAAAATAACGGGAATAATGCCGCTGGGCAATACAATAGACGATGAACAAGACGCAATTCGCGCCGGCCGTCGTTCTGGGCGCCGCGAAGGAGCTTCTTCAGTCAAAGCGGCTTTTCGGGCGCAGTGAGAAGGCCCTTTGCAGGGCGGCAGCTGGATGAGGAGGGCCGGCGATTTCCCGATTCAATTACAGACGGCGCTACATTTGGGCAAAACCACTTCCACACCATGGCTAAGTCGAAACCCACTGCGCCGGCAGCTTCCCCCGTCGCTGCGGCCGCTACCAAGGCGGCGCCCCGTGCCCGCCGCCCCGCGCCGCTGTCCCTCGTGAAGCAGGATGCCTGGCTGGCGCCCTTCGAGCCCGTGCTGCGCCAGCGCCAGGAGCGCCTGCGGGCCCGCCTGGCCGAAATTGAGCACTACCACGGCTCGCTGCTAAACTACGCCACCGCCCACCAGCAGCTGGGCCTGAACCACGACGCCGGCCGCGGCGGCTGGGTGTACCGCGAGTGGGCGCCCGGCGCCGAGGCCCTGTTCCTGATTGGCGACTTCAACCACTGGGACCGCCAGGCCAACCCGCTGCAAAAGCTGGATTTTGGGGTGTGGGAAGTGTTTTTGCCCGATGCGGAGTACGACCAGCGCCTCGCGCACGGCAGCCGCTTCAAGGTGCATGTGGTGGCCAACGGCCAGGGCAAGGACCGCCTGCCAGCCACCCTGCGCCGCGCCGTGCAGGACGACGAAACCAAGGACTTCGCTGGCCAGGTGTGGCGCCCCGAAACTGAGTTCCGCTGGACCGACCAGAAGTTTCGGCCCGCTACTGCCGCCAAAGAGCCGCTCATTTACGAGGCCCACGTGGGCATGGCCACCGAGGAAGGCCGGGTGGGCACCTATTGCGAATTCGCCGAAAACGTGCTGCCCCGCATCGAAGCCGGCGGCTACAACACCATCCAGCTGATGGCCGTGCAGGAACACCCGTACTACGGCTCCTTCGGCTACCACGTGGCCAATTTGTTTGCGGCCAGCTCGCGCTTCGGCACGCCCGAAGACCTGAAGTTTCTCATCAACGAAGCCCACCGGCGCGGCATTGCCGTGCTGCTCGACGTGGTGCATTCGCACGCCGTGAAAAACGAGGCCGAGGGCCTGGCCGATTTCGACGGCTCCGGCAACCTCTACTTTCACAAAGGCGAGCGCGGCAACCACCCCGGCTGGGACAGCAAGCTGTTCGACTACGGCCGGCCCGAGGTGCAGCAGTTCTTGCTGAGCAACGTGCGCTACTGGCTGGAAGAGTACCACTTCGACGGCTTCCGCTTCGATGGCGTGACGAGCATGCTCTACCATCACCACGGCGAGGGCGTGGCCTTTGTGGGCTACGACAACTACTTCGGCCCGGCTGCCGACGAGGACGCCATTCTCTACCTGCAGCTGGCCACCACGCTGGCCCACGAGTTCAAGAAAGGCAGCCTGCTGGTGGCCGAGGACATGAGCGGCCTGCCCGGCCTGTGCCGGCCCATCAAGGAAGGCGGCGTGGGCTTCGACTACCGCCTGGCCATGGGCATTCCCGACTACTGGATTAAGCTGCTCAAGCACACCCCCGACGAGCACTGGCCCCTGGGCGAGCTGTGGTACACCCTCACCAACCGCCGGGCCGGCGAAAAAACCATTGCCTACGCCGAAAGCCACGACCAAGCTTTGGTGGGCGACAAAACCTTGTCGCACTGGTTGTTCGATGCCGGCATCTACGCCCACATGCACAACATGGACGGCGACCCCGGCGCGGCACGGGCCCTGGCCCTGCACAAAATCATTCGGCTGCTCACGCTGGCGGCCGGCGGCGAGGGCTACCTTACCTTCATCGGCAACGAGTTTGGGCACCCCGAGTGGGTCGACTTCCCGCGCGAGGGCAACGGCTGGAGCTACCAGTTTGCCCGCCGCCAGTGGAGCCTGGGCGACAACCCCGAGCTGAAGTTCTACCAGATGGGCGCCTTCGACAAGGCCCTGATTCACCTGGCCAAAGCCCGCCACCTGCTGGCTGCCGGCCCGGCCACGCTGCTCAAGCACGACGAGGAAAACCAGGTGCTGGCTTTTGAGCGCGACGGCCTGGTGTTCATTGTGAACCTGCACGTGGAGCGCAGCCTCACCGACTACCGCTTCTGGGTGACGCAGGAGGGCAAATACCGCGTGGTGCTCTCGACAGACAATAGCCGCTTCGGCGGTTTCAATCGGGCTGATGAGGCCTTTGAGTACGAGACGTACGAGCACCAGCTCAGCCTGTACCTGCCCAGCCGGGTGGCGCTGGTGCTGGCGCGGGAGTAGGGCTTAGGCCTTTGCGTGCCTTCTTGCCTTCGCCAGCTGCGTTCCAGCGGCAGGATGTGTTGCGGAGTAAGAAGGTAGTTAACAGAATGCGGTTGAAACGGCGTATTCGCGTCTCATCGTTAAACTGCTTGCGCCTGCTGGGCGCAAACGAAGCCTGACGGAACCCGGACAGCACGGCCGCCACAGCTGGCCCGCGGCCGGGACCGCCCCGCCTTTCCCCTCTTTCCACCCGCGCATGTTTGTTTTTCGATTGCTAACCCTGAGCTGGCTGCTGGCTGCCGGTGCGGCCGCTGCCCAAACCGTTCCGCAGGAGTGGGAGCGGCCCGAGGTGGTGGACCAGCACAAGGAGAAGGCCCACGCCAGCTTCATGGTGTATGAGCGACCCGCCGACGTGGCCGCCAACGACTACGCCCGCTCGCCCTGGTACCAGTCGCTGAACGGCGCCTGGAAGTTCAGCTACGTGGCCCGGCCCGACCTGCGCCCGGCCGGCTTTGAGCGGCCCGGCTACGACGACGCGGCCTGGTCCACCCTGGCCGTGCCCTCCAATTGGGAGCTGCAGGGCTTCGGGCTGCCCATCTACACCAACCTCGTGTACCCGTTTCCGCGCAACGCCCCGTTCATCGACGGGCGCGACAACCCCGTGGGCAGCTACCGGCGCCGCTTCACGGTGCCGGCCGCCTGGGCGGGCCGCGAGGTGCTGCTCACCTTCGGCTCCATCTCGGGCTACGCCGTGGTGTATGTGAACGGGCAGCGCGTGGGCATGAGCAAAGTGGCCAAGTCGCCGGCCGAGTTCGACATCACGAAGTACCTGCAACCCGGCGAAAACACCCTGGCCGTGCAGGTAACGCGCTGGCATGACGGCAGCTACCTCGAAGACCAGGACTTCTGGCGCGTGTCGGGCCTCGACCGCGACGTGTACCTCTACAGCCTGCCGCAGCACACCATCTGGGACTTTTTCGCCCACGCCGACCTCGACCCCAGCTACCGAAACGGCCGGTTCAGCGTCGACGTCACGCTGCGCAACTTCGCCGCCGCGGCCCCGGCGCCGGCCCGCCTCACCGTGGAAGTGCTGGACGCCAATGGCAAAACCGTGCTGCGCCAGCAGCAGCCCGTGCCCAGCGGGGTAGGCAACGCGGGCACCGCCGCCACCCAAACCGTGCAACTGGCCGGCACCGTGAAGAACGTGCGCCCCTGGAGCGCCGAAATCCCCACGCTCTACCAGTGCCGCCTCACCCTGGCCGACGCCCAGGGCAAGCCGCTGGCCATCACGGGCTGCCGCATCGGCTTCCGCAAAGTCGAAATCAAGAATGCCCAGCTGCTGCTCAACGGCGTGCCGCTGGAAGTGCACGGCGTGAACCGCCACGAGTGGGAGCCCACCACCGGCCGCGCCGTGACCGAGGCCGGCATGCGCCGCGACCTGCAGCTGATGAAGCAGTTCAACATCAACGCGGTGCGCACCAGCCACTACCCCAACGACGAGCGGTGGTACCGCCTCTGCGATGAGCTGGGCTTTTACCTGGTGGACGAGGCCAACATCGAAACCCACGGCTATGGCGCCGAGCTGCAGGGCCGCTTCGACAAAAGCAAGCACCCGGCCTACCGCCCCGAGTGGGCACCTGCGCACCGCGACCGCATCGACCGGTTGGTGGAGCGCGACAAAAACCACCCCTCGGTCATCATCTGGAGCATGGGCAACGAGTGCGGCAACGGCCCGGTCTTCCACGACGCCTACACTTGGCTGAAGCAGCGCGACCCCAGCCGGCCGGTGTCGTTTGAGCAGGCCGGCGAAGACGTGGACACCGACATCGTGGCGCCCATGTACCCCGGCATGGGCTCGATGAAAAAATACGCCGACGCCACCGACAAAACGCGCCCCTACATCATGTGCGAGTACTCGCACGCCATGGGCAACAGCAACGGCAACTTTCAGGAATACTGGGACTTGATTCGGAGCAAGCCGCACCTGCAGGGCGGTTTCATCTGGGATTGGGTCGACCAGGGCCTGCGCGCCGAGCACTACGGCTTGCCCTACTTTGCCTACGGCGGCGACCTGGGCGGCTACAACCGCCAAAACGACGAAAACTTCTGCGCCAACGGCCTCGTGGCCGCCGACCGCACGCCCCACCCCGGCCTGTGGGAGGTGAAAAAAGTGTACCAGGACATCCGGTTCAGCGCCGCCCAGCCGGCCACGGGCCGTATTACGGTCTTCAACGGTTTCGCCTTCCGCCCCCTCGACAACTACGACTTCCGGTGGGAACTGCTGAAAAACGGCGCCGTGGCCAAAACCGGCACCTTCGGCTTGAAGCTGGCGGCTGGCCGGCAGCAGGAAATGAAGCTGCCGCTGCCCGCCCTGGCCGCCGCGCCGGGCACCGAGTACGTGCTCAACGTGGTGGCGCTCACCAAAAGCGCCGCCCCGCTGGTGCCGGCCGGCCACGAGGTGGCCCGCGAGCAGTTTCGCCTCACGCCCGAGGCCGCCTATTTCGAGCACCCGGCGGATACTGCCGGTGAGCTGCAAATCAAGCGTGAAGGCAACAAGCTAACCTTCAGTGCTGGTGGCGTTAGCGGCGAATTCGACACGGCGCTGGGCCGGCTGAGTAACTACCGCCGCGGCGAAACTCTGGTCATTGCCCAATACCCGGAGCCGTATTTCTGGCGCGCGCCCACCGACAACGACTTCGGTTCCGGCATGCCTCAGCGGCTGGGCGTGTGGCGCACGGCGCACGCGGCCCGCAAGGTGCAGCGCGTGACGGTGGGCGAGCAGTCGGCCGCCGGCCTGCCCATCCAGGTCGACTATCTGCTCACCGACATTGCCGTGTACTACTCTGTGGCCTACCTCATCAGGCCCGACGGCGCGGTGCAAGTCACGGCCGGCATCGACCTGACCGGGCGCGACCTACCCGAGCTGCCCCGCTTCGGCATGCGCCTGGAGCTGCTTGGCCAGTACCAGGCGCTGGCCTACTACGGCCGCGGCCCCTGGGAAAACTACCAGGACCGCAACACAGCCAGCTTTCTGGGCGTGTACCGCGACTCAGTGGCCCGCCAGTACGCCAACACCTACATCCGCCCCCAGGAGGGCGGCTACCACACCGACACCCGCTGGCTCACGCTCACCAACGCCGCCGGCCAGGGCCTGCGCATTGAGGGCGCCCAGCCGCTGAGTTTCAGTGCCCTCGACGTGCGCGCCGAGGAGCTGGACCCCGGCCTCAGCAAAAAGCAGCAGCACACCACCGACGTGAAGCGCCACGACCGGGTGTTCCTGAGCGTGGACCTGAAACAGCGCGGCGTGGGCGGCGACAACAGCTGGGGCGCCCAGCCCCACGACGCCTACCGCCTGCTCGACAAGCAGTACCGCTACACATACACCCTGCGCCTGATTGACGAAAAAGCGCCGTAGCGCGGCCGTGCCCGGCCTGTGGCGGTGGTAGAAGCGCAGTTTTTTGCGTACTATCGTGGATATGAAACACTTCTTTCTCCTGCTCAGCGGTTGGGCGCTGGTTGCCGGCTGCGGCGCCGACTCAGTGCAGAACCTGCCAACGCCCGCGACGGGGGACGACAAGAGCACCATTCATTACATCGTCAACGGGCGCACCATCACTCAGGAAGCCCGGTTGAGCTACCAGCCCGCCACCCCGCCGACCCGAAATTTTGATGTGCTCAACATCGAGGCGGGGGACACGGCCCGGAGTTCGGGCGGCCCGTACGTGCAGGTGGTCTTCCTCAAGGGCGCGGGCCGGCCGGAGAGCGAATACGGCGTGGTGGCCATTCGTTATTTCGACCCAACCACCAGCCTCACGTGGGGCATTGGCCCGCGGGGCACCCTGGGCCGGTGGAACGGCGGCTGGCGCGGCTCCTTTTCCGGCGTGGCGGACGACCGGCTCGGGCCTGCCCGGGCACTCATCGAAGGGGAGTTCATCAACGTGCGCTGAGGCGCCGCGCGCCCAGCAAGCAGTGGCCGCCGTGCTGCGCGGCGGCCCGCAAGGTCAGGACGCGTCCATACACGGGCGCCGGCAGTTGGCGAGTGGAGCGTATGGGCACAGCGGTTACCAGCTGTTTCGAAGGGCTATTTGCCCAGCTCCAGCACCACGGCGGTTTTGGCGGGCAGCTGCAGCGTGGCGAGGCTGCTCAGGCTCTCGCCCGTCAGCACGTTGCGGGCTTTGCTAAAGCCGGCCATGCGCTCCGAGAAGCGGGCCGTGGGCAGACTGGCGGGCTTGTCGGTGGTATTCGAGGCTACCATCACGGTACCGGTGGCGTCGTAGCGGAAGTACACGTAAAGGCCGTTTTCGGGCAGGTACTGCATCAGCTGGCCGGTGTGCAGCACCTTATGGTCGCGGCGGTAGGTGGCCAGCTTGCGCACGAAGTCGAAGGCTTCGTTTTCGCGGGCCGAGCGGCCGGCGGCGGTGAACTTGTCTTCCTTGTCGCCGGGCCAGCCGCCGGGGAAATCCTTGCGCACCTCGGCATCGGTGGGGTCCTTGAAATTTTTCATCAGGATTTCGGTGCCGTAGTACAGGCTCGGGATGCCGCGGGTGGTGAGCAGCCAGGTCAGGCCCAGCTTGTACTTGTCAAGGTCGTCGCCGATTTCGGACAGGAAGCGGTTATGGTCGTGGTTGTCGAGGAAGGTCACGAGGCGGGTCGGGTCCTGGTACACCACGTCCTGGGCCAGGGCCTGGTACACGCGCTGGGCACCACCGTCCCAGCCGGAAACAGCCGGCGTGCCGGTGTCCTTCAGTGCGCCCAGCAGGGCCCCTTCGAGCACGAAGTCGAGTGCGCCGGGCTGGTTCGACTTGAAGGGAAAGTCAATCTTGCTGCGGGTGTAGTAGGCCTGGTCGATGGCATTCGTCACCGCCGACTCGCCAAAAATGTGAATGCGCGGGTACTCGGCCAGCAGCGCCGCGTTGCAGCGGTTCATAAACGGCTGGTCGTTATACAAATAGGTGTCGACCCGCCAGGCATCGATGCCGAAGTTCTCGACGCACCAGATGGCGTTTTCAATCAGGTAGTTGGCCACGTAGGGGTTCTGCTGATTGAGGTCCGGCAGGAAGGGCACAAACCAGCCGTCGAGCGTGATTTTGCGGTCAATCCGGGCCGCGTGCGGGTCGGTGATGGGCGTGTAGCGGTAGGTGGTGTTGGTGTAGCTGGGCCACTGGTGCAGCCAGCTTTTCATGGGCAGGTCCTGCAGTATCCAGTGGGTGTTGCCCACGTGGTTGTACACGGCGTCCTGCACCACTTTCAGGCCGGCGGCGTGGGCCTGCTGCACGTAGCTTTTGTAGGCCGCGTTGCCGCCCAGGCGCCGGTCCACGTTGTATTGGTCCGTGAAGCCGTAGCCGTGGTAGGAGGCGCGCATGGTGCCAGCCTCGTTGGTGAGCGGCTGGTTGTTTTCGAGCACTGGCGTAAACCACACGGCCGTCACGCCCAGGTCTTTGAGGTAGGGGATGCGCTGGGCCGCGCCCTGCAGGTCGCCGCCGTGGCGGAAGAAGGGGTTGGCGCGGTCGTGGTTGGGGTCGCGCAGGTCGGCGAACTTGTCGTTGGCCGGGTCGCCGTTGGCAAACCGGTCGGGCATGGCCAGGTAGATGAAGTCGGCGGCCGTTACGCCCTGGGCTTTAGGAGCGTTGTCGCGGGCTTTCAGCACCCAGGTCTGCGTCACGGTCTGGCTGCCTTTTTTGCCCACCAGCCGCACCGTGCCAGGCTTGGCCGCGGGCGAGATGCTGAGGTCGAGAAAGGCGTAATTGGGATTCTCGACGGTGTTGGTTTTCACCAGCTTCACCCCGGGGTAGCTCACGGTGTAGGCGAGGGTGCCCGCGCCGGGCCCGTGCACCAGCAGCTGCACGTTGGGGTTTTTCATGCCCACCCACCAGTTGGTGGGGTTCACGCGGTCGATGCTGGCGTTCTGGGCGTTGGCCAGCAGCGGGAGCAGCAACAGGAGCAGCAGGTGGCTTTTTTTCATGGGGGTTGGCTGGTGGGAAACCAAGCAGTGCGAGAAGAACCAATAATCAGAACGTCATGTCGAGCGCAGCCGAGACATCTCGCGTGCAATAGTAAATCCTGCCGATTGGATTACTTCCCCACGCGAGATGCCTCGGCTGCGCTCGGCATGACGTTTTATGCAAAAGCTGAGACTGCTACCCGCGCTTGCGGCCCTGCGTGAGCATGGCCACGGCCTCGCCAAGGCGCTTGGTGCGGGTTTCGGGCTTTTTGGCGCCTTCCAGCCAGCGCACGTACTCGCGCTGGTGGGTGTAGGCCAGCTTGTTGAAGTAGGCGGCGGCTTTGTGGTTGGCGGCCAGTTCGGCGGCCAGGTCGGCTGGGGCTTCCATCTTGCGCTCGGCCGTGTCGCGCGCCAGCGTCACGCGCACCGTGTCGCCCACGGTTTTGTCGATGGCTTTGCGGATTTGCTTGAGCAGGAGCAGGGCGTGGTGGCCGTCGCCGAGGGGCACGGCGCTGCCCTGGTAGGGGTAGCCGTCGAAGGTAGCCTGCACGGGAATGCGGCCGCGCGTGCCGTACACTTCCTGCACCGAAAAGGGCAGCACCACAAACACGCCGGCGTGGTCTTCGCCGGCTTCCAATACGGCTTCAAATTCGTGTTCGGGCTGCATGCAGGGTCTTTGTTGAAGTGGCTATAATGAGGTCAGGCCACAAAGGAAACCAATTCGAGCCAAGCCGGCCGCCGGCCCTAGCCGGCTGCCACCTCGCGCAGCACGGCCCGCACGGCCTCCTCATCATGAGCCGCCACCACGCGCACGTCGGCTACATCGGGTCCGTATTGCTGCAGGAGCTGGCGGCGCACCGCCTCGCTGGGCACCAGCACCAGGCGCGCCCGGCGCAGGGCCATGCGCTCCACTTCCAGCAGCCAGCCACCCTCGGCCGAGGCCAGGTCGCTGGTCAGGCCGGCCGCGTACAGCACCAGCGGCAGCCGCGAGCGGTTGCGGATTTCCAGCGCCGCCAGCCAGGCCGGCCAGTTGGGGGCGTATATCACCTCGAAATCGGTGCGGCCGTGCACCAGCTGCGCCGCTTGCCGGGCGTACTGAATCATGCGAAAATTCAGGCCGTCGAGCGCGGGCACGCGCGGCGCCGGCTCGGCCGGCTGCTCCGGCGCGGGCACAGCACCCGTTTCCGTCTCCATAGCTGCGCCGCTCAGTGCCGGCGCATCAGGAGTGAGGTTGTCTTCCGGGGCATTCAGCGCCTGCGCTTCGGCCGCGCCAATTTCTTCGGTGGGCTCGTCGAAAGCTTCGGAGAAGAGCGAAGCCGCCGGGGCTTCATTGTCCATTTCGGCATTATCGGCCGGGTTCTCTTCGGTCGATGACGCTGCTTCGGCTTCCGGGGCGGCGGGCCCGGCCAGCGGGCTGAAGCCGGCGGGCCAGCTCAGGGCTGCCTGGGCCAGGTCGGCCGCTTCGCGCACGCTGGAAGCGGGCACGAGCGGCGCCACCGGCACCACTACCGCCGAGGACGCTGGCGCCGCAGATTCGGCGCTGGCGCCGAGGTAGGGGGCCGCCGGCGCAACCCAGCGGACGCGCTGCGGCGCATGGGCACCAGTGGGCCACTGGCTGCGCGCCGATGCTGCCGCAGGTGTAGCAACGGTGCTGGGGGCCGGCAGCGCGGCCTGGGTTTCAGCCGGAGTGGTGGCGGGCGGCAGCTCTGCCAGGCCAATCAGGAGCGAGGCGATGGCGCCTGCAGTTTCCGTGGCCGCCGTATCCACGCGCCGGATGCCGGGCGTTGCCGGAGCTGCGGCACTTTCGGCGGTGCTGTCAGTATCAGCTTCAGAAGTGTCTTCGGCGTCTTGGAATGCAGCCGTTTCATGGGCTGCGAAGGCGTTTTCAGCAGTAGAAGGGGCGGTGGGGGCGTTGCCTGACGTGGTAGATGCGTCGGGCGCTGCTTCGGCTGGCAAGTGGGGGTAGAGGGCCAGCACGGGCTGCTGGGCGGCGAGGTGGTAGACCAGCGGCAGGGTGGGGGCAGGGCCGCCCCGCCGAGCACGGCCACCAGCGGGTCGGCATCGTCCCAGGCCAGCAGCAGAACGGAGAAATCGGACGGGGTCATGGGCAGCAAAAAGGGGCAAAACGGGCCGGCGCAGGCCGGGAAGTGGGCGCGGTGCGCTATCAGTCGTCAATGCTACGCAAGCCAACCCACATATCGGCGAAAAATCTGCGCCGGCCGAAAATTTCGGCCGCAGCCAGCCCGGAAAAAGTAACTTGCGTACTTAACCCTCGCTCAACCGGCTCGGCCGGTGTTTTCGCGCCCGGCTCGGCCGCGGCGCTTGCTTTTGCCCCGAACTAACATTTATGGATACCTCGATTCAGGAAAATAACTACATGGTGAACGACCTGGCGGCCAAAAGCCACCAGGAACATTACCCCGGCGAAGTCATTCGCTTCGACCAACTCGACGACCACCGCTTCCTTTTCAACTGCCAGAACGGCGTGCGCCTGCTGCTGCACGTGCTGAGCGACAAAATCCTGCGCTTCCGCTACCTCACCGACGGCCCCCTCAACCCCGATTTCTCCTACGCCGTGCCCGCCGATGCCACCACGCGCATGGCCCCGGCCCTGGTGGAATTCCGCGAAAAGCCCGACCACTACCGCCTCACCACGGCCCGCCTCATCTGCATCATTCAGAAGGAAACGCTGAAAACCCGCGTGCTGGACCGCTCGGGCACCGTGCTGAGCGACGACGAAAAAGGCTTCCACTGGGAGTACGACTACGACACCGGCAACGACATCGTGAAGATGAGCAAGCAGGTGCCGCCCGGCGTGCACTACTACGGCCTCGGCGACAAGCCCGACAACATGAACCTGCGCGGCAAGCGCTTCACCAACTGGGGCTCCGATACCTACGGCTACGTGAAGGGCTCTGACCCGCTCTACAAGAACATCCCGTTCTACCACGTGCTGCACCAGAAAATTGCCCACGGCATTTTCTTCGATAACACCTTCAAAGCCAGCTTCGACTTCGCCGCCGAGCGCGCCGACGTGACCAGCTTCTGGGCCCAGGGCGGCGAGCTGAACTACTACTTCATCTACGGCCCCACGCTGCTGGAGGTGACGCAAGAGTACACCCTGCTCACCTGCCCGCCCGAGCTGCCGCCGCTCTGGACGCTGGGCTACCACCAGTGCAAGTGGAGCTATTTCCCGGAGAGCAACGTGAAGGAAATCACGAGCGGCCTGCGCGACCGCAAAATTCCCTGCGACGCCATCTACCTCGACATCGACTACATGGAGGGCTACCGCTGCTTCACCTGGAGCAAGCAGCACTTCCCCGAGCCCAAACGCTTGGTGCAGGAGCTGGCCGAGGACGGCTTCAAAATGGTGGTCATCATCGACCCCGGCATCAAGATTGACCCGGAGTATTCGGTGTACCAGGAAGGCATTGCCAACGACTTCTTCTGCCGCCGCGCCGACGGTCCCCTGATGAAGGGCTCGGTGTGGCCCGGCCTCTGCAACTTCCCCGATTTCACGGCGCCGCGGGTGCGCGAGTGGTGGGCGGGTTTGTTTAAGGAGCTCATCCAAGACATTGGTGTGAAGGGCGTGTGGAACGACATGAACGAGCCGGCCGTATTCGAGAAAGGCACTTTCCCGCCCGACGTCCGCTTCGAGTACGACGGCCACCACGCCTCGCACCAGAAGGCCCACAACATCTACGGCATGCAGATGGCCCGCGCCACCAACGACGGCGTGAAGCAGTTCTGCTACCCCAACCGGCCCTTCACCATCACGCGCAGCACCTACTCGGGCGGCCAGCGCTACTCTTCCGGCTGGACCGGCGACAACATTGCCAGCTGGGACCACCTCTGGCTGGCCAACATCCAGTGCCAGCGCCTGAGCATCTCGGGCTTCAGCTTCATTGGCTCCGACATCGGCGGCTTCGTCGACTCGCCTACGCCCGAACTCTACGCCCGTTGGATTGCGCTGGGGGCCTTCCATCCGTTCTTCCGCACCCACAGCTCCGGCGACCACGGCGACCAGGAGCCCTGGAGCTTCGGCGAGGAGGTGACCGACCTGGCCCGCCACTTCATCGAGCTGCGCTACCGCCTGCTGCCCTACATGTACACCACGTTCTGGCAGTACGCCACGGCGGGCACGCCCATGCTGCGCCCGCTCACCTTCCTCGACCAGAACGACACCGAAACCTACCTGCGCATGGCCGAATTCGGCCTCGGCGACAACCTGCTGGTGTGCCCCATCACCCAGCCCGGCGCCGAGGGCCGCTGGATGTACCTGCCCCGCGGCGACTGGTTCTACTACTGGACCGACGCCCCCACGGCCGGCGGCGCCGAAGTCTGGGCCACCGCCGACCTCACCCGCATCCCGCTCTTCGTGAAGGCCGGCGCCGTACTGCCCATGCAGCCCGTGCTGCAATACGTGGGCGAGAAGGTGATTGAGGAGCTCACCCTGCATGTGTACTACAAAAACGGCACCGCCGAAAGCGTGCACTACGACGACGGCGGCGAGGGCTACGGCTACACTGAAGGCCAGCGCACCGTGCGCCGCTTCACCGTCACGGGCTCGCCGCAGGAATTGGTGCTCACCCAGGCCATCGAGGGCGACTACGCGCCCAGCTACGCCACCTACCGCGTGGTGCTGCACGGCGTGCCCGGCGCTTTGGAGGCCACGGCCGATGGCCAAGTAGCTGGAGTGGCGGAAGTAACTTTGGAAACGGGCTTGGTGTTGCCCAGCCTCGTGGTGCCGGTGGGCTTTGGCGAGGTGCGGATGAGCGTGGCGGGAGCGGTGGGAGAAGGAAAAGTATAAAACTGAAACCACAATTGCGGTGCTATTAATGAAAACGAGCTTTTGTTTCCTAGCAAACACCGCCTGCATTATTACCTCAATCTTGCTCGTCAGTTGCACCGGCAGCAATGACGATTTTTTTGAAAAGATGTCTCAGAGAATGAAGCCCGTGCGTACGATGACCGAAGGTTATCGGGTGCTGGATTTGAATAGTCTGACTGACTTTGAATGGGATACTGTTTATTTCTTTAAAGGGGGTTCTTTAGCAGATATGGATATTAAGGATATAAACATGACCATAGGATTCGAATGGAATGGGCCACCTATCGGTTCCGAAGTTCGAAGACTGTTGTTCGTTCGTGGTCGGGAGGTAGTGTCTTACACTGATTTTATGCCTGATGGCGGCGGTGTTGGCCAGCCAATGCCTATTTGGATGTTTGGCTGTAAAGGGGACAAGGGCTCGGGCATAAGCCGAAAAGATGCACGCTTCGCTGTTTTCCGTAACTGCGCTGCTAGTGGAGATTTTCAAATGGTCCCACTAAAATGCGTAGAGGATTCTCGCATTGTTATCGAACAAGGATGTACCGAGAAAACGCTCGAACTATTGAAACATCCATTTCTGTACGATTCAACAGGTAGAATAATACCTGTTATGGAAGATTCAACGGGTATGCTCGTACCTATAAAAAACTGAACCCCATGCTGGCGCACCTCTGCGACGCGCTGCCGACTGGCGTTGAGCCTGCGGCTCGTGTACCGCGCAGTGCCAGCCTGATGTGCAACACCCGAGCCTCGCCGGCCCAGCCGCCGAAGTGGCGGCAGTGACCTGGGAAACGGGCCGGGCGCGGGAGAGGAATCGCCACGCAGGCAGCGGGCGGGTGTCGGTGGTAGCTAGTTTGCTCCTACAAATGGCTTGAATGCATGTACAATTAAGTTATTCGTACATACAAACGGCTTGAATGGAGGTGCAAATAGCCTGTTTGCTTACCCATTCAGGCCTTCTGTACATGCGTTTGGGCTTTGGTCGCGGCCCGCTGGTACATGGGCGGAGCCATCATGCCCATCGTCCGCCTACTGCTGGGCGTCGGTGGGGGCCTACCGGGCAGAAACTGAAATATTCACCAGAACCCCGGTCCGGTGCCGACTGGGTCCGAGCCTGCGGCTCGGGTTGGGGGATATGGTACCTGCGGGCACGGCTTTTCTTTCGAATGGAGGGCCTGCCAGGGTGGCCCGGCAACGATGCCGGCAACGTTTGCATAAATATACTCAGGTGTTTGGGCCTGTTATGCAGGGGTTTCGGATGCGCATCTGATAGGTTTGTGTAAGCCACTCCCTCGGTGGTTCACCCTTTTCCCACCCAAACAGCCTCCGGCTATGAAGAAACTGCTTACCATATTCTTGTTGCTGCTGACGCCGGCCCTGCTGCGCGCCCAGGCCCCTGTCCTGGTCGAATCGAGCGGCTGGCTGGAAACGGCCTACGTGCGCTGGCAGCCCGTGGCCAACGCGCAGAGCTACAACGTGTACTACACCGGCGGCGGCCTCGTCAACCAGAAGCTCGACGACCAGCTGATTCGCAACTACGGCACCTTTTACCGGGCCGACGCCCTGGGCCTGCAGCCGGGCGCCTACACGCTCAAGGTGGTGCCGGTGGTGGGCGGGGTAGAGGGCACGGCCACCACCACGCCTTCGCTCACGGTGCTGGCCCAGGACCGCACCGGCTTTGCCTTCAGCAACGGCCGGGTGCCGGGCGCCTACAACGCCAACGGCACGGTGAAAGCCAACGCCGTCGTCCTCTACATCACCCAGAATAGCAAAAACACGGTGTCGCTGAACGTGACCGGGGCCACCACCAACCCCTGCGTGGGCCTGCAAACCATCCTCGACGGCTTCAAGAAAGGCCGCGACGCGCGCCCGCTGCTGGTGCGCCTGGTGGGCAACATCACCGACCTGAGCTACATGCTCAACGGCGACCTTGTTATCGAGAACAACAACTTCGCCTCCGGCTACATCACCCTCGAAGGCGTGGGCAACGACGCCGTGGCCAACGGCTGGGGCATCCGCATCAAAGGCGCTTCCAACGTGGAAATCCGCAACATCGGCACCATGAACTGCGACAGCGATGAGGGCGACAACATCGGCCTGCAGCAGGACAACGACTACATCTGGGTGCACAACTCTGATTTCTTCTACGGCCACGCCGGCAGTGCTGCCGACCAGGTGAAGGGCGACGGCGCCCTCGACTGCAAAAAATCGACCTACGTCACCTTCTCCTACAACCACTTCTGGGATTCGGGCAAGAGCAACCTGCTTGGCCTGAGCGAAGGCACCACGCAGGGCCTCTACATCACCTACCACCACAACTGGTACGACCATTCGGACTCGCGCCACCCCCGCGTGCGGTTCTACTCGGCGCACGTCTACAACAACTACTACGACGGCAACGCCAAGTACGGCGCCGGCTCCACGGAAGGCTCCTCGGTGTTTATGGAGGGCAACTACTTCCGCAACTGCAAGTACCCGATGCTGACCTCCATGCAGGGCACCGATGTGTACAACCCCGCCACCGGGCGCAACGACTACACCAACATGCCCATTTTCTCGAACGAGGACGGCGGCACCATCAAAGCCTTCGACAACTTCATGAGCGGGCAGACGCGCTTCGTGCCCTACGGCGCCACCGGCTTTCCCAATTCCACCGTCGACTTTGATGCCTACGTGGTGAGCGCCCGGACCCAGACCGTGCCGGGCACCGTGCTGTCGGCCTACGGCCGCAATGCCTACAACAACTTCGACACCAACCCGGCCGTGATGTACACTTACACGCCCGATGCCCCGGCGGCGGCCATGAGCAACGTGACGCTGTATGCGGGCCGCGTGAAGGGCGGCGATTTTCAGTGGACGTTCAACAACGCCGTTGACGACGCTTCTTCAGCGGTGAATGTGCCCTTGCAGATGGCGCTGGTGAGCTACGCCACCGGCCTGGTTGCGGTGCAGGGCGACGCCCCCGGCCCGGGCCCCGGTCCTGGCCCGGGAACCGGCACCTCCGGCATGGAGCACAACTTCACGGCGGCGGGCACCACCAGCACGTTCTACACCATCACCGGCAACCTTTCCACCTCGCAGGGCACGGTGGTGTACAACGGCCTGAACCTGACGCAGTGCCTGAAGATTGAGTCCGTGACGAACATTGCCTTCACCACCACCGCTGCCGCCACGCTGACGCTGGTATTCAACACCGGCTTTAGCGGCAACATTAAGGTCGACGGGGTCACCCAAACCATCAGCGGGGGGCTGCTGACGATGCCTCTCCCCGTGGGCCCGCACCAGATTATCAAGGGCACCACCGCCAACCTGTACTTCATGAGCACGGTGTACAACGGGACGCTGGCCGCCCGCAGCCAGGCCGGGGCGCTGGCCGTCAACGTGTACCCCAACCCGGCGGAAAACGAAGTGCTGGTGAACTGGAAGAGCAACCGGGCGTTTTCGCTCCTGAGCGCCACGGGCAGCCTGGTGAAAACGGGCATGACCAACCAGCCGGTGGACCTGTCCGACGTCAAGCCCGGGCTGTACCTGGTGCAGATTCGCGACGAAGACGGCTACCTGCGCACCGGCCGCTTGCTGAAACAATAAGGCTTCGGCCTCCGGCACACCACCTGGCAAAGGGCGCCCCATCGGGCGCCCTTTGTTGCGTTGAAGAAAGCCGGGTTGGGCGCTTCGAAGTCCCGCGTGCGCTACTTTGGGGCGGTTATTCGCTTTTTGTCTTTTGCCCATGCCCGGCACCGCCATCCAGTCCATCAGCCTCTACAAGCTGCTCGTGCCGCTGAAAGAGCCCTTTGTTATCTCGCTGGGCCCGCTCACGGCGGTGCAAAACGTGGTGGTCGTCATTCGCACCCGGGGCGGCCTCGTGGGCTACGGCGAGTGCAGCCCCTTCCTCACCATCAACGGCGAGAGCGTGGACACCTGCTTCGTGGTGGGCCAGTACTTCGCGCCGGCCCTGCAAGGCCGCGACGCGCTGGACCTGGCCGGCAACGTGGCCGAGCTGGACCGCATCATCTACGGCAACAGCAGCATCAAGAGCGCCTTCGACATTGCCCTGCACGACATCGCGGCCCGGCACGCCGGCCTGCCGCTGTATGAGTTTCTGGGCGGCCGCCTTGGCAAGCCGCTGCACACCGACATGACCGTGAGCCTGGGTGCGCCTGAGAAAATGCAGGCCGACGCCGTGCGCTTTCAGCAGGAAGGCTTTCCGGCCATCAAGGTGAAGCTGGGCGGGGCGCCGGACGAGGACGTGGCCCGCATTCGCGCCATTCGGGCGGGCATTGGCATGGCGCACCCGCTGCGCATCGATGCCAACCAGGGCTGGCAAACCGCCGACCGCGCCATTGCCGTGCTGCAGGCCCTGGGCGAGTTCAACATCGAGCACTGCGAAGAGCCCATCCTGCGCCAGCACTTCATGGAGCTGAGCCGGGTGCGGGCCGCCTCGCCCATCCCCATCATGGCCGACGAAAGCTGCGGCGACGAGCACGACGCGGCCCGCCTCATCGGGCTGCAGGCCTGCCAGATGCTCAACATCAAGCTGGGCAAGTCGTCGGGCTTTCACCGGGCCCAAAAGATTGCCAGGTTGGGCGAAGCCGCCGGCCTCACGCTGCAGGTGGGCGGCTTCCTCGAATCGCGCCTGGGCATGACGGCCGCCGCCCACCTGGCCCTGAGCAACCCCGCCATTCAGCACTGCGATTTCGACACCCCGCTCATGTTCACCGCCGACCCCGTGGAAGGCGGCTTCCGCTACGGGCCGGGCGGGCGCATCGACATGCCCGCCGGCCCCGGCCTGGGCGCCACCATTGCCGAGGCGTGGCTGCGCCGGGCCGAACAAGTTCATTTCTGAGGCGCGGCCGTCAGCGCACCAGCTTGTGCGTGAGCAGCCCGTAGGGGGTATCGAGCCGTACGGAGTAGATGCCCGCCGGCAGCCCGCTCAGGTCGAGGGTGCGCTCGGGGGCGCCGGGCCAGGGCGCGAGGGCTTCGCGGCGCACGAGGCGCCCCGTGCCGTCGAACACGCTGAGCGGGGCCGCCAGCAGGGCCGCGTCGGGGCTGCTGAGGCGGTAGCGGCCGTCGGGGCTGGGGTTGGGCGCGATGCTGAGTTGGGCGGCCAGGGCGGCGTCGCGGGTGGCGGTGGCCGTGCCGGTAAAGGAAATGTCGTCGATGCGCAGCACCGAGCCCGCCGTCACGGTGCGCGCTTGGCCGGAGTAAAATACCATGAACACGGAGTCGGGGGCCAGGCCCGAGGAATATTGCAGGGGCACCGTGGCCAGGGTGTAGCTGCTGGCCAGCGTCTGAAAATCGTAGGCGCCGCCCGCTACCACCGTCGTGGTGCCGTTCAGGCGGCGGGTGAGCAGCACCACCATCGCAGCCGAGTCGGCCACGGCCCGGCTGCCCTGCAGTTGGTAGTAGAACTGCAGGTTGCGCGGCCGCGCCGTGAACGGCACCCCGCCCGGCAGGCCCGCACTCGTGCGCAGGGTGCTGCCCAGAATCAGCAGGCCCGGGAAAGTCGCCCCGCCCGGCAGGCTCACGGTCTGGAGCTGGGCGGCGTAGGGCGCGCTGTAGGCCGTCGGGGTTTTCGTGACGGCCCCCGTGCTGAAGAGCCCGCCCAGCAGGTCGTCGGTGGTGAGCCAGCCGGTGGGCGTTTCTACCCCGTTGCGCGTGGCCCAGGTGCTGAAATTGCCGTTGGGAACGGTTTGGGCCAGGGCCGGAGTGGCCAGGGCCAGCCCGATGCCGGCCAGCACGGCGCGCAGTGCGATAAGTAACGTTTTCATCGTGATGGTGGTGGAAAGAAGGTGGGTGAGGAAGCTGGCGGCCGGCCCGAAGCAGGTAGGAAGCCGGCCCGCGCCCCGCATAGCTAATATAGTAAAATATAATTTTATGATTTAAAAAAGTGGTTTTTGCCCGCTGCCGCGCGGCTATCTTTACGCCATGGCGTTTTGGCAGCAACTCGTGCGGGGCCTATGGCTGGGCGGAAGCTTGTTGGCGAGCGCCGGGCCGGTGGCCGCACAGCTTCGTCCCAACCCGTTGCGGCAGGTGCTGCGGCGCGATACCGCGGGGCTCGGCCGGGTGCTGGCCCATCCTGGTGCCTACCGGCTGCAAATTCTCTACACGCAAATCCGGCGCGACGCCGACGGGACGCCGCATTTCCGTCGCTACGGCTACCGGGTGCAGCCCCGTCAGTACTTCTACCCCGCCAGCACCGTGAAGCTGGCCGCGGCTGCCCTGGCCCTGGAAAAGCTGCGTCGGCTGGCTGCTGAACATCCCGGCCTCGGCCCCGAAACCGTGATGCTGACGGATTCGGCCTTTGCCGGCCAGACGCGGGTGCGGCGCGACAGCAGCAGCGCCAACGGCCGCCCCACGCTGGCCAACTACGTGCGCAAGGCTTTGCTGGTGAGCGACAACGACGCGTTCAATCGGCTGTATGAGTTTGTGGGGCCCGCCGAGCTGAACGCCGGGCTGGCCCGGCTGGGGCTGCGCCACAGCCGCCTGCTGCACCGCCTTTCGGTGGGAGACAAGGAGCCCGGCAGCCGCCACACCAACCCCGTGGCATTTTACGTCGATACGGCCGCAACGCAGTTGCTCTACCGGCAGCCGGCCGGCTTTTACGAGGGCGCTTGGCCAGCCCTGCATCTGCGGGGCGAAGGCATCGGGCAGGGCTACGTGCAGGGCGCGCAAGTGGTGCCCGGCCCCATGGATTTCAGCCAGAAGAATGCCTTTTCGCTACCCGACCTGCAGCGCCTGCTGCAACTCGTGTTATTCCCGGAAAGCGTGCCGCCGGCGCAGCGCCTGCGCCTCGCGCCCGCCGACTATGCGCTGTTGCGCCAGGCCCTTTCGCAACTGCCCCGCGAAAGTGTTTCTCCGCGCTACGACCCGGCGCATTTCCCCGACACCTACGCCAAATTTTTGCTGGGCGGGGGCGGCATTGCGCCGCTGCCGCCGGGCGTGCGGGTCTCTAATAAAATCGGGCAGGCCTACGGCTTTCTCATCGACAACGCCTACGTGCAGGACGAGGCCCACGGCGTCGAATTTCTGCTCAGCGCGGTGCTCTACGTGAATGCCGACGGCATTGTGAACGACGACAAATACGAGTACGATACCATCGGCTTTCCCTTTCTGCGCGACCTGGGCCGGCGCGTATACGAGGCAGAGTTGCGCCGAAAGCGGTAGAGACGCAACAGCTTGCGTCTCGTCACTGAACAACTGGCGGCGGCATCATACCCAACGGTGCGATTCCGGGCGCTCAACACCGAGACGCGAATACGCGTCGCTACAAAAAGCGCGCTTGCAGCTCGGGCGTGGGCAGCAGGCAGCTTTCCTGCCGGCCAAACCAGCGGTAGCGGTTGCGGGCCACGAAGCGGTAGAGGGCGTCGCGGAAGGCACGGGGCAGCAACTCGCCCACGGCAGCCAGGCGCCAGAAGCCGCCCAGGCCCCGGGCAATGCGCAGCACCGCGTCGGAGTGCGAGTACAAGCGCCCCTGGGAAAGCAGCAGCACCGATTCCGGGTCGGCGGCCGCGCTGGCTTTTATGCCCTGCGATGCCAGCAGCGCCTGGCCGGCCGGGCTTTGCAGGGCGGCGAAGCGGTAGCGGCCGGCCGGGTCGTGGCGAATGATGAACTGCACGAAGCCGTGGCAGAGGTTGCACACGCCGTCGAAGAAAATGGTGTCGGGCACGGCGGGAGAGGACATGGGCAGGAGAGGGGGGCGCCTGCAATAACACGCCAGTGGGCCGGAGGTTGGAGCGAGTAGCCGGCGGCCGGGGCATCTCCGTATTTCTTCCTGCAAAAAATACGGATTTATTCATCGGTTGCGGCGCCGAGTCTGGTCGTATAGCCACCCGTCTTCCTGCCCTTTACGGTAGGCGAAAGGGCGCGGCATGCCGTATGACCGCCTGTTCGCCTTGTCGATTTTCTTCCCGGCACCCGCCGGCTCACACTTACACCATGGATGAAGCCCCCGCTGGCTTTTGGGGCGTACTCAAGCGCCCATTTGTGCTCGATTTGCGGGCGTTGGCGCTGTTGCGCATGGCCACGGCCGCGGTAGTGCTGGTCGATTTGGCCATCCGCAGCACCGACCTCGAAGCCCACTACGCTAACATGGGCGTGCTGCCCGTGTCTGCCCTCATGGACCACGCCTGGACGCCCTACCAGTTTTCGTTGCACGCCGCCACCGGCCTCTGGCAGCTCGAAGCGGTGCTGTTTCTGGGGGCGGCCGTGGTGGCCGGGGCGCTGCTGCTGGGCTACCACACGCGCCTGGCCACGGTGGCGTCGTGGCTGCTGCTGGTGTCGTTGCAAAACCGCAACACGCTCATCGGCCAGGGCGGCGACGACCTGCTGCGCATGCTGCTGTTCTGGGGCATGTTCCTGCCCTGGGGCCACGTGTGGTCGCGCGATGCGCGCGGCCGGCCCGCCCCGAGCGCCTCGATTATTTCAGCGCCGCCACGGTGGCCTACGTGGTGCAGCTGGCGCTGCTGTACTGGTGCACGGCCCTGCTCAAAAGTGGTGGTGAATGGACACACGACGGCACCGCGCTCTACTACGCCTTCAGCCTCGACCAGCTGCTGCTGCCCGGCGGCCGGCTGCTCTACCCGTACCCCGAACTGCTGCGTTTCCTGACGTTTGGGGCCTATTTTACCGAGCTACTGCTGCCGTTTGCGCTGTTCATTCCGGTGGGGGTGCGCTGGTGGCGGCTGCTGGTGGTAGTGGTGTTGTTTTTCTTTCACCTCACCATCAGCGTCACGCTGTTCGTGGGGCTGTTTTTCCTCATAAACTGGGCGTCCATCGTGGGCCTGCTGCCGCCCAGCGCGCTCGACTGGCTGGCGCGCCGCCTGGGGCCGGTGCTGGGCCGTATGGGGCCGCGTGTGCAGCGCTGGCGGCACTGGCTGCCCGCCTGGCAGGCGCCCTGGCGCCTGCGCCTCGAACGCGCCGCGCCGCCCACCGCGGCTGGCCTGCGCCTGGCCCGCAGCGCCCGCGACAGCTTTGTGGCGCTGGTGCTCACCTACGTTTGCCTCTGGAACCTCGACGACGTGGCCGTGCTGCGGCCCGCGGGCGGCATTTTTCCGGACAAGCTGCGCTGGTTTGGCTACCTGTTTCGCGTCGACCAGCACTGGGGCATGTTTGCGCCCACCGTGTTCAAGGACGACGGCTGGTACATTTTCGAAGGCACCACCGCCCGCGGCCAGGTGCTGGACCTCAACCGCGCCGGGGCTCCCGTGAACTATGCCAAGCCGGCCGCCGTGGTGGCGCTTTTCAAAAACGACCGGTGGCGCAAGTATTCCGAAAACTACCTCTTCGTCGACAACGCTTGGATGCGACCCTACTACTGCAACTACCTGCTGCGCATCTGGCACGAAAACCCGGCCCATGCGCCGCTGCGCCACCTCTCCATTGTGTACATGAAAGAAGTGTCGCTGCCCGATTATAAAGTGGCCAAACCCGTGCGGGAGGTGCTGTGTGACTGCGAGCTGGCCACGCAGCCAGCAGCCCCGGTGACGCTGCGCAACTAATAAATACGTATTTACCGGGGCAGATTACGGGTAAATCCCGTCGCCAATGCCCGTATAGGCTTAGAGCCAACCGGCACCTTTCCTTCCTTTCCACATTTCCTTTGCCCAGGCGCCCGGGCCTCAGGCCCACTGCTTGAGGTATTGAAACACTTCCGGGTGCGTGAGCAGGCCGCCGTGGTGCTGCTGGCTGAACACGGCCGTGCGCACGCTGGCGCCTTCGGGCAGGGCCGCCTCATCGCCGAAGGTGGCGTGGCCGCGGGCGCTGCCCTGACCCACCAGCCCGTCGCCGAAGTACTCGCGCAGGGCCGAGGGCCGCGTGGAGCGCAGCCACGCGCCCATGAGAATGTGGTAGCGCACGCCGGGCAGCGGCGGCACGGGCGTGCGCGGCGGCGTCAGGTCGTTGGCGTGGGCGTCCTGCCAGTCCTCATCCACCAGAATGGAGTAGCGCAGGTCCTTGATGCCGTTGCTGCGCTGGTTGAGGGCCTTGCTCAGGAAGCGCGTGGGAAACAGGTTGATGCGCTCCAGCAGCCGGGCTGTGAGGTGCGAATTCTGTTCCAGCCAGGAGCCGTCGTTGGGCGTGCCAATCAAAAACACGGAGCGCAGATGCGCCAGCCAGGGCTCCGGCTCCATGATGGCGTGGTCGCTGATTTTGGTGGCGTTGGTTTCGGCGTGCAGGACTTCGCCGTAGCTTTTCAGGCGGCCCACGCCGCTGCCGTAGTGCCCCGCCGAGCGAATGATGAGCCCGCCCATGCTGTGGCCCACCAGCACCAGCTCGCCCACGGCGTCGGGGTAGGTGGCCACCAGCTCGGTGAGCAGGCGGCTGAGCTCGCGGCCGTTTTCGGAGAGGTGCAGGCCGGAGTTGAAGCGCACGTAGAGGGTGCGGCAGTGGGTTTCCTCGGCCAGGCGCGGGCCGAAGCGCCGGCTGCCGGGCGGGTCCTGGAAACCGGTTTGCCAGATGAGCTCGTCGCCCATCAGGCCGTGCACAAACACCACGGTTTTCTGCTGGGGCTCGCTCAGGCGCAGGTCGGCCACCGACACGTCCTCGCCGCCCCGCCGAAAGCTCATGCGGATGGCGCGGCGGTCGAAGCGGGCGGCCAGCTGGTCGCCGAGGGCGCCGTTGAGCACTGGCAGGAAAAAATGCTGGTGCGCCCGGCCCGAGCGAATGAGGTAGCCGGCGCCCTGCACGGGCAGCAGGGCGGCGCGCCCCACCGCCCCGAGGGCCCGGCGGAAGCGGGAAGGCTGGTTGGCATCGGAAGCGGCCATGGCGAAAAAGCGGAACAAGGGGCGGCACGCGCCGTGCCCGAAAGTAACGCCCGCCGCGGCTTTGGGTTGGCCTTCCGCCCGAAATCCCCGTACTTTGTGTGTCCAATCCCAAGACCTACTTCATGAAGCTTTCTTCTCGTCCTGCCCTGGCCTTGCTGCTGGGCACCGCTTTGGCCGCCACGCTTTCGTCCTGCGACTACCGCTGGAGCCCCGGCGAAAACCCGCAATTCAAACACGGTTTCACCAAAGCTCCCGGCTGGCACAATTGGGACGTGAACCGCGACAGCATCAATTACAAGCAGGAAGCCCCGGCCGCCGCCGGCGTGGGCTCGGCCACCGCCATTGCCAACGGCACGGTGCAGGACCAGCTCAACTCGGCCCCCGCTGGCAAGAGCGCCGCCTCGCCGCAGTCGGCCAGCGGCACCCTGGCCCCGGCCGATAAGTCGACGAACGGCAACGGCAACACCAACGACCAGCAGCAGCCCAAGTAATTTTTTTAGCTCGGCTTTGAGGGCCCGCTACCGTCTCGGTAGCGGGCTTTTTGCGTTTTGCCGAAGCGCCACGGTACGGGGCACCGGCCCAGGGCGAAGGTGAAAAATCTCAACCCCCGCGTGGGCGGCAGCCGTAGTAGCTGCGGGGCCGGCTTCGCGCTCTTGGGCCTCGTTTTCACCACTTCACCTTTCATTTTCCGCCTATGCTTTCCCACGATGCTACCCGGGCCAGCACGCCCGCCTTTACCGCCGCAGTGCCCGCCCGCGCCGATGCCAGCGGCGTGACCTCGGCGCCGCCCCCCTTGGTGCAGCCCTGGCTGAAAATCCTGGCCGTGGCGGCCCTTGCCATTGCCGGGGTGGCCCTGGCCACGGCCGGCAAAGGGAAAAAGAAGCGCAAAAAGGGCAAGAACGGCCGCGCGAAGAAGTCGGATTCGCCCAGCAAAACCACCCAGCGCACAGCCGATGGCTCGTACCGGGCCTGGTACCGCGACCACCCGGCTGGCGCTACGTCCGAGCCCGGCCACGGCGGCTCCAACGTGCAAGCGCGCGCCGACCAGCGCTACTCCGATTCCTGGAGCCGCAAGATTGAGACGCAATACCCGTAGCAGACGCTAGGAAGTGTTAACAGTAGGTATTAATTTGGGGTATGGATTATTTGCTCACAGACGCGCAGTGGGCCCGCATCGCGCCGCTGCTGCCGGGTCGGGAAGGCACGAAAGGTGGCCGGGGCCAGGACAACCGCCGTTTTGTAGAAGCGGTGCTGTGGTTGTTGCGCAACGGCTGCCGCTGGCGTGCCTTGCCGGCCGCGTGGGGCAACTGGCACACAACATACACGCGCTTCCAGCGCTGGACCGCCTCGGGCGTGTGGGCCCGGGTGCTGGCCGCCGTGCAAGAGGACGACGCGCTGCACACGCTGCTGGTCGACTCGACCACCGTGCGGGTGCACCAACACGCGAGCGGGGCACGCAAAAAAACGGGCCGCAAGCCCTGGGGCGTAGCCGCGGCGGATTGACCACCAAGCTGCACGCGGTGGCCGACGCTGGGGGCCGGTTCGTGCGCGGCAGCCTGACAGCCGGCCAGCGCCACGACGCCCCGCAAGCGCTGCCGCTGCTCGACGGGCTGGCCCCGGCCTACCTCGTGGCCGACCGGGGCTACGATTCCGACCCGCTCGTGGCCACCCTGGCTGCCCGCGGCACCTGTGCCGTGATTCCGCCCCGGTGCAAGCGCCGCTACCCGCGGGGCTACGACGCGGCGCGTTACGCCCAACGTCACCCCATTGAGCGCCTTTTCAGCCGCCTCAAGCAGTTTCGCCGCGTGGCCACCCGGTATGACAAACTCGATGCGCATTTTTTGGCCTTTATTCACCTCGCTGCAACCGTCCTGTGGCTACGCGACTGTTAACACTTCCTAATAACGGAGAAGGCCTGTTTCCTTAAAGGAAGCAGGCCTTCTCCGTTATCCATAATTTTCAACCCGGCAGCCAGGCTCGCAGACCTGATTATTCAGGTTTCGGGAATTTCCCAGGGCGGGCGTAGCCGAAGCGCACGGGCGGCTGCACGGCGTGGTAGCCATCGAGGCCGGAAATACAGGCCGTGGCCAGGGCTGCCAAATCCAGCGTGCCGTCGTCGCGCAGGCCTGCGTCCTGCAGATACACGTGCTCCACGGCGCCCACCAGCAGCACGGTGCCGTTGCTGATGGCGTGCTCCTCGAGCAGCCGCAGGCCGATGCTCAGCGGGCTTTCGGCCACGTAGGGCGCCGGGAAGTCGTCGCGAAAAGCGGCCGTGAAGCCGCATTCGTCGAACTCCGAAACCGTGCCGGGGAAGTTGGCGGAGGTGTAGTGGGCGGGCGCGGCCAGGGCCACGGGCACGTGGTTGAGCGTGAAGCAACCGTTGGCTTTGAGGTTGGCGTAAGTGTGGCGGGGCACGGTGGTGGGGCGCGTCACGATGCCCAGCAAGGCCGGGTCGGAGCCCAGGTGCAGGACCGAGCTGAACACGGCCAGGTTGGTGGCGCCGTCGGGGGCGGCGGTGCCCACCAGGTTGGCGGGCTTGTAGCCGGGCAGACCGTTGACGAGGTTGAGGCGGTAAATCTTTTCGAAAGCCTGGATGTCGGCGGCGGTGAGGTGGCGCATGAGGGGCGTGAAGCTGGCTAATGGCGCAGCGAGGCAATGACCAGCTTATTCCCCTAATTGTTCAGCCCGTTTTCAATGTACTGCCGGGGCCGTCGTGCGGTCGAGGCACAAGCGGTTGTACTGGCTGTGCAAAATCAGCGCAAACAGGAACAGGCCGTACACCAGCTGCGTGCCCACGGTGGCCCACTGCTCCAGCAGGCTGCTGCCGAACACCAGGGCCGTCATCAGCAGCATGGCCGCCGCCAGGGCCGGTCGGGTAAACAGCCCGATAATCAGCAGCAAGCCAATGGCGCCTTCCGCAAACGGCAGCACGGCCGCGAAGGGCCGCACCAGCAGTTCGGGCAGCAGCGAATTGGCAAACTGCTTCACCATGCCCGCCTGAAACGCGGCCAGCTTGGGCAGCCGCACCAGAAAATGGGTCAGAAAGGCCACGCCCATCAGCAGGCGGCCCAGCACGAAGGCCAGCTCGGAATTGGTCAGGTTCATAAAGGGCAGCAAGTGAAGAAAAGAGGGTGGGGAGCCTAACGGATTCTGCCCCTTTCCGGCTCATTGGTGGTGCAGAAAGTCCCGTACCGCCTTAAAATACGCTTCCGGCACCTCGCGGTAGGCCGTGTGCGAAGCATTTTCCAGCACCACCAGCCGCGCGTGCGGCGTGCGCTGCTGGAAGTAGGCCGTGGAAGTGGGCGTGGCTTCGTCGTAGCGCCCGCAGAGGTAAAGCACCGGCAGCGTCAGGTTTTTGAGCGAAGCCACCCGGGAATAGTTCTTCATGTTGCCGGTGGAGGTGGTTTCGTTTTTGCCCCACATGGTTTCGTAGGCCTGCTTGCCGCCGCCTTTTTGCCAGGTCAGCACTTTTGGTCTGTTGCGGTACACGTGCAGGCTGTAGTAATAGTCCACCGCCTGCTGGTACTTGCGCTGGCTGGCCGAGTCCGGGGCATTTTCGAGCTTGAAAGCTGCGCGCTGCGCCGGCGGCAGTTCGGCCACGTAGCGCTGGGCATCGGCAATCCAGCGCCGGGTGTCCAACCACGGGCTCGACTCGATGAGGCTGACCACCTGCGGCGGCTTTTTCGTGAGCACATACTCCGTGGCCAGCGTGGTGCCCCAGGAGTGGCCCAACAGATGTAGTTTGGGGTAGCCCAGGGCGCGCACCACGGCGTCTACTTCCTCCACGTAGCGCGGCAGCGTCCAGAGGCTGGGATTGTCGGGCCGGTCCGATTTGCCACAGCCGAGCTGGTCGTACAATATCACCGGCCGCTCGTCGGCCAGGGCTGTGAAGTTGCCAAAGGCGCCACTGCCCGAGCCCGGCCCGCCGTGCAGCACCAGCAGGGGCACGCCCGGCTTGTCGGCGCCCAAAATCTGATACCACACCTTGCCGCCCGGCACCGGAATGTAGCCTTCCTTGGTGGTCGATTGGGCCCGTAGCGTCAGGGCCAGCAGCCAGAAGGCCAGCACAGCCAGCAGGTGGCGGTCAAATCCGGATTTTGCCATGGTGCTACCGCGTTGTTATCGTTCCAGCTTGAAGCCCGGTTCCCGTGCGGGCGGCACCGTGCGGTTGGCTACGGCCCAGCCGGTGAGGTACATCCACTGCGTCATGCGGGTGAGCTTGGGGTAATCGATGCGGCTGGGCTCGTCGCGCGGGGTGTGGTAGTCCACGTGCAGCACCGAGGTGTACATCACGGCCGGAATGCCCAGCCGGGCGTAGGGCAGGTGGTCGGAGCGGAAGTACCAGCCTTCGGGGTGGGTGGCCTTGTCCCACTCGGTGTCGAGCTTGAACTTGGGGCCCGCCTGGTTGGCCGCCAGGGCGGTTTTCACCAAGTCGGAGGAGTTGAGGTGGGGCGGGATGAAGCCCAGCAGGGCCGCGCTGTCGGGCGCGTTGCGGCCCATCATCTCGGCATTGAGCACGGCCACGATGGACGACTGCGGCACCGTGGGCGTGGCGGCGTAGTAGGTAGAGCCGATGAGGCCGCGCTCCTCAGCGCCGTGGTACACGAACAAGGCCGAGCGGCGGCCGGGCTGCTGCTTGAAGGCCCGCATGATGGCCAGCAGGGCCGCGCATCCGGTGGCGTTATCGTCGGCGCCGTTGTAAATGGAGTCGCCGGCAATGGGGGCGCGCACGCCGTCGTGGTCCTGGTGGGTGCTGAACAACACGTGCTCCTTTTTCAGCTGCGCATCGGTGCCGGGCACTTTGGCCACGATGTTTACCGAGGGGTACTGGAAGCTTTCCACTTTCAAGTCGGCCGTGAGCTGCTGGCCGGCCTGCTGCGCCCAGCTGGCGGCGCTGGCGGGCAGCCATATCACCGGCGGCGTGCTCACCACGCGGGTGCTGGCCGCGCCGGGCAGGCTGTAGCGGCCCCGCTCGTAAATGTGGCTCCAATGGTCATACAGGGCCTGTGACGGCGCATCCGAAATGAACACCACCGCCACCGCGCCGGCCTTCACCAACTCGCCGGCCTGCCCGGCAAACTTGCCAAACACGTAGCGCCGGTAGCTGATGCCGTCGGTGGGCGCCCCCGAAATCTGCACGGCCACGGCCTTGCCCTTCACGTCGACTTTGGCCAGTTCGGCAGCCGAGCCCGTGCCCACGTACACCAGCGGCGCGTTCACGGATGCGTTGGTGGGGGCCGTCACTGCCCCGTCTTCGTTCAGCTTGATTTGGTGGGTGCCGATGCGCAGCGTGCTAGACTTGCTGAGGCGCGTCCGCTGCATATTGAACCACTGGAAGTAGGTGCCGTCGTCGCCGGCCGGCTGCAGGCCAATGGCTCGAATCTGGTCGGCCAGCCACACGGAGGCCTTCAACTCGTCGAGCGTGCCGCCCTCGCGGCCCCGGAAACGGTCGCCGGCCAGCGCATACAGGTCGCGCTTGATGTCGGCCTCGCGGATGGCACTTTCGGCATTGGCGGGCTTGGCGGCTGGTTTGGCAGCCGGATTTTTCTGAGCAACAGCAGTCTGTGGCGCAGCAAGGCTGAGCAAGCCGGCACCCAGCGCAACGAAAAATGGTGAGAATCGATTCATTGAACTAATAGAGCGGTGGTTGTAAGTCAATTCGAAAGGAAAAGGAATAGGTCTGAGGGTTATTTCAACTTTCGGATTTTGCCAGTAAGCACCATGCCCAAGAGTGTAGCCTGATACGCATACACGTTGCCTTCGACGCCGGTAATGCGCACGTGGAGAGTTTTCCCCTGCAGTTGAGGGCCAATGCTACTAGTAGACGAGCGTTGCGTAAGGTCGTAGCCATCTGCGTTCCACCGAACGCCATACACGATGCGAAGGTCTTTGGCGGCGTGAACCTCGATTTGAGTGGTGTCGGAGCGCTCCACTGTTACGGACTTCAGGCTCGATTCAAGGTATTGGAAGCGGCCCGTTCGAAACTTGGCGATGGCGGCGACATCAGGGGCGGTGTAAGGAGCGTCATTTATGTCCAGTGAGGCAATGAATCGGGCTTGTTGAGCAGCGTGCGCGGTGCTGGATGAATCGTTGGTCAGGCTCTGCAGCAAGTACACGCTTTGCCGAACCCGAAGGGCCCAGAGCTGGCCTTGCGTCGTCCCGTCACCAGTGGGCGCGTTCAACCGAAACCCAACGTTTAAGCCTTCAAATTTGCCAACCTTAAACCTGGTCTG
Source organism: Hymenobacter sp. 5317J-9 (assembly GCF_022921075.1). Classification (NCBI taxonomy): domain Bacteria; kingdom Pseudomonadati; phylum Bacteroidota; class Cytophagia; order Cytophagales; family Hymenobacteraceae; genus Hymenobacter; species Hymenobacter sp. 5317J-9. The sequence goes on from NZ_CP095050.1 coordinate 1,876,696, forward strand.
GTTTACGCGAGTGGCTTGCATCGAGGTCAGTGCTCCCTGCGTGATGGTGGTGAAAAACCGGTCCTGGCCCAGCTCCGCTAACCCCGCCAAGGCTTCCCTTGGGATTTGGAGCCGCACGATGATGAAAGCGCCCGTGGCGGCAGGCGCAAAGTAGCCTTGCGCCGGATAAGTTCCTTCTGGGGGCAGCGACAACACGTGCGCAGGCGAGGGCAGTTGCACGGCCAAGTGCTCATCGACCTGAAATGGAACCCAGGGTAGAGGTTCAGTAACCACCGGCGCAAGCAAAGACGCCTCGCTTGGTCGCTTTTGGGCTTCTGAAAGCGTCGGGAGCGCCACGCCTAAGCATGCGGTAAGCACACCAGTCATCATGTTGTAGAAAAAGCTCATGCCTAGATTAAGTGCTGACGCAGCAATTTAAGAGAATCACCCTGGCCTCTACCTACTGAAAGCCGGTGCCGCTGCCCCGTCTGGCGCCAAATACCGGTCGAGCCAGTCCACCCACAGCCGGTTCCATTCGGCGCTGCGCACGGGGTCGCCGGGCACGTGGGCGGCGATGGGGAAGGCCACGAAGCGCACTGGCACGCCGTTGTCTTGCAGGGCGTGATAAAACTTGTAGGCATTGGCAATGGGCACCCGGAAGTCGTGCACGTTGTGCAGAATGAGCGTGGGCGTGTGCCAGCGCCCGGCCCGCGACAGCGGCGACTGCGCCCGGTAGCGCTCCAGGTTCTCCGCGCTCAGCCAGGGCGAGGGACCGTAGTGCCCGGCGTTGGCCACGTTGTTGTCGCTCAGGTTGTAGCTGTCCAGCAGGTCTACCACGGCCGAGGCGGCCACGGCGCAGCGCCAGCGGCGCGACTCGCCCATGAGCCAGGCCGTCATAAAGCCACCGTAGGACGCCCCACTCAGGGCAATGCGGCTGGTGTCGACCCACCCACGCTTTTCGAGCATGGCAATACCGCTTAGCACATCACGCCCCGGCCCGGCGCCGGCATCCTCCCGAATGGCCCGCTGGAAGGCATAGCCCCGGTTGTCGCTGCCCCGGTAGTTGGGTTGAAACACCACGTAGCCGCGCGCCGCCACGGCCTGCCCCAGCCCATAAAACGCCAGCCGCGAGGCGTTGGACGGCCCGCCGTGCATCATCAGCACCAGCGGATATTTGCGGGCGGGGTCGAAATCGGGCGGGTAGGTCAGGATGCCGTCGGGGCGCAGATTATCGGAGGTCCACTCCACGGCTTCCATGCGGCCCAGGGCCAGGGCCGCGGTTTCGTGGTTGAAATCGGTGAGGCGGCGCGGGCTGGCCGCGGGCGAGGCCAGGTAGTACAGCTCGGCCGGGCGGCCGGGCTCGTTGGCCGTCAGGGCCAGGGCGTTGCGGCGGCCCACGGCCATTTCCACCCAATAGCTGCCGTTGGGCGATACCGCGCCGAGGTTTAGCCGGTGGCTCTTGCCGTCCAGTCCCAGCTGCCAAATGGCCACGGTGGCCGCGTCGTTGCCGCCCACCAGCAGGCTTTTGCTGTCGGGGCTCCACAGGGCGCGCTGCAGGTTGCGGTCAAGGGAGCGGCTGAGGTGCCGCACCGGGCCACCCGCGGCGGGCACCACGTCAAATTCCAGCGACTCGAAATACGGCGCCTCGCGCGGCGTCTGGTAGCTAATCCAGCGGCCGTCGGGCGAGTAAGCCGGCAGGTCGACGCGGTGCGGGGAGCCGGGCAGCTCCCGGGCCGCACCCGTGGCCACGTCCAGCGTGTAGACTCTGGTTTCCTGGTCGCCGGTTTGGGCACTGAGGCGCAGCACGCACACCAGCGTGCGGCCGTCGGGCGCCCAGGCGAAGGGGGCCGAAGAATCGTCGGGCAGGCTCAAAGGGCCGTTCGTCAGGCGGCGGGCGGGCGCATCACCGGACGCATTCACCAGCCAGATGTGGTCGGGGGCGGGCGGGGCGGTGAGGGTGGCACTGCCGTTGCCCACTTCGAAACTGTCGTTGCCCCGGGCGACTTCGGCCGCGTTGGTAGGCGCGTCGGCCGCGGAGTAGGCGAGGGCCTGGCCGTCGGGGCGCCAGCTGTAGAGCTGCACGTTTTCCACGGCCGTGGTCAGCTGCCGCACCTCGCCCGAAGCCAGCGTCAGCACAAAAAGCTGGGTGTGCGCGTTTTTGCCCGCGCCGGTACGGGCCAGAAAAGCCACCCGGTCGCCGGTGGGCGACCAGCGCGGCTGCTTCACGGTGGGGCGGCCGGCCACCAGCACGCGCTGCCGGCCGGTGGCCACGTCTACCAGCACCACTTCGGCCTCGTTGCGATTGGTGGCGAGGTTGGGGCGCGACACGACGATGAGAATCTGCCGGCCGTCGGGCGAAAGCTGCGGGTCGCCCACGTTCACCAGCCTGCCGATGTCGGCCAGCGCAAAGCGGCGTTGGGCATGGGCCGCCGGGGCGCCAGCGCTCCACCACAACAAGCTCAGAAGCCACCAGCAATTCAGCAACCGACGTTTCATGGCCGGAAGTAACAACTCAACCCGCCAATTGCGGCTCGGCGGCGGGGGCCACGTAAGTCTTTTGGGGCAGCCGCGCCGCCACTAAGGCAAACAGTGTCACATTCACAGCCATGAGGCCCACCGTAAACCAATAAAAATTGGCGCCGTGCAGGCCGGCCAGCCACCCGCCCCGCGCAATGCTGCCATTGAGCAGGCTCAGGCCAAGGTTGGCGGTCGCAATGGTGAGCACCCACAGGGCGGTGGTGAGGCTTTTGAAAGCTTTGAGCGCGTGGGTGTACGCGTATTCCAGGCCCGTGATGGCCACCATGATGACGCCGCCCACCAGCACGCAATAGGCCAGTATCTGCCACCACGCCGAGGGGTGAGCGCCGGCATCGACGCGCAGCTGCACCACGCCGATGATGACCACGGCCAGCGCCGCAATGACCATGCCCGCGCCCATGCGCCGCAGCGGCGTCACGCGCACGCCGCGCCGCTGCAGGGCCGGGTAGAGGCCGTAGGTCAGCAGGGGGTTCAGCCCAATGCCAAACACGATGCCCGAGAGCTGAATCTGCTCGGCCAGCGGCCGGAAGCCCGGCCACAGCTCCCGGTTGAGGTGCGTGGCCTGTAGCACCCATTCCGAGGAGCTTTGCTCGTTCAGCATCCAGAGCACCGGCACGAAAATGAACACGGCCCCAATGCGGCGCAGGGCCGCCCGGCCCTCGCCAGGGCCCAGCGTTTGGCGCAGGCCGGCGCGCAGGCCAGTGGGCGGCACGCGCACGTAGCGCCGGCGGCCCAGCCAGAAAGTGAAGGCGGCCGTCGCCATCAGCAAACCCGGCACGCCAAAGGCCACCGCCGGGCCGTAGTGGGCATAGAGCAGCGGCGTGACCACCGTGGCCAGGGCCGCGCCCACGTCGATGGACATCTGAAACCAGCCAAAAGCCTTGGGCAGCAGCCCGGCGTTGGCCTGGGTGAACTGGTCGCCGAGGTTGGCCGACACGCTCGACTTGATGCCGCCCATGCCCACGGCCACCACCAGCAGCCCCAGCCGGAAGCCACTCAGGTCGTCGTGAAAAGCGGCCAGCAATGCGTGCCCGCCGCAGTACAGAATCGACAGATAGAGAATGACGCGGTACTTGCCCAGCACCCAGTCGGCCAGCAGCGCGCCCACCACCGGCAGGGCGTAGCCCAGCGCCGCAAAGGAATGTACCAAAGCGTTGGCCTGCGCCTCGGCCCCGGGCGTGAGCGTGGCCTGCTGCGTGGGGTTGAAAAACTGCGCCACCAGAAACGTGGGCAGGATGGTGAGCATGCCGTAGTAGCTGAACCGTTCGGCCACCTCGCTGCCGATGATAAACGGCAGGGCGCGCGGGAAACGAGCCGGCCCAGCCGCAGCATCAGCAGCAGGGACTTGCGGGGCGGCAGCAGCGGCGGAAGGCGTCATACTTAAATGGCAGAAAAAAAGAACGTCATGCCGAGCGTAGCCGAGGCATCTCGCGTGCAATAGTAAACCCAATCGGTTGATTTACTACCACAAGCAAGATGCCTCGGCTACGCTCGGCATGACGTTCTTCTGCTCCCTAATTCTTGCTTCCGCCTACTGCACGGCGTTGCGCGGGTCTGCCTTGGGCTGCATCTGGTAATCGTGCGGGGCCGCGGCGCCGGCCAGGTTCTGCACGAAATAGTCCCAGCGGCGACGCGTCATGTAGGGCGAGTAGGCGCCGTAGCCGTGTTGGGCGTTGGGGAACACCACCAGGTCGTAGCTCTTGTTGGCCTTGGTGAGGGCTTCGATAACGAGGAAAGTGTTGTAGGGCGGCACGTTGTCGTCCATCAGGCCGTGGGCCAGCATCAGCTTGCCTTTCAGGTTCTTGGCGAAGGTGGCGTTGGCCTGGTTGTCGTAGTTGGTGGTGCCGTCGGCGTTGGTTTTGAGCAGGCCGAGGTAGCGCTCGGCCCAGTCGTCTTCGTAGTTGCGGTTTTCGTGGTTGCCCGATTCCGAAATGCCCACCTTGAAGAAATCGGGGTAGCGAAACATGGCCGCCGCCGTGGCGTAGCCGCCCCCCGAGTGCCCCCAGATGCCGGCGCGGTCGAGGTCGATGTAGGCGTACTTCTGGGCCAGCTGCTTCATGCCGCCTACCTGGTCGGAGAGCGTGTTTTCGGCCATGTTGCCGTAGCAATTGTCGTGGTAGCTCTTGCTGCGCAAGGGGTTGCAGCTGCCCTCAATCACCACCACCACGAAGCCCAGCTCGGCCAGCGCCTGGTTGTCGTTGCGGGCCGATACGAACGACCAGCTACCCACACCGCCGCCCTGCGGCCCGGGGTAGATGTAGTTGATAATCGGGTACTTTTTGCTCTGGTCGAGATTGGTGGGCGTGAACATCAGGCCGTACAGGTCGGTCTGCCCGTCAGCGGCTTTCACCGTGATGGGCGTGGGGGCCTTCCAGCCAGTGGCGGTGAGGCGCGAAATGTCGGTTTTCTCCAGCGTCGAGAGGAGCTTGCCGTTGGCGTCGCGCAGTACGGTCACGCCCGGCTTGTCGGGCTGCGAGTAGGTATCCACGAAGTAGCGGCCCGAGGGCGCCATCATCACCTGGTGGTTGCCGGCTTCGGGCGTGAGCAGGGTAAGGTTTTTCCCGTCGAGCCCCACGCGGTAGAGGTGGGTGAAGTAAGGGTTGCCGGGCTCGCGGCCATCGGCCAGAAAGTAGGCTTGGCGCTTCTGCTCGTCCACTTTCAGCAGCTGCGTCACCACGAAGTTGCCCTTGGTAATCTGCTTCTTGACTTTGCCGCTGCCGGCGTCATACAGGTACAAGTGGCCCCAGTTGTCGCGCTCCGAATACCAGATAATCTCCTTGCTCTTGGGCAGGTAGCGCCAGTTTATTGCGCCCTGGCCCGACTCGTACTGCGTGGCTACGGTTTCCTGAAATACGTCGCGCACCGCGCCGGTGGCGGCATCGGCTACGCGCACTTTTTCCTCCTTATGGTCGCGCGAGGTCGACACAAACGCCAGCTCGCGGCCGTCGGCGCTCCAGTCCACGTCATCAAAGGTGCCGCTGCTCGAAATGTCGTCCGAGAGCGTGCCGCGGTGGGCGTCGGGCGCCATCTGGAAGCGCACCACTTTGGCAGGGTTGACTTCGATGACCACGCGCTCAATCATGGCAATGTCCTTGTCGCCGGGCAGCGGGTATTTCCAGCTTTTCAGCGTCGGATGGCCCACGTTGGTGGTCACGAGGTACATGTCGCCCACGTTGCGCTGGTCCTGCCGGAAGGTGGCGATTTTGCGCGAATCGGGCGACCAGCGCAGGATGGGCTTGTCGCTGTGCGTCCAGCCGGCGTTGTCGGTGGCATAGCCGTAGTCCTTGGCGCCGTCCGTCGTGAGCTGGGTGAGCTGGTTGGTTTTGGTGTCGCGCACCCACAGGTTGTAGTCCTTGATGAAGGCGGCCAGCTTGCCATCGGGCGACACTTCTTCGTTGGCCGTGTTGGCAGCGGCCGGGGCGGTAGCTGCGGGCGTTTCGGGGTTGATTTTACCGCTCACCACGTCGTATTTCCAGCTTTTGCCGGCGGCGGCGAAGGAAATGGCCTTGGCATCGGGCGAGAAGCTGATGCTGCGGAAGGGCAGGCGGCCGCCCTCGTAGGTTTTGCCGCTGGCCGCCGACAGCGCCGCCGCCAGCTTGGCCTGGTCGAAGGCGGCGGTGCGGGTTTTGCGGGCCGGGTCCACGAGGACGAACTCGCTGCCCTGGGCCGTGAGGGTGCGGTACCAGAACCGACCGTCGGGCAGCCAGTTGGGCTGGCCGGCGCTGTGGTCGATGAGGGCCTGGGTGTTGTAGCTCATGGCGCGCTCGGCGCGGGCGTAGTCGTCGGCCGTGAGCACCGGCCGCTGCTGGGCCGAAGCGGCCGAGGTAAAAAAAGCGGCCGCGAACAGGGCCGGTACAAGCTTGTGCATAGAATGGAGCAAAAGTGCGGGAATTCGGAACAATTGGGACCCGAAAGGTAGCGCCGTTTGGCGGGCCTAGCGCTGGCGCACGGCCCAGGCGTCCATGCGGCGTTCCAGCACCGAGAGGGGCATGCTGCCGCCGCTCAGAATCTCGTCGTGAAACGCGCGCTCATCGAACCGCTCGCCGAGCTGCTTCTGGTAGCGGGCGCGCAGCTCCTGCAGCTTCAGGGCGCCTATTTTATAGGTCAGGGCCTGGGCGGGCAGGGCCAGGTAGCGCTCCACTTCGGCCGTGGCCTCCTGCTCCGAGATGGGCTCGTTGGCCATCAGGTAGTCCACGGCCTGTTCCGGACTCAAGCCCTTGGCGTGCAGGCCCACGTCGACCACCAGGCGCAGGGCGCGGTGCATCTCGTCGCCCAGCGCCCCAATGCGTTGGTAAGGGTCTTTGAACAGGCCCAGCTCCGGCCCCAGGCTCTCGCAATACAGCGCCCAGCCCTCGCTGAACGCGGGGTAGGAGGCAAAGCGGCGAAACTTGGGCAGGCTGGTGTTTTCCTGCTGCAAGGAAATTTGGTAGTGGTGCCCGGGAATGGCTTCGTGCAAAAACAGCGACTCCATGCCCGAGGTGGTGGCAAACTTGGTGGCGTCGGGGATGGGCACGTAGAAAATGCCCGGCCGCGAGCCGTCGGGCGTGCCCCGGTTGTACTCGGCCGACGCCGTGGCGGCCCGAAAAGCTTCGGTCTGCCGAATCTCAAACGGTGACTTGGGCACCCGGCCAAAGGCCCGGGCCAAATTGGGCGAGAGGCGCGCCTGAATACCGCGAAAGGCATTCAGTACCTCGTCGGGGGTTTGGTAGGGGCTGAAGCGCGGGTTGGTGTTCAGGTAAGTAAAAAACGCTGGCAGCGTGCCCCGGAAGCCCACGCGCCGCTTCAGTAGCTCCATCTCGGCCCGAATGCGCTTCACCTCGGCCAGGCCGGTTTGGTAGATGGCGTCGGGCGTGCGGTCGGTGGTGGTCATCAGGTGCACCTGGTAGCGGTATAGCTCGGCCCCGCCGGGCACGTCGCTCAGGCCGGCGCTGGTGCGGGCCTGGGGCAGATACTCGGTTTGCAGAAAGTCGGCCAGCTTGCGATAGGTGGGCACCAGCTCCGTTTGGATGGCCTCGCGGTACGCCGCCGTTAGTCGCGCCTTGTCGGCGGCCGAAAAGTCGGCCGGAAACCGCGTCACCGGGGCATAGAATACGCTTTTGGTTGCGTCCGTGGTCACGTAGACTTGCAGCTGAGGTACCGTGCGCAGCACCAGCACGCGGGGCAGCACCACGGCCGCCTTCATGCCCAGCCGGAAGTTGACGATGGCCGAGTCAGCCCAGGCCGGAAACCGGCCCACCCGCGCCAGCCAGTTGTCGTAGTCGCGCACGGTGCGAAAAGGCTGCGCCCCGGTGCCGCCGCCCAGCTGCCCCAGCATGCTGGGCACGCTGTTGAACTGGGCAAACGGTAGCATCCATAGGTTCAGGCGCAAGCCCTCAAGGCGGGTGCGCATGTCGTACTGAAAGATGTCGTAGCTGAGCTTGTCTTCGGCCGAAAGGCGGGCCCGGTCAATGTTGAGCAGGTCGTTGAGGTAGCGGCGGTACAGCCGCTGCTGCTGCTGCCGGAAGGCCTGGGTCTGGTCGTTGGGCAGGCGGTCGTTGTAGCGGTTGTCGCCCTGGGCCATGGCCAGCAGCGGAAACAGCCGGGCCCGGTCTTCCCAATAGGCATTGAAGAGGTTGGCCAGCAGCACCCCGGCGGGGTTGGCGGCACGGCCGGCCGCAGGCGTCTGGGCCGCCACGGGGCGCGCCCACAGCAGCCAGGCCCCCAGCAATACAAACGCCAACTTGCCCATCACCGCGCGAATAAGCCGGCAATGTACGCTTTATTGCGTCGGAATGCCATCAGAAGGCCGTTTTTACCTGCTGAGCCCCGGCTTCCCAAGGCTTTTCGGGGCCGGGCCAAACAAAAAAGCGACCCGCCGAAGCCGGCGAGTCGCTCTCGAAAGGGGGAGGCGAAGCTTACTTCACGCGCGCCGCCCACGCATCCATTTTGGTTTCGAGCACGGCCAGCGGCATCGAGCCGTCCTTCAGCAGCTCGTCGTGGAAGGCGCTGAGACTGAATTTGCTGCCCAATTGCTTTTCGTATTTGGCGCGCAGTTCCCGAATTTTCAACTGGCCAATTTTGTAGCCCAGCGCCTGGCCGGGAATGGCCATGTAACGCTCAATGGCCGAAGTGGCTTCGTCGCGGGTAGTGCTCAGGTTGGCCAGCAGGTACTCAATGGCCTGCTCGCGCGTCATCTGGCGGGAGTGCAGGCCGGTGTCCACCACCAGGCGCACGGCGCGCAGCATCTCGTCGCCGAGAGCTCCCATGCGCTGGTAGGGGTCTTTGAACAGGCCCAGCTCCGGCCCCAGGCTCTCGCAATACAGCGCCCAGCCCTCTACGTAGGCATTCTGGCCGCCAAAGCGGCGGAACTTGGGCAGGCTGGTGTTTTCCTGCTGCAAAGAAATCTGGTAGTGGTGCCCGGGAATGGCCTCGTGCAAAAACAGCGACTCCATGCCCGACGTGGTGGCAAACTTGGTGGCGTCGGGAATGGGCACGTAGAAGATGCCCGGCCGCGAGCCGTCCGGCGAGCCCTGGTTGTACTCGGCCGACGCCGACGCTTCGCGGAACTTCTCGGTTTCGCGGATTTCAAACGGCGTTTTGGGTGTGCGCCCGAACATCTTCTGCAGATTGGGCAACATGCGCTGGTGAATGTTTTCAAACGCCGCCAGCACTTCTTCCGGCCTTTTGAAGGGTCGGAATTTAGGGTCTTCGTTGAGGTACTTGAAAAACGCCTGCAAGTCGCCCTTAAAGCCCACTTCGGCCTTGATGGCCTCCATCTGCTTGCGGATGCGGGCCACTTCGCTCAGCCCGGTCTGGTAGATTTCGGCCGGTGTCTTGTCGGTCGTCGTCTCGTACTTCACGTCGTAGGCGTAGATTTCCTTGCCGCCGGGCACGGCGTCGATGCCGCTGGTGGCGCGGGCCTTGGGCAGGTACTCCGTCTGGAGGAAAGCGCCCAGCTTCTGGTAGGCCGGCACCAGCTCCGTGAGGATGGCCTTTTTGTAGGCCTCGGTCAGACGGGTTTTGTCCGCGTCCGAAAAGTCCTTGGGCAGCCGTTCGATGGGGCCGTAGTACAGGCTCTTGGTCGGGTCGGTCACCACGATGTCGGGCGCCTGCAGCTGCGGTATCATGCGCTGCACCAGCACCCGGGGCAGCACCACGCCGGTGCGCATGCCCACCCGGAAGTTGGCAATGGCCGAATCGGTCCAGGCTGTGAAGCCGTGCACGCGGCCCAGCCAGTTGTCGTAGTCCTTCACCGTCTTAAACGGCTGAATGCCCTGCCCCGAGCCAAACTGCCCCAGCGTGATGGGCAGGCCGTAGAACTGGTTGGCTGGCAGCATCCACGCGTTCAGCTTCAGGCTGGCCAGCCCGTGGTTCATCTCGTAGGCAAAAATGTCGTAGCTGATTTTGTCGTTGTCGCTCAGCTTATCGCGGTCAAATTGCTGCAGCTTCGTCAGGTAGCCTTGGTAAAAGGCGCGCAGCGTGTCGCGGTAGGCGCGGGTCTGGTTGTTGGGCAGCTGGTCGTTGAAGCGGTTGTCGCCATAGGCCGTGGCCGAGAGCGGGTCGAGGCGCGACTGCTGCTCCCAGTAGGCGTTGAACAGCCCGTTCAAGCCCGTGGTCGAGTCGGCGGCCGAGCCGGCGTTTTCGGTGCCGCTGCTGGCGGTTTCGCTGGTTTTGGTTTGGTTGCAAGCCGAGGCTAGCGCGGCGGCCATGAGGCCGGCAAGGGCAATTTTTTTCATGAATGCAGGAAAAAGTTGTCGCAAGCTACGATGCCCGGCCATTCCCCGCACACCACCGGCTACTGCGCCGCCGAACCCGGCGCGCGGGCCGCCAGCCGGGCCAGCACCACCCGTCCCAAATCGGTGGCAATGCGGTCGCGGCGCCGGTCTTCGAGGCGGCGCGGCATGCCGATGACGAGGGTGCGTTCCGGCAGCTGCACGTAGAGGTCGCCGCGGTAGTCGTCGTAGTAAGCCTCGCGCCCCAGGCCCGTCATCCGCACCATGCTGCGGCGGCTATACTTGTTGCCGGCCTGGGCAATGGCAAAGGCCGAGGCGGGCCGCAACGACACCAGCACCACCGCCTCGGGGCTGTTGGGGCTGGCCGCATCCACAAACCGGCAGGCATCGCCCTGGGCCTGCTGCTGCACGTCTTGGCCCGTCAGCTCGCTCACCTCACGGGCCGTGAGCAGACCGCAGGCTTCGGTGGGCAGCGTGGCCGTGGTGTCGAGCTGCACGGCCGTGGAGCGGCCCGAGCCGCCGCTGGATTGTTCGAGGGGCGCGCCGCCGCTGCAGGCACTGAGCGCGAGGCCCAGCGCAGCCAGCGCCAGCACGCCCACGCCACGTAGCTTGGTCAAAAAAACAGTCATTGGCACGAAGCGGAAGCAGGAAAATCGACTGCCTCCCGACCCTTTACTACGGCTGCGCTCCGAAAAGGGCAACCGTTTGGCGTTTAATCCCCTTGGCACCACTACGCAAAAAGCCCCTGCACCACGTGGTACAGGGGCTTTTGCACTAGTGGTACTGCCTTACTGGCGCGCGAAGCGCTGCACCGTGCGGCCACCTTCGGTCACGAGCTCCAGCAGGTACATGCCGGCCGGCAGGGCCTGCACGCTCACGCCCGCGGCGCCGGTGGTTTCGCCCGTCATCAGCGTTTTACCCATCTCGTTCAGCACGCGGAAGCGCACCGTGCCGTCCAGGCCGTTCAGGTATACTTTGTCGCTGCTGGGGTTGGGGTACAACTCCACGGCCGCAACGGCGCTCCAGCGAGCCGACACTACGGACGAGTACGACTCCTTGCCGTCGGCGTCTACCTGGCGCAGGCGGTAGTAGTTGAGGCCGGCCAGGGGAGCGCGGTCCAGCGTGGTGTAGGTGTGCGTGGTGGTGCTGGTGCCCAGCGCCTGCACTTTCTCGATGGCGCGGAAGGTTTCGCTGTCGGTGCTGCGCTGCACTTCAAAGTAAGCGCTGTTTTTCTCCATTGCCGTGGCCCAGTCCAGGGCAATGCCGTTGCCCTTGGTGCTGGCGGCAAAGCGGGTCAGCTGCACGGGCAGCGGGTTGGTGCCGGGGAAGCCCACCGAAGCCACGGTGCTGGCCAGCGAGAAGTTGCTGTTGGTGCCGAACGTAATGAAGCTGGCCGACGTGAGCGAGCCATTGCTGGCGCTGCCGCTGTTGGCGCTGCGTCCGATGCTGCTCCACGGACCGGTGGGGGCGTCGCTTTTGGCCATCACAAAGCTGGCGAGAGCGGGGTCGGTCACGAAGTCATCCGCCGCAAAGCTCAGCGTGACGGTGCCCGAAAAGCTGCCCAGCGCCACGTCGGGGGCCAGGCGCACGTAGCGCTTAAACGACACGTGGTCCAAGGGCGCCGACACGACTTGAGCCGGTGCCGTGTCCATGATTTCGCCAATGTAGTTCACCGTGCTGCTGCTGTTCTGCGTGTTGACGTTGAGCGTGAAAGGACGATAAATGTTGTTTTTGCCCACCGGATACAGCAGGCTGAGGGGCGCACCGGCCACCACGGTAGCTGGCGCCTGGCGGGCCAGGTAGCCGCTCACGTGGCTGGCGTTGCTGCCCCCGGTCACGGTGGCGCCGCTGGCCAGGGTAAGCAGGGTGCCCGCGGCGCGGTCGGTGTAAATCAAGCCCGCCGTCAGCACCAGGCCGCGCCGCACGGTGAAGGCCCGGCCCACGGTTAAGCCCGCCGTGTTGTTGATTTCGAACAGGGTGTTGTTGCCAAAGGCCATCGAGGCCGAGCCCTGGATGGCCTGAGCTGAGGTGCCGGCGAAGGTCACCGTGCTGGCGGCACCCTGCGAAAAGCTGAGTGCCCCGTCGTTGCTCACATTGGCGCCAAATTTCACGTTGCTGGCGGCCCCGTTAAAAGTAAGAGCGCCCGAACTCGTGACAATCACCGCGTCGTTGAGCAGTACGTTGCCCGAAACAGTCGGCGTGTAGGATACGTTGCTGGTCAGCAGGGCGCTGCCCAGCACGGTTAGTTCGCTGGCCGTGGCCGGAACGAAATTCAGGACGCCGCCAAATGCCTTGAGGTCGCCGCCAATGAAGACGCCGCCCGTGGCGCCGGTTCCCGTCACGTTCAGGTTGGCGGTGCCCGAGGTGGCGGTGAGGTCGTTGGCAATGGTCAGGCGCTGGCTGCCCGCTACCGTGGTCGTCACGGTGCCGGCAAATTCCAGGTTGCCGTAGGTTTGGCCCACGTCCGAGAACGTGCCGCTGTAATAAATGTACTTGGTGCCCGATGCAAAGGTGGTGACCGCCGTGGTGCCCGTGCCGAAGGGGGCAATGCCGCTGCGCTGTTTGAAGTTGGCGCCGTTGACGTACCGCACCGAGCCAGCCGGCACCACGTCGGAAAAGTCAGCAAGTTGGGAGCCACTGGAACCTACTACCGTGTTGGCACCCGTTGTACCGAAGGGGTTTCCCGTCAGGTTGGCAACGGTGGTGGTGGAGCCGCTGCCCGAAAACGTCAAGCCTGCTGCATCGGTGGCCAGCAGGCGCGACACGTTGCCGCAGTCAAACGCGATATTGCCCGTCACCAGGCCTTTCTTGCCCGTGCCGATTTTGATGTGCAGGAAACGGTTGGCGGTTTGGCCCGACGCCGCGAACGTGATGCTGGAGCCGCCCTCCACAAAAAAGTCGTCGGCGTTCGGCGACGCCGTGCCCCCGGCCACGTTGATGATGCTGCCGTCGTTGCCGTTGGTGGGGCCGGCAATCACGATGTTGGCTCCGTTCACGACGCGCATCCGTCCAATCGTTTCGCTGAACGCAGCGTTACCTCCGTTGCCGTAGGTCACGATGAGGGGACTCGGAAAGTTGGCGTTGATGGTGCCATCAAATACCAGCACGTCGTTGGTGGCTGGGTTGGTGCGGGTCGAGCCGCCGCCGCCAGTCTGGGTGTTCCAGTTGCCAGCATCGTTCCATCTGTTGCTGGCCGAGCCCCTCCAGTAGTAGGTGGTTTGGGCTGACGCGCCGAGCGACCCGCCAAGCAGAGTCACAACTATCAGCAGCGCTTTCTTTAAAGCGGCACTCCCGTTCCACGCAGCAGAAGCCCTCAAAAAGATGAAAGTAAAGTTTGTCATAAATAGGAAAAATAGGGTTTTAATCCCTTTAAGCAGGATTTTGCGGTGGCAATGTATGAACAAAACTTGTCACTTTATGGCCTTTTTTTATTAAATAACGTAGCGTCTTAAAAAAAGCCCCTTGTTGATAATGTAGCACCATTTTGTAGCACAAATATTTTTAAAATTTAATGTTTGGAAAGCTGCATTAGCTCGGCCTTGGTAGAAAAAATGAGCCCCTTTTGCCTGAATGCCCTTTTTCAGGTTTTTGTACTAAGCAATGATTGGAGCGGATGACTGCGCCACAGCGAAGTCCGACGCCAATGGGCGATGAGCAAGGGAGCGAGTACTTGGCCCGGGGCCAGGAAGTACTTTCGTAATTCCAATTCACATGCTTCTTCCCGGTTTCCCATTGCGTCTTCCCACCCTTATTCCGTTCCTGCTGTTGTTGGCGTGCCCGCTGCTGGGCCAAGCTCAAGCGCGCTCCGGCGCTGCCAAGCCCCGACAAGCCGCCCGGCCGCAGCCCAAGGCCGCCAAAACCAAAGCTGCGCTCGCTAAAAAAACCAAAGGCAAGCCTGCGGCCGCGCCCGGCGCTAAAAGCCCCGCTTTCACCCGCTACCTGCACTCGCCGTGGGTCGATAGCCTGATGCGGGCCCTCACGCCCGACCAGCGTGCGGCCCAACTCTTCATGGTGGCCGCCTACTCCAACCGTCGCCGCATCGACGAAGACTCCATTTCCACTCTTATCAGGCAGTACGGCATCGGGGGGCTGATATTCTTTCAGGGCGGCCCGGGCCGGCAGGCGCGCCTGCTCAACCGCTACCAGAGCCAGAGCCGCGTGCCGCTGCTGGTGGCCATGGACGGCGAATGGGGCGTGGGCATGCGCCTCGACAGCGTGGTGAAATTCCCGTACCAGATGAGCCTGGGCGGCGAAACCGATACCACGCTGCTGTATGACATGGGCCGCGAGGTGGCGCAGCAGTTCAAGCGGCTGGGCATGCACGTCAACTTCGCGCCGGTGGTCGACGTGAATAACAACCCCGCCAACCCCGTCATCGGCTTTCGGAGCTGGGGCGAAAACCCGGCCGCCGTGGCCCGCGACGGCCGCCAATACATGCGCGGCATGCAGGACGCCGGCATTCTGGCCGTGGCCAAGCACTTTCCTGGCCACGGCGACGTGGACGCCGATTCGCACCTGGCCCTGCCCACGGTGCGCGTCGACCGGCGCCGACTCGACTCGCTGGAACTGCCGCCCTTCCGCAGCCTCATGGCCGGCGGGCTGGGCGGCGTGATGGTGGCCCACCTCAACGTGCCGGCCCTGGACACGGTGCCGGGCCCCAGCACGTTGTCGCGGCCCATCATCAACGACCTGCTGCGCGATGAGATGGGCTTTAAAGGCCTGGTTTTCACCGATGCCATGAACATGCGCGGCGTCATCAGCATGTTTGAGCCGGGCGAGGCCGACGTACGCGCCCTCATTGCCGGCAACGACATTCTGGAGTTCAGCAAGAACATTCCGTTGGCCCTGCGCATGGTGCGCGCCGCCGTGGACAGCGGCCGCCTCACCCAGCAGGAAATCGACGTGCACTGCCGCCGCGTGCTGGCCCTCAAGCAGTGGGCCGGCCTGAACCACTACCGGCCCATCGATACCCGCAACCTCTACCAAGACCTCAACGCGCCGCACGCGCAGTACCTCAGCCACCGCCTTACCGAGCTGAGCATCACGCTGCTGCGCAACCAGAAGAACCTGCTGCCCCTGCAGCGCCTCGACACGTTGCGCATTGCCACGCTGGTGCTGGGCGGCTCTCCGCGCGATACCACGGAGTTTCAGCGGGCCGTGGCCGACTATGCTCCCGCGGCGCATTTCCACGCCTCGGCCACGCCCACGCTGGACGAAATGATAAAGCTGCGCGCCGCCCTCAAATCCTACAACGTGGTGCTGGTGGGCCTGCAAAGCCTGGGCCGCCTGCCGGCCACCAGCTTCGGCATCACGCCCGAAACCAACCTGCTGCTGCGCGAGCTGGTGGACCAGAAGCAAACGCTGGTGCTCAGCGTGTTTGGCTCGGCCTATGCCGTGGCCAAGGTGCGCGACCTGGACCGCGCCGCGGCCGTCATCATGGCCTATCAGGAGAGCGATAATGCCCAGAGCTTGGCCGCGCAGGCTATTTTTGGCGGCATCGGGGCCGCCGGCAAGCTGCCCGTGACGGTGAGCGACCGGTACCCGCGTGGCTTCGGGCTGCGCACGGCCGCGGGCTTCCGCCTGCGCTACGCTAACCCCGAGGACGAAAACATGGACCCGCGCCTCGAAGCCCGCGTCGACAGCCTGGTGGGCCGGGCCCTGGCGGCGCAGGCGTTTCCGGGCGCGCAGGTGCTCATTGCCCGCCGGGGCACCGTGGTGCTACGCAAAAGCTATGGTAACCAGACGTATGCGGGCTTCGGTGATGCAGTAGTTGAGGCTAAAAAGAAAAAGAAAGACGAGCCCGCGACGGCTAAAGCGGTGAGCGTGCCGCGCCCCGTGCGCAACGACGACCTCTACGACCTGGCCTCAATGACCAAGCTCATGGCCGCCACGCCGGCGCTGATGAAGCTGCAGGGCGCGGGCAAATTCAGCCCCGACAGCACCATGGGCAACTACTTTGGCTTCCTGCGCGGCACCAATAAGGCCGACCTGAAGATGCGTGACGTGCTGGCCCACCAGGCCAGCCTCAAAGCCTGGATTCCGTTTTGGCAGGAATTGCGGAAGAAAAACGGCGAAATGCGCCGCCGCTATTTCCGGCCGGATTCGTCGGCGCGGTTTCCGCTGCCAGCGGCGCAGGGTTTGTGGGCGCGCAAGAATTTGCCAGCCCGAATCTATAAGGAGATAGGGGAGTCGCCGCTGAACGAGAAACCCGGCTACGTGTATTCGGACCTGTCCTTCATCTTGTACCCGGAGCTGGTGAAGGCCCGGACGGGGCAGACGTTTGACGCCTTTCTGCAGAAAGAAATATACCGTCCGCTGGGCGCCACTACGTTGGGTTTCCGGCCTACCAACCGCTTCCCGCTGGCTCGCATCGTGCCCACGGAGGTGGATTCGGCCTTCCGGCGCCAGCTGCTGCACGGCACCGTGCACGACGAAGGCGCGGCCCTGCTGGGCGGCCTTTCGGGCCACGCCGGCCTGTTCGGCGATGCCAACGACGTGGCCAAGCTCGCCCAGACCTACGCCTGGGGCGGGCGCTACGGCGGCCAGCAGGTGTTCGGCAGAGACGTCATGACCGAGTGGACCCGCTGCCAGTTCTGCCCCGACAACCGCCGCGCCCTGGCCTTTGACCGCCCGGCGGCCAACCCCACGGTGAACTCGGCCAAAAGCGCTTCGCAGCGCAGCTACGGGCACACCGGCTTCACGGGCACCTACTTCTGGGTCGAGCCCGAGAAAGACCTGGTGGTCATCCTGCTCACCAACCGCGTGCACCCCACGCGCCGCAACAACAAGCTGACTGAACTGAGCGTGCGCTCCTCGCTGCTGCAGCTGGCCATCGAGGCGGTGCAGAAGTAGGAGCGGGGAGTGGCAAGTTAAAAGCCCGACTGTTACCTTACGGGCATCTTCCCATTCCCACCCCGCTTCCTATGCTAGGACTGATGATGGCCCAGCCACTGCGCGTGGCCACAATTATCGAGCACGCCGCCAAGTGGCACGCCGATACCGAAATCGTGTCGCGCCTGCCCGAAGGGGGCATCCACCGCTATACCTACGCCGCGGCCAACGCCCGTAGCAAGCAGCTGGCCAATGCCCTGCTCAGGCTGGGCATCGAGAACGGCGACCGGGTGGGCACCCTGGCCTGGAACACGCACCGCCATTTCGAGCTCTACTACGGCGTGGCCGGCATCGGGGCGGTGTGCCACACCATCAATCCGCGGCTGTTTCCGGAGCAGCTCGTCTACATCATCAATCACGCCGAAGACCGGCTGCTGTTCTTCGACCTCACCTTTCTGCCCCTGGTGGCGCGGCTGGCGTCCGTGTGTCCGACGGTGGAAAAGTGGGTGCTGATGGCCGGCCCCGAGCACCTGCCGGCCCATTCCGAGCTGCCCGGCCTGTGCAGCTACGAAGACCTGCTGGCCGCCGAGACGGCCGACTACGAGTGGCCCAGCTTCGACGAAAACACGGCCTGCTCGCTGTGCTACACCTCCGGCACCACCGACCAGCCCAAGGGCGTGCTCTATTCACACCGCTCCACGCTGCTGCACGCGCTGGGCATCTCGCTGCCCGATGCGCTGGGCTGCTCGGCCCTCGACGTGATAATGCCCGTGGTGCCCATGTTCCATGTCAACGCCTGGGGCTTGCCCTACGCGGCCCCGCTCAACGGCGCCAAGCTGGTGCTGCCCGGCGCCGGCATGGACAGCGCCAGCCTGTTTGAGCTGATGGAAAATGAGAGCGTCACCTTCTCGGCCGGCGTGCCCACCATCTGGCTGGCCCTGCTGCAGTTCATGCGCGAAGGGCAGCGGCAGTTCAGCACTCTGCGGCGCACGGTGGTGGGCGGCTCGTCGTGCCCGCCGGCCTTGATGAAAGCGTTTGAAAACGAGCTGCACGTCACCATCACCCACGCCTGGGGCATGACTGAAACCAGCCCCTTGGGCACCGCCAGCCGCCTGCAGGCCCAGCAGCAGACGCTGAGCGACGAAGAAAAAGACGCCCTGCTGGCCACCCAGGGCCGGGCCGTGTTCGGCGTCGACATGAAGATAGTGGGCGACGACGGCCAGGAGCTGCCGCACGACGGCGTGGCCTTCGGCGACCTGCTGGTGCGGGGGCCTTGGGTAGTGCGCGACTACTTCCGCAGCCACACGCCCGGCGAGCTCACCGCCGACGGCTGGTTCCGCACCGGCGACGTGGCCACCATCGACCCCGACGGCTTCATGCACATCACCGACCGCTCGAAAGACGTCATCAAGTCGGGCGGCGAGTGGATTTCCAGCATCGACCTCGAAAACCTGGCCGTGGCCCACCCCGCCGTGGCCGAAGCTGCCGTCATCGGGGTGCCCAGCGCCAAGTGGAGCGAGCGTCCGCTGCTGGTAGTAGTCCGTCGGCCCGGCATGGATGTTTCAGCGCAGGAACTGCTTGATTTTTTTAAAGGCAAAGTGGCCAGGTTCTGCGAGCCCGACGCCGTGGAATTTGTGGACCAGCTGCCGCACACCGCCACCGGCAAAATTCTCAAAACGCAGCTGCGCAAGGACTTCGCTGAGTACTCGGTGGAGTAGTACCACCAAGCTGTGCTTGGTAGCGGCATCGCCCCGGCCACCGGAACCAAGCGCGGCTTTGTGGTACCTTGCCGCATGGAGCTGACCTATTACCAGCGTTTTCTGCCGCATATACTAGGTGCGGGGGAGTCCTACTTCATCACGTTTCGCCTAGCAGGCTCGCTGCCCCGCGAGGTGGTGCTGCGGTTGATGGAAGAACGTGAGCTTCTACGCAAAAGCGCGGCAGCGTCGCCTGCCACTCAGCCGCGTGAGGGCTTTTTCAGCACTTTCGATGGCGTGCTTGACCGGTCCGACCACGGGCCGTGCTACCTGTGCGGCGCAGCCGAGTCGGCCATCGTAAAAGCTGCCTTGCATTACGCCGACGGGCCCGGCTATGAGCTGCTGGCTTACTGCGTGATGCCCAACCATGTGCATTTGGTAGTGCACCTGCCGCTGGAAATCGTTACCCCGCTGGCCCGGACGCTACAACGGCTTAAAAGCCACACCGCCCGCCACCTCAACCGGCTGCGAAAGGACAACGGCAGGGTCTGGCAGCGCGAAAGCTACGACCACCGCATTCGTAATGCGCGGGAGCTGGCGGCCACCATTGCCTACACCCTCAACAATCCGGTGAAGGCCGGCTTGGCCGCCGACTGGCAGCAGTGGCCCCATAGCTACTGGCGCGAGGAGTAAGGGTACCACCAAGCTGTGCATGGTGTCGTTAGGGAGGTTTGCTCGCGGTACCAAGCACAGCTTGGTGGTACTACTTCCCCAATTCCTCGGCCCGGTCTCGCGCCGCTTTGGCCCCGGCCACCAGCCCTTCGCGCACCTGGCCCGCGCCAAAGGCTTTAAGCGCGGCTTCCGTGGTGCCGCCCTTGGAAGCCACTCTGGCAATCCACTCCTCGCAGCTCAGGCCCGATTGCGAGTATAGCTCCACCGCGCCGCGGAAGGTCTGGCTCACCAGCAACTCGGCTTCGGCGGGGGCGAAGCCCATCTGGGCGGCCGCGTCCATGAGGGCGCTCATGCAGTAGTACACGTAGGCCGGGCCGCTGCCCGAAATGGCCGTGCTGGCGTCGATGGCGGCTTCGGTTTCCACGTAGACCGTCTTGCCGGTGGTGCTGAGCAGGTTCTGCACCTGCACCAGTTCGGCGCGGGTCACCTCGTCGGTGCTGGTGAAAGCCGTCATGCCCATGCCGATTTGGGCCGGGAGGTTGGGCATGGCCCGAATGATTTTAGGCGTGCCCAGAGCCTCGCGCAGGGTGGCAATGCGCACGCCCGCCATGATGCTGAGCACCACTTGCTGCGGCTGCACCAGCCCGCGCAGCACCTCAAACAGGGCCGGCGAATCCTGTGGCTTCACGGCCAAAATGAGCAGGTCGGCGCCCGGTACGCACTCGGCCGGTGTTCCCCATACCGTTCCCAACTCGTGGGCCGCCAGCGCCGCCACCCGCTCGGGCGAGCGGGCCAGCAGCCGCAAGTCGAGCCGCGAGGTGATGTGGGCACGCACGAAACTGCGGGCGTACGTCAGGCCCATGTTGCCGCCGCCGATGATGAGAATTTTCATGAGATGTATTGCATAGACTACTACAAGAACGTCATGCAGAGCGCAGCGAAGCATCTCGCTTGGGACAAGTACTCATTTACTCAAGCAGGCGAGATGCTTCGCTGCGCTCTGCATGACGTTCTGTTTCATCCCGCCCAAACTCACACCTTCAGCACCACGCCCTTCTTGTACATCCAGCTCAGAATGAAATACCAGATGATAATCAGCGTAATGGCCCCGGCGGCCGAAGCCATGCGCGGGTCGTTGAAGTGCGGGGCAATACCCCACTCGTAAAGCCATTCCTTCACGCCGCCGGTTTTGCCGTTCGGCAGCGGCAGCGTGAACAGCCCGAACGTGCGCGAAAGCAGCGCCGACAGGCAGAATACCAGGATGGCGTTGACGCCGTAGACCACGGCCGGGCGCGTCCAGGCGCGGTGGCCCTGCACGTCGCAAATCCAGTAGAGGGCCGCCAGGCTGGCCATGGCCAGGCCGCCGGTGTAGAGCACGTAGGAGCTGCTCCACAGGGCTTTGTTGATGGGGAACCACGGCGCCCAAATCAACCCCAGCAGGATGATGGCGCCGCTGGCCACGAATATCCAGGCCACTTTGGTGGCGGGCTCCTGGTCTTTGCGGCGCAGCCACTGGGCCGTGAGCGCGCCCAGCAGGCCGGTGGCCAGGGCGGGCAGCGTGCCCAGCAGGCCCTCGGGGTCCCAGGTTTTGCTTTGTTTCCAGAGGTGGGGCTCGGTGAACACCAGCCGGTCGAGCCAGGCGCCGAGGTTGGTGCTGGGCTCCAGGTTGGCCGGGCCGAAGCCGGGCACGGGCACCAGCTGCATCAGCACCGCGTAGCCGATGAGAAAGCCAACGACGAGCCAGGCCTGCGTGCGCCAGCTGGTTTTCAGAAAAATGAAGCTGCAGCCCAAAAACACCAGCGCAATGCGCTGCAGCACCCCCATAATGCGCACTACCGGGAAATTGAATTTGGGATACAGCGACAGCAGCAGGCCCAGGCCAAACAACACCGCCGCGCGGCGCAACACCCGCCACAGCACCGAGCCTTGCGGCCCGCCCTGGCGCTTCACCCCGTCGAGGGCGTACACCAGGCTCACGCCCACGATGAACAGGAAAAACGGGAAAATGAGGTCCGTCGGCGTACAGCCGTTCCACTCGGCGTGCTCCAGCGGCGGGTAGATGTGGCCCCAGTCGCCGGGGTTGTTTACCAAAATCATGGCCATCACGGTCAGGCCGCGGAAGACGTCGAGGCTGATGAGGCGACCCGGCTGCGAGGCTTCGGCCAGGGGCAGCGTGCCGGTGGTGTCGAGGGCGGCTTGGGTGGTGGAGTTCATGGGTGGAAGGTCAGAAATAGACTCTTTGAGAAACTAAAAGAACGTCATGCTGAGCTTGTCGAAGCATCTCTACCGCGAAGAGTAACTAATTACTTGCGCGGTAGAGATGCTTCGACAAGCTCAGCATGACGGGCTGTGTTTGTGCTGGCCCTGATGTTCTGTACCGGTACCATCACCCCGGAAACGAAACCTTGCCCATACCTACCGCGGGCACCCGCTGCCGGCCCGCGCCAATGGCCACGGGCTGGCCGGCCACGGCCTCATTGGCCAGCACGGCAAACAAAATAGCTTCCTTGGCGTCGCCCGACACGCCTAGCACGTCGGTGCTGGCGAAGCGGGCGGCGGGCAAATAACGCCGCAATGCTGCCAGCAGGGCGGGGTTGTGGGCCCCGCCACCACTGGCATACACTGCTGTCGGCGCGGGCCGCTCGGCAAAGGCGGCTTGCACGGCCCGCGCCACGCCCACAGCGCTGAGCTCGGCCAGCGTGGCCAGGGTGTCTTCCAAACCCAGCGTTTCGGTGGCGCTGCGGCGTTGGGCTTCAGACAGGTAAGTGGTGCTGAATAGCTCGGGGCCGGTGGTTTTAGGCAGCGGGGCGCTGAAAAACGGGTGGTCGAGCAGAGCCGTGAGCAGGCTTTCGTGCACGCGGCCGGCCAGGGCCAGGCGGCCGTCTTCGTCGTAAGCCATTTCGGGGCGGTGGGCGCGCACGGTGGCGTCGAGCAAGGTGTTGCCCGGGCCGGTGTCGGTGCTGAAGGCGGTGGTGGCGTCGCCGCCGACGCGGGGCAGGTAGGTAAAATTGGCAATGCCGCCGAGGTTGAGCAGCAGCCGTTCCTCGTCGGCACTGCTCAATAGCAGAAAGTCGCCATAGGCCGCCAGTGGGGCGCCCTCGCCGCCGGCCGCTACGTGCTTCTGCCGAAAGTCGCTGAGGGTGATGATGCCAGTGCCCACGGCCACGTGGTCGCCGTCGCTGAGCTGCAGGGTTGCGTTCAGGTCGAAATCGGGGTGCTGATGCTGGTGGCGCGGGGCGTGGTAGATGGTCTGGCCGTGGCTGGCGATGAGGTCGATTTCGGTGGCGGCAATCTGCCATTCGCGCAGGCAGTCCAGAATGGCAGCGGCATGCAGCTGGCCCAGCCAGGGGTTCAGCAGCGTGAGAAACTCCAGGCTCACCTGCTCGCGGGCAAACACTTTGCGGATGCGGACCTTGGTGTCATCGGAATAGGGTACCGTCTGAAAACGCTCCAATTCCAGCTGGGTGCCGGGGCCGTGGCCCGTCAGGCGGCACAGCGCCACGTCCAGCCCATCGAGCGAGGTGCCCGACATCAGGCCGATGATGCGGCGGCTGGGTTGCGCGGCGAGTTGGCAAAGGCGGGCGAGGTGGGAGTTCATTTTCTCGAGAAAGCGCGAGGCGCTGCGGAAGGTAGGAAAAGCAAAAGAACGTCATGCTGAGCGCAGCCGAAGCATCTCGCATGCGGCAGTAATCCTAACGATTGGTTTACGACCACACGCGAGATGCTTCGCTGCGCTCTGCATGACGTTCTAGCAGACGCCCCTCCGCCGCCCCTAAATCAGCGGGTCAGTCGGGGTCTGCGAGTTGTTTTCGCGCTCCACGCGGGGGTAGGGGTAGAAGTTGCGGTTGCGCTCGGCGCCGGCCGCGCCCGGGCCGGGGCGCCCAAACCGCCGGCTGTCTTCGAGCCGGAAGCCTTGGAAGGCCAGTTCGATGCTGCGGTTGCGCAGAATGTCCGTCAGCACGTCGGCCTGGGTGGCGGGGCCGGAGTAGGCCGGCAGGCCCGCCCCCGGCAGCGTGAGCAGCAGGCCCGTGCTGGTGCTGGTGGCCGCCGCCGTGCTGGTGCGCACCCGGTTCAGCTCGGTGATGGCGTTGGGTACGTCGCTCTTGCGGGCGTAAGCTTCGGCCCGAATCAGAATCATTTCATTGGGCAGGTACACCGGAATGGGGGCGCTGTTGGCGGTGAAGAAGCCCGTGCCCAGGTTCTGGGTGGGCAGCGGGGCCGGGCTGATGCGCAGCAGCGCGGGCAGGCGCCGGTCGCCCGACTCGGGGGCCAGCGCGCCGGTCAGGCCCAGGCTGGTGTTGAAGGGCTCGAACACGTTGCGGTTGCCGAAGGCCACTTCAAACAGCGGGTTGCGGGTGTTGTCGTCGAAGTTGAACACCGACCGTTTGGTAAGGTCCACGCGGCCGGCGGCGGCCAAGGCCTTGTCGTAGTCGCCGGCCTGCAGGCTGTAGCGCGCAATCAGGGCCTGAATGGTGTTGGGCAGGTCGATGCCGGGCACAATCTTGGCGTTGAAGTCGGCCGACACCGGCGCAGCGGCCAGCTGCGTGGCCGCCGTTTCGAGCTGCGCCACGGCATTTTGCAGCAGCTGCACGCGGGGCACAAAAGCTGCATTTTCCTGCACCGTGAGCGGCGCGCTCTCGAAAAACTGCGCCAGCGTGCCCAGCGCCAGCGCCCGGAAAATGCTGGCGTAGGCCACAATGCCGCTGCGGGTGCCTGCTTCGGTGGCGTTGCCGGCGTTGGCCAGCACCAGGTCGGCGTTGGCTTTCACCAGGTTGGCTTGCGTCCAGAGGTTGCGAATGACGATGTTGCTGTTCGTGACGTTGCCAGCGCCTAAGCTCACGTTGTATTCTTCAATGTTGCCCACGTTCAGAATGGTGAGTTCCTTGGTGCTGAGGCCGCCGGCCGCCACCGCGTTATACAGCACACTGAGCGCGCCGCCGGTGGTATAGCGGGCCTGCAGGCCGTTGCAGAGCGTGATGAGGCCGTCGGACGACGTCACGACCTGCTGTTCGCTGGCCGCGCTGGGGTTCAGGTATTCTTTGTTGCAGCTGCCGAGCGACAACGCCAGCAGGGCCGCGAGGATGGTATATTTTTTCATGGCGATGACGGAGCTAGAACGTGGCCGAAAGCTTAATCTGGTAAGTGCGCGGGATGGGCACGTTGCCGAAGTCGATGGCGCGCAACAGGTCGTTCGACCCGCCCGCGCTGGTTTCGGGGTCGAAGCCGTTGTAGTTGTCCCATGAATACAGGTTGCGGCCCACCAGCGAAAGGTTCAGGCTGCTGATGAGGCGCGTGAAGGTGGGCAGCGCGTAGCTCAGCGCCGCCTCGCGCAGCTTCACGTACGAGCCGTCATCGACGCGGAATTCCTGAGTGTTGTAGATGGCGAAGATGTAGCCGCGTGGCAGCTCGCCCCGCAACTCCTTCTCGGCCAAATCGCCCAGGCCCACGCCCTGGCGGGTGCGCTTGTCGGCGTTGAACACGCTGTTGCCTTGCACCGCATCAAACAGCACGTGCAGCGACAGCTTCTTGTAGCTGAAGTTGCTGCTCAGCGAGCCCGTCCATTTCGGGTTGGGGTCGCCGATGATGACGTTGGCAATGGCCGTGCCGGGCCCGTAGCTCGGCTGGCCGTCGGCCGTGCGCGAGGGCACAAAGCCTACCGCGCCCACGGCCTGTCCGGTGGTGCGCTCGTCCTGCGGGAAGCCCTGCGGCGTGAGCAGCAGGTTGCCGTTGGCGTCGCGGGCGTAGCCCGAACCGTAGAACACGCCCGCCGGCTGCCCGGCCAGTAGGTACACCGGCGCACCGGCCGCGTTGTCGATGGAAATGGCCTGGGTGTTGCCGTTCGAGCCGGGCAGGTCCAGCACCTTGTTGCGGTTGCGGTTATAGAGCGCCGTCACGTCCCAGGTGAAGTTTTCGGTTTTCACCGGCACCACCGTCAACTGCAGTTCCACGCCGCGGTTTTCCATGCGGCCCACGTTGTTGAAGATGGTGGCCCCGCCCGACGACGGCGCCAGGTTGCGCGAGAGCAGCAGGTCGGTGATTTCCTGATAATAGTACGTGGCGCCCAGGCTGATGCGGTCCTTGAGGAAGCCGAAGTCGGCGCCCACCTCCACCTCGGAGTTGCGCTCGGGTTTCACGTCGGGGTTAGCCAGCTGCGTGCTGGGCGTGAGGGTATTGCGGCCCAGGAAGCCCACCGGATTGAAGGCGTAGAAGCGGCCGTAGGTGGGCAGAATAACCAGGTTGCCCGACTCGCCGTAGCTGGCCCGCAGCTTCAGCGTGTTGAATACCTGGCCGTAGGTGGAATTCTGCCAGAAGCTCATGTCCGACACCACCAGCGAGCCGCTGATTTTCGGGTACACCTGGTTGGTTTGCGAGGGCGAGAACTTGCTGGCCCGGTCGCGGCGCACGGCCGCCGTGATGAAAGCCAGGTTGCGGTAGCCCAACGTGGCCTGCCCATAGTAGCCGCTCAGCGAATACCGGTCGAGGTTGTACTGCGAGGTCACGGTGGTGTTCGAGGCCCCGCTCACCGTGGTGATGAACGGTGCCAGGTTCTGGCCCTGCGTGGCCGTCAGGTCCTGCTGGCTAAACTGGTAGTTATAGCCGGCGCGCAAACTCAGTTTCAGCGTTTCGCTGAAGTCGTACTCGTAGCCCGCGTTGATGTCGGAGTTGAGCTGCACGGCCACATTGTTGGCGTTGGACGCGTAGCCGAAGGGGTAGCGGGCGGCGGGCAGGCCGGCCGTGGCCTGGTAGGGGTAGGGCCGGATGTAGCCCTGACCCGCCTGCGAAAAGGCATCCACCCCAAACACGTAATCGAGCGAAAAGCCTTTGAATGGCGTCAGGTTAACCTGCACGTCGCTGATGGTGCGGTTCACGCCCTGCGTAAACTTCATGTCCTCGATGGTCGAGAGCGGGTTCACGCGGGTGGGCTCCACGGCCAGCAGGTTGCCGTTGGCGTCGCGTTGCGTGATGTCGTAGATGTTGTTGGTGATGTTGACCGAGTTAATCGGGCTGTAGAACACGTTGCCGTTGGCTTTCTCGTTCGAGAAGCTGTTGATGTAGCTCAAGCCAGCCGAAATTTTGGCCCAGTTGGTGAGGCGCTGCTCCACCCGCGCCCGCAGGTTGTAGCGCGTGAAGTCGGTGCCCTTGATGATGCCCTGGTTTTTGAGGTAGCCTAGCGACACGTAGTACTGCGTGCGCTCCGAGCCGCCCGAAAACGACACGCCGTCGTCGGTGCCGTAGCCGGTCCGGAAAATCTGGTCGAAGTAGTTGTAGCGCGGCACGTCCACCAGGTTGCTGGCCAGCGGCGTGGCCACGTTGGCCCGCGTGATGCTGGTGGTGGTGGTGCCGGGGTTGGCCGCAATGTTGGCTGGCGTGATGCCCCCGATGGTGTAGAGCCGCAGCCCCGCGTAGCCAAACTGCTTGCCGTAGGTGTTCACCGACACCGATTTGCGCAGCTCGTTGACGGTGAAGCTGGTGAAGGCCGATACCTTCACCCCGCCGGCCGCCCCGCGCTTGGTGGTGATGATGACTACTCCGTTGGCGGCCCGCGAGCCGTAGATGGCCGCCGCCGCCGAGCCGTTCACCACGTTGATGCTGGCAATGTCGTTGGGGTTGAGGTCGGCCAGGCGGTTCTGGCCCGCATTGGCCACCCCGATGTCGTTGGCCAGCGCCAGCTGCGACACGTTGGTGCTGGCGTTGCTGATAATCACGCCGTCAATCACATACAGCGGGTCCGACGACCCCGCCAGCGTGTGAATGCCCCGCAGGCGCACCGACATCGAACCCGCCGGGTCGCCCGAGTTTTGGGTAATCTGGGCGCCGGGCACCTTGCCCTGCAGCGAGTTCAGCACCGCGCCCGAGCCGCTCTGTGTCAGCTCCGAGCCTTTGATGGTGCTGATGGCGTTGCCCAACTCGCGGCGGTTCACGGTCACCGTCGAGCCGACTACTACGACTTCGTCCAGCTTCTGCTGGGCTTCGGCCAGGGCCACGTCGGTGGTCACGGTTTCGTCGGTGCCCAGCCGCAGCGGGCGCGTTTCCGACTTGTAGCCAATCAGCGAAATGGTGAGGGTGTAGTTGCCGGGCGCTACGGTGGCGCTCACCGAATATGCCCCGTCGGCGTCCGACGACGCGCCGAAGGTGGTGCCGTTCAGCAGCACCGTGGCCCCGGGCAGGCCCAGGCCGGCGGCGTCGGTCACGCGGCCGCGCAGGGTGTAGCGCTGGCCGGCGGTTTGGGCCAGCACTGGCACGGCCAGCAGCAGGCACAGCAGCAGCCCGCCCAAATGCCGGGCCAGCTGGTCTCGATATAAGTGGTACATAAGCAGAAGAGTTTGGTGGGAAAAAGGTGAGAAAGCAAGCTTCTTAACATCAAGGTATAGAAATAATTCGCTTAATATTCAACTTCTGCTATGAATGGGTTCGGAGGGGGGGTAAAAGTGAGGTGTAGGAAAGTATGAGAAAATTCAGCAGCCCGTCATGCTGAGCGCAGTCGAAGCATCTCTACCGCAGCGGTATTTCCATCGAAAGAATTAGCTGCGCGGTAGAGATGCTTCGACTGCGGCTGCGCCTCCGCTCAGCATGACCGTTGTACATGGCATTTTTGCCTCAAAAAGCCCAGCGCACGAAGGCCTCAATGCCTTCGTATTCGGGCAGGCCGAGCTCGTCGTAAATCTTGGCCGTGGTGCGGTTGCGGGCCTCACTGCGCTGCCAGAACTCGCGCTGGTCGGCGCCGGGGAACAGCGGCCGGTCCTTCTGGCTCTGGTGCTTGAAGATGGCGCGGCGCTTGCGCGTGAGCTCGGAAGGGGAGAGGGGCACGGCCATCTCAATCTGGTCGATGTCCCATTCCTGCCAGGCCCCGCGGTAGAGCCACACCCAGCAGTCGTCGAGCCACTGCGTGCCCGACTCCTTCAGTCGGTAAATCGACTCAAAAATGGCGGCCAGGCACACGCGGTGCGTGCCGTGCGGGTCGCTCAGGTCGCCGGCCGCGTAAATCTGATGGGGCTGAATGCGGTTCAGCAGCTCCATGGTGAGGCGGATGTCCTCGTCGCCGAGCGGCTTTTTGCGCACGCGGCCGGTTTCGTAGAAAGGCAGGTCGAGGAAGTGGGCGTTGGCGTCGGGCACGCCGGCCAGGCGGCAGGCACTCTTGGCCTCGCCGCGCCGGATAAGGCCCTTTATCTGCTGCACCTCGTCGCTGTCGACCTGGCCGGGCTGCTTGTTTTTGAGGAATTCCGCCACGCGGTGGTAGAGGTTGTCGGCCGGCTCGTCGCCGGGCAGGCGGAAGGCGTGGTCGTAATCGGCCACAAATTCGGCGAAGCGAATGGCCTCGTCGTCGAACACGGCAATATTGCCCGAGGTCTGGTAGGCCACGTGCACCTCGTGGCCCTGGTCCACGAGCCGCAGCAGGGTGCCGCCCATCGAAATCACGTCGTCGTCGGGGTGCGGCGAGAAGATGAGCACGCGCTTGGGAAACGGCGCGGCGCGCTCGGGGCGGTGGGTGTCGTCGGCGTCGGGCTTGCCGCCGGGCCAGCCGGTGATGGTGTGCTGCAGCTCGTTGAAGACGCGAATGTTGATGTCGTAGGCCGGGCCCGACTGCGCCAGCAGTTCCGAGAGGCCGTTTTCGTTGTAGTCTTCCTCGGTGAGTTTCAGAATGGGCTTGCTCACGCTGCGGGCCAGCCAGGTGATGGCCTTGCGCACCAGGGCCGCGTCGTGCCAGTCGCAGGGCAGGCCCAGCAGCCAGGGCGTTTTGCGGGGCGTGAGCTCGGCGCCGGCGGCCTCGTCCAGCACCACCTGCACGGCCGGGTGGCGCTGCAGGTAAGTGGCCGGCACCGTATCGGTCACCTCGCCTTCCACCATGCGCTTCACCACGGCGGCTTTGCCCTCGCCCCAGGCCAGCAGCACAATGTGGCGGGCTTCGAGAATGGTACCCACGCCCATGGTGAGGGCCCGGCGCGGCACGTTTTCCTCACCGTAGAAGTCGGAGGCCGCGTCGGTGCGCGTCACGTGGTCGAGGGTAATCATGCGGGTGCGGGAGGCCGGCCCCGAGCCGGGCTCGTTGAAGCCGATGTGGCCGGTGCGCCCGATGCCCAGCAGCTGCAAATCGATGCCGCCGGCCTCGCGTATCTGCTCCTCGTAGCGCTGGCAGAAGGCCGGCACCTGCTCCGGCGGCACGGTCCCATCGGGAATGTGCACGTTCTCGGGCCGGATGTCGACGTGGTCGAACAGGTACTCGCGCATGAAGCGCACGTAGCTCTGCAGCGAGCCGGGCGCCATGGGGTAGTACTCGTCGAGGTTGAAGCTGATGACGTTCTGGAAGCTCAGGCCGTCTTCGCGGTGCAGGCGCACCAGTTCCTCGTACACCCGCGTGGGCGACGAGCCGGTGGCCAAGCCCAGCACGCAGGGGCGGCCCTCGGCGGCGCGGCGGCGAATGAGGTCGGCGATTTGTTGGGCTACGGCGGCGGAGGCTTGCTCCGAATCGGCGTAGAGGCTAACGGGGAGGTGCGCACCGGCGGTGGCGGGCAGCGTTGCGAGGGGGGAGGCCATAAGGAAACGGGGGCTGGGGTGGGAGGGGCCGGTAAGTTGGTGAATGCCCGGCACGAATCAAAACTTCACAAATAGCAAATAGATAATTTCTAATAATGAGGATAAAAATTTCGGGACGGACGAAGGCAGCGCCGTGCGCTATTTGTTGGGAACGATTGCGGGAAAATTGCCCAATTGTTTCGCACATTTGACCCTTTCCTTTCCGTTTTGAGCGCCTCTGCCTGCCTGTATGAGCTACAAGGCCCTGTATTGTAATTGCATAGCTATTTTGCCGACCTTGGGGCCGGAACCTAACGGCGCGCCGTGCCCGGGTTCCGGCCTTTTTTATTGATTCCCTTTTTCCCACCAATTCATTCTTCCTCATGAAAAAAAAATACTGGCTATTCCTGCTATTGCTGGGCGTGCTGCTGGCGCCGCCCAGCTGGGCCCAGACGGCGACCCGCACCGTGTCGGGCATCGTCACGTCCAGCACTGACCAAAGCCCGCTGCCGGGCGTCACGGTGCTGGTGAAGGGCACCACCACGGGCAGCACCACCGGCTCCGACGGCCGCTACTCGGTGCAGGCCGCGCCGGGCGCCACGCTCGTGTTCAGCTTCATCGGCTACGCCTCGCAGGAGCGTGCCGTGCCCGCCGATGGCGCCGTGGACGTGGGCCTCAAGGAAAGCACCACCGGCCTCGACGAGGTGGTGGTGACGTCGTACGGCATTCCGCAGGCCAAGCGCGAGCTGGTGACGGCCGTGCAGGAAGTGAAAAGCAAAGACATCATCGACTCGCGCCAGACCAACGTGGTGAACGCCCTGCAGGGCAAGGTGGCGGGCGTAAATATCACCTCCTCGGGCGGCGCGCCGGGCGAGGGCGCCAGCATCATCATCCGGGGCGGCACCTCGCTCGACGGCGACAACCAGCCGCTGTTCGTCATCGACGGGATGATTATGGACAACGGCTCCTTTCAGGAAAGCACGGCGCCGGGCGGCGGCTCGGCCTTCAACGGCCTGCTGGGCCGCTCGGTGGGCTCCTCCAACCGCGCCGGCGACCTCAACCCCGAAGACATCGAAAGCATCACGGTGCTGAAAGGCCCAGCCGCCGCGGCCCTCTACGGCCTGCGCGCGGCGGGCGGCGCCGTGGTCATCACCACCAAGAAAGGCAAGGCCGGCACCACCACCCTCAGCTACCGCACCCAGTACTCGGTGGACGAGGTGAGCCGTCTGCCCAAAATGCAGGGTCTGTACAAGCGCGGCAGCAGCGGCCTGGCCGACCCCTCCACCCGCATCTCGTTCGGCCCGCGCTTCGCGCCCGGCGAGGAAGTGTACGACAACGTGGGCAACTTCTTCCGCAAGGGCAACGCCTTCCAGAACTTCCTGAACCTGTCGGGCGGCTCGGAAAAGGCCAGCTTCTTCGTGTCGGCCTCGAACTTGCAGCAGCAGGGCGTGACGCCGGGCAGCAAGTACGACAAAAGCACCGTGCGCCTATCGGGCACGGCCCAGCTCACGGAGCGCTTCAAAGTGAGCGGCTCGGCGCAATACCTGACCTCGGGCGGCGAGCGGCCCATTCAGGGCCCGGGTCTGTTTGGCTCGTCGGGCGGCTTCCTGCTGAGCCTGCTGAACTGGCCGCGCGATGACGATGCCCGCAACTACCTGAACCCCGACGGCACCCGCCGCCGCCTGCTGGCCCCCGGCAATGGCACCGACGCCGACGCCGACAACCCCTACTGGACGGTGAACAACAACCCCCAGACCGACCGCACCAACCGCTTCATCGGCAACGTGCAGCTGAGCTACAAAGTGGCCCCCTGGCTGACCCTGAGCCACAACATCGGCACCGACTTGTATACCTCGCGCGTGACGTCGGTGCGCGCCGTGGGCACCTCGCAGGTGGGCAACCAGAACGGCGGCATTGCCGAAACCGTGGACCAGTTCCGCCTCACCACCGCCACCACGCTGGCCAGCTTCAACCACGACTTTGGCCAGAACGTGGGCACCACGCTGGTGCTGGGCAACACGCTGGAAGAAAACATGGACCAGGCCGTGGACTACATCGGCCTGATTTTCCAGAACCCCAACTTCGTGGGCCTGAATAACACGGTGAACCGCAACGCCCTGCAGCGCGACTCGAAGCGCCACCTCATCGGCAACTTCGCCCGCTTGAACGTGTCGCTGTTCAACCAGCTGTTCCTCGAACTGCAGGGCCGCTACGACCAGTCCTCCACGCTGCCGCGGCCCGATGAGAACAAGATTTACGGCAAGGGCTTCCTCTACGGCTCGGCCGGCCTGGGCTACGAGTTCACCAAGGCCCTGGGCCTGGACCAGAGCAACATCCTGAACTACGGCAAAATCCGCGGCTCGGTGGCCGAGGTGGGCAAAGACACCCAGCCCTACCGCATCCAGTCGGCCCTGACGCAGAACACCTACATCGGCGGCGGCTTCCGCAACGACTTCTTCGGCTCGAACCCCAACCTGCGCCCCGAGCGCACCCGCACCTACGAGGCCGGCATCAACGTGCAGTTCTTCAAGAACCGCCTGGGCCTGGACTTCAACTATTACTACTCGCGCACCAAGGACCAGATTATTGCGCCCCGCGTGAGCCAGGCCGCCGGTTTCATCCTGCAGTACATCAACGGCGGCATCGTGACCAACGAAGGCCAGGAAATCTCGCTCACCGGCACGCCCATCAAGGGCAAAGACTTCAGCTGGGACATCATTGCCAACTTCTACCACAACACCAACCGCGTGGAGGAATTGCCCTTTCCGCTCACGGTGGTGTTCCAGTCCGACGCCTTCATCACGGACGTGCACGAGGGCGGCGCCTTCCCCGGCCGCCCCATTTCGGGCCTCGGCGCCACCGACTTCAACCGCGTGACCGACCCCAGCAGCGAGTTCTACGGCCAGATGATTATTAACTCGACCACCGGCTACCCCTCGGTGAACCCGCTGCTGCAATACGCCGGCAACCGCGCCCCGCGCTTCACCACCCAGCTGACGAACACCTTCACCTACAAGGGCTTGTCTCTGACCTCGCTGATGGACTTCCGCGTGGGCGGCGTGGTGATTAACGGCAACGACTGGTACCAGACCCGCGTGGGCACCTCCCTGCGCACCGAAGACCGGTACAAGCAGGTGGTGTTCGACGGCGTGATTCGCAACGCCGACGGCAGCTACTCGAAAAACACGCGCCCCGTGGAGCTGACCCAGACCTACTACACCAGCATTCTGGGCGCGGCGGGCACTGCCTTCGTGGAAGACGGCTCGTGGGCCCGCCTGCGCTACGTGACGCTGAGCTACGCCCTGCCGGCCACGCTGCTCTCGCGCACCGGCTTCATCAAGGGCGCCGAACTGAGCGTGACGGGCCGCAACCTGGTGCTGTTCACGAAGTACACCGGCGCCGACCCCGAAACCTCGGCCGCTGGTGCCGGCGTGCGCGGCGGCGGCTCCAACGGCTTCGATTACGGCAACACGCCGGGCACTCGCGGCGTGGATATGGCGTTGCGCGTTAACTTCTAAACGACGGCTTCAGCTGTCTTTCCCGCTTTACTTTTATGAACCTGAACCGCTATATAATGGGCCTCGGGCTGCTGCTTGGCGGCAGTGCCCTCACCGCGTGCGAGAAGTTTCTCGACGTGAACAACAACCCGAACAACCCCGTCGTCTCGACGCCGAACTTCCTGCTGCCGGGCATCATTTCCAACGGCATCCAGGTGCAGATGTTTTCGGCCTTGCGCACGCCCTACCTCTCGCAATACGTGGTGAGCCGCACCGTCAACAGCGGCGGCAACGACCAGTATTTCCTGACCAACGCCCAAAGCACCAACACCTTCAACTACTCCTACTTCCAGGCCGGCGGCAACATCCCGGTGATGCAGAAGGCGGCCCAGGAAGAAGGCTCGGTGTACTACGTGGGCGCGGGCAAAATCATGCAGGCCATGATTCTGGCCCACGCCACCGACATGCTCGGCGACATTCCCTACTCCGAAGCCTACCAGGGCGGCGCCAACTTCACGCCCAAGTACGACTCGCAGGAGTCCATTTACGGCGTCATCAACCAGCTCTGCGACGAGGGCGCGGTGGAAATGTCCAAGCCCGCCAGCGCCAATTTCCGCCCCCTCTACACCACGGCGCCCAGCGAAAGCGGCGACATCCTGTATAAGGGCGACCCCGGCAAATGGGTGCGCCTAGCCTATGCCCTGAAGGCTCGCCAGGCCCAGCACCTTACCAAAAAGAGCACCTACAACCCCACGGCCGTGCTGGCCCTGTGCGACAAGGCGTTCACGTCGTCGGCCGACGATGCCCAAATCAACTTCCAGGTGGCCGTGGCGCCGCTCTCGAACACCACCAACATTTTCGGGGTGACGCGCGGCAACTTCGGCTCGGCCACCTTCTCCTCCAACGTGGTGAAGTACCTCAACGGCACCACCTTCCCCGGCGTGGTCGACCCGCGCTTTGGCGTGCTGGTGCCCACCACCAGCACCGGCGCCGACCCCGGCCGCGGCACCACCACCAACCTCACGCCCGGCTCCACGCTCACCGACTTCTACGGCGGCTGGTACGCCCGCGACCTGGGCTACTTCGAGGCCATTACCTACCACGAGGTGAAGTTCATTGAGGCCGAGGCCGCCTTCCGGGCCAACAACCTGCCCCGCGCCCTGGCCGCGCTGCGCGAAGGCATTCGGGCGCACATGAAGAAGGTGAGCACGGGCGGCACGTTTACGCCCCCCACGGTCACGTTCCCGCTCATTTCCGACGCTCAGATTAACGCCTACCTGGCCAGCGCCGCCGTGCCCCAGAACGAGGCCCAGCTCACGCTGCGCTCCATCATGGAGCAGAAATACATCGCCATGTTCCTGAACCCGGACGCGTGGTCGGACCTGCGCCGCCTGGATTTTGACCGCACCATCTACGTCAACTTCCTGTACCCCTTCTACAACGGCACCAGCACGGGCCCGCTGCAGGGCAAGTACCCCCGCCGCCTGCTGCCCGGCGCCACCGAAGTGACCGTGAACCCGAACGCCGTGGCCGGCCTCTACGCCGAATCGGGCACGGCCCTCGGCAACGACAACGAGTACGTGACCAAGCCCCTGTGGTTTGACCGCCCGTAAGCAGGCTAATTGCTTCGTTGCGCCGGGTCTGTCATCCTGAGCGCAGCGAAGGACCTTCTCACGCTAGCACTGATTACTGCAAATCGCTCTTCGGTGATAAGGTCCTTCGCTGCGCTCAGGATGACAAGAGCGGTACTCTCCCCATCCCCCAGATTTTAACTCTTCGTTATATGAAGCATTTCTCTTTCCGCACCCTGCTGCTGGTGCTGCCGCTGCTGGGCCTGTTGGTCGGCGGCTGTAAAAAGGCCGAGCTCGACGACTATTACACCACGGATTCCGAGCCGGGCTTTGCGGGCCTGGGCCTGCCCCGCGTGGCCCTGGCCACCCGCTACGCGCCCACCGAAGCCGTGCCGCTCTACGTGTCGTACGCCGAAGCCGATAAGCTGCGCGACGTGACCGTGTTCCAGGTCATTGGCAAAATCGACTCCACCGTGACCGGCACCTTCCCGGCCAACGGCACCTACAACACCACCGGCGGCCTGCAGGTGATGCCCGTGCCCTACACCGTGCCCACCACCGCCCCTAACGGCACGCTGGTGCGCGTGGACGTGACGCTCAACTTCCAGAACGGCGCCAAGCGCCTGCGCCGCTTCACCTACACGGTGGCCGCGCCCGCCACGCTGGAGTTTGCCACCACCCCGCCGGTGCCTACCTACCGCAACGGCCTCGCGGGCACCGCTCAGAGCGAGGGCGACATCGTCGGCTATTCCCTCATCCTCAACAAGGGTGGCCTTGGCGCCGTGCCGGTACCGCCGGCCACGGGCCTGCTCTTCAAGGGCATCGACAGCCTGACCACCTTCTACCGCATCGGCACGCAGCCGCGGGTGCGGGCCGGCGTGGTGCGCAACCCCACCACCGGCGCGGCCAACACCCGCACCGTGGACGCCACCATTCCGCGCAACAGCAACGGCCAGCCCGTCACCTTCATTTTCGAAGCCTACGCCGCCGTGCAGACGCTCACCATCACAGCGCCCGCCATCAACGTGACGGCGCCCACCCCGCTGGCCACCCTGCGCACCGGCCGCATTGCCGGCGGCCCCAGCGTGACGCTCGATTCGCTGGCCTTCAACCTCCGCACCGGCACCATTGAGCCCGCCGCCAACCCGCCCGCGGCCAAGGACCTGTTCCTGAGCGGCACCGGCAACAACGTCACCCTATCGGCCGCCAACAACACCCGCTTCTACCGCGCCACGCCGGCCCAGGTAGCGGCTGGCTTCTACACCTCGCCCAACGCAAACCTCGTGGCCACCACCCTCTTCCAGAACACCACCGTGGCCGACGTGGGCACCGTGGCCGCCAACGACGTGTTTGCCGTGCGCGTGCGCGGCGCCGAGGTGATGCTGCTCCGCATTCTGAGCGTGAAAGCCGGCTCGGCCGGGGCCGCCGCCCGGGTCCGGTTCGAGTACCGGTCGCTGTAGCGACGTAAGCTGATTCCAGAAAAAGAGGCCTTCCCCACCCGGGAAGGCCTCTTCTGTTTTATACACATCGGCGCACTTCCATCATACGCCTATTCAAGGCTTGCTTGGACTACGTAACTTACCGGATAAAGCAGATTCTCCAGCAGCTTTCCAACTGATGATACAGCCACTCCTCAAATGTTTAGTTGGCCTTTCCCTTATCAAAGGGCTGGATGGTTGCGTGGCCCCGGAACAATCACCGCCATTTGTCTATCCCCAAAACCGAACCGTATCGACCCCGCAGGGAATACCGTGCGACTCGGCCACCAATTATTTTCCGACGGAGGCCGCCTTAAATCCCAAGCGCGTTAAGCCGCGTGATAAGAACCCGGAAGTGCTGGACGAACGCAGTTTAGATTGCCAGTTCAATTTTGAATTTGCGTCGCAATGCTTGTATGCGTTCAAGGCGCCGGTGCTTTCCAATTATTTTCTGGGCAATTCTATTTACAGGTTTGTCTGGCTACGTTCGTTTCATCGGCCTGCTCTGCTCACGTTGCGCTGCACTGCGACCGGTGGTACCCTGCAAACACAATTTCTAAACAAGGAGCCCGGGATGACGGTGCCGGGCATAGTTGACCCCGACGAACCTGGAATTTCCAGCGTTGAACACCAGCGGCGGGTGAAATACAAGCAAAGAGTGCTAGCTGACTCCGAATACCAGGCAAGCATTGCGTTTGCAAAGTTACCAGTAGTGGTAGAGGACGAAAGCACAACCTCAGTTAGTCCAATGCAAGTGCAGCGCTTTCAACAGATGCTGGCACAAGCGAACTTCTCAAAAATGCCCAGCTGTGAGCCAAAACTAGAGTTCGACGGCGCTTATTGGCTGTTGGAAGCGCACGAGCCCGGTAGCTATTCCGTCGTCGGTCGCCAAAGCCCTGATAAAGAATATAGCTCCCGCTTTCGTCGCTGCTGCGATTTTTTGTTAGACCTCAGCGCCGCCAAAATGGAGGAGCGGTACTAATCCTTCCCCCCGAACAGCCGCCCGAAGAAGCCCTTTTTCTTAGCCGGCTTTTCCTTGATTTTGACTTTGGTGAACGGCGCCGCTTTCTCCGGGCTCTCGGCGGTAGGCAGGGGGATGGAGGGCTGCGCCGGGCGGGCGGCCACGGGCGGCGAAGTGGGCGCGCCGGGCCGGGTAGTTCCGCCGGGCGCTTGGCCCACGGCCAGCTCGGGCCCGGTCTGGCCGGTGCTCACCACGCGCATGGGGCGGCTTTCGTTGTGCAGGCGGTCCACGGCGGTCACGTAGTAGGCGTAGGCCTGGCCGGGCACGGCGGTGGTGTCCACGTAGGTGGCGGGGTAGCCGGGCGCGGGGCGCGGCAGGGCCAGGATGCGGCTGGGGTCGTTGGGGGTGCTGCGCTCGTTGGCCCCGAAGCGGTAGAGCACGTAGTAGGTGGCCGCGTCGCCGTCGGGGGCGGGCGGGCCGCTTTGCCAGCTCAGCGTCACCTGCGGGCCGAGGCGGCGCAGGGTGAGATTGGCCACGGGCAGGGGCGGCAGGTCGTCTTTCCAAGGCATGGAAGGCACCAGGGCGGGGTAGCGAAACAGGTCCTGGGTGAGCGAGTCGGTGGTGTGCAGCGGGTTGCGCAGCACCGATTTGGCCGAGAAGAACACGCTGCCCACGGCCTCGCCGTCGGTGGCGCGGTTGAGGCGGATTTGGCGGGGCAACTCGCGCGGGTTGCGCCAGGTGGTGTCGGAGCGGGTGCTTTCCAGCATGCGGTAGGTGCCGTGGCCGATGTAGAGGTGGCGGTCGAAGTGGTTTTCGGCCCACCAGTTTACCAGCACGGGGTAGGGGCAGAGGCGGAAGTTGGAGCTCCAGTACAGCTGCGGCACGATGTAGTCTATCCAGCCCTTCTCCAGCCACAGGCGCGTGTCGGCATATAGATTGGAATAGGAAGGCTGGCCGGCCCGCGTGTCGGAGCCCTGCGGAAAATCCTTCGACTTGTTCATCCACACGCCGAAGGGCGAGATGCCGAATTTCACCCAGCGCTTCGCCACCTGAATGCTGTCGTGCAGGTCGCGGATGAGGATGTTCACGTTTTCGCGGCGCCAGTCGCCCAGCGTGGCCAGGCCGGTGGGGTTGAAGTCGCGGAAGGCGGCTTCGTCGTGAAACACCTTGCCCGGGTCGGGGTAGGGGTAGAAGTAGTCGTCGAAGTGCACGGCGTCGATGTCGTAGCGCCGCACCACGTCCAGAATCACGCGAGTAATGTGGGCCCGCACCGCCGGCAAGCCGGGATTATACAGCAGCTGCCCGCCGTAGCGCAGAAACCAGTCCGGGTGCTGCCGGTAGGGGTGGTTGGGAGCCAGGCGGCGCGTCACCGAATCCATGGTGGCGCGGTAGGGGTTGAACCAAGCGTGGAATTCCATACCGCGCCGGTGCGCCTCCACGATGAGAAAGGGCAGAGGGTCCTGGCCGTCGGCGGGGGCTTTGCCCTGCGTACCGGTCAGCCACTTGCTCCAGGGCTCGAGGTTGGATTGATAGAAGGCATCCGACGCGGGCCGGATTTGCACAAACACCGCGTTGATGCCGGCGCGCTGGCCAGCGTCGAGCAGGCGGCGGTATTCGCGGCGGTACTGCTCCGGCGACTCGCCCCGCTGGTTGGGCCAGTCGATGTTTTCGACGGTGGCCACCCACATGCCGCGCAGCTCGCGCTTGGGCGGCGGAATGGTATCGGCCGCGGTATGGGCCTGGGCTC
The DNA here is from genome assembly GCF_022921075.1 of Hymenobacter sp. 5317J-9. Classification (NCBI taxonomy): domain Bacteria; kingdom Pseudomonadati; phylum Bacteroidota; class Cytophagia; order Cytophagales; family Hymenobacteraceae; genus Hymenobacter; species Hymenobacter sp. 5317J-9. The sequence goes on from NZ_CP095050.1 coordinate 1,915,891, forward strand.
GGGACGCGGCCCCGCTCAGCAATAGTGTCAGGAAAAGGAAGCGGCCAGCGGCAAGGAAACGAAGCATCAACAGAAATTCAGCAACACGGGAAGGAGCTGCAAATTACGCCACGGCGAAGCGAAGGACTTAACAAAACGTCATGCAGAGCGCCAGCGAAGCATCTCGCATGTGGTAGTAACTCGCCGAGGGATTTACTATTGCACGCGAGATGCTTCGCTGGCGCTCTGCATGACGTTCAACCGAACAAAATGACCCTACGAACCCGTCAGTTCGGTATCGGTCTGGGGCTGGTCGGGGGTATCAGGTCCGCCTTCCAGGCCGTTGGTCTGGCTGGCGTCGCCGTAGTCGCCGCGGATGCCGGCGCCGTCGCCCATGTTCTGCTGGGTGCTGGTGGGCGTGGCGCCGGGCTGGCCGGAAGCGGGCGACTGTGCCGAGTCGGGGGCGGAATCCGGGGTGGCATTCACGGTGGCCTCCTGCTCCGATTCCTGGTCGGGCGTGGCGGGAGTGGGCGCGAAGTCGGGGCGCGGGTCGGTGGGGTTCTGCGTGGGGTCGGGCATTGGAAGGAAAAAGGAAGGTGAAAGAATGCGCGGCGGCCCGCAGGCGCCACAGCTGCGTTTACGGCGGCCGGACGCCACGGTTGGGCGCGGCGGTTTGCCCGGCGTTCACCATCTTAGGGCCAGTTATTCATCTTCAGCCCCGACCCTGCCGCCGTGTCCGACGCCGCTACCGATTTCTACCACCAAAAAACCGAAGCCGAGCTTCGGTTTCTCATCGAGCACCCCGAGTATTACCAGCCCGATTTGATTGAGTCGGCCCGGCGCGAGCTGCGCCGACGGGGCCTGTTGCAGCTGGAAATGCCCGCGCTGGAACCACAGAACCTGGAAGCGCCCGCCAGTGTGGCCCGCGCCGGCCGCGGCGTCAATTTTCTCAACCTAGCCCTGGCCGCGCTGGTGCTGGGCCTGGGGTATTACTATTACGCCAAGCAGCAGCGCGGCGGGGGCGTGCAGGCCGTAGCGGCCTCGGCCAAACCCAAGCCGGTGCCCCGGCTCACGGAGGTGCCCACCTCGGCCATTCCGACCTACGACGTGGCCGGCGTGGTGCGCCGGCAACTGGCCACGGTGCCGGCCCGCGAAAAAACCAACGAAGAGCACCTGCGCCAGTTCCGGGAGCTGAGCAAGCGCTTTTGGGCGGCCGAGACGCAAACCGAATACCTCACCGGCCAGGCCCACGCGGGCAAAGCCGGGCCCATGTTTGCCGAACAAACCCTGGTGGCCCGCCAAAGCTGGAGCGAGTGGAACCGCGCCGCCGTGTATCACTTCAAGTTCGGCCCCGTGATGGCCAACCAGATGGACCGCATGCGCGAGGCCGCCAGCAGCCAGCAGCACATTCTGGAGCAGTTCCCCGACCTGCTGCCCAACAAACGCTTCCTCAAAGACCGGGAGCTGGTGGCCCGCGAAGCCGACGTGCAAGACTGGCTGAAAGACGTGCTGCCGACTTCGCCCGTCACCGGCAAGCCCTACAAGGCCACCGTGCTGACGGCCAAATTTTAGGTATTGGGCGGGCGTCTGTCATCCTGAGCGCCGCGAAGGACCTTATCACGTCAGGGGTAGTAATTATTGCAAATTATTCTTTGGTGAGAAGGTCCTTCGCGGTGCTCAGGATGACAGGCACCCTTCCCTAGCTTCCAACCAACTGGCAAAGTGGCCGGTTTGCCAAGGTGGCGCGCTCCTTGCCGCGTCCTGCGCCACATGGAAGCACCCGCCCCCGAGCCCCAGCCCGGCTCCACCGCTGCCCTCGCCGCCCAGCTCTTCGCCCAAAAGCCCGAAGCCGAGCTCCTGTACCTGGCCCAAAATGCCGCCCGCTACCCGCCGGCCGTGGGCGCCGCCGCCGTGGCCGAGCTCAAGCGCCGCGGCCTGCTGCCCGAAGCCGCTGCCCCCGCCCCGCCGCCCCGGCCGAGGAGCCCGAAACCTGGGGCCAGCTGCTGGGCCAGCTGCTGCGGGGCCTGCTCATTCCGTCGCGGCGCTTCCTGGCCACGCCGCTGCTGCTCGACGCCACGCTGCTCATTTTCGGGCTGATGGTGCTTAGCGGCGTGTCGGCCTCGGCGCCTACGGCGCACCAGCTGGTGGTGTGGGGCTCCAACGTGTCGGGGCTCACGCTGCACGGGCAGCCGTGGCGCCTGCTCACCTACCAGTTTGTGCACGCCGGCCTATCGCACTTGCTCCTGAACATGTTCTCGCTCTGGCTGCTGGGCCTGCTGGTGGAAGACCGGGTGGGCCCCTGGCGCCTGCTGCTGGTGTACCTGGCCAGCGGCGTGGGCGGCGGTCTGGCCAGCCTGTGGTGGCACGCCGATGGCATCAACTCGGTGGGGGCCAGCGGGGCCATTTTCGGCCTCTACGGCCTGCTGCTGGTGCTGCTCATTGGTAAGAAGCTGGTGCTCGACAAGTCCGACCGCCGCGCCATGCTGGGCCTGGTGCTGTACCTGGTGCTGAGTAACTTGATTTCGGGCGTCACGGGCAACATCGACAACGCCGCGCACTTGGGCGGGCTGTTTACGGGCCTGCTGGTGGCCGGCCCCCTGGCGCTGATTGGGTTGAAAAAGCCCGCCTGATTGCGCTGTAGAGACGCAATATTTTGCGTCTCGTCGTTGAACGGCCGGAACTGCGCCGTTTGCATCATCAAGCCGTTATCGTTCAGACGCTAACCGTTCAACGCCGAGACGCGAAGTGTCGTGACCCTAGCTTACGGTGGGCGGGTTTGGGTAAGGATTGGGCGCGCCGCCGGCCAGCTGGCTCACCATGTCGTCGAGGATGGACTTGCTGTAGCCGATGCGCATGGCGTATTCCTGGCACAGGCCGTACTCGCGGGCATCGAGCTGTCCGTCCTGTAGCATCATTTGCACCAGGGTTTGCAGCTCCAGGGTGCGTTGCAGGCCATCGGTTGGCACAATGAAGCTGAGCACGCCCAGGTTATCAGCAATGGGCATCACCTCTTCGGGCTTCAGGCCCAGTCTGTCGCCAATTTGCAACAGGAAGTCCCCTTCCTCGGTGGTCAATTGGCCATCGGCGGCGGCTACCAGTACCAGGTTCTGAAAAAACGCCAGCTTCTTTTGCGGCGTGTTCAGCACGTATTCGAGCGAATGGGTTTCGGGCATTTCGGTGGGGTTTTGTATAGGGAAGTTGCTCCGCCGGGGGCGGCCTCTTTCAACGGGGCGCTGCTGGGAAGGTTCGGGGCCCGAAAGCGCATTCCGAACCGCCTGCGGTCAAACTTTTTGTGCGCCCTGGCTTTTGTGTTGCCACTCCCTGCCATTCTCAACACCTCATTCATGCAAGCCCTCCAACTCGACGCCATCAACCAGCCCGCCGCCGTGCGCGACGTGCCCACGCCCACGCCCGGCCCCGGCGAAATCCTCGTGAAGCTCCACGCCGCCGCCCTCAACCACCGCGACGTCTGGATTCAGAAAGGCCAGTACGGCGGCATCAAGCTGCCCTGCACCTTGGGCGCCGATGGCGCCGGCGAAGTAGCCGCTCACGGCGCCGATGTGCCGGCTGAGGCGCCGGCCGTGGGCAGCCGCGTCCTCATCTACCCGGGCCTGCGTTGGGGCATCAACCCCAAGGCTCAGGCCAAAGATTTCGTGGTGCTGGGCATGCCCGACCCCGGCACCTTCGCCGAATACATCACGCTGCCCGCCGAATATATCCGGCCGCTGCCGGCCCACCTCAGCTTCGAGCAGGGCGCGGCGCTGCCGCTGGGCGGCCTCACGGCTTATCGGGCCGCCTTCAGCCGCGCCCAGGTGCAGGCCGGCGAGCGGGTGCTGGTGACGGGCGTGGGCGGCGGCGTGGCGCTGCTGGCGGCGCAGTTTTGCGCCGCCCGCGGAGCCGAAGTCTGGGTCACGTCCAGCTCCGACGACAAGCTGGCCCGCGCGCAAGCCCTGGGTGTGAAAGGCGGCATCAAATACACCGACGACAATTGGGTGAAAACGCTGGTGCAGCAGGCCGGTGGCCCGTTCGATGTCATCATCGACAGCGCCGCCGGGCCAGCCTTCAACGCCCTGCTCGATGCTGCCGCGCCGGGCGGGCGCATCGTGTTCTACGGCGGCACGCTGGGCGCCATTCCGGACCTGCCGCCGGCCAAAATATTCTGGAAGCAGCTCAGCGTGCTGGGCTCCACCATGGGCTCGCCGCAGGACTTCGAGGATATGCTGGCGCTGGTGACGGAAAAGCAGCTCGTGCCGGTGGTGGATGAGGTGTTCCCGCTGGCCGAGGGTGAGGCAGCGTTGCGCCGCATGGATGCCGGCGCCCAGTTCGGCAAAATCGTGCTGAAGATGGGGTGAGCAGGCGCCCGGCAGGTCGTGTGTAAGGCCTCGTAATTAGCAGCAGAAATCGGCCTTTACGGGAATGAAAACGGCGGTTTTTGGGTTAATCTATTACGCTGATATTCCGCTAAAAACCAGCCCGTTTCCACGTATGAAATCTGCCGCCGAATACCTCAAAGGTCATGTGTTTGAAGCCCGCCGCCCGCGCCGCGAGCTGCAGCCCGTGGTGGCGCACGCCGACGCCGTGCAAGCCATTGAGCACGCCCTGGCTGACGCCGAGAAATACCGCTACCTGCTGATGCGCGCCCTGCGCCACACCGAAGACGCTCAGCCCACGGCGGCGCCCGTCCGCTTGGCCGACATCCGCCCGGCCTTCCCGACCACGGAAACGCCGGTGCTGCCTATGTACCCGGCACTGGCTGCTTAAATCTTATGTGACTAATGGCAAAAAAGCCGCTTTCGTCAGGAAGCGGCTTTTTTATGCCTGCTCGTTTCGGCCTTGCTGCACGCGCCGCGCCAGCTCGGCGGCCAACTCAGCGGCCTGTTGCCGGATTTCGGGCACGGCCGTCGATTCAAAATAGGCCGGGCGGCGGCTGGGGCCCAGCGTGAAGAGGGTGCCGGACACCACGCCGTCGGGCCCGCGCAGGGCACCGTGCGCGTCGGTGAGCATGCCCAGGCCCAGCGGGTCGGCGGCGAGCTGGCCGGCATCGCGCAGGCTCATCACCAGCGGGTCGGCGATGCGGCCGTAGTCGAGCAGGGGGCCGGCGCAGCACACCACGTGCCGGGCCGTGAGCCAGGAGCCGGCCGCGCCGTGGGGCCGCACGCGCACTTTCAGGAGGTCATCGGCGGGAAGTATTTCGCGCACCGTGCCCACTTGCAGGCGCACCAGCCCAGCCGCAGTGAGGTCGGCCAGCGCCTGAGCGTTTTGGGGTGGGCTGCGGTGCCGCGTCACGGCCCACAGTCCCGCTAAGTGGCGCAGAAAGCGGCGCTGTTCCACCAGCGGCCACGCACCCCAGATGCGCCCCAAATCCGGCCGCAGCGAATCGAGCACCGGCCGCCAGTCAATGCCCTGCGCCGCCGCGGCCCGCAAGTGTTGCTTAAACACGCGCAGCGCGCCCGCCACGGTGGTTTCCGGGGCCAGTTCATCGTAAAATCCGGGATACGGGGGCGCCACGGGGCCGTGGGCGCTGGGCCAGCGGCCGTGCCGGGCCACCACGGTCACGGGGGCGCGGTGGCCGTCCTGGTGCAGGGCCAGTAGCACATCCACGGCTGTCAGCCCCGAGCCAATGAGTAGCACGTCGTCGTCGGGGTCGATGCGGCGCAGGTTGCCCACGGCCCACGGGTCGGCGTGGTAGCCGGGGTGGTGCAGGTAGCGGTGGTCGGGTCCGGCGGGCGGGGGCGGCGGAAAGTTGCCCAGGGCCAGCACCACGTAGTCGCTCTCGATTTCGGTGCCGTTGGCCAGCAGCACCGTGCGGCGGTGGCGGCCCAATAGCGGCGCCGCAAGGGCCCGGGTGTTGTGCCACAGCACGCGCGGTGCGGTGGCCGTGGGTGCCAGGGCCGCGCTCAATTCCTGGTGCAGGTAGCGGCCGAAAGCGGCGCGGGGCGCGAAGTCCGGCACGCCCGCGGCGCTTTCGGGCTGGGTGTTCAGCCAGTCGGCAAAATGGGTGGGAGCATCGGGATAGAGGCTCAGCGCGCCGGGACGCACATTCAGCAGGTACTCGGGCCGGCGGGCGCTATAGGCCAAGCCGGGACCGGGAATCTCGCGGGGCTCAATCAGGTGAATCTCGGCCTGCTGCAAGCCGGGCTGCTGCCGCAGCTGCAGCGCCAGCGCCGTGCCCGCAAAGCCGCCGCCCACGATGGTCATGACGGGACGAGAGGAGTGGGGCACGGGCGGGAATGGATGAAGGAGAAGAATAATGGAAGAACGTCATGCTGAGCGCAGCCGAAGCATGACGTTCTTCTGCTTACATATACCGGCCCGGCACCAGGTAGTTCTGCACGTAGTCCTGAATGCCGTCTTCCAGTCGGGTAAACGGCTGGTCGTAGCCGATGCTTTTGAGCTTGCTCATGTCGGCCTCGGTGAAGTACTGGTACTTGTCGCGAATGTCCTCGGGCGTGTCTTTGAACTGGATATCGGCCGTGCGGCCCAGCGCCTGGAAGGTGTTGAGGGCCAGGTCGAGAAAGGTGCGGGCCTGGCCGCTGCCCAGGTTGTAGATGCCCGAATGCTTGCGGTTATTCAACAGGAAAAAGCATACTTCCACCACGTCCTTCACGTACACGAAGTCGCGCATCTGGCCGCCGTCGGTGTAGTCGGGGTGGTGCGACTTAAAGAGCATCATCGAGCCCGTTTGCTGAATCTGGTGGAAGGCGTGGAATATCACCGAGGCCATGCGGCCCTTGTGAAATTCGTTGGGCCCGTACACGTTGAAGAACTTCAGGCCGGCCCAGAAGTAGGGCTTTTCGGATTGGGCCAGGGCCCAATTGTCGAAGTCGTTTTTGGAGTCGCCGTAGGGGTTGAGCGGGCGGTAGAGCGGAAACAGCGCCTCGTCGGTGTCGGTGTAGCCCAGGGTGCCGTCGCCGTAGGTGGCGGCCGAAGAGGCGTACACCAGCGGCAGGTTGTACTTCACGCAGGCCTGCCACATCTGCTTGGAGTAGTTCAGGTTGAGCACGTCGAACACGGCCGGGTCCATCTCGGTGGTGTCGGTGCGGGCGCCGAGGTGGAAGATGAACTCCACCTGCTCGTGGTGGGCGTCGAGCCATTCGAAGAAGGTTTCGCGGTCCACGTACTCGCGCAGCTTCTTGCCCTGGATGTTGGGCAGCTTCTTTTCAACCGAGAAATTATCCACCGCCACCACGTCGTTGAAATTGGCGGCGTTAAGGCGGGCGACTAGGCAGCTGGCAATAAAGCCGGCCGCGCCGGTAACTACTATCATAAGGTTCGGGCTTGGGAACGGGGCAAAGGTAAACCGATGCGCCGGGTAGCGCCGCTACCTTTGCCGCATGCGCTTCCTGCTATTGCTTTTACCGCTGGCCTGGCTGGCGAGTTGCCAGTCTGAGTCGAAACCCGCCGGACCCGTCGCGGTTCGCGACGGCCTGGGCCGCGCCCTCACGCTGCCCGCGCACCCGCGGCGCGTGCTGGCCCTGGCCCCCAGCATGACCGAAATGCTCTACGCCGTGGCCGATACCGCCACTGTCGTGGCCCGCTGCCCGCAGGACAATTACCCCGCCGCCGTGCTGCAAAAGCCCGTCGTCAACAACTACCCACTGGACCTGGAGCGCCTCGTCACGCTCCGGCCCGAGGTAGTGTTCACCGTCGAAGGCATCACCTCGGTGGATGACGCCAAGCGACTGCAGGAGCTGGGCATTCCGGTTTACTACATGCGTTTTCGCAAGGTCGAAGACGTGTTCAAAGGCTTGGAAGAACTGGGCCGCCTGCTGGGCCGCCCGGCGCAGGGCCACCGCGTGGCCGACTCGCTGCGGCAGGAATTGAAAAGGGTAGTGGCGGTAACGCCTGGTTCTACTTCCCGACCCAAAGTGCTGGCCATTACGTGGCAGGACCCCATCTACTGCTATGGCCAAAACACCTTGTTCACCGACGAAATCCGCTTGGCCGGGGGGCAAAACGCCGTGACGGAAACCTTCCCGCAGCCCTATCCGGCCCTCACCCGCGAGTACATTCTCAAGCTCAACCCCGATGTGCTGCTCGGCGGCCGCTTCTGGCAGTTGGATAGCACCTTTTTCGGGCGCTACCCGGAACTGCGCCGCATGGAGGCCTACCGCACCCGCCGCGTGTTCCCCATCACCGGCAACCTGATGGAGCGCCCGGGGCCGCGCGTCGTGCAGTCGGTGCGGGAGCTGCAAACGCTGCTCCAGACGCCGCCGGCGCTTTCGTCCATCCAAGGCCCCCGCTGATGCCTGCTCGTCGCCCGGTTTTGTGGTTGATGGGAGGTTTGCTCCTCGTACTGGCGCTGGTAGTGCTGGGCCTGCGCGTGGGCAGCTACGCCACGTCCTACGAGTTCATCCTGAACACTTTTCGCCACTACGACCCCACCGACCCTGCCCAGCTCGTGCTAGTGCAGTTGCGGCTGCCGCGGCTGCTGCTGGCCCTGCTGGCCGGCGCCAGCCTGGCCGTGAGCGGCTACCTGCTCCAAACCCTCGTCACCAACCCCCTGGCCGACCCTTACCTGTTGGGCACGGCGTCCGGGGCCTCGCTAGGGGCCATTGCCAGCTACGTGCTGGTGCCTTCGCTCACGCTGGCGGGCGTGTATATGCCGCCGGTAGCGGCGCTGGCGGGCGCGCTGGGGGCCACGCTGCTGGTGGTGGCGCTGGGCACGCGGCGGGGGCGCATTTTGCCGGCGCCGCTGCTGCTGGCGGGCGTGGCGGTAGGGGCGCTGGCGGCCGCGCTGGGCAGCCTGCTCACGTTCATGGCCTCGCCCGAGGGCAGCCTGCGCAGCGTGGTGTTCTGGGCATTTGGCAGCTTCGAGCGGGCCGGCTGGAGCGTGCTGCCCTATCCGACGGTGGCGCTGGGCATCAGCCTGTTCGTGCTGGCTTTTTTGCAGAAAGACCTGAACCTGCTGCTGCTGGGGGAGGAGCGGGCGGCCGCGCTGGGCCTGCCGGTGGCGCAGCGGCGCTGGCTGCTGGTGGGGCTGGCGGCCGGCCTCACGGGGGGCGTGGTGGCGCTGTGCGGGCCGGTGGGCTTTGTGGGGCTGCTGGTGCCGCACCTCACGCGGGGCCTGCTGGGCGCCACGGGGCGCTACAACCTGCTGTTTTGCGCGGTGCTGGGCGGGGGCTTTCTGCTGGCCTGCGACCTGCTGGCGCGGCTGCTCTACCCGCCGGCCGGGTTGCCCGTGGGGCTGGTCACGGCCCTGTTCGGGGTACCCTTCTTCGTATATTTGCTGCGGAAAACTACTTAGTTGTCAGTTGTTAGTTGTCAGTTGTTGGGCGCGAAAAGGCTCCCGTTAAGACTAGCAACCGGCAACTAACAACTGACAATTAGAATGATATACATCAGCCGCCAGGAACATTTCAACGCCGCCCACAAGCTGCACAACCCCAAGTGGAGCGACGAGCGCAACCGCGAAGTGTTCGGCCCCTGCGCCAATACCAACTGGCACGGCCACAACTACGACCTCATCGTGACGGTGAAGGGCGACCCCGACCCCGAAACCGGCTTCGTGGTCGATTTGAAGGCCCTGTCCGACCTGCTGCGCACGCACATCACCGACCAGGTCGACCACAAAAACCTCAACCTCGACGTGCCTTTCATGGCCGGCCAGATGGCCAGCACCGAAAACCTGGCCATCGCCTTCTGGCAAATCATCGAGCGCGAGCTGCCCGCCATCACCCAGGCGCGCCTGCACTGCATTAAACTCTACGAAACGCCGCGCAACTTCGTGGAGTATTACGGCGGCTAGAGGTCAGTGAACAGTTATCGGTTGACAGTTAGCAGTTGTCGGGAGTCGCTTGGCTTCGGGCAGAAAATAACAAGAACGATAACGGCAAGATGCTCACTGACAATTACTAACTGACAACTGTTTTAATGAAATACTACCTAATAGCCGGCGAACGTTCGGGCGATTTTCACGCCGCCCACCTCATGCGCGAGCTGCGCCTACAAGATGCGGAAGCGAAATTCCGCTTTTGGGGCGGCGACATGATGGAAGCCGAAGGCGGTGAGTTGGTGCGCCACTACAAAGAGCTGGCCATCATGGGGTTTCTGGAGGCCGCCACCAGCATCCTCAAGTTTCGCGGCTACCTCAAGCAGTGCCAGCAGGACATTCTGGCCTTTAAGCCCGACGTGCTGATTCTGGTCGATTACGCCGGCTTCAACCTGCGCATGGCCAAGTTTGCCAAGGAGCAAGGCATCAAGGTGTTCTACTACATCTCGCCCAAAATCTGGGCCTGGAACCAAGGCCGCGTCGAGAAGGTGAAGGCCTACGTGGACAAGATGTTTGCCATCCTGCCCTTCGAGCGGGAGTTCTACGCCAAGTTCGGCTACGAAATCGACTACACCGGCAACCCCACCGCCGACGCCGTGGCCGAATTCCAGCCCTCCACCGATTTCTACGAGCGCAACCGCCTCGACCGGGAGCGGCCCATCATTGCGGTGCTGCCAGGCTCGCGCAAGCAGGAAATTGAGGAGATGCTGCACGAGATGATTGCCATCCTGCCGGGCTTTCAGGAGTACCAGTTTGTGGTGGCCGGCGTCACCAACCTCGACCCTAACTACTACAAGCACTTCCACCGCAACGGCATCCGCTTCGTGTTCGACCAAACCTTCGACCTGCTGGCCCACGCCAAAGCGGCGCTGGTCACGAGCGGCACGGCCACCCTGGAAACCGCGCTGTTTGGTGTGCCCCAAATTGTGTGCTACCGCACCAGCCTGCTGAGCTACACCATCGGCAAGATGGTGATTAAGGTGCCCTACATTTCGCTGGTCAACCTCATTGCCGGGCGCGAAGTGGTGAAGGAGCTGATTCAGGGCGACTTCACGGCCCGCAACCTGCTCGACGAGCTGCGCACCCTGCTCACCGATGCCGACTACCAAGCCCGCATCCGGGCTGGCTACGCCGACATACGGGAGAAGCTGGGCCAGCAGCAGGCCGCCCGCAAAACGGCCGAGCTGATGGTGAAATACCTCAAAGCCGCCTAGCGCCGCGGCCCGTCAGGGCTGCCGTTTGAGCGGGTCAATCAGACGCCGCGCCCCGGAGCTTGCTTCGAGGCGCGGCGTTTTTTGTGGGCGAAAGCTGCGGCCCGAAAAGCGGCCGACGCAAAGCCGTGATTAGTCGATTATGGCCCTGCTACCATCCTTCGCGGGTTATATTTGCTGTCTCCACCCAATTAGTTGATTTAGAATGATGCGACGTTACCAGCCCCGGCCGGCCACCCCGCAGTCATCCGCTCGTTCGTCGGCCCGCCAGGGCGTGGCGCGCGTGGGCCGGCTGCTGCTCGCACTGTTGGGCTTATCGGCGGCCGCCCAGGCCCAGCAGCTCGACTCGCCGTTTTTCCGGGCCGATGCCGAAGCCAAGGCGGCCGCAGCCGCTTCGCCGCTGTCGGCGGCCTTATTTCATGCCCAGCCGCTGACGCTGGACGTGGCCGGTCTGCGCGCCGCCCTGGCCACCGCCCCCCCGGAAGCCCAGGCCGGCGCCGCGCCGCTGGTGCTGGCGTTGCCCTTGCCCAACGGCAGCCTGGGCCGCTTTGCCCTGCGCAACGCCCCCGTGATGGCGCCCGCCCTGGCCGCGCGCTTCCCCGACATTACCACTTACGCCGGCGTGGGCCTCGACGACCCGGCCGCTACCGTGCGCCTCGACCTGACGCCCGCCGGCTTCCACGCCCAGGTGCTCACCGGCAACGGCAACAGCTTCTACATCGACCCCGTGAGCCGGACCGATGCCCGGCACTACCTCGGTTTTTATAAAAAGGACATGAACCGCGCCGCGGCCGGCTCGGCGCTGGTGTGCGCCTTCGACCCCAAAAAGGACGGCACCAAGGCCAAAGCGGCCCGTGCGGTGCCCTCCATAGCCCAGCGCACGGCCAGTGTGCTGTCGAGCGGCCCGCAACTGCGCACCTACCGCCTGGCCCTGGCCTGCACCCCGGAGTATGCCGCGACCAAAGGCAACACCATGGCCGGCGTGATGGCCGGCGAAGTGACTACCGTGAACCGCGTGGTGGGCGTGTACGAGAAAGAGCTGGCCGTGCGCATGGTGCTCATTGCCAATAATAACCAGCTGATTTTTCTGACTGGCGGCACCGCGCCGCCCGTGCCCTACACCAACAACAACGGTGACCTGATGCTGGACCAGAACAAGACCAACATCAACACCATCATCGGGGTGAACAACTACGACATTGGCCACGTGGTGAGCACCGGCGGCGGCGGCGTGGCCTACTTGGGCGTGGTGTGCGACAACGCCGACAAGGCGCGCGGCGTGACCGGCTCGATTAGCCCCGTGGGCGATGCCTTCGACATCGACTACGTGGCCCACGAGATGGGCCACCAGTTTGGCGGCAACCACACCTTCAACAACGACAACGCGGGCAGCTGCGACGGCAACCGCAACGCCAGCACGGCCTACGAGCCGGGCTCGGGCTCGACCATCATGGCCTACGCGGGCATTTGCGGCCCCTCGAACAACCTGCAGCCGAACTCGGACGCCATCTTCCACACGGCCAACTACCAAGAAATGCGTGCCTTCATCGACGGCACCACCTGCAGCGTGAACGCGGCCACCGGCAACACCGCGCCCGTGGTGACGACCGTGCCCGCCAGCGGCAAAGTGCTGCCCATTGGCACGCCCTTTAAACTCACGGCCGGCGCCACCGATGCCGAGAATGACGCCCTGACCTACATGTGGGAGGAACTGGACCTGGGCCCGTCGGGCTCGCCCAACGCCGCCCAGGTGCCCGGCCAGACCATTCCGCTGTTCCGTTCCTTCACGCCCAGCACGGCCCCCACGCGCTACTTCCCGCGCCTGCCCAGCCTGCTGAATAACACCACGGTGCTCGGCGAGCGCCTGCCCACCGTGACGCGCCCCCTCAACTTCCGCGTGACGGTGCGCGACCAGCACAGCGGCCCGGTGGGCGTCATCGGTGGCGTGAACTATAGCAGCACCGTGAGCCTGAGCAGCAGCGCCGCGGCCGGTCCCTTCGTGGTGCAATACCCCAACACGGCCGTGACCTGGACCGGCGGCGCCGCCCAAACCGTGACCTGGGACGTGGCCGGTACCAACCTGGCCCCGGTGAGTTGCGCCACGGTCAACATTCGCATCAGCCTCGACGGCGGCCTGACCTACCCCACCGTGCTGGCCCAGAACGTGCCCAACAACGGCTCGGCCGTGGTGGTGGCGCCCAGCCCGACTACGACGCAGTCGCAGGCCCGCCTCATGGTGGAAGCGGCCGACAACTACTTCTTCGACATCTCGGATGCGAATTTCACCATCTCGCCGCCGGCGGTGGGGCCCACCATCACCAGCTTCACGCCCACGGGCGGTTTGGCGGGCACGGTGGTCACGGTGCTTGGGTCTAACTTCACGGGCGCCACGGCCGTGGCCTTCAACGGCACGTCGGCAGCCAGCTTCACGGTAGTGTCGGCCACGCAGCTCACGGCCACGGTGGCCGCCGGTACCACCACGGGCACCATCACCGTGACGGCACCCACGGGCACGGGCACGTCGGCCACGCCGTTTGTGGTGGGCGCGCCGCCCACCATCACCAGCTTCACGCCTGCTTCGGGCACCATTGGCACGCCGGTGGTCATCACGGGTACTAACTTCACGGGTGCCACGCAGGTGCGCTTCAACACCGCCGCGGCCGTGGCGTTCACCGTGAATTCGGCTACTCAGATTACGGCTACGGTGCCCACGGGCGCTACTACGGGCCCCATCGCCGTGACCACGCCGGTGAGCACCGCCGTGTCGGCCAACCCGTTCACGGTCATTCTGCCGCCCACCATCACGTCGTTCTCGCCGCCGGCAGGACAGCCGGGCACGGTGGTGGTGGTCACGGGCACCGGCTTCACGGGTACTACTCAGGTCACGTTCAACGGCACCGTGGCGCCGGTATTTACCGTGAACTCGGCCACCCAGATTACGGTGACGGTGCCCACGGGTGCCACCACCGGCCCCGTGGCCGTGACGGCCACGGGCGGCACGGCCACGTCTTCGTTCAACTTCAACGTGCAGCCTGTCAACGACGCCTGCGCCAACGCCATTGCCATCAGCTGCGGCCAGACCGTGACGGGCACCACCGTGAACGCCAGCGACGCGGGCGACCCCACCGGTACCTGCGTCGCGGACATTGACGCGGGCGGGGTGTTCTACACCATTGTTGGCACGGGCACCAACATCACCGTTTCGACCTGCAACGCCGGCACCGACTTCGATACCAAGCTGTTCGTGTACTCGGGAGCCTGCGGCGCCTACGTATGCGAAGGCGGCAACGACGACGGCCCTAGCTGCAACCTCAACGGGGGCGTGTCGTCGGAAGTGACCTTTACGGCGTTGGCCGGCACCACGTACCGCATTTTCGTAACCGGCTTCAACGGCGACGAAGGCACGTTTGTGCTGCGCGCCACCTGCGCTTCGCCCCCGCCCACCATCGCGCAGCTCTCACCGGCCAGCGGCCCGGTGGGTACCACCGTCACCATCACCGGCACCGATTTCACGGGCGCCACGGCGGTGCGTTTCAACGGTTTGCGGGCTACTTACACGGTGAACAGCGCCACCAGCATCACGGCCACGGTGCCCACCGGCGCCACCACGGGCGACGTGTTTGTGGCCACGCCCAACGGCGCGAGCAACGGCAGCCTCTTCACCGTAACCGCCATTTCGGCCACGGCCAACGCCGCCAAGAGCGAGTTCAGCGTATGGCCCAACCCCATTGCGGCCAAAGGCACCCTGCACCTCACGCTGGCTTTGCCCGCCAAGTCGGCCAGCCTGGCGCTGCGCAACGTGTTGGGCCAGCTGGTGAGCACCCGCACCTTCAGCGGCAGCACCGCCGAACTGTCGACGGCCGGCCTGGCCGCCGGCACCTACCTGCTCACCGTGCAAACTGAGGGCCGCGCGCCCAGCGTGCAGCGCGTGGTGGTGGAGTAGGAGAGGCAGTTAAAAGTAAAAAGGCCCGTCTGGTAATCCAGACGGGCCTTTTTACTTTTAACCGAAACCTACGCCGCGCGCATGTGGCGCAGCGTCGACTTCTCGAACTTGCTGCGGCAGTAGCTCAGGTTGATTTGCAGCTTGTCGGCGCCTTCTTCGGAGGGCATCTCGAACATGGCGTCGGTCATGATGCTCTCGCAGATGGAGCGCAGGCCGCGCGCGCCGAGGCGGTACTCGTCGGCCTTCTCCACGATGTATTCGAGGGCGTCTTCGGTGAAGCTGAGCTCGATGTTCTCCATGCCGAAGAGGCGCTTGTACTGGCGCACGAGCGAGTTCTTGGGCTCGGTCAGAATCATGCGCAGCGTGCTGCGGTCCAGGGGGTTGAGGTGGGTAAGCACGGGCAGGCGGCCGATGAGCTCGGGGATGAGGCCGAAGCTCTTGATGTCCTGGGCCGATACGTAGCGCAAGAAGTTCTCGGTGTCGACCTGCTCTTCGAGGTTGGTTTTGGCGAAGCCGAGCGGCTTGGTGTTCAGGCGGCTCTTGATGATGCGGTCGAGGCCCGAGAAGGCGCCGCCGCAGATGAAGAGGATGTTCTCGGTGTTCACCGAAATCATCTTTTGCTCGGGGTGCTTGCGGCCGCCCTGCGGGGGCACGTTGATGTTGGTGCCTTCGAGGAGCTTGAGCAGGGCCTGCTGCACGCCTTCGCCGCTCACGTCGCGCGTGATGCTGGGGTTGTCGCTCTTGCGGGCAATTTTGTCGATTTCGTCGATGTACACGATGCCGCGTTCGGCCGCTTCCAGGTTGTAATCAGCGGCTTGCAGCAGGCGGGTGAGGATGCTTTCCACGTCTTCGCCCACGTAGCCGGCCTCCGTCAGCACGGTGGCGTCGGCGATGCAGAAGGGCACTTGCAGAATCTTGGCCAGCATGCGGGCCAGGAAGGTTTTGCCGGTGCCGGTTTCGCCCACCATGATGATGTTCGACTTCTCAATCTGCACCTCGTCCTCGGAGGGCTTCTGCATCAGGCGTTTGTAGTGGTTGTACACGGCCACGCTCATCACGCGCTTGGCTTCGTCCTGGCCCACCACGTACTGGTCGAGGTGGTCCTTGATGGCCTTGGGCTTGATGAGGTTGAACTTGGGCTGCTTGCTGGCATCCTGGGCCTTGGCCTCTTCGTCGAGAATGTGCTGGGCCTGGCCCACGCATTTCTCGCAGATGTGGGCGTTGATGCCCGAAATCATGACGGCGACTTCGCGCTTGCTCTTATTGCAAAAGGAACAGGATATTTCGGCCACGGAAAGAGGTATAGAGAGGAGTGGAGGGCAAGTTTTTGGACAAGCGGGCTCAAAGGTACGACATGCCCAACGCCTTCGATGAGAAAAATGGTGCCTTTGCGCAAAGACTAAGATAGTGCGCTCTGCAGATATTTTGTAGTTTTAGAGCCTGAGGCATCAGCGCAAGCAGGTTGCGTTGCAGGCAATTATCAGGTGGTCGAACCCTGGTTCGCTATGTTGAGCAGACGATTAAGGACGCCTTTTTTTCGCCAAAGGTGGCACGGCTTGCTACCCATTCTACGGTTGGGCTTAGCGCTGCTGGGCGCCTGCCTGCTCGCCCGTCCGCCGGCCGCCCAGGCCCAGACGCTGCCCTCGCGCCGCTTTGGTTTGAGCGAAGGCCTGCCCGAAACCAGCGTGAGCGACCTGGCCCAGGACGGTCAGGGCCGCCTCTGGCTGGTGTCGGAAGTGGGCGCCGCCTGGTACGACGGCCACGAGTTTCATTCCCTCACCACCCGCTCGGGCCTGCCCAACACCCGCGTCACGACCCTTGCCGCCGACCCCGGCCCCGGCGCCAACATGTGGCTGGGCATGCGCGACGGCTCCATTTGCTACTACAACTCGGCCACGGGCCGGGCCCGGCGCATCACGCCGCGCCGCACGCAGGCCCGTTTCGCCCAGGTGCTCACCCTGCTGCCGCAGGGCACCGGCACCAGCCGCCGCCTCTGGGTGGGCACGGCTGGGGGCGCGCTCTACTGCCTGCGCTGGCCCGATGCGCCCATGCCCGGCGACAGTCTGGCCATGCCCGTGGCCCAGCCGGTGCAGGCCCGCGCCGGCTCCGGCGACAAGCCCAAAGCCGTGAATGCCCTGCTGCCGGCCCCAGACGGGGGCCTGTGGGTGGGTTCCGACGAAGGCCTGCGCCTGCTCGACGCGGCCACCGGCCGCCCGCGCCCGCTGCCGGCCGGCCTGCCCGAAGAGCTCCGCTCCGGCCCCGTGGTGGGCCTGAGTGCCGCCCCCGATGGCCGCCTGTGGTGCAGCACACCCGCGGCGGGCCTGTTTGTGCTCGACCCGCCGGCTCTGGGCGGGCGCGTGCGGCGCTACACTGCCGCCCAAGGCCTGTGCTCCGACCGCGTGCTGCGCGTGGTGGCCGAGCCCGGCCGCGCGGGGCGCGTGTGGGCCCTCACCGGCAACGGCCTGTGCTACCTGCCCACGCCCACGGCCCCAGTGGTTCGCTGCCTGCCCGGTACCGGCCTCATCTCGCACAGCTACCGCCGCGGCGACCTGCTGCTCGACCGCGAAGGCAACGTGTGGTCTACTTCGGCCAACGGCCTGACCCAGTATCTGCCCGATGCGCGGTTTGCCTTGTTTGATACGACTGATGGCTTGCCGGGCACCAAAGTATACGCCCTGGCGCCGGCCCAGGACGCGCCCGGAAGCTACTGGGTGGGCACCAACGACGGCCTGGCCTTATTCAGCCCGGGGGCCGCGGGCGGCGCGCGCTGCCAGGCGCTGCCCCGCCGCGAGCCCGACCTGCACAACATAGTGCGGGCGGTGCTGCCCCGCGCCAACGGCGACGTGTGGGTGGGCACCATCCAGGGTGGTTCGGCGGTGTGGGAGGCTGGCAAGCGCCGCTGGCGCTTGCTCAGCCCGGAGATTCCCGCCCTGGCCGAAACCACGGTGGCCAGCATGGCGGAAGACACCCACGGCCGCATCTGGCTGGCCACCGAAACCAACGGCCTCGTTATCTACGACCCCGCCACGGCCCGCATCGAGCAATACGTGGGCCCGCCGCTGGCCGGGGCCCGCCGCCTGATGAAGGTGCTGCGCAGCCGCACCGGCACCATGTGGCTGGGCACCGAAAACGCGGGCCTGCTGCAGGCCGAAGAAACGCCGCGGCCCGGCGGTGCCCCCGGCCTGCGTTTCCGGATGGTGGCACCCCGGCCGGCCGGGGCCGAGCCGCTGTCCATCTTCTCCATCAGCGAAGACCAGCGGGGAGCGTTGTGGATGAGCAGCTTCGGCGAAGGCATTTTCACCTACGACCCGGCCCGCCCGGCCCGCGGCCTGCGCCCGGTGCCGCTGAGCGAAGAGCCCGGCGCGCACCTCGACAATCCGTATTTTGTGCAGTGCGATGCCCGCGGCGACGTGTGGCTGGGCACCACCCGCGGCCTGCTGCGCTACGAGCCGGGCTCCGGCCGCCAAACTTTTTTTGGCTGCGAAGAAGGCTTCATGGGCCAGGAAACCGGCATCAACGCCGTGCTGGCCGAGCCCAACGGCACGCTCTGGGCCGGTACCGTGGCGGGCCTGATGCGCTACACACCCACCGGCGCCCGCCCCAACCGCGTGGCACCTTACCCGCGCCTCACGGGCCTGCGCCTGTTCCGGCGCGACACGGTTCTGCGGCCCGGTGCCAGCCTCCCATATTTTCTCAATCACCTCACCTTCGACTACAGCGCCAACAGCCTCACCAACCCCGGCCGGGTGCGCTACCAGTACCGCCTGCGGGGCTTCGACGACGACTGGACCCGCCCCCTGGCCACGCGCTCGGCCGCCTATACCAACCTGCCGCCCGGCGACTACCGCTTCGAGCTGCGCGCCGCCAACGAGGCCGGCGTGTGGAGCCCCGTGCCGGCCTCGTACTCGTTCAGCATTCGGCCGCCGTGGTGGCGCACGTGGTGGGCCTATGCGCTGTATGCGCTGGGCTTCGGCCTGACCATCTACTGGGTGCGGGACTACACCCGCCGCCGCGAGCGGGAGCGGGCCGACCGCCAGCTCGAGCGCCAGGCCCTAGAGCACCTGCAGGAAATGGACCGGGTGAAAAACGATTTCTTTACCGACATCAGCCACGAGTTCCGCACGCCGCTCACCCTCATTCTGGGCCCCGCCGAAACCCTGGCCGCCGACGCGCCCGACCCCACCACCCGCCACATGGGCGGCCTGGTGCTGCGCAACGCCCGCAAGCTGCTGGCCCTCATTAACCAGGTGCTGGACTTGAGCAAACTCGAAGCCGGCGCCCTGCGCCTGCAGCCCACGCCGGGCGATGCGGCCGCCACCGTGCGGCACCTGGTGGCCTCGTTTGCCTCATTGGCCGAGAGCCGGCGCATTGCCCTGCGTTGCGACGCGCCGGCCACGGCCGTACCGCTGGTGTTTGATGCCGCCAAGCTGGAGGAAGTCGTTACCAATCTGCTGGCCAATGCGTTGCGGTTTACGCCCACGGGCGGCACCGTCACCGTCAGCGTGGCCGAGCTGCCGGCCACGGCCGCCGCGCCCACGGGCCGCGTCACGATTGCCGTGCGCGACACCGGCCCCGGCATTGCTGCCGCCGACCTGCCGTTCCTGTTCGACCGATACTACCAAGCCCACAGCGTGCCCGGCAAGCCGCGCACTGGCACGGGCATCGGGCTGGCGCTGGTGCGCGAGCTCACGGTGCTGCACGGCGGCACAGTGGCCGTGACCAGCGAACCGGGGGCGGGCGCTACGTTCACGCTGGAGCTGCCGCGCGGGCTGCGCTCGGTTGCCGAAACACCACCGCCCGCTGCCGCCCCCGCCCCCGCGACGCCGGCAGCTGGAGCCGAGGACGCCGCAAGCCCGGCCGAATTGGCGCTGCCCCATGCGCCGCTGGTGCTCATCATCGAAGACAACGAGGAGGTGCGCCGCTTTGTGCAAGACACGCTGGCCCTGGAGGGCTACCGCCTGCTGCTGGCCGACGACGGCACCGCCGGCCTGGACCTGGCCCGCGCCGAAGTGCCCGACGTGGTGGTGAGCGACGTGATGATGCCCGGCCTGGACGGCTACCAGGTGTGCGCCGCCCTCAAAACCGACCCGGCCACCAGCCACATTCCGGTGGTGCTGCTCACCGCCAGGTCGGGCCCGGCCGACAAGCTCGAAGGCCTCGAAACCGGCGCCGACAGCTTCTTAGCCAAGCCCTTCAACCCGCGCGAGCTGCGGGCACAGGTGCGCAACCTGCTGGTGCTGGGCCAGCGCGTGCGGGCCCGCTTTGCCCCGGAGCTCGCCCCACAGGCCCTGGCCGACGACGAGCCGGCCAGCCGCCTGGCCGCCCACGCCGAGGCCGTGGCCGGCCTGCCATCCCTCGACCAGGACTTCTTGCGGCGCGTCAACGAGTCGGTGCTGGCACACCTGGCCGACGAAACATTCGGCGTCGACGAGCTCGGGGCCGACATTGGCATGAGCCGCACCCAGGTGCACCGCAAGCTGAAGGCCCTCACCGGGCAGTCGCCGGGCGAATGCATTCGGAGCACGCGCCTCTACCGGGCGCTGGCCCTGCTGCAGGCCCAGGTGGGCACGGTGGCCGAAGTGGCGTACCAGGTGGGGTTTGGGAGCCCGGCGGCATTTTCCACGGCGTTTTCGCGGCAGTTTGGCTACCCGCCCAGCGCCACGGTGCGGCACCACAAAGCCGGCCGTAGCGAAGCCTGAACCTGGCGGCGCGTCTGGCCAGAGTGCAACCCCCTGCCGGACCAGGCGGGCATCGGCTACGCAGGTGTGCGGAATAAAGTGACAGTGCGCCGGGCGCCTTGCTACAAAGGACAATGCATTTGCAACCGATGCGAAAGCCGCGCAACAAGCAAAAACGCATTGGCAACGGGTGCGAAACGCAAAATCGGAGGCAGGCCGTTGTTTTGGCTATCTGCCTTCACAGGATTTCCTGCTGGCTTTGCTCCATAAAAAATGCTACCGCAACCACGTCCTGCCCGCCTCTTTCCGCGGGTTGTGCTGCGGGTGCCAACAGTTGTTCCATTCAGTCTGCCGCCCTCTTCGTCCACGTCATCTTCGCCAGTTGGATAGTATGGTCACGAACCTGCCCGCGCGCCGCCTGGAGCCCGCCGATTTGAGCTGGGCCACGGCCTTTCTGGAATCGGCCTGCTCCGAACACCCCGTGCTGAACTACTGCTGCACCGGCCCCGATGCCCACGGCCAGCGCCTCTGGCTGCTGGAACAGGTGCTGCGTTTTGGCCTGCGCTACGGCCGCGTGTACACCAACGCCGAGGGCAATGCGCTGGCCGTCTGGATTGGGCCCGAGCACCCGGCGGCCACGCTGCGGCGCTTCCTGCGCACCGCCCTGCTGCCCGCCGCGCTCTGGCGCCTCGAATGGGCCGGCTTTCAGCGGCTGCGGCATTTTCTGGTCGCTACCACTTGGCTGCGACGCCACAGCCTCACGGCCAACCAGCACCACTACCTGCTGGCGCTGGCCGTGCGTCCTGCCGACCGCGGCCAGGGCCTGGGCCGACGCCTGCTGCGCGTGACGCTGGCCGCCATGCACGCTGCCCGCATGCCCTGCTACCTCGACACGCAGCAGCCCGCGTTGCTGGCATTCTTCCGGCGGCTGGGGTTTCGCATGCTGGGCGAATGCACTACCGGCCAAGCCCCCGACGCCCCCATCAACTGGGGCCTGGTGCGCGAAGGCCACGCCTGAACGCTCACTCGCTCCGCACATCTCACACCACCGCTACCATACACACCTGAAATATTCCCAACGCTATTTTCACCACGCACTCATGGAACCGCAAGTACCTCATCTGCAATTGGTTTTTTTGTCATCCACCGTTACGTCAGCCTGGTCCATCGGCTGGGCCTTCACCGCCACCACGGCCCCGGAGCCGCGCCCTGCCGCCAACGTCATTCCCGCTCGCCTGCGGCTGGCTGTAATCGCGGCGTAGCTATCAGTTACCGTCCGGCCCACCAGTTCATCGCCACATAACTGCCTTATAACTGCCTTCGCAACAGCCGCCTGCCTTGCGGGAGAAAAGGGTATATATGTTGGGGATTGTATATTACGGACGAGTCTGCCCACTTTGTGGCAACGCTGAAGTTGCCTCGGTGCGCTGGCTCAACCGGTGAACCCCCGGATGCTTCCATGTTCTCACTGCCCGGTTCTGCGGCCCACTACCGGCCGGGGCGGGGCTTATGTCCTTCCATGTTGCCATTGCTACCCGCTGCATGTCGAATGCCCTGGTGGAGCGGTTTGATAAGTCTGCTCGTGTGGGTGGCGGCACCGGTCGCGGCCCAAACCTTGGCGGTGCGCCCATACACCACTGCCAACGGGTTGGTGCAGTCCAGCGTGTATTGCCTGGGCCAAGACCCGGAAGGCCGCCTCTGGATAGGCACCCAGGGCGGCGTGTGCGTGTTCGACGGCAAGGAATTTCGCAACTACGGCGGGCGCGAGGGCCTGCCCGACTCGCACGTGCAAGCCGTGGCCGTGGCCCCCGACGGCCGCACCGTGTGGCTGGGTCAGAAATACGCCGGCCTGGCGGCCCTGGGGCCCACCGGCCGCATCCGGCCGGTGCCGTTGCCGGGCCTGCGTGTGCCCGGCCGCATTGCGGCGCTTTGGGCCAGCCAGACCGAAGTATGGCTGGGTTCCAACGCCCAAGGCGTGTGGCGCTTGCGCTTTTCTTCAGGCCGGGCCGACACCGTGGTGCAGCACTGGAGCGCCGGCCGCGGCCTGCCCACCGACACCGTGGAGTGGCTGGGGCCGGGGCTGCATGGGCGGCAGTGGGCCACCACGCCCAAAGGCGTGGTGCTGTTCGACCGCCGCACGGGCCAGCCGCTGCCTGCCGCGCAGGCGGCCCTGCCCGCCGATTTGCGCCAGCACGCCTACGGCTGCCACCGCGTCAGCGACTCGGTGGCCTGGGTGGGCTCGGCGCGCGGGTTGTTGCGGGTGAGCGCGACGCCCGGTGGGGATTGGCACCTGCGCCGCTACGGGCCGGAGTCGGGCCTGGCCGTGGGGCCGGCGCTGCGCGTGGTGCAGGACCCCGCCGGCCGGGTGTGGGTGAATACCGTGGCCGGCCTGTACCGGGGTGTGTTTCGGGGAAATGTACTTCGCTTTCAACTGATTCTGCCGCGCGCCACCTTCGACGATGACCGTGCCTGCGACGTGCTGGTGGACCGCGAAGGCAGCCTCTGGGCCGCCACCGATGCCGGCGTCAACCAGTACTTGACCGACGAGCGGTTTGCGCAATTCACCACCGTAGATGGCCTGCCCGCCAACCCTGTAACTGCCCTGGCGCAAGCTCGAAGCGGGGAGCTATGGGTGGGAACCCAGTGTGACATTGGCCGGATGCCTTTGGCAACCACTGGCCCGCAACTGCCCGCCCGCCCGCTGGTAGTGCCCGCCCGCACGCGCCGCGGCCACTACGTGCTCAGCCTGCTGCCCGATAGCCGCGGCGGCATGTGGGTGGGCACGCTGGGCGAAGGCGCCCGCCGCTACGACCTGCAAACCGGCCGCTGGGAAACCTACGACGGCAACGTGGAAGGCCTGGCCGGCCAGTACGTGGCCAGCATGGCCGAAGACCGCCGCGGCCGCGTGTGGCTGGTGACGCACCGCCGCGGCGTGACGGTGTACGACCCGACCGACCGCTCGTTTCGCACCTTTCGCAACGGGCAGCGCGGGCTGATGAGCAACAATTTCTGGCAGGTATATCGCGACCGGGCCGGCCGCCTCTGGCTGGCCTCCGACGACGCCGGCCTCGTCAGCGTCGACACCGACCACGACACGTTTCGGCGGGTGGACGGGCAGGCCGGGCGCCTCACCGTGGGCTCCATTAGCGAAGACTGGCGCGGCCACCTGTGGCTGGGCCCGGTGGGCGCGCCGCTGATGCGCTACGAACCCGCTACTGGCCGCCTGCACACCTACGGCCTGCACCTGGGCCTGCAGTCCATCAACCCGTATTTCGTGCAATGCGACAGCGTCGGCCGCGTGTGGGTGGGCACCCATTTAGGCATCGACGTCTTCGACCCTGCCCGAAAAACCGTGCGTTCCTACGCGCCGGCCGACGGCTTTTTGGGCGGCGAAACCGATGAAAATGCCGTGCTTCTCACCGCGGGCGGGCAGGTCTGGATGGGCACCGTGGGCGGCCTCATGCTCTACGACCCCCGCCACGTGCCCCGGCCCGCTATGCTGCCCCGCCCGCGCCTCACCAACCTGCGGGTGAACCTGCGCGATACGGCGTTGCAGGCCGGCCTCACCCTGCCGTATCAGCTGAACGGCCTGAGCTTTGATTTTCGGGGCGTGAGCCTGGCGCGGCCGGGCAGCGTGCGCTACCAGTACCGCCTGCGGGGGCTGGGTGAGGCCTGGGCCGGGCCTGGTCAAGGCACCTCGGCCACGTTTGCCAACCTGCCGCCAGGGCCCTACACGTTTGAGGTGCGAGCCACCAACGGCGAGGGCGGCTGGAGCCGGCCGGCCGCGTTTGCTTTCACCATTGAGGCGCCGTGGTGGCGCCGCTGGTGGGCGTGGGGCCTCTACGCCAGCGCACTGGTGCTGGCCCTGTATGCGGTGCGGCGCCGCACCCGGTGGCAGGAGCGGGAGCGGGCCGAGCGCCGCCTGGAGCGCCAGGCCCTGAGCCACCTGCAGGAAATGGACCGGGTGAAAACCGATTTCTTCACCAACATCAGCCACGAGCTGCGCACGCCGCTTACCCTCATTCTGGGCCCGGCCGAGCTGCTGGCCGACGAGGCCCCCGACGCCGTGAGCCGGCAGCGCGGCGGGCTGGTGCTGAGCCAGGCGCGCAAGCTGCTGTCGCTCATCAACCAGCTGCTGGATTTGAGCAAGCTCGATTCGGGAGCCCTGCGCTTGCACCCCGCCAGCGGCGACGTGGGCCAGCTGGTTCGGCACACGCTGGCCGGTTTCGAGGACCTGGCGGCCCGCCAGGGCGTGGTGCTGCGGCTGGAAGCGCCGGCTGGCCCGGTGCCGCTGGTGTTCGATGCCGAAAAGCTTGATGAAGTCCTTACTAATTTGTTGGCCAATGCCTTGCGTTTCACGCCCGCGGGCGGGACCGTTACGCTGCGCCTGAGCCAGAGCGTGCCCACCGTGGCGGCCCCCGCCGGGACGGTGGAGCTGGCCGTGCTCGATACCGGCCCCGGCATCGGCCCGGAGCACCTGCCGCATTTGTTCGACCGTTTCTACCAGGCAAGTTCCGATGGCCGGACCCAGACCGACACGGGTACCCCGCGGCAGGGCACGGGCATTGGCCTCGCGCTGGTGCGCGAGCTGGTGGCCCTGCACGGCGGCACGGTGGAAGTAAGCAGTACCCCCGGCCGGGGCGCTTGCTTTGTGGTGCGCCTGCCCAAGGGCATGCTCACGGCAGACGCATCGGAGGCGGCCAGCGGCGGAGCGATGACCAGCGCCCCGGTTGCCCCCGCCTACTCCGCGCCGCCCAGTGTTTTGTCTCCGGCGCCGCTGTCCATCCCCGATGACCCGTTGAATGAGCGGGAAGTGGTGCTGCTGATAGAGGACAGCGCGGAGGTGCGGAGCTTCATCGCCGAGGCCCTGGCGGCCGACGGCTACCGGCTGCTGCTGGCCGAAGACGGAGAGGCCGGCCTGGCGCAGGCGCGGGCGGAAGTGCCCGACCTGGTGGTGAGCGACGTGATGATGCCCGGCCTGGGCGGCCACCAGGTATGCGCCGCCCTCAAGGCCGACCCGGCCACCAGCCACATCCCCGTCGTGTTGCTCACCGCCCGGTCTTCGGCCGACGACCGGCTGCTCGGGCTCGAAACCGGGGCCAATGCCTACATGCCGAAGCCGTTTCGGCCGCGCGAGCTGCGCGCCCAGGTGCGCAGCTTGCTACAACTCAGCCAGCAATCCCGGGCCCGCTTTGCCGAACTAGCCGCAGCCGTCCCGGCCGTGAATACGCCCGCCGACGCGCCGGGGGTACTCACGGCTCCGCTGCCCAATCAGCTGGCGGTGCACGCAGCGGCTGTGTCGGGCCTGCCCTCGCTCGACCAGGCCTTTTTGGCAAAATTTGATGCGGCTGTGCTGGCCCATCTAGGTGATGAGTTTTACGGAGTAGACCAGCTGGGGCAGGAGCTGGGCCTGAGCCGCACCCAGCTGCACCGCAAGCTGAAAGCCCTGACCGGCCATGCGCCCGGCGAATACCTGCGCAACACGCGCCTGCTACGGGCGCTGGCGCTGCTGCAGGCCCGGGCTGGCACCGTGGCCGAGGTGGCGTACCAGGTGGGCTACGGCAGTCCGGCCCATTTTAGCACCGCTTTCTCGCGGCAGTTCGGCTTCGCACCCAGCACAGTAGGGAAGGAGCAGGCCTGAAAACAGCGGCTATTCTAGCCAGTTGTTTCATCGGAGGCGGGCCTGCAAAAAGCAGCACTTGGGCAAGAGTGCCGTCCAAAAAAGTGTGGGAAAAAGACAGCAAAAGGGCGGGGGTGCGCAAAAACCAATGTAGTCGCAACGAAACCCAACGCCCTGCTACGTCTTCGCACGCATTTGAAACGCCCGCGGAAACCAGCGGGCAGCTCGTAATTATTCCTTTGCTGGCATCAGCGCCGCTCCGATGAGGCCGCGCTGAAGCTTATGCACCAGCCTCTTCTCATTCGTTCGCATGCTGCCTCCTCGGCCATCCCCCGGCGCCTGGAGGCCGCTGATGTGGCTTGGGCCACGGCACTCCTGCTGCGGGCCACTGCTGCGCACCCGGCCCTGCGCTACGTGTGCGACGGTACCTCAGAAGTCCGCCAGCAATGGCTTCTGAAACAATTGCTGCTGCTGGTGCTGCGCCACGGCGCGGCGTATACCAACGCGCCCGGCACGGCCTTAGCCTTGTGGCTCGGTCCCGCGCAGGCCACCGTGCGCACCACCCCGTGGTGGCTGCTGCCGGCTACCATCTGGCACCTGGGCTGGGCCGGCCACCGGCGCCTGGGCCGCCTGCTGAGCACCATTGCGTGGCTGCGCCGCCACGGCGTGGCCGGGCCGCACCATTTGCTGCTGGGCGTGGCCGTGCTGCCCGAGGCGCAGGGCCGGGGCGAAGGGCGACGGCTGCTGACTTCTACGCTGGCGCTGCGGCAAACGCCGCTGCCCTGCTATTTCAGCACGCAGGTGCCGGCGCAGCTGGCTTTCTACCAAGGCATGGGCTTTGAGCTGGCCGGGCACTGCCCCGTGGGCGACGGCCCCGATGGGCCCCTGAGCAACTGGGGCCTGTTGCGGCCGCCCACAGTCTATCCCGCTCTCTGATTTTCCATCGATACCTCCACTTCTTTTTCAGCAATATGAAGAATATATACTTTCTGAATCGCAGCCGCGGAATCCTGCCGCGCGTGGTGCTGGCCTGCGTGATGGCACTGCTTTTTCCAGTCTTGGTCCACGCCCAAAGCGTGGGCATTGGCGCGGGCACGGTGACGCCACCGGCTTCGGCCGCGCTGGAAGTGCGGGCTACCAATAAAGGCGTGCTGTTTCCGCAGGTGAGCCTGACCAGCCTGACCGATGCCACCACCATCCCAAACCCTGTCACGGCCCTGCTGGTGTTCAACACCAACGCCGCTCTGGCCGACGGCACCGGCTTCTACTACAACGCCGGCACCGCCGCGGCGCCCGCCTGGACCAAGCTCAACACCGGCGCCGCCCCGGCCACCAGCGGCTGGAACCTGACCGGCAACGCCGCCACCGACTCCAGCCGCAACTACGTCGGCACCACCGACGTGAAGCCCGTTCGCTTCGGCATCAACGGCCAGGAGCAGGCCCGCCTGCACGTAAACGGCGCTTTCTGGCTGGGCGGAGCGCCCGTCGGTTCGCCGACTTTCCCCGACAACAACCTGCTCCTCGGCTACCAGGCCGGCAAAACCCTGCCGCCCGGCGCTTACAACAACCAGTACGTGGGCTACCAGGCGGGGCTGAAGGCCACGGGTATTTACAACCAGTTCACCGGTTTTCAGGCGGGCTACAACACCACCACCGGGGCCGAAAACTACTTCAGCGGCATGCGCGCCGGCTTTGCCAACACCACAGGCCAGCAGAATTTCTTTGAGGGCCGCTCGGCGGGCACCGCCAACACTACCGGCAGCCAGAACCATTTTGCCGGCTTTCAGGCGGGCCTCACCAACACCACGGCCTCGGGCAACCACTTTGAGGGCTACCGGGCCGGCCAGGCCAATACCACCGGCGACGAAAACCACTTCAGCGGCTACAACGCCGGGCGCAGCACCACCACCGGCTACCGCAACCTGATGGTGGGCTTCCGGGCGGGCTACGCCAACACCACCGGCCGGGGCAACATTTTCCTGGGCGCCAACGCCGGCCGCCGCAACACCACCGGCGAAAGCAACGTGGCCATCGGGCACGGCGCGCTGGCTGCCGGCACGGCGCCCTACGCCAACGTGGCCATCGGCGACTCGGCCGCCAACAAGCTCACCACGGGTTCCAGCAACGTGTTCGTCGGCGACGTGGCCGGCCAGAACGCTACCACCGCCGACGGCACCGTGGCCGTGGGCCGCTTTGCGGGCAGCGACCTCACCACCGGCGACGACAACGTGTTCGTCGGCCAGCAGGCCGGCGCCCGCACCGTGACGGGCTCCGACAACACCTTCCTGGGCTATTTCGCCGGCGAAAACACCACTTCCAGCAACAACACCTTCGTGGGCGCCAACGCCGGCGTCGACAACACCGTGGGCACGGGCAACGTGTTCATGGGCTTTTTTGCGGGCCACGACAACGTGGACGGCAACGCCAACACCTTTCTGGGCTACGAATCGGGCCTGAATTCTGAATCCAGCTCCGACAACACCTACCTGGGCTACCAGGCCGGCCGCAGCACCCCGGTGGGCGTGCGCAACACCTTTGTGGGCAGCGGCAGCGGCCAGGGCGGCGGGGCCGGCGGCAACTCGCAGGACAACACCGCCCTGGGCTACCGCGCCGGCCGGGCCCTCGATTTTGCCTTCAGCAACACCTTCGTGGGCAGCGAAGCCGGCGTGGTGACCAACACCGGCGGCTACAACGCCTTTTTGGGCTCGAAAGCGGGCTGGAAAAACACCACTGGTGGGGCCAATACCTTTATCGGCTCCGGCGCCGGGCTGTTCAACACCACCGGCGGGCGCAACGTGCACGTGGGCAGCACCGCCGGCCGCAACGGCACCACCGCCGAAGACAACACGATGGTGGGCAACAACGCCGGCTACTCCACCACGGCCAACGACAACACCTTCGTGGGCAGCACCGCCGGCCTGAACAACGTGACGGGCACGGCCAACGTGTACGTAGGCTCGCAAGCCGGGCGTGGCGCGTCGGGCCAGTTCAACGCCGTGCTTGGCTTCGACGCGGGCTCGGGCTCGCTCTCGAACGGCAGTGCCGGCAGCACGGCGGCCAGCAGCGTGGTGCTGGTGGGCTACCAGGCCGGCCAGCGCAACTCGGCCAACGGCCTGACCGCGCTGGGCTACCAGGCGGGCCAGATAAACAGCGGGGCCAACAACACCTTCGTGGGCTACGACGCGGGCGGCACCACCACCAGCGGCACCGACAACACCTTCGTGGGCTCTGGCAGCGGGGGCAGCAACTTCACCGGCAGCCGCATCACGGCCCTGGGCAGCGGCGCAGGCACGGCGCCGGGCCAGCCCGGTCTCACCAATTCCACCTTCATCGGCTACGGCGCCCAGTCGCCCTACAGCAACGTCATGGTGTTCGGCAACGACGATGTGGAGCACTGGATATTCGGCCGCCAAACGCCCGGCCCCGGCGTGCTTGTGGTGGGCGCCGGCGGCACCCAGCCCACCGCCGGCAACGGCGCCTACCTCAGCAACGGCGGTGCCTGGACCAACGCTTCCGACGTGAACCTCAAAGACCACATCGAGCCCACCGACGGGGCCCAGGTGCTGGGCTTGCTGCGCCAGCTGCCCATCACGCGCTGGCAGTACAAGCACACCAACGGCGAAACCCACCTCGGCCCCATGGCCCAGGATTTCTACCGCCTTTTTCACCTCGGCGTCAACGACACCAGCATCAGCTCCATCGACCCCGCCGGCGTGGCCCTCGTGGGCGTGCAGGAGCTGGCCAAGCAAAACGACGCCCTCCAGGCCGAAAACGCCCGGCTCCGCCAGCAGCTGCAGGCGCTCCAATCGGGCCAGGCCGCGCTCGGCGCGCGCCTTACCGCCTTGGAGCAAACGGCTCGCTTCGCCGCGCCCGTTCCGGCTGCGCAAGCAAGCCGCTGAGGTGCCATGTGCCACCGAATACTGCTTCAGCATCAATAGATTACGGTAGATAAGTAGTAGTGCCGGCGCTTGTCAAGGCTCTAATGGCTTCCATCCCAACTTCTCATGAAACACCTTTCTCAGTTCATTCTTTTGCTGCCTTTTTTGCTTGGGGCCGCCTCGGTGCGTGCACAGGTAGGGGTGGGCACGGCCACGCCCGACGTCAAGTCGGCGCTCGACATCCGGGCCACGGACAAAGGCCTGCTCATCCCGCGCCTGACGGCAGCCCAGCGCACGGCCATCACGAGCCCGCCCCAGGGCCTGATGGTGTACCAGACCGATGGCACGGCCTCAGGCGGCACCCAGACCGGCTTTTGGTACTACGCCGGGGCCCCGGCACAATGGGTCTATCTGAGCCCCGGCGACAACTTAGGTAACCACACCGCCACCCAAACCCTCAACCTGCAGGGCAACGCCCTCACCGGTACCGGCAGCAACCTGGGCAGCACCGTGGGCCTGGGCGTGCGGGCCGATGGCGGCCTCAACCTAGGACAGAACACGAACGGCAACTTGTTCATCGGCTACCAGGCGGGGCAGGCCACTACCAGCGGCTACCATAACCAGTTTAGTGGTTACCAGAGCGGCACGGCCACCACCACGGGCAGCGAAAACCTCTTTAGCGGCTACCGGAGCGGTGCCAGCAACGTGGGCGGCAGCAACAACCTGTTCAGCGGCTCTTTCAGCGGCTACAATAACCTAAGCGGCTACAACAACCTATATAATGGCTACAACAGTGGCTACACCAGCCAAGCCGGCCACGACAATGTGTACCTGGGCCACACCAGCGGGCAGCTCAGCACGGGCAATTACAACACGCTGGTGGGCAGCCTGAGCGGCGGCTTCGATACGGGCAGCACCCAACTCACGGCCCTGGGCTTCAACAGCGGCCCGGCCAACGGCAGCGGCACCCTCACCAATGCCACCGCCCTGGGGGCCAATGCCCGGCTCACCCAAAACAACACCTTGGTGCTAGGCAACAACGCCGACGTGGGCATCGGCACCAGCGCCCCCACTCAGAAATTGGAAGTGGTGGGCAACGTGAAGCTCACGGGCACGGCTGGCACCAACGGGCTCATTTTTCCTGACGGCACCATTCAAACCACTGCCGCCACGAGCGGCAGCGGTGGCCTCACGCTGCCATACAGCGGCACGGCCAGCGCCACGGGCAGCGTGTTTCAAATCACCAACTCCGGCGGGGGCATCGGCGTGCGCGGGGCCTCGGCCAGCGGGCAGGGCGTGGTAGGCCGCGTCAACGGCACCGGCGCGGGCCAGGGCGTGGTGGGCGTGAAGGGCACGAACGTGCCCAACGTGGACGACGCCGGGGTGGTGGGCCTGAGCGACGCCGACTACGGCGTGTACGCCTACAGCTTCCAGAACACGGGCGTGGCCGGCACCACCGACGGCAGCGCTGCTGGCGTGGCCGGGGTGTTGGGCCGAGCCACCGGCGCCGGCATCGGCGTCAGCGGCACCAGCAGCAGCGGGAGCGGGGTCGAGGCGTTCAGCACCAGTGGCTACGGGGTGAAGGCCACCTCGGGCAGCACGGCGGCCGTGTACGGCTCGGCCAGCAACAACGCCAGCAACAACGGGGCCGTGGTGGGCACCAACACCAACGCCGGCAACGCGGCCGTGGGCGTGCTGGGCCTGACCCAAAACGGCTGGGGCGTGCGCGGCGTGGCCTCGGGTAGCAACGGCTACGGTGTGGAAGGCACGGGCACGGCTGGCTACGGCGTGCGCGGCCTCTCCAACACCGGCAGCGGGGTGTACGGGCAGACGGACGCCGCCAGCTCCGCGAGCGTGGCGGGGGTACTGGGACGGAGCACCAGCACCACCGGCACCGGCGTGCTGGGCACCACCACCAGCGGCTACGGCGTGCGCGGCGAAGCCAGCGGCCCCACCGGCCGGGCCGGGTACTTCGCCCAAACCAATGCGTCCAGCACAACGCCCGTTGTCGAAATTGCGCAGACCGGCAGCGGCCCGGCCCTGAGCGTGACCGGCGGCGCCATTCGCACCGCCGAAGTGAACGCGCCGGCCACGGGTGGCGCCAACCTGCTGCCGTTGGCCTACGGAGTCATCGCGTCCGATGGCACCATCCTCAATGGGTCGGGCAATTTCACGATTGTTCCGCGCACCGCTGGCAGCGGGCAATACCTCATTGAAATCACAACGCCGGCCAACCTCAACCTCGACAATGCCATTTGCCAGGGTACCGGCAACTACGGCAATAGTTCCAATCCCGTTATCGTGCAGGCCAGAGGCTATTCCGGGGGCCTGGTTGAGGTTTCTACTGCTCGTGTTAACCTCTTTGTCGGAGGGAGTTCGGGGGGGTATTTCTACACCGACTACAGCTTCTCCTTCGTGATATATCGCCCTTAACTGAGCATGAGAAGTTTCGGCCCCTTCGCCCTCAACCTTGCACTGGGCGGGCGCACTGCTAGCCTGGACATGACGAAATCGGCTCTCAATTACGCTTCGTCCCCATGCCCTGGCCGCCGCGCGGCGATGGCTACGACGGCCCCCGGCCTGCGCCAGAAGTTCTGGCCAGCAGCCAGCACACCTTTTCACCTCAACCCCCACCATCGGCCATGAAAAAGAAATTACGCCTACAAACAGCCGCTTTCCTGCTGCTGTGCGCCTTGGCCGCCCCGGCCCGGGCGCAGCTCACCATAGCTGGTGGCACTCTCACGGTGAGTCCTTCCACCGAGCTCACCGTGACCGGCAACGTGGGCATCTCCGCCGCCGGCACCCTCGACAACCAAGGCACCGTGCGCCTCACCGGCGACCTGGGCAACGCCGGCGCCATTGGCACGGGCACCGGCCTGTGGCAGCTCAACGGCACCGCGCTGCAGACCATATCCTCATCGGGCACCGGCAGCCTAGGCACCCTGGAAGTGGCCAACCCCGTCGGCGCCACGTTGGGCACGGCCCTGAGTGCCGGCGCGCTCAACCTCAGCGGTGGTTCGCTGCAGTTGGCGGGCTTCGATTTTGCGGTGGTGGGTGCCATCACCAACGCCAGCGGCACCCGCTTCGTGGTCACCAACGGCGCGGGACAATTGCGCCGCCCGGTAGGCACCACGGCCGTGCCGTTTCCAGTGGGCCCGGCTGGCGGCAGCTACCGGCCGGTGGCCCTCACGCGTAGCAGCGGCACGGGCAACTACGCGTCCGGAGTAGGGGCGGGGGCTCTTAGCGCCGGCACCAGCGGTGCACCCCTCACCACCGACGTCGTGGCCCTGCGCTGGAACGTGGCCCCACCCGATGCCGTGCCTTTCACGATGCGCGTGGAATGGCTGGCCGCCGATGAGCTGCCCAGCTTCCAGCGCAGCCAATCGGCCCTGGGCCGCTGGAACGGTAGCGCCTACATAGTTGCTGAAGCTTATAGCCCCGCCAACACCCCCAGCCCTTACAGCCGCACAGTGGCCGGCCTCACGCTGCCCGGGCCATATATCGTGGGCGACCAGCAGTCGCCGCTGCCCGTCGAGCTCACCCGCTTTGAGGTCCGCCGCCCGGCCGGCCAGCCGCGTGCCGAGCTAACCTGGGCCACGGCTTCGGAAAAAAACAACCTCGGCTTTGAAGTGCAGCGGCAGGACGAAGGCCAGACTGCTTTCCGGCGCGTGGGATTCGTGTCGGGCCAGGGCACGGCCACCACGCCGCACGAGTACGCTTTTACCGACCCCAACGACTTTCAGGGGCTGAGCTACTATCGGCTCAAGCAGGTCGACCAGGATGGTACGGCCACTTACACAGCGGTGCGCAGCATTACCGGCTTACCCGCCGGTACGCCCTTCAGCCTCAGCGTGTATCCCAACCCGGCGCACGCCATGGCCACCCTTGAGGCCAGTGGCCCCGTGCCCGCCGGCCTGCAGCTACGCCTTTACAGCGCCGACGGCCGCCTGGTGTGGGCCGCTGCCTGGGACAAGCCGCAGGCCACGGCCCCGCTGCCGGTGGCCGGCCTGGCCACGGGCGTGTACTGGCTGCGCTACGAGTCGCCGGCCGGCACCAGCGGTACCATTCGCCTTCAGGTAGAGCCGTAGCTCCCAGCTTCCGATGCATCCATCTTTTTTTCTGTCATCCCATGAAAGCACTTTTCCGCTTTTTGCTGCTGGCCGTTTGCGCCACCACGCTAGCCCCCGCCGCTCAGGCCCAAACCCGCAAGCCCGCTGCCAAACCGGCGGTCAAACCAGCGACTAAGCCTGCAGCCAAACCCGCTCCCAAACCAGCGACAAAACCCGCTACTGTCGCTCCCGTTCGGACCGCCGCGCCGGCCCCGGCTCCGGCACCCGTTGCGCCACCGCCCAGCCCCGCAACCTCAGAATCGACCATAACAGGCCCGTTTCAGGTAGGCACCAACATGGTGAACGTCGGCATCGGCCTCGGCAACCGCTACAACTATGGCACGGGCTACTTCGGCGGCAGCTCCTCCGTGACGCCGGCCCTGAGCGTGTCTTATGAGCGGGGCATTCTGGAAGTGGGCCCCGGCGTAGTGGGCGTGGGCGGCTTCGTTGGCTACCAGGGCGCCACCTACGACTTCGGCGGGAATGACCGGTGGAAGTTCACCGACATCATCGTGACGCTGCGCGGTACCTTCCACTACCCGGTGGCGGAGCAGTTTGACGCCTACGGCGGGGTGAACCTGGGCATGCGCCACGCCAGCGCGTCTTTCGAAGGCAGCAGCATTTACGGCTCATTGGGTTCGGCGAGTGCCAATGAAGTGGCGGCCGGCTTGTTCGTGGGCGGCCGTTACTTCTTCACGCCCAGCATCGGGGCTTTTGCCGAGCTAGGCTACGACCAAACCTACCTCAAAATAGGAGTCGCGGCCAAGTTCTGAGCAGCCAGCCCCCGAACGTCGCGGGGCTCGGTCCATTTCACCAACTAATTGCGCCGGCTGCTACCAGCAAAGCTTGGCCTCCCAATTGTCAGCATGAAACACATTTTCGCTATTGCCGTTGCGCTGGGGGCCTTGTGGCCGCTGGCCGCCCGCGCCCAGGTAGGGGTAGGCACGGCCACGCCCGATGCCAAGTCGGCGCTCGACATCCGGGCCACGGACAAGGGCCTGCTCATCCCGCGCCTGACGGCGGCCCAGCGCGCGGCCATCACCAGCCCGCCGCAGGGCCTGATGGTGTACCAGACCGACGGCTCGGCCTCGGGCGGGGCTCAAACCGGCTTTTGGTATTACGTCGGCACCGGCGGCTGGGTCTACCTCGACGCCGCTTCCGGCACCCTCACGCTGCCCTATTCCGGCACGGCCAACACCAGCAGCCCCGTCCTAAGCATAACCAATACCGGCACCGGCGGCGGGCTAGTAGGCACCGCCACCAGCGGCGCGGGCATCACGGCTGCTTCCACCAGCGGCCCGGCCCTGGCAGCCAGCAAAAACGTGGGCCAAACCGGCCGGCTGATTTCCTTAGTTAGCCCGCTGAATACCAACGACTCAACCGCCGCCTATATCTATTCCGGAGGCGAGCGACCAACGCTGCGGGCGGTGAACACGGCTCTTTCGCCACAAGCCGCCATCCGGGGCGTGAAACAGGTGGCCGCCGCCGATGGCGCCGGCGTCGAAGGCCTGGTCACCAGCGGCGCCAGCGGCAATGCCGCCGGCGTGCGGGGCCTCGACAACAGCGGCAGCGGCGGCACGGCCGGCGTGCTGGGCCGCACGGCGGGCGGCTACGGCGTCCTGGGCCTGGCCACCGCCAGCGGCGGCTACGGCGTGACGGGCACCGCCACCGACGCCTACGGAGTGAGCGGCGGCAGCACCAGCGGCGACGGCGTGCACGGCGCCAGCACCAGCGGGGCTGGCGTATCCGGCACTAGTAGCAGCGACGCTGGGGTGAAGGGTACCTCGACCAGTGCGGCTGGGGTGCAGGGCACCAGCAGCGCCAACAGCACCGCCACCGGTGGCGTGGTGGGCACCAACAACGCGGGCGGCAGCGCCGTGGGCGTGCTGGGCACCACCACCACCGGCTACGGCGTGCGGGGCACGGCCTCGGCCAGCGGCGGCTACGGCGTGAGCGGCGTGGCCACCGATAGTTATGGCGTGCGCGGGGTGAGTACCAGCGGTGCCGGAGTGCAGGGCACCAGCACCAGCGGCAGCGGCGTGGTGGGCACTACGGGAGCGGGCAACTCGGGCGGGCTGGCCGGGGTGGTGGGCACCAATTCCAACAGCTCGGGCATCGGGGTGCTGGGCCAGACCGCCAGCGGCTACGGCGTGCGGGGCGAAGCCACCGGCACCAGCGGCTACGGCGTGACGGGCGTGGCCAGCAACACTAACGGCATCGGCGTGCTGGGTTCGGCCACGGGCGGGGCTTCGGGCGTCACGGGCCAAGCCACCGGCACGGGCCGGGCCGGCTACTTCGTTCAGAACAACAGCAGCTACACCGGCAACGCTGTGGACGTTGCGCACAGCGGCAGTGGCTACGGCCTGCATGTAAGCTCGCCCAACCAAACGGCATATTTTGAGAACACCAGCATCACCGGCACCGGCAATGCGGTGGTTGTGCAAAGCCGCAACAACGGTTATGCCATGAACGTGCGCGACGGGGGCGTGCTGCTGACCAGCCCGGGCAACGGCAGCCAGATTGAAGGGGTCTTGTTTCCGAGTCAGCTCTATCTGGGTTACACGAACGCAACGCAAAGCCAACCAGGTACCTTCATCACCTACGACGGTGCCCGGTTCCGCGCCGACAATGCCAGCCAGATTGGCCCAGGGCAGTTGGGAAAAACCGCCATATTCGCCGAGCAAACCCAATCTACTGCCACCAACTTCGCCGGCATCTTTTTCGGCAACCTCTTCGTGAGCGGCACCCTTTCCGTGAGCGGGGCCAAAGCGTTTCAAATCGACCACCCGCTCGACCCCGAAAACAAGTTCCTCTTCCATTCCTGCGTCGAAAGCCCGGACATGATGAACATCTACAACGGCAACGCCAAGCTCGACGCCCAGGGCCGCGCCACCGTAGAACTGCCCAGCTATTTTGAAGCGTTGAATCAGGATTTTCGCTACCAACTCACGTCCGTCGGCGCACCCGGCCCCAACCTCTACGTGGCCGAGCGAGTGCACGGCAACCAGTTCCGCATTGCCGGCGGCACGCCCGGCGCCGAAGTCAGTTGGCAGGTCACCGGCATCCGACACGATGCCAATGCCAACCAACACCGCTTGGTGCCCGAAGTTGCCAAGAGCCCCGAGCAGCGCGGCCACTACCTCACTCCCGAAGCCTTTGGCCTGCCTGCCAGCCGTGGCATGAGCGCCGCCAGCGGCAATACTTCGCTAGCAGGACTGGCCACCCCCGGCATGCATTGTGAGAAAACGGGTCCCCGCGTCGGATTTTAATTTTTGACAACACTTTTGGCATCATAACCCACGAAAAAGCCTCTGCTGGGACAGCAGAGGCTTTTCACTTTTAGCATAAGTACCAGCGCGAAGCCTACGCTTTCTTCTTCTCCAGCACCTCGTCAATCAGGCCGTACTCTTTGGCCTCGTCGGCCCGCATCCAGTAGTCGCGGTCCGAGTTGTCATGGATTTCCTGATAGGTTTTGCCGGTGTGCTGCGCCAGAATGTCATACAGTTCTTTCTTCAGCTTCAGGATTTCACGCGCCGTGATTTCGATGTCCGACGATTGGCCTTGCGCGCCGCCCGAAGGCTGGTGAATCATCACGCGGGCGTGGGGGAGGGCCGACCGTTTGTTGGCCGCACCGCCCGCCAGTAGCACCGCGCCCATCGAAGCGGCCAAGCCCGTGCAGATGGTGGCCACGTCGGGGTTCACGTACTGCATGGTGTCGTAGATGCCGAGGCCGGCGTACACCGAGCCACCGGGCGAGTTGATGTAGAGCAGAATGTCTTTCTTGGCATCAGCCGACTCCAGAAACAGCATCTGCGCCGTCAGGATATTGGCGATGTAGTCGTCCACGGCGGTGCCCAGGAACACAATGCGGTCCATGATGAGGCGCGAAAACACGTCGATTTCGGCAAAGCGCGTGGGGCGCTCCTCAATCACCGAGCGGGTCATGCCGGTGGGCAGGATGAGGCCGCCGCGCGTCTGGCCCTCTACGTGTTGGATGTACTGGTCCACACCCAGGCCGCTGAGGCCCTGGTGCTTCACCGCAAACTTGCGAAACTCTTGTTTATTCAGCATTTGAAGGAAATGAGGCGCCCGCCGAAGCTGGCACGGGTGAGGTTAGAAAGACGAGCGAAGTAAAGGAATGTTGTCGGAAACCCAACAAAAAAGCCCCTACGTCACCGTAAGGGCTTTTTGAAAAAGCGGGCCGCGCAGGGATTAGCTGTGCAGGGTCCGGAATTCTTCGGCCGTTACGGGCTTGTCCGTAACAACAACTTTGCCGCGCAGGTTTTCGAGCACTTTCTCTGCCAGAATGGCCTCGTACTCGTTCACGAAGTTCTTGCCGTTCTCCTGCTTCAGGTACTGGTCGGCGTAGCTGCGCATCGACTCGCGCATCTCGTCGGGCATGTTCGGCATGTTGAACTGGCCCATGATTTTGTCGAGGGTGCGGTTCACGATTTCGTCGTTGCTCACTTTCAGGCCGGCTTCTTCCACCACCTTGTTGCGAATCATGCTCCACTTCAGCTCCTTCTCGTAGTCGGTGTAGTGCTGCTCCACCAGCTCGGGCGTCAGTTTGCCCTCGTTGGCGCGCACCAGCCACTTCTTGAAGAACTCCGTGGGGATTTTGATGTCCACGGTGTTCACCAGCTGCTCCACGATGCTGTTGTTCAGCGCACCTTCGGCCTCGCGGTCGTAGTTCGACTGAATGGTTTCGCGCACTTTGGCGTCGAACTCTTCCTGGCTCGAAACAGCCTCGGGGCCGAACACCTTATCGAACAGCTCCTGGTTGAACTCCGGAGCCGCCGTGCGGTTCACCTTCTCCACGTTGAACACGTAGTCGCCGGTGGCCTCCGTGGCCTCGGCCTTGCTCAGGCCCGAGAAGTTCGAAATCGAAGCCGCGTCGTTGTTGAAAGCCTTTTGCAGGTCGAACGTAATCACGTCGCCGCCCTTTTTGCCCACAAACTGCTCCTGCTGGTCAGCCGCCACTTTGTTGATGGGCAGCAGCACGGTGCGGCCTTCGCCTTCTTCGTCGGCCTTCTTCAGCTTGCCGAAGAGGTAATCGCCGGCCTCCGAAGCCTCGGGGTTGGTGGTTTCGCCGTACTGACGAGCAATTTGCTCGTTGGTCTGGGCCAGGGTGTCGTCGTCGATGGTCACCTTGTGCAGCTCGGCCGTCAGGCTTTCGGGCAGGGTGAAGTCGGGCAGCAGGCCCAGCTCAAACTGGAAATCGAAGTCTTTGTCGGTGTCGAAATCCACGTTGCTGGCCACGGGCAGGGGCTCGCCCAGCAGCTTGATGTTGTTCTCCTTAATATAGGAGTCCACGGCCTTGCCCAGCATTTTGTTGATTTCCTCAGCCAGAATGCCTTTGCCGTACATTTTGCGCACCATGCCCACGGGCACCATGCCCGGGCGGAAACCCTTCACCTGGGCGCGCTTGGTGTACTCCTTGATTTGCTTGTCGACGGTGGGCGCGTAGTCGGCTTCGGTCAGGTGCACGGTCAGCAGCCCGGTCAGCTGCTCGTCGTTCTTGTCGAGGGTAATGTTCAAAACAGGGGAGCCGGCTTCCGCTGGCCAGGTTGAGTGGTTGAAAAAAAAGCCTCCAGCCTATGCGACTGAAGGCCGTATCAGAAAAAAGTGCGGATAGAGGGACTCGAACCCACACGCCTTGCGGCACCAGATCCTAAGTCTGGCACGTCTACCAATTTCGCCATATCCGCATATGGTGCCGCACGCCGATTGCTACGGGCCCGCAAAGGTACTCGGGAAAATCCTTGCGCGCAAAGTGCGGGTATAAGTAGGCTGCGGTGCCTTGTGAAGCCACCTTTTCTACGCGGCCGTTGTTACTTTACCCATTATGCCTCCCGTTATCTCTCCCGAAGCTGAGCGTCAGGAAATCCTGCGTCACTACCGCCGCTTGCTGCGCACGGCCAAACCGTACCTGAAGGACGGCGACCCCAAGCTGATTAAAAAAGCATTTAATCAGAGCCTTGAGGCGCACAAGGAAATGCGCCGGAAGTCGGGCGAGCCCTACATTCTGCACCCACTGGCAGTGGCCCAGATTGCGGTAGAGGAAATTGGGCTGGGCACCACGAGCATTGTGGCGGCGCTGCTGCACGACGTGGTGGAGGACACGCCCACCGAAATTTCGGACATTGAGCGCGAGTTCGGCCCCAAGGTGGCCCGCATCATTGACGGGCTGACCAAGATTTCGGGCGTTTTTGAGTACGGTACCAGCGAGCAGGCCGAAAACTTCCGCAAAATGCTGCTCACGCTGAGCGAGGACGTGCGCGTGATTCTCATCAAAATTGCTGACCGCCTGCACAACATGCGGACGCTGGACTCGATGCCGCGGCACAAGCAGCTGAAAATTGCCTCGGAAACGCTCTACCTGTATGCGCCGCTGGCCCACCGGCTGGGGCTCTACACGATAAAGAGTGAGCTGGAGGATTTGTACCTGAAGTTCACGGATACGGAGACGTACAACGACATCAAGTCGAAGGTGCGGCAAAGCCAGGCGGCGCGTAACCGCTTCATCAAGGAGTTTGTGCAGCCGATTGATGATGAGCTGAAGGCGCAGGGCTTCGACTACGAGATAAAAGGCCGGCCGAAGAGCATTTATTCCATCCTGAAAAAGATGAAGAAGCAGAACATCACCTTTGATGAGGTGTATGACCTGTTTGCCATTCGCGTGATTCTGGATGTGCCGCCGGAGCAGGAGAAAGCGGCCTGCTGGCAGGTGTATAGCATCGTAACGGACTTTTACCAGCCCAACCCCGACCGCCTGCGCGACTGGGTGAGCACGCCTAAAGCCAACGGCTACGAGAGCCTGCACACCACCGTGATGAGCCGGGCCGGGCAGTGGGTGGAGGTGCAAATCCGTTCGCGTCGCATGGACGACATCGCCGAAAAAGGATACGCCGCGCACTGGAAATACAAGGATACCGGCAGCATTCAGCCCGAAAGCTCCCTGGAAGGCTGGGTGAACAAGGTGCGCGAGATGCTGGAATCGAATAATTCGAGCGCGCTGGAGTTCATGGATGAGTTCCGCCAGAACCTGTTCGTGAAGGAAGTGTACGCCTTCACGCCCAAAGGCAAGCTGGTTATTCTGCCGGACAAAGCCACGGCACTGGATTTTGCCTTCGACATCCATTCCCAAATCGGCCTGCACTGCCTCGGCGCCAAGGTGAACCAAAAGTTGGAACCGCTGAGCTATCAGTTGCACAACGGCGACCAGGTCGAAATTCTGACCTCGCACAAGCAGCGTCCCACGCCGGAGTGGCTCAACTACGTCATCACGACCAAGGCCCGCTCCAAAATCAAAGATTTCCTGCGCGACGACAAGCGCGCCAAGGCCGAAGACGGCCGCTTCCTGCTCGAAAAGCGGATGGAAATCATCGGCGTGCCTTTCACGCAGGAAAATTTCAACCGGTTGCTGGCCTATTTTAACGTGGCCACGGCGCAGGAATTTTACTACCGCCTCGCCATCGGCCAGGTCGATGGCCGCACCATTCGCGAGTCGCTGTTTAGCTCCGATAAGCCGGTGCCTTCCGTACTCGAACCCAAAACCTTTGACCACGAGGTGCAGAAAATTCGCGGCGTGCGCCCCGATATGCTGGTGGTGGGCGAGCACACCGACAAGTTCAACTATAGCATCGCGCGCTGCTGCAATCCTATTCCCGGCGACGACGTGTTCGGCTTCGAAACCGACCAGGGCCTCATCATCCACCGCACCAGCTGCCCGCGCGCTGTGGATTTGATGTCGAACTACGGCAACCGCATTGTGCGCGCCAAGTGGACCGACCAGTTGGAACTGGCCTTCCTGGCTGGCATCCGCCTCAAAGGCTCCGACCGCGTAGGCCTCGTCAACGACGTGACGCGCATCATCAGCACCAGTCTCAAGGTCAACATGCGCTCCATCACCATCAACGCCGACGATGGCATTTTTGATGGCCAGATTATGGTGTTCGTCAACGACACCGACCACCTCAACAAGCTCATTCAGCGCCTGCGCAAGGTGAATGGCGTGCTGCAGGTTGAGCGGTTCGATTCGCAGCAGGCATGAGGCCGGCCGTTTCCATCGTTTGCCACGGCACCGACGTCAACGAGCGCACCCAATGCGCCCATTGGCATTCCGAGCGCGATATCATCGGCATCCGGTTTAAGTGCTGCGATACGTTCTACGCCTGCTTCGACTGTCATCAGGAGGCCGCTGGCCACGCCCCTGTGGTATGGCCCGCCGCCGAGTTCGACGCCGAAGCCATTTATTGCGGCAACTGCAACAGCACCCTCAGCATCGAGTGCTACTTGAGCTGTGGCAACACCTGCCCGCACTGCCAGGCCGCCTTCAACCCCGGTTGTGCCCGGCACTACCCGCTTTATTTTGAGCAGGTCGAACCTAAAACGCCTTCTGGCGCTTAACAAGCGTACGTTTTTCTGCTCGTCAACCACACCCTATATATAGTGCGCACTCCCGAAACAGTTTCGCCCCTCGCTCACGCACCCGAAAACCGGGCCGGCGAAGGGCAGGGGCCCGGTGGCTCTTCCGAAACCGGCTACGCCGCCAAGCACACGCCCAGCGCCGCTTCCGAAGCCACCCTCAACACCGACAAGCTGGAAGAAGTCCGCAAGCTCTTCACCGCCCACCTCGAAAACAAAGGCCTTCGCAAAACCGGCGAGCGCTATGCCATTCTCGAAGAAATCTACGCCCGCTCCGGCCACTTCGACGTCGACGAACTTTACGCCGGCATGAAGGAGCGCGGCCTGCAGGTGAGCCGGGCCACGGTCTATAATACCCTCGATTTGCTCGTCGAGCAG
This sequence comes from Hymenobacter sp. 5317J-9, assembly GCF_022921075.1. Classification (NCBI taxonomy): domain Bacteria; kingdom Pseudomonadati; phylum Bacteroidota; class Cytophagia; order Cytophagales; family Hymenobacteraceae; genus Hymenobacter; species Hymenobacter sp. 5317J-9. The sequence goes on from NZ_CP095050.1 coordinate 1,958,886, forward strand.
GGCCTCGTCAGCAAGCACCAGTTCGGCCGCAACCTCGCCCAGTACGAGAAGAGCTACGGCTACCGCCAGCACGACCACGTCATCTGCACCGAATGTCATAAAGTGGTGGAATTCTGCGACCCGCGCATCCACGGCATCCAGACCATGGTCGGCGAGCTCCTGAACTTCCATATCTTGCACCATTCTTTAAATCTTTACGGCATCTGCGGCGACTGTCGTGCCCAGGCCGCCGCCCGTTCTTCCGCATCCGCTCCATCCGCATGACCACCACCAGCTCCGTTCAAAACGGCATCCTTTTCGTTCGCCTCACCGGCGACCTCATCGGCAGCCCCGATACCGACCAGCTCCTGCAGTCCGTCAACACGCACCTCGGCGACGACCTCAACCAGTGCGCCGTCGACCTCTCCGAAATCCGCTACATCAACAGCACCGGCATCGGTGTCCTCGTTTCGCTTCTCACCAAGTTCCGCAGCCGCGGCGGCGAGATGGTCCTCATCAACCCCGCCGACCATCCCAAGAAAATGCTGGCCATCACGAAGCTGAACAACATCTTCACCGTTTCGCCCGATGAAGCCACCGCCCGCCAACAGCTAACCCCGGCCGCCAATTAGGCGGCCGTTTTTTTGCCTTTTCGGCCCGTACTCGTCGGTCCTCCTGAGTAAAGCGAAGGACCTTATTACGAAAGAACAAGGCAGTAATTTCAACCCATAACACCAACACCTTAATAACGACCCTCCGCAAAGCCATCCACCTCGTCAGGCTGCCCTCTCCACCGGAGAGGGGCCGGGGGGAGGCCCAACGTGACGGCGACCCCAAACCACCATGCCAGTAGACGTATTAGTAGGCCTCCAATGGGGCGATGAAGGCAAAGGCAAAATCGTAGACGTATTAGCCCCCACCTACGACGCCGTCGCCCGCTTTCAGGGCGGCCCCAACGCCGGCCACACCCTCTATTTCGATGGCGTCAAGCACGTCCTGCACCAAGTGCCCAGCGGCATTTTCCACCCGCATATCCTCAACATCGTCGGCAACGGCGTCGTCCTCGACCCCATCGTTTTCCGCCAGGAGCTCCAAAAACTCACCGATAGGGGAGTAGACTGGTCCCAAAACCTCTACATCTCCAAAAAAGCCCAGCTCATCCTGCCGTCACACCGCGCCCTCGACCGCATCAGCGAAGAAGCCCGCGGCAACACCAAAATCGGCAGCACCCTCAAAGGCATCGGCCCCACCTACTCCGATAAAATCGGCCGCGTCGGCCTCCGCGTCAGTCACATCCTGCTGCTCGATTTCCAGCAACGCTACCAGGAAGCTGTTGCCCAGCACGCCGCCATCGCCGCCCACCACGGCAAGCAGCTCGAAATCGAGTCTCTCGAAGCCGACTTCTTCTCCGCCGTCGAATTCCTGCGCACCCTCCAGCTCACCGACACCGAATACCTCCTCAACGACCTCCTCACCCAAGGCAAGCGCATCCTCGCCGAAGGTGCCCAGGGCTCCTTATTAGATATCGACTTCGGTTCCTATCCCTACGTTACCTCCTCCAGCACCATCGCCGCCGGCGCCTGCACCGGTCTCGGTATTGCCCCCCGCCATATTGATAAGGTGTACGGCATTACCAAAGCATACTGTACCCGCGTCGGCAGCGGCCCCTTTCCCACCGAGCTCCACGACGAAGTGGGTGAGCAAATCCGCCAAGCCGGCCGCGAGTTCGGTTCCACCACCGGCCGTCCCCGCCGTACCGGCTGGATAGACCTGCCCGCCCTCCGCTATGCCATCATGCTCAACGGCGTCACCGAGCTGCACCTTATGAAAGCCGACGTACTCGACGGCTTCGCCGAAATCCAGGCCTGCACCCACTACCGCACCGCCACCGGCGCCAGCACCCCCCAACTCCCCGACCCCGGCGAGCTCACCACCGTCACACCCGAGTACCTCACCCTCCCCGGCTGGAACACCGACCTTACCCAAACCACCGACGCCGCCCAACTCCCCGCCAACCTGATTACGTACCTCGAATTCCTAGAACGTGAGCTCCAGGTCCCCATCAGCATCGTTAGCGTGGGCCCAGACAGGGTTAGCACCCTCCACCGCTAATTTCTCCGCAACTGGCAACATCCCCCGATTACATCAGCCCCGCAACTATCCCCAGCCTTAAACTGGGGATAGTTGCGGGGCTTTTACATACCAATACGCCCCACACTCATTAATATAACCTTACCCAAACCCATCAAATGATGCTGTATTCCCCGAAATACAGGATTTTCGCGCAATAGGGTAGGGGCAAAGTATCCCGTTTCGCTACATCTTCTGCTAACAGTATCTTTCTCCAATAGCAGCTACATATCCCGCTAAGGAAGACATGTTGCTCAGCAACGCAAATGCACAATGCTGGATTGCGCAGCCTTAGCCACTCCATAACGCAGGCTGTTGAGCAATGAAATTGATTTTTTTAGCCGCATCAATCAGCTACTTACAACCCTGAACCAACTATTTCGTTAAAGGCCGCTTGCCGCCCCCAAAAGTCCTCCTACCTTTGCAGTCCCGAAACGTCAAACGGACCAACGGAAAAGCCCAAAGCACTCGCTCAGGCACAAAATTGAAAGGTCCGGAACTCCCGTGGAAACTAGGTTGTCTAACCTCGGTAGCTAGCTGCAAGCATCGAGATTTATTTCTCAGATAGCTTGCACCAGCGAAAAACTCCACCGTACCTTTGCAACCCGCTTCAACCGGAAGCAGCCAGAACTTGAAAATCGGAACGAGAAGAATTTAAAAAATTTTCGCCGAAAGATTTGAAAATCGGAAAAAATCTCTACCTTTGCACTCCCAAAACAAGTAGAGGCAATCAAAAGCGAGGCTTAACTAGCTGGCTTACAAACAAACAAGCCGTTTTAATCGAAAGCAGCTGATTTGAAAACCGAATCGAAAAACATAAAATTTTCGAAAAGAAGCTTTCAAATCAAAAAATAGTTTATACCTTTGCAATCCCAAAACGAACAGAGGTTGACAACGACAATCGCGGGCTAATACACCAGCCCACACTGATGCTTCAAATGGAAGCATCACACGTTCTTTGAATGACGGAAACAGACAAAATAGTAAGTGTTCCACTTGCTGTTTCTTCCTCGGAAGAAGCACAGTGAAACAAACCAAGCGAAGCGAATTTGACCATAACGTCAATATGTGAGCAAGGTCAGCACTCGACATCAGCCATGGTTCGCCATGGTGTAGAGAAATTTTACAATGGAGAGTTTGATCTTGGCTCAGGATGAACGCTAGCGGCAGGCCTAATACATGCAAGTCGAACGGTCGTAGCGATACGATAGTGGCGCACGGGTGCGTAACGCGTAACCAACCTGCCCTGAACTGGGGGATAGCCCGCCGAAAGGCGGATTAATACCGCATGACACGAGGTGGCGGCATCGTCTCTTCGTTAAAGATTTATTGGTTCAGGATGGGGTTGCGTGCCATTAGCTAGTTGGGGGGGTAACGGCCCACCAAGGCGACGATGGCTAGGGGAGCTGAGAGGCTGGTCCCCCACACGGGCACTGAGATACGGGCCCGACTCCTACGGGAGGCAGCAGTAGGGAATATTGGGCAATGGGCGAGAGCCTGACCCAGCCATGCCGCGTGCAGGACGAAGGCTTTCTGAGTCGTAAACTGCTTTTGCCAGGGAAGAATAAGGGGGATGCGTCCTCCGACGACGGTACCTGGTGAATAAGCACCGGCTAACTCCGTGCCAGCAGCCGCGGTAATACGGAGGGTGCAAGCGTTGTCCGGATTTATTGGGTTTAAAGGGTGCGTAGGCGGTTCTTTAAGTCCGGGGTGAAAGCCCGTTGCTCAACAACGGAACTGCCCTGGAAACTGGCGAACTTGAGTACAGACGAGGGCGGCGGAATGGATGCTGTAGCGGTGAAATGCATAGATAGCATCCAGAACCCCGATTGCGAAGGCAGCTGCCTAGACTGTAACTGACGCTGAGGCACGAAAGCGTGGGGAGCGAACAGGATTAGATACCCTGGTAGTCCACGCCGTAAACGATGGATACTCGCTGCCGGCGATACAATGTCGGTGGCTTAGCGAAAGCGTTAAGTATCCCACCTGGGGAGTACGCCCGCAAGGGTGAAACTCAAAAGAATTGACGGGGGCCCGCACAAGTGGTGGAGCATGTGGTTTAATTCGATGATACGCGAGGAACCTTACCTAGGCTAGAATGCGCGTGACCGCCTCAGAGATGAGGCTTTCCTTCGGGACACAAAGCAAGGTGCTGCATGGCCGTCGTCAGCTCGTGCCGTGAGGTGTTGGGTTAAGTCCCGCAACGAGCGCAACCCCTATGGTTAGTTGCCAGCACGTAATGGTGGGGACTCTAGCCAGACTGCCTGCGCAAGCAGTGAGGAAGGCGGGGACGACGTCAGGTCATCATGGCCCTTACGCCTAGGGCTACACACGTGCTACAATGGACGGTACAGCGGGTTGCCAACCAGCGATGGTGCGCCAATCCCGAAAAGCCGTTCTCAGTTCGGATCGGAGTCTGCAACTCGACTCCGTGAAGCTGGAATCACTAGTAATCGCGTATCAGCAATGACGCGGTGAATACGTTCCCGGGCCTTGTACACACCGCCCGTCAAGCCATGAAAGTCTGGTAGACCTGAAGCCGGTGCTCCGCAACGAAGCCGGTTAGGGTAGAACAGGTAATTAGGGCTAAGTCGTAACAAGGTAGCCGTACCGGAAGGTGCGGCTGGATCACCTCCTTTCTGGAGCGGCCTTGCTCACGACGTTATAAGTATAAAGTATATTAGCTTGGTTATACTCTTTGTTTGTTTCCTCATTCAAATAATTTTTGAATACGGATTCTACGTTTGCCTTCGGGTATCGTCGAAACCCGGGCTTGTAGCTCAGGTGGTTAGAGCGCTACACTGATAATGTAGAGGTCCGTGGTTCGAGTCCACGCAGGCCCACTAGTACTAGCGGGATTGCTGCTGGATACGAAACTCGGGGGATTAGCTCAGCTGGCTAGAGCACCTGCCTTGCACGCAGGGGGTCAACGGTTCGAATCCGTTATTCTCCACTAATACCTTATATCAATTGGATATAAAAAGAATAGAGTATTTAACGAAAATACAGTGAACGACTGTTTTTCACAAATGTCACTAAGCACAAGAGTGACGCACGTTCTTTGACGTAAGGGGTAACAAAAACGAACCGTGCCGCGCTTGGCCCCCTGGTGGGGCGTTCAACAAGCGTTGGGCACGAAAGCGAAGTAAGCAAGAGCACACGGGGGATGCCTAGGGTCTCAGAGGCGACGAAGGACGCGATAAGCTGCGATAAGGCTGGGGGAGGGGCACATACCCGGTAATCCCAGCATTTCCGAATGGGGCAACCCCGCGCATGGAAGATGCGTGAACCGACTCGCTTGACGAGCGGTGGCAAACGCCGGGAACTGAAACATCTAAGTACCGGCAGGAAAAGAAAATAACAATGATTCCCCAAGTAGTGGCGAGCGAACGGGGAGGAGCCCAAACCGGGTTGGTTACGGCCAGTCCGGGGTTGTAGGGCCGCGACATCTGATTGCATCGAGGTAGCTGAACTGCTTGGGAAAGCAGGCCATAGACGGTGAGAGCCCGGTAAGCGACACTTCTGATGCACGGTAGCGGTACCCTGAGTAGGGCGGGGCCGGAGAAACCCCGTCTGAAGCGAGCGGCACCATCCGCTAAGGCTACATACTCCTGAGACACCGATAGTGAACTAGTACCGTGAGGGAAAGGTGAAAAGAACCGGGAATACCGGAGTGAAAAGAACCTGAAACCGTGTGCTTACAAGCAGTTAGAGGGCTTTTGTGGCCTGATAGCGTGCCTTTTGCATAATGAGCCTACGAGTTACTCCTCCCCGGCAAGGTTAAGGACTTCAAGGTCCGGAGCCGCAGCGAAAGCGAGTCTGAACAGGGCGCGCAGTCGGGGGGGGTAGACGCGAAACTTTGTGAGCTACCCTTGAGCAGGTTGAAGGTGCCGTAACAGGCACTGGAGGACCGAACCAGTTTCCGTTGAAAAGGATTTGGATGACTTGAGGGTAGGGGTGAAAGGCCAATCAAACTGAGAAATAGCTCGTACTCCCCGAAATGTATTGAGGTACAGCGTCGGCGTGGAGGTCAGTGGAGGTAGAGCTACCAATAGGACTAGGGGGTGTCAGAGCCTACCGAATCCTGATGAACTCCGAATGCCACTGGCTATAGCCGGCAGTGAGGCCTGGGGTGCTAAGGTCCCCGGCCGAGAGGGAAAGAACCCAGACCAACAGCTAAGGTCCCTAAATCTAGGTTAAGTTGAACAAAGGAGGTCCAGTTGCTTTGACAGCCAGGAGGTTGGCTTGGAAGCAGCCATTCCTTTAAAGAGTGCGTAACAGCTCACTGGTCGAGCGACCGGGCATCGATAATACGCGGGCATCAAACCTAGTACCGAAGCTTTGGATGTAGTCTGCAAGATGACTACGTGGTAGGGGAGCATTCTCCTTGCGGTGAAGCCGCGTCGTCAGGCGCGGTGGAGCGTGGAGAAAAGCATATGTAGGCATGAGTAACGATAATGCGGGTGCGAAACCCGCACGCCGATAGACTAAGGTTTCCAGCTCAACGCTAATCGGAGCTGGGTTAGTCGGGACCTAAGGGGCAGCCGAACGGTGAACTCGATGGACAGCAGGTTAATATTCCTGTACTGATGATAGCAAGTGATGCAGTGACGCAGAAGTGAAAGCACCGCGGGCGGACGGAAGTGCCCGTTGAAGGCCGTAGGTATTGGGAGAGTAGTTAAGTACGCTCACCTAGCCGAAAGCTGATAGTACCGCACGAGTTTCGACTCACGCGGATAGTGTGCCTAATCCGACTGCCAAGAAAACCTGCTAAGCGTTTTAATGCTATTATCACCCGTACCGCAAACCGACACAGGTAGTCAAGGAGAGCATCCTGAGGCGCTCGAGTGAATCACGGCCAAGGAACTCGGCAAAATGGACCTGTAACTTCGGGAGAAGGGTCGCTTCCTCTTGGCAACAAGAGAAGCCGCAGTGAAAAGGCCCAGGCGACTGTTTAACAAAAACACATGGCTTTGCTAACGCGCAAGCGGACGTATAAGGCCTGACACCTGCCCGGTGCCGGAAGGTTAAGAGGGGACGTTAGCCGCAAGGCGAAGCGTTGAATCGAAGCCCCGGTAAACGGCGGCCGTAACTATAACGGTCCTAAGGTAGCGAAATTCCTTGTCGGGTAAGTTCCGACCTGCACGAATGGTGTAACGATCTGGGCGCTGTCTCAGCCGTGAGCTCGGTGAAATTGTAGTCTCGGTGAAGATGCCGAGTACCCGCCACGGGACGGAAAGACCCCGTGCACCTTTACTATAGGTTGCCATTGGTGGTGGGTTCAGTATGTGTAGCATAGGCGGGAGGCGCTGAGCCGGGGACGCTAGTTCTCGGGGAGCCGACGTTGAAATACCGCCCTTACTGTGCCTGCTGCCTAATCCCGGAATCCCGGGAGACAGTGGCTGCTGGGTAGTTTGACTGGGGTGGTCGCCTCCAAAAGAGTATCGGAGGCTTTCAAAGGTCCGCTCAGTCCGCTTGGTAACCGGACGCAGAGCGCAATAGCAGAAGCGGGCTTGACTGTGAGGCCGACTAGCCGAGCAGGGTCGAAAGACGGATATAGTGATCCGGTGGTTCCGCATGGAAGGGCCATCGCTCAAAGGATAAAAGGTACGCCGGGGATAACAGGCTGATCTCCCCCAAGAGCTCATATCGACGGGGAGGTTTGGCACCTCGATGTCGGCTCGTCACGTCCTGGGGCTGGAGAAGGTCCCAAGGGTTCGGCTGTTCGCCGATTAAAGTGGCACGCGAGCTGGGTTCAGAACGTCGTGAGACAGTTCGGTCCCTATCTGTGGTGGGCGTTGGAAATTTGACAGGACCTGTCCTTAGTACGAGAGGACCGGGATGGACCAGCCGCTGGTGCGCCGGTTGTACCGCCAGGTGCAGCGCCGGGTAGCTACGCTGGGACGAGATAAGCGCTGAAAGCATCTAAGTGCGAAACTCCCCTGGAGATGAGATTTCCCAATTGAAGGCCCGTCGGAGATGACGACGTGGATAGGCGGCAGGTGAACAACTGGAAACAGAACAGCTGAGCCGTACTAAGTGGCCGAGGGCTTCGCTCATATTTCGTCAAGCCGCGGGCGCCGCGGTTCGTTTTTGTCCCCTTGCGTCGAGTTATTGAGGGTTGCGTCCCGCGCGAGCGGGAACCAGAACACGCGCAACCCCCGCCAGCAATGGTGGCTTTAGCCCGGGTGTTCACCTCTTCCCATTCCGAACAGAGCCGTTAAGCCCCGGTGCGCCTATGGTACTGCCTTCACCGGTGGGAGAGTCGGTCGCCGCCAACCTTTTTACCGCCCGTCCCCGGGCCGCTTTCGCCAGCGGCCCGGGGACGTCGCGTTTCCGGCCACCCCCAGCCGCCGCCCCGCCTCCGCCGGCCCGTGCGAAACGCCCCCGCCCGCCCGGCACGCCGCCGCCCTGAATGGCTCGGCAGTGGCCGCCTCCGTCCCCGGCAACAACGACTTTATTGTCAAAACTGAAATAAATTCGGCTCAAGAGTCATTTAGGGATTTCTCATGCAACAAGTTGGCTTGGATAGGGTACATTGGTGAAGTTTTCACTGTTCTGCCCATGCTGATTGTACGAGTATAAGTTATGTCGTTATTATATCCGGGATTTTTGTTTGGACTTGGGGCTGTTGTTATTCCAATCATCATTCATTTACTACAACTACGAAAACCACAACGAGTACTTTTTACCAATAATGCAATTATTCGTGATGTTGAACTGATAACAGTGCGACATCGTCGTGTTCAGCAACTAGTAATTCTTCTAGCTAGGATATTGGCTATAATTGCTTTGGTAATTGCGTTCTGTCAGCCTATTATCCCGACAAAAAACGGCCGAGTTGGGATTGCTAGTCAGTCAGTTGATGTATGGGCCGATAATTCGTTTAGCATGCAGGCGCCGAGAGCTACTGGTGAGCGGTTATTTGATGCTGCTGTAGACCAGGCTAAGGTGTTGGGCCAGTCGTTGGGAAGGTCAGAAAAGATTCATTTTGGCCAAGCGGGAAGCAGTGCTTTGGCAAAAGATGCTTTTTTGCAAAAGCTCGCAGAATTGCGGCTGGGAGGAAAGCCAGTGAGGCGAAATGTTGAGGGTAACTCTGGAGAAGCAGTTTATATCTTTTCGGATTTTCAACGGAACCAGTTTACTGCCAGTAATATAGAGTCTTTAGCGGGCGTCAGACAAACGTTGTTGATACCCATGGTAGCAAAGCCAACCGGCAATGCCTATGTTGACAGCTTATGGGTGGAAGATGCTTTTGTTCGAACGCGGGCCAATGTGGGATTGCACATCAAGGTTAGAAATGGGGGAAGTGCCGTGGTAAGTGATTGCCCGGTGAAAGTATACCTTGGAGCGAAGCAGGTAGCTGCTTTTCGGGTGACGGTTGAGCCTGAAGTTTCGGTAGAAACGGTGGTGCAGGTTCAATTGGTGGATGAAGGAAACGCATTGGGGCGAGTGGTGATGGACGACCAGCCTGTATCCTTTGATAATACGTTCTATTTTACGCTACAGCCAGCAACGTCTATTCGCATAGTTGAGATTGGAGAAGAGCCCGCGACTCAGCAAGCGTATGCCAACGAGCCCCTGTTTGCTTACGCATTCGCGAAAGCGGGCCAAATTGATTTTGGTGTCTTGAAGAAGGCCAACCTAGTAATTGTGCGCGAGCTAGCAGGGGTTGATGCTGGTTTGCGCGAAGAATTGGGGCAGGTGGTGAAGCGTGGGGGAAGTGTGGTAGTCGTGCCTCCGTCGGGGGAGCAGGCCGGAGTTCTTACCAGGCTCTGTTTAAGGAATTGGGGATTGGACAAGCGCAGTGGGAGAACGCTGCAGAAGTGCCTGAACTGCGAGAAGTGGCTATGCCCAGCGGCCAGGAGCCGTTTTTTCGCAATGTGTTTGGAGCGCAGTCGCGCGCGGTGACCATGCCGCGTGTGGCGCCGGTATTGCGGTGGGCGCGGACGGGCACCGACATTCTCCAGATGCGGGACGGGGAGAGTTACTTAGCTGAATTTGCAGCAGGCAAGGGAAAAGTATATGTGTTTTCGGCGCCGCTGGCGCGGCCTTACTCAGATTTTACGGAGCACGCGTTGTTTGTTCCGGTTATGTACCGGCTGGCGATGCTGAGCTACCGCAACGAGCACCTGCCTGCTTACAGGCTGACGCAGCCGATAGTAAATCTGCAATTGCCGGAGCAGCTTGCCACGGCGAAGGGCTCGGCTGAAGACGAGGCCAGCATTCGGTTGGTGAAGGACAGCCTCGTGCTCATTCCCACTCAGCGCCGGCAGGGCAGCCAAGTGCGGGTGGAATTGCCGGCGGGCATGGACGCGCCGGGGTTTTACCAGGTGCAGCGAGCCGGAAAGGTGCTGACGACTTTGGCCTTAAACGCCGACAAAGCAGAATCCGAACTCGCGGCGTACTCGGCGGATGAGCTTCGCCGATTGATTGGGCCTAACCACCCGAACATTCGGGTGGTGGAGAGTGCCGCTGATGCTGCGGGCCTGCGGGCGTTGCAAGCCGAGCAAACCGGCACCCCGCTGTGGCGGTACTGGGTGCTGCTGGCGCTGCTGGCGTTGCTGGCGGAGGTGCTGTTGGTGCGATTTGGGCGGCGCGGAAACGGTGTGCCGGTTCGGACGCCGGTGGCGGCTTAGGGATACGTGCTGGGTGGCAAGGGCGCGACGAACCTACGCGCGCACGTAACTTGCCGCTTCAATTCACTGGTAACTTATGGCTGTTTCCTCTTCTGACTCTGCTCCGCGCTACGTTCCCGATTCGCGCCGGCTGGTCATTGGGCTGGCGCTTCGCTTTGGCATTGGGGTGGGCTTGGTGTGCGTGCTGTGGATGGTGGGGCTGCAACTTGCTGGCAACAATGGCTTTGGGCCAAAGCAATTGATGGCTCAGCTGCTGGTGCCGATGGCGGCCGTGGCTAGCCAATGGGTGCTGCGCCGCTCCGTGAAACCTAACAAGCCTGGGTTGGGGCGCTCCCTGGGAGTGGGCGTGCTGACGGTTTTGCTGGCGGCGGCGGTGTCGGCGGTAGGGGTATTGGCGCTGGCTGCGGGGGCCGGACCGACGGCCGTGGCCCAGCACCGTGCCGAGGTGAAAGAAATTGTGCAGGCCCAGCAACGGCTGGCGGACAAGGGGACGGTGACGGCCACGCAGCGTGCGCAGCAGCTGCAGAAAGTGGAGGCGCTGACCGTGGGCGACATGGCCAGCAGCAATTTTCTGCAGGTATTGGTGCTGGGATTGGTGCTGGCGGTGCCAGCGGGGATATTTCTACGAGAATAATTTTTTATACCTTTCGCCCCACATTTTACCTGCGCCCATGGAAACTAATGCTACTCCTGTAACCACCACTTCTGTAGCCCTGCACTACGGCTTGCTATTAGCCGCGAGCGGCATATTAGTCGATTTTCTTGTTCGAATTGCCAATTTTAGCTTTTTGACCTATGGCATAGTGGCTGGGCTTACAGCACTAATTGTGACGATAGTCTGGATTGTACTTGCTCATTCTGCCTTCAAAAAAGCGAACAATGGGTTGATGACATTCAAGCAAGGGTTAATTATTGCTATGATAATGGTTTTGCTTTCCGCAATTATAGCAAGCCTTTTTAATTTCCTCTATCTGAATTACATCGATGAAGATTTTGTCGAGAGAATGAAAGCTGGCATGACTGAGTTCATGGAGAAAAATAATGTTCCAGAAGACCAAATAGCCAAAAGCACGGCCAAGTTTGATGAGATGAACGTGGGTATAGTTCAGTCACTGCTAAACGGACTGAAAAACGGCGTAATAGGCGGACTTGTCTTGGGCGCATTGATTACCGCATTTACCAAACGCAGCCACCCCGAGTTTGAATAAATCAGCCACTGCTGCCTTTCCGGTGGAGATATCCATCGTGATTCCTTTGCTCAACGAAGCAGAGTCTCTGCCGGAGCTGACCCGATGGATTGCCCAGGTGCTTCGCCCACGCGGGCTCACCTATGAGGTGATTTTGATTGACGACGGGTCGACGGATACCTCCTGGGAGGTCATTGAGTCCCTGGCGGCCGATGATGCGGCGCTACGAGGCATTCGTTTCAACCGGAATTATGGCAAGTCGGCGGCGCTGAACGTGGGATTTGAGGCGGCACGGGGCCGGGTGGTGTGCACCATGGACGCCGACCTGCAGGACTCGCCCGAAGAACTGCCCGAACTGTACCGCATGATTGTGGAAGACAAGTTCGACCTCGTGAGCGGATGGAAGCAAAAGCGGTATGACCCGCTGTCGAAAACCATTCCGACCAAGCTGTTCAACGGCGCCACGCGGCTGATGTCGGGCATTCAGCTGCACGATTTTAACTGCGGGCTGAAGTCGTATGACTCGCGCGTGGTGAAGAGCATTGAGGTGTACGGCGAAATGCACCGCTACATTCCGGTGATTGCCAAGTGGAACGGCTTCCGCAAGATTGGCGAGAAGGTGGTGCAGCATCAGGAGCGCAAGTACGGCTACACCAAATTCGGCCTGGAGCGGTTCATCTTCGGGTTTCTGGACCTGCTGAGCATCACGTTTGTGGGGCGCTTCCGGCGGGCGCCGATGCACTTCTTTGGCACGCTCGGCACGCTCTCGTTTATGCTCGGGCTGTTGATAACCCTGTGGCTGACGGGCGAGAAGGTGTGGCTTTCGCTGCACAACCTGAAAGCGCGGCAGGTGACGGAGCAGCCCCTGTTTTTCCTGGCGCTCACGGCGGTGGTGGTGGGCGTGGTGCTGTTTGTGGCGGGCTTTCTGGGCGAGATGATACAGCTCAACGGCCCGCGCCGGAACGACTACCTGGTGCGCGAAACGGTGAACTGATTTTTCTCTTACCCAATAGTCTATGCGCGTCGTCATCATCGGCCCGGCTTACCCGTTGCGCGGCGGGTTGGCCACCTACAACGAGCGGCTGGCGCGGGCTTTTCGCGAAGCGGGCGACGAGGTGCGGCTGGTAACGTTTTCCCTGCAATACCCCAATTTTCTGTTTCCGGGCCAGACCCAGTTCAGCACCGAGCCGGGGCCGGCCGATTTGAACATTGAAGTCAGCCTGAACTCGGTAAACCCGCTGTCGTGGCTGGCGGTGGGGCGTCGGCTGCGACGTGAGCGGCCCGATGTGGTGATTTTCCGGTTCTGGCTGCCGTTTATGGGGCCGGCGCTGGGCACGGTGGCGCGGCTGGTGCGCGGCAACGGCCACACCCGCGTGGTGGCCATTACCGACAACGTCATTCCGCACGAGAAGCGGCCGGGCGACGGGCCGCTGACGCGCTACTTCCTGAGCGCCTGCGACGGGTTCGTGACCATGAGCCGCAGCGTGCTCGACGACCTGCGCGGGCTGGGCTTCGGTACCAAACCGGCCCTGTACCGGCCGCATCCGCTCTACGACAACTTCGGGCCGATTAAGCTCAAAGCGGACGCGTTGGCCGCGTTGAACCTGGCCGACACGGCGGGCTATTTATTGTTCTTCGGCTTTATTCGGGCCTACAAAGGGCTCGATATTCTGCTCGAAGCCTGGGCTGATGCCCGCGTGGCGGCGCTGCCCATCAAGCTGATTATTGCCGGCGAGTTTTACGAAGATGCCGCGCCATACGAGGCGCTCATTCGGCAGCATCAACTGGAAAGCCGGATTGTGCGAGCCACCGATTTCATCCCAAATGAAAAGGTGGTGGACTATTTCTGCGCGGCCGATTTGGTGTTACAGCCCTACAAAAACGCCACGCAAAGCGGCGTGTCGCAGATTGCCTATCATTTCGAACGGCCCATGCTGGTAACGGATGTGGGCGGGCTGGCCGAGCTGATTCCGGACGGCGTGGTGGGGTACGTGGTGCCGCCCACTCCGGCCGCCATTGCCGATGCTATTGTGGATTTTTATACCAACCGGCGCGAGGCGACCTTCACGGCCGGCGTGCGCGAGCAGAAAAAGCAATTCTCGTGGCCGGTGATGGTGGCGGCGCTGAAGGAAGTGGCCGGCAAGTTGACCTAATTCGCCCCAAAACCTCGCCCATGAGCGCCGCCACTACCGCCGAAGCATTCGAAGCATTCGAAGCATTCATTGCCGCCCTGCCCGCCGAGCGGCAGGAACCGGCGCGGCAGTTGTGGGAATTGGTGCGCGCGACTGTGCCAGCAGGCTACACCGAACACATTGGGCGGAAATACCTGGAGTTCCGGGCCGGCAAGGAAATGTGCCTGGCCCTGGCCAACCAGAAAAATTACCTTAGCCTGCATCTACTACCCGTGTACATGATGCCGGGCTTGCGCGAGCGGTTGCTGGCCGCCGCCCCGAAGCTGAAGATGGGCAAGGGGTGCCTTAACTTCAAACGCCTTGAGGAGCTGCCGCTGCCGGCACTGTCTGAGGTAATTGCCGCCACGCCGATGGCCGACTTTCTGGCGCACATGCAGGCGGTGCGAACCGCTAACCGCGTAAAAAATTAAGCAACCGGCGCTGCGAGCGGCACACTTTTCTGCACGGCATGCAGCACCTTGGCGGCCGGCAAATCCTCCATGCAGCTGGTGCCCAGGCGGCAGGTGCCGCGGTAGAAACACACGCAGTCCTTGTTGGGCTGCACGAGCTGGCCACGGCCGTAGAGGTCGAATTCGTGCGGGTTGAAGATGTTGTTCATCAGGATGGTGGGCTTGCGCAGCGCGATGCTGATGTGCATGCCCATGGTCACCTGCGTCACGATGCCGTCCATTTGGTGCATCAGGTTGATGAACTGGGGGAGGGGGAAGGTGCCCAGATAGGCCGCGCCCGTAGCGGCGTGCAGCTCGCGGTTGCGGGCGTCTTCTGCCTCGCCGCCCAACAGCACGGGCGTGTAGCCGGCCGCCTGCAGGCCGTGGATGAGCTCAATCCACTTTTCGGTGCTCCAGAGGCGGGTGGTCCACCGGTCGCCGCAGCCGGTGTTGAGGCCGATGCGGGGGCGGGCGGTGGGCAGGGCGGCCCAGTTGTAGCCTTTGTCCTCGTGGGTGTCGAACACGTATTCTTCGCCGCGGAAATCGAAGCCGCAGAGCTCAAAGATTTCCTGCACGTAGGGCTTGGTGTTGGCCAGGCTGGTTTGGTCGAATACGCCGGTGAGGAATTTGTGCTCGGCCAGCGCGTTCACGGGCCAGGCCACGCCGTCGTAGGGGCGCAGGGCGTAGCCGTACTTTTCCTTGGCTTCGATGCTGTTCAGCAGCGCGCAGGCCTCTTTTTCCTTGTCGAGATTGATAACAACGTCGAACTGCCGACCCTGCAGCTGCAGCGCGCTGGCGAAATCGAACTTCAGAATCTCCTCAATCTCGCCCTGGGGCAGAATGGCCGGCGTGTGCGTGAGCCAGGTGATGTAGCACCCCGGCCGCTCCTGGCGCAGGCGGCGCAACAGCGGCGTGGTCCGGATGACGTCGCCAATGGCCCCGAGCTTGATGATGAGCACGCGGCTGGTCACGGGCGCATACACGGGGCAGCCTTCGCACACGTAGCCGTCGGTTTTGTTGGGGCGGCAGGGCAGGTCGCCGCGGAAATGGCGGCAGTCGGGGTTGACCAGGGTGTGGTGCAGCAGGTGAGGCACGGCGGCAAGAGGCAGGAGATGAAAGGGCAAAAGTAGCCCGGCCGTGCTTACAAGCCCACGCTGAACTTGCCGTTCGAGACCGATTTGGACGCGCCCGTGTTTAGGTTGATGCCCGTGAAGGTGAACGTGCCGGTTACTTCGGTGGCCGATAGCGCCGTGACCACAATGGTGCCTGCCCCCGTCACTGTGCCCGTGCCCGTGGAGCCCGCAAAGTACACGCCCACGGTGCCGCCTGCGCTGGCGGTGTAGGCGGCCGTCGCGCTCGAGTTAGGCCCGAACGTATAGGTGCCCACGGCGTTGGGGAACTCCAGCGAAAGAAAGGTGGCACTGCCCGGGACGCTACCGGCAACCGAAAGCGTATTCGAAAACTTTTGCGACTGCAGGGTAGTGGTTTTCAGGGCAGCGCCGTCGGCGGTCCAGCTCATTTCGCGGGTGGGCGCGGCCACGGGGTCATCTTTCTTGGAAGAAGAACAGGCGGCCAGGGAGGTAAGCGCCAGTAGAATGGCCGTGCGGCCGGAAAATAAAGGCAGGGGTAAGGTTGTCAGCATCGGGAAAGGAATAAAGAATGGAGAGGTAAAGCCGCGCAAAAAGCGCTAGTGCCCCACGTAGCTGTGCGGCGTCACGTTGCGCAGCTCAGCCTTCACGCTCTCACTTACATTAAGCCCTTCAATAAACTCCCCAATGCTCTGGGCCGAAATGGCCTCGCCGGTGCGGGTGAGGGCCTTGAGGGCGTTGTAGGGGTCGGGGTAGGCCTCGCGGCGCAGGATGGTCTGGATGCCTTCGGCCACCACGGCCCAGTTAGCTTCGAGGTCGCGGTGCAGGGCCGTTTCGTCGAGTGCCAGCTTGCCCAGGCCGCGCTGCAGGGCGCCCAGCGCGATAAGAATGTGGCCCAGCGGCACGCCCAGGTTGCGCAGCACCGTCGAGTCGGTAAGGTCGCGCTGCAGGCGGGAAATGGGCAGCTTGGCGGCGAAATGTTCGAGTAGCGCATTGGCCACGCCCAGGTTGCCCTCGGCGTTTTCGAAGTCGATGGGATTCACCTTGTGAGGCATGGCCGATGAGCCTACTTCGCCGGCCTTGATGGTTTGCTTGAAATAGCCCAGCGAGATGTACTGCCACACGTCGCGGGCCAGGTCCGTCAGAATGGTGTTGAGGCGCTTGAGGGCGTCGCAGTGGGCGGCCAGGTGGTCGTAGTGCTCAATCTGGGTGGTGGGGAAGGAGCGGGAGAGGCCGAGCCGGTCGTTTACGAACGTGGTAGCGAAGGCGTGCCAGTCGGTGCCGGGGTAAGCCACCGCGTGGGCGTTGAAGTTGCCAGTAGCGCCGCCAAACTTGGCCCCGAACGGCACTTGGGCCAGCAGGGCCACCTGCGCGTCGAGCCGGGCCACAAACACGGCAATTTCCTTGCCCAGGCGGGTGGGTGAGGCGGGCTGGCCGTGGGTGCGGGCCAGCATGGGCACGGCGTCCCACTCCTGGGCGCGGGCGGCCAGAGCGTTGCGCACCTGGGCGTAGGCCGGCAAAAGCACGCCCATCAGCGCATCGCGAAAGCTGAGCGGGATGGCCGTGTTGTTGATGTCCTGCGACGTGAGGCCAAAGTGAATGAACTCCACAAAAGCGCCCAGGTCGAGCCGGGCAAACTCGTCGCGCAGCCAGTATTCCACGGCCTTCACGTCGTGGTTGGTCACGGCCTCGTGGGCTTTCACGGCCTCGGCATCGGCTTCGCTGAATTCTTCGTAGAGGCGGCGCAGCCCCGGAAATGCGTCGGCCGATACGGCTTGCAGCTGGGGCAGCGGCAGCTCGGCCAGGGCGATGAAGTACTCGACTTCGACCAGCACGCGGTAGCGGATGAGGGCCATTTCGGAGAAGCGCGTGGCCAGGGGAGCCGTGGCGCGGGCGTAGCGCCCGTCGAGGGGCGAGAGGGCGGTGAGGGGGCTGGGCATGGTGCAAAAGTACGGGCCAGGAGGGCGGTACGGCACCACCATTGCCAGGAAAGCGCCGTGAGTGCGGCCATTGGCCAGGCAGGCAAGTGGCGAAGCAATTGAACGATACGCCGACGGTTTGCATTTCATCCTTTCGGCCCGATTATTCGACCCGTTGCCGGCCGGCAAACGGGGGCAGGCCGAACTGCCGTTGCAGTAGCGGCGGCGCCTTGCGGCTTCGTGCGTAGAAGGGGCGTCCGTTCCGGTGCCGCAGCCGTATTCCAGCTACGCCTGCGTTTTTCTTACCTTTGGTGCTGGCTAAGCCGCCCACTTTATTGATTTCCGTGCGCATTTCCCCTTCCACCAAACGACTTTTATTCGGCATTTTAGGCGGCCTGGCGTTGCTGCTGCTGCTGGCATTTGCCGTGTTTCAGTGGAAGCGCCAGCAGCTGCTGGACTACGCCCTGAAAGAGGTGAAAGCCAAGGTTGAGCGCAAATACCCCGTCATTCTCACGCTGGGGCCGGCCAGGTTTGCGGGCTTCAAAACCGTTGAGATTGCGGGCTTGGGCCTGGTGCCCACCGCCAACCCCACCGATACCCTGCTCACCGCCCGCCGCCTGCAGGCCAGCCTGAGCGTGCGCTCGCTCTTCGCCGGGCGCCCCGTGTTCAGCGACCTGCAAATCATCACGGCCCGCCTCACGCCCCACAAAACGGCCACGGCCGACAACTACGGCTTTCTGATAAAAAAGCAGAAGCCCAGCGCCACCCCGCGCGACACCACGAAAGGCACCAACTACGGCCTGCTGCTGAACCAAGCGCTGGAAACGGTGTTCGACAACGTGCCCGGCGAGGCCAATTTCAAGGACTTCACGGTGAGCTACGCCAGCCTGCGCCACACGGCGTTGCTGCGCATGCCGGAGCTCAAAATTCAGGATGGCGACATCAGCGGCAGCCTCACGGCTACCATCGACTCGGTGGCCAACCAGCTGGGCATCAGCGGGCACATTGAGCCCGGCGACTATGCGCTGAATGCCAAAGTATACGGGGTGGGTGGCTCGGTGCAGCTGCCCTACGTGCCCCGCCGCTTCGGGGCGCTGGTGAGCTTCGACACGGTGCAGGTGCGCCTGGACAGCAAGGATTTTGATGACGATGACACCGGCGGCACGCTCACGGTGCGCGGCTCGCTGGCGGCCCGCAATTTCAGCCTCTACCACCCCAAGCTGGCGGCCAACGAGATTGAAGTGAAGCGCGGCGGCCTCGAATTCGTGGCCAAGCTGGGCCGCGGCACCGCCGCCCTGGAAAAGGGCAGCCAGATTACGGTGAACAAAATCGTGCTCTACCCCGAAATCAGCGTGCGCCTGAAGCCCAGCCGGGCCGTGAGCATCAACGTGACTTCGGCCGAAACGGAGGCCAACGACTTCTTTGCCTCGCTGCCCACCGGCATCTTCGACGAGGTGCGCGGCACCCAGGGTACCGGCACGCTCACCTACCACATGAGCGGCAGCCTCGACATGGCCCAGGTCGATAGCCTGAAGTTCGATTCCAGCCTCAAGGGCAAGAATTTCAAGCTCACCAGCTTCGGCGAAGAAGACCTCAACAAGCTGAACACGCCCTTCGTGCAGACGGTGTACAACGACAAGGGCGACTCGGTGCGCACCTTTGTGGTGGGCCCGGCCAACCCCGACTTTGTGTCCTACAACGAGGTGTCGCCCTACCTCATTCACGCCATCACTACCGCCGAAGACCCGCGCTTTTTCACGCACAAGGGCTTTATGGAGCAGGCGTTTGTGAAGTCAGCCATTCAGAACATCAAGGAGCACCGCTTTGCCCGGGGCGGCAGCACGCTCAGCATGCAGCTGGTGAAAAACGTGTTCCTGACCCGCCAGAAAACCGTGGCCCGCAAAATCGAGGAAGCCCTTATCGTGTGGTTGCTCGAAAACACGCGCCTTGCCAGCAAACAGCGCATGTTTGAGGTGTACCTCAACATCATTGAGTGGGGCCCGAGCAAGTACCGCTGGCCCAGCGGCAAGCGTGGCGTATATGGCGTGAAGGACGCGGCCCTGTTCTACTACGGCAAGCGCCCCAGCGAGCTGAACCTGGCCGAAAGCCTGTACCTGGCCAGCATCATTCCCAAGCCCAAGTACGCGCGCTACTCCTTCGACGCCTACGGCGACCTGCGCCGCAGCACCCGCTACTTCTTCCGCCTCATTGCCGACATCATGGCCACGCGCGGCCTCATCACGAGCAACGACCGCGAAAACCTGCCCTATGGCCTGAGCCTCAACGGGCCGGCGCGGCAGTACATGCACTTCTCGCCGCGGCCCGACACCACGCGTGCTACCGTGGCCGCCGATTCGAGCCAGTTTGAGCCCCTCAACCTGATTGACCTGCTCAACACCGGCGCCGCCGCGCCCGATGCCGGCGTGAACTCCAATGCCGCCGACCCGGACGTGCCCAAACCGCCCAAATAATCGTTTGCTGAATATTGAAAAAGGGGATGCGCCACCGTAGCGCATCCCCTTTTTGTTTGCCGGGCTCCGTTCGAAGCTGCTCGATGGGGGTACCGCGTCTGCGTTGCAGCGGTGTTATTCTTCGCGTTTGGGCCACAGCACCGACGCCAACGTGCTCAGCAGCAGCAGGCCGCCCACCACGCCCAGCGCGTAGGGCATGGGAATGGGCAGCACGTTTTCGAGCACGATTTTAGACCCGATAAACACCAGAATCAGCGCCAGGCCGTAGTGCAGGTAATGGAATAGCCGCATGAGGCTGGCCAGAGCGAAGTACATGGCCCGCAGCCCCAGCAGGGCAAACACGTTGGAAGTGAACACCACAAACGTGTCGCGCGTGATGGCTAGAATGGCGGGAATGGAGTCGGCGGCAAACACCACGTCGGTGGTTTCAACCATCACCAGCACCACAAATAGGGGCGTGGCGAAGCGCAGGCCTTCTTTCCGAACGAAGAACCTGCCGCCTTCCAGCTGCCGCGTGATGGGCAGGTGCCGGCTCAGAAAGCGCACCACCGGGTTGTTTTCGGGGTCGATTTCGGCCGACTCGCCGGCCACGCCCATCTTGATGCCGGTGTAGACCAGGAAGGCCCCCAGCAAATACACCAAAAAGTGAAACTTGGCCAGCAGCGCCCCGCCCACCAGAATAAACACGGCGCGCAAAATCAGGGCACCCAGCACGCCCCAAAACAGGATGCGGTGCTGATATTGCGCCGGCACCTTGAAGTAGTTGAAGATGAGCAGAAAGACAAACAGATTGTCGACGCTCAACGCCTTTTCCACCAAGTAGCCCGTCAGCCATTGCAGGCCGGCCTGATGGCCCATGGTGCGGTACACCAGCACGTTAAATCCCAACGACAACGTGACCCAAAATACGCTCCAGCCCAAGGCTTCGCGCAGCTTGATTTCGTGGGCCTTGCGGTTGAATACCAGCAGGTCGAGCAGCAGCAGCCCGACGACGAATGCCATGAAAGCCAGCCAAAACAAGGGAGTGTTTTCCATGCGTTGGCACAAGATACGCCGGGGGCCGGCTGCGTTTAGGCCTTGCCTACCGGCTTCAGCGGGTGTACCCAGCTGCTCACCTTCATTTGCAGCACGCCGAAAAAGGCTTCTTCCACAATGCCTTTCGACATTTTGGACGTGCCGCGGGTGCGGTCGGTGAAAATGATGGGCACCTCCTTGATGCGAAAGCCCAGCTGGTAAGCCAGCCATTTCATCTCAATCTGGAAAGCGTAGCCCACAAAATGGATTTTTTCCAGCTCGATGGCGCGTAGCACCCGCGCCGTATAGCACTTGAAGCCAGCCGTAGCGTCGCGGATGGGCATGCCCGTGACGAGGCGCACGTACCACGAGGCGAAGTACGACATCAGCACCCGCGACATGGGCCAGTTCACCACATTCACGCCCTGGATGTAGCGCGAGCCGATGGCCACGTCGTAGCCTTCCTGCGCGCAGGCGTCGTAGAGGCGCACCAGGTCGTCGGGGTTGTGCGAGAAGTCGGCGTCCATCTCGAAAATGTACTCATAGTGCCGGGCCAGCGCCCACCGGAAGCCGTGAATGTAGGCCGTGCCCAGGCCCTGCTTGCCGCTACGCTCTTCCAGAAACAATCGACCGGGAAAAACCGCCTGTAGTCCGCGCACAATGGCGGCCGTGCCGTCGGGCGAGCCGTCGTCGATAATCAGCACGTCAAAAGCCCGCGGCAGCGACATCACCTTGCGGATAATCAGCTCCGCATTTTCGCGCTCGTTGTAGGTGGGGATTAGGACGAGGCCTTCGCTCATGGGGTCAAAGATAGGGTTTCGCAGTACGAAGCTGCACGGAAGCGCGGGGCCCTGAGCCGCTTTTTTGCCAGAGCCCGTCGTCAGGCAACTGGCCGTGCCTTCTCGGACAGATAAGCAAGAGGTTATTGCTCAGCGGCCAGCGCCTCGGCGGTGCGGCGGGCGTGGCGCACGCAGTCGGGCACGCCCACCCCGGCGCGCCAGTTGGCCACGGCCACAATGCGCTGGCTTTCCAGCTCGGCCGCGGCCGCGTGCGCCCCCACTATGCGCTGGTCGAACTGCGGAATGCTGCGCGGCCAGCTGTAGCGGAACTGCCAGCGCGGCGCCCCCTTGATGCCGTATAGCTTGCTCAGCTCGGCGTGCACCGCGGCTTTCTGGGCTTCCTCGGGCTGCCGGGCCGCTTCCTCGTACTGGGCGCCGCCCACGAAGGTGGTGAACAGCACCTGCCCGGCCGGCACGCGGTTGGGGTAGATGCTGCTGGTCCAGATGGAGCCGGCCGCGTAGGTGCCCTCCACCTTGGGGTTCAGCGCCCCGAAGCCGTTGAGCGGGTGCGCCACGGCGGCCCGGTCATAGGCCGAGTACACGGCGCTCATGGGCGGGTAGTGCACGGCCGCCAGCGCCGCCGCGGCCTTCGGAAACAAGGACTGCAGCAGCGGCGCCACCGCATAGGTGGGCAGGGCCAAAGCCAGGTGCGAGTAGCCGGGCGCCGCTTCAAGGCCCTGCGGGCCTTTTAGCTCCAACTGATAGGTGCCGTCGGAGGCCCGCGAAATGGCCGTCACGGCCGTGCCGGGTTGGTGGTTGGTGAGATGCGCCGCTAGTGCATCGGTAATGGTTTGGAGGCCATTCTTGAGCGTGATGATGCGGCGGCGGCCGGCGCCTTTGCTCGTTTTTGCAAAGCCGCGCAGCACCGAGCCGAATTGCTGCTCCAGCGCCGCCAACTGCGGAAACGTCTTATTGATGAGCAGCTTCTCGGGGTCGCCGGCGTAGATGCCGGCCATGAACGGGTTCACGGCATAGTCCACGATTTCGGGCCCGAAGCGGCGGCGGAAAAAGTGGGCCACGGTTTCCTGCGGGTCAATGGGTGCGGCGGGCTTGCGGAATTCCTGCAGCAGTTGCCACTTCGCTTTCAGGCTGAAAAAGCCGTTGGTGAGCAGGCTGGGGGGCGAAGACGGCAGCACTTGGTAGCGGCCGTTGCGCAGCACGTAGCGGTTTTGGCTCACAGCGGCGGCATCCTGAATCTGGTCGGTCAGGCCGAGGTCGGCCAGCAGCTCTTCCAGCTCGGCGCTCAGCTGCAGCGAGTTGGGGCCCACTTCCAGCAGGTAGCCTTCGGGTGTGGGCAGGCTGTGCAGGTTGCCGCCGGGCCGGGCGTCGGCCTCGAACAGGTCGTAGGCTACGCCGCTTTTTTGCAGGTACCAAGCCAGGGTGAGGCCGCTGATGCCGCCGCCGATGATGCCGATTTTCATAAAGTCGTAGCGCAAATGAGCCTGCAAAGTTCGCCCGTAGCTTTGCTGCAATGACAACAAAAAACAAAGCCGTTTTCCTTGACCGCGACGGCGTGCTGAACGAAGAAATCGGCACCTACGTGTGGCAGCCGGAAAATTTCGTCATCTGCCCCGGCGTGCCCGAAAGCCTGGCCCGTCTCAAAGCCGCCGGCTATTATTTAATCGTAGTCACCAACCAGGCCGGCATCGCCAAAGGCCTCTACACTGCCGCCGAAGTGCGCGCCTGCCACGCCAAGCTGCAAGCTGCCTGCGGCGGCCTCCTCGACGCTCTCTACTTCGCCGACGCCCACCCCAGCGTGAGCGAGTCCATCCTGCGCAAGCCCAACTCCGGCATGCTGGAAAAAGCCATTGCCCGCTTCAATTTAGACCCTGCCAAGTGCTGGATAGTGGGCGACAGGCTGCGCGACATGGAAGCCGGGACCGCCGTGGGCGTGCGCGGCATTCTGGTGGGAGAGGAGGAAGTTGAATTCCTGCCCTGCGTGGCTGATTTGCGGGCGGCCACGGATATTATTCTGGCGGTGTAGAGACGCATATTTGCGTCTCTACACCGTGCAGAAAAAAGGCCGACCTCCCACGCGGGAAGCCGGCCTTTTTTCTGCAAAATCACTAAACCTACTGGCGCTCTACCTTCTGAGCGGCGCTGGCCGTGATGGGCGAGGAAACGCGGTTGGCTTCCTTGGTGCTGCTGTAGGCGGGGCACTTCTGGCGGTTGCAGGCGCCCAACGTGAGAGCGGCAGCACCAGCGGCGAGCAATACGAACTTTTTCATAATGTATAGAAAACGGGTGAGGGATGGCGAGGCTAGGCTTCAAAGATAAGCAGCTAACGCCATTTTCAACGAAAAATTCCTGACGCCGAAATTGAATTATTCGTATCCGAGGATGCGCATCATGCTGCCGGCTTCCTGCTGGGGCGCAAACACGGTATCGGTGAGCGTGCCGTCTTCGGCGCGGTCGAGGATGACGTGTTGCGGGGCCGGAATGAGGCAGTGCTTGATGCCGCCGTAGCCGCTGAGGCTCTCCTGGTAGGCACCGGTGTGAAAGAAGCCCACATAGAGCGGCTGCTCATCGGCCGGCTTGCGCTCGGGCAGAAACACCTGGTAGATGTGCTTCTCGGCGTTGTAGTAGTCCTGCGAGTCGCAGGTGAGGCCGCCGAGCTGGCAGCGTTTGTACGACTTCTGCCAACCATTGACGGCCAGCATGATGAAGCGCTGGTTGAGGGCCCAGGTGTCGGGCAGGTTGGTGATGAACGAGCCGTCAATCATGTACCAGAGCTCCTTGTCGTTCTGCAGCTTCTCATCCAGAATGCTGTAGATGATGGCGCCGCTTTCGCCCACCGTGAAGATGCCGAACTCGGTGAAAATATTGGGCTCGGGCACGCCTTCCTCCTTGCAGATGCGCTGGATGGTGCGCAGAATCTCGGCCACCATGTAGGGGTAGTCGTACTCGGGCTGGATGCTGGTTTGGATGGGGAAGCCGCCGCCGATGTCGATGGTGGTGAGCGTGGGGCACACCTTGCGCAACTCGCAGTACTTGTGCACGAAGCGGCTCAGCTCCGACCAGTAATAGGACGTGTCCTTGATGCCGGTGTTGATGAAGTAGTGCAGCATCGTCAGCGTGAAGCGCGGGTCGTCCTTGATGCGCTGCTCGTAGAGCGGAATCACATCGGCGTAGCGCACGCCCAGGCGCGAGGTGTAGAACTGGAAGCGCGGCTCCTCGTCGGAAGCCAGGCGCATGCCCAGGTTCACCTTCTCGTTCACGTGGTCGTGGTAGTAGTCGATTTCGTTGGGCGAATCGATGATGGGCATGCAGTTCACAAACCCGTCGTTAATCAGGTCGGCGATTTCCTTCTTGTAGGCCTCGGGCTTGAAGCCGTTGCAGATGATGTGCTTCTGCTTGTCGACCTTGCCCTGGGCGTGCAGGTTGCGGATGATGCTGATGTCGAACCACGACGAGGTTTCGAGGTGGATGTCGTTTTTCAGGGCCTCCTCCAGCACGAAGCGGAAGTGCGACGACTTGGTGCAGTAGGCGTAAGAGTAGGAACCCGTGTAGCCGGTTTTCTCGATGCCCTCGGCAAACCATTTCTTGGCCCGCTGAATCTGGGAGCTGATTTTGGGCAAATACGTCAGGCGCAGCGGGGTGCCGTATTTTTCCACGAGGCCCATCAGGTCGATGCCGTGAAATTGCAGCTCGTGGTCCTGCACGGTAAAGTCGGCCGTAGGAAAGTCGAAAGTCTGAGAGATGAGGTCGTGGTACGTATCCATGCGGTTTTGAAAACGGCGAAAAAGCCCGACCTTTGCGGCGGGCAGTACAAAAGTACCGCCGGGTCAGGATAACGGCCGGGAACCGCACGATGTTCTCCCGTTATCCCGCCTCGCATCGTGACGATGGAATATTAGCGACTTGGCTACGGCAGAATCCTCTGCCGCAAGGCAGCGCTCGAAGTGTTTCAGTTAACAGTTAGCAGTTAGCAGTGAACAGTTGGCAGTTGGCTCATTAAGAGCATAACTATTAACTGATAACTGTTCACTGCTAACTGATAACCGAACCCTTGGAACGATGCCGCCAACCTGCTTACCCAAAATCCCACCCTCCGATGAAACGCATCAAACTTCTGGAAGTACGCTCCGAGCTCGGGGCCGGCACGCGCGGCGCCAGCATGGGCATCGACGCCCTGCGCGTAGCCTGCCTCAACAAAGGCTCCGACTATTTCCGCCGGTTCAATTCCGTGGTGCTGCCCGACCTGAACCACGTGCTGTTCGACAAAAACCATTTTCCCTTTGCCAAGCACATCGACAGCATTTACACGGTGCAAAAGGGCATTGCCAACGCCGTGGAGCAGACGCTGCGCTTCGGCGAGTTCCCGCTGGTGCTGGCCGGCGACCACAGCTCGGCCAACGCCACCATTGCCGGCATCAAGGCGGCGTACCCGCACAAAACGCTGGGCGTCATCTGGATTGATGCCCACGCCGACATTCATTCGCCCTACACCACGCCCAGCGGCAACGTGCACGGCATGCCCCTAGCCGCCGCGCTCGGCGTCGACAACCTCAAGTACCAGCGCAACACCCCCGAACCCGAAACCCTCTTCTTCTGGCGCCGCCTCCAAAACCTGGCCGAACCCGGCCCCAAGCTCAAACCCGAGCACTTGGTGTACGTGGTGGTGCGCGACACCGAGCAGGAAGAGGATGCCCTCATCGAAGAGCTGGGCATTAAGTGGATAAAGCTGCCTGAAATCAAGGCCAAAGGCTCGCGCCGCTTGTCCCGCGAGATTTACGAGCACCTGCGCTTCTGCGACATGGTCTACATTTCCTTCGACGTCGACAGCCTGGATTCTAGTTTCAGCATCGGCACGGGCACGCCCGTAGAAGACGGCCTCTACCTCTCCGAAGCCGAAAACCTGTGCCAAGACCTGCTGGAAAACGACCGGGTGGTGTGCTTCGAAATGGTCGAAATCAACCCCACGCTCGACAACGGCAACAGCATGGCCAAAAACGCCTTCAATATTCTGGAAAAAGCCACCGAAGCCATTGAGCGCCGGCTGCGGATGGAGGAAGTGGTGAGCCGGTAGCAACGCCAGCGCAAGCTTCGGTTTGGTATTCAACCGTTGGGACGGAGCAGCGCGGTAAGAAGCCGAACCGTGCTTCCTCTTTTTTTGGAGAAGAGGACAGGGGGTGGGGTTCTCGTGAGAACGTACCTTTGCCCCGTGCAACAGTTAGAATCCTCCCTCAAAACCGCCCTGCAAACCGCCGCTCAGGCCGTTTTTGGCGTTGAAATCCCCGCCGCCAGCCTCACGCTCCAGCCCACGCGCAAGGAGTTTGCCGGCAGCTTCACCCTTGTCACGTTCCCGCTCACCAAAGCGTTGGGCAAAGGCCCCGAGCAAATCGGCCAGGCCCTGGGCGAGTGGTTGAAAACCAACGAGCCCCGCGTGCGCGGCTACAACGTGGTGAAAGGCTTCCTCAACCTCGAAATTGCCGATGCCGAGTGGCTGGCCCTGTTCGGGCAATTGCGGGCGCAGCCCGCGGGTGCCCCGCTGGCCATTGATGGGCCGCGCAACGTGGTGGTCGAATACTCCTCGCCCAACACCAACAAGCCCCTGCACTTGGGCCACCTGCGCAACAACTTCCTGGGCTACTCGGTGGCCGAGATTCTCAAAGCCACCGGCGCCACCGTCACCAAGGCCAACCTAGTGAACGACCGCGGCATTCACATTTGCAAGTCGATGATTGCCTACCAGCACTTCGGCCAGGGCGAAACTCCCGCCGAAGCGGGCATGAAGGGCGACCACCTCGCCGGCAAGTACTACGTGCTGTTTGAGAAGCATTACCGCGAAGAAATCAAGCAGCTCGAAGCCGAAGGCGTGGCCACCGACATCGCCAAAAAGCAAGCCCCCCTCATGACCGAGGCCCAGCAGATGCTGCAAGCCTGGGAGGCCGGCGACCCCGAAGTGAAAGCCCTCTGGAGCAAGATGAACGGCTGGGTGTACGAAGGCTTCGATGCCACTTACAAGAACATTGGCGTCGATTTCGACCAGTACTACTACGAGTCCGAAACCTATCTGCTGGGCAAGGAGCGGGTGGAAGAGGGCCTTGGAAAAGGCGTGTTCTTTAAAAAGGAAAACGGCTCGGTGTGGGTCGATTTGCAGGCCGAGGGCTTGGATGAAAAGCTCCTGCTCCGCGCCGACGGCACCAGCGTCTACATCACCCAGGACCTGGGCACGGCCGAGCTCAAGTACCAGGATTTTGGCTACGACAGCAGCATCTACGTCATCGCCGACGAGCAGAACTACCACATGCAGGTGCTGCAGGCCACGCTCAAAAAGCTGGGCAAGCCCTACGCAGACGCCATTCACCACCTCAGCTACGGCATGGTGGACCTGCCCTCCGGCAAGATGAAATCGCGCGAAGGCACCGTGGTGGACGCCGACGAGCTGGTACGCGACGTGGTGGCCGCCGCCAAAGCCGCCACCCTCGAAAAAGGCAAAACCGAAGGCCTCAGCGATGCCGAATTGGAGGAGCTTTATCACATGCTGGGCCTCGGTGCGCTGAAATACTACCTGCTGAAAGTAGACCCCAAGAAGCGCATGCTCTTCAACCCCGAAGAGTCGGTGAGCCTGGAAGGCCACACGGGGCCGTTCATCCAGTACTCGCACGCCCGCATTGCCGCCATTCGCCGCAAAGCAGCCGAGCTGGGCATTGATGAACAGACTGATTGGAGCCAGCTCGCCGACCTCGAACCCACTGAGCAGGAGTTGATTCAGGAGCTGGCTCGCTATGCCTCGGTAGCGGCGGAGGCGGCGCGCAACCTTTCGCCCGCCGTCGTCGCGCAATATGCCTACGACCTCGCAAAGGCTTACAACCGCTTCTACGCCGAGGTGTCGATTTTTCAGGAAACCGATGCAGCCAAGCGGAGCCTGCGGGTGGCGCTGTCGTCCCGCGTAGGTGAGCAGATTAAGGCTTCGATGGGCCTGCTGGGCATCCAAGTGCCCGAGCGGATGTAGAGACGCAATATTTTGCGTCTCGTCGTTGAACGGCCGCAACTGCGCAATACAGCGCCAACTAAACAACATCAGCAACGACGAGACGCAAAATATTGCGTCTCTACCTTGTTCTATCTCATGAAATCCATTGCCGTTTATTGCGGTTCCAGCGCCGGAACCAACCCCAATTTTATTACCCAAGCGCAAGCCTTGGCCAAAGCCATGGTGGCCCAAAATCTGACGCTGGTGTACGGCGGCGGCCGCGTGGGTTTGATGGGCACCATCGCCGATGCCGTGCTGGCGGAGGGCGGTCAGGTCGTCGGCGTTATCCCTGATTTTCTGGATGCCAAGGAGTTGGCGCACAAAGGCTGCACCGAGCTGCACGTGGTGAAATCCATGCACGAGCGCAAGCTGATGATGGCCGACCGCGCCGACGGCTTCATCGCCATGCCCGGTGGCTACGGCACCCTCGAAGAGCTGTTCGAGGTCCTGACCTGGGGCCAGCTTGGCCTGCATCGGAAGCCCGTGGCCCTGCTGAACGTGGACGGCTACTACGACCTGCTCCTGCAGGCCCTCGACCGCATGGCCGCCGACCAGCTGCTGCGCGCCGAAAACCGCGCCCAACTGTTGCAATCGGCCAATCCGGAAGAATTGCTGGCTCAGATGACGGCCTACCAGCCAGTGCAGCTGGAGAAGTGGCTGACCCCGCCCACCACGTGAGCTGGCGCGGCCCGGTACTTCCAAGGCCGGGCTTGGATTGACGCACATCCAGCGTTTGCACTACGGGCGGAAACCCTATTGACCCTCGGCCGGTTACGCAGGCAATTGTTACAACGCTTACCTTCAATCCATGAAAAATTCCCTGTTCCTCACGTTTGCCGTGGCCGCTTCGGCCCTGGCCTTCACCGCCGCCAAGCCGGCCAACCCTTCTGCTATGTCGCCCGCTACTGAGACCGCCAAACCAGCCCCTTCCGTGTACGATTTCACGGTGAAATCCATCGACGGCAAAGACGTGAAGCTGAGCCAGTACAAAGGCAAAAAGCTACTCATCGTGAATACCGCCTCGAAGTGCGGCTTCACCCCGCAGTACAAGGAGTTGGAAGAGCTGTCGAAAAAGTACGCGGGCAAAGTGGTTGTGCTGGGCTTTCCCTCCAACAGCTTCAACCAGGAGCTGGCCTCGAATGCCGAAGTGGCTTCGTTCTGCGAGAAAAACTACGGCGTGACCTTCCCGCTCTTCGAAACCATTCCCGTGAAAGGCGACGAAGCCGCCCCGCTATACAAATACCTGGCGGACAAGACCAAGAACGGCGCCGTTTCCGACGCGCCGAACTGGAACTTCTGCAAGTACCTGGTGAATGAGAAAGGCCAGGTGGTGAAGTTCTACAACTCCAAAGTGACGCCCCTGAGCCCCGAGTTGGTGGCTGATATCACGAAGTAGTCATTGCCTGAATTGGTTGGGACGTCATGCTGAGCGCAGCCGAAGCATCTCTACCGCACGCCTGAAGTTAGTGGCGCGGTAAAGATGTTTCGACTGCGCTCAGCGTGACGTTCTTTTGTTTTCTGTTTCTCGTTAGCTTTCCCCGTTGCCCATGTCCCCCTGGATTTCCGCCTTCCGCCCCCGCACGCTGCCGCTGGCCCTGGCCAGCATCCTCACGGGCGGCTTTCTTGCCAAAGCCAACGGCCAGTTCAACGGCTTGGTGGTGGCGCTGGCGGCCCTCACCACCGTCCTGCTCCAAATCCTGAGCAACCTGGCCAACGACTACGGCGACTCGCAAAACGGCGCCGACAGCGTGCACCGCCAGGGCCCGCAGCGCGCCGTGCAAAGCGGCGCCATCACCCCCGCGCAGATGAAGCGCGGCATGTGGATTTGCGGGCTGCTGGCGCTGGGCAGCGGGCTGGCGCTGCTGTGGGTGGCGCTGGGTGCGGCCGGGCTGGGATTGTTCCTGGGATTTTTGGCGCTGGGGCTGGCGGCCATCTGGGCGGCGGTGAACTACACGGCGGGCGCGAACCCCTACGGCTACGCGGGGTTCGGCGACATCTCGGTGTTTCTGTTTTTCGGCATCGTGGGCGTGTGCGGCACGTACTTTTTGCAAACCCGTAGCTTGCCGCTGCCGGTGCTGCTGCCCGCTGCCGCGTTGGGCTGCTTCGCCACGGCCGTGCTGAACGTGAACAATATCCGCGACATCAACTCCGACGTGCTGGCCGGCAAAATCACCATTCCGGTGCGGCTGGGCGCGGTGCATGCCCGGCGCTACCACTGGCTGCTGCTGCTGCTGGGCCTCGGATGCGCCACGGTGTTTGTGGCGCTCACCTACCACTCGCCCTGGCAGTGGCTGTATGCGCTGGCCGTGCCGCTGTTCGCCTTCAACGCCATTCAGGTGTGGCAGCGGCAGGAGTCGATGCAGATTGACCCGCTGCTCAAGCAAATGGCCCTAAGCACGCTGGTGTTCACGGTGCTGTTTGGGGTGGGGCAGGTGCTGGGGTAGGTACAGCAGCAGTGGAGCCATGTACGTACTTTTATGCTCATGAACAACGTTGTTCCTATACTCGCATTGCTGTGGGTAGTCGGAATTGGCCAACTGCCTGGTCAAGGCATACTTCCGAAGTATGGTACTCCGGCACCTGCTGTTCTCGCATCTGAAAAACTCCTAAACCTGCCGGTACCGGCCGTGCGCGGACGGACGTTGACTGGGCGTATGGTAGACGCTGCTTACTTCAAAGGCCGCGTCACATTACTCAATTTCATGTATCTCGGCTGTCAGCCTTGCATGGCCGAGCTGCCACTGTTGAAGCGAGTGAGCCAGCAATACGCTGGCAGGGTACAGGTGCTGAGCGTGGTACCGCATCCGGCCGCACGTTTGCGCCGCTTTAATGGAACGGGAAACGCTGCCGAAGCCAGGTTGCGCAAATCTTTAGGTGTCGGCCCGATTACGCATGAATTGCTACCTGAATGCGGCGAGATTCAGGCTGGTGCGCTCACCACTTTTGGGCCGGAGTGTGAAGACATAGCTCACCGGTTTTTGGTTGATGGTTACCCGTGCAGCTTCCTCATCGACCGCCGAGGGGTTATTCGCTACGTTTTTAATGGATTTCCCACCGCACCGCCTTATCTCGCCAAGCAGGAGCAAACGATAACAGCCGCCATTAATAAACTGGTAGCGGAAAAATAGGACATAATAGAATAGGCAGTGGTATAGTCGCGTCAATAAAAAAGCAGCTTCGCGAGGCTGCTTTTTTATTGACTCACTGTGTTTTTACTCAGTTGGAGCGAGTGGAGCGGCAGGTACTTCACCAGCGGTTGAAGAACCTGCCGGCTTGGGCCCGCGCTTGCGGTTGCGCCCACCCCGGCTGCGGCGACGCTCCCCTTCGGCGCGGGGCTCGCGGGCTTCGCCTTCGGGCCGGGGTTCACGGGGCGGCCGTGCCTCGCCCTCGGGCCGCGGGGCGCGGGGCTCCCGTGGTTCACGGGGCGGGCGGATTTCGCCTTCGGGACGCGGGGCACGGTCGGGGCGGGGGCCCCGGTCGCGGCGCTCTTCGCCTTCGGGGCGGGGCGGGCGCTGGTAGGGCACGGCGGGCGCCTGGCCGGCATCCAGCGCGGCCAAGGCGTTTTTGGCGGCGGCGAGACGCTCCAGGTGCTTGGGGTCTTTGGGGTCTGGGGCGTCGCGGCGGGGCTTGCCGCCGTCGCGGCCACCATCCCGGCCGCCACCTTCGCGGCGCGGGCCCCGGTCACCTTCGGCGCGGGGGCCACGGTCGCGGCCGCCGCCACCGCCGTGGCCGCCACGGGCCGGACGGCCGCCGATTTTGCCTCCCAGGCCGGCAAAGCGCTTGGGGTCAAACTCGGGCGCTTCGCCCAGGCCCAACTGCTCGGTGATTTTCTGTTTCTCGATGTCGCGCTCGATGAGCTTTTCAATTTTCACCACCCGGTCCTGGTCCTGGTCCGAGATGAAGGTAATGGCCGTGCCTTTGGTGGCCGCTCTGGCGGTACGACCAATCCGGTGCACGTAGTCCTCGGCCGCGCGGGGGATGTCGTAGTTCACCACGTGGCTGAGCGAGTCGATGTCGATGCCGCGGCTGAGCACGTCGGTGGCCACCAGAATGGGGAACTGCTTGTTTTTGAAGGCGCGCATGATTTCCTCCCGCTCTTCCTGAGTGCGGTCGGAGCTGATGCCGCGGGCTTCCACGCCCAGTTTATTTACGGCGCGCACGATGCCGCCCACGGCCGCTTTCTGACTGGTGAAGAGCACCATGCTCTGCACGTCCTGCGTCTTAATGATGTGCTCGAGCAGGTAGATTTTCTGGCGGTCGTAAGCCATGTAAAACTGCTGGTCGATGCCGGCAGCGGGCTTCGACACGGCCAGCCGGATTTCATCCGGGTTCTTCAGAATCTGCTGCGAGAAGTCGCGGATTTTGCTGGGCATGGTGGCCGAGAACAGCAGTGTCTGGCGCTCTTTGGGCAGCTGGCGCACGATGTTCAGGATGTCATCCGAAAAGCCCATGTCCATCATCTTGTCGGCCTCGTCCAGCACCAGGTACTTGATTTGGTCGAACTTCACGTAGCCCATTTGCAGGTGGGCAATGAGGCGGCCGGGCGTGGCGATGATGATGTCGGCGCCGGAGGTGAGGGCGCGCTTCTGCTGCTCCCAGTTCTCCGATTTGCCGCCGCCGTAGATGGCGATAGAGCTGGCTTCCACGTAGTAGCCGAAGCCCATCACCTGCTCGTCAATCTGGGTGGCCAGCTCGCGGGTGGGCACCAGAATGAGCGTGGTGGTATGGCCGTGCTTGGCGTGCGAAATCTTATCGAGCAGCGGCAGCAGGTAGGCGGCGGTTTTGCCGGTGCCGGTTTGGGCGCAGGCAATCAGGTCTTTGCCTTCGATGATTTTGGGAATGGCCTGCTCCTGAATGGGGGTGGCCTGCTGGTAGTTCATGGCGTCGACGCCGGCCAGCAGGTCGTCGTGCAGCTTGAATTCGTGAAACGTCAAGGTTCAGCTAATAAGAGTTGTAAATGACTGACCTTGATGCCTTGGCCAGCAAACCGCTTGATTTGAGGTAAAGATACGGCGGGCCGGGCGGAGGTTTGTGAGGAAGAGGGTAGGGTGCGGGGCTTGCCCCCGCCCGCCGCTGAACGACTGGCTTTCGATTCGTTCAACGGCGGGCGGGGGCAAGCCCCGCACCCTACATTTACGCCATGCCTACGCTCGACCGTTTCTCTACCCAGGCCGCCGACTACGCCCGCTACCGCATTGCCTACCCCGCCGAGCTTTATGACTGGCTGCTGCCCCAGGTGCCGGCCCGCGAGCGCGCCTGGGACTGCGCCACCGGCAACGGCCAGGTAGCCGCCGTGCTGGCCAATTCCTTCGTGCGCGTCGACGCCACCGACCTCAGCGAAAACCAGTTGGCCCAAGCTCCGCCGCTGCCCAACGTCCATTACCAGCGCGCTACCGCCGAGCATACGCCCTTCCCCGACCAGCGCTTCGACCTCATCACTGTGGCCCAGGCCGTGCATTGGTTCGACAGCGATGCTTACCACCGGGAGGTGCGCCGCGTGGCCCGGCACGGCGCGGTGCTGGCCGAGTGGGGCTACCAGCTTTGCCGCCTCGAAACCCCCGAGCTCAACCGCGTGCTCGACGAGTTTCACGACGTGACCTCGGCCCCGTACTGGGACGCCAACCGCCGCCACATCGAAGACGAATACGCTAACCTGTCGTTTCCATTTGCTGATGTGCAGCATGCCCGTTTCGCTGTCGTAAAAAACTGGACGGCAGATGATATGCTGAACTACCTGCGTACGTGGTCGGCCACGGCCAACTACGCCCGGCAGCACGACCGGGCCGACATGGTAGCCCTGGTGGCCGACGAGCTGACGCAGCTGTGGGGGCCGCAGGCGCGCCCGGCCACTTTTCCGGTTTTCGCCCGCGCCGGGCGGGTAGAATAATTGGCCCAACGCCGCGTTAGCCCGCCAAACCAAGCGTTTCTATGACCATTCTGGCTACTCAACTGCGGGCCGTGGGCCTGTTTTATCGCAGCGTGGCGCCGTTTATGCTGGGCATTTCGGGGCTGATTCTGTTGGCCGTGCTGCTGCCGGCCCTGCTCGAAGGCTGGAGCGCCGGGCTGCTGCCGGCGCTGCTACTCATTAAGCTGGCCACGGCGCCGGTGGTGTGGTACCTATCAGAGCAGCTGCGGCCCGACCAGTACTGGTTTTATTTCAACCTGAACGTGTCGCGTCGGCGGCTGTGGGGCGCCGTGGTGGTGGCCGATGGCCTCGTGTTCTTGGGCGGCGCGCTGCTCTTGCGGGGCGCGCTGTCATGAGCAGGCACCAGAGCAAGTTGGCTGGCCCGCAGGTGCTGGAAGCCGATGGCATTCGCATTGCATTCGGCGGGCGGCAGGTGCTGGGCAGTATCTACCTGCAGGTGCAGACCGGGCAGATTGTGGGCCTGCTGGGGCGCAACGGCAGCGGCAAGTCGGTGCTGCTCCAAACCATTTTCGGGGCGCGGGCCGTGGCCGATGCCTCGGTGCGGGTGAACGGCCGGCGCGTGGTGCCGGCCTTCCGCGAGCCCGGCCTGCTCAACTACCTGCCCCAGGAGCCGTTGCTGCCGCCGTCGCTGCCACTGGCCCGGGCGGCGGCGCTGCTGGGAGTCGACATCGAAGCGGCCACGGCGCGTTTTCCGGAGCTGCGGCCGCAGTTTCGGCAGAGTATTGGCGAGCTGTCGGGCGGGGCCGGACGGCTGGTGCAGGCGCTGTTGCTGCTGCACGCCAACACCGCGTTTTCGCTGTTTGATGAACCCTTTTCGGGCGTAATGCCGGTGCATGTCGAAACGCTGGCCGAAGAAATGCTGCGGGCGAAGACGCGCAAAGGCCTGCTCATCACCGACCACCGCTACGCCGAAGTGCTGCCCCTCTGCGACATGGTGTACCTGCTGCACCAGGGCCGCCTGCTGAAGCTGGAGGGCGACGTGCGCGAGCAATTGCGCGACTATGGCTACCTCGCGGCCTGACTTACCTTGCGGGCGCGGCGTTTGGCTTGCCCGTGTTATGCCCATGAATAGTTCTTCTCAATCGTCTCCCTTTGCCCACCTGCGCGTGCTGGAGCTGGCCTCGGTGCTGGCAGGGCCGCAGGTAGGGCAGTTTTTTGCCGAACTGGGGGCCGAAGTGCTCAAAATTGAGAGTCCCGCCGGCGACGTCACCCGCACCTGGAAAACCAGTGCCGAAACCGCTGCTTCCGCCACCGCAGAATCCACCGTCTCAGCATATTTCGCGGCGTCGAACTGGGGCAAACAGTCATTGGTGCTGGACCTGACCACTGCTGCCGG
Source organism: Hymenobacter sp. 5317J-9 (assembly GCF_022921075.1). Taxonomy (NCBI): domain Bacteria; kingdom Pseudomonadati; phylum Bacteroidota; class Cytophagia; order Cytophagales; family Hymenobacteraceae; genus Hymenobacter; species Hymenobacter sp. 5317J-9. Next base: position 1,995,013 of record NZ_CP095050.1, read on the forward strand.
GCAAGCCGCCCTGCACGCGCTGGCCGAGGGCGCCGACATCGTACTGGCCAGTTACAAACCAGGCGACGCCGAAAAGCTGCATGCCGGCTACGCCACCTTATCGGCCCGCAACCCCCGCCTGATTTACGGCCACCTCACCGGCTACGGACCCCACAACCAGCGCACCGGCTATGATGCCGTGCTGCAGGCCGAGGCCGGATTCATGCACCTCAACGCCGGTGGCCCGGGCCAACCACCCCAAAAAATGCCCGTGGCCATGGTCGACCTGCTGGCCGCGCACCAGCTAAAGGAAGGCCTGCTGGTGGCCTTGTGGCGGCGCGAGCGCACCGGCCAGGGCGCGCTGGTGCAGGTCGACCTGCTGAGCAGCGCGCTGGCCTCGCTGGCCAACCAAGCGGCCACCTACCTCGTCACCGGCCACGACCCGCAGCCGCTGGGCTCGGGCCACCCCAGCATTGTGCCCTACGGCACCGTGTACCGCGCCGTCAACGGCCGCCAGTTGGTGCTGGCTGTGGGTTCCGACGGGCAGTTTCGGCAGCTGTGCGCGGCATTGGAGAAGCCCAACTGGGCCGAAGAGACCCGTTTCCAAACCAACGCGGCCCGGGTGCAGCACCGCGCCGAGTTGGAAGCGCTGCTTACCGAACGCATCGGGAAGGTGGATGGCGACGCGCTGCTGGCCGAGCTGGAGCGCCGCGGCGTGCCTGCCGGCGCCGTGCGCTCGGTGGGGGAGGCCCTGGCGCATCCCTCGGCGGCAGCCATGCTGCTGCCGGCGTCCGGGCCCGGCCCGGCTGGCTTGCGCACGGTGGCTTTTCGGGGTTCGGAGTGGTCGGCCGTGGCCGCGCTCAGCCCGCCGCCCGCACTGGCTGCGCCGCCGCCGGCCGAGCCCGGCTTGTAACTATGGCCCGGCGTAATTGCGTACCTCATCGGGACCTTGCGGGCACGGCCCGCCGCCGCTGCGTGTCTTCCTATTGTCTTTTCCTATCCTTCGCGCCGCCGTTTTCCGGGCGTAATTCCTTACACATGGCCAAGTCAACCACCAAACGGGGCACCGAGCCCGAACTGTTCGCCCCCGCCGAAACCGCCGCTGCGCCGGCGCCCGAGCAGCCAGCCCCGGCCAAAAAGAAAGCCAAAGCCGCCAAGGCCGCCAAGCCCGCCGCAGCCCCCGCGCGCGTGCCGTCCGAAGCCGGGCACAGCGGCGCCACGGCCACCAACAACCAGCCCACCGCCGAAGCCGGCTCGCCCACCGAGGCGCCCGCCGACCGCCTCGACCAGATTTTTGAGGGCCTCAAGCAAAAGTCCGTGGCCAAGCAGGCCATTTACCGCAACACCCAGGCGGCGTTCGATTGCCTGCGGCTGGTGTCGCAGGAGCTGGTTGTGGAGCTCAGTCGCAAGCTCACGCCGCTCGATTCGAGCGTAATTATTGAGTACCGCTCCATCAACGACATGGAGTTTCACATCAAGTTTTCAGGCGATTTGCTGGTGTTCGTGATGCACTCCAACGTTGTGACCTTCCCCGACGACTACGGACCCATGCCCAGCGCCTACGTCAACGCCGATTTTCGGCGGCGCTTCTTCGGCCACATCATGGCCTACAATTTCATGGCCGACAGCATCAAATACCAACGCCTGAATGACCCCGGCTACCTGGTGGGTCGCTTGCTGGTCAACATCGAGAATCACTACTACCTCGAAGGCGTGCAGCAGCTGGAATTGCCCGATAATGATATGTCAGACAACGTCATCGCGCCCGAAGCCATGCGCCTCTTCGTGGAAAGCGCCATGATTGCGGCCGTCAACAACGACCTTATTGCCCCGCTGCTGCCCGAAATTCAGAAAATCAGCGTGAAGCAGAAAGTGGAAAACCAGCAGGTGAGCCGCGGCAGCAAGGTCGGCTTCAGCTTCTCGCACCAGCAGCCCTTTGAGGTTTAACGTTTAACCCCGCCGGTCATTGCGACCGCAGCGAAGCAACGACTGGCGAGTTACTTCCCGTAGCCTACTTTCTGTCGCACTTTGGCCAGCACGCCTGCGCCGTATTCCTGGGCGCGCTTCGCGCCGATGGCCAGCGCTGCGTCGAGCTCGGGCAGGTTGTTCATGTAGAAGTCGAACCGCTCGCGCTCCACGGCAAAACGGCGTAAAATTAGCTCGTACAGCTCCTTTTTGGCATGGCCGTAGCCGTAGCCGCCGGCCAGGTAGTTGGCGCGCATCGTCTCAATCTCGGTCGGCGTGGCCAGCAGCGCATACAGCTTGAATGTCACGTCCGTGTCGGGGTTTTTGGGCGCTTCGAGCGGGGTGCTGTCCGAAATAATGGTTTTGATGGCCTTCAGCAGGTCTTTTTCGGGCAAGAAGATGTCGATGATGTTGCCGTAGCTCTTGCTCATCTTGGCCCCGTCGGTGCCGGGGATGGTCATGAGCTGCTCGTCGACGCGGGCCTGGGGCAGCACCAGCGTCTCGCCGTAGCGGTTGTTGAAGGCGCTAGCAATGTCACGGGCAATTTCCAGGTGCTGAATCTGGTCTTTGCCCACGGGCACCACCTCGGCGTCGTAGAGCAGAATGTCGGCTGCCATCAGCACCGGGTAGGTGAAGAGGCCGGCGTTTACGTCCGAGAGCTTGTCGCTCTTATCCTTGAAGCTGTGCGCATTGGCCAGCATGGGGTAGGGCGTGAAGCAGCTCAGGTACCAGGTCAGCTCCGTCACCTGCGGCACGTCGGACTGCCGGTAGAACAGGTTTTTTTCGGTGTCGAAGCCGCAGGCCAGCCACGCGGCGGCCACGGCGTAGGTGTTGGCGCGCAGCAGCTCGGGGTCGCGCACGGTGGTGAGCGAGTGTAGGTCGGCGATGAAGTAGAGCGAGTCGTTGGCCGGGTTTTTCGACAGCTCGATGGCGGGCAGGATGGCGCCTAGCAGGTTGCCCAAGTGGGGGCGGCCCGTGCTTTGGATGCCGGTAAGGATGCGGGACATTACGTTGGAACGATGAGCTAATGGCAGGAGCCGCTAGCTGATGAATGAGAAGATGAGCGCGAGCGTGCGCGGCCGGCAAATGGCCGTGAGCGGGCAAAATTACACGCTTACGTTCTCAACGGCTTCTTCCTGCAGCTCGGCCGTTTCTTCCGGGCCCAGGTAGCGGTCAATCAGGAAATGGGCCAGGTAGAGCACCGGGGTGAGCAGAATGGCCGCCGCGAATTTGTACCAGTAGTTGGTGTTGGCCACCGAAATCACTTGGTTGAAGCTCCAGTTGCCGAACAGGTAAAACGCCACGTAGAGCACCACAAACGAATCGACGAGCTGCGACACCAGCGTGGAGCCCGTGGCCCGCAGCCACACGAAGCGCCCGCCCGTAGCCTTGCGGATGGCCGCGAAAATGGTGGCATCGAGCACCTGCCCCACCGCAAACGCCACAATGGAGCCGGTGATGATGCCCAGCCCCTGCCGGAAAATGCTCTGGTAGGCAAAGTCGATGTTGAACGGCCGGCCCAGGTTGTCGGTTTTGTTCACGTCGAGCCAGAAGGCGGCCGGCGGTAGCTTGGTGGTGAGGTAGATAACGCCGAAGGCAAACAGGATGAGGGCCATGGTGAGGTAGCTCACCCGCAGCACCCCGGCCTTGCCAAAATACTCGTTGATGATGTCGGTGGTTACGAACACCACCGGCCAGATGAGCACGCCCGCCGTGAGGTTGTCGTCGCGGCCCATCAGCGGCAGCAGCGAGAATATCTTCACCCCAATGATTTCGGCCAGCAGCGCATTCACGATGAAAATGCCGCTCAGCACGAGGTACAACTGCTGCTTTTTGTGCGCGAAGGGAGTCATAGCTTTTTGGTTGGCAATTGTCATCCTGAGCTTGCGAAGGACCTTATCACGGCTGAACGGTTCGCAGTAGCCAATTCCAACGTGGAAAGGTCCTTCGCAAGCTCAGGATGACAAACGGCATTAAATACTCACCAGCAGCCCTTCGGTGGCCAGCTCGGCGGTGGGAAATACGGCCCGGGCCTCGTGCAGCAGCGGCTCGAGCGCCTTGTAGCGGCTGGAGAAGTGCCCCAGCAGCAGGCGCTTGGCCTGCGCGTCGAGGGCCAGTTGGGCGGCCTGGCGGGCGGTGCTGTGGTGGGTTTGGGCGGCGCGCTCGCGCAGGTCTTCCAGAAACGTGGCCTCGTGGTAGAGCAGGTCGACCCCCTGAATGAGGGCCGCCAGCGCGGGCGTGTACAGCGTGTCGGAGAAGAAGGCGTAGCGGCGCGGCACGGGCGGCGGGCCGGCCACGTCGGCGTGGCGCAGGCCGGGCTGGGTGCCGTCGGCTTCGAGGTCGAGGCCCTGGGCCAGGCGCGCCAACTGCTCGGGGCGCAGGCCGGCGGGCAGCTTTTCCTTCAGGAGGTTGGCCCGTCGGGGCTTTTCCGAGAACAGGTAGCCGCTGCACGGAATGCGGTGGCGCATGGGCAGCGAAGCCACGCTGATGACGTCGTCCTCGTACACCACGGCGTGGGCCTCCGTGTCGATGGGCGTAAACTCCATGGCGAAGGCCAGGTGCATGTTCGAGACGCGGGCCTGGGTGATGAGCACCTCGTCGAGGCCGGGCGGGCCAACGATGCGCAGCGGCTGGGTGCGCCCCTGCAGGTGCATGGTGCCCAGCAGCCCAAACAGCCCAAAGTAATGGTCGCCGTGCAGGTGCGAGACGAAAACGGCCCGCAGGTGGTGGGGACGCACGCGGTGTTCCAGCATCTGCCATTGCGTGCCCTCGCCGCAGTCGATGAGGTAGGACGCCGCGCCCACCGTGAGCACCTGCGCCGTGGGGTGGCGGCCCGCCACGGGCGTGGCCGAGGCCGAGCCCAATATCTTCAGCTCGAAAGTCATGCGTTCAGAAAAAGCCGCAAGCCATAAGCTGCAAGCCGCAAGCTAGTGTCCTGGCTAGAAGCAGAACAGCAGCTTGCGGCTTGCAGCTTATGGCTTGCGGCTAAAAAGCTACTCCTTATCGGTCAGGTCGCGCTCGATGGCGTGCAGAAACACGCGGTCGATGCCTTCTTCTACGGTCGGCAGGATGTGCAGCACCGACTCCAGCTTGCTGATGGTGATGAGCTTCAGCACGTGGTCTTGCAGGCCGGTGAGCACCAGCAGGCCGCCCGTGGAGTTGCACAGCCGGTTGGCAATCAGAATGGAGCTAAGGCCCGACGAATCCGTGTACTTCACGTTCGTGAGGTCCAGGATTAAGTTGTTGATGCCTTCGGCGTTCAGCTTCACAAACTCCGATTTGAGGTCGGGCGCAACGGTGGTGTCGAGCTTCTTCTCCTCAATGGTGATGATGGTGTAGCTTTCTTTTTTATCAATCGTGTACTTCATACAGCGTAAGCAAGGAGAGTAAGGGAACGGCGAAGGTAAATAAAAAACCCAAAATTTTGGGTGAAGCCGGCTAATGTTTTGCGCCGGAGCGCAGCCCGGCGGCGGGTGGTCCCGCAAAGGTGAGCGAGGCCCAGGTAGATTGCCAATCGGCGCGGTCGCGCAGCCGGGTAGGAGCAGCCGTCATGTCCACGGCCGCCAGCAGGTAGGGGCCGGGTCCGGATAGTCGTAACAAGATTCGACCGTTTTGGTTGGCGCGGGTGGTGAAATGAGTGGTGGGCAGCCCGCCCGGCTGGCGCTGCCACACCTGCACGGCCGCCCCAAATGCCGGCCGGCCGTTGCGTAGTACCCGCACCGTGAGCGACTTATCAGTGGCTACGCGATAGGGGTTTTGCTCGGGCACCAGTTCCAGGGGCAGGCCGTAGACGTGCCGCCAGGCCGTGTCGGCAGGGGCAGGAGCGGGGTCGCCCACCTGCACCAAAGCTTTGGCGCAGCGGCGGTAGGTTTCGCGGCCGGGCAGGGCCATCTGGTCGTTTTCCTGGCGCAGCTTCAGGGCATAGTCCAGGCCTTCTTCGCGCAGGTAGGCCGTGAATTCGTTCGCCGGCAATTCGATGAAGGAATTGGTGGAGCGCATCAGCAGCACGTGCGTGCCGGGCTGCGCAAAGGCGAAGCCGGTGCGGAAAGTGTCGGTTTCGGCGGCGTTTTTGGGGGTGAGGTCGGTGGTGTCGGCCGGGGCGGGGCCGTAGCGCACGAGGCGTAGCACTTTGGTGGCTTTGGTGGTCCAGGGCTTGCCCACAAAGTCGGCCCCGATGAGGGGCCGAATGCTGACCGTGGCGCCGGGCGAGAGGCGGAAGCGCGGGGCTTCAAGCCAGAACTCGTGGGCGAGGGCGGCCGTGGCAAACAAAGCCAGTACGACGGTGAATCGATACTTCATGTGCTGAGTAAACGCCGGCGTTTCTTACTGCCGTTCCAGCGCCAGCGCGTAGGCCCGGTCGTAGTGCACGCGCAGGTTTTTCCAGTCGAAAAGCTCTGCTGAGCTTTCCACGGCGTTGCGTTGCATGATGCGCTCGCGGCGGTTGAGCAGCACGAAGTCCCACATCATGTTGGTGAGCTCCTCGGCCGACTCGTCGAAGGACTTTTCCTGGCGGTGCACTACGAAAATGCCTTTCTGCTCCGGCTCGGGGATGGTTTCGAGCACGTAGTCGCCGAAGCCCGACAGGTCGGAGGTGATGGCGGGCACGCCGCGGGCCACGCACTCGAGCGGGGTGTAGCCCCAGGGCTCGTAGTAGCTCGGGAACACGCCCAAGTGGCAGCCGCGCACAAACTGCCCGTACTCCATGCCCAGCAGCGGCGAGGCTGGCGACACAAAGTCGGGGTGGTACACCATTTTCACCCGGTCGTGCTTGTGGTTGAGCAGGTTGGCCCGGCGCATAAAGTTCAGGATGTCGTCGTCCTGGTCGTTCACCAGGTTGTGGGTGATGACGGGCGGCAGGGTGTTGGTCTTCCAGGTTTGGAGGGTGCGGCGGTAGCGCAGGCGCCAGTAGTCGTCCACCATGGAGCTGAGCTCGGGCAGTTTGTGGTCCTGGCTGGCGGCGGCGGCGTAGAACAGGCGCTCGCCCACTTGCCGCTCAATGGCCTGGCAGGTTTCGTGCACTTCGTCGAGCAGGGCGCGGCGCTCCAGTACCTGCGGGTTGATGCTGGTGTAAGGGCGCTTCGTGATGAAAAACATCACCACCTGGCCTTCCAGGCCGCTTTGCTGCAGGCGGTAGTTGAGGCGGGCCAGGGCTTCAAGGGTCAGGTCGAAGCCTTTGTTGTGGTACTCGTAGCGGCCCGAGGTGAAGAAATACAGCGTCTTGTCCAGGTCGAAGGCGTAGGACTGGAAAAAGTGCGCCATCACGAACTCGTGAATCTTGGCCTTGTACTGCTGGTGCAGGTTCTGGAACTCGTGCAGGGCCACGAAGCGCTCGATGTTGAGGCCGTTGGGCAGCACCGCGTCCGGAATCCGGTCCAGCAAATAGATGCACTCGCGCACCGTCAGCTCGCTCACGGTGGTGAAGACGTGGCTGCCGTGGGCGGCGGCGCGCTCCATCTTCACGGCCGGCTCGATGTTGAAGTGCTTGGCCTCGTTTTCCCAGTTCACCCACATGAGGTGGTCGTAGAAATCGGGGTCGTTCATGGCTAGGTAGCGGCCCAGCAGCGTGGCGTGGGTGGTGAAGAGCAAATGCGCGGGCACGTGCAGGCGGCGCAGCTCCGGAATGGCCACGCCGGTCATCCACTCGTGGAAGTGGCCCAGCAGGCGCTGCGCGGGCTTCACCTGCGCCGCCACGTGCTGAAAGAAAATGGTGGTGAGGTGCCCGAAGGCAATGACCTGGTGCAGCAAGTCATCGGTATCCGGCGAGGGAATGCCGTGGCGCTGCCACAGCTCCGATTTTAATTCGCCCAGCTTAGGGTAAGCCTGAAACGGGTTGATGAGCACCACCCGGGGCCGGCCCGTCACCAGCCAGGTGCCGTAGCTCACGTCGTAGCCCTGGGCGCGCATGGTGCGCACGGCCGCCCCAAACGGGTCGGAGGCGGTGTGCACGGTGAGGTCGTCGAAGGGCTCGAACTCGCCTTGGGCCATGTTGGGGAAGTAGGGGCCCAGCAGGCAGTAGCGGCTGCCCCAGGCGGGCATGGTGGCCGGCACCTTGGAGCGAATAACGGTGTAGATGCCGCCCACCTGGTTGCAGACCTCCCAGGCTACCTCGACGAGGAGCGAATCGGGAAACAGGGCTTCGGGGGCGTTGGAGGTGGTTTGCATGGGGGCGGGCACGGAAGGGCAGGGACAAAGAACGCGGCGAAAGGTAAGCCGGCTAGCGCCGTAGATGCCACTGCGGGCCGCCTTTTTTACGGCCGTCCGCTCGCCGGGCCGTCGGGGCCGGGCCAAAACTTCAACTCGTCGCGCCTGTTAGGGCCCTTGCAATACCCCATTTGTTCCCTTGTCCAAAGTATTATGGCCGACTCCACCAACGTTCTTGCCCTCGAAACCCCCATTTTGCCGGTGCTGGCCCAGCGCCGCAGCCCCCGCGCCTACAGCAGCCAGCCCGTGCCGCCCGAGGCCCTGGCCCAGGTGTTTGCGGCCGCTTCGTCGGCAGCGTCCTGCTTCGGCGAGCAGCCCTGGCGCTACCTTGTGGGTTCGCAAAGCACCAGCCCCGAGGCCTTTGCAAAGATTCTGGCCAGCATGGGCGAGTTCAACCAGGCGTGGGCCAAAAACGCGCCGGTGCTGGGCGTGAGCATTGCCAAACTCACATTCTCGCACGACGGCAACTCCAACGCCTGGGCCCGGCACGACGTGGGCCAGGCCACGGCCACCCTCGCCATTCAGGCCACCGAACTGGGCCTGCAGGTGCACCAGATGGCCGGCTACTCGCCCGACAAGCTGCGGGAGTCCTTTGCTATTCCGGCCGATTACGAGCCGGTGGCAGTGTTCACCCTCGGCTACCCCGGCGACCCCGGCAGCCTGGCCGATGGCCTGCGCGAAAAAGAGCTGGCCCCGCGCGCCCGCAAGCCGCTGGCCGAATTTCTGTTTGAAGGCGCCTGGCCCGGCCTGGCCGATGAGCGCTACGACTAGGCGCCGGTGTAAGTCGGCTTTAAGAATCCCTCACGCAAACCGCCTGTCTTGCAGCTCCAAGGGAGCCACCGGACAGGCGGTTTGCTGCGTGAGGAGTGGCGGAGGTGCTAGTGCAGCGGCCGCTTCTTGATGATGCCGCCGTGCGCGTCGTCGATGCCGTACTGCACCACGAAGGCGTTCGGGTCGATGCGCTGGATTGCGGCGTGGAGCTGGGGCAGCTCGAGGCGGGTGACGACGGTGAACACGATGTCGCGCTGGCTCAGCTGCTCGCCGCGCTTGCCGAAGCCGGCCTTGCCCTGGTAGAGGGTCACGCCCCGGCCCAGGCCCTCGGTGATGGCCAGCCGGATGGCCTCGCTCTGCTCCGACACGATGGTGACGCCCGTGTACTGCTCGATGCCGTTGAGCACGAATTCCATCACCCGCGACGCCGCGAAGTAGGTGAGCATGGAGTACAGCGCCGGCTCGGTGCCGAGCACCCACACTGCCACGCCAAAGATGATGACGTTCAGAATCAGAATGATGTCGCTGACTTTTAGCAAGGTGAGGTGGCGGCTCACCAGCAGGGCGGCTATTTCGGTGCCGTCGAGCACGGCGCCGCCGCGCATGGCCAGCCCAATGCCCGCCCCAATGAACACGCCGCCGAACACGGCCGTGAGCAGGCGGTCGGACGTGATGTCGGGAAACGGGACGAAGGCCAGCACCAGGGCCAGCCCGCCGATGCCAATGGCGCTGCGCACGGCAAAGCGGCGGCCCATCTGCCGGTAGCCCAGCGCCACAAAGGGCAGGTTGATGACCAGAATAAGAGCCGCCAGCGGCAGGTGGAGCAACGCCGCCAGCAGCATCGAAACGCCCGTCACGCCACCGTCGATGAAGTGGCTGGACAGCAGGAAGGCCTTGAGGCCGAAGGCGGCGGCGACGACGCCTGCTACGATAAAAGCTGCGTTTTGAACCTCAGAAGCGGGGCGGTTAATGGTCTTGGCAGGGGTGTTGGCCATGCAGCAAAGGAAAGGCAAAATGGAAGAAACACGGCCCGAACCCGGCGTTCGGGCGGCGAAAGAGCTTGGGATTTTGGGTCGACAAAAGCAAAAATGCCGCGCCGGCGGTCGCGCTCAAGTAGCGTGACTGCCGGCGCGGCACGACGTTGAGAGTATTTCCCAAGCGCCCTAATCCTGCGACAGAATGAGCACGGCGTAGGGCGCCACGCCAATGCTGCCGTGCCAGGCGTAGCCGTCGTATTCGCCCTCCTCGGCATCGAGGCCAAAGCTGTCGAAGTCGCCAAACTCCCCGTCGTAGCCGCGCCAGTCGCTGTTGAAGCGCACCGTCCAGTGGCCGGGGCCGGGCAGGCCGATGGTGTAGGCCTCGTGGGCCTGGTGGGCGAAGTTGGCCAGCACCACGGTGGTGTCGCGGGGGCCGCCGTCGCCGTCGGCCCAGCGGGCGAAGGCCACCAGCTTCTCCTCGTCGTTGACGTGGAAGACGCGGGTGTGCTGCCCGCCCAGGCCGCGCGTGAGGCCGTGGAAGTTGCGGCGCAGCGCAATCAGGTCGCGGTAGAGGTGCACCAGGCCGGCGTTGGCTTCCACGTGCGCCCATTCCAGCGGCTCGGCGTCGTTGAACTCACCGGGCGCCAGAAACTCCTGCCCCTGAAACAGCATGGGAATGCCCGGCGCCGTGAGTACCAGCGCCGCGCCCAGCGTGGTGCGCTTCTTGGCAAAATAATGGTCGGCCGCGCCGGGCATGATTTCCTCGGCCACGCGGCTTTTGCCGTTGGCCACCTCGTCGTGGCTTTCGGTGTAGATGACGCGGCGGAAGGCGTCGCCGTTGTAGGTCACGGCCAACGCCTCGGCCACGGCCGGCATGTTGCGGTCAGCGTCGTGGGCGGCGGTGAGGGCTTGCACCACGGGGTACACAAACGAGGAATCCCACTGCGAATCAAAACCCTGGCCGCCCTTTTCCACGCTTTCGGTGATGCCGGCGTGGCCGCGCATGTCCTCGGCGATGGTAATTTTCCAGGGCATGGTCTGGTCGATTTCCTCGTTTATCCAGCGCATCAGGCTCCAGCCTTCGGGCAGGTCGTCGCCGGGGTTGTCTTCCCCTTTCACGTTGCGAATGAAGGCAATGGCGTCGGCCCGCAGGCCGTCGACGCGGTATTCCTGCAGCCACATCAGGGCGTTGTCGCGGATGTACTGGCGCACTTCGGGGCGGCCGTAGTCGGGGCGGTTGTGGCCCCAGGGCGTTTCGGCTTTCCAGTCGTTGTAGAAGTAGATGCCGCCGCCGTCGTTCTCGCTCCAGCCGTCGAACTGCCACAAATCCAGGTCGCCGGGGCCGAAGTGGTTGTACACCACGTCGAGCACCACGGCAATGCCGTGCTGGTGGGCCGCCTTCACCAGTTGCTTGAAGGCCACGGGCCCGCCGTAGTCGCTTTCGAGGGCAAACGGGTTGGAGGGGTTGTAGCCCCACGAACGGCTGCCCGGAAACTCGGTGGCCGGCAGCAGCTCAATGCAGTTGATGCCCAAATCGCGCAGGTAGGGCAGCTTTTCGGCCACGTCGGCAAAGGTGCCCACTTTGTCGGCATCGGGGGCGTTGAAGGTGCCCACGTGCAGCTCATAAATCACGAGCTCGTTCCAGGCCGGCATGTGAAACTCGTCGTCGGCCCAGTCGAAATTGGGGTCGTGAATGACTGAGGAACCGGCCGAGTTGGTGACCTGCCGGGCGTAGGGGTCGTTGCGGTCGAGCTGCTGCTTGCCGTTGGTGAGGTGGTATTTGTATTCGTCGCCGGGCTTGGCCCCGGGCACGTCGGTGGCCCAGTAGCCGTCGGCTTCGTGCTGCAGCGGGTGCTGCGCGGCGTTCCAGTCGTTGAACGTGCCGATGACCGCAACGGCCTCGGCGTGGGGCGCCCACACCCGAAAGGTGGTGCCGCCGGCGTGGGGCACGGCGCCCATGCCGGGCTGGGGGCTGGGCGTAGCGGGCTGGGGAGCAGGCGTGGGGGTAGCAGTTTTGGCGAACGCGTTGGCGCGGGGCGCCGGTTTGGAAGCGGAAACGGTTGACATTGAAAAAAACAAAAACCTTTGCCCGGGCAGCCAAAAATTCGGCCGGTGCCAGGCAAGAGGTAGCTGGACAATACGCAGTTGCCAAACTTTTGGCTGGCTTACGCACGGCCGGGGGGCATTTGCGCTGCTAGTCAGGCGCCTGGCGCAGGCCGCGGTTGCCGATTTGCTAAATTCTGCCGACCTTTTCCGCCATGAATACCGCTCCGCCTGCCGCCGAGGGCCGCACCACGCTTTACCACCGCCGCCACGCCAAGCAGCAGGTGGGCAAGTCGCTGGGGCACGTGGCGCCGGCGCTGGTGCTGTTTTTCGGGGTTATCCCCATTCTCACGGGCGCCGAGCATTTTACGGTGCTGGGCGGGCTGGAAATAGCCGTGGGGGCCGCCTATCTCATGCTGATGGTGCGCGAGCTACGGCACCTGCGTCATAACCCCTTTCACCGCGAGCGAGTGGCCTGGCTGGAGCTGGCCGCCGCCGGTATTCTGGCTCTGGAAAGCTACCACATCTGGCACCGCCACCACGAAGCCGAACTGGCCGGCGCCCCGCACCGCCTGCACGTGCTGCCCTGGCTATACGCTGCCGTGGCCCTGATGTACGTGGTACTGGCCTTCCGCCTCAACAAGCTGACCGACCGGCAGTTCCTGCATCTGCACGCCCACGGATTTGCCGTGCGCACCCAGCGCTTGGGCCCGGCGCACGAGTTCACTTGGGCCGATGTAGCCGCCGTGGAGGCCGATGGCCCGGCTGATGCGCTGGTGCACCAAACCGATGGCCAGAAGCACCGCATTTCGTTTGGCAACACCTACGACGGCGCCGCGCACCGCGACCGTCTGCTGGCGCACGCCGCCCCGCACCTGGCCGCCATGCCACAGGCGGACTAAAGCGCATCCGGCGGCAACTTCAATGGTCGGTTTGGGGTTTTGAGGGTAATCTTTGCCCTGCGTTTCCCCTACCCAATGCCCCGTCCCAAACCCGTTGTTTTTGGCCTCTACGGCTGGTCGCCCGACTACGGCTTCCGCTACATTCACCCCGCCAACCGCCGTTCCTTTGAGCTGCTGGAGCCCGTGGGCAAGCTTTTCGAGAAAATTGCCGAAGACGAAGAAGGCGAGTGGCTCACCATTCGCTACGACGAGCAGCAGTTCCTCGTGCGCCCCGAGCTGTTTAAGGAAATTTACCACAAGCCCAAGTTCAGCTTCGGCGATGCGGTGGAGGAGGTGACACCGCAGCCGGGCCAGTACCGCCACTTCGGCCACGTGTCCGACGTGTACTGGGACGAAACCAGCGACACGGCCACGTTTCAGATTGTGGAGCGCAAGCGCAAGCTCCCGCGCATTTTCCAGGCCAGCGAGCTGCGGGCCGATTAGGTCCGCTAAATCCCCACGGCGATGGCGGTGACGATGCTGATGACGCCGATAATGACCAGGCCGAGGTAGAGCGGCCAGGCAAACTTTAGCCACTGCTCGAAGCGCACGCCGGTGGCGGCCAGCATGGCCATGAGCGTGCCGTTGGTGGGCGTGATGAGCTCGCAGAGGCCGGCCCCGTACTGAAACGCCAGCACCATTACTTGCCGCGACAGGCCGATGAGGTCGGAGAGGGGCGTGAGCAGGGGCATGGTGAGCGTGGCCTGGCCGCTGCCGCTGGGCACGGGCACGTGCAGGGCGGTTTGCACCGCCATCATGCCCAGGGCCGCCACCGACACGGGCAAGTGGCCCAGCGGCGTGGCCAGGCCGTTCACGATGGTGTCGACGATGTTGCCCTGCTCCAGCACCACGAAAATGGTGCGGGCAAAGCCGATGAGCATGGCCGAAAAGGCCATGTCGCGGAAGCCCACCACGAAGCCCTCGGCCGTGCCGGTGGCACCCAGGCCACCCAGCAACCCCGCCGCCACGCCCAGCGCAAAAAACAGCGCGCCCATCTCCTCGAAGCCCCAGCCCTGCTGCACCACGCCGTAGGCAAAGTAGCTGAAGGCGGCCAGCAGCAGCAGCAGCACCAGGCCGTGGCGGCCGGCGCCGCGGGTGTCGGCAGCGGCTTCGGCTTCGGTTATTTCCACGGGCACGCGGTGGCGCTGGGCGTGCCGAATGGTGCCCCACAGCCACAAGGCCAATGCCGGCACCAGAAACGCCAGCCGGTAGGCCCCGCCCGAGAGCAGCGGCAGCTGCGCCAGCTTCTGGGCAATGCCCACCTGAAAGGGATTGATGGGGCTGAACGAGGCCCCCACAAACGCCGCCCCGGCGCTGGCCGCCACGGCCGTGAGGGCCGGAAAGCCCAGCCGCCGCATCAGCACCAGCAGCACCGGCACCAGGGCAATGATTTCCTCGCCCATGTTTTCGAGGGCGCCCATGGTGGCAAACAGCAGCCCCACCAGCGGAATGACGAGCACCTGCCGGCCCTGGGTTTTCAGCAGCAGCCAGTCGACGCCGTGGCGCAGGGCGCCGGTTTGGTCGACCACGGTGAAGGCGCCGCCGGCCAGGAAGATGAGAAAGACCACGCCCGCGGCATCGGCCAGGCCCTTGGGCAGGTCCACGAGCATGTCGAGCGGGCCCACGGGCGTGGCGGGCACGCGGTGGTACGACCCGGCCACCACCACTTCGCGCTGGGCAACGGGGTCTTGGCGGCGGTCGAAGCGGCCGGCGGGCAGCACGTAGCTAAGCACCGCGGCCAGCACGATGAAGCCCACCAGCAGCACCAGCGGGTGAGGAAAGCGAAAGGTGTTCATGGGAAAATGGACGGTGAATCGGGAACAAAAGAACGTCAGGCTAGCGTCACCAACCCGTCATGCTTCAGTTGGCGTCCGCCTGTCGAAGCATCTCGCGTGTACTGTCTGTCATCCTGAGCGCAGCGAAGGACCTTCTCACGGCTGAGCGTTAATTGGCTTCATTATGGGTGGACAGTTGAGAAAATGAACGTCATGCTGAGCGCAGTCGAAGCATCTCTACTGCAACACTAACTTTAATCGGTTGCGCGGTAGAGATGCTTCGACTGCGCTCAGCATGACGTTCTTTTGTACCCTCTGATGACCTTCGCCGAATTTAAAGCTCTGCACCAGCGCCGCCAGGCCGAGCACCTGGCCCGGCACGGCACGCGCCTGGCCGAGCGCCAGGAAGACAGCTTCGACCTGGTGCTGTATGCGGTAGAAGGTTTTTATGCCGAAACCTGGCGTAGTCGGGGCGAGGAGCACATCCTCTTCATCCACGTGTTCCAGAAGCCCACCGGGCTGGGCGACTACCTCAAGCTGGTGCGCCTGCCCGAAGCCCTGTGAGCCGGCTTGGCAGGCGGGAATTTCTTACGACATTCGCCGGGCCCGTTGCTACCAACGCGGCGTAGCAGCTTTTGTATGACCTGGCGAGGCGCCCTGGCGGGCCTGTTCTTCCTGGCGGGCACCGCGGCGCAAGCGCAGCAGGCCCCGGCCACCGATTCGATTACGCGGCAACTGAACCGGCGCCTGACCCAGGGCACCGTGCCGCCCATGGTGCGCGTGGTGCAGGTGCGCGAGCTGCTGCTGGCCGACCTGCGGCGCGACGAGGTGCGCCAGGTACCCCAGCTGCTGGCCTACGTGGCCCAAACGGTACCCGACTCCGTGACCGCCGTGCAGCCGCCCGAGGCCTGGGCCCTGCTGCTGGCGGCCGGGCAATTTGAGCAGCTGCTCAAGCGCGTGGCCGCCGACAATCCCTTCGACGCCCCGCGCCTGGCCCGGCCCCGACTGCAGCCGCCCCGCGATGGCTTGTTTGACCTGACCCAGGACTACCTCGTGCGCCACGAGGCCGACCTGCGCGCCCGCGCCCGGCAGGTGCGCGTGCCGGCCGAAGATTCCACGTTTCTGCAGTTGGCCCTCTCGCTGCTGACGCAGCGACGCTTTTCGCCGACTTCCCAGGGGCTAAATGCGGACCTGCAGCAGTTTCTGGACCGCTACCCGCGCTCCGAGTACGGGTACTTCGTGGCGCGTGCGGTGCGGCCCGAATACAAGCCCTCGCGGTTTAGCTACGGGCTCGATTTCCATTCCGGCACGGGCTTCTTCACGGGCGGGCTCAACGCCGATTTCCGGCCGGTGTTCAACTTCGGGCACGGGTTTGAGTTCGGCTGGGACCGGTACATGCTCTACCTGCGTAACTACATCGGCACGGCCGAAACCCGCCGCCCCTACACCGCCGACGGCCACACCTGGCCCGCCGGGCAGCGCCTCAACTACTACGTGCCCGAACTATCGGTGGGCTACCGGCTGCTCGAAGCCAAGCGCCTGCAGGTGACGCCCTTCGTGGGGGCTTCGTGGTGCAACTTCGCGCCCGCCAAGATGGAGGACCGCAAAAACCCGGACCTGGATTTCGACGTCACCTACGGGCACCCCCTCACCGCCGGCCTCGACCTGAACATACTGCTCTGGCGCACCGAAAGCGGCCCGGAAATTGGCTCCTGGCTGCTCAAAATCCGGAGCGGCGTGCGCGCCGCCCGCAGCCCGCAGGCGCCGGCCGCGAGCGGCACGCTCTTCTACCTCGACGTGGGCATCGGCGGGTTTGGCCGCCTGATGCGCGCCCAGCGGCCCGGCTAGGCCCGCTAACGGCGCCTACTCGTTTTCCAGCCGGTCCGCGTCGGTGAGCTGGGTTGCCGCTCGAACTACCCACTTGGGCAGCAACCCGTGGCCGTAGCCAGCGGGAGAGGAGGGCGGGGCGATACGTAAAAAACCGGTCAGAAGTGGTTTCGAACCACTTCTGACCGGTTTATAACCGCTTTGGAGTGGTTCCGAACCACCCGGGACCGGTTCCCAACCACTCACGACCGGTCCGGAACCACTTTGCAGTGGTTGGAAACCACTCAGTACCGGTTCTCAACCACCCGGGACCGGTTCCGCAGCACCCGGGAGGGGTCCGGAACCGGTCGGGGGCGGGGCTAGGCCGTGGCGGGGGCCGCTTTGGCGGCTTTGGCGGCGCTCAGGCGGTTGGCGCAGGTCTTCGTACACGTCGTCGGCGGTCACCATCACGTCGGCGCCGGCCAGGCGGTAGGTGTCGCTCACTTTTTGGGCCAGGGGCCCGAGCACGGCCTGGATGCCGCGCAGGCCGTCCATGAGGGCCACGTCTTTCTCGAACTCGGCCAGGTCGAAGGAGCGGCGGGTGAAGCCCGGGTCGGCGCGCACGGCGTCGAGGGCGGCCTGGGCAAAGGGCACGCCGTCGAAGCCGATGTTGCGCAGGCCGCGGCTTTCCTCGGGCTGCAGGGTGATGAGGAAGGGCATCAGGTCCTGGACCTGGCGCAGCAGGTCGACGATTTTCTTGGCGTCGGCGGTAGAGAGGGTTTCCGAGATGCGGTTGCCTTGCTTCATGGGAATGGGGTAAATGGGTAAAAGATGGAGGAAAAAATGCCGGGCTGGGGCTCCCGGCCCGGTGCGGGTGTAAGTAGCAGGATGTCCTATTTTTCGATGCGCAGCTGCTGGCGACTCAGCACCTCATTGCCGCGCAGGATGTGCACGAAGCCGGAAACACAAACTGCACGGTGCGGGTGGCCACCTTGCTGGCCAGGGGGCTCACCGTGACCAGCGTGCGCTGCTCGTAGGGCGAGGCGGGCCGGTTGGGGGCGTCGTAGAGCTGCTCGTTGCTGACCGTGACGAGGCCCGCCGTGCCGGCGTCGTCGCGAAACCGGTCGTAGCGGGCCAGAAACCCGCTCACCGGCTCGGCGCAGTAATTGACAGCGGTGCCGCCCCCACCGGAGGGCGGCAAGACAACCGACGTGGTAGGGGCAGCCGGCCGTTGGGCGTGGGCTTGGCGGGGCAGGGCAGCGGCCACGGCAAGCCCGAATAGTAGCCATTTTTTCATGGTACAGTTGGGAAAGGGTTGGGAAAAAGAAAAGATTTACTGCTTGCGGTCAAAGCGTCCGCTGGTAATGGTCACCGTTTTATTTGGGTTAGACTGATTGACAGCCGTGAACTCGAACGTGCCGGCCGAAATACCCTTTTGAACGTTGGCATATTCCAACACCACTTGGCCAATATGTTGGGCATCGGTTCCATATACTTCCACGGCATTATCCGAGTAGAGCACCGCGTGATTTAGCGCGTACAAGTCACTGGTTTGAGGATAATACCCCGTGTTTTTATTCAATAGATACGTCCCTACTTTTTGGGAACGGAAGAATAAGCTCACGGTAGTGTTTTTACCGTTCATCTGCCCATTTAAGTCGATTGTGTAAATGCTGTCAAAAGAAAATCCCCCTCTCAAGGCTGGAATAGGATTGCTCAGCAGGCTGCCCCCGTACTCAGCGGCCACGAACCGCTCGCCGTTGATGAGGCAGCCGCCGGTGTTCTTGCCTTCGTGCGTGGCCGGGGGCAGGCCGGCTTCGGGGTCGTCTTTCTTGCAGCCAGCGGCCAGCAAGGCGGCTAGCAGCAGAGCATAAAATAGATTGTTCATGATGGAAGGGGGTTGAAGGTGGAATGATACGCCCAACGTGCGTGATGCAATAGGCCCCGCCGGACAATGGCGAAGAAGTCCCGTGATGTAAAATGTCCCATGAGGCGCGACGGGATGCTCGCGAACGGCAACCGGCCAGCGGGTGCAGGGCAAGGGTTCCCGGTCGGGGCACGGCCGGCGAAGCCAGACCCGCTCATCGGGCCGCCATTGCTGCGAAAAGCAGGCGTTTGTTTCATGGCGAGGGATGGGTAGAGAGGGATGGGTAGAATCCGAAATGCCGCAGGGCCGGCCTGTAGGGCGCCAGCTTTTCTCAAACGTAACCGATTTGCCTGCGATACGCGAATAAATATATTTGCCAATCAGACTTTTATAGGGTGTTATCGAAGAAATAGCAGACGGGATTTTGCCCTTGCAAAGCACGTGCGGGCCATTGCATAAGGAAAAGGTTGGGACTTTAGAGCCGCCGGTTAAAAGCAATTTGGTAACATGGCTCGCCGGATGGGTGCCACCTCCCCAACAGCCGCGAAAAAGCTCCGCCACCATCGCAACCGGGGCTTCGGTATAGATGGAGCGGCGCAGGCCCCTGGTGCCTGACGGAGTAAGACGATTCGGCTGTAAAAAAGTCCGCCCCGGGCATCGCGCTTTTCTGCCGACCTTGCCGGGCATGAACCGCCTCCTGCCGCTCGCCTTCGCCCTGGCCAAGTTTGTGTCGGGCTACTTTCTCATCAGCCCGCAGTACGACCTGCAGCGCGACGAATACCTCTACCTCAACCAGGGCCGGCACCTGGCCTGGGGCTACCTGGAGGTGCCGCCGCTCATTGCCGCGCAGGGCTGGGCCACGCTGGCGCTGGGCGGGGGCGAGGGCTGGGTGCATTTCTGGCCCTTCCTGTGGGGCGCGGCCACCGTGTACCTGGTGGTGCGGCTGGCCGGGCGCCTGGGCGGCGGCTGGTTTGCGCAGGCGCTGGCGGGCACCTGCTACCTGGGGGCGGCGTATGCGCGGCTCAACCTGCTGTTTCAGCCCAATTCCTTCGAGGTCTTTGGGTTTGTGCTGGCGCTGTATGCGCTGGTGGGCTACCTGCAGCAGCAGCGCCCGCGCTACCTGTACCTGCTGGGGGCGGCGCTGGGCCTGGGCTTGCTGAACAAGTACACCACGCTGTTTTTCGTGGCTGCGCTGAGCGGTGCCCTGCTGCTCACGCCGGCCCGGCGCCTGCTGCTGAATCGGCATTTCTGGGGCGCGGCGGCGCTGGGGCTGCTGCTGTGGCTGCCCAACGTGGCTTGGCAGCTGCGCCACGGCGTGCCGTTTCTGCACCACATGGCCCTGCTCAAATCCAGCCAGCTGGTGCACGTCGAACCCGCCGATTTCTGGAAAGCCCAGCTGCTGATGAACCTGCCCGCCACCTGGGTGTGGGTGCCCGGCCTGCTGGCCCTGCTGCTGAGTTCGGCGTTTCGGCCCTACCGCGCGGTGGGCTGGGTGGCCGTGCTGGGCGTGGGCCTGCTGGCGGTCCTGCACGGCAAAGACTACTACGCCCTGGGCTACTACCCGGCACTGTTTGCCTTCGGGGCAGCGTGGTGGGAGGCGCAGCTGCGCCCGCTGCGATGGAAAGCAGCGGTGCAGCCCGTGCTGGTGCTGCTGCCGCTGGCATTTCTTGCCTTTTTTGCGCCGTTTCTGTACCCCGTACGCAGCCCCGCCGCCATGGCCGCGCTGCGCCCCACCTATGCCAAGCTGGGCCTCTACCGTTGGGAGGACGGCCAGGACCACGCCCTGCCCCAGGACTACGCCGACATGCGCGGCTGGCGCGAGCTGGCCGCCAAAACCTGGGCCGCCTACCAGTCCTTGCCCGCCGAGGCACGTGCCCACACCCTCATTCACTGCGCCAACTACGGCCAGGCCAGCGCCATCAACTACTTCAACCGCGGCAAGTCTTTGCCGCCGGCCCACAGCCTCAACGGCAGCTTCATCTACTGGTACCCCGCGCCAGCCCAGCTGGCCCAGTGCCAGGCCATCCTCATCGTCGACGACGAGCCCGACGACGACCTGGCCCCGCATTTTGCCAGTTACCGCCGCTTTGGCGCCGTGGCCGACTCCTTCGCCCGCGAGCGCGGCACCGCCATCACCGTCGGCCTGCAGCCCGATGCAGTCGTGCTGGCTCAGGTAGCCCGTGAGCACCGCACAGCGCTCAACGATTGGGAAGGACCGAAGTAGGGGCGGGGCTTGCCCCCGCCCGGGCGCTGAACTGCCGGCATTGCTATCGTTTACCGTCCGGGCGGGGGCAAGCCCCGCCCCTACATTTCAAACGGAAATTCAGCCAGGCTTTCCCAGGGTCCGTTGCGGTAGGCCCACAGGTGCAGCCCCGTACCCACGGCCGCAAACGGGGCAAAGGCCGGCTGCAAGCCGGCCAGCAGCTGGCGGGCGGCTTCCGGCGTTACCTTGTTTTGGATGGTGACGTGCGGCTGCAGCTTCTGCTGGTCCTGCGGCGTGAGGTGGGCGGCAAACAAGCTTTGCAGGCGGCGGTGCAGGGCGCGCAACTGCTCATTCTCAAGGGTGAAGGCCACGCCGCGGCCCAGTGAGCGCAGCCCCGTGACCTGCAGCGCGAGCGGGGCCTGGGTACGGCACAAGGCACTCAATTGCTGGCGAATGTTGGCCAAATCTGCTCCCGGCAGGTGGTGAAACAAGGTGAGATGCGCCGCCAGGTAGTTGATGTTGGGCGGGAAGTGCTGCCGGCGTAGGTCGTTGAAATACGTCTGAGATGCTTCGTCCAACATCAGCGTAAGAATGAGCGGGGCGGGGTTGTTAAAGTCGGGCATCGGGCAGCTGGGGAAGGGTCGGGGAGGAATACGCAACCACGTGGGCAACCGCCGCGGAAGGGCTGATTTTACCTGTTTTTGGGAGACGGGTTCGTGTGATAAATGGCGCTGGTGCGTGTTTTTAGGCCGTTTTTATGGACTTTATTCACGCTAAAAAGCGTTGCATAACTATCTGTCACCAACCTGATTTTATGCTCACTGCTGGCACGCTTGTTTCGTTTTCTGATACCCTGCTCACCGACGTTCCGGCGCCGGTTTTGGTGCCCCGCACGCACTCGGCCAAGCTGTGGCTGCCCCAGCGCGTGGTGTTCACGCCCGATGCGCTCGACGGGGAATTCGGCCAGCAGATTCTGGCCCGGGTCTCGGCCCAAAACCTGGAAGTGGAGCTGCTGAAAAGCAACCGCCTCACCGGCCTGCGCGACCCCGGCGGCGACGTGCGCGCCACCTACCGCACCGCCAAAAACACCCTGGCCATCGTGAAAGCCCCCGCCGGCGCCCTGCGCCTGCAGCCCACCCCGCCCTCGGCCGACTGGCAGCTCAACCTCGCCGAAGGCTGCCCCGCCCACTGCCAGTACTGCTACCTGGCCGGCTCGCTCAGCGGCCCGCCCGTGGTGAAGGCCTTCGCCAACCTGCCCCAGCTGCTGGCCAACACCGCCACCTACGAGCGCCCCGGCCGCATCACCAGCTTCGAGGCCAGCTGCTACACCGACGTGCTGGGCATCGAGCACCTCACCGGCAGCCTGGGCGCGGCCGTGCGCCATTTCAGCCAGCGCGAGGGCGCCCAGCTGCGTTTCGTGAGCAAGTACGACTACATCGATTCCCTGCTGGCCCTGCCTCACCACGGCCGCACGCGGGCCCGCTTCTCCCTCAACGCCGAGCCCGTGGCCCGGCGCCTCGAAGGCGGCACGGCCTCGGTGGAGGCGCGCATTCAGGCCATGCGCCGGCTGGCGCTGCCGGTGGCATTAGGCGGCGCTGGCTACCCGGTGGGCGTGGTGCTGGCGCCCATCATGCCCATTCCCGACTGGCAGCGGCACTACACCGAATTACTGAACCGCCTGCAACAAGCCTTTGACTTCGACTGCGACCTTACCGTGGAGTTCATCACCCACCGCTTCACGCCCGGCTCCAAAGACGTGTTGCTGCAGTGGTATCCCAACACCAGCCTCGACCTGGCCGAGGAAGGCCGCGCCGTGAAGCGCAACAAGTTCGGCGGCCTGAAATACGTGTACCAGCCCGAGCAGATGAAGGCCATGAAGGCGTGGTTCTACGCCGAGTGGCAACGCCGTTTCCCCCACGCGCCGGTGCAGTATTGGACGTAGGGCTTGGAGCAGAGGTCGAAACCGGCTGTCATCCTGAACGCAGCGAAAGACCTTCTCCCGACGCAACGTTAAGTATACAACCGTGAGCAGGTCCTTCGCTGCGCTCAGGCTGACAGCCGAAAATGACGTTGACTAGAAGACGTGGAAACGCATTCATTCGCAAAGCGAAGCGTTATTTGCCGCATGCTTCCCTACACCCTCGTCATTCAGCACGCGGCCCAGGTGCTGACCCTGGCCGGCGGCCCCACCGACCGCCCCCTGGCCGGGCCCGACCTGCACAACTGGACCGTTATTGAGCGCGGCTACGTGGCCTGCCGGGGCGATAAAATCGTGGCCGTGGGCCCGATGGACGAGCTCGACCTGGCCTACATCACGCCCGAAACCCGGCTGCTCGACGCCTCCGGCCGCGTGGTGATGCCGGGGCTGGTGGAGTGTCACACCCACCTCGTGTTCGGCGGCAACCGCGCCCACGAGTTCGAGCGCAAGCTGCGGGGCGAGTCTTATCTGGACATTCTGGCCAGCGGCGGGGGCATCCTGAGCACCGTGCGCGCCACCCGCGCCGCCACCGAAGCCGAGCTGCTGGAAAATGCCTTGCACCACCTCGACGGCTTCCGCCGCTACGGTGTCACCACCCTCGAAGCCAAAAGCGGCTACGGCCTCGACCGCGACACCGAACTGCGGCTGGTGCGGGTGGCCCGCGAGGCCGGCCGTCGGCAGCCCGTGCGGGTGGTGCCCACCTTCCTGGGCGCCCACGTGGTGCCGCCCGAGTTCAAGGAAGCGGGCCCGCGGGCCTACGTCGATTTCATACTGCGTGAAGTGTTGTCGGACCTGAAAGGGGAGGCGGCCTACGTCGACATTTTCTGCGAGCAGGGGGCTTTCCCGCTCGACGTGGCCCAGTATTTCCTTACCCAGGCCCACAAAATGGGCTTCGGGCTGAAGATTCACGCCGAGCAGTTGCACGACCTGGGCGGCTGCGAGATGGCCGCCGAGCTGGGCGCCACCAGCGTCGACCACTGCGACTACCTCACGCCCGCAGCCGCTGGCCGCATTGCCCGCAGCAGCCAGGGGCGCACCGTGGCGGTGCTGCTGCCGCTGGTGCCGCTGTTTTTGCGTCAGGAAAAGTTTGCGCCGGGACGTGCCTTCATCGACCAGGGCCTGCCCGTGGCCGTGAGCACCGATTTCAACCCCGGCTCCTGTCCCAGCAAAAGCCTCTGGCTGGCCATGTCCCTGGCCTGCCTCAAAATGGGTTTCACCCCCAAAGAAGCCGTAGCTGCCGCCACCCTCAACGCCGCCTGGGCCATCGGCCACGCCGCCGACTGCGGCAGCTTGGAGCCCGGCAAGCGCGCTGATATTCTGCTGCTTGAAGTGGGCAGCGTGGCCGAAATCCCATACTGGCTAGGCGAAAACCCGGTGCGCGAGGTAATTGTGGGCGGCGATTTGCAATAGAAGGCAATCAGGGGTAGAGACGCAATATGTTGCGTCTCGTCGTTGAACGACTGGGGCCGCGTGGTTTGGGGTGTCGTTCGACTATTCCTCAAGCGTCATCGTTCAACGAGAAGACGTAAAATATTGCGTCTCTACATCATTCAGCTAATTTCCTAGCGCCAGTCGTAGGACACGCCCAGCAGCACGCCCGCGCCCAGCAAGTGCCGGGGCGTGAGGCCCGAAACCGGCTTCGACAAGGAGTTGAGGAAATACGTGGCGCTGGGTTGGGCCAGCAGCTCCAGGCGCGACGCCACACGGTAGCGCAAGTCTACTCCGCCGCTGAGCGACAGGTTGAGCGCGCGGTTTGGTGAGTCGGCGCCCGGGCCCCAGGCGTGGCGGGCGGCGTCGGCGCCGGCGCTGTTGCCGCCCAGGTAAAAGGCCACGTCGGCCCCGCCGCTGAGGCCGTAGCTGAGTTTTTTGCCGATTCCCAGGGTGTAGCTCAGCCGCACCGGCACCGTGAGGAAACGGTAGGTGTCGCGGTAGCTGCGCTGGCTGAAAAGGTAGGTGGTGATGGGCGGCCGTGGGTTCGATACCACCACCGGCGGGATGGCGGAGGTGACGGCAGTCACGACATCGTATGTCCGTTGCAGGGCAAATTCCTGGTAGCCCAGGCCAGCGCTCAGGCTCCAGCGACCACTCAGCACCCGGCGCACCTGCAGCGCCAGCGCCAGGCCGGTGCCGGCTTGTTCCTGCTGCTCGCGCACGGTGCCCGTGGCGTCGAGAGTCCGGACCGTATTAATGGTTGATGGCGCGCTATTGAATGAAGTCGCCAGGCTGCTGGTCGAGGTTAGCTGCCGGTAGGTGTAAGCCGGCCCACCCACCGCCTGCACGGCCCAGCGGCGCACGCGCCCGACCGGAGGCCGGGGCAGTGTATCGGTGGGCAGGGCTAGGCGCAAGGCCGCCAATTCGGTGGGCGCAAGCGCCGCTTGCCGCCGTGCCTGCATCTCATAGGAGGCTCCGAGCGCCACCTCGCTGCCCGCTACGGCCGAAGCCGCCGGCACTTGGGCTACGCGGGTTTCGCCGGCTGCTCCAGCAGCTTTTTCGCCTGCCGCCTCCTGAACCTCACCCGAGCGGCCAGCCACCGAAGCTGCTACGGTGCCGTCCAGCGCTGCATCAGCTCCGGCCGGGGGCACGGTTTGGCTGGTGCGCGCGGCCGCTAGGGCCGGGCTTTCGTTTGCAGCGGTGCCTGTCGTTTTCATTGTCCGGGAGACCGCACGGCGCTTCCGGACTGAGCGGCTCAGGGCCACGGCTGCGCCTCCAGTTTCACGGCCACGCGCGGTAACGCGTGCCGCGACTATGGTGCCCTTCGCAACCACGCCGCTGGCGGAGGTAGTGCCGGCAGCTGGCTTTCCAGCCATGGTGCCGTTGGGGGAGGTCGCTGCAATACTGCTTACCGTAGCATCGGCCGCACTATTTGCACGTGCGACCTCAGTAGCCGTCCCGGGAGCCGTAGTTATTGCCACTTCTGCAGCGGTGGTCGCACCGGCTTCTTTCAGGCCCGCACCAGCAGTAGCTGCTGCGGGCCTGGTCGCGGGGGCAATGTTTTGGTCTTTGGCGGCGGCCAGCGTTTGCTGGTCGGCCCGGTGGGCGGCTTGCTGCGCCAGCTCACGGTGCTGGCCCACGCGCCACCACTGCCAGCCGGCCGTGCTCACCAGGGCCAGCAGCAGGAGCAGCAGCGCGGCCACGCTGCGGCGGCGGCGCTTGCGGAGTTGCGGGGCCGCCACCGGCGGCGGCAGCTGCGCCCGAATATTGGCCCACAGCGGCGCGGGCGGCTCCTGGCCGTAGTCGGCCAGGCGGCTGCGCAGGGCATCGTACAGGTCGTCGGGTTCGCGGTCGGTCATGGCAATTGGGGGTGATGGTGGGCCGCCAGGCGGGTTTCGAGCAGGCGGCGGGCCCGGGCCAGCTGCGATTTGCTGGTGCCTTCGGCAATGCCCAGCAGCTCGGCGATTTCCTGGTGCGAATAGCCCTCCACGGCGTAGAGGTTGAGCACCGTGCGGTAGCCGGGCGGCAGCGTGGCCAGCAGGGCCAGCAGGTCGTCGGCGGCCAGCTGCTCCACGGCCGAGGGCTCGGGCGCGGGCAAGTCGGCCGCCAGCTCGTCGAGGGCCTCGCCGCCGGGGCCGGGGTGGCGCAGGCGGTGCTGCTCCAGGGCGTGCAGCGAGGTGGTGACGGCAATGCGGCGGGCCCAGGCTTCGAAGGGGCCCTGGCCGCGGTATTGGTCGAGGCGAGTGAAAATTTTAACGAACGTGTTCTGCAGGGCGTCCTCCGCTTCGGCCCGGTTGGGGCAATAGCGAAGACACACGCCCATGAGGCCATAGGCGAGGCGCTGATAGAGCCGGTGCTGCGCGGCGGATTCGCCCCGCCGGCACGCCGCCAGCAAGGCCTCATCCACCGGGGCAAGGGGAGGCGGCATGCAGTGAAACAGTGAAGACGCCGGGCTGTACAGCCCCCGGCATTTGAACCCATGACCGGCGGCCGGCCGGTGCGGTTGCGTGGGGGCTAAGTTATTTTGAAAAATTCACGAGTCGGAACTCCGAGACCGCACCAGCCCGGCGTGCACGGCCGTATTCTTGCCGCATCAATTCTTCTCTCGTTCGCTTCGCCCACCTCGCCATGCGCTACTTCCACGTCGACGCTTTCGCCCAAGCTCCCTTCACCGGCAACCCCGCCGGCGTGTGCCCGCTCGATGCCTTCCCGCCGGCCGAACTCATGCAGCGCATCGCCGCCGAAAACAGCCTGGCCGAAACCGCCTTCATCGTGCCCCGCGCCGGCACCCCGGCCGAATACGACATCCGGTGGTTTACGCCGGCCGTGGAAATCGACTTGTGCGGCCACGCCACGCTGGCCTCGGCGCACGTGCTGTTCACGCACCTGGGCTTCTCCGAAGCGCGGGTCACCTTTCACAGCCAGAGCGGCCCCTTGCGGGTGGCCCGCGAAGCCGATGGCCGCCTCACCCTCGACTTCCCCTCGCGCCCGCCGCAGGAACTGACCAGCCACCCCACCGGCTTGGCCGACGGCCTGCGCGCCACGCCGCTGCACGTGCTGGCCGCCCGCGACCTGCTCGTCGTCTTCAACACCGAAGCCGAAGTGCTGGCCCTCCGCCCCGACTACGCCCGCATTGCCGCGCTGGAGTACGTGGGCGTCATTGCCACCGCGCCCGGCAGCAATGGCATCGATTTCGTGTCGCGCTTTTTCGCACCCCGCGTGGGCGTGCCCGAAGACCCCGTGACGGGTTCAGCGCACAGCACGCTCATTCCCTACTGGGCCCAGAAGCTGGGCAAAACTGAATTGCGCGCCCGCCAGATTTCGCCCCGCGGCGGTGACTTGTGGTGCCGCCTTCGCGGCGATAGAGTCGATATCAGCGGCTACGCGGTGACGTATGCGGCGGGGGAGCTGCTGGTAGAAAACCAGTAGAATTGGCCGTCGGTTGAAGTTTGGACCGTATGGACTTAAGTTATAACGTTTGTGAGGACGACCTGAGCAATGAAGCCAGTTTTACCCCTGATTTTGATAGCCAACAATGCTGTTATTTTGGTGACGGAAGTTGATAATTTACGCACCGCATCGGCTCGGGAATTGCTGAGGAAAGGCCCAATTAACGAGCGATTCTTCGACGCAAGCGGCAGACTGTGGGAGTCGGAAGTTCGTTCCGGTAGTTTCAAGCCTACGCTTTTAAATCGAATTCTGGCCCATACTTTCTACAACCCTACGCTGGAAGTAAGTCGGACTTGGAAACAAGCGGGGCCTTACGCGCTGGAAGAGTTGAAGGCGCTGATGCAGAACTGCATCGACAGAGACGATGACGTGCTAACGCAATGGGTTGACGCAACGTCGTTGAAAGCCAGATTAGAAAAATGCCGACAGTTTTCGGACATTGTTACCATGCTGTCGGCCTACGTATTTGAGCCGGACGAGGAAAAGATATGGCAGGAATTCCCGCTTGACGAATAGCCCATGAGCATGCTGGTAGACGTGAGAAAGTTCGGTCCTGAAACAATGCCGGAAGAGTTAGTCGAAGCTTCCAAAATCACCAAAAAATGGTTGAGGACGACTGACAATTTCGACCAGTATTTAAACGCCCGGACCCATCAACTTCCCAACGACCTGAACGCCACATTGCTGGCCGACTTTTTTGCATTCATTATAGATGAATTGAATTATCAGGAAATCCTCCACCAGTACTCGGCCAAGCTCTCGGAGAATCGAAAAAGCTTTGTGGTATTGCTGGTGGCAGCTGACCGGGATTGGTTGCTCCGGCAAGTGGCCCGACCCGATTTTCTTGCACGTTTCACTGCGTTTTTGGCGGACTTAAATGGGGAGTATTACGACTACCAAAGCGCTGAAATAGAAGAGGCAATTGCCGGCTTTGCGGCAATGCTTCGCCGCGTTGACGCACAGTCGGGGCTGGTGGTACGCATTGGCTAAGCCCTTAGATTACCAGAAGCTTGCAGCCGGCGTGCGCAAAGGAATCACCCCTTCGCCGGCGCCTTCTTCTTCGCCGCGCCCGTGCTCGCCCCCAGCCGCTCGGGGTTCTCGGCCAGGAACTTGCCCCAGCTTTTGCCGCCGCTCACGGTGGTGTTGTTGCCCTTCATGTAGTGGTGGCAGAGGGCCACAGCCAGGGCGTCGGTGGCGTCTAGGAATTTGCTGGCTTCGGCGATGGGCGGCAGCTTCAGGGTCTGGCGCAGCATGTGGGCCACCTGCTCCTTGGTGGCCGAGCCCGAGCCGGTGACGGACTGCTTCACCTTGGTGGGCGCGTACTCTACATAGGGAATCTGGCGGCTGAGGGCGGCGGCAATGGCCACGCCCTGGGCCCGGCCCAACTTCAACATGCTCTGCACGTTGACGCCGAAGAAGGGTGCCTCGATGGCCAGTTCGTCGGGCAGGTACTCGTCGATGAGCTCCAGCATGCGGTCGAAAATCCGCTTTAGCTTTACGGCGTGATTCGACCCCAAGGCCTTCATATTGATAACGTCGTAGCACAGCACGTCGACCCGCTGGCCGCGCACCTCAATCAGGGCGTAGCCCATAATCTGGGTGCCGGGGTCGACGCCCAGAATGATTTTGGGCAGCAAATCGGCGGCGGGAGCGGGGCGGGGACGGGTAGGAGCGGGCATCTCTCACAAAGTTACGCGCCAGGTCAGGCGGTTCCCGCCGGCGCGGCCAATTCGGATTTTTCCCGCCGCACCGCCACGCCCGGCCCGGCTGCGGAGCCCAACCCCAGCCAGCCCCGCAAGGCCCGCAGCTGGAGGCGCCTGGTGTTTTGGGGCAAAATCGGCATCACGCTGCTCACGCTGGGCTTGCTGTATAATTCCATCTTCGCGGCGCCCGACACGGCCGCGGCCTGGCGGCAGCTGCTGGCCACCACGCTCAGCGGGGCCGGGCGCGGCCCGGTGCTGCTGGCCCTGGCGCTGGTGCCCCTCAACTGGGGCCTGGAGGCCTGGAAATGGTACCGCCTGGCCCGGCACCTGGAGCCCGTCACGTTTGGGCGCAGCTTCCGGGCGGTGCTGGTGGGCCTCACGCTGGGCTTCGCCACCCCCAACCGGGTGGGCGACTACGCCGGCCGCATCATCGAGCTCAAAAGCCGCCGCGTGAGTGCGCTGGGGGCCGTTTTTCTGGGGCGCTATTGCCAGCTGGTGGCCACGGTGCTGGCGGGTGTGGCGGGCCTGCTCTACTTTTTGCTGACGTTTTACCTGCGCGGCTACCCGGCGGCGGGGCTGGGCGTGGTGGGGTCGGCGGTGCTGCTGTGCGGGCTGGTGCTGGTGCCGCTCTACCGTTCGCGGCTGCTGCTGGCGGCGCTGGGGCTGTGGCGGCCCTTGCGGCGGTTTCGGCCGGCGCTGGCCATCATGCC
This sequence comes from Hymenobacter sp. 5317J-9, assembly GCF_022921075.1. Classification (NCBI taxonomy): domain Bacteria; kingdom Pseudomonadati; phylum Bacteroidota; class Cytophagia; order Cytophagales; family Hymenobacteraceae; genus Hymenobacter; species Hymenobacter sp. 5317J-9. The sequence continues at coordinate 2,024,813 of NZ_CP095050.1, forward strand.
CACGTATCCGGCGCGGGCGCTGCACGCGGTGCTGGCCCTTTCGGGACTGCGCTACGGGGTGTTTTGTGCGCAGTTTCTGCTGCTGCTCAGTGCCTACGGGGTGAGCTCGCCGCTGGCGCCGGGGCTGGCAGCGGTGGCGGGTACGTTTTTGCTGAAGTCGCTGGTGCCTTCGCTCAATGCGCTGGCCGACGTGGGCGTGCGCGAGCTGTCGGCCACGCACCTGTTCGGGCTGCTGGGTCAGCCGGCGCTGCCGGTGCTATCGGCCAGCCTGAGCCTGTGGGTCATCAACATTGCCCTGCCCAGCGCGGCCGGCCTGCTGCTGGTGCCGGGCCTGCGAGTGCTGCGCGACAAGCGCGCCGGCCGATGATGGCGGTGGGAATTATGCTGTTGGCGCAGCCGCTGCTCTACGCTGGGCTGATGCTGTGGCTGCGCGGCGGCTGGGACGCGGCGCGTTCCGCTGCGCTTAATGAGGAATCAAAAAGGGAGAAAGAGCAATCGGGTGCGCTTGGTAATTCCTTGTTGAGTTTTTCCGTCATCATTGCCGCCCGCAACGAGGCCGACACGCTGCCCCAATTGTTGCAGGACCTGGCGGCCCAGACGTTGCCTGCTGCACAGTTTGAGGTGCTCATTGCCGACGACCACTCCACCGATGCCACGGCGGCGCTGGTTTCGGCCGCCGCATCAAAATCGAAGTTTCCGCTGCGGCTGATTGCGCTTCCCGCCGGCACAACCGGCAAGAAAGCCGCCCTGCAAGCCGCCCTGCAAGCCGCCCGCGCCCCCTGGCTGGTGTGCACCGACGCCGACTGCCGGCTCGGCCCCGGTTGGCTGGCTGCTTATGCTGCGCTTCTGCAGCGGCATCCGCAGGCCAACTTTGTCAGCGGCCCAGTGCTGCTCACGGGGCCGGACACGCTTTTCGCCCGGCTCATGGGTCTGGAATTTGCCGGGCTGGTGGGCGTGGGCGGTGCCTGCCTGGCCCGCCAGCAGCCCACCATGTGCAACGGCGCCAACCTGGCTTACCGCCGCACGGCCTTCGAGGCCGTGGGCGGTTTTGCCGACAACGCCCACCTGGCCAGCGGCGACGATGAGTTTCTGCTGCACAAAATCCACGTCGCTTTCCCCGACACCGCGCATTTCCTGGCCGATGCCGCGGCCGTGGTGCGCACCGCCGCGCCGCCCACGCTGCGGGCGTTGTTGCGGCAGCGGGTGCGTTGGGCCAGCAAGTGGCGGCACTACCAAAGCCCGGCCTCGCGCCGCCTGGCCGTGCTGGTGCTGGGCGCCAACGTAGCGCTTGCCGCCGGGGTGGGGGCGGGGCTGCGCTGGCCGGAGCTATGGCCGTGGGTGCTGACCGCCTGGGCCCTCAAGCTCGGGGCCGATGCGTGGTTTCTGGCGCCGGTGCTGCGGTTTCTGGGGCGGCACAAGTGGCTGGGGGGCCTACTGCCGCTGCAGCTGCTGTACGCGCCGTATGCGCTGGCTGTAGGCGCCGCCGGCTGGCGCGGCGGCTACCAGTGGAAGGGGCGGGCGGTGAAGTAGTTAGCGGGCGAAGAAATTCGCCCAAAAAAGGGCTTCGCAGGGCTTGGATGGTAAATTTGCCGCATATATATTCCATCTAACCCCCGGTACTCATGCGGTTCAATTCGGTTGGTTTCGCCCTTTCGGTGGGCATGGCGCTGATAGTCGTGCTGATTGGTTTTACGCTGTTGAGCGCGGCCGGGCTGGCCGGGTTTTCGGCGCAGGATGTTGTAGATGAGCGCACTAGCACGGAGATGTATCCAGACGGCGAAGGCCCAATAATGCCCACGCAGGTTGCGGACAAAGCCCCTGACCCGTCTTGGTCCAAAGAGCAAGCGACCAAAATTGCCGCGGGCGACGCCCTTTTCAAAAGCAATTGCGCGCAGTGCCACGCCGTGAACGAGCAGGTGGTTGGCCCGGCCCTGGCCGGCATCACCAAGCGCCGGCCCATTTCCTGGCTGATTCCGTGGGTGAAGAACTCCAGCAAAGTGGTGGCCAGCGGCGACGACTACGCGGTGGCCCTCTTCACCAAGTTCAACAAGCAGCAGATGCCATCCTTCGCGCTTTCCGACCAAGAGGTCAAATCCATCGTGGCATACATAACTTGGCAGCAGGGCGACCCTGTGGTGGCGTTGGCGCAATAAAACCCAGTGCCGCCCGCCCGGCTTACATTTGCCCAAACCTCCGCACGACCAATTCTTCCGTGACTGACCCCGAATTCGACCTGCTCGACGAACTGTACTTCGTCACCCCGTTCCGCACGCTGCTCCAGAAAACCGGCCTGCCGCCGCAGGAGCTCGAAAACCAGCTGCGCAGCCTGCTGGAGCAGGGCCTAGTGCGCAGCTACTGGCCCGACCCCGACACCGAGCTGGCCTACGAAACCACTTCGTTCGGCGCCATTGCCCGCGACGCCTCCTACCTGGCCTCGAAGGAAGGACTGCTGCAGCACAACACCCGCTAACCATGGCCAAAACGGCAGTTTCGCCTGCTCCGGCACCCAGCGCGGCCGCCGTGGCCCGGCCGCCGGGCTACTACGTGCGCCAGCGCCTGTGGCAAAACCGGCCCGCCGTGGCCGGGCTGGCCTTCATTGCGCTGTGCACGCTGGTGGCGCTACTGGGCTACTGGATATTGCCCGACAACTCCCCCAACGCCAGCCACGGCTTCGTGCAGATTCAGAAGGAGCGGCCGGGCCTGCGGGTGCAGCTGCTGCGCCAGCCCTTGCCCGACTCGGCCCGCAACAGCACGGGCGCCGACAACATCTTCGCCACCTGGCTGCACGGCCGCGAGCCCGACCAGCTGGAAACGCCCATTGGCGGCTACGAATTTTCCGGCGATTCCATCATCCTCAAGCCCTTGGGCCAGCATTCGGCCGAGGCCGGGCGCTGGCGCCGGCTGGCGTTGTCGGCCGTGACGGGCCACACCGGTCCCCGCGCCGCACTGCAGCAGGAAATCCGGGAGCAGCACGTCGTGACGCGCAGCTACGTGCTAGGCACCGACAAAGCCGGGCGCGACGAGCTGAGCCGGCTGCTGCTGGGCACGCGCATCTCGCTGGGCATCGGGCTGGTGGCGGTGCTCATTTCGCTGGCGCTGGGCATGGCGGTGGGGGCGGTGGCCGGCTATTTTGGGGGCTGGGTCGATTCGCTGTTGCTGGGGCTGATGACGGTGGTGTGGAGCATTCCGGGCATCATGCTGGTCATCGCCATTTCCCTGGCCCTCGACAGCAAAGGCGTGTGGGTCAGCTTCGTGGCCGTGGGCCTCACCATGTGGGTCGACGTGGCCCGCGTGGTGCGCGGCCAGATGTTGAGCCTGCGTTCGGCCACCTTCGTGGAGGCCGGCCGCGTGCTGGGGCTGCCCACGTGGCGGCTCATTGCCCAGCACCTGCTGCCCAACATGCGTGGGCCGCTCATCGTGTTGGCCACCAGCAACTTTGCGGCGGCTATTTTGCTCGAAGCCGGCCTGAGTTTCCTGGGCTTGGGCGTGCAGCCGCCGGCGCCCAGCTGGGGCCTCATGGTGAAGGAGGGCTACGACCTGCTGGGCACCGAAGCCGGCCTGTGGCTCACGCTGCTGCCGGGCACGGCCATTTCGCTGCTGGTGCTCAGCTTCAACCTGCTCGGCAACGGCCTGCGCGACGCCTACGACCCCAAAACGCCCGTGGCTGCTTAAGTTTGTAGCCCCGTTCGCTTTTCATGTGCGTTTCACACGGGGTGCTTACCTTGCTGTATGGCTTCCGCCCCTCTTTCTTCTGCTGAGCCCCTGGCCGATGCGTTGAGCACCCAGGTCGCCATGCGCGACGACCAAATCAAGCAGTTGCGCCGACAGCTGCTGCTCAAGCAGTTCGAGCTGGATACGGTGCTCGGCGTGGCCCACGACATGACCGCTCGCGACCACACCGTCGACGAGCTCTACCACATGCTGCGCCTCACCCTGCAGGGCCAGCGCAACGTGGTGCAGCTGCTGCTGTTTGCCCGCGAAGAGCACGGCTTCCAGGTGCGCGTGGCCCTGGGCTGCGACCTCGCCGACGCCGAAAAGCTGGCGATGACCCAGCACCTGATTGACGGCGGCGTGACCCAGCCCCAGGCCGTGGAAGACCTGCACCTCGGCGAAGCCTGGGACCGGTACGAGCTAGTGATTCCGGTGCTGCGCCAGAAACAGGTGGCGGCCTACGTGTTTGTGGGCGGCCTGCGCGACAACGAGGTGCGCCAGCAGCTCATTCCGTTCCTCGGCTCGCTGGCCAACACCCTGATTGGGGCCGTGGAAAACCGCCGCCTGCAGGCCCAGCGCGTGGCCGATGCCGCCGTGCGCAAAGAAATAGAAATTGCCCAGGAAGTGCAGGCCATGCTGTTTCCGCGCAGCCTGCCCAACGATGCGCACCTGGCCATAGAGCGCAGCTACGTGCCCCACACCGAAATCGGCGGCGACTACTACGACGTGGTCGAAATCGATGCCCACCGCCTGCTGCTGTGCGTGGCCGACGTGAGCGGCAAGGGCGTACCGGCGTCGCTGCTGATGTCGAACTTCCAGGCGGGGCTGCGCACGCTGCTGCGCCAGGGCGTGGAGCTGGCCACCATTGTGCCCGAGCTCAACCATTTGCTGTTCCGCAACTCCGGCGGCGAGAAGTTTATTACGGCCTTCCTGGGCATCTACGACCGCCGCACCCGCCGCCTGCAATACGTGAACGCCGGCCACAACGACCCGCTGCTGCTACTCGACAACGGCGCCGTGCAAACCCTCAAGCACGGCACGGTCATGCTCGGCATCATGGAAGAGCTGCCGCTGCTGCGCGTGGGCGAGGTCGAAATTCCGCCGCACTCGCTGCTGTTGCTCTATACCGACGGCCTCACCGAAGTGTTTGACGCGCACAGCAATGAGTTTGGCGAAGACGGCGTGCTGGACGTGCTGCAGCGCAACCGCTACCTGCCGCTGCCCAAGCTGCACCAGGAACTGCTGCGCAGCATCAACGCATTCAGCGCCCACGACGCGCAGTTTGCCGACGACGTGACCATTCTGAGCTGCCGGTTTAAGTAGCGCGCAATGCCGGGCGAAATACAAATACGTCTGTCATCCTGAGCGCAGCGAAGGACCTTCTCACGTCTGAACGACTTGTTCTGGCTTGAGAAGGTCCTTCGCTGCGCTCAGGATGACAGACGTCTTGTTTACTTACTCCTTATTCCTCATCCAGCATAGCGCCTCGTTCCAGCCAGCTTTCGCAGCGGATGAGCAGGGCCATGCAGATGAAAAACACCGGCCCAATCTTGTCGACCTCCACCAGCTCATTGAGCGTGAGGTGAAACACGATGACCACCAGCGACATGGCCGCTGCCAGCACCACGCGCCGCACCGCCGGCTGCTGCCCCGAGCGGTGATACAACCGCTCGGCTTTGAGCAGCGCCGTGGCAATGAAGATGACGAACAGCAGGAAGCCGGGAATGCCCTGCTCGGCCAGCTGCAGCAGGAAATAATTGTGGGTGGTTGATTTTTCGGGGTTGTCGCTCACGTAGGTGCGGAAGCTTTTCACCGTGTAGCGCTTGTATTCGGGGTAGAAGGTAGCGGCGCCGCTGCCCACCAGGGGCTTTTCGGCAATCATGCGGGCGGCGGCCACCCAGCGGTACACCCGCTCCATGCCCGACACGTCCTGCAGCTTGTAGGTGGCTTCGAGGTGCTTCTCGAAGTTCTTGCCGTTGAAGATGGTGCGCTCGTAGTTGGGCGCAAATTCCATGTAGTTGTCGCCGCTGGCAATGTGGGCCACGCTGATGGCCGTGGCCAACCCCACCAACACCAGCACCACCCGCGTGAGGCGCAGGCGCATCACCGCGAAATACAGCCCCGCAATGGGCAGCGACAGGATGGACGCCCGCGTGTAGGACGTGAGCAGGCCAAACAGCAGGATGCCCAGCGCCACGCGCCAGGTCAGGCGCGGGCCCGCCTTGGTGGCGGCGCGCTGCGCAAACCAGCAAAACGGAATCAGCAGCGCCAGCATGGTGGCGTAGATGACGTGGTTGCGGAAGAACGGGTGCAGCGCCCAGTTGATGTCGGCGAAGCTGAAGCCTTTGGTGGCGTGGCGGCTCACCACGTAGAGCACGCTCAGGCAGGCCCCGGCGGCATAAAAGCCGGCGAAGCGCCAGGCATCGGCCGGGCGGCGCACTATCAGCAGCGTGCCCAGCAGAAAGGGGGTGAGGTACCACACTTTGGCCAGCAGGTACTTAATAGATTTGACCGAGTCAACCGAGAAAAAGCTGTCGACCGCTGTCCACAGCAGCATCAGGGCCAAGATGACAACCAGCGCATTGAGCCACTCGTGGCGCGGAATCAGGCCGTTGCCGGCCCCCAGCAGCAGGCTCGCGCCTACGCAGCCCGTGAGGGCCAGCATCAGGGGCTCGGAAGGCACGTCCATGCTCAGCCCGCCAAACAGGCCGATTTCTTGAGAGAAGGGCAGCAGGAAAAACAGCAGGTAATAAATCCAGCGCCATTCCACCAGCGCCACCAGCAGGGCCACGGCCAGCACGGCTGGTAGCAGCAGTGCCGGCATGCTCAGCAGGGCCGCCCCGGCCCCGCCCAGCAGCAGCAGGCCGATAAAGGCCATGAAGAGCAGCTGCGGGCCGTCGTAGGACTGGCGCAGGCGGCTCAGCAGGTCGGGGAACGAGGGGGTCACGCCGGGCGGGCGGCGCTGGGCCGGTTGCGGCGGTAGAGCTCGAGCAGGGCAATGAACATCACCGACAGCACGAACGTGAGCACCACCGAGCCCACCACAATCAGCCAGCGCACGGGCTTGATTTTCTTGGTGGCCGGGTAGGCCTTCTGCACCACGTAGATGCTGGAAAGGTGGCCCCGCAAGCTCAGCTCGGCCGTTTCGTAGGCCGAGCGGGCGGCGATGAGGCGGGTTTGCAGGTCGGTTACGCGCGTCGTGAACATGCTCAGCGAGTCGGTGCCGCGCACGTAGCTTTCGAGGTTGATGAGGTTGCCGCCGTCGGCGCGGGTGAGGCCGCGCAGGGCGCGCCGCAGGCCGGCCACGTCGCCGCCGCCGCCCTCGGCCTTCCGCAGCGCCGACTCGGTTTCGATGAGCTGCTTGGCCAAGTAGCGGCCCTGCATTTCGAGGCCGAAGATGCCGTAGCGGTTGCGGGCACCCACCAACTCGCGGCGACTGCGCTCGAAGCTGGTGCTCAGGTAGTCGTAGCGCTGGCGGTAGAGGTCGACCACCTTGCGGCGATTTTCCAGCGTGAGCTGCTGGTTCACCGAGTCGATGGCCTCCACCAAGGCATTGGCGACTTGCGCGGCCAGCTTTTTGTCCTTGTCCATGAAGGTGAGCTCGATGGCGTCGCGCTCGTTGTGCACGATGGACAGGTTGTCGGAGAACTCCTTCAGTACGAAGTTGTCGGTCTTGTCGTCGCCGGGCGCGCCGGCCTCGTAGTGCCGGTAGAGGTCAAACTTCTTGATGATGAGCTCGGCCACCGGCTGCGACTCGCCGATGGTGATGACGCGGTCCAGGTCTTCGGCCCGGCCGCTGAGTTCCAGCTTGTTGCGCAGCTGGGCGTTTTCTTCCAGCAGGCGGTCGGGGTCGGCCGTCTGGGGGTTGGTGGGGATGAAAATGGCGGTGGAACGGTACACGTTGGGCAGCAGCAGCGCCACCACAATGCTCACGACGGCGGCCAGCGCCACGGCCCCGGCCACGAGGTATTTCCAGCGGTTGATAATGGGCCCGAGGCCCACCAGCGAGAAAGAAGGTGCAGACATACAGAAAAGAAGGGTGCCTACGTCCGTTCTTTAAAATGGGGTGGAAGAAGCGGGAGGGCGGCAGGCAAAGATAGCCGGAAAACGGCCCCGCCCGCCACGCCGTGCGGCCAGCCCGATGCGGTGCGTAGCTTTGCACACCCGGCCCCCGGCGTCGGCCATCCTTTCCTGTTCCTTAGCTACCTCGTCGGCATCAAACGGTTTTTTGGCAATATCAGCTTCGTCGTCCTGCTCAACCTGCTGGTGAAACCCGGCTGGGTGGTGGTCGAAAACCTGGTGCAGGACCGGCTCGGGCACGCCACGTTCGGGCTGGTCACGGCCCTCTCGGCCCTCACGCTGGTAGTGGCCGCCCTTTCCGACCTTGGCCTCACGCCCTACGCCGTGCAGCGCGTGGCCGCCGAGCCCCGCTTCATGGCCGAAACCTTTCCCACGCTGCTGCCCCTGCGCGGCGCCCTCAACTTTGTGGCACTGGCGGCCATGCTGGTGGTGGGGTGGGTGCTGGGCTACCGCGGCTACGAGCTGCTGCTGCTCGGCGCCGTGGGCGCGGCGCTGCTGCTGGCCCAGTACGGGCAGTTTTTGCGCGGCACGCTGCAGGCCCACCAGAAGTTCAACACCGACGCCGTGCTTTCGGTGCTGGAAAAGTTTGTGCTGCTGGGCGCCGTGCTGGTGCTGCTGCCCCTGGGCCTCACGCTGCCGCGCTACGTGGGCGCCCGGCTGGGCGCGGCCGCCTTCACGGTGGTGCTCACTTACGGGCTGATGACGCGCCTGTTTGGCCGCGTGAAGTACCGCTGGCAGGGGCCCGTGGCCCGCACGGCTTTGCGCGCCAGCCTGCCTTTCGCCCTCATGACGCTGCTGTACGGCGTGAACGAGCGCATCGACATGGTGATGCTCGAACGCCTGGCCTCGCCCACCGAGGCGGGCTACTACGCCGGCGCCTACCGCTGGGTCGACGCCGTGATGATGTACGCCTGGACGGTGCTGCCGCTGTTCTTTGCCAAGTTTGCCAGCGTGCCCAACGATGCCGGGGCCCAGCGCCAGCTGCTAATGTTCGGGCAGCGCATCGTGACCTTGCCTATGCTGTTCATTGTGGCTTTCATCCTGTTTCGGGGCGAGGTGGTGTTCTGGCAATTCACGCACAGCACCCCGGCCGAGGTGGCCCGCATGACCTTGTGCCTGAAAATCCTGTTTGTTAACGTGCTGGTGCACGCCTTCTTTGCCATCTACAGCACCCTGCTCACCAGCACCACCCACGAGCGGGCCGTGAGCTGGCTGGTGGCCCTGAGCATTTTCCTCAATATTGGCCTGAACCTGTTTTTGCTGCCCCACTACGGCGCCGTAGCCGCCTCGCTCGACACGCTGCTGTGCGCCGTGGCCGTGTCGGTGGGCTACCTGGTGCTGGTGGCACGGCGCACGGGCGTGGGCGTGCCGTTTCGGCTGCTGGCGCGGCTGCTGCTGGCCTTCGGGTTGCTGTGCGGGGCGTGGTACGGCCTGCAATACGGCTTGTACCTGCGCTGGTGGGTGGAGGCCGGCATCATGGCCGCGGTGTTTGGGCTCATTGTGCTAGGCACGGGCCTGGTGCAGCGCAAGGAGATTAGGGAGTTAATGCCGAAACGGTAGGAGGCCAGCGGAACAAACGGTTATGCAGAGCGCAGCGAAGCATCTCGCTTGGGTTAAGTAATTTGTTAAAGCACGCGAGATGCTTCGCTGCGCTCTGCAAGACGTTCAATCAAATGCCCACTTCGCCGCTTCACGTCGCCGTCAACACCCGTTTCCTGCTGCCGGGCGCCCACCTGGAAGGCATCGGGCGCTTCAGCTACGAGACGCTGAGCCGGCTGGTGGCGCAGCACCCGGAAGTCACGTTTCACTTCCTGTTCGACCGGGCGTTTGACCAGCGCTACCTGTTTGGGCCCAACGTGGTGCCGCACGTGCTGCGGCCGCCGGCCCGGCACCCGTTTCTCTTCGTGGCATGGTTCGAGGGCGCGGTGGCGCTGTGGCTGGCCCGGCACCGCCCGGCCGCGTTCCTGAGCCCGGACGGGTTCACCACGCTGGCTACCGGGGTGCCGCGCGTCACCGTAATGCACGACCTGGCCTTCGAGCACTTTCCGCTCGATGTGGGCCTGCTGCAGCGCAAGTACTACCACTTTTTCATGCCGCGCTTTGCCCGCGCCTCGCAGCAGCTGGTGGCCGTGTCGGAAGCCACCAAGGCCGACCTCGTGCAGACCTACAGCCTTCGGCCCGAGAAAATCAGCGTGGCCTACAACGCCCCGGCCGAGCTGTTCCGGCCCCAGCCGGAAGAGGCGCAGCGCGATATCCGGCGCCGGTTCAGCCACGGGCAGCCGTACTTTCTGTTTGTGGGCGCTCTGCAGCCGCGCAAGAACCTGGGCAACCTGCTGCGAGCCTTCGACCTGTTCAAAAGCCAGCCCGGCACCGAAGAGGCCCAGCTGCTCATTGTGGGGCGCAAGGCCTGGAAAGCCGGGCCCATCCTGGAAGCCTACCAGCAGATGCGGCACCAGGCGGCGGTGCACTTCACGGGCCGCGTGGCCGATGCCGAGCTGGCCGGCCTGTACGCAGCGGCGCGGGCCACGGTGTACGTGCCCTATTTCGAAGGCTTCGGCATCCCCATCGTGGAGGCGCAGGCCAGCGGCTGCCCGGTGCTCACCTCCAACCTCAGCTCGATGCCCGAAGTGGCCGGGCCGGGCGGCGCCGAACTCGTGGACCCGCACGCGCCGGAAAGCATTGCGGCCGGGCTGGCCCGCCTGTGGCACGACGCCGGCCTGCGCCAGCAGCTGGTGGCCCAAGGCCGGCAGAACCTGAGCCGTTTCTCGTGGAGCCGTAGCGCCACCGTGCTCTGGGATGCCACCTTGCGCGCCATCGGCGGGAAATAGTGAAGGATTGGTAATCAGAGCGGCCCGCGCTTAAAATTTCCTTGGCTTTCCGGCCGGTTGGTTGACAGGGGCGCGTCTCCGCGCGTTACTTTTGCAGTCCCTTATGGCGCGTCTGCATTCCTACAACTTCACCCACGTGCTGCTGCCGCAGCTGGCCTGGCGGCGCCCGGGCTCGGTGCGCTCGGAGCTAAGCGACCCGTTTTTGGCCCGCGAGCTGCTGCACTACGTGTGGGACAAAGCCGCCGAAAGCCTGCCCGCCGCCGACAAAGTGGCGCCCCGCGGCCTGCGCCTGAGCTGGCACGAGGTGGCCGGCCGCGCCACGGCCTTGTTTCACCTGCCGCCGCCCCAGGCCACCATGGAGGCCTACTACTCGGCGCTGGTGTACGAAGAAGACGAGCCCGCCGAATCGGAAGCCGACGAGCTGCGCCCCCGCTATTTTACCCTCGAAGCCACGCTGGGCCTGAGCGGCCCGGCCGGCGCGCCCACCGTGGTGAGCGAGTGGGCCGGCGAGGTGCACCGCCAGCTGGGGCGCGGCCCAGCCGCCGGGCAGCCCGGTACGGCCGAGGCTTTTCTGGCGGTGTTGGCGGCGGTGCTGGGGCCCTTGCCCGACACGGAGGTGCCCTTTATGCACATTGTGCGCTCCTGATGAAGGTGGGGTCCCGGCTCGAAGCGGCGCTGCTCACGCGGCCTCCCCAGCTGCTGCACGCCCTCTTTCCCGGCTGCGAGTGGACCGGCCCGCCCGCCACGCCCGCCGGCGCCCCGGCCCTCTACCTTACCTTCGACGACGGACCCATTCCCGAAGAAACGCCCTGGGTGCTGGAGCAGCTGGCTGAGTACCAGGCAAAGGCAGCGTTTTTCTGCGTGGGCGAAAACCTGGGCCGCTACCCCGACATTGCCCGCGCCGCCCTGGCCGCTGGCCACCGCCTCGGCAACCACACCCACCGGCACCGCAGCGCCTGGAGCCTGTCGCGGGCCAATTACCTGGGCGAAGTGGCCGAGTGCCAGGCCACCATTCAGGCGCTGACAGCTGAGCAGGGCGGAGCCGCCGAGAACGCACCCATGCCCTTGTTCCGGCCGCCCTATGGCCGGCTCACGCGGCCCTTGCTGCCGGTGCTGCAGCAAGAGTATCGGGTCATCATGTGGTCGGTGCTCACCCGTGACTACGACCCCGCCCTCAGCCCCGAAGACTGCCTGCGCTACACGCTGGCCGCCGTGCGGCCCGGCGATGTGCTGGTGTTTCACGACAGCCGCAAGGCCAGTGCGCGGCTGCGCTTTGTGCTACCGCGCGTGCTGGCGCACTTTGCCGAGCGGGGATATCAACTGCTGGCGCCGTGAGTGGCTGGCTGCTGGGTTTTCTGGGGCTGTGGCTGCTGGGGATGGGTTTCGCCGCCTGGCAGTTTGCCACCCGGCGCGGCGCGGCGCCGGCTGTACCGCTCCCCACGCCGCTGCCGCGCGTGAGCGTGCTCATAGCCGCGCGCGACGAGGAAGCGGCCCTGCCCCGCTGCCTGGCCAGCTTGCGCGCCCTCAGCTACCCGCCCGAGCTGCTGGAAGTGCTGGTGGGCGACGACGCCAGCACCGACCGCACCGCCGCCGTAGCCGAGGCAGCCATGTTGGGCTTCCGGGGCACGTTCCGCGTCATTCCGATTGCCGAAAACCTGGGCCAGGCGCGGGGCAAAGCCAACGTGCTGGCCCACCTGGCCCGGCACGCAACTACTGATTTTTTCTTCATCACCGACGCTGATATTCACCTGCCAACCAACTGGATTGAGGCGCTGCTGGGCCACGCGGCGCCGGGCGTGGGCACCGTCACGGGCATCACGGCGGTGCGGGGGCCGCGGCTGTTTCACCAGTTGCAAGGCATCGACTGGCTGCTGTCGCTGAGCCTGGTGCAGGTGGTGAGCGAGCAGGGCCGCCCCGTGACGGCCATGGGCAACAACATGCTCGTGACGCGCGCCGCTTACCAGGCCGTTGGCGGCTACCAGGCCCTGCCGTTTTCCGTGACGGAAGACTACGCTCTGTTTCGGGCGGTGGTGGCGCGGGGCTTTGGCTTCCGGCACGTATTTAGCGCCGCGGCGCGGGCCGATTCGCTGCCCATGCCGGACTGGGCGGGCTTGCTGCGGCAGCGCCGCCGCTGGCTGCGCGGCGTGGAGGCCCTGCCGCTGCGGCTGCGGCTGGAGCTGTTGTTTTTCAGCGGGTTTTGGCCGGCGCTGGCGGGGCTGGCGTGGGCGGCCGGGCCGGCGCCGGCGCTGGGGGTGTGGGGTGCAAAAATGCTGGTGCAGGGCGTGCTGGCCGCCGCGGCGCATCGCCGGGCGGGCTTGCGGCTGCGCTGGTGGCTGCTGCCGCTGTTTGAATTTTACACGCTGGCGCTCACGTTCAGTCTGGTTGGGTACCGGCTACTGGGCAGCGCCGTGGTCTGGAAGGGGCGGCGGTATACCTGAGCCGTCTGTCATCCTGAGCGCAGCGAAGGACCTTCTCACGATTGGATGGTTTCTATCGTGAGAAGGTCCTTCGCTGCGCTCAGGATGACAGACGTTGGCTAGCCCTTTCCACTCGTAACTCTTACATCATAACTCCAAAAGAATGCACCTCACCGATTCGCACGCTCACCTCTACTCCGAACAGTTCAAGCCCGACCGCCTCGACGCCCTGCGCCGGGCCCAGGACGCGGGCGTGCGCACCATCGTGATGCCCAACGTGGACCACAGCAGCATCGACGCCATGCTGGAGCTGGAGGCGCAGGCCCCCGAAACCTGCTTCGCCATGATGGGCCTGCACCCGTGCTCGGTGACGCGCGACTTTGAGCGCGACCTGTACGAGGTGGAAACCTGGCTCGGCCGCCGGCCCTTTGCCGCCGTAGGCGAGTGCGGCCTCGATTTGTATTGGGACAAAACCCTGCTGGCCGAGCAGCAGGCCGCGCTAAAAATTCAGCTGGAGCTGGCCAAGAAGCACCGCTTGCCCATCGTGCTGCACACCCGCGAGGCCTTCGCCGAAACCGCTGCACTGGTAGAAGCCGCCCAGGACGGCACCCTGCGCGGGGTGTTCCACTGCTTTTCGGGCACGGCGGCGGAGGCCGAGCAGGCCATCGGGCTGGGGTTCAAGCTGGGCATTGGCGGCGTGGCCACGTTCAAAAACGGCGGGGCCGACCAGTTTCTGCCGGGCATCGACCTGCAGCACCTGCTGCTTGAAACCGACTGCCCTTACCTGGCGCCCGTGCCGCACCGCGGCAAGCGCAACGAGCCCGCCTACCTGCCCCTGGTGCTGCGCCGCGTGGCCACCCTGCTGGGCCGCCCCGAAGCCGAAGTGGCCGAAGCCACCACCCGCAACGCGGCCGAGCTGTTCAATCTGTAAGAGCTGATTGACGTAACGGGTGGGAAGGCCGTCATGCTGAGCTTGTCGAAGCATCTCTACCGCGAGAGTAACTGATTTACTTGGGCGGTAGAGATGCTTCGACAAGCTCAGCATGACGGGCTGTGGCTTACTGAGGACTGAGGATTACGCCCGGGCCACGTCTTTTTCGAGGCGGTGGAGCAGGGTTTCGATGTGGTCGGCGTAGGTGTTGATTTGGTCGAGGCCGGCGCGCGACTCTTCAATCTGGCCGCGGCTGTAGCGGGCGGCCAGGTCCTGGCCGGTTTGCAGCATCTGCTGGAGCACGCGCTCGATTTCGCGCACGTCGGGGTTGGCCCCCACGGCGGGCTTCACGGTGGACTGGAGCCACTGGCCCAGGGGGTTGTCGCGCAGCGAAAACAGCTCGGGCTCGGCTTCGCGCACCCCGTAGAGCACCGAGCGCAGCCGCGACTTAAACAACACCTGCTTCACGCGGGCTTGCTGAAAGTCGAAAGAGGAGAGGGCCATGCGGGGGAGGGGTAAGCGAAAAAAGAAGAATGAACGGGGTGGGCGTAACCTGAAGTGGGGCACGCCCCGCGCGCTTAGTTGCCGGGGGCGTCGTTGAGGCGTTCCAACGCCTGGCGGGCCAGCACGAAATCGGTCACTTCAAAGGCAAAGACCATGATGCCGGCGGGCTGGTTGTTTTCGCGGAACTGCTGGTAGATGAAATTGAAGTAGGAGTCGCGCAGCTCCTTGCTGGCGTCGCGCTCCAGCTGCAGCTTCAGCTCGTTGCCGAAGTAAGTTTCGCCGGTGCGGTACACGTTGTCGAGCAGGTCGATGATGCCTTGCTCGCGCACCTCGGGCAGCACTTCTTCCACACTGTGGCCCACCAGCTCGCGGTGCGGAAACAACTCCTGATAGCGGGGATTCACGAACTCGTAGCGGTGTTCGGGCCCGCGCAGGATGCAAATCATGGCCGGCGCCTGCATGAACAGGTTGTGGTAGGTTTCGCGCTGGTTTTCGGCCTTGCGGTACAGCTCGTGGGCCTGCTCGGAAAGGAGGCCCTGCTGCTCGTTGGCCTGCAGCAGCTCCTGCACCATCTGGCGCTGCTCGTGGATGTCGGTGGCGCCGCCCACCCACATGCTGATGGTGCCGGCCGCGTCGCGGCGGGGCGTGGCGCGCACCAAAATCCAGCGGTACTGGCCGTCGTGGCGGCGCAGGCGGTATTCCACTTGGTAAAGCTCACCGCTCTCCACGGAGCGCTGCCAGGTGCTGAGCACGCGGCTGCGGTCGTCGGGGTGGATGCTGTCGACCCATTGCACGCCGATTTGCTTTTCCAGGGGGTGGCCCGTGAAGGCCAGCCAGCGCGAATTGAAGTAGTCGCGCTGCCCTTCGGCGGTGGCGGTCCAGATGAGCACGGGCAGGTTTTCGAGCACGAAGCGGGTGCGGTCCTGCTCCTCGGCCAGCGCGGCCTGGGCCTTGGCGGCTTCCTGCGCGGCGCGGAGCTGCTCGGTCACGTTCTGGGTGCGCTGCAGGATGTACTGCAGCCGGCCCTGCTCGTCGAGCAGGGGGTAGTGCGTGGCCTGCCAGTACATCTCCTCGAAGCCGCCGCCCTGCTCGGCCGGTTTGGCCAGGTCGTAGCGAATGACGGGCATGGCGTGGGGCTCCAGGTGCTGGCGCACGTGCTCGTGCGAGGCGGCGATGATGTCGCCCTGGTTCTGGTCGACGGAAGGGTAGGCGTCGAACAGGGTGCGCCCTACCGCTTCCTCCCGCGATTTCAGCGACGCGGCCACGTGGCTGTCGGTGTTGTCCAGAATGGTCGCGTCGGGCGCCATGAGCAGGAAGTTGTCCGGCAGGGAACGGAACAAGCGCTGATAATCAACGGGCGTATCGGAAGCAGTCATCGGAACGGATAGGAGCAGCCTTGGAGCAAAAGTGAGCCGGCAGAAATGTGTCTTACATGAACGGCCGCAAAACGTACGTAAAGCTACCGTCGCCGGGCTGAATGCGCGTAATACGGCCCCGGTTTTTTGCGCGCGCACGCGCCAGGCCCGGCGGCCGGCGTCAGGCGGCGCGGTGCTCCAGCACGTAGCCCACGCCGTTGAGCGTATGGATGAGCTTGGGCGAGAAGTGCTTGTCGATTTTGCTGCGCAGGTAGCTTACGTACACGTCCACCATGTTGGTGCCGGTGTCGAAGGCCAAGTCCCAGACTTTGCCCACGATTTCGGCCCGCGTGAGGGCGCGGCCCTGGTTGCTCATGAAGTATTCGAGCAGGGCCAGCTCGCGCACCGTGAGGTCGATGCGCTTTTCGCCGCGCTTCACCACTTTGCTGTGGCTGTGCAGCTCCAGGTCGGCCACTTTCAGCACCCGCTCGGCGGGCGTGGCGCCGAAGCGGCGGTGCAACGCCCGCAGGCGCGCCGCCAGCTCCCCCACTTCGACGGGCTGCACGAGGTAGTCGTCGGCGCCGGCCGCGAAGCCCCGCAGCTTGTGGTGGGTGGCGGCCATGGTGGTGAGCAGGAGCAGGGGCAGCTTTTCGTATTCGCGCCGGAGGAGGGCGCACAGCTCGAAGCCGGCCATCTCGGGCGGGCGCACGCCCAGAATGACGGCCCCGTAGCGGGCCGTGGCCAGCAGGTGCTGCGCGGCGGCGGCATCGGGGGCCACGGCGGCGTGCATGCCGTAGGCTTCGAGGCCGCTCCGCAGATGGGCAACCGCCTCGGGCTCTTCTTCTACAATCAATACTTTCATGCCGGGGGAAGCAAATGGCGTGGTTCTGAAAGGCCGCGGCCGCGGAAATGCCGGGCCGGCAGGGCAGGGGGAGCGGGCGCGCCGGCCCGGAAAGCGGCCCCGGGCACCCGCCGCGTCCGGCGGCCGCGCCCGACGGCCAGCTTGCTCGGGCAAAGGTAGAAGGGCGGTTTACGGCCGGGATTAAAGCCGAATTATAAGTTTATTATAAGCCCATTAAAGGGATGTTAAAGCTTTTTAAGGCGCGACCGGCCGCCACGCCCCCAACCCGCCGCCCCGACGGTTCGGCGCCCGTATTCGACGCTTCGGCAACAGGAACTTGAGCGGGGCGGGGCCATCCGGCACCTTTGGCCCAGTACTTACCCGCTGGCCCCATGAAACCTTCGCTACTCCCGCTGCTGCTGCTGCTGAGCGCCGCCGCCCACGCCCAAACCGCGCCCGCCCAGCATTCACCCAGCCACCCAGCCGCCCATTCACCCATCGAGAAGGGCACCCGCCTCCACGGCACCGTGCGCGACGCCGCCGGCCAGCCCCTGCCGGGCGTGAACGTGTTCGTGAAAACCACTTTCGACGGAGCCAGCACCGACTCGCTGGGCCGCTTCGACTTCCGCACCGACCGCGCCGCCGGGCCGGCCGTGCTCGTGGTGAGCTTCATCGGCTACGTGCCGCAGGAGCTGCTGGTGAGCCTTGGCGAAGGCCCCATCGCGCTGCCCAATATTAAAATGAAAGCCAACCCCGCCGCCCTCGGCGACGTGGTGGTGACGGCCGGCGCCTTCGAGGCCAGCGACACCAAGCGCGGCACCCTGCTCAAGCCCCTCGACATCGTGACCACGGCTGGCGCGCTCGGCGACGTGGCCGGTGCCCTCAACGCCTTGCCCGGCACCACGCGAGTGGGCGAGGACGGCAAGCTGTTCGTGCGCGGCGGGGCCGCATCGGAAACCAAGTACTACATCGACGGCCTGCCCGTGCAGACGCCCTACGGCGGCGCGGTGCCCAACGTGGCGGCGCGGGGCCGGTTTTCGCCCTTCTTGTTCAAAGGGCTGGTGTTCAGCACGGGCGGCTACTCGGCCGAATACGGGCAGGCCCTGAGCGCCGTGGTGGTGCAGAACTCGACCGATTTGGCCCCGGAAACGCAGAGCAGCGTGTCGCTGATGTCGGTGGGCGGCAGCCTGGGGCGCACCCGGCGCTGGGAGCGTACCTCCGTGGCCGTGAGCGCCGACTACACCAACCTCGCGCCCTACTACAACCTCGTGCCCCAGAACCTGGGCTGGGACCGCGCCCCGCTGGCCCTGGGCGGCTCCCTCAAAGTGGCCCACAAAGTAGGGGAGGCCGGCATGCTGAAGCTCTACAGCACCTACAGCCGCCAGCGCCTGGCCCTGCGCCAGCCCGACGCCAGCCCCGAATACGCCGCCGCCGGCCACCCCGTGGCCCTGGCCAACGACAACGCCTACCTCAACGCCACCTACCGTTCCCCGCTGCATCGCGGCTGGAGCCTGAACACCGGCCTGGCCCTGACCGTGGACGACAACCGCATCCGCCCCGACGTGCAGTCGGTGCGCGACCTCGACCAGTCGGCCGTGGCCCGGCTCGTGCTCACCAACGACTCGGCCAGCACCTGGTTCAACCTCAAGCTGGGCGTCGAAGGCTACGCCCAGCGCTACCGCCAGCAGTACCAGCCCACCGCCGAGGCCCCCACGCTGGCCCTGGCCGTGGATGAGCAGCGCGGCAGCGGCTTCGCCGAAAGCGAGATGGTGCTGAGCCACCGCCTGGCCGCCCGCGTGGGGGCCCGCGCCGAGTATTCGGCCCTGCTGCGCCAGTTCAACGCCGCGCCGCGCCTGGGGCTGGCCTACAAAACCGGCAAGCACAGCCAGCTCTCGGCCGCCTGGGGCACCTTCTACCAGACGCCCACCACCGACCTGCTGCGCGTGAGCCAGGCCCTGAACTTCGAGCGGGCCGAGCACTACAGCCTGCTCTACGAGCGCACCGTGCAGGACCGCACCCTGCGCGTGGAAGGATACCAGAAAAACTACCGCCAGCTCGTGACCTACGACCGCGCCAACGTCTTCAACCCCGCCGGCTACCAGAACGCCGGCAGCGGCTACGCCCGCGGCCTCGACCTGCTGTTCCGGGACCGCGGCACCTTCAAAATGGCCGATTACTGGGTGAGCTACGGCCTGCTCGACACCCGCCGCCAGTACCGGGCCGACCCGGTGGCCGCCATCCCCACCTTCGCCGCCCGGCACAACCTGAGCGTGGTGGGCAAGTACTACGTGGCCAAAATGCACACCCAGTTCGGCTTCACCTACAGCTACGGCAGCGGCCGCCGCTACTTCGACCCCAACCGCGCCGGCTACAACCAGGCCACCCTGCCCGCCTACCAGGACCTGAGCCTGAACGTGAGCTACCTCACCCACTGGTTCAAGCAGTTCACCATCGTCTACGTGTCGGCCAGCAACGTGCTGAACCGCCAGAACATCTACGGCTACACCTTCGCCGGCACGCCCGATGCCGGCGGCCAGTTCCGCAGCGCGGCCGTGCTGCCGCCCGCGCCGCGCATGCTGTTCGTGGGCGTGTTCATCTCCATCAATAAGACCAGTAAGGTGGACCTGAACGAGCGGCCGGATTGATGGCAACTGATGGCGTGGGCCTGCGGCCCGTGCCGGCTACGTAGCGGGCCTCCAGGCCCGCACCGTTGAACGATTCAAGCACAAATGGTACATGCGTCGCAGGCTTAGAAGCCTTCCAGATAGCGAATACAGGCCGCAGGCCCATACCATCTGAGAGCAAAGCGAAGGCATAGCTTACTTTCTAAAAATTCAAAAAATAAGCTGCGCCATCCAAAGTCCGCCTGTTCGGCACAAAGGGGTAGTGAAAGTAGGGGGCGGCCGTAAGGTTCGCCCCCTACTTTCGTTACTTTGTCATTACCACATCTACCCAATGTTTATGGCCAAGAAATACCAGGTTTTCATTAGCTCTACCTTCGACGACCTGAAAGAGCACCGCGACGCAGTGGTGAAGGCAGTGCTCCAACTCGGTCACTTGCCCGTGGGCATGGAAATGTTCAACGCCGGCGACCAAACGCAGTGGGAAACCATCAAAAGCTACATCGATAGCTCGGATTATTACCTGGTCGTGCTGGCCCACCGCTACGGCTCCATCGACCCCGGGAGTGGCCTCAGCTACACCGAGCAGGAATATGATTATGCCGGTGAGCAGGGCATTCCCCGCCTGGGCTTTGTCATTGATAAGGACGCGCCGTGGCCCGCCAACCACGTAGAAGCAAAAGCCAAAAAGAAGCTCGACGCTTTCAAAAGCAAGGTTGGCAAGGCCCGGGTTATCAAATTCTGGGATACGATTGATAAGCTGGCGTATCACATTTCACTTTCGCTCAGCAACGAAACTGCCATTAATCCGCGCACAGGCTGGGTGCGGGCAACTGAAGCGGCCAGTCCGCAGGTAGCGGAGGAATTGGCGCGGTTGAGTAGTAAAAACAGAGAATTAAATGCTCTATTAGAAGAAATCCAACAGACCAGTCAAGGCATTTCTCTGCAAGAAATATTGCGTAATACCATTTGGACATCCGAAAAGGACGAGTCCATGCGCTTTAGTTTGGAAAGATTATTCCTTGCAGTATGTCGTGCACAACCAAGTCCAACAACAGGAGATGTATCTGCCATATTAAATATTGAAAAGTACGAGCGTGAATTTTTTTATGAATTAGTCGATGACGGGCTAAAGGAATTACATCGTTTAGCACTGCTAAATAGAGTTGAAATAAAACCTAAAGAGGACGCAGGCATGGGAATTTCTTTTGCAAGAGCTTTTGCTAAGAAAGTGTGGAATTTGACGATTAAGGGTTCAGAGATTTATGCTATTATACAGTACGGCCCGTTATAATGATTGCTGACTATGTGATGGTTTTAAGTGCTGGCTGACAGCTTATATTATTTCCCCAGTTGAGCTTCTTAACCTGAATTCTGTCTCCTGTATAGTGGAATTAGCACTATTTCTTCATACCACCTTAAACGACAATAACCTGCTATATCTGCTCCCATGCACCAAAACAAGCGCATCCGCTACGAGCGCCACGACTACGAAATCTTCTGGACTACGCAGTACGCCCGGCACGTTTGCGCCAATTATCACGTCGACAGCCGCCACGACCTGCACCACGAAGACATTGCCCAATTGCTGGAACACTATGACGCCGTACACGACGAACAGCACGACCGGTACACCTTTCTGAACTGTACCAACCGGCGCGGCCGCGTGTACGAGATTCATGTATATTTGGAAAAGGGCGGCCGGAACCGTCCCGGGCGCTGTGTCGTTGTCACGGCGTACCGCTCCAACAAGCAGCAATACTTGGCTTTGGCCACTGCCGCCCAACGCGCCCGATGAAAAAGCCCGAAATTCCACCGATGCATCTTGTCTCGCCTGCTAAGGGCCAGCAGTTCGGCCACCCGGTCAAAGCGGTGGTGCAGCAGCCGGTTCCGGCTGGGGCAGTTAGTAGCGGCCCTGGTATTCCGTCGGTGCCACCGGCGGCGTTTGCCGGCGCGGCTGGACCTTACGTTGACCCCTACTTATTTGAAACCGGCTATTATGCCAGCCAGGCCGAATACAACGAGTTGCAGCGCACGGCTGCCTCACGTATCCGGCTGCGGGCTGATGCAGAAAATGCCCATCCCAAGCGCCGCCCCCGGTAGTTCAACTCAGCTGTGCTTATTGCCCCGGGTGCTTCGGCAACCAGGGCTTTTTTATGGTGTGAAAATAGACGTAGCTTATTTTTGAAATAACGAAAAATAAGCTACACTCGCTCATGCCCCGGAAATCTATTTCATCCAATACCCTAATGCAGGCTGTGCGCCGCTATTTCGGCTTGGAGCAGCAGGAATTGGCCACCTATCTCGGCGTGACGCGTGCCCATGTTGCACATGTAGAGGCCGGCCGTCGTACCCTGTCCAGCGCCCTGCTGCTGCGCCTTACTCCCTTGGCCCGGCACCTGCCAGCCGAATCCGAAAATGCGCCAGCCCTGACCGAAACCCTGCCGTCCTCCGCGCCAGCCCCAGACGCCCAAGAACTGGAGTGGCGGCAGCACCAGTGCCGGCACCGGGCGGGGCGCCTACGCCGCGAGTTGGTCGCCCTACACCAGCGGGCTATTCACGCCGAGCGCTGGGCCGCGGCCCATCCCGAAGGGCCCGCCCATGCCGCTACCCTCACTCCCGCCGACGTGGCCCGATACCACCTGCTGCGCCTGCAGGCCGAAGCCCTCGAAACCGAAGCCGCCGCGCTGGCCAGCCTGTTGGAACCCGCCCGCAACTCACAATTCAGTGCTGGCGCTGATGCGGGCACGTAAGCAGGCCGGTAGGTTTGGGGCTTTACATTTTCCACTTAACCCCTACCCGTTTTATGGCTTTTGACCTCAACCTGCTTACCACCAAAGCCGAGTGCGACACCGTGCTGGCCGACCTTGCCGCTGAGCTGGATACCTACCAGCACCGCGATTCTGCCCTGGATTATGCCGACCGGCAGGCTACCCGTACCAAGGACGACGTGACCGCCCGGCTGGCCGGCGTCGAGGCCGAAATTGCGGCCTACACCGCTATTCTGGCCACACCCAACCTTACGGCCACGTTGCGCACGCAGAACGAGAGCAAGCTGCGCCGCGCCAACGACCGCCGCGACAACCTGACCGAGCGGGGCCAGTCGCGCGCCGGAGCGGCCGCCTTCCTGGCCAGCATCGATGCCGACCAGATAGCCGCCCAGGTAGCGATACTCAGCGATGCCCAAGCCCAGGTGACCACCCGCAAAGCCGCCCTGCCCGCGTAATCGGCCCGGCCGCTAGCAAAACAAAAAAGGCCGCCCTTGCCGGGGCGGCCTTTTTTGGGTCTTAAGCACGGGCCGCCTAGCGCTGGCCGAAGCGGTAGCGCAGGCCCAGCGCGGCCGCGCCGGTGAGGCTGTTGAGCCCCCGGGAGGGGCGGCCGGTGAGCACCGAGTGGTTGAGGGTGTAGTCGAGGTTGAGGTCGAAGCGCGGGGTGAGGCGGTAGCGCACGCTGGCGCCCGCGCTCAACAGCAGCGTATTCTGCACGTAGCGCTGGTCGAAGTTGGTGACCTGGAGGTTATTGACGTAGCCCTGGGTTTCGGTGCCGCGGGCGTAGCCGTTGTAATGTTCTAGGGTGAGGCCGCCCAGCACGTCGAACTGCACGCGGTGGGCGAGCTTGCGGGTGAGGGTGTAGCGGGCCAGCGCCGACACCGACGTGTTGCGCCGGGTGCTAGTGCTGGTGTAGTGGTAGTAGGCTTCTGGGGCGGCCGGGTCGGCGGTGAAGTAATAGCCTTCCACGTCGTAGCGGCTGGTGAAGCCGCTGTAGGCCACGCCCAGCTGCACGGCCAACCGCGGGCGCAGCTGGTAGCCGGCCGTGAGCTGCAGCGGCACCGGAAAGCCCTTCTCGTTCGAGAACCGGCCACCGAGGGACTGGTAGAAGCTGCCGTAGGCGCCCAGGCCCACGTAGAATTTGGGGACGGGTGCGGGTTCGGTGGTTTGGGCGCGGCTGAGGCAGGGCAATGCCAGGAGCAGGGTGCCAAGGGCGAGACGGGGTGCGAGCATGAACGGAGGCAGTAAAGGAATGAGTGGCTGCCGGGAGGAGCCTGCGGGCCCGGTAACGGTTGCATCAACGCGCCGGAAAGGGTTTTGGTGTGGGGGCCGGCCGCCGGGTGCAGGGGGAGGAGCACCCACAAATCCGGCCGCTGCACCGTCGGCCCCGGGCGCCGTTTCGTCCGGCGCAATCGACGCTTCGGCAACGGAAAATTGGGGAGGAGCGGGGCGGCGGCCACTTTTGAATCATCAATCGCACAACGCTTCACCCCAACCCCCACGTCCCATGAAAACCGCCGTTCTGACCCTCGCCCTGGCCGCTGCTTCTTTTGCCGCCCTGGCCCAAACGCCGGCCGCCGCCGTGGCCGCCCCCGCCACCGCCGCGCCCGCCGCCGATGCCTACACCACCATGCTGGGCGCCACCATTGCCGAGCAAAACGCCATCACCCAGAAGGCCGACCTGCCCGCCAACATTGCCAAGCTGGAGCGCGCCGCCAGCGCCCGTCCCACCGACTGGCTGCCCCGCTACTACCAGGCCCGCGGCTACCTCAAAATGGGCTTTGCCGGCACCGACGGCGACGCCCAGGACAAGCTCTTCGACCAGGCCCAGGCCGCCCTCGACCAGGCCGCCAAGCTACCCGACGCCGAGCAGGCCGAAATCCTGGTGCTGCAGGCCTACATCTACCAGGGGCGCATCATGGTGAGCCCCATGACGCGCGGCATGGTGTACTCGGGGCGCGTGGGCGAGGCCCTGGCCCGCGCCCAGGCCCTGGCCCCCGCCAACCCCCGCGTGTACCTGCTGCTCGGCAACGACGCCTTCTACCGGCCCTCGATGTTCGGCGGCGGGGCCGATAAAGCCAAACCCTACTACGAAAAGGCCAAGGCCCTGTTTGCCACCTTCCGGCCCGCTACGGCCCTGAGCCCCACCTGGGGCGCGGCCATGGCCGACGCCATGCTGGCCAAAGCCAGTGCCGCCGTGGCCGCCAAGTAAACCACCCCGCCACCCCGCCGGCCGGAACGGGCCACCTTGCCCAAGGTGGCCGTTTCGGCCGGCTTTGCCGTTACTTTGATGCCTGTTTCCCTTCGCTTATCGTCTGTGCTGCCCGTGGCTTCGTCCGATTCTGCTGCTTCGTCTCTGGACGTGTTTCACCGGCCGGCCGGGTGGGCGGCCGTGCGCAAAGCCATGCGCGTCATCCTGCTCATGAGCGTGGTCATCAGCCTGCTGGTGAACCCGGGGGCGGTGCGCAGCTGGTCGGCCTTTGCCATCACCTACGCCTACACCGTGATGTACAGCACGGGGCTGTGGCTCACCAACGGCTACGTGGTCGACTGGCTGAACCGCCGCTACACCTGGACGGTGCAGCCCGGGCGTCGGCTGCTGCTCACGCTGGCCGTGTCGCTGGGCGGCTCGGTGCTGGTGATTGTGCTCATGAACGCCGTGCTGCTGCTGCTGCTTGGCAAGCCGCTGGGGCGGCTGCTGTCGAGCAGCATGTACTGGCAGATACTCATACCGGTGGCCATCACGGTCATTGTCTCGCTGTTCAACCACAGCCGCGCCTTCTTCCTGCAGTGGCGCGAGGCCGCCGTGCGGGCCGAGCGCCTCGAAAAGGAAACCGCCGTGGCCCGCCTCGACTCGCTGCGCCGGCAGGTCGACCCACACTTTTTGTTCAACTCCCTCAACGCCCTCACCAGCCTGGTGGAGGAAAACGACCCCGCCCGGGCCGTGCGCTTCATCCGCCAGCTGAGCCAGGTGTACCGCTACGTGCTCGACTCCGAAAGCCAGGAGCTGGTGCCGCTGGCCGACGAGCTGAAGTTTGCCGAGAGCTACCTCTACCTGCAGAAAACCCGCCTCGGCGAGGCGCTGACTGTGGAAATGAGCCTGCCGCCCGCCGCCCTGGCCGGTTTCTACGTGCCGCCCCTGGCCCTGCAGCTGCTGCTCGAAAACGTGCTCAAGCACAACGCCGCCTACCAGGCCGACCCGCTGCACCTGCGCGTGTCGCTCGATGCCCAGGCCCACACCCTGACCGTGCGCAACACCCGGCGCCCGCGCCGCCTGGCCCCGGGCGAGTCGTCGGGCCGGGGCCTGGCCAACCTGGCCGCCCGCTACGCCTTCCTGACCGACCAGCCCCTGGTGAGCGGCGAAGAGAACGGCGAGTTCGTGGTGACGCTGCCGCTGCTGGTGCTGTAGGAACTGAAACGAAAAGAACGTCATGCAGAGCGCAGCGAAGCATCTTTACTGCTCAAGCTAATCAAAACGATTGGTTTACTATTGCGGTAAAGATGCTTCGCTGCGCTCTGCATGACGTTCTTTTGTATCCAAACCACACCGTCCCAATGCTCCTCCGCGCCCTCATCGTCGAAGACGAACCCCTCGCCGCCCGCCGCCTGGCCGACCTGCTGGCCCGCCAGCCCGAGCCGCTCGAAATTCTCGGCACCGCCGAGTCGGTGGCTCAGGCGGTGGGGCTGCTGCAAGCCGGCCCCGCACCCGACGTGCTGTTTCTCGATATCAACCTGGCCGATGGCCTGAGCTTCGAGATTTTCGAGCAGGTGCCGGTGCGCTGCCCCGTCATCTTCACCACCGCCTACGACCAGTATGCGCTGCAAGCCTTCAAGGTGAACAGCGTGGATTACCTGCTCAAGCCCATTGACGAGGAAGAGCTGGCCGCCGCCCTGACCAAGCTGCGCGAGCGCCTGCCCGCCGCGCCCGCGCCGGCCGCCGCGCCGCCGGCGTTCGACCCCGCGCTGCTGGCCCAGCTCATGCAGCAGATGCAGCAAGCCACGCCGCCCGCCGCCAGCTACAAAACCCAGTTTGTGGTGCGCGTGGGCGAGCACCTGAAAGTGGTACCTGTGGAGCAGATTGCCTACTTCTTCAGCCTCGAAAAAGCCACCTTCCTGCAAACCACCGAAGGCCGCAAGTTCGTGGTGGACTACACCATGGACCAGCTCGAAGGGCTGCTCGACCCGCGCCGCTTTTTCCGCCTCAACCGCGCCTACCTGGCCCAGCAGGCCGCCATCCAGGACATCATTCACTACGCCAACTCCCGCCTCCAAACCGTGCTCAAGCCCACCGCCCCCGACGCCCAGGTGCTGGTGAGCCGCGAGAAGGTGAACGTCTTCAAAAGCTGGCTGGACAGGTAGGGGAGAAAGGAAGCGAGGGGGAGAGTAAGCAGGACGTGGCTACTCCATCCGCAGCCGCTTGAGTACTAAGCGGAAGCCGGGGAGCACCGGCCCGGCCACCAAATCCTGGTCGAAACCCACCACGGGGCGCACGGGCTGGCCGGGTTCGAAGATGTACACCGACTCGGTGGCGGGCGCGATGAGCCAACCCAGCCGGGCGCCGGCTTCAAGCCAGTGCTCCATTTTGCGCATGGTGTCGGTGAGGCGGTCGGTAGGCGAGAGCAGTTCCACCACAAAATCGGGGCAAATGCGAGCAAAGCCGCGCCGGTCTTCCGAACTAAGTGCATTCCAGTTGGCCCAGGCTATCCAGCTAGCATCGGGCGAGAGCATGGCTCCGGTATCGAGGGTGAAGCCAGCGGAGGAATCGAAGGTTTTACCAAGCCCACTCTCAACGTTCCAATTAGCCAGTTGGCGGTTCAGCTCACTGTTGTAAGCACCGGTTTCGGAGTTGGTAGGCGGCATGATGGTAATTTGGTGCTGGGCATCGCGCTCAATGCGTTGGTCGCGGTTGTCCATGCAGAACTGGTAAAATTCCTCGTCGGTGAGGCGTTCGAGCACGGGGCTTTTTAGCTTGATGG
The DNA here is from genome assembly GCF_022921075.1 of Hymenobacter sp. 5317J-9. Taxonomy (NCBI): domain Bacteria; kingdom Pseudomonadati; phylum Bacteroidota; class Cytophagia; order Cytophagales; family Hymenobacteraceae; genus Hymenobacter; species Hymenobacter sp. 5317J-9. Next base: position 2,051,845 of record NZ_CP095050.1, read on the forward strand.
CGGTCATGGCAAAGCAAGTTGGAATACCAATATACGTCGGAACCTACCCTTCCAGCCAGGCTTTCAGGGCCGGGGCTTTCTCGCGGCTCACCAGCACTTCTTCGGCCGGGGCGGGGTGCAGCTCCACCAGCAGCTTGCCGCCAAAGTGCGGAAGCAGGCGGCGCACGGCCGGCAGGTGGGCAATGACCTGGCGGTTGAGGCGGAAGAACTGGGCGGGGTCGAGCAGGCCTTCGAGCTGCTCCAGGGTGTAGTCGAGCACGAAGCGGCGCCCGTCGGCGGCCACCAGCGTCACGGTCTCGTGGCGGCTGATAAACCAAGCTGCTTCGGCCACGGGCAGGGGCAGCAATTGCTCGCCCTGGCGCACCAAAAACCGCGTTTTGTAGGGCCGGCCGGGGCGGGGCAGGGCGTCTAGGAGGCGCTCCAGGTTGGAGGTGGCCGGCGGAAGGGCCGCGCTATCGGCGTTGCCTGGCTCGGCGGGCGGCGATGCGCCGGGCCACTGGCGCAGCTTGGCGAGGGCCGCCTGCAGCTCGGCCAGCTTCACCGGTTTCAGCAAATACGCCACGCTGTTGGCCTGAAACGCCCGAATGGCATACGCATCAAACGCCGTGGTGAAAATGACCGGGCTGGGCACCACGGCCTGCTCCCAGATTTCCAGGCTGAGGCCATCGGCCAGCTGAATGTCGCTGAGAATGAGGGTGGGAGCGGGGTGGGCGGCCAGCCAGGTCAGGGCGCTGCTCACGGTGTCGAGCACGGCCACCACCCGCGCTTCGGGCGCGGCCTGGGCCACGAGGCGCTGGAGGCGTTCGGCGGCCGGGTATTCGTCTTCGAGCAGCAGAATGGTCATGGCAGGCGGGGGGCCGGGGCGGGCAGCAGGGGCAAGTCTACCACAAATTTTCCGTCGGCGACGCGGGTTTCCACCGGCTGCGCGGCCCCGAGCAGGGCGTAGCGGCGGCGCACGTTGGCCAGGCCCGTGCCGGTGCCGGGGGCCAGGCCGGCGGGGCGGGGCCGCAGCGTGTTTTCGACGCGCAGCACGGCGGCGGTTTCATCGGCGCTCAGGCGCAGGTGCAGGGGGTGCTCGCGCGAGGCCACGTTGTGCTTCAGCGCGTTCTCCACCAGCAGCTGCACGCTGAGGGGCGCCACATGGCGGGCCAGCGCGGCGGGCGCCACCGTCATTTCCACCACCAGGTTATTGCGAAAGCGGGCCTTGTGCAGCCCCAGGTAGGTTTCCACAAATTCCAGCTCCTCGACCAGCGGCACTGTGGCGCGGCCTTGGGCCAGCAGCACGTAGCGGTACACGTCGGCCAGGTGCTCCACAAACTGCTGGGCGGGCTCGTTCTCGGGCTCGATGAGGGCGGAGAGCGTATTGAGGGTATTGAACAGAAAATGCGGGTCGAGCTGGCCCTGCAGGGCGTCGAGCTGGGCCTGGGTGGACGCCCGGGCCAGGTGGTCGGCGCGGTGCAGGTTGGCCTTCCACTGCTCGAAGAAATACATGGCTTCGTAGAGCGTGAGCACGCCCACGGTGGGCACCAGGCTGAAACGCGTGCCCTGCCACAGCGCGGCCGGCGTGAGCGGAAAGTAGTCGGGGCGCAGCCAGTGCAGGGGCAGCGTGAGCACGAGCGTGGCCGCCGCCGTCACCAGCAGGGCCAGGCCGGCCAGCACCCAGAGGCGGCGCGGGGTTTGCTCGGGGCCGGGAAAGCGCCCGAGCAGCCCCCGCCACAGCTGGAAGTTGCTCAGCCAGTAGCCCGTGGTGAAATACAGCGAAATCAGCCAGCTCACCAACACGTCGGGCCAGCTTTTGTCGGGTTGGCCCACCAGGCTGAAGGCCGTAATCAGCGCGCTCAGCAGCGGGATGCCTAGGAGCACAAAACGGCGGTCATGGCGGCGGAGCATGGCAACAAGCGTAAGGCCGGCAAGTGCGGCGCGGGTAAAAATAGCCGGTTTGCTAGTGCGCCGCCCACAGCGGCCGCCCGGCCAGGGCCAGCGCAAACAGGGCGGCCACGGCCCCGGCATACAGCGCGGTGCCCGTCCAGGTGAGCGGCGTGGCCCAGCGCGGCGCCCAGCTGCTCAGCAGCCAGCCCAGCAGGGGCAGCACCTGCAGGGCGTGCATGCCCAGAAAATGGGCAATGCGCAGGTCGCCGGCGCGGGTGCTCCAGCCCAGGCCGGGCAGGCCGGGGCCGCCGTCGGGCGCCCCCACGGTGTGCTGCTGGTTGTGAATCATCATGCCGCCCAGCACGCTGCCCACCAGAAACACCAGCAGCCCCAGCCGCACGCCCCACACGTAGCCGGCCGGCCCGTGCAGTGGGTGGCGCCACACCAGGTACAGGGCCCACACCGTCATCAGCGTATTCACCAGGATGAAAATGCCCATCAAGCTAAAGAGCGCGCCATTCAGCGCCGAGCCGGTGTTGTAGTGCGAGGTGGTGCCGCGGGCGGCCTGCACAAAAATCACGGCCTGCTCCACCACCATGCTCAGGGCCACGCCCCAGCTGATGAGCTGCACGGCCCGCTGCGCCGCCTGCGGCAAATCGGCCAGCAGCCAGGCCAGCGTCCAGACGAAGGCGGTGATGGACAGCGCAAACTTCAGGGGCTTCATCCAGGCCGGGGCGCCGGTTACCAGGCGGTGGTCGAGCAGCAGCCCGGCCACGGCCAGTGCGGCCAGGGCCACGTTCAGCCAGCCGGTCCAGGAGAGCACGGGGTTCACGCGGTGCAGCACCCGCAGCGCGGCGCCAACGGAACCAAACAAGGATTCCGCCGGCGCTTCCGGCGAGAGCAGGACGGTTTGCAGCAAGGCAGTTTTCATGATGCGCAGTGAAAAGTGGAAAGTGAATGGGAAACCAGGGCCGCCTCAGCCAACGGCCCGCAGCAGCGAGAAAGCACGTAGCGCCGCCAGCCAGGCCAGCAGGTTGAGGGCCAGGCGCAGGTAGTTCAGCCGCAGCCACCAGCCAATGAGCCGGCTGGGGCTCGCCCCGGGGGCGGCGCGTTGCAGGCGCAGGGCGGTGGGAATGAAAAAGGCAAAGGTGCCCAGGCGCTCCAGCAGCGTGAGCAGGGCCGCGGCCAGCCACCAGGGGCCCAGCGGGGGCGGCGCCTGCCAGCCGGCCACCAGGCTCGCCAGCGTGAGCAAAGTGAGCGGCAGCGTGGTGACCATGCCCCAGAACCGGCGGCCCGTGTCGAGGGCGCGCATGGCCTCGCCGTTCACTTCGTAGCCCGCGGCCGTGCGGCCGAACCATTGCGGCAGCACAATGCGCGTTTCGAACAGGCCGGCGCCGGTGGCAAGGCCCAGGTTCACCACGAACAGCCACAGCAGAATTTCAGAAACAAGACTCATGGCGCGCAATGCAGGGGGAAGACAGGCAGGCAGAAACGTTAGGCCGCGACTTCGGCGGTGGCGTAGAATTGCCGCAGGCCGAAGTACAGCAGCAGCCCCACCGGCCCGAACAGGAAGGTGAGCAGCAGGCAAGGAATCAGCAGCCCGTGGGGCACGCCGCGCCGCTGGGCGTCGCGCAGCTCCCAGGCCCCCGTCCACATATCAAAGCAGAGGTAGTGCACCCAGCCCGCCAGCAGCGCCCACGGGTCGCGAAACAGCGCCGCCACCTCGGCCAGCGAGCCAAAGCCGCCTTCGTGGCCGTGCGGGCCCAGGTAGTGCGCCGTGATGAGCGCGGCGTAGGCCAGGGCCAGCAGCAGGGGCAGGGCCCCGCTCAGCACCACGGCGCGGGTGCCGCGCCAGCGCGGGGCCAGCACCAGCAGCGCCCAGCCCAGCAAGGCCACGGGGTTGGCAACAGAAAACAGGAAGTCGGGCGTGGGCATAAGCGGCTGATGAGTTGCAATAGCTGGCTCAAACTTACGTTTTGGCCGCGCCGCCCACCCACGCAATCGGGGCGAAACGACGGATTTGACGGGTCAGGCAGCCATTGGGTAGGGGCGAAGCAACCCATTGCAAACCGGCCGAATCCTACTTTTCCAATCCTTTTTTCATTGTCACGCTGTTCGCATGCTCCTTTCTCTGCCCGCGCTGGCCATGGGCGCCGCGCTGCGCCTGCTCCCCGCGCCACCTGCCACGGCCACCTCGCCCACGCCCCGGCTGGCGATTCAATTCGGCTCGAATACCACCAGCACCTCTACCACCAGCGGGTGCGCACGGTGCTCAGCCCCGTCGGCGATTTCAAGGTCACGGTGCCGGATTTGAAAGGCATCACGGGCATTACGTTTTCCTATGCGGGCCAGCGCACCAGCCTCTACCTCGCGCCCGGCGATGATGTGCGCATGACGCTCGACTTCCCGAACTTCGACGAAAGCCTGAAGTACACCGGGCGCGGGGCCAATGCCAGCAACTACATGGCGCAGGCGCTGTGGAAATTTGAGTTTAGCCCGGCCCGTGCTCCGCGCCCGGCGTCCACGGCCCGGCCCACGCTGGCCCAGATGCGGCAGGAGGCCGACGACAACCGCCAAGCCCGGCGCAGCTTCCTGACCACGTTTGCCAAGGCCCACCCGCTGCCCGCCGATTTTGTGCGCGACCGCACCCTCGACATCGACCTGACCTGGGCCAACCGCCTGCTGCTGTATTCCGGGGGCTACCCCACCATACCGGCCATGTATTTCGACTTTCTGCAGCAGCTGCCCCTGAAAAAATTTGACCAGTACCTCGGCGACCGGGGCCTCAACGGCAACATGGCCGTAATGAACTTCCTGACCAACTACAATTACCGCCTCGCGCCTTCGGGCAAACTCAGCACCGACCCCGCCGAAGCCCGCCGCCACTACGCCCAGGCCCAGGCCGATTTCGGTCCCAGCACGGCCGCCCTCGACCGGGCCATGTATCAGTTCTACAGCTGGAAGCTCGATACCGACCTCGATGGCGTGCTAGCCGCCTATCCCACTTTCCGCACCCACAACCACGACTCCACCATGGCGCGCGACCTGCGCATCCTCATCGGCCGGCAGCTGGCGGTGAAGGTGGGCAACCCGGCCCCGAACTTCGCGCTGCTGAACCACGAGGGCAAAAAAGTGTCGCTGGCGGAGCTGCGCGGCAAGGTTATCTACCTCGATTTCTGGGGAACGTGGTGCGGCCCGTGCATGCAGGAGATGCCCGCCAGCAACGAGCTCAGGAAGAAGTTTGAGGGGCGCGACGTGGCCTTCGTCTACATCTCGGTGCGCGACAAAGAAGACAAGTGGCAGCAGGTGCTGGCCGCCGAGCACCTCACCGGCCCCAACAGCATTCACCTGCGCAGTCCCGAGGGCGACGACGTGGCCAACCGCTACCAGGTAACGGGCTACCCCACCTACTGGCTCATCGGGCGCGATGGCCGCATCATCACCCGCTCGGCCCCGCGCCCCAGCGAAGGCCAGAAAGCCGTGGCTGCCATCACCGCCGAGTTGGCCCGATAACCACCGGCCGCCAACACGGTTACTATCCGGCAGCGGCTGCCACCCGCTGGCCAGTTTTTACGTATTTGGCGCCTATGTCTTTGTTTTACTATTTGTTGGGTGGGCTGCTGCTGACTGCACCAGCGGCCTTGGCCCGCCCACCCGCTGCCGTGCCCCGCGACACCATCAAGGGCCGGCCGGCTGTTCCGCGCCTGCCGCGCAACCGGTTTGTGGCGCAGTACGATTCGCGCTACTCCATCGTCAACCACCACCTCACCACCATCAACGGCCTGAAGCTGGGCCTGGAATTCAAGAGCCGTTTCCGCACCGGGGCGGCCATTTATTTCCTGAGTACCGGAGTGCCCACCCGCCAGGCCAAGCCCGACAACGCCGCCGAAGACGCCGACGCCCAGCTCCGTTTTCGCTACCTGGCCGCCTACGCCGGCTACGTGCTGCTCGAAAAGCCCCGCTGGGAAATCAGCGCCAATATGCAGCTGGGCATGGGCTCGGTGTACGTGCTCTACGAGGCCAATGACGGCGACCTCGACAAAACCCCGCGCGACTTTCTGGGCGTGGTAGAGCCCGCCCTGGCGGCCCAATACCGCCTGCTGCATTGGGCCGGCTTCGGCACGGGGCTGGGGTGGCGGCAGCCAATGTTTGTGCCCCGCTCCGTGCAAAAGGAGCTCAACGGCCCGGTGTTCTACCTGCGCGCCAACGTGTTTTTGGGCGAGCTGGTGAAAGTGCTGAAGCAAAAGGACCCGCTTTTCTCGCAGGAAGGGCTGCGGCGCGAGTAAGTGCCAAAGCAGCGCTATTTGCCCGTGCTGTAGGCAAACCCGACCGACAGCGTGCCGTTGGCCGGGCTGCGGTTTTGCACCACCACGCTTTCGTAGGAGTAGGTATAGGCCAGGTTCAGGGCCAGGTGCTGATAGAGCTTGATGGCCAGCACCGTGGCGCTGTTCAGGCGGTAGTCGCCGCCGGGGTCGCGCAGGCTGGGCTGGTAAAACAGCAGCTCCGAAAAGCTGGCCACGCCCCGGTTCAGGCGCAGCTTGAGGCGCGTGGAGCTGCGCACCACGTGCCGGAGCAGCGCCGGCTCGGAGTTGTAGTCGGTGCGCTCATTCAGCAAAAAAGTGCTTACGGCCAGTTCGTTGTGCAGCGTGTCGGCGTAGAGCTGGTAGCCCGCGCCGCCGCCCGTCACCACGCGCTGCGCAATGGCGCGAAGGTTGCTGGTTTCAAACTCGCCCAGCGCGTAGAGCTTCCAGCGGCCCACGCGGTAGTCGGGCGTGGTCAGCAGCAGCAATTCCCGCTCGCGCAGGGCGCCGTCCTGTCGGCCGTAGCTATAGCTCAGCGCGGCCGGAAACTGCCAGTGCCCCACCACCAGCCCGCCCGTATGGCTGGTGCTGAAATACACCCGCTCCACCGTGCCGGTGGTGTAGAGGCCGGTGAGCGCGGCCGTGTAGCGCACGCCGGTGCCGTCCACGTTGTAGGTCTCAAACTCGGCCGAGGGCAGCCCGGCCGGCGGCGGGGCAAAGGTGCCGGCGCTCACGGCCGACGAATCGGCGGGGGCCGTGGCCGTCGAGTCGGTTTGGGCGCGCGCCGCCTGGCTGGCCAGCAGCAGCACGAGCAGCAGCAGCCCGGCGGCATGGCCGGTCAATTTCCTGAAAAAGGCGGGCCGCCTCATGCCTGCGGCAGGCTGGCCAGCGTGCCCATCCGGTCGAGCTTGCCCGTGGCCGTCATCTTGAATTCGGGCACGTAGCGCAGCTGCTTGGGCTGCTCGTAGCGGCCCAGGCGCTCGGCCAGCAGCGTTTGCAGCCGTTGTTCGGCCTCGGGCGCCAGGGCAGTGCCTTCGATGAAGGCCGTCACGGCCTGGCCGAGGCGCTCGTCGGGCTGCCCGGCCACAAAGCAGCGGCGCGACTCGCCAATTTCAGCCAAAGCCACGTCGAGTATCAGCTCTACCTTCTCGGCCGGCACTTTCACGCCGCCCGAGTTTATCACAAAATCGGCCCGGCCCAGCCACTCGAAGGTGTGGGCGTCGAGCAGGTTTACCCGGTCGTTGGTGATGATGAGATGGTCATCGGTCACGTCGCCGCGCAGGGTGAGGCAGCCGCGCTCGTCCTGCCCCGCCGCAATGCCCGTGAACACCCGGAACGTCGGCCCGGCCTCGGGGCCGCTGAGGCGGCGCAGGGCCACGTGCGAGCAGGTTTCGGTCATGCCATAGGTGAGGTACACCGGCACGCGCAGCGGCTGCACCTCGTGCTGCAGGGCGGCATCGGCGGGCGCGCCGCCTATCAGAATGGCCTTCATCTGGTTGAGGCGCGGGGCCAGGCCGGCGGCCAGCACGGCCTTCAGCTGCAGGGGCACAAAGGCGGCAAAGTCAAATTCCGCGTCGGCATCCACGTACTCAAACGGGTTGGCGTGCGGCTCCACAATGGTGAGGTGCATGTTGCGCTCCAGGCCGCGCACCAGCATCATCATGCCGCCAATGTATTCGCAGTTGAGGCACACCAGGGCGCGGTCGCCGGGGCCAAGGTCGAAGTAGTCGGCCGTGCGCTGGGCCGAGGCTTCGAGCTGCCGCCGCCGCAGCGTGATGGGCGTGGGCGCGCCCGTGCTGCCCGAGGTGGTGAGACCAAATTCCTGGGTGCCCGTCAGCCACTGCCGCACAAAGTCCAGCACCTTGGCCTCGTAGCCGTTCACGGGCGCGGCCAGCTGGGCGGGGTATTGTTGGATGGCCGCGTAAGTGTATTCGCGGCCGTTGAGCAGGAGGGACGTGGGCAGGGCGTTGGTCATGCCGCAAAGCTACTTGCGCGGCCCGATGCCCGGGCGCTAGCTCAGCAGCCAGCGCTGGTAGGTGGTGGCCGACGGTGCCAGCCGCCAGCTCAGGGCCAGCAGCATGGCCGCGCCGGCCACGAGGTCGAACCACGAATGCGTGAACGCAAAAGAGGCCAGCATGGGCAGGGCCACCAGGCTGGCCAAGCTGTTGCGCAGGAAGATGCGGCCCAGGTAAATGCGCAGGTTTTCTTCGGCCGGCCGGCGCAGGCTGGGGCGTAGGCGCCGGTACAGGGCCACCAGCACCACGGCCAGCACCGGCACCGCCGCCACCAAGCCCAGCAGCGCCGGCCACGTGGCCATTTGCGGCTCGGTGCTGCTGCCCGTGGCCGCGTGCGAGCCGGCTGCCAGCACCGCACCCGCCATCAGCAGGCCTTGCACCGGGTAGTGCAGCCAGTGCATCCGGCGAACGTAGCGAATGGCGCGGTGAAAGTCGGCGTCGGTCATGGCGGTAGAAAAGCGGCGGCGCCGGGCCGGCAGCTGCGTCCGCAGCCCCAAGCCCAGGCAAAACACTTGACTTTACGGCAAATAATGGCTAATATAGGTTCTCCATCAAGCCCTTCCGCCATGAACTCCCACCCGCAAAGCCCGCCCTCCGCCGTGCCGGTTTCCAACCCGCAGCCCCAGGCCCTCACACCGGAACAGCAGCAAGCCCGCGCCCAGGCCAAGGCCGAAAAGAAAGAGCGCAAGCACGAGCGCCTGCGGTTTTTCTTTGGCTGGTGCGAGGGCTGCCGGGCCTTTGGGGAGGCCTTTTAGAAGGGCGACGACGCGGGTTCACCATCCGCCGCGCGAAGTTTTTCCGCGCCCAGAATGGCGGCAACGCCCGCCGCATACGTGAGCAGGTCGAGCCATGAAAAGGCCGTGCCCAGCACCACCCGCGCCAGCGCCGAATGCTGGAGCCCCAACCACCGCAGCAGGTGAAAGTACTGGCCGGCCTCCACGGCGCAGGCCACCAGCAGGGCCAGGCCCGCCAGCGGCAGCACGCCCGCTTTCAGCACGCTGCGCAAAAAACAATACACCAGCACCACCGCCAGCATGTCGCCGAAATACGGCCGGATAAGCGCGTCGTGCACGTAGCGCGCAATGATGATTTCAACCAGCAGCACGCCCACGCCCGCCCAGAAATAGCCGCTGCGGAAGGTGAGCATAGGGTACAGGTAATTGGGAAGAGTAAGCGGCTGCATCGGCCGGGGCAAAACTAACCTGTCCACAAAAAAGGCCTGCACGTTGGTGCAGGCCTTTTTCATAAAGAGTCAACCGCCCGCGACTACGGGAATTTCGGGAATTTCGAGAAGTCGGGCTGGCGCTTTTCCATGTAGGCGTTGCGGCCTTCCTTGGCTTCGTCGCTCAGGTAGTAGAGCAGCGTGGCGTTGCCGGCCAGCTCCTGGATGCCGGCCTGCCCGTCGAGTTCGGCGTTGAACGACGACTTGAGCATGCGTAGCGCCAGCGGGCTTTTTTGCAAAATCTTGTGGCACCAGGCCACCGTGGTTTCCTCCAGTTGCTCCAGCGGCACCACTTTGTTTACCAAGCCCATGTCGAGGGCTTCCTGGGCGTTGTACTGGTCGCAGAGGAACCAGATTTCGCGGGCCTTTTTCTGGCCCACGATGCGCGCCAGGTAGGAGGCCCCAAAGCCGCCGTCGAACGAGCCCACGTTGGGGCCGGTCTGGCCGAAGCGGGCGTTGTCGGCCGCAATGGTCAGGTCGCACACCACGTGCAGCACGTGGCCGCCGCCAATGGCCCAGCCGGCCACCATGGCCACCACGGGCTTGGGAATGGAGCGAATCTGCTTCTGCAAATCGAGCACGTTGAGGCGGGGCACGGCGTCGTCGCCCACGTAGCCGCCGTGGCCGCGCACGCTCTGGTCGCCGCCCGAGCAGAAGGCCCGGCCGCCCTCGCCCGTGAAAATGATGACGCCGATGTCGGTGCGGTCGCGGCAGATGTTCATGGCCTCAATCATCTCCTGCACCGTGAGCGGCGTGAAGGCGTTGTGCACCTGCGGCCGGTTGATGCTGATTTTAGCAATGCCGCCGTGCTGCGTGAAGAGGATTTCTTTGAACTCCTTGATGGGCGTCCAGCTGATTTGTTCGGGCATAGGGGATGGAATGAATAAGAAAGAACGTCATGCAGAGCGCAGCGAAGCATCTTGCCCGCCACCAGTAATTAATCAGTTACTGCGGTAAAGATGCTTCGCTGCGCTCTGCATGACGTTCAATCAAAGGTTAAGAAAAGGCTTGTTTCACCGCCGCGCGGTATCGCTCAAAAAACGCCGCGTTGGTTTTAGAGTCGGTAAAGACCTCCAAAATTGCCGCGCCGGTTTCGGCTGCAAAGAAAACCGGCAGCGCGGCTTCAAGTTCAGCAAACGTCGAAACCGGGAAGTAGCGCAGGTTGAAATCGCGCGCCGTGTTCTCGGCCGTGAGCCCCTGGCGCGTCTCAAAAAACTCGTCCAGCTCCGGCTGCTGCCGCGGCCCGTCGATGATGCGGAAAATGCCCCCGCCGTGGTTGTTGAACAGCACCACGCGCAGGTTGGGCGTGGGGTAGTTGTGCCAGAAGGCGTTGCGGTCGTAGAAAAACGCCACGTCGCCAGTCAGCAGCACCACCGGGCGGCCGGGCTGGGCCAGCGCCGCGCCCACGGCCGTGGAAGTGCAGCCGTCGATGCCGCTGGTGCCGCGGTTGGCAAACACCTCGATGTGCCGGCCGTGCGGCAGCCCCAGAATGTTGGCATAGCGCACGGCCATGCTGTTGGCCAGGTGCAGCGCGGTATAAATAGGCAGCGCGTTTAGGGACAGTCGGAAGGCCGAAAACTCATTGAACTCCGGCATCGGCCGCGCAAAAAAGTCGCCCAGTAACTGGGTTGCGGCGGCATCGGCCTTGTGCCAGGCATCTCCCAGGCCGGCCGGCCACCCACCCCGCGGAACCGAGGACAACCAGTGCGTGGCACCGGTGGGCGTGCCCGATTCGGTGGAATTAGCCGAAATTTGAATAGCGTAACCGACCTGCTGCGGCACGTCGGCGGGCGGCAGCTCCGCCGTGGCCAGCGCCTGGAAGAACGTGGCTGGTTCCAAGCGAATGATTTCCGTGGTGCGCCGAAACGTGTCCGACGCCGGCCCGCTGGCTTGAACGTGCCAATGTTGCTGGGGGGCTGCATCGCGCAGAAATAGCTTAAGGGCTTTTGAAATCAACGACTGCCCAAATGTGATAAGCAAATCTGGCTGCAACGCGGCTTTTTCATCGGCCGACAAGCCCGCCAGAAACACATCATGCCGATGCAAAGCAAAATCGTAAGCGGGATTTTCGGCGGCCGAACCGTTCAGTATTTCATCATGCAAAAGGTCCTGTTCGCCGCTCACGTTGGCAATGACGTCGGCAATTACCGGGAAGCCATGCTCGGCGGAAAGCGTGCGCAGCGCAACTTCCAAGTCGGCATCGGCTCGGTGTTGGCCGGCCACAATCAGCACGCGGCCGGCGGCTTTGGCGTCCTGCAGTGCCCCTGGCAAGGGGATGCCCGCTGGAAAAGGGTAATCCGTGTCGCGGATGATTTTTACGTCCTGCTCGTAGCGCGCTTCCTCGCCGGCCTTCGGGTAAAAAGGCTCGCGCAGGGGCACGTTCACCTGCACCGGACCGGCAGGGTAGGCGCTGGCCAGGTTGATTGCTTCGTTCACAATGCGCTCGGCGTGCCATTTGGCATCGGCGTGCGTGGTGTCCACGGGGAAATCAAACGCGCCCTTGGCGTGGCGCCCGTACAGGTTTTGTTGCCGAATGGTCTGGCCGTCGAGCTGGTCTATCCACTCGGGCGGCCGGTCGGCGGTGAGCACCAGCAGCGGCACCTGCTGAAAAAACGCCTCGGCCACGGCCGGCGCATAGTTCAGCCCCGCCGAGCCCGAGGTGCACACCAGCACCACCGGCCGCCGGGTGGCCTGCGCAATGCCTAGCCCAATGAAAGCCGCCGCGCGCTCATCGGGCACCACCCGCAGTTTGCCCGCGAACGCCGGGTGCCGGGCAAAGGCCAGCGTGAGCGGCGCCGAGCGCGAGCCGGGCGAAAGCACCACGTCGGTAATGCCGTGGCGGGCGCAGATTTCGGCGATGTTGTAAACGGCCTGCATAGGGTCAGTTGTCAGTTAATAGTTAACAGTGAGCAGTGAATGATTAATAGTGGACAGCTCGCAGGAGCAAGCAGAACGGCATTGTCTACCGGCAACTGCTCACTGTTCACTGATAATTATTCACTGCTTACTGCAGCACTGCTGCTACGGTTTGCAGCTTCATTTCGGTTTCCTGCCACTCGCGCTCGGGGTCGGAATCGACGGTGAGGCCGGTGCCGGCGTAGAGAATGGCCTCGTCGGCGCGGAGCTGCAGGCAGCGTAGGTTTACGTAGAGGCGGGCCACGCCGGGCGCGCTCACGTTTACCGGCCCTAGAAAGCCGCTGTAGTAGGCGCGGTCGTAGCCCTCGTGTGCTTGAATGAATTCCATGGCCGCCTGCCGGGGCATGCCGCCCACGGCCGAGGTGGGGTGCAGCAGGCGCAGCATGTCGGTGCCAAGATTGGGGAAGGGTACCTGCCGCAGGTTCACTTCAAAGTCGGTGCGCAGGTGCAGCAGCTGGCCGGCCACCACGGTGCGCGGGCCGGTTTCGTGGTACTCGCGCAGCCGCAGCTGCTTGAAACAGCTCACAATGTAGCGGGCCACCAGCGCCTGCTCTTCAATTTCCTTCTGGCGCCAGATGGCCGTGCGCGGCGTCACCTCGGCCGTCACGGGCTGGGTGGCGGCCAGCGCCATGGTGTGGAAGGTGCCGTCGGCCGTCACCTCGGCCAGCACTTCGGGCGTGGCGCCCAGCCAAGTGCCCACGCCCGGCACGCTCACCAGCGACACAAACGCTCGTGGGTATTGCTCAGCCAACTCCTCAAACGCGGCAAAGGCATCGAAGCCGGCCGGCAGGGGCCGCCGCGCCGCGCGCGAAGTCACCACCTTCACCACTTCTTTGGCCTCGATGGCCGCTACACCCTTCTCCACCAGCTGCGTGTACTCGGTATGAGTGGCGGGGTGGGGGGCTGGCTGCGGGCCGCGGTGCCAGGCCAGCTGGTCCAGGGTGGGGGCCGCCAGCCACGCGGCCAGCCCGGGGATGATGTCGCTGGCCGCTGGCGCCACCGTCACGGTGTCGGGTTCGGCCGCGTCGTAGCGCACGTCGGCGGGTAGAAAAAGGGCCGGGTTGTGGTCGGAGTCTCTAAAAGGAAAAAAGGCGAAGCCGGCCGGCGCCTGGGCGTCCAGGGCCGGGGGCAGGCCGGTGAAGGAGGATTCGAGGCTGCGCGCCACCAGCAGGCGCGGGTGCTCGGCACCAGGCTCGCGCCACAGGGCGAGCGGGCGGCCGGTGCGCAGCGCGCCAGCCGCCAGGTGCCGCAGCCGGGCCCGCGCGTCGAGGCCAGCCGCCGCGGCGGGCCAGCGCAATTGCCGAAGTTCAGGGCCCTGCATCTACGCTCGCTTTTCGCCGCCGGGCAGGTCGATGACGGCCATTGTGATGCGGCTGATGCAGACCAGTGCCCCGGTTTCTTCGTGCGTAATGCGGATTTCCCACACCTGCGTGCTGCGGCCCACGTGCACTGGCGTGGCGCGGCCGCGCACCCAGCCGTCGCGCACGCCCTTCAGGTGGTTGGCGTTGATTTCGAGGCCCACGCAGGCCTGCTTGCTGCGGTCCACGCGCAAAGCGGCGGCAATGCTGCCCAGCGTTTCGGCCAGGGCCACCGAGGCGCCGCCGTGCAGCAGGCCCATGGGCTGGTGGGTGCGGCCGTCCACGGGCATGCGGCCTTCGAGGGCGTCTTCCGACACGGCCGTGATTTCGATGCCAAGGGCGTGGGCCAGGTTGGGCCGCGAATCCGTCCAGCGCTTCACTTCTTCCAGGGTCATGGGGGCAGGGGCAAAGCTGCTCAAAAACGCAAAACGGCCTTTGAACAGCGGGTTGAGGGGTAGGTGGTCCAACGGCCGGGGCTAAAACCCCGTACTTTGAACGATTGTTGACGGATTGTACCGCAAAACTACCACGCAACGTGAGGCCCCGGACCATCTTCCTGCTGCGCCACGGCCAGACCGATTTCAACGTGCGCGGCATTGTGCAGGGCAGCGGCGTCGATTCGAGCCTGAACGACACCGGCCGCCGCCAGGCCGCGCAGTTTTTCGCGGCCTACGGGCACGTGCCCTTCGATAAGGTATATACCTCGGCCCTGCGCCGCACCCACGAGTCGGTGCAGCAGTTCCTCGACCTCGGCCTGCCCCACGAAGCACATGCCGGCCTCAACGAGATAAGCTGGGGCGTGCGCGAGGGCACCCGCATCACGATGGAAGAAGACGCCGAGTACCGCCAAGTGCTGCACGACTGGGTGAGCGGCCGCACCGACGCCCGCCTGACCGGTGGCGAAAGCCCCGACGAAGTAGCCGCCCGCCAGCGCCCCTTCATCGAGCTGCTGAAATCCCGTGCCGACGAGCAAACCGTGCTGGTGTGCATGCACGGCCGCGCCATGCGGGTGATGCTTTGCCAGCTGCTCAACTACCCGCTCAGCGCCATGGAGGGCTTCGAGCACAGCAACTTATGCCTGTACAAGCTGGAGTACACGGGTACGGTGTTTACGGTGAAGAATTTTCTCGATGTGGCGCATTTGCAATAGCGCAAGGTTTCGCGAGGTGAAAAGAGGTTTCGCAATGGATGTGATGGCGGCTGGTTTTGCCCCGCGAAACCTCTTTTCACCTCGCGAAACCTTGCGCTGATTGTCTGGCCAACTTTTCGGGCTAATTTTGGCCTCCTCAATCCAAGCGCGACAAATCTGATGGCCGAAATCATAAAAATGCCCAAAATGAGCGACACGATGACCGAAGGGACCATCGCGGCCTGGCTCAAAAAGGTGGGTGATAAAGTTAAGTCCGGGGACATCCTGGCCGAAGTCGAGACCGACAAAGCCACCATGGAGCTGGAGAATTACGAAGACGGCACCCTGCTCTACATCGGCCCGAAAGAGAAAGAATCGGTGGCCGTCGATGGCATTCTGGCCATTGTAGGTAAGGAAGGCGAGGACTTTTCGGCCCTGCTGTCGGGCGCCCAGGGCGGCGCCGCGGCCCCGGCTCCGGCCGCTGCTCCTGCGCCCGAAGCTCCCAAGGCGGAAGCACCGGCGGCTCCTGCGCCGGCCCCGGCTCCGACCGCTCCGTCGCCGGCCGCTGCTCCCGCTGCCCCGGCCAATGGCAAAAAAGCCACCGTGGTGCGCATGCCCAAAATGAGCGACACGATGACCGAAGGCACCATTGCCGCGTGGTTGAAAAACGTGGGCGACAAAGTGAAATCGGGCGACGTGCTGGCCGAAGTCGAGACCGACAAAGCCACCATGGAGCTGGAAAACTACGAAGACGGCACCCTGCTCTACACCGGCCCTAAAGCCGGCGAAGCCGTGGCCGTCGACGGCATCCTGGCCATCATTGGCGAGGAAGGAGCCGACATTCAGGCCCTGCTGGGCGGCCAAAGCGGCGGTGCCGCTGCGGCACCCGCCCCGGCTGCTGCACCTGCAGAAGCTGCTGCTCCGGCCGCTGCGCCTGCTGCCCCGGCTCAGCCGGCTGCAGCTGCGCCGGCGGTTAATGGCGGCCGCATCCTGGCCTCGCCGCTGGCCAAGAGCATTGCCAAAGAAAAAGGCATCAACCTGGCCCAGGTGGTGGGCTCGGGCGACAACGGCCGCATTGTGCAGCGCGACGTGGAGAACTTCCAGCCCGGTGCTGCTCCGGCCGCTGCGCAGGCGGCGCCCGCTGCCGCTCCTACTTCGGCCCCGGCCCCGCAAGCAGCCGCCCCGGCCGCTGCCCCGGCTGCCAGCGCCCCGGCCTCGACCGATACGTACACCGACACGCCCGTGTCGCAGATGCGTAAGGTGATTGCCAAGCGCCTGTCCGAGAGCCTGTTCACGGCCCCGCATTTCTATCTCACGATGGAAATCAACATGGACAAGGCCATGGAAGCCCGCGTAAAGCTCAACGAGCTGTCGCCGGTGAAGCTGAGCTTCAACGACCTGGTGCTGAAATCAGCGGCCATTGCGCTGCGCTCGCACCCAGCCGTGAACTCCTCGTGGCTAGGCGACAAAATCCGCCAGAACAAGGTCATCAACATCGGCGTGGCCGTGGCCGTGGACGAAGGTCTGCTGGTACCCGTGATTCGCAACGCCGACCAAAAAGGCCTGGCCACCATCGCCAACGAGGTGAAAGAGCTGGCCGGCAAAGCCAAGAGCAAGAAGCTGCAGCCAGCCGAGTGGGAGGGCAGCACCTTCACCATCTCGAACCTGGGCATGTTTGGCATCGATGAGTTTACCGCCATCATCAACCCGCCCGATGCCTGCATCCTGGCCGTGGGCGGCATCAAGCAAACCGCCATTGTGAAAGACGGCCAGCTGGCCATCGGCAACATCATGAAGGTGACCTTGAGCTGCGACCACCGCGTGGTGGACGGCGCCACCGGTGCCGCCTTCCTGCAAACGCTGAAAAGCCTGCTGGAAGACCCCATGCGCTTGATGATTTGATAATCAGTGGACAGTTGACAGTGAGCAGTGAACAGTGGCCCCGGCTACATTCACTGCTCACTTTGCTTTTATGGCGCTCAACTGTTCACTGCTCACTGTTCACTGTTCACTGAAATGAAGATTCGCTCAACAACCGTCCTCGGCATCCGGCACAACGGCGAAATCGCCCTCGGCGCCGACGGGCAGGCCACCATGGACAAGCACGTGGCCAAGAACAACGTGCGCAAAGTCCGCAAGCTGCTCGATGGCAAAGTCGTAACCGGTTTTGCCGGCTCTACGGCCGATGCGTTCATGCTGCTCGACCGCTTCGAGGAGAAGCTGACCAGCTACGGCGGCAACCTCAAGCGCGCCGCCATTGAGCTGGCCAAGGACTGGCGCAAAGACCAGTACCTGCGCAAGCTCGAAGCCATGATGGTGGTAGCCGACAAGGACGAGCTGCTCATCCTCAGCGGCACCGGCGACGTATTGGAGCCGGACTCCGACGTGGCCGCCATCGGCTCGGGCGCGATGTATGCGCAGGCGGCGGCGTTGGCGCTTAAGAAGCACGCGCCGCACCTCACCGCCCGCCAGATGGTGGAAGAGGGCCTCAACATCGCGGCCGACATCTGCATCTACACCAATCATAATTTGATGATTGAGTCGCCGTCGTAGCGCTTGTCATCGTTTAAGAAGAACGTCATGCTTCGACTGCGCTCAGCATGACCGTTCGATACAACCCGGAAAACAACACAACTCCCCAACCCATGCACGTTTCCAACTTCATCCGCCACCACTTCCGCCACTTCAACGCTGCCGCCCTTGTGGACGCGGCCGATGGCTACAACAAGCACCTCGCCGATGGCGGCAAGATGATGATAACCCTGGCCGGCGCCATGAGCACCGCCGAAATGGGCATTCAGCTGGCCGAGCTGATTCGGCAGGACAAGGTGCAGATTATCAGCTGCACCGGCGCCAACCTGGAGGAGGATATCTTCAACCTGGTGGCCCACGACTTCTACGAGCGGGTGCCGCACTACCGCGACCTCACCGCCGCCGACGAGCAGGCCCTGCTGGCCCGCCACATGAACCGCGTGACCGATACCTGCATTCCCGAGGAAGAGGCCATGCGCCGCCTGGAGCACTCGGTGCTGAAGTTCTGGGAGAAGGCCGATAAGGCCGGCGAAAGCTATTTCCCCCACGAATTCTTCTACCAGATTCTGCTGAGCGGCGAGCTGGAGCAGTACTACCAGATTGACCCCAAAGACTCCTGGATGCTGGCCGCAGCCGAGAAAAACCTGCCCATCATCTGCCCCGGCTGGGAAGACTCCACGCTCGGCAACATCTACGCCGGCCACGTGATGACCGGCGACGTGAAGAACGTGCACACCATGCGCACGGGCATTCAGTACATGATGTACCTGGCCGACTGGTACACCCAGAACGCCACCGAAGAAAGCAAGGTGGGCTTCTTCCAGATTGGCGGCGGCATTGCCGGCGACTTCCCCATCTGCGTGGTGCCCATGCTGCACCAGGATTTGCAGCGCCACGAGGTGCCGCTGTGGGGCTATTTCTGCCAGATTTCGGACTCCACCACCAGCTACGGCAGCTACTCCGGCGCCGTGCCCAACGAGAAAATCACCTGGGGCAAGCTGGGCGAGAAAACCCCGAAGTACATCATCGAGTCGGACGCCACCATCGTGGCGCCGTTGGTGTTCGCCATCGTGCTGGGGCAGTAATTGCCGCTGTATCAACGAAAAAAAAGCCCGTCGCTGGTACAGCGGCGGGCTTTTTTATTTTTGGGGTGGGGGCGGTTAGCGCGTGGCCGCCGCCGTTGCCTTCTTGGGAACAGCTTTTGGCCGCAGGTCCGGCCGCTCGTTTAGCACTTGCACCGTGAGCACGATGATGCACACCATGGCCGCTAATAGCAGCACCACAATTTGCAGTAGCGAAATGCCCAGCGCCCGGCTGTAGCGCCGCACTGCGGTAAAGGTGGGAGCAGCCTGCAAGAGCTGCGCGTGTACCCAGAACGAATAAATCAGCGTTGGGATAAAGACCAGTTGCGAGGCCGACTTTAGGAAGGCGGGGTTGCCGGCCAGCAGTGCGGGAAGCATCACGGCCAGATTGATGACGGTGAGGGTGCCCCCGATGAAGCAGTTGGCCAGCAATATTTCGGCGTAGTTGTAACCCGCTCGTTTCAGCAGCCACCACGCTACTAAGGCGTTGAGCGGCATGAGCACCAACTGCATCAGGTAGGGGTGCTTCATGGTGGTGGACAGGTAACGCTCCATCACCACTGACATCAGCCCCATGGATGGCGAACCCGCGCTAGTGGGCTGCGACGACAGCATGGCCTGCTGCAGGTCGAACTGAAAAGCCGACATGACCAGCGCCGATAGGCCAACCAACAGCAGCAGGTAGCTCACCGGACGGAACTGCCGCGTGCGCTGCCCGGCCAGGTACCCCCGGATGGTAAGGCCCGGGCGCGTCAGCATTTGATAGAAAGTGTACACCAGCCCCTTGTCGACGTGCCAGACGGAGTGCGGCAGGTCGTGCAGCAGCAGGTGCTTCAGCGTGATGCGGTGCGTGTCGGCTGGCTGGCCGCAATGAGCGCAAAACTTGTCGGTCAGGGCCGCGCCGCAGTCGAGGCAGGCGTGGTGGGCCTGGGGGCCACCGCTGGGGGCCGATTCAAGGGCGTCGACGGCCACCAGTGCCGTCAGTTGCGTGGAGTAGTCAAGCAGCATAGGCGTTGAATAGCAGAAAATGAGGTGTTAAATAGCTAAATATAAAGGGTGCGCAGCGGAGGACAAGTTATTTTTTGGTGCAGAAAGTTGCTGCGCGGGTGGCCGCTATTGCCTTTCCGCCACGCCAATTACAGGGGGCGCACTACAAAAAAGAGCCGCCCGCTGAGGAAGCGGCCGGCTCTTTTAGCTTCCATAAGTACTGTTTCTAACGGGATGAGTGCGGGTTACTTGAATGTGAAAGAATGCCCCCAGCTTTGTTTGTTGTCCATTTGATTGGTAGTTAGAATATAAAGGCTGATTTTGCTCGGGTCATTATATCCTTTTGCCTTAAGCAAAGCAGAAACATCCGTTTCTAATTTCCCATTTTCTGAAAAATCGACGTGTATTTGCACTTTGCCTGTCGCGGATATCGTTAACGTGCTGCAATAAGCAGGTTTGTTGTTCGACTTATTTTTGAAAACAGGCACGATAGTTAAATTATTGATGTCGCTCATGCTGATACGGGCGTCTTTTTCAAGAATATTGCCGTTTAGAATAAAGTTGATTTTCCACGCTTCGTTGAGGGAGCGTTCGGGTACTTGTTTCAGGAAGGTGCCATCTTTCCAATATTCTTTGGTGATGACCTTGCCCGTTTCAGAATAGAAAACCCACTCGCCGGTTTTGGCCCAGCATAAGCCCCGGTCATAGACGTCGTCCCATTTGCCAGTGTCATTTTCCCGATGCTGTCCCGTTATTTTTAGTTTGCCGCTCGGGTAATATTCGTTATAAAAGCCAACGCCGCAATCGGTATATTGAACGGCTTTGGTGTATAAATGGCCGTCCTTATCGTATCGCGCCAAAATACATGGCGTGCATTTGCTAACGCTTTCGAAACCGCTTGGGCCATGGGAATACACCAGCGTTTTTAAGCCTGGGTATGCTGTCTTCAGATTCTCAGACTGTCCGTTACATAGGGTGGCTGTAGACAACAGAAAGAACAGCGCAACAGCTGAAACCAGTGGAGAAAAAGCGCGGGAATATGTCATTCTGAATGGACTGCATTCAACAACATTGGCAGGAAAGCAAATGCCTTGGTTGGGTTAGACAATATATCGTCAACCCAACCAAGGCATACTGTGTCAATAAACAAAAAACTACGCCATTTCCAGCGCCCGCTCCTTCACCACGCCCACGGCCGCAAATGCCTGTTCCAAATCCAGCATCAGGTCGCGCGGGTCTTCCACGCCGATGCTGAGGCGAATCATTTGGGCCGTGATGCCCATTTCGGCCTGCTCGGGCACCGAGATGTCGGAGTGCGTCATGGTGGCGGGGTGCTCGGCCAGGCTTTCGGTGCCGCCCAAGCTCACGGCCAGCTTGATGAGGCGCAGGGCGTTGAGGAAGCGGAAGGCTTCGGGCTCGCCGCCCTTAATATCAAAGGAAATCATGGAGCCGGGCGAGAGGCAGTGGCGGCGGTAGATATCCTGTTGGGCGGGGTTGTGCTCAAGGTGGGTGAGGTAGTAGGTGCGGGCCACCAGCGGGTGCTGGCGCAGCCAGTCGGCAATGGTCTGGGCCGATTGGGCGGCGCGCTCCATGCGCAGCTTCAGCGTTTCGAGCGAGCGCATGAGCATCCAGCCGGTGTTGGGGTCGCACATGGTGCCCATGAAGGTGCGCATGGCTTTGATTTCCTTCATCAGCGGCTTGCTGGCCAGGGCTGCGCCGGCAATGAGGTCGGAGTGGCCGCCCAGAAACTTGGTGGCCGAGTAGAGCACCACGTCGGCCCCGTGCTTGAGCGGATGCTGGAAAACTGGCCCGAGAAAAGTATTGTCCACCACCAGCCGAATGGGGTGCTCCGGGGTGCCGTGCTGGCGGGCCAGGGCGGCGCAGGCTTCCAGGTCGACGAGGTGGTTGGTGGGGTTGGCGGGGGTTTCGACGAAAATCATGGCCAGGCGGCCCTGCTCGATGCCGGCCACCTGGGCGGTGAGTTCCTCGGGGGTGGCGGTGGGGCGGAAGCCCACGGCGGTGATGCCGAACTTGGGCAGCACGTTTTTCAGGAAGAAGTCGGAGCCGCCGTACACCGGCTCGGAGTGCAGCACCACGTCGCCGGGCTTGAGCAGGGCCAGCAGCGTGGTGCTGATGGCGGCCATGCCGCTGGCGAAGCTGGCCGCTTCCTCGGCGCCGTCCCAGAGGGTGAGGCGGTGCTCCAGGATTTCCAGGCTGGGGTTGTTGAGGCGGGAGTAGATGAGGCCCATCTCCTCGTCGGGGTTGGCCTGGCGCAGGCCGTAGGCCAGCTCGAAGTAGGCCTTGCCCTGCTCGGCGCTATTGAAGACGAAGGTAGACGTCTGAAAAATAGGGGGTTTGATGGCGCCCTCGCTCCAGGCGGGGGTGTAGCCGTAGCTCATCATCAAACTTTCGGGGCGCAGGGGTTGGCCGCCGATGTGGGCATGGTCGTGAAGGGTGGGCATGAAATGATAATTGGGTGGGAAGAGAAGATTGGGAGCGTGAAGGTAGGATTTTGTTTTGGAGGAGAAACGCACAAAAGCCCCGCCGCGAGGGTGTGGCGGGGCTTTGGAGTTGAAAATGAGCCGGTTTATGGCGCTCCCGGCCGGGGGGCGCCCGCCTGGCCCACCGCAGTTTCACCTTCTCGTGCATGGCCGCCTCAACGCTGCCCCATTTCAGCACAAGCAGGATAAGTAGTGTCAACAGCGGCCAGAGCTTCGGGCTTAACAAGGAAGTTTATCGGCATCGAAAAGGGCGTGCCTTGGGATGAGCACCAATAAAAAAGCCTTCCCATGACAACACAGGAAGGCTTTTGACGTCTCAGGAAAAAAGAAATAAGCTACTGGCCACTGGCTTTGCGCAGCCGGTAAGAATCTACCTGCTGGCGCAGCACGGCCAGCAGACTGCCGTAGCGTTTCTGGGCTTCCTTTTTGTTTTCGAGCCGCTGCAAGCGCGCGTTTATCAAATCGGAAAAATCCTCTACGGTATAGGTGCGTTTTGGCGCGGTAGGCACGGGAAGTTGGTCAGTAGATTGCCGGGCAAAATAGCAGAAGGGCTGCGGAGCGTGCTCAGCCCTTCAAACTTAGCAGGTAAAACCTGAAAACCTAGAAACGGAACAGCGGGCGTGCCGGATTCCAGATGCCCCACGGAATCATGAGGAGCACCAGCAGCAGCGCCACGCCGAAGTACAGCAGGGCCTTGCGGTGCTTCTGGGTGCTGTCGGCGGTTTTCTTGACGGCGATGCGGCCCACCTGGGCCACAATGGCGGCCAGAATCATGACAACCACGTGCTCCATGCCGAAAAAGCGGGCGGTGGGGTCTTTCATGGCGCCGGCCTGCTTCATGGCGTTCAGGCCCCAGGGGCTCAGGCCGAAGTACAGGCCCAGGCCGATGAGCACCTGCAGCCACATAAAGCCTGAGAAGGCGGCGCTCATGCCGTTGTCGGCGCTCACAAACGGCCGGCGGCCGGAGTAGCCCACAAAGGCGCGGTACACGGCAATGAGGCCGAAAATTACCACGAGCCAGCGCGACCAGGAGTGCAGAATGAGAAGGGTTTGGTACATAAGAGAGGGAAGAGGGTAAACGAAACGGGCAACAGCGCCGCCGCGAAAGTAGCTTAGGCGACGGCCAGTTTCTTCTGGTCGCGGCGCACCACCGCCATAACCACAAACAGCGACACGTAGGGCAGCGCGCAGCCAATGCCAAACCAGCGCCAGAACGAGCGGCCGTGGTTGTAGGCCATAAACGCCGTCATCAATGGCATGAAAAATAGCGGCGTTAAAATAACAATAAGGGCTTCCAGCATCTCAATAATCAGAAAACAGCCGTCGCTTTGCAGCGTCCGCACCACGGCATTCAGACTGCCACAAAGGTAGGCCCTGGCCCCGGGCCGCCGCTGCCAATACCTACGTTGGGGCGCCTCAGGCCCTGGGGGGCTGCCGCTGCCGGGCTTCGGCTTGCTCCTCAGCGGCCCGCTCGCGCATGGCCACAAACAGCGCCACGAACACCGAGAAAAACGGCACCACCATGCCAAACGCAAACCATCGCCAGAACGAGCGGCCGTAGTTGTAGGCGATGTAGCCCGTGATGGGCGCAAAAACCAGCAGGGAAACGGCGAAAACGAGAACGAAGCGAAGGAACACAGCAGCGAAATAAAGACGGAGAGCAAGCCCGGAGCCGGCCCAAATGTTTAGCGCACTTTGCCGCGCTTCACCAGGTAAGCATACAGCACCTTCTCGAACGGCTCGCGCACATCCACGGGCACAAAGTCGATGCGCAGCTGCCCGCAGCGCTGGGCCAGTTCCTGCTCGTAGGCCGTCATGGCGGCGCGGTACTGCTCGCGTATCTGGGAGGGCTGCAGCTTGATTTCCTGACCGGTTTCCACGTCTTCGAAGATGTAGGGCCGCTCGGCAAAGTCGAAATCGGCTTCGGTGGCGCGGTCGAGCACGTGGAAAAGCAGCACTTCGTGGTGCTGATGCTTGAGGTGCTGCAGGGCGGCCAGGGCGGCCTCCTGCTCGGCCGCGCCGCGCCCCAGCATGTCGCTGAACAGGATGACCAGGGAGCGTTTCGGAATCTGCTGGGCAATGGCGTGCACGGTGCCGGCTACGTCGGTGCCACGCACGGTTTTGGGCGCCGGCGGGCGCTCCAGCAGTTGTTGCAGGGCCAGCAACAGGGTGTGGCGGTGCGTGCTGGTGGAGCGCACCGGCGTCTGCAGCTCCACGGTTTCGGCGAAGGTGACAAGGCCCACGGCGTCGCGCTGCCGGGTGAGCAGGGTAGTGAGGGCCGCCGCGGCCAGAATGCTGAATTTCAGCTTGTCGTGGCCCGGTGCGGGGTAATACATGCTGGGGCTCACGTCGAGCAGCAAGTGGGCGCGCAGGTTGGTTTCTTCCTCGTAGCGCTTCACGAAGAGCTTGTCGGTGCGGGCAAACACCTTCCAGTCGATGTGGCGCGTGCTTTCGCCGGGGTTGTAGAGGCGGTGCTCCGAAAATTCCACCGAAAACCCGTGGTAGGGCGACTGGTGCAGGCCGGTAATGAACCCATCGACCAGCTGGCGGGCCAGAAATTCGATGTTTTCGAAAGAGCGGATGGCGGCGAGGTCGATGGGCATGGGGTGGCAGGTGGGGAGGCGGTAGGGCAAATAAAAGCTTCTGTCATCCTGAGCGCAGCGAAGGACCTTATCGCCGTTGGGCACAACCGATGCAAACGTGAGAAGGTCCTTCGCTGCGCTCAGGATGACAGGCGGCTTGTATCACTAAGGTTCAAAGATACCCCAACACCCGGCCCGCCCCCGCCGTTTATCTTTACAGCACAATTCGTAAGTTGGCCGTCTCATTCAACCATCGACGCTATTTCCCACCCATACCCCCAACCCATCCCTGTGGACGACCGTCACGACCAGGAAGAAATTTATTCCCAACGCATTAAAGCCGGCAAGCGCACGTATTTCTTCGACGTGAAAGCCACCCGCGGCCAGGACTACTACCTGACCATCACCGAAAGCAAGCGCCGCCAGCACGGCGACGACTCGGTAAGCTACGAAAAGCACAAAATCTTCCTCTACAAGGAAGATTTCCTCAAGTTTGTGGACGCCCTGCAGGACGCGGTGGACTACGTGCGCGAAGAACTGCTGACCCCCGAAGAAGTGGCCGAACTCGACCGCCCGCGCGACTACGACGACCGGGACCAGCCCCGCCGCGATTTTGACCGCCCCGCCTTCGACCCCAACCGCAGCGACGACAGCTTCTAGAGCGTCCGTTTGGGCCAACAGCCTCGAAAAACGTCATGCTGAGCGAAGTCGAAGCATCTCTCCCGCGCAAGTAATTCATTTACTATGGCACGCGAGATGCTTCGACTTCGTTCAGCATGACGTTCTTTTTTACAACCGAACCCGATGCCCAGGCCGTACCTTTGCGGCCGAATTGCCTGCAATTCACTCATTCACTCAGTCACTCATTCACCCAAAATATGGGCCTCCGCTGCGGTATCGTCGGCTTGCCAAACGTCGGCAAATCGACTCTTTTCAACGCTCTTTCTAACGCCAAGGCCGAATCGGCCAACTACCCGTTCTGCACCATCGAGCCCAACGTGGGCGTGATTACCGTGCCGGATGAGCGCCTGCAAATCCTTGAAGCGCTGGTGAACCCCAAGCGCGTGCTGCCCACCATTATCGAGTTTGTCGACATCGCCGGCCTCGTGAAGGGCGCCAGCAAGGGCGAGGGCCTGGGCAATAAATTCCTGGCCAACATCCGCGAGGTCGACGCCATCATTCACGTGGTGCGCTGCTTCGACGACCCCAACATCGTGCACGTGGCCGGCGGCGTGGACCCCGTCTTCGACAAAGACGTTATCGACACCGAGCTGCAGCTCAAGGACCTGGAAAGCGTGGAGAAGAAGCTGCAGAAGTCGGAGCGCAGCGCCAAGGCCGGCGATGCCGTGGCCAAGAAGGAAGTGGTGTCGCTGCAGAAATTCAAAGCCGCTCTGGAAGCGGGCCAGAATGCCCGCGCCGTGGCCGCTTCCGAAGATGACCTGGCCGCCATTGCCGACCTGCAGCTGCTCACCGTCAAGCCCGTGATTTACGTGGCCAACGTGGACGAAGCCAGCATTGCCAGCAATGGCAACAAGCACGTGGAAGCCCTGCGCGAGCACGTGAAAGCCGAAGGCGCCCAGGTGGTGCTGGTGTCGGCCGCCATCGAAGCCCAGATTGCCGAGATGGAAGACCCCGAGGAAAAAGCCATGTTCCTGGGCGAATACGGTCTCACCGAATCGGGCCTGAACAAGCTCATCCGGGCCAGCTACGAGCTGCTGAACCTCATTACCTACTTCACCGCCGGCGTGCAGGAAGTGCGCGCCTGGACCATCCACCGCGGCGACAAAGCGCCCGCCGCGGCCGGCGTCATCCACTCCGATTTCGAGAAGGGCTTCATCCGCGCCGAAGTCATCAAGCTGCCGGATTATCAGGAGTACAAGACCGAGGTAAAAATCAAAGAAGCCGGCAAAATGGCCGTGGAAGGCAAAGACTACGTGGTGCAGGACGGCGACATCATGCACTTCCGGTTTAATGTGTAATTGCTTTCAAAAGAAAGTAAAAAGGCCTGACGTGTGAGCGTCAGGCCTTTTTTATTATGGGCTAGCAAGAGCAGACCCTGCTACTTCGCAATCTTAAACAACGTGCCTTTGGGAAGCTGCGTGCTGGTTTTCATGCCGTTGAGAATGGCCATTTCCTCGTAGCGCTTGCTGGGGATGCCGTTGGCGGCCAAGGCCGAGGCCAAGGTGGTGTTGCTGGCGGCCGATTTAATGCGGATATGCTCGGGCTGGCGGTTCAGCTTGCTGGCGTCGGTGAGGCGGGCGTAGCCCTGGGCGGCGCGCTGGAACTGGGGCGCGTAAGTACCGAAGTTGGAAGCCGCGGCTAGGCCCACGAAAGCGTACACGGTTTGGCCGTCCTGCAGCAGCTGGGCCAGCACGTGGGCGCCCTGCTGGCCGTCCTGTGCCGCCTGGTCGCCTTCAAACACGAGGGCCGGGAAGCCGTTAATGGTGGTTTTCTGGGCGCTGGCTCCCTGCACGCCAATGGCTTTGGCCAGGTCCTGCGCGGCGGCGTCGAGCGAGCCGTTGCCGGCGCCCAGGAACACCAGCAGCGCCTTGCCGTTGGGCTCGGCCATCTGGAACTTGTCGGGCGAGTTTTGCGACTTCCAGCCCGAGGGGATGGGGAAGCGGAACTTCAGGTCGGGGTGGTAGAACACGCCGCCTTCCACATAGCCCTGGCGCGGGTCTTCGCCGTAGGTGAGGCCCTCAATGGCTTTGAGGTACTGGTTGCGATTGATGGCCAGCGGGCGGTTGCCCACCGACTGCTTGGCTTGCGCGGCCAGGCTTTTCACGCGGGTGTAGCGGTCGGCCGAGTTGGGGTGGGTGCTCAGGAAGGTGGGGATGCTGCTGCCGCTTTGCTCCTCGGTACGTTGCAGTGTCTGGAAGAAGTCGGCCATGTGGCTGGCGTCGTAGCCGATTTTGGTCGAGTACTTCACGCCCAGGGCGTCGGATTCGTTCTCGTCGTCGCGGCCGTACTTGAGCATGCCCAGGCCCACCACCTGCTGGGCCACGCCGCCCACCGACTGCATCACGCGCGGCGCCAGCACCGAGCCCAGTATCATGCCGATGCCGGCAATGGTGCTGCGGGTTTGCTGCTTTTTGCCGTGCTGGGCGGTGATGTGGCCCAACTCGTGGCCGAGCACGCCGGCAAACTGGGCTTCATCATTGAAATACGCCATGATGCCGCGCGTGAAATACACGTGGCCGTCGGGCGTGGCAAAGGCATTGATAACCGGCGAGTCGACTACGGTGAAGCCGTAATCGCCGGGGCGGTCTGAAATGGCCGTCATCTGCTTGCCTTTGGCGTCGATGAGTTTCTGGAGCGAGGCGCTGTTGTAGAGGCCAAACTGGGCAATGACGGCCGGGTCGGGCTTGGCGCCCTGCAGGGGGCGGGCGGCGGGGGTGCGGGGAGCGGCCGGCGTGCGCGCGGCCCAGTCGGTGAGGCTCGAAGAGCTGGCCAGGGGCAGCAGCAAGGTCAGCAGCGCGCCAGTGCGCAGGCCGCGAAGAAGAGAGGTATTCATAGGAACAAATAAAGCGGCTTACGCCGGTGAAGGGCAACGAATGGGCTTGCAACGGAGCGGGCGGGGGCTAAGGTTGCGCTTACGCCCCGCGGCGTTTCTACTGCTGGCCTAGAAGCAGCATAGCTATTTCCCTGCCAGCTTGGGCAACGGCGCGTTTTTATTCATGGGAAGCACATGCACGCAATGAAAATATTGCGGCTCTTTCCTTTCGTGTTGGGCTATGAAACGTGGTATGTGTGTGTGGCGGGCGGCGGTAGTGCCGGCCGTGCTGCTTGCGGGAATAATGGGCTGCAGCCGGCACCCGGTGGCCAGCAATGCCGGCCGTTTCGCGGCCGTGCCGCCGGTCATCGACGGGTTGGCCACCGACTGGACCGACTCGCTCCGCTACGACCCCGGCAGCAAGCTGCAGTACCAGGTGCTAAACGACGGCCGCCACGTGTACCTGCGCCTCAAGGCCGCCGACCTGGCCACCCAGGCCCGAATACTGCGCCTGGGCCTCACGGTGTGGCTCGACACCACGGGCCGCAACCAGCATCAATTTGGGGTGCATTATCCGCTGGGCAACCAACCCGGCACCGGCGCCCCAACGCGTCCCGACGGCCCGGCGGCTGGCTCCGCTGCTGGCCCCAACGACCGGCGCGAGAGCATGGCCCAGGCCATCGGGCAGATGCGTGAAATGGAGTTGCTGCACTACAAAGGCAGCGCCGAGCCCACTCTGACCGATACCCAGTCGCAGCTGGGCGTGAAAGCCGCCATGAGCCTCGACGCGCAGGAAAGCCTGGTTTATGAGTTGGCCGTTCCCCTGCGCTTGCTTTACCGCACGCTGCGCACCCTCACCGGCCGCCCGGCCGTGGTGGGTTTCACCCTGGCCGGGGGCAAACTGGTAATGCCCGCACAAGGCGGCAGTATGCAGGGGCCGGGCATGCGCGGGGGAGGCATGGGAGGGATGCGCGGCGGCCACGGCGGCGGGGGAGGCATGCGGGGCGGCGGCATGCGGGGCGGCTATGGCGGCGGCCAGCAGGCCTCGGCCATTAGCCTGAAAACCAGTCTGCAGATAAGCAGCCGATAGGCGCCGCGTGGTTATTGTCGGCTGTTCATGTCCACGGTCTGGTAGCCGATGAGCAGGTCGGTGCGAGTGCCGGGCGGGCGGTAGTACACCAGCAGGTCGTACTGGTTTTCGGTTTGCTGGTGCGTGCCTTCGAAGTACACTTCGTCGGGCGCCGTGCCGCGGG
Organism: Hymenobacter sp. 5317J-9; assembly: GCF_022921075.1. NCBI lineage: Bacteria > Pseudomonadati > Bacteroidota > Cytophagia > Cytophagales > Hymenobacteraceae > Hymenobacter > Hymenobacter sp. 5317J-9. The sequence goes on from NZ_CP095050.1 coordinate 2,081,085, forward strand.
CGCCGGCCACGGCAAAATCGTAGTTGTAATACCCCTGCTTGAGCAGGGCGTGGCCGGTGTACAGCTGCTTGGCTTCGTCGTAGGTCAGCCGGAATTCGTCCTTCAGCTGCCAGTCGGTCATGGCCCCGAAGGCGTATACCGGGCCGGGAGCGGGCTGGTCGGCCTTCAGCTGGAAGGTCACATCGAAATAGTCGGCGTTGGTGGCGCCGTTGCCGTACTCGCGGCTCTCGAACACGCGCTGGCCGTTGGCGTCCTGGTACTGGTTGTAGGCCAGCTTCTGGCGCGAGGTTTCGGGCTGCAGCTCCACAGCGGTGGGGTTGGCGCGCGGGTCGACGTGCAGCACGCCGATGCCCACGCTCTGGGCCGCGCGGGTGTCGAAGTAACGGTACTCGCTCAGGCCCGGAAACGCGTTTTCGAAGTTGAAATACTGGTATTCGAGCCGGCGCTCGGCGTCGCGCACGAAGGTGGGGCGCAGGTTGACCTTGGCGTTGTCCCAACGGAAGTTCTGGCGCAGTATCACCTTCACTTCGGCCGCGGGGTTCACCAGGTCCACCCCCGCGTAGCCAATGGCAAAATCGAGCTGCTGCAGGGTGTAGCGCTCCTGGCCGCCCACCACGAAGCCGGGCTTGAGGCCCACCTGCACCTGGTTTTCGTACACCAGCAGCCGGCGCGACACGACGGGCACCCCGCCGCTGCTCTGCACCACCAGCAGGTAATTGCCGCTGATTTTAACGCCCGGCGCCCGCAGGCGGTAGTGGAAATACGGCACCTTGGTGCCCGTGCCCACCCGGTAGTCGGTGATGAGAAACTCGTTTATCTCGTTCAGAAACTGCATGTCGGTCAGCACCGAGGGCTGCCAGTCCACGTCGCAGTGAATGAGCTTGGCCGTGTAGCGCTGGCTCTGGCTGCCCAGCACGTCAAACTCCAGCATAATGGCCTGGCTCTGGCCCAGCGGCACCACCGGCGGCTGAAACACCTCGTTGGGCTGGCCCGTGCCCACGTAGCACTGCACGCTGCGCACGTCGGGCGAGTAGGTGTAGTCCTGGTAGCGCAGGGTTTTGTCGGCGTAGTATTCGGGGGGCTTGGCGGTGCCCGCGCCCGCGCGGGCGGCGTTGGGGTCGGTGATGGGCGTGCCCAGCGGCACGCAGGCGGTGGCCAGCAGGAGGGAAGCGAGGGGAAGGAAGCGCATGGGGCGAAAGTACGCCTGCGGTGCTTTCTCCGTGCCCCCGGCGGGCCCGGCGCTCCTTACATTTGGGCGAAATCCTAAGCCCGTTCCGCCGTGAAGCCCTCCCGAACCCGAACCCTGCTCCTTGGGCTGACCGCGGGAGTACTTTATGCTTTTCTGGCTATGCTCATAGTCTCGGCCAATCGGAAAGGCGTTTCGTTGGCCTACATCTACGTGCTGCCGCTGGTGCTGGGCGCCATTCCCGTGTTGTTTTCCACCCGCGAACAGCTGCAGGCTTACAAGGATTATGTGCTGCTGCCTTGGGGCATCGTGATGACCTTCTTTTTTCTGTGTTTTATCAACGGGTTCGAGGGCATGATATGCCTGGTCATCATCGTGGGGCCTTTTGTGCTGTTGGCCAGCTTCGGGGCGTTTATCAGCCGGCTGGCCAAGCTACGCAACGAAGCCAACGGCACGAAGCTCTACGTGTCGCTGCTCCTGCTGCCCTTTTTCACGCTTTTGGTAGAAAGCTTCAGCAAGCCCACAGACCGGTTTTACACCGTCGCGACCTCAGTTCGCATCAAGGCCGGACGGGCGCAGGTGTGGCCCGCCATCAAAAACGTGCGCAACATCAACGCCAGCGAGATTGCGCCGCACTTCGTCCACCTCATCGGCGTGCCTAAGCCCCTCGACGGCCGGCTCGACCACGACGGCATCGGCGGTGTTCGGCGCATTACCTGGGAGAAAGGCATCCGGTTTCAGGAGCGCATCACGGCCTGGCACGACAGCACCGGCTTTGCCTACGACATCGACGTCGACCCGGCATCCATCACGCCCACCACGCTCGATGAGCACGTGATGATTGGCGGCGAATATTTCGACGTGGTGCGGGGCAGCTACCACATTGCGCCCGCCGGCCCCGGCCACTGCCTCGTCACCCTGAGCTGTACCTACCGCATCACCACCAACTTGCCCACCTACAGCCGGTGGTGGGCCGATTTCGTGCTTGACGATTTTAATGCAATGATATTGGAAGTCATCAAGCACCGCAGCGAGCAAACGGCCAACCTGTAGTTATTGGCCCCTGCATTCTCTCAATTTTCTCTACACTACTCACATGCTACAACTCGGACGCTGGATTGGCCAATACACCTTCAGTAATAAAGCTTACAACGAGATGCGTGGCTTCGAGCACACCACCTTCACCATTGATATTGACGACAGCAGCGGCAGCAGATTTACTGGTCGGGTACAGGACGATTTAACAACCGGCGGGACCGAAGGAATTGGCGAAATCAGTGGCAAAGTCAACGGTAGTGTCGTCGAGTTTGTGAAGCAAATGCCCGTTATGACGCTACTATTCAGCGACAGCGGGGAAAGCAGAACCTACAATAGAAAGCACAACAACATCTATTATTCGGGCAGGTTATCTGCAGATGGAAAATCAATTAGCGGAAGCTGGAAATTCAAATTTTCTATTATCTGGATTGGCTTCCTTCCCTATTTTTCAAAAGGAGTGGGCGGTACCTGGAATATGCAGTTGGTAGAAGAATAGATTGGCAGGTGAGCAGCAATGGTGAGCCGGGCTGCATAAATTTCACTGCGAAAGCCCATAAAAAAAGCCTCTTCCGAAGCAGTTGCTTCAGAAGAGGCTTTTGAATTTTGGAGCAAGTTGTAATTACACTTCCGCCAGCATTTCCCAACGGTCATTGAGTTGAGCCAGCTCCTTTTTTACCTGTTCAAATTTCATCGTTGCGTCTTTCAGCTGCGACGCATTCTCGTAGATTTTGGGGTCGGCAAGCTGCTTTTCGTAGCCAGCCAATTCCTTTTCCAATACGTCGATTTTAGCTTCGACTTCGGCCAGCTCTTTCAGGGCTTTTTTCTGGTCGGGCGAAGAGGTTTTGGCGGGCGTAGGGTCGGCTTTTTTCTCCTCCTTGGGCTGGGGTTTGTTGGCCGAAGGGCTGGGCAGGCCGGCTTTCTTGGCGGCCTTCTCGCGGTCTTCCTGCCACTGCTCGTACTCGACGTAGGTGCCGGGGTACTCTTTCAGCTGATAATCCTCGATAAACCAGATTTTGGTGGCCACGTTTTCCACGAAGTACCGGTCGTGGCTGATGACGATGAACGTGCCTTCGTACTGCTCCAGGGCCTGAATCAGGATGTTTACCGACACCATGTCCAGGTGGTTGGTCGGTTCGTCGAGCAGCAGGAAGTTGGCTTCCGAAATCAGGGTTTTGGCCAGGGCCACGCGGCTTTTCTCACCACCCGAGAGGACTTTGATTTTCTTGAAAACTTCCTCGCCAGTGAACAGGAAGGAGCCCAGCACCGAGCGCAATTCCATGTCGTTGCGCTTCGAGCCGGCCTCGCTCATCTCCTGCAGAATCTCGTTGTCGAGCGTGAGCGACTCCAGCTGGTGCTGGGCATAGAACGACATAATCACGTTGTGGCCCAGCTGGTGCTTGCCCGCGGTAGGCGCCTCGGTGCCGGCCACCAGGCGCATGAGCGTGGATTTGCCCTTGCCGTTGGCCCCGATGAGGGCAATTTTGTCGCCGCGCTCGATGTGCACGTTGGTGTCGCGGAAAATCAGTTTTTGGTCGTACTTCTTGGTCACGTGCTCCATGCGGAGGATGTGGCGGCCGGGCTCGACTTTGAAGGTGAACTTCATGTTGATTTTGGCGGCATCCTGGGCCACGTCCTCAATGCGCTCCAGCTTGTCCAGCGCCTTTACGCGGCTCTGGGCCTGCTTGGCCTTGCTGGCCTTGGCCTTGAAACGCTCGATGAAGCGCTCGGCCTGCCGAATCTGGGCCTGCTGGTTTTCAAAAGCTCCCTTCTGGATGAGGTTGCGCTCCTCTTTCTCTTCGAGGTAGTAGCTGTAGTTGCCGGCGTAGGGCACCAGCTTGCCGCCCAGCACCTCCACGGTGGTGTTGGTGGTGCGGTCGAGGAAGGCGCGGTCGTGGCTCACGATGATAACGGCGCCTTCGTAGTCAGCCAGGTAGTTCTCAATCCACTTAATGGAAGGCAAGTCCAGGTGGTTGGTCGGTTCGTCGAGGAGCAGGAGGGAAGGCTGCTGGAGCAGGATTTTGGCCAGCATCACGCGCATGCGCCAGCCACCCGAAAAGCTTTTCAGCGGCTTGGCCAGCTCTTCGGTGGTGAAGCCCAGGCCTTCGAGGATTTCCTCGGCGCGGGCCTGCATGGTGTAGCCGCCCAGGGCCTCAAATCGCTCCTGCATGGTGGCCAGCTTGTCCACCAAATCGTCGGAGTAGTCGGTTTCGAACTGCACCAGGATTTCGTCAATCTTCTTCTGCAAGTCCAGCGCTTCCTCAAACGCCTGCATGGCCACGTGCAGGATGCTCTCGTGCGTGTCGTAGCTCAGCAGGTCCTGGTTCAGGAAGCCCAGGCTCACGTCCTTGCTCATCGAAATCGAGCCTCCGTCGGCCTTGTACTCGCCCACCAACAGGCGCAACAAAGTCGATTTGCCGGTGCCATTGAGGCCAATGAGGCCGATTTTGTCCTTGGGCTTGATGTGCAGACTCGCGTTGTCGTAGAGCGTGCGGGAGCCAAAGTGGAAGTCGAGGTCGGAAATAGAAATCATGGGGTCGGGGGTATTCGGGGGCAAAGGTACGGAACCCCGGCCCGGCGTTTTTCGCTTCCGCCTGATTTCTGCCCGCCTGCCCCGGTCCGACGGCGCAGCCGTCTGACCGGTCGTCGTTGTTTATCGGCACGTTCTGATAACCTGACGGACCGGTCCGACGGCTAGGCCGTCGGACCGGAGCGCAGCCGGTGCTATTTCGGCAGCGGCGCCTCGTCTTTGCTTTCGCTCAGCTTCTGGGCCAGCTTCTGGGGCACGCCCACGTTGTCGAACAGGCCGCTCACCACGCTCTGCCGCCAGAGGGTGAACACCGAAAAGCGCGGCTCGCGCGTCGAAATCATCTTCCCGGTCACCAACTCGCCGCGCTTGCGCGGGTTCTGGTCGCGGATGACGATGACGTTGACCGCCTTTGAGATGACGCGCTTCAGCAGCGGCTTTTTAATTTCCTCGTCCTTATAGCCCAGCAGCTGCAGCTGCAGCCCGGTGTATTCGGCCCGCATGGTGCCGGTGGTGCCATGGCGGTCGGCCTTCATATCGAAGCGGATGCGCTGCACGTCGCCCTTCTTAAATTTCACCAGCCGCGTGGGCACGGTCATGGAATTCAGAATGCCGAACGGCGCCGGCCCAAACACGCCCCACACCCGGTGCTGCCCCCGCGGGTCGAGCGTATACATCGACACCTGCGCATCGAGGCGGCACTTATTCTGAAGGTAGGTGGTGGCCCGGCCCGTGAGTGGGGTGGCCGCGGTCTGGCGTTTGGGGTCGTTGCTGAGGTTGAAGAAGCTGCCCGTGAAGCGGTTGATGCTCATGGTGCCGGGCAGGGGCGTGAGGGGGCTGCGGTACCTGGTGGCAAGGGTGCCGCTCACGATGTCGAGCCGGCGCACGTCCACCGTCATGGGCAGGTTGCGCATTTCTTCGGGCGAAATCTTGGAGCGGTTGGGGTTGATGGGGCCGCGGCCGTCGGAGGCAATGCGCACCTGCGGGCGCAGCACCCGCACGCGGGCCACCCGCACGTCGGCGCGCCGCACCAGGCCCGGAAATTCTAATCCGCTGAACGTCAGAGACGGAATTTTGACGCGCACGGCGGGCACCTGGTAGCCCTTGTGCAGGTTCATGCCCACGGGCGAGTAGCGCGGCGTCAGGGCCAGTTGGTCGAAGCTGAATGTTTGGGCGTCGGTATCGAGGCGGGCGCGCTGGCTGGTGGCTCGGTAGTAGGGCGGGTCGAAAGGCGCCGAAATGAGGCCGGAGCTGGCTTTCCAAGCCCGGGCGTAGGCAATGCGCCGCGGCTCCAGCGCCGCCAGCGAGTCGATGCGGATGCCCCGGCCGGTGAGGTCGATGCCGTTGATTTCGGGCGAGTGGCGCAGGCCGCCAATCTGCAGGAAGCTGTGCCGAATGCGCAACTCGGCCAAATCGGTGCGCCGCACGGCTTTCGAGAGCAGCTTCCACACCGGTGGCGGCGCCTGCCTGGGCGGCGTAAAAGTGAGCCGGGCGCCCTCAATCAGCAGCGAGGAAGCCCGCAGCTGCCGCCGCTGCTGCACCTCGGCGGCATCGAAGCCGCGCAGCATCAGGCTGGGCAGGGTCAGGTCGACGCGTACCGCGCCGGGCTTGCCTTGGCCCGGTCCTGGCGGCCGCACGCGCACGGCGTTCAGGCCCAACGTGCCGGCCTCAGTTGAGAGCTTTAGCCCGCCCAGCTGCACAGCGTGGCCCGCTGCGGTAGCGTTGCTGCGGCCCAGCCCCAGCGTCCAGGCCTTGGCAAAAAAGAGTTTTTTGGCGTTCGGCGCTTGGCCGGAATCAAGGCGAATGGCGGTGCCAGCCAGCTCAATGCTGCGCATAACGGCGCGCAGGGCGTTGTCTTTCACCTGCAAAAAACCCTGGTGCACGGCCAGGTGCGCCAGGTCAATTTCACGGGCGTAGGTGCCGAGGCCCGCGCCGCCCGTGGCTTTTTGAGCCGCCGGCACCACGGTCAGCTGCGGGGCCTGCAGCAGTAGCGAATCGGCGCGGAAGGTGCGCTGGTGCAGCAGGCGGGCCGCCTTCAGCCCGGTGAGGCGCAGGCGGGGCAGCGCCAGGCTCACGCGCGGCAGGTTGCCCGGCACGGTGCTCCCCGGCTGCACCGCCACCGAATCAAGCTGGATTTCGCCGTCGGCGGTGGAAACCAGCAGGTGTTTGAACTGTAGGTGGTGGCCTTGCGCCCGGCCCTTCGCCTGCTGCAATAGTAGTCGCCAGTCGGTGGCGTAGGCCAGGCGCTGGGTATCGGCCGCCCCGGCGGGGCTGATGAGCAGGTCGTGTGCGCTCAGGTCGGCGCGGCGCAGTTGGGCGGCATCCGGCGTGCCGGGTAGGTATGCCACCTGGGTGTGCAGCAGGCCAAGGTAGCCGATGTCCAGCCCTTTCAGCTTGAGTGGCAGCTGCTCGTGCAGGGGTTTGCCGGCGTTGCGGGTGGGGCGCCGGGCCAGGGCCAGCACTTGAATAGTAGCCGAATCAAGCACGATACTGTCGACGGGCACCACGGCTTTGCGCAGCAGCGCCAGCAGGCCCACGCCCGTCACGTTGAGGCGAGCGGCATCGAGGCGCAGCCGCGGCAGGGTGTCGGCCACCTGGGCGGCGGGGCGCAGGCGCACGTTGCGCAGGCGCACGGCGCGCTGCCACAGGCTGGCTTCCAGCGCGCCGACGCGCAAGTGGTACTGGCCGTGGGTTTGGGTGCTCACCTGCTGTTCCAGCTTGCGGCGGAGCCAGGGGTCGAGGTAGTGCTGCACCAACAGCGCCGCGCCTAGCAGCAGGGCCACCACGCCCAGCAGCCACCACAGCCACGTTGGCACCCGCGAGGGTGCGGCCGGGGGCGCTGGGGACGAGGCGGAAGAGGGAGCGGTAACGACGGTTTCGGGCACGAGAGCAGGGCAAAGGATATCGTAACGCGAAAGGCTCCGGCGAGGATGGGCCGCGGCAGGGCTAAGTCGATATAAACCGGCATTTTGCCGACCGGCGCGCTCCGGAGAAGGCCGCAACGGCCCCAGTTGTTTTGCGCAATGCACTGCCGGCGTGAAGTATTTTTGGCGCCATGGCTACTTCACTTGCTCCCGACGCGTTGGGCCCGGCCGTATTGGCCACCGTGCGCCACGGCTATCAGTCCTCCAAAAGCCTGGCCGACCGGGCCTTGGCCCAAATTTCCGCCGCCGAATGGTTGCAGTGCCCCGCGCCCGGCTCCAACAGCGCCGCCGTCATTGTGCAACATATGGCCGGCAACCTGCGCTCACGCTTCACTGATTTCTTTACCTCCGACGGCGAAAAACCGAACCGCCGGCGCGACCAGGAGTTTGAAGAGCCCACCGCCGTGGCGGCCATTGCCCCGCTGCAAGGCGAGTGGGAAGCCGCTTGGCGCGTCCTCTTCGACCTTCTGGACCGCCTGCAGCCCGCCGACCTGCTGCGCACCGTCACCATTCGGGGCGAGGCGCACACGGTGCTGGCGGCCCTGCAGCGGCAACTCACCCACTACGCCTACCACACCGGCCAGCTGGTGCAACTGGCCAAGGGCCTGCGCGGCGAGGCGTTCAAGTCGCTGAGCATCCCGCGCGGGCAAAGCGAACAATTTAATCAGCAAATGACCCAACAGCATTGATGTCAGCCGGTTCTCAACTTTCTGCTGCAGCTTTCGGCGCGCCGCCCGTTTCCTCCGTACCCATTGCCATGCTTGCCATTACTTCCCTGCTCAGTCCGCCGCACGTATTGCGCATCAACGCCATCATCAAAAGCCTGGAAGAAAAGTTCGGCCTCGACGACGTGCAGGCCACCCTCGACCCGCACCTGACCTATCAGCTGGCCGGCGTCAAAAAGCTCAGCTCGCTGAAGAAAGTGCTGGCCGAAGTGGCCGCCACCACCGAGCCGTTTCCGGCCTTCACCACCGGCCTGGGCGTGTTTCCGGGCGAGCGGCCGGTCATCTACATCCCCGTGCTGCGCTCCGACGCCCTCAATGCGCTGCACCGCCGCATCCGCGAAGTCACCGCGCCGCTCTGCCTGCGCACCGATAAGTTCAGCGGGCCCGACTGCTGGCTGCCGCACATCTCGCTGGCCCTGCACGACACCACCGCCGACCTGCTGGGTCCCGTGCTGGCCTACCTCAACCAGGAAACCTACAACCTCAAAATCATCATCGACAACCTCGCCATCCTGCGGCAGGATGGCGAGCTGTTTGTGCGCGAGGAAGTATTTAAAATGGGGGCGAAGGTGCCGGCGTAGGGGCAGGTTTTCAGCAGAAATAAAAAAGTAAAAGGAACGTCATGCTGAGCCTGTCGAAGCATCTCTGCCGCAATAGTAATTAGTTATGTTGCGCGGTAGAGATGCTTCGGCTGCGCTCAGCATGACGTTCTTTTTTTCTCGTTACTCCACCGTGGGCGGAGTCTGCGTGCCGTTGTCGAGGCTTTGCCAGAGGTATTTGCAGGCCAGCGTGCGGTAGGGGCGCCAGGCTTCGGCAATGGCCAGCATGCGCTTTTGCAGGGCGCGGCCGGTTTCTTCCAGGCCGTAGAGCTTGCGCATGGCGTTCTGCACGCCGAGGTCGCCTTCGGAGAAAACGTCGGGCTGGTCGAGGGCAAACATTTGCAGCATCTGGGCCGTCCAGCGGCCCACGCCCCGAATGGCGGTGAGGTGCTGCGTGAAGGCTTCCTCCGATAGTCCGGTGAGGTGGTCGTAGTCGAGCAGGCCCCGCTCGTTGTACTCGGCAATGGCCTTGAGGTAGCCGGCTTTCTGGCGCGAGAGGCCCACGGCGCGCAGCTCGTCTTCAGATAGGGCCAGCACTTCGCGCGGCTCGGGGTAGCCCTCGGGCGGAAACAGGGATTGGAACCGCTTCCAGATGGCCGCCGCCGCCTTGGTCGAAATCTGCTGGCTCACGATGGCGCGCAGCAGGGCCAGGTACAGGTCTTCGTGGGGGCGCGGGTGAATTTCGCGGCCCCGGGCAATTAGCTGGCCCAGCAAGGGGTCGGCAGCGGTGAGGTATTCGATGGCGGCTTGGTTGAGCATCAAAACAGCGGAATGATGGAAGCGGAAGGCTACTCTAGTAAGTCTTCGATGTGAACAGGAATCAGAATGATGTCGAGCGGCCGGCCGGTAGGCGTGAGGCGCAGCCCCGTTAGGTTGCCGCCGAACACGGCGCCGGTGTCAATGTAGAGGCTGTTGGTGGCTTTGTCGAATTTCGGCTCGCCCTTGGTCATGGGGGTGTGGCCCACCACCTGCAGCTGCGGCAGGCGCCGGAGCGGCGTGCGGGTCCACAGCAGTCCGTCGGAGCTGTCGGGGTTGTAGGCCTGGTCGGAAGTGCTGATGCCGGCGTGGCTCACCAGCACGTGGTCGTTTTCCCAAAAAAGGGGGCGCTGTTCCAACCAGAGCAGGTGATGGGCCAGCAGGTCGGGGCGGGTACGGTATTGGTCGGTAGTGCTGTCGCCGCCCCAGTGCAGCCAGCCGGGGTAGGGGCCATCGGGGCCAAAATGGTGCAGCAGGGCATGCTCGTGGTTGCCCATGAGGAAGGTGGTCGAATCGGGGTACTGTTCGCTTAGTCGGCGGGCGGCCTCCACGGTTTCGGGTATGAAGGCGCCGCGGTCCACCAGGTCGCCCACCTGAATGAGGTGCTCGGTGGCCGGGTCCCAGCGCGTGAGCAGTTCCCGAAAGGTGTGGTAGCACCCGTGCACGTCGCCGATGATGAACAGATTCATAGAAAAAGTACGTCAGATGGCGGGTTTGGGTGCCGTCAGGCCGGGGCGTTTTTTAGTGTGACTTGACTGCGGGCTCCGAGCTGTTGGCCGGAGTGGGCTGCCCCACGCCCAGCCAGCGCACCAGCGGCCCAATGGTGAGCCCTTGGCCCACAATGGAAAAAACCACAATCACATACGTGACGCCCACTATCAACTCGCGCGGCATGGTGGGTGGCAAACTCAGCGCCAGCGCCACCGACAAGCCGCCCCGCAGCCCGCCCCAGGTGAGCACGGCCACGCCGTGGTCGGAAGGCTGGAACGTGGGCAGCAGCCGCAGAAACACCAGCGGTATCGACACGGCCACCCAGCGCGCCAGCAGCACCACCACAATGGCCGCCAGCCCCACCAGCACCGTGCGCCCCGGAATGTCGAGCACCAGCACTTCCAGCCCCATCAGCACAAACAGCAGCGCGTTCAGCACCTCGTCGACCAGCTCCCAGAACTTGTCCACGTAGTCCTGCGACTCGTTCGACATCACCCCGCGCTTGCGGCTGAAGTGGCCCACCAGCAGGCCGGCCATCACCATGGCCAGCGGCCCCGACGTGTGCAGGCGGGCGGCCAGCGCCGTGCCCCCGGCCACCACGGCCAGCGTCAGCAGCACTTCCACCTGGTAGTTGTCGATGGTGCGCAGCAGCCAGGCCGTGCCCAGTCCCAGCGCCGTGCCCAGGGCCAGCCCGCCGAGGGTTTCGCGGGCAAAAACGGCCAGCGCGTGGCCCACGGTGAAATCCTGCGTGCCCAACAGCGCCACTTCCAGCGTCACCACAAACAGCACTACGCCCACGCCGTCGTTGAACAGCGACTCACCCACAATCTTGGTTTCCAGCGACTTCGAAATGTTGGCCTTGGTCAGAATGCTGAGCACGGCAATGGGGTCGGTGGGCGAAATGAGCGCCCCGAACAGCAGGCAGTAGATAAACGGCGTGGGCAGGTCGAAGAGCGGCAGCAGAAAAAACATGGCCGTGGCCACCAGCACGGTGCTCACCGGCGTGCCCACCAGCGCCAGGGCGCCCACCGGCCAGCGCAGCTTGCCCAGCCGCCCGGCATCGACGTGAATGGCCCCCGCAAATAACAGAAAGCCCAGCATCACCTGCATCACGATGCGGCTAAAATCGAGCTTGCCCACCACGCCGGCCAGCTTCAGCACGGGCTGCACGTCAAACTTGGCCAGCAGTACCAACGTCAGCGACGCCGCCAGGCCCAGCACCATCAGCCCAATGGCCGGCGGCATGCGCAAAAAGCGGTGGTTGACGTAAGCAAAGCCGGCGGCGGTGACCAGCAGTAGCGCCAAAGCGTTGTATAAATCCATAGAAAAACGACTGAACAGAAAGTAGAGAGTAATGAACGAGAAGGTTGGGCTGCGCTTGAGCTTACGCAGTCACTCCGGCTTTCGCTCATTCGCCCAATGACGAAAGCGCCGTCTCCACGCGGGCCAGCATGGCATCGTTTACGTCCAGGTGCGTCACGAAGCGTATCCACTGCGGCCCAAAGCTGCTGGCCCGAATGCCCTGCCGCTCCAGCGCCGCCAGAAACCCGGCGGCCGGCTGGCGGTCGTGCAGCCGGAAGATGACGAGGTTGGTTTCGGGTGCCAGTACTTCGGCCACGTAGGGCTGGGCCTGCAGCACTGCGGCCAGCCGGGCCGCCCGGCGGTGGTCGTCGGCCAGGCGTGCCACGTTGTTTTCTAACGCGTAAATGCCCGCCGCGGCCAGGTAGCCGGCCTGCCGCCACCCGCCGCCCATCACCTTGCGGATGCGCTTGCACTTCTTGATAAAGGCAGCCGAGCCTAGCAGCACCGAGCCCACCGGCGTGCCCATGCCTTTGGAAAGGCACACCGAAATCGAGTCGAACAACTGCCCGTAGTCCTCACTGCGCTGCCCAGTAGCTACCAGCGCGTTGAAAATGCGGGCCCCGTCGAGGTGCCGGGCAATGCCGTGCCGCGTGGCCACCTCGCTGATGGCCCGCAGCTCGTCGAGCGCGTAGCAGGTACCGCCGCCGCGGTTGTGCGTGTTTTCGAGGGAAACCAGGCGGGTGGTGGGGTAATGCACGTTTTCGGGCCGGATGGCCGCTTCCACCTGCGCCGCCGTCAGGCGCCCGCGCTGCCCCGGCAGCAGTGCCACCGAGGCGCCCGAGTGAAACGCAATGCCGCCCACTTCCCACAAATAAATGTGCGACGTCTGCTCGCAAATCACCTCGCTCAGCGGCTCGGTGTGGGCTTTGATGGCAATCTGGTTGGTCATGGTGCCCGAGGGGCAAAACAAGCCGGCTTCGAGGCCGAAGCGGGCGGCGGCCATTTCCTCCAGGCGGCGCACGGTGGGGTCTTCGTCGTACACGTCGTCGCCCACCGGGGCGGCAAACATGGCTTCCAGCATGGCCGGCGTGGGCCGCGTCACGGTGTCGGAGCGCAGGTCAACAGTAGGAAGCGAAGCAGCAGTAGCAGTCATAGCAAAGGGTAAAACGAAAAAGCGGAATATGATAAAAAGGCGCTGTTTGGCGGGCCATGCAGGCCTTGGTGGCAAAAGTAGCCCCCAAACGGCCGGGCCGCTGCCGGGCCTCGAAAGCGCAGTAATCCAGCAAAATGCCTCATGGGCTTGCACTTTCAAAATGAAAGCCCTACTTTTGCCCTCCGTTTCGTAAGCTTAGACTTTAACCATCCCGGCACCATGTCCGTTACCCGCCTCAAGCGCAAGCACCGCAAGAACATTGCCCGCGCTAACAACAAACAGCACATCATCAAGGAATTGCTCCGCACGCCCGTTCTGAAAAACGTGGACATCGAGGAGCTGAAGTCGCGCTTTGCCACCACCGGTGGCGTGGCCGGTGCCGTGGCTGCCGTGAAGAAAACCGCCTCCGCTGCTGCCGACAAGGTGAAAGAAGTGGTGGCCGACGCCGTTGAAACCGTGAAAGAGGCTGTAACGCCCGCTACCGACGACACCGCCGCCAACGCCGAAGCTTTCGACGCCGCCGAAGCCGTAACCAAGCCCGTGAACGAAGACGGCCAGGAGGGCGAGCACCCCAAGCCCGAAATCGCGCTGTAATACCGCCGCCCTCGCCGAGTGAGCGGAGCCATCCGGCCCGCTTGCCGCGGCCAGTGCCTCATAATGTGAAAAGCCCCAGCTCTGCAAACGAGTCGGGGCTTTTTGGTTTGCGGGTGGCGCCGGGCTTGCGCTAGCCGGCCCGCTTGCCCAGCTCCACGGCCTGCAGCTCCACCACCCGGCCGGCCTCGATGCCGAAGCGCAGCAGCGTGCGCACCTGGTGGAAGCCGTGCCGCCCGGCCGCGCCCGGATTCAGGTGCAGCAGGCCCAGCTTTTTATCCGGCATCACGCGCAAAATGTGGGAGTGGCCGGTGATGAACAGGCCCGGCCGTGCCTCGGCCAGCAGGGGCCGGGCGGCGGGCGCGTAGTGCCCCGGGTAGCCGCCAATGTGCGTCATTAATACCCGAAGGCCTTCGACTTCAAACTGTTGCACCAGGGGTTGAGTGCGGCGCACGTCCGTGCCGTCGATATTGCCGTACACGCCCCGAAAGCGCGGCGCCAAGGCCTGCAGTTCGTCCACCACGCGGGCATCGCCAAAGTCTCCGGCGTGCCATATTTCGTCGCAGCCGCGCAGATGATGCGCAATTCGCTCGTCGAAGTAGCCGTGGGTGTCGGAAAGCAGGCCAATGCGTGTCATGCCGCAAAGATGCAGCGCTCCGGCAAATCGGCCGGGCCCCGTATCTTGCGCCCGCTGCCCAAAGCATCCCTCTCAATTTCTTTCTGATTTCGGCGGCCCCGTTGCCCGTTATCGTTTCCCCAAGCCGCTTTTCCCGATGAATATTTTCATCAACGACATCCCGCTGGTCATCAAAAAACTCAGCGAGAAAGTGTACAAGCACAAGTTCGACCTAGTGCTCAATCCCGACGATGACTTCACGTCGAAAGACTTGGTGGGCGACGTGCTGGTGAAAGACGCCGGCCCGCTGTTCATCGACCGCCTCCTGCGCCTGATGGAGGTGAAAAAGCTCAAAAAGCTGAAGTCGCTGACCATGCTGGTCAAAAAGAAAAAGCACGTCATCCTGCACCTCAAAGACCAGTTCAAAATTGCCAAAGCCGGCGGCGGATTGGTGGTGAAAGGCGACCAGGTGCTCATGATTTACCGCCTCGGCAAGTGGGACCTGCCCAAGGGCAAGCTCAAAAGCGACGAGGACACGGCCGCCGGCGCCCTGCGCGAGGTGGAAGAAGAAACGAACATCAAGCTCGAACTGGGCGAAAAGCTGCCCAGCACCTGGCACAGCTATGCCTACAAGGGCAACAAGATGCTGAAAAAGACCAATTGGTACCTCATGAAGTGTCTCGACGACAGCCTCATGAAGCCCCAAACCGAGGAGTACATCGAGGAAGTGCGCTGGATGTCGCCGCAGGAAGCCCTGGCCAAGCTTGAAGATTCCTACGCTTCCATTGCGCTGGTGGTGCGGTATTATCTCAGCCATATGACTGGGAAACAAGCCAAAGAGGCCTCCGCCACCGGAAAATAGCAGTATATTGCGGTCTATGCGACCGATTCTGGCAGGGCTATTGGCTACGATGATGGGAGTGGGTGCTTGTTCGGGCTCGCACGAGCCGGGGCACGCCACACTGTCGCGGGCTCCGGCGGCCCGGCCGGCCCAGCCGGGTGTCGACGTGCCCGCTCTGCTCAGCCTGAATATTGATGAGATGACCGCGCGGGTGGGGCCGCTGCTGCCCGTGCCAACCGGCTTTGTGGACCCCACCGTCACCTCCCAAAGCCAACGCAGCGGCCCCATCGACTCGATTGCCCTGTTCCGGAGCCGCGGGCTGGCCATGGTGGTGGCCTACGACAGCCGCTCGCGCGAGGTGAACGACCTGTTGCTGCTGGGCAGCAACGAAAGCGACCTCATGAACCGCGCCCGATTGCAGCTCGGGGCCGACCGCTACCTGGTGCTGCCGGTATTTCAGGAGCGGCGGCCCACCCAGCTGATGGGCCTGCGGGTGCTGCCCGTGGCCCTCAATCAGTAGGGCGCCGGCAGGAATTAGCTGCCGAGCGGTGGCATGGGGTAAGGCAGAAACGCATCCACATTGCCCCCGAAGCGGTGAATGTCGCGGATGATGGTGCTGCTCACCGCTCCCAGGGCGGGTGAGGTGAGCAAAAACACGGTTTCCAGGTCGGGATTGACGTGCTGATTGCCGTAGGCAATGGGCTTTTCGTATTCGAAATCGGGGCTGTTGCGCAGGCCGCGCAGCAGGTAGCGGGCACCCGTCTCGCGGGCAAATTCTGCGGTGAGACCCTTGAACGTGCGCACCGAGACGCGGGGCTCGTGCTCGAACACCCCCGCGATGAGGCCCACCATCTGCTCCACGGGCAGGTAGCGCTGCTTGCTGCTGTTGGTGCCAATGGCCACTATCACCTCGTCGAAAAGCTGTACGCCGCGCTGCACCACGTCGAGGTGCCCGTTGGTGAAGGGGTCGAAGGAGCCGGGGAAAATGGCGATGCGGGGCATGGGAATCAGGTAGGGTTCAGCAAAAATGCAGGCTGAACAGGTCGAAATACCGGTACTCGAACACATCGTTGAGGCGGTAGCTGTACTGCACGTTGCCGGGGCGCGGGCCGAAGCGTACGTTGCGCACATAGGTGCGCAGCAGACTGAAAATAGCCGAGTCGGGCATGAGCTCGCCCCACACGGTTACCTCGTCCTGGTCGGGGTCGAGGTGCAGCTCCTGCATCACGAGGATGGTGTAGTACACCACGTCCTCGGCCGTGGTGCAGGAAAACACATTGCAATATTCCAGGTGCTGGCCCAGCACCACCAGCGTCAGTTCCTGGGGGCCGGGGTTGAGGTAGAGGCGGCGCGGAGCCGCGGCCCCGCGCTGGTGCACCAGGCCGGCCAGCAGGGTGCTGGTGTGGTGCAGCAGGCGGCCGCTGGCGCCGTGCGTGGCCGCCAGCCAGTCGGCCTGGCGCGCGTCGGCCGCAAACACGTTCACCAGCTCCAGGCCCGGGTGGGTGGTGTGGCGCACGGTTTCGGCGGGGGAGGGGGCATGGTGCAGGCGCAGGGCCGCTTCTTCGTCGCCGGGCCGGAACAGGGGCGCGGGCAGCAGGGTGAAGCCGCGGCCCGTGACGGCGAGGCGCACGGCATTCCAGCCGCGCTGGCCCAGGCAGTCGTGCTGCACGGCCAGCGCCTCCAGCCCGCCGGCGGCCAGCGCATGCTCTTCCAGCAGCACAAACTTGTGCCGCTCCACGTCGACGGCGGCCAGCTGCAGGCGCGTGGGGCTGGCCATCGAGTAGAGGTTATAGGCCCCCAGGTTGGCGGGGTCGAAGGTTTCGTCGCGCAGGCGCAGCAGGGCGCCGGACGTGGCCGCCGAAGCGGAAGAAGCAGAAGAAACGGAGGCAGGCACGAATTCGAAGCGAAACAGGCCCAGTGGCCGGGGCTAAAGATAACGCTTCGGCTGCTGCCGAAGACAGAATGCGCGCAGAAGAATCCGGAAAGTAGCCGTCATCTGGCGCGCAGAACCTGGGCTCAGTCGTGTGCTCGGCAACTGTGCAAAGCAGGTGCTGCCGTCACGCGTGTAGGATAGCAGATGGCGTCGGTGCACCGGCTTAGCTCACACGAAGCGCACTTGCGGCACAAACACGTCGTCGGTGCTGAGAATGTGCTGCAGCACGGGGTGCACCTGGGCCGGGGGCAATTGCAGCAGCTGCCGCGGCGTGAGCCAGGCCAGGTCGACGAGCAATTGCTGGTCGGTGGCGTGCTCGGGGTCGTGGCCGAGCTGGGGCTGGGCCGCGCCGTCGGCCAGCACTTCAAAAAACAGCTCCAGCGCCTGCAGCTTGTCGGTGCTGAATTCGTGCAGGTGCAAAAACCGGCCTACCTGCACCGTAAGGCCGGTTTCTTCGTGAAACTCGCGGACGAGCGCCGCCTTCAGGCTTTCACCAAACTGCCAGCCACCGCCGGGCGGCGACCAGAAGGGGGCGCCGTGGGGCAGCAGGCCCCGGTGGCCCGCCAGCAGCAGGGCCCCGTCGCGGAGCAGCAGCCCACCTGCTCGCACCCGCACGCGGCCCGCATAGGCGGCCAGCAGGGCATCGGGGGAGGAGGGAGTAGAATCGAACATGGGTGTGGGGTGGTGCGGGGCGTGTTCGAGTGGCAGGAGCGCCTTCGTGTACGGCTAACGCCGGGCAAACGACATTGTTTTGAGCCCCACCCTAAAATAGTAGGCCCGACAGTGACGCGCTAGGTGGTGTGGCGGCGCTGACGCCAGCGCCGCAGCCGGCTCAGAATGACGCCGACGAGCACCACCACCAGCCCCGCGGCCAGCAGTGGCAGCAGCAGCGTAAGCACCACTCCACCCACGGCCACGGTGTTTTCCACGGTGGCCAGCACGGGATTGGCCAGGCCGCCCGTGGTGGCGGTGGAGGCGCCGCGCAGTAGGGCGGTGCCGGTTTGCACCAGGCCCGCCGTGCCGCCTCCCACCAGCACGCCCAGCGTCCAGCGCAGGGTGGGGTCGAGGTGGGGCAGGGCAGAAGTCATGAGGATGGTACCGGCCACGAACGACGCTGGGGTGGTGAGGGTGTCGAGCAAGTGGTCGACCACCGGAATGTAATAACCGGCTATTTCGGCTAGCGTGGCCACGGCCAGCGTGAGCAGGGCCGCCCAACTCCCCAACCACGCAAACCCCGCCGCAGGCGTGAGGTAGCCCGTGTGATACGCCAGGCTGGCCGCTAGCAGCGGCACAAATACCCGAAAGCCGCTACACGCCGCCAGGCCCACTCCCAGCGCCAGGGCCACCCCATACTGCATTGCCGAAACGTGTTCCATGAAGCAAATAGGTTAAATGCGAAATGCACCGGGCAAAGCGGGCAGGGCCACTAGCCAGTACCTTTGCCCGGTGCGGGCTTCCTGTGCCACCACAACACTCGCAAGGCGCTTTTGGAGTATTAAGAAGTTCTAGGGCTTATGCGAAAGTACAAGCCCGTACAAAACCGTGGCCGTCCATTTTTCTTCAAGCAAACATAACCGATTCCCGTGTCCCTCAATCCTTTCGAACCTACTACTGCCGCCCCCGACCTCGAAGCCCGCATCCGTCGCAAACTCACGCGCCAGCGCTTCATGCACCTCATCGGGGCCGACTTGACGGTGATAACCCCGGGCCGGGTAGAGGCCGAACTCATCTTGGGCGAGCAGCACCAGCAGCAGCGCGGCTTTGCCCACGGCGGCCTCATCGCCACCATGGCCGATTTGGTGGCCGGCTTTGCCGGCGTCACGCTCATTCCCGACGACCACAGCCTGGTGACTTCCGACCTGAAAATTTCTTACCTGCACCCCGGCGTGGGGCAGAAATTAAAAGCCATCGGTTGGGTGTTGAAAGCCGGGCGCCGCCTTCAGTTTTGCGAAGCAGAGGTGTGGTGCGACGACCTGCTCATTGCCAAAGCCAGCGGCACCATGGTGGTGATTGAACCACAGAGCTAGATGAAGCCATCATCTCGCATTCGCGGCTAGCATTTCATTTTTAGCAGCTACAAGCATCCATGCTCTCCCTCCGCACCCCCTCGGTCCGCGACTATTTCCCCTACGAACCCACCGAGGACCAGGCGCAGCTGTTCACGCAGCTCGACGCTTTTTTGAAAGACCAACTGCCGGGGCGCAAGATTTTTGTGTTGCGCGGCTACGCCGGCACCGGCAAAACCACCGTGGTAAGCGCCCTGGTGCAGTGGCTGCACAAGTTGCAGCGCAAGTACACGCTCATGGCACCCACCGGCCGCGCCGCCAAGGTGATGGCGGGCTACGCCGGCGTGCCGGCCAGCACCATTCACAAGAAAATCTACCGCCAAACGTCGGGCGCGCCTTCTGAGCGGCTCAACTTCCAGCGCCAGCCCAACCGGACGGAGCAAACGCTGTACATCGTGGACGAGGCCTCGATGATATCGGACGAGAAAGCGTTTGGCGAAAACGGTTTGCTCGATGATTTGATGGGCTTTGTGTTTGAGAAAACCAGCAACAAGCTGCTGCTCATCGGCGATACGGCGCAGCTGCCGCCCGTGGGCCAGCTCCTGAGCCCGGCCCTCGACCCCGATTTGCTGGCGCACCGCTTCCGGGCCACGGTGGGCAGCGTGGAGCTGCGCCAGGTGATGCGCCAGGCCCAGCAGTCGGGCATCTTGGTGAACGCCACGGAGCTGCGCGAGGAGCTGCGCGAGGAGGCCCCTAACATTCAGCTGCATACCAAGGGCTTTCGCGACATTTTTAAGATGGGCGGCGACAAGCTGGAGGACGGCCTGCGCTGGGCCTACCGCAACTTCGGGCACGAAAACACCACCATCATCTGCCGTTCCAACCGCAACGCCAACCAATATAACCAGCTCATTCGGCGGGCGTTGTTTGATGCGGAGGAGGAGATTGAGGGCGGCGACTACCTGATGGTGGTGCGCAACAACTACTTCTGGCTGCCCAAAGACTCCGAAATCGGCTTCCTGGCCAACGGCGACTTTCTGGAAATCCGCAAGGTCATCCGGCGGGAGGAGATGTACGGCTTCCACTTTGCGCAGGCCCACGTGCGCCTCGTGGACTATCCCGACGAGCCCGAAATCGAAGTTAAGCTGCTGCTCGACACCCTGCACACCGAAAGCCCGGCCCTGCCCTCCGACCGCAACAACGCCCTGTATATGGCCGTGAGCGAAGACTACGCCCACCTCAAAACCAAGGCCGAGCGCTACAAGGAAATGCGCAAAGACCCGTACCTGAACGCCTTGCAGGTGAAGTTTGCCTACGCCCTCACCTGCCACAAGGCGCAGGGCGGGCAGTGGCAGGCTGTGTTTGTCGACCACGGTTTTCTGAAACCCGACGAGCCGCTGGCGGGCGAGTTTGCGCGCTGGCTGTACACGGCCATCACGCGCGCCTCGGAGCGGCTTTTTTTGCTCAATTTCCAGCAAAAGCTCATCAGCGACCCCGTGGAGGAGGAATAGTGTCGGCGGTTTTTGTTCTGCTTTTCAGTGGTTTAGATGCTGGATGGAATGAAATGGCCCAGCGGCGGGTTCCTTTAACTTCATGGGTTCTTCAGAGGCGGCCTCTAGTTTGGTCGTAAATTTGTGAGTCCCTGCGAAACCGCTAAATTTGTTATAACCCAACCCTTCTCAACCAATCGTAAAAAGCCTCAACTCATGAAAAAAACCTTGCTCCTCGCCCTGAGCCTGACGGCTGCCGCCCTCTCGGCACAAGCCCAGGCGCCGGCCGCCAAAGCTGGCCAGACGGCCGGCCCCGCCATCACGTTCGAAGAGTCGAAATATGACTTCGGTTCTGTCGTGCAGGGCGGCACCGTGGACCACACCTTCAAGTTCAAGAACACCGGCACCGCGCCCCTCATCATCTCCAACATTGGCGTGAGCTGCGGCTGCACCACCCCGGAGTGGACCAAAGACCCCGTGGCTCCCGGCAAAACCGGCACCATCTCGGCCCACTTCAACTCGACCGGCAAAATGGGCATGCAGAACAAAGTGCTGACCATTGAGTCGAACGCCACCGCCGGTGCCGCCACCGTGTCGCTGGTAGGCGAAGTGAAAGACCCCACCGTGGCCTCGAACGCCGCTCCGGCCATGAAAGTAGAAGCCTCAGGCGGCGCCTCGGTGCGCCCCGAAGCCAAAAAAGTGAAAGAGAAAGCCGGCGACACCAAGGTGAAAGCCAAAGTGAAGTAATCTTCGCGCTGAATAATAAAAAGGGCGGCCCGCATCAGCAGGCCGCCCTTTTTTTGTGCGCTACGGTCGGGCCGGCGGCCTACAGCTCGCGCACGGCCAGCACCAAGCTCAGCCAGCCGGCCACAAACAGCAGCCCGCCGAGGGGGGCCACCGCGCCCAGCTTGGTGATGCCCGTGAAGCACAGCGTGTAGAGCGAGCCGCTGAACAGCACAATGCCGCCCAGCCACAGCCAGCCGGTGGTGCCCAGGCTGCGCAGCTCGGGGCGGGCGGCCCAGAGCACACCCACCGCCACCATGGCCAGCACGTGGTAGAACTGGTAGCGCACGGCGGTTTCGAAAGTGTCGAGGCGGCCGGCTTTGGCCAGCGTGTCGTGCAGGGCGTGGGCCCCGAAGGCGCCAATGGCCACGCCCAGGGCGCCAAACACGCCGGCGAGTTGCAACAGAAGTCGAGCAGTCATAACAGAGCAAAAAGGTAAGCAGAACGAGCCGCAAAGGTACACCGGGCCGCCGGCGCGAACTCAGATTTGCCGCTTCAGGCGCAGCGACACGGTGTGAAGGTCGCCGTTTTGCCGGCGCAGCACCATAAAAAGGGAGCGGCCATCTTCGGACCGCAGCATGCGGCTGAGCTGGGTGAGCGAAAAGGCCTCGACGGGCAGGAAATTGATGCTGAGCAGTTCCTCTGTGGGCTCGATGCCGGCCACGTAGGCCGGCGAGTCGGGCTCGACGCGCAGCACCACGAAGCGGTGGTAGTCGGGGCCGGTGGCCAGCAGGTCGAGGCCGCACATGTCGTGCTCGAAGGGCTCGTTCAGGCGCAGGTTGGGGCGCAGCAGCAGGCGCTGGTGCGGGTAGTCGATGACGAGGGAAAAGCGCTTGAGCAGCTCGTAGCCCACGTTGCCGTTGCGGGGCACGTCCACGCGGCGGTGCACGTCGGCCTCATCAGGGAACGAGGTAAGCACCGACCGGAGCTGGTGCCGGCCCAGCTGCAGGGACGGCACCCGGCCCAGGTAGCCGCGCACCACGCCGCCCAGGCCCTGGCCGAGCTCGGCAGGCAGGCGCCGGGCGGGGCCCCGCATGCGCGGGTCCGAGTCGGTTTCGAGCGACAGGGCGTGGCTGGCGCCGGTGTCGAGCACCAGCTTCAGGTCCATGGTCAGGGAGTCGCTGAGCTGCACGGGGGCCGTGAAATAGGCCTTGCCTTTCTCGAGCGACAGCGGCAGGCTTGACCAGCGCCGGCCCTTGGGGGCCTGGTAGGTGGCCGGGTCGCTCAGCATCATGTTCTGCTCTTCGGTGTGCAGTGCCACCACAAAGCTGCGAAACAGCTCGGAGCCCAGAATGCCGTGGATGGGCGTGCCCACGTAGCCCGAGAGGTTGAGCACGTCGCTTTCGAGCACCAGCGGGGCCAGGCAGGGGGCCTCCACGCCGCCGAGGGTCACGCGCACGTCGTTGGTCTGGTAGGCCATCAGGCCGATGTCGGAGCCGCCCGCGCCCACCACCCGGTACCGCTCGCCGTGCTTCAGGCCCAGCGAATCGGCCACGGTGGGCGACGTGATGATGGTGGTGGCCACGCCCGTGTCGAGCAGAAAGTTAAAAGGCCCCAACCCGTTGAGCTGGCAGCTCACCACCAGCAGGTTGCGCTGCACCTGGATGGGCACTTTGGCCTCTTGCCGCTTGGGGTTGCGAAACACAAACGGCGCGGCGGCCGGCTGCGCGTGCGCAAGCTGGCCCATTTCCCCGCCAAAGACGAGGAAAACCACCAACCAGATGATGCGCGCAACCAGCATGGCCAAACAAGTGCTACCGAGGCGGTAAAGTAAGCGCAAAGATGCGCCACCACCGCAAAGGCCGCCTTAGTCCGGCAGCTCCCAGGTGCCGGCCGGGTCGTAGCGCAGCGCGCCGCCGCCAATGTGCAGGGGCGCCGCCACGTTGTTGTGGTAGAGCTGGCCCGTGCCCAGGCCCTGCGCAAAGCCGCGCACGTCGTATTCGCCCGTGAGCTGGGCCACGGCGTTGAGGCCGACGTTGGACTCCAGCGCCGACGTAATCCACCAGCCGATGCCGCGCGCCTCGGCCAGCGCAATCCAGCGGCGGGTGGCCGCGTGCCCGCCCAGCAGCGTGGGCTTTAGGACCACGTAGGCCGGGCGCACCGCGTCGAGCAGCGCGGCCTGGCGGGCCGGGTCTTCCACGCCGATGAGCTCTTCGTCGAGGGCAATGGGCAGGGGCGAGGTGCGGCATAATTCAGCCAATGCGTCGGTTTGGCCGGCCGCGATGGGCTGCTCGATGGAGTGAATGCTGAAAGCGGCCATCTGCGCCAGCTTGTGCGGGGCGTCGGCCGGGGCAAAGGCGCCGTTGGCGTCCACGCGCAGCGTGAGGCGTTCGGGGCCGGCCGCGGCCCTGATTTCGGCCAGCAGGCTCAGCTCCGTCTCGAAATCCAGGCTGCCGATTTTGAGCTTCAGGCAGTCGTAGCCCGCCGCCAGCTTCTGCCCAATCTGCTCGCGCATGAAGGGGGCGTCGCCCATCCACACCAGCCCGTTGATGGGCAGCGCGGCCTCGCCGCGGCTGAAGGCGTTGTCGTAGAGCTGCCGTCGCCCGGCGCGGGCCAGGTCGAGCAGGGCCGTTTCGAGGGCAAACACCAGCGACGGCAGGCCCGGCCCCACGAAGGCCGGCGCATCGGCCACGTCGAAGGCCGCAAACCCGGCCGCGTTGAACCGCTCGCAGAGCCGGGCCACGGCGGCCGGGAAATCGGGGCCGTATTCCGGGCTGAGGCCGGCCAGGGGCGCGGCCTCGCCCAGCCCCGCGGCGTCGGGATGGGCGTCGTGGGTGAGGTGCAGGTACCAGGCCACGTGTTCGGCCAGGGCGCCGCGCGAGGTGCGGGCCGGAAAGTTGAAGCGCAGGGCGCGATGCAAAAAGCGGAGGCGAAGCATGCCGCAAAGATGCGCGACAAGCTTCGCCTCCGCTTGCGGAAGGCAGGGCCCGAAATTACTTGGTGCCCGAAGTATTGGTCTTGCCCCGACGGCTCACCAAGCCGCCCTTGCGGCCGGCGTCGCGGGCCTCTTCGGCCGAAAAGCGGTGGCCGCGGCCGCTGGCGTGCGAAGCCTTGCCGCCCTCGCTGGCGATGCGCCGCTGGGTTTCGGGGCTCATGGCGGCGAAACCGCGGCGGCTTTTGGTGCCCACGCGGTTAGCAGGGCGGGTGGCCGACTTGGCGGCGGCAGGGGCGGAAGTGGAAGCTGTTGCCATAGTGGTGGTGTGAGAAGGGATTGAGTGAAAACAATTAGCAACTGCAATGGTAGGAACCCATACGCCGTAATCCTACCCTTATGCATTGGTTTAGTTGTGATTCAGAGGCTAAAAACTCATAAATACCACTTAGTACTGAGGAGCTTCTACGTAGTAATTGGCGGGGCCTGCGTGTTTGTGTACGCGGATGCGGCCAGTCGGTGCGGGCACATTTCGTCGGGCGGGTGCAACCTCAACGGTGCTAAGCCGGTTAGTGAACCGGTGCCCTCCTGTGGGCCCACCGCATTATGCCCCAACTCGACGTTGCGCCGGTGGCCCCCGTGGCCGCCACTCCCTGGCTGGCTCGCTACCACGCCGTGCGCGCCCAAAGCACGGCCCTGTGCGCGCCCCTGCTGCCCGAAGACACGGTGGTGCAGCCCATGCTCGACGTGAGCCCGCCGAAGTGGCACCTGGCCCACACCACCTGGTTTTGGGAAACGTTTCTGCTAAAAGAGTACGCAGCCAGTTACCAGCTTTTTCACCCGGACTACGCTTTCCTGTTCAATTCCTACTATAACTCGCTGGGCTCGCGCGTGAACCGCGCCGACCGCGGCACGCTCTCGCGCCCGCCCCTGGCCGACGTGCTGGCCTACCGCGCCCACGTCGACGAGGCCCTGAGCGCCTTGCTGAACGAGCGCGCCGACGAGTTGCCCGCCGCGTTTTTTGAGCTGCTGGAACTGGGCCTGCAGCACGAGCAGCAGCACCAGGAGCTGCTGGCCACCGACATTAAATACATTCTGAGTACCAGCCCGCTGGCACCAGAGTATCTGCCCGCCACGGAGTTGCCGGCGCCGATTACGCACGCCGCGCCGGGGGCCTGGCTGCCGGTGCCCGGTGGCATCAACCGGATTGGCTTTCAGGAAGAGGAAGGGTTCTGTTTCGACAATGAGCTGGGCGTCCACGAGGTGCTCATTGCGCCTTTCGAGCTGCAAAACCGCTTAGTGACCAACGCCGAGTACATCGCCTTCATCGAGGCCGGCGGCTACCGCGACTTCCGCTACTGGATGGGGGAGGGCTGGGACCTGGCCCAGGCGCAGGGCTGGGAGGCGCCGCTGTACTGGGTGCAGAAAGATGGCCAGTGGCACCGCTTCACGCACCACGGCCTGCAGCCCGTGGATGGGGCCGCGCCCGTCACGCACGTCAGCTTCTACGAGGCCGACGCCTACGCCAACTGGGCCGGCGCCCGCCTGCCCACCGAGGCTGAGTGGGAAACCGCTGCCCGCCACTTTGGCGCCACGCCCGCGGAGGGCACCTGGCTCGAAAGCAGCCGCCTCGACCCCCAGCCCTTGCCCGCCGATGCCGACCCTACCCAGTGCCACCAGCTGCTGGGCGACTGCTGGGAGTGGACCTATTCGGCCTACCACGCTTACCCCGGCTACGCCCGCGCCGCCGGTGCCCTGGGCGAGTACAACGGCAAGTTCATGGTGAACCAGCTGGTGCTGCGCGGCGGCTCCTGCGCCACGCCCGAAAGCCACATTCGCGTGAGCTACCGCAACTTCTTTCACGCCGACAAACGCTGGCAGTTCACCGGCATCCGGTTGGCGCGCTAAGCTGATACCCGTTTTTTCGGGCCTTCCCCGGCGGGGGAAGGCCCTTTTGCCATCTTTGCCCGGCGTCGCCCGGGCGCTTTTGCAATCTATTCTGCTGCATGACGACTTCTTCCCTGTTGACCCCTTCCGTAGCCGAGCTGGCGCAGCACGTGGCCGAAGGCCTGCGCAAAACGCCCAAAACTCTGTCGTCGATGTATTTCTACGACGACGCGGGCAGCCGTCTGTTCCAGCAAATCATGGACTTGCCGGAGTACTACCCCACGCGGGCCGAGTTTGCCATTTTTCGGGAGCACGGTGCGGCGCTGGCGACGGCCCTGAGCCCGGGGGCAGGCCAGGCTTTTTCGCTGGTGGAGCTGGGGGCGGGCGACGGTGCCAAAACCAAGCTGCTGCTGCGCGAGCTGCTGAATGCCGGCACCGAGTTCACCTACGCGCCGGTCGACATTTCCTCGGGGGCCATGACGGGGCTGGTGGACACGCTGCGGCGCGAGCTGCCGGCCCTGCGCGTGGCGCCGGTGGTGGAGGATTACGCCACCGCCCTCACGCAGCTGCGCACCTGGCCCGGCAGCAAGGCCGTGCTGTTTCTGGGGTCCAACATCGGCAACTTCGGCCCCAACGAGCGACTGAATTTCCTGCGCCAGCTGGCCGCCCCCCTCGCGCCCGCCGACCGCCTGCTCATCGGTTTCGACCTGCAGAAGGACCCACGCCGCATCCGCGCCGCCTACGACGATGCCCAGGGCGTGACCGCCGCGTTCAACCTCAACCTGCTCACCCGCCTCAACCGCGAGCTGGGCGCCGATTTTGACCTCGCCCACTGGCAGCACTACACCGACTACAGCCCGCTCACCGGCGCGGTGCGCTCCTTCCTGGTGAGCACCCGCGCCCAGCAGGTGCGTTTCGCGGCGCTGGATGAAACCGTCGAGTTTGCGGCCTGGGAAGTCATTCACACCGAGAATTCCTACAAGTTCACGCCCGCCCAAATCGAGGCCCTGGCCGCCGAAGCGGGTCTGCGCGTGGTGCAAACCTTCACCGATGCCGCCGGCGATTTTGCCGATGTCGTCCTGGCCGCCCGTCCTGAATAAACCCGCTATGAGCACGCCCCCTGCAACGGTCAGCCTGGCCTCGGGCTATGGGAATTTTGCGGTGCCCGAAGTGGCCCTTCGCGCCGCCAATGCCGCCCTGGCCGCCGCTCACAGCCAGCACGCGCCGCTGGCCGTGGCACCGCCCGCCGGCCTGCCCGAACTGCGCGAAGCGCTGGCCCAACGCTACCGCCAGCGCGGCGCCCCCGCCGTGACGGCCGAGCAGGTGGTCGTAACCAGCGGTGCTAAAACCGCCCTTTTTGCGGTGCTAAGCGAAGTGCTGACGCCCGGCGACGACGTGCTGATGCCCACGCCCAACTGGTTTGGCTTTGTAGAGCTGGTGCACCGGGCCGGCGGCGCGCTGCGCACGCTGCCCCTGTCGGCCGCCCACCAGTACGCCCTCACGCCGGAGGCCCTGCGGGCCGCCCTCACGCCGGCCACCCGGCTGCTGCTGCTCAGCAACCCCAACAACCCCACCGGCCGCGTGTATTCGCGCGCCGAGTGGGCCGCGCTGCTGGCCGTGACTGCCGACTTTCCGAAGCTGTGGGTGCTCAGCGACGAGATTTACGAAGGCATCTGCTTCGGGGTCGAGCCGGTGCCCACGCTGCTGGCCTGGCCCGACCCGCACGGCCGGCACGTGGTGGTGAGCGGCTTCTCGAAGTCGCTGGCCCTGGCGGGCTGGGGCGTGGGCTGCGTGGTGGCGCCGGCTGCGCTGGCCCGCGCCGTCACGGCCCGGCTGTTTGCCACGGGCGTGGCCGTGCCGGTGCCCAGCCAGGCTGCCGCCCTGGCCGCCACCCGCCACGCCGACGAAATCAGCCCGGCGCTGTGCGCGCAGCTGCGGCCCAACCGCGAGCGGCTGTTGGCTGCGCTGGCCGCATTGCCGGGCGCCGCTGCTGTAGTGGCCCCGGAAGGTACGTACTACGTGTTTGCCGATTTTACCCGTTTTCTGGCGCCGGGCGTGCCGGCTGCCGAGGCTTCGGCGCAGCTGGTGCGCCAGCTGGCCGAAGCTGGCGTGGAAGTGGTGGACGGCGCCACCTGGGGCGCTGCGGGCTTCGTGCGCCTGTCCTATGCCGTGGCGCCCGAGGCCCTGGAGGAGGCGCTCCAGCGCATCGGCTCCGTGCTGGCGCCGGTGTCGCGCTAGCGCCTTACCGCAGGCTGCCAGCCCGGGGCTTGGCGGTGGTGCCCGTACCTTTGTCGGCCTGCTGAGGGCGAAGAATTATGTTGCAGAATATCCGGCCGCACCTGCGGCCTACCTTGCTTTTGGCCTACCCCGTGGTGCTTTCCCAGTTGGGGCACATCCTGGTGGGCTTTGTCGATTCGGTGCTGGTGGGGCGCACGGGCACGGTGCCGCTGGCCGCCGTGAGCCTGGGCGTGAGCAGCACCACGGTGCTCATGATACTGGGCATCGGCCTGAGCATGGGCAGCGTGCCGCTGGTGGCCTCGGCCCACGGCCGGCGCGACTTGCCCGACCTGGGCCGGCTGCTGGCCTCCTCGGTGTGGCTAAGCGCGCTGGCGGGCCTGCTGCTGGCCGGGGTGGGACAGGTGGTGCCCTACCTGCTGCACTACCTGGGCCAGTCGCCCGAGGTGGAGGCGCTGGCCGCGCCCTGGGTGCGGGTCATCAGCTGGTCGCTGCTGCCGCTGATGGTGTACCAGGGCTTTCGCGAGTTTGCCGAAGGCCTGGGGCTGACGCGGCAGGCCATGTGGCTCTCCGTGCTGGCCAACGTGGTGAATGCCCTGCTGTGCTACGCCCTGGTGTTTGGCCACTGGGGCGCGCCCCGCATGGGGCTGATGGGGTCGGCCTGGGCCACGCTCATTGCCCGCGTGCTGATGGCGGTGCTCATGGCGGCCTACGTGCTGCTGGCGCCGCGCCTGCACGAATACCGCGCCGCCGTGACGCGCTGGCTGCCCGACGCCGCCACCCTGCGCCGGCTCTTCGCCATCGGCGCCCCCATCGGCGTGCAGATGGCATTTGAGGTGGGGGCTTTTGCCGCTTCCGCCATCATGATAGGCTGGCTGGGCGCCACCACGCTGGCCGCGCATCAGGTGGCCATCAACCTGGCTTCTATCACCTACATGGCGGCCAGCGGCATTTCGGCGGCGGCCACCATCCGGGTGGGAAATCTGCTGGGCAGTGGGCGGCTGGCCGAAGCCCGGCAGGCCGGTTTTGCCGCCTACGTGCTGGGGTTTGCCTTTATGGGCACCATGGGGCTGCTGTTTGTGGTGGCGCGGCAGGCGGCGCCGCTCATGTACACCCACGACCCGGCCGTGGTGGCCCAGGCGGCTGCGCTGCTGCTTATCGCGGCGCTGTTTCAGGTATCGGATGGCTTGCAGGTGGTGGGGCTGGGTGCCCTGCGCGGGCTGGAGGACGTGAAAGTGCCCTCGGTGGTGGCGCTGCTGGCGTATTGGGCGGTGGCCTTGCCGCTGGGCTATTTCCTGGGCTTCCGGCTGCACCTGGGCGCGCCCGGCGTGTGGACGGGCCTGCTGGTGGGCCTCAGCATTGTGGCCGTGGTGCTGCTGCTGCGTTTCCGCCGCGAAACCGCGCCCGGTGCTCCGCTACCGGTGGCCGCACGGGCCGTTGCGCCATAGCTCGGGAGGGAAAGTCTGAAGGCGGGATAAATTCAGAAAATAGGCTAATTTTAGCGCGGTCATTGGTTTAAATACAATGGCGCTTAGCTTAATTAGTACTTATCCATTATTTCCTATGTTCTCTTTTCTAACTTCGTTCCTGGTTGTGGCCAGCTGGCTGCAAGCGCCCGCCGCCAAACCAACGCCCGCGGCCAAGCCCGCCGCCGCGCCCATCGAATGGTCGGCCGCGCGCCCGCTCACGGTGGCCGACTTTCTGGGCCGGCCCGGGCCTTCCGACCGGCTGGCCGCCCTCACCACTTCCGACCTGAAGGCCGATGCGGCCTGCCGCGACTTTGTGTTTTCGAGCACAGTGCACGCCACCTTCAACCCCAACACGTCCTGGATTCGCAACCCGGCCGCCATCACGCCCGCGCTGCTGCGCCACGAGCAGGTACACTTCGACATCACGGAGGTCTACGCCCGCATCATGCGCCAGAAGCTGCTCGTGTTTGCGGCCAAAGCCAATTGCGAAAAGCTCCAGCCGGGCTTCAACAACGTCACGAAGCTGGTGTACGACCAGTGGGACCGGGAGCAAAACCGCTACGACGCCGAAACCAACCACGGCCTCAATACCGCCAAGCAGGACTATTGGGAGAAGCAAACCCACATTAAGCTGGCGCAGCTCGAAACCTTTGCCTCAAAGTAGGGGCGTGATGCTATGGAGCGTCATGCTGAGCGCAGCCGAAGCATCTCGCGTGTTAGTAAACCGTTTCGATTGGATTACTACCCCACGCGAGATGCTTCGGCTGCGCTCAGCATGACGTGCATTTTACCCTTTTCTATGACTTATGTCTTTCCCTGACCTTACCTGGGCCGACTTTGCGCGCGTGGACCTGCGCGTGGGCACCATTCTCGAAGCCCGCCCTTTTCCGGAGGCGCGCCGGCCGGCCTATCAGCTGCTCATCGACTTCGGCCCCGAAATCGGCCTGAAAAAATCCAGCGCCCAAATCACGCACCACTACACGCCCGACACCCTGGTGGGCCGGCAGGTGCAAGCCGTGGTGAATTTTCCGCCCAAGCAGATTGGGAAATTTCGCTCCGAAGTGCTGGTGACGGGCTTTGCCGATGCCGACGGGCACATTGTGCTGGCCGCCGTGGCCGGCCCCGTGCCCAACGGCAGCCGCCTTATTTAGCCAGCGAGGCCGCGTTTTCGGGCAGGGCTTGGGTGGTGGGGGCCACGGGCCCCACTTTGGCGGGCTCCAGCTTTTCGGTGCGCTTGGTCAGCGTGTCGATGACGGCAGCGTAGATTTCGGACAGGTCCTTGCCGTGGATGCCGTAGTAGCGGTAGCTGCGCTGAAACGCGGAATCGCTCACTTCACGGGTCCAGAGCAGGGCTTTTTGCTGTTCCTGGTAGAGGGAGCGGGCCGAATCCTGCGGGAGGCGGCTGTTTTCGACGCGCGCTTCGAGCACGTGCAGGTCGGCCAGCAGGCGTATCATCTGGTCTTTGGGCAGCAGGTCGGCGGGCTTGGTCGGCTCCTCGGGGCGTTGGCAGGCGGGGCTGGCCAGCAGGAGCGGGGCCAGTAGCAGGCCCAGGCAGCGACGGCAGAAGGTTTTCACGGGAGCAAAGTTACGCCCGCGCCGTAGCTTCGCTTTCAATAGCTGTTAGCTATTAGCGGTTAGCTGTTAGCTCTTGGGCCCGCAGACTATCGGCAGGAAGCTAACAGCCAGCAGCTAATAGCTAACGGCTACACTCATGAACCCGTCCGTGCCTTCGGCCCTCACCGATTTGGTGCGCCGCCTGCGCCACCTCGAAATCCGCATCCGCAAGGCGGTGGAGGCTCAGCTGCAGGGCGATTTCCACTCCGTGTTCAAGGGCACGGGGCTGGAATTCGACGATGTGCGCCTGTACCAGTACGGCGACGAGGTGCGCGCCATCGACTGGGCCGTGAGCAGCAAGGGGCACGGCACCTTCGTCAAAACCTACAAGGAGGAAAAGGAGCAACAGGTGCTGGTGCTGCTCGACGTGAGCGCCTCCTTGGACGTGGGCGACGGCCAGCGCCGCAAGCTCGACGTGGCCCGCGACATTGCGGGGCTGCTGGCGTTGTCGGCGGCGCGGCAGGGCTCGGCCCTGGGTCTGTTTGCGTTTTCCGACCAGAAAGAGCTGTATTTACCGCCGGCCAAAGGCTCGCGGGCCGTGTATGCGCTCATCAACCGGCTGTTTTCGCTGGTGCCGGCCTCGCGGGGCACGGGCGTGGGCGCGGGCATCCGGCAAGCGCTGGGCCTGCTGAAACGCCGCAGCCTGGTGGTGTTGATTTCGGACTTCATCGACGGCAGCTACGAGCGTGAGCTCACCATGCTGGCTCAGCGCCACGACCTGATAGTGGTGCAGCTGCGCGCCCCGCGCGAGCGCCGCTTTCCGGCCCTGGGCATCATTCCGCTGCGCGACACCGAAACCGGGCAGGTGCGCTGGGTCAACACGTCGTCATCAGATTTCCGGGCCAGCATCGAGTCAACAGCCGACCGCCAGGAAGCCGAACTGGTGAACCTGTGCCGCCGCACCCGCACCGGTTTCCTGGCCCTGAGCACCGAAGGCGACTTTGTGCCGCAGCTCGTGAACTTGTTCCGTCACCGCCAACAGTCTGGTCGCCGTGGGTAAGGGAACAGGGTTTTTTCGTTTGGGAATGAAGGTCATGCCAAGCGCAGCGAAGCAACTTGCCTGCAACAGCAACTCAACCGGTAGAAAAGGGTTGCTTGCCCGGGCGAGATGCTTCGCTGTGCTCGGCATGACGGCGGGTTGGCTGTTGCCGCCGCCGCTTGCCGCCGCCCAAACTGCCCCGCTCGCCGCGCCGCAAGGCCGCTTCCTCAAAAGCACGGTGCTGGTGGGAGAGCCCCTCGACTACGAACTGCGCTACGAGCACGCGCCCGACCTGGAAGTGGTGTTTCCGGACTCGCTGGCCCGTTTTGCGCCGTTTGAGTACGTGGGCAAAACCTACTTCCCCACGCGCACCCGCCGCGGCCGCAGCCTCGACCGCACCGTGTACCACCTGCGCACTTTCCGCCTCGATTCGGTGCAAACCCTCGCCCTGCCCGTGGCCGTGCTGCAGGGGGCCGATACGCTGAGCGTACTGCCGGAGGCCAGCCGCGTGCGCCTGCGCCGCACCGCTCCGCCCGCCGTGGGCCAGCAGCTGCCCACCCTGCGCCAGAACCTGGCGCTGGTACCCGTCGAGCCCGTGTTTAACTACCCGTATTGGATTGCGGGGGCGCTGGCGGTGTTTCTCTTGCTGGCGGGCAGCGCAACGCTGTTTCGCAAGCCCCTCACGCGGCGCTACCAAGCCTACAAGCTGCGCAAAAACCACGGCTATTTCCTGGCGCAGTTTGCCCGGCACGTCGAGCGGTTCGACTTGTCGCGCTCGGCCACCAACGTGGAGCGCGCCGTGGTGCTTTGGAAAAACTACCTCGCCGGCCTCGAAAACAGCGGCCTGAATTCCTTCACCACCCGCGAAATCGTGGCCTATTTTGAAAACGACGCCGACGTGCGCAAAGCCCTCACCGCCACCGACAAGGTGATTTACGGCAACCTGCAGAGCGAAGACGCCAAGGAAGTAGACCGCGCTTTTCAGCGCCTGCGGGGCTTTGCCGAGCGGCGGTATGCGGCGGTGGTGGGGTAATGCTAAGGTAGGAGTTGAAAGTAAAAGGCACGTCATGCTGAGCGCAGTCGAAGCATCTCGTGTGTAGCACTAATCCAATCGTCAGGTTTAGCCATGCGGTAGAGATGCTTCGACTGCGCTCAGCATGACGTTCTTTTTAACTCTTAACTCAGGTTACCTTCGCTCCCGCTTGAACGACCTTTTCAATCTTCTGCGCTACGCCACGCTGGCCAGCTACCAGTGGCAGCAGCCGCGGTTGCTGCTGCTTATGCTGGCGGTGCCGCTGCTGTTTGGGCTGCGGCGGGTGCTGGCGCGGCGCCGGCCGCGGGTGGGGGTGGCGTTTGCGCCCGGCACGGGCCCGCGCAACTGGTCGTCGGCGCTACGCTTCGTGCCCGATGTGGTGCTGGGATTTGCGCTGGTGTTCGCCATTGTGGCGCTGGCCCGGCCCCAGCGCACCGATGAGCGCGTGGAGCAGTCCGGCCGCGGCATCGACCTGGTATTGGCGCTCGACGTGTCGGGCTCGATGGAAATCGAGGACCTGCGCCCCAACCGTCTCGAAGCCGCCAAGCGCATTGCCGCCGACTTCCTCAAAACCCGCGTGGGCGACCGTCTGGCGCTGGTGGCTTTCGCCGGCGATGCGTATTCGCTGGCCCCCCTCACCACCGACTACGACCTGCTGCGCGAAGACCTGGCCGGCCTGAAAGTGGGGATGATAGCCAACGACGGCACCGCCATCGGCACGGCGCTGGGCGTGGCCACCAACCGCCTGCGCGAGTCCACGGCGCGTTCGCGGGTGTGCATCCTGCTTTCCGACGGCGAAAACAACGCCGGCAGCCTCGACCCCCTGCTGGCCGCGCAGCTGGCGCACGCTTTCGGCATCCGCATCTACACCATTGGGCTGGGCAAAGACGGCTTCGTGCCCTACGGCAAGGGCCCCGACGGCCAGCCGCGCTACGTGCAAACCCGCCTCGACGAAACCACCATGCGCCAGTTGGCCGCCGCCGCCGAAGGCCGCTTCTTTCGGGCCACCGATACGGCCGGGCTGCGCGAGGTATTCAACCAAATCAACCGGCTCGAAAAGTCGGAAATCAAGCAGCTTCGCTTCCGCAATACCAAGGACTTTTACCGGCCATATCTGTGGATGAGCATTGCGCTGTGGCTGGCCTGGCTGGCCCTAAAAAGCACTTTCTTCAGCAACCCGCTGGAGGACTAAAAATTAGTGAGCAGTTAACATTTAACAGTGAGCAGTGTCGCCCCGTCTGCTGTTGAATTGTTAACTGCTCACTGTTAACTGAAAAATATGTCCATCGCCGAAAACATCCACCGCATTGAAAACGAACTGGCTGGCAGCACCGCCCGCCTTTGCGTCGTCACCAAAACGCATCCCGTTGAGAAGCTGCAGGAAGCCTACGAAGCCGGCGCCCGCTGCTTCGGCGAGAACCGGCCCCAGGAAATGGCCGCCAAGCAGCCCCAATTGCCTGCCGACGTGGAATGGCACCTCATCGGTCAGCTCCAAACCAACAAAGTGAAGCTATTGGCGCCTTTTGTGCATACCATTCAGAGCATCGACAGCCTCAAGCTGCTCAAGGAGATAGAGAAACACGCTGCTGCCAACAACCGCGTTATCAACGGCCTGCTGCAATTTCACATTGCTCAGGAAGAAACCAAGTCGGGCCTCTCGCTGGCCGAAGCCGAGGAAATCCTGACTTCTGACGACTTCAAGCAAATGCAGCATGTGCGCCTGACCGGCGTGATGGGCGTGGCCACGTTCACCTCCGATGAGGTCCGGCTGCGGCAGGAGTTTCGGGCGCTGCGCGGCCACTTCGAGCACCTAAAAGCCACGTATTTCGCCTCAGAGCCCGCATTTTGCGAAATCTCGATGGGCATGAGCGGCGACTACCGGCTGGCGGTGGAGGAGGGGAGTACGCTGGTGCGCGTGGGCAGCGCCATTTTTGGTAGTCGGGGTTAGGATGGCCTGGGCGCGGCTAGCCTCTGCGCCTGACGCTGGCCATCAAACCCGTGCACAGCGCAAGCGCGGCGGTAGAAATTCTCCTATCTTCCGTCCTCCGATTGCTGCCTCACTTCCCACCGATGTCCACTGCTACCTCGTCTTCGCTGCCCCCGCCGGCCATTGCGGCCAACCAGCACATCTACGACGACTACTTTGAAGAGGACTTCACCCGCACGGTGGACGACAACATCCTGCAGCTGCTCGACCGGGTGTGGTTTCGGTCGGAGCTGGTGGGGTTCGAGAACTTTCCGCAGCGCAACCGGCCCGACCGACCTCTGATTTTTGCCTCCAACCACTCGGGTATGGCCTTCCCCTGGGACGCCATGGTGGCGCTGTCGCACTTGTTTCGGCAGCTGCCCAAAACCAGCTCGCTCAGCGACTTGCCCCGTCCGCTTTCGGCCCCGCTGCTCTCGCAAACGGCCCTGATGAACCCTTATCTGGTAAAGGACTTCTGGAAAAAATGCGGCTGCGTGGACGCCACGACGCTGAATTTTGAAACCATGATGTATTACCAGGACCACAACCTGATGCTGTACCCCGAAGGGGTGCCGGGCATCGGCAAGGGGTTCAACCGCAAGTACCAGCTGCAGCGGCTGGCCACCAGCATGGTACGCCTGAGCCTGCAGCACGGCACCGACATCGTGCCCTTCTACACCATCAACGCCGAATATCTCAACCCCTACGCCTACAGCTGGGATTTTATCAACAATTTCACCAAGAAAATCGGCATCCCGTTTTTGCCGCTCACGCTGCTGCTGCTGCTGGTGCTGGTGCAGCCCTGGGCGTTTTACCTGGCTTTCCCCGCCAAGCTCATCTTCGTGATGGGCACCCGCATCCGGCCCTCCGACCTCACCTCCAAAACCACCGACGAGCTGACCCGCGAGGAGTACCTGGCCCTGAGCGAGCAAATTCGCCAACAGATGCAGGCCGAGATGGATGCCGCCGTGGTCGCCCACGGCCAGAAGCCCTACCGCTGGGGCGAGCTCTGGCAGCGCATCAAGGAAAACCGCCGGTTCTTCCCGTTTTTTCTGCCCTTTGCCTGGCCCGCCATGTTCACCGAGTTTGAGCGGCTGTACGTGAAGGAGGGCAAGCGCAATTTCCGGATGAAACTCGACCAGCCCGGCGCGTGGTTGCGTATGCTGTGGCGTAACCCTATTACCCTAGCCTATTTTATCCCCTTGCTTGGTTGGATTCCGCTGGCCATCAAGGGCTACCGTGGCAATAAGCTGGGGCAAAAGCAGCAGGCTTACCGTAGCCGGTAGGTTGGGCGTTACAGATAAAAAAGTCGTCATGCTGAGCGGAGTCGAAGCATCTCTACCGCGCAACTAACTCAATCAAGTGGATTTGCTGCGGTAGAGATGCTTCGACTGCACTCAGCATGACGGGCGGTACCCACGCGCATTGCCCAGCTCGCACCTCACTCCCTTCCTCAAAATCCCACCCCAATGCCTTCGTTCCAGCATTTGCTGCTCAAGCAGCTCCTCACCGCGGCAGCCGCACCGCTGGCCCGCCGCAAGCCCAGCGTGGGCGCCATGCGGCTGGCCATGGAAGCCGGTTCGCTCTTCCAGTTCATGCCCTGGCACGTACACTTGGAAAGTCTGAAGCTGGACAACCGCCTAGAGGCCGAGTGGCTACGCCCGCGCGGTGCGCACCCTACGCGCGTGCTGCTCTACCTGCACGGCGGCGGCTACGTGCTGGGCTCGCTCAATACGCACCGCAGCCTGGTGGGCAGCCTGGCGCAGCGCACGGGCCTCAACGTGCTCACCATCAACTACCGCAAGGCACCCGACCACCCGTTTCCGGCGGCGCTCGACGATGCCAAGCGCGCCTACCGCTGGCTGCTGCGCCACGGCCACCAAGCCCACGACATCATAGTAGCCGGCGACTCGGCCGGGGGCGGGCTGGCCCTGGCGCTGCTGCTGGCCCTGCGCAATGCCGGCGAGGCCCTGCCCGCGGCCGGCGTCGGCCTTTCGCCCTGGACCGACCTCAACCTGCCCATCACCGCCCTGCGGCGGGTGGCCCGCGAAGAGGGCCTCCTGCTCGAAGCCCTGCAGATGCGCACCTGGGGCCCGCTTTATGCCCGCAAAACGCCGCTCACACACCCGCTGCTTTCGCCGCTGCAAGCCGACTTGCACGGACTGCCGCCGCTGCTCATTCAAGTATCAACGGCCGAAGTGCTGTACGACGATGCCCTACGCTTTGCCGACAAAGCCCGCGCCGCGGGCGTGTCCGTGACGCTGCAACCCTTTGACGGGCTGGTGCATTGGTGGCATTTGTTCTGGCGCATTGTGCCCGAGGCCCGCCAGGCGCTCGACCAGGTGGCCGCTTTTCTGGAGAAAATGTGGGCCCAGCGGGCGGCCGACCAGCGAGAGCCGACGGCCGCCACCCGGCAGCTGCGGCCACAAGCCCGTCGGCGGTTGGCGGCATAGGCTGGCGGCCAGCCGCTTGGGCGCGGAAAGGGTGGTATTGAGAAGCCGAAGTTCCGAAGAAATAAAACCCTGCATTCTGATGATTTTGAGCACTTTTGAAGAAAAACGGCGTACAAGACTCAACTATATTGCAGAGTGTTCGTAGGTTTGCACCATAAATAGTCGGCTTGCATACTACTTGTGGCCGCCAACTCGTTTTCCCTCAGTTGCTTCGCGTTTAACCCTTTCACTTCAATCCCCTTCAAACCCATGGAAGATTTGTTTAAAAAGTTCGTCAATGCCGGCGTCGGTTACATTGCTCAGGGCAGCAAGACGTTGCAATCCACCATTGAGAAGCTGGTGAAGGACAACAAGATGACCCAGGAGGAAGGCAAGAAAATCATCGACGACCTGATGAAGAGCGGCGAAACCAAGCGCGCCGAACTCGAAAAGCAGTTTCAGGGCCTGGCCGACCGCGTGAAGAGCACCGTGGGCCTCGGCGATTCTAAGTCGAAAGCCAAACCGGCCGCCAAAAAGCCGGCTGCTAAATCGGCTTCGGCCGCCAAGCCGGCCAGCAGCGCCACCAGCAAGCAAAGCTCGGCGACGGCCAAAGCCGCTGGCGCCACCAAAAAGGCCGCCGACAAGGTGAGCGCCGCCGCTGGCTCGGCTCAGAAATCGGCCGCAGCCAAAGCCGGCGCTGCCGCCAAACCGGCCGCGAAGAAGCCCGCGGCTAAAAAGCCCGCCGCAGCCGCTTCAGGCACTAGCGAAGGCCAGGCGTAAGCGCGTCGCTTCCTGTCGTAAAAAGCCCCGTTTGCGTCTCGTGAACGGGGTTTTTCGTTGCTAGTCCGGCGTCCGATTACGCAGTGGCCGGCCCAAAGCGCTACATTCGCTTTCAATGTTCAAAAACACGATTTCTAACCTGTCCCGGATTCGGCAAGTGGCCGAAGTGCTGCTGCGCTACGGCTTCGAGGACGTGGTGACCACCACGCCCCTGCGCCGCCTCGTGAGCCAGGCCCGCCGCCTCAACTGGCAGCGCGCCGACCGGCAGGTGTTCGAAACCACGCGCTGGGAGCGGGTGCGCCTCATCATCGAAGAGCTGGGGCCCACGTTCATCAAGCTGGCCCAGGCCATGAGCAACCGCGCCGACCTGCTGCCCGAGGCGCTGATTGACGAGTTTGAGAAGCTACAAAGCAACGTGCCGCCTTTTGAAACGGCCGTGGCCCGCCAGATTATCGAGGAAGAGCTGGGCCGGCCCATCTCGGAGGTATTCAGCGAGTTCGACGACACCACCCTGGGCTCGGCCAGCATCGGGCAGGTGCACCGCGCGCGGCTGCTCACGGGCGAGGAAGTGGTGGTGAAAGTGCAACGGCCCGGCGTGCGCGACAAAGTGCGCTCCGACCTGGCCTTGCTGCACGAGCTGGTGCGCCTCACCAGCGGCTTCCTGCAAAAGCAAGGCCTGGCCAACCCGCAGGACATCGTGGACGCCTTCGAGCGCAGCATGAGCAAAGAGCTGGATTACACGGCCGAGGCCCGCTCGATGGAACAGTTTCGGAAGCTCTACGCCGATTACACCACGTTTTACATCCCGAAGCCGTTTCGGGAGCTGAGCACGGCCCGCATCCTGGTGATTGAGTTCGTGAGCGGCTGCAAAATCACCGACAAAGCGCAACTGCTGGAGTGGGGCCTGAGCCCGGAAACCGTGGCCGAAAACGGCATGGACATCTACCTGACGCAGATTTTTGAGTTTGGGGTGTTCCACGCCGACCCGCACCCCGGCAACGTGCTGGTGCGCCCCGATGGCACGGTGGTGCTCATCGACTTCGGCATGGTGGGCCGTCTCACCAAGCAGCAGAAGTACGCCTTCGCGGGCGTATTCATCGGCATGGCGCGGCAGGACGCGCGCAGCATGGCCCTCAACTTCCGCCGCCTCGCTCTTACGGCCGAGATACCGGACATGCGCGCGTTCGAGTCCGATTTGAGCCAGCTTATTGAGGATTTCGCCACGCTCGACGTGAAGGAAATGAGCATGAGCGACCTGGCCGATGCCCTGCAAACCGTCATCTACAACTACAAGCTGCAGGTGCCGGGCGCGGTGTTCCTCATCCTGCGGGCGCTGGTGATTCTGGAAGGCATCGGCAAGGTGTTGCACCCCAGCTTCAACACGTTCGAATTTGTGCGGCCCTACGGCGCCAAGATTATTCGGGAGCAATACTCGCGGGCCAACTTGCTCAGCGAAGCCGAATACACGGGCACGCAGCTGCTGGCCCTGCTCCAGACTTTGCCAGCCGACGTGCGCCAGATTGTGCGCAAAATCAGCAAGGGTGAACTGCGGCTGAAGTTCGAGCTGGTGGGCTACCAAACCCTGCTGCGCAAGGCCGACCAGCTCGTGAGCCGCACCATTCTGGCCCTGCTAAGCGTGGGCGGGCTGCTGTTTTCGGGCCTCTCGCTTATGGGCCGCTACTCCCCCGACATGCCATACCACCGCGGCGTGCCCGAAATAACCTGGTGGAGCCTGGGCGCCACGGGTTTCATGCTGCTGGTTTTGCTGCTGCTCGGTACCGGCCGGCGGGAGAAATAAGGCCGCAGGCAGCGATGACATCGAGGCAAAACTGCCATTAATCACGCCGCAGGCGGGCTCTTTGCTTCAACTGGCAAAGTCCTTTATTTTATCGGGTTTAATGTGATTAATTGCTGGTAATTAACGTATTAATACTGATGAAGCGGGATTTGCTAAAGTCCTGAAAAATGGAATTTAACGTTGCCTGCCGGTTTGTTGGACTTCTACCTTTCCGCTGTCTGTCGCTAATGACAGAAGTTAATCCCAGCGGAAAACCCCATGAATACCGTTACCCTCGGAGCAGTCCAGCGCTATTGCGTTACTCTCTTTGCTTGCGCCCTGCTTAGCCCCGGCTTGTCCAGCGCCCAAGGGCGCGGCAAAGCGCCCGAGCAACTCGCGGACGAGACCTATGACACCCAAAAACACCTGACCGTGGCCGTGACGAAGTTTGCCGAGGCGCGTACGGCGCTGGCGGGCTTCATTCGGCAGCGCGCGGTGCGGGTGCAGAAGCAAGAGGAAACCCCGGAGCAGCTCATTGCCGAGTTTGCCCTGCCCGCGCCGTACCTGCTGCCGCTCGATTCGCTGGCCGCGTCGCTGGGCTTTGTGGTTGAAAACAACGTGAATGCCCACGACCTCAGCGGCCGCACCGGCGAGCTGCGGGCCGAAGAAAAGCGCACCACCGACCAGATAGAGGGCATGCAGCAGCAATTGGCCAAAGGCACGGGCACCCCCGAAGAGCGCACCAGCCTGCGCCGCGACCTGGACCGCGCCACCGACCGCCTGCTGAGCGTGCGCGAGCAGCAGGCTTACATTGCCGGCCACGCCCGCCAGGCCTACGTCACGCTGCGCCTCTATGACGAAATCAGCTTCCCCACCGGCAACCGCCGCATCAGCTTCGTGAACATGCCGGGCGTGGAATACGCCTACCTGCACCTCGACAGCCCCAAAGCCGGGCTCACCGCCCCGGCGTATTCGGGCGTGGCCCTCAAGTACCTCGTCACGCGCGGCAAAAGCTATTTGAACGTGGGCATGTACCGCCCGGTGAGTGGCAACACCGGCGAAGAAGATTTCGTGAACGAACTGTTCGTCATCAACTTCGGACAGGATTTCTACCCGCGCAACTTTGGGCGCGGCCGCCGGCGCTATTTCAACCTCTACACCTGCTACCAGCTGGGCGGCTTCATCCTGAACCGCAACAACGACCGGGGCACCGAGTTCATCCCCAACCTGAACCTGGGCGTGGGCGTCGAGATTTTCAAGAGCAAGCACGTGCTGCTCGACACCAAAGCCAGCTACTTCGTGCCGCTGCACGACCGCAGCCGGGACCTGCGCGGCGTGCTGGGCCAGGCGGCGTTCAACTTCGTGTTTTGATAGGGGAGGGCGCGTCACTACACGTTTGGATTCCCGGCGTGCTTGGCCCGTTTTTGTACTCGCTTCTGCAATTATTTGGCCTTGAAGCATTGTGACCGCGCCGGACGGACCCGACCTTTGCGGCGTGGGCGCTATTGCTGCCCGCGCGCCTACATGCCTGCTTCGTTGTTCGTTCGCGTAATCCTGCTTGTTTTTGGTATTTTATTGGGACTGATGCCGCGCAATGCCGCGGCCCAGACAATCCCGACAGACCAATCGGTGTTACGCGAAGCCAGCCTGCGCGCCGACACCGCCACCTATTCGCTCAGCCGCAACACGGTGCTGGTGCAAGGCACGCCAACGCTCTACTTCTGGTTTCGGCGCGACGATGAGACGCTGGAGCTGCGCCTGTACCCGGCCAACACCTCCACTGCCAAGCCGTTGCGCCTGCGCCGCACGCTCGACTATCAGCAGCTCGATTCGCTGACGAAAGAAACTGACGGCAGCTTCCGCACCCGCCTCAAGTTTCAGAACCTGACCAGCAGCCAGTTTCTACGTCTGGTGGTGGAACAGGCAGCCGACTCGGCCGGGCGGGCGCCGCTGCGGCAGGTGGTGCCGCTGTTGCCGCTGGCGCGCACCTCGCTGGCCCTGCGCGTGACGGATAACGAGTTGTTTGTGGGGGAAGAGAAGGTGTTTGAGCTTACCAGCTCCAACCCGCGCAATGTGCATGTGACGGGCGAATGGGTGCGCGGCCCCGAGTTCGACTACCGCCTGTTGGCCGAAAGCAACGGCATGCTGCGCCTGCACGTGCTGCCCAACCAGCTCGGCCAGCGCACGCTGCAGCTCAGGCTGCAAACCGAGCGGCCCACGCTGCTGCCCGGCAACAAGCTCAGCTACCAGCTGCCGGTGCTGAAGCAGGAATTCAACGTGAAAGCCAGCCGCCTCCGCTTCCTCTCGCCCGACCAGCGCAGCGTGACCATGGACGACGTGAGCCGCCGGCGCGGCGTGGAGCTCATTCTCGACAACGGCCGCAGCTTCGAGCTGCACCGCACCTACCGCATTGAAGACCAGGAAGAACCCGGTGGGGAGCTCATCGCCGAAATCTATACGCGCCAGTACCTGAGCAACGACCGGGTGCTGTGCTACTTCCGGCCCTACAACACCCACCGCCAAACCGCCGGCTACCTCTACATCAAGGAAAACGACGCCCCGCGCTACCTCACCAACCTCGACATCACGCCCCAAACCGTGATTCGGAACGTGCAGGTGCTGCACCGCGGCGGCGAATGGACGCCCGGCCTGAGCGTGAGCCCCGGCGAAACCGTGGACGTGCGCCTCGAAGGCGAGGGCCTGCAAAAGGCGCGCGTGTCGTTCGAGGACCTCCCCGTTATTCCTTCCGATTCGTCGGTGCGGACCGATGCGCGGCTGGTATACCGGGTGCGCGTGCCGGTGAGCTACGACAAGCGCAAAAGCACGATTTACAACCTGGGCCAGCCCACGGGCTATGCCCTCAGCGTGCGCGAGTTTCAGCGGCCGCACCCCCTGGATTTTGTGTCGGTGACTTATGGCGACGCGGCCCGGCAAATCACCAAGCTCAACGGCCCGGTGCTGTACGACGGCACTATCCGCGACGTGGTTTTTCAGTTCAACCCGGCGGGTATCGACAAGGGCGAGCAGCTGTTTGGTAAGCAGTTTCTGAGCTTCGAAATCCGCACCGTGAATGCCAAAGGCGATTTGGTGGAGCTGCGCAACATCGACAACGTGGTGATTTGTCCCGGCGACAACTCACCCCGCGCCGCCTTCTACGCCGACAAGCAGTGTCGCACCGACCCGCTCAGCCTCAACTCCATACTGAGCCGCAAAACCTACGACCTCGACGAATGGAGCCGCATCCTCGTGACGGTGAAGCACCAGGCCAGCCAATACGGCGAACCCGGCTACACCCAAACCGTGGAGCTGGTGCTAAAGCGCCGCTACAAATTCGACATCGACGTGAGCTTCCCGGCCGGCCTGCTCACGCGCAAGCAGAAAGAA
Source organism: Hymenobacter sp. 5317J-9 (assembly GCF_022921075.1). Taxonomy (NCBI): domain Bacteria; kingdom Pseudomonadati; phylum Bacteroidota; class Cytophagia; order Cytophagales; family Hymenobacteraceae; genus Hymenobacter; species Hymenobacter sp. 5317J-9. The sequence goes on from NZ_CP095050.1 coordinate 2,124,691, forward strand.
GATAAATTCGGTGACCTGGGCGGCATCTCGCTGGCCACGCTGGCCCAATTCAGCTTCTACAGCCCCAACAAAATCAACCGCTTGCGCCCCTACAAAATCGGCGCCGGCTTCGTGGCCCTCAACGCCTTCAACCTGGGCAGCAGCACCGCCAACCGCGACTTGGGCGTTGTCATCCTCGGCTCGGTGTACCCCACGCGGCGCGAGGCCAAATTCACGTTTCCGCTGTACTTGGGCGGCGGCTATTTGCTGGGCACCTCGCAGTGGTTTTTCATGCTGGGGCCGGGCATTGGGGTGCGGTTGTAGGGGTGAAATTAGTATATCAGCGGGAGCGGTAATTGATGCTACGGAAAACGATACTACTGCGGCTAGTTTTTTTAGGAAATAGTTGAACTAACAGTTAAAGGGTGTTAGGGAATTTAAAAAGCACGTCATGCTGAAGTAGTTTAGGCAAAATCCTAACACCCTCTTAGCGATATAATTTCTGTGCTCATCGCATTCGGGCCTTTTAGTAAAAAAATCTATAATGCGCTTGAGAAATCAAAAAATTTTGCCTAGAAATACGTCGGTCACGGCGGCAACTCAAGGTTGTGCGGAGTTTTTTTAATTTCGCTGTGCAGCCGCTCTTATAGCTTGCTCTAAGTTGTCTCCCTGTAACTCGTAAGGTGCTAACTGACCAATATTGTCTCTTCTGATATGTAGTTGTCCTTCATTGCCCTTATTCCCTCTGTGTTGTCCTTTTGAAAAAGATGGATTTGTTACCACATCTTTACTGCTCATGACCCAAAGTACAATTTGGTCTCTAAAAACGGCAACCCAAATAAATACATCACAACATTGTGGCTTTAACTGTTGAAAGTTCATTAAGAAATTTTTGTCGGAATGCCTGGAAAGGGCTTTCACGTACAGGGGAGCATCACTGTCACTATCAACAGCTCTTGAGGCTTTTACTTCAATTTTTATTCCATCCAACAACAAGTCGTAATCACCTGAATAATTTTGCTCAAGTTTTCTGCTAGGAATTTGTAGCTTGGAGCATTTTCCTTGAACATAGGTTTGGGCAAATCTCTCACCAAAACCTCTTGGCGCGGAAATCTCAAAAATCCAAAGGTTTGGATTCTCACTTATATATTCGCTTCTAATGTCAATGTATTGTTCATAGGTAAAGCCACCTTTTTTAATCAAGCCACAGATTAAATGTTCATATTCGTTAAACGGAAATATAGGTTGGTCATCTTCAGCTAACTTCAGTACCTCATCGAGGTCTGACTCTGAGCCGGTAAACGATTCAATTATTCTAAATTTTAATTCTGTAAGTTCCATCACTTGCTTTAGTTAATTGTAAATAGTTTAAGTAGTCGGTTTCCGAAAACTCAGAATGAGTTGAAAAGTAATCAAAATGGATTGGTAATAATTCTAAATCCCCTCTAAGTACTTTATGGGTTAAAAACAGTTTGTTAAAAAGCCAGTTGATTATATCACTGTTTAGTAGGTGCGTGAGTTGTTTTGCGGTTAAGTTCGGAATCTTAGGAATAAGCATGTTTGCACTATTAAGAATAAGCCTTTGTTGTGTGTCGTGATAGAAGCATAAATCAGATGAAATGAATTTATAAATGAGTTTTTCTGGAGCATTATACAGTTCTAGCGGGGCGACTTGTTGAAAGCCTACAAAATTATTCAAAATAAAAGTTCTTGGTTCTTTCAAACCGTTTTTGGTAATATCCGACCCTTTGTAAATCGGAACGTAGCCAGTTTTAGGCTCGCTGCTACAAAATTTATCATTATTGCCTGTTACAATTCCTAATGCCCAATTTGCTCCATGTTTAAGTGTAGTGTGTTTTATAGAGAAAATTTGATTGATAACCTGTGCTTGATTTTCATCAGCCCAAAAGTTGAATATATGCTTGGGGTTTTCTTTAAATGAATCTAGTTTTCTGTAAAACGAGTTAGTGCCGGCACAACACTTAACTACGTCATTAGGAGTAGCTGACTTTTTCTCAACAATGATGGCTTGTGCTTTTGTTAATAGTCCCTTAAAAGCTTTGCCATAATCAACAAAACGAGCTATTTTTTTTGAAATAAGCAATTTTCTTATATGCTCGAATGCTCCTATATTAAAAAAAGCTTCTTGTGTTAAGAAACCTATAATTCCGTTAGGTTTTAGAACGGATAAGCTTGCGCCGAAAAATAGGGATGTAGTATCTATGCTGTTGCCGCAGCCATATAGTGCTGAGAAGGTTTCTTTCTCTGACTTATCAATCTTTTTGCCCCAAGGTGGATTTGTGAAAATGAGGTCAAAGCAGGTGTCTACTCTGCTCATTTTGTGAGCTTCTTGTAAGAAGTCGCCAACTTTTATATTGACCGCAGCGAAGCCGAACTCATCTCTTATTCGTTGCTTAGTAATTGCAACTGCATTGCTATCTATATCGAAGCCATAAACATTTTCAGGAGCAACACCTTGCCTGATAGCTTCAATAAGAAAATTACCAGAACCACAGCAAGGGTCTAAGAACGTGAAGCTAGCCTTGATTTCAATATCGTTAAATAAATCCTTTACAATCCAAGACGGCGTGTAATAAATCCCTTCCTTATTTCTATAAGAATACGAGAGCGAATTTTCGTACTCAATGCCTATGCTCTCTCCCGTATAACTTTGAAATAGTGAATTTACCTTTTCTGAAACATCATTGTGGTCATGAGCATCCTTCATTAGTTTATTGGCTCTTGCAGTCAGCTTTTCTTTGCCTGCAACATCCGACATAAATGCTTTTAAGGAGTCTTGGGAAACCACCCCTTTACTCAAGGGAATTAGATATCCCGTTTTAATCCAGTTCCTGATTGTCGCAGATGAAACATTAGCTGTTTTTGCTGCTTGTTCAATTGTCAGCCCTAACTGCACTGCTTCACCAAATATGTTTGTCTGCATTGTTCAAAGGTAGTGAAATTATTGTTTAATCTTGCTTTACAGATTATAACAGTTGCTTCAGTATATATATGACAGGTAAAGAGGGTCGTTTCGGGAAGCACACCAAGTGTATTTCCCGAAACAATCCGACTTTGGTGACAGCGAAATTATCTGAACTACTGCAGCTTCATGTCCGCAATAATCGCCTGAATTTTCTCGTGCGCCAGCCGTTGCGCTAGGTCAAAATCGACGGCTGATTTCAGCGGCTGCTTCACGCTGAAATAGAACTTGATTTTGGGCTCGGTGCCGCTGGGGCGGGCCGAGATTTTGCTGCCGTCTTCGGTGAGGAACTGGAGCACGTTGGAGCTTTCCACGCCGGTGTCGGTGGCCAGGCCGGTGCGCAGGTCGTGGATGCGGCCGGTTTTGTAGTCGCGGATTTCCACCACTTTCAGGCCGGCGATGGTGGCGGGCGGGTTGGCGCGCAGGCTGGCCATCATCTCCTGGATTTCCTCGGCGCCGCGCTGGCCTTTTTTGGTGAGGGAAATCAGGTCTTCCACGTAGAGGCCGTACTGGGCGTACATCTCCACCATTTCCTGGTAGAGCGTGCGGCCCTTGTCTTTGGCCACGGCGGCCATTTCGGCCACCAGCGCGCAGGCCGAGATGGCGTCTTTGTCGCGCACAAAATCGCCGATGAGGAAGCCGTAGCTCTCCTCGCCGCCGCCGATGTAGGTTTCGCGCCCTTCGAGGTCGCGGATGAGGCCGGCGATGTACTTAAAGCCGGTGAGCGTACGGTAGCTCTTCACGTTGAAGGAGCGGGCAATGTCGCCGAGGATTTCGCTCGTCACGATGGTGTAGACGATGTAGTCTTTGGGCGTGCTCTGGCCGGCGCGGTGGCGGGCCGACAGCAGGTAGTGGGTGAGCACGGCGGCGGTCTGGTTGCCGTTGAGTAGCACCCACTCGCCCTTGTCGTTTTTCACGCCCACGCCCACGCGGTCGGCGTCGGGGTCGGTGGCCAGCACGATGTCGGCGTTGGTGGCCTTGGCCTGGTCGAGGGCCAGCTGCATGGCGCTTTTCTCCTCCGGGTTGGGCGACTGCACGGTGGGAAAGTTGCCGTCGGGCGTGGCCTGGGCTTCCAGCACGTTCACGTTGGTGAAGCCGAACTCGCGCAGCAGGCCGGGCACCAGCGTCACGCCCGAGCCATGAATTGGCGTGTACACGATGTTCAAATCGTGCTGCCGCTGAATGGCTGCGGGGTCGATGCTGAGCTGCTTGGCGGCGGCAAAATATTTCGCATCAATATCAGCCCCGATGCTGATGATTTTCGACGGGTCGCCTTCGAACTTCACCTCGCTGGGGCTGGTGATTTTGTTGACTTCGGCGATGATGTTCTGGTCGTGCGGCGCCACTACCTGCGAGCCGTCGTTCCAGTACACTTTGTAGCCGTTATATTCCTTGGGGTTGTGCGACGCCGTGATGACGCAGCCGCTCTGGCACTGCAGCTCCCGAATGGCAAACGACAGCTCCGGCGTGGGCCGCAGGGCTTCAAACAGGTAGACCACGATGCCATTGGCCGAGAAAATACCGGCGGCAATTTCAGCAAAGGCGCGGCTGTTGTTGCGGCTGTCGTGCGCAACGGCCACCTTGATTTGCTGACCGGGGAAACTCTGCAGCAAGTAGTTGCACAGGCCCTGCGTGGCCATGCCCAGGGTGTAGCGGTTCATGCGGTTCGAGCCCGGGCCCATGATGCCGCGCAGGCCGCCCGTACCAAACTCCAGGGTGCGGTAGAAGGCGTCGGTGAGCTGGTCGTCCTGCCCGCTGGCCTGCATCTGGCGGATGGCGGCCTGGGTGTCGGCGTCGTAGTCGGGCGTGAGCCAGGTATTGATGGTGTTCTGGACTTCGGGGGTGAGGGGCATGGGGCGAAAGAATAGGGTTCGGTTGGGCGGAAACGGCCGTAAAGGAAAGAAAGTTGGCGGGAAAAGGCCAGCTTGCGGACTTTGAGACCCTGCAAAATTGGCCAGGCCGTGCGGGTTGCGGCTATTGCAGCTCCACTTTCTGCGAAAACACGGCGCCGGTCGCCTCCATTTTCAGCACGTAGATGCCGGCGGCCAGCCCGGCTACCGGCAGTTCCTGCGTGGACTGGCCGGCGGCCAGCTGTCCGGTGGCCACGGTGCGGCCCTGCACATCCTGCAGCACCAGCCGCAGCGCGCCCGCCAGCTCAGTGCCCCGCGCTATGCGAATGGCCTGCCGTGCCGGATTGGGCGAAACCGAAACCCCAGCGCTGCCCGCTTGCCGGGCGGCGGTGGGCACGGCCTGCGCCAGCCAGGGCCGCGTGTTCAGCGCATACAACCGCGCCGGAACGTTAACAATACTGTTTATCTGCTCATTGGATAGGAAAACGCGGTACTGGTCCACAAACGTTAGCCCTTCGGCTTGCCCGATGAGTAGGGCGTTGGGCAGCTCAATCCGGCGCTTGTTGCCTTTCAGATACTGCCCGCCCCGAAAGTCCGACAGCAGCCACATAAAAGTGGCGCCGGTGCTGGCATTATATCCCAGCAGCGCCGCGCCAGTACCCGCGGGGTTGAGGTCGGCAGCCGTAATCAGCCCGTTCACGTTGAAGCTGCCTTTGAAATGCGCTACGTAGGTACCGGGCTGGGCCGGAATGGTGTAATACTTGGTGCGCAGGTCGGCCCAGTTCTTCGTGAACAGGTGCAGCGAATCGTTCGAGTAAAAGAAGGCTTCGCAGTCGAAATTGTGGTTGTTGGTGGCCGGGCTGAACGTGGTTTGGTCGGGGTAGCTGAAGTTGATGGCCTGCGCCGTCACGGACACGTTGGCGCCGGTGCCGATGTCGGCTTTGGGCACGCGCAGCACCCGCAAATCGCGCCGGTCGCCGTTGTTGTTGCCGAAGTCGCCGATGTAGAGATTCTGTGCGTCGGCGGCAATGTCTTCCCAATCAACATTGATGACGTTGGTGATAACTACCTGCTGCACTATCGCGCCCGAGGTCGAATCAATTTTGTAGAAGCTGGGTGTGTTGTTGCTGTCGTTGTGGGTCCACAGGTTGCGGTCGGTGTATATCAGCCCCGAGCTTTCGGGCACGGCACTGCCCAGCGGCGTTTTCGTCACCAGCGGAGCGCTGGTGGTAGCGTACTGGCACGAGCCGTCATTGACGGTGGCGGACGGGTTGTAGTTCGTGGCGCGCGGGTCGGTGCAGCCGCTCTGGGCCCGGGCCGGGAAGCAGGCCAGCAGCAGCAAAAAGGAAATAGCCGTTTTTACCATAGCACGGAGCAAAAAAGAACGTCATGCTGAGCGCAGCCGAAGCATCTCTACCGCAATAGTAATGAATTACTTGTGCAGTAGAGAAGCTTCGGCTTTGCTCAGCATGACGTTCTCACATCAGCCGAAACATGGCTTCCGATTCTACAGGTTGCCCCGCAGCGCCTGCTCGCGCTCGATGCTTTCAAACAGGGCTTTGAAGTTGCCTTTGCCGAAGCTCTTGGCGCCTTTGCGCTGGATGATTTCGTAGAATACCGTGGGGCGGTCCTCCACCGGCTTGGTGAAAATCTGGAGCAGGTAGCCTTCCTCGTCGCGGTCCACCAGCAGGTTCAGGGCTTTCAACGACTCCAGGTCTTCGTCGATGGCGCCGATGCGCTCCAGCAGGTCTTCGTAGTAGGCGCCGGGCACGCTCAGGAACTCCACGCCGCGGCGGCGCAGCTCGGTCACGGTGGCGCGGATGTCGTTGGTGGCGATGGCGATGTGCTGCACGCCGGGCGAGTGGTAGTAGTCGAGATACTCTTCAATCTGCGACTTTTTCTTGCCTTCGGCGGGCTCGTTGATGGGGAATTTCACGTAGCCGTTGCCGTTGGAAACGACCTTGCTCATCAGGGCCGAATACTCGGTCGAGATGTCTTCGTCGTCGAAGGTGAGCAGGAGTTTGAAACCCATCACGTCCTCGTAGAACTTCACCCACTGGTTCATTTCGCCCCAGCCCACGTTGCCCACGCAGTGGTCGACGTGCAGCAGGCCCACCGGCGCGCCCTGGGGCACGCCGCTGCTCTTGGCCACGAAGCCGGGCATGAACGGACCCGAGTAATTCGTGCGCTCCACGAAGGTGTGCACGCTCTCGCCGTAGGTATAGATGCCGGCCAGCGTCATGCTGCCATGCTCGTCCTCAATGGTGTAGGGCTCGAAGGCCGATTTGGCGCCGCGCTTGGTGGTTTCTTCCCACGACTGGCGGGCGTCGTCCACCCACAGGGCCATCACCTTCACGCCGTCGCCGTGCTGGGCCACGTGGCGGGTGATGTCAGAATCGGGCAGGAGAGAGGTGGTGAGCACCAGGCGGATTTTGCCCTGCTGGAGCACGTAGCTGGCACGGTCGCGCAGGCCGGTTTCGGGGCCGGCGTAGGCCACCAGCTCGAAGCCGAACGCGGCCTGGTAGTAGTAGGCCGACTGCTTGGCGTTGCCCACGTAGAATTCAACGAAGTCGGTGCCTTTGAGTGGGAGGAAGTCCTGGGCGGGCTGGGCCAGCACTTCGGGCGAGGTCATGGTTTGCATGGGTGGAGATACGGAAAAGGGTGGGGAATGAACGCGGTAAAAATACGGGTTTGATTAATTCCGAACGGCGTTGGGCTCGAAGTGGTGCCGGCGCGCGGGCGGCGCCGCGCAGGTTTGGCAATTCATTCCCATTTTTGTGCCCAATCATCTGCCTTAGCGCCACCCAATGAATACCGAAGAACTGAACCGCGCCCTCGTGGCCCTGATTGAGAAAAAGGCCGAGCTGCACACCCTCACCTACGACGACGCCCGCTACGACGACGTGGAAGAGGCCCTGCACGACCTCGAAGACGATTTCAACGACGAGTACGGCGACTTCCTCGAAACGGCGCTCGACAAGGTGCACACCGACCTGAAGTCGGACACCGACGTGCTGCTGCCCACCGCCTACCTGCCCAGCAACCCCAATTCGACGCCCTCGCCCAAAGAAGGCGTGTGGGTTGACTCGGAGAAATACCCCGGCAAAGAAGCCCGCATCACGCTGGTGCCCAACCCCGTGCGCATCATGCTCACGGTGGGCAAAACCGTGCAGCAGGAGCTGTGGAAGGCGTAAGCCTTCGCCTGGGCATCGAATAAAAAGAACGTCATGCTGAGCGCAGCCGAAGCATCTCGCGTGGGGAAGTAATTCAATCGTAAGATTTTACATCCACACGCGAGATGCTTCGACTGCGCTCAGCATGACGTTCTGCTTTACCACTTTTTATATAAACGCAATATGCTCTACCGCATCGCCGAGCCCGCCGATTGGCAACGTGCCCGGCAAACCGGCTTTTTCGCCAGCGCCGACCTGGCCGCCGAGGGTTTCATTCACTCCTCCGAACAGCACCAGATTTTGGAAACTGCGCGCCGCTACTACGCGGGCCGTACCGATTTGCTCTTGCTGGAATGGGACGAAGCAGCCCTAGACGCCGCCGGCGTGCGCGTAGAGCGCGAATGGGTCGAGAGCCGACAGCAGCATTTTGCGCACGTATTCGGCCCGGTGCCGCTGGGTGCCATTTGCCGCGTCTGGCCCCTTGAGGCCAATCAAGAGGGAGAATTTCGGTTGCCGTTGGAGTTGCATTCGGCGGGCGAATAAATTTTTAAAGGCCGGTGCAACCCCCGCGCGGTGCGGCGCATCTTCCGCCCAGAAGCAAACCTCTAAAACGTTCCGTTTTATGCTGTCTCTCCACTTGCGTCCGTTGCGCTGGCTGGCCCTGGTGGGGCTGGCCACGGCCTGCGCCCCCACTTATCAGCTGGGCTTGAAGCCCGTCAAATCGACCGGCCTGTTTGCCGAGGGCCGCGAGCAGGCCCAGGCCGTGGCCGATAGCGTGGAAGTGCGCCTGAGCTTTGTGTGCTACGAGGCCAACCGCGTGGTATTCGAGGCCGAGTACCGCAACCCAACCCGTCGTTCGTTGGTGGTCGACCCGGCCGCGTTTCAATACGAAGCCAACCGCCTGCCGGCCCCCGCGACCGAGCCCAAAACCAAGCGGCCAAAGCCCCTGCCCGGCGCCGAAGTGACCGCCGCCGTGGCCGCCGCCAGCATGGCGCTGCCCTTGCCGCCGCTGCCGCCCCAGGCCGTGGCCGCCTTCGACCCAGAGCCCGAAATCAGCGCGCTGAAGGCCAAAGCCGACAAAGAAGCCGAGAAGGCTGCCCGCTTCGACTGGCTGGGGCTGGGCCTGGCGGCGGCCAGCCTGGCTACCGACGTGGCCAGCATCGGCAAGCGCGAAACCCCGGCCCAATACCAAAGCCGCTTGTCCATTCACGATGCCGCCGTGGCTTACAACGTCATTTCCAGCGCCACTAAAATTGAGCACGCCGTGGCCGCCGAAGTGCTGCAGCAGCGCGCCGCCATGCTGCAGGACTACGCCCTGCGCAAGGTGACCCTGGAGCCCGGCCAGCAGGTGCGCGGCTACCTCTACTTCCCCCGCTACGACGCTGCCGACGGCTTCGTGCTGAAAGCCCCCGTGGGCAGCACCGTGGTGCCGCTGGAGTTTGCGCAGGTGCGCAAGCGGCAGTAAGCGTTAGGCCAGATTTGATGGAAAGCCCTTGCAGCGTTGCGAGGGCCTTTTTTTGATTGAGCTGAGCAAGCGGTAGGATTCCGTAGTCGCTGCGTGAAGGCTGAGTAGGGTAGGGGCGCATGTGGGAACGTTGCCGGCAACGTTCCCGCTACTATTTATTCCATTTTGCATTGTTTCTACAAGCGCGGCTTTCACCTTTAGTCGCTGGCTTACGCCGCCACGGGCGGGGTAGGCTACTGGTTTTTAACCCCACGCTGTGCCATATGAAACAACGCTTTACGCTTTTTGCCTTGTTGCTGACCGCGCTGCTCCTGCTGGCGCAAGGCGCCCAGGCCCAGGCCTTCGACCTGGTAGTGGCCAAAGACGGTTCGGGCGCTTACCGGACGGTGCAGGCCGCCATCAACGCGGCGCCCACGGGCCGCACGACGGTTTTCACCATTTTTATCAAAAACGGCAAGTACCGGGAGAAGCTCACGGTGCCCGCCAACAAACCGTTTTTGCAATTCGTCGGGGAGAGCGTGGCGGGCACCGTGCTGACCTGGAACGACGCCAACACGCCGTCGTTTCCGGGCAACTCGGCCAGCGTTATTATCAATGCTTCCGATATCAGCGCGCTGAATATCACCTTTGAAAACTCGTATGGCGACGCGCCGCAGGGCCTGGCCATGTACATCACCGGCGACCGGGTGGCGTTTAAAAACTGCCGTTTCCTGGGCGGGCAGGACACCATGCAGCTCAACTCGCAGGCCGGCAACCGCAGCTATTTCAAAGAATGCTACATCGATGGCGTGGTGGATTTCATCTTTGGCGCGGGCCGGGGGCTGTTCGAAAACTGCATCATTTACCCGCGCACCCGGCGCGACGGTGGCAGCGGCGGCTACATCACCGCCGCCAATACGCAGCCCGGCCAGGCTTATGGGTTTGTGTTTCGCAATTGTGTCATTCCCGAAAACCGGGGCACCACTACCTACACCCTGGGCCGGCCTTGGCAAAACGATTTGGGCTCGACGCCAACCGACCGCTCGGCCTCCCGCGTGGTGTGGCTGAACACCACCATGGGCAATTCCATTAAGCCCGCAGGTTGGCAGGTATGGGACGCGGGCACGGTGACCAGCGTCATTCAGTACGCCGAATACAAAAGCCGCGATTTCAGCGGCAATCTGGTGAATGTCAGCCAGCGCGTGCCGTGGTCTTTTCAGCTCGCCGACGCTGACACGGTGAACTACACCCGCGCCGCCGTGCTGGGCAACTGGGACCCCTGCACCGTACTGCCCAATTTCTGCGGGCACCAGGACCCGGCCATTGCGGTGTCGAATTTCTGGGCGGTGAAAGGCAGCGGTACGGCGCCCTCGGCCCTGACCTGGAACAGCAGCTGGCTCATTGCGGGCGTGCAGTACCAGCTGTTTCGCAGCACGGCGCGCCGCGGCACGTACACGCAGCTTTACAGTACCACCTCGGCGGTGGCCGCCAACATCAATTTCGGCACCACGGACCCCATTCCGGCGCCGGGCACCTCGTATTACTACTACCTGCGAGCCTCGAAAGCCGGGCTGGCCACGCACGTCACCGATACGCTGGAAATTTCGAGCACACCCACCGTTTTTACCTCGGGTACGCTGCAAGCCTTTTTGCAGGGCGGCGCTACGCCCTCGGCCATGCAAAACCTGCTGGTGAGCGCCGAAAACCTAACGGGCGCCGTCACAGTGACGCCGCCGGCCGGCTTTGAAGTCTCGACCAACGGTGGCTCGACCTGGTTTGGCAACGCCGCACCGCTGACTTTGCCCCAAAGCAGCGCCGGCGCCGTGGCCAGCACCACCCTCAGCGTGCGCCTCAATGCGGGGGCCGTGGGCACCTACGCCGGCAACCTGACGCTGGCCAGCGCCGGGGCCGTGACGGTAAATGTGCCGGTTTCGGGGCTGAAGCAGGCGGCAGCTTTGCCGCAGTCGGTGGTGCTGCAGTGGTGGCCCATGGCGCGTAGTAGCCAGGATAGCGCCGCCGTGCGCGTGGCCGCGCTGCAAGCCAGCACGCCCACGCTGCGCAAGCTGGTGGTGTCGAGCGGCTCGGCCGCGGCCACCATTCCACCGTATTCGCGCACCTACGGGCAGGCCTTTGCACCTGTGGCCGATGGCGCCTGGACCACCGCCCTGGGCGGCCCCGGCGGCAACCTGAACCGGACGTACTACGAGCAATTCACCGTGGGCCCGAGCGGCAGCGCGGCCGTGCGGCTCGATTCGTTGGTGTTCAACGCCTACGTCACCGGCTCGGTGAGCAATACCAAGCTGGCTGTGGTGTGGTCACGCAGCGGTTTCACCACCGACTCGGCCGATGTGAGCGGGGGCAAAGGGCCCGGCGGCCTTCTGCTCAGCTCGGCCAATGGCGGGTTTTCTACGCCTATTCTCACCACCAATGCCAGCAGCACCTACCGCTTGGCCTTTGCCGGAGCCACGGGCCTCACCCTGGCGGCCGGACAGCGCCTCACGTTCCGGGTGTATTTCAGCTGCGGCTCCACCACCGTCACCACTCGTTTCGCCACTCTGAAAAACGTGCAGGTGAAAGGCGAAGCCAATGTGGTTAGTGGCACGCGCTGGGCGGCTACGCATGTGCTGCAACTCTATCCTAACCCTGCCACATCTGAGTGCTTGGTGCGGCACCCGGCCGCTACCCGTGAGGCCCGTGTTGCGGTGTATTCGCTGCTCGGGCAGCAGGTGGCGCAGGTGACCTGCGGCGCGGGCACCCAACAAACGGCACTGAACCTCAACATTCTTGCGCCCGGCTACTACGTGGTGCGCTACTCCAGCGGGGCCGAGCAGTTTACGGTGCCGCTGCACAAGGAGTAGCCGATTGAACAGGCAAAAAAAGAGGCAAGGCCATGCGGCCTTGCCTCCTTTTTGAAAGGTAATTGGAATTGCCTGAACGGTGTAGAAACGCAATATTTTGCGTCTCGTCGTTGAAAGGTGACGCCTGCTTCGTGCGGACGGCACAGTTCTGGTCGTTCAACGACGAGACGCAAAATATTGCGTCTCTACCGCAGACGTTGCTTTAGGAGTCTACCCCAGCTCCGCCAGCTCCAACCAGCGCAGTTCCTTTTCCTCCAGCTCCGCATTCAGGGCCGATAGCCGCGCGCCCCAGGCCGCGAAATCCTGCGGGCTACCCGCGCCGCCGTTCAGCTTGGCGGTGATGTCTTGCTTCTCGGTTTCCAAAGTCGCCATGGCTTTTTCAAGCTGCTCGTACTCCTTTTTCTCGGCGAAGGTGGCGCGGCGCTTTTGGGGCGACGGGGCGACGGCCGTGCTCACGGCGGCGGGCGCGGCCAGCTTGGCGGCGGCGCGGGCGGCTTTGGCGGCCTTTTCTTCTTCAATTAAAGCAGCTTCGGCTTCGCGCTCTTCGAGGTACTCGCGGTAGTCGGTGTAGTTGCCGGGGAAGTTGAGGACGGCGCCGCCGGGCTCGAGCACGAAGAGGTGCTCGGCGAGGTGGTCGAGGAAGTACCGGTCGTGACTCACGATGAGCAGGCAGCCGGTGAAGTGCAGCAGGAAGTCTTCCAGGATGTTGAGCGTGGCCAGGTCCAGGTCGTTGGTCGGCTCGTCGAGAATGAGGAAGTTGGGGTTTTTGATGAGGACGCGCAGCAGTTGCAGGCGGCGCTTTTCGCCGCCGCTCAGCTTGCTCACCAGCGTGTACTGCTGGGCGGGCGGGAACAGGAACAGGTTGAGGAACTGGCTGGCGGTGAGCACGTCGCCGTTGGCGAGCTCCACCACTTCGGCCACTTCCTTCACGATGTCGATGACGCGCTGCGAGGGGTCGAATTCCAGCTCGGTCTGGGTGTAGTAGCCGAACACGGTGTTGGTGCCCACGTCGATGGTGCCGCTGTCGGGCTTGAGCTTGCCGGTGAGCATGTTGAGCAGCGTAGATTTGCCCGCGCCGTTGGGACCGACGAGGCCGATGCGGTCCTTCTTTTTGAAGACGTAGCTGAAATCATCCAACACCACGTTATCACCGAACGCCTTGTTCAGGTGGTCGGCTTCGATGATTTTGCCGCCCTGGCGGGTGGTTTTCACGCTCAACTCAATCTGCTGCTTGTTGAGGTTGGTGCTGGCCTTTTCCTTGGTGACGTAGAAGGCGTCGATGCGGGCTTTTTGCTTGGTGCCGCGGGCCTGGGGCATGCGGCGCATCCATTCCAGCTCCTTTTTGAAGAGCTGGCGGGCCTTCTCCACTTCCACGGTTTCGCGCATTTCGCGGTCGGCCTTTTTCTCCACGAAATAGGCGTAGTTGCCCTGGTAGCGGTACACCTGGCCCTTGTCGAGCTCCACGATTTCGTTGGCCACTTTGTCGAGGAAGTACCGGTCGTGGGTCACCATCAGCAGGGTGAGGCTGGGCGAGTTCAGGCGGTTTTCGAGCCACTCGATGGTGGCTAGGTCGAGGTGGTTGGTGGGCTCGTCGAGGAGCAGCACGTCGGGCTCTTCGATGAGGACGCGGGCCAGGGCCACGCGCTTGCGCTGCCCGCCCGAGAGCTGGCTCACGTTGCGGGTGAGCAGCTCGCCGAGGATGCCGAGCTTGCCCAGAATCTGCTGCACCTGGGCTTCGTAGTCCCAGGCGTTGAGGGCGTCCATGCGTTCGAGCACGCGCTGGAGGTCGTCGGGCTTGTGGTTGGGGTCGTTCACGACATGCTCGTACTCCTGGATGGCGCGGAGCGTGTCGTTCTGGCTGGCGAAGATGGTGGCCTCCACGCTCAGGCTTTCGTCGAACACGGGGTTCTGGCCCAGGTAGGTGACGCGGATGCCCTTGCGCACGCTCACCGAGCCGGTGTCGGGGGCTTCGAGGCCGGCCAGCACCTTCATGAGGGTGGTTTTGCCGGTGCCGTTGATGCCTACAAAGGCCACGCGCTGGCCTTGGTTGAGGCCGAAGTTGAGGTCTTTAAACAGCCAGCGGTCGGCGTAATTCTTCGAGATGTTCTCGGCGGATAACAGGTTCATAGGCCGCAAAGGTACGGCCGGGGCGGGCGGGGTGGGGAGGTTCAAGTAAGTGTCTTACTGGATTGCGTCTATCAAGCGCTATAAGTTTTCAATGTAGCTTGCTTTGCAGTTCTACCTTACCCTTTGCAAAACATGTCAACTAATAAAACACGATACCCAATCGCAATAAAATTACGATATAGCCTGATGCGCTTCAGCGTACTACTCCTTATTCTGTGGGGTTCACTACCAACCAGTACATGGGCACAAGACGCGCCATCCTATAACATGCGATTCGTAACAGCGAATGTCATTGATACAGTAGATGGCAAAGACGTTATTGTTTTCTTTCATGTGTCAGCGGCTAAAGCAAAGGATTTTCCGCCAGTCGTAAGCATGCGGGTAATGTATAGTGTTGATGGTAGTGAAGTCACGAAAGCAAGTATAGGTCGAACCGACAACGTATCTATAATTGCATTTGATAGAGGAATTGAAGGGAAGAGTAAACTCGGCTATAGCCTTGTAAAGGACAAGGTTGATTTGAATGATAAAGCGGATTTCATGCTGCTTGCAATCTTCTTCAAGGATTTAACAAGGAAGCCAATTTCTGACATGGCCATTACTTATGGCCTGTGGGAGAAAAGGAACACAGAAGTTCGTGTCGAGAAGGAATATAAATTCCATGTCGAAAACTACGTGCCGTAACTGAGGTGCCTTAAGCCCCTTCAGCGGCGGCCGACACGCCCCGTCGCGGCGGGGGGGGGGAGGTTTTAAACTGCAAAAGGCCCGTTTACCGGTTGGCAAACGGGCCTTTGCGTTGATTGTATCAGTAGGAGTAGAGACGCAATATTTTGCGTCTCGTCGTTGAACGGTAACGTTCGGACGAGACCCGAACAAAACCCTAACGGCGCGGCCGCCGAGACGCAAAATGTTGCGTCTCTACATCCCGGTGCCTTTCGCCGGTTCCAGGCCCCAATTCCTTCCCTTCTCCACGGCGGGCACGCCGCGCTCCAGCCACACGGGCGCGGGCGCGCCTTTCAGGTAGTGGTCGAAGAACTGCAGCTCGCGGATGGAAATGTCCTTGCGGTTTTCGCGCTTCACCAGGTTGTGGGCCTCGCCGTTGTATTGGAGCAGCCACACGGGCTTGCCCAGGCGGCGCAGGTCCGTAAACATCTCAATGCCCTGGTACCACGGCACGGCCCCGTCGGCGTCGTTGGCCATGATGACCACCGGCGTCTGCACCTTGGGCAGCGAGAACAGCGGCGAGTTGCGGATATAGGCGTCCGTCTTTTCCCAGAGCGTGCCGCCGATGCGGCTTTGGGTGCGCTCGTACTGGAACTGCCGGCTCACCCCCGATTCCCAGCGGATGCCACCGTAGGCCGAGGTCATGTTCACGACGGGCGCGCCGGCCCAGGCGGCGGCGTACAGGTTGGTTTGGGTGATGAGATAGGCCACCTGGTAGCCGCCCCAGCTCTGGCCCTGAATGCCGAGGTGGGCACCGTCGACCCACGGGTTTTTCTTCAGCGCTTCCACGCCCGAGTTCACGTACTCCACGGCCGAGGGGCCGGGCTCGCCCACGGTGTAGCTGATGTCGGGCGTGAAGACGAGGTAGCCGTTGCTGGCAAACATGGCAATGTCGAGGCGCGAGGGCGTGGGGGCCGGGGCCTGGTAGCGGTAGATGCCGTCGGAGAGCTTCTCGTAGAAGTACGAAATCAGGGGGTACTTCTTCGCGGGGTCGAAGTTTTCGGGCTTGTAGAGCACGCCGGTGGCCTTGTGGCCCTGGGGCGTGGTCCAGTGCACCAGCTCGGCCGTAAACCAGTTGTAGTCCTGTTGCTGGGCGTTGATGGCGCTCAGCTTGGTCTCTTTGCGCAGGTCGGTGCTCACGTACACGTCGGCCGGCTGGCTCACGCCCGACTTGGTGTAGAGCAGCGTGCCGGCGTTTTTGGCCTGCATCAGGGGCGAGTAGCTCACCGGTCCCATGGTTACAAACTGCGGCGCTTTGGTACTGGCAATCGCCTTGCGGTAGTAGCCCCACTGCTTGGTGTCATTGTTTTGAGCCAGCAGCAGCAGCTCGTCTTTGGGCTCGATGAACTTCTTTTTCTCCACCGGAATGCGGTAGCGGAACGTGAGCTTGCCGGCGCGGCCCATGCCGTTGGTGAAATTGACGGCGGCCCCGGTTTGGGGGGTGATTTTCCAGATGTCGTACCGGTCGTAAAGCAGCACGGCCTCGTCGTTTTTGGTCCAGGCGGCCACGCCGTAGGCTTCGGGGTCGGTGGGCGAGTCGTTTTCTTCGTCGGTGAAGGAAACGGGGAGCTTGCCGGTCAGATTAGTGGTTTTGCGGGTGGCCGCCGCAAAGGAAAACCACGCCTTGGCCGCGTCGTCGTACCACAGGGCGCACTCGCCGTTGGGCGAAAGCTGAAAGCGGCTTTTAATGGCCTGCGGGTTGATGGCAATGCGCTCGCCGGTTGTAGTAGACACCAGAAACGCCTGCCGGCGCGCGGCGCCTTCCCACTGGGCCGCAATGCGCTTGGCCGTATCGGTGAGGGCCAGCACGTACTCGGCGTTGTTGTTTTCGGCAAGGAAGGACTCGCGCAGGTACTCGTCTTCGAGCTGCAGGAACCGGTTGCCTTTTCGGGGGTAGATGACGGCCAGGTAGTTGCGCTGCAGCTCCTTTTTCAGGTTCTTGAGCTGCGTGGGCTGCAGGTAGTCGTCCTTGTAGTTCCAGATGTCGAGCTTGGCGGTTTCAAATTCCACGATGGTCGTATCCTGCGGAATAGGGTCGGGCGCGGTGCCAAAAAACAGCTTCTCCCCGTTGTCGCTGAACACGATTTTGCCAAAGCCGCTCGGCGACCAGCCCGGCTTCAGCACCTGGGCGCCCGGCGCCAGCAGCACCCGGGCACTGTCGGCGCCCAGGGGGGAATAGTACAGGCTGAACGGCTTCGACAGCGCTTTTTCCGGGTATTTCTCGGCCGTGAAGGCCAGTTGCTTGCCCGCGTCATCGAAAGCAATGTTCTTGTAAGTGCCCTTGCCGGAGGTGGCTTTTTTCAGGCGGCCCGCGGCCACGTCGTAGCGAAAGAGGCCCGATGCCACGGTCTTGCTGTTCTTGGGCGCCGCCACGGCAAACGCCACCTGGTTGCCCGGCTTGCTCACCTGGTAATCGGTGACGGACGCAAACTCCCGGATAGCCCCGCTGGGCAGGCTCACCACCGTGAGGGTAGCGCCCGCCTGCTTGGTTTCGAGCAGGTTATCGGTGATTTTCTTCAAGGTGTCGGCCGGGGCTTTCTTGCCGGCATCCTTCACCGACGCTTTGGTGGCCAGAAAGGCCAGCACCGACGCCTTCTCCGCCAGCTGGAAGCCCTTCACGTTGGCGTATTTGGTGAGCTTGCCGGTTTCTAGGGAGTAGATGCCCAGCGAGTCCTTGGGCATGTCCTCGGGCTTTTTCTTCTTGATTTTGGCCTGCCGCACGTCGGCATAGGGCGGCTTGATGGCAAACACCACAAACCGGGAATCGGCGCTGAACACGGCCGAGTCGCCGCGGGGTATCTGCTGCAGCAGGCGGTTGCCGGCCGTTTTGAGGTAGAGCGTGCCGTCGCCCTGCTGGGGCTTCACCTGGTACAGCACAAACTTGCCGTTGTTGCTGATTTTGGGGTTGACGACGCTTTCCCACCGGTCGTAAACGGTGTGGTCGAGCGGCTTTTTGGGGGCCTGCTGGGCCAGCGCGGGCAGCTGGCAAACCAGCGCGGCAGCTAATAGAATGGACTTGGGCATAAATGGAAAGGGATTATTCCCAAATATACTTCCGCCCCCAGCCTTGCTTAGCCCTCGGCCCGCAGCACTTCCAGCGGCGAGCGGCGCAGCACGTCGCGGGAGTTGAACAGGCCGATGGCGGCCGTGAGCACCGTCACCAGCGCGGCCAGGCCCAGCAGCGGCAGCAGCGCCGGCCCGAAGCTGGCACTGAACACCCACACGGCCAGCGCCCAGGCCGCCAGCAGCGCCAGCCCAATGCCCGCCAAGGCCGCCAGCAGCCCCAGCAGGGCGTACTCCACCAGCGTGATGCGCAGAATCTGCGCGCGGCTGGCGCCCAGCGTGCGCAGCAGCACGCTTTCGCGCACGCGCTGGTAGCGGCTGATGACCACCGAGCTACTGAGCACCAGCAGCCCGGTGAGGATGCTGAAGCCGGCCATGAAGCGGATGACGAAGGAAATTTTGCCGATGAGGTCGTCCAAGGTTTGCAGAATCAGGGCCAGGTCGATGGCCGACACGTTCGGAAATTCCTGCACCAGCCGCTGCTGCACGGCCGCCAGCGCCGCCGTGTTGGGCGTGCGCGTGAGCAGCACCGTGAACTGCGGCGCCTGCTCCAGCACGCCCGCCGGAAACACCACCAGAAAGCTGGGTTGCACCCGCGCCCGGTCAATCTCGCGCGTGCCGCCGATGACCACCCGCATGGGCGCGCCCTGCACGTTGAAGTCCAGCGTGTCGCCGAGCTTGAGCTTGGCTCGCTGCAGGTAGCCGGCTTCCACCGAAATGCGCGGGGTGCCGTCGGGGGCCAGGCCGGGCAGGGTGCCGTCCACCAGCTTTTCCGAAGAGTTGAGCGAGTCGCGGTACGTGACGCGGTACTCGCGGGTGAGGGCCCAGGGCGGAATGCCGGTGGTGGTGTCCTTTTTCAGTTCGGCCACCGTGCGGTCGTTGATGGCCTTCAGGCTCATGGTCACGATGGGCACGCGCTGCAGCACGGGCAGTTTCTGCGCCTTCAGCAAGTCCTCGACGCCGGCCCGCTGCTCGCGCTGGATGTCGAACAGCACCAGGTTGGGCTGCTGGCCCTGCCCGGCTATCTGCACGCGGCCCAGCAGCAGGGCTTGGGTTAGAAAAAGCGTGGCCAGCAGAAAAGTACCCAGGCCAATGGACGTGACCAGCGTGAGGGTTTGGTTTTGGGGCCGAAACAGGTTGGCCAGGCCCTGCCGCCACACGTAGCTCCAGCCGGTGGGGAAGAACTTGCGCACCAGCCCCATCAGCAGGCGGCCCAGGCCCCCCAAGGCCACCACCGCCACCAGCAGCCCCGCGCCGAAACCCAGCGCCGTCTTCCAGCTCTGGGTTTGCTGATAGGCGAAGGCCAGAATGAACAAGCCGATAACGGCGATAATGAGCCCCCGCAGTGGGTCCGGCTTTTCCGCTTCGTCTTCGAATGCCGTGCGCAGCACCCGCAGCGGCGACACTCGCCGCACACTCAACAGCGGCAGCAAGGCAAATAGCACGGCCATCAGCAAGCCTGTAGCCAGGCCCGTGAGGACGGCCGGCCACGAAACACTCACGGTGATGTCGACGGGCAAAAAGTCGCCCAGCACGCGCGGCAAGAGGCCCTGCACCGCTGCGCCCAGCAGCGAGCCCAGCACCGCGCCCACCAGCCCCAGCCCGGCCGTTTGGATTAAATATATCAGCAGGGCCTGCCGACCGCTGGCCCCCAGGCAGCGCAGCACGGCCACGGAGGCCAGCTTTTCGCGCACATACAGGTTTACGGCGCTGGCCACGCCCACGCAGCCCAGCAGCAGCGCCACAAACGCCACCAGGCTGAGGTAGCGGGTGAGGTCGGCGAAGGCGCGGCCGGTTTGCTCCTGGCGGGTGGCCACAGTGTCGGCGTCGATGTCGGCCTTGTCAAGGCGGGTTTGCAGGGTTTTCACCACGGCCGCCACGTCGGTGCCCGGCCCGAATTGGTAGTAGCGCCGGTATTGCAACCGGCTGCCCCGCTGGATGAGGCCCGTCTGGCGCACCAAATTCAGCGGAATGAATACTGTGGGCGCCACCGCTGTGCTGATGCCCGACTGTCCCGGCGTTTTCAGCACCCGCCCGATAATGGGCAGCCGCACCTTGCCCACCTGCACCGAGTCGCCCACCCGCGCCCCAAACTGGGCCAGCAGGGCATCGTCGACCAAGGCCCCGGGGGCGGTGCTGTCCTGCACAAAGCGCTGGGCGGCGTTGCGCGGCTCGGTTTGCCAGTCGCCGTAGAAAAAGCCGCCGTCGCGGGCGCGCACCTGCACCAGCCGCACGCCCCGGTTGGGCCGAAACTCAACCATGGAGGCAAAGGCCACCTCGCGGGTGCGAGCCGTGCCCAGTTGGTTGAGCGTGGGCCGCAGCTCTTTGGAAAACCCTTTGCTGCCGGTCAGCACCAGGTCGGCCCCCAGCAGCTCCCGCGCCTGCCCGCTGATGCTGCCGGCCAGGTTGTCACCAAAGGAATTGATGCCGACCAGGGCCGCAATGCCCAGCACGATGCTGGCCATAAACAGCAACAGCCGCGCCCGGCTGCGGCGGCTGTCGCGCCACGCCATGCGGAAAAGCCAGGAAAAAGCGGGGCGAGAAGTGGGAGGAGTGGGGGAAGGCGTCACGGGAAGGAATGTAAAATTGGGGGCGCGGCATGGCAGTCAGTGAAACTTGGGTTACTACTGCATCAGCGGAGGCATAGACGTAGAAAGCATGCCAGTCACTTTAAGCAGCTGTTCCGGCAACGGTAACGGCCTGCGCGAAGTTGGCCACTGAGGCTGTGCGTTATTTAGCGCCTAGTGAGTTGCTTAAGGCACAATGCCGTGAATAAATTCGGCCAGAAAATGAAATCAAGGGTACTGTTTTCGCAAATGATGGGTCGGATGGGGTGTTGGCTTGCACTGTTTGCCGGTTTCGTTGGGTGCCACTCGGCACGGGTGGTGCCGGCCAGTAGCAGCGGCCAGCCGTCTGCCGGGGTTCAACTGCCGGAGAAGCCACTGGTTCGCGTGCAAGGCCATTTTTATGGTCCCAAAGACTCCTTAACGGTGGTTCCAGGGGTGGCAGTGGACTTTAGTTGCTGCGGAACTGATGCGGCGGTGCAGCACTGGCGCGACACCACCAAGGCCGATGGGTCGTACCGCGTGGTCATGCCTGCGGGCCGTACTTATCTGGTAGCCCTAAGCAAGGATGGTAAAAACATCGAAACACAGGAGTTTCCCGTGCCGGAATCAGCTACTGATTCGGTCATTGTTAAGAATTTCTATCTGAATTATGATGGGCCCGAAAATCCCGAGCGTTGGTGGCCGAACATTTATTTCGCTATCCGGCGGTTTGACTTACAACCAACGAGCCTGACCACGATGGACAGCGTTATCCGGCGGTTGAATGCTACTCCCAATTCGGGTCTGCTGGTAGAAGGCCACGCCGAGCCTTTCGAGGTTCCTCGTGGCGAGCCCGACCCCGAACGGTATTTGCTGTGTCTCGGCTGGCGCCGGGCTGAGGCCGCCTATACCCATTTGCTGAGAAAAGGCATTTCGGAAAACCGGCTGGTCAGCTTTAGTTACGGTGCCAAGCGGCCCGCCGCACCCGACGACTCTCCTGAACATCGTCAACTCAACCGCCGGGTTGAATTCAAAACCGTAGGGCTTGAGTTCATCCCATCAAAGGAAGAGAAACTCAGGCTAAATGGCTTGTCAAAAACGCCCGCTCATTTAACAAAAACACCCGTCTCTAAGAACCTGAAGCAAGCGTCCGGCCGCCGCGCAGTTCCACCAAAGCCCGTTTCTTACCCAAGCAAGAGCCGCCGCTGAAAAGCGGCTTTAAGCATCAAAAGCTACTGGCGATGCTATTGACCTAGCCTTAGCCCAGCACTTCCTCCACCACCTTGCCGCCGCGCAGCCGCAGGGTCCGCTGCGTTTTGGCGGCTAGCTCCAGGTCGTGGGTCACCAGCACGAGGGTGGTGCCGGCCTCGCGGTTCAGCTCAAACAGGAGGTCAACCACTCGTTCGCTGGTGTCGGGGTCGAGGTTGCCGGTGGGCTCGTCGGCGAAGAGCAGGGCGGGGCGGTTGGCGAAGGCGCGGGCCAGGCTCACGCGCTGCTGCTCGCCGCCCGAAAGCTGGGCCGGGTAGTGGTGCGCGCGGGCGGCCAGCCCCACGCGGTCGAGCAGGGCCAGGGCCGTTTGGGAAGCGCCGCGCTGGCCGCGCAGCTCCAGCGGCACCAGCACGTTTTCGAGGGCCGTAAGGGTTGGGAGCAGCTGGAAATTCTGGAAAATGAAGCCCACGTGCTGGTTGCGCACGGCGGCCCGCTGGTCCTCACTCAGGTGGTCGAGCTGAATGCCGTTGAGCCACACGCTGCCCGCGGTGGCGCGGTCGAGGCCGGCGCAAAGGCCCAGCAGCGTGGTTTTGCCCGAGCCCGAGGGCCCCACGATGGCAAACGTGTCGCCGGCCTGCAGCTCGAAGCTGACGGCGTGCAGCACCGTGAGCTCGTGCCCGGCGCTGGGGTAGGTTTTGGTGAGGTTATCGACGCGAAGAATGCTCATGCAGGGAAAGTCTAGGCAATATTTTTTGGCGGCCGAACGTCGGCCGGAGGCGTTTCGCCGTTTGGTGGTCGGGGAGGGGCTGGGGCCCACACCCGTAACCGGGCCACTCGGTGTTCGTTACGGGTAGCGAAGACGCGTAGCCCTTCCCCATGTTTTGTAGTCCTTACGGCTTCCTGCCCAAAACGCTGTCCATGAATAGAGTTAGTTCCTTGTTTGCCGCCGCCTTTTTCGCCCTCGTGCTCGGGGCGTGCAATTCCAACCCGCCCGCCGAGCAAGCCACCGCCCCACGGACCGCCGCCCAACGCCCCGGCGCCGAAACCACCACGCCCACCGGCAAAAAGCGCCTGCTATTTTTCGGCAACAGCCTCACGGCCGGCTACGGCGTCGAGCCCGACCAGGCATTTGCGGGCCTGATTGGCCAGAAAATTGATTCGCTCAAGCTTGGCTACGAAGTCATTAACGCCGGACTGAGCGGCGAAACCACGGCCGGCGGCCTCAGCCGTGTGGGCTGGGTGCTGCGCCAGCCGGTCGACATCTTCGTGCTGGAGCTGGGCGGCAACGACGGCCTGCGCGGCCTGCCGCTCACGGCCACCCGGCGCAACCTGCAGAGCATCATCGACACGGTGCGGCGCCGCAGCCCCAATGCCCAAATTGTGCTGGCCGGCATGCAGATTCCGCCCAACCTGGGCGCGAGCTACGCCGCCGATTTCAAAGCCATTTACCAGGATTTAGCCACTCGAAACAAACTGGTGCTCATTCCCTTCCTGCTCCAAGGCGTGGGCGGCGACCGCAGCCTCAACCAGCCCGACGGCATTCATCCCACGCCCGCCGGGCACCGCATTGTGGCCCGCACCGTGTGGGCCGTGCTGCAGCCGCTGCTTCGATAGGGTAAGAGGGTATGGGGGTAGGAGGGTAGGAATTGAGGCACAACAGCTGCCATGCTTAGGATGACTCTTACCCTCACAACCTCATACCCTCTTACCCCACTTTTATATCACCCGCAGGCCGTCCACGTTCACTTCGTCGCGCAGTAGCTCAAGGTTGCGGTAGGCGAGGGGCCGGCCGGCGTCGGTGCTGAGGTCGGGGAGGGGGGCGCGGGCGGCGTCGAGGGTGAGCTGGGTGAGCTTGCGGGCGCCGAGGTATATGGCCACGGGGCGGCCCTGGCGGGCATCGTGCGCGGCCAGAGCGTGGTCGATTTCGGCCAAAATGGTGCTCATGGCAAAGAGGTGAGCTGAAAAGTAGGCGGAAATATACCGAGGTTTTCCAGAAACCAAAAAACCGGGCAGCCCGCCACAGCGCGCTGCCCCGGCCTACCTTTGCGTCATGACAACTGCTGCTTCTGCCTCGGCGCTGGCTGCCCGGCCCATTGGCATGTTCGACTCCGGCATTGGCGGCCTCACGGTGGCGCGGGCCGTGGCGCGGCGCCTGCCGCACGAGCGCATCGTGTACTTCGGCGACACGGCCCACCTGCCCTACGGCGACAAAAGCGCGGCCGCCATCCAGGCCTACTCGGTCAAAATTTGTGATTTGCTGCTGCGCCAGAATTGCAAGCTGATTGTGATTGCCTGCAACTCGGCCTCGGCCGCGGCCTACGAGCTGGTGCGCGAGTACGTGGGCAGCAAGGCCAAGGTGCTGAGCGTGATTGACCCCATTGTGGCGCACCTGGGCCGGGCCTACGCCGGCCGCCGCGTGGGCCTCATCGGCACCAAGCAAACGGTGAATTCCAACGTGTATAAAAAGAAGGTAGACGAGCTGGACGCTGGCGTCGAACTGCACTCGCTGGCCACGCCCTTGCTGGTGCCCATGATTGAGGAGGGCTTCTTCCGCAACTCCATCTCCGACGACATCATCGGGACGTATCTGAACAGTGCCACGCTGGCCGACATCGACGCGCTGGTGCTGGCCTGCACGCACTACCCGCTCATCAAGGAGCAGATTGCGCGCTACTACGCCGGCCGCGTGGACGTGCTGGACGCCTCCGACGTGGTGGCCGCCGACACCGAAGCCTACCTCGCCGCGCACGGCCTGCTGGCGCCGCCCGCCGCCGCGCCGCCCGCGCACCACTTCTACGTGTCGGATTTCACCCGCTCGTTTGAAGAAAGCACGCGCATCTTTTTCGAGCAGGAAGTGCATCTGGAGCATTACCCTTTGTGGGAGTAGGCGCGGGCAACCCTTTGCCCGGTCGCGGGGTCATTATTCCGTAACTTTCCAGTGGCCGCGCCGGCCTACCTTTGCGGCTTGTCAACGTATTTTTCATCACTTCTTCATTTTTCATATTTCCGTTCACTTTTACTCCTTCTGTATGAAGCAATTCTTCGCTGGCAGGCTGCTCAAATGCCTGATGTTTCTGGTGTGCATGTGGCCCTTTTTGGGTTCGGCAGCACCTTTCACGCCCGGTAACCTCGTGGTGATGCGGGTGGGCGATGGCTCGGCCTCGCTCTCGTCGGCCGCCACCGTGGCCTACCTGCAGGAATACACCCCGGCCGGGGTGCTCGTGCAAACCATTCCGCTGCCCACGGCCGTGGCCGGCAACAACCGCATCCTGACCGTGGCCGGTTCGTCGAGCACCGACGGCGGCCTGACCCGCTCGGCCAACGGCGCCTACCTGGTGGTGGGTGGCTACGACGCCGCCCCCGGCACTGCCGGCGTGGCCGCCCTCGACCCCTCCACCGGCGCCAACCGCATTGTGGGCCGCGTGGGCGCCGACGGCAACGTGGACACCAGCACGCGCATCACCGATGCCACTGGCAACCTGCGCTCGGCGGCCTCGGTCGACGGCACGAGCTTCTACACGTCCGGCTCGTCGGGCGGCGTGCGCTACGTGACGTTTGGCAACAACGGCCCCTCGGTGGTGGTGAGCGCTACCCCCAGCAACCTGCGCTACGTCAACACCTTCGCCGGCAACCTGTACATCAGCAGCGGCTCGTCGCCCTACATCGGCCTGAGCCAGGTGGGCACGGGCCTGCCTACCACCAGCGGCCAGACGGCCACGCTGCTGCCCGGCATGCAGGGCACTACGTCGACCACCGCCGGCATCAGCCCGCTGGCGTTCTACTTCGCCGACCTGAGCACCACGGTGCCGGGTGTGGACGTGGTGTACGTGGCCGATGACGGCGCCACCACCGCCGGCGGCGGCATCCAGAAGTGGAGCCTCGTGGCCGGCACCTGGACGCTGAACGGCACCATCACCAATTCTACCGCCATCCGCGGCCTCGACGGCCAGGTGACCGGCACCACGGTATCGCTGGTGGCGGCCGGCAACGGCGGCCTGTACGTGCTGAGCGACAACGCCGGCTACAACGCGGCCCCCAGCACCACGGCTGTGCCCGCGCCCATTGCCACCGCCGCCAGCCTCACGGCTTTCCGCGGCGCGGCTTTCGCGCCCGTGTCGGCCGTGGCCGCGCCCACCATCACCAGCTTCACGCCCACCGCGGGCGGCCCCGGCGCTACCGTGACCATCACCGGCACTAACCTGACCGGCGCCACGGCCGTGACCCTGAACGGCGTGGCCATCACGGGCTTCACCGTGGTGAATGCCACCACCATCACCTTCACTGTGCCCACCACGGCCACGTCCGGCACGATTGCCGTGACCACGCCCGGCGGCACCGTGACCAGCACCGGCACCTTCACGTTCAACGCCCCGGCCGCCGCGCCCACCATCACCAGCTTCACGCCCACCAGCGGCCCCGTGGGCACCACCGTCACCGTGACGGGCACCAACTTCACGGGCGCTACCGGCGCCACGCTCAACGGCACGGCCGTGACCAACTTCATGGTGATGAGCGCCACGTCGGTGATGTTTGACGTGCCCACGGGCGCTACCTCCGGCACCATTGCCGTGACCACGCCGGCCGGCACGGGCACCAGCACGGGCACTTTCACGGTGAGCGCGCCGGTGGTGACGCCGGTTATTTCGGCCCTCTCGCCCAACGCCCAGGTGGCCGGCGGCCCGGCCGTGACGCTCACGGTGACGGCCACGGGCATCACGCCCACCACCACCGTTAACTTCAACGGCGTTTCCTACACCCAGACCAGCAGCACGGCCACGACCGTGACCGTGACCATCCCGGCTTCGGTGCTGGCCACGGCCGGTAGCTTCCCCGTAACGCTGACCAACTCGGCCGGCACGTCGAACGCCTTCACCTTCGTGGTGAGCAACCCGAGCACGGCCGGTGCTTTCGAAACCTTCGAGGCCGGCACCAAGACCAGCTACACCGCCGGCACCGTGACGCTGACCAGCGGCGTGTGGAACTTCGCCAACGCCCTCATCGGCGATTCGTTTGCCGACAAGTTCAACGGCCTGAAGTCTGCTCGCATTCGCACGGCCGGCGCCATCTCGATGAACTTCGACAAGCCCAACGGCGCGGGCACCATCATCATCAACTCGGCGCTGTACGGCACCGACACCGGCGGCTCGTTCCTGCTGGAGATTTCGACCGACGGCGGCACCACCTACACCACCGTGCCCGGTGCTCCGGCCACGCTCACGGCCACGCTCACGCCCTACACCTTCACGGTGAACCAGGCCGGCAACGTGCGCCTGCGCATCAGCAACACCGTGACGACCACCACGTCCACGTCGCCCCGCGTCATCATCGACGACATCTCGATTTCGGATTTCGCAGCTCCCAACAACCCGGTGCCGGTTATCACCAGCATCACGCCGAACTCGGTGGTGGTTGGCAACGTCGGCAACGTGACCCTCGTGGGTACGGGCTTTACCAGCGCTTCGACGGTGGTGGTGAACGGGGCAACCATTCCGACCACGGTTATCCCGAGCACTTTTGTGTCGGCCACCCAAATCACGGCCGCGGTGCCCGCCGCTGCCCCGATTGGCACCTACACCGTGACGGTGGTGAACCCCACGCCCGGCGGTGGCACCTCCAACGGGGTGACGTTCACGATTGTGGCCCCCGTGCCCACCATCACCAGCTTCACGCCCACCTCGGGCGGCCCCGGCACCACGGTAACCGTGACAGGTACCAACCTGCTGGGCGCCACGGCGGTCCGCATCGGTTCGTTCAACGTGCCCAACTTCTCGGTAGTATCGGCCACGAGCATCACCTTCGTGGTGCCCAGCGGCACGGGCAGCGTGACGGGCGTCATCACGGTGGTGACTCCCGGCGGCACGGCCACCAGCACGGCTTCGTTCAACCTGATTTCGTCGGCGCTGGCCAGCCAGGCCCTGCCCGGCCTGCTGGTGTTCCCGAACCCCGCTTCGGACCGCGTGACGGTGAGCCTGCCCTCGGCGGGTGCTGCCACGGTGGCCCTGCGCGACCTGGCCGGCCGCCTGGTGCTGGCCCCGGTGGCCCTCGGTGCCGACAAGCAGGTGCTGCTGCCCGCCGGCCTCGCGGCTGGTGTGTACATGCTGGAAGTGCGTCAGGGCGAAGTGTTCGCCGTGCGTCGCATCCAGAAAAACTAAGTACTGCCAAATGCCCGGCCCGCATGGGCTGAGCTGAAAGACCCGAAAAGCCCCCGCATCCGCGGGGGCTTTTTTTGTGCGCCGTCGGGGCGGTTGCGGCATCGTTGTCGGGAACGATTGCGCAAGTAAAAGCCGCCCGGGCTTTGGCCAGGGCGGCAAATGGTCGGACTTTTAGTGACGCATTGCACCTGATAACCCGTAATTCCATGAACTCCGACTCCTCTTCCGAACCCGGCCAACCGTCCTTCGTGCCCGATGCTCAGGCGGCCTGGGAAACCACCGGCCCCGGCGTGCGCCGCAAAGTGCTGGCCCACGGCCCCGACCTGATGCTGACGCGCGTGGCTTTCGAAACCGGCGGCGTGGGCGCCCGCCACAACCACCCGCACGCCCAGTTGAGCTACGTGGAGAGCGGCGTGTTTGCCTACACCATTGCCGACGAGACGCAAACCCTGCACGCGGGCGACAGCTGCTACGTGCCGCCGCTGGCCTGGCACGGCGTGGAGTGCCTGGAGGCCGGCGTGCTGGTGGACGCCTTCACCCCGCGGCGCGACGACTTTCTGTAGCCAGTGGCTGCGCTGTTCCGCCAACCCCTGCCGCTCACTTTTCTACGACCCATGAAAACAACTGCCTTGCGCCTGCTGGGACTGGTGTTGCTCTTGCTGCTGAGCTTCTGGCTGCTGCCGGCCCGGGCCCAGACCGTGACCGTGGCCGCGGATGGCTCCGCGAATTTCCGGACCATTCAGGAGGCCATCAACAGCTTGCCGGCCACGGCTGCCCGGCCACGCACGGTGTACATCAAAAACGGCACCTACTGCGAAAAGGTGTACGTGGACGGCAAAGCTAACCTCGTGCTCAAGGGGCAAAGCGAAAGAGGCGTTGTCCTGACCTTTCCGCAGGCCCGCGACCTGTGGCTGTGCGGCCCCGATGCCAAGGCCGGCGACTGGGGCGTGGCCACCCTCAACCTGCGCAACAGTCCCGACATCACCCTCGAAAACCTGAGCGTGGTGAACAGCTACGGTTTCGAAGCCACCGGCGAAGTGACCATAGCCTGCCCCACGGCCCCCGGCGGCCAGAAAACGGTGAGCAAAACCGGCCACCAGATGGCCCTGCGCGCCCTGCCCGGCGCCACGCGCCTCATTGCGCGGCACTGCACCTTCCGGGCCCTGGGCGGCGACACCGTGAGCCCCTGGGACACCGAGGCCGGCGCGTATTATTTCAAGGACTGCACCATGGAGGGCGGGGTGGACTTTTATTGCCCGCGCGGCTGGGCCTACGCCGAAAACTGCCGCTTCATTTGCCACAGCCGGGAGGCCGCCATCTGGCACGACGGCTCGGGCAGCCGCGACTCGAAAACCGTGCTGCGCAACTGCACTTTCTCCGGCGACGACGGCTTCAAGCTGGGGCGCTTTCACCGCGAAGCGCAGTTTTACCTAGTCGACTGCACCTTTGCCCGGAACATGGCCGATGCCGACATCTACCACGCCGCTTCGGGACCCGGGCCCAAGCAGTGGGGCCGCCGCGTGTACTACGCCAACTGCCACCGCCAGGGCGGCGACTACGCCTGGCACCGCGACAACCTGGCCACCGCCGAGGGCGCGCCGAAGCCCAAAGACCTCACCGCTGCCTGGACCTTCGGCGGGCGCTGGAACCCGCTGACGGGCGCCGTAGCCGCAACGGCCTCCGCCGTGCCCGCCGCACAGCTCGACACCACGGCCGAAAAGATGCTGCTCTACCAGCGCGCCGTGGGCGGCTGGCCCAAGGCTTTAGGCGAAGTGAAAATCAACTACGCCGCCCGCCTGAGCAAGGGCGCCCGCGCGGGCTTGCTCGACAGCAAAAACCAGAACGATGCCACCATCGACAACGACGCCACCACCCGCGAAATCCACTACCTGCTCAAAGCCTTCCTGCAAACCCACAATCCGGCCTACCGCAAAGGGGCCGAAAACGGCATCCGCTACCTGCTGAAAATGCAGTACCCCAACGGCGGCTTTCCGCAGTTTTACCCGGACCTGAGCGGCTACCGGCGCGAAATCACCTTCAACGACGACGCTATGATTCGGGCCCTTACCCTGTTGCGCCGCGTGGCCCGCAAGGAGGAGCGCTACGCCCAAGTCGACCCCGAACTGGTGCCGCTGGCCCAGGCCGCCGTGGCCCGCGGGGTCGACTGCATTCTGAAAACGCAGATTATCCAGAACGGCCGCCCCACCGCCTGGTGCGCCCAATACGACGAAGTGAGCCTGCAGCCGGCCAAAGCCCGGGCCTTCGAGCTGGCGTCGCTGAGCGGCGCGGAGTCGGTGGGCATCGTGCGCTTTTTGATGGACGAACCCGCCACGCCCGCCGTGAAAGCCGCCATCGAGGGGGCCGTGGCCTGGTTTGAGCAGGTGAAGATGCCGGGCTACGCGCTCAAGGAAGTTGCCGCGCCGCAGGAAAAAAGCCACCGCGACCGGGTGATTGTGCCGCAGCCCGGCGCCACGCTCTGGGCGCGCTTCTATGAGCTGGGCACCAACCGGCCCATCTACGTGGGACGTGACAGCCAGGTGCACTACCAGCTCAGCGAGATTGAAAACGAGCGCCGGGCGGGCTACGTGTACGCCAGCACCTGGCCGGCCGAGCTGCTGCAGAAGGAATACCCCGCCTGGCAGAAACGAGTGGCTGCCAGGTAGGCATGGCTGTACTAGTAAGCGGTGTAGAGACGCAATATTTTGCGTCTCCTCGTTGAACGACTCACGTCTGAACGACAATGCTCTAACGATGCAGACGTGCGGTTTCGGCCGTTCAACGACGAGACGCAAAATATTGCGTCTCTACAGCTTTTCTTCCACCCATAAGTACCCAGCGGCCAGCAGAAACAGCCCGAAAAACCACCCCGCCGGCCATGGCTGAGCCACGGTTTCACTTGCCACGGCCGCGCCGGGCGCCGCCATGGCCTGCTGAGCTACTGCCAACTGGCGTTCCTCTCGTTCCGGCCCAGCCCAGGCCCCGGCTGGGTACACGTAGAACGAATGCGTGACGCGCCCCGGACCAGTGAGCTGGTGCCAGCCCGGCGCCTGCGGCCAGAACTGGGCCGTGCTCCATTCGGGCAGGCGGGTGTCCTGGCGCAGGGCCAGCCGGACCGCAGGCCCCGCAGCAAGCGCCCGGACGGTGGGTTGGGTTTCGGGAAAAGTAGCGGTGAGGTGCAGCAGCAGCGGTTGCTGCGGGCGCGGCCAACGCGTGCCTGCCTGCCAGGCGACTTCGGCCGGTGCGGGCGGCCGGGCGGCCGTCAGCAGGCGGTTCCAATAGGAACGGTAAAGGTCCAAACGCCCCTGGAGACCCCACGGAAAGGTTTCGGGCACCACTGACACTACTACAAACCCCAGCCCCGCCCGCCGACTGGCGGCGGCCACGGCCTGCCCCGGCCCGCTGACCAACGGCCGCAGCGCCGATGCCGGCCGCAGCTGAGCTGGCAGCGGCGCCCGGGCCCCGGCCGGCGCATCGGGCCAGGCAAGGGGTTGGGCCGCGGCCTGCGCTGCCGCCCGTGGCATCACCGCAAAATCAGCCCGGCCGGGTGCGCTGCGCGGGAGCGGCGCTGCTTCGGCCACCACCAGCAAGCCCAGGCGGCCTGCGGAGATGGCGCTTTGCAGCGCGCCGGTTTCGGTGGGGGCGAGGGCTGCCAAGGTAGCGGCATCGGCCACCACGATGGCGTAGCGGGCCAGCAGGGCAGGCGTGAGGCGTCCTAGGTCGGTAGCCGGCTGGTTCACGAAGTCGGTTTGCACCAGGCCGCGGCTCACGGTGGTGCGCAGGGCCACGGGGTAATGCGCTTCGGCCAGGTAATTTTTCAGGTACTTGAACTCAAATGACGGCGTAGCGGAGAGCAGCAGCACGGCGGGCACTTGCGGCGTGCTTACTTCCACGGGCACGGGCTCGGCAGCCAGCTTCCGGCCAGCCCGGCGCAATTGCAGCTCGTACAGGCTCAGTCCCGCTGTTTTGGGCTGGTAGCGCAGGCGGAACGGGCCCCCGCCCGCGGGTACCCGCACCGAGTCGCGCACGGCGCCGGCCGCCAGCAGGCAGGCCCAGGCCGGTGCTTCCGCCTTGGGCAGAAGGGCCGTGCCCTCCACCCGAAGCACGTCCCCCAACGCCAGCTTGCTTTCCCAAAACGCGGTGCTGAACCCAACGCCGGCCACTGCCGGATGCAGCGTAACAGGCAAATTTCCTAGTACCAGCAGCTCGGCTGGCGCCAGCCCCTGCCCGATGAGGTGCAGGCCCCGCAGTTTGGGCCGCTGCTCCGTTAAGGTAAGTAAGGAGCTGAGCGGCCGAATTTTGGCGGAGGCAGCAACGCCGCCGTAGTGCCACACCGACGTGCCGGCACCCAGTCGCCGAAGTAGCTGCCGCAGCGTATCGGGCGAATAGCCGGGCGTGAGCAGAATGGCCTGGCCGCGCGCCGCCGGTACCTGCCGCGTGGGCGGAAACGCCGTGAGCCACAGCGCCGCGGCTGCTACCAGCCCCGCCAGCGCCCGCACTATGCGCCGTCGCCCCCCGCGCCAGGCTTGCACCAGCAGCCCCAGGCCCAGCAGCACGCAAAACCCCAGCAGGACGTAATAGGCAGTAGGTTGGGTGGCAAGCATGCTAACGGCTGATTTCCTGGAAATAACGCCGGGCCAGCCGGTCGGGGGCAGTGGTGGGCGCCGGCACTGGGGCGGGCGCCGCCAGCAGGTCGGTGAGGGCATGCTCCACGGGCGAGCGGCAATCGGCGCAGGTGGGGCGGCCGGCGCGCACGTCGGCCACCAGCTGGCGCAACGCCTTCAGGGCCGGCAAATACACGCCCGGCCGCTCCAGGGCTGCCCCGGTCAGCACCGAGCCGGCCTGCTCCAGCACCGCCGCCTCGGCTGGCTTGGCGTTGGCGCCGGGCGCGTGGGTGCCCAGCCAGCGCAGGGCGGCCCGCACGGCCGGCTGGGGCGTTGCGGCAGCCAGCTGCTGCTGGCGGCGCGGGGCGGCCGCGCCTTTCAACTCGCCGGTGAGGCGCAGGGTGGCCTCGGGCATGGGCGGGGGCGTGAAACCCGCTTTCTTGACAAAGGCGCGGGTTTGCTGCTGCACCTGCTTGAGCAGGCGCAAGGCGCGGTATTCGTATGGGCGGGCCGCCGCCAGCTGGCCGGTGCGCAGGCGCAGCTCGGCCGCCCACATCTCGTCGAGCACGGCGCGCAGCTTGGCTTTCACGGCGGGCTCCAGGAAATCGGCGGTTTCGGCGTCGTCGTGCTTGTGCATGTAGGGGTCCATCAGCTCATCGGTTTCGGCCGTGGGGGACGCTTTCGCTGAAGACGAGGCCGGCGGGGCAGCGTGGTCGTGGTGGTCGTCGTGTTGTTCCTCGGGGGCTTCGGCAGTGGGCGGGCCAGCGGCATCCTCGTCTTCGGCAATGGGCGAGTGCGGTGCCGCCCCCATGGCCTGCTCCGATTCTTCGCCCATAAACTTGCCGTAGCGCAGGCGCAGCGTCTGCTGGTCGAACCCCAGGGCGTTGGCGCGGCTGGCCACGGTGGCCGGGTCCAGCTTCGGCTTTTCGGCAATGAGCTTTTCGGTGTCGATGATGATTTGGCGCTGGCTACGGAAGTAGGCGGGCGCCACCTTCACGCCCATGCCCACGTCGGCGGGGCTGTCGGCCACGGCCGTGTCCTGCCACTGCACCAGGTAGGCGTCGGTGCGCGAAGTGTGGCCGGCGTTGTCGCGCGCGGTGAGGTAGAAATACAGCTCGTCGCCGTAGGTGAGGCCCAGTTTGGGCAGGTTGAGCACATTGGTGAGGCTGGCTTGCGAGGCGCCACCCAGCGCGGCCGTCAGGTCGCGCCGCACCTCCCGGAACTTCACGGCCTCGCCCTGGCCCTGAGCCACGGTGATGACCAGTTCGGCGCGGCTCAGGCCGTAGTCGTCGCGCGCAGTGGCCCGCACTGCTACTTCGGGCCGTCGGCCGTAGGCCTCCACCAGCGTGTAGGGCTTGGGGGTTTGAATACGCAGCACCGGCGCCTGGTCGGTGCGCACGTCAATGGCATAGTCGTCTGATGCGCTGCTGCCCAGCCGCAGCCGGTAGAGCGTGGAAGCAGTAAGCTTCAGCTCTGCGTAATACCGTCCCGGCTGCTCCGCTACTGGCTGCAGTGGTCGCCGCATCCGGCCGATTTCCAGCACGGGCTCTTGCCGGCCGGCGCCGCGGCTAACCTGCACCTGCCAGCGCACCCGCGAACCTTCAGGGCATTGAAAAGACGCCTGCCCCGGCGCAAACGCCGGCTGGCGGGTGTAAGCCGGCGGCGTCACCAGCAGTTGCGTTTCGGTGATGCGGGCGGGCACCTGACCAGCCGTTGCAGTGGCAGCAGGGCTTGAAAACCGCACGGCCACGCTTGTTGGCGGTAGCTGCCTGGGCTGCTGCGGTGGCAGAAGGAAAAGGACAATACCCACCGTAAGAAGGCAACCACTTAAAATCAGTGGATTTCTGAATGGGAAAGGGAGTAGCCTCGGGCTGTGCGCGGTTAGCAGTTCCAGCTGCCGGGCCGTGCGTCGGAATTGCAATTGGCCGAGCAACGGCAACTCCATCGGGTTTTGCAACAGCAAGCCTGTACTGTCTTCCAACTCAGCATACTCACGGTCGAGCCGGCGGGCTGTTTCGGCGCTGTCGAAGGCACGCAAGGGCCATAGCCACCACGCCGCCGCCACCAGCAAGGCGATAACGGCCAGTCCCGCCCATAATGGCCCGACTTCAGGCCAGTAGTGCTGGCCCGCCACTACCACCGCGCTGGCGGCCAGCGGGGGCATAAGCCCGGCCAGGCCGTAGCGAATGGCATAGCGCTGTCGCACAGCCCGCAGCCGAGCGTGGGCCTGGCCTTGCACGGCCAACAGGCCCGTGTCTGATGCACTATCAATGACCTTGCTCATAGTGACGTAGGTAAGGCCCGCCTTTCCCGGCGAAAAGCCAGCAGGCGTTCGAGAGCAAACAAAAGCCCGGCCATGAGCACCAGCCAGGGGCGAAGTTCGGCCGTTTGGAAACCATCAGGAGTGGGGGCCGAGGCCTCCGTTGCCTCAAAAACCGGAACCGAAAGTTGTGCGGGGTCCAGGGCGCGTTGGTCGAGTACTGCCAGCGCCGTCGTCGTGGCCGGGGAAGCAATTGGTGGGTTCAGTAGCGTCAGGAGGCGGGCCGGTAGGGAAGGGTTGTCGGCTAAGCCGCTCCAGTTTGGGCTCAGGCGGGTGTGCAGCTGGTAGTAGGCACCCTGTCCCGACGACTTGTAGGACAGCACCGGGCGCCCCCGGCCATCCTGCCAGAGCGGCCGGCTGCCCGCAACGTCCTTCTCAGTGTCGCGCCGAAAAATGACGGCCGGTGATTCCGAAGCAAATTCCGGCACCAGCCGGGCCTCATCGGCAAAGCCCGGCCCGGCCGCCTCCTGCCACACCCGTGCTCCGTGGCCGACTGCCACGCGCCACGCTTCGGGCAGCGGCTCATCGGCCAGCCAAAACAGCCAATCGGCCCCCACGCGAGGCGGTGCTGAATTCAGCCGAATGACCGGCGCCACCGCGAAGCCTACCGCCGCCGCGCGCACCGCCGCTCTCAGGTACCGCGCCTCAGCCGCGTAAGCCGGCGTTGCATACATCTCAATCACCACGGGGACCGGCGCAACGGCCACGGCCGGCCCCGCAGGCGCGGCGCCAGTTACTGGGACCGGGACGAGGCTCTTCGCGTTGGCTGCGGTGCTCACGTAGCGCAGCGGCACCAGCCCCGGCACGCGGATTTGCTCACCTGCGCTCCGGGGTGCGGCCGCAGCTGCGCGCCGAAAAGTGGTTTGGGTTTCCGTGCTGTTGCCAATCACCAAGTGCAGGCTGTCACCTTTCAGCCCGGCTTCCTGTAGCCAGGCGGCCTCGCCCCGGCCCGGCACCGTCTGCCAGTTGATACCGGAGCGCAAAGCAGGATGAGGACCCTGGAAGCTGCGCAGGGTAGCCGGCGTAAGCACGAATAGCGGCTGGCCGGCGAAGGCATCGGCCGCCTGCTGCACCCGCGCCCAGGCAAAGCCGGTGGCCCGCGCACCGGCGCTTAACAGGCGGGCGCTGTCGCGCGGGCCGGCCGCATTGGCCCGCCACGCTGCCCCCGACATTTTCGGGAAGCCCGCCGTGAGCCAGCGCAGCCCGTAGCCCCGCTTCCGCAGCGAGTCGACGGTTGGCCGCAGGGCAGCCAGGGCGGGGTTGCCCAGCACCTCGGGGCTTAGCAGCACCTGGCCACGGCCGCGGGGAAGGATGCTTCGCCACACCGGGCCGGCCAGCGCCAGGGCCAGTACCGCCAGCAGTGACGCCCGCACCAGCAGCAGCCCAAGCTGCTCCAGCTTCAGGTTGCGCAGGCGGCGGTTGGCGCCCGCGGCCAGCCAGCGCAGGCTGCCCACCGGCACCTCGCGGGCCGGCCGGCGGTTCCACAGGTGGATGGCCAGCGGCACCAGCAAGCCCAGCAGAGCCAGCAACGCAGACGGGGTGAGTAGGGTGAGCAAAGGCGTGAATGAATGTTAAATGAGAGTAGGGGCGGGGGCCAGCCCCGCCCCTACGTCATTTGGCGGCGGCGCAGGAACTCGCGCATGGCGCCGTCCAAAGGTTGAGAAGTGTCGAGTAAATGGTAGTCGAAGCCCTGGAGGCGGGCGCTTTGGGCGGTTTCGCGTAGCCACTGCTGCAACTGCTGCAGGTAGGCCGGGCGCTGCTGGTCGGCGTCGAGTTGCAGGGTTTGATTAGTTTCTAAATCCCTGAAAGTAACCGGGCCTTTGTGGCTGAATTCAAGTTCATTATGAGCGGCCAAATGCAGCAGCAGTACGTCGCCGCTCACGGCCCGCAGGCGGGTGAGCAGGGCTTGGATTTCGCCGGTTTCCTCGTACAGGTCGCTCACGCATACCGTGAGGGCCCGCTGCCGCCGGGCCGTGAGCGGGGCCAGCGTGGCAGCCGCGGGGAAGGCGCCCGCGGCCGTGGCCGTTTCCAGGGCGTGGTAGAGGCGGGGGAGCTGGCGGGCATCGGCGCGGGGCGGCAGGTGCTGCAGGCCGGCGGGGCTCAGCACGGTCAGGCCCACGGCGTCGCCCTGCTGGGTGGCCAGGTAGGCCAGCGCGGCCAGCAGCAGCCGGGCGTAGTCGAGCTTGGTCAGGCCGTTGTCGTCGCGGTGGTTCATGCTGGCGCTGGCGTCGAGCAGCAGGTGCACTGTCAGGCTGGTGTCGACTTCTGCCTCGCGCAGGTAGTACCGGTCCGAGCGGGCAGCCAGGCGCCAGTCGAGGCGGCGCAGGTCGTCGCCGGGCTGGTAGGGGCGGTATTGGCTGAACTCCATGCCCGCGCCGTGGCGGCGGCTGGCGTGCGCGCCGTTCAGGAAGCCCTCGGCCGCTTGCCGGGCGGCCAGGGACAGGTTGCGCAAGCCGTGCAGGAGTTGGGGGGAAAGCATTTGTCAGTTAGCGAGAAGCAAAAAGGACCGTCATGCTGAGCGCAGTCGAAGCATCTCGCGTGTGGATGTAATCCAAACGTTAGGGTTTACTGCTGCACGCGAGATGCTTCGATTGCGCTCAGCATGACGGTCTGTATCAAACCTTCACCGCTTTCAGCAGCTCCGCCACGGCGTCGTCGGCGGTCAGGTTTTCGGCTTCGGCGTTGAAATTCAGCAGCACCCGGTGGCGCAGTACCGGCGGCGCCAACGTGCGGATATCCTCCAGCGTGGCGGCGAAGCGGCCGTGCAGCAGCGCCCGCGCTTTGGCGCAAAGAATGAGCGCCTGCCCGGCCCGCGGCCCCGCGCCCCAGCGGCCATACGTCT
Organism: Hymenobacter sp. 5317J-9; assembly: GCF_022921075.1. NCBI lineage: Bacteria > Pseudomonadati > Bacteroidota > Cytophagia > Cytophagales > Hymenobacteraceae > Hymenobacter > Hymenobacter sp. 5317J-9. The sequence continues at coordinate 2,162,561 of NZ_CP095050.1, forward strand.
TGATGAACGCCACTTCCGACGTGGCCGGCCGCGTGGCCCGCACCAGCCGGTTCACGAAATCCATGAGCTCGGGGCTGAGGCTGACCTGGCGCACCAGCGCCTGCAGGCTCCGGATGTCGGGCCCGCCCAGCACCGGCGAAACCTGCTGCCCCGCCGCGCCCGTGGTGCCGCGCAGCACCGCCAGCTCCTCGTCGGCCGTGGGGTAGCCGATGCGCACGTACAGCAAAAAGCGGTCGAGCTGGGCCTCGGGCAGGGGGTAGGTGCCGCTTTGCTCGATGGGGTTTTGGGTGGCCAGCAGGAAGAAGGGCTTGGGCAGCGCGTGCTCGGTGCCGGCGTAGGTGACGTGGCCTTCCTGCATGGCTTCGAGCAGGGCCGCCTGCGTTTTGGGCGGCGTCCGGTTGATTTCATCGGCCAGCACCAGGCTGGCGAAAATGGGCCCCGGGTTGAACTTGAACGAGCGGTGGCCGGTGCCGTGGTCTTCCTCCAGCACCTCGGTGCCCAGGATGTCGGTCGGCATCAGGTCGGGCGTGAACTGGATGCGGCGGAAGGGCAAATCAGTGGCCGCGGCCAGCGTGCGCACCAGCAGCGTTTTGGCCAGGCCGGGCACGCCTTCGAGCAGCGCGTGGCCGCCGGCCAGCAGGGCTACCAGTACCTCGTCCAGCACCGTTTCCTGGCCCACTATCACCTTGGCAATCTCGGCTTTGAGCACGGGCAGCTTGGCCAGGAGGGCGTTTACTTCTTGTTCGGTCATTCGGGTGTCAGAAGGGAAAAAAGAACGTCATGCTGAGCGCAGTCGAAGCATCTCTACCGCATAACTAACTCATTCGATTGGATTACTATAGCCGTAGAGATGCTTCGACGGCGCTCAGCATGACCGGTTTTTGGCAAGTTCTAGGTCAAAGCATACAGCAAAATATTCACCCCAAACTTCGTGTTGTCTTCGGCCAGGAAGCGCTTGTTGCGAAAATCGTAGTCCCACTCGCAGCCGTAGTCTTTGTTGGAGTAGAGCACGCCGATGCGGCCTTTGATTTCAACGGCTTTGAGGTAGTCATGCACCAGGTCGTCGCCCCAGCCGTTGAGCTCGAAGCCGGTGTTGGGCGGGCCGTCCTTGAAGGTGAAAAACTGGGAGTAGATGGGGTGCGTTTTGGGGATTTTCTTCAGGGCGCCGGCGCCGAAACACTGGCGCATCTGCTCCTCGAAGGAACGCGCGAAAAGGCCGTCAATGTCGTGGTTACAATCGTCCACAAACACGAAGCCGCCGTTGCGCACGTATTGCGTAAAATTCTGTTTTTCAGCGCTGGAAAACTGCACCAGCCGGTGGCCGCTGAGGTAGCAGAAAGGGTAATTGAACAAATCCGGACTGTCCAGGGCCACCACTTTTTCTTTGGGGTCGACGGGCACGGTAGTATACTGCACCAACGAGTGCAACAGGTTGGCGGGCATCCGTTCGTCCACCGCGTCCCAGTCGCCGGAGTGGTATTTCAGGCGCACAAAAGTGAAAGGAGTAGCGGGCACGGAAAACGGTAGGTGAAAAGAAGATAAATAGCTGGTCCTGAGTCGGGAATCGGCTGGCAGGGCGCCAACAAGGAATAATCTGCTCTCGTAGTACGTTGAAAGCAATTGCCAGTGGGTACTGCCCTTGGTTATTTGCCCACGCACTACTTATACATTCGGCTATGAAAAAGCTTCTGGTTATTTGTTTGTTGACTCTGTTTTTCGCTCCCTTAGCCCACGCGCAGTTTGGCGTAAAAGGTGGCCTCAACGTGGCCGAGCTTACGGGCCGCGACGGCGAAGACGCCTCCTACAAAGCCTTCTACCACGTTGGCATCTTCTACCAGGCCCACTTGCTGGGCCCGCTGTCCATTCAGCCCGAAGTGCAGTACTCGCTGCAGGGCGGCAACCTGAAATCGGCTTTCACCAACTACGACAGCCAGCTGCACTACCTCACGGTGCCCATCCTGGCCAAACTCACCGTTGGGCCGGTGTTCATCGAGGGCGGCCCGCAATTTGGCGTGCTGCTGGGCGCCGACCAGTCGGGCAACATGCAGGTAGGCCTGGCGCCCGACGGCACGCCCGCCTACGGCAACGTGTCGCGCCCGGCCACGGGCAGCTTCAAGCGCGGCGATTTCAGCCTCGCCGGCGGCGCCGGGCTGAAACTGTCTGCCGGCTTTTCGCTCGGCGCCCGGCTGGTGGCCGGCCTCAACGATATTAATGACGTGCAAAACCTGTCCGGCATCAACGACCCACGCCTGCAGAACCGCGTGTACCAGGTGTATGCGGCCTTCCAGTTCGGCGGCGGGAAATAAGCAGCGTGGACTCGGTCGAGCCCACGCTACCGGCTATACCGCGTCGGAAAGGCTGGTGAAGGTGAAGTCCCGGATTTTGAGCGGCGGAATCAGGTTGCCGCCCAAGCGCACCGGTTTCCCAATGGCTTCCAGGTTGTTGAGCATGATGACCGGGCTTTCGTTGAAGCGGAAGTTTTTGATGGGGAACTTGATTTGACCATTCTCGATGTAGAACGTGCCGTCGCGGGTCAGGCCGGTGTACAGCAGCGTCTGCGGGTCGACGGGGCGGATGTACCACAGGCGCGTCACCAGGATGCCTTTGGCCGTGCCCTTGATGAGGTCGGCCGTGCTTTGGGTGCCGCCTTCCATTATCCAGCCGCCGGGAGGAGGCAAGTCCGGAATCCCGGCTTTCTGGGCCCAGTAGCGCGAGGAATAGAGGTTTTTCACCACGCCTTTCTCAATCCAGGTCACGCGCTTTTGCGGGCGGCCGTCGCCGGCAAAGGTGATGTCGGGGATTTCGGCGTTCATGGGGTCCGAATAAATCGTAACCCGCTCATCGAACAGCTTTTCGCCCTTCTTGTTGCCTCCGCCCTTCTTGCTCAGGAAGCTACGGCCCTCATCGGCCGAGCGGGCGTCGAGGCTGCCCATGAGCACGGCCATCAGCGAAGTGTCGACGTTGGAAAGCAGCGCGTTGGGCTCCAGAATGACGGTGTATTTGCCGGGCTCCAGCGCCTTGGCATTCACCGACGACGACGCTTTCTCGGCCGCGATGCGCGTGAGGCGGGCGGCGTCAAACTTGCTGGCATCGGTGTAGTCGGCGGCGGCGTAGCCCGAGCCTTTGCCATCGGGCGTGCGCACCGTCACGCTAAACTCTACGTTGGTGTACTGCTGGTAGGCTTCGAGGCCCTTGCTGTTGCGCTTGGCCACGAAGCCGGCCATGTCTTCCAGAAAACCGGCCGACGTCACCTTGCGCTGGTCGCAGAGCGCCGTGCTGGCGCCCACCTGCCGGGCCCGGTAGTCGGGGTCGATGGCGGCGGTGCTGGCCGCAAAGGCCAGCTTGCTTTCCGTGTATTGCTGGGGGCCGAGCAGGGGCATGTGCTCCGGGCTTTCGGGCGCGAGCTTGGCAATCTCCTCGGCCCGCTGCACGCAGCGGCGCAGGGTGGCGTCGTCGAACTCGTTGCAGGTGGCCACACCACTTTTTTTACCGAAGTAGCTGGTCACTGACAAGGAGACGTTGTCGACGGCCCCGGCCGTGCTGATGGTGTTGCGCGCCGAGCGTACGTTGCCGCCGGTGCGGCCGTTGAGGTTGGCCTCGCACTCGTCGGCCGTGCTGAAGCTCAGCACCTTCTTCAGAATGGTCTGAGCTTCGTCTTTAGAAAGAATGGGCATGAGATTATGTGTTGATGGGTTGATGTGCTAATGTGCTGGTTCGGTCATTCGCGAATGCTGCGCGTTTATAGGGCAGCGCATCAGCAAATCACCTCATCAGCACATCAATCAGCCCAGTTTGCGGGCGGTGTTGATGACGTTGACGCCGTTGAAGCGCGTGGTGGCCGAGCCGTGGCTCACGGCCGAGCTTTGCGAGGGCTGGCCCTTGCCGTCGTTGAAGGCGCCGAACAGGCGGTAGTCGGACTGGTCGCAGATGGCGGCGCAGGAGTTCCAGAACTCTTGGGTGTTGGCCTGGTAGGCCACGTCTTCGAGCATGCCCGTAATCTGGCCCTTTTCGATGGCGTAGAACACCTGCCCGCCGAACTGGAAGTTGTAGCGCTGCTGGTCGATGGAGAAAGAGCCGTTGCCGGCAATGTAGATGCCCTTGTCCACGTTCTTCACCAACTCGTCCACGCTGAGCTTGGCCTTGCCCGGCTGCAGGCTCACGTTGGGCATGCGCTGAAACTGCACGTCCTGCCACGACTGCGAGTAGCAGCAGCCATCCGACTCCTTCTGGCCCACCACGTGCGCTTGGTCGCGAATCTTTTCGTAGTCAACGAGCTTGCCTTCGCGGATGAGGTCCCATTGCTTGGTCTTGACGCCTTCGTCGTCGTAGCCCACCGCGCCCAGGGAGCCGGGCTGCAGCTTGTCGGCCACGATGTTGACCAGCGGCGAGCCGTAGGGCAGGCCCTTGGCCTTCCACTCGAGCGTGGCGAAGCTGGTGCCGGCGTAGTTGGCCTCGTAGCCCAGCACGCGGTCCAATTCCAGCGGGTGGCCCACCGATTCGTGGATGGTCAGGCCCAGGTGATGAGGGTCGAGCACGAGGTCATACTTGCCCGGTACCACCGACTTGGCGGTCAGCTTTTCCTTTACCTGCTTGGCGGCGGCGGCCACGTCTTCCAGCATGTCGTAGCTGTTTTTGTAGCCCACGATATTGGAGCCGGAAGGGCCCGCCACCTTGTCGGCAGCCTTGGGCGTGAGGTACTCGTAGCCCAGGCCCATGGGCGAGCTCAGCGCCTGCCGGGAGCGGAACTTGCCCGAAGCGCGGTCGATGGCCGTCACGCTAAATGTCGGATAAATCCGGTGAATGTCCTGGTCGATGTAGGAGCCGTCGGTGCTGGCGAAGTACTTCTGCTCGTTCACCTGGAATAGCGCCGAGTTGATAAAATTGACGCCAAGGTCGAGGGCTTTCGCATTGACGCCCAGCAATAAATCGACTTTGTCCTTAATCGGAACTTCAAACGCGTTTTGCTGGATGGGGGCTTTCCAGGCCACGTCGCCGTGGCCTTTTTCGGGGGCCAGCTGCACCTTCTCCTTTTGCACTTTTGAGTTGGCCTTGGCAATCTGCACGGCCAGCTGGGCAGCCTTGGCAATGCCGGGTTCGGTCACGGTGTTGGTGGCGGCAAAGCCCCAGGTGCCGTTGGCGATAACGCGCACGCCCACGCCGTAGCTCTCGGTGCTCGAGATGTTTTGCACCTGCTTCTCACGGGTGAAGATGCCCTGGTTGAGGTAGCGGCCAATGCGCACGTCGGCGTAAGTGGCCCCGGCGGCTTTGGCGGCGTTCAGCCCGGCGTCGGCCAGCTTCTTTTTGGCAGCGGCGTCGGCGCCCGGTTCCACCAGGCGGGCGGGGTCCACAAGGTCGCCGGCGAAACTCGGCAGGCTGGGGAGGAAGAGGGCCCCGGCCGCCAGGCCGGAAAGTCCCACAAAGTCGCGTCTTTTCATATGGTGAAGAAAATGTAGCGTGGACTGTGTGAGTCCGCGCCGGGGCGTGAAAGTCGAGGATTAGGTGCTAAGCATTGGTGACAGCCACCGCGCGGACTCGCAGAGTCCACGCTACCAGCTACACCGCGTCGGACAAGCTGGTAAAGGTGAAGTCGCGGATTTTGAGCGGCGGCACCAGGCTGCCGCTCAGGCGCACGGGCTTGCCGAGGGCCTCCACGTTGTTGAGCATGATGACCGGGCTTTCGTTGAAGCGAAAATTTTTCACCGGAAACTTAATCTGCCCGTTCTCAATGTAAAACGTGCCGTCGCGGGTCAGGCCGGTGTACAGCAGCGTCTGCGGGTCGACGGCCCGAATGTAGTAGAGGCGCGTCACGAGAATGCCCTTGGCCGTGCCCTTAATGAGGTCGGCCGTGCTTTGGGTGCCGCCTTCCATTATCCAGCCGCCGGGGGGCGGAATGTCGGGGATGCCCGCTTTCTGGGCCCAGTAGCGCGAGGAGTACAGGTTCTTCACCACGCCTTTCTCCACCCACGTCACCTTTTGCTGCGGGCGGCCGTCGCCGGCAAAGGTCAGGTCGGGCACGTCGGGGTGGGTGGGGTCGGAGTAGATGGTTACCCGCTCGTCGAACACCTTGTCGCCCTTCTTGTTGCCGCCGCCCTTCTTGCTCAGGAAGCTGCGTCCCTCGTCGGCGTTGCGGGCGTCCATGGCGCCCATCATGTTGTTGAGCAAGTCGATGGCCGCGGCCGGCTCCAAAATGACGGTGTACTTGCCCGGTTCCAGCGCCTTGGCGCCCACCGACGACGCCGCTTTGTCGGCCGCCACGCGGGTGAGGCGGGCGGCGTCGAACCGGGCCAGGTCGGAGTAGTTGGCAATGGCGTAGCCCGAGCCGGTGCCGTCGGGCGTGCGCACGGTGATGGAAAAGTCGACGCTGCTCACCTTTTGGTAGGCCTCCAGGCCCTTGCTGTTGCGCTTGGCCACGAAGCCCGACGAGTCGTTGAAAAACGCGGCCGACGACAGCTTACGCTGGTCGCACAGCGCCATGCTGGCCCCAATCTGCTGGGCCCGGTAGTCGGGGGTGATGTCGGCGGTGCGCTGTACGAAGGAGCCGGGCGAGGCCAAGTACTTCTGCGGCCCGAGCAGCGGCACATACTCCGGGCTTTCGGGCGCGAGCCGGGCAATTTCCTCGGCCCGCTGCACGCAGCGCTTCAGGCTGGCCTCGTCGAACTCGTTGCAGGTGGCCAGGCCGGTGCGCTTGCCGAAGCGCGACTGCACGGCCAGCGACACGTTGTCGGAAGCCCCCGCCGTGCTAATGGAGTTGCGCGCCGAGCGCACGTTGCCGCCGCTGCTGCCGTTGAGCGTTGCCTCGCACTCGTCGGCCGTGCTGAAGCTGAGTACTTTTTTCAGGATGTCCTGGGCCTCGGTTTGCGAGAGAAGGGCCATGTCGATATGTTGGTTTATTGATGTGTCAATGTGCTGATTTTTAATTTGCTGTGCGCCGCATGACTTCATATCAGCACATCAGCAAATCACCTCATCAGCACATCAATCAGCCCAGTTTGCGGGCGGTGTTGATGACGTTGACGCCGTTGAAGCGCGTGGTGGCCGAGCCGTGGCTCACGGCCGATACCTGCGACGGTTGGCCTTTGCCATCGAAGAAAGACCCGAACAGGCGGTAGTCGGACTGGTCGCAGATGGCGGCGCAGGAGTTCCAGAACTCTTGGGTGTTGGCCTGGTAGGCCACGTCTTCGAGCATGCCCGTAATCTGGCCCTTCTCGATGGCGTAGAACACCTGCCCGCCGAACTGGAAGTTGTAGCGCTGCTGGTCAATCGAATACGAGCCGCGCCCGGCAATGTAGATGCCTTTGTCGACGCCTTTAATAAGCTCGTCCACGCTGAGCTTGGCCTTGCCCGGCTGCAGGCTCACGTTGGGCATGCGCTGGAACTGCACCGAGTCCCAGGAATCGGCGTAGCAGCAGCCGTCGGACTCGGTTTGCCCCACGATGTGGGCCTGGTCGCGGATTTTCTCATAGTTCACCAGCTTGCCGTCCTTGATGAGGTCCCACTGCTTGGTTTTGACGCCCTCGTCGTCGTAGCCGACGGCGCCCAGGGAGCCGGGCTGCAGCTTGTCGGCCACGATGTTGACCAGCGGCGAGCCGTAGGGCAGGCCCTTGGCCTTCCACTCGAGCGTGGCGAAGCTGGTGCCGGCGTAGTTGGCCTCGTAGCCCAGCACGCGGTCGAGTTCCAGCGGGTGGCCCACCGATTCGTGAATGGTCAGGCCCAGATGATTCGGGTCCAGCACGAGGTCGTATTTGCCGGCCGTGACGGACTTCGCCGTAAGCTTCTCCTTCACCTGCTTGGCGGCCAGGGCGGCATCGGCCAGCATGTCGTAACTGTTGCGGTAGCCAATTAGGCCGGTGCCGGCGGGGCCCGCAATTTTGTCGGCCTCTTTGGGCGTGAGGTACTCGTAGCCCAGGCCCATGGGGGCGCTCAGCGCGTCGCGCGAGCGGAACTTGCCGCTGGCCCGGTCGATGCCCGTGACCGAAAACGTGGGCCAGATGCGGTGAATATCCTGGTCGATGTAGGAGCCGTCGGTGCTGGCGAAGTACTTCTGCTCATTGATTTGAAAGAGCGAGGAGTTCACGAAGCTGGCGCCGTTGTCGAGGGCTTTGGCGTTGGCGGCAAGCAGCAGCTCCACCTTTTGGGCCACCGGCACCTCAAAGGCGTTTTGCTGAATGGGCGTTTTCCAGCTCACCTCGCCGTAGCCTTTTTGCGGAGCCAGCTGCACTTTTTCCTTCTGCACCTTGGCGTTGGCTTTGGCAATGGCCACGGCCAGCTGGGCGGCTTTGGCCAGGCCGGCCTCGGTCACGGTGTTGGTGGCGGCAAAGCCCCAGGTGCCGTTGGCGATAACGCGCACGCCCACGCCGTAGCTCTCGGTGCTCGAGATGTTCTGCACCTGCTTTTCGCGGGTGAAAATGCTTTGGTTGAGGTAGCGGCCAATGCGCACGTCGGCGTAAGTGGCCCCGGCGACTTTGGCGGCGTTCAGCCCGGCGTCGGCGAGGCGGTTTTTCTGGGCGGGGTCGAGGCCGGGCTCCAGCAAGCGGGCGGGGTCGACGGGCGTAACGCCCCGGCTAGGGAAGGCGGGCAAAAACAGGGCGCCAGCCGCTAGGCCGGTCAGTCCCACAAAGTCGCGTCTTTTCAAAGGAGAGTAGGAATTCGGAAATAGCGAAAGCAGATTCGTAAAGATGGGTACAAATCTTAATGGAAAAGACAGCGGCGCGCCTGTTGCGTTGCGCAGTTGCTAAAAAAATATCATTTCTGTGGTGCTGCAACGCAAAGCACGACAGAAAAGCCCCCGTACCTCCCGGCAGCGCGGGGAGGTACGGGGGCTTCAGGATGCTGAAAACCAACTGGTGGCGTGCCGGGGCTACTTGGTGGGACGCCAGCTGATGGTCATGCCTGGCGTGCCATTGCCAAAGTAGGTGGGCGACAGTCCTACGTCGCGCCCGATGGACTTGCGGCCCCAGCGGTTGCGGTGGGAGAGGTAGGCTAAGTGAGCCGAAAGGATGCCGAAGCCCGCGCCAGCCACCACGTCGCTCTGCCAGTGCTTGTCGTTAATCATGCGCAGGGCGGCCACGCTCGTGGCAATGGTGTAAGCCCCCACGCCGTACCACTGGCTTTTGTCCCTGAACTCGGTGTGCACGATGCTGGCCGCCAGGAACGCCTGCGCCGTGTGCCCCGACGGAAACGACAGGTTATCGGACCCGTCCGGCCGGGTTTCTTTGGCCAGGTATTTCACGGCAAACGTGGAGGCCAGCATGATGGCCTCGCCCTTGGCAATGATGAGCAAGGTGTTAATGCGGTCGTTGCGCGATTCCACGCCGGCAATGGCCACGGCCGCCAGCTCGAAGTAGGGCGCAATAATCAGCGTGTTGTCGAACCCCGTGCTCACCGGCCGAAATTGCTTGCGCACAAACGTGCGGGCGTCGTGGTTGATGCCCGCGTCGCCCTGTGCCGTAATGGCCCCGTAGGTTATCATCACCGCCGGAATGGCCACGGCCTTCACCAGCTTGCTCTTGTACCAGGGTGCCTTTACGGGCGATGGCACGCCGCCGGGGTTGGCGTATTTCTTCGTGGTGTCGGTGGCCGCTGGCGGCGCGGTGGGCACTTGCGCGAAGGCTGGGCCGATGCTGGCCGTCAACAGGAAAAATGATGTGAGGAAGGAGAACAGTTGCGAGCGCATGAACAGGAGAGAGCGTAATGGAACGGAGAGTGATACGGGCTTCTACGGGGAACGCAACATTAACGTAACATTGCCGACGGCAAAAATGAGGTTTTTTATAAGTGGCCACTGAAATGCACAAAAAAATGCCCCTGCTTAATTAGCAGGGGCATTTATGATAGTTCTACTAACCCGGCGGCGCTATTCCCAGCCGCCGCCCAGGGCGCGCACCAGCGCCACGCTGGCACCCAATAAGTTGCTCTGCGCCTGGGTGAGTAAGGTGGCCGCGTCCAGGGTTTGGCGGTCGGCATCCACCACTTCAAAGTAGTTGGTGAGGCCGGCGCGGTAGCGCTCCTTGGTGAGGGCGCTGGCCAGGCGGGCCGCGCGCAGGGCCCGGCTGCGGGCGGCCACCTGGGCCTGGTACTGGCGCACATCGGCCTGGCTGGTTTCCACCTCCTGAAATGCGGACAGGGCCGCCTGTCGGTAGTCGGCCACCAGGGCGTCGGCTTCGGAGCGGGCCACTTGCTCGTTGGCGCGGTTGCGGCCGCCGTTGAAAACGGGAATGCTCACGGCGCCGCCCACGTAGTAGGTATAGCTGTCGGATATGCGGGCCAGGTCGCCTAGCTGCGCGCTTTGCGGGCCCAGGAAGCCATTCAGGCGCAGCGTGGGCAGGCGGGCGAGCTTGGCCACGTCGACGCGGGCGCTGGCGGCGGCCAGGCGGCGCTCGGCCTGCTGCAAATCGGGGCGGCGGGCCAGCAGCGTGGCGGGCAGCGAGGCCGGCACGGCCGGGGCCAACAGCGGCCCGCCTTGCGCGGGCAGGGCGAAGCTGCTGGCCGGCACGCCCAGCACCGTGGCCAGCGAAGCCTCTAGTCCGAGGCGCTGGCGGCGGGTTTCCACCACGCTGGCGTCGACGTTGGCCAGCTCAGTCTCGGCGCGGTGCACGGCAATCTCGTTGTCGACCCCGGCCTGAAAGCGAGCGCGGGTCAGCTCCAGGCTACGCTGGCGGTCGGTGCGGGCGGTGTCGAGCACCTGCAATTGCGCATCGAGCCCGCGAATGCCGAAGTAGTACGTGGCCGCGTCGGCCGTGAGCGACAGCAGCACCGTACGGCGGTTGGCTTCCTGCACCTGCGCATCGGCCTCGGCGGCCCGCACGCTGCTCCGGATGCGGCCCCATACGTCTACCTCATAGCTGGCGTTCACGGGGATGTAGTACTGCGTCTGCACCACGCCCAGGTTGGTGGTGCCCAGCGCAAACGGCAGCGGCCGCGTGGCCGACAGCCGCGTGCGGTACACCTGCGGGTCCACCGTCACCAGGGGTGAGCGGTAGGAATTGGCCACGCGCACGTTGGCGCGGGCGCTTTCCACGCGGGCCAGGGCGGCTTGCAGGCTAAAGTTCTGGGCGGTGGCCTGCTGCTCCAGCGCCGTCAGCCCGGCGTCGTTGAAGAGTGACCACCAGGGGCCCGGGTCCGGCACCTGGTTCACGGTGGGGGGCGTGCTGCTGGCCAAGGGCGCGGGCGGCGTGGCAGCCGTGAGGCTGTCGGCCGTGTTTTTCCAGGCCGCCGGCGTGGGCAAGCTGGGCGGCGCGTAGCTGGGCGGCCGCACGCATCCGGCCAGCAGCAGCAAGGTTAAAAAAGGGGAGAGGCGGAGGGTCATTGCGACGGGGCAAGGTCAAAGCTGGCGGTCATGCTGAGCGCAGTCGAAGCATCTCTACCGCAGAAGTAATTCAATCGAATAAGGAAATTGCGCGGGAGAGATGCTTCGACTGCGCTCAGCATGACATCCATTTTCGCAACTACCGCTGGCCCTACTTCACCGGCGACGACACCCGCGGGGCGTCCGGGTCGTTGGGGCGGGGCTTGGGTGGGGGCGGGCCGGCCGGCTTGGCGGGCGGGGTGAAGGCTTTGGTTTGCACGGCTTCGCCTTCGGTGAGGGTTTCGGCGGGATTGAGCACCAGCATTTCGCCGCCCTTGAGGCCCTGCAGCACTTCTACCTGGGAGCCAAAGTCGCGGCCGGTGCCAATGGACTGGTAGTGAATCTTACCATCCTGCACCGTGGCCACGCGGGCATCGGTGCCGCTGGGCACCAGCGCATTGGCCGGAATGATGACGCTGGGCGCCGTGCGCGGCAAGTGAAAGCGCACCTGCGCGTAGCTGCCCGGCCGTAGCTCGCCGCGGCCGTTGGGCACTTGTACTTCGGTGAGCAGGGTGCGGGTGCTGGCGTCGAGGGCTCCGGCATTGCGCACCACCTTGGCCTGAAAGCTCCGGCCCGGGAACTCCGGCACGAGGTAGTCGGCTTCGAGGCCGTTTTTGATGGCCGGCGCAAAGTTCTGCGGCACTTGCACGTAGGCGCGCAGCTTGTCGGTCTGTTCGAGTTTGTAGAGCTGCGAGCCGGGCGCGTTGCTGCTGCTCACCAGCGTGCCCACTTCCACGTTGCGCTGCGTCACGATGCCGCTAAACGGTGCCGTGATGCGCCGAAACGCCTGCTGCGCCAGCAGTTGCTGCACGGCCGCCTGCTGGGCTGCATACTGTGCCCGGGCCGCGTCGAGTTCCTGTTTGGAAATGGCGCCGGGCAGGGCCACGCCGGCCAGGCGGTTGTAGCTGGTGCGGGCCAGGCCCAGGTTGGCGCGGGCCTCGGCCACCTGTTGGTCGAGTTCGGGTGTGGTCACTTCGGCCAGCACCTGCCCGGCCTGCACGCGCTGGCCGATGTCGGCCGACCATGACTTTACGAAGCCATTGGCGCGGGCAAACACGTAGGTTTCACGGTTTGATTTGGTGTCGGCGGGCAGGGTAAGGGTGGTCGTGTCGGGGGCGGCCTTGGCCGGGGCCACGGTCACGGTGGGGGCAGCGTTGGCTACCTGGCTGGCCTCGGCATCGCGGGCTTTTTCCTGCTTGTGGCGCGGCATGTAGCCCAGTAGAAACAGCCCGCCGAAGACCGCCAGCACGATGAATATGAGCAGCCAGAACCGGCCGGAGCCGGAAGAGTTGGAATCAGACATTAGGAAGGGTCAAACAAAATTCTGGTCGTCATGCTGAGCGCAGTCGAAGCATCTCTACCGCGAGAGTAAACAAATCACTACTGCGGTAGAGATGCTTCGACTGCGCTCAGCATGACGTTCGTATTCAAGTTCTTGATAGCAAAATGTCAAGCCGCGGCATTCTGCACGGGCGCTGGCTTTTTGAGGTACGAAAACATAATCGGCACAAAAAACAGCGTGGTCACCGTGGCCAGCATTAGTCCGCCAATCACGGCGCGGCCCAGCGGGGCGTTTTGCTCGCCGCCCTCGCCCATGCCCAACGACATGGGCAGCAGGCCGATAATCATGGCCAGGGCCGTCATCAGCACGGGGCGCAGGCGGGTGAAACCGGCATCGAGAGCCGCGTCGCGGGGCGAGAGGTCGGGCTCTTCTTCGCGTCGCTCGTTGGCGAAGGTGACGAGCAGAATGGAGTTGGCCGTGGCCACGCCGATGCACATGATGGCGCCCATCAGGGCCGGCACGCTCAGGGTGGTTTGCGTCACAAACAACATCCACAAAATGCCCGCCAGCGCGCCCGGCAAGGCCGTGATGATGATGAGCGGGTCCATCCAGCTCTGGAAGTTCACCACCATCAGCAAATACACCAGCACGATGGCGCCGGCCAAGCCCAGGCCCAGCCCGGCAAACGACGTGCGCATGGAATCGGCCTGCCCGCGCAGGGCCAGCGTGGTGCCCTTGGGCAGGGTTTTCTCGGCCTCGGCCAGGATTTTGCGAATGTCCTTGCTCACGCCGCCCAGGTCGCGGCCGCTCACGCTGGCGTAGAGGTCCACGGTGCGCTGAATGTTGTAGTCCGACGCCACGGCCGTAGTTTGGCTGCGGCGAATGGTGGCAAAACTGTTCAGCAGCTGGGCCTCGTTCTGGGTGGCGCTGGTCACGCCTATGTTGCCGATTTCATCGAGCGAAGACAGCGCCCGCGGCGGGGTTTGCACGGCCACGGTGTAGCTCACGCCGGTGGTCGGGTTCAGCCACTGGTTGGGGTTGGTCTGGGTGCTCGAGGAGAGGTTCACCAGCACGTTGTTGGCAATGTCGCGCTGGGCCAGGCCGGCCTGTTGGGCCCGCACGCGGTCGATGTCGACGCGCAGCTGGGGCTGGTCGAAGGCTTGGTACACAAAGGCGTCGACCACGCCCGGCACTTTATTGATTTTGGCCCGCAGCTCGGCGGCAATGCGGCGGTTGGCCAGCTTGTCGCGGCCGGTCACCTGAATGTCGATGGGGGCGGGGAGGCCGAAGTTCAGCGTCTGGTTCACGATGTCGGCCGGCTGGAAGAAGATGGTCAAATCGGGCTGCTCCTTGCGCAGCCGCCGCCGGATTTCGTTGATGTAGTCGGCCGTGGGGCCGTGCTCCTCCTTCATGCTCACCAAAATTTCCCCGTCGCCGGCGCCAATGGTAGGGTTGTCGCTCAGCAGCAGGTTGATGGGAATCACGGGCAGGCCGATGTTGTCGAGCACCAGGTCCAGCTCTTCGGCCGGAATCACGCTGCGTATCACGCCTTCCACCTGCCGGAACCGCTCTTCTGTTTCCTCTACCCGCGTGCCGGTGGGCACCCGCACGTGCAGCCGCAGTTGTCCGGCGTCCACGGTCGGGAAGAAGTTCTGGCCAATCAGCGGAAACAAGCCCAGCGACCCGATAAACAGCACCGCAAACGCCACCACCACCTTGGGCCGGTTGCTCAGGGCCCAGTCCAGGGCCTTGCCGTAGCCGGCGCGGAATTTCTCAAACCGGTGCTCAAAGGCCACGTGCAGCTTCCACACCCAGGTTTGGGTGATGCCGTCGGCCGATTTGCGCTCCTCGTCGGTGATGGGGTCTTCGGCTTCTTCCTCGGGCGTGCCGCTGGGGTGGGCCTTCTCGTATTGCTCACGCCGGATGTGTTCCAAATCGCGCTCTACCTGGCTCACGGGCTGGCCGTTACGCATGTGCTGGCTGGGCAGGTCGGGTTCTTCCTGGGCATGGTAGATGGGCAATTCCTTGCGCAGCAGGTACATCACCAGCGTGGGCACCAGCGTCCGGCTCAGTATATAAGAGGCCAGCATGGCGAAAATCACGGCCGTGGCCAGTGGCGCGAAGATGGCCGAGGCCACCCCGCCTAGGAAAAACACCGGCACAAACACGATGCAGATGGCCAGCGTGGCCACCAGCGCGGGCGTGGCAATCTGCTGCGCCCCGTCCAGAATGCTGCGTTTCAGCAGCTTCTTCATGCCCATGTTGCGGTGGATGTTCTCGATTTCCACCGTGGCGTCGTCCACCAGAATGCCCACGGCCAAACTCAGCCCGCCCAGGGTCATGATGTTGAGCGTCTGGCCTAGGATATTCATCACGATGATGCTGACCAAGATGCTGAGCGGAATGCTCGTCGCAATAATCAGCGTAGACCGCCACGACCCCAGAAACAGCAGTATCATGAGCGCCGTGAGGGCCGCGGCAATGCAGGCCTCGATGATAACGCCCTTGATGCTGGCCCGCACGAAAAATGACTGGTCGAACAGCAGCTTGATGTTCAGGCCGGGGGGCGCGTTGGCCTGAATGGTGGGCAGCGCTTTTTTGATTTTTGAGATGATGTCGAGCGTGCTGGCCGCCCCGCTTTTCAGGATGGGGATGATGGCCGTGCGGCGCCCGTTTTGCCGCACGATGTTGGTTTGCACGGCCGCGCCCTCGTGCACAAAGGCCACGTCGCGGATGTACACCGGCGTGCCGTCGATGGTCTTCACCGGCAGGTCGTTGAGCGTGGCAATGGCCTCAGGGCTGGAGTTCAGCTTCACGTCGTATTCCCGGTCGCCAATCTTGGCCGAGCCCGCCGGAATGATGAGGTTCTGGGCCAGCAGGGCATTCACCACGTCGTTGCCGCTCAGGCTTTTGCCGGCCAGCTTATCGGGGTCGAGGTCCACCATTATTTGCTTGGGCTTGCCGCCATTGGGCAGCAGCACCGAAGCACCCTGCACCACCGCCAGCCCCGGCCGAATGAAAGCATTGGCCGCGTCGAACAAGTCCGACTCGCCCAGGGTCTCGGAGCTGAGCGACACCTGCGAAATGGGCACGTTCGAGGCCGAGTAGCGGATAATCAGCGGCGGCGTGATGCCCGGCGGCAAGGCCCGCAGCAGCGTCTGGCTGATGGCCGTGACCTGGGCCACGCCGGCGTCGGGGTTGGTGCCGGGCTGGAAAAACACCTTAATCAGGCCTACGCCCTTCAGGCTCTGACTTTCCTGGTGCTCCACGTTGTTGACGGTGGTGGTGATGGCGCGCTCCACCGGCACCACGATGCGCTGGTTCATTTCCTCGGGCGAGATGCCCGAGTAGCCCCACACCACGCCCACCACCGGAATCGGGATGTCAGGGAAAATGTCCACCGCCATGCGCTGGATGGTCAGCCCTCCGCCCACCAAAATCAGCAGCGCCATCACCACGAAGGTGTATGGGCGCGCCAGCGCCAGTCTAACTATCCACATACTGCTATTTCTGCTAATGCTTGCGCGTCGTCATGGCCGCAAGGGCATTCAACCGCTTTTCCGGTTCAATGGTTGGGTTTAAGAGTCGAAATTATCCCTTTAATGCACGTTTAACCGGTTTTCATCGACCAAGAGGGGGCATTCCATCGACTGAGGCGGCGCATTCCGAGATGGGTCGGCTCGATAAGGAAAGTCACTTTTTTAAGGGGTTTTTTGGAATCGTTTGTTGGCAGAAATCTGCCCAGAGCAGGAGCGCCGCACTAGCCCGGGTATATGCTGCAGCCGGCTTGTTTCGGCGCCAAGGTGCTACTAAAATGCCACCGGAAGCAGCCTGGCGCTGTATTTGACGTATACGCGCTACCGAACCGGCTCCATGGCACCGCCGCGGGGCTTTTCCAGTTAGCTTTTTTTATGTTGATGCGTACCCTTGGGCTTTGCGGGGCCCTGCTGCTGTCCGTTGCCGCGGCGGCGCAGCCGTCCGTGAACAACGACGGCTTCCAGCGCCGCAACGGGCAGATGGTGGTGGTCCGCAACGGGCAGGCCCGGCCCATGACGCGCGACGCCCACTTGCCCACCGGCGCCACCGTCACCAAAGACGGCTTCGTGGTGAGTGCCACCGGGCAGCGGGCCGAGCTGCGCGAAGGCCAGGGCTGTGACCTGCGCGGCCGGCCGGTGGCCGTGCGCCAAGCGCCCGGCGGCAGGCTGACGTTGGGCGCCCCCGCCGCCCCGGCCCCTGCCGGCCCCACTGGCAATGCCCCCCGCAGCGTGCTCGCTGAACTATTCGGCGAAGGCGACTTCCGCTATTTCAAGCACAAAAAGGCCAAGAAAAAACACGGCAAGGGCAAAGGCCACGGCCGTTGGAAAGGGGAAGACGACTAACCCGGTTTCGCGGCCCCTTTCCCTTTTTTGCCCCTCTTTGTTTCTGCATTTCATGGTTCACCATTTCCTGGCCAGCCCTTTCGCCGACGACGGCCGCGCCCCGCAGTTTGCGGCCGTGCTCGCCGCCCTGCAGGCCGACCCCACCGATTCGCTGCTGCTGGGCAATCTGGTGCTGGAAGACGACGCCGCCCCCATCGACGCCTTGGTGGTGCGGCCCCACAGCATCACGGTGCTGGTGCTGGTGCCCACCGGCGGCCGGCTCGGCATGCCGGCCCTGAGCTACGGGCACTGGCAGCTCGGCGGCGTCCCCCTGACTGGGGCCGTGGGGTTCGACAACCCGTTTGAGCAGTTCGTAGCCCAGAAAGCGGCCGTGGCCGCCTGGCTGGGCGCCCGGTTCGGCGCCGACCAGGTCAACCTGAATTTTATCAGCGGGGTGGTGCTGTTTGGTGGGCCGGTGGCGTATGCGCCCGACGTCGAGCCCGCCCTCAACGAGGCGCCGGCCTTGTTTCAGCTGCTGGGCGAGCCCGCCGACCTGCCGCGCCGCTTGCGCCAGCTGGCCACCCCCGAAATTGAGCTGAGCGCCGCCGACCTGGCCGAGTGGGCCGCCGAGTGGGCCAGATTTGCCGCCACGGCACCGGCGGGGCCGGAACAGGAGGCCACGCCGCATGGCCCGGCACCCGCCGCGTCCCGGCCCGGCGACGCCGTGCCCGCCGGCAATTTCCTGAGTCAGAAGGCGCGTTCCCTGTGGAACTGGCTGGGTGCAGCCGATGTGCCCGACGAGGACCCGGCCTACGGGGCCTACGATGCCGCCGCCGCCCGCCGCGAGGAAAAGCAGCGCCTCGAGGAGCTGCGCCGGCAAATGCAGGCCGACCTCAGCGGCCAGCTGCAAGCCCTGGAAGCCCGCGAGGCTGAGCGCGAACGCAGCATTGCCCAGCTCCGGGCCCAGCTGGCCCAGGCGCCCACCGTGGCCGCCGACGCCACGGCGCTGGTGTCGCGCCTCCACGCCGAAACCCGCGAAAAGGCGTCCCTCGAAGCTGCCATGCAAGCTTCCCGGGCTGAATCGGCTGCGCGCAACCGCGAGCTGGACGCCAAGATTCAGCAGCTGGGCCAGCTGCTGGAGCGGCTGAATACCCCAGTGGCTACTGCTACTGCGGCGCCCCAACCCGCAGGCGCCGCACCACCCGCGGCCCCGGCAACAGAGCCTTCGCAGCCAGCAAGGAAACAAACGGAAAGCCCTTCCTCTCACAAGTGGCAAAAGCTGGCCAAAGGCTACTGGCTGCATCTGTCGCGCGTAGTTCGCCAACGGCCCCGGGTCGCGGCGGTTGTCCTTTTATTATGCGGGGTAGTAGCTTGGACACTAGGCCACCTCGGCGGCTCATCACCCGTGCCCTTTCAGGAAAACGGACGGTGGGGATACGCCGATGCCCAAGGCAAGGCGGTTATTCCGGCCCGTTTCACCACGGCCAGTCCTTTTCAGGCGGGTCGGGCCGTGGTAGCTCGGGACGGGGCCTTTGGCTTTCTCGACGAAGACGGCAAGGAAGTGGTGCCGCTGGCTTACGATGCGCTGAACCCCTATGCCGGCCGCTACGCGCGCGCGCGGGTGGGCGATGCCTACACTTATATCGATGAGGCCGGCGAGGAGTTCGACCACTACTACTTCAACGGGCTGGACTTTGCCGAAGGGTATGCCGCCGTGCTTGACCACCGCGGCTGGTACTACATCACCGGTCCCAAGGCGCCCGAAAAGCCGGTGCTGTTTAAAGAGGCCTATTCATTCACCGACGGGCTGGCCCGCGTGAGACTAGCCGATGGCTACACCTTTATTACGCCCGACTACCTCGACGACCCGCAGGAAGGCACCGGGCCGTTCGGTCGCTACGAACTGGCTTCCGATTTTGCCGATGGGAAGGCCCAGGTCACCCAGCACGGCCGCCGCTTTCTGATTGATAAGCGTGGCGAAGAAATCAACGAATAAAATTATGGGGTGGCCCATTCCACTTGGGCGCGCGTGTTGGGGTGGGCCAGCCATTACCTGAACTTGCTGAAATCCAACAGCCGCGCCGCCCGCGCAGGCTTACTGAATACTCTATTGCCTTAGCGAGAAGCAGGCCCGACAACGGTTTTTAGTAGGGGAGCAACAAAAATATTTTTCCGGAAACGATTGTGTTGTTGCCCTATCTCCCGCAAAACCCTTAGCTTGCGCCCCGCTTAACAGTAAAGTAATATGGAAGTTCTGAATTTGAAGTATCCTGCCATACGCAATTTTGTGGCCGGCAAACCCCTCGAAAATGCCTCTACGTCTGCGATGGACGTATTTAGCCCCCTCACGGGCGAGTTGATTTCCACGGTGCCGCTGAGCGGGGCCGAGGCGCTGAACGCCGCCGTGCAAGCCGCCAAGGCCGCCTTCCCGTCGTGGTCGGCCACGCCGATTAAGGAGCGGGTGCAGATTTTCTACCGCTACAAAACCTTGTTGGAGCGCGACATGAAAGCCTTGGCCGACCTCGTCCGCGAGGAAAACGGCAAAACCTACGACGAGGCCCGTGCCGAAGTCGAAAAAGCCATCGAGCTAACCGAGTTTGCCTGCTCCATGCCGCAGCTTATCCAAGGCGAGTTTCTGGAAGTGAGCAAGGGCGTGGAAGCCCGCGCCGAGCGCAAGCCGCTGGGTGTGGTGGCCAGCATCGCCCCGTTCAACTTCCCCAACATGGTGCCGCACTGGACCATCCCGAACGCCATTGTGCTCGGCAACACCATGATTCTGAAGCCTTCGGAGCAAGTGCCGCTGAGCGCCGTAAAAATTGCCGAGCTGCTAAAAGAAGCCGGCCTGCCCGACGGCGTGCTGAACGTGGTGAACGGCGACAAGGAAATCGTAGAAGCCATCTGCGACCATCCCGACATTCAGGCCGTGAGCTTCGTCGGCTCCACTAAAATTGCCAAGGCCGTGTACATCCGCGCCACCAGCAACCTCAAGCGCTGCGTGGCCCTCGGCGGCGCCAAAAACCACCTGATGGTGCTGCCCGACGCCCACCCCGACATGACTGCCTCGAACGTGGCCGCCAGCATGTCGGGCTGCGCGGGCCAACGCTGCATGGCCGGCTCGACGATGGTGGGAGTGGGCCCGGTCGATGACATCGTGGCCAAAATTGTGGAAGAAGCCCGCAAGATTGTGGCCGGCCAGAACCTCGGCTCCGTCATCAGCAAGGAAGCCAAGGCGCGCATCGAACAGCACATCACCGAAGCCGAAGCGGCCGGCGCCAAAGTCCTGCTCGACGGCCGCAACGCCGTGGTGCCCGGCCACGAAGACGGTTATTACGTAGGCGCCACCGTCATCGATTACGTGACGCCTGATATGCGCATTGCCCAGGAGGAAGTGTTCGGCCCGGTGCTCGCCATCATGCGCACCAATACGCTGGACGAAGCCCTGGCCATCGAAAACGCCAACCCCTACGGCAACGCCGCCGCCGTGTTCACCAGCAGCGGCAGTAGCGCCCGCTACGTGATGGACCACGCCAACGCCGGCATGATTGGCGTGAACATCGGCGTGCCCGTGCCCCGCGAGCCCTTCTCCTTCGGCGGCTGGAACGAGTCGAAATTCGGCGCCTGCGACATCACGGGTAAGAGTTCGATTGAGTTCTGGACGCAGTTGAAAAAGACCACGACCAAGTGGAACCCCGAGTCGCGGGTGAACTGGATGTCGTAGGGCCGGAACTGTCATCCTGAGCGCAGCGAAGGACCTTAAGACAGCTGAACAGTTTAAAGTAAATAATTAAGCGGGCAAGCGACGCGGGCGTGAAAAGGTCCTTCGCTGCGCTCAGGATGACAGACGGATTCAACGTCACTCCCAACCCATGGAAACCACCTTCGCCACCGACAAAGACCAAATCCTGCACGACAACCTCGACCACACCCTCTTCTCGTGGTCGAAGCAAACGGGCCTGAACCCCATCAACGCCGAGCGCGCCGAAGGCGTGTACGTGTACGACCGGGATGGCAAGCGCTACATCGACTTCTCTGCCCAGCTCATGAACGTGAACATCGGCCACGGCGACCAACGCGTGACCGAAGCCGTGGCCGCCCAGATGCGTGAGCTCAGCTACGTGTACCCCGGCATGATTACCAAGGCCCGTGGCGACCTCGGCCGGCGCCTGGCCGAAATCACTGCGCCCAACCTCACCAAGGCGTTTTTCACGCTGGGCGGGGCCGAGGCCATCGAAAACGCCATCAAGCTGGCGCGGGTGTACACCGGCCGCCACAAGATTGTGTCGCTGTACCAGTCGTTTCACGGGGCCAGCTACGGCGCCATGAGCGTGGGCGGCGACCCCCGCAAATTCGCCGTCGATTCGCAGGCCATGCCCGGCACGGTACACGTCGAAAACCCCTACTTCTACCGCTGCCCCTGGCACTCCGAAACGCCCGAGCAGTGCGCCCAGCGCGCCGCCGATGCCATGGAGCGCATCATCGGCTACGAAAACCCCGGCAGCGTGGCCGCCATCATCATGGAGGGCGAGTCGGGCACCTCGGGCTGCATCAAGTACCCGCCCGGCTACTGGACGCGGGTGCGCGAAATCTGCGACAAGTACGGCATCCTGCTCATTGCTGATGAAGTGATGTCGGGTTTCGGCCGCACCGGCAAGTGGTTCGGCTCCGACCACCACAATGTCAAAATCGACATCATGTGCATGGCCAAGGGCATCACCGCCGGCTACCTGCCCCTGGGCGCGGTGATGGTAGACGAAGCCATTGCCAAATCGTTCGACGACAAGCCCCTGCCGCTCGGCCTCACGTACTCGGCCCACCCGGTTTCGTGCGCCGCCGCCGTGGCTGTGCTCGACATCTACGAGACTGACAACCTTCTCGAAAACACCGTGGAAATGGGCAAGTACATGGACGAGCAGGTGGCCCAGCTCATGCGCCACCACCCCAGCATCGGCGACTGGCGCAACACCGGCCTCTTCGGCTGCATCGAGCTGGTGAAGAACCGCGACACCAAGGAGCCCATGGCTCCCTGGAATGCCACGCCCGCCCAAATGGACATCATGAACCAGGTGGCCGCCAAAATCCGCGAGATGGGCATGTACACCTTCGTGCGCTGGAACTATATATTCATCTGTCCCCCACTGAGCATCAATAAGGAGGAAATTGACGAGGGCTTGGCCATCATTTCGGAAGCCATCAGCATTGCGGATAAGTACGTGTACTAACGGCAGTCGATTAGCTAATTATAGCTTTTCATCGGATACCAAGTGATGCGTGGATTATTATTAATTCTTTTGTTAGTGATAACAGCAGTTGATAATAAAGCAGCAGCGCAAATGGCTGAGGGCTGGACAGAAGCTAAGGCTGCCAGAGTAGCTAAAAAGCAGTTGGTTTACTTATGGATTGGCAATGGCTGCTCTGAAGATGCGGCTTCCAAATATGGTTTTAAGTTTCGAAACATCGGCTGTGTTGCGTTTCCAAAGCATATTTGGCATAATAGAGTCACGGTTCTAAGAATTAACCTAGTCTACGGTTGGCGGTGGTTCGAAAAGCACCGGCTTGAAATTGCTTACGGACCAGAATATAAAGGCATGGAATAACTGTTTTACAGTTCGCAATTCCCATTGACATTGAAAAACATGGTGATACTAAAAAACGGCCGCGTCGTCACCGCCGATTCGGACGCCGTCTGCGATATCCTGATTGAAGGCGAAACCATCGTGTCCATCGGCCGCAACTTGTCGACCGAGGGGGCGGAGGTGATTGACTGCACCGGCAAGCTGGTGATGCCTGGCGGCATCGACCCGCACGTGCACCTGGAAATGCCCTTCATGGGCACCTTCAGCTCCGATACCTACGAAACCGGCACCCGCGCCGCCCTACACGGCGGTACCACTACCGTCATCGACTTCATTCTGCAAAAGCAGGGCAATTCGTTGCGCGCCGCCTTTGAGGAGTGGAGCGGCCGGGCCAGCGGCAACGCCGTGGGCGACTACAGCTTCCACATGGCCGTGACGGATTTCAACCCTAGCACCAAGGAGGAAATCAAGGACATGGTGGCCGAGGGCATCACGTCTTTCAAAACATTCATGGCCTACAAGGGCGCGCTCATGATTGACGACGCGCAGATGGTGGGCCTGATGCAGGAAGTGAAAAAGCACGGTGGCCTTGTGACGGCCCACGCCACCAACGGCGACATGATTGACACGCTCATCGCCCAGCATCGGGCGCAGGGCAAGCTCACGCCGCTCTATCACTACCTCTCGCAGCCCGAAGTAACCGAGGCCGAAGCGTCAGGACGATTCGCCGACATCGCCAACTACACCGGCGTGAACGCCTACATCGTGCACCTCACCTGCGAGGGCGCCCTCAACCAAGTACGCCGCGCCACCGAGCGCAACCAGCGCGTGCTGGTCGAAACCTGCATTCAATACCTAGTGCTGGATGCCTCACTGTACGAAGACGAAGCCAATGGCGCGAAGTGGGTGATGTCGCCCCCATTGCGTGAGAAAAAGGACCAGGCTACGCTCTGGGCCGGTATCAACCAAGGCCTCGTGAACGTGGTGGGTACCGACCACTGCCCCTTCATGTGGGAGCAGAAGCTGATGGGCAAGGACGATTTCTCCAAGATTCCGAACGGTCACCCGGCCATCGAGCACCGCATGGAACTGCTGTTTTCGGAAGGGGTGAACACCGGCAAAATCACGCCGCAGAAATTTGTGGAAGTGACCTCGACCAACGCCGCCAAAATATTCGGCATGTTCCCACGCAAAGGCACCATCAGCATTGGCGCCGACGCAGATTTAGTTATTTTCGACCCAAAGAAAAAGCACACCATTTCGGCCAGCACTCACCATATGAACTGCGATTACTCGGCCTACGAAGGCTGGGATCTGACCGGCAAAATTGACACCGTGCTGTTGCGTGGAAAAGTAGCCGTCGACGCTGGTGAAACGAAGGTTTCAAAAGGTTACGGGCAGTTCATCAAGCGCAGCAAAACGAATATCTAGCACGAGTAAAACCGCACGTCATTCCGAGCGAAGCCGAAGAATCTCGCGTGTGGCAGTAATTCAATCGTCGCAACGTCAATGATTAGTGAAAGCACGCGAGATTCCTCGGCTTCGCTCGGAATGACGTTAAAAATCAATAGTCACAACTCACCCCACCAACCCTAAAATGCCCAGAATTATTAAATCCGGTCTCATCCAGATGAGCTTGCCGATGACCGAAGGCGAAGGCTCCATCGAGGAAATCAAGGAAGCCATGGTGCAAAAGCACATTCCGCTCATTGAAGAAGCCGGCCGCAAGGGCGTGCAGATTCTGTGTTTGCAGGAAATCTTCAATACCCCGTATTTCTGCCCCGGCCAGGACAAAGCCTGGTACGCCTCGGCCGAAGCCGTGCCCGGCCCCACCACCGAGCGCATGGCCGAATACGCCAAGAAATACAACATGGTGATGATTGTGCCCGTGTACGAGCGCGAGTCGGCCGGTTTCCTTTACAACACGGCCGCTGTGATTGACGCCGACGGCACCTACCTTGGCAAGTACCGCAAAAACCACATCCCGCACACCACCGGCTTCTGGGAGAAATTCTTCTTCAAGCCCGGCAACATGGGCTACCCCGTGTTCCAGACGAAGTATGCCAAAGTGGGCGTCTACATCTGCTACGACCGCCATTTTCCCGACGGCGCCCGCATCCTGGGCCTGAACGGCGCCGAAATCGTGTACAACCCCTCGGCCACCGTGGCCGGCCTCTCGCAGTACCTCTGGAAGCTGGAGCAGCCCGCGCACGCGGCCGCCAATGGCTATTTCATGGGCTGCATCAACCGCGTGGGCGAGGAGAAACCCTGGAACCTGGGCCGCTTCTACGGCACCAGCTACTTCGTGGACCCGCGCGGTCAAATCATCGCCGAAGCCGACGAGTACAAGGACGAGCTGCTCATCGCCGAATTCGACCTCGACATGATTGACGAGGTGCGCAACACCTGGCAGTTCTTCCGCGACCGTCGCCCGGAAACCTACGAGAAGCTGGTAGAACTGTAGGCGCTTGGCTGACATAAAAACGGTCATGCGAAGGATAGTCGGAGCATGACCGTTTTTTATTTCCTAATAATTTCGAATTAACCTGCCCCAATGGCTGAATTTTCTACACCCACCACCGAGCAGCAATTCGCGGAAAACTTCGCGCAATTGAAACCGGTGATGAACCGCACCGAGGCGCTCTACGAAAGCTCCCGCTGCCTGTTTTGCTTCGATGCGCCGTGTATAAAAGCGTGCCCGTCGGGGATTGATATTCCGCAGTTTATCCGGCAAATAAATTCGGGCAATGACACTGGCGCGGCGCGTACGATTTACGAGGCTAATTACTTCGGCAACGCCTGCGGCAAGGTGTGCCCTACCGAAGTGCTCTGCGAAGGCGCCTGCGTGTACAACTTGCAAGAGGTGAAGCCGATTGAAATCGGTCGCCTGCAGAGCTACGCGACTACGAAGGCCATCAAAAGTGGAAAAAAACTGTTTGGTCCCGGTGAGGATAATGGCAAGAAAGTAGCCGTTATTGGAGCTGGCCCGGCGGGTATATCCGCTGCCTGTGAGCTGCGGACGCTCGGCTACGAAGTCGATGTTTTTGAGGCTAAAGCCCAGCCATCGGGTCTGACGGTGTACGGGGTTGCCCCGTATAAAATCACCAACGAGGAAACCCTGGCCGAAATGGCGTATTTGCAGTCGCAATTTGGCTACAACGTGCATTTCAATTCTGCTATTTCGTCGCGCGATGAATTGGCCGGATTAGAAAATAAATACGACGCTATTTTCCTAGGTATCGGTTTGGGTAAAACCAACGAATTGGGATTGCCCGGCGAGGATAAAATAAACTGCACCGGCGCGGTGGAGTTTATTGCCGAATTGCGTCAGCACCATCACGAAGTGGCAGTGGGGCGCAAGGTAATTGTGCTCGGCGGTGGCAACACGGCCATGGATGCGGCTTCGGAATCGTCGCGCCTTGGGGCTGAGAACGTAATTCTGGCTTATCGCCGTGCCAAGGAAGAAATGGGCGCTTACGAATTCGAGTACGACCTGGCCAAAGGGGTAGGGGTGAAGGGCTTGTTCAACGTGGCGCCGGTGGAAATTACCGGCAATGGCTACGTGGCGGGCGTGAAATTTATTCGCACTGAAACCAAGGATGGCCGCGTGCAGGAAATTGCCGGCTCTGAATTTATCGAGCCGTGCGACATGGTGATTAAAGCCACGGGACAGGCTAAGCAAACGGAATTTTTGAATTTAATTCCGGGGTTGAAGCTGGATAACAAAGGCCGCATCATAGCCAACGCCCATACCGGGCAAACGTCGAACCCGAAATACTTCGCTTCCGGCGATGCCTGGAACGGCGGTGCCGAAGTGGTGAACGCGGCGGCCGAAGCCAAGCTCACGGCGCGCGGTATTCACGCCTATTTGAGCAAGTAATTCACGTTCGCAACCAAAAGGCACGTCATGCTGAGCGTAGTCGAAGCATCTCGCGTGTGGTAGTAAATAAATCGTTTAACGATGCGAGCGAGATGCTTCGGCTGCGCTCAGCATGACGTTCTGAGAAATAAAATCCCATGCCCGACCTCTCCATAAATTTCGCCGGCATTAAATCGCCGAACCCGTTCTGGCTGGCCTCGGCGCCGCCCACCAATTCCGGCTACCAGGTGATGAAAGCCTTCGATGCCGGCTGGGGCGGCGCGGTGTGGAAGACGCTGGGCGTGCCCGTCGTGAACGTGTCGAGCCGCTACGGTGGCGTCAACTACCGCGACAAGCGCCTCGTGGGCTTCAACAACATCGAGCTGATTTCGGACCGGCCGCTCTCGCACAACCTGCGCGAGATTGAGGAAGTGAAAAAGCGCTTCCCCAACCACGCTGTTATCGCCTCGCTCATGGTGCAGAGTCGGCAGGAGTGGCACGACATCGTGCGCGCCTCGCAGGACGCCGGCGCCGACGGCTTCGAGCTGAACTTTGGCTGTCCGCACGGCATGTGCGAGCGGGGCATGGGCTCGGCCGTGGGGCAGGAGCCCAAGGTGCTGCAAATGATAGTGGAATGGGTGATGGAAGTGGCCCAGAAGCCCGTCATCGTGAAGCTCACGCCCAACATCTCCGACATCACCGAGCCCGCCATGGCCGCCCGGCGCGGCGGCGCCGACGCCATCTCGCTCATCAACACGATTCAGAGCATCGTGGGGGTTGATTTGGATAAGTACGCGCCCTATCCGATTGTGGACGGCAAGGGCACCAACGGCGGCTACTGCGGCCCGGCCGTGAAGCCCATTGCCCTGAATATGGTGAAAAACTGCGCCCAGCACCCCGACGTGCGCCTGCCCATCTCGGGCATCGGCGGCATTGAGAACTGGCGCGACGCCGTGGAGCACATCCTGCTGGGTGCCAGCTCGGTGCAGGTGTGCACGGCGGCCATGCACTTCGGCTTTGGCATCATCCGGGAGATGACGGCCGGCCTGGAGCAGTACATGGTGGAGAAGGGCTTCAACACGATTTACGATTTCGTGGGCAAGGCCCTGCCCAACGTGCTGCACTGGGAAGACCTGAATATGAAGTACAAGGTGACGGCCAATATCAACGAG
This sequence comes from Hymenobacter sp. 5317J-9, assembly GCF_022921075.1. Classification (NCBI taxonomy): domain Bacteria; kingdom Pseudomonadati; phylum Bacteroidota; class Cytophagia; order Cytophagales; family Hymenobacteraceae; genus Hymenobacter; species Hymenobacter sp. 5317J-9. The sequence goes on from NZ_CP095050.1 coordinate 2,190,149, forward strand.
GACAAGTGCATTGGCTGCCAGCTGTGCTACACGGCCTGCGAAGACGGCGCCCACCAGGCCATCAAGCTAAACGCCGGCACCCGCGTGCCCGAAATCATCGAGGAAAACTGCGTGGGCTGCAACCTGTGCTCGCTGGTGTGCCCCGTGGAGCAGTGCATCACGATGGAGCAGACGGACTCCGGCACCGAGCACCTCACCTGGAAGGAACGCACCGAAGCCGGCACCGCACCCACCGAATTCGAGGACGAAAAGGCCGGTGGCCGGCACCATTGGGTGCCCGAGCCCAGTGCCGCGCTCGGTAAAGAGCGCCACAAAACCCTGCCCGGCAAAGCCCGCCTGTATTCGGGCGAAACCGAGGTGCCGGCGGGAGCATAAGTCTCTGGCGGTTGTGCGCCAAAAAATGCCATCAGCAGAAAAGCCCCTTGGTGCATCACCAAGGGGCTTTTGGCTTCGTGTGAGACAATGGGTTGCCGTGAGTGAGACAACCAGTTGGCCAACGGCAAAGGGGCATGGGCCTTTTATACAAACCACAACGGCAGGTCAGGCAGCGACGTATAAATAAAAGGCTTGAACGACAGGATGAACGCGCCGAAAAGTCAACTATTCCAACGCGCATTTTGTCTTATTAACAAGTTTGTATGTGTCATTCAATGTGCTTACGCACCTTCGCCATGAAAACGAAATCAGTGATTTTTGCCTTGGGCCTGTGCCTGCTCTTGTTGAGCGGCTGCGTGGCTTCGGTGGGCACTGGCTACGACTACGGGTACTACCCGCCGGCTCAGCCGTATTATCCTCGCCCATACTACGCCCGCCCTCATTACTACACGCCTCGCCCCGCGGTGGTGGTGCCGGTTCGGCCGTATTACCGGGGCAGCTACCATGGGGCATACCGCGGTGGCAATGGCTATCACGGCGGCTACGGCCGGCGCCGCTAAGCGCAGTTGCTAGCCGAAAAAGCTACAAGAGAGGCTGCACGCTGATGAGGCGGGCAGCCTCTTTTTTTGCGCCCATTTAGCCGATGCTCCGCGAAGTTGAGTCCGGTGTTCGTTCTTTGGCAAAACTTGGGGTTTTCCGGTATGAAATTATTTGCCCGGGTGCCGCTGCGCCTGCTTTTATTCGCACTTGCGCTGGGCCTGCTGCCTACCACTGCCCGCAGCCAGGGATATGCCGAGGGCGTGGGCCTGAATTACGAAGTACTGCCCCTGAAGCTTGGCGCCGCTGAAACGTCGTTTCGGGCCGATATATACCGGGCGAATGCCATAGTGCCCATTGCCCTGGCCGCCGATAGTAGCCGCGGGCTGCTGCTGGGGGCTAGCCTGGAGGCCCTGCGCTTTAGCGGGCCCCGGCCAGGTTTTGCCGTGGGAAATGTTTATGGTCTTTCGCCGGTGCTGGGCTATCGGCACCGCGTTTCGTCCAAATTAGAGCTCACTGCGCTGGTGCTGCCCGCACTGAACTCCGACCTGCGCGATGTGCGTGCAGGCGACCTCACGTGGGGCGGGGTGCTACGGGCCGGCTACCGCACCAGCCCGCGCCGGGCGTACCGGCTCACGGTGGGCTACCGCCAGCAGTTTTATGGCCCACAGTACGTGTTGCTGCTCGGCCTCGACTGGCGGCTGGGGCAGCGTTGGCGGCTGTTTGGCGACTTGCCCACCACGTTCAATGTCAGCTATGCGGTGACACCGCGCGTTAATGCGGGTTTCAACCTCAACGGCATCAACACCGCTTACCGGTTGCAGGAGCAGAATCGTTATTTTCAGTACTTACAGGGGCATTATGGGCTGTTTGCGGAAACCTACGTGAGTGCGCGCTGGGCCCTGCGCGCCACGGCGGCCTACGCCGTGACGCGGCGCCTGGAAGTGTACGCACAGGAAGACCAATGGCCGGCCACCCTCGATTACATTGGCCTGGGCCAGGCGCCAACGCCGCTCAGCCCGCGCGTCGAGAAAGGCTTGGCTTTTCGACTTGCGCTGAGCTACCGGGTGCCAACGCCGTAGCTGGAATTGTGGGATAACTCAGGCTGAAATGACGGCGTTCGCGGCGGCTTGGGCAGGAATGGACGGCGAGTCGGCGTGAATGGACGCGGTGGTGTCGCGCAAATGCCGGGGGGCGCGGCCGTTTTTTACCGCCTGCACTTCGGCCACAATGGCCAGGGCAATTTCTTCGGGGGTTTCGCCACCCAGGCTCAGCCCAATGGGGCTGTGCAGCCGGTGGCCGAGAACGTGGCTGCGCTCGGCTTCCGACAACTCCAGTTCTTCGAGGAGCCGGCCGGCTTTGGCCCGGGGGCCCAGCAGGCCGATGTAGGGCGCGGCCGTGGGCAGCAGCGTTTGCAGCGCGGCCAGGTCGTAGGCGTAGTTGTGGCTGAGCAGCACGTGGTAGGCGGCTGGGTCGGGCGATTGGGTTTCGAGCTCGCGCACGGGCACAATGCGCACCTCGGCAGCTTCGGGAAAGCGGGCGGGGGTGGCTAGGTTGGGCCGGCCATCTACCACGGCCACGTGCCAGCCCAGTGAGGCGGCGAGGCGCACCAGCGGCTGCGCATCGTTGCCGGCGCCGTACACGACCAAACGCAACGGGGGAGTGAGAATTTCCAGCAGCGCCCGCACGGGGCCGGCGTCGGTTTCGATGTTGAGCACCCGCGACTGGCCCTGCGCCAGGGTGTCCAGCGCCGCCTGCGCCAGGGGCGAGGCTAGCAGGGGAGTGCCCCGCACCGCGCCGGTGGCCGAGAGCAGCAGCCGTTGGCCCACGGCGGCCCGCAGCCCACTGGCGTCGGTTTCGAATACCGTGGCCAGCACGGCGGGCTCGGGATGCTGGGCAAAGCCGCGCAGCAACTCAATAGGATTGTCGGGCGCGTCAAATCGCAACGGCTCCAGCAGGATGCGAACCACGCCCTGGCAGCCGGGCCCCAAGCCGTGGCGCGGGTCGTCCTCGTCGCGGGTGTCGTAGGTCACCAGCGCCGGCTGGCCCCGGAAAATGGCCTGCCGGGCCCGCTGGCGGGCATCGCCTTCCAGGCAGCCACCGCTGATGGCGCCGGTCAGCTCCCCATCTTCCGTGACGAGCATGCGGGCGCCGGGGCGCCGGTAGGCCGAGCCCAGCACCTCGACCACCGTGGCCAGGGCGCAGGGCCGGGCGTCGGCGCGGTGACGGTCGTAGGCCAGCAGCAGGCGTTGGAGTTCGGTCATGGGGTGTGCGGGATTGACGCAATCAGTACGCCCCAGCGTGAGGCGGGGTTATGCAGAACCACCGGGCGGCGAATGCGGTTTTGGCTGCGTATGGCTGCATGGTTAACGCTCAGTCCTCGGGCAATTGGGTAGCTGGTTGCTGTTCAGCTGCTTGGTGGCGCAGGCAGTTGGAGGCATGTGCATGACATGAAGCGGTTTAATATTGTTGCTATGAGCGTCGCTATTCCCATCTACCCATTGAGCGCCCTCGCCGAAACCGAGGAAAAACCGGCGGCAGTGTTCTTGCTGGGACCCCATTCGGCGTCTGCCCAGCTGCCCATCAACCTGCCCTACCGCAGCAGCTACTACAAGGTTGGCCTGTGCCTGCGCGGGCAGGCTCGCCTAAATGTCAACCTGGAAACCTACGACGTCGGCCCCAATTCGCTGATGGTGTTATCGCCCTACGTCATCAAGCAGTGGCCATCCTTCAGCACTGATTTTGAAGGACTGAGCATCTTTTTTACCCAGGAATTCATTTCGGCCAACAGCAGCCTGCACCTCGATGCCTTTTCCTTTTTTGAGCGCGATGCCCGGCACGTGTTTACCCTGACGCCCGCGCAGGCCGATAGCATTGCGGCGCTGCTGCGCACCATTGAGCAGAAATACCACGAGCCGCACGCCTACCGCGACGAGATTCTGCGCAGCCTCATCCACATTCTGCTGCACGAAACCGCGCCCATCTACAGCCTGCAGCAGATTTCGGCAGCGGCCGTGCTGCCGCGCGGCCACCAGATTGCGGCTGCGTTTAAGAAGCTGGTGAATACGCATTACGCCGCCGAGCGCAGCCTGGCGTTCTATGCCGATAAGCTGTGCATCACCCCCAAGCACCTGGCCGAAACCGTGAAAGACGCCACCGGCAAGCGTGCGGCCGAGTGGCTGACCGAGGCCGTGTTGCTGGAAGCCAACGTGCTGCTGCAAAATCCGGCCCTGACCATCGCCCAGGTAGCTGATAATCTGAATTTCGCCGACCAGTCCACATTCGGCCGGTTTTACAGGAATAACACTGGGGTGTCGCCGGCGGCCCATCGGCAGCAGTTGTGAGCTGAGCCAATAGGCCGGGGCGCAGTAGGCGAATGGTTTGCCGCAGTTGGGCCCAGTTTTTCCGCCGTTTTGCTCTTCTGGGCTGCGGGTGGGCCACCCACCTTTGCTGCACACTTATAGCAACCAGAAGCACCATGAAAATAGTTGTAACGGGTTCCCTCGGGAACATCAGCAAACCACTGGCCACCGAGCTGGTGCAGCAGGGGCACGCTGTCACGGTCATCAGCAGCAAGCCGGAAAAGAAGCCCGAAATTGAGGTGTTGGGCGCTAACGCCGCCATCGGTTCCGTCGATGACGCGGCATTCCTCACCTCAACTCTAACCGGGGCCGACGCTGCCTATCTCATGATGCCGCCCAGCTTTGCCGAGCCCGACTCGCGGGCCTACCACCAACGCATCGGCCAGCGGTACGCAGAGGCCATTCAGCAGTCGGGCATTCAGCGGGTGGTGCAGCTGAGCAGCTGGGGCGCGCATCGCTCGGCAGGCACCGGCGGCATTCTGGGCACGCACGACGTGGAGGAAATTCTGGCCAAGCTGCCCGGCATCGCCCTCACGCACCTGCGCCCCACTTCTTTTTATTACAACATGTTCAGTTTCATCGGGATGATAAAGGCGCAGGGTGTTATTGGCGTCAACTACGACGGCAACACGCGGGTGGCCTTTGTGCACTCGTTGGATATTGCCAACGCCGCCGCGGCCGAGCTAACGGCCCCAACTGCCCTCGGCCGGCACGTGCGTTACGCAGCCAGCGACGAGCGCACCGCCAACGAAGTGGCGCAGGTGCTGGGCGCCGCCATTGGCCGGCCCGGGTTGCGCTGGGTGAGCCTCACCAACGAGCAAATACAGGAAAACCTGCTCCGGCATGGCCTGCCCGCCGCCCGCGCCTCTGAAATTGTGGACATCTACACCAGTATCGGCAACGGTACGCTGGGCGAAGACTACGAGCAGCACAAGCCCGGCCTGGGCCGGGTAAAGCTGGAAGATTTCGCGAGGGAGTTTGCGGCAGCCTATGCCGCGGCGGTTTAGCGAGCCGGCGAGATAAGCAAAAGCGCCCCGTAACCAATTGGTTGCGGGGCGCTTTTTATGTCACCTCAGCGGCAGTTGTCGTAGCAAAGGCTACAGCAGCTTGTCAATCGTCACGGGCAGGTCGCGCACGCGCTTGCCGGTGGCGTGGTAGATGGCGTTAGTGACGGCGGCGGCCACGCCCAGCAGGCCTACTTCGCCCAAGCCTTTGATGCCGAGCGGGTTCACCTTGTCGTCTTCTTCGTTCACAAAAACCACGTCAATGTCGTGGATGTCGGCGTTCACCGGTACGTGGTATTCGGCGTAGTTGTGGTTCATGTAGCGGCCGAAGCGGTGGTCCATCACCGATTCCTCCATCAGGGCCGAGCTGATGCCCCACACCACTGAGCCGAGCACCTGGCTGCGGGCCGTTTTGGGGTTCAGAATGCGGCCGGCGGCCACGGCGTTCACCACGCGGGTGACGTGCACGGTCATCAGCTCCGGGTCCACCTTCACTTCCACAAACACGGCGTTGTGGGCGTGCATGGAATATTTCGGGGGCTTCAGCATTTCCAGCTTGGCCAGCACGGTGGAGTTTTCGGCTTCGATTTTGGCCTCGCCGCTGGCTTGCACAATGTCGCGCAGCACCACGGCCTGGGTGTCGTCGGTGCGCAGGCGCAGCTGGCCGTTGGCAAACTGCACGTCCTCAATTTTGGCGTCCTTGAAGGCCGGGTGGTCCATTTTCTGGGCCTGTTTCAGCAGGGCTTCGCCGAGCTTGGTGCAGGCTTCCACCACCGAGTTGCCCACCGAAGCCGCCGTCCAGGAGCCGCCCTGTAGCGGCGACTGCGGCAGCGTGGTGTCGCCCAGCACGAACGTCACGGCTTCGAGGGGCAGGCCCATGCTTTCGGCCGCAATCTGCGTCATGATGGTGTAGGTGCCGGTGCCGATTTCGTTGGTGCCGCTGCTCACGGTGAGGTGGCCGTCGGCGTCGAGGCTGGCTTTCACGGTGGCCGGCATCTTGGAGGCATCCCAGATGCCGCCGCCCATGCCCCAGCCCACCAACAGGTTGCCGTCCTTCATCGAGCCGGGCGCGGCGGTGCGCTTTTCCCAGCCAAATTTGGCCGCGCCCTCGGCGTAGCATTTGCGCAGGGCCTTGCTGGAGTAGGGCAGGTTCTGGGCCTGGTCGAAATCGGAATAGTTGCGGATGCGGAATTCGAGCGGGTCGAGGCCGGCGGCGTAGGCCATTTCGTCCATCGCAATTTCCAGGGCGATGGAGCCCGAAGCCGCGCCCGGCGCACGCATGTCGAGCGGCGAATACACGTCGAGCTTGCTCAGGCGGTAGCCCAACTCCACGTTTTCGCAGTCGTAGAGCGTGCCGCTCCAGCCCACCACGTTTTCGGTGAAATCCTCGAACTGCGAGGTTTCGGCCACGGCCACGTGGTTGATGCCGGTGAGCGAGCCGTCGGCGGCAGTGGCCAGGGCCACGTGCTGCAAGGTCTCGGGCCGGTGGCCGAAACTGAACATCTGCTCGCGGGTGAGCGACACGCGCACCGAGCGCTCCAGCTGCAGCGAAGCCATGACGGCCAGAAACAGCTGGTACTGCGGCCGCAGCCCAGACCCGAAGCCGCCGCCGGTGTACTTCGAAATCACCCGGGCCTGCTCGGCGCTCAGCCCGAATACCTTCATCACGTACTGCTGGCTGTTGAAAGCGCCCTGCGTTTTGTCGTAGATGTTCAGGTTCTTATCGCCGAGCCACTCCACGGTGCTGGCAAACATCTCCATGGGGTTGTGGTGCTGGGCGTGGTGCGAATACTGCGCCTCCATGTGGGCCACGCCTTCTTTCCAGCCCTTGCCAAAGTTGCCGCGCGACTTCGGCGGCTTGTAGCCGGTTTTGCCCCGGCCGGGCTCGTAGGCTTCGTCGAGGTGCTTGGCCAGCTCGGTTTCGTGCGCCACTTCCTCGTACTCGATGTGCAGGATGGAGGCAGCGTAGCGGGCCAGCTCGAACGTATCGGCCACCACCAGCGCCACGGGCTGCAGGCTGAACTTGATTTCGGCGTCGTGCAGCGGCCGAAACGGCGAGCCGCCGGGGGCCACATCGTCCTTGTAGCTGCGGTCGAGAAAAGCGAAGCCGGGCACGTTTTCATGCGTGAAAACCTCCTGCACGCCGGGCAGCGCTCGCACCGCCGCACTATCGATTTTCGTGATTTTGCCCTTGGCAATCGGGCTGCTCACCACGTAGCCGTACAGCAGGTCGGGCACGTTAAATTCGGCGGCGTACTTGGCGGTGCCGGCCACTTTAGCCGGGCCATCGACGCGGTTGGTGGGTTTGCCGATGTAGTCGGTGGTGTGGCTCATGGGTTGGAGTTTTGGAAGGCGTTGGTGTCGAGCACCTGATTCATTTCGGTGGCTTGCTTGAGCGCCCGCACGATGGCGCGCCGGGCCAGCTCAATCTTGAAGGTGTTGGCGCCGTAGCCTTTGGCACCTTCCAGCACCTTGGCCGCCACGCGGCCGAAAGTGGCAGCGGTGGCCGGCTGGCCTACAAGCATTGCCTCGGCCTCCTTGTCGCGCCAGGGCTTGTGGGCCACGCCGCCCAGCGCCAGGCGGGCATCGGTAATGGTGTTGCCGTCCAACTCCATGGCCGCCGCCACGCTCACCAGCGCGAAGGCGTAGCTGGTGCGGTCGCGCAGCTTCAGGTAGCTAAAATTCTTCTCGAAGCCCTTGGCGGGCAGGTCGAGGCTGGTGATGAGCTCGCCGGGTTCCAGGGTGTTGTCGCGCTCGGGCTGGTCGCCGGGCAGGCGGTGGAAATCCTCGAACTGGATGGTGCGCTCGCCGTTGGGGCCGCTCACGCGCACCACGGTGTCGAGGGCGGCCAGGGCCACGCACATGTCGCTTGGGTGGGTGGCAATGCACGAGTCGCTGGTGCCCAGAATGCCGCACACGCGGTTGTAACCGCCAATGGCCGAGCAGCCGGAGCCGGGCTCGCGCTTGTTGCAGGGCGTGGCCAGGTCGTAGAAGTAGTAGCAGCGGGTGCGCTGCATGAGGTTGCCGCCGTCGGTGGCCATGTTGCGCAACTGCGGGCTGGCCCCGGCCAGAATGGCCTGGTTCAGCAGCGGGTAGCGGCTTTCTACTTCGGGGTGCCAAGCGGTGTCGGCGTTGGTGGCGAGGGCGCCGAGACGCAGGCCGCCGTCGGGCAGAGCTTCTATGGCGTCGAGGCCCAGCTTTTTGAGGCCAATGAGGTGCGTGGGCCGGGCCACGTTTTCCTTCATCAGGTCAATCAGGTTGGTGCCGCCGCCAATGTAGGCCGCGTCGGGGTGCGCGGCTTTGTCCTGCACGGCGCCCGCCACGGCCATGGCTTGGGTGAAAGTGAAACTGTTCATCTGAATTGAATGAGGAATGAAGGATATTTACTTCGGCGGCTCAACGGGCGCGACGTTCTGATTGGCCGCGCCGGCCGACCAAGCCTTGTCCTCCAGGATTAATCCTTCGTTGGTAAGCACTTCCATCACGGCGCTCAGGATGTTGCTGTAGGCGCCGCAGCGGCACACGTTGCCGCTCATCAGCTCGCGCACCTGGGCTTCGGTTTTGGCCTTGCCTTCGTTGAGGAGGCCCTGGGCCGAGCAAATCTGGCCCGGCGTGCAATAGCCGCACTGAAAAGCGTCGTGGTCGATAAACGCCTGCTGCAACGGGCTGAGCTTGTCCTCAGTGCCCAGGCCTTCGATGGTCTGGATGTGGGAGTCGTCGTGCATCACGGCCAGCGAGAGGCAGGAGTTCACACGCTTGCCGTCGACCAGCACCGTGCAGGCGCCGCACTGGCCGTGGTCGCAGCCTTTCTTGGTGCCCGTCAGGTCGAGGTATTCGCGCAGGGCGTCGAGCAGGGTCGTCCAAGGCGCTATTTCGAGGGTGTGGTCCTGCCCGTTGATATTGAGGCGAACGGGCTGGGTGGGGGCCAGGGCCACCGGCGGGCGGCCGAGCGGAGCTTGGGTAACTTGGCTCATAAAGGTGGGTGAAAGAAGGTGATAGCGTGGAAAAAACACTCGCAATCAGCGCATCTCTCCCCACAGCCGTGCTTAGCTATACGTCCCGACCGGGCCGGAATGTTGCCTTGTCTCGCCGTAATAAATGCAGTTGGAGAGAATGGCCGGGGCCTTTGGGGCTGGAAAGAAAGGCAGGGAGCTGTGGGCCAGGGCCACGCCCGCCCCACAGCCATTTTCCCTCGCCGAGAAGAAAGCTTCGTTTGTGGGGCCAAAAGGCAAGCTCGGCTAGCCGTAGCGGGGGCGCAGCAGCCGTAACGGTAATTTTGCGATAAATAATTGACCATTGCTTTGGCCATGGTGCTAATTTAACACCGCTTTGTTTTAGATGCTTGCCAATTTTCAGCACCATTTTCGGTTTTATTTGGCGTTAATTCTTTCCGCGCTGCTGGCAGTGGGCGTGCGGCTGCAGGCTGCGCCCCTCGGCACTTCTTCGCAGCCCGTTGAGCAGGGCCTGGCCCCGGCCGCGGCGACTGCGGCAGCAGGCCCCGGGGCCGCTCAATAAGCATCGGGCACCCCCGCTTATGGGAACCGGGCGGGCCGCTACCGCGCCCAAATTGCGGGCTAAGCCCTACCTTCCGGCCCCATGAAAATCCTTTTAGTTGAAGACGAGCCCTCCGTTGCGGCGTTTTTGCACCAGGGCCTCACCGAGCAGGAGTACACCGTCGACCTGGCTTCCGACGGCCTGCTGGGCCTGCGCCGGGCCCAGTCCACGCGCTACGACTGCCTGATTCTGGACCAGATGCTGCCCGGCCTGAGCGGGCTGGAAGTGTGCCGCCAGGTGCGCGCCCACGACCCCGGCGTGCCCATTCTCATGCTCACGGCCCTGGGCGAAACCGACGACAAAATCCGCGGCCTCGACGCCGGCGCCGACGACTACCTTGTCAAGCCCTTCGCGTTTGAGGAACTGCTGGCCCGGCTGCGGGCCCTGGTGCGCCGCCGCACCGAAGCCCCCGCCCCCAAAGCCGTGCTGCACCTCGCCGACCTCACCCTCGACCCCAGCGCCAAGCGCGTGGAGCGGGCCGGCCAGGCCATTCAGCTCACGGCCCGCGAGTTTTCACTGCTGGAGTACCTGCTGCGCAATCAGGGCCGGGTGGTGTCGCGCGCCGATTTGCTGGAACACGTCTGGGACATGAGCTTCGACACGGGCTCAAACGTCATCGATGTGTACATCAACTTCCTGCGCAAAAAAGTCGACAAAGGCTTCGAGCCCAAGCTCATTCACACGCTGGTGGGCATGGGCTACGTGATGAAAGTAGATTGATTTGCTGATGTGCTGATGTGCTGATGTGCTTTGTGGCCGGGCAAGGGGGGCGTAATCGGAGCATCGGTATCCGAATCAGCACATCAAAAAATCAGCACATCAGCACATCAGCACATCACAAAATCAACCCATCAATCCATGTCCATTCGCCTTCGTCTGGCGCTGCAGTTCGGGCTGATTCTGGCCGTGATACTGCTGCTGTTTGCGCTGAGTGTGTACTTCGCCACGCTGCAGTCGCGGCGCACGCTGTTCACCCAAAGCCTGTTTAAGCGCACGCTGGTGGTGGGGCACGCCTACGCCGAAGGCCAGCGCAACCAGCACGCCGGCAGTCCGCCCGCGCTCTACCGCCGCTACCTGCGCCAGCTCTACCGCACCCTGCCCGACGAGGAAGGCCGCGTGTACGACCAAGCCAACCGGCTGGTGTTTCGGGAAGGGCAGGGGGCGGCCAAGCCGGTGCCCATTGAGTGGCTGGCCGAGGTGCGCCGCAACGGCCGCGCCGTGCTGGAGCCCGAAAAAAACTACCACGAAACCGTGGGCTTGCTCTACCGCGACCCGCGCCTGGGCCCGCTGGTGGTGGTGGCTTCGTCGGTAGACGAAGACAGCCGGCAGCAGCTGGGTGAACTGCGGCGCCTGCTGGTGCTGGGCCTGCTGGCGGCCTTGGTGGTGATGGGCCTGGGGAGCTGGTTTTTTGCGGGCCGGGCCCTGCGGCCGCTCCGGCGCATGGTGCGCGAAGTCGACGGCATCACGGCCACAGACCTGAGCCAGCGCCTGAGCCAGGGCGCCGGCAGCACCGACGAAATAGGCCACCTTACCCAGCGCTTCAACCGCCTGCTCGACCGCCTGCAGGCGGCTTTTGCGGGGCAGCGCACCTTCGTGCGCGACGCCTCGCACGAGCTGCGCACGCCGCTCACGGCCCTCATCGGCGAGCTGGAAGTGGCGCTGCTGCAGGCCGAGCGGCCCCCGGCCGAGTACCGCCGCGTGCTGCAAAGCACCCTCGACTCGGCCCGGCAGCTCAACCAGCTCACCAACGGCCTGCTCTCCATTGCGCGGGCCTCCGACGACCCCTCGCAGGTGCCCATGGCCGAGGTGCGCCTCGACGAGCTGCTGCTGCAGGCCCACGAGCAGCTGCTGCGCCGCCATTCCACCTGCCGCGTCGACCTCAATTTTGGCGAGGGCGAGGACGCGAGTGCCTTTGTGGTGAATGGCAACGAAACATTGCTGCTCTCGGCCGTGCTGAACGTGCTAGACAACGCCTGCAAGTTTTCGGCCGGCACGGGGCGGCCCGTCACGGCCACGCTCACGCGCACGGCCAGCAGCCTGGCCCTGCTCGTGACGGACGAAGGCCCCGGCCTGCCGCCCGCCGACCTGCAGCAGGTGTTCGTGCCGTTCTTCCGGGCGGCTTCGGCCCGCGGGGTGCCGGGGCACGGCATCGGGCTGCCGCTGGCGGCCCGCATCATGGCGCTGCACGGCGGCACGGTGCGCCTCGAAAGCGAGCCCGGCCACGGCACCCACGTGTGGCTGGAATGGCCTCTGCAGCCCGCCAAATGAGGCTTTTAGGCTTTTAATTTCCTTTTAATTTACCTTTAATTTCGTCTTAATAGCGGGCCCTTAACCTTGCGATGGATTCCGGAAAACAGAACGCAGCCGGTGAGTTTGCACCACCGGCTTTTCGTTTTTCAGCCAGCTCTTTCGTTCAGGTCATTCGCTTATGTCACAGGTTGTTTCGTCGCCATCGCGCACGGGTTCCCCCATCGTTGCCCCGAGTCCGGTGGGCGCGCCTCTGCCTTCCAAGGGCCTTTTCGGCACAATAGGACAGGATGCACCGGCTGGCTTGGTGGTGTTTCTGGTGGCGTTGCCGCTGTGTCTGGGCATTTCGCTGGCCTCGGGTGCACCGCTGCTGGCGGGCGTGATTGCAGGCATTGTGGGCGGCGTGCTGGTGAGTTTGCTCAGCGGTTCGGCGGTGAGCGTGAGCGGGCCGGCGGCCGGCCTCACGGTGGTGGTGCTCTCGGCCATTGCCACGCTGGGCTCGTGGCCGGCGGTGCTGGCGGCTACGGCCGTGGCCGGCGTCATTCAGATTGGGTTGGGGCTGGCCCGGGCGGGCATCATCGCGCTCTACTTCCCGGCGGCCGTTATCCGCGGCATGCTGGCGGCCATTGGCATTATCCTCATTCTGAAGCAGCTGCCGCACTTCTTTGGCGCCGATGCCGACTATTTTGAGGACATGAATTTTCTGCAGTTCAACGGCCTGAACACCTTCTCGGCCATTGGCGCGGCCATGCGGGCGCTGAGCCCCGGCTCGGTGCTGGTGGGCGTGGTGTCGCTGCTGATTCTACTGCTCTGGAACACGGAGCCGGTGAAGCGGCAGCCTTGGTCGCGCCTGGTGCCGGGTGCCCTGATTGCGGTGCTGGCGTCGGTCGCCATCAACGGCCTGCTGAAAAAGTTTGCCCCCAATGTGCAGGTGCTGCCCGAGCACCTGGTGAAGCTGCCGGTGCTGTCGTCGCTGGGCCAGCTGGCCGGCGAAATGACTTTCCCGGATTTCAGCGCCCTGCGCAAGCCGGCCACCTACGGCGTGGCCTTCACCATTGCCGTGGTGGCCTCGCTCGAAACGCTGCTCAGCGTGGAGGCCGTCGACAACCTCGACCCCCAGAAACGCCACACCCCCACCAACCGCGAGCTGCTGGCGCAGGGCGCGGGCAACCTGGTGAGCGGCCTGCTGGGCGGCTTGCCGCTCACGGCGGTTATCGTGCGCTCGTCGGCCAACATTGCGGCCGGGGCCCAAACCAAGCTGTCGGCCTTTATCCATGGCCTGCTGCTGCTCACGAGCCTGCTGTTTCTGGGCGCCGTGCTGAATTTGATTCCGCTGTCGGCCCTGGCGGCGGTGCTGCTGCTGGTGGGCTACAAGCTGACGCCGCCGGCTCTCTACCGCAAGCAGTGGAAGCTGGGGCGTGAGCAGTTCGTTCCCTTCATCATCACCATCGTGGCGGTGCTGTTCACCGATTTGCTGAAGGGCGTGAGCATCGGGTTGGCGCTGGGCTTCTTCTTCATTCTGCGCGACAACGCCAAGGCCGGCTCCTACCTGCGTCGCGAGGAAGTGGACGCCGACGACGCCGAAACGCCCGAGGCCCTGCTTCACCTGCGCTTGCCCGAGCACGTGTCCTTCCTCAACAAAGCCAGCATTGTGACCACGCTGGAGCAACTGCCCACCAACAGCCGCGTCATCCTCGACGGCAGCCGTTCCGACGTCATCGACCACGACGTGCTCGAAGCCATTGAAGCCTTCCGCCAGGCCGCTCCCGCCCGTGGCATCGAGCTGGAGCTGCGCGGCATCCGGCAGGTGGCGCTGGGCACGCATTAGGCAGAACGACGTAGGGGCGGGGCTTGCCCCGCCCAATGCCAGGCGGTAATCGTTCAACGAAGGGCGGGGGCAAGCCCCGCCCCTACGTCGTTTTATCTGAACTCCAACGTAAGTGCCATCCTCAGATTCCTCAATCCCTGACCAACGGCCGGACTTGGCTGCGGCGCGTATAGCTTTGCCACCGCCTGGAGCAGATTGTCAACTTACCCTTTTTTTACGCTATGGCTGGAATCAGCAAAATTCTCGAAAACAACAAAAAATGGGTTTCGGACCGCAACGCGAAGGACCCCAACTTCTTTAAAAACCTGGCCAACGGGCAGGCGCCCAAGTACCTGTTTATCGGCTGCTCCGATTCGCGGGTGCCGGCGTCGGGCATCACGGGCACGGGCCCGGGCGAGATGTTTGTGCACCGCAACATTGCCAACCTGGTGGTGCACACCGACATGAACCTGCTAAGCGTGCTGCAATACGCCGTGGAAGTACTGGGCGTGCAGGACATTCTGGTGGTGGGCCACTACGGCTGCGGCGGCGTGGCGGCGGCGGCGGCCAACAAGCAGTATGGGCTGATTGACAACTGGTTGGTGAATATCCGTGACGTTATCCGCACGCACGAAGCCGAGTACTTGCGCATCAAGGATGACACCCAGCGGGCGCGCCGTCTGGTAGAGCTGAACGTGATTGAGCAGGTGCGCAACCTGGCCAAAACCAACATCATCCAGAACGCTATGCGCGGCGACAACCCGCCCCGCCTGCACGGCCTCGTGTACGACATCGCCGACGGCGTGCTGAAAGACCTGAACGTGGACGGCGATGACGTGATAAACGAGATGGAACACATCTACGCCACCGAAGCCCCACCCTCCGAAACCGCTCCGAAGGCCGACAACCAAGCCAACACCTACGACGGGCCCACCGAAAACCCGGCCGAAGAGGTGCCGGGCTTTAAGGCGGCTGCCAAAAAATAAATTTTCCCGGCCCACCCGCCACCCACAAAAAAGCCTGCCGCAACTTGCGGCAGGCTTTTTTGTACCCGTGAAGGCAGTAGCAAAGGCTACTTGGCGGCTTCGATTTCGGCAATTGCTTTGTCGACTTGCTCTTTGGCCAGGGCAGCGTTGGGGCCTTTGGCTTGTTTGTCGGCAATGGCTTTCAGTTGCTCGATGATGGGTTTGTCGGCCCCGTACATCTTGTACTTCACGCCCATGGTCTTGAGGCGGGCGATGCCTTCGGTAATAACGGTGGCATCGTTGATACGGCCAGCCATCGTGCCGATGGATTCCATCATGCCAAACTGACCATTGGGGCGGGCCGCGTCGAACTTGTCGCGGATGTAAGCCCACTCAGCCACCCCGCCGCCTTGGGCATAAGCCTGCATCACGGCCTGGGCAAGGGCGCCGTTGCTTTCTTTTTCCAGCATTTTGGCGCGCGCCAAAGCCTGGGCGGGCTGCACGGCGGCCAGCGACCGGAGCGCGGCCGACTGCACGGCATACGACTGGCTATTAAGCTGCTGGCTGAATAGCTTCTCGTCCTTCTTGTCTTTGAGCTGTGCCAGCGAGCTGAGCACCTGGGCCAGCACCACCGTGTTTTTCTCGGTGGCGGCCAGCTTGCGCAGGGCGGGAGCGGCGGCTTTAGCCACGGCTTTGTCGTCCATTTTCAGGGCTTGCGCGGCCGCGCCGCGAATGGCGTAGAACTTGTCGTTGAGGGCGGCCAGTAGCACGGCGCGCGAGGCGGCGTTGGTGGTTTGGTCCTTCGCGGCAGCGGCTACGGCCTCGCGGCGGTCCACATACAGGGGCGCGTGGCCGTACTGGTAGGCAAACTCAGCGGCCGACTTGTTGTCGGTTTTGTTCCAGAGCAGCTTCTTGCTGGCGTCCACGTTCACCAGGTCGGGCTTGGCCGACAGGGGCATGGTGAAGGTCTGAGTGGCTTCGGTCATCGTCACCGCCTGGTGCATGGCCTTGCCGCCCACGTAGTAATTGATGGTGAACGGCAGCTGGAAGGGCGTACCCGGCTGGGTTTGCTTCACGGTCACGGACTGCACTTTTTTGCCAGCGTCCCAGGCGTAGTCGATGGTCACGACGGGGTGGCCGGGCGAATAGTACCACTGGTTCCAGAACCAGTTCAAATCCTGGCCCGACACGGCCTCGAATGCCAGGCGCATCTGGTGCGCTTCGCCATTGCCGAAAGCATTATCCTTGAGGTATTTCTGCAGGCCGGCGAAAAACACGTCGTCGCCCAGGTAGGTGCGCAGCATGTCCATGATGGCGCCGCCCTTCTGGTAGCTCACCAGGTCGAACACCTCTTCCTGCTGGTCGTAGTGGAAGCGCACCAGCGTTTTGGCGGCGTCGCGCGGCGAGCTCAGGTAGCGGCGCAGGTAGGTGTAGTAGTGGGCGTCGGCGGCGTCGCGGCCGTACTTGTGCTCGGCGTAGAGGCCTTCCGAGAAGTCGGCCATCGTCTCGTTCACGGTGATGTTGCTCCAGCTTTCGGCCGTCACGTAATCGCCAAACCACTGGTGAAACAGCTCGTGCGCAATCACCGATTCGCTCGAGTACTGGCGGTCCAGCAGCTCGCGGTCGGTCATCTGCACCTGCTCGCCGTGCAGGGTGGCGGTGGTGTTTTCCATGGCGCCGCTCACGTAGTCGCGGGCCACAATCTGGCTGTATTTGTTCCACGGGTACTCCACGCCGAGGCGGTTGGAGTAGAACTCCAGCATGTCGGTGGTGTTGCCGAAAATCTGCTTGGCGAAGGGCGCGTACTTGGGCTCGAGGTAGTAGCTCACCTCCTTGCCGCGCCAGGTGTCGGTGGTTTTTTTGAAGTCGCCCACCGCCATCATGAACAGGTAGGGGGCATGCGGCAGGTCCATTTTCCAAGTGTCGGTGCGCAGGCCGGAGCCGGCGGGCGTGCTGCTCACCAGCTTGCCGTTGCTGAGCGTCACGTATTTGGCGGGCACTGTCATCGAGATTTCCTCGGTGGTTTTCTGGTTGGGCCGGTCGATGGTGGGGAACCAGGCAGAGGAGCCTTCGGTCTCGCCCTGCGTCCAGATTTGCACCGGCTTGCCGGCCGTGGCCGAGTCGGGGTTGATGAAATACAGGCCTTTGGCATCGGTGATGGCCGCGCTGCCCTGCACTTTTAGCTCGTCGGGCTTGGCGGTGTAGTCGAGGTAGATGGTGTACTCCTCGCCGGGCTTGAACATGCGCCCCAGGTTGATGCGCAGGTTCATGCCGTCGGCGTAGTTGTACTTCAGCGGCGTTTGCTGGCCGCCGGTCACCAGAGCCACGGCCTTGATGTCCATGCCTTTGGCATCGAGCCGCAGCGAGTCGGTGGGGTAGGCGTGTGGCTTGAGCGTGACCCACTCTTTGCCGTAGAGGTAGCGCTTGGCGTAGTCGAAGCGCACGTCGAGCTTGGTGTGTACCAGGTCGTTAATCTTGGTGGCCGAGGCGCGGTAGGGCGATTCCGGCTTGGCGCCGGGCGCCTGCGCGTGAGCGGCGCTGGTGGCTACGAGGCCGAGCAGGCCCAGCAGGGACAGATGTTTCATTCAGAAAAAGGGGTGAGTGAAAGTGGGAGTTCGCGCGAAGGACCAGGCCGCGGCGCGGCGGTTGCTTCGCGTAGCCACGAAAGTAGCGCGGACGCTGCGAGTCTGCGCCTCCGTGGTAAGAGCGAAGGCGCTTGCTACCGGGACGATGCGGGTTCGCAGCGGCATCGCTACAGTAAGTTTGTGGCCTCATCAACCTCCCGCTCAATGCGACTTATTCGCTACGCCACGCCACTTTTCTGCTCTTTTTTTGCCTTTAACTCCCTCGCCCAGACCGCTCCGGCCGACAGCGCCCGCAGCCTGCGTGAGGTGACGGTGTACGGCTCGCGCCTGAACCAGGTATCGGGCCAGACCGGCCGCTACGTGTCAGTAATTCCGGGCCGCACGCTGAGCCAGTACCCCGTGGCCTCGCTCGACGACCTGCTGCGACTGCTGCCGGCCCTGGAGGTGCAGAGTCGCGGCAACTTCGGCACCCAGGCCGACATCACCCTGCGCGGCTCCACCTTCAACCAGGTCCTGATTCTGCTGGACGGCATGCGACTCAACGACCCGCTCACCGGCCATTTTGCGGGCTACTTCCCCATCACGCCGGCCGAGATTGAGCAGATTGAAGTGGTGCGCGGCCCCGGTGCGGCGCTCTACGGCCCCGACGCCGTGGGCGGCTTCGTCAACATCGTGACCAAGACCTTCGCCGCCACCCACCGCCCCGATGCCATGGAGCTGGGCGGCACTTTCCTAGCCGGCGAGTACGATTTGAAAAGCACCAACGCCGGCTTCTACGGGCAGGAGAAAGGCCTGCGCCTGGCCGGTGGCATTCTCAACAACACGGCCAGCGGCCAGCAACTCAATCTGCCCGGCGGCGGCCGCAACGATTTTAGGCTCAATACCTACTCCCTGTCGGGGGCTTACCAGATTAGCGAAAAGCTGAGCGCCGCCGCCCGCGCCAGCTTCGACCGGCGCGACTACAACGCCCAGAACTTCTATACCACTGCGGCCGGCGACCGCGCCCGCGAAATCACTTCGCGCGATTGGTATCAGGGCCAATTGCGCTACGACTGGAACGCCCGCGCCCGCACCGAGCTGCAGCTGGTGAGCACCGCCAGCACCGATTACTACCAGTACACGCCCGTTTCGGTGGCCAGCAGCCACCTCATGCACTACCTCAACGTGCAGGGCCAGCACCAGCTCACGCTCTCAGATAAAGTGCGTCTGACGCTGGGCGGCCAGGCCGACCGCCGCGCCGTGCGCAGCAACGACCAGGGCCGCCACGCCGTGTGGCACCAAGGCGCATTCGCCGTGGCCGGCCTCACGCCCACCAATCGCCTGAGCCTCACGGCCGCCCTGCGCCTCGACCACGACCAGGCCTACGGCACCGAGGTGGTGCCCCAACTCACCGCCAGCCAGCAGGTGAGCGAGAAGCTGACGGTGCGCGGCGCCGTGGGCCGCGCCATTCGGGCGGCCAATTTTACGGAGCAGTATTACTCGTCCATTCGGCCCGGCACGGTGCCCAGCGGCTTCAATATCGGCAACCCCAACCTGAGCGCCGAGCGCACCTGGAGCTACGAGGGTGGCCTCGATTTCCAGCCCTTGTCGGCCCTGACGCTGCGCGCCACCTATTTCAACCGCTACGGCCGCAACCTGATTGACTACGTGGGCCAGTCGGGCAGCCAGGTAATTGAGACGACAGGCCTCACCAACCTGAACCCCGCCGCTACCTATCGGCTGGCCGAAAACCTGTTTGCCGTGACCACCCGGGGCCTGGAGCTGGAAGCCACCACCCGCGCCCAGCTCACGCCCCAGCTGCGCCTTGACGGCAGCCTGGGCTACACCTATACCCACCTCGACGTGGCCGGCGACGTGGTGTCGCAGTACCTCAGCAACGTGGCTAAACAGCTCATTACCGGCAACGTGAGCCTGACGCACCGGCGTTTTAGCGTGGGCGTGGGGGGAGTCTATAAGCAGCGCGCCGGCCAGCGCACCACCCCCAGCGCCACCGTCAACGACGCGGAGCTGACGCCCAGCTACGTGGTCGTCAACGGGCGCCTGGACGTGGCGCTGCTGCCCGACCGGGTGTGGGTGGTGGGACAGGCCCAGAACCTGTTCAACGCACAGTATTCAGACCTGCTGGGCGCCCAAATGCCCGGCCGCTGGCTGATGGCCGGCGTGCGGCTGGCCCTGCGCAAATAGCGCGCATCTGCCAGCTCAAAAAAAGCGAAAGCCCCCGATTTTGAACAAGTCGGGGGCTTTCGCTGTATCTTTGCCGTATCAATTCTTTCTCCCTGAAGGATTGTTTTTATACAGAGGCGCTGAGAGACAGGCTCTACGACGCGCCGGCAACCGCTTGCAACCGCAGGCAAGGTGCCAATTCCTGACCATATAAAAACAAGTTGCCGTGGAAGCCTCCAATAACCAACCCGCTTTTCTTGCTGCTTTTCGTGCCCGCGCCGCTGCCATGCGTTGCGCCGGCATGGCGTGTTGTTGCTGTTGTTGTCTGGCCTAACCCGCTCCATCTTTTTCATCGCGGGTAGCTAAGCCGAGTCCGGAGCAAGTTGGCTTCGCCGGGCCGCCGTGTGCGGCGTCGGCGGGCGTGTATTCATCGGTTTCCGGTCTTTTTCGGTCCTGGCACAGCACTAGGCGCTGTGTGGCCACTTTATCGTCTCATTTCGGGCTTTGCCAGTTCTCCACCTGCCTTGGGCAGCATGCTCGCTTGCCTACGCTTCAACTCATCTACGCTTCAACTCATTTATTTTCAGATATGTCTGCTGTTCAAAAGCCCATTGGTATCTACTTCGAACACCCCGAATGGTTCAAGCCGCTCTTTGCCGAGCTGGACCGCCGCGGGCTGCCCTACGAGAAAATTGACGCTGCCCACCACCTCTACGACCCCGCCGAAAAGGAAAGCCGCTACAGCCTGGTGGTCAACCGTATGAGCTCGTCGGCTTACCTGCGCGGGCACGGGCAGGGCATTTTTCATACAGCGGGCTACGCAACGCACCTGGAGCGTATTGGCACGCGCATCATCAACGGCTCGGCGGCCACGGCCATCGAGACGAACAAGGCCCGGCAATTGTCACTGTTTGAGTCGCTGGGGCTGAAGTACCCGAAGTCGTTTGTGATTAACCATGCTTCGCGGGCCATTGATGCGGCCAAGGAACTGCGTTTCCCCATCGTGGTGAAGGTGAACATCGGCGGCAGCGGCGCGGGCATCATCCGCTTCGATACGCCTGAAGGCCTGCAGGCCGCCGTCGACAACAACCAGATTGACCTCGGCATCGACCAGACCGCGCTGGTGCAGGAGTACGTGACGCCCCGCGGCGGCAACATCCACCGCGTCGAAACGCTGGACGGCAAGTTTCTCTACGCCATGAAGGTGTACACCACCGGCGAAAGCTTCAACCTGTGCCCGGCCGAAATCTGCCAGATTCCGGAAGAGCAGTCGGCCGAGTTCTGCTTGACCGAAGCGCCTAAGAAAGGCATTCAGGTGGAAGCCTTCACACCGCCGGCGGAGGTGATTGCGGCCGTGGAGCGCATCGTGGCCGCTGCCAAAATTGACGTGGGCGGCATCGAATACCTGATTGACGACCGCACCGGCGACGTGCTGTTCTACGACATCAACGCCCTGTCCAACTTCGTAGCCGACGCCGTGAACGTGGTGGGTTTCGACCCCTATGCCCGCTTCGTGGACTATCTGGAAGCGCAGTTGCCCGCAGCCGTGGCCACCACTGCACGGGCCGAGCTGGCCACCGCTTAAGCTGTTAATCAGAAACTCAAGAACGTCATGCTGAGCGCAGTCGAAGCATCTCTACCGCTTCGTTGCAGCGAAGTCGATACTCACCAGGTAGGGGTGTTTCGACTGCGTTCGACACGACAGTCCATTAACGTTTTATACAATGAAATTTGGATATTGGATGCCCGTTTTCGGGGGCTGGCTGCGCAACGTCGAAGACGAGCAGATGCCCACCGACTGGAGCTACGTGAAGCAGCTGGCGCAGCGAAGTGAAGCCTGGGGCTACGACCTGACGCTGATTGCCGAGTTGTACCTCAATGACATCAAGGGCACCGAAGCGCCGTCGCTGGAAGCGTGGAGCACAGCCTCGGCCCTGGCTGCCGTAACCGAGCAGCTGGAAATAATGGTGGCCGTGCGCCCCACCTTTCACAACCCCGCGCTGCTGGCCAAGCAGGCCGCCAACATCGACCTGATTGCGCCGGGCCGCCTGTCGCTCAATGTGGTGTCGAGTTGGTGGCGCGATGAGGCCACCAAGTACGGCCTGCACTTCGAGCAGCACGACGACCGGTACGCCCGCACCAAGGAGTGGCTCGACGTGGTGACCAACCTGTGGCAGCAGGACCATTTCAGCTACCAGGGCAAGTATTACCAGGTGGCCGACAACATCCTGCAACCCAAGCCCGCCAAAGCCCCGTTCCTGTACGCCGGCGGCGAGTCGGAAGCGGCTAAGGACCTCATTTCGAGCCAGTGCGACGGCTACGTGATGCACGGCGACTCGCCGGAGCAAATCGGGGCCCGCATTGCCGACATGCGCCGCCGCCGCGAACAGAAAGGCCTGCCGCCCATGAAATTCGGCGTGGCCGGCTACGCCATTGTGCGCGAAAACGAGCAGGACGTGAAGAAGGAGCTGGACCGCATTACCAACGTGCAGGCCTCGGCCTCGGGCTACGGCAATTACCAGCAGTGGCTGGCCGGCACGCAGCTGGAGCAGCAGGTGTCGCTGCACGACTACTCGGTATCGAACCGCGGCCTGCGCACCGGCCTCACCGGCACGTCTGCTCAGCTGCAGGACCGCATTGGTGCCTTCGAGCAGGTGGGAGTCGATTTCTTCCTGTTACAGGCCAGCCCGCAGCTGGAGGAGATGGAGCGGTTTTCAGAGTCGGTTATTCAAGTATTGGCGTAGCACTGGCTATTGACCGCAATGCATTTCAACAGGCCGTCATGCTGAGCGAAGTCGAAGCATCTCGCGTGCAGAAGTAATTCAATTGATTGGTTTACTGCCACACATGAGATGCTTCGACTTCGCTCAGCACGTTCTTTTTTCTATGCGCCCTTACCAGCGCATTTCAACAACTACATGTTAAAAAAATCACTCGAGCTGCTGCGGGCTGAAGCGGCCGAAACGGGAGCTAACACTCTTAAACGCAGCCTCAACGGCATCAGCCTCATTGCCATCGGCATCGGCGTAATTATCGGAGCCGGTCTGTTTTCGCTCACGGGCATTGCCGCGGCCAACAACGCCGGGCCAGCCGTGACGCTCTCCTTCGTGGTGGCCGCCGTGGGCTGCGCCTTCTCGGCGCTGTGCTATGCCGAATTTGCGGCGCTGGTGCCCGTTTCGGGCAGCGCCTACACGTATTCGTACGCTACCATGGGCGAGCTGTTTGCCTGGATTATTGGCTGGGATTTGGTGCTCGAATACTCGGTGGGGGCGGCCACGGTGGCCATCAGCTGGTCGCAGTACCTCATCAAGTTTCTGGGAAAGTACGGGCTGCATATTCCGGCCCGGCTGGTGATGTCGCCCTTTGAAAGCGCCAAGCTGGCCGATGGCTCCACCGTGAGCGGCTACGTGAACGTGCCGGCCATGCTCATTGTGCTGGCCATCACGGCCATCGTCACGCGCGGCACCAAAGGCTCGGCCTGGTTCAACGCCCTGGTGGTGGCCCTGAAGGTGGCCGTGGTGCTGGTGTTCATTGCGCTAGGCTGGCAATACATCGACCCGGCCAATTACCAACCCTACATTCCCGCCAATACCGGCACGTTTGGCGAGTTCGGCCTGAGCGGCATTCTGCGCGGGGCGGGCGTCATCTTCTTCGTGTTCATCGGGTTCGACATTGTGGCCACCATGGCCCAGGAAACCAAGAACCCGCAGCGCAACATGCCCATCGGCATCCTCGGCTCGCTGGCGGTGTGCACGGTGCTGTTCGTGCTGTTCGGCCACGTACTCACGGGCCTGGCCAACTACACCGAGTTCAAAAACAGCGCTGCGCCCGTGGCCATTGCCATCGAAAAAACGCCGTACGCCTGGCTGTCGTCGGCTGTGATTCTGGCCATTCTGGTGGGCTACACCTCCGTGATTCTGGTCGATTTGCTGGGGCAGTCGCGGGTGTTCTTCTCGATGTCGAAGGACGGGCTGCTGCCGCCGGTGTTCTCGCGCCTGCACCCCACGTTCAACACGCCTGCGCAGTCAACGCTGCTGCTGGGCACCTTCATCGCGCTGTTTGCGGGCTTCGTGCCCATCTCGGTGGTGGGCGAGATGACGAGCATCGGCACGCTGCTGGCCTTCGTGATGGTTTGCCTCGGGGTAATGATTATGCGCCGCACCAACCCCGACGCGCCGCGCTCCTTCCGCACGCCATGGGTGCCGCTGGTGCCCATTCTGGGCATTGTGGTGTGTCTCGTGATGATGGCCTCGCTGCCCTGGGAAACGTGGCTGCGCCTCATTGTGTGGCTGGCGCTGGGCATGCTCATCTACTTCGGCTACGGCAAGAAGCACAGCAAGCTTCGCCTGGCACAGGGCGACGCGCCAATGCCGGCTAGTGCGTCGTCAGGCCGTTAGCATCCAGTTCGGCATCGTCGCGCACGCGGCTGAGGCTGCCTTCTAGGTCCACTATATCGTCGGCGTCGCCCGCTGGCGCGGCCACCGCTTGCTTGTACACATCAACGGCGCCGTGCGCGTCTAAGACGTGGCGGGCGCGGTTTGCCTCCTCTTCGGTGGCGGCGCTCACGGTCACCACGGCGCTGTCGGCGCGGGCGGCGCTGATGTGGGCCTGGGCATCGGCGTTTTCGTTGCCGGCAAACAGGTCGGTAAAGAAGCGGATAAAACCCGTGCCCAGGGGTTCGGTGGGCGGGTCGGCTTCGGGCGTCAGGTGCGCGGCCCGCAGCGTGTCCTGCGTGGCCAGGTCCAGAGCAGCGCGCTGAAAACCAGCTGTCAGTAATTGTTCGACGGCGTGCTGCGCTTCGGTAGCGGAGCGGAATAAGCCTACAACGGTTCGGGCCATGGGCGGAGGAGTGGGAAAGGAAGCTGCGGGGGCACGCCGAAGGGGCGGGCAGCGCCCGAAATTACGGAGCCTGGGCCGGTGGGTTGCCAGCGGCCCGTTTGGGCCGCTGGCCGCCAAGCGCCGCCGTTAGCGGGGCCATTCACCTGCGCGCCGTGCCTGTTGACCGGTCTGGGATGAGCCATTGAGCCAGCAAAAGGTGCCATTGGCATAAACTACCCGTAGATGAAGACCACGCCTCAACGGTTCGGAATTATTTTTGCCGTCCCGCCTCGGTTTTGCGATGTCGTGGGCCTTTCCGACGGCATTTCACCCTAATTTGAAATAGATGGAAAGCTCCATTTTTCCTGGCCTGATTCCTTCTTACGAGCACCAGCGGCTGGCCGCTCTGCAGCCCTACCACGTGCTGGGAACGCCGGGGCAGGCGCTGTTCAACGATTTTGTGGGCGTCGTGGCCAAGCTTTTCGACATGCCCATTGCGTTGGTGAGCCTCGTGCGCGCCGCCGACGTGGTTTTTATCGGCAACGCGGGCCTGCCCGAAGCGCTGGTGGTGGACCGCGAGGACAGCATGTGCTCCGTGGCCATTCTCAACGACGACATCACCGAATTTCGCGACATCGCCGCCGAGCCCTGCAACTTGGTCAACCCTTACGTGGTGCAGCAGCTGCAGCTGGGCTTCTACGCCGGGCAGGCGTTGCGCGCGCCCGACGGCCTGGCCGTGGGTACTCTATGCGTCATCGACCGGCGGCCCCGTGAGCTTTCCGCGGTGGAGCAGGAACTACTCAAAGAACTCTCGCTGGTGGCCCAGGAGCTGCTGAGTCTGCAAGCCGCGCAGGCCGCCGACCCCGCGCTGGTGCCGGCGCTGCGCGCCCGCATCGACGGGCCGCTGCAGGAGTCGCTCACCCGCCTCAACACCCTGGCCGAGCTGCGCCAGTGGGAAGCGTCGGCCGACACCGAGGAAGCCCGTCGCTACAACGACTCGCGCCTAGAAGAAGCCCGCTACCTGGCCCGGACCTTGTTCCGCGAGCTGCAGGCCGTGCCAAGGCAGTAGGGGCGGCGCCCGGGCCCGGCCGACCACCGACGCCACCGCGGTGGCAAAACGACCTTTTTGCGGTGTATTTTTGTTGATTCCGGACGCCGTCAACCCTTCGGCGCAGCCCTCCAATCAACCCGAATTCCGTGATAGTTTGCATTGCCGAAAAGCCCAGCGTCGCCCGTGAGATTGCCAACGTGCTGGGCGCCACCCGCCGCATGGACGGCTACCTGGAAGGCAACGGCTACCAGGTGACGTGGACCTTCGGCCACTTCTGCCAGCTGAAAGAGCCCGACGACTACCAGCCCGAGTGGAAGCGTTGGAGCCTGCACAACCTGCCCATGATTCCGGACCAGTTCGGCATCAAGCTCATGCGGCGCGACGCGGGCGTGGTCAGCCAGTTCAATACCATCAAGAAGCTGGTGGACGGGGCCACCGAAGTCATTAACTGCGGCGACGCCGGGCAGGAAGGGGAGGTGATTCAGCGCTGGGTGCTGATGGAGGCCAAGTGCCGCAAGCCCGTGAAGCGCCTCTGGATTTCGTCACTGACCGAGGAGGCCATCCGGCAGGGCTTTGCGAACCTGCGCGAGGCTAAGGAGTTCGACAGCCTCTACCAGGCCGGCAAGAGCCGCGCCGTGGGCGACTGGCTGCTGGGCCTGAACGCCACGCGCCTCTTTACCCTCAAATACACCACCTACCAGGACAAGCAGCTGCTGAGCATCGGGCGCGTGCAAACGCCCACGTTGGCCCTGCTGGTGGAGCGCTGGCACGAAATCCAGAACTTCAAGCCGGAGCCGTATTGGGTGCTGAAGACCGAATACCGAGGCACCCTCTTCAGCCACATGGCCGCGCCCGACAAAGCCAAGGACGCCGACGCCGCGCCCGATACCAAGAGCCGCCTGCGCGCCCTGGGTTACTTCGTGACCGAAGAAGAAGCCCGCGAAGCCCTCGAAGCCGTGCGCCCCGCCCCGCTGCGCGTGACCGATGTGGAGATTAAGAAAGGCCGCGAATCCCCGCCGCGCCTCTTCGACCTGACCTCGCTGCAGGTGCAGTGCAACAACCAGCTGGGCCTTTCGGCCGAGGACACGCTGAAAATTGTGCAGGCCCTGTACGAGAAGAAGGCTGTGAGCTACCCGCGCGTCGATACCACCTTCCTGCCCGACGACCAGTACCCGAAAATTCCCGGCATCCTGCGCGGCATTTCGGGCTACGAGGCGCTGACGGCCCCGCTGCTGGCCGCCAAGATTCCGAAAACGCCCAAAGTCTTCAACAACAACAAGGTGACGGACCACCACGCCATCATTCCGACGGGCGCGGCCGGCCCCGGCGGCGGCATGGAAACCAGCGTCTACGACATCATCACGCGCCGCTTTATTGCCGCCTTTTACCCCGACTGCGAGGTGAGCAACACCACCGTGCTGGCCGAAGCCGCTGAGCGCCCCTTCCGCGTGCGCGGTCGCCAGATTCTGAACCCCGGCTGGCGCGTGGTGTACGGCGACCCAACCCAACAGGCCGCTCCTAAACCGGCCCCCGCGCCTGGGGCCGCCGGCGCGGCTGCCGAAGCCGACGATGACGCCGTCTCCACGGTGTTGCCCAACTTCGTGAAGGGCGAAAGCGGCCCGCACGAGCCGCGCCTCGACAGCAAAATGACCCAGCCGCCCAAAGACTACACCGAGGCCACGCTGCTGCGCGGCATGGAAACGGCGGGCCGCAACATCGACGACGAGGAGCTGCGCCAGGCCATGAAGGAAAACGGCATCGGCCGCCCCAGCACCCGCGCTGCCATCATCGAAACGCTGTTCAAGCGCAACTACATCCGGCGCGAAAAGAAGCGCATCGTACCCACGCCCACCGGGGTGGAGCTCATCGGCCTCATCCGCAACCCGACCCTAAAATCGGCGGAGCTCACGGGCCAGTGGGAGCACAAGCTGCGCCAGATTGAGCGCGGTGAGCTGTCGTCGGAAGGCTTTTTGGGCGAATTGTCGGGGCTGGTGAAGGAGATGGTGGCCGAAGTGAAAAACGACGGCCGCGGCCGCATGGTGACCTCGGGCAGCGCCGAGCTGGCGGTGCAGGCCGCCCAGAACGGCGGCGCGGCTGCCAGCAGCAAAGTGCCCGCCGGCATGACCGGCAGCCGCCCCACCAAGGCCGGCGGCCCGGCCACGCTGCCCGGCGCCAACGGCCTGGGCTACTGCCCGGCCTGCAAAACCGGCCACGTGGTGCGCGGCAAAACGGCTTTCGGCTGCGTGCGCTTCCGCGAAGGCTGCACCTTCCGGCTGCCCACCGAAGTGCACGGCAAAAAGCTCAGCGACCCGCAGGTGAAAGCCCTGCTGGCCAAAGGCCGCACGCCGGTGATGAAAGGCTTTGTGGGGGCCGAGGGCCAGAAGTTCGATGCTGCTATCGGGCTCGATACCAGCTTCCAGCCCATGCTGCTGCAAGTGGCCGAAGCCAAGCCCGGCGCCGCGCCCGATTCAGGTCTGATTCCGTGCCCGGTGTGCAAGCTCGGCACCATGCTCAAGGGCAAGGCGGCCTACGGCTGCTCGCGATTCCGCGAAGACTGTCAGTTCCGGGTGGCCTTCGAGTGGGGCGGCAAGCAGCTCACCGAAACCCAGCTCAAGCAGCTGCTGCGCAAGGGCGAAACCAGCGTCATCAAAGGTTTTATTTCCAGCAAAACCGGCAAGAAATACGACGCCGCGCTGAAAGTGGAAGACGGGCGCGTGGTGCCGGTGTTTGGGTAGTCCTCGATGCGAGAACCCGGTCTGCTATATTGGTCTGGTGGCGGCCCTTGAATGGAGCCCATTTGCCTGATGACATCTTCAGATTTCGTTTTTCGCTGGTACCGCGCTGCCGATGAGGCTGCCGTGATGGCGCTATTCCGCAGCAACATTGCTCCGTATTTTCTCGACTCGGAAGCCTCTGACCTTTGCAACTTCTTGCGGCAAGAGCCAGGGGCGTATTTCGTGGCCGAGTGGCGGGCAGGAACTGCGCTGGCAGGCCAGCTGGCAGCGGCCGGCGGCTACGCCCTGAATAATCCCCACGCCGTGCTTACCTGGGGTATGGTAGACCGAAGCCTGCACGGGCAGGGGGTGGGCCGCGCATTCACGCAGTTTCGCATTGCTGCCTGCCGGCAAGCATTTCCGGGCCGGGCCATTGAAATCAATACCTCGCAGCACACAGCGGAATTCTATGAAAAGTTGGGCTTCCGCACCTTAGCTGTAGAGGTCGGCGGTTGGGGACCTGGCCTCGACAATGTGCATATGCTGCTCCCGGCCTGATTCCCGTAGAGTTGTCGAAGGCGCTTACCTCAAGTGGCTAGCTCGGTGCGTAGCGCAGCCTGCACGCGTTGTGCCTGTTGCACGTGCCGCTGCTGATGAACTACCACAAACTCCAAGGCTTCGCCCAAACGCAGCTTCAACAGCCGAAAAAACTCAACGGGCACCACCCGTCGGTTAAGGTCGGCTTTGGCGGCTTGGCCTAGCAGGGCCAGGAGGCGAGCCTGGTGTTGGTCGAATTCGGTGAGTACTTCGTTGCCCAACTGGCTCCCCAACGGGTTCAGGCGCGTAAGGGTGCTGCTTTTTTTGCCGTTGGTGGGCCGCATCATTTCCACCGATTTGCGACCCAGCCACGAGTATCTCACTTCGGTAGTTGACGCGGCACCGGGCTGGGCCAAGGCCTTCGCAAAAGCGGCATTGTAGTAGCGGCTGTACCGGTTCAGGTGCTCCACGCATTCGAGCATGCTCCAACTGGAAGGAGCTACCCGCTGGTTGAGCAGCACGGCATCGAGCGGGGCGAATTCGGTCTGGACCGTATTGCGCATTTCGGTCACAGCGGCTTCGAGAGCAGCGAGGAAAGGGGCAGGTTTCATCAGGGGTGGAGTGCAGAAAAAGGTGATTGAGTGGTGCAAAGTTCTGCCCATCAATCACTGCCAAACCTTGATTGCCGTCAAGATTTACCGCAGCCGGCTCAGGGTCTCGGGCGTCATGCGCAGATAGGAAGCGAGGTATTTGCGCGGGACGAGTTGAAAAATATGGGGGCTCCGCCGTCGCAGGCGGGCCAGCCGTTGCGCCGGCTCGGGCAGCAGCAGGTCAATTTCGTGCTCCATGCGGCCAACCAGTGCCTTTTCAAGCTCCAACCGCCAGAACCGGGCTAGGGCAGGGCTTTGTTCCAGGAAGTCCATAAAGTCTGTTCGCCCAATGGCAAGCAGTTCGCTTTGCCGCAGTGCCTGTATAGCGTATTCGGATGCGGCTCCGGTGGCAAACGATGGAAATGAGCACAGCAGTGAGTTGGCGTGGCCAAATCCCACGCAGGTTTCCTCGCCGGGCGCGGTGGGGAAGTAAATGCGCAGCAGTCCGTGCCGCACAAAGCACAGCCGCTGCTCTGTTTGGCCGGGCTGCACCAAAAAATCACCACGCCGCAATAAAATTGGCTGGTCCCAGCGCCTGGCGAAATTGGCCACTTCTTCAGTGGTTAAACTAGGAATCTGGCTCAGCAGAGCCGTAAGCAGGGAATGAGCAGTAGGAACAGGCATACGACGCAAAGTTCTAATGCGCTGTGACATAATAATGCCGGCGCCCATCCTCGCCCCGGCTGTGCTACCGTAGCCTGCGGCTGCCTTGTGCGGTAAGCGCCCTGCTATTTGGTGCTCATTGGGGCGTTTGCCCTGTACCGCACAATATTCTTCACCATGCCTTTGAAAATGATGCCGTGGAAAGGCAGCACCGAATACCAGTACAGGCGCCCGGCCAGGCCGCGCGGCCGGTAGGCGGCCAGCTGCTCCAGGGCGTTAGTGCCGTCTTCTTGGTCCACGATGCGGAACTGCAGCCAGGCCTCGCCGGGCAGCTTCATCTCGGCGTAGAGCAACAGGCGGCGGCCGGCCTTGTCGGCCACCAGCACGCGCCAGAAGTCGAGCGGGTCGCCGGCCCGCAGGCGCGAGGGCGAGCGGCGGCCGCGGCGCAGGCCCGGGCCACCCACGGCCTTGTCCATCAGCCCCCGAATCTGCCAGAGCCAGTCGGTTTTGTACCAGCCCCGGTCGCCGCCAATGCGCCAGATGTTGTCGAGCACCTCCGCCACCGGCCGGGTGAAAGGCATAAACTGGCGGTCGAAAAACATGCCGTTCTTGGGGATTTGAATGGCGTCCATGTAGTTCTGGCGCATGGTGCCTGAGCTGATGGCGTCGCTCCAGGAGCTCACCACTTCGTTCTGCTCGATGCGCTGAAACGCCAGGGCCAGGGCGGCCCGGTAGCTCATGCACTCGTGCGGAATCACGGCCGCAATGCTCCAGGTGAGGTCGCACACGGTGTCGTTTTTGAGGCTTTCGACTAGGCTTTGGGCCAATGAAAACGTGGTGCTCGTGACCAGGTACAGCCACCACGAGGAAAGCCGCGGCGTGAGCACGGGCACGGTCACTATCCAGCGCCGGTAGCCGCGCTCAGCGGCCAGGCCCAGCAGCATCTCGCGGTACGTCAGCACGTCGGGCCCGCCAATGTCGAAGGCTTGGCCCAAGCAGGCCGGGTTGTCGAGCACGGCCGTGAGGTAAAACATGACGTCGCGAATGCCGATGGGCTGGCAGCGCGAGTTCAGCCAGCGCGGCGTCACCATCACGGGCAGCTTTTCCACCAAGTCCCGAATGATTTCGAACGACGCCGAGCCCGAGCCGATGATGATGCTGGCGCGCAGCACGGTGAGTTGGGCTTTCTCGGCCTTGGCCAGCACCTTCTCCACCGCAAAGCGCGAGCGCAAGTGTACGCTCAGGCCGTGGTCGTTGGTAATGCCCGAAAGGTAAATGACCTGCCGGGCGGCGGTGGTATTGAGGTACTGCGTGAAATGGTGGGCCGACTGCTGCTCCAGTTGAAAGAAGTTCTCGCTGCCGCCGCTCATGGAGTGCACCAGGTAGTAAGCGGCGTCGATGTCGGTGGGCACGTCGGCCAGGGTGTCGGGTTTCAGCAGGTCGCCCTGGGCCACGCTCACGCGGGCCTGCAGGGCCTCGGGCATATTTTCGGGCAGCGAAAAGCGCCGGGCGTCGCGCACCAGGCATACCACGTCGTGGCCCGCGGTGGCCAGCAGCGGCAGCAGGCGCTGGCCAATGTAGCCGGTGGCGCCGGTGAGCAGGATTTTCATAAGGCGAAGGGCAAGCGGAGTGAGATGCAGCAAGCGGGGGCGTCGGCCCAACCAACCGTTCTTTTAGCTGAACGGCAGAAAGGCCAGCTTGTTCGGCCCCCCGGCGGCAACAGGAGCAACCCCTGCATCCTCAGCACTTAATCGGCATCTTTGCGCGCATGAAACACTTCGCCTCATTCCTTGCCACGGCTTTGCTGCTGGCCACGGCCGCCCAGGCCCAGACCAAGCTCACGGCGCCGCCCCTGAGCCCCACCACGCGCATTCACCAAAACTTTTCTACTTCCTACATCGACCTCACGTACTCGCGGCCGTCGCTGCGGGGGCGCACGGCCTTTGGCAGCCTCGTGCCCTTCGGCACGGTGTGGCGCACGGGGGCCAACACCATCACCAAATTGCGCTTTGGCGAGGAAGTGAAAATCAACGGGCAAGCGGTGCCCGCCGGCGCCTACGCCCTGCTCACCATCCCCGACGCCAAGGAATGGACCTTCATCCTGAACCGCGACACGGCCCAGTGGGGCAGCTATGAGTACAAGCCGGCCCTCGACGTGCTGCGCGTGAAAGCCAAGCCCACCAAGCTAGCCGCGCCCGTCGAAACCATGTCATTATCGGTTGAAAACCTTCGCCCCAACGCCGCCGACCTCGTGGTGAGCTGGGACCGCACCCAAGTGGCCTTGCCCCTCACCGCCGACCCCGACCGCATGGTGATGGCCCAGATTGAGCAGGCCATGAAGGGTGAAAAGAAGCCCTACATCACCGCCGCCCAGTATTACTACAACACCGGCAAAGACCTCACGCCCGCCATCGGCTGGGTCGATGAGGCCATCAAGGCCAGCCCCAGCTACTACGGCTACTACTGGAAAGCCAAACTGCTGCAGAAGCAGGGCAAAAGCAAAGAAGCCATCGAAGCCGCCAATAAGTCGTTGGAGCTGGTCAAATCCGACAAAAACGAAGTCTCTAAAGCCGAATACACGCGCCTGAACCAAGAGGTGCTAGCCGCCGCGGGAGCGAAGAAATAGCTTATGCCAACCGCAAAAAGCCCCGTCAATCTTTTGGCGGGGCTTTTTTGTGCGTTTCCCGGCCGGGCGTCAGGGTTTCACCCAGCGGCCTCGCCAGGGCTGGCCCGCCACGGTGGTTTCAACGAGGTAGACTCCAGCCGCCAGCTGCGGGGCTTCCAGGGACAGCGTTGCCTCGCCGGCGGGCGCGTTCGTGGTCAGTTCCAGCACCAAGCGGCCGGTCAGGTCGCGCACCTGCACGGTCAAGAGCTGTGCCTTACTCAGCGGGAGGTGCAGCACGGGCGCTTCGGCCGGGTTGGGGCTGAGAGCCAGCGGCCGGGCGGCCGGCTGGCTGGCGCGGGTGCCCAGCACGCCCAGCGTGCCGTTGTCGCTAATGGTTTGGGCATAAATACCGTCGTCGGTGCGCTGGTCGGCCCACACGTTCACCAGCTGGCCGTTGGCGAAGGGCAGGGTCGAGTAATTCAGCTTGGGGCTGGCCACGCTGCTGAGCGCAACGTTGCCGCTGCCCGTGGGAAAAGCCGATTGCCCCAAGTAATTCACCTTGGTGGCCCACAGAGCGCGGGTGGTGGCGCTGGTGTTTTCGGAGTAGGTGATGATGAGGCCGGTGCCGGTGTCGCGCAGGCTTTGGGCCGAGTAGTAGCTGGCGCTCACGCTCAGTACGGGCACGCCGTTAGGCCCCAGCTGGGCGGCGCCCGTGGCCGGGTTGAGGCGCTGCACCGTGAAGCCGGAGTTGCTTTGCGTCGTATTGAGCTCGTTCACCACGGCCCATACCTCGTTGCGGGCCGCCACGTATTGCAGCGAGCCGCCGATGCGGGCCGTGGCCGTGCCCGTCAGTAGTTCGGTGCCGGTGGGGCCCCAAGGCTGGCTGCCGTCGGCCAGGATGCGCTGGGCGTACATGTCGCCCAGCGTGGCGCTGGCCGGGTTGCCCGAGCCCAGCAGCACGTAGAAGCCGCCGCTGCCGTCGGGCACCAGCTCAGGGAAGGCCGCGAAGCCGATGGTTTTGTCGCTCACGCGTACCGGCGCGGCCCACACCGGCGCGCCCGTGGTACTAAACCGCTGGGCGAAGACCGTGGACACGCCCAGCCCACTGCCGGTTTCTTCCACGTACTGCATCACCACGTCGTCGGCCCCGAAGGCGTTGGTGGTCATGGCCACGAAGCCGGGGCGGCTGTAGCGCTTCACGGGGTCTTGCACGCGCTGCACGCCGCCCAGGGCCGTGCCCGTGGGCGAAAGCTTCTGAAACGACACCCATTTGCTGGCGTGCGCCGCATTGGCTGTGCCGCTGGAATTCCACCCAATAACCACGTTGTTGCCGAACGTGACCCCGATGCTGGGCGACAACCCGGAGGTGGCGTCGGCATCAAGCAGCGCAATGCCGTTGGCGCCCCAGAGCTGCTGCCCGGTGGGCGAAATCTTGTAGGCCACGCACTGGTTGGCGCCCGTGCGCGTGTCCTGAAACGCCAGGATGGCGTTGCCCGCGTTATCGGTTTTGAGGTCGTAGCGGTAAAGGGCGGTGCCCTGGGGCTGGTTGCTCACCAGCAGGCCGGCCGTGCCCAGCTGGGGCCGCCCGTTCACGTCGAGCAGCTGCAGGCGCATCTGGTAGTTGGTGGTGGCCACGGTCTCGAACCACGACACCCAGGTGCCGCCGTTCGGGGCCGGCGAGATGCGGGGAGTGACCTCGCCAGTGCCCGCTACGTCGCGCACGGCCAGGTTTTGCGCGGGGTTGGGGTTCCATTGCGCCCGCGCCGGCAGGGCACCGAGCGCAAGAACCAGATACGGGAGTACAAGTCGTTTCATAGAAAAGAGGGTTGGATAGAGTCAAAATAAAACTTGAATAGGTCAATATTGCTGAAAATAACGGCTTTGCCAATACGGGTGTCCCGAACCTGAAACGCGGCTTTTCTGAGACCCACAAAAAAGCCGCGCCGCAACTGAATGCGGCGCGGCTTCCGGCTGATGACAACGACGTTTACGGCTTCTCCTGCGTCACCATTTGGGTGAAGCTTTTGGCGGCGTTCGTGAACTCGGAAGGGATGAGCACCACCGTCGTGGTGTTGTTGTCGATGCCGATTTCGGAGAGCATCTGCATGCGGCGCAGCTCCAGGGCAATGGGGCTTTCCTCCATTTGCTTGGCGCCCTGCGTGAGCTTGATGCTCGCTTCCAGCTCGGCCTCGGCCTTGATGATGCGGGCGCGCTTCTCGCGAATGGCCTCGGCCTCGCGCGCCATGGCCCGCTGCATGGACTCCGGAATTTCCACGTCTTTTATTTCGACCATTTCCACGCTCACGCCCCAGTTTTCGGTGGCGGCGTCCACAATCTGCAGCAGCGCGGAGTTGATTTGCTGGCGCTCGCGCAGCACCTCGTCCAGCTGGTGCTGGCCGATGATGTTGCGCAGCGCCGTGACCGACAATTGGTAAACCGCCTGGTTGAAGTTGGCCACTTTAATGATGGCATCGGCCGGGTTCACCACCCGAAACCACAGCACGGCGTTCACCTTGATGGTCACGCTGTCCTTGGTGATGGTTTCCTGCTGCTCCAAATCCACCGTTTTGGTGCGGATATCAATGGTTTGCTGGCGTTCCAGAATCGGAATTATCCAGTACAGCCCCGGGCCGCGCGTGCCCACAAACCGGCCCAGCCGAAACACAATGGCCCGCTCGTATTCCTGCGCAATGCGCAGGCCGGAGAGGAGAACGGCGACAACGATGAGAACGATGATGAGCGGAGACATGATGATGTAAGGTTAGTGCCATGCATCTATCGCAAAACGTTATTAGGAATTACAAGTTTATCCTGTCATCATCAGGGTTGAAGTCGGCCCGTCCGTTCATCTTGCCTCTTTAAAACTTATTGAAAATTGATAACTGTCGTATCGTTGTAAAGCACAGTCCGATACATATCGTGCCAGGTTTCATCACGGAATTCCACGTTGCCTGAATTTAGCCGCACGCGGTTAGCCGTTAGTTTGACGAAACGGTAATACCGGTTTGGCAACAACTTAACGGTTCTGGTAAATGCAACCTGCTGCCGTGTTTTGACAGAGTCGCTAAAAAAAGAACCCCTGAAATCATTGCCTTTTTGGTCCCAGACAATGAAGAAAAATTCAATATCGGTTTTGCCGTCTTTCCTTGAATTGGCGTTTATTGTAACCGTTTTGTAAGGCGTAACCTCGAAATTCAGCTGATTAACGACGCCCCGACGGGCTTCTAGGCCATCGGACCCTGGAGGAGTGTTCAGGCAATACAGGTTCTCAGTGCTTTTTACTAATGCTAAATATTCTCCTTTATCGGAGGGTTCAAACGTGAGTCTATAGTGGCCCGCCGCATCGGTAAGTACCGATGTCACCGAATCGGAGCGGGTGGCGCCAAATGCCCCGTACAGGTAGCGGCGCACGGAAACGCGAACCATTCCCATTGCTTGGCCGGTGTATCTGTTTTTTACCGTTCCCTCGACTATGGTAAAAATTGGGCCATTATCGAAGTTGCAGGCCGAAACCGATAAGAGAATGGCTAAGCGGCAGAGGTAAGAACGAGTTTTATTCATAGCCAAGCTTTGTTGAAACGTGCGTTGTTGTGTTACAACATCGTTGAAAAAGTAGTGCCTTCGCTAACAAGAGTCGGTCTTACCGCCCCACCACCGGCAGCACGGCCACGCTCTCGTGCCCGGCGGCATCAACCGAGGCCACGCCGAAAATGAAATTGTCCTTGCTGATGGGCAAGTCGGCCGTGGTGTCGCTCACCGGGAAGCGCTGCTGCCACTGCGGAGCGCTGGTTTCGCGCACCAGCACCACGTAGCCGCTGGGCTTGGGGCCGGCCGCCGGCGCCTGCCAGCGCAGCTCGGTGCGGTTGGTGAGGTTGGCGGTGAGTACTTCGACCTTGGCCGGGGCGGCGGGGGCCAGCGCCAGCGCCGCCATGGTGGCGAGGTTGATGCTGGCGTTGCGGCGCAGGTAGGCGTAGTCCACGCCCTCGGGGGTGTCGCCGTAGGCGCGGCCCTTTTCGGTGCGCAGGTCCTGGTGCTGGTGGGTGAAGTCCTCGTTCATCTCGGTGAAGCGGACGGCGGCAAAGCCCTGCTGGTTGAAGGGCGTGTGGTCGCCGCCGCGCAGGAAACGGTCGGGGCGGTACTCCAGGGCCACTTTGTGGCCGCGGCCGTAGAGCTGGGCCGTGCGCTGAATGTAGCGGGCCAGCTGGCGGCTGGGCGCGTCGTTTTCGGAGCTGAGCTGGCGGCGGATGCGGGCCTGCTCGGGCGTTTCGTTGGCCGGCACACCTTCGCTGAACACCCGCACCTGCGTGGCGTCGCTGATTTCGGGGTCGAAGCCGTGCGAGTTGCCCACGATGTCGTTGTTGAGCATGGCAATCAGGTTCCAGCCTTCCTTTTTGGCGCGCTCGGCCAGGTGGCCGGAGCCGTAGAGGCCCTGCTCTTCGCCCTGCACGGCCACGAATTTGAGGGTGCAGGGGAATTTCTGGCCGGCCAGCACGCGGGCCAGCTCCATCACCAGCACGGTGCCCGAGCCGTCGTCGTTGGCGCCGGGCGCGTCGGCGGTGGCGTTCATCACGTCACTCACGCGCGAGTCGATGTGGCCGCTCACCAGAATCACGCGGGTGTCGGCGGGGTCGGTGCCGGGCAGGGTGGCCAGCACGTTGGCCATCAGCACGGGTTTGTTGATGCGGCGGCCGTCGGGCTTCACCGTGAAAGTGTCCATCTCCACGGTCATGCGACCGCCACCGGCTTTGCTGTATTTCAGGAACTCGTCGCGCACCCAGTTGCGGGCCGCGCCAATGCCACGCGTGGGGCTTTGCGTGTCGCTCAGCGTGTGCCGCGTGCCGAACGAAACCAGCTTGCGAATGTCGGCCTCCAGGTTCTTGGCCGAGATTTCATCCACCAGCTTTTGGATTTTGGGGTCGGCCGGGGGCAGGAGCGAAGCGGGCTTGGTTTGGGCCAGGGCCGCGAAGGGCGCGAGCAGGAGGAGCGAGGCGAGTTTCATGCGGGGAAGGTAGGGTGGGACATAGGAAGAAAAACAAAAAAGAACGTCATGCTGAGCGAAGTCGAAGCATCTCGCGTGCCGCAGTAATCAAGTTACTTGCGCGGTAGAGATGCTTCGACTTCGCTCAGCATGACGTTCTTCATCACCTGAGCTGAGGCTTACGCCTTCTGATAGAACGGCTCTATCGTGCGGAAATACGGGTTCACGCCTTCCTCGGAATTTGGGTCCAGCAGCATCAGGTCCACAAACTGGTAGGCATTGGTCTGGCCTTGCAGCACGGGGCCCAGGTTCTGCATGAAGCTCGGGTCGGAGTTGTTGCTGATGAAGGCCAGCAGCAGGCGCGGCACGTCGGGGTTGTCGGCGAGCTGCATCTGAGCCAGGTAGGCACTCTCGATGTGCGACTCGGTAGCGGCCCAGGCGGCAATGGCGTCGGCCACGGCCTGCGGGTACTCGGCGGGCTGGCTGAGCAGCACCTGCGCGTCGCCGCCGGCCGGCGAGAGCGGGCCGGTGAGCTGGCCCGAGAGCAGGGCGGCCAACTCGTCTTTAGGCAGCAGCTTGCCGGCGGGCGAGAAGGGATTCAGCACGCAGTCCTGGCCCTGCACCATCTGGAAAAAGGCGTGGCCGGGCAGGCGCACGTAGCTCATGGGCGGGTGCTCCATATCGCCGTCGGTGAGGCGCGGCACGGAGGAGAAGATGGGCAGCTTGCCGTCGTTGAGCACCTGCAGCTGGATTTCCTGGCCTTCGTTGAGCACCACTTCGCCGGGCTCCATACCGTCGGTTGGGGCCAGAATCATCAGGATTTCTTCCTGCAGCAGGGCTTGGTAGAAGGCGGGGCGGGCGTTTTCGTCGGTAGCAGCCAGCAGCAGGAGCTGCTCGAGCACGTTCTCGGGCTCGAAGGGCAGCGGCATCGGCTCCGGAATTTGATACACGGGGGCGGGGGCCACGGGCTCTACGGGGGCCACGAACTTGGAGCCCTGGTAGCGCGGCCCGGAGGCGGATTTGTCGGCGGGTGCGCCGGCCGGGGAGCCGGTGGAAGCGGGAGTGGCCGGGGTGTCGGCGGGTTTATTTTTCAGGAAGTCAAACAGGCCCATATCGGATAAGAATGCAAGTGAATTGGGGTGCAATCTACGGCGAAAAACGGGTTTGGCAGGGGCGAAATGCGGGCAGAAATGGATTTGCTTCCACAAAAAAGTGCGTCATGCTGAGCAGAGTCGAAGCATCTCTACCGCGTCACCTGTCATCCTGAGCGCAGCGAAGGACCTTCTCACGATAGAAACCATCCAATCGTGAGAAGGTCCTTCGCTGCGCTCAGGATGACAGGCGTTTTGATTACTGCCCCGCGGGAGATGCTTCGGCTGCGCGCAGCATGACCGTCCTGCGTTTTTGCATTTCCCGCTACTGCGCCCGGCAGGCCTCCAATTGCTGCTCCACTTCCCGGATGGTGCGGGGCGAAGCGCTGTTGCCCCAGTGCGTCTCGATGAAATTCAGCAGGTTGGTGAGCTGGGCGGGGCTCAGGGCTTTGTTGCCGGGCATCACGTTGTGGTAGCCCACGCCGTTGACGACGATGACCTCGTTCTGGCCCTGGCGCAGCAGGCAAGGCAGCTCGGCGCGGTGGTCCACTAGGTAGTCGGCCCCGGCCAGGGGCGGAATCAGACGGCCCAGACCCTGGCCCTGCTCGCCGTGGCAGCCCGCGCAGTGCTGGGCATACAGCTTCTCGCCCTGGTGGCGGTTGTTGCTAAAGCAGCTTTGTTGGAGCAGCGCCGCCAGCAGGGCCAGCGCCGCGCCCAGCGCGCTGGCCGGCCGGGCAAGGGCCGGCCTCATTTCCGGGCCACGCCGGGCTGGCGGCTGTCGATTTCGGCCAGCAACACGGGCAGCTCCACCAGCAGGCGGTCCACTTCTTTGGGATTGAGGCTGTCGTAGAGGCCGCGCACGTGGCCCTGGTCATCCACGAGGGCGAAGGTGCCGTTGTGGGCGAAACCGCCCGGGGCCTGCTTGTCGGGCAGCGCGGCCGTGAAGTAGGCCTGGGCCAGCTGGAACACGGTGTCGCGGGCGGTGGGCTCGCCGTGGGCGCCGGTGGTGGCAAAGTGCCAGTTGCGGGCCGTGCCCACGCCCAGGCGCTCGGCGTAGTCGCGCAGCACCGGAATGGAGTCGTGGGCCGGGTCGATGGTGTGCGAGAGGAACGCCAGCCGCTTATCCTGGCCAAATTTCTTGTACACTTTCAGCATCTCGGCCTGCATTTTGGGGCAGATGCCGGGACAAGTGGCGAAGAAGAAATCGGCCACGTAGGCCCGGCCGGCGAAGCTTTGGTTGGTGAGCACCTGGCCGAACTGGTCGGTGAGGCGGAAGGCGGGCACGGTGGCAAACACGGTGTCGGCCGGGCCGCCGTCGGCGCGGGGGCGCACGTCGCGCTCGCCCATGATGGGCAGCTTAGCAGCTTCTTTGGGCGCCTCGGTGCAGGCGGTGAGGAGGGCAGCCGCCAGGGCAGGCAGCAACAGCAGGCGTTTCAACATGCGGAGGGTTAGTTAGAAGCGGGGGCCACGTCGCCGGCGGCGGGGTGCTCGGTGGTGAAGCGCCGGGCCGAGTCGAGCGTGGCGCGGTATTGCCGGCTCACGCCCGCCAATATTTCTTGCTGCTGGCGGAAGTAGGTCACGCGGGCGGCCGGGGCGGCCGTGGTGTCGGGGGCTTTGTAGTTGTGCATCCAGTCCATCATGGCCGCATCGGCGGCCAGCAGGCCGTGGATGTAGGGCGCGGCGGCTTCGGTGTGGTAGCCCGAGAGCTTGGCCTTGTACTCGTACAGCTTGCTGGTTTCGGCCATCAGCGAGTCGTGGCGGTTCATGAGGGCCATTTCGGCGGCCGAGGCGTCGGAGGGGGCGCCGTTTTCGCCAATGGGGCGGTTGGGCGAGGAGCAGGCCGCAGCCAGGGCCACCAGCGCCAGCGGGAGGACGTTTTTCAAGGAAATATTCACGGGGCAAAGGTACGGCCGGCGGGCGTGTCGGCAGGATGAAGCCTGACTGCTACCAGGCGGCAGCGGAAAGAAGATGAACGTGGCAGTTGAGCGAAAAGTGAACGGAAAGAACGAAGTGACAAAAATCAAACCCACGGCCTGACCGGTTTACCAAGTCATTGCGTAGAGCCAGCAGGCACTGCCTGCTATCAACCAACTACGCTCCGTTTCGCTTTATGAAAACTCGCCAACTGGGCCGCTCCGGCCTCACTGTTTCGGCCCTCGGCTTGGGCTGCATGGGCATGTCCGACTTCTACGCCGGCCAGGACGATGCCGAAAGCATCCGCACCCTGCACCGCGCCCGCGACCTGGGCGTCACCTTCTTCGACACGGCCGACATGTACGGCCCTTTCAAAAACGAAGAGCTGCTGGGCCAGGCCTTCAAGGGTCAGCGCGGCGGCATCGTGCTGGCTACCAAGTTCGGCATTCAGCGCGACCCCAACGACCCCACCAAGCGCGGCATCAACGGCCGGCCCGAGTACGTGAAAGCCGCCTGCGAAGCCAGCCTCAAGCGCCTCGGTACCGACTACATCGACCTTTATTACCAGCACCGCGTCGACCCGAACACGCCCATTGAAGAAACCGTGGGTGCCATGAGCCGGCTGGTGGAAGAAGGCAAGGTGCGCTACCTGGGCCTGAGCGAGGCTGCCCCGGCCACGGTGCGCCGGGCCGTGGCCATTCACCCCATTGCCGCCTTGCAAACGGAATATTCGCTGTGGAGCCGCGAGCCGGAAGACGAGATTCTGCCCGCCATGCGCGAGCTGGGCGTGGGCTTCGTGCCGTACTCGCCGCTGGGCCGCGGTTTCCTCACCGGCCAAATCAAAAAGTTTGAAGACCTGGCCGAAGACGACTACCGCCGCCACACGCCCCGCTTCCAGGGCGAAAACTTTCAGAAAAACCTTGACCTGGTGGCTCGCATCAACGAGCTGGCCCGCCAGAAGCGCTGCTCAGCTGGCCAGCTGGCCCTGGCCTGGGTGCTGGCGCAGGGCGACGACGTGGTGCCCATTCCCGGTACCAAGCGCGTGAAATACCTGGAAGAAAACCTGGGCGCGCTGGAAGTGCAGCTGACCAAAGACGAGCTGGCCCAACTCGACGAGATTGCGCCCCAGGGCAAAGCCGCCGGCCTGCGCTACCCGGCCGCCATGATGGGCTCGGTGAACGGGTAGGGCAGGAGCCACGCAGCGGAAGGAGGGGCGGCCGTAACTTTACGGAGCCCCAACTTTCGCTGCGCATATGGTCGTTTCTACCCCACGATGGTTCTCTGATTTTGCTGCATTCTGGCGCACTGTGCTATTGTGTGCGGCAGTACTGCTGGCGGTAGCCGCCCGGGTGGCCGCCCAGACGCCCGCCAAGCTGTGGGACAAAACCTACGGCGGCAACGGCTCGGAAGGGCCGGGCCGGATGTACCCCACCGCCGACGGCGGCTACGTGGTGGCCGGCTCGTCGACCTCGGGCATTTCGGGCGACAAAAGCCAAGCCTCGCGCGGAGGCTCCGACTATTGGGTGATAAAGATTGACGCCCAAGGCACCAAGCAATGGGACCGCACCTTCGGCGGCAACCGGGACGACATCTTGCGCAGCCTGCAACAAACGGCCGATGGCGGCTACTCGGACTCGGGCGTGTCCGGCGACCGCACCGTGCCCAGCCAGCCGGGCCTGGGCGGTTTGTTTGCCACCGATTACTGGGTGGTAAAACTCGATGCGCAAGGCAACAAGCAATGGGACCGCGCCTACGGCGGCGATGACGCCGACCTCTTCGAGGTGTTGCTCCAGACTGCCGACGGCGGCTATTTGTTCGGGGGCAAATCTTACTCGGGGGTGTCAGGAGTGAAAAGTGAAGCCAACCTTGGGGTGGGCGACTATTGGGTGGTGAAAACCGATGCCCAGGGCAACAAGCAGTGGGACCGCACCTTTGGCGGCAATTCCGATGATGCCCTCACCTGCCTGCACCAGAACCCCGACGGTACGTACCTGCTGGGCGGCTACTCATTCTCGCCAGCGTCGGGCAACCGCACCCAGCCCAGCCGGGGCAGCAACGACTACTGGCTGATAAAGCTCGACGCCCAGGGCAACCGCCTGTGGGAGCGCGCCATCGGCGGCAACAACAGCGACTTGCTCCAAAGCCTCTACCAAACCCAGGACGGTGGCTACATTCTGGCCGGCTCTTCCGATT
Source organism: Hymenobacter sp. 5317J-9 (assembly GCF_022921075.1). Lineage (NCBI taxonomy): Bacteria > Pseudomonadati > Bacteroidota > Cytophagia > Cytophagales > Hymenobacteraceae > Hymenobacter > Hymenobacter sp. 5317J-9. The sequence goes on from NZ_CP095050.1 coordinate 2,232,902, forward strand.
CGGACGCTTCGGGCGAGAAAAGCCAAGGCCACTACGGCAACAACAGCGGCTACAACTACGACTACTGGGTGGTGAAAACTGACGCCGCCGGCGCCGTGCAGTGGGAGCACACCTACGGCGGCGCGGCCATCGAAAACGCCAACGTGGTGCGCCCAACCCGGGACGGCGGCTACGTGGTGGGCGGCGTGTCGTCGTCGGGTGTGTCGTTCGACAAAACCCAGCCCAATCAGGGCGACGGCGGTGGGTACGACATGGACTACTGGGTACTAAAAATCAGCGCAAACGGCACCAAGCAATGGGACCGTTCGTATGGCGGCAATAGCAACGACTACCTCTACAGCCTGGCCCAGACCACCGATGGCGGCTACCTGCTGTCGGGCTACTCCGGGTCGGGCCTGTCCAGTGATAAAACCCAGTCTACCGCCGGCATCAGCGACTTTTGGCTTATCCGGCTGGGGCCGGTGGCCGCCCCCGTGGCGCCGCCCGTCACCATCAGCGGCGACTCGGTGCTGTGCCCGGGCCGCAGCGTCACGCTAGTCGCCGCGGCCTCGCCGGCGCCTACGGCCTACCGCTGGAACACCGGCGCCACCACGGCCAGCATCACGGTGGCGCAGGCGGGCCTCTATTCCGTCACGGCTACCTTCAGCACCGGCCTCAGCAGCACGCGGCAGTTTCGGGTGCTTGCGAATGCCGCGCCCCCGGTGCCTTCTTTCACCCTCGGGGCCGACACCACGCTGTGCGAAGGAGCAGCCCTGGTGCTACGAGCGCCCGGTCCAGCCAGTTCCGGTCTCAGCTACCGCTGGTCCGATGGGTCGTCGGGGCCCACGCTGCTGGTACAGCAGCCCGGTACCTACTCGCTGGAAATCAGCTCGGCCTGCGAGACCCGCACGGCCCGCCGCACCGTGACGGCTGCTTCCTGCCTCCTCATTCCCACCATCATCACGCCCAACGGCGACCAGCAAAACGAGCATTTTGTGGTGAAGGGAATGGGCGCGGCGGCCTGGTCGCTCGACGTTTACAACCGCTGGGGCCGGAAGGTGTACACCACAGCCAAGTACAGTAACGACTGGGGCAGCGGCGCCGCGCCGGGCATGTACTACTACGTGCTGCGCTTGGCGGCATCGGCCCGCGTCTACAAGGGCTGGTTTGAAGTAGTGCTGTAACGGCCCGCTTCCTTACTAGGAGGGCAGCAAGTCAATCCAGCCGTCTTCGCTTACCACCACGGCCAGCATGGGGTACTTGCTGCTGTTGGCGTAGCGCAGGGCCGAGTTGAAGCGCGCCCCGCGCGAAGAGTCACCCTTGTCGGTGGCCAGCCCGTCGAGAATGGCGCCGATGGCGTGGCACATGCCATTGGGCTCGATGAGCACGGCCCCGTCGATGTTGGTGACGAGTCGCAGCACCGAGGGCGTCATGATGCGCGGCACCACCCGGAAGCACTGCCGCGTGAGGCGATGGGCCTCCTGCGCCGCTCCGGCCGAGATGACCAGAATAGTCCCCGTGGGCTGTGTGCTGGCCTTCTGGGCGAGGTCCCAGAGGTAGTCGGTGCTATCAGCGTCGAGACTCGGAAACACAATGCGCACAATGCGGGCAAAGTTGTCGGCGGCCACGCGGCCCTGGGGCAGGCGCGGCGTGTTGCTCACCACGCGCATGAGGATATGGCCGGCGTGGCTCATTTCCCAGCTGTAGTGGTTGGTGAAATGCACCGTCACCAGGGGCTCGTACTGCGCATCCGACTCCGGCACCAGCTGGCCCAGGCCGAACACGTGGGAGGCGTCCGAAATTAGGGCGGTGTGGCCCTCGCTCAGCTCCAGCAGCTTCCGGATGGAGCGGTGGTCGCGCATGGGCACGGGCGTTTCCAGGGTGAGCACGGGCACGATGGCCGGGTGCAGGCGCCGGCTCACCAGCATGGTGCCGATGCCTTCGTCGCCCTCGTGGCGCAGAGCGGCCACGCCGTTGCAGGCATCATACAGGCCGTGGGTGCCGGCGGGGGCCACGCGCAGCATCAGCCGGCGGCCGGCCGAGCGCAGCAGCTCGTTGTAGTCGCGGTCGAGCACGGGCTGGTCGTTGTCGGCCGTGTCGGCTTCGCGCAGGGCGCGGGCGCAGTCGTGCAGAAACTCTACCACCGTAGCGTGGGGCAGGTTGGCGGGGCGCGCGCTGCTGGCTTTGGGCAAGGAATAGTAGCCCTCGTAGCAGTCGGCCGACAGCTGGAGCACCACCGTCACGAGGTAGCCCTGCAGGCTCACCGGCACCGAACAGAAGGAGCGGCGGTTTTCGTGCCGGCTGCGGGTGAGCTCGTGCAGCGTGGTTTCGGTGGCGCGGCACATCAGCTCGTACCAGTGCTGCTTCTCAAACCGGTCGTGGTCGTTGGGGTGCAGGTGGTACACCGAGCCTTGCGGGCCGGCGTCGGCCTCCAGGGCAGCGGCGTTGGTTTTGACGCGGCAAAAATCCTGCGGCTGGTAGCGCGCCGTGGGCGGCTCCACCACCACGGCATCGGGCTCGTCGGCCTCCTTGGCCGAGGCAAACCCAAGCAGAAAAATTTCCGGCCGCAGGTTGCGGTCGAGCAAGTTAAATACCCCCTCGGCAAAGAGTTGGGCCGAAACGCGAAACAGACTTTGGTGTTCCCACATGGGCAGATTCAAGACGGCCGGGCCTCGCTGCGGCCCCGACTTCAGGCCGAACTACGGAAAAAACGCGCGGATAGTGGTAGAACGAAACAAAATTCCTCTTTTAAGGCTTCACCTCCCGTTCAGAAATTCGTATCTTCGAGCTAGAGCCGGCGCAGTTGCCGGCACCTCCCACCGTCCTTTCCTCACCCCTGGCCTATGCCTTTCCTCGACATGCTTCTGGTGATGGCGGTGGCCATTTCCTTCATCCCCATCCTCACCGGCTACTGCGCCCAGAGCCGGGGTCGCTCGTTCTGGCTGTGGTTTGCGCTGGGGTGGTTGCTGCCGCTGGCGTCCTTCTTCCTGCTTTTTGCCCTCATTGCCCGCGAAGAACTGAACCCCGGCCGCCGGCTGCTCGGCGAAGCCCGCCAGATTTTGCGCGAAGCCGAAGAGAAGGCCAAAGCGCTGGCCAGGGAGTAAAAAAATAAACCGGGTGTTAAAATTCGGAGCGCCGCAGGTTATTCTGCTTGCAGCCGCTTCGCAATGCCCCGCGCCACCCATGCCCCGGTGCTGAAGCAGCCCTGCAGCAGGTAGCCGCCCGTGGGCGCCTCCCAGTCCAGCATTTCGCCGGCCACGTAGGTGCCCGGCCGCTGCCGCAGCATCAGAAACTCATCCACCGCTGCAAGGCCAATTCCGCCGGCCGTGGAAATGGCCTCGTCGAGCGGCCGCAGGCCGGCCACGGGCAGCGGCACCGCAGTGAGCAGGGCCGCCAACGCCTCGGCAGAATAAGTGGCCACTTCCGGCGCCGTTTCGCGCAGCAGCGTGGGCACCGGGGCCCCGAGATTCAGGGCTTTGCGCAGAAAGTCGGGCAGCGAGGTGCCGCTACGCCGCTGTTGGAGTTTGTCCAGCAAGGTGGCCTCCGGCAGGTCGGGCTTCAGGTTCAGATACAGCGTGGCTTGCCCTGCCGCCAGGGCTTGCCGAACCTGCGGCGTGAGGGCATACACGGGCGTGCCCTCGATGCCGTACTCGGTCAGCATGGCCTCGCCGCGCACCGGCGGGCCATCGTTCACCCGCAGGCTGATGTTTTTGAGCGGCGCGCGACCAATTTTCTGCTTAAAGAAGTCCGACCAGCGCACTTCCGCGCCGCAGTTGGCCGGGGCGAAGGGCGTGATGGGCACGCCAACCTCCTGCAGCAGCGGCACCCACGCACCATCGGAGCCGGTTTTGGCCCAGCTGGCGCCGCCCAGGGCCAGCACGGTGGCAGCGGGCTCCAGCGTGGTTTCCTGGCCGGTGGTTTCGTCGCGCAGGCGCAGGTCGTGGGCGCCCGCAAAGCCCAGCCAGCGGTGCCGGGTGTGCAGCTCCACGCCCAGCTCCCGCAGCCGATTCAGCCAGGTCCGCAGCAGGTCGGCGGGCTTGTGCGCCGCCACCGGGAAGATGCGCCCGCTGGTGCCCACGAAGGTTTCGATGCCCAAATCGGCGGCCCAGGCGCGCAGGTCTTCGGGCGAAAAGTGGGCCAGCAATTCCCGAAACCGGGCCGCTTCGGCGCCGTAGCGCCCGGCAAAGCGGGCAAGTTCTTCGGCGTTGCTCAGGTTGAAGCCGCCGTGGCCGGCTACCAGAAATTTGCGCCCCGCGGTGGCCTGGGCCTCGAATACCCGCACGCGCAGCCCGGCTTCGGCCAGGCGCTGGGCGGCCATGAGGCCTGCCGGCCCGCCCCCGATTACGACAACTTCGCCGCGGTGCTGGTGCATACAGAAAGAAGGTTAAAAAGGCCCGGGCGCAGCCCCGAAACGGGCCGCCAAGTTACGGCCAAGGGGCGCAGGGGCTTAACCCCGCCACCTTCTTGCCCGTTAGCAAGCTCCTCTATGGGACCTTATACCATCCTTATCGGCCTGAGCCTGGCCGTGCTGCTTTCCTACATATTCGACCTGGCTGCGCGGGCCACCAAGGTGCCGTCGGTGCTGCTGCTGCTGCTCTCCGGCATTGCTCTGAGCCAGGCTGCCGCCTACTGGGGAGGCGTGCCGGTGGCCGTGCCGCCGGTGCTGCTGCAGCTTTTCGGCATCGTGGGCCTCATTCTGATTGTGCTGGAAGGTTCCCTCGACCTGCGTCTCACCCGCGACAAGGCCCCGCTCATCCGGCGCTCGTTTCTGGCGGCGGTGCTCATTATGGGGGTGCAGGTGGCGGCCATTGCGGCGCTGCTGCACTTTTATGTAGGGGCCCGCTGGCAAAGCTGCCTGCTCAACGCCGTGCCGCTGGCTGTGGTGAGCAGCGCTGTGGCCATTCCCAGCGTGGCCGGCCTGGGCGGCGAGAAGCAGGAGTTCATCGTGTACGAAAGCACGTTTTCCGACATCGTGGGCATCATGATGTTTAATTTCATTTTGCAGGACGACTTTGCCCAGGGCTGGTCCGTCATCACGTTCGGGCGCGACGTGCTGGCCGTGGTGGTGGTGGCCGTGCTCAGCACGGCGCTGCTGGCCTGGCTGCTGGGGCGGCTGCGCTCGCACGTCAAGTTTTTCCTGCTGTTTGCGTTTTTGGTGCTCATCTACAGCCTCGCCAAGCAGTTGCACCTTTCGTCGCTGGTGCTGGTGCTGGCCTTTGGCCTGGCCGTCAACAACGCCGACCAGTTGCTGCACCACCCGCTGCTGCGCCGCTTTCTGCACCCCGAGCAGCTGGCCCGCGAGCTGCACCAGCTCAAAAGCATCACCGCCGAGTCGGCTTTTCTTATTCGCACGTTCTTCTTTTTGCTGTTCGGCTACTCCATCACCCTGAGCCATTTGGCCAACGTGACCCTGCTGCTGCAAGGGGCCCTCATCGTGGGGGTGCTCACGCTGGTGCGCTACGTGTACCTGCGCTACGTGGCGCGCACCGACCTGGTGCCCGAGCTGTTCATTGCCCCCAAGGGGCTGATTTCGGTACTGTTATTCTACAGCATACCAACCCGCTTTCTGATTGGCGAGGTGAGCGAAAACATCCTCTTCGTGGTCATCCTGCTCACCGGCCTGCTCATGATGGTAGGCCTGCAGCTGGCGCGTAAAACCCCGGAACTAGGCGAGTATTGAACGGTAGCGGCCACCGGCTACGCCTCGCTTTCCTGAATGAGCTGGCGCCGGTAGCGGGCCAGAATATCGGTTTTGACGATAAAGCCCAGGTAGCGACCGTCTTCCTCGCACACGGGCAGGGCCCAGAATTCGTGGCGGTCTAGCAGGCTCAGGGTGTGCTCTAGGTCGTCGTTGGGGCCCACCACGGCGGGGCGGGTTTCATCAGCTCGCGCACGCGGGTGGTGGCGTAGTGCGCGTCGTCGAACAGCGCGTCGCGCACCGAGTTCAAACTCACCACGCCCAATAAGCGCCCGCCGGCCGCCACCACCGGAAACAAGTCGCGCGACGAGTGCCGGAAAATGTCGACCAGTTCGCCCAGCGACGTGCTGGGCCGCACAGGAATGAAGTCGGTTTTCAGCAGTTGGCGCGGGTCGAGTTGGGCCAGCAGGCCCCGGTCCTTGTTGGCGTACACGTCCACTCCCCGCGCCGTGAGCTTGCGGGTATACACCGAATAGGGCTCGAAGTATTTGGTGATGAGGTAAGAAGAGCTGCTCACCAGCATCAGCGGCACAAACAGCGCGTAGCCGCCCGTGATTTCGGCAATGAGGAAGATGGCCGTGAGCGGCGCGTGAATGACGCCCGCCAGCGTGCCCGCCATGCCGAGCACCACAAAGTGCACTTCCGGAATGTGCACCAGCCCGCTCAGGTTGATGATGCGGGCAAAAAAGAACCCGCCCAGCGCCCCCGCAAACAGCGACGAGCCAAACATGCCGCCGTTGCCGCCGCTACCCACCGTGATGCTGGTGGCCACTACCTTCAGCAGCATGCTGAACAGCACCAGTACCAGTAGCAGCCAGGGGTTATTGTCTTGGTAAACCGAGAAAATGCTGCCGTCGGTGATGTGCTCGGGGTGGCCGCGCAGCAGCAGCTCCACGGTGTTGTAGCCCTCGCCGTAGAGGGTCGGAAACAGAAAAATGAGCCCGCCCAACGTGAGGCCACCCAGCGCCACCTTGCTCCAGCGCAACCCCGGCCAGCGCTCAAAAAAATGTTCGGACCAGTGGTAGGTCCGAATCATATACACCGAAAAAAAGGCCGTAAACAAGCCCAGCAGCACGTAAAACGGCACCGCGTCGACGGGCCAGCTGGTGGTGATGAGCACAAACGGCTGGCCCGCATACAGCGCCTTCGACACCACCGTGGCCGTGGCCGACGAAATCAACAGCGGGATGAAATACTGCGCCGGCAGCTCCAGCAAAATGGTTTCGACCGCAAACAGCACCCCGGCAATGGGGAGTTGAAGATGGCCGCCACGCCCGCCGCCGCGCCGCAGCCCGTGAGCAGGCGCCGCCGCCGCCGGTCCAGGTGCAGCACCCGGCCGGCGTTGGAGCCCAGGGCCGAGCCCGTGACGGAAATGGGCGCCTCGGTACCCGCCGAGCCACCGAACGTGACCGTCAGAAAAGCCGTCACCAGCTGCGAGTAGAGCTTGGAGCGCGGCACCACGCTGCCCTCGCGGGCCGTGTTGTAGATGATGGGACCAATGCCCCTCCCTAACTGCCCGCCCAGAAAAAACTTGGTGAACAGCACCGTGAGCGCAATGCCCACCACCGGGTAGATGGACAGCGCAAACACCCGGCTGGGCTCCGAAATGCCGTTTTGCAGCATGGCCTGGCCCCAGCGCACCGACGTTTTGAGGAGCACCGCCGCCAAGCCCGCCGCCCCGCCCACCAGCACGCTCAGAATAAGCATGTACATCCGCTCGCTGATGTGGCGGGCCCGCCAAACCAGCAGCGGGCGCAACAGTCGGTGAACGGCGTGGTGGGGCATAAGCGAGAGCGGGAAGTCAACGCAATAGCATCAACGCAAAAAAAATGCCGACAGATGAGATGAACGTGAATCCACCCATCCGCGGGTTTTGACAACGCGCCGATAGCGGCTATCATTGCCAAGCCCTCCTCAAGATTCGGCCGACACCGCGACGAGGTTGGCTGCCCAACCCGTCAATTTTACTTTGCTGCGGGCACGCCCTGCAGGTAGGTGCGCTTCAGGTGGGCGCCGAGTTGCTGCAGGTTGGGGTCGTGTTCGTACAGCAGGTTGCGCCACAAACTCTGGATGAGCAGGAGCAGGAGTTGCGTGGTCATGTCGGGGCTGGGAGTGCCCAGTTCGGTGAAGGCCTGCTTGAGCAGGCTGTCAATCGGGCTCATGAAGCGCTGGAAATACTTCTGCACCAGCGGGCGGTTGAACTCCTTATCCTGCATCTTCCAGAAATCGGGCTCGTCGTGCACCAGCTTATAGGGCAGGTCGATGACGTTTTCGACCAGTACGCGCGGGTTTTTCTCGGTCAGAATGCCGCGGTTGGCTTCCACAATGCGCCGAAATCCCTGCTTGATGAGGTATTCAAACAGCTTCTCCTTGCTCAGAAAATACTTGAACAGCAGTGCTTCCGACACTCCGGCGCCCTTGGCAATGAGCAGGGTGGAGGTACTGTCGTAGCCCCGTTCTCCGAAAAGCTGCAGGGCCGCCTGCTCAATTTTGGAATGACTGGTCATAGCCCAACCTAATATAAATAAACCGCCAAAAATCAGTCGCAGGGCCATTTTCGGCCCATCTACGTGGCAAGATAGGGCCCACGGCAGGCATTTGGGACGCACAGACGTGGAGAAACGGCATGAATTCACCAAAAAATAAACCCATTCGCATCATACCCTCGGCGCTCAACGCGACCCGCCGGAAACGCCACAATGCCCCAAAACAATACAGCCGGTTAAATCGAAGCGTGTTCGATTTAACCGGCTGTAACGTGTTGAACTCCGCATGCCGTAGCTCCTAGGACGGAGACCCGAACGGATTCAACCATTGTTTTCCTAGGTGGGGTGGGATACACCTAGCGAAAGAGGACGTGGGAATTGGCTGCTCGGTCAACGTTTTGTCCGATAGCGAAACAAAGGTAGGTGAGGAGCCGCTAAAGCCATATAAGTGTTAGCTCACTATTGGTAAGCAAACACTCACTCGCCTTTTTATCAGCGTACTAAAATTCGGCAGCTGGGCTGGCTTACAGCTCCATAATGTCTTCGTTCCACAGCGTGGGCTCAGCTTCGATGAATTCGTTCATCATGTCCACGCACTCCTGCAGGTCGAGGTCGACCACTTCCACGCCGTGGCTTTCCAGGAAAGCGCGCGACTCGCCGAAGGTGCGGCTCTCGCCCACCATCACCTTCGGGATTTTGAACTGCACTATAGTGCCGGCGCACATGTAGCAGGGCATGAGCGTGGTGTAGATGACGGTGTCGCGGTAGCTGCGCTGGCGGCCGGCGTTGGTGAGGCAGTCCATCTCGCCGTGCTTGATGGCGGAGTCTTCCTGCACGCGCTTGTTGTGGCCCTGGCCAATGATTTTGCCGTCGCGCACGAGCACCGAGCCGATGGGAATGCCGCCCTGCGAGCGGCCCAGCCGGGCTTCGTCGATGGCGGCCTGCATGAATTCGTCTTTCGTGTTTTGGTCAGTCATGAGTTTGGTTGAATTGGGATTGAATTTATACGTCTGTCATCCTGAACGCAGCGAAGGGCCTTCTCACGTTTGCACCGATTGTGCTAGCGTGAGAAGGTCCTTCGCTGCGCTCAGGATGACAGGTGTTACGAGTAATGCTATCGCGCGCAAATGCCGCGATACGGGCAATGCTCGCACTTGGTGAAGTCGTCGGTTTTGCGAATGGGCTCGGTGGGGTCGAGGATGCGCAGCACAATCTTACGCACCAGTTCCTCCGACGCGACTACGAACTCCTGGCCGCCGTCGGTGATGAAGCTGAGGTCGGCTGAGAGCAAGCCTTCGTCGATGTTGCGCAGCGAGAGGATGGCAGTTTCGGCCGTTTCGCGCTGGGCGGTGTGGGCCAGCATGAGGCGGTAGAGCCAGAGCTGGCGCACCTTGTCGGCGCTGGAAGAGGCTTCGAGGAGCAGGCGCTCGGTGGCTTCGGCGGGGGTGAGGCGGTCGCGGTAGCCGCGCAGCTGCAGGTCGTTGCGTTTCACCAGGCCCGATTTGTAGTCGACCACGCGCAGGCGGCCGTCGGGCATCTCGTCCACGCGGTCGGCGAAGCCGAACAGGCGCACGGCCAGCGGCTCGGGCTGGCCCGGCACGTCGACGAAAATGGTGGCGGCCAGCTCCTTTTCGAGTCCGAAGAGGCGGATGGGGAGCAGGCCGGGCTGCTCGGTCAGGCTTTCGAGCAGGCGCACCACGAGGCGCGTGGCCACCTGGCCATACACGTGGTTCAGGCCTTCGTCGGCGCGGGCATGCTTTTCGGTTTCTTCCTGGCGCAGGGCCTTTTGCACCTCGGCCGGGGCTTGCCGGATGAGCTCGGGAATGTCGTCGGCGGTGATGGAGCGGGCGTCCTGAGCAAAGGGCTGCATGAGGTTTTCCAGCGCCTCGTGCACCATGGTGCCGAAGCTGCTGGCTTCCAGGGTTTCTTCCACGGCGTCGTTTTCATGGAAGCGGGCCACTTTCGAGAAGTAAAAGCGCAGCGAGCAGGCCAGAAAATCGTTGAGGCGCGAGGGCGAGATGTTGCGTTCCAGCACGCCGCGCAGGGCAGCCAGCATCTCGGGTCCTTCTCCAGAATGAGGTCGCCCTCGTAGGGATTTACGCCCACTTCGGTGTCGGGGCCGGCCACCGATACCGTTAAGTCCTCGAGCGTGAGCTGTGGGTTTTGGGGCAGCAGGTCGTTTTCCAGCTGCAGCAGGAAGCGGCTGCGCTCGCCGCTTTTCATGCCCTCGGCGCCGGGCAGCACGTGCACCAAATCCACGCGCTGGGCGCGCTGGAGCAGGCGCCAGAAGTTGTAGGCCGTGATGGCCTCGGCGTCGGCGTAGGTGGGCAGCTTGAATTCGGTGAGAACGTCGTAGGGAAACAGCGACTGCTGCTTTTTGGGCGCGGGCAGCACGCCCTCGTTGCAGCTAAGGATGATGAGGTGGTCAAAGTCCAACGCCCTGGTTTCCAATAGGCCCATCACCTGCACGTCGGCCAGCGGCTCACCGGAAAAGGGCAGGCGCGTGCGGCTCATCTGCTCATACAGGAAGCGGCGAAACGAGCGCACCGACAGGCGCTGCTCGCGGCAGTCGAAAGCCGAATCGAGCTGTTTCACCAGCGTGTAAAACAGGTAGAGGTATTCGGCTTCGATGCCGCCCTGGTGGTCGGCGTATACCTGCTTCAGCAAATCGATGAGTGTGTTGCAGGCGGCAATGATGTCGTCGCAGTTGTCCCAGGTTTTGAACAGCGCCTCCACAATGGGATGGTGCGCGCCGAGCCGCAGCAGCTCTTCGGCCGGCAGCAGCACGGCGTTGAGGCGCACGAATTCGCGGCAAATCTGGTCGAGCACGCCGTGGTATTGGGGCTCGTCGGCCTGGCGGTCCTGCCACTGCTGGTAGCGGCGCAGGAAGGGGTGGCTCAGCAGCTTGGTCACGGCCAGGTGGTGGTAGCGGGGCACGCCGTAGCCGGTTTCGGGGCTGCCCTCCCGAATGCCGGTGAGGTGCACCTCAAACAGCAAATCGACCAGGTTGAACAGCGGCGTGGCCTGGAAGCTCAGGCCCATGGTCACGTTGTAGTCGGGCACTTCGTCGGGCGGCAGGCCGTGGAGCACGGGCAGGAGCAAGGTTTCGTCGGGCAGCACCACGGCCACGCTGGCGTCGGGGTAGTTGCGGCGGGCTTCGGCCAGGAGCTGGCCGGCCAGCTTGCCCTGCATGCTGGGGTTGGCCACGCCCAGGTAGCGCACGTGGTGGGGCTGGCCGCGCAGCCATTCCACGCCGCCCCCGAAATTATCAAGCGACAGCTTCCACTTCTCGAAGTAGCGGCGCAGGTGCTGGCCGGCGCGGTTGGGCGAGTCTTTTTCGAGGTAAAACGGGTCGGCGTCGAAGCGTACTTCGGCCCGGCCCGCGTTCAGCAGCAGGCGAATAAGCTTTTCTTCCGAAGCCGACAAATTCCCGAGACCCACAAACACGTGGCGGGCCACTTCGGGCGCGGCGGGGTCCAGAATGGTTTTTTCCAGCTTCTCCACGGCGCGGCGGTAGGCCAGACCGGGGTAGGCGAGGTGGTTGGCCAGCATTCGGCGCTTCAACTCGTGGTACACGCGCTCCAGCTGGTTCCAGAAGCCGAACGAGTGCGCGGCGGCCTGGCTTTTGGGCGGCAGCTCGCTGATGTCCCAGCGCTCCAGGGCCTTGGCCTCGGTCAGGTAGTCGAAGACTTCGTGGGTGGGGGCCAGGTTCTGGTCGAGGTTGGAGAAGTCGTTGAGCAGCAGTCCGGCCCAGCTCACAAATTGGTCGAAATCCAAATGGGTGTCGATGCCTTTGAGAATGTCGTAGAGCAGCAGTTGCAGGGCAATGGGCTCTTCAACCTGCACGCCCGACAGCTCCACCATATAGTCTTCCATGGCGGCCACGCGCGGGGCCCACAGCGGGGCCGCGCCGGGCAGGGCCAAGGCCAATTCGTTCTTCAGGTACACCACGGCGCGGCGCGTGGGCACCACCACTACAAGGTCGGACAACTCATCGAGCGGGCCGGAGCCGTAGCGGTCCAGCAGCTCGCGGGCCATGGTGGCTAGGAAGGAGGCAGGGGCGGCGCCGGGAGCGGCCGCGGGAGGTTCGGGGTAGGAAATAGGACGAGCCGGCATTGGGGTAAAGATACCGGAGGTGGGGCAATGGGTGGGACGCTTAGAGCCGGGGCGAGCTGCCGCCGGGCAGCCACGCGGCCGGTGGCCTAACGCTCGCCCGCGCCGGCGTGTTCCGGGCAGGCGGGCCGCCGGCACCGGGCAGATTGGGCTGAGGAAGGTGCTGATGAGGCCGAGCGGGCAGGCAAGCCGTTGGGCTTGCCGCGCAAAATGCCGAACTTGACGAAGTCGCCAGCCGGGTTGATGGCCGGTGATGCTATTTGCGGCCTCAAACAACTAACCTCCCGCCATGAAACACCTGTACCTCTGCCTGAGCGCCGCCGCGTTGCTGGCCTCGCCCGCCTTTGCCCAAACCACCCCCACCGTCATTCCCGAGCCCGTGCCCACGGCGCCCGCGCCCGACCCGCTTTGGCGTAAGTCGCTCAAAACCGGCCTGGGGCTGAACGAGGCCCTGCTGAGCAGCAACTGGCGCGGCGGCGGCGTCAACACCATTGGCTTCAACGCCCTGGCCAACGCCCGCGCCAACCGCAAAAGCGGCGCTCACAGCTTCGACAACGAAGCCGATTTCCTCTTCGCCTTTTCCCAAACCAAGGGCCTGGGCTACCGCAAAGGCCAGGACCGGCTTTACCTCGACACCAAATACGGCTGGGCCATGAGCACGAAGTGGGACATGTTTGTGTCGCTGAATTTGCTCACGCAATTTGCGCCTGGCTATAAGTACGATGGTGACAACGCCCAACTCACGTCCGATTTCTTTGCGCCGGGCTTTCTCACGGCCGCCTACGGGTTTGAATACCACCCCGTCACGTACTTCCACCTGCGGCTGGCGCCTTTCGCCCCGCGCCTCACGGTGGTGAACCGGGCCGACCGTTTCGTGGCCGCCCTCGGCGATACGCCCTACGGTGTGAACCCTGGCCACAGCACCCGTTGGGAAATCCTGGCCGCCCAAATCCTGGCCGAGCTCGATAAAAACATCAGCCCCAACGTCAACCTCAAGGCGCGTTACCTGCTGTTCGCCAACTACCGCAACATCAACCCCCGGGAAATCGACCACCGCCTCGACGTGGGCCTCACCGCCAAAGTGGGCAAGTACGTGAACGTGTCGCTCAACGGCATTGCCCTCTACGACTACGACCAGGACAACGCCGTGCAGTTTTCGCAAGGCCTCACCATCGGGGTGGCGTATTCGGTGCAGAATTTCGTGGATGCGAAGAAGTAGCGAGTGTTAGGTATTTACTTTACCCAAGTTGATAATATTAAATGCCAGCCTCGTAGTGATAACTCTCGGTCACCCATCACCGCCACGCTTGGGGATAAACCGCAAATTTTGCGATTTGGGTTATTTTGATTAGTGGCTCATTAGTAATTCAACAGTGGTGTAGAAAATTTGAGACCATAAGGTGGTGTCGCTTAAGGTGCTAGTTCGCTTTTCAGCCCGTTTGGTACAGACCAAGATTTGGAAGATTCTCTAATCGACACTGCTACTTGGTAGCCTCGGTTTCTTACGGAGTCTTGCCATCTGCTTTGAGATGGGTATTTAGATTTTTGTAACGAGTCGAGAGCCAGCTTAAAGCCAACCATGGCGGCTTCGACAGGTTGGGTTTCAACAGCCGATAATTCGACCCAATAAAGCCGTCTAAACTTAGTGTCTTTTGCTTTATACTCCTCAGATTTAAAATTTAAGTGAGTAGTTAAATAACTTATAACCTCGGTGGCTTCGTCATATACTTTGCTCTGTTTGTTTTTGAATTTTGTAAGGGTCTCAATGGTTGCTTGGCGGTATTTTGCTAGGGTTTCCAACGAGTCTTGCCTATGCATTTTGACGAGTTCGTATTTGCGTAAATCAAGCTCTGCAGCCTTGTTTTGATTGAATTCTGAAATGCCTACGGCTATGGTCCATAGTGTAGCACCAATCGTCAAAATTTTCACGATAAGGTCTATTCTCTTTTCAGCATCCATGAGTAAGTGTGGGTCTTTTAAACCGGAGTAATTGTACGGTCAAATTATTCGATTACCGCAGTGCGTAAATCCGCTCAATGATTTCCACCACTTTCAGCCCTTCCAGTGCATTGGTGGTGGCAAAGCTGCGCTGCTGCACGGTGTCCACCACGTTTTCGATGACCTGCACATGGTTGGCGGCCGAGCCCTGGAAGGCGCCGTAATTATTGGCGGGATTAGTGGCGGGTAATTCCGGCATGTGGTAGCCGTCGAGATGGCAATATTCCACCTTGTCCATGTACTGGCCGGCGATGCGCAGGCTGCCGCGTTCGGCCACCACGGTGAGGGAGCTTTCGAGGTTGCGGTCCCACACGGCGGTGCTGTAGCTGAGCGTGCCGCTGCCGCCGCGCACGAGGTCGAAGGTGACGAGGCCACTGTCTTCAAACTCGGTCAGGCCCGCGTGGGTGAAGTCGCGGAAGCGGGCCGAAATATTGGTGATGTCGCCAAATACCCAGTACAGCAAATCGACGAAATGGCTGAATTGTGTGAAAAGCGTGCCGCCGTCGAGGGCCTGCGTGCCTTTCCAGCCGCCGGGGCGGTAGTAGCGCGCGTCGCGGTTCCAGAAGCAGTTCAGCTGCACCAGAAACACCTGGCCCAGGCGACCTTCGTCCACAATCTGCTTCAGCCAGGCGGCGGGGGGCGAGTAGCGGTTCTGCATCACGCCAAACACCAGCCGGCCGGTTTGCAGGGCCGTGTGCACAATGGTTTCGGCGTCGGCTTTGTGCAGGGCAATGGGCTTTTCGATAACCACGTGCAGGCCGTGGCGCAGGCCGGCCACCGCCTGCGGGGCGTGCAGGCCGTTGGGCGTGGCCACGGTGAGGACGTCGGCCGCGGGGCCGTTTTGCAGGTATTCTTCGAGCGAAGCAAAAAAAGGCACGCCCGGAAATTCGGCAGCAAGGCCGGGTTGCAAGTCGGTGCGCACGTCAATCAGGGCCGCTAGTTGGGCACCCTCGTGGCGCGAAACCAGCGCGGCATGGCGGCGGCCGATGTGGCCCACGCCGCAAATGGCAAAGCGGACGGGTTGAGCCGATTTATTCAAGGTATCCAAAATACGTAAATCAACAGTGCGGCAGGTAGGAACGCCGCTGCGAAGCTAAGGATACTCCATGCACTGGCCTTTTTTTGATGCGGTTGCCGCCGGACTAAGCCCACCTGCCACGAGCAAAGCACGAACTGGTAAATCGTTGTGAGCAAGGCAAAGAATAATGCCACGGACTCGCCGGTTGCACAACGATATGTTTCGCCTGCCGAAGGCACGTAGCTGTAGAATGCTGAATAGTAAATCCAGCCGCACAAGGAGGCAAACGCAACCAGAAGCAGCAGCTGACCAATCAGCAGTTTACCTGCCATGCGCTGCCACCAGCGAACCCCTGTATTAGCAACCATTTTATAGTTAATGCCTGCTTAGGCGGAATGGTCACCTGCACATGCAGCCATCAGAATCCGCTTATTAGTTGTGCCACATAGGCCACCTGCTCCACCGTCAGCAGCGGATGAATGGGGAGCGACAGCACCGACCCGCACAGTTGCTCCGCCACCGGGAACTGCCCCGCGCGATAGCCCAGGTAGGCGTAGGCCGGCTGCGCGTGCACCGGCAGCGGGTAGTAAATCATGGTCGGCACGCCGCCGCCCTTGAGGAAGCGCTGCAGGTCGTCGCGCCGCTCGGCGTCCGTTACCTGAATAGTGTATTGATGGAAGACGTGGGTGCTGCGCGCGTCGCGGGCTGGAACAGCAATGCCCGCCGTGCCTGCCAGCGCGGCATCGTAGCGGGCGGCCACGGCCTGGCGGGCGGCGGTGTTGTGCGGAAGCTGCCGCAGCTTCACGCGCAGCAGGGCGGCTTGCAGGGTGTCGAGGCGGGAGTTGAGGCCGATGCGCTGGTGGTGGTACTTGCGGCTCTGGCCGTGGTTGGCCAGCTGCTGGAGCAGGGTGGCGCGGGCGGTGTCGCGGGTGAGCAGGGCGCCGCCGTCGCCGAGGCAGCCCAGGTTTTTGGAAGGGAAAAAGGAGGTCGTGCTCACTTCGCCCACGGCGCCGGCGAATGCTGTCTCGCCGCTGGCAAACTGAAACGTGGCGCCAATGGCCTGCGCGTTGTCTTCAATCAGGGCCACGCCGTGGCGGGCGGAAATGGCTTTCAGCGCCTCTAAATCGGCGCATTGCCCAAACAAGTGCACCGCCACGATGGCGCCGGTGCGCGGGGTAATGGCCGCCTCGGCGGCGGCCGGGTCGATGTTGAAGGTATCGGGCCGCACATCTACCAGCACCGGCTTCAGGCCCAGGAGCGCTGCCGCTTCCAGCGTGGCCACGTAGGTGAAAGCCGGCACGATGACTTCGGCACCGGCGGGCAGCTCCAGGCTCATGAGCGCCAGGGTGAGGGCATCGGTGCCGTTGGCGCAGGGCACGACGTGCGCGCCGCCCAGGTACTGGCCCAACTCGGCGGCAAAAGCCCCCACTGCCGGCCCCTGAATGAACGCAGCCGCATCCATCACCTCCCGCAAGGCCTCGTCCAGGGCCGGTTGCAGGGCCGCGTGCTCGGCGGCCAAATCGAGCAGGTGAATGGGGGCGGGCGGGGCGGGAAGGATGGACACGGGCGGCAAGTAGCAGGAAGGGCTCAAAGATAGAAGCCGGCTCGGGGCGGCCGGCCCCGGCCGGGAGAGCCATCGGTATGGTTTTCGAGAGCTGATGGGCGCCCTGATGGTGAGGGGTGTTTGCGGGCCGGCCAACGAAGTAGTTGGCTGGCTGTGAGGGACGTGTTGGCCTGCTTTGGCCCTGGTTCAGCAGGGGTGGTGACGCATTGGTAATTCGTAAAGAATTGTCCTGCAAGGGCATCCAATTATAACCCCCAGTCAAACGCCTGCGTTAACCTACTTTGTGCGAATGCCAGCCGGCATCTGTCGCGCTATTTTTTACCAACGTTTTTGCGCTATGAATAACCAGAATTCCTTTCTCCGCACCCTAGGTTTTGTGCTGTTAATGGGCGGCGTGGCGGTTGCCAACACCGGCTGCTCGCAGGCTGACAAACAAGAAATTTCGGCCGAGAGCGACCAGGCATACAACGACATGACCACGTTCGTTAATGACGTGGAAGCCAAAACGGATGCCGTGGGCGACGAGATGAAGGCCGACTACGAACGGGAAACCGCGCAGCTCAAAGCCGACTACCAAACCAAAAAAGCAGCGGTCGATAAATACGCCGACCAGTACGACGACAACCGCC
This sequence comes from Hymenobacter sp. 5317J-9, assembly GCF_022921075.1. NCBI lineage: Bacteria > Pseudomonadati > Bacteroidota > Cytophagia > Cytophagales > Hymenobacteraceae > Hymenobacter > Hymenobacter sp. 5317J-9. The sequence continues at coordinate 2,250,387 of NZ_CP095050.1, forward strand.
GCCAGGAAATTGACCGGCTCAACACCCGCTACACCACCGCCGTGGAGCAGCGCACCACTGCCTGGAACAACCGCACGACCGTGGGCGAGCTGGGCCAATACTACAAGCCCATGAGTCCGGCCGCCCAACTCACGGCCGCCAACGCCCGCACGACCTACGAAAAATTCGTACAAAACGTGAAAAGCAACCAGGAGAAATACGACATCAATGACTGGCGCAACATCAACGCCGAGTGGCGTGCGCTCGACGAAGCCTACGACAACGTGAAAGGCTCCATTCCGGCCAAAGACCTGGCCGAGATTCAGAAGGAAAAGCTGAAATACGCCGCCTTTAAGTCCTGGGACAAAACCAAAATCCGGGCCGGCCAGGGGGCCGATGCCGTGGCCAACAAAGCCGATGACGTGAGCAACGAAACCGCCGATGAGCGCAGCCGCGCCGGCCAGGCCATCAGCAATACCGCTTCCGACGTGAAAGAGGCCGGCAAGGACGTGGGCCAGGGCGCTGCCAAAGTGGGCAAAAAAGTTGGCGGCGCCGTGAAAGACGTGTTCGACGGCAAAGACGACGACAAGAAGTAAACCGCCTCGTTGCGAAGCTCAAAACCGGTTTCTGGCCCTGCGCCGGAAACCGGTTTTTTTGTGCGAGCCCGCGAAGGGAGTTGCTTACCGCCGGGCTCCGAGCTCCCGCAGCAGCCAATACAGCTTCAGCGCATCGAGTGCCCCCAGCCCGGGCCTATCTGAAAGCAGCTGGCGGCGCAGCACCGGCGCCGCCGCGCCCAGGGCGGCCCGCATGGGCGCGGCCAGGCCCAGCCGGCGCAGCCGCAGCGCCAACCGCAGCAGGCGCGAGTCGGTGCCGGGACCGTCTTCGTGGTACACCCGCGCCAGGTTGCGCACGGCTTGCTCGGTTTTTTGCAGGAAAAGTGCGGCCGGCTCCAGCCCGGCGTGAAGCACCGGATTATCGAGGTGCCGTATCGAAACCCGCGCCGCGGCCAACTCCTGGCCGAATCGGGTGTCTTCGTGGCCGTAGCCGGTCAGGCGCTCATCGAGTGGAAACTGCCGGAAAACGTCGGCCCGAATCAGCGCGTTATTGATGGTCAGCTGCCCGTAAGGCGCTGCCTGCCGCACGGAAGCCGGCCGCGCTTCCCGGACCTGGCCATAGAGCCAGCGCAGGTGCAACGCGGCCTCGGCGGGCGGGGCCACCTCGTAGCAAGTGCCGCCGATGAGCACGTGCGCCAGCTGACGAGCAGCGGCGTAGCGTGCCAGAAACTGAGAATCGGGCAGCATGCTGTCGTTGTCGAGCAGCAGCAGCCACTCGTGCTGCGCGGCAGCGGCCAGTTGGTTGCGGATGGCGGCACGGCCCACGTTGCGGGGAAATTCGCGGTACTGCACGCCCGGGTGGGCACCCAATGGCCGGTTGGCCGCAAGAAATTCCGGTCGGGAGCCGTCGTCAAACAGCAGAATTTCAACCGGACCGGGCCAGTCGGCCCGCTGCGCCAGTAGCGAAGTCACCAGCGCGCCCACCTCCCAGTTGTAAACCGGAATCAGCACCGAAAGGCCTGCGGTCATGGCAAGGGAAAGAGGGGATGAGCAAAGGCAAGCCAGCCGATTACTGCGGCTGTCGCGCCGAATCCAGCAGCTCGCCGTCCTTGCAGGTCAGCACGCGGTGCGGGTATTTTTCGAGCAGCTGAAAGTTGTGCGTGGCCATCAGAATGGCCGTGCCGGCGTTGTTAATCTCGGCAAACAGCCGCATGATGCTGTCCGATACGTCTGGGTCGAGGTTGCCGGTGGGTTCGTCGGCCAGCAATAGCACGGGCTCGTTCAGCATGGCCCGGGCAATGACCACGCGCTGCTGCTCGCCGCCCGAGAGGCGGTGCGGCATGCGGTTGGCCGCCCCGTTGAGGCCCACTTGGGTCAGCACGTCGCTCACGCGCTGCTGCTTTTTGGCCTTGCCCTTCCAGCCCGTGGCGTTGAGCACGAACAAGAGGTTTTCGGCCACCGTGCGGTCCGATAGCAGCTGAAAGTCTTGGAACACAATGCCCAGCCGCCGGCGCAGATACGGCACCTTGCTGGCCGGCAGCTTCGCCAGCGGAAAGCCCGCTACGGTGCCCATACCGCTCTGCAGGGGCAGGTCGGCGTACAGGGTTTTCAGCAGCGACGACTTGCCCGAGCCGGTGCGGCCCACCAGATAGGCAAACGAGCCTTTCTCGAGCGAGAACGTCACGCCCTGCAGCACGGCCTGCTGCTCCTGCATGATGGTGGCGTCGTGCAGCTCAATCACGTTTTCTATCATACGGCTACAAGCTCAACGGCTGCAATTTGCCAAACTCCAGGCCCGAAATCACGGCGGCCAATTCGGTTTCTTTGCCTTCCAGACCGTAGCGGTGCAGGTCTTTCAGCGGCCGGTCGGCCCGGAAATAGGCGATGAGCACAAACGCCTCGTCCCGCAGCTGGATGTAGTCCGGAATTTTGGCCTTGCCCTTTACTTTGATGATGTACATGGGGTGATGTGATAATTGATTGATGTGCTGATATGCTGAATGCTATACTGCTAACAGCAAGCACCTCCGCACATCAAAAAATCAGCACATTTACGAATTAACCTTCTTATGGTCGGCCAGGAACGTAGCCAGGCCCTTGTCCGTGAGCGGGTGGTTCAGCAGGCCGGTGATGACGTTGAGCGGGCAGGTCACCACGTCGGCGCCGATTTCGGCGCACTGAATGAGGTGCGGCACGTGGCGCACCGAGGCGGCCAGTACTTCGGTAGGATAACCGTAGTTGCTGAAAATCTGCACAATCTGCTCGATGAGCTGCAGGCCATCGTGGCCGATGTCATCGAGGCGGCCCACGAAGGGCGACACGTAAGTGGCGCCGGCTTTGGCGGCCAGCAGGGCCTGGCCGGCGGTGAAAATCAAGGTGCAGTTGGTTTTGATGCCCTTGTCGGCGAAGTACTTAATGGCCTTCACGCCTTCCTTAATCATGGGCACCTTCACCACGATGTTGGGGTGCAGCTCGGCCAGGGCTTCGCCTTCGCGCACGATGCCGTCGAAATCGGTGGCAATGACTTCGGCCGACACGTCGCCGTCCACCAGCTCGCAAATCTGGCGGTAGTGCGCCATCACGGCATCGAGGCCGCGGATGCCTTCCTTGGCCATGAGCGAAGGATTGGTGGTCACGCCGTCCAGCACGCCCAGCTCCACGGCTTCGCGGATGTCATCGAGGTTGGCGGTGTCAATGAAGAATTTCATGATAAGGTCTTGGGAAACGGGGGCTTGGGGTGGCAGTCAATGGAATGTTCATGGCCAAAAGCCACGTTTCCACTGCCGCAAATCCCTCCGGCTTTGAAAAAAGAATCGGCCCCAAAGCTACTCAATGGCCCGCCAAATTGCGGAACAGAGCAGCGCCGGGGCCGACTGGAAAAGGCAAAAAAAAGCAAGCCAAAATCGCACCGCTACAACCACCTACCCTTGCTACCTTCCGGTCCTGGGGGAGTTCAGCAGGAGCTGGTCGTTCTGACTTGCCGTTGCAAAGATACGCAGCTGCGCCACAAAATCGCAACTTTTCTCGCCTAAAAGGGGCGCGTCGTGCTTGCAACGTTGGCACTGAGGCGTCTGCGATGCCGTGACCCGGGTCGGTTCCGTTACTTTTTCCAAATTGCGTTGCCGGGCAGGCGGGCCCTAACCCTACCTTTGCGGCATGGAACGACTACTCATTCTGGATTTCGGCTCGCAGTACACGCAATTGATAGCCCGACGCATTCGCGAATTGCACGTGTTCTGCGAAATTCACCCCTACACCCACGCCTCGAACCTCGTCCTCAGCGACGATATTCGGGGCGTTATTCTTTCCGGCTCGCCGTGCTCGGTGCGCGAGGAAGGCGCCCCCAACCCCGACCTGAGCCACCTGCTCGGCCACGTGCCGGTGCTGGGCGTGTGCTACGGCGCACAGCTGCTGGCCCAGCAGGGCGGGGGCGAGGTGCTGCCGGCCACCATCCGCGAGTACGGCCGCGCCCGGCTGGCCGAGCTCAACGACGCCTCGCCGCTGCTGATGGGCATGCACGCCGGCTCGCAGGTGTGGATGTCGCACGGCGACACCATTCAGACGCTCCCGGCGGGCTACGACATCATTGCCAGCACGCCGGAAGTGGCCGTGGCCGCCTTCAAAATCGAAGGGCAGGACACCTACGGCATCCAGTTTCACCCGGAGGTGACGCACTCCACCGAAGGCAAGCAGCTGCTGAAAAATTTCGTGGTCGACATCTGCCAGTGCAGCCAAAGCTGGACGCCCGACCACTTCGTGGATTCCGCGGTGGAAGCATTGCTGCACACCATCGGCCCCGACGACCAGGTGATTCTGGGCCTGTCTGGTGGCGTGGACAGCAGCGTGGCGGCCCTGCTGCTGCACCGCGCCATTGGACCGCGCCTGCACGGCATTTTCGTGGACAACGGCCTGCTGCGCAAAGACGAGTTTGAAACCGTATTGAAAGCCTACGAAGGCCTGGGCCTGAACGTGACCGGCGTGAACGCCGCGCCCGAGTTCTACGCCGCGCTGGCCGGCATCAGCGACCCGGAGGGCAAGCGCAAGGCCATTGGCCGCACGTTTATTGAGGTGTTCGACCGCGAGGCGCACAAGGTGCAGGGCGCGGCGTGGCTGGCCCAGGGCACTATTTACCCCGATGTGATTGAGTCGGTGTCGGTGAAAGGCCCGGCTGTGACCATCAAAAGCCACCACAACGTGGGCGGCCTGCCCGACAAAATGAAGCTGAAAGTGGTGGAGCCGCTGCGCATGCTCTTCAAAGACGAGGTGCGCGAAGTGGGCGCCGCCCTGGGCCTGCCCGGCGAGATTCTGAACCGCCACCCCTTCCCCGGCCCCGGCCTGGGCATCCGCATTCTCGGCGACATTACGCCCGAGAAAGTAGACTTGCTGCAGCGCGCCGACGCCGTGTTTATCAACCTGCTCAAGGAGCACGACCTGTACCAGCACGTGTGGCAGGCCGGCGCCATGCTGCTGCCCGTGCAAAGCGTGGGCGTGATGGGCGACGAGCGCACCTACGAGCGGGTGGTGGCCCTGCGCGCCGTGACCAGCGTGGACGGCATGACCGCCGACTGGGCCCACCTGCCCTACGATTTCCTGGCCGAGGTCTCGAATAAAATCATCAACCAGGTGCGCGGCATCAACCGCGTGGTGTATGATATTTCGAGCAAGCCGCCGGCAACGATTGAGTGGGAGTAATCGATAGCCCAGAAACCAGAACGTCATGCTGAGCGCAGACGAAGCATCTCTACCGCAACAGTAACTCTAATTAGTGGCACGGTAGAGATGCTTCGGCTGCGCTCAGCATGACGTTCTTACTTTATAATCAATAACCCCAATGCCATGCGTTTTCACTGCCTTCAACACCTGCCCGATGAAGGCCCCGGCCACGCGGCCGACTGGCTGGCTGCGCATGGTCATTCGCTCACGTTCACGCGTTTATTCGAGCCCAACCCGGTATTTCCCGCACTAGCTGAGTTCGATGGCCTGCTGGTTCTCGGCGGCGCCATGAGCGTGCATGACGAGCAAAGCCTGCCGTGGCTACGCGCCGAAAAGGCGTTTATCCGCGATGCGTTGCGGGCGGGCAAGATTACGCTGGCTATTTGCCTGGGGGCGCAACTGGTGGCCGAGGCGCTGGGCGCTGAGGTGCGCCCAAATCACGCGCCGGAAATCGGGTTCTGGACGGTGCGTTTTTCGGCAAAGTCGCTGGAGCACCCGCTGCTGCGCGGGTGGCCCGAGAAGGCCACGGTCTTGCATTGGCATTTGGACACCTTTACGGTGCCGCCGGGGGCCATGCGGGTGGGCATGTCGGCGGCCACTGCCACCCAGGGCTTCGTGTGGGGCGATGGCGTGATTGGCCTACAGTTTCATCCTGAAATGACCGTGGAAATGGTGGAGCAGCTGATGGAATTTGAAAACCATGAGCACGCCGAGGAGCAGGAGTTTGTGCAGACGGCCGAGCAGATTCGCGCCAAACTGAAATCAGTGTGGAAAGGCCGCAAACTGCTGGAAGCGCTGCTGGCTAACCTGGTGGCGCTGCACGAAGGCGAAGCAAATGCTTATGGCCGCTAGCTGATTTTTACTTGCTCGAAAGTAAATGACCACTCCGCGCCCGGCTGGCCGTGGCCGGTGAGCAGCCCGAAGCGAATGGCGTGGCCAGCCTCTTGCGGGATGATGGTGTGGGAGTCTACATCCAGGTCCGTCAGGGCGCCAGCGGATAAGTCGAGCGCACCCAGGTTGAGGTCACTTATGCCCTGAAACTCCAGTTTCAGGCTGTCGTAGCTGCGGGTGTCTTCGTTGTACACGCCGAGCTGGAGGGTAAGCGTGCTGTGCTTGAAATCGATGTTGAGGGCATCGACGCCCATGTCGTGCAGCGAGGTTTGCTTCAGGTTTTCGAGGTCCGTCATGAGGTCGGTTGTTGGTAGCTGCGCGTGGTTTAGAACCCCTTCGGCAGCTCAATGCCCTTGATGGTCTTGTACAAACTCAGCGCGTTCTGGTCGGTCATGCCGGCCACGAAATCGGTGAGCAGCAGGATTTTCTCGTAGGCCGAAACGTGGGCCTGGTGGCCTTCGGCACGGAACTGCTCGGGCAGCAGCAGGAGCAGCTTGCGGCTGCGGTGGCCCAGGCTGGCATCGAACACGGCACACAGGAACGCATCAAGTAAACCGCCGAGGACCTCAAAGCCGGCGGCTTCAATTTCCAGCACCGGGCGGCTGCGGTAGAGCTGGTTGATGCTCAGGCGCTGCACTTCCTGCAAATCGACCCAGCAACTCAGCTCCTTGATAAGGGACTGGTCGTACTCGCCGCGCAGGATGGCGGGGGCGTGCTCGGCAAAAAGCGCGGCCAGCTCCGCCACCAGCTTGCCAATGAGGCGGGCGCGGACGTAGCCCAGCTCTTCGCGCCAGTCGTGCCACTGCACACTGCCCACGCGCCCGGCGGGGTCGTTGAGCATGCGCTTGAGCAGCGGCAAACCGGTTTCGGGCGCGATGAGGCCCAGTTTGAGGCCGTCCTCAAAGTCGATGATGCGGTAGCACAAGTCGTCGGCGGCTTCAACCAGAAAAGCCAGCGGGTGGCGGTGGTAGAAGCCGTTGGCTGCATCCTTGGGCAGCAGGCCCAGCTCCGCGGCTACGTGCCGGAAGCGGGCGCTTTCGGTCTGGAAATGGCCGTATTTCTTCTCGGAGGCGCCGCCCACGCGGGCATCGTCGGGCACTAGGCTGGGGCGCGGGTACTTGGTGAAGGCGCCCAGCGTGGCGTAGGTGAGGCCCAGCCCGGCGGTGCCGCTGCTGTGCGCCGCGTAGGTGTGCGTGAGAATGCGGAAACCGGCCGCGTTGCCTTCAAAATGCTGCAAATCGGATACTTCGGCGGCACTCAACTGCGCTAAATACGGCGCGGCGGCCGCGCTCAGGAAATAGCTGCTGATGGCGTCTTCGCCGGAGTGGCCGAAGGGCGGGTTGCCGATGTCGTGGGCCAGGCAGGCGGCGGCCACGATGTCGCCGCAGTCCTGGTCGAGGTTGGGCAGCTGGCGGGCCAGCTCGGCGTCGGCCTCCATGAGGTGGCGGGCGGCAAGGCGGCCCAGCGAGCGGCCCACCACGGCGGTTTCGAGCGAGTGGGTGAGGCGGGTGTGCACGAAATCGGTTTCGGGCAGGGGCATCACCTGGGTTTTGCGCTGCAAGCGCCGAAAGGCCGAGCTGAACACCACCCGGTCGTAGTCCTGCACGAAGGCGCCGCGCACGGGGGCGGCGCTGGCGGGCGGTAGCTGTTGGTCGGGGAAGCGGCGCTGCGAGAGCAGGCGCGGCCAGGCCATGGGTGTTTGGGCGGGCATTAGCGGGTTAGGTTTTCATCCAGCAAGCGGAAGGGGCTCAGCTTGTTCAAATTCAGCACGAAGCGGATGCCGTCGGTGAATTCTTGGCGGCTGCCGGGCAGACCGTCGCGGAATTGCGAGCCGGCCACGGGCACGTACACCTCGAAGATGTTCCGAACGAAAGGCAGCGTCACGCCGGCATCGTAGAACAGGCGCTGCGAAGTGGCACGACCGGCCAGGAATTGCTTCTCGCTGGTGGCGCCCAGGTCGGCAAAAATGGCCAACGGCAGCGCGGGCACATCCACCTGCACGTTCAGGGAACTGAGCCACTTCTGGCTGGCCACGGGTACAAAGGCCTTGAAGGCGCCGTCGCGGTTGTCGGTCTGGTGCACTTGGGCGGTGAGTGCGTGCGAAATCTGCTGGCGGTCGAGGAAAGCGGTTTGGCGGCGGTAGTCGGGACTGCTGCTCAAGCCCAGCACAAAGTCGGTCTGGGCCGCGCTTTGCAGGAAACGGCCGCCGAACAGGCGCACCTGCACGCGCTTTTTGGCGGAATAGAAGCGCTGGTAGGCTGCCTCGGCCCGTAGCAGAACGGCACCTTTGTCGTTGCTTTCGGTGGCGCTGGCCAGCAGGTGGTTGAGCTCCACGTTGGCCGACCAGGCCTGCAGGGCGTCTTCGTGGCGCACGCTGTAGGCGCCCGTCACGATGCTTCTGGTGCGGCTCAGGTCCTGGTCGGTCACGGAGGTGAAAGCCACCTGCACCTGCTGCTGGGGCACGTAGCCCACCCGGTGCGGCAAGATGAACGTGAAGCTGGGCTCGGTCTTAAAATAGCGCTCAAACCGCTGCACGGTGAGGGCCGTGATGAACTGGCGTGAGTCGCGCTGGGGCAGCGCGTTGAGCTGAATGCGCCCGATGCCATTCAATTCGTTGCGGTTGAAGCTGTACATGGGCATGAGCAGGTACTGCAGCTTCTTGGGCGCCAAGGGGTTGTTGTAGAACGCGGCCCCCAGCATGAGTTTGTCGGAGGTGTTGGCGCCGAGCACGGGCAGCCAGTTCACGGTGGCCTTGTCCCAGCGCTCCACGCTGAAGAGCGGACGCAGGTGCAGCGGCTCGGAGCGGTCGAGGGGGCCGCTTTCGATTTTGAGGCGGTCGTTGCGGCGGTTGAGCTGCGGGGTGAGGTAGCCGGCATCGACCACCACCGCGGCCACGTTTTCGCGCTTGAAGTTGAGCTGGCTCGTCACTTCTTCGTCGGCGTTGGGGTCGGTGTTGCCGAAGGGCGGCGTCCAGAGGGTTTCCAGCACGTTGTTCTGGGCGTCGACGGTGGACACGGGCACGGCCCACGGCACCGACGAGTCGGTGCGCACCAGCACCTTCACCACGTCGTTGAACACGGCCAGCGCGCTGATGTCGGCGTCATAAGGCTGCGCTGTGCCCAGGAAATCCCGGAAAAACCAGCCCAGCTTCTGCCCCGTGCTTTCCTCAAACACGGCCTGCATGTCTTCGGGGTAGGGGTGCTTGAACTGCCAGCGCGCGTAGTATTGGTGCATGGCCGCGTCGAATTTCTCCTGCCCGAGGTAGCCCGCCAGGTATTTCATCGAAAGGGCGGTTTTCTCATATACCGTGGCCGCGTAGTTCACCTGCGTGTACTCGGCCGACGTGGGGCCCTGCACGGGCTGGGCCAGGCCGCGCGTGGCCATGGCCTGATAGGGCAGCCAGCTCAGGGCCGTGCCGGGCAGATTTTCCAGGCCGAAAGCCTTGGCCACGGGCTTGGCCGTTTGGAGGGCGGACAGCATGCCGGCCTGCGGGTTGGTGAGCTCCTCTACGCGGTACTGAAAGTAGGAATTCATGCCCTCGTCCAGCCACGGAAAGTCGCGCTCATTCGAGCCCAGGATGCCGTAGAACCAGTTGTGGCCCACTTCGTGCACAATGGCTTCGGGCTCGGTCACGGTCACCATGGGGTATTCCATGCCGCTGCCGGCCGAAAGGGCGCCGTCTACGGCGGTGGCGCTGGCGTAGGGGTAGTCGCCCACCCATTTCGAGTAGTTGCGCACGGCGTCGTTCACGTCCTGCAGCCCTTTTATCCACTTCATCGCCTGGCGGTTGGTGAATAGCACCCAGGTCGAAACCGCCCGGCCCGAAGGTAACTGCACCGAGTCGCGCAGCACGTTGAAGCGCTTGTCGGCGAACCAGGCGAAATCGTGCACCCGTTCCTGCTTGTAGCGCAGGGTTTTGGTGGTAGGGGCTGAGGCTGGGAAGGCCATGTCCTTGCCGAAGTCGTCGGCCGTTTTCTTCGACGCGGTGGCGGTGGCCAACGCGGCCATGCGGGCCTGCTCGTCGGGGTTTTGGAGCACGCCTGTGGCCCCCACCGTGTAGTTGCTGGGCAGGGTGATGCTTACGTCGAAGGAACCGTATTCGGAGTAAAACTCGCCCTGGCTGAGGTAGGGGATGGGGTGCCAGCCGCGCCGGTCCAGCACGGCCGGCTTGGGGTACCACTGCGAAATCTGGTAGCTCTGCCCCACGTGCCCGAGGCGCGAAAACGACCCCGGCAGCTTCACCCGAAACGGCGTGGCGATGGTGGCCGTGGCGCCCGGCGCCAGCGCCTGCGGCAGCACCAGCTTGGCGATGTCGGGATTCTTGGGGTCAAATTCGAGCTTGGCCGCCTGCCCGTTCACCGCAAAGGCGAGGCTGTCGATAAAGCCCCGGTCTTTAGCTTTGGCAAACAGGAATTTGCGGTTGCCATGGCGCTGCTGCTCCTGCCCAAAGGCCGTGTGGTTGTCGCGGTAAGCATTGGGCCACAGATGGAACCAGATGAAGCCCAGCGGCTGCGGCGAGTTGTTGTGGTATACCAGCTCTTCGCGGCCGCGCAGGTAGTGGGCGCGGTCGTCGAGCTTCACGTCGATGGCATAGTTGACTTCCTGCTGGAAGTAAGGCACCGCGGCGGCTTTGGCCGGGGCGGCGGGCTTGGGTTTGGGGCGGCGCTGGCCCAGGGCCAGGCCCGGCAGCAGGGCCAATAGCCCGAAGAGAAAACGATTTTTCATGCAGAATTCAATGGGCCGGGAGTAGAGCCGCGCCTTCGGGGCGAAGCTACGGCGCGCCGGATAACGGAGCTGCGGAACGCAGCGCAATGGCCGTAAAGCAACGCAAAAGCACTGCATCAATAAGCCGCCAGATTCCGTTCAACGGGGCTCATCAGTGCCTTCCCTCATGCCCAGCGAAAATTCCCTGCAACGTTTCCTCGACGCCCAGGCCACCAACTACCACGATGCCTTGGCCGAAATAAAAAGCGGCCGCAAGCGCAGCCACTGGATGTGGTATGTCTTCCCTCAGATTCAGGGGCTTGGCCTGAGCGAAACCGCGCGGTTTTATGCGTTGCAGGACCGGGCGGAAGCGGCGGCCTATCTGCAGCATCCGGTGCTGGGCAGCCGTTTGGTAGAAATCAGCCAGGCTTTGCTTGAACTGAAATCCAACGACGCGCACGGCGTTCTGGGCAGCCCCGACGACATGAAGCTAAAGTCCTCAATGACGCTTTTTGCGGCGCTGCGGGCCAGCCCGGTTTTCCAGCGGGTGCTGGACAAATTTTACGCCGGCGAGCCAGACAGTAAAACGTTGCGTATCATTGGCTGATAACTCACTGACAGCCTGATGGAGCAAAAGGATAAAAACTTGATAATTGATGGGGGAGCCGTGTGGTTTGGACTCGTAATTGGCTGGATTACGGCGGTGACCTTTTATTCCACGCAGGGCCATACCAGCAAGGAGCTAGCTGCCATCGTGGCCGTCATTACAGGGGCCGCCATCTCTAAACTTTTTTCGAAAACCGACACTCAATTCTCGATGTATTGTGTAGGGCTTGCGCTAGGCTTTATTATCCAAGTCGTGCTTATCGCGTGCTACGGTAAAATTTGGCCCGTACTGGCTCACTAAGTTGCTGCAGGCTACTGCGTTTTACATTTCCTCGTGTGCCCGGCCCAGCAGCCGTACCGTGCCGTAGCCCACCAGCAGGAACAGGCCGAAAACCAACGTCACGCCCCAGGTGCCAGGAAAAGAGAAGGGGTGCAAAATGCGGTTCACGATGTCGTAGAACAGCGTGAGCGGGTTCGTGAGTATGTCCCAAGAATTGAAGCGCAAGTAGCGGCCTAAGTAGATACCGAAGCTGCTGAGCAGCAGCGCCAGCGTGGCAAACACCCAGCCCATCCAGAAGCCCAGGCGTGACTGTACCAGCCGCTGCATATCCGACAGCGAGGCATAAGCCAGCATCAGCCCGTTCCAGGCGCAGCTCAGGATGAGGGCCAGGTCGTACCACAGCGGCACGCCGGGGCGGGCATCGAGGTGGAAAAGGTCGGTGAGGATGTAGGGCGCATTCGGAAAAAACAGCAGCCAGGCCGCGCCCACCGGCACCAGCATGCGCGTGCGCAAGGGTGCCTGCGCAATGCCCAGCAAGGTGCTCAGCGCAAAGGGAATGACGGCCAGAAACAGGTTCCAGACCAGAAACAGGAAGGTGAGATGCCCCGTCAGTAGTACCCGTCCCATTATTAGCAACATGCTGAGCGTGAGCGAAGCGCCCAGCACGAACATCAGCGTGAGGCGGGCGCGGGAAACGGGGAGGCTGGAGAGGGAAACGGCTTGCATAGGACTAATATACGGGCGGGCCAACGGGCAGGTGCTGCTTTCGGCGGCAGGCACAACTCAAAACCGCCCGTGCGTATTGTTTGAGCCGGGATGAAGTTTTGGGTTCTGCTTCCGTGGCGTCCGAAAGTCGCGTTTAGTCGCCACCGGCTGCATATCGCACTTGGGCCTGGGTCTGGGCGTATTTGGCTTGCAACTCGGCCAGCTTCTGGCGGGCAGCCAGCAGGCTCGCCTCGCGGGAGTTGATGAAGAACACGGTGCTTTCGCCGCTCTCGAAGCGGATAAGCTCGCCGTCGCGCAGGCGCTGGTAGTTGACGGTGGCCTGCTGCTGCAGACGCAGCTGTTCCAGCAGGGCCTGCCAGTCGTTGGCGGCGGTTTGCAGGGCGTTGGTCACCTGGCGCTGGTCGTTGCTGAGCTGGTACCCGGCATCGCGCAGCTTGAGCTGCACCAGCTGGCGTTTGGCCCGCTCGGCCCGCAGAAAGATTGGCTGGGAAAAGCTGAGGCCCAGCTTGTAGTTGTTGGTCGAGTATGCCCCCGTGAAGGGGCTGGGGCTGCCTTCTAGGGCAAAGGGTTGGCCGGGCAGCAGCAGGTTGTAGTCGACGCTGAGCTTGGGCAGCAGCTTGTTGAGCGCGAGGCGGTTTTCCAGGCCCAGCTGCACCTGCTTGGCGCGGGTTTTGGCCAGGTCGGGGTGGCGCTGCAGAGCCAGTTCGGTGAGCTGGGCCAGCGAATCGGGCAGGAGCGGGCGCCAGGCCGGCGCGGCCGGCAGGGGCTGGGGCTGAACGGTGGGCGGCAGCTCGCGGGGGCGCCCCTCGGCGTCCCAGAGGTAGCTGGACGCCACCAGGGCGGCATTTTGCCACTGCACCCGGGCGGCCACGCGCTGGGCCTGCCGGTTTTGCAGCTCCGTGAGGGCTTCCACCGAGTCGATGGCGGCCAGGTCGCCGGCCAACACACGCAGGCGGGTGGCGTTGAAACGAGTGCCGGCCACCCGCTCGTTGGCCGAAAGCAGGCGCAGGCGCTGCGTGGCCAGGGCCCAGTCCCAGTAGTCTTTGCTGGCGCTCAGGCGCAGCTTGTTCAGCACCGCCCGGCGCTCGGCTTCGGCCAGGCCGGCCAGGGCCTGAGCCACGCGCACGGCCGTGCGCCGCTCGTCAATCAGCAGGCCCTGGCTCAGGGGCACGCTCAGGCCCACGTAGCTCAGGCCGCTGCTGGCGGTGTACTCCTGCGGGTTCACGTAGGGGCCCACGCCCCGGTCCCAGCCGGCTTTCACGTCCACGCCAAACCAGGTGGGCACGCGCAGGGCCGTTTCCCAGTCGTGGTAGTAGTCTTTGCCTTTCAGCTCTTTGCCGTAGTACTTGCCCGTGAGCGCGGGGTCGAAGGCGCCGCGGGCCTGGCGGATTTCCTGCTGGGCGCGCTCCGGGTTCAGGTTGGCCTGCCGGGCAATGGGGTGGAACTGGTCGAGCAGCGCCAGAAACTCGGCGTGGCTGATGACCACCGAATCGGCCGGCACCGCTGTGGGTTGGGCTTGGGGCGTCAGGGGTAAGAGCAGGAGCAGGGCCGCCAGCCAGCGTCGGAGGTGGCGGGGGGCGCTCCACCGGTGCCCGTCGTTATTCTTCGTTTCCATAGTCCGCACTTTTCTCCTTCTTCCCGCTTTTGCTGTCTTTGCTGCCCGCGTAGGCCGGCTCGGCGCCCACGTAGTTGGGCGGGAAGCCGTTGATTTGGCGCCACAGCTCGTACCACACGGGCACGTCGTCGAGCAGGGCCCAGCCATACACGCCCGAGCCCACGCGCAGCGGGGCGGGCCAGGGCTCCGTGCCGGGCTCGTGCGTCACCAGAATGCGGTACTGACCCTGCGAGTCGATGTTGTCAATCACTTGCACGATGCCGCCAAAGGTGCCGAAGCTGCTGCCCGGCCAGCCCGTGAACACCAGTGCCGGCCAGCCGTCGAACTGCAGCCGCACTCGCCGGCCCACCCGCAGCAGCGGAATGTCCATCGGCTTCACGTAGAGCTCGGCGGCCAGGCGCGGGTTGGCGGGCATCAGCGTCACCAGGTCTTCGCCTTCCTTCACAATCTCGCCCTGGCCCTCCTTGAGGGCCCGCACCACGTAGCCCGTTTGGGGCGCCGTGATGAAGTAATAGCCCGCCCGGATGCTCAGGTTGGCCAGCTCGTTGCGCATCTTGGCAATCTGGCCCTCGGTGTCGAACTGGTAGCCGGTGGCCGAGCGGCGGTCGCTTTCGCTCTTGGCAATTTTGTCGGCGTACTCCGCGTCCAGCGACTGTAGCTCGATGCGGGCCGAAACGGAGTCCTGGCGCGAAGCACCCAGCTTGTTTTGCACGGCCTGCAGCTTGGCGGCGCTTTCCTGAAACTTCAGGCGGCGCTGCTCCAGTTCGGTCAGGCTCTTCAGGCCTTGCTTGTAGAGCAACTCCTGGCGTTCCTGCTGGCGCTCGGCAATGGCGTAATCGGCGCGGGCCGCCACCAGCTCGGCGCGGTCGGAGCGCACTTTTAGGTCGGCCTGGCGCACCTTGTTGCGGGCTTTGGCCAGGCTGGCTTGCAGGGCCAGGCGCAGGGCGTCCTGCTGGTTGCCCAAGGCAGCGGTTTTGGCCGTGTTTTCGCGCAGGCCGGAGATTTTGGCTTCGAGCTGCTCGCGGGTGCGGGCCAACAGCTCGGGGTCGAAGTACTTGTCTTTGATTTCGACGATTTCGGCCAGCGTGTCGCCTTTTTGCACCAGCTGGCCTTCCTGCACGCGCCAGGTTTTGATGCGGCCCCCAATGGTGCTGGGCACGGTTTGGGGGCGGTCCTGCGGGCGCAAGGTGGTCAGCTTGCCCGTGGAGCGGATGTTTTGCGTCCAGGGCAGAAACCCGCACAGCAGCACCAGCAAGCCCAGGCCGCCGGCCCAGCGGGCCAGCGTGCGCCCGGCCCGGGGCGTGCGCGCCCGCCGAAACGCCGTGAAGCGTCCCGCGTCGGGGTGGGTTTCGGAAGTGGGATGTTCAGCAAATGGCATATTTCAGTAGTTTGGAGAGGCAGCAAAGCGCCCGTCGAATGAGTAAGGAGAAAAGGGAGGAGATGACGGCGGAAGGGTGAGCCGCGACTTGTCAATTTGTTGACTTCGTGCTGTTCATAATCCGCCATTCATTTTCAGCGCATGGCTACGCGCCCAGCAGGGCACGCATTTCGGGGGTCTGGCGCATCTCGGCCAGCGTGCCTTCGGCCACCAGGCGGCCTTCATCGAGCACGGCCACGCGAGGCATGTGGGCCAGCAGCTCGGGCTGGGTGGTGCCCAGTATCACGGTCCAGGGCAGGCCGGGCTCCAGCAAGCGGCGCAGCACCCGCACCCGCTCGGCCAGCGAGGCGGCCGGCAGCAGGTGGTCGAGCAGGAGCAGGCGCGGGCGCCCCACCAGCGCGCGGGCCAGCAGCAGCTTCTGGGTGATGCCGGCCCCAGCGGGTGGCCCGGGCCCACGGGCGTTTGCAGGCCGCCGGGGCGGGCGTAGAGGTTGTCGCGCAGGCCCACCAGTTCCACGGCCCAGGCGGCATCGGTGGCGCTGAGGTGGGGCTGGTTGAGGGTGATGTTTTCGAGCACCGTGCCCGAAAACAGGTGCTGGTGCGAGAGGTTGTCGCCCACCGCGGCGGCCAGCGCCTCGGGGCCGAGGTCGGCCAGGGGCAGGCCCGCGTACACTATCTGGCCGGAATAGTCGTCGAGCAGGCCGGCCAGCAGGCGCAGCAGGGTGGTTTTGCCGGCGCCGTCGGCCCCGGCCAGGGCCAGGTGGTTGCCGGGGACCAGGGTCAGCGACACGTCGTTGAGGGTGGTGTGGCTGGCATTGGGGTAGGTGTAGGAGAGGCCGCGCAGCTCCATGGCCAGGCCCGCTTCTGCCGCGACGGCGGGGAGAGGTGCCGTGCCCGCCGGGGGCGTCACCGCCTCCAGGTCCAGCACGTGGCCAATTTTGTCGAGCGAGGTGAGGGCATCGTACACCACGTCGAGCTTGAGCACCAGCTTCTCCACCGCCCCAATGGTGAGAATGATGACGATTTCGGCGGCCACAAACTGGCCGATGTTAATCTGCTTCTCAATCAGCAGCCAGCACCCAATGCCCAGCAGCGAGGCCGTAACCAGCGTTTTGAACACCACAAAGCCCCACGACTGCGTGAGCAGCACCCGGAAATGCGCCGCGCGGGCCCCGAGGTAGCCGTTCAGCAGGTCGTCGGTGCGGCCCAGGGCCAGGCCCTGGCGCGGGGGCAGCCGGAAGCTGCTCACGGTGCGGGCCACGTCTTCGAGCCAGGCCACCACGCGGTACTTGTACTGGCTTTCGGTGATGCTGGTGCTCAGGCCTTTGGGGCCGGTGAGGGCAATCAGGCCGTAGAGCACCAACACCAGCGTCAGGCCAAACACAATGAAGATGGGGTGGTAGAATGAGAGCAGCAGCAGGCCAAACAAAATTTGCAGAGCGGCGGCCGAAAACTCAATCAGCAGCGTGGCCAGGCCTTTCTGCAGCGTCGGTACGTCGAGCAGGCGGTTCATGAGTTCGGGCAGGTATTCGCCTTCCAGGGCCTCAGACCGCACCTTGGGCAGGCGCACGGCAAAGTCGAGGGCCACCCGCGTCATCAGCCGCTGCTGCATGTACTCCACCAGCGTTATCTGCATGATTTGCAGGCCGCCCACTAGCAGCGTGCCCAGCACAATGAGCCCGATGAGGACCACCAGCGAGGTGCTCACGGCCCCGCTGCTCACGAAGCCAATCACCGACTGCACCCCCAGCGGCAGGCTCAGGCTGATGACCCCGGCCAGCGCCGCGTACACATACAGGTAGGCAATGTCGGTGCGCTCGGCCGCGAACAGGCGGAACAAGCGTTGCATTGGGGTAAGGGAATGAGAAGAAGCCATATAAGTTGATTGAGGACGAATGAATTAAGCCAGCGCCGCGAAGGCCAGCTGGGTCAGAAAGGCCGGCACCTGGTCGGCGCCGTCGCTGAGCGAGGGCAGGTGCCGGGCAAAAAAATGCTGCTTGCGCGCCGACTCCAGGAGCGTGCTCACCAGCGCGTGCGGGTGGGCGTAGCGGGGGCTCACGGCCTGCACCACGCCCACCAGCTCGGCCACAAGCTCCATGTGCTCCCGGAACAGGCCGGCGCGGTTATCGGCGTCGACTTCCTTGGTGAGGTAGGCCTTGCTGGCCTCGGCCACCACCACGCGGTAGAGGGCGGCCTCGTCGAAATCGGGCGTGGCGGGGTCGTCCACGCTGGCTTCGCACACGGCCGCCAGGGCCAGGCGCAGGCGCTGCTGCGGGTCGGCCACGTGGTGCAGCGCCACCCGCACCCGGAAGCGCAGCCAGGCCCAGTGCCAGCTCACTAAGTAGAGGAGCAGGCGGTGCTTGTTTTCGAAGTAGCGGTAAAGCGAAGCCTCGGTCGAATTCATCACCGCCGCCAGCTTCTTGAAAGTGAACGCCTCAAAGCCGATGTCATCGAGCAGGCGCACGCTTTCGGCCAGCAGGCGGCGGCCCAAATCCGTGGCCTGCGGGTCGCGCAGGTACAGGTGCTGGTTGAGGTCGGGGCGGAGGGCAGCAAGCATCATTTGGAGCGTTTATACTGCAAAATTCCAACGCTCAGCCAGCCAATGAAAGCAATACTACCATTTTTAATAGCGATTTAATCGCAGTTTAAGAGGGGTTTAATCTTAGGGCTTGCGCCGGCGGTGGGAGCGGGTAGCAGTGCCGCAGTGCCGGGGTATTTATGGCTAATTTTGCCCCGCTTTCCGTAGTAGCGGAAGTCTGTTTTTTGCTTCAATGACCCCGTTCTCTTCGCTGCGACTTCCGCTTCGGTGGCTGGTGGCCGGTGTGCTGCTCGCCCAGCCCGCCCTGGCCCAGACGCCCGCCAAACCCAAGCCCCGGCCCGCGCCCGCCGCCCCGCCCGCCGCGGCCGACCCCGCCGCGCGCTACCGCAGCGGCAAAGCCCAGCTCGACCAGGGCAACTACGCCGCGGCCGTGGCCCTGCTGGAACCGCTGGCCCAGCCCGGTGCCCGCTTCGCCCGCGCCGCCGATGCCGCGTATCTCGGTGCCGTGGCGTACGCCCGCCTCAAGCAATGGCCCGAAACCGAGCAGCTGCTCAACCTGCTGCGCACCGAGTACCCCGCGTACCCCAACCTACCCGATGCGCTGCTGCTGCAGGGCCAGGCCTCGTTTGAGCAGGAGGACTACGACACCGCCCTCAAAACCCTGGCGCTGCTGCCGGCCGACAAGTTTGTGCCCGAGCGCGAGGCCATGAAGGCCACCTACCTGCCCCGCATCAAGGAGCGCAGCACCTGGCAGCGCAACCTGCGCCGCTACCCCGACGATGCCGCCCTGGCCCGCGCCTACGCCGATAACCTCGTTATCGGCGGCACCTTCACCGACGCCGACCGCCCGCAGCTCGACGCCCTGATAGCGCGCTTTAACCTCGACCGCACCCGCTACACGCCGCGGCCCCGCGCCGTGGTGGCCAAAAAAGCCAGCTACAACGTGGCCGTACTGCTGCCCTTCGAGCTGAGCGACCCCAGCTGGCAGACCATCCGCAAAAACCAGTTCGTGACCGACCTCTACGCCGGCCTGCGCCTGGCCCAGGACAGCCTGCAGCGGGCCGGTCACCCCATCCAGCTCTTCGCCTACGATACCGGCGCCGATACCCTGACGCTCAAGCAGGTATTGGCCCTGCCCGAGCTGGCCGGCATGGATTTGCTCATTGGGCCGGTGTATAAGTCGGGCGCCCGATTGCTGGCGCGCTACGCCCGCGAGCACCAGATTGTGTGCGTCAATCCGCTGTCGCAGGACGCTGATTTGGTGCTAAATAACCCCTGGCACTACCTGTTTTCGCCCAGCACGGCCACGCAGGGCCGGGTGGCGGCGCAGTTTGCGCTCAATGCCTTTGGGGCTGGGCGCCCGGGCGTGGTGCTGCACGAAGACAGCAAGGACGACGCCGCCTTCGCCAATTCCTACAAAGCCGCCTACGAAACCGACGGCGGCAAAATCGGCACTTTGCGCCGCTTCAATCCCGACGTGGACGAAAGCCTGAATGCCGCCTTCACCGGCCTCGACCTGGCCAACGCCAGTCACCTGACGGTGTATTCCGACAACCGCCGCGTGGGCCCCGCCGCCTTCAAGCAGTGGCAGCAGCTGCCCGCCGCCACGCGCCCGGCCCTGCTGTGCCCCGGCTCCTGGCTCGACAACGCCCGCCTCGACGTGTCGCAGCTGGCCGCGCCCGGCGTCTACATGCTGCAGCCCAAATACTACGACGAGCAGGGGGCCGGCTTCCGCCGGTTTCGGCAGCTGTACCTGCAGCGGCAGCATTTGCCGCCGTCGGTGTTTGCCAGCCAAGGTTTTGAGTTGATGCTGTATTTCGGCACGGCGCTGTTTCAGTACGGCCCGGCTTTCCAGGCCAACTTGGCCAACGCCGGCGTAACGCCTGGGGCAATCTTTGACGGCATGAACTACAGCAACGGCGCTCACGATAACCAAGTGGTGCCCATCGTGAAGCTCAGCAACCTGGAGCTGCAGGTGCTGCGGTGAGTGAAGTATTGAGCTTTGAATGTTGAGGGTTGAGTTATGCAGTCGATTAGGGCTGTGTCCGGTCTTCGCCTTACATCAAAACTCTTGCTTCCAAACTCAACCCTCAACATTCAAAAACTCAACACTTCTTTAGATGCTCAACCTCACCACTTCCGCTGCTCTTTTCGAACGTGCCAAAACCCTCATTCCCGGTGGGGTCAATTCGCCGGTGCGCGCTTTCCGGTCGGTGGGCGGCTCGCCGGTGTTCATGCAAAGCGCCCACGGCGCCTGGCTGACGGACGTGGACGGCAACCGTTACGTGGACTTCATCAACTCCTGGGGCCCCATGATTCTGGGTCACGCCCCGGCCGTTGTGCTCGATGCTGTGAAAGAGGCCCTGCCGCACTCGCTCAGTTTCGGCGCGCCCACCAACCGCGAGGTGGAAATGGCCGAACTCATTCGGCGGATGGTACCCAGCATCGAGAAAGTGCGCCTCGTGAACTCCGGCACCGAGGCCTGCATGTCGGCTATTCGGGCGGCGCGCGGCTACACGGGCCGCTCCAAAATCATCAAGTTTGAAGGCTGCTACCACGGCCACGGCGACGCTTTCCTCATTGCGGCCGGCAGCGGCGCCCTCACCGCCGGTGAGCCCGACTCGGCCGGCGTGACGCGCGGCGTGGCCCAGGATACCCTCACCGCGCCCTATAACGACCTGCCCGCCGTGCAGGCCCTCATCGATGCCAACCCCAGCGAAGTGGCCGCCCTCATTCTTGAGCCGGTGGTGGGCAACATGGGCCTCGTGGCCCCGGCCGAAGGCTTCCTGCAAGCCCTGCGTGCCCTGTGCACCGAGCACGGCATCGTCCTGATTTTTGATGAGGTGATGACCGGGTTCCGCTTGGCGCAGGGCGGCGCGCAGGAGCTCTACGGCATCAAGCCTGACATGACCACGCTGGGCAAAATCATCGGCGGCGGCCTGCCCGTGGGTGCCTACGGCGGCCGCGAAGACATCATGAACTGCGTGGCGCCCGCCGGCAAGGTGTACCAGGCCGGCACGCTCTCCGGCAACCCCATGGCCACGGCCGCGGGCATGGCCCAGCTGCGCTACCTGCACGAGCACCCCGAGCTGTACACCGCCCTCGAAGCCAGCAGCGCCCGCCTCGCCGACGGCACCCGCCAGATTGCCGCCGAACTGGGGCTAAACTATACCGTGAACCGCGTGGGCTCCATGTTCAGCTTGTTTTTCACTTCCGAGCCCGTCACCAACCTCGACGACGCCAAGAAGTGCGACACGGCTGCATTCGGCCGCTATTTCCACGCCATGTTGGAGCGCGGCATCTACCTGGCGCCGTCGCAGTTCGAGGCCCTGTTCGTGTCCACGGCCATCACTGACGAGCTGGTGGAAATGTACCTGAAGGCCTGCCGCGAGTCGTTGATTGAGGCCCACGGTTTATAGGTTCCGCTTGTCATGCCGAACGTCGTGAGGCACCTTATCACGCCTGAACATTTCGTTTGGACGTGACAAGGTGCTTCACGACGTTCGGCATGACTGACGAAAACCTTGCGAAACCTTTTTTCACCTCGCGAAACCCTGCGCTTTACCTTTGCCCCATGGTGAAACAGCTTTTTATTGCTCTGCTGCTACTTATCGGGCCGCTGGCACAGGCCGAAACCCCGGCCCAGGCCAACAAGCGCCTTTTCGATAAAACCATCGACGAGCTGAATTTCCGGACCATGGAAACGGTGTACGACAAGTCGTTCACCCGGGGCAAGTTTCCGCTCACGCTGCGCACCGCGGCCGCCCGGCGGCAGTTCGACGGCTTCGGCACCAACGCGGCGCTCAAGCAGTTGTTTATGAACTACAACGGCGTGGCCGAGCGGTACAAAAACCGTTTCGGCAACGGCCCCATGACGCTGGCTGAGTTCGAGAAACAGCTTAAGTCGGTGCTGCTCGATAAGAACTTTGAGTTCTTCATCCACAACCTGCCGCGCGACGAGCGAGTGGCCCTCATTCGGGCCGAGCAGCGCCTCATTCAGCAGGCCAGCGCCCAGTTCAACGCCTCGGGCTCGGAAGAAATGGCGGCCGTGCCCCCCGCCGATGCCGACGCGCAGCCCGAAGCGCCCGTAGCGGCGCCCCTCACCACCCACGACGCCGACGGGCAGGAGTCCGTCCCCGTTACCTCCTCCGACGAAGCCCCGCTGAGCAGCGTGCCCGTGGGGGCGCCCGAAGCACCCGGCGCCGCCCCGCGCCATGACTGGGTCGACTATTTCACGCTGCTGCTCAGCCTCGGCAGCTTCCTGACTTTGCTATACCTGACCACCAGCGTGCTACCGGGCATGAGCCGCCGCATCAACAACCTGGCGGCCGACCCCGAGCCGGAGCCCGAGCCCCGCAGCTTCGTGAGTCGCCTGCGCCCCACCCGGTCGACGGGCCTGCGCGAAGACAGCTACGAGGACGATGACGATTTCGAGCCTACCGAACCCGCCCGCCACCACGACGACGACTAGCGCCGCCCGGCCCCCTTTTCTGCATCCTGTTTCTTCCCCCCATGATTTTAACCGACCAGCAAATCCTCGCGGAAATCGAAAAAGGCACCATTGTCATCGAGCCCTACGACCGTAGCTGCCTGGGTACCAACTCCTACGACGTGCACCTGGGCCCCTACCTCGCCACCTACCGCGACGAGGTGCTGGACGCGCGCCGCCACAACGAAATCGACACGTTTGAAATACCGGAAGAGGGCTTCGTGCTGCAGCCGGGCAAGCTTTACCTGGGCGTGACGCAGGAATATACCGAAACCCACGCCACCGTGCCCTTCCTCGAAGGCAAGAGCAGCGTAGGCCGCCTGGGCATCGACATTCACGCCACCGCCGGCAAAGGCGACGTGGGCTTCTGCAACTACTGGACCCTGGAAATCAGCGTGTCGATGCCCGTGCGGGTGTACCGCCACATGCCCATCGGCCAGCTGATTTATTTCACCGTGCAGGGCGATGTCAACAACTATTATAACCGCAAGCAGAACGCGAAATACAACGAGCGCACCGACAAACCGGTGGAGTCGATGATGTGGAAAAATAACTGGTAGCATATTCGGCGGCTCCTATGTGTGCCGGCTGATTCCGAACCGTTCGGGCCTCCCTTGCGTTTAAATAAGCAACTGAGCCTCCTTCCCTCTGGCCCGGTCCTTGCGTAAGTGTGTACCAAAACCCTACGACGATGACGACAAAATCAGCATTTGCTTCCCTGCTGCTGGCGCTGATGGCCGGCACCGCTTCTGCCCAGCAAGCTTCCCGCGCTACCACCGTGGAGCCCCAGGACAAAACCCAATCTTCGCCGCGCCTCAACCCGGTGCAGGTGCGGGCCGACCGCCTGAGCAACCAGATGGTGCGCGACCTGCGCCTCAACAACTACCAGGCCGCCAAACTCCGCGCCGTGAATGCCGACAAAATCGCCAAGATGGCGGTCATCGAGCGCAAAAACGCCGGCAACCCCAGCCTCATTGATGCCGAGTGCAACGGCGTGTGCAAGGAGCGCGACAAGGAACTGCAGGCTTTCCTGAGCAACGACCAGTACAGCAGCTATTTCGGCTCGCGGGCCACGTACTACAAGTACGACAAGGACTATGCCGCTCAGTCGGCTAGCATCCTCCTCACCAACTCGGTGCAAAACCCGGCCCCGGCTCGTGCTAACGACGCCACCATTGCGCCCGCCAGCACCAAACCGGCCAGCCGTCCCGCGGGCAATCTGGGGCGCAATGCCCGGTAATAGCTTCCCTCATACAACAGCAAAAAGCCCCGTTGGAATTTTCCAACGGGGCTTTTTGCTGTACAGCGCTATGCTGAAAGGACTTATTGGCCCTGTTCCTGCTTATCGAGGTACTCCGACAATTCCTTGCAGAGGGCACGCATCTTAGCCGCCATTTCCTTGTCGTCGGTGGCCGTCACGATGTTCTCGGCCATGGAGCCGATGTTGTCGACCACGAAGCGCTTCATCTCGTCCACGGGCATGTCTTTGGTCCAGAGGTCGATTTTCATGGTGCCCACTTGCTCCCGGTCCCACAGCGCGATGTTGATGGCCTTGGCAAAGTGAATATCCGGCCCGGCGTCAGTGGCCGACCAGCTGATTGCCTCGGGTACTTTATTATCATCCAGCGCAATGCTGAAACGGATTTCTGATTTTTTCATGTTTGGTAAAAATGTGTCATCCTGAGCAGAGCGAAGGACCTTACCCTTGCCGAACGATTGGCGTTCTGACTTGAGTAGGTCCTTCGCTGCGCTCAGGATGACAGTTTTGAGGGCAAGATTTAAACGTAGTTGTTCAGCATCACCGGCATTACCAGCATCAGGATGCTTTCGTTGTCGTCGGGGGTGGTGGGCATGAGCAGGCCGGCGCGGTTGGGCGTGCTCAGTTCCAGGGTGATTTCCTCGGAGTCGATGTTCGACAGCATTTCGAGCAGGAAGCGGGCGTTGAAGCCGATTTCCATGTCCTCGCCGTCGTACTGGCAGGTGAGGGTTTCCTTGGCTTCGTTGCTGAAGTCGAGGTCTTCGGCCGACACCACCAACTCCGAGCCGGCCAGGCGCAGGCGTACCTGGTGGGTGGTCTTGTTGGAGTAGATGCTGATGCGACGCACCGAATTCAACAATTCCGAACGGTTGATGATGAGCTTGTTGGGGTTGCTCACCGGAATCACGTTCTCGTAGTCCGGGTACCGCTCGTCAATCAACCGGCACACGAGGCGCATCTGGTTGAAGGAGAAAAAGGCGTTACTCTGGTTGAACTCCATCTTCACCGGCGTGGCCTCCGAAGGCAGCGTGCCTTTCAGCAGGTTGAAGGCTTTGCGCGGGATGATGAGGTTGGCGGTTTGGCCGGCGCCTACGTCCTGGCGGCGGTAGCGCAGCAGGCGGTGCCCGTCGGTGGCTACGAAGGTCACCTGCGAATCGGCTAGCTGCACCAGAATACCGGTCATGGCCGGGCGCAGCTCGTCGGTGCTCACCGCGAAGATGGTTTTGTTGATGGCGCGGGCCAGCGACGACGACGGCATCTCAATCGGGGCCGAGCCCTTCACCACCGGCACGCGGGGGAAGTCGGCTGCATTCTCGCCGGCCAGCTTGTAGCGGCCGTTGGCCGAGCTGATTTCGATGGTGTAGGTTTCCTCGTCCAGCGTGAAGGTCACGGGCTGGTCGGGCAGGTTCTTAAGGGTGTCGAGCAGGATGCGGGCGGGCGCGGCAATGCGGCCGGTATCGCGGGCCTCCACGGGCAGCTCGGTTATCATGCTCGTCTCCAGGTCGGAGGCCGTGATGGTGAGCTTACCGGCCTCAATCTCAAAGAGAAAGTTCTCCAGAATGGGCACCACGGGGTTGTTCGTGACCACGCCGTTGATGCTTTGCAGCTGCTTGAGCAGCGCGGAGGAGGATACGATGAATTTCATGATGCGAGGCTAGGGCTGGGATTAAGGGAGGGCAAAGATAGGGGGTGGGGTTGGGCTTTGGAAAGGGGATTTAGCGTTTACGCAAATGACCTATATGGAATGGCTACTCGGCTTTGTTAGTTAAGATGTTTAGCCAAACTCACTCGCTTATAAAGCGCCTACTGCCTCTCGCTGGACCGAGTTCATCCAACGCAATTCCCAGTCTTTGCTTAAGAAAATCTTCTACTTCAAGCAAAGTCGATAAGTGATGAAGTTCTTCGACATCATACTCTTCTAAAGCACTCGATTTAACTGGCGGTTCGTGTATCTCTTCAATGGAAATACAAAAACGGCTGTCTTTTAGGATGACGGCTACAGTTCCGAATACGTTCGTATTGGATAGGTCTTGTAACTGATGCGTATAGTGCTTACGTTGTTCTTTCCCCTTTAGTAGCGCACTAATAACCAGTTCTTTTTGTGAATGTTTTTTCACATTCGTAGCCGATTATTCTTGGCTGCTACCCCGCAAACCCCGCATACCGCCGCTTGCGCCGCCACGACCGCACGGCCCCGAACACGCCCAATAGCAGCAGCGGCGCGCCGAGGTTCAGCAGTTGCCAGCGGCGGCGCTGTTCGGCCAGCTTCACTTTGTCGAGGGGGCGGAGGGTGATTTGCTTGCCGCGCACGGCAATAAGACCGGTTTCGTCGAGCAGGTAGTCGGTGGCGTTGAGGACCAGCTCGCGGTTGGCAAATTCGGTGTTGGCGAGGCGGTCGAAGCCGAGGCGGTAGGGGTTGCCGGTTTTGGGGTCGATATCGGAGCGGATGAAGTCGCCGTCGGACACGACCAGTATTTTGCTGGGCTTGGCGTTGGCCGGCTTTTCGGGCTGGAACTGCAGGGTGCCGGGCCGGGCGCGGTTGGCAAAGAGCGAGGTAAACTGGCCTTCGAGCAAATACGCCACCGGCTGAAAACCCTTCTGGTAGAGCTTGGGGTTGGGCTCCAGGCGGGCGTCGTTGAAGTTGATGGGCACCGGAGCGGGCAGCACGCGGGTGTAGCGCGAGGTGGTCATCAGGGCAGTTTTGCGGATGCCGGTGGCCTTCACTGTGTCCATGTTGCCGACGAACTTCAGGTACACCGCGTCGAGGTTGCGGGTGATGGGGTGGGGGCTGAACTTGTTGATAAGCGGATAGAGCTGCCAGGGCATGGGCTCGATTTTGGGCTTGTTGCCGTCCATGCCGGTCACCAACGGAATCTGGCCGCTGTTGAGGTCGAGCAGCAGGTTCTGGTTCAGGCGCAGACCGTACTTGAAGAAGAGGTCGTCCAAATTAAGATTGTAGGGCGTGGCCAGGGCCACGCCGTTGCGGCTCACGCTGTCGAGGTCCACCCGCAGTGCATCGACGAAAAACAGCGCCCGGCCGCCATTGGTGATGAACTGGTCGAGCTTGAACTTCTCGTCCTCAGTGTAGGGCGATTTGGGTTGGGCCACTACCACAGCATCGAGCGCGCTGAGGTCCTTTACCTTGTTCAGCGTCACGCGAAACACGTCGTACTGCTGCTGCCAGGTGCCAAGGATGTCGCCCGCCTGCGCATTGGTGAGTTCACCGTGGCCTTCGATGACGCCAATGCGCTTGCGCAACGCCGGCACGAGCGTCCGGATGGTGCTGGCCAGCTCATATTCTAACCCTTCGATGCTTTGGTTGAGGCGCACGTCGGCGGGGGCGGCTTGGTTGCCGCGCAGTAATAGCACGTTACGGTCTTTGCCGCCCACGCTCACCACCGCCCAGGGGAAGATGATTTTCTCGACGCGCTTGCCGTTTTCGGTGGCGCCGAGGTTGGTGGGTTTCAGGCCTTTTTTGAAGAGGGTGGTGTAAAAGGCATTGCGCGCTGCTTCGGTGCCACCCGCGCTGGGGTCGATGAAAATGTAATTCAAATTGGCGCCGCCGTATACCTGAAACTCGTTCAGCGTTTCGCGCACGCCCTGCTCCAGGCGGCGGAAAGCCGGCGGGAAATCGCCGGTGAGGTAGACCGTGATGGTGACCGGCTGCTTCAGGTCGCGCAACAGCTTTTTGGTCGCGTCGGACATGGTGTAGCGCTTTTCCTCGGTCAAATCGACCCGGAAAAAGAAGCGCTGCGCAATGAAATTGAACAGCAGCAGCCCGCCCAGTACGGCGGCAAACGCCAGCAGGTCGCGCTGTTTGCGCGAAGCAGGAACGGGGGCCGTGGCCGGCGAATTAGTCAACGTATTTTCCATTACCAATTGCGGCTCCGTAACACCAGCCGCGTGGCCTGCAACGCCACCGCAACCACACTAAAGAAATAAACTACGTCGCGCGAGTCAATCAGGCCCTTGCTCAGGTCGCGGTAATGCGCCGCAATGCCCAGCTGGCTGATGTAATAAGCCGGGCTGCCCTCCAGCACCGAGGCCAGCGAGTCGAAGCCTGAGTAAATCAGAAAGCACCCCACCACCGCCACCAGAAACGCAATAATCTGGTCGCGGGTAAGGGCCGAAGCCAGGATGCCGATGGCCGCAAACACCGCCGCCAGCAGCGCCAGGCCCAGATACGAACCTACCGTGGCGGCCGAGTCGATGTTGCCCTCGGGGCTGCCCAGCTTGTACACCGAGAAGTAGTAGAGGAGCGTGGGAATCAGGGCCAGCAAGGCAAGTAAGAAGCAAGCCAGGTACTTGCCGCCGATTATCTGCCCGTCGGTGAGCGGGCGCGTCAGGAGCAACTCAATGGTGCCGGCCTTTTTCTCCTCGGCAAAGGTGCGCATGGTAATGGCCGGGATGAGAAACAGGAAAATCCACGGGGCCAGATTAAACAGCGTCTGCAGGTCGGCATAGCCGTAGTCGAGCACGCTGCTGTCGGGAAATACCCAAACGAACAGGCCTGTCGCAATCAGGAAAACCCCCAGCACCACGTAGGCCACGGGGGAGTTCAGGAAGGCGTTGAATTCTTTTCTTAGAATGGTGAGCATAAGGCGTTAGTGCCGGTAAAAGAACGTCATGCTGAGCGGAGCGCAGCGAAGTCGAAGCATCTCGCGTGTGGTAGTAATTCAGTCGTTACAACGTCATGGATTAGTGGTGGCACGCGAGATGCTTCGACTTCGCTGCGCTTCGCTCAGCATGACGTTCAATTCATCATTTCGTCAGTTCCCCAAACACCTCCTCCAGGCTCTGGTGCTCCTGCCGCAGCCCCAGCAAAATCCAGCCTTCCTGGCCGGCCAGCCGAGACACTGCCGCGCGCACGTCCACGCCCGGGGCGGTGCGTAGCAGCACCACGCCACCCGGCGCGGCTTCCACGTGGCGCACACCCGGCAGCTGCGCCAGCTTGGTGGCGTCCACGGCGCCTTCAAACTCGGCACGGACCACCGTTTCGCCGGCGGCACGGGCGGCCAGCTCGGCCACCGGGCTGTCGGCCACCAGCTTGCCGCGGCTGATGATGAGCACGCGCGAGCATAGCGCCGTGACTTCGGGCAAAATGTGGGTGCTGAAAATGACGGTTTTGTCCTCGCCCACTTCCCGAATGAGCTGGCGGATTTCCAGAATCTGGTTGGGGTCGAGGCCGGTGGTGGGCTCGTCGAGGATGAGCACGTCGGGGTCGTGAATGAGGGCCTGGGCCAGGCCCACGCGCTGCCGGTAGCCTTTGCTGAGCGCCCCAATCTGCTTGTTCTGCTCGCGGCTCAGGCCCACCCGGCGCACCAGCTCGGCCACGCGGGTGCGCAGGTTGCGGCCGCTCAGCCCGTGCACCGAGCCGATGAATTCGAGGTACTCGTGCACGTACATGTCCAGGTAGAGCGGGTTGTGTTCGGGCAGGTAGCCCACGTGCCGGCGCACGGCCAGGCTGTCGGTAAGCACATCGTGGCCGGCCACGCGCACGGTGCCCGCCGTGGGCGGTAGGTAGCCGGTGGCAATTTTCATGGTCGTGCTTTTGCCCGCGCCGTTTGGCCCGAGGAAACCCACAATCTCACCTTTGCCCGCCGTGAAGCTGATGTTGTCCACGGCGTTTTGGGTGCCGTAGGTTTTGGTCAGGTGTTCAATTTCTACCATTGGTTGGTGCTTGGTTGTTGGTGCATGGTGCTTGGTTTGTTGTCGCTTGCCCTGTTGGTGCCAGGCACGAAGCACCATGCACCAAGCACTAGTTTTTCACGTTCGCCGGCCGCAGCTGAATTTCCGACACCATCGTGGTGTCGGGCGCCTCGATGGCGTGCACAATGGCGTCGGCAATGGCTTCGGGCTGCATCTTGTAGGGGCTGGGCTCGGCGCCGGGCTCGTTGCCGTTGAAGTTGGTTTCGACCGAGCCGGGCATCACGCACGTCACGCGAATGCCAGCGGGCCGCACCTCTTTAAACAGCGCGTCCGAGAAGCCGCGCACGGCATATTTGGTGGCGCAGTAGCCGCTCATGCCGGCCGTGCCCGCCGTGGCGGCCAGCGAGGCCACGTTCACGATGTGGCCGGCGTGCTGCTTCTTCATTTGCGGCAACACGGCGCGGGTACACAGGAACGTGCCCAGCACGTTGGTGTCGAACATGGTTTTCCAGTCCTCGGTCCGGAAGCCGTCGACTTCGCCCATGATGCCCAGGCCGGCGTTGTTTACCAGCACGTGGATTTCGGAGCCCAGCTCGCGCTGCGTGTTGGTGAAGGCCTCGGCAATGGAGTGTTCGTCCTGCACGTCGCAGGCAAAAAACTGAAACCGGTCGTGCACCAGGCCAGTGGGAGCGGAGCGCGCCCAGCCGGCCACGGCGGCACCGCGCGCCAACAGCGCTTCGACGGTGGCACGGCCGATTCCTTTGCTTGCGCCGGTGACGATGGCGACTTTGCCGGTGAGGTCCATTTATCTTTGGGAAAAGTAAGGATGCAAATGCGCTATACGAGTTTGCGGCCGCAAGTTAGCGGCCTTAGGTGGTTTAAAGGAATGCGCGTCGCCGTCCGCAGCGCAGCGGCCGTGGGGCTGGCCCTGAGCCTTAGCACCTGCAATTCGGGGCCCGACTGCCTCAAGAGCACGGGCGCCGTTGTGACGCAGCAGCGCGACGTGGAACCGGGCCTGGTCACCGTCACGGCCTTTGACAACGTGGACCTGCGCCTCGTGCAGGATACCAAAACCTACGCCGAGGTGCGTGCCGGCGAAAACCTGATTAGCGAAATTGTGCTCACCCGTAAAGGCAATTCGCTCGAAATCAACAACACCAGCACCTGCAACTGGACCCGCAGCTACGACTCGCCCCGCGAAGTCACGCTGCACCTGCCGCGCATTACCAACGTGTTTATGCGCGGCCAGGGCAACGGCAGCACCGTGGGCGAGTTCGTGCAGGATACCGTTTTCTTCCACCTCATCGGAGCCGGCGACTACGACCTTACGGTGCGGGCCAAGCAGCTTTTCCTCGACCAGTACGAGTTGGGCGACATCACCGTGCGCGGCACCACCGACTACATGAACTGCACGCTGGGGGGCGCGGGCCGGCTTTTTGCGCAGGGCATCACGCCGCAAAGCTGCGACGTGAACCTGACCCGCGACAGCGACGGCGACGCGCACGTGCGGGCGTCGCAGCGCCTGGGCGCCACCGTGGCCGGCAACGGCACCCTGTACTACGGTGGGCCGCCTGCGTTCGTCGACATCCGCGTGACGGGCCGGGGCGGCAAGAAAACCGAGTAATTTGCCCGACTGCATCAGTTCAATCCCACATGCAATTGCCGGATTTTCAATTCGCTTCTGGATTAGGACTCGCTTACCCGGTGATAAAATTCGGGCTGCTGGTTTTCATGGCGTGTAGCAGTGCCATGTGGCGCGAAAGCCGCTGGCCGGTGGTAGTGGCCCTGGCGGCCGGCATTGGGCTGGCAGCCTTCGGCGCGCTATTTAAAATTGAGCATTGGGCGATGGGCGACGAAATACTGCTGGCCGGAGCTGCCCTGGTGGCGGGCAGCTCCGCCTGGTGGTACCGGGCCAAGCCGCAGCGCCGCTTGCTCGACCACCTCAAGCTAGCCTGGGTGGGTGCTGCCTGCGCCGCGCTGGCGTTTGTAGCAGTTTATCCTCCCATGATACGGCCGCTGGCCGGCCTTGCCGAAACGCTGTTCTGGGCCATGGCATTGCTCTTCGTCTATCAGCGTTGGATTCGTCGTCCCAGCCAAGCTTCTTAAAGCTACAAATCGCCCAGCTGTGGCCGAATCAATAATTCTTCTACCACGGCGTGGGGCGAGAGCGAGTAGGTGCCGAACACGGCTTCGGCCACATCTTCGGCCTGCACGAACCGCTCGGCGGGCAGGTCCACACCGGCCCAGCTGGCCGTGAGGGTGGGGCCGGGCAGCACCGCCGTCACGCGCACGCCGCTGGGCTTCAGCTCCTCGCGCAGGTTTTTGGTGAAGCCCAGCAGGGCGTGCTTGGCAATGCCGTAGGAGCCGCCGTTGGGGTAGGCCGTGATGCTGGCCGTGGAGCAAATGGTGAAAATGTGCCCCCGGCCCTGGGCAATGAAACCCGGCAGCAGGGGCAGGGTCACGTCGTAGGCGCTGAGCAGGTTCACGGCCAGCATCTGGCGCAGCTGCGAGCCGTCGGCGGGCTCGTCCTGCAGGCGGCCGGGCACGAAGGCGCCGGCGTTGTTCACCAGCACTTCCACGGGCAGGTCCAGGCTTTGCACGAAGGCCGCAAAGCGGGCGCAGTCGCCGGGCTGGCTGAGGTCGGCGGGTAGGGTGTGCAGCGCGGCGCCGGGAATGGCAGCGCTAAGTTCGGCGGTGAGGGCCGCCAGGTCGTCGCTTGAGCGGGCGCAGGTGGCCACCGGAAAGCCCGCCTGCAGAAAGCGCGACACGACGGCGCGGCCAATACCTTTGCTGCCGCCGGTCACGACAATTAATTTTTCGTTCGGTTCCACTGTCTTCTCCTGATTTTACGTAAAGTCCCGCGGCGCCTCAAACGTCTTGCGTCGCAACGCCGGGCCCCAAACTTCGGCTTTAATTCTTACCCAACCTCATGCTAACAACTTTCGGCTCGTTCGTTCTCTTTCTGCGCGGCATGGTCACGCGCACCGAGCGGTTCCGCGTCCTCTGGAACCGCACCATCGACGAAGCCATTCTCATCGGGGTCGATTCCGTGGTCATCGTGTCCATCGTGTCGGCCTTCATCGGCGCCGTTACCTGCGTCCAGATTGCTTACAACCTCACCAATCCGCTCATTCCGCAGTCCACCATCGGCTACATGGTGCGCGAAATGACTATTCTCGAGCTCGCGCCCACCATCACCAGCATCGTGCTGGCCGGCAAAGTGGGTTCCAGCATCGCCGGCGGCCTGGGCACCATGCGCATCACCGAGCAGATTTCAGCCCTCGAAGTAATGGGCATCAATTCGACCTCGTACCTCGTGCTGCCGCGCATTCTGGCGGCCGTGCTCATGTTTCCGCTGCTGGTCATCATGGCCATGCTGCTGTCCATCTTGGGCGGCTATCTCGCCGGCACGCTCACCGGCGTGATGACGGCCCAGGACTACGTGGAAGGCATTCGCACCGATTTTATTCCTTACAACATTCTTTTCGCCCTCATCAAGGCCGTGGTGTTTGCCTTCCTGGTGTCGGGCATCTCGTCGTTTAAGGGCTATTTCACCACCGGCGGTGCCCTCGAAGTGGGCGCGGCCAGCACCGGCGCCGTGACCAACTCCATCATCGCCATCCTGATTGCCGACTTCGCCCTGGCGGCGCTGCTGCTTTAAAAACAATGGCTGAATGGCTGAATGGGCGAATGAGTGAAGCTGCGGAAGCCACTCATTCAGCCATTCAGCCATGCGCCCATTCACTCATTGAATCATGATTGAAGTATCCAACATCGAAAAGTCGTTCAACGGCACGCCCGTGCTCAAAGGCATTTCGTGCGTGTTCGAATCGGGCAAGTGCAACCTGCTGCTCGGCGGTTCGGGCACCGGCAAAAGCGTGCTCCTGCAGTGCATCGTGGGGCTGATGAAGCCCGACATCGGTTCCATCACCTTTGATGGCACGGTGTACACTAACAGCAAAATTGACATCCGGCAGGAAATCCGGCGCAAAATCGGGATGCTGTTCCAGGGCTCGGCCCTGTTCGACTCCATGACGGTGGCCCAGAACGTGGAGTTTCCGCTCCAGATGCTGACGCCTGAAATGACGCCCGAAGAGCGCCGCGAACGAGTAGAATTCTGTCTCAAGCGCGTGGGCCTCGAAAACGCCGGCGACAAGATGCCCGCCGAAATCTCGGGCGGCATGAAGAAACGCGTGGGCATTGCCCGCGCCATTGCCCCGCAGTGTACCTACCTGTTTTGCGACGAGCCCAACTCCGGCCTCGACCCCGCCACCAGCATCAAGATTGACGAGTTGATTCACGAAATCACGCACGAATACAACATCACCACCGTCATCGTGACCCACGACATGAACTCGGTGATTGAAATCGGCGAGCACATCATCTTCCTGCACCAAGGCAAAAAGCTCTGGGACGGCACCAAAGACGAAATCCTCAACGCCACCGTGCCCGAGCTCAAGGAGTTCATTTTCAGCAGCAGTCTGGTGCGCGCCGCCAAGCGCATTGACGAAGAAACCGAAGGCGGCATGGCTGCTTTCACCGAAGAAAGCGAAGCCGGCGGCGGCATCTAGAATCGGATAAAAGTGTAACCCGAAGCTGCGCTTCGGTCCGCAGGAGCAATACCCGCCGGGCCGAAGCGCAGCTTCGGGGTACGCTTTTTATGCTCCTACGCCTGCAACAACTGCAGATGCCCCAAGTGGTGCCGCCCGTGCCAGGCATATAGCGCCAGCGTCT
Source organism: Hymenobacter sp. 5317J-9 (assembly GCF_022921075.1). Classification (NCBI taxonomy): domain Bacteria; kingdom Pseudomonadati; phylum Bacteroidota; class Cytophagia; order Cytophagales; family Hymenobacteraceae; genus Hymenobacter; species Hymenobacter sp. 5317J-9. The sequence continues at coordinate 2,284,501 of NZ_CP095050.1, forward strand.
GGTCCAGCGTCGAAGTGCGTTGGTTGCCGGGGTGGTAGAAGGTGCGCTGCCATTGCTCTTCGGTGAGGTGGTGCAGCAGCGTCACAAAGCGCGAATGCAGCGCCTCCAGCAAGGTGAGCGACACGGTGATGGGCGTGGCCGCCACATCTGGCAGCTCGGCCCAGGCCGCTTCCTCGTAGGGCTTAATGGTGGGATTTTCCTCAGTCAGGGCCAGCTTGAAACGCACGTAGGCGTTCAGGTGAGAGTCGGCCACGTGGTGTATTACCTGGCGGCCGTTCCAGCCGCCGGGGCGGTAGGGGCGTTCCAGGCCCACGCCGCCCACGGCCTTGGCGGCTGCTGTGAGCTGGGCCGGAAGCTCAGCTATCTGCCCGATAAGCACGGTGCGTTCGGCAGGAGTGAGGGGCCCGCTGGGCAGTTGCGGGCGTCCCACGGGGTATTTCAGGGAGTCGTCGGATGCATTCATGGGGGCAAAGAAAGCAAAAGCGCCGCCTCTGAGTGAGGCGGCGCTTTCGTATTTGGCATAAAACAAGGGTTTGGGTTTACCCGTTGCGCTTGTTGAGCTCGTCGCGGATTTTGGCGGCCTTTTCGTAATCCTCCTTTTCGAGGGCCTGGGCCAGCATTTTGGTCAGCTCGTCCAACGACACCTGGCCGCTGGGCTCGCGCGGTTCGGGCTGGGCCCGGCTGGGCCGGGGAGCGTCCGAATCGTCGTCCTCGTCGTCTTCGTCCTCGTCTTCTTCCGCCTCGCTTTCCACCTCATCGAGGTCGGAGAGGATGATGCCGGCCTCGCTCAGCACGCTTTCCACGGTGTAGATGGGCACGCCGAAACGCAGGCCAATGGCAATGGCATCAGAAGGCCGGGCGTCTATGTCGAAGGTGGTGGCGCCGTCCGAGCACACGATGCGCGAATAGAACACGCCTTCCTTCAAATCGGAAATCACCACTTCCAGAATCACCACGTGCACGTGCTCGGCAAAGGACTTGAACAGGTCGTGGGTGAGCGGGCGGTTGGGGCTGATTTTCTCGATTTGGATGGCAATGCTCTGGGCCTCGAACATGCCGATGATGATGGGCAGGCGGCGGTTGCCGCCCTTCTCGCCCAGAATCAGCGCGAAGGAGCCAGACTGCGACTGGCTGGACGACAGGCCCAGGATTTCAAGCTGGATTTTTTTCAAGGGAATGGGTACTGTGTGTCTTGGGTGGCTTGGGAAGGATGGGCAGGGCCCGGCCGCGGCCGGTGGGCAGGATGTACGTGCAAATAAAGAAAAGTCCGGGCATCTGCCGCCAAAACCTCCCCCGTAATACGGGATAACCGAAAAAAGATTGGGGGCTTAAGCCCCGGCGTCCTTGCGAAAACCAGCTGCCTAAGCCCCCATTCCCATGTAAGCGGAATTAATTCAGCGCTTTAACAGCCGCCGTCAGTTTAGGCAATACGTCGAACACATCGCCCACAATGCCGTAGTCCGCCGCTTTAAAGAAGGGGGCTTCGGGGTCTTTGTTGATGACCACGATGACTTTGCTGCTGTTCACGCCGGCCAGGTGCTGAATGGCACCCGAAATGCCGCAGGCAATGTACAGGTTCGGCGACACGGTAATGCCCGTTTGGCCCACGTGCTCGTGGTGAGGGCGCCAGTCCACGTCGCTCACCGGCTTGGAGCAGGCCGTGGCCGCGCCCAGGGCTTTGGCCAGGTCCTCAATCAGGCCCCAGTTTTCGGGGCCTTTCATGCCGCGGCCGCCCGACACCACGCGCTCGGCCTCGGGCAGCAGCACGCCGCCCGCCTGGTCCTGCATCACCACCTGCTTGGGAGCATCGGCAAAATCGGCGTCCGACAGCTGGGCCGAGAAGCTCGTCACTTCGGCGGTTTTGCCGGCGTCGTGCTGGGCCTCGGTCGAATTTTTCTTCACGGCAATGATTTTGCGGTCGCCGCTCAGCACCACGTCCGAAAACGCCTTGCCCGAGAATGCGCCGCGCTTCACCGTGAACTGGTCGCCGCTGATTTTGGGCAGCTCCACCACGTTGGTGGCCAGGCTGGCCTTCAGGCGCACCGACAGGCGCGAACCCACAGCCGCACCGATGTTGCTGTTGGCCAGCACAATGATTTTAGCGCTTTCCTGCTCGGCCGCCGTGGCGATGAGCTTGGTGTAGGCGTTGTTCACGAAGTCCTTCAGGCGGGGCTCGGCGTCGTACAGCACTTTCGTGATGCCCTGCTCGCCCAGCTTGGCCAGGTTGGCTTCATTGGCTTCGCCTACGGCAATGGCCGTGGCGGTGGTGCCCAGTTGGGCCGCTACCTGGGCACCATACGAGGCCACTTCCAGCGACGACTTTTTTACTTCGCCGTCGGCGCATTCAACTACAACTAATACAGACATGGTTTTTGCTTTTTGTCATCCTGAGCGCAGCGAAGGACCTTATCACGCTGGCGCCATTGGTTTAGTTAAAGCCAACGAAAGCAGCCGTGATAAGATGCTTCCTTCGTCAGCATGACAGACGTAATTAAATTACTTTGGCTTCGTTGCGGAGCAGCTTGATGAGCTCGCCGGCGTTTTCGGCGTCGATGAGCTTCACGCCCTGCTTCTTGGGCGGCAGCGCGTACTCGGCCACGGTGGTGCGGGCGGGCTCGCCCACGGCGGGTACCACTTTCAGGGGCTTGGTGCGGGCCGTCATGATGCCGCGCATGTTGGGGATGCGGGGCTCGCACATGGGCTGCTGGCAAGAGGCCACGAAGGGCGTGTTGACGGTCACAATCTCCTTGCCGCCCTCAATTTCGCGCTCCAGCGTGGCGGTGTTGCCGCTCAGGTCGAGCTTCATGGCCGGGGCCACCGTGGTGATGCCCAGCATCTCGCCCACCATGCCGTGCACCTGGAAGCCGTTGTAGTCGATGCTTTCCTTGCCCATCAAAATCACGTCATAGGCACCTTCCTTGGCAATGGCAGCAATCTGCTCGGCCACGAAGTAGGCATCGGTGGGGACGGCATCCACGCGGATGGCGTCGTCGGCGCCAATAGCCAGGGCCTTGCGGATGTTGGGCTCGGTGTCGGCCTGGCCCACGTTCAGCACCGTCACGGTGCCGCTGCCGGCGGCTTCCTTCAGCTCAATGGCGCGGGTGAGGGCGTATTCGTCCCAGGGGTTAATCACGAACTGCACCCCGGCCTTGTTGAACTCCTTGTTATCGGGAGTGAAGGTGATTTTGGTGGTCGTGTCGGGCACGTTGGAAATGCAAACCAGAAACTTCATCTAAACGGGGCTTGAGTGGGCGAAAAAGCGAAAAAAAGGCTGCATGCATAACAACCTACGAGAGCTAACCGTTTCCGGCAGCCCATCTTTGTCAGGGCAAGTGCGGGGGAAAAGCCGCAATTTTGCCCCAAAGGTAAACAAAACTTGCGCCCTATGAACACCCCGGCCACCCGTTTGCAGCAGCTGCTGGCTTTCTACGAAGACGACCCGACCGACGCCTTCACCATTTACGCCCTCGCCACCGAATACCGGGCCCAGGAGCCGGAGCATGCATGGGAGTTTTACCAGAAGCTGCTCACGGAGCATCCTGATTACGTGGGCACGTATTACCACGCCGGCAAGCTGCTGGAGCAATTTGGTAAGAAGGACGAAGCCGAAAAGGTTTATCGCGCCGGCTTGGCCACGGCCAAAAAAGCCGGCCAGCAGCACGCTGCCAGCGAATTGCTGCAGGCCCTGAACCAGTGCCTGGGCCTCGACTACGAAGACGACTAACTCTTAAACCGACATTCACTGAGAGGCTAACCAATGCTTTGGGCGCCAGGCTTACGGTAGATTCCAGTAGTTGAATACAAGCAGTATGGTGGGCAATGGGCTGCTGATTTGAGCTGATTGTATAGAAATTCCGCTACATAGCGGTGCTGTTGGTGATTTTGCGTTCGGCGGGAGCTGCGGGCAGTTTAGCGGGCAAATACTGTGGTTTATCGGTAGGGCCATCGGTAGCGGCCACGCGGTGAGCAACTTTGTTTCCCTCCTTGCCCGTAAAGAGGGAAGCCACCTACTTACTCTACCCGAATGAAGACTTTCCTCACGACTGTAAAAGGTACCTTTTCGCCGGAGCTGACCGGGCATCTGGCCGCGCGGCTCGGCGAAAGCGAAACCCGCGTGCGGAAGGTGCTTGGGGCCGCCGTACCGCTGGTGCTGGGGGCCATCATCAGGCAGGCGCAGGCGGGCGCGGCCCTGCAAGTGCACGCCCTGAGCCTGCAGGCCCTGCGCAAAGCTCCGACCTGCGTCAGTCCCGTGACCTGCGCGCTGGGCATGCTCGGCAGCGGCCCTGCCGCGGGCGGCGCCCTGCGGCAGGCCGAGGTGCTGCTGTTTGCGCTATTTGGCGCCGAGGCTTTGCAGCTGGCCGACCAGCTCAGCGCGCACGCAGGCGTGCAGCCGGCCGCTGCCGAGGACTTGGTAAAGCTAGTGGGAGCGGTGGCAGCAGCCACCTTGGGCCAGCAGGCGCAGCACGCCACGGCGGCCGAACTGGCCGTGTGCCTTGCCAACCTCAAAGTACCCGTAGCGGAACTGCTCGCCTCAACTCCCCCGGCGATGCGTGCGCTGCTTGCCCCCCTTGGCCCTAAGCAAGCCGTTGGTGAGGGCCTACTTGGGGCGCTGCAGCAGGAGCGGGGAGCAGGACTGCGAAAACTGCACGTGCAAATGGGCCAGTCGCTGCTGGCCTTCGTGAGCGTAGCAACGGGCACCGCCTTCCTGTGGGATACCCTGTGCGGCTTGGTAGCGGCCACCTACTGGGCCGCCGATACCTTGCCGGTGCTGAAGCCGGCCGTGCCACTGGTGCTACAGCGGCTGGGCACGCTGAACGGTTTCACTTGGTAAATCCGGCCTTTCGCCGAGGCTAAGCAGTTGTTTACAGCCTGCCGGAATGTTTCATTTTATCCTCATGCGGGCCCGGTCACCTTTGTTGAGTAATCAACATTGAATATGTTCCGTGTAACCTTAGTGGCGTTGCTGAGTGCCGCGGCCCTGACGGGCCCGGTGGCCGCCCACGCCAGTCCCGCCGCCCCGGCCGATACCATTCGCCTGACCCTGCCGCAGGCCGAACAGCAATTCTTCCAGAATAATCTGGCCGTGCTGGCGCAGCAGTACAACGTGACGGTGGCCCAGGCCCAGGCCGTGCAGGCCCGCCTCATCGACAACCCCACCATTTATGTGGAGCAGGATGTGCTGCGCCGCCGCATCTCCCGCCCAACGGTGCCGGAGGGCACGGTGAGCAGCGAGGCCATTGTGACCGTGCAGCAATTGTTTTCGCTGGCCGGCCGCCGCAAGGCCGCGGGCCAAGCCGCCCAACAGGCGGCCGTGGTGGAGCAGTATAACCTGCAGGACCTGCTGCGCAACTTGCGCTACCAACTGCGCACCACTTTCTACGACCTGTATTTCAAACAGCTGACGCTGCGGGCCTACGCCACCGAAATCAGCTCCCTCAGCCGCACGGTGGGGCTGTACCAAACGCAGTTCGAGAAGGGCAACATTGCCCTGAAAGAGGTCATTCGTCTGCGGGCGTTTCTTTTCACGCTGCAAAGTGAGCGGCAAAACCTGCTCAACGACGTGGCCTCGGACCAAACGGACCTGCACGTGCTGCTGCGCGATGCTACCGGCACGCAGTACGTGCCCCAAGCCGACCTGGCCCGCACCCGCGCCCTGAGCCTGCAAGGGTATCCGGAGCAGGCGCTCATCGATACGGCCCTGGTGCGCCGCACCGACCTCAACGCCCGCCGCGCCACCCTGGAGCAGCAGAACCTGAACCTGCGCCTGCAGCAGAAGCTGGCCACGCCCGACCTGGCCGTGGGCTACACCTACGACAAGGCCGGCTCCTACATCAACAATTACCAGGCGTTGACCCTGGGCATTGCGGTGCCGCTTTTTAATCGGAACCAAGGCAACATTCAGGCAGCTAAGGCGCAGGTGGCCGGCAGCAAGCTGCAGGTCGACCAGCAGCAACTGGTGGTACAGAGCGAAGTGCACCAGGCGTACCAGCTGGCGGCGCGTAACGACGAGCTGTTTCAGAACACCGACCGCGACACGGCCCCCTTTGCGCGCCTGATGGTGGGCATCGAGCAGAGTTACGCCAAGCGCATCCTGAGCGTGGTGGAATACCTCGACTTTTTCGAGTCCTACAAGAACAACTTGGTGCAACTTAATACGCTGCGTGCCAACCGCGTGCGGGCTTTCGAGCAGCTGAATTTTGCCGTGGGCAAGCCAGTATTCCGCGCCGACTAAGCCTGGCTCAGCCACCCACAGACCCCGCCTTTATCCTGAAAAATCATAAGCTGCTGGCCCAAGGCCATCGGCTAACACCAACCTCCTCATGAATCGCTCCTTTCTGGCATTGCTGACCGCTGTAACCCTGGTTGGCTGCTCCAAAACCGAAGTCAAAGAAGAAAAGAAGGAGGGCTTCCGCCTGTCCGACACCATGATGCAGCAGATTGTGCTCGACACCGTGCGCCTGCGCCCGGTGCAGGACGAGCTGGTGCTGACCGGCGAAATTGCTACCGACGGTGACAAAACCGTGAAAGTGTACCCGCTCGTGGGCGGCGTGGTGGAGCAATTAAAAGTGCAGCTCGGCGACAAGGTGGAAAAAGGCCAGGTACTGGCCGTTATTAAATCGGGCGAGATTGCCGACGTGCAGAACCAGACCACTGCCGCCAGCTCCGACCTCGACATTGCCCGCAAGAACCTGGCCGTGGCCGAGGACATGTTCAAAGCCGGCCTGAATTCGGAGCGCGACGTGGTGCTGGCCCGCGCCGAGGTGACCAAAGCCCGCGGCACCGTGGGCAAGAACGTGAAGCAGCTCAGCGTGTACGGCATCGGCAAGGATGGCATGTACGAGCTGCGGGCGCCCATTTCAGGCTTCATCACGGAGAAGAATGCGACCGACCACGAGCAGTTTAACAACGACAACGTGGGCAACCTCTTCACGGTGAGCAACCTCGACGATGTATGGATTATGGCCAACGTGTTCGAGTCGGACATTTCGAAGGTGAAGGAAGGCTACTCGGCCGACGTGACCACGCTGAGCTATCCGGACAAGCATTTCCGGGGCAAAATCGACAAGGTCTTCAACGTGCTCGACCCCGACAGCAAGGTGATGAAGGTGCGCGTGCGCCTCGAAAATCCCGGCTACCTGCTGAAGCCGGAAATGTATGCCCAGGTGCGCGTCGAGAACACGGAAGGGGCAAAGGCCCTGGCCGTGCCCGCCAAATCGGTGGTGTTTGACAAGGACCGCAACTTCGTGATGGTGTACAAGGACCGCACCCACGTGGAAACCCGCCCGGTTACCATCAGCAAAACGGTGGGCGACTACAGCTACGTGAGCGCTGGCCTGAAGCCCGGCGACGTGGTGATTGCCAAAGACCAACTCCTCGTGTACGACGAGCTGAACGACTAAGCTTTTTTCAACAAACAGTGACGCCAAGCACGAGCTTTTTGGCCGTGTTTGGGGTCACTGTTGCCGTTAAAGTCGGCGCCATCTTCATCGTTTCCTCATTGCTAGAAACTGAAAATGAATAAGTTCATTCAAGGCATCATCGCCTTTTCGCTTAAGAATAAAGGCTTCATCTTTCTCATGACCTTGGTGGTGATAGTGATGGGCGTGGTGAGCTACCGGAACACGCCCATCGAGGCATTTCCGGACGTGACCAATACCGAAATCACCATCATCACGCAGTGGCCCGGCCGCTCGGCCGAGGAGATGGAGAAGTTCGTGACCGTGCCCATCGAAATTGCCCTGAACCCGGTGCAGAAAAAGGCGTCGGTGCGCAGCACCACGCTGTTCGGGCTGTCGGTGGTGAAGGTCATTTTCGACGATGGCGTGGACGACGCTTTTGCCCGGCCGCAGGTGAACAACCTGCTGCGCGAGGTGGATTTGCCCGACGGCATCACGCCCGACGTGCAGCCGCCCTACGGCCCCACCGGCGAAATTTACCGCTACACGCTGGAAAGCAAAACCAAAACCGTGCGCGAGCTTAAAACCCTGCAGGACTGGGTGATTGAGCGCAACCTGAAAGCCGTGCCCGGAGTGGCCGACGTGAACAGCTTCGGCGGCGAGGTGAAGGACTACGAAATTGCGGTGAACCCCGGCAAGCTGCAGGATTTTGGCCTCACGCCGCTCGACCTGTACAACGCCGTGCAGCGCTCCAACATCAACGTGGGCGGCGACGTGATAAACCAGGGCCAGCAGAACTACGTGGTGCGCGGTATCGGCCTGCTCAACAATATCTCAGATATCACCAACACGGTAATTAAGAACGTGAACGGGGTGCCGATTCTGGTGCGCGACGTGGCCAAAGTAACCGAAAGCGCCCTGCCGCGCCTGGGCCAGGTGGGCCGCGGGATGGAGGACGACAAGCTCGAAGGCATTGTGGTGATGCGCAAGGGCGAAAACCCCTCGGAAGTTATTGCCCGCCTGCACGATAAGGTGGAGGAGCTGAACTCGAAAATTCTGCCGCCCGACGTGAAGATGAAAACCTTCTACGACCGGCAACAGCTCATCGATTTCTCCACGGAAACGGTGATTCACAACCTGATGGAGGGGATTGTACTGGTCACGCTCATCGTGTTCCTTTTCATGGCCGACTGGCGCACGACGGTGATTGTATCGGTGATTATTCCGCTGGCGCTGCTGTTTGCCTTCATCTGCCTGCGCCTGCGCGGCATGAGCGCCAACCTGCTGAGCATGGGCGCGATTGACTTCGGCATCATCATCGACGGGGCCGTGGTGATGGTGGAAGGGCTGTTCGTGGCCCTCGACCACAAGGCGCACGAACTGGGCATGGAGCGGTTCAACAAGCTCTCGAAGCTGGGGTTGATTAAGAAGTCGGGCCGCGACATGGGCAAGTCCATCTTCTTCGCCAAGGCCATTATCATCACGGCCTTGCTGCCCATTTTCTCCTTCGAAAAAGTGGAAGGCAAAGTGTTCAGCCCGCTGGCCTGGACACTGGGCTTCGCCCTGCTGGGCGCCCTGATTTTCACCCTGACGCTGGTGCCGGTGCTGGTGAGCATCCTGCTGAAAAAGAACGTGAAGGAGAAGGACAACTTCTTCGTGCGCGGCGTGAACAACGGCGCCAACCGCTTCTTCCGCTTCACCTACGCCCGAAAAACGGCCACGCTCATCATCGCCTTCGTGGTGACGGCGCTGGGGCTTTACTCCTTCACCTTCCTGGGTTCGGAGTTTTTGCCGGAGCTTAACGAGGGCTCGATTTACGTGCGGGCGCAGCTGCCGCTGAGCATCAGCCTTGAGTCATCGAATGAGCTGTGTAACCAGATGCGGCGCGACTTTTTGAGCTTCCCCGAAGTGAGCGACGTGGTTAGCCAGACCGGCCGCCCCAACGACGGTACCGACCCCACGGGCTTCTACAACAACGAGTTCCTGGTGCAGCTCAAGCACACGCCGGAGGTGGAGAAGAAGATGAAAGCCAAGGCCTACCGCGAGAATCTGGTGGAGCGCATGAAGGACAAGCTCGACAAATACACGGGCGTCGACTTCAACTTCTCGCAGCCCATTACCGACAACGTGGAGGAAGCCGCTTCGGGCGTGAAAGGCTCTATTGCGGTTAAGATTTACGGCACCGACCTAGCCACGCTGGAAGCCAAGGCCCGCGAAGTATATGAGGTGCTGAAAACGGTAAAGGGCATTGACGACCTGGGCGTGTTGCGCAACATTGGGCAGCCCGAGTTCCACGTCGATTTGGACGAGCGCCGCATGGCCAGCTACGGCGTGGATAAATCGGATGCCAACTCGGTGCTGGAAATGGCCGTGGGCGGCAAGGAAGCCACGCAACTGTATGAGGGCGAGCGCAAATTCCCCATTCGGGTGCGCTACGAGCCCCAGTTCCGCCAAACGCCCACCGAAATTGCGGCCCTGATGGTGCCCACTCAGAGCGGCAAAACCATTCCGCTCTCCGAAATTGCTAACATCGGCTCCGTCACCGGCCCGAGCCTGATTTACCGCGACGACAACCGCCGCTTCGCCGCCGTGAAGTTTTCGATTCGCGGCCGCGACATGGGTTCGACCATCAAGGAAGCGCAGGAAAAAGTGAACCGCCACGTGAAGCTGCCCGCCGGCTACGAGCAGAAATGGACCGGTGATTTCGAGAACCAGCGCCGGGCCCAGCAGCGCCTCACGCAGGTGGTGCCTATCTCGCTGGGCCTCATTTTCTTCATCCTTTTCATCCTGTTCAGCAACCTCAAGGATGCCGGGCTGGTACTGCTCAACGTGCCGTTTGCCATCATCGGCGGCATTGCGGCGCTGCTCATCACGCACACCAACTTCTCGATTTCGGCCGGCATTGGCTTCATCGCCCTGTTCGGTATCTGTATCCAGAACGGCGTGATTCTTATCTCTGTCTTCAAGCAAAACCTGGTCAAAAAGCATACGCTTGACCATTCCATCAACGAAGGCGTGATTTCGCGGGTGCGCCCCGTGGTGATGACGGCCCTCATGGCCACCATCGGCCTGATGCCGGCTGCTATCAGTACGGGCATCGGTTCGGAGACTTCGAAGCCGCTGGCCATTGTGGTAATTGGTGGCCTGATAACGGGTACCATCCTCACGCTCTTTGTGTTCCCGCTGGTATTCGAGCGCTTCTACCGCTCAGAGCATACGCATTACGGCGACGATTTGGCCGCCGAGCGGGCAAACCGCGAGCAGCCAGTAGGAGCGCATTAACCTATGGCCTTTAACCTTCCGGCTAAAAAAGCCCACTGCCTAATCAGGCGGCGGGCTTTTTTCATGCTTGCCAGCTTCACAGGCCATTCGTGGCTTCATAAAACACTCATTGTTTTCTCATCAACTTTTCACCAGATTCTCATTCCCCGCCCTCTGTGCTGCCTATTTGCCATCGTCTTCCATGAATAAGTTTATTTCCGGCATTGTCGCCTTTTCGCTGAAGAACCGCTTCTTCGTCTTTTTCATGACGGCGCTGCTGGTGGCAGGCGGCACTTACAGCTACGTGCACACGCCCATCGAGGCGTTCCCGGACGTCACGAATACGCAGATGATTATCGTGAGCCTCTGGCCCGGCCGCTCGGCCGAGGAGGTAGAGCGGTTCGTGAGTACGCCCATTGAGGTGGCCATGAACTCGGTGCAGATGAAAAGCAATATGCGGAGCATCAGCATGTTTGGCTTGTCGGTGCTCAAGATAAACTTTGAGGATAACGTGGAAGATTTCTTCGCCCGGCAGCAGGTGAACAACCTGCTCAGCGGCGTGAACCTGCCCGCCGGCTGCGACTCGCACGTGCAGCCGCCCTACGGCCCCACGGGCGAGATTTTCCGCTACACCGTGCAGAGCCGCACCGGCCGCAGCACCAACGAACTGCTCGCCATCCAGGACTGGACGGTGGAACGGCAGTTGAAATCGGTGCCCGGCGTGGCCGACATCGCGGCCTTCGGCGGCACGCGTAAGGTGTACGAAATCAGCGTGAACCCTGCCATGCTGGCCAAGTACGACATGACGCCGCTGGAGGTGTTTGAAGCCGTGCAGAAATCGAACATGAACGTGGGCGGCGACGTGATTGAGAAAAACTCGCAGAGCTACGTGGTGCGCGGCATCGGCCTGCTCACCAAGCCCGAAGACATCGGCAACATCATCGTCAAGGACATCAACAACGTGCCCGTGCTGGTGCGCAATGTGGCTCAGGTGAAGGAAAGCAACGCCCCCCGCGTGGGCCAGGCCGGGCTCGACGACCAGAGCGACGTGGTGGAGGGCATCGTGATTATGCGCAAAGGCGAAAACCCCGCCGAAGTGCTGGGCCGCGTGAAAGCCAAAATCGCCGAGCTCAACGAAAAAGTGCTGCCCAACGACGTGTACCTCAAAACGTTTTACGACCGCGACGTGCTGATGGACCACTGCACGCATACCGTGATTCATAACCTGATTGAGGGCATTGTGCTGGTGACGCTCATCGTGCTCATCTTCATGGCCGACTGGCGCACCACGCTCACCGTGGGCGTGGTGGTGCCGCTGGCACTGCTGTTTGCCTTCGTGTGTTTGCGCCTCAAGGGAATGAGTGCCAATCTGTTGAGCATGGGCGCCATAGACTTCGGCATCATCATCGACGGGGCCGTGGTGATGGTGGAGGGCATCTTCGTGGTGCTCGACCACAAGGCCGAAAAAGTCGGGATGGAGAAGTTCAACAAGCTCGCCAAGCTGGGCATGATTCGCAAAACCGGCGGTGAGTTGGGCAAGGCCATTTTCTTCTCCAAGCTCATCATTCTGACCTGCCTGTTGCCCATTTTCGCCTTCGAGAAGGTGGAGGGCAAGATGTTCAGCCCGCTGGCCTATACCTTGGGCTTCGCGCTGGTGGGCGCACTTATTCTCACGCTCACGCTGGTGCCGGTGCTGTGCTCGCTGCTGCTGAACAAGAACGTGAAGGAACGGCACAACCCCATCGTGACCTTCTTCGACACCATTGTGACCAAGGCCTTTGGCTTCACTTATCGCCACAAGCTGCTCAGCTTCGGCGTGACCATGGCCATTGTGGTAGCGGGACTGTACTCATTTAAATTCCTGGGCTCGGAATTTCTGCCCGAGCTGAACGAAGGCGCGTTGTGGGTGGAAACCAAGCTGCCGATGTCGTCTTCGCTCACCGAAACCAACAAGATGGCGGCCAACTACCGCCGCATCCTGCGCTCGTTTCCGGAAGTAACGTCGGTGCTGAGCCAGACCGGGCGCTCGAACGACGGCACCGACCCTTCGGGCATCTACTACGTGCAGGCCCAGGTCAACCTTAAGCCCAAGGAAGAGTGGAAGCGCAACATCACCAAGGAGCAGCTGATTGATGAGATGGACAAGAAGCTGAAAGAGTATCCTGGTATCATTTTCAACTACTCGCAGCCCATCATCGACAACGTGGAGGAAGCCGTGGCCGGCATCAACGCCGCGCTGGCGGTGAAGATTTTCGGCAATGATTTGAAGGAGCTCGACGGCAAGGCCAACGAGGTGATGAAGGTGTTGAGCAACGTGCGCGGCGTGAAGGACCTGGGCATCTTGCGCAACCTTGGCCAGCCCGAAATGAGCGTGCGCCTCGACCAGACCCGCATGGCCGCCTACGGCGTGCAAACGGCTGATGCGCAGACCGTGGTGGAAATGGCCGTGGGCGGCAAAGCGGCCACCCAGATTTACGAAGGCGAGCGCAAGTTCGACGTGACGGTGCGCTACCCCAAGCAGGACCGCGACACCGAAGCCAAAATCGGCGAGCTGCGCGTGCCCACCATCCGCGGCGGCAAGGTGGCGCTCAAGGAAATCGCCGACATCGGCACAGCCAATGGCCCGGCATTTGTGTACCACGATAACGGCCAGCGCTTTATCGCCGTGAAATTCTCCATCCGCGACCGCGACATGGGCTCGACCATCGCCGAAGCGCAGAAGAAAATGGACCAAACCATCAAGCTCGGCAAAGGCTACCGCATCGAGTGGGCCGGCGAATTTGAGAACCAGGTGCGGGCCACCAAGCGCCTGAGCCAGGTGGTGCCGGTGTCGCTGGTCATCATTTTCATCCTGCTGTTCATCACCTTCGGCAACGGCAAGGATGCCGCGCTGGTGCTGGCCAACGTGCCGTTTGCCCTCATCGGCGGCATCGCGGCGCTGCACATCACGGGCGTCAACTTCTCGATTTCGGCCGGCATCGGTTTCATCGCCCTCCTCGGGATATGTATTCAGAACGGCATCGTGCTCATCACCGTGTTCAAGGAGAACCTGCGTAAAAAGCTGAGCCTGGCCGAAAGCCTGCGCCTGGGCGTGGCCTCGCGCGTGCGCCCCGTGGTGATGACGGCCCTCATGGCCATGATTGGCTTGTTCCCGGCCGCCCTTAGCACCGGCATTGGCTCCGAAACGCAGAAGCCGCTGGCCATCGTCGTCATCGGCGGGCTGGTGACGGCCACCATCCTCACGCTGCTGATTTTCCCGCTCATCTTCGCCTTCTTCTACCGCGAAATGAACCAGAACGGCCCGGCCCCGAAACGCCGCAAGCGGCAGCCGGAGCTGGTGGGAGCGTAGCACTGGAACGTTGTAGAGACGCAATATTTTGCGTCTCGTCGTTGCTGATGTTGTTTAGTTGGCGCTGTATTGCGCAGTTCCGGCCGTTCAACGACGAGACGCAAAATATTGCGTCTCTACTCTGTTCAACGGCGGCGCATCTTGTTCAGCAGCACCACGGCTTCGGGGGCGCTGCCGGTGAGGAGCACGCCCGCGCCGTAGAGCACCGTGAGCACGCTGCCGCGCATGAGCATGGTGAGCCACAGGTTGGGCAAGGTGGGCAGGGCCCAGGTGGCCAGCCCGGCCACGGCCGCCACCAGCAGCAGGCGCGGAATGTGGCCATCGAAGGGCTGCAGGCGGTAGAAATGCCACACAAACCACGTGCGCACGGTGTTGATGCTCACCAGCGCCACGCAGTACGCCAGGGCCGCGCCTACCAGCTCGTAGCGTGGGATTAGTAGCCAGTTCAGACCCACCACGGCCGAGGCCAGAAGGACGTTGAACAGCAAATCGAAGCGGTAGCGGGGCGAGGTGACGACGATGGTGCCATTGACGCCCGTGATGCCGTCGAACAGCCGCCCGACCAGCAACAGCACCACGGCCCCGGCGCCGGCAGCGTATTCGGGGCGGTGGATGAGGCTAAAGATAAAGTCGAGGTTCAGCCCAATGCCGAGGGCCAGGTAACAGCCCACCAGGGTATTGACGCGCGTGACGCGCTGGTAGAAGATGCCCATTTTGCCCAGGTCCTGCTCTTTCCAGTATTCGGCGATGAGCGAGAAGGCGGTTTTGTTGAGGGCGCGAAAAGGGAGCGTGAGGGCCGTGCTCACGTTGGTGGCCACCAGGTAGATGCCCGCAGCGGCCAAGCTTACCTTGGCACCCACCATGATGTTGTCGATGTTGAGCAGCACCGTGCCCGAGATGTTGCTCAGCAGCGCGAAGCCGCCAAACCCCAGCATTTCGCCCAAGGGCTTCACGCGCAGGGCCGCCCGGGTGGGCCGCAAATGCAGCTCGCCGATGGCCGCCGCATACGCTACCAGCAGCACCGCTACCACCGCGTAGGCGCTCGCGTAGGCCACCACAAAGCCCGCAAAGCTCAGGTAATGCGCGCTATAGGCCAGAGCCGACCCCACGATGAGCAGGCGCAATAGAATTTCCTGGCAAAAGGAAGCAAACGAGGTGTGAAACAGCGACTTCAGGTACGCATCAAGCAACCCGCCCAGCATGATGGCGCCCGCCAGCCCGATGGCCACGCCGTAGTGCTGGCCCAGCAGGGCGGCATCGGCCGGCCCGTACCTGCGCAGCACCAGCGGCTGGCCGAGGCTCATGACCACCGTCATGGCCGCGAAGCCCAGCAGCGGCAGCCCCAGCAGCAGCGGCAGAAAACCGGCATGGTTGCGCCCCTGGTTGCGGAAATACGGGAAATAGCGCAGGCCGGCGCTGGCAAAGCCAAAGGCGCTGAGCTGGGCCCCGATGGTGGCAAACGACACCAGCAAACTCGTCAGGCCAATCTGGCCCGGCGTGAGCAGCCGCGGCAGCACGAAAATGGTGTTGGCGAAGCCAATGCCCATGCCAACGTAGGAAATCAGGGTGTTGCGGATGCCCTGGCGCAGTACAATGCCCAAACGGTAAGTGCTAAATGAGTAAATGAGCAGCGGCGGCTGGCCTCAAAGTTCGGCCACAATCTGACTTCCCGTCAGGAAGGCCGCGCCGCGTTGCCGCAAGTACACCATGATTTCGGCAAACTGGCGGGGGCCGGTCATGGTGTTGGCCGGGTCAAAATGGTCGTTGTGCCACAGCACGCTGGCGACGCCGCCGAAGCGTTCAATCTCGGCCAGCATAGGCCGTAGCGCGGGCAGAATGTCGTCGGGTTGCAGCTGTAGGTAGTTCGGATGGTGCAGCGTGGCGTCCATCACTTGAAGCGGAATCTCAAGAAAACGGCTGGCCTGTCCGGTAACAAAATCGAAGGGGTAGAATGGATGGCAATAGGAGTGGCGAAACCCGTAGTGCTCCGCAAAGCCCAGCGTTGCATCGTACCGCAGGCCAGCAACAACCAGCGCTTCCAACTGCATTGGCGTCTGGCGCGGTTCCCAACGTAGGTAGTGAAAACGAATGCCTTGGGCAGGTTCGGTCAAGCTCTCGCTTTGCTCCGATGACAGTTGCGCAAAGTCCGTCGCGGTACCGATGCTACCGTGCAGGGCGAGTTCGGAACCCGAAGAAGCCAGGTGAATGAACCGCCGCCACAAATGCCGGTCAATTCGGTAATCGGCGTTGGGCGTGCCGTCGGCGCCGGGCCGGTGCTCGGGCAAGATGAAAAAGGTGGAGCGCGCCCCGTAGCCGGCTACCGTCGCGGCTACCGTTTCGAGGTTGTCCCAGGCGTCGGGCCGCGTGAGCCGCCGCCACAGGCGCTGGCCGAAGCGCAGGAACTGACCAGCTTTCAGGTCGGCTTTGGCCGGGGCTTTCCAGGCGCTGCGCAGGTTGTCGATGTCGTGGGAAATGAAGGCGGCGAAGGGCGCATTTCCAGCCCAGCGGCGGGGCCGCAACGCTTGGCCGGTGACGTGCTCCACGGCGGTGCGCAGCACGTCGAAGTAATAGTTCACCACCGGCAGCGCCACGAAGCCGTAACGCTGCTGCACGCTGGCGGCGTAGGGGAAGCGGCCGTGCCGGTCGCGGGTGTCGGAGAAATATTCCTGCCAGCCGCTGAGCAGGTAGAAGGCCGCCGAGATGAGGTCGGCGTTTACGCGGCAGCGGCCGGGCTGCCGGTCCAGCAAGGGCGCTGCAGGTTGGGCATCGAAGAAAAACGGCACTCGCCGGCCCACCCACTCCCGATAGTTCGGGGCCGGAGCGTAAGGCTGTTGGCCCTGGAAAAAGTCGCCCGAGCAGTCGGCAATTTCAACCGGCAGTTGATACTCAGCATAGCCAATCAGGCCTGCCGGTACGGCCTCGTAAGCCAGTGCAAAATGCCGCAACACGTAGCCCAGCCGCACATCG
Organism: Hymenobacter sp. 5317J-9; assembly: GCF_022921075.1. Lineage (NCBI taxonomy): Bacteria > Pseudomonadati > Bacteroidota > Cytophagia > Cytophagales > Hymenobacteraceae > Hymenobacter > Hymenobacter sp. 5317J-9. The sequence continues at coordinate 2,301,475 of NZ_CP095050.1, forward strand.
GCCGTGATAGCGGCCGCGGCGGGCGCAGGCAAGGGCAAGGCGGAAGAATGAGCCGGCATGGCGGCGAAGATACTGCGGTGCGTAGCCGGCTCCGATGGGCCACTTTGCCGCTTCATGCCAACCACTTGGCCAGCAGCTCTGACGCCAGCTCCTGGCTGTGGCCTTCGTTGGGGGTGCCCAGCGTGGCGTTGTAATAGGCGGCACGGCGGAAATGCTCGGCCGGTTTCTGCGCTTGGTACTGCGCCAGTAAGTCGCGCAACTCCGGCAGGTCATGGGCTTCGTCGATGAGCCCGTGGGCGGCGTAGCCGTAGTAGTCGTGAATGAGAGGGTTGGCGCTGAAGCGGTAGTAAATACTCACCAGGTTCAGCAGCGTGGCTTCCAAGTGAGTGGATGTATCGGCCGCAATCAGCGCGTCGTGGTTTTGCAGAAAGGCGAATACGTTTTCCTGCCGCGCGTCCGACCATTGCAGGCCGGGTAAAGCGCGGCGCAGAGGGCCAAAATCGCGTGGGTCGCTGGGGTGGGGGCGCAGGGTGAACGTCAGCTCGGGCAGCTCCTGCATCAGGTAAGTGAGGGTTTCGGCCAGGGCCGGCAGGGGGTCGTGCACGTTGCAGGCCAGGCCCACGCGCCGCACGGTCGGCGCAGTGTTCTTCAGGCCCAGAAAGGCGTCGGCTTTGGGCATGCCCACCAGCTCCACGCGGCCGCGCACGGGGCCGCATTGCCGGTACTTATCGAGGGCGTCCTGGCCTTCGAGCAGGCTCAGGTCGAAGCCAAGAGGCGGGAAGCTGGTGCTCACGCTGGCGTGCTGCACGTAGGCCGTGGGCACGCCTTCGTCCTGGCAGGCCAGCAGCAGGGAGCGAGTGTCGTCGTTGTGGTCGTTGGAGAATATTACCGCCCGCGGCCGGTAGTGGCGCAGCGCCCGCCGGTACACTTCATAGTAGCCGATGGCGTAGAAAATGAAGTCGAAAAAGCGCCACGCCCGCCGGCCTTCCGTGCGCAGCAGCCCCAGCAACGCCACCGGAAATTGCCAGTAGTACAGCAGCTTGCGCCGGAGCGACAGCCGGTTTACGGCCCCGTTGTAGCGCCCGATGTTCTTGGCCTGCCCCGCCAGCAGCACGGCGTCGGGCCGCGCCTGGCGGATGAAGTCGAGGGCGTCGTAGTTGTTGGCGCTCACCACGTAGAGCCACACCTTGCCGCGCAGCTCTTCCGGGTTTTTTATCGGCTTGAAGACGTTGCCCACCAGCCGCAAGCCCGCGTAGCCCAGCACCCGCGCTAGGCGCTTGAGCGGGTTGGCGGGCGAAATGCTGGCCATGGCCGCCGCCGGCAGCGTGGCAAACACGGCCGAGAAGCGCAGCTGTAGAATGTCGCGCAGCCGCGGCAGCAGGGGCAGCGTGGGTCCGGGCATCAGATGGCGTCCCAGGTGAGCGGGGTGCCGGGCGTGAGGGCCTGCGTGGCCTTGCGGCCCAGCACGGTTTCCCAGTGGCGGGGCCAGAGGCCGTCACCGGGGCGAATGATTTTCAGGTTGTCGGTGGTGAAGGCCTCGCCCGCGGCAATGGGCTTGGCCACGTAGATGCTGCGCTTGTAGAGGCGGCTTTTCTCCTCCCCGGTCTGAATGCAGAGTTGCACGGTGCCCAGCGCCTGATGGGCGCGCTCGGTTTCCACCACCAGCGCTTTCAGCTCGTGCGGCTCCAGCGAAAACGCGGAGTCGACGCCGCCCTCGGCGCGGCTCAGGGTGAAATGCTTTTCGATGACGCAAGCGCCCAGGGCCACGGCGGCCACGCTGGCGCCCACGCCCATGGTGTGGTCGCTCAGGCCAATGGGGCAGCCGAAGGTTTCGGCCAGTACCGGGATGGTGCGCAGGTTGGTGTTGGCGGGCGAGGCGGGGTAGGTGCTGGTGCATTTCAGCAGCACCAGCTCGCGGCAGCCGGCTTCGCGCAACACCCGCACGGCGTCGTCGATTTCGGCCAGCGTGGCGGCGCCCGTGCTCACGATGACGGGCTTGCCAGTGGCGGCCACTTTGCGCAGCAGCGGCCAGTGGGCATTCTCGAAGGAGGCAATTTTGTAGGCCGGCACGTCCAGCGTTTCCAGAAAATCCACCGCCGTCTCGTCAAACGGCGAGCTGAAGGCCAGCATGCCGTGCTGCCGCGCGCGGGCAAACAGCTCGGCGTGCCATTCCCAAGGCGTGTGGGCCTCCTCGTAGAGCTTGTACAGGTTTTTGCCTTCCCACAACGACTGTCCTTCCTCGTCGATAGCGAAGCCGGTGTCCATGGTGATGGTGTCGGCGGTGTAGGTCTGCAGCTTCAGGGCATCCACGCCGGCTTCGGCGGCGGCATCTACCAGGGCCAGGGCGCGCGCCAGGCTCTGGTTATGGTTGCCCGACATTTCGGCGATGATGAAGGGCTTGTGGGCGGGGCCCACCGGCCGGCCGCCAATTGATATTTCGGTCATTTCAGGACAAGTCAAATCGAGCCGTAAAGGTAGCGGCGGAAGGGAGCAAGCGCGGCGCCCGGGAAGGGTGGGGCGCCACCTGCCTCCGGCGCGTTGCGGGCCGGTGCGTACTTTTACCCCGCTTACGGGCGCATCCACAGTCCCTCCGGGTATGAAAGTGTTACTGGTTGAAGATGAGCCCCAGGTGGCGTCCTTTATCAAAAAAGGGTTTGAGCACGAAGGCTACGAGCTGACCGTGGGCTACGACGGCAGCACCGGCTGGTCGCTGTACCAGCAGCAGCCCTACGACCTGGTTATCCTCGACGTGAACCTGCCGCACCTCAACGGCGTGGAGCTGTGCCGGCTCATCCGGGCGGGGCGGCACCGTGTGCCGGTGCTGATGCTGACGGCCCTCGACAGCTTGGCCGACAAGGAAGCCGGCTTCGAGGCCGGGGCCGACGACTACCTCGCCAAGCCCTTCGCGTTCAGGGAGCTGCTGCTGCGCGCCCGGGCCCTCACCAAGCGCTACGCCGAAACCGGCGCCCCCCAGCTGCTGCGCCTGGCCGACCTGGAGCTGAACCTGGACTCGAAAATCGTGACTCGCGCCGGGCGCCGCATCGACCTCACCACCCGCGAGTACTCGCTGCTGGAGCACTTGCTGCTGAACCAGGGCCGCATCGTGTCGCGCGTCGACATTGCCGAGCGGGTGTGGGAAGTCGATTTCGACACCACGACCAACATCATCGACGTGTACATCGGCTACCTGCGCAAAAAGATTGACAAGGGCTTCGAGCCCAAGCTCATTCACACCGTGGTGGGCATGGGCTACGTGATGCGGGAACAATAAGGCCAGGCCGTTATGCTGATTCGGAACAAGCTGATGCTGCGCTTTACCCTGCTGGTGCTCGGCATTCAGCTCAGCTTTTCCACGTTCATCTACCTGTTTCACGCCAATGCCCGCACCCAGCGCTTTGCCCACCGCCTGGCCAACAGCGCCACGCTGGCCGGGCGCCTGCTGGTGCGCACCCACAAGCTCGAAAACGGCATGCTGGGCTCGCTGCGCCGCGACGACTTGCTCATCCTTTCCCGCGAGCAAATCAGCATCTACGGCCCCGACAACACCCTGCGCTACAGCAGCGATGACCACATCGACCAGGCCACCAACCGCCGGCGCCTGCGCGGGCTGGGCCCCGGCCAGCAGCGCACCTACCCGGCCGAAGGCCACCGCGAAACCATCGGCTTGTCGTTTGCGCACCCGCCGCACGGGGAGTACCGCATTTTCGTGTCGGCCGAAGACCGGGTGGGCTGGACGCAGCACCGGCAGCTGGGCTGGCTGCTGCTGCTCGGCAACCTGGGGGCGCTGGCCATTACGGTGGTGGCCGGCTGGTTTTTCTCCGGCTCGGCCCTGCGGCCCATTGCCCGCATCATCCGGCAGGCCCGGCGCATCTCGGCGGCCAGCCTGGGGCGGCGCCTGTCGGAGGGCAACGGCCGCGACGAGCTGGCCCAGCTCAGCCGCGTGATAAATACCATGCTGGCCGGCCTGGAGCAAGCTTTCGAGGTGCAGCGCAGCTTCCTTTCGCATGCCTCGCACGAGCTGCGCACCCCCCTCACCACCCTGGCCGGCACGCTCGAAACCGCTCTCGAATACGACCGCACCCTGCCCGAAGCCCAGCAAAGCATGGCCCAGGCCCTGAGCGCCGCCCGCCACCTCAGCGCCCTCACCAACGGCCTGCTCAACCTGGCCCGGGCCGACGGCGCCCTGCCGGCCTTCGCGCCCGTGCGCCTCGACGAATGCCTGAACCAGGCGCTGGATTTTGCCCGGTCCAAATACCCCGGCCGGGAATGGCGGCTGTCCATCGGCGAGTTCCCGGCCGAAACCGAGGGCGACCTGTTCACCCTGCCCGGCAACGCCGAGTTGCTGACCACCGCCGTGCTGAACCTGCTCGACAACGCCGGCAAGTACTCTTCAGGCCCGGTGCGCACCGAGCTGGCCTACAGCGACCCGCACACCCTGCGCGTACGCGTGCAGGACGCCGGCCCCGGCCTCTCGGCCGAAGAGCTGCAGAAAATTTACGAGCCCCTGTACCGCGCCACGGGCGCCCTGGGCCGCCCCGGCTACGGCTTGGGCCTGCCCCTGACGCAGCGCGTGGTGCAGCGCCACGGCGGCCGCCTCGACATCAGTTCGGCGCCGGGGCAGGGCACCACGGCCACCATGTGGCTGCCGGCCCTGCCGCTATAGCGGGCCGCAGGCGGAGAAAAACCGGGCGCCGGGCCGCCCGTGAGTAGGAGCGTAGGCCCCGGTCAGGGGGCGCATGAGAGGGGCTCTCATGTTTTCTCATACGCTTCTCATCTCATTCTAATGTGGGGTTAAGTCCTTTGTAGCACGTTTCACTTGGCTTCGGCTGCCCGACCCTGATGACCCGCTCAGACGCCCGCTCCCTTAATTTCCTTACGCTGCTGCTCGGCGGCGTGCTCGCCCTGTCGCTGGGGCTGAACGCGCTGCTGATGGCGGGCTGGATTGAGGCCTGGCCCGACGACGTCAGTGCCGAGCTGGCCGCCACCACCGCCGACCTGCACCAGACGCAGCGCCAGCTCGCCAGCTGCCAGCAGCACCAGCAGCAGCAAGACAGCCTGCTCACCCTTACCCACCACCTCGCCCCCAGCCAGGCCCTGGTCACCCAGTAGCCGCCTTTCTTTTCCCATGAACCCGAACCCCTCAAATCATGCGGCGCGCCGCGCCCCACTGGCCCCCAATAGCCGACTGCGCACCTGCCTGCTGGGCGGCGCCCTGCTCACGGCGCTGGCCGCTGGCGTGAGCAGCTGCTCGGCCGACGGCAAAACGGCCGAGCAGTCCGCCGCCCCGGAAGTGCTGCCCGTGCTGGCCCTCAAAACCACCGAGCAAGAGCTGTTTCACGACTACGTGGCCGACGTGCAGGCCGTGCGCAACGTAGAAGTGCGGGCGCAGGTGGCCGGGTTTTTGGAGCAGATTTTTGTGGATGAGGGGCGGCCGGTGAAGAAAGGCCAGCCCTTGTTTCGCCTCAATGCCAACGCCCACCAGAACCGGCTGAGCCAGGCCCGGGCCACGCTGGCCGGGGCCCAGGCGCAGGCCAGCGCCGCCCGCCTCGAGCGCGAGCGGGTGCGCCTGCTGGTGCAGGAAAACATCATTGCCAAAACCGAGCTGGCGCTGACCAACAGCAAGGTGAAAGACGCCGAAGCCCGCGTGGCCGAGGCCCGGGCCGGGGAGGCCGCCGCCCGTCTCAGCCTGGGCTACACGCTGGTGCGCGCGCCGTTCGACGGCATCATCGACCGCATTCCGCTCAAGCGGGGCAGCGTGGTGGAGGAAGGCACGCTGCTTACCACGGTGTCGGATTTGCACGAAGTGTATGCCTATTTCAACGTGGGCGAGGGCGAGTATCTGCAATACGTGAAGGCCCGGGAACAGCACCCCGACCGCCACTCCGATTCGGTGCGGCTCACGCTGGCCGACGGCTCGGCCTACCCGCTGGCGGGCCGCATTGAAACCACCGAGAGCGAGTTCAACCCCAACACCGGCTCGCTGGCTTTCCGGGCGCGGTTTGCCAACCCCCAGCGCATGCTCAAGCACGGCGCTTCGGGCCGCGTGCGCCTCACCAACACGCTGCCGACGGCCCTGCTGCTGCCGCAGAAGTCGGTGTTTGAGATTCAGGACAAAAACTACGTGTACGTGGTGGATGGGCAGGGCGTGGTGCACATGCGAAACTTCCAGCCCCAGGCCCGCACCGGCGATTTCTACGTGGTGAAGCAGGGTCTGAAGCCCGGCGAGCGGGTGGTGTACGAGGGCGCGGCCAGCCTGCGGGACGGGCAGCGCATCAGCCCCCGCCCGGTGACGCTGGATTCGCTGCTGGCGGCGCGGTAGGGGATGTAGCGCGGACTTTGTAGTCCGCGTCCCCGGCGGAAACCCGAACGATACCTTGACGGCGCGGGGACGCGGACTACAAAGTCCGCGCTACGGCGCACCGGACTCTTACACATTCATTTAGCCGCGAACTGAAAGTCCGCGCTACTGCCTATGTTCAATATCTTCATTCGCCGGCCGATACTCTCGCTGGTTATTTCGGTGTTTCTGGTGCTGCTGGGGGCCCTGGCGCTGTTCACGCTGCCCATCACGCAGTTTCCGGACATCGTGCCGCCCTCGGTGACGGTGACGGCCAAGTACACCGGCGCCAACGCCGAGGTGTGCGCCAAGGCCGTGGCCACGCCGCTAGAGCGCGCCATCAACGGCGTGCCGGGCATGACCTACATGAACTCGGTGAGCTCCAACAACGGGGTGACGCTGATTACCGTGTTTTTCAAGGTGGGCACCGACCCCGACCTGGCCGCCGTGGGCGTGCAAAACCGCGTGACGACCATTCTGGACGAGCTGCCGGAGGAAGTCATCAAGGCCGGTGTGACCACCGAGAAAGAGGTAAACTCCATGCTGCTCTACCTCAACGTGACGAGCGACGACAAGGCAGTGGGCGAGAAATTCATCTACAACTTTGCTGATATCAACGTGTTGCAGGAGCTCAAGCGCATTGATGGCGTGGGCTTTGCCGAAATCATGGGCTCGCGGGAGTACTCGATGCGGGTGTGGCTGAAGCCCGACCGGATGGCGGCCTACGACGTTGGCACGGATGAGGTGGTGGCGGCCATTCGGGCGCAGAACGTGGAGGCGGCCCCCGGCAAATCGGGCGAAAGCTCGGGGGCCAACAAGGCGCAGTCGATGCAGTACGTGCTGCGCTACACGGGCAAATTTTTCGAGCCCGAGGAATACCGCAACATCGTGGTGCGGGCCAACGCCGACGGCTCGGTGCTGCGCCTGCGCGAGGTGGCCGACGTGGAGTTCGGCTCGCTCACTTACGGCATGGCCTCCAAAACCGACGGCCGGCCCTCGGCGGCCATCATGCTGAAGCAGCGCCCCGGCTCCAACGCTTCGGAGGTGATTGCGGGCGTGAAAAAGCGCATGGCCGAGTTGCAGGCCACTTCCTTCCCGCCCGGCATGAAGTACAGCATTGCCTACGACGTGTCGCGCTTCCTCGACGCCTCCATTCACGAGGTGCTGCGCACGCTGGTAGAGGCGTTTTTGCTGGTATTCGTGATTGTGTACTTGTTTTTGCAGGACTGGCGCTCGACGCTGATTCCGGCGCTGGCGGTACCGGTGGCGCTGGTGGGCACGCTGGCCTTCATGCAGATGCTGGGCTTTTCGATTAACCTGCTCACGCTGTTTGCGCTGGTGCTGGCCATTGGCATTGTGGTCGATAACGCCATTGTGGTGGTGGAAGCGGTGCACGCCAAGATGCAGGAGAAGCACATGCCGGCCCGCGCCGCCACTTTCGAAGCCATGGGCGAAATCAGTTCCTCGCTCATTGCCATCACGCTGGTGATGTCGGCGGTGTTCATCCCGGTTTCCTTCATGGATGGGCCGGTGGGCGTGTTCTACCGCCAGTTTTCGCTCACGCTGGCCATTGCCATTGTGATTTCGGGCGTGAACGCCGTGACGCTGACGCCGGCCCTGTGCGCACTGATGCTCAAGCACGTGCCAGCGGCGCACGGCGAACAGCCCAAGGGGCTGGTGAACCGCTTTTTTGCTGGTTTTAACCGACGCTACGATGCGCTGGCGGGCCGCTACCAGGGCCTGTTGCGGGCCGTGGCCGGCCGGCGCCTGGTGACGCTGCTGGTGCTGGCAGGCTTCTGCGCGGCCACCTGGGGCGTGAACCGGATTCTGCCTTCGGGCTTTATCCCGACCGAGGACCAGGGCATGGTGTACGTAAACGTGACCACGCCCGCCGGCGCCACCGTGGAGCGCACCGAGGCCGTGCTCGACGAAGTGCAGCGCATTGCCAGTCGCCTCGGGCCAGTGGAATCGGTTTCGACCCTGGCCGGCTACAGCCTGGTGAACGAGGTGGCGGGCGCCAGCTACGGCATGGGCATGATTAACCTCAAAGCCTGGGACAAGCGCGAGCAGTCGGTGGCGCAATTCATTGCCGAACTGGAGGAGAAAACCAAGAACATTGCCGACGCGGAAATTCAGTTTCTGCCGCCGCCCACGGTGCCGGGCTTCGGCAACAGCAGCGGCTTCGAGCTGCGCCTGCTCGATAAGTCGGGCACCGGCGACCTGCAGAAAACGGCGGCCGTGTCGCAAACCTTCCTGACCGCGCTGCGCAAGGACCCGGCCATCGGCGGGGCCTTCACCTCGTTCGACCCCAACTTCCCGCAGTACCTCATTCACATCGACCAGGACATGGCCGCCAAGAAGGGCGTGACCGTGGACGCGGCCATGAGCACCCTGCAAACGCTGATGGGCAGCTACTACGCCAGCAACTTCATCCGCTTCGGGCAGATGTACAAGGTGATGGTGCAGGCCGGCCCCGAGTACCGCAGCCGCCCCGAAGACCTGCTGGCCCTGCACGTGAAAAACAACCGGGGCGAGATGGTGCCTTTCTCCACCTTCGTGAAGCTGGAGCGGGTGTTCGGCCCCGACCAGCTCACGCGCTACAACATGTACACCTCGGCCATGCTCAACGGCGACTCAGCCCCCGGCTTCTCGTCGGGCGACGCCATCACGGCCATCGAAAAGGTGGCCGCCAAGGAGTTGCCGCGCGGCTACGCCTACGAGTGGAGCGGCATGACGCGCGAGCAAATCCTGAGCGGCGACCAGGCCCTGTACGTGTTCGGCGTGGTGCTCATTTTCGTGTACCTGCTGCTGGCGGCGCAGTACGAAAGCCTGCTGCTGCCGCTGCCCGTGCTGCTGAGCCTGCCCACCGGCATCTTCGGCGCCTTTCTCAGTCTCAAGCTTTTGGGCCTGGAAAACAACATCTACGCCCAGGTGGCGCTGGTGATGCTCGTGGGCCTCTTGGGCAAAAACGCCATCCTCATCATCGAGTTTGCCGAGCAGCGGCGCCGGGCCGGGGCCAGCGTGCTGGCGGCGGCCGTGGAAGGCGCCGGCTCGCGCCTGCGCCCCATCCTGATGACCTCCTTCGCCTTCATCGCGGGCCTGATTCCGCTGGTGATGGCCAGCGGCGCCGGCGCCCTGGGCAACCGCTCCATCGGCACGGCCGCGGCGGGCGGCATGCTCATCGGCACGCTGTTCGGCATGGTGCTGATTCCCGGGCTGTACGTGCTGTTTGCCTCGTTTGAAAAGGTGAAGAACCTGGAGACGAACGAGCCGGCGGAAGCCAAAGAAGTGCGGGAGTTGGTGGCGCATTGACGCCTCACCCCCGGCCCCTCTCCCCAGGGAGAGGGGAGCCTGACGAATTGTAGCGTGGACTTTGTATTCCGCGCCTTGATTGACCAACCCGGCCCATGCGCGGACTACAAAGTCCGCGCTACACCGCCTGCGCCACCTCGGCTCCCCCTCTCCCTGAGGAGAGGGGGCCGGGGGGTGAGGCGCCACGCTAGAACGAATAATATGCGTTTACTCCCTGCCCTGCTCTCCGTCCTGCTCCTCGCTGCCGGCTGCCGTGTGGCCGCCCCCGCCGACCCCACTGGTGCCCCGGCCGTGCCCGCCGCCTTCACCCAGCCCACGGCCGACACCACCAGCGCTGGCCGCCAGCCCTGGCGGCAGTTCTTCCAGGACCCTGCCCTCACGTCCCTCATCGACACGGCTCTACGCCAAAACCTGGATTTGCAGGTGGCGCTGCAGCGCGTGGAAACGGCCCGCGCCCAGTACCTGGCCCGGCGCGGGGCCCTGCTGCCCACTGTGGCCGCCGCCGCCTCGGCCGGCGCCGACCGCTACGGGCGTTACACCCTCAACGGCGTGGGCAACTTCGACACCAACCTCTCGCCCAACATCGACGGGCAGCAGCGCATCCCGGGCCCGCTGACGCCGGATTTTTTTGTGGGGCTGCGCAGTTCCTGGGAAATTGACATCTGGGGCAAGTTGAAGCAGCGCCGCCAGGCCGCCTACCTGCGCGTGCTGGCCTCGGAGCAGGGCCGTCACCTCGTCACGACCAACGTGGTGGCCGAGGTGGCTCGCCTCTACTACGAGCTGCTGACGGCCGACAACCAGTTGGCCGTGCTCGACCGCAACATCACCCTGCAGCGCGAGGCCCTGAAGCTGATGCGCATTCAGAAGCAGGCCGGGCGCGCTACGGAGCTGGCCGTGCAGCAGTTTGCGGCGCAAGTGGTGCGTACCGAAAGCCTGGCTTACGAAGCCCGCCAGCGCGTAACCGAAGCCGAAACCGGCCTCAACCAGCTGCTGGGGCGTTACCAGCAGCCCATCACGCGCGGCCGGCCGCTGCCCGGCCAGGTGCTGCCCGAGCGCCTGAGTGCCGGCGTGCCCGCCTCGGCCCTGCTGCGCCGGCCCGACGTGCGCCAGGCCGAGCTGGAGCTGCAGGCCACCCGCGCCGACGTGGCCGCCGCCCGTGCCGCCTTCCTGCCTTCGCTCACCCTCACGCCCTACGTGGGCTTCAATTCCTATCGCACCAGCACGCTGTTCGACCCTTCGTCGCTGGCCTACGGGGCGCTGGCCGGCCTCACCGGCCCGCTGCTCAACCGCGCCCAGTTCAAGGCCGATTTCCGGCTGGCCACAGCCGGCAGCTACGAGGCCTACTACCGCTACCAGCAGAGCCTGCAAACCGGCTTCCGCGAGGTAGTAAACGGCCTGCAGGGGCTGGAAAACTACCGCGCTGCCGCGGCTGCCCGCCAGCAGGAAGTAGAGTTGCTCACCAAAGCCGTGACGACCTCCAACAAGCTCTTCGTGGCTGGCTATGCCACTTACCTCGAAGTGATTACGGCCCAGCGCAGCGTGCTCGAAGCCGAGCTGAGCCTGGCCGAATCGCGCCAGCGGCAGTTGCTGCAAAGCGTGAGCTTGTACCGGGCGCTGGGCGGCGGCTGGCAGTAAGCGGCTAGCCCACCAACTCGGCCACGAATTCTGGGGTCAGTTCGTCGAGGGAGTGGATGCGGCGGTGGGCTTCGTGCGCCGCATCGTCCGCGAGGTGGGCATAGTTGCCGCGCAGAATGCGCACCGTGCGAAAGCCCAGCGGCTTGATGCCCACAAAGTCCTTACGCGGGTTGTCGCCCACGTAAATCACCTGGTTGGGCATTGCCTTCTCGCGCCGGCAAATCAGCTCGAATACGTGCGGCGCGGGCTTGGCCCGGTGGCGCCCGTAGCGGTTGGTGAGGTAGGCGTGGCGCACGTGCCGGGCCACTTCCAGCGCCGCCACTTTACGGGCTTGCACTTCTTTATGTCCGTCCGTCACCAAGTAGAGTGGCCATTCGGCGAAGCGGGCCAGGCAGCGCTCGGCATCGGGGTATAGCGCCAGTTGCGGCAGGTGCTGGCGGTACTCGCGCAGGCAGGTGGCCACCAAGGTTTTGGTCCACCGCCCGTGTTGGCGCAACACGTTGTCGAACACCTGGCCGCGGCCCTGCTCGGCTTCTTCAGCTATCATGCTCGCAGCCAGGGTTTCGGCCGGCTGGTGCAGCAGCGGACTCAAAAACTCCGCTACGGCCCGGAAGCCGCTGTGCACGTAGCTCAGCTCGGGGTAGAGCGTGTCGTCGAGGTCGAAAACGAGGACGGGCATGGCGGCTATTCGTGAGTTGTGGCCGGCATCACCACGTCGGCCGCGGCGCGCACCTGCCGAAGCGGCTCAGCAGCCGGGCGGAACGGAAATTGGCTCAGCTCCGCGCCGGCCGCTTCCTGCAGGAACCAGTAGAACGAATCGACACCCGCCGCAATGCCCAGCGTGGAAGCGCCCCCAAAGCGGCAATTGCACTCAATGAGGTGCAGGCCGCCATCGTCCGTGAGCAGGGCCTGCAGCACCAGCGGCCCGTAAAGGCCCAGCCGCTCCACGATGGGGGTGAGGCGGGCCACCAGCGCCGGGTTGTTGAGCGTGGTGGTTACCTGCGACTCGCCGTGCACGATGAAGTCCCGGGTGCGCGGCACCAGTCCGTGCACGCGGCCGGCGCGGTCCACATACGCATCCACGCTGATTTCGCGGCCCTGAATAAAGGGCTGAAATACTGGCTCTTCTAAGGTGTGGGCGTGGGTGAGGGCCGTGGCCTCGGGCAGGTTCAGGCCCAGGCTGAGGGAGCCGGCGCCGTGGCGCTCCTTCACCACGAAGCCCGTGCTGGTGGGCACGGCCGAGAGGGCGTCCAGCCCCAAAGCCGTGGGAATCACCGGCAGGCCGTTTTCCTGGCCAAACACGGCAAACTCAATCTTGTCGAGGCAGCGGCTCACGGCTTCGGGGGCGCTCACCAGCACGGCAATGCCGGCTTCGGCCAGGGCGGCGCGGTGCCGGCTCCAGAAGGCCAGCTCGCCGTCGCGCGTAGGAATGACGTGGCCAATGCCGCGGGCCTGGCACTCGGCAATGATGTCGGCCAGGTGCTGGTCGGCGGTGGCGGGCATCTGCCAGAAGTCGTCGGTGAAATGCTGAGCCAGACAGCCGGGGTTCATGTCGCCCCCGATGACTTTCATTTCCGGGTGCAGGCGCTGGGCGGCGGCTTTCACGGCCCGCACCAGCGGCACCTTGGCCGCCACGCTGCTGATGAGTACGTGGCCGGGCGCCTTGGCGGCGGCCGGGCCTTGCAGGCGGGCGCGCTCGAAGGCGATGATTTCGGGGATGGCCTGCTCTAACGTGGTGGGCGGCAGCCAATCTATCTGGCTACTCCACAGCGTCATGTCGGCCTGCGAGGCCTCGAATGGAATGTCCGAGGCCACGTAGGTGGCGCGCAGGTCGGGGAAGTTCTGCTTCAGCACGTCCACCACGTCGGCCACGCGCCGCGCCCGGCCGGTGCCCAGGTTGATGATGCCGGCCACGGTTACGGCCGCCGCCAAGCGGAGCAGTCCCTCGGCGGTGTCGGCGGCGTAGAGATAATCGAAAAAGGACTCGGCGCCATAGACCGTAATTTCTTCGCCGGCCAGCAGCATGCGCACCCAGCGCGAAGTGATGTCGCGCCCATTGCGCCCGTAGCCGCGATAGATGCGCGGAATGGCCGTGCTGAATTGCGCCCCGCGGAACGTTTGCAGGAAGCGCAGCTCAATTTCGTGGGCCAGCTTGGCCATGCCGGTCAGGTTGCGCGGCAGGATGGGGTCGGTTTCGCGCAGGCTGCGGGGCTGGGCCGGCACCTCCGCGAAATTATACAGCTCGGGGTCGTAGATGAGGTAGCTGCTGGCAAACACCACGCGGCGCAAGGAAGGCAGGTCCTTCTGCACCGTCATCAGGTGGTGGCTGAGGCGCACGTTGTGCTGGAAATTCTCTTCCCAGAAGCCGTAGGTTTCGGTGGAGCGCTCAAACGTGGCCGCTAGGTGAATGAACACCTCGGGCGCAAACGTGCCGATTTCCTCGGCGGTGAGGTAGTTCAGGTCGCCCTGCCGGTACTGGAATCGGGCTGGAAAGTCGGCGGGCCGGGGCTTGAGGTCGCCCACCAGCACGTCAATGTCGGCGGGCAGGGAGGCCAGCAGGCGCACCATTTCCTGGCCAATGACGCCGGCCCCGCCGCTGATGAAAATTCGTTTAAAAGGCAATATCAAAGGCTGTGGCATAGTCGGCGGCCAACTGGCCGTGCATCAGTGAGTCGGCAAAAGTACCCGGCGCAAGCTGGACGTGCTGCCGCAAACGCCCTTCAAGCCGAAAGCCTGCTTCTTCGAGAATGGCCACGTGCGCCGGCCGGATGTCGTAGGTTTCGGTGAACAATCGATTGAATTTCAGGCCCTCAAATGCCACCTGCCCCAGCAGCCGCAGGTGGGCCAGAAAGTCCTGTCGGTACGTGGCGGCGTCGGCCGCCCGGCCCGGCTCCACCAGAAACGAAACCTCCGCCCGCAAATCAGGCCAGGAAATGTGCACCAGTCCACCATAAGCAATGAGCTGGCCTTCGTGCAGCAGCGAAAACAGCAACTGCCCCGGCTGCTCCTGCTCAAAAAGCGGCATTACTACCCGTTGAAAATACGCTTCCTGCTGCTCGGCGGTAAGCAGTGCGGCCTGGCGCAGCACCTGCAGCTGGGCATTGCGCCAGGTGCGGATGGGCTCCCGGTCCTCGTAGCGAATGGGGATGAGCTGGTAGGCGTCGTGGCGGTACTCGGCGGCGGGAAGGGGGCGGTAGGTGGTCATATCAGGAATGACGAAGTAAAAAGAACGTCATGCTGAGCGCAGCATCTCTACCGTCATACTAAATTTGATTAGTTGCGCGGTAGAGATGCTGCGCTCAGCATGACCATTTCCGGTAACACTTACACCACCAAATAGGAAATCAGCGGGTTGAGCGGGCTGCGGCGCAGCGCGTAGTTGGCCACGCCAAACACCTCGTCAAACGCCAGCGTCTCGCCGGGGAATTCCGGGCAGTTCAGCTCGTCGAAGGCCACGATGGCGCCTTTGGTCAGGCGCGGCCGGATGGCTTCGAGACAAGCTTTGGTGGGGGCGTAGATGTCGAAGTCGAAGTAGGCGAAGGCGATGACGGTTTCGGGGTGGTCGCGCAGGTAGCGGGGCACGGTTTCGGAAGCGTCGCCGGCCACCAGCTCAAACTTGCGCTTGTGCGGAATAGGGCTGTCGGCCTCGTGCAGTGCCAGGATTTGGGTGAGGTAGTCCTGGTACTCGGGCGTCACGCCGTAGTCGCCTTCCTTCACCAGCTTGCCGTCCTTCTCGTCTACCGACGGAAAGCCGCCGAAGGTGTCGAACCCGATGATTTTGCGGTTGTAGTTGAACGGTTCATAGATGCCGCGCAGCGCGTGCATCAGGGCCAGGTTCTGGCCCCAGCGCACGCCAAACTCCATGGCCACGCCGTGCACCGGAATGATTTGCTGGTAGAGCTCGGTGAAAAAGAGCAGGCGCGAAAACGTCTGCCGGTTCAGGTACAGGCCCAGGTTGTTGAGCAGCTCGGTGTTGGGAATGGGCGACTCGCGCAGGCTCTGGGCGAAGTTCTCGCGGCGCGTTTGCTCGGCTACGGGCGCGCCGCTGAGGACTGAAATAGGGGAGGACATGGGGCGAAGTCAGGTTTGTTGGGGCTGCAAAAATGCCACGATATTTCGGCCCAGCCCCACGCCGGCCATGGCTTCGTAGTAGGCCGCCACGACTGGCAGGGGCGCCGTGCGCAGCAGCAGGTTGTCTTGTTCAAGCCGGGCGCGGTGGGCACCGGGGCCGGCGGCGCGGTTCATCACGTAGTTCGTGGCGGGGTTGAGCAGGTTGAGGTCAATGGGCTGGTCGGCAAGGGTTTTGGCCACGCGCCAGCCCGTGGCCTGGGCCACGTTGCGCAGGCCGGTCTGGTTAAAGTAGGCCAGGTGGTCGGGCAGCACCACCCAGAAAGGGCGGTCGATGTGACCCTGCTCCAACAGGTAATTCTGCAGGGCCGAAAAATCGTTGGGTACCTCCACCACCAGTGTTCCGGCAGGCGCCACCAGCGCCCGGCACTGCCGCAGCAGCGCGGCCGGGTCGGGCACGTGTTCCAGCACGTTGTCGAGCCACAGTACGTCGAATGTGCGGCCGTCGGCAATCAGCTGGGCCAGCTGCTCCACAATATCACCGGTGCGCAGGTATGCCCGCAGGTCGGGCTGAAACCGCTCCACGCTGAAGCTGCTGTAATCCAGCCCCAGTACGTCCCAGCCCTGCCGGTGGAAGTGGGCCAACGCCCACCCCTCGCCGCAGCCAATGTCCAGAAAAGACTTGGGCGCGGCTCCCGTTCCGGGCCGCAGCTGCTCCAGCACCCAGCGCCGCAGCCGCAGCTTGCCCTCGATGTGCTCCAGCTCTTCGGGCGGGTAGCTGGGCTGGTAAGTGGTGAGGCCTTCCTGGTAGTAGCGCCGGGCGTAGTAATGGCTCAACTCGGCCGGGCTCGGCTTGTCGACGACTTCGTAGAAACCGTATTCGTTGAGACGCAGGGTGTCGGGTAGATTCATGGGAAAGCCGGCCGTTAGGGCTGTACCTGAGTGTTTTGGTCGTTGATGTGCGCCAGCCAGGGGTGCTTGGCCAGCAGCGCCGGCAGGCCGTCGGGCTCGGTGAGCGAAAAATTGGCGGGCAGCTGCGAGTACAGCAGGTGCAGCAAGGCGTAGTCGCTGGGGTAGTCCACGGTGAGGCGCAGGGCGGCCACGGCCGCTGGCACCGCGCAGGGCAATTCTTCCAGGTGGAAAAGCTCGGGGTGGCGGCGCAGGTAGGGCGTCACGTGCTCGCGCTCTTCGGGGCGGGTGGCTTCGGCCGCGGCCCGGCGCAGGGCTGCGGCGGCAATGATTTCCACGTTAGTACCCAGCGGCAGGCCGGTGGTCAGGGTATAGTCGGCGCCGGTGGCGAAGTGGTGCACCACGGCCGCCCGCACAAACGTTGGGTCAATGGCTGGGTTGTCGGCCGTAATGCGCACCACGGCCTCGACTTCCCGGCCGACCAGCGCCCCCACGAACCGGCCGAGTACGTCGGCTTCATCGCCCCGAAATACCTCGGCTTGTAGTGCCTGTGCGGCGGCGGCCAGCGCTTCGTCGGCCGCCAGGGTGGAAGTGGCCACCACTACCGGTTGGCCGGGCGCCACAAGCTTAGCCCGCGCCACCACGTGGCCCAGGATGCTGGTGTGGCCATCCAGCGGCAGGGGCAGCAGCACTTTGCCCGGCAGCCGCGTGGAACGCATGCGGGCCTGAATGATGACGACGACGCGGGCGGAAGTGGTTGCAGGCATGGCGTTAGCGAATGGTCCAGCCGCCGTCGACTACCAGGTTGTGGCCCGTGACGAAATCAGACGCCGGGGCACTGAGATACACAAAAGCCCCCGCCAAATCCTCGGGCCGGCCGATGCGCCCCAGCGGGTTGCGCCGTTCCAGCTCGGCCACGAAACCAGGCTGCTCCTGCACCCGCGCGCTCGGAAACGCCCCCGGCGACACGCAGTTTACCTGAATATTCTCGGGCCCCAGATACGAAGCAAAATACTTGGTGAGCTGAATAACAGCGGCTTTGGCCGCGCCATAGTGGGGCGGGTTCAGAAACTGCGGGTGCGCGTCGTAGGCGGCAAAGTCAGGCGCCACCATGCCGTACATGGAGGCCACGTTGATGATTTTGCCGCCGCCGTTTTCGCGCAGGTAGGGCAGCACCTCGCGCAGGCAGCGGTAGGCGCTGCCCGCCGAGCCGTCGAGGCCAAGGGCAAACTGCTCGTCGGTCAGGGCATCGGGCTGCTGGCCGGCGCTGTATACGGCGTTGTTGATGAGCACGTGCGGCGCGCCGCGCTGTTCGCGGATGGCCCGAAAGGCGGCTTGAACTGACGGCGTGGACGCCACGTCGCAGGCCTGAAAGTACACGCGGCCTTTGGGGATTTCGTCGGCGAATTGTTCCGCAAAGCTGGCCTCCTGGCGGGCCAGCACCACCACGCGGGCCCCGTGCGCCAGCAGGCCCAGCACCACGGCCCGGCCCAGGTGGCCGTAGCCACCCGTCACAAGGACGAGACGGTCCGTCAGGTCGAACAGCTTGGAATAGTCGGCTAGGAGCGGGGCGGCCATGCGTAGGGCAGGATGAATTCGTCGGTGGTTTCGGCAAGCGCCAGCAGTTCGGGGCGCAGGTGCTCGGCAGGCAAAGAGAACGCGCCGGCCGCTACATTTTCCTGCAAATTAGCCACGGAGTCCACGCCCACCACCAGGCGCGCTACCCCCGGCGCGTAGGCCGCAAACTGCAGCAGCAGGGCCGGCAGCGGCACGTTTGCTTCCTGCGCGAGGCCCCGCAGCCGGGTCAGCTTGGGAGCCAGCGGCGCGAAGAAAGCGGGCAGGGCGACCGGGTCGCGCAGCAGCAGGCCCTGCAAAAACGCCGACCGCACGTGCACTTCTACCCCGCGCCGCGCCAGTTTCGGTAAAATGAGCCCGAAGCGCTGGTCCAGCACGTTGAAAGGCACTTGAACGAGGTCAGCATCGAGCCCCGTTTCCAGCAGCCAAGCCGCCTCCTGCGGGTGATAAAGCGACAAGCCAATGCGCTGCACCAGCCCCTCAGAGCGGGCTTCCCGTAGCGCCTCCCAACCCGCCTCCTGCTCCCGAAACGCACCGAAGCTGTGGAACATCACCCCGTACACGGCCGGCTGTCGCAGCCGCGCCCGTGACTCCTGCAGCTGGTGCTGCACCTGGGCGGCCGGACCGGCGGCCAGCTTGGTCACAACTTGAAAAGGGGGAGCCGTCGGGCTCTGCTCGCTCAGCCAGTGGCCCAGCCGGACTTCGCTGTCGCCATAGGCCGCGGCGGTGTCGAGCAGCGTGATGCCCGCGGCTTGGGCGGTGCGCAATACCGCGTGCACGGCCGCGTCGGAGGGGCGTCCGGCGGTGTTGTTGATGCCGTAGTCGAGCCCGAACTGGACCGTGCCCAGCGCGAGCCGGCTCAGAAAATCAGCGGAAGTCGGGGGGCTGCTAACCGGCATTGTCAGCAGTCACAAACTCGGTGATGCACGCCACCACGTAGGCTTGTTCCTCGTCGGTGAGCGTGGGGAAAAGCGGGATGCTGAGGCAGTGGGCGTAGTATTCTTCCACCAGCGGGAAGTCGCCGGCGCGCCAGCCCAGGCCTTCGTAGTAGGGCATGCGGTGCACCGGGATGTAGTGCACCTGCGCAAAAATCTGCCGCGTTTTCAGGAAATCGTACAGCCCCTTCCGGTCGGCTACCTCGATGACGTAGAGGTGGTAGGCGTGGCCGGGGCGGCCGTGGGCCAGCACCGTCACGCCGGGCACCTGGGCAAAGGCCGCGTCGTACTGGGCGGCCAGCTGGCGGCGGCGGGCCAGGCCTTCGTCGGCGCGGGCGAGCTGGCTCAGGCCCAGGGCGCAGTTGAAATCGGGCAGGCGGTAGTTGTAGCCCAACTCCTGCATTTCCATGTACCAGCCGCCGTCGGGCTCGCGCCGGAGGTCGGCCGGGTCGCGGGTGATGCCGTGGGTGCGCAGGCGCAGCAGGTGGTGGAACAGCTGCTCGGAGTTGGTGGTAATCATGCCGCCCTCGCCGGTGGCAATGTGCTTTACCGGGTGGAAGCTGAAAATGGCCAAATCGGCAAACTGGCCGTTGCCGCAGCGCTGCTTCTCGCCTTTGGAGTCAATGAAAAAGCCGCCCGGCGCGTGGCAGGAGTCCTCAATTATCCAGAGCCCGAACTCATCGGCCAGCTGGCGGGCTTCCTCTAGGTTCACCGCCAGGCCAGCAAAATCCACCGGAATCAAGCCCGTGAAATAGCCTTTGGGGTGCGCTTCCAGCAGGGCGCGCACCTTGGCCAAATCGATGAGTCCCGTATCCGGGTCGATGTCGGCAAAATGGACCTCGCCGCCGCAGTAGCGCACGCAGTTGGCCGAAGCCGCAAAGGTGAGCGGCGTGGTGACGACGTGCTGGCCGGGCTGCACGTTCAGGGCCAGCGCGCAGAGGTGCAGGGCAGCCGTGCCGTTGCTCACGGCCACGGCATACCGCGCGCCCACGTAGGCGGCAAACTGCTTTTCGAATTCGGCCACGGTAGGCCCCTGGGTTAGGTAATCAGCATGCAGGGCGGCCGTGACGGCGGCCACGTCGGCTTCGGTGATGTGCTGGCGGCCGTAAGGCAGGGGGCGGGTGGGGTGGAAAATAGATTCGGGCATGGACGGGCAAAGATAGAATCGGAAAGGAAAGCGCGGGAGCGAAGAAATGGTTGTTGCCGCATGGGGTTCCTGGTCTCCAATTCTTTACCTTTCTGTATCTTTCTACTTGTCCAAAACTCTCTTATACATGCCAGTGAAACCATTCTTGCTGCTTTTGATACTGGAATTGGTGAGCGGCTGTACCAGGGTTTGGGCTCAACCCGAAACGCGCAACTGGCGCTTTGCCCGCGGGGGCGGGCTAACGTTTCCGGCGGTGGGGCCGCCGGTGGCTACACCCAGCAGCGCGTTGGTATTTCATGAAGCTTGCTCAACCATATCCAGTGCTGATGGCCGCCTGCTTTGCTCTGCGAGCGGAACCCAGGTCTGGGACTCCACCAATGCGCCCATGCCCAATGGGATGTTGAGCAGAGGCCACGAGTCGGCCACACAAGGCGCCCTGCTGGTGCCCAGCCCCCGTAACCCGCAAGAGGTGTATCTCTTCACCGTTGATGCGCTTGAAAATGAGCTAAACAACGGCTTGCGCTACTCCATTATTGACCTGCGCTTGAGAGGGGGACTCGGCGATATCGGCCCGGTAAAGGAAGTGGCAGTGCCCCTGCCCGGTGGTCGGCTAAAAGTCACCGAAAAGCTAACGGCCGTGCCGCTACCCAACGGCCGTGACTACTGGATTATCGTGCATGACTGGGGTACTAACCTTTTCTATTGCTTTCTACTCAATCCTGCGGGCTTGCAGGCTGCACCGGTAGTCAGCGCTGTCGGGGCGGTTCATCAAAATCCTAACGCTGGCACTACGCTGTTCCAGTTCGATAACGCCGGCGGCTACCTACGGGCCGCACCCAACGGCCGACAGCTGGCGCTGGTGCAATCACGTGCGGGGCTGGAACTGTTTGACTTCAACAACCAGACTGGCCAGGTATCGAACGCCCGCTCTATTCCTACTGCTGCGGTAAGCTATTACGGCTTGGAGTTTTCGCCCGATAGCAGCAAGCTATACCTGACTGCATTACAGTTCCAGGCCAATGTTAGTGACCTAGGCGTTTATCAGCTTGATTTGGCGAATCAAAACACGCTGACAAGGGTTGGCACTGCTATCGGTGGGCTTGGCGCGGTGTTGCGCGGCAACGACTCGCGCCTTTATGTACGACAAGTTTTTACCGGCTACCTCGGCGTTATTGAAGTGCCTAACGCCGCCGGCTTAGCCTGCGACTTCCGCCCCAGCGGCCAGCCAATCAATTTGAGGGCTAATGACTTCGCCCGTGTGGGTTTGCCCAACTTTGCAGGTGGATTGGCGTCCATTCGTGTGGTCCTTAATGCGGCTGCCAGCCAATGCTGCGTTGGAAGCGCGGTCACTTTTAGCGCCGAAGTATTGCCTTTTTCCCCGGGCACTAGTTTTACCTGGAACTTTGGCGACGCGAGCGCTGGGCCCGCCAACATGGCCACGGGGTTCGGGGTGAGCCACGTGTATGCCCTGGCCGGCACGTTCACAGCAACCGTAACGGCGGTGTTGCCCGGGGGCGGCACCTACACGGCTCAACACCCGGTTACGGTGGTGGCTTCACCAGTGCTGAACCTGGGGCCGCGCCTGCGCACGCTGTGTGCAGGGCAAGCCTTAACCATCGGCCCGGTAGAGCAACCCGCAGGCACGACTTACCGCTGGCGCGACGGCCTTGCTACCGCGGCCCGCTCCGTGCGCGCCGCGGGCCGCTACGTGCTGACCCTCACGTCGCCAGAAGGGTGCACGGTGCAGGATTCCGTGGACGTACAATTGCTCCCCAAGCCGCTCATTAGCCTGGGGCGCGACACGGTGCTGTGCTTCGGGCAACCGGCCGTGCAGCTGTATGCCGGCCCGCAGCCCGCTGGTTCCAACTACCGCTGGCAGGACGGCAGCGTCGGAGCTACTTTCGCCGCAACCCAACCCGGCCTTTACCACGTGGAAGTGCGCAACGCTGCGGGCTGCGTCAGCACCGATTCGCTGCTGGTGAGCGACGAGGCCTGCCCGTTCACTATTCCCAATATCATCACGCCCAACGGCGACCGTTACAACGCCACCCTTGTGCTTCAAGGGTTATTGCCGTCCGCTTTCAGCCTGCGTGTTTTCAATCGTTGGGGCCGCGAGGTTTTTTCGCAAGCGGCTTACGACAACGCCTGGGCAGCCCAGGGCCTGCCCGATGGCGTCTATTACTACCTGCTCACCAAAACGGCTTCAGGTCGGAAAATCAAAGGCTGGGTAGAAGTCAAACGCTAAACTACACCGCAAAATCGGCATCCACGTGCAGGCGGATTTCCTCGCGAATCTGCTCGGCGTCGAGCCATTCCTCGTTATTGGCCGAGTCGTAGTAGAAGCCCAGCGGCACGCGTCGGCCGTTGAAATTCTTAATGAATTTCTCCACGTCCCAGGTCGGCATCGAGGGCAGGATGACGTAGTAGCGGTCCAGTTCCACGGTGCTCAGGGCGTCGGTTTCCGTAATCATGGCCTCGTGCAGCTTCTCACCGGGGCGAATGCCCACAATTTGCTGTTCGCACTCCGGCCCGATGGCGCGGGCCACTTCCGTAATTTTGTAGCTGGGGATTTTGGGCACGAAAATCTCGCCGCCCCAGGCGTGCTCCAGCGCATACAGCACCAAATCAACACCTTCTTCGAGCGAGATGTTGAAGCGCGTCATGTCGGGGTGGGTGATGGGCAGCACGCCCTTGTGCCGCTCCTGCAAAAAGAACGGCACCACCGAGCCGCGCGAGCCGATTACGTTGCCGTAGCGCACCACCGAAAAGCGCAGGTCGCGGGCGCCCTTCATGTTGTTGGCCGCCACGAAGAGCTTGTCCGAGCACAGCTTGGTGGCGCCGTACAGGTTGATGGGGGCAGCGGCCTTGTCGGTGCTGAGGGCCACCACGTCTTTCACGCCCGAGTCGAGGGCGGCGTTGATGACGTTTTCGGCGCCGAAGATGTTGGTTTTGATGCACTCCATCGGGTTGTACTCGGCGGCGGGCACCTGCTTGAGGGCGGCGGCGTGAATCACGATGTCGATGCCCTCGCAGGCGCGGTGCAGGCGCTGGGGGTCGCGCACGTCGCCGATGAAATAGCGGATGGCCGGGTACTTCGCCGGGCTGAACTCCTGGCTCATCTCGTACTGCTTCAGCTCGTCGCGCGAAAACACCACAAGGCGCTTCACCAGGGGAAATTGTTCGAAAACGGTGCGCACGAACTGCTTGCCGAACGAGCCGGTGCCCCCCGTGACGAGGATGGATTTGTGGTTGAGGTCGAGAGCCATGAAAAAAGGTAAGCCAAAACAGGACTGCAAAAGTAGAACATTGTAGCGTGGACTCGGCGAGTCCGTGCATCGTGGGCCATGTAAGTCGTTTGCCAACGCGCGAACTCGCCGAGTCCACGCTACATTCCCGACCTTCGCGCCGCAGAGCTTCTGCCGCGGCCCCGATGTTATTCAACTCCCTCCACTTTCTGGTCTTTTTCCCGCTGGTAGTCGGGTTGTATTTCGGCCTGCCGCCGCGCTGGCGCGGGCCGCTGCTGCTGCTGGCCAGCTACTACTTCTACATGAGCTGGCGGGCCGTGTATGCCCTGCTGCTGCTGGCCACCACGCTGGTGGATTACTACAGCGGCTACCGCATGAGCCAGCTGGCCACCAAACAGGAGCGGCGGCCCTACCTCTACCTTAGCCTGGTTAGCAACCTGGGTACGCTGTTTGTTTTCAAGTACTTCAACTTTTTTCGGGATTCGGTGCTGCAGCTGGCCGAGGCCTTTCACCTGCCGCACGGCAGCGGGCCGGCGCTGGGGCTGCTGCTGCCGGTGGGCGTGTCGTTCTACACGTTTCAGTCGGTGGGCTACATCATCGATGTGTACCAGGGCCGGCTGGAAGCGGAGCGGAATTTTGGGCGCTTTGCCTTGTTCGTGGCGTTTTTTCCGCAGCTGGTGGCCGGGCCCATCGAGCGGGGCGGGCACATGCTGCCGCAGTTTCGGCGGGAGCACCGCTTCGATTACGCCCGCATCGTGAGCGGGCTGCGGCTCATGGCCTGGGGCCTGTTCAAAAAAGTGGTGGTGGCCGACCGCCTGGCCCTGCTCGTGAATCCCGTGTTCAACAACCCGCGCCAGCATCCCGAGGGGCCGCTGCTGGTGCTGGCCACGCTGGCCTTCACCTTCCAGATTTACGGCGACTTCTCGGGGTATACGGACATGGCCCGGGGCGCGGCCCGCGTGCTGGGCTTCGATTTCAACCTCAACTTTCGGCAGCCCTACCTCTCGGCCTCGGTGCCCGAATTCTGGCGGCGCTGGCACATTTCGCTGTCGAGCTGGTTCCGCGACTACGTGTACATTCCGCTGGGCGGCAGCCGGGTGCGGCCCGCCCGTGCTTACGCCAACTTGCTGGCCGTGTTCCTCATCAGCGGCCTCTGGCACGGCGCCAACTGGACGTTTCTGGTGTGGGGCGGCCTGCACGGCTTGTACCTGGTGCTCAGTACCTGGGCGCGCCCATTGAAGGAGCGGCTGGCCCAGCTTACCGGGTTGGCCGGGCACCCGCGGCTGCGGCGGGTGTGGGGCGTGCTGGTCACGTTCGGGCTGGTGGCCTACGCCTGGATTTTCTTTCGCGCCAACACCTTTGGCGATGCCGTTTTTATCAGCCAGCACCTATTCAACGGCTGGGACCAGTTGGGGGGGAGGGGCACGACCACGCTGCTGCTGGAGTTTTCGCAGCACTACCGGCCCGAACTGGCGGTGGCCGCCTTCGGGGTCCTGTTGATGCTGGGCGTCGAATATTTTGGCCGGGCGCGTAGCCTGCAGGCCTGGGTTTCGGCCCAGTCGGTGGCGGTGCGCTGGTCGGGCTACGTGGGCTTGGCCTTGCTGATTCTGTATTTGGGTGTGTTCAATAGCACCTCGTTTATCTATTTTCAATTTTGAAAACGCCCCAACTTTCTGCGGTTTGGAAGCTGCTGGGGCGGCTGATGCTGCTAGTGGGCGCGTTGCTGCTCGCCGCGCTGGCCCTCGGGCCGGTGGTGCTGCGCGGGCGGGTCGATGCGTTTTATGGCCGCTTCACGGGGCCGCCGGCGGGCTCTCTTATTCTGGGTACTTCGCGGGCGGCGCAGGGCATTCGGCCGGCGCTGCTGGCCGCGCAACTGGGGCAGCAATTTGAGGGGCCGTGGCTGAATTATGCCTTCACGCTCACGCACTCGCCCTACGGGCCGGCGTACCTGCGCAGCATGCAGCGCAAGCTGCGGTCCGAGGTGCGCAAGGGCCTGTTTGTGGTGGCCGTCGACCCGTGGTCGCTCTCACTCACCGGGCCGGAAGGGGTTTATCCCGAAAACAATTCTTTCATCGGCCAGCTTCACGAGGTAAGCCAGAACCCCAATCTGGCCTACCTGACCACCTACCAGACCAAGCCGCTCTACCGCCTGCTGCTCGACTACGCCACCGCCACCGAACGCCTGCACCCTGACGGCTGGCTGGAGGTCAACATCGGTACCGACAGCGCCCAGGTGCGCGCCCGCACCGCCCGCAAGCTCCAGGACTACCGCCTGCTGGCCGCCAGCCAGCACCTCTCGGCGGGCCGCCTGCAGGCCCTGCGGCAAACGGTGCACTTCCTGCAACAGCACGGGCAGGTAGTGCTGGTGCGACTGCCCGTCGGGCCTTCGCTATTGGCTTTGGAAGACACGTACCAGCCCGATTTTGACGGGCAAATACGCCGGCTAGCCGCGCAGGCAGCCGTGCCCTATCTGGATTACAGCCGCGCACCCTACGCCACCACCGACGGCAACCATTTGCAGCGCAGCGCCAGCGGGCCATTTAGCCGGCAGCTGGCCAGTGATTTGCGCAAATTGCTGGTTCATTGACCACTAGCGCGCTTGTGCAGCCACTTCGTACACGTAGATGTGCCAGTAGGCCCGGGCATCGGCAAAGTCGGCCACGGGCCGCAGGCCGCTACGGGCGGGGCTAGCCAGCCGCGCCGCGCTGAAGATGAAGCGGCCTCCCATTTTTCGGAACGCGGCGGCATCAAGGGCCCAGTCCTGCACGGTGCGCACGGGCGAGGCGGGCACGAGAAAGTTGCGGCCCAGCTCGTGCGAGAAAAAGTAGCAGCGGTTGCCCCAGGCATCGAAGTAGGTGCGCAGGGCGGGGTCTTTGGCCAGCTCGCCGGCAATGAGGGGGCGGAACCGGTGCTTGTAGCTCAGCGGGTAGCTGTTCTGGTTGCTGTCGAGGGTGTAGAAGTCGTTGAGCTGGGCCACGGCGGGCGCAAAGCCGAGGCAGCCGACGCGGTAGCCGCTGGGTGGCATACCTGTGCGCTGAGCTAAGTAGGTTTTGATGTTGGTGAATAGCGGCGTGGCCACGTACTGGGCGTAATTCGGCTGGCCCTTTTTGGGATGCCCGGCCAGCTCGCGCAGGTTGTTGGTCCATTCGGTATTCATCAGCAGGCCGATGCAGAGCTGCCCCGCCACCAGCACCCCGGCCACCAGGTGCCGGCGGGGCGGCAGCAGCCGTAGGCTCAGCGCCAGCACGCCAAAACTGGCTAGCGGCAGCAGGAACCCCAGCCGCGTGAGGTTGAAGGCGTGTAGCAGCGGCAGGCGGTGTTGCACCAAGGCCACGCCCTGTAGCACAAACCCGCAGAAAATGGCCACGCCCACCATGCCCACTACCCAAGGGGCCAGCCGGCGCGCGGCCACCCGCCAGCCGCCCCGGCCCCAGGCCAGAGCCGCCAGCACCGCCAGCGCCATTGCCCCGCGAAAAAACTGGCTCGAATGGTATTGCCCCAGCAACAGGAAATTAGCCGCCGAGCGCAGGCCGGGCCCCAGCCCAAACGCCACCGTCCGCAGCAAATCATGCTCGACGCGGTGCGACACGAATTGCTGCGTCACCAGCAGCGAATAAAAAAGCGGCCACTCCACCACCACGTACATCAGCGCCAGCAGGGCCGCGGCGGCCCTGACTCGCCACGCAGCCGCGCGGCGCCCGTGCCAGGCGTCATACAGCGCCAGCCCCGCCATGGCCCCGCCAAGGAAAGGACCCACAAACACAAAAAACGACCACACCGGAAATGCCGCCACCAGCAGCCAGGGCCACCACTTCCCGCGGCCTTCGCGCAGGCGCAACACTGCCAGCAGCAGGGCCGGCTGCCCTAGCACCGTCAGGCCATACACGGAATAAATGGGCAGCGTGGCCCAGGCCAGCGCCAGGCCCGCCGCCAGCCACCGCCGCTTTGGGCCCGGCAGCCAGCGGTGGCGCAGCAGCGCCCACATGCCCAGCAACCCCAGCAGCCGCACCAACACCTGGTTTATGAGGTAAGCGGCCCAGGGGAGAAACATCCCAAACAGCCACACCGTCGGGTTCAGCCCCGAGCGCAGGGCGTTGCGCGGCAACCCGTTCATGATGCTCGGTATCACGGTAGTAGGCCGATAGTCGAACACCACCCGAAACTTGTTCAGCAGATAAGGGCTGCCGATTTCGGTGTCCAGGTTGTCGTGGATGGTGATAAAGCTGTGGCTGCCCAGCGCCAGAAACGGCAGCAGAAACAGCACCAGCCCCGCCAGCGCCAGGGGCAACGGCCGTAGAAATGTGCGCCCGGTTTTCATTGTCCTTCGGTCAGCATGGCTAGCTGGCGGCAATTTCGGCCAGGCGCGCCGTGAGGGCGCGGCGCGAGTAGCGGTGGTGGCTCACGGCTGGCAGGTCGAGGTTGGGGTTGTGGCGCCACTGGGCCACCAGGGTTTCCAGCGTGGCCAGCATCAGGGCCAAGTTGCGATAGGGCAGAGCTTGGCCCGCATCGCATTCCTGCAGCAGGTTGTCGGCATCGGAACCGGCCGGGCCCACGCACAGAATGGGTTTGTTCGCCGCCAGGTACTCAAAAATCTTCCCGGGCAGGATGCCGAAATTGCGCGGCACGTCCGGAATGGCCATCAGCAGCGCGGAGGCACTGAGCAGGTATTCCACCGACTTGTCGTGTGGCACAAACGGAATGAACTCCGTAGCCGCCTGCAAACCCGCCCGCTCAATCTGCCCGCGCAGCTGCGCCGATACCTGGCCCACAAAGCGCAGCCGCAGCGGCACGTCGGGGTGCCGTTTGGCGCAGGTGGCCACGGCTTCCAGCAGGCATTCAATGTTATAAAGCTCCGTGATGGTGCCGGTGTGCGTAATGCGCAGGTAGTCGGAAGGCGGCTGCGAGAGCTTCTGAAAATCCGACTCGTCGTAGCCATTGGGCAGCACCTGAAACTTGCCCGCCGGCAGCTCCGGCAGCTTGGCCAGAAACAGCCGCTTGGTTTCGGGCGAAGTCACCAGCACGGTATCGGCCTGCGTCAGCACTTGCCGCTCGTAGCGCGCATCGAGCCAGGACGCTAGCGGCGTGTGGTGCAGGTCTTTATAGTAGTAAATGTCCGTCCAGGGGTCGCGCAGGTCGGCCAGCCAGCGCAGGCCGTGGCGCTTTTTCAGCTCCAGCCCGATGAGCTGCGTGGAGTGCGGCGGCGAGGACGTGAGCACGGCGTCGAACTGCTCACCGGCGGCCAGCAGTTGCTCCACCGCCGCCAGAGCGTGGCGGTTCCAGCCGCGGCGCGGGTCCGGAATGAACAGGTTGCCACGCACGAAGCGCAGGGCTTTTTGCATCAGACCGGGCTTGCCTTCGTTGGCGAAGCCGCCGTAGGGCACGGCGCGCCCGGTCAGCTTCTTGTAGCTTTCAAAGGGCTCCGAGGTTTTGGTGCGGATGACGCGCACATCGGCGGGCACTTCGGCCAGCAGGCTTTCGTCGCGCACGGGGTAGGTGGCCTGGGCCGGGTCCACGGTTATCACGGTGGCCTCCACGCCGAACTGGCCCAGGTGCTTTACCCACTTGAGGCAGCGCTGCACGCCGGCCCCGCCCGATGGCGGCCAATAATAGGTGATGACAAGCAGGCGCAACGGACGGGTGGCGGGCACGGGAGCAGGGGAGAGCAGGCGGGGCGCGAAGGTACACGCTTTGCCGGTTTTCGGCCTTTTGTGGTTACTTTTGGGGTTCAATAACTGCCTGATTTCGCGCGGCTCGTCCGCGCCCGGTCGGCTTCTTCCGTACCTCCCGCTCAACTCAGCGATTCATGTTTGATAATCTCTCCACTAAGCTCGACCGGGCGATAAAAACCCTGAAAGGTCAGGGCAGCATCTCGGAAATCAACGTCGCGGCCACCATCAAGGAAATCCGCCGCGCCCTGGTCGATGCCGACGTTAACTACAAGGTTGCCAAAGAAGTAACCGACAAAATCAAAGATGCCGCCATGGGCCGCGACGTGCTCACGGCCGTGTCGCCGGGCCAGCTCATGGTCAAAATCGTCTACGATGAGCTCACCGAGCTCATGGGCGGCGAGAAGAAGGACATCGTCATCAAGGGCGACCCGGCCGTGATTCTGCTCTCGGGCCTGCAGGGTTCGGGCAAAACCACCTTCGCCGGCAAGCTGGCCAGCTACGTCAAGAAGCAGGGCCGCAACACCCTGCTGGTGGCTTGCGACGTGTATCGCCCAGCTGCTATCGACCAGTTGAAGGTGCTGGGCGAGCAAATCGGCGTGGAAGTGTATTCGGAAGTTGAGAACAAAAACCCGGTTGAAATCTCGCGCAACGCCATCGACTACGCCCGCAAAAACGGCAAGAAGGTGGTGATTATCGACACCGCCGGCCGCCTGGCCGTGGACGAGCAGATGATGCGCGAGATTGAGGCCGTGAAGTCGGCCATCAACCCCAGCGAAACGCTGTTTGTGGTGGACTCCATGACCGGCCAGGACGCCGTGAACACTGCTAAAACCTTCAACGACCGCCTCAACTTCGACGGCGTGGTGCTCACCAAGCTCGACGGCGACTCGCGCGGCGGTGCGGCCCTCTCCATTCGGGCCGTGGTGGAAAAGCCAATCAAGTTCATCTCGACGGGCGAGAAGATGGACGCCCTCGACCTGTTCTACCCCGACCGCATGGCCCAGCGCATCCTGGGCATGGGCGACGTGATTTCGCTGGTGGAGCGGGCGCAGCAGCAGTTCGACGAGGACGAAGCCAAGCGCATCGAAAAGAAAATCCGGAAGAACCAATTCGACTTCAACGACTTCCTCGGCCAGCTCGAGCAAATCAAGAAGATGGGCAACATCAAGGACTTGATGGGCATGATTCCGGGCATGAGCAAGGCCATGAAGGATGTGGAAATCGACGACGACGCCTTCAAGCCCGTCGAGGCCATCATTCGGAGCATGACCAAGCAGGAGCGCGCTAACCCCGACCTGCTCAACGCCTCGCGCAAGCGCCGCCTAGCCAAAGGCTCGGGCACGGAGCTGCAGCAGGTGAACGACCTGATGAAGCAGTTCGACCAGATGCGCCAGATGATGCGCAAAATGAACAAGCTCAGCCAGACCAAAGGCGGCCTCGCCCAGATGCAGAAGATGATGGGCGGCATGCGCGGCGGTGGCGGCGGCATGATGGGCCGCTAACGTCGGCGCTACGGCGCACGGCCCCAACGAAAAAGCCCGGACAATTGTCCGGGCTTTTTCGTTGGGGCCGTGCGCCGAGAGCAAGGAAAAGCAGGGCAGCAACGGGCAAATCAGAACGGCCCAGCTGAAAAAGTTATCGAGTCAGGAATCTTTTGGTGCAATTCTTGTTAGCCTCATCGTGAAAGAATAGTTTTTTAAGGTGTTTTGGTATGGAAAGGGACGGCGCGCTGCGTCGTCCTTTTTTTATTGCTTTGGCTGTGAGGTCCAAATAAAAGCCCGGCTCCGCTCTGCGGGGCCGGGCTTTTGTCAATCGCGGCTTTGCACTGAGCAACGCTAGGCTTTCACGTCGTAGCGGTCCAACATCATCACCTTGTGCCAAGCCTTCACGAAGGCCTTCACGAAGCGCGGGTGGCCGTCCTGGCCGGCGTACACCTCGGCCACGGCACGGAGCTGGCTGTTCGAACCGAATACGAGGTCGGCGCGGGTGGCCGCGTAGCCCTTCTTACCAGCGGTGCGGGGTTCGAGGGTGAAGGTCAGGCCCGCCGGGTCGGCCTTTTTCCAATCGAAGTCCGGGCTGGTGAGCACCGTGAAGAAGTCGTTGGTGAGAACGCCCACGCGGTCGGTGAAGATGCCGTAAGGGGAGCTGTCGTGGTTGGCGTTCATGGCGCGCAGGCCGCCGGTGAGGGCCACCCACTCGGGCGCGGTCAGCGACAGCAGCTGTGCTTTATCGAGGAACATCTGCTCCGGGGCCACGCCTTGGGCGATGTCTTTGAAGCCTTTGTCGAGGTAGTTGCGGAAGCCGTCGGCCACGGGCTTGAGCCAGTTGAACATCTCGATGTCGGTGAGTTCCTGCGTGGTATCGCGGCGGCCGGGGGTGAAGGGCACTTCGGTAGGCACGCCCGCGTCGGCGGCGGCTTTTTCGAGCGCCGCGCAACCGCCCAGCACGATGAGGTCGGCCAGCGACACTTTTTTGCCGCCCGCGGCGGCGCCGTTGAATTTTTCCTGCAGGGTGCGCAGGGCCGCTACCACGGGCACCGTGCGGCGGTTCACAGCCCAATCCTTTTGCGGGGTCAGGGCGAGGCGGCCGCCGTTGGCGCCGCCGCGCTTGTCGCTGTGGCGGTGCGTCACGGCTGCCGAGAAGGCGGTGAACACCAGGTCAGACACTGACAGGCTCAGGCCCATGATGTCCTTTTTCAGCGCCGCCACGTCGGCCGCGTCGATAGGCGTGTAGTCGGCCACTGGGATGGGGTCCTGCCACAGCAGGTCGTTATCGTTGCGCTTTTCGGGGCCGAGGTAGCGCTCGCGCGGGCCCATATCGCGGTGCGTGAGCTTGTACCAGGCTTTGGAAAAGGCCTGAGTGAAGGCGTCGAAATCGCCCAGGAATTTCTCGCATACCTTCCGGTATTCGGGGTCTTCCTTCAGCGCGATATCGGTGGTCATCATCATCAGCGCGTTCATCTGGCCGGGGATGTGGGCGTCGGGCGTTTTGGGCGCGTTTTTGTCCACGGGCGTCCACTGCAGGGCGCCGGCCGGGCTTTTGGTCTGCTCCCACTCAAACTTGAAGAGGTTGGTGAGGTAGTCGTTGTCCCACTGCGTGGGGTTGGGTGTCCAGCTGCCTTCGATGCCGTTGGTCATCGTGTTTTCGGCGTTGCCGTTGCCGCGCGGGTTGTGCCAGCCCAGGCCCATCTGCTCCATTGGGGCGATTTCGGGCGGCATCCCGATTTCCTTCGAGGGCACCATGCCGTGGCTCTTGCCGAAGGCGTGGCCGCCGGCAATGAGGGCCACGGTTTCCTCGTTGTTCATGGCCATGCGCGTGAAGGTGGTCCGGATGTCGCGGGCCGAGCCCAGCGGGTCGCCGTTGGCGTAGGGCCCTTCCGGGTTCACGTAAATCAGGGCTTGGTGCGAGGCGGCCAGCGGGTTTTCGAGGTCGTAGTCGGCGTCGCCGTTCTGGCCGCGCCAGCGCTTATCGCGGTTCACCATCTTGTCGGGCGCCTCGGCCGTGCGCAGGTCGTGAATCACCTCGGGGCCCCAGTAAGTGGCGTTGTCGGCCTCCCAGGCATCCTGGCGGCCGCCGGCGAAGCCGTAGGTGGGGAAGCCCATGATTTCCAGCGCGCAGTTGCCGGTCAGCACGATGAGGTCGGCCCAGGAGAGGGCGCTGCCGTACTTCTGCTTGATGGGCCAGATGAGGCGGCGCGACTTGTCGGTGTTGCCGTTGTCCCACCAGCTGTCGATGGGGGCGAAGCGCTGCAGGGCCTCGCCGGCGCCGCCGCGGCCGTCGGCAATGCGGTAGGTGCCGGCCGAATGCCAGGCCATGCGAATCATCTGCGGGCCGTAGTTGCCGTAGTCCGACGGCCACCAGTCCACCGACGTGGTCAGGAAGCTTTTGATTTCCTGCTTCAGCGCCTCCAAATCAATCTTATTGAAGGCAGCGGCGTAGTCGAAATCCTCGCCCAGCGGGTTGGCCTGTGGCCCGTTCTGGTGCAGCAGCTCCACTTTCAGGCGGTTGGGGTACCAGTCGGCGAGGGTGGGCGGGGTACCTTCCACGCCGCCGATGCGGTCGCCGCCGAAGGGGCACTTGCCCTGCATGTTGAAGGACGCGGTGTTGGTTTTGTCGTGTTCGATGTGGAGCATAAAAGTTTGGGGTTGTTGGCAGAATGCAAGTGGATTAGCGGCAGCGTTCAGCAACGTACCGCTGTGATTGTGAAGGGCGCATTAACTAAGTTGCAAGCGCCCGCCGGTTACGGCCGTGCTTTACGGTAATTCGCCTACAGAGGTGCTTATAAGCCAAAATTGTGTAAGGCGATGCCGCTGCAATCCGCATCCCGGCAGGGGGCCGGCGTTCAGAAATTGACTGTTGGGCCGGGGGCGGTGTAAGGTTGAGCGGGGCGGCCCGTCTGGCAGGGCGGGCCCACGCGTCCGCAGTACCTTGCACCTGTTTCCCGCGCATCTCAAAATTTATGAAACAGCTCGTTGAAAAGCACCCGCTGGCCATTCGCTGGTTTCACTGGGTCAATTTTCCGGTCCTTGCCCTCATGATTTGGAGCGGGCTCTGGATTTACTGGGCCAACGACGTGTACCGCCTCGGCTGGGGTAACACCACGCTGCTCAAGTTCTTTCCGCAGTCGTTCTATGAGGCGTTCAACATCCCTTTCCAACTCGCCAAGGGCATGAGCTGGCACTTCGTGCTGATGTGGGTGTTCTTCTTGAACGGCCTGCTCTACGTGCTTTACACCATTTTCTCGGGCGAGTGGCGCTACCTGCTGCCCACCCGGCACTCGTTCAAAGAAGCCATCCAAGTAGTATTGCACGACCTGGGCCTCTCCAAAAAGTCGCTGCCGGTGCGCAAATTCAACGGCGCCCAGCAGATTGCCTACACCAGCGTCATTCTGATGGGCGTGGGCTCGGTGCTCAGTGGGCTGGCCATTTACAAGCCGGTGCAGTTCAGCTGGCTCACGCAGCTGCTGGGCGGCTACGAGTTCGCGCGAATCATCCACTTTGCTCTCACCATCGGCTACGTGCTGTTTTTCGTGGTGCACATTGCCCAGGTGGTGCGGGCGGGCTGGAATAATTTCCGGGCCATGGTGGCGGGTTTTGAAATCGTGGAGGTGAACCCCGCTACGCACGAAGTCAAGGCCGGCCCCACGGCCCTGCCGCCCGCCGATGCTTCCCTTTCTCCCAACTAGCTGACCGTAGCAGCCATGTCTGAAAAAACTCCTGTTCCGGCTCCGGCAGAACAACTCCAAGAGCCCTTGCGCTCCGAAGCCGCGGTGATGGCCGAGGCCCGGCGTCGTTCGCGCCGCTCGTTTATCGGCCTGGGGCTGGCCGGCCTAGTGGGCCTGGGCGGCTGGAAATGGCTGATTTCGCAGCCCGAAGACGACGGCATTCCGCGCCCGCTGCGCAAGGTGCTCGACGCCAACGGCCGCCTCAGCCACGCCTATTACAAGCAGACGCGGCTGGCGCCGGAGTTTGCCCGCAGCCGCGCCCGCGCCCCGCGCAAAAACGGCACCTACGGCCTCAAAAGCGAGCTGGACCCGGACACTTGGCGGATGCGCGTGCAAGGCTACGGCACCGACAAGGTGCAGGAATTTACGTTGGCCGACGTGCAGGCACTACCCAAAGTGGAGATGGTGACCGAGCTGAAATGCATCGAAGGCTGGAGCGTGGTGGTGCACTGGGCCGGCGCCCGCCTGTCCGATTTTCTGGCCAAATACCCGCTGGCCAACCGGAGCGGCCAACCCTTCGACCCGCGCAACCCGCCCGCCGACGTGGCGCCCTACGCCGGCCTCGTCACGCCCGACGGCAAATACTACGTGGGCCTCGACCAGGACACCGTGCTCCACCCGCAAACGCTGCTCTGCTACGAAATGAACGGCAAGCCCCTCACGCCGGAGCACGGCGCGCCGCTCCGCCTCGTCACCCCGCTCAAATACGGCATCAAGCACCTCAAGCGCATCGGCACCCTGACTTTCGCCGATACCCGGCCCAATGACTTGTGGGCGGAGATGGGCTACGACTGGGATTCGGGGCACTAAGCGAAATCGTGAAATGATGAGTTTAAAGTTCTGGTTGCGTTGTTGGCGCAAGAGAAGCATCGGACTCACCATTTCACCAACGCACATTAATGCACCACCCGCAGCTCGTAGCGCTCGGGCGAGGTGCCGGGAATGTGCCAGGCGCCCACGCGGCTGGGACCGTAGCCCAGATTCACCTTCAGCCATTCGTCGCGGGTGGGCAACATGCCGATGATTTCCTGTTCGAGGTGGGCCAGGTCCTGGCGCAATTGCTCCACGCTGTGAGCGGGCTCGTTCTGACTTGTGCTTGACGCGTTGGCCTGCGGGACGGCAATGGCGCGCTGGATGGCTTTCTCAGTTTCCAGATAAGCATCTACTTTTTCCTCCAGCGGAACGAGGGCAGGGTCGAGGTAATCAAGATTGGAAGCCATAAATGGGGCGCTTGTTGGTACTGTTTCGGGAGCAAAACGGGCAGTTTGGCCAAAAAGATACAGCGACGCCCAGCCGCCCTCAGCTGGCGGCAGTACTTGCGCTGGCGGCGGGCCGGTTGCGCTGGCACTTTTCGCCGCAATATTTTACGTCGTCCCAACTGTTGCGCCACTTTTTGCGGTACTCGAATGGCCGCCCGCAGGTGACGCAGATTTTGGTGGGCAACTGCCCTTTACGAAGTTTGGCGGGGAGCATCGGGCGCGAAAGGGAGACTTTGTGGGAAGCAAACCCCCGGCGGCCCTGCGAAGTTTTGGGTACTTTTCGGCCACGAAGCCGTAAAGGGGCCGGCGGCCGTTGCCAGGCCGCCGGCCCCACGCCAACCCTGCGTATGACCACAACCACCGCTCCCGACATTCTGGGCCAGGCCCTGCTCGACTACCACCACGGCCAAGCCAAAGCCACCGTCACGGTGCACTGCAACGTGGCCGACGACGAGCCGCTGCCCGCCGCCTACTTCTTTCGTACAGTGCTGCAAATGCCGGAGCTGGAGCGCCAGGCCCTCGACGAAAGCCGGGGCCGCGTGCTCGACCTGGGCGCCGGTGCGGGCTGCCATTCGCTGGAGCTGCAAAGCCGCGGCTTCGAGGTGAAAGCCGTGGACGTGTCAGCCGGCGCCGTGCAGGTGATGGCCGAGCGAGGCGTGCTGGCCGTGGCCCGGCACGACCTGTTTGCCCCGCTGCCGCCCACCGAACGGCCCTACGACACCATCCTGCTGCTTATGAACGGTCTCGGCCTGACCGGCACCCTCGAAGGCCTCGATAAATTCCTGGCCCACGCGCGCGTGCTGCTGGCGCCCGGCGGCCAGATTCTGGCCACCTCCTCCGACGTGCGCTACCTCTACGAAGACGAGGACGGTGCCCTGCTCCTCAACCTCAACGGCCCGTATTACGGCGAGGTGCGGTACACGCTGAGCTACAAGGGCCAGGAGGGCGAGCCTTTCCCGTGGCTGTTCATCGACGCGGCCCTGCTCAACGACGCCGCCGAAGCGGCCGGCTACACCGCCGACTTCATCGGCGAGGACGATAACGACCAATACCTGGTGCGCCTCATGCCCGTGGGCCTGGAAGAGCAACGGGTACAATAACAACCAATAAAAAGAATGACCAACGCCGTCACTTA
Organism: Hymenobacter sp. 5317J-9; assembly: GCF_022921075.1. NCBI lineage: Bacteria > Pseudomonadati > Bacteroidota > Cytophagia > Cytophagales > Hymenobacteraceae > Hymenobacter > Hymenobacter sp. 5317J-9. Next base: position 2,337,925 of record NZ_CP095050.1, read on the forward strand.
CCGCACTCGCTGGGCCGACATGGACCCTAACGGCCACATGCGCCACTCCGCCTACGCCGATTTTGCCGCCGACCAGCGCGTGGCCCTGCTCGCCCAATGGGGCTACGACGTGAAACGCTTCGCTGAGCTGCGCCTGGGGCCCATTCTGTTTCGGGAAGAAACCAAGTACCTAAAAGAAGTAAACATCGGCGAAGAAATCCGCGTTGACGGCCTCTTGGCCTCGGCCGTGCCCGACGGCTCGCGCTGGAGCATCGTGCACACCATTTATAAGGCCGACGGCCGGGTGGCCGCCACCGTCACCGTCGACGGCGCCTGGCTCGACCTCGACCGCCGCAAGCTCACCGTGCCGCCCGCCGAACTGGCCGCGGCTTTCAGCGCCATGCCGGTGTACGAAGCCCCGGCCCGCTAGCTCGCGCCTACGCTGCTTTCGGCGCGGCCTGGGCCGTGCGCAGCGCCTTCGTGATGCGCTCCATTTGCTGCTGGTGATGCAGCAGGTGGTCGAGCAGAAACTCCATGACCTGCCCGATGGTGATGCGCCCCGAGCGCGGGTGCGGGAAAATGGCCCGGTTCATCAGCCGGCCCGGAAACTCGTTGAGCAGCCGCTCAAGCTGGCGGCGCGTGCTCTCCCAGGTGAGGCGCAGTTCGGATAGGTCGGGCAGGTTGCCGGCATCAGTGAGGGTAGCCACGCCGCGCGGGGCCTTGTATTTGAAGCCCGGCAGACGCAGAAGTAGCCGGACCACGCGGGCCCGCAGCCGCGTCAGAAGACCTACTTTGGGCAACGATTCTTCGGCGTGTACTTTTTTCTGCACGTACTGCAGAATGTTGCTTTCGATGAACAGCAGGTGGTGCACCACCTGCGTGGCCGACCATTGTCCTGGCCCCGGCGCGCGGCCCGCATCCGTCCCCAATGCCTCGGCCGAGGCCAGGAGCCGCTCGGTGGCGCGCTCCAGTTGTTCAAATTTGAGGTGAAGGCGGTGGTTCATACGGGAGGATTGATGGGAAAATGGAAATGGTTATTGTGTAGTTTTGAATTTAAGAATCGAATAGTAAAGAAAGGTACGCCACCTTGTTTGGAATGTTGGCTAAGCACACGGGTATGAAGAATCGGATTGGGCAATTGCAGAATTGGGCTCAACAGCGTCCGGCGTGGGTGGCGATGGGGGTAATACTGTTGGCGTACCTGTATTACCTGCCCACCACTGACTACCTGACCCTGCATTACGATGCCAACAGCTACTGGGACCTTTCCAAACAGCACTTTGCGTCCGGGCATTTTTCCTTCCTCAGCAGCTACGACCCCCTACGCGGGTATCTGTTCCCACTGTTGTTGAGCCCTTTGGTAAAGCTCGTAGACAGCCAGCAATGGCAGACGCTCAGTGTAACCCGTGTGGTGGGCGCCGGACTGGCCGCCGTGTTGTTCGGATGGTCGGTGCCAGCTCTGTGGCAGACCATCACCGGAGGGCCACCTGTGGGGGTGATTCGTCGACTGGTTTTTGCGGCCCTGGGGTTTGCCTTGTGGCGCAATTACTTCAATTTCTGCCTCACCGATTTCCCTGCCATGCTGGCCTTGTGCGTCTCGCTTACTTGTTTACTTGGCAAGCAGCGCATTTGGTTGGGGTTGTGTGCCGGGATGGCCATCGCGGCGGCGTTAAACCTGAGGCCCGTTTTTCAGGCCGCCCTGCCCGCCGTGGCCTTGCTGGCCCTGTTGCCGCCGCCCGGCCAGGGGTGGAAATGGGCCGCAGCCCGTTTTGGGGCGTTTGGGTTGGGCATGGCCTTACTCCTCGCTCCACAGTTGTACTTCAACTCGTACCACATGGGCGTGAACGTGCCGTGGGTGCTCACGTCCCCTCCTGGCACGCCAAGCCTATACATTCAGCAACTGGAATGGGGCCTGACCATGCAGAAGTACGAAACCAACGTTGGCGATGATTACCGCTACTCCAATATGGTGTTCATCGACCAAGAAGGGCGTGACCTGTTGCATCAGAATGTTTACCTGCATTTAACCGGTGTAACGCAGTACGTGCATCTGCTGCAGCAATATCCGCTGCCGCTGGTCGGCGTGTGGTTTCGCCATGTTTTCAACGCTATGGACGTGCAATACCCCACGCCATACATCCGCTATGTATTCACGCCGACCTGGAAGCTGGCCTGGCTGAACTATTCCATCTGGTGGGCGTGCCTGCTATTGGTCGTGCGGATTCGCCGCCCCCTGAGTGGCTGGCCTCGCCTGATGATTGTGGTGGCTGCCTTGCTATTGCCTTGCGCTGCGGTGGTGCCCACGGCCATTGAGTGCCGGTATTTGCTCCCGCTTCATTTGCTCTTGAGCGCAGCCGTGGCTTTTAGCGCCCGGCCAGTGGCGTGGTGGCGAAGCGTGACAAACCGCCAACGGGCCGCTGCACTTGCCCTGTACGCGGTGGTGATAACCAGTGCCTTCTACGCGTCGTCTCAGGCCCAGCTCTCCCTGACCGAAGCGCCGCGTGATATTGTGCAGGATATCCAGAATTCGCTGCTGCCCGCCCGAGAGGAAGCCTGGTAAGGCTCGCCGCCATTGCCTGCGGGATGCGCCCTGATACTCTGAGGCATCGGGAAAGCGTCCATAATGCTGGGTGAAGCGCCTGTTTGAAAGCGAAGGACCCCGCTGACAGCGCCAGCGGGGTCCTTTATCTAAAATCAACGCCTTGTTTTATTGTTCGGCGCGTGTTCCTACGCTTTGGCGTAAGTCACTTCCTTCACGGCCTTCACCACGCGGGCCACGTTGGGCAGCGAGGCTTCGATGAGGGTGGGCGCGTAGGGCAGGGGCACGTCGGCGCAGGTAATGCGGATAACGGGGGCGTCGAGGTAGTCGAAGGCGCGGCGCTGCACGATGTAGGCCAGTTCGCCCGAGATGCTGGCCAGGGGCCAGGCTTCTTCGATGACCACCATGCGGTTGGTTTTCTTCACCGAATTCACGAGGGTATCGTAGTCGATGGGGCGCACCGAGCGCAGGTCGATTACTTCGGCTTCGATGCCTTCTTTGAGGAGTTCATCGGCGGCGGCGTAGGCCACTTTCATCATTTTGCCGAAGCTCACGAGGGTCACGTGCTTGCCCTGGCGCACCACGTTGGCCTTGCCGATTTCGAGCAGGTACTCTTCTTCGGGCACTTCGCCCTTGTCGCCGTACATCAGCTCCGACTCCATGAAAATAACCGGGTCGGGGTCGCGGATGGCCGATTTCAGCAGCCCTTTGGCGTCGTAGGGGTTCGAGGGAACCACCACTTTCAGGCCGGGGGTGTTGGCGTACCAGTTCTCGAAGTTTTGCGAGTGCTGGCTGCTGAGCATGCCGGCGTTGCCCGTGGGGCCGCGGAACACGATGGGGCAGGAATACTGACCGCCCGACATCGAATACAGCTTGGCGGCCGAGTTGATGACCTGGTCGATGGCCACCAGCGAGAAGTTGAAGGTCATGAATTCGATGACCGGAATCAGGCCATTGGCGGCGGCGCCCACGCCGATGCCGGCGAAACCCAGCTCGGCAATGGGGGTGTCAATCACCCGTTCGGGCCCGAATTCGTCGAGCATGCCTTGGCTCACTTTGTAGGCGCCGTTGTACTCGGCCACCTCTTCGCCCATCAGGAACACCCGCGGGTCGCGGCGCATTTCCTCGGACAGGGCCTCGCGCAAGGCCTCACGAAATTGAATTTGACGCATGATTTTCTTTAGGTAAACAGCGGTTTTGGGCCGTTTGGCAAAGCTACGACAGCAGGGGGCGTTGGGCCAAGCTTATCGCAAGGCCTCCCGAAATACCTTGCCCTGGGCGTAGTCCTGAAATTCGAGGTCCTCCACGGCGCGCTGGGCGTAGCTGCGGTCGAGGGCCACGGCTTGCTTCAGCAATTGGCCCATCTCAGCTTCGTTCTTTTGGCGGGCGGCCACCACGGCCATGCCGTAGACGGGCGCCGCCGCCGTGGGGCGCAGGGTTTGGGCCAGGCGGTACTGCTCCAGGGCCAGGTCGTAGCCTTCGCGGCCCACCAGAATCAGGCCTTTGTTGAGGGCGTTCTGGTAGGAGGGGCCGGCGTATTGCAGGCTGCGCAGGGCTTCGTCGGGCTGGCCCACTTCGATTTCGAGCGCGGCGCGGTCGGAGAAAATCTTGCGCAACAGCGGGCGCGGGCCGCCCAGCTTGATGGCGTAGTCGTAGTTCTGCAGGGCTTCGAGGCGGTCGCCGGCGCGGTGGTAGGCGGTGGCGGCGTGGTAGAAGAACTCGGCCGTGGGGTTGCGGTGCGCGGCCAGCGTGAAGTTGACAGCGGCGCGGTGGTAGTAAGCTTTCTGGGTTTTGAGCGTGGGCTCTTTCTCGGCGCGCTGCAGCAGCACCACGCCCAGGTTGTGAAAAGCTTCCCAACTGTTGGGATTGTTGGCGGCGGCCACCTCGTAAATGCGCTGCTTCTCGGCCAGCAGGGGCGTGAGCGTGGCCGAGTAGCGCAGCTCCTCGGGCGTGAGGGCCTCGGCTTCCACCTGCTTCTCCACTATTTTTTTCGAGAGCAAGTACACTTCCGAGTCGTAGCGCTTGGGGGCGGTATACGTCACGGCCACGGTGCCGAAGCGCAGCACCGGGTAAATGTATTCTTCGATGTAGTCGAAATACGAAAGCTTGTGCAGCGCCTTTTCCTTTTGCTCGAACGTGCCGCGCGTGTCGTTGATGATAGACACCACCGAATCCATCTGCTCGGGCTTGAGCGCCGAGGACGTGACCTTGCTCAGAAACGTGTCCCACTTGCGCACATAGGCCAGGGTGTCGAAGCGAATGTTCTCGTTTTTATTGAGATACGAGAAAGTTTTGACGCGCTGCTTGTAATAGTACAGTAGCATACGGACGCGCTTGCTGGCCAGGGCCCGGTTGTGGGCGTCGGTCGAGTCAGGCGAATGGCCCGCAATGATGAGCACCTGCTTGGTGCGCTGGTTGGCGTCGATAAGGTCTTCCAGAGCCTGCACGTTGGTGCCCAAGTAGCCGCGGATGAACCACTTGTCTTCGTCGAAATAAAACGGCAGCACACGGGTGCCGCTCATGGTGTTGTTGGCGCGCTCGGGCAGCAGGGTCAGCACGGTGTCTTCGCGCGTCACCAGGCGGGCCGGGTCGGCGATGCCGCGGGCTACCAGCAGGTCGTCGTTGGCGCGCAGCATTTTGCCGTTCTTCTTCAACTCGCGCACTTGGCCGCGGGCCAGCAGCTCGCCGGGGTTGCGGCCCGGGGTGTTGGGAATGCTGAATTTTTGGGTGGCCACCAGCTGGCCTTTGTGCTCATCGTCGTACACGAAATTGCCCACGGTGAAGGCCAGGCGGCCGAGGGTGTCTTCGCGCAGGCCGTGCTCGTAGCGGTAGCGCAGCAGCACTTCGTATGCTACGCCCTTATGCAGGTGGTTGGCGGGCACGCGGGCCGTTACCTCGAAGGGCACGGCCTCGCCCGAGGCGAGAAGCGGAGCGGGGCGGGCCACCACGGTGCGCCCGGATTCGGCCTGTTTCAGCACCCGCGGCAGGGCGCAGGCCGAGAATAACAGGGGGGCTGCCAGCAGCCATTGGGCCACGGGCCGCAAAAAATACCTCATCGAAATGTGCTACGTCGGGAAACGAAAACCTGCCCTTCAAACGTAAAAGACCCGAAATTAGTCGGGTCAGGGCCGGCGAATTTACGCGGATGAGCTTGCCCTCGCCCCCGTAAGGCCTTATCTTAGCCCAGACAATCTGTATTTCGCTAGCCGCTACCGCCCATGAAACGCTTCACCGACTACCTCGAAACACAGTCTTTTGGTTTGTGCTCAGCGCTGGCGCAGAAGTGGGGTTTCAGCACGCGCAGCGTCCGGCTGTCGTTCGTGTATGCGTCGTTTTTCACGTTCGGCTCGCCCATCGTGCTCTACTTCGCCGGGGCTTTCTGGATGAACGTGCGCCGGGCCATGCGCCAGCAGCGCAGCACCGTGTGGGATTTGTAAGTCCCTGTTTCGGCTGCAAAAACGCTTTCGGAAGCTAACCAGCCCCCGCGCTACTCCTTCTCGGCGTCGTATTCCTTGGCCTCGCGGTTCAGCTCCTGCTGCTTGGCTTGCTTGTGGCGCCGCTTCTCGCCGTTTTCGGGCTTGCGCTTTTTTACTTTCTTGGTTTTGTCGCGGTGCTTGACGTGCTTGCTCGAGTGCTCTTTCTTTTTGGTGAGCGAGCGGTTGGCATGGCCAAAGCGGTGGAAGCCCTGTGCCGCCACCGGGCCCAGCGAAATCAAGAACAGCAGCACCGAGGCCAGCGTCAGAAGTAGCGCTTTTTTCATCGAAATCAGAAAGGTGAACGGCCGCAGGCGAGCGGCGGAGGCCAAATATAGCGGCCGACGCCGCCTAGCGCAGGCCCAAGTCGCTGAACTTGCGCTTGCCTTGGGCAAAGTAGGCCCACACCACACTGCCGTGGTACACGCCCTGGCGCTGGGCCACGCGCAGGTGCGGCCGGGCTTCGCGCCGCTTCCGGCGCCAGTAGCCCAGCTTGCCATAAAAGCTGAAATGCGCGCGCAGCACCGCCCAAAAGTTGCCCAACTCGCCGCTTAACAGAAACTTCACGCCGGCCACGCCGTCGAGCACCAGCCGCTGCCACAGGGGCCAGAGCAGTTCGCCGGGCGCCGCATTTTTGAAGAGCAGCGCCAGACCGTTGCGGAAGTTGAGGTAGGTTTTGCGGGGGTTGGTTTTGGGCAGGGTGCCGCCGCCCACGTGGCGCACGGCGCTGCCGCCGTGGTACCACACTTCGTGCCCGGCATTTTGCAGGCGCCAGCAGAAGTCGATTTCCTCCATGTGCGCAAAAAACGCGGGTTCGAGGCCGCCGAGGGCGTGCCAGGCGCTGCGGCGCACCAGCAGGCAGGCACCGCTGGCCCAGGCCACGGGACGCGAGTCGTCGTACTGGCCCTGGTCTTTTTCGAGGGTGTCGAAGAGCCGGCCGCGGCAGAAGGGGTAGGCCAGCCGGTCGAGGTAGCCGCCGCCTGCGCCCGCGTACTCGAAGTAGGTGGGGTCGGCGTGGGTCAGGATTTTGGGCTGCACGGCGGCAATGCGCGGGCTGGCTTCGAGCAGCGCGCGCAGGGGGCGCAGCCAGCCCAGGGTCACTTCCACGTCGGAATTCAGCAGCACGAAAAAGTCGCTGTTCACTTGGGCCAGCGCCTGGTTGTAGCCTTCGCAAAAGCCGAAGTTGCGCTCCAGCAGCAGCAGTTCCACCAGCGGAAACTCGCGCGACATCAGTTCCACCGAATCGTCGGTCGAAGCGTTGTCGGCCACGATGACGCGGGCGCCGTCGGCGTGGGTGAGCACGCCGGGCAAAAAGCGGCGCAGAAAACCGGCGCCGTTCCAGTTCAGGATGACAATGGCCACGTCGGCGCAGGCGCCAACGTTTGGCACAGCGGCACTAGGCGCCAAAACCGCTCAAATCGAGGCCGGGCACGTTGGGCATCAGGCCGCTGGTTTTGCGTTGGAGCTCTTGGCGGGCCAGCTCGGCTGCTTCGTCCAGGGCTTTGTTCACGGCGGCTACCACGAGGTCGGCCAGCATGTCGCGGTCCTGCGGGGTGAGCAGGGTTTCGTCGATTTCGAGCTTGAGCACCTTGCGGTGGCCGCTGGCGGTGGCGCGCACCAGGCCGCCGCCAGCTTCGCCCGTGGCCGTAATGTGTTGGATTTCCTGCTGGGCCTGCTGCATTTTGTCCTGCAGCTCTTTCACTTTGCCCATCATGCCGGAGAGGTCGAATGCCATGGTATCAGTTTTCAGTTATCAGTAAGCAGTGAACAAGCGAATGTGTCAAAAGTGAGCGGCTTGCTTCTGCAAAGACGCCGGAACCCGGCCGAGGGTTCGCCGCGGGGCTTATTTTAGAATGGTGACCGAGCCCGAAGCCGTGAAGGGTGTGCCGTCCTCGTTGTTTTGCTGGAAGCGCCACACGTAGCCGCCCAGCACCGGCGCGTGCCCTTTGATGCGGCCGTCCCACACGTCGGCGCGCTGCGTGCCGCGGAATACTTCCTGCCCGTTGCGGTCCACCACCACGAAGGTGTAATCCTTCAAATACTTGCCTTTTACTTCGAGCACATCGTTCAGCCCATCGCCGTTGGGGGTGAAGGCCGTGGGGATGGTGAGGAACAGCGGCCGCGTCACGGTGGCAATGTTGGAGTAGCTGACCGTGCCCGCCGGCAGCCCCGCCCCGCTGATGCGCAGGCGGTAGCGCAACACCTGCTGCGTGGTGTTGGGCGACAGGTCGGTGTAGCTGTTGCCGCTCACGGCAATGTTGTCTATCACCTGGTTGTCGGAGCTGAGGCGTTCGAGCACGTAGCTGGCCGCCGCGCTGGGAATGGGGCCGGTGAAGGCCGACCAGGACAGGCTGGCTGTGGTGCCGTCGGCATCGGCCGGGCTGGCGTTCAGCAGGCTGGGGCAGGTGGCCGCGCTTTCGGGCGAGGCGTTGCCGCACACGTCCGTGATGCGCACCGAGTAGCAGGGCGAGTTTTTGCGCAGGTCTTCCAGCGCCGTAGAGTCGCGGCGGGGGCGCAGGCTGGTGGCGCTGCCAAAATCGGTCGGGCTCCCACCGGCCAGGCGGCGATACGAAAGCGTGCTGCCGGTGGGCAGGATGCCGCCGGCCAGCACCGGCCGCAACTCCACCACATTGCGCACGTTGAAGCTGGGCACCAGCAGCGGCTGCTGGGGCGGCAGGTTGGATGTGGTGAGGACAGTGACGGCGTTGGAAACCGACTTCGTGCCGTTGGGATAGGTGGCCGTCACGATATAGGAGTAGCTGGTGCCGCATTGCACGTCGCTGTCTTCCAGGCCTCCCGAGATTGAAGCAATGCCCGTCGTGAGCATCTTGCCGTCGCGGCTCACGGTGTAGACCGCGCCCGAACCACCGGCGTCGCTGAACAGCAGCTGGTTGCGGTTTTGCGTGGAATTGCCCGTGAGGTTGAGCGTACAAATCAGGTCCGAGGCCGCGGTGCTGAGCTGGCAGGCATCGGTGCGCTGCAGGCGGTAGCACCCGGGCGCGGCGCCGGGCACGGCGAAGGAGGTGCTGCCGGCGGGCACCGTGGCCACCGTGGCAAAGCCGCCGGGCGCGCTGGCATCGGCCCGCTGCAGGGTGTAGAAGTAGCCGGCCGGCAGCTGGCCAATGGCGAGCGTAGCCGTGCCGCCGGGCAGGGCGCCCTGCAGCGTGAGCGTGGTGAAGAGCGGCGTTTGGGGCGGCAGCAGCGCAGCCACGGGCTGCGTGGCCTGCTGGCTTTCGCAAATATTAGGCGCCGTGTAGTGACCCACCACCGTGACCGAAGTAGCTCCGCTGGCCAGTGGCACCACCGCGCTGCGCTGCCCGGGGTTGAGATTGAGCGGAGCGCCAGAGCCGGATTGCACCGAATAGTAGTCGTATACTAGGTCGGTGATGGTAATCAGCGCGTTGCCACTGGGGCAGGGGGCCACCGTAAAGGTCGGGGCGGTGTTGTCGTAGACGCGGAAGGTGCGGATGTAGTAGGTTGAACCTGGTCCGCCCGTGGGGTCATTTGCCAACTCCGAAACGGTAACCAACCCAACATCCGCCTTAGTAGGTGTGTAGATGTAGGGGGTAATATTATTATTGGGTGGCTGACAACCCGGGAACACAGTGCCCGTCCCGGGCAGGACGCCGTAATACAGTAAGCGGGCTGGAACAACCCGGCCGCAAGCCAACTCGAAGTGCACGGGCCTGCCTACGCAAAACGAGTTGACTTCCTGATTACTATTATTGTCGACTGCGATAAAAGTACATGCGGGTTGATTGGCAGAAGGGCACACCTGTGCCCACGCGGCATGTATAGCAGCTAACCAGAAGAGGAGGAGTAAAAAGCAACGGTTTGCCAACGTCATATAAAAGAACACATAACGCTAATGGGCACTAATTAGCATTCAGCATCGCCTAAATTATAAGCTGCGCTCTGGCAGAATGTTGATGCCTGCGCTGCAATTGTGATTCAAAGAAATGCTCGGCTTATTGCCAGTCAAACTTACGGACGAAGGCGGCGGCTTTGTGTAAGTCGGGGTAGAGCACCCGGTCCTGGCCCACAAATTTTACCTCCTGCTGGAAGGCGGCCACCACTCGCTCCAACTCCTGCGAGGTGCGGCCGGGGCGCCGAAACGCCAGGGCCTGCACCGCCGTCATCAGCTCGATGCCCAGCACCTGCTCCACGTTGTCCAACACGCGGCGCGATTTGGTGGCGGCGTTGGCGCCCATGCTCACGTGGTCTTCCTGGCCGTTGCTGCTCACAATGCTGTCGACCGAGGCCGGCGTGCACAGCTGCTTGGTCTGGCTCACGATGCCGGCGGCGGTGTACTGCGGTATCATCAGGCCGGAGTTCAGGCCGGGCTCGGCCACCAGGTAGGTAGGCAGGCCGCGCTGGCCCGAAATGAGCTGGTAGGTGCGTCGCTCCGAGATGCTGCCCAGCTCGGCCACGGCCACGGCCAGGTGGTCGAGGGCCAGGGCCAGGGGCTGGCCGTGGAAGTTGCCGCCGCTCAGAATGAGGTCCTCGTCGGGGAAAATGTTGGGGTTGTCGGTTACGGAGTTGCATTCGGTTTCCACTACCTGGGCCACGTAAGCCAACGCGTCGCGCGAGGCGCCGTGCACCTGCGGCTGGCAGCGGAAAGAATAAGGGTCCTGCACGGCGTGGCGGGGCTGGGTCTGCAGTTCCGAGCCAGCTAGCAGCTCGCGCAGGCGCCGGGCCACCAAGACCTGTCCGGCATGCGGCCGAATGCGGTGCAGGTTCTCATTAAATGGGTCGGCACAGCCCCCGAAAGCTTCGGTCGACAGCGCGCCAATGACGTCGGCGGCGTCGGCTAGGCGCTGGGCGCGTAGCACCCCGTCCACGGCATAGGCCAGCATGAACTGGGTGCCGTTCAGCAGCGCCAGGCCTTCCTTGGCCTGCAGCGCCAGCGGGTCCCAGCTGAAGAGGCTCATGGCGTCGGCGGCGCTCAGGCGGTAGCCCTGGTAGTTCACTTCGCCCAGGCCCAGCAGCGGCAGGCAGAGGTGGGCCAGCGGGGCCAAATCGCCGCTGGCGCCCAAGGAGCCCTGCTCGTATACCACGGGCAGCAGCTCGCGGTTGTACATGGCCACGAGGCGCTCGGCGGTGGCCACTTGCACGCCGCTGTGGCCGTAGCTCAGGCTCTGGGCCTTGAGGAAGAGCATGAGGCGCACGAGGGGCTGCGGCACTTCGGCGCCGGTGCCGCAGGCGTGCGACATCATCAGGTTGACCTGCAGCTGGGCGCGCTGCTCGGGCGCGATGCTCACATTATACAAGGAGCCAAAGCCGGTGTTAATGCCGTAAATCGGCTTGTCTTCGTGCGTCAGGCGCTGGTGCAGGTATTCGTGGCAGGTGGCGATTTGCGTTTTGGCGTCGTCGCCAAGTTGCACGGGCCGGCCGTCGGCCAGCACGGCGGCCAGCGCGGCCAGGGTGAGGGGCTGCGCGGGCGAAATGGTATGGGTGGGCATTAAGAGGGGATGGGGGTGGCTGGGGGTGGCTGCAAAAATAGAAGCATTTCCACGGCAAGCCCCGCTGGTCGGCTTAGCGCCGTCGACCAGCGGCCCGCCCGCGTCGATAAACGGCCGCGGGCGCCGTTAATCTTCGCCAGTACTCCGTCTGCCTACGGCCGCTGGCAGCAGGGCGATAATACGGGCGGGGACGGAAGGAGGCGGGTAGTTTTATCTGGTAATCAAAGCAAAGAGCTCTGATGGCAAGCGCAATACTCACTCCTTTTTCCAGTTCATATGCAACCCCTTCGTACACTTCTTTTCCTGCCGAAGCTGCCTGCCGTGCGTGGGGCGGTGGCTGGGGCTCGGCCTGTTGCTGGTAGCAGACGCCTGCTCACACTCAAAATCGGAGGAGCCGGCCACCGTTTCGGCGCCCGCGTCGTCGTACCGCGCCGATGTAGTGGTGTTGTGGCTCAACCTGCAGCTCAAGCTGGTGCGCACCACGGCGGCGGGGCCGGTCAATACTTTTGGGCGGCCGTTTGGCTACTCCGGCATTGCGGGGTACGAGGCCGTGGTGCCGGGCATTGCCGGGGCCACGTCGCTGGGCAGCCAGCTCAACGGCCTCAGCGGCCTGCCCGTGGCCGACAAAACCCAAGCCTATAATTGGGCCCTGAGTGCCAACGCGGCCCTGGCCGCCGTCAACCGGGGCTTGTTTGCCAACACCTCGGCGGCCAACAAAATCACCATCGATTCGCTGGAAGCGGCCAATGCGGCGGCGCTACAGGCCGGCGTTGGGGCCGAGGCGCAGGCCCGGTCCATCGATTTTGGCAAACAGGTAGCCGCGGCCGTACTCACGTGGGCGCGCACCGACGGCTACGACAACGCCGCGCCCTACACCCCGCCCACCGGGCCGGGCATGTGGGTGCCCACGGCCCCGGCCTTCGCGCCCGCCGGCTTCGCCTACTGGGGCACCAACCGCCCGCTGGTGGCCGGCAGCGGCGCCGGCGCCGACCCGGGACCGCCGCTGGCCTATTCGGCCGCGCCGGGCTCGCCTTTCTACGCCATGGCCCAGGAGGTGTACGACCTGTCGCAGAACCTCACGGCCGACCAGCGCGCCATTGCCCTGTTCTGGAACGACGCGCCCAACGGACGCAATTTCACCCCGCCCGGCCACTGGATGTCCATCCTCACGCAGGTGCTGGTGCGCGAGCAGCCCGCCCTCGACAAGGCCCTGAAAGCCTACGCCAAAGTGGGCATCAGCATGAACGACGCCGCCATCAGTTGCTTCAAAACGAAGTACACCTACACTTTGCTGCGGCCCATTAGCTACGTGCGCGGCGAGCTGGGCCACCCCGGCTGGCTGTCGCTCATCAAGGCCCCCAATTTTCCCGATTACAGCGCCACGCACGCCACGCTCTCGGCCGCCGCGGCCGCGGCCCTCACCAGCCTGTTCGGCACCAACTATGCGTTCACCGACCAGAATTACGTGCAGTTTGGGCTGGGAGCGCGCTCCTACACGTCGTTCGAGCAGGCGGGCGCTGAAGCCGGAATTTCGCGCCTCTACGGCGGCATTCATTACCGCACTTCGTGCGAGAAGGGGGGGGGCACAAGGCAAAAAAGTGGCGCAGAACATCGACGCCAGCCTGACGCTGCGCTAAAGTACCGCCCGCTAGGCTGAGCGCAGCGAAGCATCTTTTCACCCCTGAACGACTCTCGTTGGGGCGTGAAGAGATGCTTCACGCTGACAGACGATTAGCATAATTAAAGCCCGCGAAGTGTCTTAGCTGCGCTCGATATGGCGTTCTTCCTCCCCAATCCGCTACATCACCCCAGCGCTTCCTCTACTCTGGGGCGAAACAGGCGGCCGATGGGCAGCTCCTGGTTGGCTACTTCGATGTGGCGGGCGTTGTAGGTCCGGATTTTTTCCAGGGCCACGATAAATGAGCGGTGAATGCGCAGAAAATTGCTTTCCGAGAGCTTCTCCTCCATGCCGTTGATGGTTTGCTTCACCACCAGCGGCGGGCCAGCGACGGTATGGATTTTCACGTAGTCCTTCAGGCCTTCGATGCAAAGGATGGTGTTGAGCACCACCTTCACCATTTTCCGGTCGATGCGAAAATAGAGGAAAGCGTCGGGCGTGGCGACGGGCTCAGCAGGCGCCGCGGCCTGTGCTCCCTCCGCGCGGCCCACTTTGGTCACGGCTTTGAGGAAGCGTTCCAGCGACACGGGCTTGAGCAAATAGTCCACCGCATCGAGCTCAAAGCCTTCGTAGGCAAATTCGCGGTAAGCGGTGGTGAAGATGACTTGCGGCGGGTGGCGCAGGCTGCGCAGGAAATCGGTGCCTAGCAGCTTGGGCATTTTGATGTCGAGAAACATCAGGTCGACTGGTTGGGCCTGGAGGATGCCGAAAGCTTCCAAAGCGTTGCCGCAGGTGCCCACCAGTTCCAGGTGGGCCACTTCGCGCACGTAGGTTTCCAGCACCTCCAGGGCCGGGGGCTCATCATCGACCAATAAGCAGCGGGTTTTCATGCGGTGGCAAGTAGTTATCTAGGCGGGGGGGGGCTGCTCACGGCTTTGCGAAATGCTTCCGCCGCGGCGTTGCGGGTGGGCAGCGGCTTGGCCGGGGGCTCGGGGGGCCGGGCGGCGCGCAGGTGCAGGGTGGCCAGAAAGGTATCCGGCTCGGCCACGAGTTTCAGCGAGTGGCGGCCGGGGTAGAGGCGGGCCAGCCGCGCGCGCAGGGTGCGCAGGCCGGGGCCTTCCTGCCAGTTGGCGGCGTCCGCGACGCGGCTGTTGATGACTTTCACGACGAGAGAATGCGGCTTGGCCACCAGGTCGATGCTCACCCAGGGGCATTCGTGGGCGGGGCCGGCGCCGTGCCGGAAGGCGTTTTCGACCAGTGGCAGCAACAGCAGCGGCGCAATGCGGGCCGCCGTGAGGTCGCCGCTGAAATGGAGCGATACGTCTATGCGCGGGCCCAGCCGCAAGGCCTCCAGCGCCACGTAATGGCGCAGCATGTCGGCTTCGTCGGCCAGGGGGCCGGCCTCGCGGGCGCTGGCGTAGGGCAGGTAGCGCAGCAGTTCGGCAAGGTGCAGCACTGCCCCCGGGGCTTCCGGCGATTTGCGGCCGGTGAGCGTGCGCAGGGTGCCGAGCGTGTCGAACAGAAACGGGGGCTGCAGCTGTGCCTTCAGCAGCTGCAGTTCGGCATGCAGCTTGCGTTGCTGCAGCTCCTGGCCCAGCCGCTGCTGCTCGTTCCAGTGGTTCAGCAGCTTGAGCGTACTGGCGGCCCCGGCCATCACCAGCAGCACAAACCACGCGAAGCCGAGGTCTTGGTAGTTCGACCAATCGAATGTTGCCGGCACGGGCTCGCCAAACCACGCCGCCGGCCCCAGGTCGTACAGCATCCGCAGCACGTCCACCACCAGGACGCTGGCCGGCACCCACGCCAGCAGCAGCAGCATTATCAGCCCAAACTGCCCGCGCAGCAGCCGGGGCAGCACCCCGTACAGCAAGGGGTAAATGGTGAGCAGCGCAGCGGGCGTCTGCACGAATAAAATGCCGCCCACGTACAGGCGTGCCCCGGCCAGGAAGTGCGCCGGCAGCTGCATCAGGTAGCTGAGCACCATGGTGGCCAGCCAAAAGGCGGCGTGCCGCATCACCCGGCGGTTGGGCCCGCCGCTCATGGCCCGGGCGCGTTGGCCACGGCCCAGGCCCGGGCGGCCGCGGAGTGAACGGGGGCTTCCGCCGGCTCTGGGGCGGCAGCCGGCGCCGCTTCGTCGGCCAGGTGCAGCGCCAGGCGCACCACAAAGGTGTCGGCGCTGGTTTCCAGCGCGAAGCGGTGGCGCTCCGGGTAGAGCAGGCGCAGGCGCTCCCGCACGTTGCGCAGCCCGATGCCGGCCGGTGCGGCGGGGCCGGCATCGGGGTTTTTGGAATTGACGACGACGCACGTGAACCAGCCCTGCGCCACGCTTAGCACAATGCGGATGCGGGCCGCGCCCACCTGTTCGGCCGCGCCGTGCTTAAAGGCGTTTTCGACCAGCGGCAGCAGCAGCAGCGGCGCAATGCGGGCCGGGGAGCCGATGCCCTCGGCTTGAAAATCCAGGGTGAGGCGCGGGCCGTAGCGCAGCTGCTCCAGGGCCAGGTAGTTGCGCAGCAGGGCCACTTCGTCGGCCAGGGGCACCAGCGGGGCGTTGCCCTGCTCCACCACAAAATGCAGCAGCCCGGTGAGGCGTTCCACCACCACCGGGGCCTGGTCAGACTGCTTCAGTGTGAGCGAATACAGATTGTTGAGGGTGTTGAAGAGAAAGTGCGGGTGAATTTGGGCCCGCAGCAACTGCAGCTCGGCCTGAAAATTCTCTTGCGCCAGCTGCGCGTTGCGGTGCGCTTGCCGCTGCCGCTGCCGGTACACGCGCAGGCAGGCCGCCACCCCGGCCGTGAGCAGCAGCGGCATGTGCGCCCCGGTGGCATACACGAGGTAATAGTCGGAAAACGCCGAGGGCCGGCCGTGGTGCGAAGGCACAAAAAAGTAGTAGCGGTGCGCAAACGTGAGGGCCAGCCCCAGCACCAGCCACGCCAGCAGCAGCAGCCCGAAGCGGCCGCGGTGCTCGGGCCGCGGCAGCCAGGGCAGCACGCCGTAGAGCAGCGCGTAGGTGGCCAGCATCTGGGGCGGCAGCAGAATCAGCGAGTCGTGCAGGGCCACGCGCCAGTCGGTGGTGGCGCGCAGGCCGTAGAGAAACAGCCAGGCCATGAGCACCACGCGCACCGACCAGAACAGGCCGTGCCGCAGCCAGCGCCGCTCGTCGAGGGCCCGCAGGGCGGCGGCCACCGCCGGGTTTGCTGCCTGTGCCATGGCTGGAATAAAGGTTTGTGCGGGGTAAATATATCGGTTTGAGCGCGGGCAAGGTCCTCGCATTCCGCTTTTTAGACCAACGGCCCCTCGCCGTCGACTAACGACCAAACCGGTTGTTGGTCGACGGCGCTTGTGCGAGTTGCGCCCACCCGCCGCGGCCCGGCGAATAAGCCAGCGAAGGCGGCGGGCAACGTCCATCTTGGGGCATAGCCGAGGCCGTCCGGCCGATGGGCAGGCACCTGGCCCGCCAATTCTTTACCCCACTTTTCCCTCTCGCACCATGAAATCATTCTCCTTCCTTCGCCTGTGCCTCGCGTTGTTGCCGCTGGCTGTTTCCCCGCTCGTGCGGGCTCAGGGCCCGGGCGCGCTTCCCCAAAACGGCTACTGGAACCTGGAAACCAACCTGACGACGCGCGATTACACCCTCGTGCGCTTCTACAACGCCCAGAACCAGCTCGTGTACCAAGAGCGCCTCGACGGCCTCTGCCTCAACTTGGGCAGCGCCCGGCCGCTCTGCCGCCGCACCAAAAGCCAGCTCAACGCCACCCTGGAACAGGTGCTGCTCGACCCCTCGCTGGCCATCCGCCCCAACCTGTTGTCCACCCAATTCGGTACCGACCGCCGGCTGCAGCGCGTGTACGCCGTCCGTTGGGCATTTTTTTATTAAATTATAATTAGTATATACTATATTGTTTGTAATTTGATTGTGGCATTGCTGCTTCAACTCCTTTCTTTCTACAAATTGACATGAAGCTCTTCCCTCTTCACCTGGCAAACTGGCTGCCGGGCTGCCTGCTGCTGGCGTTGGCATTGGCTGGGCCGGCGCGGGCGCAATTCTCCACCACACCCTCGCAAACCCAGTTCGTAAGCAACGCGCCCAACTACCAACTGGGCGTGCAGGCCTTCGCCGATGGTGCAGGCGGCTCCTACATTGTCTGGATTGACAAGCGCAACGGCAACAACTCCGGCCTCGGCACCGGTATTTATGCCCAGCGCCTCAACGCGGCTGGGGTGCCACTGCTGCCCACCAACGGCCTGCGACTGTTCCAAACCGGCAGTCGCGACATCTTCGGCATGCGGGCCGTTGCCTGGCAAGGCGGGGTGCTGGTGGCCTGGGTGCAAGGAGCCTTTGGCGTGGGGGGCGACACCGTGCGCTGCCAGTTCTACAGCGCAACCGGCGTGCCGCAATGGTCCTCGCCCACCGTGGTGGCCTACCGCACCCTGCCCACCGTCATCTACGAAAGCGAGCAGGGGCTCAACATCATTCCCTCCAGCACGGGCGCCACCATCACCCACGCCCTGGCCCTGAACGGCGGCAGCAACCGCTTCACCTACAATAAAATTGGGCCGACGGGCGTGCTGAGCTACCCCAACAACGACCGGCAGGTGGTGGTGGTGCCCGTGGGCATCTTTGCTTCCGACTATTACCACACGGTGGGCGACGGCGGCGACGGCTTCTACATGGTGGCCAGCGCCGGCGGCTTAGGCTCGCCCATCTACGCCCAGCACTTCAGCGCGGCCGGCGCGGCCACCTGGGCCAACTACACCACCATCTCGGCGGGCGGTGCGTCGGGGCGCGGTTCGGACTGGCAGCTCCTGACCGACCCGGCCAACGCCCTCTACGTGGCCTGGACCTCCAACGGCGGCGACCCGCTGGTGGCTAAGGTGCTGCCCAGCGGCACGCTGGGCTGGGCCAGCCCCGGCTATGTGGCCCTGAGCACCGACCCCGCGTATCAAACCAACCCCCACGCCATTTGGCACGATAACGCGCTTTGGATGATATGGGAAGACGCCCGCGGCGGCAGCGGCAACTTCGATTACAAGTGTTATGCCCAAAAGATTGACGCGGCCGGCACGTTGGCTTGGGCGGCCGGCGGGGTGCCCGTGTACTCCTTGTCCGCAGGTTATCCGCGTCCCAAGCTGGCGCCATCCGACAACGGCGCGGTGATGGCCTTCTACAGCACGGATGCCAACGCCGCCAACTTCCGCGCTCAGAAAATCCTGCCCAGTGGCGCAGTTGCCTTCACCTCGCCCGGCGTCATTCTGCATTCAATAGCCGAAAACCGTCCCTATGAGTTGGACTACATACCTGTAGGGCAGCCCAATGGCTCGGTGCAGGTATTTTGGTCGTCGCCGGGGCCCGCGCCTACGGGGCGCGACATCTGCGCGGGCCGCATACAGAGTTCGGGCTCGCTGCTCAGCTCCACCGAGCGCGCGGCCGCGGCGCTTGGGGTTGAAGTGTATCCCAACCCTGCCACTTCGGAACTGCGCCTCCGCTTTCCGGCTGCTGCCAAGCCTGGCAGCCTGCGCCTATACAACGGGTGCGGCGACTTGGTGCGGGTTTTCGCCGACGCCGCGCAGCCGCTGTCGGTTCGGGGGTTGCCGGTGGGCCTGTATGTGCTGCGGGCCACGGTGGCCGGGCAAGCTGTGAGCCAGCGCCTAGCAGTAGAGTAGGCGAGGGGAGCCTGCCAAACGAAGAAAACCAGCCTGTCAGGCTTCAAATCAGAAGCCTGACAGGCTGGTTTTCTTCGTCTTACAACCGTTTTATTCCGCCGTAAGCGCGGTCACCACTTCCCCGATGGGCAGCACGCGCTCCACGCCGGTTTGCATGATTTTGATTTTTACCACGCCCGCGGCGGCTTCTTCCGGGCCCATGATGATGACCAGCGGAATGCCCTTGGCATCGGCGTATTTAAACTGCTTTTGCAGCTTGCTGGCGTCGGGGTACAGCTCGGCGGGGATGCCGGCGGCGCGCAACTCGGCCAGCAGGGGCAGGGCGGCCCGGCCGCTGGCCACGTCGAAGTGCGTGATGAGGCAGCGGGTGGGGGTTTCGGCCGTCACCGTGAACAAGTCCAGCGCTTCGAGGCAGTCGTAAAGCCGGTCGACGCCAAACGAAAAGCCCACGCCCGACACGCCCGGCAGCCCGAAGCTCCCGGTGAGGTTGTCGTAGCGCCCGCCGCCGCTCACGCTGCCCATCTGCACGTTGTTGATTTTGACTTCGAAAATGCAGCCCGTGTAGTAGGAGAGGCCCCGCGCCAGGGTGGGGTCGAACTCCAGCCGGTCGAACTGCCGGAAGCCGGAGGCCCGAAGCAGGTCCAGCACCTGGGCCAGCTCGGTGAGGCCGCGGTAGTTGGCCAGCGGCTCGGGCGAGTCGGCTTCCACGTCGGGGGTGGTGGGGCGCACGCCGTCGGGCTCCACGCCGGCCGTCACGAAGCCGGCCAGCAGGCGCTGCAGCTTCTCTTCGTAGCTGCCTTCCACCGTCAGCAGCTCAAACAGCGTGTCGACGGTGGGCGCGGAAAAGCCGCGTTCCAGCAGCTCCTTGCTCACGCCGTCGCGCCCGATTTTGTCGAGCTTGTCGATGGCCACGAACAAGTCCGTCTCGCGACCCTCGCCGCCCAGCGCCTGGTAAATGTTGCGCAGCACCCCGCGGTGGTTGATTTTGATGGTGAAGTCGTGCAGGCCAAGGCCGCCGAGCACCTGGGCCATCATCAGCACGATTTCGGCCTCGCAGAGCAGCGAGTCGGTGCCCACCACGTCGGCGTCGCACTGGTAAAACTCGCGGTAGCGGCCACGCTGGGGGCGGTCGGCGCGCCACACGGGCTGCATCTGGTAGCGCTTCAAGGGGAAGGTGAGCGTGCCGCGGTTCATGGCCACGTAGCGGGCGAAGGGCACGGTGAGGTCGTAGCGCAGGCCCTTTTCGGCCACTTTGGGCAGTAGGGCTTTGCTGCCAGTGGCCAGGTCTTCGGCCGTTACGTCCTTGGCAAAGTCGCCGGAGTTCAATACTTTAAACAGGAGCTGGTCGCCCTCGTCGCCGTACTTGCCGGTGAGCACCGACAGGTTCTCCAGCGTCGGCGTTTCGAGCGGCGCGTAGCCAAACGACTCGAACGTGCGGCGGATGACGTTGAAAATGTGCTGGCGGCGTGCCACCTGCGCGGGGCCAAAATCGCGGGTGCCCTTGGGAATACTCGGTTTTTGCATAACGCCGGCAAAGGTAGGCAAGCCGCCGGGGCGATATCGTCTGCTTCACCCAAACCGAGAATGTCGCATTTGTACAATATTCAACATTGTTAATATTGTAAATTTGTTCTGAGTTGTCGCAAGGGTCGGATTGGAGCGGCATGTAGTTGGAATCGGGCAGGACCTCGCAGACAATATGCACATCACGGCATTATCCCCATCTCCGGCGCTGGCCGGCTTCGTCGAGTGCTACGGACTGTGGTACACCGAACCCGAAACCGAACCACCGACCTCTGCCACAGCCCATAGCCCACCTTCAGACATTCCCCCTTTTTCCGCCGAAGACCCGCTGGGTTTCACGCGGCGCATGCTCTGGCTGCGGCTTCCGGACCGGGACGAAGGCCTGAGCATTTTCTTTCGGCCGGTTGGCTACTACCATCTGTTTAAGCCGCCTGTGGCCGAAGGGGAAGACGTCCGGGATATGCTAAGCAGAGCGGCGCAGCCCTTCGTCGACGCCCTGCTGCAACGCATGCAGGAATGCCGCCGACTGGCCTGGCCGGCGGCAGCCGACGAGCTGTTGCTGGAGCGCGTGGCCGGCACCGCTACCTCGCCCGATGCGGTCGATGCGGTGGCTGGCAGCATTCTGGAGCACGATGGCCGGGTCAGCATTGAAGCGCTGGCCCAAGGCGTGGGCTTGAGCCGCCGGCAGCTCGAGCGCCGCTTCCTGGCCGAAGTCGGCACGGCGCCTAAGCTCTACGCCAGCCTCGTCCGGTTCAACCGTGCGTTTCGGCTGCTGGCCGCTGATGCGTTGCCCAACTGGCAGGACGTGGCCTACGCCTGTGGGTACTACGACCAAGCCCACCTGATTCGCGAGTTCCGCCGGTTTACCGGGCACGCGCCCAGCGCCTACTTCAAAGCGCACCCCACGTCGCCCGTCCACACCACCTAACTAAGCCGTGGCGAAACAACGGCTGGCCGCAGAGGCCGAAACCGACCCAACGCGTCACCCCTTCATCTCACTTTTCCTGTTTAGCTATGAAAAATTACGTGTTTCCTCGATTCATTGCATTGCTTCTGCTGCTGGCAGGTGCAGCAACTGCTCAGGCCCAGTCAGCCACCGTTTCCACGGCTGGCTATTGGAACCTCGAAACCAACCTGACTACGCACGATTACACCCTGGTGCGCTTCTACAACGCGCAAGACCAGCTCGTGTACCAGGAGCGCATCGACGGCCTGTGCCTCAACCTGAACAGCGCCCGCCCATTGTGCCGCAAAACAGCCGCTAAGCTCAACCTGGCCTTGCAGCAGGTGCTCGACGACCCGGGCCTGGGCAACGTAAACACCGCGCTGGTGGCCCAGCAGCTCAGCGCCGACCGCCGCGTGCAGCGTGTGTACGCCGTGCGCTGAATGGCTCATAATTAGCAAGAAAAAGCCCCGCCGCCGGACCAAACCGACGACGGGGCTTTGCTTGCAGAAAGGAAGGTGAGAAACTACTCTTTCTTGAACTCAAACTCGCCGCCGCCCTGCTTCAGCTTAAAGGTGGGCTGGTCGGCCGCAAACTCCACGCGCAGCTGGGCCGGGTCGAACTTGAACACGCCGGGACTCACGGCTTCCATGGTGAAGGCCGGCTGGCCGGTGGCTTGGGCTTTGAGGGCGTTGCCCTCGCGGGTGAAAGTGATTTTGAGCGGAATCTGGGGGCTGCCGTAGGTGCCGGCGTAGCGGTCGAGGTCGGCCGGCGTGGGCACGAAGCCGGTTTTCACAAACTCGGGCTTCAGGGCCACGCGGGCGTCGCGCTCGGCCAGGGCCCAAGCCGTGTGGAAGATGAGTTGGTCGCGCCGGGCCATGGCCGGGAAGTCGATGAACTCCACGTCGTCCGTCGCCTTATGGTACTGCGGGTGCAGGCCGCTGGTGTAGAAAATAATCGGGACGTTGTGCTTGGCGAAGTTGTAGTGGTCGGAGCGGTAGTAAATCTGCTCGGGGTCGGCCGGGTCGTTGTATTTGTAGTCGAGAGCCAATGGGTTGTATTGCTGGTTGGTTGCCTCGCTCAGGGTGTTGAGCTCGGTGCTGAGGCGGTCGGCGCCCACCAGGTACACGTAGTCGCCCTTGCCCTGGTGCAGGCTATCCACGCGGCCCACCATGTCGATGTTGAGGTCGGTCACCGTCTTTTCAAGCGGGAACACGGGGTGGTCGGTGTAGTACTGCGAGCCGAGCAAGCCCTCCTCCTCACCGGTGTTGGCCAGGAAAAGGATGCTGCGGCGCGGGCCGTGGCCTTCTTTTTTGGCCTGCGAGAAAGCACGGGCCATGGCCAGCACGCTCACCGTGCCCGAGCCGTCGTCGTCGGCGCCGTTGAACACCACGCCGTCTTTCACGCCGAGGTGGTCGTAGTGGGCCGACACCACAATGAGCTCATCCTTTTTGTCGCCGCCTTCGAGGTAGCCCAAGACGTTTTCGGTGGTGAAGGGCTCGATGTTTTGCTTGGCCTGGGCCGTGGCGGCCGCGGGCTTAAAGGGCGAGGCGACCGCCTTGCCGGCCTTGGCCACGCTCTGGCGGTACTTGTCGAGGCCGGCCGGGGTGGTGCCCAGCAGCTTGGCGCCCATTTCGGGCGACACCATCAAGATGTTGAACCCCGAGGCCTTCTTTTCCGCACCGTCGAAGGTGAGGTCGTCGTGGTCCATGAGCTGGCCAAAGGCCTGGGGCACGGCCGAGTAAGCCGCTGCCGTGGGCATGACGAGGATAATGGAGCGCGCGCCCAGCGGAAAAATGCCTTTGCGGCGCGCCATCAGGCCGTCAAGCGTTGCCGAGGCGTACGCACTGGCTTTGCCATCGGGGCCGAGAAGCGACTTGCCCTGGCCGTTCAGTGGTTCGCCGGCCAATAGAATCAGGTCCTTGCCCTTGTAGTCGGTGGGGGCGGCGAAATCCGAATACTTGTCCTCCTTGATGCCGTAGCCCACAAACACCGGCTGCAGCGGCGCACCCGTGGCGAAAGCATCGGTCATGATGCCGTAGAAGTCGCGCTTGCCCTGAAACGTCTGGCTGCCCACCTTCACGGTGCTGGCGGCCAGGTCGAGGCTGGTGCGCTTCATGCTGAAGTGCTGAATGTAGGGGTTGTCGGAGCCCGCCACGGGGCCGGTCAGGCCGTCGGCCGCGAAGGCTTTGGCAATGTAGTCGGCGGCCATTTTCTGGCCTTTCTTACCGGTCTCGCGGCCCTCGTAGGCATCCGAAGCCAGCACGTCGAGGTCCGCTTTCAGGCCAGCCGGCGTGATGGTCTGGGCGTAGGTCACGGACCAGTCTGTGGGGGTTGCGGCCGGCGCGGGGGCAGTTGTAGCTGTGTTTCGGCCGGGCTTCGTCTTGATTTTGACTTTGCCCGATTGGGCCGAAACGGTGCCGGCTGCCAACAGAAGCGCAACGGCCAGGGGGAGTTGTTTTGACATAGAAGTCGATGGGAATAGAAAAAGGTGTGCAGAAAAGATGTGAAAAATAGGACGGGTTTGAGCTTGATGGCGAAGCTACGCTTTGGGTTGCACTCGCGCCGCGGCTGGGAATCGGGCAGTGAATCGCAGGCCATCGCTGCCCATTACAGCCCCTCCGGGCATTTTTCAGTTAGGCCAGTAGGGGCGGGGGGGGGAAATCTGTTTTACAGCACAAGCCCCGCCGTCGGACCAAACCAACGACGGGGCTGTTTTGCAGAAAGAAGGAGAGAAAAGCGGGGTGGTTTCAGGGAAAATCAACTAACTCAGCCGCCGAAGCCGCCACCGCCCTGGGGCGCGGCCTCGATGCGGCCCGGCTTGGCCTTGCTGGCGCCGATGTACCAGGTGAAGCCCAGCCAGCCCACGCGGGTTTCGTCTTTGGCGTAGCGGGTGCTGCTCAGCACATCGGTTTCAATTTCGGTGCGGTAGGAGCTGGTGTTCAGCAGGTCCGACACCCGCAGGGTGAGGGCGGCGCGGTCGGAGAACAGGCGCTGGCGCAAGGCCAGGTCCATCTGGCCCCAGGCCAGCTGCCGGCCCTGGGCCGTGAGCGAGGCCGAGCGCACGTTACCGCTCAGCTGCACATCCAGGGTGGGGCGCAGGGTGAAATTGTTGGTGAGGCGGGCGGTGCCCACCAGCGCCGTGCGGTTGTTGCCGATGCCGTTGCCGGCAATCTGGGCGCGGTAGAGGCTGGTGCTGGCGTTCAGGCGCCACCACTTGGCCAGGGGCTGGTTGAGGCTGAGCTCGGCGCCGAGGTTGGTGGTGGTGCCGAGGTTATCGTAGGTTTCGGCCGTTACCAGGCCCGAGTTGCCGGCCAGGCGGGTGGCCGTGGTGTCCACGAAGCGCAGGCGCTGGATGGAGCTGGTGGTGATGCGGGCAAACACGGTGCTGGTGATGGTGGCCTGGCCCACGTTCAGCTGGTGGCCCAGTTCGATGTTGTGGCTGAATTCAGCCCGCAGACGCGGGTTGCCGAGGCGGTAGCTGCGCGGGTCTTGGTAAATGGCCAGCGGCAGCTGCTGCATGAAGTTGGGGCGGTTGAGGCGGCGGGCGTAGCTCAGCTGCAGGCGGTTCTGGCCGGGTTCTTTGCCAAACTCGCGGCTGATGAGGGCCGAGGGGAAGAAGCTCAGGTAGTCCTGGGCCAGGCTGCCGCGCTGCTGAATGCCCGCCCCGCCCCGAATGCTGCCGCTCAGGAGGGTGTACTCGGTGCGCAGACCGGCCTGGGCGTTCCACTTGGCACCCAGCGCGTGCTGCGCCGTCACGTAGGCCGCGGGCACCACCTGGTCGGAGGCGTAGGTGAGCGAGCGGGCCGGGTCGTTCACGAAGTCGTTGGGGCGGCTTTCGTTGGCAGCAAAGCCGAAGCTGTTGCTCCCGCGGCTGCCCTGGTGCTCTACTTTGGCACCCATTTCGAGGCGGCCCTTGCCGTCGGCCAGCGGGTGGGTGTAGTCCACCTGCCCGAACTGGATGTTGGCCAGCAGGTCGAGCTGCTGCCGGGTGGCGGGCTGCGCAATATTGCCCACCTCGGCGTACTGCCGCTGCACCACCGGCACCGTGGCGTCAATCACCACGCCGCCAAAGTTGGCGCTCAGCTCGCGGCCCTTGTGCTCAGCCCAGGTGCGGCGGTAGTTGCCGCCGTAGTTCAGCAGCTTCACCTGCACGTCGAGGTCCTGCTGGCCGCGGGCGCGCTGCACGGGGCCGCTGTTGGTCTGCTGCGTCAGCTCCTGGCCTTCGCTTTCGAGGTTGCGCTCGGTGCCGACGCTACCGTTCAGGCCCAGCGTCTGGTTTTTGGGCAGCTCCAGCTCCACGCCCAGCCGCAGCGAGTGGTTGCGGTGCCCTTCGCTGCCGGCGCCAACCTGGGTGGTGCGCACCGTTTCGGAAGGCAGCAGGGCTACCTGCTCCGAGTGGCCTTTGCTGGCGTAGGTCACGTCGCGGCCGTCGTAGCTGCCGCTCCAGGTGGCCTTGCCCACCTTGCGGCTCAGGTTGAGGTTGCCGCTGTACTTCTCGTTGGTGCCCAGGTTGAGCGCCGCCGTACCGTTTGTGCCGGGACGGGTTTCTTTCTTGGTGATGAGGTTGATGACCCCGCCGCCGCCGGCCGCGTCGTACTTAGCCGAGGGGTTGGTGATGACTTCCACCTGCGCAATGCGCGAGGCCGGAATCTGGTCGAGGCGCTGGCCGCCGCCGGTGCCGCCGTTGCTCACGCCCGCCGGCTTGCCGTCGATGAGGATGGTGACGTTCGAGGTGCCGCGCATCGAAACCGTGCCGTTCACGTCCACGCTCACCGAAGGCACGTTTTGCAGCACGTTGGCCGCCGTGCCGCCCACGCTGGCCAGGTCTTTTTCAACGTTAATCACGCGTTTGCCCAGTTCTTCCACCACGGTGGCTTTCTGAGCCGTTACCACTACTTCGCTCAGTTTGGTGGCCGTAGCTGCCGTTAGTTGAAGCCCCGGAAACTGAACCGTGGGGGCCGTCGCCGTCAGGGTGAAGCGGCGGCGCAGCACTTTATAGTTCAGGTCCTGCACCCGCATCAGGTAGGTGCCCAGCGGCAGGCCGGCGGCCCGGAAAGCGCCCTGCTCCGTGGTCTGGGCGGCCGTGACAAACGTGGAGTCGGCTGAGCGCAGCAGCACCACGTCGGAGAACGGCACGGGCTTGCCCGAGCCGGCTTCAACGAGGCTGCCGCTCACGCTGCCGGCGCCGCCCGTTTGGGCCGCCGCGCCCAAGGGTAGCAGCAGCGAAACCAAGGCCGCGCCACGCAGCACGCGGCCGGAAAGGGAGAGAGCAGAAGCGGTGAATAAGGTTTTCATGGTGCAGAAAAAAGGTGAGGCAGGCGGGGAAGCAGCTCGGGTCAGGCAGCGGCCGCGGTTCCGCTGGGTGGTGAGCAACCGGGCCGCCCAAACTCCGGTGAGTGGAAGCAGCGGGCTAGCGGGCCATCTTGGGTACTCGCTAAGCTCAGCTACTGGGCTAAGAACAGAACAAATGTAAAGCAGGTACTTTGTAACACAAGGTACTGGTTAAATAATTTTTCAATAAGCTTAAGCAATTGAGAGTTTAAATGATGAAAATCAGTGGATAAGAGGTGAGAAATAATTTGCCTCTATCTGGTGGCGCTTGCATGTAGCACTGCGGAACTGATGCTACAGATGCAACTTGCTATATCAGGGTTGCCCGATTCTTTCTGATTTTTCTGAACAAAAGCAAAACGCCCCGACCAGTGGCCGGGGCGTTTTGCTTTTTCATTCGCTCAGCAAAGTGGGCGGGCCGGGCATTACCGGCGCTTCACCGGGGTCTTGGGCTTGGGTTTGGGCTGGTGCACGGGGTCGGTCACCTGCTGGCCGTTGCGGTAGGTCACGTTGCGGTCCACGGTTTTGCCGTCTTCCTTATAGTAAGTCCACACGCCGCTCTGTTTGCTGTTGCGGTACAGGCCATTCACGGCCAGCGTGCCGTCTTCGCGGTATTCCTTAAAAGGGCCCTGAATCATGCTGCGCACGTAGGTGGTTTCCTTGTGCACCTTGCCCGAGGGGAAATATTCCTGCGCCACGCCAGCCATAAAGCCGTTTAGGTAGGGCTGGCGGCTTTGCACCGTGCCGTTTTCATAGTAGGTGAGGCGCTCGCCCACCAGCTTGCCCTGAGGGCCGTAGGTTTCCACCTTGCGGGGCGTTTTGCCATCGGGGTAAAACTCGCGCCAGGTGCCGGCCGGGCGTCCACTTTTGTACTGCTCTTCAGCTTGTTTCAGCTGCCCGGCCACGTCGTGGTAACGCGTGATTTTGCGGTCCTTGCCGCCGTTGGCGTAGTCGGTTTCCTCGCGCGGGTGGCCGTTCTCGTAGTACTCAATGCCGTGGCCCACCAGCACGCCGTTGCGGTAGGTCATCTTCGATTTCACCTGCCCGCTCTCGTAGTAGCTGGTGGCCGGCCCGTCGAGGTTGGCCGTGCCGCTCACGGGCGCCGCGCGCTTGGTCAGGTCGTCGCCCAGCGGGTTTTTCACCGCGCGCTGCACCAGCGGCGCGGGGGCGTAGGTGCTCTCGGTTTGCAGCTTGCCACTCATGTAGTAGCTGCGGTAGCGCCCGCGGCCATTCTTATCGGCCAGCACCTCCACCTCAATCTGGCTGTTGGGGTAATACGTTTTGTAGGGCCCCGACAGCAGCCCTTTCGTGAAGCTGCCCTCGCTCTGCACCACGCCGTTGGGGTAATAGAACTTCACCGCACCGTTGGGCTGGCCGTCCACGTAGCTGATTTCGGCCTGGGTCTTGCCGTCGGGGTACAGCGCTTTCAGCGCGCCGTTGGGCTGGCCTTTGGTGAGCGTCGTGCGCAGCTTCACCGAGCCGTCGGGGTGGTAATAGGTGATTTCGCCGTTGGGCTCGTCGTTTTCGAAGAAGCCGGCCTGGGCCACGTGGCCGTCGTCGTAGTAGGTTTTGAACGGGCCCTGCCGGATGCCATCCTTGTAGGTAGCCTCCAGCCGCCGGGTGCCCGTGGGGTGAAACTCCACGTAAGCCGAGTCGCGCTTGCCCTGCGTGAAGCTGGTTTGCTGCTCCAGCTTGCCGTTGCGGTAAAAGCGTTTATACGTGCCCTGCGGCACGGTATCGGCCGCCACCAAGGCCGTATAAACTTCGCGCTTGTTGGTTTTGAGGGAGTCGTAATAAGAAATAAAACGCTTCAGCCGCTGCCCGTGCGAGGGCAGGGCCAGCAGCAAAAAGAAAAAGGGCACTAGGTATTTCATAGGCGCAAGAACGCAGAAAAGGTGTTTTCCGTGCGAAAGGAGGTAGCCTCTAAAAGTCGGGCCAAAAAAAGCCCCACCGAATTCTCGGTGGGGCCAAAATAAAAAAGAACGTCATGCTGAGCGCAGTCGAAGCATCTCGCGTGTGGTAGTAACTCAATCGACTGGACTACTTCAGCACGCGAGATGCTTCGACTGCGCTCAGCATGACGTTCTGTAAATTTAGAAACTACAGCGCTTCCACCACAATGGCGCTGGCACCGCCGCCGCCGTTGCAGATGCCCGTCACGCCGATTTTGCCGCCCTCGTTCTTGAGCACGTTCATCAGCGTGGTCACAATGCGCGCGCCCGAGGCGCCCAGCGGGTGGCCCAGGCTCACGGCGCCGCCATATTTGTTCACCTTGGTGCCTTCCAGATTCAGCAGCTTGTTGTTGGCCAGGCTCACTACGGAGAAGGCTTCGTTGATTTCGTAGAAATCCACGTCGGCGGCCGTCTTACCGGCGTTTTTCAGGGCCTTCGGAATGGCCAGCGAAGGCGAGGTGGTGAACCACTCCGGTGCCTGCTCGGCGTCGGCGAAGCCCAGGATGCGGCCGATGGGCGTGAGGCCCAGCGCGTCGGCCTTCTCGCGGCTCATCAGCAGCACGGCGGCGGCACCGTCGTTTAGGGTAGAGGCGTTGGCGGCCGTCACGGTGCCGTTTTCCTTGATGAAGGCAGGCTTCAGGCTGGGTACTTTGGCAAAGTCAACTTTCAGGTATTCCTCGTCATCTTCGATGACGGTGGTTTTGCCGCGGCTCTCGATGGTCACGGGCACGATTTCGTCCTTCTTTTTGCCGGCCTTGGCCGCGGCGGCGCTGCGGGTGTAGCTCTCAATGGCAAAGGCGTCCTGCTCTTCGCGGGTGATGCCCATTTCCTTGGCCGTGTTTTCGGCCGCGTTGCCCATGGCATAGTCGTGGTAGGGGTCCCAGAGGCCGTCGCGCACCAGGCCGTCAATCATCTGCCCGTGGCCGTACTTGGCGCCGAAGCGGGCTTTGTCGAGGTAGTAGGGTACGTTGCTCATGCTCTCCATGCCGCCAGCCAGAATCACGTCGGCTTGCCCCAGCATGATGGCCTGGGCCGCAAACATGATGGCTTTCGAGCCCGAAGCACACACCTTGTTCACGGTGGTGCACTCTACGGTATCGGGCAGGCCGGCTTTCTTGGCAGCCTGGCGGGCGGGGGCCTGGCCCAGGTTGGCCGAAATCACGTTGCCCATAATTACCTGCTCTACTTCTGCGGGCGCCACGCCGGCTTTGTCAAGAGCGCCTTTCAGGGCAATGGCGCCCAGCTCGGTGGCCGACAACGACGCCAGCGCCCCGCCAAAAGACCCGATGGGCGTGCGGACGGCGGAAATAATGACAACTTCTTTGGTTTGCATACCGAAATGTTGGTTGTGGGGTGGGAGGATGAATCTGGCCGCAAAAGTACGGATTTAACACCCCCGAACGTGATGAGTGCCTAACAGGCGTTAGCCGGCTTTGGTTGGCTGCACAAGTCGCTAACCCACAAGGCTTACTTACCAGGTGGGTTTGTTAGGGTCGGGCTTGCGCTCGGCCGGGCGTGCCAGCTGTTGCAGGTACTGCTGCTCCTGGGCACGCAGGGTTTCGAGGAGCTGTCGGGCCTGGGCGGGGCTCAGGTTCATGGCCTGCAGGCGCTCGCGCTGGGTTTGCAGCTGCACGTCGGCCGGGGTGGCGGCTTCGGTGCCGGGTCGGGTGCTGCGCCCGTTGCTGACCTCGCCTCCGGCGTTACGGTCCAGCCCGCGCAGCTGGCCGGGCACCTCGCCGGTGGGCAGGGGCTGGGCGGGGCCGGGGCCGGGCGCCCGGCCACCGGTGGCCGATGCGCCCTGAGTAGGGGCGGGCCGTTGGTTATCAGGCTGGCCAGCGGGGGTAGGGCGGCTTTGCGGCGAGCCACTGGGCGGAGCTGTGCTTTGTTTCTGGTCGTTGGTTTCGCCTTTGCGGTCCGTACCTTCCTTAGTAGCGGGCTGATTTGGGGCGCTGCCATTTTTATCGGGCGTCGGCTTATCTTCCTTGTTTTTAGGTTGATTGGATTGCGCAGGCGGTGGCGGCGATGGAATTTGCGGCGTGTTGGGCCGCCGGGCCAGGTAATCGGTCAGCACTTCGTAATCGTAGCGGGCGATTTTGTTGCCTGGGTCCAGCAGCAGGGCCTGGCGCAGCAGGCCCACGGCCTGGGCCAGCTCGCCGCGCTGGGCTGCCAGCACTGCCAGCTGCTGCCGCGCCACGCTGCCCAGGGCCGGCGGTGCGCCCGTTAGCAGCTTGCTGTAAGTGCTGGCGGCGGGCGCCAGCTGGCCGGCCCGGGTTTGGGCGTGGGCCAGGTTCAACACTAGGCGGGGGTCGGGGGTGCGGCGGGCTTTGGCGTTCAGCGCCTCTGCAAAGTCCTGGGCTGCACGGGCCGCGGCCCCTTGCTGGTACGCCGCGGTGCCGCGCCGCACGGCCACGTTGCGGTCGCGCACGCCGGTGAGCAGCGCCCAGCCGGGCCCGCCAATCAACAGTAGCACCAGCGCAACGTATTTCACGGACGAATAACGGTTAGGGTCAGCGCCACGTCGAGGGCCAGCAGCAGCAGGGCGGCCGCCAGCGGGTAGCGGTAGCGGTTGTCGGCCACGGCCACGGTGCGCACCTGCTCGGCCACGCCGGGCATGTTGCGTAGCAGGCGCAGCAAGGGCTCGAAGCCGTTTTGCTGGTTGCTCAACTCCACGTACTGGCCGCCGGTTTGAGCCGAGAGCTGCAGCAGCGGCGCTTCGCGCAGACGGCTTTGCACCACCTGGCCTTTGCCGTCGCGCACCAGCCCCCCGCCCGGCTTGGGAATGGAACTGCCCGTTGCCGTGCCCACGCCCACCGTATACACCCGTGCCCCGGCCCGGGCCAGCTCCCGCAGCGCGGGCTCCAGGTTTTCGCCAAAGTCTTCGCCGTCGCTCACCAGTACCAGCGCCGTGGCACGGGGCGAGCCGGCCTGCGGGCTCAGTCGTTTCAGCACCAGCTCCAGCGGCTCGCGCAGGGTGGTGGGCCCGGCGGGCAGCAGGCTGGTGCGCAGCGTACGAACGAATACCTGCACGGCGGCCTGGTCGTAGGTGAGCGGGCATTGCACCACGGCCTCGGCCCCAAATACCACCAGCCCCAACCGGTCGGCCGGAAACTGAGCCACCAGCGTTTCCAACTCGGCCTGGGCCCGCAGCAGGCGGGAAGGGGCTACGTCCGGGGCATCCATCGAGCGCGACACGTCCACCAGCAGCCACACGTCTTTGCCGGCGGTGCGCACCGGGCGCTGGCTCACGCCCAGCGAAGGGCCCAGCGCGGCGGCCAGTAGCGCCGCGCCGGCCAGCAGGCGCAGCGTCAGCTTCCAGCCGCGGTGGCGGGCCCGCGTGCCCAGCGCCCGCCCGGCGCGGCCCGCCCGCTGCCAGTGCCGCGCCAGCAGCCCCAGCGCTAGGAGCAGGGCCAGGCCGGCCGCCACAAAATCAGGATACGCCCAGGTTAGCAATGAGGGAATAAGTAAACGAAGAGAAGGAGAGGCCGCACGCCGCGCCGGCAAAGGTGGCAGCGCGGAGGCGCTTGCCTCGCCCCAAAGATAATTTTTTCGCTCAGGGTATGGCTAATTCAGTTCCGCCCGTATATTTGCACCCGCTTCGGACGGAAGCGAAACCAGCCTGGAGAAGTGGGTGAGTGGCTGAAACCAGTAGTTTGCTAAACTGCCGTAGCTCTAAAGGTTACCGGGGGTTCGAATCCCCCCTTCTCCACTAATAATGTTGGGTTGCGAAAGCGTCCCATTGGGGCTCCACCCAGTAGGAAACTTTCTAAACTCAACATTATTTTTTTTCGGGGTGTAGCGTAGCCCGGTATCGCGCCTGCTTTGGGAGCAGGAGGTCGTAGGTTCGAATCCTGCCACCCCGACTTTTTTCCCACCCCGTTTTCGACCCCGTAGCTCAGCTGGATAGAGCAACTACCTTCTAAGTAGTCGGTCTTTGGTTCGAATCCAAACGGGGCCACTTCAAAGCCCCTCGTTTCACGGCGAGGGGCTTTTTTGTGCTTCGGCCGCCCTGTTTGGCCGCGCCGGCTCCGGATTTCTGGCTCAACCTGAGCCTGATTTTGCCCGAAGTGAGTCGTTGGCTGGCGCAACGCACCCCCGCACTGGCACGTTCAGGCACTATGAAAGTGGGCCAATATGCTTATCTTGGCCCCCAAACGCGGCTGCCACCACCTGAGCAGCTCCACGCATTGCACACTTTTTTTACTTCCTCTTCTTTTCGCCACCCCTTAAACAACTTTTAACCATGAAGAAATTCTTACTTTCTCTGGGCTTGCTTGGTGCCGCCGTAGGCGCGCACGCCCAGACCGTGAACTTGGGTCCTTGGGTGCAGGTAAACACGGTGAACTCCGGGGCTTTTGCGCCGGGCTACCGCGTCGTTCACGTGAGCACCGTTTCGCCCACCGTGGCGTGGACCACGGCCGAGGAAAACTCGTCGTCGGGCGTTGCTAACTTCTTCTTCCGCACCAACAACGCTGCGGGCGACCAGTTCGATTTCGATGCCATCACCGCAGTCGGTGCTAATGCCTCGTATGAATCGGCCAACATTTCGGGCGTTTCGGCTACCACCGCAGTGGTCGGCAAGTACGGCGCTTCGGGCGGCGGCGACATCCTGCGCACCACCAACGGCGGCCTGAGCTGGACCCGCACCACCACCAACGCGCAGTTTCCGCAAGCCAACGGTGGCTTCCTCGACTTCGTGCACATGTTCGACGCCAACGTGGGCGTGGCCGTGGGCGACCCCGTGGGTGGCTACTTTGAAATCTACCGCACCACCGACGGCGGCGCGACCTGGAACCGCATCCCCCAAACCGCCGTCCTCAACCCTTTCACGGGCGAGGCTGCGCTGGTGCGTTCGTACTTCGCGCTGGGCAACACCATCTGGTTTGGCGGCGCTTCGCTGGGTACCAACGACCAGGAGTACGTTTACAAGTCGACGGACCGCGGCATAACCTGGACCAAAAGCGCGCCGACGCCCCTCACCGAAACCATCTCCAAAATTGCGTTCAAAGATGCCAACAACGGCATCGCGTACAACGTGAAGGTGACCGGTACCGACGTAACCGCCGTGAACGTGATTCGCACCAGCGACGGGGGCGCCACCTGGCAGACCATCACCCCGGTGAACAACGCCACGGGCAGCTTCTTCCGCTACGACATCGATGCCGTGAACGGTCGTTACTACAGCGTGGGCCAGCGCTTCCCCGCTTCTTCGCCCGCCGTGGCCGCCGACTTTGGCTCTTCGTACAGCACCGACGGCATCAACTGGACCAACATGAACAACAGCCAGGGCTTCTTCGCCATGGACCTGATTCCGGGCACGGGCACGGCCGTAGCACAGGGCTACGCCGGCGCTGCCACCGACGCTGCCGGCTCGGGCGGCATCTACAAGGCCACCATCCTCAACTCGGCTACCCGCGACGCAGCTCTGCAAAACGCGCTGACGGTGTACCCTAACCCCAGCAACACCGGCGTGTTCAATGTGGACCTGGGTTCGACCCTGAAAGGCGACGCCCAGATGACCGTGGTGGACGCCATGGGCCGTCAGGTGAAGTCGCAAGCCATCAACGCTACCACCGTGGGCTCGAAAGCCTTCAACGTAGACCTGAGCAACGAAAAGGCTGGCGTGTACACCCTGCAGTTCCGCACCGAAGCCGGCATTGCCACGCAGAAAGTGGTTATCAACTAAGGACCGGTTTTCGCCCTTGCTTAAAAGGCCTCTCCCGCACCGGGAGAGGCCTTTTTTTGTGCCTGGGAACAAGGCCGTTGGCGGTGGTTTCTGGGGTGCTGAAAAATGAAAAAATACGGGGAAGAAAACCGCGAAAATTCCCGAAAATGGGATTAAATATGTACTTTTGAGTGTTCAGTACCTAGCCACCCGTTGGGTGGTTTTACGACCTGATTTAATCCCGCCCTCATGAGCGAAACAACCGAAAAAACCGTGCAGCCGGATTATACCGCTGACAGCATTCAAGTACTCGAAGGTTTGGAGGCCGTGCGCAAGCGGCCCAGCATGTACATCGGCGACACCGGACTGAAAGGCCTGCACCACCTGGTGTGGGAGGTGGTCGACAACTCCATTGACGAAGCCCTGGCCGGGCATTGCGACCTGATTAACGTCACCATCAACGAAAACAACTCCATCACCGTGCGCGACAACGGCCGCGGCATCCCGGTGGACTGGCACGCCAAGGAGCAGAAGTCGGCCCTGGAAGTGGTGCTGACCGTGCTGCACGCCGGCGGTAAGTTCGACAAAGGTTCCTACAAAGTATCGGGTGGCCTGCACGGCGTGGGCGTGAGCTGCGTGAACGCGCTCAGCACCGACCTGAAGGTAACCGTGCGCCGCAAGGGCCACATCTATCAGCAGGAGTACAAGATTGGCTTCCCGCAGTACGACGTGAAGGAAATTGGCGACACCGAGGAGCACGGCACCGAGGTGCAGTTTCTGCCCGACGCCAGCATCTTTTCCGAAACGGAATACCGTTACGACACCGTAGCCGGCCGTTTGCGCGACTTGTCGTACCTGAACAAGGGCATCCGCATCACCCTCACCGACCGCCGCGAGAAAGTGGAAGGCGGCGAGTTCCGCTACGACGAGTTTTACTCCGAAGGCGGCCTGCGCGACTTCGTGCAATACCTCGACGGCAAGGAGCGGCCCTCGTTGCTGGCCGAGCCCATTTACGTGGAAAGCGAGAAGGGTGGCACGCCCGTGGAAGTGGCCCTGCAGTACAATACCTCGTACCAGGAAAACGTCTATTCCTACGTCAACAACATCAACACGCATGAGGGCGGCACGCACGTGGCCGGCTTCCGCTCGGCCGTGACGCGCGTGCTGAAAAGCTACGGCGACAAGAACAAGCATTTCGAGAAAGCCAAGGTGGAAATCACCGGCGACGACTTCCGCGAGGGCCTCACGGCCGTTATCTCGGTGAAAGTGCAGGAGCCGCAATTTGAGGGCCAGACCAAGACCAAGCTGGGCAACTCCGAAGTGAGCGGCGCCGTGAACTCGGTGGTGGGCGAAATCCTGACGCAGTACCTGGACGAGAACCCCAACCAGGCCAACCGCATCATGGAGAAGGTGATTCTGGCCGCCAAGGCCCGCATCGCCGCCCGCAAGGCCAAGGACATGGTGCAGCGCAAAAACGTGCTGGGCTCGAACTCCCTGCCCGGCAAGCTGGCCGACTGCTCCGACTCGGACCCGGAAATCTGCGAGCTGTACCTGGTGGAAGGGGACTCGGCCGGCGGCACCGCCAAGCAGGGCCGCAACCGCGCGTTCCAGGCCATTCTGCCGCTGCGCGGCAAAATCCTGAACGTGGAGAAGGCCCAGGAGCACAAAATCCTGGAAAATGAGGAAATCAAGAACATGATTACCGCATTGGGCGTCACGTTCAACGAGCGCAAGTCGCTGGCCTTCACCACCGACGAAGAAGGTACCGAAACCGGCCCGTTGAACTTCGACAAGCTGCGCTACCACAAGGTCATCATCATGACCGACGCCGACATCGACGGCTCGCACATCCGCACGCTGATTCTGACCTTCTTCTTCCGCTACATGCGCGAGCTGGTGGACCGCGGCTACATCTACATCGCCCTGCCGCCGCTCTACCTTGTGAAGCGCGGCAAAGAAGAGCGTTACTGCTGGACCGAAGAAGAGCGCCAACAGGCCCAGGAAGACCTCGGCCGCGGCAAGCCCGAAACGGTGAATGTGCAGCGCTACAAAGGGCTGGGCGAAATGAACGCTGAGCAGCTCTGGACCACCACCATGCAGCCCATCACCCGCACCCTGAAGCAGGTGACGGTGGAGTCGGCCGCCGAAGCCGACCACTTGTTCTCGATGCTGATGGGCGACGAAGTGGCCCCGCGGCGCGATTTTATCGAACGCAACGCCAAATACGCCAAGCTGGACGTGTAAGGGCTGAGCCTGAGATTCGACGGATTGTTGGATTGGTCGGATTTTCTGAATTGGATAAAGAAAGCAGTCGTCGTGACTGCTTTCTTTTTTTGTAATCAATTCAAGTGATTTTTATGCGGCAATTGATTTCCTCCGGCGCTCCCTGGGAGCCGATTGTGGGCTATTCCCGCGCCGTGCGCGTGGGCAACGTGGTGGAGGTGGCCGGCACGACGGCGCAGGACGGCGACGTGGTTACGGGCGGGGCCGATGTATATGCCCAGACCAAGCGGGCGTTGGAAAAAATAGGGGAGGCCCTGGCGGCGGCCGGAGCGTCGTTTGCGGATGTGGTGCGGACGCGCCTCTTCGTCACCGATATTTCGCAATGGGAGGCTGTGGGCCGAGCGCACGGCGAGGTGTTCGGGGAAATTCGGCCAGCGGCCTCCATGCTGGAAGTGAAGGCGCTGATTGACCCACGCTTACTGGTTGAGATTGAGGCTACAGCCATCATCGAAGGGATGGGAAATGCCCGCTCGTCCGGAAATTAGCCCTCGCTAAACGCGGGAAGCGGCCGGATTGGGCTAATTTTGACGGTCTCACGCGTCAGCTCTGCCCGGTTCCGCACGTCTTCAATGCCCACCGTTCCCCATCTCCCCGAATCCGTTTCCGCGCCCGGCATCCTGGCCCGGCTGCGCGCCGAAACCCGTCCGTACCACGACGCCCTGGAGGCAGGCGCCTTCAACGAATCCTTGCGGGCGGGCGCGCCCACGGCCGCCGGTACGGCGCACTTCCTGGAGCGCATGTACGGATTCTTGCAGCCTTACGAAACCGCCCTGCGCCAGCACGAGGCCGCGTTCGGCCCGGCCTGGGAGCTGCCGCGCCGCTACCGTGCCCACCTGATTCTGGCCGATTTGCAGCGCCTGGCCGATGCCCCCAAACCACCGCTGTGCCCAAACATGCCGCCGCTACACACGCTGCCGCAACTGCTGGGCGCGATGTACGTGCTAGAAGGCTCCACGCTGGGCGGGCAGGTCATCAACCGGCAGCTGGAGCGGGCGGGTATTCCGCTGCGGAGCTATTTTGCGGGGTATGGCGAGCGAACCGGACCGATGTGGAAAGCGTTCTGCCACCTGCTAGCGGAGGCTGCTGCCCCGGACAACGCCGACGAAATCGTGGCGTCGGCCGCTAATACTTTTCAATGCCTTGATGCGTGGATAAACCAACCTTGAGCTACACCGACGAAAGCCTGCTCGGCACCACCATTACGTTAAATAACTGCGACCGGGAGCCCATTCACATTCCGGGGGCCATTCAGCCCTATGGCTTTCTGCTGTGTCTTGATGAAGACACGCAGCGCATCGTGCAAGCCAGCGCCAACACCGAAACCTACCTCGGCCGGCCGGCCGAAAGCTTGATTGGCGGTGGCCTCGGGCAAGTACTGGCCCCCGACCAGCAGGCCAAAGTGGAGGCCTTGCTCGGCTCGCTCGGCACCGCGCCCCGGCTACTGGGCGTACGCCTCGACCCAGTGGCCGGGCGGCCGTACTTCAAAATCATCATGCACCGCTACGACGGGGTGCTGTGGCTGGAATTTGAGCCAGTAGACCAGCTCGAGGGCGCGTCCCTCGACCTGCCTTTTCTGAATGCGGCTTTGGGCCAGATGCTGGCGGCGGGCTCGGTGATGGAGTTTTGCCAGCACACCGTGGACCAGGTGCGTGCCCTCACCGGCTTCGACCGGGTGGCCATCTACCGCTTTGCGGCCGACGAAAGCGGCGAGGTCATTGCCGAAGCCAAGCGCGACGACCTCGACCCCTGGCTGGGCATTCATTACCCGGCCACCGACATTCCGCAGCAGGCGCGGGCCATGTACCTCAAAAACTGGCTGCGCTTCATTCCCGACGCGGGCTACGCGCCGGTGCCGCTCGTGCCGGTGCGCAACCCGGCCACGGGCCGCCCGCCCGACATGACCTACGCCGTGTTGCGCAGCGTGTCGCCCATTCACCTGGAGTATTTGCGCAACATGGGCTCGGCGGCTACCATGACCATCTCGCTGATTCAGAACGGCAAGCTCTGGGGCATGGTCACCTGCCACCACCTCACGCCCCGGCTGGTGAGCTACGAGCTGCGCGACTTGTGCCAGTTCATCGGCAAAACGTTTTCGGCCCTGCTCGCCAGCAAGGAGCTGCTGGACGACACGGAATACCAGCTGCGAATCACCGAGCGGCAGAGCGAATTGTTTGAAAACGTGACGGTATCGGGCCACGCCAATTTTGTGGACGGCCTGTGCGGCTTTTTCCCCACGCTGCAGGACGTGTTCGACTGCGGCGGGGCAGCCGTGTGCTTCAACGACGAACTCGTCACGCTGGGCAGCACGCCTACGCCCGAACAAATCCGCGAGCTGGTGGCTTGGCTGCAGGTCCACGCGCCGGAAGACGTGTTTTCCACCTCGTCGTACGCCGCGCTCAACCCGGCAGGGTTGGACATCCGGGCCACCGCCAGCGGCATCATTGCGGCCTCGCTGGCCGATGCGCCCGGCAACTACCTGCTCTGGTTCCAGCCCGAGCAGGTGCGAACGGTGACCTGGGCGGGCCAGCACGAGAAAAATCACACGCTGGTCGACGGCCAGGTTTTCCTCTCGCCCCGCCAGTCGTTTGAGGCCTGGAAGCAACTGGTGGAAAACACCGCGGCGCCGTGGCGGGCCGTGGAACTCGACGCGGCCAGGGAAATTCGGGTGCGCATTTCCGACATCCGCCTCAAAGTGTTCAACGAGCTGCAGGCGCGGGCCCAAAGCCTGAGCCGCCTCAACGCCGAGCTGGCCCGCAGCAACGACGACCTCGACTCGTTTGCCTACGTG
Source organism: Hymenobacter sp. 5317J-9 (assembly GCF_022921075.1). Classification (NCBI taxonomy): domain Bacteria; kingdom Pseudomonadati; phylum Bacteroidota; class Cytophagia; order Cytophagales; family Hymenobacteraceae; genus Hymenobacter; species Hymenobacter sp. 5317J-9. The sequence goes on from NZ_CP095050.1 coordinate 2,377,143, forward strand.
GCTTCGCACGATTTGAAGGAGCCCCTGCGCGGCATTCACAACTATTCCCTCTTTTTGCTGGAAGACTACGCCGATAAACTCGACGAAGAGGGCGTACACCGACTCCAGACTCTGGTGCGCCTGAGCCAGCGCATGGAAAGCCTGATTGAGTCGCTGCTGCAGCTCTCGCGGGTGGGCCGCGCCGAACTAGAGCTGGAGGCGGTGGACCTGAACGAGATGCTGGTCGAGGTGAGCGACCTGCTTCAGCTGCGCTTTGAGGAAACCCAGACCCAGCTCGTGGTGGCCGAAAAGTTGCCGACCATTATGGGCGACCGCATCAGGATTCAGGAGGTGTTCAGCAACCTGTTTTCGAACGCCATGAAATACAACGACCGCCCGGAAAAGGTCATTCGGGTGGGTGAGGCCGCCGTTGACGCTTTTTCGGCCATAAATCGCGCCAAATTCTACGTGTTTTACGTAAAGGATAACGGCATTGGAATCGATTCGCGCCACCAAGCCAGTATCTTCAAACTGTTTAAGCGCCTGCACACTCCGGACAAGTACGGTGGAGGTACCGGCGCGGGCCTGGCCATCGCCAAGAAGATGGTGGAAAAACATGGCGGCACCCTGTGGGTTGATTCGCAACCCGGCCAGGGGTCGACCTTTTACTTTACCATACCTAAATAACCGGTAGTCGTGCTTGTATCGCCTCTCAAACCCATCCTCGTTGTGGAAGACAGCGCCGAAGACTTCATGGCCTTGAGCCGTGTGTTTCGGAAGCACGCCCTGCAAAACCCGGTGCTGCGCTGCGAAGACGGTGACCAGGCCTTGGAGTACCTGCAGGGGTACGGCAAAGCCGCCGGCTGGCCCCAAACCCTGCCCGCCTTCGTGTTGCTCGACCTGAACATGCCCGGCACCGACGGGCGCGCGGTGCTCGAATCCATGAAGCGCGACCCCAAGCTGCTGTCCATCCCCGTCGTTGTATTCAGTACCTCGACCAGTGCCGTAGACATTGCCGACTGCTACCAGATGGGAGCCAACAGCTACCTTGCCAAACCCATTGAGTATGCGGTTCTGGAAGAAAAAGTCCGTCACGCCATTCGGTATTGGTTGGAGACTTCGGAGTTGCCGAAGGCATTGTAGGAATTGGCCACATGAAGAAAATTTTACTCGTTGACGACAACGAGCAAGACCGTGCCCTGTATCGGCGCTTTTTGGGGCGGCACCTGGGCTTTGAGAGCATTCGTTTTGAGGAAGCGGCCACCGCCGCTGAAGCGCGGGACCAGTTTCTGGCGCACCAGCCCGACTGTGTGCTGCTTGACTACAACCTGCCCGACGCGGATGGCCTCGACATCTTGGCCGACCTGAAAACCCTGACCCCGCCCGACAGCCTGTGCGTGGTGATGGTGACCGGCGGCGGCAGCGAAAAGCTGGCCGTGCGCGCCCTCAACAACGGTGCCCTTGATTATTTGGTGAAGCGGCAGTTCGACCAGGAACTGCTGGCCAAAACCGTGCTGCACGCCATTGAGAAAAACGAGTGGCGGCAGTACGTGGCGCGCTACCACGACGAACTGCGCGCCGTGAACCAGCAGCTGCGCGACTCGCTGGACGCCCTGACGGAAACACGCCACGAAATCAGCCTCAAAAACGCTCAGCTTACGGCCGCCAACGCCGACCTAGCCCGCGCCAACCTCGACCTCGACAACTTTGTGTACGCGGCCTCGCACGACCTCAAGCAGCCCGTCGACAACCTGCGCGGCTTGTTTGAGGAACTGCGTAGCTCGGCTACGTTTCACGACGCGGAAGCTGGCACGGTGCTCCGGCTGGTCGATTCGTCGCTGCAGGACCTCAGCAAAACCATTCACGACCTGTCGGCCGTGGTGCAGGCCGAGCGCATGACCGGCGGCCAGCCCGCCGAAAAAGTAGTGCTGGCCGACCTGACCAAAGAAGTGCTGACGCTGCTCCAACCCCAGGTGGCGGCGGCCCAGGGCTGCGTGCATACCGATTTTGCCGCGTTGCCTTCGCTGCAGTTCGAGCGCAGCAGCTTGCGCACCATTCTCCTCAACCTGCTAAGCAACGCCTTGAAATACCGCCACCCCGACCGGCCGTGCAAGGTGGAGGTGCGGGCCTACGAAGCAGCCGGCCAGCCGGTGCTTGAGGTGCGCGACAACGGCTTGGGCATCGACATGGAGCGGCACGGCGGCGAGATGTTCCAGCTGTTTCGGCGCTTTCACCCACAGGCGTCGTCCGGCACGGGCGTGGGGTTGTTCCTCGTCCATCGGCTGGTGCAGGCGCAGGGGGGACGCATCGAAGTAACGAGCCAAGAAGGCGAAGGCACGACATTTCGGCTGTACCTGGGGCCGGCGGCGGGGTAATTGGACGAATAATGCCGTGTGGGCGCGGGTTTGGGGCAAGGCCTGCCGTTAATTTGCCGGCAGACAACGCATGCAACGGCAGCCCAAAAGCTGCGGAATCCGTTTACATCCGAAAACCCCGTGGTCCATGAAGTTATTTAAGTCCGCCGACCTTATCCGCAAAAGCAAATACATCAGCCGCGACTTGAGTTGGTTGCGGTTCAACTACCGCGTGCTCGACCAGGTACAGGACGCCAGCCGCGGTCTGTTTGATAAGCTCAAGTTCTTGGCCATCACCAGCTCCAACCTCGACGAATTCTTCATGATTCGCGTGGGCTCGCTCTACAACTACCTCGACTACGGCAAGGAGCGCATCGACTATTCGGGCCTGCGGGAGCTGCCGTTTCGGCGCAAGCTGCTCGATTTCGCGCACCGTTTCGTGAACGACCAGAGCCTGACCTACCTCAACGAGCTGAAGCCAAATTTCGAAAAGCACGGCTTCAACATCCTCAAAATGTCGGACCTGACGGAGCTGGAGGTGAAAAAGGCCGATGGCTACTTCAAAAACACCGTGTTTCCGCTGCTCACGCCGATGGTGTACGACTCGTACCACGGCTTCCCGCTGATGATGAACCAGATGCTCATCTTCGGGGTGGTGACGCGCATTGGCAACGGCATTGCGGTGGGGCTCGATGGCGAGGCCGAAAAGGGACAGGAGCGCCTCACCTTCGTGCAGATTCCGCAGAACCTGACGCGCTTTTTCGAGCTCACGCGCAAAGACAAAGTCATTTTTGTGCCCATCGAGGAAGTGGTGCGCGAGTTCCTGCCGCGCCTGTTCCGCAACGTCGAGATTGTATCGGCCAATTTGTTTCGCATCACGCGCAACGGCGACTTCACGCTGGAAGAGTCGGACGACATCGACAACGATTTCATCAAGGAAATTCAGGTGGGCCTCAAAACCCGCAAGCGCGGCCGCGTGGTGCGCGTAGAAGTGGAGCCTAATGCCTCGCCCACGCTCATGCAGGTGCTGCGCGAGCGGTGGAACATCGACAACGGCAACGTCTTCGTCATTAACTCGCTCATTGACCTCAAAGGTCTGTGGCAGATAGTGCGGCACCCCAACTTCCGGGGTAAAACCGCCAAAATGCCCGCTACGGTACAGCCGCTGAGCCTACCCGAAGGCGCCGAGGAAAACCTCTTCGAGTACCTCAAGCACCACGACGTGTTGCTGCACCACCCCTACAACAGCATCGAGCCCATGGTGCGACTGCTGGAGCAGGCGGCCGTGGACCCGCACGTGCTGGGCATCAAGCAAACCATTTACCGCTTGGCCGACGATTCCCGCGTGAGCGCGGCGCTCCTCAAAGCAGCCGAAAACGGCAAGCACGTATCGGTGCTGTTTGAAGTGAAGGCGCGCTTCGACGAGGAGAAAAACATCCGCGAGGGCGCCCGGCTGGAAAAGGCCGGCTGCTTCGTGATTTACGGCGTGAGCAAGTACAAGACGCACACCAAGCTCCTCATGATTATCCGCAAGGAAGGGGAGAAGGTGACGCGCTACGTGCACATTGGCTCGGGCAACTACAACGAGCAAACGGCCCGCCTCTACACCGACGTGAGCCTGCTCACGACCAACGACACCTACGGCCACGACGTGTCGGAATTCTTCAACGTCATCACCGGCCACTCGCAGCCCGACGATTACGAGTACCTCATCACGGCGCCCAAGGACATGCGCCAGCAGCTCATTCACCTCATTCGGGAAGAAGTGAAGCAGGCCAAGAAAGGCTTGCCCAGCGGCATTGTGATGAAGATGAATTCGCTCGAAGACAAGGAGCTCATTGACGAGTTTTACCGGGCGGCTAAGGCCGGCGTGCCCATTCGCTTTGTGGTGCGGGGCATCTGCTGCCTGCGTCCGGGCCGGCCGGGGCTGAGCGACAACATTGAAGTTCGCAGCATTGTGGGCGAGTATCTGGAGCACACCCGCCTGTTCTATTTCCACAATGGCGGCGATGCCAAGGTGTATGCCGGCTCGGCCGACATCATGGTGCGCAGCTTTGACCGGCGCATCGAAGCGCTGTTTTTGATTGTTAATCCGCAGCTTAAGCGGGAGGCTATCAATATTCTGATGATGAATATGATGGATAATCAAAACAGCTACGTCATGCGGGAGGATGGCGCCTACATTCGCCAGCAGCCGGCGCCCGGCGAACCGGTGGTGAACGTGCACAAAGACTTCTTCAAGCGCGACGAAGCCCAGCTGGCCACGGCCACTGCCGAAGGCATGCTGGCGCTGCTCGCCGTGCAGGCCCAGCGCCGCCTCGACGTAGCCGCTGCGCAGCAGGAAGCCGAGCAGACGGCCGCTCTGGCCGCCGAAGCTCTCGAAGCCGGCACCGACGATGCCTTCGGCGAAGGCGAGCACGACGAGTCCTGCGAGGACGACGCCACGCCCGTGGGCCACGTCGATGAGGAGGGCGTGAGCGCCGGAGTGGTGAATGCGTAGCTGACAAAGCCCGCCATTGCGAGGCCACCGGCCGTGGCAATTCTTCCTGCTCTCAACGACTAGCCCCCTAATGTGAAAAGCCCCGGCTCTGCCTAGAGTCGGGGCTTTTGTTTGAGTGTATCGCAACTCAAGGCTGGTCGCACGGAGAGTAAGGATTGCTGCGTGGCGTCCGCCTTGCAAGGCGTTACTCCAACTCCGCTGGTGTGTTTTGCAGGTCGGGCACCGGAAGCCGGGCGGGGTGGCCGGCTTCGGGGTTCATCTCGTCGAAATAGTCTTCGAACAGCGCTTGCAGCATGCCGTCTTTCAGGCCGATGTCAGGCACCACCATGCTGCTGACGTTGGCCCACTGCATGGCCGAGAGGTAGATGTGCCCGGCGGGCACAATGACGTCGGCGCGGTCGGGGTTGAGCATGGCCACGTTCACGCGCTCGTCCATGCTCAGGCCGGCGAGGCGGTCCAGGGTGGTTTCGAGGCTGCGGCGCGTCACGGCCTTGCTGGGGGCGGCCGGGGTCAGGCTGTAGAGCTTGTTGATGTTGCCGCCCGTGCCAATGGCGCGCGTGACGTGGTATTGCCGGGCGTTGTGGCGCACCCATTCTTCCATGCGGGCCCAAAGTTCGGCCTGACCGGCGGTGTTCTGGCCGCTTTCCTCCTCCTGCATCCGGCGAATGGAGCCGATTTCGAACGACTGCGCGGCCACCTTGCGGCGGTCGTGGTAGATATTGAACTCGGTGCTGCCGCCGCCCACGTCGATGTGCAGGTAGTGGCGCTTGTCTTCCAGCACGTGTTCGATGACGCGGTTGATGTAGAAGGCTTCGTCCTGGCCGTCAATGACTTTGATTTCCATGCCCAACTCTTTGCGCACGCGGGCCACAATGGCCTCGCCGTTGGCGGCCGAGCGCATGGCCGAGGTGGCGCACACCAGGTAGTGGGCCACGCCATGCACCTCCATCAGCAGGCGGAGCGAGTGCAGGAACTTGACGAACTGGTCTTCCTTGGGCTTTGAAATGTGGCCGGTGGCGAAGACGTCTTCGCCCAGGCGCATGGGAAAGCGCACGTATTCCACGCGCTTGAGGCGATAACGCCCTTCGTAGTGCAGCACTGCCGAAATCTGACACCGAACGGCGTTGGACCCAATATCAATGGCGGCGAGCTTACGCAGGGGAAAGTGCATGCAGAAGAATGAGGTTAAACGAAAAAGCAAAGGTACGCCCAGGGCCGGGTGTTGACTAAATCAGCTTTCGGTGCCCTTACTTGTCAATCCGGAATCCCAGCCCGAATTGGAGCAGGCTCACTTCTTCCGAAACCTGGTAGGAAATGGCAAAGGCCAGGGTTTCGACCACCGGGGCAATGTAGACGCCGCCGCCGTAGCCCGTATGCAGTCCGCCGGGCGAGGCGCCCTGGTAGTACACGCGGCCTTGGTCATAGAATCCAAACACGCCGTAGTAGAAGGGCAGGAAACCGTTTTTGACCTGCCCCAGGGCCAGACGCAGCTCGGTGTTGTAGTAGAGGCTGGCGTCGCCGCTGAAGCGGTTGCGGTAGTAGCCGCGCAGCCCTTCGCGCAGGCCCAGCGAGGCGAATTTGTAGAAGGGAATGTCGGCGTCGGGCCCGTAGTTTTTGGCGCCGCCGCCCTTCACCACCAGCGTCACCGGAATGCCGATTCTGGCCGTGCCGTAGTACTCGGCAAAGCCCTGGGTGAGGCCGAAGGTGCTTTCGGGGCCCGAGAGCTGGCGGTAGGTGTCGTGCTGGGCGCGCAGGCGCACCCCGCGCCGGGCAAACGACTGCCGGTCGCGCAGGTCGAGGTCGAACACCGCGTTAAGGCCCAGCAGACGCTGCGTGCTGGTGTTGGGCAGGTTAAACACTTCGACATCGCTGTCTTTTAATTTGCCGAGGTAGCTGTTGGCGGCAAAATCGGTGACGTAGTACTCGAACGTGGGGCCTACCCGTAGCACGCTGCGCTGCAGAAACACGCGCTCCAGAAAGCCGTTGAGGGTGACGCCGCGGTAGCGGGCGCGGTAGAAGTTGTTGTCGTAAAGGTCCTGTGTAAAGGCCGTGTTGTTGCCCAGCCCAAAGAAGTTGTAGAAGGGGAAGTAGTTGCCGTAGCTGCCGGTGGCGCCCACGTCAATCTTGCCGATGGCGTAGCGGTGGCGCGTGCTAAGCGTAAGCTGCCGTTGGCCGCCGGTGCTCACCTCGCCCAGAATGGAATACTGGTTTTTGAAGCCCGGCTTGCGGAAGCCTTGGGTGATGAACGTGACCCCGGCGCTGGCCGTGAAGCCGTCGTTGCGGTTGTAGCCCAGCCCGATGCTGGGGCGGTAAGTGTTGTACTCGAACTGCTCCCGGTCGTAGGCATTCACGCCCACGCGGGTGCTGGTGCGGTTATCCGATTCGGAACCCAGCCTGAGCTCGGTATCGGGCACGTCGTAGACCTTGGTTAGGGTGCGCAGGCCGGCGGCGCGGGAGTCATCGGCAATCTTGTCTTTGCCGTCGCCGCCAATCACGCGCACCAGAATGCTGTGGCTGCCGCCGTCGCCGGTCACGGTGAACACGTCCTTGCCGCCCAGGCCGTAGAGGCAGACCTCCTCAGTTTCCCTGGGCTTGAAGGTGCGGTCGAACAGGGCCGCGCCTTTGGGCTCGTCGGTGTCGCCGGCGCGGTCAAACATCTGCACGCGCACTTGCCCGTCGGGCTGGCGGTTCACCTGGAACACCTCGCCTTTGTTGGAGCCCACGACGTCGACGCGCTTAGCTAAAAGCAAGTAATATTCGTCAATGGCCTTCGGCAGTTTCTGAATTCTGAGCTTCAACTTGCGGTTGATTTCGTTGCCGGATAAGCTCTGAATTTCAGCGGGAAATTTAGCCGTCGCTTCATCAATAACGGTAGGCGTCAGCTTACCTTGCAGGTAGGTGGCGGCTTCCTGCCACTGCTCGCGCGTGAGGCTTTGCAGTAGGTAGCGGTCGAGGTGGCGGGCGGGCCAGTTGAGGCTCTTGAGGTCGTCGAAGTCCTCGCCAAAGTTCTCGATGCTGGGCACGGCCCATTCGCGGTTGGCGAGGTAGGTGAGCAGGCCGTTCCAGAGGGTGAAGCTCTGGTCCCGGTCGCGCGGAATGGGGCGGTAGAGCACGCCGCCGTTGGCTTGCTTGTAGCCGGCCCACTTCCAGTTGTCTTCGTGCTTGCCGAAGTCGGCCACCAGCATATCGAAGGCGCGGGCGCGGGCCAGCTGCGGCGCATCGACCCGGTTGTCGTGGTCTTTGTAGAGCTTCCGAAACAGGCCGAAGCTGCGCGTCACCTCATCGGAGTTGCCGAAGCCGGGCAGGTTGGGCTTGGGGTCTTTGGGCGAGTCTTCGAGGGTACCGACCAGGCCGGCGTACTGCTCGCGGTAGGGGCCGAGCTGCTGGTTGTCGGGCAGGCGGAACAGGCGCGGCCGGGCGTGCAGAATGTCCGTCTGGTCGAGCATGTAGCCGATGGGCAGGTTGGAGTAGGGGTTGGCCGTGGCGGTGATGTCGCGCAGCACGTCGGCCGCCACCGAGTTGCGCAGCTCCGGCGGCAGAATGCGCGTCACGTCCTTATCGACCGAGCGGAAGACGTATTCCGAGCTGTCGGCAGCAATCAGCTTGAGCGAGGTGGTCTGGCGTCCGCCGCCTTTGCCGGTGGGGCGCAGGCCGCCTTTCTCCGTGCTCAAGTCAAGCGTAGGAACAGTTACAGGCTGCAGCCACGACGAACGGTAGATTTTGCCAATGAAGAAATTGCGGCTGGCGGTGGGCTTGTATTCCGGGCCGGGCACCACGGTGGTGCTGGCTTGTAGCGGTGCGTCGGCTTTGGTTTCCGCCACCGTTTTGGCCGCGCCGGGACAGTCGGTGATGAACGGATTCTGCGGGGCTTTTGAATCGGCCGACGCGGCACAGGACGAGCGAAACAGCGTGGCGGTGTACGCGTCTTTGGCCGGCTGGTCGCCGCTGCCGAAGGTGAAGACGTGCGTTTTCACGGTGCCATCGGCAAAATATTCGAGGGTGGTGTAGCCTTCTTCGCTTTTGCTGTACAGCGATTGTCCTTTGGCGCCCACGTGCTCGCTCTCCATCACGCTGCCGCTCACAATGTGGTAGTTGCCTTGGAAGGGCGTGACCTGCAGGCTGTAGTCGTGGGCGGCGGCGTACACCACGCCGGGGTTGCTTTGCAGCGTGTTCAGCAGCTCTTTGCGCAGGTCCTGATAGCCAGGGTAGGCCAGGTCGCGGGGCGAGCCCACGTTTTGGCGATAAGCGGCGTACACCGTGCCCAGCACGGGCGGGCTGAGGTGGCGCGACAGCGGCTCGTGGCCGCCGTACACGCCGTTGGTCACCACGGGGTGGTGGCCCAGCAGCAGCACGTTCTTGTTCTTGGTGCCGTCGATGAGGTCCTGCAACTGCTCGCGGAATTCTTCCTTGGTCAGCGTCTTGCAATCGGTGTCGGGCGCCTCGGGGCGGTCGAAGGGATGCGTGAACCAGGGCGTGTTGAGGGCCACCAGGCGCACGAGTGGGGCCACGTCCACCACTTCGGGGCCGGGGCAGCCGTTGGTGGGCACGAAGGCATTCTGGCCGGGCAACTGCTTTTCAATGTATTTCTCCAGCCGGCGCACGGCTTTGAGGCCGTCGGGGCCGGAGTTGGCCCAGTCCTTATCGCCGGGCAGGAAGTATATTTTGCCCTGCGGCAGGCCTTTTACCAGCGCAATGAGCTGGTCGGCGCGGTCAAGCTCGGCCTGGGCCAGGGCAGTGTCGCTTTTTGAAACCAGCCCCGTATTGCCCACAATGTCGCCGAGGTGAACCACGGTGAAGGGACCGGTTTGCTGCTCCAGGGCACGGCGCAATTGTTGGAGGCGGGCGGCTGGCAGGTTTTTCTGAGCGGTATTGCCCAGCAGGAAAACGGTGTGGGCGGGCGGCGCGGTTTGGGCCGCAGCCGTACCCGTGGCAAGCCCGAGCGCAGCCAGCGCGGAGAGAAATAGTTGGCGCATAAAGAATGAGTATGCACCGGAGTACGCAAAACGCGGGGTAAAGTATGCGCGTCTGCCGTTGGGCCGCTAGTTTTCGGTCGCCGCCGGGCGCCGCGGCCGGTTCAGGCGCTGGCCTACCAGTAGTAGCAGGCAGGGCAGCCCCACCCACAGCGCCTCGCTGGCCAGCACCCTCAGGCCTTTGGCCCCCAGAAAAGCCCGGATGCTGAGGGGCGAAACCCGGATGGGCCGGAAGGGAAAGAAGTGCCGCTCGGGGTGCCAGGGGCTGAAAAAGGCCACGCCCAGGCCGCCCGAAGTTAGCGCATCGAGCAGGCCGTGCGAGGCCGTGGCCAGAAACAGCAGCAGCGCCAGCCGCCCGGGCGCGGGCCGCCGGCCGGGCTGGGCCAACTGGCCCAGCAGCGAGTGCGTGAGCCCGCGGTGGCCCCACAGGCTGTCGTAGGGCACGCCGAGGCGGTAGCCCACCGAGTCCACATCGGGCAGGGCAGCGCATAGGGCGGCGGCCACCCAGTAGGGCCAGTGGTAGCGGTGAGGAAGCAGGAGCTTGCCCAGGGTGGCCCCCAGGGCGGCGTGGCCAAAAGCAGATGCCATCAGGAGCAAGAAAAAGGCGCCTGCCCCGCCCAGGTAGGCAAAGCAGGCGCGTAGGAAGGGTTACCAGCGCCGAATGAGGCCGTAGTGCTCCAGCAGCCACAGGGCGGCAATGAGGGCCCCGATAATGAGGGCCTTGGGCCAGAACTCGCGCCAGAAAGGGTGCTTAGGCCACCGGGGCATCTTCTTCGGGGCGCCAGGTCAGGACCATGTGATGCACGGGCAGCACCACGAACTCGCGGTAGCGGCGCATGTCCTCGTGGTTGTTGAGGGCCCAGTCGAGCGCCGCCTGTTCGGTGTCGAAGTCGTGCGGCACGCCGGGCAGGGGCTTCAGCGCCATGTGGTGGGTGTGGTTGACGGGGTCAGTTTCGTCGCGGAAACCAACGAGGGTGTATTTGGTGACAATTCTGTACATAGGGCGAAGAAAAAAAGGGGAAAATGAGCTTGGGATGAAAGCCGGCCGGGCATCAGGCGGTGAGCTCGCGCAGCACGCGGGGCACGCCCGTGCTGGCGGGCTCGGCCACGTAGCGCACGCCGCGGCGGCCGGCTTCGGGCTGGTGCGGGTCGATGACGAAGACGGGGCAGGTGGCGGGGGCGTAGTGCAGCAGCCCGGCCGCCGGGTACACCTGCAGGGAGGTGCCCACCACGAGCAGCACGTCGGCGGTGCTCACGATTTCGGCGGCTTCCTCAATGGCGGGCACTAGCTCGCCAAACCACACAATGTGTGGGCGCAGCTGGTGGCCGTCGGGGCCTAGGTCGCCCAGCCGGATGTCGCCGGGGCAGTCGTACACGGCCGTGTCGTTGGCCACCGAGCGCATCTGGTTGAGCATGCCGTGCAGGTGCAGCACCTGGCTGGAGCCGGCGCGCTCGTGCAGGTCGTCCACGTTCTGGGTGATGATGCTGACGCGCCAACCGGGTACTTCTTCGAAGCCGGCCAGCGCCAGGTGGGCGGCGTTGGGCTGCACGGTGCGGGCCTGGGCGCGGCGCTGGTTGTAGAACTCCAGCACCAGCGCGGGGTTGCGGGCAAAGCCCTCGGGCGAGGCCACGTCCTCGACGCGGTGCTCTTCCCAGAGGCCGTTGGTGTCGCGGAAGGTGCGGATGCCGGACTCGGCCGAAACGCCGGCACCGGTGAGGACCACGAGGTGTTGGGAGGCCATGAGCGGGAAGGGAAAGGCGCGGCAAACTGCCGGGCGGAGGCGGTCAAATATACCCCGCGCCTTGCAACAGGGTTGCCTGGACCGGGCGTGCGGGGCGTCTTTTTTACGGCTGGCGATGCTGCCAACGCGCCGCAGAAATTAGCCGGGCTACGCCCTTTGACGGCGAGTGGAGGCTGGTTTTCAGCAAAACACCTTTCGGTGCATCACATGACCATTGCCTGCTTACTGAGCATATATTTATTCAACGAAGAGGCCATTTCACCGCGGTGAAATGGCCTCTTCGTTATGATAATATTTTAGGTTGGCCTAGGATTGAAAACCAGTTTTCCAGGCCGACAAACTAATGCTACTTAAGCCACCACAGGCGTCGGCAGCTCATTCCGAAAGGCAAACTCCGCCACGGGCTTGCGGTTGCGGGCGGCTTTCTCGCGGCTCAGGAAGGGCTCTTCCAGCTGCTCGGCTTCGCCCAGGTAGCCCAGGGCCAGCACGGCGGCGGGCTCCAGCCCCTCGGGCAGGTTAAAGTCGCGGCGCACTTTTTCGCGGTCGAAACCGCCCATCACGTGGCCGTGTAGGCCCAGCGCGGTGGCCTCCAAGAAGAGGGTAGCATTTGCGGCGCCCAGGTCATGCATGGCGGCGCCGTTGGGCTGGCCGTTTTCGTACTGCGTTTTGGCCAGGGCAATGATGAGCACCGGCGCATTTCGAGCCCAGGGCTGGTTGCCGGGCATCAGCGTGTCCAGAATTTTCTGAAAAGCTTCGGTATCGGCCTTATGGGCATAGATGTATTGCCAGGGCTGCGCATTCATGGCGCTGAAGGCCCAGGAGGCGGCTTCAAAAATCTGATTCAGGGCGTCTTGGGTCACCGGCTGAACCGAGAAGGAGCGGGGGCTCCAGCGGTTGCGAATGAGCTCGTGGACGGGGTAGGTGGTGGGGGCGGCTTTCATTTTTTGGTGGTTGGGTAGTCAGATTGGAGAACGGTCATGCTGAACTTGCCGAAGCATCTCTACCGCAGTAGTAAATGAATTACTCTCACAGTATAGATGCTTCAATTGCGCTCAGCATGACGTTCCTGTGGGAGGGGGCGAACAAGCGGACGGCACCAATTAAAACTCCATCGGTACCTCCATCAGCAGCAGCTCGGCGTTGCTATCGGCGCTGATGGTCAGCTTGTCGGTGTCCCAGATGCCGAAGCCGTCGCGGCGGTGCAGGGCCTGGCCGTTGATGGTAACGTCGCCTTCCAGCACGAAGGCATAGACGCCGTTGCCCGCCTTTTTGATGGCGTAGTCGGTGGCGAAGCCTTGGTCGAGGTTGCCGAGGTGAAACCAGGCATCCTGGTGGATATGGGGGTTGTCGCCGTTGCCCACCGGCGATACCACCTGCAGCAACTGGTTGTGGCGGGCTTCCGGGGCAAAGGTCTGCTGGCCGTAAGCGGGCTTGATGCCGCGCTCATTCGGGAACACCCAGATTTGCAGGAATTTCACTTCCTGGTTGGCGTTGTGGTTTTTCTCGGAGTGGGCCACGCCGGTGCCGGCGCTCATCACCTGCACATCGTGCTGGCGAATGACGGTTTTATTGCCCATCGAATCCTGGTGCTCCAAATCGCCCGACAGCGGAATGGAGATAATTTCCATGTTGTCGTGCGGGTGCTTGCCGAAGCCCATGCCGCCGGCCACGGTGTCGTCGTTCAGCACGCGCAGGGCGCCGAAGTGCACGCGGCTGGGGTTGTTGTAGCCGGCAAAGCTGAAGGTATGGTAAGAATTGAGCCAGCCATGATTGGCGTGGCCACGGGTATTTGCGAGGTGAAGGACGGTGCTGGCCATGAGTACAGGCGATGTTGAAACGTGATTATGATGACAAATGTACATACATTTAATGTCTATACATCTTTCGGCTGAAAAAAGTTTATTTACTTCCCATTTATGCAGGCGGCGCGCTGCGCAACACCCAGCCGATACCTTTGCTTGGCCTCATTTCCGGCTTCTGCTTACATGATTCGTACGGTAATCTTCGACATGGACGGCGTCATCATCGACACCGAGCCAATTCATCACCAAGCCTTTTTCTCGCTGTTTGCCGAACTGGGCATTCCGGTTTCCGACGCTGAGTACGCCACTTTTCTGGGCAAGTCGACCCGCAACGTGTTTCAGCTGTTGAAGGACAAATACCATCTGGCGGCCGACGTGGAAACGCTGGTGATGCGCAAGCGCGAGCTGTTCAACCAGTCCTTCGACACCGACGCCGACCTCGACCTGCTGCCCGGGGTGCGCGCGCTCATCGAAGACCTCCGGCGGCACGATGTGCAGCTGGTCGTGGCGTCATCGGCTTCCAAAGCCACCATTGCGCGGGTGTTCGACCGGTTCGGGCTGGACTCGTATTTCACCCACCGCATCAGCGGCGAAGATTTCGAGCGCTCCAAGCCCGACCCCGCCATTTTTCGGCGCGCCGCCGAGCTGGCCCGCACGCCCGTCGGCGAGTGCATTGTCATCGAAGACTCGGCTAATGGCGTGACGGCGGCCAAGGCGGCCGGCATCTACTGCATCGGCTACGCCAGCGAGCATTCGGCCGGGCAGGACCTGCGCCACGCCGACCGCATTATCCGGCATTTTGACGAGCTGACGGCTCCCGAAATCGAGGCCATCACGCCGGCCTAAATACGGCAGGAGTTTTCAGAAACGGCCCAGCTCCCGGCGCCCAAACGTCCACTCCGGCGTGTCGAACTCGGCCGCCGCCGGCCCGGGCACGGCAAACCAGGCCCCCAGCGCGGGCGCGTCCACGTTGCGCAGCAGGTGAATGTTCTGGGCCGGCATGTAGCTCTGGGCCAGCAGCACGTACTGCTGATGCGTGGCCGGATTCTCGGCTACGTCCACCACCAGCACGGCATGGCCCGGCGCCCCGCCGTGAATCAACACGTCGCCGGGCTGCACCGCCGCCAGGGGCGTCGGCCGCAGCTCCCGGCTGAGCGATAGCGTGCCGGCGTAGCCAAAGGTGGGCAGCAGGTAGCGACCCAGCGCTGCGTGCGTCAGAGCCTCGGCGGGCCGGGTGGCGGGCAGCACCTGCTCGTTCACCACCCGAAAGGTTTTGCCGGCCACGAAGTCCGAAAACCAGAAGTCGTAGCCCGTGGTGAGGTGAAAATGTATTTGGTTGGGGTTTTGGCTGAACAGGTACTCGGCGCGCAGGCGAATCACGGCATCGGCGCACTGCTGCAGGTCTTTGGTGCCCACGTCGATGTCGAGCACGGCGGCCACCACCTCCTGCCGGTTTTTCAGCGCCCCGTTGTAGAGCCGGGCCTTCGTGCCCGCCGGCTTCAGCGGCAGGTAGCGCAGCCACTCGCCCCAGGAGCCGGCCGCTACCGGTGCCCGGCGGCACCCCGCCGGGGCCGGAAACCGCGCCGCGAGCGACTGCGACGCCGCGCCCGGTTTGTTGAGCCACGGGTAGGAGAGGCCCGCCGGACGCCCAACCGGCGCGGGGCCGGCTTCTACCAGCAAAAAAGGCAGTGCCAGGGGCAACAGCAAGCGGCTAAGCAGCATACGCGAAAGCCAAAAAAGCCCGCAACGTGCGGGCTTTTTGGTAGCATTCCAACGCGGCTATACCGTAATTATTTTGCCTTGGCCGTAGCTTTTTTTGCTGGTGCTTTCTTGGCTGCCGGCTTTTTGGCGGCGGTTTTCTTAGCAGCTGGTTTTTTCGCGGCCGCGGCTTTCTTTGCTGGGGCGTCGGCGTCTTTTTCTTCCTTGGCTGGTGCAGCTTTCTTGCCGAAGCGGCCGCCCTTGGCGGGCTTGTCGGGGGTGGCGTCGGCCAGCTCCATGCAGCGCTCCAGGGTCAGCTCGGCGGGCTCCTCGCCTTTGGGAATTTTCACGTTCTTCTTGCCCGCCACGATGTAGGGACCGAAACGGCCGTTCAGCACCTGAATGTCGGGGTTTTCGGGGAAGCTCTTGATGAGGCGCTCGGCGTCGGCTTTGCGCTTGCCCTCAATCAGGGCCACGGCTTCTTCGGCGTTGATGGTGTGCGGGTCCTGCTCCTTGGTGAGGGAATAGAACTTGCCGTCGTGGCGCACATAGGGGCCAAAGCGGCCCAGATTGGCCGTCATGTCCTTGTCTTCAAACTGCCCCACGATGCGCGGCAGCTTGAACAGCTCCAGCGCATCTTCCAGCGTGATGCTTTCAATGAACTGGCCCTTGCGCAAGTTGGCGTAGGCCGGCTTCACGTTCGGGTCGGTGGTATCGCCCAGGGCCACGTAGGGGCCATACTTGCCCAGGCGGGCCGAGATTTTCTCGCCGGTTTCGGGGTGCACGCCCAGGTCGCGGGCGCCGCTCACGGTGCTGCGCTCAATGTCCTGCCCGGCCTCCACGGTGGCGTGAAACTTGTCGTAGAAGCCGGTCAGCATCTGCGTCCAGTTTTCGTGGCCGTTGGCAATCTGGTCAAATTCGTCTTCCACCTTGGCCGTGAACTGGTAGTCAATCACCGTCGGGAAGTGCGCCACCAGAAAGTCGTTCACCACCATGGCCGTATCCGTGGGGAAAAGCTTCGCTTTTTCGGCGCCGTAGTTCTCGGTTTTTACTTCGGTTTTCACCTGACTGCCGTCCAGCGTCAGCACGTGGAACTTACGCTCCTTGCCCTCGCGGGTGTCTTTTTCCACGTAGCCGCGCTTCTGCACCGTGCTGATGGTGGGCGCATACGTCGAAGGCCGGCCAATGCCCATTTCCTCCAGTTTTTTCACCAGCGACGCTTCGGTGTAGCGGGGCGGGGGCGAAGAAAACCGCTCCGTAGCGCTCAGCCGCTGCAGGGGCAGCACCTGGCCCACGCTCAGCGGCGGCAGGCCGCGCGAGAAGCTCGATTCGCCGTCTTTGGTTTCTTCTTCCTCCTCGTCGTCTTTGCTCTCGGCGTACACTTTCAGGAAGCCCTCGAAGGTGATGACCTCGCCCGTGGCCGTGAACGTGGTGCCCGGCTGCGTGCTGATGCCAATAACCGCCGTGGTGCGCTCAATCACGGCCTCCGCCATCTGCGAGGCCATGGCCCGCTTGCGAATGAGGTCGTAGAGCCGCTGCTCTGAGGCATCGGAACCCGCCTTCACCGCGCCAAAATCCGTGGGACGAATGGCTTCGTGGGCCTCCTGGGCCGAGGCGGATTTGGTTTTGAAGTTGCGCTGCTGGTGGTACTCGGCCCCGTAAGCCGCCGTGATGGCGGCCTGCGCGCCGGCCTGGGCCTCCTGGGAGAGGTTCACCGAGTCGGTCCGCATGTAGCTGATTTTACCGGCTTCGTACAGTTTCTGGGCCACGCTCATGGTCTGGGCCACCGAGTAGCCCAGCTTGCGCGAGGCCTCCTGCTGCAGCGTAGAAGTCGTGAACGGCGCGGCGGGGCTGCGTTTGCCGGGCTTCTTGTCGAGGCTCTCAATCTGATACGTGGCGCCCACGCAACGGCCCAGGAAAGCTTCGGCTTCTTCGCGGGTCTTGTAGCGGGTGGGCAGTTCGGCTTCAAGTACGGCGCCGCGGCCGGCATCGAAGCGGGCCACCACGCGGTAGGCGCTGGCGCTCAGAAAGCTGGCCACTTCGCGTTCGCGCTCCACCACCAGCCGCACGGCCACGCTCTGCACGCGGCCGGCGCTCAGGCCCGGCTTCACCTTTTTCCAGAGCACGGGGCTCAGCTCGAAGCCCACGAGGCGGTCGAGCACGCGGCGGGCCTGCTGGGCGTTCACCAAATCCTGGTTCACCTCGCGCGGGTTGGCGATGGCACCCAGGATGGCATTTTTGGTGATTTCGCGGAACACAATGCGCTTGGTTTTGGCCAGCGGCAGGTTCAGCGTTTCGGCCAAATGCCACGAAATGGCTTCGCCCTCGCGGTCATCGTCACTCGCCAACCACACCATTTCGGCCTCCTTGGAAAGTTTTTTTAGCTGCGCGATGAGCTCGCGCTTGTCAGCCGACACCACGTACGTGGGCTTAAACCCGTTGGCGATGTCGATGGCGTTGTTGTCTTTCGGCAGGTCGCGCACGTGGCCGTAGCTGGAGCGCACCACGAAATCCTGGCCGAGATAGCCTTCAATGGTTTTGGCCTTGGCCGGCGACTCGACGATAACTAAATTCTTGACCATGTGGGCGGGTAAGGGGGACGACGGGTCGGAGCGGGTAGTCGGGGAACTGAAACGGCCAGCCGTGGCGAAATGTTGAAATTGGCCGCAAAGATGCCGGAATATTCCTGCCGAAAGCACACCCGGCAATAATCCGGCCACGCTGGGACTGGTTCAACACCCCAAGCGGGCCCCTGAGTTCATTGCTTTTTCGGCCAAATCTTGCCGTTGTGTATTGCCGCCGAACGCGCGTAACTTCGCCCCCTGTTTCGTTCCTCCTTTCCGTTCGATTGATACTTATTCTATATGGCTTCCCCCAAGTCTCCGCAATCTAAGCCACGCCCCAATTCCAAAGTGGAGGCTCTGGACGTTGACGCCGGCGGGACGCCGGACGCCGGCGCCGTTTCGCCGCTCGACGTGGTGCGCACCAACAACGACCTGACCCGCAAAAAAGGCGGCTCGCGCGGGTCCATCGACACGCAAGACCCCGGCTACGTCAACGACCAGCTGAACCGCGTGCTCTACGCCCTCGACGCTTTCAAAAAAGGCGACGTGTCGGTGCGCCTTACCAAGCAGAACGACGACATCTTCGCCGAAATTGCCGAGGCGTACAACTCGATGGTGGACATGATTGCGGGTGTGGGCGGCGAGGTATCGCGCATTTCAAAAGTGGCCGGCGTGGAGGGCAACCTCAAGGCCCGTGCCTCCTCCGACGGCGCCGCCGGCTTCTGGCGCGACATGGTGAACAACATCAACGGCCTCGTGGACAGCATCGCTGTGCCGGTATTGGAAGTGGGCAAGGTGTTGAAAAACATCAGCCGCGGCAACCTGGATGAAAGCTTCCAGATTCCGGTATCGGGCGACTTCAAGCTGATGGCCGAAACCATCAACAAAACCATTGACAACCTGAACATCTTCGCCGGCGAGGTAACCCGCGTGGCGCAGGAAGTAGGTACCGAGGGTAAGCTCGGCGGCCAGGCCTCGGTACCGAACGTGGGCGGTATTTGGAAGGACCTGACCGACAACGTAAACAACATGGCCTCGAACCTCACCGTGCAGGTGCGGGACATTGCCAACGTGGCCACCGCCGTAGCAAAGGGTGACCTTTCGCAGAAAATCACGGTAGACGTAAAGGGTGAGTTCCTGCAGCTGAAGCAGAACCTGAACCAGATGGTGGACTCGCTGAACCTGTTTGCCGGGGAAGTAACCCGCGTGGCCCAGGAAGTGGGCACCGAGGGTAAACTCGGCGGCCAAGCCTCAGTGCCAAACGTCGCTGGTGTATGGAAAGACTTGACGGACAATGTGAACAACATGGCCGGCAACCTGACCTCACAGGTGCGAGACATCGCCAACGTGGCCACGGCTGTGGCCAAGGGCGACTTGTCGCAGAAGGTAACGGTAGACGTCAAGGGTGAGCTGCTCCAACTGAAGCAGAACCTGAACCAGATGGTGGACTCGCTGAACCTGTTCGCTGGCGAAGTAACCCGTGTGGCCCAGGAAGTGGGCACCGAAGGTCGCCTCGGCGGCCAGGCCGTGGTACCGAACGTGGCCGGCGTATGGAAGGACCTGACCGACAACGTAAACTACATGGCGAGTAACCTCACCAGCCAGGTACGTGACATTGCCAACGTGGCAACGGCCGTAGCAAAAGGTGACCTGACTCAAACGGTTACCGTCGATGTAAAAGGGGAGTTCCTGCAGCTGAAGCAGAACCTGAACCAGATGGTGGCGTCGCTGAACCTGTTTGCCGGCGAAGTAACCCGTGTGGCACAAGAGGTGGGCACGGAAGGAAAGCTCGGCGGCCAGGCCAGCGTGCCGAACGTGGCCGGTGTATGGAAAGCCCTCACCGACAACGTAAACGACATGGCTGCGGCTTTGACCTCGCAGGTACGAGACATTGCCAACGTGGCCACGGCCGTAGCCCGCGGCGACTTGAGCCAAAAGATGACGGTGAACGTGAAGGGCGAAATCCTGGAACTGAAGAACATCCTCAACCAGATGGTGGACTCGCTCAACATCTTCGGCGACGAAGTAACCCGCGTGGCCCGCGAAGTAGGTACCGAAGGAAAGCTCGGCGGCCAAGCCGTAGTGCCCCGCGTAGGTGGCACCTGGAAGGAGCTGACCGACAACGTAAACACGATGGCCAGCAACCTGACCTCGCAGGTGCGGGACATTGCCAACGTGGCCACCGCCGTATCGAAAGGCGACCTTTCGCAGAAGATTACGGTAGATGTAAAAGGCGAACTGCTGGACCTGAAGGACAACCTAAACCAGATGGTGGACTCGCTGAACATCTTCGCCGGCGAGGTAACCCGCGTGGCCCGCGAAGTGGGCACCGAAGGGATTCTGGGCGGCCAGGCCAACGTGCCGAAAGTATCGGGAACCTGGAAGGATTTGACGGACAACGTGAACACGATGGCCTCGAACCTGACCTCGCAAATGCGCGACATTGCCAACGTGGCCACGGCCGTGGCTAAAGGCGACTTGAGCCAGAAAATCACGGTTAACGTGCGCGGTGAGCTCCTCCAGTTGAAGGAAAACCTCAACGAAATGGTGGACTCCCTGAATACCTTCGGTGACGAAGTAACCCGTGTGGCCCGCGAAGTAGGTACGGAAGGCAAGCTGGGCGGCCAGGCCAAAGTGCCAAACGTTCGGGGTACTTGGAAAGACCTTACCGACAACGTAAACACAATGGCCTCGAACCTGACTTCTCAGGTGCGAGACATTGCCAACGTAGCTACCGCCGTATCGCGCGGCGACCTGAGCCAGAAGGTTTCGGTAAACGTCAACGGCGAACTGCTAGATTTGAAGGACAACCTGAACCGAATGGTGGACTCGCTCAACATCTTTGCCGGCGAGGTAACCCGCGTGGCGCAGGAAGTGGGCACCGAGGGCAAGCTCGGCGGCCAGGCTTCGGTACCCGGCGTGGCCGGCGTGTGGAAGGAACTCACCGACAACGTAAACTACATGGCCTCCAACCTCACCACGCAGGTGCGGGGTCTGGTGAAAGTAGTAACGGCCGTATCGAAAGGCGACTTGACCCAGAAGCTGACGCTGCAAGCCAAAGGCGAAGTGGCCGACCTGGCCGACACCATCAACAGCATGGTGGACGACCTGAACCGCCTCGCCTCGGAAGTAAGCCGCGTGGCGAAAGTGGCCGGAGTGGAAGGCAAGCTGACCGAGCGCGCCACCGTGGGCGGTGTGTCGGGCTCCTGGAAAGAACTGGTGGACACGCTCAACCAGCTCATCGAAAGCATCGCCTCGCCGGTGCTCGAAGTGAGCCGCGTGGTGCGCGCAATCTCGGAGGGCGACCTGACCCAACGCGTGGAAGTGCCCACTACGGGCGACATTCTCGCCATGGCCAACGCCCTTAACCTGGCCGTGGAAAACCTGAACGAGCTGCTCGGCGAAATCAACGACTCGTCGCAGATTGTGGGGACTTCGTCGGAAGAAATGGCTGGCAAAGGCCAGGAGATGAGCCGCGTTACGGTCGACGTGGCTTTGGCCATGCAGCAAATGGCCGAGGGCGCCCAGAACCAGGCTTTGAAAACCGACCAGGCCTTCAAGCTGATTGAAGAAATCATGCAGGCCACCAAGGAAACGGCTAACAAGGCCGACGTCGT
Organism: Hymenobacter sp. 5317J-9; assembly: GCF_022921075.1. Lineage (NCBI taxonomy): Bacteria > Pseudomonadati > Bacteroidota > Cytophagia > Cytophagales > Hymenobacteraceae > Hymenobacter > Hymenobacter sp. 5317J-9. The sequence goes on from NZ_CP095050.1 coordinate 2,398,369, forward strand.
GAACAAATCGGCTATCCTTGGTGAGCAAACCTCGCAGCTCGGTCTGAAAACGGTGGCCGAAGTGGTGAAAAACATGGAAGAGATATCCAGCGCCGCTTCCCAGACCTCGCGCACCATCGAAGTACTGAGCACCCGGTCGGGTGAAATCAGCAAGTCGCTGGGTGTGATTACCGACATTGCCTCGCAAACCAACCTGCTGGCTCTGAACGCCGCCATCGAAGCCGCCCGCGCCGGGGAAGCCGGCCGCGGTTTCGCTGTGGTAGCCGAGGAAATCCGCAAGCTGGCCGAAGGCTCCCGCAAGTCGGCCAACGAAATTGCGACGCTGGTGGAAGACGTGAAAAAAGATACGTCCTCGGCCGCCACCGCTATTTCGACCATGGAAAACCGAGTACTGAAAGGTAAGAACGCCACGTTCGAAGCCAGCTCGGCCTTTAAGAACATTGCCACCAGTTCGGGCGAAACGCTGCGCACCTCGCGCGACATTCTCACGGCCACCGAGGTGCAGAAAACCTCGATTGGCGACGTGGTGAAGTACGTGGAAGAAGTGGTAGCCATTGCCGAGCAAACGGCTACCGGCACGCAGCAAGTGGCTGGTACCGCCAAGCAACTGTCGACGGCCATGCAGGAGCTGACCACCAGCTCGCAGCGCCTCACCGACATTGCCGACGACCTGCAGGCCGGTCTCGAAACCTTCCAGCTCAGCTCCTATACTTACGAGCCGGAACCTGAGCCGCAGCCCGTGCGCCGGCCCCTTGCCCGCGACGGCTATCGCACCCGCGAAACGGCTTACGCCGCCGACTCGCAAAATGGCATGGCGACCCGCCGTCGGAGCCAGCAAGTTGAGCCGGAAGCCCCAGCTGTCAGCAATGGCCGCCAAAACGGTATGGCCCGTCGGATGCCTCGCCAGGAGCCCGAAGCCCAAGTCGCAGCGCCGACCCCGCGGCGGTCGGTACGCCCCGCACGGGCTGAAGCACCTGCCGCCCCCACCAACAGCCCCAACCAAGCGTCTGCTGCTCGTCGTCAGGCGCGGGCAGTAGCCAAGCCGGCGGATGACCAGCCCGGCAACGGCCAGGAAAAAGGTAGCGGTGCAGCCAAAAAAACGGCCCCCAAAGCCAAAGCCAAAAAGTAATTGTCAATCCACCTGCCTAGCTTTTTATTGTTTTCCGCATGGCCGAGATTGAACTAGCCGCCGCGCCCAAAACCGAACGCGCCAAGCCTGCCGAACTGGTGCAGCTCATCGTGTTTCGGCTCGGCGACGAGGACTATGGCATTCGCATCGAGCAAGTTAAGGAAGTCACCGTGACTCCGGAAGTGGCTCGTATGCCCAAAACGCCGCCTTTCATCAAAGGCATTGCCAACCTGCGCGGCGACATCATCGCCATTCTGGACCTGGAGGAACGGTTTCGGCTGCGGCCGGCCGGGCGGCCCATTCCGGAGCGCAGCTACACGGTAGCCGTGGAGGCCGCCGACTACACGTTGGGCCTGATGGTGCGCGAGGTCCCCCGCCCGTTTACGCTGCCCCTGAGCCAGATAGAACCGGCGCCAGAATTCGTGCAGGATGCCACTACCCGCGACAAATACTTAGAAGGCATCGCCAAATTGCCGGAGGGTGGCATCATCATCGTGCTGGACATGCGCAAGCTGCTCACGCCCAGTGAAGTGATGCGTTTGCCCGGCAAAGGGGCATCTTCGTAGGCGCTGAGCCGTACAACGCCGGGCCGGGCCACGTAGCCCCGGCTGTTTCCCGTTACATTTCCATGTCACCCAATTCCATGAATAAGCGCATCCTCATCGTCGACGACTCTTTTTACATGCGCACGATGCTCAAGAACATGCTCACCGATGCCGGGTACGAGGTGGTGGGCGAAGCCGCCAACGGCGCGCAAGCCCTGGAAATGGCCACCGCCACCACCCCCGACCTCATTACCCTCGACGTGATTCTGCCCGATAACACCGGGCTCGACGTGCTCAAGAGCCTGCGCCAGTCGCAGCCTTCGGCCAAAGTCGTGATGTGCAGCGCCGTGGGCCAGGAAGTTATCGTGAACGAAGCCATCGAGAACGGCGCTCTTGCCTATATCGTGAAGCCGTTCTCGGAAGAGAAAGTGTTGGAAATCGTGGGAGCGGCGCTGAAAAGTGACTCTCCGGAACAGGCTGCCTAAGGTGCTCTTCTTCTGCCTCGTCGCATCGCCGCAACTCACCCGCCAGGGTGGGGCAGGGCTGCGCGCGGCACAGTGTGCGCAGGCCATTACATTGACCGCTGGCCTATGAAAACGCGCGACCAGGAATACCGGGAAATGTTTATGGCCGAGGCCCTGGAGTATTATGACTCCATGAGCCGGCACCTGAGTGAGCTGGAGCGCAACCCCGACGCGGGCCCGGCGCTCAATGAGCTCTTCCGGCTGATGCACAACCTCAAGGCGAATGCCCGGGCGATGGGCTTCAACGACCTCGGCGAAGTGGCTCACCACCTAGAAACGCTTTTTGGCCTCATCCGGGACCACGAGCGGATGTTCAGCGGGCCGCTGATTCGGGTGGTATTTGCCGGGGTAGATGCTCTGGGCAATATGATTCGGGCGGTGGGCGCCAACCAGCCCCTGCCCGACGCCACGGCCCTGCTCGAAAACCTCGACCGGCTGGTGCGCGGCGAAGCCCCCATCCTAGAAGAGGAGGCCGCCGAAACGGAAGAGGAGTCCAACAAAAAGATGGAGCTGTCCGACCTGGTGTACATCCAGGTGAAAAAGCTCGATAACCTGCTCAACTTGGTGGGTGAGCTGGTGATTGACCGCGACCGGATAATGACCCTGGCGCAGGAGCTCGACAATCCGGCCCTGCTAGCCACGGCCCAGCACCTGTTCCGCATCTCCGACGACCTGCAGTACAGCGTAATGGATGCCCGCCTGGTAGGCGTGGGCGTGCTACTAAATAAATTTCCGCGGGTGGTGCGCGACGTAGCCTCGGCCGAAGACAAGGAAGTAGAGCTTACGCTGAGCGGTCAGGACGTACAGATTGACCGCAACATTCTGCAAATCATCACCGATGCTCTGCTACACCTGGTGCGCAATGCCGTGAGCCACGGCCTCGAAACCCGAGAGCAGCGCGCCAAGGCCGGCAAGCCGCCCGTGGGCCAGCTCACCCTTTCGGCCCTGACCGAGCGCGACGACGTGCTTATTCAAGTGCGCGACGACGGCCGCGGCATCGACACCGAATCGGTGCGCCGCAAGGCCGTGGAGCGCGGCCTGACCACGGCCAGTGCCGCGGCGGGCCTGAGCGAGCAGGCCGTATGGGCCTTCTTGTTTGAGCCCGGCTTTTCGATGGCGCAGCAGGTGACCGACATTTCGGGCCGTGGCGTGGGCCTCGACGTGGTGAAGCTGGCGCTTGACTCGCTGGGCGGCCAGCTTCGGGTGGAATCGCAGCTGGGCGTGGGTACCACATTTACGCTGGTGCTGCCCACGTCTATCGCCGTGAAAGGCGCCTTGTTGGTGGAAGTGGAGGAGCGCCCCTACGCCGTGCCCTTGCTGCACACCGACACGGTGCTGTCGTTACATCCCGGCCAGATTTCGGTGGTAGGCGGTGTGATGGTCACCCATTTTCAGGAGCAGTCGGTGCCACTGGTGCCGCTGCGCCAGCTGCTGCACGACGAAGGCGACGGGCCGCTGCCCCTCGCCACGCGCGACGACATCGTAGGCCCCCAGCAGGTGCTGGTGGTCAATTACAATAACCGCCGGCTGGGCTTGGTGGTTGACCGGTTTATCCGGCAACAAAACATTGTCATTAAACCCCTGAGCAAGCCGTTGGATACCATCGACTTGTTTGGGGGAGTTACCCTGCTGGGCAGCGGGCAGGTATGCCTGGTGCTGGACGTGCCCGCCCTCACCCGGCTGTTTCTGAACAAACGCCCCTAAGTTTTCCTTTTTTCACCCTCAGTCCTCGCTGCTGCACTTTCCCTTTCTTCGACGCTATGGATTTATCGATGACAGACTTAGAGCGAGATATAATCCGCGAGATTTTGAACATCGGCTTGGCGCGCGCCGCCGATTCGTTTGCCGTCATTGCCCAGGAGCGCGTGTTGTTGGAAGTGCCCAACATCGACCTGCTGATGAGCGAGGACATCATGCGCAAGGTGCGTGAGTACCAGTCGCGGCACGTGGCCATTCAGTCCGACATTCGCGGCGACTTCAACGGTACCACGCTCATGTTCTTTTCGGGCCAGCACATTCAGCGCCTGTCGCGGGTGTGCCTGCGTATGAATGCGCCCGAAGCGCTGGAAGTCAATGAGCTGCAGGAGTCGCTGCTGCTTGAAATTAGCAACATCATCACGGGGGCCTTGGTCACGCAGCTGGCTAATATTCTGAAGGCGAACATCTACGGCGCGCCCCCCACCGCCCCACGCGGCGACATTGCCGACATGATGCAGAACCTGCTGCCCCAGCAGCAGCTGCAGCCGCTCATTTTCTCGGTTATCACGCAGTTCTCCGACAAAGACAACATGGTGGAACTCCCACTCATGCTGTTCTTCGACCGCGTGACGTTTGCCAAAATCCTCGAAATCATTCGCAGCTACGATTTCCTGGGCAGCCAGATGTCGGCTTAATACATTTTCTGCTCTGACTTTTTACAACGTCATGCCGAGCGGAGCCGAAGCATCTCGCGTGCAAGAGTAATTAAATTACTCACGCGGTAGAGATGCTTCGGCTCCGCTCAGCATGACGTTCTTTTTGCGTTTCATTTATCCTCTTCAATCCCTCGCACATGTCTAAAAACGACGCGGCCTTAGCCAAAAAAATTGCTTCTTTCGACCCCAATGCGCCCGGCGACGTGGCCGGCGGCTTGTTCGGCCTGCCCTTCACGCCGGAAGAAGCCCAGGTGGTGGTGGTGCCCGTGCCGTGGGAAGTCACGGTGAGCTACCGTGCCGGTACCGCCGAGGGCCCGGCCGCCGTCCACGAGGCCTCCTTGCAGGTTGACCTCTACGACCCTGACCTGCCCGAAGCCTGGAAGCTGGGCCTGGCCATGGAGGAAGCCGACGAGACCATTGCCGCCGCCAGCCGCGAGCTGCGCCCCAAGGCCGCCGATTACATCGAATGGGTAGAAGCCGGCGAGCCCGAGGAAGGCCTGAAAAAGCACAGCAGCGTGCCCGGCCACGTGACGGTGGAAGGCGAAAAGATGCTGAACTGGCTCAAGGATAAAACTGGTGCCCTGCTCGACGCCGGCAAAAGCGTGGTGGTGCTCGGCGGCGACCACAGCACGCCCTTGGGCTATATGCACGCGCTGGCCGAGCGCCACGAAGAATTCGCCATTCTGCAGTTCGACGCGCACTGCGACCTGCGCCCGTCCTACGAAGGGTTTAAGTACTCGCACGCCAGCATCATGTACAACGCGCTGGAGCTGCCGCAGGTGAAGAAGCTGGTGCAGGTGGGCATCCGGGACTACTGCCAGCAGGAAGCCGAGCTCATCGAAACCTCGAACGGCCGCGTGGCGCTGTTTGGGCAGCGTTTTCTGAGCGACGAGAAGTTTGCTAAGAAATCCTGGAAGAAGGTGTGCGGCAAAATCATTGCGCAGCTGCCCAAAAAGGTCTACATCAGCTTCGATATTGACGGATTGGACCCCAAGCTGTGCCCCGGCACCGGCACGCCCGTGCCCGGCGGCCTGGAGTACGAGGAGGCCACCTATCTGCTGCGGGCCATTGTGCGCGCCGGCATTCAGATTATTGGTTGCGACCTCAACGAAGTGGCCCCCGGCGACACCGAGTGGAACGCCATTGTGGGGGCGCGCCTGCTCTACCAACTTTGCAACTGGATGGCCGTATCTCAGGGCAAACTGGCGGCCAAGGGTGTAGCCGCCGAATAAGCTTCTCTCACCTCAACCAACTTCTTTATGCTTGGTTTTATTCTCAAAATTGTGCTCACGGCCGGCCTCGTGTATGGCCTGAGCATGGTGCTGCCGGGCGTGGCCCTGGGCGGTTTCGGCAGCGCCATCATTCTGGTGCTGGTGCTGGGCGTGCTCAACGCCGTGGTGAAGCCCATTCTCAAAATCCTGGGTTTCCCCATCACCATTCTCACGCTGGGCCTGTTTCTACTGGTCATCAACGTCATCATTGTGAAGCTGGCCGATTTCCTGATGACCAGCTTCGATGTGCACGGCTTGCTGAACGCGCTGCTGTTCAGCCTGGCGCTGTCGGTGGTCAACGCCATTGTGGACCTGGTGGTGGACTAACGCCGGCCAATCGAAACGCAAAAGCCCCGGTAGCCGCAGCTGCCGGGGCTTTTGTGCGTTGATGCCAAGCGCTTACGCCGGGGCCTGCTGCCGCTGGCGCCACCACCGCAAGCCCGCGGCTACGCTGCCACCCAGCAGCAGCAGCGGCCAGAGGTTGGTGAGCAGGACCAGTCCGCTCAGCACCCACGACCAGCCCCGGTTAAACGCCTCCGCAAAGCGAGGCGCAAAAGCCGGCAGGGGCGCCGCCGGCTCCGGCGCGGGCAGGTACTGGAAGTAGTGCAGCGCCAGCGTGGCCCATTTCCGCTGCGCGCCAAAACGTTGCAGACGTGCTTCCGCCTCGGCAATTCCGGCTTGCAGCTCCCGGCCCTGAGCGGCAAGTTGCTGCGCCTGGGCCGGGGAAGTGGCTTTGGCCAGTAGCTGTTGCTGCTTCGTCTGCGCCGCCTGCTGGTCGTTGAGGGCATTGCTGGCTTCCAGCACGTCGCCGGTGATGTCGGAAGAGGTGACGTCCTTGCTCTCGACGCGGCCCAGCTTACTCAGCGCCGCCACCAGCCGCACAAAGTTGGCGGGCGGCACGTTGAGGGTCAGGTCCTGCTGTCGTTGGCCGTCGGTGCTGGTTTCGTGCGCCGACGCCTGAAAAGCGCCATACACCGCAAGCAGGCTGTCGATGCTGACGCTGGCTTTGTCAAAAGACGCCACGCCGAGGTTCAATTTGCCTTCGTACACCACAATGCGGTTGGTGGCAGCTGCGCCCAAGGTCCCGTTCCCGGACGCGACCTTCGCCGTGGGTTGGGCAACAGAAGTCGCCGTTTGTTCCTCTGAGGCCTGGCTGCACCCCGCCAGTCCGAGTCCAAATAGGACCGGAAAAATCAGGTTTTTCATCGGAAGATTATTGGGAAAGCTGAAAGTGAAAACAAACTGCGGCGCAGCTGACCCTTTATCCGGCGAGGTCGTTTCGGTAGCCCATTACCAAGCAAAAAGCCCGACTTTTACGGCCGGGCTTTTTTGTTTATAACAGCGCATAACGCTGGTTATTAGATTGTTTATACGCGGCTGATTTCGGCGCCCAATGCATTCAGGCGCTGGTCGATGAACTGGTAGCCGCGGTCAATCTGCTCCACGTTGAGGATGGTGCTCTTGCCTTCGGCCGACAGCGCGGCGATGAGCAGGGCCACGCCAGCCCGAATGTCGGGCGAGGTCATGGTGATGCCGTGTAGCTGCTTCTGCTGGTCAAGCCCGATAACGGTGGCGCGGTGCGGGTCGCAGAGAATAATCTGGGCGCCCATGTCGATGAGCTTGTCGACGAAGAACAGACGGCTCTCAAACATCTTCTGATGAATGAGCACCGTGCCCTTGGCCTGGCAGGCCACCACCAGCACAATACTCAGCAAATCAGGAGTAAAGCCCGGCCAGGTGTGGTCCGAAACCGTGAGGATGGACCCGTCCAGGTAAGTGGCGATTTCATAGTGCTCCTGCGCCGGAATGTGGATGTCGTCGCCGCGGAATTCAAGCTGGATGCCGAGCTTGCGGAAGGTATCGGGGATGAGGCCCAACTCCGGAATCTGGCAGTCTTTGATGGTGATTTCGGAGCCCGTCATGGCCGCTAAGCCGATGAAGGAGCCGATTTCAATCATGTCGGGGAGCATGCGGTGCTCGGTGCCGCCGAGGCGGTCCACGCCCTCAATGGTGAGCAGGTTGGAGCCGATTCCCTGGATGTTGGCGCCCATGCGCACCAGCATGCGGCACAACTGCTGCAGGTAGGGCTCGCAGGCGGCGTTGTAGATGGTGGTGACGCCCTCGGCTAGCACGGCTGCCATCAGAATATTGGCGGTGCCGGTCACGGACGCTTCGTCGAGTAGCATGTGGGTGCCCGTCAGCTTGCCGTCGACTTTGATGCGGTAGAAATCCTTGCCTTCGAGCGTGAGCTTACCGCCCAGCTTTTCGAGTCCCAGAAAGTGCGTGTCCATGGGACGGCGGCCGATTTTGTCTCCGCCCGGCTTGGGCAGTTGGCAGCGGCCGTAGCGGCCCAGCATTGGCCCCAGAATCATTACCGAGCCGCGCAGGGCGCCGGCCTGGGCGATAAACTCCGGCGTGTCCAGATAGTCCAGATTCACATTTTCGGCCTGAAACACGTAGGTGTCGGTGGCCAGCTTGCCTACTTTCACGCCCATGTCGCGCAGCAGCTCAATGAGCTTGTTGACGTCACGGATATCGGGAATATTGCTGATGGTAACGGGCTCGGGGGTGAGCAATACCGCGCAGAGAATCTGGAGGGCTTCGTTTTTGGCGCCCTGGGGCGTGATTTCGCCGCGCAGCTTTTTGCCGCCGCGTACTTCAAATGCAGCCATGTAGTTAGAAAGTAAAATCTGTCATCCTGAGCGCAGCGAAGGACCTTATCACCAATGAACAAGTTGTTCTCGCGTGATAAGGTCCTTCGCTGCGCTCAGGATGACAGTGGGTAAAAAATAAAGTTACTGAGGCGGCTGCTGGGGCTCCTGGCTGCGGCCTTTTTTGCGCTTTTTGCCATTCTTGCCCCCGAAGCTGTTGCCGCGGTTGTCGCGGCCCTCGCGCCGGTCGCGGCCTTCGCGCTGCTGCGAAGGCTGCGGCACGATGAAAGCCGGCGTGCGGCCCACGGGCATTTCAAACAGGTTTTCGGCATCCACCACGGCCGGGTCGAGTCGGAGCTGCCCGCCCGAAAGCTCGCCCAGATGCCGCAGAATGGTCACGTCCTTGGCGTTTTCCTTGTTGTGCTGGCGGTACAGAAACTTCATGGTGCGGCCAATCTGCACGGTGGCCTGCTCGCGCTCGGCGGCGTCTTCAATGGTCAGCGCCTTCGCAATCAGGGCTTCAATGCCGGAGCCGTAGGCGCGCAGCTTGGGCGAGGTGCGCGGGTAGGGCACGCGGGCGGGCTTTTCGGTGCGCACCGTGAGGCTGCGCAGGGGCACGGGCGCCTCCAGGATCACTTCCTCGCCCGCCATGGCGTGCAGGTGGTTCCAAAGGCGGGTTTGCACTTCGGGCAGCTCGCGCAAGGCGGGCTGCAGGCGCAGCATGAGCTGCACAATCTGCCCGGCGCGCTTGGTGCGCTCGGCCACGTCCTCAATCTGGGCCAAGCCCTGAATGAGCTGGTAGGTGCTGTGCCCGTATTCGCGCACCAGCAGCTGCAGGTGGAAGGGCAGGGAATTAGTATCGGTCATAAGAAACAGTAGGGGAGGCCGCCCGGGGCAGGCTTCAGGCCAAAGATAAGGCGCAGGAACGGTGGGACGATGCAGAAAAGCACGTCATGCTGAGCCGGTCGAAGCGTCTCTACCGCGCAACTAATGTTAAAAGTTGCAACGAAGCGGTAGAGACGCTTCGACCGGCTCAGCATGACGTTCACCGATGCTCGTCGGCCAACAATCACGCGCTAGTGCACCCGCAGCTTGGCGAAGCTCAGCAGCAGCACTTTCTCGCCCACTTCCTCGAACTGGATGGTGGCCTTGGTAGTGCCCTGCTGCGTTTCGAGCTGGCTCACCACCCCAAAACCGAACTTGGCGTGCTCCACGCGCTGGCCGGTTTGCAGCTTAGACGTGTCGGAAGGCGTAAAATCGGCCGGCGCCACGTACTTCGTGGCCTGTACTTTACGGGGCGCGGTCGGAATCAGGTTCGAGCGGCGCTCAAATACGTGCTGAAAGGGGGAGGCTTCGCCCGGCCCGGCCGCAAACTTGAAGTTGACGTACTGTGGGTCGATTTCGTCCAGAAAACGGCTTTTCTCGCAGCTGCGCAGGTTGCCCCACTGGTAGCGCGAGGTGGCGTAGCTCAGCGTCAGCTTCTTTTCAGCCCGCGTGATGGCCACATAGAACAGCCGGCGCTCTTCCTCCAGGTCGGCCCGCGAGGTAATCATCATCTGGCTGGGGAAGAGGTTTTCCTCCATGCCCACGATGTACACGTTGCGGAATTCCAGGCCCTTGGCCGAGTGAATGGTCATCAGCGTCACGGCTTCGCCGTCCTGCTGGGCGTCCTTCACGTCGGAATCGGTGACGAGGGCAATGTCCTGCAGGAAAGCGGCGAGGCTCTTGTCCTCGCGCTCGGGGTCGTCCACGTACTCCTTAATGCCGTTGAGCAGCTCCTGCATGTTTTCGTAGCGGGAGAGGCCTTCAATGCTCTTGTCGGCATACAGCTCTTCCAGCATGCCCGAGTTTTTGGCAATAAACTTGGCGGCTTCAAAAGCGTCTTCCTTGCCCGCTACCACGATGTAGCTCTTGATTTTTTCGGCAAAGCCCACCACCGGGTTGGCCACGCGCGCCGGCATGAACTGGTCGGCGTGCGCCACCACTTCCCACAGTGTGTGGTTAGCCTCTTCAGCCGTGGTAATAAGCTTGCTGATGGTGGTGTCGCCGATGCCGCGCTTGGGGTAGTTGATGACCCGGCGCAGCGCCTGCTCGTCGTTTGGGTTGACGGTGAGGCGCAAATAGGCTACCAAGTCCTTGATTTCCTTGCGCTGATAAAAGCTCAGGCCGCCAACAATCTTGTATTTGATGTTTAGCTTCCGCAGGGCTTCTTCCATCGCGCGGCTTTGCGCGTTGGTGCGGTAGAGAATGGCAAAATTGTCGTACGACAAGTGGCCATTCATCTTGTCTTCAAAGATGGAATTTGCCACCAGTTTGCCTTCCTCGTTGTCGGAAGCAGCTTTGATGACTTCAATCAGGGTGCCGTCTTCGTTTTCCGAAAAGACGTCTTTGCGCAGCTGGGCCTGGTTGTTTTTAATGACCGAATTAGCGGCCCACACGATATTTTTCGTAGAGCGGTAATTCTGCTCCAGCTTAAATACCTGCAATTCGGGATAGTCTTTCTCAAAATTGAGAATGTTGCTGATATCTGCGCCGCGGAAGGCGTAAATGCTCTGCGCATCATCGCCCACTACGCAGATATTCCGCTCCTTAGCCGCCAGCTTGCGAGTAATCAGATATTGCGAATAGTTGGTGTCCTGATACTCGTCCACCATCACAAACCGGAACATATTCTGGTATTTATTCAGAATATCGGCGTGGTCCTTAAACAGCACGTTGGTGTTGAAGAGCAAATCGTCGAAATCCATGGCGCCGGCCTTGAAGCAACGCTGCTGGTACTGCTGGTACAGCACCCCGATTTTGGGCCGGAGCGCCGCCTCGTCGTCGGCCTTGATGTTGGGGTCGTGCAGGTACTGGTTTACCGAAATCAGCTTGTTCTTGGCGGCCGAGATGCGGCCCAGCACTAGGCTCGGCTTGTACAGCTTGTCGTCCAGCTCCAGCTCCTTCACAATCTGCCCAATCAGGGTTTTCGAATCCTGGGTGTCGTAGATGGTGAAGCTGCGCGGGTAGCCAATCTTGTCGGCTTCGGAGCGCAGAATTTTGGCAAACACTGAGTGAAAGGTACCCATCCACAGGTTGCGGGCGGAGGGGCCCACCACTTTTTCCACGCGGGCGCGCATCTCCTTGGCGGCCTTGTTGGTGAAGGTGAGGGCGAGGATGTTGAACGGGTCGACGCCTTTTTCGAGCAGGTTGGCAATGCGGTAGGTGAGCACCCGGGTTTTGCCCGAGCCGGCACCCGCGATAATCATGCACGGGCCTTCGGTTTGCATCACCGCGGCCGCCTGCGAGCCATTGAGGAGGGAAAGATAATCTAGTGCCATCAGCGAATTAAGCCGCCTAGGGGGCGGTTTACAAAGATACGGCCCGCTAGGGAGGGGGCCCAATGAATTTCAGGCCCCGCAGCCGGGGCTATCTTTGTACTAATGATTATTATTCAAGAAACGGTCATCTCCGACGACATCGCCGACAACTTTTTTGTCTGCAACCTCGAAGCCTGCAAAGGCGCCTGCTGCGTGGAAGGCGACCTCGGCGCGCCGCTCGAAGAAGCCGAGCTGCGCATTCTGGAGCAGGAATACGCCAACATTGAGCCGTTTCTCAACGAAGCCGGCAAGGCCGCCATCAAAGCCCAGGGCCTCTACATCAAGGATTGGGAAGGAGACTTCAGCACAACAACCATTGACGACAAGGAGTGCGCTTACGCCCTCTACGACGAGCGCGGCATTCTGAAATGCGGCATTGAGCAGGCCTACTTGGCGGGCGCCACCACGTTTAAAAAGCCCATCAGCTGTCACCTGTACCCCATCCGCATCACCAAGTACGACGGGTTCGATGCCCTGAACTACGACCGGTGGGGCATCTGTAACCCGGCGTGCTCGTTTGGCGGCTCGCTGGGCGTGAAGGTGTACCAGTTCCTGAAGGAGCCGCTGATTCGCAAATACGGCGAAGGCTGGTACGGGGAGTTGGTGCGGGAGATAGAGAACCCGGTGCCGGAGAAGAAATAAGGCGGAGGCTGTAAATAAGAACGTCATACTGAGCGCAGCCGAAGCATCTCTACCGCGAGAGTAACTGAATTACTTCCCTGGAAGAGATGCTTCGACAAGCTCAGCATGACGCTCTGTTGTTTTCGGGAGTGAAGTAAGCTTACGCCTCTTCCTTCACCACAATCTTCTCAATTTCGTCGTTGGCCTGAATCTGGTCGATGACGTCGAGGCCTTCCACGACTTTGCCAAACACGGTGTGCACGCGGTCGAGGTGGGCGGTGTTTTGGCGGTCGTGCACGATGAAGAACTGCGAGCCGCCGGTGTTTTTGCCGGCGTGGGCCATGCTCAGGGCGCCACGCTCGTGGTACTGGTGGCCGCCGCTGGTTTCGCAGTCGATTTTGTAGCCGGGGCCGCCGGTGCCGGGCATGCCTTTGGCGCCGGCGCGGGTGTTGGGACAGCCGCCCTGAATCACGAAATTCGGGATGACGCGGTGGAATTTCAGGCCGTCGTAGTAGCCTTTCTGGGCGAGGTCGGTGAAGTTTTTGACGGTGTTCGGAGCGTCCTGCTCGTAGAACTCAACCTTCATCACACCCTTTTTGGTGTGGATTTCTGCGGTTTTCATGGGAATGCGGATTTAGCGGGTAAACTCGGGTGAAGCCGCCGGGGTTTTGGCCGGCGGGGCCGCGAAGGTAAGAAAACCGGCCAGTACCGAAACAACCGGGTGGGGTTGTTTCTTCGTAAGCGCAAACGCCACATTGGCATATACCCATCCTATTTTTTTCACACACCTGTTTACATGAAAAGACATTTTGCTCCTCTGCTGGCCGCGCTGGCCACCTCTCTGCTGATGGCCAGCTGCGGCAACGACAAGCCCGCCACCACCGAAACGGCCGCCAGCAACGTCAACCCCGCCGACTCGCTAGCCGCCGTGGCCGGCGACTCGGCCCGCATGGCCAAGCCCGGCGGCGTGATGGTGGATGGCGTGGCCATGACGGCCGATAAAGACATCGTAGACAACGCCATGGGCGCTAAAAGCGTGAGCACCCTGGTGTCGGCTGTGAAGCAGGCAGGCCTGGTTGAGACCTTGAAAGGCGCCGGCCCCTTCACCGTATTTGCCCCCACCAATGCCGCCTTCGACAAGCTGCCCAAGGGCGCCCTAGCCGGCCTGATGGACCCCGCCAGCAAGGAAAACCTAAAAGGTGTGCTCACCTACCACGTCATCCCCGGCCGCCTGGTGGCCGCCGACCTGAAGGATGGCCAGGAACTGACCACCGTGAACGGCGAAAAGCTCCACATCTCCGTGAAAGACGGCAAGGTGATGGTGAGCAACGGCAAAGATGCGCCCGCTACCGTGCAGATTGCCGACGTCATTTCCAGCAACGGCGTAACGCACGTCATCGACGGCGTGGTGCTGCCTCTGGCTAAGTAGAACGCCTGCTGCGTTAAATAACAAATGAGGAATGAAGAATTGGCCCTGACGGTCATTCTTCATTCCTCATTTGTTATTTAACGCAGCGCTAATGCCGGTTGTCTTCGCCGGCGAGCATGCTCAGGTAGCTGTCGTAGCGGGGGAGGGCGATGCGGCCCTGGTCCACGGCTTCGCGCACGGCGCAGCCGGGCTCGTGGGTGTGCTGACAGTTGTGGTAGCGGCACTGGCCCAGCAGAGCGCGCATTTCGGGGAAATAACCGGCCAGCTCGGCGGGCGGCAAGTCTACCAGGCCCAGCTCCTTAATGCCGGGCGTGTCGATGATGAAGGTGCCGGGGCGCACTTCCAGCATCTCGGCGAAGGTGGTGGTGTGCACGCCCTTATCGGAAAACTCGCTGATTTCGGCGGTTTTCAGGCTCAGGTCGGGCACCAGGGCGTTAATGAGTGTGCTTTTGCCCACGCCCGAATGGCCGGCCAGCAGGCTCACTTTTCCTTCCAATAATTGGTCGATTTCGGCCACGCCCTCGCCGATGCTGGCGGCACAGGTGCGGCTGGGGTAGCCCAGGCTGGCGTACATGCCCGCAATTTCGGCCTGGTACTCGAAGCCTTCTTCGTCGTATAAGTCGGTTTTGTTGAACAGCAGCGTGACGGGAATGTGGTAAGCCTCGGCCGTGACCAGAAACCGGTCGATAAACCCAAATGAGGTGGCCGGCGATACCAACGTGACGACCAGCATGGCCTGGTCCAGATTGGCCGCCACGATGTGCACGTGGCCGGTTTTGTGCACTGAGCGGCGCACGATGTAGTTGCGGCGCGGCTCAATGTGGGAGATAACGCCCGCGCCTTCGGCCTGCGCCTCCACGCTGAAATCGACCTGGTCGCCCACGGCCAGCGGGTTGCTGGCTTTCAGGCCTTTCATTTTGAATTTGCCCCGCAGCCGGCAGCGATAAAGCTGGCCCGTGGCGCCGCGCACGACGTACCACGAGCCCGTCGATTTGATGACGGTGCCGCGCTGCAACGGGCTGGCTTCGGAAGAATGCGCTGGGGTCATTGGGCAAAGGTGAGGCCGGGCAGGGCCGCCATGATGGTACGGGTGGCGCCGGCCTGGCCGTGCACGTAGTCGAGCAGTTGGTCTTGCAGGCTCAGGCGCAGCTTTTCGCTGTTCCAGATGGGCGCAAACCGAGCGGCCAGTTCCTCGGCATTGGCCACCGGAAAAGCCAGTCCCAGCTCCGCCAGGTCCACAGCTTCCTGAAACCGCTTGTAATTCGGCCCAAAAAACAATGGCAGCCCGAAAGCCGCGGCCTCAAGGGTGTTATGCAGACCCTTGCCGAAAGCCCCGCCGATGTAAGCGTAGTGCCCGAACCGGTAGAGCTGGCTCAGCAGGCCAATGTTGTCGATGAGCAATACCCGAGCCTGGGCCACGGTGGCGGGCTGAGCCTGCGAATATCGTACCACCAGGCCTGGAAAGGCATTCTCCACGGTTTGCAGCGTGGGCTCGTCGATTTCGTGGGTGGCCACGATGGTGCGCAGCCGCCCGGCGTAGTCGCGCAGGAGCGGGGCCAGCGTCGGCAAATCATCGGGCCAGAGGCTGCCGGCCACCAGCACCGGCGCACCGTCGGCCACGAATGCTTCCACTAGTGGCAGCGAGCGAGGCGGTGCCGCCGCCGTGGCCACCACGGTATCGAAGCGGGTATCGCCGGCCACGCTCACCCGGCTGATGCCGTGCTGGCGCAACAACGCCGCCGAAGGTTCGGACTGGGTGAAAATGTGGGCGAAGCGCGTGAGAATGCGGCGAAAGAAGCCGCCCCAGGGCTGGAAAAACACCTGCTCCGGCCGAAAAATAGCCGACACCACGACGGCGGGAATGCCACGCCGGTGCGCTTCCGTAAGAAAGTGGTACCAGAATTCGTACTTCACAAACACCACCAACCGGGGCTGCACCGCGTCGACAAAAGCCCGGGCGTTGGCGCGCGTGTCGAGCGGCAGGTAGAAAATATAGTCGGCCCCCGGCCAGTTTTTGCGGATTTCGTAGCCCGAAGGCGAGAAGAAGGTGAGCACCAGCTTCACGTCCGGATGGGCGTTGCGGTAGGCTTCCAGCAGCGGCCGGCCCTGCTCAAATTCGCCCAGCGAAGCGCAGTGAAACCACACCCGCGGGGCGTTATCAGCGCCCAGCATCTGATGAATATGAGCCAGCAGGCCGCGGCGGCCGGCCACCCACGCCGCCGCCTTAGGCACAAACGGCGCCAGCAGGCGCAGCAGCAGGCCATAGAGGCCCAGGGCTATGTTATAGAGAAACAGCAAGCCTCAAAATTACGCAAATGTGCCCAAGGTCAGTGCCCGACTCGTTTTAGGCTTCGGTGGTTTGTTCCCAGTCGGCGGGGCAGGCCTCGCCGTTTTTCTCGAAATGCTGAAGCGCGTCAATGATGCGCAGGGATTCGGCGAGGCTGCGGCCCAGCGGCCGGTCGTTCACGAGCTGATGCCGCACGATGCCGTCGCGGTCAATAAGGAACAAGCCGCGGTAGGCGAGGGGGAGCCCACGTAGGTCATTTCGCCGGCCTCGGTGTAGTCGTAGTGGCCGCCCAGCACGTCGTAGTTGGCCGAGATGGTTTTTGTGGCATCGGCCACCATGGGGTACTTCACCCCAAAAATGCCGCCCTTGTCGCGTGGCATCAGCTGCCAGGCCAGGTGGGCGTACTGGGTATCGGTGGAGCAGGCCACCACGGCCACGCCGCGCTTCTCAAACTCATCGAGCCGGTCCTGAAAAGCCAGGATTTCAGTGGGGCACACGCGGCTGAAATCGGCCGGGTAGAAGTAAAACAGGACGTGCTTTTTGCCCAGGTAGCGGTCCAGCGAAAATTCCTCTTCGAAGGTGCCGTCAATCACGGCGGTGGCTTTAAAGGAAGGGGCGCGCTTGCCCACGAGTACTGCCATTGGGTTGGGTTTATTTAGGATAATGGGAGCTTGTACGGAATAAATGAAAGAACGTCATGCTTCGCTGCGCTCTGCATGACGTTCTAAATAGACCCTCAACGGCCCTTAAATTCCGGCTGACGCTTCTCCACGAAAGCGGCCATGCCCTCCTTCTGGTCTTCGGAAGCGAAGGTGAGGTAAAAGTTCTTCCGCTCGAAGTGCAGGCCTTCGTCCAGGTGCGTTTCAAATACGCGGTTGATGGATTCTTTGGCTAGGCGAGCCGCCACGGGGCTTTTGGCCGCGATGCTGGCCGCCAGTCGGAAGGCTTCTTCCAGGTACTGGCCCACGGGCACTACGCGGTTGACGAGCCCCACGCGGTGCGCCTCCTGAGCCGAGATGAACTCGCCGGTGAGCACCATTTCCATGGCTTTGGCCTTGCCCACGGCGCGGGCCAGGCGCTGGGTGCCGCCCGCGCCGGGCATGGTGCCCAGTCGGATTTCGGGCTGCCCGAATTGCGCCGTTTCCGATGCCACCAACATGTCGCAGGTCATGGCCAACTCACAGCCGCCGCCCAGCGCAAAGCCCGACACGGCCCCAATCAGCGGCTTGCGAAACCGCCGAATCTGCTCCAGCGTGGCAAACCGGTCGTCGAGAAACATGTCCACAGCCGTCCTGCCGGCCATTTCCTTGATGTCGGCCCCAGCCGCAAACGCCCGCTCACTGCCCGTGATGATGACCACGCGCACCGCATCATCAGCATCCAGTATCTGAAGCGCGTCGCGGATTTCACGGATTAGTTGCCCGTTCAGGGCATTAAGTTCTTTGGGCCGGTTGAGTTGAATAAGGGCCACGCCGGGCCGCGCCTGGGGCGTAATGAGGAGAAAGTCCATGGGTGGGGTTGTAGCGCGGACTTTGTAGTCCGCGTTGGTGAACGATGCATTAAAACGGCGCGGGGACGCGGACTACAAAGTCCGCGCTACGCTACGCCTGGCACACAAACTGAAACGTGCCGCGCGTGCGCTGCTCCAGCAGCAGGCGCTTGCCTTCGGTGAGGCGCGCAATGCTGGCCGCGTCGTAATTCTTGATGGTGAACAGCTGCACGCCCGTATTGTAATGCAGCGTGAACTGCTCCCGCAGCAAATCGAGCAGCAGGTGCACGCGCCGCTCCACAAAATCGGTACACACCGAGAAGCTGATGGCTGAGTTCTGCATCACGTTAATCTTGAGCTTGGCCTGCGCCAGGGCCGCAAAAATCACGGCCAGGTTTTCCTCCGAGATAAACGAAAAGTCCTTGCTGGCGAAAGAGAGCAGGCACTGGTCCGTCTTGCGGATGAAGGCGGGCGCCAGCGCCGGGTGCTGGCAGTCGTGGATGAGCGTGCCCGCGGCCGCCGGGTCCAAAAACGACTTCACGCGCAGCGGAATGTTGCGGTCAGCCAGCGGCTTCAGCGTTTTGGGGTGGATGACCGAGGCACCGTAATACGCCATTTCGATGGTTTCGCGGTAGCTGATTTCGGGGTAGCGCACCGTGTCCGGGAAAATCTTGGGGTCGGCATTGAGCAGGCCCGCCACGTCCTTCCAGATGGTTACCGCCTCGGCCCGCAGGCAGTAGGCCAGAATGGCGGCCGTGTAGTCGGAGCCCTCGCGGCCCAGGGTGGTGGTGCGGTGGCTATTCAGCACTTGAGCAGTAAATCCTTCCGTGACTACAATGCGGGCTCCGTTCTGGAAAAGAGTTAACTCCGCCTGAGCGCGTTTTTCCGTTTCCTGCCAATTTACCTTGCCTTCCCGCCAAGTGTTATCCGTCACGATTAGTCCCGCTCGCGAGTACACGTTTTCTTCAAAATGCCCCGCTAAAGCTTGGTAGACTAAATAACAAGACAAGAATTCACCAAAGCTTACGACTTGGTCATAGCCTTCGTCGTAGCTTTTAGATGAGGAAAGATTCCGCAGACTGTAAGCCAAACTATCAAAGCCACTTTCCAACCCTGGGTCTGGTTTTGATGCATCGAGCCCGGGATGGGGTAAGGCGTGGCTCAAGTCTGTGCTGACTTTTTGATGATACGCTTCCACCGCCGCCAGTTGCGCCGAGTAATCCGCGCCCCGGTACGCCAAGTCATAAATCTCCTCCAGTGCATTGGTCGTCTTGCCCATCGCCGACACCACCACCACCAGCGGCCCCTGCGGCCCAAAGTCGCGCACGATGCGGCAGAGGTTGAGAATGGCCGCCGCGTCCTTCACCGACGCCCCCCCGAATTTGTACACCTCAAGTCCCGGTATTTTCTCCATAGGTCCCAAAAGTAGCGCCGCCGCCCGCAAATGCGGTTTTCCGAGCCCTCCGCCACGGCTTCGAGGTGCTCCGCCACCGTGTCCGGGTGTTCCGCCAAGCCGTTGAGATGTTCCGCCAGCGTCTCAGGTGCTCCGCCACGGCTTTGGGGTATTCCGCCAAATCGTTGAGAGGCTCCGCCACGCCGTCGAGGGATTCCGCCACGGCTTTGAGGTGTTCCGCCAACAGTTCTAGGTGTACCGCCACGGTTTCAAGGTAGTGCGCCAGCCTCCCCGGATGCGCCGCCGCACTACCGCTGCCCGCCGCCACCGGCCCCGGCCAGGGCTAACGTTTGCGCAACTCCGAGGCCCTTTTACCCGCGCCAGAAGCCTAAAAACTTCGCTCCCGCTAGAGTAGCTTTGTTGCCCGTTCCCGCCATTTCATCCCGTTATTTTTATGGACCACAACAAGCTGGCGCTGCCCGTTGGCACGACCCTCGACCGCTTCATTATGCGCAAGCAGGAGGACTTTCCCTACGCCACGGGGGAGCTTTCGCAGCTGCTGCGCGACATTGCGCTGGCCGCCAAAATCGTCAACCGCGAAATCAACCGCTCCGGCCTCATCGACATCGCCGGCGCCTACGGCAGCCAGAACGTGCAGGGCGAAGACCAGCAGAAGCTCGACGTCATTGCCAACATCCGCTTCATTCGCGCCCTGCGCAACGGCGGCGAGGTGTGCACCATCATCTCGGAGGAAGACGACGAGATGATTCAGACCGGCAACAACCAGGGCAAATACGTGGTGGCCATCGACCCGCTCGACGGGTCGAGCAACATCGACGTCAACGTGAGCATCGGCACCATCTTCAGCATCTACCGCCGCGTGTCGCCCACCGGCCGCGAAGGCACCGCCGCCGACTGCCTGCAGCCCGGCACCCACCAGGTAGCCGCCGGCTACGTCATCTACGGCTCCAGCACCATGATGGTGTACACGACCGGAAACGGCGTCAACGGCTTCACCTACGAGCACTCGCTGGGCGAATTCTTCCTCTCGCACCCCGATATCATCACCCCCCAAACCGGCGCCATCTACTCCATCAACGAAGGCAGCTCCGACTCGTTCTCGCCCGGCGTGGCCGCCTTCGTGCAATACTGCAAAGACCAGCAGTTCTCGGCCCGCTACATCGGCTCGCTTGTTGCCGACTTCCACCGCAACCTGCTCAAGGGCGGCATCTACGTGTACCCCGCCACCGCCAAAAACAAGAGCGGTAAGCTGCGCCTCATGTACGAGTGCAACCCGCTGGCCTTCATCGTGGAGCAAGCCGGCGGCAAGAGCTCCAACGGCACGCGCCGCACCATGGAAATCGAGCCTCAGATTCCGCACGAGCGCTGCCCTTTCTTCATCGGCAGCAAAGAGTTGGTCGAAAAGGCCGAAAGCTTCATCGCCAACGACAAGGAGGCTTGCGACCACAAACCGGCGCCTGAACCTACCCCCAAGAAAGCAACCACCGTCAAATAAACCCGCATTTCCCCAACAAAAAGGCCGCCCCTTATTCGGGAGCGGCCTTTTTGTTGGACTAATGCTGTGTGCTACTCCGCTTTTTTACGGCTTTTCTTGGCGGGCGTGGTTGCTTCCGGGTTGCCGGCGGCCGTCGGGGCCGCGTCGGTTTCACCAATCACGCCGCCCGTGCTCAGGGGCTCGCTGGCGGTGGACTCCTCGGCGGCTTTGGCCGATTTGCGCTTGGCTTTGGGGGCCGGAGCCGCGTCAGCAGCCGGCGTTTCAGTAGTGGTTTCGGTTGTCGGTGCTTCGGCAGCGGGTGCGGCCTGGTAGGGGCGGTGCTTGCTCACGATGCCGTACCAGGTGGCCAGCTTCTTGATGTCGGACAGGTACACCCGGTCGCGGTCATAGTCGGGAATCACGCCGGCCAGGAAATCGGTCAGCTCGCCTTCGCTCGATTTGGCCGTAACGGGCGAGGCCGCGCCGTGCTTCTGGTAAATGCGCTCAAATACCTCGGTCAGCGGCACAGTCTGGTCGGGGTCCTGGGTGTAGATGGAGATTTCCGACAGCAGCGACACTTTGTTGCGAGCTGGGGCCAGCGTCCGGGTGGCTTTCTCGTCGAGGCTCTCAACCAGGACGCCGTGGCGGGCGGCGCGCACCAAGCGGTACAGGCCGGGCATGCCGCTGATGGCGGCCAACTCTTGCAATTCGTAGGGCATTTTTGGGAATTATGAATGGGAAAATGACCAATGAGGCAGAAAAAGCCGACGCAGGCGCCGGCTTCTCCTTTTCTCATTGGTCATCCAAAATTACGAACTATTGCGCATCCGTCGCGTTCGAGGCCGTCTGGCCCAGCTTGAACACGATGGGCAGGCTGGCCCGAATGGGCAGCTCGGGCTTCTTGAACTTGAGCAGACGCACCACGCGCAGGGCTTCTTCGCCGGTGCCACCGCCCAGCTGCTTCACAATGCGCATGTCCTGCATGGTGCCGTCGGCGTTCAGCTGAAAGCTGATGATGCACTGGCCCTGGATGCGGTTGCGCTTGGCCATCACGGGGTACTTCAGCTCCTTGCCGATGAACTCGTACATGGCGGCTTGGCCGCCTTCGTAGTACTCAGCCACGGGAATGGCCTTGCCCACCGAGCCGATGCCGGTGCCCTTTTCGCCGGGCGCCTGGCCCGCCGGGGTGGTGTTGGGGGTGGTTTGGGCCAGGGCCGGGGCGGCCGCGGCCAGCAACAGGCCCAGGGCCAGCTGCGAAACGGAACGTGCTTTCGTCATGATGAAAAAATGGGGCGGGGAAACAAGAGGAGTGAGGCCCACCGCGGGCCCGAGCCCGGATGGCAATTTAGGGGCCAATCTACGCATTGGGCGTCGCATCGGCCACCCACTGCTGGTTGACTTCGGCAATAAAATCGAGCAGCTCGTCGCGCCCCAGCCCGGTTTCGGCCGAGGTGAGGAAGTAGCGCGGCAACTCGTCCCAGATTTCGCTCATTTTTTTGAGGTAATCGGTTACCAAGGCCTTGGTTTGGGCCGTCGACTGTTTGTCGGCCTTCGTGAACACCATCACGAAGGGAATGCCTTCCTCGCCCAGCTTTTCCATGAAAGCCAAGTCGGTGGCCTGCGGGGAATGGCGCGAGTCAATCAGCACGCACACGCACATGAGGTTGGGGCGGTGGCGCAGGTAAAAGTTTATCATGCGCGTCCATTCAGCGCGCGAAGTCTTGCTCACTTTAGCGTAGCCATAGCCCGGCAAATCGACCAAGAACCATTTGTCATTGATGATAAAATGGTTAATTAATTGTGTTTTGCCGGGCGACGCTGACGTTTTAGCCAGCCCTTTGCGCTCGGTTAGCATGTTAATTAGCGAAGATTTGCCCACGTTGGAGCGCCCGATGAATGCGTATTCGGGCAGTGTGGGGGCCGGGCACAACTCCGCCCGCGAATTACTCGTGAGAAATTGGGCGTCGTGAATAATCATGGCAAGCAAGGAAATAGGAGAATGTCAGGAAGCCCAAAATTACGACTGAATGCGGGCGTGCTTGGAATAAATAAAAGGAGTTGAATGAATTGCTATTTCCTTGGTGCGTCTATATTTGCGCGGCATGCCTGCCTTCCAAGCGGGCCGCTGCCGTAGCACTCGACCGCTGTTGGATGGCCGTTATTTCGCCGAGAACCGCTTTTAGCAAGCAAAAAACCTATCTTTGCCCGCCAGCAACCCCTCCGGTTTTGGGATTATGGGCGGTAGGCCCGGCGGTTGGCAACGGTTACCTTATTCGCATTTGCGGATTAAAGCCTAACCCTGCCGTGGTTTTTCAGTATAAGCCCAAAATATAGTTTGCTCCGCAGCCCTTCTGGGGCTCGTTTCCTCGTACAACCCCTTCAGAAATTCTTTTTTTCAAACCTCTCCTCCAATGGACAACTTATCCAGAAGGTTACTGCAAGCGTCGTGCGCCGTTGCCCTTTCCGCCACAGTAGCCGCTCCGGCCCAGGCACAAAGCACGCGTAAAGACCTCAAGACCGGCAACAAGTTCTTCGAGCAGGAAAACTACCGCGCTGCACTGCCTTACTACGAGAAGGTGCTTGCCAAAGACCCGAACAACGCCAAAGCGTTGTTCAACGCCGGTATTTCCTATATGTCCTTCGACAAGGAGAAAGCCAGCGACTACATCTATAAAGCGCAGAAGCTGAAGCCGAAGGTGTCGAAAGACGTGGAATACTGGCTGGGCCGGGTAGACCACCTCAACTACAACTTCGACGAGGCCGTGGCCCACTTCCAGGCCTACAACGCCACGCTGAAGAAGAACGACCAGCGCAAGGAAGAACTCGCGCAGCTCATTCAGCACAGCAAAAATGCCAAGGTGCAGTTCAACTCGCCCAAGGACATTTTCGTCAAAAACCTGGGGCCCACCATCAACACGCAGTACTCGGAGCACAGCCCGGTTATTTCGTCCGATGACAAGCTGCTCATCTTCACCTCGCGCGGCGAAAACGTGACCGGTGCTGCCGGCAAGCCCAGCGACAAGAAAAACAAGGCCATTGCCGCCGACGGTGAGTACTACGAAGACATCTTCGAATCCCGCCGCATCGACGACGAAAACTGGGAGAAGCCCCGCTCGCTGAGCGGCGTGCTCAACGGCAAAGGCCACGACGCTTCGACGCAGCTGTTTGACAACGACACCAAGCTGCTGATGTACCGCAACGACAACAATGGCGACATCTTCGTGTCGGACAAGTCGGGTGGCGACTGGTCGGTCCCGAAGCCGCTGGACAGCAACATCAACTCGAAGTCGTACGAGGGCGATGCCTACATCACGCCGGACGGCAAAACCATTTACTTCGCCACGGGCCGCTACTCCGAGGACGGAACGCTGGACCTGTACTACAGCACCCGTGCTGAAGGTGGTGACTTTGGCCCGGCCAAGTCGCTTGGTGCCAACATCAACACCAAGTACGACGACGACAGCCCGTACCTGAGCAAGGACGGCAAGACGCTGTACTTCTCGTCGCGCGGCCACAACACGATGGGCGGCTACGACATCTTCAAGTCGGAGTGGGACAGCGTGGGCCGCAAGTGGGGCGCCGCGCAGAACATGGGCTACCCCGTGAACACCCCGGACGATGACTCCTACTACCGTTTGAGCCCCGATGGCTCGTACGCTTACCTCAGTTCGTACCGCATTGGCGGCTACGGTGAGAAGGACATCTACACCATCAACTACATCAAGAACGCCAACATCCGTGGCAAGGTGTTTTCGGCCCAGGACAGCACGACCGTGATTCCGGGCGTGGAGCTGGTGTTCAGCGGCGCGCAGGCCGATAAAACGGCCCTGAGCTTCCGCGACATCACCAAGCCCGACGGCTCGTACCAGGTGGCCGTGCTTTCGGGCCGTACCTACCAGGTAGCCGTGAGCAAGGATGGCAAGAACATCGAAACGCAGGAATTCCCGGTGCCGGTGTCGACGAACGACTCGACGACCATCACCAAGAATTTCTATGTGAAATACATCGATACCACCTCGGTTGGGATGTTCGCCACGAAGAACATTTACTTCGATACCGACAAGTACAAGCTGCGTCCGGAGTCGATTACGACCCTGAACGAAATCAGCTCGATTCTGACGGCTAACCCTGGCATCGTTATCTCGATTGAAGGCCACTGCGACTCGCGCAACACCGACGAGTACAACATGGTGCTCGGCGACAACCGCGCCAAGGCCGCCTTCAACTACCTGAAGAAGCAGGGCATCACCGAAACCCGCATGAGCACCGTGAGCTACGGCGAGCGTCGTCCGGCCGCGCCGAACGATTCGCCCGAGAACATGCAGCTCAACCGTCGTGACGAGTTCAAGGTAGTGGGCGGCATGCCGACCACCGGCACCATGAACAACGGCACGGGCACCACGGGCATGGGCTCGACCACCACGACCGGCACCACCACGACCACGACCCGCACTTCGGCTCCGCTGGTGCCCGGCAAGAGCAAGGTGAAGATGGCCGACGGCACCAAGGTGAAAACCAAAGTGGACGAGGATTCGGACAAAGTGAAAGTGAAAACCAAAGGTCCCAGCGGCGAAACCAAAACTACCACCAAAAACGGTGAGCTGGAAGGCAAAGCCAAGGACGCCAACGGCGAAAAGACGAAAATCAAAGCCAAAAACGACTAGTCGTTGTCGCCGAGATAATCGCGAAGCGGGCCGGGCACATTGCCTGGCCCGCTTTTTTGTGGCCACTCGGCACTCATTGCCACCCGATTGCCAGCGTTGGTGCCAACAAACCCGGGACGTTGGGCGTTGGGAGAAAACAATTTTACCGCAACCTTACCGTTCTTTGCGCCCCTCATGGCTGTATTACCTTACAAAGACAACTCCGCCGACAAGAAATCGCAGGTGGCCCAGATGTTTAATTCCATCGCGGGCAAGTACGATTTCCTCAACCACTTCCTCAGCGTGGGCACCGACATTTACTGGCGGCGCAAGGCGGTGGATGAGCTGAAGGCCTTGCGCCCGGCGCGCATCCTCGACATTGCCACCGGCACGGCCGACTTTGCCATTGAGACGTTGCGCACCGCCGCGCCCGACGCGCAGGTGACCGGCGTGGACATTTCGGAGGGCATGCTGGAGGTGGGGCGGCGCAAGCTGGCCGCCAAAGGGCTGGGCAACCGCATTCAACTGGAGCTGGGCGACTCGGAGAACCTGCCGTTTCAGGACGGCGACTTTGACGCCGTGACGGCCTCGTTTGGCGTGCGCAACTTTGCCCACCTCGAAGCCGGCCTGGCCGAGATGCGGCGCGTGCTGCGTCCCGGCGGCAAGCTTGTGATTCTGGAATTTAGCAAGCCCACCGCGTTTCCGCTCAAGCAAGCGTATAATTTTTACTTCCGCCGGGTGCTGCCGGTTTTTGGCAAGCTTATTTCCAAAGACCAGTCGGCCTATACCTACCTGCCCGCCTCGGTGCAGGCATTCCCCGACGGCCCCGATTTTTTGGCCATCCTCACCAAAGTCGGCTTTAAAGAACCTGCATGGCAACCCCTCACTTTCGGCATCAGCTCCATCTACACGGCGCACAACTAAAGCGCTTGGCCCTGCTGGGCCTGCTGCTGCTGCTATTGCCCTCGCTGGCCCAGGCGCAGCGCCGGGCCCGCTCCAAGGCCAACCGTGGCAAGAACGGCACGCTGAAATCCATCACCACCCAAAACCTGCCTTCTTACGACGAGCGGTGGTTTCACCCGGGCATGTACGTGGCCCTCTCGGCTTCGCGCTTCGACATTGAGCAGTCGCCGTATTACATCGCCACCCAGAATGTGACGGCCAACTCGATTGTGAGCCCCACGCTGGGGGTTGGCTTTATCGGCGATGCGCGCATTGGCGGGCCGAATTCGCCGTTCATCTTTCGGTTTGCACCGGGGGTGAGCTTCCTCACGCGCAAGGTGGAGTTTAAGCCGCGCAACTACCCGGCGCCCGACTCTATTGTGACGCAGGAGTTATCGTCGACGGTGGTGCAGTTTCCCATCATGCTGAAGTACCAGTCGGACCGCCGCCGCAACGCCCGCATGTATATGATTGCCGGCATCAGTCCCAGCATTGCGGTGAGCAACCGGCGCAACGACCCCCTGCGCAACGTGCTGCAGGCCGCCAACAGCGACCTGACCCTGGAATATGGCGTGGGCCTCGACCTGTTTTACCCGCTGTTTAAGCTGGCGCCGGAGCTGCGCTTCTCGCACGGACTGCGCAATCTGCTGGAACCGCATAACGACGTGTTCAGCCGCAGCCTGCAAAGCATCAGCACAAACTCGGTGACGTTGTATATCAATATCCAAAACTAGCTGTCGGTTAGGTATTATCGGGTATCGGGGCTTTCAGTTGCCCTGAAAACTCGTAGCTGATAACGCTCAACTGCCAGCTGGCAACAACTTTTTCCTATATGCGGACTGCATTCATCACGGGCGCTTCGTCCGGAATTGGAAGGGCTACGGCCGTAGCTTTGGCGGGAGCCGGATTTCAGCTGGTGGTAGCCGGGCGGCGGCGCGAGCGGTTGGATGAACTGGCCGCGCAACTGGCCCCGGTGCCGGTGCACGTGCTGGAATTTGACGTGCGCGACCGGGCGGCGGTGAACGCGGCGGTGGCCTCGCTGCCCCAGGAACTGCAGGCGCCCGACGTGCTAGTGAATAATGCCGGCGGCGCGCATGGGCTGGCCCCTATTCAGGCCGGCGACCCCAACGACTGGGACCAGATGCTGGACGCCAACGTGCGCGGCCTGCTGAACGTGACGCACGCCCTGTTGCCGGGCATGACGGCCCGCCAGACCGGTTTTATCCTCAACGTGGGCTCCATTGCCGGGCAGGAGGCGTACGCCAATGGCAACGTGTACTGCGCCAGCAAAGCCGCCGTGCAGATGCTCACCAAAACCATGCGGCTCGACCTGCTGCCCACGGGCGTGCGCGTGGCCGAGGTGAACCCCGGCGCCGTGGAAACTGAATTTTCGCAGGTGCGCTTCAAGGGCGACGAAGCGCGGGCGGCCAAGGTGTACGAAGGCTTCGAGCCGCTGCGGCCCGAGGACGTGGCCGACATCATCGTGTTTATGGTGACGCGCCCGCCGCACGTCACCATTGCGGAGGTGCTGGTGCTGGCAGGGGCGCAAGGCGCGGCCACCACCATTGTGCGCAAGTAAACAAGCGGCTTATTCGGCAGCCAGGCGGGCCAGCAGTTCGCGGTTGAGCTCGTGCCGCCCGGCAAATGTGGCCACGGTAGGGGAGCCGCCCAGCTGCTGCAACTGCTCGACTTGGGCGTGCAGCTTTTCGGCGCTGATGTATTCGTCTGCGGTGCCGGCCACTACCGACAAGCGCAGGCCGTGCAGCAGGGCGCGGGCGGTATCGGGCGCTAAATCTTCGGGAAATCCCCCGGCCCAAAGAATGAGGTGAGCGGGCCGGAACGGCGCCTGCGCCAGCCACCGCGAGACGGTGGCCGTGCCCTGCGAAAACCCAAGCACGGTGATTTCGACCTCGGGCAGGCACTCGGCCAGTATTTTTCCGGCGAGCTGGTTGAGGAAGTTGACGTGGTCCTCTATTTCGTGCAGGCGGTCTTCGCGCGTCATCCAGCTGGCGCCCACGCGGCCGCTGGTGCCGTTGAGGTAGAAACGGGACAGGCCTTCTGGCGCCACCACCACGGTATGCGGGTCGGCCTCGGTCAGGAAGGCGAAATGCCGAATGAAGAATTGCGCCAGCTGCCCATAGCCATGGCACACCAGCCACACGCGCCGGGTGCGCATTGAGAGCTCTCCCAACTGGTGGTAGCGGGCACGGCGTGCCACAAGAAGGTGATGCTCGGCCATCTTCGCTACTGCGTGGGCAGGTCGTCGGGCGAAAAGTTGAAGGGCATGAGGTCGGCCACGGAAGCAAACCGCAGGATGGTACCGGCCCGGCTGGGCAGCAGCAGCGGAATGGCCCGCGACTGGCGGGCTTCGTATTCCAGCATCACCTGCCGGCAGGCGCCGCAGGGCAGGGCCGGGCCAAACTCGCCCCCGGCGGGCCGGGCGGCCACGGCCATGCCCACAATGGGCGCGTGGCCGGGGTGGTTGGCGGCCAGCCCAAACAGGGCCGTGCGCTCGGCGCAGAGGCCGGAAGGGTAGGCCGCGTTTTCCTGGTTGGTGCCCCGGAATACGGTGCCATCGGCCAGCAGCAGGGCCGCGCCCACCTGAAAACCGGAGTAGGGGGCGTAGGCATGGGCCGTGGCCTCGCGCGCGACTTGCCAGGTGGTTTGCTCGTCGGTGGATAAGTCGGTGGGAGAATCCAGCTCTTCGTAGGCAATGAGCTGCTGGCGGGAATTGCGGGCCATGCGGATTTAGTGAAGGGGCGCGAAGGTAACAAGATTGCCGTGAATGAATGGCGCCTGCGTTCTGCGCCGGGCGCGGCGGCGCGCCCTACTTTTACGGCATGAATTCCCGCCTCCTGCTCCTTGGCGCGGGCCGTTCGGCCTCGTCGCTCATTCAATACCTGCTGCGCCACGCGCCCACCGAAGCCTGGTTTCTGACCGTGGCCGACGCCAACCCCGCCCACCTGGCCCCCGTGCTGGCCGCGCACTCGCAATATGCCCGGGCCGTGCCCTTCGACGCTGCCAACGAAGACCTGCTGGAAGAGCTGGTGGCCCAAGCCGATGT
Organism: Hymenobacter sp. 5317J-9; assembly: GCF_022921075.1. Taxonomy (NCBI): domain Bacteria; kingdom Pseudomonadati; phylum Bacteroidota; class Cytophagia; order Cytophagales; family Hymenobacteraceae; genus Hymenobacter; species Hymenobacter sp. 5317J-9. The sequence continues at coordinate 2,427,625 of NZ_CP095050.1, forward strand.
GGTGATTTCGATGCTGCCGGCGCTATTGCACCCGGTGGTGGCCCGCGCCTGCGTGCGGCACGGCCGGCACCTGGCCACGGCCAGCTACGTAAGCCCGGCCATTGGCGAACTGCAGGAAGAGGCGGTGGCCGCCGGCGTCACCCTGCTGATGGAATGCGGCCTCGACCCGGGGCTCGACCACATGTCGGCCATGCGGGCCATTGCCCACATTCGGGGGCGGGGCGGCGTCATCACGAGCTTTAAGAGCTACTGCGGTGGCCTGCTGGCGCCCGCCGCCGAGGCCGACAACCCCTGGAAATACAAGTTCACCTGGAATCCGCGCAACGTGGTGCTGGCCGGCCAGGGCACGGCCAAGTTCCTCGAAAATGGGAGGCCGCGCTTCATTCCCTATCAGCAACTCTTTGCCCGCACCGAAACGCTAGCGCTGCCCGACTACGGCGAATTTGAAGGCTATGCCAACCGCGACTCGCTCAGCTACCGCGCGCCGTACGGGCTGGCGGACATTCCCACCATTCTGCGTGGTACGCTGCGGCGGCCGGGCTATTGCGCCGCTTGGCACGCGCTGGTGCGCCTCGGCCTGACCGACGAAACGGTGAACCTCGACAACCCCGAAACCATGACCTGGGCCGAGCTGGTGGCGGCCTACCTGCCCACGCCGCTGGCCCCGGGCCTGGACGTGGCCACGCGCGCGGCCCACTACCTCGGCCTGGCTGCGGACAGCGAAGAAATGGGCCGCCTAAAGTGGTTGGGCTTGTTTTCGGACCGGCCGGTGGGCCACGCCCACGCCACGCCCGCCCAGCTGCTGGAGCGCTTGCTCAGCGAAAAGTGGCAGCTGCAGCCCCACGACCACGACCTCATCGTGATGCAGCACTTGTTTGAATACGAGCTGAACGGCGCCACGCACCGGCTCACGTCGTCGCTGGCCGTGGAGGGCGACGACGCCATCCACACCGCCATGGCCAAAACCGTGGGCCTGCCGCTGGGCATGGCCGTGCGCCGATTGGTGCGCGGCGAAATCGCGCAGCGCGGCGTGCTGATTCCGGTGGCGGCCGACGTGTACGAGCCCATCTTACAGGAACTGGCGGCCGACTACGGCATCCGTTTCCACGAAGAAGAACAGTAAGGCGGCACAATTCGAACCCAGGCCCTCTCGTTGGCACGCTCATGCCTGCTTTGCTAGCTTACCTGCGCCTTCGTTCCCGCCTGGCCTGGCGCCTGCTGGTGGAGGTTGGCTGGCTGCGGATGGCAGTGCTGGGCCCGATAATACTCATTCTATGCAGTCGGGCGCTTTTGCTGGCCGCACCCCATCCGCAGGCCCAGTGGCTGGTGCCCGTAGGGCTCACGTTGCTGCTGGCCCCAGCCCACCGCCAACGGGCCGACCTGCGGTTTCTGGCCACCAGCGCGCCGGATTTTCGGCGCTGGCTGGCCGTGGAATATGGAATTTGCACGCTGCCGGCGGCGGGCGTACTGCTGGGCTTCGGTGATTGGGGCGCGGCTGCGCTGGCCATGGTAATGGGGGCGGGGGTAGCCTGGCTGCCTCCGGCGCGGGAAGGCCGTAGCACGCGCCGCCGCGCCCGCAGCCCGTTTCGCAGCGAGGCGTTTGAGTGGGTGAGTGGCATGCGGGCGGGCGGGCTCTGGGCGTGGCCGCTACTGCTGGCCGGAGCCGCCTGCCAGCACCCGGCGCCGCTGGGCCCGGTGCTGGCACTGGTGCTGTGGCTGCTGGTGCTGCTGGCCTGCTACGGCACCCCCGAGCCCCTCACCATGCTGACTTTGGCGGCGCGCACGCCCCGGCAGTTTCTGCGGCGGCGCCTGATGCTGGGCGTTGGATACGCGGCGCTCACGGGCGCCCCGTTTTTCGGGCTGCTGGCCACCAGTTCGGCCGGTGTGCGCGGCATGCTGGCGGCGGCCGTGTTCTGGCTGGGGCTGGTGGCGCTGCTCATCCTGACCAAATACGCCTTTTACCCAAATGCCACGCACATTCGCACCACGCAGGCCCTGGTGCTGGGCGTGGCCCTGCTGCTGCCCGGCAATCCCATCTACCCCGTGCTGCTGCTGGTGGCGGTGGGCGGGCTCATCTGGCAGAGCCGGCGCCGGCTGGAAACTGTGTTAGGCCAACCCCAAACCAATGCTTGAAATCCGCAACCTGCGCAAAGCCTTCGGCCAGCATGTGGTGCTGCATGACGTCAGTTTGAACCTGCGTCCCGGCACAATTCACGGCCTGGTGGGGGCCAACGGCGCGGGCAAAACCACGCTCATTAATTGCTTCTACGGGCTTGAGCACGACTTTGGCGGCGTAGTAGGCGACAGCACCGGCCGCCCGGTGCGCGAGCACACTGGCCTGCTGACTTACGAGCCGTATTTCTACCCCCGCCTCACGGGCCGCGAGTACCTGGAGTTCTGCCTGCAGGCGCGGGGGCGGTCCCTGGTCGATTTTGCGGGCTGGAACCAGTTGCTGGAACTGCCCCTCGACCAGTACGCCGACGAATACTCGGCCGGCATGCGCAAGAAGCTGGCGCTGCTGGCCTTGCTGGTGCAAAACTTCGACTACCTGATTCTGGACGAGCCCTTCAACGGCCTCGACCTCGAAGCCAACCTGCTGCTGAAAGCCATCCTGAAGCGCCTGCGCGACCGGGGTACGGGCATTCTGCTTACCTCGCACATTCTGGGTGCCCTCACCGAAACGGCCGATGAAATATCGGTGCTAGCGGGCGGGCGCGTGCAGCGTTTCTATACCGCTGCCGAATTCGGGACTCTGGAAACGGATTTGCTCGACAGCCTGCACCGCGAGAAGCTGGGTTTGCTGGAAGGACTGGTGTAGTCCTGGCTTCGCTTGGCGCTATAAGGCCAGGTAAAACCCTGCCAGCAGTGCGCGAAACGCAACCGAATACGCTTGGTCGTCTTCTGCGGTCCGGATGGTCAGCTCGGTTTCTATGGTTGCGGCGGGGCTGGCTAGAAACCCCGTGATGTGCCGCAGCGGCCGGCTGCCGGGCCGGTGCCGTACCACCAGCCGAGTGGCGGGGAACAGTCCCACTGCTGCCGCCACGGTTTCAAACGCCAGCATTTCTTGGGGCGGCAGCAGCACGGTGAGCAGGCCTCCCGGCTGCAAAAACGCAGTGACAAAAGCTGCCAAAGCCTCAAATGAAAGCGTGTCGTCGGCCTCGTGGCGGGCGGTGGTGCGCGCCGCATCCGGCGAGCGCAGCGACTGCCGGAAAAAGGGCGGGTTGCAGATGATGTGGCTGAACGGAGTCGGCTGTTGGGCGGCGTATTCGGCCAGGCTCAGCGCGTGCACGTGGATGCGGGGCGCCCACGGGCTGGCCGCGGCATTGGCCGCTGCCTGGTCCGCGGCGGAGGCGTCAATTTCTACTGCTTCTATTTCAACCGTGGCGTGGCGCTGCGCGGCCATGAGGGCCAGCAGGCCGGTGCCGGTGCCAATGTCGAGCAGGCGGGTGGCCCCGGTGAGGTCGGCGGCCGCGCCCAGCAGGCAGGCGTCGGTGCTCACCTTCATGGCGCTCTGGCCCTGCTCGATGCGAAACTGCTGGAACTGGAAGTAGTCGTTGGGCACAGCGGCAGGAACTTAACCGGCCGCTACGATGGCCTCATACCCCTCATCCACCAGCAGCCCTTTGCCCGTGGCGCTTTGCACGGCCAGCACGTCGCAGCGCTCGTTTTCGGCGTGGCCGGCGTGGCCCTTTATCCAGTGGAAGGTGACTTTGCGCTGCTTGTAAATGCGCAGGAAACGGCGCCACAGGTCTTCATTGGCTTTTTTTCCGAAGTCGGACTTGGCTGCCCAGCCGAATACCCATTTCTTTTCCACGGCGTCGACTACATATTTTGAGTCGGATACCACGCGGATGGGCAGCTCGGGCCGTGTCACGGCTTCGAGGCCCACGATGACGGCCAGCAGCTCCATGCGGTTGTTGGTGGTGAGGCGAAAGCCCTGGGTCAGCTCTTTTTCGTGGGGGCCGTAGCGCAGGATGGCGCCGTAGCCGCCGGGACCAGGGTTGCCGCGGGCCGAGCCGTCGGTGAACAGGTGAATCAAGGGGAATGGAAATTACAGAACGTCATGCTTCGGCTACGCTCAGCATGACGTTCAACGAGATTAAAAATTGGTTTTAAACAGCTTGATGGCGATGGCCAGCAGAATCACGCCAAACACGCGGCGCAACACGTCCTCGCCACCTTTGCCGAGCTTGCGCTCTATCCAGGGGCTGGTTTTGAGCACCACGTACACAAACACTAGGTTCAGCAGAATGCCGACGAGGATGTTGGGCAGCGAGTAGGCGGCGCGCAGGGACAGCAGGGTGGTCATGGTGCCGGCGCCCACGATGAGCGGAAACGCCAGCGGCACAATGGAGCCCGTGCTGCCCGACAAATCGGACTTGAACAGCTCAATGCCGAGTATCATCTCCAGGCCGATGAGGAAGATGACCACCGCGCCAGCCAGGGCAAAGCTTTGGTTGTCGACGCCCAGCAGCCCGAGCAGGCTTTGCCCCACAAACAGGAACACGACCATGAGGCAGCCCGCCACAAAGGTGGCCAGTTCGGCTTTGATTTGGCCTTCGCGCTGCCGAATCTGAATGATGACCGGGATGGAGCCGATGATGTCGATAACGGCAAACAGCGTGAGCGTGACGGACAATATTTGCTGAAGGGAGAACATAGGCGGCTGTGGAGTAGGGGCGGGACCAACCCAGACACAACGGTACTACCCTGGGTACTCTTTGGCAAAAAACTGCACCAGCGCTTCAAAGGCGGCGTCGGGCACGGCGGGGAAGTTGGCGATGCGCACGGTGGTGTTTTTGAGGGGGCCGTAGCCGCTGCCCAGCTGCAGGCCGGCTTCCTTGGCTTTGCCTTTAATTTCTTCGATGAGGGCCGCGTCGCCTTTGAGGCCCACCACGGTGGTAGAGCGCGTTTCGGGGTTCGACACGAAGGGCTGGAGCGGGGTGGCCTGGTCGAAGAAGGCGTAGAGCTTCTCGGCGCGGTCCACGAGGTGCTGGTGCACGGTTTTGATGGGCTCGCGGTCGGCCAGCACGCGGCTCAGCAGGTAGATGCCCAGCACGTTGGGCGTGTAGTTGGTTTGGTAGTTCAGCATCTGGCTCAGCATGGCCGGCAGCGCGTTGTAGTGGGCGCGGTCGTTCACGGCCTTGGCCTGGGCCACGGCGCGGGGCGAGAGTATCATCACGCCCAGGCCGGCGGGCAGGCCGAAGCACTTCTGCACCGAGCCAAACCACACGTCGGCCTTGATGTACTTCAGGTTGAGCCCGGCCAGCGAGCTGGTGGCGTCCACGGCCAGCAGGGTACCGTTGAGGCGGTTGAACAGGTTCAGGATGAAGCCTTCCCGCAGCTGGGTGGCGGTGCTGGTTTCGTTCTGGGTGATGCAGACGAGGTCGGTGTCGTCGGCTGAGAAGGGCAGGGACGCGATGTCGGGCAGCTCATCGAGCCCAAACGAGAGGCCCGTGCTGGCGGGCCGCAAGGCCTGGGCGTACTTCAGCCACTTCTCGCCAAAGTCGCCGTTGTAGAGGTGGAAGGAGCGGCGCGGGGTGAGGCTCTGGGCCAGAATTTCCCAGCACTCGGTGGCCGAGCCCGTGAACAGGACGGTGTAGTCCTGCGGCACGTTGAGCTTGGCTTTGAGGTCGGTCACCGTCTGGCGCACCAGCGAGGTCACTTTTTCGGAACGGTGCGGGGCCGAGAGCCAACCCTCGTCAAACGCATCGGTGAGGTATTGCCGAACGGCGGGGTATACGGCCGAAGGGCCCGGGTTGAAAGTATACATGGGAAGGAAGGTCTAGGGAGTGAGGCGCCGCCACCGCAAAGGTAGCGGCTGCGCCAACCGGCGGAAGCACGATTTTTCGGCCGCTGCGCTGGCGGTCTAAGCGTGCCCAGCCTTCTCTTTATTGTGCCGAAGTCTGCACTAATTCTTTCCAATTACCGCCAATAGGCTTCAAATCAGCTGCTTTTCCTGCCGGAGCACTGCCCGCATCGTAGCGGCATGCTCACACCCGAAAGCCCACGCGCTTGGGCTGCTGGTTCACAAACCACTGCACGGCCAGCCGGTAGCTTTCCAGTCCGAAGCCGCTGATGCTGCCGGCACAGTTGCGGCCCAGCAGGCTTTTCTGGCGGAATTCCTCGCGGGCGTGCAGGTTGCTCAGGTGCACCTCCACCACGGGCGTGGCGATGGCGGCCACGGCATCGGCCAAGGCCACGCTGGTGTGGGTGTAGCCGCCGGCGTTGAGCACGATGCCGTGGTGCGAGAAGCCCACTTCGTGCAGCTTATCTATGAGCGCGCCCTCGTGGTTGGATTGAAACTGCGTGAGCGTGTGCTCCGGAAAAGCCGCTTCCAGCTCCGGAAAAAAGTCCTCAAACGAGCGAGTGCCGTACACGCCGGGCTCGCGGCGGCCGAGCAGGTTGAGGTTGGGGCCGTTGATAATCAGAATGTCCATGGCAAGCCGCGCGGGGCGGAAAAATGACGTTGTGAAAGCAAATACATCAGGGTTGCACCACCACGCGGCGCGTGAGCACGCCCGCCGCGGTGCGGGCCCGCACCAGGTACACGCCGGGCGCCACGGCACCCAGGTCGAGTGCGGCGCCGGCGGCCGCGGCAGTAGCCGAAACAGTGCCCGTCCACACGGTCTGGCCCAGCATCGACTGCACGGCCACGGCCACCGGCGCGGTGCCGGCGGCCGTGCCCTGGCTCAGGCGCAGGGTGAGCTGGCCGCGGGTGGGGTTGGGGTAAACATCGAGCGTGGCGCCTGCCAGCTGCGGGCCGGTGGTGGCCAGGCCCGTGGGCACCAGGAAGCCGGCCGTGTTGTCGAGCAGGTCGTCGCTGCTGCCCTGCACGGCGTTGGAGCCCATGCCGCGCCGGGCAAACACCTGCCAAATCAGCGCCTGATTGGCCCCGCCAAACGTGGCGCGGTCGGCGGCCAAGATGGCGTCGCGGCCGTCCAGGAAGCCGGGGCTGCAGGGCTGCAGCTTCAGGGCATCCATCACCAGCTGCAGGGTTTTGTTGTTGCCGCCGGTGCCGGTGCTCAGGTTGGCGTCGTAGCCGTAGCGCTGAATCATGGCCCAGTTCAGGTCCCACAGCACGGTGCACCACACCAGCCCGATGTTGTGCGAGTCGTAGGGGTAGCCAAACCCGTCGTCGCCATAATTCACGCCGTTCACCGTTTGGCCGATGAAGGCGTAGGTGGCATTGTTGGCGGCAAAATTGGTGCTGTAGGGCAGGGGCCGTATGCCGGGGCCCGAAGTGGGCTGGCTCAGGACGTAGGTGCCGATGCCCCGGGGCGTGGTGCCCACATCGCCGGGCCGGGTGGTCATCCACAGCTCAAAAAAGTCGCTCCAACCTTCGCCCATCTGCTCGGCGTTGTCGAGGCAGTTGGGTGCGCCGGCCGGGCCGCCCGTGAGGCGCGTGCTGATGCCGTGCGCGTACTCGTGGGCCACCACGCCGTTGTCGAAGCCGCCGTTGCGGTCGGGCGGCGCGGCGGCCCCCCGCAGCGAGGCCGTGAGGGTCCCGCCGGAGGCCATGGCTGCCTTCAGGCGCTGCCCGTCGGTGCGCGTCAGCATCACCAGCGGTATGCGCAGGCCCACCGTGTCGGCCGGGTCCATTTCCAGATGCACCAGAAAATCCTGGCTGTGCAGCAGCACCAGCGCCCGGGCGCCCGCTTGCTGGGCCGCGCGCAGCTTGTCGACGTAGGCGCAGTCGTAGTCAAAATCGGCCACGGCGATGTTGCCGCGCACCTGGGCCGCGTTGAGCCAGGTGCCGCGGCAGCCGCTGGTAGGAGTAGCAGAGCCGTCGTTGGCCAGAACCAGCGTGCCGCTCAGGGGCGCGCCCAGGGGCAGGGCCCGGCCTACGGGAGCCGGCATCGCGGCGTAGGAGCCGGCGGCCGGGCCGGTGCCGGCCACCGTGAGGGCGTTGGGCAGGGGCGCCTGCCAGATGCCCAGCACGATTTCGGGATAGGAAGTGGGCGTGGCAACGCCGTCGGCGGTGGGGTTGAAGTAGCCCTCACTGTAGTTTTCGCCAATCTGGGCCCGGATGTAGTCGCCGCTCCCGGCCACGCCACTGTAGTTGGTGGCCTGAAAGTTGCCGCTGGCCTCGCTGAAACCGTAGCGCAAGCTCAGGTCGTGCATCAGGTTGGTCCAGTAAAACAGGTTGGTGAGGGCCGCCGGCTGGTTGGCCTGGGCCGAAAGCGCCGGATTGTGGGCAAAGTCAAACTCCAGCCCCGTGCCGCCATCGGGCGAGAAGCCGGGCGTGACCACGTGGTTGCCCACCGGCGTGAAGGCATACGCGTTGTTGCCGCGGCTGATGGTGTATTCCGGGCCGGCTGCGCCGTTGGTGTCGTGCCAGCCGAAGGGCGAGGCCACCGCGTCGGCTGGGCTCACCGCCACCGTGGCGGCGCCGTGCAGGGGGCTTTCGAGCGGCGCGGCAAACACGCGGTAGCCATTGGCCACGGCGGGGCCCTGGGCCCGCAGCGGGCCGGCGGGCGCCGACGCCAGCAGGGCCGCGCCGGCTTTTCTCGTCTCGCGAATGATGCGGTTGCGGGCTTTGAGCACCCGGCCGGTGGCGGCGTCCACCAGCACGGTCCAGGCATCGGGGCCGGTTGCGGGGCGCACCTGCACCTGCCACGCGGCCACCAGTGCCCCGGTGGGCCGGCGCAGGTACACCAGCGTGGCGGGCTCGGGGGCGGCGGCTGTGGGCTGACGCAGGTGGGTCAGGGCCGTGGCGGTAGCGGCGCTGGACGCCACGGCGGGCGCCGCCAGCCGGGCCACCGCGGCCCGCAGGCCGCCCACAAAGCTGCCGGTGCGGCTGAGCAGCTTGCCGGCCGCGTCGAAGTGCAGGCCGACTTCGGTGCCCTGCACCGCGGTGCCGTTGAGCTGCTGGCACAGAAAGGCGTGGCGCAGGCCGTTGTGCGCGTCGGTATAGCTGCCCGTTACCACCAGGTCGTTCAGGTCGGCATCGCTCAGGCCCAGGCTGGCGGCGTGGGCCCGCACGTACTCCAGGGCTTGTGCCTGCACGGGCGAAGTAACGGTGGCGGCCGGCGCGGTAGGCTGGGCCAGCACGGGCGTTGCGCCCAGCAGGGCCGCGCAAAACAGAAGCCGACGGTGGGTGGCAGTGAGGAAAAGTGGCAGCATGCAGGAAAGGAAAAGGTGAGATGGATAAGCCGTGGATGCCGACCCCGGGCGAAAGGTTGGCTCAGCTGCCGGCAAAAATGCGCCAATTTTTGGCCCCGGCCCCGGCCGCCGCCCCGGCTGGCCTACTTTTGCCCCATGACCTGGCCCCAAGCCCTGAAACAATTCGACGGCTACCTGCGCCTCGAAAAGTCGCTCTCGCCCAACTCCGTGGAAGCCTACGTGCGCGACGCCACCAAACTGCAGCAGTTTCTGGTGTTCCAGAAGCTGCACGTGGGCCCGCTGCAGGTGACCACCGAAATCCTGCGCGAGTTTCTCACCACCCTGCAGGGGCTGGGCCTGGGCGCCACCTCGCAGGCCCGCACGCTCTCTGGCCTTAAGGCTTTCTTCAACTTCCTTATCATGGAAGACCTGCTGAAGCTGGACCCCACCGACACCCTGGAAGCCCCCAAAACCGGCCGCCACTTGCCCGACACCCTCAGCTACCCCGAGATTGAGCAGCTGCTGGCCGCCATCGACCTGAGCACCGACGACGGCCTGCGGGCCCGCGCCCTGCTCGAAGTGATGTACTCCTCCGGCCTGCGCGTGAGCGAGCTGTGCGACCTGCGCCTGAGCAACATGTACGCCGACCAGGGCTTCATCAAAGTGGTGGGCAAGGGCAACAAGGAGCGTCTCGTGCCCATCGGCCGCGAAGCCTTGAAACACCTCAACTTCTACCTCAGCGGCGTGCGCGGCCACCTCGACATCAAGCCCGGGGCCGAAGACTTCGTGTTTCTGAGCCAGCGCGGCCGGCCGCTCTCGCGCATCACCGTCTTCACCACGCTCAAAAAACTGGCCGAGCAGGCGGGCCTGCGCAAAACCATCAGCCCGCACACGCTGCGGCATTCCTTCGCCACCCACCTCATCGAGGGCGGGGCCGACCTGCGCGCCGTGCAGGAAATGCTGGGCCACGCCAGCATCACCACCACCGAGATTTACACCCACCTGGATAGGGATTACCTGCGGCAGGTCATTACCGAGTTTCACCCACGGAGCTAAGAAACAGGCGAAAGGGGAGGGGGCCGGCGTTGTACCGTCCATTTTCAAGGCCGCATTGTGTAAATTTGGCCTTTATGCTTCCGTCGAATGGCCGATAACCTATACAAGAACACTCCCGCCGGCCCGTCGGCTAACCGCCCGGCCGAGCCCCGGCCCACACGGCGCAACGAGCCCCGCCCCGGTGGCCCGGCGCCCGAGCCCGCCCCGGCCCGCGCGGCCGAGCCGCGTCCTGCCGCGGCCAACGTGCCCAAAGCCGCCCGTCCGGCACCCGCTACCAAACCCGCCAAACCGCCCCGCGAGCCCCGGGGGCCGCTGCCCGGCGTGGGCAAGCTGCTGGAAATCCTGCGCGACCGTCGCTTCCACCTCTTCGTGGGCTTTGGCCTGCTGCTGGCCAGCCTCTACCTCACCATTGCCTTTACGTCCTTCCTGTTCACGGGCCACGCCGACCAAAGCGTGGTGGCCTCGCTGGGCAACACGCCGGTAAAAGAAGCCGGGCAGGAGTCGGGCAACTGGCTGGGCTTGCTGGGCGCCTGGGCCGCCCAGCTCTTCATTTACAAGCTGTTTGGGGTGGCGGCGTACGCGCTGGTGCCCATCGTGTTTTTTCTGGGGGCTAAAATCGTTTTCCGTACCGCCAAGGTTTCGGTGAGCTATGTGCTGGCCCTGGGCCTCTTCACCATGGCCTGGCTGAGCGTGCTGCTCGGCTACGTGGTGGTGACGCTGGCCACGCCCGGCGCCGACCCCGTGCTGGCCCACCGCCTCGATTTCCTGTGCGGCGGCGTGGGCTTCGAGGCTGCCTCTTGGCTCGACAGCCTCATCGGCTGGGGCACGGTGCTGCTGCTGGCGTTTGCCCTGATTTCTTTCGTGGTGTTCTTCTTCAACGTCACCAGCCTGAACCTGGGCAACTTCCGCCGCCTCAGCACCGAGGACGATGCCGACGAAGACGCTGAGCTGGAAGCCGAGATTGCCGCAGAGCAAGCCGCGGCCGCCGTGCCCGCTCCCGTAGTGCCCGCCGCCCCGCAGATGACGCTGAAAACGCGCCCCGCCCCGCCCGAGGTTGCCGTGTCAACCACCGCGACCAACTCCGCCGCTGGCGCCCAGGCCACCGATTTGGAGGTGAGCAGCGACGAGCCCGCCACCGCTCCGGTAGAGTTTGAGCCCGCGCCGCGCATGGGCGCCGGCGTGCCCCTGAGCGTGAGCAGTGCCGCCTTGGCACCGGCCGCGGCGCTGGCCTCCACGGCGGCCGGGGCTGCTTCCGCCGCAACTGCCGCGGCCGTGCCGCTGGTGGCTTCCGGCCCGGCGTTCTCCATCGAAATTCCCACTGACGAAGCGGTGGAAATAGCGCCCAGCGCCCCCGTGGCTACCATTCCCACACCGCTTTCGCTGGCTGATTTGGCTGATGGCGACCTGCCTGCGGTGGCTCCGCTGGCGCCCGTTGCACCGGTCAATCCGGCCGCCACGCGTCCGCTCGAAATCACCGTGCCCGGCCGCGACGACCTCGACCCCAACGCCGGCGCCGACATTGCCGCCGTGGTGGATGAGGACGAGGACGCCGACGCCATGCCCGCCGGCAACTACGACCCCACGCTGGACCTCTCGCGCTACCAATACCCCACCCTGGAGCTGCTCAACGACTACGGCGTGGCCAAAGCCCAGGTAACCAAGGAGGAACTGGAGGCCAACAAGGACCGCATTGTGGAGACGCTGGGGCACTACGGCATCGGCATCGCCAGCATCAAGGCCACCATCGGGCCCACGGTTACGCTCTATGAGATTGTACCCGAAGTAGGCGTCCGCATCTCCAAAATCAAGAGCCTGGAAGACGACATCGCGCTGAGCCTGGCCGCGTTGGGCATCCGCATCATCGCGCCCATTCCGGGCAAGGGCACCATCGGCATCGAGGTGCCGAATACCAAGAAGGAGATGGTGAGCATCCGCTCGGTGCTGGGCTCGGAGAAGTTTGCCCGCTCGGAAATGGACCTGCCGGTGGCGTTTGGCCGCACCATCACCAACGAGGTATTCGTGGCCGACCTGGCCAAGATGCCGCACTTGCTCATGGCCGGCGCCACGGGCCAAGGCAAGTCGGTGGGCCTGAACGTGATTCTAGCTTCGCTGCTCTACAAGCGCCATCCCGCCCAACTCAAGTTCGTGCTCGTCGACCCGAAAAAGGTGGAATTGAGCATCTTCAACAAGATTGAGCGCCACTACCTGGCCAAGCTGCCCGACACCGACGAGGCCATCATCACCGACACCAAGAAGGTGGTGAACACGCTCAACTCGCTGTGCATGGAGATGGACCGGCGCTACGACCTGCTCAAGGAAGCCGGCTGCCGCAACCTGAAGGAGTACAACGCCAAATTCATCGAGCGCCGCCTCAACCCCAAGAAAGGCCACCGCTTCCTGCCCTTCATCGTGCTGGTCATCGACGAGTTGGCTGACCTGATGATGACGGCCGGCAAGGAAGTGGAAACGCCCATTGCCCGCCTGGCCCAGCTGGCCCGCGCCATTGGCATTCACCTCATCGTGGCCACGCAGCGCCCGTCGGTGAACGTGATTACCGGCATCATCAAGGCCAACTTCCCCTGCCGCATCTCCTTTAAGGTGACGAGCAAAATCGACTCGCGCACCATTCTGGACACGGGCGGCGCCGACCAGCTCATCGGCCAGGGCGACATGCTGTTCTCGGCCGGCTCGGACCTGATTCGGGTGCAGTGCGCTTTCATTGACACGCCGGAGGTCGACCGCGTCTGCGACTTCATCGGCGAGCAGCAGGGCTACTCCGATGCCTACCTGCTGCCCGAAGTGGCCGGGGCCGACGGCGACGCCGGCAGCGGCAACGAGGAAATGGACCCCTCGGAGCGCGACACCATGTTTGAGGAAGCGGCCCGCTGCATTGTGCTGCACCAGCAGGGCAGCACCTCGCTGCTGCAGCGCAAGCTCAAGCTGGGCTACAACCGCGCCGGCCGACTCATCGACCAGCTGCAGCACGCCGGCATCGTGGGCCCGTTTGAGGGCAGCAAGGCCCGCGACGTGCTCATTCCCGATGAATATCAGTTGGAGCAGCTGCTCAACTCGATGAAGTAGTCAGCGCCCCGAGGCTGCGCTTCGGCCCGCAGGCGGTGTCGTTCAACGATTTCCGCCGGGCCGGGGCGCAGCTTTGGGGTGCACGCAGCGGGCCAGCCGGCTTTTTTTGCATTATCGCACCCTTACCAGCTTTTTGGCCGGACGTTTGTTAAACGAAATCCGTATCAGGCCATCAGAGCGCATTCAACCCCGCTCACAGCTTTTTCCTCCTAATGAAAAAATACCTCTCTTCTCTGCTGCTCGCGGCCACGCTGGCACTGCCCGCCGCCGCCCAGCAGGACCCCAAAGCTGGTAAGATTCTCGACCAGATGAGTGCCAAGTATCAGGCTCTGAAAGCGTTTCAGGCCACTTTTACCCAAACGCTGGAAAATCCCAGTGCGAAGGTGAAGCAGAATATCAACGGCGACATCGTGGTGAGCGGCCAGAAATTCCGCCTCAAAATCAGCGGCCAGGAAGTCATCAACAACGGCACCACCACCTGGACTTACCTGAAGAACGAAAACGAGGTCAACATCTCCGATTCGGACCCTGACTCGCAGGACATGTCGCCCTCGCAGATTTATACCATGTACAAAAAGGGGTATAAATACACCTACGTGCAGCAGGTAACGGAAGGCGGCGAGCCGCTCGACGTGATTGAGTTGGCTCCGGAAAACCGTCAGAATGACGTGTTCAAGGTGCGGCTGAAGGTGCGCAAGAAGGACGCCTCGGTGAAAAGCTGGCAGATGTTTAAGAAGAACGGCAACCAGTACACCTTCCTCATCAAGAATTTCAAGCCCAACCCGCCCGTCGACGCCAACACCTTTGCCTTCGACAAGGCCAAGTATAAGGGCGTGAAAGTGGTAGACCTGCGCTAATCCAGCCACGCCATCGTTTTGCGAACGGCCCGCTTCGAAAGAGGTGGGCCGTTTTACATTTGCGCCCATGCGCGAAGATTTCTACCACTACGTCTGGCAGCACCAGTACTACGACAAGCTGGAGTTGCGCACCACCGGCGGCGAGGAAATTCAGGTGCTGCGCCCCGGCCACCGCAACGCCGACGCCGGCCCCGACTTCCTGAACGCCCGCCTGCGCATTGGGGAAGTGGAGTGGAATGGCGCGGTAGAAATCCACCTGCGCGCTTCGGATTGGGCCCGCCATCACCACCAGACCGACCCCAAATACGACCAGGTGATTCTGCACGTAGTGGCCAGCGCCGACGCCGAAGTGACCCGCACCAACGGCAGCGTCATACCCGCGCTGGCCCTGCAAGCCCGGGTGGCGCCCGAACTGCTGGCGCGCTACCACGCCTTGGTGGAAGCGCCCGTGGCCGCGCCGCTGCCATGCGCACCGCTGCTGCAGCTGGTGCCCGAAATCACCAAAACCATGATGACCGAGCGCGCCCTCCTGGAGCGGGTAGAGCGCAAGGCCGATGCCGTAATGGCCCTGCACGACAGCCTTGGGCAGGACTGGGAAGCCACCGCCTACCACGCGCTGATGGCGGCGTTTGGCTTCCAAAAAAACAGCGAGCCCCTGGCCCGGCTGGCTAAGGCCGTGCCACTGCCCGTGCTGCGCCGCCACCGGCACGACCAGCGCCAGCTTGAAGCGCTGCTATTCGGGCAGGCCGGATTTCTGGTTGAAAATGAGGAAACAGCCGCCGATGATTACATCCGCGACTTGAGGCAGGAACACGACTTCCTGCGCTACAAATACGGCCTGCAGGAAGCGGCGCTGCACGTGCACGAATGGAACTACCTGCGCCTGCGGCCGGCCAACTTCCCGCCGGTGCGCCTGGGCCAGCTGGCCGGCCTGCTGCACGCCCGTCCGGCCCTGTTCGATGCCCTGCTCACGGCGCAGAGCGTGGCCGCGCTCACCGAGTTTTTTCAGGCCCCGGCTCCGAAATATTGGCGCCAGCACTTCCGGCCCGGCCGCCCCGGCAAGGTGCCGGCCCTGGGCAAAAGCAGCATCGAGCTGCTCATCACCAACGTGGTGGTGCCGCTGCGCGTGGCCTACGCCCGCCATGTGGGCCAGCCGGCCCTGATAGAAAGCAGCGTAGCCCTGCTGAGCCAGCTGCCGCCCGAGCACAACCAATACACCGATGCGTACGATGCCCTAGGTTTCGCGCATCGCACGGCGGCCGAGTCGCAGGGGCTGCTGGCGCTGCATAAGCAGTATTGCGCGCCCCGCCGCTGCCTGCACTGCACCATTGGCAGCCGTTTGGTACAACAACCCCGCGTCGCTCGATGAAACTTGCTATTGCGTTGGTTCTGAATGCCGGGCTGCTGGCGGTGCTGCTGCCGTGGGTGCGGCGGCAGTGGCAACGGGCGCCTGCCTGGGCGTGCTGGCTGCTGGCGTGGGGCCTGGGCGCCCGGCTGCTGGTGGGCGCCTGGCGCGGCTGGCATCTGGCCAACGATGCCCTATTTATCAGCGAGCAGGCGGCCTCCGTCACGCGGTTGCTCCGGGCAGGGGAGATGTGGCAGGCGCTTTTCACCGACGAGGTGGGCTGGCGCCAGCAGGTCATCACCTACTATGGCATGTCCAACACGCTGTTCATGGCCAAAATCCTGGGATGGCTCAACCTGGCCTCGCTGGACACCGGTTGGCTGAATGGCATGTATTTGAGCTTATTCAGCTTCGTGGGGTGTTGGCAGCTGGCCACCACCTGCTGGCGGCTATTTCCGCGCACGCCGCCAGCGGCGGCCGTGGTGGCGTTTGTGGCGTGGCCCACGGTGGTATTCTGGGCGGCCGGCGTGGCCAAGGAGCCGCTGCTGCTGGGCAGCGGCGCCTGGCTGCTGGCCCTGTACCTGCAGTTGTTTTATGGGGCGGCAGGCCGGCGGCGCGTGGCGAAGGTGGTGGGCCTGCTGGTGTTGGCGTACATGCACTTTTTCATGCGCTATTTCTTCGCGGCGCCCTTGCTGGGGGGGCTGGTGGGGCTGGCCGTGGTGCACCTGCTGCAGCGGTTGGGATGGGCGCACCGCCGCGTGGCGCAGGTGCTGGTGCTGGTGGCGGTGCTGGCCGGCGGCGCCTGGGCGGCCACCGAAGTGAGCGTGGCGTTTCGGCTCAACAAATTCACCAACCAGACCATGCGCATCTACGCGCATTCGCTGGAGATGTCGGCTGCCAAAGCTCACATCGAATACCCCAACCTGCGGCCCACGGCCGAAAGCTTTCTGCGCCACGCGCCACAGGCCGCGCTGAACGCCTTTACCCGGCCGTGGGTGGGCGAGTCGTGGCAGCCGCTGTACGTGGCCGCAGCCCTCGAAAACCTGGCGCTGCTGGCGCTTTTTGCTACCGCTGCCTTTGCTGCGTGGCGGAAGCGCGGGGGGCATTTGCCCTTTGGGCTGGGGGCTGCGCTGGTGATATTCTGCCTGATACTGGCTGTGCTGCTCGGCCTGAGCACGCCCAACCTGGGCTCGCTAAACCGCTACCGCAGCGCCGTGCTGCCTTATCTGGTATACCTGCTGCTGCAAAACAACGTGGCCGCGCTGGCCCTGCGCCGGCTGGGGCTGGGCCGTGGCAGCACGGCTCCCGACGAAGAGCCGGCAGTAGGTACGGCGCCCGGCAGCAAAGCCCCTGCGACGGGCGCCGTACCTTTGTAGCACTCCGCGACCCGGACGGCCCAATTGCGCCGTCCGGCCCTCGCCCCAGCCATCTGCAACTTCTTCTAATGGAAAACCCCGTTATCATTCTTGGTGCCCAAACCGTGGGCACAGCCGCCCTCGACGCCTTTCTTTCCAACGACGTGGTGGTGTACTGCCTGCTCGACGACGACAAAAAGCTGCAAGGTACCGAGCTGCTCGACGTGCCCGTGATGGGCAACACTGACGACGGCGAGCTGCTGAAATTGCTGGGCAAAAAGTGCGAAGTCTTCGTGGCCACCGACGACACCGCCAGCCGCCGCAGCCTCACCGAGATGCTGCGCAACGAGTATGAGGCCGTGCCCGTGAACGCCATTCACGAGCGCGCCAGCGTGTCGAACCACGCCACGCTGGGCCACGGCAACTACGTGGGCCCCAACGCCGTGGTGGCCGCTACCGCTACCCTCGGCGACGGCTGCATCGTAAACGGCAACGCCGTGCTCGAAGCCCGCGCCAACGTGGGCAGCTTTGCCCAAATTGGCAGCGGCGCCCTCATCGGGGCCGACGTGCAGGTGGGCGAGCAGGCTTTTGTGGGTGCTGGTGCCGTGGTGGTGGCCGGCGTCAAAATCGGCGACAAGGCCCGCGTGGGCGCCGGCTCGGTGGTGGTGGCCGACGT
The DNA here is from genome assembly GCF_022921075.1 of Hymenobacter sp. 5317J-9. Taxonomy (NCBI): domain Bacteria; kingdom Pseudomonadati; phylum Bacteroidota; class Cytophagia; order Cytophagales; family Hymenobacteraceae; genus Hymenobacter; species Hymenobacter sp. 5317J-9. The sequence continues at coordinate 2,445,100 of NZ_CP095050.1, forward strand.
GCCCAACGGCCAGACCGTGTTTGGCAACCCCGCGGTGAAAGTTTAGGCAGGGTTGAATGTTGAATGTTAGGTTTTGAGTTGTAGTGATTCCGCACACCATGCATATGGCGCTGATAATCAAAACTCAAAACGTAAAGATGTAAAGATGTACCAGGTTCTTCTGTATTACTGCTATACGCCGATTGAGAACCCCGAGCAATTTCGGGAAGAGCACCACCGCCTGTGCCTGGAGCTGGACCTGCGCGGCCGCATCATTGTGGCCGCCGAGGGCCTGAACGGCACCGTATCGGGCACGCGCGAAAGCTGCGCCCGCTACATGGAAATCGTGAAGGGCGACCCGCGCTTTGCGGCGCTGGAATTCAAGGTTGACGACGTAGCGGCGCACACGTTTCAGAAGCTGCACGTGCGCGTGAAGCCCGAGATTGTGCACAGCAGCCTGCGCCACGTGCGGCCCCACGAGAAGACCGGCCAGCACCTTTCGCCTGAAGAATTCAAGGCCCTGAAGGACCGCGACGACGTGGTGGTGGTCGACGTGCGCTCGGACTATGAGTACAATCTCGGCCGCTTCAAAAATGCCGTGACGCTGGATATTGAAAATTTCCGCGACTTCCCCGAGCGCGTGGAGCGCCTTAAGGAGTTCAAGGACAAAAAAATCCTGACCTACTGCACCGGCGGTGTGAAGTGCGAAAAAGCCAGTGCCTACCTACTGGAGCAGGGTTTTGAAAACGTGTACCAGCTGCACGGCGGCATCATCAAGTACGGCATTGAAGCCGGCGGTGAGGATTTCGACGGCCAGTGTTACGTGTTCGACAACCGCGTGGCCGTGGACGTGAACCGCGTGAACCCCACCGTGATTTCGCGCTGCCAGCACTGCCAGGAGCCCAGCAACCGCCTCATCAACTGCGCCAACCCGCACTGCAACGCCCACCTGCCGCTGTGCGAAGCCTGCGGCGAGAAGCTGCAGGGTGCCTGCTCCGAAGCCTGTGCCGCCCACCCCGACAAGCGCGCTTACGACGGCACGGGCTCCTACCCAAAGCTCAGCAACCATTACAACCCTGCTCAGGGCTTTTCGTCTTATGCCAAATGAGGAATTAAAAATTAAAAATGAAGAATTAAAAATGGGTGCTTGTACGCCGTTTTAAGCCTTCATTTTTAATTCTTCATTTTTAATTTTTACTTGACATCATGATTCCTTCCTCCGAGCTAATCCTGAACCCTGACGGCAGCATTTACCACCTCAACTTGCTGCCCGACCATATTTCCGACACCATCCTCACCGTGGGCGACCCCGGCCGGGTGGCGCAGGTGAGCCGGCATTTCGACTCGGTGGAGTTCGAAACCACGCACCGTGAATTCGTGACCCACGTGGGCTACTACCGCGGCAAGCGCATCACGGTACTCAGCACCGGCATGGGCACCGACAACATCGACATCGTGATGAACGAGCTCGACGCGCTGGTAAACATTGATTTCATGGCCCGTACCGTGCGGCCGCAGGAGGAGCGCATGAGCCTGCGCATCATCCGGCTGGGCACCAGTGGCAGCTTGCAGGCCGATGTGCCCCTCGGGTCGATGCTGGCCACCGAACACGCCGTGGGCCTCGACAGCCTGGCCCAGTTCTACCCGTTGATGGAAACCGGCCTGGAAACCGAAGTGGCCACCGAGCTGCAAAAGTCGCTGGGCTTGCCCTACGCGCCCTATGTGGTGCGCGGCTCCGACCTGCTGCGCGAGCAGTTGGGCGCCGGCATGGTGATGGGCAACACGCTCACCTGCCCTGGCTTCTACGGCCCGCAAGGCCGCAGCCTGCGCATCGAGCTGCGCATTCCGGACTACATCGAGCGTCTGCAAAACTTCCGCCACACGAGCGCCGAGGGCGAATTCCGCCTCACCAACTTTGAAATGGAAACCGCCGGCTACTACTCGCTGGGCCGCCTGCTGGGCCACGAGGTGCTGTCGCTGAACGCCATCGTGGCCAACCGCGCCACTGGCGAGTTCGCGGAAAATGCCGGGGCCGTGGTCGATGCTATGATTGAGCAGACCTTGCAGCGCCTCGTCTGAACCACGGATAGAGCAGCCGGTAATAATCAAGTGTACGAAACAAAGAAGGCCGCTAACTTGAGCGGCCTTCTTTGTTTCGTAATCAACTGAGAAGCGAAAGCTACCTGCGGCACGTATGGCTTAGACCAGTTCCGCCAGGAATTCCATGGTGTCCACGCGGTCGGCGTACTCGTCCACGGGCGGCGACTGGGCCTGCCCAAACGGGTGGCTGCCCGCAAACCGGGCATCGGCCGAAACCACGCACTGCGTTTGAGCGGCAATGTCGGTGAGTTGGTCGACGAGGTCGATTTCGCTGGTGTATTCGGCTGAGAAGACCATTGAAATGGGTGAAACCAATGCTTCGCTGGGCCGAATGAGGAAGAAGCCGCTGTCGAAGTGCGGCACGCGGTTCACGAGCAGAATGCTCTTATTATAGTCGTAGTTGTTGTTGTATTTGTGGTGGTGCAGCACGCCTTCAAAGGGCTGCAGAGCGTCAAGCAGGGGCACAAAGCTGTAGTCTTTGGGCACAAACAGCTTGCTCACGTTGCGGCAGCCTAAGCCGTAGTACTGGAAAATGTCCGGACCCAGCTTGGCTAGCTCCTCGCGGGTTTCCTGCCCGGTGAGCACGGCCACACTGGTGCGGTTGCGGCGAATGATGTTGGGCTTTTTGCCGAAATAGTACTCGAAGTAGCGCGCCGTGTTGTCGGAGCCGGTGGCAATGAAGGCATCGGCGGCGTTGAGGCGCGGCAGCACCTGCATGAAGTCCGCAAAGCGCGGCTCAATGCGCGTCAGCTCTTCCATGAGCCAGAGCATGAGCACGGTGTCGTCGGCGCTGAGTTTGGCCAGCAGGATGTGGCCGCTGATGAGCACGCACAGCAGGTCGTGAAAGCCCACCATGGGGATGTTGCCGGCCATCACCACGCCAATTTTGCGCACAGTGGTGGGCTCGGGTGGGTAGCGGCCGGCCCAGCGGCGCAGGGGCTCCTCGGCCAGCAGGTGGGCAAGGCCGGCAAAGGCGGCCGTCACGTTGGGTGTGTCGAACCAGGCGTTTTGGTTGCGGGCGCGGGCGGCCAGGGTCGTCAGCTCGTCGGGGGAAAGGGAGGCCAGGCGCTGGCCCAGGGCCACAAAAGCGGCAAGTCGTTCGGATTGATTCATGCAAAAGGGAAGGGCCGGCGCGCCAATGCAGCGGACGGGCGGAGGAATTGTCAGCAAAATTGGGCTAAACCATGCAAACCCGGTCGGTGTTGGCTAATTTTGTCCGGCCAAAGACCGGCGCGAGCACGCCTTTTTACGTAAAGCCTGCTCGAATTGCTTTGGTTTCCTTTACAACTTTGAACCCCGACGCCCCATGGCCATCATGATAACCGACGAGTGCATCAACTGCGGTGCCTGCGAGCCGGAATGCCCCAACAATGCCATCTACGAAGGCGGCGCCCAATGGCGCTGGGCCGACGGCACCACCCTCAAAGAAGTTACGACCGCCGACGGCGCGGTGGTGTCGGGCACCGCCCCGCAAACCCCGGTTTCCGACGAGTACTACTACATCGTGTCGGATAAGTGCACCGAGTGCGTGGGCTTCCACGAAGAGCCGCAGTGCGCCGCCGTATGCCCCGTCGACTGCTGCGTGGACGACCCCGACCTGCGCGAAACCCGCGAGCGCCTGCTCGAAAAGAAAGAGTGGCTGCACATCGCCGCCTAATTTTCGCTTGCTGTGTTAAGGAAAAAAGCCGCTTCTACTGGAGCGGCTTTTTTTGATGAGCGTTAGTTAAGATAATGGGGTAGCGAGGCAATATTTTGCGTCTCGTCGTCGAACGATGGCGTGCGAACGAATGCCGTAGGACGTAACAAGAATGGTGCAGTATCGGCCGTTCAACGAGGAGACGCAAATTATTGCCTCGCTACCCCGTTCATCGCCCGCTTCTTACTGCGACGCCTCTGCCGAAGCCAGTTGTGGCGTCAGCTTCACGCCCGTGAACTGCTGCGGGTTGCTCACGGACGCAATGGGCTCGATGCTCAGCCGCTTATCAAAGCGGCTTACATTGGCAAGCTTGAGCAGGGTTTCGTAATTGGTCGTGTGCCCGGCTTTCGTTTTGATGAAGAAGCTGTTCACGCGCAACGTTTCGGGGTTGTAGCTGACTTCCAGCGCGGTGGTGTCGCGCCAGTAGGTGTAGAGGGCTTCGGTGGCGCCGGTCGGCCCGACGCGGGGCGTGCGGTCGTGGTCGGGGCGAATGCTTTGGCCGGTAAGGGGTTGGGCAATCTGGTCAGCGTTCATGCCCAGCAGGGCCGGCACGTCGAAGGCCCGGCTCACGGGCGGCACCGTAGAGGCGGTTGGGACATCGGAAGCAGGCTGGTCGGTGGCCGCGCAACCCAGCAGGAAACCCAGCGGCAGGAGAAAACGGTAGCGCATCAGGTTAGAATTAAGTGAGACAGCGGGCATAGTACGCAAAAGCCGGCGCGTGCGACCAACTTTGCCAACTACCAAGGCCAGGGCGCCCGCAAGGCCTGAGCGGTGTCCGCCCCGTAAATTCGGCCGCCAATGAACCGCAACGGCGGCAAAAGCACTTTCAACCTGCCAGCGTGTAGCGTGGACGCTGCAAGTCCGCGCCAGCCAGCACGTGTGCCCCGACGCGGACTCGCAGTGTCCACGCTACCATTCAAAACCCATTCCCACCCATGACGCCCACCCTCGAAAACTACACCCTCGGCCGCTGGATGCCCGGCGCTGCCTCGCCCCAGGAAATGCTCGACGCCAGCACCGGCGAGGTCATTGCCCTGGCCAACACCGAAGGCTTCGACTTTGCCGCCATCCTTGACTACGGCCGCCGCGTGGGCAACACCCAGCTGCGCCGCATGACCTTCCACGAGCGGGGCCGCATGCTCAAGGCGCTGGCCTTCCATTTGCAGGAAAAAAAGGAGATTTTCTACGAGCTCAGCTACCGCTCCGGCGCCACCCGCGCCGATTCCTGGATTGACATCGAGGGCGGCATCGGCAACCTGTTTGCCAATGCCTCGCTACGCCGCAAGTTTCCCGACAAGCCGTTTTACGTGGAGGGCGAGCCCGTGGGCCTCTCCAAGGGCGGCACCTTCATGGCCCAGCACCTGCTGGTGCCGCGCGAGGGCGTGGCCGTGCACATCAACGCCTACAATTTCCCCATCTGGGGCATGCTCGAAAAAATTGCGGTGAACCTGCTGGCCGGCATGCCCGCCGTGGTGAAGCCCGCCGTGCCCTCGGCCTACCTCACCGAGGCCGTGGTGCGCGAAATTATCGCCTCCGGCATCCTGCCCGAAGGCGCCTTACAACTGGTGGTGGGCTCCGGCCAGGGCATCCTCGACCACGTCACGTACCAAGACGTGGTGACGTTCACGGGTTCGGCTGCCACCGGCCGCAAGCTACGCGCCCACCCGCGCATCATCGAGGAAGCCGTGCCCTTCACCATGGAAGCCGACTCGCTCAACGCCGCCGTGCTGGGCGCGGATGCCAAACCCGGCACCCCGGAATTTGACTTGTTCATCAAGGAAATCCGCAAGGAAATGACGGCCAAGTGCGGGCAGAAATGCACCGCCATTCGCCGCGCCATCGTGCCCGAAGCCTACCTCGAAGACGTGCAGATTGCCTTGGGCAAGGCCTTGGCCCAAACCACCGTGGGCCACCCGCAGGCCGAGGGCGTGCGCATGGGCGCGCTGGCCGGTCGGGCCCAGGCCGACATTTTCCGCGAGCGGGTGCGCCATTTGGCCAAAAACACGCCCATCGTGTACGGCAACCTGGAAGAAGTAGAGCTACTGGGCAAGGAGCGCGGCGCCGACTACGCCAAGGGCGCCTTCACCTCGCCCATCGTGTTGCGCAACGACGACCCCTTCAAGCACCTCGACAGCCACGAAATCGAAGCCTTCGGCCCGGTGGTGACGCTGATGCCTTACCGCGAAACCGAAGAAGCCGTGACCCTGGCCAACATGGGCAAGGGCTCGCTGGTGTGCTCGCTGGCCACCAACGACCCGCGCACCGCCCAGGATTTCGTGCTGGGCGCCGCCACCCACCACGGCCGCATCTTGGTGCTGAACGGCGAAATGGCCAAGGAAAGCACCGGGCACGGCTCGCCGCTGCCGCAGCTCATCCACGGCGGCCCCGGCCGGGCCGGCGGTGGGCAGGAAATGGGCGGCATCCGCGGGGTGGAGCATTTCATGCAGCGCGTGGCCCTGCAAGGCTCGCCGAGCATGATTACGGCCATCACGGAGGTGTACCAGACCGGCGCCCGGCAGATTGAGAAGGACAAGCACCCCTTCCAGCACTACTTCGAGGAACTGGAAATCGGCCAGACCTACACCACGCACCGCCACACCGTGACGGAAGCCGACATTAGTGCCTTCGCGCAGGTATCGGGTGATAATTTCTACGCCCACGTCGACGCCACCTCGCTGGAGGGCACGCTCTTCACCGGCCGCGTGGCCCACGGCTACTACATCCTGAGCAAGGCCGCCGGCATGTTCGTGGACCCGCGCAAAGGCCCTGTGCTGCTCAACTACGGCCTCGACGAGTGCCGCTTCACCAAGCCGGTGTACCCCGGCATGACCATAGGCGTAACGCTGACGGTGAAGGAGAAAGTAGGGCAGGAGAAGCGCGACGAAACCGACGTGGCCAAAGGCATCGTGCGCTGGCTAGTGACCGTGACCGACGAAACCGGCGAAACGGTGGCCGTGGCGACGATTCTGACGATGGTGAAGAAGCGGAATCAGGAGTGAACTGAATATCCGGTTTTGCCCATCCGAGCCGAACTCGCACGAAGCGAATAGCCATAAACCCGACACCTGGCGATAAAGCCAGCAGATTGAATATTTCGCAAAAAGGCCCCGAAAACGCGCGTTTTCGGGGCCTTTTTGCGAAATGCCCGGCTTAGTCAATGCGCCGGAATGCTTGCTTACGGCAGGTAGCTAAAGCGCGCAACCCGCACGCCTTGGCTTGTTTGCACCCGCAGCAGGTACAGGCCGGCCGGCAGCGCAGGCAGAGACAGGCGGTTGACACCATCCCGTAGCCCGGCCACGGGCAAGGTGGCAACTTGCCGCCCCGTGCGCGAGTCGAGGACCTGCACCGTCTCGGCTAGCTCCGTGGCACCCAGTTGCACCAGCGCCGTGGCTTCAGCGGCTGCCGGGTTGGGGTACACGCCTACGCCGTTGGTCATTTCCGCGTCTTGGGGCGTGAGCGGCGCCGACGCGCTGGACCGGGCCGGCCGCAACTGCGGGGTCGACCAATGCAGCGGCTTGTAGGCCAAGTCCGCTTTGGCCGCATCGTGCCACGCCAGCACGCCGTCGTATACGGTTGCGCCGTTACGCCCTTCCACGCTCGGCGCGAATTGTGCACCGAACGTTTGGGTGTTGGCCACCTGCAGGTTGCCGCCGGATAGATTGGAACTGCCGTCCCAGTTCACCCACGTGCCCACCACATCCAGGTTTTTGTTGAGCAGGCGGTTGCTTGAGTCGTCGTATTGCCACGCCACGAAGCCGCCATCGCCGATGTAGGTCACCGCCGGGAGCTGGCTGCCCTTGGTGCGCGCCAACAGGGGCGCACTGATGACGTGGTCGATGAGGCTGGATGAGGCGGCGGAGAACTTGGCCAGGGTATGAATCTCGTCGCCCCCGCCGATGTTGTCGTTGTGGCGCACCACAATCAGGCAGTCGGCGGGGTCCAGCCGGCCGTAAATGGCCGACGGCGCCGCAATACGAGGCCAATCCAATTTGTCCGTGAGCGGGTACAGGGCAGAGCCACCGGCGTAGTAGATGGCCGGCGTGGTGCCGCCGGCCTGCACATCGGCCAACTTGCCTTGGCCCAGGGTGAGGCTCACAAATCCGCCGGGCCCACTGGGCGTGTACTCAGACACAGAAATGACCGAAACCACGCTGGAGCCCGGACTGGCTTGGTCTTCGAAAATGGCCACATCGGGCTGGCGAGACGATTGCTGCCCGGGCGAAGAAAAAGTCACGCGGGAGATGGGGTAGAGCGTTTGAGCCGGAATGTTCAGGGCGCGAACGTACACTTCGCCCTCGGCAAACGTAATGACTGCGTTGCCGTTCTTGCGGTCGACGTCCAGGTTGGGGCTGCTGCAACTCAGGCCCGACCCGTTGTCAACGAGCGTGGGCGCAATCACCACCACCCAGCCATTAACCCCCGGGTCGTAGGCCTGCACCTCGTAAACCACCCGGTCTATTCCGCCAATGGTGGCCAAGTACACGGCCGCCATGTAAAATTTGCCGTCGCAAAAGGAAACAATGTCGGGGTCTTTCACCGTCAGTCCGCGCAGAACCGCTTCCAGTGGTTGGGCGCCCGTCTGTGTTCCCGAGAAGTTCCAGCCGAAGGAAGGCTTCGCGCCGTCCCAGGCGAAGACCTGAAGCACGTCCGCGCCATCCGTGCTTTGGCCGCTGCCAGTATTTGTCACCCCCGAAACCTGGCCGCCGGTGAGAAAGGCTTCCACCGTCGCGGGCGGTGTAAAGGTTTGCCCAAGGGCCGGAGTGGCCCAACAAAATCCTGTGGCCAAGGCAACGCCGCCCATGGCCCGGGTGATGCGAGAAACGCGTGGCAGTTTGTTCATAAGTGTACGAATGAGGGTGAAAATGAATGCTCAAATCACACCCGCATCACCACCGGCACACAAGGACAGAACCGTCTTTTTTGCGACTAGCACTCGTCTGTTAATTGCCTGTAATTAAGTCAGAAGTGGGGCATGGGCACAGAATAGCCACTCTTGATTTAGAAAAATATCGTACACTTTCAGACATCAGTTGTTTTGTTATATTATTATATTAAAACAATAAATGGCCGTGATGGCCATAATTCAGGGAAATAAAAAAGGCCCTCTCCAGTGAGGAGAGGGCCTTTTAACAAACGGTAGCGGTCTGGACGGGACTCGAACCTTTTCTGAATACCGCTGGTATTCAGCGTGTTGTGCGATTCTTCGAGGTCTGAACGCATTACGAACAGCTATGCAGTTTGAACTGCTGAAAGAGTCACATTTGCTGCTATCTTCGAGAGGTACCAAATTGGACTATTGCGTGAAAGCCACCGCCTGCCTTCGAGCCCCGGCACGCAACAAGCAATGCACCATCAGCGTGCGCTACACCCACCGCCACCAGTACCTCGCCGTCCGCACCGGATTATCCGTACTGCCCCTGCACTTCGACTCCGACGCAGGCGCTGTCCGCCGTTCTCAACCGGGCTATCTGATGATGAACGCCATCATCGAGCAACGCAAGGCCGAACTGATGGACACCGCCATGCGATTGCTCCTGAAAGGGGAGGACCCCACCGTAGAGCGGGTTCGTGACACCCTCAACGGCGTTGCAACACTGCCCGCCGTTATTCAGCAGCCCACGCCTGTAGTAGCGGTGCAGCCCGCTCCGGTACTTACAAAAGTAAGTCGTAAGCCCAGAGAGGTGAAGCCCTCCAAGAACCGTTTTCATGAGCTGTTGACGCTGTATGGGAACGGCTCGGTGCATGATGCCGCATCCACCAAAGTGGACAAGAAGCTCTTCGTCAAGATAGTCTCAGAGTTTCAGGCGTGGCACGGGAAGCAGTTGCACTTTGCAGAGATGGACGCTGCCCTCTACAGCCGGCTGGCCAAGTACTTCTTGGAAGAGCGGGGAGGCTATAACAACGTCTTTGGCAAGCGTATCAAGGAGATTAAGGCGTTCCTGAGCTGGGCCGAGTCAGAGCACAACGTGGCGGTCCACCAAGCCTACCGGAAGTGGAAGGTGTACCACGAGGAAAAGGAAATCGTCTACCTCAACGAAGAAGAAATCGACCTGCTGTGGAACATGGACGGCCTGACCACCACCATGCAGCGCTACCGTGACGTGTTCCTGTTTAGCTGTCTCACCGGCTTTCGCTGGTCCGACATTATCCGCAGCAAGCAGATGGTGGTGCAGAACGGCCTGCTCACGATTCTCACGCAAAAGAACCGAGGCAACGCCAAGGTGCCCATGAACGAGCGCATCAAGACGATACTGGACCGTTACAACGGCGACCTGGACATCGTGCCGCTGCCCAAGCTCAACTTAGCCATCAAGGAACTGGCTTTACGTGCTGGGCTCGACAGGCCAGTCCACTACTACCGCTACAAGCTGCGTGAGGCCGTCGCCTTCCAAGAGCCCATGTACAAGCTGCTGAGTGCCCACTGTGGCCGCCGCAGCTTCATCACGAATGCTTTCGCCAAGGGGTTCAGCGTGCCCGAGATTCTGGAGATGATAGGCAGCAGCGACGCAAAAGTGCTGCAAGGTTACATGGCCATCACAGGCAGCCACTTGGTGCAGCGGACGAAGCAACTCAGCGAATAGTGTTAAAGAACGCAGCCGCCATCCCAATGCCCTCGGGATGGCGGCTGCCAGTGGCGTACGTGCATAGGGTATGTCTATATTAGCACCGTATTCAATCAAGGCTAATGCGTACCGAACTCAAAATCAAAAAGCTGGAGAACCTGCTGAATCAAGCTGACTCATTAGATGGGCTGCGACACGACGACACTGATTTCTTAGAGTGGAAGGAGTCGTTAGAAGGCGCTTACCTCCAGATATTCGGGGAGGACTCCATCCAGTTTCGAAAGCTTCATTCACGCATTTTTTCGGAGTTTCATATTGGCAACAACATTCCAAATCTGAAGGAGAAGCATGCGGCGAATTATAAGAGGGACATGCGTTTGACAGTGAACGCCCTTGCCGAATCGATACAAGACTTAAGGGATGAGATGGAGCATGCTGATGCATCTACACCAGCTTCTTTAAAGCCAAAGCCGCAGAAGGTGTTTATCAGTCACGCAAGTCTTGATGTTGCCATTGCCGGTGACCTGATTAAAATGCTGCGACTGCTTGGTCTGCGAGCCAACCAAATTTTGTGTACCTCCATTGACGGGTACGACATTCCGTTGGGCACCCGAAACTACCTGGATTTTCTGAGTGGCGAAATCCAAAGCGGAGCTGTTGTCATCTTTCTGTTGAGCAAGAACTTCTACAAAAGTCCTACTTGCTTGGCTGAAATGGGGGCTGCGTGGGTACTTGGCAGCGACATGATACCGCTGGTTATACCGCCATTTTCATTTAAAGAAGTCGAGGGCGTGATTCCGTTCACCCAAGGCATGATGGTCAATAACAAGACAGGCATCCACAAACTGGCCGATGCGCTGGGCAAGAGGTTCGAGTTATCGAAAGACAGGGGCGAGATATGGGAGACTGACCGGGACGAAATCTTAACGGCAATGGAGACCCACATTAAAATTGCATCAGCTAAAGGTGAACAGGCCGACGTTTCTGACGTCGGCACACCCACTGAAATTATAAACACCCCCGAGGGTCCATTGACCCTAAAGACAAAGTTTCTATAGTAGCCAGACGTAAAAAGCCGGACCATTGCCAGTCCGGCTCTCTAGGTGGTGCTTGGGTCGTGGCTAGTCGAAACCTAGCAGTGTCATGTAGGCAGCGCAGTCCTCTACTCGGAACTTGTGAAGATACGGGCACGGAAAATTTTGTTGAGTTCACAGTCGTAGTACATCTCAGCAAAGTAGGTGCCTCTGTGGTCGAGGTTCACACCGTTCGCTTCCTTGCCAAGGTCGCCGTCCTATTCCGGCTGGCCTAGCATTCATCCTTATTTGAAAGGGTTAGACCTGCTCCCCAAGTCCAACGCACAGAGAGTAGTGTGGTCGGTAGTATGTCAAGATTCTCGATAAACGGGAAAAAAAGCGCATCTAAACAGCTCTTAGGTCCATACCTTAGCTATGAAATTGAACAGATGACTGTGCCTAAAGTAATAAAACATAAAGCAATTGACTTCTTCTGCGGAGCAGGAGGTATGACCAACGGTTTTAGGAAAGCCGGAATTGATGTCATTGCCGGCATTGACTTTGACCCGGAATGCAAAAAAACTTATGAAACGAATAACATAGGTTCACAATTTATTCTGGCTGATATTAAAAAGTTATCATTTTCTGAGTTCACACAGCGCACTAAGGTTAAAAGAAACGACGCAAATCTGATATTTATTGGATGTAGCCCTTGTCAATATTGGAGCAAGATTGCAACAGATAAAAAAAAGTCAGAAGAGTCAAAAAACCTTTTAAATGATTTCATGCGGTTTGTAGACTACTACAATCCTGGCACTGTCGTGATTGAAAATGTGCCTGGTATACTTACCAAAAAGCAGGAATCGCCCCTCAATGATTTTTTTATCTTTTTAGATAGCAAAGGGTTCCGGTATGACAAGCGTATCATTAACGCCGCACACTATGGTGTACCCCAAAGTCGCAAAAGATTTTTGTTGATTGCGACCCGTGTTGCACCAACTGTAAAACTGCCGGCTCCTCTGATTGGAAATTTACCAGTAGTTGCTGATTTTATTGGGCCTGATAAAGGCTTTCCAGTTCTTGCGGCGGGTGCCGTTGATTCAAGTATCAATCTTCACGCAACTGCTGCGCTGTCAGAAACGAACTTGCTCAGGATTCGCATGACTCCCGCTGACGGAGGGACCAGAATGGTGTACGTAGATGACAAGCATTTAGCGATACCATCTCAGTTCGAAAAAAAGACAACTTTTTCTGATACTTACGGACGAATGCGCTGGAATAAGCCTGCGCCCACCATCACGACCAAGTTTGTAAGCTTATCCAATGGCAGGTTTGGGCATCCAGAACAAGACAGGGCGTTATCTCTCAGAGAGGGAGCTGCCCTGCAAACGTTTGATGCCAGTTACCAATTTCATGGTACTGCTTTGCGGTCTATTGCTAGGCAAATTGGCAATGCAGTTCCCCCGCTTCTTGCGAAGCAAATAGCAATGACAATTATTGACCAACTTTCATAGCACACCAATAGGAAATGCCCCAGCAGGAAGAAGTTCAGCGCCTCATAGGCAACATCAAATCAGCATTCGCTGCCGGCAGATTTCCTAATTACATTGAATATATTCGGTTCCCTAAATATAAAAACCTGCTGCCTGATACTAAAATACAGTTTGACTTCCCTTTCACAGTATTTACTGGTTTGAACGGGACAGGTAAAAGTTCTGCGCTACATGCAATATTCGGGGCACCAAGAGGACAAAGCACCGGTAACTATTGGTTTACTACTCAAGTTGACCCTATTCATCAAGATAGGAAAGAGCCGAATTGCTTTATTTATGGCTACAAGGAGAGTGGGGCAATTGCTGAGGTCCTTAAAACTAGGATTAATAGTAAAAAGCACGGCCCAGATTATTGGGAGCCCTCCCGACCCATTGCTAAGTATGGTATGGTTAAACCAGCCGACCCGGCATTAACTAGGTACCCCACTATTGAGAAAGAGGTAGTATACCTTGATTTTAGGTCTGAATTGAGTGCTTTTGATAAGTATTTCTACTTTGGTAATTTTAAAATATCATCTACACTGAATAGTAAGCAAGCTGTTCTTCGCAAATATTCGAAATACCTTAAAGATGCAATTGACCATGAGTCAATAGTTACTGTTCGTAATAGAAGAAATAAAGCTCCTGAAGCACTAAGCGCTACAGCACTAACAGCAATTTCAAAAATTTTGGGCAAAACGTACGAAGAATGCGTTTTGCTAAGCCACAACTTCTACGGTGGCATGGAAGGGCTTACTGCATACTTTAAAACAGATGCAATAAACTATTCGGAAGCTTACGCTGGCAGAGGGGAATTTGCGGTTGTGAAGCTTGTTCATGAGATTACAGAGGCAGAAAACAACTCGTTGGTAATATTGGATGAGCCAGAGGTTTCATTACATCCTGGTGCACAAATTGAACTGAAGCTGTATCTTTTGCAGCAAGTATTAGCTAAAAAATTGCAAGTAGTTATATCTACGCATTCATCAAATTTTGTTGAGTTTTTGCCTAATGAAGCGATAAAGCTTTTCTATAGTAATGACGAATCAAAATTCGTTGTAAAGAATTCATGCAATTATCTTGAGGCCTTTTCTAATATTGGGATTGAGCTGGATGAAAGTAGAAAAAGCTCAATCCTGGTAGAAGATAAAACAGCGAGGCTAATCCTTGAAAGGGTTATCGATGATTTAGGCGCAGACTTCAGCTTGGCTTTTAATGTCAGATTTCTGGCCGGTGGTTCAGAAATGATGTACAAAACAGCTGCTGTTTATGCCCAAGAGGGGGAACTCAAGAAGTTCTTAATGCTTGATGGCGACAAGAGAAAGCCGTTATTCAATCCAGAGGATTTTACTGTAGCTGAAGCGGGGAATCTGCCTGTATTGAAAGCCAAGTTGCAGACCGTGACTGGTGTTGCCTTCAATAACATGGGGTTCAGAGTAGATGGCAACGCCAGCGGGGGGAATCCAACGCAGCAAAAAGCTGCTGTAATACAATACTTAGGGTTCGTTTACAAGAACTTGGGGTATTTACCAGGGCAAATCCCAGAAGAAACCATTTGGGATGAAGAGTATGTAACAAAAACCCTTGAGGCTAATGGGTACACTGTGCCCACGTTCGACCCAAGCGACTATAAAGACAACATTCTTGCTTTTGCAGAACTCATGTTTGGCGATAGAGAGGAGAGTTCTAACGATTCAGCCAAAAAACTTTTAATCAGAGAATTTATCCGAGTAAAGGGCGAGCATTACACGAATATTGTTGAAACACTTACCAAGTTTAAGGACGCTACTGCTGCATAGTCCTGCAATAAAGACGGTTAGACCCAATCGAAATGCGAAAAAATGCGATTCCAGTAAACTGGAGGGTAAAAACATTAAAAAACGGCCTTCACGGTATTGTGAAGGCCGTTTTTCTTTGTCGGTGATTTGATAACATATAGTAACTGCGCTATGCTGTTCAAACTATTTTGGTCCATTTCGGCCTTTGATGGCCCAAGAAAGCAATTGATTTACAACGGGTTTCTGAGGCCCTAAAATCTTCGTAGCACAGCTAACCCATTGTAACGGTATCAGTTGGAAGGTTAACCGGCAATCTTTGCACTACGCAAACGCTGAACGATTTCAGAGCGCTAACAGCCTCAGTCTGACCGGTCGACCTGAGGCAAAAAGCACTTACGGAAAAAAAACATACCTCACTTCGAGGGTGGCAGCGCTTTGTCCATTCGGCCGAATGGTTCAGGTGCCCGGAATAGCTGGGCATCAACAGGTTGCAAGTTCTTTGAACGTCGAGTCGCAGTAGTCGTGGGAATAGACTGCTCCGAGTTACCCTATTCCCATTTCAAAGCGCAGGAATGCGCTTCAACCTTAACAGTACACAACCGTGAAAACTTCACTGAAAGAAACCATCGCCGAAGTATCGGCCACCATCGATAAGGTCCTGGCATCTGACCCCACGCCACTGGAAGAGCAGCTTGCTGCGGCCGACAAGCTCAGCAAATCGCTACTCAAGCGTTTGATGAAAGTCAGCCGTAAACACATCACCCGCAAACGTGAACTACTCACGCAAATCATAGCGCTCAAGGAGGAAAATGCCCGGCTGCGCAAAGATGCCTTTGCCGAGGAGCGAGACCGCTTAAAAGCAGCCTTCAAAGCTGAACTCAAGCTGCACTACTTGGTAATGCACGAACCCGAGGCGTTTTTCCTGCAACAGGTATCAGAGATGGAGCTGGGTTGCCAGTTCCACCTTTTTGAAATCCTCGACCAGTTCCGGGAGCATAAAGCGCTGTACGACGCCGCTCGTAACGGAGAGAAACCGTCGCAGGAGTACTACGAGCGGCTGCTTCGCTTTACACAGGACCTCCACGCCATGAGCTACGATTGGTACGAGGAATCCAAACGCTACTGGACCGAAACCGAGGAGGAGCGTACCCACCGGCTCACCAGCGACGACCATGACGCAGACGGTCACTGGGACGACGACCTTGTTTCCGTTAGCAATTTCTACGCATCCGAAGAGGGGCAGGCCTACCTCCGAGAGCAGGAGTCCTACCGCAAGACACCAGAGTACGCCCGAGAGCAAGCGGCACAGGCAGCAGCGTGGGAAGTCGAAAGTAAAAAGTACGCCGAGGCCCACGGTTTAAAGTACGAAGCCTTGCAAACTGCCAAGGCAGAGCTTGCAAGCAAACCTTCGCTGAACAACGAAGAAGAGCGAGAGTGGCGCACTGACTGGTTGCCCAACAGCAAGCAGAACGACTCTGGCACCCTTTGGATGAAATCCGAAGATGGCCAAGACTACCAGCGTGAGCGGGAGGAATACCGGAAGACACCAGCCTACGCTCTGGAGAAGGCGGCTACTGATGCCACGCTGGCAGCAGCCAATGCGCAGTACGAAGACAACCACCGCTTCCTGCTTGGGCAGTAAGTAACCCGCACCGACACCCCTCGGCGCAGCCGCCTAATGAAAAACCCCTGCAAGTTGCTTGCAGGGGTTTTTCTATATGTTGATGCCCTGGAGGCGCAAGTCCTCTTCCATTGTGTCCATCACCTTGCGCATTTCCGCAACTGGGCGCAGTCGTCATTTCAGACAACCATGAAATACCTAACAACACCTTGCAAATGCAGGGTAGCAGAGGGTTGCGGCGGCTGAGTTTATAGGATAAATGTATCCGTTTTTTTTGCACCAGTGATTGGTGTGGGAATCGGGTGCATTTATCCTATTGACGTTTTAGGTCATGCCATCCAGACATACTGACCACAGCCAAGAAAATACCTAACAATGCCTTACAAATTGGGTGTTAGGAGGGTAGCGGCCGCTGCGTCCATAGGATAGATGTATCCGTTTTTTTGCACCGATGGATAACCGGTCCCGATGCAAAAACACGGATACTTGAGCTTATGGCTTACCTACTATCTCTACCGTCTGTAAGCGCAAAAAAACGGATACATCTATCCTATGAATGTGCATCGTCCACGCAGCCAGTGTGCATGGTGCACACCATTAGCTGGCCGCTGGCTGTGCAAAAAAACGGATACATCTATCCTATAGAACTGGCCGTCCGCTGCATGCACTTGCTGCCCGCTGGATGGTTGGGTGGCGGCGTTAAAGAGGCGGACCGGCGCCGAAGGCTGGCCGGGTAGCTGGCCACTATGATCAATAAATTATTTTCAGAAAGTGGTGATTTACTGAGACTTTTGGGCTAGTAGAGGCGTATAATCCTCATATATAAAGCATGAAAGACCACGCCAACGACCAGCCGAGCAAGCTCAGTAAAACCATCACCATCACGCCGTCGGTGCATGCCGACCTGGTGGCGTTAGGCAAGCGGTTCCGCCAACAGCACGACCGCTACGTGACGGCCAGCGAGGCCATCCGCATTCTCATTACCGCCTACCAGGCGGCCAACTAACCAAACCAAGGGCAACGGCTCCCGACGTCATCTAGGGAGATAGCAAGGCGGGCCGGCCAGCCTGCCTTGCGCCTACCGTTAACACCATCAGATGACGTAACCGATGACACAACTAAAACGAAAATCAACCGCCGAAAAGGCATTCGACAACGGCACCCTGACACCTTTGCGGGTGTGGCTGCCCGCCACCGTCAACGTGGCCACGTTCCGCAGCCAATTTCAGGCGTGGGTAGCCGCCGAAACCATCATCTTCGAGAACGGCCAGGGCGTGTTCCTAGAAGACGAGTGCCTGCATTTGTTCTCCACGCTAGGCCTGACGGCATACATGCACCAGTACCGCTCCCAGCGCTTTGCGGACACCTACAAGGACGGCACCCCGGCGGTGACCAAGCTCACGACCCTGGGCTACACCGGCTTGAGCTGGGACCGCTTGCGCCAGCAGTTCGGCAACAGCTACGGCAAGTACCTGGAGTTCCTGCGCACCCACCGCTACCTCCAGGTGTACAACTTCTACGACGCCGAGGGACTGGCCAGCGACGGCACCGACCTGTTCGGCGTGGCCCCGACGAAACGCAACTACACGTACCAACAGAAAGGCCACAAGAAAGCCAACACCGGCTCCTACATCGGCAAGAAGGCCGGTAGCAAAGAGGAAGGCCTTCCCAAGCAGTACCGCCTGCACAACGACCATGCGCTGGAAAACGCCGTTGGTTTCGATGCCATTTACCCTATCAAGCTGGGCCTGAAGTATTCGTACAAGGCGCACAAGTTCTACACCAAGGAAAAGGCCAGCACGCTACGAAAGCGGGCTACTCACTCGCCGCACCGCCAGCGCATGGCCGAATACGTGGACAGCCTCTTGCGGAACGTGGACTACGCTGGCATGGAAGCGTGGCTGCGGGCAAAGACCGGTACCATACAGGAGATGTCGCCCGTGTGGAGCCTCTACTATGCCGACCAACTACGCCAGGGCATCGTGCAGTTCGAGAATTTGAGCGACGACTTTGGCCACCGTTTGCACACGCCTCTCACCAACATGCCCACGGAGCTGCGTCGCTTCTACCGCCCCAACGACAACCAGGTGTACTCCATGGACATTCGCTGCTCGCAGTTCGTGCTGGCCGCTTACCTGTTCAAGTACCCCGAGCAATGCTTCAAGCTGCTCACCGAGAACGGCGACATGGACCCGGCCACAGTGCGCTACGTGCTCGACACGCTACACGCTGCTTACGTGGCCGATGAGAAGGTGCGCCAATTCTGCTACGATGCCATTCACACCGACCTGTATGCGACCACGGCCACCGAGTTAGGCCTGAAAGACCGGGCAGCCGGCAAAAACCTGTGGTTTGGCGCTTTCTTCTCTACCACCGGGGAATTTGCCAGCGTGAAGCGCCAGTTGGGCCGGTTGTACGGCTCCCTGCTCATCGTGACGAGCAAGTTGAACGACCCGAAACCGGGCAGCAACGTGAAGCAGAACCTGATGCCCATGATGCTCCAGTTACTCGAGCAGCGGCTCCTGATTGAGGGCGTGGCCAATCACTTGACTGTTACCTACGACGGCGTTTTTGGGTCTGTCCACGATTCAATCCACATTGACGAAGCGGGCATTCCACATGCTGCCGCTGCTTTGGGTGCCGTCTTTACCGCTGCCAGCTTGCCCGTCCCGCCCTACAAGATTGAAGGCACGGACGACCAAGGCAACGAAACCAAAACCCTCGTGGAGCCCGCCCCAGCGGCCACCACAAGCCTGCCCGAACCAACGCCCATGAACCTATCCGACTTGTTTTTCGACCTGGACGACCTGTTGGCCATCCCAGACGAGCCCGTGGTGGAGTTGCTGGCGAAACCCACGCCAACGACACCGGAGCCCGTGCAGGCCAAGAAACAATACCGCACGCCCTTCGAGCACTTCTTTCCCGGGGAAACGCCGCCGAAGGTGTACCGAGACGCCTACCAATAGGCTGCAAAGCCACCCATCTGCATTGCGAAGAAATAATGCCTCCGCAATGCAGACCAAATGCGCCCACGCTATTTAAATCAATACGAAAGGCGCAAAAGCCAATACATACCTCATGAAAACATTTAAGCTGTACAACTACACATCCCTAGCGCAGGCCATCAATACTGTGGCTCAGGAACTCAATAACGCCGCCACCGTGTCCAAAAAGCTTGCTTCCTACATCGAGGGCAAAGCAGTCAATAGTATATCCCGTTCCGCTACCCTCGACGCTGTGAAGCACGACGCCGCCCAGCACCTGCCCGGCTTCCTCGACTACCTGAAGGCCGGCGTCAACCTTGCTACCTCAATGCCCAACTGCCAAGAGTCAGACCAGACCCTGACCGCCATCGAAAAGGTAGTAACCCAACTGAAAGATTCCCACCTGAAAGATGGCCTGCGCTACGTGGCCTACTTCCAGAAGCAAAACAAGTTTGCTGTAACAGAAGAGGGCAAAGCGGCTCTGGAAGCTGCCGTCACCCGTTTGGAAAGTGCCGACGAGCAGACATACGAGTTTGTAGTTGCCTTGTATACCCATCTTAAAACCAGCTACGGCCTCAACAGCCTGCGCAAACTCATCCCCTCGCAATTCCTTGACACGTTCACCAGCGAACTGCGGGACGAAGTACTGGTCCCCCAGATTAAAAGCGTTGCCAATGCCAAGTAATGAACGACGAACGCCTCGACGCCGTGCTCCGCAAGAAAGATGCTGAGTACCGCCGGCTACGTCAGAAGGGCATTGACACGGCTCTGAAGCATTCGGTGTCGCTGCTGCTCTCTGACTTGGAAACGACCCGCATCGAACCGTTGCTCAAGCGCTACCACTTAACGCAAAGCGAACTGATTCGTCTTGCCATTCATCACTTCGCCGCCCATGTGAACCCGTCGAAGTAAAGTAACTGCACCGGGTGTCTTCGTTCCCGGTGTTAGTAGTCCCACTGGTTCGTCAGCAGTGGGCACCCGGTCTGCTCAGGCGTACAGTGCAGCCCACAATAGAAATGCCGGTGGGGTTAAGGTGATTCATAGCGCCTCCCACCGGCTTTTTTGTGCCCTTACCCAGGCCGCATTTTTCGATACCTTCGGAAAATAGGCTGCTTTTCTACAACTACGGCGGCCATGCCAGCACCATCTTTCGATACCTTCGGAAAAGCGTGAGCATTACCGCCGATTCAGCAGCGGCAGGAGGGGAGTAGCGCCGTGGTGGTAGTAGAAGCCCGGCCAATACAGGTGCTCTCTATAGGCACTTTCGAGAGCTGTTAGACCAGTAGAAAGGCCATAAGCCTATCAAATCGGACCCCAGTCACGTCCGAACCCTTCAGGTAGCTTCTACGCTTGCTGCGAGGTTCAAACGTGACTGGGGCCTTCTTTTTGAGCGATTTGAAAAGGTCGTAATCTTTAACAAAAATTAGTTTTTGGGTACAGCAGTAGTGTGGCGCCAACAGCGCTACTTCGAGCCATACATCAACCAAAAACCCCCAAACAAACACAATGGCCAAGAAAAACACGACCGCCCAACCCACTGTCGCCGCTCAGGTTGAATCACCCGAAGTTGCACAGGACACAGAAGTAGCTGCGGAAGCAACTGCCGCCGAAGCCACTACCGAAGAGGCTGCCACCGAAGAGAAAGCAAAGCGTGAGCGTGGGTACTCGCAGAGTGCTATCAATAAAGAGGACCTCGACCGCCTCAACGCTTTCAAGACCAACATCAAGGAGACCCGCAAGCTCAACGTGAGCAATCAAGTGATTCTTGCCGCTGCGCTCGACTGCCTTGCCACCACGGAGAATATGGAAGCGTTTCTCAAGAAATTGGTAGCGGCCGCTGCCGATAAACAGCGGGCCAAGGACTTGAAAGCATTCGAGGCGTTACGTGCGAAGCTCGAAAGCACCGCAGAGCCTGTCGCTGATGCCACGTCAGCTCCTGAGGAAGCCACAGAAGGAGCGAAGTAGTCAACCTCACATAGTTGGGCCTCACGTCTACTCAGGCGTGGGGCTTTTTTGTGTCCGATGGCTAAAAATCAGCGGAACCCACTGGGGCGTTGGGGTGCCCAATTCGGTGCTGAAACGCACTACGAAAGGCGCTACTGAGCACTGAATACATGAAAAAAGCCTCACAATCGGCTGATTATGAGGCTTTTAACTTTTGCAAACGAGCGGTCTGGACGGGACTTTCCAGGGGGTAGAATGGCGCGGCTGGGTCAAGGCTAATGTGCCTATGCGATGCATCAGGGCACTTTTTGCGCGTCAGGCCGCGTCAGCCTGGGCCACGTTGGGCGATTCATTGCCACCCTTTTTTGCCACCTTTTCAGTGCTTACTTGGGTTTTCGAAGCAACACACACAGGCTGTTGGTAGTGGAAAAGGTGTTTGCACTGTAGACCTCGTAGCCTTTCGACTCGAACTCATTAACCACTTTAAATAGCGGCCCTTCATCATAGGACCAGTGTTTGGATTCAGATTTTATGTTGCGTACCTCATATCTCCCATCACTACCAGAAATAGCAATATCATAGCCGGCTCGCCTGACCATCACGTAATCATACTGCTTTCCCTCGGCGGGGGCCTTGGCTGCGATGATGCTTCCGACAAGCAGCAGGGCGAGGACAAATAAACCAGATTGACGGGAGAAGATGTTCATAGTGTAAGGAAGTGAGGAAGCGAATGTAGTATCAAGCGGCCGCTTTGCCTGACTGCCCGCTTGCCACCTTCCGAGCCGTTTTGCGGTAGTTCTCCACCAGCTCATCCTCGTCGATGCCGACGTAGCGGTTGAAGCTGCGCTCGGTTTTGTGGCCGGTGGCCTGCATGACGGTGGTGCGCGGCACGCCCTGGGCGAGCTTGAGGGTGGCAAAGGTCTTGCGGCCCACCTTGCTTGTGAGCGGGATGCGGGTGAGGCCGGAGAGCTCCGCGACCGTGGGCAGGTATTCGTCCAGGCCAGTGCCCACCGGCAGGCAGGTGGCCAGCTGCAGCGGCCGGTACTTTTCGACCAGGGCCACGGGGCGGAACACGTCGTCGTCGATGAAGGGGATGACGCAGGGCAACTGGGTTTTGCCGGCCTTGAGGCGCACGACCTGGCGGGCGTAGTCGAGGTGGCGCGGGGCGAGCTTGTTGGCATCGGAGATGCGCAGGGCAAAGTAGGCGCACTGCAGGAACTTGTCGCGGGCGCGCTCGAGGCTGCGCAGGCGTTCGAGGATGCGGTAGTCGTCCACCTGGCTGCGGCGCTGGCCGCGGCGGCGTGGGGCGTCGGGCGCGGCCGCGTCGAGGGCCTCGAAGTGGCGGCGCACCAGGGTGCGGGCCCGTTCGGTGAAGAAGTCCAGGCCGGCGATGGCCAGCAGCTCGGGCTGGGTCAGCGCGTCGGTGCCAGTGCTCTCATCCGGAGCTTGGAACTTGTGGAACTTGGGGCTGACCGGCAAATCGTTGGTTTCGCACCAGCCCAGAAAGCTCTTCAGGGCCCGGATGTGCTTGCCGAAGGTGTTGAGGCCCTGACCGCGCTGCTGAAAGAAATACTCCTGGAATTGCTGGTAGAACTGGGGCGTCATGCCCTCCAGCGTCAGTGGGTATCCGGTGTGCTCGGCAAAGTCCTGCAGCACGCGCATCGAGTTGGCCAGGCTGTCGAGGTAGACCTTGCTCAGGCGCTGGCCCGTGCGCAGGTTCACCGAGCGCGACTGCTCGCCGAGCCAGCGGTCGAAGTACTGGGCGAAGGTGGGCGGGGCCGGCGGTGGGGGCGGGGGCACGGCCGGGAGCCCGGCGGCTTCGGCCGCCAGCTCAGCGTAGCGCTGCTCGATGGCGGCTTTCATGGCGCCCTTGTCCAGGTGCCGGCCGGCCAGGGTGGCCTCGTGCTCGGCAGCCGTGGCCGCGTCGGTATAGCGGTCGAGCACGTCGTTGATGCCGTCGAGGTAAGTGCCGGGCTTGGCCTTAGCGCGCTCGCGCTTGGCATCCCAGTCCTTGGGGTCCACCTTCTGGCCGCTGCTCAGGCGCAGGCGCTGGCCCGCCCAGCAGAAGGTGAGCTGGATGCGGGCCAGGCCTTTTTTACTGGCCCGCTCGGTGAGGAGCTGGCGGGTGACTTCCATCGGTGGGAAAGATAGCAGGGCAGCGGCCAAAGCTGTTATTCACATGCGGCCCGTGGCGCCTTAAACGAGGTGGCAGGGGCGGTGCCGTCAGCGGCCAAGGCGTCGAGGCGATGCTGACGGGTGATTCTTATAGTTGCGCCCAAGGTAGATGAGAACGACGCAAACGTATGATTCACCCGCTCTGTCGCATTAGACAGTCATTCCTATGCGTAAAGCTTTAGGATTGCTTGGTCGGATACCTCTGATGGATTGAGGATTTTTGGCACTACGAGGTCTTTTGAAAAAAACATTACCTCGCCGCCTTTCCGACGGTCCTGCGCACTGTAAGTCAATCCGTATTCCAGTGGCCGAAAGTCTTTGTACAACTCAATGATTTCGGGCGCGTCATCGTAGGATACAAGCCACTTTTTTTTCAGGGCAATTACTTTATCTGCTACGGCCGCGTGCTCTTCGGGGGTGTAAGCATTTTTGTAAAGACCCTGACCCTTAACATAGTATGGCGGGTCGAGATACGTTAAACTACGGTCGCTCATTTTGGGTACCACTTCGTCTAAAAAGACGGCCGCATCCAGATTAGAGAGGTGAATGCAGTTGCGGTGCCGCGCAATTTTTTTGATTCTTCTGATGAGCTCTTTTTTGTTGAAGCGCGCATCGACTTTCCAATCGCCCGTTTGGTCTTTGCCGCCAATAACGCCGCCGAGGATAATGCCGGAGCGATTCGTACGGTTGAGGTAAAAGGCAGCAAATCCACGTTCCAGTAGAGAAGAATCCTCACTTTTGAGAATGCGTTGCTGGTTTTCCCGCTCTATTAGGTCAACCTTGGTGTCCGTAATCCGTTTGGCCAAGCCCTCGGTTTCTTCCAGCACCGAATGCCAGAACGCATACACCGCCAAGTCCAAGTCGTTGATGAAAATGCGCGAGGCGTACTCGCCAAACAGCAACGACAGCG
This sequence comes from Hymenobacter sp. 5317J-9, assembly GCF_022921075.1. Taxonomy (NCBI): domain Bacteria; kingdom Pseudomonadati; phylum Bacteroidota; class Cytophagia; order Cytophagales; family Hymenobacteraceae; genus Hymenobacter; species Hymenobacter sp. 5317J-9. The sequence continues at coordinate 2,469,395 of NZ_CP095050.1, forward strand.
CCACGCTCGCGCCCCCCGCGTACGGTTCTGCATAGTCCCCGTCCAACAAATCGTTCACCTCGAAGAGGTACTTGACGTAGTTGGCAACCTTTAGCTTCCCTCCTGGGTAGCGTAAAGGAGAGGGATAAGGTCGGGCAGACATAGTAGGGGGTGATTAGAGCCAGATGGCTTCAATGAGCGGCTGAAGGACGTTCCAGTTGCTACGCAAGTTAGCACCCGTGGGTGATACTGGCCACCCCTGTTCGGTAGTGTACAGCAGTCCGGCATTGGCCGCTAGCGGATTATCTTTTTCAAGAATTTTGGTCAGTTCTTCGCTCTGCTCGGCGCTGAGCCGGGCGGTAGCGGCCAGGTGCTGGGTGGTTGCGAGCAGCTTTGCCAGCAGCACCGGAACCTTTGCTTTGCGGCTCGGTTTGGGCTGGGCTTCGGGAAATTGACTTAAATAGTGCTCCAGACTCGCTTCAACTAGGGTGTTGAACAGCATCGCGCATGCCAGGGGGCACGCGTCGGCGTCGGCCCGCTGCAACTCACGGTAAATGGCCTGCACCGGCTCGGGTGCGGTGCCAAGTTGCCCGCTGGGCAGTATAACTGATTTGCGCGGCCTCACCCGGACGGGGCGTGGCTTGGGTTTCTCGGCAGGGGGCGCGGCCTCGTCCGGTTCCGAAGCGTCGTCTTCGGCCGGCGATGGGGTTTGCGGCCTTTCACGGAAGGACGCCGTTTCTTCCAGGGAGTCAAAGTAGACCTTGCGGTCTTCTGACAGGGCCAGATGGGTAACGTCGACCCGCTTGTGGAGCAGGTCCAGCACCATGCGCTGCAGGGGGCGGATGATGTCGACGTCGGCGATGGTGGTCAGCACGCGCCCTTCTTGGTAGTCGAGGCCCAGCTGCGTTTTGATGTAGCGGTCGGCGATGAGGCGCTTGAGCGTGGTGATGGGGATTTTCGGCAGGTTTTGCAAATCCTCCGGGGAAAGGCTGCCGTGCTGGCGCACGGTTTCCAGGATTTGCCACTCGCGCGACTCGTAGCCCCGCCAGGCGTCGAAACGCTGCTTGTCGAGCGCTTCCCAACTGTCTTGGCCCACGCCGTTCATGTATGCCGAGTGCCGCCGGGCCACCCACAAGGCGCCGTGCTCGCGGTTCTCGAACAGGGCAATTTCCACCTCGTCAATAGGGTCTTCCTCAAACACATCGCCTAGGCGCTTGAGGCGCGTGAGCAGGCGGCCCGACATGACGCCATCGGCCAGCAGGGGCTCGTGCAGCAGCTTGAGAGCCACCAGCCGGCGGTTGCCGTCGAGGGAGATGTACTTGAAGCGGCTGTGCTTGTTTTCGGACGCCATCGCCATGAACCGCTCGGCGGCGCTGAGGCCGTGCTCGGCGATGTCGGTCGCCAGGTTCACGATTTTCTCCCCCTGCTGCTGGACCATGGCCCGGATGGCTTCGCGCTGGCCGATTTGTGGGTCTAAGCGGGGGTTGAGTTCATCGAGGCCGATGCTGGTGAGCGGAACGGTAAGCTTACGGATTGTTGGACGGGCCATTAATTTTAAAGATGTTATACAGAAGATTAAGCCCAGATAATCTCCATCAGCGGCTGGAGATTATTCCACTGCTTCCGCAGGTCGCTTGCCACCGGCGTCGACTTTTCCCGATGAACATAAGTGTGCATTTGCAGCACTGTTGGAGCTAACAATGCATCTGTTTTAGCTGCAGCGTAGATGGGCTCGGCGTCGGATTTTTCCATTAAGCCACTCGCAACAACGTATGCCCCGACCGCATGCAGTTTGTCGGACATGGTGGAGTTGCTCTTGCTCTTCTTGGGAGTTATCCCATTGGCATCGATGTAACTATCCAAGCTTAACTCAATGAACACCCGCATAAGCACGGCGCAGGCATTGGTGCATTGGTTGGAATCCAAATCCACCTGCAATTCGTGGTAGATGTCGTGAATGCGTTGTGAACTGATGGTCAGATGGCAGTCCTCTGGGATAATGCAAACCCGCTGGTTAGTGGTTTTCTTGCGCGGTGTACGCGGTTTCCTTGACTTTTTTTCTGGCTTGGACTCACCCTCTTTCTTCTTATCGTCAGTTCCTGATTTGCCTTTGCCATCCTTCTCCTTCTCGTCCTCTTTCTTCGTGGTTTCTGACTCGGGCAATGCCTCGTTTGGTTCGCCAAGCATGTGTGTCTTCACCTGCTTGGCGCTGGAGGAAGGCATGTGGTAGAAAGGAAACCCGTCGATGTATTCGGCACGGTCTGGGCTTTCTTCCAAATCGGTTACCTTGATTCGTTCGTCTTTATCCGGCAATGTGAGGTCTAGCACCATTTTTTTGAATGGTTTGACGATTTCATCGTCGGGCAGGTCGGTAAACACCACGTTGCTCTCGATGGTGTACCCAACGACTTCCCGCACATACGAATCAACGATGATGCGTTTGAGCGTCGTGATGGGAAACTTTCGCTTGCTTACCTGCTCATGTTCGGCTTGCGTCAGCGAGCCATGTTTTAGAACAAAGTCCAAGATTTGCAACTCAGCACTCTTTTTGACGGGTCTGCCTTCTTCGTCCAAGCGGGTTAGAAAACGCCGAATCTCAATTGGGTTCCAGCGTTCTTGTCCGACACCTTTCATCTCAATGGAGTGCCGCTTCTCCAGCCATGGTGCAGCCTCCGTCCTGTTTGCATAAACTGCTATTTCAGCGCGGGCAATTGGATTGGCCTTGAATTTATGAGAGGCCGTTCGCAGGCGTTCCATCAACTTTCCCGAAAGATGGCTACCGGCCAACGCAGGGTTCTCTAGCAATTTTAAAGCCACCAAGCGCCTGTTGCCATCGAGGGTGATATAGGAGTACGGTTGCCCCGTGGCCTTCATCACAATGAACCGCTCTGCGTCGCTTAGGCCGTTTTCCTCGATGTCCTCGGCTAAGTTAACAATCTTGCCCTTCTGATTTTCGACCATCGCCATGATGGCGGCCGGCTGTGAAAGTTGTTTAGCCAAACGAGGGTTTTCCTCATCAACGCCAATAAGTGTTAAATCAACTTCCAGTTTCTGGGTGGTATTCCGCGGCATTGAGATGGTAAGAAGGGGTTAAAGGAAAAGCAATGTATGGTACAGTACGAATTCAGGGGTATGAAATAGCAGGAAAGACTGCTCTTTGAGCAGTTCGCAATGGAAGATGCTTTTTGCTAGGCCGCTTGGCCCAACTCCCGCACCTCATTCGGCTGCCTCAACTGCCGTACCACGCTACAGGGCTGCATGGGCTGCCGCACATAGCCACCGGGTTGCACCACCTGCTGCTCCCAGCGCTGGGACGAGCCCCCCAGAGCCTTGGGCTCTGGCTCTTCGACGGTGGGCAGTACTTGAATCACCACCACGGTATTGTTGGTGACGTGGGTGATGTTGTTGATGATGGTCGTTTGCTGCCGGTTGCCATTGCCAGCAATGTTGAAGTTGCCAACTTGGGAAATGCCGATGAAAGAACGCGCAAACTCAGGGCGCAGGCAATCCGCCAAGCGGCGCAGCTCGGCTTGGGTAAAATCCCCGGTCAGACACAAATGAATCAGGCGCTCCCGCGAGATACCCGTCTTCTGGCTCATCTCGGTCAGGTTGGTCTTAAAATACTTAAGCAACGCTTTGAGCACCGGGGGAATGGTAGACGTTTTGGGCATGTGGTAGGGTAGGAGTGGAAGGAAGCACGATTGGGCACCAGGTACAAAAGTCGATGCCCCCAAAGCCAGTACCGTACAGTACGCTTTGGGGGCACTAAGTAGCAGAAAAAACTTGAGCTTCTAAGCTAGAAGTATTAGAAATTGTAATTCTAATATTGGGAAAATGCCTATGTGTGTAGGCCTACTGTTTCAAAGTGATTTCTTTTATTGACAGATAATTATTTACATCAATTGGGCGAGGTCCAACTTTTATGACGGCTTCATTTAGCTCCTTTCGAGTGCAATTCAGCCGTTCACACCAATAGGAAACTTCCCAAGGTTCGTTGAAATTGATAGGTTTGTTCGACGTAGGGATGCGCTGAAATACTACCCAGTCAGGGTTGACAGCGATGGTGCGCCACCCTTTTAACGACAGTTCCCTTGCAATCTCGGGATGCCCCTTCCACCAATTTAAATGCTCACGGGCTGCTTTCGGCAACCCACCCGGAATGATTTCGCTTAGATGAGGTGTATTTACATTAACTTCAAATCTGCCAGGAGCTTCGCCATGTGCCGCCAGTAGAGCATACAGAGGCTCGTATTTGGACATAGATAAAGCGGAATGCTTCGCTTGAGGCAATTCCTCGGCAGCTTGTTTTGCGCCACTAGACACTGGTTGTTCTTGTTGAGCGTTTGGCTGACCTGATTCGACAGCAGATGAAGTGCTTTCTGGATTCTTGAGAAGCAGGGGTGGATGATTTGCATACCAGTTGGCGCAAAACTGTAGGCTGTTGCGCTCGACGGGGGTGGTATCGCCTTTGAAATGAAACAGCTTATTCCTCACCAGCCGGATGTCCTCCATCATTTTCGACCAAGCAGGTTGAGAGATATTAAAGACAGGCTCTAGTTTAGTCCAATTCTTTTGCGCTAACTGGATAAATTCTGCTAAGGACAAATCAGCGAAAGTGCGGGCTTCACCGCGTATGGGGAAGTGCTTATCTACTATCGCGTCGAGTTCTTCCTGGGAAATAGTAGTCTTTTGTGCTTTGCACAATGCTTTGAGTGAAGCGTGGCTTTTTTTTCTGATGCCATCCAATGAGTTGCTGAGGTTATCTATGGCATCCCGAAGGGTTGGACTTTCTCCCTCCTGTGCATCATAAACAATTTGCAAGTGTCGCTTCAATGCATCCTCAATATCGTTGATGAGCACCAAGTCCTCTGCTCGCTGTCGGAAGTATTGTGTGGTGTCATACTCGGTAATGATGCCGGACAGCCTGCCATTTGCATTAACGACAAAAACCGCCGAGGCCTTAAGGATGGTATCCAACAAGTAAAGTAGGTCCTCGTCTTCAGGGTAAGTAGGAAGTTTGACCAATGCGTGGTTGACGCGTAAGTCCTCAACCTTAGCACCTAAGTGAAGGAGCGACTTGGCAATCGAGGCACACGTGACAACACCCAACGGTTTGTTGTCACCATCTATCACCGGCAGCTGACTAAAATCAGACTCAATCATGAGTGTTAGAGCATGAGTTAGGCTTTCGTCGGACGTTACAGAAACCAACTTTTGCTCTTGAATGAGCTGTCCTGCGAGAATTGGCATTACTTAGGTCGGTTAAACGGGCTGCGCAGCAGCAAAAGCAACTGGAAATACAGCAGACATACCCCAGCACCGGAGGCGATGCATTTCTGGAAATGGCGCTACCGGCAGTTCTCCAGCAACTGGTCACCTAAATCGATGGGGATGCAGTCGCAGTTCTTTTGCTGGCGCACAATGCAGAGGTTGCCGGTGATGGTGTTGTCGTCGAGTTGCAACTCGTAGCGGTAAGAACCCTCGGAAAGGTCGGCACCGCTATCGTCGCGGCCACCGAACCGGTTTTGCGGGCTGGTGCTGATAAAGACGGGCGAGCCGCCGCTCTGCCTGAACACTTTCAAGCTCTGGCTGGCAAAGGTTACCAGCGGTTTGGGGATGGCGGTGCTGTTCTTGTCTACCGCAAAGGGGAAAAACAAGTCGTTGCGGTTGTCGCCATTGGGAGTGATGACGTTGGGAACCGTGAATTGCAGGTTGGGGTGCGGGCTGACGATTTGCGGGCCCGGGCCGGTGCAGCACGTGCTTTTGGCATCGTCTTTTTTGCTGCACCCGACAAGGCAAAGCAGCAGGGAGGCAAAGTACAGGTGTTTCATGGGTAGAATCAGGTAATTGGGGCGGTTGAACTGGCTGCGCAGCAACTACAGGGTCTGGAGATACCTATGACTGCTCAGCGTCTGGTGTAATGCGTTTCGTAGTCAGTATGGCCGTTTTGAAAGCTGCCAGGCACTACCTGAAAAAGCGTGAGTTCCGTGGCAGTGAGTTGCCTGATGGTGTAAGGCGGAAGCGGGTTTGAGGGCTCAAAAGTGAGCGTATTGCCCAAACGCGTATAAGGTTGTGGCCCAGTTACACCAACCCCACCGCTCGTAAATAGCTGCATGGTCGTGCTGGTAAAGGTGGTATAGTTGGTGTTCCCTGGTGGGTTATTGTAGGTCTGCTGGTCTATTTGCACGCCAGCATTGTTGTAAGTGGTCGCTACGGATTGAGTGGGATTCCAACTTCCTTCCAGCGCAGCCATCGCAGGGGGCGGTGAGTCAGCCTTTTTAGAGCAGCCTAGGGTGCTGAGCAGCAGCACGGCGGCTAAGCATGTGGCGGGGAGTCGGTGTGGAAACATGGGTAGTTGGTTAATTGGGGCGGTTGAACTGGCTGCGCAGCAGCGAAAGCATTTCTTCCTTAGCGGCAATAAGCTGGTCCTTCATCGCCAGCTGCTCCCGCAGCAGGGCAATTTCCTTATTGGCTGATTCCAACGCTGCATTCAACTGCGTTTCTTGGCCCGAAGTGGCCTGTGAGCTGCCCTTGTTTACCGTATTCGTCTGCTTATTTCTGGTGCCCGCTTGATTGAATTTTCCAGTCTGGGTGGTGCTGCCCTGTGTCTCAACAATGAACGGTTCACCTTCACCAGTCATGAGCCACCCTGGACTGACGTTGCTAAAGTGGGACAAAACGTTGATTAGGTAGCTGGCGCGGGGTTCTGCCTGACGGGTGCCAATATAGTTATGAGTGTTTGTAGGGCTTTCGCCGATAATCTCGCTGAATGCACGACTACTTAAGCCCAGCTGGTCAACCAGAAATTTTAGTCGCTGATTAATAGTATTTTGTTCCACTATGGCGATATTTTTCTGAATTTGTCGCCAAAGTATTATACCACTTTGGCGACAAGAACCGTATGTTTGTGCGGTGTACAGTACCGAATAGCCGCAAGAAAGCGACTGCCGGGTGAATTGTGCCAAACACGAATATGACTGAGCGTCAGAAATACCTGCGGCTGCTCTCCATCGTCATCGAGGAGTTGCCCAGCAGCGCCGTCGATACCGCCGTGCGCGACGGCTACGAGGCCAAAACCTCCATGCTCAACAACGTGCGTATCGGCCGGGTGATGAACCTGGAGCACCTGGTAGCGCTGGTGGGCTACGGCCTGCCCAAGTACCAGATTCCGGCCGAGCTGCTGCCGGCCCCCGCCACCGTTCCGCTGGGCCTGTAATGGAAGCGCCGGCTCCGTACCATGCGGCCCCCAAGAGCCCGCGCGACCTCTCCGGGCCGCTGGCCGCCTGGCTGCGCGGGCAGGGCTTCACGGCCCTGGAGCAGGCGCGCCCGGCCACGGCCACCATCGCCGCCCACTGGCTCGGCCCCCAGGGCGAGCGGTTCCAGCTCGACTACGCCTGGGTGGCCGGCCCGGTGCCGAGCGCCACCTGCTGGCTCACGGTGCGCTATCCCGGCCGGCTCCAGCCCGAAACCCTCTTCACGGCCCAGCACGTGCGCCGCCTCCAAGAGGCGCGCCAGCTGCTGCTCGGCAACGTGCGCTACGCCAACGCCCGCACCCTGGCCAAGCTGGTGCCAACTCCCACCGACTACTAAAATCTATCCCTTCACCAACCTTTTTCTCAGCCCCATGCACCTCAACACCGACCCGCCGGCCCCGCTGGCCGCCCCCGCCAAACTGCCCTGCATGCGCGACATGCACGAGCTGATGACCACGCACCTGCCCGAGCCGCTGGTCAAGCTCGTGCCCCTCGACGAGCTGGAGCGCCGCGGCACCGAGCTCGTGAACGAGCACCCGCGCTTTGCCGAAGAAGTGCCGCTGGTGCTGGCCGGCGAGGCCCGCCGCCGCGCCCGCCACCGGGGCCTGGTGGGCAGCCGCACCCCGGCGCCGTTGCTCACCAGCCAGGCTTACTCCCGTGCCTAAGGTCTCGCTCACCGACGCGCGCACCGGCAAGCGCCTGCGCCTCGACGCGCTGCCCGAGGGCGCGGCCCTGGTGGAGCCCATCCTGGGCTACTGCTACCAGGCGGGCCACTTCACGGTGTACGTCAACGGCTCGATGCCGCTGGCCCTGCGCTCGGCCCAGGAAGAAAACCGCACGGCCGGGGAGGTGTGGCTCGTCAAGCCCCTGCCCGCCGGCATCCGCGAAATCGACTGGACCGACTGCCGCCGCGACTACCAGCTCCTGTTGCCGGAAGAATCTCAAGCTGCCTAATCCCTCTCTCTGCCATGACTGCTGCCGATTTGCTGACCGTGGGCCTGTTCGACCAGTGGGCCCGCGCCCTGCTCTCCCGCGTGGAGGCCCTGCCCGGCGCCGCCGCGCCGGCCGATAGGGGCGAGGTGGTGCTCTACAGCATCGCCAAGCTCGCCGCCGTCTGCGACGTGGACGTGGCCACGGTGCGCCGCTGGCTCAAGACCGGCAAGCGCGGCCGCGCGGGCCAGCCCATCACGCTCCAGGCCTACTACTTCACCTCCGAGGCCCGCATTCCCTGGCCGGCGCTGCTGGCCTACGAGCGCGGCGAGGCCTTCGACCTGGCCTCGCTGCCCGCGCCGGTGCTGGCTGCCCCCGAGGCCGTGCGCCCGGCCGCTCCGCCGCGCCCCGGGCCCGACGACGACCCCACGGCCCTGCGCCTGGCTTCCTGACCGTCCACTTTTTCCCCTTTCTCCGCATGTTCATCAACGTCTACACCTCGAACCCCGCCGACCAAGGGCTGGCGGGCTTCGCCCTGGCCCTGGGCCAGAACCTGCAGCGCCCGGTGCGCCTGTTGCCGCTCTCAAGGCTGCCCGTCCCGGACCCGCTGCGCCGGCAGGCCCTGCGCGTCGAGCGCACGGAGCTGCTCGACTCCATCGCCCGGGCCGAGCACGAGCTGGGCTGCTTCCTCAGCGGGCACTTCGCCCCCGACGCCGGCCGCGAGAACGGCCTCAAGGCCGACGTGGATGCGCTGCACGCGCGCCTGCGGGCGGTGAACGCCACGCTGGGGCTGGGGAAAGGAGGGGAGGACAATGGCTGAGCCGCTGCCGCCCGCGGACCGGCCGGGCTGGCCGGCCATGTTCACCCCGCCGGCCGAGCTGCTGCAGTGGCTCAATCGGCAGCGCCCGGCGGACAAGGCCGGCCAGAAGGCCGTGCTCACCATCCGCTGGCTCATCAGCGCCGAGCTCGACCGCACGGCGCCCGACCCGCCCCCGCGGGCCATCACCCACTTCACCCCGGACGACGGCCCCGGGGCGCAGTAAGCCTTTTCCCCGAGCCCACCGAAGGGCACCTGCGTGGAGCAGGCCCCCGGCGTCGAAGCCGGTCGGGGAGCACTGGGCTAGCCGAAACGCTACCCGGCGGCCGTTTGGGGGCAGGGATGACAGCCCCTGGCCCCCCGGCGCCGCCACCCGTTTGCCATTTCCCACCTTCCTCACCCCCGCACGTTCCCGAGAATGTTGCCACCCCCGTATTGCCCCTCCAAAGCCCGCGTGGCCCTGTCCGAGTACATCGAGCAGCGCGGCGCCCAGCTGCCCAAAACCTGGCGCACCCGCACGCTCAAGGCCCGCACCCTCGCCGACGGCACCGTGGTGCCGGCGCGCGTCGAGCACTACGCCGTGCGCGGCAGCATCCTCTCCGACGGGGCCGAAAAGACGGCCTGGGCCCTGATTCGCCTCGCCCTGAAAGCGGTGGGGGAGGTGCGCCAGGTGCCGCTGCTTCGCCTCGAGGCCGACGCCGAGGCCGACCCCACGCCGCCGCCGGTGGCCACCAACAGCGAGGCCCTGTGCCGCACGAGCGTGCGCGGCAAGCGCGTGGCCGGGCGCACGGTGCGCAACCACCTGGCCGAGATGCAGCGCGCCGGCATCGTGACCCGGGTGCAGTTCCGCGGCCGCCAGCGCGACTACCACGTGTGGATAAGCCCGCAATTCCTGTGGGAAGCCGGGGTAAAACCGGCCCAATCGGCCGAAAAAGCGCGTTTTCAACCCGCGGAAACGGTGGCGCTTCAGCCGCCAACCGGTACAAACTTTCCGCCTAAAGGAGTTCATGAACCCATTCAAGCTACTGAAATAGAAACCGGTCAGGTGGATAAATGCGCTGCGCAACGGGGCCAGACGCCGCCGGTAAGCACTCAGGCTACACCGTCAGGCTACACGGGGCAGCCGGCCTACCCCTGCGAGCCCGCGCAAGCGACGAAACAGGGCACTGGGCGCGCGAATGACAACGTCGGGCCTTCCGAGCCCAAAAAGGCGCCTGCGGCCCCGGACGGGCCCAAAACGGTGGTCGCCAAACGCCAGCGGGACATGGTATTAGAATTCTGGTGGGCCGCCCAGCGCGAGTTATATGCCCCCATAAACCAAACGTTTACCGAAGAGCAGGGCCGCCTGGCCTGCAACGCCATCTACTTCGGGGTGTACGGCGGCTTCCCGGCCGACTGGCCCCTGCACCAGCAGGAAAAGTACCACGAGCAGGCACTCGAGCGCCTGGGCCTGGCCGCCGGCTACTTCGCCCGCAACCCCCACAAGTACCCGCCCATGCCCTACGCCGAGCACGTGGCAGGCAAGGGCTACTTCGACGCCGCCAACCAGAAGGGCTTTGCCGGCACCATGGCCTGGTACGCCACCCACCTGGCCCACCGCGGCCAGCGGGCCCTGGCCGACGCGCTGCGCCGGGCCCGGCGGGAGCTGCGCCAGCACGCGCTGGGCACGGCCCCCAAGCGGGCCCAGGCCAAAACCACCCTCGAACTCTACCGCTACCACGAAGAGAAGCTGCGCCGGCTGGGCCTGCCGGCCCTCGAGCGCTTCTACCAGCACTTTGCCCGGCCCGCCGCGGCCTAACCATTCCCACCTATTCCTTACTCATTTCCTTTTCCCATGTCTACGCCGCTTACCGCCAGCTGGCAGCGCCAGCAACCCCACACCAAAGCCCTGGTGTACTTCATCTCCGGCCCGGGCCAGGCCGGGCGCACCTTCTTCGCCCGCGAGCTCTACTTCAACCGCCCCGTGGCCAACCCCCGCCAGTACGGCATCGAGGGCCTCAAGCGCATGATTGACAAGTGGGGGCCGCAGCTCGTGGCCAGCGCCGTCATCATCGATTTGGACCGCGACGAGGAGATTCACAAGTTTCTCTCGCAGAAAGGGTGGGTGGCCTGATGCGATTGCCCCACCTCGACCAAACCATCGACCTCGAGCGCGGCGATGCCGGCCAGCTCTGGTGGGCCGTGGCGGACTGCGGCCGCCGCAACGCGGCGCGGTTGCTCAGCCCCCAGGGCACTGCCGTGGAGGCCGCTGGCATTGTGCCGGCCCTGGGCTGCCTGGAGCGCGTGGCCAAGCGGCTCAAGCGCCTCGACGAGCGGGAGCGTACCCGCGTCGGCCTGCCGCGGCGCAAACCGGTGAAGTTTCGCCTGCAGGTCGACGAGTTGGTGGCCATCATGCTCTACGTCTACCCCCGGGCCTCCTTCCTGGCCCCGGCGCCGCTGGGCAAGGTGCAGCAGAAGTCGCTGAATCTGGAGCCCTACATCCGCTTCCCAAAGTGAACGGCCCCCGGGCGGCCCCGTGTTCAAATGGCAGCCAATCCAGGCCCTTTTCCATTGCATACTTTTCCTCGCATGCCGGAACGCTACCCCTCTGTTTTCGCCGCTTGCTCGCCCGCTTCTGCGTCCTTTTCCCCGGGGATGGCTCGCGCTAGGTTCGATTCTCCAACGCCCGCCCCTTACGTGAAGCGCATCGATTTTCCTCTCCGGCCCTACCTTCTGAAGTATCTCCAGGTGAACCTGCAACTCGCCCGCCTCAGCGAGGAGCCCCTGCACTTGGAGGACTACGTGCTCTCGACCACCAACCGCTTTGGCTTTGCCCTCGACGTGCTGCTGCGCAAGCCGGCCAAGAGCGCCCGCCACGAGGGCAGCATCGACGACTGCACGGCCACGCTGGGCGTGAACCTGCGCAATTTCAACGGTGCCTACTACGACCTGACCCGCGGCAAGCTCACCGAGTACGCCGTGTTCAAGTTCAACGACTTTGTCGACGACAACCTGAACGCCGACCTCTATTTCTGGGTGAAAGAGCACGTGAAGCGCCGCTCGACCATCAAGGACGCCATCCGCGCCTTTATGGTGTTTTATGACATCTCGGAAGACGAGAAATCCTACGAGTCGCTTCGGAAGAACGTGCAGCGCAACGGCGGCATCGAGCCCCGCAAAAAAAAGAAGGCCAAAACCAAGAATTTTCCGGTGAATCTGTCCCAAAAAATGGGCGGTTTGTCCCGAAAAAAAGGCGAAGTGTCTCGAAAAATGGGCGTTTTGTCCCGCAAGGACACCTTCGCGGCTGTAAGCCAAGAGCTTATGAAGCTGCCCATTGCCCTGTTCGAAACGCCGTTTTACCATGTCCGCTCCTAATCCCTACGACCTGCGGAACGTGGAACAGGTGCCGGCCGACAACTTGGGTGGCATCGAGGCGCTCTGGTACACGCTTGCCGCCAACCTGCTCCACTTCCCCGCCACCGGCGCCCTCGCCATCACCGGCAACCTGGCCATGAAGCCGGGCACCTGCTGGTACCAACTCGTGAGCGTGCGCCACACCACGCGCTACAAGCAAACGCGCAAAGACCTCGGCCGGCACGGCGATGCCTTCACCCAGCAGCTGGTGGGCACGCTGGCCCGCCACACGCCGGAATTGGCGGCCGGCCTCGAAGCCCTCGACGGCCAGGAGTTGGTGGCGCTCTACCGCGACCACAACGGGCAGATGCAGCTGGTGGGCACGCCCGAGCAGCCGCTGCTCTTCTCCGACATGTACGACAGCGGCCTGGCCACCGGCACGCGCAACAACTACGACTGGACCCTCGCCGGGCAGACCCCGCGCCGGTCGCGGCCTTACCTGGGCACGTGGGCCGTGTCGGGCCAGGGCCTGGGCGGCAGCATCGTGCTCGGGTCCGGTGCCGGTGGCTCCATCACCATCCGCGACGTCGCCGGCAACGTCATGGCCACCGTCGACGCCGGCCGCACTGTGGTGGTTCGCTCGGCCTTCCAAGTGGCCTTTAGCATCCTGTAACGTCTATGGCCAATTCTCAACCCCCTGTTTCCATCCCCGCCGAACCGTCGTTCCTGAGCAAGTGGACGCTGGTGAAATTCACCGACACCGAATACCAGAAGTGGAACGCGTTGACCTTTCGCGAATTCACGACGGACATCAACAGCCGCTTTGCGCGGCTCGACACGCTGAACACCAACCAGGTGCGCGGCAGTGTATTCCGCGTGCCCTACCTGGTGCTGCTCGACGGCCAGCTGACCGTGCCCACGGCGCTGATTCCGCCCCGCTTTCGCATTTCAGGCATGGAGGCGCAGGCCACCAACGGCACTGACCAAACCTCGGCGCAGTTCGGCGTGGTGGCGGACCCCGTCCGCTTTAAGCTCATCGCCCACCCACTGGGCGCCATCGATGCGCTGGTCGATGAAAAGGCCACCACCACGGCGACGGTGCGCGGCCACTGGGTCCGCACCAGCGGCACCGACGCAGAGAAGATAGCCTCCTATCCGGCGCTGCCGCTGGAGGATACCCCGCTGAAGAAAGGCTCGGTGTATCAGTACACCTTCGTTGACCTAGTGCCGCCAGTCGCACGCCTGATTGAAGTTCGTGAGAACATGAACCTCAGCCAGAACCCGCTGCCGACCGGACTTGATACCGACCCGTACTATAAGCCGTTTGCGCCGCTGAAGGCAAGTTCAGGCTACGACGACACGGCCGTCGTGATGCGGCTGGACTTGCTCGACCAGGCCGTGGACAATCACGAAGACCGGTTGGACACGGCTGAAGGGCTCCTTGCGGCCCTGCAATCCGGCAAGGTGGAGCTCTGGAAGCCCGGCGCGGTCTACGTCAACCGCGTGTACCTGCTCGTGAGCGGCATCGGCACGGGCCTGTATCAACCGAAGGCTGACTATGGCTTTAGCTCTTCGGTGAGCCTGACGTACTATACCCGCGTGGCCGACTTCCGTTACCTGCCCTCGTCGGACTTCCAGTTGCAGCTCACCGACCTGTACAACAACAAGGCGAGCATCTTCTCGCCTGCGTTCTCTGGCGTGCCCACCGCGCCCACCGCCGCCTACGGGGCAACGGGCAACCAGCTCGCCACGGTGGATTTTGTCAATAACACCCAGACAACGGCCCCGGCGCTCGTGGCCTACTCGCCGGCCGGGGCCGTTAATACAACCTTTACCAACCTGACCAACGCGCTAAGCTTCGCCAATGGTGGAGGGCGAGTCGTCGTGAACCGTCCCTCCCGGGTGGTGGCCGGCAACACGCTAGTGGGCGGCAACGTGACGCTCGACTTGCAGAACAACCCGCTGGACATGATTGGCGCCGCCCTGCATCTGTATGAGGGGTCCAAGGTCATCAACAACAAGCTGATTTTTAACGCTTCCGAGGTGTTCATTCGTAACGGGGGCGTGCAGGAAATTCAGGGCGGCATCGTGGCCAGCAAGATTACCTTTCAGGCCGGCGTCGTTTCCAAGGTAATCCTCGACAAAGTGCTGGTCACCAGCTTTTTCGCCACCCCGCCTCCCGCCACGGTGGGCGCCTTTGAAGTGGTGCTGCGCAACGGCAGTTCCTTCTTCAACGTGACGCCCGACCCGGCCACCACCATCACGGTAGAGCAGACGACGGGCGCCACCAGCCCCTGGCCGGCTTTCACCAACGGCATCGTGGACGACGTGAACAAAGTATTCCGGGCCACGGCGCCGGCCAGTTTCCGCAGCGCCCGCCTGTTTTACACGCTCGACGGCGGGGTTAACAAAACGGCGCTGACTGACGCCATGCGCAGCGGCGACGTGTTCACCCTGCCCGTCAGCGGGGCCAAGGCGGCCGGCACGGTGGGCTTCGGCGTGTACGCCGACTTCGGCCGGGCCGAATCCCCGATTGTCTACAACGCCACCGCCTTCACGGCCCCGGTGCTGGCGCCGGCCGGCTACCTCTCGGCCGGCGTGGCCAACTTCGACACCCCGCTCACCGACGCCAACAACGGCTGGCAGAACTTCAACGCCTGGAACATCAGCGGCGGCAAGGCCCTGGCCAGCGCCGGCGCCACCTTCCTGGTGCACAACTTCTACGACATGCCCGGCGACGCGCTGGTGCTGCGGCTGAACATCACGCGCTCCGAGGCCGGCCCGCTGCGCATCTACTTCGACGGCAACCAAACCTGGTCCAACGGCAACGTCGCCGGTACCGGCTTGTTTGAGTTTGTGCTGCCGGCCTGGTCGGGCGGCCTGCTGGTGCTCAATCTCAGTGGCCAGAACGGTTTCGTCGGCGACATCGACTGGCTCCAAATCTCCACCACCTAACCCGCTAACCCGCTCATGGCCCTGAAACTGACCCTGCCGATGGACTCGGAAATCCTGCAAACCAGCCCGGTGCAGGAAACCGATTTCTACATTAAAATCACCGGCCTGCACTTCCTGCCCGAAAAAAGCAAGTGCGTGACCATCCTCAGCTACCGCGCCATCGACCCAGACAATCAGCCGGTGGGCGAGCCGTTGACCGTGCCGGGCCTGCCGGCCGTGCTCGCCGTCTGGGAGCCGCGCGTGCTGATGATGAGCAAAGAGCAGTCGGCCTACGAGCTGGCCTACGGCAGCGTCTACCAAGAACTCAGCACCAAGCTCGGCCCCGCGGCCGTCATCGAGGCCCTGCTGTGAGCAACACCTTCGCCACCTACCTGCGCCTGGCCGTGCTGGCGCTGCTGGCCGCGGCGTACGTGGTAGCCTGCCAGCCCTGGCCCCTAGCTTGAGCAAGTAGCCCCGACCATCCGGCGGGGCTTTTTGGTGTCCTTTTTCCCGGTTTGGGCTCCGGGCAGCTTTGCATCATTCAATCCTGAACGATGCTCGGTTTACTCTCCCGCCTAATCTCCTCGCCGTGGGCCATTTCGATGGAACACGCCCAATCTTTTATGCCGGTGCTGGCGAACCTGCTCACCGGCAACGGGCCGCTGGTAACGGGCCAGAGCTTCGCAGAGCTGCGGGCGGAAGCCGCGCCCAAAGACCTTGTGGCCACCCTGGCGGCTGGCGGCATCATTGCCTACGGCGCCCGCCAGCAGGCCGGCAATTCGGGCACTGGTGGTGCCAACGACGGCATCATCATCCGGGTGATGGGCGTGAGCGGGCCGCTGATGAAGGCCGACCAGGAGTGCGGCCCGCGCGGGCTGATGTCGCTGGCGGGTGACCTGCAGCGGGCTTCCCGCGACCAGGAGATTTCGGCCGTGCTGCTGCGCATCGACTCGCCCGGTGGGCAAGTGTTCGGCACCCAGAGCGTCGTCGACGCCGTGAAGGAGTGCCAGGCCGCCGGCAAACCCGTGGTCGCCCTGTGCGAGGACGGGCTCATGTGTTCGGCCGCTTACTGGATAGGTTCGGCCGCCAACACCATCATTGCCACCCACGAAACGTGCACCATCGGCAGCATTGGCGTGATGGCCAGCTGGATGGACGCCCAGCCCTACTTCGAGAAGCTGGGCGTGAAGTTTCACGAGGTGTACGCCGAGCAGAGCACCGAGAAAAACGCCGACTTCGCCGCCGCCGCCAAGGGCGACTACCAAGCCGTGCAGGCCAGCCTGACGGCCATCGCCACCGGCTTCCTGGCCGATGTGCGCGCCAACCGCGGCGCCCGCCTCGACGCCAAGCTCTTCGAAAAGTCCGGCGCCGCCGCCGGCAAAACCTTCTACGCCAGCCAGGCCGGCGAAATCGGCCTCATCGACGCCATTGGCTCCTTTCAGGACGCCATCGGCGAGTGCGTGCGCCTGGTGCAGGAAGGCCAGAAACGCCCCTAACTCAACCTTTTTTTCAATTCAATCCATGAAAGTTTTTGGTAGAACCCTCGGTGCCGCCCTTGTATTCGGCGCTGCTATGACGGCCCTGGTGGGCAAGGAAACCGTGTCGGCCGAGGAGGCGGAAGCGGCCAACGGTGAACTCGAAGAGGCCGGCATCAAAGGGGCCCAACTCATCAACGAGGCCACGTTCACCGACCTGAGCGAGAAGGCCGGCCGAGTGGACGCCGCCGAAAAAACCGCGGCCGATGCCGCCAAAGTCACCAGCGACGCCCTGGCCGCCGCCGGTGCCGAGTCCATCGAGGCGCTCGTGGCGCAGCGCGACGCCTACAAGGTGAAGGCCGACAAGTTTGACAAGCTGCCCGGTGCCGGCCACACGGCCCCCGCGCTGGAGGCTGGCAAGTCGGATGTGGAAGAGCAGGAGCCCGATGCTCACCAGAAGGCTATTGACAACCTGCCCCATAACAAGGCGCTGGCTGGCCACCCGCTCTTCGGCTAAGTCCATTCCTTCCGCTTGTCTCAACTCAAATTTTCGCTTTCACCCTTAATCGCAGACCATTATGGCCATCGACATCGATGACATCAAAACCGAGTACGGCAACTATTACCGCGATGGCGGTCAGAACCTGTCCCGCGTACTCAAAAAGCCTTATCTCTCCTCCAAGACGGAGGCGTTGTTCGGTCTCATTCCTACCGACGACACTAGCTACACGATGGCTCAGACGGAGCTGAGCCGCGTGCTCCAGCCCTTCCAGCCGGGCTGGACCCCGTTGGGTAACTTCTCGGCCTCGCCCATCGTGCTGACCCAGACGCCGTTCAAAATAGACATCGAGGAGAACCCCGACAAGCTGGAAGACAGCTGGCTGGGTTTCTTGGCCGACAAGAACCTGGACCGCGCCCAGTGGCCGTTCATCCGCTATGTCGTAGAGGAGCACCTGTTCGCGCGCAGCGACGAGGACTACGAGTTGAATGAAATTTACTTCGGTAAGTTTCAGGCGCCTACGCCCGGCACGCCCGGCGCCGCCGGCACCGGCATGGACGGCATTCGGACCGTGCTCAACCGCGCCATCCAGGCCAGCAAACTGGAGCCCATTGTGATGGGCGCCATCCCCACCGATGACTTGGCATTTGCCGAATACGTGGAGGCGTTCGTCAACGGCTTCAGCCGCCGCTACCGTGGCCGCCCGATGGAAGTGTGCATGAACGACACGCTGGCCCGCCGCTACGCCCAGGGGCGTTACAAGAAGTACAAGAGCGACACCGGCCAGTCGGTTTCCCGACAAATCATCGACGGCAACGGCGATACGCTGCTTACCTCGCCGATTGAGTTCACCAAGCACCAGGTGGTGGGTCTCGATTCGATGGGCGACTCGATGAAAATCTGGGCCACTCCTGTGGAAAACCGTAAGCGACTGGCCAAGAAGACGGTAAACACCAAGCAAGTGCGCATCGAGAGCGCCAAGCGCCAGGTGAGCATCTACACGGACTTCTACAAAGGCGTGGGCTTCCCCGTGCTGGAGGCCGTGTTCACCAACGAGCAGGACCTGACCCTCTAATCCCGGCTACACCGGTGCCCGGCCGGCCTACTCCGACACCGCGAGTGGGCCGGCTTCGGCGGTGCCAACCCATGCGTTTTTTATTTCACTTAAGCCCTAACCACCGTGCCAAATAAGACACCCCTTACCCCCGAGCAGGAGATTGCCGAGCTGAAGCGCCAGCTGGCCGAATCGAACGCCGAAAAAGAGGCCCAGGCCTCCATCATCAGCACCCAAGAGGAGCAACTCGCGGCTGCGGCCGTGCAGGGCGCCGGTGCGCTGTCCGTCGTGACGCACGACAAGAAGCGCTACCAAGTGCTGGCCGGCCGCTTCAGCCTGAAGGGGGTGAGCATCACCCACCAAGAGCTGAAAAGCAAGCCGGAGCTGGTTCAGCAGTTGGTGGAGGAGAACTCGCCCTTGCTGGAACTCATCGAAGAGCCAGCCAAAGCCGCATAGTTGGGGCCGGCCCAGCTATAAATCACTTATCCACTGACTTAAGCATTCGACATGAATCCTTTTGAGTTGAATAACCTCGAAGGCCCGAACGGCGAGGACAACACGCCCGGCTTGCTCGGCTACGTGCTGCTCGCGCTGGAGCGGGACTTCGCCACCATTGCCAAGGCGCCGAAACTCGGTGCTGCGGCTGGTGACACGGCCATCATCACCGACGCCCACACCTTCAAAGCCACCAAGGGCTTCGTGAAGGTGTACATGACGCTGGACTCCAACACCCTCAAAGCCGCTCTGGTGGGTGAGCGCGACGGCAAGGGCTACAAAATTAGCTTCGAAGGCTTCCACCCCGGCAACAAGGCCTCCGTGCTGGAGTTTGCCCGCGTAGTGAAAAACCTCGGCCTCATCATGCTGGTGCCGGATGCCGATGGCACCTACCTGCAGGTGGGCTCCGAAGGCCTGCCGGTGGAGCTGGCTCCGGACTTCGATTCGGGCAAGCTGAGCGGCGGCCGTCGCGGCTTCACCATCAAAGGTGAGGCGTATGCCAACGGCCTGTACATCTACGCGGGCGACATCACGATGAAGCCCTAAGTGATGGCAAAGTCTAGGAAGTGTTAACAGTCGCGTAGCCACAGGACGGTTGCAGCGAGGTGAATAAAGGCCAAAAAATGCGCATCGAGTTTGTCATACCGGGTGGCCACGCGGCGAAACTGCTTGAGGCGGCTGAAAAGGCGCTCAATGGGGTGACGTTGGGCGTAACGCGCCGCGTCGTAGCCCCGCGGGTAGCGGCGCTTGCACCGGGGCGGAATCACGGCACAGGTGCCGCGGGCAGCCAGGGTGGCCACGAGCGGGTCGGAATCGTAGCCCCGGTCGGCCACGAGGTAGGCCGGGGCCAGCCCGTCGAGCAGCGGCAGCGCTTGCGGGGCGTCGTGGCGCTGGCCGGCTGTCAGGCTGCCGCGCACGAACCGGCCCCCAGCGTCGGCCACCGCGTGCAGCTTGGTGGTCAATCCGCCGCGGCTACGCCCCAGGGCTTGCGGCCCGTTTTTTTGCGTGCCCCGCTCGCGTGTTGGTGCACCCGCACGGTGGTCGAGTCGACCAGCAGCGTGTGCAGCGCGTCGTCCTCTTGCACGGCGGCCAGCACCCGGGCCCACACGCCCGAGGCGGTCCAGCGCTGGAAGCGCGTGTATGTTGTGTGCCAGTTGCCCCACGCGGCCGGCAAGGCACGCCAGCGGCAGCCGTTGCGCAACAACCACAGCACCGCTTCTACAAAACGGCGGTTGTCCTGGCCCCGGCCACCTTTCGTGCCTTCCCGACCCGGCAGCAGCGGCGCGATGCGGGCCCACTGCGCGTCTGTGAGCAAATAATCCATACCCCAAATTAATACCTACTGTTAACACTTCCTAGTCACCAGCTGCAGCCCGAGGTCGCCGCCAAGTACCGCGCCACTGTCGTGCCTACCCAAATTGTGATTCAACGCCTGGGACGCACGATAGACCTGCGCCTGCTCACGCTGGCCGAGGCTGACGAGCTGGTGAAAGACCCGAAGTTCACCTACTTAGTCCCGAAGCGAAAACGACCTACATCGGCGAGTTGAAGCCAGCGTGAACCGAAGGGAAAGGCCCCGGCGCATTGTGCATCGGGGCCTTTTTACGTCCTTTTTTGCCGTGGCAGGCGCCGGCAACTTCGGGCCATGGAACTTGCAGCAATCACCGCCTGGCTGGCCTCGGCGCGGCCCTTCGCGCAGGGCGTGGCCCTCTATGCTCAGGTGGGCACAAACGCCACGTACCAGCGCCTCTTCGCGCTGGGCGAGTCAGACTACTCGGCCCAGGTGCTGGCGCGTGAGCTGCGGGCCATGGTGGGCGAAGTGAAAGAGGAAATCGCGGCGCTGGCCAACGCCGCGCCGCCTCCGGAACCACCCGCTGCAGCCCTGCCCACGCCGGCCCCAGTGGTACCGAACACCCCAGTGGGCGTGGGCAGCCCGGCGTTGGCCCAGGTGCGAGCCCAGCTGCGCGCCGTGCGCGACGAACGCAGCCAGGCCCATGCGCAGCTCACCGCGCGCAACCTAGGCAAAAAAGCCCGCTACGCCGTGGCCGCCCGCATTCTGGAGCTGACCGACCAGGAAGTCAAGCTGAAGGAGGCCGAGGCCCACGTGCTGGCGCACGGCCGCCTGCCCGGCCCGGTGCCCACGGCCGAAATCGACGATGCCGGCGTGCTGCGCCAACGCCTGACCAACCTGCTCAGCCTGCGCTCCAAACTCAAAAAACGCCCCGACCGCGCCGATGACCTGGCCGCGGCCGAAGCTGAAATCATCCTTATCCGTTCCAAACTCCACTCGTAATGTCCGAAGAGCTAATTCCCCTGCAGTGGCACAACGCCCAGCGCCGCGTGCGCGACCTCGTGCCCCTGAGCTATAACCCGCGCACCCTGACCGAGGAGGGCCGAGAGCGCCTCACGCGCAGCATCCGCAAGTTTAACCTGGCGGAAGTGCCGGCCGTGAACCTCGACAACGTGGTGCTGGCCGGCCACCAGCGTTTGGCCGTGCTCATCGACCTGGGCCGCGGCGACGAACTCATCGACGTGCGGATGCCCAACCGCCATCTCACGAAAGACGAGCTCGACGAGTACAACATCGTCAGCAACGTCGGGGCCGGCGTCTGGGACTACCAGAGCCTGCTCGACAACTTCAGCCACCTGGACCTCGATGCCATTATGGACACGCCTGCGCTCGATGCGCTGGCCCAGCTCACGGCTTCGCTGCTGCCGCCGGCCGAGGAGCAGGAGTTCGACCCCACGCCGCCGGCCGTACCCGTGTCGGTGCTGGGCGACGTGTACGAGTTCGAGAGCGACGGCCAGGCGCTGCTGCACCGCCTCGTGTGCGGCTCGTCGACGGATGCCGACGTGGTGGCCCGCGCGGTGGGCGAGGGCGTGCTCATCGACCTGGTCGACACCGACCCGCCCTACAACGTCGATTACCAGGGCAAAACGAAGGATGCGCTGAAGATTGAAAACGACAGCATGAGCGACGGCAACTTCCGCGAGTTCCTGTACGACTTCTACGTCAACTGCTTCACGTTCATGCGCGAAGGAGCGCCCATCTACGTGTTTCACGCCGACAGCGAGGGCGCCAACTTCCGCCTGGCTTTCAAGGAGGCTGGCCTGAAGCTCAGCCAGTGCCTGGTGTGGGTGAAGCAACAGTTCGTGATGGGCCGGCAGGACTTCCACTGGCAGCACGAGCCGATTCTCTACGGCTGGAAGGAAGGCGCCGCCCACACCTGGTGCTCCGACCGAAAGCAGACCACGGTGCTGCGGTTTGACCGTCCGCAGCGCAATGCCGAGCACCCCACGATGAAGCCGCTGGACATTCAGGTGTACCTGGTGGAGTGCTCCAGCACGCCCGGCGCCATCGTGTTCGACGGCTTCGGTGGGTCGGGCACCATGCTCATCGTGTGCGAAATGACGGGGCGGCAGGGCCGCTTCGTGGAGCTGGACCCGCGCTACGTCGACGTGCACGTGCGGCGCTACGTCAAGTTCATGCGCGACAACAACCGGCGCTTCACCATCACCCGCAACGGAGAGGAACTGACCCATGAGCAACTCGCTGCCTTCGCCGAATAGCCTCCCGCACGCCGACCAGGTGCTGCTGGCCAAGTCGACGGCGGTGGAGCGCATTTTTGCGGCCTACCACGACGAAAACGGCCCAGGGCTGGACGGTCTGAGCCGCGAGGATAAGTTGGTGCACAACCAGCTGGAGGCGGCGTATGGGCTCATCCTGAACTACCACTCCTTTGAGCAGGCCTGGCCGCTGCTCTCGAAGCAGTTCTCCATCAGCCGGGCCACGTGCTACCGCCGCCTGCGCGACGCCCAGAACCTGTTTGGCGACGTCAAAAAGGTGAAGAAGGAGGGCCGCCGGGCCGTGCTGCTGGAGTTTGCCCGCAAGCTGCTGCAGCTGTGCCTCACCATGCGCCCCCCGGACGTCAAAGGGGCGATGGCGGCCATGAAGTTCGAGGCCAACGTGTCGGGACTGCTGCGCGCCGATGCGGCCGGCGAAAACGACGGCAGCGGCAGCGGCAACACGTCCTACAACATCCACCTGACCGTGGAGGGCCGGAAACCGCGCGTGCTGGACCTCAACAAGCTCGACGACATCTCGGATGCCGATTTCGAGCTGATAAACGAGGCCGTGCAGCAAAACGTGTTCGGCGCCGACGCCATGGAGGTGATGCTGGCCGAAACCAGCGGAAAGGAGCTCCCGGGTGGTAATCGTTGACCAAGTCAAGCTGCAGTTCAATCAGCCGCAGCTGCGGTACGTCACCGCGCGCCGGAAAAAGGAGGGCGTCAGCCTCTGGGGCCGCGGTACCGGCAAGTCCAGCATCATTGCCTGGGACATTCACAAGATTGTGTCGACGATGCCCCGCAGCTGCTGGGTCATCGTCGGCTCGACCTATAAGCAGGTGCTCACCCGGACGCTGCCCTCGACGGTGGCGTCCCTCGAGCGCCTGGGCTACCGCCTGAACCGGGATTACTACATCGGCCGCAAGCCGCCGCCCACCCTGAACTGGGACCGGCCCTTTGAAGGCCCGCTAAGCTACGACCACTTCATCATTTTCAAGAACGGCACCGGGTTCCACCTGGTGTCGCTCGATGCCGGTGGTTCGGCCTCGCGGGGCCTAAACGTGGACGGCTTTATCGGCGACGAGGCCCTGCTGTTCGATAAGCAGAAGCTCGACGCCGACCTGTCGGCCACTAACCGGGGCAACGGCCAGTATTTCGGCAAAAACCCGATGCACCACGGCGTATTCCTGTTCTCCTCGATGCCGTGGGGCGATACGGGCCGCTGGCTGCTCGACAAGTCGAAGTACTACGAGGACGAAGGCATCGACCTGGTGCAGCGCCAAAACGAGTTGATTGACGCCCAGGTGCGCTTCCTGGACGCCAAAACGGATGAGGAAAAGCTCGAAATCTGGAAAACGGAGGTGCTGAAGCTGATGCGGGAGGTAAACTACTTCCCCTCGGCCAAGGACAAGGGCACTTTCTACTCCGAGGCCAACGCCTTCGACAACATCCACAACCTGGGCCTGCAGTACCTGCTCGACCAGCGGCGCTTCATGACCGACTTCACGTTCATGATTGAGATGATGAACCGCCGCCCCACCACCGTGGAAGGCGGTTTCTACCCTCAACTGAACCAAGCCCGCCACGTCGTGGAGTGCGCCAACGACGACTTCGTGCTGGGCCTCGAGTTCAACCTGAAGAAACTCAGCACGCACGATAGCCAGATGGACAGCGACTGCCGCGCCCATCGGCCGCTGCGCATTTCGGTGGACTGGGGTGCCGAAATTACCACCATGGTAGTCGGCCAGCCGCATGCGGATAAGGGCGAGTATCGCTTCCTGAAGGACTTCCACGTCAAGCACCCCGCCTTCATTGAGGAATTGGTGGCCGACGTGACGACCTACTATGCCCACCACCTGAAGCGGGAGATTGAGCTGCTGCCCGATACCGAGCGCGGCGATGCCCGGCGGGAGGACAGCAAGTACACGCTGAACCAGTCGCTCATCAATGCCTTCACCAAGAAGGGCTGGCGGGTGCGGCGCATGAGCATTGGCCGGGCGCCGGACCACGCCACGCGCTACCTGCTGGGCCAAACCCTGCTCGGGGAGCGGGACCCCAAGCTGATGCGCATCCGCATCAACAAGGTCAACTGCAAGAACATGGTCACGGCCATGCTGCTGGCCCCGGTCAGCCAGGACTCCAAGGGCCGCATCGTGAAGGTGAAGAAGAGCGAGGGCAAGAAGAGCTTCCCCCAGGAGCACGCCACGCACTTCACCGACAACTTCGACATGCACCTGCTCAGCGTGGGCACCGACGTGGTCAATGCCGGCGTCGACTTCGGCCAGCTCCTCATCGTGAGCAGCTGACTCTGCCCACCTCCAGTGCGCAAGCCCCGACCCACCAGTCGGGGCTTTTTGTTTGCCCAAGGCGCAACGGCCAAAAAGGGAAACGCCCACAGATATCCCCGAGGCGCCCCTCGGCAACTGCCAAACCGTGACAGTGCAAGCCGGGGTCTTTTGCTCGACGTGTGAGACTATAAAACACCGTCGCACCCCAAAAAGGCCGATTCCCGCGCGCTGGCGCAATAGGCAGTGAGATTGGCTTTTTATGCCGTTTCGGGGCCGCTGATGCGGTTTTGTGTCCTTTTTCCCGCCTCGGTGCCGCGCCTACTTCGTGGCACCAATGGAAACGCCCACTATCCGACTTAAAGATGCCTTGGACCTGCTCGACGGGCCCGCGCCCGTTGCCGTGCAGTGGGTGAAGTGCGACCGGCGCCGCAAAACCGGCGGCGACTTTGGCAAGCTGCCGGCCGCGCGCATCGGCCGCGGCACGCGCCAAGCCGCCGCGGAGCTGCGCGCGCCGCGGGCAGGGGAGGAGTCCGCCGCCGACCGGGCCAGCGTCGCGGCCGATGGGCTGGTGCCGGTGCCGAAAGACCCCGCCCACTGGCGCAATGCCACCCGCAACCTGGTCGATACCCGCACCGGTGCCCTAGTCAAAATTCACATTTACCTGCTCACGCACGTCGCGGGGCGCAAAGTCTACATCTAAATGGAGCAACTCGTATTTGCCGGCAACGGCGTGGCCTATCACCGCGGCATGAGCGCGGTGTTGCGCACGCCCGGCGCGTTTGGCGCGGCCGGTGGCAAGGGCGGCGCCAAGCCCGGCGGCGCGGAGCCCACCACGCCCGTTGCCAAAGGCACGGCCAGCGGCGACCTCGCGCCCTGGGGCGACGCCAACGACTTCCCGCAGCAGGTGCTGGCGGCCATGGCCAAGAGCACCATCCTTAAGCCGGTGCTGGACTGGAAAACCCGCGCCGTGTACGGCAAGGGCATCGTGTACGGCAAGGTCATCGGCTACAAACCGGACGGTTCGGAGATATTCCAGCGCGTGAACGACCACGTGGTGAAGGAGTTTTTCCGCAAATCCAACCTGAGCCGCTTCGGGTTCGAGGGCATTCAGGGCCTGATGTACTTCGCCAACGCCTTCCCGGAGCTGGTGCTGAGCAACGACCGCAGCCAGATTACCAGCATCTGCGTCCAGGACACGCCCTACTGCCGCTACTCGGCCCAGAAACCCGGCGAAGCTGCGCCGCAGTGGGTGTACATCTCGGCCAACTGGCCCGAAGCCAAGCCCGGCGACGAGTACACCACCCGGGTGCCGGTGCTCGACCCTTACTACGACGTGGTGGAAACCCTGCGCACCGACACGCGCGGCTTCAAGTACATCTACCCGCTCTCGCTGCCCAGCCCCGGCCAGGCGCTCTACCAGCTGGCGGTGTGGAACGTCATCATCAAGTCGGGCTGGCTCGACGTGGCGCAGGCCATTCCCGAGTTCAAGAAGCAGCTGTTCATCAACCAGCTCTCGATTAAGTACATCATCGAGGCCGACCTGCGCTACTGGGAGTGGAAGTACCCGGACTGGGCCGAAAAGAAGGAAGGTGACCGCAAGCGCATCATTTCCGAGGAGCTGGACGCCTTCGAGAAAACGATGGCGGGCACCGACGGCGCCGGCAAGTCGGTGCTGGCCGTGACCATGCCCGACCCCAACGGCGGCCCGCCCATCTCGGTGTTCAAGGTGACGGCCATCGACGACAAAATCAAGTCGGGCCTCTACATCGAGGACTCGCAGGAAGCCAGCAGCCACATCTACACGGCCCTGCAGGTCGACCCCACGCTTAGTGGTATCTCGCCTGGCAAGGGCATGGGTGCCGGTTCCGGCTCCGACAAGCGGGTGGCCTTCAATGCCTTCCTGGCCACCCACGCTTTTCACCAGGACTTGCTGCTGGAGGTGCTCAACCTGGTGCGCGACTACAACGGCTGGGACCCCGAGCTGGAGTTCCGCTTCCTAAACCCCGAAATCAATACGCTGGACAAAAACAGCGAGACCACTACTACAACCGACGCCTGATGTCCCTGCTCAACACCGTCGACGAGCTCAAGCAATTTGTCTCGATAGACTCCCGAACCATTCCCCCGGCCATCGCCATCGCGCTGCGCGAGGTGGAGGCCACCGTCATCCGGACGGTGCTGGGCAAGCCGCTGGCCGACTGGCTGCAGGCGGCCTACGACGCGGACGGCTTCGATGCCGACTCGGCCGATGACCTGGCCGCCGAACTCCTACGCTTGGTGCAGGCGCCACTCGGCCGCCTGGCCACCGCCATCGGGCTGCCGGAGCACCAGGTCATCATCGACGGCACCGGCGTGCACATCATCGTGTCGGAAACCAGCAAAACGGCCTTCCAATGGCAGACCGTGAAGGCACAGGCCGTGCTGCAGGGCCGGGGCCTGCGCGACCTCGACATGCTGGTGCAGTGGCTGGAGGACAATTACCAGTCGTCGGCCGAGTTGCAGGCGTGGGCTACGTCCGACGCCGGCCAGCGCCACCGCCGGGAGCTGTTCACCAGCACCGCCCAGTTTCAGGAGTACGAGAACATCGGCGACTCGCGCGCCGTGTTCGCGCTGCTGGGGCCGGTGCGCCGCCGGCTGGAGCACTTTGAGCTCGGCCGCGTGATGGGCCACGAGTTCCTGCAGGAGCTGCGCGACCAGACGCTGGCCCGCAACCTGTCGTCGGACAACAAAAACCTGCTGCGCACCTACGTGCTGCCGGCACTGGCCAGCTTGACCGTGGGCCACGCCACCCCCGAAATGGGCCTCAAGTTTACCGGGGAGGGCATCGAGCTAATGGTGGCCCGCATCGACGACAGCAACTCGAAGGAAGCCGACGCCGGCCTCGACCAACTGCTGAAGAACAAAGCTGACCAAGCGCTGCTCACTGGGGCCCGGTGGCTGAACCAGCTCACGGCCTACCTCGACCGCACGGCCTCGGCCACCCGCTTCGCCACTTACTTCAATTCCAGCGCCTACACGCCGCCCAAGCCGGAGCCGGGCCGCGACTTTACCGCCAAAACCTACCGGGCCTGCTAATGGAGTACTTCGAAATTTTCGTGAAGTGCTTCACGGCCATCGGCGTCCTCGCCGCCATCTACAACATTTTCTCCTCGCGCACCATCGTGACAGAGCAAGCTCAGAAGGCCAAGATTGAGCAGGCCCTGAAGCTTGGGGAGGAAAACAAAACTGAAATCAAGCACCTGAAGGAAATGGCGGGTATTCGGGACGATGCCACCGAAAAGCGCCTCGCCCAGATTGGCGACGACATCGGCTTTGTGAAAGACCTGCTGGTGAAATGGCTGCTCGACCCTAACCGCAAATCTTAATTCTTCATCAATGCCCATCCCCAACTACATCCGTCAGGCCACAAAAGGCCTGTTTGCCACCGGTCTCATTTTCGTGGTGCTGCCGCCGGTGCTTCGCATCCTCGACCCCACAGCCGGCGCCTTCGGCATCGAAATCCTGAACGCGCTGGGGCTGGCGGCGCTGCTCACGAGCGGCGTGCTGCACGGCGGCCTGTTCATGCACGAGAAGTTTCTGCCCCGATTTCAGGGCTATCAAGCCGAATCGCTGGAGCAGGACGGCAAGCTCTACGAGAACCTCAGCGCCGAACTCCGGGAGCCCCTCTACACAGAAGCCAACATATACCCCCACCGGCTGGCGCAGCTTATCGAGCGGCGCAAAGTGGCCGAATTTCAATTCAGAATGCGATGCGTCAGATTAAACTACTCCTTGTTCTCCTTGGCTTTCTTGCTCTGCCTGGGCGCATTTATGGTTTGGATAGCGATGACGGCCGTGCCGGCCTCCTCCGCGCCCGCATCGTGGCCGAAGCCAACAAACTTGTTGGCATCCGGGAGCACGGATTCAACCGCGGCCCCGACGTTGAAAAAATCATCAAGGAAGCCGGTGGCCGCATTGGCGACGCCTGGTGCTCGTGGACCGTTGTCGTCGAGCTGCGCCGCGCCGGCCTTCTCGTCCCACGCTTCGGCCGCGCCAAGGACTGGTTCGACGCCGCCCACACCATCTGGCGTAACGGCGTCCAACTCGCCGGCCGGCCTGGGCCTCAGCCCGGCGACCTCCTCGGCTTCACTTGGGGTCGCGCCGCAATATGTCACGTGGAAATGCTCATTGTCTGGGGCACCGGACCCAGCTGCCGCGCAGTAGGCGGCAACACCGGCGGGGGCGGCGCCCTGCAGCGCGAAGGCGAGGGCGTGTACGTGAACTGGCGACTGAAGCGCATGGTGGCTGCCGTGGCCAACGTCGTCGATAACCCGAAGTACCAATGAAGATTCACCTGACAGGCATTCCCTGCAATTGCCAGAAACGCTGGGGCAGTACCGTGCTCAGCAGCATCCGTAACCCAGCGAAGGTGACCTGCAAGAATTGCCTTAAAGCCATCAAATGAAGAAGCTATTAGTTGCTTGTTGCCTGTTGTCAATGGTAGGCTGCTCAAACGAAATGTGGCGTTACCCCATGCAGGTGCCCACCGACAGCACAGCCCTGCTGCTGCCGGCGGCACCGGCTGGCAAGTGGAAGTTCAACGGCCCGGTCACCATCATCATGCAGCGCGGCAACAACAACGTGGCCAACCCCACCGCCACCGGCAAAGCCAAGGGCGACGCCGTGGCCCTCGGGCCGGCGCAGGCCTCAGCCGTGAAGCCGAGCGGCACGCCCTGGTGGGTGTACGGGCTGCTGGCCGGCGTTGTCATCGGCCTGGTAGTGGTGCTGCTGCGCCGATTCACTTGGCTGCGCGTCGTGCTGGGCTTGGCGTAGGCCGTGGAATCAACTTACTCAGGCGCACCCCATATTGGTGGGCCGATGCGGATGAAGTGGGTAGTCGAAAGGCCCCAGCCTCGTGACCGTGGTAGTAGCTCCCCGTCGCATCAGCACAACTTAACGGCCCGTCTGCCTCGCGCAGGCGGGCCGCTTTGCTATCTTTGCCCAGCAAACACTTCATGATAAAAGCTCCGTTCGCCCTGGCCGTCAAAATACGGCTGGGGAGTAGTGGAGGAGCGTGACCTCTATGCTTAGGGCGAACGGCCCATGAAGTGTTTGCAGCGATTTCCCCAGCTTGCTTGACCGCTGCCATGGCAAAGACAAAGAAGAGTGCCCCGCCCATCGGCTTCGGCCGCAACCCTGCCGCCGACGACCTCGACGACGATAGCGGCGCCAAAGCCCCAGCGCCGGAGAAAGTGTTGGAGCCCCCACTGGCCGAGCCCATCTTTGTCGACACGTTGGTGATGTATGAAACCCTCAGCCGGTACAACATTCACCCGCTGGTGCCCCTCGGCACCACCGAGTTTCAGTTGGTGCAGGTTATTGCCGGCCTCGAGAAGCGCATTCGGGAGCTAGACCACGATTTATACTAGCGCGTTTTATAAGCCCCGCCCCACCAAGGTGGGGCTTTTTTTGCACCGTGCCAGTTGGGCATTCCACCGTGGGTGGAATCTGCGCTAAATGACTCAAAAACAAGTTATTTAACTTGACTTAGGGCCAAGAGTGATGCGTTGTTTGTCATGCTAAACGACACAAAAACAACGCCTTACGCCATGACCACCGCCCAAATCCTCGCCACCGCCGGAGCCACCAAAACCTGGAAGATGCAGCAGCTCTTCGCCCTGGGCCACACCCGCCGCGAAGTAGCCACCCTGCTGGGCGTAGGCTACGGCTTCGCCCAGAACGTTTACGCCGCCTGGATTGCGGCCAGCGCCGAGCGGGCCTTGGTAACGCCCTCCCGCACGGCTGCCCAGCAGGCCCTGGCCCCCTTCGCACCCGGCCCCTTCAACCGCACCTTCGGCGTAGAAATCGAAGCCTTCGGCGTAACCAGCGCGGCCCTGCTCGCCGAGTTGCGCGCCCAAGGCCTCGAAGCCCAGGCCGAAGGCTACAACCACACCACCCGCGGCCACTGGAAAATCACCAGCGACGCCAGCATTAGCGGCCCCAACGCCTTCGAATTGGTAAGCCCGGTGCTGCAGGGCCTCGAAGGCCTGGCCGACCTGGAGCGGGCCTGCCGCGCCCTGCGCATCTGCGGCGCCCAGGTCAACAGCACCTGCGGCCTCCACGTGCACCTGGGCGCCCGCGACCTGAGCATCGAGGCCATGCGTCAACTGGTGCGCAATTACCTCGTACTGGAGCCGACCATCGACCAGCTCATGCCGGCCGACCGCCGCGGCGACGCCGCCTACTACTGCCGTAGCCTTCAGCGCGGCCGCACCCTAGCTGCCGCCGAGCAAGCCATCCTGAGCGCCACCACGGCCCAGGAACTAGGCAACGCCGCCAACACCAACCGCTACCACAAGGTGAACATGCAAAGCTTCTTCCGCCAGGGTACCATCGAATTCCGCCAGCACAGCGGCACCACGAACTTCGAGAAAATCAGCATGTGGGTGCGGTTCCTAGCTAACCTAGTAGACTTTTCGAAGCAGCGCCTCGTAACCCCGGCGCTACCCGTAAGCGAATTTGCTACCTTTAACCAGCGCGACATTGCTACCTTCTACCAGCGCCGCCGCACGGCGCTGGCCACCCGCACCCGCTAATCTTTTCCCTATGATTTACGAAGTACTCGGAGGCGGCCGCATTGAGGCCGCCTCACCGGTGGAACTAGTCGAAGCCCTGCGCCAGCTCGACCATGACTGGATTCATTCGGTCAGCGTGGAAGATTTTATGGCCGACATGGCTGACCGCTGCAAGCTGCAAACTGGCGCCGTGGTCCGCACTGATACCATGGTCAATTTCCTGCACGACTTGCAGTCCGGCGGCTTCATTACGCCGGTGCCGATTGAGCAGACCATCTAAAACCGAAGCCTCGCCCCGCCGGCGGGGCTTTTTTGTGTCCTTTTTCACCGTGGCAGGCGCCGGCAACTTCGGGGCATGGAAACCCTGCAAATCGGCGCCATCACCAAACAGGTGCCCTCGACGTGGAATGAAATGACCCGGAAGCAGTTGCTCCGGGTGCTGGCCGAACTCTACGGCGCCAGCGAAACCAACGGGTACCGGCTTCGGCTTTTGGCCATTCTGACCGGCTTCCGCCTGCCCCTGCTCTCGGCATTGGCCCCCGACGTGCTGGCCCAACTGCTGCCGCTTGTTGACTTCACTACTTCCGAGGACCACCGGCTCACGGCCCAGCTCGTGCCCACCCTGCGCCTGCCCGGCCGGCACCGTACCGAGCCAGCGACCACCGTGCACGGCCCGCGCGCTTCGCTGAGCAACGCCACCTTCGGCGAGTTCATCTTCGCCGACACCTTTTTCATCCAGTACCACCGGGCCAAGGCCCAGCACCGGGCCACCTACCTCGACAAGTTTCTGGCCGTGCTCTACCGGCCGGCCAAACGGCACGTCGACCCCGAGGCCGCCGATTGGAACGGCGACGTGCGCATCCCCTTCAACGAGTATCACCTGGAGCAGCGCACCCCGCGCCTGGCGCCGGTGCCTGCCCTTGAAAAGCTGGCCGTGCTCACCTGGTACCGCGGCTGCCGGGCCCAGCTCGGGCTGGAGTTTCCCGAGGTCTTTGCCGCGGCCGAGGAGATACACGGCCCTGCCAAGGCGCCGGAGTGGGACCGCGTGCTCCGCAAACTCTCCGGTGGCGCTTTTGGCACGGTGGGCGAAACCGCTGGCCAGCCGCTGCGCCTCGTGCTGGCGGAAATGCACGACGCAGCCGTGGAGTATAACCGTCTCAAAACGCAAAAACCCTCATTCTGATGCGCAATTCGACTTATAGCGCCCTGTTCCGCACCATTGCCGGGCGCAACCTCCTCATTCGCCACCGCGAGGACTCACCCCGCTTCGCCCGCATCATCGTCAGCGTCGACCCGCTGCAGCGCCAGGTCGACTTGCTGGAGATGCAGGAAACGCTGCTCGGCCGCACGCTGAAGGCCGGCGCCGGGGAGCAGGTACTCGTGCTTGAAAGCCTGCAGACCCAGTACCGAGACAACAACGGCGACAACTACCAGCGCACGGCGCGCGGGGCCTTCTTTCTGCTCGAACAGAAAACGTCCGGTGGTGACGCCTGGGAAATCCTGGACCGCACCGAGGAAAACGGCGAGCAAGTGCTGGCCGCCGCGCGCCGCGAGTACGAGAACCAGGTGAAGGTGCGCTGGCCGGTGGGCAGCATCGTCGCCGACGCCGTGGGCCCCATCGGCGACCAGTGGTACGGCACCCGCTTTGACTTCGAAATCATCTCGCCGGCCAACGCCGGCCTCACTTACAACCCGGCGGCCTTCAGCTAATTGCCATGCTCAAACTTCTCAAACTCGACTGGACCAGCACCGGCACCTACGGTGACCGCAGCGACCAGGTGTACGGTGAGCGGTTCGCGGCCGACAAGTACGAATTCGACACCACCACCCGCACGGTGGTGCACACGCCCTTCCCGCTCGGCGGCGACTACGACTACGACCAGAGCAGCGGCAGCACCATCGGGCCGCCCGAAAACTACAGCCGCGACGTGCTGGAGGAATTCCACGTCTACGTCAACGGCCCCACCCGCACCGGCTACTTCCACGACGGCAACGGCGGGTTCACCACCGCCGTCACCACGCTGACCCTCACGGCCACCACCACCCAGTGCCCCTGCTTCGGCACCAACACCGGCGGCATCGACCTGACCGTGGCCGGCATGAACGGGCCGTTCACTTACCGGTGGGACGACGGCCCCACCACCGAAGACCGCGGCCTGGTGCCCGCCGGCACTTACCGCGTGGCCGTGACCGACGTGCCCAGCGGCGCCGTGGCCCGCGCCACCGTGCAGGTGGGTACCAATCCGGAGTTGGTCGTGGTGATTCAGAAAACCGGTGCCGACGTCGCCCTGCAGGTGAGCGGGGGCACCGGGCTGTACACCTTCC
Organism: Hymenobacter sp. 5317J-9; assembly: GCF_022921075.1. NCBI lineage: Bacteria > Pseudomonadati > Bacteroidota > Cytophagia > Cytophagales > Hymenobacteraceae > Hymenobacter > Hymenobacter sp. 5317J-9. Next base: position 2,502,898 of record NZ_CP095050.1, read on the forward strand.
TGTGGGACGACGGCGTGACCACGCGCGACCGCACCGGCCTCTCCGATGGGCCGCACTCGTGCGTCATCACCGACGTGCTTGGGTGCAGCAAAGAAATCAACCTGGTGGTGACCAGCGACGTTTTTTTCTGGTCGCGCAACCCCATCACGCTGGCACTGGATGCCGGCGCGGCCTACCGCGCCGACCCCACCACCAAACCCAACCTGACCTTCCTCTGCGAAGTGTGGGTGGAGAAGGACTACCTGAGCGGGGCGTTTGAGTTGGTGGGCGGCGTGCTGGAGCAGCCGGCCGACCGCGACGGCCGCACGGTGTTTCAGGTGGAAACGCTGCTCGACGTGTTTCTGCAACACCACGTGCCGGCGGTGGGCCTCTCCGGCGTGGTGCGCGCCGACCCCATGTTCCGGCGCTTCTACCTCAAATACGCCGAGAGCTACGGCACGCCGCCGGTGCGCTCGGGCACGTCGGTGCTGACGCAGAACTACGTGGTGCTCGGCGGCCTGAACTTTTACGAGTCGCGGGCCCGCACCTTTTTCGACCGCTACCAAGGCGCGGTCATGCCCTTCCTGACGTGGGAGCCGCCGGCCAAAACCGTGGTGGCTGACCAGCCGGAGTTTCTGTACTACCTGGTGTCGAAATCCACCGCCGGGTTCCGCTTCCAGCTGCGGGTACAGTACACCGACGGCACCAACGAAGTCATCAACCTGGGCGGCGTCGACAACGTGCGCCTGCACGAAGTGTACTGCCGGCCGGTGGGCTACGAGGCCCTGCAACTGGCCGCCATCGCCGAGTCGGCCGGCGCGGACAAGGTGGTGCTGTGGTGGGAAATCTTCGTCACCACGCCCGACGAAGCCACGGCGCTCAGCGAGGTGCGGCGCTACGAGCTCGACCGCAAAACCTACCCGAAGCGCCGCTTCTTCCTCTTCGCCACCAGCCTCGGCGGCATGGCCACCTACGCGGCGCTGGGCGAAGCGCAGGTGGTCGACGTGGAGCTAACCGGCGAGGAGTCCAGCCGCACGCTGACGCCCGATTCCGACCCGCTGGATGGCGACACCGCCGTGCGCACCCGCGCGCTGCGCCCGGTGATGAAGGTGGCCAGCGGCAAGCGCTCCCGCGCCCAGATGGAGGCCTCGCAGGACTTCCTGCTGTCGCGGCGCGTGTTGCTGCAGCACGGCCTGCGGTGGCTGCCGGGCTTCGTCAAGGCCAAAACCAGCACCCTGCTGGACGAAAGCAAGCCGGTGCCCACCCAGGACTTCGAGTTTTACCTGACCACCGAGCAGCTCTACACGCCCGAACTGGGCGATGCGCAGTTCACCTACGCCCAGCCCGCCCTATGATTGGCCTGAAAGTGCCGAAGGGCTGGCTCGTGCTGGCTCCCGGGTCGATTACCATCGACATCAACAGTCCGTTTTTCAGCTTCGGCACCGTGCCGGGCACCATCACCTACCCGTTTGGCTTGCCGATGGAGGACAACCTGGCGGCGCTGAACTTCCCCCACGTGCGCGCCGAGCAGGGCGACGTGGTGGCGGATGAGCCCTGCGAGTTGTACATCGACGGGCAACTGCGGTGGGTGGGCGCCCTCGTGTACCTCGACTGCGACGCGCCGCGCGGCCTGTTTGCCTACAACTTCGTGGCCGACGCCGCCGACCTGCAGAGCCGCATCGAGGGCATCACCCTGGGCACGCTGGACCTGGGCCGCCTGCCGCTGAGCCTGGTGCACAACGACCCGGAGTATGCCCTGCCGCCCCTGCGCAACGCCGATTTTTACGGCGACAAAGACCCCGGCTTCTGCGGCATCGTCAACTACCACCGCTTCGGGGCCTACGAACTGGTGCCGGTGGTGGGCAAGCGCAGCACCGTGGTGCCGTTCGTGCGCCTAGTGCCGTTGCTTCGGCGTGTGCTCGGGGCGGTGGGCTACGCCCTGAGCGGCGACTGGTTAGCCGAGCCGGAAGTGCAGGCGCTGGTGGTGTACTCCGACCGTTCGGTTGAGCAGGCCGATGGCACGCTGCCGGCCGACTTTGCCGTCAACCGCCACGTGCCCGACATTGGCGTGGCCGAGTTGCTGCTGGCCCTGCAGAAGATGTTTGGCCTGGGCTACAGCTTCCACCCGGTGCGCCGCGAAATGGCCATTCGGTCGCTGCGCGACGTCATAGGCGACCAGGCCTACCTCAACCGCACCGGCGGCCCCGCCCACAGCACGGCGGTGTTGCAGCGCGGCTTCGTGCTGAAAATGGCGCTGGAGAGCAACGACGACCTGAACAAAACGCTCGACACCGGCTGGGCCACCCTGCGCGTGGGCGCCGGCCAGCAGGAGGTGAGCACCGAGGCCGGCACGCTGCACGTGGTGCGCGAGCGGGACCCGGCAGACTTTGGCACCCGTGAGTGGCTGGTGCCGGCGGTGGCCGCAAAAGGCGCCTCGCCGGCCTTCGAGCTGGGCGATGATTCGCGCTGCGGCCTGCGCCTGCTCTTCGACCGCGGCCTGCAGCCCGACAGCGAAGGCTACCTCTACCCGCTGGCTACCTGGGGCGCCGAGGACTTCGCCGGCAATACCGTGGGCACAAGCACCCTGCGCTGGGACGGCGCCGACGGCCTGTACGCCACCTGGCACCGGGCCTGGCTCGACTTCCTAGACCGGGCCACCACCCGCGAGGCCACGATGGAGTTCCGGGTGGCGGATTTACTGTCGCTGGACCCGGCCCGCAAGGAGATGGTCGACCGCCGCAAGTACCTCTGGGAAAAAGTGTCGCTCACGCTCAGCACCACCGGCCGCAACCTGGAGCAAGCCCAGTTCACGTATCGCTACGTCCGACTATGAGCGAGCCCATTTCTCCCCGCCAGCTGGCGCTGGACTGGCTCGACATCACCGTCGAGCGCTTCGTGGCCAACATGCGCCGGCTCCAGATTGAAAACACCGGCCACCTGCTGGCGTCCTTCAAAAAGAACGTCATCGGCGAGGCCGGCGCCGACCGCCTGCGCATCCAGCTCAGCTACGCGCTGTATGGCAAGTTCGTCGACATGGGGGTGGGCCGCGGCCACGGCGCCGGCATCCGGAAGGGCGACGACGGCTACGACCGCCTGCGCAACTCACGCGGCCAGCTGCGCCGCCTGGCGCGCAAGGCCCGGCCGTGGTACTCGAAGGAAGTGGCCCATCAAACCAAGCGGCTCTCCGAGCTGATGCTGGACCTCTACGGCCAGGTGCTCGTGGCCAAGACCGTCGACGCACTGCCGGGCGAAACGACCATCAGCTTTTAACACTTAACTTATACGATAAGCCTCATGGCAGCAGATAAGGAAACCCGGGAGTTAGAAATACTCCTCAACGCCCAGCAAGCCAACGCCAGCATCAAAGACATGGCCGCGGGCGTGGCGCTGATGAATAATCAGCTCAGCAAGATGAGCCAGGATGACCCGCGCCGGCAGCAGCTGCAGCGCGACTTTCAGGTGCTCACCCAGCGCGTGGGCGCGGCCCGCGCGGAAATGCGCACCTACGTGCAAACGGAGGAGGAAATGCGGGAGGCCACCGAGAAATTGAACCGGGAAAACACCCAGGTCATCCTCAACGGCCAGAAGCTGAACTCCTCTTATAAGGAAATGAAGGCCTCGGCCGCGCTGCTGGAGCAGCAGCTGCACGAAATGAACGGCGACGCGCCGGGCCGGGCCAAAATGCTGGCCGATTACCACGCCCTGCAGGACCGCATTGCCGGCGTCAGTTCCGAGATGAAGGGCGCCACCGCTGGCACCGGCTTCCTGAAGCAGGGCTTCGCCAACGCCTTCAGCTTCTTCCTGGGCGGGGGCATCCTCGACGTGGTGCAAAAAATCTTCGGATTCTTCGCCTCCGCGCGGGAGGAGTTCCAGGGCAGCGCCAAGTCCTCGGCTGACCTCGAAGCCACCCTGCACGCCACCAAGAAGGCCGCCGGGCTCACGGCCGACGAAATCCGGCGCATCGGCGAGGAGCGGGCCAAGGTCACGCTCTTCGACGACGACGAAACCAACCGGGCCAGCGCCATGCTGCTCACGTTCAAAAACGTGAAGAAGGGCGTGTTCGAGGAGGCCATTCCCGCCATTCAGGACCTGGCCACCAAGATGGCCGGCGACGGCCCGGCCGACATGAAGGGCGCCAGCATCCAGCTGGGCAAGGCCCTGAACGACCCCATCAAGGGCATCACCGCCCTCACGCGGGTGGGCGTCACGTTCACCGAGCAGCAGAAAGACCAGATTGCGGCCATGGTGAAAGCCGGCAACACGGCCGGGGCCCAGAAGCTGATTCTGGCCGAGCTGAACTCCGAGTTTGGCGGAGCGGCCGTGGCTGCGCGTCAGGCAGCCGGCGGCATGGCCACCTGGACCATGCGCTGGAATGAAATCAAGGAGACGGTGGGGGGCTTCGTGAACGACGGGCTGACCAAGCTTTTTGACTGGCTCGGCCGCGTATTCGACAAATCGCAGCCCGTCGTCGACATCTTCGTGGCGCTGGGCGAAGAAGTGGTGTCGCTGTGGCACGACGTGAGCGACCTAGTCGACGGGCTGGGCCTGTTCGGGGAGAAAGGCGACTCGGCCGCGTTCGTGGCCAATCTGCTCAAGTCGGCCATCACGCTGCTGGTAGCTCCGTTGCGCATCGGCGTGGCCGTGATTCGCAGCATGGTCGACGGCTTCATCGACCTCTACAATAAGAGTGAGTTGGTGCGGGGCGTACTTGGAGGCCTGGCCGCCATGATTGTGAGTGTGTTCACCACCATCAAGGACGATGCCCTCAAGATTCTGGGCGGGGTGGGCGACATCCTCATTGGCATTTTCACCCTCGACAAAGGCAAGATTGTCGCCGGCTTCAAATCCGCCATGCAGGCCACGGCCGATGTGGCGCTGGAGAGTGGGCAACGGGCCGCCGAGGCGTTCGCCAAGGGCTACGAGGCCAATAAAAACAACCGCATCGTGCGCACGGCGCGCACGTCGACTGCCGACACCAACAGCAGCGGCGGGGGCGGCACGGCAGCCAGCAGCGGCGAAGAGGAGCCAGCCGGCGAGTCGGCCAAGGATAAGAAGGCCCGTGAGTCGGCCGAGAAAAAAGCCAAGGCCGAGCGCGACAAAGCCGACCGCGAACGGCTGGCCGACATGAAGGCCTGGATAAAACAGGAAGGCAACCTGCTGGAGTACCGCAACGCACTGCGCGCCCAACTCGACCGCACCGGCATGAGCGACGAGCAGCTGCGCCGCGAAGAAGAGCGCCAGCGCATCTTCGACGCGGCCGACAAAAAGGTAGCGGCCCTCGACGAAACGGAGGCCAACTACACCGAGCAGGTCGCCGCCATCGTGGCCGAGCGGGACCTGCGCCTGCGCGAGTTGTGGGAGAAAAACGCCGCCGATGAGGAGAAGCGCCGGCAGGACGCCATCGACCAGCAGATTGCCCAAGCCAAGGCCGACGCCGAGGTGTCGCTGGCGGAGGCCGAGCTGAGCATGGCCAACGGGCTGATTACCGAGCAGGCGTACCAGGACGCCATTTTCGCCATCAAGCAGGCAGCCATGCAGCGGGAGCTGGACCTGATTAAGCAGCGCGACCAGCAGGAGTCGGTGGCGTGGAAGAAGCTGCACGCCGACAAAATCAGCGGCGAGGCCGACTACGCCAAGAAATCTAAGGCCGAAGCCGATGGCATCGTGGTGTTCAAAAAGAAGCTGGCGGCCATCGACAAAGCCTTGAACGACGACAGCGTGAAGTTTCTGGAGGATGCGCTGGAGGAGCAGACCGTTCTGTATAAGGTGTTCAAGGCCGCGCGCAAAGCCGAGGCCATTGCCAACGTGTTCGTCAACCTGCAGGAAGAAATTCAGAACTACTGGCTCGACGCCGCCAAGATGGGCCCGGTGGCCGGCCCCATCTACGGCATCGCCATGAGCGGACTGGCCACCCTGCGCGGGGGCCTGGCTGTGGGCAAAATCGCCGGCTTTGCCAAAGGCGGCGCCACCGGCGCCGGCGTGACGGCGCCGGCCTCGACCAGTAGCAGCATGTGGGAAATGATTGGCTTACGCGTGGGCGGCAACGGCAAGCTCATGGACCAGAGCGGGCACTCAGTGGCCGGCGTCGTGCACGACAACGAGTACGTCATCCCAAAGTGGATGCGCGAAGACCCGGAAGTGATGCAGGTCGAAGGCTGGCTGGAGCAGCGCCGGCAGCGCGGCTTCTATGACGGTGGCCCCACCACTGAGCCGGCCGGCCCGAAGCCGGGTGACGACGAGGAGCAAGTGGTGAGTGGCGCCAACGGCCAGCGCCTGACGTCGGTGCTGGAGTCGCTGGACCGACGCTTGGCCGGAGTGGAGCAGTGGGCCACTCAGCTCGAAGTGGTAGCGGACCCCTTTATCCTGAACCGCGACCTGGAGAAAGCGAAGAAGCTGCAGAGCAAGTCCGACATTCGTCCCAAAGGCCCCTCCAATTAGTGTTCAAAAAAGAAAACCAAATATGAACAGTCACTCCGTGTACGAATGGTTGTTTATTTGAACTACCGTTTGGCTAAACGCACTTTGCTGCAGACAGCAGCAAAAATGTAAGAGCTTGGTATATCCGCTAACATGTAAGTTTGCGCATGTCACACTCATCTCCGCCTTATCGGACACTGCTTGGGTTTCTGGCCAGCCTCTACTACACGGATTTCCGGACCGTTGCGCAGGCGGACATTGTGCAGCTCCTGCAGGAAGCCGGTGTGACTTACACCACAGAGGGCGTGATGCTCGACGAGCACCCGTATACCACCGCCGTGCTGCAAATCGTCTTTGAGTTGGTGCAAGAGACTGGCCACCGCAACGAAGTGTGCATGACCGTGCTGCCCGGAGGAAGCTTGGTGGACCTCCGGCTGAGTACGTCGCTGTAAGGGGCGTGTTAAGCTTCGGACCGTTTTTGCAAACTCTAAATGTGGGGCACGACGGTGGAGTGTTTCTCTGCAAAGGCAGTTGCTTGCGCCGCCGTGTCAAATGGCCACTTGGTCTCGTTGTCGTAGCTCGACACGATGTACCGCCCTTGATGGAAGTATAAGCAAGGAGAATCGTTTGTCGACAACGGGCCGCCCTGGGTCGAGCCGGGTAATGCCAAGCCTACCCGTCCGAGGCTTACGTAAGGCATGACCCGTCGCAAAACGGCGGACCGGCAGCAGCAATCCACCAACTCTGCGGCCTGCTGCGGGTAGAAATGAGCGGGGAACTCCAGTAGGCGCTTCCGGACCCGGGCCCACTCTTGGCGTTGTGGCGCATACTGCAATCGGACCCGTACAGGCCAGCTGGTGCCAACGGCCTTCTTAGAGTTCTTTAACATGTCGCAACTTAACGCTCGGTTCACTAAACTACTCCAGTAGCCTGGGAAAAGACGGCTAACAGGCCGTTGCAGCGTTTGGAGAGTTTAAGAAACTTGTCTGCGAATCAAAGTTTAAGAAACTGACGAGGGCAATGAGTTTCGTAAACTCGGTGGCCTCCAAAAAACGTCCGTATTCTGGATGGTTTTTCACCCTGCTCAAATGGCCTGGAAACGCATGTTTCTCGGTCCGTTTTTTTACACCCTTTATTGGAGGGTATTTTTGGTCTGTCGCCTACCAATATGAAGTAAGATGCAGCAATCAATTAAAAATGCGTTTGGCCATGAATTAGTATTTCAATCCGGCGCCGCAATTGGTGCACTTAAAGAAGCGACATCTCTTATCGAACGCTACATAGCATCTGGTAGAATACCTTCAGGCCTAGAAAACCCTTACCACATCTTTGCAAAACTGCATGCCTTTATTAGCCATGCGGCTAACGTGTCAAAAATCTTCTGGCCGATAGTAAGTCCAATGCGCAAGAATGAGTCACTAGCTGATTATGAGCAAAGGCTTCCTAGAATTATAAGAGGCCGGGAGCTTCGTGAAATATATACTATCCCAGATGATAGCGTCTTGCGCCTTAGAAACATGCGAGATAATATCGAGCATTACGATGAAAGGCTTGATGAATTTTTAAACTGGTGGTCAGAGAACGGTGCTAATCAAACGATAGCTGATGTGATGCTACTTGAGCCTGCATATATTCAGCAACACGGGCTCCCATCATTTCGAATGCGTCAATATGATTGCGTGAACAAGATTTTTTATTTTCAAGGGCAGCAATTGGAGCTCCAGCCAATAGAGGCTGAATTGACCCGCGTTGTGAACATGGTGATGAAAAGAAAGTGAGAGTAGCCATCTACGCCCGCGTGTCGACGAACGACAAAGGCCAAGACCCCGACAACCAAGTGCACCAGTTGCGCGACTTTGCCGAGAAGCACGGCTCTATATATAAAGTATTCACTGAGGAGGTGTCGGGCGGCAAGTCCGACCGCGCGCAGTTCAAGCTGCTGCTGCTCGAAGCCTACCAGAAGAAATTTGACCTAGTGGTATTCTGGCGCCTGGACCGCTTCAGCCGCGAGGGCGCCCTGCCCACGCTCAAATACCTGAAGGAGCTGCGCGACCATGGGGTGAACTACAAATCCTTCACCGAGCCTTACCTTGACAGCCTCGGCCCCTTTGGCGACGTAATTGTCTCGATGCTAGCCACCATCGCTGCGCAGGACCTGATTAAGATTTCGGAAAACACTAAGGCAGCGCTGGCCAAGAAAAAAGCGGCCGGCATGAAGCTTGGAGCGCCCACGAAAGCAGCTGCCGTGGTAGAGCAGGCGCGGGCCTTGAAAGCCGAGGGTAAGTCGAATGGCTACATCGCCCGAACACTGGAGATATCGCCGAGCACGGTGGCTAAGTATATAGCCTCTCCGGCATAAATTGTCTAATAAGGCTGCTCAGCTCGTGGGACCGTTGTCGACGCGAGCTTCTACCACTTGCTGTACGCTGGCGGGCACGGCCGACATGATATCCAGCCCCGTGGCCGCCTCAATGGCGTCGACGCTGGTGCGGTACGTGCCCCAGGTGGTGCTGATGGAGTTGTCGTTGGGCGTGTCAATGGCGATGACGCGGGTGCCGGCACTCACCCGGGCGGCGTCGTTGGTGCCCACCGGCAGGATGACCACAACTTTCCAGCAGCGGGCGGGCACGCGGATGCGGCCCTGGTCGAGGGTGGTGGCGAAGCCATTGGCGCCGGTGCCGCCCTGCCCGTAGCTGCCGCAGATGACGTACACCTCGTTGCCGGAGCTGAGGAAGGTGCGGCAGTAGTCCTCCAGGTTGGCCCAGGTCTGCTGGTTGTTGCGCGGGGCCTGGGGCATCATGTTGCTCATGAAGAACGTGGCCGAGTTGTCGGCTACCGTGCTGGTGCGGTCGGCCGAGGGGCAGTTGTGGCCGCGGTCAAAGCCCGAGCCGGTGTAGCTGGTGGCGCCGGGGGCGTACCAGCCGGCGGGCAGGTCGGGGTCGGCGCGGAAGTCGTCTTGCCGGGCGGCCGAGCCAATCCAGCTCGTGCTCAGGTGCCAGCTGACCCAGTTGGGCTTGCCCTGGTCGCGGTTGTAGCTCACGGCATACTGTAGCCGGTCAAGCAGGTAGTTGCTCGTCTGGTTCACGTCCGTAGTCGCGCCGCTGGGGTTGCCCAGGGTCAGGTGCTCGGGCAGGGCCGAACCCGCCGGGCCCACCGTGAGGGGCGGGGCCAGCGTGGTGGCGCCCGCCGTGACCGTCACGGTTTGCGGGGCAGGAGCCGCGTAGCCGGCGGCCGGTCCATAAGTGAGCGTATACGTGCCGGGAGGCAGGGCCGCAAAAGAATAGGCGCCCGTGAGCAAGGTGGCGTTGATAGCCGCACCGCCCGCTGCGGGCGTGGCCGTCACGCTGGCCAGCGCGCCGGCGGGGGAGAAGTTGCCCGTGACGGTGCCCGTCGTGGGGGTGGGCTGCACCGGTGGCTGCGGGGTAGGGTCGCCGTCCTGGTTGGCGCAACCGGGAGCCCAGAGCAGGGCGCTAGTGAAAAAACAGAGCGCCAGGGCGCGAGCGGAAAGGGGCACGGGTGGGAAGGATTGTTTACCTAAAGATAGGTCTTCGACCGCCGAGACGCTTGAAAAGCACGGCAGCGTCTGCCACCCTTTTTGCCACCCTTTTTTGTTTGGGCAATAAAAAAGGCCATTTCCGTGCTGGAAATGGCCTTTTTAACAAACGGTAGCGGTCTGGACGGGACTCGAACCCGCGACCTCCGCCGTGACAGGGCGGCATTCTAACCAACTGAACTACCAAACCGTTTGCCTTGGTGGAGAAGCTGTGTGCTTTTCCGTTTTGGTGTTACAAAGGTAGGACAAGAAAACTGCGCCCTGCAAACCTGGGGCCAATATTTCTTCAAAAAAGAGTTGTCCGTGGGGCTTTAGGGTTGTTTCTCAGGAAGATTAATTTTTTGCGCTGGGCCCCAACGATGGATGTTTTACCTTTGCCACCCGCCTTTATAACGGCTAGTGGGGGCGGCGGGGGCGCGTTGAAGCTCCGCGTAGACCGCGCCGCCCGCTATTTTCGCCTTCCCACTCCCCGCAATCTTTTTCGCGCCCCATGCTCCTCGACTTTGAACAACCCATTGCTGCCCTCGAAGGCAAGCTCCTCGAAATGCAAAAGCTCGCTGCCGACAGCGACGTGGAAGTAGGCGCCGCCGTGGCCGCGCTGGAAAAGCGCATCAAAGACCTTAAGAAGGAAACCTACGCCAACCTTACCCGCTGGCAGCGCGTGCAGCTCTCGCGCCACCCCGACCGGCCCTATACGCTTGACTACATCGAAGGCATGGCCGAGAAGTTTGTGGAACTGCACGGCGACCGCACCGTTGGCGACGACAAGGCCATGGTGGGCGGCTTCGGCGAGATTAACGGCCAAACGGTCATGTTCATCGGCCAGCAAAAGGGCCACAACACCAAACAGCGCCAGTACCGCAACTTCGGCATGCCCAACCCCGAGGGCTACCGCAAGGCCCTGCGCCTGATGAAGCTGGCCGAGAAATTCAACGTGCCCGTGGTGACGCTCATCGACACGCCCGGCGCCTTTCCGGGCCTGGAGGCCGAGGAGCGGGGGCAGGGCGAGGCCATTGCCCGCAACCTGAAGGAAATGTTCATGCTGAAGGTGCCGGTGGTGTGCGTCATCATCGGCGAAGGGGCCAGCGGCGGCGCCCTGGGCATTGCCATTGGCGACCGGGTGCTGATGCTGGAAAACACGTGGTACTCGGTCATTTCGCCGGAGTCGTGCAGCAGCATCTTGTGGCGCTCCTGGGACTATAAGGAGCAGGCCGCCGAGGCCCTCAAGCTCACGGCCACCGACATGCAGAAGGCCGGCTTGGTCGACGGCATCGTGAAAGAGCCCCTGGGCGGCGCCCACACCGACCCGGAGCGCATGATTGACACCTTAAAAACCACGCTGCTCAAGACGCTGAAGGAGCTGGCCGACATCCCGGCCGCGGAACGGATTTCGCAGCGCATCGACAAGTTCTCGGCGATGGGCGTGGTGGTGGAGTAGGTTTTCTAATAACCACATCCCCGAACGTCATGCCGAGCGCAGCGAAGCCTCTCGCGTGCCGCCACTAATCCTGAGAAATGGTTACTGGTGGCGGGCAAGATGGTTCGCTGCGCTCGGCATGACGTTCTTTTGTTTTTCTTTGGTCTGAATCCTTCACTGTCATCCCACCCATGACCATTCATACCCTCGACACCGGCCTTTTCAAACTCGACGGCGGCGCCATGTTCGGCGTGGTGCCCAAGAGCATGTGGCAGAAGCTGAACCCCGCCGATGCCAATAACATGTGCACTTGGGCCATGCGCTGCCTGCTGATAGAAGACGGCGGCCGCTTGCTGCTGATTGACAACGGCATCGGGGAGAAGCAGGACGAGAAGTTTCGCGGGCATTTTTACCTGCACGGCGACGACACGCTGGAGAAATCCCTGCGCAAGCTGGGCTTTGGTAGCAGCGACATTACCGACGTGTTCCTGACGCATTTGCACTTCGACCATTGCGGCGGCTCGGTGCAGCGCCGGCCCGATGGCGTGCTGCAGCTGGCTTTTCCCAACGCCACGTACTGGAGCAACGAGGCGCACTGGAACTGGGCCGTGACGCCCAACCCGCGCGAAAAAGCCAGCTTCCTGCGGGAGAACATCCTGCCCATTCAGGAAAGCGGGCATTTGAAGTTTGTGGACCTCGGGGCGGGCGTGCCCGATGCCCTGCCGCAATTCCGCGAAATCATTCTGGCCGACGGGCACACCGAGAAGATGATGGTGCCGGTGATGGAGTACAAGGGCCATAAGCTGGCCTTTATGGCCGATTTGCTGCCCAGCGCGGCCCACATTCCGCTGCCTTACGTGATGAGCTACGACGTGCGCCCGCTCCTCACCATGCCCGAAAAGGAAGCCGTGCTGCGCCGCGCCGCCGATGAAAACTGGGTGCTGCTGCTGGAGCACGACCCTACCCACGAAGCCTGCACCGTGCAGCACACCGACAAAGGCGTGCGCCTGGCCGAAACCCTGCGGCTGGCCGATTTGTAGCATCCGTATAGTTGCTGAAGGTCGGTTTTGCGTATCGGCAGCAGCGAGACGGACATCTTCGCCGCTTTCTTTTCATCAACAACGGAGAACGAAATGGCCCAACTGGGTTTGGCTTTGTCGGGAGGCGGGGCGCGTGGCATTGCGCATCTGGGCGTGCTGGCGGCGCTGGAAGAGCTGCAACTGCCGGTGGCGCAGCTGGCCGGCGTGAGCTCCGGGGCCATTGCCAGCGTGTTTTACGCCGCCGGTTTTCCGCCGCGGGAAATATTGCGGCTGCTACAGGAAACCAACGTGGTGCGGCTGACGCGGCCGGCCTTCAGCCGGTTTGGCCTGTTGAACCTCGATGCCGTGTCGCAGCTGCTGGCCCGGCACCTAGGCACCACGGCCAACTTCGAGGATTTGCGCCTGCCCATCACCCTGGTGGCCACCGATTTGATGGCGGGCGAGTCGGTGTATTTCAACTCGGGGCCCTTGCTGCCGCCGCTGCTGGCGTCGTCGGCCGTGCCGATAGTGTACCGGCCGGTGGAGTACCAGGGCCGGCAGCTGGTGGACGGCGGCCTGCTCAATAACCTGCCCGTGGAGCCGCTGCTGGGCCGGCCGGAGTTGCGCGTGGTGGGCGTCAACTGCAATCCCATCAACTCCGAAGCCCGCATTCCCAACTTTCGCCGGCTCATCGAGCGGACGCTGCACTTGGCCATCAACGCCAACACCACCAGCCGCAAAACCCAGTGTGAACTGCTGCTGGAGCCGCCCGAGCTGCGCCACTACCGCCCCCTGGGCTACAAGCGCGGCACCGAGCTGTTCGACATCGGCTACCGCTACACGCTGGCGCAGGCCGATGCGCTGGCGGAGTTGCTGCAGCAACCCTAGCCGCGGGCGTGGCGCAGCATTGTGGCCGGCTGCCCATCTTTGTACTTCAAAGCTTGGCGGCTCAGGCTATTTTTTGGGCCTGCTGCCATTTTTCACTTCTAAGTTGCCCCGCATGACCCCCCGCGAAAAATCCCCCTTCTGGTACACCATGGCCACGCTCGTTTTCAACGTGGCGGGCTGGCACTTGGGTGAGATTCACAACCCGGAAATCAAGAAGAGCATGATGATTGCGGCGCCCCACACCAGCAACTGGGACATCATTCTGGCCCGGGCAGCCTTCTACCTAATGGGCGTGCCCGTGCGCTTCACCGTGAAAAAGGAGTGGACCGACAACTGGGCCCTTGGCTGGCTGGTGAAGGCCATTGGCGGGCTGGCCGTGGACCGCAGCAAAAACAACAGCCTGGTCGACGGCATGGTGAAGCTGTTTGATGAGCGCGACGAGCTGGTTATCCTCATCACCCCGGAAGGCACGCGCGCCTACCAGCCGCGCTGGCGCAAGGGCTACTACTTCGCCGCCCTGGGCGCCCACGTGCCCATCCGACTGGGTTATTTGGACTACAAGAAAAAGGAAGCCGGCATTGGCGAGGCCGTGTGGCCCACCGGCGACTACGAAGCCGATGAAGCCAAAATCAAAGCTTTCTACCGCACCATCACCGGCCGCTTTCCGGAGAAGGGCGTGCGCTAACCGAATGGTGAACCGGGCGGTAGCCCGTACCTTTTGGCCATGGAAAAGCTGGCAACGCTGCTTTGGATACTCTTCGCCCTCGGCGCCTTCGTGTTTCGGCTGATTAAAAAAGCCCAGGAAACCACCGCCCGCGAGAAGCAGGAGCGCCCGCGCCGGCCGCAAAACGACGCGCCGGCCCTGCCCACCGCTACCTTCCAGGAAATGCTGCGGCAGATGCAGGCGCGCAACGCCGCCGAGCCCGACTCGCCCCGCCCGGTGGCAGTGCCTCCCGTACCTCAGCCGGCGGCGCCGCGCACCTTGGCCGGCCGGCCCATGCCACAGGAAGTGGCTCGTCCGGCGCGCTCGCAGGAGCGCACCACGGTGCCGCAACGCTCCTTGGAGGCGCCCGCCACGGCCCGGCCGCACAACGCGCCGGCGCCATCCCCGCAGCGCTCAACCGGCCTGTCGAAGGCTGACCGGCAACGGCCTCAACAATTCAAATCGGAACCTGCGGCTGGGTCCACAACCGATACGGTGCGCGAAATGCTGCGCCGGACCGAAGGCGTGCGCGCAGCCTTCGTGCTCAGCGAGATTTTTGCCCGCAAATACGAGTAGAGACGCGTACTCGCCTCTCGTCGTTTCCGGCCGAACACGTGCCTCTAGTCCTGGGTCAGGGCGTAGGAAACGAGGTTGGCGCCCATGCGCAGGGCGGCTTCGTGCGTGGCGGGGGAATCTTCGGGGTAGGTGCCCACGTCTTCCCAGCCGTTGCCCAGGTCGCACTCGTAGCTGTAGAAGCACACCAGGCGGCCTTTGTAGAGCAGGCCAAAACCCTGGGCGCGCTTGCCGTCGTGCTCGTGCACCTTGGGCAGGCCCTTCGGGAACTGGTATTTTTGATGGTAGACCGGGTGGGAGTAGGGCAGCTCCACAAACTCCAGTCCGGGAAACACCTTCTTCATCTCGGGCCGGATGAACTTGTCGAGGCCGTAGTTGTCGTCGATGTGCAGGAAGCCGCCGCCGGTGAGGTAACGGCGCAGGTTGCGGGCCTCAGCGGCCGTGAAGCTCACGTTGCCGTGGCCGGTCATGTGCACAAAGGGGTAGGTGAGGAGCTCGGGCGCGTCGAGCTCCACGGTGGCTTCGTCGGGCGCGATGTTGGTTTTCAGCGTCTGGTTACAGAAGCTGATGAGGTTGGGCAGCGAGGTTTTGTTGGCGTACCAGTCGCCCCCGCCGCCGTAGTGCAGCTTGGCAATGCGGAAGCTGTAAGACGAAGGGCCGGCTGCGGTGAGCGTGAGCAGTAGCGCAGCGGTGAGCAGATGTTTCAGCATGGAAGTCGAATGCAGACCAAATCGGTCTGTCCTATAAAGTAATGGCCGAATGGAAAGTTCAGGTCTTGCCGGAAGGGAAGGACCGCTGCGCGCTGGCGCTGGTTGCTGGGCGGCAAGCCGGGCCGAATCGTGAAGCGGCTGGTAATTTTAGCGCCCGTCCCCCATATGTCAGGCAAATGTCGCGTGAGAAACTGATTACGTTCCTGCAAACCCGTGGCATCATCAACGCCGCACAGGCCGTGGAGATTGCCGGGGAGTTCCGTTCCCAAACCATAGCCCGGCACGAGTTCTTGCTGCGTGAAGGCCAGGTTTCGGATGCCTATTTTTTTCTGGAACACGGCTTGTTCCGGGCCTTTGCCAACGACCCAGCCGGCAACGAAGTCACAACGGCCTTTTACCCCAGCGGGCACACCGTGCTCGAAGTTTCGTCGTTTTTTACCCGCTCGCCTTCGCAGGAAAACATTCAGGCCCTGACCGACTGCGCGGGCTGGGTCATAAATTTTGCGCAGCTCAACGCCTTGTTTCACGCCCGCCCCGAGTTTCGGGAATTTGGCCGCGCAGTGCTGGTGCAGGGCTTTGCGGCCTTGAAAAGCCGGATGCTGTCTATGATAACTACCTCGGCGGCTGAGCGCTACGAGCAGATGTTGAAACACTCGCCTGAAGTGCTGCAGTACGCCCCCGTGAAGCACATTGCTTCCTACCTGGGCGTGACCGATACTTCGCTGAGTCGGATTCGGGCCGGCGTGAAAGGGCCCGCGCAGCACTGATTTCCTGCCAATTGGCAAGTGGGCCCGGTGGCCTGCCGGGGTTCCTTTGTGAGGTAATCACCAAGCCCCACTTTGCCATGGAACACGTACCTATTACGCTCGGTATCGCATTTGCAGTCATCGCCTTACTAGCAGTGGCCATTTTCTATCGGGCCGCGCGCCATTCCCGGGCCACGCTGGCCGTGCTGGTGGCTTGGCTGGGGCTGCAAGCCTTGGTGGCGCTGAGCGGGTTCTTCGCCGTGACCAACACGGTGCCGCCGCGCGCGCTGGGCCTGGTGGCGCCACCCGTGCTGCTCATCTTGCTGCTGCTGGGCACGCCGCGCGGCCGGCACTACCTCGACCGCCTCGACCTTCGGGCGCTAACCCTGCTGCATTTGGTCAGAATACCCGTCGAACTGGTTTTATATGGGCTGTTTGTGCACAAGGCGGTGCCAGAACTCATGACCTTCTCGGGCCGAAACTGGGACATTCTTTCGGGCCTGAGCGCGCCGGCAATCTATTATTTGGTGTTTCAGAAGAAAATACTGGGCCTCAACTGGCTATTGGCTTGGAATTTCGTTTGCCTGGGCCTATTGTTCAACATTGTGGGCACTGCGCTCTTGTCGACGCCGAGCATTTTCCAGCAATTTGCCTTCGAGCAGCCAAACGTGGCCATTCTGCATTTCCCCTTCAACTGGCTGCCTTCCGTGGTGGTGCCCACGGTGCTGCTGGCGCACTTGGCGGCCATTCGGCAATTGCTGGCCATAGGAGGCCGCATTTCGCCTGCGCCTGAACGCCACCGCAGCAACTTTTAAGGCTCAAAGCAGTAAGCGCAAGCCAAGCCCCCAACTCATCTTCCCATGCATAAATCCCCGACCAGCATCTTAAAATCCGCGGCCGTGGTGCTAGCCCTGCTGGCCGCCGGCCCGGCTGTTGCGCAAACCAAAGTGGCCACCTATGCCGCCGGCAAGCCGGGCACCGACCAGTACGAAGAGCTGAGCTTCTGGGTAAAAGATGGCCAGCGGGGCGCCATTTACTACGTTCGGGGCAAAGAGCGCAGCGAACTGCCGGCCAACTACCTGCCACGAACCGGCATGGCCAATGGCTCCAGCTTTGCCATTCGGATGGCCGACGACCGCCTGCTCAACATCATTCCCAGCGGCAACGCGCTGAAGGTGGCCAGCTCGGCCAACGACGCGCCCATAACCTTCGTGTGGAAATACGAAGGGCCCGTGAATGGCGTCGGCACGTTTTGCCGCGAGTGCGCCGCCAGCCCCAAAGAAGCCATGCAGCTGCTGCGCACGTATTACCTGAAATAGGAATGTGGGCTCAACAGTGGAGCACGTCTGGGGCGCCACGTAGCGCCGGCAAGTCGCCCGCACCCCTCAACCATGACCAACGAAGAAACCGCCGTCAAGGCCACGTATTTCAGCATTGCCGGCAACACCGGGCTGGCCTTGCTCAAAGGCCTGGCTGGCTATTTTGGCAACTCCTATGCCCTGGTGGCCGATGCCATTGAGTCGACGGCCGACATCTTTTCGTCGATGCTGGTGCTGCTGGGCATCAAGTACGCCAACCGGCCCGCCGACGACAACCACCCCTACGGCCACGGCCGCATCGAGCCGCTGGTGACGTTTCTGGTGGTGGGCTTCCTGATGACTTCGGCCACGATTATTGCCTACGAAAGCATCCAGAATATCGGTACGCCGCACGCCCTGCCCAAGGCCTGGACGCTGCTGGTGCTCGGCGGCATCATTCTCTGGAAGGAATGGTCGTTTCGGACGGTGATGAAAAAGGCGGAAGCCACCAACAGCTCCTCGTTGAAAGCCGATGCCTGGCACCACCGCAGCGACGCCCTCACGTCGGTAGCGGCGTTCCTGGGCATTTCGTTTGCGCTGCTCATGGGCCCCGGCTACGAGGCCGCCGACGACTGGGCCGCCCTGCTGGCCGCCGGCCTCATTTTCTATAACAGCTACCACATTTTCCGCCCCGCCCTGGGCGAAATTCTCGATGAGCACGTGCACGACGACCTGGTGGCCGACATCCGCCGTGTAGCCCTGACCGTAGACGGCGTGCTGGGCACCGAAAAATGCTTCGTGCGCAAAGCCGGCATGCAATACCACATCGACCTGCACGCGCTGGTGAATGGCGGCATCAGCGTGCGCGAAGGCCACGAGGTGGCGCACCGGCTGAAAGACACGCTCCGCCGGGAGTTGCCGCAACTGGGCCACGTGCTCATCCACGTCGAGCCCCAGGAATAACGGATGGAAACCAGGAGCGAAGTCTCGCCTCGGTTGGGGCTCGTCATTCCTGAGATGCAGACCATAAGGCACGGGCCAGGACCAATAAAGCGCCACCGCCGCTGTGCTCAGGCGGTTCTGCTTACTATTGCAAAAGCACTCATTGCTACTGCCTTAGCCGGTTGTTACGAAGCCCAACCCCATGGAATTTAACAGCAAAAGCCTGGAGCGCACTTCGCGCCTGGTGTACTACGCCATTTCCCTTATTCTGTGCGCTTTTCTGATTCTGCTGTCCAATCAGCTCATCGGCGACCTGGATACGGCCACTGCCCGGCCCGAGCTCGACAGCTTTCTCAACGCCGCCGCCGTGGCAGGCCTGCACCGCCGCCAGGCCATCCTGCAAGCCGAGGTGGAAAGCCTGCGCGACCGAAACGCGTTGGTGGAGCGCACCATGCTCACCGCTCAGCAGAACTACGCCAACGAAAAGCAGTCGTTTGAGAACTGGGTGAAAACCCGGAAAACCCTGGGCTCGCCCGACAAAGACGCCGAAGTGGTGAGCCGGGCCACCCGGCTCGACGAGTTTTACAAAGTGGAGCAGGCGTGGCGGGCGCAGCTGGCAGCCCGGCAAGCCGCCATTGATGCCCGACTGCGCCAGCAGGAAAGGCTGGAGCTGCAGCTGAACCGTGAAAACGGCCGGGCCAGCGAGCAGTACGAGGCCGCCCGCAAGGGCTACGACCTGAAAGTATTTCTGATTCGGCTGCTGTTTGTGGGGCCGGTGCTGGGCGTGGGCATTTTCTTTTTTATCCGCTACCGGCGGCACAAGTTCTGGCCCCTGTTCATGGGGTTCACGCTGTTCTCGCTTTATGCTTTCTTCTTCGGCCTGGTGCCCTACCTGCCCAGCTACGGCGGCTACGTGCGCTCGGCGGTGGGCGTGGCGCTGTCGGTGGGGCTGGGCTACTACGCCATCAAAACCTTCCGGGCCTACCTGGAGCGCCGGCAAAAAGAATTGCAGGCCTCGAGCCAGGAGCGGGCCAAGCACGTGCAGCTGGAAGTGGCCGAGAAAGCCTTGGACAACCACTATTGCCCTTCCTGCGGCAAAGATTTCATCATCAAGAAATGGGAAACGCCGTCAAAAGCCATCGGCAACGATGCCCTGCCGCTGGTGACGGACTTTTGCCGCCACTGCGGCCTGAACCTGTTTGTTGATTGCTACAACTGCGGCCACAAAAACTTCGCCCACCTCCCATTTTGCGCGGCGTGTGGCGTCAAATCGGCGGCGAAGTCTGCGCCACAGGCCGGGCAGCCGGCTGTTAGCTAGGCGCGCACCACCTGCGCCGTGAACACGGCCGCCAGAGCCGCCGTTTCCGTGCGCAGCCGCGAGGCGCCCAGCGTGACCGACCGGATGCCCTTTGCCAGCGCCAGCGCAATTTCCTGCGGCGTGAAGTCGCCTTCCGGCCCAATAAGCACACAGCAGCCCGGGCCCGCACCGGCCACCTGCGCCAGCGCCGTGCGCTCGCCTTCTTCCAGGTGCGCAATAAAAGTGGTTTCGGGCACCACTGTCGCCACAAAAGCAGCGAAGTCGGTCAGCTCGTCCAGCTGTGGCAGCCAGGCCTGACCGCTCTGCTTGAGGGCGCTGACGGCAATTTTCTCCAGCCGCTCCAGCTTCAGCTCGCGGCGCTCGGAGCGAGCGCAGCGCAAGAAGCTGATGCGCTCGACGCCCACTTCCACGGCTTTTTCCACAAACCACTCCATTCGGTCGAGGTTTTTGGTGGGGGCCACGGCCACGTGGGTGAAATAGGGGCGGGGCGGCACGGCCTCGTGCGCGGTGATGCGCAGCTGGCAGCGCTTGGGGTTGGCCTCGGCAATTTCGGCCCGGTAGTGGCCGCCGCGGCCATCGAGCAGTTCCACGGCGTCGCCCGCACCCAGGCGCAGCACCCGCACGGCGTGTTTGCTTTCCTCCTCAGAAAGCTGGTAGGTGGCGGCAGTGGGCAGGAGGTCGGGGGCGAAGCAGGTCAGCATGGAGCAAAGTTCGGGGGCGGGAGGGTACTTTGCCGGCACTATCCATTTTTAAAGGTGATGACAACGCACGAATTCTGGCAGACAACACCGTTCAGCTACCTCATCACCTACTCATTAAACCGGGGAGCAAAATGGGAGGCTTTGTGTATGGCCGCCAAACACCAGTTTGCGGCCTTGCGCAAAGAATTGCTGACGGCTGACGCCGCACAGCTGCCAGCCATGCGGGATAACCTCAGCAGCTTAGAGCGTAACCGGGATTTGGATTTATTACCACTAACTGAATCCAGCGGCGCCTACCACATAACCGCTTCGCCAATAGCCAGAATAGCAGCTGAATCGCCTGCGGCGGCCCAGCTGGCGGCTATTCTAGCTATTCCCGTTCAACAACAGCTCCATTGGATGTGCGCGCCGGTATACCGGGACGCCCTAGCGTTCTATGACAGCCAAGACAATTTGTGCGCCGTGCTAAACATCTGTTTTGGGTGCGATAGAATGATTACCCACGAGCTGCAGGAAATATCGGCCGACACAGCAGCGTATAAGGCATTGAAACAGTATTTAATTGAATTGGGCCACGTAATTGAAGAGAAATAGCTAAACAGCAAAAGCCCCGTCGGCTGCAACCGACGGGGCTTTTTGGTGAGTGAACTACTGCGGAAACTTACGCTTCGACTGCCACGCGGGGCGCGCCGGCCATGATTTCCTCGTTGGCAAACTCGGCGTACTTCTTGAAGTTGGCCACAAACTTATCGGCCAGGTCCGAAGCCGTTTTATCGTAGGCTTCTTTGTCGGCCCAGGTGTTGCGCGGGTCCAGGATTTCGGAGGGCACGCCGGGCACGGCGCCGGGCACCATCATGCCAAAGACGGGGTGCTTCGTGAATTTCACGTCGTCGAGCTGGCCATTCAGCGCGGCCGTAATCATGGCGCGGGTGTAGGGCAGCTTCATGCGGTGGCCGGTGCCGTAGCTGCCGCCCGTCCAGCCGGTGTTGATGAGCCACACGTTGATGTCGGGGTTTTCGTCCATCTTCTGGCCCAGCATCTCAGCATATTTGGTGGGGTGCAGCGGCAGGAATACCGCACCGAAGCAGGCCGAGAACGTGGTCTGCGGCTCGGTCACGCCCATTTCGGTGCCGGCCACCTTGGCCGTGTAGCCCGACATGAACAGGTACATGGCGTGCGACTTATCGAGCTTGCTGATGGGCGGAATCACGCCAAACGCATCGGCCGTGAGGAAGAAGATGTTCTTCGGCGCGTCGGCCACGCCGGGCTCGATGGCGTTCGGGATGAAGTTGATGGGGTAGGCGGTGCGCGTGTTCTCCGTCACCGATTTGTTGGCGTAATCCACGGTATGGGTGCCGGGGATGAAGCGCGTGTTCTCCACGATGGAGCCGAAGCGGATGGCGTCGTAAATCTCGGGCTCCTTCTCCTTGCTCAGGTCAATGACCTTGGCGTAGCAGCCGCCCTCGAAGTTGAAAATGCCTTCGTCGGGCGTCCAGCCGTGCTCGTCATCGCCGATGAGGCCGCGGTTGGGGTCGGCCGAGAGGGTGGTTTTGCCGGTGCCCGAGAGGCCGAAGAAGATGGCTGTGTCGCCGTCCTTGCCCACGTTGGCCGAGCAGTGCATGCTGAGCGTGTTGTGCTCGTGGGGCAGCAGGTAGTTCAGCACGCCGAAAATGCCTTTTTTCATCTCGCCGGCGTAGCCCGTGCCGCCAATCAGAATCATCTTCTTGGTGAAGTTGATGATGGCGAAGTTGGGCTGGCGGGTGCCGTCCACGGCCGGGTCGGCCTCGAAGCCGGGGGCGCAGATGATGCTGAAATCGGGCGTCCAGGAGGTATCCGCGCCTTCTTCGGGGCGCAGGAACATGTTGTAGCAAAACAGGTTGTGCCAAGCCTGCTCGTTCACCACGCGCAGCTTGAGCTGGTAGTCGGGGTTGGCGCCGGCGTAGGCTTCGCGCACGTACAGCTCCTTGTCGGCCAGGTAGGCCACCATTTTCTGGTGCAGTTGGTCGAATTTCTCGGGGGCGAAGGGGATGTTGATGTCGCCCCACCACACGCTCTCGGCGGTGTTTTCGTCCTTCACCACAAACCGGTCTTTGGGCGAGCGGCCGGTGAACTTGCCGGTGTCGGCCATCAGGGCGCCGGTGTCGGTGAGGTGGCCCTCGCCGTTGCGCAGGGCGTGCTCCACGAGCGCAGCGGGCGTTAAATTGAGGTGAACGGTGGCGGTTTCGGTGAAGCCCAGGGGCTGCAAACGATTGTGGGCCGTGGCGGCAAGGGTGGGAGCTTGTTGCATGGCTATAAAGGGGTTAGGGGGAGGTTCTTGCGAAAGAGGATACAAAGGTAGAATTGCCAAGCCGCAGCGGACTGAAACAATTCATTTCTTTAACGGGACAAATTAAACCATGTCGCCGCTGCGCGTTACATTTGATAACCACATACGGCAAAATGAAGCCGTAGGAGGTGTAAAAATCGAACGCCCTGCTCGCGCAAGGTTTTCTTTGTCCCTGTTTTTTGTCGCGCCATGGCTACGGATATTGCCCGCTACAACGGAATCTACGGCGACCACAAAGCCCAGATTTCGCACGACTATCTGCAGAGCCAGCTCATCGTGCCCCGCCAGCGCGTCACCGACTGGGGGCTCAAGCCGCACCTGCACGAAAATCTCTTCCAATTATTCTTTCTGGAGGCCGGACGGGCTTCTTTTGGCGCTCCCGAGCCAGTGGAGCTGCGCACGCCGTGCCTGGTCATCATCCCGGCCAACACGGTGCACGGCTTCACGTTCAGCCCGCAGGTGAAAGGCCGCACCCTCACCTTATCGGAGGCCTTGCTAGACACCATCCTACAAGCCACGCCGGGCGTGCTGGTCGAGCTGAACTCGGTGCACATCCTGTCCGATTTCAACTCCGAAGTCCGCTTTGGCGACTTGCAAGACCTGGAACAGCAAATTCACGAAGAAATCAACTCCGACCTGCCCGGCAAGCAGCTGGCCCTGAACGGCTACTTCAAGCTGCTTTTTGTGAAGATTTACCGCCTGCTGCAACACAACCGCCGCCAGCAGGAGAGCCCCAATCGCGCCCTGCACTACTTCCGCGAGTTTCAAAAAGCCGTGGAGCGCACCGCGCCCTTCGAGAAAAAAATATCGGAGTTTGCCCGTGAGCTGAAGATTACGCAAGTGCACCTGAACCGCATCTGCCAGGCCGTGAAAGGCAAAACGGCCCAGCAGATAGTGCAGGCGCACACCATTCGGCGGGCGCACAACTACCTGCTCTACACGTCGCTTTCGGTGGCCGAAATTGCCTACGAGCTGCAGTTTGTCGACCCGGGGTATTTCACCCGTTTTTTCCGCAAGCAAACCGGGCTGGCGCCGGCCGCCTACCGGGCCAAAGCCTACCGGAGCGATGCCGCCAAGCCCGGCAAGGCCGAGCTGAGCGAAGGGTAGCCGGGCAATCAAGCCGCCGCCTTGCCAGGCCGGGCCAGCCCCATTAATGCCGAAACTTTCCTAGATTTACCGTGCCCGCATTGCACTACTGTTGCAATGATTGAGGTTCTGGCCTTTTCGCATCTCATTTCTCACCCCTCGTTTCCCCCTATGCAAACCATCCCCGCTCAAACCGAGCAGCCGCTCGCCGCGGAATCCACGAGCCACCCCAAGGGCCTGTACCTGCTGTTCGCCACCGAAATGTGGGAGCGGTTCAGCTACTACGGTATGCGCGCCGTGCTCGTGCTGTTCCTCACCAAGGCCATGATGATGGACAAGGCCTTCGCCTCCAAGTTCTACGGCGGCTACACCAGTTTGGTGTACCTCACGCCGCTCATCGGTGGCTTCATTTCGGACCGGTATTGGGGCAACCGGCGCTCCATCCTCACGGGCGGTTTGCTGATGGCACTGGGCCAGTTCACGCTGTTTTTCTCGGCTTCCAACTACGGCGCGGCTGAAAGCCATGCTCTCAGCCACTGGCTCCTGTACCTGGGCTTGGGCGTAATGATTGTGGGCAACGGCTTCTTCAAACCCAACATCTCGAGCATGGTGGGCTCGCTCTACGCGCCAGCCGACAAGCGCAAGGATGCGGCCTACACCATCTTCTACATGGGCATCAACCTGGGCTCGTTCATTGGCAACACCATTACCAGCCTCATCGGTGACACCGGCAACCCCGCCGATTTCCGCTGGGCTTTCCTGGCCTGCGGCATTGCCATGTTGCTGGGTACGGTCATTTTTAACTGGGGCAAGGAAAAATACCTGCACACGCCCGACGGCACCCAAGTAGGCCAGACACCCGCCATTTCGGGCGGCGTCATGGGCATTTATGCCTTGCTGCCGGTGCTGCTCGCCATTATCCTCGGCATCCTGTGGCTCGATTCGGCCAAATTCCCCACCATCGCTCCGCTGCTCGGCGTTGCCGTGCTGGGCATTGCTTTCATGATTTTCAGCGATAAATCCCTGAGTGGCGCCGATGTAAAAGGCATCATGGTGATTTTCATCGTGTCGTTCTTCGTGGTGTTCTTCTGGGCGGCGTTCGAGCAGGCGCCAGCCTCGCTCACGTTCTTCGCCGATGAGCAGATGAACCGCACCATCTTTGGCTACACGCTGCCGGCCAGTATTTTCCAGAACCTCAACGCCATCTTCGTGGTGGTGGGTGCGCCCATCATGGCCGCCGTCTGGACGGCCCTGGGCCGCCGCGGTGCCGAGCCGCCGTCCCCGCTCAAAATGGCCATCGGTCTGGCTTTGCTGGCCGCTGGCTACTTGGTGATGTGCTTCGGCGTGCACAACCTGCAGCCCGGCGTGAAGGTGAGCATGTTCTTCCTGGTGGCGCTCTACTTCCTGCACTCCGTGGGTGAGCTGTGCCTGTCGCCCATCGGACTGTCGCTGGTGAACAAGCTGGCCCCCGTGAAATTCGCTTCGCTGCTGATGGCCGTGTGGTTCCTCGCCAACGCCGCCGCCAACTACCTGGCCGGCTACATGAGCAGCCTGTACCCCGACCCGAAATCGAACGCTACGCCGGAAATTCTCGGCTACCACATCACCAACCTCTACGACTTCTTCATGGTGTTCGTGGTATCGGCCGCGGTGGCCGCTGGCATTTTGTTCCTCATCAGCGGCAAGCTGGCCAAGATGATGGACGCCCGCAACTACCCCGCGCCCGCTGCACAGGCGTAAGGCGATTCATTTTCCGCTGCTTACAGAAGCCCTCGGCGCTCCGGCGTTGGGGGCTTCTTTGTGTCCGGGAATTCTCCGGATTTCTGTTTTTTCGAAGGCCCGCCCCTGAGCCGTCCGCGGGAGGGATATAGGGAGAGTGGTATGCTGATTTATCTTGCGTAGCCTTTTAACCTACCCTTTTTCTATGAAACAATTACTATTTTTTTGCGGCCTGTGGCTGGGCACAATATCGGGACAGGCGCAAGTGCCCCACCTCTGGAACCCGGCGGCAGCCGACCCCCAATTTGAGGCCCGCAAGCTCAGGCTGAGTGCCTCGGCTACGGCCCGGGCGGCAGTGGCCGGGAGCGCCCATAAAGGAACCGCATCTACCGTGGCCCGTCCCGCTTGCTTTGAGCCCTTCGACACCACGGCCGCCGGGGGCTGGACCAGCCTGGGCCGCAACGACGACGATTCTTTCGGCCCGGTTAGCCTGGGGTGGAATTTCTCCCTGTTTGGCAATCGGTACAGCGAGGTGTACATCAACAACAACGGCAACATCACCTTCGACGCGCCATACGGTTCCTTCAATGCCCAGGGCTTTCCTTTGGCCAGGCCCATGATTGCGCCGTTTTGGGCGGACGTGGATACCCAAAACCCCGCCAGCGGTACCGTGTGGTACAAGGTGTTTCCGGACCGGCTGGTGGTGGTATGGAGCAAGGTGGGCTATTTCAATCGCAAAGCCGATAAGAAAAACACTTTCCAACTGGTCATTAAGGCCAACACGGCGCCCGGCTTTTCCGGCAACGACGTGCTCTTCGCCTACGACGACATGCAGTGGACCACCAGCGATGCCTCAAGCGGCACGGGCGGCTTCGGTGGGATTCCGGCCTCGGTGGGCGTCAACAAAGGCAATAGCGTCGACTACATCCAGACCGGAAGATTTAACCTCAGCGGCAGCCTGGCACCGAACACGTCTTTCCCGGGCAATCCCGGCGGCGTGGACTGGCTCGACGGGCTCTGCCTGGGCTACCGCGTGCGCGACGCCGGCAACGTACCGCCCGCCGTGGCCGGGTTGCCGGCTGGCAACCTGCTCACCGTGAACCAGGGGCAGACCGTGGTGCTACCGCTCCAGTTCTCGGGCCCGGAAACCGACGAGACGGTTTCCGTGTCGTCCAATTTCAACGGCGGGACGTTTTGCAACGCTTCGGTGAGCACAGCGGGCAACGGCGGCACCAACCCCACGCTGACGTTCTCAGTAACCGGCGCGCCTTGCAACGTGGGCACGCGCACCATCAATTTCACGGCCACCGACAACGGCCTGCCCGCGCCTGCGCAATCAGTTTTTGCCCTCACCGTGGTGGTGAACCCGGCCAACGGGCAATGGACCGGCGCCGCAAACACCGCTTACACCAACCCGGCGAACTGGAACAATAACACCGTGCCCGCCGCCACCGACAACGTGACCATCCCGGCCGGCGTGCCCAACATGCCCGTGCTGAGTACCAGCGCCGCCGTGGGCAGCCTGACCGTGGCCACCGGGGCCTCGCTCACGGTGGCCAGCGGCGGCGCCCTCAGCCTGAGCGGTGCCCTCACCAACAACGGCACCATCGGCGGGGCGGGCACATTGCTCACCACCGGCAGCGCCGCGCAAAGCTTTGGGGGCTCCAACGGCCTGCGCATTGCCAACCTCACGGTGGGCAGCGCGGGCGTGCAGCTTACCCGCCCGTTGGCCGTGACGCGCCTGCTGACGCTGAACGGCAACCTGGCCTCCAACGGCAACCTGACCCTGGCGGCCGACGCCAGCGGCACGGCCATGGCGGTGAACAACGACGCGGCCGCCGTGCTGGGCACCGCCACCGTGCAGTGCTACCTCGACCCCGCACTAAACCCGGGCCTGGGCTACCGCCACCTGGCCGCCCCCGTGGCCAACACCACGCTGGCCGACCTGACCACTGCCGGCTTCTCGCCGCTGGTGAATGCTGCCTATAACGGCGCCGCCAACCCTGGCCAGGTGACGCCTTTCCCCAATATTTTCTTCTACAACCAAGCTTTGGTAGCCGCTACCGGCAACGGTGCCACGGCCGATTTCGACAAGGGCTGGGTGTCGCCGGCCGCCACTACTGAGGCCATGACGCCCGGCCGGGGCTACACCGTGAACCTGGCCGCTGGCCAAACCATTGATTTTGTGGGCACCCTGGGCAACGGGGCCGTTGCCATCGGTGCCCTCGGCCGCGGCGTGTCGGCCCAGGCCGGCTGGCACTTGCTCGGCAACCCGTACCCGGCGCCCATCAACTGGACGCAGGCCTTTGCTGGGGCCTCGGGGCTCGATAATGCCGTGCACGTGTACAAATCGAGCGGGCAATACGCCGGTACCTACGCCAGCTACGTCAACGGCGTGGGCACCAACGGCGGCACTAACGTTATCGGCTTGGGGCAGGGCTTTTTTGTGCGCGCCAGCACGCCCGGTGCCACCGCCAGCCTCAACTTGAGCAATGCCGCCCGCCTCAGCACCTACACCTCGGCCGCCCCGCAGCGCGGCACCGCCGAAACCCGCCTGCTGCTCCAGCTAAGCCTGAGCGGCGCCGGGGCCACCGACCAGGCCGCCGTGTATTTTGAAACCGGCGCTACTGCGGGTTTCGATGCTGCTTTCGATGCCCCCAAGCTCACGGCCGGCCACCGCGTGCAGCTGGCCCTCGACGACGTGACCGGCCCCCTAGCCATCAGCGGCCGGCCGCTGCTCGGCAACGCGCCGCTGACGGTGCCACTGGCCGTGCGCGTGGCCCAGGCCGGCACCTATACGCTACGCGCCGACGAGCTGCTGAACCTGCCCGTCGGCGCCACCGTGCAGCTGCGCGACGCCCTGACTGGCACCGTCACGCCGCTCACGCCCCAAGTCACTTACACCTTCACCGCCGATGCCTCGCTGGCCGGGCCGCGTTTCTCGCTCATCTTCCAGGCCACCCGTGCCCTGGCCACTGCTCCGGGCCAACTCAGCGCCCAGGTGGTGGTGTTTCCCAACCCGGCCCATCAGCAACTGTGGCTGGCCGTGCCCGGCAGCTCGCAGGCCGTCAGTGTAAGATTGGTCAATGCGCTGGGCCAGCTGGTGCTGCGCCAGGAGCTGCCCGTTGCGCATGGTGCCGGTGCGCAAGCCCTGGCCGTGGGCCATGCGGCGCCCGGCGTGTACACCCTCCACGTGGCCCTGCCCGAAGGCGTGGTAACGAAGCGCGTCGTTATTGAGTAGCACGAGTTAGCGTAGCTGATGGCCCAACTCGCGCCGTGTCGCTCCGTACTTCAAACCAACAAGAAAGCCCCGCCGGCAATGCCAGCGGGGCTTTTCTATTCCTAACAGCGAGAGGCTGCCAGCGGCTTGACTTACATCATGCCGCCCATCCCACCCATGCCGCCCATGCCGCCGTCGCCGTGGCTATGGCCGCTTTCTTTGGGCTCGGGCTCGTCCGAAATCACGGCTTCGGTCGTCAGCAGAAGGCCGGCGATGGAAGCAGCGTTTTCGAGGGCCAGACGGGTCACCTTGGTGGGGTCGATGATGCCGGCGGCCACCAGGTTCTCGTACCGGTCTTCGCGGGCGTTGTAGCCAAAGTCGCCTTTGCCTTCCACCACTTTCTGTACTACTACCGAGCCTTCGCCACCGGCGTTGGCCACGATGGTGCGCAGGGGAGCTTCCAGGGCCGTGCGGATGATGTTCACCCCCGTGCGCTCGTCGGCGTTGATGGTCTCAACACCAGCCAGCGACTCCAAGGCGCGCACCAGGGCCACGCCGCCGCCGGGCACCACGCCTTCCTCAACGGCGGCGCGGGTGGCGTGCAGGGCGTCGTCCACCCGGTCTTTCTTCTCTTTCATTTCCACCTCGGTGCTGGCACCAATGTAGAGAATGGCCACACCGCCGCTCAGCTTGGCCAAGCGCTCCTGCAGCTTCTCCTTGTCGTAGTCCGACGTGGTGGTTTCCATCTGGGCCTTAATCTGGGCCACGCGGCCGCTGATGGCGTCTTTCGAGCCCTTGCCGTTCACGATGGTGGTGTTGTCCTTGTCGATGATGATTTTCTCGGCCGTGCCGAGGTACTCCAACGTCGCGTTTTCGAGCTTGTAGCCCTGCTCTTCGCTGATAACGGTACCGCCCGTGAGGGTGGCAATGTCTTCCAGCATGGCCTTGCGGCGGTCGCCGAAGCCGGGAGCCTTCACGGCGGCAATTTTCAGCGAGCCGCGCAGCTTGTTCACCACGAGGGTGGCGAGGGCTTCACCGTCCACGTCTTCCGAGATGATGACGAGGGGCTTGCCGGTTTGCAGCACTTGCTCCAACACGGGCAGCAGCTCCTTCATGGTGCTCACCTTCTTGTCGTAGATAAGGACGTAAGGATTGTCGAACTCAACCTCCATTTTCTCGGGGTTGGTCACGAAGTAGGGGGAGAGGTAGCCGCGGTCGAACTGCATGCCTTCCACCGTTTTTACTTCGGTTTCGGTGCCGCGCGCTTCTTCCACGGTGATGACGCCTTCCTTGCCCACTTTCTCCATGGCATCGGCAATCATCTTCCCGATTTCGGCGTCGTTGTTGGCCGAAATGGTGCCCACCTGGGCAATTTCCGCCGAGTTTTCAATCTTCTTCGACTGCGCCTTCAGGTTGGCCACTACGGCCAGCACGGCCTTGTCGATGCCGCGCTTCAGGTCCATGGGGTTGGCACCGGCGGCCACGTTCTTCGAGCCGGCGGTGTAGATGGCCTGGGCCAGCACGGTGGCCGTCGTGGTACCGTCGCCGGCCTGGTCGGCCGTTTTCGAAGCCACTTCTTTCACGAGCTGGGCGCCCATGTTCTCGATGGGGTCGCGCAGCTCAATTTCCTTGGCCACGGTCACGCCATCCTTGGTGATGGACGGGGCGCCGAATTTTTTGTCGATGATGACGTTGCGGCCTTTCGGGCCGAGGGTCACTTTCACGGCGTTGGCGAGTTTGTTCACGCCGGCTTGCAGGCGGGCGCGGCCCTCCACGTCAAATTGGATGTTCTTAGCCATTTCTGGGAACTGAAGTAAGTAAGGTTAATAGGTGTTTTGGAGTTTTCGCGGGCTCAGCCTGACGGCTTAGAGCACGGCGAAAATGTCCGACTCGCGCATGATGAGCAGGTCTTCGCCGTCGACGGTGATTTCGGTGCCGGCGTACTTGCCGTACAGCACCTGGTCGCCCACCTTCACCTGGGGCTTGATGAGCGAGCCGCTGTCAGCGGTTTTGCCTTCGCCTACGGCCACCACTTCACCGCGCTGGGGCTTCTCCTTGGCCGTATCGGGGATGATGATGCCAGATTTGGTTTTTTCC
This sequence comes from Hymenobacter sp. 5317J-9, assembly GCF_022921075.1. Classification (NCBI taxonomy): domain Bacteria; kingdom Pseudomonadati; phylum Bacteroidota; class Cytophagia; order Cytophagales; family Hymenobacteraceae; genus Hymenobacter; species Hymenobacter sp. 5317J-9. The sequence continues at coordinate 2,533,610 of NZ_CP095050.1, forward strand.
TCGGCGGCGGCGGCGCGAACAATGACGCGGTCGGCCAGCGGTTTCATGCTAAGTGCCATTCTGTGTGTGTTTGGGTTATGTAAGGTGGAAAATCAGAGTCTACGCCCCCTCGTCATTTCCCGTGCCAGCCCCGGAAACCTGACAAAATGGGCAGTTTTTGGGAACCCGCGTGGCAGTGCCCCGGGCAAACAGACATTGCACGAGGCAAACTTGACAAGCCTGCGCCAGCCCAATCCGGCTACAAATGACAAAGCCGGCGCCTCCCAAGGGAAGCACCGGCTTTTGCATCGGAGGCGCGAAAAGCGCGCGGAATTAGTTGGTGGTGGCCGGAGCGGAAGCCGGCGCAGCAGGCTGAACCGGAGCCGTTGCGGGGGCCGTGGTGGTACCGGCCGGAGCACCAGCGGGAGCCGGGGCGGCAGGGGCAGGAGCCGAAGGCGCGGGCAGCTTGGTTTCGAGGGCACGCTGTTGGTTCACGCTACGGGCGGGACCGGCACCGGTCGACGTGAGCATGTGCGAGCCGAGCGACAGCACCACCAGGCCAATGGCAAAGCCCCAGGTCAGTTTCTCCAGCAGGTCGCCGGTGCGCTTCACGCCCATCATGCTGGCGGCGCCGCCAGCGCTAAACTGGCTTGAAATTCCGCCGCCTTTGGGGTTTTGGGCCAATACCACCAGGGCCAGCAGGAAGCAAACGAGGAGAATGAGAACGATGAGTGCGATGTACATGTAGAGAAATAAAACAAAGAGGCGATTTACGCCGAAGGTTGCAAAGATTGGATTTGGGCCGCAAAGTACGCCATTTTTTCCGGCTGTTTCACCATCAGCTTCTCATAAATCTCAATGGCTCGGGCAGTTTTGCCCTGGCGCACAAAGATGCGGGCGAGGCTTTCGGACACCAGGTCGGGCTCGGCGCGGGTGCTGCGCACGCTCAGGTCGGCCTGCGTGGTGGGCGAGGGCGGCAGCATGGCCGGCCGTGTAAGGCGCGGCTGGCGCTTCAGGAAGTTGTTGATAAGGTCGAGCGACGAGGGCAGCGCCGGGGTCGGCGGACGGTGCGTTGCCCAATAGTCGAGTAGCAGCGGGTCGGGTTCGAAGAAGGCCCCGACGGGCGGTAGCGGCGTTGCCGGGGGCTGGCCGTCGGCCCCGGCGGGCGATGTGTTTTCGTTGGCTTCAGCCTTATCGGTCAGCAGGTTGAGCAGCTGCAGGGAAAAGCCCAGGCGACTGCTTTCGCCGTAGCCGTAGCCAACGGCCTCGTCGCCGGTGAAGGCGGCAGGGGTGAGTTCCGGGGCCTCTGGGGTAGACCTACTGCCCACCGACAGGAAGTCAGCGGGGACAGCCGGGCCACCGAGGCTCAGGGTGACGGCAGCGGCGGCCCATTCGTCTACCAGGCCCGGCAGCTCATAGGCCGGCGGGGGCGGGGGTGGCTCGGCCAGCCCGAATTCAAAGCGGGCCTCGCCTACTTCGACCGGGGGCCGAATGGCGGGAGCCTGCGCGGGCAGGTCGGGCTCTTCGGCTAGCTCGATGGGGGTTTCCATCTCCGGCGTTGGCGAGGCAGCCGGAATATCTACGCCTTCCTGGTCAACCAGTACCGGCGTCAGGTCGGCCTCAACAGCCGCAGAAGGCGTGGGGCTGGCCTCTGGCTCAGCATCCGGTTCAGGCTCGGCCAGTGCCTCCACCGGCGTCGGTGCGGGTTCCTCGCCTGCCGGAATGTCGGCAATTTGTTCAGGAACTGTCTCAGGTACCGGCTCCAGCACCGGTTCCGGTTCGCTCACCGCCGGCGCAGTTTCCGGGACCGTGATGGCAGCATCCGTGGGCTTAGCTTCGGCAGTGGATGCTTCTTCAGCAACTGGGGTGGCCGTTGGAATGGGGGTAGCTGGCGGCTCAACAACAGTTATTTCGGCAGCGGGCAGTGGCGGCGTGGCGGGAACTACGACGGGCTCGGCCGGCACTTGGGCAACGGGCGGCTCGGCGGTGACTGGCTCGGCGGTGGGCAGCGGTGCGCTGCTGGTCACCGTCTCTTCGGCGGGCGCCGCTATTTCCGGCACTGCTTCGGGCACGGGGGCCGGCTCCACTTCCTCAATCAGGCGGCGCAGCAGGGCCCGGTCGGCGGCATAGGTGGCGGCGCGGCGCAGGCGCTGGCCAGCCAGCATGGTGCCTTGGTCGTGCGCGGCTTTGGCAAGTAGCAAGTGGGCCGTCTGGCAGTACGGAAACGCCTGGGCCAGTTGCTCCAGCTCGCGCACTTCCGCCTGGCCAAGGGCCGTGGGGCGGGCAAGAACTTGCAAAAGCGTGGCGCGGGTCACGGGGCTAAACGGGCGTTATTGAGCAGAAGCGAACAGACGGATTCTTAATAAATTCGCTTTTTCGGCGGAAGAATGGGGCCGCAACATTACGTCAATTTACGCAAATGCCCACGTCCTTTCGCCACACCAAAACAGGGGCGAAATGCCTCGTATTCGGCAATTGCCTCAATCGCTGAGGCTTACCAAAGAGTGCCTGGCAGCTGCCTACCAGTTGGCCACCGATTTATTGAAAATATCGGTGATGATTTTGTCCGTCGTGCGGCGCACGGCGGTGGGGTCGTTGTTGATGGTGGCGATGTTGCGGTCGGCCGAGAAGTCGTCGAAGTTCTGAAACACCTGCTCAAAGCTCTGCTTGTCGTCTTTGGAGTTGGTGAAGCGAATCTTGACCTGAATGGTGAGGCGGTTGGAGCCGGCCTGGCTCACGCCGCCCACCTGCTGAATGGCCGCCGGCGCAAAATCGTAGGCCACGATGTTGCCGTCGAATTGCAGGTCGCCGTCGCGCGGCACCAGCTTGAGGTTGGTGTTGCGCTGGAAGTAGTCTTTCAAATCCTCGGTGAAGCGCTGCGTGAGGAACGCCGGGCCCATCGGGGCGTTGTTCTGAATGGTGGAGATGGAGATGGTGCGCACCGCCGGGTCAATGTTGGTACCATTGAACGAGTAGATGCCGCAGCCGCTAAGGCTCAATAAAGCGCTAAGGATAAATAGCTTAATGCTTGTTGCCTTATACTTGCTCCAGGTCATATTGCTTCAGTTTGCGGTAGAGCGTGCGTTCCGAGATGCCCAGGTCGTGGGCGGCATACTTGCGCTTGTTGTTGTGCTTTTTCAACGCCTTGAGAATCATCTCGCGTTCCTTCACGTCGAGGGAAAGGGTTTCCTCCTCGGTTTCGTGCGGGATGTCCTCCACGGGGGCCTCGTCGTCGTAGCCGGTGCTGGGCTCGGCGTTGTAGGCGTTGGGCGCAGGCGGCAGGAGGTATTCGGCCCCGGCACCGCCCTCAAACGCGCTGGCGCCACTGGTATTGCTAAAGAGGTGACTGTTCTGGCGCAGCAGTTCCTGGGCCTCGTGGGGGCGCTGGCCGGTGGCCAGCTCCAGCACCATCTTTTTGAGGTCCGTCATGTCGCGGCGCATGTCGAACAGGATTTTGTAGAGCAGGTCGCGCTCCGAGTAGCCGGCCGCCGCGCCTTCGGATGCGCCGGGGCCCAGCAGCATGGGCAGGCGGCTGGTTTGGTCCTGCGGCAGGTAGGGAGCCAGGCGGCGGGCATCGAGCTCGCGCTCGGTTTCCAGCACCGAAATCTGCTCGGCGATATTTTTGAGCTGGCGGATGTTGCCGGGGAAGCGGAAGCGCGTCAGCGCCTGCACGGCATCGGGCAGGAGGGTGATGGGCCGCGTGCGGTAACGCTCGGCCGAATCGGAAGCAAACTTGCGGAAAAGCAGGTAGATATCCTCGCCCCGCTCACGCAGCGGTGGAACCGTGATGGGCACCGTATTGAGGCGGTAGTACAAGTCTTCGCGGAAGGTGCCGGCCTGCACGCGGTCCAGCAAATTCACGTTGGTGGCGGCCACCACGCGCACATCGGTCTTCTGCACCTTGCTAGAACCGACGCGGATGAACTCGCCGTTCTCGAGCACGCGCAGCAGGCGGGCCTGGGTGCCGAGCGGCATCTCACCGATTTCGTCTAGGAAAATGGTGCCGCCGTTGGTGACCTCGAAGTAGCCTTTGCGCGCCTCATTGGCGCCGGTGAAGGAGCCTTTCTCGTGGCCAAACAGCTCCGAGTCGATGGTGCCTTCCGGAATGGCGCCGCAGTTGATGGCAATGAACTGCCCGTGCTTGCGCGGCGACAAGGCGTGAATAATTTTGGAAAAAGACTCCTTGCCCGACCCGCTTTCGCCGGTGATGAGCACCGTCATGTCGGTGGGCGCCACTTGGGCGGCCACCTGAATGGCGTAGTTCAGCGCCGGCGCGTTGCCGATGATGCCGAACCGGAGCTTGATGGATTGGATTTCTTGGGTGGTCAAGACGAATAGCGTTTAGGAAAGGCGGGAATACTATTGCACTCGCGGCAGGAAGCTACACCGCCTCGCCCAGGAGTGCGGCGCCAGTCGTGCTAGTCGCCAGTACGTTCACGTAGTCGCCTTTCTTGAAGTTTTGCTTTGGGAAAATGACAACCTGATTCTGGCTGTTGCGGCCGCTTAGGTGCTCGGCTGAGCGTTTGGACGGACCTTCCACCAGCACCTGGTGCACCCGGCCCACCATGCGGGCGTAGCGGGCACGGGCGTGGATTTGCTGGCGGTCGATGACTTCCTGCAGGCGGCGCTTCTTCACGTCCAACGGAATGTCGTCTTCGAGCTTGCGGGCGGCCAGCGTGCCGGGGCGCTCCGAGTAGAAGAAGTTGTAGCCCATGTCGTACTGCGCGAAGTCGATGAGGCTAAGCGTGTCTTGGTGCTCTTCCTCGGTTTCGGAGCAGAAGCCCGAAATCATATCGGTCGAGATGGCGCAGTCCTCGCCCAGAATGCGGCGGATGGCCTGCACCCGCTCCTCGTACCAGGGCCGGTCGTAGGTGCGGTTCATCAGGGCGAGCACGCGGGTGTTGCCGCTTTGGGCGGGCAAGTGGATGTACTTGCAGATGTTGTCGTGCTTCGCCATGGTGTGCAGCACCTCGTCGGTGATGTCCTTGGGGTGCGAGGTGGAGAAGCGCACGCGCAGCTCGGGGCTAATAAGGGCCACGCGCTCCAGCAACTGGGCGAAATTGACGAACTCAGTGCCGTCGGCGCTGGCCCACTTGTAGGAATCCACGTTCTGGCCCAGCAGCGTCACTTCCTTGTAGCCGGCGGCCACCAGGGCCTGGGCTTCCTGCACAATGCTGTGGGCGTCGCGGCTGCGCTCGCGGCCGCGGGTGAAGGGCACCACGCAGAACGAGCACATGTTGTCGCAGCCGCGCATGATGCTGATGAAGGCCGTGATGCCGTTCGAGTTCAAGCGCACGGGCGTGATGTCGGCGTAGGTTTCCTCGCGGCTCAGCAGCACGTTCACGCCTTTCTGGCCGCCGTCTACCTGGCTGATGAGGCCGGGCAGGTCGCGGTAGGCGTCGGGACCCACCACGAGGTCCACGATTTTCTCTTCTTCCAGAAACTTGCTTTTCAGGCGCTCGGCCATGCAGCCAAGCACACCCACGAGCATGCCGGGCTTGCGCTTCTTGTGCGAGTTAATCTGCTTGAGGCGCATGCGCACGGTCTGCTCGGCCTTCTCGCGGATGGAGCAGGTGTTGAGCAGCACCAGGTCGGCGTTGGCGAGGTCGTCGGTGGTGTCAAAGCCTTCGTCGAAGAGGATGCTCGACACGATTTCGGAGTCCGAAAAGTTCATCTGGCAGCCGTAGCTTTCGATGTAAAGCTTGCGCTGCCGGCCCGTGCGCGTGGCGGCCGTGATGCGCACCTCGCCGCTGGGCGTAGCCTCGGCGGCAGGGGCCGCAGTATCTAAAAAATCAAGAGTTAAGAGGGGCTGGGGCATAATTATAGCGCGTTTCGGCGGGGCACAAAGATACGCCTTTGCTGCGTAAAATGACAGAATGGCAGGGATTGATTGGGTTGATTGGAACAATAAAACGGTCACGCCGAGCGCAGCCGAGGCATCTCGCTAGCTTCGTTCAACAATGATGACTGCTTCGGCACCGGTCGTTCCTCCGTTGCGCTCGGCATGACGGCGTTGACAGGCATTTTTCTGCCTGCACCTTACTCTCCAATAGCTGCGCCCAGCACTTCCAGCAGGGCTTTTGCCTTCAACAGGCACTCATCGTATTCCCGTTCCGGGTCCGAGTCGTAGGTGATGGCCGAGCCGACCTCGAAGCTGAGGTAGCCGCTGTCCTGCCGGTATTGCAGCGAGCGGATGACGACGTTGAAATCGAAGTCGCCGTTGGGCCACACGTAGCCCATGCTGCCGCTGTAGAGTCCACGGCGCACATTTTCATAGTGCTCAATGAGTTGCATGGCCCGGATTTTCGGGGCGCCCGTCATCGAACCCATCGGGAAGGCGGCGCGCAACACGTCAACCAGCGTGGTGCCGGGCCGCGCGGTGGCTTCTACGGTCGAAATCATTTGCCAGAGGTGGCGGAAGGGGTAGAGGCCGAAGAGCTCGGGCACGTGCACGGTGCCGGTCTGAGCCACGCGGGCGAGGTCGTTGCGCACCAAATCCACTATCATCAGGTTTTCGGCGCGCTCCTTTTCGTCGTTCAATAAAGCGTTGCGCTGCTGCTCGTCTTCGGCCGGAGTGGCGCCGCGGCGGATGGTGCCTTTGATGGGCTGCGACAGCAGGCGTGCGCCTCGCCGGGCCACAAACCGCTCGGGCGAAGCACAAAGCAAAAACCGGTCGTGCCAGCGCACAAAACCCGCAAACGGCGCGGGCGAAACTTCCATCAGCCGCCAAAACGCATCCACGGGATTCAGGCGCACGTTCTCGGCGTAGAATTCCTGGCACAGGTTCAACTCGTATACCTCGCCGTTGAGAATGTCCGTCCGGATGGCCGTCACGGCCTGCAGGTAGTTGGCTTTGGGCAGGCGGGCCCGCATCACGGGCACCTGCGGCGCCGAAGTGGACGGTAAAGACTGGGCCAGAATCTGGTCAAGCACCCCCTCGGCGTTGCCGTGCACTTCCACCGCATCGGCTTGCCAGCACAGCCAGGTTTCGGGTGTGAAGAAATGCAGTTGCGGCCAGCCCATGCCGTCGGCGTTGCCGCTAGTCAGGGCCTCAATGTCGTTTTTGACGTCGTAGGTAACAAATCCGCACCGAAAGGCCGACGAATCATCGGCTTCCAGCGCCGCCAGGGAATCTGATGAGCGTGCCGCGGGGCTGGCTACGGCCAGAATGCGCTCAAACGGCCCTTCTGGATAAGAGGCGTCGTTGGGTTCAAAATAGGCGCAGTGCGGAAACTGCGCGGCCCAATGCAACGCCCGCTGCCGAAAATCGGTTGGCAGGTCGGCGATGGAGAGACGCAGAAGGGGAACCGCAGAAACAGACACGGGATTCGTTCAAATGATGAGCACGCCAGCAACGGCGGGGCATTATAACCGCTGGGCCGGCCAAGTGGCTGCGCTTATTGCAGTTCGCGCAGGGCCAGTGTGGCTTTGGCGTCGGTGCTGTTTTTGTACTCGTGCCAGGGGTAGCGTAGGGCTTTCTCGAAATAAAAGCGCGCCTGGGCCTTTTTACCCGCATCCTTAGCCATGTAACCCTGCTGCAGCGCGGCCTGGGGCGCAAAATAATACGGCGCCTTTGGGCCAGCCACCGTTTGGGTGCGCTCGAAGTAGTACCAGGCCGAATCGAGCCGCCCCAAGCCCTGAAAGGCGCGGGCTCGGCGGTAGGGCTCCTCGATGCGGTCGCGCCAGATGGTGTTCGGCGTCGCGCGAAAGGTGCGCAGCGTGGCCAAGGCCTGCTGGTTGTATCCGCCGTCGGTTTGCAGGCGGGCCTTGGTCAGGATGGGGTTCAGCGCCTGCGCTTCGTGATAGTAGTGCTGGGCGTAGTTGTCTTCCTCCACGTCGGTGGGTCCGGGCTCGTTGATTTGGGCGCGGTAGCGGGCCACCGCAGCCGGCGGCGCCCCGCCCAGCCACGCCGCCAGATAGAGCTTAAACGCGGCATCCTTGCGGTAGTGCACGCCCCGGTATTCCCGCAAAAACGCCAGGTTTTCGCGTTCTGAGGCGTTATAGTCGCCTTGGTACAGCAGCAGGTCGGCGGCCATGTGGCGCAGGTAGGGTATGGGTTGGTAGCCAGGGCCGGTGGGCCGGGCCCGGTAGGCCGCCAGGGCTGCTTCGCCGTGGTGCTGGCGCTTGTTGATGCTGATGAGTAGGTAAGAAAACAGCAGGTTGTCGGGCTGCTGGGCGTGCAGGCGCTCGGCCAGCCGCAAGGCTTCGTCGGGCTTTTTAAAGTAGCCTTCCCGGATAAGGCTCAGGTATATCTGACTTTCCGTTTGGAAATCGTTGGGCTGGGTGGCGGCCAGGGCCAGGTTACGAAGGCCTTCGTTCGAGTCGGCCGTCAGGCCCAGCAAGCTCAGCAGCCAATGGTAGCCCTCGGGCAGCGAGCCCACGGCAAACTGCGAAATGCCCAGCGTCTTGCGCGCCGGCAGAAAGGTCGGGTAGCGCTTCGCCACGTCCTGCATCTGGCGGTAGCCGCTGCGCAGGTGGTAGCCGCCCATCACCACGTGCTTGAACAGCAGCTGGCTCAGCCCCAGATGCAGCGTGATTTCGGCGCGGGCGTAGTCGCGCAGGGCGCTGGCTGGCTGTTTATCGAGCACCTCCAAACGGGCTTCCTGCGCCTTTTCCGATGCATCGAAGCGGCTGGGGTCTTGGCTTAGAATAAGCTCGGCAAAGTCGATGCAGTTGGCCACCAGCAGGGGCGAGGGCGACCTGGGCGCACTCGCCAGCTCGGGGCGCAGCATTTCGCGCGCGGGCCCCAGGCGCAGTTTCAGCACTTCGGTATAGGCCCGGCGGCTGGCCGGCGTGAGTTCTCCGGTAGCTGTCACGGCGGCGCTGGGCTGCTCGGGCAGCTGGCCGGGCTGGCGTGGCGCTACGAAACCAGACAGCAGCAGCCACCCGGCCGCCCAGCCCAGCGGCCGCACAAGTGCCCGGCACCCGGGTGGCGCAATGCGTAGGAAAAAGCCGGCCAACGATGCCATGGGATGGTTAACAAAAAAAGGAACGACACGCGGCCGTTCCTTTTTACGATTTCAATCAGCGAATCAGATTGATGAGATGCTTAAGCCGGAGCTTAGACAGCGCGGGCTTCCACGTCGGCCAAGATGCGGCCGCAGTGCTCGCACACAATGATTTTCTTGTGCGAGATGATGTCGGCCTGGCGCTGGGGCGGCACCGTGTTGAAGCAGCCACCGCAGGCGTCGCGGCGCACCAGCACCACGGCCAGGCCGTTGCGCACGTTGCCGCGGATGCGGGTGTAGGCCGTCAGCAGGCGGTCTTCTACCGGCTTGGTGGCCTCTTCGCGCTGGGCCATGATGGTGCGCTCTTCCTCTTCGTTCTCGCCCACGATGGTGTCGAGCTCCGATTTCTTGTTGTCGAGGTCCTTGCGGCGCTCGTCCAGCTTCGACTTGGTGCCGCTGATTTCGGCATTTTTCACGTCAATCTGGTACTGCGCCTCTTTGATTTTCTTGTCGGCAATCTGGATTTCCAGGCGCTGCAGCTCAATTTCCTTGGCAATGGCTTCGAACTCGCGGTTGTTGCGCACGTTCTGCTGCTGCTCGTCGTACTTCTTAATGAGGCTTTCGGCGTCTTTGCTGGCTTGTTTGCGGCTCTTGATGAAGTCGTTCAGACCCTGAATTTCTTCGTCGAATTTCTTCACGCGCACTTCGTAGCCCGCAATTTCGTCTTCCAAATCCCGCACTTCTTCGGGCAAATCGCCCCGCACGCGCCGGATTTCGTCGAGCTGCGAGTCGAGGTGCTGCAGGGTGAGCAGGGCTTCGAGCTTGGCGGCTACGGGAACGTCGGCGGGAGCCACGGCGGCACTTTTAGCAGTCATATTGAACGGGGTTCGTAGGGGTTTCAGCGATTAAGACCGCAAAAGTACGTCCAAATCCGGCCGTTAGCAAATCCCGAAACACCTCGCCGGTGAACTGTTCGCTCTCGAAATGGCCCACGTCGCAGAGCATGAGCCGGCCCTCTGCCCCGAAAAACTCGTGGTATTTCACGTCGCCGGTCACGTAGGCATCGGCCCCCGCCGCCCGCGCCGCGCCGATGAGAAACGCGCCCGCCCCGCCGCAAATGGCCACAGTTTTGATGGGCTGCTCAAACGCCGTGTGGCGCACCACCGGCACCAGCAGCTGCCGCTTCAGCAGCTGCCGGAATGCGGCCGGGGCCAGCGGTTCGGCCAGCTCGCCCACCAGGCCGGCACCCACGTCCTGGTGCACGTTTTCCAGCTTAATGAGCTCGTAGGCCACCTCCTCGTAGGGGTGCGCGGCCCGCAAAGCGCGCAGCACCGCCGCCTGCCGGTGCAGCGGCAGCAGCACTTCCAGCCGGCGTTCTGCCACGGTTTCGGGCTGGTTTTCAGCTCCGATGGCCGGCCGGGTGCCTTCACCGGGCGTGAACGTGCCGGTGCCCTCCGTCTGGAAGCTGCAGGCTGCATAATTGCCGACCTGGCCCGCGCCGGCGGCGTACAGCGCGGCCAGCACGCGGCCGGCCACGTCGGCCTGCTGGTCTTCGGGCCGGTTGGGTACGTAGGTGATGAGACGGGCCAGGATGCCGCTCTGCGGGGCCAAAACGCGGGTTTTTAGTAGGCCCAGCTTTTCGGCCAGCTTGTCGTTGACGCCGCCGCGCACGTTGTCGAGGTTGGTGTGGGCGGCGTAGATGGCCACGTCGTTTTTGAGCGCGGCAATGATGGTTTGCTCCACCTCATTGGCCCCGGTGAGGCGCTTGAGGGGCCGGAAAATGACCGGATGGTGGGCCACCACCACGTTGCAGCCCCGCCGCACGGCCTCGGCCACCACGGCGGGCGTGCAGTCGAGGGTGATGAGCACGCCGGTGATTGCGGCCTGCGGGTTGCCGCATTGCAGGCCGGCGTTGTCGTAGCTTTCCTGGTAGGCGAGGGGCGCGGCGGCTTCGAGCAGGCGGGCGAGGTCTTGAACGGTGGGCATTATTTGAAAAAAGAGAGGGGGAATGACGAGGAGCTGGGCGAGAGCAGTTGAGGCGTGCCCTTATTCTTCGTTAATCAAATTGCCCAGCGTGACCACGTACTTCGCCACGTTGGCGGCTTCGTCGCGGCTGCGGTACTGCATGAGGTAGCGCGGGTGGTCGAGCACGATGACTTCTTTGAACAGGGCCAGCTCCGCGTTCAGGCGCTTAAAAAAGTCGCCGTTGCGCTTGCCCAGGCTCACGGCCACGTCGCGGCGCAGGCCCAGGTCCTCTACTTGCTGGCGCAGGGAAAGCCGGATGTCCGGCCACAGGGCTTTCACGAGGGCAGGAGAGTCGTAGTAATTATAGTTGAGCCCGTTTTTCAGCAGCACAAGCGGGTAGAGCGAGCTCACGTAGAAATGCTGGTAGAACTCTGCCGGCCCGCCCATGGCCGAAATGACTTTATAGACAAATTGGGTGGAGGTTTCGGGACGGCCGCGCGGCAGGTCGTTGGCAATGCCGCAGTGCCCGGCGAGGGCCGCTGGGTCGGTGAAGGCCACGCCGGTGCGGCCCATGCCCAGCCGGCCGGGATTGATGCCAAGCAGGGCTACGCGGGGCTGGTTGTCGGCGTAAAATTTCTGGGCAAACCGGCTGAGCAGCTCTTGCACCGGCGCTTCCCGAAACGGACTCTGGGCTTCGACGCCCGCGGGCAGGGCCTGGGGCAGCGGAAACGTGGTAAGAAAGTGCAGCAAACGGTCGGCCAGCGTGGTCATGGCCCAAAAGTACGCGCCGGGTGCCGGCCAAACCCGCCGTACTTTTGAGGGCATATGGCCCGTTTGCTGGTGTTGTTGCTGCCGTTTTCCTGGCTTTATGCCGGCGTCATGGCCGTGCGCAACTGGCTGTACGACGTCGGCTGGAAGAAATCATCGGCTTTTGCGGTGCCGCTGCTGGGCGTGGGCAACCTGCGGGTGGGCGGCACGGGCAAAACGCCCCACGTCATCTGGCTGGTAGAGGAGCTGCTGCGCCAGGGCCACCGCCCGGCCATTCTCAGCCGGGGCTACGGCCGCCAAACCACCGGCCCGCGCCTGGCCGGGGCCGCCGATTCTGCCCTTACCGTTGGCGACGAGCCCTGGCAGTACTACGGGCAGTTTGCGGCGCAGGCAGTGCCCGTGGCGGTAGCCGAAAAGCGCCGCCTGGGAGTGGAGCTGTTGCTGGAAGCGCACCCCGAAACCACGGTCATCGTGCTCGACGATGCCTACCAGCACCGCGCCGTGCGCCCGGCCCTAAACGTGCTGCTCACCGAGCACGCCCGGCCCTTTTATGAGGACTACGTGCTGCCGGCGGGCCGCCTGCGCGAAAGCCGCAGCGGAGCCCGGCGCGCCGATGTGGTCATCGTCACGAAGTGCCCGGCAGACCTGAATGAGGCGGCTCAGGAGGAAATCGCACGGCGCATTGGTCGGTATGGCCGCCCGGACGTGCCCGTGCTGTTTTCAATTTACGCATATGGCCCGCCCCAACCCTTGGCTGAGGCGGGCGCTGCCGGGAAGGGCGCACCGTCTGCCCCCGCCGCCGGGCCGGCGCTGCTGCTCACGGGCATCGCGCAGCCGCAGCCGTTGCGGGAGTGGCTTGAAGGACAAGGCTATACCATTGCGCATCATGCCAATCTGCCGGACCATCACGCTTTCCAGCCAGCCGACCTCGATGCATTGCAAGCGCATTGGCAGCCGGGCTGGCCTATTTTTACCACCGAAAAGGACGCGACGCGCCTGCAGCGCCCCGAATTGTGGGCCGGCCGGCCGCCGCTGGCTGCTCACACCTATACCATTCCGGTGCAGGTGGCGTTTTTGGGCACTGGCGCCGATGAGTTGCGGACGTTGTTGCCCAGCCGAAGTGCTTAGCCCTCCTGAATTGATTTTAACCCTGCCGGGCTCCGGCGCATTTAATACCTGTTTGAAGGCCCCGCAACGAGGATTTTTGAAGAAGTGGCCCCGGCCTGTGGGCGCACTGCTGGTGCTGCTGGCGTGGCTGGCGGCGCCCGCCGCCCGCGCCCAAGTGCTCGACGATTCGACCAAGGTGGTGTATGGCCCCAAAACCACCCGTGTCATCTATGAGGCTGAAGTGCTGCGCGATTCCACCTCTGGCACGCTGCTCGATACCACGCTCACGCACTTTCCGCAAGACCGGTTTTGGACCCACGACACCACCTTTCAGCAAGACCTGGGCGCCGTGGGTACGGCCACGCGGCCGCTGCTTTATCAGCCCAACGTGCAGCTGGGCGCCCGGCTGGGCCGCAACGTGTTCGACAAATACGCCCGCGACGCCAGCAAGGTGCCGTATTACGACTCCCGCTCGCCGTATTCGTTTTTTCGCTACATCCAGTCGGGCGCCGGCGAGCAGGTGTTTGAGTTCAGCTACAGCCGCAGCCTGAAGAAAAACTTCAGCGTGGGCATTGATTACGAACGCATAGCCTCCAACAAGATTCTCGCCACCACCAGCCCGCGAGCTGGTTTGGTGGAGCATTCCAACCTGCTGTTTTTTGGCCGCTACCAAACCGAGGACGAGCGGTACCACCTGCTGTTCAACTTCAGCAACGCCCGCCACCGCGCCGCCGAGCCGGGCGGCATCTGGCCGGTGCAAACCCGCGTGCGGCGGGAAGACGGGGGCATCAACGACAGCATTCCCGGCCCGGGCAGCGAAGAAACGCCCTCCGACCTGTTCAAGTACGACCAGCAGCGCGTGTACCTCACCCAGGCGGCCAACAACGAGGACCGCGACGAATTCTACTTCACCCACACCTACCGGCTGCTGGGCCGCGGCCTCACCGTGTACCACACCTTCGACGCGAAGCGGCAGTACAACAGCTATTCCGATTTGGCCCTTCAGCGGCTCAACTCCGCCGAGAACTTTTACCCCCGCGTGCTGTACTACCCGCGGGTGCTGCGCAACACCGCGGCCATTCTCGACCGCGTGGAGTTTGCGCAGGTAGAAAACACGGCCGGGGTGCTGGGCCGCACCAAAGCGGTGGAGTACCGCCTCTACGGCCGCTACCGCACCGCCAGCCTGGTGTCGCAGGCGCTGGTCAACAATCAGGCCTTCGGCGGGGCAATCAACACCGGGCTGCGCCTGGAGCAGGCTGCGCCGCGCCGCACATTCAACGAGGTGTTTTTTGGGGGCACGGCGGCGTTCAACTACCGCACTATCTACGCCGTGGAGGCGGCGGGCGAGCTGCACCCCGTGTCCTTCGGACCCAACCAGAACGGGCCCGAATACTGGGCCCGGGCCTCGGTGCGCACCGGGCCGCTGTCGGCCGAAGCCTTGAGCACGTCGTACGCCCCTACGCTCACGCAGCAGGAGCTGGTGGGCAACAACTACGAGTGGCACCACCTGCCCGGCTCTGCCACCGAGTTCAGCAACACCAACACCACCCAGCTCACCGGCCGCCTGCGGTTTAAGCTGCCCGACCTTGGCCTGCTCAACAAGCAGCATTTTGAAGCCAGCGCCAGCCTGGTCAACATCGGCAATCTGGTGTATTACGACACCACCGCCATGCCCACCCAGGAAACCACGGCCCGCAACCTGCAGGTGCTGGCGGCCCGGCACCAGGTGCACCTGGGCCGCGTGGGTTTCGACAACCAGGCCACCTACACCCGCGGCGGCGACGTGAACGGCCTGCGCATTCCGGCCTTGGTAACCAACTCGCGGGTGTACTACGAAAGTTACATTTTCCGCCGGGCGCTGTTCAGCCAGATTGGGGCCGAAGTGTACTACCAGTCCCGCTACCGGGCCTTCGACTACAGCCCCAGCACGCAGCAGTTCTATCAGCAAAACACCTTCACCATTCGCAATTATGCCGTGGCCAACGTGTTTCTCACGGCCGACATCAGGGCGGTGTCGGTGTTTCTGAAAATGGCCTACGTGAACCAGGGCCTGCTGGGCGACGGCTATTTCACCACCCCGTACTACACCGGGTACCCGCGCCGCTTCCAGTTCGGCGTGAAATGGAATTTCTTTAACTAGAAACCAGGAAATGAAAGAGAAAACCATCCTGAAATTGAAGCTGAACACCGACCCGCGCTGGGTTGATATTGCCGAGAAAAACATCGAGGACATCCTGGTCGACCACGCCTGGTGCGAGCAAAAAGCCGCCAGCACCGGCATCAGCATGATTATCCACTACCCCGAGAAAACCCGGCTGGTGGACGAACTGACCGACTTGGTGGCCGAGGAATGGAGTCACTTCGAGCGCGTGCTGCTGGAGCTGCGCAAGCGCGGCTTCGCCCTGGGCCGCCCCCGCAAAGACGAATATGTAATGCAACTGCTGGCCCACGTGCGCAAAGGCGGCGCCCGCGAACGCCAGCTCATGGACCAGCTCCTGGTGTCGGCCCTCATCGAAGCGCGCAGCTGCGAGCGGTTCAAGCTGCTCTGGCAAAATATTGCCGACCAGGAACTAAGCAAGTTCTACTACGAACTGATGGTGTCCGAAGCCGCGCACTTTGTGAGCTACGTGGACTTGGCCAAGGAATACTGCGACCCCAAAGTGGTGGACGAGCGGCTGCAGGAACTGTTAAAAATCGAAGGCGATATCATCACCAACCTGCCCGTCCGCGACGACCGGATGCACTAAGCGCAAGGTTTCGCGAAGTGAAAAGAGGTTTCGCAAGGTTGACGTGCTGCCAACCTTGCGAAACCTCTTTTCACTTCGCGAAACCTTGCGCTATACTGCTGGCAGCACCGTCCCGCGCACCTCGCCAAACCCAATGCGCACGCCGTCCTTTTCGGCAAAGCCGCGCATAGTCACCGTGTCGCCATCGAGCAGGAATTTGCGCTCCGAGCCATCGGCCAGGGGCACGGGGCGGGTGCCGCGCCAGGCCAGTTCCAGCATTGAGCCCAGCGAGTCGGGCGTGGGGCCGGAGATGGTGCCGGAGGCGTAGAGGTCGCCGGTTTCGAGGTTACAGCCGTTGGAAGCGTGGTGGGTAAGCTGCTGGGCCATGCTCCAGTACATGAGGCCAAAATTGGTGCGGCTGATAGTGGTTTCGGGGCCGCTGGCGGGCGTGAGGGCCACTTCGAGGTGCACGTCGAAGTTGTGCGCGCCGCTTTGCTGCAGGTAGGGCAGGGGCGTGGGCTCCTGCACCGGGCCTGGCGTGCGGAAGGGCTCCAGCGCATCCAGCGTCACCACCCAGGGCGCCACGCTGCTGCCAAAGTTCTTGCCCAGGAAGGGCCCAAGCGGCACGTATTCCCAGCTTTGCAGGTCGCGGGCGCTCCAGTCATTAAAGAGGCACAGGCCAAAGATGTGCTCCTCGGCTTCGGCCAGGGGCACGGTGCTGCCCAGTTCGGTGCCGGTGCCTACCACGAAAGCCATTTCGAGCTCAAAATCAAGCTGGCGGCTGGGGCCGAAAGTGGGAGTGGCTTCGTCGGGGGCTTTGCGCTGGCCGTTGGGCCGGCGTATGTCGGTGGCAGACACCACGATGCTGCTGGTGCGGCCGTGGTAGCCAATGGGGATGTGGCGCCAGTTGGGCAGCAGGGCGTTGGCCGGGTCGCGGAACATCGTGCCCACGTTCGTGGCGTGCTCGATGCTGCTGTAGAAGTCGGTGTAGTTGTTGGGCTTCACGGGGCGCAGCATGCGCACGTCGGACTGGCGCAGCAGGCAGGCGCGCACGGCTTCCTCGTGGTCGCGCAGGCGGGGCTCGTCGTGGCGCAGCAGCTCGCTCACGCGCTGGCGCACGGCCCGCCACGCCGGCCGGCCCAGCCGCAGGAAAGCATTGAGGGAGCGGCGGCGGAATACTTTGGGTTGCGCGTCGCCCAGCTCGGTGAGGTCCTCGAAGAAGCCGTACTGGCTGGCGGCGTACAAATCGAGCACGTAGCGGCCAATGGCCACGGCCAGGCGCGTGCCCCGCTCCTCAGTTTCGAACACGCCAAAAGGCAGATTTTGAATGGGAAAATCGGAGCCGGGGGCGATGTCAATCCAGGAGCGAAGGGTGGGCGAGTTGGGCGAGGTGGCCATGAAAGAGACGGGCGGGTGAGTTGGGATTGGGAAAAGAGGGAATTAGACCAAACAGAACGTCATGCTGAGCGCAGCCGAAGCATCTCTGCCGCAATAGTAAATCACTCAGTTGAGTTACTACCACACGCGAGATGCTTCGGCTGCGCTCAGCATGACGTTCTGCTTAGTTAGTCAAACAGCTACCGCGCTTCCACCGCAGTGATTTCGGGCACGGCCTTTTTCACCGTGTCTTCCAGACCGGCGCGGGTCATGGGCGACATGGGGCAGGCGCCGCAGGCGCCCTGCCATTCCAGCTGGAGCACGCCTTCGGGCGTGATGTTGGCCACGCGCACGTTGCCGCCGTCGGTGGCCAGGTAGGGGCGCAGGGTGTCCAGAGCGGCCTCAATGCGGGGCATCAGCGGGTGGTCGAAGGTAGGGGCGGTGGTGGTTTCCACAGGCATTAGGAGTTCATCTGCACGACGGCCGTTTTGGGCGCCACGTTGTTGCGGATACTGACTTGCCGGGCCACGGCTTCGGCCAGCTCAGCAAAGCGCTGGCCCACTTCCGATTTGGGGTCGAGCACGGCGGGCTGGCCCTGGTCGCCGTTTTCGCGGATGGTTTGCACCAGCGGCAGCTGGCCCAGCAGCGGGATGTCGTGCTGCGCGGCCAAGCGCTGGCCGCCGCCTTCCCCAAAAATGAAGTACTTGTTCTCGGGCAGCTCGGCCGGCGTAAACCAGGCCATGTTTTCCACCACGCCCAGCACCGGCACGTTGATTTGGGGCTGGCGGAACATCTGCAGGCCTTTTTGGGCATCGGCCAGGGCCACTTTCTGCGGCGTGGTCACGATGACGGCGCCCGTCACGGGCACGGTTTGCACCAGCGTGAGGTGAATGTCGGAGGTGCCGGGCGGCAGGTCGAGCAGCAGGTAGTCGAGCTCGCCCCAATCCACTTCGGTGATGAACTGCTTGAGCGCCGACGAGGCCATCGGCCCGCGCCACACAATGGCGCTTTCGGCCGGCGCCAGAAAACCGATGCTCATCAGCTTCACGCCGTACTTGATGATGGGCTGGATGAGGTTTTTGCCATTGGGGCCCTGAAACACGTGCGGGGCCTCGTTCTCCACCCCAAACATGACCGGCATGCTGGGGCCCGAAATGTCCGCGTCGACCAAGCCCACTTTGGCGCCGGTGGCGGCCAGGGCCACGGCTAGGTTGGCCGTCACGGTGCTTTTGCCCACGCCGCCCTTGCCGGAGGCGATGGCAATGATATTTTTCACGCCGGGCAGCAGGTCGCCGCGGTTGTGGCGGCCGGTGGTCACGCGCGAGGTCATCGTAATCACCACGTTGGCGTCTTTGGCCACCATGGTGTGAATGGCGCGCTCGCAGGCGTCGTGAATGAGCTGCTTGAGGGGGCAGGCGGGCGTGGTGAGCACCACGGTGAAGGCGACGGTAAGGCCGTCAATCTCAATGTTCTCAATCATGTTGAGCGTCACGAGGTCCTGGCCCAGGTCGGGCTCTTCCACGTAGCTCAGGGCTTTGAGAACGGCTTCTTTGGTAATCATCATGAGGGTGGGCTAGGCGCCGGAAGGGCGGGCCGCAAAGATAACCCCGGAAGCGTCGGAGCGGTTCGGAAGATGCAAAAATGCAGGTCTAACTATCAAAAAATCTGCCTTTTCGGGTTGCGATTATTCGACATTTTTCCCACATATTTACAGGCATGCCTCTGGCAGTGATATTAAAATTTAACAATGTTTAGCTTGTTTATATGCAAAACCTCGACTCTGCGAACCGTTCACTCCTTGCCGATGCCCGGGCTTTTCCCGACGGGCAGCCCGAGGCCGAGGAGGTAGTTGTTTTCGAGCTGCTGGTGCCCGGCGCCGCCAAAGTGCCGCCCCAGCGCCAGTACCTGGAAGTGGCTTCGCTGGTGGTACTGCCCTCATCGGTAAGCAGCACCGTGCCCAGCACCATCGTCACCGATTTGCGCGTGAGCGACACCGCCCGCCGCCTCACTTGGAAAGTGACGGCCACGCTGGCGGCCCCGCCCGCCCGGGCCCGGCGCCACTAGCGGCTGAATACGCTTACTGCAAAAATTCCAGCTGGCGCGAGGCCAGCAAGCCTTCGGGCACGCTGAGCGCGCCGGTGTGCGGGTCGATGAGGCCGTTGCGCTCGTCTTCGATGTTGGTGGCCTGGGTGTACACGTCGCCCGCAATGGGGCGGGTGCGCAGCTCCTGCTTAAAGGCTTTGATGCTGTTGGTGCGGGATTCGGCGTCGGCCGGGCCGCCGTAGTCGGAAAAACCAAAACCGCCCCATTCGCTCACAATCAGCGGCACCTGCCGGCGGTAGAAGAACGGGTCGCCCACCACCAGCGGGAAAGCCGCCGTGCCGTCCATCTGGCCGCCCACCAGGCGGTCAAGTAGTTCTCGCCAGCGGGCCAGGTCGGGGGTGTAGAGGTGGGCGGTGAGGAGGTCGGACTTGAGGCGGCCGGTGTAGGAAATGTGGTGCCAGCCGTCGTTATCCACCACCAGAAACTGCGGGTAGGCAATCTGCATGAAGTGGTAGGTGTCGACGATGTACTCGCGCGTTTCGGGGTTGGTGGCGATGTCCTGAGCACCCCAGTCCTCGTTGTAAAGGCTCCAGATGATGATGCTGGGGTGGGTCTCGCTCAGTGTGACGAGGCGCAGCAGCTCGGCGCGGTGGTTTTGGCGGCTGCGCGGGGTGGAACTATGGGGGCTGGGCACTTCCACCCACAGCAGCAGGCCCAACTCATCGGCCAGGTTGTAGATGCGCGGGTCGATGCCGGCGATGTGCACACGGACCAGGTTGCAGCCCAGGGCCTTCATGGCGTGCATGTGGCGCTGCATTTCTTCCAACGTGGCCTGGCCGGGCTGGTAGAGAATGCCGTCGAGGTAAGTCGGCTGGTTGTTGAGGTAGACGTAGCGGCCGCGCGCCTCGATTTTGCGTAGCCCAAACAGCGTTTCAATCTGGGCGGCGTAGCCATCTGCGTCGATGAGCTGGGCCACCAGGCGGTAGCGGTTGGGCGCTTCGGGGCTCCAGAGCTCGGCGCCGGGCAGCTCCAGCACCATCCGCTGCTGCCACTGCCCGGATTCTAGATGCAGCGGAAAATCGGAAGCGGCCAGCGGCGCCGTGCGGTCAGTCGTGAGCGGGTCGAACACCTGCAGGCGGATGGTGTAGTCGCCCGCGTCGTGGATGCGCAGCGTCAGGTTGAAGCGCACCAGCTGGTCTTCCACCACGCTCACCACGCCCACGCGCGAGCGCAGGCGGTTGCGCTCCACGGTTTCGAGCCACACGCTGCGCACGGCGCCGGTGTACGTCTGGTACCAGATGCCGCCGCGCTTGTACACGTGCGATTCCTGCTTGCCGCGGGGCGTCTCGGCGTCCATCGTGTCCACGATGCGCACGGTAAGGCGGTTCACGAGGTGCAGGTTTTCCTCGCTCAGCTCGTAGCTGAAGGACGTGTATTCGCCGTAGTGCACGTCTTCGCCCTCAATGGTTTTCAGCAACTGGCCGTTGAGCCACACCCGGGTTTCGTAGCCGCAGGCCCCAAACGTGAGCTGAATGAGGGAGCGGGCTTGCGGCTCGGCCACTTCGGGCAGGTTGAACTCCCGCTCGTACCACACCACAATCTTGTCGTGCCAGGCGGCGCCGTCCTGTTGGCCTCGTACTTCGGCTAGGTGTGCTTCTACCGAGCCGGGCCACTGGGCCAGGTGCTCGTAGTTGTGGCCCAGGGCCCAGTCGTCGCGCAGGCCCACGTCTTCCACGTCGTGGGCAAATTTCCATTGGCCATCAAGCAGCACGTGGCTGCTCATGCGCAGCACGGCGCGGGGCAGGGGGTTGGCGAGTTCTTCAGCGGGCTCCTCTTCCGGGCGGCTGGCCGAGAGGGAATAGTTGGATGGGTTCAGGTCCTCCATGCGGGCAAGAGTAGGCGGCGCAGCATGTGTAAGCTGAGCCTGACATTCCCTTGCTAACGGACATAGCCGCCAGAATGATGCAAAAAGGCCGTCATGCTGAGCAGATGCCCTACAGCTGCACGCCCATGGCCAGCCCGGCCCCGCCGCCGGGGGCGTAGGTGGGCACTAGCAGCATTTTGTGGGCCAGCCGCTGTGGCAGCAGTTTGGTGAGCGCCGGGTAGGCGTGCCACACCGTTTCGGCCGAGAGAAAGCCGATGGCAGCACCGGCCAGCACGTCGGTGGCCCAGTGCTTGTTGCCGAGCACGCGCATGGTGCCCGTGGCGGTGGCCACGGCGTAGCCGGTCACGCTCACCCAAGGATATTGGCGGCCGTATTGCTCGTGCAGCAGGGTGGCCGTGAGAAAAGCCTGCGAGGTGTGCGACGACGGAAACGAGCTCAGGTCCTGCGCGTTGTAGGGGCGGGGTTCGGCGGTGATGCGCTTGAGCTGGTTGACCACGCCCTGGTCCAGCTCGTGCGCCACCAGGTAAATGAGGGTGAAGCCCAGCGGCGTGCGCTCGCCTTTGTGGCCGGTGGCCATCATGCCATACGCCAGGGCCAGGGGCACGTGGCGCGTGTAGTCGTCAAGGCCGTGCGCATCGAAGCCGCCGAAAACCTCCTGCGTTTCTTCCTGCAGGTCCTGCTTGGCCTTGCACAGGGTTTGGTTGAAGGTGGGTTTGTGGGCCAGCACGCCCACGCTGATGGCCACCGACGGCACGGCCACGCGCAACAGGGCTGCGCGCAGGTGCCCGGCGGGCCGGGCCGTTACCGAGTCGGGCAATGGGCGGGTGGGAGCCTGGGCGGCGGCCTGGATGCACGGCCACCCGGCCAGCAGCAAAAGCAAGCGCAACCGAATTAACATAAAAGCAGGACCTGGATGTGGATTTTAAATTTACACACGGCCGCGCCCGAAACGAAACAAAAACCGGTGAGTGGAAGGCTTTTCCCCCTGAGCAGCCGGTCTGACGCGGCTACCCGCCGGACACAAAAAAGCCTCTGCCTGATGGGGCAGAGGCTTTGGACTGCATTCGAGCGCGGCTTAGGTTTTTTGCTTCTTCTTTTTTGCCGCCGGAAACAGAATGTTGTTCAGGATGAGGCGGTAGCCGGGGGAATTGGGGTGCAGGGCCAGGTCGGTGGGTTCCTCGCCCACTAGGTGCTGGTAGTCTTCGGGGTCGTGGCCGCCGTAGAATGTCCAGGTGCCTTTACCCAGGGAGCCGTGCACGTAGCGCGCTTCGCCGGTTTGCTTGGTGTCGCCCATTATCACCACGTCGGGTTTCACGAGGCTTTTGCGGAAGGCCGTGGTCTGGCCCATGAAGCCGTGAATGGTTTTTTCGTGGTTCTGGCACAGCATGGTGGGCACGGGGTCGTACTTGGCCGAAAAGGTGAATAGCTGAAAGTAGTCGTTTTGCTCGCCCAAGCCCCGCTCGCCGGGCTGCATGTCGATGTTGGAGTACTCGTACTCAAACGGGTTGGTTTTGAGCTGGAAGTTCTGAAAGGCCAGGCAGCGGTTGAAGTTGAGCTTGGATTGGGCATTGGGGTCGGCCGGGTCGCCGTCGTACATGCTTTCCACCATGTCGATGCCCAGGCCGGCCAGGGCGATGTCGTAGCTGTCGGTGGCCGAGCACATGGCAAACAAAAAGCCACCGCCCGCAATGAATTCCTGCATTTTGGTGGCCACGGCGCCCTTCATCACGCTCACTTTGGCAAACCCATTGCGCTTGGCGGCGGCTTCGGCGTCGCGCACCTGCTGCTGGTACCAGGGGTAGTTGCGGTAGGTGGCGTAGAACTTGCCGTACTCGCCCGTGAAGTCTTCGTGGTGCAAGTGCAGCCAGTCGTATTTGGGCAGCTCGCCCTTCAGCACTTCGTCGTCGTAAATCTGGGTGTAAGGAATTTCGGCGTAGGTGAGCACCATAGTCACGGCGTCGTCCCAGGGCTGCTTGCCCTTGGGCGTGTACACCGCAATTTTGGGCACCTTCTCCAGCTTCATCACGTCCATGTTGGCGTTGGGGTCGGCTATTTCCTGCAGGATGCTGGTATATTGCGCTTCGCTGATGACCTGAAACGTGACGCCGCGCACGGCCAACTCGTTCTCGGCCGCCGAACTGGTTTCGAAGGCAAACGCGCCGCCGCGGTAGTTGAGCAGCCAGTCGACGGGCACTTCGCGCTGCAGCAGCCAGAATGCCACCCCGTAGGCCTTCAGGGCCTCTTTTTGGGTGTTATCCATGGGGATGAACACGTGGTTGGCGCGCGCGGCCAGGGGGACCGCCACGCCGGCCGCCGCCATCAGCCAAAACAGGAGAAAACGCTTGAACAGCATAAGATTTTAGCAAAAGAAACGCATGTCCGCAACGAGGTTGCGGCACCTGTGGTTCAAGTTAGGCGCCGGCCGCCGAACTTTGGCTGCGCGGGGCGCGGTCCGAAGCGTTTCTTTCCGCTTCATTTCATCCCCAGGCCCCCGCGTTGTACTTGCCATGAGCCCTTTCGAAAACGTTCGCGAAGCTTTCCGCTCCATCCGCGCCAATCTGCTGCGCACCGTCCTCACGGCCCTCATTCTCAGCATCGGGCTGTTTGCGCTGGTGGGCATTCTCACCAGCATCGACGCCATGAAAAACTCGCTGTCCGAAACCTTCGCCAGCCTGGGCGCCAACTCCTTTGAGCTGCACGCCAAGGGCTACACCAACCGCTCCCGGCGCGGCGGCGTGCAGGGCAAGCAGTACCCGCCCATCGACTTTTTGCAAGCCAAGCTCTACAAAAAAGCCATGGGCGACGAGGCCCAGGTGGGCGTGTCGGCTTTCATCTCCGGGGCTGCTGAAATGAAGGCCAACGGCATCAAAACCAACCCCAACATGCAGTTGATTGCGGGCGATGAAAACTACCTGAAAATTCAGGGCTACAACCTCACCGAAGGCCGGACTTTTTCGCAAACCGAACTCAACAGCGGCGCCAACGTGCTGATTGTGGGCGACGAAATCAAGCAGAAGCTGTTTCCCAAGCAAAGCCCCATCGGCCAGTACGTGTCGGCGCTGGGCCGGCGCTTTCTGATAGTGGGCCTGCTCGAAAAAAGCGGCGGCAGCATGGGCGGGGGCGGCGCCGACCGCCTGGCCCTGCTGCCCCTCGAAACCGGCAACCAGATGCCCCGCCAGCGCGCCCTCACCTATGATATCAAAACCGCCACCGATAAGCCGGGCACGCTGTCTTTCCTCATGGGGCAGGCCACCGGCAAGATGCGCGCCGTGCGCCACGACAAGCTGGGCCAGGAAGACAGCTTCACGGTGGAAAGCAGCGAGTCGCTGGCTTCCACGCTCGAGTCGGTGTCGGGCAAGGTGAAGGCCGGCGGCAGCGTCATGGCCTTTATCACGCTGCTCGGCGCCAGCATTGCCCTCATGAACATCATGCTGGTGTCGGTGACGGAGCGCACGCGCGAAATCGGCATCCGCAAGGCGCTGGGCGCTACCGCCGTGCAGATTCGCCAGCAGTTCCTCATCGAAGCCATTGTGATTTGCTTGCTGGGCGGCACGCTAGGCATCATTCTGGGGGTGCTGGGCGGCAACGGCGTGGCCAAGCTGGTGGGGGCCGGCTCGTTCTTCGTGCCCTGGTTCTGGATGTTCCTAGGCTTTGTCATCTGCGTGGGGGTGGGGCTTGCCTCGGGGTATTACCCCGCCAGCAAAGCCGCTGCGCTCGACCCGATAGATTCGCTGCGCTACGAGTAGGGCCGGGGCACGATGAAGAAATGGCTGTTTGGCGCGTGGCTCTGGGCCGTGGCCACACCCGGCTGGGCGCAGGCCGTGGCGAGCGCCACAAAAGCGCGCCTGGTTACGGTGACGGAAGGCCGACCGGCCAACCGATTTAAGCTGCCGCAGGTGCAACTGGCCGATGCCGCGGTGGCTGAACGCATCAACCGCCGCCTGGTGGCGCTGGTGCTGAGCGGCGATACCAACCCGAAGCTGAGCGTGCGCCAGCAGCTGCGCCAGGCCGAGCGCGCCTGTTGCTACGACGGCGAAAACGGACTTGGCTGGAACACGGCCGGGCAAGGCCTCACGGGCTGCGACTACACGGTTTTGCTCAACCAACAGGGGGTACTGTCCATCGAATATTCGCAGGAATTCACGGGCGCCTACTCGTGGGAGCAGGCCCTGCATGCCACCTTCGACCTGCGCACGGGCCGCCAGCTGGCCCTGGCCGACCTGGTGGCCGACCCGCCCGCGCAGTTGACGCGCCGCATGCACGGGGCCATCAGCCGCCGCTTGGGCGAGACCATGGCCGAGCTGCGCGATGTAGGCGACTCAACCGATTTCGAAATCGTAGCCGAAAACTTCCATTGGGATGAGACGGCGAAGCGCGTGCGGTTTCAGTCCGACCCCGGACCCGCCGAAGAAGCCCGGGCCTCTGAGCCCGATTTGGAAAGCTTTGCCCTCACGCCGACCGAATTGCGGCTGTATTACGAGCGCATGCTGCCGCACGTCCTCTTAAACTTAGAGCCCGACAATACCTACCGCTTTCCGTATGCCTGGGTTCAGCCGCGGGGCCTGCTGCTGCCAGTGGCCGCCAAAGCCCAGCCGACGAAAGCAAAATGAGCGGAAGGGAATGTTATACATTTGCGCAAACCTCATTTGTGCAACATGGTGGCCATTCCCGCTTCCGAAACCATTGACCGGCGCTTTGCTGAACTCATTCAGCAGTTTGGGCTGACCAAAAATAGCTTTGCCATCTCGCTGGGCAAAACCGCCAGCGTGGTGCAGCATCTCATCGATGGCCGCAACAAGCCCGGCTACGACCTGCTGTGCAAGGTGTTTGAAGTCTACCCAAATGTCTCAAGAGACTGGCTGCTACTGGGCCGCGGCCCCATGCTGGTGGGCGGCGAGCCCATTGCCAAGCCAGCCCCTCGGGTGGTGCCCCCCGCGACCGAAGCGCCGTTAGAGCCCATTGACCTGTCCGAGATTGAAGCGCCGGCCAGTCGCCGCGCCGGGCCCGGCGTGGCCGGCAGCCGCCTGCAGCCCGCCGAAATTGCCGCCACCCTAGCACTGGCATCGGCGGCCCAGCAGCCCGCCCGCGCCGCCGCGCCGGTTCTCAACGGGGAAGCCCAAACCAACCAGCCCACGCCGGCCGCGCCCGTAGCGCCGCCAGTTGCACCAGCCCCGCAGGTAGCGCCCACCGCGGAAGCAAGCTTTCAGCCAGCACAGCCCGTCACTGATTCCGTTGCACAGCCCAGTGTGGCGCCGCCGGCTAGCGCGGCCCCGGTACCAGTGGTCGCACCCGCCGTGAATCCGGAGGCCTACGTTGCAGCCGCGCTGCACGCTCAGCATCTGCAACACCAATTGGCTTTGGCCGAGATGCGCAACCAACACCTGCAGGAGCAGCAGCAGATGCTGCGCGAGATGCTGGCCATGGCCCGGCAGGCTATGGTCTGAACCACGGATTCATCGGATTCCACGGATTTTGTAGACGGTGGAAAACCTACTTAATCGGAGCTATTGAAAAGAAAGAAGGCCGCTCACTGAGCGGCCTTCTTTGTTGGAATTGGAACTGAATAATCGTCCGCAAAATCTGTGGCATCCGAAAAATCCGGATGAATCCGTGGTTCAGACGAGAATACCCACTTCTTCGGCTTCCATCAGCCCCAGGGCATTCATTTCGGTCAGGCGCAGCTTCTTCATCTCACCCACCAGCAGCGGGTCGTACTTGGCTGCTACGCGGATGTAGTTGGGCGTGAAGCCTTCCATGCGGCCGTCGGTCACGTCGTCTTCAAACAGCACGTCGGTTTCGAGGCCCAGGTGCTGCTCGTAGAAGAAGCGCTTTTTCTTTTCCGACAGGCTGCGCAACTGGGTGGTGCGCTCGTGGCGCACCCGGTCCTGCACGCGGCCGGGCAGGGAAGGCGCCAGCGTATCGGGCCGCTCCGAATAGGGGAACACGTGCAGGTAGCTAATGGGCAGCTCGTTTAGGAAATTATAAGTATCCAGAAAGTCGGCGTCGGTTTCACCCGGGAAGCCCACAATTACGTCGACGCCGATACAGGCGTGCGGCATCAGCTCCTTGATGCGGGCCACGCGGCCGGCGTAGAGGGCGCGGCGGTAGCGGCGGCGCATCAGGCCCAGAATCTTGTCTGAGCCGCTTTGCAGCGGAATGTGAAAGTGCGGCATGAACCGCTCCGAGGCCGCCACCGTCGTCAGAATGTCGTCGGTGAGCAGATTGGGCTCGCAGCTGCTGATGCGGAAGCGGCGGATGCCCGACACGCCATCAAGCGCCTGCACCAGCTGGGTAAAGTCTTCGCGGCGCTCGCGCTCGGGACCTTGCAGGCCGAAGTCGCCGAGGTTGACGCCGGTGAGCACGATTTCCTTCACGCCGGTTTCGGCCAGCTTCTCCACGCGCTCCACCACGCTGGCCACGCTGCCCGAGCGGCTGCCGCCCCGCGCCAGCGGAATGGTGCAAAACGAGCAAGAGTAGTCGCAGCCGTCCTGCACCTTGAGGAAGGTCCGGGTGCGGTCGCCAAACGAGTGCGCGGCCACAAACTCGGTGGCCTCCGAGATAGGAGAGGCGTGTACCGCGCCCGGCTGGCCAGCGGCGGGCTTCTGGAAATCGGCCAGAATGTCGACCAGCTGAAACTTTTCGGCCGCGCCCAGCACGGCGCTCACGCCGGGAATAGTTGCAATCTCCTGGGGCTTGAGCTGGGCGTAGCAGCCCACGATGGCCACGAAGGCCTCCGGATTGTGCTTGAGGGCCTGCTGCACCACCTTCCGGCACTTGCGGTCGGCGTGGTCCGTGACGGAGCAGGTGTTGATAACGTATAGGTCGGCCCCGGCTTCGAAAGCAATTTTCTGAAATCCCTTCTCTTCAAACTGCCGGCCGATGGCCGACGTTTCGGAGAAGTTCAGCTTGCAGCCGAGGGTATAAAAGGCAACGGATTGGGGGGTAGGCATAGCAGCGCAAAGGTACGGCCGGGGCTCAGAACGTGCCGCCGGCCGGACTTAGCGGCGCGCAAAGTCTTCGAGCGACACTTGCTCCATGGCCTGGCCCAGCTGCACCTGCGCATCCGTCACGTTCACGTCGCGCTCCCAGGTGTGTCGGCTCACGTTGTCGAACGTGACCGCTCCGACTGGCGAAACCGCACCAAAGCCGTTGTTGAACGTGTAGAAGGCAAACGGGGTGGGGTGGCTCGCCAGCAGGTTGCGGCTCCATACATAGGGAGCGGCCGGCAGCCCCAGCTGCTGCAGCAGCGTGGCCGCCACGTCGGTCTGCGAGCCGATGGTGGTGATGACTTGCCCGCGGCTTTCGGGCCGTAGGGCGCCCCCTGCCAGCAGCAGCGGAATGTGAAACTTATAGGGGCTCTGGTTGGGGGAGTGGCCAGGCAGCGGGTGGCCGTGGTCGGCTACGAGCACCAGCAGGGTGTGGGCATACCAGGGCTGCTGCCGGGCCGCGCGCAGAAATTGTCCAAGGGTGTAATCGGTGTAGTACACCGAGTTGCGAAACAGGTCCGTTTCGGACGTGCCCGGAAACTTCGTTTTCATGGGCACGTCGAAGGGCTCGTGGCTGCTCAGCGTGAAGGCCGTGACGAAAAACGGCTGCGGCTGCGTCCGCAAGTCCTGCAACATGCGGTCGAACAGCACGCCGTCGTGGGCGCCCCACTTCGAGTTCTGCTGCGAGGCGGCAAAGTCGGCCCGCTCGGTGAGGTGTTCGTAGCCGGCCGTCTGTAGGTAGCTTTTCATGTTGGCAAACGCCAGCTCGCCGCCGTAATAATAGCCGGAGTGGTAGCCAGCCGCCATCAGCGTGCGGCAGAGGTGGGGGAGGTTTTCGGTTTTGCGCGGAAACTTGATGATGCTGGTGGTGGGCTGGTTGGGGTAGCCCGAGAGCAGCGACACCAAGCCCTTCTGGCTGCGGTCGCCGGCCGCGTAGATATTATTAAACAACACGCCCGTGCGGGCCAAGCTGTCGAGGGTGGGCGTCACGCCCTTTTCGCCGCCCACGCTGCCCACCAGCTTGCCGGTAAAGCTTTCGAGGATGATGAACAACACATTGGGCCGCGGCTCCTGCAGGATGGACGCCGTCGAATCGGCGGGCACTGGCCGGCCCACTGCGGCGGGGTACAGCCCCGCCACCAGCCGCCGCGCCGTGCTATCGGGCATAAACGGGGCCAGTGGTTTTTCTTCGGCGCGCAGCACCAGCGCGCTCATCAGGTTCCAAGGTGCATTCAGGGCGGCGTGGTTGGCAAAGGGAATGCGCGAGAAATACACGTCGCTTTGGTTGACGGGAATCTGCTGGGTGCCGCCGCGCAGGGGCACCACTAGCAGCGCGGCGTAGAGCAGGCTGGCCAGCACAGCCCGGCCGCGCCCGAACCACGCGGGCAGCGGCGCCACCGGCCCCACTACTTTTTTATATAGCCACCGGCCGCCCACAAGCAGCGCCGCCAGCAGCGCCAGCAGCAGCAGCACCGGCGCGCTGCCCGCCGAGGCCGCCATTTCGCCGGGCGAGTTCAGGTATTGCAGGGGGGTGTCGTCGAGGCGGAACCCCCAGGCGCGGTACAGCTCCAGGTCGGCCACCATCAAAAAAGCGAGCAAGGCACCAATCACCGCTGAGTAGATACCTACCATGCGCCCGATGGGCAGGCGCGGCAGCAGACTGGCCCCCACAAACAGCAAAAACGGCAGCATCGAAACATATGCCGCCGCCGAGGCATCGAGCCGCAGGCCGTAGCCAAACGTGGCTAGCAGCGTGCTCATGGGCAGCTGAGCCGTCAGCGCATGCTCATATCCCAGAAAAAAAGCCCGGCCTACCCCAAAAAACAGCAGCCAGAATAGAAAGTAGCGTGGCTGAAACGAAAAGCGGTTTTTCACTGCGCAAAGATAGACTTCCCCCCGAAGCAGTCTGACATCCTCTGTAGTCTGGTGAATTTGCCGGGAAATGGCAGTTTTCCGGATTGAGGTGGCAAAATGAAGGTGCTTTTCAGCAGAAAGTCATGATTTTTGCTAATCAGCCTTTAAAATTTAGGGCTGATTAGCTGCAAAACTATTTCCTGTTTTATCTTTGCCCTGCGTAACACTTCATCACACCTGTTATTTCCGTCGGTACTTTTGCATATGGCCACCCTTCGCTTCAAAGCCCTCGAACTCGTTAACCAGCGCCGCCCCATCACGGTGGTGCCCGCCGCCGCCCGTCGTTCCGACAGCTACGGCCAGAACGTGTTCAACCTGGAGGCCATGCGCGCTACCATGCCGGGCGACTACTTCAAGAAGCTGCAGGCCGCCATCAAGCAGGGCGCTACCGTGGAGCGCAACGTAGCTGATGCTGTGGCTTCGGCCATGAAAACATGGGCCATGGCCAAGGGCGCCACGCACTACACCCACTGGTTTCAGCCCCTAACCGGCGCCACCGCCGAAAAGCACGACTCCTTCTTCGACCTGAATTCTGACGGTCGTCCGATTGAAAACTTCAAGGGCTCGGCCCTTGTGCAGCAGGAGCCCGATGCTTCGTCGTTCCCCAACGGCGGCATCCGCAACACCTTCGAGGCCCGCGGCTACACCGCCTGGGACCCCACCTCGCCCGCTTTTATCATCGAGACGGTAGGCGCCAAGACGCTGTGTATCCCCACCATTTTTGTGGCTTACACCGGCGAAGCGCTTGACTTCAAAGCCCCGCTGTTGAAGTCGCTGGCCGTGCTGGAGAAGGCCGCCGTAGAAGTTTGCCAGTACTTCGACAAAGACGTAAGCCGCGTAAACACTACGTTGGGCATCGAGCAGGAGTACTTCTTGGTCGACAAGGCCCTGTACGATGCCCGCCCCGACCTCGTGATGACCGGCCGCACCTTGTTCGGCCACACCCCGGCCAAAGGCCAACAGCTCGACGACCATTACTTCGGCTCGATTCCGGCCCGCGTGCACGGTTTCATGCTGGAGTTTGAAGAGGAAGCCAACCTGCTCGGCATTCCGCTGCGCACCCGTCACAACGAGGTGGCGCCCAACCAGTTTGAATGCGCCCCTACCTTTGAGGACGCCAACCTGGCCGTGGACCACAACCAGCTGCTGATGGACGTGATGGACCGCGTGGCCGAGCGCCACAACTTCAAAGTGCTGCTGCACGAGAAGCCTTTTGCCGGCGTGAACGGCAGCGGCAAGCACAACAACTGGGCAATGAGCACCGACACCGGCGTGAACCTGCTCGCCCCCGGCCGTCGCCCGAAGGAGAACCTGCAATTCCTGGCCTTCTTCATCACCACCATCAAGGCCGTGCACCGCCACGCCGACTTGCTGCGCGCCAGCATTGCCTCGGCCAGCAACGACCACCGCCTGGGTGCCAACGAGGCCCCGCCGGCCATCATGTCGGTATTTGTGGGCTCGATGCTGGACTCGGTGCTCGATGAGCTGGAGCGCACGGCCAAGCTGCCGCTCGACAAAGGCGACAACATTTACCTCAAGCTGGGCATCGATAAGATTCCGGCCATTTTGCTCGACAACACCGACCGCAACCGCACTTCGCCCTTTGCCTTCACCGGCAACAAATTCGAGTTGCGCGCCGTGGGCTCGTCGGCCAACTGCTCCTCGGCCATGACGGTGCTCAACACCATCGTTGCCGACCAGCTCATCGACTTCAAAGAGTCGGTGGACGCGCTGATTGACCAGGGCAAGAAAAAAGAAGTAGCCATCGTGGAGGTGCTGCGCGAGTACGTCATCTCGTCCAAAAACATTCGTTTTGAGGGCAATGGCTATTCCGACGAGTGGAAGGAGGAGGCTGCGCGCCGCGGCTTGAACAACATTGCCACGACGCCGCAGGCCCTCGACGCCTTCATTCGTGAAGACGCTGAGGAACTTTTTGCCCGCCATGGTATATTTTCGCAAGTTGAATTGCATGCCCGCCACGAGATTTTGCTCGAGGAGTACATGAAGAAAATTCAGATTGAAAGCCGCGTGTTGGGCGATTTGGCCATTAACCATATCATCCCGACCGCGTTACAGTACCAAACCAAACTCATCAACAACGTGCGCGGCCTGCGCGAACTCGGCCTCGACGATGAGCACAGCCAGGTGACCGTGGAGATGATTAAAGCCATCTCGCGCCACGTAGCCACTATTAAAACCACGGCCGACGCCATGACGGAGGCCCGTAAACAAGCCAATAAAATAGGAGACGCCCGCGAGTTAGCCGTGGCGTACTGCGAAGAAGTAAAACCGAAATTCGACCCCATTCGCCGCGCCGTAGACAAGCTCGAGCAGATGGTGGCCGACGAGGACTGGCCCCTGGTGAAGTATCGCGAACTGTTGTTCAGCCGGTAAGTCAGCTCGGGACGGAATCGGGTCCGGTGTTGGGTGGGAATTCTCGCCGCGCCCCGATTGGGAAAGAGGTACCTCCGTGGGGTGCCTTTTTTTGGAAACCCGCCGCAAACGATTGCGGGAATATCAGGACTATTTCCCAGCCTTGATTATGGCTTTTCGGGCGGTGGTGGTTGTTTTCGGCTCGCCGGTCGGGGCCGCCAGCAGGAGGGGAAGCCGGGGCGTTAGCTCGTCCGTTTCATCATCCAGCACCTCGGCGCTGCTGCCGGGGTCGGGCACCAGCATTTTCCAGGTGGCGCGGCGCAGTTCATCAAGCTTGTCCAGCGACTCGCTCACGGTGGCGTTGGCCATCAGCTTGTCGAACAGGCCGCTGCTGTGGCCCACGGCAATCAGCTTTTCAATCACGAAGGGCAGCACCCAGCCCACCACATTGGAGGCCAGGGCGCCGCGAAGGCCTAGGCGCACGAGCAGGCGCACGGTCATTTGCTCCACCAGCAGCACGCGGGCGGCGGGCAGGGCCTTGTCGGCCAGGAAGTCGGCCACCAGTTTGAGGTTGCCTTTTTCGACTTCGGCGCGCAGCACGTCCTGCACGCTGTCGAGGGCGCGGGCGGCCAGTTGGCGAAACAGGCGGCCGGTTTGCCAGGCGGCCAGGCCGGTGAAACGAGCAGCGCCCAGCAGGGCCGGCAAAAAACGGGGTTTCAACATAGTTGGGTGCGAAACGGACTCGGTTCGGAATAGTTGCTCGGGTTAGGAACGCTGGCCCGCAAATTGTGGTTAAGCCGCGCAGTAAGCAAAACGATTCGTGTAGTTGAACAACCAAGGGTTTTGGACCAGTTGGTAAAACCTCAACACTAGTTGCTTGTTAGATGAAGGCTTTGGGCCGCGTTTTTTCTTTTGTATGTCTGATTTGCTGCTGGATATAAACTTACAACAACTGCCCGACGACTATTTTGGGGGCGAATGGCAAGTGGCGAACCGGGTGCTAAACCACAACGACCCGCGCAGCCCCTTGGCGCAGGCCGTGCGCTTGGTGCTGGCCCCCGGGCAATTGGAAGCCCAACCCGTGCCACCCGGTGAGGCCCAGACGGGCCATTGGGCCGTCATGCGCGATGAAATTCTGAACCGGCCCTACCTGAGCTTCGAACTGCCCGAAGAGGCCACCCGCGCGTTGGTGACGCGCCTGCGCCGCTCGGCCGACGGCCTGCGCAGCCAGTTGAACCTGTACTTCGCGTCGGGCATGGAAATGCAACTCGACCGCGCCTGATTTCTCTTCTTTTCGAACCCAATACTTTTCGTTCGTGAGTACTTCGCCTGCTACCGATTCCACTTCTGCTTCCGCTGCCCAAGGGCTGGTGGGGCCCGAACAGTTCACGTTTCTGGCCGACATGATTCCGCAGCTGGTTTGGATTACCGACAACACCGGCTTTCATACCTATTTCAACCAGCGCTGGATTGATTTTACGGGCTACGACCTGGCCGACAGCGTGGGGCCCGACATGTGGAACAACCTGCTGCATCCCGACGACCGCGCCCGTGCCCGCGACGTGTGGGGCCACTCGCTGGCCACCGGCGACCCCTACAGCATCGAATACCGTTTTAAGGCCAAGGACGGCACTTACCGCTGGTTTCTGGGGCAGGCCCTGCCCCGCCGCGACGCCGACGGCAGCGTCATTGCCTGGTTCGGCACCTGCACCGACATTCAGGAGCAGCGCCAGATGCGCGAGCAGCTCGAGGCCGCTTATTCCGACCTCGAAGCCAAGGTAATATTCCGCACCCTGGACCTGGAGCGCGAAGTGCAGGCCCTGAAGCAGCAAGGCAAAAGCTGAGCGAAGCAGGCAGCACCTTTGTACATACCTTCAAAACGGCTCTTCGGAGCCGTTTTGCGTTATTAGCTGGGCCGCGAGCTTGCGGCCCTCTTTTCAAGCTAGTCCCGATGAATGCAATTGTGATTAAACAGCCCGGAGGTCCCGAAGTGCTGGCCTTGCAGCCCCAGCCCGCGCCGCAGCCCGCCGCGCACGAAGTGCTGGTGCGGGTGCACGCCGCCGGCGTAAACCGGCCCGATGTGCTCATGCGCCAGGGCAAGTACGCCGGCAGCGGCGACGTGAGCGGCCTAATCCCCGGCCTGGAGATTGCCGGCATCGTCGAAGCCTGCGGGACTGAGGTGAGCCGGTGGCAGCCCGGCGATGCGGTGTGTGCGTTGCTGCCCGCCGGGGGCTACGCCGAGCTTGCCGCCGTAGACGCCCGCCACTGCCTGCCCGTGCCCGCCGGCCTGAGCATGGCCGAAGCCGCCGCCCTGCCCGAAACCGTGTTCACGGTGTGGCACAACGTGTTTCAGCGGGGCCAGCTGCAGCCCGGCGAAACGCTGCTGGTGCACGGCGGCAGCAGCGGCATTGGCACCACGGCCATTCAGCTGGCCCGGGCACTGGGCAGCCACGTGGCCGTCACGGCCGGCGACGAAGCCAAGTGCAGCGCCTGCCGCGAGCTGGGTGCCGACTGGGCTATTAACTATAAAGCCGATGATTTTGAGCAGGTGCTCAACGACGAGGGCGTGGACGTGATTCTCGACATGATAGGCGGCGACTATATCGCCAAAAACCTGCGTCTGCTGAAGGACGACGGCCGCCTGGTGTTCATCAACGCCATGCAGGGCGGCAGGGGCGAGTTCAGCGCGCTGGAGGTGATGCGCCGCCGGCTGACCATCACGGGCAGCACCCTGCGGCCTCGTTCGGCCGATTTCAAAGCCGCGCTGGCCGCCGCCGTGGAGCAGCACGTGTGGCCCCTGATTGCGGCCGGTAAGTTCCGCCCCCTCATTCACCAACTGTTTCCGCTGGCCAAAGCGGCCGAAGCCCACAAGCTGATGGAAAGCAGCGCCCACATCGGCAAGATTGTGCTGGAAGTCGGCCATTGAGCGAAAAAGCCCGTTTCGCAGTATGCGAAACGGGCTTTTGCTTTTTAGAGAAAGCGCGATGCAGCTTTAAGCCCGGCGCCACTTGATGGTGCAGCCAATGGCTTTGGTGGAATTGGTGGTGGCGGGCTTGCCGGCCAGGATTTCGGCCATGGCGTTTTCCACGTATTTCGTTTTCACCAGCTTGGGGTCTTCGGAGTTGTCGTCGATGGCGCCGATGTAGGACACTACAAACTCATTGCCCTTGCGGGTGAGCACGTAGAGGTGCGGCGTGCGCGTGGCACCATAGGTCTTGGCCACCTGCTGCGACTCATCGACGAGGTAAGGAAAGGCGTATTTCTTTTTCTGCATGTCGGCGTAGGAGTCGCCGGGGGCCACGGCCGGGTCGTTGGGGTTGATGGCCACCACCGGGTAGCCTTTGGGTGCGTATGTGGTATTCAGGTCGATGATGCGGCTTTCGTAGGCTTTGGCGAAAGGGCAGGTGTTGCAGGTAAACACCACGATGTAGCCTTTGGCGGCCTTGTTGTCGGCTAGGGACACCATTTTGCCGTCGATGTTTTTCAGCCTGAAGTCGGCGGCTTTGTCGCCTACCTGGTAGCCGTCGGCCACGGGGCGGCTCACAAAGCTGCTTGCCAGCAGGGCGAAGCAGAGGGTGAGAAAAGGCAGGAGCTTTTTCATGGTCATTTTGCGGTTAAAAAGTGAGGAAATGAGAATGGCTATTTCTGGACTTTCTGCACGGCGGCGGTGAGCTCGGCCTGCGAAAGCTCGCGCTCAAATGTAAGCCGCTGCTTGCTTTTGTTGTTGAAAATGAGCGTGAAGGGCAGTGCGCCCGACCATTTGGCGTCCACCTTATCGATGAACGTATTGGGGTCCGACTCATTCAGTAGCACCACTTCCGACTTGAGCCTGCGTTGCTGCACAAACGGCTTCACTTTCTTGTCGAGCTGCGAGGCGTAGTCCATGCTTACCAGCAACACCTTCACTTTTTTGCCGGCGTTGGCGGCGCGAAGCAGCTCAAAATTGGGCAACTCCTTCACGCAGGGCGCGCACCAGGTGGCCCAGAAATTGACCACGTAAGTCGTGTCGGTGGGCCGGGCCAGCCGCTTTTGCAGCTCCGGAAACTTGATGACGGCCACTTGCTGGGCAAAGCCGGGCGCCGCGACGAAAAGAGCAGCCGCGAGAAACAGGGTTTTCAAAATCGGATGGCGTGTAATGATTTCAACGGTTGTTTGATAGACAGTAAACCCCGGGACGAAGTTGCGGCTGCCCCAGCCGCCCGGCCGGCTTTACCTTTGTGCTACGGCGCAACTTTCGCCTTCTGACCGTAGTTTTTGCTTCATGAATAAAACGTATTGCCCCAGCCTGACCGAGTACAAGCGCCGCGTGTCCCGCGTAGTCAACATCGGCGGCCTGCCCATGGGCGGCGACTTTCCCATTCGGGTGCAAAGCATGACCACCGTCGACACCATGGACACGATGGGTTCGGTGGAGCAGACGCTGCGCATGGTGGCCGCCGGCTGCGAGTACGTGCGCATCACGGCGCCCAGCATGAAGGAGGCCCAAAACCTGCTGGAAATCAAAAAGGAGTTGCGCAAGCGCGGCTGCAACGTGCCGCTCATCGCCGACATTCACTTCACGCCCAACGCGGCCGAGCTGGCCGCCCGCATCGTGGAGAAAGTGCGCGTGAACCCCGGCAATTACGCCGACAAAAAGAAATTTGAGGAAATTGAATACACCGACGCCACCTACGCGGCCGAAGTGGAGCGCATCCGCGAGCGGTTCCGGCCGCTGGTGAAAATCTGCAAGGAGCACGGCACGGCCATGCGCATTGGCACCAACCACGGCTCGCTGAGTGACCGGATTCTGAGCCGCTACGGCGACACGCCGCTCGGCATGGTGGAGTCGGCGCTGGAGTTCCTGCGCCTGTGTGAGGAAGAAAACTACTACGACGTGGTGCTGAGCATGAAGGCCAGCAACACGCAGGTGATGGTGCAGGCCTACCGCCTGCTGGTGCAAAAGCTGGACGAGGAAGGCCTGCAGCCCTACCCGCTGCACCTGGGCGTGACCGAGGCCGGCGAGGCCGAAGACGGCCGCATCAAGAGCGCCGTGGGCATCGGCACGCTGCTCGAAGACGGGCTGGGCGATACAGTGCGCGTGTCGCTGACCGAAGCGCCCGAGGCCGAAGCCCCGGTGGCCCGCATGCTCATTGACCGCTACACGGGGCGTGCCGCCACGGCCCGGCCCATCGCGCCGCTGGGAGGGGAGGTGCCGATAAACCCGTTCCAGTATTTCCGCCGGCACACGCACGAAGTGGCCAATTTCGGGGGGCAGAACGTGCCGCGCGTCATCACGAGCATAGCCCGGCTGCCCCACGTGGAATACGCGGACTTGCGCGCCGTGGGGCATCTGTACTCGCCGTTTCTGGACAAGTTTCAGATGGCCGACCACGGGGCCGACTACGTGTTCAGCGGCGAGCGGCCGGTGCCGTTTATGCTGCCCAACGGCCTGAAGGAAATCGTGACCTACTCGGCCTGGCGCGACGCCGGCAGCCGTCCGCATCACTTTCCGGTGCTAACCGCCGCCGGCTACATGGAAGAGGTGCCGCGCCACCCGCAGCTCAACTTTTTGCTCCTCAGCCTGGATGCGCTGGATGCGGCCCTTCTGCGACAGCTCCGGCAGGATACAACCGTGGTGCTAGTGTTGCACACCACCAACACGCACGCCATGCCAGAGCTGCGCCGGGCATTTTTTGAACTGATGAAGCACGACATCACCTGCCCGGTGGTCATTGCCCGCTCCTTTGCCGACCAGCCCCTGGAGCAAACCCAGCTCGATGCGGCCACCGATGTGGGCGGCCTGCTCATTGACGGCCTCGGCGACGGCGTGGTGCTGGGCGTGGAGCTGCTCAGCAACCGCTCGCACGAGGAATGGCTCGACACGGTGAGCGGCCTCAACCAGCTTTCGTTCGGCATCCTGCAGGCGGCCCGCACGCGCATGAGCAAAACCGAGTACATCAGCTGCCCCAGCTGCGGCCGCACCCTGTTCGACCTGCAGGAAACCACGGCTATGATTCGCAAGCGCACCGACCACCTCAAGGGCATCAAAATCGGCATCATGGGCTGCATCGTGAACGGCCCCGGCGAAATGGCCGACGCCGACTACGGCTACGTGGGCGTGGGCAAGGGCAAAATTTCCCTTTACCGCGGGCAGGAGGTCATCAAGAAATCGGTGCCCGAAGAAGCGGCCGTGGATGAGCTCATCGAGCTTATGCGCGAGGACGGTCGCTGGATTGAGAAGGAAGTGGTAGAGGAGCCGGTGGGGGCGTGAAAAGCGAAATTGTGTGAGCAATTAATCTGAAGAGCAGAACATATGTGCTATTGTGTGTACGTAGGAGCCAATTCAGAATTGCCATTGATTGACTGGAACGCAGCAAGCCCGTACTTCTACACCACTGAAGTTCCTGAAGATGAGAAAGCCGTCGAAAAGCATTTCTCAAAATCACATATCCGCTACATGGGTTCGTGGCAAGCATGTTCTTGCGGGTTTAATGCTGGCACGACAGACGACTTTTTTGAGAGTGCTAATTCTGCCCGAGCCCTGGTGGATTACATTCGGACCGCATTGAAATGTGAAACAAGTGTGGAATTCTATACTTGTTGGGCAGGAAACCAGTCAAGCAGGCCTGAACTCAAAGTGGGAGAAAGTATTGACAATATCAACGTTGAGCGGGATGGTTTTTCACTTGAAGAAAACGTCTTTGTCACTTTCATTCACTCAGCTGACAGGTAGCTATTTACACTTTTCCTTGCGCCGCGTGTCGATGATGTGCGCAATTTTCCAGCCGTCGGTCAGCTTCACCAGCTGGAACGAGTCGTAGCCGCAGTGGCTGAATTTGCTGCCGAGGTAAAATTCATACGGCGCCCACACGCTGGCCAGGTTGGCATCAATCAATACCCGCTCGAACTGCACCCGCTCGTCCCAAATGGCGGGGTGGGGCGTGCCCACCGCTTTCAGAAAGCCGTTGATATTTTCGGTTTCCAGCGTGGGCGGCTGGCCGGGCTTGCCGCCGATGCCGTGGAAGACGGCGCCGGGCGCCAGCGTACGGCGCACCATGGTGCTGTCGCCGCGCCGCATGCCGTCGAAAAAGGCGGTGACGGTTTGCTGCACGGCCGCGGTTTCGGACGGCGCTTTTTGGGCCTGGGCGACGAAGGCCGGCGCGGAAAATAGGGCGGCGAGCAGGAGGGAAGTAGCGCGTTTAGACATAGGGGCAAGCGGGTGTCACAGCATAGGCGGCGGGCCAACGCATAGGTTGCATTGGTGGCCGAGGCCGCTAATATTCACCTGTTTTACCTGATGAATCCGCGCTTTCGGCAAATCATTCTGGCCCTGGGGGTGTTATCTTTCCGAACCCAAACCCGCCCCGCCATGAACGGTAAAAACCTTTTCAACTTCGGTCCCGCGCTCGGTTATTTCTTCCGTGGCAACGACCCCAACCGCAAAACCAACTTCAACCTGAAGACCATGCACTTCATTAATAAGCTCAGCTTGGCGATGTTTCTGGTGTGTTTGGTGGTGATGTTGTTTCGCTACGTGCTCTAATTTCCGGCCCGCCCGATGAACATTGAAGACTTCCGCGATTACTGCCTGCTGAAAGCGGGCGTGACCGAGGAAACCCCTTTCGGCCCCGAAACCCTGGTGTTTAAAGTTGGCGGCAAAGTGTTTGCCCTCACCGACATTGACACCTTCGGCAGCATT
This sequence comes from Hymenobacter sp. 5317J-9, assembly GCF_022921075.1. NCBI lineage: Bacteria > Pseudomonadati > Bacteroidota > Cytophagia > Cytophagales > Hymenobacteraceae > Hymenobacter > Hymenobacter sp. 5317J-9. The sequence goes on from NZ_CP095050.1 coordinate 2,573,359, forward strand.
AACCTGAAATGCGACCCCGAGCGGGCCGCAGAGCTGCGCGAGGCCCACGACTACGTGCTGCCCGGCTACCACATGAACAAGAAGCACTGGAACACGGTGCTCATCGGCACCGGCGCTCCGGAAAGCCAGCTGCGCGAGCTGATTGACCACTCGTATGACTTGGTGCGGGCTTCGCTGCCCAAAGCCGTGAAGGCAACCATAGAAATGTAAAAACGCGACACATTCTGTCCTTACCCCAAGAAAAAAGCCTCGCCGGATATCCGGCGAGGCTTTTTTCTTGGGGCTGAAGGCTTATTGGCCCACCAGAAACACGGCGTTGCCAAACATCAGCTTCCCGCCCTGCCAGAAGGCGCGGAACAGCGGGTTGTCGCCGAGGTATACCACGGAGCCGCGGCCCAGGTCCTGGGTGCCCACCACGAAGGTGTCGGTGAGCTCCTTGCGGGCTTTGGTGCCGGCGAAACCGGCCGAATAGCTGTCTTTCTTGATGACGCCCACGTTCCAGCCGCCTTTGTCGAGGAAGCGGTAGCCCAGGGGGGTGCGGATGAGGGCGAAGTAGTTGCTGCCGTAGCCAAAGGCTAGCGGGTGGGTGTTGTCGAGCTGCACGCGGTACACGCTGCCCTGCACGGCGTCTTCGGCCTCTTCGCGCTCCGAGTCGCCGTAGCGGCGCAGCAGGCGGTAGGGGTTTTGCTGGTTGGCTTTGCGCACGGCCACCGAGTCGACGGCTTTCGTTTTCAGCAGGAAATCCTTTTTGTTGGCCAAGAACCGGGCGGCGCCTTCCAGGGCAATGAGGCGGCCACCTTCGCGCACCCAGGCCTTGAGGCCGTCGAGGGCGCGGTCAGAATAAATGTCGCCGTAGTTGCCGTTGGGCAGAATCAGTACGTCGTATTTCTGCAGCGACACGCGGCTGAGGTAGTCGGCGCCCAGCACCGTGAGCGGGTAGCCGAGCTGCTGCTCAAAGAAGTGCCACACCTCGCCAAACGCGGTGGGGTCGACGCCGGGGCCGGCCACCACGGCCACGTTGGGCTGCTTCACGAAGTGCACCGTGCTGGAGCCCAGGTCGCGGCCGGTGGTGGAGAACCCCGATTTCACGGCCGTAACCACGGTTCCGGCCGAGTCGGCCTGGGCGCGCACCAGCTGGTCGAAACGGGCGCCGAGGCTTTCATTGCTGGTGCGGGTGACGATGAGCGTGCCGGGCGCGTACTGCTGGCCTTCCGACTCAAACGCCTTTTCGGCGTAGCGCACCTTCACTTTCTGCTGCAGCAGGCGGCTCAGGAAGCGAATGTCCTGCAGGCTGTTCCAGCGGGCCAGGTAGGCGTAGGGCTTGTCGGCGGTGGCGGCGCTGCCTTTTACCATGGCCTGAGCCGGCGCACTGCCCGAGGCATCGAGGCGTCCGGGCAGGGCGTAGGCCTTCAGGTTGAAGGCGTAGGGCAGGGCCCAGGAGGTGATGTCGTAGGTGAGGGAGTCTTCGAGCTGCGACTTGGGCTCGAACAGCACCTTTACCAGCGTGGACTTGGGCTGGTACATGCTGATGACCACGTCGCGGGGCTCAATTTGCACGTTGTCGGTTTTGCCGGTGGTGTAGTTGTAGCCCTTGGTTTTGCTGCGCTTGCTGGCAAAGCCGTACTGAATCTGGTTGCGGTCGAGGTACTGAGTGAAGGCGCGCAGTTGGCCGGGGTCGTTGCCGGCCGGCAGCACGTAGGTTTTGTACTGGCCCTGGGGCTTGCTCTTGGCCGTGGCGAAATAGCTCTGGAATTCGCGCAGCAGGTCGTCGTGGCGCTCGGCCGTGGCCTGAATGGTGGCGCGGCTGGCGGCGTGGTGGTGCGCGATGCGCTGGGCCAGGGTCAGGGTGTCGCCGTCGAGGCGGGCGTAGGCCAGACCGCCGGCCCCGCCGCCGCCCTGCTCATACGTCATGCCGATGGCGCCGTTGAAGCTGGGCCAGGTGTCGCCGTAGGTGGGGGCGTACAGGTCGTATACCTCGCGGGTGAAATAGAGCCAGTTGTTCTTGTCGAAGGCCACCTTGTTGTAGTCGCCGAGGATGCCCTGAAACTGGCGCTGCCAAGGCGTGATGTCGGCGTGGTAAGGCTTGGCGGCGGGCGAGAAGTAGTAGGTATTGTTGGGGCCCATCTCGTGGAAATCGGCGTGCACCGCCGGCAGCCACTGGTTGTAGAGGGCGATGCGCTGCCTGGTTTCCTGCTGGGTTTGCCAGGCCCAGTCGCGGTTCAGGTCGAAGTAGTAATGGTTGTAGCGGCCGCCGGGCCAGGGCTCGTGGTGTTCCCAGGCGTCGGGGTTGGCATTGGCCGACTGGTTGCGGACGCGGTTGTACCAGTTCACGTACCGGTCGTGGCCGTCGGGGTTGATGCACGGGTCGATGAGGACGACGGTGTTCTTCAGCCAGTCCTGCACCTGCTGGTCCTGCGGGTTGGCCAGGTCGTAGAGCACCTGCATCACGGCTTCGGAGCTCACCGCTTCGTTGCCATGCACGTTGTAGCTCAGCCAGCAAACGCCGGGCATTTGGCGCTGGGCGCTGCCACCTTCCAGCCCGGCCAGGCGCAGGTTGTTGTGGCGCACGTCTTCCAGCCGGCCAAAGTTGTCGGCGCTGGCCACCTGCACCACTTCCAGCGGGCGGTTTTCGTAGGTTTTGCCGTAGGTCACCAGCTTCATGCGGCCGGGCGAGTGCGCCACCACGTGGGCCACGTAGCGCAGCATCTCGGCGTGCGGCGTGAACTGTGCGCCAAGCTTGTAGCCGAGGAATTGGTCGGGTGTGAGCAGCGGACCAGCCGCGTCGGTGGTTTGGGCGTGGGCGGTGAAGCCGAACGTAATGGCACCAAACAATGCCAGTAACTGCCAGCAGCGTTGGGCGCGAGAAAGACGTAGGTTTAGTGGGTAAGAATTCTGTCGAGACATTGGGAATCGGGAGGGTGTTTTGTGTGCACAAGGTAGGACACAATTACCCGCCTTGTCCTTATGCAAAATCATCAAAAAAGGCCCGCTGCAATCGCAACGGGCCTTTTTGTTTAATTAGCTTAGAACGTCATGCAGAGCGCAGCGAAGCATCTCGCTAGCTGCTACTAATCCTTCACGATTGAATTACTGCCGCACGCGAGATGCTTCGCTGCGCTCTGCATGACGTTCTACTTACACCACCACGTTCACCATGCGGCCGGGCACCACAATCACCTTTTTAGCGGCTTTGCCTTCGCCGTGCTTGGACAGGAAATCGGAGGCCAGCACGGCGGTTTCAATCTCGGCGGCGGTGGCGGCGGCGGCGAACTGCATCTGCTCGCGCACTTTGCCGTTGATGGCCAGCGGGTAGGTCACGGTGTCTTCCACCAATAATTCTTCGCGGAACTCGGGGTAGCTGGCCGTGGAGATGCTTCCGGCCTCGTGGCCCAGCTCCTGCCACAGTTCCTCGGCGAGGTGCGGGGCGTAGGGCGACACCAGCAGCACCAGCGGCTCCAGGATGGCGCGCTTGTGGCACTTGAGGGCCGTGAGTTCGTTCACGGTAATCATGAACAGGCTGACGGAGGTGTTGAAGCTGAACTTCTCGATGTCTTCCTGCGCCTTCTGGATGGCGCGGTGCAGCACCTTGAGCTCGGCGGGCGTGGCGGGCTCGTCGGTGACGGCGAGGGGGCCGTCTTCGGGGTGGAAGAGGCGCCAGAACTTCTTGAGGAAGCTGCCCACGCCGCTAATGCCGTTGGTGTTCCAGGGCTTGTACTGCTCCAGCGGGCCGAGGAACATTTCGTAGAGGCGCAATGCGTCCGCGCCGTATTTGTCGATTAGAATGTTGGGGTTAACAACATTGTATTTCGACTTCGACATTTTCTCGACTTCTACTTTTGTTTGTAGAAACTGTTTGCCTGTCTCATCACGCTCCCAAGCAACTTGAGTATCTAAATTGAATTGCTCAAAACGTGCATCAGAGCGCTGTAATTCTTCGAATTTGTCTCTATAAAGACGGTCGTTAATATCAACTAATTCAACGTTGATATTCAATTCCCTAAAGTTTGCAGTAAGTGTCCGATACTCACCATTAACGTGAACATCGTCATGTGCTTCGATTGGTCGGGCTACGTGTTTAATTGGCTGACTTGATAAACCCTTGCCCGTTTCGGCGGCCATTCTTTGCTCATTGGAGATGACCATGTCAATCAGCAATTCACTAGAAATTGATTTCGGGTCTTCGCTGTACTGATTTGCGGAATCAACAGGTACCGTAATTGCTACGATTAGTTTATTCGACCGGCCCAGAATCATCCCTTGGTTAATCAGTTTCTGGAACGGCTCGTTGCTGCTGACGAGGCCCAGGTCCTTCAGGAACAGGTACCAGAAGCGGGCGTAGAGCAGGTGGCCGGTGGCGTGCTCGGCCCCGCCCATGTAGAGGTCCACGCTGCCCCAGTAGTGCTCGGCCTCCTCCGATACGAAGCGGGCTTCGTTGGTGGGGTCCATGTAGCGCAGGTAGTACCACGACGAGCCCGCCCAGCCGGGCATGGTGCTCAGCTCGTAGGGGTATTTGCCTTTGTATAGCCAATCCTGGGCGCGGCCGAGGGGCGGCTCGCCGGTTTCGGTGGGCTTGTATTCGTCGATTTCGGGCAGGACGAGGGGCAGGTCGCTTTCGGCGATGCCGTAGGCGGTGCCGTCCTTGTAGTAAATCGGAATGGGCTCGCCCCAGTAGCGCTGGCGGCCGAAAATGGCGTCGCGCTGGCGGAAATTCACCTTGCCTTTGCCCAGGCCCTTATCTTCGAGGAAGGCGATGAGCTTCTGCGTGGCCTCTTTGTAGGTGAGGCCGTTGATGATGCCGGAGTTGATGTAGCGGCCTTCCTTGGTGGGGTCGGCCTGCTGGTCGAGGCCCTGCTGGGCATCGGAAATGGCGGGGATGGGCAGGTTGAAGTGCTTGGCGAACAAGTAGTCGCGCTGGTCGCCGCTGGGCACGGCCATCACGGCGCCGGTGCCGTAGCCGGCCAGTACGTAGTCGGCCAGCCAGATGGGCACGGGCTCGTTGTTCACCGGGTTCAGGGCGTAGGCGCCGGTGAACACGCCGGACACGGCCTTCACGTCGGTCATGCGGTCGCGCTCCGAGCGGCGCTTGGTGGCGGCGATGTACTCGTCCACGGCGGCGCGCTGTTCGGGCGTGGTGAGTTCGTCCACCAGCTCATGCTCGGGAGCCAGCACCAGGAATGTGGCCCCGTAAATGGTGTCGACGCGGGTGGTGTAGACCTTGATTTGGGCGGTTTCGGAGCCCTGCACCGGGAAGGTGACTTCGGCCCCGATGCTCTTGCCAATCCAGTTGCGCTGCATCTCCTTTACGGCGTCGGGCCAGTCGAGCTGGTCGAGGCCCTGCAGGAGGCGGTCGGCGTAGGCGGTGATGCGCAGGTTCCACTGGGGCATGAGGCGGCGCTCGACGGGGAAGCCGCCGCGCTCGCTCAGGCCGTCTTTCACTTCATCGTTCGAGAGCACCGTGCCCAGGCCGGGGCACCAGTTCACGTAGGTGTCCTGCTGGTAGGCGAGGCGGTAGGGGAGCACGGCGGCCAGCTTCTGCTTTTCAGAGAACAAAGCCCACTGCCCGGCCGAGAAGCTGAGGCGGTCGCCATCGTCGCCGGCGGCGCGGATGCCCTCGCTGCCACTGGCGGCAAAGCGGGCGGTGAGATCGGTGAGGGGCTCGGCGCGGTCGGTGTCGAGGTTATACCAGGAATTGAACAGCTTGAGGAAAATCCACTGCGTCCACTTGTAGTAGCTGGGGTCGGAGGTGCGCACTTCGCGGCTCCAGTCGTAGCTGAAACCGAGGCTGCTGAGCTGCTGCACGTAGGTTTCGATGTTCTTCTCGGTGGTGAGCGCCGGGTGCTGGCCGGTCTGGATGGCGTACTGCTCGGCGGGCAGGCCGAAGGAGTCGAACCCCATGGGGTGCAGCACGTTGAAGCCGCGCAGGCGCTTGTAGCGCGTCACGATATCGGAGGCAATGTAGCCCAGCGGGTGCCCCACGTGCAGGCCCGCCCCGGAGGGGTAGGGGAACATGTCGAGCACGTAGTACTTGGGCTTGTCGGAGTGGTTCTCGGTGCGGAAAGTGCTGTGCGCTTTCCAGTGGGCCTGCCACTTCTTTTCAATTTCTTCGGGACGGTATGCGGGCATCTTGCGCGGAGTTTATTCCGGGCAAAGGTAGGACGTAGGAGAAAGTAGGGCGAAATTTGTTGTGACGTCTGCAGACGTAGCGCCTCACCCCCGGCCCCTCTCCCAAAGGAGAGGGGAGCCAGCCGACCTCGACAGGAGCAGAACCGGTGCCCCCTCTCCTTTGGGAGAGGGGGGCAGGGGGTGAGGCGCCCCGATTGCACGACGTCCTCATTTGCCCCCGAATAGCCACCCATGGCCCGCATCCCCAAAGAATTAGTTGACCACATCATCCAGACCGCCGACATCGTGGAAGTCGTCGGCGACTTCGTGCAGCTCAAGCGCAAGGGCCAGAACCTGTGGGCCCCGTGCCCCTTCCACAACGAAAAGTCCCCGTCCTTCTCCGTAAACCCGGCCAAAAGCCTCTACAAGTGTTTCGGCTGCGGCAAGGCCGGCGGCGTGGTGCAGTTTGTGATGGACGTGGAGGGCACCAGCTACGTGGAGGCCCTCAAGTACCTGGCCCGCAAGTACGCCATCGAGATTCAGGAGGAGGAAAAAACGCCTCAGCAGCAGCTGGAGCAGAACGAGCGGGACTCGCAGTTCATCGTCTCCGACTTCGCCAAAAACCACTACCACCGCCTGCTGCTCAACTCGGAGGAAGGCATGAGCATCGGCTACGGCTACCTCAAGGAGCGCGGCCTCAATCTGAGCACCATCCAGACCTTCGAGCTCGGCTACTCCCTCGATGCTTGGGACGACCTCATGAAGGCGGCTGAGGCGGCTGGGTATGACAAGAAATATCTCGAAAAAACCGGCCTCACTGTCATTCGCACCGACGACCAGGGCAAGGACACCGGCCGGCGCTACGACCGGTTTCGGGGCCGGGTGATGTTCCCGATTCACAACATCAGCGGCCGGGTGGTGGGCTTCGGGGCGCGCACGCTGAAGCGCGACGACAAGATGGCGAAATACCTCAACTCGCCCGAGTCGGAGATTTACCATAAGTCGGACGTGCTGTATGGCCTATTCCAGGCCCGGCAGGCCATTCGCACGCAGGAAGTTTGCTATCTGGTGGAAGGCTACCTCGACGTGCTTTCGCTCTATCAGGGCGGCATCAAAAACGTGGTGGCCTCGTCGGGTACCTCACTCACGGAGGGTCAGATTCGCCTGATTAAGCGGTATTCTGATAACGTGACGGTGCTGTATGACGGCGACGCGGCCGGTATCAAGGCCTCGCTGCGCGGCACGGATTTGCTGCTAGAAGGCGGCCTGAACGTGCGCGTGGTGCTGTTTCCCGACGGCGACGACCCCGACAGCTACATCCGCAAAGTGGGCGACCAGCGCTTCACCGAATACATTGAAACCAAGAGCCAGGACTTCATCAGCTTTAAAACCACGCTGGTGGCCCGCGAGGCCAGCAACGACCCGGTGAAGAAGGCCGAGGCCATCCGCGACGTACTGCACAGCATCGCCAAGGTGCCCGATGCCATCAAGCGTCAGGTGTTTTTGCAGCAGACCTCGGCTACGTTTGGTATTGATGAGCAGGTGCTCATCACCGAGTACAACAAGCTCGTCAAAACTGCTTCACAGAAAGCTCCGGGCGGCAACAGTGGCAGCGGTAACGCTGGCAACTACGGTCAGGGCGCGGGCAGCGCCAACACCGGCTTCCCACCCAGCGCCAACCCGCGCTCGACCCCGGCACCGCGCCCGATGACGGACGAGGAAGAGGCCGAAATGCTGATGTACGGCGGCCACGAAGCCACCGTGGAAATCCTGGGTGCGGGCGCCAGCTTCCAGCCCTCGTCGGCCAAAGCCGAGGCCGACGAGGACACGCCCGACATGCTGCAGGTGTGCGAGCGCGAGGTGCTGCGCCTGCTGGTGCTGTATGCCGGCCGCGAGGTGGAAGAGGAAATCAGCGTGGCAGCCTACCTCATGGGCCAGCTCGGCGAAAACCCGCTGCAGAAGCCGCTCTACGCCGAAATGTGGGAAATCTGCCGGCAGGAATTGCTGGCCGGCCGCTTCCCCGATGCCCGCCTGCTGGCTCAGAACGAGCGCGAAGACATCCGCCAGCTCATCACCGACCTCGCCACCGAGCGCTACGAAATCAGCCCCAACTGGCGCACCAAAGAAATCTACGTCTTCAACGAGGTCGACCTGCCCAAGCTGGCCTGCGACAACGCCGTGCTGCGCCTCAACAAGGTGCACGTGCAGCGCGAGCTCGACCAATGCCTCGAAAAGCTGCGCCACCCGCTGGATGACGTGGAGATGTTCGAAATTCTTGGCGACATCAAGCGCCTCAAGGAGCTCGACAACGAGCTGGCCGGCCTGCTGGGCACCGTGGTGGGCCGCACGGCGTAGTGGTTTGATGGAATTAAAACAGAACGTCATGCTGAGCGCAGTCGAAGCATCTCTACCGCAATACTAAATAATTAGTGGCGCAGTAGAGATGCTTCGACTGCGCTCAGCATGACGTTCTTTGCGCCCCCTCCAAACTGCCCATGCTTCAGCGTCTCAACATCAACCGGCTGCTCCTCGCCATTGTCCTCACCGGGCTGAGCCTGATTTTTGGCATGACGGGCTTCATGGTCATCGAGCACTACCACCCGGTTGATGCGTTTTACATGACCGTGACGACCATTGCCACGGTGGGCTTTGGCGAGATTCATCCGTTTTCGCACGCGGGGCGGCTATTTGTTTCTTTCTACATTCTTTACAACCTCGTCGTGGTGGCCTACCTCGTGTCGGTCATGTCCTCGTTTATCTTTGACGGCGAGCTGCGCAAGATTTACAACATGATTCGAACCGACCAAGAAATCAAGCGCTTTAGCGGGCACGTCATCGTGTGCGGGTTTGGGCGCAACGGGCGCCGGGCCTACCAGGAGCTGCGCGCCAACGGCGCCCGCGTGGTGGTCATCGAATCGAACCAGGAGCTGATGAAAAGCATCACCAGCGGCAGCACCGGCGAAGACTACGACGGCGACGGCCTGCCCGGCGGCGGCATTTTCACCGTGTTTGGCGATGCCACCACCGACCTCGTGCTGAAACAGGCCGGCGTGGAGCGCGCCTCGGCCCTCATCACCTCGCTGCCCAAGGACGCCGACAACGTGTTTGTGGCCCTCTCGGCCCGGGCCCTCAACCCGCGCCTGAAAATCATCGCCCGGGCTTCGCTCAAAACCTCGGAAAGCAAGCTGCTCTCGGCCGGAGCCGACTCGGTGGTGATGCCCGACGAAATCGGCGGCTCGCACATGGCCAAACTGGTGGTGCGCCCCGAGGTCATTCGCTTTCTCGACCTCATTTCCGGTCTCAGCGCCGACAAATTGCGGCTGGAGGAAATGAGCTTTGAGCAGCTGCGGCGCGATTTGCGGGGTCGCAGCATTCGCGAACTCGACGTGCGCTCCATCACCGGCGCCACCATCATTGGCATGCGCACGGCCGCCGGCTCCCTCATGGTGAGCCCGCCCGTGGACTACGTGCCCGCGCCCGGCGACGTGCTGCTGGTGCTGGGCAGCGAAGAGCAAATAGAAACCTTTGAGGTGCGCTTCCGCCAGCTGTAGAACCTTGCGGAGTTATTCCGGCGGAAGCGCGGCCTCATTCTACCTTTGCCGCCTCTATGCACATTCTGCAACTTTGTCCGCGCGTGCCATTTCCGCCTCATGACGGCGGCGCCATTGCCATGTACGACGTGGCGGCGGGCCTCGTGCGAGCCGGGCACCGCGTCACGCTGCTGGCCATCAACACGCCCAAGCACCGCCAGCCGGCCGACGCCCTGGCCCACCTGGGGCCCCATTTGCGGCTGGTACTGGTGGATGTAAATACTGATATTTCGGCATTTGGCGCGCTGAAGAACCTCCTGTTAAGCCGAAAGCCCTATAATGTGGCCCGTTTCATTGAGCGCGAGGTCTGTGACGTACTAGGCCGTTTACTAGCGAGTGAGGAATTTGACATTATCCAGTGCGAAGGGACATTTGTGGCATGGTACAATGAATGGCTTGATTACGAAGAATTGCGCCCTGAACGCACCAAAACGGTGTTGCGCGCCCACAATGTGGAGTATACCATCTGGCATATGCTGGCAAAGCGGGAGGCGAATCCACTGAAGCAATTTATGCTTCGCGTTATGGCCAACCGCCTGGAAAAATTTGAGCGAGAGTATCTGACTTATTTCGACGCCGTAGCCGCCATTACCGAAGACGACGCGCAACGTCTGAGGGCCTTGGGTTGTCCAGAGCCTGTCGTCTTCATCCCAGCCGGGGCCGACCTAGAGCGTCTGCAACCCGACCCCGGCCTTCGGGCCAAGCCGCGCACCTTGTTTATGATTGGCTCCCTCGACTGGCTGCCTAATCAGGAAGGGGTGGAGTGGCTGCTGCGCGAGGTGTGGCCCACGTTTCACGCCGAATTTCCGGACGTGGAGCTGCACCTTGCCGGGCGCAACGCCCCCGCGCACTTGCTCAACCGGAAAGCCGAAAATGTCATCATGCACGGCTTTGTGGAATCAGCCCCCGCCTTTATGCAGCAGTACGAGCTGATGTTGGTGCCCTTGCTGAGCGGTGGCGGCATGCGCGTGAAAATTGTGGAGGGCATGGCCCTGGGCAAAGCCATTTTGAGCACCTCGCTGGGCGCCGAGGGCATTGTGGCCCACAACGACGAGAACCTGCTGGTGCGCGATGGCGCGGCCGCCTGGCTCGACGCCCTGCGCGCCTGGTACCGCGGCGAAATCGACGTGCGCAGCATTGGGGCCGCGGCCGCCCGCACCGCCTCCGACGTCTACGACAACGGCCGCGTGGTGCAGCGCTTTATTGGTTTGTACGAGCGCCTGCTCCAACCCGCGCCGGCCGGCACGCCCGCCCATTCGCCGCCCGCATGAAGCTGCTTGTACTCCTCTCACGCTTCCCGTACCCCCTCGACAAGGGCGACAAGCTGCGCGCCTACCACCAATTGCGCTACCTGGCCGAGCGCCACGAAATCTGCCTGTTTGCGCTCAGCGATGAAGAGGTGACCGCCGAAGCTGACGCGGCTGTGCGGCCCCTGTGCCGGGGCGGCGTCACGGTGCACCGGCTGTATAAGCCGGGCATCGCGGCCAATATGGCGCGGGCCCTAGCCACGGGCCGGCCGCTGCAGGTCGGCTATTTCTACGATGCCCAGGCCCAACGCAAGGTTGATGAGCTGCTGCGCACCTTCCGGCCCGACCACGTGTACTGCCAGCTTATCCGCATGGCTGAGTATCTGCGTCCGCACGCCGGCCAGCTGCCGATGACGCTCGATTATATGGACGTTTTTTCGGCCGGCATGGCGCGCCGGGCCACGCAGGCGCCGCTGTGGCAGCGCCCCGTGTTCGCCCTGGAGGCCCGGCGGCTGACGGCCTACGAAGCCGAGGCTTTTGGCTGGTTCCGGCACCACACCATCATCAGCGACCAGGACCGGCAGCTTATTCAGCACCCGCGCCGCAACGAAATTGAGGTGGTACTCAACGGCATCGATGCCGATAATTTCCGGCCCATGCCGGAGGTAGCCAAGGAATACGATGTGCTGTTTTGCGGCAACATGAGCTACCACCCCAACGTGGACGCCGCCGCGTTTCTGGCCGAAGAAATTATGCCGTTGGTGCGTGCGCATCACCCTGGGGCCCGCCTGCTGGTGGCCGGCACCACGCCCGCCCCGCGGGTGCTGGCGCTGGCCTCGGCGCAGGTGGTGGTGAGCGGCTGGGTGCCCGACATCCGGGCGGCGTATGCCTCGGCGCGGGTGTTTGTGGCGCCCATGCGCGTGGGCACGGGCCTGCAAAACAAGCTGCTCGAAGCCATGGCCATGAAGCTGCCCTGCGTGACCACGCCCCTGGCCAACAACGCCCTGGGCGGCACCGACGGGCAGGAACTGCGCGTAGCCGAGGCGCCCACGGCCATTGCGGCGGCCATCACGGAGCTGCTGACCGAACCCGAAGCGGCCGCCGCGCTGGCCGGGCGCGGGCAGGCTTTTGTGAAGGCGCGCTACACCTGGGCCGGGGCCACGGCCCGGCTCGAAGTGCTGTTCGGCTAGGGCGCCGCGGTGTGGGCTAACTTTGCGGGCGCCGCCGCTGTTATGGCCCGAAATACCCCATCCCATGCTTGATACCATCGAATCCGCCATCGAAGACATTCGCGCTGGCAAAGTTGTCATCGTAGTCGACGACGAAGACCGTGAAAACGAAGGCGACTTCATTTGCGCCGCGCAATGCGCCACGCCCGAAATTATCAATTTCATGGCCACGCACGGCCGCGGCCTGGTGTGCGCCTCGCTGCCCGAGCAGCGCTGCGAAGAGCTGGGCCTCGACCTGATGGTGGGCCACAACACGGCCCTGCACGCCACGCCCTTCACCGTATCGGTGGACCTGCTGAAGAACGGCGTGACCACTGGCATCTCGGCTTCCGACCGCAGCAAGACCATTCTGGCCCTCATCGACCCCGCCACCAAGCCCGAGGAACTCGGCAAGCCCGGCCACATTTTCCCCCTTAAAGCCCGCAAGGAAGGCGTGCTGCGCCGCGCCGGCCACACCGAGGCGGCCGTGGATTTGGCCCGGCTGGCGGGCTTCGAGCCGGCCGGTGTGCTGGTTGAAATTTTGAAGGAAGACGGCGAGATGGCCCGCCTGCCCGACCTGGAAATCGTGGCTAAAAAGTGGGACCTGAAACTGGTGTCGGTGCAGGACCTCATCAAGTACCGCCTGGCCCACGAAAGCCTTATCACCCGCGAAATCTCGGTGAAGATGCCCACCGAAAACGGCGATTTCGACCTCTACGCCTTCACCCAAAACTCCAACGGTGCCAAGCACCTGGCTCTGGTAAAGGGCGACATCAGCGGCCCCGAGCCGGTGCTGGTGCGCGTGCACAGCTCCTGCGTCACCGGCGACATCTTCGGCTCGTGCCGCTGCGACTGCGGCCCGCAGTTGCACCAGGCCATGCGCCAGATTGAGCGCGAAGGCCGCGGCGTCATCGTGTATATGAACCAGGAAGGACGCGGCATTGGCCTGCTCAACAAGCTGAAGGCTTACAAGCTGCAGGAGCAAGGCCGCGACACCGTGCAGGCCAACGAGGAACTGGGCTTCAAGGGCGACGAGCGCGACTACGGCGTGGGCGCCAGCATCCTGCGCGACCTCGGCATCCGGCAGATGCGCCTGCTCACCAACAACCCCCGCAAGCGCACCGGCCTCATCGGCTACGGCCTCGAAATCGTGGAAACCCTGCCCATCGAAATCCACGCCAACCCGCACAACGAGGCGTATTTGACGACGAAGCGCGACAAAATGGGCCACGAAATCATGCGGGCCACGCCGGCCGAAAAGCCCGCCGCCTAAACAGCCGCAGCAAAGGCTGCTTCCGCTTAGTGAAAAGCCCCATTGTTCCGTCACAAGCGGGGCAATGGGGCTTTTCACTAATGGCGCTGCTCCCGTTCTGGGTGTCATTTCTCCACTGAAAAGCGGCCGGAATGCCGCTGCGCCGCGTATTGAAACTCCCAGCATTGCCTACTCCGCATTCCGACATGAGCAAACCGCGAAACCAGCCCGCTGCCCCCGAGGTTTAGGAAACGAACATCATTACGCGCCTGCGGGCCGGCGAGCCGCTGCGCAAAGACGACCCCGAGTACCCGCAGTTTGGCGCGGTGGTGGCGCGCACCATTCGGCTATGCACGCAGATGAACGCAGTTTCCGAAGACCTGGACGAGGTGCGTCGCCGTCTGGGCGAGATTATTGGAGCGGAAGTGGACGCGTCGACCACAATTTTCCCGCCCTTTCACACCAACTTCGGTCTTTTCATCCGGCTGGGCAAGAATGTGTTTATCAATCACGCCTGCTCCTTTCTGGACATCGGCGGCATCACCATCGAAGACGACGTGATGATTGGGCCGCGGGTCAACCTCACCTCAGAGAACCATCCTCTCGACCCTGCTGACCGAACCACGTTGCGGCTCCTGCCCATCGTCATCAGGCGTAATGCCTGGATAGGCGCTGGCGCAACCATTCTGCCGGGGGTGACGGTGGGCGAAAACGCGGTAGTGGCGGCCGGCGCGGTGGTCAACCGCGACGTGCCGGCTAACACCGTAGTCGGCGGCGTACCGGCTAAGGTTGTAAAAACGCTGTAAGTATTGAGTAGTGCTTGAGCCTGCTGCTGCATTCATTGAGGGGACGTTCAAGAGCTACCCCCTGCTGGCCGTAACTTGGCGCGGCGGGCGCCTATTGCCCGGCGGTTCGGGCCCGGTTGTACTCGGCAACGATGGCGGGCGTGTCGGCATGCAGGTAATGGGGTTCCTGGCGCGCCACTTTGCCGGCCAGCTCGGGGTTGTCGGCTAAGTAGGCGCTCATGAGTTCGGCAAAGTGCGCACGCGGAATTTCGGTGCAGATGCCGTCGCGGCGCACATACCAATGGTCTTTGTCCGACAGCTTGAAGTTGAGCAGCGGCACTGCCGTGTAGCCCACCATCGGCAGTGGGAGGGGCAGCGGCAGGGTCCGGGGCTCAACATACACCGCCAGCGAAATGGGGCCCTCCACCAGATGCAGCGCCAGCACGTCCGGGGCTTTACCCTTGAGCCGCATGGGTTCATACAGCCGGCCGTAGACATCTATCCGCTGGATTTCGTCCATTTTAATAGTGTGCGGGTGACGCAGCTGGGCATCGATGCTGAGCGGCGGCATGAAATAGCGGAGCTTGCCGCCGCCGTAGCCGATGCGATTGCACGGCATGTAGCCCTGGATGGTGGTGCCGTCGACGCGGGTGAGCGTGCCCATGCGGTAGCGCACGAGGCCGCTATCGTCGGGGTGGCTGGTCGTATCAGTGTCAGAAGGCGGCGGGAGCAGCTGCGCCCGCCCCGGCAGGGACGCGGCCAGCAGCAAAGCGGGCAACAGAAGCTTCATGCCCCAAGATAAGACGGACCAAAGCCATACTTATGCCGTTTTCTCGCAAAACGACTTTTAAATCATTAAAACCGACCAGGCCCAGCGGGCAGCGCGTCGCAGACGCGCTGCCCGCTGGGCCTGGTCGGCACGCGCCAAAAACGCGCCAGCGTATCGTTAAGTCATCTGGCCTTGCTGATTACACCCCGGCCAGCTGCTGCCGCAGCATGGTGAGCAGCGACTGCGCGGCGTACTCCACGTTCAGGGCGCGGCCGCGGTCCAGCACGTATTCGCGGCTGATGGTTTGGGTGGCGTCGGCGTAGGCCAGGCACACGGTCCCAACTTTCTTGGTTTCGGTGGCTCCCGTGGGGCCGGCAATGCCGCTGGTGGCCACGGCCACGTCCACGCCCAGGCGGCGACGCGCGCCCTCGGCCATTTCGCGCACGGTGGCCTCGCTCACGGCACCGTATTGGGCCAGGGTTTCGGCCTTCACGCCCAACTCCTGCTGCTTGATGTCGTTGTGATAAGCCACGATGCTGCCGCGGAAGTAGCCCGAGCTGCCCGGCACGCTGGTGAGGCGCTGGGCCACCAGGCCGCCGGTGCAGCTTTCGGCCGTGCCCACGGTGAGGCCCCTGGCCAGCAGCAATTGGCCGATGGCGGCTTCGATAGTGGTTTCCTCTTCGGCGAAAATGTACTCGCCGATGCGCTCACGCAGGGCGGGCAGCAGCGCCAGCATGCGGCCGCGCAGGTCGGGCTGGCCGTCGGCGGTGCCGGTGAGGCGCAGGCGCACGGCCCCGAAGCTGGGCAGGTAGGCCAGCTTGATGTTGGCGGGCAGGGCGTCTTCCCAGTCTTCAATTTTCTTGGCCAGGAAGCTTTCGCCCAGGCCGGCTGTCATCACCACCACGTGCTCGATGGGGGCGAGGTGAAACTGGCTTTGCAGGCGCGGCAGCACGTGGTCGGTCATCAGGCGCTTCATTTCGAAGGGCACGCCGGGCATGCTCACAAACACGGTGCCCTGGTCGTTGAACCACATGCCGGGGGCCGTGCCCACGGCGTTGTGCAGCACTTCGCAGTTGGCCGGCACCAGGGCCTGCTGGCGGTTCACGTCGAGCATAGGCCGCTGAAAACGCTGGAAAATCTCCTCCACGTGGCGCAGCGTGGGTTCGTGCATCACCAGTTCGGAGCCGAAGTAACGGGCCAGTACGTGCTTGGTGAGGTCGTCTTTGGTGGGGCCGAGGCCGCCGGTGATGAGCACCACCTGCGCCCGCTGCCGGGCCTGGTCGAGGGCGGCCACAATCTCCTCGGCGCGGTCCGATACCGACGAAATCTGCCGCACGCGCAGGCCGATTTTGCCCAGCTCCTGGCCCATGAAGGCCGAATTGGTGTCAATTACCTGCCCGTAGAGCAGCTCATCGCCAATGGTCATGATTTCGACGTTGGGCGGCGCGGCAGGGCTGGCGGAAGCAGCCAGGGAGGAGGGAAGCTGGTCGGGGGAGGGCATGGGTTTGGCGAAGAAAATAGGTTTGGCCGCAAAATTGTCTTCAATTTGCAAGCGCGTCGGTCCAAGGACAGCCATAGGGGCTTTCCGGTTTTCCCGCCGCGCTGATATTTCATGTTCACTCGCATTGCCAGTGCCTTGCTGGTTGCCGGCCTGCTGGCTTCTGCCGCCCCCGCTGCCCACGCCCAAACCACCGCCGCCAAGAAAGCGGCCGCCGCCAAAGCTGCTGCCGCCAAAACCGCCGCTGCCAAGAAAGCTGCGGCAGACAAAGCCGCCGCAGCCGCCAAAGCCGCTGCCGCCGCCAAAGCCGCCGCTGCGGCCGCCGCCACGCCGCCCCCCGCACCGCTCACGGAGGCCCAGGCCAGCGCCGGCGTCAAAGAAGCCCTCAACAAAGGCATCGTGAAGGCGGTGCAGTTTGCGTCCGAGCCCGACGGCTTTAACCTCAACGACGACATCCACATTCCCACGCCGCCCGACCTGGAAATGGTGAAGTCGACGGTGGGCCGCCTGCCGGGCATGAACACGGTGTTTACCCAGCTCGAAACCCAGCTCAACCGCGCCGCCGAAGCCGCCGCACCCAAAGCCAAAGACATTTTCCTCAACGCGCTGACCAACATCAGCATCACCGACGCGCTGACGCTGGTGACGAGCGGCTCGACCGACGCGGCCACCCAGTTCCTGCGCAAGTCCACGCAGGCGCAGCTCATCTCCGCGTTTCACCCCGACATCGAAGCCGCCATCGACCAGGTGGGCGCCGGCCGGGCCTACGCCACCATCACCGACAAATACAACAAGATTCCGCTGATGACGCCCGTCACCTTGAGCCTGGCCGACTACACCACCCAGAAGGCGGTCGATGGCCTCTTCATCCTGCTGGCCCAGGAAGAAGCCAAAATTCGCAAAAACCCCGCTGCCCGCACCTCCGATATCCTCAAGCAGGTATTCGGCCGCAAGTAAAAGTGGGACGCAAGACACTAGCCATAAGAAAGGCCCCGTGTGGAATTTCCATACGGGGCCTTTCTTATAGCTAGTGTCTTGCGACTTGTTGCCTTAATAGTCGTCGCTGTCGAAGCTGCTGCCGCGGCGGCTGCCGCGCCCGCTGCTGTAGCCTTCGTCTTCGTCGTCATCGTCGTCGGCGAAGTCATCATCGTCGTCATCGTCGAGGCTGGTGAAGCCGCCGCGGTCCGAATTTTCGGCCCGTTCTGCCTCCACAAATTCCTCTTCGGTCATGTTGGCCAGGTCCAGGGCCTCATCGTGCGACGAGCCCGTGTCCGTCCACATCAGGTAGTCAGCGTATTTGGCCGAGAGGCGGTCTTCGGAACTGCCGAGGGCAGCAGCGCCGCCTTTCTTGGCGTACGTGTCGAGGGAATCGTCGTCGTCGAGCAAGTCGTCGTCCAGGTCGTCGTCATCTATCATGGCCGGGGCGGTAAGTTGGTGAGGTGAAAAATTGCCTGAGGTGGCCGCGAAGATACGGAGCAGGCCCATTTTCAGTTGGCCCTCAGCGCTACTTTGTTGGGCAAAATAGTCGCCTCACTGTAGCCACAGCCTGTTTTGCAACCACTTATTTTCCCATACTGCTCGTCGGCAAAAGACCCGGGCAGCTCAGGTTCCACAGTTGAAATATTTGTCGTAGGCCGACTCCGGAATCAGGTTCAGCCGGCTCAGCACCTTAATGGGAAAGCGCAGGAGCTTCAGCAAGCGGTAGCTATTGGGGTAGTCGTGAAAGGTTTTGGGCGGCAGGGCCAGAATCTCCTCAAATTGGGCGCGGCTCAGGCCCAGGCGCTTGATGCAGAGCGCAATCACGTTTTCGTCTTCGATGGAGTTTACCCGCGTAATGCGGTCCAGGGCCACCTCGCGGCTCATTTGGCCCGAGCGCACCAGGGCCGAATAGTTGAACAGGCGCCGGTCGATGTTGAACTTGACGCGGTTGAGGTAATAAATCAAGCTCTGGTAGAGGTCGTCGGCGTAGTGCGCGCCGGGGCTTTTCCAGCCCAGCTCGCTTTTCAGCAGCTCGTCAACCTCCGTCCGCACATAGTCGAGGTGGTAGAGCAGGGTCACGGTTTTGATGCGCCGCACAAAAGCGTAGTAAAACATCTCCTTCAGACCCAGGTTAAAGCCCGGGTCGGCGGGCCGCCACGGGCGTAGCGGCACCGTGCCAAACTGCTTGTGCACGGCCCGCAGGTACTTGCCATCGAGGAAGTTCCAGCTCAGCGGGGCAATGCCTTCGGTGCGAAACGACTGCCCGATGACGAGGTGCTGCACGTTTTCCTTGGCCGCCACGCCATAGAGGGCAGTGGCAATGCCCAGGTCGGTACCCTCTTCCATGTCGGGCACGGAGGCCTTCAAAAAGGCAATTTTGAGGTCCTTCGACTCGCGCCAGTCGGAGGTGATGGTGCGCAGCTCCACGCCCAGGCGCTGGCAGGCGCGCACCATGTTTTCGCCGGCTATGGGGTTGCCGAAGCCGTCGTTGAAGTGCACCGCCAGCGGGCGCAGCCGCAGTTGCGTGACGCAATACCACAGGGTATAGGAGCTGTCGCGGCCCCCGCTCACGCCCAGCACGCAGTCGTAGCGGCGGCCGCGGCCGGCCCGACGCATCTCGTCGGCCAGGCGCCGCACGGTGCGCAGGCCCGCTTCGCCGTTCGGAAAGGCCTGCTCCATGCGGTCGTGCACGTCGCAGAAAGAGCAGGTACCGGTCTCGTTAAAGGTAATGCCGGGCACGGTGGTGTCCATCAGGCACCGGGTGCAGCGCCGGTGCTCATCGGCGGGGAGGGCCGAGACATAGTGTTCGGCGGGGTGTACCTGTGTAAGCAAAGGAAGAAGAGTAAAGGTGGGGGCTGCGTAAGGAAACGGGTGGGTGGCAGCTTGAAAAGCGGAGAACGAGTGAATTAGTCAAGTAGAAATAGGATAAGAGCGAGGTAATGGAGCCTAGTACGCAGAACGCTCACGGCAGTTCATCAAAGCGGTAGCCCTTGCGCTGCAACATCAGGCCAATGTCGGTGCCGCGCTCGGGGCGGTGGGGACGGGCCAGGTCGGCCACCACCAGCTGGCCGGCAAACTCGTTGAAGGCGCCCTGGGCCTGCACGCCGCGAGCGTCGACCGCCAGCGAGCAGCCCACGCTTTTTTTGCCCTCGTAGGGCCCGCCCACGATGTAGCCCACCGAGGTAGTGCTTACCACCACCACGTTGTAGAGCTTGGCGAGGATGGAAAAGGGCTTCACCCATTTTTCCTGGTATGGGTCGTGCTCTTCGGTGATGGAGTAATCCACCGTCCACGAGGCCGGCGCAATGATGAACTCGGCACCCATCCGGGCCAGCGTGTGGCCGATGGGCAGGCCGTCGAGGTAGTTGTCGGCGCACACGTTTACGCCAATTTTTCCCAGCGGCGTGTCCACCACGTTCAGCGTCTGGCCCACGGCGTAGAACGGCTGCTCCACGGCCAGTAGGTTAATCTTGTGGTACTTGACGATGATTTCGCCTTTGGGGTCTATCAGAATGGCGGCGTTGTAGTTGCGGCCGTCAGCACCGCGTTCCGTTAGGCCGGCGCACACGTAGAGGCCGTGCTCGGCCGCGGCGCGGCACAGCACGTCGCTGAACGGGCCCGGTATGGGCTGGGCTTCGTACAAGGCGCTGGGGTGCGTCCAGGCAAAATCCAAGGTTTCGGGCAGCAGCACCAGGTCGCACTGTTGGGCAGCGGCCTGGGCAATCTGCTCCACGGCCCGGGCCAGGTTACGGGCCGGTTCGCCGCCTTCCACCAGCAACTGGCCCATGCCCACCCGCACCGTGCCCAGCGCCGGGGCCGGCGGCTCGGGCGCCGGCGGCGCTATTGGTACCGATTTGCGAAAGGAGAAAAGCGCTGCCATAAGCGAGGCGGAAACAGCATTATTGATGGAAACTTAAGTAAGGTACAAAGTCATCATTAAACTTTGTTGCTCAATTTAAGTCGCCAAGCAAAGATAGAAAAGCGCAACCGGGCAGAAATTAAAGCAGTGTTAAAACCGAATATTTGATAGTCGTCTGACGTTCAGCGCGCCTTATGACTAACAGTCAGGGTGTACGACGGTCAAGTGGCGCCAGCAGGCTACCGGCGATATGCGCTCAAATGAAGTGACCTTGGGCACTGCGCATGGCGAGGCGCTCGGTGCATTGGTGGCCGGGCCGCGCGCTGCCCCCGGTTTCATTGCCTATTTTTGCTTTTCTGCTTACCGCTCAATTTCTATGTCCCTCGCCACCACCTACTCGCCCACCGACGTTGAAGCCAAATGGTACCAGCGTTGGCAGGAGCAAGGCTTTTTCAAGGCTTCGCCGAACCCCAAAAAGGTCCCTTACACCGTCGTCATTCCACCGCCAAACGTGACAGGCGTGCTCCACATGGGGCACATGCTCAACAACACGATTCAGGACGTGCTGGTGCGCCGCGCCCGCATGCAGGGCAAGGAAGCCTGCTGGGTGCCCGGCACCGACCACGCCAGCATTGCCACCGAGGCCAAAGTGGTGGCCCAGCTCAAAGAGCAGGGCATTAATAAAACTGACCTCACCCGCGAGCAATTCCTGGCCCACGCCTTCGAGTGGAAGGACAAGTACGGCGGCATCATTCTGGAGCAGCTCAAGCAGCTTGGTGCTTCGTGTGACTGGGACCGCACCCGTTTCACGATGGAGCCGGATTTGACCGAGGCCGTGCTGCGCGTATTCGTCGACCTGTATAACAAAGGCCTGATTTACCGCGGCGTGCGTATGGTGAACTGGGACCCCGAAGGCCGCACCGCCATCTCCGACGAGGAGGTGATTGCCAAGGACGTGCAGGCCAAGATGTATTACCTGAAATACGCCGTGGTAGGGCAGGAGGGCCATTTCCTGACCGTGGCTACCTCGCGCCCCGAAACCATCATGGCCGACGTGGCCGTGGCCGTGAACCCCAACGACCCGCGCTACGCTCACCTGGCCGGCGCGCAGGTGCGCATCCCGCTGCTGGGCCGCGAAATCCCGGTGATTTTCGACGAGTACGTATCGACCGATTTCGGTACCGGCGCACTGAAAGTTACGCCCGCCCACGACCTGAACGACTACGAGCTGGGCGTTAAGCACAATCTGCCCGTTATCGACATTCTGGCCGATAATGGCACGCTCAACGAGAAGGCCGTGCTCTACGTGGGGCAGGACCGGTTTGCCGTGCGCAAGCAGATTGCCAAGGACTTGCAGGAAGCCGGCTTGCTCGAAAAAATCGAGGAGTACGCCAGCATCGTGCAAACGTCGGAGCGCACCAAGGCCGTGATTGAGCCCAAGCTCTCGCTGCAGTGGTTCATGAAGATGGAGCAAATGGCCAAGCCCGCGCTCGATGTGGTGGAAAACGACACCGTGAAGCTGCACCCGCCCAAGTTCAAGAACATGTACCGGGCCTGGATGGAGAACGTGCGCGATTGGTGCATCTCGCGTCAGCTCTGGTGGGGCCAGCAGATTCCGGCCTACTACCTGCCCGATGGCACCTTCGTGGTCGCCCTCACCGCCGAGGATGCCCTGCTGAAAGCCCGCGAGCAGAGCGGCAACGCCGCCCTGCAGCTGAGCGACCTGCGTCAGGATGAGGATGTGCTCGACACTTGGTTCTCATCGTGGCTGTGGCCGATTTCGGTGTTCGACGGCTTCAAAGACCCCGACAATGCCGACATCAACTATTTCTACCCGACCAATGACCTGGTGACGGGGCCGGACATCCTGTTCTTCTGGGTGGCCCGCATGATTATGGCCGGCTTGGAATACCGCCAGGAAGTGCCGTTCAAGAACGTGTACCTCACCGGCATCGTGCGCGATTCGCAGGGGCGCAAGATGAGCAAGCAGCTCGGCAATTCACCCGACCCGCTCGACCTCATTGCCCAGTACGGCGCCGACGGCGTACGCACCGGCATGCTATTCTCGGCCCCGGCCGGCAACGACCTGCTCTACGACGTGAAGCTGGTGGAACAGGGCCGTAACTTCTCCAACAAGCTCTGGAATGCCTTTCGCCTCGTGAAAGGCTGGGAAGCCGATGCATCGCTGCCCTTTGTGAACGAGAAGGCCGTGACCTGGTTCAACGCCAAGCTGCAAGCCGCCATTGTCGAGATGGACGACCATTTCGAGAAGTTCCGGATGTCGGATGCGCTGATGACCATCTACAAGCTGGTGTGGGATGATTTCTGCGCCCAGTACCTCGAAATGGTGAAGCCGGCCTACCAGCACCCGATTGATGCCGAAACCCTGCGCCACACCACGGCCTACCTCGAAACGCTGCTCAAGCTGCTGCACCCCTTCATGCCCTTCATCACCGAAGAGCTGTGGCAAGAACTGGCCGAGCGCGGCCCCCGCGACTACGTGACCGTGGCCCCCTGGCCCCGCGCTACCGCCCCGGCCAACAGCGCCGAAACCCTGGCCAACATGGACAAGGCCCTGGCCATCGTGGCCGGCATCCGCAGCGTTCGCAACCAAAAAAACCTCGGCCCCAACAAGCCCCTCACGCTAGTGGCTAAAACCGACGAGCCCCAGCTCGTGACCGACTACGAAGGCATCATCCGCAAGCTGGGCAGCATTTCGGAGGTCAGCTTTGCCGATGCCGGCCCCGCCGCCTCGGTGAGCTTCGTGCTGGGCGGCAGCGAGTTCTTCATCCCGCTCGAAGGCCACATTGATATGGCCGCCGAGCGCGCCCGTCTCGAAAAAGAGCTGGAATACGCCCAAGGCTTCCGCGATTCGGTGCTGAAGAAGCTCGGTAACGAGAAATTCGCTCAGAACGCCAAGCCCGAAGTGCTCGAAAAGGAGCGCCAGAAACTGGCCGATGCCGAAGCCAAAATTGCCGCCTTGGAGCAAGCGCTGAAAGGATTGTAACAGAAGTTTAGATGATTAAAAAGCCGCTTCCGAATGCCGGGAGCGGCTTTTTGATTTTTGATTAACAGGCGCTCAAATCAATTTCGCGACACTTGTCGTTATATTTACGACAAGTGTCGCGAAAAGCGGCTGAGCTTCTCACGGTTTTAACCGCAGTATCATGACCCCATATGCTTTTGTTGATGTGTTAGGCGGTCCCTCCGTAGTGGGCGAGCCCATTGCCAGCGACTTGCAACTGGTAGATGTGATTCAGCGCGGGCTACAGCGCAAGGCGCTCGACCACTTGGCGCGGCGCTCGCACCTGCCGCTGCCGGTGCTGGCCGCGGCCGTCGATTTGTCGGTGCGCACGCTGCAGCGCTACACGCCCGCCCAGCGCCTCCGGGCCGATGCCACCGACCGGCTGGTGCAACTGGCCACGCTCTACGCCGAGGGTTTCGACCTGTTTGGCGAAGACAAATTCCGGCATTGGATGGAATCATCTATTCCGGCCTTGGGTGGCCGCAAGCCCGTAGAGCTCATCAACACCACCGTGGGGATTCGGATGCTGCGCGACATCATTGGGCGCATCGAGCACGGCGTTTTTGGGTAGGGGATGGAAGTATTCCGACTGGCCCGCTACGCTCGCCGCCACGACCTGAGCGGTTACGGCGCCTACCTCTACGGCGGTCGCTGGAACCTGCCCGGCCTCGCCCTGCTCTATACTGCCGAGCAGCGCGCCATGGCCCTACTCGAAACCCTCGTGCACCTGCCCGTAGAAGACCTGCCCGACGACATGTACTTGATGACGCTGGAAGTGCCCGACGACACCAGCCGCGAAACCCTCACACCCGCCGACCTGCCATCCGAATGGCAGCGCCTGTCCATGCCGCAGCCCACGGCCACCATCGGGCACGAGTGGCTGCAATCGGGTCGCAGCCTGGCGCTGCAGGTGCCTTCGGTAGTGGTGCCCCAGGAACGGAACCTGCTGCTAAACCCCGCTCACCCCGAATTTATCCGGGTGCGGCTGCTGGATGCGCAGCCGTTTCATTTCGATGAACGACTGAAAAAATAGCCTATTGCGGAATACCGCCGGGCTGCTTTTTCTGCAACGGTGCCAGTTGGTTTTGCAGCTGGAAGGTCACTTTCTGGCAATCAGCAAAGCGCTGCTCTGATGCCTGCAGGGCTTTTTGGGTAGCGTCGAGCTGTTGGTAGAGGTAGCCAATGAGGCCCAAAGCCAGTACTAAGGCGCCGAGGTAAATGATGTTTTTCATAAGTCATTAAAAAAACTGTCATCCTGAGCACAGCGAAGGACCTTACCGCGCTGGAACATCCTGGCGTGATAAGGTCCTTCGCTGTGCTCAGGATGACGAATTAGGTTGCTTAAATCGCAGTGCTCGGGTCAAACTGCTCCAGGTAGTCCGCCACCCGGCGCACGAACATGCCACCGAGCGAGCCGTCAACCACGCGGTGGTCGTAGCTGTGGCTCAGGAACATGAAGTGGCGAATGCCGATGAGGTCGCCCTGCGGCGTTTCAATCACGGCCGGCTTCTTCTTAATGGCGCCCACGGCCATGATGGCCACCTGTGGCTGCATGATGATGGGCGTGCCCATCACGTTGCCGAACGAGCCCACGTTGCTCAGCGTGTAGGTACCGCCTTCGAGGTCGGCGGGCGTGAGCTTGTTGATGCGGGCGCGATTGGCCAGGTCGTTCACCTTCTTGGTCAGGCCGTTCAGGTTGAGCTGGTCGGCGTTGTGAATCACCGGCACAATCAGGTTGCCGGAGGGCAGGGCCACGGCCACGCCAATGTTGATGTCACGCTTCTTCACGATGTAATCGCCATCCACCGACACGTTGATGTTCGGGAAATCCTGAATGGCGCGGGCCACGGCCTGAATGAAGATGGGCGTGAAGGTGAGGTTTTCGCCCTCGCGCTTCTTGTAGGCGTCCTTGTGCTTGTTGCGCCAGTTCACGATGTCCGTCACGTCGGCCTCCACGAAGCTGGTGACGTGCGGCGAAATGCGCTTCGAGTCCACCATGCGCTGCGCAATCATCTTGCGCATGCGGTCCATCTCAATCAGTTCCTGGCCGCCGCTCACGCTCGGGGCGGGCTTGGAAGCCGTGGCCGAAGCCGGAGCAGCAGGCGCGGCTTGTGGCTGCGGAGCCGAAGCAGCGGCCGGCGCAGGGGCTGCCGGAGCTGCGGCTGGGGCAGCAACAGCGCCCGTCAGCGAGGGTTTACCGGCGGCTACATAGTCGAGAATATCTTTCTTGGTCACGCGGCCTTCCTTGCCGGTGCCGGGCAGGTATTCGAGGTCGGTCATGCTCACGCCTTCTTCGCGGGCAATGCTCAGCACCAGCGGCGAAAGGAAGCGGCCGGGCTGGTGCTCGGCGCCGGCAACAGGGGCCGCGGCCGGGGCGGTAGCTTCGGGCACGTAGGGTACGGCGCTGCCGTTGCTCGATGGGGCAGGGGCCGCCTGCGGAGCGGCGGGAGTGGCAGCCGGAGCCGTTGCACCGGCACCCGCGGCATCGGTTTCTACAATGGCAATGGGCGCGCCCACGGCCACTACCTGGCCTTCCTGCACCAGAATTTCCTGTAGCACCCCGGCGTGGATGGCCGGCACTTCGGTGTCCACTTTGTCGGTGGCCACTTCCAGCACCGATTCGTCTTGCTCAATCGTGTCGCCGACTTGTTTCAGCCATTTCAGGACGGTGCCTTCCATGATGGATTCGCCCATCTTGGGCATCGTCATTTCCACTCGTGCCATAGGTAAGGAGGAGTATTTTGGTAATAGTGTGGGGTGGGAGTTTGGAGCCGCAAAGGTAGCCAGAAAGCTGAACGCCCCCGACGCGCGCGGCAACGGGGGCGTTTGGAAAAGCACGGAGCACAGCAGACGCCAGACAACCAGCCTGTATCATCACCTTTTGCGTTGAATGTCGTTCGCTTTCATCTTAAAATGACGCCGTTTCAATCGGCGCCGGATATCGCGCGGCAGCCCCCAACCCTCGGCGTAAAGCTTGAGCACTTCCGCTTCGCGGGCCGGGCTGAAGCGCCCCATCTGCAGCAAGCCCACCGCCATGGGCACACCGCCCATCACGGCGGCCGATGCCACGTCGCTGCCATTGGGTTGCGGCGGGGTATATAGCGGGCTGCCCATCGCGGTTCCTGCAGTAGCAGTGAGGCCAGTAGCCGTCCACGCCTCGCCGCTGCCCCGTTTCTCCCGAAACAGCTTGTGCACCGCAAAAACAGTGTCGCGGCCTTGGGCGAAGCCGGGTAGGGCCAAGCCCACCAGCAGGCACAGCAGGAGTAGAATGGCTTTCATGGGGCGCACAAAAAGGGTAAGCAAGATTCTGTTAAGAGCTTCGGCTACGCCTGGTGGTTGCAAATGCATCTGCGCAATCCCACCACTATTTATTCGCTGACCGAGATGTTGGGAATGCCCTGCTCGGCGAGGTCCCCGTCCGTTTCGGCCGGCGCAACCCGATACTGCGAGAAGCAGATGCTGCGGTTAGAAGCGTAGCGGTTAGTAGGGTCGCTGATAATGACCACGTGCGAAAACGTACCGAATTCCTTGCCTTCGTAGAGCAAGGTTTGCTTAATGCCGAGTTCGGGTTTGTTCACCACATCCACGTAAATGCGCCGGCCTACGCCCTTCGGCCCGGGCTTGGCATACAGCACCGTGGTTTCGATGCTGCCGGTGCAAGTGTCGGAGCAGGCAGTGAGGGCTGCCGAGGTGCCGAGCAAAAGCGCAGCGCCAAGGAGAAATGAGTTAACACGAGCCATAAATGAATGTCGTATTGGTTGTTTTCAGCTTGTTGAATCATGTGCGACGTTTGCGTCGGACAACTGCAAAAATGAAACGCCCAGCCTTCACAGGCCGGGCGTTTCAGCAAGTAAATGCCTTTGCTTAGATGACCGAGAAGTCAAACGTCTCCAGAAATTTCGTCGTGAAATTACCGGCTTTGAAATCCTGGTCGTCCATCAGCGCCAGGTGGAAGGGAATGGTCGTTTTCACGCCTTCCACCACGAACTCGCTCAGGGCGCGCTTCATTTTCACGATGCACTCCTCGCGGGTCTGGGCCACGGTGATGAGCTTGGCAATCATCGAGTCGTAGTTCGGCGGGATGGTGTATCCCGCGTACACGTGCGTATCCACGCGCACACCGTGTCCGCCGGGGATGTGCAGCGTGGTAATCTTGCCCGGGGTGGGGCGGAAGTTGTGACGCGGGTCCTCGGCGTTGATGCGGCACTCCATGGCGTGCAGCTGCGGGAAGTAGTTCTTACCCGAAATCGGAATGCCGGCCGCCACCTTAATCTGCTCCTTGATGAGGTCGTAGGCCACTACTTCCTCCGTCACGGGGTGCTCCACCTGAATGCGGGTGTTCATCTCCATGAAGTAGAAGTCGCGGTTTTTGTCCACCAGAAACTCGATGGTGCCCACGCCCTCGTAGCCAATGCTGCTGGCACCTTTAATGGCCGCTGCACCCATTTTCTCGCGCAGGGTGTCCGTCATAAACGGCGACGGCGATTCTTCCACCAGCTTCTGGTGGCGGCGCTGGATGCTGCAGTCGCGCTCCGACAAGTGGCACACGTGGCCGAACTGGTCGCCCACAATCTGGATTTCGATGTGGCGGGGTTCCTCCACAAACTTCTCCAGGTACATGCCGTCGTTGCCGAAGGCTGCCTTCGATTCGGTCCGCGCGTCGTCCCAGGCTTTCTGGAATTCTTCGTCGCTGTTGATGATGCGCATGCCACGGCCCCCGCCGCCGGCCGTGGCCTTCAGAATAACCGGATACTTGATTTTGGCGGCAATTTTCTTGCCTTGCTCTACCGAGTCCAGCAGGCCGTCGGAGCCGGGCACGCAGGGCACGCCGGCTTTTTTCATGGTATCCTTGGCCGTGGCCTTGTCGCCCATCTGGTTAATCATCTCGGGCGAGGCGCCGATGAACTTGATGCCGTTTTCGGCGCAGATGCGCGAAAATTCTGCGTTTTCGCTCAGGAAGCCGTAGCCGGGGTGAATGGCGTCGGCGTTAGTTATTTCGCAGGCCGCAATCAGGTTGGGCATGCTCAGGTAGCTGTCCTTCGACGCCGGAGGCCCGATGCACACCGCCTCATCGGCAAACTTCACGTGCAGGCTTTCCTTGTCGGCAGTCGAGTACACGGCCACCGTTTTGATGCCCATTTCCTTGCAGGTGCGGATGATGCGCAGGGCAATTTCGCCCCGGTTGGCGATGAGTATTTTCTTGAACATGTGGGTGGGATGTCAGGTGTAAAAACTGTCATCCTGAGCGGAGCGAAGGACCTTATCAAGTGAGAACGTTTTCCGCTCGTCGGTGATAAGGTCCTTCGCTCCGCTCAGGATGACAAATTGGGGCAACTATTCAATCAAAAACAGCGGCTGGTCGTATTCCACCGGCGAGGCGTTTTCCACCAGTGCCTTCACGATGCGGCCGCTTTCCTCGGCTTCAATCTCGTTGAACAGCTTCATGGCCTCGATGATGCAGATAACCTGGCCTTTCTCCACCATGTCGCCCACTTGCACAAACGCCGGCGCATCGGGGCCGCTGCTGCGGTAGAAGGTGCCAATCATGGGCGCCTTGAGGGGCTTGAAGTTGCCGCCGGCGGCTTCGGTGGGGGCGGCAGCAGCCGGAGCGGCGGCCGGGACAGCCGCGGCCGGTGCCGGAGCAGCCGCCGGAGCCGGGGCCGGCGCGTGCACAGCGGCCGGCGCGGCGCTCATCACGTGCTTGGTGTTGGGCTCACGCTGCACCGAAATCTTGAATTCTTCGGTCTCAATGTTCACCTTGTTCAGGCCCGACTTGGCGATAAAATCAAGTAGCTCTTGCAGTTCTTTGGCTTTCATGGAGGCGTCCTTTTTGGGCGAGTTTGACATTTTTAGCTGTTAGCTTATATGTTAGAGCGTCGGCCAATGGCCCGGGCCGCATGCTGGGCCCGGCCACTAGCCGACGGCTTAGAAAAAAGTCTACTTCACGCGCTCAACGTAGCTGTAGTCGCTGGTTTTGATGCGGATTTTGGTGTCCACGTCAATGAACAGCGGCACTTGGATGCGGGCGCCGGTTTCCACCGTGGCGGGCTTCAGGGTGTTGGTGGCGGTGTCGCCGCGCAGGCCGGGCTCGGTGTAAGTAACCACCAGGTCCACGGTGGTGGGCAGCTCGGCGGTGAGGGGCATCTCGGTTTCGGCGTGCATGAGGATGGTCACGTCCTGGCCTTCCTTCATCAGGTCGGCAAAGGGCACCATTTCCTCGGGCAGCACCACCTGCTCGAAGTCCTCCTTGTTCATGAAGGTGTAGCCGTAGTCGTCCTTGTACAGGAACTGGTGGGGGCGCTGCTCCACGCGAGCCGTTTCCACCTTCACACCGGCGTTGAAGGTGTTGTCGATGGTGCGGCCGGTTTTGATGTTGCGCATCTTGGTGCGCACGAAGGCGGGGCCTTTGCCGGGCTTCACGTGCTGAAACTCGGTGATGACGTGCAGCTCGTTGTTGTAGTTGAGTACGAGCCCGTTGCGAAAGTCGGCGGTTGATGCCATGGGGTTAAACTTTTAAGCAAATGGCCCGAAGCCACTGGCTTGTTGGTGGGGAATTCTATTTAGCCGAAGCCGAAGAAAGCTGTCAGCGTCCTAATTGATTTAAAAAGGGAAAGCCGTTAGCAGCTACAAAGCTAACGGCTTTCAACTACTTACCAGCGGCGACTTTGTCGCCGTCGTAGGCCCATTTGAGGTAAATGGAGCCCCAGGTGAAACCGCCCCCGAAGGCGGCCAGCACTAGGTTGTCGCCGCGGCGCAGCTGGCTTTCGTAGTCGGCCAGGCACAGCGGAATGGTGCCGTTGGTGGTGTTGCCGTAGCGGTCAATGTTCAGCATCACCTTTTCAGGCCCCACGCCCATGCGATTGGCGGTGGCATCGATGATGCGCTTGTTGGCCTGGTGCGGCACCAGCCAAGCCACGTCGTCTTTGCCGAGGTGGTTACGTTCCATCACCTGGGCGGCCACGTCGGCCATGCTCTTCACGGCAAATTTGAACACCGTGGCGCCTTCCTGATAGATGTAGTGCTCCTTGGCGTCCACGGTGGCGTGGGACGGGGGGCGGCGGCTGCCGCCGGCTTTCTGGTGCAGGTAAGCTTCGCCGCTGCCATCGGTGCGCAGCACCTGGTCGAGGATGCCAAAGCCATCGGTGCTGGGTTCAAGCAGCACGGCGGCGGCGCCGTCGCCGAAGAGGATGCAGTTGGCGCGGTCGGTGTAGTCCACGATGGACGACATCTTGTCGGCGCCCACCACAATCACTTTCTTGTGCGTACCGGCCTGAATGTACTGGGCACCGGTGGCCAGCGCAAACAGGAACGTGGAGCACGCCGCATTCATGTCGAAGCTAAACGCCTTGGTGATGCCCACGCCATTGGAAATGATGTTGGCCGTGGCCGGAAACAGCATGTCGGGCGTGGTGGTGGCGCAAATGAGCAGCTCCACCTCCTCGGGTTTCGTGCCGGTCTTCGCCAGCAGCTGCTGCACCGCTTTAATACCCATCACCGAAGCGCCTTGGTTTTCGCCCTTTAAAATGCGGCGCTCCCGAATGCCGGTGCGCGACATTATCCACTCGTCGGTGGTGTCAACCATCTTTTCAAGCTCGGCATTGGTGAGCACATAATCGGGCACATAGGCACCCACGCCGGTGATGGCAGCAGTTATCTTCATACGGGCAAAAGTAGGCGGGGCAAGCGAGAATTAGGTATGAGGGCCGAAAATGGTCCCGGCCTTCGCGGCAGGCGCAGGCGCAAAGCCGGCCGGCAGGTAAAAAAAATCCGGCCGGAGCCGGAGGTTTTTTAACCACCGCAAAGCACGGTTCAGGTTTTAAAAGTAGCCTTTATTTGGTCAACAATGCCCGAGTCGGCCATGTTGAAGCCCTGCACCAGCATGTTGCAGATGGCCAGCGGCGTGCTGCGGCCGTGCCCGATGATGGCGTTGTCGTTGATGCCCAGGATGGGCGAGCCGCCCACGGCCTCGTAGTTGAACTTGTCGAAAAACGGGTCGTGAATGTGTTTCTCTTCCATCATTTCGTAGATGGATTCGGCCATTTTTAGCAGGATGTTGCCCGTGAAGCCGTCGCACACAATCACGTCAGCCTTGTCGTTGAACATGTCGCGGCCTTCCAGGTTGCCCACAAACTGAATGTGCGGGTTCACTTTCAGGAGTTGATGCGCGGCTTGGGTGATGGGCGTGCCTTTGCCCTCTTCTTCGCCCAAGTTCACCAAACCTACTTTGGGGCTGGCAATGCCCAGCACGTACTGCGCGTACAGCGAACCCAGCTCGCCGAACTGCTCCAGCATTTCAGGCTTGCATTCGGCGTTGGCGCCCACGTCGAGCAGGATACCGAAGTTCTGCTTCAGCTTGGGAACGAAGTTGGCAATGGCCGGGCGAATAACGCCGGGCACGGCCTTCACCGTGAGCATGGCGCCCACCAGCATGGCACCGGTGTTGCCGGCCGAGCAAAACGCGTCGACCTCGCCGGCCAGCAGCATTTTGTAGCCCACGGCAATGCTGGAGTCCTGTTTTTGCTGGAAGGCCCGGGCGGGGTGTTCGCCCATGTCGATGATTTGCGATGCGGTCACAAACTCCAGGGCGGCACCGGCCGCGCCGGCGGCGTCGAGCAGGGGCCGCACGGCATCTTCCTGACCAATGAGGACGATGGTGGCCCGGCCGGCCAGCTGCTCGGCCGCCTGCAGGGCACCCGCCACGGCGGCTTGGGGGGCAAAGTCGCCGCCCATTGCGTCGAGGGCTATTTTCATGTACGAGGTGTTTGGATGGTCAGCGGAAAGAGTAGTTACCAAAAGTCCGGCCCCGCTGGCTTATAAAAAGAGCGAAGCCGGACCGTGGGGCCGCGAAGTAACAACCAAACGCGCTATTCGTCGTCGCCGGTGGCGTCGGCAGCCGGGGCTGCGGTCGTTTTCGTGTAGTTTTTGATGGCCAGCTGGCCGTTGTGGTACAGGTCGCCGTCGACCACGTAGGCCTTGTGGCGCAGGTGCAGCTCGCCCGTGTTGGGGCACAAGGTCACGGCCTTAGGGGTCAGCTTGTAGTGCGTGCGACGCTTGTCGCGAACGGCGGAAGAGGTGCGGCGCTTAGGATGAGCCATTGTAGGGGAAAATTTAGAGGATTAAGTTTTTGAGTTGAGAGTTGGGGAGCGACTCGGGGCGCTGACGGATTCAGTTCAGGTTTTTGAGCGCGGCCCAGCGCGGGTCGGCCGGCTCGTCATCATCGGGGCCCTCGTTTTCGTCGCGAGTCGTGAAGATGAGCTTGGTTTCGGCGTCGGGGTTTTCGTCCTCCTCGTTCTGGAAGCGCGGGTGCAGCTTCTTCATGGGCAGAGCCAGGCCGATGTAGTCGTAGAGGTGCTGAGCCAAGGGCAGGCTCTGGGTTTCGGGCGTGATTTGCAGCACGTTGTCGTCCAGCTCCTTATTCTCGTCGCCGAAGCGCACCAGCAACTGCTCCTGAATGTCGAGCGGCTGGTCAAACTCGTCGAGGCTGCGGTCACAAACGAGGCGTACCGTGCCGGTGATGTGGAAGTTGAGCGTGATGAGGCGCTCGGTTTTGATGAGCTCCACGTCGGCGTGCAACTGGCCTTGCTCTACCAGCGGCTCCTCAAACAAGGCAAAAAAGTCGGGACCCAGCTCGAACTCAAAGTGGTGCGTTTTCAGCGCCAGCTTGGCAAGATTGATGTCGTATTTGCTTTCTTTTTTCACGGTCGGCTGGATAGCAGGGGGCAAAAGTAGTGAAAATCCGCCTTTTTGCCAAAAAAAGCGGCCAACTTTCTCTACAACAACCCGTCCCTACGCTAGCGCGCGGAGCGGGGTTGGGCCGCTTCCCACCGCTGTTTCCAGATGTCGCAGGCCAGGTACACCGCCGCCCGAAACGACGACTCATCGGCCTGGTACTTGCCGGCCAGGCCATAGGCGGTGCCGTGGTCGGGGGAGGTGCGCACCACCGGCAGGCCCGCCGTGAAGTTCACGCCGCGCTCAAAAGCCATGAGCTTGAAGGGAATAAGGCCCTGGTCGTGGTACAGTGCCAGGGTGGCATCGAACTGCCGGAACTGCTGGGTGCCGAAATAGCCATCGGCCGGGAAGGGACCCACCACAAGGTGGCCGTCCTGGACAAACTGCTGGATAACGGGTGCCACCAAGTCGCCCTCTTCGCTGCCCAGCAGGCCGTTTTCGCCGGCGTGGGGGTTGAGGCCAAGCACGGCAATGCGGGGTTTCAGAATGCCAAAGTCCTGCTTGAGCGACTTGAGCAGCAGGTTGATTTTGGTGCGCAGCAGCTCGGCGGTGAGCTTGGCGGGCACGTCCTTCAGCGGCACGTGGCCGGTGACGGTGGCAATGCGCAGGCCGGCGTCCTCGTCCACCAGAAACATCAGGCTCTCGGGCGCCCCGAAAAAGCTGGTGAGAAACTCGGTGTGGCCGGGGTAGCGGAAATTGTCGGCCTGGGTGTTGTCTTTGCTGATGGGCGCCGTGACGAGGGCATCGAGCTTGCCGGCCTTCAGGTCGCGGCTGGCGGCCAGCAGGCTTTCGCGAGCGGCCGCGCCGGTGGCGGCTGAGGGCTGGCCGGGCGCGAGCACGAAATCTTCCTCCCAGCAGGTCACGGCGTTGAGGCGGCCGCGGGCAATGTCGGCCGCGTCGCGCAGCTGGCGCATGGTGAGGTGTTCCGCGTCGGCCGGGGTGGGGAAGTCGTCGAAGAGCGCCGTGGCGGTGCCGTAGATGACGGGCGTGCAGATTTTCAGCAGGCGCTCATCGAGCAGTGTTTTATAGATGACTTCGGGGCCGATGCCGGCGAGGTCGCCCACGGAGAAGCCTATTCTTGGTGCTTGGTGCTTGGTGCTTGGTGCTTGGTTCATCGGGCTTTGTGGCGTCAGGCAAGTTGCTGGCGGTAATGATTGATGAAGCCGTGAAGCAGCTTCTTGCAACTTGTCACCAGTAGGAATAAGGTGTCGGCGGTTTCAGTGGTTAAATAGCGGAGGTCAAGAGCAACATAAATCTGGGTTTCCAACTCGTAAAGCGAGCCCCTCGCTATGAACAGAAAATTGATTGTGTCGCGGGGAGTTTGCCGCCCACACCCTTCTGCAATATTGGAGGGAATAGAGACTGCTGCTCGGCGAAGTTGATTGGTCAGACCAAACAACTCGTCTTTTGGGGAAAACCTGGCTGGCGCTATACACTTCTGAGACAAGCTTGCGCGCAAGCTGCCACACCTCAAGGTGAGTGTAGGATTTATTCTCCTTATCCATGAATCAGAATTGCCAAGCACCATGCACTATGCACCAAGCACTCCTTGGAAAAACTCATACAGCAGGCGCACGCCCACGCCGGTGCCGCCTTTGCCGCGGTAGCTTTCGGCAGCGGTGAGGTAGGCGGGGCCGGCGATGTCTAGGTGAATCCAGGGGTAGCCTTCGATGAAGCGTTCCAGGAATTTGGCGGCTGAAATATGGCCGGCTTCGCCCTTGCCCAAGTTGCTGAGGTCGGCAATGTCGGACTTGATGTGGTCGGCGTACTCGTCCCATAGCGGAAACTCCACCAGACGCTCGTGCACGGCGTAGCCGGCTTCGGTGAGCTTGCTCATGGTGGCCGGCTCGGCGGTGCCCATCGAGGCGGAGGCTTCGGTGGCCAGGGCGCGCACGGCGGCGCCGGTGAGGGTAGCTAGGTCGATGACCAGTTCGGGGTCGTACTTCTTGGCGAAGCTGAGGGCGTCGGCCAGGAGCAGGCGGCCTTCGGCGTCGGTGTTTTTCACTTCCACCGTGAGGCCGCTGTGCATGGTGATGACGTCGCCGGGCGCGTAGGCCAGGCCGCCGGGGCGGTTGTCGGTGGCGGGCACCAGGCCGATGACGTGCAGCGGCACGTTGTTTTTGGCCAGGGCGAAGAGCGTGCCGGCCACGGCCGCGCCGCCGGCCATGTCGCACTTCATCATGTCCATGCTGTTGGGCGTGGGCTTGAGGCTGAGGCCGCCGGTGTCGAACACCACGCCTTTGCCCACCAGCACGTAAGGCTTCGCGTTTTTGGCGCCTTCGGGCTTCCATTCGAGGATGCTGAAGGTGGGCGGTTCGGGCGAGCCCAGGTTGACGGCGAGCAGGCCGCCCATGCGCAGGGCTTCGATTTTGGGCAGGTCGAGAATGTCGGTCGTGTATCCGGCCTGGTCGCCGGCTTCGGCAATGCGCTCGGCCAGCTGCACGGCGTTGAGCTTGTTGAGGGGCGCGTTGACGAGGTCGCGGGCCAGCATCACGCCCTGCAGCAGGCCGTCGAGTTCAGTGAGTTCGGCTTCGGTAGCGGCTTCGCCAACCAGGGCAACTTTGGTCAGGGAAGGAGCTTGGCGCGATTTCTCGTCGGTTTTGTAGCCTTCAAAATGGTAAGCCGTCAGGGCCAGGCCCTCGGCCAGCAGCAGGCCGGCTTTGGGGTTGCCGCTCAGGTTGTGCACAAGCACCTCGGTCACTTTTTCGGCCTTGAGCTGGGCGTGCAGGGCGTGGCCGCTACGGCGCAGGGCCTCGGCTACCTGGCCGGGTGTGGGCTTGTCGGCCAGCACCACAAAATAGTGGTGATGGCTGAAGTGGTTGAGGTGGATGAGCTTCTGGTCGTTGGCCAGGGCAGCGGCCACGTACTCTTGTGCTTCGGCGGAGAGGTCGCCGGCCGCGCCGGTGGGCAGGGCCGTGGTGCCGGCGGGCAGAATGAATACCTGGGTGGCGCGCTCCGGAGCGGATGTGGCGTGAGTGAGAACGAGGGACATGAACGGGCGAAGCTGATGGAATGCGGCCGCTAAGGTAGCCGCAGACGCCGCAACGGAATCAGTGAGGGTTCGGACGGTAAGAATTGAGCGTGCGGCGGACACTCAATTCTTCGCTGGCTGAAACGCCTGCTTTTTATGCTTTGCAGGCTGTGATTCTCTCAAAAGAACACCTTGCGCAGGGCCCACAGGCTCCAGAAAATGACCATCAGGCCCACGCCCACAAACATCCAGCGGGTGGGAATGCGGCCTGCCAGCCGGGCCGCCAGGGGGGCTGCCGCCACGCCGCCCACAATGAGCCCGGCCACAATTTGCCAGTGCGACAGGCCGCGCATGGCGAAAAACGTGAGTGCGCTGGCAAACGTGACAAAAAACTCGGTGATGCTCACCGTGCCGATGACGTAGCGCGGCGTGCGCCCGTTGGTGATGAGCGTGCTGGTAACCAGCGGCCCCCAGCCGCCCCCGCCAAACGAGTCGAGGAAGCCGCCCGCGCCGGCCAGCCAGCCGGCGTGCTTCACCTTGCGGCGCCGGTCGGCCCGGCCAAAGGCGCGGGTGAGGATGCGGACGCCCAGCACCAGCAGGTACACGGCCAGCAGCGGCTTCACCCAGGCTGCGTATGCTTCGCCGAAGCGCGAAAGCAGGTAGGCCCCGCTCACGGCCCCGGCAATGCCGGGCAACAGCAATACCCGAAACAGCTTTTTGTTGACGTTGCCGAAGCGGTAGTGGTGGTAACCCGAGGCGCCGCTGGCAAACATCTCGGCGGTGTGAATGCTGGCGCTGACCGAAGCCGGATTCAGCCCCAGCGACATTAAACTGATGGCCGACACCACGCCGTAGCCCATGCCCAGCACGCCGTCGATAAGCTGCGCCACAAAACCCACGGCCACAAACGTGTAAAACGTGCCCGATGACGTGAGCCACTCCGCTGCCTGCGACCAGGTGACGTAGTACGACAGAATATTGAGCAGAATGAACCCGGCAAACGCCACCAGCGAGCCCGTGGCCATGCGCCGCCAGTAGGCCGTGGCCGGGGCCTCATGGGCCGGGCCGAGGGCCCGCTTCGGCGCCGCCCGCAGGTTGGCGGCGGTAACGGAGGGGGCTTGGGCTTCGTCCGCCTGCGTCGGGGTGGGCAGGTAAGAGCTGCTTTTGGCCGGGGCACCGGCCTGGTGGGTGAGCAGGCCCAGCCTTTGGGCGGCAGCGCTGATGCGGCGGTCGAGTGCGGGGTCGTCGGTGGCTGCAAAAACAAGGGCGTGGCCCGGCAGGTCCGCTTCCTGGAAGGGGCGCTCCAGCAGATGCACCCCGGCGTGGTGGCTGGCCAGCTCGCGCAGCGCCGGCAGCAGGGGCGAAGCCACCACCGTGACGCCTGCGGCTGGACTGCTGCGCACGATGGCGTTGAGCACTTCAAGCGCGGCCGGCCCGCCGCCAGCCAGCAACACCCGAACGT
This sequence comes from Hymenobacter sp. 5317J-9, assembly GCF_022921075.1. NCBI lineage: Bacteria > Pseudomonadati > Bacteroidota > Cytophagia > Cytophagales > Hymenobacteraceae > Hymenobacter > Hymenobacter sp. 5317J-9. The sequence goes on from NZ_CP095050.1 coordinate 2,610,835, forward strand.
GGTTCAAGTGCAGCAAAACCGACATCGGCGGGTGCGGCGGGGCCTCGGGGCCAGCGGCCCCAGCGGCTTGCGGCGCTGGAAGAGGATGGTCCATAAGGAAGCGATACAGCACGAGGTCGAGTGTAAATATCAACTGGAAAAGTTGTGCTGGCGAGTTGGGCCTGCTCGCCGGGCGGCGCTGCTGCTACCTTTGCGCGGCTGCCGCGCCCCAAGCCGCGGGGCGTCGCTTCGTGGTAAGACCCAAAAAACACCTTGGTCAGCACTTTCTGGCCGACCCCAACATTGCCCGCAACATTGTGGCCGCCCTGCAGCTGCCCGACGACGTGCGCGAGGTGCTGGAAATAGGCCCCGGCATGGGCGTGCTCACCCAGTACCTGCTCCAGAACCCGGGCTACCAGACAAGCGTGGTCGAGATTGATACCGAGTCGGTGGCCTACCTGAAGGAGCACTATCCGGCGCTGGGCAACCGCATTTTTGCCACCGATTTTCTGAAGCAGAACCTGAGCGAGCTGTTTCCGGGCCAGCCGCTGGCCATTATCGGCAACTTTCCTTACAACATCAGCAGCCAGATTTTCTTTGCCGTGCTCAACAACCGCCAGCAGGTGCGCGAGGTGGTGGGCATGATTCAAAAGGAAGTGGCCGAGCGCCTGGCCGAGCCGCCCGGCTCGAAAACTTACGGCATTCTGAGCGTGCTGTTGCAGGCTTTCTATAAGATTGAGTACCTGTTCACGGTGCCGCCGCATGTGTTCAACCCGCCGCCCAAGGTGGAGTCGGCCGTGGTGCGCCTCACGCGCAACGACGTTGAGCAACTGGACTGCGACGAGAAGTTGTTTTTTCGGGTGGTAAAGCAGGCCTTTCAGACCCGCCGCAAGACCTTGCGCAATGCCCTGAAACCGTTCGGCATGCCCGCCGAGGCAACGACGGATGCCATCTTCGAGCGTAGGGCCGAAACGCTGAGCGTGGCTGATTTTGTGAAGCTGACGCGGCATGTGGGCCAGCACATGGCCGGCGGCACGGCGTTGCCCGATTTGAGTCCGAGCGACATCACAGCGTAGTTTTCCTACTCATTTAATTAGCTCACACCTTAGTTTCTCTTCCGATGAAAAAAGTTTTTGTTGCCGTTAGTCTGCTGTTGTGTTCATTTACGATGGTGACTGATGGGCCGTGGTTCAGCGGTAAAATTGTGTATCACAATTCCTTCAGCACGCTGGCGGGGCAGGATATCACAGAGAAGCTGGCGCCCATGTTGGGCAGTGAAAACCTATATTATGTGAGCGGAGGCGACTACAAGGCGTACACCGAAAAGAAGCAACTGCTTGAGTTGTACACCGCCCGCGACAACAAGTTTCAATTTTTCATGAACGGTCAGGCCGTGCCCGGCATGGATGCAGCGGTCGGCACGCCGGGCGCGGTGGTGAAGGCCCTGCCCGGCAAATCCACCGTGGCTGGCTACGAATGCCAGAGCCTGCAGATTGATACCGACGGCAACTCCACGGTGTATTACTTCTCGCCCAAGGTGCGCGTGAACCCCGAGCTCTACAGCAAGCATCAGATGGGGGACTATTACACGTACCTGAAGGCCAGCCACGGCGCCTTGCCCTTGAAGTTTGTGGTAACCAATACAAAGCAAGGCTACAAAATGGTGAGCGAGGCCACTTCGGTTGAAGCCATGGCGCTGGCACCAAACGAGTTCGTGGTTGAGGCTCCGGCCCGCTAGTGCTGCCCGCTATGAGCGTTTGCCTCGTCGTCGATGAAATGCACCCCTCGCTGGCGGCCCTGCTGGAAAGCATTGGCGTGGCGATGGACTACCAGCCCCACCTCACCGCCGCCGAAGTGCCCGCCGCGCTGGCCGCCCAGCCCTATGAGGGCCTCGTGGTGCGTAGCAAGCTGCGCGTAACCGCCAGCCTGCTGGCTCACGGCCCGCACCTACGCTACGTGGCCCGCGCTGGCGCCGGCACCGACAACATCGACGAGGCCGCCATGGCCGCTGCCGGCGTCACGCTGCTCAACGCCCCCGAAGGCAACCGCGACGCCGTGGGCGAGTACGCCGTGGGCCTGTTGCTGGCGCTGCTACGCAACATTGCCCGCGCCGACCACGAAGTGCGCCAGGGCCAATGGCGCCGCGAAGCCAACCGCGGCGAGGAAATTGGTGGCAAAACCATCGGGCTGCTGGGCTACGGGCACATGGGGCGGGCGTTTGCGCGGCGTCTCAGCGGCTTTAGCTGCACGGTGCTGGCCCACGACCACAACCCCGCCGTGCAGGCCGACGCCTACGCCACGCTCGTGAGCCTGCCCGAGCTGCAGGCCCGCGCCGATGTGCTGAGCCTGCACATTCCGTATTCGGCGGCCAACCATCATTTTGTGAACGAGGCGTTGCTGAAAGGGTTCGCGAAGCCCATTTGGGTGATGAACACGGCCCGGGGCGAAGTGCTCGACCACGCCGCACTGGTGGCCGCGCTACAAGCCGGCGCCGTGCGCGGCGCGGCCCTCGACGTGCTCGACAACGAAAAGCTCAACACGCTCACCGCGGCTCAGCAGGCCACCTTCGACTTTCTCACATCGGCACCCAACGTGGTGCTTTCTCCGCATGTCGGCGGCTGGACTTTTGAGAGTTATGCCCGCATCAACGAGGTGCTGGTGGAGAAAATTCGGGCATTCCGAGCGCAGGCGTAGGAGCCAACGGTGGGGAGCTAATTGGTTTTGCGTATCTTTGCTGTGAACCTAAGAAGGGAGAACGGTTGGCAGTGCCAGCCGTTCTCCTTGCTTTTTAGCCAAACCGTCAAGCATCTACTCCTATGGCCAGCACCATCAATTATTACACCCCGGAAGGCCTGCAAAAACTGAAGGACGAGCTCCAGGACCTCAAAATCCGGGGCCGCGCCAAAGCCGCCGAGGACCTGCGCGAAGCCCGCGACAAGGGCGACCTGAGCGAGAACGCCGAATACGACGCCGCCAAGGACGCCCAGGGCTTGCTGGAGCTCAAAATTGCCAAGCTCGAAGAGGTAATTGGCAACGCCCGCGTCATCGATGAAACCAATATGGACTTCAGCAAGGTGCTCATCATGAGCAAGGTGAAGCTGAAGAACCTGAAAAACAACATGGTGTTGAACTACACCCTGGTGGCCGAAGAGGAAGCCAACTTGGCCGCCGGCAAAATCTCGGTGAAGTCGCCCATCGGCAAGGGCCTGCTGGGCAAATCGGCCGGCGACATGGCCGAAATTGTGGTGCCCGCGGGCAAGCTGCAGTTTCAGATTCTGGAAATCAGCCGGTAATTTTTGGCGCTTGGTAGATGGTGCTTAGCGCCTGACAACCTGCATTAGGGCAACTCTGCAGCAGAGTTGCCCTTTTTTTATGCATTCGCTTCGTTCCCGAAGTCGTTATTTGCGTCACCAGCGGTATCAGTGCAGCCCATCACCCAGCACCATCAACCAAGCACCAACTGTCATGCCTTCCATTTTCTCGCGCATCGTTTCCGGCGAATTGCCGGCGTATAAAGTGGCCGAAGACGGCCGCCACCTGGCGTTTCTCGACATCACGCCGCTGGTGGAGGGCCACGTGCTGGTCATTCCCAAAAAGGAAATTGACTACATCTTCGACCTGCCCGCCGACGAGTTGGCCGCCCTGCACGTGTTTGCGCAGCGCGTGGCCAAGGGCCTGGGCGCCGCCGTGCCCTGCAAGCGCGTGGGCGTGGCCGTGATTGGGCTGGAAGTGCCGCACGCGCACATCCATCTGGTGCCGCTGAATAAAGTGGGCGACATTAATTTCACCAGCCCCAAAATCAAGGTAGCCGAGGCCCGTATGCAGGAACTGGCCAGCGCCATTGCCGCCAAAGTGGAGGGCGGCAGCGGCCTGAGCGAGGCAAAAGCCGGCGCGGCCCCCGCCGCGGCCGCTGTGCCGCCGGAGCTGCAAAAGCAGGTGGCTGGTCTGCATTTCATGAGCGAGGCGGATGCCCCGCTGGAGGCCGTGGCCTACGCCGCGCCCGGCGGCGAGCTGAGCAACGCGGCGCTGCTCAAGCTGCTGGGCGAGCCCGCCGATGCCAACGTGGAAACCGTGGAGCTCACCCAATTCCTGCGCAACCACACCGCCGACGACGGTGTGCTGGGCGACGTGGCGCTGGCCAACCGCTACAAGGCCCTGCAAATGTTCCTGAAGCAGGAGCTGGACGGCGCTCAGGTTTTCCGCGTGGGCAGCGGGCCGCAGGTGCACGCCTACGCCCTGGGCCGCACGATGGATGGCACGCTGGCCGGCTTCAAAACGGTGTTGACGGAGACCTGAGCAGGGCTTTTCTTGGCATTTTGACGAATAGGGGGCAGGATATGTCTTTTTAGATAGTTGATTTATGACGTCACGCAGTGTTTTGCTGGTAACGGGTGTAGTGATGCTGAGTAGCGGGTGTGTCCCGCAGGCATTTGAGCTATCAGATTACCGAAGTCATTTGACGGCGGAAGAAAAAGCCATGCTGGCTGCCGGTAAAGCCGTGGAGAAGACACACGTGTCTTACTGGCGATTTCATCCGCAGCAGGTGTATTGGCAAGGGCCCATGCGCGTGGAGCCGGCGCCCAAAGGCAAGTACACGTTTCGGAACCACGGCCACTGGGTGCAATACGACGAGCATGGCGGGATAGTGGCCGAGTCGGATTATCGCCTCTCGACTCAGGGTAACGCCGGACACTCCCGCCTCTACTACCCTGCAGGCGTCTTGTCGGCCGATGTAGATACTTGGCCCACGGTGCTCAACGGTGATTCGGTGCTGGTGACGCGGATAGTGAACTTCCGACACGCGCAGGAAAACGACACGCTGTTCGTTGAGCGCTGGTACCGCAAGGACGGACGTTTTCTCAAGCCGTCGGTGCGGACGTTTGATTTGGCGGGCCGTCGGCCGGTGCCCAAGAATTGGAAAGGTCAGCCCTGACCAGCCTGCGGGCAAAACCGGACTTCCGCAAGCAGCGGGCATGCAACGACGGCCCCAATTCTGGGTCTGTGCGCCTAAGCAGTTGCCAATGGCTGCACCTAGACTATGAACCGGTTTTTACTCGTCGTTTTCTGCATTCTTCACGCTCCCGCAGTTTGGGCCCTGAAGCCCAGTCGGGTCTGGTTAGCCACGCCCGACTCGCTGGGCATGCGCTACCAACCCGTAGCCCTGACCACGCCCGACCACGTGCAGCTGACTGGCTGGCTGATAGAACCCGCCGTGGGCGTGACGGACCGCCACACCACCATGGTGGTGGCCTACGGTGATTTTGGCAACATGTCGAACGAGCTGTACCAGGCCCAGGCGTTGGCGGCGGACGGCTACCGGGTGTACCTGTTCGACTACCGGGGCTTTGGCCACAGCGCCGATTTTGCCATCGACACAGAGCGACTTTACTACCCGGAATTTGCGGTGGATTTGGGCACGGCCCTGGCCGATGCGCGCCGGCGGTATCCGCGCAACCGCACCGGCATCATGGCGTTTTCGATGGGCTCCATCATGGCCAGTGAGGTGGCGGCCACGGCCCCGCACTGCGATTTTCTGGTGACTGAAGGCTACGTGGCCAGCCCGCAGCGGCTGGTGGCTTACCAATTGCAAAGCCGCCGGAAAGAGGTGAGCCTGCCCGCCGAAGCCGCGGCTTATTCGCAGTACGCGCCCCGCATTCGGTGCCCGTGGCTGCTGATTGGCGGCACCGCCGACAAGCACACGCCTCTGGCCGACTCGGTGGCGGTGGTGCGCGAGGCCCCGCGGCGGAAGCGGCGCCAGGTACTGGCTTTCGAGGGCGAGCACCTGCAAGGCATGGTGGTGCTGAGCGACGCCCGTTTTGGCGGCAAGTACGTGAGCGAAGTAAGCCGCTTCCTGGCGGCTGGCAAACGGCGCTAAGCAGGCGTTTGGCCCGCCCACGTCCGACGGGGCATACCTGCGGCTTGTTGGTGCAACGTTTGGCAGGGGAGGGCGGTCAGGCAGCAAACGGAGCCATTCTCCGTTTCCTCACCCATGAAAAAACTGCTTTACCGGCTGCTCATCGGCTTCGGCCTGACTTCCTGCAACCACCAACCCGCTCCACCATTGGCTACCGACCAGGTGAACGTACTGGTGGGCAACGCGGGCTACGTGGCCGCCACCGGCCACGCGCCCACCACCGCCAGCAACGAAGACCAGCGGGTGCAGGCCCACTTGGCCTACGCCGAGCACCTGCTGCGCCAACAGCCCGCCCGCGGCCTCAGCCCCGCGCTGGCCCGGCGCCGTGCCCATCTGCTCGACCTGCTGCACCGCTACTGGGTAGCGGGCGTGTTTCCGCGCAACTACGACCATCCCGAAGGCCGGCGCCCGTGTTTCATCGACCGCAACGGCCGCCTGTGTGCCGTGGGCTACCTAGTAGCCGAAACCGCCGGCCGCCCCGCTGCGGAGCGCATCAACGAAGCGCACAAGTACGACCTGATTGCCGACATGCGCACGCCCACGCTGTCTGATTGGGTGCGCACCTCGGGCCTGACTCGCGCCGAGTGTGCCCTCATTCAGCCCACCTATGGCACCCCGCCGCCTACTGAGGGAGAAGTGAAGGCATATACCGTGGGGTCGGCCGTGTGGGGCGGCGTGAACGTGATGCTGAGCGCCGCTAATGCCAGCCAGTTCAACCGCTCAGATGTAGGCAAGGGTGCGGCCTACGCCGGCGTGCTGAGCGGCACCGGCCAGCTGCTAATCGGCGCCCTGCGGCTGCCCAACGACGTGCGAGGCATCAACTGGATAGGCGGTACCACTTACGGTACCGAGCGCACCATCTCCTATCTCAACATCGGCATGGGCACCGCCACCCTCGCCCTGAGCGCCTGGAACCTCATCAGCCACCGTAACGCCGCTACTGCGAAGACGGCCGTGGGGGTTGTGACTTTTCCCGGCCCGGTTGGCGGTAGCGGTTTGTCGCTGACGCGGCGGTTCTGAGCTATTCGGCCCGGCCGCTGTCCACGAGCTGTTGCAGGCGGGCCTGCACCGGACGGGGCAGGGCGCTGAGCAAATCCAGGCCGGTAGCGGCCTCAATCTTATCGACCGACGTCAGGTATTGCCGCCAGTCGGGATTCACGCCGTTGTCGTTGGGGGTGTCGATGGCCAGCACGCGCACGGCCGGGTCGGTGGCGAGGCGCTGGAGGTCGTTGGTGCCGTCAGGCAAAATCACCATGACCTTCCAGATGCGGGCCGGCACCGTGACGCGGCCCTGGTCGATGGTCTGGAAGAAGCCGTTGGCGCCGGTGCCGCCGCGTCCATAGCTGCCCATGATGACGTAGATTTCCTGGCCCCGCTGCACTTGCGAGCGGCCGTATTCTTCGAGGTGGGCCCAGGTTTGCTGGTTGTTGTGCGGGGCCTGGGGCACCATGTTGGTCATCAGGAAAGTGGCGGCGTTGGCGTCGAGGTCGGCGGTGCGGTCGGCGCTGGGGCAGTTGTGGCCTTTGTCGAAGCCGGAGCGGGCGTAGCTGGCGGGCGTTACCTGGTAGAACTGCCGGGGCAGGGCTGCGTCTGGGCGGAAATTGTTCTGGCGCGGCGCCTCGCCGATGTCGGACCGGTCGATGTGCCAGCTTACCCAGGTTGGGATGCCGCGGGTGGCGTTGTAGCCGATGGTGAACTCGGGGTGCACCAGCAGGTAGTTGGTGGCGTTGGCGGGGTCAGAAGTGGCGCCGCTGGGGTTTCCGAGGGCCAGGTTGCTGTCGTTGGGGTCCTGGGCCACGCCCTGGCCGGTGCCCACCGTGGGCTGCTGGGCGGGGCGGGGCTGCGGGGCTTGCGGCTGGTTGCGGTTTTCGAAATAGCCGCCTGTGACGCCGGTGCCCACCGCCGCGGCGGGGCCAGCAGCGGTTTCGAGCACGATGTCGTCGATGTCGAGCCGGTTTTTGGGCCCGCTGGTTTTGCGAATTTCCAGGCGCAGGGGCTCGTTGGCCACGCCGGCAAACACGTGCGTTTTGAGCTGGGGGCCGCTGGTGAGCACGGGCTGGCCGGTACGGGCGTAGGTGCGGCCGCCGTCGCGGCTCAGCCACAGCTCCCAGGTGCTGGGTCCGTCGCTGCCGTAGGCCGCTGCCTTGATGCTGATGCGACGCACGCCAGCCACGGCATTGAAGCGCATGGAAATGCGGCCCAGATTGCGCAGGCGCGCAGCGCGCTCCCCGGATTTGTGGTCCTGGGGGCTGCTGCCAATGAGGGCATCATCAAAGTGCCAAGGGCCAGTTGCCAGGGGCTCGTCGGCTTCGTCGTAGCTGCCTTTGCTGCCGGTTTCAAACGTTTCGGGAAAAGGGCTGGTGGCGGGCGCCTGGGCCGTTTGAGTTTGGGGCGAACGGGAACCGGAGGCCGTTTCGGCGGGCTGCTGCGAGCAGGCCAGCAAGGCGAAAAGGGCGGATAGCGACAGGTAAGCGGAGGCGTGCATGAGGCGAAGATATGGGCGTCGTCGCCAATACCGTCACGAGGCGGCAGGGATGCAAAACACCGCATCCCGATGTTGGCCGAACCTATTTGAGGCGCGCTTGCACACCAGCAAACGGGGTGGTTACGGCCGGTCAACGCCCGCACAATCCAGGTTGCGTCTTGGCTCTGACCAACATTACGAGCTGCACGACAGCGTAGCGCACCCTGGCATATCCCACGCCCAGTCCGGCCGTTTAGCAGCAAACTCCTCGAATTCGGGCTGCTCAGCGTACGGGGTTTTCAGGGATTCCATCAAACGGTTCAGGTAGGTTAGGTCGCCTTTCTCGGCGGCCTGAATGGCGTTTTGTGCCAAATAATTGCGCAGTACGTACTTCGGATTAGCTGCCAGCATACCGGTTTTGATGTGCTCTGGTGCGGCCGTTTCCTGGCGCAGGCGAGCCAGGTAGCGCGGCAGCCAGGCCAGCAGGGGCGTGTAGGCAGGGCTGGGCAGCGGGGTGTAAGCAGCGGCCGCTAGTAACTCGGTGAAACGGGCTTCTTCGACGCCGGGCTCCGCAACCAGCAGGGACGGTGCTACGTGCGACAGCTGCCGGAAGAAAATGGTCATGTCGGCGCCGGCTGCTTCCAGCGCTTTCAGCAGGTCATTAATTAGTTTTCCGTCTTCTTCCGGCGCAAGGTGGCTGAGGCCGAGTTTGTCCAGCATGAGCCGGTAGCGGGTGCCGGCCAGGGTTTCGGTGTAGCGGCCGAAGCCGGCGCGCAGGTCGTTGGGCTCGGCCACCAGCAAGGAGAGGGCTTCGGCCAGCCGCGCCAGGTTCCAGAGGGCCACCTGCGGCTGCTGGCCAAAGGCGTAGCGCCGGTAGCCGAAATCGGTGGTGTTGGGCGTCCAGCCGGGGTCGTAGGGTTCCAGCCAGCCGTAGGGGCCATAGTCGATGGTAAGGCCGAGGATGGACATGTTGTCGGTGTTCATCACGCCGTGCACGAAGCCTACGCTCATCCAGTGGGCCACCATCACGGCCGTGCGCCGGCATACTTCCTCGAACCAAGTCACGTACACGGCCGGACCGGGCTCGCCCAATTCAGGGTAATGGTGGCGGATAACGTAGTCGGCCAGGGCGCGCAGATTTTCCATCTCGCCGCTGGCGGCAAATATCTGAAAGTTGCCAAAGCGCACGAACGTGGGCGCCACCCGCGCCACAATGGCGCCGGGCTCGGGCCGCTGGTTGCCGTTGTAAAACATGTCGCGCACCACCTCGTCGCCCGTCCCCACCAGGCTCAGGGCGCGGGTGGTGGGCACGCCCAGGTAGTGCATGGCCTCGCTGCACAAAAACTCGCGCAGCGACGAGCGCAGCACGGCCCGGCCATCGGCCCGGCGCGAGTAGGGCGTGGGGCCGGCGCCCTTCAGCTGCAGCTCCCAGCGGCTGCCGTCGGTGGCCGTGAGCTCGCCCAGCGACATGGCGCGGCCGTCGCCGAGCTGCCCGGCCCAGTTGCCGAACTGGTGGCCGGCGTAGCGCGCCGCAAACGGTTTCATGGTTTCCGTAACGAGGTTGCCGGCCAGGGCGTCCACGGCCGGGCCGCGCTCGGGCGGGCGCACCAGCCCGAGAAAGTGGCCCAGGTCGTCGGACCAGGCCAGCAGGTGCGGGGCGGCCACGGGAGTGGGCGTCACCCGCGAATACGCATAGCCGGGCACCTGGCGCGAGCCCGGGTCAGGGTTGGTTTCGCCGCGCAGCTCCTCCACAAAAGAGTTGGCAAATGTGGCCTGGTCGAGGGGCTGGGAGGGCATGGGTTTCGTCGTTTAAATAAAATTACCGGGCGGGCGTCGGCACCGCCACGCCGTTGGCCTGCAGCACCTGCCCGAAGAACTGCACCTGGTAGGGCAGGGCTGTTTGCCAGTACTCCCAAGTGTGGGCGCCGGGGCGCTCGGTGTAGTCGTGCGGGGTGTGGTTGTACACCAGTCGGCGGTGCATCTCGCGGTTGATTTCGATGAGGCCGTCGTCCACGCCGCAGTCGAGGATGAGGGCCAGGCCGTTTTTGTGCATCTGGTCGGCCATGTTTATCACCGAATTGGTGCTGAAAAACGCGGGGTTTTGCTCCTCAGAACCGATGATGGGCACCAGGTTTTTGTTACGCCAGGCTATTTCGTCGGGCGTGGCCTTGCGGTTGGCGCTGCTCAGCTCCAGAGCGCCGCTCATGCTGCCGGCCGCGGCGTACAGGTCGGGGTGGCGGGCCGAGAGGTACATCGCGCCAAAGCCTCCCATGGAGAGGCCCGTGATGACGCGGCCGCGCCAGTCGCGAACGGTGCGGTAAGCCTGGTCGATGGCCGGAATGATTTCCTTGGTGAGGTAGGTTTCGAACTGGCTGTCGGCCTTCACCGGGCTGTCGAGGTAGAAGCTGAACGTTTCGCCCTCGGGGTTCACGATAATCAGGTTGTACTGGTCGGCCAGGCGGTGCAGCAGCTGCTTGTCGGGCGTCTTGCGCAGCCAGTTGTCGAAATGGCCCCAGGCGCCGTGCAGCAGGTATAGCACCGGGTAGCTGGCCTTCTTGTTTTTGGCGTAGCTAGCGGGCAGCACCACGGCCGCGCGGTAGGTTTTATGCATGGCCGCGCTGGGGATGCTCAGCGTGTCGACTTGGGCAGCGCGGGCATAGCTGGCGGTGAGCAGGAGGCAGGTGAGGAGTAAGAGGGAGCGCATGGGTGGGATGGGAAGTCAGAAATCAAAGAAAAGTTGAACGTCATGCTGAGCGAAGTCGAAGCATCTCTACCGCGCAACGCAATTATTTACTGCTGCGGTAGAGATGCTTCGACTTCGCTCAGCATGACGTACTGCTTTAAACAAGGAGACGCTACTGCTTGAACACCGGCCGAATGAGGTTCTCAAACGTGAAAATCTCGTCCCACTTTTCCTGAGTCAGCAGGCCGCGCTCGGTCACGGCGATGTCGTGCACCGACTTGCCGGTTTTGAGGGCTTCCTTGGCAATTTCGGCCGAAGCCTCGTAGCCGATGACGGGATTTAGTTGAGTCACAATGCCAATGCTGTTGCGCACGAGGCTTTCGGCGTGGGCCTTGTTGGCCGTGATGCCCACCACGCACTTGTCGCGCAGAGTGCGGCAGGCGTTAGTCATGTAGCTGATGCTGGTGAACAGGGCAAAGGAAATCACCGGCTCCATCACGTTGAGCTGCAGCTGGCCGGCTTCGGCGGCCATGGTCACCGTGAGGTCGGCCCCGATGACGTAGAACGCCGTCTGGTTCACCACTTCCGGAATCACGGGGTTCACCTTGCCCGGCATGATGCTGGAGCCCGGCTGCAGGGGCGGCAGGTTGATTTCGTTGATGCCCGTGCGCGGGCCCGAGGACAGCAGGCGCAGGTCGTTGCATATTTTGGAGAGCTTCACGGCCGTGCGCTTCAGCACGCCCGACAGCTGCACGTAGGCGCCCGTGTCGTAGGTGGCCTCAAACAGGTCGCCGGCCAGGCTCAGGTTGAGGCCCGTGATGGCGCGCAGGTGCTCGGTCACGCGCTCGGGGTAGCCGGTGGGCGCGTTGATGCGCGAGCCGATGGCGGTGGCGCCCATGTTGATTTCATCAATCAGCCGGCGCGAGTCGTCGATGCGCAACAGCTCTTCGCGCAGGTTGGTGGCGAAGGCCCGGAATTCGTCGCCCATGCTCATGGGCACGGCGTCCTGGAGCTGGGTGCGGCCCATTTTCAGAATGTCGCGGAATTCCTCGGCCTTCTGGGCGAAGGCATCGGCCAGGGCCGCCAGGGTTTCGCGGTAGCCCACCAGCTTGTTGTTGAGGGCGATGCGGAAGGCGGTGGGGTAGGCGTCGTTGGTGCTTTGCGAGCAGTTGACGTGGTTGTTCGGGTGGCAGTACTGGTACTCGCCCTTCTGGTGGCCCATCAGTTCGAGGGCCACGTTGGCAATGACTTCGTTGGCGTTCATGTTCACCGACGTGCCCGCGCCGCCCTGAATCATGTCGGTCAGAAACTGGTTGTCGAACTCGCCGGCGGCCACCCGGTCGCAGGCCGCGGCAATGGCTTCAGCAATGGGAGCGGGCAGCACGCCGAGGTCGCGGTTGGCCAGGGCGGCGCCTTTTTTTACATAAGCCAGCGCCTGCACAAACAGCGGCTCGGCGTTGATGGGAATGCCGGTGATGGCAAAATTCTCCAGCGCGCGCAGCGTTTGAATGCCGTAGTAAGCAGTGTCGGGCAGGGCGCGTTCGCCGAGGAAATCGTGTTCGATGCGGGAGGTAGTCATGCGGGAATTTTCGGTGAGGAAAGAGAAGCTTGTACGGATTGGCCGAACGGCGGGGCAAACCTACGGCGGCGGTTGGCAACGTATCGGCTTTGCAGTGTTCCTTTGGGCTGACACTTGCCATTACATTGCGGCTGAAACGGGTAGAGACGCAACATTTTGCGTCTCGTCGTGGAACGACCGGAACTGCGCCGCTCGCCTTAATAATCAAACAACATCAGCAACGACGAGACGCAAAATATTGCGTCTCTACCTTGTTCTAAACCTCGCCCATGAAACTCCGCTTCTTGCCCTTGCTGGCCTTGGCCGTTGCCAGCTGTTCCCAGTCCGATAAAACCACCGCCACGGCCGGCGCCGATGCCCGCTTCGACGCCTTTAAAAACCAATTCATTGAAGCGCTGTGGCGGCAAAACCCTGAATACGCGTCGTATCAGGGCTACCACAAGTACGACTCGCTGCTCGTCATTCCCAATGAAGCCCAGCGGCAGAGCGACGCCGCTTTTACCCAGAAATACCTCGCTGCGCTGGGCGGCTTCGGGCTCGACAGCCTCTCGCCCAATAACCAGATTGACCTGCGCCTGCTGCGCAACGAGCTGCGCGCCCTGCGATGGTACGCCGACACGCTGAAAAGCTGGCAGTGGAACCCCGCCAGCTACAACCTGGGCGCCTCGGTGGGCGACCTGCTCAACGGCCGCCACTACAAGCTGGACCGCCGCCTGCGCAACATCTCCGACAAAATCAGCCACGCCGCCGAGTACTACGCCGCGGCCCGGGCCAACATCAGCAACCCCACCAAGGAGCACACCGGGCTGGCCCTCAAGCAAAACGCCGGCGGCCTCGCGGTGTTCGGCAAAGCCCTGGCCGATTCGGTGGCGGAATCGGGCCTGAGTGCCGCCGAGAAAAAGACGATGCTGGACCGCGTGACCGCCGCCCGCACGGCCGTGCAGGGGTATATGAAATTTCTGGAAGGCGACGTGCTGCCGGCCGGCAAATTCCGCCCGTTCCGCATTGGCAAGGAGCTGTTTGAGCAGAAGTTTGCCTACGACATTCAGTCGCGCTATTCGGCCGCCGAGCTGTACCAGGAAGCCCAAAAGCACAAAGCCGCGCTGCTGCACGACATGGGCCGCCGCGCCGCGCGCCTTTTTCCCAAGTATTTCCCCGGCCAGAAAGCGCCCGCCGACACCCTGGCCCTGATTACCACCGTCATCAACCAGCTCACGCTGAAGCACGCTCCGCGCGAAGGTTTTGTGGACGCTGTGAAGCGCCAGATTCCCACGCTGGTGGCTTTCGTGAACGAGCACAAGCTGCTCACCCAGGACCCCAGCAAGCCGCTGGTGGTGCGCGAAACGCCGCTCTACATGCGCGGTAGCGGCGCGGGCGCCAGCGTGTCGGCCCCGGGCCCCTACGACAAAGGCGCTGATACCTACTACAACGTGGAGCCGATTCCGGCCGACTGGACGCCTGCTCAGGCCGAAAGCTACCTGCGCGAATACAACGACTACACCCTGCAGATTCTCAACATCCACGAAGCCATTCCGGGCCACTACACGCAACTCGTGTACGCCAACCGCTCACCTTCGCTCGTGAAAAGCATCTTCGGCAACGGCGCCATGGTGGAGGGCTGGGCCGTGTATGCCGAGCGCATGATGCTGGAAAGCGGCTACGGCAACAACTCCGACGAAATGTGGCTGCTGTGGGATAAATGGAACATGCGCTCCACGCTGAACGCCATCATCGACCACGCCATTCAGGTGGATAATATGAGCGAGAACGACGTGGTGAAGCTGCTGCGCCGCGAGGGCTTTCAGGAAGAAGCCGAGGCCCGTGGCAAATGGCTGCGCGCCACCCTCAGCCAGGTGCAGCTCAGCAGCTACTTCACGGGCTATACCGAGATTTATGCCCTGCGCGAAGAGCTGAAGCATAAGGAAGGCAAAAGCTTCGACCTGAAGCCCTTCAACGAAAACTTCCTGAGCTACGGCAGCGCTCCGGTTAAGTACATTCGGGAGCTGATGCTGCGGCCGGCCGGACCAAAGCAATAGTCCGAATACAGTGGAATTTTTCCGGCACAAGGCTTGTATAGGGCGCTAACCGCGTTTTTTAGCGAGTATTTGCTTTTCGTCATGTTTGAATTCCTACAAAAAACCGTCGTCGATACCGACGACGAAGGCCTGCGCCGCATCACCCACGAGCGGATGAAAGTGTTTGCCAAATTCACCGCCGAAGACTGCCTCACCTGCAAGCTGCTGGGCCCCGGCTTTGCCAAATTTGCCGACGATGAGGAGTACCAGGGCATCACGTTCGTGCGCCTGGCCTCCGACGAAAACCCCGTGGCCAAGCAGCTCATGAACCAGCGCGCCGCGCCCTTCTTCGTGAGCTACTGCCAGGGCCGCATTCTGGAATGCGACACCCGCGAAACCGACGCCGACGTGCGCGCCCAGCTCGACCGCTTGCGCGCCTTTATGCCGCATACGGCTTAGCCAGCGGTTTCGGTCATTTTCTATGCCCAAAGGCGGCCCACCATCTAGGCGGGCTACCTTTGGGCATGTTTTTTCTGCTCTCCAAACTCCTCGACGTTGTTTTATTGCCGGCCGTGTGGCTCCTGTTGCTGCTGCTGGCCGCCCTGGTGGCGCGGCAGCCCCGCCGCCAGCGGCAATGGCTGGTGGCTGCCACCGTGCTGGCCCTGCTTTGCACCAACAACGCCCTGGTAAACGAGGCCCTGCTGGCTTGGGAAAAGCCGCCCGTGCCGCTGGCCGCCCTGCCCGCCCACGCCGATGCCGCCGTGCTGCTCACCGGCATCACCTCCGTCGACAAATCGCCCCACGACCGGGTGTACCTCAACGCCGGCGCCGACCGCCTCACCAACGCCCTGTGGCTGTACCGGGCCGGGCGCGTGCGCCGCATCATCGTGTCGGGCGGCTCGGGCGCGCTGCAGCAGAAGGCCCATACCGAAGCCGCCGACCTCACGTCGTTGCTGCGCCTGGCCGGCGTGCCCAACGCCGACATCATTCAGGAAGACAGCAGCCGCAACACCCGCGAAAACGCCCTGTTCACCAAGCGCCTGCTGGCCCGCTACCCGGGCACCGACACGCTGATTCTGGTCACCTCGGCGTTTCATCAGCGGCGCGCGCTGGGCTGCTTCCGCAAAGTGGGCCTGCAGCCCATCAGCTTCCCAGCCGGGTTCCGCAGCTCCGACCGCAAAGGCACACCCGACTACTGGCTGGTGCCCAACGCCGGCGCGCTGGAGAATTTGAGCGTGCTGATTCACGAAATCAGCGGCTGGCTGACGTACAAAGCGCTGGGGTATATTTAGAGTCGGTTAGTTGAACTACCGTGGCTGTTGCAGAACTCGGTTCGTAGAGGGAAGATGCAAGGCAAGAAGCTGTTTCTCGACAAAGAGGTAGTTCGCTTACGGCTTAGCGAGCGGGTGCCACGTCATAACCTGTACCGCCGGTTGGCCGAGTTGGTGGAGTGGTCGTTTCTCTACGACGCGACCCGGGACCTGTACAGCCACACGGGCCAGCCTTCGTTGGACCCGGTCGTGTTTTTCAAGCTCGTGCTGGTGGGCCGGCTGGAAAACCTCGTGAGTGACCGCCGTTTAGTCGAGCACTGCGCTTTGCGGCTGGACATCCTCTTGTTTCTGGGCTACGAGGTGGACGAGGAGCTGCCCTGGCACTCGACCGTGAGCCGCACCCGTCAGCTGTTTCCGGCGTCGGTCTTCGAGCGCTTGTTCGACCACGTCTTTGCCCAGTGCGTGGCCCGCGGGCTGGTCGCCGGGGACACCCAAGCCGTCGATTCGGCGCCCGTCAAAGCCAACGCCTCGCTCGATAGCTTGTGCGAAAAGCAGGCCGCCGCGCGCACGGCGCCGGCCCACCACTTGCGCCGCGAAGCCGCCCGGCAAGCCAAGCGCCGGTCCGAGCCCGGGCCCTTGGGCGCGCAACACGAGAAGGCCCGCCTGCTCAGCAACAAAACCCACTACAGCCCCACCGACCCCGACGCGCGCATTTCCATCAAGCCCGGCAAGGCCCGGGCCCTGAATTACCTCTGCAGCCTGGCCGTGGACACGGCCCGCGGCGTCATCAGCCACGTGCAGGCCGATTACGCCGACAGCCGCGACAGCCTGCACCTGCCCCGGCTGCTCACCGGCCTGCAGCGGCGCTTGCGGGCGAACGAACTGCGGCTACGCGACTTGCTGGCCGACGCCGGCTACGCCAACGGCGCCAACTACGCCTTGCTCGAAGCCCAACAGGTCACGGCCTGATTCCCGTGTTTGGCCAGTACAAGCCCGACATCGCGGGCTTCGCCTACGACCGGGGCCGCGATGCCTACACCTGCGCGGCGGGCAAAGCGCTGCCGTTTCACCGGCTCGACGTGACGACCGACGGCAGCTGGGTCAAGCTCTACTGGGCGGCGTACAGCGACTGCCAACACTGCCCGCTCAAGCCCACGTGCGTGCCCGGGGCCAAGCGCAAACAGCTCACCAAAACCATTTACGACGCGGCCTATCGTCGGGCGTGGCAGCGCCAGCAAAGCCGCCGCGGGCACCGCCACCGGCGCCTCCGACAAAGCACCGTCGAACCCGTGTTCGGCCACTTGCTGCACCACTACGGCCTGCGCCGGATGAACGTCCGGGGCCAAGCCGGGGCCCACAAAACCATGCTGCTCACGGCCGCGGCCTACAATCTGAAAAAGCTGCTCAAGTACCGCCCGCAACGGCAGCTGAGCCTGGCCGTGGCCCTGCCACCGCCCCTGTTAGCTGCGAACGCACGCGTTTGGCGGCCCAACAGGCACCCCGAAGCACCCACGCGGGCTCTCGCGAAACGGCGACTCAGCAATAGAACTGACTGGACCGAGTTCTGCAACAGCCACGACCGTTTCTGTGAACTGCTCGTCCACCAGCGCGTCGCCCACCACGCCGCGACCAGGATCAAAACCAAGACCAATGCCCGAGCCGCCCCCGGTGTTGCAACAGCGGGAACACGGTCAAGGGCCACGCCCGGCCCGGCGGCCGTGGTTGGGCACGAGGCAACGCAGCGGAGGGCTCGGTGCACGGGGGGCCACTTGGGTCGTTTACACACTAGACGGCCGCGGCGGTCGTTGTGCTGCTTTTCTCACCTTATGGTCGCTCAAGCGCGCCCTGGAAGCCACGCAACTGTTGCCCCTCCGCCTTCTTCGGTGCCACCAACCGCCGAACCGTCCGCCCCGGTGTCACCGTCGAAGGAAGGGGGGAATAGCCCCAGCATCCGGTTTAACCAGTCCATTGCCTCACAACGCCCGAACATGAAAAAGCCCTTTCTTTCCTTGCTTGCCCTGGCCGCCTTGGCCAGCTGCTCGAAGCAAAACGACCCGCCGGCGCCGCCGACGCTGTCCCGCACCGAACTGCTGACGGCCAGCCCGTGGAAATTGACGGCTCAGCGCGAAGTCCTGACGCCGCCATCCGGCGGGGCCGCGGTCGTCACGGACTATCCGGTGGTTGCCGGCGCCCTCGTCGTGGCGTACAAGACCGATGGCACCGTGAGCGCAAATCGTCCCCTGCAACAAGGGAACCCCGTCGCGGGAGGAATTTATGCCTTGACTGACTCCACGCTCTGGACGAATGTCGGGGCCGGCAGTGGCATCGTTCGGGAGCTTACCGCGCACCGGTTGGTCTTGGTCGACAAGTGGCAAGGCCCGACGGGGCCTTCGCAACGCGCCGATGTGTACCTGCATTGATGCCCATGGGCACGCAAACAACCCAATGGCGGGCGCTGAATGCCAAATTGCACGTTCCTGCCCCTGCCCCGGTGGCCCCAGCCGCAAGCCACTCCGCAAGCCCCGAGCGAAGAAAGGAGCAAACAAACGCCCCGACCAACCGGCCGGGGCGTTTGTTATGCGGTCAAAAGGGTGCACGCAATAGCTTGCTTTTGCTGTTCGGACCGTTTCGCTGAACGCTGAAACACCTCCTTTTTCAACGTTTAGCAAAGTGTGCTTAGCGCCCAGAGCGTTTTCAGTCAGTCGGCAGCTGCCCCTTCGCTAAGGGCCGCAACTGATAGCCGACCTGCCGCTCGTAATTTGTATACTGAAGCAGCAGCCGAAAAATTTCCGTTGGGGTGGGGGGCACGTACTTTTTAAAGCTGGGGATTGGGTTGGTGTCTTCGGGGAAGCGGCACTCGGCAAATGGGTTGGCGCGGGCCACTTCGGCCTCGTGCTGCCGGAAGTAGTCGGCAAACGACACATAGAAATCGGCTGGCAGGGCCCCAATTATTTCGCGGTCGGGCGTAAACAAATAATAGCTTCCCGCCCGAAAAGGGATAGAGTCGTACGCCAAGTTCTGAAATTTGGCCGCCTGGAAACACACCTGCATCGTGTCGCTCCCCCGGATGCAGGAGAGGCTTATCAGGCGCAAGGGCACAATAAAACTTTGATTGCCTTTGATGAGGTAGACGTTGCCAAAGCGCAGGGGTTGGGCAAGTGTGGGGTCGCCCGGCGTCCGGTCGGCACTGAAGGGCTCGGCATGCACCGGCTGGCCCTTGTCAAAAAAACGCAGGGCCGCAAAGTAGTAGTTATTGCTGCGGAAGGCCACGGCTAAGGTGCGGTCTGGGCAGTCCGCGCAAGTAGTCACGGGTGCCCTGGCCATGACAACGGGGGCCAGCGTTGGGGCCGCGGGTCGGCCTGGGTGGGCGGCCGTACAGGCAGTCCCGCTCCAGGCAATCGCTACTAACACACGATACTTCATGACAAAAGATAGGCTCGTAATTCTGAACAGAGCGTGTTTAAGCCACGACCGTTTAACTGAACGACTTAAATCATCAGGTTGGGGATTAAAAAGGTGTTTTCTTGGCCGTGGTGCCGGAAAGGACCCAGCGATAGCGCGACATTTTGCCCTCAGTGTACTCCCAGACTTCGGTTAATTGCAATTGGCCGGTGCGGTTCGGTGAAAACGTCTTGACCACTGAATCGGGGAATAACCACTTGTCGATTCGCCGGGGGCCATAGGACCGTTCCTTGAACCGCAAATAAGGCCCCTCGATGGCGTACTCACCCGTTGTATGTAAGACCTTTTTTCGGGTAATGCGTTGCCGCGTGCTACTGCACTGCGCTTTCTGAGAATTGGCGCGCGTGACCATGAAATAGGTGCCGTAAGCATCGTCATCATGCTCGTACTGTGTTTTGAGGGCAATGTCGTAATAATACTGGCCCACCAAAAGGTGGCGGGCCGGCCGTGTGTGCCACGTCAGTTCCCCACCAGCGAGGGCAGCGACAAAAGCAAATGCGAAAAGCCATTTCATTGCCTTAAAGAAACGCTCTTCTCAGCAAACCTTACTATACCAAGCCGGCTAGGAAGTGTTAACAGTCGCGTAGCCACAGGACGGTTGCAGCGAGGTGAATAAAGGCCAAAAAATGCGCATCGAGTTTGTCATACCGGGTGGCCACGCGGCGAAACTGCTTGAGGCGGCTGAAAAGGCGCTCAATGGGGTGACGTTGGGCGTAACGCGCCGCGTCGTAGCCCCGCGGGTAGCGGCGCTTGCACCGGGGCGGAATCACGGCACAGGTGCCGCGGGCAGCCAGGGTGGCCACGAGCGGGTCGGAATCGTAGCCCCGGTCGGCCACGAGGTAGGCCGGGGCCAGCCCGTCGAGCAGCGGCAGCGCTTGCGGGGCGTCGTGGCGCTGGCCGGCTGTCAGGCTGCCGCGCACGAACCGGCCCCCAGCGTCGGCCACCGCGTGCAGCTTGGTGGTCAATCCGCCGCGGCTACGCCCCAGGGCTTGCGGCCCGTTTTTTTGCGTGCCCCGCTCGCGTGTTGGTGCACCCGCACGGTGGTCGAGTCGACCAGCAGCGTGTGCAGCGCGTCGTCCTCTTGCACGGCGGCCAGCACCCGGGCCCACACGCCCGAGGCGGTCCAGCGCTGGAAGCGCGTGTATGTTGTGTGCCAGTTGCCCCACGCGGCCGGCAAGGCACGCCAGCGGCAGCCGTTGCGCAACAACCACAGCACCGCTTCTACAAAACGGCGGTTGTCCTGGCCCCGGCCACCTTTCGTGCCTTCCCGACCCGGCAGCAGCGGCGCGATGCGGGCCCACTGCGCGTCTGTGAGCAAATAATCCATACCCCAAATTAATACCTACTGTTAACACTTCCTAGTTCCAGTGCCAGCAGCAGAAAGCATATTGTTGCGTGTGTCGAGTTTATAAAACCCGTCTGCGAATCAACGTTTACGAAAAGAACGGAGTAGATGAGTTTCGTAAACTCCCGAAAAAAGCGAGAATCACTCATAACGAGGTACTGCGGTAGGCAACCATTCAAGTAATAATTGCCCCTGCCTGCAGCTGCCTATTCAACTTTACGGCCCTCATCACTGGCCTCTTTGCCAATCCAAATAGATTTCTGGTTGACAAACTCTCGGATGCCCAGATACGACAGCTCCCGCCCGTAGCCAGACTTCTTTACCCCGCCAAACGGCAGCTCCGGCATCGATTTCACCAAGCCGTTCACGAACACGGCGCCACTTTCTATCTGGCGGGCCAGGTCCTCGCCCTTTTTGGCATCCCGCGTCCACACCGCCGCGCCCAGGCCGAAGCGCGAGTCGTTGGCCAGGCGCACGGCATCGGCGGCGTTTTTGGCTTCGAGAACGAGTGCTACGGGGCCGAAAAACTCTTCGGTGTAGGCGCGTTGGCCGGGTTTGATGTTTGACAGAATCATGGGGCGGAAGAGGGCGGTGCCGGGCTTGGCCTGGCCGCCGTGCAGCTCCACTTTGGCGCCCTGGGCCACCGAGTCGTTCACCTGTTCGGTGAGCTCGTCGGCGAGGTCGGCGCGGGCCATAGGGCCGTACTGGGTGGCCGGGTCGAGCGGGTCGCCGGGGCGGAAGGCCAGCAGGTGAGTTTTCAGCTGGTTGATGAAGTCCTTGAGCACGGGCTTCTCCACGATGAAGCGCTTGGCCGCGATGCAGCTCTGGCCGCTGTTTATCATGCGGCTCTGGGCGGCGGTTTTAGCGGCCAGGGCCACGTCGGCATCGGCCAGCACAATGAAGGGGTCGGAGCCGCCCAGCTCCAGCACCATTTTCTTAATGTGCTGCCCGGCAATAGCACCCACCGAAGCGCCCGCGCCCTCGCTGCCGGTGAGCGTGGCGGCGCGCACCCGGTCGTCGGCCAGCAGCTTCTCCACCAAATCTGACCCAATCAGCAAGGTGCGGAAGCAGGCCGGCGGCAGGCCCGCGTCGTGAAAAATCTGCTCCAAAGCCAGGGCGCATTGCGGCACGTTTGAGGCGTGCTTGAGCAGGCCCACGTTGCCGGCCATCAGGGCCGGGGCGGCGAAGCGCACCACCTGCCACAGTGGGAAATTCCAGGGCATGATGGCCAGCACCACGCCCAGCGGCTGGTAGCTGATGAAGCTGCGGCCGGCGTCGGTGTCGATGAGCTCATCGGCCAGGAAGCCCTCGGCGCGCTCGGCGTAGAAGTCGCAGCAGGTGGCGCACTTCTGGGCTTCGGCGCGGCCGTCGGTCACGGGCTTGCCCATTTCGAGGGCCATGAGGCGGGCCAACTCGTCCTGGCGCTCGCGCAGCAGTGCGGCGGCGCGGCGCAGCACGCCGGCCCGGTGCGCCCAGGTGGTGGCTTGCCAGGCGGACGCCGCGCGGTGGGCCTGGCCCAGAATGCGCTCGGTTTTGGCCCAGCTGAAGGCCGGGAAGCGGCGCAGGCGGCGCCCGGTGTAGGGGTTGAGGGATTCGATGGGCATGGCGAGAACTGAAGAAGGGGCGGGGGAGAATGAAGTGGCCGGCCCGCGGCGCAAATATTCGTTCAACTTACATGGGCCTAGTTCGGTTGCGTATACCGTCGGGGCCGTCTAGCGCTATTTGCGGCGCCTGCGCGTATTTTCGTGCAGTTCCGGTGGTGCCGGCTGCGGCTTCATTTTCTCACTTTCAGTCACTCTTGTGTCGGATACTCCTTTAATTTCCCTGCCACCCGCCGCCGAGGCGGAGCTCGTCCGGCGCCTGCAGGCGCGCGACGAATCGGCCATGACGTTGTTCTACGACCGATATTCGGCCGCGCTCTACGGCGTCATCTTCCGCATCGTGAAGGCCGAAGACGAGGCCGAGGACGTGCTGCAGGAAGCGCTGGTCAAAATCTGGCACGCCTTTGCCAGCTACGACCCCAGCAAGGGCCGCCTCTTCACGTGGGTGCTCAACATTTGCCGAAATCTGAGCATCGACAAAATCCGCTCCCGACAGCACCGCGTAGGTAGCAAAACTCAGGGGCTGGACGACAGCCTGACCGCGCAGCGCCAGGCCGCGCCAACGGCCTTCCGCCCCGAGCACATTGGTTTGCAGGAAATCACCCAAAAACTGGTTCCCGAACAACGCCAGATTATTGACCTGCTCTACTTCGAGGGCTTCACCCAGAGTGAAGTGGCGGAGGAACTCAACATCCCGCTGGGGACGGTGAAAACCCGCGCCCGCACTGCCATCAAAGTCCTCAGCAAACTTATTCGCTAAACCAATCGTGGAAAACATCCAAGACTATATAGAATCGGGCATTCTGGAGCAGTACGCTCTCGGAGAGCTTTCGCCGGCCGAGCAGGCCGCCGTGGAAGGCATGGCTGCCCGGCACCCGGAGGTGAGCGAGGAGTTGCAGCAGGTTCAGCTTGCCTTCGGCGTGTACGCCGAAGCTCACTCCCTCGCCCCGCCGGCCGGCATGCGCGAACGCGTGCTGAGCAACGTAATGGCCCAGATTGCCGCGCCCGCCGCTGCTGCCCCCAACGTCTCGCTGCGCGCCGACCTCGACGCCGTGGCCCAAACCGCTACGAATCCGATTGCTCCCGTGGCCGGCGACGCCGTGGTGCGGCCTTTCACGCCGGCCGCCGATGCCCCGGAGCCTTCCCGCTCCATTTGGGCCATGGCTGCTTCGGTGGCCCTGCTGCTGAGTTTGGGCGCCAACTTCCTGCTGTATTCGCGCTGGAAAGACGCCAGCTCCGACCTCGTGGCCCTGCAAAACGAGCAGGCTCGCTTTGCCACCACCACTAACGTGCTGAACCGGCAAATGGGCGACCTGCGCCAGGAAAACCAGGTGCTGCGCAACGACGAATTCCGCGCCGTGGCCCTGGCCGGCACCAAAACTGCTCCCACGGCCCACGCCCGGGTGCTGTTCAACCCCGCCACGCACAAGGTATACGTCGACGTGAAAAGCCTGCCCGCGCTGCCGGCCGGCAAGCAGTACCAACTGTGGGCCCTCGACAAGGGCAAGCCAATTGACGCCGGGGTGCTGACGCTCGCCACCGCCACCGGCGAAGGCCTGCAGGCCATGAAGGACATTGCCAGCGCCCAAACCTTTGCCATGACCGTGGAGCCCGCCGGCGGCAGCGTGAACCCCACCCTGAGCACGATGACCGTGGTTGGCAACATCTAGCGGCCGCAACTCTCAACATTCGGAAGGCAGCTAACTTGCACCCGCTAACCGCATCCTAAACGTTACCGCCCGTTAGCCAGCCCGGCCGACGGGCGGTAATTGTTTATTTGTCTCACAGGTAATATCGAGCACATGCACGGCACCATTCTTACCCTGCTCAAGCGCTACGTGCAAACGCAATACGACCACAGCACCTGGGTGAAGCTGATGGAGCTTTCGGGGCTGGAGCACGTCGAGTTCGACCACAAAACCGCGTATCCCGATGAGCACCTGTACGCCCTGGTGGGCCACGCCGCCGAGATGACGGGGCTGTCGGCCGGTGAACTGCACGAGAAGTTCGGTGAGTACCTCGTGCCGGACCTCATGTACATGTACCAGAAGCTGCTGAAGCCCGAGTGGAAAACCCTGGACATGCTGGAGCACACCGAGCACACCATGCACCGGCAGGTGCGCCAGGAGCACGCCGAAAACGCCCCGCCCGTGCTCGACGTCACCCGCATCGGCCCCGACGAGTTGTACATCGACTACGTGTCGCCGCGCCGCATGGGCGGCTTGGCCGTGGGCATTGTGCGCGGGCTGGCCGCCTACTACGACGAAGCCGACCGCATCGACGTGATGCCCACTACCACCGAGGACGGGCAGCGGGTGCGCATTCACGTGCGCCGCACCTAACGCACGCCACACCTTTTATTTTTCCCAACCCCGCCAACACATGAGCAGCTACTACAACCCCGCCGACCTCGCCAAATTTGGAAAAATCAGCGACTGGCAGCCCGAGATGGGCCGCAAATTTTTCGACTACTACGGCGAAGTCTTTAAAGAAGGCGCCCTGACCGAGCGCGAAAAGTCGCTGATTGCGCTGGCCGTGGCGCACGTGGTGCAGTGCCCGTACTGCATCGATGCCTACACCTCCGACGCGCTGCAGAAAGGCGTGGACGAGACGGAAATGATGGAGGCCGTGCACGTGGGGGCCGCCATCAAGGGCGGGGCCACGCTGGTGCACGCCACCATGATGATGAACAAAGCCAAGGAGCTTTCCATGTAAACGGGCAGTGCAGTGCTGCTGTTGTTGAACCTATGTCGTTTGCCTTCGTCGCGTCTTCCTGCCTGCTTTTGGGCGTTTTCGGCCTGAGCAGCTGCGGCTCCGATGCGGCCGGGGAGGCGCGGCCCTCGGCGGCCTACCGCCGCATGCTGCAGCTGCTCTATAAGCACACCGTGCCCACGGTGGCGCCGGCCGCGCTGGCCCGCGCCCTGGCAGGGCCCGAGGCCCCGCTGCTGCTCGATGTGCGCACGCCCGCCGAGTACGGCGTGAGCCACCTGAGCGGCGCCCAACTGGTGCCCTACGACTCGGTGGCCACGCTGGATTTTGCGGGCGTGGACCGCCGCCGCCCGGTGGTGGTGTATTGCTCGGTGGGCGCCCGCAGCGAGCGCCTGGGCGAGCGGCTGCGCAGCCTGGGTTTCGAGCACGTGAGCAACCTCTACGGCGGCCTGTTTGAGTGGGTGAACGAGGGCTATCCGGTGGTGAACGCCCAGGGACCTACGCCCAATGTGCATCCGTATTCGGGGCTATGGGGTGCTTGGCTCCGGCGCGGCCGCAAAACGTATCAGTAGTCTAATTCGCTAATATTGGGGTGGCGTAAGGCCGTAGTCTCCCGTTGTCGCGTATGCATTCGCCGGCCCCTGGGCATCGCCTTTCCGAAGGTGCCAGCAGGCAACTGCATTTGCTGTTTCCATTTTACTGTTCTCCATGCCACGCTCGCCTTTCCGGACGGCTTTGTTTTCATTACTGTTCAGCACTAGCCTGGCCGGCTGCCGTGAGCCCTCCAACGAGCAGGCGACAGGCCGCGCGCCGGTTTCGGCGCAGGCCCTGCAGGCGGTGTTGCCGCACTTCGACCAGAACTGGGCCATGCGCAAGCTGTGGGAAGACGGCCTGGCCGAAGTGGCCACCTACGACGCCGAGCGCGTGGTGTACAAAAAGCCGCGCCGCTTCGAGTACACCATGATTACGGTGAAGGAGGAATTCAACCAGCAGTTCAACGTCAAAACCGACGACTACCAGCGCCAGGACTTGTTCCCGGTGATGAAAATCAACCAGTTTTGCGCCATTCCGGCCGACCAGTACCCGTACCACTACCTGACGTCGCTGTTTTTCCGGCGCGACCAGCCCGTGGCGCTCTACAAAATGACCACCTCCTCGCAGGAGTGGTGCGGCAACACGTTCAAGTCCATCATCGACGACGGCGTGAACTTTGAAATGTGGTACCACTCGTACTGGGACGGCGAAGGCAGCAACAACCGCGACCTGCGCCGCGACGTGTTTCTGGAAGACGCCTTGCCCTACACGCTGCGGAGCCTGAAATTTGACTCGCTGCCCGCGTTCAACCTGGTGGTGATGGACCTGCAGCAAACCAACCGCGCCAAGCCGCCGGTGTACTACCAGGCCCGCCTCAGCACAGCCGACGTGCCCGCCGATAAGCAGAACCCGGCCGCCTGGCGGGTAAACATCCAGCTGGCGCCTGACAAGGAAAACACCTACCTCTTCGCCAAGGAGTACCCCAACGTGCTGCTGCGCCAAACCACCTGGGACGGCCGCACGTTGCAGCTCAAGTCGCTGCGCCGCTTTGCCTACTGGCCCAAATAGTCTCAAGTACGGGCAATGGCCAGTCCGTTGCTACGCGGGCTCTTTAGCAAGCGGGAGTAGCTACTCTGAGGGTTCCGTTGTGTGCCGCCGGGTCAGCTCCCAGGCCAGCATGGCGTACATGCCGGCGTATTCCAGCGCCACCAGCCACAGGTTTTCGGTGTAGGCGGACGTGCGATAGGCCGCATACGAAAGCACCGCCAGCCCGCCCCACACCAGCGCGAAGCGAAACTGCGTGAACACGCTAACGCCCACCAGCAGCGTGAGGTACCAGGGATGCACGGTGGTGGCCAGGGCGTAGTAAGCCGTGAGCATTAGCAGCAATGCAGAGGGCAGCGCGGCCAGCGTGGGCCGCCGCTCGCGCCAGGCCAGGGCCAGTCCCAGCAGGCCGCTGGTGAAAGCCAGCGCCGGCCCGATGACGGCAATCTGATTATAAGTCGTGAGCCAGTAGCCCACGGGCCGCAGCAGGTAATACACGCTGGCGTTGAACTCGAAGCTGCGGAAGTAGAGCTTGAGGCTGCGGGCAATGTTCTCAAACAAATCAACCGACAGAAACGGGCCGAACAGCACCGCCAGCGTGCCCAGCGCAATGGCCGCGTAGGCGGCAAAGCGCCGGACGCCCAGGCGCCGCACCAGCAACGGCAGCACCAGCAGCGGCAGAAGCTTGGTGGCCACGCCCAGCCCCAGCGCCCCGGCCGAGGCCGCCCACTTTTGCCGGCTCAGCAGCCACAGCGCCAGCAGGATGAAGCCAAAAACCACCCCTTCGAAGTGCAGGTTGCCGGTGAGCTCCACGATGACGAGCGGGTGCAGCAGGTAGTGCAGGGCGCGCCGCGGTGGCCAGCCCAGCAGCGGCAGCAAGGCCAGCAGCAGCCAGGCCGTGCCCACCTCCGCCAGCAGCACGACCACGCGCAGGCAGGCCGCAAACCCGGCTTCGGAAGTGGGAAACAGCCGCGCCGCTGCGCCAAAGGCAAACTGGCACACCGGCGGGTACACCGAGTAGTAGTGCGGCGAATTAAGCTGCCGGTACAGCTGCTGCAGCTCGGGCAGCAAGGCAGCCCGGCGGGCGGCATCGGGCACGGCGCGGCGGGCACCGTCGGCAATCAGCTCATCGGGCCGAAAGCGGAAGGGGTTCACGCCCTGGCTCACCAGCAGGCCGTCCCAGCGGAAGCGGTACACGTCGTCGGACAGGGCCGGCTGAGCCGGCAGCCACAGCAGCCGAAACGCCAGCGCCGCCGCCAGGCCCCAGCGCACCGGCAGCCGGCTGCGCAACAGCCAGGCATAGGCGCCCAGCGCCACCGCAAACAGCCCCAGCAATTGCCCGAACTGCTGGCGGGGCGTGGCGTAGGCCAGGGCCGCGTAGGCGCCGCCCGAAAGCAGCAGCGCCGCGCACTGCGAAAGCGAAGGAAACTTAGCGGGCATGGCGCACCGAATAGTAGAAAATGGCCGCGAAGCCCAAGGTCAGCAGGCTGTGAAAGGGCAACAGGCCGAAGTCATCGAAGTAAATGCCCGCCCCGAGGCCGAAGGCAAAATACGCGGCCAGCAGGCCTTCGAGGGCCACCAGCGGGCCCATGCCGCCCGTGCGATAACGCCGGCGCCGGGCCACCGGCGCCGTGCCAGCCTTGGGGGTGCGCACAAACGGCGTGCGCCGGCCCAGCCAGCCCAGTATCACGGCGCGGGCATTGTGCAGCGCCAGGCCCATCGAGACCGACAAAAACAGCAGAAAGAAGCCCGGGTAGCGCCACAGCGGCTTATCAGGGTGCGCCAGGCGCCAGGCCGAATAATAGTAGTAGATAAGCGGCGTGAAGCCCACCAGAAACACCGACGCCAGCTGAAACACCACCTTGTACTCGCGGAACTGGGCCCGCACAAACACCAGTGGCACGCTGAGCAGCGCCATGACCATGATGACGACGTACACCGAGCTGTTGAGCAGGTGAAACGAGGCCTGCAGCTTCACGCCCAGCGGCTGCGCCGAGCGCCACACGGGCCCCAGGTGCTTGTGGGCGGTCTCGGCCGCGCCCTTGGTCCAGCGGAACTGCTGCGACTTGAGGGCGTCCATCACGGCGGGCAGCTCGGCGGGGGCCACTATCTCGGGGCGGTACACGAAGCGCCAGCCGCGCAGCTGGGCGCGGTAGCTGAGGTCCAGGTCTTCGGTGAGGGTGTCGGTGTGCCAGCCGCCGGCGTCGTCGATACAACTGCGCCGCCACACGCCGCCGGTGCCGTTGAAGTTTATAAAGAAGCCCGCAAACGTGCGTCCCACTTGCTCAATCAGAAAGTGCGCATCGAGCCCGAAAGCCTGCAGGCGGGTGAGCAGCGACTCGTTTTCGTTGAGGTGGCCCCAGCGCGTTTGCACCACGCCGATGCGCTCATCCTGCAGGAAATAGGGAATTGTACGCCGCAGAAAATCAGCCTCGGGCACAAAGTCAGCGTCGAAAATGGCCACATACTCGCCGTCGGTCTCCAGCAGCCCATCGCGCAGGGCGCCGGCCTTGAAGCCTTCGCGGTTGATGCGGTGCACGTGGCTGATGCGCAGGCCGCGGGCGGCGTGGTGGGCCACACGCGCAGCTGCCAGGCCCACGGTGGCGTCGGTGGAGTCATCTAGCACCTGAATGTGCAGCAGCTCCGGCGGGTAGTCGAGGGCAGCGGTGGCGTCGATGACGCGCTCCACCACGTTTTGCTCGTTGTAGAGCGGCAGCTGCACCGTCATGCGGGCCACGCGGCCGGCACCGGCGGAGCAGGGGCGGGCCGCGTGGCATAGGCGCGCCGGGCCAGGCGCGTGAGCTGCCATTGCCCCACGCTAAATCCCAAAATAAACAGCAGGCACAGCCCGTAGAGCACCACCAGCAAAAGAGGCAGAACGGGCATCAACGGGAAAGCAACAAAGAGTGGAGTAGTCTAAAAACGTTTGTCATCCTGAGCTTGCGAAGGACCTTATCACGCCTGCGCCATTAATGAGGTTAGTGTTCAGTCGTGATAAGGTCCTTCGCAAGCTCAGGATGACAGACGTTTGCGTAATGCATTACCAATACCGGAAAATGGTCCATAGAATTTTGTAGCCGGCACCCAGCGTGCCGCGCACCGTGCCCGACACCTTGCTGGTGCCAATGCGCTTGCGGTAGCGCACGGGCACTTCCACCACCCGCAGGCCCTGGCGGAAGGCCTTCACCTGCATCTCCACCGTCCAGCCGTAGGTTTTGTCTTCCATGCCGATGGCGAGCAGGGCGGGGGCCAGCACGGCCCGGAAGGGCCCCAGGTCGGTGACGTTGCCGCGGTAGCGCAGGTTGAGCAACCGGGCCGCCAGCCAGTTGCCAAAGCGCTGCTGGGGCAGCAGGGCGCCTTTTTCGCGCTCGCCCAGGGCCCGGGAGCCTATCACGAGGTCGGCCTCGCCGCGCAGCAGCGGCGCCAGCAGGTCAGGCATTTGGTCGGGGAAATCGGAGTGGTCACCGTCGAGAAATACGACGATGTCGGGCTGCTCGGATTGGGGCTTGCCGAAGACGTAGGCCATGCCCGCCAGGCAGGCGTTGCCGTAGCCGGGGCGGGGCTCGCGCAGCACGGTGGCGCCGGCGGCCCGGGCCGCGGCGCTGGTGTCGTCGGTCGAGTTGTTGTCGACCACCACCACTTCCTGCACCAGGCCGACCGGTATTTCGGCCAGCACCAGGCCTATGGCGTTGGCTTCGTTGTGGGCCGGGATGATGACGCTGATGCGAGGTTGGGGCATGAAAGGGAGGCGCAGAAATCAGCCGCCGCCAAACAAAACAGGGCTTTTGGTGCTCTATGCACCACAAAGATGCCCCCGCGGCCGTAAAGCCGCACCGTGCCGCCACCGTGCGGCCCTTTCCCTTAGCTCCCAACCGTATGCTCCAGGTAGGACAACTTGCCCCCGATTTCACGCTCACCACCACTACCGGCGCCACCTTTCGCCTGTCCGAAAAGCGCGGCCGCCACGTGGTGCTGTACTTCTACCCCAAAGACGATACCCCCGGCTGCACCGCCGAAGCCTGCTCGTTTCGCGACCAGTACGAAGATTTCAAAGACCTCGGCGCCGAAGTGGTGGGCGTGAGCTCCGACAGCGAGGCCTCGCACCAGAAATTCACCCAGAAGCACCGCCTGCCCTTCGAACTCCTGGCCGATGCCGACGGCAAGGTGCGCAAGCTCTACGAGGTGCCCCGCGCCCTGCTGGGCCTGCTGCCCGGCCGCGTCACGTTTGTAATTGACAAGCAAGGCGTTATCCAATACATCTTCAATTCCCTCAGCGGCGCCACCGACCACGTAAGCAACGCCAGGAAAGTGCTGGAAGGACTGCCTGAGTAGGCCGCGCTTCCAACATTTTATTTGGGCTAGGCCGGGTTTTTCAAGTACCGACGAGGGTTTTGGCGTAGACGCAACTTCACCTCCTGAATTTGTGATGCCTCGTTTCCTCCTCTTTCTACTGCTGCCCCTGTTGCTGAGCGGCGCGCCGGCTTGGTCCCAAACGGCCCCGCTCAATGCCACGCTGGACGGGTATGAGTATCCGTTTGCAGTTAAAATACTGCCCTTGAAAATTGAAGGCCAGGCCCTGCGCATGGCCTACATGGACGTGCCCGCCACGGCCCGGGCCAACGGCCGCACCGTGGTGCTGCTGCACGGCAAAAATTTCTTCGGGGCCTACTGGCGCGAAACCATTCGGACATTGGCGGCGGCCGGCTTTCGCGTGGTGGTGCCCGACCAGATTGGCTTCGGCAAATCCGACAAGGCCGACATTCATTATTCCTTTCACCAACTGGCCCGCAACACGAAGCACTTGCTCGATACGCTGGGGGTGAAAAAGGCAATCGTGGTGGGCCACAGCATGGGCGGCATGCTGGCCACGCGCTTTGCCCTGCTCTATCCGGAAGCCACCGAAAAGCTGGTACTCGAAAACCCCATCGGGCTAGAGGACTACCGCGTGGGCGTGCCCTTTCAGACCGTGGACCAGGCCGAAGCCACCGAGCGGAAAAGCACCGAAGCCAGCATTCGCAAATACCACGCGACGTATTACCCCAACGGCTACCCGGCCGCCCACGACCAATGGCTGCTGCCGCTGGCGGCACAAACCACAAGCCCCGATTTTCCGAAAGTGGCGCGGGCCAACGGCCTCACTTTTGAGATGATATACCAGCAGCCGGTGAGCTACGAATTCAACCGCATTGCCGTGCCCACGCTGCTCATCATCGGCCAGGCCGACCGCACCGTGGTGGGCAAGGGCCTGATAAAAGACCCCAAAACGCTGGCTCAAATGGGCCAGTATCCGAACCTGGGTCGCCGCACCGCCGCCCAAATAAAAGGCGCGAAGCTGGTGGAGCTGCCCAACGTGGGCCACATCCCGCACCTGGAAGTATCAGCGCAGTTTCACAAAGCCTTGCTGACTTTTCTACAATAGAAGATGCTGAGCCTTAGCGGCGCGCGCCAAGGACTGGGCTGATAGGCCGATAATCTCAGGGCGACGGCTTGGGCAATAGTTGCCTGTAATTGGGGGGCGGTTAGTAGCAGTGGATATGGTCTCAGTAGTCAGTAAATGAGCGGGTATGCTTGGCTTATGCATCAGCTTGTTTGTATTTTTGCGCCGTGAAACGCGGGTTGCTAAAAGCCAATTGCTACCGCCACTACTCCGTACTCTGCCGCTATGCCCGAATTATTTATAGAGATGTTTAGGCGCGCGCAGCAGGAAAAACGCCTGCTCGGCGTGCGCACCACCCAATCGGATGGCCGCTTTTCGGTGGGCTACGTCATCAACTTCAGCGACGAGCTGATGATGATGCGCGTCATCAACCGCGACGGCATGCAAACCGGCATCCAGTCCTTCAACATCGAGGAAATCTTCCAGTTGGATTTTGATGACCGGTACATTCGCAACATCGAAATCAAGGAAGACAACCGCGACAAAGTATACGCCGGCATCAAGTCGCCGGCGTTCATAGAGCAAGAGTATCTCACCATTCCGCTGCTGTTGTCGCGTGCCCAGGAAGCCGGGCAGCTTGTGTACCTCACCTCGCAGGTGGGGGCCGATTTGTACGGCTACATCCGGCAGTACACCGAGCAGGAGCTGCTGCTCGAATGCTACACCGAATACGGCGAGCCCGACGGCCTGACCGTGCTGCGCGTCGAAAACATCCGCAGCTTCGTGTGGAGCGACGAAGACACCCGCATGATTGAGCTGCACCTCAAGCGCCGGCAGCAGCAGGGCTAAAATGGCCCAGCGCAGCTGCTAGGAAAGGATGCGCAGCGAGTCGGCATGAATCAGCGGCGAAGCCTGGTAGCGGCCCTCACGCGGGCCGTTTTCCAGATTGAGCACGCCGCGGGGGCAAGCCGTGCTGCACAGGCCGCAGCCCACGCACGCGGCCCGAATGATGGGCTCGCCGCGCTGGGCGTATTGCTTCACGTCGATGCCCATCTCGCACACGTTGGAGCAGTTGCCGCACGAGATGCACTGCCCGCCGTTGGTGCTGATGCGGAAACGGGAAAAATGCTTTTGCAGCAGGCCCAGGTAGGCCGCCATGGGGCAGCCGAAGCGGCACCACACCCGCGAGCCCATGATGGGGTAGAAGCCCACCCCAATCACGCCCGAAAACACCGAGCCGATGGCGAAGCCATACCATTTGGCCGCCACCCTGCCGGCCTCGCCCAGCAGGGTGCTGCCCGTGGCAAAATGCACCCACAGCAAGGCCGTGATGGCTACGATAAGGCCCAGAATGGGGTAGATGAGCCGGACTTCCCAGCGCCAAGCGGCGCGGCTTTTGTCGGAAAGTTGGCGGTAGGGGTCGCCGGCGGTTTCGGCCAGGCCGCCGCAGCCGCACACCCACGAGCAGTACCAGCGCTTGCCGAAGAAATAGGTGAGCACCGGCGTGGCCAGCAGCGACATCACCGCGCCCCAAAACACCATGAACACGCCCAGCCCCCCGTTTTGCAGCAGCGACGTGACAGTGCCCGGAAACAGGTAGTCGTACTTCAGCGGCCAGAAATACGAGAAGTAAAATTCGGGCTGCTGGAAAAAGAGCAGCACGCCCGGGATGAGGAAGGAAAAGCCCAGCTGAAAAAACATCACCGAGGCCGTGCGGATGAGCTGGTAGCGCGAGTGCCGGTATTTCCACAGGGCCCGGCCGCCCATGAGCAGCACGGCCAGCGTGTAGAAGGTGCCGTAGAGAAACCACTGGTCGGCAGGCCGGGCGCGCAGCCACTGGCTGAAGCCATCGAGGGCGTGCACGAGGTTGTTGAGGGGGCCGAAGTGACCGTGGCCGTCATCGCCGCTGTACCAGTACAGCACCACGTAGAAGCCCGTGAGCACCAACCCCGTCACCCAGGCCACGGCGCCGCGCCCGGTGCTGGCGCGCAGCCAGAGGTTGTCGTGCTGCACCCCGGCGGGCCGGCCGCCAAATTTCAGCCAGCTCCAGGCCAGCGTGCCGCTGCTCACCAGCGCCACCGCCAGGTAAAACCACAGCCGTTGCCGGCTGGGGTTGGCGTCGGCCAGGGCCAAGAGCAGGGCGAGCAGGCCACCTGCCACCACGGCCAGCGTGAGCTTTTCGGCTGGGGGAGCAGTGGGCAGAGGGGGCGCGATGGTCATGTTGGGGTATAAGGTTTATTAAATGGCTGTCATGCTGAGCAGAGCGAAGGACCTTCTCAGGTTCGGGTGGACTGCATTGCTGCTCATCGTTCTGGCGTGAGAAGGTCCTTCGCTCTGCTCAGGATGACAGTTATGTTGGTCGTGGCACCAGCTAGTGGCACCTTCAAGCTCCCTTCTCAATGATGGTGATGGTGATGCGGCTCATCGGGCTTGCCGAAGACGTTTTTCAGCGTGCCGAGAATGTACAAAGCCGTCCAACACACGTACAGCCAATTGAAGCCCTCGGGGGTGTGGCCCACGAAGAAGTGCAGAATCAGGTGCGCGCCGGCGCTCATCAGCAGGCCGGTGAGGGCGATGAACTGGAAGCTGTTGAGGGCCGAAGGCCGGTAAAGTTTGGAGAAGTCCACGGAAAAGCGGGGGATTAAATGTGCGAGGGCAACAGGCGTCCTAACAGACCTTTGCGCTGCTTCAGGGCCACGGGCAGCTGCGGAAATTGGCGGTTGAAGGCCGCAAGCATGGCCGGCTCGTGCTGCGGGAAAAACTCGGGGTCAAAATTAGCCGCTCCCAGGTGAGCCAGCACAGTCGTCACGGGCGCCTGCGCCAGTATCCACTGCTCGCACACGGCCTGGCGCAGGCGCAAGCCCAAGGCGTTAAACCCCAGCACGGTGTGCGGCGCAGCAACCCCGAAGTACACCCGCACCGCCGCCCGGCCCGACGGGTGTTCCCAATAGAAGCTCGCCACGCCCGGCACTGGCCCGGCGGGCGCCGCGCCGTAGGTCTGGTATTCGAGGTTGAAGAACTTGGCCGAGTTGAACCAGACGCCGCGGCGGTAGGCGGTGGGCTGCCCGCAGAGGGAGTGCGCCACGGTTTCGCCCTGCATGCGGCCCGTGTACCAGAGCTGCTCGATGGGCACCTGGCCGGCGCTGGGCCGGCGGTGCTGGGCGCAGTCGCCAGCCGCCCACACGTTGGGCACGCTGGTGCGCAGGTACTCGTCGACGAGGATGCCGCGGTCGGTTTCCACAGCCGGGTCGGTGCGGGCGAGGGTTAGGTTGGGGGTAACGCCCACGGCCAGGCCCACCCACTGACAGGGTATCTCTTCGCCGGCGCTGGTGCGTACGGCGCACACGCGCCCCTCGGTGTCGCCCAGAATTTCGGCCAGCTCGGTGCGGTAGCGTACTGGCACGTGGTTTTCCTCAAACTGCCGGTCTACCAGGTTGGCTTCCTCCGGCGGTAGCACCGAGGCCCAGTAGTGCGCGTCGCGCACCAATACCACGGGTTCGATGCCGCGGGAGTGCAGCATTTCGGCTAGTTCCACGCCGATGAGGCCGCCGCCCACCACCACGCCCCGGCTGATGCCGTGAGTGTCTCGGGCCATGGCGTCGAGGTCGGGGAGGCCGTAGAGGCCTTGCACGCCGGCCAGGTGCTGGCCGGGCCAGTCGGGGCGGCGGCTTTCGGAGCCGGTGGCCAGCAGCAGCTGGTCGTAGGCGAGGGTGGTGCCGTTGTCGAGGGTGAGGCGGTTGTCGCGGGTGCTGAGGGCGGTGGCGGTAGCGTGCACCAGGGTGAGGCGGTTTTCCTGCCAGAACCAGTCTTCGTAGGGCTTGATGTCCTGCGGGCGCAGGTGGCCCATGTACACGTACATCAGGGCAGTGCGCGAATAGTGGTGGGCGCTTTCGCCCGACACCAGCGTGATGTGCGCCTCGGGCTGCAGCCGCCGCACGGCCAGCGCGCACGACACGCCGGTGATGCCATTGCCAACAATTACCAAGTGCATGCGATGGGTGTGAGAGAGGTCAAAGGCCAAATGTAGAGCTTCTGCTGCACCCACAGCGTGGGGCTCGGCCGCGCCGGCACGGCAGTAGCGCCCCGGGGCTGGCCATCTACGCAAGGCCGCGGGCCCGTGGTTTGGCCGGGGGCGTAACGGAAAGCACCGGGCTGCGTAAGCCATTCAGCACCCAACACCTCCACCTCACTTCCCAGCCCATGATTCCCGATAATATTTCCGGCGACGGCACCGACCCCAACGAAGGCGAAAACGCCGACATCACCGAAAACAAAAACTTTGTGAAAAACGAAGAGCTGGAGCGCCAGAAGGAGTACCGGCAGGACCAGAGCAACAATAAGTCCAGCAACGACCCTTCGGCCGCCCGCAACACCGGCGCCAACGCCTACACGCAGCGTAGCAACCAGAAAGACCAGCTCGAAAACCTGCACATCGGCGGCTCCGAAACCAGCCCCCAGGGCGGCAACGACCACACCCATGCCGGCGAGCAGGCCCAGGGCCCGGGCTTCGAGGCCGAAGGCAGCTACGAGCTCGACCACAACATCCGCACCCGCGACCAGCCGTTTGGGGCGGACGCCCCCACGGGCAAGCCCACGCCGGCCGGCAACAACGAAAGCATCAGCGACGAATAACGCCGCCCGCTGCCCGCGCCAAAACGAGCCGCTTCGTGCCACCTGCCTGGGTGGGGCGGAGCGGCTTTTTGCATGCCGGCTTCGGCGGTGAATGAAAGGAGAAAAGAAAAAAGCGCGCCGATACCTTGATAACGCGGCAAAAGCTTAACTTGCCGGACATATCCGATACCAGAGTATTAGGATAATACCCATTCTCTTTCTTTTTCTTTTCCCACCTTACGCAAACCATTCGCTGCGATGAACCCGGACAATGTACCCAATGCCGAAAACGAACCTTACGACCCCAACTTTGAGGCTCAGGACGAAGAGCTGGCTTCGGGCGGCAACAACAAGCTGCTCTACATTCTGGGGGCAGTAATTCTGGCCCTTGTGGTGGGCTACATTGCCCTGCCCAAGGGCGGTGGTAGCGGCCTGGCCAGCGTGACGCCCACGTTCATGCTTGACGACGCCGCCGTGACGGCCACCGCACCCACCGCCGCCGACAGCATTGCCGCCGGCCTCAAAGCGGACCCCGCCGCCACAACCGAGGAAGAGAAAACCACCACCGAAAAGCCTGTTGCCAAAGCCACCACGGCCCCCAAAACCGTGGCGGTAGCCACTGCGGTACCTGCCGCCGCGCCCGCCGCAGCGGCTCCGGCCCCGGTAGAGGCGGCCCCGGCCCCGGCGCCCGCCGCCGAGCCGGCCGCGCCCGCGGCCCCCACCACCGTCACGGTGTCGGGCAAGATTGAGAACGAAATCGGCAAGCCCCTGGTGGGCGCCACCGTGCTGCTGCGCGGCAGCAGCAAAGGCACCAGCACCGACGCCAACGGCAACTACACGCTGGAAGTACCCGCCGGCACCGATAACACGCTGATATTCGGCTACGGCGGCTACGATGACGAGGAAGTTCGCAGCCGCGGCAACCAGCCCGTGAACGTAACGCTGACCCCACGCGCTAAATCGCGCCGCCGGTAATCGGCACCCGTCGCGCAACGCAAAAGGCCCGGACTTTTCAAGGAAAGTCCGGGCCTTTTGCTA
The DNA here is from genome assembly GCF_022921075.1 of Hymenobacter sp. 5317J-9. Classification (NCBI taxonomy): domain Bacteria; kingdom Pseudomonadati; phylum Bacteroidota; class Cytophagia; order Cytophagales; family Hymenobacteraceae; genus Hymenobacter; species Hymenobacter sp. 5317J-9. Next base: position 2,648,461 of record NZ_CP095050.1, read on the forward strand.
TAAACAGGAGTCAAGGACTATGCTCCGGTGTTTCCAAAGCGGCGGCCAAACAGAAAGTACACCGGCAGGCCGATGGCCATCAGGCCCAGGCCGCGGCGCGAGAACTCGGCCGTGTCGGGGGCGATGAGCAGGATGATGCAGAACGTGGTGGCCAGCAAAATGTAGAGGCCCGGCACCAGCGGGTAGCCCCAGGCGCGGTAGGGGCGGGGCGCCTCGGGGCGGGTGCGGCGCAGCACGAAAATGCCGATGATGGTGACAACGTAAAACAGAATCACCGAGAACATGACGTAGTTGAGCAGGTCGCCGTAACGGCCGCTCAGGCACAGCACGCAGGCCCAGAAGCACTGCGCCCACAACGCACGGCCCGGCACGCCGGCTCCGTTCAGCCGGGCCAGGCTATGGAAGAAAAGTCCGTCTTTCGCCATGGCAAAGTAGGCCCGGGCCCCGCTCAAGATGATGCCGTTGTTGGCGCCAAACGTGCTGAGCATGATGAGCACGGCCATCACATAGGCGCCGGCGCGGCCCAGCACCGACTCGGCTACGGCCGTGGCCACCCGGTCGTCGGTGGCGTACTGAATGCCGCGGCCGGCCAGCGTGGCGGCCTCGGGCGAGCCGTGCAGCGGCAGCACCAGCAAATACACCACGTTGATGAGGATGTAGAGCGCCGTGACGATGGCCGTGCCGATGGCCATGCTGCGCACCAGCGTGCGCTCGGGGTTCTGAATTTCTTCGCCGGCAAAGCCGATGTTGTTCCAGGAATCCGAAGAGAACAGCGAGCCCGTCATGGCCATGCCGATGGCAATGACCAGGGCGCCGCCGCTAATGGGCAGGGTGGGCGCACTCACGCCAGGGGCCGCTGAGCGGCTGGCCGACCACAAATCGGCGAAGTTGGCCGCGATGGCCTCGTGGTTGATGCCCAAGGCCACACCAAAGATGATGAGCAGGGCCAGCGCAATGAGTTTCGTGCTGCCCAGCACGTTCTGAATAAGCTTGCCCGTGCGCACGCCTTGTGCGTTCAGCGCCGTGATGCCCACGATGAGCACAATGGCCAGCAGCTGTACGGTAGAAAACGTAAAATGCCAGGAGCCGATGTTCGTTTCAAACAGTATGTTATTCACGCTGAACCACGGCCGCAGCACGCCGGTGAATTTGGCAAACGCCACGGCCACGGCCGCAATTACGCCGGTCTGAATGACGAGGAACAACGTCCAGCCATACAGGAAGGCCGTGAGGCGCCCGAAGGCTTCGCGCAGGTACACGTACTGCCCGCCCACTTTGGGGAACATGCTGGCCAGCTCGCCGTAGCTGATGGCGCCGGCCATGGTGATGAAGCCCGTGAGCAGCCACACCACCAGCAGCCAGCCCGCGCTGCCCACCTGCCGCGAAATGTCGGCCGAAACAATGAAGATGCCCGAGCCTATCATGCTGCCCGTCACGAGCATAATGGCGTCGAAAAGATTGATGGCGCGCTTAAAATGCGGCTGGTCGGGTTGAGGTTCGGTCATAAGAACAGTTTAAGGCGCCAAGGTAGCTAGTGCGGCGCAATCGCCTTGGAGAGCCCGCTGAGGCAGTGCCAGAATGTTTCTCTCATGCTATTGCACTAGTAAGGTTTATGCATACATTTGGTCAGCAAGTTTTTCTACCCAAAACAAACAGCTAATGAAAATTTTTACCCCCCCCCCGTCACTTACCAAAAAACTGCTTCTGCTAGTGTGCTGTACGATGGCCCGTTTCGCGGCGGGCCAAGCCCTGCAGCCCGACAATTTTTGCGGAACGGAGACGGCATACAACGAGGAAGAACTGCGCCAGTTGCCGTGGGCCGATAACAACCAGTACTTGGTGGATTACCTGCGGGAGCACGCCATCGACGTGCCGGCCGATTACATCGACCAAATCAAAGCGGCTTCGGACGACCCCAGCCAAGGCTACGCCCCCCGCACCCTGACGCAGGATGAGGTGTACCGAAAAGATGCCGAAGGGCGTATGTCGTCGCCCGGCATGCTGTACGTGCCCATCAAAGCGTGGATACATCAACGCTCGGATGGAAGCGGCGGACGTAGCCTCGACCAGGTACGGGATGACATCGCACAGTTGAATGCAGAATTTGCCCGCTCCAATGTGCCCATAACCTTCTATTTGAAGTGCGGCGCGGGCTACATTCCTGATTCTTATTTATATGACAGGCCCGATGCCGGAGCGCTGGATTATATGTGGCGCACTTGGTTCGACGCTTCTGCCGTGAACGTGCATTTTGTGAATGAACCGGGCACTTCTTCCTCTATCAATGGGGGAACTTGGGCAGGCATTGCCCGACTGCCCAAACCCATATTTCCGCGCTTTCTGCTCACGCTGAGCAACTTCGCATCCGCCCGCACGTTCGCGCACGAAATGGGCCATGTACTCGGGTTGCCGCACACGCACAACGCCCGCGACCAGAACAACAGCGTCCTGTACAATGGTCAATCGGGAGATTGTTATCAGGAGTCATCCAGCCGCACGCGTACCCAGGGAATTGCCTGTGTTTCAACCTGGGGTGAAAAAAAAGCTGAAGTAAACGGTGATGCTTTAATGGATACGCCTGGTGACCCAGTGCTTTCCGATAGCAGGGGTTCTTATTATGGATTCAATACGGCCACCGGCCGCTATGAATACACCGGAGGATTAAATGACCGATTCAATGGAGAACAACAAGCGGTGAAACACATTGAACTGCGCTAGCTCATGAAAACGCTCACTCATTTATCCGTCTTGTGTGCATGCCTTTTGCTCGCCATTGGCTGTGCCAAAACAACTGCCGGGCCCGACGCGGGCGGTATACCGCTGGTTCCCACAGTATGCTATGACTTAATTGACGACGCCAGCGGCCAAGCTTGGTTTGCCCGGTCCGGCGCCACGAGTCCCGATTCCGTCCAGTTTCAAGTTACTGGGCAAGACGGCATCGTCCGTATTTCTCCTGCAAAAATACTGCGAGTGAGGGGCAAGGTGTGGCTTCAAGATGACCCTAGCTTCATGGGCCAGGCGCAGCCAGTCAACAGCCCAGCTTATATCAATAATGTCTTGGTGCATCTCAACCGTCGCGACACCGATACTCTGCGCCTTGAAAGATATCCCAAAGGATATCGTAATGACTTGGAGCTGGAAGAACTGCGCTGCTACTACAACGGCCGGCTGAGTGCCAGCTTCGACTTTCGGGCCAACCCCAATCTGCGTGACAGCCTCTTCGAGCGCAGCCGCTTTGGTCTCGTGGTGCCCTTGCGTAAAGTAACCGCACGCTAAGCCATGGCAAAGATAATTCCGGGTTGCAACCGCGTTGCCGTGGCTTCGTGGTTGCTGCTATTGATGGTGACTGTGTCTGCGGCGCAGGCGCAAAATGCGGGGTGGCAGTGGGGGCGACGCTTGGGCGGGACCACCGGCAATTCGCCCAGTGGGCTATACGACATTTCGGCCCGACCGTCGGCCGACACCCAGGGCAATACCTATGTCACCGGGGGCTACGACAGCCCGGCCACTTTCAGCGGCGGCCCGGCTACGCTGCCCCACAGCGGCGAACTCGACGTGGTGATTGCCAAGTACGATTCGCTGGGGCGCTTGCGCTGGGCGCGCGGCGGCGGCGGTCGCAACTACGATGTGGGCACCGCCGTGGCCACCGACTTGCTCCAAAACGTGTTTGTGGTGGGCGTCACCGACACCGGCTTCACGTTTCCGGGCTCGGGGAAAAGCGTGGCCGGTGATGGCGGCTTTGTGGCCAAGCTCGACTCAGCCGGCACGGTGCTGTGGGCCAAGCGCATCGGCTCGCGAAACGCGGGCCTGCAGCCCAGCAGCGTGGCCACCGATGGGTTTGGCAACGCGGTGGTGCTGGCTTCGCGCGTCGACTCGCTCACCATCGGCGGCGTGCACCTGCCCCGCCCGCTCAACGGCCTCTTCGACTACGTGCTGGTGAGCTACGACCTGGGCGGTAACGTCAATTGGGTGCGGCTGATTTCTCCGCTAACCCCAGTGTCGACGAACGGCAACGTGGCGTTCGACCGCGCGGCCGTGGCCGCCGACGTGAGCGGCACCGTTTACGTGGCCGGCACGGCCGGCACGGGCACCGTGCAGGCCAGCAGCGGCGTGCAGGGCACCATCGCCGCCACATATGGGTTGTTTTTGGTCAAATACGCGCAAAACGGCACGCCGCAATGGCTGCGCGCCGCGCCGCTGGCCACGGCCGGCGGGGTGGCCGTCAACGCCTTGGGCCGTTACGTGTACGTATGCGGCGACCTCGAAACGGGCGCCCAATTCGGGAGCAGCCAGCTGACGGCTGCCAACGGCCAGGACGCTTTCGTGGCCCGGTATTCGGCTGCCGGCGCGTTTCAGTGGGTGCGCACCGGGGGCGGCACCAACGTGCCCAACGAAGGCCGGGGCGTGGCCGTTAACGCAGGGGACGAAGCCTTTTTGGCGGCCGCGGTCGGCGGGCCGGCCCGCTTTGGCAGCGCGAGCTTCACGTGGCCCTACGGCGCTTACCGCACGGTCGTGGTCAAGTACGATTCGACGGGAAGCGTGCTGTGGGCCACGGCCACAACCATCGATTCCGCGAAGCCCGTCGGCATCACCCTGAGCGGCAGCCAGGCCCCGGTGGCTTCGTTCGACACGTACCGCACGGTGGGGCTGGGCGCCGTGCCGTCCATTGTCACCGTCGGCTTATTTGACATCGGGCTGGCGCGCGCCGATTTCTGGGGCCGCGTACTGACGGCGGTGCCGGGTGCCGGGCCAAGCGCAAGCGCCTGGGGGCTATACCCCAATCCCGCCACCACGCAGGTAACGCTTGATTTTCCGCCCGGTGCGGGGCAAGCCGAGGTGCAGGTGTGCGACCTGCAGGGCCGCACTGTGTGGCGGAGGCCCGTGAATGCGCAACGCCCCATCCTTTCGGTGGCCGCGCTGCCGCCCGGCCTGTACATGGTCCTGATTCGCACCGGCGACGGCCGGCCGGTCGTTACCAAACGCCTTGTGGTTGAATAATGTTAAGTGCGGCAAGAGCGATGGCCTGGCCGGGCTTGCCGCGCTAAAACTCGCTGCGGTCGTACCAGCTGCGCATGCGCCAGGGGTCGTTGCGGTTCTTGCGCACCAGGATGAGGCGGGCCGTGCCCGAGCCCGAAAACCGCTCGTTGTCGCGCTGCTCGATGGTGAGCAGGAAGGACCGTTCCACGTTCACGAGGGTGTCGGAGGCCAGCGTGTCGGACGTGGGCAGATACTGCGTCCACTGCAAATTGGTGGAGCGGGCGGCTTTGAAGAGGCGGTAGGTGGTGTTGGCGTCCACGTCGCGGGTCCAGCTTCGGTCCACGTTGGCGGCAAAGTCGTGGTACGTGAATTTGAATTTTGGCGAGAGCAGCTGCCCATAGAGCGTGGAATCGCGCAATTGGTAGGCGGCCCGAAAGCGGTCGAAAAAGCCCCGCACCGTGACCGGGTTGCCCAGCAGCGCATTCTGGTCGGTGGGCACCTCATCCAGCGCCGGCGCAAACGGGTTGCACGCCGGCACGGTCAGCATCAGGACAATGCCCGCCTGCAGCAAAACCGGAAATGACGGGCGCAACGGCTTCATAGGCCGAAATATACGGGTTGCTGCATAAATAATCCCTGCTGGTTCGCAACGTCAGTGCGAACTGAAATATTTCTTCAAATCCGTCCAGCACAGGCCGGGCATGGTGCGCTGGTCGCGCCAGGCCACAATGCGCCACTCGTTGTTGCGGCGGCGCAGGATGAGGCGGATGTTGCCTTGCAGCAGGCCCGCGTGAAAGGCCGTGTCCTGCTGCGTGACGCGCAACTGATATAAGGCCGATATTTCCACCGAGTCGGCGGTGTAGAGCTGGTCGCGGCGGTCGGTGAGCGTCAGCGTGTTCTTAACGCCGGTGGCCGTGCGGCGGCGCAGGCTGCTGAAGTAGGTGGTTTCGTCGGGCACGCTCCAGTTGGCAAACAGGGCCGGCGAGGAGCCGGCACTGGTGGGGTCGGGCACGAAGCGGTAGGTGGGGCCGCTGAAGGTGCGCTCGTAATTGGCCACGTTCACGTTTTGCACGGCCGTAGTGAAGTTGGCCAGCAGAATGTCAATCTGGGTGGGTTGAATCCACTCGCTGCCGGTGGCCGCGGGCTCGGGCTCGCGCAGCTGAAAGCAGGCCGGCAGCGCCAGCAGCCCCAGCAGGCCGGCCCAGCGGCCGGGCGCCAACAACGACGAAAACAACTGACGGAACGGCATGAGGATGAACGGCGCTTGGTACCGAACGGAAAGATACGTCCCGATTTACGGCGCAGCCGCGGCGGCGGGCGTACTTTCGTCGCCCGTCATCCGCTACTTCCCGCATGTCCCGAAAGCTTCTGGCGCTGTATACGGCCCTCTTGCTGCTGCTGGCGCTGGCCACGTACGTCTACTACCGGCGCACCCTGGCGGCCGTGCCCGTCGACCCCTACGCCCTGGTGCCCGACGATGCCGTGCTCGTGCTCAGCACCCACGACCATCCCACGCTTGTGCGCCACCTGCAGGAAACCGAGCTGTGGGACAACCTCACGGCCGTGCGCTACTTCCAGCACGCCGCCGGCCACCTGGCCCTGGCTGACAGCCTGAGCAGCGGCAGCGCCCGGCGCCGCAACAGCCTGCTCACGCTGCTGGGCCGCAAGCTGGTCATCACCTCGCTGCACGTCACGGGCCCCGACGAGTTCGACGTGCTGTATCAGATACCGCTGGTGCGGGTGAGCGAGTACCGGCAGGTGCGCAGCCTGCTCGAAACCCTGGGTCGCGACAGTCGCTACCGCCTCAGCACCCGCGAGTACGAAGGCCAGGAGCTGACCATTCTCACGGAGCAGCGCAGCGAGTTCAGCCTCACCGTGCTCAACTATCGCAACCACCTCCTCATCAGCGCCAACGGCGGATTGGTGGAGGCCGTGGTGCGCCGCCTGGCCCACCCCGACGCGCCCACCGTGCTTGCCACGTTCAGCTCCACCGATTTGCTGAAGCTGCGCGGCGTGGACGCCACCGTGCTGGTGAACTACCGCCGGCTGCCGCAGTTCCTTGATGTGCTGTTTCGGCGCGATGCGCACGGGCAGTTCGACTTGCTGGCCGGGCTGGTGTCGCAGGGGTTCATGGGCGTGAAGCTGGCGGGCAGCCGGGCACTGCTGCAAGGGTTTTCCAACCCCGAAACCACCCACGGCAGCCTGCAGCAGCGGCTGCGGGGGCAGGCTGCCCAGCCGCTGGGCCTCACCGACATCCTGAGCACGCGCACGGCGCTGGTGCTGCACCTGGCCGCGCAGCCGGCCCGCACCTGGCCCCGAACCGCGCCGCCGGTCGACTCGCTGGGAATCAGTGCGGGCCTCGACAGCCTGCGGGCAACCCTGGGGGGCGAAATGGCGGTGGCCTACCTGGCGGCCGCCGCGCCGGGCCGCCGGCCGGGCCGGCTGGCCATGGTGCGCTGCTCGGTGCCGGCCCGCACCAGCACGTGGCTGGCCCGCCTGCGTCGGCTCAATGGCAATTCGCCGGCCTTCACGCGGGTGGGGCCCTACCAGGTGCATCCGGTGGGCTTTTCGGAAGCCGACGTGCTGGGTCCGCTGCTCGACCCGGCCCGGCCCAACGCCGTGGAGGTGGTGTCCGGCGCCGGGGTGATGATGGGCAATTACCTGGTGCTTTCCGATGAGCTGACCCTGAATGCTTACCTGGTCGATGTGGTGGCCGGGCGCACCTGGGCGCAGTCGCCGGCGCAGGTATCTTTCTTGCAGGAAACCCAGCCGCGCGCCCGCCTGAGTATTTTCGTGGACACCCGCAACAGCTGGAACGCGCTGCTGGGCGTGCTCACGGAGGAGCGCCGCGCCGGCCTGCTCCGCAACGAAGCCCTATTCAAGCGCTTCCCCCAAATGGCGTTCCAACTGGTGCCGGCCGACAACGAAGCGGCCCCCGATGCGCAATACTTCACCCAACTGCTGCTGCACCACCCCAACCTGGGGCCCGCCACCGCCCAGGCCGGGGGCGCCGCGGCCAACGGGCGCGTGCTGGCGTTTAAGCGCGGGCTAGTGGGCACGCCGGTGGCCCTGCCCGCGCTGGGCACGCGCATTCCGGCCGTGGTGGTGCAGGACTCGGCCCAGGCGCTGCACTTTGTGAGCGCCGATAACACGGTGGTGTGGTCCGACACGCTGGCCGGGCCGGCCGTGGGTATGGCCCTGCTGCCGGCCGCGGGCGGAGTGGCCGGCGGCCTGCTGCTGGGCGCCGGCCACCGCCTGCACCTGCTCGGCAACGACGGCCGTGACGTGCTGCCCTTCCCCCTGAACCTGCCCGACACCTTGCACCTCGCCGACCTGACTATGGGCCCGGGCGGCCCCGGCGAGCCGGCCCGCCTGCTGGCCCGCACGGCCGGCAACGAGCTGCGCCTGCTCGACGCCCGGGGCCGCGAGTTCCGCGGCTGGCAGCCCAAGCGGCTCGACTTTCCGCTGGCGGGGCGCCCGGCGCTGTTGAGCGCGGGCGGCCGCACCGTGGTGGTGGCCCCCCTGCAAAATGGCTACGTGTACGCCTACGACGGGCAGGGCAACCTCTTTCCTGGTTTCCCGCTGAGCCTGGGGGCCCGGCTGGCCGGCAACCTACTGGTGCAGCCCGGCACCACGCTGGCCCGCACCCGCCTCACCACCGTCAACCAGCACGGCGAGCTCATCACCTTCAACCTCAGCGGCGACGTGCTGAGCCGGCAGCGCGTGGCCACCTGGAGTCGCACCGCCCGCTTCCGCCTCGTACCCGACCTCACGGGCCGCACCTTCGTGCTGACGCGCGAAGACGGTAACCAAATCGACGTGTACCTGCCCGCCCAATCGACCCCCTTGCTCACGCAGCGCTTCGTGACCTCGGGCGAGCGGCTGGTGCAGTTTTTTGATTTCGGCAAAAACCACCGGCTGGTGGCCATCACCGAGCCCGGTCCGGCCCACGTGTTTCTCTACGATGCGCGGGGCCAGCTGCTGGGCGGCGAGCCGCTGCCCAGCACCGGCACCGGCGTGGCCCTGAGCTACGACGCCACTACCGACACCTACCAGCTGGCCCGCCTGGTGGGCCGCGAGCTGCGCCGCACCGAGTTGAAGGTGGGGCCGTGAGCAGCGGTGGGTTGACGAGTTGGCGGAGTGAATAGATTTAATTAAAAGAACGTCATGCTGAGCGCAGCCGAAGCATCTCGCGTGTGGTAGTAATTCAATCGACTGGATTTACCATTGCACGCGAGATGCTTCGGCTGCGCTCAGCATGACGTTCTTTTGCTCCCCAGCCCCCAACTTCCCATGCCTTCAACTCCCCGCACCGGCCTCGTGGTCGGCAAGTTCTGGCCGCCGCACCGGGGCCACCAGCTGCTGCTGGAAACGGCCGCGGCCCAGGTGGCTGGGCTGGTGGTATTGGTGTACGCCAACCCCGACTCGGCCGAGCACCCGGCGGCTTTGCGCGCCGGGTGGCTGCGGGCCCTGTACCGGGGCGATGAGCTGGCCGACGGGCCGCGCATTGGCTCCACGCCGCTGAGCGTTTTCGCCCTTTCGGCCAACGCCGATGGCGTGCCACCCGATGCCGCCGACGATGACACCCACCGCGAGTTTGTGCGGCTGTGGCTGGCTCGGCAGGGAATAACGGTAGACGTGGTGTTCACCAGCGAGGCCTACGGGCCGGGGTTTGCCCGGCACCTGGGAGTGCCGCACGTGGAAGTAGATGCGGCGAGAAGCCAGGTGCCGGTGTCGGGCACGCTGGTGCGCGCAAACGCTGCCGCAGCAACTCCTTACCTGCACCCGCTGGTGGCGGCGCAGCTGGGCGTGGTGCCGCCGGCTCCGGTGCCACGAGTAGTATTTCTGGGCGCCGAGAGCAGCGGCAAGAGCACGCTTTGCGAAGCACTGGCCGCGGCCTGCGGCACCGAGTGGGTGCCTGAATACGGCCGCACCCTGCACGAGCAGAAAAACGGCAACCTCGACTTCGACGACCTGCTCTACATCGCCCGGCGCCATGCCGAGCTGGAAGACGAAGCCGCCGGGCGGGCGCGAGGCGTGCTGTTCTGCGACACCAACGCGGCCACCACGGCGCTGTATTCCTACTATTATTTTCATCGTTGCGACCCCGCCCTGCAGGCCATGGCCGCCGTGTGCCGGCAGCGCTACGCGCACACCTTCGTGTGTGCGCCCACCGTGCCCTTCGAGCAGGACGGCTGGCGCGGCCCCGAGGCCCTGCGCAGCTTTCAGCACGGCGCTATTCTGATGCAGCTCGATTTCTATGGCATTCCCTACACGCTGGTTGAAGGCACCGTGGCGCAGCGCGTGGCGCAGGTGGTGGCGCAGTTAAAAATCAACTAAAAAATCATCGGTTGGTCAGCCAGCCTTTGCGGTAGAAATACACCAGTTGCACCACAATCACGCTGGCCATGATGCCGAGCACCGTGGGGTAGCCCCAGGGGCTGTAGAGTTCGGGCATGTTGCGCACCAATAGGTGGCCCTGCTCGTCGTGGCGCTGAAAATTCATGCCGTAGAGCCCCACCACGAAACTCAGCGGAATGAAAATGGTGCTGATGATGGTGAGCACCTTCATCACTTCGTTCATGCGGTTGCCCTGCTCCGACTGGTAGAGGTCGGTGAGGGAGGAGATGTTGTCGCGGTAGCTCTCGGCCAGGTCCAGGGTCTGAATGGCGTGGTCGTAGGCGTCGCGGTAGAAAATCTTAAGGTTTTCGGGCATTATCTCTTCCGGCAGGCGCAGGATTTCCGCAATCTTGTCGCGCTCCGGATATACCAGCCGGCGAAAGCGTACTACGTCCTTCTTGATGCGCAGAATGCGGTTGAGCAGGCGCTTGGGGCGCTTTTCGGAGAAAATGGCTTCTTCCAACCGCTCGATGTAGTCGCCGATGGCCGCCATGGTGGGGTAGTAGTGGTCGAGCACCACGTCGGTGAGGGCGTAGGCCAGGTAGAGGCTGGGCTGGCGGCGCAAGGTGCTGAAATTGCTGCGGATGCGCACCCGCAGCGCATCGAGGCAGTCGTCGTAGTCGTCCTGAAACGACAGCACGTAGTTGGGGCCGGTGAAGAGCGACAGCTGGTCGTCGTCGACTTCGAGATTAATGGTGAAATCGGTCATGCGCGAGACCATAAACAAGCGGTGCTCGTCGAATACCTCCACCTTGGCCCGCTGGTAGTCGTTGAGCACGTCCTCCATCTGCAGCGGGTGCAGGCCGAAGTCCTGCATCATGCGCTCCAGCAGGGGCAGGTCGTTGTAGCCGCGCACGTCTACCCAATGCTTGAGGTGGGGGTGGGTGCGCAAATAGGCCAGCAGGTCGTCGTAGCGGCCGGTGTATTCCTCTTCGCGGCAGTTTGTGTCGTCGTACGACATCAAAAAGATGCGGGGCGGCAGGGCGCCTTCGTGCACCGTGAGCGTGCCGGGGCGCTGGCCCACGTGCTGTTCGCGGGCCTGCCGGGTGGCTTCGCGGTCAGAAATGATGCCATCGGAGGGCGTGGACGGCGCGGCCGGAGCCTTGGACGGAGAGCTAAGTGGAGACATGCGGCAAAGAAATACAAATCGACGGAGCAGCTTGCGCCCCTACGCAAGGCACGCCGGCCGGGATGCCCCGGCCGGCCCGAACGCGCCCGGGAAGGCCCCGCAGCGGTGGCATGAGCCGTTCTGTGCCGTACTTTGTCGGCAGAGCCTCGAAACACACGGTTGAAAAGTACGGATTCATTGGTGGGAGAAAGCACCGCCGCGCGCGCCACGGCGGGCCTCTCGGTGTGGCTGGCGGCCGGCGGCCCCGCGCCGCCGCGGCTGCCGCTGGCGTTTGAGTCGTTTCTGTACCTCCGGCCCGAGCACCAGGCCCTGCAAGCCAGCGCCGCGCCCGTGCTCAGCTTGTATGTGGAAGACGCCGCGGCCGGCGTCAGTGTGGCCCAGCTGCACGTCAGCTTTGAAGCAGAAACCGGCACGGCGCGCAGCCCGGCGCAGGCCCCGTTTGGAGCCGTGCAGCTGGCGCCCGGCGTGGGCACGGCGGCCGTGCACCTGCTGCTGGATGCCGCCGAAGCCCACCTGACCGGCCTCGGCCTGCGCCGGCTGGCGCTGCGGGGCTATCCCTTCGCCTACGACCCCGCCGGCGCCGCCACGCTCGCCGAAGCCCTGCGGCAGCGCGGCTACCGCGTGGCCCTGGCCGAACAGAATTACCACCTCGACCCCGCCCGCGACTACGAAGCCCACCTGCACGCGTCGGAGCGCCGCCGCCTGCACAAGTGCCGCCGCCACGGCCTGCACGTGGAGCAGGAGCCGCCGTTTCTGCTGCCGGCGGCCTACGAGTTTATCCGGGCGTGCCGGCAGGAGCGGGGCCAGCACCTGTCGCTGTCGCTGGAGCGGGTGCAGGCACTATTCAAGCACTTTCCGCGCGAGCATTTCCTGTTCTCGGTGCGCCAGCCCGATGGGGAGTGGGCGGCGCTCACCGTAGCCATTCGGGTGAGCGAAACGGCCCTGTATAATTTCTACCCTGCCAGCCCCTTGCGCTGCAATGCCTTCAGCCCGGTGGTGCTGCTCAACGAAGGCCTGCACGCCTTTGCCCGCGCCAGCGCCCTCACCGTGCTCGACCTCGGCACTTCCACCCTCGACACCGGGCCCAACGCCTCGCTGCTGCGCTTCAAGCGCCACCTGGGCGGCGTGGCCGGCCTGCGCCTGAGCTGGGAAAAGGAATTGGGATGAGGAGGGGAGTAGGGACGTAAGGGAGAGGGGAGCACATTCCCCGCATCGCCAAGGAGGGGAGTGTGCCGTACTTTGTGCCGATGCCCACCCTCGTTTCCTCGGCTAAGCCGCTGCTTCGGCAGTTCATTCGGGGCTCGCTCGGCACGGGCGTGGCCGTGGCGGCCCGCGCGGCCGGCGCCCTCGTGCTCAACAAACTGTTCGCCACCTTCGCGCCCGCCGGGGGGCTCACGCTGCTGGCGCAGTTCCAGAACCTGATGGCCCTGCTCACGTCCCTGCCCAACGACGGCGTGCACGTGGGCCTGGTGAAATACCTGGCCCCGCTGCGGCCCGGCAGCCCGCGCCACCGCGCCTGGCTGGGTGCCGCGGTGGCCCTGAATGCCCTGGCGCTGCTGGGCGGCGCGGCGGTGCTGGCTGCCACGAGCCGGGCGGGCTGGAACTGGCAAACCGGGGTGGTGTTGGTGCTTGGCATCGCGCTGCTCACCGGGCAGGGCCTGCTGGGGGCCGCGCTGCTGGCGGCGGGCCGCCTACGGTCCTACATCGGGCTGGCCGTGACGTTGGCGGCACTGGGCACGGCGGCCGCTGCCGGCATGCTGCTGGCGCAGGCCCCGCTGCCGCGGGTGCTGCTGAGCTACCTGCTGGCCCAAGGCCTCACGCTGCTGCCGGCACTGTGGCTGGCGCGCCGGGCCGGCGTGCTGCCAAAGTGGCGCCCGGCCGCCCCCGTGAGCCGCACGGCCCTGCGCGGCCTGGGTCAATTTCTGCTGATGGCCGTGAGCTCCCTGCTCTTCGGCCGGGCCGTCGACTACGTGCTGCGCGACCACCTGCTGGCCACCTACGGCCCCGCCCGCACCGACTTGTGGCAGGCCGTGGCCAAGCTCTCCGACAACTATACCATGGTGTTTGGGGCCGTGATGAGCAGCGTGTTCTACCCGCGCTTAGCGGCCCTGGCGGCCCAGCCACGGCAGGCGCGGCGCTACCTGCTGAGCGTGCTGGTCCTGCTGGTCCCGCTGCTGGCCGCCGGCCTGGGGCTGCTGTTTGCCTGCCGCAGCTGGCTGCTGCCGCTGCTGTTTGCCCCGCGCCTGCTGGCCGCCCAGGAGCTGCTGGCGCCGCAGCTGCTCGGCGACTGGGCCAAGTTTCTGAGCTGGGTGTTCATCTACCAGCTCATGGCCCGGGCGCGCACGGGGCCCTACATCGCGGTGCAGGCCGCGTCGGCGGTGGTGTTTGCCGGGATGCTGGCCCTGTTGCTGCCACGGCTGGGGCTGGCGGGCGCGGTGTGGGCCCACGCGGCGCGCTACGGGCTGGTGCTGGCGGCGTGCGTAGCGGTGTATCTGCGGGGCCGGCGGGCCCGACAGTGATAAGAAAGAAGCCCAACAAAAACTCCCGGCACTGCGCAGTGTCGGGGATTTTTGCAATGATACGTGCCGCGCCCTTGCCCTTAGGCCGGCCGCGCCGGTGCTTTCTTACTGCACCACCAGACGCTTGACCAATGTTACCTCCCGGGCCAGCAGGCGCAGGCTGTACACGCCCGGGGCCAGGCCGCTCAGGCCCAGCGGCACGCCGAGCCAACGCCGCCGACGCCCACTGCTCGTACCGCACCAGCTGGCCCTGGGCGTTGCGCAGCTCGCCGCTATGGGAGGCTGGGGGCGCAGGCCCGGCAGCTGCACCGTGGCCGTGCCGCCCGCCCCGGCCGTGGTGGGAAACACGCTGAAGCTGGCTTGCAGCGCGCGCTGGGCGGCGGTGGCCAGGGCGAAAGGAAAAGCCACGGCCGTGGCCATGCAGCCCAGGTTGTTGGTGACGGTGAGGCGCACGGCCGTGCCGGCGCCGGCGGCGTAGCGGTGGGGCGGGGGCGGGGGCCCGTCGAAGGTGCTGCCGTCGCCGAAATCCCAGCGCCAGCGCACGAGCTGGGCGTAGCGCGGCCCGGCGCCGGTGAGGGCGAAGAAGCGCAGGCTGTCGCCGCCGGCGGTGGGGGCAAAGCCCAGCGCGGCCTGCGGCGGCGTCTGGCACAGGTTCGGCACGTAGGGGCGCTCGGCCAGCTGCAGGCGCATCAGGGCCAGCGTGTGGCCAAAGTCGATGCTTCCGCTAACGGTAAGCTCGCCTCGTGTGCTCAAGTCCCAATCGCCGTAGGGCTCGTCGGTGGTGGGGGGGGAGGTGAATCGCTGCCAGTTTGCGGCAGCCCCGCCCGCCCCGTTGGGCTGGTAAGCGGCCATGTACAAGTCAGTAAATACATCCAGCCGGTTAGGGGCCAGTCGTGAGCCCTGCACCAAGGCGCCCCCGCCGGCCAGAGCCAGGCAGCGGTAAAACACAAAGTTGGGCACTGCGGAACCGACCGGGGTGCGCTGCTGCCACTGCACGCGGTTCAAGCTGTCGAGTTGCAGCAGCCAGCCCTGCTGCTGTTGGCCGTTGGCCAGCCCGATGACGCCGCACGGCAGCAGGCCACCGTTGGCGCTCGGCCGCACGTCGGTGAACTGGTCGTAGTCGTTCGGCAGGCCGAAGTAGCGTGAGCCTAGCGTGTCGCCGCTGGCCGTGAGCCGCGACTGGTAGCCGGCCAGCGCACAGGAACCGTCGGGCAGGGGCACGAAACTGTTAAAGACAGAATAAGCCCGCCCGAGGGTGCGGTGCCAAACCACTGACCCGGTGGAATCGAGGCGCGACACGATGGCCAACGGCGTACTGCTAGACCCGGGGAAAACCGTTACATGAGAACGCAGGGCCCCGCCATCGGGCAGAGCAAGCAGCTTGTGGTAACCCTAGTACTGGTATGGGTAAGTACGCAACCAAACGCGGGTGGGCTGGGCTGAGGCTGAGTAGAATCCTGTGAGCGAAGCCAGGAAAGAAATAGCAAATAGTAGTCGTGTTTTCATTTGTTGAGAATTGCGCTGGCAAGTGCCTGACCGGCGACGAATAAGCTGTAGAGCAAGCGAGTCGCAAAAACCGTGCTTAGGACTTGGTTACCCCAAAAACAACTGCTATGGAAACGCCAGGAGCCGCGTTTCCAGTGTGTGTGACTTGCGGAAACGGGCGCTGCTATTTTGCTTCCTTGTCCAACCAGGCAGCGTTTCGAACGCATTTCATGGCTTCATTTGCGGCCTCCATGTCCGAACCTCACCTTACGTCTTTTGCCGCGCTGCCCCTCGTCACCGTCGTGGCGCTGTGCCACAATCACGCCCCCTTCCTGCGCGAAGCCCTGGATTCCATTCTCGCCCAAACCTACCCGAACCTGGAAGTGTGGCTCGTGGACGACGCCAGCACCGACGGCAGCTCCGCCATCTTGCGCGAATATGCCGCCCGGCAACCCGGCTGGCACCTGCTGCTGCTGCCCGAAAACGTGGGCAACTGCCGCGCCTTCAACCAGGCTTTCCGCCCAAGCCAAGGCGAGTTTGTGATAGACTTTGCCACCGACGACGTGCTGCTGCCCGAACGCATTGCGCAGCAGGTGCAGGTGTTTCTGGCCGCCGACCCCAGCGTGGGCATGGTCTATTCCAACGCTGAATTGATTGACGAGCAAAGCCAGCCGCTGGGCCTGCACCACCGGCCCGACGGCGCCGGCGGGCTGCGGCCCCGCCCCGCCAGCGGCTGGGTGCTGGCCGACGTGCTGGCCCGCTACTTCATCAGCACGCCCACCATGCTCATGCGGCGCGCCTGCCTGGAGGCGCTGGGCGGCTACGACGAAACCCTGGCCTACGAGGACTTCGATTTCTGGGTGCGGGCCAGCCGCGACTGGCAGTTTGTGTACCTCGACGCCGTGACCACCCGCAAGCGCAAGCACCCGCGCAGCATGAGCGCCAAAGCCTACCAGGCCCACGACCCCTACCTGGCGTCCACCATTCGGGTGTGCGAGAAGGCGCTGGTCCTGGTGCGTACGCCCGCGGAGCGCGCCGCGCTGGCCACGCGCCTGCGCTGGGAACTGCGCCAGGCCGCCCGCCGGCGTCGCCACACCGAAGTGGGCGCGCTGTATGCGCTGCTGCGGCAGGTGGCGCGCCCCGGCCTGCCGGAATGGGGGCTGGCCCGGTGGAGCCGGCTTTTTGCGCCAAAAGCAAGCTAAGTTTGTTCGCCGCCAGCCCACACCCCATGTCCCTGCCCAACGACTTTGCTGCTTCCGATGCCGTACCCCCGCGACTACACCTCGACGGCCAGGTGCTTTTGCCCGGGGTAGAAGGAACTGCGGCCGCGGCCGGCGACAACACCGTGCTGCTGGCCACCGACGTCGACCTGAGCGCGCAGGCGGCGTGGGCCGCCGCGGGCTTTGTGGTAGTGCCCGGCCTGGCACCGGCTCAGCAAGCCCAATTGCAGGCTGGCCTGGCCGAGCTCTTGCGCGAGGCCCTGCGCCACGCGGGCTGCGACGTGGCGTCGGACTTCGACATCAGCCAGTACCACCGCGCCATCGGCGATGACCCTGCCCGCCACCTGGCCGTCATTGCCCAAACCAAGGCCTACGAGATGGCTCAGCTGCCCGTGGCGCCCGCGCTGCTCGAAGCGCTGGTGAGCCAGGCGTGCGGCCAGCCCGTGCGGGCTCACAACCCCAATGTGCAGGAGGCGGTGTTTCACCTGCGCATTGTGCGGCCGCACCACGCCGACCAGAACCCGCTGCACCGCGACGCCTGGCTGCCGCGCTATCGCCACGCGCTCAACATTTATCTGCCGGTGGCGGGCAGCACGGCGCAGTCGGCGCTGGCGCTGGTGCCGGGCAGCCACCACTGGCCCGAGAGCGCCGTCGAACGCACGGCCGGGGGCGCCATCTACTACGGCGTGCCCTACACGGTGCCCGGCGTGCTGCGCCCGGCCCGGCCATTAGAGCTGATTCGGCCCAACCCCGGCCCCGACGAGGTGCTGGTGTTTTCGCCCTACCTGCTGCACGGCGGTGCCGCCAACCTCAACCCCGACGCCACCCGCGTGTCGCTCGAAATGCGGTTCTGGCGCGCCTGATGGTGGCCCGCTTTGTTTCTTAGCGGCCTCGTTTGCCTTTGCCGCCGTGCCAAATTCCTCCCGCTTTGCCATTTTCCTGCGCGTGCTGTTGCTGCCCGTGGGGCTGATTGCGGCCACCGTAGCCGGCCTGGGCAGTTACTTCGAGGCCAACGACGACCTGGCGCTGGCCTGGCTTTTCTCCGGCGTCACCGCAACCGGGCCGGTGGCCTCGGTGCCGCTGTATTTTCATGGCTATGGGCACGCGCTGGCGGCGGCCTACGCGGCGCTGCCCGCGGTGCCGTGGTTTGGGCTGCTGCTGGGGCTGGGGCTGAGCGCGGCCACCGTGCTGGTGTTTGCCGTGCTTGACAAGCTGCTGCGAAGGTGGTGGCCGGGGCCGGTGGTGGTGATGCTGCTGGTCGTGTTTTTCGGACTGGCCTGGCTGGAGCACTGGCTGTGGTTCAGCTACGTGCGGGTGGGGCTGCTGCTGGCGGGCGCGGGCGTGCTGTATGCGGCCCAGCGGCCGGGGCGGCGGGGGCCCCTGCTGCTGGGGCTTGCGGCGCTGCTGGCCGCGTGGCTGATGCGGCCCAGCCTGGGCGTGATGGGCCTGGCCGCCGCCGCGCCGGGCGCCCTGTGGCTGGCCGGCAGCTGGCGCCGGGCGCTGCCCACGCTGGCGGGCGGGGCACTGCTGCTGGCCATGGCCACTGCCCTGGCCGCTTTCCTGCAAACGCCCGAGCAGGCCCACACCCAGGCCCGCGACCGGTATTTTGCCCAGATTCTGGATTTCGACCAGCTCAGGCCTCAGCCCCGTACACCCGCCGACAGCCTGGGCACGGAAGCCGTCAACCTCTGGATGATGGGCGACTCGACCCTGGTGAACGAAGCGCTGTGCCGGCGAGCTTACGTTTTCAATGCCCGCGATTTCTACGGGCGCGAGGTGCCGGCCAAGCTGCGTCTGCGGGCCGCGCTGCTGCTGCGCGACTATTTTCCGCTGCTGCTGGGGCTGGCGGCTACCGCTTTGGCCACGGCCCGGCGCCGGCCCAGGGGCGAGGTTCTGTTCTGGCTGGTGCAGGCCGCTTTTGGGGGCGGCCTCATTTTTCTGGCGGGCGTGCTCAAACTGCCCCCGCGGCTGGAGCTGCCCCTGCTGATTTTCTGGCTGCTGGCCAACGCGGCGTTTGTGCTGAGGCCCCCGGAAAGCGACCGTGATATTGCAGCCGCAGGCCGTAGTGCGCTGCCGATTTTTTCGGCAAAGTGGAAGCGAGCCGGGGCCGTGCTGGTGCTGGCCGTGCTGCTGCTCTACGGCGCCAAAACCTGGCACCGCCACCAGGTGCTAAGCGCCGAGCGCCGCCGCCACGAAATTGCCCTGAGCGAGCTACGCCACCAGGGCGCAGGCGCGGTGCGCATCCTGGCGGGCACCAATGATTTTTTGAAAAGCCTCTCGCCGTTTCGCCCGTATTCGGTGGGGCCGGGCCCCGTGCTGCAGCTCAGCGGCTGGCCTTCGCACGATGCCTCGCAGGCCCGCCTGCGCCGGGCCCTCAGCGGCACCGCCGACCAAACCGAGTGCCTGCGCCGCCTGGCCCGGCTGCCCGGCTATAGCGCCCCGCCACGCGTCCTTTGGGTGCTCACGCCCGAAACTGCGCGCTGGCTCAGCCGCCGCTTGGCCCTCCGGGGCGAGCGAATGCTGCTGTACCCCGAAGGCCCGCCCTTGGCTCACGACACGGCCATATCGGCGCGCGTCTATCACCTCCAGCAGTGGCCGGAACATTGATTTTGGCCGTAAAAACGCCTTTTTGTGGCGGTTTTACGGAGCCAATGCCATAATCTTATACCCGGGCCCCTACGCTTGGGGCAGACCTTTGTTGCGCGAAAAGCGTTTCTTTCACCACCCCCTCACGCTTTTCGCCTTTTCTTATGCAAACCTCCATTTCGATTACCCGCGGCGAAGTCCTTCAGCAGATGGAAGGCTACCTCAAGGAAAACATGAGCACCTTCCTCAAAAGCGTGGAAGACAGCTGGCAGCCCGCCGACTACCTGCCCGATTCGCGCCGCGACACGTTTTTTGACGAAGTAAAAGAGCTGCGCGAAAAAGCCGGCGGCCTGAGCTACGACCTGCTGGCCGTGCTCATCGGCGACACCATCACCGAAGAAGCCCTGCCCAACTACGAGGCCTGGTTCCACGAACTCGACAACATCAACCGCGACCGCAACAACGGCTGGGCTGAGTGGATTCGGGGCTGGACGGCCGAGGAAAACCGCCACGGCGACCTCCTGAACCGCTACCTCTACCTCTCGGGCCGCGTGAACATGCGCGAGTTTGAGGTGAGCACCCAGTACCTCATCAACGACGCCTTCGACCTGGGCACGGCCAACGACCCGTACCGCGCCTTCGTGTACACGAGCTACCAGGAGCAGGCCACCAACATTTCGCACCGCCGCGTGGGCCAGCTGGCTCGCAAAGCCGGCGACGACCAGCTGTCCAAAATCTGCGGCATGATTGCCGGCGACGAAACCCGCCACGCCCGCGTGTACAAGGCCTTCGTGAGCAAGATTTTTGAGCTGGACCCCTCCGAAATGATGCTGGCTTTCGAGGACATGATGCGTAAGAAGATTGTGATGCCGGCCCACTACATGCGCGAAATGGGCGTGGAAATGGGCAAAACCTTCGGCCACTTCACTGACGCCGCCCAGCGCCTGGGCGTGTACACGAGCAACGACTATACCGACATCCTGGACTCGCTCATCACGGACTGGAAAATTGAGCACATCGGCGGCCTGACCGGCGAAGCCGAAAAAGCCCGCGACTACATCATGGCCCTTCCCAACCGCCTGCGCCGCGTGGCCGACCGCATGCCCGTGCCCAAGCTGGAGTACAAGTTCAAGTGGATTGACTAAGCGCTAATCCCAGCCAGCGTAAGCCAAAAGCCTGCCCTTGACTCCAAAGGCAGGCTTTTTGGCTTATGCTGCTTCGTGGATTCTGATGGTCTGCGCTGCCTCCCAACCTAGCAGGGCGGCTTTGCGCGTGGCGCCCCAGCGGTACTGGCCAAATTCTCCTGTGCCGCGGATGACGCGGTGGCAGGGGATGAGGTAGCCCACCGGATTGGCCCCGATGGCGGTGCCGGCCGCGCGCACGGCCGCGCCATTTTCGGCTGCCGCGGCCAGCTGCGAGTAGGTGCGCAACTGGCCTTCGGGAATGCGCAGCAGCGACTCCCAGATTTTGAGCTGAAACGCGGTTCCTTTCAGGTGCAGGTGTAGCCGGTCGGTGGGGGAGAAAGTGCGGGCAAAAAACCGCGCCACCTGGGCGTGGACAGCGGTTTCGGCTGGCGTGAGCAAGGCGTTGGGCCATTCCTGCCGGAGCTCAGCCAGTGCCGCTTGCTCGTCATCGACAAACACCAGCTTGCAGATGCCTTTGGCCGTGGATGCCACCAGGTAAGTCCCGAACGGACTCTCGCCGAAGCTGTACTGAATGGCCAGCGCGGCGCCGCCGTGGCGGTACTCACCGGGCGTCATGGCTTCCAGCGTCACGAACAGGTCGTGCAGGCGGCCGGTGCCGGAGAGGCCGGTTTCGTAAGCCGCTTCAGCTACTGAGGCCTGCTGGCGCAGCAGCTGCTTGGCGTGGTCGAGGCTGAGGTATTGCAGGAATTTCTTGGGCGACACGCCGGCCCATTCCTGAAACTTGCGCTGGAAGTGAAACGGGCTCCAGCGGGCGCGCTCGGCGGCTTCTTCCAGGCTGGGCTGGGTCTGAAAATTTGCTTGGAGGAAGGACAGCGCGGCGGCGATGCGTTGGTAGTCAGTCATGATGTTCGGGGCACTGATTGACTACAAAACTCGCGTTTAAACGGAAAGGAGTACACCCGGTTCTTGCGCTTTTTGAGAAACGCATAGAACGGTCATGCTGAGCGCCGCCGAAGCAGCTCTACCTCACGTATGATTTAGTTGCGCGGTAGAGATGCTTCGGCGGCGCTCAGCATAACCGTTTGACGGGTGTAAGCGTTACTTCTCCACGCGCACGCCTTTCCAGAACGCCACGCGGCCTTTGATTTCCTTGGCGGCGTCTTTGGGCTCGGGGTAGTACCAGGCGGCGTCTTTGTTTTTCTCGCCGTTCACGTTCAGCGAATAGTAGCTGGCGCGGCCTTTCCAGGGGCAGGTGGTTTGGGCAATGCTGTCCTCAAAAAACTCTTTTTTGATGGCGTCGGCGGGGAAATAGTGGTTGTTTTCAACCACAACGGTGTCGTCGCTTTCGGCGATAACCGTGTTGTTCCAAATGGCTTTCATGAATGGGCTGTGGCGCGAAGCTCCAGCTTCGCGTATCATTGAACGGAGAGGCGTAGGCAAATTGCGCGGCCGAAACGCGAAGCTGGAGCTTCGCGCTACCGCTGATTGAACATTGCCCGCGCTGCCGTTGTTTTCCAAGCCTATCCTGAAAGAAGAATTTATATGGCCGTTGGCTTCCGCTTCCGCGATTTTGTGCCCGAAGACCAGCCCGAAAAGGGCTTTGAGTCGTTGTTTAAGCTGTTTATGCAGCTCGTGACCATCACCTCCGGCGACGTGGGCGAGGCCCTGTCCTGGCTCAACGAGCTGGACAAGCAGTACGGCCTCACCGACGACAACTACGGCGTGGGCAACTTCATTGATGACCTGAAGAAAAAGGGTTACATCGATGAGAACGAGCAGGAAAAGGGCGAATTCAAGATTACGCCCAAAACCGAGCAGGGCATCCGCAAATCAGCTTTGGAGGAGATTTTCGGCAAGCTGAAAAAAAGTAGCACCGGCAACCACCGCACCCCCCACACCGGGCAGGGCGACGAGCAAAGCACCGACCTGCGCGAGTTCCGCTTCGGCGACTCGCTGGAGCAGATTCAGATGTCGGAGTCCATCCGCAACGCCCAGCTCAACCACGGCATGGAAGGCGACAACTTCATGCTGACCGAGGGCGACCTGGAGGTGCGCGAAAACGAGCACAAGTCCCAAACCAGCACGGTGCTGATGATTGACATCTCGCATTCGATGATACTCTACGGCGAGGACCGCATCACGCCGGCCAAAAAGGTGGCCATGGCCCTGGCCGAACTGGTGAAGCAAAAGTACCCCAAAGATTTCCTCGACGTCATCGTGTTCGGCAACGACGCTTGGAAGATTGAGGTGAAAGACCTACCGTATCTGCAAGTTGGCCCCTACCACACCAACACCGTGGCCGGCCTGGAGTTGGCCATGGACCTGCTGCGCAAGCGCAAAACGCCCAACAAGCAGATTTTCATGATTACCGACGGCAAGCCCACCTGCCTGAAAGAAGGCAACGGCTACTATAAAAACGCTTTCGGCCTCGACCGCAAAGTGGTGAACAAGACGCTGAACCTGGCCGCCGCCGCCCGTCGCGTCAAGATTCCCATCACCACCTTCATGATTACCTCCGACCCGTACCTGCAGAAGTTCGTGAAGGAATTTACGGAGGTGAACCAGGGCAAGGCGTATTATTCGGGCCTGAAAGGACTGGGGCACCTGGTGTTCGAAGACTACAGGAAAAACCGCCGCAAGACGCTGTAACCATCTGTCATGCTGACGAAGGAAGCATCTTATCACGGCCGCCTTTTTCAGCTCACTTAATGCAAACGGCGCGGACGTGATAAGGTCCTTCGCGCTGCCCAAGATGCCACTTCAACCAATTTCATGGCTAACAATCAGCTTCCAACTAACCATTTCGCACACATTACCACTCTCGGCCAACTGAAAAAGTCGGCCTACAAATCCCGCTCGGTGAAAGCCGAGCTGCGGGAAAACCTCATCCGCAAGCTGCGCGTGAAGGAGGACGTTTTCCCCGGCATCTTCGGCTACGACGAAACCGTGATTCCGGAGCTGCAGCGCGCCATTCTGGCCGGGCACCACATCAACCTGCTGGGCCTGCGCGGCCAGGCCAAAACCCGCATTGCGCGCCTGCTCATCAACCTGCTCGACGACTACATGCCCGTGGTGGCCGGCTCCGAGCTGAACGACGACCCGCTGCAGCCGCTGTCGGTATTCGCCAAAAACCTCATTGCCGAAAAAGGCGACGACACCCCCGTGGCCTGGGTGCACCGCGACGAGCGCTACACTGAGAAGCTGGCCACGCCCGACGTGAGCGTGGCCGACCTCATCGGCGACGCCGACCCCATCAAAGCCGCCACGCTGAAGCTGCCGTACTCCGACGAGCGAGTGATTCACTTCGGCCTGATTCCGCGGGCCCACCGCGGCATTTTCGTCATTAACGAATTGCCCGATCTGCAGGCGCGCATCCAGGTGTCGCTGTTCAATATTTTGCAGGAAGGCGACATCCAGATTCGCGGTTTCAAGGTGCGGCTGCCGCTCGATATCCAGTTCGTGTTCACGGCCAACCCGGAGGACTATACCAACCGGGGCTCAATCGTGACGCCGCTTAAGGACCGGATTGACGCCCAGATTATCACGCACTACCCGAAATCCATCGAAATCGGCAAGCGCATCACCAAGCAGGAAGCCCGCATCAAAGACGAGCAGAAGGGCATGGTGACGAGCAACGAAGTCATTCACGACTTGGTGGAGCAGGTGGCCGTCGAGGCCCGCGGCTCTGAGTTCGTGGACGCCAAGTCGGGCGTATCGGCCCGCCTCACCATCTCGGCCTACGAGCAGGTGATTGCGGGCGCCGAGCGTCGGGCGCTGGTGAACGGCGAAAGCAACACCTACGTGCGCCTGGGCGACTTCATTTCGGCCGTGCCCGCCGTGACGGGCAAGGTGGAGCTGGTGTATGAGGGCGAGCAGGAGGGCGCGGGCATCGTGGCCGAGAAGCTGATGGGCAAGGCCATCCGCACGCTGTTCCTGAACTACTTCCCCGACCCCGACAAGAGCAAAAAGCTCAAGAACCGCCCCTCGCCCTACAAAACGGTGCAGGAGTGGTTCGGCAACGGCCACACCCTGGACCTGCTGCACGACGCCAGCACCGAGGACTACCGTAAGGCGCTCGACCAGGTGCCCGGCCTGCGCGACATCGTGACCGAACTGCACCCCAACGAGACGCCCGAGCACACCTACTTCCTGATGGAGTTCCTGCTGCACGGTCTCAGCGAGCACAGTCTGATTTCGCGCAACCGCCTCACCTCGGGCGCGCAGTTCAAGGACCTGCTGTCGTCGATGTTCACCATGCCCAGCTTCGGGGATGATGACGACGAGGACGAAGAAGAGGAGAAGCCGCGCCGCCGGCGCTAGCCGCGGTGGCGGGGTGCTGTCCGGCAATTCCGCTCCCCAAAAGCTGGCCCGCACCAGCAGCCAAAGGCCCGCGCTCCCATAGGGGCGCGGGCCTTTTTGCGTGTCGATGTTGGGACTTTACTTGCCTGCCGTTTCTTCCTTGGTCACTCGTTCGTGGTAGGCTGCGAACAGAAACTCCAGTCGCTCTTGCTCGGTGGCAAAGGGCTCGGGGCGGAAGCACCGCTCCACGGCCGCATCGAGGTGGGCCACGGCGGCCGCCAGCTCCGGCGTAAGGTCGTCGTGCCAATACCCATGCACGGGGATTTGGGCGGCGTGCGACTTGGGCGCCGCGTGCACGGCGGCCACGGCGGCTTCTACGGCGGCTACCTGCCCAGGGGTGGGGGCCAAGGGAAAGGGGAAATGATAGTAGGTAAGGGCGCCGTCGTTGCGGTAGCCATACTTCCAGGTGTCGCACAGCTGGCGCACCCAGGCGCCAAACATGGCCGAGATAATCAGCCCGAACAGGTAAGGGGTGGCCGGAGCAATGTATTCGACGCCGCTCGCAGCCATCATACCTGGAGCCAGTAAGGCTGCCGCCAAATGCTCTACCTCGGGGCGAATGCCCGGGGCCAGGGCAATGAAACCGGTGGCCACCGGCGCTTCGTCTTCCGACCAGTCGTAAGTCGATGCATCGGCCGTTCCGAAGGCCAAGGAGCTGTCCTGCCGGTACGCATGCACGGCATCGCGCATCTTGCGCAGCCGCGGCAGCTCCGGCCAAGCGTGGGCGGGCACTTCGGCCAGCCGCACGCACCACAGCCGCCTGGGGTCGCGGTAAAAGATGGACGACAGGAACGGGTGGACGTAAGACGCCGCGGCCGGCTCCCGGGCCAGTAGCGCGTGCCGTTGGTCTTCCGACAGCATGGTGTGCCCTCCATCGAATGGCGAGCTGCCTTCGGCAAGCCGCGGCACCGGGGCCAGGGGCCCGGTTCGGGGGGCAAACCAGGCATCGGGAGCAGCCAGCAGGTAGTGATTGATGTGGGGCACCAGTTGCAGGCGGGGTTCGCTCAGCGGGGTGTCGTAGGCAAACAGCTGCCGGGGCTGGCCCGTGGCCTTGCCCAGGCCCACCACCACGTTGCTGCCAGTGGCATGCCCACCGGGCAGCGCTTTCCAGGCAAACGGCCGGTGGGCAAACAAGAGGCTGAGGTCATAGTCCTGCAGCAACTCTTGCCATTCCGCGGCGCGGTTGGGGCCCTGCATGTCGTTTTTAAAAAGTATGAAAGCAGCGCGCACATGCAGCGCGTGCTGCATATACTTGGCTATCTGCTGCAAATTGCTGCCGCCCACATAGCGCGGCTCCGCCGAAGTGAGGCGGTCGGGGTGCCAGTATTTCGGGCTGACATCGCCGCTGTTCAGAAAATTGCTCAGGATAAAATCGACACCCGGAAACGTTGTTTCCCACCCCGCCGTGAGCTCAAAGCGGCACAGGATATGCGCAGCCTCCGCCACCGGCCGGCGCACAGACGGCTGCCCCAGGGCGGCCGCAAACTGCTGGTTCAGCTGGTGGTCTGCCAGCCAGAGGGCCAGCGCAGCCACCCGGGCCGGGAAGGTTTCGAGCGCCAGGCCGGCGCACTGGCTCAGCTTCACCCGCGGCACTGCTTCCGGGCGCGGCTTCCCTTCGGGTGCTTTGCCGCCGCGTGCCTGTACCACGGCCAGCTCCAGCAGGCGCAGCTCACGGTAAGCCACCACCAGCACGTTGCCGCCGCTGCAGGCGGGGTCGAACAGCTTGATGGTGCTGAGGCGCTGATGCAGGGCCTCCAGGCGGGCCGCGTCGTGGCCGGCCTGGGCCAGTTGCTGGTGCAGCTCGTCCAGAAACAACGGCCCGATGATTTTGAAAATGTGTACGTCGGGCGTGTAGCGCGCATCAAGCCATTGCCGCTTGTTGGGGTCATCCACGGCCAGAAACAGGGAGCCAAAAACGGTGGGGGAAATGCGCTCCCAGGCGCAGCGCGTGCAGGCCAGCAGCTGCTCGCGCAGCTCGGTCGTGAAGGCCGGCAGCGGCAGCGCTTCGCCAAACAGCGCTTCGCCCAGGTAGGGCAGCGTGGCCAGCCAGGGCGGTAGCTGGGCCGGGCGCTGAGCCACCGGATGGCTCAGCACCTGGAATAGCTCTTGCAGCCGCGCGGCGGTGTCGGCGCCGTCGGGGCGGGTGTGCGCTTCCAGCAGGTGCCGAAACTGATTTTTCTCGAAAATGCCGTTGTCTTCGGCAAAACAGCAGAAGGCCACGCGCACCAGCAGCTCTTCGAAGGCCCGGTCCTGGGCGGGTACTTCGCCGAAGCCCGTGGCGCGCAAGCCATCGTGCAGCTGCCCGAGCCGCTCAGCGGCTTCAAAGCTGGCAGGGTCGTCGGGCAGGTAGGGTGGAGTCGGGAACGGGAGGGGCATGGCGATGAAGGTAGGCAAAACGGGTTGAGGTTGCGCAAGTCTCTGGGCTGCCTTGTGCATCGGCTGTGCGCTGCTCGGTTGTTTCCGGCTGCTGCTTCCCCGACCATTGTGGCCGCAGTTGCGTACCAAGCCCAAAACCCACGCCCATGCTTCCCCGCACCCAAGCCCGTCCGCCTGCCACCTTCGACGCCGATGAGCGCCTGCGCTGGGTCGAGCGCATTGCCCGGCTCATGGACAGCCAGTTTGCGCTGCCCGGCACCCGCTTCCGCTTTGGCCTCGACCCGCTGCTGGGCCTGTTGCCCATAGTCGGCGACTTATCGACCACCGTGGTATCGGTGGCTTTGCTCCTGACCATGTTTCGGCACGGGGCCAGTGGGGCGCTGGTGGTGCGCATGGCCCTTAATATCCTCATCGATACGGTAGTGGGCGGCATTCCCATCCTCGGCAACCTGTTCGACTTTGCCTACAAAAGCAACGAGCGCAACGTGGCCCTGCTGCGCGCCCACTACGCCGAAGGCCGCCACACCGGCAGCGGCAAGGGTCTGGTGCTGCTCCTGCTGCTTTTCCTGGCTGCGGTAGTGGCGCTGGTGGGGTGGGGTAGCTACGAGCTGCTGCGCTGGGGCTGGCATTTCTTCAATCAATAGCCCCCTGCGACGTGGGATTCCCGATAAAAGTAAAAAGGCTGACCTTCTGGGTCAGCCTTTTGGGGTTGTAGAAAGAGCGGAAGCTTCTTGCCGCTACTGCCAGGTGTCGTTGCGCACCTGGCTGGTGCCGGTGGGCGTGAACACACGGTTCGAGCCGCCTTCGTAGAGCACGTTGCCGGCGGCGTCCTTGCGGATGTACTTGAATTGCACCGAGGTACCGCTGGTCAGGTTGATGGTGCCTTTCCACACGGGGTAAGCCGCACCGCTGAGCTTGATGGCGTTGGCCGTGTTCCAGGCGCCCAGTTGGGCGGTGCTGCCCAGCACGTACACGTCCTGGCCGGTCACGGTGTTGCTATACGTCACGTTAAACTGCACGGCCGTGGTGCCGGTGGCGGGCGGCGTGGTGGTGCCGCCGGGTACCCACACGGCATAGGAGCGGGCCCCCACCGGGAACACGGCGTAGCCGCTGGCGTTGGTGGTGATGCTGCCGGCGTTGTTGCCGGTGGCGTCGGTGAGCGTGGCGTTGGCGAAGGGCGTGGTGATGCCCTTGCTGGCGGCCGTGCTACCATCGTTCAGCAGCAGCAGCAGCCCTTTGTGGCTGGCGTCGCCGGCCCGCGAGTAGGCGTACACGTTGGTGTCGTTCACGCTGGTGTATTCGTTGGCCGCCCCGTAGGCATTGGCTTTGCGAATGGCGATGAGCTTCTTAATCTGCGCGCCCAGGCCGTACTCGTAAAAGTCGCGGTAGAATACGCAGGGGTAGCCCTTTTCGCGGGTCAGGATGTAGGCGTAGGCCAGCATCTTCAGGTTCACCACCGGTGAGTACAGGGCGCCGCCCTGCTGGTCGGTGTCGTGGTTGTCCACGAAGGAAACCGACAGCGGCCCGTTGGCCTCCGTGAAGCCGGCAAATTGTAGCCCGCGCATGTCCCAGGCACCGTTGCCGTTGCTCATGTCCTGAAACGTGTAGTGCAGCGGCACGTCGAACAGGCTGGTGCGGCCTCCGGTGGCGGCAGCGTAGTTGTTCAGGTCGGTCAGGTTGCGGAACCAGGCCTCGCTCACGGCGAAGCGGCCGCTGGTGCCCTTCACCGCATCCAGCCACTGGTTCACAAAGGGCGTGTACATGTGCTTGGTGGCGTCCAGCCGGTAGCCGTCCAGCCCGAGCTTGGTCGTAATCCAGTTGCCCCAGCCAATGGTTTCGTTCACGTTGGCCGCGTTGTTGTTGTACTGAATTTCGGAGCCCAGCAGGTTGTCGTAGGCATCACCGTTGGCGTAGGGCTGAAAGTCGTAGGCTTTCCACTGGTACCAGCCGTTGTTGGGCGCCTGCTGCGTGGCGGTGAAGTTCTGCCAGTGCCACTGGTAGCTGCTGTAGGTGTTGCCCCGGCCGGGGTAGGTGAAGCTCGTGTACACGTTGTACTGGCCGTTGGCCAGCTCCTGCGCATCGGCCGAGGTGAAGTGGTTCATCACCATGTCCTCGTATACCTGCACGCCCTGCCCGTGCAACGCCCCGATGGCGCTTTGCAGTTGGGCCAAGGTGCCGTAGCGCGTGGCCACGGTGCCTTTCTGGTTGAATTCGCCCAGGTCGTACCGGTCATACACGCCGTAGCCCACGTCCAGCGCGCCCGAGCCCTTATAAGCCGGCGGCAGCCACACGGCCGTGATGCCGGCCTGGCTCAGCTCGGTGGCTTTGCTGCCCAGGTTCTGCCACCAGGTGCCGGCAGGGGTCGTGGTGGGGACGTCCCAGTAGAAGCCCTGCATCATCACCCCGTTGGCCACGGTGGCGTTGGCGGTGGTAGGGGCCACGGCGACGGGTAGGCCGGCGTTGGGCTGGGTGGCCTCTTTGGCGCAGCCGGCAAGCAGCAGACTGGCGGCGAAGGAGATGCGGGTGACCCCGCGCAAGAAGTTTGTCATAAAGTGGTGGGAATGGTGAATGTTGGCCTCCAAGGTAGAGCGCCCTTCCCAAGCCACTGACGTGCAGAATTCTGGCTTTTTCAATATTGACAAAAGCCAGTGCAAACGATTGCATGATTACTATTTTGCGCCTCGCCGTATTGTTGCCAATTATGATTTTAGCAAAATCAAATGCAAAATATTTTCAGTATGCCAAGCATTCGCAACTAATGCTGTGTATAGTTGTAGTTTTATTGCCAGAACAAATTGTACGGAGAGCCCGGCGGCAATGAGCGGCAGCGGGTTAGCGCGCGGCGTCTACCCGGCCCGGTCCCAGCCAGCGCGCCACGGGGTAGCGGTTGTGGCCGGGCTCGTGGTAAGCCGAGTTCAGGTACACCCATTCCAGCTGGGCGGGGCCGTTGGCGGCAAAGGCGGGGTTGTCCTTCTTGAGTTTCTCCAGGCGCTCGCGCAAGGGCGCATCGCGGCGCAGCAGGTCGGCGGCCAAGTCTTCAAACACGTAGTCGGAGAAATGCTCTTTTTGTTGCAGCACGCTGTCGAAGAAGCCCCAGGCAAAGAAGGAGTCGGTGGCCTGCGGCTCCAGGGTTTCCATCAGGTAGCGCACCGGCGCGGCGTCGTTGAGGTACACCACAACGTCGCCGGCGTGGAAAGTAGCGGTTTCGGCCACCTTGCGAAGCTGTACCTGGCTGTGCACATAGTGGCCTTCGAAGGGCCGTGGCGTGGTTTTGAAATCCTCAAAATAGTACGTTTCTACCGGCACGGTCACGTCCTGGGTCAGGGGCTCGGGCAGGACACCGTTGCGGCGCAGAATGTCCAGCACTTCGCCCCAGGCTCTTGGGATGAGGTAGGCGGTGGGCCGGGTAGCCGACGCCGTGGGCTTGAACGTGTTGAAATACTTCACGGGCCGCGTGAAGGGCGCCGTGCGGTCGTAGTACAGCCGGGGCTGGCCGCTCACGTCGCTGGGCTTCGTCTTGCCCTCGTAGCCCCGGAACTGCACCGTTTCGTGCTGGCTGTCGTCGAGGATCCAGGCCAGCGGAAATAGTGTTTGGGCGGCCATGTCGGCCGCCGCCTTGGCGCGGGCGGCGGCCAGGGCATCGGCCTGCTGGCCCACGGTTTCGAGCATGGTTTTCAGGAAGTCGTACGTGGAATGCACCCGCGGCGCGAAGGCCTTGAGCATGTGCGTCTCGGGCATGAAGCCGATGGTGTTGAACAAAGCCGCATAGCCCGTAGAGTAGCGCGGGCTTTCCAGAAACGCCTGCAGGCCGCTCTCGGGCGTTTTGCCTTCAAAGTCCACGTAGGGCGTCATGGGCCACTTTTTCTGCTCCATGCCCTTGTAGAGCGCGGGCAGCAGCTGGCCCTGCAGGTAGCTGCCCAACGCCGGAGCCAGCTTGCTGTGCTGGGTGGCAATGAGCGTCATAGTATACTGATAGTCGGCGCCGTTGGAGGTGTGGGTTTCCACAAACACATCGGGCTGCCATTTTTGAAACAGGGCAGCAAACGAGCAGGCGTTGCGCGACTCCTGCTTGATGTAGTCGCGGTTCAAATCCAGGTGCCGGGCGTTGCCCCGGAAACCGTAAGCCGCCGGCCCGTTCTGGTTCACGCGGGTGGTGGAGTTGCGGTTCAGCATCCCGTCAATGTTGTAGACGGGCACGATGACGACCGTCACGTTGCCCAGCAGCTTCTGCAGCGACTTCTGCTGCATCAGGTCGCGGGCCAGCATCATGCTGGCGTCGATGCCTTCGGGCTCGCCGGGGTGAATGCCGTTCTGAATGAACAGGATGCGCCGGTTTTTGCGGCGGGTGCTGGCCGGGTCGGCGTCGCCGTCGGGGCTCAGCACCACTTCGTGCAGCGGCAGGCCGGCATCGGTGGGGCCGGCTTCGGCCAGGTGCAGGTGCTGTGGGTAGGCGGCGGCCAGCTTCTGGTAATAGGCCACGCATTCGGCGTAGGTGGCGGTGGTGTTGCCGGCGGGGTCGTTTTCGAACGGCGTGCGCCAGGCGGCCGGCGGAGTGGGGGCGAGGGACATCAGCGAAGCAAGGAGAATGGCAAACATGGCCGCAAATTCACTCTAAAACCCGAACCACGCCCCACGGCCGCCGTACCTTTGGCCACATCCCCATCAGCTGCCTTATGTCCGACGCCCCCACTCGCCCCCTCATTCTGGTTTCCAACGACGACGGTATCACCGCCCCCGGCATTCGCCACCTCGTCGAAATCGTCCAAGCCCTCGGGGCCGAGGTTGTGGTGGTAGCCCCCGATGCGCCGCAGTCGGGCATGGGCCACGCTATTACCATCGGCCACGCCCTGCGCCTCACCAAAAACCCGGTGTTCGGCCCCGACGTGGAAGCCTACGAGTGCTCCGGCACCCCGGCCGACTGCGTGAAAATTGCCAAGCACTACGTGCTGAAAGACCGCACGCCCGACCTCGTGGTGTCCGGCATTAACCACGGCTCCAATGCTTCCGTGAACGTGCTGTATTCCGGCACCATGTCGGCCGCTATTGAGGCCGCCATCGAGGGCCTGCCCGCCGTGGGCTTTTCGCTGTGCGAGTACGGTCCCAACGCTGACTTTTCGCACGTGGCCGACTGGGTGACGCAAGTGTGCCGCCACGCCCTCACCAACGGCATCCCCGTGGGCACGGCTCTGAACGTGAACATTCCCAAGAAGTCTGATACGCCCATTGCCGGCTTGCGCCTGGCCCGCCAGGCCCGCGCCAAGTGGCAGGAGGAGTTTGACCGCCGCCTCGACCCCTACCAGCGGCCGTATTACTGGCTCATCGGCTCGTTCATCAACCTCGACCACGGCACCGACACCGACGAGTGGGCGCTGGCGCGCAATTACGTTTCGGTGGTGCCCTGCCAATTCGACCTCACGGCCGCGCACGGCCTGGCCCACCTCAGCCAGCGCTGGCAGCTGCCCCTGCCCGAAGCCAACGAGGCAACGTCGGCGCCCCAACCCATTGCGGCCGAGGACTACGGCGTGGCCGCACCCGAATAGCCGCCGGGCTTTCAGGAGCCGGCGTGGCGGCGGGCAGTGCCTTTGGTGGCCGGCAGTGGCCGTACCAGCTTGGTGGGCATGGGCGCGTGGGCTGATTTGCGCACCACTACCGGGTGCGCCGTGGCTGTGGCCGACGTGCCGGCGCCCAGCCGATGCACGGCCACAAGTTCGACCGTCACGGCAATGGCCACCACCAGCAGCAGGCCCGAAATCAGGAGTTTCAGCAAGATATGCACGGGGAATTCCATAACTCCCCGAAGTTACTTGCACCCCTATGAAGGGGGCATGAACCCGGCCGTGGGTCCCGCTTCGGGCCCAAATTCCAGCACAAAAGCGGTGCCCCGACCCAGCTCCGACTCGGCCCGGAGCGTGGCCCCGTGAAAGCCGGCAATGGTTTTGGCAATGGGCAAGCCCAGCCCGTAGCCCTCGGGCGAGCCCGGCGCGTTGGCGTGGAATCGCCGAAACCGGTCAAACAGGTAGGGAAGGTGGTCGGGGGCAATGCCCGGGCCGGTGTCTTCCACGCGCAGGGTGTAGCTGCCCTGCGGCCCGGGCCGGCCCAGCACCCGGATGTGGCCGCCCTCGCGGTTGTACTTGATGGCGTTCGAGAGCAGGTTGCGAATGAGCGTGTGCATCAGGCTGGCGTTGGCCCGCGGGCGCACGTCGTTGCCGGTCATGTCCACTTCCAGGGTAATGTCGCGCTGCTGCCGGCGGTCGTCCAGCTCCTCGGCCACGTCGGCCACGGCGGCGCCCAGGGCCACGGCCTCTTCGCGCAGGTATTGCTCGTTTTCGATGTTGGCGATGAGCAGTAGGGTGCGCACGGTGTTGCGTAAACGGTAGAGCGTGCGCTGCGATTCCACTATCTGCTGGGCATGCACTTCGGGCAGCGAAGGGTCCTGCAGCATGTTCTCGAAGCGCGACTGCAGGATGCTGGCCGGGGTGAGCAGCTCGTGGCTCACGTTGCTCATAAACTCCCGCTCCTTGGCAAAAGCCGACTGCACCTGCCGCATCAGCGAGTTCAACCGGTCATCGAGCCGGCGGAAGTCAGTGGTGTCAGTTTCAACGGGTTCAAAATTAAAATCTGACGGCTGCCGAATGCCCCGCAGCTTGCGCACAATGAGCTCGCGCAGGGGCGCCAGCAGGTAGTGCGCCACCGCGGCATCGGACACCACCGTGAGCAGTGTGGCTGCAATGAGCACCCACAAGGCCAGCTGCCGCAGCGTGGCCGTGAGCAGTTCTACGGTTTCAAGCGAGGACCCGATTTCAAGGCGAAACGCCCGCCGGGCGGCCCCGCCGGGCGGCCGGGCAAAGCTCAGGATGCGGAAGTCTTCCACCTGCTCATCCACCTGCCGGGGCTCTTCAAAAATGCGCTCGGGGGGCAGCGGCGCGCCGGTCGGCAGCGGCGTCACGGTGATGTATTCCTGCTTGAAGATGTTGTAGTCGGCGTAGGTTTCGGCGCGCTCGCCCCGCTCAAACGCCACCAGGCCGTCGCGGGCGATGAGGGCCAGCACCCGCCGCTGCTGGTCGCGCAGGCGGTAGTCGGTGTGGGCCACGGCCACGCGCTGCACAATGGGCGGAATCACCAGCACCCCCAGCAGCACCAGCAGCAGCTTGGAAACGGCATTCGAGATGGCCAGCTTGGCTTCGAGGCGCATGCGGTGGCGGGTTGGTGGGGAAGTGGATTGGCGGAATAAACGGACAAAAAAACGTCATGCTGAGCGCAGCCGAAGCATCTCGCGTGCAATAGTAAATCCTGACGTTTGGATTACTATCACAAGCGAGATGCTTCGGCTGCGCTCAGCATGACGTTTTTCTTGAGAAAAAGCCGCCGCCTACTCCGCCGCGCGGTAGCCGATGCCGCGCACCGTTTCGAGGAAGTCGGATGGGCCGAACTGGGCCAGCTTCTTGCGCACGTTTTTGATGTGCACGTCGATGTAGTTGGAATCGGAGTCATCTTCCAGCACGTTGCCCCACAGGTGCTCGCCCAGCTGCAGGCGCGTGAGCACCCGGCCGCGGTGCAGCAGCAGGTAGTGCAGCAGGTCAAACTCTTTTTTGGTGAGGGGCACTTCCTGGCCGCCGTGGCGCACCAGGCGGGCGTTGGGGTCCATGCTAAAGCCGTTGCCGAAATTGATTTCGGGGCGCTTGAGGTTGAATTTGCGGCGCGTGATGGCCTGCATGCGGCTGGTGAGCTCCAGCAGCGAGAAGGGCTTGGGCAGGTAGTCGTCGGCCCCGAGGTCGAGGCCACGAATGCGGTCATCGAGGGCGCCGCGGGCGGTGAGGATGATGAAAGAGGCCTCCTGGTTTTCGTTGAGGCGGGCTTCCTTGAGCAGGTCGAGGCCGTCGCCGCCGGGCAGGCCCAGGTCGAGGAGCACGAAGTCGTAGCTGCTCACGTACAGCTTTTCGGACGCTTCGGCGTAGGTGTAGGCCGAATCGACCAAATACTGGGCCTGAAGGAGAAATTGACGCATTTCCTGGTGCAGGCTTTTTTCGTCTTCGATGAGCAGGACGTGCATGGCGGGGGGCGGGTAAGGGTCGGAATGAAGTTAACGGGTGCAACATACGCCACGGCGGCCTGAAGGCCACATGAAGCAAATTTGTGGTCCGGCAGAAAACCATTCGGGTTTGTGGTGTAATTTGCTCGGGCAACCCGAAGCCCATTCTTCCCCCATGACTGCACGTTTTCCCTTCCGCCTTCTTTTTCTGCTTGCTGTACTGGCCGGCCTGGCCAGCCGCCCCGTGGCCGCCCAAACCAAAGCCGCGCCCAAAACCAAAGCAAAACCCATCGTGACGACGATTTACATCGTGCGCCACGCCGAAAAAGATTCTACCTCGAACCCCGCCGACCCCGCGCTGTCGGCCGTGGGCCAGGTGCGGGCCCAGGCCCTGCGTCAAACGCTGGAGCGCCGCCACCCCGCCGCGCTTTTCACCACCAACACCGTGCGCACCCGCGCCACCCTGGCCCCGCTGGCCGCCGCCACCAAGCTGGAGCCCAAGGAGTACGACCCGCGCCGGGGTCGCGACCTCGCCGACCTCATTCTCAAGGATTATGCTGGCAAGTCGGTCGTCATCGTGGGCCATTCCAACAACGTGCTGTCACTCATCGATGACTTTGGGGCCGTGCCGCCGGTCGACGAAATTGCCGACAACGAGTACGACTACCTGTTCACGGTGCGCGTGGCCGACGGCGTGTCGCCCACGGCCGAAGTGCGCGGCTACGGCGCCGAGCGCAAGCCCGCCGGCAAGCTGAAAGCCGCGCCGGCCGCCATGGCTCCCATGAAATAAATCTTCTTTTTCTGGCCCCATTGTCGGCCACCCGCGCGGGCTCACTCGGCCGCGGCGCGGGTGGCCGACGTACTTTCGCGTTTGCCTGGCGGTCTTCGCCGGGTTCACCTGGTTATTGCCCCATGCCCAGCTTCGTTCTCAAAACTTTCTTGTGCGCCAGCGCTGCCCTGGTGCTCAGCACCCCGGCTACCCACGCGCAGCTTCGCAAAAAAAGCCGCCCCGCCCCGGTGGCCGCCGCCAGACCAGACCGCACCGACTCGGTGGCGCTGCGCAAAATCTTCGACGAAGCCCTGCTGCGCGGCGAGAGCTACGAAAACCTGCGCTACCTCACCGGCAACATCGGCCCGCGCCTGTCGGGCTCGCCGCAGGCCCAGATGGCCGTGGACTGGGGCAAGGCCACCATGGAAAAAGCCGGCTTCGACCGCGTGTACCTGCAGGAGGTGATGGTGCCGCACTGGGTGCGCGGCGGCAAGGAGAAGGGCGAAATCGTGGGCAACAAAGGCAAGGAAATCAAGGTGCCGGTGTGCGCGCTGGGCGGCTCGGTGGGCACCGGTGGCAAGCTTA
The DNA here is from genome assembly GCF_022921075.1 of Hymenobacter sp. 5317J-9. Taxonomy (NCBI): domain Bacteria; kingdom Pseudomonadati; phylum Bacteroidota; class Cytophagia; order Cytophagales; family Hymenobacteraceae; genus Hymenobacter; species Hymenobacter sp. 5317J-9. The sequence continues at coordinate 2,685,040 of NZ_CP095050.1, forward strand.
AGGCCGGCGTGGTGGAGGTGCACAGCTTCGAGGAGCTGAAAAAGCTGCCCGACGAGGCCGTGAAAGGCAAGTTCGTGTTCTACAACCGGCCATTTGATGACGCGCTGATTGAGCCGGGCCAGGCCTACGGGCGCGCCGGCGACCAGCGCCGCAGCGGCGCCATCGAGGCCGCCCGGCGCGGCGCGGTGGGCGCGCTGGTGCGCTCCCTCACCAGCGCCCGCGACGACAACCCGCACACGGGCACCATGCAGTACGACCCGGCCGTGCCCAAAGTGCCCGGCGCTGCCCTCAGCACCAACGCCGCCGACCAGCTCAGCCAGCTGCTGAAGGCCAACCCCGAGCTGCAGTTTGAGCTGGAAATGGAATGTATCACGCTGCCCGACGAGAAAAGCTACAACGTGGTGGGCGAAATCCGGGGCAGCAAGTTTCCGCAGGAAATCATCACCGTGGGCGGCCACCTCGACTCCTGGGACCTGGCCCAGGGCGCCCACGACGACGGCACCGGCTGCGTGCAAAGCATCGAGGCGCTGCGCCTGCTGCGCGCCGCCGGCTACAAGCCCGAGCGCACCGTGCGGGCCGTGCTGTTTATGAACGAAGAAAACGGCACCCGCGGCGGCAACGAGTACGCTCGCCTGGCCGCCCAGAACAAGGAAACGCACGTGGCCGCCATCGAGTCGGACGGCGGCGGATTCACGCCGCGCGGCTTCGGTCTGGAATCGGACGCCGCCACCCTGGCCAAAGTAGCCAGCTGGGCGCCGCTGCTCAAGCCATACAACGTGGACGACATCACCGCCGGCCACGGCGGCACCGACATCGAGCCCCTGAAAGCTGCCGTGCAGCCGAAGGCCCTCATCGGCTACAAATGCGACTCGCAGCGCTACTTCGACATTCACCACACGGCCGCCGATACCTTCGACAAGGTGAACCGCCGCGAGCTGGAGCTTGGCAGCGCCAGCATGGCCTCGCTGATTTACCTGCTGAGCAAATACGGGCTGTAGCCAGCTGCCAACAACCCGCAACCAAACTAGCCGGCGGATGAGTTAGGAGGGAGCAAACGTGTGTACCCAACTGTGAACAAAAGGTCTTTTACGAAGCTGCGGCGAGGCCTCTGCGTGGGCGTGCTGCTGCTGCCGGCGCTGGTTCGGCCCGCGGCCGGGCAGGGGAGAAGCGCCGAGCCAACGGCCCGCTACTGGGTGACGCTGCGCGACAAAACCGGGGCGCGCTTCGCCCCAAATCAATATTTTTCGGTCGAAGCGCAGGCCCGCCGCGCCCGCCAGCACCTGCCCGCCTACGACGCTACCGACCTGCCCGTGCGCCCCGATTACGTGGCCGCCGTGGCCGCGCACGTCGATACCGTGACGCTGGTGAGCCGCTGGTTCAATGCCGTGGCGTGCCGGGCCACGCCGGCGCAGGCGCAGGCCCTGGCGGCGCTGCCCGGCGTGCGGGCCGTGGTGCCCTGGCCCTTGCGGGAGGCGCAGGCTGCCCGATTTTCGAGGGTGAAGCCATCTGAGTCTCCAGTCCTAAGCCCGCGGCCACCCAAGCCGCTGTCGGCCAACGACTACCTGCTGGCCCGGCGCCAAATCGCTCACCTCGACGGCCCGGCACTGCGCGCCGCCGGGCTGGATGGGCGCGGCATGCGCATTGCGGTGTTTGATGTGGGCTTTCGGGGGCTGCCCGAGCACCCGGCGTTTCAGCAACTGGTGGCCGACAAGCGCATTGTGGCCACCCACGACTTTTTGCGCAACGCCGACAACGTGTTTTTGGGCGGCAGCCACGGCACCGAGGTAATGGGCTGCCTGGCCGGCCGCCTGCCCGGCCGACCCGACGGCTCGGCCGGCCCCGCCCTGGGCTTGGCCCCGGCCGCCGACTACCTGCTGGCCCGCACTGAGCAGCTGCACCGCGAGCGCTACGCCGAAGAAGAAGCCTGGCTGGCCGCCGTGGAGTGGGCCGACCGCCTCGGGGCCGACATCATCAACTCGTCGCTGGCTTACACCGAGCAGCGCTATTTCCCCGAGCACATGGACGGCCGCCGCAGCCTGATAGCGCGGGCCGCCAATCTGGCCGCCCGCAAAGGCATGCTGGTGGTGAGCGCCGCCGGCAACGACGGCGACAACGACTGGGTGCGCATTGGCACGCCGGCCGATGCCGACTCGGTGCTGGCCGTGGGCGGGCTCGACCCGGAAACCGGCCTGCACGTCGATTTCAGCTCCTATGGTCCCACCGCCGACCGCCGTCCCAAGCCCAACGTGGCCGCCTTCGGCATCGTGCTCACTACCACCACCGACGAATACGAGCGGCTGGAAGGTACCTCGTTTTCGGCGCCGCTGATGGCGGGGTTTGCGGCCTGTGTGTGGCAGCAGCAGCGCCAGCTCACGGCCATGCAGCTGTTTCGGGGGCTGGAGCAGGCGGCGGAGCTGTACCCGTATTTCGATTATGCCCACGGCTTCGGCCGGCCGCGATTGGCGCGCTTTGGGCAGGGCCAGGGCACGCCGTCAGCTGCGCCCACCTTCGATTTTGTGCCGCACGACAGCCTGGTGGCCGTGGTCATCAGGCCCGATGCGGCCGTGCGCCCGGCCGAAGTGCTGCCCCTCATAGCCGACCAAAACGGTGCGGTGCTGGCCGCCGAGCTGCTGGGCGAAGAAAAGGCCCCGGCCGATGGCAACACGCCCCGCGTGGGCCGCGAGCAACCCGTGCCCGGCAGCAGCCCGCCGCTGGCGCCCCTGCCCGAGCCCAATTACCCGGCCTACCTGTACTGGAACCTGGCCGACCGCCGCGGCGTGCTGCACCGCTACGAAACCCGCGCCGTGACCCAGCGCCTGGTGCTGCAGGTGCCGCGCCGGCTGCTGCGCGGCGGCGAAGCGCTAAGGGTGCACTTCAAAGGCTACACCGGAAGCTATTCAGAATGAGTGAGGCAATGGCATCCTACTTTCAACACGAGGCCGACGCTCCCGGGCGCCGGGTGAGGCTGGCGCTGCTGACGGGCTTGCTACTGGTCCTGCTGGCCCGGCCCGAGGCGCGGGCCCAGCAGGTGCTGGTGCAAGCCAACGTCGCCGACGATACCATCAAAACCATTTTCGGGCCCAACCGGCGGTATTTCGCGCACGGTTATTTCGCCTATGGGCTGCTGGCGGGCGGCGCAGGCACGCCATTGCGCTACGGGCTGGGCTCGGCCGAGTTGCGGGCCGGGGGGCGCTTCAAGGTGCGCTTCTCCCAAAGCCTGGCCCTGAATTTCGACCTCGGCTACGCCTACCAGCACCTTGACTTAGACCAGAAGCCCGGCAAAACCGTGCCCACGCCCACGCTGCACCGCAGCGAAAGCCTGGGCCTGCACCAGATATATGCCGAAACCAGCCTGCGCCTCAACGCCGGGCGGCGCGGCAACTCGGTGGGCCGCTACCTCGACCTGCTGGCGGGCGGCGGCTGGGTGGCTGGCACGAGCCACACCACCGAGGACGAGCCCGGTCCCGGCATTGGCTCGGTCGAAACCACCGAGCGGGGCTTGCCTTATATGCGCCGCTGGACCGGCACCGTGGGCGCCCGTCTGGGCATCGACCGCTACGCTTTCGTGGCGCGGCGCCGCTTCACGCCCGCGTTTGCGCCGGCCTACGCCGCCTGGCCCGAGCTGTCCCGCTGGGTGCTGGGCCTGGAAATCGGCCTGTTCTAGCCCGGAAGCGTGGCCCGCTAAATCCCCGGGCTGGCGTTTATCGTAAAAAAACGCGACAGCCGCGTTGCGGCAGGTGGCGCGTATAGTCATAGCGCCATTTTCCTCCCTTACCTTCGTGCGTCCGGCCACTTTGCGCGCCGGTATTTCTACATGAAAACTCACTCCTTCAAAGCCGCGGCCGTGTTAGCGCTGGCTGCGGGTCTCGTTCAACTTTCTTCCTGCGTCAGCACCGAGCGGGAAGTGAGCACCTCTTCTGCCGACCCGCGCACCACCTACACGCCGCCGCCCGCCGGCTCCCGTGTGCGCGTCAACAACAAAACCGTGCTCAACACGGTGAGCACCACCCACGCCTTCTCGAACCCCGCCGCGCCCGATAATTTCATCTTGCAGCTGCGCGGGCCCCGCGTGATTACGGCCCAGGCCCACCTCATCGTGACCAACAGCAAGGGCGACACCCTGCGCCACGAAGTGCTGCCGGCCCGCGCCCTGCTTAGCGAAAAATCCCTGGCCGACCCGCAGGCCGCCAGCGTGCGCGACCAGGAAATTGCCATTTTGCAGGGCATGAACAACTTTTTTGCCGACGGCCACTTCATTCAGCCGGCCATATCGCCCGGGGCGGAGCAGCCGGCTGAGATGGACACCAAAACCTGGGCCGCCCTGCGCGAAGACCCCGCCACCGTGGGTTTCGACTTCGTGGGGGCCGGCGGCGCCGAGCACCGCATTGCCTTTGCCCGCAAGCTGGGCAAGGCCGTCATCATCAGTCAGTAACTCCGGCTGACAAAGGCCTGCTTTCCTGAATACTCATCATTTCTCTGTTGCTTTTCCCATGAAGTTCTTCCTGTCATTTGTTGCCGTTTTAGTCGCCATTCTGGTCTTCATTCGGTTTGTGCCTTCGGCCCCCATCAACCCCGTGCTGCCCGTGGAGCAGGGCCAGGAAGAAGTGAACGGCCACAATGCTGAAGTGCCCAAGGGTTCGGGTGAGGAGGAAGAAGGCGAAGAAGGCCACAGCAGTACGAGCATTGCGCCCGTGGCCCCCGGCCAGACCTACGGCGCCGCCATCAGCCCCGAAGGCGCCCTGCCCATGACCGCCCTGAACACCGCGCTTGGCGCCAGCGACTCGGCCCAGGTGAAACTGGTGGGCAAGGCTTCGGCCGTGTGCCAGGCCAAAGGCTGCTGGATGACCCTGCCCACCGCCGACGGCAAGCAGATGCGCGTGCGCTTTAAGGATTACGCCTTTTTCGTGCCCAAAGACCTGAGCGGCCACGAGGTGGTGGTGAGCGGTTGGGCCCACCGCAGCACGGTGCCCAAATCAGAGCTGCAGCACTACGCCAAAGACGCTGGCAAGTCGGATAAAGAAGTGGCGGCCATCACGCAGGACGAGCAGCAGCTCACTTTTATGGCCGACGGGGTGCGCGTGCTGAACTAGCATTACCCGCTGAGCTTGAAAGCAGTAGAAAGGCCACCCGCTGAGGTGGCCTTTTTCGTGTCTTAACGCATATTGAAGCGCTGGCGTAGCTTGCGCTACCAGAATTCAACGACTTTTTTTGCCCCGGCTGGCGCCCCATTCATGCCCGATACCCCCGACGTTCAGCAACGCATCCTGGCCCTTACCGAGCGCCTGCACCACCTCAATCACCAATACTACCAAAACGACACGTCCGAGGTGTCGGACCAGGAATTCGACCAGCTGCTGGCCGAGCTGCAGCAGCTCGAAGCCGCGCATCCCGACCTGGCCCAGCCCAACTCGCCCACCCGGCGGGTGGGCGGCACCATCACCAAGCAATTTCCGACGGCGGCGCACCGCTACCCCATGCTCAGCCTGGGCAATACCTACTCCGAAGACGACCTGCGCGAGTTCGACGAGCGGGTGCAAAAGGGGCTAGAAGGCGCGCCCTACAGCTACGTATGCGAGCTGAAGATTGACGGCGTGGCCATGAGCCTGCGCTACGAGCACGGCCAGCTCACGCAGGGCGTGACGCGCGGCGACGGCACCCGCGGCGACGTGGTAACGCCCAACGTGCGCACCATCAAAACCCTGCCGCTGGCCCTGCGCCCCGGCCCCGACCAGCCCCAGGATTTCGAAGTGCGGGGCGAGGTGTTCATGCCGCTGCCCGTGTTTGCGGAGTTGAATGCCGAGCGCGAGCAAAACGGCGAAGCCCTGCTGGCCAACCCCCGCAATGCCGCCAGTGGCACCCTCAAGCTGCAGGATTCCAGCCAGGTGGCGGCCCGCAAGCTGCGCTTCTACGCCTACGCTTTGCTCACGCCGGGCCGTCATTTCAGCAGCCACAGCGCCGCTCTTGATGCGCTGACGCGTTACGGGCTGCCCGTGTCGGACACCTGGCGGCGGGCTTCCACCATTGACGAAGTGCTCGATTTTGTGCACCACTGGGCCAAAAAGCGCTTTGAGCTGCCCGTGGCCACTGATGGCATCGTAATCAAAGTAGACAACCTGCGCCAGCAGGACCAGCTGGGCTACACGGCCAAGAGCCCGCGCTGGGCCATTGCCTACAAGTACCCGGCCGAGGCCGCCCGCACCCGCCTCAACGAAGTGATTTACAACGTGGGCCGCACCGGCGCCGTGACGCCCGTGGCCATGCTCACGCCCGTGCCGCTGGCCGGCACCGTGGTGAAGCGCGCCACCCTGCACAACGCCAACCAGATTGAGCTGCTCGACCTGCGCCTCGGCGATACCGTGTACGTGGAGAAAGGTGGCGAAATCATCCCCAAAATTACGGGCGTTGACCTCTCGGCCCGGCCCGCAGAGGCTGTTCCCATCCAGTACCCCACCGAGTGCCCGGCCTGTGGCACGCCGCTGGTGCGGCCCGAGGGCGAGGCGCATTTCCGTTGCCCCAACGAACGGGGCTGCGGTCCGCAGCTCAAGGCGCGGCTGGAGCACTATGTGTCGCGCAAGGCGCTGAACATCGACGGCCTGGGTGCCGAGACGGTGGGCCGCTTCTTCGAGCTGGGCATGGTGAAAACGGTGGCCGACATCTACGACCTGCCGGCCCGCCGCGCCGAGCTGGTGACGCTGGAACGCCTCGGCCAGAAAAGCATCGACAACCTCATTACTGGCATCGAGGCCAGCAAGCAGGTGCCATTTCCGCGCGTATTGTTTGGCCTGGGCATCCGCTACGTGGGCGAAACCGTGGCCCAGAAGCTGGCCGCGCACTACCGCAGCATCGACGCCATGATGGCCGCCTCGGCCGAAGAAATGGCCGCCGTGCCCGAAGTGGGCGGCGTGATTGCCGCGCAGGCGGCGCATTGGTTTCAGCAGCCCGAAAACCGCGAACTGGTTGAGCGCCTGCGCACCGCCGGCGTGCAACTGGCCGTGACCGGCGAGGCGCCCGTGCCGGCGTCGGACCGGCTGGCGGGCCTCACCTTCGTGATTTCCGGCGTGTTTGAAAACCACAGCCGCGACGAGCTGCAGCAGCTCATCATCTCCAACGGCGGCAAAATCACGGGCTCCATCAGCAAGAAGCTGAGCTACCTGGTGGCCGGCGACAACATGGGGCCCGCCAAGCGCGAGAAGGCGCTGGGCTTCAAAGTGCCCATCATTTCGGAAAGCGAGTTGATGGCGCTGCTGCCCAACCCGGACGAGGCCCCGGCCGCTGATGAAGCCGTTAATGCCCCGGCTGCTTCGGGACCGGGCGTGCAAGGGTCGCTGTTTTGATGCCGATTAGTTACACAAAAAAGGCCCGTACAGAAGCTGTATGGGCCTTTTTTGTGCGACGGGTTTTAGTGGATTGAATGCGCAAACCAGAAAAGCAAACCGGCCAGCAGCACCGTCAGCAGCGCAAAAATGATGATGACAAGTCTGTCATTGAGCCGGCCTAGAGCCATTCGAACGCCGGTTACCAGCGAGGCTTCCAGCAGGAAAAATGGCAGCGGTATCAGCGGACCGGGCACGATGAAGTAGGTGTTGTGCATCTGAATTTCCAGCGAAGGCCGCAACAGCTGCTTGAACCCGAGCAACCAAGCCATAAAAAAGAAGGAGAACCCCCAGTAAGCCAGCAACCAGGCTAACTCCACGGCGATTCTCCTTCCCACAGGCTGAGGTGGCTTGGCCACTTAGAAGCTCTGCACGATGTTGTTGCGCAGCGTCTTGGGCGACCAGTAGCCGCTGGCGATGATGCGGCGGATAGTAAACAGCGGGTCGTTTTGGTCGCGTTTCTCGGCCAGCGAGAAGGCGGCCACGAAGCCGCGCTTCTTCAGCTCCGGGAAAGCCTGCGGGTTCCAGAGGCCGAAGGGGTAGGCGAAGTAGTTGATTTTTTTGCCCGTGATTTCTTCCAGGGTTTTGGTGGGCTTGTCGATTTGGGTTTCCCAGTCTTTGCCCTGGTACTTCTTCACGTTGTGGTGGTCCCAAGTGTGCGAACCGATGACGTTGCCCTCGTCGGAGAGCTGCTTCACCATGGCTTTGGTCATGTAGTGGGGGCGGCCCAGGCTCACGGTCATCACGAAGTACATGGCTTTGTAGCCGTACTGCTCCAGCGTGGGCCGGGCAATGGTAAACTGGTCGAGGTCGGTGTCATCAAACGTGAGCATGATGGGCTTGCTCGGCAGCTTGGCGCCGGTGGTCATGTAGGCGTAGAGCTGGTCGGGCGAGACGGTGTGGTAGCCCGAGTCGGCCAGCATCTTAATCTGGGCCTTGAACTGCGCGATGGGTACGATGTAGTCCTTGGCGCCTTTGGAGTCGCGGGCCGTCCAGTCCCGAATCTGGTGGTAGCACAGGATGGGCACCTGCGGCCGGGCCAGGATGGCGGCGGCGTTGCCGGCGCTGGCGGCTGGAATGGTGGCGGGGTCGGGGGCCGGCACGGCGTTGGCCTCATCGGCGGCCGTGGCTTTGGTGCCCGAAGTTTCGGCGGCGGCCGGGTCGGCGGCCTCTACAGTGGCGGAGCTGGTGGCGGTTTCGCCGGTGGTGGCAACTTTGGAGTCGCAGGCTGCCAGCGACAGCGCCGCGAGCAGGAGGGAAGCAGAAGGAAATTTCATGGCAACGGGGCCGCGTCGCACGCGTCCGCCCGGCGGGGGCGGCAGTAAAACGAGAGCAGTCGCCGGCAATGGCGAGCCGGGCGCGTGCGACGCGCCCCTACCTTTGTACAAAACTACTTCTCAATGCCCGGCATGACCAACACAAATTCCCGCCTTCCGCTCTTTCACGGCACGGGCGTGGCCCTTATCACTCCGTTCACCCCCGATTTTGCCGTGGACTACGCCGGTTGGCGCCGCCTGCTCGATTTCTGCATCGAGGGCGGGGTCGACTACCTCGTGGTGAACGGCACCACCGGCGAGTCGCCCACCACCACGGCCGACGAAAAAACCGAGCTCCTGCGCATCGCCAAAGAGCATGTGGCCGGCCGCGTGCCACTGGTCTACGGCATCGGCAGCAACGATACGGCCGCCGCCGTGGAAGCCCTGCGCACCACCGCCCTCGACGGCATCGCCGCCGTGCTTTCGGCCAGCCCGGCCTACAACAAGCCCAGCCAGGCCGGCCTGGTGGCGCACTACCACCGCCTGGCCGACGCCAGCCCCGTGCCCATCATCCTGTACAACGTGCCCGGCCGCACGGCGTCCAACATCACCGCCGAAACCACGCTGCGCCTCGCGCATCACCCCAACATCATCGGCATCAAAGAAGCCAGCGGCCTAATGGAGCAATGCCTGACTATAGCCGCACGCAAGCCCAAGGATTTCCTGCTGCTGTCCGGCGACGACATGCTGACGCCCGCCCTCATTGCCTGCGGCGGCGAAGGCATTATCTCCGTGCTGGCCAATGCTTTCCCCAAGCGTTTTGCCGACATGACCCGCGCCGCTCTGGCCGGCGACTTCGCCGCCGCCCGCGAAGGCCTGTTCCGCCTGCTGCCCCTCAACCCGCTCATGTATGAGGAAAGCAACCCGGTAGGCGTGAAAGCCGCCTTGGAAGCGCTGGGCGTGTGCGGAGCCGCCGTGCGCCTCCCTTTGCTTGAAGCCACCGAGGGCCTGAAAGAGCGGATTCGGAAGGAACTGTAGGTCTTCAGTCTGTCATTGCGAGGCTGTAGGCCGTGGCAATCCTTCCTCCCTGAGCGACCAGCCTTGAGATATGATAGACTTAACGAAAAGCCCCGGCTCCATTCAGAGCCGGGGCTTTTCGCATCTAAGGGTGTCTGGTTTTAACAGGACGGATTGCTTCGTCGTGCCTCCTTGCAATGACAACTGAGAGTTACCAGCCGCTGGCCAGTACGTCGGCCACGTGGAGGCACTTGAGCGGCAATTTCTCCCGCTTGATGTAGGATTCCAGGTGCATCAGGCAGCTCACGTCAGTGCTCACAATATAGTCGGCGCCGGTGTCGAGGGCGTGTTCCACTTTCTGTTGGGCCATGGCCACCGAAATGGCCTCAAACTTCACCGCAAACGTGCCGCCGAAGCCGCAGCAGGTGGTGGTTTCGGCCATTTCGATGCGCTCCAGGCCGGCCACGCCGTCGAGCAGCTGTCGCGGCTGCGGCCGGATGCCGCACTCGCGCAGGGCCGAGCAGGAGTCGTGGTAGGTGTATTTGCCGGCCAGCCGCGCACCGGGAATGGCGATGATGCCCAGCACATCTACCAAAAACTCGGTGAGCTCGTGGGTGCGGCGCTGCACGGCGGCACAGGCCGGCTGCTGGGCATTGCCGGCGAATAGCTCATTGTAGCTGTTGCGCACCATGCCCACGCACGACGCCGAGGGACTGACAATGAACCGCTGCGGGTCCGGCGCCGGCGCGGCAAAATCGTGCAGGAATTTTTGGGCCACGGCCCGGCTTTGGTCCTGGTAGCCGGCATTGTAGGCCGGCTGGCCGCAGCAGGTTTGGTCCGGGTTGTAGTTGACCTGCACGCCCACGCGTTCCAGCACTTTCACCATGTTTTGGGCAGTGGCCGGGTACAGCTGGTCGACGAAGCAGGGAATGAAGATGTCGGCGGTAATGGACATGGCCGGGTCTTGTCTTAATGAAACGCAAACACGCCGGTTGCGGCTTCCCGGGCCCGGGCAAACGCCGCCAAATCCAGTCCGGAATCCACGCCGCGCTCCGCCAGAAAGGCCAGCAGGTTCTCGGTTGCCATGTTGCCGGTCAGCTCGTCGGCGGCCATGGGGCAGCCGCCGATGCCGCCGATGGCCCCATCGAAGCGACGGCAGCCGGCGTTGTAGGCAGCCGTCACTTTTTCGCGCCAGGTGCTGGGCGTGGTGTGCAGGTGCGCTCCAAACTCAATGGCCGGAAACGCCGGGATAAGGGCCGAAAACAAGGGTGCAATAGTAGCCGCGTTGGAAGCCCCAACGGTATCGGACAGCGCCACGATGGGCACGCCCAGGTCCGCCAGCTTCTGAGTAAACTCCGTCACAATTTCCGGGCTCCAGGCATCGCCGTAGGGGTTGCCGAAGCCCATTGACAGGTAAGCCACCAGCTGCTTGCCGGTGCGCTCGCACAGGTTGTGCATGGCGGCCACGTCGGCCAGCGCCTGTTCGGTGTTCTGGTTGGTGTTGCGTCGCTGGAAGGTTTCGGAAACCGACAGCGGGAAGCCCAGGTAGGCAATTTCGGGGTATTGGGCCGCGGTTTCGGCGCCGCGTTGGTTGGCCACAATGGCCAGCAGCTTGGTTTGGGTGTTGCTCAAATCGAGCCCGGCCAGCACCTCGGCCGTGTCGCGCAGCTGCGGAATGGCTTTGGGCGACACAAACGAGCCAAAGTCCAGTGTATCAAACCCAACCTGCAGCAGGGCGTTTAGATAAGCGGTTTTAGTGGCAGTGGGAATGAAATCGGGGAGGCCCTGCATGGCGTCGCGCGGGCATTCAATGAGCTTCATTGGCGGGGTGAAGAAGGCAGGAATAGGGGCGTAAAGGTAGTAGCCCGTACGTGCCGTGGCCGGGCCGCAGACCGAACTACCACCGGGTGCCCGGTGTTTGGGGGAATGCTATTCAAGATGGATGAAGTAACTCCGCCGCCGCACCGGCTGCTCGGTGGGTTTTTGTGGCCTGTATTGTTCGCCGGAGTGCTGGCGTTGGCGGGCTGTAGCAAGCAGCAGACCCTGCAGGCGCTGTTTCAGAAAGCCACGCCGCACGAGGCCTACGCCCGGCAGCTTCACCAGGCCGGCCTCGACGGGCGCCCGGCCGGCCGCACCTGGCTGGCCGCGGCCGACAAAGCCCTGCGCGACTCGCTGGTGGTAACGCTGCCCTTTGCCGAAACCGGCTACTTCCGCCCCGAGCGGCCCCTGGCCGCCAGCTACCGCTACGCCGTGCGTGTCGGCGAGCAGGTGCACGTAAGCCTGACACTGGCCCCCGGTGCCGGCGCTCGCGTCTTTCTCGATGCCTTTGAGGTAGAGCCGGGCCGAATGCCCCTGCCCGTTGCCAGCGCCGATACCATGGTACTCGACTTCCGCTACCGGGCCGAAAACGACGCCCAGCACCTGCTGCGCCTGCAGCCCGAGCTGCTGGCCGCCGGCCGCTACACCCTGAAAGTAAGCCGCGAGCCCAGCCTGAGCGTATTTCCGGTGCAGGGCAAAACCGACAAGGCCGTGGCCAGCTTCTGGGGTTCGGACAGGGATGGGGGCGCTCGCCGGCACGAGGGCATCGACATTATGGCGCCGCGGGGCACCGCGGCTGTGGCCGCCGTGGCCGGCTACGTCACGCGCACCGGCGAAACCCCGCTGGGGGGCCGCGTGGTCTGGCTCACCGATGCCGCGCACAACGAGCACCTCTATTACGCTCACCTCGATAAGCAGCTGGTGAGCCCGGGCCAGCACGTGCAGCCCGGCGACACCCTTGGCTTGGTGGGCAACACGGGCAACGCCCGCACCACGGTGCCGCACCTGCACTTCGGCATCTACCGCGGCGGCCGCGGGGCCGTTGACCCTTTTCCCTTCGTGCGGCACACCGAAAGCCCGGCTCCAGCCACTGTGGGCCCCGACCGCCGCAGTGAGTTTGTGCGCCTGCGCAATGCAGCTTGGCTGCAGCCGACCGCGGCCGTCAGCAACGGAGGAAGCCGCTCCAGAACCCGGCTTAGCACGCAGGAGCCGCTGCTGGTGGTGGGCCAGCAGGGCCCGGCCTTGCGGGTACTCACGGCCGGCGGCCATGTTGGCTACGTGCCGGCCAAGGCAGTGGTGAGCGCCAAAGATGCTCCCCTGCGGCGCCTGAATTTGGCCGACGACAAGGAATTGCTGACCGGCCCGGCAAGCGGTGCGCCGGCTATTGGGGTACTGGTCGCGCATGCCTCCGTGGCGGTGCTGGGTTCTTCCAAGGATTATAGCCTGGTGCGCGGGCCTCAGAATGAGATTGGCTGGATTGTTCTATAAATAATTGAAAACCAAATAATGCTACTTGGTTTGCTAATGCTTCGATAGAACTTTGGAATAGCTCAGCTTGCCGTTCTTGTCGTAGTACTCTGTCTTCACCACGCCCACCGCGGGGTCGTAGTAGTCGACCTGCCGACCGGCACTTTTTAGGATGAGGTCGGCGCGGGCGGCGGTGGCCAGCTCACGCTGGCTTTCCACCGCGAAGCATTGGAAGGTGCCGGCGGGCACGGTAACGGGAGCTGGGGCCGCAGTCACCTTGCGGTCGCGCACGGTGGTGCTCACCTTGGCAATGGCCACCGAAGGGCTGCTCACCTGTATCACTACACCGCCCTTGGGCAGGCTGCTGCCCACGGTGGGGCTGTTGGGCCAGGCCACCGGGGTGCCGGAGTAGCTCTTGAGGCGCTCCCGAAACGACTTCAACCCGTCGTAATTGATTTCGGCCAGACCATCGGTATAGGTAGTGTCGCGGCGGCAGAGAATGGAAACGTCCTGCTGCTGTTGCACGTGGTTGGACAGGTCGTAGAGGCCGCTCTTCAGGCGTACAGTGGTGCTTACCACCGGTTTCTTCTTCTTAATGGTTGAATCAGTACTGATTTTCAGCACGCGGTACCGCCAGATTGCGGTGGGCTTACCTTTGGCATCGAGCAGCTGATATTCAAGGTTCTGCCCCTCGTGCAACCCGAAGGGGTAGGCACAGGAAACGGCGGAAACCTTCTGGAAGGATAGCAGCGACAAATCGGCTGACGCAGGTGCCAGGAGGCTGTCGTGGGAAGGTTGGGCCGGGCCCGGAACGGCCAACAGGTTGAAAAGCAGGCAGGCTACGATGCGAGTGGGGCCGGAAAGAAGGTGGTTCATTGCAAAAGAGTTAGTCGGGTGAAAGTAGACAGCCGCGTTCAATTGGGAGTGGGCCGCGTACGGCAACCCGATTTGGCGCGTTGCGTTAGCAGAAGCAGGACCGTACTTTGCGGCCCCTCCGCGTCCGCACGGCGGGCCCATACTGCTACACCCCTCATTCCACAATCATGCCCGAAAACACTTCTTCTAACTGGGCCGACATGGCCGCTTCCTTGCTTGGCAAGCTGTCGGGCGGCGTCGAGCTCAGCTGCGCCTTCGAACAAATGGAACTCCAGGTGCCTAATCCCCAGAACCCCAACGCCCCCGCGGCCACCTGGAAGCTGAACGGCTCGTTGCGCATTCGCACGCGCGGCGAGCAGCCCTCGGGCAGCGCTCCCCAATTGCCGGCCAGTACTTCCCAGCCCGGTGCCTAGCGCCCTCGAAATCGACGCCCAGCTCGTCATTACCTGGAACGGGCACCCGCTGCAGCTGGCCGCAGCGGGCACCTACCTCATTCTCAACATCCCCAGCCAACAGGTGCTCGACCAACTCACGGCCGGCCCGCCCAAAGCGCCGGGCGCCCCCAAAGCCCCCAAACCGCCGGGACCCGACCCGCTGCAGCAACTCAACGACCTGGCCCGGCAGCTGGGCTGGGTGCTCGACCTGCGCGTGGGTGGCAAAACCTACGTCACGTTTGGCGTGCAGCGCAGCCCCAAAATCACGCTGAACGCCGTGCTGGGCAAGATTGGCTCCTTCTTCAAATAGCGCGGTTTCAGGAGGCTAAATTCGGGCTTTTTGCAACTAATTTTTTCCCGGTTAGTTTGGAGAGTGTACCCCCTGGCCCGCCTTCATGAGCTCCGAACCAAACCCCAAAAACCGGGTAGATGCCCGCCGGCGGCCCTCGCCGTTTGGGCGCATCGAACGCATGCCGCCCCTGATGATGGCGCTATACCTGGCGCTGCTGGCCATCAGCGTCATGTTTGTGGTGCTGGTGGCGGCCTACGCTGCGGCGCGGCTGCAAAACGGCGTGCCCACGGGCCTGCATCCGCTGCCCCGCTACTTTTCACTCAGCACCATTGTGCTGGTGCTGAGTAGCTACACCATAGCGCAGGCGCCGCGGCTCTACGCGCAGGACGACCTGGCCAGCCTGGGCCGCTGCCTGGGCGCCACATTGCTGCTGGGCTGCGTGTTTGCGGGCTTGCAGGTGCTGGGCTGGCGCGAGTTGCTGGCCCACGGCGTGCCGTTTGGAGGCCCGGGCAGCAAGAGCAGCGGGCAGTTTATTTATCTGATTTCGGCCCTGCACGTGGCCCACTTGCTGGGCGGCATGCTGTTTCTGCTGGCTTTTTTGCTGCGCGTGCTGCACAACGGGCGCGACGCGGTGCGCACACTGGTCTTCATCCGCAACCCATATTACCGGCGCCAGCTGCAACTGCTGGGCACATACTGGCACTTCATCGATGTGCTGTGGGTGCTGCTCTTTGCGGTATTCCTATTCCTCTACTAAGCCGGCTGCTACGTTAGGGAATGACTTCGAGCCAACCCCGGAAGCGGCGGCCGTCGGTGTAGGTGATGTAATAGTAGTAGACGCCCGCGCTGCCCTGGCCGGGCCAACGGAATTCCCGGTCGGCCGACTCGAACACCTGCTGGCCCCATCGCGAAAAAATCTTGACGCCGATGAACTGCGAATCGCAGAAGTTGGGCGGCAGCTCAGGCAGGCGAAACTCGTCGTTTTGCCGGTCGTTGTTAGGCGTGATGACATTGTAGAGCTTCACGGCCACCGTGTCGGGGCTGAGGACCCGCAGGCGCACGCGTTGCTGCTGCGGCAGCGGCCGGCAGGTCGCATCAATTAGCTGAAACGTCACCACCAGGTCGCGGTGCAGGTTGGCGGCCGCGCAGCTCACATCCCAGCGAAAGGTGCCCGTGGCCACGCCGCTGCCATTTTGCGCCTCGAAGCGCATGCCGGCATTGCTCAAATCGAAGCCTTCCTTGCCTTCCAGGGTGTTGCCGGTGGCTATCAGGGTGAGGCCGTCGCGGTCAGGGTCTACGCCCGAGAAGTGCGCCGTGTATTGCTGGCCCAACGGCAGCTCTATCAGCGGCAGGTCTTCACCGGGCTTGGCAGCGGGCAGGTCGGAGGTGAGGGTGGGCGCCCGGTTGCCGTACTGTACCACAAACGGCACGCTGAGCGTCATGGCCTGGCGGCCGTTGCAGGGCTGGGTGGCCGCCGCAAACTGAAACGTAAACACGGAGTCGGGCCCCACGGCCCGGCAGTCGACGCGCCAGGTAAAGCGCCCGCGCTGCTCCCGTCCCGAAGTGCCCTGCGAGAGCGTGGCGCCCAAGCCGGTAGGGCTGAAGCCGGCACCGGTCATTTCCAGCTGCACGGGGTCGTTGTCGGGGTCGGTGCCGGTGAGGTCGAAGCTTACCAAATCGCCGATGTGCACCCTAATGGGCCGTGTGGGGCTGGCCGTAGTGGTGAGCAGGGGCGGCGAGTTGGGCGGCGGCACCGCCGTAAACGCCACGCGCACGGTGTCGCGCTTGGGCAGGCTGCAGCCGTCGTCGCCCACCACCACATCCAGCAGGTACACCTTGCCCTGCGAGTTCATGCATTCCGGGAAGCACAGCGTAGCCGTGAGCGTGTCGGGCGAGCCAGGGCTGCGTACGGCTCCACTTGAAGCAGTGGAAAAGCTGGGCAGCAGGCCCGTAAAATTGACCGGGCTGAGCGAGAGCGTAAGACGGGAGTTGGGGTCGGGGTCGGTGAAGCGCAGGCGCACGCACCGGTTGCCGCCCGGCACTAGGTGCAGCGTGTCGCGCCCCGGCCGATACGGTGTCGGGTTGCTGGGCGTCGGAAACAGCACCAGATTGGGTTTGGTATTGGGCGAGCAGTTCAGCACCATGAGCTGAAAGTCGCGGCGCGACTCCCCGATTTTTTCGCCCTTGCGGTACTCGGAGCACCGCACCCCAAACACGAACAGGCCCAGGTCGGTGGGCCGCACGGTGAGGCGGCCGGTGGCCCGGTTGATGCTCAGCGTAGGGCGTCCCGGAATCTGGTTGAGGGTGCTCAGGCCGCCGCTCCAGGCAATGGGGGCGTAGGGTGCAGGCTCGGCCGAAGCCGGTTTGGGCGTATTGGTGTTGGAGTGGCCGTTGAGCGGCGTCACCAGGTCGTACACTAGCGAGTCGCCATCGGCATCCTGACCACCGAAATCGTAGTAAAACAGCTCATTGCGGCAGGCATAGTCGGCCAAAGGCGGGAAGATGCGCGGCGTGGAGTCGTAGAACGGCTGGCCGCGGCGCACCACGGCCGGAAACTCCAGGTAGAAGGTTTGGGCCGCGTTGCCGGGTGCCACTATGTTGCTGATGCTGTTGTTGCGGCAGCAGCGCTCCACGGCCACGTAGTAGCCCTGCACGCTGCTGTAAGTGCCCGGCGGCAGCGTGATAACCTTGCTGTACACCAGCCGGCGGGTGCTGAGCGTGGGCTTGGCACAGGCCGGGTTGGTGTAGTTGACGAAGGTGTTGCTGGTGAGGGGCAGCACCACGTTGCCCATGCGCTGGTTGGTGGCTTTTTCAAAGATGCTGGCGGTCAGGTCGGCGTCGAGGGCGCTGGCGCTGCCGTTGGCCGCATCAAAATACAGGTTGAGCAGCAGCGTGTAGGTTTCGCCGCTATTATGCACCAGCTCCATTTCGCCGCCCACGATGTGCGTGGCCTGCGCCGGCCGGGCCATCCCCAAAAACCCACACAGCAGCACAACAAGCAGCCGCGCCGCGCCCGGCAGACGAAGGGGGATGGACATGGGTAGCGGAAAAAGCGTAGAAAATCCTGAATTAAGCCGAAATATACGCCCGGGCCGGTCAACTTCCGATGCGCCGGCGCGTTTGCCAACGAGCTGAACCGCCGTACCTTGTCCCGCGCATAGCCCCGCTCAGCTACAGCCTCTTTCTCATATTGTTGCCATTCAATTTCTTATATGCAACGTTTCTTCTACGCTTTTCTTGCCTCCTGTTTTATGGGGGCAGCGGCCCCGCTGGCGGCCCAAACCCCGCCCGCCGCGGCGCTGACCAGCATGCTTCCCCGGCCCGACCAGGATGCTGGCTTGCTGTGCGCCAAAGCGCACGTAAACGCTGCCGCGCGCACAGCTACGGCGTCGGTGCGGCACCGCGCCAAAATGGAGCGCTACGACGTGAAGTATTACAAGCTCGACCTGGCCATGGAAAACTTTTCGCTGAACGTGGCCGGCTCAGTGTGGATGCGCGTGCAGGTGCGAGGCTCCCAGGCCCTCGACTCCTTGGCCTTTGAGCTGTACCAAGCGCCGGCCGGCTCGCCCGCGGGCTCGGCCACGCTGCTCATCGATTCGGTGGTGGTGAATGGCCGGCGCTCGCCTGGCATCCGCCGCAGCGGCAACGACGCCACCGCCGCGCTGGTGCAGCCGGCCGCCGTGGGCACCCTGGCCGACGCCCGGATTTATTACCACGGCACGGCGCCCAGCGGCAACTCGGCCGCCATTGGCAACGGCCTGAGCACGACCAGCACGGTGCACTTCGAAACCAATTCCAGCTCCACCACTTTTCCCTACAACGTCACGTGGTCGTTGTCGGAGCCGTTTTCGGCCCACGAGTGGTTTCCGTGCAAGCAGGTGCTCACCGACAAAGCCGACTCGTCCGACGTGTGGGTGACCACCTCGCTGCCCAATAAAGTGGGTTCCAACGGTGTGCTGAACCGCACCGTGACGCTGCCCAACAACAAGGTGCGCTACGAGTGGAAGTCGCGCATCCCCATCGACTACTACCTGATTTCGGTGTCGGTGGCGCCCTATGTAGAATACGTTACCACGGCGCATCCCGCTGGCGGGCCGGCCATTCCCATCATCAACTACGTCTACAACCAAAGCTACCTCAACTTCTGGCAGTCAGACATCAATCGCACGGCCGGCTTCATCGAAAACTACTCGTCGCTGGTGGGGCTTTATCCTTTTGCCAACGAGAAGTACGGTCATACCACGGTGCCCATTTACGGCGGCATGGAGCACCAGACCATGACTTCGCAGGATGGCTTCGAGTTCACCCTCACGGCCCACGAGCTGTTTCACCAGTGGTTTGGCGACAACGTGACCTGCGCCAGCTGGGAAGACATCTGGCTGAACGAAAGCTTTGCCTCCTACGGCGAGTACCTGTCTTTACAGGCTTTTGGGCAGCCCGGCGATGCGCGCGGCTGGATGAACAACGCGCACTTCTACGCGCAGTCTTCGACGGGTACGATTTACGTCCCTGACACCACCAACGTCGGCCGTATTTTCGACTACTACCTGACTTATAAAAAGGGCGCCGGCGTGGTGCACATGCTCCGCTACCTGCTGAATGACGACGCCAAGTTTTTCCGGGCGCTGCGCACCTATCAGAGCCAGTTCCGCGGCTCGACGGCCCGCACGGCCGACCTGCAGCGCATTTTTGAGGCCGAGGCCGGGCGCCCGCTGGGGTATTTCTTTCAACAGTGGTTTCGGGGCCGTGGCTACCCCACCTTCAACGGGCGCTGGAACCAGGGCGGCACCAATTTCGTGCTGCGCGTGACCGAAACGGCTTCCGTGCCGGGCACCACGCCCTTTTTCGAAACCGACGTCGACTACCGCCTCACCTTCGCCAACGGCACTACCCAAACCGTCCGCCTGCACCAGGCCAACCCCACCGAAACCTACCTGCTCACCGTGAACAGCACCGTAACGAGCGTAGCCGTCGACCCCGACCAGTGGATAATGGACTTGCCGGGCTCGTCGGCCGTGCGCGACAATACCTTGCTTGCCGCACGTGCGGGCGCCCAGGCGCCGGTGCTGGCCGTTTTCCCCAACCCGTGCCGCGACGAGCTGCAGCTGCCCGGTGCGCCGGCTGCCGCGGCCCAGGTGCTCGACGCCACGGGCCGCGTGGTGCTGCGCGCGCGCATCCTGGCCGGCCAGCCCCGGCTCGACACCCGCACCTTACTTCCGGGCCTTTACCAGCTGCGTCTGCTGGGTAGCAATGGCGAACTACTGGGGCAGGGCCGTTTTGTGCGGGAATAATCGATTTGGTTATCAATAAAAAAGGACGACGGCCACCAAGGCCGTCGTCCTTTTTTATGTATTAGCCGCCGCTAAAATGTGTCGTGGTATTCCGCAACGCGGGCCTGCGTGGCCGGGTCGGGCATGGGGGCATCGAGCAGGCTTTTCAGCAGCTCCTCAAACGAGCACGCCGGCGTGAAGCAGGGTTCGAGCAGGGCGTTGGTGGCCAGGCGAATGAAGAAGGGTTCGCCGTCGAGGGCCACCAGGTCGATGGTGATAAGACCGAAGCGCTGGTTGCAGTGGCCGGTGGTGGGGCAGTCGGTGGGGTTGGGCTTGAAAAGCTGCTTGAGGGTGGTTTCGGTGTGGCCGGCCTGCTGCTGCACGCCACGGTCGGCGCAGGCGCGGTGGTAGCCCAGGGCCAGCACCCGCTCGCCGAGGTGCTCGTAGAAATGCCGAAAGTTGCCCGGCCCAATGCTGTCGTCGAAGAACAGCAGCACGCCCTGACGGCCGCTTTCTCGCAGCGGCTCCACGCGCAAGCCGCGGCTGCCGCCTGCACCGCCTTTGTGCAGGTGGTAGGCCTTGTAGTACGGCCCGAGCCAGTTCAGAAACACGCGCTGCTCCACCCAGCGGGCGTGCCGCGCCGCCTGGCCCGGCGAGAGCTTCACCGAGCGCCACGGGGCGTGCGTGGTGGCCTGCGGCCGAAATAATTTCTGGAGAAAATCGAACAAGAGCTTAGGCGTTAATGGAGTCGAAACACCGGCTGGGGCAAATAGTTTAGCGCGCTTGGGCGGGCAAAGGGCCGGTTTGGGCGCCTGCGGCGCCGGTTTGGTCCGGCGCTTGCCGATATCGTGCCACATGCAAAAGCCGGCCCCCGAGCGGGAGCCGGCTTTGCGAGGCGTCCGGCGCTGGCGCGCGGCCGTGGCTTACTTCACGCGGGTCCAGGTCTGCGACTTGCCGATGAGCGAGAAGCCGATGTAGCCCTTCACTTCCATGGTGTTGGCGTTTTCCATCTTCATGTAGCACGAGTAGGTCTTGCCGCTTTCGGGGTCGTAGATTTTGCCGTCGTCCCACTTGTTGTCGTCGTCGTACTTGAAGCCCTGCATGAACACCAGGCCCAGGCGTGGGCGGTTGCGCAGCTTGGGGTCGGGGTTTTGGGAGTCGGTTTTGGGTTTGCCGGTGGCTGGGTCGTTGGGCACGGTCAGGGTCACGATTTTGCCGCACAGCTTGTCGCCGCACTTGTAAATCTCGAACGTGGCTTTTTTCTCCGCATTCGTCCAGATGCCCAGCGGCGACATGGTTTGGGCAGAGGCCATACGGGCGACGCCCAGCACGAGAGCAACGAGCAGGAGCAGTGTTTTTTTCATTGTTGAAAAGAGCAAGAGGTGGGTTTGAAGAGAAAAGGTAGTCAAAAAAAATCCGGAGGGCCCGCCGGCAGCGTTTCCCACGTTAAGGCAAGTTTACGGCCAAGTTCTGAAAGCCCAGCCGCTAACCATAAAATTAAGGTCGAGGCTAAAATAAATAGCACTGTTAATCAGGCCTAAAGCACCGCCAGGGCCCGATTTCTGCAAAATTTAGCCGGCAAATTTTGAACCTTACCGCCCGCTATTAACTTTACCGCTCAGTAGTGAGTGCTACGGCCTTGCTCAAGCAGCCCTAAGGTGCTGGGCCGCGCGAGCAAGTGTTATGTCGAACGTAAAGAAAGGAGGTACAAAATGTCTAGTAGTCCCAACCAAATCCTGCCAAGCCTGTCGAATGTCGTACGCTTCACCGCAGTACGCGCCTAACAACAGCTTCGTGGGGTAGCTCCTAAGGCTGCCCACATTCGGCCAGGTCTTATCTTGAAAGACGCCGGAACTGTACCCCAGTTTCGCCGCTTGGTAAGATTTGAAGGATTAGATGCCCGGTTTGTCCAGTCGCCCTTTAGTGGGACGGCAGAGGCAGGCCGGGCATCGCTGCGTTTGGGCCGGTGGGCAGCTTGTGCCGGTAGGCCTATTTTCGGACGCTTGACGTTGCCGACGCTTTGCGCTTGCTAGCGGGCACTGCCTTCTTTGGGACAGGCACTTTTTTAATCACCGGTTTTTTGCTGGCCGGGTGCGCCACGGGATTGAGGGCCAGCGTTTTGGGCAAGGCCGGCGCAGGTGCGGGCGCTACGGCTACCTGGCGCGCTGGGAGCGCCGCTATGGGCGCTTTGGCAGTTGGTTTGGTCGGGGCGGGCCGGGTGGCGGCCAGGTTTGGCTGGCCCAGCACACGGCGCACCTGCATGAAGCGCCGCTCGTAGTCGGAATTCTCTACCTGGCTGACTTTCACGAAGGGCTCGCGGCGCGAGGAGGAGGCGTGCACAAAACGCAAGGGCGTTTCGCCGCGCCGCGAGATGACAATGCCCGCGTGGCCGGGTGTGGTGCTCGGGTTAGCGGTGCCCGTAAACACCACAATGTCGCCGGGCTGGGCTTCAGCGCGGGGCACGGGCCGGCCCACGTCGATGAGCAGGGCGGTGGAGTGCGGCACGGCCACGCCAAAGCGCGCAAACGTGTACATGATGAACCCCGAGCAGTCGAATCCCGTGAGCGGCGACACGCCGGCATACACGTAAGGCGTGCCGCGCTGGGCCAGGCCAAAAGCCACTACGCTGTCGGCGGTAGCGGCCAGGGCCGGGGCAGACGGCTCGCGGAGGCCCGCAAATGAGGAGGTGGGGGGAGTCATAGCGGGCCTGCCTTCGGTCGGGGCCGCCGAAGTATGGGGCCCGGGCGCGCGATTCAGCCGGGGCAGCACCAACGCCATGGCTGCAATCAGCCCCACAAAAACCAGCCAGATAATGCGCATATGCTGCTCTTCAAGAAATGCTAAGGGAAAAATAAGTGCTGCCGTGGAGCCTAACGGCGCGACCCGCCCGTAGGTTGAACGGTTTTGACCGGCGTACGTTTGTGCTTGTCTTTCCCATCAAACATCATACATGCCCAGAAATTCAACCTTGATGCTTTGCCAGGCCGCTGCGGCCCTGCTGCTGGCCGGGCCCGTCCTGGCCACCACGCCGCCCGCGGCCGTGGTGCCCACCCTTCGCTACAGCCTTTCTATGCCCGCTCCGCAGACGCACTACTTTGAAGTGAAGATGGAGCTGGGCGGCTTCCCGGCCGAATACACCGACGTGAAAATGCCGGTGTGGGCGCCGGGCTCGTACCTGGTGCGCGAGTATTCCAAAAACGTGGAGGGCTTTCAGGCCCGCACGGCCGGCGGGCAGGCCCTGGCCGTGGAGAAGCTCAACAAAAACACCTGGCGAGTGCGTCACCCCAAGCAGGCCAACTTCCAGGTGAGCTACCGGGTGTACGCTTTCGAACTGTCGGTTCGGACGTCTTTCATTGACGCCGACCACGGCTACCTCAACGGCAGCAGCGTGTTTATGTACCCCGCCGACAACAAGATGCTGGGCAGCACCGTGACCGTGCAGCCCGCCTCCGGCTGGACGCAGGTGAGCACGGCCCTGCGCCCCGGCCCGGGCAAGTTCACCTACAAAGCCGCGAGCTACGACGAACTGGCTGATTCGCCTATGGAAATTGGCACGCACAAAGTGCTGGAATTTACTGCCAACGGCACGCCGCACCAGGTGGCCATGTACGGCACTTACCAGGCCGATGACGCCAAAATAGTGGCCGACATGAAGAAGGTGTGCGAAGAGGCGCACCGCGTGGTGGGCCAGAACCCGCTGGACCACTACCTGTTCATCGTGCACAACCTGGAGCGCGGCGGCGGCGGCCTGGAGCACTTGTACTCCACCACGCTGGAGGTGGGCCGCACCGTGTACGGCACCGATGCCGGCATGAAGTCTTTCCTGGGGCTGGTGGCGCACGAGTACTTCCACCTCTGGAACGTGAAGCGCATCCGGCCCAAAGCGCTGGGACCCTTCAACTACGACGAGGAAAATTACACCAACATGCTGTGGGTGAGTGAGGGCATGACGGAATATTATTCCAAGCAAATCCTGGAGCGGGCCGGCGTGCTTTCCCGCGAGGAGTACTTGGGCCGGCTGGCCAATGCCATCGGGGAGGTGGAAAACACGCCCGGCAACCGCATTCAGTCGGCCGCCGAATCGAGCTTTGATGCCTGGATTAAGTACTACCGCCCCAACGAGAACGCCAACAATACCCAAATCAGCTACTACTCCAAGGGCGACCTGATTGGTACTTGGCTCGACCTGAACATTGCCGAAGCCACCAAGGGCCAGAAGCATCTCGACGACGTTTTCCGGTTGCTCTACGACACCTATTACAAGAAGGCCGGCCGGGGCTTCACCGACCAGGAGTATCAGGATGCCGTGGCCACGGTGGCCGGCCGCCGCTTCGATGACTTCTTCAAAAACAGCGTGTACGGCACCAAGCCGATTGACTACGCCACGGCCCTCGGCTACGCCGGCCTCGCGCTCAGCAAGGCACCCCTCACCACCACCGGCACGCTGGGCGCCAATTTCTCCAACCGCTCGGGCAAGCTGCTCGTGACCAGCGTGGTGCGCGACGGCGCCGCTTGGAACACCGGCCTGAACGTGAACGACGAAATCCTGCTCATCAACGGCGCCGCACCCAGCGAAGAAACCGTGAAGTCGCTGGTAAACGGTTCGGTGGGCAACGAAGTGGCCCTGCAGGTGCGCCGCGACGGCCTGCCGCGCGAGTTGAAAATCAAGATGCTGGCCAACCCGGACGTGAAGTACCAGATTCAGCCGGTAGCCAGCCCCACCGAGGCACAGCAAAAAGTGCTGGCCAAGTGGCTGGGCAAATAGCACCTAACTTACCCTAAGCGGTTTGCACAGCCACACATTCCACCCAACCCTTTTTGGCCGGGCCGCCGTCGGCGGGCTCTAGCAGGTAGAAGTAAACTCCGCCCGGGCTGTCGGCGCCCCAGTCGTTTTGATAGTTGGGGCTGTGGTACACGCGCTGGCCCCAGCGGGAATAGACCGTGATGGCCCACGGACCGCGCGCGGGCTCATTGATGACAAAAAATTCGTTTTGTGAGTCGTGGTTGGGGGTAATGATGTTCGGTAGGAGGCGGTCGGTGGGCGCGCCGGCCGTGCCGCCGCTGTTCTGATTCAGGCGAATGCTGACGTTGCTGTCGTTGCTATTGGCCGCCAGGATGTCCAAGTCGCCGTCGCCGTCCACGTCGGCCACAGCCACGCCCTGCGTGGCCCGCCCCACACTCACGCTCTGGCCCGCGCTGAAGCCGCCGCTGCCGTTGTTGAGCCCGAGCAGCACGCTGCCAGGGCCTCCGCCGTTGGCGTTCGATGCGAGGACGTCCAGGTCGCCATCGCCGTCCACGTCGCCCGTGGTCACACTGAAAGCGCCGTAGCCATTCGAATTGTTGTTGAGTAAGTCCTGCCCGCCGCCAAAAATGCCGCCGCCGTTATTCAAGCGAATGCTGATGGCACCGGCGGCGCTGGGGCTGCACGTTATCAGGTCCAGGTCGCCGTCGCCATCCACGTCGGCCACGGCCAGCCCGAAAGGGTTGACGCCCACGCTCACCACCGAGCCCGCACTGAAGGTGCCGCGGCCATCATTGAGCCCAACGCTCACAGTGCTGGCGTTACTGTTGGCAACGAGAAAGTCCAGGTCACCGTCGGCGTCTACGTCGCCCACTACCACGTTGTGCGGGTTGCTGCCTACGGCCATGTTCTGGCTACCGCTAAAGCCGCCTTGCCCATCATTGAATCGAATGCTCACGCTGTTGGTGCGGCCGTTGGCCGTTAGCAGGTCCAGGTCGCCATCGCCGTCCACGTCGCCCAATGCTGCGCCATAGCACCCATTATTGACGGGCACGCTTTGGCTGCCGCTGAACACGCCCTGGCCGTTGTTGAAGCGCACGCTCACCGAGTTGCCGGCGTCGTCGCTGTAGTCGGGGGCCAGCAGGTCTAAGTCCCCGTCGCTGTCCACGTCGCCGAGCGCACGTTGCCGTTCACGCTCACGTCCCGGCCGGGGCCGAAGGTGCCGCGGCCGTCGTTCAGGCGCACGCTGATGGGGCCACGAAAGTTGGCGGTGACGAAATCCAGGTCGCCGTCGCCGTCCACGTCGCCCGCAACTACGGTGATGGGTTGAAACCCGGCCGCCGGGTCAGACCCTTTCACGAAGGAGCCGTTGCCGCCGCTCACCGCCGCCGTGAACTGGCCCACCCGTGGCTGCGCCAGCACGCCGCTGCTGCTGCGGGCATCCTGCGTCAGGGTGTAGCTCACGGTTTCGCCCGGTGAGAAAGGGTAAAGGCCGGGCGTGAAGCGCAGCGTGTTGCCGCTCACAACTGCCGCAGCGCCCTGTGCGCGTTGGCCGCCCCGGACGCCGCTAAACACTTTCAGCGCCCCGGCCGATGTGCTCAACAGCGGCTGATTGAAGGTCACCGTAACCGGGCCCGAAGGCGAGGCGGCGCGCGAATTAGGAGCTGGCACCACCGACGTAATAGTGGGCAACTGCGCCGACGCTGCCAATGGCACCAGCAGGATGCAGGCCGGCAGTAATTGGCAGCTAAAAGAGTAGAAACGAAGCACGGGCAACGGAAAGGGGGAAAATAAATGGTCAAACAAAAGCCCCACGCAAGGTGCGCGGGGCTCTTGTTTACCAGTCAACGGTGGTGCTCACAACTTATTTCAACGACTGATGGCTACTTGATTCGTTTCAAAGCCACCTCGCGCACCGGCGCAATTACCAGCGGCACCTTCTCCACTTTCACCGAAGAAGTGTCGAGGCCAAAATACTGGTCTTCAGAAGCAATGAACTGGCGAATGTAGAAGTAGGCCTGCATCACGAGCTTCTCGAGGGTGGGGAAGTCGTTCTCGATGCTCAGGAATTTCTCCAGCACCACGAAGCGGAAATCGCCGGTGACGTGCTGCTTGCTCAGCGACTCGTAGCGCGAAGTGATGTCCACTTCCTTGTTGCGCACCAGGTCCTCAATCACCTTGCGGAAATACAGGTTGATGCGCTGCTGCACCCGGAAGCCCAGGCGGAAGTTGATGCGGAACACGTCGTCCTTGGCTACTTCCGTCACCTTATACTCCATGGTGTAGGGCTCGTCGGTCGTATCGACGTGGATAAACCAATAAATGTCAGCGCGTTTGGGGCGCTTCTGGAAGATGGAATAGATGATTTTCTGCTCAATCTCGGAGCTGCGCTCGGCCGAGGTGAGGAACACTAGGTGGGTGGAGTACTTCGGGATGGAGTCGTCGTCGCTGAGCTGCTTGAGGGCGTCTACGTACGGCTCCAGGCGCACAAACTCGGTGAGGCGGCGCTTGATGTAGTACGCTTTGAGCCACACGTACATCACGCCCATGAGCGTGCCGCCAATGGCCAGCGATACCCAGCCGCCATGCGGAAACTTAATCATGTTGGCAATCAGGAACGAGCCCTCGATGAGCCCGTACACCACCGCAAACAGCACAATCAGGGGCAAAGCCACCTTCTTCATGCGCAGCCACAAGCACAGCAAAATGGTGGTCATCAGCATGGTGAGCGTGATGGCCAGGCCATAGGCCGCTTCCATGTTGGTCGACTCCTGAAAGTAGAGCACCACTCCGATGCAGCCCAGCAGCAGCAGGCGGTTCATGCTGGGCACGAAGAGCTGGCCCTTCACGTCGGTGGGGTAGTTGAGCTTCACCTTGGGCCACATATTCAGGCGAATGGCCTCGGCCACCAGCGTAAACGAGCCCGTGATGAGGGCCTGCGACGCAATGATGGCCGCAATGGTGGCGATGCTAATGCCAATGAGCAGAAACCACTGCGGCATAAGGGCATAGAAGGGGTTGCGGCCGTTCAGCTTCTCGCCCAGGTGGCCCAGCAGCCAGGCGCCCTGCCCCAGGTAGTTGAGCAGCAGCGTGCTCTTCACAAAAGTCCAGCTGATGCGGATGTTACCCTTGCCGCAGTGGCCCAGGTCCGAGTACAGCGCCTCGGCCCCCGTAGTGCACAAAAAAACCGAACCCAGCAGCCAGAAACCGCTGGGGTAGCGCACCAGCAAATCGTAAGCGTAATAGGGATTGAAAGCCTTCAGGATGATAGGGTTCTGCACAATCCAGAGCACGCCCAGTACGCCCAGCATGCTGAACCACAACAGCATAATGGGCCCGAATGCCTTGCCCACTATCTGGGTGCCAAAGCTTTGCAGCAGAAACAGCCCCGCGATGATGCCGATAACGATGTATACAACAATGGTTTGAGTGAGCTGCGGAAAGACGTTCTTCAAGCCTTCCACCGCCGATGACACCGAAATGGGCGGCGTAATTACGCCGTCGGCCAGCAGGGCCGAGCCGCCGATGATGGCCACCGCCGACAGCCACGCCCCGCGCCGCCGCACCAAGGCGTAGAGCGAAAAAATGCCGCCTTCACCGTTGTTGTCCGCGTTCAGCGTGAGCAGCACGTACTTGATGGTGGTTTGCAGCGTGAGCGTCCAGATGACGCAGGAAATGGCCCCGAGCACCAGGTGCTCGTCAATCTGGTCGGGCACGATGGCGCCCTTGAGGATGGACGACATCACATAAAGCGGGGAGGTACCAATGTCGCCGTAAATGATGCCCAGGGCAATGAGGAGCCCCGCCCCCGAAATGGCGTTGTGTGAGTTTTTGGAATCCATAATACTGATAACGAGTTGCCGTGGCCGTTGGCCTCCAACTGAATTCGGCGCGCGAAGGTAGCAGGCACACCGCTGCCGTGCGCCTACCACTGGCCAATACTATTCGGTTACTGGCTGGTGCTTAAAGGATTATTGTTTCCATAATCTGCTCCTTCAGCGTCGGCCTGTGCGGCCAGGGCGGCCTGCCGGCGGGCTTCGTCGGCGGCAGCGAGCAGGGCCGCGGCTTCGCGGGCCGCGTGGTCGTGCAGCCGGAAGATTCGGCGGTTGGTTTCGGCCACGAAGCGCTGCCAAGGGGGTGTTTCGCCGGGCAGCGCGAAGTTTACCGCCTCGCGGCCCAGGCGGTGCAGGCGCAGGCGGTTGGTGCCCCGGTGGCCATAGGCCAGCAGCAGCGCCGTGAGGGCCATGCCCAGCATGGCCGGGCCGGTGTGCAGCCAGTTTTGCAGGAAGGCTATCATCACCGCGGCCAGGCCCAGCCCGCCCAGCAGGTACCACAATATCCACTTCACGGGGGCCACTTCGGCGCGCTCCAACTCGCGCAGCAAAAACTCCTGCCCCCGCACGGTGAGGGTGCTATCGGTGAGGCTGGCGCGGCCGTCGTCGCTCACCAGCGGCGGGAGCGGAGGCAGCGGCGCTGGCATGGGGAAGAACTCGGGCGCCGGCGGGGCATAAGCCAAGCCAGAGGCCGGGGCATCGGGGGGCGCAGTCAGCAAAGCGGCCCCGGAAGGTTGTTCCGGGGCCACGGGGGCTGGTCAGCGGGTGGCTGGGCTTCGAGGTCGTTCATGGGCTCAGAAACAGCCGGTTGGGTGCTGGTGGGCCGGTGCCACACGGGCACGGCCGTGGTGGTCGGGGCAACGCCGGTGGCCGGCTTCGCCCCGACGTTCCCTCAGTTGTTCACTTTCAGTAGTTCCACGTCGAAAATCAGGGCCGTGTCACCGGGAATGTCGCGGCCCGCGCCACGCTTGCCGTAGGCCAATTCGGAGGGGATGTAAAGGCGGTACTTCGAGCCTTCGCCCATCAGCTGCAGGGCTTCGGTCCAGCCGGCAATCACGCCGTTCACGGGGAAGGTGGCGGGCTGGCCGCGCTGGTAGCTGCTGTCGAACACCTTGCCGTTGATGAGGGTGCCGTGGTAGTGCGTGGTCACCGACGAGCGCAGGGTGGGCTTTTTGCCGGTGCCTTCGGTCAGCACTTCGTATTGCAGGCCGCTGGGCAGGGTGTGCACGCCGGGCTTCTGGGCGTTTTCGGCGAGGAAGGCTTCGCCTTCGGCTTTGTTGTTGTTCATGGCGTTGGGGTCTTGGTTGTCGTCATCTTCTTCGGCGCCGCCCATCTGCTCCTGCAGCTGCTGCATGGCGGCCTGCATCTGCTCCTGGGTGAGGCGGCTGGGAAGGCCCTGCAAGCCTTCCTTGAGGGCGCCGGCCAGGGTGTCAATGTCCAGGTCGAGGCCCTGCTGGGCGAAGTTGCGGGCCAGGTCGCGGCCAATGATGTAGCTCACCTGAGCCTGGTGGGAATCGAGATTCATAGACGGGTAAAAAGGGAAATGGGGCAGCAAACAATCCGGGTTGGAGCCGGCGCTGCCGGTGAAAGAATAGCTGAACGGGTTACGCCGTTCGGGGGCCAAAGTTCCAAAAGCCGGGCCGAAGCTCCGGCGTCGGTCGCATTGGCCGACTGTGTAACAAAAAAGCCCGGCAATCGGGCCGGGCTTTTTCTATAATATGGGGCAGTACGCGGCCATGCGGCGGCAAATGGCCCTTAGCAGTAGTGCTGGTGGTCGTCGTCGCCGTCAAAGAAGAACGTCAGGTCCAGGTCGGCCAGTTTGGCAGCCAGGTAGCTGACGCCGCCCAACAGCAGCAGCGAGGAAAAGGATAGGGCAGTGGTCTTTTTCATAATGGTTAGGCCGGAGCAGGCCGGTATTGTTTTACTGGTGCAAAGATACGCACAACGACGTAAAATGTTATGCATGCAGCATAAAATAGGGCCAATGTCACGAAAAGGAATGGAAAAGAGACATTTTCAAATGCTTTCTGTGCCACGATACCGCACTTTTGCCCAGTCACTCTAACTGCATTATACTCATGGAGCTTCGCATTGAGAACTTGTCTAAGACCTACGCCAACGGCGTGCGCGCCCTGCACAACGTCACGCTCACCATTCCCAACGGCATGTTTGGCCTGCTGGGTCCCAACGGCGCCGGCAAGAGCAGCCTGATGCGCACCATTGCCACGCTGCAGGAGCCCGACAGCGGCAGCATCCGGCTCGGCAACATCGACGTGCTGCGGGAGAAAGACGCGGTGCGCCGGGTGCTGGGCTACCTGCCCCAGGAATTTGGGGTGTACCCCAACGTGAGCGCCGAAGTGCTGCTTGACTATTTCGCCGGGCTGAAAGGCCTGCGCGACGCCGCCGAGCGCAAGGCCGCGGTGGAGAACCTGTTGCAGCAAACCAACCTGTGGACCATGCGCAAGAAAGCCGTGGGCGGCTACTCGGGCGGCATGAAGCAGCGCTTCGGCATTGCGGTGGCGCTGCTGGGCGCGCCGCAGCTCATCATCGTCGACGAGCCCACGGCCGGCCTCGACCCCACCGAGCGCAACCGCTTCCTGGACTTGCTGAGCGAGATAGGGGAGAACGTGGTGGTGATACTCAGCACGCACATCGTGGACGACGTGACGGAGCTGTGCCCGAACATGGCCATCATTGCCGGCGGAGAAGTGGTGGCCACCGGCTCGCCTAACGACGTGATTGGCGAAATCCGGGGCAAGGTGTACCGCACCAAAACCGAGAAAGCCGCGCTGGCCCAGCTGCGCAACGAATACGAGGTGATTTCCTCGAAGCTGGTGGCCGGGCAGCCCATCGTGCGGGTGTTCAGCGAGGTGCCCATCAACGGGCAGTTTCAGCCGGCGGAGGCCACCCTGGAAGACGTGTACTTCCACCGCCTAGCGCGGCGGCAGCCGCAGCCGGTATCGGCATAATGTTCATTTAAAGGCATAAGGGCCATGTTTTTCCATACGCTCCGCTTCGAGCTGCGCTACCGTTTCGCGCAGCCCACCACGTACCTCTACTTTGGGGTGTTTGCGCTGTTTGCGTTTTTGTCGCAAACCGTGGACGATTTCGGGTTCAACTCCAGCCCGAAGGTGCATGTGAATGCCCCCGACGCGCTGGCCAATCTGTATTTCATCTCCTCCATTTTTGGCATGTTCATCACGGCCGCGCTGCTGGGCACGCCCGTGTACCGCGACGACAAGGAGCAAATGACCGGGCTCCTTTATACCACGCCCTTGCCCAAGCCCGCCTACCTGGGCGGGCGCTTCCTGGGCTCGCTGCTGGCCATGTGGTTCATCACCTGCGGCACCACGGTGGGGGCCTGGCTGGGCATGCTGGCGCCGTGGGTAGATGCCAGCAAGCTGGGCCCCGTGCCGGGGCTGGGGCTGCTGGCCCCGCTGCTGGCCGCCGGCTGGGTGAACGTGCTGTTTGCGGGAAGCTTGTTCTTTGCGGCTTACCTGCTGCTGCGTTCGCCCCTGGTGGTGTATCTGGGTGGCATAGTGCTGTTTGTGGGTTATCAGCTTTCGCTGCAGTTCAGCGAGCGGGTGACCAGCGACCGCCTGTTTGCCATGCTCGACCCGTTCGGATTCGTGGCCAAAAACCTCGACGTGAAGTACTGGACCATTGCGGAGCGAAACACCCAAGTGGCCAATTATCTGGGTGGATATCTGATTGAGAACCGGCTGCTGTGGTCCGGGGTGGGGCTGGCGGTGCTGCTGCTGTCGTGCGTGTTGTTTCGGCTGGCGCTGCCGCGCACCCGTGCGGGCAAGGCGGCGGCCGAGTCAATTCCGGCACTGGCTGCCAGCGCGGGTTTGCGGCGCACGGAACCGGCTTTTGGCCACGGCCTGAGCGGCTGGCAGGTCTGGCGACTGGTGCGGGTGCAGGCCCTGAACGTGCTGCAGGCGTGGCCCTTCCGGGTGCTGGCCGTGCTGGGCACTATATACGTGTTGTTCAATTTCTACTGGACCTATCACGACCCCATCCGCGGTACTTCGCTGCCCGTAACGTACCAGGTACTGAACCTGATAAACGAAAACTTTACGCTCTACTTGCTCATCATCATCACCATCTACGCCGGCGAGTTGGTGTGGCGCGAGCGTGATACCCGCTTGCAGGGCGTGTTCGATGCGTTGCCTTTCGCCACCTGGGTGCCGTTTGTGAGCAAGCTGCTGGCGTTGGTGCTGGTGGCGGCCGTGCTCACGGCGGTGCAATCGGTGGTAGGGCTGGCCGTGCAAGCCTACCTCGACGCGAGCCTGATTGAGCCGGTGCTATACCTGAAAAACTTTGTGCTGCAGTTGGCTACCGTGGCTGTGCTAAGCGCCCTCGCCCTGGTGGTGCAAACGGTGGCGAACCAGAAATACGTGGGCCACGCCCTGATGCTGGTGTACTACGCCGTGGTGTTTTTGCTGGCCGATGCACTGGGGCTGCACCACGTGCTGCTGAAGTTTGGGGCACCGGTGGCCTACACCTATTCCGACATGAACGGCTACGGCCACCTGGTAGCGCCACTGCTGTTCATCAACCTCTATTACCTGGCCGGGGCGGCGCTGCTGGCGTTGCTGGCCAGCCTGCTGTGGGTGCGCGGCAACGATACCGGCGCCCGCACCCGCCTGCGCCTGGCGGCCCAGCGCCTGCGGGCGCCGGGGCTGCGGCCGGCGTTGCTGGTAGTCGGCCTCGCGGTGCTCACGGCCGGTGGTTGGGTATTTTACAACGCCAACGTGGTGAACGAGTTTGTCACGCCGCGCGGGCTCGAAGCGCGCCAGGCCCGCACCGAGCGCACATACAAGAAGTATGAAAACCTGGCCCAGCCCAAAATCGTGGCCCTGGCCCTGCAGGCCGACCTGTTTCCATCGGCCCGGCCCCGCGGCTACCGGCTGCGCGGCCGCTACACGCTGCTCAACCAAACCCCGCGGTCCCTCGACACGCTGTTTGTGAACTACGACCCCAGCCGCAGCATTCGGGCCAGGCTCACGCCCGGCCGTCCGGCCAAGTTGCTGCTGGATGACCCGGTGGCCGGCATCCGCCTGTACCGCCTGGCCCAGCCGCTGGCGCCCGGCGACTCGCTTGACCTGGCGTATGAGGAAGACTACCGCGCCCGCGGTTTCACGTCCCGCATCAAGGGTTCGGGCGTGTTCGACTGGGCTTCCATTTCGCCCGAAGACCGCCTCACTGCCAACGGTACGTTTCTGGACGTGAGCAGCCTGCGGATTGGCTACCAGCCCGGCGGGGAGATGGAAGAAGACGAAGCCCGCAAACGCCAAGGCCTCGCTCCCAAAGCCCGCGCCCTGCGCCTCACTGACCCCCGCGGCCGGCAAAGGGCCCAGTTTGCCCGCGATGCCGACCGGGTGCGCTACTCTGCCACCCTCAGCACCGATGCCGACCAGGTAGCGGCCACCGCGGGCAACCTCGAACGCGAATGGACCCAGGGCGGCCGGCGCTACTTCCAGTACCGCATGGACCAGACCATTTGGCCCATTGTGAGCATTTTGTCGGCCCGCTACCAGACCTACAAAACACAGTGGCAAAACCCGGCCGGCGGGGCGCCCGTGGCCATAGAGATTTATTACGACCCCCACCATGGCGCCAACGTGCGCCGCATGGCCCAGGCCCTGCAAGACGGCTTGGGGTACTACACCAAGGCGTTTGGGCCGTACCAGTACCGCCACATCCGGTTGCTGGAGTTTCCGCGCTACAAGTCGTTTGCGCAGAGCTACGCCAACACCATTCAGTTCTCGGAAAGCGCCGGGTTTATCCGCGACCTGCGCGACCACAACGCGCCGGACATGACCTACTTCATCACCAGCCACGAGCTGGGCCACCAGTGGTGGGGCCACCAGATAGTGGGCGCCGACGTGCAGGGCGCCAGCGTGCTGGTGGAGTCACTGGCCGAATATTCGGCCATCATGAACGCCAAGCATGCCTTCACGCCCAACCAGATGCAGCAGTTCATGCGCGGCGAGCTGAATAACTACTTGAGCGGCCGCCGCGCCGAGCGCAAGAAGGAACTGCCCCTGCTGCTGGTAGAAAACCAGCCGTACATCCACTATTATAAGGGCGGTATGGTGTTTTACGCCTTGCAGGACTACCTGGGCGAGGACAAGCTGAACGGCGCCTTGCGCGAGTTTCTGGCCGCCAACCACCAGGCCGGGCCGCCGTACGCCACCTCGGCCGACTTGCTGGGCTACATCCGCCGGGCCACGCCCGATTCCTTGCAGTACGTGCTGCACGATATGTTTGAGACCATCACGCTCTACAAAAACGAGCTGAAAGACGCCCAGTACACCCGCCGGCCCGATGGTCGCTACGACGTGGTCCTGACCATAAAAGCAGAGAAAGTCCGCGCCGACAGCCTCGGCAACGAAACGCCGACCAAGCTGGCCGACTACGTAGACGTGGGCATTTTCGGCCCCGACCAGGCCCCCGGCGAAAGCTGGGACGTGCGCGGCAAAGCCCTGCTGGTGAAGAAAGTGAAGCTCACCAAGCCCGAAGAAACGCTGCACTTTGTGGTGAACGAGAAACCCGCCAAGGGCGGCATCGACCCATACCAAAAGCTCATTGACCGGTTCTATTACGACAATGTGAAGCCATTAGAGGAAGCAAAAGCCGGCTCTAAGGCAGTGGCGGTGAAGTAGCAGGAAAGGCCTATCGTCAGAATCAAAAAGGACGTCGTGCTGAGCGCAGCCGAAGCATCTCGCGTGGGGTAGTATTCTAATCGAAAAGGGTTAGTACTGCACGCGAGACGCTTCGGCTGCGCTCAGCATGACGTCCTTTCCTGCTTACTCGTCCTCAATTCCAAAATCGGCTACCTCGCGCACCTCGCCTGCGGCCAAGTCGCCCAGCCAGATGCTGCCCACCCGCACGCGCACCAGCCGCAGCGTGGGGAAGCCCACGGCCGCCGTCATTTTGCGCACCTGCCGGTATTTGCCTTCGGTGAGGGTGATGGACACCCAGCTGGTGGGCCCGTGCCGGTCGTCGCGGATTTTGCGGGTGCGCGGCGCGAAGGCCGGGGCGGGGTCGAGGCGGCGGGCGGCGCAGGGGCTGGTGCGGTAGCGCACGTTGTGGATGCCGATTTCGACGCCGGTGCGCAGCTGCCCAAGGGCGGCCTCGTCAATCAGGCCGTCGACTTGGGCATAGTATTCCTTTTCAATTTTCTTGCTACGCACTTGCTCGCTCGTGCGGCCGTCGGTGGTGAGCAGGAGCAGGCCTTCGCTGTCTTCGTCGAGGCGGCCAATGGCCATGATGCCCTCCGGAAAATCATGAAACTCGCCCAGCTTCTTCTTTTTGGCCTCGCCCACAAACTGGCTCAGGTAGCCGTAGGGCTTGTGAATGAGAAAGTGGCGGTGCGACATAGCGGAACAAGGCCCTCAGCCTAGCGGGCGGGGTTTTCGGTGAGTACCAGCAGCGAATAGCCGCCCAGCAGCTTGCTGCACAGCCGCGGGCTGAGGGCGTAGAGCGCCCGCCGCAGCAGGTGCGTGAGTCGTTCCTTGGCCGACCAATGCTTATAGCGCGGCTCGGTGTACATTTTGTCGAGCACCCGGAAGCCGTAGTCGGCCAGCACGCTCAGGATGAAGTCTTCGGTGAAATTGTGGATGTGCCCCACCCGCGCCTTCGATTCGATGAGCATCTGCTCGCGCAGCAGCGACCACAAGCTCAGGTCGAGCGGGATGTGGAACACCGTGTGGCGGCCCGACCCGCCGATGCCTTCCAGAAACTGAAAGTAGTTGGGCAGGTGCTCGATGACGTCGATAACTAAGAGCAGGTCGAACGGCTCGGCCACGCCGGTGCTGGTGAGGTCGCGCAGCTCGAAGCCGATGCGGTCGGTTTGCTTGCCGCTCGCCAGGGCCAGAGCATCGGCCGAGATGTCGAAGCCGGTGAAGCGGCTGTTGGGGAGCTGCGTGGCCAGCTGCACCAGCACCTCGCCGCTGCCGCAGCCCACTTCTCCAACCGTTTTCGTGGGCACGGCGTTGCGGCGCAGCAGCCGCAGGATTCGTTCCGCTTTAAACGGGGCGTCTTCCTCGTGCCAAGTGGGGTTGTTGGCCAGGTAAGTGTGGTCGTTGTAAATATCCTGCATGGCGCAGCGCGGAAGGAAAACAGGAGGCAGTAGCCTGCAAACTTAATATGGCCGCGCCGGCTGGCATTGTCAGCTCTCCGCAAACACACGCTACCTTTTGCTCCCGGCGGCCTGCTGCTCGGCTTTTATCTTCTGGGCAACCTCCACCATGGGGGCCACCCAGATTTCCTTTTCGTGGGCCTTGAGGTAGCGCAGCAACTGCCGGTGCGCGGGCAACGACACATTCAGCGAGTGCCCGCCGCCCACGCCGTGAAACAGAAACACCAGCAGCGTATGCGAGGCCTGGGCCTGTTTCACGAGGTCGATGAGGTACTGGCCGTTCTGTCCGTTGATGGAGTAGGCATCCACATTGTCGAGCGCTACCTGGGCGGCCGGCTTCAGGCCGGGCGACACGCCCCGAGCGGCCACGAAGTCGTTTTTCAGCTGCTCGTAAAAGAACACGCCGCCAATCTGGCGGTCGCCGCAGGGGTAGGCGAAGGTGCGCGTGGTTTTGCCGTCGATGGCCGTGAGCAGGGTGTTGTTGGCGCGCACCTCGTCTACGGCGCGGCCTACGGTGTATTTGCTCAGGTCGTGGTCGGGCGTCACGAAGCTGCGGCCCGGCAGGCTGCCGTCGCAGGGATGAAACAGGGCGTGGTTGCCCAGCTCGTGGCCCCGCTTGGCGGCCTGGCGCCATTCGGGCAGGCGGCGCACCACCACCGGCGACGAGCCGATGAGGTAGAACGTGCCCCGGAATTTGGCCGAATCCAGCGCCGGCACCACGTTGTCGAGGTCCACGTCGATGGCGTCGTCGTAGGTCAGCACCACGGCGCACTGCTTGTTGTTCCAGGTAGGGCTGGTGGTTTGGGCCCGCAGCTTTGCGGGCACGGCCAGTGCCAAGAGCCCCAGGGCTAGCGCAATCGTATCGATAGGTTTCATCATAAGACAGAAATGGCCGAAAGCATAGGTGCTATCGGCCATTCACTTGCAAGTTTAGCACCTGCGGCTTCTTTATCGAACTACCGGCCTCGAAATGCCGCGCGGTTATTTCATTTCTTCCACTTCCACGCGGCGGTTGCGGGCGTCGGGCGACGGATACAGGGGCTTCGAGTCGCCGTAGCCCACCGTGCCGATGCGCTCGGGGGCAATGCCGGCTTTTACCAGATGGGCCTTCACGGCCTCGGCGCGCTGCTCCGAGAGCACTTGGTTTTTCTCGGGTTCGCCCACGCGGTCGGCGTGGCCCAGCACGCGCACTTTCACGGTGGGCCGGGCCCTGAGCTCGGCGGCCAATTGCTCCAGGGCCGGGCCCGACTCGGGCAGCAGCTCCGGCTTGCCCACCCGAAACAGCACCGTGGGCAGCACCACGGGCTTGTCGGTGAGCAGGGGCGCGGGGGCGGGGCGGGCCGTGTCCGGCGGCGCAACCACGGGCGCGGGCGCGGTGGCAGGCGGTGTCGGCGCAGGCGTTTTGGGCGGCTTGCCCGTTACGGCAATGGTGATGGGCACCACCGCGCTTTGGCTGGTAGGATAGTAGCCCTGCGTGAGGTAGAAGGTGGTGGTTTTGTTGAGCTTGGTGCGGAAGGTGTTGCCCGTGTTCACGGGCTGCTTCAGCTCCGCGTCGGCGTACCAGAGCAGGTTGCGGCCCGAGACGCGGATGCTGCTCTCGACGCCGGCCGGCACCGTGGCCGCCGATTTCAGCTTGACGCGGTAGAGCGTGAGGGTGCCCACGTCGCAGGTGCCGGTGGGGCGATAGGTGGCGTGGCCGGTCAGCTTCTCCAGCGCCGCGTCGTAGGTGAAGGTGATGGAGCCGTCGCACCAGTAGCTGAGGGGCGAGCGGCCGGTTTCGTTCAGCTTGTCGCCGTGCTCGAGCTTGAGGCCGGCGGCGGTGCGCGTGCCCTTCATTTCGAAGGTGACCGAAACCGCCGGGTTGTCGCCCACCTCCTGGTACAGCACGCCGAATACGGCGCTGCCCTTGCTGTTTTGCAGCCGCAACAGCGCCGGCCAGTACTTGCCCGCCTCTCCGGTTTCGGATTCTACGCCCTGCCATACGCCCGTCAGGGATTGGGCTTGCAGCGGGCCCGCCACAAGCAGCGCGCCGATGCCATACCAAATGCTGCGTTTCATGGGCGCGAAAATAGGCCCCTGCAAGGATTTTCCGAAGCCTGCCCGCTACTTGCCGGCCCCGAACTGCTTGTTGACTTTCTTCAGCAGCATGCCCACAATGCCCTTATAATAGTAGAGGTAGTTCTCGTTGAACTCCTCGAACACGTACACGCTGTTGTTGTCCAGATTCAGCACGTACAGGTCCGACAGGCGCACATCGGAGCTTTTGCCACCGGAGGCATTCACGTCAATGTCGTGCCGGGAAAGGTCGTAGAACCGGTTGAAGCCGTCGAAAAACAGCTCGTAGCGGTAGCCCCGGGTTCGGTAGTATTGGGCCGAGTCCTGCGTGGTGATGCGGTGTTTGTAGGGGTATTTCTGGGCGGCGGCCAGCAGCTGCTCGTTGGCGGCTTCAAACTTGTCGTTGTGCGTTTTGCGGTAGCGAAACACCTGCGCGGGCACGTTCTCGGGCCGTTTGGGCGGCACATCGGCCGCCGTGTAGCGGATGAACAGCAGGCCCGCCGTCGGCAAGTCTGCCGGCAGCTCGCCCCTGAAAATGCGGTAGTTGGCAACCGTGCGCGTGATGGTGGTATCCAGCGGCGCCGCGGTTTGCGCCCGGGCCGGGGTCGGGAGCCCGGACGCAAACAGCAGCAGCGTGGCCGGCAGAAATTTCTTCATCAAAGAATAAAACAGCCCGCCGAAATGCCGACGAGGGGGCCAAAAGTAAGCAGGCCACCCCAATGGCCGCTTAGCCCAGGTACGCCATGTCTTCGGCGCTGAGCTGGATTTCGGCGGCCTTCAAATTTTCCCGCAGGTGCGCCAACGACGAGGTGCCCGGAATGGGCAGAATCCAAGGCGAGCGGTGCAGCAGCCAGGCAATGTTGACCTGGGCTTCGGTGGCGCCGTACTTCTGCGCGATTTCGGCAATCTTGTTGCCGGCTTTG
The DNA here is from genome assembly GCF_022921075.1 of Hymenobacter sp. 5317J-9. Classification (NCBI taxonomy): domain Bacteria; kingdom Pseudomonadati; phylum Bacteroidota; class Cytophagia; order Cytophagales; family Hymenobacteraceae; genus Hymenobacter; species Hymenobacter sp. 5317J-9. Next base: position 2,724,544 of record NZ_CP095050.1, read on the forward strand.
GGCAGGCCGTGAATCAGCGAGAAGAAGGGGATGAGCGGAATGCCGTGCCGCTCGCAGAGGTCCAGCACTTCTTCGCCGCCGGGGTTGGTGCCGTGGGGCAGCTGCACGGTGGTGCGTTGGGCGTAGCTGTACATGTTTTCGACGGTGGCAATGGGCCCCAGCTGCAGGCCGGCTTCCAGCTCTTCGCGGGTCACGTTGCTCAAACCCACGTGCAGGATTTTGCCCTCGCGCTGCATGTCGAACATGGCGCCCAGCTGCTCGGCCAGCGGCACGGGGCCGTGGCCCATCAGCCGCAAGTGCACCAGCTGAATCTGCTCCTGGCCCAGCGTGCGCAGGTTGTTGTCGATGCTGGTGCGCAGGTTTTCGGGCGTGTTGAAGGGCACCCAGCTTTTGTCGGGCCGGCGGGTGGCGCCCACCTTGGTGCAGATGACCAGGCCGGTTGGGTAGGGGTGCAGGGCCTCCCGAATGAGGCGGTTGGTGACGTCCTCGCCGTAGTAGTCGGCCGTGTCGAGGAAGTTGACGCCGCTGGCCACGGCGGTTTTCAGGATTTCCAGCGCCTCGGGGCGGTTGGCGGGCTCGCCCCAGATGTCGGGGCCGGTGAGGCGCATGGTGCCGTAGCCAAGGCGCGAAACCGTGAGCGGATGGGCGGAGTGGGGGGCAATGGTGATGGTCATGCCCGTGCAGACGCTCAAGCCGCGGTTTTGTTTTGAAATGGGTGGCAAAGAAGGCAGCTTAGCCTGCATATCTGTCTACTCGCCCCCAACGGCCGCCGGTGGGCGGGCCGTGGTGAGAGTGGCCCCCGCGCTGGCTGCCACAATAAACACCACCGCCAGCCATTGCCCCGCCGTGAGGCGCTCGCCTAGCAACAGCCAGCCCGAGACGGCCGCGGCCACCGGCTCCAGACTCATCAAAATGCTGAACGTGCGCGTGGGCAGCGTGCGCAGGGCCTGCATTTCGAGGGTGAAGGGCAGCACGCTGGAAAACACGGCCAGCAAGGCCCCCAGCAGCAGCATGTGCGGCGTAAACGCCCACAGGCTGCCGCTGGCCACCCCAAACGGCAGCACCGGCAAGGTGGCAAACAGCATGCCCACGGCCACGGCCTGCGCCCCCGGCAGCACCGCGGCCGTGCGCTGGCCCAGCACAATGTAGACGGTCCAGCACCCGCCCGCCGCCAGCGCAAAGCCCATTCCCAGCAGGTCGACGCCCGAGCCGCTCCACGGGGCTATGAGGGCAATGCCGGCTGCAGCCAGCACGGCCCACACCACATCTACCCAGCGCCGCGCCCCGGCCAGGGCCAAACCCAGCGGGCCCACAAATTCCAGCGTCACGGCCAGGCCCAGCGCCACCCGCGCCAGCGCGCAGTAAAACAGAAAGTTCATGGCGCCCAGCGCCAGCCCATACGGCACCACGGCCCGCCACTGTGCGGCACGCAGCCGCCCCAGCCGCGGCCGCACCACCGCCAGCAGCACCAGCGCCGACAGCCCGATGCGCGCGCTGGCCGTGCCCGCCGCGCCAAGCACCGGAAACAAGCCCTTGGCAATGGCCGCCCCGCCCTGCACGCTGATGATGGAAAGCAGCACAGCCGGCACGGCGGGCAATGATAAACGAGAGGAAACAGCCATGAGAAATACGAAAGCAGGCGCTAGCCCAGCCGCTCCTGAAACGCCTGCAGAAACAACCCCACGTGGTAGCCATCGGCCAGGCCGTGGTGCACGTTGATGGACACCGGCATCAGCGTGGCCGCGCCTTCGGTGTACGTTTGACCCACCGAAATTTTGGGGCAGCTGTCGGGGTGCGAAAAGCTGCGGGCGTGCGTGAGGCCGGTGAAGCGCACCCACGGGATGGCCGAGAAATGGATGACGTCGGGCCGGGCGGTTTGCTCGCCCAAGCGCAGGCCCTGGCTGGCTTGCACAGCCGCAATTTCGGCGTTGGCCGCGGGTAGAAAATCCGCCAGCTCGTCGTGGTGCTCAATGAAGGAGAAGGCAAACGTGTGGTCGGGCCGGCCGATGGTGGCCGATGCGTGAATGTGGTCGTAGCAGTACACCTGTCCGTCCTCTACGCGGTAGCGAAAGGCTTCTACCTGGTTTACGGCGTGCATGGCAGCGTGCAGGTAGTACAGAAAAAAGGGCACCCCTAGCCGCTTGGCTTCGGCCAACGCGCGGGTGCAGTCGACGGTGGCGACAAGGCCGAAAAACGGCTCCTCAAACGCGGAGAAGAAGGCGAAATGCTCGCGCCGGTTCCAGCCGGCCTGGTCAATCAGGTGTTTCATGCGCCGGCAAAGGTCGGCGAAACTTGCCGGGCTGCGCGCCTGAAACACCCCGTAAGCAACGTCCGGAAGTCGGTTTTGGGGGATAGCCCTTAGTCAACCCGAATAACCACTTTGCCCTTGGCCCGCCCGGTTTCCAGGTATGCCAGGGCCTCTTTCGTCTCCGCAAACGGAAACACCCGGTCAATCACCGGCCGGACAATGCCCGCATCCACCAGCGCGGCCAGCTCGCGCAGCTGCTCGCCGTTGGGGTGCATAAACATGAAGGAGTAGCTCGCTAGATGCTTTTTGGCTTGGCGCCGAACCCCAAAGCTGAGCAGGCCCATCACCTGCTGCAGCAGCCAGCCCATGCCCTGGTCTTTGGCAAATTGTGGGTCGGGCGGCCCGGCCACCGATATGACCTTACCTCCGGCTTTCAGCACCCCAAACGACTTATTCAACGCCTCGCCGCCGAGGGTGTCCAGCACCAGGTCGTAGTCGTGCAGCTCGTTTTCAAACGCCGTTTTTTTGTAGTCGATGACCACGTCGGCCCCCAGCTTTTTCACCCACTCCACGTTGGGCGTGCTGGTGGTGGTGGCCACGAAGGCCCCGAAGTGCTTGGCCAGCTGAATGGCCACCGTGCCCACGCCGCCCGAGCCGGCATGGATGAGCACCCGTTGCCCGGCGTGCAGCTTACCAAGGTCGAGCAGGGCCTGCCAGGCCGTGAGGGCCACCAGGGGCAGGGCCGCGGCTTCTTCCATGCTGCTGCTGGCGGGCTTGGGCGCCACGGCGGCCTCGCTCACGGCCACGTACTCGGCAAAAGCCCCCATGCGGTTCGTGTCGACGCGGGCGTACACCTCATCGCCGGGCTTGAAGCGCGTCACGCCCGTCCCAACCCGGGCCACCACGCCGGCCGCGTCATACCCCAGAATCTGGGGAAAGCGCAACGGCATCACCTGCTTGAGCTTGCCGTCTCGGATTTTTAAATCCACCGGGTTGACGCTGCTGGCGCGCGCCTCAATCAGCACGTCGTTCGCATTCAGCGTTGGCTCCGGCACCTCGGTCGCGTGTATTTCCTGGTTGCTGCCGTAGCGCGTTAGTACAAAGGCCTTCATGGTGCGGGGGCTAAGGATGATGCGCAGCGGGCGGCCGCCCGACGTGGCGGCGCAAGGTAGGGCAGAAGTATGGACGACGCTGCCAAACAGGGGTTTACCCTATTCAACGGTTGGCTGGATGTGCTGCTTGCTTTTTTTGAATACCGGCATCTTGGCTTTGCCCTTGGCGCGGCCTTTTTTGAAGGTGATGGTCCAGATGCTGTCGTAGTCGTCGTCGGGCCATTCCAGGGGGCCGGCGATGCCCAGCGCCTCGGCAATTCTGACAATGTTGTGGTGCTCCCACACCAGCAGCACCGTGCCGCGGTGGCGCCGCAGCTCCTTCGCCAGGCCTTTCACTTCATCGGGCGCGTAGTCGCTGTTGATGGTCAGGTTGTGCTGCACGGCGTAGGGCAGCACGGTTTGCATCATGCGCACGCGGGTGGTTTCCTCCTTGTCGGTGCCAATGCGCGGCACGTAGGTGAAGTTAGGCGGCTGGGGCATCAGGTTGTTCAGCACCTCGGGCAGGGCCAGCGCACGCTCCAGGCCTTCGGCCGAAAGGTTGTCGCCCTCGGTGGGCTTTTCGCCGTGCCGAATGATGACAATCCGGAGCAAGGGACCTTTGGGACGCGGCGGGGCTTTGGGATGCACCGGATTGAGATGATACAGCAGAAACAGCTTGGCTCTATCTAATTCGGTGAAATGGGTAATCATAGTGTTTAGGCGGAAATGGGAAACCGGGCACCAGCAACGGCGGCCTGCTGCCGCGCACGCTGCGGCATACTAGCCCAACGGTAGCAGGGTTACAACCCTGCCCGCCCCCAAGCGCACCCACTGCTTACTGAAGTGACAGGAGAGGCCTGACCAGCCCAGAAACCGTCAGGCCACTGATTCCCGCATCAAATCCGCCAATCCGCCCCAAATCATGATTTGGGATGGGTCATCCGATGATTTGAGCCCCAACGCCGAACACTGTGCTTCACCTTTGTCGGGTTCTCACCCGCTCCCTGGGCATGGTCCCGGCGGCGCACTTCCCCCATTTTATGCGACATCTTTTCCGCCCCCTCGTCCTGCCCAATTGGTGGCAGGACGCCCTGCTCGCCTTGCCACGCATCGTGTGTGGCTACCTATTGGCCTCCAACTTTGGTGCTGCCAAATTCGGCCTGCCCTGGTCGCCGCCCGACAACAACCTGGGCTTGTTCGAAGTGGCCTTCTGGTTTCCGCAGGACGTGGCGGCCTACGGGGGCATCTTCGCCATGTTTCCCAATTTCTTTGCCTGGATGGGGGCCTTCAGCGAAGCCATCGGCGGGATGCTGCTGGTGCTGGGGCTGCTCACGCGCCCGGCCGCTTTTCTGGTGAGCTGCACCATGCTGGTGGCCATGTTCATGCAGCAGTTTCAGGAAGGGCTGTGGAACATGCTGCCGGCCATGGGCTTCCTCTGGGCGGCCCTGCCGGCGCTGGTGCTGGGTTCGGGCCGCTTCGGGCTCGATTATCTGCTCACGAAATCGGGAGGGCTGCGCCCGCGGCCCGGCTTGGTGGCGCTGGCCCTGGCGGCGTTACTGCTGCCTGGCTGCGTGCAACAGGCCCACGACAAAACCGTGGTGTACTTACTCGATGTGAGCGGCCACCCCGACGTGCAGCAGGTAGGCGTGCGGGGCCGCGACAAACCCCTGAGCTGGGACTACGACCTGCAGCTTACGCCCATCAAAAAAGACAGTCTATACCGCGCCGTCGTCACCACCCACACCGGATACAAAGTCACGGAGGTAAAATTTACCATCAACGGCGACTATGAGCTGAAAGGAAAAGAAAATCGCCGCATCGAGTTCGGCTCCGCTGACACCGCCGTGTATCGTGCGCGCTTCGATGTGATGGTCCCATAGAGAAGCAAACGGCCGGGTAGTAGAACTTTTCAGGCAGTCTTTGACGGCCCGGCCGCTTCAGCCACATCATGCCCGCGCCCCCGCCGCCGCTTGCCGTGCATGGAGAGGCGGGAGAAGCTGTTGCAGAAGCTCCAAGCGCGCCCGCCCCCGTGCCCTTGGCGCCGCTTAGTGCCGCAGGGAAGCACAGGGTGTCTTACCTCAGCCGCCCCCGCGCCCCCGCCGCCTCTAGAGTGGCAGGGGAAGCAGGCGACGTTGTGGCAGAAACTCTGCCGCCCCCTGCGCCCGCCCCCAGCGCCCGCCCCCGTGCCCCCGGCGCCGCTTAGCGCCGCTGAGGAAGCTGGGAGTGTCTTGGGTTACTATTCAAATTTCAAAAACTTCTTGCCATTCCATCTGAATAAAGAAGGAGAAACTTGGTATGAACCTGAGTCATAAGATTGCTGAGCTTCGGCTTTCAGCCATTTGAGGTTAGCCTTGTCTTTACTCCCAGTAACGAGCAACATATCTCGATTTGGAATTGCAACAACTATGTCTCCTTTCACCTCAAAATTATTTTGTGACCAAATGAAGTTTAGTAAAATCAAACTTGCTTCATAGTCGCCACCGGCTGTTACCATATATCTTCCGTTATTCCCTGTTTTTTCAATATTGGGCAGCTTTCTTTCCAAGTTAGTCAGTGCTATTTCCTGCGCCGAATCCTGACTGATATTTAGCTTTTGGAAATTCTCCTGAGTAAAGTAGTGAATGCCGTGCTCCTTGTCTTCTGCAAAAACGATTAGTAATTTATCGTTGTATTGCTGATAAACAACAGTAGGTTTTATAGAGTCACTAGCTTCTACTAATTGGCCAATATCGTTTAGGAAACTAGTGGGTTTAATCACAGGAATGATGTTATTAACATCTACGGCTTCGCTTTCTTGATATAGCTCATGAGCTGTCTGTGAGAACTTCTTTAAGACTTGTTCAATAGAATCAGGTTCTAAAATATATTCTCGATACGCGTTGTCAGGAAAATGCCTATAATCTTTTCCTTTATACTTTGCTGTAATTCCTAAATCAGGAGAAAGACTGTAGATGACTCCTGGATTGTCCTTTTTAAGAACCAATAAATATTCTTCCGCAAACTCCTTTTCTGTCAGCATTTCTTTTTTGTGAGTGCATGCACTGAGAATTAATGAAGCAGCAAGTATCCAGTATTTCATGGGTATCAAGTACAAAGAAAAACGGGCTGCTAGTTGTAGCAGCCCGTTTTAATTAATCAGAAAAGCTAAAGCCCTACATATTCCGCCGGTACTGTCCGCCGACTTCAAACAGCGCGTTCGTAATCTGGCCGAGCGAGCAGAATTTCACCGTTTCCATCAGCTCCTCGAACAGGTTTTCGTTGCGCACGGCCACTTGTTGCAGGCGCTTGAGGCGGGTTTCGGTCTGGTCGGCGTTGCGGGCGTGCAGGATGTGGAGCATCTCGATTTGGTACTGCTTTTCCTCCTCCGTGGCCCGGATGACCTCGGCCGGCACCACCGTGGGCGAGCCCTTCGACGAGAGGAAGGTATTCACCCCGATGATGGGGTACTCGCCGGTGTGCTTCAGCATCTCGTAGTGCATGCTTTCCTCCTGGATTTTGCCGCGCTGGTACATGGTTTCCATGGCCCCGAGCACGCCGCCGCGCTCCGTGATGCGGTCGAATTCGAGCAGCACGGCCTCTTCCACCAGGTCGGTCAGCTCCTCGATGATGAAGGAGCCTTGCAGCGGATTTTCGTTCTTGGCCAGCCCCAGCTCGCGGTTGATGATGAGCTGAATGGCCATGGCCCGGCGCACCGATTCCTCGGTGGGCGTGGTGATGGCCTCGTCGTAGGCGTTGGTGTGCAGGGAGTTGCAGTTGTCGTAGATGGCGTAGAGCGCCTGCAACGTAGTGCGGATGTCGTTGAAGTCGATTTCCTGAGCGTGCAGGCTGCGGCCCGAGGTCTGGATGTGGTACTTCAGCATCTGGCTGCGGGCGTCGGCGCCGTACTTCAGCTTCATGGCCTTGGCCCAGATGCGGCGCGCCACCCGCCCAATCACGGCGTACTCGGGGTCGATGCCGTTGGAGAAGAAGAAGCTCAGGTTCGGCGCGAAGTCGTTCACGCTCATGCCCCGGCTCACGTAGTACTCCACAAACGTGAAGCCGTTGCTCAGCGTCAGGGCCAGCTGCGTAATCGGGTTGGCGCCCGCCTCGGCAATGTGGTAGCCCGAAATTGACACCGAGTAGAAATTCCGCACCGCGTGCCGGATGAAGTATTCCTGCACGTCGCCCATCAGGCGCAGCGCAAACTCGGTGCTGAAAATGCAGGTGTTCTGGGCCTGGTCTTCCTTTAGAATGTCGGCCTGCACGGTGCCGCGCACCTGCGTCAGGGTCTTGGCCTTGATGGTGGCGTACACGTCGGCGGGCAGCACGTCCTCGCCCGTCACGCCGAGCAGGAGCAGGCCCAGGCCGTCGTTGCCGGCCGGCAGTTCGCCCTGGTAGCGGGGGCGGGCCACGTTTTTGGCCTTGTAAAGCTGGTCGATTTTGGCTTCCACCTCCGCTTCCAGCCCCTGCTCCTTAATGTAGAGCTCGCACTGCTGGTCGATGGCCGCGTTCATGAAAAACGCCGCCAGCGTGGCCGCCGGCCCGTTGATGGTCATCGACACCGACGTGCTGGGGTTGGCCAGGTTGAAGCCCGAGTACAGCTTCTTGGCATCGTCGAGGCAGCAGATGCTCACGCCCGCGTTGCCGATTTTGCCATAGATATCGGGCCGGTGGTCGGGGTCCTCGCCGTAGAGCGTCACCGAGTCAAACGCCGTGCTCAACCGCTTGGCCGGCAGGCCCATGCTCACGTAGTGGAAGCGGCGGTTGGTGCGCTCCGGCCCGCCCTCACCGGCAAACATGCGGGTGGGGTCTTCGCCCTCGCGCTTGAAGGGGAACACGCCCGCCGTGTAGGGAAACTCGCCGGGGAAATTCTCCTGCATGGCCCAGCGCAGCCGGTCGCCCCAGCCCGAGTAGCGCGGCACCGCCACCTTCGGAATGTCGTTGCCCGACAGCGACTTGGTGTGCGTCTTCACCCGGATTTCCTTGCCGCGCACCGAGTACACGTACTCCGGGTTGCGGTAGTTTTGCAGCGTATTTTCCCAGTTTTCCAGGATGGCCTGGCTGTCGGCATCGAGGCGGCGGAGCTGGGTTTGCTTGTTCTTCTCGAACTCGCCCACCATGCTGTCGCTGCTTTTTTTCTCGTCGCGGTAATGCTCTTCGAGCTTGGCAAACGCCCCGGCTACTTCCGCAATCTGGGCCTGCTCGCGCACGCGCTGGTCGTAGGCGCGGTTGGTTTCGGCAATCTCGGAGAGGTAGCGGGTGCGGTGCGGCGGGATGATGTAAATCTTCTCCGAATCCTCGGCGCTGGTTTCCAGGTGCGAGGCGAAGGTGGCCCCGGTTTTAGTTTCCAGCATCTTCAGCACCGCCCGGTACAGCCGGTTCATGCCCGGGTCGTTGAACTGCGAGGCGATGGTGCCGAACACCGGCATCTGGTCCGTGGGCGTGTCCCAGAGGCCGTGGTTGCGCTGGTACTGCTTGCGCACGTCGCGCAGGGCGTCCAATGCCCCGCGCTTGTCAAACTTGTTCAGTGCAATCACATCGGCAAAGTCGAGCATGTCGATTTTCTCCAGTTGCGTGGCCGCGCCGTACTCGGGCGTCATCACGTACAGGCTGGCGTCGGAATGCTCAATGATTTCGGTGTCGGACTGGCCGATGCCCGACGTCTCCAGAATAATCAAATCGTAGCTGGCGGCGCGCACCACATCCACGGCGTCCTGCACGTAGCGCGACAAGGCCAAGTTGCTCTGGCGCGTAGCCAGGCTGCGCATGTACACCCGCGGCGAGTTGATGGCATTCATCCGAATCCGGTCGCCAAGCAGCGCACCGCCCGTCTTGCGCTTGCTGGGGTCGACGGAAATAATGGCAATGGTCTTGTCCGGAAAGTCCAGCAAAAACCGCCGCACCAGTTCATCCACTAAGCTGGATTTGCCCGCGCCGCCCGTGCCCGTGATGCCGAGAATGGGAGCGTTGCTCCGGTCCGACGGCGCAGCCGTCCGACCGGTCGAAGGGCGCGCCGCCTCAGCCATCTCAACGTCCTCGTTCAACGGCGACCGGTCGGACGGCTGCGCCGTCGGACCGGCTAGCGCCACCAGACCCAGCTGCGACTTCACCCGCTCAAACTCCTCGGGGAAGTTCTCTGCGGCCGAAATCAAACGGCCGATGCTGCGGGCGTCCTTCTCTTTCACGTGGCCCGCCTCGCCGTTCAGGTTCTCGCCCGTCGGGAAATCCGCACTCTCCAGCAAGTCGTTAATCATGCCCTGCAGGCCCATGGCGCGGCCATCATCCGGCGAGTAGATGCGGGTGATGCCGTAGCCCATCAACTCGGCAATCTCGGTGGGCAGAATCACGCCGCCGCCGCCGCCGAAGATTTTAATGTGGCCCGCGCCGCGCTCCTTCAGCAGGTCGTGCATGTACTTGAAGTACTCGTTGTGCCCGCCCTGGTAGCTGGTGATGGCAATGGCCTGCGCATCTTCCTGAATGGCGCAGTCCACAATTTCCTGCACCGAGCGGTTGTGCCCGAGGTGAATAACCTCCGCGCCGCTGCTCTGAATAATGCGGCGCATGATGTTAATGGTCGCATCGTGGCCATCAAATAAAGCGGCGGCCGTGACGATGCGAACGTGGTTCTTCGGTTTGTAGGGCGCGGTGGGAGCGGGGTGCATAGTTGGGGAGTAGCGCGGACTTTTAGTCCGCGACCGTAAGGATGGAAAACGTGGGCGAAGGTACGAAAAACGCCCCGGCGGGGTGGCCGGAGCGTGGGGCTGTACAACGGGGGCGGTACTTAATCGGAGGACGGCTTGCCAAGTACTGATGGGTTCAGTACGTCTTCTAAATTTCCCTGCTGCAATAAATCAGCAATGGTCACTTCGATGCACTCACGAGTCAGCGCTTTCACAAACAAGTCCGGCGGTTTCTGATAAGTGCCCTGCAGATTCTCGCCGCTTTGGACATCCAGTGCTACAGCTGTTGCCAAAAAAGCATAGGTCCAGACATTGATTCCATAGTGGCGGCCATCGGGTAAATCGACAATGACATTGCATGCCTCATTCTCTCTGTCCCACTCGCCGCCCGTTACAAACGAATCGGTTTCCGGGACCCATCTGCTCGAATAATCAACGTGCTCAAATTCTAGCCAAAGCTTAAAATCGTGCATGGGTTCTTAACCTTAACGTCCGATGAAAGTAAAAACGCCCCAGCATTTCGGCCGGGGCGTTTCAGAATTAAACTACGAAAGCTTGTTACTGCCCCTGAATAGCGTCCACACCGGCCTGGGCCACGGCGTGGTCGTCTTCCACGGTGCTGCCCGACACGCCAATGGCGCCAATCACGCGGTTGCCGGAGTCCATAATCGGGATGCCGCCGGGGAAGCTGATGAGGCCGCCGTTGGAATGCTCAATGTTGTAGAGCGGGCCGCCGGGCTGGGCCAGCTTGCCGATTTCGCCGGTGGGCATGTCGAAGAAGCGGGCCGTTTTGGCTTTCTTAATCGAAATGTCAAGCGAGCCCAGCCAGGCGTCGTCCATGCGGGCGAAGGCGGTGAGGTTGGCGCCGGCGTCGACCACGGCGATGTTCATTTTGACCCCCATGTCGAGGGCTTTCTGGTGCGCGGCCTTTATGGCGGCCTGGGCTTGTTCGAGGGTAATACCCATGGTAACGAATGGAATGAAGGTGGTTTGGCACGTAGAGGCGTTGTCTGCCCCTGCTTCCCAACCACCGCTGGCCCGGAATGTTACCATTAGCCGATTTTCCCTTTTGCTTACTGGATGGGCACCGGCGGGCTCAGGGCCAGGCGCCAGACCACGGCACTCAGCACCGCCAGCAACACGAGTCCCCAGGCCGTGTGCGAAGGCTGAGCGCGCTTCACGGTGGAGTCGAAGGGGTCGTTGACGCAGCCCAGAATGAGCGGGAATATCAGCAGGCCCATCATCAGCAGGTGCAGGGCCTCGTGCATAGAAAAATACGGCAGCTTGGTGAGTCCAATGAACACGCCGCCGCCCATCCAGGGCCACATCAGCGTGTTGAGAACCATGCGCTTGCGGTTGGCAAACTTCATCACGGTGTGCGAGTCGTGGGCCTGCAGAAAGGCCACCGAACCCAGGTGGCCCAGGCCAAGCTGAATGAGGCCCGCCACCAGCGCCACCACCACATCAGCGGCATTGCCCATGCGCAGCAGCCAGTCGGTGACGTACCAGGAGCCTTCCTGGCGCAGCGAATCGGCCAGCAGGGCCCCGAAAATGGCGTTGCAGGCATGAAACGCCACCCACAACAGCAGCAGCTTAAACAGCCCGGGCTGGGCGCGTTCGCGTTTCCAATACCACCAAAACGCCGCTACTCCGATAAAAAAACACACCAGCGGCCCTATGCCGTACACGCCCAGCACGGCCAGCTGCCACCACTCGCGGTCGGCTAGGGTGTAGACAATGCGGCTGGGGTCCCACAGCCCGCGGATGTGGAGCAGTCGCGACATGGCCACTTTGCTGCCCTCGTGCGCCGCCCACACCCCGTAGTAGGCCAGCACGTAGATGGCGGTGCTGTTGAGCGCGGCAATGAGGAACTTTTGCCGCGGATTTTCGGCAGAAACAGGGGGCAGCGTAGCGGTTTCCGGTTGCATAGGCGACTGGCAATAACTGTTTATTAGCAGGTAATCGACAAAACTACGGCGCTAGGGGCACTTATACTACCCGGTCGTTTGAGCCCTCCGGGGCCGCCAACTGGCTTTTGCGCCCCATGTTTCGTACCTTCGTGCTCTGAAAAACCGCCCTCTGTGAAGAATATCCGCAATTTTTGCATCATTGCCCACATCGACCACGGCAAAAGCACCCTGGCCGACCGCCTGCTGGAGTTCACCAGCACCGTGGCCAAGCGCGACATGCAGGCCCAACTGCTCGACAACATGGACCTCGAGCGTGAGCGCGGCATCACCATCAAGAGCCACGCCATTCAGATGCAGTACCCCTACAAAGGGGAAACCTACACGCTGAACTTGATTGACACGCCCGGCCACGTCGACTTTAGCTACGAAGTGAGCCGCAGCATCGCCGCCTGCGAAGGCGCACTCCTGATTGTGGACGCTTCGCAGGGTATTGAAGCCCAGACGATTTCCAATCTCTACCTCGCCATCGGGGCCGACTTGGAAATCATTCCCGTGCTCAACAAAATCGACCTCCCGCACGCCATGCCGGAGGAAGTGACCGACGAAATCGTGGACCTCATCGGCTGCAAGCCCGACGATATCATTCATGCCTCCGGCAAGGCCGGCATCGGCATCGAAAACATCCTGAACGCCATCTGCGAGCGGGTGCCGGCGCCGAAAGGCGACCCCGAAGGCCCCCTGCAGGCCCTGATTTTTGACTCGGTATTCAATTCCTACCGGGGCATCGAAGTCCTGTTTCGCATCAAGAACGGCACCATGAAAAAGGGCGACAAGCTCCGCTTTATGGCTACCGGTAAGGAGTACGGCGCCGACGAAATCGGTATTCTTGGCCTCAACCAAGAGCCGCGCCAGGAAATCAGCGCCGGCAACGTGGGCTACCTCATCTCGGGCATTAAGGAAGCCCGCGAGGTGAAGGTGGGCGACACCATCACGCACGTGCACCGGCCCACGCCCGAAGCCATCCAGGGCTTTGCCGACGTGAAACCGATGGTATTCGCCGGCATCTACCCGGTTGATACCACCGAGTACGAAGAGCTGCGCTCCAGCATGGAAAAGCTGCAGCTCAACGACGCCTCGCTGGTGTGGGAGCCCGAAACCTCCGTGGCCCTGGGCTTCGGTTTCCGCTGCGGCTTCCTGGGCATGCTGCACATGGAAATCGTGCAGGAGCGCCTCGAGCGTGAGTTCAACATGACGGTTATCACCACCGTGCCGAGCGTGCAGTTCCACGCCACCGGCACCAAGGACCAGATGCTGACCATCAACGCGCCGAGCGAGATGCCCGAACCGAACCTGATTAAGCACATTGAGGAGCCATACATCAAAGCCCAGATTATTACGGCTTCGGAGTACGTCGGCCCCATCATCACGCTGTGCATGGACAAGCGCGGCATCATCAAAGGCCAGAGCTACCTCACTTCGGAGCGGGTAGAAATGAGCTTTGAGCTGCCGCTGTCCGAAATCGTGTTCGACTTTTTCGACAAGCTTAAGTCCATCAGCCGCGGTTACGCCTCGCTCGACTACGAGCTGATTGGCTTCCGCGAATCGGACATGGTGAAGCTCGACGTGATGCTGAACGGCGAGAAGGTCGACGCCCTGTCGGCCATCGTGCACCGCTCTAAGAGCTACGAGTGGGGCAAGCGCCTCTGCGAGAAGCTCCGCGAGCTGCTGCCCCGCCAGATGTTCGACATCGCCATTCAGGCTTCGATTGGGCAAAAAATCATTGCCCGCGAAACCGTGAAGGCCCTGCGCAAAAACGTAATTGCCAAGTGCTACGGCGGCGACATCTCGCGCAAGCGCAAGCTGCTCGAAAAGCAGAAAGAAGGCAAGAAGCGGATGCGCTCGGTGGGTTCCGTCGAAATCCCGCAGGAAGCCTTCCTGGCAGTGTTGAAAATCGATTGATTTGAAAAAAGCGGCTTTCGGGCCGCTTTTTTGTTTTATCATCTTGAGCGCAGCGAAGGACCTTATCACGGCTGCATTCTCGGGATGTTATGTAATTGAGCGGCGCGGACGTGGTAAGGTCCTTCGCTGCGCTCAGGATGACAAGTATCCAATGACCTCAACCACCACTTCCAACCTCATCGACGGCAAGCAAACCGCCGAGGACATCAAAGCCGAAATCGCCACCGAAGTAGCTGCCCTGAAAGCGGCCGGCAAGAAGGTGCCCCACCTCGCAGCCATTCTGGTGGGCCACGACGGCGGCTCCGAAACCTACGTGCGCAACAAAGTGCTGGCCTGCGAGCGGGTCGGGTTCGCGTCCACGCTGCTGCGCTACGAAGACGACATCACCGAGGCTGAGCTGCTGGCCAAAGTGAACGAGCTGAACCACGACCCCGAGATTGACGGCTTCATTGTGCAGCTGCCGCTGCCCAAGCACATCGACCCGGAGAAGGTCATTGAAGCCATCCGACCCGAGAAGGACGTCGACGGTTTTCACCCCATGAACATCGGCCGCATGGTGGCTGGCCTGCCGGCGCTGCTGCCCGCCACGCCCTCTGGCATCGTGGAGCTGCTGGCCCGTCAGGGCATCAAAACCAGCGGCAAGCACTGCGTGGTTATTGGCCGTTCCAACATTGTAGGTACGCCGGTTAGCATATTGCTAGCTAAGAATTTAGATACAGCCAACTGCACCGTTACTTTATGCCACTCGCGGACGCAGAACCTGGCGGAGATTTGCCGCACGGCCGACATCGTAGTGGCCGCCATTGGCCGCCCGGAGTTTGTGACCGGCGATATGGTGCGGCCCGGCGCCGTGGTTATTGACGTGGGTACTACCCGCGTGGCCGATGCCAGCAAGAAGAGCGGCTACGTGCTGAAAGGCGATGTGAACTTTGCCGAGGTGGCGCCCCTGGCGTCGGCCATCACGCCCGTGCCCGGTGGCGTCGGTCCCATGACCATCGCCATGCTTCTGCTCAACACCTTGCGCGCCGCCAAGGGCGAAATATACCCGCGCCAGGCCGGCTGATTTTTTGGAATATTTGGTTATAGTGGGCCGAACCTGTACTTTTAAAGTCCGGCCTTGGAACAGTGCGTCCCATTGCCAGCGTTAAGGCTGCTTGGCATCCTGACGCCTGCATTACCATGATACCCGTGACTTTACTTTCTTCTGAAATAATTGCACCTATCGGCGAGAACGCCGTGGCCACCGGCAGCGCGCTCCTGCCCGTGATGGAGCAATTCTATACCATCCAGGGCGAGGGCTACAACACCGGCCGGGCTGCCTACTTCATCCGCTTGGGCGGCTGCGACGTGGGCTGCCACTGGTGCGACGTGAAAGAGTCGTGGGATGCCAATGCCCACCCGCGACAGTCGGTGGCGCAGCTGGTTGACGCCGTATTGGAATACCCCGGCCGCAACGTCGTCATTACCGGCGGCGAGCCCCTCATGCACGACCTCGGCCCGCTCACGGCCGCCCTGCAGGCAGCCGGCTGCCGCACTTGGATAGAAACCTCCGGTGCGCACCCGCTGTCCGGCACCTGGGACTGGGTGTGCGTGTCGCCCAAAAAATTCAAGTCCCCGCTGCCGGAAGTGCTGGCAGCCGCCCACGAGCTGAAAGTGGTGGTGTTTAACGGCACCGATTTTGCCTGGGCCGAAGAGCACGCCGCGCTGGTGCCCGGCACCGCCCGCTTATACTTACAGCCCGAATGGAGCCGTGCCGCCCGCATGACCCCCGAGCTGGTAGAGTATGTGAAGCAACATCCGCAATGGCAGGTGTCGCTCCAAACCCATAAGTATCTTGACATTCCATAGCGTACCCTATGCGTCGCAAAAAAGTGTTGGGGGCATTGCGCCTCGCAGTGATGTGGGCGTTTTGCCTGGGCTCGGCCGATGTAGCGTCGGCCCAGATTATGCCCAAGGTGCAAACGCCCACCAATACGAAGGCGCGGGCCTTACTGGAAAAGGCGCAGCAGCAAACCAAGGAACGGGACTTTGTGAAGGCCGTGGAAACCCTTAACCAGCTCAACGAGAAGTTCCCCTCGTTTGGGGAGGCCTTTCTGCTGAAGGGCTCCTTGCTGAAAGCCATGGGCGACAACCGCAGCGCTTTTGCAGCTTACCGCAATGGTCTGGCCAAGGTGGCGCCCGATGCCTCGCACGCTTCTGAGTACCAGCTGCTGGGCGACCTGGCCCTGAGCTACGGCGACTACCAAACCGGCCTCGACGCGTACAAGCAGCTGATGAAGGTGGCGCCCAAGACGCAGAAAAACCTCGCCAAGTCGCAGCGCCAGCTGCTCACCTGCGAGTTTGCGCTCGAAGCCATGAAGCACCCACAGGGCGAAGCACCGGTGGCGCTGCCCTCGCCGCTGAACAGCTTTAAGTTTCAGTACTTCCCGGCCCTGACGGCCGATAACCGCTTCCTGCTCTTTACGGGTCGCCCGGCGGCCAGCAGCGGCGAGGACCTGTATGTGAGCCGCCAGAACAAGGACGGCTCGATGGGGGCGCCGGTGCCCATTTCGCCGGCCATCAACTCCAGCTACAACGAAGGGGCCGGCTCGATTTCGGGTGACGGCAAAACCCTCGTGTTTGCTTCCTGCGACCGTCCCAAGGCCATTGGCAATTGCGACTTGTACATCTCGCGCCGCACCGGTAACAACTGGAGCGCGCCCGTGAACCTGGGCACCAACGTGAACTCCACGGAGTGGGATTCGCAGCCTTCGCTTTCGGCCGACGGCCGCACCTTATACTTCACGTCGACGCGCCGCGGCGGGCAGGGCCAGGAAGACATCTACGTGACCACGCTGCAGCCCGACGGCAACTGGAGCATGGCCCAGAACCTGGGCACGCCCGTGAACACCGCCGGTAAGGACATGGCCCCGTTCATCCACGCCAGCGGTACGACACTTTATTATGTAACCGATGGCTTGGTGGGCATGGGCGGGCTCGACGTGTTCCGGTGCGAGAAAAGCGTGGCCGGCGCCTGGAGCGAGCCCCGCAACCTGGGCTACCCGCTCAATACGTTCGAAAACGAGGCCTCGCTGTTCATCACTTCCGACAACCAAAAAGGCTTTTGCTCGCGCAGCCGCGCCTCGGAAGAACCTTCTGGCGGTTACCGGCTGGCGCGGGAGCGGCCCGTGGAGCTGTTCAGCTTTGCGGTGCCCGCACCGGTGAAGGCGCGCGAAACCAGCACCTACACGCAGGGCCGGGTATTCGATGCCAACACCAAAAAGCCGCTCAAGGCCGAGGTCAAGCTCTACGACCTCGACACCGATGTGCTGACCCAGTTCGTAACCTCCGACCCGGAATACGGCGACTACACCGTGGTGCTCAACGAAGGCCACCACTACGCCATGTACGCCGCGGCCGACAAGTACCTGCTCAAAAGCCTCAGCTTCGACTATTCCAACCAGCATTCCTTCAACCCGCTCACACTGGACATCTACTTGGAGCCCGTGCGGGCCGGCCGCACCGTGGTGCTGAACAACCTGTTTTTCGACACCAATAAGTACGAGCTTAAGCCCCAGTCGCGCACCGAGCTCAACCGCCTCATCGAGTTTCTGCGCCAGTACCGCGACGTGCAAATCGAGGTTTCGGGCTACACCGACAACGTAGGCACGCCCGAGTCGAACCTGCAGCTCTCGCAGCGCCGGTCGCAGTCGGTGGTCGACTACCTGTCCGGCCACGGCATTCCGCTCACGCGCCTGCGTTCCAAAGGCTACGGCGAAGGCCATCCGCTGGCGCCGAACGATACGGAGGCGCACCGGCAGCTCAATCGGCGCATCGAATTGCACATTCTGTGAGGTTCGCGCCGGGTATGGGTCGCAGTTAAAGCGTTACTCAACAGCCGCTGTTTTACTTAAAGCAAGGCTTTAAAGAAGTGAAAATTTAATAGCATTCGCGCTTAAAAAAATATGGCTCGCCCGATGGCGAGCTTTTTTTTTGCCTCACTGCGAAGTTTTTAAATTTGTTATTACATAATTATAAATCAGGCATTTATAATGATTGACAAAAATTCGACAATTAAAAAAGTGCCAAAAAAATGTTTTTCGGTGCAAGCGAAAATTCTCATTACGTTTGGTCAGGTCAATCGAGGAAGGTTGGCTGTTCACCCATTCTCCTAACCCATTTCCCATGAAAAATCTTTTCCTGGCAACCTGCCTCACGGCTGGCCTGTATGGCGGCCCGGCCGCTGCCGCCGGCCCCGGCGATGGCTCGTACTCGCAGGCCATGATGACGCGGGCTACCACGCTCACCCGTGCTCTGGCCCGGCACATTCATTTCAACGAGGCCCAGTACCTCGCGGTGAAGCAGCTGCACCTGAACATGCTCACCGAACGCCGCGACCTGGAGATTCTGCTCAACGGCGCCAGCGCCGAGGAGCGCGACACGCGCCTGGCCGAAGCCCAGCAACGCTACGAGTTTGAGCTGTCCAACCTGCTGCAGCCCCAGCAGCTGGTGGCGTACCAGTCGCTGCGCAACAACTTCACCGCGCACCGCATCAAGTAAGCTTTTGGCTACAGCCCCGCTGCGATGGGTAGCGGGGCTGCGGCCCCGCGCCCTATGAAATACTTTGAATACCGATTGCTGGACACCGTGAGCGGATTCTTCAGCGGCATCGATTACCAGGAGCTCACCAATCACCTGAACGCCCTGGGGCGGGAAGGGTGGGAGGTGGTCGCGGTAGTGGACACCATCTTTACCTCGCACCAAACCCGCGGACTGCTCGTTACCCTTAAGCGCGAAATAATGGCTTAGCGCAAGCCCTTTGTAGACATTCGAACGCAAAAAGCAGAGGCCTGAAACGAATTCGTTTCAGGCCTCTGCTTTTTAGGGGAATCCGAAAGCCGTTAGGCGCGGGCGTCGATGGCGACGTAATCGCGTTCCAGCTCGCCGGTGTAAATCTGACGCGGGCGGCCGATGGGCTCTTTGTTCTCGCGCATCTCTTTCCACTGGGCAATCCAGCCAGGCAGGCGGCCCAAGGCAAACATCACCGTGAACATCTCGGTGGGGATGCCCAAGGCTTTGTAGATGATGCCCGAGTAGAAGTCCACGTTCGGGTAGAGCTTGCGCTCGATGAAGTACGAGTCGGTAAGGGCGGCTTGCTCCAATTCCTGCGCGATTTTCAGCAGCGGGCTGTCTTGCAGGCCGAGAGCTTGCAGCACTTCGTCGGCGGCCTTTTTGATGATGGTGGCGCGAGGGTCGAAGTTCTTGTACACGCGGTGACCGAAGCCCATGAGGCGGAACGAGTCGTTCTTGTCCTTGGCCTTGGCAATGAACTTGCTGGTGTCGCCGCCGTCGGCTTCAATGGCTTCCAGCATCTCAATCACCTCTTGGTTGGCGCCGCCGTGGAGCGGGCCCCACAGTGCGTTGATGCCTGCCGAAACCGAGCCGTAGAGGCTGGCGTTGGCCGAGCCTACGAGGCGCACGGTGCTGGTGGAGCAGTTTTGCTCGTGGTCGGCGTGCAGGATGAGGAGCTTGTTCAGGGCGCTTACCACCACGGGGTTGATTTCATACTTCTCGGTGGGGAAGCTGAACATCATGTAGAGAAAGTTGGCGCAATAGTCCATGTCGTTGCGCGGGTAGTTCAACGGATGGCCCATGTTGTTTTTGTAGGTCCAGGCCGCGATGGTCGGCATCTTCGCCAGCAGGCGAATGATGTTGAGCTCCATCTCCTCGGGGCTGAGGTCGGGCGACACGCTCTGCGGATAGAAGCCGGTGAGGGCGCAGATGAGCGACGACAGGATGGCCATGGGGTGCGTGGCCGAGGGGAAACCGTCGAAAATCTTGCGCATGTCCTCGTGCACCAAGGTGTGCTTGGTGATTTGGCCGCTGAAGTTGTCCAGCTCGGCCTTGGTGGGCAGGGCGCCATAAATCAGCAGGTAGGCTACTTCGAGGAAGCTCGACTTCTCAGCCAACTGCTCGATAGGGTAGCCGCGGTAGCGCAGAATGCCTTCTTCGCCGTCGAGGAAAGTGATGGCGCTTTTGGTGGCGCCGGTGTTTTTGTAGCCCGAGTCGAGGGTTACGTAGCCAGTCTGGTCGCGCAGCTTGCCGATGTCAAACGCCTTTTCGTGTTCGGTGCCTTCGATGACGGGCAACGTAATGGACTTGCCGTCGAGGATGAGTTCAGCAGATTCTGCCATGGGCGGGAGGAATGGGGAAATAATACGGTGCGAAACTAAGGCATACGCCGTAAGCCGGGAAATTTTGGGGCCTTACGCCGCGCCTTCACTACAACAGAAAGCCACGGAGTGTTTCTAAAATGCCCGTAAAAAAGCCCTGAGAGCCGATGGCAACGATTGCGAAGATTTCGCCCTGCCCGCAGTTAAAACGATATTAAGCCGGGCCTTACTTGCCGATGCAGAACTGCGTGAAGATGCTGGTGAGCAAATCTTCGGATGAAATTTCGCCGGTAATCTCGCCCAGCGCGGCCAGGGCGTGGCGCAAATCGGCCGCCAGCAGCTCGGTGCCGCGGCCGGTATCGAGGCCAACCTGCACGGCGGCCAGGTGGTTAGCAGCAGCTTCGAGGGCGCGGGCGTGGCGCACGTTGGTCACAATGGTGGCCGAAGCCGTGTTTTCCAGCGCCGAGCCGCGTACTTGGCGCACCAGCGCCTCGTGCAGCGCCTCCAGGCCCTGGCCTTGCCCGGCCGCCAAGAACACCAGCGGTGTTTCCGGGCCTGCCGCGTCAGGAATCCGAAACCCGGAGGCGAAGGCAGCTTGGGCACCGGGCGCAGCCAGGTCGGTTTTGTTGCCCACGGCCATTACCGGCAGGTCGAGCCCTTGGGTAAGTTCCCTGATTTCAACCTGTACTTCCTCGGGATGCATCTGGGTCAGGTCGAACAAGTAGAGCAGCAGCGCGGCTTTGCTGACCCGTTCGCGGGTGCGGGCCACGCCAATGGCCTCCACTTCGTCGGCCGTATCGTCGCGCAGGCCGGCAGTGTCCACGAAGCGAAACCGCAGGCCATCGATGCTGACCTCGTCCTCGATGAAGTCGCGCGTGGTGCCCGGAATGGCCGACACAATGGCGCGCTCCTCGCGCAGCAAAGCGTTGAGCAGCGTTGACTTGCCAGCATTAGGCCGCCCGGCAATCACGGCGGTGATGCCGTTTTTGATGACGTTGCCCAATTCAAACGAACGCAGCAGGCCGGCCACTACGCCGCGCACTTCATTCAGCAAGTGGGCCAGGCCGGTGCGGTCGGCAAACTCCACATCTTCTTCGCCAAAATCCAGCTCCAGCTCCAGCAGCGCGGCGAACTTGATGAGCCGGCCCCGTAGGTCACGCAGCTCCTGCGAGAAACCTCCGCGCAGTTGATTGAGGGCCACGCGGTGGCTCAGGGCCGAGTCGGCGGCGATGAGGTCGGCCACGGCTTCGGCCTGGGCCAGGTCCATGGCCCCGTTCAGGAAGGCGCGCTTGGTGAACTCGCCGGCTTCGGCCAGCCGGGCGCCGTGGCGCAGGAGCAAAGCCAGCACCTGGCGCACCACGTAGTCGGAGCCGTGGCAGCTGATTTCGACCACGTCTTCGCGGGTGAAGGAGCGGGGCGTCCGGTACAGCGCCACCACCACTTCGTCGATGATGTCGCCGGATTCGGGGTCGCGCAGGGTGCCGTAGTGCAAGGTGTGCCCCGCGGCATTGGCCAGGTTTTTCTTAGAAAACACAGACGCAGTGGTGGCCACGGCAGCCGGGCCCGATAGGCGCACAACGGCCAGCGCGCCCGCGCCCGGTGGCGTGGACAAAGCCACAATGGTATCGGAAAACAGAGCTTGGGCCACGACAGGTTTCGGTTACGCCGTTACAAACAAATTACGGCTGACTTCGGCTGAGATAAGCGCCGTTCGTTCGCGGTTGATGCGGATTTCAAAGGAGTTATCAAACGCCACCTTATCCAACACTTCAACCAGCGCGCCGAGCTGCAGGCCCACCTTGTCGAGGTATTGCAGGAAGGGCGCGGAAGTGTTTTTAACGGCCGCCAGGGTGCCGCGCTCGCTGGCCGAGAGGTCGGCCAGCAGCCGGTGGGCGGGGCGGCGCATGGCCCCGTCTTCGGCCGGAATGGGGTCGCCGTGCGGGTCGAGGGCGGGGTGGCCCAGGAAGGCGTCGAGGCGGCGCATGAGCAGGGGCGACTGCACGTGTTCCAGCTCTTCGGCCACTTCGTGCACCTCGTCCCAATTGAAGCCCAGCTGCTGCACCAGAAATACCTCCCACAGCCGGTGCTTGCGGATGGTGAGCAGGGCCAGGCGCTGGCCCTCGGCGGTGAGTTGCACGCCGCGGTACTTTTCGTAGTTCAGCAGGCCCTTGTCGGCCAAGCGGCGTAGCATGTCGGTCACCGAGGCGGCGCGGGTGTCCAGCGCGGCCGCAATGCGGTTGGTGCTCACGCCCGTGGTGTCGGGTTCGGCCTCGGCCAGCTTGAAAATGGCTTTGAGGTAGTTTTCTTCTGTCTGGCTTGGCATGCAATACAAAGAACGTCCTGCTGAGCGCAGTCGAAGCATCTCCACCGCGTAAGTAATTATTTACGCTCTCGGTGGAGATGCTTCGACTGCGCTCAGCAGGACAGGCTTCCTACCATTTAATCAGCGCCGAGGCCCAGGTGAAGCCGCTGCCGAAAGCGGCGAGACACACCAGGTCGCCGCGCTTGATTTTGCCTTCCTGCACGGCTTCGCTCAGGGCGAGGGGCACGGAAGCGGCGGTGGTGTTGCCGTAGCGCTGGATGTTGCTGAACACCTTGTCGTCGGTCAGGCCCATTTTCTGCTGCACGTACTGCGTGATGCGCAGGTTGGCCTGGTGCGGAATCAGCATGTCCACGTCCTGCGGCTGGTAGCCGTTCTGGTCCAGCGCTTCCTTGATGACCTGCGGGAAGCGCACCACGGCGTGCTTGAACACGTTCTGGCCGTTCATGAACGGGTAGAGGTCCTGCTCGTTTTCCATCATCCGCTGGTTGCGGTTGTCGCGGTTCGAGCTGGGCTCTTTCACGATGAGCTCCTCGGCAAACTCGCCCTGCGAGTGCAGATGCGTGCTCAGAATGCCCTGGCCTTCCTCGGTGCTGGGCCGCAGCACCACGGCGCCGGCGCCATCACCAAAAATAACGGCCACGCCGCGCCCGTTGGGCGACTTATCGAGGCCGGAGGAGTGGATTTCGGAGCCCACCACCAGCACCGTGTCGTACATGCCGGTACGAATGAACTGGTCGGCCACCGAAAGGGCGTACACGAAGCCCGAGCACTGGTTGCGCACGTCGAGCGCGGGGCAGTTGTTGGTGATGCCGAGCTCGCGTTGCAGCAGCACGCCCGAGCCGGGGAAGAAATAATCGGGCGAGAGCGTGGCAAATACTATCATCTGCACGTCATTGGCTTCCACGCCGGCCATTTCCAGGGCTTTGCGCGAGGCGTTGGCGGCCATGTTGGCGGTGGTGTCGGTGCCTTCTTCAAACCAGCGACGCTCCTGAATGCCGGTCCGTTCCTGAATCCAAGCGTCGGAGGTGTTCATCATGGGCTCCAGCTCGGCGTTTTTCACGACGCGGCTCGGAACGTAGTGGCCGACTCCGGCGATGTAAGAATGACGTAGCGTTGCCATAAACAGGGTAAGTAGGGGTGGGAATACTGCGGAGAAGCGCGAAAGAGAGAAGAACCTGACTAATAACCAAGCCGCTCAGTTGACGCAAAATGGGCGCAAAGGTGGCAGGTTAAACGAGAGAATCCAGCAAAAGCCACAATTTTTTGCCTTCGCCGGCCCATAGCGCCTCCGCCGGAATGCCGTCTGGGTAGAAATTGGTCGCTTTCAGCCGAGCCACCAGCGCCGCCGCATCCACGGGGTGAGAGAAGTCGAGCGGCAGCCCCGCCCCGTGCTTTTGCAGCAACTCCAGCCACAGCGGATTGGGCGCTGAGAGCACCGGCAGGCCGTGGGCCAGGTACTCAAACAGCTTGGTGGGGCGGCACCGTTCGGTGCTGGTGTGGGGGCGGTACGGCAGCAGGCCAAGGTGACTACGACCGATTTCGGCTACGATGTCGGCGTGGGGCACGGGCTCCGGGCCGCCCACTAGGCTGAGCCAGTCCGCATTCGCGGCCACCTTTTCCTGAAGCCGTTGCAGCAGCAGGGGCTGCTGGCAAAAGCCGATAATGGTGAGCTGCACCCCGCCCGGCCAGGCGGGGCGCAACGCCTCGGCCAGCGCAATGGCTTCCCACACGCCATTGAGTTCGGAAATGGTGCCCGAATACAGCAGCCGCAGGGGCTGGGTGGGAGGCGGCAGGGAAACGGGCTGAGTCGGCAACGCTTCTTCGGCAGTGGGCTGGTATTTATTTTCGAGCACCACCACCCGGCCGGCCGGCAGTGCGGCCAGGAAGGGCAGCTCATCGGCGTAGCTGGCTTCGGCCAAGAGTACGCCGGCCGCCCGGCTGGCGGCCCAGCCTTCGACCCGGCGCAAGCCAGCCGCCAGCACGCGCTTGGCAAGGCCGCGGTACACGTGTTGGGTGGAAACGTTGAGCGCGTAGTTTTCGCGGATGTCGTAGAGGAATTTCCGGCCCGAGCCCAAGCGCTGCCACAGCAGCGTGAGCGGCAGCAGCTCCGGCGCGTGCACAATGACCAGGTCCGGCTTCAGCACCCGCAGCAGGCGCCAATAGCGGCCCTGCGCCCGCAGCCGGGTCATGCTGAGGCGTGAGCCCCAGAATATACCGTGCGCCACCAGGCGGGGAAAGTAGTTTTGCACCCAGTAAGGCTCCAAGCCATCGAAGCTGCTGCGGCCGGCTACGAATACCTGGGAGGTGGGCCGCTCCAATAGCGTGTGCGCAAACTTGCCTAGCATGCGGGTGTCGTCTACCGGCTTTAGCACTGAGGCCAGCAGCACCACGAAGGAAGACGGAAAAGAGGCAGACACGGCTCAAAGATGCTGGATTTGCCAGGAGCATACAAACGGCCGTGCGTAGCGCTAAAGCCAAGGAAGCTTGTTTTCAGAGCCGGTCTATTCATTAGAGTCTTATTTTAGTACCACCGTGCGCTGGTCGGCCACGAGCACCGTGAACACGCCCAGGCCGCCCTGCACCGTGCTGCGAATACGGGCCGGCTGCGCGAAGGGGTTGCCGTTGGCCGAAACGGCCCCACGCACGCTCTGCTGGAAGTTGTAGTAGTCGGCGTCCATGTGAAAGAGGGTGGCCGTCATGGTGTCGCCGGGCGTGAAGCGGTAGGTGGTGGGGGCGGTATAGGTCTGGCCGTCGAACAGCTGGTCCGTCACCAGGTAGTCGCCCTCCGAGTCGTTGAGGTCACGCTGGTTGGTGAGCAGCAGGCGGTAATAGTCGGCGGAGCCAGCCGGGTCGGTCCACCGGGTGATGAAGTTGGTGCGCCGTTCGGGACCAGTTACGCCGTTGGAGGCGTAGCGCACAGTGTCAATCGGCACGAAGCTGGGCACGCCGGCGGTGCCCGTCACGTGGTGCCCGCGCGTGTCACTGACATCGAGCCCGAAGCGCTGCCCCGGCTGCGCGGCCAACGGCGCCGTGCCGATGTGCGTGAAAATCTTGCGCGTCACCGGGTCGATGCCCGGCGCGAACCGCAGCGGCACCGACTGCCCGCCCGGCAGCGTGAGCCGCACCACCACATCGACCGGCAGCTGGATGGTGATGCCGTTGATGCCCAGCCCCAGCGTGGGCACGGCGGCGGTGGGCAGCGTGATGGTAGGCTGTCCGGTGCCATCGGCCTTCGAGGGCAGGTAGGTGCCCGACTCCACCACCGTGAGGTGGGGCACCTCGCCGGCCTTCAAATAGCACTCCACCACCAACTCGGGCGTGTAGGCGGGCAGCACCACGTCCACCTCGTTTTCGAGGTTGCAGCCGGTGGCCAGCAGCAGGGAGCCGCCGAGAGTGAATTTATTGAGTATTTGCTTGATTGACATAATGATACTTGAGGACGATTTCAAAACGTCATGCAGAGCGCAGCGAAGCATCTTTACCGCAGCAGTAATTATTTACTTCCGAGGTAAAGATGCTTCGCTGCGCTCTGCATGACGTTTTGGGAGAGTCCATCACGCTAGAATTTAAAATTGTAAGTGACCGATGGGATGATGGGAAACAGCGACACCTGCTGCGCCGTGAAGCCGTCGATGAGGTCGGTGTTGGGGTTGCGCGAGATTTCGAAGTACACGAAGTAGGCGTTGCGCCGGTCGTATGCGTTGTAGATGCTGAAAGTGAGGTCGCGTTCGGTGCCGAAGCGTACGGGGCGCAGCTTCCACACCACGCCCAGGTCGAGGCGGTGGTAGGGGATGAGGCGGTAGGTGTTGCGGTCGGGGTACACGGGCACGGCCAGAATCTCGCCGCCCGGCACGTTTTGCAGCGGGAAGCGGCCGGCTGGCAGCGTGGTGGGCGCGCTGCTGGTGTACACGAAGCTGGCCGTGAGGCTCAGGCGGGTGTTGAGCTGGTGCAGCACCACCACGTTCAGGTTGTGGCGGCGGTCGTAGCTGGGGTAGTAGTCGCGCCCGTCGTTGATGCCCGTGGTGCCGCGCTGGGGCGGGAAGCGCCGCCAGCTCCAGGCCAGAGTGTAGCCTATCCAGCCGGTGGTTTTGCCTTTTTGCTTTTCCAGGTACAGCTCGTTGCCGTAGCTCCAGCCCTTGCCGAACAGAAATTCCTGGTCGAGGTTGGGGTTGGCGAAAATCTGGGCGCCGTCGCGGAAATCAACCTGGTTTTGCGCCCACTTGTAGTACACCTCATCGGTCAGCAAAAACTTGCCGCCGAACAGCAGCCAGCTCACGCCCGTGCTCACCTGCTGCGAGCGCTGCGGCTTCACGCTCAGCCGCGAGGGGTACCAGATGTCCGTCGGCAGCGAGGCGCCCGTGTTGCTGGCCAGGTGGGCGTACTGGTACATCAGGGCGTAGTTGGCTTTCAGCGAAAGCTTGCTGTTGAAGGCGTAGCGCGCCGCCAGCCGCGGCTCCAGCCCGCCATACAGCTGCCCCGCGTCGCTGCTGAAGCCGCTCAGGCGCAGTCCCACCTCGGCCTGCAGCTTGTCGCTCACCTTCCAGTTGTCGCTGGCGTAGAGGCCGCCCTCCAGCGCGGGGTAGCTGATGTCGTCATCCACGTTGAGCGAGTTGTCGGCCGTTTCGACCTGCAGCCGGCCTACCCCGAAGGTGTGGTGCGTGAAGCTGGCTCCGAAGCGCAGCTTGTGTGCGGGATTCAGGTCGTAGTCGAAATTGACCCGGGCGTTGTAGTCCCGAATGGTTGAGGTCAGTCCAAACGAAGCCACGTCGACCTGGCTGCCCAGTGAGTAGCGGTAACTCGTCAGGCCCACCTGGGTGTTGGCCGTGAGGCGGGGCGAAAACGTGTGCTGCCAGCGCAGCGTGCCCAGCGTATTGCCCCATGAAAAATTGGCCTGCAGGTTGCCAAACGAGTTGAAGCCGAACACGTCGCGCCCCAGGTAGCCGGTGGCAAACACTTGGTCCTTCTCGCCCAGCGTGTAGTTGGCTTTGGCGTTGAAGTCCTGAAAATAATAGTCGGGAATGGGCCGGTAGCCCTCCGTGCCGGCATTGGCCCGGTTGATGGCGCGCGTGAACACGTCGAAGTAAGTGCGCCGCGCGCTCACGATGAACGAGCCCTTGGCCGGCTGGCCGTCTTCGCGTTTGCCCAGCGGACCTTCCAGACTCAGGCGCGAGGCAATGAGCCCGATGCCGCCGGTCACGGTGAACTTCTCGCGGCTGCCCTCGCGCAGCCGAACGTCAATCACCGACGAGAGCCGCCCGCCAAACTGCGCCGGAAAGCCCGACTTGTACAAATCCACGCTCTGCACCGCGTCGGAGTTGAACACCGAAAACAGCCCGAACAAGTGGTTGGGATTATAGATAAGGGCGTTGTCGAGCAGTACCAGGTTTTGGTCCGAGGAGCCGCCGCGCACGAACAGGCCGCTGCTGCCCTCGCCGCCGCTCTGCACGCCGGGCTTAAGCTGTAGGGTTTTCAGAATGTCCACCTCGCCAAACAACGCCGGCAGCAGCTTGGCCTCGCGGATGCTGAGGTGCTCCACGCCCATCTGCGTGGTCACGAGCTTTTCCTCCAGCGTTTGCTGGCCCTGCACCACCACCTCGGTCAGCTCATTGGCGTTGGGCGTCAGCGTCAGGTCGCGCTGCTGGTTGCGGGCTAGGTTCACCCGAAACGTCTGGGGCAGATAGCCCACGAATGATACCAGCACCTCCTGCGGCCCCGCCGGCACATCGAGGCGGTAGCGGCCGTTTTCGTCGGTGGCCGTGCCCAGGCCCAGGGTCGGCACGGCCACGGTAGCGCCCGGCAGGGCCGACCCGTCGGTACCGCGCACCAGCCCGCTGAGCACGTGCCGCGCCTGCGCCCAGCCCAGCTGCGGCGCCAGCAACCCCAGCAAGAGTATGATGGCCGCGGCCCGGTAGCTGGTGCGAATCCTTGTTGGCATATGCTTCTTTGGCCTGCTGGTTTTCGTGGCTGATGAACGGTCGCTGGCCCTGGTGCGTCCGCCACTTCACTGTCTTTACCGCCCACGGCGGCGACAATGCTTCGCTTCTTCATGCGTTCTTCATGTTGATAAACGCGCAGCCTCCTTGAAAGTTAACTGGTAGGGCAGAACGACGCACAAGCGAGGCATGGCCCCGCTTGTGCGTTGCATGAAACTGGCGGCTCATCCCGGCCCCGGGGTGCGCTCAATCCTCACCTCTAGGCCGAATACTTCATTGCCGCGCACCCGCCATAGTCCCGGTGTCCGCTGGTAGCCCGCTGGAATGCTAATTTTGCAGCTTCTCAAGCGGCCAACGTATCACCCGGCCCATCCATTTCGTCAAATGTCCGACCTCCAATCACTCATCGAAGCCGCCTGGGCCGACCGCGCCCTGCTCCAAACCCCCGAAACCAAAGCCGCCATCGAGCACGTCATCGAAGAGCTCGACAAGGGCCGCCTGCGCGTGGCCGAACCTCCGCAAGACCGCGCCAACGAGTGGCAAGTGAACGACTGGGTGAAGAAAGCCGTCATCCTCTACTTCCCCATCCGCCAGATGAGCACCCAGGAAGTGGGGCCCTTTGAATACCACGACAAGATGCTGCTCAAAACCGACTACGCCGGCCAGCAGGTGCGCGTGGTGCCGCCCGCCGTGGCCCGCTACGGCGCCTACCTGGCCCCCGGCGTCATCCTCATGCCCAGCTACACCAACATCGGCGCCTACGTGGGCGAGGGCACCATGGTCGACACCTGGGCCACCGTGGGCAGCTGCGCCCAAATTGGCAAAGGCGTGCACCTGAGCGGCGGCGTGGGCATCGGCGGCGTGCTCGAGCCCGTGCAGGCGGCCCCCGTCATCATCGAAGACGGCGCCTTCATCGGCTCGCGTAGCATCCTGGTCGAAGGCTGCCGCATCGGCGCTGAGGCCGTGATTGGCGCGGGCGTCACCATCACCGGCAGCACCAAAATCATCGACGTGACCGGTGCCGAGCCCAAGGAATACAAAGGCTACGTGCCGCCGCGCTCGGTCGTCATTCCCGGCTCCATCGCCAAGCAGTTTCCGGCCGGCGAATACCAGGTGCCCTGCGCCCTCATCATCGGCCAGCGCAAGCCCAGCACGGACTTGAAAACCTCGCTGAATGATGCGCTGCGAGATTTCGGCGTGAGCGTGTAGGCCCCATTGCCCATACCAGCCACAAAAAAGACCCGCGGATGTCCGCGGGTCTTTTTTGTGGCCAAGAAAGATGAGTTGCTATATTCCGGGATTTAACTGAGATATTGCGTGAGTACAAGCTGTGAGGCGTCAGGTCATCACAGCGTTGCACTGTACAAGCGCACGCTCTCATCTACTTTTTTCTGCCATGGCCGACCAAGACTTTCCCGAAGACCCCACGCTAGCATCGTCCTTCGACCCGCACAATCTAGATAAATCAGTCATTGCCCTGCCGCTGCTGCTCAAGCTCGCCGCCGACGACAACGCCAGGACTTGGTACCGCGAATTACGCGCCCTCGTGGGCGAGGAGCCAGATAAGTGGGAGGCCTTCCTAAAAAAAGCAGTACGCTTTAATGAGGTGTTCGACACGGTTGATGAAAGAGACCTTCACTTTTCATTTCCGTGGCGATTTCTGCCAAAAAGTGTTTATGCCTTTTGGATTTCTCTCAACAGGCAGGCGCGGCACGATTGGCTGCTCTGGTTCAGGGCCCTGCTGAATTCGCCCACAAAAACGTGGGAGAGCGAGACGTTTGCCGTCATCATCGACTTAAACCTGCAACACCCCGAAGGCCGCAAAGGCGCCCGGGACTGGGTGGTGAAGGCTCTCAATGACTTGGTGCCAAACCTGGGCACAGAGGCCGATGAAAACGCGAAAAACCAATACGTGCAGCAGTATCTGTTTGTGCGCTTGAAAGGCGATGACATCCGCCGCCTGGTGCGCCAGGATGCGCACAATGCGGCCCTCCTGGCGGTGCCGGCCGGCGTGAGCGCGCGCGCCATCTACCGCATCTGGCCCGATTTCCCCATCAACGCGCTGGTGAATAAGTCCATCTCGACGGTGAAGGCCGACGCCGCCCAGGTGTCGTACGCCGCCTCGGGGCAGGGCATTGTGTGGGCCGTGCTCGATTCCGGCATCAACGAGCACGAGCATTTCACGAAGCACGAAAACCTGAAGCTGCTGGCCCCGCTCGAACACCGCGACTTCACCAACTCGCCCACCAGTACCGGCCCGCTCTCCGACGGCCTCGGGCACGGCACGCACGTGGCAGGCATCATTGCCGGCGAAATGAGCGCGCCCACCGCCGACCCGCCCGAGTACCTGCGGGCGTTTTCGCGCGAGCGTGACGGCATGGGCGACGTCGACTACGTGCAGCAGAAAATACCCCACATCAGCGGCATTGCGCCCAAGTGCAAGCTCATGAGCCTGAAGGTGATGGACGACAAGGGCCAGGGCGAAGCCAGCAACCTCATCGCCGCCATTGCCCTGATTCAGGAGCTGAACGGCCACGGCCGCAACCTGCTCATTCAGGGCGTCAACATGAGCGTGGGCTACCCGTTTGAGCCCGAGTGGTTTGCCTGCGGCCAAAGCCCGCTGTGCGTGGAGGTGAACCGCCTGGTGCGCTCGGGCGTGGTGGTGGTGGTGGCCGCCGGCAACACCGGCTACGGCGTGGCCCAAAGCAAATTCAACGGCCAGATATCAGCCGGCATGTCGCTCACCATCAACGACCCGGGCAATGCCGACCTGGCCATCACGGTGGGGGCCACGCACCGCGACATGCCCCACGTTTACGGCGTGTCCTACTTCTCCTCGAAAGGCCCCACCGGCGACGGCCGCCTCAAGCCCGACCTTGTGGCACCCGGCGAAAAAATCATCTCCTGCGCGGCGGGTACCAAAAAGCAGGAAATGGAGAGCAAAGTCAAGCAGGATTGCCATTACCTCGAGCAAAGCGGCACCAGCATGGCGGCCCCGCACGTGTCGGGAGCGGTGGCGGCTTTCCTCTCCATCCGCCGCGAATTCATTGGCTATCCCGAAAAAGTAAAGGGCTTATTCCTGGAGTCGGCCACCGACCTCAAGCGCGAGCGGTATTTCCAGGGCGCCGGCCTCGTCGACCTCATGCGGGCCATCCAGTCCGTGTAACCGCCTGTTTTTACGCTTTTCTCTCACCTTTTCTCTGTTGATGATGACTACGCTGCACGAGTTTCCGTTCTTTCCCATCAATTTCAATAAGAAGGGCGAGGTCGTCGCTCCGACTGAAGTGGCCGAATTGCTTGCCCATTTATCGGCCACGCCCGTGACCGATTTGCTGGTGCTCTCGCACGGCTGGAACAACGACACGGACGAGGCCCATGCCCTATACGACGGCCTGCTGGGGTTTTTGCGGCGTTTTGCGCCAGTGGGCCGCACGTTTGCCGTGCTGGGCGTGCAGTGGCCATCTAAAAAGTTTGCCGACAGCGACCTGATTCCGGGAGGGGCCGCCAGCGGGGCGTCGCAGGTGGCCGATGCGGAGCTGCTCGCCCAGCTTGAGCTGCTCCGCGGGGCTTTCGATGCCAACGGGGCAGACGCTGCGTTAGACGAAGCCAAAAGCCTGGTCCCTTTGCTGGAAGACAAGCAAACGGCCCGCACGCGCTTTGCCGACCTGCTGAAAAGTGTGCTGGCCGGCGTTGAAACGGCCACCACCCAGGACATCGACGGATTAGAGCACGTGCAGGGTGCGCCCAGCAGCTCGCTCGTGGAAAAGCTGGGCCAACCCGACCTCTTAACAACTGCACCGGCCGCGGCCGAAGGCACCCCCGCGCTGGGGCACGTGGCGGGCCTGGGCGACATTTTCAGCGACATAAAAGCCGGCGCGCGCAATTTGCTCAACTTCACCACCTACTATCAGATGAAAGAGCGGGCAGGCCTGGTAGGCAGCACCGGGTTGCGCGGGGTGCTCGCCAGCATCAAGCAGGTTCACCCGGCGCTGAAGCTGCATTTGGTGGGCCACAGTTTTGGCGGGCGGCTGGTGACGGCCGCCATCAGCGGGCAAGACCAGTTTGAGGCGGCTTCACTGAGCCTGCTCCAGGCGGCATTTTCGCACTACGGCTTTTCGGACAGCTACGACGACAGCCACAAGCCCGGCTTCTTCCGGCCGTTGCTTACCTCACGGCGCGTTACCGGCCCCGTGCTGGCCACCCACACTGCCGCCGACTTTGCCGTGGGCCGCATGTACCCGCTGGCCTCGCGTCTGGCCGGCCAAGTGGCGGCCGACCTGGGCGGCCCCACGGACACGTACGGCGGCATCGGCCGCAACGGCGCCCAGAAAACCCCCGAGGCCACCACCGGCACGCTGTTGCGCGTTCCCGGCACCTACGCCTTTGCGCCAGGCCGTATCCACAACCTCAATGCCGATGGCATCATTGGCAACCATTCCGACATAAGCCGGGAGGAGGTTGCCGCCGCCATCATGCAGGCGGTTGCCACCACTTGAGTTCGTATGAATCTCCACACAAAAACGAGGTGCCACGCAAGCGGCACCTCGTTTTTGTGTGGGCAAAAAGGATTGAATTACACCCCCGCCTTCAGCTTGTCGCCAAACAGTGCCTTCACCTTGTCCACTTTGGGGCGGGCCACAAACTGGCAGTAGGGCTCGTGGCCGTGCAGGTTGAAGTAGTTCTGGTGGTAGTCCTCGGCCGGGTAGAAGGCCGGGGCGGGCAGAATCTCCGTCACCACGGGGTTGGGGAAGGCCTGGTTGTCGTTGAGCTTTTTCTTATACTCCTCGGCCAGCTGCTTCTGCTCGTCGTTGTGGTAGTAGATGCCCGAGCGATACTGCGTGCCCACGTCGTTGCCCTGACGGTTGAGGGTGGTGGGGTCGTGGGTTTTCCAGAAAATCTCGAGCAGCTCCTTATAGCTGATAACGGCCGGGTCGAAAGTGATGTCAATGACTTCGTTGTGCCCCGTGAGGCCGCTGCACACTTCCTTGTAAGTAGGGTTGGCAATGCGGCCGCCGGTATAGCCCGAAACCACTTTTTCAACCCCTTTCAGGTTCTGAAAAACGGCCTCGACGCACCAGAAGCAGCCGGCGCCAAATGTTGCATGTTGCATGGATAGGATGTTGATTCGTTGTGTTTAGTAACAACGCGGTAGACGCGGCAGAGGTTTATTCCTTACAAGAGCGGTAATGAAAGAACGTCATGCTGAGCGCCGTCGAGGCATCTCTACCGCAATATGATTACTGCTGCGGTAGAGATGCTTCGACGGCGCTCAGCATGACGTTCTGAGACTGCCTACAAGCTGGCCTTACTTCCGGAACCGCTCGGCTACCACTAGCTCCTTCGAGCCGGCCGTGTGCTGGTAAAAGCCTTCGCCCGACTTCAC
Organism: Hymenobacter sp. 5317J-9; assembly: GCF_022921075.1. Taxonomy (NCBI): domain Bacteria; kingdom Pseudomonadati; phylum Bacteroidota; class Cytophagia; order Cytophagales; family Hymenobacteraceae; genus Hymenobacter; species Hymenobacter sp. 5317J-9. Next base: position 2,758,202 of record NZ_CP095050.1, read on the forward strand.
GCCCAGCCGGCCGGCCATCACCATGTTCACCAGCAGGGGGCAGGGGGCGTATTTGGGGTTACCCAAGCCTTCGTGCAACACCCGCAGAATGGCCAGGCACACGTCCAGGCCAATAAAATCAGCCAGCTGCAGCGGGCCCATGGGGTGGGCCATGCCCAGCTTCATCACCGTGTCGATTTCCTCCACGCCGGCCACGCCCTCAAACAGCGTGATGATGGCCTCGTTTATCATCGGCATCAGAATGCGGTTGGCCACGAAACCGGGGTAGTCATTCACTTCGGTGGGGGTTTTGCCCAACTGGCGCGACAGGTCCATCACTTTCTGCGTCACGGCGTCGGAGGTGGCGTAGCCGCGAATCACCTCCACCAGCTTCATCACCGGCACGGGGTTCATGAAGTGCATGCCAATCACCTGCTGCGGCCGCTTGGTGACGGCCGCAATTTTAGTAATGGAAATCGACGACGTATTGGAGGCCAGAATGGCTTTGGCGGGCGCATGCTGGTCGAGGTCGCGGAAGATTTGCAGCTTGAGGTCCACGTTTTCGGTGGCGGCTTCTACCACCAACTCGGCGGTGGCCACGCCCTCGGCCAGCGAGGTGAAGGTGCGCAGGCGACCCAGGGTGGCGGTTTTGTCGTCTTCGCTCAGCGTGGCCTTGGCCACCTGGCGGTCGAGGTTTTTGGTGATGGTGCCCAGGGCCCGGTCGAGTGCCGGCTGGCTGATGTCGATGAGCGAAACAGCAAAGCCGTGCTGCGCAAAAACGTGGGCAATGCCATTGCCCATGGTGCCGGAGCCAATAACGGCGACGTTCATATAGAAGCGGAAAAAGAGTGGGTGGGAGTGCTGAAACCGGGCAAATGCCCGATGGTTGCAAAGCTACGCTGCCATTAGCATCTGCCATTTTTGTTTGCATCCAGCTAAATATTTTTTCAATTATTATATCCTTTTCAAAACACCCCCGTACAAGGCCACATAGTTGTTTCTTTCACCTCCTTCACACACTCTCTAGCCATGGGCAACCTCCTGTATATCATCGCCGTCATCCTCATCATCATTTGGGCCGTTAGCTACTTCGGTGGCTTCTACACGGGCGGCATCATCCACACCCTGTTGGTCATTGCCATCATCGCAGTGCTCCTGCGCGTTATCAGCGGCCGAAGCGCCGTCTAACGCACCCCGCCTGGGTTAACTTTAAAAACACAAAAAAGCCGTGCTGGCAACAGCACGGCTTTTTTGTGTTTTACAGCAAGCAAACGGCCTTTATTTGCCGATGTTGAACAACAGGCTAAAGCGCACTACCAACCCGGGGTAGAGCGAGTAAATGCTGCTGTCGAAATTGTAGAGGCCCACAATGTCGAACGCGGCCTTATCGCTGAATTGGGTGCGGTAGCCGACGCCGGCCAGGGGCGTGCTCACGGTTTTGTTAATCTTCGATAGGTAGCCGAAACCGTCCTCGCCCAGCAGTTGGGCGTTGGTCACTTCGTATTCGGCGTGCAAAAAGAACTCCCGGTACACGATGAATTGGGCAAAGGCCTTCACGCCCAGGCTGCTGGTCGAAATGCTGGACGCCCCCGCCGCGGTAATGGCGTAGCCGTCGGGCACGGAGTAGCTGCTGTAGGCGTAGGAAATGCCCGGGCCCACTGCCAGGCGGTTGGTGAGGCGGAAGCCCAGCGCCGGGGCCGCGCTGATGTTGAACTGCGACAGCTGGTTGTAAGACGAAAAGCCCAGCCCGAAGTTGGTGTAGATGAACTTGCGCGTCGGGGGCTCGTCTTCGGCGCCGCCGGCTTTGGTGGCCTTGCGGTTGGGGAAGTCAAGCCCCGAAGGCGCGTCGGGAGAGGGTTGCGGCGCGGGGTACGTGCCGGCGGGCTCCTGAACCGGGGCCGGAGCGGGCTCGGTAGTGGGCGCCGGCACCGGCTCCACGGGACGTGGCTGCGTGGCGGGTGGGCCGGGCGGCGCCGAGTTCAGCACGGGCTTTTCCTGCGCCTGGGCGCGGTGGGCGGGCAGCAGGCCGGCAACCCCGGCAAGCAGCAGCAACGGAAGCAGATGGCGTTTCATGGAAAAAAAATGAGGAATGTGAAATGAAGAACGAGGAATTTTAGCCTGGGAATTCTGCATTCCGCATTCTTCATTCCTCAGTAGGCAACGCAGCGCGTTAGGCCAACTGGTACATCTTCTGACGCTGCGCTTTCAGCGTTTCGTCGGCCAGGTATTCTTCGTAGTTCATGCGGCGGTCGATGATGCCGTCCGGCGTCAACTCAATGATGCGGTTGGCCACGGTATCGATGAACTGCAAGTCGTGCGAGGCGAAGATGAGCGAGCCGGTGAATTCTTTCAGGCCGTTATTTAGCGCCTGAATGCTTTCCAAATCCAAATGGTTCGTCGGGTCGTCGAGCACCAGCACGTTGCCGCTTTCTAGCATCATTTTGCTAAGCATGCAGCGCACTTTCTCGCCACCGCTCAGCACGTTGGGCTTCTTTTGGCTCTCCTCGCCCGAAAACAGCATGCGGCCCAGCCAGCCGCGCACGAAGCTCTCGTCCTTCTCCACCGAGTACTGGCGCAGCCAGTCCACGAGGTTCATGTTGTCGGCCTGAAAGAAAGCGCTGTTTTCCTTAGGGAAGTAGCTGGGCGTAATGGTGGTTCCCCACTTGTAGTCGCCCTTGTCGGCCTTGGTTTCGCCAAAAATGATGTCGAACAGCAGGGAGGCGGCGCGGTCGTCGCGGCCCACAATGGCCACCTTGTCGCCCTTGTCGAGCGTAAACGACACGTTTTTGAGCACCGGAATGCCATCCACCGATTTGCTCACGCCCTCCACGCTCAGGAGTTGGTTGCCGGCTTCGCGCTCGGGCTTGAAGGCGATGTAGGGATAGCGGCGCGAGGAGGGTTTAATTTCCTCCAACGTCAGCTTTTGCAGCAGCTTCTGGCGGCTGGTGGCTTGCTTCGACTTGGAGGCGTTGGCCGAGAAGCGGCGCACAAACTCTTCGAGTTCCTTGCGCTTGTCTTCGGTTTTCTTGTTCACGTCCTGGCGCTGGCGCAGGGCCAGTTGGCTGCTCTCGTACCAGAACGAGTAGTTGCCGGGGTACATCGTGATTTTCGAGAAATCGAGGTCGGCCATGTAATTACACACGGCATCGAGGAAGTGGCGGTCGTGGCTCACCACAATCACCGTGTTCTCGAAGTTGTCGAGGAAGTTTTCGAGCCAGAGCACGCTCTCGGCGTCGAGGTTGTTGGTCGGTTCGTCGAGCAGCAGCACGTCGGGGTTGCCAAACAGGGCCTGAGCCAGCAGCACGCGCACTTTTTCGCTGGCGCCGAGGTCCGACATCAGGCTGTAGTGCTTGTCTTCGGTGATGCCCAGGCCGGAGAGCAGCTCGGCGGCCTGGTAGTCGGCGTCCCAGCCGTTCATGTCAGCAAACTCGCCTTCGAGCACGCCCAGGCGCTCGCCGTCGGCGTCGGTGGCGGTGCCGGCATCGTACTTGGCGTAGAGGGCATCTTTCTCCTTCATCACCTCGGCCAAGCGCTGGTGGCCCTGAATCACGGTTTGCAGCACCACCTGGTCGTCGTAGGCGAACTGGTTCTGCTTCAGCACGGCCAAGCGCTGGCCGGCGGGCATCTCCACCGAGCCGGTGTTGGGCTCAATCTCGCCCGAAAGGATTTTCAGAAACGTCGACTTGCCCGCGCCGTTGGCCCCGATGAGGCCGTACACGTTGCCCGGCAAAAACTTGACGGTGACATCTTCAAACAGCACGCGCTTCCCGTAGCGCAGGCTCACATTGGTGGTGGAAATCATTCAATCAGAAAATAGTAGCTCACAAAATGGGCGGCGCAACGCGCAGCAGGCCCCAAAATTACGCAACAGGACGCGGGCCCGAATCCAGGGCCCGCAAGTAGTTGGCGGCCTCCGCGAAAATAACTCCCCAACCCTGCAAATAGTGCCCGCGCAACGTGCTGGCTGCCGAGTGCGTGCAACGGCGAAAACCTCTTGGGCACCATGATAGTATAAATTACCAGCGAACCGGCGCAACCGGCTTTTTCTCACCCTTAAACGTTCCAACCGGCCATGGCTGACAACCAACTGACTTCCGAATCTAATGGCCTGCGCATGGGCATCCTCACGGCTGTGGTGCTGGTGGCCTACACCGGCATCGCGGCGCTGGCAGGCTTCCTCGACAACATTGAGGCAGGCACCCTCGACATTCTCATTCTGGCCGCCGGCGTGGTGCTGGCCATCAAGCGCCTCAAACGAAGCTGCGGCAACCGGCTTTCTTACTTCTCGGGCTTTAGCACGGGCATCATCACGGCCCTGGTCGCTTCGGTCATGCTGGGCGCCTTTTTCTGGCTGTTGGGCGGCATCAGCCAAGGCGCTGTTGAGCGCATTCAGGCCCGCGACTTGTTTGGCGCCGACCTGGGCGTGCTCATCGGCGGCCTCGGTATTATTCTGCTAGGCACCATGACGGGCGTTATCACGTCGCTGGTGGCCATGCAGTATTACAAGAGCCCTGACCATCAGCCAATAGCGAGTCTGGATTAAGGCTTGTACTTTTCAAATAGCATGTTGAAAGAGCCTCTTATGAGGTTCTTTTTTTGGTATAATTCTAATACGGCAAAATATGCCTTATAATAAAAGTTAGATAAAACAGAAACTAAACATTATCTTTCGGACGTTGTCGAAAAAGCCTACCCTTTTTCAGGTCAAAAGATTGTTTGTTATGTCTAAGTTCTTCCTATTTGGTCTTGCTTTTTTGCTTGCCTGCTCGTCGTTTACGGCTCATGCGCAAATGGCTGACCGTTTGAGTGAGCACCCGTCATTTGGCAAGGCTGCAACCAAGGATGCTGAAGCCATTACCCGTGAGATGGCCAACCGCCTGCGTCTCAACGAGGGGCAGGTGCTGCGCCTGCTGCCCATCAATCGCACCAAGCTCGTGGGCCTCAACAGCATCAACCGCGAGTATAAGAACGACGAAGCCACCCGTGCCGCCAAAGCGGCCGAGCTCGAAGCCCAATACGAGCAGGAGTGCAGTCGCATTCTCACGCCTTCGCAGCTGAGCCAGCTGCAGCAAAGCAACGGCCAGCCCGCCCAGGCGCCCGCCACTTCGGGCAACGGCTTAGGATAAATAGCCCATCCAGCATTCACACATAGAAAAGGCCCTCAGTTTGCGCTGCGGGCCTTTTTTATGTGTGAATGCTAAGGCTCGGAAGGCGAGAGCGGGTCGGCGAGGACTTCGGTGACCGTGCCCAGCGGGCCAAACCGCAGGCTGATGCACGGGGCCCCGGAGCGGGCGTGTCGGCCTTCGCATTGCGTGCCGGGCTCCAGGTAGTAGTAATACACCTTTTCGGTGCCGGCGCGCAGTTCCTCCTCGTCGGGCTGGCCCAGTAGGGCGGTCACGTCGTTGGCGCGGGCTTCGTAGAGCTGCTCTTTTTGGCGCAGCAGCACCGGCACCGCGGCGCGGCGCTGGTCGCGGCAGGCGTACGGGTCGGCGCGCCAGGCGGCGCTGTCGAAGCCGGGCAGCTCCGGCAAGGCATGGCCGCAGCCGCTGAGCCACAGGGTGCCCGCACTCAACAAAATTGCACCGCGTCGATAGGCTGTCGGCCACATAAAATTTAACATTAGCAGGAAAAGCGTTGCAAATGTGGCGCTAAGTTCGGAAAATAGCCTAAGTCAAGCACTAAATTTGGCACGAAAGTGTAGTGAGCTTTCGGTTAAGTAATTGAACAATCATTAGGTTTAGTGTCGATGCGTTTTCGTGTAGCCATTTTTGGTTTGGTAGCGGGGGTACTGCTGCCGGCTTTTGGAGGGGAAGCGCAAACGGTGCCGACTACGGCCTTGGCCAAACTTCCCGCGCCGGCGCAACGCGCCTACTATCAGACGGCTTTTGAGCAGCAGGCGGCGCAGCTTTACGCCAAACTGGGCCTGAGCAGCACGGGCCTGCCGCTCACGGTTTTTCGCGAAGGGCTGGTGGGCTACTACAACCTGCGGCCCGCGGGCAAACGCGCCAGCGCCCCGCCCGTGCTCACGCTCATCGATTTCAGCCGTTCCAGCCAGCAAAAGCGCCTGTGGGTCATCGACGTGGAAAAGGCCAAGGTGCTGTTTCATACGCTGGTGGCGCATGGCAAAGCCAGCGGCGCCGATGTGCCCCTGGCGTTTTCGGACCGCAACGGCTCCGAGATGAGCAGCCTCGGCTTCTACCGCACGGCGCCCACCACCTACACGGGCAAGCACGGGCTGTCGCTGAAAATCAAAGGCCTGGACCCCGGCTTCAACACCAACGCCGAAAGCCGGGCGGTGGTGGTGCACGGCGCCGAGTACGTGTGCGAAGACTTTGTGAAGGCCCACGGCCGCCTGGGCCGCAGCCAGGGCTGCCCGGCCCTGCCCGTGGCCGAAACGGCCGCCATCGTGAAAACCATCAAGGGGGGCAGTGTGCTGTATCTGCATGGCCCGGCCCGGGCCGGCTACCGCTCGCGCTGGCTCAACCTCGATACGGCCGTGGCGGCGTTTGCGGGTATTCATAAGGTGGGCTGAGGCCCTTGGCCGCTGCGGCAGAATAACCAGAACGGAAAGGGTGCGTTAAAAGCGCATCGGGCCGGGCCCGATGCCGGCTGCCTGTGGCCGGACTCCTCTTTTACCCACCCTTTTCTTTACTTCCATGCGACTCAATTTCCGCTTCATCATTGCCATCATCGTGGCGGCGGTCTCTCTTTTTGGCTACTACTTCAACACGTCGAAAAACGAGGTGACCGGCGAAACCCAGCACGTGAACATGAGCGCCGAGCAGGAAATAGCCCTGGGCCTGCAAGCCGCGCCCGAAATGGCCGCCCAATACGGCGGCGAAAGCCCCGACGCCCGCGCCACGGCCGCCGTGCAGCAAGTGGGCCAGAAAATCATTGCCAGCACCAAAGCCGGGCAGACGCCCTACAAGTTTCAGTTTCACTTGCTGGCCGATGACCAGACCATTAATGCGTTTGCGCTGCCCGGCGGGCAGGTGTTCATCACGCAGGGCCTGCTGAAAAACCTGACCTCGGAAGCGCAGCTGGCCGGCGTGCTGGCCCACGAAATCGGCCATGTGGTGGGGCGCCACTCGGCCGCCCAGGTGGCCAAGTCGAACCTGACCCAGGGCCTGGCCGGCGCGGCCACCATTGCCTCGTATGACCCCAACAGCCCCGGCAGCTCGGTGGCCAAGGCCGCCGTGGCCGCCGCCATTGCCAAGGTCATCAGCCTGCGCTTCGGGCGCAACGACGAGTTGGAGGCCGACAAGCTGGCCGTGGACTTTACGCCCCAGGCCGGCTACGACCCCCGCGCCATGATTCAGGTGATGAAGATGCTGGAGCAGCAGGGCGGCCGCAGCTCCACGCCGGAATTTCTGAGCACGCACCCCGACCCGGGCAACCGCATCGGGGAGCTGCAAAAGGAAATCGCGGCGGAGTTTCCGCAAGGCGTGCCGGCGGGGCTGAAGGAGTAGTCTGAACCACGGATTCGTGCGGATTTTTCGGATTCCGCGGATTTTGTGGACGGCACGTATGCCGGCAACCAGACGGTGCCCAACAATAACAATCAATCCAACAACAAATAGATAAAAAGGCCGCTCATTGAGCGGCCTTTTTGTTGCAGGCTATGCCGGGATAATCGTCTGCAAAAGCCGCGGAATTCGAAAAATCCGCACAAATGCGTGGTTCAGAAATTGGGCGGCGTCAGGTTCTTGAAATGGCCATTCAGGCGCACCCGCTCTTTTAGGCGCTCGGTTTCGAGCACGATGGGCAGGATGGTGTCGAGGTGCTCGCGCACCATTTCCTGGCGCTCCAGCTCGCTGGTGGTGGCCAGCAGCTGGTATTCCTGCTCGGTGCTGAAGCCGATGTGGTGGGCCACGTCGAAGATGCTGTAGTCGGGGGCAAGCTCCAGCAGCAGTTTGCGCAAGCCCAATGCTTCGTAGAGCTGGCGCACCTGCACCGTGATGATTTCGCGCAGCACGGGGTCGGCCTCGTGGTCCTGCACCACGTCTTCGACCAAGCCGCCGGCGTAGAGCTTGCCCGGCGCCTGACGGTAAAATTTGTTGATGCGAAACACCCCTTCAGCCTTGGTCCGGATGTCGAGCTCGCCGCTGGAATAGGTTTGCTCCACGCTCACGAGGCGCATTTCGGTTCCAAGCTCGCTGAGCGAATTGTCGAGGTAGGGCGGAATGCCGAAGGTGGTGTTTTGCTCGATGCACTCGCGCACCAGCTGGCGGTAGCGGGGCTCGAAGATGTGCAGGTTGAGTTTCTCACCCGGAAAAACCACCAGATTGAGCGGGAAAAGCGGCAGCAGGCGGGCCATGAGCGAAGGACGGGTAAGAAGGAAGGTGAGCAGTAGCGTAACAGCCAATGCCCGGTATTGGGTTTGGCCCGTCGGCCAAAGCAGGGCGCGGATTGCCCGAAAGGTAGGCGGCAAAGCCGAAACCGCGATTGGGAAGCTACTTTTGCGCCGATGTCGTCCGAAGCGTTGATTCCCGATTTGTCGTTGTTGTTGAAGAAAGCCGGGCGCCTGCTGCTACAGGTGGTGGCCGCGTTGTTTCTGGCCTCGGTGGCCTGGGTGCTGATGTACCGCTGGGTGGCCCCGCCCGCCACCTGGCTCATGCTGGACCGCCGGGCGCACGCGCCGGTGGGGCTGGGTTACTACGGCATTCAGCCCGAGCCGCGCCACATCAACTACCAGTTTCGCACCCTTGATGAGGTGGCGCCGGCCGTGCCGCTGGCCCTGGTGGCGGCCGAGGACCAGCGCTTTCTCCTTCACCACGGCTTCGACTTTGATGCGCTGACCAAGGCCGCGAAGCGCAATTGGAACGGCGACGGCACCCACATCGTGGGCGGCAGCACCATCTCGCAGCAGGTGGCCAAAAACGTGTTTTTGTGGCACGGGCGCAGCTACGTACGCAAAGCCGCCGAAGCCTATTTCACGGTGCTGATTGAGTTTTTGTGGAACAAGCGGCGCATCATGGAGATGTATCTGAGCGTGGCCGAGATGGGCGACTGCACCTTTGGGGTGGAGGCGGCCAGCCAGCGCTACTTTGGCAAGCCGGCCAGCCGCGTGACTACGGCCGAAGCCGCCCTGCTGGCCGGCGTGCTGCCCAATCCCCTGCGCTTTCGGGCTTCCAACCCCGGCCCGGTGGCGCGGGCCAAGCAGCAGCGCGTGATGCGAAATATGCGCCGCCTGGGCGGCGTCACCTACGTCAATACCCTGCTCAACAAATAGCCATGACGCCGATGTTGCCTGCTTTGAAATGGCTGCGCCTGACCGGCGCGGCCCTCGCCCTGAGTGGCTGCGCAACTACGGCGCCCGCGGCCCTTATGCCGCAGCGCAGCGTGGAAGCCCAGCAGGCCATTCGGGAAGTGCTCACCACCCAGGCCGCGGCCTGGAACCGCGGGGACATTCCGGGCTTTATGCAGGGCTACTGGAAGTCGGACTCGCTGGTGTTCATCGGCCGCAAGGGGCCCACGTATGGCTGGCAGCCCACGCTGGACAACTACGTGAAAAATTACCCCAATGCCGCGGCCATGGGCCAGCTCGATTTTAGCGGGCTGCGCATTACGCTGCTGGCGCCCACGGCGGCGCAGGTGGTGGGGCAGTGGCACCTGGCCCGGCCGGTGGCCGGCGACGTGGGCGGGTACTTCCTGCTGGTGCTGCGGCAGGTGGACGGGCAGTGGAAGGTGGTGGCCGACCATACGAATAGCGCGCAGTAGGGGCGGGGGCGTGGGCCGTAGTCGAAAAAGACCGTCAAGCTGAGCGCAGTCGACGCATCTCGCGGGTGGTATTAAACCCTATCGATTGGGCTACTGCCGCACGCGAGATGCTTCGCTGCGCTCTGCATGACGGCCTTACATGCTCGCTTGCCGAATTGGCGCTTAGGCGGGCTTGACGGGGGCGGCGCTGGTGGCGGAGCCGGGGCGGTCGATGGTTTGGCGGGCGGCTACTACGCGGTTGTAGAAGTCGGGGGCGCGGCGCTCGTACTTGCGGAGCTGGCGCATGAGGCGGTCCTGGAGCAGAGTGCCCAGCTCGGCGAACTCGGTGCGGAGGCTGGCGCGGGCGGTTTTGCCGTCGATGATGGCGGTGCGGGGCTGGGTTTTGAGGTCGTTGAAGGCGGCGAGGGCGTCTTGCAACTCCTGGGTGCGGGCGGGGGTGAGGTCGTAGTCGGCTTTGAGGGTGGCTTTGTGGGCGGCGTCCTGGGTGGCCTGGTAGAGGGCGGTGGCGGCGTCGGTGAGGCGGGAGCCGCGCAGCTTCTCGAAGTCGCTCTGGCTGTAGTCGGCGAGGGCTTGCAGGCTGGGGTTGCGCTGCTCGGTGGCGTAGCTGAAGACGTCGCCGGCGATTTCGGCGGCTACCTGGGCCAGGTGGGTGCGGGCCTGCTCTTTGCTGCTGGGCTGGCCGGCGGTGCTAATGGCGGCGCTACGCTGCACCTGCTGACGCAGGGGCGCGAGGTCGGCAATGATGGTTTGCAGGCGGGCCACCACGGCTTGCAGGGCCTTTTCGGAGGCGTAGGGGGTGGCATCGTGGGTGAGGGCGGCCACGAGGGTTTCGGCGGCGGTGAGGCGGTTGTCTTGTTTGGCGGTGAGCATGGCGGGTAGGAAATAAGGTGAGACTTGGACGCGAAGCTTTGAGGCGGCAGCCCGGGACCCTGCGGCCGGGGCGCGGGGCGTTGCGGCGGGGGCGCGGCACCTTGCGGCGCAGGCGCGGGCCGTTGGGGCGGGAGCGAAAGAGGCTGGGGCGGGGGCGCGGGCCGGTGTGGCGGGGGCGCGGGCGGGTGAGGCGAGGTAGAAGCTGGGTGAGGCGGAAAGGTGGACGCTAGTTAAATAAAGGTATTGGAATAGTGAAGTGACAGGTAATAAAAAAAAGCCCCGCCGTGGGGCGGGGCTTAGATTGGGACGCAGGATGTGGAGCAATTAGTTATCCCTACCGGTTAGGCGTCGGGAGCCGGGTGGGCGGCGTCCCACTCGCGCATGAGGCGTTCGGTGCCTTGCAGGGCGGCGAGCAGGCGCTGGTAGTGGCGGCCTTCCTCGAAGGTGAGGGTGCGGCCCTGGCGGTCTTTTAGCCATTTCTGGGCGGGCTGGTAGCCGCCGATGGGCAGAGCCCACACGTCGGGGGCCACGGGCTCGACGTAGAGGCTGGCGTTGAGGTAGACGCGCTGAGTGGCGGCGTCGTAGCGGGGCTTCTCGACCAGGGTGGGGCCATCACCGCCGAAGCGGGTGGGGAGGGGCGCCGGCAGGGCCGCCGGGCGCAGCAGGTGCAGCTCGCGCAGCTGATGGCCGAAGGCAACGACGGCGCGAAACTCCCCGGCCGAGGCGGGCAGGGGCACACGGGGGAAGTCGATGCGCAGCAGCTCGTGGTAGCGGCGGCGGTAGGCGGGCTGGTGCAGGATGCCGTAGACGTAGTCGAGCACGTCTTCGGGGGCGAAGGTGTCGGGGGTGGCTTCGGTTTCGGGCACGAAGCGCAGGCCGGTGGCCGTGGCCAGCCGCGCCACGGCCTCGAGCTTGAGGTTGGGGCGGCGCTGGGCGGGGGCGTAGAGGTCGGCGCTGTCGGGGTAGAGGTAGAGGGGGAAGACAGTGTTGTATTCTCTCGTTTGCAATGAAATGGCATTGCCATCTATTGCCGTTTCAGTTACCATAATGTGCTGAAACGAGGGCATTGAAAGTTGGCGCGTAGTTATCAGGCCAAGATTTTCATTGTTGAAATGACGCATCGTTTCATAGCGAGGATATGCGACAAGCCCTTTTGATTGGTTGTCAAGAATGGTCCATCTATGGTCAAAAGGCCGGTATAAAACTCTTGTTGGATTGAAGTCGATGGATGTGTTTTTACAATGTTGGGCTGCCCATTCAATCTTCCAATCTCTACCATCCGCTGGCAACTGATATTTTTCTCTTACTTCTTCAGTGCCCAAACTTGCGAAATCATCTATCACAAGTTTCAAAGCATCTTTTGATTCTCTAATTGTAGTGCCGTCACGTTTAGTCTGAATTCCACTTGAGTTAGCGTTGAATATTTCACCCAATCCAATGAAGCCACTATAATCTTGGGTAAACTCATTGTCATTAGGTGTAAAAAAATAATTCGGTTCGATAGGATTGAGTGTGTTCCAGGCAGTTTTTGAGAGACTAATCTTTTCTAGCTCCTCATATTTAACAGTCCGTTTCCCATATGAATCAAGATGCTTTACAGTAGCTAAATCCTTTGAACCTGCTGGCGATTTTGACAGGATGAAGATGGAAACGCCCTGCTGAATGTCGAACACATTTTCATCCTTGCTGCCATCGGGCGCAGTGTCCTTTCTCTTTACATCGCCGTGCAGGTTGTAGATGTAGATATAATCAAACGTTTCGAGCAGGTGCTTCCGCATATTGCGGTGCGTCAGCCCATCTAGGAAAGAGTTATTTGTGATGAAGCCGATAACACCCTGCCCGTTCTTCTCAATAAAATGTTCGGCGTAGCGGATGAATTTGATGTAGTCGTCATCCAGATTGATTTTCCGCTCGTTCAGGCCGCGCTTGTAGTCCTGAATCAGGTTTAGAATCCATTCGCCCTTGTTGGTGCTGCTGCTGCTGTACGGCGGGTTGCCCAGCACGACCATGACGGGGGCGTCGCGCTTGATGGTGTTGGCGAGGTTGGATTCGTCGGAGAGCCAGGAGGCGAACAGGGTGTGGGTGTCGGGGTGCGACTCTTCGAGGGCGTTGGTGAGGTACACGCTCAGGCGGGGCGGGGTGGGCTGCTGGCTTTTGTAGCCGAGCTGCCCGAGCAGCAGGCCGAGCTTGAGGTGGCACATGGCGTAGGAGGCCATCATAATCTCGAAGCCGTGCAGGCGCGGAATGAGGTGCTGCTCGACGTACTGGTTCCAGAAACCCGCGCCGCCGCCCAGGCTGGCGTGAATATGGCGCACCACTTCGGCCAGGAAGGTGCCGGTGCCGGTGGCGGGGTCGAGCACCTGCACGCGGGCCACTTCCTTTTTGGCCTTCACCGATTTGCCGGTGGCCTTGCCGTACTTAATTTCGGGCACCAGGATGTCGACGGTGGTTTTGGCGGTGTCGGCCAGGCCCTCGGCGAGGCCGAAGTCGCGGCGCAGCACCTCATCCACGGCCCGCACGATGAAGCGCACCACGGGCTGTGGGGTGTAGTACACGCCCCGGCTCTTTTTGAGGGCTGGGTTGTAGCGGCCGAGGAAGGTTTCGTAGAAATACAGAAACGGGTCGGTCATCTGGGTGCTCTGGCCGAAGCCCTGGAGCAAGGCGGCCACGTCGGCGGCCCGGAAGAGCTCGGCCAGGGCATCGACAATCCAGACCACGCGCTCGTCGAGGTCGGTGCCGGCCACGTAGCTGAAGAGCTTGCGCAGGAAGGGGTTGGAGGCGGGCACCAGCGTGAGGGCTTCCTGGCGCGAGAAGGTGTCGGGGGTGGCGTCGTGCAGGCGGGCGGCAAAGAGGCCGTAAGCAATGGTCTGGGCGTAGATGTCGGCGAACTGCGCTTCGGTCAGGTCGTGGATGAGCATCTGCTTGAAAGCCTCGTACTGGCTTTCGAGCGAACCGGCGGTGGCGGTGGTGAGGCCCGAGGGGCTCACCGTCACTTCGGGGTGGGTGAGGGCCTGCAGCAGCACGTATTGGAGCAGGCGGGCCTTGTCGGCCATGAGCTGGGCAAGGGTTTCGGCCGAGCTGATGCGCTGGCCCTTGGCGGCCGTGAACACCTGCAGCATTTCGGCAAAGGCGGCGTAGTCCTGCGGGCGGGCCTTCACGGGTTGGCCCTTGGTATAGTCGCCGATGCGGACTTCCATCACCTTTTCGCCGCGCTGCCAGAGCTGCCAATGCAGGTAGTCGGTGATGAGCAGGTTGTCGAGCGAGCGGCGGTAGCGGCCAAACTGCTCCTGGTGCCTAGAGTCGTCGATGTTTTCGGGTAGGTCTTTAGCTTCAATGTAGCCGATGGCCACGCCGTCGCGCTGCACCAGAAAATCGGGGGCGCCGCAGGCCTGGCGGCGCGGCTCGTTGGTGACGGCCAACTCGGGGTAGCGGCGCTTGAACAGGGCTTCGACGGCGGCGCGGTAGCTGTGCTCGGTGGCTTTGCCAGTGGCCTCGGTAGCGGCAATGGAAAGGAGGTATTCTTTCATGTAGTGTGTTTTAAGACCGGCAATATAGGTCTCTAAACTCCCTCAATGAGGCTACAACACCAGCCCTAGCACCGCCGCGTGGGCCGCGGCCGTGGCATAGTCGGCCGCCAGCAGCATGGGCACATCCTCACGGCCCAATTCCTCAATAATCGGCCCGACGAGGGCGGCGCGTTCCGGCACCTGCACGTCGCGGATGTAGATGGCGCGAATGCGGCCGGGGTGGCGGCGCACTACTTCACGGTAGATGCGTGCGTCTTCCTGGCCGCTGTCGCCGCAGAGCACGAAGGGCAGGGCGGGGTAAGTGGTGAGGATGTCGTCGATTTCGTGCAGCTTGTGGGCAAAGTGGATGGCGGCCGAGCCCGTGACGCCAGCCGGCACGGGGGCCTTGGGGCGGGCTATGCTGAGGTCGCGCAGCAGGAGCGGGCCGGCGGGGATTTCGTGCAGCTTCAGGAACTCGGCCAGCAGGTCGTAGAGGTTCCAGGGGCTGCTGCTCACGTAGAAGAAAGGGTTGTCGGGGCGGTTGCTACGGCCGAGCTGCAGCCGGCGGTAGAACTCGGCCACGCCTTCGAAAGGCTGTTTGGATTGGGCGTTGCTGAAAAGCACGCGCCCCAACATCTTCACGATGTTGGTGGCACTGGTCTCGAACACGGTGTCGTCGAGGTCGGAAATCACGCCGAACTCGGCGCCGGGCGGCGGCACCAGCACATGGGCGTTGGTGGCAATGGCCTTGGTGGGCAGCTTTAGAAAGGCCGGCAGCCGGGCCACGCGCACCGGCACGGGGTACCAGAGGAAATCATCGGGGGCGGGCAGGGCCTGCGGCTCGATGACGAGGGTGAAGTAGCCTTCGTCATCGGTGCTCACGAGGTGCTGGCTGCCGTCGGGCAGCTCGGCCACGAGGTCAGCCGCGGCCACTTCGCGGCTGTTGAAGCGGCGCACCATGCTGCGGAAATTGCGCCAGGGCGAGTCGGTGGCGGTGGCGGCGGTCAGGCCGGGGTCGGCCAGCAGGCGGCCTTTGATGTAGAACTTGGCAGCGGTGCCGTAGCTGCGGTAGGCGTCGATTTGCAGGGGGCGCAGCCAGCCGCGCCGCGCCGAAAAACGGGTGTAGAGGTGGTCGGTCCACTCCGAGAGGTTGGACAGGGCATTGGGCAGCTTCATGGGGCAAACCTACGGATGAGCGGCTGTAGCGTGGACGCTGTGAGTCCGCGCAGACCGAAATGGTAAGAACGTTCGCCCAAGCGCGGACTCGCAGCGTCCACGCTACAAACAGCCGCGCCGGACACTTTTGCGTAGAAGCTGAACCTTGAATTCCCGTTCTCTTCTCCGCTTTATGTCCACCGCCACTGCTGCCAATCCCAAAACCCGTAAAAAAACCCTGCTGCCGCAAGACGAGGCGCACATTGTGTACAAAGACCCCGCCCGGCAGGCCGAGATGGCCGGTTTGCGCTATGCCACCGACCAAGGCAAGGGCATCAGCCGCAAGCCGACGCGGGCCGGGCATTTCGCTTACTACGATGCCAAGGGCGAGAAAATAACCGACGAAAAAACGCTAACCCGCATCAATGGCTTCGTAATTCCACCGGCCTGGACCGACGTGTGGATATCACCCTCGGCCAACACCCACCTGCAGGTGACGGGCCACGACAACCTGGGCCGCAAGCAGTACCGCTACCACGCGGCCTGGGACGCCATGCGCAGCCTCACCAAGTTTTCGCGCCTGCGCACCTTCGGCGAAAAGTTGGGCCCGCTGCGCGAGCAGCTCCGCAAAGACCTGAAGCGTCCCGACCTCGACCGCGAGAAAGTGGTGGCCCTCGTGCTCACGCTCATGGACCAGTCGTTTATCCGCGTCGGCAATAAGGAATACGCCAAGAAAAACGGCAAAACCAAGCCCAGCTACGGCCTGAGCACGTTGCAGGACAAGCACGTGGCCATCGACGGCGCCGACGTGCGGTTCAACTTTGTGGGCAAAAAGGGAGTGGCGCACGACGTGACCCTGCACGACGCCCGCCTGGCCCGCCTGGTGCGCAAGTGCAAGGAGATTCCCGGCCAGCACCTGTTTCAGTACTATTCGGCCGATGGGCAGCGGCACGCGCTGGAATCGGGCGACGTGAACGAGTACCTGCAACGCCACACCGGGCTGGCGCTTTCCGCCAAGGACTTCCGCACCTGGGGCGGCACCGTGAAAATGGTGGAATGCCTCGAAGCCGTGCTGCGCGAAGAACCCGAACTGGCCCCCGAAAAGGTGATAAAAAAGGCCGTGAAGGAAGTGGCCACCGGCCTCGGCAATACGCCCACGGTGTGCTCCAAATACTACATTCACCCGCAGGTGGTGGAGCTGTTCAAGTCGGGCCAGCTCATTGAATACCTGCGCAAGCACGACGCCGACCCCATGGCCGGCGACCTGTTCTCGCCCACCGAGCGGCTGGTGCTGAAAATGCTGGACCAGGCCTAATTGGTGGCCGGCTATTCCTCGGCGGGCTGGTCGTAAGCGTGCTTGGCCGGGGCGCTGCCCTGGGCAAAGCGCAGGCCGCGGGCACCTTTCGCGGCGCGCAGCTCGTCGGTGCCCGGGCCGCCGTATAGGCGGATTTTGGGTAGGGAAGTGAACGAAGAGCCGTGTTCCTCCACCACAAAAACGTCGTCGCCGCCCAATCCTTCGAGCTGAATCTGCTTCGTTTCGGCGCGCAGAAAAGTGCGCTGGTAGAGCCGGCTAGCTGCCTGGCCCTGCGTGCCGGCTTCATATACTGCTACCATGGTTGAGTCGGCGTAGCGATGAATTTCGAACCGCTCGGCCTGGGCCGTGCCGCCAATGGTGGGGCGGCGCGCCAGCCGCAGGTACCAGCGGTCGGCCAGGGCGGGGAGCTGGGCGCGTCGGCTTTGAAGGGCAGCCGTGATGCGCGGGCCTTCCAAAGCATAGGCCGAGGCGGGTAGGCGGCGTAGGGCGCGGGCGACCAGTGTATCGGGCAGGCGCTGTTGCAGAGCCAGGGCAGCGGCCCGAAACTGGGCCCGCGAAAGCTGATTCAGACCCCGCTCGTCGAGGTATTCCCCGTTGGAAAGCAGGTTTTCCTCGTTGGGAAATCGGGCCGAAAACGTGGTCCAGTGGCGCACGGCTACGTGCCCGATAAGCCAGCCCAGCACGCCATCGTCGAGGCGGTAAAACACCATGTCGCGGTCCTTGGGCAGGGGCGCAATCTGCGTGCTGCCGCCGGCCGAAGTGGCCAGCCAGTTCCATTGCCCGGGGTGCCGGTCCCAGTCGCCCAGCCAGGCATCGAGCAATCGCGCCCGCAGCAGCGCCGGCTGGTCGAGGCGCTGAGCCGGGTTCGTAAACACTTTTTCAAAAGCCTCCTTGCTGCCCAGAATATCGACTTTTTTGCTCTCTGCCACGGGCGAGGAATTTTTTTCTTCCAAATAAGCCAGCTGGCCACGGAAGAGCCGCAGCGAGTCGCCCTGAAACGAAGGGTCGTCGGGCCGCACATAAAACAGGCGCGGGGAGGTGTGCGGCACGCCCGCCGCCGCGGCCAGGGGCGGCACCGTGAGGGCGGCATAAGGATTGGTCGAAGACACGTTGTCGCGCAGCACGTTCACCAGAAAAGTCTTGCGCAGCAGCTTGGGGGTGGCCCGGCTGGGGTCTTTGTCCACCGTGCGCAGCACATAGGCGCGGCCATCGGGGGCCAGCAGGTTGAGGCTGGTGCTGTTGAAGCCCCCGCCCACCTTGCCCGGCCGAAGGCGGTTTTGGGCAAGCTGCAGCACGGGCACCGTGACGGGCGCCGCCCAGGTGGCCCGGTGGTGGCGGCCCACCAGAGCGCCGTAGAGGCGGCCGTGGCGGGCGTATTGGCGGCCCGCCGTGACGCCCCGCACACTGTCGGCGGTGGCGGGCAGGGGCTGCGTCCGCACGGCATCGGGGCGGGCGTCGGGCTGAAAGAAGTTCTGGCGGGCGCAGCCGCCAAGCAGGCCGCTCAGCGTTCCAAAAACCAACAGGACTACGGGTAAGCGGGGCAATATCAAGGGTAAGATTGGCAAGACGGTCGAGCCTTGAACGAAGGCCTCCCGTAAATGGCTGGTGGGAAAGTGGCCCGCGCGGCTAGTCGTCGTTCAGGCGCTCGTAGGCGCGGTAGCTTTTGCGGGGCAGGCTGGGGCGGCGGCCATTGGCGGCCGTCATGTCGGAATCTTCATCGAACAGGTGCAGGCGCCGGGCGCTGCCGCTCAGCAGCAGGCGGTCGTGCCCGGCGCCGCCGTAGAGGCGCAGCGGCATGGGCCGGGCCGTGCTCACCGTCGAAACTTCAAACACATCGTCGCCGCCCAGCGCGTCGAGGCTCAGCTCGTGGGTTTCGCAGGCGTAGTACGTGCGCTGGAAACGCAGGGAATCGCCCGCGTTGTGGCGGGCCAGGGCGGCCGAAAACACGCGCACGGTGGTTGAGTCCGGGAAGCGCTGCACCACAAACCGCTCGGCCTGGGCCGTGCCGCCCAGCGTGGGCGCGTGGGCCAGGGTGAGGTAAAAAGCATCGGCGGCGGCGGGCAGGGCGGTGCGGCGGGCCTTTAGGTAGGACGTCAGCCGCGGGCCTTCGAGGGCAAACACGGCCGGCGGCAACCGGTGCATAGCCCGCTCAAGGAGTGTATCGGGCAGGCGGCGCTGCAAATCGGTGGCCATGCGCCGGAAATCGGCTCGGGTGAGGGCATAAAGGCCCCGCTCGTCAATGAACCGGGACTGCTTCACCAACCCCGGCACGTAGCCGTAGCTGGCCTTAAAGGTGTGGAACTGCGGCGCGATGAACCGGCGCGCGGCCAGCCACGGCACCAGGCCGTCATCAAACCGAAAGTACACCTGGTCGCGGTCTTTGGGTATGGGCTTGTAGCGCACCCGGCCGCCGCGCACCCGGTATGCGGCCCATTCCCATTGGCCTTCGTGCCGGTCCCAGTCGCCAATCAGCAGGTCGAGGAGGCGTGCCCGCAGAAAGGCGGGCTGGTCGATGGTGTGCGAAGGGTGCTCATACACTTTTTTCAGCATCGATTCGCCGCCCAGAAAGTCGGTGGCGCCGGCTAGGTCGGGCGTGCGCGAGGCCAGCACTTCGTACTTCTCTTCCAACAGGGCCAGCTTGCCCCGGAAACGCTCCGAGCCTTCGCCCAGGCCGGTTTCGTCGGGCCGCACGTACACCAGGCGGGGGCGGGCGTGGGGCACCCCGGCGGCGGCGGCCAGCGGCGGCACCGTGAGGGCGGCATAGGGATTGGCAGCCGAGGTGGCGTCGCGCACAGCGTTTAGCAAAAACGTGTTGCGCAGCACCTTGGGCAAGGTTTTGCTGGGCTCTTTTTCGAGGGCGCGCAGGGCAAATTCTCGTTTTTGCGGGCCTTCCAGCGTCATGCTGATGCTTTGGTAGCCGCCGCCCATCTTGCTGGGCCGCAGGCCGCCGGGCACGGCCGTGGCCAGGTCAAGCACCGGCGCCGTGACGGGGGCAGCCCACACGTCGCGGTAGTGGCGGCCCCAAAACCAATAGTAAGTGGGCCAGTGCTGGCTGTAGTGCCGACCCGCGGCGGCCTGCACCGAGTCGGCGCCCGGGGGCAGGGGGGCCGTGCTGCCCGCGCCCACGCGGGCGTCGGGCTGGAAGTAGTCGCGCCGGGCGCAGCCGGCTTCGCCCAAGCCCAGTAGGGCCAGCAGGCAGGCGGCGGCAGTAGGGAAGGGGCGCAAGAAAGAAAAAGGCATCCAGGAAAAAAGGCAGGAAGTATGCGCCTTTAACGCAACCGCGCGGCAAAAGTCGGCCCGTGGTGGTCAGGAGCACAACCGTAGCGCCGGGGTTTGCAGTATACACGGGCTCACATTTGCTCATTCGACCCGCCCAGCGGCGCAGCGGCCCTGAAAAAAATGCCACGTTTGTTTCGGATGTCTCGCGAAGGGCTGCTACGGGTATGGGGCACGGCGGCGGGCGCCGCCGCGGCCGTGGGCCTGGGGCTGGCCGGCTGCTCGCACACGGCGCCGCCCGGCAGCGCCCTAGCTCAGTGGGCGCCCGATTCTGCCACCGTGAAGCTGGCCGCGGGCCCGCAGTATGCCCGCGGGCCGGTGTGGCGGTTTTTCTGGGGAGCGCACTACCGCAGCCTGTGGGCCACGCCCGTCACGGTGCCCGTTATTCGGCTGGCGCGGGCCGAGCTCGACAGCCTGACGCCCATGCGGGCCGGCGGTAGCTACCAGAGCCGCACCCTGCGCCTGCGCACCGCCGCCGGGCACCAGCTGGTGCTGCGCTCCGTGGACAAGGACATGAGCAGGGCCCTGCCCGCCGGCTGGATGCGCAACTGGCTCAGCGGCCTCATGCGCGACCAAACCAGTGTGTCGCAGCCCTACGGCGCCTACGTGGCCGCGCCCCTGGCCGAAGCCGCCGGCGTGTACCACGCCAACCCGCGCCTGGTGTACGTGGCCAATGACCCCGCTCTGGGCAAGTTTCAGCCCGGCTACGCCAACGCCCTGTACCTGCTGGAAGAGCGGGCCGAGGGCGACCAGGAGCACCAGGCCAGCTTCGGCGGCTCGCGAGCCATCTTCAACTCGCGCCGCATGCTGGCGGCCCTGCGCCACAGTCCCAGCTACCAGCCCGATGCCCGCGCCTACCTGCGCGCCCGCCTGCTCGACATCTGGCTCGGCGACTGGAGCCGGCGCGAGGACCAGTGGCGTTGGGCCAGCTTTCTGGAAGGGGGCGGGGTGGTGTTCCGGCCCATTCCGCGCGACCGGGACCAAGCTTTTTTTCGGTTCGATGACGGGGTGCTGACGCGGCTGCTGTCGTGGTTTTTGCCCAAGTTTCAGAGTTTTCACGCCACCATCAAGCCTGGTAGCGTGGAGGGCCTCACCCGCACCGCCCGCGCCCTCGACCGTACCCTGCTGAGCACGCTGACCGCCGAGGACTTTCGGCAGGAAGCCGATTCGCTGCAGCGGCGCCTTAGCGATGGCGCCATTGCGCGGGCCCTCACGGCCGGCCCCGGGAAACGCAGGCGGTGATTGCCGAGCAGTTGGGACCGGCGCTGCGGGCGCGCCGGGCGCAGCTGCCGGCCGTGGCCCGCCGCTACTTTGAGCTGCTGGCCGAAGAAGCCTGGGTGCCGGGCACCGACCGCGCCGAGCGGTTTGAGCTGACCGGCGCCGGACCGGGCCAGCTGCGGCTGCGCGTGCTGGCCATGCGCCAAGCGCGGCCCGACAGCCTGATTTCGGAGCGGGTATACACGCAGCAGGATACCAAAAAGCTGAGCCTGTACGGCCTAGCCGGCAACGACATCTTCACCATTGACGCTACGGCCGCGCCCGGCATGGCCGTGGCCCTCTATCCTGGCGAAGGTCAGGACCAGGTACTGCTGCCAACTGCTGCAAAGGCAGAAGCCGCCAAGCCGCTCGTGCTGTGGTACGGCCAACCGGGCAGCGCCGCCCCCCACCTACCGGGCCTGACCGAGGAAAAGGACCCCGAGCCCTGGCTCAGCGCCACGGCCGCCGGGTGGCTGCGCCGCTACAATCTACAGGACTAAACACGGCTGAAAAGCCCGGCCATGGGGTCGGCCCCGTCCAGCGTGCCCACGCTGCTCAGCACCCGGAAACGGGCAAACAGCTCCTCGCCATACCATCGTTCGCGCCGCGTGAGCTGGATGACTTCGCGGTGCCGGGCGTCGCGGTAGGCGTATTCCTGCATGGCCCGGGCCGATTCCCAAACACTGAACGTGGCCTGCCGCACCACCGGCAGCTCGCCCAAGCCAATGGCGGCCCGCACGCCCACCGCGCCGGCCAGCGCGGCACTGGTGGGCTCCACAAACTGCCAGAACCGCCGCGCCTTGGCCCAGCGGATGCTGGCGCGCGTGAGCACGGCCACCGGCGCCTCGGGCTGAGCCGGGAGCATATCGGTCTCGTAGTCGAAGGGGCGTTGGCCGTCCCACAATCCCTGTGCTTTCAGAGGAGACAATTGCAGGGTCCATAGTTCGGCGCTGCGCTGCCGGTAAGCGGCCCAGAGCGGATGCTGCGCGAAAAAGGCTTCGGCCGCCGCGGCATCGTCCCACACGGCCATAAAGCCGTAACGGTCCAGGTTGGGCCAGAAGCCGAAGCCGTTGCGGGCGCCGCTGCCCAGCAGCTTAAAAAAGCGCAGGCCCGCCACCTTGGCCAGCAGCCGCGGTGAGGTGCCCATTTGGGCCAGGCCCCAGCGCCGGCGGCCGGGCTGAAGCGTGAAAACGGTGAGCGTAGTAAGCGGCATGCAACGAGTAAAGCCAAGTAAACGCCGCGCGGCAACGGCCCCGTGGCGCTGAGACAACAAAAAAAGGCCGGAATTGCTTCCGGCCTTTCTTACAACAATGAGCTTGTGGCCTGACTACACCCGCACCTGGGCGTGCTGGTTCACGTCGTCGTCTTTGCTGGGCTCGCCGGTCACCACGGCGCGCACGTAGGCGTAGGCCTGCACCAGCAGGCTGCTGGGCGAGTCCCAGTACTCGCCCTTGTCGATGGTCACTTTCAGGATGGTGATGCTGGGGTCGTCTTTGCCTTTGGGAAACCAGCCGCGCATGGGCTCGCTCCACAGCTCGTCAATTTTGGCCTGGTCGCGGTAGGCGTTGGCGCGGCCCGAAACGGAGGCGTACACGTTGCTGCTCGGGTCAGAATAGCTCACGTTCACCTGGCTGTCTTTTTTCACTTCAAACACCTTGGCCGAATTGCCATCGGTGAGGAAATACAACGCCTGGTCTTGGCCGGGCTTGATGGTGGCCATGGGGCGGCTGTGCAGGCTGCCGTGCTCGTCGGTGGTGGTGAGCATGGCCATGCGCACTTCCTTGATTTTATCGAACAGCTGGGTCAGGTCGTGGGTTACGGGCGACTTATCGGACATGGGAAGGGGAGTGGAAATGGTGAAAGAACCGGCCGGCGGGTTTGGGCCAGCGGCCGATGGGCTTACGGCAGCCGGGCGGGCGGGGTTGAACAAAAGCCCGGTTGTGCCCTTACCTTCCGGCCCGCAATGAACTTTCTGGCCCACCTGTTTCTCTCCGGCCCGCCAGCGGCCCCCGACTACGCCGACCTGCTGGTGGGCAACTTCATCGCCGATTCCGTGCCCGGCCGCCAGCTCGAACACTATCCCGCCGCCGTGCAGGCTGGCATCCGCCTGCACCGGGCCATCGACACCTTCACCGACCAGCACGCCGTGGTGCGCCGCAGCACCCAACGCCTGCGCGAGGCCGGCCACGGCAAATACGCCGGCGTCATTTCCGACGTGTTTCTGGACCATTTCCTGGCCCGTGGCTTTGAGGACTTTTCGGCCGAAGCCCTGCCCGACTTTGCCCAGCGGGTGTACGCCCTGCTCACGGCCCGCCAGGCCGAGATGCCGCCCCGCGTGCAGCACTTCCTGCCCTACATGACCGAGCACAACTCGCTGCTGGGTTACACGCAGGTGGAGGGCATCCGCCGCGCCCTTGGCGGCCTGAGCCGCCGGGCCAGCGCCGGCTCGGGCATGGAAACGGCCGCCGCGGAGCTGGAGCGGAACTACACGGCGTATGAGGAGGACTTCAGGGAGTTCTTCCCGCAGCTCCAGCAGCGGGTAGCGGCGTTTATCGGCACGGTGTAGAGTCGCGACACTTCGCGTCTTTGGGTCCGCGCCGTTTGATTCAATTGTTCAGGCATTTTCGTGCAATGCCGAGACGCGAAGTGTCGCGTCTTTACAACCGCAAAAAGCCCCGGCACTGTGCAGTGCCGGGGCTTTTTCGTTTCAGGGCTGGTCGTTGCGGTCGCAATTACCGCCGGGGGCTTGCCTAGTGCTGGTGGCCGCCTTCGCCGTGCACGTGGCCGTGGGCCAGCTCTTCGGCGGTGGCGTCGCGCACGTCCTGCACCTTGCCGGCGAAGTGCATCACCATGCCGGCCAGGGGGTGGTTGAAGTCCATTTTCACGCCCGTGTCGCCGATGCTCACCACTTTGGCCTGCATGTGGTTGCCTTCGTTATCGGCCATGGGCAGGAAGTTGCCGGGCTGCAGCATTTCCTCGTCCAGTTTGCCGTCGATGAGGAACACCTCCTTGGGGATTTCCACCAGGGCCTGCTCGTCGTAGTCGCCGTAGGCCTGGTCGGGGGTGAGGCTGAACTGAAATTCGTCGCCGGCGTTTTTGCCATCGAGCTGCGACTCAAATTCCTCGGGCAGGCCGCTGTGGCCGAAAAGGAATACCATGGGCGAGTCGGCCTCGGCCGATTCCACCAATACTTTTTCCTGGTTTTCGTCGGTCACGCTGAGGTCGTAGGTGATGGTGACGACTTTGTTGTCGCTGATTGCGGCCATAGAAGTGCGGGCCGGGCATGCCGGCCGGGGAGTGGGTGGTAAGATAAATTTACGGGCAAGATAAGTACGCAAAAACGGGCGGCGCAGCCAACGCGCGGCCGGGATGTTGCAGCTGACCGGACTAAGCGGGCCGTAACCTCGTCCTGCTGGCTGCGTTAAGTCGGCAAGTAGCGGCGGCTGTGCCCTGAGCGTCACCCCGTACTTTTTCCTCCTTTCCTATTCTTTTCTGAGTGTATGCGCAACCTGATTCCGGTGCTGCTGAGCGGCGCCCTGCTGGCCAGCTGCCAGTCCAATGACCCCAAAACCGAACGCGAGGCCGTGAACAAAGAGGCCGTGGTGAAATCCGAGGCGGACAGCGCGGCGGGTTCCGCGGCTGCAGTGCCCAGCATTGGCAGCCCCAAGCTGCTCTTCACCCTCGACGACGCCCACAACACCCCCGACGGCTTGGCGCTGGCGCCCAACGGCCACCTCATTTTGTCGGTGCCCAACCTGGCCGACAACAGCCAGCCTGCCTCGCTAATGGAGATTGTGAACGACTCGCTGCGGCCCTTTGCCACCAACCTGCCCGTGGAGCCCACCACCAAAAAAGCCGCGCCCATGGACCTGGCCTTCGGGCCCGATGGCAACCTGTACTACGCCGAAAACCAGTACGAAAACAGCAAGGATTTCAAATCGCGCCTGATGAAGGTGCAGATTCAACACGGCAAGCCCGGCGCCATCACCACCGTGGTCGACAATTTTGCCCTGGCCAATGCCGTGGTGTGGAAGGGCAACACGATTTACGTGACCGACAGCCAATGGGACATGCCCGAAAACGACAAGGGCAGCGCCGTGCTGCGCTTCACCCTGGCCGAGCTGAATAAGGGCGTGGTGCACCTGAAGCCCAAAACCAAGGACCCGCACGTGCTGGCCACCTTCAGCACCAACGTGAATGAAACCGGCGTGGACAACGGCGCCGACGGTCTGGACTACGACAGCAAAGGCAATTTCTACACCGGTTCCTTCGGCGACGGGCGCCTCTACAAAATGACGCTGGCCGCCGACGGCAGCCTCGCCAAGCAGGAAATCCTGACGCTGAAAGGCAAGCAGATTCCCTGCGTCGACGGCCTCATCATCGACCGGACGACGGATAAAATGTACCTCTGCAACTCGCGCGAAAACGCCATCGAAGTAGTGGACCTGCGCAACGGCAACGCCGTGACCACGCTGGCCCAAAACGGCGACACCGACGGCAGCGGCGGCCTCCTCGACCAGCCCGCCGAAGTACTGCTCAAAGGCAAGCGCCTCTACATTTCCGACTTCGACAAGCCGGAAAAGAAATTCGTGAACTCGAAATCAGACGCCCCGCACACCATGTCGGTGATTGATTTGCCGTAGGCGGTATGGCGTCCTGCGAGTGTCAGCGCTTATTTGCAGAACTTAGCCAACCATTCGTCTGCATCTCTGGAACCCAGCGCTTTCACGTGCTGCCAATCGGTACAGGCATTTTGCAGTTGGCTGCTTTCCTTGTAACAAATGGCCCGGTGGTAATAAGCCTCAATATCATACGGATTGAGCTGCACGCAGGCAGATAAATACACGATGGCCGCCGCGTATTCTCCCTGCTTTTGCAGCTTGACGCCCATGTTGTATTTGCTGTCATAATCCATCATTGAGGCAAAAGTGAAATACCGAAACCTGAATTCTTTTTCCACGGCCACCGCTTGGCCATCCAGAACGGCCGGCTGCCACAACCCGTCGGTTTTTTGAACGGCTTTTACAAACTGCCGGTCAAACACCGGGTTTCGGCCCTTGTGAATTTGGATGGTATCGAGCTTGCCTGAAGGCAGCACCACAAAGCTGGCCACGAAAAAGCCGTTGTCCTTCGACGTTTCCTGAAACACCGGCATGTTGGTGCGCAGGAATTCGTCGAATGATGAATTCGCCAAAAGCTCCGGCTTTATTTTTTCGCTTTCCTTATAAACGAGCCTGCCTCGCCGGTAAATAGCCGTTTCCCGCTCAGCAGGCAAGTTATTTTGGTATAGCTGCTCCCGCATAAACGTATATCGGATGGCTGGTTCTTCAAAGCCAACTCTGGCTTCTTCGAGCAAGACCAGCCGTACGCTGTCGATGGCTTCGATGACGTAGGTGTTGATGCCGAAGAGCAGGGATTTGCCCTTAACCGCATAGGTCATGGCAAACCCCTTGTCCCTAAAATCGGCACTTTTAAAGCCCTTGCCCTTTTTGTAAAAGCTGAAGCGTAGATAGGCCTGTTTAGAGCGCAGCGTAATTGGCAACTCGGCGCCCGATTTTGCCTCTAAATGCGTTTTTACCCACGCCCCAAGTAGTAGTTGCTGAGTGGTTTGGCCTCGGGTGGTAGTGCCACTTACAAAAGCAAGAAGTAGAATAAAGCAGGCGTAGTAAATAGAATTTCTCATGCACAGTGCCGTTTTCGAATTCTGCGGCAGAGCAAATTAGTTAGGCAGGGCTTATAGAAGTCAGAAATAAAAGAACTTTCGACGCCTTTTGTCAGCCCGGTCCGCCGCAGAAGCATTCTTGCCGGACTGAGCTGATGGAAGGATTAGTCCTGCAACTCCCAGGCCGTGCGATAGCCGCCAATCTGCTCCACGTACTCAATCAGCGCCTTGAAAAAAGGGTGGGCGCTGAGCGTCGAAGAGTCGCCGACGAGCAGGAGTTTTTTGCGTGCCCGCGTCATGCCCACGTTCATGCGGCGGATGTCGGAGAGGAAGCCGATTTCGCCGTGATTGTTGCTGCGGGTGAGGGTGATGGCGATGATGTCGCGCTCCTGGCCCTGAAACGAATCCACGGTGCCCACGCTGAGCTGGCGGTGCTGCATGAAGCCGCTGAGCTCGTCGTTTTCCTCGATGGCGTCCTTCAAGTAGTTGATTTGGGCGCGGTAGGGGGCAATGACGCCAATGCTAAGCGGGTCTTCCTCATGGTCGGCGGGGTCGTAGGGCTCCAGCAGCTGGGCGAGGCGCTTGAGGAGCAAGTCAGCTTCTTCGGGGTTGGCGGTGGAGCGGCTTTCGGGGATGGTGATTTCCTGGAAGCCGAAGCCGGCCGTGTCGAGGAACTCCACGGGCAGGTCGGGGGCGAAGCGCAGGTCGTAGGCGTCGAGGCCGGCGTGGGCCACGCTTTCGTAGGCTTCGAGGCGGCCGTCGTAGAACTGGTCGGAGCTGAACTGCATGATTTGCTCGTGCATGCGGTACTGCACCGTGAGCATGCGGGCCGTGGTGGGCTGGCGCTTAATGGCTTTCTCGAACAGCGTTTCGCGCAAGGCGCCGGCCTTTTCGCTCTTCACGGTGGGCGGCAGCTGATGATGGTCACCGGCCAGAATCACGCGGTTGCCCTTCGAAATCGGAATCCAGCAGCCCGGCTCCAGGGCCTGGGCGGCCTCGTCGATGAACACCGTTTCGTAGGTGAGATGGCGGATGTTGCGGTTGCTGGCGCCCACCAGCGTACACGTTATCACCTGCACCGATTCGAGCAAGTCCTCGGTGATGTAGCGCTCCAAATCGTCGGCCTGCTGAAACAGCATGCGCGCTTCCTCCTTGAGCTGGCGGCGGTGCTGCTGCTCCTCGTAGCCGAAGTTGCGCACGTATTTGCTGGCGGTTTCGCGGTACTGGTCGGCCGTCTGGCGCATCGAGCGCATCTCGTTGTAGCTCTTGTGGTTCATCACCTGGGCATCGAGGGTATGCTCCAGCAGCAGGTCCGACACCCGCGAGGGGTTGCCCATGCGAATGACGTTCACGCCGCGCTCGGCCAGCTTTTCGGTGAGCAAATCGACGGCCGTGTTGCTCGGCGCGCACACCAGCACGCGCCGCTCGCGCCGGATGGTTTCCAGAATGGCCTGCACCAGGGTGGTGGTTTTGCCGGTGCCGGGCGGGCCGTGGATGATGGCCACGTCCTTGGCCGCTAGCACGTGGCGCACGGCGGACAGCTGGGAGTCGTTCAGCGGGCTGGGATAAAACAGGTCGGCGGTTTTCTCCTCGCGGAAACGCGCTTCTTTGGCGCCCAGCAGGATGTCGCGCAGCTCAGCCAGGCGGTCGCCATAGGCGCCCATCACCTTGCCCAGGGCATAGTCCATCTCGCGGTAGCTCACCTCGTCGAAGGTGAGGTCGATGCCCATTTTATGGCCTTCGGTCACCCAATCGGGCAGGTCTTCCTTGGTAGTGGCGAGCAGCAGTTTGTTGCGCCGCACGCTAGTAATCACGCCACTCAGGGTGGGCCGGTCGGTGGCCGAGCGGCCGGGCACGTTGCCAAACAGCGAGGCATTTTTGCCCACCTGAAACAGGTGCAGGCCCTGCTGGCCGGCGGGCCGTTCCAGCTCCAGCACGACTTTGCCGCCGAAGCCAATTTCTTCCTGCGAAATGGTGACCGGGTACCAGGTGAGGCCGCGCTGCTGCCGCTCGGCAATGCTGGCCTTGGCATTTTTGATTTTGAATTGCTCCAGGTCTTCCAGCTGCTCCAGCTTCATGAGGGCTTGCACCTGGCGCAGCTCTTTTTCGATGGCGTAGGGGTCGACGGGGGCGAAAGTGGGGATGGTATCGGACAAAAGAATGCGGGTTGGGTTCGTTGCTAATGACAACAACGAAACGGCAAGAAATGGTCGGTTAATGGTGGCCCTTTGGAAACCAGATTCCTCTTACGGCGCAATTACCCATATTGGGCAATACATGGTTGGCGTCGAGGGTACGAATGTCGACGTAGCTGATGCTTTTGGACAGTTGCCACTGGTTCGAAGCCGGTACTGCATCGTGCAAAATGGCCAATGCATCTTCGTGGGTCCAGGCAGTTATGCCGAAACGTCGAGGAAAACTCGGTTGCGTTGGCGTCGCAAATTCAATCCAAAATCGAAATGGTCTCATCAGGTTCTAAACCATGCTTCACGTGCCGTCAGCAGAAAGCAAAGGTCGTTGGCGTTAGGTAAACTGCATTAATCGAAACAACCTCCCGCAATAATGCTGGGTTAGCCGGCCATTGTTTGGTCGCAGGCAAGCAAGTGAGGCAGTCGTTATAACTGTCAACCAGTCGCAAATCGGCTACTGTATGGTTTCCTGCGTAGGAACAAGGCATACACCTCAACTTAAATCGGTAGCCAACGGGTGGCGCAGGAGTGTGCCTGTTGGCTTCGCGATTGCCTTTTGCTGCTGTTTATGAATGAGATAATTGAAATTCGCCACCTGCTCAAATCCGACTACGAAGCCCTGAAAGCCGCCATGCTGCTGGCCTACCCGCGCATGCAGAGCTACTGGCCGCGCAAACAGGTCGAGTTGCTCGTCGATTTGTTTCCGGAAGGCCAGTTTGTGCTGACGGTGAACGACGAGATTGTGGCCGCCGCACTGGCCCTGATTGTGAAGCACGACCAATTTGCCGCGGCGCACACGTACCAGGATGTGACGGGCAACTACACCTTTCGCACCCACAGCGCCACCGGCGACACCCTCTACGGCATCGAAGTATTCGTGGTGCCGGCCATGCGGGGCCGCCGGCTGGCCCGCCGCCTCTACGATGCCCGCAAGGAGCTCTGCGAGCGGCTCAACCTGCGCGCCGTTGCCTTCGGGGCGCGCATTCCGGGCTACCACGCCTACATGGATTCCCTCACCCCCAAGCAGTACGTGCAGAAGGTGAAAGACCGCGAAATCGTGGATGCCTCGCTGAATTTTCAGCTGGCCAACGACTTCCATCCGGTGCGGGTGCTGAAGGGCTACCTGCCCGGCGACGCCGCCTCGGGCGACTACGCCCTGCTGATGGAGTGGGACAACATGCTCTATGACACCAGCCCCGTGCCGGCCGTGGCCCAGAAAACCCAGGTGCGCCTGGGCCTGGTGCAGTGGCAGATGCGCCTCTACGAGGGCTTTGATGACATGTTCCAACAAGTGGAATACTTCGTGGATGCGCTGGCGGCCTACCGCGCTGACTTCGCCCTGTTTCCCGAGCTTTTCCACGGCCCGCTGATGGCCGAGGCCAACGAGCTGTCCGAAATCGACGCCATTCGCAAGCTGAGCCAGTTTTCGGACGAAATCCTGGCCCGCTTCACGCAGCTGGCCGTGAAGTACCACATCAACATCATCACCGGCTCGATGCCCGTGCTGGAAGCCGATGGCACCCTGCAGAACGTGGGCTACCTCTGCCGCCGCAACGGCTCGACGGAGCGCTACGAGAAAATCCACGTCACGCCCAACGAGGCCAAGTACTGGGCCCTGCGCGGCGGCACCCGCCTGCAAACCTTCGATACCGACTGCGGGCCCATCGGCGTGCTGATTTGCTACGACGCCGAATTTCCGGAGCTGGCGCGCCTGCTGGCCGACCAGGGCATGAACATCCTGTTCATACCCTTCCTCACCGACACGCAGACGGCTTACTCACGGGTGCGGCACTGCGCGCAGGCCCGCGCCATCGAAAACGAGTGCTACGTGGCCATGGCCGGCTCGGTGGGCAACCTGCCCCGCGTCAAAAACATGGACATTCAGTACGCGCAGTCGGCCGTGCTCACGCCCTGCGACTTCGCCTTCCCCAACACTGGCGTGAAGAGCGAAGCCACCCCAAACACCGAAATGATTCTGGTAACGGACGTCGACCTGAGCATTCTCGATAAGCTGCGCCACAGCGGCAGCGTGCAGAACCTGCGCAACCGCCGCCACGACGTGTATTCCCTAAGTGCCGCTGAGCTCATGCCCAAGCACTAAAAAGTTTCCGCTTGCCTGAACCTATCGTTAGGTTCCGCTGCTGAGCCATTCGGCCAGCCATAGGCCGCCCGCCACCAGGGCCACGCCCACGGCGACCACCACAACCGTCGCCACGCCGATGGCCACCACCCACACCAGGCCCGGCACCTTCTCCATCCTGTCACCGGCTTCAAAGAAACGCATGGGGCAAAGCTACCCCAACCCGCCGCCTGAAAAGGGTGAACGAGAAATTTTGACCGTTTGGATATCTAAACAAACGTCATGCTGAGCGCAGTCGAAGCATCTCTACCGTGAGACTAAAATTATTTTCTTGCGCGGTAGAGATGCTTCGACTGCGCTCAGCATGACGTTATAGAGCCATTTTTAGTAAAACCCAAACGAGTTTTAAGACGCAGGCTACGGGACGGCCTCTGCGCGGGTGCTTTAAGCCACCTCCAGCTTCTGTCCCTGAATGGCTTTGGCCATGAGCTCCGGAAACTTGGCCGGCGTGCAGGCGAAACTGGGGATGCCCAGGGCGCCCATTTTCTCGGCCGCGCCGCGGTCAAAGCTGGGGGCGCCGTCGTCGCTCAGGGCCAGCAGCACCACCACCGTTACGCCGGCTGCTTTGAAAGCGGCGGCGCGCTTTATCATCTCGGCCTCGCCGGCGCCCTCATACAAGTCGCTGATTAGGATGAGAATGGTGTCGGTGGGGCGGGTGATGAGCTGCTCGCAGTAGCGCAGCGCCTGGGGCGTGTCGTTGCCGCCGCCCAGCTGCACGCCAAACAGGATGTCCACCGGGTCGTGGAGGTTTTGGGTGAGGTCCACCACGGCCGTATCGTACACCACCATGTGAGTTTTCACGGCCTTCAGCGACGCCAGCACTGCCCCAAATATGCCCGCGTACACCACCGACGTAGCCATCGAGCCGCTTTGGTCCACGCAGAGCACGATTTCCTTCAGCGCCTGCCCGCGCCGCCCAAAACCCACCAGCCGCTCCGTAATGATGGTTTTGTGGGCGGCCTGGTAGTGTTTCAAGTTGGCCTTGATGGTGGCGCCCCAGTCGATTTCGTGGTAGCGCGGGCGTGGGTTGCGCACGGCCCGGCTCAGGGCGCCCTGCACGGCCTGGCGAAGCGGGTTGCTGAGCTTCTTTTCCAGCTCGCGCACCACGTTGGTGATGACCTCGCGGGCCGTGGCTTTGGCCTTCTGCG
The DNA here is from genome assembly GCF_022921075.1 of Hymenobacter sp. 5317J-9. Taxonomy (NCBI): domain Bacteria; kingdom Pseudomonadati; phylum Bacteroidota; class Cytophagia; order Cytophagales; family Hymenobacteraceae; genus Hymenobacter; species Hymenobacter sp. 5317J-9. The sequence goes on from NZ_CP095050.1 coordinate 2,790,419, forward strand.
GCATTACTCGGCTCAAAGACATGAGGGTGGCCACCAAATGCACGTCGGCCTGCACCGTGCGCATGATTTCCGGCTCCAGCAGCAGCTGGTTGAGGCCCAGGCGCGTCATGGCGTCCTGCTGCATCACGGCTACCACTTCGGTGGGAAAGTACTCCCGAATGTCGCCCAGCCAGCGGCTCACGCGCGGCGCCGAGGCACCCATGCCGACCCTGCGGTTATCCTTGTCTCCGTCGTAGAGGGCGGTGAGCACGTCGTCCATGCGGCCGTAGTCGGGCGGCATCGGCACGGCGTTTTCGGCGTCGGCGGCGCTGCCGAGCACGAGTTTCCAGCGGGTAGGAGTGGTGGGCATTAGCGTAGATAAATGAATTGTAGAGTGTCATGCTGAGCGCAGCCGAAGCATGACCGTTCGGGAACCCTATTCAACGTAAAAAAATCAACTCCCCAGCAGTTCCCGCAGCCCCGGCAGCACGCGCGTCCCGCGCTCCCAGTCAAAAGCAATTTCCATCGCTGCGGCGGGCGTGGCGGCGTCCATGTTCGCGATTTCCAGAATCTTGCGCCGCTCGGGCAGCGAAAAGTCGGTGAAGGCGCGACGTAGCAGGGGCACGATTTCGCGGAAGGTTTCTTCGTTCAGCTCACCCAGCCAGCCATCAAGTAAGTCAAACAATTCGCGGTGGTAGATGAGCAGCAGGCCCGAGCCGCGCAGGAAGCCTTCAGTCCAGGCCGTGGCGTAGCTGGTGGGCTGGGCGGGGGCCAGGGCCAGGCCGAGGGCGGTAGCCGTGGCACTGGCATCGGCTTGCTGGGCATCGAAGAGCAGGCGGGCTGCCGTGCCGGCCAGCAGGCCATTGGTGGCGGCGTTGCGCTGCGCAGCGGCCAAGGCGGCGTACCAGTCGGCCTCGTGCGTGTCGTTTTGCAGCAATCGAATGGCTTGGTGGGTGGCTTCGATGCGTCCCAAAAGGAGTTTGGCGGCATCGTAATCAATGCCCGCGCAGGCGGCAGGAAGACCGATGCAGAGGCGCGGTACTAGCTGCTGCACTACCTGGGCCACCTGCTGGGTGTCAGTGCGGCGCACGTTGCCGTAGCGCAACACCTGGGCCAGCGGGGGCAGGGCGGCCAGCAGGTGGGTCACGTCGCGGGTGTCGGCCCCGATGGTTTCGAGCCGGGCCACCAGCGCCGGAATAGCTGGGCCCAGGTCGGCGCGCAGGGCGTCTTCCAGCAGCTTGCTCACGGCTTCGAGGCTGGTGGCTTCGGCGGCGCGGACGGTGGCGCGAGCGGCGGCGGCGGCGAGCACGGTATTGCCCCAGCGGCCGGCCTCAATCACAGCCAGGGCCATTTCGGGCTCCCATTCCAGCGTCCACATTTCGTGGAAGGTGCCGCTTTTGCCGGCCACTTCCTCCGGCTCGCCCCAGTTGATGTCGAGCAGGCGTAGGCGGTGCAGCAGGTGGCTGCGGTCGAGCTGGGCGGGCTGGCGCAGGTCGAGGTCGAGCGGCTTGGCAATGGCTTCGGGCTTGAGGCGCAGGGTTTTTTGCTGCTGGGCCAGGTCCTGCTGCAAGGGCGTGGCGGGCAAACCGGCGGGCACCTCGCCCAGCTTCACGCCAATCACCAATTCCTTGTGCACCAGCGCCAGCGGCTCGGTGTATCCCCCGCCCAGAATGGCCACGGCGGCTTCCTGCAGCTCGTCGATGCCCGGCAGCGTCAGCCCGCGCACGGCGGCCAGCGCCGCGGCCAGCCGCACGCCCTCAATGGCATGGGCTGAGGAGGCTTCTACGTCCTGCCCGCGCAGCAGGCGCGTGGCCTGCACCATCCAGTGCGTCAGCACTTCGGCGCGCGGCTGGGCAAACAGCAACTCGTACCAGGCCGGCGAGAGCACGCCCGCCCCGTAACCCGAGCTGAAGGAAAGCCGCTCGTAGGTCCACGGAATCCAGGTGGTTTCGGTGGTGACTTTTTTCAGGCCTTTCAGGCGGGCTTTGTCTTCCTTTTTGAACAGCTCGGCCCGCAGCACCGGCGCGTGCCAGGCCCCGCACACCACCGCCACGCGCGGGTAGCCCTGAGCCAGCGTGGCGCGCAGCGTTTCGCGCATAAATGCCTCACGAAGCAAGGTTTCTTCGGTTTCGGGGCGGTGTAGCTCTTCGCGCAGAGCCGTCATCAAATCCAGCACCACGGCGAAGGTGTCGGCATTGCCGGGGGCGTGTTCGAGGTGGGTTTCCCACCACTGCTCAGAGTCGGTGTAGCCGGCCAGGCGGGCGATGTAGGCGACGGGGTCAACCTCCGCGTCCACTTCACCCTCTGACCCCCTCTCCAAAAGAGAGGGGGAACCAGTTTTGCGTTCTTCCGCTTTGTCGGGCGAATCGTCCTCATGAGCCGGTTCCCCCTCTTTTTTGGAGAGGGGGTCAGGGGGTGAGGTGGACGCGGAGGGCGGCAGGTCCGCCACTGCTTCCCGCATCCCAAACCGCAACGCCATCGGCAAATCCATACACCGCACATGCGCCTCGTTCTGAAAGCACCACTGCACCGCCTGCCACTCCGGCGAAAACTCGGCAAACGGTAGAAAGGAAGCCTGCCCTTGCTGTTTAGGGTTGTAAACCAGCAGTGCAACGGGCGGAACCAACTCCGGATGCGTGGCCATGGCTAGGGCTGCTTCAGCATCGGCGGGGCACTCCAGCAGCACAACATCGGGCCGGAAAGCTTCGAGGGCGGCCACGAGGCTGGCAGCGCTGCCGGGGCCGTGGTGGCGAATGCCGAACAGGCGGAGGTCGGTGGGCATGGCAGAACGGGGTTGTTGGGTAGGGCTACAAATGAACAATGTTCGTTCCGACCCGTCCCACGCCTTACTGGAATTTTTCGGCAATTAACTCCATGTTCATGATAGCACCGGCCTTGCCCCCGGCAGCCACAGCGGCCGAGACTGCCCGAAACGGCGTGGTGGCGTCGCCGGCCGCGAACAAGCCAGGCACGCCAGTGCGCTGCATATCATCGACCTGCACATGTCCCATTTCCGTGAAGGCGCAGCCCAATTGCCGGGCCAGGGTACCGGCCTGCTCAAACGGCACCCGGGCAAACACCGCATCGAGCGGATGGGCGGTGCCATCGGCCAGCTGCATGGCCCGTAATTGGCCCTGCGTATGAGCAATGCCGGCGAGTGGCGTTTCCACCACAGCGATGCCGTGGCGGACCAGCGCCTGCTGCTGGGCAGGGTTGAGCGTGGCGGGGCCATCGGTGAAGAGGGTGAGCCGGGGCGACCAGTTGTGAATCAGGCGGACAAATTCGAAGCCCATATCGCCGTTGCCGATAACGCCTAGGCGCTGGTCGCCCACCTCGTAGCCGTGGCAGTAGGGGCAGTGCAGCACCGAAATACCCCAGCACTCGGCAAAGCCGGGCAGGGCGGGCAGCAGGTCGATTACGCCGGTGGCAAGCAGTAGCTTAGGCGCCGTATAGCTGGCCCCAGTCGCCGTTCCAACTTCGAAGCAGCCCGCAACGGCGGTGGCGGTCACGGCCTCCTCGGCCCGCAGCTCGACGGTGGGGTATTGCAGCGTCTGGGCTAGGGCCTGGGCGCGCAGGGCGGCCGGCGTGGCCCCGTCCTGGGTGAGGAAGTTGTGGGAGTGGGGCGTCTGGCGGTTGCAGGGCCGGCCGGTGTCGAGAAGAAGCACGCGGCGGCGGGAGCGGCCCAGTGCCATCGCGGCCGAAAGGCCGGCGTAGCTGCCGCCAATAATAATTGCGTTGAAATCAGGCATTAGTAAGGAAGAAAGCAGGCGTGCGACGAGCGGGCCATTGTGACGGACGCAAGCTGGTTGCTTCCCTTACAGCTTTAGCAATTCGTTGTTAATGCTACTCCACCACCTCCCGGCACGCCCGATACAAATCCTTCCAGCCCTCGCGCTCCTTCGCCACCGTTTCTAAATATTCGAGCCAGACGACGCGGTCGGGGGTGGGGTCTTTGATGACGGCGCCGGTGAGGCCAGCGGCCAGGTCGTGGGCGCGCAGGGTACCGTCGCCGAAGTAAGCGGCCAGGGCCAGGCCGGAGTTCATCACGGAAATGGCCTCGCCGGTGCTCAGGGTGCCGCTGGGCGACTTGAGCTTGGTTTTGCCGTTGTCGGTCACGCCCTGGCGCAGCTCGCGGAAGATGGTGACGAGGCGGCTGATTTGCTCCAGCGCGGGGGCTTCGACGGGCAGCTGAAGGGCCTGGCCCTGTTTGGCCACCCGGGTTTGCACGATGTGCACTTCCTCGGCCAGGGTGGCGGGCAGGGGCAGCACCACGGCGTTGAAGCGGCGGCGCAGGGCACTGCTCAGCTCGTTCACGCCGCGGTCCCGGTCGTTGGCCGTGGCGATGACGTTGAAGCCCTGCCGGGCCTGGATTTCGGTGCTCAGCTCGGGGATGGGCAGCACCTTTTCAGAGAGCATCGTGAGCAGGGTGTCCTGCACGTCGGAGGGGATGCGGGTCAGCTCTTCGATGCGGACGAGCTGGCCGGTTTCCATGCCTTTGTAGAGCGGGCTGGGCACGAGGGCGCTCATGGAAGGGCCCTCGGCGAGCAGGCGGGCGTAGTTCCAGGAGTAGCGGAGGCTGTCTTCGGCGGTGCCGGCGGTGCCCTGCACCAGCAGGTTGGTATGCCCGCTGATGGCGGCCGTAAGGTGCTCGCTCACCCAGCTTTTGGCCGTGCCGGGTACGCCGAGCAGCAGCAGGGCGCGGTCGGTGGCCAGGGTGGCGACGGCAATTTCCATCAGCCGCCGCTGGCCGATATACTTGGGCTCGATTTCAAAACCGTTATCGAGCTTGCCGCCCAGCAAATACGTCACCACGGCCCATGGCGAGAGGTGCCAGCCGGGCGGCTTGGGGCGGCTTTGGTCGAGGGCTTTGAGGGCAGCCAGCTCTTCGGCGTAGAGGTCTTCGGCGTGGGGGCGGAGCAGGGTAGGCGTCATTTTATCTAGGGTATGAGGGTAGGAGAGTGTGTGGGGCGGAGTTAAAGGCACGTCATGCAGAGCGCAGCGAAGCATCTTGCCCGCCACCACTAATTCTGACGATTGGTTTACTTGCTGCGGGCGAGATGCTTCGCTGCGCTCTGCATGACGTGCTTGATAATCATTCAAAATCACTCATTCAGCGAAGATTCCAAATCGGCCTGGAAGCGCAGGGTATCGACAAACGTATGGAGCTGGGGCTGAAATACCGAGTGCACCTGCTCGATGGCTTCGACCTGCTGAATGGCCCAGGCGGCATCGGCGGGCGCGAGGCTGGGAGCCACGGTTTGGGGCAGCAGCCAGGCCAGTTGCCGGAGGTTGTAGGGCGGGGCGTTGTGCTCGTAGAGCACGGCCGTTTTGGTGAGCTTACGGGCAATGGTTTCGAGCACGGCGGCGCTGAGGGCGCGGGGCCAGGGCGCGGGCACGAAGCTCAGGCCCAAGGCCCAATCGTCGTGTTGGCGGCGCACCCGTTCGATGGTGGGCGCGAGCAGAAGCGTGCGTTGCTCGGCAGTGGGCAGCAGGGCGGCCAGCAGGCCCCAGTCGATGCCCCGGGCGCAGTTGGCTTTTTCCAGCGCGGGCAATTCTTCCTGCCACAGCTTAAGAAAGGCGCTGGCGAAGGCGGTATCGCGATGCAGCAGGGTGCTGTGGGCCCAGCTGGGCAGCAACGGCAGCGCCCACTCGGAAGCCAGCGCGGCGGCAAGCAGCTCGCCGGGCGTGAGGTCCAAGTGCGCAGTCCAGCGGCTGGGTGGCAGCAGGCCCACCAGGTTGCCGAGGCGGCCCGCGGCCGGGCCCAGCGTGGTTTGCAGGCCCACGGTGGTACTGATGCGGTATTCGAAGCGCCCGGTGATTTCCTCAATGCCATCGAGCAGCCAAGATTTGTCCCAGGCCGTGGGCAGGATGATGTCGAGCGCGGGCTTGCCCAGGCCCAGCAGCTTGCGCCGGGCCCTGATGAGCGGCGCGGCGCGAGCCCAAAGCCGTTCGGTAAGGGCCGCGCCGGGAATCTGAGCCAGCAACTCCGCGGCCCGGCGGCGCACCTCCTGGCCCCGCGCTTTCAGCAGGGCTTCGAGCGTGGGCTCGGCGTCGGGGTGCAGGTGGTGGGCGAGGATGTCGAGCAGGGCTTCCTGCATTTTGGCGGGCTCGGCGGGCAGCGCAGCTAGAAGCAGGGCCCGCGCCTCATCTGGGGCCTGGGTGAAATGCTGGGTGAGCCAGGCCAGCCGCTGCGGCGTCGTACCGGTTTCCCAAGTGCTGATGCCGGTTTCGACCTGGCCGGTAGCGGCCACTTTATCGGCCAGCTTAACCCATTCAGGGTTCAGCGAGGCCAGCCAGTGGCCGCGTGCGCCGAGCACCGGCCCCAGGACGGCGCGGGTTTCGGTGGAGCGGGTGGCGTGGCGCAGCAGCGGCACCAGTAGGGCAGGGGGCACCAGTAAGTCGCGGCCGGCCAGACGGGTGAGGTAGTCGGGGAGCAATTCCAGATGCAGCGAGTTCACGAGCATCTGATGCAAGTGGTCGGTGCCTTTGGGGCCGACTACGGGCAGCAGTTCGGGCGGTGCCGGCGCGAGTTCCGGCTCCGGGGCAATGGCGGGCTGGTAGCCAGCCTTGCGCATCAACGCCAGCGTGCCGGCCGCTTGCAGCAGCAACTGCTCAGTAGAAGCCGCTGTGGTTGTGTTGCCGAAGCTGGGCGGAGTTTCGCCGCTCTGGCGGGTGCCAAGCAGCGCAATGCGGAGAAGCTGCGGCCCTGAGACCTCACCCTCTGCCCCCTCTCCGCCGGAGTGGGGGCACCGGACTTGCTCCCAATAAGTTCCGCCGCAGAATTGTCCTCATGCATTAGGGTTCCATCCGTCTTGGATGGGGAGGCAGAAATTGAGCTTGCCCAACTACTCAGCGGCCGGAAAGCCTGGCCATCCCATTCGCCAAACAGCGTCAGTGGCGGCCCGCCGCTCGCGGCCAGCAGCTGCCAGGGTGCGTTTTCGTCGGTAAATCTCAGTGGCAGCGTGCCTGCATCGGCGTCATCGTGCAACATCCAGCTGCCATCGGGTAGCGGCATGGGGCGCACCTGGGCCAGCATGGCAGGCCACTCGCGCAGCCAGGGCTGGCGGGCGAGGGCAGTGGCGTAATCATCCAGCAACTTACCGATGGACTGGCCCGCAGGCACCGCACTGACAGGTACCGTTCCATCGAATTTGACCTGTACCGGCGCCGCCCGCAACGGCAGTAAGCCGGGGTAGAAAGTCAGTTCACCCAGGTAGGCGCCGTGCGGCATAAAGGGCGTGTTGAATGGCTGCCCGCCGAATGCAAACTCCAGCACCAAGGCCGTGCGGCCGGAATCGCGCCCGCGCAGCCAGGTGCGGCGGGCCGTTAGCCGGTCTTCTTCCCAGCGGAACTGGCCCAGCACCCGCCAGGCGTCGGCTACCGGCTCGGTATTGACCAGCAGGTCCTCTTTTTTTAGATTGACGCCGACTTGCTGGAGAACTTCGGCGCGGGCGTCGGGGCCGAGGTTGGGGAGGTTGAGAAAGGCCCGGGCCAGCAGGAATAGCTCGCCGAGGCGGCCCAGCAGGCGGGCGGGCCAGTCGGCATGGGCGTGGCGCAGCGTGGCCAGCTCGCGCACGGTGGCGGCCAGGCCGGGCAGCTGGTTGTCGACCAATCGGGCGGCCTGGCTTTCCCAGAAATTATTCGGCTGCTTGTCGAGCGTGGCCAGGCCGGCGCGCATCAGGTCTTCGAGCCAGGCCACGAGGTCTTCGGCCCCGGCGCTCATGCGGGCCAGGCGCTTGGGGTCGACGGCCGGAGCCGACTGCGTTTGCAGCGCCGTTTCGGCAGCCTCGTCCGCCGCCGGTGCATTTTCGGAAAGCGCCGCGTCAGCTTCTGATGCTCCTGCCAGTCGCTCAGTTGCGGCGGCCGCTTTGGCGGCTGGCTTCTCAGCTTTTTTCTCTTGGGTTTGCTGGCGCTTCTCCAGCCATTCACCAAGCCAGGCGGGCGGAGTGCTGGCGCCGAAAAGCTCTGGCTGGCGAGCCATGAGCAGCAACAGGCCCGCGCCGTGCTTGCAGGGAAAAACCCGGCTGGGGCAGCTGCATTTGAAGGCTGGCTCCGTGAGGTCGATGCCGGTGCGGTAGGGCTTGCTGCCGCTGCCGGCGCAGTCGCCCCAGGCGGCCGTGTCGGTGCGGCCCAGGTTGGACCATTTGGCGGGTTTCAGCAGCTCCTGGCCTCTTTTTAGCGTGTCGGGGTCGGTGATGAGGGCGTGGGCCTGCGCTTCGGAGTAGGTAATCATGCGGGGCGGGGTAGGGCCCAAAAGTATGCAGCGCACGCGCTAGCTCGGGTAACTTGCGACAACGCATTTCGCCCTTCCCCAGGGTAGCGCAGGAGCGGCCGGCTACGCGAAAAAGTCGTCCGGGTCGGCTTGGCTCAGGTACTGGCGCAGCTGGGTGAGCGAGCCAAAATACGGCAGCACGCACGCCAGAAACTGCTCGGCAATGGCCGCGTTGCTGGCATAAGCCACGAAAGCAGTGCCGCTTTCGGTGAACTCCAGCTCCTCAAGCAGCGCCGGGCAGTGCTCTTCCACAATGGTTTCGAGGTGCTCGGCCCACGAAGCGGGCGTGCCACCGAAGCCAAAGTGCTGAAACAGGGCATAATAGTCCTCGAGCCCGCCCACATCGGCAAAAACCAGCATTTCGTACTCGGGAGAGATGGGCGGCGGGGCAGGAGCAAGCTGAAACGGAAACGTGGTCGACATGCGGCGAAGGTACAGCGGGCCCCGTAGCGTAGCCCCTGCAAGTCCGCGCAGCGCCCATATTCTGTAATGCGCGGACTCGTCGCGTCCGCGCTACAGCGGTTTACTTGCTCCAGGTGCGCACGTAGCGCTCCTGCGGGTCGTAGCGCCGGGCCTGCTGGGCCACGTCGAAGGCGGTGTCGCGCACGTCGGTGCCGGTGCCGGCGATGTACTTCCAGTTGCCCCAGTTCGAGGCCGCGTCGTGGTCGATAAGCTGGTGCTCGAACCAGGCCGCGCCCCAGCGCCAGTCCTGGTGCAGGTCGTGAATGAGGTAGCTGGCCACGTTCTGCCGGCCGCGGTTGCTCATGAAGCCGGTGGCGGCCAGCTCGCGCATGTTGGCATCCACAAAGGCATTGCCGGTGCGCCCGGCAGCCCAGTCATCAAACACGGTTTTATCGGGCTGAATGGGCTTGGGCACCTGCCCGCGCAGGCCGCGCCAGCGGAAAAAGTCGGGCCCCGCCTTGTGGGCCAGCAGGCGAAAATAGTCGCGCCACAACAGTTCCAGCCGCAGTTGCAGGGCCCCTTTGCTGCGGGCGCCGTGGGCGGCGTCGTACCCATCAATAGCCGCCCAAATCTGGCGGGCCGAAAGGCTGCCGTTGGCCAGCCAGGGCGAAAACTTCGTGCTGAAGGCCTCGCCCAGCATCTGGTTGCGGGTGTCGTCGTAGCGGCCAATGAGGTGGCGCTCCACGGCGTAGTCGTGCAGGCGGGCTAGGCCGGCGGTTTCGCCCCCGCCCAGCGCCGGCAGGGCCGAGCGGCGGTCGGCCACCGGAAGCACCGGCTGCGGCAGACCCAGCTGCGCCGTTAGCTCTGCGGCCGTGGGCAGCGGCGCGGGCCCAAAACCGGCTGGCAGCGGCGGCAGCTGGCGCGGCGGGGGCAGTGGCGGGCGCACCGTCATCTTCGAAAATACCTCAAACCGAAACTTGCTGAACGAAACCGGCAGCTGGTGCAGCGGAATGGGCAGGTCGGCGGGGTGCAGCAGCGTGAGGGTTTCGAAGCAGCGCAGCGGCACCTGCGGGCCCAGCGCCGCCGCCACGGCATCTTCGGCTTCCTCTTCCTCGGTGGTGTGCTCGGCGCTGGCGTGCACGGCCGCCGCGCCCAGCTGGCGGGCCAGCGCGGGCAAGGCCTCCTCGGGCCGGCCCACCATGAAGTGGATGCCGGAGCCCAGCGTTGCGTAGCGCCGCTGCAAGTCGGCTAGGGCTTCGAGGAGAAAAGGCAGGCGGTGGGGGCCGGTACGCGGCAGGCCCAGGTAGGCGTCGGGTCCGTGGGCCACGGGGTCGAAGCAATACACGGGCAGCAGCGCGGTGGTAGTGGCGGGCAGCGCGGCCAGGGCTTCGTTGTCGTGCAGGCGCAGGTCGTTGCGCAGCCAGTAGAGGACGGTCATGCGGGGTATGAAAACGGGTCGCTAGCTTAACAGACGGGGGCCGTTTTCTTCCCGGCTACTTCTTGGCTTTTGGCAATCGGCGCCGCCGCAAGGCCACCACCAGCCCCACGCACACCGCCGACAGCCCGGCAATAAGGGCATCGCGCACAAAATGGCCCTGTTTGGCCTCGGTCACCTCGGCTTCGAGGTCGCGCTGCTTGGCCACGTGCTGCCGTTCGCGCTGGCGCAGGTTTTCGGCCTCGTTTTCCAGTTCGGAGAGGCGTTGCGACGTTACGTTGCGGTCGCCGCGGCTGGTGTTTTGCAACTGCGTGGTGGTGGCCGCCAGGCGCACCGAAGTGGTTTTGGCCTCCTGGGCGGTGCGATTGAGCACGTCCACAATCTGCTGGTCTTTGTCGACGATGCCCTGCAAGGCATCCACCACTTCCTGCAGGTCTTTCTTGGAAGGCTTGTTGCCGAACAGGCTGTGGCGCTGGGCGCTGGCCTCGGCGTAGCGGCGCGTGAGGACGGCGCGCTCGCGCAGCAGGCCGGCCAGGGGGCTGTCGGGGTTCATGGCCGCAGGTGCGCTATCCTGGGCAAACACGGCGGCCACGGGCGCCACAGCCAGCCCCACAAGCAACGTCAAAGTGACCAAAAACCGGTTTTTGGTAAGCTGGGGCGTAATTTCGGGCTTTGCTAGCAAGGGAAAAGGGAAAGCAACCATCATCAACTTATTGGGCATGAGTAATAAAACGTGGGTTTGGCTGGGCGTATTGGGACTGTGGGCCGGCGGGTGCAGCAGCACCCGCAAGGCCCCGCCTTTGTACGGTGGTACGACAACCCTGCCCGCCGGGGCTAACGAAACCGGCAGCGCGGTAGTGCTGCCCTTCGTGGTGCGGGAGGTCAGCGACGACGAAACGTACGGCTATTCCGAAAAGAACCCCATCCGCGTGGGCGGTGGCCGCTCGGCCGGGGTACGTAACCAACTGCGCTACTTAAACGCCCTGAAAGGCCCGCAGGGCCAGGCCGTTACTTACGAGCGCAAGGCCAGCTGCTGCCCGTTCCGCACGCGCCGCGGCGTGGTCGATAACTCCGCCCTGCTCGATGTGTACGCCGTGACCTGGACCGGCAACGCCACCCCCGTCACGCTTTACCTGAACATGTACCGCGGCGGCAAGCTGCTGGCCCCGCGCGGCTTCACGGGCGCCCGGTAGCCGGTCCCGGCCCGCCGGTTTGGGCTGAAAAAGCGTTACTTTTAACAGTCCGGCCCTCGATTTCTGCTTTTATGTCTGCCCCGTACTACGCGCTTCTTGCGGCGCTGGCCTCTGCCCCGGCCGCTCTGCCCGCCGACCAATTACCGCAGCTGCGCAAGCTGCTGGAAAAAGTGCTGCGCGACGAGTGCAAAAGCCAGAACACGCCCTTCGTCGACCTGAGCCAGGCCATCGGGCAGGTGAGCTACCAACGCGGGCTGCCCGCTGCTCTGCGCAGCCAGCTGCAGGCCCTGCGCCTGGCCGCCAACCTGGTGCTGCACGAAAGCTACGCCGGCACGCCCACCGAAGTGGCTGCCGGTTTTGCCGCCCTGGCTGCGCTGGTGCTGCACCTCACCGGCGAAGTGTATGAGGGCCCGCGCCTGCCTGAAATCCCGGAATCTGGCCCGGAGATGCCCGCCTTGCCGCCCGTCGGTTCCGTCGGGTTTGTACCCGCCGAAAGTGCCCAGCCCGGCGCCACGTGGCGCGTCATCGTGCTGCACGTAGATGAGCCGCGCCACGAAATGACCGTCGAAATGGCTACGCCGACCGACGGCTGCCCCGCCGCGCCCTTTCAGCTGCTGCTGCCGGAAGCCTACGAAAACCTGTATGCGCTGGCGGCGGCGCTGCACCCCACGCTGCACCTAATCGGGCCGGTGTTGCAGCCCGATTGCCGGGTGTGCCCGCGGCGCGTGGTGCTGGAGCCCGATTACCTCGTCAGCGTGACCACCATTGCCGAGTGCGCCCAGGCCACGGCCACCATTCCGGAGTGGGCGCTGATGAACGCCTTTCTGCCCGACGATACTTCTCGCCCGCTGGTGGTCGGAAACCTGGTGAACCTGCTGCTGGACGAAGAAGTGAGCCACGCGGCCCAGCAGGCGGAAATCGCGGCGTTGGCTGATGCCGACACTGTTTTGGCTGCCGGCCCTGCCGTTGGCTCGGGCCGCTTTGTTGAAGAGTTTGACCTGGAAAAGTTCTTTAAGCAGCGCTTATTTCGCGCCGCGCCGCTGGCCATCAGCACGCTGCCGGAATTTCAGACGCGCACCGGCGTGCCCGAGCTGCTCAACGACCTGCGCCGCCACCACCGCACCCTGCGCGAAACGAGGGTGCAGGGCTTTGTGGCCCAAAGCCGCACCGGCTACCAGCAGGAACCTCTGCGCCTGGCCGACTGCTTTCTGGAACCCACCTTCCTCTCGGCCACATACGGCCTGCAAGGCCGCCTCGACCTGCTGCACGAAAGCGCCACCGGCTACGACCTGGTAGAGCTGAAAAGCTCTACGAAAGTGCCCCACGCCGAGCCCTGGAGCAACCACGCCGCCCAGGCCCAGCTCTACCGCCTGCTGCTCGAATCGGTGTTTGGGGCCGATGGCGAGACGGCCGGCCGGGGCCGCACCAGCATCTTGTATTCCAACGCGGCCAGCGGCCAGCCCGCCGTGCGCCGCGTCGACCAGAACCAGGAACTGATTGACCGCCTACTCTCGGCCCGAAACCAGCTGGTGGGCATCGAGCTGCAGCTGGCCCGCGCCACCGGCCCGGTGCAAACGGCCCGCTTGCTGGCACCCGTGCTCCACCCCAATCTCGCGGCGCTGCCCCCATTTGGCAAAGCCAAAGCCGAAAAAGTGGCCAACGCCTGGGCCGCCGCCGAACGGGTGGAGCGCGCCTATTGCCTGGAGCTGGCCCGCTTCACCGCCCGCGAAATGCGCTTGACGCTGCTCGGCGACGAGGCCCGGCCCGGTGATGCGGGCGGCCAGGCCGGCCTATGGCGCCTGCCGCAGGCCCGCAAATTCCAGAATTTCAGCCTGCTCGATGACCTGGTGCTGCTGGAAGACAACAGCAACGCCCCCGACGACGCCCGCGACGGCCTGGGCCCTCACCTCATTTTTCAGCGCCCTGCCGAAGGCCGCGAGGTAAATTTCCGGGCCGGCGACACGCTGATACTCTACCCCCGCCGGCGTCAGGCTCGCGAAGAAGCCGCGGCTGACCCCGATAACAAAACACTGACGGTGCTCGATGCCCAGGTGGTGAAAGTGGTGCTGGCCGAGGACCTCAGCGCCGATGGCCGCGTGGTGCTGAGCGTGCGCAACCGCCGCATGGCGCCGCGCTATCTTCAGGGCCACTCGCACTGGGCCCTCGAGCCCGATACCTACGACACCTTCCGGCGTGAGTGGGCGGGCTTGTCGGCCTTCCTGAGTTTGGCGCCGGAGCGCCGCAAGCGTCTGCTGGGCCGCACTGGCCCCCGCGAGCCCGAGGAATGGAGCCCCGGCGCGCCCCCGGCTACCTCTGCCAAAGAAGTGGTGGCCCGGGCCCTGGCGGCCCCCGACTGGTTTGTGCTGTGCGGCCCGCCTGGCACCGGCAAAACCCGCGCGGTGCTGCGCGAGCTGGCCGTGAACTTGTACCAGGAACATAAGCAAGTGCTGCTGGCCGCCTACACCAACCGCGCCGTAGACGAAATCTGTGAGCAGCTGGTCGACGCCGGCTTGCCGTTCATTCGGGTGGGCTCGCGGCTGGGCACGGCACCGGCTTATCGGCCTTACCTGCTCGACAACATGCTGCGCGACTGCACCAGCCGCCAGATGGTGCGCGGGCGCCTCACCACCTGCCCGTTCTACGTGGGCACGGTGGCCAGCCTGCTGGGCAAGCCCGAGCTGTTCATGTTGAAGCAGTTCGACCTGGCCGTGGTCGACGAAGCCAGCCAGGTGCTGGAGTCGCCCATGCTGGCCCTGCTGGCCAAGGTGCCCAAGTTCATCCTCATCGGCGACCACCGCCAGCTGCCGGCCGTGGTGGCCCAGGAGCCCGAAGCCAGCGCCGTAGCCCCCGAGGTAGCCAAGCTGCTGCGCGACGAGCTGGGCCTCACCAACCTGCGCAATTCCTATTTCGAGCGCCTGTTCCGGCGCGCCGAGGCCCACTGGCCACACGCCCACGGCACCCTGGCCGACCAGTACCGCATGCACCAGGAGCTGGCCGTGCTCGTGAATGAAGACTTTTACGAAAACCAGCTGCGCTGCCCGCTGCCCTGGCAGGAGGCCCCGCTCAATCGCGCTCACTGGCCTGCGCCGGCCGATGCGTTTGCGGCTTCGCTACGGGCGCAGCGCGTGGTGTTTGTGCCCACTGAGCGCCTGCCGGAGGATTTGTCGATGAAGGAATCGGCGCAGGAGGCCGACTTGGCGGGACGGGCCGCCGCCTACGTGGCCCAGGGCTACGGGGCCGATTTCAACCCCGAAACCACGCTGGGCATCATCGCCAGCTACCGCAACCAGGCGGCCCGCATTCGGGTGCGGCTGGCTCAACTGGCCCTGGAGCTCGACCTGCCGGGCCTGACGCAGGTCAGCGTCGACACCGTGGAGCGCTACCAGGGCAGCCAGCGCGAGGTCATCATCGTGAGCTTCTGCTGCCACCACGAGCACCAGCTCGAACTCATGGTGTCGCCCGACGAGAGCGGGCAGGTCGACCGCAAGCTGAACGTGGCACTCACGCGGGCCCGTCAGCAGCTGGTGTTGCTCGGCAACGAGGCTGTACTGAAACGGGCGCCGCACCACGCGGCCCTGTTGGCCCGGGTGCGGCGCCCGCTCTAGGAGTCAGGCCCCTAGGGGCGCTTATTGCACGTCCACCAGCTCCACTTCGAAGCGCAGGACGGAGTTGGAAGGGATGGTGGGCGGCACGCCGCGCACCCCATAGGCCAGCGCCGACGGAATGATGAGCTGGGCCTTTTCGCCCTTGCGCATCAGCGCGATGCCGGCATCGAAGCCCAGAATCACTTGCCCGCTGCCAATTACAAACTGAATCGGAACGTTGTTGTGCTGCGAAGAAGCATCGAACACGGTGCCCGTGGCGTCCAGCAGGTGGCCGGTGTAGAGCACCGACACGGTTTTGCCAGTGGCGGCGGGCGTCCCGCTGGGGTTGGCCAGCACGGGCTGGTAATACAGGCCGGAAGCTTGTTTCTGAGCCGTGGTAATGTTGTTGTCGGTCAGATATTTCTTGATGAGGTTGTCTTCCACCACGGCGTTGTCCACCACTTCCACCTCGAAGCGAAGCACGGAGTTGGCTGGGATGTTGCCCACGGCGCGGTTGCCGTAGGCCAGGGCCGAGGGAATGAGCAGCTCGGCCTTGTCGCCGATGTGCATCAGGGCCACGCCTTCGTCAAAGCCGGCAATAATCTGGCCGCTGCCCACGGTGAAGGAAAGGGGCACGTTGTTGTGCTGCGAGGAAGCGTCGAACACGGTGCCGGCGGCGTCGAGCAGGTGGCCCGTGTAGATGACCGACACCGTGGTGCCGGCTTTCACCTGCACCGCCGAGGCGTTGGTTTGCACCGGCAGGAAGTAGAGGCCTGAGGTTTGCTTCTTAGCCGTGCTGATGTTGTGGTCGGCCAGGTATTTCTTGATGAGGTCGTCGTCGATGCCGCTGTAATCCTTCACTTCCGGCTCGTCTTTCTTGCACGAAGTGGCGAAAAAGCTCGCCGCTGCCAAAAGGGTAAGAAAGAACAAACGGGACAAAACTGCTGAATAGGGAATTTTCATGGACCGGTTTTTTACTGGTAAAAATAGTCACGCGCACAGCACATCCGCTGCGGCGGCCAAGTACAGAACCCGAAATCCCCCGTAAAATTCCCGGCCTAGGCCGCCCGCTGCCGGGAATCAGCTCCCGGGGCGTGATGAAACGGACAGCTGCCGCGCTTCACCGGCACGGCGGCTTCGGCCGGCTGCGCGTCCAGCGCCAGTATGCGGGCCCGATAGGCGGCGGGCAGCATGGCGCTCTTGGCCCACTGGCTTAAGGAGAGCTGGCGCGTTGCCCGGTACAGCCCCAGCGCGGGCTGCAGCCACTGGCCGTCGGGCAATGCCAGCCATGTGCGCACGCTGGCCGGCACCACCATGCCCTGCACGCCCCGCAGCAACTGGAAGCGCGCCCAACCGAGGTGGCGCTCATACTGGCGGTACAAATCCTCGGTGTAGGAGCTCAGGAGCAGGTTATCGGTCAGGTGCTGCTCCCGCGCCACCAGCCACGTTGCGTAGGAAGTGGGCAAATTGGGGATGCCCATGCGCCGGCCCACGCGGCAGAACACGTCCACAATTTCTTCGCGCTCCTCGGCCCTGAGCGGCCGTTCCAGCACCTCAAAGGCTCGCATAGAATAGGCCACGAGCATAAACAGCACGTCGCGGTAGGCCCAGTCGGGGATGGCGTAGCCGCGCTTGGCCTCCACGGCGCCGTGAATGGCGGCAATGGTGTCAATGGCTTTTTCGGCCCCGGCCTGCTCGGCAAATACGATGCGCCGGGCGTAGTCGACGGTGGAAAATAGCCGGTCCAGCGGGTCGGCGGGCAGCCGGCCGGTGAAGTACAGCCAGTCCACGGCCTTGTTGAGGGCAAACTCGGCGGCGGCACCGGCGAAGATAAACAGCACCGTATCGGCCGAGCCCCAGATGCGGCGGACGATGGACGTGGGAGCAACGAAATATCTCATGTTGTTCAAAAGAACTTTGAAATGCAAAGTTAGGCTTCTTTTTCAGATTCTAATCAAGAAGTAGAGCTAATAATTCGAAGCGTGAGGCTGGAGTTCGTGTAGAGACGCGACACTTCGCGTCCCCATGATGAACGAAAACCACCCGAAAACACCTTGGAGGCGCAGACGCCGAAACGCGAAGTGTCGCGTCACTACACCTCGTTTTTCCGTCTCGGTCTTTCTAATTGGGCGAACCGCTGCCGACTGCCACGTCGGCGGGGGCTAGCGCTGTGGCCGCGGGCCGCTTGTAGAAATACAGAATCAGCAGCGGCAGCAGTGTCAGCTCGGCCACCACGCCAAACAGCAGCGTGAGGCCGATGAGCAGGCCCACGTAGAACGTGCCGTCGAACTTGGAGAAGAGCAACGTCGAAAAGCCGCCCACCAGAATCAGCGACGTGGTGATGACGGCTTTGCCGGCCAGCAGGTAGGTGCGGCGCACGGCCTTGAAGATGTCCGGCTCCTTGCCCAGCGTGAGGCGCAGCTTGCTGATGAAGTGAATGGTGTCGTCGACAGCGATGCCGAAGGCGATGGTGAAGATGATGCTGGTGCTCACTTTCATGTTCACGCCGGCCAGGCCCATCACGCCGGCCACGATGATGATGGGCAGCAGGTTGGGAATGAGCACCACCACCGTCATGCGCACCGAGCGGAACAGAAACAGCACGATGAGCGTGACCATGGCCACGTCGATGGCCATGCCCTGAATCATGTTCAGGGTCAGGTTTTCGTTGTTTTTGTCGATGAGGTTGGACGAGCCCGTGAGGCGGGTGCGCAGCACCGTGCTGTCGACGGTGGCGCGCAGGTGCCGGCGCAGCGCGTCGTTCAGCGCATCGGCCCGGATGCTGCCCACGTCGGACATGCGCCCCGTGAGGCGGCCCGCCGAGCCATCGGGCAGGGCCAGGGCGCTGAATTCAGCCTTCTTCCGGAACTGCTTCAGCTTGCTGCGCAGCTGCTTTAGCTCCGTGGTGTCGGCGGGCAGGCGGTAGGCTTCCAGGCCGCCGCCGTTCAGGGCTTTGCGGACGGACTTGACCAGAGTGACCGGCGAGGCGGCAAAGCGTAGGCCGTACGTATGCTTCAAGTACGCTTCGATGCGCTCGGTTTGCCGCAGCACGTCAAGGTCGTAGATGTCGCGGCCGGGCGCCGGCTTCAGCTCCAGCTCGAAGGGCCGCACGCCGGCAAACTGCCGGTCGAAAAAGGCAAAATCCTGCCGCACGGGGTCGCTTTTCGACAGGTCATCGAGCAGCGAGGAGTTGATGCGCACCCGCGTGCTCAGGCCAATGGCGGCGGCCAGCACCAGCCCGCTGATGGTGAAAATGAGGCGGCGGCGCAGCAATACGGTGCGGAACATTCGGCCCAGCACGCCGTCCCAGCTGTGGCCCTGGCGGCGGGGCTCGCGCAGCTGGGGCTTGCTAAGCAGCACCAGCATGGCCGGCAGCAGCGTGAAGCTGAGCACAAACGCCAGGATGACGGCAATGCCCGTGAACAGCCCAAAATTGTGAATGGGCTTAATGGTGCTGGTCATCAGCGTGAAAAAGCCCAGGCTGGTGGTGAGCGCCGACAGCCCCGACCCGAAGCCCGACTCCTTTATGGTGACGCGCAAGGCGTCCTTCTTGCTGGCGCCGTAGCCCAGCTCGCTCACGTAGCGGCTGATAATGTGGATGGTGTCGGACATGCCCACCACAAAGAGCATGAGCGGCAGCAGCGCCGTCATCAAATCAATGGTAACCCCAAAAGCCGCCATGATGCCCAGCCCCCACAAAATGGCCCCCAGCACCACCACCAGCGGCAGCACCACCCCCCACCACGTGCGAAACGTGAGCCACAGCAGCCCCGTGACCAGCAACACTGACAAGGACATAAACACCACCAGCTCCCACTTCAGCCTGTCCACAAACACCGACTGCGCCACGATGCGGCCCGCGAAATGCACCCGCGCTTCGGGAATGTGAAGGCGGGCCATGCCCGTGCGCAGGGCCGCAAAAAGCGAGTCGCCGGGCGGTTTCTCAAGGTCGGGCGTGAGCTGCAGCACCAGCGTCACGGCCCGGGCGTCGGGGCTGAACACGTTGCCCACCAGGCCGGGTGTGCGGTAGATGAGGGTGGAGTCGTCGGCCCGGCGGGCAGGCTCGTCGGGGTGCAGGTAGGGCAGGCTGAACACGCCCAGGCCCTCCACCACGGTATTGGCTAGGGTGGTGGGGGAGGTGACGCTGCGCACCGAGGGCTGGCGCCGGGCCAGCTGCGTGAGCGAGTCGACCTGCCGCAAAAAGCCGGGGTCGAACACGGTGCGGCCGGCGGGGGCTTCCAGGCCCAGCAGCAGGTAGTCGTTGTCGTTGCCGAAGCGCTGGGTGTAGCCCTGGTAGTAGTCCAGGTCGGGGTCGCCGGCGGGGTAGAAGTCGTTGAAATTGTAATTGAAACGGAGCTGGGCGACGAAAAACCCGCTCAACACAGTGAGCAGGCCCAGCACGAGCAGGGTGAGGTGGGCGAGGCGGCGAAGAGACATGAAGGGCACTGGCAGGCGCGGGGCCTGCCTCAACGGTTCAGCAACGGGCTTCCCGCCGGCGGACAGGCTCCGGGCGGGGTATTGCAACTATCAGCAACGCCCTGGTTTCGGCAATTGTTTCGGGGGGGGGCACCGGAGGGGCGCCACAGGGGCACGTTCGCGGCAGCCCCCGCCCCGGCCGTATTACTTTTTTTACAAGGACTACTAATTATAGCAGCAGGGCGCTTTTCTGTGCGAAAGCAGTCCGTCCCGGGCGCATCTTTGTGGTTGACTTTCCCGATAAATTTTGGTTTCCCTGATGAAAAAGGCTCTGCTCCTTGCCGCTGCTTTCTACTGTTTCCTGGCCTCGGCCCAGGCCCAAACGCCCAGCCACGACCTAACCAAGGCCGTGCTGAAAAACAACGCGGCCGCCGCCGAAACCCTGCTCGGCGCCGGCGCCAACCCCAACGCACCCATCGAAGTGGTGCCCGGCTTCCCCACTACCTACCTCATCACGGCGGCTTCCAACAACAGCCTCGACCTGGTGAAGCTGTTGCTCAAACACAAGGCCCAGGTGAACCAGCCCGACGCCTTCAAGGCCACCGCGCTGATGGCCGCGGCCGGCAAAGGCAACAAGGCCATGGTGGAGCTGCTGCTGGCCAGCGGCGCCGATGCCCGCGCCAAAGACGACGACGGCAAAGACGCCCTGGCTCTGGCTCGCGAAAGCGGCAACGCCGAAGTGGTGGCTTTGCTGCAACAAAAGCTGAAATGACTGGCTCCGACTAGCGCCGCTGCCGTGTATATTAGGGCCTGCTAAGCACTTGTTTTCCCTCTCACCCCTCCACTTCAACAGTTATTATCATGAAAAAGTCTCTGCTCGCCCTCGCCTTGTTTGCCTTCGCCGGCTCCACCGCTTTCGCGCACGACGGCCACGACAAAGACGGCAAAAAAGGCAAGAAAGCTGCCTGCACCACCGAAATGAAAGCCAGCTGCACCAAAGACATGAAAGGCAGCATGGCCGGCGGCCACTCGTGCTGCATGAAAGGTGGCAAAACCGCTGCCGTGAAAACCGAAACCAAGACGACGGTAGCCGTTAAATAATCTTTGCCAACGGCTTGAGCCGCTGCTTGAGAAACAAAAAGCCGCTTCGTTTTCGAAGCGGCTTTTTTTGTGTTGTAAAAGACCTATTTGGTGATGCCTTGTGGGTAATACACACTGGTTGCTTTTAAAAGGTCCATTCCGCTTTTCTCATAAACGAGAGTGAGATTGGTATTAAAAGCTGGGGCAATAATGGCAAATTGCCAACCGTGGTCGATGGCTGGAAACTGCTGAACTGACTTGACTTGAAATTGATACCAGCCAGGAGTTTCCTCTGTCAGACGTAATATCTCGCCATTCCCATGATGAATGTCAAGGCATATTAAGTCTGTGGTCATTAAATCCATCTTATACCCGAACATTGCCCGAATATCCTGCCAATCAATTGATGTTGAAGCATCGTGAAGGGTTACCGTGAAGCCTGAATCCGAGAAAGCAAAAACTCCAAGATTCTTAAACTGTGCCTCAAAGTTTAGCTTCCGGTTTTGGTCATTCTGCGTTGCAGGTTGAATCTGCATTCCGACAAGTAGCCACGTCATAATCACAACCGTTGCTACAAATCCACACGCAAAAAGTAGCCAATTCTCATTCCAATAGCAATTAACTGTAGTCGCCAAGCACGCCACTGTCAGTAATAGAACCAGTGTCCTCTGAAACCGCCGATTATTCCACATGCTCATGGGGGTTGCTCTACCAGTCTGATACTTGCTTAGAAAAGTAAGTCTGTTTGACCTACTCTTGAATACGCTTCAAAGGTAGCCTGAGTGCCCTCTGGAATCTGGCGCGTCAATATTACCGCACTATTTTTACCCATCTTTTGCTCAGCCAACCATGCGCCAATACCAAGCCCTGCTCCGCCACATCCTCGACACCGGCACCGTGAAAACCGACCGCACCGGCACCGGCACCGTTTCCATCTTCGGCCCGCAGATGCGGTTCGACTTGGCCGAAGGCTTCCCGCTGGTGACTACCAAGAAGGTGCACCTGAAGAGCATCATCCACGAGCTGCTGTGGTTCCTCCAGGGCGACACCAACATTGCCTACCTCAAGGAGCACGGCGTAAAAATCTGGGACGAGTGGGCCGATGCCAACGGCGACCTCGGCCCCGTGTACGGCCACCAGTGGCGCTCCTGGCCCGACGGCCGCGGCGGCCACATCGACCAGATTGCGCAGATTATTCAGCAGCTCAACACCCAGCCTGACTCGCGTCGCATCCTCGTGTCGGCCTGGAACGTGGCCGAGCTGCCCGACATGAAATTGCAGCCCTGCCACGCCCTGTTTCAGTTCTACGTGGCCGATGGCAAGCTCTCGTGCCAACTCTACCAACGCTCGGCCGACGTGTTTCTGGGCGTGCCGTTCAACATTGCCAGCTACGCGCTGCTCACCCTCATGGTGGCCCAGGTAGTGGGCCTGCAGCCCGGCGAATTCATCTGGACTGGCGGCGACACGCACCTCTATTCCAACCACCTGGAGCAGGCCCGCCTGCAGCTGGAGCGTGAGCCGCGCCCACTGCCCCAGATGCGCATCAACCCCGCGGTGAAGGACATTTTTGGCTTCCGCTACGAGGACTTTGAATTGGTGAATTACAACCCCTGGCCGGCCATAAAGGCGCCGGTAGCCGTATAAGGCGCGGCCTATCGGCGCCGAGAGGCGAGCCCGGCAGGCCACTAAATCAAGGATTAGTGATGCACCGCTGGGGTTTGCGTTTTTTGTTGCTGGGGCTGGGATTGGGGCTGGCTTATGAGGGGGGCGCGCAAGCGGGTGGCCAGCACCCTCCGCGTGCGAAAAACCGGAATGCCGCTTCCCGCACGGTGGCTGCGGCATTGCCCGCCGGCGCCATGCCCTTGCTGACGCGCTTCTGGCAGCTGACCGACTCGACGGAACGCACCGACGCCGCCGACGTTTTCACCCAATACGTCGAGCATTTTATCAGCTACCCGGCCCTGGCACGCCAAGCCGGGCTGGGGGGCGCTATTTACGCCCGGCTCACGGTGCAGCCCGATGGCCGCGTGGGCAGCATTTCCATCACGCGGCGCGATTTAAGCACCGCCTCGCCGCCCATCAAGGCGGTAATGGCGCTCGATGCCGAATTGCAGCGGGTGGCGTGGCAGCTGCGCTTTAAGCCCGCTGTGCCCAGTATCGATAGCACTTCGTTGCGGCCCATTGCCCGGGCCGATACCGTGACCAATATCGTTGCCGAGGGCGATAGCACCGAAACCGTGACCGTTATTCAGGTCGAAGACCACGACGGCCCGACCTTTCTGGCCGATACCGTCACCATTTCATATCGGTTTGTGCCGCAGTAAGGAAAGGGGGCAAGGAAGGGGAAAAAGTTGCCGTGCCAACGCGGCGCACCACCCGAATGGCCGCAACATTCGCGGTGAAGACTGCATCAGCGGCCAGTAGCGCTTCCTGTCGGAACAATCCTTCGTAGCAATCGACTCCCGCCGCGCGCGCCGTCCGCAGCAGCTGTGCCCGGCGCACGCCGGCCACGCAGCCGCTGGCCAGCGCGGGCGTGAACAGGGCTCCGTCTTTCATCCAGAAAATGGCCGCGGCGCCCGCTTCGGCTACGTGCCCGGCCGCATCACACAGCAGTATTTCGTCGAGCCCGCGCCGCTGCCGTTCGTGGGCGGCGCGCACGTAGAGCCACGCCTGCGGGCCTTTGCAAAAACTCAGGGGAGAAGGAATGGAATGGGATTCCTGCGCAAAATCGGCTTTGTCGATGGCCGTATCGTCGGGCACGAAGGCTTCAGCGGTGGCCAGCCATTCGGTGACGTCGGTGGTGGGCGTGTAGCGGCCGCCGCCCGCGCGCCACAGCTGCAGGCGCAACCGCGCCGCCGGCAGCTGATTGGCCACTGCCAGGCGGGCCAGGGTGGCTTCCAATACTTCTGGAGTGGCTAATGCGGCGGGCAGCGTGAGGTAGAGCGCGGCAGCCGCCTGCTGCATGCGGGCGTGGTGGTCCGGAGCAAGGCGCAGGCGACCGTGGACGTAAACCAGGGTTTCGAAAAAACCGTCGCCAAAAGCCAGCCCGCGGTTGGGCAGGGGCAGGGTGGCGGCGGGCAGCAGGGCATTATTCAGCAGTACCATGGGCCAAAGCTAACGGCGCACCACGCGGTAGGGCACCCGCACTTGGAAAGTGGTGTCGCGGCCGTTTTGATTGAAACGGATGGTTCCCGTCCAGGTAGCAGGGCCGGGCCGCCGCGCGGCCACCAATCGCACGCGCCCAATCATGTCGGCGCCCACCGGAATCAGCTGGCCATTGCAGCGCATCTGTAAGCCAGCCGGTCGCGGTTTTAATACCTTGCTCCAAATCAAACGCGCTCGGTATAGTTCGCCCGGCGCTACCATATTGGACTCGGCCGAAGCAAGCGCGACTTGCCCTTCTGCCATACGTGAGGCCCCTATTTGGGCGGCTAGGTGGCGCAGTGCAATAGCTTCGGCGGTGCGTACCTCGCTTTCTAATTCGGCGAGTGTGGCCATAGCCACTGCCAGCGTTTGCCCTTCAAATGTTGGTGCTTTGAGCCGCTGGGTAGTGTGGGGATGCAATTTGCGCAACGTGTCAGTTAGCGCGGCAAGCTGCTGGCGCAGGTTAAGGTACGCAGGGTGCTGGCTGCCTAGCTGCTGGGCTACGGCTTCGGTTTCGTTGGCGTGCGATAAGTTGAGCAGTACGCCAGGGTTGTGGGTGGCCAGTAACAGCTTTTCGGTGTGAGCTCGCAAAGTATGCACCAGCGAGTCGGCGCGAATATTCAAATTTTCAGCCTCAGCCAACACAGCCAATTCTGCTGGCTTGTTTTGATTTTTTTGCACTGCGGCGTGGATGCTTTTTACGGTGCCTTCGGCAGCTTGCTCCGCATCGGCATTTTCGCTCAGAAGCAGGTCACTCATCTCCAGTAGCTGGGCATTCAGCTGGCGCTGGGCACGATGCTGGCGGTATAAAGTGTTCCCAACAGCCCCACTTAGCGCCAGCAGAAGCAGCAGGTACACAGCGTGGCGTTTCATCGGGAACGGGGTTTTACGATGTAATAGGGAACATCGAGCTGAATGGTAGTATCAGAGGGGTAATTCCGAAGTCGAATGAGGCCCCGCCACTGGGCTCGCACCGTGTCGGGTCGGCCGGGCCGCAGCGGCGGTACCCGAAACGCCACCGTGCCCTGCCCATCATAGCCCACGGCAATGGCCCGACCGTCGACGCTCATCTTGGGATTGGCGTTGGCAGCGGCGTGCGTCAGGAAAAGCTTGGCCTCGTACACGCCACCCGGCGCCACGGTGTTGGAAACGGCCACCGCCATGGCGCCTATTTTGTCGAAAAAAATTGCGCAGGACCCCACTTTCTGAGCCTGCTGCTGCAAGGCGGCACTTGCCAGCCGGTGCGTGGCGGCTTCGAGGCGCGCTAGGCTGCCGAGTGCGGCAGCCAGGGGCGCGCCGTCGCGGTATAGCCAGGTTGTTTCAGGCAGCGGCGACGTTGCGGGCGCCAAGGCCGGGACACTGGGAACGTAGGCCTGAATGAAAGACGAATATCGGTTGAGCGCCTGCCCAAGCTTCGTGGCGCGGTCGGCCGGAACAGCCGTGGCCGCCTGCGGGTGCTTCAACATGCCGCGCGCCGATTCGTGCGATTCGGCGCGCAACGCTTGCTGCCACTGGCGCAGGGTGTCGGCCAGCGAGCGGCTGCGGTTAAGAATCTGCTCACTTTGGGAGAGCACCACCACATCGCGGGCCTGAAAGCGGTTGCGCGCCACATAGTAGGCGATGCCGCGGACGGTTGAGGCGTTGGCTTTAGCCCGTTGCGCGCTGTAAGCGGCCAGTCGGCCATCGAGAGCTGCGATTTCAGTGAGCACGGCCGCCTGCTGAACGTTTCCGAGATGAAATCTCCACGCTGCCACGCCTAGCCCGACGAGGGCAGCAAACAGCGTTAATGCGGACGTCTTTTTCATGCCTGGCAAGCAGTTTTGGCGTTTTGCAACACTACACCAACGCAAACTTCTTCCCCGGCATTGCCCGCACCACGCCCCTAAACTCCAACCCCAACAGCAGCGAAGCCACGGCATAAATGGCCAGTTGTGCTTGCCAGGCAATGTCGTCCATGTGCAGCTCACGGCCCGGCGCGGCGGCCAGCACGGTGATGACGGCAAATTCCTCGGCCGTAAAATCATCGGCCGAGTAGGAGGGAGTCGCCTTGAATTTGCCCGACTGGTGCAGGGCCGCGTCCCAATTCAGGAGCTGTTCCAGGTCCAGCGGCTCGGTGTACATAGCGGCTTTGTTGGTTTTGATGAGGGCATTGCAGCCTTCCGACGCGGCCGAGCCCAGGTTGCCGGGCACGGCCAGCACGTCCCGGTCGTAGCTTAGGGCCAGCTCGGCGGTGATGAGGGCGCCGCCCTTGCTGGCCGCTTCCACCACCACGGTGCCGTCGCTCAGCCCGGCAATGATGCGGTTGCGGGCCGGAAAGTTGTAGCGGTCGGGCGGTGTGCCAAACGGAAACTCGGTGAGTAGGCCGCCCTGCTCGCGCATTTTGTCGGCCGTTTTTTGGTGGGTGTGCGGGTAGATACGGTCCAGGCCGGTGGCCATCACACCCACGGTTTCGAGGCCTTCCTGCAGGGCCGCGCGGTGGGCAATGATGTCGATGCCGTAGGCCAGGCCGCTCACCACCAGCGGCCGGTGCGGCACCAGCCCGGCCACGATGCGCTCGGTTTGCTCGCGGCCGTAGTCGGTGTTTTTGCGGGTGCCCACCAGGGCCACGGCTTTGGGGGCGTTCAAATCGGCCGTGCCCTGATAGTAGAGGATGGCCGGCGCGTCCGGAATCAGCTTGAGGCGGCTGGGAAAGCGCTTGCTCGTGTAAAATAAAATGTCGACGCCGTCTTTTTCGGCCTTTTTCAAGTCGGCTTCGGCCTTGCGGAAGGCGACTTCACGCTCCGCGCCCGTGAGGGCTTTTACGGTGGCCTCGCCCACGCCGGGAATGCGGCGCAGCTTGCCAGGCGGCATCATCAATACATTTTTGGCCGAGCCGCCGTAGCTCATCAGCTGCCGCGTGAGCTGGGGCCCGATGCCAGGTAGGAGGGTGAGGGCCAGCTCGTGGAAGAGGGCTTCGTAGTTGGTAGAGGCGGGCATAAAGGACTATTCAGCAGCGTCGGGTTCGGCTTTCCCGGCCGCATCCACTTCCTTCTTCAAGCTCATCAGAAACGCGCGCACCTTTTCCAGGCTCTGCACCACGTCAATCTTCTCTTTGAGTTGCGGGCCCTTCTGCTTGAGCATGTCGCGCGCGCCGGGGATGGTGTAGCCGCGCTCCTTCACCAGGTGGTAAATGGTGCGGAATACTTCAATGTCCTGCGGTGTGTAGAGGCGGTTGCCCTTTTTGCTGCGGCGCGGGCGCAGCTCCTCAAACTCGGTTTCCCAGAAGCGCACCAGCGACTCGGCCACCTTGAATTGGGCGGCTACCTCGCCAATCGTAAAGTACTGTTTCTCGATGCTGCGCTCCTTATACGGCATATGGCTACCTTTGCAAATACTCCGAAAAGTAGCCTAAAATTCGCAGCCATGCGCAGTTGCGGGCTTATTTGGCGGAGATAATCCAACGGTATCTCCTCATTCGCCAACGTTCGGTTGGCGCCCTGCTTCATGTCACTCCCCACCGCGTCCGCTGTTCGCCAGCAGTTTCTTGATTTCTTCGCCAGCAAAGGCCATCACATTGTGCCCTCGGCCCCCATTGTGGTGAAAGACGACCCCACGCTGCTGTTCATCAACAGCGGCATGGCCCCGTTCAAAGACTATTTCCTGGGCAACAAGCCCGCGCCCTACAAGCGCATTGCCGATACCCAGAAGTGCCTGCGCGTGAGCGGCAAGCATAACGACCTGGAGGAAGTAGGCTATGATACCTACCACCACACCATGTTCGAGATGCTGGGCAACTGGAGCTTTGGCGACTACTTCAAGAAGGACGCCATTGCCTGGGCCTGGGAACTGCTGACAGAGGTGTACAAGCTGGAAAAAGACCGGCTTTACGTCACCTATTTCGAGGGCGACGAGAAGGACGGTACCGCCGCCGACTCCGAAACCCAGGACCTGTGGCGCCAATACACCACCGACGACCGGATTTTGCCCGGCAATAAGAAAGACAACTTCTGGGAGATGGGCGATACTGGTCCGTGTGGCCCGTGCACCGAAATACACATCGACCTGCGCTCCGAGGAGGAGCGCGCTGCCAAGCCCGGCCGTGAGCTGGTGAACGCCGACCACCCGCAGGTAGTGGAAATCTGGAACAACGTGTTCATGGAATTCCAGCGCCTAGCGGACAAGTCCCTCATCAAGCTGCCCGAGCAGAGCGTGGACACCGGCATGGGCTTCGAGCGCCTGATGATGGCCGTGTCGGGCGTGAAGTCGAACTACGACACCGACGTGTTTCAGCCGCTCATCCGCTTCATTGCCCAGGAGGTGGGCCTGGAGTACCACGGCACCGCGCCCGCTAGCGTGAACGACCAGCCGGCCACCGAGAACGAGAAGACGGACATCGCCATCCGCGTCATCGCCGACCACATCCGCACCATCGCCTTCACCATCGCCGACGGCCAGCTGCCCAGCAACGTGAAGGCCGGCTACGTCATCCGCCGCATCCTGCGCCGGGCCGTGCGCTACGCGTTTTCGAGCCTGAACCAGAAGCAGCCTTTCCTCTACAAGCTGGTGCCCGTGCTGGCAGACCAGATGGCCGGCATTTTCCCTGAGCTGAAAGCCCAGGTGCCCTTCGTGCAGCGCGTGATTGAGGAAGAGGAAATTGCCTTTCTGAAAACGCTGGAAACCGGCCTGCGCCGCCTTGATGCATTGGAAGAAAACGCCCGCGCCAACGGCGGCGTCATCGACGGCAAAACGGCCTTTGAATTGTCCGACACCTTCGGCTTCCCGCTCGACCTCACCGCCCTCATCGCCCGCGAAAAGGGCCTGAGCGTAGACGAAGAGGGCTTCAAAAAGGAGCTGGAGCAGCAAAAAAACCGCAGCCGCAACGCCCAGGAAACCGAGCAGAGCGACTGGGTGACCGTGACTGAAACGGATGCCCCGAACGTGTTTGTGGGCTACGACCAGGACGAGGCCGCGGCCCGCCTGCTGCGCTACCGCAAAATCGACAAGAAGGGCAAAACCGAATACCAGCTGGTGTTCAACCAAACCCCGTTCTACGCCGAAAGCGGCGGCCAGATTGGCGACACCGGCTACCTGGAATCGACCCTGAGCAAGGTGCGCGTAATCGACACCAAGAAGGAAAACGACCTCATCATCCACACCACGCTGGATTTGCCGCAGGATTTGGAGGCCGAGTTCCTGGCCCGGCCCGATGCCGCCCGGCGTGCCCAGATTCGCAATAACCACACGGCTACTCACTTGCTGCAGGCCGCCCTGCGCACCGTGCTGGGCAGCCACGTGCAGCAAAAAGGCTCCCTCGTGAACGAGCAGCTGCTGCGCTTCGACTTTTCGCACTTCACCAAAGTGACCGACGAGCAGCTGCGCGAGATTGAAACCCTCGTGAACGAGCGCATCCGCCAGCAAATTCCGCTGGATGAGCGCCGCAACGTGCCCATTGCCGAGGCCAAGAACCTGGGCGCCATGGCCCTGTTCGGCGAGAAGTATGGCGACTTTGTGCGTGTTATCACTTTCGATAAGGACTACTCGGTGGAGCTTTGCGGCGGCTTGCACGTGGCCAATACCGGCAGCATCGGCTACTTCAAAATCACGGCGGAAAGCGCCGTGGGCGCGGGTGTGCGCCGCATCGAGGCCGTGACGGCCGGCGCGGCCGAAGCTTACGTGGACCAGCAGCTCGACCTGCTGGCGCAAGTGAAGCAAGCTTTGGGCAACCCGCAGCACCTGCTCACCGCGCTGGAAAAGCAGGGCGATGAAATGGCCAGCTTACGCAAGCAGCTGGACCAACTCACGCAGCAGCAGCTGGCCGCCCAGCGCCGCCACTTGCTCACCCAGATTCGTCAATTGCCCAATGGCTTGCACTTCGCAGCCGCAGCCGTACACGCCGGCTCGGCCGATTCGCTAAAAACGCTGGCGTTTGAGGTGCGCCAAGCCGCGCCCGCGCCGCTTGTACTAGTGCTTGGGGCCGCTATTGATGGCAAGCCCCAACTGGCCGTGATGCTGGACGATGAAACAGCCAAAGCCGGCAAGCTCAACGCCAGCACGCTGGTGCGCGAGCTGGCCAAGGAAATCCAGGGCGGTGGGGGCGGACAGCCGTTCTTCGCCACGGCCGGCGGCAAGAACGCGGCCGGGCTGGGCGCGGCTATTGCGAAGGCCGAAGCTGTCGTTTCGGCGGCATTGTAGGCATGTTGCAGAATGATTGTGTGGCCGGTTTGGCAGCCTGTTGAAGTGCACGCTTTAGCTTCGCCAAACCGGCTATATTATTTTTAGCTATCGCCGGTTTCTATGCTGTTTTGTCTACCAATCAACGCCTTGCGTTTTTCCTGCTTGCTGGCGCTTGCTACATGCTTTTTTGCGCTGGTTTGCCCGGCGGTGGCTCAGCAGAGTCCCGTGGATGCTGTAGCCAAGACGGCGACTGTGCCCGCGACCAAAACGTTGTACTTTGATGCTCAGGGCCGGCAAATTGCCTCGGCTGAAGGCGCGGACCACCGCGAGGACGTCATATACCGCGACAGCGTGGGCGGCACGGTGCGGGTCTATTATCCGTCGGGAAAGTTGCGCCGCGTAGTTCCCTACGTGCATTTCGCCTATGGCATCAAATACGGTTCTGAAACGAGTTTTTACGAAACCGGCGAGCTTAAAAGCCGTTGCGACTACAAGGGAGAAGGGCCCGTGGGCTACTACCAGCAGTACTACCGCAGTGGCAACGTGCGTTACCGCACCCCCTTAGGCAAAGACTTGCCGAAAGATGCTAAAGGAGGCGCCTTTGGTCCCGATGGCCAAGCGCTTACCGATGCCTATAGCAAGGAGCATTTGAAAATGCCGACCATGCGCGGCGGCGGCGGCAGTGCCGCCATTGTGCAGGCCGTGCAACTGGCCGTGCGCTACCCCGTGGAGGCACTGCGCTCGCAAATCACGGGCAAGGTATTCGTCGGTTTTATGGTCGATGACTGCGGGTTTGTCCGCGACGTTCGCATTGTGAAATCGCCCTCGCCCGTGTTCAACGCCACGGTAATGGCAGCCGTGGCGTCGCTCGGGCGCCTGACGCCGGGTGAGTATGACGGCGAGACGGCGGACCTTTTCTTCACCGTGCCCATCACGTTTACCATCCGCTAAACCGCCATGCCTTTCGTGGGCAAAAAGGCCATTCTATTCGAATTTTCTACCGAATTCCGATGCTCATCCGATTCCTGTTGGTTGCGGGCCTTGCCAGCGCCGTTACTTCCGCCCGGGCCCAGACCGCCCCGGAGCCGCCCACCGCTCCGCCCACCGAAACCAAATATTACGACGCCAACCGCCACGTGCTGCCAACCGAAGTGGGGGCCGTGGAAAAGCGCGTAACGACCTACCGCGACACGCTGAGCGCCACCGTGCGCACGTATTACCTGCCTTCGGGCAAGGCCAAGCTGTTTGCTCCCTATGCTGATATGCGCCACGCCCTGCGGCACGGCACCGTGAGCGAGTTTTACGAGAGCGGGCAGCTGCGCTTTCAGGCCACCTACGTGGCCGGCAAGCTGGTGGGGGATTTACTGACGTATTACCCCGATGGCATCCTCAAGCGGCGCCAGCACCACCAACCTAACGAGGCCGACCCGACCGTAACAGGCGAATGCTTTGGGCCCGACGGCAAGCCGGTGCCATTTTTCCCCTACGAGCAAATGCCGGTGTACCCCGAAGGCGCCGGCGACAAAGCCGCCGTGGCCCGGGCCGTGCAAATGAATACCAAATACCCGTCGCTGGCCTTGCGCTACCAGGTCTCGGGGGTGGTGAAAGTGAAGTTTGTGGTGGACCGCACCGGGCAGGTCACGAGCGTGGAGCCCGTGCCCCCGGCCGAAAACGCCGTGCCGGCCAAGCTGGCCCGCGCCTATCAGGCCCTGCAGGATGCAGCCTCCGACGCCGTCCGGCAACTCAAGCCCTTCGTGCCCGGCAAGCAGGACGGCGAACCGGTGGCCGTGTCTTTCACCGTGCCGGTCACTTTCCGCATGCAGTAAAGAGGGGGAGGTTCGGACCACAAAAGGCCGTCAGCGCATTATAATCAGTCGCCAATCCTTTTTTTGCGAGATACCGCTGGCCGCCACGCACCCTGAATTCCGTTGCCGTCGTACCTTACGGGTGCACCGGGCAGCGCGGGCAGCGCGGGCAGCGCGGGCAGCGCGCACGGCCCCGGCGACATTTTGCACCCACACATCAGCATCATCGTGAAAGCTTCATTGCTTTGTTTGGTTGGTTTGCTGGGGATAATTCCCCTGGTCGGGCATGCCCAGGTAGCGGAGGCAGCGCCCGAAGACCTGCCCGCGCCGGTAACTCCGCAAGCTGCGCCATATGTGCCGCCGCAGGAGCCCGCCTTCTTTTACACCGCCGACTTTACGCCTACCACTCCGGACGACTCTGCTGCCTACTGCGCCGAAACCATTTTTCGCGACAGTCTGAGCGGGGTCACGAAAGTGTATTATCCCTCAGGTCGCCTCATGCAGTACCTGCCGTATGCGGACGTGCGCCGCCGCATTCTGTATGGCACCGCCACCACCTGGTACGAGGACGGCGGAATGAAAACCAAGGAAGACTATGTGCGCGGCCTGCGCCACGGCGAGCTGCTGACGTACTACCCCGACGGCGCCCCGCGGCGGCGCGACCAGTACGTGAACGGCAAGTGCGGCGTGGGCTCCTGCTACGCGCCCAACGGCACCCTGCTGCCCTATTTTGCCTACGAGCAGTTGCCGCTGTACCCCGGCGGCGGCGAGCAGCTGGTGAAAGAGCTGAGCCGTGCCATTAAGCTCAACAAGGAAGAAACCGCCGCCATGTACCGCCTCAACCAGCGCGTGATGTGGTACCAGGGCAACTGGCGCCGCGAGGTGAAGGTGGAGCTGGCCGTGGCCCCCAGCGGCCGCGTCACCGACGCCCGCGTGGTGCAAGCCACCGACGAGTTTCTGAAAACCGCCGCCCTGCGGGCCGTGCCGCAACTCAAGCGGCAGTTTTTGCCCGGACGGCGCGACGGGCAGCCCACGGCCAGCCTGCTCACCGTGCCCATTTATTACGACGTGATGACGAACCGGCAGGTGCCGGGCCGGGATATGTATCCGCCGCGGCGACGATACTATTAGCAGGGGAGGCGGGGCCGTCAGCCGGGCCGTTGGTGCCCGGTTGGTGCCCGGCGTTGCCGCAGCCGTTACCTTTAAGGCCTGATAGCCTTAAGTACCCCGCTTTTTTTGATATGGACGAAGCCACCCTTGCCAAGTACCAACCCGTCATCGGCCTCGAAGTGCACGCTCAGCTGCTCACGCACAGCAAGATGTACTCATCGGACGAGAATGAGTACGGCGTTGCGCCCAACACCAATTTGTCGGTCATCACCCTCGGCCACCCCGGCACCTTGCCCAGGGTGAACCGCACGGCCGTGGAGTTTGCCATGAAAATGGGCCTGGCCACCAACTGCCAGATTCGGCGCGACAACCTGTTTGCCCGCAAAAACTATTTTTACCCCGACCTGCCCAAGGGCTACCAGATTACGCAGGACAAAACCCCGATTTGCTACGAAGGGCACGTCGACATTCGGCTGGGTGACGGCAGCACCAAGTCCATCGGCATCACCCGCATCCACATGGAGGAAGACGCGGGCAAAAGCATGCACCTGGCCGGCGAAACCGAAACCCTGGTCGACCTGAACCGCGCCGGCGTGCCGCTCATTGAGATTGTGAGCGAGCCCGACATCCGGACCGGCGAAGAAGCCTATGCTTACCTGATGGAAATCAAGAAGCTGGTGGAGTACCTCGGCATCTGCGACGGCAACATGGAAGAAGGCTCGCTGCGCTGCGATGCCAACATTTCGGTGATGCTGAAAGGCGCCGAGAAGTTCGGCATGAAGGTGGAAGTGAAGAACATGAACTCCTTCCGCAACGTGCAGCGCGCCATTGCCTACGAGATTGAGCGCCAGATTTCCATCATCGAAGCCGGAGAGGAAGTGGACAGCGAAACCCGCGGCTTCGACGCGGCCAGCGGCACCACCAACGGCCAGCGCAGCAAGGAAACCCTCAACGACTACCGCTACTTCCCCGAGCCCGACCTGCCGCCCCTGGTGATTTCGGACGAGTGGCTGCACCGCGTGGCCGCCGAGCTGCCAGCCCTGCCGCAGCAGCTCTACTCGCGCTTCACCGGCGAGCTGGGCCTAAGCGACTACGACGCCTCGGTGCTCATCGACCAGAAAGACGTGGCCCTGTTCTTCGACGAGCTGGCCCGCCTCACGCCTAATGCCAAAGCCGCCGCCAACTGGGTGATGGGCCCGGTGAAAAGCTACCTCAACGAGCGCGCCCTCACCATGGCCGACTTCCCCCTCGAGGCCGCCCAGCTCGCCGGCATCATCGAGCTGATTGACGCAGGCAAGCTGAACTACTCGGTGGCCAGCAAGCAGCTGTTTCCGCACCTGCTGGAGCACCCCACCGCCAATGCCACCGGCGCCGCCGAGAGCCTGGGCCTGTTGCAGAAAGCCGACACCGGTGAGCTGGAAAGCCTTGTGGCCCAGGTGCTGGCCGCCAACCCGGCCAAAGTAGCCGAGTACCGCGCCGGCAAAAAGTCGCTCACCGGCATGTTCATGGGCGAGCTCATGAAGCTGACTGGCGGCAAAGCCGACCCGAAGCTCGCCAACCAGTTTCTGCGCACTGCGCTGGATGGGTAGATAGTGGGTTTGCGGATTGGTAGGTTTATGGGCTGGTACATAAAACTCACCAGCCCGCCATTCCAGCTCATGGAACAATAATATTTCGGCCTCGCGTTGGCTAATTTTACGCACAAGCTCATGCTGCATCCTATGATAAAATCAGTGTTTATTGCCGCCACCGTGCTGGGCCTGGCCAATGCCTGCCAGAACGCCGAGGCTGCCGACGGCTACGAAGTGTCGGGCCAGCTCAAAAATGCCCCTGCGGGCACGGTGCTGCATTTGTCGGAGCTGACCTCCAACCAGTTTGTGGAGAAAGGCCAAGCTAAAACCGATGCTTCGGGCAACTTCACACTGAAAGGCACGGCCCTCACGCCCGGCATCTTCCAGCTTAAGCTCGACGACGCCAACCAGGTGCTGCTGCTGCTCGACAACAAAACGCACGTGCAGCTGAGCGGCGACGCCAAAAGCCTGCCCATGTCCTACACCGTGAAAGGCAGCAAAGACGCCGAACTGCTGCGCCAGCTAACGCAGGTGATGCAGGGCAGCCGCGGCGAAATGGAAAGCCTGGGCCAGCGCTACAACGCCGCCGGTCAGGCCGGCAAAACCGACGAGATGAAAGCGGTTGAAGGCCAGTACATGGCCCTGCAGTCGCGCAACTCGGCTAAAATCAAGGGCCTCATTCGGCGCAACGCGGGTTCGGTGGCGAGCGGCTTTGCCGTGGGCGCGTTCCTAAACCCAGAAGAGGAGTTTGCCTTTGCCGACTCCGTGGCGGGCGTGCAACGCAAGGCCAACCCCAATTCGCCGTTCACCAAAGAGCTCACCGCCCGCCTGGAGCCCTTGCGCGCCACCGCCGCCGGCACCCAGGCTCCGGAAATCAACCTGCCCACGCCCCAGGGCGGCAAGCTGGCCCTGAGCAGCCTGCGCGGCAAGTATGTGCTGATTGACTTCTGGGCCAGCTGGTGCGGCCCCTGCCGCCAGGAAAACCCCAACGTGGTGAAGGCTTATAACCAGTTCAAGGACAAAGGCTTCACCATTTACTCGGTGTCGCTGGACCAGGACAAAACCAAGTGGGAGAAAGCCATTGCCGCCGACGGCCTCACCTGGAATCACGTGTCGGACCTGGCGGGCTGGAACAGCGTGGCCGGCGCGGCCTACGGCGTAAAAGCCATCCCGCAGTCGTTTCTGATTGACCCTCAGGGCAAAATCATCGCCAAAAACCTGCGCGGCGAAGCCCTAGCCGCTAAGCTGGCCGAGGTGCTGAAAGTGAAAGCCAGCGTGAATTAACTTCTCGGGCTTACGGCTCAGCCGTCCGAATAGAAGCCTAATAAAAAAGCCTCCCCAACTGTGGGGAGGCTTTTTTATTAGGCAAACATGCGCTGCAGGCCTGGCCAAAGCCGTTTTTTCAGGCTCACGTCGTATTCGACCAGCTCTACCGTGGCCGAGGCGAGATAGGCCAGGTTGAGGCTGGGGAAGAGCACGGGCTCGTAAATCTGCGTGTTGCGAATGGTGGTGTCGAGCAGGTTTTTGCCGAAGGCGATGATGTGCGTGGCGGCCAGCTCGCGGCGCAGGTTGGCCAGCGCCACCGGCAGCTCCGATTCCACGTTCACGAGCACCACGTCGGCCATCACCATGTTCAGGGCCTGCAACATCTTGTTGAGAAATACGTTGCGGTGCAGCTTTACAAACTGCTCCGGTGGCAGACGGAACAGCATCACCACGCCCTGGGCGTTGTCGCCCAGCGTGGAGAAGGGCGTGAGCATCACGGGCGGCACGTTGGCGGGCGCGGGTGCCGGAGCCACCGGCAGTTCCGGCTCGGGCAACGCTGCGCCGGCCAGGCGGCCCGCGAGCTGTACCTGGCTTGCCGTGGGGATGGACTTGGGCAGGCCCGGCCGTGCCGCCGGCTTGTCCAGCGGGTTGGCCGGTTCGGGGCGGTTGGATGGAACCGGCGCGGCATTAACAGGTGCAGCCGGCATTATTGGCGCGGCCGGTGGCACGGGCGCAGCCGCCTCGGCGGGCACGTAGAGCGTGACGTCGGTGTAGAAATTTTGCAGGAAAGCCAGCTTTTCGGCAGACATGGCAAAGGGCGCTTAGGTGAGGCTGCGAAAATACGGAGCCGCGCGGCTAGTTATTCGATGGCAAACAGGGCTTTCAGCTCCTTGGCTTCGCCGGGCTGCATGCGGCCGGCCAGCACCAGGCGCAGCTGGCGGCGGCGCAGGGCGCCGTCGTAGAGGCGAATTTCCTCCTCGGTTTCGGGCACGGCTTCGGGCACGTCGATGGGGCGGCCGGTCTGGTCCACGGCCACGAAGGTGAAGAAGGCCTCGTTGGTTTTCATTTTGGTGCCGCTGGGAATGTCCTCGGCCCACACGTCGATGTGCACTTCCATGCTGGAGCTGAAGGCCCGTGTGACCTGAGCCTGCAGCGTCACCACGTTGCCCAGCCGGATGCTGTCGCGAAACGACACGTTGTCGACCGACGCCGTGACCACGATGCGGTTGGAATGCTTCTGGGCCGAGATGGCGGCGGCAATGTCCATGAGGTGCATCATGCGGCCCCCCATTAGGTTGTTGAGGGTGTTGGTGTCGTTGGGCAGCACCAGCTCGGTCATGATGACGAAGGAGTCGGCGACGGGTTTTTGCTTGCGCATGGTAAGGACTTGGTAAGCGGATGAGCGGGCGGCGGCTCCAGGGCGCGCCGTTGGTGCCGCAAAGGTACGGCCGCCCGCAGCCCGGTCCTGAACCAAAAAAGCCGCTGCTGATTTCAGCAACGGCTTTTTGATATTTGACAACTGCCCAGGCGTTATTCCACCGTCAGCTTCGAGCTGAACGACTCGCCGTTGAGCTGAATACGCACCACGTACACGCCCGCCCGCAGGGCCGAGCCGGCCCCGGGCAGCGCAATGTGCTGCGCGCCCGCACCGTACGTTTTGGTAGGCAGGCTCAGCACCTCGCGGCCCAGCAGGTCGGTGAGGGCAATGCGCACTTCGGTGCTGGCGGTTAGGGTGAGGTGCACCGCGGTTTCGTTGGTGAGCGGGTTGGGGTACACGCCGATGCCGCGGCTGGCCAGCGCGCTGGATTGGCTGGCCAGCGGACCCGACACGCGCAGGTAGTCGAAAAAGAAGTTGTTGCCCGCGCTGGTGCCGTTCACCATCTGGAAGCGGACTTTAACGCCCCCGCCCTGAAACTGCGCTGGCACGGGCACCGTCAGCGTTTGCCAGTCGCGGGCCGCGGCGGGCGCAAACCCGTCTACCGGCCCGCGGCCTTGCGTGTTCAGCGCCGCGGCGTCAAACACCGTTGGCACGGTCCAGGTGGCGCCGCAGTCATTGCTGAACGATACCCGGAGCTGAATGTCATCGGTGAGGGTGCGCAGGGCGTAGGCCCGGGCAAAGCTCAGCGTGGCGTTGCCGGGCACCGCCGCCAGGTTAATGTTGGGCGTGATGAGCGTGGTGATGGTGCCGGCCGGATACGTGCGGTTGGTCACCACCAGGTAGGCTGTACCGTCGGCAGGCGTGGCCAGGGTCTGGCGGCGCCACACAAATGAGGCCGAGGGAGCCCCCGCACTCGACGTGCCCGCGGTTTCATAGTTGCGCAGGCTGGGCGTGGGAAACAGCGTAGGGAAGTTTGGGTCTTCAAACGACTCGGCAAATGGCGCCGTCTCGCCCCCCGTGGGCCCTTCCACCTTGATGAGGCTGGTCGCGGTGCTGCTGCCCACGGCGTTGCTCACGGTTTCGGTCACGGTGTAGATGCCGGCCGTGGGGTAAGTTACGGTCACGGTGGGGCCGCTGCCCCGGTTGGGAGTACCGCCCGGCATAGCCCAGGTGTAGTTCACGGTGCCACCGGCGGCGGTGAAGTTGGAGGAGTAGTCGCGCAGCACCACCGGCGTGTTCACGCATACGCTGGTGCCCGTGCCGGGCGCCGGACCAAACGCAGCAATGGGCGCGCAGGTGGATGGCACGAAACCGTCGTTGGTGCCCGTGGCCGCCAGGTTAGCGGCCGAAACCAGCACCGGGCGGTTGGCGGCCAGCACGGCGCGCATCAGCGCCCGCTGGCCCTGCGTGAACATGACGGCGCAGGAGGCATAGTCCATGTAGTTCTGCACGTTGGCAATCGGGCCGCAGGGCGCATAGCTCAGGTTGCAGTTGAAGGTGCCGTCAGTGGGCGGCGTGTCGGCCACGTTGTCGGTGCCGGTGCAATTGCCAGTGCCAGGGTCGTTGGTGCTGCCCCAGGGGTGGGCGAGGCCAAAGTAGTGGCCGATTTCGTGGGTGGCGCCGCGCAGCAGCGCTCGCGAGGGATTGCTGGTGCCCTGGTTGCCGAAGTAGTCGTTCCGGACCACGAAGCCATCTCGGGGATTGGTGGGCTGGTTGGGCGGCGACACGTAGCCGACCGTGAAACCGCCGGCCGTGGACACGCCGATGCTGCCCACTACCCAGATATTGAGGTACTTGCTTTGGTCCCAAACCCCCACGGCCTGCACGGCGCCGTTCTGCGGGTCATTGGTCAGGTTGGGGAGGTAGTGCCGGGTGATGCCGGTGGTGCAGTTGCCGTTGGGGTCTTTTTTGGCCAGCCGAAACTGGAATCCTACCGAAGCCGCAATGGGCCGAAACAGCGGAATGATGGACGCCGTGTCGGGGTTCAGCTTTTGGTAGTCGAGGTTGAGCTGGTCGATGGCGCTTTGCACCTGAGCGTCGCTGATGTTGTCGGTGCCGCCGGCGTGAATCACGTGCACCACCACCGGAATGGTCACGTCAGGAGTAGCGGTGGGGCCGGCAGCCGTGCGCAGCTGAGCCCGACTGGTGGCTTCCAGACTGCGGTAAAAGGCGGCCTGGGCTTCGCGGGCGCCAGGGTGTTCCGCAAAGTAACGTTCTTGTTCGGCCGTGGTGCCGCACCAGTTTGGGGAGCGTTGTTCCTGCGCGTTTTGCGCCCGAACACCGGTGCTGAGCAAGGCCAAAGCCACGCCCAACACCCGGGAGTAAAGTTTGATTGACATAGGAAAAAGAGAGAGGGGTGGTGGAAACAAAATACAGAAGGCCAGCCAAGGGCGTAGCTGGCCTTCTTATCTACTTGCCTAAGTCCTGGCACTGCAGGGCAACCAGGTAGCAGTCAGTTGGTCAGGTCAGGGAATTATCACTTTGGAAGTCCAACGCGCCGAGGGGGTGCGCAGTTCAACCAGATACACGCCCGGGGCTGGGCGGGTTGCGCCATTCGTGAGCAAAGGCAGACTTTGGGCTCCCACGCGCCCATCGGCATACACCACCGGCTGCACTGCGCGGCCCAGCAAATCGGTCAGGCGCAACTCCACTGCGCCGGGCGCCGCCAGGGTAAATTCCACCGCGGTTTCGGCCGTGAGGGGGTTGGGGAACACCCGCAGCACGCCGGTGGTGGCCGCGGCGCGGCTGGCCAGCGGCGTAGCCAGGCCGATGCCCACGTTGTCGAGGTAGAGGTTGTTGCCGCCGTTGCTCACCATCTGGAAGCGCAGCTGGAAACGGCTGGTGAGGTAGGTGGCCGGAATGGGCACACTCAGGCGCTGCCAGTCCGACGCGGCAGTGGGGGTGAAGCCGAACACGCGCAGCGTGTCGCGGGTGTTGAGGTCGGGGCCGAAGAAGTTGCGCTGGGTTTGCCAGGTATGGCCGCAGTCGGTGCTGAACTGCACGCTCAGGTACTCGTTCACCACGGTGGGGCGCAGGGCGTAGGCGCGGTCGAAAGTGAGCACGGGCGGGTTGGCCGCCGTGAAACCGCTCAGGTTGATGTTGGGCGAAGTAAGGCGGGTTAGGGTACCGGCCGGAATCAGCGAGCTACGCACGGCCACGCAAGCCGTGCCGTCGCTCACCTGCAGGGCGCCCGGCGAGGCGCTCTGGCGCATCCAGCGGGCTGCGCCGGACGTCGACGTGGACGACGTTGACCAGTTGCGCAGGTCGGTGCCCGCGAAGTTGGCAGGGAAGTTGGCGTTTTCGAACGACTCTGCCACTGGCGCAATCAGGCCAGCGTTGCCGCCGATTACCTGCATCAGGCCGGTGCGGGTGGTGGTGCCGCTCACGCCATTGGCCGTGATGGTCAGCGTCACGTCGTAGAGGCCGCCCGTGGGGTAGGTCACGGCCGGGTTGCGCTGGTTGGACGTGCTGGGCTGCCCGCCCGGAAACTGCCAGGCGTAAGTGGTGCTCGGCGCGTTCAGGTCGGCGTTGTAGGAAAAGTCCTGAAACGACACCGTGCTGCCCTCGCAGATAACGGTGGCGGCTGGCAGGAAAGCCACCGTAGGGGCGCAGCCGGGCGATACAAAGCCGTCGTTGGTGCCAG
Source organism: Hymenobacter sp. 5317J-9 (assembly GCF_022921075.1). Classification (NCBI taxonomy): domain Bacteria; kingdom Pseudomonadati; phylum Bacteroidota; class Cytophagia; order Cytophagales; family Hymenobacteraceae; genus Hymenobacter; species Hymenobacter sp. 5317J-9. The sequence goes on from NZ_CP095050.1 coordinate 2,830,850, forward strand.
TGGCCAGCAGGTTGGCCGGCGTGGTGAGGCGCTGGCGGCAGCTCAGCTGCAACGAAGCGCGCATCACGGCCCGCTGCCCGAGGGTGAACATGCGGGTGCACGACGAGTAGTCCATGTAGTTCTGCACGTTGGCCAGCAGGGGTTGGCCGGTGGCGGGGTCGGTGCAGGGCGAAAAGCTCAGGTTGCAGCCGCCCGAGATGCCCGTGGTGTTGGGCGTGTCGGCCACGCCGTCGTCGATGCCGCAGTTGGAGGCCAGGCCCGGCGTGTTGCTGCCGCCCCAGGTGTGCGGCAACCCAAAGTAGTGCCCAATTTCGTGGGTGAGCGAGCGAATGGCCAGGTTGCTGCCGCCTGAGGTGCCGATGCTGCCAAACTGCGCGTTGCGAATCACAATGCCGTCCACGGAGCCGCCCGAGCAAGGCAGGTAGGCGTAGCCGCCGGCGCCGTTGGCGCTCACGCACACCCACACGTTGAGGTAGCGGGTCTGGTCCCACACTATCAGGCTTTTTACCCGGTCGTCGCCGATGTTGGTATCAGTCGAGTACGTCCGCGTGATGCCGGTGGTGCAGTTGCCGTTGGGGTCCTTTTTGGCCAGCCGGAACTGAAAGCCCACGTTGGCGTAGCGCGGCCGGAAAAACGGAATGACATCGGCCGTGTCGCGGTTGGTTTTGCTGAAATCCTCGTTGATAACGCGCACGGCGTCGTTCACCTGCGCGTCGGTGATGTTGCTGCTGCCGCCGGTGTGTATGATGTGCATCACCACCGGCACCGTCACGTCGGGCGTGGCCAGCAGGCGGGCCTGGGCCGCCGCGGGCCTGGCCGCCACCTGCCGCAGAAAGCTTTGGTACTCGGCCGCCGCGCCGGGCTGGCGGGCAAAAGCCGCCTGCTGGGCGCTGTCGAAGGCGCAGCGGAAGCCGGTTTTGTGCTCGGGGTAGCGGCGGGTGAGGCCGGCGGGGGTTTGGGCGGTGGCCGAATGGCCCAGGGCCAGGGCCGCGCCCACGCCCAGCATCCAGCGCCGGGCAATGCGTAACTGTTTCAGCATGCTTGTGAAAAGAGGGTGGAAGAGGAGCAAAAGCGGCGCCGGGGCTGCGAAACCGGGTGTAGCACAGGCCCGCGACGGCCGCCATTGCCGAGCAAGTTACGGCCGACCGGCCGGCCGCTTCGCTCACCCGATGGGCTTAGGAGGTTCGCCAGCCGCTGGCCCCGAGCAGCGGCACGAAGCGAAACTCCTCAAATTCTTCGCGCACGAAGCTTTCGGGGCCTTCGCGCGTCACGCGCACCATGCGCTGCGTCTGGTTGTCGCCCACGGGTATCACCAGCCGGCCCCCAATCTGGAGCTGGCGCAGCAGGGCAGGGGGCAGCCCCGGCGCCCCGGCCGTCACCAAGATGCCGTCGAAGGGCGCGCGGGCGGGCAAGCCCACCGAGCCGTCGCCGCAATACAAATTAGCCCCGCCGGCCCCCAGCGCGGCCAGGCGCAGCCGGGTGCGGGCATACAGCTTTTCATTGAATTCGATGCTGTCGACGTGGGGCGTGAGCTGCAGCAGCACGGCGCACTGGTAGCCCGAGCCGGTGCCCACTTCCAGCACGCGGTGGCCGGGCTGCACGCCCAGCAGCTGCGTCTGAAAGGCCACGGTGTAGGGCTGCGAGATGGTCTGCCCTTCGCCAATGGGAAAGGCCTTGTCCTGGTAGGCATGGGCCTCAAAGGCGGGCTCGAAGAACAGGTGGCGCGGCACCGCCGAGATGGCCGCCAGCACCCGCTCGTCGTGGATGCCGCGCTGGCGCAGCTCGCGGGCGAGCGCACGCCGCTGGCCCTGGTGGCGGTAAGTGTCCGGAAGCGGTGTAATGGCGAGAGCTGGTTGGGTGGTGGTCGAAAAAAAGGCCGCGGCGCCGCCAAGTGTCAGCGAACGGCCCTGCACCGGCAAATGGGCAGTGGCCCTACCTTTGCGCGGCGCAGTTTTTGTTCTCAGGCCGCTAAAATACTACTTCGCCCGCCGTTTTGCAGCTCATCCGCCGATTTCAATACATCAAACTCGTCGCCGCCGATTTCGGCGCGGCCCTGCTGGCATGGATGTGCTTCTACCTCGTACGCAAATACTTGCTGAACGAGCTGACGGGTTACCGCTTCACCGAAGGGGCCCTGTTCGACCTCACCGGCTCGGCCATTTTCATCGCCGTGTTCTGGACCTTCCTCTACACGCTGGTGGGCGAGTACCGCGACATCTACCGCAAGTCACGCCTGGGCGAAATCATCCGCTTGGCGCGGGTGTCGCTGCTGGGGGCGGTGGTCATTTTCTTCACGCTGTTGCTCGACGACCAGGGCGTGGTGAACTACCGGGCCTACTACAAAACGTTTTCGGCCTACTACCTGCTGCATTTCTTCATCACGGGCATTTTGCGCACCATTGCCGTGAGCAGCGTGCAGCGCCAGATTCGCAAAGGACGCATTTCCTTTCCCACCTTGCTGGTGGGCTCCAATGCGTTGGCTATGAGCACATTTCACGAGTTGGCGCGAACCAGCAAGCATTTGGGCCTGCGGCTGGTGGGCTTTGCGCCCGTCGGCGACACCATCGACCCCGGCCTAGCCGCCGAACTGCCCGCGCGGGGTTCCTATCAGCGCCTGCCGGCCCTGGTGCGGGCCCTCAAGATTGAGCAAATCGTCATTGCCATCGAGCCCAGCGAGCACCGCCTCATTCAGGACATTCTCACGCTGCTCGACGGCACTCCGGCCCGGGTGAGCATCCTGCCCGACTTGTACCAGATGCTGCTGGGCTCGGTGAAGGTGAACCACTTATTTGGCACGCCGCTCATCGAAATCAAGCAGGATTTGCTGCCGCTGTGGCAGGTGCTGCTCAAGCGCATCATCGACGTGGTGGGTTCAGCTCTGTTTTTGGTGCTGGCCAGTTGGGTGTATGCTTTCACGGCCCTCATGGTGAAGCTGTCGTCGCCGGGCCCGGTGTTTTACCGGCAGGAGCGGATTGGGCGCAACGGCCACCCATTCCGCATCATCAAGTTCCGGTCGATGTTTGTTGATGCCGAAAAGGCCGGCCCCGCCCTCAGCTCTGACCACGACCCGCGCATCACCAAGTGGGGCCGCTTCATGCGCAAGGTGCGCCTCGACGAGCTGCCCCAGTTCTGGAACGTGCTGAAGGGCGACATGAGCATCGTGGGCCCCCGCCCCGAGCGCCAGTTTTTCATCGACCAGATTGTGAAAATTGCGCCGCACTACCGCCACCTGCACCGCGTGCGCCCCGGCCTCACGTCGCTGGGCCAGGTGAAATACGGCTACGCCGAAACCGTGGCCCAGATGGTGGAACGCCTCAAGTTCGACATTCTCTACATCGAGAACATGAGCCTGGCCATGGATTTCCGGGTGTTGCTCTACACGTTGAAAATCATCATCGAGGGGCGGGGAAAATAAGTCTTCCCGGCAAGCCCGTGGGCAGCCACGGGCAGGGTGCTGGCAGCAGCAAACTTGTGGGTATCTTCCGGCCGCAAAGCCTTCTTTAACCACGGCTGCCTTTCTGCCTTCATGAGAAAAATTCTACCGCTGCTGCCGCTGCTTGTGGCCAGTCTGGGTGCCCTTGCTCAACGCCCCGCCCCGCCGCCCGCTCCGCAAACCCGCCTGTTGGTGCGCCTCCAGGACCACCTCCGCGACGAGCTGCGGCTCGAAGCCGGTGCCGCCCGGCCCGCCGCCGAGCTCTTCGACCGCGTCAACCGCCAGCATCGGGCCGAACAGGTGACGGCCCTCAATCCCGGCAAACACGCGGCTTCCGCTCCGGCCATGTACCTCATTGCCCTGCCCACCGGCACCGATGCCCGGCAAGCACAGCTGGACTATGAGCAAACCGGCCTGTTTCGCTACGTGGAGCTGGATGCCGTGGGCGAGGGCGGCGGCGCGCAGGGCGTGGTGCCCAACGACTTTTACTACGGCCGGCAGTGGTACCTGAAAAACAACGGCACCTTTGGGCAGTCGCCCGCTACCGCCGGGGCCGACATCAAGATGGAGGACGCCTGGACCATCACCAAGGGCGATTCGTCGGTGACGGTGGCCATCATCGACAGCGGCATCAAGCTCGACCACCCGGAGTTTGCCGGGCGCATCTGGCGCAACCGCCGGGAAATTGCCGGCAACGGCCTCGACGATGACGGCAACGGCTACGTGGATGACGTGAAGGGCTGGAGCTTCGTGACCAGCACCAACAACGTCACCGACGACCTAGGCCACGGCACCAACGTGGCCGGCATCATCGGCGCCACGGGCAACAACATCGGCTACGCGGGCGTGAACTGGGCCTGCAAGCTGATGGTGCTGAAGGGGCTTACGGCCCAAAACACCGGATTCTATTCCTGGTGGACGAGCGGGATTTATTACGCCGTCGACAACGGCGCGCGGGTCATCAACATGTCGTTGGGCGGCACCGGCACCTCGCAGGCCATGCAGGACGCCATCAGCTACGCCACCCAGCGCGGCGTGGTGGTGGTGGCCTGCATGATGAACACCAACACCAACGTGCCCTACTACCCGGCCGCCCTGACGGGCGTAATAAGCGTGGGCGCTACCAACCCCAACGACACCCGCGCCAACCCGTTTTCGTGGTCGGCCACGAGCGGCAGCAACTACGGCCCGCATATTTCGGTGGTGGCGCCGGGCAACTACATCTACGGCCTCGACTACCAATCGAATACCAATTACAATACCTATTGGGGCGGCACTTCGCAGGCCACGCCGCAGGTGGTGGGCCTGGCCTCACTGCTGCTCACGCTGCGCCCCAGCCTCACGCCCGCCCAGGTAAAATCCATCGTCGAGAGCACCGCCGACGACCGGGTGGGCGGCCAGACGGAGGACGTGCCGGGTTGGGACCCGTACTTTGGGTATGGCCGCATCAATGCCCCGCGGGCCCTGGCCAGCGTGGTGACGGCCGCCCGGCCGGGCGCGGCGGCGGCGGCCAGCTTTCAGCTGTTTCCCAATCCTTCCCGCGGAGAGGCCACACTGCAGCTGCTCGATGCGCGATTGCTGCGCCAGCCGGTACAGATTTTCAATGCCCTGGGCCAGCTGGTAAGTCAGCAAACGCTGAGCGGCCTGACCCAGCAGCTGGTGCTGCCGGCCGCGGCGGGCACCTATTGGGTGGCCGTGGCGGGCACTGGCGGTGGCCAGCGCCTGGTGGTGGAATAGGCCCGACGGCAGCCGGCACCCGTGGGCCGCCGGCTGCGGGCGCGGGGCCGTACCTTTGCACCTGCCGGCCGGAACCTTTCAAGCTCCGGGTGAATTGCACCACACATATGAATACCGAAGTAAAAGGAAGGGTACTCGTCGCCATGAGCGGCGGAATTGACTCGAGCGTGGCCGCTGTGCTGCTGCATGAGCAAGGCTACGAAGTGGTCGGGATGACCATGAAAACCTGGGATTACGCCAGCGCCGGCGGCTCCAAGAAAGAAACCGGCTGCTGCTCCCTCGACAGCATCAACGACGCCCGCGACATTGCCGTGACGCTGGGCTTCCCGCACTACATCATCGACATTCGCGACGAATTCGGTGATTTTGTGATTGATAACTTCACTGACGAATACCTCGCGGGCCGCACGCCCAATCCCTGCGTGCTCTGCAACACGCACATCAAGTGGGACGCCCTGCTGCGCCGCGCCGACCAGCTCGGCTGCCAGTTCATTGCCACCGGCCACTACGCCAACATCCGGAAAGACGCCGAAACCGGCCGCTTCGTGGTGAGCAAGGGCCTCGACGAAAACAAGGACCAAAGCTATGCCCTGTGGGGCGTGAGCCAGGAGAGCCTGAGCCGCACGCTGTTCCCGCTGGGCGGCATGCGCAAAACCGAAATTTATGACGAGGCCCGTCGGCGCGGGTTCACCGAGCTGGTGAACAAGCCCGAGAGCTACGAAATCTGCTTTATCCCCGACAATGACTACCGGGGTTTCCTGCGCCGCCGCGTGCCGGGCCTGGAAGTCCGCGTGGCCGGCGGCAACTTCGTGACCAAAAACGGCCGCGTCATCGGCAAGCACGAGGGGTATCCGTTCTACACCATTGGGCAGCGCAAGGGGCTGGGCGTGGCGCTGGGCTACCCGGCGTTTGTGCTCGAAATCCGGCCCGATACCAACGAAGTGGTGCTGGGCAACTACGACGAGCTAGCCAGCACGGCCACCGTGGTGGGCAAGCCCAACATGGGAAAGGAGGCCAGTTTGGCGGGCCGCGGACTGGTGCCGGCCATCGTGAAAGTGCGCTACAACCACGACGGCGCCCCCGCATTTCTGGAAGAAGTGGACGGCAAAATCCGCGTCTATTTCGAAGAGCCCGTGCACGCCATCACGCCCGGGCAGGCCGCCGTGTTCTACGATGGGCAAGACGTGCTGGGCGGTGGCTGGATAGAGCGCCACGTAATTGGCGAAATCCCCTTACCTTTTGCCGCGCCGGCCGAAGCCGGCCGCTAACTCCTCATTCCTCTTGTCTATCGGTTTTCGTATGCACAACAAGCTTGTTTTTCTTTCTGGCGCCGCCCGTTTCCTGGTGCTTTCCGGCGTGGGGCTGACGCTGACCGCCGGCCTGGCCGGCTGCAAAAACGAGGTAGACGTGGCGCCGCAAACCGATACGGCTTACTACCCCGTGGCCGTGGGCAACTCCTGGACCTACGCCGTGGCCGACACCACTTGGAGCGAGGCCCGGTTTGTGAACCCGGTGGTGGTGCCGAGCGTGGCCACGGTAAGCGCCTTCAAGCTGCGGGAAACCATCACAGAAACCTTCACGGATGCTGCGGGCCGGAAAGCCTACCGGCTGGTGCGAGCCAAGATGGTGCCGCCGTCCACGGCCTGGGTCGACGACAGCGTGTTCGTGCTGACCGCGAATGAGCAGTTTGTGGCCCTGAGCCGCAACAACGTGCGCACCGTGGAGCTGGTGTTTCCGGTGAAGGAAGAGGGCACCTGGAACCTGAACGCCTTCAACAACAGCGCCCAGGACACCGTCACGAACCAAACCCGGCAGTACCTACGGGCGGGGCAGCCGTACTCCACCGGTGGCGGCACCACGGGCTTGCCCTCGAAGGCGTACAGCACGACGGTTACCACCAACAACACCGGCACGGCCGCCGAAAACAGCCTCATCAAGCGCAGCGGCTACCAGCAGGTCTTTGCCAAAGGCGTGGGTCCTGTGCTGCGGCGGCGCTTTTCGATGAATTTTTTCAATTACCCCGACCCGAACAACACCAGTGTGCAGATTTACGTGGCCGGCTCCTACTTTGCCGCCAAAACCCGCCACGAAACATTGATTGACTACGTGGTGAAATAATTGTTTTCCTGGTTACTCTCATTGCCTCAGCTCATTTCTATGGTGCTTTCGACACGTCAATGGTTTGGTTTTGCGCTGCTGGCCGGGGCGCTTGAGCTGCTGGCTGCGGCTCCTGCTGCGGCGCAGGGCACGGTGCGCCGCCACCTGGTGTACTTCCGCGACAAGGCCGGTACGCCCTACACCGTGGCCCAGCCGCAGGCATTTCTGTCGGCCCGCGCCATTGCCCGTCGCACCCGGCAAGGCATTGCCGTGCTGCCCCGCGACCTGCCCGTGAACCCGGCCTACGTGACGCAGGTGAAGAACCTGACCGGCAGCCCGCAGGTGGTGTACACCTCGCGCTGGTTCAACGCGGCCGTGGTGGCCTGCGACTCTGCCACCCTGGCCCGCATCACGGCGCTGCCCATTGTGCGCAGCGCTGCCACGCTCAACCGCAATCAACAGACGTTTTCGCCCGCGGCGGCTCCCGGGCAGGTGCCGCCAGTGGCGGCGCGCGGCACGCTGGCCACGCGCGCCCAGTACGGCCCGGCCTACCAGCAGGACCGGCAGATTGGCGCCACGGCCATGCACGACGCCGGCTTCCGCGGCGAAGGCATGCACATCGCCGTGTTCGATGCCGGTTTCCCGGGCGTGAATCAGATTCCGGCCATGCAGCCGCTGTTCCAGGAAAACCGGTTAGTGGCTACGCGCAACTTCGTCGACGGCGGCAAGAATGTGTACCTGCGCAACAGCCACGGCACCAACTGCGTGTCGGCCATTGCGGCCAATCAGGCCGGTTTTTACATCGGCACGGCCCCCAAGGCCACGTTCCACCTGTGCATCACCGAAGACGTGAACTCGGAGCACCCCATTGAGGAGGCCAACTGGCTGGCCGCCGCCGAGTACGCCGACTCGGCCGGGGTCGACGTCATCAGCTCCTCGCTGGGCTACACCACGTTCGACGCCCCCTCGCGCTCCTACACCTACGCCGACATGAACGGCCGCACGGCCCTCAGCTCGCGGGCGGCCACGGTGGCGGCCCGGGTGGGCATGGTGGTGGTGAGCGCCGCCGGCAACGAGGGCAACAACTTCTGGCGCTACATCTCGGCCCCGGCCGATGCCGACTCCATCATCTCGGTGGCCGCCGTCGATTCTATGGGAAATAAGGCCGGGTTCAGCTCCTTCGGGCCTTCGGCCGACGGACGCATCAAGCCCACGCTGGCGGCTATGGGGCAGGCGGCGGCGGTGCTTGCGCCCAGCGGTACTGCTTTCCGTGGCAACGGCACGTCCTACGCCTGCCCGGTGCTGGCGGGCATGGTGGCCGGTTTCTGGCAGGCCAACCCCACGCTCACCGCGCAGCAGGTGATTGCGGCCCTGCGCAGCACCGCCTCGCAGGCCAACAACCCCGACAATAACCTCGGCTACGGCATACCGAACTTTGTGACGGCCTACAACGCCTTGCATCCCACAGCACCGCTGGCCACCGCCGCTGGCAGCGCCCCAGCCGAAACCTTGGGCCTTTTTCCCAACCCGGCCGGCGAGGGTGCCCTGACGCTGGTGCTTCCCCAGGACCTGCGTGGCCAGCCCCTGAAGTTGCGCGTGCTCGATGCCCGCGGCGCGGTGGTGGCCCAGCAGCAGCTCGGCGCCAGCAGCAGCCGCGAGGTATCGGTGAACCTGGGGCGCCTGGCCAAGGGCGCCTACACCTGCGAAGTAAGCGCCGGGACCACCCGCCGCACCGTGAAATTTGTGCAGCAGTAAGCTCACGTTTAGAAGATAAAAAAAGGCCCGCGTGCGGGCCTTTTTTTATGGACTTTAGCCATGATATCCGCTTGTTTTTGAGGCTGATATTTTGTAATTTTAAAGCATCAATTCACCCCGTTTTATTGCAGTAGAATGTTGCAGATGATGATTACCAAGCGCATCGGGCGCCGTCAATTTCACTTCACCGTGCAGGGCAGCAACCTGCACGAAACCGTGGCGGAATACGACCGGCTGAGCTTTCCCGATGTAGCGGCCTGTGGCCTGTGCGGCTCCGATAATCTGGACCTGACCAGCCGGGTAGCGCAGGGCAAATACAAGTACACTTCCATCAAATGCCTCGCGTGCCGCGCCGACCTCACGTTTGGCAAAAACAAGGACGACGACCAGAGCTACTTCCTGCGCCGCAAAGAAACTGGCGAGCTGGACTGGAAAGCGCTGGACAAAGTGGAGAAGTAAAATCCTTTTGACCGCCCGGCGGTTTTACCATGCAGAACGGCATTCCGGTCCCCGGGTGCCGTTCTTTGCGTTTTAACCGGCCTGTGTGTGGTTTTCGGTTGCATTCAGTGCAGCAGAATACCACACACAGGTCGGCCCCATCACCGTCATCTTGCCATTCATGTTTACCGGAATTATCGAAGCCCTGGGCACCATCGTTGCCGTTGAAAACCAGGGCAGCAACTGCCATTTCACCGTCAGTTCGCCCTTTGCGGCGGAGCTTAAGATTGACCAGAGCGTGGCCCACGACGGCGTGTGCCTAACCGTGGTGGCCGTGGACGCGGCCGCCGGCACGCACGTGGTCACGGCCATCGACGAGACGCTGCGCGTGACCAACCTGGGCCAGTGGGAGCCCGGCCGCCACGTCAACCTGGAGCGCTGCCTCGCAGCCACGGGCCGTTTCGATGGGCACATTGTGCAGGGGCACGTCGACGCCACTGCCACTTGCCTGAGCGTGGAAGACCAGCAGGGCTCCTGGCTGTTTCGCTTCGGGCACGAGCCGGGCCCCGGCCGACTCACCGTCAACAAAGGCTCCATCTGCGTGAACGGCACCAGCCTGACTTGCTTTGATAGTACCGACGACGGCTTCACGGTGGCCATCATCCCGTACACCTACGAGCACACCGGCTTCCACCAGCTGCGGCCCGGCGACACGGTGAACCTGGAATTCGACATTGTGGGCAAGTACGTGGCCAAGCTCCTGGGCCGAACCACCTGACAACTTGCGCGAAAGGCTGCGCGTAGGAAGGGTTCAACCTTTCCACGTAAATCCTTTCCATCATGTCGAAGCGCGAATTAATCGAGCCCAACGAGGGCGACAAACGCTACATCCGTCGGGACAAAGACGGCCAGATTGACCATTCGGTTGAGCTGCACAAGTCCCTGTCTCAGGACGACCAGCACAACTCGAAAAAAACCAGTAAGCCCGGCCAGGGCGACCGCGGCGACGGCCACACCGGCAATCGCAAGCCCGCCCAATAGTCACTGCAAAACAAAGCCCGCCGAGTACTTAGCGGGCTTTTTGCATGAGCGGCTGGGCCGCCGTGGGGCTAGGGTCAGGGGCCGGGTCTGCAGCGCTGAAAAAGTGCTGGGCCTGCTTCAGAGCCTGGGCGTCGTCCTGGATGTCGTTGGGGCGCGAGCCGGTGCCGTAGAGCAGCCCGCCCCAATTCATGGCCATGTATCGGGCCGTGAGGATGAGGGTTTCTTCCAACGGCTTGGTTTCGGCCCGGTCGCCGCTGCTCACCACGATAAACCACAGCGTTTTGCCCCGCATTTCTTCCCGAAAGTTAAGGTGGGGCGTGCGCAGCCAGGCGCTCCAGTAGTCGAGGTAATGCTTGGCGTGCACGGGCAGGCTATACCAGTACAGCGGCGCCACCAGCACCAGGTCAGTGGCGTCGAGGGTGGCGTCGAGCAGGAGTTGGGCGTTGCCGGTGGGCGCGGGGTAGGGCGTGTGGTGGCGTAGGTCGACGAAATAAGGCAGCGGGTGGTCCTGCAGGTGAATCCAGCGTTGCTGGGCGCTGGACGGCAGCGAATTGGCGGCACAATAAGCCAATTGCTCGGTATTGCCCATGCGGCGGGTGCTCGAAAGCAAAAATAGAAATCGGCGCGCCGGACTGCTCATATTCAACGATTCTTACGCTTTTTCAGGCCAACGCTTGAATTGCCAATGCTGAAACCCCAACGCGGCGGCCCAGCCCAGCAACCCCCCAATAATAGCCCCGCCCAGTACATCGGTAGGGTAATGGGCGCCAAGATACATACGGCTATACGATAGTAAAATAGCCCATAAAAATATGGCTATTTTTAAGCTGCGAAATCTTCCATTAGGCAGCGAAACCGCTATAAATACGGCCAGCGCCGTGGAGTTGGCGGCGTGCGACGAGAGAAAGCCAAACTGTCCGCCGCAGCCATCGGGCAGGTGCAGCTGCAGGAAAATGGCCGCATCGTGGCAGGGGCGGGGCCGCCCAAAATACGGCTTGAAGAGCCGGCTCGTGATGCTATCGGCCAGGGCCACGGCTGCCACCACCAGCGGCAGCAGCACCGCCGCCCGCCAGCGGAAATGGTAGATGAGCCAGCCAATGAGTACGGCATACACCGGAAACCACACCGTACGGTCGGAGGCCAGCACCATCACCCGGTCCAACCACGGCGCGTGGGCGTGGTTGATGGCCAGCAGCCAAGTGCGGTCAAGGGTTTTGATGGCCTCAAGCATCGGCCAGCCAGTCTACGCCCTTGCGGAGCCAGCCCAGGGTGGTGGCTTCGGGCGAGCCGGCGGCGGGTGGGGCGGGGTTATAAGCCCAGCCGGTGCGCGGGGGCAGGCTCATGAGGATGCTTTCGGTGCGGCCGCCGGTTTCGAGACCGAAGCGGGTGCCGCGGTCAAAGGCCAGGTTGAATTCGGCGTAGCGGGCGCGGCGCAGGGTTTGCCAGGCTTCTTCGCGCTCGCCGTAGGGCAGCGGGTGGTTTTCGGCCATCAGTTTGGCGTAGAAGGGACCGAACAGCTCGGCCACGTCGCGCATGAAGGCAAACAGCTCCTCGGCCGTGCCGTCGCGGCCCACGGTGAGGCGGTCGTAGAAAATGCCGCCCACGCCGCGCGTTTCCTGGCGGTGGGGCAGGAAAAAGTAGTCGTCGGCCCAGCGGGTGAACTTGGGGTAATAGGCCGGATTGTGGCGGTCGCACACCGCCCGCAGCCGCGCGTGGAAGCGGCGGGCCTGGGTCTCGTCCACGTAAATAGGCGTCAGGTCGATGCCGCCGCCAAACCAGGCCTCGCCGTTGCCGGCCTCGAAGTAGCGCACGTTCATGTGGATGATGGGCACCCGGGGGCTGCGCGGGTGCAGCACCACGCTCACGCCGGTGGCGTAAAAATGCTGGTCGGGCATGTGCAGCTGCCGGGCGGCGGCCTCGCTCATCTCGCCCCACACCGCCGAAAAACCCACGCCGCCTTTTTCCAGCACGCGGCCGTGTTCCAGCACTTTGGAGCGGCCGCCGCCGCCGCCTTCGCGCTGCCAGGCATCTGTGAGGAAGTGGGCGGGGCCGGCGTCGGCCGTTTCGAGCTGCTGGCACAGGCGTAGCTGAAAATCAGCCAGCCAGGCTTCGATTTCGGGACGGATGGTGGGCGAGGAGGTCGGATTCACGAAAGAAACGGGAAGGTTGACCCGGGTGAGGCCATCAAATCAACTGCCAAAACAGACAGCGCGGGCCGAAAAAGCGGGTTCGGGGCCGGGCGCAAAGATACGGACGGAGGCCGGGCGTACTTTTGTGGCCTCACCCGCCTCCTGCCCTGATGTCTGAATTCGCAGTTCCCACCGCTTCCGATACCACCGACCTTTCGAATACCCGCGTGGCAAGTGCCGCGGCTGCCGCGGCAGCGGCATTTTCGGCCAGCAGCGAAGCCCCGGCCCCGGCCGTGGACCGCTACTTACTGCGCCGCGCCTACCGCCTGATGCACACCGCGGCCGCCATGGCCGACCTCTACGAAGAGCAAAAAGCCATTTCGGCCCGCTACGTGCACGCCACCGCCCGCGGCCACGAAGCCGTGCAGCTGGCCGCCGCCTTCCTGCTCACCGAAACCGACTTTGCCGCGCCCTATTACCGCGACGACGCCCTGCTGCTGGGCCTGGGCCTGCGTCCTTTCGAACTGATGCTGCAGCTCATGGCCAAAGCCGGCGACCCGTTCAGCGGTGGGCGCACGTACTACTCGCACCCCTCGCTGCGGCGGGCCGGCGTGCCGGTCATTCCGCACCAGAGCTCGGCCACGGGCATGCAGGCCATTCCGGCCACGGGCGTGGCGCACGCCATCAAGTACTTCGAGTCGCTGACGGCGGAAGCGTTGACGGGAGCCACCGAGGCAGTGAAGCAGAACCGCGAAAGCCTCGTGGCCAACCGCTCGTTGAGCTTGTGCTCGATTGGTGACGGGGCCATGACCGAGGGCGAGGTGTCGGAGGCGCTGCAAATGGCTATTCTGCACCAATTGCCCATTATTTATCTGGTGCAGGATAATGACTGGGGCATTTCGGCCACCGGCCGCGAGATGCGCGCCATGAATGCCTACGAGTTTGCGGCAGGCTTCCCCGGCCTGCGCCGCATGCAGGTGGACGGCGCCGATTTTGGCTCGTCCTACGCCGGTCTCACCGAGGCGTTTGCCCACGTGCGGGCCCGGCGCGGGCCAGTGCTGGTGCACGCCAAATGCCCGCTGCTGGGCCACCACACCAGCGGCGTGCGGCGCGAATGGTACCGCCACGACCTGGCCAATCATCAAACCCAGGACCCGCTGCCGCGCCTGCACCAGCAGCTACTGGCGGGCGGCTTTGCCGAGGCGGAGCTGGAAGAGCTGCGCGACGAAGCCCGCGCCACCGTGCAGGCCGACTGGGCCGAAGCGCTGGCGGCGCCCAACCCGGACCCGGCCACCTTTGCCGACCACGAGTTTGCGCCGCCCGCCGTGACGGCCGAGGCCGGCGAGCGCAGCCCCGCGGGCGCCGAGAAAGCCCTGATGGTGGATGCCGCCCTGCACGCCGTCGACGACATTTTGCGGGAGTTTCCGGAGGCCTTGTTCTACGGGCAGGACGTGGGCGGCGAGCTGGGCGGCGTGTTTCGCGAGGCTGCGCTGCTGGCCAAGAAATACGGCGACGGCCGCGTGTTCAACACGCCCATTCAGGAGGCTTACATTGTGGGCAGCACGGCCGGCATGGCCGCCGTGGGCGCCCGGCCCATTGTGGAAATTCAGTTTGCCGACTACATCTGGCCCTCGCTGAACCAGCTGGTGGAAGAGCTGTCGAAATCCTGCTACCTCACCATGGGCAAGTTTCCGATTCCGGCGCTCATCCGTGTCCCCATTGGCGCTTATGGTGGGGGCGGGCCCTACCATTCGGGTTCCATCGAGAGCACGCTGCTCACCATTCGGGGCATCAAAGTGGTGTATCCGAGCAACGCGGCCGACATGAAGGGCCTGATGCGCGCCAGCTACCTCGACCCCAACCCCGTGGTGATGCTGGAGCATAAAGGCCTGTACTGGAGCAAAGTATCGGGCACCGAAGAAGCTAAAACTGTGGAGCCCGCCGCCGGCTACGTCATTCCGTTGGGCCTGGCCGCCATCGCGCAGGCTGCTGACGCCGAGAAGCTGCGCCGCGGCGAAACCGCCCTGGTCGTGACCTATGGCATGGGCGTGCACTGGGCCAAAACCGCCAGTCGCGAGTATCCCGGCCAAATCGAAATCCTGGACCTACGCACCCTCAATCCGCTTGACTTCGACGCCGTGACGGCCGCCACCCGCCGCCACGGCAAGGTGCTGGTGCTGACCGAAGAGCCCTTGCTCAACAGCTTTGCCGAAAGCCTGGCCGGGCGCATTCAGCGCCACTGCTTCGAAGCCCTGGACGCGCCCGTGTTCACCCTCGGCGCAGCCAACCTGCCCGCCATCGCACTCAACGTGGAACTGGAACGCCAGATGCTGCCCAGCGCCGAGAAAGTTGCCACGGCCATTGCCGAGCTGCTGGCCTACTAGTCAATGAATCTTCCCGAAGCAACAAAGCCCCGGTACTGCACAGTGCCGGGGCTTTTCCTTATTAAGTTGGAACCGGGGCACAAACCTGATTGAGCCTGCTTCGTCGTGCTAACCGCCGGGTATTTGGCCACCGGGCTTAGAATGGATAACCAATGCCCAGGTTGAAGGCAATGGGGTTGGCGCTTTTGTTGAAATTGCGCAGCGCCCAGGTTTGCCCCGCGGGAGCGGTGGGGTCGTAAATCTTGGTGGCCAGGTCGAGACGTAGGATGAGGAAAGTGAAATCGAAGCGGATGCCGATGCCGGTATCCAGGGCTAGCTGGCGGTAGAATTTATTGAGCTGGAACTGGGCATTTTCTCGGATGTACTCGTCGGAATTTTCCTTGCGCTGCTCCTGCAGGCCCCACACGTTGCCAAAGTCCGTGAATACGGCCCCTTTCACGAAGCCATAGATGGGAAAGCGGTACTCGGCGCTGCCTTCGAGCAGCAGCTCGCCGGGCTGCTCGGTGAGGTAGTCGCGAGTGCCGTTAGAGAGGCGGGGCGTATAGCCGCCCGGGCCCAGGCGGCGCGGCTGCCAGGCCCGCAGGCTGGTGGAGCCGCCCGCAAAAAACGATTTGTCGTAGGGCACCACGTATTCGCCATCGGTTTTACTGAGGGCATGCACCGCCCCGCCGTTGAGGCGCCACACAAAATAGGTTTGGGGCGACAGGCGGTAATAGCGACGGTAATCGATGCTGATGCGGGCAAAATCGTACACGTTCAGCTCGGTTGCGGCAAACAGCTGCTTGCGGTAGAGCCCGCGGGTAAGGCCACCCAATTCGGCAAAAAGTCGCAGGTAGTAGGAGTCGCGCGTCTGGTTAAAATCGTTGGAGTTGTACAGCGAGGTGAAGCTGAAGCTGGGCTCAATCTGCTTGTTAAACGACCGGTACAACGACGAGCCTTCCGTCACCTTGAGGCGCTGCAAGCGCACGTTGAAGGAGTCGCTCACAAACGGCGTGTTCACCAGCGTCATTATCACCGGCGAAAACACGTACTGGTGAAACGCCGACCGCTGCCAGATGTAGTCCAGCGCAAACTCGAAGTTGGAACGCGTGTATTCGGGCCGGTCCACGTAGGTTTCCGACAGCGTGAAGCGCGTTTTGGGGTTGTATTCGGTCAGGAAGTGGTTGGTGCGGAAGGGCACCAGAAACTGCGGCAAAATGAGCGAGGCCGTGGCGCCCAGCTGCCGCGTAAACACCGACTGCGGCGCCGTGCCGCTGCCTTCGGCAATACGCACCAGCTGGCCTTCCAGGCCCGCGCGCACGCCAAATTCCAGCACCTCGGCCCCGCCAAACGGATTGCGGGTTTTCAGGCGCACATTCAGGAAGGGACCCGTTTTATTGGCCACGAAAGTGGCCCCAAACTCGTCGTTGATGGCGTATTTGGGCGCCGGCGAGGCATTTATCACCGCCACCAGTTCGCCGGTGCTGGGGTGCAGGCCGGCGCTGTCGGCGGCGGGCGGGTCGGCCACTTTGCGGTAGTTCACCGTGCTGAAGCGGAACATGTCCAGGTTGGAGAGCAGGCGCTGGGTTTGCTGGGTGCGCAGCAGGCTGTAGTTCTGGCCGGGCCGCACCAGCACCTTGCGGGCCAGCAGGCTGGTGCTGAACTGCTGTTCGTAGGCCGCAAAGCGGATGGAGTCGGTCACGGTGGTGTCGGTGCGCAGGCCCAGGCTGGGGCGCACGCGCAGGGCACCCACGGTGCCGGCCCGGCGCAGGGTGTCGCCGGTGGCGTTGCGCAGGGTGCGGCCCACGCCGGCATCGGTCACGAAGCGCACCTGCCGCACCCGGTACACGCGGTGGCCCTGGCCGGGGCCGGGATTGGCAATGAGCGTGCGCAGGCGCACCGTGAACTTCTCGTAGCTCGTGTCGGCTTCTAGGGTGATGTATTGCTGGCGGAAATCAAAGTAGCCGGCATTTTTGAGCAGGGTTTCGAGCCGGGTGCGCTCCAGGCCAATCTGCTCCTCGTTGAACCGCTCGTTTTCGTGCAGCAGCGTGGCGCCCTGGCCCTGGCGCACCACGGCCGCCACGCCCGAATCGGGAATGCTGGGCGGCTGCAGGCGGTAGAGGAACGGCTGGTTTTCGGTGATGTTGTACGTCACCGTGACCCGCCGGTAACGCTTGCGGGCGTCCAGCGAGTCAGAATTGCCCTTGTGAAACACGCCCAACGCGCGCAGCAGTATGCCGCGCTGGTAGCGGGCCGTGTCGGTGGCCGTGACTTTGGCCCGGAAAAAGCCCTGCGAGTGCAGAAACGTGGTCATCTGCTCCACGCTGCGGCGGGTCAGGGCCGTGTCGTACACCACGGGCGCCTCGCCCAGGCGCATGATGGCGTTGCCCTTGTCGAGCGCCAATTGCTTGCGGTTCACCTTGCGTTCGCGGCGGGCCAGCAGCTTGCCCAGCTCGGCCGAGTCGGTGCCGGCGGCTTTCATGCGGGCCGCGTAAGTGGTCTGAATCTCGTGCAGCTTGTTTTTAATGCGTACCGAGTCGTAGAAGTTGTAGCCCAGCTGGTAGATGGCCAGCTTGGGCGGAAACCGGGTGTTGGGTTTTTGCTGGGCCAGGGACTTCAGCCGTTCTTTGTCGGCCTGCTCCACGCCTTTCACCTCCACGCGGCTCAGCAGGCGCTGGCCCGGCCGCAACAACTTAAATGGCGAACAGGCCACCAGTAGGGCCAGCAGCAACGGCCCCAGTCTGCGCCCGGCCCGTAGCTTTGAAGAATAGGTCGACAACAATGGTTTCAAAAGCACTAGGCAAATACGTGCAGTCGCTGCACCAAAAAAAGTACCGGCAACGCCACGGCGCGTTTCTGGTGGAAGGAGGCAAAAGCGTGTTGGAGCTGCTAAGTTCCGACCTGGAAACTGAACACTTGCTGGCCACCGCCGAATTTGCCTCCCAAAACCGTGCCCTGCTGCCGGCCCGGCTGCTCACCGTGGTGAGCGAAAACGAGCTTACCCAGCTCGGTACGCTGGCCAACAACACCACCGCCCTGGCCGTGGCCCGCCTGCCGGCGGAGGCACCGCTGCCTCCAACGCTGCCCGCGGACGCTTTGTTGCTGGCCCTCGACGAAGTGCGCGACCCCGGCAACCTCGGCACCTTGCTGCGCCTGGCCGACTGGTACGGCCTGCCGGGCGTGGTGCTCAGCCCCGGCTGCGCCGACGCCTACGCCCCCAAAACCGTGGCCGCCACCATGGGCGCCTTTGCCCGCGTGCCCGTGTGGGAGCGCGACCTGGCCGCCTGGCTGCCCACGCTGCCGCCCGAAGTCGGCATCTTCGGCGCCGACCTGGCCGGCGACAACGTGCACCGCCTCGCCCTACAGCCCGCCGGCGTACTCGTGATGGGCTCCGAGTCGCACGGCCTTACGCCAAGCGTGGCGGCGGCCCTCACGCGCCGCCTGCACATCCCACGCGGCGCCGGCGGGCAGGCCGAAAGCCTCAACGTGGCCATTTCGGCTGCCATTCTGCTCGATAATTTTTTTCGGGGCGAATAGGGTTTAACGCTGGTCATCCAGAGCGCAGCGAAGAAATTTATCCGGTCAAAGTTGCTCATGGACAAATTTGAAGGGGACCTTCGCCGCATTCAGAATGACCGTAAAAAAGCGCCTCCGATAATTAATCAGAGGCGCTTTCAAAGAATCAGCCAAGGCGTTGACTAGAAGCCCAGCACGTTCAGGCCCACGGTGAGCAGATGCGTTTTGGGCCCCTGGCCTTCCTTAAACAGCTCGTTCATGTTGTACTTGGCGAAGAGCTGCAGGGCGTGGAAGCCGATTTCGCCCTGCAAGCCGTACGTCCAGGGAGTGAGGTTGAGGGTGCCGCTGATTTTGTCCTCGCTGTTGTAGTCGGTGCCGGCCAAGCGG
This sequence comes from Hymenobacter sp. 5317J-9, assembly GCF_022921075.1. Classification (NCBI taxonomy): domain Bacteria; kingdom Pseudomonadati; phylum Bacteroidota; class Cytophagia; order Cytophagales; family Hymenobacteraceae; genus Hymenobacter; species Hymenobacter sp. 5317J-9. Next base: position 2,849,746 of record NZ_CP095050.1, read on the forward strand.
TATTCGGTTTTGATGTTGCTGGTGAGGCGGGTGCCGCCGAAACCGCCAATGCCGGCCGAAAGCGTGGTTCTGTCTTCTTTGTTCTTCAGCTTCAGCCGCAGCATCACGGGCAGGTTCAGGGTGCCCACGTAAAGGGTGGCCTGTTGAATCTGCTTGGCATCGGGCGCCGTTTCCACGAAGGTGCGGTTGCCGTTCTGCACCCACTGGTCGTTGCCCGTCAGCCGGATGTAGTTCCCACTGAACTCGGGCCCGATGGTAAAGGCCAGCTTCGATTTCTTAGTGTAGTGCAGCGGCTGCACGTAAAAGAGGCCAAAGTTGATGTAAGTAGAGCGCCAGTTGTTGTAGGAAGGCACTTGCAGGCTGGCCGTCGAAGATGAGTTAACCAAAGTGGTCAGGCCGATGTCGAAGCCCAACTCCACGCTGGCGCTGCGGCGGCGCTTTTCCCGCTTCAGCGAATCTTCCCGGGCGTTGGCCGTCGCATTACCGTCGGTACCGATGCTGAAGGAATTATGGCCGTCGCCGTCCTTGGTGGTAACGATGCCGAACTTCTTGTTCAGGAAAACCTGAGTTTTGGTGGGGCCTTTCTCGCCGTCGGTGCCGGGTTTGTGCGCCGTGATGCGGATTTCTTCGGGCAGGTTCTGGCCGGGCTGGTCCTTATCGGGGTAGAAGCGCATCGTCACCTGGTTGGTGGTGCCGGCCTTGGCCGCCGCCTCAGCCTGGGTGATGTACGTGGCCAGGCGGGTCGTGAGCGAGTCGAGGTGGTAGTTTTTGAGCTGGCGCAGCTGGGCCGCGTCGCGCACCGTCAGGGTGAGAGTGGCCCGGTTGGGCAGGCGCATCACAATGGTGTCCTGCACCGTGGCGGGGGCCACCAGGCGGGCGGCACGGGCCTCGTTCAGGCCCGCCGCGAGGGCAGAAAGCAGCAGAAAAGAGGGGAGAAAAGCGCGTTGCATGATTTCCGAAAGAGAAGAGGTGGATTACAATTGAATGGATTTGCTGACGGTGCGGCCCGCCACGGTGGCCCGAACGGTCACGTTGTCGGGCAGGCCGGCCACTTCGGCCAGGCTCACCCGCTCGCCCCGCACCAGGTGGCCGGCCTGTTGCAGCAGGCGGCCGCCCAGGCGGCGCCGCTCGCCGGCTACCTCGCTCGAAGCCACGGCCGAGGTGGTGACCTGGGCCAGTCGCGACGCCGGTGCGGAGCCGGTGCGCACGTCCACCGTTATCAGCTCGGTGGCGCCCACGGGGACGATTTCCGGCGTGGCAGTGGGGGTGGTTTGCGCGGCCACTACCGGGGCCGTTGCCGGGGCGTTGCCCAACTCGTCAGCTGGGGTGGCCGGGGCCGGCTGGGGAGCGGGGCGGGTAGCTGCGCGGGCCACGAGGGGGGCTTGTTCGGTGGCTGCGTCCAGCCGTCGGGCAGTGCCTTTCAGGTGGCGGGGCAGCTGCTCGGAAGCTGGCTGGCCGGCCTTTGATGCGGTAGATGCGATGTCGGAAGAGCGGGTTGCCCGGAGGGTTGCATTTTTCTGCGCGGATTCAGCTAAAATGTTTTTCGACGTTTCAGCCGGCGTCGTGGCAGCAATGGAAGCGGCATTTTTGCCCGTTTCTGCCACGCCTGCGCCCTGCGGCAAGCCTGCCGTAGCAGCCTGTACTTGGGGAGAAGCTACCGACCCGGTCGATTGCTGCGACGCAATGGTGCCGGTTTTCGTGCTGCCTGCGGGCGAACCCAGCCACAGCTTCGTGCCCCCGGCTACTAGCAGCAGCGCCAGCGCGGCGGCAATGGCCATGGGCCACCACGCGGCGGCGCGGCGCTTGCGGGGCCGCAGGTGCTCGTCTTCGAGGCGCTCCCACAGCTCCCGCCGGGGCGGGGTGGCGTGGGCGCTCAGCCGTTGCTGAAACAGCTGGTCGAGGCGTGCGTCGGGTGCCGGGGCGGCGGGTTCGGCGGGTTCGGCGGGGGCAGCGGCCTGCAGGCGGGACCACAGGTCGTCGGCCGGCGGCGTGGCGTGGCCGTCGAGCTTCTCGCGGAATAAGTCGTCGATATCTTCGGGAAACATAGGTCGGTCTAATTACTGGCGATGGCAGAAAACTGAACCCGCCGCTGCAGCATGGCGCGGGCCTTGCTCAGCTGCGATTTGCTGGTGCCTTCGCTGATGCCCAGCAGCTCGGCAATCTCCTGGTGGCCGTAGCCTTCCAGGGCGTACAGGTTGAACACGGTGCGGTAGCCCGTGGGCAGGGTGGTGAGCAGCTCCATCAGGTCCTCGGCCTGCAGCTGCGTGTCGGCGGTAGCGGCGGTGGTGGCCAGGTTTTCGGGTTGGGCAAAATCCTCGAATGACACCGTCATCATCTCGCGCTGGCGCAGCTGCATCAGCGCCTCGTTTACCATGATGCGGCGCACCCAGCCCTCAAAGCTGCCCTCGAACCGGTAGGTGGGCAGGGCCCGAAACATCTTGGCAAAACCGAGGATGAGGGCTTCCTCGGCGTCTTCGCGGCGCTTGAGGTAGCGGCGGCACACGGTGAGCATGAGGCCGGCCAGCCGGTCGTAGAGCTGGCGCTGGGCCCGGTGCTCGCCGCGCACGCAGGCAGCGATGAGTTCGGCTTCGTTCACGGTAAGGGTGGGCAAAACGCAGAAAGGATGGTGAGTTAGGGCGGCAGATGCCGAAAGGCGGGCCAGGGTTGCCCGGCTCGGTAAAAATATTGTGCCCGCTCCGGCCGCACCGCTACAGGTCGCCCAGGCGCCGGCCCTGCTGCCGGCCCAGGCGCGGGTGCTTGGCCTGGCCCACCACCTGCGCGGCATAAATGCCGTGATGGCCCGAAAGCAGGTAAGCCACCACGCAGCTGATGCCCAGGTATACGCCCGCCTTCGCCCCGAACAGCTCCAGCCCCATGAGGGTGCAGGCCAGCGGGGTATTGGCCGCGCCCGCAAACACGCCCACAAAACCCATGGCCGCCAACAGTGCCACCGGCAGCGGCAGCACCACGGCCAGCGCGCTGCCCAGCGCCGCGCCAATGAAAAACAGCGGCGTCACCTCGCCGCCCTTGAAGCCGCAGCCCAGCGTGAGGGCGGTCAGGGCCAGCTTCAGGGCCCAATCGGTCGGCGGCAGAGGATGTTGGAACGCCTCTACGATAACCGGAATGCCCAGACCGCTGAAGCGGCCCGTGCCCAGGCCCCACATCAGCAGCCCCACCATGGCGCCGCCCACCACGGGCCGCAGCGGCGGAAAAGGGATTGCCGAAAACCAGTGGCCCACCGCGTGCGTGAGGACGGCAAACAGCCGCGCCACCAGGCCGCACAACGCGCCCACCAGCAGCGCGCTGCCCAGCCCCAGCGGCGTGAGCGCCAAGGCCGGCAATTCGGGGTAGGGCGTATGGCCCACGCCCCAGGCCCGCGTCACGGCATCGGCCACCACGGCTGCCAGAAAGCTTGGCAGCAGCGCCTCGTACCGAATGGAGCCCAGCAAAAAAACTTCGAGCCCAAACACCGCGCCCGCCAGCGGTGTGCCAAATACCGACGCAAAGCCGGCGCTCATGCCCGCCACCAGCAGCAGGCGCCGGTCGCGTGGGCGCAGCCAGCGGCCCAGCTGGTCGGCCAGGGTGCCGCCCATCTGCACGGCCGTGCCCTCGCGGCCCGCCGAGCCGCCCACCAGGTGGGTGAGCAGCGTGCCACCCAGCACCAGCGGCACCATGCGCAGCGGCAGCGTCTGGCTGGGCCGATGAATCTCATCCAGAATAAGATTGTTGCCGCGCACTGCCCGGTCACCATAATAATGGTATGCCAGCCCAATTGCCAGGCCGGCCACGGGCAGCAGTGCCAGCATCCAGGCGTGGGCCTCGCGCCAGCGCGTCACCCAGTCCAGCGCCACCAGAAAGCCGGCCGAAGCCGTGCCTGCCAGGGCGCCCACCACCGCACTAATCAGCAGCCAACGCAGCAACAAAAGGGCGGCCGAAGCGGTGCCGTGCGAACGTACCCGGGCGGATACGAAATGAGGGAGGGAAAAGCGAATCGGCACGGAGCGAACGAAAAGATGAGCTGGTCGGCGCGGCCTGCGGGGCCGTCCGTTCGGTAGGAATCATCAGCGCGGAGCGGGGGCTCCGGCGGTTCGCGGTGGAAATCCATCACCGTTGGCAGGCGCGGCAAATATAGCGCAAAGCGGGTTTTGGGCTTTGGGCAGCGATATTTCCGGCCCCGCCTTCGGTTATTTGCACGGCCATCGCCTGTTGGCTCATTCTTGTTTTTTCATGGAACTGCTCACGGTCACCAACATCAGCCTGACGGAACAGGGAAATGAAGTGTTGCGCCACATCACTTTCTCGCTGGCGTCTCACCGCAAGCTGGCCCTGGCCGGCGAATCCGGCACCGGCAAAAGCACTTTGCTGCAAATCATCGCCGGCCTCACGCAGCCCAGCACCGGCGAAGTGCGCGTGCAGGGCGAGCGGGTGCGCGGGCCCGTCGAAACGCTGGTACCGGGGCACCCCGGCGTGGCGTATCTGTCGCAAAAATCTGACCTGCCGCACTCGTTGCGCGTGGAGCAGGTGCTGCGCTACGCCAACAAGCAGCCGGCCGCCGAAGCGCAGGCCCTGTTTGCCCTGTGCCGCATCGACCATCTGCTGGCGCGCCGCACCGACCAACTCTCGGGCGGCGAGCAGCAGCGCGTGGCCCTGGCCCGCCTGCTGCTGGGGGCGCCGCGGCTGCTGCTGCTCGATGAGCCTTTCTCCAACCTCGACCGGGTGCATAAGCGCACACTGCAGGGCATCATCGAGGAACTGGGGCCGCGCCTGGGCATTACCTGCCTGCTGGTGTCGCACGACGCGGCCGACACCCTGCCGTGGGCCGATGAAATACTGGTGCTGCAGCGCGGCGAAATCGTTCAGCGCGGCATGCCGGCAGAAGTGTATCACCGGCCCGTGAATGAATACACGGCGGCGCTTTTTGGTGATTACAACCTGCTGCGCGGAGCGGCCCGGCAGGCGCTCAGCCCGGCTCTGAAATCACGCCGAAGCTCAACTCACAAAGCGTTGCTGGTGCGGCCCGAAAGTTTTGTTCTCTCCTGCGAACCCGGCGTGGGCCTAGCGGGCGTGGTGCGGGCGGTGCGGTTTTACGGCAGCTACTATGAGGTGGAAGTAGCACTGGCAGAGGATTCGGTGCGCGTGCGCCAGCGCCAGGCCAACGTGTCGCCCGGCGATGAAGTCAGCCTCTCGTTGTTGGAAGGCAGCGGATGGCCTATTGGCTAGCCTGGTTTTAGAGCAAACGAAGTGCTGCAACAGCTTTCAGCAACTGTGCCGCCGGCTCAACAGCCTTGCGCGGGGCGGTTCTGTATACAACAGCTTTGGTTTGCACCAAAAAGCAAAAGCACCAACCCGATGAGGCGCTGGTGCTTTTCTTTCTAAACTGTAAGGGGGCGAAGTTGCCAGTTTGTGCTTTTAATACTGCCCGATGGACAGCAGCACCAGCGTGCAGGCCTCTTCGGTCTGGATGCCCCGCTGCTGGGCCAGGCGTTCCAGCTCGGGGTTTTCGGTGCCGGGGTTGAAGAGGATGCGTTTGGGCTGCAGGTCGAGGATGTAGTCGTACCAAGCAGGCTGGTTTTGCGGGCCCACGTAGAGCGTCACGGTGTCGATGTCTTTTTCCTGCGGGCGGTCGGTGTGAATGGTCAAGCCGGCCACTTCGCCTTTGCGAATGCCAACCGGCACCACTTCGTGGCCGTGTTGCTTGAGCATGTGCATGGCCCGAAACGAATAGCGCTGCGGGTTGTCGGAAGCGCCGAGAACGAGGGTCTTTTTCATGGATGAAAAGATGCTGGATGAAGAAATGTCACCGGGCCGTTTTACGCTTCACTATAAACAGCAAGGACGCCAAGCCAGGTGAGTGTCCGGTGCCCGGGCTCCCGAAAGGCGGCCCGGGCTCGGCTAATACCTTCTACGACAAAACTGCCAAAACCGCTTCGGCGCACCGCTCGCCGTCCATGGCCGCCGATACAATGCCGCCCGCGTAGCCTGCGCCCTCGCCGCACGGGAATAGTCCCGCCACCTCCGGGTGCTGCAGCGTGGCCGGGTCGCGCGGAATGCGAATGGGAGCGGAGGTGCGGCTTTCCACGCCCACAATCTGCGCGGCGTTGGTGGCGTAGCCCGGAATTTTGCGGCCGAAGTCCTGAAAGCCCTGGCGCAGGCGTTCGGCTAGGTTGGGGCCCAGCACGTCGTCCATGCGCACCGAGACGAGGCCGGGCTGGTACGACGTTTCGAGCAGGCTGCCCGATGTTTTCCGCTTGAGGAAGTCGCCCAGCAGCTGGGCTGGGGCCTGCTGCGTGCCGCCGGCCGCTGCGCACGCCCGTTGCTCCAGCGCCTGCTGAAAGCGCAGGCCCGCCAGCGGGCCGTGCTGGCGCAGGTCGAGGTCGGCCAGCTCCACCGCGGCCACAATGCCGGAGTTGGCAAAGCGGGAGTCGCGGCGGCTCGGCGACATGCCGTTCACCACCACTTCGCCCTGGGCCGTGGCCGCCGGCACAATGAACCCGCCCGGGCACATGCAGAACGAAAACACGCCGCGCTGCTCGCCCTTCACCTCGGTTTGGTGCACCAAAGAGTACGACGCGGCCGGCAGCAGGCCGCGGTCGGTGCGGCGGTACTGGGCCTGGTCTATCAGCGCTTGGGGGTGCTCCACGCGCACGCCCATGGCAAAGGGTTTGGCTTCGATGAGCACGCCTCGTTGGTGCAGCAGCTCGTAGATGTCGCGGGCCGAGTGGCCCGTGGCCAGAATGGTGGCTTCCGCTTCCAGGTTTTCGCCCGAGGCCGCGACGACGCCGCGCAGCCGATTGCGGTCGAGCAGCAGGTCGGTCACGCGCGTTTCGAAGCGCACTTCGCCGCCGGCCTCGATAATGGCTTCGCGCAGGGCCTGCACCACGGCCGGCAGTTTGTTGGTGCCGATGTGCGGGTGGGCATCTACCAAAATGTCGGGCGTGGCGCCGTGCTGCACCAAGCGCCGCAGCACGCGGCCCACGTCGCCGCGCTTGGTGGCGCGCGTGTACAGCTTACCATCGGAGTAAGTGCCGGCGCCGCCTTCGCCAAAACAATAATTGGAATCCGGATTTACCAGCTGCTCCTTGTTGATGGCCGCCAGGTCGCGGCGCCGCGTGCGCACGTCGAGGCCGCGCTCCAGCACGATGGGCTTCAAGCCCAACTCCAAGCAGCGCAGTGCTGCGAACAACCCTGCCGGCCCCGCGCCTACTATTAAAACTCGCGGCGAATTGGTTATAACATTTGGATAAAAAAACCACGGGCCGAACAAATCCTTAGGCGGAGTATTTGTGTAAACGTCAGCGCGCAGCCTGACTTGTGCCTGGCGTCCTCGTGCATCAATGGAACGCCGTTTTAGGTGCACAAAATCAGCTTCGCCAGTTTGCAAGCCCGCGTGGTTCAGAATAGCTTCGTAACGGGCAAACTCATCAAATGCTACCTCAGGGTTGAGTAATAGCTCGACTTCTTTCTTTGACATTTGTATAAGAAAGGTATTTATCCTTTTGAGTAATAATTGGTTGGCCAAAGCCGATGCAAAGGTACACACCATTGCAAGGCAGGCTTGACTTTGTAGCCCGCCGGCCAAAATGGGCGTCATTAACATGCTGAGAGGCGTTTCATTCCAACTGCTTTAAAAACCCAATGCGAAGCATGTTTTGCTATGGACTTTCGTTAGTTTGCCGCATGGCTGAATCAACTCGTGCTTCCACGGCTTTGCGCTTTCGCTCCATTATTAGTGGCTCCATCGGCAACCTGGTTGAGTGGTACGACTGGTATGCTTACTCCGCGTTCGCCCTCTACTTCGCCCCAATTTTCTTTCCGAACGGCGACGCCACGGCCAAGCTGCTAAACACGGCCGCCATTTTTGCGGTGGGCTTTCTCATGCGCCCCATTGGGGCCTGGCTGCTGGGGGCGTATGCCGACCGGCACGGGCGACGGGCTGCATTGCTCCTGTCGGTGCAGCTCATGGCCGGCGGCTCGCTGCTGATTGCGGCCACGCCCGGCCACGCGCGCATTGGGGTGGCGGCGCCGGCGTTGCTGCTGTTGGCCCGGCTGGTGCAAGGCATTAGCGTGGGCGGCGAATACGGCACCTCGGCCACCTACTTGAGCGAGATGGCCGGGGTGCGGCACCGCGGCTTCTGGTCCAGCTTTCAATACCTCACGCTCATGGGCGGGCAGCTGCTGGCGCTCTTGGTGCAGCTGGGCTTGCAGCAGCTGCTCACCCCGGCCCAGATGGGCGAGTGGGGCTGGCGGGTGCCGTTTGTGATTGGGGCGCTGGCGGCGCTGGGAGCCCTGTACCTGCGCACGCACATGAGCGAAACTGCCGCTTTTGAGCAGCACCGAGAGGCCGCCAGCGCCGGCGAGGCGTCGGGCGCCCGAGCCTCGGTGCCCAGCCAGCTGCGGGTGTTGGCCCAACACCCCAAAGCAGTGCTCACGGTTGTGGGCCTCACGCTCGGCGGCACCCTGGCGTTCTACACCTATACCACTTACGCTCAGAAATTCCTGGTGAATACGTCGGGCTTCAGCAAGGAAGCGGCCACCATGATTTCGTTTGGCGTGATGGCCGTGGCGCTGTTGTTTCAGCCGCTGCTGGGCGCCATTTCCGACAAGGTGGGGCGCCGGCCCGTGCTGCTGATGTTCGGCATCGGGGCCACGCTGGGCACGGTACCGCTGCTGCGCCTGCTGGCCGGCACGCACGATGCCTGGGTGGCCGCGGGCTTGCTCATTTCGGCGCTGTTTGTGGTGAGCGGCTACACGTCCATCAGCGCCGTGGTGAAAGCCGAGCTGTTCCCAACCGAAATCCGCGCCTTGGGCGTGGGGCTGCCGTTTGCGTTGACCGTGGCCATTTTTGGCGGCACCGCCGAATACGTGGCCTTATTTGCCAAGCAGCGCGGGGTAGAGGAGTGGTTTTACTGGTACGTGACGGCCTGCGCGCTGCTGTCGCTGGTGGTGTATTGGCGCATGAGCGAAACCCAGGCCGAAAACGGCCACATGGTGGACTAAGGCCGAGTATAGGCGCTATTCGTCCGCGGCCGGCGGCTGCGCGCTACCGGCAAAACCGTTGGCGAGCTTGCCCAGGTCGACGTGCGAGCGTGCGGTGTTGGTATATACTTCGATTAGCATGGCCGAAAGAGCCTTTGCCACCTCGGGCCCGCCACGGGCCATGGTGCCCGAGATGACGCCGTAGTAAAACGTGGCGAGGGCGTCGCCGTCCCACATGCCGCGCAGGTTGTCGTGAAGCGCGCGCGCCTGTTCGAGGGAGGTGTCGATGATTTTCTGGTCGGATTCGGTCATGGGGCGGTGCGCGGCGCGCAATGGATGCCCTTAGGTACGGGCGGCCCCGCCGCAGGTTGGAGCCAGCCGCCTGGGCAGGCGCCTAAACGCAGCAATGGCCGGCAATGCCCGCAACCGAAGCTTCGGTTGGGCATTGCCGGCCATTTTACCAGAGGCTTAAAAAGCTAGAGCGCGCCTACGCCTTCTTCGAGCACGCTTTCCACCCAGCCTTTGCCCCAGTCTTCGAGCTCCTGGGCGCTCCAGAGTTGGGGGTAGAAAATGCGGCGCTGGAATTTGGGGGGAGGTAGTTGCGCCAGTTGGTGCCGCCGGTGGCGGCCACATCGATGGGGTTGCGGTGCAGGTAGCGCACCGCCGATTTGAAGTGCATCAATGGCCAGTTCACGTTCACGCTCACGTCGAGCTGGCGCATGGCGCGCAGCAGGCGGGGGTGGTGACGGTCTTCCTCGGGCAGGCGCTGCACCACGGCCCACACGTTGCGGTCGTGGTAGGCGGCGGCGTGGCGCACGAGGTCGGCGGTGTACTTGCGCTCAAATTCTATCAGCGTGAGGGCCTTGGCGCCGCTGGCCTCGATTGTGGCCCCGGCTTTCCAGTAGATGCAGCCCAGCAGCTGGTCGAAATCGTGGGCCGAAGCCTCGCCCAGCGTTTGGCGCTTCACCTGGTCGGTCAGGTTTTCGAGGGCCGTGCTGGCAATCTCAATCATGCGGTACTGCACGCTCTGGAAGCCCGAGGCCGGCATGAGGGCCATGCGGAAGTCGAGAAACTGCTGCTTGTCCATGCCGTCGACCATCACATCAAACGAGTCGATGAGGTTTTCGAAGTAGCGGTTGATGCGGCCCAGGCGCAGCACTACTTCGCCCAGTGTGGGGGCCTGCAGGTTGCCGATTTGCTCGTACTCGCAGAGGCAGAGCTTGAAATACAGCTCCGAAATCTGGTGGTACATGATAAAAATCCGCTCATCGGGCAGGTTGGTGAGCGGGCGCTGAAGGGAGAGTAAAGTGTCTAGCTCGATATAATCCCAGTAGTTGATGTATTTGGCGTGGTAAAGGCCTTCGAGGTAGGCGGCCAGGTCCTGGCCGTCGGGAACGTATTTATCCTGCAGCCGTCGGAGCTGAGCCAGCACGGCTGGGGAAAATTCGTCCGGGGTGGGAACGTCGGACATAAAAAAAGAGGGGTAATGATGGGAGGGAATTGCCTGGGTGGAGGCAGGGCAAATATCGACAAAATACTGAGGTTGCAAGCCACCGATTTAGGCGGCGTGCCGAACATTTGGCTACGGTGGCGGTTAGGCCGCGTTTGGGGCGGCTGTTTTGGCGGGAGCGCGGCGCTGGCCGCGGCGGCGAAAGGAGGGCGCGGCGGTAGATTTGGGCCCCATCCGCTACTTTTAAGCCCCCAACCGTAGCGCGCGGCGCAACTACATGGCCGAGAAATCCAGCATTTTTGATATGATTGGTCCCGTGATGATTGGGCCCAGCTCGTCGCACACGGCTGGCGTGGTGCGCATTGCGCGCGCCGCCATTCGCATTCTGGGCGCCGTGCCCACCGAGGCCGTCATCACGTTCTACAACTCGTTTGCCCGCACCTACGAGGGCCACGGCTCCGACCGCGCCATTGTGGCGGGCCTGCTGGGCTACGCACCCGACGACACGCGCATCCGCACGGCGTTCGACCACGCCGCGGCCGCTGGCCTGCGCTACACCTTTCAGAGCGTGGGCAATGCCTCCACCATGCACCCCAACACCATCAAGCTGAACCTGCTGGACGGCGCCACCGGCCACCGCGTGGAAGTGGTGGGCCAGAGCCGCGGCGGCGGGGTCATTCGCATTGTGGAAGTCGACGGCTTTCCGGCCGATTTTTCGGGCGCGCTGCACACGCTCATCATTGATGCCCACGACGTGCCGGGCTCCATTGCTTTCATCGCCTCGGTCATTGCCCACGACCAATGCAACATCGCCACCATGTTTGTGAGCCGCAAGGGGCGCAACGACGCGGCCCGTCAGTTCATTGAGATGGACAGCCCCATCAAAGAAATCACGCTGCAGTACCTGCGCCAGCTGAGCTGGGTGCAGCGCATCACCTACATTCCCACGCTGGAATAGACCGGCCGGGTAATAAAAATGGCACCTTGCCGATTACAACACTGCTACTTCCGACTAAAACACTTTTCTGCAAAATGAAACGACTGACCCTTCCCGCTTCGATGAAGCACGGGCTGCTGGCCGGTTTGGCAGGCGCGCTGGCGCTGGCGCCGGCCGCCCGGGCCCAACAAACGCCGGCCGTGCCGGGTGCGCCGCCCGCGGCAGCGCCCAGTGGCACGGCCCAGGCACTGCCCACGGGCCCCTGGTCGCTGCAAAGCGCCGTGGACTACGCCCTGGCCCACAACCTGAACGTGCGCCTGAGCGAGCTGCAGGCCCAGAACAATCAGCAGATACTGCGCCAGAGCCGCGCCGCGCTGCTGCCCTCGGCCAACCTGAGCGGCTCGCAGTCGTGGCAGTACGGCACCAGCGTGAACCCGCTCACCTTCGAGTTTCAAAGCAACACCGTGCGGGCCAACAACCTGGCCGGCATTGCTCAGGTCACGCTGTTTCAGGGCTTCCAGCTGCGCAACACCATCAAGCGCAACGACCTGGACTACAAAGCCAGCCTGGCCGACATCGAAAAGGCCCGCAATGATTTGAGTCTGAACGTGGCGTCGGCGTTTTTGCAGCTGGTGCTGGCCCAGGAGCTGGTGCGCGCCAACCAAACGCGCGTGGAAAGCGACCAGGCCCAGATTACGCGCAGCAAAATTCTGCTCAAGGCCGGCAGCATTCCCGAAAGCACCTTGCTCGACAGCCAGTCGCAGCTGGCCACCGACGAGCTGAACGTGGTGACGGCCCAGAACCAAGCCGACCTGGCCCGCCTGTCGTTGCTGCAGCTCATGAACATCGACCCGGCCAACGCGGCCGGGTTCGCCATCGAAGTGCCCCAGCTGCCCGACCCCGACGAGGAGGGCGCCCTGGCCCTGGATTTAAACGCGACGTACCAAACCGCCGCCGGCCGGCTCCCCGAAATCAGGGCGGCTGAGCTCCGGGTGCAAAGCGCCCGCCGGGGCACCGACCTGGCCCGCGGCGGCTACTACCCGCGCCTGGCCCTCACGGGACAGGTGTTTACGGGCTATTCGTCGGTGCGCACGGTCACGTCGGTGAGCAACGACTCGACGGCCCGCCGCACCACTTTTTACGTGAACAACGGCGGCGTGCAGACCCCGCTCACCGTCACCACGTACCAGCGCAACATCCTGAGTCTGCCGCAGGGATTCTGGGACCAGCTGAACCAAAACCTGGGCCAGCAAATCCAGTTCCAGCTCAACGTGCCCATTCTGAACGGCCTGCAGGTGCGCACCGGCGTGCAGCGCGCCATCATCAACGAGAAGGCCCAGTCGGTACGCGCCGAGCAGGCCCGCCTCACCCTGCGCCAGAGCATCGAGCAGGCCTACGCCGACGCCCGCGCCGCCCAGCTGCAGTACGCCGCGGCCAAGCGGCAGGTGGCCGCCCTCACGCTCACGCAGCGCAACTCGGAAATCCGTTTCAACAACGGCCTGCTCAATGGCACGGAGTTCAACATCGCCAAAAACAACCTGACGTTTGCCGAGTCGAACCGCATTCAGGCCAAGTACAGCTACATCTTCCGGCGCAAGGTGCTCGATTTCTATCAGGGCAAGCCGTTGACGCTGTAACCGAGCCGGGCGAGGGCGGCCTGGTGGCGGCCCGCGTCCGGCCTTTTCGCCACACCTTCTGCAAACTGAATACCTACTTACTGAACAGATTACGCCTTCATGAAAAACAACCGATTACTCTACATTCTGCTCGGCATCATCGTGGTGGGCCTGGTGGGCTACACCGTGGCCAAGAAAAAAGGCTGGGTGGGCAAGACCGGCGGCGTGGAAGTACTGGTGGCCAAAGCCGGCCCCGCCAACATTGTGGAGAAAGTGAGCGCCTCGGGCAAGGTGCAGCCCGAAACCGAAGTGAAAATCTCGCCCGACGTGTCGGGCGAAATCATCGAGCTCTACGTGCAGGAAGGCGATTCCGTGCGCAAAGGGCAGCTGCTGCTCCGCATCCGGCCCGATAACTACCAGGCCCTGGTGAACGTGCAAAGCGCCCAGGTGGGCACGCAGCGCGCCAACGTGGGGCAGGCCCAGGCCCGCCTGCAGCAGCTGCTGGCTTCGGCCAAGCAAACCGAGCTCACCTACCGCCGCAACGCCTCGCTGTACAAGCAAAAAGTTATTTCGCAGGCCGACTACGAAGCCAGCCAGGCGGCCTACAATGCCTCGCAGGAAGAAATAAACAGCGCCCGGCAACAGATTCGGGCGTCGCAGAGCACCGTGAGTGCGGCGTCGGCCTCGCTGGAAGAAGCCCGCAAAAACCTCAACAAAACCACCATCTACGCGCCGGTAAGCGGTACGGTGAGCAAGCTCAACGTGAAGAAAGGCGAGCGCGTGGTGGGCACCACCCAAATGGCCGGCACCGAAATCATGCGCATTGCCAACCTCAACAACATGGAGGTGCGCGTGAACGTGAACGAAAACGACGTGAACAACGTGAACCTCGGCGACTCGGTGGAAGTGGAGGTGGACGCCTACAGCAACAAGGACGAGAAATTCCGCGGCCTGGTCACCAACATTGCCAACACCGCCAAAGACGCCCTCACGGCCGAAGCCGTGACCGAGTTTGAGGTGCGCATTCGCCTGCTGCCCGAAAGCTACAAACACCTGCTGCGCACCGTGCGCGGCCAAACCATCGTGCCTTTCCGCCCGGGCATGACGGCTTCGGTGGACATCATCACCGACCGCAAAAGCAACGTGCTGAGCGTGCCCCTGGCCGCCGTGACCACTCGGTCGGACTCGTCGGCGCTGAAGAAGAACGAGAAGATTGCGGGCCGCGGCAACGGCGCGGCCATGGCCGCCGACGAAAAAGCCGGTCCCAAGCCCGAAATTCAGGAGGTGGTATTTGTGGTGCGCGACGGCAAAGCCGTAATGACGCCCGTGAAAACCGGCATCAGCGACTTCCAGAACATCGAAATTCTGAGCGGCGTGAAAGCCGGCGACCAGGTAGTGAGCGGACCCTTCCGCGCCGTGGCCAAAACCCTTAAAGACAAGGCCACGGTGGACATCAAAGACGAAAAGTCCCTCAACAAAGAAGCCCTGAAAGACGATTCGGACGAAGGCAAATAAGCCGGGTCCGGGGCCGATTGGCCGCCGAAAACCTAATGCAGAGCCAACGCGAAGCATCTTTACTGCTGAAGTAATGCAATTACTGCTGCGGGCAAGATGCTTCGCGTTTGTTTGACGTGGCGTCCTGACGTTCCAACTACTACCTTCAATTCCCACCCACTTGGAAAAAATCGCCATGCTCGGCGGCGGCTCCTGGGCCACCGCCCTCACCAAAATCCTCAGCGAAAACGGCGCCCGCCTCGACTGGTGGCTGCGCTCGAAGGACGACGTGCAGCACCTGCTGCGCACCCGCCACAACCCCCGCTACCTCTCGGCCGTGCAGTTCGACCTGAACCGCGTGTATCCGACCACCGACCTGGAAGAAGCCATTGAGGAAGCTGACTGGTTGGTGCTGGCCGTGCCCGCTGCCTTTGTGCAGCCGGTGCTCGACAAGCTGGACCGCGACGCCCTCAAGCACAAGCGCGTGATTTCGGCCATCAAGGGCATGATTCCGAGCAAAAACCAGCTCGTGACCGACTACGTAGCCGAGCGGTTTCGGCTGGGCCGGCACCAGTTGGGCGTGATAGCCGGGCCCTGCCACGCCGAGGAAGTGGCCCTGGAAAAGCAGAGCTACCTCACCATTGGCTCGCCCGACGCGGGGCTGGCGCTGGAGTTTTGCGAGCTGCTGCGGAACCGTTTCGTGAGCGCGCACCCGGCCGCCGACCTCGACGGCATTGAGTACTGCGCGGTGATGAAAAACATTATTGCCCTCACCGGCGGCATAGCGCACGGCCTGGGCTATGGCGACAATTTTCTGGCCGTGCTGGTGAGCAACGCGGTGCAGGAAATTCGACGCTTTCTGCAGGCCATTAACCCGCAACCGCGTGATTTGTCGGCTTCGGCCTACCTCGGCGACTTGCTGGTGACGGCGTATTCGCAGTTTTCGCGCAACCGCACCTTCGGCAGCATGGTGGGCCGGGGCTATTCCGTAAAATCCGCCCAGCTGGAAATGAACATGGTGGCCGAGGGCTACTACGCCGTCAAGTCCATTCACGAGCTTAACAAGAAGCTAAAGGTGAACATGCCCATCACCGAAGCCGCTTTCAACATCCTCTACGAGCGCATCGCGCCGGCCGTGGAGCTGGAGATTCTGAAAGAGAAGCTGCGCTAACCTCATATGAACTGGTTGCCTCTTGCGCTGCTGACCGCCCTGTGCCTGGCGCTCTACAATTTCTTCATCAAGCTGGCGTCGAACCATCTGCCACCGGCGTTGGGAGCCGTGGTGCTACAGTTGGTAGCGGCCGCCCTGGGCGCGGCGTGGCTGCTGAAGCTAAAGCTGGACGGCCAGCCGCTGGCCGTGTCGGGTAAGGGGCTC
Organism: Hymenobacter sp. 5317J-9; assembly: GCF_022921075.1. NCBI lineage: Bacteria > Pseudomonadati > Bacteroidota > Cytophagia > Cytophagales > Hymenobacteraceae > Hymenobacter > Hymenobacter sp. 5317J-9. The sequence continues at coordinate 2,865,594 of NZ_CP095050.1, forward strand.
GGGCTGGCGGCACTGGCGGGCTTGGGCGTGGGCCTAGCCGAAATCCTCACGTTTGTGGTGTTTCAGCGGGGCGTGTCGTCGTCGGTGGGCACGCCCGTGATAGTGGGCGGCTCGGTGCTGCTTACGGCGCTACTCGGGCTGGCCGTGCTGCGCGAAAGCCTGGCCCTGCCCCAGGCCCTGGGTTTGGTGCTGGTGGTGGTGGGCATCGCGCTGCTGGCGCGGGGCTAGGCGCGTTGCCTACAAATCTTCATTGAGATACCAATAGGGGGGCAGCCCGGCGGGCGCAGGTCCGGTAACGGGCACGCGATAAATCTCCACTTCGGTGTTGCGAAAAGCCGGCGCGAAGCTGAACCGGGGCTGAAAATACCCCCGCTTGTTGGGGAAAGCCACAACGTAGGGATAGGCGCGCCCGGGTACGGGGCGGCCGTCGAGCTGCCAGGGCTGGCCGGGCAGCTCCGACCGGAAATAGAGGCGCAGGAAAATGCTGTGCGTGGGCTCGGGCACCAGCACGGGCCCACGGGGCTGCTGCGCCAACCAGGCATAGGCGGCGTGGTAGTCGGCATTGTGCTGCTGCGGGATGCGATTGTCGCGCCACAGGCTGATGAACTGGTAGCCCGTCCAGGCCAGGGCGGCCACGGCCAGCGCTGGACGCAGGGCTTTCCACTGCCGCGGCTGCCGCAGCAGCCATTCCACCACCATGGCCAGCACAACGAAGAAAAATAGCCCTTTGTAGAGCAAGGTGCGGCCCGGCGCAAACACGCGTTGAGCAATCAGCACAACGTAGGGAACAGCGCAAAACCAGAAAGCGGCCGGCGCCAGACCTGCCCACCAGGCGGTTTGCGCGGACGGTAGCTGGCCTTGCCAGGCCCGTCGGAGCAGCACGATGGCCGTGGCGCCGCCCAAAACGGTGAGCACGGCGCCGGCCTTTATCTGGCCCACCAGAAACCCCTCCGTTTGCCACAAGTATGCCGGCAGGCCCGCCACAAACTCGGCGAAGGGCCGCGGCGCCACAAAGCCATTACCGAAAAAGATGGCCGGCCCCGAGACAAACAGCACCGGCGCATACAAAAGCAGGGTTGCCGCTACCGTCGTGGTTCCCACAACCACCAAGCGCAGCAGGTCGGCCCGGGCTTTTTCGCGCAGAAAGCTCAGGCCCAGCCACGAGTAAGCCGAGGCCATGACCACGGCAAACGTGGGCACGGCATAGGTGCCGCAAATGCCGCTTACCAGTAGCAGTGCCCAAGCGGCGCGGGGTGCCCGGGTTTTGGCGGCTAATGCCAGCGTGACAAAAAACATGACTACAGCACAGCCCGTGAGCAGCCAATAGCCTCGCCCCACCGAGGAATGATATATGCTCAGTTTGGAGAGGCTAAAGAGCAGCACCGCCATTAATGCCGGGCGAAATGCCAGCCGGCGGTGGAGCAACCCCACGAACATCAGCACCGTGACGGCCGTGGTGGTGAGCAGCACCGGCAGCCGCATGGTCCACCAGAAGCTCGGACTTGCTTGGTAGAAAAGCCAGCTGAGCACATTCGACAGCACGTGGTTGTTGGGCAGCGGATAGTAGCTGGCCGTGGCAAACAGGCCCTGGCTGACGAAGAGGGTGTACGAGGCCGCATCGTCGTATTCGGGCGTGACGGAGGCCAGGCTGAGGTATGCGCGCAACCCGGTGAGGGCGGTCAGTCCCCACAGAGCCCAGCGTTTTTGGCGCGGGGTCAACGCATGCGCCGTCTGCCAAAGCGCGCCAGTGGCGGCCCGCAAGCTCAGCCACAGGGCGCGAAGCTCTCGCCGGACGGCGGGCAGCGCCGCCAGCAGCCCGGCACTCGCGCCACAACCGGCTGCCAGTGCCGCCAGCCACTGCCAGGCCTGCGTCAGCTCCCGGGCCGAAAATGGCCGGGTGCGCCAGGTATAAAAGGGGAAAATGGCATCCAGCTGCCGGGCCGCCTGCCAGGTAGTGTGGTGCAGCACCATGGCGGCAAAACCAGCACATATACCCAGCAATGCCAGCCCGCACAGCAAAAAAAACGATGACGCGGGGGCCTCGGCATCGGTAGAGACGGACGCGGGCGCATGGGAATAGGTAGGAGCGGGGGAATCGGGCAACATGTCAGTTTGTAAGGGGAGCGTGCACCGTGCGTGGCTTATTTTGCTGAAGGCAGGCGGTAGATGAAAACCATTTCATCGGAGTAGCCGGGCTGCAGGGGTAGGCTTTTAGCCCATTCGGGCAGCGAGTTGGGCTGGTCTTTGCCCCACACCACGTAGCGCATTGGGCCACGGGGCGCATAGTGCAGTGGGAGGGACCGATGTTCAAGCAGGCCCAGGTGATAAAACAGCAGGCCGTGGTAAGACGCGCCCACAAACACCGGCCCGGCCGGCTGCCGGCTAAGCCAGGTGTACGCCCGGGCCACCTCCTGTGCCCGCGCCCGGCTGCGAAGCAACACCGGCACCTGCGCTACGATGGCCATCAGCTTCACCGCAAAAATTACCATGATTGCCCCGGTGGCTACCAAGCTAAGCCAGCGACGTGCCTGTTGGCGCCAGGCCCAGTCGGCGGCCAGCGCCAGCAGCACGTACAAAAAATAGGTGGTGAACAGCAACACGCGCGCCGGGATGTAAAACTGCCTGGCCAGCATCAGGGGCACCGGCACCAGTACCAGCGCCCAGCACAGCCCCGCCAGCCACCGGGCTCGGGGTCCAACCTCGGCGCGGGCCAGTACCGCCGGCGTGCCCAGCGTCAGCGCCGCCCACAGCAGCAGCGCGCCGCGGGGCGGGCCATACAGTAGCCCCGCCGCCTCGTACAGGTAGGCTTTGCTCGAAATGAGAAAGGCTGCCAGGGAGTGTGCTTGCAAGTAGCGGTTGGCCAGTAAGCGCGTCCAGCCCGAAATGCAGCCCACCGGAAAGTACAGCAGCGCCGTGAGCAGGCCAATGGTGAGAAACGCCGCGCCGGTTTGGGTAATGAGCTCCCGCTGCGAGGCAGCTGCACGAGCGGATGCCACCAGCAAGCCGGCCGCCAGCGCCAGCAGGGGCAACGCAAACGTCGGCACGGTATACAAGCCGGCGGTGCTGCCAAGAATGAACGTGGCCCAGGCCAGGCGTCGGCAACCGCCCTGCGTGACCAGGCAGTACACGGCAAAAAAAGCGGCCAGCAGGCAGGTAAGCTGCAAAAAATAGCCCCGGCCGGAGGCTGCATACGTGAGGCTTACCGTGCTCAGCCCGAACAAAGCCGTGGCCAGTGTGGCCACCCGAAACCCGCGATAATGCGTGAGCAAGAGGTAGCCCATGCCCGTGCCAAGCGTGGCCGCCAGCAGCGAAGGCAGCCGCATAATCAGGCGCGCCTGGCCTGGCAGCAGCAGCTTTAGCGGCCAGCACAGCAGGTTGTAGAATAGGTGGTTGTTGGGGATGGGGTAGAAGCTGGTGATGGCCACGGGCCCCTGGTGCACAAAAGCATCGTACGAAACCAGCTCATCGGGGCTCAGCGAATCAGTAAGCAGCCAACCCAGTTGCAGGCCCAGCAAACCCAGTAGCACCGCCGCGCCCAATGCCCTTTGCGCCCTTGGCAGCTGCGTTATGGTGCATCTCAGCGCCTGGTAGGCATGTCCGGCTTCCTGTTTCAGGTACCGTCCTTCTGCCCGAAATGCAGCCTTGCGAAGCATGAGTACACTAGCTGTCGCACTGCCGGCTATCACCGTCCAAATACCGCCGCGCAGCAGTCCCAATGCCCCGTCCGAAGCCGGCACCGCGAGGTATTGCGGGCCGTCCGGGTAATACTCAAAATATGCGACCTGCCCAAGGTGCGCTACCGCAGCCGATGCACCAAACCCATATATCAGCGCCAGTAGGGCACTTATCGCCAGTGCACCCAGTGCGGCTACCAGCAGAATCAGGCGCATGCGGCGGCAGGGTTAAAGATGGGCAGGCGCCAGCACGGGCAGCGCGCCCAACGCCTCCAGCTCCGCCCACACCCGGTGCACGGGCAGCCCCATCACGTTAAAATATGACCCTTCCAGCCGCGTCACGCCCACCATGCCTATCCAGTCCTGGGCGCCGTAGGCCCCGGCCTTGTCGAAGGGGCGGGCCGTGGCGATGTAATGGGCAATTTCGGCCGAACTCAGCGAACGGAAGTGCACCGTGGTCTGGTCAGAGAATACCACCTCACGGCCGTCGCCGCAGCGCAGGCACACGCCCGTAAACACGTCGTGGGCGCGCCCTTGCAAGCGGGTGAGCATGGCCGTGGCCTCGGCCACGTCGGCGGGTTTGTTGAGCACGTCATCGTCGAGACACACAATGGTGTCGGCGGTGAGCACCACTTCGTCGGGCGCCAGGCCGGCCACGTAGGCCGACGCTTTCCGAGCAGCCAGAAACTCGGCCACCTCGGCGCGCCGCAGGTGGGGCGGAAAATCCTCGTCCACGTCCACCAGGCGCACTTCATAGGGCAGGCCCAGGTCGGAGAGGAGTTGGCGGCGGCGGGGCGAGTTGGAGGCTAAAATCAGTTTCACGAGGGCAGGAGCGGGGTGTGGAAATAGTCGGCAAACTCGTTGCCAGCTTCTTCGTCGGCGATGCTGCTAAACAGGAAGCCACCGATGGTTTTGGGGTAAAAGAACGTCGATTTGGGGGGCATCACGGCGCCGGAATGGCACACCGCTTCCACCTCGGCCATGCTCACCTCGTTCACAATGAAGGCCGCCTGGGCCTCCCCGCGGTCCACGCGCTGCAGGCATTCGGCAAAGCTGCGCACGTAGGCCACGCCCGGCCAGGCCCGCTGGGCATCGGGCCCGACAATGCCCAGCACCCGTTCAAATACAAAAAAGTGCAGCACCGTCAGGTCCAGGGCTTTCACCTCCTCGGTGGTGGGCCAATTGAGCTGGGCGTGCACTTCGGGCTTGAGGCGGAGCTTATAGGCCTGCCCACCCGCATACAGGCCAAAGGCCCACGGCTTGCCGGCAATGATTTCGGGCAGGTCGTTGGCGTCTTCCTTGGGTGTCACCACGAAGTATTCCGCCAGCTTCGGCAGCAGGTCCGCTACCGCTTCGCCCGAGGGCACCGCCAGCAGCAGCCGGTGCGTGGGCAGAATGCGCAGGTCGTCGGCGGCCGAATTGGTGAGGTACATCAGGTGGTAGTTCCAGGGCTCCCGGCCGGTGGCCTCGCCAGCGGCGGCCAGTTCCCGGGCCTGCCGATACGCCAGGGAGCCTTCGTAGCGGTGGTGGCCATCGGCCAGAATCACCTGCCGGCTGGCCAGCACCTGCTGAAAGCGCCGGATGATGGCCGCATCCTGAATTACGGCCAGCACGTCGCGCGCGCCCTGGTAGTCTTCCTCGGTCTCGTAGAGCGGCGAGCGCATGGCCTCGTCCAGGTAGGTTTCCAGCTCGTAGTCCTCGTCGCGGTACAGGCCGTGGGTGGCGCTGGTTTGAAATTCGGTGCGCGCCAGCAGTTCGGCCCGGTCGTTCACCGAGGCCGGCAGGGTGTTTTCGTGCCGCAGCACCACGCCCTCGTCCCAGTCGTAGGCCCGGATGTGGCACATGAAGCCTTTGCGGCAATATTCCCGCGTGCTGCCCGGCAGCCGGAAGTACTGGTAGTAGGCATATATGCCGGGCAGCTGGTCCTGCCGCAGCACGCCCGTGGCTTTCCATTCCTGCAGGCGCAATGCCGCGGCCGCGGCGGCATCGTCGCCGCGCGGCACCGAGAGGTGAATCGAGTTCAGCGGGTTGCGGTACAATGCCTCGCGCTGTTTCGGCGACACCACGTCGAACAGCGGCGAAACAAAGTCATCGATGTGGGCGCTCAGCGTTGGATTGTAGCGCCAACCACGCAGGGGTTGAATTTCGGCCAAGACTAGTTGAATGTGGAATGAGGAATAAAAAACGAGGATTTGCTCGAATCAGGACCGAATAAAATTCTTCGCCCTCATGCTGCATTCCTCATCGACCTCACGGGGCCAGGCGGCTGCGCTGCCAGCTGCCGCCGGTCACCTCATACACGATGCGGTCGTGCAGGCGGCTTGGTCGTCCCTGCCAAAACTCGATGCGCTGGGGTCGAAGGATGTAGCCGCCCCAGTGCGGCGGGCGTGGCAACGGGTTCTGGTCGTGAAACCGGTCGGATACTTCTGCTTCGCGGGCTTCGAGTTCCTCGCGGCTGCCGATGACCTGGCTTTGGGGCGAGGCCCAGGCGCCCACCTGACTACTGCGTGGGCGGCTCTGGAAATACTCGGTTGACATGGACTCGGGTGCCTTTTCGATGCGGCCTTCCACGCGCACCTGCCGCTCCAGCCCGGGCCAGAAAAAATTGATGGCCGCCAGCGGGTGGCTTTCCAGCTCGTGACCCTTGCGCGAATCGTAGTTGGTGTAAAACAGAAAGCCGGCGTTTTCGGGCAGGCCCTTCAGCAGCACCACCCGCGACGAGGGCTGACCGTTGGTGCCCACGGTACTCAGGGTGAGGGCGGTGGGCTCGTCTACCTGCGCCGCCAAGGCCTCGTCCAGCCACACGCGGAACTGCGCCACGGCATCGGGCAGCACATCGGCTTCGGACAGGGTGCGTTGGGCGTAGGTTTTGCGCAGGTCAGCTAGCTGTGGGTCTATCATGGCGTTTTTTACTTTGGGCCGCCCTTGGGTGGGCAGCCGGCGTGGGCATTACGTACAAGCCCAAAAGGAACATTTTTGGCCAAGCTACAGTCTTGTTTAACCCATGGGGCCGGGGCAAGGCGCTGCAAGTTACGACTGACTCCAAAGGCCGGCGTGCTGCCGTTCCGCTTTCGTTATCATCCCGCACGGCGGCCCCATGAGCCTGTAGTGGCGCCCGGGCCCGTTTACCCTCTGAAATTTTATGCGTCCCGGAACCCTGCTCATCTCCCAGCCCTTTCTGGGCGACCCCAATTTTGAGCGCAGCGTGGTATTGCTGTGCCGCGACGAGGCCGAAGATGGCTCCTTCGGCCTTGTGCTGAACCGCCAAACCAACCTGACGCTGGCCGATGTACTCGACCTGCCGGCGGAGGCAGCCTCGGCGGCGGGCGCTCTCCCCATTTACGTAGGCGGCCCCGTGGAGCCCAATACCTTGCACTACCTGCACCGGCGCGCCGACCTCCCCGGGGCCATCGATTTGGGTCAGGACGTGTACTGGAGCGGCGACTTTGAGCTGCTGCTGGGCCTGCTCGCCAGCGGCGTGGTGCCGGCCGACGACGTGCGCCTCTTTGCGGGCTATTCGGGCTGGTCGGCGGGCCAGCTTGCTGCCGAAATGCAGGGCGGTAGTTGGATACGGCATCCCGCAAGCGCCGGGAAAGTGTTTACTTTGGCATCTGATGCCTTTTGGCGAGACATTTTGCGGGAAAAAGGCGGCCGCTACAAGGTGCTGTCCAACTATCCCGTCGACCCTCGCCTGAACTAATGGGTTGCTGAAGCCCTAAATTTGTTTTATTCCACTCTTTTTTTGCGCGCTGCTCTGGCCTCCGTCGCGGGGCTGGCTTTTACGAAGTTCTATGGCTGCTGAAGAAAACCCCACTGCCCCGCAAGCCGGCGGCGCCGACGCGTCGGCCGAAGACCGGATGACCATTTTGCAACGCCGCCTGGCCGAGATTCAGGGCCGCGCTGCCAGCACGGAAACTCCCACACCCGGCACGAGCCAGACCGAGCTGCCTGCTCAAGGCACGCCCGCCTTGCCCGAAAGTGAGCCCGCTGGTGCCGGCACCGCCGAAGCGGCCCCGGAAGCACCGGCAGCGCCCGCCCCCGGCAGCGCCCCAGCCCCCGGCACGCCCGAAGCGGCCGCAGCCGCTGAAACCGCGACCCACGTGCCCGACTCCGTAACGCCGGATGGCCACGACATGTCGGCACCGCAGGCCCGCGCGGTGGCCCACTACGGTGCCGAAATGGCCGCCACAGCCGAGGCGCCGGTGGCAACGCCTGAGCCCGAAGCCTTGCCGGCCCAGGAGCAGATTGCCAGCGCCACGCCGGCACCCATTGCCGACCCCGAAACCAGCCTCAGCGGCACCGGAGAAGCAGCTTCAGTTGAAGACGCGGCCCTGGCGCCCACTGTGGCCCTGCACGCCGCCGAAGATTTGGAATCGGCTCCCGAGGGGGTGGCGCATCTTACTACGTCGGAAGAAACCCCGCTGAACGCGGCTCCGGCCGACGTGGCCGCCATTGAGGCTGGTCAGGAACCCACGGGGGACGCCGGCACCGCCGAAGGTGGCGAAGCAGAAGCGGCCGAGCTGGCCGTGCCTGACTTCACTTCGCTCGATTTGCCCGCGCAGGCTGCTTATCTGGTTGGCCTGATTCGCCGGCCCGATGCCCGCCGCCACCGCAAGCAGATTCAGGACCTCACGCGCCAGTACGAGGCCAACGTGGGCCTGGCCCGCAGCGCCGCCCGGCAAAAGTTTGCTGAAGGGGGTGAAGGCGCCGAAGCTTTTGCCTTCCAGCAGCCCGAAGGCCATCAGGAGCTGAACAAGGCGTTGCAGGAGTTCCGCGAAAACCGCGCGAAAGACGCCAGAGCCGAAGACGCCAGCCGCGCCGACAACCTCGTGAAAAAACGCCAGCTGCTCGACCAGCTGCGTGGGCTGGTGGAAGCCGCCGAAACGAAGGACAGCTCTGCCAAGCTGAAGGCCTTGCAGGCCGAGTGGAAAGCCACTGGCGCTGTACCGCAGTCTGACAGCCAGAGCATCTGGGACACCTACCACGGTCTGCTCGACATTTATTACAGCAAGCAGGGCCAGTTCCTGCAGATGAAGGACCTGGACCGCCGCCGCAACTTGGAAGCCAAGGAAGCCCTCATTAAGCGCGCCGAGGCCCTGGCTCAGGCCCCCGGCATCAACAAGGCCTTGGACGAGCTGACCAAGCTGCACGAGGACTGGAAAAACATCGGTCCTGTGCCTAACGACCAGCGCGAACCGCTGTGGCAGCGTTTCATTGCTGCTTCCGACGTGCTGCATCAGCGCCGCAAGGAGTTCGTAGACCAGCGCTCCACTCAGGAAAAAGCCAACCTCGTGGTAAAGCAGGCCCTGCTGGAGCGCGTGCTGCCCTTCGCCACCTTCGAGACTGACCGCGTGAACCTGTGGCGCTCGAAAACCGACGAGTTGCAGGAAATCAAAGCCGAATGGGAAGCCGCCGGCCTCGTGCCCCGCGCCCAAGCCGACGCGCTGAACAAACAGTATTGGGCTGCTTACAAAGCTTTCTTCAACCGTAAAAACGACTTTTTTAAGTCCCTCGACAACGAGAAGTCGGCCAACGTGAAAGCCAAGCAGGCGCTCATCGACCAGGCCGAGGAGGCCCAGAACAACCCCGACCACGACGCCGCCCGCCAGGTCATCATCCGCGTGCAGAAGGAGTGGAAAGACGTGGGCCGCGTGCCCGACAAGCTGGCCGACAAGCTATGGCACCGCTTCCGCGCCGCCTGCGACGCCGTGTTTGAGCGTCCGAAGCAGGAAGCCCGCCAGCGCGAGGAGAAAGTGCAGCAGGCATCAGTTGAGCAAACCGCCCATCTCGACAAGATTGCCGAGCAGGTGAACACCCTCACTGCCGACAGTCCCGGCTCGCTGGAAGGCTTCCGCGAAATCTTGACCGGCTGGGCCACCGAATTCGACCCCACTGATGACCAGCCCACCCGCGGCACCGCCGACCGCAGCGAAGAGCAACTGCTTAGCCTACTGGGCAAGTACCTCGACCACGTGCCCGGCCTTAGCTACGAAGACCGCACAAACTTGCTATTCCAGACCGAAGTGGCCCGCCTCAAAGCGCGTCCGCACGCCCAGCAGCAGCTTACCCGTAAGGAAATGGCCCTTCGCAAGGAAATCAACGAGCTGGAAAATGATGCGGCCACCCTGCAAACCAACCTCGATTTCTTTGCTCGCTCGAAAAACGCGAACCAGCTCCGCGAGGAGTACCAGGGCCGTATCGCCGAAGGGCAGAAGCGCATCGAAGCCCTCAAAAAACAGCTGAAGATGATTCGCAGCTAAGGCCCGTATCACACCTCAGTAAATCAAAAAGGCCCGCCGAGATTTTTGGCGGGCCTTTTTTTGTGAAATAGTCAGGTTTTGGCTGGCATAAGTGTGGCACCCGGCGTACTTTTGTGCCACCAAACAGCCGCCTTAGCTCAGTTGGTAGAGCTTCTGACTTGTAATCAGAGGGTCGTTGGTTCGAGTCCGACAGGCGGCTCACAGGCAAAAGCCCGGCAAACTTCTTCTCCTGGAAGAGCGTTTGCCGGGCTTTTCTTTGCTTGAGGAGAGCCTTATTTTGGGCGCCACGTCACGCTCAGGCCCATGCCGCCTGAGGGGCTCCAGAGCGGCACGGCGCTCACCTCGCGCCCGATGGGCTTGCGGCCCCAGCGGTTGCGGTGGCTCAGGTAAGCCAGGTGAGCGGAGAGGATGCCCACGCCTGCGCCGGCCACCACGTCGCTCTGCCAGTGCTTGTCGTTAATCATGCGCAGGGCGGCCACGCTCGTGGCAATGGTGTAGGCCCCGATGCCGTACCACTGGCTTTTGTCCCTGAACTCGGTGTGCACGATGCTGGCCGCCAGAAACGCCTGCGCCGTGTGCCCTGATGGAAACGACAGGTTATTGGATTGGTCGGGGCGTTCTATTGCGGTGAGGGTTTTCATCACGTACACGGTAGACAGCATGATGGCCTCGCTTTTGAGCACAATAAGCGCTAGGTTCACCCGGTCATCGCGCGAGTCGACGCCCGCGAGCAATACGCCTCCAATTTCTAGATAAGGAGCCCATTGCAGGTAGTCGTCGACGTGGGTGCGGTAGCTCCCAAACACGCGCCGAATGTCGTTGTGGGCGTCATACGAGCTGTAAAAGCCATGGCCGTTGATGGTGCTAGCGCCGTAGCCGATGAGCACTGCCGGCACAATGGCCGCTCGAAAGCCCTTGCTTTTCAGGAAGGGCTTTTTGCCCTGCGAAACGCCGCCGGGGTTTTCGTATTTGTGGGTGGTGTCGGCGGGAGCCGTTTGTGGGGTTTGAGCCAGGGCGTGCTCAGGCAGCGCGCCCAAGGGCAGGAAAAAAGCCACGGCCAGTAGCTTTCGAAACAGTGGGGTCATAGCAATACAGGTTTCTCAGCGCGAAGTAAACAGGGGAGGGCCGGCGATTTTTATTTTTTGCAGTTGGGCCAAGCCGTGGGAGGGTGGGCAGAGCCCGTTCCAGTACTTTTGCCGGACCGGAAAACTCGGCAAGCGGCTTGCGCAACGAAGCTGGACCGCTCGCAACTTGACTTACTTTTCGAATGGATTTAATTACCAAAACTGCCGCTTTTGTGGAGGAGAAATTTGCCGGTGAGGGCAGTGGGCACGATTGGGCGCATATCCGCCGCGTCTGGCTGATGGCGCGCCACCTGGCCCGGGAATCGCCGGCAGCCAATGCCGAGGTTACCGAACTGGCCGCGTTGTTACACGACATTGCCGACTGGAAGTTCCACGGTGGCGACTACGAGGCTGGCCCCCGTGCGGCCCGGGAATGGCTGCTGGGCCAGGGCGCCGACGAGGCCCTGATTGCGCGCGTCGAAACCATTATTCGGGAAGTGTCCTTTAAGGGGCTGGGCGTAGCTACGCCGGTGTCGTCTATTGAGGCGGCGCTAGTACAGGATGCCGACCGGCTCGATGCCATTGGCGCCGTGGGCATTGCGCGGGCATTTGCCTACGGCGGCCACAAAGGCCGCGCCCTGCACGACCCCGCCGTAGCGCCCGTGGCGCACGACAGCTTTGCCAGCTACCAGCAGAACACTGCGCCCACGCTCAATCACTTCTACGAAAAACTGCTACATCTCAAGGACCGCATGCACACCGTCGCTGGCAAAGCCGTGGCCGAGCAGCGCCACGCTTACATGGAAGGTTTTGTGGCCCAGTTTTTGGCCGAATGGGACGGCAAAGTCTGATATAGCAGGGAGTCCTGTCGCTAAACTCGGGGCCGCCGCTCGCCCCATCCGCTACCTTTGTGCCATGAAGTTGCTGCTCCGTTTGTTTCCGTGTTTGTTGCTGCTGTTGGCCGTGGGCTGCCGCACGTGCCCCATCGAGTCCTGCCACACCCGCAAGGTGCACCTGCACAGCGGCGTGAAGTACCACGGCCAACCGTTCTGGAAGATGCAGAACCCCGCAATCGGGCAGAAAATCAAGACGTATAATCCCAAGGGCGGGAAGAATCCGCAGGACAAGAGCAAGACGTTGAAATAGTCCTACTCGATGTCCCTAAAAAGGCCACAGCGCTTGCCGTTGTGGCCTTTTTGTCGTATCTTCGCGTGCGTATAAAGAACCATTCACCCTGCGGCTAAAAAGTACCTTTTAGGGGTATTTATTTGGTCGCCTATCAACCCCCTCAATGGCGGAAGGCGAAAAAATCATTCCGATAAACATCGAAGACGAGATGCGGGGCGCCTACATCGACTATTCGATGTCGGTCATCATCTCCCGGGCCTTGCCCGACGTTCGAGACGGCCTGAAGCCCGTGCACCGGCGCGTGCTCTACGGCATGAGCGAGCTGGGCGTGGGCTACAACAAATCCTACAAAAAATCGGCCCGTATCGTGGGCGAAGTGCTGGGCAAATACCACCCGCACGGCGACACCAGCGTGTACGACACCATGGTGCGCATGGCCCAGGATTGGAGCCTGCGCTACCCGCTGGTAGACGGCCAGGGTAACTTCGGTTCCGTCGACGGTGACTCGCCGGCCGCCATGCGTTATACTGAGGCCCGCCTCAAGCGCATTGCCGATGAAATGCTGGGCGACCTCGACAAAGACACCGTCGACTTCCAGCCCAACTTCGACGATTCCCTCGAAGAGCCCAGCGTGCTGCCCGCCAAGTTCCCGAACCTGCTGGTGAACGGTACCTCGGGCATTGCCGTGGGCATGGCCACCAACATGGCTCCGCACAACCTCACGGAGGTTGTGAACGGCATCATTGCCTACCTCGATAACCCGGACATCACCGTGGACGAGCTGATGCAGTACGTGACGGCCCCGGACTTCCCCACGGGCGGCATCATTTACGGCTATGAGGGCGTGAAGCAGGCATTCCACACCGGCCGCGGCCGCGTGGTGATGCGGGCCAAAGCCACCTTCGAAACCACGAAAACCGGCAAAGAGCAAATCGTCGTCACCGAGATTCCCTACATGGTGAACAAGGCGTCGATGATTGAGAAAACCGCCGCCCTCATCAACGAAAAGAAGATTGAGGGCATTTCGGATATGCGCGACGAATCGGACCGCGACGGCATGCGCATCGTCTACGACCTGAAGCGCGACGCCATGCCCAGCGTGGTGCTCAACAACCTTTTCAAGTATACGCAGCTGCAAAGCTCGTTTGGCGTCAACAACGTGTGCCTGGTGAAGGGCCGCCCGATGACGCTCAACCTGCAGCAACTCATTCACTACTTCGTCGAACACCGCGCCGAAATCATCATTCGCCGCACCAAGTACGAGCTGGCTGAAGCGCAGAAGCGCGCCCACATCCTGGAGGGCCTGCTTATTGCGCTCGACCACCTGGACGAGGTCATCGCCCTCATCCGCGGCTCGCGCGACCCTGAAGTAGCCCGTGGCCAACTCATTGAGCGCTTTGCCCTGAGTGAAGTGCAGGCCCGCGCCATTCTTGACATGCGCCTGCAGCGCCTTACTGGTCTGGAGCGCGACAAGATTGTGGCCGAGTACAACGAGCTGATGAAGCTCATCGATTACCTGAAGTCGGTGCTGGAATCGGAGGTTTTGCAGCGCGGTATCATCAAAACCGAGCTCGAAGACATCCGGGAGCGGTATGGCGACGCCCGCCGCACGGAAATTAACTACCAGGGCGGGGACTTCTCGACCGAGGACATGATTGCCGATGAGGCGATGGTGATTACCATCAGCCGCGAAGGCTACATCAAGCGCACCAACCTGGATGAGTACCGCGCCCAGGGCCGTGGCGGCGCCGGCTCGCGCGGGGCCATCTCGAAGAAGGACGATTTCACCGAGCACTTGTTTGTGGCCACTACGCACGAGTATCTGCTGTTCTTCACCGAGCTGGGCCGGGTGTTCTGGCTGAAGGTATACGAAGTGCCAGAAGGAGGGAAGGCCACCAAAGGCCTGCCCATCCAGAACCTCATCGAGATTCCGCGGGAAGACAAGGTGCGCTCCGTGCTCAACGTGCGTGGCCTGAAAGACCCCGATTACCTCGAAAATACTTTCCTGATGTTCTGCACCGAGCAGGGCACCGTGAAGAAGACGCCGCTCGAGGCCTATTCGCGTCCCCGCACGGCGGGCATCAACGCCATCACCATCAACGAAGGCGACCGCATTCTCGACGTGCAGTTGCTCACGCCCAACGCGGAAGTTATTCTGGCATCGCGTACCGGCCGGGCTGTGCGTTTCAACGAGAGCGAAGCCCGCTCCATGGGCCGCTCGGCTGCCGGCGTGCGGGGCATTCGCCTCGAAGACGTGCCCGGCAACCGCGTAGTGGGCATGGTGTGCGTGGCTGACCCCACGCAGGAACTGCTGGTGGTGAGCGAAAACGGCTTTGGCAAGCGCAGCCAGCTCGAAGAATACCGCGTGACCAAGCGGGGTGGCAAAGGCGTGCGCGCCATGAAACTCACCGAAAAGACCGGTAATCTGGTGGCCATCAAAGACGTGAACGACGGCGATGACCTGATGATTATTAACAAGTCAGGCATTACAATTCGATTGCGGATGAGCGACCTGCGGACCATTGGTCGGGCAACCCAAGGCGTGCGTCTCATCAAGATTAGCGCTAATGACGAAATTTCTTCGGTGGCTAAAGTTGAAGCCGAAGAAAAGGAAGAAGAAGCCTCCAGTACTGCAGTGCTCGTGGGCGCCGATGGGGCCGTAGGTGCTGACGGTGCTCTGCCAAGCGCTAGCGTTCTGATTGCGGACGCTGATGAAGCAGACGATGTGGAGGACGATGAAGAACTGGACGACGAAGGCGACGATGAAGAAGAATCGGATGACGATTCGGAAGAAGAAGCCGATTTGGCATAATTGCTGAATAGGAGCGAGGCGGTCCATTTGGGCCGCCTCCTTTATTTTTGGCGAACTCAAGGCCCGCTGCGTTCGTTTCGGCTGCGTTGCTGGTTTATCATTTACCTTTTTCCATTTTCCGCCCCGGTTGTAGTAGAAGTTCTCATGCAGGCTTCACCGGCACCACAACGGGCACATTCCCAACATTTATGAAGAAGACTTTTTTGACCTTCGCAATTGGCGCTTCGCTGTCGGCTGGCGTGCCCGTTGTGGTTTCCGCGCAAACGTCGGCCGTGACCAATGCGATTCTCAATCAGCGCTCCGGATTGCTCGACAAGGCTCGCGTGGAAATCGATAAGGCCATTGCGAACGAAAAAACGAGTGGCAAGGCCAAAACCTGGTACACGCGTGGCGAAATCTATCAGGGCATGCTCGAAAGCCCGATTTATGGCAAGCAGTTGCAGCCCGGCGAAGGCTTGCAGAAAGCGGTTGAGTCGTACAACAAGACGATTGAGCTCGATTCCAAAACCGGCGAGTTTGGCAAACAGGCAGTGGCGAAAATGGACAACCTATACGGTTACGCCTTTAACGATGCCGTGAACAGCTACAACGCAAAGGAGTACGACAAGGCCATTGCTAACTACAAGCTGGCTTCGCAACTGAAGCCCCAGGACACCACGGCAGTGTTGTATTCGGCCTATGCCTATGAGGCTAAGCAGGATTACGCCGGTGCTAAAGCCAGCTACAACCAGTTGTTGGGCATGAATTACAAGTCGGTTTCCCTGTATACCCGCTTGTTGCAAATGGCTAAAACCCAGAAAGACGAAGCTGAAGCGGCTAAAGTGTTGCAGCAGGCCCTAGCAGCGTACCCGAACAACAAGACCTTCATGTTGGAAGACCTGAACATGTCGTTGGCATCGGGTAAGGGTGGCGACGCTATTGAGAAAATTAACAAGTCAATCATTGCCGACCCGGGCAACGCTAACTTGTATGCTGTGCGCGGCTCACTATATGACCAGCAAAAGAAGTCCGAACTCGCCCAGGCTGACTATAAAAAAGCAGTTGAGTTAGACCCGAATAATTTTGATGCCTTGTTTAACCTCGGGGTTTACAATTTCAACAAAGGCATTGACATGGTAAATAAGGCCCGCAAAATGGACCTCAAGACGTACAATGCGTCGGGCAAGAAACTGGAAGCTGACGGCAAGAAAATCGTTGAGCTTTCAATTCCTTACTTTGAAAAGGCTATGCAGGTTCAGCCTAATGAGCGGGCAGTTATCTCTTCTTTGCAGAAGGCTTATGCTAACACTGGACGCACCGCTGATGCCCAGAAATTAAGCGCAAAGCTTGATTCAATGGGTAAGTAGGGTATGGGTTTGATAATTAAGGCCAGTACGTTAATGTGCTGGCCTTAATTGGAACCAATAACTTAACATAATATAAATTATAAGACATAATATGGTTTCAATCTAGATGAGGTTAGTAGCTATATTCCATGGCCAGAAAGCTTCTATTGAAGCCCCTGTTTTGAGTTGTTGCTGAATTATAATATTGTCGGTCATTCGCCAACTATTGTTGTAGTCACAGCTATTGTTGTAGGCAGTAATTCTCGTGGGTCTTATTTGGGCATCTGGATTTAGAGCAGACAGATTTAACACTTATTTAGGTCAACGGTCGACTTTGCTTGGGTTATGATGCTCAGTCCGAATGCTTATTAGATACTGACTTTGGTTTTAATTATGACTAATGTTTGTCGTGTCAAATGTCTTGGATTGAACGTCCGCACATTCAAGCTGCTCACCTTTGAGTTTTAGTCCTTGCCATTAGGTATAATTTCTTGAGTGGCGGAGATGTCTTTGTCTATCATATTAGGGCAACTGCGTTTGCCGTAACAGCTCCTATCCTATGATGCTTCTAATATAATCGCCAAAAATGGAATCAAACACGTTGGTTTAGTAAAAAAAAGTTTAAAAATATTTAGCAATATGTACTTTATTATACTACATTGAGAGTCTACTAGTGTAGTATTAAACTTCATGTATAAAAAGAATACAAGTGAACTAGATTTCATCTCAGAAACTTTCGACTCTTAGTTTCAAAATTAGGCGAAGTATAAAAGATTATATATGTTTTCAGTTTTTCTAATGAAAGTACAACATAAGCTACTACTTTTACTGTATAGCACTAACACTAATTACTCCTCCCCCACGCTTCCTGTTATTTTTGCAAATATGGTTAACCAGACCAAAGTCAAGGCACATAAAAGTACAAAAAATTAAATCTGTTTAAACTTTTTTATACTTTGAATCTTTTTTTGTAAACACTTAGTACTGTTCTTAAAAACCCTGCTTTATAAATAATACCGAATGCCAAAACTTATAGACTACCCAAGAACATCCTACGCCGGCGCATGGGAACTAGCAGAAGTTGTTGATGATACGGGAGGCAAATGTGCCATCGAGACTGCTGCAAAAAAACTGAACCGTAAGGTGAGCGGCTCGTTCAAGGCCATCATTGGGTCTGCGGTCAAATTTGGACTTATGACCAGTAAGCGGGAGTTGCTAAGCACAACTACGCTATTCAAGCGCATCAAACATGCTTACGATAAGAAAGAAGAACTTCTCTTCCACCGAGAAGCTTTCCTGACTCCACCGCTATTTACCCAGCTGTGCCGCAAGTTCCGTTCGCGGGAGCTTCCTGTACAAATGCTGGACGTGATGCTGATTCGTGAATTCGGGGTCGAAGAAATCAATGCGCAAGGGGTTGCCAAAGCCTTCGTGGAGGGCTGCCGCATGGTGGGGTTGCTGGATGAACATAATATGGTGGCTGACATCGACGCGCTGGCTGCGCAACAGCCGCCACGACGCACCTTAGCGAATCCTGCACCAACACAGAACTCCTTTCGTCCGAGTGACCCAAATGAAGACGAGCCGCAACCAGACAACAAAAATTCAAATCGTGCAAACGAAGAGACAGCTTCGTTGACTCTGCCGTTTCAACAAACAAACCCATCTGAGCCCTCAGTGACCTTTAGGGCTTCCGAACCGGCTTCATCTCAGCAAGACGCCATTGCCAGCTTATTTGGTCTATTGCCAGCAATACCGGAAAACGGCCCGGTAACTTCAGTAGCGCCAAACTATTCGTCACAAACCTCAGCAGCGGTTGACGAAGAAGCAATATCGCATACCGAAACCTCTAAAGCATCAGTATTCACCAAAATGCCCGCAGCCAACACTACCGAGTATCAGTTGCAAATAAGTGGTCCTGGCGTAAATAGTCTCCTGTCAATAGTAGAGGAAGAAGACGTTACCATTGCCATCGCACTGCTTGAAAAAATTCGCCGCCAGTTGCGTAATAAATAACCGAACCGCCTGCCGGGCCACAAAGGAATGGTCTGGCGGGCGGTTTGGTTATTTTAGGTTAATTACTGCTCCTTAACGGCCAGTCAAATGGCGAGTGCTGGGCGTACGGTGACGTTCTTGGAGCACGGCCAGCACTTCATTGAACGAAACGCCGGTGGCCACCAACAGGACAACCAAGTGATACAACAAGTCGGCAACTTCGCCTTTTAGCGTTTCGTGCTGGCCTCCCACCGCGTCGATAACGGTTTCTACCGCCTCCTCTCCTACTTTCTGGGCGATTTTGGCAATTCCTTTTTGGAAAAGCTGCACGGTATACGAGTCCGGTGTGCGCTCCGGAAACTGCTTCCGCTCGCTCACCAACCGCTCAAGCTCCGCTAAAAAGCCGATGTTGGCTACAGGGGCGTGTAACTGCTGTGGCTGTTCGAAGCAGCTGGTGGTGCCGCGGTGGCAGGTCGGACCGGCCGGTATCACCCGTATCAATACAGTATCGGCGTCGCAATCGATATGGGTACTGATAACGGCGAGGAAATTACCGCTCGTCTCCCCTTTCGTCCACAACCGGTTTTTGGAGCGGGAAAAGAAGGTTACCCGCCCTTCGGCCTGCGTGCGCGCCCACGCTTCTTCATTCACGTAGCCCAACATCAACACCTGCCCGGTGTCGGCATCCTGAATCACGGCCGGAGCCAGTCCCGTAACCGGGTCAAAACGCAAAGTGGTGGGCGTTGGCTGGGAAATGTCCATGGTTACGGATTTGTGCAATTAAAGAAAAGGCAACTTGGCAGTATTACAAACAAGCGTCGGTTACAGCCGCACAGGAATGCCCGCTTGGTGCAAATAGCTTTTCAGCGAAGGCAGCGAAGTTTCGTTGAAGTGAAAGATGCTGGCGGCCAAGGCTGCATCGGCCCCACCGCTTTGGAATACCGCGGTAAAGTCGCTGGCCTGGCCGGCTCCGCCGGAAGCAATGACGGGCACAGGCACGGCATTGCTCACGGCACGGGTAATGTCCAGGGCAAACCCAGCTTTGGTGCCATCGTGGCTCATGGAGGTGAGCAATAACTCGCCGGCGCCCAGATTGGCGGCTTCCCGACACCAATTCACTGCTTCCCATCCGGTGGCCGTGGTGCCGGCACGCGTCATTACCTGCCACTGCTCGTCGACGAGCCGGGCATCTACCGCCACCACCACACACTGCGAGCCAAACCGCCGCGCCAGCTCCGAAATGAACACCGGCCGGGCCAGCGCCGCCGAATTGATGGAAACTTTGTCAGCTCCGCTCAGCAGCAGGGCCTCCACATCGGCCACACTGCTGATGCCGCCGCCCACGGTGAAGGGAATATCGAGTACCCGCGCCACTTCCCGCACGAGCTCAGTCAGAGGCTGCCGCCGCTGGTTGGTGGCCGTAATATCAAGAAACACCAACTCGTCGGCGCCTTCACGGGCATAGCGAGCAGCCAACGCCACGGGGTCGCCGGCATCGCGCAACCCTTCGAATTGGATGCCTTTTACGGTGCGCCCATCGCGCACGTCAAGGCAAGGAATCAGGCGCTTCTTAATCATGAGCGTGTTAAAAGTTGTTTAGCCGAAAATGACACCCCTAATGGTTATAAAAAACGGCGTAAATCGGCCAGGGCAATGGTGCCCTCGTACAGCGCTTTGCCAATGATGGCCCCGTGCATGCCGGCTTCGGCCAACTGCTCTATATCCGCAACCGTGGTGACGCCGCCGCTGGCGATGAAGCGAGCCTGCGGGAACTCCTGCAGCAGCGACTGGTAGCAGTGCAGCGAAGGTCCCTGCAACAAGCCGTCCTTGCTCACATCGGTGCAGATGAAGGTGCGACCACCGGCCTGCAGGTAATCGGCAATAAATTCGGAGAGCGTAAGCGTCGCCTTGTCGGCCCACGCATTTATCATGATGTGCTGGTCCTTAAAGTCGGCCCCCAGGAAGATGGTTTCGGCGCTGTGGCTGCTTATCCAGGCTTTCACCGTGGCGGGCTCGCGCACGGCCAGGCTGCCGGCGGTTACGTGCGAAGCCCCGGCCTCCAGCACCTGCGCCAAGGCCTCTTCGGTCTGAATGCCCCCGCCAGCGTCAATATCGAGGCTGGTGGCATTGGCAATGGCTTCCAGCACGGCCAGGTTTATGGGACGGCCCGCCCGGGCACCGTCGAGGTCCACCAAATGCAGGCGACGCAAGCCGGCATCGGCAAAACGCTGGGCCATGGTCACCGGGTCGGCATCGTATGTGGTTTGGTGCGCAAAATCACCGGCGCTGAGGCGCACGCAGCGGCCGTTCAACAAATCAATAGCGGGTATGATTTCCAAGGGATGCGGAGAGTACAATGAAGCTAAAGCTCCAGAAAGTTGGACAAAATGCGAGTGCCTACGGCGCCGCTTTTTTCGGTGTGGAACTGCACTCCGTAGAAATTAGCGTGCTGCACGGCCGCGCTAAAAGGCGCGGGGTGTGTGGATTGTGCAATGGTATACGCGCCCACCGGTGCGTAATAACTGTGCACGAAGTAGACGTGGTCCTGCTCGGTAAGCCCCGCAAACAGGGGGCTTTGCAACGCCTGCAGGTTGTTCCAGCCCATGTGCGGCACTTTGTGCGGCCC
The DNA here is from genome assembly GCF_022921075.1 of Hymenobacter sp. 5317J-9. NCBI lineage: Bacteria > Pseudomonadati > Bacteroidota > Cytophagia > Cytophagales > Hymenobacteraceae > Hymenobacter > Hymenobacter sp. 5317J-9. The sequence continues at coordinate 2,886,478 of NZ_CP095050.1, forward strand.
CTCGGGAATGAAACGGAGCACGTTGAACGGCAACAGGCCCAACATGGCGGTGTCGTTTTCTTCGCTGTGCTGGCCCAGCAATTGCATGCCGAGGCAGATGCCCAGAAAAGGTTGGCGCAAGGTGGGCAACACTTGGTCGAGGCCGGCCTCCCGCAATGCAGCCATGGCCGATGCGGCCTCCCCTTCGCCCGGAAATAGCACCTTATCGGCTTTGCGCAGCACCTCGGGGTCGGACGTGAGCGTGGGCACCGCGCCCAACCGCTCCAGGGCAAACAATACGGACTGCACGTTGCCGCCTTTATAATCAACTACCGCTATTTCCATAAGCAACGACTAGCGCCATTTGGGCAATAATCTACCCAAATCACATTTGTGTAAATTCTATAAAATCCCTTTGGTGCTCGGAATGCTTACGGATTCATCGCGCTGCAAAGCCATTTTTATTGCCTTTGCTACGGCTTTGAAAATGGCTTCAATCTTGTGATGCTCGTTGTCGCCTTTGCAGGAGATGTTAAGCGTAGCACGGGCGTTGTCAGTAAACGACTTAAAGAAGTGGAAGAACAATTCCGTGGGCAGGTCCCCTACCCGTTCCCGGCGAAATTCGGCCTCCCACACCAGCCACGGGCGGCCGGAAAAGTCGATGGCGGCTTGGGCCAGCGCTTCATCCATGGGCAGTAAGAAGCCATAGCGGGCGAGGCCGCGCTTATCGCCAAGAGCCTGTGAAAAGGCTGTGCCAAGCGCCAGGGCAGTGTCCTCCACGGTATGGTGCTCGTCGATATGCAAATCACCGTTTACACTTATGGATAAGTCAACACCGCTATGCCGACCCAGCTGTTCGAGCATGTGGTCAAAGAAACCCAGCCCGGTTTTGATGTTGGTTTGGCCACTGCCGTCCAGATTCAGCTTAACTGAAATCTGCGTCTCATTGGTATTACGCTCGATGACGGCGACACGGGCAGGGTAGCGCAGGAAATGGTAAATGGTTTCCCAGCTGGTGGTGGTGAGAGCGGCGCGTACGTCCGGCGTTTCGGAAAGCAAGATGGCCTGGCTTCCGAGGTTGGCAGCCAGCTCTACATCCGTCATGCGGTCGCCGATGACGAAGGAATTGGCCAGGTCATAGCCGTTGGCTGGGTCGAGGTACTGGGTGAGCATCGCTGTGCCGGGCTTGCGCGTGGGCAGGCCTTCGTGCGGAAAACTGCGGTCGACGTGCTCGGCAACAAAACGCACGCCTTCACCGGCCAGAATTTCCTGCATCAACCGATGCGGTGGCCAGAACGTGTCCTCCGGAAAACTGTCGGTGCCGAGACCGTCCTGGTTGGTCACCAGCACAAGCTCGTACTCGGGCAGCTCACGGGCAATGCGCGCCAGGGCGCTGATGCAGCCAGGCAGGAAGGCAAATTTTTCGAGGCTGTCGACCTGCTGGCTGGGCTGCGGCTCAATCAGAATGGTGCCGTCTCGGTCAATAAACAGGGCCTTTTTCACTGGGGTTGGGATATCAATATGGAGGAAAGCGCGGGCGCAAGGGGCTTAGTGCGCGGCCAGGGTGGCCGGTTGTCCGGCCTGTATTTCGGCGAGAGCTTGCAGAAGTCGGGCGTTTTCGCTGGCGGTGCCCACGGTGAGGCGTAGGCAGTTGAAGCAACCGGGCTGGGTGGTGCGGTTGCGCACCACAATGCCGCGGGCACGCAGCTGGTCATAAATAGCCGTGGCATCGGAGGTGAAGCGAACCAGCAGGAAATTGGCATCCGACGGGAAAACGTGTTCCACCAGCGCCAGGCTTGGCAACTGCTCGGCCAGATAAGCGCGCTCTTTCAGCAACTCAGCCTGCATGGCCTCCAGCCGGGGCGCAGCGGCCAGCGCGGCCAGTGCATGCTGCTGGGTGGCAGCGGAGATGTTGTAGGGCGGCTTTATTTTGTTTAGGTAGGCAATTAAAGCCGGCGCGGCGTAGGCCACTCCCAACCGCAAACCGGCAAGGCCCCAGGCTTTGGAGAACGTCTGGAGCACAACCAGGCGCGGAAATTCGGCCAGGCGCGTGGTCCAGCTCGGTGCCGACGAAAAATCGGCATAGGCTTCATCGACGATTACCAACCCGGGAAATGCCCGCAAAATGCGCTCCAAGGCATCCTGATGCAGCAGATTGCCGGTGGGGTTATTCGGCGAACACAGAAACACCATTTTCGCCTTCGAGCGGGCCAGCATTTCGACGGACGATTCCGGCAGCTGAAAGTCGGGCGTCAGCGGCAGGCGCTCCACGCGCACATCGTTGAGGTTGGCCGCGACTTCGTACATGCCGTAGGTGGGCGGACACACCACAATGGCGTCCTGCCCCGGCATGCAGGTGAGGCGCACCAGCAGGTCGATGGCTTCGTCGGAGCCGTTGCCCAGGAAAATATTGTCCGGCTGTACGCCTTTCAGGTGGGCCAGGTCGGCCTTGATGGCGCGCTGGTGCGGGTCGGGGTAGCGGTTAAATTTGTCCGGGCCCACCGAGCCCAGGCTGTTTTCGTTGGCATCCAGCATCACGGGCGCCATGCCTTCAAACTCATCGCGGGCCGAGGAATAGGGCTGCATCCGCTCGACGTTGGGCCGAATCAGGCCCGCGTAAGGGTTGGCGGAAGCGGGCACGGCACCGGTTTCATCAGCGGCTATCGAAGTCAGCCGCAGGGAAACGGCGCGGGCGTGGGCCGCCAGGCCTTCGGCTTCGGCCATGGTTTCCACCACCGGCCCCAGGGCCTTTAAGCCTTGGGCCGAAAGCCGCTGGAACGTGATTTTCTTAACAAAAGAATCGAGCGACACCCCACTGTATTGGCGGGCATAGCCGCTGGTGGGCAACGTGTGGTTGGTACCCGAAGCATAGTCTCCCACCGCTTCGGGCGTGAGATGGCCCAGAAACACCGAGCCGGCGTTGGTGACCTGGCTGGCCAGCGCGTCGGCGTTGTCGGTAGCCAGAATGAGGTGCTCGGGTGCGTAGCGGTTGGAAAAAGCCAGCATGGCCTGGTCGTCGGGCAGCAGCACGGCCCGGCTATTTTCCAGCGCCTGCGCCGCCACGTCGCGCCGGGGTAAGGTGGCCAGCTGTCGTTCTACTTCGGCCTGCACACGCACGATGATTTCGACGCTGCTGCTGAGCAGTACCACCTGCGAATCGGGCCCGTGCTCAGCTTGCGACAATAAGTCGGCCGCGACGAACACCGGATTGGCGTTCGCGTCGGCAATGACTAACACCTCGGAGGGACCGGCCGGCATGTCGATGGCCACGCCGTACTCGGCAGCGGCCAACTGTTTGGCGGCCGTCACATACCGGTTACCCGGACCGAAAATCTTATCGACTGCGGGCACCGAGGCAGTGCCTAGCGCCATGGCGGCCACGGCCTGGGCACCGCCAGCTTTCACTACCGTATTGATGCCAAGCAACTGCGCGACATACAGAATAACCGGGCTGATGGAGCCGTCGGGTTGGGGCGGGGTGCAGACCACCACTTCAGGGCAGCCGGCCAGCCGGGCCGGCACGCCCAGCATGAGCAAGGTGCTGAACAGCGGAGCTGAGCCGCCCGGCACATATAGCCCCACCCGCTGCACGGGCACCGCGCGACGCGAGCAGCTCACGCCGGGCATGGTTTCCAGGCGCAGTTCCGGCTCACGCTGAGCGGAGTGAAAGGCTTCAATGTTGGCCTTGGCCTGGCGAATGGCGGCCTGCAGCTCGGCCGGAACCTGCGCGGCAGCGGCCGCAAACTCAGCCGGCGAAACCAGCAGGTCCGTCAGCTCGGCTTTATCAAGCTCGGACGCCAGGGCCAGCAGCGCGGCGTCGCCGTCGGCTTGCACGCTCTGAAAAATGGCGCGCACGCGCTCGGCTACCTGCGGCGCTTCGGCAGCGGCCGGGCGCTGCAGCAGCGCGTCCCAGGTGCCGGAGTCGGGATAGGAATAGACTTGCATGGCGGCTAGGCTATCATTTTTTCGATGGGCAGCACCAGAATGCCTTCGGCGCCCACGGACTTCAGCTGGCTGGTGATGTGCCAGAACTCGTCTTCCTGCACCACCGACTGCACCGACACCCAACCGGGCTCGGCAAGCGGCGTGACCGTGGGCGACTTAATGCCGGGCAGCAGGCGCCGAACTTCCTCCAGCGCGCTGAGGGGCGCATTCAACAAAATATACTTGCTGCGCTTGGCGCGGCGCACGGCCTGCATGCGGAAACGCAGCTGCTCCAACAACTCCGTTTGCTCCGGGCTGAGGTTGGGCTGGGCGATGAGCACGGCCTCGGAGCGAAACACGGTTTCGACTTCGCGCAGGCCGTTGCCGAGCAAGGTAGAGCCGCTGCTCACAATGTCGCAGATGGCCTCGGCCAGACCGATGCTGGGCGCGATTTCCACCGAGCCGCTGATGGTGTGCAGGTTGGCCTGCACCCCCTGCCCGGCCAGGTAGCGGCCGAGGATGTTGGGGTACGAGGTGGCGATGTTCTTGCCCTGCAGGGCGGCCACAGAAGCGTATGCATCGGCGCGGGGCACGGCCAGGCTGAGGCGGCACTTGCTGAAGCCCAGCGTTTCAACTTCGAGGTCGGGAAAGCCGGCTTCGACCAACACGTTCTGGCCCACGATGCCGAGGTCGGCCACGCCGTCCTGCACGTAGCCGGGAATGTCGTCGTCGCGCAAAAACAGGATTTCGAGCGGGAAGTTGGTGGCTTCGGTCTTGAGTTTATACGAGCTGCTGATGAAGCTGATGCCGCATTCACGGATGAGCGCGAGGGAGTCCTCGCTCAGGCGGCCGGACTTTTGAATGGCTAAACGTAGCATGAAGGAAGGGGGCGGGCGGTGCCGGCAAGGGGCACGTCGTGGTTCTTACTCCGGCACAACCGGTTTGGATGCAGAACCTCCCGAAAAATGAAGAAAAAGCCCGGTGCTGGCTCGCCCCGGTGCGCGGTGGCGGAGGCACGGGCGGCCGGTGCTAGCCTAGCACCCGGCGCACAGCCCGGCCCCCCACAGATGGTGGTGATGGCCGTGTACCCCTACAGCTGCGCCAACCGCCACAGCGGTGAGCGAAGAGATGAAGAAAGGGGCGTTCGTGGCATTCATTGTGGGCGCAAAGGTAAGGCTATTTGCCAAACTGGCAAGCATTAGCAACTCTTAGCTCACAATTCCGCACTCTTCGGGCTCAAAAGCTGCCAAGTAGACAACGCATTACAGCCTACGCGGAGCGCCAATTAAAAGCGCGCCACGACGCGCAGGTTCACTAGGCGCTGCGAAAGGTAGCTGGGCACGGAGTAAGTTACGCCGTTCACGTCCTGCAGGTAGTTGTAGCCGGCCACGTTGTTGGCCGCAAACACGTTCAGAATTTCCAGGCCCAGCCACAGGCTTTCAAAATCGTAGAAATGGGCCTTGGGAGCGTTGTTATTTTTCAGGCCCACCACTTTGGAGAAACCCAAATCAACGCGGCGGTAAATGGTGGTCAGGGCATCGGTGCCGCGCAAATCGGGCTGGTTGGGCGGGCTGAACGGCAGGCCCGTGCCCAGCACGAGGTTCACGTAGCCGCGCACGGAGGGATTGTTGGGCAAATGGTCCTGGAAAAAAACGCCCAGGTTTAGGCGCTGGTCCTGGGGGCGGCGGATGTAGCCTTTGGGCTCCCGGCCAATTTTCTTGCCGTTGGCATCCACCACATTGGCCGAGTCGCCGGCCACGTTCTCCCGCGTGGTGAGCACGCCGAGGCTAAACCACGACTCGGCGCCGCGCACAAACTCCCCGCTCAGGCGGGCGTCGAAGCCGGCGGCGTAGGCGCGGGCGCTGTTTTTGGCAAAATAGCGCAGCCGCACGTTGTCGATGTCGTAGGGCACCACGTCGGTTAGATACTTGTAGTACGCCTCGCCCGTGAACTTAAACGGCCGCCCAAACTGCTGAAACGTGATTTCCTTGCCCACAATGAAGTGGTACGACTTCTGAGCCCGCAATTCGGGGTTGAGGTAAGCCTGCTGCACGCCCTGGGCAATGGTGGTCTGGTCGCGCAGCTCGCGGTAAAATGGCGGCTGGTAGTACACGCCCACGGCCGCCTTAAAGGAACGATTGGGATGCAGGCGGCTGATTTGCGAGTACTGCACCCGCGGGCTCACCACCAGTTGGCCGTTGGTGGTCCAGTAATGCACGCGGGCCCCATAAGTGAGCGTGCGCAGCGTGTCAAGGCTCCAGGTGTCCTGCACGAAGCCCTGCGAGCGGGTGCTGAGCAGGCTCAGGTCGGAGCGCAGACGGAGGCGGCGCGCGTCGGGCACGTAGTCGGCCGAGTCGGCAAAGCTGTACTCGTCCAGGGTGTCGCTGATTTTCTCGCGGCCGATTTTGGCGCCCCAGCGCACCGTGTGATTGGGGGCCGCGTTCCAGCGACCTCGGGTTTCAGTCGTAAAAATCTGGGCATCGAGGAAGTTGCGGGAATGCTTGAACTGCGAGCCGATGTCGCGCTGCCGCACGGCCTGGTTGAACTCCGGCGACTTGGGGTCGCGGTTGATGGCGGCAAAGGTGTAGGCGGCCTCCACGTCCCGCAGCTCGGACTCGCGCGAAAACAAAGCCGAGCCCAACAGCTCCATTTGCAGGCGCGAAGAGAAGTCGTGCTTCAGGTTGAGCCCACTCTGGTACGTGTCGAACTGCATGCGCTCCCGGCCGTCATAGGCGATGAACACCCGCGTCAACTGGTTCGGACCGGTAGAAAAAGTAGCCTCCCCGGTTTCGGGCGAAAAGCGGTAGTCGTTGTGCGCCACCACCCCGAGCAGGCCCAGCGAGGTGCGCTGCATGTCGTCTTTCTTGCCCAAGCCGATGGTAACCAGTGCCTGCGCATCGTAAAACGTGGGGTTGTAGCCGCCCTGCGACTGCTTGAGCGACCGCAGCACGTACTGCGCGTTTTTGTAGCGCACGCCCGCCAGATAGCTCACGCGGCCGTTGGCGGAGCGCGCCTCGGCGTGGGCCGCGCCGCCCACCAGGCTGGCGGTGAGCGAGGCGGCAAATTTTTCCGGCGTTTTGTAGTCCACGCTCAGCACCGAGGCCAGCTTGTCGCCGTACTTGGGCTGCCAGCCGCCGCTGCTGAACTCCACCTGTTTCACTAGGTCGGGGTTGATGAAGCTCAAGCCCTCCTGCTGGGCCGAGGTCACCAGAAACGGCCGGTAAATCTCGAAGCCGTTGACGTACACCAGGTTTTCGTCGTAATTGCCCCCACGCACGCTATAGGTGCTGCTCAGCTCGCTGTTGGAAACGACACCCGGCAGCGTTTTCAGAATGGCGTTAAAATCGCCAAACGGCGAAGGCAAGTCCTTGGCCTGCCGCGGGTCGATGTGCGTGATACTGACCTGTTCGCGGGTATCGGCCTGCTCCGAGCGCGCGGTCACTTTCACGGCGCTCAGGGCCTTGGTGTCGAGCCGCATGGTCAGCGTGAGGGGCTTGGCGGCGTCGGCCGGCAGGCGCAAGGGGATGCGCAAGGGCAGATAGCCCAGCCGGCGCACCACCAAAAAGGTATTCTGCCCGCCTTCGCGCACGCGCACCGTCAGCGTGAAATTGCCCTCGGGCGTGGTATTGGCGCCACCCGGCAAGCCCTCCACTCCCACCGCCGCCAGCTCCAGCGGCTGGCCGCTGGCGTCGCGCAGCGTGCCGGTCAGCGTTACGGAGGTGGCCGCCGGCGCGGGCGTAGCGGCCGGCGTTTGCCCCGAGGCCATTGGGCTTGCCACCACTATCAACATCACCCCGCAAGCCGAAGCCCGGGCCACCAAGGCGCGGCGAAATTTCCTCATGAATGAACGGCGGGAGTAGAAACGGAGGGCATGGACTGGGAAACGCACGGCAGCACCCGCTATTGTTTACGGCGGCCGCCCTCGGCCTCATCCGCCAGCACCAGGCCATTCAAATGCTCGCGCAGGTTGGCCAGGGCCGCCACCGGGCCGCCGTGCGCGCTGAATACAAAATTGCCGGCCACCAGCACATCGGCGCCGGCTTCCACCAGCGGGCCGGCGTTGGAGATATTCACACCGCCGTCCACTTCAATCAGGGCTTCCGAACCGCAATCCACCAGCAATTCCTTCAGCATGGCCACCTTTTTCAGGGTGTTCGGAATGAAGGCCTGCCCGCCAAAGCCGGGGTTCACCGACATCACCAGCACCACGTCGAGGTCGGCGGCGATGTCTTCCAGCAGCGCCACGGGCGTGTGCGGGTTCAGGGCCACACCGGCGCGGCAGCCCAGCTGCTTGATTTGCTGCACCACGCGGTGCAGGTGCGGGCAAGCCTCGTAGTGCACCGTGATGCCGGCCGCGCCGGCGTCGCGAAACGCAGCCAGGTAGTGCTGGGGCTCTTCTATCATCAAATGCACGTCGATGGGCTGCTTGGCGTAGCGGGCCACGGCCTGCAGCACCGGCAAACCAAAAGAGATGTTGGGCACAAAACGGCCGTCCATCACATCGAAGTGCAGCCAGTCGGCGGCGCTGGACGCCAGCCGCTCGGTTTCGGCTTGCAGGTTGGCCAAATCGGCAGCCAGAAAGGACGGAGCCAGCAACGGGGCTCGGCGGGAAGAGTTCATGGTGGCGAAGATACAGCCGCCCGGCGCTCCCCTGACAAGGCGGGGCGCCGGGCGGCCCCTACTTTTGCGGCCTGCAATCCGTTTGACCTCACCCGGCCCGGCTGCCTTTGGGCGCCGGGCCACCACCGCTGTTTCCCTTGGCTCACCTCGTTCCCCTCCTCATTCGCGGCATCAACAACCTGTCCGACGCGCGATATTGCGCCGGCATGGGCGCCGACAAGCTCACCTTCGTGCTCGACCCCTCACTGCCCGGCGCGCTCGACACCCGCGCCGTGAAAGAACTGGCCGGCTGGGTGGCTGGCGTGGAGCTGATAGGAGAATTTGACCAGCTGAGCGCGGCCGAAATCAATGCTGTGGCCGCCGACTGCGCCCTCGACGCCGTACTGCTCCGCCGCCCGCGCATCGAAGCCGAGCTGGCCGAAATTGCCCCGCCCGTGTACGTGGAGCTGCCCGCCGGCGCCACCGGGCAGGCCACTGATTTCTCCGCTGCGCCTATTGGTTGGGTGATTGAGCTGGAAGCAGCAGGCCAAACGCTAGATACTTCTACCCTACGCGAAATCGCGCAGCAACGGCCCTTGTGGCTGGGTCCGGGCCTCAACCCGACCCTTGCCCACGACCTGGCCACGCACCTCCCGCTGGCTGGCCTCAGCTTCCCGTCGGGCGATGAAGTGAAGCCCGGCCTGCGCGACTTCGACCAATTGGAAGCCGTGTTTGAGGCGCTGGAGCAGGACTAGCTCAGCCGGAACTGCACGTACTTGATGGGCACGCCCACGGCCCGGTACTTGCCCTCAAAATTGGTTTGGATGGCCTGGGCTTCGGTGAACTCTGCCCCCGTCTCGGCATACAGGTCGCGGGTGAAGCGCTCAACCTGCGCGCCCGGCCGGGCCGCCAGGGTTTCTAGCGTGTATTCAAACAGGCCCTCATTGTCGGTTTTTAGGTGCAGCAAGCCGTTGGGCGCCAACAGTTGCTGGTAGAGGTCGAGGAAGCGCGGCGAGGTGAGGCGGCGCTTGATGTCGCGGTCACGCGGCCGCGGGTCCGGAAACGTAATCCAGATTTCGGCCAGCTCGCCGGCGCCAAACTGGGCAGCCAGCGCTTCGGCCCGCATGCGCACAAAGCCCACGTTGGTCAGGCCCATTTCGGCGGCGCGGGTGCTGCCCCGCCAGATGCGTTCCCCTTTGATATCAAGGCCCAGAAAATTGCGCTCGGGGTAGCGTTGCGCCAGGCCCACGGTGTATTCGCCTTTGCCACAGCCTACTTCCAGCGTGAGTGGGTGCGGCGCCGCAAAGAAATCGGTGCGCCAGCGGCCGCCCAGCTGCTCGTATTCCGGCTTGCCCGGCTCAATGATGTCTGGACGGGTGGCGTTGTCGTTGAAACGCTGCAGTTTAACGCGAGGCAAATCGTAAGAATTAAGTAGTTAAAAATCAGTCGGCGTAAAGCTCATCCACTTCCCCCACCACAAACGTGCTTCCGCCGATGAACACCACGTCGTCGGGCCTGGCGGCCTGGCGGGCCACGGCCACGGCCGCCCGCACCGATTCATAAGCCTCGCCCTTCAGGCCCAGCGCCGCGGCTTGCTGCTGCAGCTCGGCCGCCGGGAGCGCCCGCGGAATGCTGGCGGCACAAAAGTAGTAGGTGGCCTCCGGCGGTAGCAGAGCCAGCATGCCGGCCACGTCCTTGTCGTTTACGGTGCCAATGACGAGGTGCAGCGCCCGGTGCGGCACACGCTGCAGCTGGGCCATTACCATGCGCAAACCAGCCGTATTGTGGCCCGTGTCGCACACCACCAGCGGGCGGTGGCCAATGATGCTCCAGCGGCCGCGCAGGCCGGTGAGCTGCGTTACCTGGCGCAGGCCGGTGCGCACGGCGGCTTCGGTGATGCGAAAGCCCAGGGCCCGCAGCTCGTCGAGCGTGGCCAACACGCCGGGCACGTTGTATTGCTGGTAGTCGCCGGGCAGGCCCAGCTCGGCATTGGGCAGGTAGGGGCGCCCGTGCTGCGTCACGTGGAGGGGGCGCAGGCCGGTTTCGGGAGAGGTTTCACCGGCAAAAGTGGCCTGGTAAATCTGGTCGGCCACCACCAGGTGCGCAAGGTGGGCTGCGGCCGTGCGCTTAAACACCGCCGCTACCTCGGGCTGCGTCTGGCTGATGACCACGGGCACGCCCTGCTTGATGATGCCCGCTTTTTCGGCCGCAATTTCCGGCAGGGTGTTGCCTAACAATGCCTGGTGGTCGAAACTGATGTTGGTAATCAGCGAAACCAGCGGCGTGATAATGTTCGTCGAATCCAAGCGTCCGCCCAGGCCGACTTCAATGATGGCGATGTCGACGCGCAGCTCGGCGAAGTAGGCAAAGGCCAGCGCCACGCACATCTCAAAAAACGACGGCTGCACCTGGTCAAACAACGGCCGCCATTTCGCCACCCACTGCACCAAGTAATCCGGGTCCAGTTCCTTTCCATTCACCCGAATGCGTTCCGTGAACTCGCGCAAGTGGGGCGAAGTGTACAAGCCGACCTTATAGCCGGCCGCCTGCAACACCGCGGCCAGCAGGTGCGAGCTACTCCCCTTGCCGTTGGTGCCGGCCACGTGCACGCTCCGGAATTTTCGCTCCGGGTTGCCCAATGCTTCCGCCATAGCCAGCGTGTTGCCCAGCCCCTTTTTGATGCCGGCAGCCCCTACCCGCTGGAACATGGGCAGCCGCTCGTAGAGGTAAGTCAGCGTTTCAGAATACGTCATGGTTGCGCCTGGAAGGCCCTAAAATTACGAGGCATTCACAGCTCGTCAACAAAAAGCCCCGTCACCGGGCTGGAAACGGGGCTTTCACGTCTGTGAAATCTGATTACAACCGCTTCTCTTACTTAAACCGGTAAGTGATGAAGCCGGTGGCACCGCCCGAGCCGGAATTGGTGCGGCGGAACGTAGCGTTCAGCAGCGCATCGCGCACCAGTCGCTCTTGCGTCGGCGAAACGTTGCCCGACACTTTGGTCACGCTTTCAACGTCGCCGTCCTCCGAAATCTTAATTTTAAAGCGAATCATGCCCGGGTTATCGTCCACCGATTCGGGGCGGGGCGTGCTGTCGAAGGCCCAGCCGCTCATTTCCAGGCCGCCGCTACCGGGGCTGCTGCCGCTGCCGCCGCGGCCCGGGGCTCCGTATAGCGCCTTGGCGTCGAGCGAGCCGTTGGGGTCGCCCTGGTCGCCCACGGTGCCGGGGCGGTCACCGTTGTTGTTACCGGTGGGCGTGTTGCTGCTGCCGTTCACGCCATTGCCGTCGCCGGTGGCGCTGCCTTTGGGCGAAAACGTGACGGCCACCTGCCGCTTGGGCTTGGGGGCCACTTTCACTTCTTCCTTGGGCGGTGCGGGCTTCTCCACGGGGGCTTCCGAAACCGGGCTTTCCTCAGCCTCGCTGGTGATGATTTTTTCCTGCGAAGGCGGCGTGGGGTCGGGTGTGGCCGCGACCGCGGGCCGGGGCTGCGGGTCGGGGCTGGCCTGGGGCGGGCGGCTGTCTTCGCGGTTGGGCGAGTTGTTGGCCGTGGCCATGGTTTGCACGTCGCCGGAACCGGCGGGGTCGAGGCCGTAGTTCAGTTCCACGCCATCGCCGCCGCCCAGGGGCTGCAGCGGCGGGTTGGGCCCCTGAAACACCATGAATATGAACAGCAGCAACAGCACCCCGTGCACCACCAGGGTGCCAATCAGCCCTTCGCGGCGGTGCGGTTCTTGATAATCAATAGCCATGGGATTGATACGCTAATCAGTCAAAAAACGGCCTATTTAGCGGCCGCCTGCTGGGCCTGGGTGGCCATTACCATTTTCAGCTTCAGGCGGTTGCCAATCTCCAGAATGTCAACCAGCTTCTGAACGTTCAACGAATTATCAACGCGGAGCACCACCGTCGGCTGCTCCTGGGTGGGTGCAGTGCCCACCAAGGCCACCAGCTCCGACTCAACGGCCGTGGGGTTCACCGGCTTTTTGTTCACGTAATACACGCCGGCCGCATCCACCGAAATGGTGATGGGCTGCTTCATCACCTGCTTACTCGATTTCGCATTAGGCAGCAGCAGCTTGATAACGTTGGGATTTACCAGCGTGGAGGCAATCAGAAAAAACAACATCAGGAAAAACATGATGTCGTTCATGGCCCCGGTTTCGACGTGCGAAGTGAGGCGGTGGCGGCGGGAAAGGTTCATCGCTGATGCATAAATAGGCTGATGTGCAAATGTGCTGAAGGCTGCAGGAATCGCAGCACATCAGCACATTAAACAACTAGCAAATCAATTAATTATCCTGGAGAATGTCCATGAATTCGATGGCCGAGTTCTCCATGCGGAACACCATGCGCTCCACCAGAATGCTCAGCCAATGGTAGCCCACGTGGGCAATGATGCCGACGATGAGGCCCGTGGCCGACGTCACCAGCTTCACATACAAGCCGTCGGCTACCTGCGGGATGCCAAACTCTTTGGTGGCGGCAATGGAGTAGAAAATCTTGATTACCCCGATGATGGTGCCCACGAAGCCAATCATGGGCGCAATGCCGGCGATGATGCCCAGGATGCTGATGTTCTTTTCGAGGCGCGCAATCTCAATCTTGCCCACGTTTTCCACGCTGGTTTCAATTTCCTTCAGCGGCAGGCCGATGCGGCGCAGGCCCTTTTCGACCATGCGAGCCAGCGGCGAGGCGGTCTGAGCGCACAGCAGCTTGGCGCCGGCCAGGTCGCCCTTCACCATGAGCGAGCGAATGCCATTCATGAACGTGTCGGGGTCGCCGGCGGCGCGGCGGATGGTGAAGTAGCGCTCGATGATGATGTAAACCGAGAGAATGGAAAGCGCCACCAACGGAACCATAATCCAGCCGCCGCGCAGCAGCAGGTCGATAACCGGGACGCTGGTGCTGGCAATGGGCGCAGCAGTATTAACAGTATCGGCAGCGGTGGGAACCACTTGCAGGAAGAATGCGGACATGAAGGGGATTAAAATTTCAACGTATTGTAATCGCAGTGCGTGCTCACGCGCAGGCGCTGGGCTTCGCGCTGGGCCGAAGCAAGGTCGGCGTAGTCGCCGGCCGTGAGCCGGAACAGGCGACTGCCAAAGGGCGGCAAAATGATGCGGGCATTGTGTCCGTTGCGGGCCAGGGTTTTGCGCCCCTTCTCGGCATTGGCCAAGCTACCGTAGGCACCGGCGATGACGTAATAACGGCCCGTCCGGTTTTTAATTGTCACGGATTTGACGTCCGCCGGCGCTTTGGCCTTGGGTGCCGCGGGCGCGGTGGTTGGCTTGGCCGTTTCCACTGCGGGCATCGCCACGGGTTTAGCGGGCGTGGCAGGCTCGGCAACCGGAACAACCACCGCCGTTTCGGGGGAAGAAGTCTTGATTGCTGTGGCGGGCAGCGTCGTTATGGGCGGCGCCTCAGCCGCGATAACTGCAGCAGTTTCGGGGGCATTCAGGGGCGTGAGCCCCTCCGTGGACGGCTCGGAGCTGGCGAAGGTGCGCTGGCCCAGCGTGGCCTGCTGGGTCTCGGCCAAGGACGCGCTACCCGTCGCGCGCTGCTGCGCCCATTCCAGCTTGGGCAATTGGTTCTGCCACTTGGCCGAAACCATGTTCCGGTTCACCAGGAACTGATAGTTGGCTAGGAAAAGCAGCCCCGCCGCCAAGGCAATGATGCTGGCCGGCAGCAGCCGCGCCGTGCGCGTGCGCCGCTTGGAGGCCCCGCGCAGGGCCGGTTGCGGGCGCTTGCTGCGGGCATCGTTGGCACGCACCGGGCGCGCCACCAGCTCGGGCAGCCCGTAGGCCGAGGCCAATAGGTTATCTGAGCCCGTGTATTCGAAAGCGAGGCCGCGGCCAGCGGCCCGGCGGAAAATGCCGATGCCCGGCAGCTCGGTGCGGTTGGTCTCGTCCAGTTCCTGCTTGAGGCCAGCTACGGCGGCGCGCACGGTTTCGCGCGCTTGCGCTATGCTCATACCGAGGTGCTGGCTCAGGGCATCGACGAGCAAGCCGTCGTTGCGGGTCAAGGCCTGGTTGAAGGCCACCAGCTTGGTGGGCGGGCCCAGGGCCTGGCGGCCGGGCTGGACCCGGGCCGGCGAAGCATCGGCCACCAATCCTCCAAAATCCGGAATAATCACGCAGTCGTGGTCGCGGAGCAAAGGACGGATGTGGTCGGCTAAATGCATTGTATTGAATGGAAGTTATGGGTTAACAGTCGCACACCAGCACCTTACAGCTCATTGCGTTAACCGCAAGACACCTGTCAGCTTTAGGGTCGAGTCTGCCAACTCAGAAAGTGTAGCCCGCGCCGCCAATGACGTTGATGCCCTTTACCGGATAGGCGTAAAAGCGCTGGTATTGGCGGTTTGCGAGGTTATTACCCATTACAAAGATGGATATTTTTGGCGTAATGCGGTAATCGGCGCGCAGGTTTAGGTCGATAATGGGGTCGGTGGCCCGGTAAAAATCGGGCACGCGGGCGGCACCCGCCACGGTAGCCGGGCGGTAGCTGATGCCGTAGCTGGCGGAAAAGAAGTAACCCTCGACGCCTATCATCAGCTTCTCAAACACGTTGTAGGTGCCAAAAACCGAGGCCTGGTACTCGGGCCGGTGAAACGGCTGGGGTAGGTTTTTGAGGGCGTATTTGTTGTAATCCATCCGGGTGCCGAGGCGGAATTTTTCGGCGGCGTTGTAGAGCAGCTCGCCGTGCAGGTTGAGCACGCCGGTGGCGTTCTGGTCGTACACGAGGTCGAAGCGGCTGGGGTCAACGGGGTTGTTGAGGTAAAAATACAAGTTGCGGTCGCGGGCGTAGGTGGCGCGGGCGTTGAACTCCAGCCCCCGGGCCGGCGTGGAGGTAAAACCAGCGTAGATGGTGGGCCCGCGATGGGTGTCGGCCACGTTCAGGCCGCGGTTCAGCCAAGGGTTTTCGGTGGTCAGGTCGTAGCGGGTCACGCGCTGCAGCGAACCGCCCAGGCCCGCATACACCATAAACTTCTCGGGCTCGATGGTGTAGCCCAGCCGTACGGCCGGGTAAATCACCGCCTTGCTCACGCTGGTGGCCGTGTCGGATGAGTAGCCCAGCGTGGCACCCACCGAGAAGGCAATGTTGTTGCGCATGAACTCGTAGGCCGGCGTGGCCTGCACGAAAGTGCGCGTGCGGGTAACCTGCTCGGCGGCCACATTGGGCTTGGCCGGGGCCAGGTCTTTTTCAGCGATGAAGGAGGCTTCGCCGTTCAGCGTGATGCGGCTCGACTCGCCGAGGGCGTAGCCCAGCTTGGCGTTCAGGCGCACGTCGTTTTCATTGGCCGAAAAAATGTCGCTCCAGTAGCGGTAGCCCAGGCTGGCGTCGTACTGCAGCACCTGCTCGGGGTCGCGGTTGTGGGCGTAGCCTTTCACGGCAAAGCGGTTGAACACCTGCTTGATGTCGCCGGCTTCGGGGGTGGCCACGGGCGTACCGTTGGCGGCCTTGTCGTAACCGTAGAAGTTGTAGCGTTCGCGGCCCAGGTCCAGGTTGGCGCCGAAGGCGGCAGTGCCGCGGTACAGCTCGCCCATGAGGTGCGCGCTGGTTTCGGCCACGCTGGAGTTTTTCCCGTCCACGGGGCCGTTCAGGGAGTTGACGTGCTTGATGTCGAGGCCGTAGGCGTGGTCGGTGTTGCGGGTGCTGTGGAAATAGCCGCGGCCGTAGAACGTGCCGTAGTTGCCGATGCCCACTTTCACCAGGTTGCCGGTGAGCGGCGTGGGCTCCTCGGCCCGAATGGTCAGCACCTTCACCGAAGGATTCAGGCGGTCCGCCGGCAGGCGAAAGTCGGGAAAGGTGTAGGTGACTTTGCGCTCGGTCTGGGGCGGCGCCGGCAGCGCGATTTTGGAGAAGTTGCGCGTGGCCTCGGGCAGCTGGTTCACCCGCTCCTTCACGATTTCAATTTCGGCCTCTTCAATCTTGCCCGTGGTTTTGCCCTTGGTGGGCTGGGCCATGGCGGCCGGCGCCGCAGCCCCCACCAGCACGACGGCCAGGGCCAAGCCTGCGCCCCGGCGCGCTTTCGACGACGTATTTTTAGTTGACAAACGCTTCATCAGCAATCAATTATTCAGTGAGTAAATGCGCCGGGTTAGCGCTGGGTGGCCGTGTCGGCCGGGGCGGTGGTATTGCCGCGCAGGTTGGTGCGGGGCACGGCGGTTTTGCCCTTTGTTGGGGCGGGCGTGGTGGCCGGCTTGCCGATGGGCGCGGGCGTCTTGGCCGGTGCTTTGGCCGGGGTTTTCGGCGCAGGTTTGGGCTCGGCGGGCTCTTCGGGCTGGTCGGCGCCCAGGGTTTTGAGGCGCTGCTTGGCGGCCTCCACCACTTCGGCCACCGGGAAATTGTTGTCGATGAGCGAGTTCAAAGTGCCCCGGGCCTGGAAATTGTCGCCTTCGGCCGCGTACACATCGGCCACCAGCAGGAACGCCCGGCCCTGCCACAGCGCGTAACTGCTGTAGTTGGCGTTCACCTTGAGGGCGGCGGCAATGGCGTCCTCGTTTTTCTTCTGCTTAAACAGCGTCTGGGCCAGGAAATACTGGGCTTCGGCGCCGTTCACGTCGTTGGGTGCGGCCGTGACGGCGGCAGCCAGCTCGGTCGCGGCCTGGTCGTAGTTCTCGGCGCGGTAGCTGGCCTTGCCCAGGTAGAGCAGGGCGGCATTGGTGGCGTTGGCGGTGGCGCCGGCCTGGGCGCGCAGCTCTTCGGCCACGCGGCGGGTGCCGGCGTAATCGCCCGCTTCGTAGAGGCTGCGCATCTGGCCCAGCGTTGCGTTGGCCACCTCGCGGCGGTTGGTGCTGGCGCCGCGCAGGCGCTCGTAGTATTTGGCGGCCTCGGCGTAGTTCTTGTTCTCAAACTCGAGGTCGGCGAGGCGGCCCACGGCGCGGTTCAGGAACTCGCTCTTGCCTTCGGTCACCACGTCGCGCAGGCGGGCAATGCCTTGCTGCCGGTCGCCGGTTTTCACGTAGGAATCGGCCAGGAAGAAGCGGGCATCGGGCCCCAGGGCCGACTGCGGGTACTGCTTCAAGTACGACTCCAGGCGCAGAATGGCGGGCTTGTATTTCTCAGCCAGATACAGCGACTTCGCCGCTTCAAACTCCACGCTCTCGGTGGCCTTGCTGTCGGGGTTTTGAATCTTGAATGAGGCCAGCACAGCGTCGAACTCCTCCGTACGGCCCAGGGCCGTCAGGCTTTCCTGCAGACTATAGATGGCCTGCGACGCGGCTTCGCTGCGCGGGTAGTCCGTCAGCACTTTCTGAAAATCGGCCACGGCTTTTTCCTGCTGCTGCAGGTTGGCGTAGGCCACGCCGCGCTTTTGCAGGGCCTGCGGCATGAGCGGGCTATTGGGCCGGTTGGCAATCAGCCGGGTGAAGCCATCCACCGCTGGCTGGTATTCACCGGCCTCAAACGACAGCTGCGCCTGCTGGAACACCGCTTCCTCGGCGTAGCGCGAGTTGGGGCTGGTTTTTAGCAGAGCTGCGAGGGTCGTGTTGGCTTCGTCGCGCCGGCCCATCAGGCCCAGCGTGCGGCCTTTCTGGTAGTAAGCGTAGTCCTTGTCGGCGGCGTTGGCATTGATGACCTTGTCGTACAAAGCCAGCGCCTGCTGGTAGCTTTTCGCCACATAGTAGGTGTCGGCGAGGCGTAGCGTGGCATCGTAGTAGTTCGGGTCCGAAGGCTTGGCGTCGTTGTCGCTCACAAACGCCTGGAACTGCGGCCGGGCGCGGTCGTACTGCTTGGTGTTGTAGTAGGCATAGCCCAGGCCATAGCGAGCTTTTTGCTCGAAATCGGCCTCCTCGGGGCTCACGCCGCCCTGCCGGGCCGAGCGGGCCGCCGCCACGTAGGCCGTAATGGCGTCTTGGTACTGCTGGCCCACGCTGAAAATCTCGCCCCGCAACACCTGGGCCGCGGCCCGCAATGCATCATCAGCCGGGTATTTCAGCGACTTGTCCAGCAGCGGCAGCGCCTCCGAGTAGTTGCCGTTGTTGTAGAGCGTGGCGGCCTGGGAGTAGGCCACGCGCTGGTAAGTGGCATCAAGCTTGGCGCTGCGGTCTTCCAGGCCATCCAGGTAGGTGAGCGCCTGGTTGTAGTCGGTCGAGGCCAGGAAGCTGGTACTCAGCAGGTCGTCGACGATGGGCTGGTTTTTAGAACGCGGAAACTTTTTGCGAAAATCGCGCAGCACGGCAATGGTTTCGGGTAGATTGCCCTGCTCGTACTGCACCTGGCCCAGCTTGAGCGTGGCATTTTCGGCAATGCCTTTGTCAAACGTCGACTGCCGCGCGGCCTCAAAAGCCGTTACCGCCTGCGGCTTCTGGTTGGTCTGAATGTAGCTCAGGCCCAGGTGGTAGGCGGCGTTCTGGCCCAACGAGTCGCGGCGTACGGCCACGTTGCGCAGGTTGGCAATGGCGCCCTTGAAGTCGCCCATCTTGTAGTTGGCGAAACCGATTTTGTACTGCAGCGCCGGCTCAATCTTGCCCTTGTGAATGGCCGCGTACTTATCGAAGTTTTCGGCCGCTTCCTTGTACTGGCCTTTTTGGTAGTACGCGTCGCCCAGCAACAGCTGGATTTCGTCGGAGTTCTGCGGCGGCGGCGTGTTTTGCAGCGCCTTGGTGGCGTAGCCTATCAGGCCGTCGAAGTTCCCTTCGCGGTAGTAAATCTGCGTCATCACGGCCGGCACCACGGGCTGATAGGCATCGTTCTGCTCGGCCACGGCCAGGTCGGTGCGGGCGGCGGCGTAGTCGCCGGCGCGGTAGGCCAGGTAGCCCGCGTAGTACGAGCTGGCGTACTTGTACTGGCTTTGCACCTGCTTGTTGCGGTCAAAAAGCAAGCGGGCCTTTTCGTAATCTTTTTGCTCGAAATAGCTGTAGGCCAGCTTAAAATCGGACTCCGCGCGCTGGTCGTTGCTGAGGTTATCGGGCGCCACTTTCTGGAAGTAGCGGATGGCCGCCTCGTAATTTTTCTGGTCGAAATAGAACCTGCCCAACTCGAAATAGGCCGCCGCGGCGCGCGGGTGCGCCGGGTGCTGGGCCGCAAAATCGAGGATGAGACCTTCGGCGTCGGGGTGTGACAGGTAAAGGCCGCTCACCGCCACGTAGTACTCGGCGTCGGCGGTGCGGTCGCGGGCCGCGGCGCCGCCCTGGCTGGCGTGCACCGGCTCGATGGCCAGGTACTGCCGAAATGCTTCCTGCGCGGCCCCGTACTGGCCGCGGTCAAACAGCTCCAACCCTTCCTGAAAATGCCGCTCGTCGGACGCAAAAACCTGGGATTGCTGGGCCTGGGCCGCCAGCGGGGCCGCCGCGCTCAGGGCGGCGGCTAGCGCCAGCCGGGGAAATAGCTTCATGTAATTACCTTGCGTGGAGGGGCCGCATCGGGCCCGGGAACTGGCCAAAAGTAGCGATAAATGCCCGTAGGTTGCCCCGCCAACGGCGAAATCAAGGGTTTCATTGCCCATCGGGCCCGTGCGTAGCAGGGTTTGCCCCCAAGCTCATCCACACCTCTTGCGGGCAGCAAGCGTATACCAAAGATGCCCACGCAATGCCCGCCACCTATGAAAACCTTACTTCTCGCCCTCCTGCTGGGCCTTTCCGCCTGTGCTTCCGAACTGGTGCAGAACGTCGAGCAAGAGCCTAACGTCGATTTCCGGGCCTTCAAGACCTTTAACTTCCTAGACGTGACCGCCCGCAACGATGCAGCCTTTCAAGGGCCCGGCAATGGCATCGAAACCCTGAAACAAGCCATCAGCCGCGAAATGCAGCGGCGCGGCTACCAGCCATCGGCCCGCCCCGACCTATGGGTTAACGTCGGCGTGGTAACCAAGGACAAGGTGCAAACCCGCGAAACCACTCTGCGCGACGCCCCGCTTTACATTGGGCAGCGCAACTACCATTGGCAAAGCCAGAACGTAGCGGTAGGCCGCTACGAAGAAGGCACTGCCACGGTGGAAATAGTGGATGCAGCGCGCAAGGAACTCATCTGGCAGGGCTCGGTGCAAAGCGTCCTTTCCCCCAAAGCCGACAAGCTCGCCAAGCGAATTGATGAGGCCGTGACTGCCCTGTTTGACCGATATCCGGTTGCACCTACCCAGTAACTTCAGCGGCTCATCCTCAACGCAGAATAGAAAGAAAAGCCCCGTCAGCATCAGCTGACGGGGCTTTTCTTTCTATTCTGCTGCTGTTTTATTGCTTCGGAGCAATGCCGGGCACATTGAGGTTGCCGTTTTTGTAGCGCTTGTAGAGGTAGGCCGCTCCGGCGGCCAGCAGGGCGCCGCCCACCAGCTTGCGTGAGGGCGATGCGCCGACGCGGCTGCCATCGTCGTTGGTGCGGCCGCTAAAACCGCCAAAAAGACCGGAAATCATGCCGCCGAGAGTATTGCTGGGTTGGTTGCTCATGAGTGAAATCAGATTTGAGGTGAATGTCTGATTTCTACGCAAGCAGCCCGCCTCGCGTTACCCCAGCACGCCGGCCGGCACCGCGTGCAGAATCAGCCACACCAGCTCGCGCAGGATTTCGGCGTCGTCCATCGAGCCGCTTTCGATGCCCTTGCTCTGGGCATCGGCCCGCCGGATGTCGTGAATGATGCCCACCACCCGCTCTGCCGGGTAGGCGCGCAGGGCCTGCTGGTATTCCTTCTGGGCAAAGCTGTTCATGATGCCCAGGCTTTTGTATACGCCATCGGGCGGGTTGGCGCCCGACTGATGCAGCACCAGCAGCTTGGTAAAGAAATTGAACAGCAGCGTAAGGTTCGGAATCAGCGGGTTGGCTTTGGGGTTGGCGGCGAAATAGCCCAGAATGCGGTTTGCCTTGAGCACGTCGCGCTGCACCAGGGCTTTTTGCAACTCAAAAATGTTGTAGTCCTTGCTGATGCCCACCAGCCGCTGCACCAGCTCCTCGTCGATGGGTTGATTGGGCTTGAGGTTGAGTGCCAGCTTGTCGACTTCATTGGCCAAGCGTCCCAAATCAGCCCCAATGTACTCGGCCAGCATGGCCGTGGCCTGCCCCGTAATTTGCAGATTACGCGCCCTCACGTTGGCCGTGAGCCATTGTGGTACTTGGCTGTCGTAGAGCTTTTTGCTGGTCATCAGCACGGCCGGCGACTCTTTGCCCGCGAGCAGCTTGCCCAGCTTTTTGCGGCTGTCCAGGGTCTTATGCTTGTAGCAAAACACCAGCACGGTGCTGGGCAGCGGGTTTTTCAGATATGCCTCCAGAAAAGGCCAGCTCCGCTCCTGCTCCAGGTCGGCCACTGTCTGGGCTTCCTTCACGATGACGACGCTGCGCTCGGCCATCATGGGAAAGCGCTTGGCCTGGCCCAGAATGCCGGTTACGTCCACGTCCTTGCCGTACACCACCACCTGGTTGAAGCTGCGCTCGTGCTCGGCCAGCGCCGTTTTCTCAATCAAATCGGCCACCACATCGATGTAATACGGCTCCTCGCCCTGCAAAAAATACACGGGCTGAAACTGCCGTTGCTGCAGTTGCTTCAGTATCGCGTCGGCTTCGAGTATCAAGTGGTAAATGCGTAAGTGGGTAAATGAGATGAAGTGAATGCTCTGCAAGCACTGACTTCATCTCTGGCAAAGGTAAAGCCACCTAGTACCTTTGCGAACGAGTGCGCAACGACGCAAAATCAGGCAGGAGCTTCCATCAGCGAAGCCCCACCTTACTCATTTACTCAATTTACTCACTTACCAATTGGATTTCATCCCTGAACTGACCTGGCGCGGCATGTTTCACGATGCCATGCCCGGTACCGCCGAGCACCTGGCCACGAATGCCCCCATCACCGGCTACATCGGTTTCGACCCCACCGCCGCTTCGCTGCACATCGGCAACCTGGCCACCATCATGCTGCTGGTGCACCTGCAGCGCGCCGGCCACCGCCCCGTGGCCCTGGTGGGCGGCGCCACCGGCATGATTGGCGACCCCAGCGGCAAGTCGGCCGAGCGCAACCTGCTCGACGAAACCACCCTGCGCCGCAACCAGGCCGGCATTCAGGCCCAGCTCGAGAAGTTTCTGGACTTCTCCGAAGGCCCCACCGGCGCGCTGGTGGTGAACAACTACGATTGGTTTAAGGACTTCGGCTTTTTGCAATTTCTGCGCGAGGTGGGCAAACACCTCACCGTGAATTATATGATGGCCAAGGACTCGGTGAAGCGCCGCATTGGCGGCGGCGAGGACGGCGACAGCATCGGCATCAGCTATACCGAATTCAGCTACCAGCTGCTGCAGGGCTACGACTTCGTGCACCTCAACAAAGCGCTGGGCGTCACGCTGCAAATGGGCGCCAGCGACCAGTGGGGCAACATCACCACCGGCACCGAGCTCATTCGACGCATCGCCAACGCCGAAGGCACCGAGGCCAAAGCCTACGCCCTCACCGGCCAGCTCATCACCAAAGCCGACGGCACCAAGTACGGCAAGTCGGAAACCGGCACCGTGTGGCTCGACCCGGCTCTCACCACGCCTTACCAGTTCTACCAGTTTTTTCTACGCGCCGAAGACGCCGACGCCCCGCGCCTCATCCGCGTGTTCACGCTGCTGAGCCAGCAAGAGATTGAAGCCCTCGAAGCCGAGCACGCCCAAAACCCCGGCCTGAAAACCTTGCAGAAAGCCCTGGCCAAAGACGTCACCATCCGCGTGCACTCCGAAGCCGCTTATGAGGCCGCCGT
This sequence comes from Hymenobacter sp. 5317J-9, assembly GCF_022921075.1. NCBI lineage: Bacteria > Pseudomonadati > Bacteroidota > Cytophagia > Cytophagales > Hymenobacteraceae > Hymenobacter > Hymenobacter sp. 5317J-9. Next base: position 2,909,644 of record NZ_CP095050.1, read on the forward strand.
GGCGGCGTCCGAAGTGCTGTTTGGCAAAGGTGGCGACCTCAGCTCCCTCGCCGAAGCCACGCTGCTCGATGCCTTTGCCGGCCTGCCGCACTTGCGCGTGCCCCGCGCTGCTGCGCCCGACCTCAACGTGGCCGTGCTCCTGAGCGACGCCACCGACAAGCAGATTCTGTCCTCCCGCGGCGAAGCCCGCAAGCTTATCCAATCCAACGGCTTGAGCATCAACGGCACCAAGCTCACATCCCCCGACGCCCTGGTAGCCGAACTGCCCCGGCTGCACGATAAGTACTTTGTGGTGAAGAAGGGCAAAAAGGACTACTTCCTTGTCGAACTGGTGTAGAATAACGGTCAGCCGGCGCTCCGCCGGTGCTTGGCTCGGCACCCATACGCCACAAAAAAAGGCCCCGCCAATCGGCGGGGCCTTTTTCGTTATCTACGTATTCGCCGAATCCGACGAATTCGTGATTACTTCTTCTTGGCAGGAGCTGCTTTCTTAGCAGCAGCGGGGGCAGCCTTTTTGGCGGCGGGAGCAGCCTTCTTGGCACCACCGGCAGCGGGCGCTTTGGTAGCGCCGGCAGCAGCGTTCTTGGTGTTCTGCACCTCGGTGCGGAACGCCTGAGCCATCGTCTTCAGCTCCTGCATGCCTTTGCGCACGCGGGTGCCAGCGGCAGCGTTCTGCTTGTCGTAGAATTTCGAGAAATCGTCTTCCAGCGACATTACGAGGTCCTTCAATTTACCAAAGTTGTTCATTGGGGTTTGGGGTTTGGGGGTGAAAAATGAGCGTTATAAGCGGTTAAGCCGGCCCTAATATACAGGGATTTCAAATGCAAGCAAGTTTTTCACTTTTTTTTCAAAACCCCCTTCCCGGCTTTCAGAGGCCGATTTTTTGAAAAAAAACCTTGATTCCAGCAAGTAGCGCTAAACCCCTTAGCTTAGAATAGTACTAAAACAAAAGCGCCGGCCTCCCTCGCGGGAAGCCGGCGCCAAGTGCCTTGGCGGGCTATTTTAGGCGGTTTGCGTGGCGGCGGGGGCTTTGCTGTACAGGCCCTTATCGAGCTTGGTGGCCACGGCCTCAAACGCCGCAATCGTTTCCTGCACGTCTTGCAAAGTGTGCACCGCCGTGGGAATGAGGCGGAGCATAATTACGCCCTTGGGCACCACCGGATACACCACAATAGAGCAGAAAATGCCGTGATTCTCACGCAAATCGAAGGTTAGGGCCGTGGCGTCGGGGATTTCGCCGTTGAGGAACACGGGCGTTACCGGCGACTCGGTGGTGCCGATGTTGAAGCCTTTTTCCTTCAGGCCGCTTTGCAGGGCGCGCACCACGGTCCAGAGGTTTTCGCGGTATTCGGGGTGGTTGCGAATCAGCTCCAGGCGCTTCAGGGCGCCAATTACGAGAGGCATGGGCAGCGATTTGGCGAAAATCTGGCTGCGCATATTGTAACGCAAATATTCAATAACGCTTTCCGGCCCGGCCACGAACGCGCCGATGCTGGCCATGCTCTTGGCGAAGGTGTAAAAAATTAAGTCTACGCCCTCTATGCAGCCCAAATGTTCGGCCGTGCCGGCGCCCGTGGGACCTAGCGTGCCAAAACCATGAGCATCGTCGACGAAGATGCGGAAGTCGTATTTTTTCTTCAGCTCGACGATTTCGCGCAGCTTGCCCAGGTTGCCCGACATGCCGAACATGCCCTCGGTAATGACGAGAATGCCGCCGCCGGTTTCGTCGGTCAGACGCTTGGCGCGCTCCAGTTGCTTTTCGAGGTTGGCGATGTCGTTGTGCGGGAACACGAAGCGCTTGCCCTGGTGCAGGCGCACGCCGTCGATGATGCAGGCGTGCGACTCGGCGTCGTACACAATGGCATCGTGGCGGCTCACCAGCGCGTCGATGATGCTCACCACGCCCTGGTAGCCGAAGTTGAGCAGCAGCGCGCTGGGCTTCTGCACGAAGTCGGCCAGTTCATTCTCTAGTTGCTCGTGCAGGGTCGAGTTGCCGCTCATGATGCGGGCACCCATGGGGTAGGCCATGCCGTAGTCGGTGGCACCTTCGCGGTCGGCCTGGCGCACTTCGGGGTGGTTGGCGAGGCCCAGGTAGTTGTTGAGGCTCCAGGTCAGCACTTCTTTGCCCCGGAACATCATGCGCGGCTTGATTTCGCCTTCGAGCTTGGGGAACGTGAAATAGCCGTGGGCGTAGTGCGAGTGCGAGCCAAGCGGGCCGCGGTTCGCCGAAATCCGGTCGAAAATATCCACTGAAAAAACGGGAATGAGGTGAAGTAAAGGGCGGTAAGCAGGCGAAAGGGCTATTTTGCAAAAACCCAATACCTGCCTAATCACAAAGGTAACCCCGGGCCGCCGTTGTACATAATTTGGGCTTAATAACGGTTTGGCAGGGCCGATGTTTGAGGAGGGCCCGCGCTTAGCCCGTTTCTTTGTGGCCTAAATCCGTCCCGCCCGCTTTTACTTATGAAGAAAATCTCCAAGCTGCTTGTCGCCAACCGCGGCGAAATTGCCCTCCGTGTGCTCCGTTCCGCCAAGGAAATGGGCATTGCCACCGTGGCCATCTATTCCGAAGCCGACCGCAACGCTTTGCACGTGCGCTACGCCGACGAAGCCGTGTGCGTGGGCCCGCCCGCCTCGAAAGACAGTTACCTGCGCGGCGACAAGATTCTGGAAGTGTGCCGGGAACTGGGCGTCGACGCCATTCACCCCGGCTACGGCTTCCTCTCGGAGAACGCCGGCTTTGCGCGGGCAGTAAAAGAGGCCGGGCTGATTTTCGTCGGACCCAGCCCGGAGGCCATGGAAATCATGGGCGACAAGCTCTCGGCCAAGCAGGCGGTGCAAGCCTATAACATCCCGCTGGTGCCGGGCACGGCCGAGGCTATTTCCGACGTGGCCGCCGCCAAGCGCATTGCCGAGGAAGTGGGCTTTCCCATCCTCATCAAAGCCTCGGCCGGCGGTGGCGGCAAGGGCATGCGCATCGTGAACGGCGTGGAGGAGTTTGAGGAGCAGATGCAGCTGGCCATCAACGAGGCCGTGTCGGCGTTTGGCGACGGGGCGGTGTTTATTGAGAAGTTCGTGACCGGGCCGCGCCACATCGAAATCCAGGTGCTGGGTGATGAGCACGGCAACATTGTGCACCTGTTCGAGCGCGAGTGCAGCATTCAGCGCCGGCACCAGAAGGTGATTGAGGAAGCACCTTCGTCGGTGCTCACGCCCGAGCTGCGCGCCGAAATGGGCCGCTGCGCCGTCGACGTGGCCCGCGCCTGCAACTACGCTGGCGCCGGTACCGTGGAGTTTCTGCTCGACGACAAGCGCAACTTCTATTTCCTGGAGATGAATACCCGCCTGCAGGTAGAACACCCCGTGACGGAGCAAATCACCGGCCTCGACCTGGTGAAGGAGCAAATCCGCGTGGCCGAGGGCTACCCGCTGCCCTTCGCGCAGGACGACCTCACCATCACCGGCCACGCCCTGGAGCTGCGCGTGTACGCCGAAGACCCGCAAAACAACTTCCTGCCCGACATCGGAACCCTGAGCACCTACGTGCGCCCTCAGGGCCCCGGCGTGCGCGTCGATGACGGCTTCGAGCAAGGCATGGACATCCCGATTTACTACGACCCGATGATTGCCAAGCTGGTCACCTTCGGGGCCAACCGCGCCGAGGCCATTGCCCGCATGCTTCGCGCCATTGAGGAGTATAAAATCACGGGCATCGAAACCACGCTGGCGTTTGGCACTTACGTGCTGACGCACCCCGCGTTTGTGAGCGGTGATTTCGACACCAACTTCATCAAGGACCATTTCACGCCCGCCACCCTCGCTCCCACGGCCCCGGACGAGGCTACGGCCAAAGTGGCCGCCGCACTCGGCGCCATGCTGCTAGAAACGAAGAAGCCCAAAGCGGCAGCCGCGACTGGCGAAACGGCTGGCGCGGAGGCATCAGGCTGGCGGAAGAACCGGCTGGGGGTACGGTAGATGTTAGTATAAAAAAAGACCGGCAAGCCGGTCTTTTTTTATACCTCCTGCTTAATCCGTGGGTCAAACGCGAAATCCTCCCAGCCCACAATCTTCACCTGCGCAAAATCCGGATGGATGGTGTTGAGCACGTAGTTGTGCTCGTGGGCGATGATGGAGGACGGCACCCGCAACACGGCCGCCTGCTGGCGGCGGTACCAGTCGTCACCCAAGGGCTGGCAGCGGGCGTAGTGGCGCGGCAGCTGCCACTCGTCCGGCATCTGTTCCAGCGTTAGCTCTTCGATAGCGAGGGCATCGGGCACTTCGATGCGGATGACTTTGAAAAGGCTGTTGAGGCCCTCGCCGCTGCGGTGCACCACGTTTTCGAGGCAGGCCAGGGCGCGGCTGCCGGCGGCATAGATGACCAACTGGCCGCGCAGGTTCCAGCGGCCGGGGTTGCCGGAGGCCACGAGCTCGCCGGCGTATTTGGCCAGGCAGATGCGGTAGATTTCCACTCTACGCCAAGTCGCCGTGGGCAATCCGGTCGACTTCGTCGGCCACCAGGTCGATACCGCCGCTGGTTTCGAGCAGGGCCAGCGGCGGCTGGTTGTCGAGGCCGTAGGCGGGCTTATCGAGCCAGCGGCGAAAGGCCGGGAGCGCGCCGAACACTTCTTCGCCCTGGTGAGCCAGGGCCAGCAGCTTGAGAACTTGCTCGCTGGCGGCGGGGCCGAGGCGCTTTTTGCCTTCGCGGTAGGCGCGCAGGGTTTTGGTGGTGGTGTGCAGCAGGCCGGCCAGCTCGTCGGCGCTGAGCTTGAGGAGGGCCGCTACGTCGAAGGCGATTTTGGCGGGCACGCCGGTCCGGGCTTCCATCACAAGGGCGAAGGAATCGGCCACGGTGGCTTGCAGACCCCGCAGGGCGGGCGAATACACGGCGGGCGGGGTGGCGGCGGCTGTCATAAGGATGTAAGATGGTTTCTTACCCAAATATGGGAAATATTTCCCTCTCAACGCAGAAATATTTCCTTTGGTTGCGAAGGAGTGTACCGGCTGGGCGGCGCACTCCTGGCAGCACACAACCCGCTCCTACCCCCAAAATACGAATTCGCCGCGATTACTCAGTACCTGATGTTTACCGGCAGGCCCGCGGCGCGTATTAAGTCTACCGTATTTTCATCGCTTCCCCAATGGTTTTCCAGAAACAGCTGCGGCTGCCGGCCATGCGCCGGGGCTTCCACCTCATCACCGAATACGTGCTGCAGGAGCTGCCCGAGCTGACGCGAGTGCGGGCCGGCCTGCTGCACGTATTCATCCAGCACACCTCGGCCAGCCTGTGCCTGAACGAAAACGCCGACCCCACGGTGCGCCACGATTTCGAGCAGTTTTTCAACCGCATGGCCCCCGAAAATGCGCCCTATTTTCGGCACACGTCGGAAGGCCCCGACGACATGCCCGCCCACCTGAAAGCCGCGCTGCTGGGCAGCAGCGTGAGCCTCCCGGTCACAAACGGGCGGCTGGCCCTGGGCACCTGGCAGGGCATCTACCTGGGCGAGCACCGCGAGCACGGCGACCGCCGCTCGCTGCTGCTCACGCTAATGGGTGAGTGACGCGGCAAGCGCGGAGCTAGCATGGATGCAAAATCTCAGACAAAAAACCGGCCCGGCTGCGCTTGCAGCCGGGCCGGTTTTTTGTCACCAAAGCCACATGAGCGGTACCGAAAGCACAGGTGCACTACAGCAAGTCGCCCACTTCGCGCACGCCCACCGGGCGTGCCACCGTGAAACCCTCGCCGAACTCGACCCCGATGATGTGGCCAAACTCTCGCGCCCGCGCTTCCATAAACCGGCCAAAGGCTTGGCTGGAGAGGTAGGTCTGCGGCGCATCCAAATCCGGATTAAAAAACTGCGTTTTGAAGGCTTGAATAGCCTCCCACTTCTTTTCCCAATACGGCGTGATGTCGACCACAAAGGCCAGCGGCAGCTGGCGGTCCTGAATGTAGTGGTACACATTTTTGGGGCGCCAGGCTTCCTGGGGCTGGCCGTCGTCGCCCAGGGTTTCAATCATGCGCAGGCCGGCCAGGAAACAAGCATCAATGGCCAACTGAGCGGCGCGGCCGTGGTCGGGGTGACGGTCCGAGATGGCGTTGGCCAGCACCACATCGGGCCGGTAGCGCCGAATGGCGGCGATGAGCGGCAGCTGGTGCTCCCGGTCGTTGCGGAAGAAGCCATCGGGCATCCCCAGGTTCTCGCGGATGTCGATGCCGAGAATTTTGTTGGAAGCGGCAGCCTCTTCGGCCCGGGTGGCCGGTGTGCCGCGCGTGCCCAGCTCGCCCCGGGTGAAGTCCACGATGCCCACTTTTTTGCCAGCGGCCATGCCGGCCAGCAGTGTGCCGGTGCAGGACATTTCAACGTCGTCGGGGTGGGCGCCGAGGGCCAGGATATCGAGTTTCATGGGGTGGAAATATGAATGTTGAAATAGCACGTCATGCCGAGCGCAGCCGAAGCATCTCGCGTGTGGAAGCAATTATTTATTCTTGCATGCGGGATGTTTCGGCTGCGCTCAGCATGACGTGCTGTTTTTCTTTCGGCGAACGTTACTTAATCCGCAGCTTCTTGCCCGGCTGCAGGGTTTTCACGCCGGGGTTCAGCTTGCGCAGGGTGCTTACGCGCACGCCGTAGCGTTCGGCCACTTCCGAGAGCGTATCGCCCGAGCGCACTTTATGCGTCACCGTCTGGCGGGCCCGCGAGGGCGAGCCGCTGCTCCGGCTGCCGCTGCTGCGGTGCCCCAGCGCCCGGCTGTAGTAGTTGAAGAGCGCCGAGGTGATGGTGAAATTGTCCTTCCGCAGCTTGTAGCCGGGGAAATCGTACATCAGCACCGGGTTGATGGGGTTGCCCTGGTAGCGCACCTCAAAGTGCAGGTGCGAGCCCGTGCTGCGCCCCGTGCTACCGCCGTAGCCGATGAGCTGGCCGGCCTTCACGAAGGTGCCCACGGTCACGAGGGCTTTGCTGAGGTGGCCGTACACGGTTTCGAGGCCGTTGTAGTGCCGCACCAGAATGTAGTTGCCGTAGCCGCCGCCGTCCCAGGCCTGAATGCGCACCACGCCGTCGAACACGGATTTCACCGAGTCGCCGGTTTCCAAGTCCAGGTCCATGCCGTAGTGCCAGCGGTAGCCCCGGAAGGCAAAACCCGAGGTGATGGGCGTGCTCACGAGGGGCATTTTGGCGTAGCGCTGCCGGGGCGGGTCGGTGAGGCGCAGCTTCAGCGAGTCGCGGTAGCTGCGGCCGTCCACGCGGTAGGGGTTCACGCGGTGGGTATCCCAAATGGAATAATAGCCCGCCACTTTCACCCACGAGGAATCGATGAGCACTTCTTCCGACATCTCCACGATTTCCGTCCCGCCCTCGTTCAGCGTCGTGGTGTCTTCGCTCACGATGCTGAGCTTCTTGGCCGGGTTGAAATAGATGGACTTGGCCGCGTCGGAGTTCTCGTCCGGAATTTCTTCCGTCTCGATAACCGTGGTGGTATCGGGCCGCACGTAGCGCATCTTGGGCGTCTTGATGCGGAAAAAGTCGGATTTGCCGGATGTGCTGCCGGCTTTGGCCTTGGTGCGCGGCGGCTTGCGGCGCTGCGCCTGTGCCGGGCTCAGCCCCGCCAGGCACAGCAGGAGGCCCAGCAGCAGCAGTGCTGGGCGCCAGTACGTTATTTTCAGGAAAGTCAAAAGCGAACAGAAAAAGGCCGCAGGCGTCATCGCAAAGGATTGCGCCGCAGTGCCGTTTGGTCTAAACAATACGTGTTAGAAAAAACGAACCACAAAGCTCGTCTTTTCTAACACGTCTTCATAAACTCCGCAAGGCAAAATTTAGTGTATGCCCACGGCCGTCAGGTAGCGCTCGGCGTCGAGGGCGGCCATGCAGCCCGAGCCAGCAGCCGTCACGGCCTGGCGGTAGGTGTAGTCCTGCACGTCGCCGCAGGCAAATACGCCGTCCACGTTGGTTTTGCTGGTGCCGGGAATGGTTTTCAGGTAGCCCTGCTCGTCGTGGTGCAGGTAGGGCTGGAAAATCTTGGAGTTGGGCTCGTGGCCAATGGCCACGAAGAAACCGGTCAGCGGAATCTCTTTGGTTTCGTGCGTCAGCAGGTTCTTCACCCGGACGCCTTCCACGCTGTGCTCGCCCAGAATCTCATCCGTCACCGTGTCGAACAGCACCTCAATCTTGGGGTTATCCAGCACGCGCTTCTGCATGATTTTCGAAGCCTTCATTTCACCTTTGCGCACTATCATGGTCACCTTGCTGGCAAGGTTGGCCAGGTAGGTAGCCTCTTCGGCCGCCGTGTCGCCGGCGCCCACAATGGCCACCTCCTGCCCGCGGTAGAAAAAGCCGTCGCACACGGCGCAGGCCGAAACCCCCGAGCCGTTCAGCTTGGCTTCCGACGGCAGCCCGAGCCATTTGGCCGAAGCGCCCGTGGCGATAATCACGGCGTCGGCCGTCAGCTCAATGGTTTCGTCGATGGTCACCTTGCGGGGCGTCACCGAGAAGTCAACCGCCGTGGCGATGCCGTAGCGGATATCGGTACCGAAGCGGGCAGCCTGCTTTTTCAGGTCCTCCATCATCTCCGGGCCCATAATGCCGTCCGGATAGCCCGGAAAGTTCTCCACGTCGTTGGTAATGGTCAGCTGGCCACCGGGTTGCAGGCCCATGTACATAACCGGCGCCATGTTGGCGCGCGCCGCATAGATGGCAGCCGTATAACCGGCCGGGCCGGAGCCGATAATCAGGCATTTGATGTGTTCAGACATTGTGCAGTAGCGCGGAGTATTGCTCCGCGTATCGATGAACAAAAAATGGTGTTGGCTAACGGTGCCACCGGAGGGCGAAGCAACATGGATTGCCGCACCGTCCGGTAGACGCGAAACCGCGCAAAGCCGTACAAAAAACCCCAACCTTACAGTCGGGGTTTTTCATTCTGCAAAACTAATTGATTAGCCGAGATACGGCTTCAGCGCCTTCGAGCGCGACGTGTGACGCAGGCGGCGAATGGCCTTCTCCTTAATCTGACGCACCCGCTCGCGGGTCAGGTTAAACTTCTCGCCGATTTCCTCCAGCGTCAAAGCAGCTTCGCCGTTCAGCCCGAAATACAGCGTAATCACGTCGGCCTCGCGCTTGGTGAGCGTGCTCAGGGCGCGCTGCACTTCCTTGCGGAGCGAGTCGTTCATCAGGGCCATGTCCGGCGACTCTTCGTCCTCGTTTTCGAGCACGTCGAGCAGACGGTTTTCCTCGCCCTGCACAAACGGCGCATCCACCGACACGTGGCGACCCGAAATTTTCAGGGTGTCCACCACTTCCGAAGTGGTCAGCTCCAGTACTTCGGCAATTTCCTCCGGCGAGGGCTCGCGCTCGAACTTCTGCTCCAGTTCCGAGAAGGACTTGCTGATTTTGTTCAGCGAACCCACGCGGTTCAGAGGCAAACGCACGATGCGGCTCTGCTCGGCCAGGGCCTGCAGGATGGACTGGCGAATCCACCACACGGCGTAGGAAATGAATTTAAAGCCGCGGGTTTCATCAAAGCGTTTGGCCGCTTTGATAAGGCCGAGGTTGCCCTCGTTGATGAGGTCGCCCAGCGAAAGGCCTTGGTTCTGGTATTGCTTGGCTACCGACACTACGAAGCGCAGGTTGGCCTTGGTCAGCTTCTCGAGCGCCTGCTGGTCCCCGTCGCGGATGCGCTGGGCCAGCGTCACCTCTTCGTCGGGCGTGAGCAAATCAACCTTGCCAATCTCCTGGAGGTACTTGTCCAGCGACTGGCTTTCGCGGTTGGTAATCTGCTTACTAATTTTTAGCTGTCTCATGGGACTAGGTAAGAACGATAATCTGATGGGGTTATACGTAAGAAAAAGCCGCCCGGCCAGTCCCTAAGTCAGAGGAAGCCAACAGACTCCCCCTGACATTAGTTCGGCACCGGGGCAGTTGGCTAGGCTTTCGCCTCGCCGTTGCTGGCGGCGGCAGCCTCCGGCTTCGGCAGCAACACCTTGCGCGAGAGCCGGTATTTGCCCGTTTTCTTGTCGATTTCCACCAGTTTCACGTCAATGTCCTGCCCCACTTCGAGCAGGCCTTCCAGCGTCTGAATCCGCTCGTGCGTCACTTCAGAGATGTGCAACAGGCCGTCTTTGCCCGGCATAATCTCCACGAAAGCGCCGTAGGGCTGAATGCTGCGCACTTTGCCCTTGTACACCTCGCCCACTTCGGGCTGCGCCGCGATGGCGCGGATGCGGTCGATGGCGCCCTGCATGTCTTCCTGGTTGGAAGCGTAGATGCTTACGTGGCCCTTCTCGTCCTTCTCCTCAATAATCACCGTGGCGTTGGTGTCCTTCTGAATCTGCTGAATCACCTTGCCGCCCGGCCCGATTACCGCACCGATAAACTCTTTGTCGATGAGCATCTTGTGCGAACGCGGGGTGTGAGGCTTCAGCTCCGGCGCCGGGGCCGAAATCGTCTTGGCCATCTCGCCCAGAATGTGCAGGCGGCCCTCACGCGCTTGGTGCAGCGCGGCGGTCAGAATCTCGTTGCTCAGGCCCTGGATTTTGATGTCCATCTGGCAGGCGCAAATGCCTTTTTCCGTACCTGTCACTTTGAAGTCCATGTCGCCGAGGTGGTCCTCGTCGCCGAGAATGTCACTCAACACCGCGTACTCACCGGTTTCCTTGTCCTGCACCAGACCCATGGCGATACCCGCTACGGCGGCACGAACCTTTACACCAGCGTCCATCAGCGCCAGCGAGCCGGCGCAAACGGTGGCCATCGAGCTCGAGCCGTTCGACTCCAGGATGTCCGACACGATGCGGATGGTGTAGGGGTTTTCTTCTTCCGAAGGCAGCACCTGCTTCAGCGAGCGCATGGCCAGGTTGCCGTGGCCGATTTCGCGGCGGCCGGCACCGCGGTTGGGCTTCACCTCACCGGTCGAGTAGCCGGGGAAGTTGTAGTGCAGCATGAACTTCGAGAAGCCCTTGGTGAGGGGCTGGTCGATGATTTGCTCGTCGAGCTTGGTGCCAAGCGTGGCCGTGGTCAGGCTCTGGGTTTCACCGCGCGTGAAAATGGCCGAGCCGTGCGCGCCGGGCAGGTAGTTGATTTCCGACCAGATGGGGCGGATTTCGGTGAGCTGGCGGCCGTCGAGGCGCACCCGTTCTTTCACCATCATGTCGCGGATGGCCTTCTTCTCGGCCGAGCCATAGTAGCGGCTGAACATCTTCATGTCCAGCTCGGGCTGCTCAGCAATCAACTGCTCCAGGAAGGCCTTTTTCACCAGCGAGAAACCTTCCTTGCGGCCAGCCTTGCTGGTGTTGCCGCTGCGCGCCACGTCGTAGGCACCCTGGTACACGGCGTCGAGAATGCGCTTTTTCAACTCTTCGTTCTCCTCGTACTTGGGGTACTCGCGGGTGGGCGAGTCGGCGTTGCGGCCCACGGCGGCGGCCAGGTCAAGCTGCAGCTGCACCTGGGCTTTGATGGCTTCGTGGCCGAAGGCAATGGCCGCTACCATTTCTTCCTCGCTCACTTCGTGCATCTCGCCTTCCACCATGGCCACCGAGTCGCCGGTGGCACCCACGATGAGGTCCATGTCGGCGCGGGCCAGGTCCGAAGTCTTGGGGTTAATCTGGAACTGACCGTCGATGCGCGCCACGCGCACTTCCGAAATCGGGCCGGCAAACGGAATGTCCGAAATAGCCAGGGCAGCCGAAGCGGCCAAGGCGGCCAAGGCGTCGGGCTGCACTTCTTTATCGGCCGAGATGAGGTTAATCATCACCTGCACCTCGTAATGGTAGTCTTTGGGGAACATCGGCCGCAGGATGCGGTCGACGAGGCGGCAAATCAGGATTTCGTAGTCGCTCAGGCGGCCTTCGCGGCGCTGGAACGAGCCGGGAATCTTGCCGGCCGAGCCGAATTTTTCTTGGTAATCCACCGACAGCGGCAGGAAGTCAACGCCTTCGCGCTGGCTCGGGGCCGACACCACCGTGGCCAGCAGCATGGTGTCGCCGAGGCGCACCACTACAGCGCCGTCGGCGAATTTGGCCAGCCGGCCGGTTTCGATGGAAATGACGCGGCCGTCGGGCAGCGCCAGGGATTTGGTAATGGCTTGGGGTTGGGACATCAGCGGGGTTTGCTTGGAAAAGCGACAGCGGGCGAGCAGCCAAAAACGAGCACCGCCAGCGGCGTTCGTTACTCAGGGTATTTTACAGCAACAAGGCGCCGAAGAAAAACAGTGCCCGGGGCGGCCTCGGTGCCAAACCGACCCGAACAAAAAAAGAGTAGGGAACCTTCGTTGGAAGGCTCCCTACTCTCAGACTCTGGACTTACTTGCGGATGCCCAGCTCCTTGATGATGGCGCGGTAGCGGTTGATTTCGCGGTGCTGCAGGTAATCCAGCATGCTGCGGCGCTTACCTACCAGCTTCAGCAGACCGAGGCGGGTGCTGTGGTCCTTCTTGTTCACCTTGAGGTGCTCGGTCAGGTGGGTGATGCGGTGGGTGAAGAGAGCGATTTGCGACTCGGCCGAACCGGTATCGGTTTTCGATTTCTGCAGGCTGTTCTTTTCGAAGATAGCCTGTTTGGCTTCAGTGGTTAAAATCATCGGTTGATAGGTGTTACCCCGTCTTAGATTTTAGAATGAGAAATGAATTTTGGTTACCCCACACATTGGGGTGCCGCAAAGGTACGCAATTTTAAAACAGAATAAAAGCGCGTCTTCGGCTTTTTAAGCCCGGCCGTACCCCTGTCTCTGGCTAGCTCACCAGCTCTTCTTCCAGCTCCGTGATTTTGCGCAGCGCCGGGATGCCCACGCGCTGCGGCAGGCGGCGCCAGAAGTCCAGCTCCAGCAGGCCGGAGTCGTTGTAAGCCTGATACAGGAAGAACAACCCCACTGGCAGCAGCACCAGGTTCGAGAGCCACATGCCGATGCCCACGGGCATCACAAACTCCCGACCGTACTTCTCGCCCATGATGCTGAGCACGTAGTACACGATGAAAAACAGAATGGAAATGAGAATGGGCACGCCCAGACCGCCTTTCTTGATGATGGAACCCAGCGGGGCACCAATCATGAACATCAGCAGCACGGCCACCGACTGCGTGTATTTGCGGTACACCTCGATGCGGAAAAGCGCCGAGTTACGGGCGAACTCGTCCAGCCGCTCTGCCGTCGAGTTAGCGTACGATTGCAGGTTGCGGGCCCGGTTGAGGGCTTGCTGAATGATGGGCGCAGTAGTGGCCGGCAGCTTGGCCGCGGGCACCTGCAGGCCTTCCACCTTGCGGCTGGCGGCCCGCCCGGTGGTGTCGAAACGAATGTAGGCGTAGTAGCTGTTCATCTGCCGGGGCAGCATTTGCTCTTCGGTGCGCAATTTTTTCTGCACCGAGTCGGTGGCGTAGTGCAGCTGCGGGATGTTGAGCATCATCCGGTTTTGCTTGAACAGGTCCTCCTTGGTGCGGTTCATGCCGAAGGAAGCCAGCGAAAACGTAACCATGTTATGGTCGAAAGCCTGGCGCACGAAACTGGCCCCGGCGCGGTCCTGGGCATCGGGCTGCTCCACGTAGTTGTGGCCGTGAAACAGCTCCAGCCCTAGGTAGCCGCCGTTGAAGCGCGTGAACATGCGGCCCGAGTCGGCCAGCATCACCGTGGCGTTACCCGACTTCTGGGTGTGGTCGTATATCATGACGCCGTGCAGCTGGTCGCCATTTTCGCCGGTTTTCTTGTCCACCTTGATGGTGTAGCCGGGAATGCCGTTGTAGAAAACCCCCTCCCGGATGTCCAGCGCCAGCTTTTGCTGGCGCACGTCCCACAGCAGGCTGTAGGCTTTCAGGTTGGCGCGCGGCACAATGGTTTCATTGAACCAGAACGCCCCCACGGCCAGGCCCAGCGTAAGCAGTAGCACCGGCCGCAAAATACGCGTGAGCGCAATGCCCGACGCCTTGATGGCCGTCAGTTCATGGTGCTCGCCCAGGTTGCCGTACGTCATCAGCGACGAAAGCAGCACCGCCAGCGGCAGCGACACGGGCACAATCAGCACGCTGAAGTAAAACAGCAGCTGCAGCAGCACACCCGTGCCCAGGTCCTTGCCGATGATGTCGTCGAGGTATTTGAGCAGCGTGTGCGTGAGCAGAATGAACTGCACCACCGCAAACGTGAGCAGAAAAGGCCCGGCAAAGGCCTTCAGAATGAGTTTGTCGAGCTTCTTGAGCATAGAACGCGGCGCCGAGCAGAAAGGTCAGCTCAGTCCAAAACGACGAAGAAAGCGAAAAAGTACCGGCCAGTGCTTAAAATGCCGCCGCGGCTACCCTCCTACCTGCTCGCGCAGCTTGCCCACCAGACCTTCCCACATTTCATGCTGCTCGTCGGCGTCTTGGGCCAGCGAATAATCCACTACGCGTAGATATACTTCATCCGTTACTTGCGAAGAGTCGAGGGTAAATTCCAGAAAATTGGCATCAGGCACAGACTGACGGTGCTCGTCAAGAAAAATGAAGCGCACGGCCCGGTTCAGGCGCTGGCCCGTAATCTCGGCGAAGTGGTTGTCATTATCCCAGATAAAATTGAGGCGTTGCCCCTCCACGTAGCGCACGTCGTCGCAAAACCACTGCGAAAGACCCGATGCCGTAGCCAAATATGGAAAAAGAATTTTGGGAGAAGCGTTGATGGGAAATTCCACCACGAAGCGCGTTTTGGACTGAATATCAGGCGAAGCCATAGAAGGAAAAACGAGGGCGCCCGAATGACAACCGGCGTGAACCGGCGGAGCGCAGGATAAATACTATGTTTTTAGCCCCAAACCTTGCTTCGGGGCTGATTGGCGCGTTACCTTTGCACCCACAAAAAACCCGGCGGGGTAGCTCAGTTGGTTAGAGCACAGGATTCATAACCCTGAGGTCACGAGTTCAACTCTCGTCCCCGCTACTTCAAAAACCGTTTTGGCCGTGTGCCGAAGCGGTTTTTTTGGTTTAAGCCGGTTGGCGGTTGGAGTGCCGCCGGGTTGCCAGCGACGCCCCTATCGGCTTTCGCCTGACCAATGCCCGGAAACCGGGTTGCAAGGGCCCAAAACAAGAAAACGCTGAACCCGGGGTTCAACGTTTTCTTGATGGATAACGCCCGGAAGGGGTTACTTCGCTTTTTCCACGATGCCTTTGAAGGCCTCGGGGTGGTTGAGGGCCAGGTCGGCCAGCACTTTGCGATTGAGCTCGATGCCGGCTTTCTTCAGGCCGCCCATCAGCTGCGAATACGACAGGCCGTGCTCACGAGCACCGGCGTTGATGCGCTGAATCCAGAGGGCACGGAACTCGCGCTTCTTTACTTTACGGTCGCGGTAAGCATAGAGAAGGCCTTTTTCAACGGCGTTCTTGGCTACGGTCCACACGTTTTTGCGACGGCCGTAGTAGCCTTTCGCCAAACGCATGATTTTCTTACGGCGGTGGCGCGAGGCCACGTGGTTGACACTTCTTGGCATAACCTGGGGAGTTTTTGGCAGCCGGCGACGGGGTTAAGGTCTTAGAGCCGGAAGCCTGGTGAAATTTTAATGACAGACTAGAAATTCAGCATCTGGCGCACGCGGCTCATGTCGGCGCTGCTCACGAGGCCGGCGTGGGTCAGGCCGCGCTTCTGCTTCGTGGTTTTCTTGGTCAGAATGTGCGATTTGAAGGCGTGCTTCCGCTTCACCTTGCCCGTTCCGGTGAGCGAAAAACGCTTCTTGGCACCGGATTTCGTCTTTAATTTCGGCATTGTAGTGGTTATTGGAGGGTTGGTTGTTGATTGTTGATTGCTCACTGACCAGGGGTCGGGAAGCCATCCGCAACCGGGTAAAATCTATTCAGCTTCGGGGGAAGCCGGAGCTGCTTCGGCCGCTTCCGCGGGCTTAGCAGCTTTCTTTTCGGGTTTGGCGGCGTCGGCCGGGGTGGCGGGCTTGGCGGCGGGTTTCACTACAGCGGCCGCTTTGGGCGCCAGGTAGAGGAACATGCGCTTGCCTTCAAGCTTGGGCAACTGCTCTACTTTGGCCAAGTCCTCAAGGGCCTGCGCAAACTTGAGCAGCAGGATTTCGCCGCGCTCCTTGAACACGATGCTGCGGCCTACAAAGTGCACGTAGCTCTTGATTTTCGCGCCTTCGCGCAAAAACTCCTGGGCGTGCTTCACCTTGAAGGCGAAGTCGTGCTCGTCGGTGTTGGGGCCGAAACGAATTTCCTTGAGGACGACCTTGGTCTGCTTGGCCTTCAGCTCGCGGGTCTTCTTCTTCTGCTCGTACTTGAATTTCGAGTAGTCGATGACGCGGCAAACGGGCGGCGTGGCGGTAGGGGAAATCTCAACGAGGTCGAGGTTCTGGTCCTGCGCCATCTTGCGGGCCTGGTCGATGGAATACACGCCTTGCTCCACGTTGTCGCCAACAAGGCGCACTTCGCGGGCCGTGATTTTCTGGTTGATTTTGAACGGCTCTTCCACCTGCTGGCGGGGCACGTACCGACGATTCGGAGCTGCTATGGTTTGGTCCTCCTGCTAAAAAAGTGGCGGGGAATGAGATTCTGGGCGGTTTCGGCCGGGTAAGGCCTGGCAATCAGGGGGCAAATATCGGCATTTTTAATTGGAAAGGCAACTACCGCCACCAATCTATTTGTGGGTAGACACAAAAAAAGAACGTCATGCTGAGCGAAGTCGCAGCATGACGTTCTTTTTTGAGTCGGGCAATGCCTTACATTACTTCAGCCATCTGGCCTTGCACACTTTTAACAAACGCTTCCAGCGGCATCGAGCCTAGGTCGCCTTCGCCATGCTTGCGCACGCTGATGATATTGTCCTGCGCTTCCTTCTCTCCTACCACCAACAGATAAGGAATTTTGCCCATTTCGGCATCACGGATTTTGCGGCCGATGCGCTCGTCGCGGCCGTCTACGGTGCCGCGCAGGTCGTGCTGCTCCAGCTGTGCCTTCACCTGGTAGGCGTAGTCGCTGTACTTATCCGAAATGGGCAGCACGATGAACTGCTCAGGCGTGAGCCAGAGCGGAAAGTTGCCGCCGCAGTGCTCGATGAGCACGGCCACAAAACGCTCTAGCGAGCCGAACGGGGCGCGGTGAATCATCACCGGGCGCTGCTTGGAGTTGTCGGCGGCAGTGTACTCAAGGTCGAAACGCTCGGGCAGGTTGTAGTCAACTTGAATGGTGCCCAACTGCCAGCGGCGGCCAATGGCGTCGCGCACCATAAAATCGAGCTTGGGGCCGTAGAAGGCGGCTTCGCCGTACTCGGTGACGGTGTTCAGGCCTTTTTCGAGGGCGGCTTCCTGGATGGCGCTTTCGGCCTTTTCCCAGTTTTCGTCGGAGCCGATATACTTGGTTTTGTTCTCGGGGTCGCGCAGCGAAATCTGGGCGGTGAAGTCGGGGAAATCGAGGGCCTTGAGCACGTACAGCACGATGTCAATCACCTTCATGAACTCTTCCTTCACCTGGTCGGGACGGCAGAAAATGTGGGCGTCGTCCTGCGTAAAGCCACGCACGCGGGTGAGGCCGTGCAGTTCGCCCGACTGCTCGTAGCGGTACACGGTGCCGAACTCGGCGAGGCGCACGGGCAGGTCGCGGTAGCTGCGGGGCTCGGTTTTATAGATTTCGCAGTGGTGCGGGCAGTTCATCGGCTTGAGGAAGAATTCCTCGCCGGGGTTGGGCGTTTTGATGGGCTGAAACGAGTCGGCGCCGTACTTCTCGTAGTGGCCGCTGGTCACGTACAGCTCCTTGGCGCCGATGTGCGGTGTTACGACAGGCGAATAGCCGGCTTTCACCTGGGCGCGCCGCAGGAACTGCTCGAGACGCTCGCGCAGGGCGGTGCCTTTGGGCAGCCACAGCGGCAGCCCCGCGCCTACTTTCTCGGAGAAAGCGAACAGCTTCAGCTCTTTGCCGAGCTTGCGATGGTCGCGGCGCTTGGCTTCTTCGAGGCGTTCGAGGTACTCGGCGAGGTCCTTGGCTTTGGGGAAGGTGATGCCGTAAAGGCGCGTGAGCTGCTTGTTCTTCTCATCGCCGCGCCAGTAGGCGCCGGCCACGTTCATCAGCTTGGCAGCCTTGATGGTGCCGGTGTCGGGGATGTGCGGGCCGCGGCAGAGGTCGGTGAAGCCGCCCTGCGTGTAGAAGGTGATGTTGCCGTCTTCGAGGTTTTCGAGCAGCTCCAGCTTGTAAGGGTCCTGCTTCTCGGTGAAGTAGGCAATGGCGTCGGCCTTCGAGACCTCCTTGCGGATGTACTGGCTTTTGTTTTTGGCCAGCTCGAGCATCTTTTTCTCGATTTCGGGGAAGTCTTCGCTGCTGATGCTACGGCCTTCGCCGAGGTCGACGTCGTAGTAGAACCCGTTCTCAATGGCCGGGCCGATGGCCAGCTTCACGCCAGGGTATAGCGCTTCGAGCGCTTCGGCCATGAGGTGGGCCGAGGAGTGCCAGTAGGTGGATTTGCCGGCGGTGTCATTCCAGGTGAGGATGCTGACCTGCGCATTATCGGGCAAGGGGCGGTGCAGGTCGCGCACTTCGCCGTTAACCGTCACGGCCAAGGCGTTGCGGGCCAAACCTTCGGAAATGCTGGCGGCCAGGTCGTAGCCGCTGGCGCCGTCGGCGAGCTCGCGCTGCGAGCCGTCGGGGAGGATGATGTTGAGCATAATCGGTGGCCCGCGGTGAGCGCAAAGCCGACGCAAGTTACAGCCAGCCGCCGGAGAAACGAAGCCACAAAGGTCCGAATCCTCATTTTCAAGGGCTCTGGCCTGCCTCTGCGGCACACATCCTGCCACGAAGGTGGAGGCAACAGCCCCCAATCATGAAAGCCGGCCCAGGGCTACATGCCCGGGCCTCGGGGCGCCAAGGCTTCTATTGGTGCAGGCCGAAGCCGTGGCGCGGCCGGACGGCGGTAGTAGTAGCGCGGGCCGGAACGCAGGCTGTCGGGCAAAGAAGCCTGCACCTGTTCGTTCGTTTTCCAGACTTTAAAAGTCCAGTGGGCGTTGCCGGGGTTTTCGGCCACCAGCTGGCGGTATTGGGCCAGGGCTTCGGGCAAACGGTTTTGCGATTCGAGGGCTTCGGCTAGCAGGGCGCGGGCTTCGGGCAGGCGCGGGTTGCGGCGCAAGGCCCGCACAAGGTGCTGGATGACGGCTTTGGGCTGGCGGGCTTTGGCCGCGGCGAGGCCCAGGCGGTAGTCGGCGCGGTACACGGTGGTGTCGAGAGCCAGCGCCCGGCGGTAGTACCATAGGGCGCTGTCGGGGCGGCCCTGCAGCTCCAGCTGTCGGCCGTAGTCGTAGCGCAGCAGGCCCGACGTGGTGTCGAGGCGCATGCCCAGGGCGGCGTAGCGGGCGGCATCGGCCGGGATGCGCCAGGCATTGAGCAGAAAGGCCAACTGGTGCAGGATTTCGGTTTCGTGCGGGTCCCGCGCCAGGGCATCCTGCAGGTATTGCACGGCGGTGGAAGTATCGGCGGTGGCGGCGTAGGCCAGGCCTTTGTAGAAAAGCGCCGCAGGCTGGTCGGGGTCGAGGCGCAGGGTGCGGTCGAGGTTGTCGAGGGCCGCGGCATAGTTGCGGGCCGCGAGGTGGGTTTCGCCCACCAGCAAGGGAAGTTCGGGGCCGCCAAAACCGTGCTCGGCGGCCTGCCGGGCGGCGGCGAGGGCCGCTTTTAGCTGCCCAATGGCCCGAAAAGCCCGAGCCTGCAGGAAGTACAGGTTGCCGTCGGTGTCGTCAATCTCAAGAGCCGCAGCGATGTCGGACAAAGCCGCCCGCGGCTGCCCGGCGGCCAAGCGCAACGTAGCCCGCTTGGCCAGCAGGGCCACATTGCGGGGCGCGCGCGCAATGGCGCCGTTGAGCTCATCGGCTTGCACGCGGGGCCCGCTTTGCACCGTGGCCAGATTGACCAAAGTATCGGGCCTTTCGGCGGGCCCAGTTTGGCAGGCCGCCGCGAGCGTCAGCGCCGGCAGCAACGTCCGCGGCGAAAACCGGAAGCACGGCATAATGGGAAGCACGGGGGCAGGTGAAAAGAAGAGCAAAACTGCTTCCGACAAAAATACAAACAGCAAGTTGGGGCTAGCGCCCGGCAGCGGCTCTCTTCGGCGCCGGCGCCTCCTTTTTACCGGCTGAATCGGCTGGCGGCGACACTTTTTCGGGAGCAGGAACCGGAGCCGACGCGGGGGGTGACTTTTCCGAATGCCGGGCATCAGCACGAATCAGGGGCGGCAGCATTTTGCGGCACAGGCGGCTGATTACGAGGTCGTCGCTGGTAATGGGAGAAATTTTATCGGCCTCCTGCAGTACTTCAATGGCCCGGCGGCGGCGCCCCTGGTAGCGGCACATGCGGGCCAGGTCGTAGCAGAACTGCAGGTTTTGGGGGGCCATGGCATGGGCTTTTTCCAGGTGCTCGATGGCCTCGCGGCTGTCGCCGCCCTCGGGCACGCCGCCCAACACCAACTTACTGTAGAGGCGTTCGAGCAGGTTGTAGTGCGCCACGCGGTATTGCCAGCGGCCCAGCAGCTGCCAGGCTTCGGGCAAGTCGGGACGGCGCTCAGTGGCTAGGTACACGTGTGAGCGGAGGTCGCGAAACGCGGCCAAACGTGCCCCGGCGCTGTACAGCGTGGCCTGATTGAACAGAGCCAGGGCTTCGGCGTAGTTGCTTTCGCCGCCTTCGGGCCGCAGCAGCATGGCGCGGTCGGCGTACTGCCGGGCGGCGTTGAAATAGGCCGATTTGCGGGTTTCGTCGGAGTAGCGGTTGCCGATGCGCACGCTGAGTACCGCTGACTGCCACAGCGCTAAATAATGCGTGGGCACGGTGCTCAGAATTTCCTGGTACACGGCCAGGGCTTCCGATTCCTTGAACTGATTGACCAGACTGGCGGCCTGAAACAGCTTGGCCCGAACGGCAGGCGGGTCGGGTACCGTCGCGGGGGCCAAAACGCGGGCTACCACCACCCGGCGCTTGGCCGGCTGCGCCCGGGCCGGGCCGGACATCAGCGCCCCCATGAGCAGAGCGGGCAGCCACCAATGTTGTTTAAGCCACTTCACCAGAAAAGCCAGGAACGTGTAATCAGATTTGCGCAAAGAACGGCACGGTGCGCCCAGGGTTAACACACACCGGCTTTTTGTTGAGGGTTCCCTGATGAACCCGGCATCAAAACACTCAATACAAGACCCACCGTAAACCCAAAGGCCGGGCCCGAACATTCCGGACCCGGCCTTTAAGGCACATAAGGCACAACGTGGATGCGCTGCTAGCGAACTTAGAATAGCCCCAGCTGCGCCTTGGGCCGCTTCAGCAGCTCACGGGCCTGGGCCACTTCGGCGTCGGTAACATCGACGGGGCCGGTGGGTTCGGCGCGGGACGCTTCGGTGGCCGCGGCAGAGTCAGTGGTTTTGGGCGCAGCAGCGCGCTTTTTGGCCACTTCGCGGCGCTGGGGCTCGGGGCCTTCGTCGGTGAGCAAGGCCACGCCGTGCACCTTGAAGTAGTTGAGCTTGTTGCCCATGGCCTTCCAGCCTTTCACGTCGATGAATTCGTGCAGGCTGATTTCTTCGGTTTCCTTATCGGCTTTCTTGTCTTTCTGCACCTTCACTTCCACCACCGGCTCGGGGTTGGCCGTCACGGCCAGCAGTTTCGAACCTTTGGTTTCGGAAATGAACGTAAAGCGTTTGCTCAGCGTGCTGGTTTCAATCTTGAACCGTTTGACGTAGTGCACCTTGGTTTCGCCGTCCATATACACCACCGATAGCGCCACTTCGGGCTCGAACTTGCGCAGCAGCACAATGTTGGGCACGTCGTAGTGAATGGCCGGGTCGGGCGGCGTGAGTTCGTAGCTGCCATCTTTGAATACCACCAGCACCGTATTGTCGGTGTCGAAGGTGCCCAAGTAGCGGCCGTGACCGGCCGTATTAAGGCGGCCCACTACGCTATCGAAGAACATTTCGCGGCCGCCGAGCGTGGAGTCGCCCAGGGCTTTCTGGGTGATTTTCTTGATGGGCTGCTTGGTCACGATGTTGCCCATCGAGCCCTTGCCCTTGATGGCGAGGTCAGCGAAGTCGAAGTCAAACTGCTTCACCCGCGCCGGCGCCTTATCAGAAAGCTGTATGCTTACGATTTCAGACTCGGAGTTGGGGTTGGCTGTGAGGTAGAGAGTTTTGGTGCCCTTGGTGCCCTTGGTGAGGTCGTACACTTTGTCGCGCGTGATGCCCGACACCAGGAAGCGCTTGGCGAACGAGATACCCGAGGCGCCGTCGAGGTACACCATGTTGTACACCAGGCGGTCATCGTTCTTATTGTACACGCCCACGTGCAGGATATCCTTGCCCACGAAGGTCTTTTCGGCGATTTTGCTAACTGTGAACGTGCCGTCGCGCCGAATAGCAATGATGTCGTCCAGGTCGGAACAGTCGCAGATGGTGACGGCGTTTTCGTCCTTTTTCAGGCCGTAGCCCACAAAACCGTCGGCGTAGTTCACGTACAGCTTCTGGTTGGCCACGGCCACTTTCTGGGCCGTCACCACATCAAACGTGCGGAGCTGGGTTTTGCGCTCGCGGCCCGCGCCGTACTTCTTCAGCAGGCCCTTAAAGTAGTTGATGGCGTAGCGCGTGAGGTTCGCCAGGTGGTCGGCCACCTCAGCCATTTCGGCTTCCAGCTTCTGAATGTACTCATCGGCCTTGAAGCCGTCGAATTTGGAAATGCGCTTGATGCGAATTTCGGTCAGGCGCGTCAGGTCGTCTTCCGTGATGGCGCGGCGCAGCAGGATGCGGGTGTCGTCGGCCCGGGCCTTCTCCCCTTCCACGCGCACAAATTTCTTCAGGCCCTTGTCAATCGTTTCGAGGATTTCCTCCCAGGTTTCGCACTCCTCAATCTTGCGGTAGATGCGGTTTTCGATAAAAATCTTCTCCAGCGAAGCGTTGTGCCATTTCTCCCACAGCTCATCCTGACGGATTTCCAGCTCGCGCTCCAGCAGCCGCACCGTGGCCTTAGTGCTTTGGCGCAGCACGTCTTCAACACCCACAAAGCGGGGCTTCTCGTCGATGATGACGCAGGTGTTGGGCGAGATGCTGATTTCGCAGTCTGTGAAGGCGTACAGCGCATCCATGGTCAGGTCAGGGCTCACGCCCGTGGGCAGCTGCACCTGGATTTCCACGTCGGCGGCCGTATTGTCGACCACCTTCTTAATCTTGATTTTGTTGGCCTCGCTGGCCTTCACGATGCTTTCCATCAGCGCCGTGGTGGTGGTGCCGTAGGGAATGTCGCGAATGACGAGCATGGTCTTGTCGACCTTCTCGATGGTGGCGCGCAGGCGGATTTTGCTGCCGCGCATGCCCGAGTTGTAGTTGCTCACATCGCAGAGGCCGCCGGTCGAAAAGTCCGGAAACAGCTGCACGTCGTGGCCCCGCAGCACTTCAATGCTGGCCTCACACAACTCGCGGAAGTTGTGGGGCATAATCTTGGTGCTCAGGCCCACGGCAATGCCCTCCACGCCCTGCGCCAGCAGCAACGGGAATTTTACGGGCAGCGTGGTGGGCTCGCGCTTGCGGCCGTCGTAGCTGAGCTGCCACTCGGTGGTGTCGGGGTTGAACACCACATCAAGGGCAAACTTGCTCAGGCGCGCCTCGATGTAGCGGGGCGCGGCGGCGCCGTCGCCGGTGCGCACGTCGCCCCAGTTGCCTTGGGTTTCGATGAGCAGGTCTTTCTGGCCCAGGTTCACCATGGCGTCGCCGATGCTGGCGTCGCCGTGTGGGTGGTACTGCATGGTTTGCCCAATGACGTTGGCCACTTTGTTGAAACGGCCGTCGTCCATCTCTTTCATGGCGTGCAGAATGCGGCGCTGCACGGGCTTGAGACCGTCTTCAATGGCGGGCACGGCGCGCTCCAGAATCACATAGGAGGCATAGTCCAGAAACCAGTTCTGGTACATGCCTCGCACCGTGGCCACGTCGTGGATGGTTTCGCCGGGGGCAAACTTGGGCTCTTCCTCGGTTTCGGGCTCGGTGATGAGCGGGGCCTCCACCTCGGGCGAGAGTTGGCCAAACAGGTCGGCGGCGCCGGGCGCGTCCGTTGCCTCGGCGTCGGAAGCCAAACCGGCCTCATCAGCAGGAAGCTCAGGCACTGCAGCATCGGCTGCGGCGGCCGGCGAGAAGGCGGCCAGGTCAAAATCGACCGAATCGCCGGGCTGCAGAAATTGTGGGTCGAGCGGGTCAGAATCAGGAGTATCGAGAGATGCCACGAGGTAAGCGAAAGAAGTCGGCGAACTGCCGTCAAAAGTACCAGAATCAGCGCGGAGCGCAACTATTACTAAGCAAGGAAGGCGGCCAAAAGTTCCCAATAATTTTAGCCGCCGCTCTAAAACACCGCCAAACGCAGTGCAGCACAAAATCCCCTATTCAACCCAAATTACAGAAGTTAATCGACAACAAACAAGCTAAAATAAATAGCCAAACCAGGATACCTTAGTTTAGAACAGAACTCTCACCGCACACTCAAACGGGCACACACGAAAAAAGCCCGCGCCAAAGGTGCGGGCTTTTCCGTGGAATTTGCCGACTAGTCTACCCCTAGTCGACGGTTCAAACGTACGCATTTTTTTTTCTATACACCAAATTTGGCACGTTTTTTTTCCAATATGAGGAGCCTGGCATTCTCAGATGTGGAACCGGGCGCAACGCTCTTTATCGAACGATTTCTACCCAACCTTTCGTCTCGATGCCGCAATTGGGCTGACGAATCAGGTAGTGGTATACTCCAGCCGGCAAGTCGCTGCCCGTCCATTCGCTGCGGTAGGTCTTGGTTTCGTACACCAAGCGGCCCCACCGGTTAAAAATCTTCAGTTCGGGCGTTCCGTACGAGGCCGGCACTTTGAAGTATGCATTTTTATCATCGCCGTTAGCCGTGAGGATGTTAGGAATGTTAAAGGTCTTGCTCAGCTTCACGTTGAATTCCACTACGGCCGGGCACAACAGGCCCTGGTCGATTTCGACGCGGTAGCGGCCGGGCGACGTCACGGAAATGCTTGGGGTGCGAGCGCCGGTGTTCCAGTTGTAGGCACGGCCGGACACGAAGGGCGTAAGGCGGGCCGGGTCGAGCACTAGCAGCTGGCCGCAATCGAGGGAGTCGACCACGGTGCGCACAGGCCGCGGCACGGCGTTGCCAATGGTGTATTCGATGGTGGTGGGGCAAGCCTGGCCAAGCTGCTGCACCTGCACGCTGTACCGGCCAGCGGCAGTAACGGTCAGGGTGGGCGACTGGGTGCCGTTGTTCCAGGTGAAGGCGCTTCCCAGCACCGGCGGCGACAAGCGGGCCGGGTCGAGCACCAGCTGCTTGCTGCAGCCCAGGGTATCGAGCACGGCGCGGGCCGGGGTGGGCGCCGCCACCACTACCTGCAGGCTGAGGCTGGCCGTGGCCGGCCCGCACGAAGTGGCGGTATTGCGGCGCGTGGCCACCAAACGGGCCGTGTAGGTGCCCGCCGTGGTGTACGTGTGCTGCGGCGCTTTGGCGGTGTCCAGCGGCGAGCCGTCGCCGAAGTCCCAGCTATAGGTATTGGAGCCGTTGGTGATGTTGACGAACTGCAGCGCATAAGGCGCGCAGCCCGCGGGGGGCGACTGCACCACCAGCTGCAGAGCCGAGGTGGCCGACGGCGCCAGGTCAAACTTGAACGCAGCCCCGTCGTTCGAAGTGGTCAGGCCGGCCGAGTAAGCACCTGGCGTGGTGCCAAAAGCTTTGCCGGTG
The DNA here is from genome assembly GCF_022921075.1 of Hymenobacter sp. 5317J-9. NCBI lineage: Bacteria > Pseudomonadati > Bacteroidota > Cytophagia > Cytophagales > Hymenobacteraceae > Hymenobacter > Hymenobacter sp. 5317J-9. The sequence goes on from NZ_CP095050.1 coordinate 2,935,294, forward strand.
TTGCAGGTAATGTGGTACATCGTGCCGGCGCGGGTGATGTAGTTGGACGCCGCGTAATGGAGGTGGGTGGCAAACGAAGGTCCCTGGCTGGTGTTCAGCTCGCCGATGTACGTGCCGTAGAGCAGCGACGTGGCGTTCTCGCCCAGCACGCACAGGTACAGGCTGCGGGCCTGCTGCGAGTAGGCATCGGGCGTGCGCGGGCAGCCGGGGTTGGCCAGGGCACCGGCGTAGGCGCTGAAATACAGGCGTCCGCAGTTGTCGCGGCCGAAGCCGGTGAGCACGTTGCAGCTGCTCAACGCCTGAAAGCCGACCACCGAAATCTGAGTCGCAAAGAGCGTGCTGCTCAGGGCCGGGTTTAGGCCGTGCACGAAGATGCCGGTGGTGCCCGAGACGTATGCGCCGTAGGCGCTGCCGGTGCGCAGGTAGGTGCCCTCGCTGGCGCCGCCCACCAGCACGTTGCCGTTGGCATCGAAATCGAGAAAACGGGCCACGTCGTTGCTGGTGGTGCCCAGGAAAGTACCGTTGAGGCGGGTGCCGGTGCTGCTGAAGCGCAGCACAAAGCCGTCGTTGCTGTTAAAGCTGGAGCTGCTGCCCGGGGCAGTTGCCAGCAGGCCGCCCGCGCCAACCGGGAAATTGGTGCTCTGGGTGGCGCCGCACACGTACACATCGCCATTGGGGGCCACTTTTACGTCGTGGCCACGCTCGGCGCTGCTGCCGCCCAGGTAAGTCGACCACCGCAGGGCCGTCAGCGTGGGCGACAACCGGGTGAGGACCCCATCGGCGCCGCCCCCGGAGTTGTTCTGGAAGGCGTTGGCGCGCGGGTAGTCGTTGGAGAAACTGGTGCTGGTCACCAACACGTCACCCGTGGTGGGGTCGGTGGTGATGCTGCCGGGAATGAGCGACGTGGAGGCCGCCTCGTCGCTGCTGCCGCCCAGGAACGTGGACGCCAGAATACTCGTGCCGGTGGCGTTGATGCGCGTCACCACGAGGTCGCGGCCGTTGCCGCCGTTGTTGAGGGTGCGGTCGTAGGCGCCGTTGGTGGTGGGATAATCAGTGGAAATGGTGGAGCCCAGCACCAGCAGCTCACCGGCCGCGTTGATGTCGAAATCGAGCGGGTAATCATCGACGTTTGCAAACGTGCTCGTGCCGCCGCCGCCCAAGTAGGTGGCATAAATGAGGCTGTTGCCCGTGGCCGACAGTTTAGAGATGCCGATGTTACCGTAGGCAAACGTCGACTTGATGGCGCCCAGCGTGACGGGATAGCCGCTGCCGAGCACGTAGCCGCCGGTGTACATATTGCCCTGCGCATCGGCCACGGTGGTGTTGGCCGACTCACCGCCCGGCGAGCCGGAGTACGTCGAAAACACCAGCACGGGGTCGATGACCAGGCGCTGGGCCGGGTTGTACTCCTTGCCCAGTGCAAACGTGACCTCGTGGCCGCGCAGCACGAAGCGGCAAGGCACGGCCCGCCGCTGGCCGCTGGCCGACAGCTGCCAAGCCACGGGGGCCTGCTCGCGCACATCGCCCACGCTGGTGCGCAACTGCAGGTGGCCTTCGGGCGTGATGCTCAGGCCGTCGAGGCCGTCGTAGCGAAGGCGAATGGCAGCTGGGCGGGCGCCCGGGGCCAACTCAAAGTCATACTCCAGCTGGCCGCTGCCCTGCTGGTGCCAGCGCAGGTCCACGCCGGGATACACGGCCCGGTAGCGCACATCGGCAAACAGCGGCACGGCCGAGGCCCAATGGGAAGGGTCATTGCCGAGAAAATAGTTGCGGTAGGCCACCTGCTTCTTTTCGCCGGCCACGGCCGGAGCGGCCGCCGCACCCACCATCGTCACGCGAAAGGCGTGGCTGGCCACCGGCTTGCGCTCGGCCAGCGCAGCATCGGCGTGCGTCAGACCGGGATACAGGTGGTAGGTGAAGGCGTTGTTTTCGAGGTAGAGGCGGCCGTCGGGAATGTCGACGGCGTACTTCACCCGGCGTTCCCATTGGCCTTTGTTGGCCACGAAGGGTAGCGTGGCCGTGGGTCCCTCGGCGAGTGCCGCGCCGGCACTCCCTAGCAGGGGTAGTAGAAGAACAACCTGTTTGGTAAATGTGGTCATTTAAGAAAGGAATAAAAATTTTTCAAAGTTACCTGCTTCGGGTTAGTAACGCGTCAATAATCGAACCATTGCAGTCAATTTCGAGAAATTATTTTCACCCAAAAGCTCGTCATATTTGAGCATTAAAAAAGCCCCCGGCGAGTGCCGGGGGCTTGACCGTTTGGGTCCCGCTACGGTTGCACGGGTTATGCTTCGGCCGGCACTTCGGCGGCGGGCAGCACGTCGCTGGTGATGAGGTCTTTTTCGAGGCGCAGGTTGTCGATGATGAATTCCTGGCGGGCGGGCGTATTCTTGCCCATGTAATAGGTCAGCACCTGCTGGATGCTGCGGTCGGACTGCAGAATCACCGGCTCCAGCTTGATGTTTTCGCCGATGAACTTGCCGAATTCATCCGGCGAAATCTCACCCAGGCCTTTGAAGCGCGTGATTTCGGGATTGCGGCCCAGCTTTTTGATAGCGGCCTGCTTTTCCTGCTCGTTATAGCAGTAGATGGTTTCCTTCTTGTTGCGCACTCGGAACAGCGGCGTTTCGAGGATGAACACGTGGCCGTTGCGCACCAGGTCGGGGAAAAACTGCAGGAAGAACGTGAGCAGCAGCAGGCGAATGTGCATGCCGTCCACGTCGGCATCGGTGGCCACCACCACGCGGTTGTAGCGCAGGTGCTCAATGCCTTCCTCGATGTTGAGGGCGTGCTGCAACAGGTTCAGCTCCTCGTTCTCGTACACAATCTTCTTCTTGAGCCCAAAGCAGTTCAGCGGCTTGCCGCGCAAGCTGAACACGGCCTCCAGTTCCACGTTGCGGCTCTTGGTGATGGAGCCCGATGCGGAGTCGCCCTCGGTGATAAACAGCGTAGTAAGCAACTCCTTTTCAGCACCGTCCTTGGCGTTTTCGCCCAGGTGGAAGCGGCAGTCGCGCAGCTTGCGGTTATGCAGGTTGGCCTTTTTCGCGCGCTGGTTGGCCAGCTTTTTTACGCCGGCCATGTCCTTGCGCTCCCGCTCGCTCTGCTCGATGCGCTTGCGCAGGGCCTCGGCCACGGCGGGGTTCTTGTGCAGGTAGTTGTCGAGGTTGTCCTTAACAAAATCGACGATGAAGCCGCGCACCGTGGGACCGTCCTCGCCCATGTTCACCGAGCCGAGCTTGGTTTTGGTCTGGCTCTCAAACACCGGCTCCTGCACGCGCACCGAGATGGCCGCAATAATGCTGGCCCGGATGTCGGAAGCGTCGTAGTCCTTCTTGTAGAACTCGCGCACTGCCTTCACCACCGCCTCGCGGAAGGCCGCTAAGTGCGTGCCGCCCTGCGTCGTGTACTGCCCGTTCACGAAGGAATAGTACTCTTCGCCGTAGTCGTTGCCGTGCGTCATGGCCATCTCAATATCCGGCCCTTTCAGGTGGATGATGGGGTAGCGCAGGCTCTCCACGTCGGCCTTGCGGGCCAGCAGGTCGAGCAGGCCGTTTTCGGAATAGTACTTCTGGCCATTGAAATTGATGGTCAGGCCCGCGTTCAGGTAAACGTAGTTCCAGATTTGATTTTCGAGGTACTCCGGGATGAAGCGGTAGTTCTTGAAAATCGTGTCGTCGGGCTGAAACACCACCAGCGTGCCGTTGCGCTGGCTGGTTTTTTGGGGCTTGGGGTCGCTCACGAGCTTGCCCTGGGCAAACTCGGCCGCTTTCATCGTGCCTTCGCGCACGCTTTGCACCAGGAAGTAACCGCTCAGGGCGTTCACGGCCTTGGTGCCTACGCCGTTGAGGCCCACCGACTTCTGGAACACCTTGGAGTCGTATTTGCCGCCGGTGTTGATTTTGCTCACCACGTCCACCACCTTGCCCAGCGGAATGCCGCGGCCGTAGTCGCGCACCTGCACGCGGGAATCCGAAATCTTGATGTCGATGGTGCGGCCGTGGCCCATCACGTGCTCGTCGATGCAGTTGTCAACGACTTCCTTCACCAATACGTAGATGCCGTCGTCGTAAGCTGAACCGTCGCCGAGCTTGCCGATGTACATGCCGGGGCGCAGGCGGATGTGCTCGCGCCAGTCCAGCGAGCGGATGCTGTCTTCGTTGTAGCCGTGGTCGGGCGCTTTGGCGGATGCTTGCGGGGCTTCGGTAAGTAGTTCGTCGTTCATTGGGGCAACTGTTCGCCGGTTTTCGGGTAAAATAACGCAGAAATAAGCGGGAGGGCAAGAATTATTGCCAGCCCGCTTAGCAACCAACCGCTAATTTAATTAGTTCGCCACGGCGCTGGCCCGGCCCGGGCCACGCATTTTTTTCATTTCCAAGCGCTCACCTTGCTCCTCACCTGCCCTGCCGGGCCATTTCTATGTTTCCTCCTCTAATCAGCCGCGGCACGCCCCGCCCCCACGCCACCCAACATTCGGCCGCCCCCACCGAGGCCAAGCTGGCGCCCGTGGTTCACTACACGTTTCTGCTCATCGGGCTGTCGCTGCTGGTGTTCGTGCTGCACAAGCTCGACGGCATTTTGCTGCCACTGTTTTTTTCGGCGCTGCTGTCCACGCTGCTGCTGCCGCTGGTGGCGCGGCTGGAGGCGCGGCGCTGGCCGCGGGTGCTGGCCATTCTGGTGGCCATTCTGCTGCTGGTGGGCGGCATTGTGGGCCTCATCATTCTGTTCGGGTCGCAGATTATGGATTTGAAAGCCGAGCTGCCCCTCATTCAGCAGAAGCTGGTGGTGATGTTTGACCAGGGCCAGCAGTGGCTGCACGACAAATTTGGCATGCGCGTGATGAGCAAAGACGAACTCATCGACTCGTCCCTGAGCTCGGCCAAAAAATCGGCGGGCGGTTTTTTGGGCAGCACGCTGAGCACCACCGCCGGCGTGCTGAGCGTGCTCACGCTGATTCCGATTTACATCTTCTGCTTCCTGTATTACCGCGACCACATGCGGCAGTTCATGTTCCGGTTTGTGGCGCCCGACAAGCGCACCGGCGTGCTGCATACCATGGACAGCATCCAGACCGTGGTGCAGGCCTACATCTCGGGCCTGCTCACGGTGATTGTGATTGTGGCCGTGCTCAACGCCATCGGCCTGCTGCTGCTCAACGTGAAGTTCGCCATCTTCTTTGCCATTTTCGCCTCGGTGCTGGCCGTCATTCCCTACATCGGCATCATGGTGGGCGCCACCATTCCGGCCCTGATTACGCTGGTCGAAACCGGGAGCACGGGCAAGGCAGCGGCCGTGGTGGGCGTGTTTGTATTTGTGCAGTTTCTGGAAGGCAACTTTATCACGCCCATGATTACCGGCTCGAAAGTGAGCATCAACCCCATGGCGGCCATCATTGCCCTTATTCTGGGCGGCGAGCTGTGGGGCACGCCGGGCATGATTCTGAGCATTCCGCTCACGGCCGTGCTCAAAGTGGTGTTCGATGCCAACAAAACCACGGAGCCCTGGGGCTTCCTGCTAGGCGACGTGACCGATGGCGAGGAAACCAAGAAAGACAAGTCGGACGACAAGCCCGGCTTTATGGCCAAGGCCTGGCACATGATTAAACGCATGTAGCAGCGGCCCGCCGAATTCCGTTTAAGTGAGCAGTTATCAATAATGACTATCGACTGATAAATGATAACTGCTCACTGACAACTATAAAAAAGGCCGCCCTATGAGGCGGCCTTTTTTCATGCAACCTTCTGCCGGGCTAAGTTTGTTAGCTTTCCTACCGACCACCTTCCGCGCCGCGCTTTGTACGCCATCATCGACCTTGAAACCACCGGCGGGCAGCCCACCCAGGACCGCATCACCGAAATCGCCATCTACATCCACGACGGCGAAAAAATCGTGGACGAGTACGCCACCCTGCTCAACCCCGGCCGGGCCATTCCGCCGTTTATCACGCAGCTCACCGGCATCACCAACGACATGGTGAGCGACGCGCCCAAGTTCCACGAAGTGGCCAAGAAAGTGGTGGAAATGACCGAAGGCTGCGTGTTTGTGGCCCACAACGTGCGGTTCGACTACTCGTTTCTGAAAAAGGAATTTGCCGACCTCGGCTACAACTACTCGCGCAAAACGCTGTGCACCGTGCGCCTCTCGCGCAGCCTGATTCCGGGGCAGCCGAGCTATAGCCTAGGCAAGCTTTGCCAGAATATCGGCATTCCGCTGCAGGACCGGCACCGCGCGGCCGGCGATGCCCACGCCACGGCCCTTCTCTTCGGCAAGCTGCTAAAGATTACCAACGAAAGCGAAGACCTGCCCCACGGCACCAACACCAGCCACACCCTGGCCCGCGTGGATGCCCTGGCCCCCGCCGGGCGCCGGCCCGACGGCACCAAAGCCCCCAAGCCCAAGCGCGTAGCCGCCATGCAGGAGGCCATTCGCACGGCGCTGCTACCGCCGCTGGTGTCGCCGGAGTTGGTGGCCAGCCTGCCGCAGGCCACGGGCGTGTACTACTTCCACAACGAAGCCGGCGAGGTGATTTACGTGGGCAAAAGCATCAACATCTACAAGCGCATCCAGCAGCATTTTGCCATTGATGTCAAGTCACGCAAGAGCCTGGAATTCAAGAATTCCATTGCCGACATTACCTGGGAGCTAACGGGCTCCGAGCTGGTGGCGCTGCTGTATGAGTCGCACCTGATTAAGCAAATGAAGCCGGCCTACAACCGGGCGCAGCGGCGTTCGGTGTTTCCGGCGGGCATTTACCTGCGCACCGATGAGCAGGGCTACAAGCGCCTGGCCTACGGCCGTGCCGACGCTCGCAACGCCGAAATCCCCATCATTGCGCTGGGCAATCAGTACAAGGCGCAGGGCTTTCTGTACCACAAAGTGGCCAAATACAACCTGTGCCAGAAGCTGTGCGGCCTCTACAAAACCACTGGCCCCTGTTTCGACTACCAGGTGCACCGCTGCCAGGGGGCCTGCGTGGGCCAGGAGCCGCCCGAGACGTACAACCAGCGCGTGGACGAGGCCATTGACAGCATCAGCTACGAGCATGAAAGCTTCGTGGTGATTGGGCCCGGCCGCACGGAATTGGAGAAAAGCATCGTGCTGGTGGAAAACGGGCGCTACCGCGGCTTTGCCTTTGTCGATGAAACGTTTACGGCCCGCAAGCTGGCCGATTTCCGCGACGTAATTCAGCCGTATACCGACAACAAGGACATTCAGCAGATTATCCGGCAGCACCTGCGCACGAAGCGCAAGGGCGAGAAAGTGAAGGTTTTTGGATGATTCGGGTGAATGATGGGAAGTTTTTTACATTTACGAATGTAAATGTTTCTTCTTTTCTCCTCTCCGCCCATGAAAATACAACTATTCGCTTGTGCCGCCAGCTTTTTGCTGCTGGCAGCCGCGCCCGCGCAGGCGCAAATGGGCGGCACCTGGACCATTTGCCCGGCCTGCACCAATGCTCAAAACTTTTCCACCTTTGGCGCAGCCGTGCAGGCGTTGAATGCGGCGGGCGTGGCGCCAGGAGGAGTTACGTTCAACGTGCTGCCCGGGGCGGTGTTTGACGAAGTTGTCCCGGCCATCACGGCAAGCGGCACGGCAGCAGGGCCCGTTATTTTTCAGAAAGGCGGTTCGGCCGGGCTCAATCCTAAAATTCAGGGCACAGGTACCGGCGCTGCCGACGCTGCCCTGACACTGGACGGGGCCGACTACGTGCAGTTTAACGGCATCGACGTGGAAGACAAGGCGGCCAACACCACGGCCGTGCAGCAGCTCGAAAACGGCTTCCTGCTGCAAAACGGCGCCACCAACAACACTTTCCTCAATGCAACCGTGACCCTCAACCGGGCCAATACCAACCGCACCAACGGCGTGGCTATGCTGAACGGCGGCAACAACAACAACCATTTCTACGGCCTCACGGTACAGAATTGCTCCTACGGCTACGACCTGGAAGGCACCACCACCCTGAATGACGACGGCACGGAAATCGGGCCGAATCCGGGGCCGGCTACCATGCCGAGCCGCGTGCTCAGCGTGGGCGTGCCGCCCGTGGGCACACCAGGCGGAATTGCTTTTAGCACCTACGGCATTTACTTAAAATCGCAAACCAACGCCAAGGTGTTTGGCACCGAAGTGAGCGGCGTGACGGGCACCTCCTCGGTGTACGGCATCTATTCTACGGGTACCACCAACAGTGTGGACGTGACGGACTGCCGCGTGCACGGCCTGAGCAGCAGCGGCACCACCGGCATTGCCATGGGCCTGTATGTGAACAGCGGCGCCACTCACCGCTTCCTGCGCAACCGCGCCTACGACATCGACGCCCCCGGCACCAGCGGCTTTGCAGCCGGCTTCGACATCACGGCGGGTACCACGAACTACCTGGCTAACAACATGGTGTACGATATTCGGGCCGCGACTAGCAACGCGGGCACGTCGGTGCGGGCGTTCAGCTTCCGGGGCGGCAACAACTACGCCTACCACAACACGGTGGTCGTGAGTTACGCGGCCACCAACCCCGCCAACAAGAGCGGGGCGCTCTACATGTCGGGCTCGCCGACGGTGGACTTGCGCAACAACATCTTCGTGAACCTGGTGAGCGGTTTGGCCACGGGCAGCGGCGGAATCGGCGCGGCATTCTTCAAGAACAACACCGTTCTGAGCAGCATTGCGGCGGGCTCGAACAACAACATCTATTACGCCGGCCCGCCGACGACCGAAAAGCTGATTTTCTACGGCGCGGCCGTGGGCACCAATCCCGTGGCCCTCGACCAAACCCTGGCTCAGTACCAGGCCCGCGTGGCCACGGTGGAACAGGCTTCCCTCACGGAGCTGCCGCCCTTCATCAATGCCACCTCCGACCCGCACCTGCAGCCCGGCCAGCCCACCCGCGCCGAGGGCGGCGGCACTCCTCTGGCTGCTACGCCCCTGCCCATTGCGAACGACATTGACGCCGATACCCGCAACCCGTTGCGGCCGGACATTGGCGCCGACGAGGGCACGTTTTTGCCGCTGGCCAGCCGCACAGGCATCATTGCCGACATCGAACTGCAAGTGGCACCGAACCCAGTCGGGCAAGGCGCCGCACCAACCTTCCACCTAACCGGACCGGCGCGCACGCTTACCCTTTCCGTTGTTGACGCCTTGGGTCGGCAAGTTGTGGCTCCGAAAATGCTGCGTCACGCAGCGGGTGCCGAGTCGCTTTCGCTGCCACGCAACCTGGCTTCGGGGCTTTACATCGTGAGGCTGCTGGAGCCGACTACCGGCAACTCCGTCAGCCGCCAGCTCGTTGTGGAGTAAGAAATGATTGACCAAGAGCAAAGGAAAAGGCCGCCTGAGAGCTTCTCAGGCGGCCTTTTCCTTTGCTCACTTGCGGGCTACTTCTTGCCTGCCAGAATCTCATCCACTACTAGCGGGTCGAGCAGCGTAGTAACGTCGCCGAGGTTGCCGGTTTCGCCCTCAGCTACCTTGCGCAGAATGCGGCGCATGATTTTGCCGGAGCGGGTTTTGGGCAGGCCCGAAACCAGCTGAATTTTGTCGGGCTTGGCGATGCGGCCAATCTGGGCCACCACGGCTTCGATAATGCTGGCCTCGGTGCGCTGGATGTCGATGTCGGTGGTGGGCACGCCGTTCTGGCAAATGACGTAGGCGTAAATGCCCTGGCCCTTCACGTCGTGTGGGTAGCCCACCACGGCGCTTTCCACCACAAACTCGCTTTCGTTGATGGCGTTTTCGATTTCGGCCGTGCCGAAGCGGTGGCCGCTCACGTTGATGACGTCATCGACGCGGCCGATGATGCGGTAGAGGCCGTTTTCGTCGCGCCGGGCGCCGTCGCCGGTGAAATAATAGCTGGGATAAGGCTGGAAGTACGTCTGGCGGGCGCGCTCGTGGTCGCCCCAGGTAGTGCGAATAATGCCCGGCCAGCTGCCTTTGATGGCGAGGTATCCTTCCTGGTCGTTGCCCTCGATTTCGGTGCCGTCCTGGTTGAGCAACACCGGCTGCACGCCCGGCAGCGGCAGACCGGCACGGGCCGGCACGCTGGGTGTGATGCCCGCCATGGCCGAAATCATGATGCCGCCGGTTTCGGTTTGCCACCACGTGTCCACGATGGGGCAGCGGCCCTTGCCCACGTGCTGGTGGTACCAGTGCCAAGCCTCCTCGTTGATGGGCTCGCCCACTGAGCCCAGAATGCGCAGGCTATGCAGCGAATACGCCAAAACGTGGTCAATGGGCGCGCCCATGAGCGAGCGAATGGCCGTGGGCGCGGTATAGAAAATGGTGACGTGGTGCTTGTCAATCACCTCCCAGAAGCGGCCCGGCGACGGAAACGTTGGCACGCCCTCAAACAGCAGCGTGGTGCCACCGGCCAGCAGCGGCCCATACAGCCCGTAGGTGTGGCCCGTGACCCAGCCAATGTCAGCCGTGCACCAATACACGTCATTTTCTTCCACCTGAAACACGTTGCGGAACGTGTAGTCGGCCCACACCATGTAGCCGGCCTGGGTGTGCACCACGCCCTTGGGCTTGCCGGTGCTGCCGCTGGTGTAGAGGATGAACAGCGGGTCTTCGGCCGCCATTTCCACGGGCGCGCAGTCTTTGGCCACGTCCTTTACCTCGTCGTGGTACCACACGTCGCGGCCGTCCTGCCACTGCACGGGCCAGCCGGTGTGCTCCACCACGATGACGCGGCGCACGCCCGGGCAGCTTTGCAGGGCTTCGTCCACCACGCCCTTCACCGGGATTTGCTTGGCGCCGCGGTTCAGGCCGTCGGCGGTGAGGACGAAGGCCGCGTCGGCGTCGTTGATGCGGTCGGCAATGGCCGTGGCCGAGAAGCCGGCAAACACCACCGAATGCACCGCTCCGATGCGGGCGCAGGCCATCACGGCCACGGCCAGCTGCGGAATCATGGGCAGGTAGAGCACCACCCGGTCGCCTTTCTGCACGCCGTTTTTCAGCAGCACGTTGGCAAACTGGCACACTTGCTCGTGCAGCTCGCGGTAGGTGAGGCGCAGGTGGCGGGTTTTGGGGTCGTTGGGCTCGAAGATGATGGCCAGCTTGTTGGCGCGGGTGGCCAGGTGGCGGTCCAAGCAGTTTTCGGTGATGTTGAGCGTGGCGCCATCAAACCAGGTGCTGGTGCCGGCCGGCGAAAACTCGCCGCCGCGCACGGTGTCCCACTTTTTGCGCCAGGTGAAGGGCTCGGCCGCTTCCGCCCAAAAAGCGTCGGGGTCCTGGATGGAACGCTGGTAATCGGCGTGGTATTCTTCGAGAGAGCGAGTGCGCGTGGCGGACATGGACAAGGCTGGGGGTTGGTCGTAAAGGTATCGGGCTGTAAAAACCCGTAAGGAATGCGCAAGAATAACGGGTAAACCCGCTTTTCTAAACAGTAGCCGTGTTTTCGAAGGCCAGGCCGATGCTGCGCCGCCCCAGACCGGCGCGAATTTCTTCCAGAATCAGCGGGTCATCGATGGTGGCGGGCAGGGCGAAATCCTCGCCATCGGCCAACTGGCGCAGGGTTTTGCGCAGGATTTTGCCGGAGCGGGTTTTGGGCAGGCGCTTCACGGCCACCGCCTGCCGGAAGCAGGCCACGGCGCCGATGCGGGCCCGCACGGCGGCCACCAGCTCCTGCTCCAGCGCCTCCTCTCCTATCGTTTGGCCGTCTTTCAGCACCACCAGACCCACGGGAATCTGGCCTTTCAGCGCATCGGCAATGCCCAGCACGGCACATTCGGCCACGGCCGGATGGGCCGCTAGGATTTCCTCGATTTCACCGGTACTCAGGCGGTGCCCGGCCACATTGATGACGTCATCGACGCGGCCCATGATGTAGGTGTAGCCTTCCGTGTCGCGGTAGCCGCCGTCGCCGCTGAAGTAGTAGCCAGGGAAAGGCTCCAGGTAAGCCAGGTAGCGCTCGGTGTCGTTCCAGAGCGTGGGGAAGCAGCCGGGCGGCAACGGCAGCTTCACGGCTACCAGACCGGTGGTGCCGGCGGGCTGGGGCTGGCCGGCCTCGTCGAGGATGTGGACGTCATAGCCGGGCACGGGGTGGCCGGCGCTGCCGGCGCGCGGCGGCGGCATGCCTTCCAGCCCGGCCAGGGTAGCCAGCATGGGCCAGCCGCTCTCGGTTTGCCACCAGTGGTCGATGACGGGCACGCCCAGCACCTGCCGGGCCCAGTCGAAGGTGGCGGGGTCGCAGCGCTCGCCGGCCAGAAAGAGGTGGCGCAGGCTGCTGAGGTCGTATTGGCGGGCCAGCGCACCGGTTGGGTCTTCCTTTTTGATGGCCCGAATGGCGGTGGGCGCCGTGAACATCACGCTGGCCCGGTGCTGGCTCACGAGGCGCCAGAACGTGCCCGCATCGGGCGTGCGCACGGGCTTGCCCTCAAACAACACCGTGGTGGCGCCTCGCAGCAGCGGCCCATACACGATGTAGGAATGGCCCACCGCCCAGCCGATGTCGGACCCGGTGAAAATGACTTCGCCCGGGGCCAAATCGTAGATGGCTTCCATGCTGAAGCGCAGGGCCACGGCGTGGCCGCCGTGGTCGCGCACCACGCCCTTAGGCCGGCCGGTGGTGCCACTGGTATACAGAATGTAGAGCGGGTGCGTGGCGGGCACGGCAACCGCGGGCGCGGGCGCGGCGCGCAGCAACGTTTCAAAATCTACATCCAATTCAGGCTGCAGCTCGGCCTTCACAAACGCGCGTTGGCACACCACCACATGGGCGGGCCGGTGCGTGGCTTTGGCCAGGGCTTCGTCTACCAGCGGCTTGTAGGGTATGATGCGGTCGAATTCCATGCCGCCCGAAGCACAAACAATGACCTTGGGCCGGGCGTCGTCAATTCGCACGGCCAGCTCGTGCGGCGCGAAGCCGCCGAACACCACCGAGTGAATGGCCCCGAGGCGGGCGCAGGCGAGCATGGCCACCACCGCCTCGGGCATGTTGGGCATGTAGATGATGACCCGGTCGCCCATTTCCACGCCCAAATCGCGCAGGCCGCCGGCGAAGCGGGCCGTCAGGTCCAGCAGCTCGGCGTAGGTGTAGGTGCGCAGGGTGTGGGTTACGGGCGAGTCGTAAATCAGGGCCGGCTGGTCGGCGCGGCCGTGCTGCACGTGGTAATCAAGGCAGAGAGCAGCGGTGTTCAGCTCCCCATCCGCGAACCAGCGGAAATGGCCGTTTTCGTCCTGGCTGAGCACTTGTCGGGGCACTTTGTGCCAGTGCAGGTGGGCGGCCTGGCAGGCCCAGAAACCCGCCGGGTCGGCGAGGCTAGCGGCGTGGGCGGCGGCGTAGGAACAGGCTCGTTTCATGGCGGGTGGGAATGGGATGAGTGAGGCAGGGCGCGGCCCCAATTTAACGAAAAACCCGCCGGGCGCACGGGCCGGCGGGTTGTTAATTTCAAGTTGCAAGCGGCTGCTATTCCATGATGCGCACGTTGCGCGAATCCTTCATCAGCGCCGAACCGATGCCCCAGCACAGCGCTGCAACGACCACCGGATAAATAAGGCCCGACAGTGCCGCGTGCTCTTTAAGAAAAGTGCCCTCGGGCTGGGCTTTTGCCCACACCGCAATCCAGGTAGCCACCAGCGGCACGAAGCCGCCAAAGATGCCATTGCCAATGTGGTAGGGCACCGACAGCGAGGTGTAGCGCACTTTGGTGGGGAACAGCTCGACTAGGTAGGCCGCAATGGGCCCGTACACCATGGTCACGAACAAGACCAGGCAGAAGGTGAGCACTGTCATCATCACCAGATTGGGGCTCAGGGCTTTTTGCACGGCGGCCACGGCCTGGCCGGCGGCGTCCACAGCAGCGGGCGTTACTTCGGTGAGGGGGCCAGCGTAGGCCTTCAGGCCATAAAAAAGCGGCACCGTGAACAGCGCGGCGCACAGCATCCCCGTCATGATGATGCGCTTGCGCCCAATGCGGTCGGAAAGCGAGCCGAAGTAGATGAACAGCGGCGTGGCCAACACCATGCTGGCCACCAGCACGATGCTGGCGTCAATGAGGTCCAGTTTCAGGGCGTTTTGCATAAAGGAATAGGCGTAGAACTGGCTGGTGTAGAACACCACGCCCTGGCCCATGGTGGCCCCAAACAGCGCAATGAGCACCAGGCGGCGGTTCACCGGGTTCAGAAAGGAGTCGCGCAGGGGGCTGGTGCTGGTTTTGCCCTCGGCCTTGGCTTTGGCAAACAGCGGCGACTCGTGCAGCTGCTTGCGGATGTAGTAGGAAGCCACAATGAGCACGCCCGAGAGCAGGAACGGAATGCGCCAGCCCCAGGTCTTAAAGTCGGCATCGGGCATGGCTTTTTTGGTGAGCACAATGACGAGAATGCTCAGGATGAGTCCGGCCGTGGCCGTAATCTGAATGTAGCTGGTGAAGTAGCCGCGGCGGTTGTCGGGGGCGTATTCGGCCACGTAGGTGGCGGCGCCGCCGTATTCGCCGCCCAGGGCCAGGCCCTGAAACAGGCGCAGCACCAACACGATGGCCGGCGCCACCCACCCGATTCGGTCGTAGCTGGGCACCAGGCCGGTGGCCACGGTGGCCCCGCCCATCATCAGCAGCGTCACCAGAAAGGTGTATTTGCGCCCTATCATGTCGCCGATGCGGCCAAACACCACGGCCCCGAACGGCCGCACAATGAAGCCCACCCCAAACACCGCCAGCGCCCCCAGCAAGGTTTCCTCCGGTTTGCCCTTCGAGCCAAACAGCACCGGCCCAATAATGGCGGCCAATGAGCCAAAAATGTAGAAATCGTACCACTCGATGACCGTGCCGACCGACGACGCGGTGATGACCTTCCAGATGGTCTTTTCGTCGACGCTATTGTTGTCGTGCGCTACCGGGGCATCCGCTGCGTCGAGCGAGATGGGTAAACCTTGTTCCATGTACCTGCGAGCTTGAGGGGTTGAAATCAAAACCGGCCGGTAACATACAACCCAATGACGAGCGGAAACAAAGAGATAGGTGCAATTAAGCGGTAACGGCCCGCGCCGGCCCGACGCGTCCGTTACTATTCTCCGTTGGCCAGAACGGTGGCAAAAAGCGCATCCACCGCCAGCGCCAAGCGGCGCATATCCAGCCGGGCCACGGTGTCGGAGGCTTCGTGGTAGCTGCGGTTGCGGTAAAAGGCCGTGTCGGTGAGCAGCACCGCCGGGTAATCGAATTTCCAGTAGTTGAGGTGGTCGGAAAAATCGATGCCCGGCAGCCAGGCCGGGGCTTTGAAGCGCTTCACCGGCAGCGTTGCGGCGGCCCGGTAGTGCCGCGCAAAGCGCCGGCCAAAGCGGCCGTTGCCGAATTTCTGGGCCACCGTGACGTAATTGCCCCGGCTGCCATAGATGAAACGCAGCGGCCAGATGGGGTAGTGCTGCGAGCCCCGGCGGTCATCAAAATAGCCCAGCATTTCGAGGGCCACCATGCCGCGCACCGGCACACCGGCCGCTTTCAGCGAGGCTGCGTGCACGTAGCTGCCCATCTGTTGGGTTCGAAAAAACGGCGGCTCTTCCAAAGTATAGGCCACCAAATCGATGCGGTAGGACAAGCTTGGCTGCTGGCCCAGCAGACGGGCCAGCTCCAAGACGGCCGCCACGCCGGTGCCGTTGTCGTCGGCGCCGGGCTGGTCGCCGCACACGTCGTAGTGCGCTCCGATGATGAGCCGAGGGCCATCGAGCGGCCCGAACGAGCCCAGCACGTTGCGGTAAGTCCGGCCCTGCACCGCGTAGGGCTGGTCGGCCACGGAATGCGCGCCGCTGGCCTGTAGCGAGTGCTGGATGCGGGCGGCAACCAAGTCCAGCACGGCCGGGTGGGCGTGGTTGCGCGGAGCGCCAGTGCTGGTCAGCATCAGCAGGTGCTGGCGCAGCCGGGCGGTATCGGCTGGTGGAAGTGGAAAGTCGCGGGCTGCGCTCGGGAAAACCGCCAGCCAGAACCCGACCAGCACGCTGATGAAAAACACGTTCATGCAGCCAAGCTAGTTAGCTTTGACCAACCAAGCCGGCTTGGCTCTACAGCATTTCTCATGGCCTCCACTCCCCCTGTTTTCCACTCCCTCACCCCTTCCGACCTCAAGCCCAGCGAATGGCACCCGTTCATGGTGGGGGCGGTGGCCCCGCGCCCGGTAGCCTTCGCCAGCACCGTCGATGCCGAGGGCCGCGTGAATCTGAGCCCCTACAGCTTCTTCAACGCCTTCAGCGCCAACCCGCCCATCCTCGTGTTTTCGCCCGCCAACCGGGTGCGCGACAACACCCAAAAGCACACCCTGCAAAACGTGCGCGAGGTGCCCGAAGTCGTCATCAACATCTGCGATTACGCGCTGGTGGAGCAGATGTCGCTGGCCAGCACCGAGTACGAAAAGGGCGTAAATGAATTCACCAAAGCCGGCCTGACCGAGCTGGCCTCCGAGCACGTGCGTCCGCCCCGCGTGGCCGAAGCGCCCGCCGCATTTGAGTGCGTGGTGGAACAAATCATCGAGCTGGGCCAAAACAACGGCGCCGGCAACCTCATCATTTGCCGGGTGGTGCGCGCTCATTTCCGCCAGGACATCCTCCTGCCCGACGCCACCGGCATCGACCCGTTTAAGCTGGACGCCGTGGCCCGCCTCGGCGGCGACTGGTACTGCCGGGCCAGCGGCGCCAGCCTCTTCGAGGTGCCCAAACCCAACCGCCACATCGGCATCGGCATCGACCAGCTGCCCGAGCACCTGCGCACCTCCGACGTGCTGACCGGCAACGAGTTGGGCCGCCTCGCCAACATCGAGCGCGACGCCCTGCCCACGCCCGAGCAAGTGGAAGCATTTAAAACCGAGCCGATGGTGGCCTACCTACTGAACACGTACCACAACGACGGGTCTGAGCTTAAGAAACAGCTGCTGCAACTTGGCCGGCAGTTTCTGGCAGAAGGACGGCTAGTAGAAGCGTGGAAGGTGCTCCTTTCGCAAAGCGAAAGCGCGGGCATCGGCTAGCCGATGGCCTTTCGGACCCAGGGTTGGTATACTTTTTCCAGAAAGCAGGCACCGCCGAATGTGAGCAGCAGAAACACGCCCAGGCGCACACTGTAGGTGAAGGCCGACCCCGAAAACGCGCCAAAGGACAGGAGCAGGCAGAGCAACGGAAAGTGGAGAATCTACAATCCGTAAGAAATGCTGCCCAACGGCACCAACCCTTTAATCACCCGCTTGGAAAACTGCTCCAGGCGGGCCGAAAACAGGAAGAATACGATGGAAAGCAGGTAAAAAAGCGCCGTAAAAAACAAGGCGACGGGAAGGCGTCCGTCCGCTGCTTTCAGGTAATGCCACCAGCTCAGGGCCGGCAGCACCGTCATCAACGCAATAATGGCTTTCCTGAATTTCAGCCTGAGGGCCGCAAAAATGGCTACCATGACGGCGCAATATGGCAAGAAGGCTAAATCCCGAAAGACCAGATACGCTTCCTGGCCCGGCGGCGCAATGGTCAGGTCTGTCTTGAGCAGGAAAAGCTGCGCGCGGTGCAGCATGGCCGGCGGAGAATCCAGCACGCCCAGCGTCAGAAACAGAAAGACGATGCCCACCATGGAAGCATAAGAAGCCGCGCTTTCGTCGGGCCGCGAATACGTTGCCATTGCCAACCCAGCCAGCCAGAACGTGAAGCCGAAGGCGTAAGTCGGCACCAAGCCCATGGCGAAACCCGGAAAGAAACACGCCGCCACGGTTCCCAGCAGTGCCATGCCAACGGCCAGCATTACCGGATTTACCCTGAAATACGACACGGGCACGAACAACAAATAGAACACCACCTCATACGTGAGGGACCACGAAGGGGCAATGGCATGAAGCACCGGTTTCCCCAGCCCCTGGGTCAGAGTCAGGTGGCTGTATATGACGGCAAGAGAGGGGCTTTGGACGAGCACCAAAAAAACAAAAACAATACAGACCAGATATATGGGGTAAATTCTAACGAACCGCTTTTTCAAATATAGCAGAATGGTGTCTTTTTGCAACGGCACCGCGTGCGCCTTCCCAATTACATAGCCCGAAAGGATGAAAAACAGCAACACGCTCAAATGGCCCGGCGCTTCATACGCCCAGATGCCGCTCGTGTGGTATGCCGGGTCCAGCGTATTAAACGGATTGAACGCGTGCGATAAAACAACGATGATGGCCGCTATGCCCCGCAAGGCTTCGAGGTCAAAATTGAATTGACTTTTTGCCGGAGCAGCAGCTTGCAGGAAATAACGGAGGCGCGGTGGACCGGAAACAGCGTCTGGTGCCGTGATATAATTCGTGCTACTCATGTATTCCATCCATTGTTGCAAACAGAACCGAATCCAGACGCGTTGGCCTGTTCCGCATTTTAATGGGTGATTGTGGTGCCGGCATGGCACATTGGGCACTCGCCCACACATGCAGGCCGGGGCCGACACGCCGGAATTAATTCCGCACCGCAATCAGCAGCCCCAACTCCTTGTACCGCATATTGAATTTCTTCGCAATCATCGCATTGGTGAGCGAGCCGCGGTAGATGTAGACGCCGCTGCGGAAATGCTCGTTCGTGAACAGCACCTCGTTGATGCCGCCGTGCTGGCTGATTTCCTGCAGGATGGGCGTAAAGATGTTGCTCAGCGCGTTGGTGGCGGTGCGGGGCACGCGCGAGGCAATGTTGGGCACGCAGTAGTGCACCACGTCGTATTTGCGGAAAACGGGGCTGCTGTGGCTGGTCATCTCGCTGGTTTCGAAACAGCCGCCCTGGTCGATGCTCACGTCGATGATGACCGAACCCGACGACATGGTGGCTACCATCTCCTCAGGCACCATGAAAGGAATGCGGCCGTCCTCGACTGCCAGCGCGCCGATGACGACGTCGGCCCGGCGGATTTGCTGGCTGAGCGCGAACGTGTCCAGCGTGCTGGTGTAGAGCTGCATGCCCAAGTTGTGCTTGAGGCGGCGCAGCTTGTAGAGGTGGTTGTCGAACACCTTCACCTCGGCCCCGAGGCCGGTGGCGGCGCGGGCGGCGTACTCGGCCACCGTGCCGGCCCCCAGAATGACCACCTGCGACGGCGGCACGCCCGTGATGCCCCCAGAATGATGCCCTTGCCCTCGTTGGAACGGGCCAGGTACTCAGCCGCAATCAGCATCACCGTCGAGCCCGCGATTTCGCTCATGGCCCGCACCACGGGGCGGGCGCCGCTGGGGTCTTTCATCAGTTCGAAGCCGATGGCGTTGATTTTCTTGCGCGAGAGCGCCGCGATGTATTCCTGGGTCATCGAGCCCATTTGCAGGGCCGAAATCAGGGTTTGGCCGGGGTGCAGCAGCTCAATTTCTTCGAGCGTGGGCGGGGCCACTTTTAGCAGCACGTCGGCCTTGTACACTTCCTCGGCGGAGTAGGCAATCTGGGCGCCGGCCTCGGAGTAGGCGTGGTCGGCGTATTTGCTGGGCTCGCCGGCGCCGGCTTCCATCACCACTTCGTGGCCGGCGCTCACCAGGTGCTGCACGGCTTCGGGCGTGAGGCCGAGGCGGTTTTCCTGCAGCGAGGTTTCGCGGGGCAGGCCGATGAAGAGCTTGCGCTTCCGGGTTTCCACGGCCAGCATCGATTCCTGGGTGAAATAGGCGCGGCTGGTGGCCAAGGACTCAAAACCGGATGGTAGCTGCTCGGGCATAGGTTCAGGAAGCAAGTATCAATTTCCAGGCATCAGGCTACGCCGGCCAAATAATGGTCCAGCCAGCTGGGCAATGGCAAAATAATTGATGCGGCGGAGAGGTTACGGGATAAGGTGCAGGTGGATTTCGCGGGCTTCGGGGCCCAGTACGTCAATGCGGACTTCAAGCCGGGGCGTGGGCAAAAGCGCTTCGACCCGGGCGGGCCACTCCACCAAGCAAAGATACCCCGAATCGAGGTACTCCGCGGCCCCCATCTGTTCCGCTTCGCGCACGGATTCGATGCGGTAGAAATCGAAATGGTACACGGGGCGTTCCCGGGCGTCGCGGTACTCGTTGACCAGCGAAAACGTGGGGCTGCTCACGTCGTCGGCCACGCCCATAGCGGCGGCCAGCGCGCTGATGAGCGTGGTTTTGCCGGCGCCCATCTCGCCCTCGAATGCCACCACGGAACAGTGCGTGGCCACGATGGCCGCGTGCACCCGGCGCGCTGCCGCCGGCAGCTCATCTCTAGAAGAAACGACAATGGTTGAGGGAAGCATGACGCAAAAATACCGGCTGAGCCGCAGCAGCGCGCATTCGCTTTGGATAAATGCCGCCAAACCTGCAACTTTATGTTTTGCGGTCTAGCCTAACATCAACAAGCCAAAGAACCTACGCCTTCTTTTGCCTTTGTTGCGGCCAGGCAGCACTTGCCTTTCCTCTACCCCCGTGCGCGTTTTTACTTTTTTGCCGTTCCGGTGGCGGGGCGGGCCGATTGAGGTCATTGCCAGCTGGGCCGGGCTGCTCCTGCTGGCATCCCAGCCCGGCGCGGCCCAGGCCCAGGCCGGAGTGCGGGGCACGGTAGCGGCCGGGGCGGCGGGCGCGGTTTCCTTTGCCACCATTGCCCTGCACCGCGCCGCCGACTCAGTTGTGGTCAAATCGGAGTTTAGCGACGAGCGGGGAGGATTTTTGCTGGAAGGCAGGGCGGGCGGGCGCTACCTGGTTTCGGCCAGTCAGGTGGGCTACCGCCGCGTGTGGAGCGCGTCGTTTACTCTGCCGCCGGGGGGCCTGGAGCTGCCCGCTCTGCAGCTGCAAATCAGCGAGGCCGCAGCCCTGGCCGGGGTAACGGTGCAGGCGCGCCAGCCCTTGTTTGAACACCACCCCGACCGCACCGTGGTGCACGTGGCCGACAGTCCCCTATCGGCCGGCGCCACGGCCCTCGACGTGCTGGGCCGCTCGCCGGGCGTGGTGGTGAACGAGGCCATCGCCCTGCGGGGCCGCCAGGGCCTGCTGCTGTTGGTGGATGGCAAGCGCCTGCCCCTGTCGGGCGTCGACCTGGCCGAATACCTGCGCGCCCTGCCCGCCGAGCAGCTCCAGACCATTGAGCTCATCACCAACCCGCCCGCCGAGTACGACGCGCAGGGCGGGGCCGGCGTCATCGCCATCACCCTCAAAAAAGACCTGCGCCTGGGCACCAACGGCACGGCCAATGCCAGCTACGGCCGGGGCGAATACGGCAAGCTGACTGCGGGCCTCACCCTAAACCACCGCAGCAAAAACGCCAACCTGTACGGCTCCTACAGCTACGCCAACCGCAACGACTTTGCCCGGCAGGAATTCTACCGTCAATACGCGGCTTTGGCGGGGCTGCCGGCTGCCAGCAGCGAAGTGCTGGGCAAACGCATGCTCTACCTGCGCTCGCACAGCGCCAAAGTGGGCGCCGACCTCAGCCTCACGCCCCGCACGCTGCTGGGCGTGGGCCTCACCGGGCTGCTCAGCAACACCAGCACCAACAACGACACGCAGACGCGGCTGTACGACGAAGGGGGCGCGCCGGCGCTCTGGTACCGCTCGGTGGCGGCGCAGGAAATAATGCGCCCCAACGGCAGCGCCAACCTCAACCTGCGGAATGCTTTTGCCGACTCGGCATCGGCCGCCAGCCTCACGGCCGATGCCGACTACGCGCACTACCGCACCACCCGCGCCCTCGACCTGCGCACCAGCTTTCTGGAGCCAACATTTGCGCCGGCCCTGCTCACGGGCGAGCAGCGCAGCGACCTGGCCATTGGGGCCCTGAAGCTGGACTACAGCCGCCCCCTGCCCCGCCGCAGTCGCCTCGACCTGGGCGGCAAAAGCACGCGGGTGACCTCCACCAGCGCGGTGGCTTTTCTCGAGAACGGCCTCTTTGCGCCCTCGATATCGAGCGCCTTCGACTATTACGAAAACGTGAACGCCGGCTACGCCAGCCTGCGCGGCGGCCGCGGCAAGACCAGCCTGCAGGCCGGCCTGCGCGCCGAGCAAACCACCATTCGCACCACCCTCGCGGGCGAGGGCATGCGCGAGCGCCAGTACCTGCAGCTATTTCCCACGGCCTCGGTGCAGGTGCAGCTGGCCGCGCAGCACGCGCTGGCGCTGGCCGCCGGCCGGCGCATCGACCGGCCCAACTACGCCCAGCTAAACCCACTGCGGGCCTACGTCGACGCGGTGTCGTACCGGTCGGGCAACCCCTACCTGGTGGCCCAAACCAGCTACAACGTGGACCTGACGCATACCTACCGTCAGAAGTACAGCACGGCCCTTACCTACGCTCACACCCGTCTGCCCATTGTGACAGTGGTGCAGCCCGCGCCCGACGGTAGCCGCCAGGTGGTGAGCCGCGAAGTGAACCTGACCAGCCAGGATTACCTGGCCTTCACCCTGACCGCGCCCGTGGAACCCACCAAATGGTGGACGCTCTACGCCAACGCTGTTTTCTACGTGTCGCGCTTTCGCGGCGAGTTGGCCGGCACGCTGCTCGACCGACAGCAACCGGCCTGCCAACTCACGGCCAACAACACGTTCAGTTTGCCCCACGGCTGGTCGGGTGAACTGAACGGCTCATTTCAATCGGGCGAAATCTGGGGCTTCGAGCGCGCCCGGCCCCGTGGGCAGCTGCTGCTGGGCCTGCAGCGCAGCTTCTGGGCCAAGCAGGGCACCCTGCGGCTGAACGTGTCGGACGTGCTTTACACGTCCGTTTTGCGCTCTACGTCGGTGTACACGTCTTTTTCCGAAAGCTTTGTGACCCGACAGGACACGCGCGTGGCCACGGCGGCTTTCACCTACCGCTTCGGCAACGGCAAAGTGGCCGCTGCCCGCAAGCGTGCCGCCGGCGCCGAGGACGAATTGCGGCGGGCGGCCGGGCAATGATGCCGCAGGCGTCGTTTACCTTCGCGGCCAGCGCGGCTTATATCCGGCCGCCTCTTTCCCATGCAAGTATCCAAGATGGCCGCCGGCCTGAGCGGCTCCGAAATCATTCGCATTGGCAACCAGGTAAGTGAGCAGGTGCGCCAGGGCGCCAACATCTGCAACCTGACCATCGGCGACTTCGACCCGAAGATTTTCCCCATCCCGGCCGGGCTGAACGAGGGCATCACCCAAGCCTACCAGGGCGGGCTGACCAACTACCCGCCCGCCGCCGGCATCAACGAGCTGCGCCAGTCGGTATCGGATTTTTTGAAAACCCGCCAGGGCCTGGAGTACGGCCCCAACGACATCCTGATTGCCGGGGGCTCGCGCCCGCTCATCTACGCCACCTATCGCACCCTCGTCGACGCCGGCGACCGGGTCATTTTCCCGCTGCCCAGCTGGAACAACAATCACTACTGCCACCTCACCGGCGCCACGCCCGTGGCCGTGCCCACCCGCGCCGAAAACAACTTCATGCCCACGGCCGCCGACCTGGCCCCGCACCTGCCCGGCGCCACCCTGCTGGCCCTGTGCTCGCCGCTGAACCCCACCGGCACGGTGTTCACCAAAGCCGGCCTGGAAGAAATCTGCGACCTGGTGATTGCCGAAAACAAGCTCCGCGGCGCCGATGAAAAGCCGCTTTACATTCTTTACGACCAGATTTACTGGCTGCTCACCTTCGGCAGCACCGAGCACCACGACCCCGTGAGCCTGCGCCCCGAGCTGCGCGACTACGTCATTTACATCGATGGCATTTCCAAGTGCTTTGCCGCCACCGGCGTGCGCGTGGGCTACAGCTTCGGCCCCACGGCCATCATCGAGAAGATGAAATCCATTCTGGGCCACGTGGGCGCCTGGGCTCCCAAGGCAGAGCAGGTAGCCACGGCCCATTTCATGCCCGAAACCGAAGCGGTGGACGCTTTCCTGGCCGGCATGAAAACCAACCTGCAAGGTTCGCTGCAAGCCTTGTTTGACGGCTTAAAGCAATTGCAAGCGGCCGGCTACCCCGTCGATGCCGTGGCCCCGGCCGGCGCCATCTACCTCACCATCAAAATCGACGTGCTGGGCAAAACCGCGCCCGATGGTACCGTGCTAAAAACCACGGCCGAACTCACGTCCTACCTGATTTCGGAAGCCAAGCTAGCGCTGGTGCCCTTCAGCGCCTTTGGTTCGCCGGCCTCAGAGCCGTGGTTCCGGGCTTCGGTGGGCGCCGAAACTATTGATTCCATTGTGGCGGCGCTGCCGCGGCTGCGGGCGGCGCTGGATGGGCTGAAGTAGTTCTCTACTTTTTGGTTACTCCGTATGCAAAATGAATACGGGCAGCATCAGCTTTACGTGCTGTTTCTGGCACAGCTTCACCCATTTTCATTCAACGCTATGGTTTTCAAACAAACCGGACTGTGCGCCCTTGTTGTAGTCATGCTGGCTTCCACAGGTAAAAGTGCCCATGCTCAATCACCGGATTCCACCCTACGTGGGCAACCTGCTAGCCTGAGCACCGGTGCGGCCGAACCAGCCAAACAGCCCCTCACCATTCGAATTGCCTGCGGCAGGTCGATTCCGGCCAGCCAGAGCCCGTTGTTTGTGGTGGATGGAACGGTGTATGCGGAACAGGAATTCCAGTCAATTAATCCGAATAACATCGACAAAATCGAAGTTCTACGGGGCGCTGCTGCCACCGCGTTGTATGGCTCAAGGGCAAGCAACGGAGTCATCCTGGTAACGATGAAGCACCGACCGAAGAAGCCTATCTATCGCCCACAAGACAAAACAGGCCGCCCCGAATAGGGCGGCCTGTTTTACGTTTAACGCTTCGGAAATTACCCCTTTGGCGTCAGCGTCACGTACGGGATGATGCACTCTTCCAGCGAGATGCCGCCGTGCTGGAAGGTGTCCTTGTAGTAGTTCACGTAGTAGTTGTAGTTGTTCGGGTAGGCGAAGAAGTAGTCGCCGATGGTGAACACATACGCCGTGCTCACGTTTTCGCGCGGCAGGAAAATGCTTTCCGGCTTGCGCACCACGTACACGTCGCGCGAGTCGTCGAAGCCCAGGTTTTTGCCGTGCTTGTAGCGCAGGTTGGTGTTGGTGTTTCGGTCGCCCACAATTTTGTAGGGACGCTTGCAGCGGATGGTGCCGTGGTCAGTGGTGATGATGAGCTTGCCTTTTTTCTCGGCAATCTGCTGCATCATCTCATACAGCGGCGAGTGCAGGAACCACGAGCGGGTGATGCTGCGGTAGGCCGACTCGTCGGCGGCCAGCTCGCGAATCATGGCCATGTCGGTGCGGGCGTGCGAGAGCATGTCCACGAAGTTGTACACGATGACGTTGCACTTATAGTTGTTGTGCAGGTTGCTCATCTTGCCCAGCAAGTCCTTGCCGGCTTGCAGGTTGGTCACCTTGTTGTAGCTGTACTTGGCCTTCTGGTTGTTCTTCTGGAAATTGATTTCCATGAACTCGGCCTCGTGCAGGTTTTTACCTTCGTCGTCGTCATCGGTCACCCACAGATTGGGGTATTTTTTCTGGATTTCGCCCGGCATCATGCCCGAGAAAATGGCGTTGCGCGCGTAGGCCGTGGTGGTGGGCAGAATGGCGTAGTACATCTCCTCGCTGTCCACCGTGAAGAATTCGGTGATGATGGGCTCCAGCACCTTCCACTGGTCGTAGCGCAGGTTGTCAATCAGCACGAAGTACACGGGCGTGTCGCCGGTGGCCTTCAGCGTCGGAAATACCCGCTCCTTGAACAGCTGGTGCGACATGAGCGGGGCGTCTTTGTCGTCGCCGTTCACCCAGTCCTCGTAGCTCTCCGTGATGAAGCGGCCGAAGTAGGTGTTGGCCTCGTCCTTCTGCATGTTGAAGACTTCGGCCATGCTCTTGCCTTCGGTCTCGTTGATTTCGAGCTCCCAATACACCAGCTTCTTATACACTTCGGCCCACTCCGAGGGCGAAAGGCGGTCGGAGAGCTGCATGCCGAGCTGGCGGAAATCGCGCTGGTAGCCCGAATTGGTGGCTTCGCTGATGAGGCGCTTGTTGTCGAGCACCTTTTTTACCGACAGCAGAATCTGGCTCGGATTGACGGGCTTAATCAGATAATCGGCGATTTTGGCGCCAATGGCCGACTCCATGATGTGCTCTTCCTCGCTCTTGGTAATCATCACCACGGGCACAGTGGGCCGAATGGCTTTGATTTCGGTGAGGGTTTGCAGGCCGGTGAGGCCGGGCATGTTCTCATCCAGAAACACGAGGTCGTAGCTCTTTTCCTGAATTTCCTCGATGGCGTCGGCGCCGCTGTTGACGGGCGTTACGTCGTAGCCTTTCTCCTTGAGAAACAGCAGATGCGGCTTGAGCAAGTCGATTTCATCGTCGGCCCAGAGAATGGTGGTTTGTTGCATAGTAAGGACTTGGGGTCTTGGGGACTTCGCGTACGCTGACCTTCGGTTGGGGTAATGGTTTCAGTAGGTAACGTAAGCCGGCCCGAATAGATATAGCGAAACGACGCTACGGGTTGCAACCGCGTTTGGGGCGGAGTGTTGAGCTTGCCCAAACGACGGGGCGTAGTTTCGCGTTCAGTCATGGACGGACCGCGCCTGCAAATGTTGCCGGTTTATCGGCAGCAGCGCCGCAACTTCGCTTTCCGGTTTCGGCCCGTCATTCCGCTCCCGCTCCCCCTGTGAACAAAAAGAAAATCTTCAACGACCCCGTCTACGGCTTCGTCACCATCCCCACGGAGTTCCTGTTCGACCTCATTGAGCACCGTTACTTTCAGCGGCTGCGGCGCATTCAGCAGCTTGGGCTCACGGGGTTTGTGTATCCGGGGGCGCTGCACACGCGCTTTCACCACGCGCTGGGCGCCATGCACCTGATGAGTTTGGCCCTGCGCACGCTCAAAGACAAGGGCGTGAAGATTTCGGCGGCCGAGGGCGAGGCCGCCATGGCCGCCATTCTGCTGCATGACGTGGGCCACGGCCCCCTCTCCCACGCCCTCGAAACGGCCATTTTTCAGGATGTGCCGCACGAGCAGCTGTCGCTGTTCCTGATGCAGCGGCTCAACGCCGAGTTTCACGGCAAGCTGGGGCTGGCCATTTCGATGTTTGACGGCACCTACGGCCGGCCGTTTTTTCACCAGCTGGTGAGCAGCCAACTCGACATGGACCGCCTCGATTACCTCAACCGCGACTCCTTTTATACCGGCGTGGAAGAAGGCCGCCCCGGCGCCGACCGCCTCATCAAGATGCTGCGCGTGCACGACGAGCGGCTGGTGCTGGAAGAAAAAGCCGTGTATTCGGTCGAAAACTTCCTCGTGAGCCGCCGCCTGATGTACTGGCAGGTGTACCTCCACAAAACCGTGACCTCGGCCGAACAGATGGTTATTCGGGTGGTGCAGCGCGCCCGCGACCTGGCCCGCCAGGGCGTGGAGGTGCCCGCCAACAGTTGCCTGGGCTACTTCCTGGGCCGCGCCGTGAGCTTGGCCGAGTTTGAGAAGGACGACAAAATCCTCAACCACTTCGTGGAGCTCGACGACTACGACATCTGGTCGGCCATCAAGTCCTGGGCCAGCCACTCCGACACCGTGCTCAGCTACCTGGCCAAAAGCATTCTGCACCGCAACCTGCTCAAAATTGTACTGGCGCCTGAGCCTTTCGACGAGGAGTTCCGCCTCGGCATCCGCGAGTTGATTGAGGAGAAATTCAACCTTCCACCCGAGGAAGCGGCCCTGCTGATGATATCGGGCCGCCTGAGCAACAGCGCCTACAACGCCGAAAGCCAGGAGCCCATCGAAATCCTGACCAAAAAAGGCGACGTGGTGAACGTGATGGAAGCCTCCGACCTGCCCAATATCCGCGCGCTCAGCCAACGGGTGGAGAAGTTCTACATCTGCTACCCGAAGGAAATCGTGTAGAATTTGGTGCTTGGTTTTTGGTGCTTGGCGCCTGGCTGCCAGTATTTCAACAGGCTTGGGCATTCGTTCGCGGCCAGCCGGGCACCAAGCACCAAGCACCAAGCACTATTTTTGCCGCCTATGGAATTTACCGTTCAGCAAATTGCCGAAGTCCTCGGCGGCACCGTGGAAGGCGACGCTTCCCAGCGCATTTCCAGCCTGGCCAAGATTGAAGAAGCCCAGGCCGGCTCGCTCACCTTCCTTTCCAACGCCAAATACGAGCCTTTTTTATATGAAACCGGTGCTTCGGCCGTCATCGTCGGCCAGAGTCAGGAGCTGCGGCAAGCTGTGAAAAGCACGCTGATACGGGTTGAAAACCCCTACACAGCCTTCAGCCAATTGCTGGAATTTTATGCGCAGGCCACCCGCACCGGCAAACGCGGCGTCGAAGAGCCTTCGTTCATCGGCAAAAGCTCGAAAATTGGCGCGGGGCACTACCGGGGCGCCTTTTCCTACATCGGCGAGCAGTGTAAGCTGGGGGAGAACGTGCTGGTGTTTCCGCACGCCTACATCGGCGACCGGGTTACGATTGGCGAGGGCAGCGTCATCCACGCGGGGGCCAAAATCTACCCCGATACCGTTATCGGCAAGTTTTGCGTCATCAAAGCCGGCGCCGTGGTGGGCTCCGATGGGTTTGGCTTCGCGCCGCAGCCCGACGGCTCCTATAAGGCCATTCCGCAAATCGGCAATGTGGTGCTGGAAGACTACGTGAGCATCGGCGCCAATGCCACCGTCGACTGCGCCACCCTGGGCTCCACCCTCATTCGCACGGGCAGTAAAATCGACAACCTCGTGCAGCTGGCTCACAACGTGGAGATTGGCCGCCACACCGTCATCGCGGCCCAAACCGGCATCGCCGGCTCGGCCAAAATCGGCGACCAGTGCGTGCTGGCCGGGCAGGTGGGCATGGCTGGCCACGTCACGCTGGCCAACAAAACCACCGTCACGGCCCAATCCGGCATCGGCAAAAACGTGAAGCAGGAAGGCACCATCCTGCAGGGCTCCACGGCCTTCGACTTCAAGCAAAACCAGCGCGCCCAAATCGTATTCCGCCGCCTGCCCGAGCTTGAGCAGCGCGTGGCAGAGCTGGAAAAGGCAAAAAACGCGACGGAAAAGCCCTAGCTTTGCAGCTTCTTAGTGCCTGGTGCTTGGTGCTCGGTGCTTGGCAGCCTGACGTTGTTGTCTTTCTGCCTTAGCACCAAGCGCCAAGCACTAGGCACCAAGCACCAAACCAGAATGAACGACAAGCAACACACCATACAGGCGCCCGTGACGGTGCGCGGCATCGGACTGCACACCGGCGTGGAAGCCACCATGACGTTTTGCCCCGCGCCGGTGGGCCACGGCTACAAATTTCAGCGGGTTGACATGCCCGGGCAGCCCATCGTGGACGCCGACGTCGACAACGTGGTCGACCTGAGCCGCGGCACCACCATCGAGCAGAACGGCGCCCGCGTCAACACCGTGGAGCACACGCTGGCCGCCCTGGTGGGCCTGCAGCTCGACAACGTGCTCATTCAACTCTCCGGCCCCGAGCCGCCCATCATGGACGGGTCGTCGGCCGAGTTCATCAAGGCCATCGAAACCGTGGGGTTGCAGGAGCAAAACGCGCTGCGCAACTACTACGAGATTCCCGAGAGCATCCGCTACGTTGACAACGCCCGAGGCGTCGAGATTGCGGCCCTGCCCCTGGCCGACTACCGCCTCACGGTGATGGTGGACTACAATTCGCCGGTGCTGGGCTCGCAACACGCTACGCTGGCCGACATCAACCAGTTTGGCGACGAAATTGCCTCCTCGCGCACCTTCTGCTTTTTGCACGAGCTGGAAATGCTCTACAAGAACAACTTAATTCGCGGCGGCGATTTGAGCAACGCCATCGTGGTGGTGGACCGCGTGGTGAGCGACGACGAGCTGACCGACCTGGCCAAAATGCTGGGCAAACCCCGCGTGTCGGTGAAGAAAGAGGGCATTTTGAACAACGTGGACCTGCGCCACAAAAACGAACCCGCGCGCCACAAGCTGCTCGACCTCGTGGGCGACCTCGCCCTGGTGGGCCGCCCGCTGAAAGGCCAGATTCTGGCCGCCCGCCCCGGCCACGCGGCCAACGTGGCCTTCGCCAAGCGCATCAAGAAGAAGATGCTGGAGGCCCGCAGCAACCCCGTGCCGGTGTACGACCTCAACCGCGAGCCGGTGATGGACATCAACCGCATCATGCAGGTGCTGCCTCACCGCTACCCGTTCATGATGATTGACAAGGTCATTCACCTCGACGACCAGGTGGTGACGGCCGTGAAAAACGTGTCCATCAACGAGCCCTTTTTCCAGGGCCACTTCCCCGGCAACCCGGTGATGCCCGGCGTGCTGCAGATTGAGGGCCTGGCCCAGACCGGCGGCATTCTGGTGATGAACACCGTGCCCGACCCCGAAAACTACTGGCAGTATTTCCTGGGCATCGAAAACGCCCGCTTCCGCAAGAAGGTGCTGCCCGGCGACACCATCATCTACCACTGCCAGCTGCTGGCGCCCATCAAGCGCGGCATCGCCAAAATGCGCGGCCAGGCCTTTGTGAATGGCAAAGTGGTGTGCGAAGCCGAAATGAGCGCCGCCATCGTCCGCAAAGACGCTTAGTTTGAATTAATAATGGGGAAAAGACAATGAAGAATTAGCTCTACTTAACAGTCGCCCAATTCTACGTTCTTCCTTCCTCATTCTTCAGTAACATACAGAATGCTTTCTCCCCTCGCCTATATCCATCCCGATGCTCGCCTTGCGCCGGGCGTAACCGTTGAACCGTTTACGACCATTGCGGCCGATGTGGAGATTGGCGAGGGCACCTGGATTGGGCCCAACGTGACCATCATGAGCGGGGCCCGCATCGGGGCGCACTGCCAGGTGTTTCCGGGCGCCGTGATTGGGGCCGTGCCCCAGGATTTGAAGTTTGCCGGCGAGCAAACCACTGCCGTGATTGGCGACCACACCGTCATTCGGGAGTGCGTGACCGTAAACCGCGGCACCGTGGACCGCGGCGAAACCCGCGTGGGCAGCCACTGCCTGCTGATGGCCTACGTGCACATTGCCCACGACTGCGTCATCGGCCACCACTGCATTCTGGCCAACACCGTGCAGGTGGCGGGCCACGTCGAAATCGGCGATTACGCCATTGTGGGCGGCTCTTCGGCCGTGCACCAGTTCGTGAAAATCGGAGCGCACGCCATGATTTCGGGCGGCTCCTTGGTACGCAAAGACGTGCCGCCATACGTGAAAGCGGGCCGCGAGCCCCTGTCCTACGCCGGCGCCAACTCGGTGGGCCTGCGCCGCCGCGGCTTCTCCGAAGAGTCCATCAACCAGGTGCAGCAACTGTACCGCACGCTATTTCTGGGCGGGCTCAACAACAACGACGCCCTGGCTCAGATTGAGCGCGAGCTGCCCGCCACGCCCGAGCGCGAAACGGCGGTTGGCTTCGTGCGCGCGGCCACGCGCGGCATCATCAAAGGCCCCAAGCGCGGCCGGGCCGACGGCAGCGAAGCCGAGTAACCTTTTCTGTGGTCCTTTGCTAATCACCGCCACCGGCCTGGGCAAGCGCTTTCAGCGCGACTGGATATTTCGGGGGCTGACGCGCACCTTCCGGCCGGGCAGCGCCACGGCCGTGCTAGGGCCCAATGGCGCCGGCAAAAGCACCCTGCTGAACACGATTTCGGGCCAACTTCTGCCCACACAGGGCGAGCTGACTTATGAGCTTGCCGGCCGGAAGGTGGCCGTGGAGGAGGTGCCGCAGCACCTGGCCTACGCCGCCCCCTACCTGGAGTTGCTGGAGGAGCTCACGTTACTGGAGCTGCTGCGGTTTCACACCAGTTTCAAGCCCCTGCGGCCTGGCATGACTCCAGATAAGCTCATCGACGTAATGTACCTGGAAAACGCACGTCAGCAGCTAGTACGCGAGTTTTCGTCGGGCATGAAGCAGCGGCTGAAGCTGGGGCTGGCGCTGTACGCCGCCGCGCCCCTGCTCCTACTCGACGAGCCCACCACCAACCTCGACGCCACCGGCGTGGCCTGGTACCAGGAACATGTGCAGGCCACCCGCGCCGGCCGCACCTTGCTGCTCAGCTCCAACGTGCCGGCAGAGTACGCGTTTTGCGACGAGCAATTGTTGGTTACAGATTTCCAGAAGCGCTAAGGCCGCGTGTCTGATGCCAAGCTAGCTCCAGCCAGCCGCACGGCCAGTTGTTCAATGTCAGCCCGCCGAGCCAACACGGCCAGCCACTCGTCTGGAATAGCAGCTTCTCCGTAGGCCAGCCCCGCGAGGCCACCAGCTACAGCGCCGGTGGTGTCGGTGTCGTCGCCGAGGTTCACGGCGGCCAGCACCGTGGCGGCGTAGGTATCGTGCCGCAACAGGCACCAGAGGGCTGCTTCGAGGGTGTGGACGACGTAGCCGGTGGCCTTGACGTCTTCTTCGCCAAGCCCGGGTAGGCTTCCGTCAAGAAAAGCCCCATATTTCGGCCATTCGTAAAACACCGGGCCCTTAGCATGGCCCTGGAGCCAGGAATAAGCACTTTGCCGCGCTTCATCGTATGCGCTTGCCAACGACTGCCCACGTAACAAACAACGCGCCACCAGCAAATACAGAAAGCAGCCCAACGTGGAGCGCGGGTGGCCGTGCGTGACGCTGGCCACGTTTTCGGTGAGCATCCAGGCGGCGTTAAAATCCAGGTTTTCGGCCCGCCAGACGTCATGAAAGGCCAGCGGCAGAATGCGCATGAGCGCACCATTGCCGTTGTCAAATTCGGAGTTTGGGCCGGCTTTGGAGGGCTCTACGCCGCGTTGCAGGCGGTCGATGGCGGCGCGGGTGGCGTTGCCGACATCGAAGGTTTCGCCGTGGGCGGTCCAGTAAGACTGATATAGCCAGTTAATGCTGCGCCGGGCAAAGTCGGCCAAATCGGGCGCGCTGTGGCAGCCGCCGGGCAAAGCCAGGGTTTCGGCCAGGCAGAAAGTAAGCGAAGAGTCGTCGGACCAGGTGCCAGCAGGCTGATGGTGAGTGCCATAGGCGCGCATGCCGACTACGGGGTCCTTCTGGCGGGCGGCGCGGGGTGCAAATTCGACGGGCACCCCTAGGGCATCGCCTACAGCCAGACCCAGCAAGGCGGCACGGGCTTGAGTGGAAAGGGTTGCAGTTGACATGGTCGGCATGGAAAGGACGAAGAATGCGCGAAGCTACTACCGCGCACTGGTCAGCTCAGCCGTGAGCAGCACCGCGCAGCCGGGCCACAAGCGCTGCTGCCGCAGCTTGCCAAAACCGGCCTGCCGCAGGGCGTGGCGCAGCTGCCCCGGGTCGGAGCCGCGCCGGAGGTAGCCGGCCAGCGCGGCGTGCACCGCAGCGGCCGGGCACAGGCGCTGCACCAGCGGTATGAGAAGGGCCAGGTAGGCGTGCAACAGGCGCCGCAGCCAGCCCCGCGTGGGCAGCACCACTTCGAGCAAAGCGAGTTGGCCGCCGGGTTGCAGCAGTCGCGCCGCCTCGTGGGCCAGCGCGGGGTAAGCGGCCGGGGCCAGGGTTTTCAGGCCAAATGTGCTGGTGACGAGGTGTGCCTGGCCCGCGGGCAAGCCGGTGGCCAGCGCATCGGCGGGGTGCAGCGCCAGCCGGGAGCCGGCCGCGTGCCGGCTGGCCCGGGCCAGCATCGCAGCCGAAAAATCGACTGCCGTGAGGTGCAGGCTGCACCCGAGGCAGCGGCGCAGGGCGGGCCACAGGTCGGCCCCACCGGCCATCAGGTCGACCACCTGTACCGGCTGGTTTTCGGCCGGCAGGTGCAAGGCATCCACCAGTTGTTGTCGCCAACGGCCCAGCATGCCTCCCGACAGCCAAGGCGCAAATCCGTAGGTGGGCGCCATGGCATCGAACAGCGCCTGCACCCGGGCCGGGGCATATGCGGGGTCGCCGGTTGTGAGCGGGGCTATGCCGATGGTGGGGGCGCATGGCATTTCCAGAAACTTATTCATGGGCGCGGCTTGCCTCGGCCTGGGCTTTTAGCGTGGCCAGCACCTGGCCGTGCATGGTGTCGAGCAGGTAGTCACTCCACAGTTGCCAGTAGAACTGCGGGCCGATGGAATGGCGGTACACCGTGCGGGCTTCGAGCAGGGTGCGCCCGCCCGGCAGGGGCCGCAGCCGGAACGTGCCGCTGTCGACCCGGAAAAACCCGTGCAGGTGCGGCGCGTGCACGCTGGGATATGGGCTAAGCTCGCGCATGGGCGCGGGCATGCTGGGCGGCGGCACGGCAAACGTGAGGCTGCGGCCGGGCTCCCACCCCACCACCGGCAGCTGGGCCCGGCCCTGAGAGTAGCGACACACCAGGGTGCGGCGGCCGGTGGCCGAATCGAGCGCGAACGCCGTGCGCGTGGGGTACACCACGCCCGCCCGAAACCAGTTGTTGGCAGCCGGGTAGGTCACGGGGCGCATCAGCACGGCCCACACGGCGGCTGGCGGCGCATTCACCACCTGCTGCGTTATCACACGCCGCGGCAGCACCGGGGCCGGGTGGCGCACTTCGTATTCCTGCGCGGCCGGGTACAGCAGCACCACCGCGGCCAGCACGGGCAGGGGCCGGCGCGGGCCGCGCATTTCCACCACCGCCTGCCCCAGCAACCCGCCAACCAGCGACAGCACCAGGGCAAAAGGCAGCGCCATCAGTACGCAGATGATGCCTTCGCCCCCCGACGAAATGAGCAGCAGCATGGAAGCCAGCACGGCCATAATGGCCACTACCGCCCACGAAACCGACCACACGCCACCCGTCCGCTCGGGCTGCTTCCGCCGATACAGCAGCACCGCCACGAAGCTGCAAATGGTGGGCGACAGGCAGAACAGCGTAGCCCCGTAGGACTCGTAGTGCTGCAACGACAGCAGCATGAGCAGGGCGCCCAGCGCCCCGGCCGCTAGGGCCGTAACGACAATAGCCAGAAAGGCAGAAGTCCAGGCGCTTTCCGGTTCATCATCAGCGGGTTGATTGGAAAAATCGTCACCGACTGGTGCAGGATGCCCCTGCTCGAGTTGTGGCGTGGAGGCCGCCGGGGCGTTGCCGGTGGGGTTGGGTTCGGTGGGCTCGGGTTGATTCTCGGACGGCAGCATGGGGATAAAACCTGAAAGAGTAAACAAAACGGCCAAGCCGACCGCCGGGCGGGTAGCTACATAAATAGCTTCAGAAAGGTGTTCCAGAACCAGCTTTTCTCGGCCTGCATGAGCCGCGTGAGCAGTTTATCCGACACGGTGGCCAGCTGCTGGATTTCGGTAAGCGTGGCGTGGAAAGCCCGGTACTCGGCATCGGCGGGGTCGCCGGGCAGGGCGGCCAGCTGGTCGAGACTGCGCTTCATCTGGTCGAGTTCGCGACGCTTGCGCGCCCGGATAATGCAGCGCGTCACCTGGAGCATGTCCTTTTCGGCCACGAAATATTCACGGCGCTCGCCGGGCCGCAGCTCCTTGTATACCAGGCCCCAATCGAGCAGCTCGCGCACCGTCATGCTGGCGTTGCCGCGCGAGATGGTGAGCTGCTCCATGATGTCTTCGGTGCTGAGGGCGGCCGGGCTCACCAGCAGCAGGGCGTGCACCTGGGCCAGGGTTTTGCTCACGCCCCAGTTGGTACCTGATACACCCCAGAGGTGAATAAACTGGGCGCGGGCTTCGGCCAGCGGCGTTGTTGGATTTGAAGGTCTATTAATTTCTTGTGGCATTTTATTTTTCTAATGCGGAATCAGCAACATCATGTAAAACCCAACGGGCAGTATCCAAGGCAATATGCTAATTATCAGCTTTGAATGGAAATCGATTTGGGAAGCCCATATAAGCGCAATCCCAAGCAGAACAATTGGAAAAGTGAAGAATAGAAAATAGGGATTTATACAGAGCACTCCGCCGCCAAAGGCCAACCACATGCCCCAAACGTGCTTCCTGTTTTTCTTTTCGGCTTGCCTAGTCATTGTATTTTAATAGGCTAGCAAATCGGCCACCGCAGCCTCACAGGTAGGGTATTCAAACCGAAAGCCCAACTCCAATAGCCGCTGCGGGTACACTTTGCGGCTTTTCAGAATTAATTCGGTTTCAGTGCGCAGCACGAAGGCGCCGATTTCGAGCAGCCAGCGCGGCTGGGGCAGGCGCAGCCAGGGCCGCAGCTCCCGGCAAAGCAGGGCCATGAAGTCGCGGTTGGTGAGCGGCTGCGGGGCGCACAGGTTGAAGGCCCCGGCCGCCGTGGGCTCGTGCAGGAGGAAGTCCACGGCCCGGCAGAAGTCAACTATGTGCAGCCAGCTCATCCACTGCCGGCCATCGCCCTGCGGCGAGCCCAGCCCCCGCCGGGCCAGCCGCGCCATCACCGGGAATGCGCCGCCATCGGGGCCCAGCACAATGGCCGTGCGCAGCGCCGCTTTGCGCGTATCGGGCGCCGGACAGGCCGCAAACGCCGCTTCCCAGGCCCGCGCCACTTCCACCGAAAAGCCTTCGCCGATGCGGCCCGCTGCCTCGGTATTGGCCAGGTGCGCGCCGGTGGTGTCGGCGTAAATAGTGGCGGTGGAGGAATTGAGCCACACCCGCGGCGGCACGGTGCAGGCGGCCACGGCCGCGCCTAGCACATGCGTGCTATCGACGCGGCTGGCAATGATTTCGCGCTTGTTGGCAGCCGTATAGCGGCAGTCCACGATGCGGCCTGCGAGGTTTATCAGGGCGTCGGCCCCGTCCAGCTCGGCGGTCCAGTCGCCGAGGGTACGGCCATCCCAGCGCACGTGGTCAGAACCGTGTGCC
This sequence comes from Hymenobacter sp. 5317J-9, assembly GCF_022921075.1. Lineage (NCBI taxonomy): Bacteria > Pseudomonadati > Bacteroidota > Cytophagia > Cytophagales > Hymenobacteraceae > Hymenobacter > Hymenobacter sp. 5317J-9. The sequence goes on from NZ_CP095050.1 coordinate 2,971,818, forward strand.
GAGCCCCGGCCCAGCACGACTACCCGGTAGCCCCGCTCCCGGAAATATTCGGCCAAATGACGGCCCAAAAAACCATTCCCTCCGGCAATCACCAGTTTCGGCTGTGGCATATGCGGCGGCCCGGTAGCTGGCGCCGCGCCAGGACGTTCCGGCCGCGCTTGCATCAGGCCAGGCAAATGTATCATAAGTTTCAATAATTATTGAAACTTATGATACATTTATTTCATGCACTCACTTTTTCTAGAGCTTTGCTGTATGGCAATCCTGAAACACTCTGTGCGCCAATGCTACTTTAGCCACCGCGTTTATATAGCCTTTTTTCCTAACCCATGCACAAAGGACGACTCGAAGCTTTCAGCGATGGCGTGCTGGCCATCATCCTCACCATCATGGTGCTGGAAATCAGGGTGCCGCACGGGGCCGATTTCGCGGCCCTACGTCCGCTGCTGCCGGTGGCGCTCAGCTACCTGCTGAGCTTTATCTACATCGGCATCTATTGGAACAACCACCACATGATGCTGGCCAGCACGAGCCGGGTATCGGGCGGCATTCTGTGGGCGAATCTGCACCTGCTGTTCTGGCTGTCGCTGGTGCCCTTCGCCACGGGCTGGATGGGCGAAAACCACTTTGCCCCCGCCACGCTGGCCGTGTATGGCATCATGTTGCTCATGTCCGGCGTGGCCTACTGGATTCTGCAGAGCCGCATTATCGCCCTCGAAGGGCCAAATTCGACGCTGGCCCGCGCCGTCGGGCGCGACTACAAGGGCCTCTCGTCGCCGCCGCTCTACGTGGCGGGCATCGCGGCCAGCTTCTGGCAGCCGTGGGTGGCGGGCGGCATCTACGTGGCCGTGGCGCTGATGTGGCTCATCCCCGACCAGCGCATTGAGCGCACGCTGGTGGATAAGGCTGACGGAAAACACGTTGGGTAGCGGCGGCGGCTTCGCGGACTTATCGGGAGATGCAGGAGCGATGGCGGGCGCTGAAGCTAATTTGACACGTATCTTGAAAACAAATCCAAAACAATTTACTACAAATCATCGATGGAGAGTTTAAGAGTTGAATACATTGTTCTCATAGAAACAAAGAACTCCTTTTGCAACAGTGTAAAATCATTCAACAATCTTTTGTCATCCAATGATGATATTAAGATTGAAAAAGGGAATGTAATAAAATTTAAAGACCTGACTCTGTCGTACGAGGTACAAACTGGTGAAGTAAATGACAAGGAACAGCGGTTCTTTCACACCAAATTCGTATGCAAAGAGATAAATAAAATTGAAGAGTATTCGACGTTTCTTAGATCAGTCAGGGACATATTCTTCAAAATCACAGGAAAGCAACCTGTTTCACTATGGGACGATATTAGTCTTTACTATGCTACAAAAGCCTATCCAATGATTCACGAGATAGAGAACCTTATGAGAAAATTTCTCACAAAGTTCTCTATCACTAAACTTGAAAGCAATTGGATTGACAAGAATATACCAGAGGAAGTAAAGACATCTGTCAAGAGCAATTCTTCAAATAATGATGCCAATTATTTATACCAAACGGATTTTATACAGCTAATCAATTTCCTATCTGGAAAAATAAAAACTTCAAGTGTGTCTGGCTTGCTCGATATCATTAAGGGCACAAACAATGTATCAGAACTTAATCTCGACGAGTTAAAATCTTTTATCCCAACAAACAACTGGGATAGGTACTTCTCTAGTATAGTAGAGTTCGAATGGGACTATTTAGAAAAAAGATGGAGAAAGCTCTATGATTTACGATGCAAAGTTGCGCATAACAACTTCTTAAATAAGAAAGATTATGACGATGTGCTGAGATATTTCGGTGAGCTAAAGCCAAAGTTGCAAACTGCATTGGACAAAATGGACGAGGTGAAAGTATCGGATGAAGACCAAGAAGAACTAGCTGAGAGCTTTGCTATTAGTTCCAACTCCTACTACGAAGATTTCATTAATGACTGGAAGCTTCTTGAATATCTTCTCGTTTCACTTGTAGCTAAACTTGATGGGAGTGATGAAAGCTTGCTACTGAAAAAAGGCCATAATCCAAGAATTTTCATGAAAGTCCTTTTTGAACGAGGCCTCATAGATTCAAGTTTTGTAATGAAGTTTGACCATCTTAGGAATCTGCGCAATGACATAGTTCACAATCTCCATTACAATGCAAGTGAGAATGATATTAGAATGATTTACCCTACACTGAAGTGGTGTATTGGATTGATTAAAGGCCTTTTAGGGTCTTTACCTAATCATCAATAATTTCTACAACCGCGGGTCCACCGCCTCGCTTTCCAGCGCGAGCACACCGAAGACGCACTGGTGCACGCGGCACAGGGGCTGGCCGGCCACGAAGCGTTCGAGGCCCTCGACGCCGAGGGCGAACTCGCGCAGGGCGAGGTTGCGCTTGGCTTTCACGTTGCGCTGGCGGAGGCGGTCGAGGTGGCCGGGCAGCAAGTAGTCGGGGCCGTAGATGATGCGCAGGTACTCGCGGCCCCGGCACTTGAGGGCGGGCTGGAGCAGGCCGCCTTTGCCCTGGGGGATGAAGTCGTAGGGCTTCACCACCATGCCCTCGCCCCCGGCGGCGGTGAGGTCGGTCCACCACTGGATGGCGGCTTCGACTTCGGCGGGGTTGGTGAGGGGGACGACGCGGTAAGGCGTGGCGCGGAGCAGGCTGGGGTCGGCCAGGGCGAGGGTGCGCAGGGTTTCCATGTGCCAGGCGTGGTCGCGGTCGAAGTAGGTCTTGCCTTCGGTGGCTAATAAATGGAAGGGGGCCAGTTTGAGGTCATCCAGCGAATGGACGGGCCAGCAGTAGCGGCGGTAGGCGTCGGCGTAGTGGGCGGCGGCCTGGTGGCGGGCTGTTGTGCGGGCCAGCAGGGCTTCGGCGCCGTCGAGCTGGCGGGCGGCGGCTTCGGTGAGGGCGGCTTCGACCTGGGGCAGGGCGGCGAGGGCGGCGGCGGCCACGGCGGCGTACTGGGTTTTGACCAGTTCCTGGGCTTTGGCCGACCAGGGCAGCAGCTCGGCATCGAGGCAGACCCAGTCGGTGTAGAATTTCTCCCAGAAACCGGCCGTGCTCAGGGCGTCGCGCAGGCGGGCGAGGAAGGCAGTTTCGAGGGCAGCGTCGGTGAAGAAGTTGCGGCCGGTGCGGGTGTATACCTTGCCGATGCCCTCGCCCACGAGGCCGAGGCGGCGCTGGATGGCGGCTTCGTTGCGGCCCAGTACCACGACCACGCGGCTGCCCATGTGCTTTTCTTCGCACACCACGCGCTCCACGCCGAGGCGTTTGTAGTAGTCGAAGGCTTCGGCGGGGTGTTCGAGCAGGTCGGGCAAGGCCGAGGTTTCGGTGGGCGACATGGTGGGCGGCAGGTACAGCAGCCACTTGGGGTGCAGGGCGAAGCTCGACATCACCTCCAGGGCGGCCACGGCGTTGTCTTCGCGGATGGTGACGCCGCGCATGAGCCGGGTTTCGATGAACTGCTTGCCGGTCACGTCGCGGATGTCGAGCAGGTCGTCTTGCTCGTGCTGGGCGGACTGTAGTGCGGACTCTGTATTCCGCGAATCGGGGGATTGTTCTGGGTCGCGGACTACAGAGTCCGCGCTACTTGTCGTACTACGGCTGCGGTAGTTGAGCGGCCTGGCTGGTTCGCAATACACCTGCGCGGCGGGCACGGCCACGAGCTCGCGCTCGGGGTAGCGCAGGGCGGTGAGGCGGCCGCCGAACACGCAGCCGGTGTCGAGGTCGATGGTGTTGTTGAGCCATTCGGCCTCGGGCACGGGCGTGTGGCCGAAGGCGACCATGGCGCGGCCCCGGTACTCGCGGGCCCATTCGTAGCGCACGGGCAGGCCGAATTCGTCAATCTCGCCGGTGCTTTCGCCAAACAGCGCGAAGGCCCGCACGGCCCCCGAGCCGCGTCCCTGCATCTCCTCGGTGAGGCCGGCGTGGGCGACGACCAGCTTGCCGCCGTCGAGCACATAGTGGCTCACCAGGCCGTCGAGGAAGCGCCGCACTTCGCTTTTGAAGGCTTCGGGCTCGGGTTCAAGCTGGGCCAGGGTTTCGGCCAGGCCGTGGTTGACGGTGACGTTTTTGCCGTTGAGGTGGCGCAGGAGCTTGATGTCGTGGTTGCCGGGCACGCAGAGGGCGCTGCCGTCGCGCACCATGCTCATCACGAGGCGCAGCACCTGCGGGGAAGCGGGGCCGCGGTCCACGAGGTCGCCGAGGAAGATGGCCTTGCGGGTCGTTCTAGAGGACGCCTCACCCCCGGCCCCCTCTCCCCAAGGAGAGGGGGAGTCTGACGATTTCCGTCTGGTGCAAGACCGGTGTCCCCTCTCCTTTCGGAGAGGGGGTCAGGGGGTGAGGCGCCCGCCTGCACGACCAACGGCGCCACCACCCGCACGCTCAAATCCCGCACGTCCGTAATCGGCTCTTCCGTAATCTGATACCCCAGTTTCTCCAGCAGCGCGCGCAGCTCCTCGTAGCAGCCGTGCACGTCGCCGATGATGTCGAAGGGGCCGGTTTCCTCCTGGCGGTTGTTGTAGAGGCGGTCGCGGGTGATGGACTGGATGGCGTCGATTTCGCCCACGTTGCGCAGGTGGTGGATGTGCCGGAAGCCCTCCTGTTTGAGGTTGCGCAGGCTGCGGCGCAGCTGCTGGCGGTGGCTGGCGATGACGTGCCGGCCCAGGTGGCGGCGGTCGGGGCGCTGGGCGTTGCGCTCCTGGGCCACGGCATCGGGCACGTCGAGCACTATCGCCACGGGCAGCACGTGGTATTGGCGGGCCAGGGCCACCAGGGGCTTGCGGCCTTCCTCTTGCACGTTGGTGGCATCGACCACGGTGAGCAGCCCGCGCTTCAGGCGCTTGGCCACCAGGTAGTGCAGCAGCTCGAAAGCGTCTTTGCTGGCCGATTGGTCGTTTTCATCGTCGGCCACTAGGCCCCGGCAGGCATCCGACGACACGATTTCCGTGGGCTTGAACAAGCGCCGCGCAAACGTGGACTTGCCCGCGCCCGTGCTGCCAATGAGGAGGATAAGGGAGAGTTCGGGGACCTTGAGGGTATCTTGGGGCATTGGAAAGGGTATTTCAGGCAACATCATGTGAAAATTCACATGGCTTGGCATCTTGGCAATATGAAAAATTTGGTAAATGCTTTATTTTGGGTGTGTATCAGTTTTACGTCTTGCAGAACTCAACTATCTAAACAAAAACCATCTATTCAAGTGGTTCAAACAAAAAATCAGACTCTGATTGGATTAAAAGGGTCTAATTTCAAAGGGACCATATTTACTAAGGAATACCCTTTCCAACTTTTATTTGTATCTGATATTGACTCAATTCAAAGATTCACTCCTTCACTGGAAGATGTGGGAATTGCGGAGAACTTATTGCGTCAACAACTAAAGACTATAAACAAACTTCGGCCAAACCAGCAGGCTGGCAATCCAGTTCTGCATAGGAATCTGCCAAAGTATTTCAGGCAATATGTTGGCTTTATAGATAAGAATGGTGACAAAATAATTCACATTAATTTTCACTGGAACAGATATAACATCATCGATAAAATCAATAATTATATCTATTTCAATGATAGCAGAATCAATTATGATTCTGATTACACCCTTGTAATGGATGGTGGAAGTTACTATTGGGGAATAAACGCTAACATTACGCAGAAGCGCCTAACGGATTTAGGTGTTAACGGCTTTGGCTAATTGAGATAGAGCCGGTTCGGGTTGCCCAAACACCGCCATCTGCGAAGGCGCGCCCACGCCTTCCACCTCCTCCCCCATGCTCTCCAGCCGCAGCTGATACCCGTGCCGCTCAGCCACGCCGGCGGCCCAGGCGGCAAACTCGGCGCGGGACCATTCGAAGCGGTGGTCGTCGTGGCGGAATTCGCCGGCGTTTAGCTTTTCGAAAAGCTGGTTGTAATCGGCGTTGGGGGTAGTGACGAAGACGTGCGCCGGGCGGGCCTGGCCGAATACCACGGCTTCGAGGGCGGCGAGGCGGTTCGGGTCGAGGTGCTCGATGACTTCGACCAGGGCCGCCGCGTCGAAGCCGGCGAGGCGCTCGTCGCGGTAGAGCAACGAGCCCTGGATGAGGTCGATACGGGTGCGCTGGCGCGGGGGCATCTCGTCGAGGTGCAGACGCTGGGCGGCGCGGGCCAGCGCCTGGTGCGATACGTCCATGCCGAGAATGTACTCGATTTTGGGGTGGCGCAGGAGCAGGCGCAGCAGCTTGCCTTCGCCGCAGCCCAGGTCGAGCACGCGCTTGGGGGCGAGTTGGTAGATTTCGTGGGCGACTTGCTGCAGGCGCTGGTCGTGGAGGGAAGTTTTGGGGTCCGTGCTTGCGGGCGCCTCACCCCCGGCCCCCTCTCCGAAGGGAGAGGGGGAGCCAGACGACTTTCATCTAGAGACTGACCGGCATCGCCTGAAGCAAAACCGGTGCCCCCTCTCCTTTCGGAGAGGGGGCCAGGGGGTGAGGCGTCCTCCTGAACTTCCCCTTCCATCAGCCGCTCCAGCGTCGGGTTCACATACGCCGCCAGGTAGCGCAGGTAGCGGCGCGTGATGAAGCCGCGCTCCGGGTGCTGGGGCAGCCAGCCGACGCCGCGGTGCAGCAGCTTCTCGGCCTCGTGCTCGCCGATGTAGTAGTGCTTGTCGTTATCGAGCACCGGGAGCAGGACGTAGAGGTGCGTCAGCACGTCTTGCAGGCGCAGGCCGGCGTGGCGCAGGTGCAGGGTGTAGTAGCGGCTGTCGCCCCATTCGGGCTGGGTGGGGTCGAGCGGAGTGGTTTCGATTTCGACTTCGTAGCCCAGCGGCTCGAAGAGGCGGCGCGGCCAGTCGGGACCGGGCGCGGATACTACGGTCACTTTCACGGCCAGCGGCAGGGCTTGGGCGGGCAGGTCGGGCTTGTCTTTGCAGGTGCCGTTCATGGCCGTGCCGAAGGCTTTGCTCAGGGCCGCGCTCAGGAAGGACGAGGCCACGTAGGGCCGGTCGTTCACGTACTGCTCCAGGGCGAAGCCTTCGCCGGAGGCGCCGCCCCGGCCGCGCACCAGGCCGATGGGGTCGAGGTCGAGCAGCAGGGCGGCGGTGCAGCGCTCGGCGGTGGCTTCGGGGTAGAAGATGTGGGCCTGGCCGCCGGCTACTTCGAGGCTTTGCAGGCGCGCGGGGTTCTTGTGCAGCAGGTAGCCCAGGTCGGTGGCGGGCTGGTAGGTGGTGGAGATGGTGAGGAGCATGAGGCGAAACAGAAGCTGCGAAGCGCCGAATGTAGCACTGTTGCCCTCGGGACAGGGCTTTTTCAGCCAAACCGAAATAGGTTTGCGTACTGAATAAGCATTTTCTTGTTGCAATCCCTCTGTTTTTAAAGCTGCCTCACGTGTCTGACTCCGCTTCCACTGCCAGCCCAGCTGGGCCTACTCTAAACGATTTCGCCAGCTTCTATCTATACGGCCTCACCAATAATCCTTACCAGCAATCGACTGACTTCGACAAGTTTGGCGAACTCTACAACCTGGTCATCGGGGCGCACGGGGGCTTTAGCATTGCCAGCTCTTTCCACCCCTACCAGCTGGTGAATCCGGCCGGGGTGTCGGTGTGGTACGCGGCCTATGCGCAGTTCTATTCGCAGCCCAACCGCGTCGAAATGTTTGGGGAAATGACCCTGGAACAGGCCAAGTTTGTGGTGACGCCCCCGGATTCTTTTTCGGCCTACCACGTGTGGCCCGACAGCCGCCTCATTCACGCTGAAAACCCCATTTTCAGCCAATATATCCCCTTCGTGCTGCCTTTCCTGGTGCGCAAAGACCCCGCTGCGCTGCGCTGGGACGCTGAAATATCGGCCGCGGAGGGCGACCGTGAACGCCTCGGCTGGTACCACGACGCGGTGAATGAGGCCATCAAATTCGTGCAGCCCTCCCCCTCTTTTGTGCTGGGCTTCGAAGAATTTGACGAACAGCACCCCGAGCGAGTGATTGAAAAATTCATGAGCTGCCGCGACATGTTGCGGGCGCTTTAATCAGCGAACCAAGGCGAAAGCTTGCCTGGGTCTTACTGCTGGCGCAAGGCAGCTTCCCGAACCTGTTCTGCTCCAACCATTGCCCCGCTCAGGAAATCACGGTACCAGCGCCCGGAATCTTTCACGATGCGCTCCTGGGTTTCGTAGTCGACGTGGATGAGGCCAAAGCGCGGGCCGTAGCCCTCAGCCCACTCGAAATTATCGGTCAGGCTCCAGGCAAAATAGCCGGCTACGTTCACCCCTTCCTGTCGGGCCCGCAGCACCTGGCCGATGGCGGCCTGCAGGTAGGCGCGGCGCGCTTCATCGTGCACCCGTCCTCCCGTTGCCACATCCGGGAACGCTGAGCCACTTTCGGTTATGAGCAGCTTTGGGGCATTGGGGTAAGCGCCGAATTGCTTTAACATTTGGTAAACCGACTCCGGATATACCTCCCAGCCCATGTCGGTGTAAGGCACGCCGCGCTGCTTGGCGGGTACCAGGGCAGCCCATTGCAGGGGCAGCCAAGGCGAGAATTTCACCACCTCGCGGGTGTAGTTCTGAATGCCCCAGAAGTCGAAATCGAAGGCCATGCGCCGTTCGTCGCCCGGCTTGTGGTAGCGTTCCAGCAGCCAGCGCAGGGCCGGCAGCTCGGCCAGCGGGTAGCCCAGGCCGAGGGCGGGCTCCACAAAAAAGCGGTTCAGCACGGCATCGGCGCGGCGGGTGGCGGCTTCGTCGTAGGCATTGCCGGGGCGGTGCGGCGTGAGGTAAGAGCAGGAGAAAGTGGTACCGATTTGGGCTGCTTCGGGCAACACGGCTCGCAAAGCACGGCCGCCTTCGGCCTGGGCCAACGTGGCGTGGTGGGCCGCTGCCAGAAAGGCCCCCAAATGCCGCCGGCCGGGCGCGTGAATTCCCAACAAATGCCCGGCACCCACAAACACCATGGGCTCATTGAGCACGGCCCAATGCCCCACCCGGTCGCCCAGGCAGCGCCCCATGAGCTGGGCATAGTCCGCAAACCAGCCCACCACGTCGCGGTTGGCCCAGCCGCCGCGGGCCTGCAGGGCGCTGGGCAAGTCCCAATGGTAGAGCGTGAGCCAGGGCCGCAGGTCGCGGGCCAGGCAGGCATCCACCAGCCGGTCGTAGAAGTCGAGCCCGCGGCGGCTCACGGCGCCGGTGCCCGCCGGCAGTACCCGCGACCACGCCGCCGAAAAGCGAAAGTCGCTGAGCCCGAGCCCGCGCGCCAGGTCGAGGTCGGTTTCGTAGCGATTATAAAAGTCAGTGGCCACGCGGGCGTGCTCGTTGCGGCGAATGGCGCCTTTGCGGCGCGTGAAATCGTCCCAGATGCTGGGCCCTTTGCCCTGGTGTTGCCAGGCGCCTTCCGTCTGGTAGGCGGCGGCGGAGGCACCCCACGAAAAATCGGTGCCGAAATCGGCGCGTGAGAAAGGCAACGGGGCCGACGGCGGGTAGAAAGCCGGCGGCAACGGCTCAGCGTAGCGAGGCGGGAGGTGCAGCATGCACTGTGTGCTATAAAACCAGGTGAACGAATACTTATACCGCTAAGCCGCGGGCGCGCTGGCGGGCGGGGGCACGGCCGTTGGCATCGGGCAGCTGCTGGCGCAGCAGCCGGTCTAATACGGCTGCGGTGCCGTCGGGGTAGTCAACGGCGATGGTACCCTCTTCGTGCAGCCACTGGTCGACTTTGTCGAGGTTCTTGTCCTTCAGGCTTTTGATGACGGGCACGCCCATGTGGGCCAGTGCGGCGGCGTTGCATTGCTGCTCATATTGCTGCTTCATGGGCATAACCAACAGCTTTTTACCAAGATATAGAGCCTCGGCGGGCGTTTCGAAGCCGGCGCCGCACAGCACCCCGGCCGAGCGGCCCAGGCTGTCGAGAAACGCCGGGCCGCTCACCGGCCACACTTGCACGTTGCCGTGAGTGGCGGCCGCTGTGCTGTGTTTGCTGAACACCTCCCAGCGGGTGCTGCGGCTCAAGTACTGCAGGCGCTCCACCAGCAGCTTTTCCTCGTAAGCCGGCAGATACACGGTGTAGTGGCCGTCGTTCACGGCGCGCAGTTCGCGTACCTGCTGCCGAATAACCGGCGTGGAGATTTCGGGCGCATACGCCTGAAAATGAAAGCCGTACTGGGCCGTACTCGGGGCATAGTGCCGCAGCACGGCGCGGCCCGCCGGGTCTTCGCCGCGGGGGCGCGGGGCCTTGGGGTGCAACACCACGCTCTGGTGGCTCAGGGCCACGCAGGGCACCTCGCGCAGCTTGCAGGCCCAGCTGCTCACCGGCTCGAAGTCGCTGATGACCAAGTCGTACTGTTCTACCGGCAGCTGGCGCACCTCACGCAGAAACGTGGCCGAATTGAACTGCCAGAAGGTTTTTACGAAGTTGATGCCACCCTTTTTGCCAAACAAAAAGCCCATGCCCTGCGCCCGGTGCTTCACGGCGAAGGGCAGCGGCAGGTCGGCCGGCGGGCCGCTCACCAGCACGTCGACCTGCTCGCAGCGGGCCTGCAACAGGGGCACCACGTCGAGGGCGCGGGCCAGGTGCCCGTTGCCGGTGCCCTGAATGGCGTATAGAATGCGGGGCATGTCGTTTGTTGTGTTGTCTCCTAAAACACCATCTGACTGCGCACAGACCGCAGAAAGGCGTGCCGAAGCTGCCTTCATTCTTCAGACTTTGATGTTGAACTCCGCAAGCAGTCCTTCCAATAGCTGCGCCGGGTTGGCGTCGGCGAGTTCCTCGGCGGCATCGGTAGCATCGGCTTCGGGGGCTTGTTGCATGCGGGGGTCGTCGTTATAGTAATATAGCTGCCAGCCGGCCTCGGCTGTGTATTCCAGCGCCGTGAGGTTTTCCACCCAGTCGCCGGAATTCAGGTACACCACCTCCCCTTTTTCAGTGGGCAAGGCCTTTATCTCGGGTTGGTGAATGTGGCCGCAGGCCACGTAGCGGTACCCTTCGTCGGCGGCAATGGCGGCCGCGGTGGCCTCGAAGTTGCTAACGGCCGCCACGGCGGTTTTCACCCGCTCCTTCACCCGCTTGCTCAGGGCCACGCGGGGCCGGCCCAGGCGGGCCAGGCCGTAGTTCACGAAGCGGTTTATCAGAATCAGCAGGTCGTAGCCGTGCCCGCCCAGCCGGGCCAGCCAGCGCGAGTGGCGCATGGTCAGGTCGAACACGTCGCCGTGAAACAGCCAGGTGCGGCCGTGCGGCAGGTCGAGCACCAGCTTGTTATCGAGCCGAAACTGGCCCAGCCGGAGGCCGGCAAATTTGCGCAGCAGCTCGTCGTGGTTGCCGGTGAGGTAGTGAATGGCGGTGCCTTTGGCAGCCAGGCCGGCCAAGTAGCGCACTACGCGCATGTGGGCCGGCGGCCAGTAGTTTTTGCTGAATTGCCAGATGTCCACAATATCGCCGTTGAGCACCAGCACCTGCGGCCGAATGCTTTTGAGGTAGCGCAGCAGTTCGGTGGCGTGGCAGCCGTAGGTGCCTAGGTGCACGTCGCTAATCACGGCCACCTGCACGCGGCGCTTGCGCCGGGGCTTGGGGCTGGCCGGAGCGCCAGGCACTGTCAGTAGTGAAGGGTGCTTGCTCATGCGGCCGCGGACTGGGCCAAACGTCCCGGGCGGGTATGGCCGCCCCCCGTGCGGCGCGGCCGGATGGCGGGGCCGCGGCGGGCCGCGCCCCACTCGCCCCCGCCGCCCAGCGCCGAGCGCAGGCTGGCCAGCGTGCGCAAGCCAAACGCCAGCCACAGCGCCACTCGAAACAACTCGTACACGAGCCAGCGCCCCAAGCGGCGCAGCCCCAGAACCAAGGCCGGAAAGTGCATGGCAGAAAGTCGGTTATGGTGGTTAAATTCTGCGCTCAAAGTTCTGCCCCGGCTGTGAAGGCTTGATTACGCCGGGGTTATACTTCCGTCACCAGCTTCGCCCTGCCACGCGGCGCCAACCGCCGCCTGCGCACGGTATGGCGGGTGTTCGCGTCGCAAAGTGTTAATATTGGTCAGCCATTCTCCCGGCGTCGCCCATAATTTTCATTTGTTGCTTTCCAATTGCATTCCCCCAATTATGCCCACCTTTTCCCGTTTCTGCCGCCACCTGCTGGCACTGCTGGCTGTTAGTTTTTTTGCCGCCGGGGCTGCCCATGCCCAACCCACCGGCAAGGCCGCCAAGGGCCGTAAGCGCTACACCTTCGCGCAAAAAGACGCCGTGTCGCCCTACGTGCAGAACGTCACCAAAAACACCGACGAAGAACAGGACGTTGACGGCTCCTTCACCCGCCTGGGCTACCGCTCCTATACCGACCTGCTCACCGAAGTGGAAGCTCTGCGTAAGCTCAAGGACTGGGCCGATACCACTTACCAGCGCCGCGTGGCCGCCATTCCGCCCGGTGGCGTGCTGCTGGTCACCGTGCACCGCCAGGGCCCTAAAGGCGTGGAATTGGCCAACCTCACGCTCACCATCACCAACAAAGACGGCAAGGAAGTGCTGGCCCAAACCCTGGCGCCCGGCGGCGGCCGCTTCATGGGCCGCGACCTCTACCAGGGCCAGCGCCTCATCCCCTTCCCCAAAATGGAGCCTCAGGAGCTCACCGTGAGTATCCGTGACGCCAAGCTTTACCAGACCTTCGACTACATTCTGACCTTGCCCAAGGCCCAGTAGGCCCGCCACTATTTTTTGGCGCAACAACATGGGGGCGGCCTCCGCGAGCGCGGGGCCGCCCCTTTGCGTCAGGACTTGTCAAAATTTATCGGCGCAATTGGCTCAGGCCCGCTGCCGCAGGCGCACCCATTGCACGGCAATCACCGTTTTGGCGTCGCGCAGTGGTTCGGCCACCAGCGCTTCAAAGGAGAAATCCACCAGCTCAATGCTTTCGTGTTCTTCGGCCAGCCCGCCGCCGTCGCCGGATTTGTGGCTCACTTCGGCGTAATACACGGTGATTTCCTCCGAGCTCATGCCCGGCGAGGGCCAGATGCACACGATTTCCTCCAGCTTGTCGATTTCGTAGCCCAGCTCTTCGTGTATCTCGCGGCGCACGGCAGTTTCCGGCGCTTCGCCGCGGTCTATCATGCCGGCGGCAATTTCCAGCAGCTCGGCCTCGGGTCCGATGCGAAACTGGCGCGTGAGCACATACACCTGGCGGGCCGTGTCATACACCAGCGCCGCCACGGCTTTGCCCGGCACAAACTGCTCGCGCTTCAGCTCGTGGCCGTCGTGCTGCACCAGGAGCTGGTCGATTTTATAATGGCCGTTGAAAACGCGGGTGCGGTCGATAATCTGCATGTTCGGATTTAAGTGTTGTACCTTTGTTGTCACCAGGGCCGCCGTCGGAGCAGCCCGCTGCCCGGCGGCGCCGGGCAAAGCCCCGCGCCTCGGCTGTCTCCGCGAAGTAAGCGCACCTCACCCCAATTCCACTTCATCTTGGGAATCGGTCGGCCTCCGACGAGCCGCCCACCCTCCCCACGCCCGGCCCTTGCCGGCGTGGCCATGCCCGCCTATGCTACGGCGCAGGCTCGACCACTCATTGCGCAGGCCATTGCCTGCCACCATCTTACCGCGGCAGCTGCTATGCAGCGCCCGGTATTCCCTACTTACCCCTTACATGACGTTTGACGAGTTAAATCTGATTGACCCCATTCTCAAAGCCCTCAAAGAAGAAGGCTACACCACCCCCACGCCCATTCAGGAGCAAGCCATCCCGCACGTGCTCGAAGGCAAAGACCTGCTCGGCGTGGCCCAAACCGGCACCGGCAAAACCGCAGCCTTCACGGTGCCCATTCTGCAGGTGCTGCACCGCACGGCCCAGCTCGAGCGCCACGCCCCCCGCGCCATTCGCTGCCTGGTGCTCACGCCCACCCGCGAGCTGGCCATCCAAATCAACGAAAGCTTTGGCGCCTACGGCCGCCACCTGAGCCAGATTCGCCACACCGTCATTTTCGGCGGCGTGGGCCAGAATCCGCAGGTGCAGGCCCTCAAGCGCGGCGTGGAAGTGCTTATTGCCACGCCCGGCCGCCTGCTCGACCTCATGAACCAGGGCTTTGTGGACCTGCGCCAGATTGAGGTGTTCGTGCTCGACGAAGCCGACCGCATGCTCGACATGGGCTTCATCAACGACATCAAGCGCATCCTGCCCAAACTGCCCACCCGCCGCCAGACGCTTTTTTTCTCGGCCACCATGCCCGGCCAGATTCAGGAGCTTGCCGCCACCATCCTGCGCCCCAACCCCGTGCGCGTGGCCGTGACGCCCGTGAGCAGCACCGCCGACACGGTGACGCAATCGGTGTATCTGGTGGAAAATAACGACAAGCCCGGCCTGCTGCGCCACATTCTGCAGGATAAGGACATCAAGCGCGTGCTGGTCTTTACCCGCACCAAGCATGGCGCCGATAAAGTGGTGAAAACCCTGGCGGCCAATCAGATTCCGGCCGAAGCCATTCACGGCAACAAAAGCCAGAACCACCGCCAGCGCGCGCTGTCCAACTTCAAAGCCGGCAGTACCCGCGTGCTCGTGGCCACCGACATTGCCGCCCGCGGCATCGACGTTGACGAGCTGACCCACGTCATCAACTACGAAATCCCGAACGAGCCCGAAACCTACGTTCACCGCATTGGCCGGACGGGCCGGGCCGGGGCGTTTGGCACCGCTTTCTCGTTTGTGGAAGACGAGGAGCGCGCCTACCTGCAAGACATCCAGAAGCTCATCAACCGCCAGATTGACGTGGAGGCCGAGCATCCGTTTGTATCGGGCCGCATCAAGCCCGTGATGCTACACGGCAACGAGCGCATCATCCGGCCTAAAGGCCCGGCCGGTCGCCCGCCCCGCTCAGGCCCCCGCGAGGGCGGCAACGGCGGCCGTTCGGGTGGCCAAGGTGGTGGCCGTGCCAGCGGCGGCCAGGGCAATGCCCGGCCCAGCGGGGAGCGCAACGCCGGCGGCCGTTCAGACGGCGGCGAGCGTAACCGCCCGGCGGCTTCTGGCGGCCAGGGCCAGTCGGACACTGCGCGCCGCTTCGGCAGTGGCGGGGCCCGCGTGAACGTGGGCGGCAACCGCGAGGGCGGCGACCTCGGCGGTCGTCGGCGCGGCGAAGCTGGTGGTTCGCGCCGCGGCTCGTTCTAAGCATTGCCTGCGGCCACTGCGGCGCGCAGCCTTAGCACTTCATAAGCAACAGGTCCCGGAAAACCTTTTCCGGGGCCTGTTGCTTTTTAGGCTGATTACTTGCTTCGTTGGTAACTAATTTCTGCTCGATATGGCTCAGCCCACGCTTCCTGTTATCCAAGCTCTGCGCAACACCGCTCACCGCCTCGCTACCCAGGCGCCCTACCAATGGGGCCACATGGGCAGCTGCAACTGCGGGCACCTTGCCCAAACCGTTACGCGCTTGACCAAAGCCGAAATCCATGCCCGTGCCATGCAGCGCTATGGCGACTGGGAGCGCCAGCTCATCGACTACTGCCCTACCAGCGGCCTGCCCATCGACCAGACCATCGACGAGATGCTGGCCCTCGGCTTTTCGCGCCGGGACCTCACCCACCTCGAACGTATTTCCGACCCTACCATTCGGGCCGCCATCCCGTTTGAGCGCCGCGACGCCTTGCGCCACAACCAGCGCGACGACGTGGTGCTCTACCTGCGCACCTGGGCCGACTTGCTGGAACGCGACCTGTTGGCCGGCATCAGCCTGCCCGATTTCAACGTTGCGCCCGTTCCCACGTCGGTACTGGCAGTTGCCCAGTAACTGCCGCTCGGCCACCAAGCCCGGCAGCCGACACTATCCTTCACGCAAAAAGCCCCCGTCAATTTCTTGACGGGGGCTTTTCATTTCATAACTGAACCAGTCTATCCGCGGGCGCGAACATCTGGCGAGGAATTATTGACGGGTGACGTTGGAACGCTGGGCCTCGCGATAGCCTTCAGCCCGGTGCTCGCGCTTGTAGGCGGCATCGGCCATGGGGTCTTTTTCAGCATCGGGGGCCTGAGAGCAAGAGGCCGTCAGGGACAAAGCCGCCACTGCGGCCAACCAAAGATTCGTGCGGGTCAGTTTCATGCTGCGAAGGTAGCCCAGCGCCGCCAAATGGCCAACCCCGGTCTGCCCACACTCGCCCGGGTTTGTGGTGCTCCTAGCATTGAGCCCCTCTTTGCTCACGCCAATTACCTACCGTGCCAACGCACCATAGGCAGGTTTACATTTGACAACGCCTCCTCTCCCGGCCTGTGAAAGCTCTTTCATTACAGCCCTTTTCAACCGTCGGCTTTGCTCCTTGATAAAGCCCTGGCAGCAACAGCAACACAGCGTGTGCGCAGACCTCCAAAATCTGCTTTTACCGTACAGGCACCGCTCAATCGATTAGCACCACCCAATTCGGGCCGCTCACCTGATTTTGAACTTAACCCCGGAACAGGCCTGTCAATACAATTAGCACACAGATTAGTTGCAGTGCTACAGGCAAACCTATACCATGCTCGATTTCGTGTTAGCAAACCCTGCAAACCATATAGTATCGAACACGCCAAAAAGGTATCCAAATCAATTTATTCTTTGGTTTTATTAGCAATGTTAATCTCTTTGAAAACAAGTATTTTATGACATTTAAAAAGCCTGTTATTTAAGCACTCAAAAAGCACCCACTCTATTTAGCAAGGTGAGAACATCAATATTCCAATTATCAGGGGTTTCTACCATCTTATTTGTCGGATAATGAACGTCCCATAAGCTCGGTTTTTCATTACTGACAAGTTGCATTCCCCGCAGGCAGCGCTGCGCAACATACACACTACTTCAGAAATGGAATGGCAAGCCAAAAGACACCACATAGGTGCGACAGGAGTACGTTATTCAACCTAGGATGAGAGGCCTGTTGGTAGCCGAAAGAAGGTGATTGGCATGCCAGTTGAAGCCACAATGAACCCCTCGACGCTTACAGATAAAAGCCCGCTCTAACACCCATTGCGTACGCAACAGTTGCCAAAGCGGGCTATGCTGAAGTTGGGACGTGAGTGACCAGCCGGATGACAGCGGGCTACTCCGGTTGGTAGTCGGCAAATGAGCCGTCCCGGTAAAAAATCACAATTCGCCGAATAGGTTTTTCAGAGTTGGCCAGCAGTTGAGTTGCCATGCCGGGGCCCGAGGGCTCAGCAGGCTCAGGAAGCGCAGCGGGAGCGGCAACCGGGACCGGAGCGGCACTATTGGCAGGCTCGTCAGAAGTAGCTGCTACGGGAGCAATAGCCGACTTTTGCGCCGGTGCAAAACGCTTCGGCATCGGCGCTTCCACCGGGGGCTTAGGTGCCTGGCGTGGCAGCGCGGGACCCGTTTCGGGTTTATGAATGCTAATAACCTCAGGGTCTGGCTCTTGTGCAACTACCTGCGTCGGCTCTGAATGCTTAGGAGGGGCCGGTGCGGGTGCCTGAGGGGCGCTGACCTGCGTGGGGGCCACCATCGGCTGGGGCGTTGGTGCCGAAGTGGTAGCGGCCAGCATGGCCCCGGTGCCAATGAGCAGCCAGGGCATCGAAAGGTCAGGCATCGCCGTCAAAATTCGCTGTACCACTTCCAGACTGGGCTTATTGCGGCCCGACAGGATGTGACTAACAATAGGCCGGGCAACGCCAATGGCATCGGCAAACTGGGTGGGAGTTAGCTGACGGACTTCCAGCAACGTCCTGATACGTTCAACCATTACAGAAACAAAGCAATTAATAACAAATGTAAGTACTGATAATTTGTTCTTGCTACTCCATCCTACTATTTCATTGTTTACAAAAGTGTCATCTAAAGGAGATTGATTTACTTTTGTTTCACAAAGGGCAGCTTCTTGTCCGCGGTGAATCACCACTGCCATCGGCACCATTAATTAACAATTGTATTTAAATAAAGAAGCCCATCAGCATAATTGCTGATGGGCTTCTTTACAAGCGGAACCTCCTATACTTCGGGTCGGAGGCAGTCCAACTGAGTGCTTGGCGCGCAGTAGGCAAACGCTCAGTTTAGTCGAAGAACTCCTTCGCGAGGGTTTTGTCGTGACCATAGATGTCGTCGCGGAAGTGCGGGTGCCCGGCGGCATCGGCCCAGGCCGTGAAGTAGACCAAGTATACGGGAAGCTTTTCCTTTAGCGGAACGTATTTCTCACGGCGCACGGCAATGGTGTCGAGGATGGTTTGCTGGTCCCAGCCGGGCTTGTTGCGCAGCAGGTAGGTGGCCAGTTTGATAGGCTCCTTAACCCGCACGCAGCCGTGACTGAAGCTGCGGGCCGACTGCGAAAACAGGGCATCATGCGGGGTGTCGTGCAGGTAGATGTCGTTCGAGTTGGGGAAAATAAACTTGACATCGCCGAGGTCATTGTCGGGCCCGGGGCGGCGGCGCAACGTGTATTTGAAGGTCTGCTGCGTCACGTTGGCCCAGTCCACGGAGGTCGGGTCGATGACTTTGGCCTTGCGGCCGAAGCCTTTCACCACCTCCATATCGAGGCGGTTGAGGGTGCCTACGGGGTCGGCCACGAGCTTGCCGCGCATCTCGTTCTGAATGATGCTGAAGGGCACGTTCCAGTAAGGTGCGAGCACCACATATTCCATTTTGTCGCTGAATATGGGGGTTTCGTGCAGGACTTTGCCCACGATGACGGGCATCGAAAAAGCCTCCTTGTTGTCCTCCACCACGTGCAGCGTATACTCCGGAATGTTCACCAACAGGTAGTCTGGCTCGAAGCGCTTGGGCAGCCAGCGCCAACGCTCCATGTTCAGGATAAGCTGGTCGATGCGCGCGCCAATGGGCACGTTGAGCTGGCGCAGGGTTTCGCCGCCCACCACGCCGTCGGGCTTTAGGCCGGCATCCTGCTGGAATTTCTTCACGGCGGCCACCAGCTCGGGGTCATAGGTGTAGGCGGCCGGGGCCGCTCCCACCCGCGTCGAATCGGCCGGGGGTGTGCTGGCGGCTTCGCCGCCTTCGCTGTTGAGCAAGCGCTTGCGCAGAGCCGCCACGGCCGGCGACGACTGCCCCGGCTTGAGCTTGAGGCTGGCCGGCAGCGAGGGCCAGCCCCCCGCCCGCTCCTGAGCGCGGTAAATGGCCAGCGCCTTTTTCAGCTGGTCGTACTCGGGGTGTAGCGGGGCAAACTCGTAATAGTTATAGCGGCTTTTCCGCTCACCCAGAAAGGTGAGCAGGGCTTTGTTGAGCTTGATTTTATTGGGCTTCACCTGCCAGGTGGTGCTCTTCAAATCGCGCGGATTGGCCACGCCGCGGTAATAGTCCGATGCCCACTTCATATAGATTCCGGTCAGCAACACGTCAATTTCGCGCTCCAGTGCCGTGCGCTTGGTCGAGTCGGCGCGCACCTGTTCCAGCTTTGCCAATAGAGGCCTAACATCCTTAACCTTATAATCTTTAGGGTCTAATCCCTCATCCGAGGCTTTAGCAATAATATTTTGCAAAGTCTGAACCTGAGGAACGGGTTGGTGGTCTTTGAACCATGCCAGCCGAAACTGATGCTCCCGGTAAAAGCGCCGGGCTTGCAACAGGTAGGCCTTAAACTGGGGCTCGGCCCGGAATGTGCTGATGACGTAGGTGCTGTCGATGAGGGGCTGGGGACCCAGCTCGCGGACAGCCGCGCTGTTCCCACTGGCTGACTCCGACTGGTTGTTGTCGGAGCCGCAGGCTTGCAGGGTGAAGCCGCCAATGACTGCCGCGAACAGCACCCAGAGCAGCGAAGAAAATCGAAGAAAGAAAGACATTGAGAAAATTGAAGCAAGCGAAACATCTGCCCCGGGCAACGGCCCGAAGCCGGCGGTTGTACTGCCAAGCTGGAGGGTAAGTTGCGTCGGGAAGGGCCGCTGGCCGTTCGGCTGCAAATTACACTGTGGCCAGGCAAGGTCTGCCGCT
Organism: Hymenobacter sp. 5317J-9; assembly: GCF_022921075.1. Classification (NCBI taxonomy): domain Bacteria; kingdom Pseudomonadati; phylum Bacteroidota; class Cytophagia; order Cytophagales; family Hymenobacteraceae; genus Hymenobacter; species Hymenobacter sp. 5317J-9. The sequence continues at coordinate 2,991,673 of NZ_CP095050.1, forward strand.
ACCATGCCCGTAATCGTGCCAACTTCGTACCATACACGTTTGCTTCCGGCAACCCGGCACGTCCCCTTTCCTGCCTAAACCCCTTGTAGGCAGCACGCTGGTGAACATTGAGCCACCTCCGCGAGGTTGCCTGGCTCAGCTTTTATTTTGCCCCGGCCGCACTGGTAACGTGTAGCACCTGGTGCTGGCACGCACTGCCGAAGCGCGCCGTCGTGATTTTTTGCATTAGACAATTGATTTTTTGTTTGACCCGCTGCCCATGCCCCTTTCGATTTCCCAAACGCTTCCCGCAGACCCGCACAGCCACGCTGGCGACAGCCCGGCCCGGGTACGCCACCTCGACCTCGACCTCACGGTGGATTTTGGTGCCCGCACCCTTACTGGCCGCGCCACCTGGAGCCTCCAAGCCGGCCCGGCAGCCACCGAGTTGGTGCTCGACACCCGGGACCTGACTATTGAACAAGTAGAGTTGCTCAACAGCGCTGGAAATTCAACGCCGGCCGACTTCACGCTGGGCAAGGCTGATGCGGTACTAGGCCAGGCACTGAAGGTGCCGCTAGCGCCCGAGACGGCTGCTGTGCGCGTGAGCTACCGTACCTCGCCGGCCGCCGCTGCCCTGCAGTGGCTGGAGCCCGCTCAGACTGCCGGCACCGAGCCCTTTCTCTTCACGCAGTCGCAGGCCATCCTGGCGCGCACCTGGCTGCCGTGCCAGGATTCGCCGGGCATCCGCTTCACCTACGAGGCCACGGTGCGGGTGCCGGCCCACCTGCTGGCCCTGATGAGTGCCGAGAACCCGCAGCAGTTGGACGCCCGCGGCGAGTACCGCTTTCGCATGGCGCAGCCCATCCCGGCCTACCTCATGGCGCTGGCGGTGGGCGACCTGCGCTTTGCCCCGCTTAGCGGACGCACGGGCATCTATGCCGAGCCAGCTACCCTGCCCGTGGCCACGAATGAGTTTGATGACCTCGAAAAGATGGTGGCCGCAGCCGAAGAACTATACGGCCCCTACCGCTGGGAACGGTACGACTTGCTGGTGCTGCCGCCCAGTTTCCCTTTCGGTGGTATGGAAAACCCAAGATTAACATTTGTAACACCAACCATTCTGGCTGGCGACCGCAGTCTGACCAGCTTGGTGGCGCACGAGCTCGCCCACTCCTGGTCGGGCAACCTGGTTACAAATGCAACCTGGAATGACTTCTGGCTGAACGAGGGCTTCACGGTGTATTTCGAGCGCCGGATTATGGAACATTTGTACGGCGCCGAATATGCCGACATGCTGCAGGTGCTGGGCCGGGCGGCTCTACTCGAAACCATAACTGAGATAGGCTTGGCCAGCCCCGATACCCACCTGCACCTGGCCCTGGCCGGCCGCGACCCCGACGAAGGCCTCACCGAAATTGCCTACGAAAAAGGCTGCGCGCTGCTGCTCACGCTGGAGCACCTGGTGGGCCGGCCCCGACTCGATGACTTTATTAAGGAGTATTTCGCCCGCTTCAGCTTTCAGGCAATGGACACCGCCACCTTTCTGCACTATCTCCGCGCCGAGCTGCTTGACCAGGAGCCGGACCTCGAAGCGCGCCTGAATCTGGCGGCGTGGGTAGAAGGCCCCGGGCTCCCGCCCAGCGCGCCGCCCGTTGCGTCGCGGCGCTTTGAGGCCGTCGACCAGGAACTGGCTAGGTTGGAGACGGGCACGACGCCGGCCTCCCTCCTGCCAGCCACCGCCGGCTGGAGCAGCCACGAGTGGGTGCATTTTCTGCATGGGCTGCCGGCCTCGCTTTCGGTAGACCAAGTAGCAGGGCTCGACGCGGCCTTTCACTTCACCACTTCCGGCAACGCCGAAATTCTGGCCGCCTGGTTTCCGCGGGCGTTGCGAGCCGGCTACGCGCCGGCCGACGCGGCGCTGGAAAAATTTCTGCGGCACGTGGGGCGGCGCAAGTTCCTGGTGCCGCTGTACCGGGCCGTGCTGGCCACGCCCGACGGCCTCGTCCGGGCCCGCGACGTGTATGCCCAGGCCCGGCCCAACTACCACTCCGTGGCCACCGGCACGCTCGATGCGCTGTTGGATGTGCGCACATAAGCGCGCCCGGCCCGAACTTTGCCCGGCGCTTGGTGCCGGCCCCGGCGCCGCGCCGGCTTGTTTCGCATCTCTAAGTACTACATATAAAGAAGGCATCCATTGAAATCCATCATTCCGCTCGGCAAACTCATCGCCGTGGGGGCAACGAGGATAAGGGCACGTACCCCAACCCCCGGACCCGCCGCAAGTACTACCTCAACTTTTTCGAGTTGGGCATCCTCAAGCGCATCGTGCTCGAAACGGGCAAGTTGGACCCGCGCATCGAAGTCATCACCACCGCTTCCATGATTCCGGAGGAAGTGGGTCCGATTTACACGGGGTCCTTTGCCATGCTCAACTGCCTGAACGTGGGCATCATGGACATCCGCACGCCCGAAGATGCCCGCCAACCCGAATACCTCGAGCGGCTGCTAGCCGCCGACGTCATCATGTTTTCGGGCGGCAACCAGTCGCGCCTGCGCGAGATGTTCGGCGAAACGGATTTTCTCGACCGTATGATTCAGCGCTACTACGCCGAGCCCAATTTCGTGATTGCGGGCACCAGCGCCGGGGCCATGGCCATGTCGCAGCACATGATTCGGGGCGGCTCGGTGCCCGACGCGCTGCTGAAAGGCGCCGTGAAAATGGGCAGTGGCCTCGGCCTGCTGCCGGCGGCCATCGTCGACTCGCACTTTGTGAAGCGCGGCCGGTTTGGGCGTTTGATTGAGTCGGTGGCACTGCACCCCAAACTCATCGGCATCGGGCTGGGCGAAGACACCGGCGTGCTCATCACGCAGGGCAACTGGGTTGAAACCATTGGCTCTAACTTGGTTATCATCCTCGATGGCCACGACATTCAGCACAACAATGCCGCCGCGGCCAAGAAAGGCACGGTGCTCTCCATCGAAAACGTGACCATGCACGTGCTGGCCAAAGGCAACGTGTACGACATGCGCGAGCGAAAATTCTACGTGAGCAAAGACGCGCTGCCGGTGCTGGCCACCCCGCCCGTGGTCAAGGAAGCAACGACGTCGGCCAGTTAGGTTAACTACTTAATACGCCGCGAAAAGTCCGCTCATCGGCAAGACGAGCGGGCTTTTTGTTGTTTGCATTGCCCGAAGGCAGCCGCTTACGTATGCCGGTTGTGGCTTGCTTTGCACCACAAGCCGCTTTTTTTACATCAACTTACCTCAAGAAATTACAGGATGAACTACCGCAAGCTGGGCAAAACCGGCATCTCCGTTTCTGAAATCAGCCTCGGTACCTGGCAGGTGGGCGGCAAATGGGGCGAACCCTTCAGGCACGCCAACGCCGACCAGATTCTGAACGCCGCCGTGGACGCGGGCATCAATTTCATCGACACCGCCGACGTGTACGGCGACGGCGAAAGCGAAAAAGCCGTGGGCCGGCTGGTGCGCTCCCGCTCCGAGCGCATTTTCGTGGCCACCAAATGCGGCCGTCGCCTGCAGCCTCACGTGGCCGACGCCTACCAGCCCGCCGCCCTGCGCCGCCTCGTGGAAGACAGCCTGCGCAACATGCAGCTCGAAACCCTCGACCTCATTCAGCTGCACTGCCCGCCCACGGAAGTGTATTACCGCCCCGAAATCTTTGAGCTGTTTGACCGGCTGCGAGAGGAAGGCAAAATCCAGCACCTCGGCGTGAGCATCGAAAAAGTGGAGGAAGGCCTGAAGGCCATTGAATTCCCGAACGTGACCACCGTGCAGCTAATCTTCAACATGTTTCGGCAGCGCCCGCCGGAACTGTTATTCAAAGAAGCGGCCCGGCGCGACATTGGCTTGATTGTGCGCGTGCCCCTGGCCAGCGGCCTGCTTACCGGCAAGTTCTCGGCCCAAACGGCTTTCGCGCCCGACGACCACCGCAATTTTAACCGCAACGGCGAGGCTTTCGACAAAGGCGAAACCTTCTCCGGCGTCGACTACGCCACCGGCTTGGCCGCCGTGGAGGACCTCAAGCAAGCCTTCCCCGACCAGCCCCTGGCCGACATAGCTCTGCGCTGGATTCTGATGTTTGATGAAGTGAGTTGTGTGATTCCCGGCGCCTCGCGCCCCGAACAGATTTTGCAAAACCTGCAGGCCGCCGAACTTCCGGCGCTCACGGCCGAGCAAATGCAAGCGGTGCGCGACATTTATGACAGCCGCATCAAGCCGCTGGTGCACTACACCTGGTAGCACGCAGACAAATTATGGCATCAGCCAAAGTCCGTCATGCCTAGCGCAGCTGAGGCATGACGGACTTCCTTATGAAAGCGTCGACCGCAACTACTCCTTATATATAGCTACCCGCGCGGCGGCGCCCTCCGCGCGGCTGGCGCGGTACATGCCGTCGGAGTTGAAGGGCAGCGTCACGTTGCCGGCCGCGTCCACGGCGATGAGGCCGCCTTCGCCGCCGGCTGGCGCCAGCTTGTCGTGCACCACCACACGGCAGGCTTCTTCCAGGCTCAGGCCCTTGTACTCCATCAGGCAGGCAATGTCGTAGGCCGCCACGGCCCGGATGAAATACTCCCCGTGCCCCGTGCAGCTGATGGCGCACCGCTCGTCGGCCCAGGTGCCGGCCCCGATGAGGGGCGTGTCGCCGATGCGGGCGTAACGCTTGTTGGTCATGCCGCCGGTGCTGGTGGCGGCGGCCAGGCGGCCGTGCTGGTCGCGGGCCACGGCGCCCACGGTGCCTTTCTTCCAGTTGGGGTCGGCGCCATTGCCGACTATATCCGACTTGTTTAATGTGGCGGCCGTGCGGGCCTGGCTGTGGTCGAGGCGCATGCGGCCTTCCTGCAGGGCTTCCTGCAATTGGTTGTAGCGGTGCTGGGTGAAAAAATATTCGGGCGGCTGCAGCGGCAGGCCGTGTTCGCGGGCCAGCTCGTCGGCGCCGGGGTAGGCCAGCAGCACGTGCTCGGTCTGTTCCATCACGAGGCGGGCCGCACGGATGGGGTTTTGCACCTGGCGCACGCCGGCCACGGCCCCGGCCAAACGGGTGTGGCCCTGCATGATGGCGGCGTCCATTTCGTGGTGGCCTTCGTGCGTGAACACGGCACCGCGCCCGGCGTTAAACAAAGGACAGTCTTCGAGGCTGCGAACGGTGGCTTCCACAGCGTCGAAGGCGGCGCCGCCTTGTGCCAGAAGAGAATACCCCACATTCAGGGCTGCTTCGAGGGCTGCGCGGTACTCGCGTTCGGCTTCGGGGGAAAGGGAGGCGCGGGCAATGGTGCCGGCCCCGCCATGGAGGGCGAGTGCAAACATTTTTTAGGAAAATTTTACGGCGAAAAGCGGCTGCAAAGGTAGCCGCAGGGAACGGCTAGCGGGCTGCTAGTGTTTTTTTTCGTAGGTTTGATGTTCAAGTTTATTACTACCAAAACACCCCCAATTTTATGGCATACGACGTAACCGGCCGGCTGCACGAAATCTTTGACGAACAGCAGGTAAGCGAAAAATTTCGCAAGCGTGAGTTCGTGCTGGAAGTCCAGGACGGCCAGTATCCCGAGCATATTAAGTTCCAGATGGTGCAGGACAAAACCAGCCTCATCGACCCCTTCAAAATGGGCGACGAGGTGAAGGTGACCTTCAACCTGCGGGGCCGTGGCTTCAACAAGAACGGCCAGATGCTGTACTTCACCAACCTCGAAGCCTGGAAGATTGAGCCCGCCTCGGGTGGCAACGCCGGCAACAGCTACGGTGGTGGCCAGCAGGCTGCTCCCCGCCCCGCCGCGCAAAACCAGAACCCCACGCTGCGCGCCCAGCCCTCGGCGGCCCCCATCGCCAGCGACGACGACAACGACCTGCCCTTCTAAGGCCAGCCGTTAGCCGCAACTTGCAAAATGCCGCATCTGAGCTTCAGGTGCGGCATTTTTTGTGCCCAAATTTCGTTTGAAAGGAGTATGGATTTACACGAACTGATAGCGCGCGGCGAGGGCGAAGAACTGGAATTCAAGCAGAAAACTACGCACCCGCACCGCATTTCGCGCACGCTGGCCTCGCTGGCCAACACCCGCGGCGGACTGGTGCTGGTGGGCGTCGACGACGCCGGCCGTGTGCTGGGTGTGCGCGACGCTGAGGAGGAGGTGTTTATGCTCCTTGATGCGGCTACGAACTACGTTGAGCCACCCCTGACGGGGCTTAAATTCCGCGAAATTGAAACCGAAGGCCGCACCGTGCTGGTGGTCACGGTGCCCGAAAGCGTTAACAAGCCCCACCGCGCCCTGGTGGCCCCCGACGACTGGCGCGGCTACGTGCGCGTGCGCGACTCCAGCGTGCAAACCAGCGGCCTCACTGAGAAGCTGCTCAACCGCCAGCAACCCGAAGCGCGCTTCGAGCACCTCCCCCTCAACAAGCAGGAACTGGCCGTCATCGACTATCTCAAAACCCACCCGCGCATTAACCTGGCCCAGTTCATGAAACTGGTCAACTTCGGCAAGCGTCGCGCTTTCCAGACGCTGATAAAGCTGGTGCTGCACGGCTACATCCGCCACCACGATAAGGAGAAAGAGCCGTACTACACACTTTAAATGTGGGTCACTAATGCAAAAAGGCCGCTCGGATGAGCGGCCTTTCATGTTTTTGCTTACGGACTACTGCGCAAGCTGCAACGCTTGCTTTAATCCGTAGCTCAGACTACTCCTGCTTGCGGGCGCGGGCTACTTTCTTCTCTTCTTTTTCCGCTTTTTTCTCCTTCATGGATTTAACGGGCTCTTTCTTTTTCTCTTTGCGGGCGTCTTGTGCTTTGGCCATGGTTGAAAAGAAGTTTGGTGAGGGGTTGATTTCGGGTAGTTCAACGCACGGCTGGGCCAGCGTGTTGTAGCGGGCGAAGGTATAAAATTTGCCTCAGCCGCGCAGTATGGGCAGATACCGCTCGCGAATAATGTTGAGGTGGTGCAGCTCATGCCCCGCCGTGATGAAGAGCAGGGCGCGCACCGTGGCCGGGCCGTTGTTGGCAGCGCCGCGGCGGTTCAGCTGGTCTTCGGTCAGGCTCTCGGCCAGGGCCAGGGTGGCGGCACGCACGGCGTCGTATTCGGCCAGCAGGCTGGCCAGGGGGCGGGCGTTAGCGCCGCTGTGGGCCACATAGTCGTCCTGCTCAAAACCCGGTAGGTTCTGGCTGTCGCCGCGGGCAAAGCGCAGCGCACGATAAGCGAATATGCGCTCGGTATCAATCTGATGCAGCAGCATTTCCTTCAGCGTCCATTTGCCGGGGGCGTAGGCTTGCTCGGTCTGCCCTTCGCTGAGGCCGGCAAATGCGGCGTGGAGCTGCTGCGGCTGGGTGCGCAGGGCCTCCACCGGGTCGGCGCCGTCGGGCACCAGGTTGATGTAATTGCCCGCATAGGGCAGAAAATCTCCCTCGGCAGGGCGCGTGGTCGACATAGCAGCTGGGCTTGGTTGAGTATTAAGGTCGATGGTAAAGCTGTGGGGCTGCACTGCCGCCGGTATTTCTGTGGGCAGCACCAGGGGCACGGGCGCAGCCGCCACCGGCGCATCAGGTGGCACAATGGACGGGGCCAGCGCCGGGTCGAGCTGCAGGCGCACCACGGGCAAGGGCGCGGGCAGCGCAGCCGTGGCTTCCGGCTGTCCGAAAGCCCAGAGCAGAAAATCGGGCATGATGGAGCCCCAGGTGTGCTGGTGGTGATGCCCGCCTTCCAGCTGCACGTAGCGCAGGGCCTGCTGGGCATTCAGGCCCTTGGCAATCAGGGCTTCGATGAGGTCAAGGCAGTCCTCAACGGAGTCGATGACGCCGTTTTCGTTGCGGTCGTTGCGTTCGTCGAGGGTACCGGTTTGCAGCCAGAAACGGTGCGTCGGGTGCAGCTGGCCCGCCCGCACCAGGCCGTGCATGATGCGGTCGGCGGGCGTGTAGCCGGCTCCCACTGCCTTTTGCCGCCACCAGAACGAGCCCGAAAAAACGCCGGTCCTTGCCAGCGCTTCGGGGTGGTGCCACACAATATCGAAGGCCGACAGCCCGCCGAGCGAAAAGCCAGCCATAACAGCTTCCTGCGGATTGGCCGAGGCCTGAAAGCGGGCCTGAGCAAACGGCAGCAATTCCTCTAGCACGAAGCGGGTATACGCGCCGGCAAGGCTGCCACGCCCGTTGAAGTCGGCGTGCGCGGCGGTGCCGTATTCCTGCGTGCGCAGCTCGTTGGCGTGGGGCGCCACCAGCACGAAGGGGCGAATTGCCTGGCGGGCGTAGAGGGCATTCAGGGTTGCTTCCAGGTGCAGGCGCTCAAAATCCTGGCCGTCATTTAAATATAATACCGGGTAGATTTCGGCAGCGGCTGCGGCCGGCGGCAGCGCAACGGTGAGCTCCACATCGCGCCCCAAACAGTTGGAAACCAACACCTCGCGCACGATACGCACGCCGGTAGCAGGCAAATGAGACAAGGAAGCATCGGGAAGCATGAAACAAAGTAACGCAGCCCGCCGGAGTTGAAACCAAAAACTGAAAAATGCAATGGGCTATGGCAGGCCAATTATTTATGACTAGTTTGCCGTACAGCTTAAAAAAAGCCGCCCCTTCCACCCCACCCTTATATCGCCCCCGCCGTGCAGGAACAACACCGCCGCTTCTACTCGCACCACCTCGGCCAGGACATCGACATGCTGGTTTTTGGCACCTGGGGCTACCCGGTGGTCATTTTTCCCACGTCCGGCGGCCACACCAACGAAGCCCGCGACTTCAAGCTCATTGAGGCGGCCCGCCCCCTGGTGGAAGCCGGCCGCGTGAAGCTGTTTTGCATCGACAGCATCGACGCGCACTCCTGGTATGCCAAGCACCTGGAGCCGCGCATCCGGGTGCAGAACCACGTGTTCTACGACCAGTTTCTGAGCGAAGAATTAGTGCCCATGCTCCAGCGCGAATGCCACGTCGACAAGATTGGCGTGGCCGGCTGCAGTTTCGGCGGCTTTCACGCCCTCAATTTCGCCTTCCGCCACCCCAACCAGGTGGCCCACCTCTTCACCATGGGCGCCGCGTTCGACATCCGCCAGTTTGTGGACGGCTACCACGACGACAACGTGTACTACAACAACCCGCCCGAGTACCTGCCCGGCGCGCAGAGCGAGCATTTCCAGTGGATGAACATCATCCTGGGCACCGCCGAACACGACTTCTGCAAAGAGTCGAATTTTCAGATGGCTCGTATTCTCAGCGAAAAGGGCATTCATTACACCCTGGACGTGAAGCCCTTTGGCGACCACGACTGGCCGGTGTGGCGCGAAATGTTTCCGCAGTACCTGAGCACCATCGGTTAACTCCACCCCCTGTTTCTTCTTCATACCAACTCCCCTTCACCCCCTGCCTAGCGGCAACCCAACACCCCAGCCATGAAAAAAATCGGCATCCTTTTCGGACAAGAAAACACCTTCCCCCAAGCCTTCGTCGACCGCGTGAACCAGAAGGCCGTGGACGGCATCACGGCCGAGTTCGTGAACATTGAGCAGGTGGAGCAGGCCGTGCCCTGCGGTTACGACGTCATCATCGACCGCATTTCGCAGGACGTGCCCTTCTACCGCGCTTATCTGAAGAATGCCGCCCTCACCGGCACGGCCGTCATCAACAACGCTTTCTGGTGGAGCGCCGACGAGAAGTTTTTCAACAACGCCCTGGCCGTGCAGCTCGGCGTGCCGGTGCCCAAGACGCTGCTGCTGCCCAGCAAGCACCGCCCCGACGACACCACCGAAAACTCCTTCCGCAACCTGTCGCTGTTCAACTGGGAAAAGGCGTTCGAGCACATCGGCTTCCCGGCCTTCATGAAGCCCCACGCGGGCGGCGGCTGGAAGAGCGTTTATAAGGTAGACAACCCCGAACAAGCCTGGCGCGCCTACGACGAAACCGGCCAGCTGGTGATGCTCTACCAGGAAGCCATCGAGTTTGAAGACTATTTCCGTTGCTATTGCCTGGGTGGCAAGCACGTGCTCATCATGCCCTACGAGCCCCGCAATGCCCCCACGAGCGGTACCAGACCACGATGAAGACCGAAGGCGAAGCCGGCAAGCGTCTACTCGATACCATCAAGAACTACACCTTGCGCCTGTGCCAGGGCCTGGGCTACGATTTCAATACGGTAGAATTTGCCGTGCGCGACGGCATTCCCATCGCCATCGACTTCGGCAACCCCGCGCCCGATGCCGACATCAATTCCGTGGGCCCCGAGAACTTTGAGTGGGTGGTGGAACACGCCGCCCAGCTGGCCATTGAGCGCGCCCAGTCCCACCGCGCCGGGCGCACCAACCTCACCTGGGGCACCTTCGTGCAGGATTCGGTGCGCGCCGCCCCAAGGGTTCGCCCACCATCGGCGCCAACGTGCAGATGGGCCAGGCCGTGCGCGAAACCAACGACCTGGGCGCCACCGGTGCCCCCAAGCCCGCAGCCAAAAAACCAGCGGCAAAGAAAACCGCCGGCGCTCCCAAGCCCGAGCCGCCCACCGGCGGGGTATCGGCCAGCGAGCAGTCGGCCGCCAAAAAAAGTGCGACTCCGGCCAAAAAGGCCGCTGCGCCCAAGGCCGCTACCGCCAAGAAAGCCGCTCCTAAAAAGAACGAGTAGCCTCTTCCCAACGCTGATGCTGCCCGGCGTGCGGCCTTCGCGCGCCGGGCAGCACCGCGTCTGTCCGCCTTTCCCTTCGCATTCGTTCTCCGTATGGCCATGCCCACATTTACCCTCGGCATCGAGGAAGAATTTCAGACCATTGACCCCGAAACCCGGGAGTTGCGCTCCCACCTCTCGCAAATAGTGGAAGGCGGCCGGGTGACGCTGCAGGAGCAGGTGAAAGCCGAGATGCACCAAGCCGTGGTGGAAGTGGGCACCAACATCTGCCACAACATTGCCGAGGCCCGCACCGAGGTACTGCACCTGCGCCGCCAAGTGATTGAGCTGGCCGACCGCCAGAATCTGAAGATTGGCGCGGCCGGCACGCACCCGTTTTCGCGCTGGCAAGAGCAGCCCATCACGCCCGATGCCCGCTACGACAAGATTGTGGAGGAGCTGCAGGAAGCCGCCCGCTCCAACCTGGTTTTCGGCATGCACGTGCACGTGGGCATCGAAAACCGCGAAATCGGCGTGTACATGATGAACACGCTGCGCTACTTTCTGCCGCACCTGTTCGCCCTCAGCACCAACTCGCCGTTTTGGGAAGGGCGTGAGACTGGCTACAAGTCTTTTCGCACCAAGGTGTTTGAGCGGTTTCCGCGCACGGGCATTCCGGGCTACTTTCACAGCGCCAGCGACTACGACGAGTTTGTGCAACTACTAATAAAGACGGGCTGCATCGACAACGGCAAGAAAATCTGGTGGGACGTGCGCCTGCACCCCTTCTTCGACACCATCGAGTACCGCATCTGCGACATGATGATGCGGGCCGACGAAACCATTGCCGTGGCGGCCATCATGCAGGCGCTGGTGGCTAAAATCTACAAGCTGAAGGCCCAGAACCTCAATTTCCGCATCTACCGCAGCGCCCTCATCAAGGAGAACAAATGGCGCGCGGCGCGCTACGGGCTCGACGGCCAGATGATAGACTTTGGCAAGCAGGAAGAGGTGCCCACGCGCAAACTCATCCTGGAGCTGCTCGACTTCATCGACGACGTGGTGGACGAGCTCGGCAGCCGCCACGAGGTGGAGTACGTGCTGAAAATGATGGAGATGGGCACCGGCGCCGACCGCCAGCTGGCCGTGTTCCGCGAGACCAACGACCTGAGCAAAGTGGTCGACTACATCCTGTCGGAGACTACCCAGGGCCTTTAGAAATTGTACCTTTGCCCGTGCAACGCCCGCCCTTTGGCCGGCGTTGCTTCTTTTTTCATCGGGTTTGCTGCACAGGCTGGCTTGGGCCAAGCTCATTTTACTGATATTTATGGAGGCTATCCGCATTGCTATTCTCGACATGTACGACAACGCCCGCAACGAGGGCATGCGCTGCATTCGACAGCTGCTGGCCCGCGGGGCGTCGGAAAACGGCGTCGCGTTCGACGTTGATACTTATAATGTTCGGGCCGAAAACGTGGTGCCGGGCCTCGATTATGACATCTACATTTCGAGCGGCGGGCCTGGCAGCCCCCTGCCGTCGGACGAGCCCTGGGAGCGCCAATATTTCGATTTCATCGACGCGCTGCTGGCCCACAACCAAACCCAGGAAGCCAAAAAGCACCTGCTGCTCATTTGCCATTCCTTCCAGCTGGTGAGCCGGCACCTGGGCCTGGGCACCGTGAGCCGGCGCAAGTCGACCTCGTTTGGCGTGCTGCCGGTACACCTCACGCCCGCCGGGCTGGCCGAGCCCGTGCTGCAGGGCCTGCCCGAGCCGTTTTACACCGTCGACTCGCGCGACTACCAACTTACCAACCTCGACCTGGACCGCCTGAACGCCTACGGCGCCCAGGTGCTGTGCCTCGAAAAAGAGCGCCCGCACGTGCCCCTGGAGCGCGCCGTGATGGCCATTCGCTTCACGCCCGAAGTGCTGGGCACGCAGTTCCACCCCGAAGCCGATGGAGAGGGCATGCTCCGCTACATGCTCACCGACGAGCGCAAGCAGCAGGTCATCGAAACCTACGGCGAGGCCAAGTACCACGAGATGGTGCGCCTGCTGGCCGACCCTACCACCATTGAGCATACCGAGTCGGTGGTGGTGCCCGCTTTCCTGCGCCGCGCCCTAGCCGGCCTGGGCCAATTTGCCACTGTGTAATTCCACCTTTCGTCGCTGCCTCTGCACATGATTCCGGAACCCCGCCACGTTTTCAATGCCGCCTTCAGCCCAGACCGCTACCAGGAAATGCTCGCCGATATTGAGCAGCAGCTACCTGGCCAGCTCGACTTCCGCGTGGCCGAAACACCGGTTTTTGTGCCGGCTGGCTTGCGCGACAAGCTGATTGCGGCCGGCGAAAGCATTATTAAGGTCATTGAGCGCCCTGATTTTAAGGCACTGACCGAAGCGGCCATTCCACCGCACCAGCGCGTGCCGCACGAGGATGCGCGACCTGAGTTCCTGACGTTTGACTTTGCGGTGTGCCGCGACGCCACCGGCGAGCTGGAGCCCCAGCTCATTGAGATGCAGGGGTTTCCGTCGCTGTACGCATTTCAGTCCTGGCTGCCCGGCGTGTTTGCCGCCCATTATCCCATTCCTGACTCGGTGACGCCGTTTCTGGACGTGGCCGATTTTGGGGCCTACCAGCAGCGCATGCGGAACTTCCTTTTGGCCGGCCAGCCGGCTGAGAATGTGATTCTGCTGGAGCTGTTCCCCGAAAAGCAGAAAACCCGCGTCGACTTTGCGCTCACCAAGCAGCTGTGGGGCGTTGAGGCCGTGTGCCTTACCCGCATTCGCAAGCGCGGCCGTCAGCTATTCTATGAAAAGGACGGGCGCGAAATCCCGATTACGCGCATCTACAACCGCATTATTTTCGATGAGCTGGCGCGCTACCCGGACCTGAAAACGGAATTTCATCTCACCGAAGACGTGGACGTGGCCTGGGTGGGACACCCCAACTGGTTTTTCCGCATCAGCAAGTTCACGCTGCCGCTGCTGCAGGGCCCGTTTGTGCCGCCCAGCTATTTTCTGCACGAGCTGAAGGAGTACCCGACCGACCTCGAAAATTATGTATTGAAGCCCCTGTTTTCGTTTGCCGGGGCGGGCGTGCGGCTGCATTTCACGGCGGCCGACCTGGATGCGCTGCCCGATAAACAGCACTATTTGCTGCAGCGCAAAGTCACCTACGAGCCCGTGGTGCAGTCGCCCGATGGCCTGGTAAAGTGTGAAATCCGCCTGCTCTACATCTGGCCCTTGGGCGAGCCGCGGCCTCAACTCCTCACCGGCCTGAGCCGTCTGAGCCGGGGCGAGATGATTGGCGTCGATTTCAACAAGGACAAGGACTGGGTGGGCGGCACCACGCCGCTTTTTGCGCGCTAGCTCCACGGCCGGGCACGGAGTTTGACTATGGCCGAACAACGCCGGCTGAACCTTGCGCGTAAAGTCAGCCTCACCCCCACGACTTTATCCATGTCATCACTTTCCGAAAAAGGCCTGAAGCTTTCCAAAAACGTCATCTTCAACGTCTTCATTGGCCGGGCCACCAAGCTGCTGGGCCGCCCGTTCAAGGTTGTCACGGTGCTCAACGAAGCCGCTGACAAGCTGGCCGACCAAAAAAGCCACACCAATAAGTTTCGCCAGCTCTTCGACGTCGCCCTGACGCTGGTGCGTCTCGTGCGCAGCTACATCAGCGGCGAATACCGCGAGATTTCCACCAGCACCATTATTTCGGGCCTGGCCGTGCTGCTCTACGTGCTGTCGCCCATCGACCTGGTGCCCGACTTCATCCCGGTGGTGGGTTTTCTCGATGATTTGAGCCTTGTGAGCTGGTTCGTGGGCAAGTTCCAGGTCGAAATTACCAAGTACCGCGAGTGGGAAACCACCGCCCGCGGCCACTCTGAGGACGACAGCACAGCTTCGGCCCAGCCCGACGCCGTGGCCGAACCGGCCCGGGGCGACGCCGCGCTGCCGAGCGTGGCCGAGCTCGGCCATTCGTAAGGCCCCGATTTGCCGCTTCGGGCTGCCGGGCCATCATTTTTTCCGCTCGCGCAGCGTCTCTTTGTCGGATGCGCTACCTTTCCGGCCTCCCAGCTTTTTCGCTTTATGCCCACGTTTGTCGTTTCCCTTCGGCTGCCGGAAACTTTTGATGAGGAATTCATCTCCCTCATCCCGAGCCACCGGGCCTTTATCAACCAGCTGCTGAGCGAGAAAATTGTGGAAGTTTACGCCATCAGCAGCGACCGCAGCCGCGGTTGGGTAACCATGCACGGCGACGATGCCGCCGCAGTGCGCGCCGTAGTGGAGCAATTCCCGCTGTTTCATTTCCTGGAAGGCGTGGAAATCGACGAGCTGTTTATTTTCGACAGCACGGCCTCACGCTTTCCGCACATCAGCCTCAACTAAGCCCATAGCTTTCCTGCATTTTCTTATTTTTTTATCCTTTATGAGGCCTTTCGTGACCGGTTCGGTTTTTCATTTTCGTCTGGCCGCTGCGGCCGGGGCGCTGGCGGCCGTGACAGTGGCCGCCACCAGCCCGCCGCCCGCCATCACCACCGAGCAGCTGACCACCCGCATGAGCACGGCCATCGAAGGCCTGAAATACCTGCGCTGCGTCGTGAAAGCGCAGGAGCGCATCGGGGGCAGCATCAACCAGGCGCGCAGCGTTATGAAGCTGACCTATAAGCCGCTGCGCATCTACATCAAGAACCAAAAGGGCGTGGAAGTGCTCTGGCTGCAGGGCCAGAACGACGGCGATGCCTGGGTGTACCCCGCCAGCTTCCCTTACGTGACCCTCAGCCTGGACCCCAACGGCAAGCTCATGCGCAGCAACCAGCACCACACGGCGCTGCAGGCAGGTTTCGGCACCATTTCGGACCTGCTACGCACCACCGGGCTGAGGCAGGACAACTCCTACAGCCGCTCGTTCCGCTACGTAGGCGACACTACCTTGCAGGGCCGCACCGCCCACGTGCTGCGCTCCGATTTTCCGCAGTTCCGCTACGTCAGCTACAAAGCCGGCAAAAACGAAACCATTGAGACGGTGGCCGAACGGTTTGGCTGCGGCGCCTACCGCGTGGTGGAGCGCAACAACCTAAGCATCGGCGAAAAAATCCCCGAAGGCAAAGTGCTGCAGGTGCCCAATGCCTACGGCCGCCGCACGGTGCTGTGCGTCGACCCCAAAACCTACCTGCCTATGCTGGTGCAAGTCAACGACGACAAAGGGCTGTTTGAACGGTTCGAATTTCAGGACGTAGTGCCGAACCAGCCCATCCCGCTCGAAGAGTTTTCGAAGGATTACAAAGGCTATAAATTCTGACCACGGATTCGGACGGATTTTTTGGTTTGCACGGGTATTATGCAGTTTGTTCCCTGACGCTAACAAGAAAGGCTTGCCGCATGGCAAGCCTTTCTGCTGATTATCCAGTAGCCGGGGCTACTAACACCGCGTAATCCGTTGTTTAACGGCGCATGGTTTTCTCAATCTGGTCCCACATTTCAGGCGTGAGCATTTCCAGCTTATTGAATTCGCCGGCGCCATTGAGCCACTCGCCGCCGTCGATGGTCACCACTTCGCCGTTCACGTAGGCCGAAAAATCGGACACCAGATAGGCGGCCAGGTTGGCCAGTTCCTGGTATTGGCCCACGCGCTTGAGCGGCACGCTGGCGGCCGGGTCGAGCTTGCTGGCCAAGGGCTCGGGAAACAAGCGGCTCCAGGCGCCCTCCGTCGGGAACGGGCCCGGCGCAATGGCGTTGGAACGAATGCCGTACTTGGCCCACTCCACGGCCAGCGAGCGGGTCATGGCCAGCACACCTGCCTTGGCCGTGGCGGAAGGCACCACGAAGGCAGAACCAACTGAAGCGTAAGTGGTAACGATGTTGAGAATGGTGCCCGGTTTTTTGTCGGCAATCCAACGCTTGCCCACGGCCAGCGTGCAGTTATAACTGCCGCGCAGCACAATGTCCACAATCACATCAAACGCCTTGTGCGACAGGCGCTCCGTGGGGCTGATGAAGTTACCGGCCGCGTTATTCAGCAGCACGTCGACGCCGCCAAACTCCTGAATGGTGCGCTCCAGCATGGCTTCCACTTCGTCGTATTTGCGCACGTCGCAGGCAATGGCCAGCACCTTGCCGCCGGTTTGCTGGCGCAGTTCCTCAGCGGTTTTTTCAAGCACATCGAGCTTGCGGCTACTGATGGTGACATTTGCCCCCAGCTGCAAAAAATAGGTGGTCATGGCCCGGCCCAGGCCGGTGCCGCCGCCGGTTACGATGATGGTTTTGCCAGCCAGCGCGTTGTCGCGTAGCATGGGTTGCGTGTAGGGAGTGTTCATGCAAGTCGTAAGAGAGGGTGGGAAGCGCGGGCGTGTCCGCTGCCCGAAGGTACTAGAACCCGGCCATCAACCCGCCGCCGGCAGCGGGCCTACCAATTCACCTACCGAATATAGTATTACGTATTTTTTTCGGACCTTCGGGCCATTAGGCCAAGTTAATTGTTGAGATTACATGACAAGTTCCAATTCCGGGGGCTCCGCGAGCACAACATCTGGAGCGGAACACCCCACCGTATTAGTGCTGGGCTGCGGCTGGCTGGGCATGGCCCTGGCCCGCGCCTTGGCCGCCGCTGGCCACGAGGTGCTGGGCACCACCACCACGCCCGAAAACCTGACCGGCATGGAGGCTGCTGGCATTCAGTCGCATCTGCTGCGCCTGGGCTCCGATTTTAATGCCCCGGCCGAAGCCCTGCTCATGCGCCTGCTCCGCGCGGCCGATGTGCTGGTGCTGAACGTGCCGCCCCGGGCCGCGGCCGCTGGCGCCTATCCCTCGCTGCTGCGGCCGGTGCACCGGGCGGTGGCTGCGGCCGGCACGCCACATGTGCTGTTCGTGAGTTCCACCAGCGTATATCCCAACGAGCCCCGCCTGATGCGCGAAGCCGACGCCCTGAGCACCCGCGATGCTGCCTCCGACGTGCTGCGGGCCGAGGGCCACTTTGTGCCCCGCTACGGGCAATGGAAAAGCACAGTGGTGCGCCTCGGCGGCCTCATGGGCCCCGACCGCTCCCCCGGCCGCTTCCTGGCGGGCCGCCGCGAGCTTGAGCAGGGCAACGCGCCCGTCAACCTGGTGCACCTCACCGACGTGGTGGGCGTGCTTTCGGCCATCATCCGGCACGGCGTGTGGGGCCACACGTTCAACGTGTGCGCCGAGCAGCACCCGCCGCGCCGCGATTTTTACCCGGCGGCGGCGCGCTACCTCAAGCTGGAAGCGCCCACGTTCAAAGAAGAGAACAACGTGAGCGGCAAAACCATCGACAGCAGCTTGGTGCGTTCGTTGGTACCCTACACTTTTCAGCACGACGACGTGCTGGCGGCGCTGGAGCACTGCTAATAGGTGGCCCAAGCAGGCCCGCCGTACCTTTGTGCGGTGAAAACCGATGCTACTCTTCCCCTGGTGGCCGTGCTGGGCGGCGGCGCGGCCGGCTTTTTTGGTGCCATTGCCTGTGCCGAAGCCAACCCGCATGCGCGGGTGCTGCTGCTGGAAAAAACGGGCAAGCTGCTGAGCAAAGTGCGCGTATCAGGCGGCGGGCGCTGCAACGTGACTCACGCCTGCGAAACCGCGGCCCAGCTTGTGGCGCACTACCCGCGCGGCAGCAAGCAGCTCAAAAGCGCATTTCAGCGCTTTGGTGTGGCCGATACCATTGCCTGGTTTGCCCGGCGCGGCGTGCCCCTGAAGACCGAGGCCGACGGCCGCATGTTTCCCACCACCGACTCGAGCGAAACCATTGCCCGGGCCTTGGAAGAGGCCGCGCGCCGCGCCGGCGTGCAGATAATAACCAACACCAGCGCCGACGACATCCAGCCCCTGCCCACGGGCGGCTTTCGCCTGCGGCTGAGCGGCACCGGCGCGGCCGGGCTGGGTCCCACACTGCACGCCCACCGGGTGCTCATTGCCACCGGCGGCAATCCCAAAAGCGCCAACTATGACTGGCTGCGCAGCCTGGGCCACAGCATCGCCGAGCCGGTGCCGTCGCTGTTCACGTTCAACGTGCCGGCCTCGCCGCTGCAGGAGCTCATGGGCGTGAGCGTGCCTCACGCCCGCGTGGTACTGGCCGGTGAAAAGCTGCAATACGAAGGCCCCCTGCTCGTAACGCACTGGGGCGTGAGCGGGCCGGCAGTGCTCAAGCTATCGGCCTGGGGCGCCCGCCGGCTCAGCGAGTTAGGTTACGTAGGCACGGCCCTTATCAACTGGATTCCGACGCACACCGAAGAAACCCTGCGGCCCTGGCTGCAGCAGTTTCGGCAGGAAAACGGGAGGAAAGTAGTGGCTTCCAACCCGCAGTTTGGCCTGCCCCAGCGCCTGTGGCGCAATCTCGCCGAGCAGGCTGGCATCGGGCCCGAAACCCGCTGGAGCGACCTCCCGGCCAAATCCCAAAACCGCCTGCTGGAATTGCTGCTGCGCTCCCCACTGGCCGTGCGCGGCAAAACGACCTACAAAGAGGAATTTGTAACCTGCGGCGGAGTTATGCTGGACGAAGTCGACCTCAAAACCATGGAAAGCCGGCGGGTACCCGGCCTGTATTTCGCCGGCGAAGTGCTCGACATCGACGGCATCACGGGCGGCTTCAACTTTCAGGCGGCCTGGACGACCGGCTTCCTCGCCGGCCAGGCCATGGCGCTGAGAGACAAAAACTGAGGAACAATCAAAGAACGTTGTGCTGAGCGCAGTGGACGCACCTCCACCGCAGCAATAACCAAAGACTGGCGCAGTAGAGGTGCGTCCACTGCGCTCAGCACGACGTTTCTGTTCAACCGCAGGTGTCTGTAACCTTCCCATAGCCGAGGCAGTAAACGGAGCATACTTTCCAACTTACTTTTCTCTTTCCAATGGAAGCCAAAGCCACCACCGCCCTCCTCAACGAACTGGTCGAAACCCTTAAAGATGGCCAGAAAGGCTACGCCGACGCCATGACTGACGTGGAGGACAGCAGCTTGAAAGACACGTTCAAGAAATACGCCGCCCAGCGCGCCAGCTACATCACCGAAATCGAGGACCAGATGTTCAAGCTGGACCTCAAGCCCGACGAAAGCTCGTCGATTACCGGCACCGTGCACCGCGCCTGGATTGACCTAAAATCGGCCCTCACCAGCAAAGACAACAAAGCTGTTCTCAACGAGTGCGAGCGCGGCGAAGACTACGCCGTGAAAGCCTACCAAACGGCCCTGAAAGCCCAAGACCTGCCCTCGGCTCTCAAGTCGGTGATTGAGAAGCAGTACCAGGGCGTGCAAGAAGCCCACAACGCCATCAAGGCGCTGCGGGACTCGTCGAAGTAAGCTGTTCTGTCTTACCTATTAAGGCAACAAAAAAGCCGCCCATTGGGCGGCTTTTTTGTCTTCTAACCTTCTTCTAAATAGTCACACGTAAAATCGTCACCTAATCTGGATAGCCCAGTTAACAAAGCGGTTGGCTATTCGTCAAAGCCTTCGTTGCGGGGCGCACGGGGAGTGCGGGGCGTTTCGTATTCGCGCGGGGTGCCGTAGCTGGGCTTGTTGCCGTAGCTGGGGCGGTTGCCGTAGCCCGACTTGCCGGTGCCACCTTCGCGGCGGTCGCCGTAGCTGGGGCGGTTGCCGTAGCCGCTGCCACCGTCACGGTTGCCTTTGTAGCCACCGCCGTAGCCGCCTTCGCGGCGCTCGCCGCCACCAAAGCTGCCGCCACCGCGGTTGCCTTTGTAGCCGCCGCCGTAGCCGCCCTCGCGGCGCTCGCCGCCGTTGAAAGGACGACGCTCACGGTCGCCGCCAAAACCGCCGGGGCCGCCGCGGCTGAAGCCTTCCTGCTTCGCCTCGCCTTCCTGCACCGGAGTGGCAATGCTGAAGCTCACCGGCGAGCCCTGAATGCTGGTGCGACCCAGCTTGCTCACAACCTCATCGGCAAATTCCGAGGGCACTTCCACGAAGCTGAACTTGTCGTAGAGGGCGATGTCGCCCACCTTGGCACCGGTCAGGTTGGTCGATTCCGAAATCAGGTCCACGATGTCGCGGGGGTGAATCCGGTCTTTCTTGCCCATGGTTACGAAGAGGCGCGTGAAGCCGGGGCGGGCCGAACCGGCCGCCTTGCTGGCGTCGAGGCTCTGCTGAGCACTCTTGTCCTCTTTCATGGTCATCTTCAGCAGCGCAGCGGCGATGTCGAGCGAGGTGATTTCATCGCCCTGGTCGAGCAGGCGCTGCACGCGGCCCACGTACTTGTCGAGGTTGCCTTTCTCGATGATTTCCTTAATCTGGTTCAGGAACAGCGTGGTTTTCACCTCCGACACGTCGGCAAACGACGGCACCTGCGCCAATTTGATGTCGGCCTTAGTGAAGCGCATGATGTCGCGCAGCTTATAAATGTCGCGCCCGCTCACAAACGTGAAGGCTTTGCCCGACTTGCCGGCGCGGCCCGTACGGCCGATGCGGTGCACGTAATATTCTTCGTCGGCGGGCAGGTCGTAGTTCACTACGGCTTCCACGTTGTCCACGTCGATGCCACGGGCGGCCACGTCGGTGGCCACCAGCACTTCCAGCGTCGATTTACGGAATTTATCGAGCGTATTCTGGCGCTGCTGCTGGCCCATGTCGCCGTGCAGGCCTTCGGCGAAGTAGCCTTTGGCTTGCAGGTCGGCCACTATTTCGTCCACCATGCGCTTGGTGTTGGCGAAAACGATGGTCGACTTCAGGTTGTACATGTCGAGCAAACGGGTCAGCACGTCCTTTTTCTGGGGGCCGCGCACCTCGTAGTAGCTCTGCTCGATGTTGGTCACCGTCATCGTCTTGTGGTTCACCTTCACAATCTGCGGCTCGCGCTGATATTTCTTGGTGAGCTCCATGATGGGCTTGCTCATCGTGGCCGAGAAGAACACCGTCTGGCGGTCTTCGGGCATCTTGGTCAGGATGAACTCGATGTCGTCGCGGAAGCCCATGTCGAGCATTTCGTCGGCTTCATCCAGAATAATCTTGGTGGTTTTGTCGAGGCGCAGGGTGCCGCGCTCGATGTGGTCCATCACCCGGCCGGGCGTGCCAATCACAATCTGCACGCCGCGCTCCAGGGCGCGGAGCTGACGGTCGTAGGGGCTGCCGCCGTAGATAGGCACCACCATCAGGCCACGCTTGTACTTGCCCAGCTTCTGGATTTCGCCCGAAACCTGCACCGCGAGTTCGCGGGTGGGGCAGAGCACCAGTACCTGCACGTCTTTGCTCTCGGTATCGATGTTGTCGATGGCGGGAATGGAGAAGGCAGCCGTTTTGCCGGTACCCGTCTGGGCCTGGCCGATAACGTCTTTGCCGGAAAGCAGCACCGGGATGGCGGCGGCCTGAATGGCCGAGGCTTCCTCGTAGCCCATCTCGGTGATGGCGCGTTGTACTTCCTCGGAGAGGTTCAGTTCGTCAAAGCGAACCACAATTTTTTCAGCTTCCATGAGTGGAGTTGATAAGGGGGGAAAAGAGACTTAGCTCTGAAAACAGCCGTACTCAGCGACGTTTCCCCTCCTTCTACCTTGTCACAATCAGGCGGGAAAAAACAACCAAAAAACTACGCGACCAATGCGTTAGCGCCTCTCTCGGGCTTGCGCGGACTTAGGCCGTCCTCAAATGCGGGTGCAAAGGTAGGACTTTTATTTTGGAAATGCTAATGCGTGGCGAATAAGAATTTGATAGAACGTCATGCTGAGCGCAGCCGAAGCATCTCGCGTGTGGTAGTAATCCAATCGTTGAAAAAGGATTAGTGGTGGCACGCGAGATGCTTCGGCTGCGGTCTGCATGACGTCTTATTTCGTTCTGCCCTTTGTTCTTACTTCCCCGCCGGGCACAAAAAAAAGCCCACCAAAGGCGGGCTTTCTTAGATTGCAAAGCTTGAGCTGAATTAAACCAGCGATACTTTTACTGCGTTCGGGCCTTTTTTGCCTTGGGCTACTTCGTATTGAACTTTGTCGTTTTCGCGAATCGAGCTAACCTGGAGGTCGCTGATGTGAACGAAGATGTCTTCGCCAGTTTCGTCGTTTTTGATGAAACCAAAACCTTTGGTGTCATTAAAGAATTTTACCGTTCCGGTGGGCATGGTGGTTGGTTGTGGAGTTTCCCTAAGCGTTTGGGCCACCGTGGCTTGGTTTCTTAGGTTGCGTCAAAGATAGGCAGAATTTCCAAATGACCAAGTCCATAGATATTTTTTTCAACGGCTTGGAGCGCTAGCTGAGAACGTCTTGTCGTAAGTTGGAGAGGGCGCCACAGAGCGCAGCCCAGTGGTTTGGTTGCCTGGAATTGAAAGCAACGGCTTCATTCGTGCTTTGCCTCGCTGCGCCCGCTATGACGTTCTTTTGTGTCCCGCGCACCGATTCAGTCCCATTTTCTTCGCCTCCTTGTCTATGCCCGACGCGCCTGCCCACGCTTTCTCGCACGAGTTCCAGGTTCCAGCCAGCGCCATTGATGCGCTGGGCCATGCCAATAATGTGGAGTACGTGCGCTGGGTGCAGGATGTGGCCGGCGCACATTGGCTAAGCATCTGCCCGCCTGAGTTGCGCGACCAGATTATTTGGGTGGTGCGCGAGCACCGCATCCGCTACCTGCAATCGGCTTTCGCGGGCGAGACGCTGCGGGCCAGCACTTGGGTGGGCGAAACCAGCGGGGCCACGTCGCTGCGCTACACCCGCCTCAGCCGCGTGAGCGACGGCGTGCTGCTGTGCGAGGCGGAAACGACCTGGGTGCTGCTCGACCCCAAGAGGGGCCGGCCGGTGCGGGTTACGGCGGAGATGGTAAGTTGGCTACGGCCTAAATCAGATTAGGCTTCGCCATTAACTAGCAAGTTATAGTATTTACCAGTAGTTAAATTCACTATAAAGCTATAATAGCAGTTGCCGCCATCATCAACCAAGAAAAGCTTGGTTCTCCATTCATTATCATATGCCTGACAGAAACAATTAACCCAGACCAACTTGTCCCCTTTCTGGTCAATTACACAAACGTATTGTCGTTTGTATACCTTCAATTTGTTGTCTTGGGCAGCACGAACTAAAAACAAATTCACCTTATTCAATTCGTCTTGATTAAGAGAAGCTTGTTTTACGTCCTTCTCAAAGCCCATCATTTCCCAATTGGAATTCCGATAAGGCAGTACAGCAAAATCAGAAGCGGGTGCAGCTTTTTGCTTCTTGTTAACTAACGTTTTTTGCGCTTCCGCATTAAATCCTAGCAACATTAGACTCAAACCGAGAAGTAGTTTGTCCGTCTTCATAATACTTGTCATCAATCCGTTTGGCAAAACTAAATATATATGCCTCCCTCCTTCCGCATCTACTCGTCTTCGGCTGGCTCGGGCAAGACGTACCAATTAACGAAAGAATACCTGCTGCTGACGCTGGGCGCCGACGACCCAGCGTATTTCAAGCGCGTGCTGGCCATTACGTTTACCAACGACGCGGCGGGGGAAATGAAGGAGCGCATTGTGGGGGCGCTGCGGCGGTTTGCGTACCCGGAGGGCGGGAAGGCCGACGGGCTGCTGGCCGACATCGCGGCCGAGCTGAAGCTGCCGGAGACGGAGGTGCGGCGGCGGGCGGCCGAGACGTTCCGGCTGGTGCTGTACCACTACGCCGATTTTGGGGTGAGCACGATTGACTCGTTTGTGCAGCGGATTGTGACGGCGTTTACCCGGGAGCTGGGCTTGCCGGCCACGTTTGAGGTGGAATTGGATACGGATGCGGTGCTGCAAAGCGCGGTGGCCGCGCTGCTCGACAAGGTGAACCGCGACCCCAACAGCCGGCTACTCTCCCAAACTCTGGCCGAATACGCGCTGGGGCAGGCCGACGAGGGCAAAAGCTGGAGCCGGCTGCCCGAGGAGCTGGCGGGCTTCGGGCGGGCGCTGTTTAACGAGACGGTGCAGGAGGCGGTGATGCAGCTCGGCCGGCTGACGCTGGCCGATTTCCGGCGGCTGGACAAGCAGATTCGGGCGAAGCGGGCGGAGATTGAGGCGGCCTTTGCCCAGACGCGGGAGGCGGCGCTGGCGGTGCTGGAGCAGGCCGGCGTGGCGGAGGGCGACTTTTTCCAGGGCAAGCGCGGCATTTTCGGGTACGTGCAAAAGGGCGTGGACTTGCTAGCCCCGGAGGCCGGGCCGAACAGCTACGTGGCCGCCACGCTCAGCGACGACAAGTGGTACAGCGGCAAAATAAAGACCGAGGCCGACCGCGCCCGCGTGGATGCGGTGAAGGAGCCGCTGCGGGCGGTGGTGGCGGCCGTGGAGCAGCTGCGCGAGGCGTATTTGTCGAGCTACGTGCTGCTGGCGGCCATGCAGCCCTACTTGTTTCACGCCTCGCTGCTGAGCGAGCTGAACAAGGTGGTGGAGCAAATCAGCCGGGAGCGCAACGTGGTGCTGATTTCGGAATTCAACCGGCGCATTGCCAGCATTGTGCTCACCGAGCCGGTGCCGTTTCTGTACGAGCGACTGGGCGAGCGGTACGAGCATATTCTGATTGACGAGTTCCAGGATACGTCGGTACTGCAATGGAACAACCTGCTGCCGCTGGTGGAAAACACGCTGGCCAACGGCCACAGCAGCCTGGCCGTGGGCGATGCCAAGCAGGCCATCTACCGCTGGCGCGGGGGCGAGATGGAGCAGATTCTGCGCCTGCACCAGCACAACACGGCCGCCCTGGTGGCGCGGGCCCGCGAGCCCGAGATGCGCGAGCTGCTGCGCCTGCGCTACGAAACCCTCGACCCCGTGCTCGAACCCAAAGCCCTGCAGGTAAACTACCGCTCGGCCCGCGAAATCGTGGACTTTAACAACGCATTTTTCAAGGCGGTGAGCGACCGGCACGCCACGCTGGGGCTGGTGGCGGGCATCTTCGACAACTACTTTGGGCAGCAGGTGCCCGAGTCGCAGAGCACTGCCCAGCAGGGCCACGTCGAACTCCTCTTCACCCAAAAAGACGCCCCTGCCCTGCGCTACGACGCGGCCACCGGCGCCTACACCCCCGAGGCCCTCCCCGGCCACTTGCCCGAGGCCGTGCTGGGCTACGACGAAAGCACCTGCTACCTCACCCTGCAGCTGGTGGAGCAGGCCCTGGCCGAGGGCTACGCGTTGGAAGACATCGCCGTGCTGTGCCGCACCCGCTACGCCAGTAAAATCATTGCCAAGTTCCTGAAAGAGCGGGGCTACCCCATCATTTCGGCCGACTCGCTGGCGCTGGAATTTGCCGAGGTGGTGAACCTGCTGGTGAGCATCCTCAGGGTGCTGCACCAGCCGGCCGATACCCTGGCGCGGGCCGAAGCCCTGCTGCTCGTGGACAAGGTGGTGCGCGGGCTGGCCCCCACGCCGGCGCGCGCCCGGCACATTGCCGAGGTGGCGAATGCGGCCGGCGGCCACTCGTTTTTCGACGAGCTGCGGGCGCTGGGCTACGACGTGCGCGAGGCGGAAACCGGCAACCTGGGCCTCTACGAGCTGGCCGAGCGGCTGCTCAACCTCTTCGGCCTGCTGGGGCGCAACGGGGAGAGTGACTACCTGTTCCGCTTCCTCGATTTGACGCTGGAATACAGCCTGCGCTTCGGCAACAACCTGGGCAACTTCCTCACCTATTGGGAGGAGCGCAAGGGGCGCATCAGCATCAACGCGCCGGGCGGGCGGGCTGCTATCACCATCACCACGGTGCACAAGGCCAAGGGCCTGGCCTACGGCGTGGTCATCGTGCCGTTTGCCGACTGGAGCCTGGAGCCGCACCGGGGTACCCTGCTCTGGGGCCACCTGGAAGCCGGCGAAAAGCCCCTCGAAAACATGCCGGAAGTAGCAGTAGTGAGCCTGCAAAAAGGCATTCAGCAAACGGCGCTGGCGGCCCAATACGACGAGGAGCGCGAAAAAACCTTCCTCGAAGGGCTCAACACGCTATACGTGGCCTTCACCCGGCCGCGCCACCGCCTCTACGTCATCAGCAAAAAGCCCGCTTTAGTTGCTAGTTCTTCGTTGTCAATTGTTAGTTCGAAGGAAGGCAAAGAGCCGCAGGGCGGCGCCTCTCCAGCTCGTAATGTTGCCGACCTGTTGCACGGCTATTTAGAAGAGCGCGGCGAGTGGCAAGATGAGCAGGTGTCTTTCGTGGTTTCTAAAGGCTCCCCGGCCAAGAAAAAACCTGACAACGGACAACTAACAACTAACAACTACGAGCTAACCAACCTCGCCGCCGCGCCCTGGGAAGACCGCCTCAAGCTGCGCCGCCACGCCACCACCCTCTTCGATTTTGACGAGCAAAAAGAGCAGGGCGAGTGGAACCGCAAGCTGCACTTTGCCCTGCGCCGCCTGCTCACGGCCGCCGACGTGGGCCGGGTGGCCAGCCAGCTCGTGGCCGAGGGCATCTTGAGCGCCCGCGAGCGGCCCCAGCTGGTGGCCAGCCTCGAAACGCTGGTGAGCGACCCGCGCCTGGCCCCCTACTTCGCCCCGCACCTGAGCGTGGAAACGGAGCGCGAAATCCTGGTGGGCGGCGTGAAGCTGCGCGACTACAAGCCCGACCGCATCGTACTCGAACCCTCCCTGGAAGAACACCACCGCCTCGGCGGCCGGGTCACGCTGCTCGATTTCCGCCTGCCCCCGCCGCAGGAGAAACACCGGCGCCTGCTGCGGAATTACGCCACGCTCTTTGAGCAACTGGGGTACACGGAGGTGAAGGGCATTATTTATTATTTCGGGACGGGGGAGGTAGTGGAGGTGTGAGAATTTACATTCAATGACTTATGAGGAAATTCCTGACATTGATTTTAATTGTTCTCATGGCTCCGGTAATTGGTGGTATTTACGGAGCTGTACATGACCAACTAACTTATACAATTTCGCCAGAATACTACACCAAATTCAAATTCATTCAATTTGAACTCGCAGCTGAAGGTCCGGAAGCTCATCTTACGAATCCAAGACTTTGGGTGGCAGTGGTAGGCTTTCTAGCAACGTGGTGGATGGGAGCTTCAATTGGCTTTATTTTATGTCTGGCTGGGCTAACTCATGCTACTTGGAAACAAATGCTCCGCGTGACACTGAGGGCTTTCCTAATTACCATGTTTACAGCTTTTGTAACAGAAATTGCTGGTCTCGTCTACGGGCGTTTGGTTTTGGCAAATGACCCAGTAAAGGCATTCGAAAATTGGTTTATCCCAGAAAATATTATTGATTTTAAAAATTACATCGCCGTCGGTTCTATGCATAATTTCAGCTATGCTGGCGGATTTATCGGTTTGATTGCGGGAATTATTTATTCCTTATATCAAAAGCAGAACCCGCTTCGGCCGGGGCTTCCTCTCCCGCGCCTGCCGTCGACGCGGCGGTGAACCCCAAGCTCCTCATCCCCAAAAAAGACGGCCCGCTGGCCGAAGTCGCGCGGCTCGTGGCCGAGGCCTGGGGCAAGGAAACCTGGTTTGCGCTGCGCTGGAAAACGCAGGCCAACTTCGCCCAGCTGGCCACCGATTTCGGCGCCGCCATCGCCGAGAAGCGCGGAGCCGCCGCGGCCCGCACCCCGCAAAGCCAGCGCCTGCAGGAGCTCGACGACCAGTTCGATGAGGGCCTGCGCATTCTGAAAAAATACATCAACGAAGACAGCGGCTACGACAAAGCCCGCACCGATGCCCGCCTGCCCGGCTTCGGGCTGATAACGCGCAAAAGCGGCGGCTTTGCCCTGAGCGCAGACCGCAACGAGCGCCTCAAGGCCCTGCGCGAGCTGCTGCTCCCCGCCGTGGCCGTGGCTCCCTTCGCCAAGCGCGACTTCGGCACGTCCTTCTGGCAAACCCGCTTCGTTGAGTACCAGGACCTGCTGAGCAAAACCGATGGCCTGGTCAGCAAAGTGAGCAAGTCCGTGAGCCAGAAAGACACCGCCAAGCTGGAGCTGCGCAAGGTGCTGCAAGCCCTGGTGTACGCCCTCAAGGCCAACTACCCGGACACGTTCGAGGCCGAGCTGCGCGCCTGGGGCTTCCGCAAGGAGAGCTATTAATTAAGGGGGACGTGCGCCGGTCCGACCGCCCTAGGCGGTCCGACCGGTTTTCGGGGAGGGCGAGTATCGTGCTCACGGCCACCGGTCGGGCCGCCTAGGGCGGTCGGACCGGTGGTTTACTACCGACCTTTGCCCCCATGCATACCCTCGAACAGCTGCGCGCCGGGCAGCTCCACGGCCACAAGCGGCTTGATTTGGCCGCCGGCCTCACCGAATTTCCCCGCGAGATATTTGACCTCGCTGATACCCTCGAAGTTCTCAACCTGACCGGCAACGCGCTGTCCTCCCTTCCCGACGCCCTGGGCCGCCTGCGCCACCTACAGGTATTATTCTGCTCCGACAACCGCTTCACCGAAGTACCCGCCGTGCTGGGCCAGTGCGCCGAATTGCACATGGTGGGTTTCAAAGCCAACCAGATACGCACGCTGCCCGGAGCCGCGCTGCCGCCCAAGCTGCGCTGGCTCATCCTCACCGACAACCAGCTGGAAGCCTTGCCCGAGGAAATCGGCAACTGCGCGCAGCTGCAGAAGCTGATGCTGGCCGGCAATCGGCTCACCGAGCTGCCCGCAACGCTGGCCCGGTGCACCAAGCTGGAGCTGCTGCGCTTGGCCGCCAACCGCCTCACGGCGCTGCCGCCGTGGCTGCTGGCCCTGCCCCGTTTGTCCTGGCTGGCCTACGCGGGCAACCCGCTGTCGGCCCTTGCCGAAAAGCAAGCCGACGTGCAGCAAACCGTCGGCCCGATTGATTGGGAGCAACTGACCGTGGAACAGCAGTTGGGCGAAGGCGCTTCGGGCGTCATCTACCGGGCACTGTGGCAGCGGCCCAATTCTGAGGATGCGGAAGTGGCCGTGAAGCTCTTTAAAGGAGCCGTGACCAGCGACGGGCTGCCCCATTGCGAGATGCTGGCCTGCCTACAGGCTGGCGCCCACCCCAACCTGATTGCCGTGGAAGGCAAAGTGAACGGGCATCCGTCGGGCGCCGAGGGCTTGGTCCTGGAACTCATCGACGAGTCGTTCGGCAACCTAGCCGGGCCGCCCAGCCTGCGCACCTGCACACGCGACGTGTACGTCCCCGGCACCCATTTCACCCTGAAAACGGCCCTTCACATCGCGCAGGGCATTGCCGCTGCGGCCGGTCATTTGCACGCGCAGGGCATTCTGCACGGCGATTTGTACGCCCACAACGTGCTGACGACTGCCGACGGCAATGCGCTGCTGGGCGACTTTGGAGCGGCCAGCTTCTTCGCGCCCGACGGCGAGGCCGCCCCTGCCCTGCAACGGCTGGAAGTGCGAGCCTTTGGCTGCCTGCTGCAGGAATTGCTGGCGCATTGCCCCGAAACGGAGGGCTCCCCGCAGGCATCAAGTCTCCAGCAGCTCGAGCAGCAATGCCAGCAGCCCGATGTGGCCGCTCGGCCCTGCTTTGGCGAGATTCAGCAGGTGCTGGCAAGGCTGTAGAAACGCAACGTCGTGCGGCTCGGCAGGCTAAGTCTTACTTGCTAAGCCACCCGTTGGCGTCCATCCAGTTGCGCAGGCGGTCGGTCCAGAGGTCTTTGGTGGTTTTATTGTTGAGGCCGAAGCCGTGGCCGCCCTTGGGGTAGAGGTGCAGCTCGGCGGGCACACCGTGGCGCAGGCAGGCTTGGTAAAACACGATGCTGTTGTTAACGGGCACCGTTTTGTCGTCCTGCGCGTGCACCAGGAAGGTGGGCGGCGTCTGGGCCGATACCTGCAACTCGTTGGAATACTGTCGAATTTGCGCCGGTGTGGGCGTTTTGCCCAGCAGATTATCCCGCGAGCCGGCGTGCCTGAGCGTGTCGCTGAAGCTGATGACTGGGTACATCAGCACCAGAAACGCCGGCCGCACCGACACCGGGCCGGGATTATCCGCCACCGGGCGCGCAAACTGCGTGCCCGCCCACGCCGCCAGGTGCCCGCCGGCCGAGAAGCCCATCAGGCCGATGCGCTCGGGATTGAGGCTGTATTTGGCGGCCTGCTGGCGCACCAGGCGCAGGGCCTGCTGGGCATCAAGCAAGGGCGCGATGGATTTGTCGGGCTGGCTTTGGTCGTTCGGCAGGCGGTATTTGAGCACGAAGGCCGTGACGCCCATTTCGTTGAGGCGCTTGGCCACGTCGTAGCCTTCGCTGTCGATGGACAGGCGCGTGTATCCGCCGCCCGGGCAGATGATGACTGCCGTGCCATTGGCCGTGCCCGCCGGCGGCACAAAAACCGTGAGGTTGGGCTGCACCACGTTGGAAATGCGTACCCCGCCGTTGGCCAGCGTGAGGCTGGTTTCCTGCACCGCGCTGGGCTTGGAATCAGGAATGGTGCCGGTGTAGAGCGGGAGATTTTGCTGGGCGCGGAGGTGGCCCGCAGAAGTAGCGGCGAGGGCTAATATGCCGAGGATAAAGGACTTTTTCATAAGCAGGGCAATTGTACGCAGAAAATTATATGATGGCCGATGAGTGGCATAATATGAAATTGCAGTATAATTTTTCAAATAAATTTTAAGAAAACGCAACCCAAAATGAACCATGCCGTAGCGAGGCGGGTCTGGGGAACATGCGAAAGACCACTCTGCTGGCCGCCGCCGCCCTGCTGGGCAGCCCCGGCCTCACCCTGGCCCAAAACACCGCCGAGGAAAACAACCCCAATGTGGATGCCCCCTTCGTGCGGAACATTCGCGCCGACCGTCCCGGCCAAACCATCACCGCCCAAGTATTGCAGCCCGGCCGCTTTCAGCTCGAAACGGGCTTCCAGCGGCAGTTTGGCGGCAGTAGCTTGGCCCAGAGCCTAAGCGCGGCCACCCTGCGCATCGGTTTTTTCAACAGCATGGAGCTGCGCGTGACGCAGGGCTACCGCCACAACGGCGCCATTATGGCCACCGAGGCCGGCCCGGTAGAGGCCCGGGGCTACGCCCCCACGGTTGTCGGCACCAAGCTCATGATTTCGCCCAACTACGACACCCGCACCCAGGTCGCCATCATGGTAGAATCAGCCGTGCCGGGCACGGGCAGCGCGGCCCTCAAGGCCACCACCTGGGCCCCCGCCGGCCGCCTATTAGTGAGCGAGCAGCTGGGCGAGCAGTTTGGCCTGGAAGGCAACTTCGGCTTCAGCCAGCCCGGCATCACTACTGCCGACATCAGCAAAGGCCAGTTCCTCGGCTCGCTGGCCCTGAACGGGCCGCTGAGCCAGAAAGCCGGCTTTTTCGTGGAAGCATTCGGCTACGGCCGTTCCGGCCTCAACACCGGGACCACGGCGGGCCTTTACGTCCGCCCCATTCCCGCCATGCGCCTCGACGTGACGGCCGGGCAGGTGCTGGGCGGCACGGCCGCTGGCACTACTACGGTAGGCGCCGGCCTCACCTTTAAAGTCGGCAATTAGCCTGCCCTCGGATAACGACACCCCAAAAGCCTGCGTAATAACGCAGGCTTTTTTGCGTAGAAGAGCAGGTTAGCTGCAACAATATGCGTCTCCCCATTTTGATTTCACTTGTGATGGCCACGGGTTGCCAATCGCGCCCGCCCCAAGAAACCGCCGCCGCGCCGCCTGCCCGGCAGGCACCCGCGGCCGCCCTGCGCGAAACTCACTGGGTACCGCGTGAGCTGGCCGGCCGCCCCCTGCGCCTGCCGGCCGACACCCGCGAGCCCTACCTCACGCTTCGCGCCGACGGCACGGCCGAGGGCAACGGCGGCTGCAACCGCTTCCGCGGCAGTTTCTTCAGCGAAAAACCGAATGAGCTCACCTTCAGCCCGCTCATGAGCACGCGGATGGCGTGCCCGGCCATGGAAGCCGAAAACGACTTTACTCGCGCTCTGGGCCAGAGCCGTACCTACCGCATCAGCGGCGACACACTGCGCCTGTTGGACGCGACCGACGCGACCGTGGCGCGGCTCGAAGCCGTGTACCTGCGCTAGCGGGCGCGGTCGTCGGTGAGGGGCGGGATGCGGCTGGGCGTTTGGCGGCCGGCCACAATGCCGCTGGCACTCTGCGCGATGGCCTGAATGACGGCCGTCATGTTGGTCAGGTCGAGGGTTTCCACTTCGTCGTCGACGGAGTGGTACAGGCCGTCGGTCGGAATCTGGTCGGTGCTGATGGTGTGGGCTGGCACGCCCAGACGGGCCAGAGTGGCGTTGTCGGAGCGGTAGAACAGGTTTTGCTCGGGGTACGGGTCGGGCTCGAAGCGGAACTTGCTGCCGGCCAGGTTGGCCTGCAGCAGCTTGCCGAAATCGGACTTGTCGTAGCCCGTGATGAAAGCTGTGTTCGGGCCAAACTTGGCCTCCTTGCCAATCATCTCGATGTTGAACATGGCCGCCACCTGCGCGGGGTCGAGCTGTTTGGAGAAGTACTGCGAACCAAACCCTCCCACTTCTTCGGCCGCAAAAGCCACGAAGATGAGCGGACGGGCATTGTCGTTGCGCCTTTTGAAATACTCGGCCAGGGCCACCACGGCAGTGGTGCCGCTGGCGTCATCGTCGGCGCCGTTGGCGATGGAGTCGCCGGCCACGGGCTTAAGGTAGCCCAGGTGGTCGTAATGGCCCGAGAACACCACGTTTTCTTTGCTGCGCTTGGGGTCGTGGCCCGGCAGTTGGCCCACGATGTTGCGCAGCTCCACCGGCTCTATCACGGTGCTGGCGCTGATGCGGTAGCTGAGCGTGGCCGGCCGGGCGCCCAGCACAAACACCGTCGCAAACGGCTTAGGCCGCTCAGGAGTGGTGGTGCCCCGGCCCAGGTAGCCCACCAGCTGGCGGAAAGCCTTGGTTTGGGCCGTATCGACAAACACCAGGGTGTTGGCCGTGGGGTTGTTGACGTAGCCAAACAGCTTGCGGCGCTCGGCCGGCTCCGAGCCGATGACCGCCACGGCGGGCGGCTGAGCGTCTTCGCTCGACCACGTTATCGAGGGCTGGCCCGAAGCGGCTACGACCTGCGCCGATGCCAACGTCTGGTCGTTGATGACGGCCGCCACGGGCGTGCTCAGGGTTTGGTACACGGTGAGCTTCTGCTCAAAACCCGTTTGGCCCGGCAGTGGCTTCAGGCCAATGCGCTTAAATTCGCCAGCCAGAAAATCGCCGGCGCGCTGGCCGCCGGGCTGGCCCGTGCCGCGGCCCTGCATGTCGTCGGCAGCCAGGGCCTGCACCACGCGCGTGACCGTGACAGCCGATACCGCAGGTGCTTTGGGCGCGGGCTTGGCGTTTTTTTTCTGGGCGAGGGCGGGCTGGGTGGCTAGCAGTGCACCAAGCAGCAGGAAGTGTTTCATACGAAGTGCAACAGTGTGGAATTAACGCAATGTAGGGGCGGGGCTTGTCCCCGCCCGCCGCTACAACGATTTCGTGCAACGACGGGCGGGGGCAAGCCCCGCCCCTACCAGTTGTTTTAGCTCAGCGTCAGCACGAGGTCGTCGGCGCTTACCCGGGTTCCTTCGGACAGCACCACGTCGGCCACGGTCAGGTCCTGCGGCGCGGTGATGGTGGTTTCCATCTTCATGGCCTCGATGACGAACAGCGGCGTGTTTTTGGTGGCTGCTTGGCCGGGCTTCACCAGCACTTTGCTGAGCATGCCTTGGAGCGGGGCGCCCAGCTGGCGCGGGTTGGCTTTGTCGGCCTTGGCGTTGCTGATTTTGGTGACTTCAACGGATTGGTCGCGCACCTGCAGGTTGCGGGTCTGGCCGTTGAGAGTGAAGAAAATGGTGCGGCAGCCCTCCTCGTTCAGCGTGCCCACCGACTCCAGGCGCACGATGACGGACTTGCCCCGGGCGATTTCGATGATGGTTTCTTCTCCCGGCTTCAGGCCGTAGAAAAACACCGAGGTAGGCACTTTGCTCACGTTGCCGAATTTCTGGCGGTGCGCCCAGTACTCCTCAAACACTTTCGGGTAGAGCAGCGACGACAGCAAATCGGTGAACTTGGCGCCGGGAAACTTCTCCTGAAAAGCCGCCCACTCCTGGTCGAAGTTGATGGGCGCGAGGTGCTCGTTGGGCCGGTCGGTGAAGGGCGTTTCGTTCTTCAGTATGAGCTTCTGCAGCTCCTGGGGCCAGCCGCCTTCGGGCTGGCCAATGTCGCCGCGGAACAGCTCGCGCACCGACTCGGGGAAGTTCAGGCCCTCCCCGCGTTCCATCACGTCCTGGGGCGTGAGGTTGTTCGACACCATGAACAGGGCCATGTCGCCCACCACCTTGCTGCTCGGCGTCACCTTCACGATGTCGCCAAACATTTGGTTCACGTCGGCGAAGCGCTGCTTCACTTCCTCAAACTTATCGATGAGGCCCAGCGAGGCCGCCTGCGGGCGCAGGTTGGAGTACTGCCCGCCCGGAATTTCGTGCTGAAACACCTCGGAAGTGCCCGCCTTCAGGCCCGATTCAAATGGATAATACATCTCGCGCACAGCCTCCCAGTAGTTGCTGAACTCGTTGAGCGAGTGCTGGTCGAACTCGCGGTGGCGCGGCGTACCGCGGAACATTTCCACCACCGAGTTGAAGTTGGGCTGCGAAGTGAGCCCCGACAGCGAGCCAATGGCCACGTCGATGACGTTGACGCCCGCCTCCACGGCCTTGGCGTAGGTGGCGGGCTGCAGCGACGACGTATCGTGCGTGTGCAGGTGGATGGGCAGCTTCACCGTATCGCGCAGGCCCTGAATGAGCTCGGTGGCAGCGTACGGCTTCAGCAGGCCGGCCATGTCCTTGATGCACAGAATGTGAGCGCCGGCATCTTCCAACTGCTTGGCCAGCCGGAGGTAGTAGTCAAGGGTGTATTTGGTGCGCTTGGGGTCCAGAATGTCGCCGGTGTAGCAGATGCTGGCTTCGGCCAGCCGGTCGGTTTTGTTGCGCACAAAGCCGATGCAGGCTTCCATGCCCTTCATCCAGTTCAGCGAGTCGAAAATGCGGAAGATGTCGACGCCGGTTTCGGCTGCCTGCTGCACAAACCGCTCGGTGAGGTTGTCAGGATAAGCCTTATAGCCCACGCCGTTGGCCCCGCGAATGAGCATTTGCAGCAGAATGTTCGGGATGGCTTCGCGCAGCTGGGCCAGGCGCTCCCAAGGGTCTTCGTGCAGGAAGCGCAGGGCCACGTCGAAGGTGGCCCCGCCCCACACTTCCAGGCTGAAGGTTTGGGGGTGCATCTGGGCGTAGGCGCGGGCCACTTTCAGCATGTCCCAGGTGCGCATGCGGGTGGCCAGCAGGCTCTGGTGGGCGTCGCGCAGGGTGGTGTCGGTGTAATGCACCAGGGGCTCGTCGCGCAGCCACTGGGCAAAGCCTTCGGGGCCCAGCTCGTGCAGCTTCTGCTTGGTGCCGGGCGCGGGCGCCTCGTGGCCCGAGTGCGGAATGTGCGGCCGGCGCGGGTTGGCGCGCGGGTCGAGCAGGTTGCGTACGTCGGGGTTGCCGTTCACCACCGTTTCGCCGATGAAGCCTAGCAGGCGGGTGGCGCGGTCGCGCCGGGTTTCGAACTTGAAAAGCTCGGGGTGGTCTTTGATGAAGTCGACGGTGGCGTGGCCGGTCTGGAATTCCTCGTTGCCGACGATATTCTTGAGGAATTGAATGTTGGTTTGCACGCCGCGCACGCGGAATTCGTCCAGCGCACGCAGCATTTTCTGGGCCGCGGCGTGCAGCGTCGAGGCGTGGGCCGACACTTTCACGAGCATGGAGTCGAAAAACGGCGACACCACCACGCCTTGGTACACCGAGCCCTCGTCGAGGCGAATGCCGAAGCCGCCGGCCTGCCGGTAGGCCACGATGGTGCCGTAATCGGGCTTGAAGTCGTTTTCGGGGTTTTCGGTGGTCACGCGGCACTGCATGGCAAAGCCGGCGCGCAAGGGCTTCACGTCGGGCCCGAGGCCAATTTCGGGGTCGCTGAGCTTGTAGTTGGCCGCGATGAAAATCTGAGTTTTGATGAGGTCGATGCCCGTAATCATCTCGGTCACGGTGTGCTCCACCTGGATGCGCGGGTTCACCTCAATGAAGTAGATGCGGTCGTGCTCGGGGTTCACCAGGAATTCCACGGTGCCCACGTTGTCGTAGCCCACGGCCCGGCCAATGCGCAGCGCGTACTCATACAAAAGGTGGCGCTGGTGGTCGGGCAAGTTCATGGCCGGGGCCACCTCCACCACTTTCTGAAAACGGCGCTGCACCGAGCAGTCGCGTTCGTAGAGGTGCACGAGGTTACCGTGGTGGTCGCCCACCAGCTGCACTTCGATGTGCTTGGGTTTCTCCACGAATTTCTCCAGAAATACCGTGTCGTCGCCAAACGCGTTCAGGGCCTCGTTGCGGGCTTCAAAAAAGCCTTTCTCCAGCTGCTCGTCGTCGCGAATGACGCGCATGCCGCGGCCGCCGCCACCGGCCGCCGCCTTCAGCATCACCGGGTAGCCGATGCGGTTGGCTTCGGTTTTGGCGGTTTCATAGTCGACTAACTCG
This sequence comes from Hymenobacter sp. 5317J-9, assembly GCF_022921075.1. Taxonomy (NCBI): domain Bacteria; kingdom Pseudomonadati; phylum Bacteroidota; class Cytophagia; order Cytophagales; family Hymenobacteraceae; genus Hymenobacter; species Hymenobacter sp. 5317J-9. The sequence continues at coordinate 3,028,597 of NZ_CP095050.1, forward strand.
GGCTCGCTGCTCTCAATCTGGGGCACCTGGCACTGCTGGGCCACTTCCTTGGCGCGCACCTTGTCGCCGAGGGCCTCCATCACCTCGGGGCGCGGGCCCACGAAAATGATGCCTTCTTCGGCGCAGCGGCGCGAGAGCGTGGCGTTTTCGGACAGGAAGCCATAGCCGGGGTGAATGGCGTTGGCCCCGTTCTCTTTCGCCACCCGCAGGATGCTCTCGATGTCGAGGTAGGGCTTCAGGGGCTCGTCGTCGCGGCCTATCTGGTAGGCTTCGTCGGCTTTGTAGCGGTGCAGCGAGTACCGGTCCTCGTAGGTGTACACGGCCACAGTGGGGATGTTGAGCTCGGTGGCGGCGCGCATGACGCGAATGGCAATTTCGCCGCGGTTGGCGACCAGGAGTTTGGTTATGTTCATATGCGAGTAGTGGGATAAACGCGCTTACGGCGAAACTACGCGAAAGGCTGCCATCAAACCAGGCCTCGCCTTTTTTTCCAGCGAAATTTCGCTAACAGAGAATCTTCGGCAAACGTTTGCATTTTCGTTTGCGACTCATACTCGCAAAACTTTCGCCCTGATACAGGGTTTGCAAGACTTTCGCACAGCTAAGCTTTCCTGCATGGATTTCACGGACAAAAACATTCTGCTCATCGGCGCTTCTTCGGGCATTGGCCTGGCCACGGCCCGGCTCCTGAGCTCCCTCCACGTCAACTTATTCACGGCCTCGCGCCACCTGTCGCCGGAGCTGGCCGAGCTGGGCACCACGCACATAGCTTACGATGCGACCCAGCCCGTGGGCAACGCGTTCGATGCTCTGCCGGAGGTACTGCACGGCTTGGCTTACCTCCCCGGCAGCATCAAGCTCCGGCCGTTTGAGCGCATTCCGACCGATGATTTCCAAGCCGACTTTGACTTGAATGTACTGGGCGCCGTGCGCGTCATCCAAGCCACCATTAAGCGCCTGAAAAAAGCCGAGGGAGGTGCGTCGGTGGTGCTGTTCAGCACCGTGGCAGCCGATACGGGCATGAGCTTCCACACCAGCATTGCCACGGCCAAGGCTGCCGTGGAGGGCCTCACGAGGGCCCTGGCCTCCGAATACGCCGCCAGCGGTGTGCGCGTAAACTGCATCGCGCCCTCGCTCACCAACACGCCCCTGGCCGCCGCCCTGCTCAACTCGCCCGAGAAGGTGGAAGCCGGCGGCAAGCGCCACCCGCTGCAGCGCATCGGCCAGCCCGAAGATTTGGCCTACATGGCCTCTTTCCTGCTGTCGGACCACAGCTCGTTCATCACCGGCCAAACGATGGCTGTGGATGGTGGGATGGGGAAACTGAAATAGGTAAAAGCACGTCATGCTTCGCTGCGCTCTGCATGACGTGCTGCTTTGCACAGATAACCACATCCACAACATGAAAATCTGCCTCTTCTGGCACCGGCGCGACTTGCGCATTCACGATAACGTGGGCCTAGCGGCGGCGCTGGCCAGCGGCCTGCCGGTGCTGCCGCTGTTCATCTATGACCAGAAAATTCTCGACCACTTGCCCGATAAGGCCGATGCCCGGCTCATGTTCATTCATGATGAAGTGGAGAAGTTGGCCGCCGAAACGGAAAAGGCCGGCGGCACCTTCCTGGCCCGCTACGGCGAGCCGCTAAAGGTGCTGGAGCAGCTGGTGAAAGACTTCGACGTGGCGGCGGTGCACACCAACGAGGACTACGAGCCCTATGCCACCGAGCGCGACACGGCCGTGGCAAAGCTGCTGAAGAAGCACGACGTGGAATTCCACACCTATAAGGACCAGGTTATTTTCGCCAAAGAGGAGATTATGACCAAGTCGGGCACCGTGCCCAAGGTGTTCGGCGCTTACCTAAAGGCTTACACCGCCAAGCTGACCGACGAGCTGCTGGAGCCCGCTAAATCCAAAAAACTGTTCAAAAAAGAGCACCTGCAGCACGTTTCGAAGGAAAAAGCGGGGGCCCGGCCCACGCTCAACAGCATGGGATTCGAGCGCAGGGAGCAGGATATTCCGCCTGTGAAGCTGCCGGCGGAAAGCGTGGTCCGCAACTACCACAAAACCCGCGACACGCCCGCCAATGAGCACGGAAGCACCCGCGAGTCGCTGAACCTGCGCTTCGGCACGCTCAGCGTGCGTGAGGTAATGAAGCAGGCCAAGGAACTGAACCCGAAGCTACTGGCCGAAATTATCTGGCGCGACTTTTTTATGATGCTGCTCTGGCATTTCCCCAACACCGCCACCGAGAGCTACGACCCCAAGATGCGGCACATCCCCTACCGCAACAACGAGGACGAGTTCAAAGCCTGGTGCGAGGGCCGCACCGGCTACCCGCTCGTCGATGCCGGCATGCGCCAGCTCAACAAAACCGGCTACCTGCCCAACCGCGTGCGCATGACCGTGGCCGGCTTCCTCACCAAGCACCTGTTCATCGACTGGCGCTGGGGCGAAAAGTATTTCGCCGACAAGCTGCTCGACTACGACATGGCCAACAACGTGGGCAATTGGCAGTGGATGGCCGGCACCGGCGCTATTTCGGCCCCCTGGTTCCGAGTGTACAGCCCCGAAAGCCAGCAAGCGCAGGTCGACCCCGAGATGAAGTACGTGAAGCGCTGGGTGCTGGAAGTGGGCACGGCGAAATACCCTAAGCCTATTGTGGAGCATAAGTTTGCCCGCGAGCGGGCCGTGGAAGCTATTCGGGCGGCGCGCATTGCCGCTTCGTAGCGTGGACTCTGCGAGTCCGCGCTTGGGTGAACATCCTACCGAAGCGCGGACTCGCAGAGTCCACGCTGCAATCCGAACCGTACGGCCTTCCAGCCGGTTATACCCGCATGGAAAAGGACCGCATCAAACAAGCCTATCTCGACTTCGTGCTCAACGAAGGCCACCCGCCGCAATCGGTGTTCAAACTCACGCAGCAGTTGGGCGTGGCCGAGTCGGAATTCTACCAGCACTACCCCAATTTCGAGGCCATCGACCGCGAAATCTGGGCTGATTTCGGTCGGCAGGCGCGCGAAACGGCTGCGGCCGAGCCCGTGTGGGAAGGCTACGGCAGCCGCGAAAAGCTGCTGGCGTTCTACTACACGCTGCTCGAAATCCTCAAAAGCAACCGTTCCTACGCCCTGATGAGCCTGCGCCGCTCGCTGCACCGCATCCCAGCGCTGTCGCCCCGCGTGCTCGACGACTTCCGGCAGGACTTCGAATACTTCGTGAGCGACCTGCTCAGCGCCGGCCGCGTGAGCGGCGAAATCGCCAACCGCCCGCTGGTGCAGGAAGGCTACCCGCGCTTCTTCTGGCAGCAGGCGCTGTTCGTGCTCGGCTACTTCGCCAAAGATGACACCGTGAATTTCGAGCGCACCGACGCGGCCGTGGAAAAAGCCGTGACGCTGAGCTTCGACCTTGTGGGCCGCAACACGCTCGATTCGGCCGTGGATTTCGTGCGGTTTCTGGTGCGGCGCTAGCGTTTCAATGAATAGTTATCAGTGAGCAGTGAACAGTTCGTTCAATAGCCGACTGACTGATTGTTCACTGCTCACTGATAACTGTTCACTGATTTAATGGACGAACCCCAAACCTCGCTGCCGACCACCAAGGTGGCCCGCGCCGCCCGCTTCGCCAAAACCGGCTTCAACGTGGGCACCAACTACATTAAGCACTATGCCAAGAAAGCCGTGGGGGCCGAGTCGACCACCGAAGACCTGCACGCCGCCAACGCCGCCGAGCTCTACGGCACGCTGAGCGAGATGAAGGGCTCGGTGCTGAAAGTGGCCCAGATGCTGGCAATGGAGAAAAACATGCTGCCTGCGGCCTACGCCGAGCAGTTTGCCCAGGCGCAGTATTCGACCCCGCCGCTCTCGGGCCCGCTGGTGGTGAAGGCGTTTCGGGATGCGTTTGGCAAGTCGCCGTATCAGTTGTTTGATGCGTTTGAGCCCGAAGCGCGGCAGGCGGCCAGCATTGGCCAGGTGCACCTGGCACGCAAAAACGGTAAAGAGCTGGCTGTGAAGGTGCAATACCCCGGCGTGGCCGACAGCATCAAGTCCGACATCCGGCTGGTGAAGCCCATTGCGCTGCGCATTATGGGCCTAAACGAATCCCAGGTGCGCCCCTACCTGGAGGAAGTGGAAACCCGGCTGCTGGAAGAAACCGACTACAAGCTGGAGCTGCTGCGCGGCCAGGAAATTGCGGCGCAGTGCCAGGCGCTGCCGCACCTGCAGTTTCCGGCCTACTACCCCGAGTTTTCCACGGCCCGCATTCTGACCATGGACTGGCTTCCCGGCCAGCACCTCAAGGAGTTTCTGGCTACCAACCCCACGCAGGAGGTGCGCAACCAAATCGGCCAGGCGCTATGGGATTTCTACCAGTTCCAGTTCAACACCCTGCACCGCCTGCACGCCGACCCGCACCCCGGCAATTTCCTGATGCGCGCCGACCACGGCGGCACCCTCGGCGTGCTCGACTTCGGCTGCGTGAAAGACGTGCCACAAGACGTGTACCAGCTCTTCAAGGACCTTCTGGCCCCCGAAACCATTGCCGACGAAGCCCGCCTCGCCGAGCTGCTCACCCAGGCCGGCGTGCTCCGCTCCACCGATGCGCCGGCCATGCGGGCGCTCTACCTGCGCACCCTGCAGGTGTCGCTGGAGCTGGTGGGCCGCCCCTTCCGCCAGCCCACCTTCGATTTCGGCGACCCCGCCTACATGGCTGCCCTCTACGCCCTCGGCGACGACCTGATGGCCGACCCCGAGTTGCGCAAGCAGCGCGAGCCCCGCGGCTCCGAGCACTTCATCTACCTCAACCGCACTTACGTGGGCCTGTTTGCGCTGCTCACGGAGCTGGGGGCGGCGGTCGAAACCGGAGTTGCTATGTAGCACATGCTTCCGCTTGCGCCTGCCAGAACGACCGGCTGGGCACAAGCGGAAACATATGCTACATTTCGCTGATGAACTTCCGAACCGAGCTACTGCGGGAACACTCGGCGCGCCAGACCCGGCGTCTGACCGACTACGCCTGTGCCCACCCCACAGCTCTGGCCGAGGTGCTGCAGCTGTTCTGGTACGGCGCGCCGCGCGAGCGCCAGCTGGCCGCGGACGTGCTGGGCTGGGTGGGCGAGCGCCGGCCCAAGTGGCTGGTGCCCCACCTGCCCGGCCTCCTGGCCGCAGCCCAATCTGGCCCCGACCAACACCCGGCCATTCGGCGGGCGGTGGCGCGGGTGCTGCAATTTGTGCCCGTGCCCGAGGAATGGCAGGCCCTGGCGTTCGATACCTGCCTGGCGCTGCTGCGGGCTCCGCGCGAGCCGGTGGCCATTCGGGCCTACGCCCTCACGGCCGCCGCCCGGCTGGCCGGCCCCTACCCCGAGTTGGCCGCCGAAGTTGTGTTGGCCACTGAAAATGCGCTGGCTACCAGCGCTTCGGCGGCGTTGCACAGCCGCGCGACGCGCGAGCTGCCAAAACTTCGCCACCTTGCGCGGGAAGTTTTACCGGGTTAGCTGTTGCGCTTGCTCAGTTGTTTCCAATCATACTTAATTCCATGTTCACCAAAAAGTTACTCACGCTCGGCGCGGCCCTGCTCAGCCTCTCGTTCTCGGCTTCGGCCCAACAGATGGCTAGCTGCTGCGCTCGTCCGGCCGCCAACCTCTCGGCTTCGGCCACCGAGGCCTTCGCCATGCTGGCCACCAACAAAGATTTCTCGGGTGGCCACGATGCGCCGCTGCCCTTCGTGTATGAGGGCGCAGGCAAGGAAATCACCTTCAAAACGCCCGATGGCAGCACCGGCAAGGGCTTCGAAATCAAGAGCGCCAAGTCGAGCAACAAGTACCTGTTCGTGATTCACGAATGGTGGGGCCTGAACGACTACATCAAGAAGGAAGCCGCCACTTTCGCCGCCGAGATGCCCGACGTGAACGTCATCGCCGTCGACCTCTACGATGGCAAAATTGCCACTACGCCCGAAGAGGCCGGCAAATACATGGGCGAGGTGAAAACCGAGCGCGCCGTGGCCATCCTCAAAGGCGCCCAGATGTACGCCGGTCCCAAAGCCCAATTCGCCAGCATCGGCTGGTGCTTCGGCGGCGGCTGGAGCCTGCAGGAAGCCCTGCTCGGCGGCAAACAGACGGTTGGCTGTGTCATGTACTACGGCATGCCCGAGAAGGACGTGGCCAAGCTCAAAACCCTGAATTCGGACGTGCTGGGCATTTTCGCCAGCCAGGATAAGTGGATTAACCCCGAAGTGGTGGCCCAGTTCAAAAAGGACATGACCGCCGCCGGCAAAAGCGTCACCATCGAGAGCTACGACGCCGACCACGCCTTTGCCAACCCATCCAACCCCAAATACAAAAAGGACGATGCCGCCAAGGCGCACGCCCACGCGCTGGCCTACCTGCGCGGCCGTTTCAAGTCGAAATCGTAAGGTTTCCAGCACGATGTAGAGACGCGACACTTCGTGTCTCGGTGGCCGCGCCGTAAAGGTGTTGGCAACGGTAATCGTTCAACGCCGAGACGCGAGGTGTCGCGTCTCTACAGCAATACTGAAAGCGCCTTCCCGAGCGGGAAGGCGCTTTTTTTTGCTACTTTGGTACACACTTTTCTACAATTCCCACCACATGGCTCCGCTCGCCTCCCTCCTCTCCGAATACGGCGAAAGCCACCAGAACCCCACCAACAAGCTGGTGCATTGGGTATGCGTGCCGCTGATTATGTTTTCGCTCATTGGCCTGCTGTGGGCCATTCCGGTGCCGATGACCATTCAGCAGCTCAGCCCCTGGCTGAATTGGGGCACGCTGGTAATGGCGCTGGCCCTCCTGTACTACGTGCGGCTGAGCGGGCGGCTGGCGCTGGGCATGCTACTGGTGTGGGTGGCCATGGCCGCCATGCTGCGCGTGGTGGCAGGCGCGGCGGCCCTGCCGCTGTGGGGCATATGCCTCATCATTTTTGCGCTGGCCTGGGTAGGCCAGTTCTGGGGGCACAAGGTAGAAGGCAAGAAACCGAGTTTCCTCAAGGACCTGCAGTTTCTGCTCATCGGGCCGCTGTGGCTGCTGCACTTCATGTACCGCCGCCTGGGCTGGGGGTACTAAGTGTCTGCTGCCGGTCTAACCGGCCGGCGATGACTATTTCACCGCCGCGCCCGTTTCCGAAACCGGCTCATAGGTCATGGCCAGCCGCTTGGTGTCGCCCGTCACGGTGAGGTCGAGTACTGCTTGCTTGGCGCTGGGATTAAGCAGCACGGCCGTCGAGCCCTCGGCAAACCGGAGCACGCCGCGCTGCCCCGGGGCCAGCGTGGTTTTGCCGAAGATGCCCCCGCCCCGCGGCCGCTCTCGAACCTCGACCGGCACCGGGCCCACGTTGTGCGCCGACACCCGGAAAGCTCCCGGCTGCTCGCCACCCAGAATAAATTGCTTACCCGACTCGATGAGCAGGTGCGAATGAATGGTGCCGGCCACGCCCAGCAGGGGCAGCAACACTACTCCAACAAAAGCTGACAAATGGACGACGCGGCGGGCTGGCAATCGAAACAGCGTTTTCATGAGTGTGGAGTTTGGTGAATTGATGGCCCAAAAGTCCCCCCACTTTGCCTTTCCCGCGCCTCAACTTATGGCTTGCGCCGCTTCCGCTTATGATTTGGGACGTGCCACCTCGCCCGGCGTGCGGCCAGTCAGCTTCTTGAACACCCGGTTGAACGTGGACTTCGAGTTGAAGCCCGATTCTAACGCAATGCCAACCAGCGAGTAATGCGCCAGGCGCGGGTCTTGCAGCTTGCGCTCGGCCTCGGCCACGCGGTAGCTGTTCACGAAGTCGTTGAAGTTCTGCCCGCAACCGGTGTTGATGACGTGCGAGAGCAGCGAAGTATTGGTGCGCAGGCGGTAGGCCAGTTCGGCCAGGGTTAGCTCGGGCTCCAGCCAGGGCTGGTCGTCGGCCATCAGGGCCAGCAGCTTGTCGCGCCACGGGTGCAGCTCGGGGGCCAGCGTAGCGGCGGGTGCGGCCACCTTGGCAACCGGCGCGGGCGCTTCGGGCGACTCGCCCGGCGGCGTGGTCGGCACTTCGAAAGGCGCTTTAGCAACAGCCGCTTCGGCCGAGGCAGGCACCAGCGTGGCGGCCAACTCGGCCGTCAGAGCCTGGGCCGGCGCGGGCGCAGCAACTGCAGTAGCTCCCGCACCCGAAGCCCCCGCCAGCGGCGGAGCTTCTTCCGCCTCGGGCTCGAAGCGCAGGGGCGTAATGGCGGCAAAGTTAGCCTGCAGGCCTACAATGCTCAGGAAATAAATGAGCGCGCCGTTGGCAAAGTAGGCGTACCAGTAGTCGCCGTAGCCCAGCGGGCCGATGGCACGGTTCACCACGTCGAAGCTCAGCCACAGCACCAGGCCCAGCAGGGCCGCCACCAGCAAATCGCGCAGCCCCCGAAACCGCAGCCGGGCTGTGTCCGAAAAATTGTCGTCGAGGTATCGGCGGTAGCGCCGAAAGAGACGCAGCGTGGCCAGCCCGTAGCCCAGCATCAGGGCGTAGCCGAGCCAGTTGGCGGGGCCGCTCAGGTAGTCGAGCAGGTTGGCGGCTTCGCCCTTGGTGCCGTAGTGGTAGGGCAAGGCCTGCCCGTGCAAAGCGCGGCTCCAGACCAAATCATAGCCGGCCGCCCCGGCATAGAGGCCCACCAGCACCAGCCCGGGCAGCAGGTGCCGCCAGTGCTTGCGCAGGGTGAACTCCTGGTTGGTGAGGCTGCGGAAGTACAGGTAAAACGCCGGCCCCCACAGCAGCCAGGGCTGCCAGGGCACGTAGAACATGGTGGTGGAGTAGCCATCGTGGCTATCGTACCAGCCGGCGTAGCCCAGCATCCACTGCGCCACGGGCAGCACGTTCAGCAGCAGCAGCAGGGCCAGCAGCCCGTCGGGCAGGGTGCCGAAGCGCCAGGCCTTAACCAGCAGATGCCCCGCTAGCACCAGCCCCCACAACACAAACGGCAGCAGCAACCCGCTATGCGAACTAAATTGAAACAGCATACCGCGAAGCTAGTACACAGGCCCTTGGATTCGACTACGGCAGCCGTTACCAAGCCATGAAAAGACGCTGCCGCCCCGCCGCCGCGACAGCAGCACCGGGGCAGCAGCAGTAGTCAGCACCAGTCGGGAGTAGCGCGAACGATACCGTTCGCGCTACTCCCGACTGGCCCGACAGCCTAGCGGCTCGTAGCCAGCATACCCGCCAGCTCCTCCACGCATTCGGTGAGCTGCTCCCAGGCGGGCAGCATGAAATACTGGTTCTGGTAGCGCGCGCCGGTCACGGGCGTGTTCAGTACGGTTGCCAGGTCGAAGGCCGGGCGTGGCGTGAGCTCGTTCACGCAGTGGTGAATTTCGCCGGCCGACGACAGCAGGCCCGCTCCGTAGAGGTGCGGCTTACCGTCGGATTGCACCATACCAAACTCGGCTGTGAAGAAGTACAGCGCCCAGAGCTGCTCGCGGGCAGGCGAGCCTTCGGGCAGAGCCACGTAGGCCTGCCCCAGCTCGTGCAGGAAGTTGGCCAGGCCTTCATCAAGCAACATGGGCACGTGCCCAAACAGGTCGTGGAACAAGTCGGGCTCGGGGCTGAAATCGAAGGCGTACATCGGCCGGATGCGCGTCACCACCGGAAACTTACGCTCGGCCAGCAGGGCGAAAAACGCGGCCGGCTCGAACGGGCGGCCCACCGGGGCCAGCTGCCAGCCGGTTTCCTCAAATACCGTGGCGCTAAGCTCCCTTATGTCGGGAATGGCTTCGCGCCGGTAGCCCAGCCGGGCCAGGTTTTCCCAAAACACCGGCACGGCGCGGCGGTGCAGCAGCGCGGTCTGGCGGTCAAACAGCATTTTCCAGATGAGTTGGTCTTGGCTGGCGGTAGTAGCGGCGGGATTGTTAGTCGTAAACATAGCGTAACGATGAGGGGAAGTGCAGGTAAAATCGGGCGAAAAAAAAGCCCGATATCCTGGCGGATTCGGGCTTTTGAAGGTTTCTAGAGAAGTTCGGGTATCATGCCTCATCTTCCGGTAGCGCCAATCGCAGCCCGTACCCACCCTGTTTGGGGGCAGTCATTAGGGTGTTAATGCAATTGACGAAGTTGTGGCGCATGAGTGGAACGAATTTAGGAACCGATTCCGGAAATGCAAGCATTTCCCCACATTAATTTTTCTTTATTCCAGTTCCTGCCGCAGCGCATACACGCGGCGCAGGTTGCGAATCAGGCGGGCCGATTCGTCGAAATCCAGCGTCTGCGCCCCATCCGAGGCGGCAGTTTCGGGCGTTTCGTGGGTTTCGTACACGATGCCGTCGGCCCCGGCCATCACGCCCGCCAGCGCCATCGTGGGCACATGCTCCCGAATGCCGATGCCGTGCGAGGGGTCCACAATCACGGGCAGGTGGCTCTTGGCCTTCAGGATTGGTACCGCGTTCAAATCCAGCGTATTACGGCTGGCTGTTTCGAACGTACGGATGCCGCGCTCGCAGAGAATCAACTTCTCGTTGCCGCCCGAAAACACGTATTCAGCCGACGACAGCAGTTCCTCAATCGAGCCCGAAATGCCGCGCTTCAGCAGCACCGGCTTGTCGACGCCGCCCAGGGCATCGAGCAGGTTAAAGTTTTGGGTGTTGCGCGCGCCCACTTGGAATACGTCCACGAAGTCGTGCATTTCCTCCACCTGCGACACCTGCATCACTTCTGTCACGATTTTAAGGCCGCGCGCCCGGGCCATGCGATGGAAATCGCGCAGCCCCTCCAGTCCCAGCCCTCGGAAGGCATAGGGCGACGAGCGGGGCTTGAACACGCCGCCGCGCATCAGACGCACGCCGTTGGCTACGAGGTGGTCCATCACCTTTTCCATCTGGGCCTCGCTCTCGATGCTGCACGGGCCGGCGCACAAGGCCAACGAGCCTTCGCCGATGGTCACGCCATCGCCGAGGTCGAGCACGGTGGGCTTCACGCGCCACTTGCGGCTCACGAGCTTGTAGTCGTCGCTCACGCGGTGCACGTCGCGCACGCCCGGCAGCTGGCCGATGGTGCGGATGTCGAATTCCTTCTTGCCGATGGCCACCAGGTAGTGGGCGTGCTGGGTCGTGACTTCGGTGGCTTTGTAGCCCTGCTGCTTCAGGTGCTCGGTGATGGTGGGCACCGAGGCGTTTTTTTCGAGTTGGATTATCACAGAATTATTCGAGAAGAAAAGCACGTCATGCAGAGCGCAGCGAAGCATCTCGCGTGCAACTACTAATTAATGACGTTGAAACGATTGGGTTACTTCAGCACGCGAGATGCTTCGCTGCGCTCTGCATGACGTTCGAGATTACGCCGGCTTGATGCCGCGTACGAAGCGCGCCGCTTCGGCCGGGGCGTCGGTGGCATCCTCCAGGGCGCGGATGAGGGCCGAGCCGATGATGGCACCCTCGGCGTGCTCGCAGGCGCACTCGAAACCGGCTTTGTCGCCGATGCCGAAGCCGATGAGGCGCGGGTTGCGCAGTTTCAGGGCGGCGATGCGCTCGAAGTACTGCTGCTGCGCCACGGCATCGGGCAGGGTGGTACCGCCGGTAGTGCCGGGGCCCGAAACGAGGTAGAGGAAGGCTTCGGAGAGGCGGTCGAGGTGGCGGATGCGCTCCTCCGAGGTTTGCGGGGTGATGAGGAAGACGGCTTTCAGACCATACTTCTTAAAGGTTTCCTGGTAGAACTCTTCGTACTCGGCCAGCGGCAGGTCGGGTAGGATGAGGCCGTCGACGCCCACTTCGGCGGCCTGGCGGCAGAATTCTTCGACCCCGAACTGCATCACGGGGTTGAGGTAGCCCATGAGCAGCACCGGCGTTTCGGGCACGGCAGCGCGCAGGCTCTTTAGCTGCTCGAACAGCACGGGCAGGTTCATGCCGTTGGCCAGCGCCACCGAGCTGCTGCCCTGGATGACCGGGCCATCGGCCAGCGGGTCGGAGAAGGGCATGCCGATTTCGAGGATGTCGGCCCCGGCGTCGACCAGCGCTTTGGCCAGCGGAATAGTGTCGTGCAGGCTGGGGTAGCCAGCGGTGAAGTAGGTATTGAGCAGGTTGGTTTTGCTCGCGAAGGCGTGTTTGATGCGGTCCATATATAATAGGTATCGGGGAGCCGCAGGCTACACCAGCTTGTCCATGTTCTTGAGGTAGGTTTCCAGGTCTTTGTCGCCGCGGCCGGAGAGGTTCACCACCACCACATCGTCGGGGCCGGCGCCGAGCTGGCCCAGGGCGGCCAGGGCGTGGGCCGTTTCAAGGGCCGGGATGATGCCTTCCATGCGGCTGCACTCGGCCACGGCGGCCAGGGCGTCGTCGTCGGTGATGGCGATGAACTCGGAGCGGCCCACTTCGCCCAGGTAGGCGTGCAGCGGCCCGATGCCGGGGTAGTCGAGGCCCGCGCTCAGCGAGTAGGGCTCGGTAATCTGACCGTGCTCGTCCTGCATCAGCAGTGTTTTGCTGCCGTGGATGATGCCCGGCGTGCCCAGCACCGATGTCGCCGCCGAGTGCCCCGAGTGGATGCCGTGCCCGGCTGCTTCCACCGCAATCAGGCGCACCGAAGGCTCATCCAGAAAGTGGTAGAACGCACCGGCCGCGTTGGAGCCGCCACCCACGCAGGCCACCACGAAATCGGGCAGCTCGGTACCGGTTTTTTCCAGCAGCTGGGCGCGCATCTCCTCGCTGATAATGGCCTGCAGGCGGGCCACCAAATCGGGGTACGGGTGCGGGCCCACCACCGAGCCGATGATGTAGTGCGTATCGACGGGGTTGGCAATCCAGTCGCGGATGGCCTCGTTGGTGGCGTCTTTCAGGGTCTGGCTGCCGCTTTCGGCGCGGCGCACTTCGGCCCCGAGCAGGCGCATGCGGGCCACGTTGGGGGCCTGGCGCTCGATGTCGACGGCGCCCATGTACACCACGCAGGGCAGGCCCATTAGGGCGCACACGGTGGCAGTGGCCACGCCGTGCTGCCCGGCGCCGGTTTCGGCGATGATGCGCGTTTTGCCCAGCCGCTTGGCCAGCAGAATCTGGCCCACGGTGTTGTTGATTTTGTGCGCGCCGGTGTGGCAGAGGTCTTCGCGCTTGAAGAAAATACGGGTGCCGTATTTCTCCGACAGGCGCTTGGCCTCGAACAGCGGCGTGGGGCGGCCCACGTAGTCGCGGAGCAGCTGCTTCAACTCAGCCTGAAACTCGGGCTCGGCCATGATGTCCAGGTACTGCGTGCGCAGCTCCTCCACGTTGGGATAGAGCATTTCGGGCACGAAGGCGCCGCCAAACTGGCCGTAGTAGCCGCGCTCGGTGGGTTTTTGGTAAGAGGGGATAGCAGTCATAGGGTTGGCGCGCCGGAGCGCAGTTGGGTGAGCATTTGGGCTAATCGGCCGGCATCTTTCACGCCGGGCGCGGTCTCGAAACCGCTGTTCAAATCGACACCGGCCAGACCGGGCAGGCGCAGGGCCGCCAGCTCGGCGGCGTGTTCCAGCCCCAGCCCGCCGGCCAGGAAATAGGGCACAGGCAGGTTGTAGGACTGCAACAAATTCCAGTTGAAAACGGCCCCGTTGCCGCCGGGCGCGGCACCTTTGGTATCAAACAAAAAGTAGTCGCAAAACGGCACGTAGGGCAGCAGGGCGTCGAAATCAACCGCCTCCCCTACCGAAAACGCTTTTAGTACCAGCAAGCCGGCTTCGTTCAGCTCCTCGCACTGCGCGGGCGACTCCTGGCCGTGCAGCTGCACGGCGGCCAGGCCGAAGCGCTGGACTGTGGCGAGGATGTTGGCGGTGGTTTCGTTCACGAACACGCCCACCTTCCAAATGGTCGGCGGCAGGGCGCGCACCAGCCCGGGGGCCAGCACCTCGCCCACAAAGCGCGGCGACTTGGGCGCGAAGATGAAGCCCAGAAAATTCGGCCCCAGCGCGGCCACGCCGGCCAGGGCAGCCTCGTCGCGCATACCGCACACCTTCACCAGCAGCCGCGCCGGGGCCTCGGGAGCTGCGGCAGCAGCTTTCGCACCAGGTACACCAGCGGCAGCGGCTAAAGCGGAAATGTCGGGGCGGGGCGTTTTCATGGCCGGCAACTAGGCTACTACCGACTCGATTTTCGGCAGGGCGGCGATTTCCTGCACCAGCGCGGCGCAGGCGCGCTCGGGCCGGGCGTGGCGCATGAAGGCCTCGCCCAGCAGAAAGCCGCGGAAGCCCACTTCGCGCAGCTGGCCAATGGCGGCCGCCGTGGAAATGCCGCTTTCCGACACCTTCACAAACTCGTTCGGAATGGCTTCGGCCAGCGCCATCGAGGTATCGAGGCTGAGGCTGAAATCGTGCAGGTTGCGGTTGTTCACGCCGATGAGGTTCACGGCGTCGGCGTTGATGGAGCGGGCCAGCTCTTCGCCGTCGTGCACTTCGAGCAGCACTTCGAGGCCGAGCGAGCGGGCCAGACGGCCCAGCGTATCAATCTCGGCAGGCGTGAGCACGGCGGCAATCAGTAGCACGGCATCGGCCCCCACGCTCTTGGCTTCGAGAATCTGGTACTCATCGACCACAAAATCCTTGCGCACGATGGGGCAGAAATTGAAGCGGCGCGCCGTGGTCAAATCCTCGTTCTTCCCGCCGAAAAACTCGGTATCGGTGAGGACGGACAGTGCCGCCGCGCCGGCCTGCATGTAGCCCAGCGTGGTGCGCTCGACGGGCGCATACTGGTTAATCCAGCCCTTGGAGGGCGACTTGCGCTTAAACTCAGCAATGAGCCCGCTGCCGCCTTCGCGCAGCAGGTACTTGCGCAGCGACAACGGCTGCGAGTTGAAATACAAGCTGGTTTCGAGCAGCTTGGTGGGCAACAGCTCGCGGCGGCTGGCAATTTCCTGGCGCTTGTGGGCGACGATGGTATCGAGGATGGTGGCTTGGGACATGACTTGAAAAACAGCAGCGCGACGGATTTGCTTCGCGCTATGTAGAAATTTTATTGAGTGGCCAGCATGGTTTCGAAAGCCCGTCGGGCCGCGCCCGAGTCTAACGACTCGCGGCTGAGGGCCAGGGCGGCGTCCCAGCTCAGGCCGGGGCGGGCGCATTGCAGGGCCAGGGCGGCGTTGGCGGTGGTTACGTTGCGCTGGGCCTCGGTGCCGTGGCCATCGAGCACGTGCTTGAAGAGCTCGGCGGCGGCCGTCACGGTGCTGCCGCCGGATAGGTCGTCGGGCGTGCAGGCCGGCAGGCCCAGCGTGTCGGCAGTAAACAGCCGCTCGCCTTCGAACGACGACACCACCTTGGCCGGGCCGGTGAGGGCCAGCTCGTCGTAGCCATCGAGGGCGTGCACTACTGCGTAGCGCGCGCCGGTGGGCTGCATCAGGTAGTGGTAGAGGCGCTGGAGCTCCAGGCTGAACACGCCCAGCAACTGGGCCGTGGGCCGGGCCGGGTTCACCAGCGGGCCGAGAATGTTGAAGAAGGTGCGCAGCCCAAGCTCGCGCCGGATGGGCCCGGCGTGCCGCATAGCCGGATGGAAAGCCGGCGCGTGCAGAAAGCAAATGCCTGCCCGGTCGAGCTGCCGCCGCAGCTGGTCGGGGCTGGCTTCGAAATTGTAGCCAAAATGCGCCAGCACGTTCGAAGCGCCCGATACCGACGACACCCCGAAGTTGCCGTGCTTGGCCACCAGCGTGCCCGCCCCGGCCACGATAAAGCAGGCCAGCGTGGAGATATTAATCGTGTTTTTACCGTCGCCGCCCGTGCCCACGATGTCCACGAGCTCATGCGTGCCCAGCTCCGGGTCGCGGCTCAAATCTAGCAGGGCCTGGCGGAAGCCGGCCAGTTCGGCCACCGTGATGGGCCGCATGCGGTACACGGCCAGGAAAGCCGCCGTTTCGGCCGGGTTGGCCCCGCCCTCGCCCAATTGGCGCATGGCGGCGTGGGCCTCGGCATGCGTCAGGGGCTGGTGGTCGAAAAGCTTGGTGAGAATGTGTTTCAATGCTTTTGATTTCTTTTCAGAACGTTATGCTGAGCGCAGCCGAAGTATCTCGCTCGCATCGTTCAACGATTTATTTACTACTACACGCGAGATGCTTCGGCTACGCTCAGCATGACGTTCTTTCTCAGATTTCTACTTCAACCAGTTTTCCAGCATCTGCGCGCCGTGCTCGGTTAGGATGCTTTCGGGGTGGAACTGCACGCCGCGCACGTCGTACTGGCGGTGGCGGAAGGCCAGCACCTCGCCGTTGGCGTCGCGGGCCGTTACTTCCAGCGTCGGGGGCATCGACTCGGGCCGCACCGCCCACGAGTGGTAGCGCCCCACTTGGAACCGCTTGGGCAGCCCGGCAAACAGGCGCTCGTCGGCTACGGTTACTTCGGCTTCGTTGGCCACGCCGTGCAGCACGGCGGGGATATTGTAGAGCTCCGCCCCGAAGCTTTCGGCCAGGCCCTGGTGGCCCAGGCACACGCCCAGAATGCGTTTGGTGGGCGCATACCGCTCAATGATATCCGGCATCAGCCCAGCTTCCAACGGAATACCGGGGCCGGGCGAGAGCAGGATGGCGTCGTAGGCGTTTACGTCCTCCAGCGTCAGCTGGTCGTTGCGTGTCACGGTCATGTTCGGGCCGTGGCCGAGCTCGCGCAGCAGGTGCACCAGGTTGTAGGTGAAGGAGTCGTAGTTATCGAGAACGAGGATTTTCATGGCAGTAAGCTGGAATTATTTCACGTTTTCAGCGGCCCGCAGCGCGGCACGCAGGGCGCCCAGCTTGTGGTGCACCTCTTCCAGCTCCGACTGCGTGTTAGAAGCCGCCACCACACCCGCGCCGGCCTGGAAATACAGCTGGTTGCCGGTGCTCAGAAACGAGCGAATCATAATGGCGTGGTTGAAGCTGCCATCGAAGCCTAGAAAGCCCAGGCAGCCGCCGTAGTAGCCGCGGGCGGTGGGCTCCAGCCCATCAATGAGTTGAATGGCGCGAAACTTAGGGGCGCCAGAAAGCGTGCCAGCCGGGAAAGTGTCGGCTACCACTTGCAGCGTATCAGTATTTTCGGCCAGTTCGGCCGTCACCTTACTTACAAGGTGGATGACGTGCGAGTAAAACTGGATTTCGCGCAGCGTGCGCACTTCCACTTTGGTGCCGTGGCGGGCCAGGTCGTTACGGGCCAGGTCTACCAACATCACGTGTTCGGCATTTTCCTTGGGGTCGGCGGCCAGGCGCTGGGCGGCGGCGGCATCAGCGGCATCGTCGCCGGTGCGGCGGTAGGTGCCCGCAATTGGGAACAGAGTGGCCTCGCGGCCCTGTACCAGCACCTGCGCCTCGGGCGAGGAGCCAAAGATTTTATAGTCGCCGTAATCGAAGTAAAACAGATAGGGCGAAGGATTAATGGACCGCAGCGCCCGGTACACGTTGAACTCATCGCCCGAAAAGCCCTGCTGAAACCGGCGCGAGAGCACAATCTGGAACACATCGCCGCGCAGGCAGTGCGCCTGCCCCTGCGTGAGGCGGGCCAAAAACTCGGCATCGGTCTGGTTGGTCTGCTCCTCCCCTTCGGTGGCAAAATCGAAAGCTGGCACGCTGGGGTGGCGCACCAGGTTTTCGAGGCGGTCGAGGCCGTCGGTTGCGGCTATGGCCTCGCCGGCCACGCTGTGCTCGAACAGGTACAGCTCCTGCCGTAAGTGGTTGAAAGCGATGACGTAACGGTACACCCCGTAGCGAATCAGCGGAATGTCGCCTGCCGGCACTTTCTCGGAGTTTAGCTGCACATCCTCAAAGCTTTGCACGGCCTCGTAGCCCATGTAGCCAAACAGGCCAGTGCTGATGAAGGGCAGCTTTTCGGCCGCGGCATCGGGCGTACCGGCGGCGGCGAAGTCTCGCAGCCGGGCTAGGGCTTCGCGCGGGTGAGCCAGGTTTTCGGTGGTTTCGGCAGAGCCGGGCAGCAGTTGGCGCAGCACGCCACCGCGCCGAAGCTCAAACGTGGCCAGCGGCTCGCACACCAAGTAGCTGAAGGCGTTTTGCTGGCCGTGGTAGTCGGCGCTTTCCAGCAGCAGACAGTTGGCGTATTGGTCGCGCAGGCGCAGAAACAGGCCCACCGGCGTTACGGTATCGGCGAGCAGGCGGCGGGAGCGGGTGATGAGTTGATAAGACACAGAATTGAAAGCGAGAAGCGGAAACGCAAAAAGCCCGGCTGTGGGCCGGGCTTTTTGTGGAATCAGGTAAAATCAAGTTGACTTCACGAGGCGCACAGCAAGGCCGGTCCGATGTTTCGGAGCTGCCACCACCAAGCCTGCGAAGTACGATGTGCGTTCATATTGAGAGGGCGCTTCGACTGAAACGCGTGGCAAAGGTAAAACGTTTTTCTTAAAACCCCGGCAATCAAAAGCAAAAATCCATACGAAACTATCAACACATGGTTGTAAAGTTCGCCAATTTTACAACCAGTCACTTCAGCAATGAATCTTGTTAACTGCTACTTACGTGGCATTGAACTCATGGCTTTCATCGCCGGGCGCATAAGAAAGCGATAAGCCGCTGGGAACTCCCGCCGCCAGAACCACTCCTTATGTTCGCCATCGGGCGGGGCCGAAAATGCCACGTTGGCGGCGGGCACGCCTTCCGCGCGTAGCTCGTCGCGCCATTGCCTCATCAGCGGCAGCATGGTTTCCGATTCCTTTGGCCCGCACACGAAATAGAATCGGGTGGTACGTGCTGCTGGGTGGGTTTTTGCGTAGGCACGCAACGAATCGTTGCACACCCAGAAAGCGGGCGAAAACGCGCCCACCGCGCCAAACACTTTCGGATATTTCAGGGCGGCGTACACCGAAATGAGCCCGCCAAGGCTGGAGCCGGCTATGCCCGTATGGGCGGCGTCGGGCCGAGTGCGGTAGTGTGCGTCAATGTACGGCTTGAGCGTGCGGGCCAGAAAATCGACGTAGGCGCCGCCCTGACCGCCCTGGTGAGGCTGGTCCTTAAGCTCGGCGCTGGGCCAGGGAATGTATTCGTCGGTGCGAAACTGGTCGCCGTTGTCGACGGCCACCACAATGGTGCCGGTGGCATCCTGGCCAGCTTTGCGCAGGCGGTCGAGGGTTTCGTCTACGCCCCACTCACCACCGAAGCTGGTGGCGTCGTCGAATACGTTTTGGCCGTCGTGCAGGTAGAGCACGGGGTAGCGACGGCTTGGGTTTGCCGCATAGTCGGCTGGCAGGTAAAGCCACACGCGCCGCTGTCGGCCCAGTTGCGGCATGTTGAAGGTGGCCGACAGCACGCGCACCTGCGGCGTGGCGGTGTGCTTTTTGGCTGTCCCGCCTTTCTGGTCGGCCCAGGCCATTACTTCGGCCGATACCTCATGGGAAGTTGTCAGGTCGGTTTTGCGGTTGGCAATTTGGGCGTCGTTGCCATCTACCTCCACCGTAGGCCAGCTGCCACGCGTGAACTTATATTCTACGGTGCCCAATCCAGCCGGCAGGCTGAGCTGGTGGGTGCCATCAGCCAGTCGGCGCAAAGCGTGGGCGCGACTGTGCGGGTTCCAGTTGTTAAAGGAGCCGGCCACAAAAATGGTATCGGTGACCGGCGTAGTAGCGGGCACATGGGTAAGTTTGAGCAGGACCTGCGCGCTGGCCGAACCACACGATAAGGCCAAGGCGCCAAGTAGCAGCGCCGCACGTTGGGGCAGTGATGGCATCATGGCTTAGCGAATGGTTTCGCCGGTGCCGGCGCCCCGCTCGGCCGCGTCCATCTTGCGCAGCGTGTACACGGCGCGCACCGAGTCGACTCCGGGCAAACCGTTGGCCTGGAAATCCAGAAACGCCCCCTTTTTCTGCGGGCCCTTCACAAAGTGCCGGTACTCTTCGGCCGATTCGAGCACCACGTATAAGTAGCCCGACGAGGGGACTTTCAGGCGGGAGAAGAAGCTGCGGCCGTCGCCCACGGGGCGGCGCGTGTCCTCAGCCACGGCGCTGGTGCCCAGCAGGCGGTACTTGGTCACGTCGCTGCCCGGCAGGGCCAGGTTGCCGAGGCCGTCGACGAACACCTCGCGGCGCATCATGAGGTGCTCCAGGTCGAGGGTTTTGAGCAGGCCTAGGTTCTCCTCCGACATGATGAGCTGCTGCACCGACTTGCCGGGCGCGGGCTCTTCGTAGTACACCAGCACCGGTTTTTTAAGCTTGACCTTGTTCACCACAAGCGCCTGGGCGGTTGGCTCATCGGCGCTGCTTTGCGACTGAATGGGCGAATACACCGGCGGCGGCTTGGGCGCGGCTTTGCCGGCGGGCTGCCTGCTGCTGCCTTTGGGGGCAGGCTTGCGCGAGCCGGGGCGGGTTTGCGCCGTGGCGCTGAGCCCGGAAGTCACCAGTAGCAAGGCAACGAGCAGTAGGTGCTTTTTCATTTTCTAAGGAAAAGCCAAAAGTAACGACGTTGGCGGGCCGATGCAAGGCTGCTGGCAGCCCGGCGCTGCGCCCACCGCGCAAGATAGGGACCGCCAAAATTCAATTTGCCAGACGGGACGGCGCCCCGGCCCCAAGTTAGCAAGCTCGCCGCATTTTCCGGCTTGAGGGCTGCGAGGCAAACATGGTGCCTAACCAACGTTTGCATCCGGCAGCGGATGAACGCCCAACTATAGCTGTCCCGAAAGCAATGCGAAAACCGTCGCAAATTTTCTTCAAAAAAATAGGGCTGCGCGGCCCATTGTGCAAACGTTTGCGTACCTTAGTTTCGCCTTTTCGATAGCAGCTTTCACCAGATGCGCCAATTATTTATTTCAGCGTTTTGATTATCTGTTTGTTACCTGCCACCACCCAGCACTCGCACAGCGTTTTGCTCACCCCCTCCGGCAGCTGGAAACGCACGCCAACAATCGCTGCCGAATGCTGTCTTACATAGGCACTGGTGCCCTTTATGGGAAATTTTTCCGACCGGCCCCGAACCCAATCGTTTTTGCCCCAATAACCATACTTCTTACACTCTTTTTTACCCGCTCACATTTTCCCACCAAATTCCCGTTTTCATGAAACACCCTTATCTAGCGAAACTACTGTTTCTGCTACTGTTCGCCGCCTTCGGCTTCCCCTCAACGGCCCAGGCACAAACCGGTACCATCAGCGGCCGCGTGACTGATGGCAAGAACGAAGGCATTCCGGGCGCTACCATCCTCGTCGAGGGTACCTCGCTGGGCAGCTCTTCGAACGTGGACGGGACTTTCTCGGTACAGAACGTGCCGGCAGGTCCTCAAACCGTTGTGATTTCGTTCGTGGGCTACAACTCGGTGCGTCGCCCCGTGACGGTGGCCGCCGGCCAGAACGCCGAAGTAACCGCTTCGCTGGCCGAAAACACCACCCAGCTGTCCGAAGCCGTGGTGGTAGGCTATGGCACCCAGCGCCGGCAGGACATCACCGGCGCCGTGACCACGGTGGACTCGCGCCAGTTTGTGCAGGGCCAGATTACCAACCCCGAGCAATTGATTCAGGGCAAAGTGGCCGGTGTGGCCATCACCTCGAGCGGTGGCGCGCCCGGCGCGGGCAACACCATCCGCATCCGCGGCAACTCGTCGCTCAACGCCAACAGCGACCCGCTGTATGTAATTGACGGCGTGCCCGTTGACAAGGCCACCATCAGTGGCACTTCCAACCCGCTTTCGCTCATTAACCCCAGCGACATCGAAACCTTCACCGTGCTGAAGGATGCTTCGGCCACGGCCATCTACGGCAACCGGGCCGCGGGCGGCGTTATCCTCATCACCACCAAGCGGGGCCTGCAAGGCGACAAGCTGCGCGTGGAGCTGAACTCGCAGGTGGGCGTGTCAACGGTGGCCAAGCGCTACGAAACGCTGTCAACCGACGAGTTCCGCCGCCTGATTCAGGCCAACGGCTCGGCTTCGCAGATTGCCTCGCTGGGCTCGGCCAACACCGACTGGCAGAAAGAGATTTTCCGCACCGCCGCCACCTACGACAACACCGTGAGCCTGATTGGCAACGTGGCCAAGGTGCCCTTCCGCGTGTCGTACGGCAACCTCTACCAGGAAGGCATCGTCATCACCAACAGCCTGAAGCGTAACTCGGGCTCGGTAAGCCTGACCCCCACCCTGCTCGACAACCACCTGCGCATCGACCTGAACGCCAAAGGCTCCATCGTCGACAACCGCTTCGTTGACTATGGCACCGTGGCCGGCGCCGCGCTCTACGACCCCACCCAGCCGGTGCGGTCGACCGAAGCCCGCTTTGCGCGATACGGTGGCTACAACCAGTTCACCAACTCGGTGGGCCAGCCGCTGGGCAACGCTCCCGGCAACCCGGTGGCCGCCCTCCAAAACTCGAACAACACCAGCACGGCCAAGCGCTTCATCGGCAACGTGCAGCTGGACTACAAAGTGCACGGCATCGACGGCCTGCGCGCCAACCTGAACCTAGGCATGGACGCTTCGCGCGGCCGCGGCAGCAACGTCATCCAACCCACCGACTTCGGCAACTACAACACCCTCACGGCCGACCCCAACCTGAACGGGCGCTACACGCAGTACTCGCAGGACAAGGACATGAAGCTGCTCGAAGCGTACCTGGCCTACGGCAAGCAGTTGGGCGGCACGAAGATTGACGTGCAGGTGGGCCACGCCTACCAGTCGTTTGTGGACCAGGGCCCCAACTTCCTGGATTACCGCTTCGACCGCAAAACCAAGGTAAACAAAACCGACACCCTGTTGCTGCCGGCTTATTACAACAAGTACGTGCTGCTTTCCTACTTCGGCCGCGCCACGGTGAACGTGCAGGACAAGTACCTGCTGACGGCCACCCTGCGCAACGACAACACGTCGCGCTTCCGCGAGGGCTACCGCAGCGGCTGGTTCCCGGCCCTGGGCCTGGCCTGGCGCGTGAAAAACGAAGCTTTCCTGAAGGACAACACGGTGATTTCGGAACTGAAGCTGCGCGCCGGCTACGGCCGCACCGGCCAGCAGGACGTGGGCGGTGCCTACGACACGCAGCCCCGCTACGTGGTGACCGGCTCGACGACTTCCTACCCGCTGGGCGGCAATCCGGGCGTGATTGTTCCTACGTATAGCGTACAGGGATACAACGCCACACTGACCTTCGAGAAAACCAACACCCTGAACGCCGGTCTGGACCTGGGCTTCTTCGACAACCGCTTCACGGCCACCGTGGACGTGTACGAGCGCAAAGCCACCGACCTGCTGGCGCTGGTGAACTTCTCGGCCGGTTCGAACTTTACCAACCAGTTGAACAAAAACATTGGCTCGATGACCAACCGGGGTATCGAACTTGGCTTAAATTACGACGTGTTGCGGGGCGAAAACCTGAACTGGAGCGTGAACCTGAACGGGGCGTACAATGTTAACAAAATCACCGCCTTGGACCAGCAGCCGGAGGGCATTTCGCCCTACAAAGTTGGTGGCATCGGGGTGGCACTGGCAACACCATTCAAATCAACGCTGTGGGACAGCCTTTCAACACCTTCTTTGTAGCGCAGCAGGTGTACGGCCCGGACGGCCGCCCGGTGGAAGGCCTTTATGTTGACCGCAATGGCGACGGCGTTATCAACGACCAGGACTACGTGTACTACAAGCGTCCGTACCCGCTCGTGACGCTGGGCTTCAGCTCCAATTTGACCTACAAGAAGCTGGCGCTGGCCTTCACGCTGCGCAGCAACCTCGGCAACTACGTGTATAACTCCAACGCTGCCAACTACGGCACTTACGCCAACGCCCAGGGTTCGACGAACTTCGTGAATAACCTGAGCCCCGACGTGCTGAACACGGGCTTCACCCGCCAGCAGGTGTTCTCGGATTACTACGTACAAAACGCTTCGTTCCTGCGCTGCGACAACATCTCGCTGGGCTACAACGTGGGCAAGGTGCTCGGCGCCTCCACGCTGCGCATCACCGGCAACGTGCAGAATGCGTTCGTGGTAACCAAATACAAGGGCCTGGACCCCGAAGTACTGAACGCGGCATCGCCCACCTCGGGCGCCACGTTTGGCATCGACTCTAACTTTTACCCGCGTGCCCGCACCTACACCCTGGGCCTTGCTCTCGGCTTTTAATTCCCACCGCATATGAAAAAATCATTATACCGGGGGCTGACGGCCCTCACCCTGAGCACCGCTCTGGCCGGCCTGAACACGTCCTGCACCAAGGACCTGGACCAGACGCCCAAGTATGAGCTCACGCCCGACAAAGTGTACGTGAGCCTGCCCGCCTACAAGCAGGTGCTGGCCAAGCTCTACGGCGGCTTCGCCCTGACCGGTCCTTCGGGCCCGGGCTCGGGCGACATCGTGGGCATTGACGCTGGTACGTCGGACTACATCCGCCAGTACTGGAGCGCGCAGGAGTTGACCACCGACGAGGCCGTGATTGCCTGGAATGACCCGGGCGTGCAGGAGTGGCACCGCATGAACTGGGATGCCACCGACCCCCTCACCCGCGGCCTCTACAACCGGATGTACTACGAAATTGCCATTTGCAACGAGTTCATCCGCGAAGCATCCGACGACAACCTCAGCAGCCGCTTGGGCAGCGGCGACCAGGGCGAAGCCAAGCGCTACCGCGCCGAGGCCCGCTTCCTGCGCGCCGTGGCTTACCTGCACGTTATCGACCTGTTCGGCAACGGTCCCTTTGTGACGGAGAAAGACGCCATCGGCGGCCCGCTGCCGAGCTACGCTACCCGCCAGCAGCTGTACAGCTACGTGGAAAGCGAGCTGCAGGCCCTGACCACCGAGCTGGCCCCGGCCCGCACCAACGAGTACGGCCGCGTAGACCAAGCTGCCGCTTATGGCATGCTGGCGCGTTTGTACCTGAACGCGGGCGTTTACACCGGTACCCCACAGTACGCCAAAGCCGCCGAGGCTGCCAAAAAAGTGGTGGACTCCGGCTTCAGCCTGAGCACGACTGCCTCCGGGCGCGTGTCGTCGGCTTACGGCCGCCTGTTCCTGGCCGACAACAACCTGGCCCCGGCCAAGGATGAAATCATCTGGCCCGTTATTTTCGACGTGAACAGCGTGCAGAGCTACGGTGGCACCACCTTCCTGGTGAACGGCGCCACTAGCGGCGCCGACGCCACCTGGCAGCGCCTGGTGGGCCAGTCCACCGGCTGGGGCGGCCTCCGCACCACCAGTGCCCTCGTCGACAAGTTCTTCCTGGCAGGTGGCGACACCGCCAAGGACCGTCGGGGTCGTTTCTACACCACCGGCCAGACGCTGGCCATCAACGACCTGAGCCAGTTCACCCAAGGCTTGGGCGTGCTGAAATTCCGCAACATCAACTCGGCCGGTGCTCCCCAGGGCGCTTCGCTCAACTTCTCGAGCGTGGACTTCCCGATGCTGCGCCTGGCCGACATGATGCTGATTTACGCCGAAGCCGCCACCCGCGGCAACGCCGACCGCAGCATTGCCCTCGGCTACGTGAACCAGCTGCGCCGCCGCGCTTTCGGCCTGCCGATTGCTACGCCCAGCGCCGTGGCCGACATCACCGATGCCCAGATGACCAGCGCCTTCATCCTCGATGAGCGCGCCCGTGAGCTGCACTGGGAAGGCACGCGCCGCTCCGACCTCATCCGCTACAACCAGTTTGTGGAAGGCACCTACCTGTGGCCCTGGAAGGGAGGCGTAGCCAACGGCCAGTCGGTGAATGCCAAATACAATTTGTTCCCGCTGCCGGCCTCGGACCTGGCGGCCAACCCCAACCTGAAGCAAAACACGGGCTACTAGCCTGCGCCTGGGAGAAGCCGCCCTGCGGCAGCTTCTCCCACGGGCTGCTTTCATTTCCTAACCGACGCGCACCGCTGCTCCCGGTGGCACGCCTTCGCAAACTGCGAAGCCCGATTCCGGAGTACGTACCGTTTCTGTTTTCTCTTTTAACATTCCCTATAACCATGAAAAATTGGCTTACCCAAGCAGCCGTCGGCTTGTTTGCCGTAGCTGCGCTGGCATCTTGCTCGAAGGACGAGAACAAGGTTACCGTGGCGCCTTCGGCAACGAGCACGCTCACGGCTTCCGCCAACTCGGCGGTGCTGACCCAGGCAAACGCGGCCCAGACGGCCATCACGTTTAACTGGACGCCGGTGACTTTCGCACTCAGTGGCACCGACTACAAAAAGGCCCCGGCGGTGACTTACGAACTGCAGGTGGCAAAGTCCGCCGACGGCTTCGGCTATCCGGGCATCATCAGCGTGACCGGTACAGGCACGTCGAAAGCCGTTACGGTTCAGGACCTGAATACGGCCCTTACTTTCCTAAACGTGACGCCTGGCGTGGCTACGCCGGTATTCGTGCGCTTGGCCGCTGGTGTAGGCACCGACCGCCACAGCTTCGTTTCGAACGCCGTGCCCCTTACGGTTACGGGCTATAAAGTGTGCCTGCCCCCGAACTCGGACGTGTGGTCCATCATCGGCCCCGCCGGTGTGGACTGGAACACCGACGTGCCGCTGGTGTACAACTGCGACACGAAAACCTATGACCTGACCCGCAACCTGAACGCCGGCGAGTTTAAGTTCCGCAAGAACAGCGACTGGGGCGTGAACTACGGCGGCAACTCGCCCACCGGCGGCGCGCTGGTAGCCAACGGCTCGAACATTGCCGTGGCCACGCCCGGTCTGTACACCATCAAGTTCAACCTGGCCACCCTGACTTATACCGTAACCCGCTAAACCGGATTACACGGCCGCGCTACCTGCCTCTGGCGGTAGCCAAACAACCAAAGAGGCAGCCCGCAAGGCTGCCTCTTTTTTGCCCTTGCCGGCCCACTTTCCGGGCTGCTTGCTACTTTCGCTACTTCTTCACCACTCCCTCCCGCATGATACTTATTGCCGACGGCGGTTCCACCAAATGCAGCTGGTGCCAGCTCGACGACGCGCACAACCGCGTTTACTTCAATACCGAAGGGTACAACCCCGACTTTATCGACACGGCCGGCATTGTGGCCTCGCTGAACCAGCATCTGCCCGATACGCTGCCGCGCGACCAAGTGCGCGACGTGTATTTCTACGGCGCCGGGGTGTCGTCGGCCCAAAAGGCCGAAGTCATTGCCGGGGCCCTGCGCCAGCTCTTCCCCAACACCAAGGCCCACGTGACCGAGGACCTGCTGGCCGCCGCCCGAGCGCTGCTGGGCCGCAAGCCCGGCTTTGCCGCCATCTTGGGCACGGGCACCAACTCCTGCCTCTACGACGGCGAAAAAATCACCTACAACGTGGATTCGCTGGGCTATTTCCTGGGCGATGAGGGGTCGGGGTCGTTTTTTGGCAAGCGGCTGCTGCGTGACTATTTGCGCGGCCTGCTGCCCGACGGCCTGCAGGAAGCCCTGAAAGAGGAGTACAAGCTGGGCACGCGCAACGAAATCCTTGACCGCCTCTACAACCAGCCGTTGCCCAACCGTTACCTGGCCAGCTTCGCCAAGTTTGCCTACGACCACAACAACGTGAGCTACTGCCGCGACATCGTGCTCGAAGGCTTCGAAACGTTCTTCCAAAACCTGGTGCTGCACTACCCGCGCTATCAGGAGTACAGCTTCAACTGCGTGGGCTCGGTGGGCTACAATTTCCGCGACGTACTGACGCAGGTGGCCAAAAACCACGGCATGGAAGTGGGCAAAATCATCCGCTCCCCTATCGATGACCTAGTGGCCTACCACGAAGAGGACTTATAGGCTGAGCTCCTGGGCAACTGCTATTGCCAATGAACCTACTGCAAACAAAAAGGCCGCTTCCAACTGGAAGCGGCCTTTTTGTTTGCATGAAAACGTTCTTAGTGCTGCACCACCAGTCGGATGGTCTGGCTGAGCTGCGGCGTGGTGAGGCGCACGAGATACACGCCCTCGGCCAGCCCTTGCACGGGCAGGCTCACGCTGTGCGGGCCGGCGGCTTGCGGCGCGGCCGTGCTCACGGTGCGCACGGTGGCGCCCAGCAGGTTTTGCACAGTCATCGTGACGGCGGCCGGCGTGGGCAGCTCGTACTGCAGCAGCGCGGTGCTGGCGGTGGGGTTGGGCGAAGCCGTGAGGCGTAGCACCGCGGCGGCCGCCTGCGTGCGCGTGGGCAGCAACGTGGCCTTTTTGATGCGGCGCGAGGTGTACACGGCGTAGGCGCCGGGCTGCAGCGTAATCAGGGCGTTGGGATTCGTGACGGTGATGCTGTCGCCGCTGAGGTAGTTATACCACTTACCGGTGGTCTGGAAGGCCGGGTCGATGGTGGTGGCGGTCACGTCGAAGTTGCCGATGATGGTCACCTTCGTGTTGGCGTCGCTCAGGTGAATGGACTTGGCCGCGCCGGCCAGCGACTGCGTGTAGGTGGTGGGGTTTTCAAACACCGGCTCCTTTTTCTTGAGCGCGATGAGGGCCCGGTACACCTCGTAGAGCTGGCGGCGGTTCGCGTTCTGGTAGTAGTTCCACAGGATGGGCTTGTTGCCCACGCGGCCGTTCTGGTCGATGCTGATGTCGTAGCCCAGCTCGCCAAACTGCCAAATCATCTTCGGGCCGGGCACGGTGAGGAAGAAGGCCGCGGCGGCTTCGGTGCGGGCCAGGGCGGTGTTCAGGTCGCGCACGTTGTGGGCGGGGTTGGCCTGGTTGCCATAGGTAATGTTCTTGAACATGAGCCGCTCTTCGTCGTGGCTTTCCATGTACGTCACCAGGTTCGGGCTGGCAAAGTTGCGGGTGCCGTAGTACCCGCCGCTGAAGTTCGAGGTGCTGACGTAACCCATCGTGGCTTCGTTGTAGTTGTAGTTCATGTTGCCCCACAGCATCATGCCGTAGTCGGCCAGAACCCGCTCTTCGGAGTTGTCGGCGAAGTGCTCCAGAATGCAGTACACGTTGCTGTCCACGACCTTCATGGCGTCGTAGTAGTCCTTCCAGATGTTGATGCGCGACTGGTCGTAAGCGCCCCAGGCCCCCACGTTGGTGGGGTTGTTCACCTGCGTGAAGCCCTTGCTCAGGTCGAAACGGTAGCCGTCGACGCGGTATTCCTGCAGCCAGAACGCCATCACCTGCTTCGAGAAGTACTTGGTAAACGCGCTTTCGTGGTTGAAGTCGTAGCCCACGTTGAAGGGGTGCGTGGGGTCCTGGTTGAACCACGGACTGTTGGCGGCGGGCTTGCCGGTGGCGTTGTCGAAATACATCTGCACCATCGGCGACTGGCCGAAGGAGTGGTTGAGCACCATGTCGAGCACCACGGCCATGCCGCGGCGGTGGCACTCGTCGATGAGGCGCTTCAGGTCATTTTTGGTGCCGTAGTACTTATCGGGCGCGAAGTAGAACGACGGGTTGTAGCCCCAGCTCTCGTTGCCCTCAAACTCATTGATGGGCATCAGCTCGATGGCGTTCACGCCCAGGCGGCTCAGGTAATTGAGCGTGTCGCGCAGGGTCTGGTAGTCGTGGCGGGCCACAAAATCGCGCAGGTGCAATTCATAAATCACCAAATCGGCGCGGCTGGGGCGCTGGTAATTGGTCGTCGTCCAAACGTACGGCGCCTGGTTGGTTTGCAGCACCGACACGTTCCCGGTGGTCGCGCCCGTGGGGTAGGGCTTCAGGTTGGGGTAGGTCACGCTTGGGATGAACCGGTCGTCGTTCGGGTTCAGGATTTTCTCGCAGTACGGGTCGGCCACGCGCAGTTCGCCATCTACCAAATACTGGTAGGCGTACTCCACGCCCGGCGTCAGGCCGTTGATTTGCACCCACCAGCGGTTGCCATCTGGCGTGCGGTTCATGAAGGCCGAGTTGGGCGTCTGCCAGTTGTTGAACTCGCCGATGGCGTACACAAACTGCTTGTTCGGCGCCGTCAGGTTCAGAATCACCGACGTGCCGCCGTTGAGGTAGGTAATGCCGTCCTTGGCACCGGCGGGCAGGGCCGCCGTCACCACCGTGGGGCGCACCACAAACACCAGCGAATCGACGGCCTGCGACGTGCCGCTCACCGCCGTAAAACGCACCACGCTGCGGCCCGTCTGAGAAATGGTAATGTTAGACGTCAGCGTGGTGGCGTTGGTTTGCTGAGCCACTTGGGTGCCGTTGAGGGTAAAAGCCAGGTTTGCCGAGGCCGAGGCGGCGCCGGTCACACTCACCTGCGTGTTCTGGTTCACAAACAGTGGGTTGCCGTTGGTACCCGGCGCGGGGCTGGTGATGCGGGCCGTGAGCGCCGCTTGGGCGGCATCCACAAAAATGTCGCCGCCGCCCGCCGCCCGGCCCACCACGGTGCCGTCGGCATTTTTGAAAATCATGCCCAGGCGCAGCAGGGTTTCGCCGGCCGGAATGGGGTAATAGGTGCGCGGCGTGAAGGTGATGCG
This sequence comes from Hymenobacter sp. 5317J-9, assembly GCF_022921075.1. NCBI lineage: Bacteria > Pseudomonadati > Bacteroidota > Cytophagia > Cytophagales > Hymenobacteraceae > Hymenobacter > Hymenobacter sp. 5317J-9. Next base: position 3,058,765 of record NZ_CP095050.1, read on the forward strand.
GTAAATGTTGGGGTTGCTGGCGTCGCGCGTCATCAGCGCGGTGGGGTCGGCCTGGTTGAAGGTGGTGCTGTGCACGTTGCGCCAGTTGGTGTTGCTGGTGCTCAGGTTGGTCACGGTGCCGGTCCAGATGTAGACGTTGCCGGTGAAGTTGGCCAGCGCGCCGTTGCCCTGGGTAGCGTCGAAGGTGATGGTCACGGGCGTGGTGTCGGTGAAAAACACCGGCGACGTGGTGACCACCTGCGCCTGAGCCGTCCAGGCCAACAGGCTGCACAGCAGCATGGTAATGCGGGTAAATGTTTGCATTGGGGAATTTTTGGTGGGATGGATGAAGGAACAACAAGGCCCCGCGTAAGGCCGTGTGCAAACGATAGCGCAAGATACAGCTTCTGGCCTCTTCGTGGTGCAAAACCGCCTACCTTTGCGGCTGATTCTTGCCCGCATGACGTTTATTGCCTGCCCATTTGTTCCCGTACGACGTTGGCTGTTGGTGGGGCTGTGGGCCGTGGGCGGACAGGCCCTGGCGCCCGCCGCCGCCGCGCAGAATCCCGCCCGCGCCGATAGCACCGTGCTACTCGCACCGCAAACAGCTGCATCGGCGTCACCCGATTCGTTGGCGATGCGCCGGCGCCGCCTGCGCCTGCTAGTAGGCGGCTCGGCCGTGGGCTACGGCGTCATCTACACGGGCCTCACCACGGCCTGGTACACCGGCGAGCGGGTGCCGCTGCACTGGTTCAACGACCTGCCCGAGTGGCAGCAGCTCGATAAGTGCGGGCACTTTTGGGGCGCCTTTCAGGAAAGCCGCGGCGCCGTCGACATGCTGCGCTGGGCCGGCCTGAGCGAGAGAAAAGCCATTTGGTACGGCTCCTTTGTGGGGTTTGCCATCCAGAGCCCGCTGGAAATTCTGGACGGGCGCGACCCGGAGTACGGCGCGTCGGCCACCGATTTGGCCGCTAATTTCCTGGGCTCGGCGGGCCTGCTGGCCCAGCAGCTGGCCTGGCACGACATCCGCATCATGCCCAAATGGTCGTTTCACCTCACCGGCTACGCCCAGCGCCGCCCCAACGTGCTGGGCAGCAACGTGCCCGAGCGTTGGCTCAAAGACTACAACGGCCAGACGTATTGGCTCTGCACCGACGTAGGCGCTTTTTTGAAGCCCGGCAACCGCTGGCCGCGCTGGCTGCAGCCCGCCCTGGGCTACGGCGGCGAAGACATGGTGTATAACGACGACGCCACCAACGCCGCCGCCGGCCTGCGCCCCTACCGCCAGTTTTACTTGTCGCTCGACGTGGACCTGCGGCGCATCCCCACCCGAAGCGTGGTGCTCAAGCGGGTGTTTTACGCCCTGAGCATTTTCCACCTGCCGGCCCCGGCCCTGGAATACAACCCACGCAACGGTTTCGGCTTTCACGCGCTCTACTTATAGGCCCGAGCCGGCTAAAATCCGTTAGTAAAACCCGAGCGGCCCCCGTTGCCCGTACTTTTGACGAACTCACCTGCCCCGGGCGGCCGTTCTTCACACCGAAAAGCTGACCTCGGAGCGGGCAAATTAGAACTGTTATGAACGTAGGAGATAGAGTCCGGCTGCTGACCGGCACCGAAGAAGGAATCGTTACCCGCCTGCTCGACAGCGAGCTGGTGGAAGTGGCCATCGACAACGATTTTACCATTCCCGTGCTGCGGCGCGAAGTGGTGGTGGTGGCCCAGGAAGAAGGCAAGAATTTCGACCGCGCCGCCCCCGACCTGGGCCCCGGCCAAGTGCCCGGCCGCAACGCCAACGCCAGCAAAAAAGACAAAAGCAAGCGCCCCGGCCAGCCCGCGGCCGCATCCCGGCCAGTCCAGCCTTCGCTGCAGGAAGCCCTGGCCGCGGCGGCTTCAAGCGGCGCCGGCATCGCCAAGCCAGCCGGCATTGTGTCCGGCGCGACCGGCGCCAAGCAGCCAGCGGCCGCCAAAGGCTTATTTCTGGCCCTGGTGCACCAGTCGCCCGAGCTGCTGGCCGTCACGCTCATCAACAACACCGAGGCCGACGTGCTGTACACTTATGGCGAAGAAACCAGCGCCCGCCCCTACCGCGCCCTGGCCGCCGACAAACTGGGCCCCAAAGCCAGCAGCAAGCCCCTCTCCTTTCTGCATCTGAAGGATTTTGAAACCTGGCCGGCCGTGGTGTTTCAGCTGCTGCCCACCAGGCTCAACGGCGACGCTGCCTACGAGCTGCTCACCAAGCGCCAAGCCTTCAAAGCCAGCACTTTCTACAGCAGCCAGAAACCGGCGCCGGTAATTGGCAAGGAGGCCTACCTCTTCCAGCTCGACGAGAAAGCCGCCGCCTCCATCGCGCCCGAGCAGCTGGCTCAGGAGGCCCCGGCCCCGGCCCCGGCGCCCGCCCCCGCCACGCCGGCCGGCGTGGATGCCGCCGCGCTCAAAGCCCAGCTCAGTGGCGATGCACCGGCCAAGCCGGCAGCCGTGGTAGCGGCCGCTGCGCCCGCGCCTGCCGCGCCGGTCGTAGCCCCGCCCCATGAGTTCGACCTGCACCTCGAAGCCTTGCGACCCGACAACAAGGAAGAGCTGAGCAACACCGCCATTCTGCGCCTGCAGCTCGATGCGTTTGAAGACGCGCTGAGCCGCGCGCTGGCCACCAACATGCACGAAATCGTGTTCATCCACGGCATGGGCAACGGCGTGCTGCGCAAGGAAATCCACCGCCAGCTGAGCCGCAACAAGGACATCAAGTTCTTCGAAGACGCTCGCAAAGAGAAATTCGGCTTCGGTGCCACGCTGGTGCGCTTGAAGTAGCACTTCGGGCTTCTCGCCGGACAATAAGAACGTCATGCAGAGCGCCAGCGAAGCATCTCGCGCGCAAGAGTAGATAATTACTTCTGCACGCAAGATGCTTCGCTGGCGCTCTGCATGACGTTCTAATTTCTTTCAAATCCCTTTCCTACCATGTACGACCTCATTGGCGATATCCACGGCCACGCGGCCGAGCTGCATCGGCTGCTGAAAAAACTGGAATACGCTCCCGATGCGCAGGGCATTTATCGGCATGCGGCGGGACGCCAGGTCATTTTTTTGGGCGATTTCATTGACCGCGGGCCGGCCATCCGGGAGACCCTGCAGGTGGTGCGCGGCATGGTGGACGGCGGCGCGGCCCTGGCTGTGATGGGCAACCACGAATACAACGCCCTCGCGTTTTGGGAATTTGACCCCGGCGGAGGGCACCTGCGGCCCCACTGGCCCAACCACATTCTGCAGCACATGGAAACCATCAAGGAGTTCAGCAGCAAGGAGCGGTTTGCGGAGTGGCGCGAGTTTCTGGCGTGGTTTCGCACGCTGCCGCTGTTTCTGGAACTGCCGGGCCTGCGCGTGGTGCACGCCTGCTGGGATGTCCGCTACATTGCCTACCTGCGCGAGCAGCTGCCCGACGCGCGGCTGACGGAAGACTTTCTGCTGCGGGCCAGCCGCGTGGGCTCCGACGAGTTTGCGGCCATCGAAGTGACTCTGAAAGGCCACGAGACGCTATTGCCCAACGGCCACCATTTCTTCGACAAAGACGGCCACCGCCGCACCCGCGTGCGCACCGCGTGGTGGCGCGACCCGGCCGCCTCCACCTACCGCAGCTACTTCCTCGAAGCCATTGAGGCGCTGGCCGACCAGCCCGTGGACGTGGCCGCCCTGCCTAACTCCAGCTACTATCAGGACGAAACGCCGGTGTTTTTCGGCCATTACTGGCTCAGCGGCGAGCCCCAGCTGCTCACGCCGCATTCGGTCTGCCTCGACTACAGCGTGGCTAAGGGCGGCGAGCTGGTGGCCTACCGCTGGCACGGCGAGCAGGTGCTGACGCCCACCGGCCTGGTGCGGGCCTGAAATCGGCCATTTGGCGGGGATAAAAGCAACGGAGCCCGGCTTGTGGCGTTCTTTTGTGCTTTCGTCAACAGCCCCTGCTCCGCAACATGCGTTTCCTTTACCTGCTGCTCCTTTCTCTGCCGGCCCTGGCCCAGCCCACGCTCCCCGTGCCGCGCAACCTGCAGGCCACCTTCGCCAAAGGCACCCGCGCCGAAAGCGGCCAGCCCGGCCCCAACTACTGGCAAAACACTGCCGACTACGACCTCAACACCACCTTCGACCCCACTATGCGCCGCGTATCGGGCACCGTTGACATCAAATACCAAAACAACAGCCCCGATTCGCTGCGGCAGGTCTGGTTCAAGCTCTACCCCAACATCTACCAGAAAGGCGCACCTCGCAGTCGCATTTTCTCGGCGGCCGACGTGGGCGAGGGAATGAAAATCACCTCCCTCACCATCAACGGCGAGGTGTTCAACGTCGCGAAGCTGGCCATCGACGCTACCAATATGGCCGTGCCGCTGCGCCGGGCCATTGGCGCGCGGCAAACGGCCACGGTGAAGGCGACTTATTCTTACGTGCTCAACAAGGGCTCGCACCAGCGCACCGGCGAGGTGGAGCCGGGCGCCGACTTTGTGGCCTATTTCTTCCCGCGCATCGCCGTGTACGACGACATCGACGGCTGGAACCGCGTGCCCTACACCGGCGACCAGGAGTTTTACAACGACTTCTGCAATTTCAAAGCCGCCATCACGGTGCCCAAGAACTTCGTGGTGTGGGCCACCGGCGACCTGAAAAACGCCGACCAGGTACTCACCAAAAAGTACGCCCAGCGCCTGCGCGATGCGGAGCAGAAAGACGCCGTGGCCTTCGTTATCTCGGCCGAAGATGCCCAGCGCCGCGACATCACCGCCCAGAACCCGCAGAACACCTGGCGCTTCGAGGCCCGCAACGTGACGGACTTCGTGTTTGCTACCGCCGACCATTACGTGTGGCGCTCTACCAGCTTGGTGGTGGACCCCGCTACCAAGCGTCGCACCCGCGTTGATGCCGTGTATAACCCCAAGCACAAGGACTACGAGGAGGTCATCGACTTCAGTCGCAAAACGGTGGAGGCCATGAGCTACACCTTCCCGAAGTGGCCCTTCCCCTACGCGCACGAAACGGTGTTCGATGGTCTCGACCAGATGGAGTACCCCATGATGGTGAACGACAACCCCACCGAAACCCGCGAGGACGCCATCACCCTCACCGACCACGAAATCTTCCACACGATGTTTCCCTTCTACATGGGCATCAACGAAACGAAGTACGGCTGGATGGACGAGGGCTGGGCCACCATCGGCGAATGGCTGATTTCGAGCCTCATCGACCCCAAGCTCGACGACGACTACGGCGTGGCCCGCTACGCCAGCAGCGCCGCTACCGAAAATGACGCGCCGGTGGTCACGCTCAGCACCCAGCAGACCGGGATGCCGTTTTTCCTCAACTCCTACCCCAAGCCCGGCATGGGCTATTTGTACGTGAAGGACCTGCTCGGCGACGAGCTGTTTACGCAGGCCTTGCACACCTACATCCGCCAGTGGAACGGCAAGCACCCCATGCCCTACGACTTCTTCAACAGCATGAACGCCGGGGCGGGCCGCAACCTGAACTGGTTCTGGCAGCGCTGGTTTTTCGACGCCGGCTACCCCGACCTCGCCATCGCCGGCGTGACTAAAACCGCCACCGGCTACGATGTCCAGGTGCAAGCCAAAGGCAGCAAGCCTGTCCCCGTCGACCTCACCGTCACCTTCGCCGACAACACGACCCAAAAATTCCACCGCACCATCAGCGTCTGGGAAACGGGCGCCACGTCGGTCACCGTGCCCGTAGCCACCAAGCAACCCGTGACGCGCGTGACGCTGGGCAGCACGTTGGTGCCGGACAGCTACCCGAAGGATAATGTGTGGGAAGGGAAATAGCCGAAATTTTAAAAATCATGGAAATAACCACTAACTCTGGACGAGCCGAAATTAATGGCTTACCAAACCACTGTCCTTTTTGCCATTATTTGATTCGACCCATTCCTCTCTATGGGTTGAATATTGGACAAAATCAACAACTGGATGTGTTCATGGCATGCCCTAATTCAATATGCAAAAAAGGGTTTATTGCATATTATAACTACAATTACATTAATAACGATTACAACTATTCGGGAGGTATGACTTCAGGAAACATTATCCGAAAAGAAATCCCTACTTCTGTTTCGGGTATTTCTACTCAATTTGGTGTAATCTATAATCAAGCGTTTGCAGCAGAGCAGCAATCCTTATTTGAAATCTGTGGCGTTGGTTATAGGAAAGCACTTGAGTTTCTTATAAAGGATTACGCAATCGAAAAAGAGCCATCTAAACAAGAAACAATAGAGAAAAAAGCTCTTATGGCCTGCATTAATGAGTACGTGAATGATACTCGAATTAAGTTGGTAGCAACACGTGCAGTTTGGCTTGGCAACGATGAGACACATTATGTCAGGAAATGGGAAGGCAAAAACCTAGACGACCTGAAAAGACTGATAGACTTGACAATGCACTGGATTGAAATGGAGAAATTGACAGAAGGATTTGGAGTTGATATGCCAGAGAGCAAAAAATAATAGAACCTTTCCGTTTCAACAGCTTAAATTTGCCCGCAGTGATGGGTCGCCCCACCGCGGCGCTTTCGGGCGACGAGGAAAGTCCGGGCAACGCAGAGCACCTTGCTTCCTAACGGGAAGGACTGGCGCAAGCCAGGACAGCGAGTGCCACAGAAAATTACCGCCTACGTCGCCCTCGGGCGGCCGGTAAGGGTGAAAAGGTGCGGTAAGAGCGCACCAGCGGGCGGGTAACCGTCCCGGCTGGGTAAACCTCAGGGGTTGAAAGACCAAATAAGCTGGTACGCCGGCTTCTTCGGAAGCATCGGCACCGGGCGGCTCGTCCGGCGCCAGCGGGTAGGTTGATGGAGCCTTTCCGCGAGGACTGGCCTAGATAAATGGTGGGGCAGCTGCCTCGGCAGCGGACAGAACCCGGCTTACAGACCCATCACCCCACAACAAAAAAGGCCACTCCCGCACGGAAGTGGCCTTTTTTGCTATCCAAGCAGTAAGCAGTAAATAGGAACGTCATGCTGAGCGCAGTCGAAGCATCTCTACCACGCAACGTAATCAGTTACTACTGAGGTAGAGATGCTTCGACTGCGCTCAGCATGACGGGCAAGAGCTCAATTTTCCTATTTTTTATTATTGGCCCGAATGGCCTTCACCTCGGTTGCGCTCACGGCGCTGGCTTTGTTGCCGAAGGAATTGCGCACGTAGGTGAGCACGGCCGCAATCTGGGCATCGGTGAGCGACTCCTGGGCGGGCATCACGTTGTTGTAGGGCTCGCCGTTGATGTCGACGCCCTGCAGGCCGTTGAGCAGCACCTTGGTGAGGCGGGTTTTGTCGCCCAGCACGTAGTCGGTCTTGGCCAGCGGCGGGTTCAGGCCGTCCACGCCCAGACCGTCGGCCTGGTGGCAGCTCAGGCAATTTTGCACGTAAACCGATTTGCCTTGCGCCAGCACGGCGGCGGGCACGCCCACGGCTTTTTTGGCGGGCGCTTTCACGGGTGGTTTCTTTTGGGCGGCGGCAGGACCGGCCGACAGGGCCAGCAGCGACAGCATCACGAATAGCTTCTTCACGAGCGGGCTTAGTTCTTGTTATACACGATGCGGAAAATGGTGCCAGCCTTGTCGTCGCTCACATAGAGCGACCCATCGGGCCCCTGGGCTAGGCCGCAGGGCTTGTGGTCGGCGCGGCCAGCGGCCACCTTTTCGGGCGAGCCGGCGAAGTTATCGGCAAAAATCTCCCACGGGCCGCTCGGCTTGCCGTTTTTAAAGGGTTGAAACGCCACGTAAAAGCCCTTCTGAGGCTCAGGGGCCCGGTTCCAGGAGCCGTGGAATGCGATGAAGGCCCCGTTGCGGTACTTCTCCGGAAACATGGTGCCGGTGTAAAAGAGCAGGGCATTGGGGGCCGTGTGGGCCGGGAAGGCCGCAGCGGGCTCCAGGTACTTGGGGTCGGCTTCCTTTTTGCCGTCGCCGCCGTACTCCGGGGCCAGCATTTTCTTTTTCTTGATGGGGTCGTAGTAGAGGTAAGGCCAGCCGGCATTGGCACCTTTCGTGAGGCCGTACAGGCACTCGGCGGGCAGCTCAGCCGATTGCTTGGTGTCGTACATCTCGGGGAAGATGTCGTGCAGCTGGTCGCGGCCGTGCTGCATCACAAAGAGTTGGTTGGCCTGGGCGTTCCAATCGAGGCCCACCACGTTGCGCAGGCCCGTGGCGAAGCGCGAGCCGCTGCCGTAGCCCTGGTTCAGCTTGTCGGCCCGAAACTGCCAGATGCCGCCCGCCGAATCCAGAATCGGGCAGTTTTGCTGGCCCAGCGAGCCTTTCTGCCGGTCTTTGATTTGACAGGAGTTGGAGTAGGCGCCGATGTTGACGTAGAGGTTGCCGGCATTGTCGAGGGCAATGGACTTGCTCTCGTGCTGGCGGCGGTTGATGAGGCCACTCACTATTTTTTCGGGCTGCGTGGGGTTAGTCACCTCCCCTTTCGCATCCAGCTTGTAGCGGTACACGTCCTCATCCGACGAGGCGTAGAGGTAGCCGTCTTTCACGGCGATGCCAGTGCCGCCGTAGCTCCCGAAACCATCCGTGACGGTGGCCTTGCCGGTGGCCGCCGGCTTCAGCTCCAGAATTCCTTTGCCGTCCTTGGGCCGGTTCAGCTTCACGTAGATATTGCCCTGGGGAGTCACGGCAAGGTGCCGGGCCCGGCCGCCGGTTTCGGCCACCACCAGCGCGCCGAAGCCGGAAGGCAGCTTGAGGCCGGCATTGTTGGGGTCGGGGGCCACGGTGGGTCGGCTGGCGAGGGAATAGAGGCCGAAGCTGCTGGCCAGAGCTGCCGTCAGCAGCAGCGGACGGGTGAAGTTATTGTTCATGGATGGAAATGTTGGTTGAATGGGGCGAAGTAGAGACGCAACATCTTGCGTCTCGTCGTTGAACGGTAACACTGAACGAGCCAGACCGTGCCGTTCAAATAAACAACATCAGCAACGACGAGACGCAAAATGTTGCGTCTCTACCTCGTTCAATATCCTGCCTTAAACTCCCAACGCCGCTTTTCGTTACCTTCGCCCCTCTCCATTTGCATTCCATCGTATTCCATCCCGCATGCCCCGCATCCTCATCATCGACGACGAAAAAGCCATCCGCAACACGCTGAAGGAGATTCTGGAATTTGAAAGCTACACCGTCGACCAGGCCGAAGACGGCCCCGCTGGCCTCGATTTGCTGATTCAGCAGAAGTACGACGTGGTGCTCTGCGACATCCGCATGCCCAAAATGGACGGCCTCGAAGTGCTGACCCGCGCCCAGGCCATGGGCACCGACGCCGCATTCATCATGGTATCGGCCCACGGCAGCATCGACACGGCCGTGGAAGCCACCAAAAAAGGCGCCTACGACTTCCTGCCCAAGCCCCCCGACCTCAACCGCCTGCTCGTGACGGTGCGCAACGCCCTCGACCGCACCAAGCTGGTGAGCGAAACCAAGACGCTGAAAAAGAAGCTCTCCGTCACGAAAGGCTCCGAAATGGTGGGCTCCTCGGCCGCCCTCGGCGCCGTGCGCAAAGCCATTGAGAAAGTGGCCCCCACCGACGCCCGCGTGCTCATCACTGGCCCCAACGGCGCCGGCAAGGAGATGGTAGCCCGCCAGCTACACGAGCAAAGCAACCGTGCCCAGGGCCCCCTGGTGGAAGTAAACTGCGCCGCCATCCCCTCCGAGCTCATCGAAAGCGAGCTGTTCGGCCACGAAAAAGGCTCGTTCACCTCGGCCGTCAAGCAGCGCATCGGCAAGTTTGAGCAGGCCGACGGCGGCACGCTCTTCTTGGACGAAATCGGCGACATGAGCCTCTCAGCCCAAGCCAAGGTGTTGCGCGCCTTGCAGGAAAACAAAATCACCCGCGTGGGCGGCGAGAAGGAAATATCTGTAAACGTGCGCGTCCTGGCGGCCACCAACAAAGACCTGCTCCAGGAAATTGCCGACCGTAATTTCCGCGAGGACTTGTACCACCGCCTCTCGGTAATTCTGATTCAGGTGCCGGCCCTTAATGACCGCCGCGAGGACATTCCCGAGCTTATCCAGAAATTCCTCAACGACATCGCCGCCGACTACGGCAACAAGCCCAAGAAAATCGACGCCGCCGCGCTGGAATATTTGCAGAACCTGGACTGGCGCGGCAACATCCGCGAGCTGCGCAACGTGGTGGAACGACTCGTGATTATGAGCGACGATACTATTTCAGAAGGCGACGCCAAGGCGTTTGCTGGGAAGTAGTTCTAAACACCAATGAAATAGAGCAGTAAATCCTCGATGATTTAAGCACGGCGGATTTACCGCTCTATTTTATTATTCCACTAAAGCAGGCATAAGTTTCAACTGCACCTTATATAATCTGGCAAACTGCTACAATGCACTTTATGGCACCTTTTTAACCGTGATGGCATAAGGTTCGAGTGAGAAGCTATTCTTTTTGAGCAGTCCCTTATTCACAATTACCCAATCAAAATCTGCTTGATTTTCGTTTGAACATACCAGTTGATAAGTCTTTCCTTTTTCCAAAAAGTTCTTCTCATAAAATCCAGGGCAGGTAATAATTACCCCGATGGAACTGCTTGGGTAATCAATACCTGTAAGGTCGAGTACTTCAAATGCCACAACTGTTGCCCAAGCAAAGTATCCACAACCTGGCGTCAGTTGGACTTCCTCGATAATTTTTCCGGTCAAGTTGAATTGCTGCCCGCGAACAGAACCGGTCTGGCAGTATGCAGTCGAACAAATTATCGAGAAAAGCCCTGCGAATATGAACGGCTTCATTAGCTATAACTACCACACCTGATTTATTGAGTACAATGATAATTCGGTTTAGGCATAATACATAATAGCTAAGTGCCTGTTTTACACCATCTGATTACACCCGCGCACGTCCGAATTATCCATCCGGCCCAGCACCTCAAAACCGCCGTCCGCGTGCATCCGCGCCAGGTCCTTTGTCTCGATAAAAGCGCAGGAATCAATGTTGGCCAAGTCAATCACATTAATAGCTCCATCCTTCCGGTCGCCGATTGAAAACGGGTCCGACGGGTCGCGCAGCAGCACGCGCAGCGGCGCGGGGCTGTGAAAGCGGCCGTCGCCCAGCGAGTAGGCTTGGCTGAGCAATTCGGTCATGCCGTACTCGGAATGAATGCCGGCCGGGCCAAATGCCTGCTGCAGTTCGGCGTGCAGCTCCTCGCGAATCATCTCGCGGCGCCGGCCTTTCATGCCGCCGGTTTCCAGCACGGTGAGGCCTTGTAGTTCCGGGGCGGCACCGGCTTCGGCGGCAAAGTCGAGCAGGGCGTAACTCACGCCGATGAGCATGACGCGGCAGCCGGACACTCGTTTGGCATCGGCCAGGGCGGCGCGCAGGGCGGCGTGGTCGTGCAGAAAAAACGCAGGCTGCGCCTGCCCCGACTGCCGGGCGAAGTAGTCGACCATGGCCACCAGCGAGGAATTGCCCTGCTCCAGGTACGAAGGCAGCAGCGCCAGGAAAACCCACCCCGAGAGCGGGCCATAGTATTGCTCGAAAATGCGGGCCGCGTTTTCGCGGTACAAAGCCGGGTCGCGCACCAAGTGGCGGCTGCGCTGCTGCAGGGTGGTGCCGCTGCTCAGAAAGAGCTCCTGCGCCTCCCACCGGGCGGGCTCGGTGCGCACTTCGTGGGTTTTGAAAAATTCGATGGGCAGAAAGGGAATGTCGGCCAGTTGGGCCATCGCGGCAGGCTTGCGGCCCAGTTGCTGTAGGTATTCGGCGTAGGGCGGGCAGTGCGCGGCCTGGTGCCGGAACAGGGCCAGCGCAGCCGCCTCAAACGACGAAGCGGTGACGGTGGGCAGCGCTTGTAAAAAATCGGTGCGGAAACTCATGAGCGGGAAACGCGGTTGGCAACGCAGACCGAACCAAGCAGCCCGGCAAATCGTTGGGAAAAACGTACTTTGGCGGCAATTCCGCCGTTGTGCTGCTGTCTATTCACTTCCTGCCTCTATGAACTCGCTTCGTACCCTTGCCGCCGTCACTGTTTGCCTAGTCGGGCTATCCCTCAGCAGCTGCCTGAATGCGCCTGAGTACCCCGATACGCCCTCCATCGACTTCAACTCGCTCACAATGGTGCGGAACAAGCCGGTGGGCCAAACCGAAATCGACACGCTGAAATTTGCGCTCGACTTCCGCGACGGCGACGGCGACCTGGGGCTCTCCGATGAAGACATTAAAGTGGCGCCTTGGAACCAGACTTCGGGAGGACCCAACCAGCGCGGCTACAGCTACAACTACTTCATTCAGCCGTACAAAAAAGTAAACGGCGGATTTGTTAAGTTTATCAACGCGGGCGGATTTGAGGGCGAATACGACGGCCGGTTCCTCCGCCTCGACGAAGTCGAAGCCCGGCCGGCGCCGCTCAAAGGCACGCTCTACTACAAGCTGCCCATCAACATCGACGGGGCGCCTTTTTTCCCCGGCGATGTGCTGAAATTTGAAATCAGCATCATGGACCGCGCCCTGCACCGCAGCAACGTCATCACCACCTCCGAAATAACGCTGGGCCGATAGCCCAGCGTTTTTCGTTTGCCCCGGCCCAAGGACCTTGCCGCCAGGCCGGGGCAGCCGGTTAATAAATCTCCGGGAATTTCTCGGGCGCGACCTCGCTCATCAGCTCGTACACCGTGTCGAACACGTCTTCCACGTTGGGCTTGCTGAAGTAGTCGCCGTCGGAGCTGTAGGCGGGGCGGTGGGGCTGCGCGGCCAGGCAGCGCGGCTGCGAGTCGAGGAAGCGGTAGGCGCCCTGCTCATCCAGCACGTGCTGCATCATGAAGGCGGTGGCGCCGCCGGGCACGTCCTCGTCGGCAAACAACACGCGGTTGGTTTTCTGCAGGCTGTCGGCGATGACGTGGTCGGTGTCGAAGGGCAAGAGCGTCTGCACGTCGATGACTTCGACGGAAATGCCCACTTCGGCCAGCTGTTTGGCGGCATCCATCACAATGCGGCACATCGAGCCGTAGGTCACTACCGTCACGTCGGTGCCGGCTTGCAGCACCTCGGGGCGGCCCAGCGGCAGCGTAAATTCGCCCACGTTGGCCGGAATGGTTTCTTTCAGGCGGTAGCCGTTCAGGCACTCAATCACGAGGGCGGGCTCGTCGCTGCGCAGCAGCGTGTTATAGAAGCCGGCGGCCTGCGTCATGTTGCGCGGTACGCACACGTGCATGCCCCGAATGCTGCCCAGAATCATCTGCATGGGCGAGCCGGAGTGCCAGATGCCCTCCAAGCGGTGCCCGCGCGTGCGCACAATGAGCGGGGCTTTCTGGCCGCCCTTGGTGCGGTACTGCAGGCAGGCCAGGTCGTCGCTCAGAATTTGAATGGCGTAGAGCAGGTAGTCGAGGTACTGAATTTCGGTGATGGGGCGCAGGCCGCGCAGGGCGGCGCCTATCCCCTGCCCAATGATGGTGCACTCCCGAATGCCGGTATCGGTGATGCGCAGCTCGCCGAACTTCTCCTGCAGGCCAGCGAAGGCCTGGTTCACGTCGCCAATCTTGCCTACGTCCTCGCCGATGGCGAAAATGGTGGGGTCGCGCTGGAAGTTGGCGTCGAAGCAGGCTTGCAGCACTTCGCGGCCGTCTACCTGCGGCGCATTGGGCGCGAAGGTAGCGGGCACTTCTTCGATGTTGCCCACGGCCAGCTCGCTCTGACTGAACAGGTTGGAGTTGTAGCGGTCGGCGTTTTCGGCAAGCAGCTGCTCCAGGTGGCGCTGAATGGCGCGGCGGCCGGCGCTGCGCTTCTCGTTGCGCACCTGACGCAGGGCGCGGCGCAGCGTCCGCACAATGTCGGCCCGGATGGGCGTGGGATTGGCTTTCAGCTGCTCCACCAGGTCGTGCATGCTGTTTTCGGTGCCGTGGTCGGCCACCAGCTTGTTCAGCAGCGCCACGGCCTCGTCGCGCTCGGCCTTGATGGGGTCGAAGAAAGCGGCCCAGGCGGCTGTGCGGGCCGTTTTGATGGTGGCGGCAGCGGTTTTTTCGATATCGTCCAGCTCCAGCTCGGTGGCGTGGCCTTCGGCCAGCAGCCACTCGCGTAGTTTGTGCAAGCAGTCGTGGGCTTCTTCCCAGCTCAGGCGGTCCTTGCTCTTGTAGCGCTCGTGCGAGCCGCTGGTGCTGTGGCCCTGCGGCTGGGTGAGCTCCGTGACGTGCACCAGCACGGGCACGTGCTGCTCGCGGCACACGGCGGCGGCGCGTTGGTAGGTGTCCACCAGGCCGGCGTAGTCCCAGCCGCGCACCACGTAAATCTCGAAGCCCGGCTCCCCTTCGCCCTCGCGCTGCAGGCCGGCCATGATGGCCGAAATGCTCTGCTTGGTGGTTTGGTATTCGGCCGGCACCGAGATGCCGTAGTGGTCATCCCACACGCTCATCAGCATGGGCACCTGCAGCACGCCGGCGGCGTTCAGAGCCTCGAAAAACATGCCTTCCGAGGTGCTGGCGTTGCCGATGGTACCAAAAGCAACCTCGTTGCCGTTGGTGGAGAGTTGCGTAAACTGGTGCAGTTCGGGGTTTTGGCGGAACAGCTTGGAGGCGTAGGCCAGGCCCAGCAGGCGCGGCATCTGGCCGCCGGTGGGCGAAATGTCGGCCGAGGAGTTTTTGGTTTGGGTGAGGTCGCGCAGGTTGCCGTCTTCGTCCAGCATGCGGGTGGCGAAGTGGCCGTTCATGGCGCGGCCGGCGGTGGCGGGCTCGGCTTCGGCGTCGGGGTTGGCGTAGAGCTGGGCGAAGTACTGCTCCCAGGTCAACTGGCCAATGGCCACCATGAAGGTCTGGTCGCGGTAGTAGCCGGCGCGAAAGTCCCCGTTCTGAAAGGCGCGGGCCATGGCTAGCTGCGGCACTTCCTTGCCGTCGCCGAAGATGCCAAACTTGGCTTTGCCCATGAAAACCTCCTTGCGGCCGGCCAGCGAGGCGTGCCGGCTTTCCCAGGCCAGGCGGTAATCATTGAGAAAATCGGCCTTGGTAAGGGACGTGGTTAGCGCGGGCAGGGCAGTTTCGGCGGCGGACATAAGCAACAATAGGAGGAGGTGGGAATTCTGGATAAGGGTGTGCACAGCCGGGGCCGTGCTGCAAAAATACGGAATCGGGCCCGGCTGGGTGGCGCCGGGGCTTTGGCCGTATATTTGGGGATGGAACGCTGCGGTATTTGAAACGTCAAGCCGACTAGCAGAACGTCATGCAGAGCGCAGCGAAGCATCTTGCCCGCCACCACTGACTGAATGCGTTGTGCGACAAAGATGCTTCGCTGCTCTCTGCATGACGTTCTGACTTTGCTTTAATTGAAAACGCCCGTCATTTCGATTTCACTTATGAAAAAACTTCTGACTCTCTGCCTGCTCACGTTTGCCGTGGCGGCCCGCGCCCAGGGCGTGATGCAGTTCGAAACCGACAACCACGACTTCGGCAACGTGCCCGAAGGCACCATGGCCACCCACGAGTTCAAGTTCAAGAACACCGGCAACCAGCCCGTGGTGATTGCCAACGTGCAGGCCAGTTGCGGCTGCACCACCCCCGACTGGACCAAAACCCCGGTGATGCCCGGCAAAACCGGCATCATCAAGGCCATGTACAGCAGCGCCGGCCGCCCCGGCGTTTTCAATAAAACCGTGACCGTGACCAGCAACGCCGCCGAGCCCAGCAAGGTGCTCAGCATCAAGGGCACGGTGCTCACCAAAGACCAGATGAAGCCCATGCTGACCCCGGCCCAGCTGGCGGCCTCGCCCCACCTGGTGCTGGCCCAAACCAGCCACGACTTCGGCAAGATGGAGGCCGGCCAGCAGCCCACCGCCCGCATTGTGGTGAAAAACACCGGCAAAACCGAGCTCGTGCTGGGCGCCCTCACGTCCAGTTGCTACTGCGTGGGTTATAAGGCCTCGCCCAAGCCCATCGCGCCGGGCCAGAGCGCCGTGGTGGAGCTGCTCTACAGCCAGCGCCAGCTGGGCCAGGTGAGCGACGTGGTGACCATTGCCTCGAACGACGTGAGCGGCGATGCCAAAATCACGCTGCGGGCCACCATTGTGCGCGACCTCAGCGGCAACAGCATGGTGAAGGAAAGCGGCACGGCCGTTCCGTTCAAATAAATTGCCGAGCGGCGGCTCCGCCCGCTTCATGTTTCTATCAGGCCCCGCTGCTTCAGCGGGGCCTTTTTTTATGCGCGCCGGGCAATGGCGCCGACGCTACGGACAGCAAAGTTTTTGCGCAAAAACACCACTGTGTCAGCCACAACATCAGCCGGCTGGCGCGTTGCCTTGTGACAGGCAAATAACGCCCCACCACGCACTCAGTCCAGCAAACTACCTCCTGCCCTACCCGGCTGGCCTTGGGTTTGTGGTCGGCAAATGAAATTTATATTACTAAAATTTGATACAAGCATCTTTTTTTCACTTACCAGTCCTAACTTTACTAAGTTAGAATCAATTTAACGCATTAGTGTTTGCCGCGATGCAGGCACTTTACAACAGCTGTTTTTCAGGTGACCCTAGTGGGTGAAGAGGCGCGGCAGCGCCGGGGCCTTGTTGCGCCGCGAGGGCCACACACCACCATCAAAGCACCTATTTTAGAGCAGCATACCCCATTCATGAAAGGCACTTTTATCCTTGCGGCTATGGGGGTGGTGCTCCGGGCGGGCACTGCGCAAGCGCAAACGGCGCTGCCCGATACGCTGGAATACGCCCGCACCAAGGCAAATGAGAAGGACTTTGGCGAGGCCGACCGCGTGCTGACGCGCTACAACGCCCGGGCGAACCACCTCGACGGCTTGCGGCTGCAGGCGCAGGTGCTTTACTGGGCGCACGACTTTAACCGCGCCGCGGCGGTGCACGAGCAGGCCCTGGCCGCCTTCCCCAACGTGCCCGCGCTACGCCTCGACTACGCCCGCCAATTGGTGGAGCAAAATCAGCTGGACAAAGCCAAAGACCAGCTGAGAATTTATGAATCCCAGGAGGACAGCGCCCGGGCCGAGTCGGGCCTGCTGCTGGCCCTCATCAGCTACAAGCAGCTGCGCGTGGACGCGGCCCGGCAAACCCTGGCCGAGGTGCTGCGCCGCTACCCCGCCAACGCGGCGGCCACCGCCCTGCTGCAGGACATCGACAATACCTTGCGGCCCTATTTTCGGGTGGGCAGCCGCTACCTCCGCGACGACCAGCCCCTGCGCGCCCTGACTTATGAGGCCGAAGCTACCTGGTTTCGCTCGGGGCTGGTGGCGCCCATCATCCTTTTGCAGGCCAATAACTTTTCGCTGCCCGAAGGCCACACGTCTTCTTATTGGCTGCAGGTGGGCAATAAGTTTACCTTTCTGCCCCTGGGGCTGACGCTGAATGCAACGGGTGGCCTGTTTCAGTATTCGCCGAACAGCACCGGCGTGCGCGCCACCGGCAATCTGCTGCTGAGCAAAACCCTGGGCAGCACACTGACCCTCGACGTGCAGGCTGCCCGCCAGCCCTACCAGGCCGTGCTGACCAGCGCGCGGCAGCCCGTAATGGAGCGCCTCCAGGCCCTGGCCCTGCGCTACGGGAAGGGCGAGAAATGGCTGGGCAAAGCCGGCGTGGAGCAGCGCAGCTATGGCGATGGCAACCCCGCCTACTCGGCCTATGCCTGGCTGCTGGCGCCGGTGCTCACCCGCCCCGCCGTGGTACTCAAAGCGGGCTATGCGTTCAGCTACGCCTCGGCTGAGCGCAGCACCTACACCCCGGTGCGCAGCTTGAGCGACGTGGTGCTGAACGGCGGACCGGTAGCGGGTGCCTACGCGCCCTACTTCACGCCCCGAAACCAGCTGGTGAACGCCGTGCTGCTGTCGGTGAAGCTCTGGCCGCAGAAAAAAGTGAGCGTGGCGGCCCGCGGCAGCTACGGCGTGCAGGGCCGGGCCGACGCCCCTTACCTGTACCTCGATAAGGCGCTGAACAACGAGCTCTACATCGCCACCGGGTTTGCCCGGCAGAGCTACCACCCCGTGGAAGTGCAGGGCGAAGTAGCGCTGAAGGCCTCGCCTTCGCTCACCTTAGCCGCTACCTACGGCTATTCCAGCCTGATTTTTTACAACCGCCACGCCTTCGACCTTCAACTCCGTTACCATCTGCACCGTGAAAAAATCTGATAGTGCGGCCCTGTGGGAATTTCGGGAGGCAGCCACCTCCACGTTTGCGCACAAGGCCACTTTGGCCAGCCTTATGGTGGCGGGCGTGTTCAGCATCGGCCGGCTGGCCGACTGGTGGTTCCGGGAGGAGCACGTGGCCTCGCTGCCGCTGTTTCTGCTCCTCACCTTCATTTTCTGGTGGGGCATGGCGCGCATGCTCATCGTGTGGGTGTCATACCTGCGCATCAGCAAGCCGCGCTGGCAAGCGCCGCAAAATGGGCTGAGGGTGGCCATTTTCACTACCAGCTCGCCGGGCGAGCCGCTCAGCATGTTTGAAAAAACGCTGGAGGCCTGCGCCCGCATCAGCTACCCGCACACCACCTACCTGCTCGACGACACCCAAGACCTGCGCTTCCGCGAAGCGGCCGAGCGGCATGGCGCCGTATGGCTGGAGCTGGTGGGCCTGCCCGGGGCCAAAGCCGGGAAAATAAACGCGGCCCTGCAGCGCACCACCGAAGACTTCGTGCTGGTGCTCGACCCCGACCACATCCCCTTTCCCAACTTTCTGGACGAGGTGCTGGGCTACTTCCGCGACCCGCAGGTGGGCTACGTGCAGGTGGCGCAGGCCTACTACAACCAGTACCGCTCCTTCACGGCCCGCGCGGCGGCCGAGCAGACTTACGGCTTCTACGGCCCCACCCAGATGGGCATGCACGGCCTCAACTGCGCCGTGGCCATCGGGGCCAACTGCACCTTCCGCCGCGCGGCCCTGGAAAGCATCGGCGGGCACGGCATCGGGTTGGCCGAGGACCTCATCACGGCCATTCGCATTCACGCGGCGCAGTGGAAATCCATTTACTCGCCCATCGTGGTGAGCCGCGGGCTGGTGCCCGAGGACCTGGGCTCATTCTGCAAGCAGCAGCTGAAATGGGCGCGGGGCGTGCAGGAAGTGCTGTTTGCCGAAGTGCCGCGCCTGTGGCCCAAGCTTTCGTTCTGGCAACGCGTGTCCTACCTCACGGTGGGCACTTATTACCTTTCGGGCCTCACCACGGCGCTGTTTCTGCTCATTCCCTACCTGTATTTCTGGTTTGGCTGGCTGCCCGCCAACATGGACTTCTTTGGGTTTCTGGACCATTGGGTGCCCGTCGGGCTCGTTAGCCTGAGCATTTACGTGTTTGTGCAGCGCTGGCTATGCCACCCCGAAGTAGAACGCGGCTTGCACTGGCGCGGCACCTTCCTGAAGTTTGCCTGCTGGCCGGTGTTTTTCATGGGATTTGTGCTGTCCATCTGGGACGGCGAAATTCCGTACATCCCCACCGCCAAACGGGCCGTGAAGCAGTTCACGCCCTTTGTGCGGCCCCTGCTGGTGCACCAGGTGCTGTTTGTGGTCACGGTGGCTTGCGTGGTGGTGCGCCGCTTCTACTACACACCCGAAGCCCGGCTTGAACTCACCAGCGCCAACACCTGGGGCATGGTGCTCTTTGCGGCCCTGGCTTTTTTCATGACGCTGGGCGGCCTGTTTGCGGCTTACCAGTCGCTCAAAACCAAAGCCGAAGACCCGTGGGCGTCCGTCGACCTCTCCCGCATCACGGGTTGGCTGCAACCGGCCGGCAAGCGCAAATCCGCGGCCTGAAACGGCACGCCCCTTATTCCTTCGCCATTCAATCTCAATGAAAACCATAGCCTATCGTGCGTCGGCCACCTTGCTGGTCATTTTGCTAGGCCTGGGCGTGTTCAGCCTGCTGGTCTTTGCGGGCAGCAAAAGCCGCGGCCCGCTCGAGGACCTGGCCTCTGGCGTCGCCTCCAAAGTTGCGTATCTAGAGAAAAGCATGGCCGGCGGCGACTCGCGCACCGGCCGCGCCGCCTCCCTGCAGTGGTTTGACCGCTACCGCACCCAAACCAAGCTGCTGAACGCCCCCGACACCCTGCTCACCGGCGTGTACGACAACAACACCGAGGAATCGTACGAAAGCGTGACCACGCTCGAAGACTCCCTGGGCATGAAGCTGCCCATCATTCACTTCTACACGGCCTGGGGCAGCCGCAAAGACCAGGGCTTTCCGCAGCTGCGGGCCCAAACCATTTCCGACTTAGGCTCGGTGCCGATGATAACCTGGGAGCCCTGGCTCAACGACTTCGACCCCGCCGTGTACCCCGTGGTGGGCAAGCCTTCGCAGGTAAATGAAAACGGCCTGAAAGCCATTGCCGCCGGCAAATACGACGCCTACATTGATAAGTGGGCCCGCGACGCGAAGGCCTTTGGCAAGCCCTTTTTCCTGCGCTTCGGGCACGAGATGAACGACCCCTACCGCTACCCCTGGGGCCCGCAGAACAACAAGCCCGCCGATTTCATCGCGGCCTGGCGGCACGTGGTGACGCGCTTTCGGCTGCAGGGCGCCACCAACGCCTCCTGGGTATGGTCGCCGCACCCGGCCTACACTACCTACCGCGAGTTTTACCCCGGCGCGGCCTACGTGAACTGGGTGGGCATCACCACGCTCAACTATGGCACGGTGGCCCCCTGGAGCAAGTGGTACACGTTTGACGAGATATTTGGCAAAGCCTACGCCGAGTTTTCGCTTTACGGCAAGCCGCTGATGATTAGTGAAATCGGCTCACTGGGCGTGGGCGGCAACAAGGCGCAGTGGTTTAAAGATGCCCTGGCCAGCATGCCCTTTAAATACCCGGCCGTGAAGGCGGTGGTGCTGTTTAACAACTCCAACGACGTCTCGACCACCTACAAAGCCCTGGACTGGTCCATCACCTTCGACAAGCCCGTGCTCACGGCCATCCGGGAAGCCGTAGGGGGCTGGCACCCCGCTACGGGAAGCCCTGCCTTGTAAAAGGCAGGCGCACAGCATTGTGCTTCCAGCAAGCTCAGCAGGAGCCACTTCTCATGCGAGGAGTGGCTCTTTGCTTTCGCACCCATTATTTACCCCTAAAAAAGCCGTGTTAGTGGCGCGCTACGGTCCGCGCCGCCAAGTGCCGGCTGGCCGGCGGCCCAAAAGGTGCGCGTGGAGGCCGGAATTGTGCGGTGCCGAACGGAACCGGGCGGCTTATCTTTGCGTCTCGAACATTTACCTCCTGATTTCACCTCCACTCCCACCACTCCGCACATGATTATCGGCGTTCCCAAGGAAATCAAAAACAACGAAAACCGCGTGGGCCTCACGCCCGCTGGCGTGGCTGAATTGCGCAAGCACGGCCACACCCTGCTGGTGCAAAGCACGGCCGGCGAAGGCAGCGGCTTTGCCGACGAAGAGTACCAGACGGCCGGCGCCACCCTGCTCCCCACCATCGCCGATGTGTACGAGCAGGCCGAGATGATTATCAAAGTGAAGGAGCCCATTGCCGAGGAGTACCCCCTCATCAAGGAGAACCAGCTGCTCTTCACCTACTTCCACTTCGCCAGCGGCGAGGAGCTGACCCACGCTATGATTGAGCGCAAGGCCGTGTGCCTGGCCTATGAAACCGTGGAGCTCAGCAACCGCGCCCTGCCCCTGCTCATTCCGATGAGCGAAGTGGCCGGCCGCATGGCCCCGCAGGAAGGCGCCAAGTACCTCGAGAAGCCCCTCAAAGGCCGCGGCATCTTGCTGGGCGGCGTGCCCGGCGTGAAGCCCGCCAACGTGCTGGTGCTGGGCGGCGGCGTGGTGGGCACGCAGGCGGCGAAAGTAGCCGCCGGCCTCGGTGCCCAGGTCACCATCATGGACATCAGCCTGAACCGCCTGCGCGAGCTCGACGACTTCATGCCCAAAAACGTGGTGACGCAGTATTCGAACGAGTACAACATCCGCGAAGCCATCAAGACGTCGGACCTGATTGTGGGCGCCGTGCTCATTCCCGGCGCCAAGGCCCCGCACCTCATCACCCGCGACATGCTGAAGAGCATGCGTCCCGGTACGGTGGTGGTCGACGTGGCCGTGGACCAGGGCGGCTGCATCGAAACCTGCCACCCCACCACCCACGAAAACCCGACCTTCATCATCGACGACGTGGTGCACTACTGCGTGGCCAACATGCCCGGCGCGGTGCCCTACACCAGCACCCTGGCCCTGACCAACGCCACCCTGCCCTACGCCGTGAAGCTGGCCAACCAGGGCTGGCAGGAAGCCTGCCGCCGCGACGAGGCCCTGCGCCTCGGCCTGAACGTGGTGCACGGCGAAGTGGTGTACAAAGGCGTGGCCGAAGCCTGGGGCCTGCCCCTGGTGAGCGTAGATTCCGTGCTGGAAGCCGCCACGGTTTAAAATATGTTGGGTGCCGGCACGTCTGGCACATGCATACCGAAGCCTCCCGCAACCGCGGGAGGCTTTTTGTTGCCTTTGCGTGGGCGCCTGCACGGCGGCCTTGCTTAGCCGGGTCTTTCACTCTGAACGGTCGTTATACGTTGTTTCCCTCTCCTGCCATCCGCCTGCTGCTGCGCCGCTTTGCCCTGCTCATGGGCGTGTACACGCTGCTGCGGCTGGGCTTTTACGCGCTGAACTACACCACGTTTCAGAGCATCAGCGGCGCCGACGTGGCACGGGCCTTCGTGCACGGGCTGCGGTTCGACGCTTCGGCGCTGCTGTGGCTGAACCTGCTGCTGGTGCTGCCCTCGCTGCTGGTGCCGGTGGGCGCGCGCCGGGGGCAGCAGTGGCTGCGCGCGCTGTTTGTGGGGCTGAACTTCCCGGGCTTCCTGCTCAATATTATTGACTGGCAGTATTTTAAGTTTATTGGGCGGCGGCTGAGCAACGAGTGGAGTACTATAGGCGACGACATTGCGCAGCAGGCCGGCCAGATTGGGCTGCACTACTGGTACCTGGCCATTCCGCTGACGGGGCTGGTGTGGCTGCTGTGGCGGCTGTGCCCCATGCCCACGGCCGCCGAGCTGGTGTATCGGCCCGGCCGCCGGGCCTGGCTGCCCCGCGTGCTGGAGGCCGTGGTAATTATCGGGCTGGTGGTGCTGGGGCTGCGCGGGGGCTGGCAATTGAAACCCCTGCGCACCGGCACGGCCTTCGAGCTGCAGCCGGCCGTGCTGGGCCATCTGGCGCTCAACAGCACGTTTACGGTGCTGAAAACGCTGGACGTGGCCCCGGTGGAACGAGTCACTTACTTTGCTTCGACGGATGCCCTGCGCCCGGCGCTGGGCGCGGCCACGCTGCCGGTACGCCCGGCCCCCACCACGCCCGACAACGTGGTGATTCTGCTGGTGGAAAGCTTTGGGTCGGAATATACTGGCGTTGAAAACGGGGGCCGCGGTGGCTACACGCCGTTTTTTGATTCGCTGGCCACGGCGCCCGGCGCGCTGCTCATGCGCGATAACTACGCCAACGGCCGGCGGTCTATCGAGGCCTTGCCGGCCGTGCTCTCGGGCCTGCCCTCGCTGATGGACGAGCCCTTCATTACCTCCAGCTTTCAGACGGCGGAGATGCACGGGCTGGGCGAAATCCTGGGTCGGCACGGCTACACCACGGCCATGTACCACGCCGGTACCAACGGCACCATGGGCTTTGATATGTTTGCCGGCATTGCGGGCATGCAGCATTACTACGGGCTGAATGAATACCCCGGCGGGGCCAAAAGTCCTGACTTCGACGGCCACTGGGGCATTTTCGATGAGCCCTACCTGCAGTACTTCAATCGGCAGCTGTCGGCCACGAAGCAGCCGTTTTTTGCCACGCTCTTCACCCTCAGCGCCCACGACCCCTTCACAGTGCCAGCCAAGTACAAGGGCAAATTTCCGACTGGCACCCAGCCCATTCACCCCACAATTGCCTACACCGATGTGGCGCTGCGCAACTTCTTCCGGGCGGCCCGGCGGCAGCCGTGGTTTGCGCACACGCTGTTTGTGCTCACGGCCGACCACACTTCCCAAACCGACCAGCCCAGCTACCAAAACCCGCTGGGCTACCACAAAACGCCGCTGCTGCTGCTGCGCCCCGGCCAGCCCCTGCCACCAGCCAACCCGCACCGCATCAGCCAGCAGGCCGACGTGCCAGCTTCGGTGCTCGACGTGCTGGGGCTGCCGCAGGAACAGAAGTCGCTGCTGCCGTTTGGCTCCTCGGTGTTCGACGCAGCCAGCCCCGGCCGGGCGCTATTCCGCGACGGCGACTCCTACTACCTCGTTCACTCCGATTTTGTGACCGAACTCACAAACACCAATACGGTGCGTCTCTACCCCTACCAAACCCATTACATGCCCGCGCAACCCGTAGCAAATCCGGACCCGGCGCTGGTGAAAAAATACGGCAACGAGCTGCGCGCCTGTGTACAATTCTATGTAAATGGGCTCGTGGACAACCGGCTGTATAAGTGAACCCCTCTTAACGTTTACTGAAGCTAGTGTAACCCCACCCAGTATTTTTTCACTTGTCCCTTACCGTTAAACTCAATCCGCATGGAAGTAGGGTCAATTACATCCCACCCGACCCAGTAGCGCATCAGCGTGTCCGGCTGCGCGTGTTGGGCATACCAGTCGTTGAAGCGCTTGAGTTTGTCGTTGCTCAGGCGCGCTGGCATCAAAGAATCGGGTAACCCCACGTCTGCGGGCACGCACCACTCGATGCCATCTCGTTCGGCAGGGCCCAGGACGGCCAGCACTTGCACCCGGGTCATGCCCACGCGCAGATGGTGGGCCATCACATCAGCCACCATGCTTTCGCGGGGGTTGCCCTGCAGGCCTTCATCCCCGTGGTTCCGGCCGAGCTGCTGGCCGGTGGCGAGCCAGCGTTCTTGGTCGAAGCCGTAATTGTATTCATAACTGCGTTGGCCCACGAGCACGAGCAGTCCCAAAATCAACATAGAAAAGACGGTGCCGCCCAGTAGGAGAAATAATTTGAAGCATCCAAGCGGAGGACTTTCCATATCGTGCAATTTAACGCTCCATTCGGTGAACAGGCATCTCTAAACACTCAGCAATCCTATTGTAACATGCGACAAGCTTAAAATTCCTCAATCTATCATATTTCATCAAACTACCTGAGCTCAGGATTCTCATAGATTACCCCCGCACCGCCTCCGCAAACGCCGGAATCTCTTCCAGCCGCACATTCGTCCGCGCCGCAAAATCGACGCGCCAGCAGTAGTGCACCAGCCCGTTGGTGAGCAGCAGCAGCGGCGCGCCGATGGTCTGGTTGTAAGTAGTGGCTTGCCGGGCCACGGCCTGCGTGATAGGCACCGATGGCGCCTTGCATTCCACCAGCAGCAGGGGCTGGCCTTCCGGGTTGAGGGCCAGCAGGTCGGTGCGCTTTTGGCGCTGGTTGTAGCGCAGGCCGCGCTCCAGGGCCAGCAGGCCGCGCGGGTAGCCGAGGTGGTCGGTGAGGTAATGCACCACGTGCTGGCGCACCCACTCCTCCGGCGTAAGTACGACGTGCTTGCGCCGCAGCCCGTCCCAGATGAGTGGCTGATTTGTGGCCGATTGTGTAAGTTTGGCCTCGAAAGGCGGCAGGTCCAGGGCTTGCATCACCTCCAAAGGTACCTTTTTCAATGGGTGAATGAGTGAATGGGTGAATGGGTGAATGGCTTAACGGCCAGGCCCCGTCAGCTATTCACCCATTCACCCATTCACTCATTCACCCATTGGCCCCATGAAGACCAAAGAAGAAATTGTCAATAACTGGCTGCCGCGCTACACCGGCGTGCCGCTGAACGAGTTTGGGCAGTACATCCTGCTCACCAACTTCAGCAACTACGTGTACATGTTTGCCGAGCAGTTTGGCACCGAAGTGCGCGGCCTCGACAAGCCCATGCAAACGGCCACGGCCCACGGCATCACCATCATCAATTTCGGCATGGGCTCGCCCATGGCCGCCACGGTGATGGATTTGCTCTCGGCCATCAAGCCCAAGGCGGCCCTGTTTCTGGGCAAGTGCGGCGGCCTGAAAAAGACCAAGCTCGGCGACCTGGTGCTGCCCATCGCGGCCATCCGCGGCGACGGTACTTCCGACGACTACCTGCCCAAGGAAATCCCGGCCCTGCCCTCCTTCCGGTTGCAGCGCGCCGTGAGCAGCATGATTAAAAAGCACGAGCTCGACTACTATACCGGCACCGTGTACACCACCAACCGCCGCGTGTGGGAGCACGACCAGGAGTTCAAGGAATACCTGCGCCGGGTGCGTGCCCTGGCCGTGGACATGGAAACGGCCACCATTTTCGTGTGCGGCTTCATGAACGACATTCCCCACGGCGCCCTGCTGCTGGTGAGCGACAACCCGATGACGCCCGAAGGCGTGAAGACCTCGGAATCGGACTCGAAAGTGACCGCCAACTACGTGCAGCAGCACCTGCAAATCGGCATCGAGTCGCTGCAGGAGCTGCAGTTCTCGGGCGAGTCGGTGAAGCACATGCGCTTCGAGTAGGCGACTCCCGCCACCGAAAGCACGTCATGCAGAGCGCAGCGAAGCATCTTGCCCGCAATAAGTAACTCATTCGATTGGATTACTATTGCGGGCAAGATGCTTCGCTGTACTCTGCATGACGTGCTTTTTATTTCTCTCTTAAACCTCTTTCCTAACCTTTCTCGCATGGCCCACTTCTCCCCCTCGCTACTTCCTAAGCTCGCCGCGTCCCTGCTGGCCCTGACGCTGCTCAGCAGCTGCGGCGCCAGGCGCGAAACGGTGGACCTGCTGGTGACCAACGCCACCGTCTACACCGTCGACTCCACCTTTTCCAAGGCCGAAGCCTTCGCGGTGAAAGATGGCAAGTTTGTGGCCGTGGGCCCGGCTGCTGAGTTAAAAGCCAAGTACCAGGCGGCGCAGGAAGTGGACGCCAAAGGTCGGTTTATCTATCCGGGCTTCTACGACGCGCACTGCCACTTCTACCGCTACTCGCTGGGCCTGAGCTACGCTGATTTGGTGGGCACCACCTCCTGGGAAGATGTGCTGCAGCGGCTGCAGCAGCACCGCCAGCAGCACCCGCAAGCTGCCTGGCTGCTGGGCCGCGGCTGGGACCAGAACGACTGGGCCGACAAGCAGTTTCCGACCAAAGACAAGCTCGACCAGCTGTTTCCCGACGTGCCGGTGGCGCTCATCCGGGTCGACGGGCACGCGGCGCTGGTCAACCAAAAAGCTCTGGACCTGGCCGGCGTTACGGCCCGCACGCCCATCAGCGGCGGTACCATCACGCGCGACGCACAAGGCCGCCTCACCGGTCTGCTCGTCGACAACGCCCAGCGCCTGGTAGGCAAGGACATTGCCGAGCCTTCGCCGGCCGAAGCTGCCCAGCTGCTGCTGCAGGGCCAGCAAAACTGCCTGGCCGTGGGCCTCACCAGCCTCGCCGACGCCGGCCTCGATAAGGCCGATATCGACCAGATGGCGGCTTTGCAACGGAAAGGCGACTTGAAGCTGCGCCTCTACGCCATGCTGGCCCCTACGCCCGAAAACCGTACTTATTACCTCAAAAACGGCCCCATCTTGACCGACCAACTCACCGTCAGCTCGTTCAAAGTGTACGCCGACGGCGCCCTGGGCTCGCGCGGGGCCTGCTTGGTGCAGCCCTACGCCGACCGACCCAAGGAAACCGGCTTCCTGCTCTCCACCGAAAAGGAATACCGGGAGCTGGCCAAAGAGCTGGCCGCGTCGAAGTTTCAGATGAACACCCACGCCATTGGCGACTCGGCCAACCGCATCATCCTCAACATCTACGGCGAGGCGCTGAAGGGCCAGAAGGACCGCCGCTGGCGCATCGAGCACGCCCAGGTCATCACCCCGGCCGACATGCCCAAGTTCGGGCAGTTTGGCATCGTGCCCTCGGTGCAGCCCACCCACGCCACCTCCGACATGTACTGGGCCGGCGAACGCCTGGGCGCCGAGCGCGTGAAAACCGCCTACGCCTACAAAGAATTGCTGAAACAGTACGGCCAGCTGGCCCTGGGCTCCGACTTTCCGGTCGAAGACATCAACCCGCTGTTCGGCTTCCACTCGGCCGTGGCCCGGCAAGACGCCAAGAACTATCCCAAAGGAGGTTTTCAGATGGAAAACGCCATTTCGCGGCAGGACGCCATGCGTGGCATGACCACCTGGGCCGCCCACGCCGCTTTCGAAGAAAAGCGCAAAGGCCAGATTCGGCCCGGCATGCTGGCCGATTTCGTGGTGCTCAACACCGACCTGCTGACCGAGCCAAACGAGCAGCTGCGCGGCGCCCAAGTGCTGCAGACCTGGATTGGCGGCGCAAAGGTGTTTGAGCGGAAATAGAGCCGACGCCTGTCATTGCGAGGCCGCAGGCCGTGGCAATCCGTCCTACCAACGCGACCAGCCCTAAGGAGTGTCAAAGCCATTTAAAAAGCCCCGGTACCGCAGTGGTGCCGGGGCTTTTTCACAGTAACAGGTTGTCTGGTTTTGACAGGACGGATTGCTTCGGCTGCGCCTCGCAATGGCAGTCTCAAACGTTACTTATCGTCGGCGCTGGGGCCGTAGAGGCCGGGCACCGGAATATCAAGCAGGCGCATGTACACCGTGAGTTGGCCGCGGTGATGGATGCTGTGGTTAAGGCCCATGATGCGAATGGCGGTGGCTTTCGGGTAGTCGAATACCACGTGCTCGCCGCGGTGTAGCTTGAAGTTTTGCGTCAGCTTTTCGTCGTCACTTTGCTCAAGCTCCCGTTTCAGGGTGGCGCTGTACTCGTCGAAACGGGCCAGCAGTTCTTCGAGGCTGGTGGGCGTGGGACCGGGCTTGGGCGCGTTTGGGTCGAGGAAGTCGCGCGAGTCGTGAGTGACGAACAGGGTGTTAAACGCAAGCAGGTTGACCACGTGAGTGGCCAGCTGCCACAGGCTCATGCTCTTGGGGTGCGGCTTGTAGTCGGCTTGCTCAAAGGGTACCCGTTCGAGGGTTTTGCGGGTTTGGGCCAGCTCATGGTTGAGCTCGGCCAGAATGTTTTTCTGGATGGAAGAGGTGTACATGGGAGGAAGGGTGAAACGGGGGTTCTGGGATGGCGCAAAGTAAGCCCGCCGCGCGCTACCGGGCCATGGGCGCACTCATTTCGGCCGCAGCCGAGGCCGGCGGTGGGCCCGGCAATGAAATGGGGCCCAACGATTCTTCGCGCAACTTCTTGCCACGCAGCGTCAGCAGAAAGCCCAGGCCCAGAATGAAGAACACAATGAGCGAGAGGATGCTGTTCCGCATCGAGCCCGTGATTTGCCCAATCAATCCAAAGGAGAGCGTGCCGATGACGATGCCCAGCTTTTCCACCACGTCGAAAAAGCTGAAATAGGCGGCCGAGTTGGGCGTGTTTTCGGGAATAATCTTGGAGTACGTGCTGCGCGAGAGGCTTTGCACGGCGCCCATGGTGAGGCCAATCACGGCCGCCAGCGCATAAAAGCTCCAGCCGGCCTGCACGAAATAGCCCGCAATGCATATCAGCATCCAGATGAACACGGCCCAGCTCAGGGCGCGGGTGTTGCCGATGCGGTCCGAGAGTTTGGCGAAGAGCCAGGCCCCGAGGATGCCCACAATCTGCAGCAGCAGAATGGTCACGATGAGCGAAGTGCTGTCGAGCTTCAGCACCTTGTCGCCGAAGATGGTGGCCACGTACATCACCGTTTGCACGCCCATGTTGTAGGTGAAATAAGCCAGCAGGAAGCGCTTGAGGTTGGGCTGCTGCTTGAGTTGGTCCCAGACCTTGCCCAGCTCGCGAAAGCCGTTGAGCAGCCAGCCGTCTTGGCTCACCGGAGCGTCGGCGGCACGGCCGGCATCGGGCGGCAGGGTGAAAAACGGGATTTGGGCAAACCCCACCCACCACAGGCCGGTGAGCAGAAAACTGAGCCGCGTGGCTTTGCCGGTGCTCATGCCGAACAGCGCCACCCCCTCGGGCCCGCCCGCAATGTGCGGCCCCATGATGATGCCCAGGCAAATAACCAGCAGCAGCACCGAGCCGATATAGCCCATGGAAAAGCCCCGCGCCGACAGCGAATCAAACTTCTCCTCGGAGCTGATGTCGGGCAGGTAGGAATTGTAGAACACGATGCTGCCGCTGAAGCCCACGGTGGCCGCAACGAAAATGAACGTGCTCAGCGTGAGGTTGTCCTCGGTGAAGAAGTACAGCGCCGCGCAGCTCAGGGCCCCGAGGTAGCAGAAGATTTGCAGAAACAGCTTCTTCCGCCCGGAGTAGTCGGCCAGCGACGTCAGAAACGGGCTGACCAGGGCAATGAGCAGGAAGGCGAACGAGATGGCGTAGGTGAGCAGCGACGAACCCGGCACCTGAAATCCCAGAAAATCAACCATGTCGGTGGGGTTGATGGCCTTGGTGATGCTACCCCAGTAAATGGGAAAAATGGAGCTTGTAATCACCAGCGGGTACACCGAGTTGGCCCAGTCGTAGAAGGTCCAGCCGGTGGTGATGCGCTTGTTATCTTTCTCGATGCCGGGAGCGGCAATAGGCGTCGGGGTTGGGGTCATGAGTGCGCGCAGGAAGAGTGAGGGGTTGCGCCGGGGAAGGTAACGGGTTTTGTGCGTTTGCGTTGCGGAAGCCACGGTTGGGCAGTTGCAGCTGATGGATGCCCTCGCGGAATCCTCTGTTGGCGAAAAGAGAGCATCAGCAGGAGACTTTGGGAAAGTAAAGGAAACAAAAAAGCCCATTTCTGAATCAGAAACGGGCTTTTAGCTGAGAGGATGGGATTCGAACCCACGATGACCTTTTGAGCCATACACACTTTCCAGGCGTGCTCCTTCGACCACTCGGACACCTCTCAAGGTTGGCGGTTGATGGGGCAAAGATAGGGCGGCTCCGCTGGCCGGGCAAGTAATGTAGCGTGGACGCTGCGAGTCCGCGCCTATATGCCGCCCACTGCGCGGACTCGCAGCGTCCACGCTACGGCGTGATTTCGCCCCGTAAGTCCTGCATCAGCAGCTGGCGGGTGGGTTCCTCCCCCAGCCCGAGGCCGAGCACGAACATGAGCTTGGTCACGGCCGACTCGGTGGTGATGTCCTCGCCGCCCACAATGCCTAGTTCCGTGAAGCGGGCGCTGGTTTCGTACTTTCCCTGCACCACGCGGCCTTCCTCGCACTGGCTCACGTTCAGCAGCCACACGCCGCGCCGACGGGCGTCGGCCAGGCAGTTCAGAAACCACTCAGCCGTGGGCGCGTTGCCCGAGCCGTAGGTTTCGAGCACGCAGCCCTTCAGGCCCGGAATGCCCAGAATGGCCGACACCACCGCCTCGGTGATACCCGGGAAGAGCCGCAGCACGGCTACGGAGGTTTCGAGGGTTTCGTGCACTTTGAGGCGGGCGCCGGGCAATAGGCGAATGCTTTTGTCGTCGAACTCCAGGCTAATGCCGGCCCGGGCCAGTGGCGGGTAGTTCTCGCTCTTGAAGGCGGCAAACTGCTGGCTCTCGACCTTCTTGGCCCGCGTGCCGCGGATGAGCACGTCGTTGAAAAACACGCACACCTCGGGCACCCGCACGGTGTGGCCGCGCGGGTGGCGCGCCGCCGCTATTTCAAGGGCCGTGATGAGGTTGCGCTGGGCGTCGGAACGATTGGCGCCCACGGGCACCTGCGCGCCGGTAAACACCACCGGCTTGCCCAGGTGCTCCAGAATGTAGCTCAGGGCCGCCGCCGAGTAGGCCATGGTGTCGGTGCCGTGCAGCACCACAAAGCCGTCGAAACCGGCGTAGTGCCGCTCGATGAGCTGGGCCAGGTACAGCCAGTCGTCCGGCGTCACGTTGCTGCTGTCGATGGGCGCGGGCAGGCTCAGCAGCTCCAATCGAAAAGGCAGGCGCGTGAGCTCGGGCATTTTGCGGTCGAGGCGGCCGAACTTCATGGGAACCAGGCCGCCGCTGCGGTTCAGGGCCATGCCCACGGTGCCGCCGGTGTAGATGATGAGCAGGCGCGGGGCATCCGTGGCGGAGGCATCGGCGCGGGTAGGCAGCGGGAGCAGCGGCAGGTCGAGGGTGGGCATGGGTGGGAGTTGGTCGTTCGGCGGCGAAGGTAGCTTGTTGGTTTTTTGCCCGTGGGGCAGCCCGGCAGCGGGTTCAGCCGTATTGCGTGGGTCTTTCTTCCATCCGTTGCTATGACCCCAGCTGCATCCAACCCCGACAAGCCCGTCACCGACGTCATCGTCATCGGCGCGGGCATTATGAGCGCCACCCTCTGCGTGCTGCTCAAAGCCCTCGACCCCAGCCTTACCATTGCCGGCTACGAGCGCCTCGACGCCGTGGCCGCCGAAAGCTCCGACGCCTGGAACAACGCCGGCACCGGCCACTCGGCCTTCTGCGAGCTCAACTACACCCCCGAGCGGCCCGACGGCTCCATCGACATCAGCAAGGCCGATAAGATTGCCGAGCAGTTTGAGCTGAGCAAGCAGTTCTGGTCGTCGCTGGCGCTGGAAAACGTGCTGCCCGACCCCAAATCCTTCATTCGCACCATTCCGCACATGAGCTTTGTGTGGGGCGCCGCCAACGTGGACTACCTGCGCAAGCGCCACGCCGCGCTGCTGCACTCGCCCCTGTTTCAGGGCATGGAATTCAGCGAAGACCCGGCTCAGATTGCCCAATGGATACCGCTGGTGATGGAAGGCCGCGACCCCGGCGTGCCCGTAGCCGCCACCCGCATGCCCATCGGCACCGACGTGAACTTTGGCGCCCTCACCCGCGCCCTGTCAAACTACGTGAAAGGCCTGCCGGGTGTCGATTTCAACCTGGGCCACGAAGTGGAAGATTTCCGCCGCAAAGACGACGGCATCTGGCGCCTGAAGGTGCGCAACCTGGCCACCGACCAAAGCCGCATCGTGCGGGCGCGCTTCGTGTTCATCGGGGCCGGGGGCGGCTCGCTGCCGCTGCTCGAAAAATCGGGGATTCCCGAGGCCAACGGCTTCGGCGGTTTCCCGGTGAGCGGGCAGTGGCTGAAGTGCCGCAACCCCGCCGTAATTGCCCGGCACGAGGCCAAAGTGTACGGCAAGCCGGCCGTGGGCTCGCCGCCCATGTCGATGCCCCACCTCGACTCGCGCCAGATAAACGGGCAGAAAGAGCTGCTGTTCGGGCCCTACGCGGGCTTCAGCACCAAGTTTTTGAAGAAGGGCTCCTACACCGACTTGTTCCGCTCCATCGAGCTGGGCAACATCCGCCCGCTGCTCTACGCCGGCGCCCGCAACCTGGGCCTGACCAAATACCTCATTGGCCAGGTGTTGCAGTCGCCGGAAGACCGCACCGCTGCCCTGCGCGAGTACTACCCCACCGCCAACCCCGCCGACTGGCAGCTGGAAGTGGCCGGCCAGCGCGTGCAGGTCATCAAGAAAGACAAAAAGCAAGGCGGCGTGCTCGAATTCGGCACCGAAATGGTGACTTCGGCCGATGGCTCCATTGCGGCGCTGTTGGGGGCCTCGCCGGGCGCCAGCACCGCCGTGGCCATCATGCTGGAGCTGGTGCAGAAATGCTTTCCCCAGCGGGCGGTTACGCCCGAATGGCAAGCGCGCTTCCGCGAGCTGGTGCCTTCGTTTGGCAAAAAACTGGCCGACGACCCCAGCCTCACGGCGCAGGTGCGGGAGCGCAGCCGCGAGGCGCTGAAGCTGGACGCCTGAAGCGTCTTAAGGAACACAGAACGTCATGCAGAGCGCAGCGAAGCATCTCGCTTGTGGAAGTAACTCATCTGATTGGATTACTACCACAAGCGAGATGCTTCGCTGCGCTCTGCATGAAGGACTAATTTTTTCAACCTGTAAATCAAGCATAAACCACAAGAGCATGTATTTAATTGTGCACAATTAAAAATTAAACAACTAATTTTGTCTTGTTGTCTCGAAAGCCATGAAAAAGCTCCCTGACCTTGCCTTTAACCCGCTGCTCAGACTGGACAACCAGCTGTGCTTTTCGGTGTATGCCCTTTCGCGGCTCATCACCAAGGCCTACCAGCCGCTGCTCGAAAGCCTGGACGTGACCTACCCGCAGTACCTGGTGCTGCTGCTGCTGTGGGAGCACGAAGAGCTGAGGGTGAAGCAGCTGGGCGAAAAACTGCTGCTCGATTCGGGCACGCTCACGCCCCTGCTCAAGCGCATGGAGCAAGGTGGCTGGCTGGCCCGGCGGCGCGACGCCCGCGACGAACGCTCCGTAGTGGTGGCCCTGACGCCCGCCGGACAAGCCCTGCAAGCCAAAGCCCAGCAAATTCCGGTGCAGCTGGCGGAGAAAATGCAGTTGCCGCCCGCCGAAATCGACGCCTTGCGAACGCAACTCCGCCACCTGATGACCCTGCTTTCTTAACACGACAATCACTCGCTTACCCTTTTTTAAAAAACCAATGAGCATCCAACGCCTGTACACCGCCAAAGCCAAAACCACCGGGGGCCGCGACGGCCGCGCCATCTCTTCCGACAATGTCATTGACCTGCCCCTGAGCACGCCCAAGGAAATGGGCGGCCCCGGCAAACCCAACACCACCAACCCCGAGCAGCTGTTTGCCGCCGGCTATTCGGCCTGCTTCGACGGCGCCCTAAACCTGGTGGCTCGCCTGAACAAAACGCCCATCACCGGCAGCACCGTGGAGGCCGACGTGAGCTTCGGCAAAGACGGCGACAACTTCGGCCTGGCCGTGGACCTGATTGTGAACATCCCCAACATGGACCAAAAGCAAGCGGAAGAACTGGTGGCCAAAGCCCACCAGGTGTGCCCCTACTCCCGCGCCACCCGCGGCAACATTGAGGTGACGCTGACCACGATGACCAACGCCTAAGGCATTGGATTACCAAGGCAAAAAAGCCCGGCCGCTGTGCAGCGGCCGGGCTTTTTTGCCTTGGTAATTATATCTACCGGTTGTTCATCATCCGGAACCGTTCATCCAATTCGGCCCGCGAGGCCAGCCGGGCCTGCTCGGAGGTACCGAAACCGACTTCCTGCTCGCCAGCCGCGAGGCGGGCCACTATGGAATCGGCGAACTCGTCCACGTTCACGCCGAAGGTGTGCAGACCGGGGCCGCCGAGGTCGGTATTCACGGCCGGGGGCACGATTTCGAGCACCGAAACGCCGATGGGCTGAAGCTGGTGCCGCAGCGAAAGCGTGAAGGAGTGCAGCGCGGCCTTGGTGGCGCTGTAGATGGGCGCAAACGCCGCCGGCGCAAACGACAGGCCCGACGTGACGTTGACGATGGCCGCATTGGCCTGCTCGCGCAGGTGCGGGATGAGCAGCGTGCTCAAGTGGATGGGCGCCTCCACGTTGATGACGATTTCCTGGCGCAGGTGGTCCCAGTCGGCATCGGGTGCGGCCAGCTGCACGCGGTTCTGGATGCCGGCGTTGTTCACCAGCACGTTGAGCTGCGGGTAGGTGGCGGTGGCCCAGCGCACGAGCTCGGCGCGCTCGGCGGCGTCGGCCACGTCGGCCACGCGGGTGATGAGGCCGGGGTAGCGCTGCTGGGCTTCGGCCAGCTTTTCGGCGCGGCGGCCCACGATGATGACGGTGCTGCCGGCCTGCAGAAAGCGCACGGCCAGGGCCAGGCCAATGCCGGAGGCGCCGCCGGTGAGAAGAATGGTGTTGGTGGAGAGGTTCATGGAAATAGGTGGTGAGAAAAGTGAGCCGCTAACAAGCACGGCGGGGCGTTGGTTGACGAACTTGCGGCGCGCCCGGCCCACGGTGGGGCCGCATGCCACCCATTACGCCCGTTTCCAGCACTAGTTATGATTGTACTCGAACCCTTCACCGCCAACGACTTCAGCCAGCTCATTGAATGGGTGGACGACGAGCGGCTTATGAAAGAGTGGAGCGGCTCGCTGTTTTCCTTCCCCCTCTCAGAGGCCGGCCTGCGCTGGTACGTAGAGGGCTCCAATGACTTCAACGACCCCGATGTGTTCATCTACAAAGCCGTGGAAACGGCCACGGGCGTCACGGTGGGGCACATTTCGCTGGGTGGCATCAGCCAGCGCGACCGCGCCGGGCGCATCACCCGCGTGCTGGTGGGCAAGAGCACCGAGCGCCGCCGCGGCATTTGCCAGGGCATGGTGAAGGCCCTGCTGCGCATTGGGTTCGAGGACCTGAAGCTGCACCGCATCAGCCTGGGGGTGTACGATTTCAACACGGCGGCCATCAAGTGCTACCTCAAATGCGGCTTCACGCAGGAGGGCGTGCTGCGCGACGTGGTGCGCCATGGCGACGACTACTGGAGCCTGGTGGAAATGGGCATTCTGGAAGACGAGTGGCGGGCCGCGCAGGCAGGCTAGTACAGTATGGTGGGCTTCCGGAAAAAGGGTACATTGGCGGGCATCATTCATTCCTGCCCTTTTGCCATGAAACTATCTGTACGCCTGCTGCTGGGGCTGTGCCTGGCCGGCGCCAGCGCCCACGCCCAGACTTCCAACATTGTCAACATGCCGGTGACCCAGCGCGATTACAGCAAGGAAGGCACCAACGACTACGCCAACCTCAGCAACCTCACCAACGGGGCCACGCACCTCCTCACGCGCCGCACCAACACCATTGGCTCACCCTACGCCGACAACCGCTGGCTGACAGCTCACGTCACGCTGGCCAACAAGCAGGCGCTGCTGCCCATGCTGCTGAAGTACGACGTGCTGGACCGGGCGCTACTCATGCGCAAAGCAGCGCCCTCGCAGGATTCGGTGGAGCTCAACGACAGCAAGGTGGCTTCCTTCGTACTCGATGAGCCCGCCTCGGCGCTGGGGCCGGCGCGGCAGCGGCGGTTTCGCCGCTTCGAGGAAGGACCGGCCGCCCGGCAGCGCGACTACGTGGAGGTGCTGCACGAGGGCCGCTACGCCCTGCTCAAACACTATCTTAAAGAGATTAAGCGCGAAGGCTTTGGCGGCATGTACAGCAACGGCGCGCCTACAGACGAAATCGAGGACGCCTCCGTGTACTTCCTCCGCTCGCCCGAAGGCACCCTCACGCCCGTGAAGCTGACCCTCAAAGCCTTGCAGACCGCCGCCCCTGCCCTTGCCGAGCCGCTAAAAGCTGCCGCCGCGGCCCAGAAGCCCCGCAGCGAAGCCGGCTGGGGCGCCGTGCTCGACGCCGCCGACCCTGCCGCGAAATAGCTACGCGCTTAGTCCAGAAACTTCACGCCCGTCAGTTGCTCGCTGAGCTGCCACAACTGGCGGGCGTGCTCCAGGGTGTTAAAAGAATGCTTCACGGCCTCCGCTTTTTTCTTGGCAAAGAAGCCGCCGCTGATGGCCGCCACTTCGGGCGCCGAGGCCAGGAAGATGCTGGTTTCGGCTCCTTTTTCTACCGAAACCATGAACGGGCGGGCCAGGGCCGTGAGCTTGCTCAGCCAGCCGCCGGCGCTGGCCCCGAAGCTGGTGGCCACCACGCCGGGGTGCACGGCGTTGGTGGTCACGTTGGCGATGCCGTGGGCGCGCAGGCGCCGGGCCAGCTCCTGCGTGAACAGGATGTTGTAGAGCTTGGTGTTGCCGTAGACGCGCATGGCGCTGTAGTCGCGCGCCGACTGAAAATCGGCCAGGTTGGGCTTGGCCACGCGGTAGGCGGCCGAAGCCAGGTTCACGATGCGGGCGGCCGGGCTGGCGCGCAGCTTGTCGAAGAGCAGCGCCGTGAGCAGGAAGGGCCCGAGGTGGTTGGTGGCCACGCCCAGCTCGTTGCCGTCGGGCGAAAGCTGGCGCTCGGCGCCGAAAATGAGGCCGGCGTTGTTCACCAGCACGTCGAGGCGCGGGTAGCGGGCGTTGAACTCGGCGGCGGCGCGGCGCACTTGGCTCAGGTCGGCCAGGTCGGCCAGCAGCACGTCGACGCGCTGGTGGCCGGCGGCGGACTGGATTTCGTGCTGCGTGGTGGCGGCCTTGTCGGCGTTGCGGGCCAGGATGACGACGTGGGCGCCCATTTTGGCCAGTTCGGTGGCGGTGACCTGGCCGAGGCCGGACGTGGCGCCGGTAACGAGGACGATTTGCTGCTGAAGGTCGGGCATGAGAAAAAGCGTTGGTGAAAATGCGGTGCTCACGTAGACGTAACTCCCGTCGCTTTGCTTGGTTTATTTGCCCACTCTCCTCACTTTCGCCGCATGAAAGCTCTCCTGCTCATCGACATTCAAACCGATTTCCTGCCCGGCGGCCGACTGGCCGTGCCCGAAGGCGACGCCATTATCCCGCTGGTGAATGCGCTGCAGCCGCATTTTGAGCTGGTGGTGGCCTCGCAGGACTGGCACCCGGCCGGGCACAAAAGCTTTGCCAGCAGCCACCCCGGCCGCAGCCAGTTCGAGCAAATCGACCTGCACGGCCTGCCGCAAGTGCTGTGGCCCGACCACTGCACCCAGGCCAGCGCCGGTGCCGACCTTGCCCCCGCTCTGCACCCCGAGCGCATCGAGGCCATCTTCCGCAAGGGCACTTCGGTCGAAATTGATAGCTACAGCGCCTTCTTCGACAACGGCCACCGCAAAAGCACTGGCCTGGCCGACTACCTGCGTGGCCGCGGCGTGACGGACGTGTACCTGGCCGGCCTCGCTGGCGACTACTGCGTTTACTACTCCGCGCTGGATGCATTGGCAGCCGGCTTCGCCACCACCGTCATCACCGACGCCACCCGGGCCATCAGCGCCGAGGGCTTTGCCGCCGCGCTGGCCGATTTGCGGGCTAAAGGGGCTTCGCTGATTGATAGTGCCAGCGTGCTGGACCAGCTTCGGACCAATGCCTAAAGCAACGGGTGCGGCCGCTTGCCTTTCAGCAGCGCGCCGCACCCGCTTTCTGTTCTAAAAGGTGGCCTTATTGCCGCACCAGCTTTACGGAAGTGGTTTGGTTGGGCGTGCTGGCGCGCAGGACGTAGAGGCCGGCGGCGGCGGGCACTGCCACGCTGGCGCGGGTGCCGCTCAGGCGCTGCTGCCACACCTCCGCACCGAGCAGGTTGCAGAGCGTGAGCACCACGGGCTGGCCCTGGGCCCCGTCGATTTCGACCTCGGCCTGCCGCCCGGCCACGGGGTTGCCCAGCACTTGCACCTGCAGGCCGTTGGGCAGCGTGGCGCCGGCCAGGGTGGCGGTGGGCACCAGGCACTGCGTGGGCACATTGGTCGACCAGTCGGTGGCCGCCATGCCAACGAGGGTGCCGGTGTGGCCTTTGCCAGTGAGGTCCTGCGTGGTGAGGCCGGTTCCTTCGTTGAGGCGCCAGTAGGCTTCCAGGCCCGTGGCGGTGGGGCTTACCTGGCAGGGATTGGCCAGGATTTCGGCGGCGGTCAGCGCCCGGGTCCACACGCGCAGCTCATCCAGGGAGCCGTTCAGGGTGCGCAGGGCTTCGTAGTTGCGGCCCAGGTAAAACACGCCGGTGGCGGCGGCCGTGCCGGTCACGGCAGTGCTGTTGTCCAATGCACCGTTGATGTAGAGTTTCATGGCCGTGCCGTCGAAGGTGCCCGCCACGTGGTACCAGGTGTTGGCCGTGCAGGTAGCATTCGAGGTGACTTTGTATTGCACCGTGCCCACGGTGAGCACAAACTGCAGCTTCCCAGCCGGAATGGTGGCATCGCCAAAGCGGAGCATGGCGGCCGCGTTTCCGTCCTCGATGCCCATGATGCTGGTGATGTACGGGAAAGCGGTTTTGAAGGCCGTGACTTTCACCCAGCCTTCCAGACTCAGGGCGCTGGTGTTCAGCGTCACGGTATTGGCCTGCACATACTTGGTCGAGCCGTTGAAGAGCAGCGAGCTGTTGGTCTGGGCGTGCGCGCCGAGGGTGCCACCGCCCAGTGCCAGCAGAAGGCCCAGCGCCGAGCGGCGGGATGAACGAAGAAAAGAGTACAGTTGCTTCATACGGATTGGGGGTTAGGGGTTAAGAGTAAAGGGTAGTTGCGTAAGCAAGCGTAAATCTGCCCAGCCAGCCGCGGCCCGGGCCAAACCGCGACTGGCGGGAAAAACGATTCAGACCTACTGCTTCAGGAGCTTCACGGTGGTGCTGCCGGCCGGGGTGCTGGCCCGCAGCACGTAGAGGCCGGCCGCACCGGGCAGGGGCACGATGGTGCGCACGGCGGCGTTCGACAAGGTGTGCTCCCACACCACGGCACCCAGCGCGTTGCTCACCTGCAGGGTCACGGGCTGGGTGCGCTGGCCGCGGATTTCCACCTCGGCCTGGCCGCCGGCCACGGGGTTGCCATACACCAGCACCTGCAGCTCGGTAGCGGCGCGGCCCGGCAGCGCGGCCGTGATGGCCGGGCAAGCCGTGGGCACGTTGGCCGACCAGTCGGCGGCATTCATGCCAATCAGGTTGCCGGTGTGGCCGTGGCCGGTGAGGTCGTTGGCCACCAGGCCAGTGGCTTCGTTGAGCTTCCAGTAGCCTTCCAAACCAGGCGCGTTGGCAGGTACGTCGCAGGCGTTGGCTAGGATTTCGGCGGCGGTCAGGGCGCGCTGCCACACCCGCACCTCGTCGATGGAGCCGTCGAGGCAGCGGCTGCTGGCGTAGTTGCGGCCGAAGGAGAAAGCCGCATTCGCCGTGGGCGTGGTGGTGGCGTTCAGCGAAGCGTTGAGCACGCCGTTGATGTAAAGCTTCATGGCCGAGCCGTCGTAGGTGGCGGCCAGGTGGTACCAAGTGCCGGCGCTGAGCGTGGTGGCCGATGTGACCTTGCGCGAGAGCGTGCCGGTGTTCATCACAAACTGGGGCCGGTCGCCGGTAATGTTGGCATCGCCGAGGCGAATCTGGGCGTTGTTCACGCCGCCGTCTTCCATGCCAATCACGCTGGAAATGAAAGGCGAACCCAGCTTGAACGAATTGGCTTTCACCCAGCACTCCAGGCTGAATCCCGTGGGATTAAGCGCAATGACGCCGGCGTCCACGTATTTACCCACGCCATCGAACAACAAAGCGGTGTTGCTGCCGGCGGCCGGCGGCGTGACCACCCGGATGTAGGCCGTGCGGGTGAGCGAGTCGCGTCCCACGGCATTCTGCGCGCGCAGCTTCACGGCGTAGGTACCGGCTGCGGCGTAGCGGACCACCGGGTTCACGTCGGTGCTGGTGGCCGGGGTGCCGCCCGCAAACGTCCACACAAAGCTCGTGGCGTTGGTGGAAGAGTTGGCGAAGACGATGGGCTGGTTGGTGGTGACGGTGGTGGCGTCGGCGGTGAAATTGGCCGTGGGCCGGGTAGTCACCAGCGTGTTGTTGTACACGCTGAGCCGGCCCAGGTTCACGCGGTAGCTGC
Source organism: Hymenobacter sp. 5317J-9 (assembly GCF_022921075.1). Classification (NCBI taxonomy): domain Bacteria; kingdom Pseudomonadati; phylum Bacteroidota; class Cytophagia; order Cytophagales; family Hymenobacteraceae; genus Hymenobacter; species Hymenobacter sp. 5317J-9. The sequence goes on from NZ_CP095050.1 coordinate 3,099,838, forward strand.
GCACGGCGGTGTTGCTGTTCACATCGATGCCGATGATGGCCAGCTCGCGCCCGGCGTAGGTGGCCAGCGGGAAGGTGGTGGTGTGCCAAAGCGTGTCGGCCGCGGCGGGCAGGTCGAGCAGGGCGGGCGCGGTCAGGTTGTCGCTGAAATACAGGGCCAGGCGCGTGGCGCTGCCGGCCGTGCCCGATGATTTGTAGGTGATGTCGAGCTTGGTGGGGCCGTGACGGCCAGCTTGGTTTGGTAGAGTTTCACGTTGGCGGCGTTGCTGCCGCTGAGGCTGCCGGCCAGCTTGATGGAGTTGCCGCCGTAGTAGGCGCGGTCAAAATCGAAGCTGGCCACGATGGGCGCGGCGCCGGTTTTGGCCCATTGCCAGGACGGCAGCAGGCTTTGCTTGGCCATGTCGGTCCAGGGCTTGCGCACCTGCGCGCCGTTGTTGGCAAACACCTGCCCCTGCCCCACGCAGAAATACGTGTCGAAGGGCAGCGTATTGATGACGCTGCGCACGGGCAGGTACTGCCCGAAACCCTGCCAGCCGGTGGCGTCCGGAGTGGTCACGTCGAGGTCGTCGCCGGAAAAGAGGCGCTGCTCGGTGCGGTAGAAGTTGGCGTAGTCGGCGGGGTTGGTGCTGAAGTTGTTCTGGCCGCCGTTGTAGGTCATGTTGGGCGCAAACACGGCCAGCGAGGTGCGCGGCTGGGCGGGGCTGCCGCCGGTGTAATAGTCGCTCAGCCAGCTGGTGTTGGTGAAGAGGCGCTGCGGGTTGCGGCCGGGCCAGATGTCGGCCCCGGTGTACACGTCGAACGGGCTGCGGCCCAGGCTGGCGGCCGTGGCCACCGCCGTGGTAAAGGTGCCGCCCCCGGTCCAGAAATAGTTGGTGAACATGGCGTCGCTCACGCGGGCGGTGCCGTCCTGCAGCAGGCGGGCGTTGGTGGCATTCAGGGTGTTTTGGTAAGCTACGGAGCCGCTGGGCACCATCGAGTCATACCAGTGAATCTCCATGCCGGCGGGCTTGATGGCCTGCAGTTGCTTGAGCAAGTTGATGACTTCGCCCGCCTCGGTGGCCGTCAGGGCCGATTCTTCGTTGAAAAACCAGCCGTCGAACCCGTAGTAGTTGGCCACGTCCACCAGCTTCTGGGCACCGAGGTAGTTGCCGCTGGCGTCTTTCTGGCACAAAGCCACGAAGCCGGCCCGGTCGGTAAATACGGTGCCGATGATTTTCACGCCGTTGCGGTGGGCCGTTTCCACCCAGGGCCGGCACGGAATGCCGATGGGGCTGGCAAACCACGTCAGCACGTCGACATACTGCCAGTGCGTGAAGTTGTAGAGATTGAACTGCGGCTGTTCGTTGAGGTAGCCCGAGAAGTTGTTCATGCCGTCGGGGCACCAGTTCACCTTGGCGCTGAAACTCTGGGCGGGGTTGAGTTGCGGCGCCAGAGCGTTTTGGCGGGTGGCCAGCGGCACGGCGCTGATGTTGGCGGGCACGGCCGTGGGGCCGGTGGCCGTCCAGGCCATGAGTTGGGCCGGGGTGAGGGTGGTGTACTGGGCGGCAGGCTCAATCTGGGCCTGGGCCGCCTGAAAGCCCAGCAGGGCCAGCAGCAGGAGGCAGATACGCGGGTAAAGTTGGGTCATATGGGCAGCGGGGTGAAAAGGGGAATTGGATGATACCGGGTGGTAATTGGCGGTCAAGGTACAACTCACCTTCCCGCCTGGCAACGGCTGCTGCCATAATGCCTGCCAGAACGTTACGCCCTAGCTTTGCCCCATGAAACCTTTCCTCTCCTGCCTGCTGGTCGGCGCCGCGGCCACGCTCAGCAATTGCCAGCAAACCCCGCCCGCCGACCAACCCACGCAAGCACCCGTTGCGGTGGCCCCCACTCCCACCGCCGGCCTGACCGAAGCCGATGCCCGCGCCAAGGTGGCCACCTACGTGAAGACGATGCCCAACCCGGAGTTGTACGTCACCGATTCGGCCCGTGTGAACGACAACGGCGCCACTTGGCAAGTGCTGGTGCCGCGCCGCGACTGGGCCCGCCGCATGCCCAACAGTGCCCGCTTCGAAGTGCAAAAAGAAACGGGCGCCGTGAGTACAGCGCCCGTCAAGTAGGTCGGAAATAGAGGACTGGGCCGCTACAACTGCTTGGTCAGCATCATGCCGCTGTAGGAATAGCCGTTCACGTTCAGGCCCTGCAGGGGGGCCAGCGACACGCCGGCGCCTTTGTTTTTGTGCAGTTGCGGCACCAGGATGCCCATGGTAGCGCCCACGGTATAGCCCACGATGTTGTCGGACAGGAAGTGCTTACCGGCCTTGACGCGGCTGTAGGCCACGGCGGCCGGCACCACGGCAGCGGCCCCCCAGACAAGGCCCTCGCCTTCATAGCCGGGGTTGAAATCGTGCAACACCTTGGCAGCGAAGAAGGTGGCCGTGGCCGTGTGGGCCGTGTGGCCGGCAAAGAAAGAGTTGGTGGCGATTTTGCCCGTGCGGCCGCTACCACCCTCGGTGCCGTAGAGGTAGGGCCGGTAGCGGTAGATGTTGCCCACCGAAGTGGTAAACAGCGCGTCGGAGGCCAGCATGGTTTGCACGTAGAGGCCCAGCACCTGGCCGTAGCGGCTGCGCACGTTGTCGTTCAGGGCCAGCAGGGCGGGCGCGATGACCAGCGTGGGGTAGCACAGCAGGTCGCTGGCCGTCTGCCAGTTGTCGCTGTACCAGCCGGCCGAGAAGCGGTCGAAGCTCGGCACGTCTTCTTTTTTCAGATTGGCCAGTTCGGCATCGCTCAGCCCGCTTTTCTGCTGCACGCGGTAGAGGCCGAAGGCGCTGGTGGCGCCCAGCCCCAGAATGATGGGGCCATCGACGGCGAAGCGAGTGTGGTAGGGCGAGGTGCCTTTGGTTTGGGCCTGGGCGGCCGGCGCGGCGGCGGTGAGCAGGGAGCCCGCGAGGGCCAGCGAGGCGAGAAATTTCATGCTAAGGGGAACTAAGGGGTAATGTCGCCCAAACGAAATTCCGCGCCCCGGGTTTTCTGCTTCCCGCCCCAACCGGCCACGTAGCCACAAATCACGTGGCTACAGATAGGAGAGCCACCAATAGCTATGCCGCTGCTTGTAGCCCTGGTACCAGCGGCACGGCCAATAGAGCAGCAGCACCACGGCCGCCCACACCACGTAGGCGCGCCCCAGGTTGGGCTGGTAGCCCGCCGGCCAGTCTTTGGGTGTGGCGAAGGAGAAGTTGAACGGGTGTCCAAACGCCAGGTACGACCACAGCCAGGCCCCGCTGCTGATGAGCACCAGATGTAGGATGTAGTAGAAAAACGGCACCTGCCCGAACGTGCGCAACCACCCCACCAGCCGCCCGCCGGCGGTTTCGGCGCCGCTGAGCAGCAGCAGCGCCACCCCCAGCGTGAGGCACAGAAACAACAGCGAAGGCGGGTATTTGGTGATGTTGATGAACGAAAGCAACGTGTAGAATGCTCCGCGCGGCTGCACGCTCCACGGGCCGGGGTCGCCGTACACGTTGAGCGCCCGCACCACCACGAACACCGCCAGCGCGGCCACGCCCGCCAGGCGCAGGCGGCGCGAGCGTTCGGACAGCGGCAGTCTGAACCACGGCCCCACCACGTAGCCCGCCAGCATCACGCCCAGCCACGGGCCAATGGAGTAGGCCACCAGCATGGGCGGCAAATGCGGGACGGGCAGCAAGAAGGGCGCATTGTGCAGCAAAGCCCACGGCGCATTGGCCGCCGTCACGGGCTGGATATTGGGCAACAAGTTGTGCCCCGCAATGATGGCCAGCGCCAGCGCGGCCAGCAGCGGGCGCGGCAGCCACAGCAGGCCCGCCAGCAGCACCATGCCCCAGCCGATGGCCCAGATGACCTGCAGCAACAGCAGGTTGTAAGCTCCCCACTGCAGGATGAAGTTGATGACGACCAGTTCCAGAAACACCAGCCACAGCCCACGCGTGAGTAAAAACCGGCTCATGGCCCCGCGGCTGGGCTGCTTCTGCTGCGAGAGAAAGATGCTGCAGCCCGACAAAAACACGAACGTGGGGGCGCAAAAATGCGTGACCCACCGCGTGAAAAACAGCAGCGCCGAGGCCTGGGCCACGTCTTCGGCCCGCACCGCCGTGGGGCTCCAGAACTCGCGGATGTGGTCGAGGGCCATGATGACCATTACCAGGCCGCGCACCACGTCGATGGCCTGCACCCGGATGCGGGGCGAGGTATGCGGTTGAGATTCTGGCAGGGAGGCGTAGTCTTGAACCATAAATAACGGGTAAAACAATGGCAGTGAGCGGCAATGTATGACCATTTTGCTCACGTCCCCCGCTCCTGCTCACTCATTCTTTCACAGTGGCACCGCGCACAGGCCAGGACTGGCCCAGCAGCCAGCGGCGCACGAATGCATCGTCTTCCGACACCTTGCCCACCACGCGGTATTTGGAGGGCAGGGCGCCGCTGCTGTCGGCGGCTTCGCGCACCACGGTGCCGGGGCCCACGTACGACGAATGCACCATTTGCACCGCGCCGTTGTCGCTCACCCGCAGAAACGCCGCGTGGAAATCGAGCCCCAGCACGTAGAGGCCCGGCCCCAGGGCCCGCACCTGCCGCACGAAGTCGGCCTGCGGCACGCCCCAGTACCGGGTGATGTGCGCTTCCGAGGTCAGGTTCTTGATGATGACTTCGGAAGCCTGCTTGGCCAGGAGGGTGCGCTGCAGGTGCAGCCCGGCATCGTGCAGCGACGTGGTGACGAAGTAGCCGCAGGCAATGCTGCCGCGCCGCGGTTCCCAGCTGGCGCCGTAAAACGTCCACGGCGTACCCTCCCAAGCCGGAAACACCGTGCTGTCGAGGGTGGCGAGGAAGAGTTGGCGGGCCTCCTCCAGCCGCTGGGCACGCCCGGCCGGGGTGGCCGCCACCTGGTATTGCCTGGCCAGGCGCCGCCTGCGCGCATCGAACTGCCGGAGCGTGGCCCGATACGTACCCACCGAAAATGCCGCCGGAACGGGCCGCTGGCCGGTGGCATCCTCACCAGTTTTTTGGGCAAAGCAGCCCCGCAAACCGGCCAGCAACAGCAAAGCCAGAACACTGATTTTCATACCAAAGCAGGTGACCGGCGTTTAGTACCCGGGCTGCCGCAAAAACGCTGTTATCAAGGTATATTATTGTTCAACTTACCTTATAGCTAGCCAATACCACAAGGCACCGGTTGTGCCGGGTCTGGGCACCCTGCCCAACCTTTCGGGCTGGCCGTGGGTACACCATAGCGCCTTCCCGCGCCGCCCAGCCCCGCCCTCGCCCATGACCGAAGTCCAGCATTACCTAAGCCATTTGCCCGACGTTTTCACGACCCTGGGGGTGCTGCTGGCCGGTTTTGCGAGCGGGCTGGTGGCGCACCTGCTCATTTTCAGTGTGCTGCAGGCCTTTGCGCGGCGCGAAGACTCGGCGGTGGCGCGGTCGCTGGCCCGGCACCTGCGGCGGCCCAGCGCGTGGTTTTTCCCCATACTGGCCATTTCGCTGGTGCTGCCGTTGGCCATGCTGCCGCCCCGGCCGCACGAAGTCGTGCGCCGCATCGTGGAAATGAGCCTGACGCTGGCCTTCGCCTGGGGCCTCATCAAAACCCTCGACGTGCTGCAGGACCTGGTGCAGCGCCGCTACCAGCTCAGCAGCGCCGACAACCTGCGCGTGCGCAAGCTGTTCACGCAGCTGCAGTTTCTCAAAAAGCTGGCCGCCTCGCTCGTGCTGTTTGTGGCCGTAGGGCTGGTGCTCATGAGCTTTGAGACGGTGCGGCGGCTGGGCACGGGCCTGCTCACCTCGGCCGGCATTGCCAGCGTTATTGTCGGCTTTGCGGCCCAGCGCTCCATCAGCAACCTGCTGGCGGGCTTTCAGATAGCCTTCACCCAGCCCATCCGCATCGACGACGTGCTGGTGGTGGAAGGCGAGTGGGGCCGCGTCGAGGAAATCACGTTTACCTACGTGGTGCTCAGCATCTGGGACGAGCGCCGGCTGGTGCTGCCGCTCAATTACTTCATCGAAAAACCCTTCCAGAACTGGACCCGCAACAACTCCCAGATTCTGGGCACGGTGCTCCTGCAGGCCGACTATACCGTGCCCGTCGAGGCCGTGCGCGCCGAGCTGCGGCGCATTGTGGATGGCAGCCCGCACTGGGATTCGCGGGTGTGCGTGCTACACGTCACCGACGCCAAGGAGCGCACCCTGGAGCTGCGCTGCCTGGTGAGCGCCGCCAACGCCTCGGCCGTATGGGAGCTGCGCTGCGCCGTGCGCGAGCAGCTGGTGGGCTTTCTGCAGCGCGAATACCCCGGCAGCCTGCCCCGCACCCGCGCCGAGGTAGCGCTCACGTCGGGCGCAGCGGGTGTGGCGCCCATCGGCGCCTAGCGCGACCTTACTGGCCGCTGAAATCGGGTTTCCAGCGCCTTTTGGCGGCCCACAGCTCGGCAGCCTGGTAAATGAGGTGAAAAACCGGCTCCTTCAGGTAGAGGTAGCCGTCGATGCTGTCCGGAAAAATCTCGCTGGCTCGACGCTTTAACAGCTCGTACTCGTCGCGGGCGGCGTCGTTGGCTCGCAGGTAGTCCCGAAAAAGTAGGGCAAACCGAGCGTTGAAGCGCCCGGCCTCGCGAACGTGGATGTGGGTGCGGCGCCCGCCCAGCGGCTCGCGCAAGTAAAGCTTGCGCAGCTCCACCGACTGCGGGGGCAGGCCGTGGTAGGTGTCGTAATCGAAAGCGCCCTGCCGGAAGCCCGCTTGCCAGAGCGGGTGCGTCAGCTCGGCGATGTCGTCGAGGCTGGCCACCGTCACCTGAATGTCGATGATGTCTTTGGCGGCCAGTCCGGGCACGGCCGTGGAGCCAATGTGGTCGATGCGCAAAATGGCCGGGCCCGCGGCCCCGCCGATGCGGCGAGCAGTTTCGGCAAACTCTTGGGCCCAGGTGGGCTGGTGGGGCCGCAGCACCACCGGCCGGGATTTTTTGAACCGCGCAGATGCAGGCATGGCTGTGTGCTAATCAAACAATAAGCATCAAATTTACTGGACAAATACCATGAGTCAATCTGCCGTCTATAGCTCAGCTCTGTAGCACCTTGGGCGGCGGCTATTGCTCCAAAAAGCGCGACACGGCCTCGTTCATTTCCTGCTTTTGAGCTTCGGTGCCGCCGTCCCACATGTCGTTGTGGATGGTGTGGGCCAGCGGCACAATGGTGATGCCGTAGCGCTGCTGCTCGGCCGGGGTGGGCAGCACGCCGGGGTCGGCCACTTGGTCGGAACTGCGCAGCGACAGCACCCGCGGCCGCCGCGCCCGCGGAAACGGCACCCGGCGGTTGTCGAGCGAAATCACGCGCTCCACGCGCTCCGGGTGCTGCTCGGCGTAGAGCATCGACACGTCGCCGCCGTTGGAATGGCCGGCCAGCAGCAGGTGGTTGAAGTCGATGGCGGGGTAGCGCTTGTGCATTTCCTGGCGCACAAACTCGATGTTTTGCACGCCCCGGTCCCACATGGGGCGCCGCACCACCCGAATGACGCCGGTGGTGGGCATGGGAGCATCGGTGGGCAGCTCGTGCTGAATGCTGGCCACCAGGTAGCCGTGCGCCACCAGGTTGCGGGCCAGAAACGAGTAGCCCGTGCAATTGCCGCCGTAGCCGTGGCTGAAAATGGCGGCTTTGAGCTTGCCCTGCGCGGCGGGCCGGGCCGGCTGATACACCATCACCGGCACCGCGCGCTGGCGGTCGGCGTCGTAGAGCTCGAGCCGGGTGGTGAGCAGGCTGTCGGTGGCCACGGGCGTGGCCAAGGAAGTGGCGGCGGTTTGCTGGGCGGTGGGGTTGCCGCTCGAGCAGCCGGCCGCAACCACGGCAAGGCCGGCCCACAGGCCCCAAACAGTACGGCGGGTAGAAATCAGAAGCATGAAACTAAAACGCTAGCGCCCGGCATCGGCAGTCCGACAGCCGCTTGTATTATGAAAGAATTTGGTAAAAACGGGGCAATATACTGCCTCCACGCAGGTATTAACGGCCCGTTTCACGAATATTCAGATGGCCCTTTCAGGCGTCGGTGCAGCCGGCCTACTGCAGGTCGGTCCGACGCATCCAGCCGGTGGTGGTCACCTTCTCCCAATTGGTGAATGTGACGTAAACGGCCGGCCCCTGGGCATCGAGAATACGTACTTTGTCGCCGCGCTCGCAGTAGGCCTTGCGGGGTGTCAACAGGTCGGGCGAGGTATGAAAGTAGGCCCGGGCCGATTGCACTACTGCCGTTTGGCCTTGGCCGGCCGGGGTCGATGCCTCAGGAAGCGCTTGGGCTCGAGCGGGCTGGGCGGCGGGGGCCCTGGGCAGGAGTTTCGCCGTTTCAGAGCTGCCCGGCAGCTGGCGCAGCTCGCCCCCTTTCAGCCACGCGGTGCCGGCGGCACCGTCAGGCTGCACGAAACCGGTTTTTACGAAGCCGTTGGTTTCGCCTTCGCCGTAAAATGTGTCGCCGCGCCGCAGGTAGCGGCCGTTGGGGGTCGACTGCTCGGGCTGGTCGAAGAAGTAGGCCGTGCCCACGGCCACTTGGTAGCGGCGGCCAATGCCGACAAGCGGGCCCGTGGCGGATGCATCAGCCGAGGCAGGCCTCGCGGGCGCGGCGCCTACGTTGGTGGAAGTAGCGGGCGGGTCGACGCGCAGCTCGGAGTTTTCCGGTCGGGACGAATCGTCGGAACACGACGCCAGGGCCAGTAAGCCTGCTCCCATAAGCGCCAGGCGCAGCCACTGCGCCCGCCACCCAACCGGCGCGCTGCCCAGAACCGACAAGCGCAAGCATTTAGCAGATAGAAAAAGCTTGCGCATCGCCGTACGGAGTTACCGGAATCGTGGTGCTGCTGTACGCGGGACCGTAAAGCTGGTTTCGGAGGACTTTGGGGAAGGTAGCGGCAATGAAGTACCAGCCAAGCAACGAAAAACCAGGCGCAGGTATCTGTTTGGCAACTCTGATACTTTTTGCCGCTATGCTTTCACGCCTTTTTCTGTTGCTGATTTTCACACTCCCTTTCATCCCTGATTCTTTCGCCCAAACCGTGCGGCTGCAAGGTCGCGTGGTGGCCGCCTCGGGCCAGCCGGTGCCGTTTGCCAGCGTTGGCGTGAAGGGCAAATCCATCGGCTCGACGGCCGACGAAACGGGACGCTTTGCCTTTGCGGCCCCTGCTACCCTGGCCAATGCCGATTCGGTCATTATTTCCTGCGTGGGCTTTCGCTCGCTGGCTCTCACAGTGGAGCAGCTGCGTCGGCCCGAGGCCGTATGGACGCTGCAGCCCCTGAGCCACCTGCTGCAGGAGGTGCAGGTGCGCCGGCCACACATGCAGCCAGGCTTTCTGGGCTGTCGGAGCGCCTTCTCGCCCATGCAGTGGACCACCGACAGCGCCGCCGACGTGCGCGAAATGCGCGGTTGGGAACTAGCCACCATGGTGCGCGTGCGCAAAAACAGCTTCGTCGATAGTTTCCGGGTGTACTTCGCCCACAACGAGTTTCGCTCCTTGCGCCTGCGCTTCCTGCTCTACGACATGCAGCACGGCAAACCCGACCGCCTCCTGGTGGCCGACGACATCCAATTCAGGGTACCGAACCAACGCACCGGTTGGGTAGGCCTCGACCTGCGCCGCTACAATCTGCACCTCACCAAGGGCCAGACCGTGGCGGCCGGCATACAGTGGCTGCAAGGCGAAAAAGCCACGCCCAACAGCCAGCGCCTGAGCGGCCCGGTCCTGATGCCCACGTTGATAAACCGCACCCTCATCCGCCAGAAAAGCCAGGCCCACTGGGAAAAATACGCCGCCAACGTGAGCATGTACTTGGCGGTGCAGCAGTACGAGTAGTGCTGGCGGCGCAATCCATTGGCCCAAGCCATGCCCTGCAAACATTTACCTCGTGAAGTCAGCGCTATACAATTGATTCGCAAAGCGCTTTTTTCAAGCAACTACCGGGCAGGTTACAACAGCTAGCAGGGACTAAAAAACAGTACCTCTTGCAGGCGCCCCTGTTTGAAAAGCAGGTTCAGTGAGCCGTCCATGGGCACATTCTTCTCGTAGAATGGCAAATACATTTCTTCGCCGGGGCGGCCGGTGGCGGGCGTGTCGACAGCCTTGGCGGCCTTGGGGAAGAAGCGACGGACGTCCTCAAAAGTAGTATTCTGGTTGAGTACTAATTGCCCAATTTTGCCCCGATACTTGCCGGTGGTGACGTCAAAGCCGGTCAGAATGGCGCGGCTCCCGTTCACCTCGTATATCGTTTTGCCATAGTACCAGATATCGCCGACGGGGCTTTTTTCGGTTGCCAGTACGCCGCCGCACTCCACCGCGCCTTTGGCCACGCGGGCGGGGCGTCCCAGTTGACGCGTGAGTTCGGCCGTGCTGATTTCTCCCTTTGGTAAGCCCTCGACGGAAACCATGCTGGCCTCAATGTGCTCCGGGTCGAGGGGCCCAGTTTGCGCGGGCCCGGACGTAGCGGCAGCAGGGGCCGCCACGTCTGGGGCGTTGGGAGTGTCGGGGGTGCTTTGGCAGGCGACCAAGCCGAGCAACACGGAAGTCAGGGGGAGCAGACGGTTCATCAACATTTGGTAGAATTAAGTAACGTGATTCTAAAAAAGGGGCGGGTACAAGCCCCGCCCCTTTTTTTACTTCATGCCCGGAATTTTGGCGCCTCGCTCGCGGGCCACGTCCTGGGCCAGCTCGTAGCCGGCGTCGGCGTGGCGGAAGATGCCCATGCCGGGGTCGGTGGTGAGGACGCGGCGCAGGCGCTCGGCTTTTTCGGGGGTTCCTGTCGCCACTATCACCATGCCGGAGTGGGTGCTGTTGCCGATGCCCACGCCGCCGCCGTTGTGCAGGCTCACCCAGTCGGCGCCGCTGGCGCAGTTGGCCAGGGCGTTGAGCAGGGGCCAGTCGGCCACGGCGTCGGAGCCGTCCTTCATGCCTTCGGTTTCGCGGTTGGGCGAGGCGACGGAGCCGCAGTCGAGGTGGTCGCGGCCGATGACGATGGGGGCCGAGACTTCGCCCCGCGCCACGAGGTCGTTGATGACAAGGCCGAACTTTTCGCGCTCGCCATAGCCGAGCCAGCACACGCGGGCCGGCAGGCCAATGAAGGGTACTTTGGCCTGGGCCTTCTCAATCCAGCGGGCCAGCATCTTGTTGTCGGGGAAGGTTTCGAGCAGGGCGCGGTCGATGCGCAGAATATCCTGCGGGTCGCCGCTGAGGGCTGCCCAGCGGAAAGGTCCCTTGCCCTCGCAAAACAGCGGGCGAATGTAGCCGGGCACAAAGCCGGGGTACAGGAACTGGCCGTTTTCGTCGCGCACGTTCAGGCCGCCTTTTTCGGCCTGGCCGCGCAGGTTGTTGCCGTAGTCCACGGCGACGGTGCCGCGGCGCTGCATCTCCAGAATGGCCTCCACGTGCTTCACGATGGACGCCAGCGCCTGCTTCTTGAACTCCTCAGGATTCTCCGTTTTCAAGGCCAGCACCTCCCCTATTTCGCCTTCGGGGATGTAGTCCATCAGGTCGTGGGCCGAGGTTTGGTCGGTCACGATGTCAGCCTGGAAGCCCAGCTCCAGCAGGCGCGGCAGCACCGTGGCGGCGTTGCCGGTGAGGCCCACCGACCAGCCTTTGCCGTCAGCTTTGGCCTGTTCGCATAGCTCCAGGGCATGGGTGAGGTCGCGGGCCTGCTCGTCCACGTAGCCTTCGCGCACTTTCTGCTTCACCCGCTCGTCGATGGGCTCGATGACGAGGCACACGCCGTCGTTCATGGTCACGGCCAGGGGCTGGGCGCCGCTCATGCCGCCCAAGCCCGCCGTGACGGTGATGGTGCCGCGCAGGCTGCCGCCGAAGTGCTGGTCGGCCATGGCCGCAAACGTCTCATAAGTGCCCTGCAAGATGCCTTGGGTGGCGATGTAAATCCAGGAGCCGGCCGTCATTTGGCCGTACATCATCAGGCCCATTTTGTCGAGCTCGTCGAAGTATTCCTGGGTGCTCCAGGCGGGCACGATGTTGCTGTTGGCGATGAGCACGCGCGGGGCGTGGGGCCAGGTTTTGAGCACGCCCACGGCCTTGCCGCTCTGCACCAGCATGGTTTCGTCGGCTTCCAGCTCCTGTAGGGTCTTCACGATGGTCTGGTATTCCTTCCAGTTGCGGGCGGCGCGGCCGGCACCGCCGTACACAATCAGCTCGTCGTACACCAGCGAAACGGCGGGGTCGAGGTTGTTTTCCAGCATGCGCAAGGCAGCTTCGGCTTCCCAGGTTTTGCAGCGCAGCTCGGTGCCGTGCTTGGCCTTCACCGTTTCGGTGGGCTTGAACTCGTAGAACATGGGGCGCTTGCCGTCGGGCTTTTGCGGGGCAGCGCCGGTGGCGGTGGAGAGGGAGTTGGCTTCGAGGTTGAGCTCGGCCGTGGGCGTAGCGGTGGGCGTCATGGGTGGGGTTTTGGGTGGTGCGGCGAAGATAGGAAAATGTAGCGTGGCCTCGGCGCGTCCGCGCATGCCCGCCCCATGCAAGTTTTTCGTACACTTCCGACCGCACACGGACTCGCCGAGGCCCCGCTACATTCGCCTTCCATGAACACCGACTATAAACCCATCGACTGCAACTACTACGACCTGCTCGAAGCCGCCGCCACCCAGCGCCGCCGCGTCGACCTGCAGTATTTCAACGACCTGCGCCAGCTTTGCCTCGGCTCGGGCGTGATTGAGACACTTTTCATCCGCGACAAGGTGGAGTACATGCGCCTGAAGTCGGGCGAGGAAATCCGGCTCGACCACCTCATCCGCCTCGACGACAAGCCTGCGCCGGGCTACGCCGACTACCCCGATTTCAGCTGTGCCTGCTAAGGCCGTTTAACGCAACAACCCCCTCCTGCCGTAGCATGAGGGGGTTGTTAAATTAATGAGGGCCGTTGCTAGTCGCGGCTTTGCTCCACGCTCACGCCGCCATTAGTTGTCACGGCCTTCACCTGGGCGCCGCCTTTGCCCAGGCTGGTGGCCAGCTCGCGGCGCAGAAAGCCCGTTTTGGTGACGGGGAAATTGGCCCGGATATTCCCCATGTTGGTGCTCGTAAACAGCTGGGCCGAGTAGTCCTGCGGCACACGCCAGCGAATGCCGCCGTTGGTGGTGGCCACGTCGAGGCCTTTGCCCTCCCACTGCTTGCCGCTCAGGTTGATGCTGAGGCCGCCGTTCACGGTCTGGCCCGTCACCTGCCCGCCCAGGTTGTCCAGCGAGACGCCGCCGTTGGTGGCGTGAAATTTCACCTCCGACTGCATATTCTCGATGTGAATGCCGCCGTTCAGGGTGTTAAGCGTCAGAGCCGTCTGGCGGGGCACAAACACCTCGTAGCTCACGCTGTACTGCTCGTCTTTATCGGTGGATGTGGCCCGCAACGTATTGCTGGCAGCACTGATGCTCACGGCTTTCACGCGGCTCTGCGCTTCTGCCTCGGTGCTGGCCCAGCTCGTCACCTTGGCCCGGATGCGGACGTTAGCGCCCGACCAGCCGTGCACCGTGATGCCGCCGTTGGCGCCGCCCTCGATGGCCAGCGGCTGGCCGGCGGGCGCGCTCATCGTCAGGTCGCGGGTTTCGCAGTAGCGCTTGCTTTCGCCGCTATTGCGGCCCCAATTGCCTTCGTCGCAGCTCATGTTGAACTGCGGCTCAGCGGTGGTTTGGGCGTTGGCTGAAAGAGCAGCCAGGGATAGAACGAATGCAGAAAGAAGGGTTTTCATGGGGTTGGCGGGGGTAAAAAGTGAAGGTTGAATTAATGCCGCGACGCAGATGCAGCTCCGGCAAGCGGGCTTTCTGCGGCGTTTGAATCGATTACCGGGCTAAGTCGAATTCGTTACAGCACGTCTCGGCTTTTTAGGTAAGCTCGGCACTGCGTGCCTACTTTCTGCCGGGTTTGCCGTATGCATGTTCCACTCCTAACCATCCCAAACCGCTTTTCTATGGATACAGTAGCCGCCGGTGTCACCCAGCTGCGCATTCAGCGCTTTGTCAATGTCTACTTCGTCGAAACCGGCACCCCCGGTGAGTGGGTGCTCGTCGACACCGGCCTGCCGGGCAGTGAAAAAACCATCATCGCCGCCGCCGACAAGCTTTTCTACCCCGGCACCCGCCCCGAAGCCATCCTGCTCACCCACGGCCACCTCGACCACCTCGGCTCGGCCCGCGAGCTGGCCGACCACTGGAAGGTGCCCGTGGTGGCCCATCCCCTGGAGCTGCCCTACCTCACCGGCAAGGCCCAATACCCGCCGCGCGACCCTACCGTGGGCGGCTCCCTGGCCTTCATGAGCCGCTTTTTCCCCTCGCAGCTGCCCAACCTGGAAGAGCGGGTGCAGGCCCTCAACACCGACGACCCGGCTGCCCCTTTCCTCATGAACTGGCGCTGGCTGCACGTGCCCGGCCATGCCCCCGGCCAACTGGCCTTCTTCCGGCCCGCCGACGGCACCCTGCTCGGGGCCGATGCCTTTGCCACCTGCCACCACGACTCGGTGCCCGCCGTGCTGCTGGGTCTGCCCAAAATCAGCCGCGCCGGCACCCCATTCAATTACGATTGGGAAGCGGCGCGCACCTCGGTGCAGACGCTGGCCGATTTGGAGCCCAAAGCCATTGGCTGCGGCCACGGCCCGGTCATTACGGGGACGGCAGCGGCCGCCGGCTTGCGCGCCCTGGCCGATAATTATCCCGTGCCCAGCCACGGCCGCTACGTGCACGAGCCCGCCCGCACCGACGCCAGCGGCGTGGAGCACCTCCCGCCCGCGCCCAAAGACAAGCTACCCCTGCAGGCGGCCATTTTCGGGGCGGGCCTGCTGGCGGCCGGCGCGGCCTGGCTGCTCTCCGGCGGACGGCGCCAGTCGCGCAAAGCCAATGCCCAGCACCGCGCCTATTCCACAGCATTGAAAAAGTCAAAAGGCTACCAGTCGCCGCCCGTTCCCCCGCTGTATCGCGGCGGCGTGGGTGACTAAGCCACGCTTACGCCACCTGACTGGCCACCCCGGTTAAATAGGCCGTGATGATGGTGGCACACAAACGGGCGGTCTGGTTGTCGCGGTCGAAATGGGGATTAAACTCCACGACTTCGAACAGCCGGACCGCCTCTTTTTGCCCCGCCAGGAAAGCTGCCTCCACCGCCTGGCGGGGAGTGAAGCCATCGGCGCTGGGTGCCGACACCGCCGGCGCATACGCCTCGGCGCAGCCATCAATGTCGAAGCTCACAAAGGCCGGGCCACCCGAAGTGGCCCGGCTCAGGGCGCGGCTGGCATACAAGTCCATCCCGTCCTTCTGGACGTGGGCCAGCGGCACAATGTGCGCCTGCTGCTGGTGCAGAAACTCGATGTCCTCGCGGGTGTTGAGGTTGGAATGCAGGCCGATTTCGGTGAACCGCTCGCCCGGCACGAAGCCCTCGCGCAGCAGCTTGCCGAAGGGCGTGCCGCTGCTGATGAGGCCGGGCTTGTCTTTCACGTCGGCGTGGGCGTCGAAATTGATGCCGCCCACTGGCCGGCCGTCGTTGGCATCCACCAGCCCGCGCACGGTTGAATAGGTACCGTCGTGGGAGCCGCCCAGCACCAGCACGCGCGGGTATTGCCGCAGCAGTGCGGCCAGCTGCGCACGAATTTCGGCGTGGTTGGCAGCGTGGTCAGCCTGGCGAAGGCGGAGGTTGCCGGCGTCGGCAATGCGCAGGGCATCGAAGCTGACGTTGTGCTCCAGGTTGTAAGTCTTGTGGTAGCGGCGCAGCTCGCGGCGCATGGCGTCGGGGGCGCCGGCGGCACCGGCCCGGCCGCCTTCCAGCACGGTGCCAAAATCGAGGGGCAAGCCCACGAGGCACACGTCGGCGTCGGGCAGCTCGGCGGCGGGGCGAATGAGGTCGCGGAGAAAAACGGGCATACGCAGGGCGCTAAATTTTCCTCAAAGGAAAGCCCCGGCGCTTCAGTTGCCCATTTTCACGGTGCCGTCGTCGTTGAAGGTGCGCTTCACCGTTTCGGAACCCGCCACCACCAGCCCAAATACTTCGCGGCCGCCGTCGGCTTCCTGGTTCAGCACCATGCTCAGGGCCAGGGCCGGCTCGTTGTAGTCGAACGTGCCGCCGTAGGTCACGGCCTTGCCCTTGGAGTCGTTGTAGGTAAACTCAATGTTCTTGCCCTTGAGGGCGTAACGCCCCACTTCGTCGAAATGGTTGGTGCCGTAGGGGCCCGGGAATTTCAGCTTTTTCTCGTAGCGTCCGGTGGGCCCCAGCGTGAGGGTGCCGCCCACGCCGCGCGTGTTGGTGGGCTTGGGGCTGTATTTGGGCGCGTAAATCATGTACACCGTGTAGGTGTAGGTAGTGTAAAACTTGGTGGGCAGGCCGCCGGGCACGGGGCGCACCGCCGGGCGGCTGGCCGCGGCGGGAGCTTTTTTCGGGGTAGTTTTGGCCTGAGCCAGGGCCAGGCCGGCAGCTGCGCAAACCAGTGCGGTGGTGTAGACGATTCGGTGCATGCGGCGAAAATACATCAGGTGCATTGGCATTAAAAAACGGGGCTGTTAACGCATCACAGCCGCTTGTAAGCCACGTTATTGAAGTAAAAGCGCGTCACTTGACCCGTTTTCTCGTTTTTCTCGATGGGATAGGCCACGCCACTGCTGGTGCGGCCGGCGGCGTCAGTAAGGGTCAGCATCCAGCCGCTGAGGCTCCAGCGGCCGGCGCTGCCGCCGCTGCTGCCGGCCGAGTAAGTGCTGGCCCCGGCCTCGTTGCGCCCGCCAAAGCTGCTGGCGCTGCCGCCGCTGTAGGTGCCATTGGCCCGGAAGGTGAGTCCGCTCACCGCCGCCGCGCTGCCGCTGCTCGTGCTGATGGAATTGCCGCCCTCAAAGGACCCCACCAGTTGGCTGGCACTCGCAAAGGGCCGCCCGGCCAGGAAGATGCCCATGTTCCAGGCAAAGGTTTCGGCCTGGGGCTCCACGTTCTCGCTTTCGGTTTGGCCGTTGGTCCAGCGCACGGTGAGCTTGCCGCCCGCCACCGTGTAGCTGCCCCGCGAGGCAGCCGGCACGGCCGCCAGCTGGGCCGCCGAAAACCCCGTTGGGTCTATATACACCTGGCCATTGGGGGCAAAGTAGTACGTCGACTTTTCCAGCGAATGGGTGGCAATCCAGTACCTCGTCATGAAAAACAAGCCCACGGGACGGCCGCCTTTCACGGAGCCGGCCAGTGGCTGGGTAGCAGCGGCCGCGGTGGCGGCGGGCCGGGCGGGCGCGGCCGCGGGGGTGGGCCGGCTCAGGGCATTTTTGCGGGCCAGCGCTTTGGTCATGCCCTCCGAATCGTCGACGCTGGTGTAGGCTTCGTACGCCTGCTGGTAGGCAGCGGCAGCGGCGGCCTTATTGCCGGCGGCTTCCAGCTGCTGCGCTTTGGCAAAGACGACCGCCCCGGCGGGCCCGCTGTAGGCCGGCTGAGCCAGTACAGGGGCGTTGAGCAGCAGATTGGTGACTAGAATGCACCCGAAGAGAAAGCGAAACAAAGAAACCGTTTGCATTGAAGTGGGCCTGAATGAGTTTAAATTGATTGTTCGGCGACGGGCCGACTTACTACCGCTGTGGCAGCGAACCTGATTCACCCTTTTTTCTGCGTTTTTTTGATAAAAATCGCCACCCGTTGCACGATGCTGCCAACCCAACAGGCCAAGCCGGGTAGCCAGCCGCCGGGACTCTTGGCGTCGGTGGCGCCCGGCTCGCCCGAAGCCGACGCGCCGACCCAGTCAATGCGCCGCCATTTGGTGAGAAAGCCGGGGATTTTGGAATCAGGTGGGCGCATGGATTCGGACAGACAACCGGCGAGGGAATGCGGAAACGCGAAAGCCATATACCCGAAAAGTATTGACGCCTCCCTATGGCTCCTAGACTCGTCTAGCAAACGGCCCATAAAGTCGACCGACGCGGCGAGGCGTCGGCGAAGGACTTGCACCACGGGCCATTAGGTCGAAAACCAGCGACGCGCTACCTTGCGCGGACAAGTAAAACAAGCTGACCCGGCCGAAGCCACTGGGCTTAAAGCCGCCGGCATCATCTCGTCTTTCTGCGGCTGGCGAGCCGTTTTGCCGACGCCCGTATTTTCCTTTCCACCGCATGTCTCCGCCATTCACTTGCCTCGTCCTCGACGACGACCCACTGGTGAGCGACCTAGCGAGCAGCTACGTGGCGCGCATTCCGGCCCTCACGCTGGCCGGGCAGTACGCCGACGCCCTGCCCGCCTTCGAACACCTGGCCCGCATCCCCGTCGACCTGCTCATTACCGACATTGAGCTGCCCGAGCTTAACGGCCTAGAGCTGGTGCGGGCCCTGCGGCGGCCGCCGCTGGTCATTTTCATGACCTCCCACCCTGAATACGCCCTGCCGACTTACGACCTCGACGCCGTCGATTTCCTGGTGAAGCCCCTGCGTTTCGAGCGCTTTTTGCGGGCCATCGATAAAGCCCTGCTGCAGTTGCGGGCCCGGGCCGCCGAGGCCGCCAGCCCACCCGTTGCGCCCGTCGACGAAAACGAGGCCTTTTTCATTCGCACCGAGCTTCAGTATGTGAAGGTGCGCTACGCCGACGTGTCTTACGTGGAAGCCATGCGCGATTTCAGCAAGGTGCACCTTGCCGACGGCACCGTGCACATCACCCTGGTCAACCTCAAGCACATGGAAGACCAACTGCCGGCCAGCCTGTTTGTGCGCACGCACCGCTCCTATTTGGTGAATGCCGGCCGCATCGACGCCGTGGCCGGGCAGGCCGTGCGCGTGGGCAACGTGGAAGTGCCGCTGGGCCTCACCTTTCGGGATGCGGTGCTGGCGCAGGTGGTGCAGCAACGCCTGCTGAGCCGCCACCCCCACAAGCCCGCTTAACCAACGGCTTCCGACGCGGCCACGGGCTCGGCCACGGGCAGGCTTAGGGCAAACGTGGTGCCCTGGCCGGGTCCGGCGCTGGCCACCCACAGCCGGCCGCCGTTGCGCGCCAGCACGTCGCGGCTCAGCAGCAGGCCCAGGCCGGTGCTGCGGGCCTGGCCGCCCTCGCCGGCGCGGCACGGCAGGCTTTCGGGGCGCAGCTCCTGCCAGGGCGTGGGCTCGGGCAAGCCGCGGCCGGTATCGGCCACGGCCAGCTGCCAGGCGGCGCCCTCGCGCCGGGCCGATACCTGCACCGTGCCGCCCGCCGGCGTGAACTTGATGGCGTTGGCCAGCAGGTTGCGCAGCACCAGGCGCGCGGCGGCGGGGTCGGCCCAGGCGCATTCGTCGCCCGTGAGGTGGTGCACCACGCTCACCTGGGACGCCTCGGCAGCCGCGGCCAGCAGGCCGATGTTTTCTTCCACCAGGGCGGCCAGGTCCAGGGGTTCGGGGCGAGGTGGGCCGGCGGCCCGCATTTGCAGCGCGGCCCAGTTCAGCAGGTTTTCCAGCAGCGCCAGGGTGTGGTCGAGGGTGCGGGTGAGGCGCTGGGTGTACTGGGCCAGCTTATCGGGCGGCAGCGGGGGGCCGGCCAACAGCTCCACAAAGGCGTGGAGCGAGTGCAGCGGCCCGCGCAGGTCGTGCCCAATGATGGAAAACAACCGGTCTTTGGTCGCGTTCAGCTCGGTGAGCTCGGCCCGCTGCGCCTCAATTTGCTGGTTTTTGCGGCCCAACAGGCGGTTGAGGCGCCACAGGGCCAGCCCCGCGGCGGCCACCACGCCCAGGCCCAGCCCCAGGCCCCAGAGCTGGCGCTGCTGGGCCTGCAGGCGCTGCTGCTGGGCCTCGCCGGTGCGGGCCAGACCTTGGGCCCGCTCGCGCTCCTGGCTGAGTTGAAAATCGCCCTGCAGCCGCCCCATTTCCTCGGCCTTGGATTGCGAAAACACGGTATCGTGCGCGGCCTGGGCCAGCTCGGTGTACTGCAGCGCCTGGCGGTAGTCGCCGCGGCGCTTGAGCAGGCCGGCCAGCAGCGCCCCGCTTGATTCCTGCACGCTCCAATCCTGAACGGACGTGGCCAGGGCCAGGGCGCGGCGGGCCTGGGCTTCGGCCTCGGCCGCGTGGCCGAGCTTGCTGTGCAGCTGCCCCAGCGCCACCAGCGTGGCAGCCAGGGTGCCGACGTCGCCGGAATTTTCCAGCAACGCGCGCGCCCGTTCCAGCGTGGCCTGCGCGGCAGGCAGGCGCCGCTGGTCGGTGAGCAGCTGGGCGTAATCGCTCAGCACTACGCCCAGCTGGGCCCGCTCGCCGGCCTGCTCCGACACGGCAATGGCTTGCTGATAGAAGGGTTCGGCCTGCTTGAATTCGCCCAGCTGCTGATGCGCAGCGGCCAGGTTGGTCAGGCAGTCGGCCAGCGCGCCCTGGTCGGGCCGGTGGCGCACCAACGGCAGGGCCTGCTCGAAATAATGCAGGGCTTGTCGCGCGTCGTTGTGCCGAAAATAGACGTTGCCCAGGTTGGTGAGGCAGTTGGCCTGCAGGGCGCTGTCGCCCAGTTGCTGGGTTTGGCGCAAGGCCGGCAGCAGCATGGCCAGCGCCCGCGGGAAGTCGCCGCGGCTGCTGTAAATAATGCCCAGGCCGTTGCGGGTCCGGGCCTCGTCGCGCACGGCGCCGCGGGCGTGGTACAGCCGCAGGGCTTCTTCGCAGGCGCGCAGGGCGCCGGGGTAGTCGTCTTGCTCGTTGGCCACTTGGCCCAAGGTCAGGAGCACGTCGGCCAGGCCGGGCTGACCGGAAGTGCGCCGGGCCAAGGTCACGGCTTGGGTCAGGTAGGCGCGGGCTTCGGCAAAGCTGCCGTGCACCAGCTCGGCTTTGCCCAGCACGCGCAGGCTTTCCACTTCGCCGGCCGCGAAATGGGTGCGGCGGGCCAGGTCGCGAGCTTGCAGCAGCAGCGGCTGGGCGGCGTCGTTCTGGCCGGCGCGCAGCAGGTCCTGGCTTTGGCGCAGCAGGTCGCGCACCCGGGCGGTGTCGGACGCGGCAGGCGGCCCCGCGGCCAGCAGCACCAGCCCGCTGGCCAGCGTGGCCGCCGCTTTCGCCAGCCGCTTGTTCAAAGGGGTTCGCCGGTGTGTCGGGGGTAAACTTTTTTCCATGCTTCCGCAATTACTTATGCCCTTGCCAATTCCGGTAAATAAAAGAAGCGGCACCGCTTTTGCCAAATGCGGCCGCCGGGCGTTGCTCAGCGCCCGGGTTTTACTTTCGTTCTCACTCATTTCAGCCCCGGGCTTGGTTTGCCAGCGGGCGGCTCTGTTTTAATTATGCGACTCCTCCTTAGCCTTGCTGGTTCATTGTGTTTGCTGGCGCCCACGGCGCAGGCCCAAACCCCGGCGGCGCCTCCCACTTTCTACTCAACGTATACCTATACGGCCTACACCGTGTACGACACCACCAGCGCCGGCCCGCCCACCCGCGTGAGCGGCGTGGGCGGCACCCTCACCCTGCGGGCCGATGGCACCTACGAGAAGCACCTGAGCATTGTGGCCTCGGGCACGCCGCACTACTTCAACCAGACCGGCACCTTCGCGCTCGCCGGCGACAGCATTCGCTTCGCATTTTCCGACCTGAAAGGGGCCGACGTGCAGCGCGGCACCTTCCGCTTTGTGCCAACCACCCGCCAGCTTACAATTACCATCCTGGGCTACCCCTCCGGCAACCGCGGGGTGTACGACCTGGTGGCCACTCCTGCCAAAGCCCCCGGCAAGGCCCCCAAGCCCCGCCCGAAAGCTCCGGCCCGGCGTAAATAGCCGCGCATTTGGCGTCCCCCGCCCGTTCTGGCTAACTTGCGGCCCGTTTCGCCGATTCTGCCCCTTGGGCGCTTCGCCGCAGCGGTTCACAGCTCACTGTTAACTGAAAACTGACCCCTATGGGACGCGCGTTTGAATTTCGCAAAGGCCGCAAAATGAAGCGGTGGGACCGGATGTCGAAAGACTTCACCCGCATTGGCAAAGAAATCGTGATGGCCGTGAAAGAATCCGGCCCCAACCCCGACACCAACGCCCGCCTGCGCACCGCCATGCAGAACGCTAAAGGCGTGAACATGCCCAAGGACCGCGTGGAGGCCGCCATCAAGCGCGCCACCGGCAAGGACGAGAAAGACTACCAAGAAGTGGTGTACGAGGGCTACGGCCCGCACGGCGTGGCCATTGTGGTGGAAACCGCCACCGACAACCCCACCCGCACCGTGAGCAACGTGCGCCTGTATTTCAACCGCAACAACGGCGCCCTGGGCACGGCCGGCTCTTCGGACTACACCTTCACCCGCAAGGGCGTGTTCAAGCTCGACGCCGCCGGCCTCGACCGCGACGAGCTGGAGCTGGAGCTCATTGATTTCGGCGCCGAAGACGTGTACGAAACCACCGAGGAAGACGAGCACGGCGCCGAGCACAAATACATCGTGGTCGAGTCGGCCTTCACCGATTTCGGCCAGCTGCAGAAAGCCCTCGAAGCCAAGGGCCTGAACGTGGTGAGCGCCAACCTGCAGCGCGTGCCCAACGCCACCGTCAGCCTCACCGACGAGCAAGCCGAAGAAGTGCTCACCCTCATCGAAAAGTTTGAGGAAGACGAGGACGTGCAGGCCGTGTACCACACCATGGGCTAGTGGCCACGGCATCGGTGGGCGCGGGCCCGCACCCGCTGGCGTACCGCCCGGGGCTGGACGCGGTGCGGGCCGTGGGCATCCTGCTGGTCATTCTGGGGCACTGGACGCACCCGCGGTTTCCCATCAGCAACATGGGCAGCATGACGTTTTTCGTGCTGAGCGGCTACTTCATTTCCGGCATCATCTGGAAACAGAAGGTGTACGTAGGCGCGCCGGGCGGCTGGCCGCGCCGGCTGGGCATTTTCTATTTGCGCCGGCTTACGCGCACGCTGCCACCGTATTACGTTTCGCTGCTGGTGGGCGCGGCCTTGCCCCTGGCCACCTTGCACGAGTACCCGCTGTGGTTCATCGTGCCGGTTTCCAACCAGCTCTTCTACCACCTGCAGCACTGGGGTGAAGGCGTGGGCCACTACTGGACCATGGCCGTGGATGAGCAGTTTTACCTACTGTGGCCCGTGGCCCTGGCCGTGCTGCCCAAGCGCCTGCGCTGGCTAAGCCTGGTGCTGCTGAGCGGCCTGGCGTTTCGCTACGTGTGGGGTTATTGGGTGCACCCGGGCGCGTCATTGGTACTGGCCCTGATGCCCTCCTGTCTCGACATGTTTGCGGCCGGGGCCCTGCTGCGCCACGCCGAGCAGCAGCCCTGGGTGCGACGCTTTGCGCATTTTCGCTGGGTGGCCGTGGGCTGGCTGGCCTGGGCGGCAGTGTGGCTGCTGTTGTACGTGAATGAAGCCCACGAAATGTGGAGCCTCGTGTACCCTACTGCCGGCTGCTTGCCGGCCGCTCTCACGCTCAACTGGGCCTTGCACCAGCCCACGCGCCCTCCTTCTGAAAACCGGGTCCTGGCATTGCTCCGCTGGGTAGGCCAGCGCAGCTACGGCATTTATCTGTACCATCTTATGCTGCCGGTTTTTTATCAGCGGGCCGTGTATCGGCTGTTCCCCAGCACGGAGGCGCGACACTTCTGGCTGGGGCCATTGCCTACGGTTGTGTTTCTCTTGCCACTGGTATTCGTGCTGGCTTGGGCATCGTGGGTGTGGCTGGAAGCCCCCCTCAACCGCTGGAAGAACAAGCTGGAATACCAGCGTGCTTAGCCACTCGCGCAGTTACGAAGCCCCCCAATGCCGCTAGGGATGACTGGGCGCGAATACTTCCACCGTCTCGGGTAATCGTAGCACCAGCACGTTGTGCCCCACCCGCACGGCCGAATACGCCAGCCAGGCCGCCAGCACGCCGCGCTGAGCCCACGTTGCCCAGGGTTTCCCGGCTCTGGGCCAAGCTGCCAAGGCTAGCAGCAGCACCGGGCCACTGAGCACCGCCGCATACCGCTCGGCATCGTACAGCCCTGTGGCGCCGCGCGTCATGTTCACGGCCAGCAGTAGCCCCAGCACATACACCAGCGCTGTAATCCAGAGCAGGCGCCGTCCGGCATCAGCCGCTGCGTTTGGCGCTGTTTTTTTGATGCTTCCCAGCCAAAGCCAGCTCAGCCAAAGCGGCAGCGCAACCGAAAACAACCCTGCGGCCATTGTGCGCCAACCAGCCGGCAGCGGCAAAAACCAACGCAAGAACACAAACCCGTAATCCGAAAACGAGCCCCACAGCTTTGCCAAGGTCCCAAAGCCACGGTCCGGACGCGTACCCGCCACCCGCTCCGCGTAATAGTTCCAGGCCACGCCTCCCGCTGCCGCTGCCGCCCCGTGCAGCAACAGCAGCCGCCACTTCCGCAGGCGCCCCGGATACAACAGCGCCCCTACCCCCACTCCGGCCAGCAGGGCCATGCCCGCCGTACGCTGCAACGGAATGAGAAAAGCCGCCCCAGTGGCCACTGCGAGCCAGCCAGCACGGTCGGTTCGGCACCATTGCAACAACGCATACACGTACGCGGCCAGCAAGAGCGCAAACACTGTTTCTGACCACACAAATGCCGTCGGCACCATCATGGCCGTGCTCAGGGCCAGGGCCCACGGCAGTACCAGCGCCCGCTTGACCGGCAGGAGCATGCGGCCCACCATTCCCCACAGCCACAGGTTTCCTGCCAGCGCTAAGCCGTGCAGACAGCGGGTGGCCCAGGTGCTTTCGCCTATTGCCAGCAGCAGGGGGTACAGCGGCCCCCAGTAGCGGTACAGGCTACCATCGGGGTGCAGCAGGCGCCCACTTTGCGCCCAGCTGCGGGCAGCTGCCATGTAATAAATCGAGTCGCTGGTTGTGTGCAGCCCATTTGCAGTCATGTGCCAGAACAGCCCAACCAGCGCAACAGCCGCGCCCGCCAGGTTCAGCCGGAAAGCTCCATCAGGCCAACCATTGTCGTCAGTATCTTTCTCGATGTGCACGCGACTTGATAAAGGTGAGCTACAAAAAAGCCGTCGCAGCAGGGCTACGACGGCTTTTTCCAGAATAATTCAGCGTTTAGTCGACGTTGTCGTGCAGGAAGCGGTTGTCGCCCAGCAGTTCATTGTCGTCCGACAGGTTGAAGCGCGAGATGTTTTGCGCCGAGCTGGGCTCCACGTTTTCCAGCTTCACCTGTCGACGCAGGTAGGCGGGCGTGTCGTATTGGCTTACCGCCTCGGGGGGCAGGCCGTTGCTCAGCTCCTGCAGGCGCCGCCGGCGCTCCAGGGCCTGGGCATCCATGGCCGGGCGCGGGCGGCCAGCGCCAGCCGCAGTGGCCTCGGGGGCCGGGGCGGGTGCGTTCGAGGTCAGCACGGGCTCACCGGGAGCGGTGGCCGGGATACCTGCCAGCGGCGGTGCCGTGTGGGCCGAAGGTCCATTCAAGTCGAAGGTCACGCGGGCCGGCTCGGGGGCCCCAAAGCTGGGCACAAACGGCGCCGAAGTCGGGTTAGAAACCGGCGCAGGCGCTGCCTCCGTCCGGGGAGCCTCCGCAACCGGAGCAGTGGCGGCAGGCTCAGCCGCAACCGCCCCGCCCATAGCGGGCGTGGTGATGGAATGCGCCTCGCGTGCAAAACCCGTGGCAATCACCGTCACCCGGATGCTCTGGCCCAGCGACTCGTCGATGCCGTGGCCGAAAATCATTTCCGCGTCCTGACCGGCTTTCTCCTGGATATACTCCGTGATTTCCGTCAGCTCGTCCATCTCCAGCTCGTGCTCAGCGCCCGACATGATGGAGAGCAGAATGCGCTGCGCGCCGTGGATGTCGGTGTTGTTGAGCAGCGGCGAGTTCAGGGCTTCCTCGGCGGCGCGGCGGGCGCGGTTTTCGCCTTCGGTCACGCTGCTGCCCATTACGGCGGCCCCGCTGTCCTTCATCACCGTTTTCACGTCTTCAAAGTCCACGTTCACGTCGGCCGTCACCGTGATGATTTCGGCAATGGACTTGGCGGCCGTGGTCAGCACGGTATCGGCCTTGGCAAAGGCGGCGCCCATGGTCAGGTTGCCATAAATCTGCGGCAGCTTGTCGTTGAGAATCACCAGCACCGTGTCGCAGTGTTCGCTCAGTGCTTTGATGCCTTCTTCGGCCTGCTGGCGCTTCTTTTTGCCTTCAAACATGAAAGGCGCCGTCACGATGCCCACGGTGAGGATGCCCAGTTCCTGCGCTACCTGCGCAATTACCGGGGCCGCCCCCGTGCCCGTGCCACCGCCCATGCCAGCCGTGATGAATAGCATCTTGGTGCCTTGGTTGAGCAGGTCGCGGATTTGCTCCTTGCTCTCGATGGCGGCCTGGCGGCCACGCTCGGGCTTAGCACCCGCGCCGAGGCCCTCGGTCAGGTCCACGC
Organism: Hymenobacter sp. 5317J-9; assembly: GCF_022921075.1. Taxonomy (NCBI): domain Bacteria; kingdom Pseudomonadati; phylum Bacteroidota; class Cytophagia; order Cytophagales; family Hymenobacteraceae; genus Hymenobacter; species Hymenobacter sp. 5317J-9. Next base: position 3,126,061 of record NZ_CP095050.1, read on the forward strand.
CAATCTGCAGCTTATTGGGCACCGTCGAGCTTTGCAGCGCCTGGTGGTCGGTATTGCAAATAATGAACTCCACGTCCTTGATGCCCTGCTTATGCATGTGCTTCACGGCATTGGAGCCCCCGCCACCCACGCCAATCACCTTGATGATGGACTTGTTCTGGGCCGGAATGTCGAATTTGTAATTCATAATAAAGTTGTCATGTTGAGCGAAGCGAAACAACTTATCGCGCCCGCGCCGCAATGGTTTAGCATCTCTGATTAACGCAGCCTTGATAAGATGCTTCGTTTCTCAGCATGACAGTCGGATTTAGTAAGATTTATCGTCGTAATCGTCAATCAGCAGCCCTTTGGTACGGGTGATGATGTCCTTGAAGAAGCGGCTGGCCGCACCGGGCTCCTTCTGCTTGGCCGGCTGGGGGGCCGGGGCGGGAGCGGTAGGCGTAACAGCGCGCGTCTCGACCGGAGCCGGCGCGGGCGCGGCCACCGGCTGCGGGGCAGCATAATACGCAGGCGCGGCGGGCAGCTCTTCGTGGTCGTAGGGCGTGCGCGAGAGGTTGCGCTCGTCGAGCGAGTGGTAGCCCGACAGCACGAGGCCCACCGTGGTGGCATACATCGGCGACTTCACGGCCTCGATGCGGCTCTTGCCAAGGTGTTGGTTGGGGTAGCCGATGCGGGTGTCTAGACCGGTGATGTACTCGGTGAGCTGCTCCAGGTTCTGCAGCTGCGAGCCGCCACCCGTCAGCACAATGCCGGCCGACAGCTTATCGTGCAGGCCCATGCGATAGATTTCGGCATACACCAGCTCCATGATTTCCGACATGCGGGCCTCGATGATGTATGCCAGGTTTTTCAGCGACACTTCCTTGGGCGGGCGGTTCGGCAGGCCGGGGATGCTCACGATTTCGTAGTCGCTGGCTTCCTGGGCAATGGCTTTGCCAAACTTCACCTTCAGCTGCTCGGCTTGGCCGGGGGCCACGTTGCAGCCGGCCTTGATATCCTGCGTGATGATGTTGCCGCCAAACGGAAGCACCGCCGCGTGGCGGATGATGCCGTCCTTGAACACGGCCAGGTCGGTGGTGCCGCCGCCGATGTCAATCAGGGCCACGCCGGCTTCCTTCTCTTCCTCCGAGAGGATGGACATGGAGCTGGCCAGCGGTTCCAGAATCAGGTCGGCAATTTCCAGCCCGGCCTTGGTCACGCACTTGTTGATGTTGTTGATGGCCGTGCTCTGGGCGGTGATGATGTGGAAGTTGCCTTCCAGGCGCACGCCCTCGTAGCCCACGGGGTCGGCGATGCCTTCCTCGTAGTCCACTTTGTAGTCCTGCGGCATCACGTGGATGATTTGCGAGCCGGGCTGTGTCACGAGGCGATACATGTCCTGCGTGAGGCGGTTCACGTCGTCCGGGCCGATGGTATCGTGCGAGTTGCGCGTGATGCTGCCGTTGTGCTGCAGGCTCTTGATGTGCTGGCCGGCAATGCCCACGTTTACCACTCCAATGCTAATTCCAGACTGTTCTTCGGCTTGCCGAATGGCCCGTTTGATGGCGTCTACGGTCTTGTCGATGTTGAGCACGATGCCGCGCGAAACCCCTTCCGACACGGCTTTGCCCATGCCCAGAATTTCGAGTTTACCGAACTCGTTTTTGCGGCCCACCAGGGCGCAGATTTTTGTAGTACCAATGTCGAGCCCGACGACGATTTTGTCTTGTTGCATAGGAGCGGTGCTGGCGAGCAATGAAAACGCGAGAGTTGTGAACGGTGGGATTTTCGACCTTACGGCCTATGTGTCAGCGAATTACTATTCGCAAATAATCTGATTTTGGTATTCGACGTTTACGCGGTGGTAGGTGTCCCACCCCAAAACTGACGGAATTTGCCGGTAAAATACCATAAGCTTGGCAAATTTTTCGGAAATATTTTCGGGCAGCCCAAATTCGATGCGCTGGTCCCCTACCTGCTGGGTAAACGACAGCTTGCCGCTTGGCTCAATGAACACCTCCGATACCTGCGCTTTCCAGAATTCGTGCTCGTCGACGTACCGCAAAAACTCCAGGTAGCGGCGCCCGACGCTGTCTTGGAAAAATGCAGTTGGCAGATTGGCGCCGTTGGGCCGTGCGACAGTCGCGACGCGGGCCGTAAACAGCGGCGAAAGCGGTAGCACGTGGCCTTCGGCGTCGACGTAGGTATCGAGGCGGGTATCGGGATGCGTGAGGCGGGCAATGGGCCTGTTTTGGCGCACGTCGGCGTGCAGGTTGCCGGCCAGGTCGCGGTACACCTGGGCGTCGCGCACGAAGGGATGAGCCTTGAGGCGGGCCTCTAACTCGCGCAGGCGCGGGCCTTCGGGCACGGTGCCCACCACCGGCTCTTTGCCGCCGCGGGTGAGCAGGGCCTTGACGCCGCGCTCGCTGATGAAGAAGTTATCGAACTCGTTGGCGATATTCACCTGCACTTCGCTCACGGGCCGGGAGGACTGGCGCACGGCGGCAAACACGCCCAACCCGCCCAGCACCAGCAGGCAGGCAGCGGCAACAAGCAGGTTTCGTACGGTGCGGTCCAAAAAGAAAAGGATTGGGATAGATGAATGAAATCTGGGCTAGCCAGCCAAGGGGCTATTTCCAGCGTTCTGTGAGCACGGCCCGCAGCTGGGGCACCAGGGTGTCGATGTCGCCGGCGCCTACCGTGGCCAGAACGTCGAACGACGTTTCAGATTGCGCGGCTTTCAGCACCTGCTCTTTAGTCAGGATGGCTTTGGTCGGAGCGGTGATGTTGGCCAACAGAATATCGGAGGTAATACCCGGCAGTGGTTTCTCGCGGGCTGGGTAAATATCCAACAAAAATACCTCATCTGCAATGCTTAAGCTTTTGGAAAAGCCTTCGGCAAAGTCCCGGGTGCGGGTGAAAAGGTGGGGCTGGAAAACGACGCGCAAACGCTTGCCTGGATACAGGGCCCGCACCGAGCGCAAAAACGCCTCGATTTCGCGCGGATGGTGGGCATAATCGTCTAAATAGACGTTTTGGCCAGCCGTCACCACAAACTCAAACCGGCGCTTTACGCCGCGGTAAGCCGCTACGGCTGCCCGTAATTTTTCTGGCTCAACGCCTTGTATTTGAGCCACGCAGGACGCCGCCAGCATGTTTTCCACGTTGTGGTAGCCCGGCACGGCCAGCTGCAGGTCGGCCACAATGCCCTGCGGGCCGTGCAGGTCGAAGTGGAACTGGTGGCCTTCGGCCGAGATATTGGCGGCAAAAAGTTCGGGTCCCTGGCTGGCGTTGAGGCCGTAGCGGATGACGCGGGTGCCGGCCGGCGCGGCGGCGGCCACGCTGGGGTCGGCGGTGTGGTTGATGAGCAGGGTGCCGCCGGGCTTGATTTGGGCCACAAACTGGCGGAAGGACTCAATCAGGGCCGTTTGGTCGCCGTAGATGTCGAGGTGGTCGGCGTCGGTGCTCGTCACGATGGCCACGTCCGGAAACAGGGTCAGGAAGCTGCGGTCGTACTCGTCGGCCTCCACCACAATGGGCGCGGCGGGTGTGGCGGGCAGCAGCAGGTTGCTGCCCAGGTTCACGGCAATGCCGCCCAGAAAGGCCCCGGCATCGAGGCCGGCGTGGTGCAGCAGGTGGGCCACCATGCTGCTGGTGGTGGTTTTGCCGTGCGTGCCGGCCACCGCAATGGTGTAGCGCCCCTGGGTGAGCACGCCCAGCACCTGGCTGCGCTTGCGAATATCGTAGCCTTTTTCGCGCAGCCAGGCCCATTCCAGGCTATCGGCCGGGATAGCGGGCGTGAGCACGACGAGGGTGCGGTCCCGGTTTTCGCGCACTGCGAGGGGGATATTCTCCACCGCATCGGCGTAGTGAATGGCGATTCCCTCGTTCGTCAGGCTCTGCGTGAGAGGCGTTTCGGTCTTGTCGTAGCCGCTCACCTGGTGGCCGTTGGCCCGGAACCAGCGCGCCAGCGCCGACATGCCGATGCCGCCGATGCCGAGAAAAAAAACGTAGGGAAACTGCTCCAAGGGCCGTCGTTAATGAAAGTGCAAAGGTAGAAGCCAAACGGGCAGAATAGGCCAAAACTGCGGTTTTTGCCCTAATTTTAACTGCCTGTCGTCACTTTTTCAGCAGGCCCAGCAGCTCGTCGACGATGGTGGCGGTGGCTTGGGGCCGAGCCAGCTCCCGCACGCGGCTGCTGAGCTGCTGCTGGCGCTCAGGGTCGGCGAGCAGGCGCAGGGCTTCGTCGTAGAGGCGTTCGGGGGCGTGCTCGTCGGTGATGAGCACGGCGGCGCCTTTGCTCATCAGGGCCAAAGCGTTTTTGGTTTGGTGGTCCTCCGCCACGTTGGGCGAAGGCACCAGAATGCTGGCTTTGCCGGTAAGGCACAACTCCGAAACCGATAAGGCACCCGCGCGGCTGATTACGACGTCGGCCGCGGCGTAGGCCAAATCCATGCGCTGGATGAATTCCAGGGCGTGCAGGTTGTGGGGCTGGTCGGCCTGCTGGCGGGCTTCGGGGAAATACAGCTTGCCGGTTTGCCACAGAAGCTGAATGCCGGCGTCGCGCAGGCGCGCAATGGCGGCGGCCGTGGCCAGGTTGAGGGTGCGGGCGCCGAGGCTCCCGCCTATCACCAGCAAGGTTTTCTTGTTCAGGTCGAGGTCAAAGAACTTAAGGGCTTCGGCGCGGTTGCCGCTGGCTATTTCAGTGCGGACGGGGTTGCCGGTCAGGACGAGCTTTTCGGCGGGGAAAAACTTTTCCATGCCGTCGTAGGCCACGCATATTTTGTTCACCCGCTTCGCCAAGAGCTTATTCACCAGGCCGGCGTAGGAATTCTGCTCCTGAATGAGCGAGGGAATGGCCCGCGAAGTCGCCGCCAGCAGTACCGGCGCCGAGGCATAGCCCCCCACCCCCACCACGGCATCGGGCCGAAATTCCTCAATCAGCTTGCCGGCTTTGCGCACCGAGCGGAACACGCGCACCGGAAACAGAAGATTTTGCGGGGTGAGGCGGCGCTGCAGGCCGGTGATGTCGAGGCCCACAATGTTATAGCCGGCTTCGGGCACACGGGTCATTTCCATGCGGCCGTTGGCCCCCACGAAAAGGATTTCGGCATCGGGCAGGCGCCGACGCAGCTCATTGGCAATGGCCACCGCGGGGAATATATGGCCGCCGGTGCCGCCGCCGGAAATAATGAAACGGAGGGGAGTATGGGTCATGTGGGAAATTGCGTCTGGACAAGAACGTCATGCTGAGCTTGCCGAAGCATCTCTACCGCGAAGAGTAATCAGTTACTGCTCCGGTAGAAATGCTTCGGCAAGCTCAGCATGACGTTCTTTTTTACCTTTTACCGAAGTCGCTACGCATACGCCGCGCGCTGGCTGGGGATGCGCGCCGTGTCGTCGGGCTCGCCGGTCATGGGGCGCACTTCGCGCTCGCCGCGGCTCACGGCCAGGATGATGCCAATGCTGATGCCGGTGAAAATAAGTGAGGTGCCGCCCATGCTCAGCAGCGGCAATGGCAGGCCGGTGATGGGGCCCAGTCCCACCGCCACGCCCATGTTCACGAGGGCTTGCAAGACCAGACTAAAACTGAGCCCGGCGGACAGCAGCCCGCCAAAAGCCCCGTAACTGTTCATCACCGTTTTCAGCCCTCGATAGAGGAAGGCTAGGTAGAGGAATAGCACCACGGCGCCGCCCAACAGGCCGTATTCCTCAATGATGATGGCGTAGATGAAGTCGGAATACGGGTGCGGCAGGATGTTGCGCTCGGTGCTTTTGCCGGGGCCCTTGCCGGCGATGCCGCCCGTGGCAATGGCGATGTAGCTGTGTTCGAGCTGAAAAGGCGTTTTCTTGGTGGGGTCGGAGAAGTTGGTGATGCGCGACTGCACGGTTTTCCAGCGTTGGCCGCTGGCCAGGGCCGTGCCCCCCACCGTGACGCCGATGAGCACCATCACCAGCATCTGCTTGAGCGGCACGCGGCCGATGAACATGAGCAGCAGGCAAGTAGCAAACAGCAGCGACGAGGTGGAAGCGTTGGTAAGCGCAATCAGGCCGCAAATAATGCCCACCCACAGCATTACCGGAAACAGCGTGGTCCAGAAGTCCTGCAGGTGCTGCTGGCGGCGGCTGAGCATGCTGGCCAGGTGCGAAATCAGGGCCAGCTTGGCCAGGTCGGAAGGCTGGAAAGTCTGGTTGATGACCGGAATGGTCATCCAGCGCGAGGCGCCGTTGGTTTCGCCGCCCAGCAGGTAGGTAAAGAGCAGCAGCGGCACCGAAATGAGCAGCGCGTACAGCGCCAGCCGCGAATAGTAGCGGTAGTCGATGCGGTGCGCCAGCCACATGAAGCCCAGGCCGGCCACAATCAGGGCGCTGTGCTTGAGCAGGAAGGCCTCGGTGTTGCCGTTCATCTTCTTATACGCCAGCGTGCCGGTAGCGGAATACACCACCGCGATGCTGATAAAGGAAAACAGAAACACAATGGCCCACAGAATGGGGTCGCCTTTGAGGTTACGTTGCAGCCAGTCTTTCATGATACTGTGGGGAAGTTGGCGTAGAAATTCTTTGTGGGCAAGGCCTGCTTACCGGCACTTGGGACGGCGGGCAGGTCCGATTATTTCTTCAGTTCGGCCACCGCGGCGGCGAATTGCCGGCCCCGGTCTTCGTAATTTTTGAACAGGTCGAAACTGGCGCAGCACGGCGAGAGCAGCACCACGTCGCCGGGTTCGGCCAGGGCTGAAGCGCGGGCCACGGCCTCGGCCATGCTTTGCGTTTCTTCGAGGTGCGGCACCACGTTGCCGAAAGCCGCCCGCAGCTTGGCGTTGTCGACGCCGAGGCACACCAGCGCTTTCACCCGGCTTTCGGCCAGGTGCAGCAGGCTGCTGTAGTCGTTGCCCTTGTCGGTGCCGCCCGCAATCCAGACAATGGGCTGGCGAATGCCATCCAGCGCATACCAGGCAGCTTCCACGTTGGTGGCCTTGCTGTCGTTGATATAGCGCACGCCGCCGATTTCGCCCACCGGTTGCAGGCGGTGGTCGGCGTTGTGGAACGTGGCCAGGGCGCTTTCAATCTGCCCGGAGTTGAGGCCGGCCACGCGGGCGGCAAGTACGGCGGCCATCATGTTCTGGCGGTTGTGCTGGCCGATGAGCGGCGAATTAGCCGTGCTTATTTCTTCGGTTTCGCTGTAGTAGCCGGGCAGCATGTCCAAGCATATCACGTCCTCCGACTTGTAGTAGGCCGCCAAGTGCACATCGGGCCGGTGGTGCAGGCTGAAGGGCATTTTGTGCACCGGCCGCAACGCGGCTTTGAAATACCGCTGGATGTTCTCATCGTCGGCATTGTAGATGAAGTAGCCGCTACTGTCCTGGTTGCGCACGATGCGCAGTTTGGCTTGGGCGTAGTTCTCTAGCGAGTAGCCGTAGCGGTCCAAGTGGTCGGGGGTTATATTGAGCAGAATGCTAATCCAAGGCTGAAAATCATAGGTATCGTCCAGCTGGAAGCTACTCAGTTCCACTACGTAGTACTCATGCTCATTGGCGATTACCTGCTCTGCCATGGAGTAGCCCACGTTGCCGGCCAGCCCTACCTTCAAGCCCGCTTCTTTCAGCAGATGGTAAATGAGCAGCGTGGTGGTGGTTTTGCCGTTAGTGCCCGTGATGCAGATGCACTTGGCCGCGGTGTAGCGACCGGCAAACTCAATCTCGGAAATGACGGGAATGTTGCGCTCCCGCAGGGCCTGAATAACCGGTGCCTTTTCCGGAATGCCGGGGCTCTTGATGACTTCCTCGGCCTGCAGGACGCGCTCCAGCGTGTGCTGGCCTTCTTCAAACTCGATGCCCGCCCGGGTGAGCTGCTCCTTGTAATCGGCCTGAATGGCGCCGCGGTCCGACACGAACACCGCGTGGCCTTTGGCCTGTGCCAGCAGGGCCGCGCCCACGCCGCTTTCGGCGGCTCCGAGGATGACAATGTTCATACCTAGCGCAGTTTCAGGGTTACCAAGGTGATGACGGCCAGCATGATGCCCACAATCCAGAAGCGCGACACGATTTTGGATTCGTGGTAGCCCAGCTTCTGGTAGTGGTGGTGCAGCGGCGACATGCGCAGCAGGCGCCGGCCCTCGCCGTACTTCTTACGGGTGTACTTGAAGTAGCCCACCTGCACCATCACCGACAGGTTCTCAATCAAGAACACGCCGCAGAGAATGGGAATAAGCAGTTCCTTGCGCACGATGAGCGCCAGCACGGCAATGATGCCGCCCAGGGCCAGCGAACCCGTGTCGCCCATGAATACCTGCGCCGGGTAGCTATTGTACCACAAAAAGCCGATGCAGGCGCCCACGAAGGCCGTACAGAAAATAACCAGCTCGCCGGAATCCGGAATAAACATGACGTCCAGATAATCAGCCAGCAGCGCGTTGCCGCTCACGAAAGCGAAAATGGCTAGCGTGATACCAATGATGGCCGAAGTGCCGGCCGCCAGCCCGTCGAGGCCGTCGGTGATGTTGGCGCCGTTGCTGACGGCCGTAATCAGGAAGATGACGATGGGGATGTAAAGCAGGCCGTAGAGGCCGTTGAACAAGGAGCCGGCCGTGGCAAACAAGTCGCCATAGTTCAGCTCGTTGTTTTTCATAAACGGCACCGTGGTAATCATCAGGTGCACGTCTTTGAAAAACTTGGTCGCCTCAATGGCCGAGTACTGGCCGTTGGGCAGCAGGTACTCGCGCACCGTGATTTCGTTGCTGTAAAACAACACCCAGCCCACCGTGATGCCCAGGCCCACCTGGCCCAGTACCTTGAAGCGGCCGCTCAGGCCTTCCTTGTTCTTGCGGAACACCTTGATGTAGTCGTCCAGGAAGCCAATCAGGCCCAGCCACACCGTGCTCAAAATCATGAGGATGATGTAGATGTTGCGTAAGCGGGCCAGCAGAACCACGGGCACCAGAATGGCCAGGATGATGATGAGGCCACCCATGGTGGGGGTGCCCTTTTTCTCGTTTTGGCCCTGCAGGCCCAGGTCGCGGATGCTCTCCCCTACCTGCTTTTTCTGAAGAACGCGAATGAGGCGGTGCCCAAACGTTTGGGCGATGAGCAGGGAAATGACCACCGCCAGGCCGGCCCGAAACGTGGTGTACTGAAACACCCCGGTGCCGGGCAGGTGAAAATGGTCGTGCAGGTAACGGAAGAGGTAATAAAGCATTCAGATTCGGTTAGCGCGAGGGACTACTTGCCCTGCGCGGCAAAAACTTCGGTTAAAATCAACTTGTCGTCGAAGGGTGCTTTGACGCCGCGAATTTCCTGATAATTCTCGTGGCCTTTGCCCGCCACCAGCACAATATCGTTGGTGCCGGCTAGGCGCACCGCGGTTTCGATGGCTTGGCGGCGGTCGGCTACGGTTTGCACTTTGGCCGAGTCGGGGGCCGTGACGCCGGCCTGCATCTGGGCCAGAATCTCGTTGGGGTCCTCAAAGCGAGGGTTGTCGGAGGTGAGGACGACCTTGTTGGAAAGGCGGGCGGCCAGGTTGGCCATGATGGGGCGCTTGGCCGCGTCGCGGTTGCCGCCGCAGCCCACCACGGTGATGATTTGCTGGCTGGGCTGGCGGATTTCGTGCAGCGTCTGCAGCACGTTTTCCAGCGCGTCGGGCGTGTGAGCATAGTCCACGATGCCCGTAACAGTCTGCGCGGGCGACACCACCGGCTCGAACCGCCCGGGAGCCGTGGTCAGGCCCGAGAGGATGGTGAGCACCTCGGTGGGGTCTTCGCCCAGCAGCACGCCCGCGCCGTACACGGCCAGTAGGTTGTAGGCATTGAACACCCCGATGAGGCGGAACAGGATTTCGCGGCCCTCGATTTTGAGGTGCAGGCCGTGCACTTCGTTGGCCACGAGCTTGGCCCGGAAGGTGGCCGCGCCGCGCAGGGAGTAGGTTTCGCGGCGGGCGGCGGTGTTTTGCAGCATCACCGGGCCGCGCTTATCGTCGGCGTTGGTGAGGGCGAAAGCGGTTTTGGGCAGGCCGTCGAAGAAAGCTTTTTTGGCTTTCAGGTAATTGTCGAAGGTGCCGTGGTAGTCGAGGTGGTCGTGGGTTAGGTTGGTGAAGATGCCCCCCACAAAGCGCAGGCCCGTGATGCGGTGTTGGGCCACGGCGTGGCTGCTCACTTCCATGCAGGCGTGGGTGCAGCCGGCGGCCACCATGCGCGCCAGCAGCGCGTTGAGCCGAATGGCGTCGGGGGTGGTGTGCGTGCTGGGAATCACTTCCTCGTCAATCTGATTCTGCACCGTGCTCAGCAGGCCAGCGTGGTAGCCCAGCTCACGCAGCAGCTTGTGCAGCAGCGTGGCGCAGGTGGTTTTGCCGTTGGTGCCCGTCACGCCAATCAGCTTGAGCTGGCGCGAGGGGTGCCCATGAAACGCCGCCGCCATATGGCCCAAGGCTTCGGCGCTGTCCTTCACCAACACGTAGGCCGTGCTGGGATTGAGCGTAGCCGGCAGCGCTTCGCAAATCACAGCGGCCAACCCCTTCTCCACCGCACCTGCTATGAAATTATGCCCATCGGTAGCGGTGCCGCGCAGGGCGCAGAATGCCACGCCCGGTCCCGCTTCGCGCGAGTCGAGGGTAAGGCCGGTGATGGCCACGTCGGTGGGGCCGTGCTGGGCGAGCACGGCAACGTCGGTGAGCAGCGAAAAGAGCGGTAGGGAAATCATCGGGGGTCGTGAGAGTTGGCGTTTATGCGGAAGACGATGAAGGTCTCAACTTTCGTCCTGCCTCATAAACAGCCAACTCGATTAGGTGCGGCGCACAACGGGTTTTGTCGCAGCAGCCGTTTTCTTGGAGGTTTTGGCTGGTGCCGGGCTGGCAGTCGCTTTCGCTTTCGCCGCAGGTTTATTGGTCGATTTTGCAGTTGACGGAGCCGACGCAGAAGCCGGCTTGGCTTTGGGCTTGGCCACCTCAGCTTTCGCAGGCTTTGCGGCGGGTTTGGCAGTAGTCCTCAGTTTGGCCACCGCCGCCACAGGCTTTGCTTTTGTGGCCGATTCCAATTCCACGGGCACCAGCAGCTTGTTCTCGGCCAGGTCGGTGTGCTCGGGCTCGGGCAGGGCGCGGGGGGCCGTGAGGCGCGGGCCCGATTCTTCCAGCGTGAGCGTAATAATGTCGCCACGCTTAATGGGCGCACCCACCGGCAACGACTGCTCTTTCACGCGGCCCGTGCCCACGGCGCGCACGTGCAGTCCTTTGTTTTCGAGCAGAAACAAGGCGTCGCGGCGCGTGAGGCCGCGCACCTGCGGCACCCGGCCGGTTTGCACGGGATTTACCACCAGCGCCACCGTGCGGGCGTGGAAGGCGGTATCGGAGGCCGCGCGCACCCATTCTTCGCCGCCCGTGGCCTGGGTGTTGCCGGCCAGGCCCAGCTTCTGGCACACCAGGGCCAGCTCGTCCTGCATGCCGGCGCGCACCAGCGGCACGTGGCTCTTGTTGAGGCGGGCCTTGGCCAGCAAGGGGCGCTGGCTGAGCAGGTCGCGGGCCATGCACTTGTCGGCCACTTCGCGGAACACCGGGGCGGCCACGTCGGCGCCGTAGATGCGGCCGTTGCGGGGCGAGTCGACCACCACAATGCAGCTGTATTTGGGCTTGTCGGCCGGGAAATAGCCGCAGAAGCTGGTCGAATACGTTTTGGTGTACTGGCCGTTCTTGAACTTCCAGGCCGTGCCGGTTTTGCCAGCAATGCTGTAGTCCTTGGGCCGGATGCTACGGGCCGTGCCGGCCAGCACCACGCCTTCCATCATGGATTTCACTTTGGCCAGGGTAGCGTCGGAGCAGATTTTGGGGTTCAGCACTTTGGTTTCGTTGTGCTGAATGACCTGGTCGGCCACCTTGATTTCGCGCACTATCATGGGCTGCACCTTCACGCCGCCGTTGGCCACGGCATTGTAAAAGGCCAGGGTTTGCAGCGGGGCCAGCTTGAGCTCGTAGCCGATGCTCATGGTGGTGAGCGAGGTGCGGCTCCAGCTGCGGTCGGCGGGGTCCTTCACGTAGGGCCGCGCCTCGCCGGCCATCTGGAAGCCCAGCGGCTTGTCGAGGCCGAACTTCTTCAGGTAGTCGGTGTATTCGGTTGGGTTGCCGGCAAAGTACTTGTCCACCAGCTTGGCCACGCCAATGTTGCTCGACTTCTCAAACACCTGCTGCACCGTGATGCGGCCGTAGCCGTGCGAGTCCGATTTCACGGCCCCGCCCACGTACATGCGGCCGTTGCCGGTGTCCACCATGTCGTCGAGGGTGATGTTGGGCCGGGCTTCCATCAGGGCCATCATCGAGGCCAGCTTGAAGGTGGAACCCGGCTCGGTACGGCCCTGGTCGGCAAAAGCGTAGTTGTAGTCCTCCTTGTACGTGTCGTCGGAGGCCTTGCCCAGGTTGGCCACGGCCTTGATTTCGCCGGTGGCCACTTCCATCAGAATCACGCAGCCGTATTGGGCATTGTTGTCCACCAAGGACTTGTAGAGGGCGTTCTCGGCCACGTCCTGCAGGTTGATGTCGAGCGTGGTCTGCACGTCGTAGCCCGGCTGGGGCTTGATTTCGGTGCCGTCGTACACGGGTTTCACGCCGCCCGGCACGCGCTCAAACAGCGCTTCGCCGGCCTTGCCGGCCAGGCTTTGCTCGTAGGTGTATTCCAAGCCGGCGCCGTGGTGCTCTTCGTTCACGAAGCCGATGGTACGCTGGGCCAGGCCCCCAAACGGCCGAAACCGCTTGTCGACCTTCTCAAAAATGGCGCCGCCGCGGTTGCGCTTGGCCCGGAAGATGGGCCAATTGGCCAGCTGCTTTTTCTCCTGAAAGTTGATTTGGCGCGAGTTGAGCCGGATGTAGCGGGCTTTGCCGTCGTGGGCATTTTTCAGGCGGCGCTTGTACTCCTGCACGCTGCGGTCGCCGAAGAAGTGCGACAAATGCCAGGCCAGCGAGTCAACCTCCGCCCGAAACAAGTCGTCGTCGACCACGCCGGGGTCCCAGGCCACCCGGTAAAAGGGCAGCGAGGTGGCCATGATGCTTTTGCCATCGCCGGCGTAAATGGTGCCGCGCGTGGCCGGCACCGGCAGGTAGCTGATGCGGCGCTCCTGCTCTAGGGCCCGCCACTTGCTACCTTCCTGAAACTGGATTTTGGTGGCTTTCCAGAAAATAGCGCACGAAAACACGGCCACGCCCAAAAAGGCGAGCCGCACACGGGTGACGATGGATTTTTTAACGCTGCCTTTCATCGGGAGTGGCTTCTGGCGGCCGGCGTGGCCGTGCGTGACGTGGGGCGGTTAGGTTTCCTGGCTTTGGAGGCCGCTTTATTAATAGCCTTGGCAGGTTTCGCAGGCTTGCTCTTTGCCCGGGCAGGCGAAGCCGCCCGGGTGGCAGCCGGCGCGGGGGCCGCGGCTTCGGTGGCGGCGGAGTCTCCGCTCAGCGGCTGGGGCGGGGCAATGATTTCGGGCCCGGAATCCTCGCTGCTCACCACACCGCGCTTGCGGCCGGCCAGCAGGTCGGCTTGTAGCGCGGCGGCCGAGTCGCGGGCGGCCCGGGCGGCCAGGGTATCGGCCGTGAGCACGGGCATCAGCTCCAGTTCGGCCGCGTCGAGGTGGCCGCTGGGCACGGTGATGCGGAAGGGTGGCGAGGAGCTTTCCACCAGGCCAAAGGCGGCCACCTTGCGGGCCACCTCGCTTTGCTTGCTGGCCTCCATGTAGTCCGATTTCAGGGTGGTGTAGTCGGCGCGCAGGTCTTCGGTTTCCTGCTTGAGGCGCTGGATGCTGCGGTTCATGCGGTTGCCGTAGTGCGTGTTGCCGATGTAGAGCAGCGTAAGCAGCATGATGAACAGTAAGTTGGGCAGGTAGCGCACCGGCAAGCCCTCCCGAAACAGCCCGTCGACGCTGGTCACGCGGTCTAGCAGCGAAAACAGGCTCCAGGAGCTGCGAGGTCGCGGCTCAGGAGCAGGCTTGCGCGGACGCTTGGCGGGCTCCGGCGTGGGCTCGGGAGCAGGAGGCGGAGGCAATTTTTCCACCACGGCGGCGGGCAGCACCACCGGCTCGGGCACGGCCATCTCGCGCGGCACGTTGGCGCGGCGGGGGCTGTCGGAAGGTCTAAGCGTGTTGGAAGCCACGGTCTGGGCGGAAAGGAGGTTTTACATCTTCACGGCAACCCGCAATTTAGCACTTCTGGCCCGGCTGTTCACGGCCACTTCGGCGGGGTCAGCCTCTTCCGGCTTGCGGTTCAGGGCCTCAAACGGCTTGCTTTCATTGCCAAAGAAGTCTTTTTCAACTTCGCCAAAAAACTTGCCCTTGGCGATAAAATTTTTCACCAGCCGGTCTTCGAGGGAATGGTAGCTGAGCACCACCAGCCGCCCGCCGGGCCGCAGCACGTCGGCGGTTTGCAGCAGCATTTCCTGCAGCGCCTGCATTTCCTGGTTCACTTCGATGCGCAGGGCCTGGAAAACCTGTGCCAGGTACTTGTTCTCCTTGCCGCGGGGGGTGCACGGCACAATGGCCTGCTTGAGCTCGGCAATGGTTTCGAGGCGGCGGCCGCGGCGGGCCGCGCCGACGGTATTGGCCAGGGTGCGGGCGTTGGTTACCTCGCCATACATGCCGAAGATGCGATGCAGGTCGGCTTCCTTATAGTCGTTCAGAATGTCGGCGGCGGTGAGGGGACCGTCCGGGTCCATGCGCATGTCGAGCGGCCCGTCGAAGCGGGTCGAAAAGCCCCGTTCGGGCGTATCAAACTGGTGCGAGCTCACTCCTAAATCAGCCAGCAAGCCGTCAACGGGCAATGCGCTAATTGACTCAAGCTCAGCGTATAAATGTCGAAAGTTTGACTTTACAAATGTAAACTGCGGCCTTGCCAGTTTCTGTGCCTCGGCTTCCGCATCGGAATCCTGGTCGAAGCTGTAGAGGTGGCCGGTGCTGAGTTTTTCAAGAATGCGGGCCGAGTGCCCTCCCCCACCAAAGGTCACGTCCACGTAGCGGCCGTCGGGCCGCAGGCCGAGGCCGGCCAGGCATTCGGCCAGCATCACGGGGCGGTGGTAAGCACTGTCGTTGGCGTAGTCGCTCATGCGGTGGGGCCGTTCTGCGGCGGCGTTTCAACGGATAAAAACTTCTGCGCCAATTTGCTAAAGCTTTGCTGGTCTTTGATGAGAAACTCGTCGTAGCGAGTGGGGTCCCAAATTTCGCAACGGTTTCCCAAGCCAACAATTATTGCTTCTTTCTCAATCCCAGCATAGCGTAACATGCTGCGTGGCAACATGAAGCGACTGATAGAGTCAAGCTCTACTTCAGTCATGCCCCGGAAAAAGTTGCGCTGAAATTGCCGGTACTCTTCGTTAAATTCATCGAGGGCCATCACCTTTTCGTGAATGACCCGCCAGGCTGCCCGCGGGTACAACACCAGGCAAGGCTCAAAGCCACGCACCAGCACCAGTTGATTTCCGGATTGTTCGGGGAGGTTGCTCTTCACCTTGGCCGGCAACACAAGCCTCCCCTTGGGGTCAAGCTTGCATTCATATTCGCCGGACAACAGGTTCATAAGCATAGACGCCAGGGAGGCAAACAGGCGACATGGGCAAATGTACGGGAAGCCCAGTGGAATTCAACCACCATTTACCACTTTCTACCACGTTTCAAAAAAGCCTCTTGCTATTCATTAATAGCCACTTTTACAGTTTTCCAGTGCCGCGTGCGTGGAGAGAAAACCACAAATCCACATCCAACGGGACAAAATGTCAGAGCAACTACTGGTGAGAAAAGACCGCATACAAGTGCGCTCGCCGGTGATTGCGGCCTGACAGCATCGCGGCCAGCCGGGCCAGCACGCAAGCAGTCGCAGCCACTACCAGGCTCCAAAGGCAGGAATATTGAACGCGCGGCACTGTGGTTGTGTACGCCCTCCTCCAAAGTAGCTGTTGTACCTTTGTGGCTGTGCAACATTCCCGCATCCGCCGTTCGCTTTGCGTAGTGCTGGCCGTATTGGTGCTCATCACCTCGGTGGGCCTCACGGTGCAGCGCCTGACCTGCCGCATGAGCGGCCGGAGCACCGTGGCGGTATCGATGGCCGGCCCCGCCGAGCTACGCGGCTGCACCGCCGACATGGCCCCCGCCGCGCCGGCGGCCAAGGACAACTGCTGCGATTTCAGCAAGCAGCTGCACAAGCTTTCGTCGCCGGCCCACGAGCTGGCGGCCAAAATACTGGTGCCCACGCCGCAATTCGCGGCGGTATTGCCCGAACATCCCCGTCCACTGGCTGGTGCGTTCGTGGCCCGGTTCAGCCGGGAGCCCCGGTGGATGGCGGCCGATGCCTCGCCCCCTCCCAAGGCAGGGCGCACGTTGCTGGCATTCGTTTGTAAGCTGGTGGTTTAGGAATTCTGAAAAGCCGTGCGTGGCTGCTCCGGCAGCAAGCCCGGGTGTGTTCGTGGCATGGGCTGCGAAATTTCAGAATGCCTTAACTTACAGAACTTATGAAATCCACTTGCGGGGCTTTCCCGCTGCTATTCGCTTTTTTCGCGGGCCTCGGTGCCCTGCAGCCGCAACGGGCGCTGGCCCAGTCGGCTGCCATTGCGCCGGTGCGCGGCGAAATCACCGAAGCCGGCAAAGCCACTCCCCTGCCCGGCGCGGTGCTGCGCTGGCTCTTCGATGCCCCTGAGGCTTCCGACCCGGTGGTGACGGCCAGCTCCGACGGGGCCGGCCGATTCTCCATAACCCGGCCGGCGCGGGCCGCGTCGCGGCTGGTGGTGCAGGCCTTGGGCTACCGCGCCGACACCGTGGCCGTGGCCGCTACCGGCGCGCCCTACCTGCGGGTGGCCCTGCGCCCCGGCCAGGAGCTGAGCGAGGTGACCGTGACCGCGCGCGGCCCCTCCTACTCGGCCCTGACGCCGGCCAACGTGCAGGTTATTTCGAGCCGCGACCTGACCAAATCGGCCTGCTGCAACCTGGCCGAAAGCTTCGAAACCAACGCCTCGGTGGAGGTCACGACGTCCGATGCCGTATCGGGTGCCAAACAGATTCAGCTGCTGGGCCTGGACGGCAGCTACTCGCTGCTGACCGTGGACAACCAGCCCGCGCTGCGGGGCCTGGCCGCGCCCTATCGGCTGGGCTACCTGGCCGGGCCGTGGATTGACAACATTGAAATCATCAAGGGCACGGGCTCGGTGGTGAATGGATACGAGGCCATTTCGGGGCAGGTAAATGTGAAGCTGAAGGAGCCCGAGAAAACCGACCAGCTGCTGTTCAACGCCTATGTCAACGACCTAGGCAAGTTCGACCTCAACCTCAACACCTCGGCCCGCATCAACCCCAAGTGGAGCACGGTGCTGCTGCTGCACTCCGACCACCTCGGCAACCGCGTAGACCGCAACAAAGACGGCTTTCTCGATTTGCCGCTGGCTACGCAGTTCAATGCCTTCAACAAGTGGAAGTACCAGTCGGGCCACGGCGTGGTGAGCGAAGTGGGCCTGGGCGCCCTGCGCGAAACCCGGCAAGGGGGCCAACTGGGTTTCCGCGACACCGGCGAAGCGTCCTTTCTGGCCAACTACGGCACCACGCAGGCTACCACCCGCTACACGGGCTACGCCAAAACTTCCTACACCTGGCCCAGCCGCCCCTTCCAAAGCCTGGGCCTGCTGCTGAGCGGCACGAGCCACGACTTCACCTCGCGCTATTCTTACGGCTACGACACGTACACCTTCGAACCCAACCTGCCGCCCATCGCCACCACCAACCGCACCATGCGCGACTACGATGGTACGCAGCGCACGGGGCTGGGCACGCTGCTGTTCCAGAGCGTGATTGGCAACACGGCGCACGTGTACCGGGCGGGCCTGAGCTTCTTATACGACGACTACCAGGAGCGCCTCACCTCGGGCCGCAAGTACCTTTTTGAAGGCCCGCAGGAGAATTTCAGCCGACGCGAGCTGGTGCCCGGCGCCTTTGCCGAGTACACCTACCAAAACAGCCGCAACCTGACCCTGGTAGCCGGCCTGCGGGCCGACCGCCACAATCTGTACGGCTGGCAGGTGACGCCCCGCCTCAACGTGAAGTACGACGTGGCCAAAAACACCGTGCTGCGCCTGGCCGCCGGCCGCGGCTTCCGCGTGGCCAATCCCATTGCCGACAACGCCTCCCTGCTCGCGAGCGCCCGAGAGTTCAACATCAGCCCCAACCTGCAGCCCGAGCGGGCTTGGAACGTGGGCGGCAGCGCCACGCAGTACTTCACGGTGCTGGGGCGGCCGGCCACGTTTGTGGTCGACTACTATCACACCGAGTTCGACAACCAGGTGGTGGCCGACATGTACACGGCCGCGCGCTACGTATTCATCGACAATCTGGGAGCCGGCGGGCGCTCCTTCGCCCGCAGCCTGCAGGGCGAGCTGCAGGTAGAGCCCGTGAAGGGCCTGCAAGTGAAGGGGGCCTACAAGTACCTCGACGTGCGCACCACCTACGACGGCGTACTGCTGCCCAAGCCCCTCACCCCCAAGCACCGCGCCTTCCTGAACTTGGGCTACGCCAGCGCCTTCGATAAGTGGCGGGGAGACTTTACGGTGCAGTGGTTTGGCCAACGGCCGCTGGCGCACATCAGCAGCACCCACGCACACGGCACGGGCCAGGAATACACGCCCGAAACCTCGCCGCGCTACGCCCTGCTTAATGCCCAGCTCACCCGCGGCTTCAAGCGCCTCGACGTGTATGCCGGCGTGGAAAACCTGACCAACTATCGGCAGTCCAATCCTATTGATGGCGCCGCCAATCCGTTCGGGCCCACTTTCGACGCGGCCATGTCGTGGGGGCCGGTGTATGGCCGCCTCACCTACCTGGGCCTGCGCTACCGCATTGAGTAGTGACGCCGGTTTTCGCTAATTTTTCCGGCAGCAATTTTGTTATGGCTGCCTCACCCAAGCTTTTCAATTTTAGACTTATGAAATTCTTCCTCCTGCTGCCGCTGCTTGCACTATTGAGTTCCTCGCCCAGCGCCCACGCCCAAACCACTCCCGCCGCCTCGGCCAAACCGGCTGGCACCGCCACTGTCCAGTTCAAAACTTCGGCCGTGTGCGACATGTGCAAAGCCCGCCTTGAAAAAAGCCTGGCTTATGAGAAAGGCGTGCAGTCGGCCACGCTCGATGTGCCCACCAAGGTGCTCACCGTGACCTACAAAGCCGACAAAACCACGCCCGATGCCCTGCGCACCGCCGTGCAAAAAACCGGCTACGACGCCGACCAGCTTACCGCCGATGCCCGCGCCTACAGCCGCCTGCCCGACTGCTGCAAGAAAACCAACGCTATACACTAAGCCTGCCGTCATTGCGAGCGCAGCGAAGCAATCCGTTCTGTTCTCAGCGACTTACCTAATTAATGTGAAAAGCCCCGGCTCTGAATGAAGTCGGGGCTTTTTTCTTTAAGTTTTGTATATGGATAAGCGCTTGCCACAACTCAGGGCCAGCCGCTCAGCGAGGAAAGATTACTATGGCCTGCTGCCTCACAATGACGGCAGGGCTATTTCGATTTCCACAGCCGCCACCAGGGTAGATAGGGCTGGTCGTGGTGCTCGTAGTGATACCCGAAGAAGTAGCAGCTCACAAAGGCCCACAGGTGGTGCCGAAACTGGCTGCGCGATTTATGCGGGTTATCGGGCGCGTGCTCGCCGCGGTGCGGCAGGTAGGTGCCAAAGAAAAAGAGCTGGACCGTGGCCAGAATAGCCGGTATCATCCAGAAGGCAATGACGTTGGCCTGCGGGAAAAACAGCTTCAGCACGTTATAGGTGGCCGCCATCAGCAGCACCTGCCACCAGGTCACGTAGTTCCAGGCGAAGCGCAGGAACCAGGGCAGGAAGCCGGGGTGGCGGCCGTCGTGAAAATCAGGGTCGTCCTGCGTGCCCACGTGGCGGTGGTGGGCGTGGTGCTTGGGCAGCTGGCCCGGAAACCAGTTGTAGGCAAACAGCCCGGCCGCCAAGGTGCCGATGGCATTATTGAGCCGTTTGTTGGGGCTTACTAAGCCGTGCATGGCATCGTGCGCAGTGATGAATAAGCCGGTGTAGAGGTGCGTTTGGAGCAGCACCAGCAGATACGGGGCCGGACTATGCCAGTCGGGCCGGTACCACGCCAGCAAAAAGCTCAGCAACGTCGCCCAGCACACGCCCACCGCCACCGCCACCGCTACGCCTTTCAAGCCCAGCGGCTCGGGCACCACACGGCGGGTGAGCGGCGATGCCGACGGATAGGAAGCAGTTTGCATGGGCAACAGCGAGTAAACCGTGAGGTTGAATTACAAACTTAGCAGCTGGTCGCGCACTTGCTCCATCAGCCACATGGGCGTGCTGGTGGCGCCGCAAATGCCCACCGACTGCCCCGGCTGAAACCACTCCGGCTGAATTTCGCCCACGTTCGAGATGAAATGGGTTTGCGGGTTGGTTTCCTTGCACACCTGGTAGAGCACCTTGCCGTTGGAGCTTTTGGTGCCCGACACGAACACAATCTGGTCGAACTGCGCGGCGAAGCGCCGCAGGTCCTTGTCGCGGTTGCTCACCTGGCGGCAAATGGTGTCGTTGGCATTCACTTGGTAACCACGGCCTTCCAGTTCGCCCTTGATGTTGTAGAAGCTGTTGGTGCTTTTGGTGGTCTGGCTGTAGAGCGTGATATTTTCGGGCAGCTCGTGGCGCAGCAGCTCGTCGATGCTTTCAAACACCACGGCGTCGCCGCCGGTCTGGCCCAGCAGGCCCAGCACTTCGGCGTGGCCGTGCTTGCCGTAGATGAAGATTTTCTCCTTGCGGTCGTAGCTCGCCTTGATGCGATTCTGCAGCTTGAGCACCACGGGGCAGCTGGCGTCAATCAGCGTCAGGTTGTTTTCCATGGCCATCTGGTAGGTGGCCGGGGGCTCGCCGTGGGCCCGAATGAGCACGGCCTCATTGCGTAGCTCGGCCAGCTTTTCGTGGCAGATGATGCGCAGGCCGCGCGCTTCCAGGCGCTGCACCTCCTCGTCGTTGTGCACGATGTCGCCCAGGCAATAGAGGTAGCCCTGCTCGTCGAGCAGGTCTTCGGCCATTTGAATGGCGTAAATCACGCCGAAGCAAAAGCCGGAGTTGGGGTCGATGCGGACGCTGAGGTGCAAGTGGGGCATACGTCAGGACAAACCGCGAAACCACGGTTAAGGTTGTGACCGCCGGAAACGTTTTTGGCGGGCGCCAAAAACTACGTCAGAACCGCGCAAACCGGTTTTCGGTTTACTCGGCCACGCGGCTCAGGCGCTGGGCCTGCTCGTCGCTCACGTGGCCACGGTCCACCAAGAAGCTGCGCACCGTGCGGAAAGCCTCGGCATCGAGCCCCGATTTGGGGTGGCTCAGGGCCGCGTTGAGCAACATTTCCTTGTCTTCGTCGACGTGCTTGCTCAGGCCCAGAAAGGCCGGCAGGTTGCTTTCGACCGAAAAACGCAGAAACCGGATTTCGGGGTTGCGAGGGTCCAGGCTCACGGCCTGCTCGAAGGTGCGGGCGGCGTCCTGCACATAGGTCAGTTTGTTGAACATCGACGCATCGCGGGCCCGGATGGCCTCGGCCGCGCCCTTGTAGCCCAGCACCAGCGCGTCGCGGTCCTTGTAATCGGCCAGGAGCTTATAGAATTTTTCGCCCGCGGCTTTGTCGGCGGCGGCCTGCTCGTAGTGGCGGCGGAGTACGGAAGGATGGTAAGGAGAAGCCACGGAAAGGGTCGGGAAAGAGGGATTAGTAGAGGAAACGCGGGCCGCCGCAAGGCCGCTCGCGGGAGCAAAGCTGCACGCCATCGGCACAAGCAGCAGGCCCAAGCCGCGTCGAAACAAAGCATTCATGGGAGCAAAACTACTTCAGGCTTCAAAGAATTCAGCTCACTGGTAAGCGGGCCCGGCCGACCCGCTCAGATGCGCGACAGCCGGTAGCGGAAATACGAGCCCAGCAGCAGCAGCAGCTTGGTGTTGTCGGGCACCCGCACCCGCTCACCCAGGATGCGGGCCGCCGGCAGCTTTTTGATTTTATAAAACAGCTTCAGGTAGTACACATAGGCCAAATACACGCCCAGCTTGGCCGAGCGCGGCAGCTGCTGAATGCCCGCGTAGGCGGCTTCAAAATCGGCCTTGATGTCGACCTCAATCTCGCTCTTGGTGGCGTCGTTGAAGCGCTGGTACACCACGCCGGGGAAGTATACGCGGCCCCGCTCCTCGTAGTCGGAGCGGATGTCGCGCAGAAAATTGACTTTCTGAAATGCCGCCCCCAGCCGCCGGGCCGGCTCACGCAGGCGCTCAAACAGCGCGTCGTCACCGTCGCAAAACACCCGCAGGCACATCAGCCCCACCACTTCGGCCGAGCCGTAGATGTACTCGTTGTAGAGGTCGGGGTGGTAGTTCTGGTCCTCCAAATCGAGCGCCATGCTGTGCAGGAAGGCCTCGATGAACTCGCGGTCGATGCCGTAGCGGCGCACCACGTGCTGAAACGCGTGCAGCACCGGGTTGAAGCTCAGGCCCGTGTCCAGGGCCTCGTAGGTCTGGCGGCGGAAATCGGCCAGTAGCGCGGCCTTGTCATGGTCATGAAAGGTGTCCACGATTTCATCGGCCCAGCGCACAAACCCATACACGGCGTACACCGGCAGGTGCAGGCGCTCGTCGAGCGTGCGAATGCCCAGCGTGAACGAAGTGCTGTAGCGCCCCGTGATGAGTTTGCTGCAAGCCAGGCTGGTGTCGGTGAAGAGTTTAACGTGGTCCATTTTCTTTCAAAACTTCTCCCGCCACCACCTGGCCCGAAATTAACGAGGGCGGCACGCCCGGTCCGGGCACGGTGAGTTGGCCGGTGAAATACAAATTACTGACTTTTTTGCTCTTGAGGGTGGGCTTCAGAATAGCCGTTTGCCGGAGGGTATTCGCCAAACCGTAAGCATTGCCTTTGAAGCTGTGGTAGTCGGCCATGAAGTCGCGGTGGGCGTAGCTGCGCTTGAACACCACGTGCTCGCGGATGGGGTGGCCGCAGTGCTTTTCGAGCCGGTCCATCAGCAGGTCGTAGTACCGCTCGCGGGTGGCTTCGTCATCGGTCAGGCCCGGGGCTACCGGGATGAGCAAAAACAGGTTTTCCTGCCCTTCGGGGGCCACGGTGGGGTCGGTTTTGCTGGGCACCGAGGCGTAGTAGAGCGGCTTGGTGGGCCACTGCGGCTGCTCGTAAATCTCGCGGGCGTGCTGGGTCAGGTCCTCGTCAAAAAAGAGGTTGTGGTGCCGCAGCTTGTCCAGCTTGCGGTTCACCCCCAGATAGAACAACAGGCTCGACGGGGCCATAACGCGTGATTCCCAATACTTAGCATCGTAATGCCGGTACTCGGGTGCCAGTACTTCCTGCTCAATGTGGTGGTAGTCGGCCCCGGCCATCACGGCATCGGCGGCGAAGAATCCGCTGGCGGTGCGCACGCCGGTGCTGCGGCCGTTTGCCACCGCTATTTCCGTCACTTCCTGATTGTAGCGGATTTCCACGCCCAACTCCTCGGCCAGGCGCACCATGCCTTCCACAATCTTGTGCATGCCGCCCTTGGGGTACCAGGTGCCCAGCGCCAGGTCGGCGTAGTTCATCAGCGAGTATAAGGCGGGGGTGTTCTCCGACGTGGCACCCAGAAACAGGATGGGAAACTCCACCAGCTCCAGCAGGCGCGGGTCTTTAAAGAAGCGCCGCACGTGCTTGTGCATGCTTTGCAGCACGTCCATGCGAACCATGTCGACCAGCAGCTTGGGGTCGGCAAACTCAAATACGGAGCGGCTGGGCGCATACACCAGCCGGTTGATGCCCACTTCGTACTTGTAGGCCGCCTGCTTCAGAAACTCGTCGAGGCGGGCGGCGCTGCCGGGCTCGTAGCGCTCAAACAGCGCCCGCAGCTCGCTCATCCGGGCCGGAATGTCCACCGCCTCGGGCCCCCGAAAGATTACCTGATACGACGGGTCGAGGCGCACCAGCTCGTAATAGTCGGCCACTTTTTTGCCGAAGCGGGCGAAGTACTTCTCAAACACGTCGGGCATCCAGTACCAGCTGGGGCCCATGTCGAAGGTGAAGCCTTGGGCACGGAAAACCCGCGCCCGTCCGCCGGGGCCTTCGTTCTTTTCCAGGATGGTGACGCGCCAGCCGGCCTGGGCCAGCGTGGTGGCAGCGGCCAGCCCAGCAAAGCCCGCCCCGATAACAACGGCTTGCTTCGGCAAACCCGATTCGGGCGGGCGGGCGACGTGAGTGGCGGCATGAATAGCCGCATTGACGGCAACGCTGGCAGCAGTGGTGGCGGCGGTTGAAGACAAAAGCAGGAAAGAATCTGGATGAATGAAAAGCGAAAGTCGCCCGGAAAAACAAACCGCCGGCCCCGCGCCGCGCGAGCAGCAACAAGGCCGGCGGCCAAAGCACTTACAGCCAAAAGCTAGTCTTCAACTACTTCGGTGGCATCGGCGGCCGAGGCGCCCACCGGCGCGTACACCTGTAGGGCCGACTTCAACTCCTTGCGGGCAATGTGAATACGGTTTTTGACAGTGCCAATGGGAATCTGCAGCTTCTCGGCAATCTCCATGTACTTATAGCCAATGTAGTACATCATGAACGGCGTGCGGTAGTCGGTGCCCAGGCCGGCAATGGCCTCGTTGATGTCGCGCACCACAAAGTCCGACGTCGCGCCGTTGTGGGTGATGTAGTTCTGGTCGGTGTTGAAATACTGAAAATACTCCGTCGAATCGATGTTGGAGCTGCGCTTGGTAATCTTGTTATAGTTGTTGATGAAGGTGTTGCGCATGATGGTATACAACCACGCCTTCAGGTTGGTACCGGCTTTAAACTTGTCTTTGTTGAGCAGGGCCTTGAGGAGGGTTTCCTGCACCAAATCCTTGGCATCATCAGCGTCTCGCGTCAAGTTCATGGCGGCGGGCCGGAGGGTGAGCGAAATCTTCTGCACTTGCGAGGTGAATTCTAGCGAAGTCATGCTGTTTAGCTTTTCGTGGCCGATTGTTAAACAAATATACGAGCCCGCCGCAAAATCAGCTAGCCCCGCCGAAATAATTTCGTTCGGCACGCCTACTAGTGGCTCGCAGGCGCGGCAAGGTACGCCCGACCCGGGCTTCGCCCCGGCGCCAAAACCACTTTTGCCATTACCCTTTTGTGAAGCCGGCGCGCAGGCCGGCGTTCCAGCTACGAGGCAAACTGCGCCGATGGTTTGCTTTTCGGCACAACCTAGCTTACGCTGCCACCGGCTCGGTGGCGTGCTCGGCCACCAGGGCCAGGAAATCGGTCATCAGCGCCGGCGAAACGCAGCTTTTGGGCAGCACCAAGCCTTCCTGCCGGGCCAGCTGGCCGTATAGCACCACCAGCTTGCCGGGGCAGCAGGCGGCCACGGCTTCGGCGAATTCGCCCACGCGGCTGCGCTCGGGCTGGGTGGTGAGCACGGTGGCCACGGCGTCGGGCTGGTAGGTGCGGCACACAGCGTCCAGCTCTTCCAGCGGCAGGTTCTGGCCTAGGTACAGGGTGTGCAGGCCCCGGGCGCGCAACACGTAGTTCATAAAGAGCAGGGCCAACTCGTGCAGCTCCTCGGCCGGCAAAAACAGCACCCAGCGCCGGGCCGTGGCCGGCACGCCGGGCAGCGCGTCGGTAGCGGCCAGCATCTTCTGGCGCAGCAAATGGGCCAGCAGGTGTTCCTGGGCCGGGTTCACGGTGCCGGCCAGCCACATCAGCCCGATGCGCTGGAGCAGCGGATAGGCCACGTTGAGCATCATGTTCTCGAAGCCCAGCTGCGCGCTGGCTTCGTTTAATAATTGATTGATGCGCTGCTCCTCAAATCCGAGCATGGCCGCCAGCAGCGCGTTCACCTGCTGATGGTGGTCGTGCACGTCGTGGCAACAGGCCAGCACGGCCGCCTGCATCTCGTCGTCGCTGAGGCGGGCCACCTGCGAAATGCGTTGCCCCCGGCTGCACAGCGTGGTCACGTTGAGCAAGCGGCGCAGGTCGTCTTCGCAATAGGTGCGAATGTTGGTGGCCGTGCGCACGGGCCGCAACAGGCCGTAGCGCTGCTCCCACATCCGAATGGTGTGCGCCTTGATGCCCGAAAGCTGCTCTAAGTCGCTGATGGAGAAGTGGCCCATTGTGGGGTATGAAAAGGGTATAGCAAGAAGGTTAAAAGCAGCGGGCGCGTGCTGCTAGCCCGGGCCCATTTCGGAGCCCGTTTTCATTTTCTCGCTTTTTAGTTTTTGGCGCCGTTTGCGGGCCAGCTCCAGGTACTTGGGCGACACCCACAGCAGGCCAAACTCGGCCGAGCCGTCGCGGCCCTGGGTTTTGTGGTGGGTTTTGTGGGCCATGTTGAGGGCCCGCAGGTAGGTATTGTCGGACTTTTTCCAGAAGCGCAGGCGGCCGTGAATGAGCACGTCGTGCACGAAGAAGTACACCGTGCCGTAGGCCGCAATGCCCACGCCCACCCAAAACCACCAACGCGCGCCGTTGTCGCCGGTGATGAACAGCGCGGCCGAAATGCCGCCATAAATCAGAAAGAACAAGTCGTTGCGCTCTACCGGGTGCGGGTGCCGCACGTGGTGCGAGCGGTGCAAAAACCACAAGGGCCCGTGCTGCACGTACTTGTGCATGAACCAGGCCCAGAATTCCATGAATCCGAAGGTGGCGAGCGTGATGCCGAGGGCGGCGAATGCAGTCATGGGCAACTAACCAGAACGGGAAACGGGATGTTTCAACCGCAGCGAATGATGAACGGTTAGTGGGTAGCGGATTGCCGGCTGGCCTTCCATCAATCACTAACCGTTGACCACGTATGCATAAAATCTTACCAGCCGATTTTCTCTTTGTTGAGAAAAGCTGCAATTCCGCGGCGGCAGTCTTCCGAGCCGCGGGCTTCGGCGTTGCGCTGGGCGGCGTAGCGCAGGCCTTCTTCGAGGTCCAACTCGGGCAGGCGGGCCAGCATTTCCTTGGTTACCTCCATGCTCTGGGCCGAATTTTCGCGGCAGAGGCGCTGGGCGTAGATTTTCACCGTTTCGGCGAGCTCCTCTTTGGGCACCATGAAGGTGATAAGCCCCATATCGAGGGCCGCCTGAGCCGGGATGACATCGCCCGTAAGCAGGAGCTGCTTGGTGCGGGCTTCGCCGATTTTGCGCACCAGAAACACACTCACGATGGCCGGCAGGAACCCGATTTTTACTTCCGTGTAGCCAAACTTGGCCTCGGGCACGGCAAACGTGAGGTCGCAGATGGCGGCGAGCCCGCAGCCGCCGGCCAGCGCGTGGCCCTGCACCTGCCCTATCACCACCTTTTTGAGGGTGTAAATCTGGTGGAAGAGCTGCATGAGGTGCGTGGAATCCTCCAGGTTGTCGGTGTAGCCGAAGCCCTGCAGGTCCTGAATATAGGCCAAATCGGCGCCGGCGCAGAACACGTCACCGGCCGCGCGCAGCACGATTACTTTCACGTGCTCGTCGTTTTCGGCAAACTCGAAGGCTTGCTTGAGCTCGGTCACCACGTCGGCGTTCAGGGCGTTGCGCTTGTCGGGCCGGTTCAGGGTGATGTAGCCGATGCGGTCCTGGGCTTCGTAGCGGATGTAGCGAAGGGCTTCGAGTTCGGGGGTGAGCAGGTCTTCCATGAGGGCGGAGTTGGCGCGGGCGGATGGGTGTAACCATGATGCCAACCGCCGGGGAAAGGTGGCATCACCAGAGCAATTAACGGAAAAAAGACGCACTTGGTCGGCCTCGCTCGACCAAACCCCTGCCCGGGCAAACCCAATGACCTGGCAAACTGGACGAACGCCGAAGTAGAGCCAACTCGGCCCGGCTGGCCGCTGGGGTTGCCTGCGCGGACTTCTACAGCGGCGGCGCACACCGGAAAGCGCCCTGCGCCGTCACGTCCCAGGTGCGGAAACCGCGGGCGCGCAGCAGCGAGTCCTGCCGGGCCACATACCAGATTTTGCAGCTGGAATCGAACACCACCCGCGCTTTAGTGCCAAACACGGCGGCCAGCGTTTCGGGCTTTACGCGGGCATTGCGCCGCAGCACCAGCACATCGACCGGCGCCGGTTGGGTGGCGGAGGCAATGCGGTTTGACACAAACCCGATGCGCAGGCCCCGCCATTGGGCCAGCAGCACCGGGCCGGGCCGCCAATAAAGGGCTTCTTTGGCGCTGTCGGCATCGGCCAGGCGCCGCACGGGCACGGTGGTGCCGCGCCAGCCGGTGCTGTAGTGCGTGCGCCGGGCAGCCCGCCGGATGATGCCCGGCAGCAGGCGGTAGGTGCGCTCCGTTTCGTTGAGTGGCACCGAATCGGGCGTGACAAACTCGGCGCTGGCGCCCTGCCAAAAACCCACTGCCGAACGCCGCGGAATGCTGTACACGATGAATTCCTCGGTGGGCGCCACTGTGCGGGCTTCGGCCACGCGGCTGCCGGCGTAGCACAGCAGCAGCAGGGCCATGCCGCGCAGCCAGCTGAGCTGGCGGGTGTTGAGCCAGGCCAGAAAGCTGCCGATGAGGCCGAAGATGAGCACCGTTTGCAGGGCCGAAACGTGAATCTCGCGCACCACCCAACCCGAAAAGTAGCGGCTGATGAAGAAGATGTATTCGTTGAACGCCCACACCATCCATTCAAAAAGCCAGGCCACGGCTTTGGGCCCCCAATCCAGGTACCCGGCCATGGACGGAAACCAGACGCTGGGAAAGGCCACAAGCCCTTTCACGGCCAGCAGGGCCAGCCCGACGTACACGGCCGCGCTCGAGATGGGCACGGCCACCAAGTTGGAGAACAGAAAGCTGAACGGAAACTGGTGGAAATAGTACAGCCCCAGCGCAAACGTGGCCACCTGCGCCGCCAGCGACAGCGCCACGGCCTGCCACACCTTATCGAGAAACCAGCCGCTGCCCTGCCAGGCCCACTGCACCGGCTTGAGGTGCCAGGGACGCCGCCGGGCGTAGAAATACCCTTCCACATCAAGCCAGCGAGCAATGCGCGGCTGGATGTACACGATGCTGAGCACCGCCAGAAACGACAGTTGAAACCCCACGTCGGCCACCAGAAATGGATTCCAGAGCAGTAGGAAAAAGGCCGCCACGGCTAGCGTATTAAAGATGGAGCTTTGGCGCCCCCAGGCCCGCCCGATGATGAGGAAGGTGAACATCACCGTGGCCCGCAACACCGACGCCGACAGCCCCGTGACGAAAGCGTAACTCCAGATGACGGTGAGGCCCAGCAGCGCCGACCACAGCCGGAAGCCTGGCACCCGCGCAAAAAACAGCTTCAGCAACACCGTGAGGGCCGCAAACAGCAGGCCCACCTGCAGCCCGCTCACGGCCATGATGTGCGAGGTACCCGTGCTGCTGTAGGCCAGCTTGGTTTCGCCATCCACGTCGTCCTTGATGCCCAGCACCAGCGCCGAAGCAATGGCGTATTCGCGCTTCTCTTTAATGTATTGACGAAAAACGCCATCGAGCTTCTCGGCGCAAGTCATGCTCCAGTACACCAGCACATTGGGCGGCGCCACGCGCAGCACGCGGTACTGGTCGGGGTGAATGTATTGCTGATGATACACCTGCCGATAGGCCAGGTACTGGCGGTAGTCGAACTCGCCGGGGTTCAGCGGCGGCTTGCTGGGGTCGGGGTGGCCGCGAATGAGCCACACCTCGCCGTAGCGCGGCTGCGCAATGCCCGCCACCCGCGGCAGCGACACCCGCACGCCGCCCGTGGCCCGGCGCCAGCGCCCATCTACCCGCACGGCCTGCACCCGCAGCGTGGTGGCAAAGGTGGCGGCGCGCACCACGGTGGCTTCGTCCACCACCGCCTGGTAACAGTCAATGCGGGTGTCGAACCGAAAGAGGTGGTCGGCCCGGCGGCTTTCAGTGGCGCGCTGCGTGAGGGCGGCCCCGAACAGAAAAACGGCCAGCAGGGCCACCACTCCGGCCGCATCGGTGACGGCCGGCCGGCGTTGGCGAATGGCCCAGGCAATGAGCAGCATCGTGGCCGCCGCCATTCCCACGGCCACGGGCCAGAGCTCCGGCCAGGCTTCGCCAAGGTAGAGGTAGGCCACGATGCCGCCAATGAGCGCGGGCGTGTAGCGAACGAATGGGAACGTGGCCCAGGTAATCATTTATGGCAGAAAAAGAGAGCGTATTGAATTGGCAATGTAGGACTTTGCCCCGATACCGCCCAAGCGCCCGGCCATCGGACTGGCAGAATTAGTAATTTGGGCGGGCAATTTCTTCCTGCCATGCTCTCCTTTCTGCGCCGCCTCAAGCTTAGCTACGCCGCCTACAACGTGCTTCAACCCCGCCGGCTGCGGCACAACGTGCCCCTGTACCAGAAGCTGGGGCTGCACAAGCAGTACTTCTCCCCCGTCAGCAGCCGCGATTTCCGGCACTTGGCGCCCGATGCGGGCCTGCCACCCGTGCCCCCGCTGCCCCAGCGGCTGGCGGCCACGGCCGCCTTCCGGGCGCTGCCCCCGCCAGCCAGGCCAGCCTGCTGGCGTTTGAAGAAAATGGCTTTGCGGTGCTGCCGGGCTTTTTCAGCGCCGACACCGTGGACGGCATCAATGCCGAATTGGCGAAGCTCATCGAAACCAGGCAAATCAGCCGGCGCTACCGCAACAAGTTCATGTTTGCCTTTCGGCAGTCGGCCCGCATCCGGGAGGCGGGCGAAGGCGCTTTGCGCAGCCTATTGGCCGCCCTGCTGGGCCACGAAACCACGCTATTTCAGAGCATTAACTTTCTCACCGGCAGCGAGCAGCGCACCCACTCCGACAGTATCCACATGAGCACCTTTCCGCTGGGGGGCATGGCGGCGGCCTGGGTGGCGCTCGAAGACATTACGCCCGGCAACGGCCCGCTGCACTACTACCCCGGCAGCCACAAGCTCCCCTACTACCTCAACGCCGACTACCAGAACGAAGGCACTACTTGGCTTATCGGTGACAAGGAATACACTGAGTACGAGGCCTACATCAATCAGAAAATAGCCGAAGCCGGCCTGCCCAAGCAGGTTTTCCTGGCCCGCAAAGGCGACGTCTTTGTGTGGCACGCCAACCTGATGCATGGCGGCGAGCCCCACCTCGATAAAGCCCAGACGCGCAAAAGCATGGTGTTCCACTACTTCAGCCAGGCCCACATCTGCTACCACGAAATCACGCAGCGCCCGGCGCTGCTGTAGCGTGGGCTCTGCGTGTCCACGCGTTGCGAACGTTCGCCCGGGTATGGACTCGCAGAGTCCACGCTACAGCACCATTTTGTAGTGCTGAATATTAGCTTCCTCAAACATTTCCCCCTGTTTTTGGAAGCCGTGGCGCTCGTAAAAGGGCACGGCCCTCAACTGGGCGTTGAGGTAAATCTCGGCGTCGGGCAGTTCGGCCTGCACGTCGGCCAGCACGGCATGAAGCAGGGCCGCCCCGATTTCCTGATTGCGAAAATCGGATAGCACGGCAAACCGCTCCAGCTTCACGCCGTTTTCGGTTTCGCGCCAGCGGGCGGCGCCAGCGGGCGTGCCGTCGGCGGCGCGGGCCAGGTAGTGGCGGGCATCGGTGCGGTCGTGCACGTCGTGCTCCTTGGCAGCCGGCACGCCCTGCTCCTGCTGAAACACTTTCTCGCGGATGGTGAAGGCGGCGTCGAGGTCGCGCAGGTCGGTGATGCGGTAGGCGGTGGCGGGCATGGCAGTGTTAATGAGGGTACTTAAAAACCGTCATCCTGAGCGCAGCGAAAGACCTTCTCACGCCTGAACAATTTGTTCTGACGCGAGAAGGTCTTTCGCTGCGCTCAGGATGACAGCATATGCGTGAAAAACTACAGCGCCTGTTCGTGGTTCACGGGCAGCTCGGGCTCGTCGGTAGCGGGGGCATCGGGCAGCAGGCCCTGCTCGCGCAGGCGGCGCTCGTGGCGCTCATCGCGGCGCGCCGAACCGTTTTGCTGGGCCTGGCGGGTGGTTTCCTCGGTGTCGTACCGGTCGTAGGCTTCCACAATTTCCTTTACCAGACGGTGACGCACCACGTCTTCCGACGTCATCTCGACGTAGCCGATGCCGGGCACGCTCTTCAGGATGTCGAGCGCCTGCAGCAGGCCCGATTTCTGGCGGGTGGGCAGGTCAATCTGGCTGCGGTCGCCGTTCACCATCACTTTGGCGGTGGGGCCCATGCGCGTCAGAAACATCTTCAGTTGCGAGGGCGTGGTGTTCTGAGCTTCATCAAGCAGCACGAAGGCGTTGTTCAGCGTGCGGCCACGCATGTAGGCCAACGGGGCGATTTCGATGATTTTGTTTTCCTGGTAGAACTTCAGCTTTTCGGCCGGAATCATGTCTTCCAGAGCGTCATAAATCGGGCGCAAGTAAGGGTCTACTTTCTCCTTCATGTCGCCGGGCAGGAAACCGAGGCTTTCGCCGGCCTCTACCACGGGGCGCGAGATGATGATTTTCTTGACCTCCTTGTTTTTGAGGGCGCGCACGGCCAGAGCCACCGAAATATAGGTTTTGCCGGTGCCCGCGGGGCCCAGCGTAAACGTCAAATCGTGCGCCATCACGGTATCGACCAGCTTTTGCTGGTTGGGCGTTTTGGCTTTGATAACGCCGCCTTTGGCGCCGAACAGAATGACGTCGGGCGAAGCAGCCAGTACCCGTCCCTCGGCCTCTTCGGAGGTGGCGGAGAGGTACTGGTTGACGGTTTTGTCGGTAATCTGGCCGTACTGATGGTAGTGCTCGATGAGCGACGACAATAAATCGTTGATGCGGGAGATGACCGCCGGCTGGCCCTGAATCTTGATTTCGTTGCCGCGGCTGATAATTTTGGAACCCGGGAAAGCGGCAGCTAACTGACGGATATTCTGATTGTCGGGGCCGAGGAAATCGACCAGAGACATGTTTTCGAGGGTGATGATTTTTTCGACCAAGGGCGGGAGAAGGGGAAAAGAAGGCGGGGAAACAGCCAAAAAAGAAACAAGCCTTTCCGCACAAACCGGCTACTTTTGCCCCGGTTCGGGCGGACGAACAATACTACGAAAAACTACCGAACGCAGGCATGGGATTGATTACGTTGCTGACCGATTTTGGCTACCGCGACCATTACGTGGCGGCGCTGAAAGCGCGACTTCTGCAATTGGCCCCGGCGACGCCCGTGGTGGACATCAGCCACGGCGTCGAACCTTTTAACATCGCGCACGCCGTTCACGTTCTCCAATCCGTGTTTCGCGACTTTCCGGCGGGCACGGTGCACGTCATCGGCGTCGACGACCACGGCGCGGGCCCTGAGCCGGGCTGGCACGCGGCCCGCTACCAAGGCCACTTTTTCGTGGCCGGCGACAACGGCATTCTGGCCCTGCTCACCACCAGCGCCCCCGAGGAGCTGGTGGCCCTGCCGGCTGCCGTCACGGCCTCGCCTACCCGCGACGTGCTGCTGCCCGCCGCCGTGGCCCTGGCCAACGGCCAAGCCCTGACGTCGCTGGGCCCCGTGGTGACAAATTTCCACCAGCTCAACAACCGCCAGCTGCGCCTGCAGGACCACCGCATCACGGGCCACGTGGCGCACGTGGACCACTACGGCAACCTGATTACCAACATTTCCCGCACCGCGGTCGACGCCGTGGGCCATGGCCGCCCGTTTGCCGTGCACTTCGGCCGCGATGTGGTGCGCGAAATCCATCCGCACTTTTCGGCCGCCCCTCCCGGCGAGGCCGTGGCCGTGTTCAACAGCCAGGATTGCCTGTGCCTCGGCATTTGCCAGGGCAACGCCTCTGAGCTGCTGGGCTTGCATTTTGATTCGCAAGTTGACGTGCGCTTTCCGGTTGAGTAGCTTGGAATTATGAAAAAGACCGGCGTGCAGAGCGGCAGCGAAGCATCTCGCTCGAAGCAGTAATTCTTTTCGTTCAACGATTAGATTACTACCACAAGCGCGATGCTTCGCTGCCGCTCTGCACGCCGGTCTTTTTTGCCTTAAAGACGGCTGAGTTGCGGGGGCTTACTTCAGCGCGCCTTTCAGGTCGCTGACAGCTACGCCCTGGGCTTCTTTGGCTTCGGGCACTACAGCAGCCATGCCGAAGAATTCATGCGTGGTGCCAGTGTAAAGCTTGTAATTGGTTTTCACCCCGGCGGCGCTGAGCTTGTCAGCCAGGGCCTTGCCTTCGCTCTTCAGGGGTCGTAGTCGGCACCAATGACGGTGGTGGGCTCCAAGCCTTTCAGGTTGGCGGCCACGAGGTTGATGCGCGGGTCCTTTAAATCGGCCGGGGTGCGCTGGTAGTTCTTGAAGAACCACTCCATGCCGGCCTTATTGAGCGGAGCAGTTTCAGTATTGGCCTGGTAAGAAGGCGTGTTGGTGTCGGAACCGGCAATGGGATACACTAGTACTTGGTATTTGGGCAGGGCCACCTTTTTGTCGCGCGCCATGATGCTCACGTTGCAGGCCAGGTTGCCGCCGGCGCTTTCGCCCACCACGGCCACCTTGTTGGGGTCACCTTTCATGCTGGCGGCATTTTTCAACACGTACTGATAGGCGGCAAACGCGTCGTCGTGCGCCGTCGGAAATTTATGCTCCGGGGCTTTGCGGTATTCCACCGACACCACTACCGCCCCTACCTGCTCGCACAGGGCCTGGGCCGAGGCCGCATACGTATCGTTGGTGGCAATGACCCAGCCGCCGCCGTGGTAGTACACAATAACCGGGAACGGCCCGGCAGCGCCCTTGGGCGTGTAGATGCGCGCTTTCACGCCGGGCATCAAGGCTTTGGTAGCGGTATCGCAGTTCAGGGGCGGCACGGGAATGTTGCTCAGGCGCATCTGCTTCATGGCCGCGTCGGCGGCGGTGGGCTGCTTGCGGGCCTGGGCGGCGGTGAGCTCAGGCAGGGGTTTATTTTTGAAGCTCATGAGCTGCTCAATCACGGCTTGCATTTCGGGCTTAAGGCCAGGGCCCCAAGCGGGCTTGGCCATGGTGGGCTTCACCGTGCCTGGAGTGCCGGCGGTGACAGCCGTGTCGGGGCTGGCGGCCGTGGCCGTGCTGTCGGCGCCGGCCGTGGTGGCGGTTTCGGTGGTAGTGGAGTTGCTGTTGCAGCTGGACAACAGCAGGCCGGTGGTCAGAGTCGGAGCCACCAACAAAGCAAGAGCAAGCGAACGAGGTGCAAGGTGTTTCATGAAGAGAATGGCAATGTGCAACGTGTGAAAAGCAATGTCGAGCCTATACGAACGGTCTAGATAGAGGTTCGACTTATTGCATTTTTCAAGCACTAACGCTATCAAAATCCCTCATTATACCAAGATTAAAACGGCATTGTTAACACCGTGGCCCACACGCTCTAAAGCAAAAAGGGCCTCCATGTCAACAGCACATAGCAGCTGACACGGAGGCGCTTTTTGCTTTAGAACAGTCAGGCTGCCTAATGGCTTCAGATTTAAACCAGTGTCGGTTTACTTGGCCATCGTGGAGTCGGTGCCCATGGCGGAACTGTCGGCACGGGCGGTAGTGGCGGTGCTGTCGGAAGCGGCGTTGGTTTCGCTCGAAACCACGGTGGCGGTTTTGTCGGCCTCAGTAGCGGTGGGCTCCGAGTTGCAGCTGCTCAACGCCAGGCCGCCGGAAAGCGAGAAGAGGCAGGCCACGGCGGCGGCCCGAAAAGTGGATACTTTCATAACAAGAAACTTCTGATGTGAAGGAAGGTGTGTGCCCGTGCTTACGGGCGGCTTAACTGAAGAGTTGGGTAAAACTGCCGGACTGCACGCTGGCAATGGGGTTCACAATCATTCGTTTCCGTGGCCCGCAATCCTTTGTGAAGGGGCAGCAGAAGGATTTTTTGCGTTTCTATCTATTCGTAAAAAAGGCGAAAGCCCACGGCACGTTGAGTGCGCACAGCCGGAGCGTTTTACTTTTGCGGCGTTCATTTTTCTATTCCAGATGCTCATTCGCGTTGTCCGCATGACGTTTGCGCCGGAGCAGGTGCCGGCCTTTCTCACGCTTTTTCACGCTACCAAACACCGCATCCGGCAGCGGCCCGGGTGCCGCCACCTAGAGCTGTGGCAGGATGCCGTCGTTCCCAACGTGTACTGCACTTTCAGCCATTGGGACGACGAAGCCGCGCTCAACGCCTATCGGGAGTCGGAACTGTTTGGCGAGGTGTGGCCGGCCACGAAACGGCTGTTTGCGGCACCGCCGGTGGCATTTTCGTCGGCCCCGGTCACAGTGGTGGAATAGCGCGAGGACCTGCGCCACAGACAGAATTTTGCTGAGGCCGCGGCTACAGATGCGGCACCGCTGGACGCATTATTGGCCAAACCATCAGGCCCCTTTAGCGGTACAAGCAGCGGGGCGCCCCGTTGCGGCCCTACCTTCGCCCATGCCCGACCCTGCCGATTACTTCGCTTTTTACGGTATTCCCGAGTCTTTCCGGCCCGATGAAGCCGCCCTCAAGCGCCGCTACTACGCCAAAAGCCGTGAAACTCATCCCGATTTTCACGCCACCAGCTCGCCTGAAAACCAAGCCGAAATGTTGCGCCAGTCTACGCTCAACACCGATGCCTACCGCACTCTCGCCGACCCCGACCAGCGCATGGCCTACCTGCTGCGCCACCACGGCCTGCTCGAAGAAGGCAAGCAGGAGCAGCTCCCGCCCGACTTCCTGATGGACATGATGGACCTCAACGAGCAACTCATGGAACTGGAAATGGAACCCGACCCCGCCACCCATACCAAAGCAGCTACCGAAGTACAAGCCCTAACCGAAACGCTGGACGCCGGTATTGAGCCGGTTCTGGCTGGCTATGAGCAGCTACCCGCCGACCACCGCCCGGCCGCGCTCCAGCAAATCCGCACCTACTACCTAAAAAAGCGGTATCTGTTGCGCATCCAGCAGCAGCTAGCTACCTTTGCAGCCCGCTCCTGATACCGGCAGAGCGGAATTGTTCTAAAAAGCTCATCCTGCCCGGATGGCGGAACCGGTAGACGCGTTGGTCTCAAACACCAATACCGCAAGGTGTGCCGGTTCGACTCCGGCTCCGGGTACTAGGAAGGTCTAACGACCACCCACAATTCAAGCCTCAAAAGCTGTAAATCTGTTCGCAGATGCAGTTTTTGAGGCTTTTTGCGTTCAGGCCAATCGGGAAGTTGTGTGACATTGGCTTCTGGCCTATTAAAAAACAATGGCTTTCGTAGCCATTTCCCTATGCAGGCTGGTAGGCTCCCCTACTTTGGTGCACTTTTGCAACTCAACCTTTGCCCAACCCCGAATGAAGTTTACTGCCCGTTTCCGCACGTTGGTGCCCGTGTACAGCCTTGGCCTGCTTGCGGCTGCCGCATTTCTGGATGGGTGCGCGAAAAAGGCATCCAGCAGTTCAAATGCTTCCCGCGACTACCTCGTGTACATCGGCACCAACGTGAGCTCGGAGCAGGAAAACTCGATTTACCTCTACCGTCTTGCGCCGGCTACCGGGGTGCTGACGCCGATAGGCGCGTACCGGGGCGGGGCCAGCCCCACCTACCTGACCATGCCGGCCGGGCGTAAGTTTATGTACGCGGTGAGCGAGACGCAGATGTTTCGGGGTGCCAAGGGCGGCGGAGTGAGCGCCATAGCCGTCGACCCGCGCACCGGCGGCCTCACGCTGCTCAACCAGCAGCCATCCACCGGCGCCTCGCCCTGCTACATCAGCCTCGACCGTTCCGAAAAAGCCGCGCTGGTGGCCAACTACGTGGGCGGCAACGTCGCCCTGCTGCCCCTGAGTCCCAACGGCCAGCTGGCCGCCCCCACCGCCACCGACCAGCACCAGGGCGCCGGCCCGCACAAAAACCAGAACGGCCCGCACGCCCACTGCATTCTCCCCGACCCGACCAATACCTACGCCTTCGCCGTGGACCTGGGCACCGACCAAGTGGTGAGCTACCGGCTCAACGCCGCTCAGGGCCAGTTGGCCCGCCTGGCCGAACCCGCTTTCAAAGCCACGCTTGGCGCGGGGCCGCGCCACCTCATTTTCCATCCCAACGGCAAGCGGGCGTATTTGATTAATGAGCTGAACTCGACGGTGACGGCGCTGGCGTATGACGCGGCGGCCGGCAAGTTTCAGGAGTTGCAAACGGTGAGCACGCTGCCCAAGAGCTTCACTGGTCAGAATTCCTGCGCCGACATTCACGTGTCGCCCGACGGCTTGTTTCTCTACGCCTCCAACCGGGGCCACAACAGCATCGCTGTGTTCGCCATCGACACCAGCAACGGCACGCTGGCGCCCATTCAACACGTGAGCACCCAGGGCAACACCCCGCGCAACTTCAGCCTCACGCCCTCGGGGCGCCTGCTACTGGTGGCCAACCAGAACTCCAATAACGTGGTCACGTTCCGCGTCGACCCGCAAAACGGCCTGCTGGCCCCCACCGGCCAGACCGTGGAAGTGCCCTCGCCCATGTTTGTGCAGGTGGTGGAAGATTTTACGCGCTGAGCCAGCGCCCCGGCCCAGCGGACAACGCGCCAAATGCTACACCGTAAGCGGCCTTACGCTGACGGCACATCGCTGAATGGCCTCTCACCCCCTTTATGCCCGACCTCGACGCCCCCTCCCGCGAGCTGCAATTTCCCCTCTACGTAAAACTGCCGCTCATCCTCCTGGGCCTGGCCCTGGCGGTGTTCACCATTCACATTGCCAGCGAAATCATTTTTCCGCTGTTTTTCGCGGCCATTTTTGCCATCATGCTGCATCCCGTGGAGCAGTGGCTGCTGCGGCACCGGGTGCCCAGGCTGCTGGCCATCACGCTCACGGTGGTACTGGGCGTGAGCGCGCTGCTGGGCCTGCTCTACTTCATCTACATCGAGGCGTCCCAGCTGTCGAGCCAGATGCCGCTGTTCAAGAAGAAGTTTGCCGAAACCACCGCGCAGGTGCACCAGTGGCTGCAATCGCGCTTCGGCGTGAGCGACCAGAAACTGCAGGGCTACCTCAGCGAGGCCGGCAACCGGGCCTCGGCGCTGCTGGGCGGCACGCTCTCGGCGGTGTCGGGGCTGGCGGTGGTGGTCACGCTCA
Source organism: Hymenobacter sp. 5317J-9 (assembly GCF_022921075.1). NCBI lineage: Bacteria > Pseudomonadati > Bacteroidota > Cytophagia > Cytophagales > Hymenobacteraceae > Hymenobacter > Hymenobacter sp. 5317J-9. The sequence continues at coordinate 3,164,970 of NZ_CP095050.1, forward strand.
TTCCGGTCTACATCTTTCTGCTGTTCCTGTACCAGCGGCGGCTGATTGACTTTCTAACGCAGGTGTTTTCGGGTCGCCGGCAGGACCAGAACGTGGCCGACGTGCTGCACGAAAGCAAGGCCACCATTCAGAGCTACATGGTGGGCCTGCTCATTGAAGCCAGCATCGTGGCCACGCTCAACACCACGGCGCTGCTCCTCATCGGGGTGCCGTATGGGCTGCTGCTGGGCGTGCTGGGCGCGCTGCTGAACTTCATTCCCTACATCGGCGGGCTCATTGCCATTGCGCTGCCGGTGCTCATGGCCTTCGTGGCCAAGCCCGGCTACGGGCACGCCGTGGCGGTGGTGGCCGCCTACATGGTCATTCAGTTCATCGACAATCACTACCTCATTCCGCGCATCGTGGCCTCCAAAATCAAGGTTAACGCGCTGGTGGCCATTGTGGGCGTGCTGGTGGGCAACGCCATCGGCGGCGTGGCGGGCATGTTTCTGGCCCTGCCGGTCATCGCCATCCTCAAAATCGTTTTCGACCGCATTCCGTCCCTCAAGCCCTGGGGCATGCTGCTGGGCGACGAGGAAACCCCGCGCGGCCGCAAAATCAACCCGCCCACCAAAGCCACCGAGCGAGCAGAGCAAGTAGTGCCGGGCTAAGGCGCCGCGCCACCCCCCTGCCGGACCACCGCAGAGGTAGCCCGAGCCCCGGTTATTCTTGCTGAAAAAGTCCCCGCACCACGGCCACCGCATCGTCGGCGCTGGCGGCCCAGGCGTCGGCGCCGGTGCGCTCCCACAGGTCGGCGTCGTACACAAAGGGGCGCCCGCCCACCACCACGCGCACGTGGCGCGTAGCCGGGTCGCGCCGCAGGGCAGCCACTAGGTCGCCCAGCAGCGGCACGTGGTGCGGCATGGACGCCGACGTAAGCAGCAGCTGCACGCCTTGGTCGGCTATCATGCGGCGGATGCTGTCCTGGGGCGTGCTGGCGCCGAGGTAGCTCACGTCCCAGCCGTCATACTCCAGAAAGTCAGCCACCATCTGCAGGCCAATCGTGTGCAGGTCGCCGGCCACGCAGGCGGCCAGCAGGCGCCGCCCGTTCCGCGGAGTGCCCTGGAAATAGGGCTGTAGCTGGGCCATCACGCCGGCCGTGGCGGCGGTGCAGTAATGCTCCTCAGCCACGCTGATTTCGCCGCGATGCCAGCGGTTGCCCACTTCGCGCTGGGCCGGCTGCAGCACGTGCAGGTAGAGGTCGCGCACGTCGGTGCCCGCTTCCGCTTCGGCCACCAGCAGGCGCTGGGCGGCGGTGCGGTCGGCGGCCAGCAGCAGGGTCACGTAATGGGTGGCCAGCGCGGCAAATCGGAGGGCTTCGGGGGTTTCGGGGGGCGCTTCGGCCACCGGAGCCAGCGCCGCCAGCGGGGCGGCCAGCGCAACGAGGCCGGCGCTGAGGATGCCTGCCACCAGCACGTATTCGCCCACGGTAAGGCGTAGCAGCAGCGTTTGGCGCAGGGCGGCCACTTCCTCAGTTGCCACCACGGGGCCCAGCTGTTGGCTGAACTGCAGCAGGTGGCCCTCAAACAGGCCCGGGCTGTTCATGAGCACGGCGTTGGCCAGGGCAATGATGTGTTGCTGCAGCTGGTCGACGGATGAGTCGGGGAGGTCGGCCGCGGGCGGGGAGGCGGCATCGGGGAGCTGCTTAGCGGCAGCTTCGGCCAGCGCCCCCAGCTCCTGGTAGAGCCGCTGGGCAATCTGCTCGCGCAGCGCTTGGTTGGTGGGCAAAGGCGTGGTATCGGTTTTGGGTAACGGAGACGGATTCCGGATTTGTCTCCGAAATCAACTTCGCCTTTACGCAACTTATACCCAGCAGGATGCCTTTTAGCGGCGGCCCGGCCCGCAAAGCCATGAAAAATAGGCATATTTTTTTGGCCACCGCCTGCGCTGGCGGCAGCGCGTGCAGCCGTCAGGCGGGCAGGCCGGTTAGCCAAGCTTCGGCCGCGTCAACGCTGACAAAGCGTTGGAATACGAAGCCCGACGGCGACGCCGACACCACCGACTGCGTGGACAGGCGGTGCAGCGGGTCGGCGCCCTCCACGATGGCGCAGTGCCGGGTGCGGGCCTGCGTCATGGCCCGCGGAATCCAGTTTTCGATGAGCCAGGCCTGCGCCGCGCCCGAAAGTGGCGCGCGCTGCCCGTGGTCGGAGAGGATTTTGCGCGCGCCCGAATTCAGCAGCAAGGCCAGCACCTGCTCGTAGAAGGCCTTCACGGCGTCGAAGGAGGTGCGCTCGGCACTCCAGGCCAGGCGCACGAAGCCGCGGGGGTGATGGTAGACCTTGCCCGCGGCATTCTGAAAGTAGAGCGTCTCCTGAGTTCGGGGCAGCAAATTCATAAGAAGAGTAGAAGGTAGAAGTGCCCGAACGAACGCCGCTGGAAGCCAAGTAAAAGCCGCGACAAAACTACGCGGCGCAGGGGCAATCTGTGCTTTTTTAATTTCTCAACGAAACGGCCCGGCTTTCGTAGAAAGGCTCAGCCATTGGGCATTATCCATTTAGCCCAAGTATATTATTATCCATCTGTTTATCAGCGGCTTGCTCGCTTTCTCCTGCATAATGCGTTTATATTTTGAGAATCCCGTGGGGCGCCTGCTCGAACACCCCGACGGCTATGCTTTGGTGCAATACGCGGCCGGCCCCCGGGACTTTCCCACCTTTCAAGCCTTTCTTACTCACACCAGCCAGCTGCTGCGCCGCCACAACTGGCACAAGATGCTGGCCGACCAGCGCCAGATGTCGCCCTTCACCGACGAGGAGCGCAACTGGATTCGCGAATACTGGCTGGCCAGCAGCCAAACCGACGGCTACGAGCTCTACGGCGCCGTCATCATTCCGGCCGACGTGTTTGCCCGCCTCTCGCTCAACCTGGTGATGAACGACTCGCAGCAGTCGGCCCTCACCTACCGCCTCTTCGACGCCGAGCCCGAGGCCGTGGAGTGGCTGCAGCAGCTGCCCTAACCCGAAGCCCTCCGCTATTCCAAGCTGATTTCGGCCACCACGGCGGTGCTGCCGCCTGCGTCGTCATCCGTCACGAGCAGCAATTCCCAGTGCCGTGCGCCCACCACGCGGCGCACCGCCAGGCCCTCCACCTTGCCGCGGTAGGCACGCCCGTCGTGCCAGGCCAACAGGGCAAACGCCGCCCGCTGCGTGTCGAGGTTGACCAGCCCGATGAACGAGCCCAGCACGTCGCCATCGAGCACGGCATCGGTGGTATTTTCCACGGAGGCGGTCACGAAAAGCAGCTCGTCGACAAACGTGGCGCCCGAAAACCCAGCCGGGCAGCCTGCAATGGCGGGCAACTCAAAGGGCAAAACCTTAACGATGGGAACGGTGGCCGCGCCACCCAAAAAAGCCACCGTGGCTTCCAGAGGCAGCCGAAACAGCAGCGCCGCGTCGGCCCGCCCCACCGTGCGCTGAAACAAGAGCAGTTCGGTGTCGGAGGCGGCGGCGGCTTCCAGGTTGAACACCGCGCCAGCGGGCAGCAAGGGCGCCAGCAGCGCGTAGAGCGGCGTCAAATCGAGCGGTTCGGGAACGGCGCTGGCGGTGTCGGTGGGCACAAACCAGCCCCGGGCGCGGTTGGGGCGACTGCCCGAACCCAGCAGCAGCAGGCCGGGGCGGCCGTCGGCCCAGCACACGGCTGCCATGCATTCCAGGTCGGGCTTTTCGGGCTTGGGAATGCGGAATGGGCCATTGGCCGGGCCATCGAATAGTTGGCGGCGGGCGGTGGGCGCCAGCGTGGCCGCATCGAGGCAGTGCAGCGCGGCCGGGTCGTCGCCGATGACGTAGGCCGTGGGCCCAATGATTTCGACCCCGGAGGCCGAGGGCAGGCCGGGAAGAGCAACTTCAGAGAGAATGGTGGCGGTCATGGGCAGGCGGGGCGGCGGCGAATGGCGGGCAACTGCCGCGTGTACGCAAGGTGGCAAAGTTGGCTGCATCGGGCGGCCTAGCAAGCTCAAGCGGCCCTGTAGTCAAGCAGGCAAACACTTTGATTTTAACACAAATAAAATATTCAATTTATTGATTATTTAACTTATATTTACCTCCCTTCCTTTCCCGCGCGCCGCTCTTCTTTCCCACTTTTTTCCTGCTTCGCATGGCTACCCCCTGCCCGGTATGGTTTCTACCGTTTACGCGCCAGAACTCCCGCCTCGCCGAAATCATCATTCAGCTGGAGAAAGCGGGACTGGCTTTGCAGCCGCTGCGGGCTCACACGCCCGCTAGCGGCGCCGGCATTCTATTTCTCGACGCCGACGCTTCGCTGCCCGCCGCGGTGGAGGCCGTGGCCGAACTGCGCACTGCCCCCGACGCCAACGTACTGGCGGTGGGCGTGGGTGCCTTGCCCAGCCCGAGCACCTGGACCCTGTTGCGCGCGGGGGTGTCCGATGTTTTTTCGTGGTTTGATGTGGAGCAGCCGGTTGAAATCGTGACTTCACGGCTGCGTTACTGGCAGCACCTGAATGCCACCGTGGCCGACCTGCAGCGCCGGCTGGTGGGCCGCAGCCAGCGCTGGCGCGACGCCCTGCGCCAAGTGGTCGACATGGCCCTTTCGAACTGCCAGGTGCTGATAACCGGCGAAAGCGGCACCGGCAAGGAGCTGGTGGCCCAGGAAATCCACCGGCTGGACCCGCGTCCCGGCAAGCGCGACTGCGTGGTGGTGGACTGCACCAACCTGATTCCCGGCCTGTCGGGCAGCGAACTGTTCGGGCACGAAAAAGGGGCTTTCACCAACGCCATCAGCGCCCGCGACGGGGCGGTGGCGCTGGCCCACGAGGGCACGCTGTTTCTGGACGAGCTGGGCGAACTGCCCTTGCCGCTGCAGGCCGAGTTTTTGCGGGCCCTGCAGGAAGGCACCTACAAGCGCGTGGGCAGCAACACCTGGCGGCAGGCCCACTTCCGGCTGGTGAGCGCCACCAACCGCGACCTGCTGGCCGAAGTGCAAAAGGGCACTTTCCGGCAGGATTTGTACTACCGCGTGTCGGGCTGGACCTGCCACCTGCCGCCCCTGCGCGAGCGCAAAGAAGACATTGTGCCGCTGGCTGAGCACTTTTTCACGCAGCAGCACGGCATCCGCCAGCCCGTGGACCGGCAGGTGTACGACTTCCTGCAGCTGCGCGACTACCCCGGCAACGTGCGTGAGTTGCAGCAGCTCATCACCCGCATTGCCAGCAAGCACGTGGGCGAAGGCCCCATTACCATCGGCGACATACCCCGCTCCGACTGGCCGGATTTTGCCCACTTAGGCGCGGCTGCACCCACCGCCGACGAGCTCGAAGCCGGCGTGACCACCCTGCTTTACCAGGGCCTGGGGTTGAAGGAAATAAAGGACCAGGTGACGGAAATCGCCAAAAAAGTGGCTATCACCCACGAGAGCGGCAACCTCAAAATGGCTGCCCTACGCCTGCGCTGCAGCGAGCGAATTCTGCAGATGCACCGCCGCGACGAGCCCGAGACGCAGATGCGCCTGGCGTAAAGGGACAAATTATAAACGCCTGTCATCCTCATCTGGCTGCGCGGACGCCAGATGAGGATGACAGGCGGTTTTAAAGCCGCCTACTTCGCTATTCTTTCCCAATAAGCCAAGGGTCACGCCAGGCGTTGCTCAGCGGCTCCGTGACTACCGACACACGGCGCCGGGCGCCATCGCCTACCGCGGGGCGCACCCGGCCAATGAGGCGCAACAAATTGCCGGCCAGCACCTGTTGGGCCTCTTCGGGCGCGAGGTGCAGGGCGTGGATTTTGCTTAATTCCACGCCCGGGTGTAGCCAGGGGCCGTCGGAGCCGAAGAGAAACTTGGCGGGGCCGGCCCGCTCCACGGCGCGCTGCAGGATGTCGAAGCGGCGCACGCCGGAGGTGTCGGTGAAGATATTCGGGCAACGCACGAGGTAGTCGATGAGGGCGGTTTGGGCGCGCCAGTCGTCGGAAAACGAGCCCAGGTGCGGGATGATGAAGTTGACGTCGGGGTATTGGGTGGCCAGTAGGTCGACCACCGAGGTTTCGCCCACCACGTCGTAGAGCACCGGCAGCCGGAAGGCGCGGGCCACGTCGCACACCTCGCGGCTGATGCGGGCATCGTAGCGGTGCAGCTTGATGCCGACGAAGCCGTACTCTTCCACGGCGGTGCGCACCATTTCCAGCACCCGGCCCCGGTCGCGCTGGGCGTGCACGAAGGCAAAGCCGTAGAACCGCTCCGGGTTTTGGTGCACGAGGTGGGCCACCTGGCGGTTGGCCACGGCGTAGTCGGAATGAAACGCGGCAAACAGCACCGTGCGCGCAATGCCGGCCTCCTCGGCCCAGGCCAGGTAGGGCTTGAGCGGCGCATCGGTATCCCAGGGGCCGGTGAGGCCGTCGCCGCGCCCGGCGTGGCAGTGGCAGTCGATGATGAGCATGGCGGTGGGTGAAAAATGGCAGCGGCAGTTCCGGCTTAGCCGTTGAAGGCGCTGAAAAACAGGTCGACGCCGCGCAGGGGCACGCGGCTTTTGCTGCGCACGGTGCTGGTGCCACCCGAGTTGCCGTCGATGGTGTCCATAGTGCCGTCGGGGTACACCTCGCGCACCAGGAAGTGGTGGCGGAAGGGCTGCTTGGTGGCAGGGTCGAGGTTGTAGTAGCCGATGTCGCCCTTCTTCACCCGCGCCGCCGGAATGCTGCGGAAAGCCGGATTGGCACTGATGCCCTTGCCGATTTTCCAGGTGCCCACGTTTAGGCCGGCGGCGCGGTGGGCCCACAGCGCGAAGATGCCGCACCAGTGCGGAATGCCCGCCGTGTTGCTCACGCTGGTGCTGCGCTTGAGGTTGTTTTCCTCCCAGCCGGACTGTACGTAGTCGGGCGCAGCGGTTTCAAACAGTATTTTCAGCTTCTGCCAGCCCTTGCGGAAGCCGTCGGCCCCGCGCAGCTTCGCCTCGATTTTTGGCTCAGCCATCATGCCCAGCGCATTGGCCACAATGGCTTCGCGCAGAGCCGCTTCGGAGCCGCCGGCGGGCGGCACAGGCACCGGCCCTACATTGCCGGGCTGGGGCACCGGCCCCACAGGAACAGGCGCGGCGCCCAGGGTGGCAAAAATCTGCTGCACGCGCTGCACAAACAGGGCGGTGTAGCTCTTCGTGCACATCACATCGCAGGCCACCATGCGCACGCTTTCCCAGTCGCCCACGCGCACTTTGTTAATACTGTTGGTCTTTTTGCCAAAGAAAATCTTGAGCGCGCCGAGCGCAAACTCGGTGCTTTGCATGAACAGTGCCTGCCAGTCGGCGTTGCTGGAGCGGGTGGCCACGGAGTCGAGGCTGAGGCCGCGCCACTGGGCCTTTTTTTGCAGGATGATGGGGTCGGAACCCGAGTAGTTCTGCACCGAAGGGATGAGCCACTGGTAGGCGTTGCGCCAGGTAATCTGGATGTAGCCGCGGCCCCGAAACTTGTAGAAATCCGCCTCTTGCACAAAGCCGGCGATGGCCGGGTCGGTGCTGGTCGAGGCCGCGTCTGTGGGGTAGGCCTCGCCGCCCCAGCGCGCGTCCTTGGTGTTGGCCAGTTGGGCGCCCAAAGGCTTCTGGCCGTGCGCTTCCAGGAATTCCCGGTTGTTGAACAGCTCCAGCGCCCGCTTATTCGAGCCGGTATTGTACGACACCTTGAGGCCGGGAATGCGGTTGAAGGCATAGGCCAGGCCGGGGTGGTCGGGCAGGCCCACCTTTTCGGCAATAGGCCGCATGGTGCCGCCCGTTTCGTTCACAATCACGCTTTGCAGGGCGGCAAACTGCGCGAAGTTGATGTCGGGGGAATTAAACACGCGCGGAATGCCGTCCCAGAACTGCAGGAAGCCCGCTTTGGCGTCGGCGGTGGCGGGCATGGTCACGGGGTAGGTTTTGCCGCCATGGGTGCGCACCCAGGCGCCGCGCCCGCCCACTTTGCCCCGGAACCAGTCCACGAAATCCTGCCCGGTGCGGGCCAGGAAGAAGTTATTGATGTCGGCCGCGTTGCGAAAGCGCACGGTGCTCACGTCGGTGCCACCGCTGGGCGTGGTGCCGACGGGCTGCGTTTTGGGCGGCACCGTGGGCACCACCGCGCCGCCGGCGTCGAGCTGGCCCCACGTGAGCGGGCCCACCACGGCATCGACCACCAGACCCCGCCCCTGCTGGAAATTGCGCACGGCGGTCTGGGTTTTGGGGCCCCACACGCCATCGTTCACCAACGGCTGAGGCAGGCTCACCTTGTGGAAATTGAGCCGGCACTGCAGGTAGCGCACGTACTCGCCCCGGGCGCCCAGGCGCAGGGTGGGCCGGCCACTGCCGGGGCTGGCGCAGCCGGGCGCCACGTCGGCGAATTCGTAGCCCATTTCCTGCTCAAAGCCAAGCTCCTGCTGGCCTGGCGGGCGCCGGCTGGGCAGTTGGGCAGATTCTACGGTGCGCTGCATCTTATTGTGCTTCTCGTAGGCGCCGGCCACGGCTTTGGCTACGTCATACACAGGCTTGAAGGCGCCCTGCGGGCCCAGCGCCAGGGCGCCGGTCAGGGCCGCGGCCTGGCCCAGCTGCTTCAAGCGGCTCCACCAGCCCTCGTCTTCCAGCTCCATATCAGAGATGTAATCATCCTGCAGGAGGGCGTTCAGCAAATGGGAATTACTACTGCTATTATCTTTGTAATCAATATCATGCCCACAATGCCCGCAACCGCAGCTGCAGGTTTCAGGTGTGGCGGAGCGGGCACTGGGTGCGGCTTCGGCCAGCGTGCGCAGCTGCAGCTTGTCGGCCAGGTGGAAGCGGCTGAGGTAACGGGCCAGGCCGAGGTAGCAGCTTTGGCACAACGGCTCGCCCGTGACGAGCAGAATGCGCCGAACCTGCAGCGGAAAGCCCGGCCGGGCGCCCGCCATGCGGTTGAACCAGGTGATGAGCTGGCGCTCGGGGTGCTGCTCGTGGCCATAGGAGCCGCCGGTGGGCGTGCGCCGTAGCGGCACGCGCAGCACGGTGCCCACTTTAGGGTAGATGATGGCCACGGCCGCCGGCGCATTGGTGCGGCTGCGGCTACGGGGCGAAAGGGTTAGCGTCGGATTCATGGCGTAGGGCAACGGAAAGAGGTGAGGAAAACCAGTCGGTGCCGCGGGCCAGGTGGGCCAGGGCAGCGGCGGCGTAGTCGATATCGGCCGCCGAATGGTCGGCCCGTAGGCAGAAAGCCACTTCGGGCACGCCGGGCCGGGTTTCGCCGGCCAGCAGCAGGGTATTGAGGCCGGCCTGGCGTAGCTGTTGGTGCAGGCCCAGGGCGGCTGTGGTGCGGTCCAGCACTATTTTCTGGACCGGAAAGTCGTCGCCCAACGGCCGGATGCCCGCCCGCGCCAGCGCCCGCCGAAACTGCGTGATGCGCAAGCCCAGCCGGCGCCGGGCCGCGTGGCCGTGGCGGGCATCGTGGCGCAGGGCCTGCTCGGCGGCCCAGGCGTGCCAGGCCGATACCGGACTGGTGTGCACCCGCGTTTCGGCCCGCCGACGGAACTGCGCAAGCCGGCTGGCGCGACCCGCCAGCACGGCTACCGGCACGCCCAGGCCCTTGGCCAGGGAGGTAATGGTCAGCAGCTCGGGGCCTAGCCCTTGCGGCGTAAGGCGGGCCCAGCGCAACAGCCCGCCCCCGCCCTGCCCCAGCGGCCGGTTGCGGGCCGGGTTAGCTCCCAGCACGCCAAAAGCTTGGGTATCATCAATCAGCAGCACAGCGCCGGGGTGCGAATCCAGCAGCTCTCGGTAGTGCGCCAGCGGCGCGGGGCCGCGGCCAGGGTGCCAGCCATCGGTCACGAGCCAGGGCGTACGGCCCTGCTGCTGATAGGTGTGCAGCACCCGCGCCAGGCCGGGCAGGTCATCGGCCCGAAATGTGGCCACGGGCAGGCCACGGGCGCGAGCGCGAAGGCTGCCCCATTGCCCTACCGGGTACAGTTGGCGCTCCAGCAGCACCACACCGCGGGCCGGCACCAGCCCAAACACGTCCCAGAACAAGTGCAGGGAGGACGGAGCCAGCTCGCCGGCTTCCAGGCCCTGGCGCCGGGCCACGGTGTGGGCCACCCACTGGGCCCGACCGTTGTGGTCGAGCACCGCCGGGCGGCCGGTGGTAAGGGCCAGGCCCGGGGGCGGCGGCGGGAATGCTTGTGGGCCCAGGTACAGCGCCGAGGTGAAATCGAGCATGGGCGGGTGATTCAAAAGGTAAGCTTGGTTGCGGCGCTAGCGGGCGCCTCACCCCCGGTTCCTCTCCACTGGGAAAGGGGGGCCAGTCGACCCAAAGCTTTTCCGGTGCCCCCTCTCCCTGTGGAGAGGGGGTCAGGGGTGAGGCGCCCCGCCAGCACGAAACCCCTACTCGCCCAATGCCTTACGGCGAGGGACAGGCACGGCAAACGGGCGACGTCCCTGGGCCAGCGGGCCGTTGAGCTGGCGGCTGCGACGGAGCTGGCCCTGCTGCAGCGCGTTCTGGCGCTCGATGAGCTGGGCCGGCTGCAAGTACCGCTCCTCGTTCTCGGGCAGGTTCTGGCGGATATCGCCGAGGTCGGTGGCCAAATCGATGCCCGTCACGGCCTTGTAGGCGTGGATGTAGCGTTGAATTTCTTCTCTCCAGTAGTGGGCCCAGTTGGCGGCGCTGGTGGCGCCCACGGTGGGGCTGTTCCAGGAGCCGTAGCGGATGCTGAGCAGCAGCTGCTCGCCAAACGCACCCAGGTCGCGGAAGTGCGTGATGTTGGTCGGGTTCCAGCCCTGCAGGCTCTTCATGTTGTCGACGCGGTCCATCCAGGGCTCGGAATACGGCACCATGACGCGGCCGCCCAGAAACTCGCGCACCTCGGGCCGGGCCAGAATCCACTGCTGGGTCATCATCTCGGCGCGGGCCGTCCAGGGCAGGTCGCCGTACTGGTTGTGGGCGCCTTCGGCCAGGGTCAGGTGCACTTCGCGCAGGTGATTGAGGATGGGGAAGCCGTCGGGAATCACCGTCGTGAAGTTGGCCTGCTGGTAGAACTCGGTGCAGGCGCGCAGCAGGCTGTGGAAGCCCCGCAGGAAGAACGTGCGGTGCTCGGCCACGGCAATGTTCTGCACACCGCGCCCAATCAGCCCGAAGCCGTACTCGTACTGGTATTCCAGGTTGCGGCGGTTCATGGTCAGGCGGTTGCGCTCGTCCTCGATGTAGCCCCAGATGATGTTGTTCAGGGGCCGCAGTGGGTCGATGGCCAGGTTGGCCAGCGGGTCGGGGCCGGGGCCGGGCCGGCGCACGTTCTGGAAGCGCAGGCTCAGGGCGTTCATGGTTTGCACCAGGCCGCCTTCTTCGTGCCAGTACGACCAAATCAACTCCATGAGCGGCGGCGCTTCCACGCGCGAGCGGAGGATGCCGTAGGTGAGCTGCCCGCTTTTGATGATGTCGTCGGGCTCCTTGAGCGGCACCTCCTTCAGGCGCTCCCGAATGGTGTCGAGGTAGGGCACCGCCAGCGCCGCGCCTTCTTCGTCGCCCAGACTTTTGAGGTATTCCTCGCGCATGCGGCTCAGGTCGAAGGGCTTGCCGCCGGTGCGCTGCAGTTCGCTGTTGGCCCACTGGGGGTCCGAATCGCCGGGGGCGGCAATGGGCGCCAGGCCCACTTCCTGCATCAGGAAATACTCGGTGGCGTACTTGAGCACAGCGTAGGAGGCGGCGCGGCTAAAGGGCAGCTGCCGCGACGACACGTAGGCCCGCGCCGACATGCCCAGCTGCGAAGTCCGGTCGGTCAGCACGTTGTCGATGAAGTTGCAGTACCGGCTGAAGTTCAGCGTGCGGCGCCGGATGAGCCCCCACAGGTCCTGGTCGTCGCTGGCTTCGCGCTGCGCCTGAAACAGCGTGACCGGCAGCGGCAAAGGCAGCGGCGTTGCCGTGGGACCGGGGTCAGGCGTGGGCGTGGTGTCAATCACCGTCACGTCGCCCACGGCCAGCCGCGTTTCGCTGATTTCCAGCCCCGTCGGGTGCTCCTCGTTTTTCATGGGCTTGGCGCTCAGCAGGCGCCCGCGCACCGAATAGCGGCCTGCATCCCGCCAATTGTTGAGCCGCCACATGGGGGCCACCACGTTGTTGGTGATGCTGAGCCTGTTGCGCACTGTTTGCAGAGGCGAGCAAAAGGGCAGTGGCGGGTCGTTGGGCTCGGGCGTGAGCGTGAGCTGCCGGCTGCTGATGGTGTAGTTGTAGCTCTGCTCCAGGCGCTCAGTGGGGTCGTCATCTGACCAGAATTCCAGCGTGATGCTGCCGGCGGTGGTCAGCAGGGTGGCCAGCGGGATGTCGCCCTCGGCCGACAAGGTCAGTTCCAATTCCGTGTCGTTGCCCACCCGGATTTTGGGTTTGGTAAACGACAGTTCGCCCCGCAGCGGAAACCCCGATTTGGAGGTTGAGGTAGTGGCTTCCATGATGAATTAAATGGTTTGAAGTGAAGGGGTTGACACCGCAGCCGGGGCTGCCGGCGCGGTGCAGTAGTTGCGGGCCCGATTCAGGGCCCAGCGGTTGAGCATGTGCGAGAGCACGCGAGCCTCCTCGTTGGTGCTGATGCGGCCGTCGGCCTTGGCCTGCCCCACCACCGCAAACACCAGCGACGGAGCCACGTGCTCGCGCAGGTGGGGCTGCTGCTGCCAGGCCTCGAACAGGGCCTGCAGCTGGTCGGGCTGGCGCTCGGCCACCGGGAAAATGTCGGCCACCCGCTGCCCGCGCAGCGACTTGGGCCGGTGGTTGAGCACCAGCTCGGCGAAGGCGGGCAGGGCGGCTTCGAGGCGGTCAATCAGGTCGCGCTTGTCGGCGCTGAGCTCGTCGGTGGGATACAGCTCCTCCCACTGCCGGCTTAGGGCTGCCCACTGCGGGTGCGGAAACAGCACCGCCCCCAGCGCCAGGCTGATTTTCACCCGAATCCACGGGAACGGGTGCGGCCCGTCGGTGCCGATGCGGAACACAAAGTAGCTTGGCAAACTCACCACGCTCAGCAGCCCGTAGGTGGCCGTGATGCCCAGGTGGCCCATGGCCCAGCAGTCCGACAGTATCTCGTTCAGCCAGCGGCTATATAGCTGCCATGGCAGCGCGTTTCCCCGGTCGCCGGCCGCCGTGTGCCGCTCAATGGCCTGCTTGAGCGAGGTGGTCAAATCCAACAGCTCGGAGCCCTGGTGGCCCACTTCGTGAATGAGCGAAGAGGCAATGCCCGACCCAATGAGGCGCTCACGCGGAATCTGAATCACGCCCACCGGGCTGAGGTCGCCGCCCGGCAGGCGGGTGCGCGCCCGCCGGATGGCCGCCCCGTGCCCACGCTCCAGGAAGCACACCAGCGGCGGGGCTTCGTAGTAGTTGCCGGGCAGGCACAGGGCGTCTTCGGCCAGCACGTCGAGGCCGGCCACCCAGGTGCCGGTGCCGTGCTCGGAGCGCTGCCCCAGCACGTCGGCAAAGATGTCGACCTGGTCGAGCAGGTTGTTGAAGCGCATCTTCAGCAGCACGTAGCGGGCCTGGGTTTTGGCGGCGCTGAGCCGGCGGCTTTCGGGGCTGCGCAGCCAGCGCACAAACTCCAGCAGCCGGCGGCGCAGGTCGAACGCCACGTGCGCCAGGTGCGCGTTGATGGCCGCCTGCGCCGGCGCCGACACGGCCGCCGCCAGCACCATGGGCGTGCTCAGCGAGAACGAGCGCACGGTTTGGAGGCGGCCAAACAGGGCCAGCGTTTCATTCACCAAAAACCGGGTATCGGCGGCGGTTCGCATCGGTAAGGGAGTAAATGTGTAGATGAGTAAAGACTTAAGGTTTTAACTCCTAATAGCTTTCCTCAGAGCTGGATAATGAGCGTGCTGCCGCGGCGCATCCATGTGCCGCGCGTGGGGCCCTGCTCGCCCGTGCCGTTGGCTTCGGGGCCGTCGTAGCCCGAGGGGTCGTAGCCGTTGGTGGCCGGCGCCTGGCCAAAGCCATTGCCCTGGCCGTAGTCGTTTGAGGCGAAGCCGGGGCCCGGCACACCGGGGCGACGAAAACCGCCGGCCCCCGGCCGCTGGAAGCCCGGATGGGGCCGCCGGGTGCCAGCGCGCTGGCCGGGCCGGGCGCCCATGGAGCGGAACGTGCCGTTGGGGTTGCGGGGCCGCAGCAGGCCGGGGGCGTGCTGGCGGGCCGCGCCCGAGAGGGCCTGGCGCACCACGGCCGCCATGGGCGCCCCGCGGCGCTGGGCGTGCAGGCTGGCGGCCCGGTTGGCTGCCGAATTGGCGAAGCGCACGTAGGCGCGGGCCACTTCAAACTCCTGGTCTTCGGGGCTCAGGCCTTCCAGCTCCAGCTCGAAGAGGTTGCTGGCGGCCGAGCCCAGCTTGTTGCCAATCATGCCCCCCAGCGGCCCGCCGAAGAAGGTGCCCAGCGCGCCGCCCGCAATGGGCAGGGCTTTTTTGGCCACGGTCTTGAGCACGCCACCAATGGCGCGGCCCACGCCCGACTTGGCAAAATTGCCAATGGCCTTGCCCGCGCCTTTGATGAGCTTGCCGAGGAACTGGTTCAGCTCCTGCTCGTTGCTCACTTCCAGCAGCTCGTGGGCCAGCTCCATTTCCATGGTTTCGTTCAGCTCGCCGCTGTACTCGTGGCTGTATTCGTTGCTGAACTCCTGGCTGTACTCGTTGGCGTATTCGCCGCTCATCTCGAACGACTCACCCTGAGTCTCACCGCTGGTTTCGCCCAGGTATTCGGGGTTGAACTCAAAGGTTTCCATGGAGTGCCCGCCGGCTTCCAGTTCCTGGCCGATGGCTTGCTCAAATTCCTGAGAAAATTCGTTGTGGTACATGACATTGGGGGTAAAGTGAAGGGTGTGAGAGTTGGGTTCGGGTGAAAAAACTACAGGCCGTAGAGGACCACCACGCCGTCGCGGCGCTCCCAGCGGCCACAGCTGGCGCGCCGGGTGGGCCCGCTGAGCTGCAGGTCGCCGTTGAGCAGGCCGGGGGCGTAGTAGGGCGCGGTGGCCGTGAGCACCTGCCGGCCCAGGGCGCCGGGGCGCAGGCGCGGGTTGCGGCGCAGGGCGCGGTTGGCGCGCCGGGCCACGTCGGAAGCAAAGCGCACGTAGGCGCGGGCTATTTCCAGCTCCTGGCTTTCGGGGCTGAGGGCTTCGAACTCCAGGCCGAATACTTTTTTGGCGTTGTCGGCCAGGAAATTGCCGGCCTGGGTACCCGCCCAGTTGCCGGCCGCCGAGCCCGCGTAGCCGCCGGCCTTGCTGCCGGCCCACTGTCCGGCGCGGGCACCCAGCGGCCCCAGCCGGCCGCCAAGCGCGGCGCCGGCCCGGCCGCCCAGGGCGGCACCGGTCTGCCCGCCGTATTGGCCGGCCAGCTGCGGCAGGGTTTTCTTGCCAAAATCGACGAGGTAGCGGCCCACGCTTTGCCCGGCCGGCGACTTCGCCAACTGCGAGGCCGCGCCCGCCACCTTGCTCACCAGGCTGCCCAGAAACTGGTTCAGCTCCTGCTCGTTGGTTACTTCCAGCAGCTCGCCCACCAGCTCCTCTTCCTGGCTCATCTCGAAGTTTTCGCCGTTGGTTTCGCCGCTGAACTCCTGGCCGAATTCCTCTTCGAACTCCTGGCCCATTTCCTCCTCGTATTCGAATTCCTGGCCCAGCTCCTGGCCGTATTCGCCGCTGGTTTCGTAGTTCTCGTATTCGCTGTTGGTAGCGACCCCGGATTCAAATTCCTGCAGGGTGCGGTCGATGTTGTGCATGGTTGACAAGGGAAAGAATTGAGAGATGCCTCCCCTGTTTTCAATCCCAGTGCCAAGTGTGCCAGGGCCATTTCCAGCCATTGAAGCGGGGTACGGCCCGAAATAAATTTCGCCAGCCCGCCAAAGGCCGGGATTTGACGAAACTGATTTCGCCGCCCGCCGCGGCGTAATGCAAACCGCCTTCCGCCGATAACTGGGCAACCCTGGCTTCCTATCTTGCCGCCGCGATGTCCCACGCCATGCCCCTCTACTCCCCCGGCCTGCACATTCTGGCCACGTTTGCCGCACCGGCAGCCGCTCTGCGCGACGCCGCCGCCTGCCGCACGTTCTTCGATGCCCAGGTGCGGGCCTTCGGCCTGGAGAAGGTGGGCGAAGCCTACCACTCCTTCCCGGCCGATGAGAACGGCGCGGGCGGCTTCACGGCCGTGTTGGCGCTCACCGAGTCGCACCTGAGCATCCACACCTGGCCCGAGCACGGCCTGGCCACGTTCGACGTGTTTCTCTCCAACTTCCGGCGCGACAACGCGGCCACCGTGCGCGGCATCTACGCGGCCACGCTGGCGTTTTTCGGGGGCATCGAGCAGCACAAAACCGAAGTCCGCCGATGAGCGCAACTGCTACTCACCGGCCCGAATCGGCCCAGCTTGATTGCCCTTCCTGCGGCACCGGCATCACCTACTACGACGTGGAGGGCAGCGAATTCTACGCCTGCCCCAACTGCCACGCCTATTTCCGGTGGTCGGGTGAGGAAACGCCGAAAGTCTTCGGCAGCTACAAGGCCGGGCCGCAGGAAGCGCCCCTCTTCCCGCTGGGTGCGCTGGGCACGCTGGCCGACCAGCGGTGGCGGGTGGTGGGCTTTGTGGAGCGCTGCGAGCTCCGGGCCGAGCAATACCGCTGGACGGAATACCAGCTTTTCCAGCCCGAAACTGCCGAATACGCGCAGCTGGCGCAGTACCGGGGCCACTGGATGCTGGTGCGGCCGGCCCGGGAGGAAATCAAGCATACCAAGCTCAACGGCCGGTTTGTGACCATGCCCGACGGCACGTACCGACTGTACAACCGTTATCAGGCGCGGGTGCTGTGGGCGGTGGGCGAGTTTGATTGGGACATCGAGGGCGACGACCGGCTAAAAATTGCCGAATTCATCCTGCCGCCCCAGATGCTGGTGCAGGAGAAAGCGCCGAACAACACGGTGGTGTGGTACCGCGCCGAGCACGTGGAGCCCCGCGAGGTGGCTTCGGCTTTCAACCTGAGGCCGGGCGCTATGCCGCCGCAGGAAGGCGTGGGCGCCATTCAGCCCGACCCTGTGAAGGCCAGCTGGCCGGCGCTTTCCACGCTTACCACTGTGGCTTTTGTGGTGCTGCTGCTATTGCAGATTGGCCAGCACCTGCGCCACCCCGACCAACTGCTGCTGAAGGCCAGCCTGCAGGTATTGGCCGACACCACGGCCAAAACCGCTCCCGGCACCGGCCGGGTCATCGTGTCGCCCTCCTTCACCCTCGACCACCAGGCGGCGCTGCAAATCGACCTTACCACCACCCTCAACAACCAGTGGCTGGAGCTGCCCGTGAGCCTCGTGAACGAGCAAACCGGCCAGGGCTTTGAGTTCACCAAAAACATTGAGTTTTACAACGGCGTGGAGGGCGGCGAAAGCTGGACCGAAGGCAGCCGCGACGCTGACGCCGTGCTCTCGCGGGTGCCGGCTGGGCGCTACCATCTCAATTTCTACCCCTTCACCGAAGCCGGCCCGGCCGCACCTAGCATCGAGGTGCGCGTGACGGCCGACCCGCCCCTGTGGTCGAACTTTTTCGTGGTGCTGCTCCTGCTGCTCGTCTTTCCCGCATGGCAGTATTTCCGCCGCGCCAGCCACGAAACCCAGCGCTGGAGCCAAAGCGACTACGGCCCTGACTCCGAATAACCTTCTGCCTTTATGCTCGAACGCTTGTTGATTTCCCTGCGGCCCGTGCGCTTCTACGCGCTGCTGTTGCTACTGCCGCTGGGCTGGTTTGCCTGGGGCACCGCCACCGGCACTCGCCTGCTCGGCGACGACAACGAAAGCACCGAAACCCTGAGCGCCGGCTCTGGCAGCCGCGGCGGCCGCGGCAACATCGGCCACGCCCGTTTTTATCACAAGTAACTTTTCAGCTCATGGAATACCTCAACCTCAAGGCTTTCGCGGCGTCCATCGTCTACTCGCTGCTTGGCATCGTCATTCTGGTGGTCAGCTTTTACGTGTTCAACAAGTTGACGCCGGGCACCTTGCGCAAGGAAATTCTGGAAGACCACAACACGGCGCTGGCCATTCTGGGCGCGGCGTTTATGCTGGCCGTGGCCCTCATCATCAGCGCCGCCATTCATGGTTGAAACCGATTTGGCGCCCGAAGTGGCCCCCCCGGCCACGCGGCGGCAGCAGTCGCCGGGCTTGCTGCTGCTGGCGGTGGCCGTTATTGCCACCTGCGGGCTGATTTATGAGCTGATTGCGGGCACGCTGGCCTCCTACCTGCTGGGCGACTCGGTGACGCAGTTTTCGACCATCATCGGGGCCTACCTTTTTGCCATGGGCATTGGCTCGTGGCTGTCGAAGTTTCTGGAAGGCTCGCTGCTGCGCTGGTTTATCCGGCTCGAAATTCTGGTGGGCATCGTGGGTGGGTGCATGGCGCCGCTGCTGTTCGTGTCGTTCGAGTACGTGGCCTCGTTCCGGCTGCTGCTCTATGCGCTGGTGGGCCTCACGGGCGTGCTGGTGGGGCTCGAAATCCCGCTGCTGATGCGGATTCTGGAAAACCGCTACCAGTTCAAGGACCTGGTGGCGCGGGTATTTGCCGTCGACTACGTGGGGGCGCTGCTGGCCTCGCTCATCTTCCCGCTGGTGCTGGTGCCGCAGCTGGGGCTCATTCGCACCTCGCTCCTGTTCGGGGCGCTAAACCTGGCCGTGGCCGCCGTGGTGCTGGCCCGCTTTCCCGAAACGCAGCCCTACCGGCGGCGCTTCGCGGTGGGCATCGGAGCAGCGCTGCTGGGGCTGGCGGTGCTGTTCGGCTTCGCCAACCGGCTGCTGGCCTACACCGAAACGTTGGCGTTTCAGGACCAGGTGATTTACTCCAAATCAACGCCCTACCAGCGCATTGTGCTCACCCGCAACCCGCGCGAGTTGCGCCTGTTTCTCAACGGCAACCTGCAGTTCAGCTCCGCCGACGAGTACCGCTACCACGAGGCCCTGGTGCACCCGCTGCTGCAGGCGCTGCCCCAGGCCCGCCGCGTACTGGTGATGGGCGGCGGCGACGGCCTTGCCGTGCGCGAGTTGTTGAAATATCCTCACATCCAACGCATTAAGCTAGTCGACCTCGACCCGGGCATGACCAGCATTTTCCAGCACAACGAGCTGCTGCTGGCCCTGAACAAAGGCTCGTTGAACGACCCCAAGGTGCAGGTCATCAACGCCGATGCCTACCAATGGGTGCGCCAGGACACGGCGCACTACGACGCCGTCATCGTCGATTTTCCCGACCCCGGCAACTACTCCATCGGCAAGCTGTACTCGGCGGCGTTCTACTCGGCGCTCAGCAAGCGGCTGGCGCCGGGCGGGCGCATGGTGGTGCAAAGCACGTCGCCCTATCTGGCCCGGCAGTCGTTTTGGTGCGTGGCGCACACGCTGGCGGCCGTGGGCCTGCACACGGTGCCCTACCACCTCTACGTGCCCTCCTTCGGCGAGTGGGGCTACGTGCTGGCGGGGCCCGATGCCCACTGGCGCGGCGATGCCGGGCCGCTCCCGGCGGGCCTGCGCTACATCACCCCCGCCACCATCCACGACATGCTCCGCTTCCCGCCCGACATGGCCGAAGTGCCCACCGAGGTGAACCAGCTCAATAACCAAGCGCTGGTGCGGTATTTTGAGGAAGACTGGGGCCCGTACGTGCATTGAGGGAAAGGACATTTCCCCTCGAAACGTCATGCCACGGGTACGCTCGGCAGGACGTGCTTAATTTCTCTATTCCCTCTCCCTGCCTCCCCTAATGCCCACCCGTCGCACTTTTCTGGCCCAAAGCGGGGCGGCCCTTACCGGCGCGCTGCTGCTCCCGGTTCTGCCCGGCTGCGCGCCCGCAAACCCGCTGGCGCACATCAAGGGCCGGATGCTGGGGCAGGACGCGGCCACTGGCCACCTGCTGCGCGACCCCGGCCGCATCCCTGCGCCTACGCAAACCATTCAAACCGACGTGTTAATCATTGGCGGGGCGTGGCGGGGCTTTCGGCCCGGCGCTGGCTGCACCGCCATGGCCTCCGCGACACGCTGCTGGTAGAGCTAGCCCCCGAAACCGGAGGTAACGCCGCCGCAGGTCAAAATGAGGCTTCGGCTTACCCTTGGGGCGCTCACTACCTGCCCGTGCCCGATGTGCGCAACGTGGAACTGCTGGAGTTTCTGCAGGAAACCGGCACGCTCACCGGCTACGCACCCGGCGGCCTTCCCATCTACAGCGACTATCACCTGTGCCACGACCCCGACGAGCGCCTGAGCATCGACGGGCACTGGCAGGAAGGGCTGGTGCCGTCGGTGAACCTGTCGGCCGAAGAGCAGGTGCAGTTTGCCCGCTTTTTCCAACTCATTGACACCCTCAAGAAAGCGAAAGGGCGTGATGGGCGCGATGCTTTCTGCATTCCGCTCGACCACGCATCGGCGGATGAAGCCTACTGCCAACTCGACCGCATTTCCTTTGCCGACTACCTCACTCGCGAAGGTTTCACGGCCGTGCCCCTGCGCTGGTACCTCGACTACGCCTGCCGCGACGACTATGGCGCTTTGGCCTCGCAGGTGTCGGCCTGGGCGGGGCTGCACTACTTCGCCAGCCGCAAGGGCAGCGCCCACAACGCCGACCGCGGCGACGTGCTGACCTGGCCTGAGGGCAACCATTTCCTGACCGAAAACCTGCGCCGACACGCCACGGCCCCCGTGCACCCGCACACCCTGGCCTACGACCTGCGCGAAACCGCCGCCGGCGTTGAGGTTCTCACTTACAACGTGGCCACCCGCCAGAGCACCCGCGTGCTGGCCCGGCGTGTGCTGCTGGCCACGCCCCAGCACGTGGCCCACCGGCTGCTGGCCGCCGTGCCCGGCCACGCCCTGCCCCCGCCCCAGGCCCTGCACCACGCCCCCTGGCTCATCGCCAACCTCACCGTAGATGGCCTGCCCCAAGGCCCAGGCCGCCCCCTAAGCTGGGACAACGTGCGCTACGGCAGCGCCTCGCTGGGCTACATCAACGCCATGCAGCAGTCGTTGCAGCAGGAAAACGGCGCGCCCAAGGTCATTACGCTCTACTGGCCTCTCACCGACGAGGCCCCCGGCCCCGCCCGTCGCCGCGCCTACCAAACGCCCTACGCCGAGTGGCTGCCCCACGTGGTGGCCGAGCTCGAAACCTACCACCCCGGCGTGACGCCCTACATCAAAAGCGCCGACCTTTGGGTGTGGGGCCACGGCATGGTGGCCCCCACGCCCGGCCTGGTGTGGGGCTCAGCGCGCCAAGCCGCCATGCAGCCCGTGCGCAACCGCATTTTCTTCGCGCACACCGATTTCAGCGGCATTTCTATTTTTGAGGAAGGCTTTTACCAAGGGATTCGGGCAGCACGGGAGATATTGGGGGACGAAGTCTGATAAGCAAAAAGAGCGTCATGATGAGAGCAGTCGAAGCATAACGTTAGTTAATTTTATCTTTCTCACCCGCCCATGCCCCAACCCTGGATTCGCTCGGCCCGCTACGACGGGCTGCTGATTTTGGCGCCGCCGTTTCTGGCGCTGGGGCTGGTGCTGGCCCTGCCGCCTACCTACCGCAGCTCGGCCCAGATGCCATTGCTGGCCTGGGTAGCCCTGGTTGTGCTCATCGACGTGGCTCACGTCTACGGCACCTTGTTCCAAACCTATTTCGACCCGCAGAAGCGACGGCAGCGGCGCACGCTGCTGTGGGTGGTACCGGTAGCCTGCTACGCGGCCGGCGTGGCGCTGCACAGCTTAGGCGGGCTGGTATTTTGGCGGGTGCTGGCCTACCTGGCGGTGTTCCACTTCATTCGCCAACAGTATGGGTTCCTGCGGCTCTACGGCCGGCACGAAACACCCGAGAAAGGCACGTGGCTGGCCACCGCGCTCATTTACTACGCCACCATCTACCCGCTGGTGTATTGGCACCTTTCGCCGGGGCGCAACTTCAACTGGTTTGTCGACGGAGAGTTTGTGCAAATCGACTGGCCCGCGGGCCGATGGGTAGCCACCGGTCTTTACGTGGCCCTCATTGCCGCCTACGCCAGCCATGAATTCCGGCGCTGGCGCCGCACCCGCATCTTCAACTTGCCCCGCAACCTGCTGCTGGGCGGCACACTGGTGTCATGGTACGCCGGCATCGTGTGGTTCAACGGCGACTTGGCGTTTACGCTGCTCAACGTGGTATCGCACGGTATCCCTTACCTGGCCCTGGTCTGGAACGGCGGTCCATCGCCCCAACACGCGCCGCGGCCGCCGCGTCGGGGCGCATGGGCGGGCCGCTACGGCCTACTGGTGTTTTTGGGCGCCGTAGCGTTGTTCGCCTTTCTGGAAGAAGGACTATGGGACGGGCTGGTGTGGCGCGAGCACGGCACCGTGTTCGGCTGGTTTCAGCGGCTGCCGGCCGTGGCCAGCCCGGCGCTGCTCATCTGGTTGGTGCCGCTGCTGGCCCTGCCCCAGTCTACACACTACGTGCTCGACGGCTTCATCTGGCGCCGGCCGAAGTAGCTTGGACTCTGCGAATCTGAGCAGCATGTGGCAACGAGCATCCTATGCGTGACGTTGTTCGGTTCCGCTTGCTGCTCAGACTCGCAGAGTCCAAGCTACTTCACTATCACCAGCTCCACGCGCCGGTTGAGGCGGCGGGTTTCTTCGCGGTCGTTGCTGTATTTGGGGCGGGAGCCGCCGTAGCCTACTGTGGTGATGCGCTTCTCGTCCACGCCCCGGCCCACCAGGTAGCGCTTCACCTCGGCCACCCGGTCTTCGGAAAGCTGCTGGTTTTTGTCGGCCGGCGGCTCGTTGGAGGTGTGGCCTTCGAGGCGGATTTCGGTGGCGGGGCTGGCCTGCAGGGCAATGGCTAGGCGGTTGAGTTCGGCGTAGGCGGTGCCCAGCAGCGTGGCCTTGCCCTGGGCAAAGAGGATGGTGGTCAAATCCAGCTTCGAGCCCACGGCGGCGGGCAGCAGCAGCAGGTCGCGCCGCGGCGAGCCGCTGATGTCCACCGTGTCGCCCACCGTCAGGAAGCCGCCGCCCGTGGCGGTGAGGTAGTATCGGCCCGGCAGCAACGACAGCTGGTAGCCGCCCGTGTTGTCGGATTTGTGCGTGGCGTTGTACTGCACGCCCGCCGCGTTGGCCAGCAGGTTGGCTTTCACGATGGCGCCCGGCACGGGCTGTTTGGTGCGGGCGTCCAGCACGCGCCCGCTCAGGTAGGCGCGCGTGTTGGGGTCGGGGGCAGCGGCTACCGGCGCGGCGGGCAGCGAGTCGGCGGGCGTGGCGCGGCCCGTGCGCCAGATGTCGCTCGTGGCATTGGGCGCGGGCGACGACGAGTAATAGGCCGTTTTGCCATCGGGCGCAAGGCTGAAATAGGCGTTGAAGCCGGGGCCGTTCAGAGCCGGGCCCAGGTTGCGGGGCTCGCTCCATTGCGTCCAGCTTTCGTCAAGGCGCTGGCTCACGAAGATGTCGGCCGAGCCGTAGCCCATGTGGCCGTACGACGCGAAATACAGCGTTTTGCCATCGGGTGCCAGCCAGGGCGCGAAGTCAAAGCCGGGCGAATTCAGCACAGGTCCCAGGCTGGTGGGCTCCGTGAAACCGCCCTTGCCGTCGGGCCGGCTGAAGTAGAGGTCGTTGCCGCCTTCGGAGTCGCCCCGCTCCAGTGATGAAAGTAGCATTTTGCCGTCGCCACTCACGAAATAGCCCGCGCCCGGCACCGCGGTGTAGAAATTGGCAATCGGCGCTGGCGTGGGCCGTGCGCCTTTGGCCAAACCGCTGACGGCCGCCGCGCTGCTCACCGTGCTGACACCCTCATCGCGAAAGCCATTCGAATCATAAGCACCGCGCACAAAAAGCGCACGCCCACCCGGCCCGGTGGCGGCCACCACCTCGTTGTTTTGGGCGGTGTTGATGGCGTCGAGGCGGGTGGGCTGGCCCCAGGTCTGGCCGTTGTCGGCGCTCTGGCTGGCCCAGGCGTCGCCGGAGTCGGTGTTGCCTTCGGTGTTGCCAGCAAACTTGGTGCGGGCAAAATACAGCGTCTTGCCATCGGGGCTCAGCAGCGGGTGCAGTTCGTTGCCGGGCGTGTTGATGCTGCCAGCCAACGGCTTGGGCGCGCCAAACGGCGAGGGCCCTTCCACCACGTTCAGGCGCAGCCGAAACAGGCGCCACTGCTGGCTGGCCCGGCCGTTGCCCTTCTGGGCCACCACGGGCGTGCCGTTGAACTTATCGGAAGCCGCGAGGGCGGCCACGCGGCTTTCGCTGCGGTTTTCGAGCTGGAAGCTGCCGGCCGAGCCCGCCGGCACCAGGCGCCACTGCTGCTGCTCGCCGCCCTGAAACGGGCGCTGCACCAAGGCCATGTTTTCGCCGGGCTTGTCGGCCGTCAGGCACATGTTGCTGTGGCGGGCTTCGATGCGGTAATACTCGCTGCCAGTGCGAATGGGCACAAAGCGCCACTGCTGGCTATTGGCGTGGGTGAATTCCCACTGCACCGCCGCCGCACCGCTGGTGGTGCTAGCCTTGGCAATGTCGAGGCAACGGCCGCTGCCGCGGTCTATCAGGCCATAATAAGCCCGCTCATCGGGCACGAAAGGAGTTTGGGCGGGGGCAAATAGAGGAAGCAGCAGAAACAGCGACAGCAATCGAAACATTAGCGGGAGCGCGGAAAAGGGCGCGTGGGTGCATAACGCAAAAGAACGCCTAAATGATGGGACGGGCGGGAACGGGGCGGCATCCGCGCCGCGCGGCAAGGTCCCGCACTCGCCTTCTCCGCCTACGCTAACAGCTTGTGTTTGATGGCGTATTGAATGAGCCCCACCACCGACTTGCAGCTGGTTTTGGTAAGGATGTTCTTGCGGTGGGTTTCCACGGTGCGCTCCGAAATGAAGAGGGTGTGGGCAATGTCGAGGTTAGACTTTTCTTCGGCCACCAGGCGCAGAATTTCGCGCTCGCGGGCGGTGAGCTCGGCCACCGGGGCCGTGCCAGGCCGCTGGGCGGGCACGTCGAGGTGCTGGAGCAAGGTCTGGCCCACTTCCTGGCTGAAGTGGGTGCGGCCCGCCGCCACGTTGGCAATGGCGGCGCTGAGCTCGGCCTTGGTGGTGTTCTTCAGGAGGTAGCCCGCACCGCCGGCCTCCAGCACTTCCATCACCGAAGCGTGGTCGTGAAACATGCTCAGGGCCAGCACGCGCACCGCCGGAAACGCCGCCCGGATGTGCCGCGTGAGCTCCACGCCGCTCATCTGGGGCATGTTGAGGTCCACGAGGGCCACTTCAATGCCGGGGTGTTCGCGCAGGCGGCGCAACGCCTCAGCCCCGGAGCTGGCCTGGGCCACCACGCGCACGGCAGCGTCGGTTTTGAGCAGGGTTTTGAGGCCTTCAATCACCATCTGGTGGTCGTCGACCAGCAGCACGGCGGTTCGGGATGGGGCGGCGAGGTCGTGGCTCATGGTCGGTTCCTGGCAGTGAGTGGGAGAAAATGACGATGCTTCTGCGCGACGGCGAGTGCGGCAGGGTTCGCCTACCTGCCCAATTGGGGTGAATACGCTTGAATATACACATTCAAACATACTCAAGCATTGCCGCGGAATGCAACAAGTCCGCATAAGAATTTTACCACGCCTCAGGCCACCATGGGCACTTCCAGGGTCACGGTAGTTCCGCGGCCGGGGGCGGCGTCGAAATCGGCGCGGCCGCCCAGGTAGGCCATGCGGCTTTCGATGTTTTTCAAGCCAATGCCGGCTTCCTCCCCCATCGCGCCAGGGTCGAAGCCCACGCCGTTGTCTTCCACCAGCACGGTCAGCTCGTCGGCGTGCCGGATAATCTGCAGGGTAATTTCCGTGGCCCGGGCGTGCTTGAGGATGTTTTGCACCAGCTCCTGAATCACGCGAAACAGCACGTTCTCGACCATTGGCTCCAAGCGGCCGCCCCGGTCCAGGCCCACCACTTCAAGGTTGATTTTCAGGCGGCCATCGGGCGTTACTTTATCTAAAAAGTCGCGCACGGCCTGGGCCAATCCTCGTTTGATGAGGGCGTTGGGCATGAGGTTGTGCGAAATGCTGCGCACTTCCTTAAAGCTGTCCTCCACCCCGTCCAGCGCATTTTGCAGCATGGCTTGCTGCCCGGCCGTTTGCACCTGCAGTTCCTGGCCCAGGGCGTGCAGGTTGAGCTTGGCAGCCGTGAGCAGCTGGCCCACGCCGTCGTGCAGGTCGCTGCCGATGCGGCGGCGCTCCCCTTCCTCGGCTTCGAGCACGGCGGCGGCGCGCAGGCGCTCCAAGTGCTGGCGCTCCTGGGCAAACTCTACTTCGCGGCGCAGGCGCCGCCGCCCCACCAGCAGGTAGGCCAAGCCCGCCAGCAGCAGTGCCACCAGCGCCCCGGCCCACAGCAGGGTATTGCGCCGCCGAATGAGCTGTTGCTGCTCGCGCAGCTGGGCGGCCTGCAGGCGGTTTTGGGCGTCTTTTCTCTCGGTATCGTACTTGGTTTGCAGCTCGGCCACCTGCTGAGTGCTTTGCTCCTGAAAGAGGGAATCGTTCAGCAGCTGAAACCGGCGCTGCCACTGCAAGGCTTTGGCGGGCTGACCATTGGCTTCATACAAAGTGGCCAGGCCATTGTACACCACGCGCACCACGGGCAGCGCGTGCAGGCGCCGGCTCAGCTGCAGGGCGTGCTGGTAGGCGGCCTCGGCCTCGGGGGTGCGGCGTAGCAGTGCCAGGGCATCAGCTAGGTTCAGCCAGGACTCGGCCTGGCCCTGCTCGTTGCCTTCGGCTTGGTCGATGGCCAGCGTCTGGCGGTAGTAGCGGTAGGCCTCGGCGCCGTTCTTTTGCTTCAGGGCCAACCCGCCCAGGTTATAGAGGGCCAGCACCGCCACGCTAGAATCGCCAAGGGCGCGGGCTTTTTGCAGGCAGATGCGAAATTCGGCGCGGGCGGCGGCCAGCCGGTCCTGCTCCATCAGGGCCGTGCCGCTGTTGTTGTAGGAAATGGCCAGCGGCTTGGCGGCGCGGGCGTCGCCGGCCTGCACGGCTTGGCTGAGTAGGCGCTGGGCGCGGCGGGCGTAGTCCAGGGCCAAGTCGAGTTTCCGCAGGTTTTTGTTGGTGGAAGCCAGGTTTAGGCAGGCGGCTCCCTGCCCCAGCAGGTCCTGCCGCTGCTCGGCCAGGCGCAGGGCTTGCAGGAGGTGGCCCGCGGCCGCGGCGAAATCGCCGGCGCCGTTGGCCATGCGCCCGAGCAGCAACAGCGCGGCCTGTTGCCGGGCCTCCTGGCCGGGCTTTGCCTGCGTTTGCTGCAAGGCCAGCGTGGCCAGGCGCGTGGCTTCTGCGGGTTCGCTGCCGCGCAGGGCGTTGGCATCGGCCAGCAACAGGCGCACTTGCGCCGAATCGGGAGCCCCGACGCGGCGCTGATTCAGGCTGTCGGCTAGTGGCGAAGTCTGGGCAGCCTGCGCGGCGGCTGGTGCGCGCCAGCCCACCGTCATGCCGCCGAGCAAGAGCCAGATATGTAGGCAGGAAAGGCGCTGGAAGTAAGAAAATCGCATAGGCCGAACCGTTTGAAAGCGTGTTCCTCCTCCGCTCTTTGGGCTGCATCAAGGGGCGTGAATCTGGCATTCATCTTAAAAAGACACAAGCCAATGCTGCCCCGTTACAAAAACGACCCCAAACATCAGAGCCGCTAAGTAAAGCAATTATGCAATACTTAGCGGCTCCTGTTTTGCCGAATTTCAGAAAGCCTTGCTTCCTACCCTTTAGCTCGCGCTATTGGCCGTATTTGCTGCGGAATTTCTTTTCCAGGTAGGTCTGCTTGCTTTCCAGTGAGATGCTGCGCCCGTCGATGAAAGCACGCGACACGGCGTTGGTGCGCATGTCGAGCAGGTCGCCTTTGCTGAGCACCAGCGTGGCGCTCTTGCCGGTTTCCAGCGTACCGTAGTCCTTATCAACGCCCATAATCTGGGCCGGCGTGAGCGTGATGGCCGTCAGGGCCTGCTCCTTGGTGAGGCCGAAGTTTACGGCCGTGCCGGCAATGAACGCCAGATTGCGCGAGCCCGCCGTTTCCTGGTCGCCCTGGTAGTCGAGGCAGAAGCGCACGCCGGCGGCCTGTAGCTGGGCGGGCAGCTTGTAGGGCTGGTCGTAGTCGTCGGCATCGCGCCGGGGCAGGGCGTGTATGCGCGACACCACCACGCTCACGTCGTTCTGCTTCAGAAAGTCGAGCACCATCCAGGCGTCGCGGGCACCCACCACGGCCACCTTCTGCGCCCCCAGGCGCTTGGCAAAGCGCACGGCTTCGATGATTTCCTTGCCGTAGTCGGCGTGCAGGTACAACGTCTTGCTGCCATCGAAAATGCCAGCCAGCGAGGCCAGGCGCAGGTTTTCCTTACGGCCGGCGGGCAGCTGGCGGTAGGCGCTGGCTTCGCTGAGCAGCTGCTCCAGGTCGCGCAGCTGCGTTTCGCGGGCTTTCTGACGCTTGTCGAGGGCCGTGGCGTCTTCGTTGGGGTTGTTGCGGAACACCATGGCGGGCCAGGTCAGGTGCTGGCCGTCGTCGGCGCGCACCACGGCGTCCTGCCAGTTCCAGGCATCGAGCTGCACCACGCTGCTTTGGCCGGCCAGCAGGCCACCGCGAGGCGTGGGCTGGGCCAGCAGCACGCCGTTGGTGCGCACGGTGGGCAGGATGTCGGAGTCGGTGTTGTAGGCGATGAGGGCGCGCACGTTGGGGTTCAGCGTGCCCACTTCCTCCTCATCCACAGTGGCCCGGATGGACTCTACCTCAGTGAGGCCCAGCGTGGTGTTAGGCAGAATTAGGCCCGGATAAAGCTCCTGGCCAGTGGCGTCGATGGTTTCGTAACCGCTTTTGTCGGCGGTGAAGCCGGCAGCCGGGCCGGCGTAGGTCAGGCGGCCTTTGTCGAAGGCCAAGGCGGCGTTGGGCACCACGGTGCCGTTGCCCACGTGGAGCGTGGCCCCGGTGATGAGCACGGGCTTGGCCTGGGCGGGCGTGGGCATGGGCACTTGGGCCAGGGCGGCACAGGTGGTGCTAGCTAAAGCAAGCGTGAGTAAAATGCGCATGAGTTCTCTATTTAGCTAGTTCTTTTTCTTCGCCGAGGGTGTCGCAGTGCCACAGGCCCTGGGCTTTGCCGGGGGCGGCCTGGGTGGGCGCGCCGCCTTTTTTGGCCGTCAGCATGGCTTGCACCAGGCGCTGGCGCTCCTTTTGAATGTCGGCGCGCAGGGCGGCGTCGGCCGCCAGGCTGAACATTTCGCGGCCGTCCACAAACGTGTATTCCGGGTGGGCGTAGATGCTGAGCGGGTTGTCGGACCAGAGCACCACGTCGGCGTCCTTGCCTTCCTTGATGGAACCCATCCGGGCGTCGAGGTGCAGCATTTTGGCCGGGTTGATGGTGACCAGGCGCAGCGCCTCTTCTTCGGTTAGCCCGCCGTATTTCACCGTTTTGGCGGCTTCCTGGTTGAGGCGGCGGCTCATCTCGGCGTCATCGGAGTTGATGGCCACGTTCAGCCCGGCCCGCGTCATGATGGCCGCGTTGTACGGGATGGCGTCCTTCACCTCGTTCTTATAGGCCCACCAGTCCGAGAAGGTGCTGGCGTTCACGCCGTGGGCCTTCATTTTGTCGGCCACCTTGTAGCCTTCCAGAATGTGGGTGAAGGTGTTCACCTTGAAGCCCAGGCGGTCGGCCACGTTCAGCAGCATGTTGATTTCGCTCTGCACGTAGCTGTGGCAGGTGATGAAGCGCTGCTGGTTCAGGATTTCGACCAGCGCCTCCAGCTCCAGGTCGCGGCGCGGGGCCTCGCCCTTTTGCTGCTTGCTTTTGCCGAGCTTGTTCCAGGCCTTCCACTCCTGCTCGTACTCCTTAGCGCGGGTGAAGGCGTCCACGAACACCTGCTCGGTGCCCATGCGCGTCTGCGGGAAGCGCAGCACGTTCATCTCGCCCCAGTTGCTCTGCTTCACGTTTTCGCCCAGGGCAAACTTGATGAAGCCCGGCGCACCGGCAATTTTCATGTCCTCAGGCGTGGCGCCCCAGCGCATCTTCACCAGCGCCGACTGCCCGCCGATGGGGTTAGCCGAGCCGTGCAGCAGCTGCGCGGCCACCACCCCGCCGGCTAGGTCGCGGTAAATCCCCACGTCCTCGTTGTCAACAACATCCCCAATGCGGACTTCGCTGGTTACAGCTTGGGTGCCCTCGTTCACCCCGCCCGAAATGGCCAGGTGCGAGTGCTCGTCGATGATACCCGGCGCCAGGTGCTTGCCCGTGCCGTCGATGCTGCGGGCGCCCTTGGGCAGGCTCAGGTTTTTGCCAATCTTCGTGATTTTGCCGTTTTCCAGCAGCACATCGGTGCTTTCCAGCTTGCCGGCGGCGTCGCTGGTCCACACCGTGGCGTTCTTGATGAGCGTGGGCTGCTGGCTGGGCATGGCCGCCCGGCCGTAGGCAGCAAACGGGAACATCACGCTGCCCAGCACCGGCGCCGGGGTCGCTTTGGCCGAGTCACGCTTGGCGGCGCGGGTGGCTTCTTCCTGCCGCACCGCCCGCCATTTTACCGGCGTGCCATCGGCCAGCAGTCCATCGCCCTGAAACACGCGGCCCTCCTGCGTGTAGTAGCCGCTCAGCCGCACTGAGCCCTCGGCGGCGGGCTTTTTGTCGGGCTCCTTCTCCCCTTTCTTCTTTTTTCTATCAGCCGGGTTGAATACCACTGTGGCCAGGTCGCTGGTCACGGTCAGGTTGCCTTTGAGGGTGTCGCCGGCCGTGGGCACAATTTTGAGTTCCGGTGCCTCGGGCTTGCCCTGAATCAGGAAGCGGCCCTCGGGCTGGCTGCCGATTTTCAGGCTGTACACGCCGCGGTAGTCGGCTGGCACGGTGCTTAGCTGGTACCGCTCGCCCTGCACCCAATTGTCGAGCAACACGTTGTCGTCGGCAAGCAAGTTGGCCGAGCACACGATGAAATTGGCTTCCATGCCCGGCTTCAGCGCCCCGACCCGGTCCTGGGCGCGCAGCAGGCGCGCGGGCGTTTCGGTGAGGGCCTGCAGCGCCGCGGTTTCGCTCAGGCCGTACTGGGCCGCTTTGCGCAGGTTGGGCAGGAATTTCTTTTTGTCCTTCAGGTCGGCAGCCGTGAGGGCAAAGGGCACACCGGCCTGGCTGAGCCTAGCGGCGTTGGCGGGCGCCAACTCCCAGTGCTTCAGGTCTTCGAGCGGAATGCGCAGGGCATCGTACACGTCGGCCACGTCGTAGGCATCCGGGAAGTTAAGGGGCAGCACGAAGGCGGCGCCCGTCTTTTTCAGGTCGTCGAGGCGCTGGTACTCGTCGCCCCGGCCCTTAATGATGTATTGCTGGCCGGCTTCGTCGCCCAGCTTATCGGCGCGCAGGGCCGAGAGCTTGTCGCTCACCTGGAAAATGGCCGGCAGCGCCTTTTGCTGGCTCAGCGCCTGCAGCGAGAGGTTGCGCTCGCGGCTGGGGCTGCGCTGGTTCCACTGGGCGTCGAGGTAGGTTTGGCGCAGCAGCGCAATGCTGCCCATGAGCGAGCCCGGGTAGTCCTGGGTGCTCGTGCCCTTGTCGAACGACAACCCCGAGGCGGCTTTTTCCAGTAGCATTACCTCCTGCTCGCGCCGGTTGGTGTTCAAACTCACCAGCGCCGCCGTGCCGCGCATGATGCCGTCGGCCTGCTGCGTGAGCACGGCCCCGAAGCCCAGCGCCCGGTAGGCCGTGGCCTGGTCGTTGTTGATTTTGAACTGCTCGGCGGCGTTCACCTCCGGGTGAATGGCCTGGTTCCAGCTGTAGGCGCCGGTTTTCTGACTGTCGAACTGCGGGCCTACGCGCCGGCTCTGGCGCTGCGCGGCCGGAATTTCGGGCACGCCGTAGCTAGTGTACACATCCACAAACCCCGGGTAGATGAACTTGCCGCGCACGTCCTGCACCACGGCCCCGGCCGGGATTTTTACGGCCGCCGCCGGGCCGGCAGTCACCACTTTTCCGTCCCGCACCAGCAGCGTGGCGTCGCTGATTTTGGTCTTGTAGTCAGTGAATAGCGTGGCGTGGGTGAAGGCGAATACGCCCGGGCGCTGGTCGTACACGCCGTTGCGCGGGAAGGTGCCGGGCTGGGCCGCAGCGGCCGTGCCCAGCAGCGCTAGGCCGGCCGCCAACGGCAGCCGTGGAGTAGCAATTTTCATCAAATGGCGGGTCGATGGTTGAGAGTTTCTCCAAAAAAGGCTGGAGTCGTTGCTCTTTTTCTCATCAAATGTAGCCCTTTGGCCAGCGCCCCAGCAACGGTACTGCTCAAATGAAAGTAAGCAGCAGAAAACCGGGGCTTGCAGCCCCCTATTTGTTCACCATTTCGTTTTCATTTTTATGCGCAAGGGCACCAAAGTTTCCTGGAAATACGGCACCGGCACCGCCACCGGCAAAATTGAGTCTGTGCACAAAGAGTCCATCTCCCGCACCATCAAGGGCGCCGAAATTCACCGCAACGGCTCGGCCGACGACCCGGCCCTGGTCATCGTGCAGGACAACGGCGACAGGGTGCTCAAGCTCAAAAGCGAAGTGAAGGCCGCCAGTTAAGCGGGGCGGTATCGGCATAATATATAATTTTAATTATATATTAACAGCTCCACTTACCCCAAGTCCTGCGCCCGATGCCTCCTCTCCCCCCCTGCCGGCCGCGCCACTGGCCGAAACCGACCGCGCCGAACTGCTGGACGCCCTGCGCGGCTTTGCCCTGTGCGGCGTGTGCCTGGCCAATCTGTTTACGGGGTTTGCGGCCTGGAACGAGCCGGGCGGGGTGCCGGCCGCCCAGCTGCCCACCGCCGCCACCGACCCGGCCGCCGCCTTCCTCATTCGGGCGCTGGTCGACGGCAAGTTCTACTCGCTGTTTTCGCTGCTGTTTGGGGTGGGCTTTGCGGTGCAGCTGCAAAGCGCCACCGCCCGGGGCGACGCGCAACTGCTGACGTATCGGCGGCGCCTGTGGGTGATGCTGGGCATCGGGCTGGTGCACCTGCTGTTCATCTGGCCCGGCGATATTCTGGCCTTTTACGCGCTGGTGGGGCTGCTGCTGGTACGGCTGCGCCACCTGCCCGACCGGGCCATTGGCCGCTGGGCCGTGGGGCTGCTGCTGCTGCCGGTGCCGCTGTGGGCCGTGTTCTGGCTGGGCGGCGGCTGGCAGGCCCGGTTGCCGCTCACGCCGGCGGCGCCATTCTACGCCGTGGCCCAGGCCCTCGACCAGCCCCTGCACATCACCTCCTTCTACCAGGTGGTAGCCAATTCCGACTGGGTCTTTTTCGCGAAAGCCATGCGCTCGGGCTTCTTCTACCGGGCCGGCGACTTGCTTTTTCAATGGCGCATCTGCAAGGTGCTGGCCATGTTTCTGCTGGGGCTGTGGGTGGGCCGGCACCAGGTATCCCGGCAGCTCGATGCCTACCGGCCCCTGTTGCGGCGCGTAGCTTTGGGCGGATTGGTACTGGGCCTGGCCGCCAGCCTGCTCAACGCCTACCTCGACCACGGCCGCGCCTACAACCTGGGCCAGACGCCGGGGCTGTCCTTTGCCGTGCTATATGCGCTGGGCGTGGCGCCGTTGGCGCTGGGCTACGCGGCCACGTTTGCGCTGGCCTGGCGTCGGCCGGGTGCCCAGCAGGTACTGCGCCAATTAGCCCCGCTGGGGCGCATGGCCCTCACTTGCTACCTCAGCCAGAGCTTCATTGGCGCTTTCCTGTTTTACGGGCTGGGCCTAGGGTGGGCGGGCAAGGTAGGGCCCACGCTGCTCTGGCCCCTGGCCGCAGGCGTTGTGGGCGGCCAGCTCCTGTTCTGCCGCTGGTGGCTGAAACGCTACCAGTTTGGGCCGGCCGAATGGGTATGGCGCAGCCTCAGCTACCGGCGGGCACAGCCGCTACGCCGCAAGGCGGCACTGGCCGCGGCGGCATAGGATGGTTTGTGTGCCGCAACAAGGCAGGCGCCGTCTGGGCAAGGCAACAGTCGCCCGCTTCTTTAACGTTGCAAAACGGCCCCGCGCCCACTGCCGTCACCGTCGGCCACCACGGGCACGCCGTTGAGCACGAAGCGACGGCGCGTGTTCTGGCCGCAGCCGCAACAGCCGTCGCCACCGCTTTCCCCAATCTGCAATTCAATATCGCTTAAATCGTACGTCCGGTTAGTGGCCGGCAGCACAAAACGGAAGTTATAGCTTTCCAGGTTGGATGGGGCCGGCACCGAAACCATCGCCGGCCAGGGTAAGGAGCGCAACGTGACTCCACCATTGTAAAAATTGGTGCCGCCACGCACTTGGCGCACAGTATCAATCGGCCGGGCAAAACCGGGTGCTACGTAGCGTACCGCGTAACCTCCCGCTAGGTCAGCCCTGCGGAAGCCGCCGTGCAGGCTGTCCACGTCTATGTAGACGATGATGTCGTCGATGAAAGCATTGCACGGCGAGCAATAGACACCGGCGCATTTGTCGCCGCAGCCGCTCAGGAGCGTACCAGCCCCGGTTAGCGCAACGATGCTGAAGGCAGAAAGAAGGTGAGGGCTTTTCATAGGAAGGCTAGGGACGGACCACGGCAGCCTGACCGCCTACCGGCCAGATTGGTTGCCTAAGGATACTAAAAAAACCCCGCCGGTGCTTACCGGCGGGGTTTTTCAAGATGAAGTCTGACTAGCGACCTACAGGTTGTTCGGGTCGGGCTTGATGAAGGCTTCTTCCTCCATTTCGGTGGGCACCACCACCACGCCCTTCTGGAGCATGGAGTTTTGCTTGCCGTAGAGGAAGTACACGATGAAGCCCAGCAACATCCAGCCCACGGCCACTTTCAGCGTGAACGCATCGAGGCCGACGATGAGCAGCGTGCACACCAGCGCACCCATGATGGGCACCAGCGGGAAGCTGGGCGACGAGAGCGGCGCGCGGAACGGACGCGGCTGGTCGGGGTCGGAGCGGCGCATAATCCACACGCCGATGCTCACCAGCACGAAGGCCAGCAGCGTGCCAAACGAGGTGAGGTCGCCAGCCAGCGAGCCGGGCACGAAAGCCGCAAACAAGCCCACAAATACCATCAGCATCAGGTTCGACTTGTAGGGGGTGTTGAACTTGGGGTGCAGCTCCGAAAACGCCTTGGGCATCAGGCCGTCTTTGGCCATGGAGAAGAACACGCGGCTCTGGCCCATGAGCATTACGAGGATAACCGAGGTGAAACCGAGCAGGATGCCCACCGTGACGCCCGTGGCCAGCCAGCCGTAGCCGGGCATGTGCGCCCGAATGGCATAGGCCACCGAAGCTTCGCCGCCCAGCGCCGGGTCGGCAAACTCGCGCCAGCTGGCCACGCCCGTCAGCACGTGGCCGAACAGGATGTACAGCACCGTGCAGATGGCCAACGAACCCAGAATGCCGATGGGCATGTCGCGCTTGGGGTTGCGCGCTTCCTGCGCCGCCGTGCTCACGGCGTCGAAACCAATGAAGGCAAAGAACACAATCCCCGCGCCGCCGATGATGCCGCCCAGGCCGTGCTTGAAGAAGCCTTCGTAGGTGCGCACCGTTTCGCCGGCCGCGTTTTTCACCACGGCATCGGCCGGAATGAGGTAGGGCGTGTGGTTGGCCGAGTTGATGAACTGCCAGCCCACGGCGATGAACACCACCACGATGAGCACCTTCAGCACCACGATGACGGCGTTGAACAGGGCCGACTCCTGCGTGCCCTTCACCAGCAGCAGGCTGAGCATCACGATGATGAACAACGCCGGCAGGTTGACGATGCCGTGCTGCTCCACGTTGTTGATGACGGCGTGCTCGAAGGGCGAGTGGCATAAACTATACGGTATACTGGTGCCAAAGACCTCCAAGAGCTTGTTCAGGTACTCGCTCCAGGCAATGCTGACAGTAGCCGCGCCTAGGGCGTATTCCATCACGAGGGCCCAACCGATGACCCAGGCCACAAACTCGCCCATGGTGGTGTAGGCGTAGGTGTAGGCCGAGCCGGCAATGGGAATCATGGCCGCAAACTCGGCGTAGCACAGGCCCGCGAACACGCAGCCAAACGCCGCCAGAATGAAAGCCAGCGTGACGCCCGGCCCGGAAGCCTGCGCGGCAGCCGCGGCGGTGCGCACAAACAGGCCCGCCCCGATGATGGCGCCCACGCCCAGGGCCACGAGGTTGCCGGCGCCCAGCGTGCGCTGCAGGGTGCCGTGTCCGGAAGCATTGGCCTCGCCCAGAAGCACGGACAGGGGTTTTTTGGCGAAAATACTTGCCATGTGTTAAGTGTAAAGGAGGAAGAAGTGTGAAATAAAGGGTTCGGTAAACGGGATGGTCCGACGCTATTTGCCCGGGTTTTGCCCCAGAAAACAGCGGCGGGCCCGAAATATAGGCAGCAAATTGGCTCCGAATGGGCGCCCGCTGCCAGGGCCCCTGACGCGGGCGGCCTTCCACCGTTGCCCGGCCGTGCTTAAACCCGCCGCGCCCCGCAGCATCCAACGCCCGTGTTTCACCCTTCATCACCCCGCTTTATGAAAAGAATCCTTGTGTTGCTCGCTCTTTCGCTCGGCGCCGCCAGCGCCGCTTCGGCCCAGGCCCCGGCCAATGCCGGCATGGCCACCGCGCAAGCCACGCCCGAGCAGCAGGCCCAACGCCGCACCCAGTACCTCGCCAAAGAACTAGGCCTCAGCGCCGACCAGCAGGCCAAGTTGCAGCCCATCTTGCTGGCCCAGCGCCAGGAAATGATGGCCATGCGCGAGAAGGTACAAACCGGCGGCCGCCAGCGCGGCATGGGCCAGGACCTGAAAGCCGCCCAAGCCAAATACACCGACCAGATTAAGGCCGTGCTCACGCCGGAGCAATTTGCGAAGTTCGACCAGATGAAAGACGACGCCCGCGACAAAATGCGCGAGCGCCGGGCCAGCGGCCAGGGCCGGCCGGCCGGCCGATAAGCCTCCGGGTTTTCGTCTGCAAAAAGGCCCTGCTCATCGATACAAGCAGGGCCTTTTTGCAGGGCACCCAGTCTTGGCATACTGCTTGCAAATACCCTGGCAAGCGAATGAACCCGTATTCTTCGCTTCTTCCCTACTCCCCGTCTTATCCCTTCTCTCTTCCCCTTATCATGAAAAAGACCCTGATGTTGCTCGCTGCCCTGGCTTTCACCACCGCCGGCACCAGCTTTGCCCAAACTGCCCCCGCTGCCACCGCCCCCGCTAAAATGCACCACGGCAAGGGCGGCCACAAAGACCCCGCTAAAAAAGCCGACCAGCACGCCGCCAAAATGGCTAAAGAGCTCGGCCTGACCGCCGACCAGGAAACCAAAGTGGAGCAGCTGATGCTGGCCCGCCAGCAGGAAACCCAAGCTCTGAAAACCAAGTACGCCGCCAACAAAACGGCTGGCCGCGCCGAAATGAAAGCCTCGCACGAGAAGTACGAAGCCCAGCTCAAGAGCATCCTCACGCCGGAGCAATACGCCAAGTTCGACCAAATGAAGGCCGAGCACCGCGGCCACGGCAAGATGCAGGGCGGCAAAACCAAGGTGAAGGCCAAAGCGTAATCGCCTTCGTTTTCAACCACTTCAAAAAGCCTCGGCCCCACCGGCCGGGGCTTTTTTGTGCGCAAAAGCCAACCTGAACCGCACCCCGCATTCCGGCGGTTGCTTATATTTGGCCTAACCACCTGGCCCGAAAACGGCCTTATTCCTCCACCCCATGCCTCCCCTCCCCAGTAGCACGGCCTCGGCCGTGCAAATTCAGCAGTTTTACGACAAGGGCCTGGCCCACGCCAGCTACGCCGTGCGCTGCGGCCGCCAGGTCGCCGTCATCGACCCGGGCCGTGACCCCCAGCCCTACTACGATTTTGCCGACGAGCACGAGGCCGACATCGTGGCCGTGATTGAGACCCACCCGCACGCCGATTTCGTGTCGTCGCACCTGGAAATAGCCCAGGAAACCGAGGCCACCATCTACTGCAGCAAGCTGGTGGGCGCCAAATACCCCCACAAATCCTTCGACGACGGCGACCGCCTCAAGCTGGGCAGCGTGGAGCTGCACGCCATCAACACCCCCGGCCACTCCCCCGACAGCATCAGCATTTTGCTGATGGACGAGCTGGCCCAGAGCCGCGCCGTGTTCACGGGCGACACTTTATTTGTGGGCGACGTGGGCCGGCCCGACCTGCGCGAGGACGAGGCCATTGGCGGCCACAAGCGCGAAGAGCTGGCCGCCGAGCTCTACCGCAGCACCCGCAACAAACTCATGACCCTGCCCGGCAGCACCCGCGTGTACCCGGCGCACGGCCCCGGCAGCCTCTGCGGCAAAACCACCAGCCCCGACCTCGACAGCACCATTGCCAAGGAGCTCAAGACCAATTACGCCCTGCAGCCCATGTCGCAGGACGAGTTTATTAAGGTACTGCTCGAAGACCAGCCCTTCGTGCCCAAGTATTTCGGGCACGACGTGAAACTGAACAAGGCGGGCGCCCCCAGCTTCGAGGACAGCATCCGGGCCGTGCCGCACCCGGGCAGCAACGTGATGCTGGAGCCCGGCGTGCTCATCATCGACACGCGGCCGGCGGCCAAGTTCCGCGCCGGCCACCTACCCGGCGCCATCAACCTGCAGGACGGCGGCAAGTTTGAAACCTGGCTGGGCTCGGTGGTGGGCCCCGGCGAGAAGTTTTACCTGCTGGCCGACACCAAAATAGCCCTGGACACGGTGGTACGCAAAACCGCCAAAATCGGCTACGAGGCCAACATCAAAGGTGCCCTGCTGGCCCCGCTGGCTCTGCCCGAAACCTCCCCCGCCGTGGACGTGGACGCCGTGCGCCAGCACCCCGAGGCTTTCACCATCGTCGACATCCGCAACCGGGCCGAGGCCAAAGACCCGGTGTTCGACAACGCCCTGCTCATTCCGCTGCCCGAGCTGCGCGAGCGCGCCCACGAAATCCCCACCGACAAGCCCGTGCTCATTCACTGCGCCGGTGGCTACCGCTCGGCGGCCGGCGCCAGCATCGTGCACCAGGCCCTTCCCGGCGCCGAGGTGCTGGATTTGGGCGAAGCCATTACGGAGTTTCAGAAGCAGGCCGTGCATTAGCCTTACGGCGACATGCCCCAATTGCCGCTACTCCCTTCGCCTGGGCAGTAGCGGCAATTGTCTTTTCAGCCCGGTCATAACCGCTCGCCTGGCGCTACGCCTACCGGCCGGCGGCCGGCAGCGGAAAGCGCCTTCATCACCTCAATATCATGCAGCAGCCCCGAGTGCAACTGAGAAAAGCCGAAGTATCCGACCTGGAATCCCTCTTCCGGTTTCAGCTCGACGAAGAAGGCATTTTCCTGGCGGCGTTTACGCCCAAAGCCCCTTCCGACAAAGCCGCTTATTTCGAGAAATACACCCGGCACCTGCAAGACCCCACCATCAATACGCAGGCCATTTTGGTTGACGGCCGGGTTGCGGGCAGCATTGCCAAATTCGAGATTGCCGGCGATGCCGAAATCACCTACTGGCTGGATAAAAGCTTTTGGGGGCAGGGCATTGCGACGGCGGCCCTCACCGCTTTTCTCGCTATTGAAGGAGCCCGACCAATTTTTGGCCGGGTTGCGTTCGACAACCTGGGCTCGCAGAAAGTGTTGGAAAAATGCGGCTTTGTGAAGGTTGGCACCGACAAAGGCTTCGCCAATGCCCGGCAAGCGGAGATAGAAGAATTCATTTACAAATTGGACGAATAACCCTCATTGAATGGCCGGCTGGGCTGCGTGAGAGGCAAGCGCCGGCCGTCACGAAGCGGCGCCGACATTCCTTGGGCCTGGGTATCTTTGAGATTATCTCTACCCTATGCGCGTCCTTCACACCGCCGATTGGCATCTTGGCCAGCACTTTCTCACGGGCCAGGAACGCACCACCGAGCAGCAGGCTTTCCTCGACTGGCTCCTGCTGACCGTGCAGGACCAGGGCATTGACGCCCTGGTAATTGCCGGCGACATTTTCGATACCCAAACGCCGTCGTACACGGCGCAGGAGCTGTATTATACCTTCCTGGTGAAGATGCAAGCCACCGGCTGCCGCGACATTGTGGTGGTGGGCGGCAACCACGACTCGCCCACCATGCTCAACGCCTCGCGGCAGTTGCTGCGGCAGCTGCGCATTCACGTGGTGGGCGGCGTGCCCACCGACCCCGCCGAGCAAATCCTGCACCTCAACCGCGCCGACGGTGGGCCCGGCCTGGTGGTATGCGCCGTGCCCTTTCTGCGCGACCGCGACATTCGCCTGGCCGTGGCCGGCGAGACGCTGGACGACCGCCAACTCCGCATCCGCCAGAGCATTGCCGACCACTACGCCGCCCTGGCCGAGAGTGACGCCGTGCGCCGCCTGCGCGAGCAGGACGTGCCCGTGCTGGCCACCGGCCACCTCTACGCGGCCGGCGGCGAAGCCCGCGAGGGCGCCGAGCGCGACGTGCACATCGGCGGCCTTGGCCTAATTGGAGCCGAGCATTTTCCGGCCGCGTTCGACTACGTGGCCCTGGGCCACCTGCACCGCCCGCAGGTGGTGGGCGGCCGGGCGCACATCCGCTACTCGGGCTCGCCGGTGCCGTTGTCCTTCACCGAGGCCGACGACAAGCAGCAGGTGCTGCTGCTGGAATTTGAAGGAGCCGGCGCCCCCCGCATCAGCAGCATCCCGGTGCCCGTGACGCGCCGTTTGCAGCGCTTTCATGGCACCCTGGAGGAAGTAGAGGCCGACATTCTGGCCTTCGACAACGCCGCCTTCCAGTTGGTGGCCTGGGCCGACGTGCTGGTGCGCTCCGACGAGACGCCCGCCGAAGTGCAGCGCCGGGTGCAGGCCGTGCTGCAGCTACAAAAGCAGCAGGTGGTGGCCCCGCGCGGCGTGCGCCACCAGCGCGCCACCGAAGCGCCCGACCTGGCCGAAACCGCCATTCCGCTGGCCCTGCTGCACGAGCTGACCGTGGACGAGGTGTTTGGCCGGCGCGTGGCGGGCCTGCCGCCGGAGCGGGCCGCGGCCCTCACCGCCACGTTTGGCGAGCTGCGCCAGCTGCTGGCCGAGGCCGACCCGCTGGCCTGGGGCGGCCAGGAATAATTACCTGGTAGCTGCTGGCTTTCTGGCCAACAGCCAGATGCCGCCCAACACCAGCGCCGCCACACCTGCCGCCACCGCGACAGGAGCAACTCGCGTGGTTTCTTCCCGATGTGCCGGCCGGGCAAATTCGGCTTCCTGAAATGATTCTCCGGCGGTAGCAGCCAGAATCAGGCGAACGGTTTCGGCGGGCTGGTCCCACTGCGGAAAATGGCCGCAGCGGTCGAACCAATACAGGCGGGCATCCGGGAATCTTTCCAGGGCGCGTTTGGCCTGGCCGGGCAAGCACACCTTGTCCTGCCGGCCCCAGCCGATGACCAGCGGGCTGCTGATGGTGCCCCGCGGCGCCCCTTGCTGCACTTCGCCGTGGGCTAGGTTCCAGAGCAAT
This sequence comes from Hymenobacter sp. 5317J-9, assembly GCF_022921075.1. NCBI lineage: Bacteria > Pseudomonadati > Bacteroidota > Cytophagia > Cytophagales > Hymenobacteraceae > Hymenobacter > Hymenobacter sp. 5317J-9. Next base: position 3,206,275 of record NZ_CP095050.1, read on the forward strand.
TCATCGAACGAAGGGGAATGCGCGAAGCTGCGCATCTCGTCGAGCGCCGCGTAGGCCGGAATGGCCCACGGCCGGGCCGAGAACTGCGCAAACAGCAGCGAGCGAGTAGCGGCGTTTCCGGTCAGGAAGGGCATTGCGGGCTGCAGGACACGCACGAGCTTGGTCGAAATCGAGACGCTGTGGTAGAAAACCGGAATTTCCCAGCCTTGCCAAAAGCCGCCGGGGTCGAGCGACACCACCGCCCCCAGCACGCCGCCCCGCCGGGCCAGTTCCAGCACCAGCCGGGCGCCCATGGAGCTGCCCACGGCGTCGATGCCCAGCAGGTGTTGCTCGCGCAGGAAGTCCGTCACGGCATCGGCCAGGGTGCCGATGGTGACCGGACCGGCCAGCGGCGGCGTGTTGCCAAAACCGGGCAGGTCGACGGCAATGACCTCGCGCCGAGTGGCCAGGTCTTCCAGAATGGTTTGCCAGGAGCGCCAGCTGCCGCCAATGCCGTGTAGCAGCAGGAGCGGCTTGCCCGCCCCGCGTCGAATAAAGTTCATAGGTGCCGGCGTAATAGGTGAAGCGACGCTTGGCTGAACGGCGGCATGGCCGCGGGGGTTATTCGGCAACGTGCCGCACTCCTGCGCTGGCGGGGAACCGAAACCAGCCGCAGCGCTTTTCCAGGGTGATTGCCGGCCGGGGCTGCCGTACCTTCGGGAAGTATTTTTGGGAGAAGTATCGAATGAAAATTATCAGCGTCCGTTTCGCTAACCTTAACTCGCTGCCCGGTCCGTTTCTGATTCGCTTCGACGAGACGCCGCTGGCCGACACGGGGCTATTTGCCATCACGGGGCCCACAGGGGCGGGCAAAAGCACCTTGCTCGACGCTATTTCGGTGGGCCTCTACGGCCGGGTGCCGCGCCACGACCGCCAGGTGGGCGAAATGGTGAGCCGCCACGCCAAGGACGCGTTTTCGGAGGTAGAATTTGAGGTGCACGAAACCGACCCCGACACCGGCCAGGTGGACCGGGTGCGCTACCGCTCGCGCTGGGAAGTGAAGCGCAAAGTGCGCGGCGAAGACAAAGGCAGCCTCAACGCCGACGCCATGTCGCTGGTGCTCAGCCCGTCGAACGTGGCCGTGGTAAGCGGGAAAGAAGCCGTGCCGAAACGGGTGGGCGAGCTGTCGGGCCTCGATTTTGGGCAGTTTGAGCAGTCGGTGCTGCTGAGCCAGGGCAAGTTTGCGCGCTTTCTGCACGCGCCGGAAAAAGAGCGCAGCGCCCTGCTCGAAAAGATGACCAACGTGGGTATCTACTCGCGGCTGTCGGTGGCGGCGTTCGAGAAGGCCAAGGAAGAAGAACTGAAAACCAAGCTGCTGCGCGCCAAGCTGGACGCTACCCGGTTGCTGTCGGAAGAAGAGCGCGCCGAGCTGGAACGGCAGCTGGACGAGCTGCATCAGCAAGCCGAGCAGCATTACGAAGAGCAGCAGGACCTGAACCTGTGCCTGACTTGGCGCACCATCCTCGACCAGCTCGACCGGCAGCTGCTGGAAACCTCCCGCGAAGCCGAGCGCCTGCGCCTGGCCGACGAAGCCCTCCAACCCGAATTTGCCCGCCTGGACGGCCACCTCCGCGCCGCCGCCGTCGACAAACCCCTGGAACTGGCCGAAGCCGCCGAAAAAGAAGTAGCCACCGATGAAAAGCAGTTGCTCGAGCTGCAAGCAGCCCTTCCTCACTTAGTACTGGCCGCCGAAAAGGCCGCCACGGCGCACACCGCCGCCACGGCGGCCCACGCACAGGCGCAGGCCGAAGAAGACCGGCTGCGCCCGCTGCTCAGCCAGGCCCAGCAGCAGGATGCCGCCATAGCCGCCGCCCGGCACCAGCTGCAGGTGCAGCGCGATGCGCACGCGCAAAGCCAACGGGAACACCAGAAAACGGCCGACGACCTCAGCCAGGAGGCGCAGGAAATTGAAGCCCTGCAAGGCCAGAATACGACGCTGGACCACTGGCTCATCGAGCACAGCGCCGAAGTTGACCTCAAAAACCAGGTGCTGGCGCTGGACCGCGAAATCATTGACCTGGTGGGCGCGCAAAAGGAAATGGCCGCCCGCGACGCCCGCCGCGCCGAGCTGCGCAAAAACCAGGAGCAAACGGCCGCCGACCTCCGCCAGCAGGAAGCCCTCGAAACCGAGGCCAAAGTCCGCAAGCAAGCCATCGAGGAAGAGGGCAAGCCCTGCCGCACCGAGCGCGACGGCCTGTTGCGGGGCACCACGGCGGCCGACCTGGCCCAACGCGCCGACGACCTTACCGCTCGCCAGCAAGCGCTGCAACTGCTGCTGCCCAAAGCCGAAGCGGCCCACGAGCACCGTGCCCGCGCCGAAACGCTGGCCGCCCAGATTGACCAGGAAACGCCGGCCCTGACCGCCGCCGAAGCCACCGCCCGCCACCTCGAAGCCCGCCGGACCGATGGCCAGCACCTGCTGGAAAGCTACCGCCGCGAGCTGCGCACCCAGCAGGCCCTGGCCGACCTGAACCAGCACCGCCAGCACCTGCAGCCGGGCCAGCCCTGCCCGCTGTGCGGCGCTTTGGAACACGCCTTCACCGCCGATTTTGCCGCCGAAGCCGATGAACAGGAGCAGCGGGTGGCGCAGCAGCAGCTGGCACTGGCCAGGCTCGATGACGAACTGCGCCACGCCACCACCGCCCTCGCCCGCTGCCAAACCGAGCAGCAGCAGCGCCAGAAGCTGCGGGCCGAAGCCCTGGCCGCGGCCGACTTGGCTCGGCAGCAGGCCACGGCGCTGGCGGCCGCCCTCACGCCTGCCCCCCCCAGCCCACCGCCCCCACCGCCGTGCGCGACCTGCTGGAAGCAGCTACCCGCGAACAGGCGGCCGCCGTGGCCGCCCGCCGCCGGGTGGCGGAGCTGGACGAGCAGCTGGCCAAGCTGCGCGAGCAATACCTAAAAGAAGGCGAGGCGGCCACGGCGGCCCAGCGCGAAATTCCCCGCCTGCTGGAACGCCAGCAAACCACCGATGCGGACCTGACCAAGCTGGCCGAGGAAATGCTGCATTGGCAGGAGCAGACCGACATTTTCCAGCGCACCATTCAGGATTTTCTGGCGCCGCACCGGCTGGCGCTGCCCGCCCGGCCGCCCTACGACGGCATCCTGGCTACGCTGCGCGAGCGGGCCGACCACTACGAGGCTCAGGTAGCGAGACTGAATGAGCTGGGCAAAATGCTGTTGGAAAAAACCAGCCAGCACAAAGCCCGCGCCGCAGCACTGGCCCAGCAGGCAACCCAACTCGCCGCCGCCGCCGCGGCACTGGAAACGGAGCAGCAGGCCATTGATGAGCAGCAGGTCGCCCGTCAGGCCTTCTATGCCGGCCCCAATCCTGCGGCCGAAGCCGAACAGCTTCGCCAAGCCACCCAGCGCTTGGCCGACGCGGCCCAGCGCGCCCAAACGCAGCTGGCAGACCAGCAAAAAACGCTGGAAATTCAGCTGAACCGGCAGCGCGACCTGCGCGCGCAACTGGCCACGCACCGGGCTACCCACGCCCAGCGCCTCACAGAGCTGGATGCAGCCCTGGCCACTACCGGCATTGCTACCCCCGCCGAAGCGCGCGCGCTGCTCCTGCCCGCGGCCGAAGCCGAGCGCCTGCAACAACGCCGCCAGGACCACCTCACGGCCAGGGCCGCCACGGCCCGCCGCCTCGAAGACCTCAGTGCCGAGCAGCTGCGCCACGCCGAAGCGGGCCTGACGCCCCACATCGCCGCCGAGCTGACCGCCCAGCTCAACGCGCTATCGGCCGCCGACGACACGCTGCAGCAGAAGCTGGGCGCCGTAAGCAACCAGCTCAAGCAGGACGACGACGCCCGCCAGCTGCAGGCCGATGGCCTGCGCGAGCTGGAGCGGCGCCAGAAGGAAGAGCAGCGCTGGCAGGACCTGAGCGAGCAAATCGGCTCGGCGCGGGGCGACAAGTTCAGCCAGTTTGCGCAGGGACTCACGCTCACGCACCTGGCCCGGCTGGCCAACCTGCGCCTGCGCCAGCTCACGGGCCGCTACACCATCCTTAAAACGCCCAACAAGAACCTGGAGCTGCAAATCATCGACCACGACCAGGCCGACACCGTGCGCCCCATGGCCTCGCTTTCGGGCGGCGAAAGCTTTTTGGTGAGCCTGGCCCTGGCGCTGGGCCTGAGCGAGCTGGCCGGCCACAAGGCCCGCATCGAGTCGCTGTTTATCGACGAAGGCTTCGGTACGCTCGACCCCGATGCCCTGAACACGGCCCTCGATGCGCTGGAACGCCTGCAGCACTCGGGCAAGATGATTGGCGTCATTTCCCACGTGTCCGACCTCAAGGACCGGATTGGTACCCAGATTCGGGTGCGGCCGGGCGCTGGTGGCAACAGCACGGTGCACCTGGTGGGCATACTGGGCCACGAAACCAGCTGCGCCGTGCCCGCCCAGCGCCCTGAGCCGGTGGCCAGCTAGCGCCGGGCGCGCCGGTTGGTGATGCGCTCCACGCGCTGGCGCTTTATCCAGCGCAGGTAGGTTTGCAGGCCCTCGGCGGCGCGCAGGGCCTCCACGGTGGGATATAAGCGGGCCAGCTCGCGGTTGCTCAGGAAGCGGTGCACGCTGCTGTGGCAGGGCTGGCATAGCTCGACGGTGGGGCCGTAGCGGCCGCCCTCCTCGCGGGGCACCAGGTGGTGGCGGGAGGTGGCCTGCACCTCGCGCTCGCAGAGGCCGCAGCGGGTTTCGGCCTCGGATACATTAGATAAGGGAGGCCCTTGGGTGGGCCGCAAGCGCCGTCTGGCCATGCTCTGAGAAGGGAAATCAAAAGCGCACTATCGGGGAAATACCCAACAGTAACGGCCCGGAGCAAGTTGCTATTTCGCTGTTAACCCGCTAACTTGGCCTGCAATGAGTTTACTTGCCGGTATTAGGCAAGCCCTCGTTTTTGCCCCTCACCCCTTTTCGCCGCTTTTCATGACGACATCTGTACCCGCAACCTCATCCCCCGCCCGGGTTTCGTTCGGAGGCAGGGCCCTCGGCGCCCTGGTGGCCCTGCTTCTGCTTGGGGCCGCGCCCGCGGCCCACGCCCAAACCTGGATGGTAAGCACCACGGCCCACATCAAGCTGGGCATTCTGGACAAATACGGCCAGCTTGGGCCCTACACGGCCACGTTTGTGGTGCACAGTGAGAAAACCGGCAAGGATTACTTTCTGGTGAAGCAGCTGGCCAACAACCAGACCGGCATCGACGTGCTGTTTCCCACCGAGCCCTCCGACCCCGACTACTTCAAGACCGAAGGCGGCGAGGCGGCCGTGGCCGCCCCCGGCCGCTACACCTGGGAGTGCCGCGTGAAAGGCGTGAAAGCCGTGAGCGGCCGCTTCGTGTTTCCCGAAGTTGGCAACGACGTGACGGTCATCAACAAATAGCCCGGCGTCCTGTTGCGGGCCGAATTTTACCGAAAGCCTGGCCGCGCGCCGGGCTTTTTTCGTTATAGCTACTTGCCTGCGCGGCAGCGGCCCACCGCTGGTCCCCATGGGTTTTTCCGGTTGATTTTATTCTTTATTCCCTATGCCCCGCAAATCCTTCCCCGAACTCATCAACAGCCCCGGCATGCCGGTACTGGTCGATTTTTACGCCACCTGGTGCGGGCCCTGCAAAACCATGGCGCCCATTCTGGAGCAGGTGGCGGCCCAGCACGGCGGCAAGCTGCGCGTCATCAAAATCGACGTGGACCGCAACCCCGCCGTGGCCCAGCAATACCGCGTGCAGAGCATTCCCACGCTGATACTATTCCACCAGGGACAGCCGGTGTGGCGGCAGGCGGGCGTGGTGCCGGCGGCCCAGATTGGGCAGGCCCTGCAGCCTTTCGTGGGGAAATAACGCCTATTGGGCCCTGCCGGCCCTTCGGGCAAACTATCTGGCACAAGCGGGCGTTGGGGTGAGCGTTATCTTTGCGATTCCCTGCTGCCAACTATATGATTTTTAGTTCTCCTGTCCGTTATCTGGTTCTTGTTTTATTGCTGATTGGATGGGGGGCGCAGCGGGCTGAGGCACAGGGTGCCAGCCGCTTCACGCTGAGCGGCACCGTGCGCGGCGCCCGCGGCGAGGCCCTGCCCGGCGCCAGCGTGGCCGTGCCCCAGCTCAGCACCGGCACCGCCGCCGATTCCCTGGGCCGCTTCACGCTGACGCTGCCCGGCGGCCGCCACCAGCTGGTGGTAACCTCCATTGGCTACCAGCAAATTACCCGCGACCTGAACCTGACCCACAACCAGCGCCTCAGCTTTGCGCTGGAGGAGAGCGGCAACGAGCTGGGCGAAGTGGTGGTGCAAGGCGCCGCGACACTGGAAGAAAAGCTGAAAACCACCCAGATGGGCGTGGAGCACCTCAGCGTGCGCGAGGCCAAGCTGCTGCCGGCCCTGTTCGGCGAGGTCGACATTCTTAAAACCCTGCAACTCAAGCCCGGCGTGCAGAGCGGTGGCGAGGGCACGAGCGGCCTGTTTGTGCGCGGCGGCTCGGCCGACCAGAACCTGTTTTTGGTGGACAACGCGGTGGTGTACAACCCCAACCACTTGTTCGGCCTGTTTTCGGTGTTCAATTCCGACGCCGTGCAGAGCGTGGACCTGTATAAATCGGGCTTTCCGGCCCAGTTTGGGGGGCGCCTGTCGTCGGTGGTGGACGTGAAGCTGCGCGAAGGCGACCGGCAGCACTACGTGGCCACGGGCGGCATCGGGCTGATTTCGTCGCGCCTCACCTACGAGGGGCCCATCAACAAGGGCAAGGGCTCGTTCATCGTGAGCGGCCGCCGCACCTACTTCGACATTTTTACGCGGGCCCTCAACAAGGCCAACGAGGGCAAGGAGGACTACAGCCCCATCCCCGACTACTATTTCTACGACATGAACGCCAAGGCGAACTACACGCTGGGCGACAAGGACCAGGTGTTTTTCACGGGCTACCTGGGCCGCGACGTGTTCGGGTTTAGCAGTTCGGGCGGCTTCAATTTCAATTTTAACTGGGGCAACACCATCGGCACGCTGCGCTGGAACCACGTGTTTTCGCCCCGGCTGTTCGTGAACACTTCGGTGGCCGTGTCGGACTATCAATACAGCCTTACCAACCGGCTCGACCAGTTTTCCTTCAGCCTGGGCTCCAACATCCGCGACTACACGGCCCGTACCGATTTCGAGTACACGCCCACCGACAAGCACCTCTTCAAAGCCGGCGCCACTTTTACGCAGCACCGCTTCGGCGTGGGCCGCCTCGACGCCAACTCCGGCGACGGCCGCGTGAACTTCGGCTCCGACGTGAACTACTACGGGGCCGAGGGTGCCCTCTACGCCTCCGACAACTACAAAGCCTCCGACAAGCTGCAGCTGGAAGGCGGCCTGCGCCTCACCGGCTTCCGCAGCGGCTCGGACCAGTACGGCGGCCTCGAGCCCCGCGCCTCGGCCCGCTACGCCCTCAACGACCGCACCTCCTTCAAGGCCAACTACGCCCTGATGTACCAGTACGTGCACTTGGTCACGAACTCGGGCGCCACCCTGCCCACCGACATCTGGTACCCCTCGCGCCTGAGCGTGAAGCCGCAGCGCTCGCAGCAAGTGAGCGGCGGCGCCAGCTTCCTGCTGGGCGATGGCAAGTACCTGCTCACCAACGAAGTGTACTACAAGTGGGGCCAAAACCAGGTCGATTTCAAAGACGGCGCGCAGCTGTTCGTGAACCCGGAGCTGGACGCCGAATTCATTTTCGGCAAAAGCTGGGCCTACGGCAACGAGATTTACCTAGAGAAAAAAACCGGCAAAACCACTGGCTGGATAGGCTACACCCTAGCCTGGAGCTGGCGCAACTTCCAGCCCCAGCGCGGCACCACGGGCATCAACAATGGCGAGGACTTCCACCCCAGCTACGACCGCCGCCACAACCTGACCGTGGTGGTGCTGCACCAGCTCAACCCGCGCATCAACCTCACGGCCAGCTTCGTGTACACCTCCGGCAACCTGACCACGCTGCCGCTGGGCCGCTTTGGCGTGCAAGACATTCCGGGCTCCAGCGTGGGCATCGACCCGCGCCCGGTGCCCATTTACCCCAATCGCAACACCTACCAGCTCATCCCCTACCACCGCCTCGACCTCGGCATGGTGTACAAAATCGGCGCTCGCCTGAACCAGGACCTCACCCTGAGCATCTACAATGCCTACAACCGGCGCAACGCCTACTTCGTGTTCTTCGAAACCGTGCGGGATAAGGCCAGCGGCCGCACCACGGGCTTCGCGGCCAAGCAGGTGTCGCTGTTTCCCGTCATCCCGTCGCTGACCTACAATTTTCGGTTTTAGCGCCCTCCCAACATTTTAAAAGCCCTTTCTGCTAAGCGGAACGGCTACTTCAAACATGAAACTCGCTCACAAGCTGACGGCTTTGACCCTGCCCCTACTGGCCCTGGCCGGCTGCGGCAAGCTCCAGAACGACATCGACGTGCCGCTGCCCACCTACGCCTCGGAGCTGGTAGTGGAGTGCTACCTCGAGCCCGGCAAAGTGCCCAGCCTGGCCGTCACCACGTCGGTACCGTACCTGAGCTCGGTCATTCCGCAGGTGCCCTCCGACGTCACCGTGACCCTGACCATGCCCAACGGCACGCTGGTGCCGCTGGCCTTCTCCCCCAACTACAAGGCTCTGACCGACACCACGGGCGAGAAGTTTCACTCCCATATCGGGCGCGACCCGCTGGTGGCGAGCCCGGGCGACGTGTTCAAGCTCGACGTGCGCGATACCAAGGGCCGCCACGCCACCAGCTCCACCACCTACCTGGCCCCCATTCCCATCGACTCGGTGGAGTACAAGTTCAACGACAAATCGGGTTCGGAGCGCAAGGCCTACTTTCTCACCAACTTCCGCGACCCGGCCGCGCCCGGCGACTACTACCGCCTGCAGCTGCACAAGGGCGACCCCATTCCCAAAAACCTGCGCAAGAGCCCGGAAACCGACATTTCGCTCGAAGACCGGCTGCTGAATGGCCAGGAATTTACGGTGGGCACCAGTTACCGCTTCAACGCTAACGACACCGTGACGGCCACGCTCTACCACACCGAGTACGCCATGTTCCGCTTCCGCCAGTCGGTGCGCGACGCCCGCAATGCCAACGGCAACCCCTTCGCGCAACCTTCAGCCATTTATGGCAACGTGCAAGGTGGCGTGGGCATTTTTGCCGTGTTGAGCGGCACCCGCCTGACCAAGGTGATACGCTAAGCTGGTCGGTAAGAAATAGGCCGAATTTCTGAGCGTGGCCAAAACATTTTTATCACGGTATTATTCACTTTTTATCAAAGCTAGTATTCACTTGGGCGCAGCAGGCTACGCTGCATGAAATTTCTGTCCTACTGTCGATAGGGCTATGGAATGTGGTTGACTGTCGAAATTATATAACGATTTCGGAAAAAGGCCGTACCTTTAAGTATTCCTTCTTTTTATAGCACTTTGGTATGGCGATTATTTTACGCCCGGCCCTCTTTCTTTTTCTCGGTTTTGCCGGCATTTCTTTGGCCAGCTGTGGTAAGAAGGACGATGTACAGCCTGCCCAACCCGCCGCCCAGGTTCTTACCCCCGAGCAAATACTCACCAGCCACACCTGGCTGCTGAGCCGCACTGTTTTCAACAACGGCCGCAGCACCGTGGTGGCGCCCCAGGGCCCCAACACCCAGTACACCATGAAATTTGCGACGGGTGGCACCTACACGCAGGTCTGGATTGGCAACAATTCAACCACCACCGGTACCTGGACGCTGGACAGCAATAATAACCTAGACCTCTCGGAGTTCAGAGGCGGCGGCTACAAAATCGACTCCCTGACTACCAACAAGCTGCGGTATAGCTTCACCAACCGGGCCAGCATTCCCGAAGCCCGGGTGTTCAGTGCCCTGCCCTAGGGCAGCTATTTTCCATAAAAAAGGCCTTTGCATAATTGCAAAGGCCTTTTTTATATCCTGGCTATGCAGCCCCGGCGCAGAAGCGCATCGGCCCACTTTTGGGTTTACAACTGCTCTACCACGGCTTTAATGAGTGCTGTCAAACGGGGCTCGGCGGCTCCGGCGGCGGCAAAGATGTCGGCCAGCACCACGGGCTTGAGGTGTCCGGGCGCGCACAGGTCGGTGATGACCGACACGGCCAGCACTGGCAGCCCCAGGTGGCGCGCGGCAATGACTTCGGGCACCGTACTCATGCCCACGGCATCGGCCCCGATGGTGCGCAGGTAGCGGTATTCGGCCGGGGTTTCGAGCATGGGGCCGGGCACGCTGGCATACACGCCGCGGCGGGTAGTGCCGGCCTGGCCCAGGGCCTGAGCAGCCGCTTCAGCGCGGGCCAGCAGGTCGGCGTCGTAGGGCGCAAACATGTCGGGGAAACGTGGGCCCAGCTCGTCGAGGTTGGGGCCGATGAGCGGGTTGCCGGGCTGCAGGTTGATGTGGTCGTCAATCAGCATCAGGTCGGCGATGTTGAAATCGGGGTTGAGCCCCCCGGCGGCGTTGCTCACCAGCAGCCGGCTGATGCCCAGCAGCTTGAGCACCCGCACCGGCATGGCCACCTGCTGCATGGTGTAGCCTTCGTAATAGTGAAAGCGGCCTTGCAGCACGGCCACCTTCTTGCCGCCCATGCGGCCCAGCAGCAGGCGCCCGGCGTGGCTTTCCACGGTAGACAGCGGGAAGTGCGGGATGTCGGCGTAGTTGATTTCGTGCTCTACCTCCACTTCGCGGGCCAGCGCACCTAAGCCCGTGCCGAGAATGATGCCGATTTCAGGTTGAAAGGAATTAGAATGGGCCTGGATGTAAGCAGCGGCTTCTTTGAGTTGGTTCAACATGGGATTGTGTTTACAAAAACGCACTAAAACGCCTGTCATCATGAGCACTGCCAAGGGCCTTATCGCTGCCGAACGAAACTCGTTCTTACTTGAGAAGGTCCTTCGCTGCGCTCAGGATGACAGGCGTGTATTTATCAAACTACTGAATATCCAGCGTATACGGCAGGCGGGCCTGCACGCCGCGCATCTGCATCAGCTGCTGGTACTGGGCGTAGGCGGGATAGAGCGGACCGAGCTCCGTTTTCAGGGCTTTGGTTTTGGCTTCGTCGTCGTCGCCCATGCCGAAAGTGGACAGGATGTTTTCAATCTCCGAGCGCTGCCGCGGCAGGCGCTGCACGCGGTAATCGTCGGCCTTGAGGTGGGCGCGGGCGGCGGCAATTTTCAGGGCGGTCTGGTAGTCGCCCAGCACGTCTACGAGGCCGTTGTTCTTCGCTTCTAGGCCGCTCCACACGCGGCCCGAGGCTAGGCGGCGCAGGCGCTCCACGGGCATGTGGCGGCCCTGCGCGGCCTTGCTGGTGAAGTCGGCGTAGATGCGGTTCACTTCTTCCTGCAGCGTGCGCTTTTCAAACTCCGAGAGCGGCCGCGTGATGGTGGGCAGGTCCGAGAACTTGCCCGTGGTCACGCGGTCGACGGTGATGCCGAGCTTGTCGGCCAGCAGCGGCTGAATGTTGGGCAGTACCCCAAACACGCCAATGGAGCCCGTGATGGTGTTCGGGTGGGCCACAATGGTGTCGCAGGCCATGGCAATGTAGTAGCCGCCCGAGGCCGCCACGTCGCTCATGCTGGCAATGATGGGCTTTACCTTTTTGGTGAGCACCACTTCGCGGTAGATGATGTCGGACGCCAGCGACGAGCCACCGGGTGAATTGATGCGCAGCACCACAGCCTTCACCTTGTCGTCGAGGCGGGCCTTGCGGATGGCCTCGGCAAACTTGGTGCTGCCGATGTTGTCGTCGGAGCCTTTGCCGGTCACGATGTCGCCCTCGGCGTAGATGACGGCAATGCGGTTGCCGCTGGTTTTGCCCTCGTTTTCGTCGGCCTTGTCGTTTTTGGTGTATTCGCTCAGGCTCACCAGGTTGGGTTTTTTGTCCTTGGCCAGGTCGAGTTTGCCGCGCATGTAGTCCTGCACCTCATCGAAATAGCCAAGCTTGCTCACCAGCTTCAGGCGCAGGGCATCGGGGGCGTTGTGCACCAGCATCGAGTCGGAGATGACGTTGAGGCGGGCGGAGGCGATGCCGCGGGCCTTAGCCACCTGGCCCACCATGTAGCCGTTGATGGAATTCAAAAAGGAAAGGGTCTGGTAGCGGGCCGAATCGGAGAAGTTTTCGCGGAAAAACGGCTCCACGGCGCTTTTGAACGAGCCCACCCGGAAGATGTAGGGCTGAATGCCGGCCTTGTCGAAGAGGCGCTTGTAGAACATCACCTCCGAGCTCAGGCCGTTGAATTCGAGCGTGCCCTGCGGGTTGAGGTAAATTTCATTGGCCACCGACGACAAGTAGAAACTCTTTTCGGAGGCGATTTCGTGGTAGGCCACCACAAATTTGCCGCTTTTCTTGAAGTCAATCAGCGCGTCGCGCACTTCTTCGAGCGAGGCCATGCCGCCTTGAATGATGCCCAGGTTGAGCAGTATGCCCTTGATGTCGCCGTCGGTTTTGGCGCGCTTGATGGCTTCTTTCAGGTCGACCAGCCCGGTGGCCGAGCCGTTGCCGCCAAAATTGAACCTGCTGTCGCGCCCACGCTCCGAAAGCGGCTCGTTCAGCTTGAGCTCCAGCACCGAGTTGGCGGCTACTTCCTTGCGGTCGCCGGCGCTGGCAGCGGCCCCAATGATGCCCGCCAGCACCAGAAAACCGATAAAACTGAAGGCGGCCAGCCCCACGATGGTGGCCAGCACAAATTTAAAAAACTGACGCATGAAGTGCAGAGGGTAAATTGTTGAAGTAAATGTAGGTCAGTGGGCGCAGAAGCCGCACTGCTGCGCCGCCGAGAAACATAATCGCACCATTTCTGCGGGCATTACAGCCCGTGTGCGGCCTTGCTGTTATCGCACGAAGGCACTGTGCGCTTGGCCCCGCTACCTTTGGGGTTCTTGGCCCCCAACACAATCCAAACCGGGAAAGTGTATGCTCTACCAGAACGTGATGAAATTTTTGCGGAAAAGCGCATGGCTGGCCTGCGTGCTGCTGCCAGCGGCGATGGCGCCCGGCCCCCGAATTAAGCAAGGGTTAGCGGCAGCACGCATGACGCTGGCGGTGCCCGCCGGCTGGGTGGAAGTCCCAGTTATTGCTAATGAGGACATGAGCTATGAATACGCGGTGCGCCACCCCAAGCGCAGGCTGGAAGTGCGCTACGCCCTGCGGCCACTGGCGGGCATGCTGGCCGAATACGCGCGCAGCAAAAAGCAGAAAGACGTTACGATGGTTGACCCCAACGAAATGTATCAAACGCTTTTCCGCACCGTCAAACTCAACATCGGGCCACACGCCCAGCCCGGTCAGAGCATGGACGACATGCTGGCTGCGGAGTTTGCGCAACCTCTCAACGAGTTTCCGGCGGCGGCCATCAAGGAGGAGTTTGGGGCCGACTGGGGAGCCACGGCGATTCTGCAGCCCCGCGCCAGCTTTGGCCAGCGCTACAAGCAGTGCCTTGTGGTGGCCTTGCACAAGCGAAACGCTGCTGATGCCTACTGCTTTTTCATGTTCGACGACCAAGCCGACCTGAAAGACGTGGTTTTTGGCGACCCGGCCAAATCCCCCTTCCACAGCCTGCGGTTTCTGTAGGCGTCGGCTCACGCCTATACCGCCTTCAGTATCCGTACTTCTCGCCCCACCAGCCGCGCAGGCGCTCCTGAATTTTCTGTTCGCTGGCGTTGTGGCCCGGCTCGTAGAAGCGGGTGCCACTGAGGGCGTCGGGCAGGAACTCCTGCTCCTCGAAGTTGCCTTCGCCGTTGTGCGAGTAAGCATACTCCTTGCCGTAACCGAGCTGCTTCATCAGCCGCGTGGGGGCGTTGCGCAGCGGCACCGGCACAGGATACACGCCGTGGGCCTTCACTTCGGCTTGCGCCGCCCGAATGGCCAGATAAGAGGCGTTGCTTTTGGGCGAAGTAGCCAGGTACACCACGGTCTGAGCCAAAATGAGGTCCGACTCGGGCAGGCCGATGACGGTGCAGGCCTGAAAGCAACTCGTGGCCAGCATCAGGGCGTTGGGGTTGGCGTTGCCAATGTCTTCGGACGCCAGAATGACCATGCGCCGCGCAATGAACTTCACGTCCTCACCGCCTTCCAGCATCACGGCCAGGTAGTAGAGGGCGGCATTGGGGTCGGAACCGCGCATGCTTTTGATGAAGGCCGAAATGACGTCGTAGTGCATCTCGCCACCCTTGTCGTAGCGCGCCAGCGGGCGCTGGGCCACCTGCTGCACCACGGCATCGGTCACCTGCACCACGCCCTTTTTGTCGGGCGGCGTGCTCTGCACCACAATTTCGAGCAGGTTGAGCAGCTTGCGGGCATCGCCACCGCTCAGGGCCAGCAGGGCATGGTCTTCCACCAGCTTCACCTTTTTTTGCTGCAGGGCCGCGTCTTCGGTCAGGGCCTTGTTCACCAGGTCGCGCAGGGTTTCCGCGCTCAGCGGCTCCAGCACGTACACCTGGCAGCGCGAGAGCAAGGCCGGAATGACTTCAAACGACGGATTCTCGGTGGTGGCGCCAATGAGCGTGACCGTGCCGTGCTCCACCGCCCCCAGCAAGGCATCCTGCTGGGCTTTGCTGAAGCGGTGAATTTCGTCAATAAACAATACAGTGCCCCGCTGCCGCCGGGCTTTCTCAATGACGTCGCGCACGTCCTTCACGCCCGCATTGATGGCGCTCAAGGCCGAAAAGGGCTGTTTCAACTCGCTGGCCAGCAGGTGGGCCAGAGTGGTTTTGCCCACGCCGGGCGGACCCCACAAAATGAGACTGGGCAGCCGGCCGGCGTTGAGGTAGCGGCGCAGCACGCCGGTTTCGCCCACTAGGTGCTGCTGGCCGGCGTAGTCGGCCAGGCGGCGCGGGCGCTGGCGCTCGGCCAGGGGCGCGTCGGGCCCGGGCGCGGGCGGCGGGGTGAAGGCGGTGGGTTCGTCGTCGGGGAAAAGGGAAGCCATGGCGGGGTTTTGGGCAAAGGTCGGGCAGGGGCAGGTATCAACGGCCAGCCGGGCGGCCGGTTGCCACGCCAGACTCCCTTACGGGCCCAGCGCCAACGGCTGCGCGTACCTTTGACCATGACTTTTTTCCGGCGGCGCTTTGGGGCGGCTTCTCGCATCGACTGGCTGGCGCTGGGGCTGCTGGGGGCACTGGCGGTGCTGTTTGGCTGGCAGGCCGGAACGCCGGTGCTGCACGTGTGGGACGAGGCCCGCCTGGCCGTAAATGCCGCTGAAATGCTGCAAAGCGGCGACTGGCTCGTTACGCGCTACAACGGGCAGCCCGATTTATGGAATACCAAGCCGCCGCTGCTCATCTGGCTGCAAGCCGGCTGCCTGCACGTGCTGGGCTACAACATGTGGGCCCTTCGGCTGCCGTCGGTATTAGCTGCTCTGGGCACGGCCGGGCTGCTGTACCGGTTTGGGTGCCGCACGCTGCGCAGCCGTTTCGTGGGCGCGTTTGCAGCCCTGATTCTGGCCACCAGCCCCGGCTTCAACGGCACCCACGTGTCCCGTTTCGGCGATTATGACGCGCTGCTCACCCTGGCGCTCACGGCAACGGCCTTGCAGTGGTACCGGTATGCCCACCAACGGCAGGCGAAGCAACTGTGGCGGGGCGCCGCGTGGTTTGCGGTGGCCCTGCTCACCAAATCGGCGGCGGCGGTGCTGCTGCTCCCCGCCGTGGGCGCGGGGTGGCTGGCCCTGCCCGGCGGGCGCTGGGCCACCCGGCAATGGCGCACGTACGGGGCCATTATCGGGGCGTTTGGGCCACTGTTGCTGTTCTATTTGCTGCGAGAAGCCGCCGCGCCGGGCTACCTCGCGGCTACCTGGTTCAACGACTGGTACGGGCGCATCAGTCAGCACATTGTCACGGTGCAGTATCCGTGGTGGATATATTTCCAACGGCTGTTTTTCCCGGGCTTGCTCACCTGGAGCTGGCTGCTTCCCGTGGGCGGCTGGCTGGCCAGTTCAAACGCGGCAGCGCTGCCCAGGCGGCACTTTGCCCGGTTTGCCGGCTTGCTTGTGCTCACGTTTCTGGTCATCATTTCAGCGGCACGTACCCGGCTGGGGTGGTACAGCGCCCCGGTCTACCCCCTGGCTGCCCTGCTCTGCGCACTGGGCCTGGAGCATGTGGTGCGGGCCGTCCGGACGCGCTGGCGCTGGTCACGGCCGGTAGTGGTGGGCCTCCTCACAGTGGCCACAGCGATGCCGGCGGGCCTGCTGCTCTACCACGAGCACCGGCGTTGGGAAAGTGAAAAAGCCGACCCCATGCTGCACTTCGGCTACCAGCTGCCGCCGCTGCTCACCCTGCAGCCGCGGCCCCGCGCCGTCACCATCGTGCAGGCCGAGCGCTACCAGGCGGTGCTGCTTTTCTACGTGGCCGCGCTGCGCCAAGCGGGCATCGCGCCGGCCGTGGTGGCGCCGGGCCGCCTGCCGCAGTTGCGCCCGGGGCAGCGGGTGTTGGTTTGCTCCGATTCGGCCCGAAGCCATGTGCTGCGCCAGTACCGGGCGCAGCCCGAACCTGCCATGGCCGGGGGCACGCTTCTGCAAATTCTGGGCAGCCGGGAATAAAACGCGCCGGCCCGGTAAGGCATTCGGCCGCCGCGGCCCGACCTTTGTGGCCCGCGCCACGGCGCGCTTTGCTCCTTTCCTATGCGCAACCAGTTCCGCGTGCACGCGGCCCTTCTCGTCGTCACCATCATCTACGCGGCCAATTATAGCTTGTCGAAGGATGTGATGCCGCACTACCTCCACCCGTTCGGCATTGTCACGCTGCGCATTGTGGGGGCCATTCTTTTCTTCGCCATCATCAAATTTTTTGTAGCCCGCGAGGATAAAATCATTGGCCGGGCCGACAACCTCCGCTCCATTGCCTGCGGCGTGCTGGGCATCGGCCTCAACCAGCTCCTGTTCTTCTCAGGCCTGAACCTGACGGCCCCCATCAGTGCCTCGCTCCTGCAAACGGTGGCCCCCATTGTGGTGGTCATCGCCTCGGCTGTGCTGCTGAGCGAGCGCATCACGCTGCCCCGGGCGCTGGGCATCGGGGTGGGTGCCGTGGGCGCGGCTACCCTCATTCTGGGCCGCAATGCGCAAACGGCCGCGGTGTACCCGCAGGGCACGCTGGGCAATATTTTCATACTGCTCAATGCCACGGTGTTTGGCATTTACCTGGTCATCGTTACGCCGCTCATGCGCAAGTACCACCCGTTCACAGTGCTGGGGCGGGTGTTTCTGGTGGGTGGCTTCATTGCCATTCCGTTTGGTTGGCGCGAGGCCCTGGAGGCCGATTACGCCAGCTTTCCGCCCTACATCTGGGCCGAAGTCGGGTTCATGATTTTCTTCCTCACCATCCTCTCCTACCTGCTCAACAACTGGGCCCTGAAATACGCCTCTCCCGCCCTGCTGGGCGTGTACATCTACCTGCAGCCGGTGCTGGCCGTGCTCATTGCCGTGAGCCTGGGCAAAGACCACCTCACCTGGGGCAAGGCCGGGCAGGCGGCGCTCATTTTCCTGGGCGTGTGGCTGGTGAGCCAAAAGCCCAAAGCGGCCCGGGCGCCGGCCGTGGCCGCAGAAGCAGCGCCAAACTAAAAAAGGCCTGGGCATGGCGTGCGCGGTTCATGGGGCACTCATCGGAGGTTTCGGAGGTTCGTATAGTAGTCTGGTGCGGGCACTTGCCCGTTCCGGCCTCCTTCACACCCTGTTCCTTGTCCTATGAAACATTCGCCGCTGGCTCAGGCCGGCATTCCCATTGCCCCCTCCCTCGAACCCACCCTGGCCGACGACGGCGTGCGGCCCCGCCTGGCGCCCGACAAGCAGCGCCTGGTGCGCATTTCGGCGCTGGCGGTGCTGGTGGCCGTCACCATCAGCCTGGTGGCCCGCCTGCTGGTATATCTGATTAACCTGGTCACAAACCTGGTTTTTCACGGCGAGTTTGCGCTCGAATACCACTCCCCGGCCGACAACCACTTGGGCCTGTGGGTCATCATCATGCCGGTTTTGGGCGGGCTCGTGGTGAGCTTCATGGCCCTGTATGGCTCCAAGGCCATTCGCGGCCACGGCATTCCGGAGGCCATGGAGCAGATTCTGACCAACCAAAGCCGCATCAAGCCGTCCATTATGTACCTCAAGCCGCTTTCGGCGGCCATTTCCATTGGCACGGGCGGGCCGTTTGGCGCCGAGGGGCCCATTATCGCCACGGGCGGCGCGCTGGGTTCCACCCTGGGCCAGCTCATCAACATCACGCATCACGAGCGCAAGGTGCTGCTGGCGGCGGGCGCCACGGCGGGCATGTCGGCCATTTTCGGCACGCCCATCGCGGCGGTTTTCCTGGCCATCGAGCTGCTGCTGTTTGAGTTTTCGCCCCGCTCGCTGCTGCCGGTGGCGCTGGCCTGCATCACGGGCGCGGCGGGGCACCACCTGTTGTTTGAGCAGGGCGCCACGTTTCCCATGCCGGCGCTGCTGGCGCCCAGCAACGGCGCACTGGCCACCTACAGCGCCATTGGCCTGCTGGTGGGGCTGGCGTCGGTGGGCGTCACGAAGCTGGTGTATTTCATCGAAGACAGCTTTGAGGAGTTGCCTTTCCACTGGGGCTGGTGGCCGGCGCTGGGCGGCCTGGCCGTGGGCGTCATCGGCTACTTCGCGCCGCGCACGCTGGGCGTGGGCTACGAAAACATCACCACCGTGCTGTCGGGCACGGCGCCCCTGAGCCTGCTGCTCACGCTGTGTTTCCTGAAATTTGCCTCGTGGGCCATTTCGTTGGGCAGCGGCACGTCGGGCGGCACGCTGGCGCCGCTGCTCACCATCGGCGGGGCCACGGGCGCACTGCTGGGCGTGGCCATCAAGCACTTCTTTCCGGCTTCGGATATCGTTATTCCGCTGGCGGCGCTGGTGGGCATGGCGGCCATGTTTGCCGGGGCTTCGCGGGCGCTGCTTACCTCCATCGTGTTTGCGGTGGAAGCCACGGGCCAGGCGCAGGCGCTGCTGCCGCTGCTGGGGGCCTGCACCGGGGCCTACTTGGTGTCTTTCCTGCTGATGGGCAACACCATCATGACTGAAAAAATAGCCCGGCGCGGCGTAAAAACGCCCGTCGACTACGAGCCCGACCTGCTCGACAAGGTGAACGTGGGCCGCGTGCTGCGAAACGGCATGGTGGCCATCAGCACCGACAACAGCATCCGGGAAGTACGCGAGTGGGTGGAGCGCGACACCGACCGCACCGGCCCTCATTTGGTGGTCGTGAACCCCGATGGCGCCTTTGCCGGCATCGTGAGCACCGTGGCCCTGGCCGGCTGGCACGCCGACGAGGCCGCCCCCATCAGCACCTTGCTGCAGCCCCGCACCGTGGCCGTGCAGGCCACCGACACCCTGCGCACCGCCGTGGAGCGCATGGCCCGCGAAAACGTGGACGTGCTGCCCGTGCTCGGCAGCGAAGCTCAGGTGAGCGGCATCATCTCCTACCGCGACATCCTGATGGCCTACAAAAACCGTCTCGAAGACGACACCAAAGCCGCTCCGCATATTTTGCTCAAGCGCAAAAGCCTGCGCGTGCTACTGCGCGGCCAAGCCCTGTTTCAGAAGCAGAAAACGGAGCTTGAATAGCTTGTGATGGTGAGGAGCGCCAGCTTCTTCCTTACTATTACATTGGTGTTTAATGAAAAAGGCCCGGCTTTTCAGCCGGGCCTTTTTCGTATTGCTTAAGGCAATACTTACAAGTGAATCACCTCGCCATACGCGGCGGCGGCAGCCTCCATGATGGCTTCGCTCATGGTCGGGTGCGGGTGCACGGCCTTGATGATTTCGTGGCCGGTGGTTTCGAGTTTGCGGGCCACTACGACCTCGGCAATCATCTCGGTCACGTTCATGCCAATCATGTGGGCGCCGAGCCACTCGCCGTATTTCTTGTCGAAGATGACCTTCACGAAGCCGTCTTTGGCGCCGGCGGCGCTGGCTTTGCCCGAGGCCGAGAAGGGGAACTTGCCCACCAGCACGTCGTAGCCTTTTTCCTTGGCTTCGGCTTCGGTGTAGCCCACGCTGGCGATTTCGGGCGAGGCGTAGGTGCAGCCCGGGATGTTCTGGTAGTTGAGCGGCTCGGGGTGGTGGCCGGCAATTTTCTCGACGCAGATAATGCCTTCGGCCGAGGCCACGTGGGCCAGCGCGGGGCCGGGCACGATGTCGCCAATGGCGTAGATGCCGGGCACGTTCGTCTGGTAGAAGTCGTCCACAATCACGCGGCCGCGCTCCACTTTGATGCCCAGCTCTTCAATGCCGATATTTTCGAGGTTGGTCACCACGCCGGCGGCGCTCAGCACCACGTCGCAGTCAATCTGCTGCTCGCCCTTGGCGGTTTTGATGGTCACTTTGCAGCCTTCGCCAGCGGTGTCCACCTTGGTTACTTCGGCACTGGTGAGCACGTTCACGCCGATTTTGCGGAACGACTTCTCCATCTGGCGCGACACTTCTTCGTCCTCCACCGGCACGATGCGGGGCAGGTACTCTACCACCGTCACTTCGGAGCCCATGGTGCGGTAGAAGTAGGCAAACTCGACGCCGATGGCGCCCGAACCCACCACCACGAGGCGCTTGGGTAGCTGCTCCATGGCCATGGCCTTGCGGTAGCCGATGATTTTCTGGTTGTCGATGGGCAAAGCGGGCAGCTCGCGCGAGCGGGCCCCGGTGGCCAGAATAATAGATTTGGCTTCGACGGTTTCTTTGCTGCCGTCGGCCTTGGTCACTTCTACCTTGCCGGGAGCCAGCACCTTGCCAGTGCCCATGATGGTTTCAATCTTGTTCTTCTTGAACAGGAAGTTGATGCCCTTGCTCATGCCGTCGGCCACGCCGCGGCTGCGCTTGATGACGGCGCCGAAATCGTAGCCCACGCCGTCGGCCGTGAGGCCGTACTCGGCGGCGTGGTTGAGGTATTCAAACACCTGCGCCGACTTGAGCAGGGCTTTGGTGGGAATGCAGCCCCAGTTCAGGCAGATGCCGCCCAGCGACTCGCGCTCGATGACGCCTACTTTCAACCCCAACTGCGACGCCCGAATGGCGGCCACGTACCCACCGGGGCCGCTGCCGACCACGACCAAATCAAATTGCAATGCCATAGAATTCTGCGAAAGAAAAAAGTACATCGGGCCCGGCTGGGGGACCCACCCAATTAGGGCAGCAAAGATAGCCGCCCCTGTGCACCGCGCCGCAATTCGCGGCTACTGCTTAGCTTGCCAACAATGTTTTGGCCCGAAGCGTGCTAGCAGCCAATCTTGTTCCGTCTCCGTATAAGCCCCCGGCGGCGCCCCGAAAGCGCGCCTTACCACGTACCGTACTCCATGAAATCACTTCTTCGCACGCCGCTGGCAGCCCTGGGGCTGCTGGCTTTCCTCACCAACTGCGCCACCACCGTCACGGAAAAGGAAAAACCCACCGTGAACAGCCAGCCCATGGCAGCCCCCGTGGCCACCGGCGCCACCCGGCCCGATTCGACCGGGGCCGCCGCCACGGCCACCGACGCCCGCGTGGCCACGCCCGCCACCGCCACCCCTGAGCCCGGCGCCACCCCCACCGGCCTGCCCCTCGAAACCGTGGGCGCCCCCGAAACGGCTGCGCCCAACACGCCCAGCGCCACCGCCGCCTCGGCCGAGCGGGCCAAAGAGAAAAAAATGACCGCCGCTGACTACCGCGCCATGCTGGAATCGGCCGACTCGCGCCTCAAAACCAGCCCCAAAGACCCCGCCGCCCTGCTGCAGCGCGCCAAGGCCAAGAGCTACCTCAAGCAGTATAAGGAGGCCATTCCCGATTACACGGCCGCCATCAAGTACCAGCGCAACAACCCCGACGCCTACTACAACCGCGGCGTGAACCGCTTGATGATGAAGCAGTACAAGGCCGCGGCCACCGACTTCTCGGGCGCGCTCAAGTATCGGCCCGACGACAAGGAATCTTTCTTCGGCCGCGGCGTGGCCCGCATGCAGATGTACCAGTACAAGCCGGCTGTGACCGATTTCACCCGCGCAATTCAGCTTGATTCGACTTACGCCGACGCCTGGGAATACCGCGGCATCAGCTATTCGTCGTTCGACAAGCTTTCCGAAGCCCGCCGCGACCTGGAGCGCGCCACCAAGCTCAACCCCGAAGCAGCCAAAAGCCTGAAGCGCTACGTGGGCAACGACGGCCATGAGCCCATCAAGGCCGCGCCGGTGGCCAAGCCCGGCACCGGCTACCACCCGCGGCCCGGGTATAAAAAGCCGGCTACCCCACCGGCCGCTTCAACGCCGGCGCAGTAATCGGGCCGGCACACGTAGCAACCGAACGTCATGCTGAGCGCAGCCGAAGCATCTCTACCGCGCAACTAATTCATTTTAGTGTTGCAGTAGAGATGCTTTGGCTGCGCTCAGCATGACGTTCTTCTTTTGTGGTTCTACTTCCCGCCAAAAAATAGCTTGAAGTAGAAACTGGGCTTGCGCAGTTGCTCGCGCAGGTCCAAATCCATGAACATCATGGAGAGCGTGGCGGCCAATGTGGGGTTGCTCACGGCGCGGTTGGCCACGATGTTGAAGAGGCTGGGGAAATTGAGCAGGCGCTGCATCACGCGGCTCAGGCGCAGCTCCTGGCTGAGGCGGTTGTACACGGCCTTGTCGTAGTTGCGGGCAAACTCGGCACTGAAATCGCCTTTTTTCACGGCTTCGGCGGCCCACACAGCGGCGTGGCGCCCGCTCACCATGGCGTGCGAAATGCCCTCGCCCGAAAATGGGTCGATGAGTGAGCCCGCATCGCCGAGCAGAAAATAGTTAGCCCCCGACAGCGCCCGGCGCTTCGAGCCCAGCGGCAGGCCAAAACCCTTGACGGACCCCAGCCGCGTGGCCCCGGCAAAGCGCGGCGCCAGCGTGGGGTGCGTGGCCAGAATCTCGTCGAGGCGCTGGCGCAGGTTGATTTTCTTGGCCGCCACCGTTTTGGAGAGCATGCCCACGCCCACGTTGGCCTGGCCGTTGGGCAGCGGGAACACCCAGAGGTAGCCGGGCAGGAAGTCCTTGATGAAGTGGAGCTCGATGAAATTGTCGGGGCTGAGGCCGCTCACGCCGTCGTAGTAGGTGCGCAGGCCGGCGCAGTGGTGGTCGGGCTCCAAGGCGTGGCCGGCCACTTTGCGGGCGAATTCCGACTGGGCGCCGTTGGCTACTAGCAGTAGGCGGCAAGTGGCAATTGCCTGGCCGGCTTTGTCGAAGAGCTGCCAGCCGGTGGGCGTGCGCTCGGTGCGGGCCACGTCCACGTTTTCGCGGAAGTCGATTTCCGGGCGCTGACGTACTTCTTCGACCAGGAAATTATCGAAGTCCATGCGCTTGGCCACGTGGCCGGCGGTGGCGTCGGCGGCCTTGTTGAAGTTCGGCTTGAATGGAATGCTGAGCTGGCGGCCGTTGGGAGCAATGAAGTCGATGCCCCAGCTCGGAATCTGGATGGGCGAGGCGGCCAGCTTGGCGTGCAGGCCGGGCTCGATGCGCTTCAACTCGTTGATGACCTTGCCGCTGAGGGCGTCGCCGCAGGTTTTGTCGCGCGGAAACGCGGCGCGGTCCAGCAGCAGGCAGGGCTGGCCGGCATTGGCCAGGTGCAGGGCGGCGGCGGCCCCGCCGGGGCCCGCGCCCAGAATACAGATGTCGTGATGGGGCATAATCTGCGGCGAAGTTAGCCTGCGGTAGCGCGGACTTTCAGTCCGCGAATCGAAACTGTTCCTTCACGGACTGAAAGTCCGCGCTACTTACCTTCGCCCCATGACCAACACACTCACCGGAAAAGTGGCCCTTGTGACGGGCGCTTCCAAAGGAATTGGCCGCGCCATCGCGGCGCATTTTGCCCAGCTCGGCGCCGATGTCGCCTTCACGTATTTGTCGTCCGTCGAGAAGGGCCAAGCCCTCGAAACCGAACTATCGGCCGCCGGCACCAAGGTAAAAGGCTACCGCTCCGACGCCTCCGACTACGCCCAGGCCGAAAAGCTGATTGAGGACGTGGTGGCCGATTTCGGCAAGCTCGACATCCTCGTCAACAACGCCGGCATCACGCAGGACGGCCTGCTCATGCGCATGAGCGAGCAGCAGTGGGACCAGGTGCTCACCGTCAACCTCAAATCGGTGTTCAACCTCACCAAAGCCGCCACCAAACCCATGATGCGCGCCAAAAGCGGCTCCATCATCAACATGACCAGCGTGGTGGGCATCAAGGGCAACGCCGGGCAGGCCAACTACGCCGCCAGCAAGGCCGGCATCATCGGCTTCACGAAATCGGTGGCGCTGGAGCTGGGCTCGCGCAACATCCGCTGCAACGCCATTGCCCCCGGCTTCATCGAAACCGAAATGACCGACGCCCTCGACCCCAAGCAGGTGGACGAATGGCGCAAGGCCATTCCGCTCAAGCGCGGCGGCCGGCCCGAGGACGTGGCCCGGGCCACGGCGTTTCTGGCCTCGGATGACTCGGCCTACATCACCGGTCAGGTGCTGCAGGTAGATGGCGGGATGCTGACGTAGACCACTTAGATTTCAGCTTTTACCTACCGTTCTGCCCAATTCTGAAGCAGGCTGTTATAATCTTTGCTCCTTCGTTTGGGAATGGGGTAGAGAAAATAGCAGCCTGTTTCAGTTACCAGAGTGTACTTATCGGTTGGGGCAAAGCTGCCTTTAGCTGAGAAAATAACATTAAACCGTTTGGGCCCGACGTTCATTAGATAGTAGGAGCACAAACTGTCTGCATTTATTCCATTTGCACTGCTTCTAATAATTGAGTCACTGTATTGATGTAACTGAGCTGTTAACATTCGCTTCTCAAGCTTTTCTTTGAATTGCGCTGCTCTACTAAAGCCGACATCAGGGAAACACCAAGTTGTGCCGGGAGGCGGCGGCTTAACTATGATTTCTGAAGGCACAAACTGATAACCGCTTTTCGACCAGCCGTAACCGGCACAAATAAAGCCTGCTGCAAAACCCAGAATCAATAACGTCGGGAATGTCACCCATCTCGAAGTGAGTATTTTCAAATACGGTTCTTGTCGATTAGCTCTTCGCATAACACCCGTTTTTTAGCACTATCAACTTGAATAACCGCAGATTAAAGTCAATTTCTGTTATAGCGGTTTGGATAGCAATGGTAACGTTTGCATTACTTATATCTGTATTTGCCTACCCGCGCCTACACCGCCGCCTGCTCCGCTTCCAAGGCCACCGCGCTGCCGCAGCCGCCACTGCGCAAATCGCGCCCCAGCTTCGCGAGGGCGACCTGATTTTTCACACCTCGCTCTCGGCCCAGAGCCGGGCCATTCAGCTCGCCACGCACTCGCCCTACAGCCACTGCGGCATTCTTTACCAGCGAGACGGCCAGTGGCAGGTATTCGAAGCTGTGCAGCCGGTGAAGCTGACGCCGCTGGCCGACTGGGTGGAGCGGGGCCAGGACGGCCATTTCGTAACCAAGCGGCTGCGCGACGCGGCCACGGCCCTCACGCCCTCCGCGCTGGCCCGGCTGAAAGCAGCGGGCCAGCCGATGCTGGGCCATAACTACGACCTGTATTTCGGCTGGTCCGACGACCGGATTTACTGCTCTGAGCTCATCTGGAAGGTGTACGAGCGTGGGCTGGGCCGGCGGCTGGGCAAGCTGCAGCAATTGCGCGATTTCGACCTGAGCCATCCCGCCGTGCAGGCTAAGCTACGGGAGCGCTACGGCAACCAGCTACCGCTGCAGGAAACGGTAATTTCGCCGGCCAGCATCTTCCGCAGCCCCGAACTGGTTACCGTGCTCAGCCGTTGAAGCAGCGGGCGGCTGCAACCTTGCCGGCTGTTGCCGACCTTTAGCGCTGATTCAATCCGACTTTCGTTTGCTGACCACTCAATATTCTGCCTGGTTCATTCCGCTGTGCCTGCTCGTAGGGGCCGGCTACGCGGGCCTTCAATACTCGGCCAAAGCGCCCTGGAGCAAGCAGCTCAACTTCGCGCTGGCCGCCCTGCGCTTCGCCGTGGTGAGCTTTTTGTGCTACCTGCTGCTGGCACCGTTCATCCAAACCACCACCACGCACACCGAGCAGCCCACCGTGGTGCTGGCGGTTGATAATTCGCAGTCCGTCGAGCTGTTTACGCCCAAGCCGGTGCTGAGCCAGGCCACCGCCGGCCTGGCCCGGCTGGCCGAAACCCTGCGCAGCCGCGGTTTCACCGTCGAAACCCGCTCCCTCACGTCCACGGCCGCCCGACCGGCCCGCCTCGATTCGCTGCGCTTCGCGGCCGCTACCACCGACCTCGACCAGCTGCTGACCGGTACGCGCGATGCCTACGACGGCCGCAACCTGGCCGGCGTGGTGCTGGCGTCCGACGGCCTAGCCAACCAGGGCCGCAGCCCGGCCTATTCCGAGTTTAGCTTCCCGATATACAGCGTGGCCCTGGGCGACACCGTGCCCAAGAAAGACCTGCGCCTCACCGACCTTACCTACAACCGGGTGGCCTTCAGCGGCAACAAATTTCCCATCGAAGCCGAGCTGGGCTTTGAGGGCTACGCGGGCGGCGCGGCCACCGTGGAGCTGCGCGAAGGCAACCGCGTGCTGGAATCGCGCCGCGTGGCGTTGCCGGCTGGGCGCCGCCGGGCACGCGTGGCCTTCCAGCTCACGGCCCCCGCGCCCGGCAAGCGGCGCTACGAGGTGCGCGTGGTGCCCCAGCCGGGCGAGTTTACGGCGCTGAACAACGCCCGCACAGCTTTTGTGGAGATTGTAAAGGGCAAGCTGCGGGTCCTGCTGGCCGGCGCCGCTCCCCACCCCGACCTCAAGGCGTTGCGCGCCGCCATTCTGGCCAACGACAACTTCGACCTGACCCTGGCCCTGCCCGGCGTGGCCCCGCTCAAGGCCGATACCGACTTCGACGTGGCCATTTTGCACCAGCTGCCGGCCCAAGGCGGGCTGGGCAACGAGATTCTGGCCCAGGTGAAGGCCCGGCGCACGCCCGCGCTCTACATCATTGGCGCGCAGTCGGACCTGGGCAGCTACAACCAGCAGGGCGCCGGCCTCACCATTCAGGCCCGGGGGGCGCAAACCGACGAGGTGACGCCGCGGCCCAACCCCGGCTTTGCCCGCTTCGCCACCGACGAGGAGTCGGCCCGCCGCTTTGCGCAGTACCCGCCCGCCCCGGTGCCGTTTGGCGACTACCGCCTGGGGCCCGGCGCGGAGGCGGCCCTGTGGCAGCAGGTGGGCCGCGTGGCCACCCAAAAGCCGCTGCTGGTGTTCGGAGGCCCGCAGGAGCGCCGCCAGGCCACCCTGCTCACCGACGGCAGCTGGCAATGGCGCCTGAGCGAGGCCGTGGAGCACGACGACAAGCCCGAAGCGTACGACCGCCTCATCATCCGCACGCTGCAGCTGCTTACTCAAAACGCCAACAAAAAGCGCCTCGACGTGTATCCCACGCAGGACGCCTTCGGCACGCAGGACGACGTGACGCTGGGTGCCGAAACCTACAACGCGGTGTTTGAGCGCCTCTACAACCAGAAAATTGACCTGGTGCTCACCGATGCCCGGCAGCAAACCCGCCGTTTCTCCTTCACTAACGCCGAGGACGGCTCGCCCCTGCACTTGGGCCCCTTGCCCGAGGGCCTCTACAAGTACCAGGCCCGGGCCACGCTCGGCGGCCAGGCGCAACAGGATGCCGGCGAGCTCCTGGTGCAGGCCCAACCCCTGGAAGCGCTGGAATCGAAGGCCGACAACAACCTGCTGGCGCAGCTTTCGCGCCGCAGCGGCTCGCGGCTCTACTACCCGGCGCAGCTCGACCAGCTGGCGCAGGACATCCTCAAGGCCAATTACAGGCCCGTGATTACGGCTGAGGAGGACTTGAAGGATTTGATAAATCTGAAGTGGATTTTCTTCCTGATTCTGGCTTTCCTGACGGTGGAGTGGGCCGTGCGCAAGTATTCGGGAAGCGTGTAAACCAGCACGGCGTAGAGACGCGACCCTTCGCGTCTCGGTGTTGAATGATACCCGACGACAACCGACCGGCGCGCCCACCGAGACGCGAAGGGTCGCGTCTCTACGCCGTTCTTTTAGGTATTTCGTAAAGTAGAACTGCTCCCGCTACGTCCTCCCTTCTACTTTACTTCCTGATATGAAAATACGAGCCATCATTACCGGGGCTACTGGCATGGTGGGCGAGGGCGTCCTGCTCGAATGCCTGCAAAACCCCACCGTGGAACATGTGCTGGTGCTCACGCGCAAACCCACCGGCCGCAGCCACTCGAAAATGACCGAGCTGCTGGTGCCTGACCTAGCCAACCTAAGCGCTGTGGAAAGTCAGTTGACGGGTTACAACGCCTGTTTTTTCTGCGCGGGCATTTCCTCGGTGGGGGTTTTGGAAGGAGAATATGAGCGCATTACCTACGACCTCACGTTAGCAGTAGGCCAAACGCTGGCTCGACTTAATCCAGACCTGACGTTTATATATGTTTCGGGTGCGGGCACCGATAGTTTTGAAAACTCCCGTCAGCATTGGGCCCGTATCAAGGGCCGCACCGAAAATGCGCTGTTGCGCCTCCCCTTCAAAGCGGCTTATATGTTTCGGCCGGGGTTTATGAAAGCTACGGCTGGTCAGCGCAATTTACTGGCTTGGTACCCCGTCATTGCCTGGCTCTACCCCGTGGCCCGGCGGCTGGCGCCCAACTACGTGAGCACCCTGCAGGAAGTGGGCCGCGCCATGATAAACGCGGCCGACTACGGCTATACCAAACCCGTGCTCGAAGTACGCGACATCGTGGCGCTGGCCAACGGCAAAGCCGCCCCGCGTCCCTGACAACCCCTTATGCGTGAATCTGTAAAGAAATTCCTTGTGACGACCGGCGGCATTCTCGGCACCCTGCTCATTGGCGTGGTGACTTTCACCAACCTCAGCCCGCAGCTGGGTGGCACGCCCACGCGGCTGGAAAAAGAGGCGTTTGCGAAATCCGGCCATTACAATGCGAAAAAGGGCGAGTTCGTGAACCTGATTCCGACCCGGGAAATGACGGGCGGCAGTACGGCCTCGGCGATGTGGAAATTTCTGTTTCAGAAGTCGCCCCAGGCCGCGCCGCCTGGGCCGCTGCCCATGCAAGCCCTCGACTCGCTGGCCATCACGCGCAAAACGCCCGACGTGGTGCGCATCACTTGGTTTGGGCACTCGGCCAGCCTGCTCGAAATCGCGGGCCAGAACATCCTGCTCGACCCCATGCTGAGCGTGGAAATGGGGCCCGTGAGCTGGGCCACACCCAACCGCTACAACCGCGAACTGGTCATCACCCCCGAAAAGCTGCCCTACATCGCGGCCGTGCTCATTTCGCACGACCATTACGACCACCTCGATTTCCGAACCATCGAGAAAATCAAGGACAAAGTGGGGCAATTCTATGTGCCGCTGGGTATTGGGGCGCACCTGCGGGCCTGGGGCGTGCCCCGCGAGCGCATCACCGAAATGAACTGGGGCGAACAAGCCACCCTGCCGGGGCTGCTGCTGCACTGCACGCCCAGCCGCCACTTTTCGGGCCGCGGCCTCACCAACCGCAACTCCACCATGTGGTGCTCCTGGGTGGTGCAGGCGCCCACCAAGCGCGTGTTCTACACCGGCGACGGGGGCTATGGGCCGCACTTCGCCGCCATCGGCCAGCAATACGGCCCCTTCGACCTGGCCGTGGTGGAATGCGGGCAATACAATGAAAGCTGGGCCGAAATCCACATGAAGCCTGAGCAGAGCGTGCAGGCCGCCCGCGACGTGCGCGCCGCCGTGATGCTGCCCGTGCACTGGGGCGCCTTCACCGAGTCGCTCCACGCCTGGAACGAGCCCGTGACCCGCGCCACCGCCGAGGCGGCACGCCTGGGCCAGGCCATTACCACGCCGCACCTGGGCGAGCCCGTAACTTTGGGCACCACGCTGCCCAGCTCGCGCTGGTGGGAAGGTCAATTGTAGCGCGGACGCTGCGAGTCCGCGACTGCTGAAAACCCATTTATTTCCTGCCAGGCGCGAACTCGCAGCGCCCACGCTACAAGTTGCCATGCGCTACATTCTCGTCAACAAGCCCTACGAAGTCCTTACCCAGTTCACCGACGAGCACGGGCGCGCCACACTCAAGGACTTCGTGCCCGTACCGGGCGTGTACCCCGTGGGCCGGCTCGATTTCGATAGCGAGGGCCTGCTCCTGCTCACCGACGACAAAGCTCTGCAGCACCGTCTGAGCGACCCCAAATTCAAAGTCCCGAAAACGTATTGGGCGCAGGTAGAAGGCACCGTTTCCGAAGAAGCGTTGGCCCAGCTGCGGCGCGGCGTGCGCATTAAAGACGGCCTTACCGCGCCAGCCCAGGCCCAGGTGATGCCGGAGCCCGCCGACCTGTGGGAGCGCAGCACGCCCATTCGCTTCCGGGCCAGCATCCCGACCAGTTGGCTGGCCATCACCATCTCGCAGGGCATGAACCGGCAGGTGCGCAAGATGTGCGCCGCCGTGGGCCTCCCCTGCCTGCGCCTCGTTCGTGCCCGCATCGACGAGCTAGAGCTCGGTGAGCTGGCACCCGGTCAATGGCGCGAGCTCACCCCAGAAGAATCCCGCAAGCTCAAAGCCAAGTTCTCAGCCACCAAGAACCCGGCAAACCGAAAGGTGGCAGTGAAAGGCGAAAAGCCGCCGCAACTTGCGCCGCGTCGGCCACTAAAACCATAAGCAGGCGCCAGCCGAAATTGAATAAACGCTCCCGCCTCCGCCAGCTTCTGGCACTGCTGCTCATTGGCTTTGCAGCCATGAACGCCGTGGCCTTTTTTCACGCCTGGCGCTTCACGCACTTTTCCAACGAGCCCGGCCTGCACTCGCCCAACCCCGAGCTGCTTGGCCCCGGCCAGAAGCTGTGGCTGCTGCTTACCGGCATCCGCAATCCCAAGCCGCAAAACGGCCCCAAACCCGGCTTCCCGGTCGAGACCGTGCGCATCGCCAGCCCCAACGGCCCGCTAGAAGCCTGGTATGCCCGGCCCGACAGCGGCCGAGCACGCGGCACCGTGGCTCTGTTTCACGGCTACACCAGCAGCAAGTCGCACCTCACCCACGAGGCCGGCTACTTCCGCCGCCTGGGCTACAACGTGCTGCTCGTGGACCAGGCCGGCAACGGCAATTCCGCCGGTTTCCGCACCACGGTGGGCTACCGCGAGGCCGACGACGTGGCTGCCGTTTTCAATTGGCTTAAAAACCTCTTTGCGAAATCGTCAGGCTCCCCTCTCCTTGGGAGAGGGGCCGGGGGTGAGGTTTCGCGGGGCCACATCATTCTCTACGGCGTCAGCATGGGCGCCGTGGCTATCCTCCGCGCCGAGGCCGAGCTCGGTATCCGTCCCACCGCCAACATCCTCGAATGCCCCTACGGCAACATGCGCCAAACGGCCTACAACCGCTTCGCCTCCATGCACGTGCCCGGCTTCCCTATGGCCGACTTACTGGTGTTGTGGGGCGGCGTGCAAAACGG
The DNA here is from genome assembly GCF_022921075.1 of Hymenobacter sp. 5317J-9. Taxonomy (NCBI): domain Bacteria; kingdom Pseudomonadati; phylum Bacteroidota; class Cytophagia; order Cytophagales; family Hymenobacteraceae; genus Hymenobacter; species Hymenobacter sp. 5317J-9. Next base: position 3,237,730 of record NZ_CP095050.1, read on the forward strand.
CTTCTGGGCCTTCGGCCTCAACGCCGAGCGCTACGCCACCCAAATCCATGCGCCCACCCTCCTGCTCTGGGGCACCGCCGACCCGCGCGTGACCCGCGCCGAAACCGATGCCATTTTCGCCAACCTGGCCGGGGCCAAAGCCCGCCACGACTTCGCCGGCGTCGGCCATGAGCCATACTGGCGGCGCTACGGCGCCGATTGGGAACAGCAGATTCGCGGGTTTCTGGGAGCGGCAAAGTAGCCTTCTTGTCGCTGCTGTCACAAGCATGCGCCGCGGCTTCCGAAACGGCAACGCGGCCGAGTGGTGGTGCGCGGCACTGGCTTCGGCAACGGCCAGGGGCTGGCCTGGCGGGCACCGGGACGCCGTTGGCCCTCCGGCTTTGGAAGCAACGGCCGGCCCAGGTGCTAACCTTTTGATTTAGGCACGGGTATAGCAAAGCCTACCTTCCTGCCAAACTTTACGATAGCCGCTGTTGGGCCATCCGGCGCGCAGGGCCCCAGCTTATGGACTTCTCGATTGCGTGGCAGAAAATGAATCAGATTGGGCGCGACCTGATGGCGGCGTTGCCCAATATTGCCATTGGTGCCGTGGTGTTTGTCCTGTTTGCCTTGCTGGCCCGGGGCGTGCGGGCCCTGGTGCAGCGCGTAGTGCGCGGCAAGCGCGAAAGCCAGAGCCTGCCGCTGCTGCTGAGCCGGCTGGCCTACGTGGCCACGCTCATTCTGGGGGTGCTTGTTACGGTCACCATCATCCTGCCGGGCTTCACGCCGGCCAGCCTGGTGAGTGCCCTGGGCGTGGGCGGCATTGCCATCGGCTTCGCGTTCAAGGACATTTTTCAGAACTTCCTGGCCGGCATTCTGCTGTTGCTCACCGAGCCGTTTCGCATTGGCGACCAGATTAAGTACAAGGACTTTGAGGGCACGGTGGAGTTCATTCAGACCCGCGCCACCACCATCAAAACCTACGACGGCCGCCGCGTGGTCATCCCCAACGCCGAGCTGTTTACCAACGCCGTGACCGTGAACACAGCCTACGACAAGCGCCGCCTGCAGTACGACGTGGGCATCGGCTACGGCGACGACATCGCCCGCGCCCGCCAGCTCATCCTCGAAGCCATGCGCGAGGTGGAGGGCGTGCTGCAGGACCCCGCCCCCGAGGCCCTGGTAATCGACCTGGCCGAAAGCACCGTCAACATCCGGGCGCGCTGGTGGGTGAACCCGCCCCGGCAGGCCGACATCCTCGACGCGCAGGACAAGGTGCTCGAATCCATCAAAAACAAGCTCACCGCCCACGGCATCGACCTACCTTTTCCCACGCAGCAGCTCCTGCTGCACAACCAGACCGAAGCCACCGACGGCAACCGCAGCCAGCAGCGCGAAGGCTGGCCCGCCGGCACGGGCACTGTGCCCCCGGCCCGCGCCGCCGTGGCCCCCGAGGCACCGCCCGCCCCGTAGGCCCGCCAGGGTTTACCGGGCATTCTGCGATTTCGGGCGCGGGTATCAGCCCACTTCGGCCAGGCGCGCCTGCACTTGCTGCCGCTCGTAGTGGGTGTGCAGGGTGCGCCGGGCGGCCTCACCAATCAGCCCGGCCTGCTGGCGCAGCGCCCGCAGGCGGGCGGGGCTCTGGGTGCGCTGGCCCACGGTGGCCAGGGCCGTGAGCAGGCGCAGGTATACGGCGGCGTTGCCGTCGGCATTGATGCGAATCTGGTCGAACGCCGTGGCCACAAAATCCCCGAACGACGGCCGCACCGCCAGCACCCGCACCCGGTCTTCGTCGGCGCGCAGGGGCCCGGCCAGCCGGCGGCCGGCCAGCTGGGCCAGCAAGCTGCCGAGGTAATCGACGCAAATAAGGGCCGTGGTGGTGTCGTTGATGCCCGGCGAGAGCGCCTTGAGCGCAATGTCCACAATCTGGCGCAGCCCAAAGCCGGCATCCTGCTCTACCGTGCGCTGGCTGCCCAGCCCAAACCGCGTGCTGAAACGGCCCCTCAGCTCTTCGGTGAGCCCGATTTCGCCGCCCCCGTAACGCGCCACCGCCACCAGGGCTGCGCCCTGGGCCACAAAGCCGCCCATGCCGTGCTCCATGCGCACCACGCAGCCCAGTTCCCGGGCCAGGTCCAGCAGGCCGTCTTCGTCTACGCTTTGCACGTAGCCGCTGGCGGGAGCGGGCACAAATTGCCACTGCAACTGGCCGGCCTGCTGGCGCAGGGCCTGGGCTTCGGTTTCGTCGGCCGGCTGGCCCAGCTCGTCCGGAAAAAGGCGGCCAATGGCGGCTTCTGTTTCCTCGGCGGCGTTGCGCACGATGTTGGACGCCTGAATGGAAGAGGCAATGTGGTGAATAAAGAAAATCAGCACCCCGATGCTCACCAGGGCCAGCACCAGCCCCATGAGCACGGCCAGCGACGGAATGAACCGGCCCTCGTCGCCGCCCCGAATGGTGCGCAGCACAATGAGGCAGTACACGAAAATGCTCACGAAAAAGCCCAGCACCAACTGGTTGCCGCGGTCGCGCATGAAATTGCGCAGCACCCGCGGCGTGTATTGGCTCGACACCTGGGCCAGCGTGCTCAGCGTGAGCGAGAAGATAAGGCCCGCCACCGTAATCATGGAGCCGGCAATGGCCGTGAGCATGCCGCGCGCGCCATCGGAGCCCGCCCCAAACAGCAAGGGATAATCGGCGAGCCCGTCGTGGTTGATGCGAACATCGACTAGCACCAGCCCGAAAGCCAGCAGGATGGCCCCGGCCACCATCAGCGTCGGCACAAACCAGAAGCTGGCATTTATATTCAGCCAAAGGGCGCGGAGTCGGTTCATATGCAAGTGGGTACTGCCGAGCCCGGGGGAAAGTTGTGCCCGGGCTTTGGGGCGCACCCGGGCGGCCTCCGCCCCTAGTGCTCGTCGCGCGGCACCGTGCCGGGGGGGCTGGCGGAGGGCAGTGGCGGCTGCAGCTGCGCCAGCAGCGCCGCCGACACGTCCAGCGTGCGAATGGGGAACGGAATGACGATGCCGGCCGCGTCGAACGCCCGCTTGAGGCGCATCACGGCCTCGCTTTTGGCCCCCACGTAGTCGGCCTGCCGGGTGTAGGGAATCCAGAAGCGCAGGGTGAAGTTGATGGCGCTGTCGCCGAAGTCGGTGAACATGACTTCCACCGGCCGGTCGGGCAGCAGGTGGGGGAAGCCCTGCATGGCGGCCAGGGCCACGGCGCACACCTGCTCCAGGTCCGAGTCGTAGGCCACGCCGCAGGGCAAATCGACGCGGCGGCGGGTGGTGACGCTGTAGTTGATGACCGGGCTTTCGAACACCTTGCGGTTGGGCACGCGCACCAGCTCGCCGGTCACCTGCCGCAGGTCGAGGGTGCGCAGGTTGATGCTTTCGATGGTGCCGAAATACTTATCGGTTTCAATGACGTCGCCCACCATGAAGGGCCGCTGCACGGCGATGATGATGCCGCTGATGAAGTTGGCCGCAATATCTTGAAACGCAAAGCCCAGCGCCAGCCCGATGATGCCCACGCCGGCCAGCAGCGAGGTCACCGTCTTGTCGAGGCTCAGCACCTCCAGCGTGAAAAACGTGCCGATGAGCAGCGTGCCCACGTAGCACATCGTCACCACCAGGTTGTTGAGCGTGCCGCTGCCCGACACCCGCCCCAGCAGGTTGGTCACCGCTCGCCGCACCAGCCGCGCCGCGAAAAACGTGGTCACGAGAATCAGCAGGGCAATCAGTAGGTTGGGCAGCAGCAGAATAAGCTGCTGCATCCAGCCGGTGAGCTTACGCGAGAGCAGGTCGAAGGCGTGGTGAAATTCTAGCATGCAGCGGGCGGGGCGAGTGAGGCGTGGCCTTACCTACGGCATCCGCCGGGCTTTCGATGGGTTGCGCCCCGCCGGCTGCGCCCGAATCTGGAGGCGCGCCGGGGCCGGGGCAGCAAAAAAGCCTCGGCGGGGGCAGAGGCTTTTTGGGGTATTGCTTCTGATGATTTCAGCACTGCTATTCTATAAAATCACAAAAGGTGATTTGCTTCCGTCATTTCAATGGTACAGCACCAGTCTTGCATTCAGTAATAAAATATCGGACGCTAACAAATTTGCTAAGGTTGATTGTACTTAAACGCTTTAAGTACATCATTTACTGGAACTTGATTCGACTTATATCTTTCGCCAACAGTTGTTGTTACTACTGCTTGTACCAACGTGTCTTCGGGCAAAGAAGCCCACATCTCAATCGATTTTGGCTTAAGATTATAGTCTACACTTGCGACTTGACCGAACTCTAGCTTTGCAGGAAAAGTAACGGGGACGAGTTTGTCAAATAAGTAAAAAGTATCGGTTGCACCTTCAAAAGGATGTGTCAATGTGAAATACGGTTCATTAAAATACCGATGCTCCTTCTCAATATTTATCATGCTAACACCCAAAGCAGCGCCAAAAACACCTTGATATTCACTAATTAAAACTCTGACAGCTAAATAAATCTTGCCATCGTTCTCCTGCTCCTTTTCTGGTAAAGGAATGTTAGGCTCTTTGCCCAACTTTTTGATTACCAATGATGCAAATTCCTCTGGTGAGTACGATTTAAGGTTGATATAACCGATTGTCGGTCTAATGCCGTCGATTTCCGTATCGTCGAATCTTGCAGGTAGAATATATTCTTCATGATTTTCTATTGCTCTTGCAATAGCAGTTTTAATCTCATGGTTTGTCCAAATCTTTTTTTTGTAATGCTGCGAAATGAAAGGAATGCAGTACCTAGCGCTTTTCCTATAAACATAGTCGAAATGAACGCCTAAATCCTTGCCCCACAAATCAGCCTCCTCAAACTTATCGTAGAAAACTTTTATGCCATTGTCACTGAGAAAATGAGCGACTCTTTCTACGTATTCTCTGTCTTCACCTGCAAATGATAAAGTAACATCGTACTTGAAATCCATAGTCTTTGGTGATTGTAGTTTTCAATCCTGCTTGCACAAACAATTCTGATTGCTGCGAGTCAAAGCTACCTCAAGTAGCGCAAATCATTTACAGCAAATTACTCCTTCCCCTCCACCCGAAACTTCGGGGCTGCGTAGTCCTTCGGCAGGTAATCGGCGGGGATGGTGGTCTGGTTGCCGTCGCGGGCGGCGCGGTAGTGGGGCGACATGATTTCGACCCCGGCCGCGTTGAACTGGTCCTGGATGTGCTGGTGGATGCGCGAGTAGATGACGGCCTGGCGGCTGGCCTCGCGGGTGTAGGCGTTGAGCTGGTAGCTCACGTAGAAATCGTCGAGGCTGGTTTGGAGCACGAAGGGCGCGGGCTCGGCCAGCACGCCCTCGGCCTGCGTGGCCGCCGCGATGAGCAGCTGGTGCACCTGCGCCCAGGGCACGTCGTAGCCGATGGTGACGGTGGTGTGCAGCACGAGGCCCAGCGTGGGCGCGGCGCTGGTGTAGTTGGTGGTGTAGGAGCTCATGATGGCCGAATTCGGGATGGTAATTTCCTCGTTTTTGATGGTGCGGATGCGCGTCACGAGCAGGTTTTTCTCGATGATGTCGCCCGTCACGTCCCCGATTTTCACCCGGTCGCCGAGCTTGTAGGCGCGCATGTAGGTGAGCACCAGCCCGGCCACAATGTTGGACAGCGACCCCGCCGAGCCAAACGTGAACAGAAACCCCAGAAACACCGACACGCCCTTGAAAATGGGCGAATCGGAGCCCGGCAGGTAGGGAAAAATCACCACCAGCAGGAAGGCAAACACCAGCACCCGCGCAATCTGGTAGGTCGGGTTGGCCCAGTCGGGGTAGAAGCCCGCGATGGTGAGCTGGCCCAGTCGGATTTCCTCCTTCAGAAAGTGCAGGCCGCGCAGCACGTAGCGGAACACCGTGACGATGACCACAATGGTAATCAGGTTGGGCAGGTAGTGCCACAGCGACAGCCCCATGCGGCGCAGCGGCGCAATGACGTAGCCCAGCAGCGTATCGGCCACGTCCTGGGTGCCGGGGAAGATGCTGAACAGCAGCGGCAGCACCAGGTAGATTATCAGGAAGATGACCACCCAGCGCAGCACATTGGCCAGCAGCAGGGCCGCGTCGAGCTCGCGCCGGGGCGTAAACAGCTCGTACGTGCCCAGGCGGATGCCCTTGAACCACCGCTCCTCACGGGTGATGAGCTGCAGCTCCAGCCAGCGAAACAGCTGGTTCACGAGGCGCACCACGAAGTAGAACGCCACCAGCACCAGCAGCACCAGCCCCACTTCCTTGAGCGTATTCAGCAGGCTGTGGCTTTGCTGGTACTGCGCCACGGCGTACGCAATGCGGGCGCGGTACTGCTGGGCCAGCGAGTCGCGGCTGGTGTTCATCCACAGCGCGTCGTTGTCGGAAATGCTTTGCACCACCAGCTGGCCGTACATCAGGTCGATGGTCTGCTCCGAGGGGTAGAGGCGCAGCGAATCGGGCTGGTAGCGCACGTCGGCTTCGAGGCGCTGGATTTTCTCGGCAATGAGGTTGGCCCGCTCGCGGGGCGAAAACGGCCCCAGCTTGGTATACACAAAGAACAGCGTGTCGCGATGGGGCACCACGGGGTAGCCGCGGGCGCGCAGCTTCAGCGAGTCGATGTGCTGGCGGGCCACGGCGCGGCGCAACGAGTCGGCGGCGCGCAGGCTTTTCAGCTCCTCCACCAACTCCCGTTCGCGGGGCCGGTTCTGGCCGTTTTTCAGGGCCAACAGCTCCTGCTGCAGCTGCGTGAGGCGGGCCGTGGTTTGGCGGCGCAGCGAGTCGAGCTGGCGCAGGGTGCGCGTGTCGGTGGTGAGGGCCACGGCCCGGGCCGAGTCGCGCGGCGCCGACGCCGGGGGCGCGGTTTGGGCGCGGGCGGCCCCCAAAGTACCCAGCCAGCTCAGAACAAGCAGCAGATACAACGGTGTACGCGGCAACAAACGGCAATAGGCGGAAAGGGCAAGCGGCATAGCGGCAACTGATACAGACGAGCTGCAAGGTTCAAAAAAATATGCCCAATGCCCGCGGCTTTGGGTCGGGCACCGCATCACTGCCGAGCTTATTTTCACCTTTTTCAAAAGGCCTCCCGTTATATCCCAATGGAACTCTACAATACGCTGGCGCTGCTGATTGTGGTAGCGGCCGTTTTCGGCTTCATCAACCACAAATACCTCGGGCTGCCGGGCACCATCGGGCTGATGGTGCTGGCACTGGTTTCGTCCCTGATTGCCATTGGCCTGGGCAAGCTCGGAGTAGACTGGGTAGTAACTGCCGGCAACCTGGTGCGGGGCATCGATTTTCACACCATTCTCATGCAGGTGATGCTGAGTTTCCTGCTGTTTGCCGGGGCCATTCACGTCGATGTGCGGGCCCTCGGCCGCGAGGGCGCTGCGGTGGGCGCCCTGGCCACCGTGGGCACGCTGCTGTCCACGGCCCTGGTCGGAACGGTTTTTTACTACCTGCTACCGCTGTTTGGCCGGCCCACCGATTTCATTTACTGCCTGCTCTTCGGGGCCCTCATCTCCCCCACCGACCCCATTGCCGTGCTGGGCATCCTCAAAGCGGCCCGCATCGACAAAAAGCTGGAAATCCGCATCGTGGGCGAGTCCTTATTCAACGACGGCATTGCCGTGGTGGTGTTTATGAGCCTGTATGAGATTGCCCGCTTCGGGGCCGGGCAGGCCACGCCGGGCGTCATCGGCCAGCTGTTTTTGCAGGAGGCAGTGGGCGGCCTCGTGCTGGGCGCGGTGCTGGGCTACGTCACGTTCTGGGCCCTGCGCAGCATCGACAACTACCAGGTAGAGGTGATGATAACGCTAGCCCTGGTGATGGGCGGCACGGCGCTGGCCACGGCGCTGCACACCTCGGGCCCGCTGGCCATTGTGGTGGCCGGGCTGATAGTGGGCGACCAGGGCCGGCAGCTGGGCATGTCGGACCTGACGCGGGACTACCTCGACAAGTTCTGGGAAATCCTTGACGAGATTCTCAACGCCGTCCTCTTCGTGCTCATCGGCCTCGAAATGCTCGTGCTTGATATCAGCCGCACCACCCTGCTGGTGGGCGCCGTGGCCATTGTGGTGGTGCTGCTGGCTCGCCTCGCCTCCGTGGCCCTGCCCCTTAGCCTGCTGCGCCGCTTCTACCAGTTCGACCGCGCCACGCTGCGGGTGCTCACCTGGGGCGGGCTGCGGGGCGGCATCTCCGTGGCGCTGGCCCTCTCTCTCCCCGATTCCATGCCCCGCGACCTGATTGTGGGCATCACCTACGTGGTGGTTATTTTCAGCATCATTGTGCAGGGCCTCAGCATCGGGCCCCTCGTGAAGCGCCTGGGCCTGAGCACCGGCCCGGTGGCCGATGGCCACTGAGAAACGCACTTACAAATCGCATAAGTAGGATAGAGATACATCTTTGCTTCTCCTCATTCAACAAAACGGTTATTGCCCCCTGACGACGCAAGTATGCGTCCTTCTGTCTTGTCCCTGTGGGCTAGGCACCAATTCCACCTCGCCGGCCCCAAAGCCCGCCACGACTTCCCCGGCGTGGGCCACGAGCCCTACTGGCACCGCTACCCCGCCGACTGGGAGCAGCAGACGCGGGCGTTTCTGAGCCGCTGATACTCGGCAATGGAAACAGTGGTTATTCCACTGCTTTTTCTACTGATTCCATCATTCTGAGGGCAGTTTGCGCCAAGCCATTGTTGGGATACACTTTTAGTACTTGCTTGTAATACGCTCTGGCTTTTAGTCCATCTCCAATTTGGCTGTAGCAAAAAGCAATGTTGCACAAAGCCATTTCACGGTAATCCATAGCGGAAGAATTCAGCAACGTGACATACCGGTATTTATCAACCCACGGGTTATTGGTAAAAAACTTGTAGCTCGATTCAAAAAATGGGATTGCACCAGCATAGTCATGCTTCTTAACCAACTGCATTCCTTTCCGCTGGTCGCTGGCAACCACTGCTCTGAGGACATAACCGAGTAGCAAATACCCGCCAAAAGCCGGAAATACTGGGTTTGTGAAGCCAGCCAAATAGCAGACTGTCAATATTAATCCCAACACTACCATCTGAGGGAGTATTGAAATCCATGCTATTTGCTTTACTACTGGAACGTTCGAGGCCATCTGTTTTGAATTACTCCACTTATAACTGCCGGTTAAAGTAGCGCAGGAAACAATAAAGCAGCCGCCATTTCCGCCCCCTTGTCAGGAAAATTCTGGCCTCCCGCAACAATTCCCGCCACCGCGTCGGATAACCTCCATCCTGGCGGCCGAATCGGTGACAATCTGTCACCAAATCGACGCTGGTACGTTGCTTGTAATCCCCGGTCAGCGGCTGCGAAGCTGCCTCGAACCTGACACATTCCTCTCCTCATCTTAACCAACACACCCCTCTCATGGGCAAAATAATCGGCATTGACCTCGGCACCACCAACTCGTGCGTAGCCGTAATGGAAGGCAACGAACCCGTTGTAATTCCCAACAGCGAAGGCCGCCGCACCACCCCCAGCATCGTCGCTTTCCTCGACGGGGGCAAGGGCGAGCGCAAAGTGGGCGACCCGGCTAAACGCCAGGCCGTTACCAACCCCAAGAATACGATTTCCAGCATCAAGCGCTTCATGGGCCGCCACTTCAACGAGGTGACCGCCGAGCAGAAGCACGTTTCCTACGACGTCGTAGCCGGCCCCAACAACACGGTAGCCGTGAAGATTGGCGACCGCAACTACACGCCGCAGGAAATCTCGGCCATGGTGCTCCAGAAAATGAAGCAAACCGCTGAGGATTACCTTGGCACGACCATAACCGAAGCCGTTATCACGGTACCCGCTTACTTCAACGACGCCCAGCGCCAGGCCACCAAAGAAGCTGGTGCCATCGCCGGGCTCGACGTGAAGCGCATCATCAACGAGCCCACCGCCGCCGCCCTGGCCTACGGCCTCGACAAGAAGCACAAAGACCAGAAAATCGCCGTGTACGACCTCGGCGGTGGCACGTTCGACATCTCCATCCTGGAGCTCGGCGACGGCGTGTTTGAAGTACTGAGCACCAACGGCGACACCCACCTCGGCGGCGATGACTTCGACCAGGTTATCATCAACTTCCTCGCCGACCAGTTCAGCAGCGAAAACGAAGGCCTCGACCTGCGCAAAGACCCCATGGCCCTCCAGCGCCTGAAAGAAGCCGCTGAGAAAGCCAAAGTGGAGCTCTCCAGCTCGACCGAAACTGAAATCAACCTGCCCTACATCACCGCCACGGCCTCGGGCCCCAAGCACCTGGTGGTGAAACTGAGCCGCGCCAAGTTTGAGCAGCTCGCCGACGAACTCGTGCGCCGCTCGATGGACCCGGTGAAAAAAGCGCTGCAAGACGCCGGCCTGAGCACTTCGGACATCAACGAGGTTATTCTCGTGGGTGGCTCGACCCGCATTCCCCGCATCCAGGAGGAAGTGGAGAAGTTCTTCGGCAAGAAGCCTTCGAAAGGCGTGAACCCCGACGAAGTAGTGGCCATCGGTGCTGCCATCCAGGGCGGTGTGCTGACCGGCGAAGTGAAGGACGTTCTGCTGCTCGACGTGACTCCCCTTTCGCTCGGCATCGAGACGATGGGCGGCGTAATGACCAAGCTCATCGAGTCGAACACGACCATTCCGACCAAGAAATCGGAAACCTTCTCGACGGCTTCGGACAACCAGCCTTCGGTAGAAATCCACGTGCTGCAAGGCGAGCGTCCGCTGGCCAGCCAGAACCGCACCATCGGCAAGTTCCACCTCGACAGCATCCCGCCCGCACCCCGTGGCGTGCCGCAAATTGAGGTAATCTTCGACATCGACGCCAACGGCATCCTGAACGTAACCGCCAAGGACAAAGGCACCGGCAAGGAGCAGAAAATCCGCATCGAAGCCAGCAGCGGCCTGAGCGAGGACGACATCAAGCGCATGCGCGACGAAGCCGCCGCCAACGCCGACGCTGACAAAGCCGAAACCGAGCGCATCGGCAAGATGAACGCCGCCGACTCGATGATTTTCCAGACCGAGAAGCAGCTGAAAGAGTACGGTGAGAAGCTGAGCGGTGGCAACAAAACCGCCATCGAAGGCGCGCTGGCCGACCTCAAATCGGCCCACGAAGCCAAGGACCTCGCCCGCATCGACAGCGCCATGGAGGCCATCAACGCCGCCTGGCAGGCCGCCTCGCAGGAGATGTACGCCGCGGGTGGCGCTGACGGCCAGGGCGGCCAGCCCGGCGGGGGCTTCCCCGGCGGCGACGGCGGTGCCCAGGGCGGCAACGGCCAAGGCCAGCCGGCTGGTGACCACGTGACCGACGTGGACTACGAAGAAGTAGACGGCAAATAAGCCCGTAGATTCCAGGGACTGTTGGATTTAACACCATTCAACAAGCCCGTGAAAAAGGCCGGAGGCAGCAGCTTCCGGCCTTTTTTGTTGTCGCAGCTTTACCTTTAACCCTGCTTGCTCTTTCGCGTAAGCAGCGCAGTGCCCCGAAATCTGTTGCTTCGGCGCGGCTTTCTGTCCCGACTCCCATTTTTTCTTATGAAAATTTCTTCCCTCCTATTTCCTGCCCGCGCGCTGGCGTTTGGTGCCCTGCTCGTTGCCTTCGATTCCTGTAGCGTGAGCGAGCAGGTGAAAGACAAGCCCAGCGGCAAAAACGTCTCGGCCGAAGCCCTCGAAAACGAAGCTTACACCCTGATGCAATACCGCCTCAACTTCGTGGACGAAGCCAAGCTGGGCGGCCAGGACATTCTGTTTGTGCGTCAGGCCGCCGACATAACATCGCCCCAGCAGGCGCAGCTGCAAACGGCCCTGCAAAAAGGCAACCTCCCGCTGCACCTCAAAATGCGCGTGTATGCCAAAAACCCCAGCCCCACCAACGTGACGCTCAAGCAGCTCGACTACAAGCTGCTGCTCGACGGCAAGGAGCTGACCACCGGCTCTACGGCCGCCAACACCCCGCTCGAAGCCAGCGCCATCGAGACCCTGCCCATCAACGTCGACATCAACGTGAAACCGGCCCAGCTCGCGGGCAGTACGCCGGCCGCTTTTGCCTCCGGCCTTACCGATTTCACGGCGGCGAACCGCCGCCTCATGGTGCAGATTCGCCCGCAGTATGTGGGCGCCGCTGGCCGCCAGGTGCCCGCGGCCGATTTCATGACCGTGGACCTCGTGACCAAGAAAAAGCCCACCGCGGCCAAATAGCCACGGCCTGTTGCCATAAAAAAAGCCGCCTCTGTCAGGGCGGCTTTTTTTTGTGGCAAGCGTCGAATTGCGTTACGCCTTTACGGCATCGGTTTCTGCTTCCTCTTCCTGCTCTTCGGCGAAGCCTTCGGCAATTTTCTCGTCGGCCTCGGCGCGGTCGTCGGCGTCGGCCTGCTCGGCGTTTTCTTCCTGCGCAGCTTTGTGCCGGGGCTCGTAGCTGAGGCGCACGAAGATGGGAAAGTGGTCGGAACCCACGTGGGGCAAGCGGCGCATGTCGACCACCTGAAAATGCGCCGACACAAACACGTGGTCGAGCGGCCACCGCAGCAGCCGGTAGTCGGCGTGGAAGGTGGGCATCAGGCCCCGGCCCACGCGCGGGTCGAGCAGGCCCGAAACGCGCCGAAACAGCTCGGACGTGTGCGACCAGGCCACGTCGTTCATGTCGCCAAACACGATGGTGGCTTCGTCGCGCCGGTCCACCTCCTTGCCCACCAGCAGCAGCTCAGCGTCGCGCTTGGTACTGGTTTTCGATTCCTGGGGCGCGGGCGGCTTGGGGTGCAGGCCGTAGAGACGCACCCAGGTTTGGCCATCGGGCAGCTGCACGTGGGTGTGCAGCGAAGGAATGTCGTCGTCGAGCAGGTACTTAATCTGGCAGGCCTTCAGGGGCAGGCGCGAGAAGAACAGCAGGCCGTAGGTGTTGTCGAGGGGCTCATGGCAGGTGTACGGATGGGTTTCTTCGAGCGGCCGCAGCTGCTCGTGCCACCACGAATCGGTTTCGACGGCCATGATGACGTCGGGGTCGGCGGCGCGCACGGTGGCCAGGGCCAGCGCCCCTTCGCGGTTGTATTGCAGCACGTTCATCACCGCCAGGCTGAGTTCGGTGCGGGGGTCGTGGGTGCGGGTGCTATCGGCCACGTCTTTGGGCACCAGCCGCGTGTAGGGGATTATGCGCAGCAGCTGGTAAACCGTGGCGGCCGCCAGCGCCAGCAAAAACAGCTGCGGCCAGCGGCCGGCGCTGGCGTAGCCCAGGGCCAGGCCGGCCGCGGCCACCAGCACCAGGGCCAGCACAATCTGCAGGCGCGGAAAGTCAAACACGCGAATCCACCAGGCGGTGTGCCGCAGCAGAGGCATCAGGGTAGCCACCAGGGCAGCTCCCCCAATTATCCAAACGGCCCAGTGGCTGGCAGTAAGCAGTACGGAGAGAAGTATGGGCATGAAGGGCAACGGGGTGGGAATACGGAAACAGGGCAGAAAAACGGGCGGGACTAAAGCAAACGCCCCGTGCTCTTGGCACGGGGCGGGCTTAAAGGTCGTCCTGAAAGCCGCCCTTGCGCAGCTCTTCAATGGTGCGCATCACCCGGTCTTTGAGGGTGGTGCGGTACTTCTCCAAGGCATCGGCCAGGCGGGCGTTGTTGAGGGCCAGCATCTGAATGGCCAGCACGGCGGCATTGGCGGCGTTGTCGAGGCCCACGGTGGCCACGGGCGTACCGGCCGGCATCTGTATCATGCTCAGAATGGAATCGAGCCCCTGAATGGACAGCGTGCTGTTGATGGGCACCCCGATGACAGGCAGCGTGGTGAAGGCGGCCACCATGCCCGGCAGGTGGGCCGCCCCGCCCCCGCCGGCGATGAGCACGCGCAGGCCGCGCTTGCGGGCGCTTTCGGCGTACTCCACCATGCGGTGCGGTGTGCGGTGCGGCGACACCAGCGTGATGTCGTAGGGAATGCTGAACTGGCGCAGCAGTTCGGCGGCGGCCGACATAATTTTCAGGTCCGACTTCGACCCCATGATGATGCCCACGATGGGGTTTTCGGTCACGGGACGGTCGTTTTCAGTACCGGCGGAATGCTCGCCGGTGGAGGAGTCAGGAATCATGCGGTGGGGAGAACGAAGTAGCGTAAACTGGCCTACGCAAAGCGGCAGGCCGCCGTTGAGCCGGCAAAATAGTACTTTTCCGCCCGGTTCGGCCCCGCCCCTACCTTTGCGCCCTATGGAAATTCTGCTCGCCACCTTCACCACCCTGTTTTCCATCGTCAATCCCTTCGGGGCCATGCCGGTGTTCCTCACCCTCACCGCCGACGACCGCGCCTCGGAGCGGGCGCGCACGGCGCTGCGGGCCTGCATCTACATGGTGATGGTGCTCACCGTGGCGTTTTTCGGCGGCCAATACATCCTCAACTTCTTCGGCATCAACATTCAGCACCTGCGCATTGCGGGCGGCATTCTGCTCATGCGCTCGGCGTTTGAGCTGCTCACGCCCGGCGCCAACCGCGACCGGGTGGGCCCCGACGCCCTCGAAGAAAGCAAGCATAAGGACGACATCAGCTTCACGCCGCTGGCCATGCCCATGCTCTCGGGGCCGGGCTCCATGGCCATCTGCATCGGCCTCATCCGCCCCAGCTACGTCGACAAGGCCATGACCGTGCTGGGCTTTGCGCTGGTGGCCCTGGGCGCGTTCGTCATCCTGTTGTTTTCGCTGCGCCTCACGCGGGTGCTGGGCAAGCCCGGCATGGCGGCCATGTCGCGCATCATGGGCTTCATCACGCTGGCCATTGGGGTCAATTTCCTGGCCACGGCCATCTCGGCGCTGTTTCCGGGGCTCACGCGGTAGGGTTCGGGCGTAGGCAAAAGCACGTCCTGCTGAGCTTGTCGAACTGCTACAAAATCAGCTTGTAGCCAATGCCGCGCACGTTCACAATCTGCACCTGCGGGTCTTCCTTCAGGCAGCGACGCAGGCGGGTGATGAACACGTCGAGGCTGCGGCCGTTGAAAAAAGAGTTGTCGCCCCACAGCTCTTTGAGCACGGCGTTGCGCTCCAGCACCTGGTTGCGCTGGTCATACAGGCGTTTGAGCAGCTCGGCTTCGCGGTTGGTGAGGGTTTCCTCCTGGGCGCCGAAACGGAGCTTTTGCTTGGGATGGTCGAACTGGTAGCGGCCGATGGCGAGCAGGCCAACCGGGGCCGGCGCCGCGGCAGGCTGGCGCAACAGCTGGGCTTTGATGCGCACAATCAGCTCGTCCATGCTGAAGGGCTTTTTCAGGTAGTCATTGCCACCCAGCTCGAAGCCGCGCACCACGTCGGCCGGCTGCGACCGGGCCGTGAGAAAGAGAATGGGCACCGCCGTGTTTTCGCGCCGGATTTGCTCGGCCAGCGAGAAACCGTCGAGCTTGGGCATCATCACGTCGGCCACCACAATGTCGGGGCACTGCTGGCGGAACAGCTGCAGGCCGGCCTCGCCATCGGGCGCAAACTGCACCGCGAAGCCGCGGCTTTCCAGGCTGTCTTTGACGATGAGGCCGAGCGACGGCTCGTCTTCGATGAGGAGAACGGTGGGCATGGAGTGATTTTCTAACCTTGCGGAATCCAGAGGGCAAACTCGCTGCCGCGCCCCACCCCGCTGCGCACGCCGATGCGGCCGCCGTGGCGCTCCACCACCTGCCGCACGTAATACAAGCCCAGGCCGAACCCTTTGACGTTGTGCAAGTTGCCGGTGGGCACGCGAAAGAATCGGTCGAAGATGGCTTCCTGGTAGCCGGGTTCGATGCCCGGGCCGTCGTCGGCCACGGTGAGGTGCCAGCCGCTGGGCTCCTGCCGCCCCCGGATGGTGATGGTCACGGCTTCTTTGGAGTACTTGATGGCGTTGTCGATGAGGTTGTTGATGACGTTGCCCATGTGCAGCCTGTCGAACTTGACGGCCGCGGCCGGCGCCACCTGCACGTCGAATTTCACCGGCTTGGCGGCCTGCAATTGATGGCGGGCTACGATTTCGGCCACCAAGTCGGCGGGCTGCACGGGCTCGGGGCTCAGCTCCAGCTGTTGGCGCTCATCAACGGCAATGTTCAGGACTTTCTCCACCAAATCGGACAGGCGCTGCAGCTCATTGCGCGAGATGCTGAGGTAGGTCTGCGTCTTGGTGGGGTCGTTGAGGGCGCCGAAGTTCTGTAGCGCCTCCACGGCCGCCGAAACGGTGGCCAGCGGCGTTTTCAGCTCGTGCGTCATGTTGTTGATGAAGTCGTTCTTGACGTCCGACAGCTTTTTCTGCTTCAGAATCGTGCTCAGCATCAGCCAGAAGCAACCCGTGGTGAGCGCCAGCAGCAGCACCGAGCCGCCCAGCAGCCCGCCCATTTCCCGCAGGATGTAGGACGTGGGCGGCTGAAACGAGGCCCGGACGTACAGCTCCCGAAACGGGTTGAGCGACACCGGCGGGGTTTTCACACGGTAGCCGGGGCGCGCGGGCAGTTCGTCGAAGGCCGCGGGGCGGGCGCCGGCCTGCCGCAGCGGCAGGCTCAACGTATCGAGCACCAAGGGAGCATCAGCGCCGCGTAGGCGCAACTCGCGGTGGTAGGCGGCGGCGAGCTGGTGCAGGTCGGCGGGCTGGCCGCCGGCCCAGTTGTTGATGAGCAGTCGCGAAAGCTTGCGCACCATGGTATCGGCCGCGCCGGCCGCGCGGCGCGGCAGTGCCAGCTGGGGCGAGCCGAGCCGGAACACCCGAATTTGCTTCACACCGTTCATTTCAATGGCTCCGGCGGCCGCCGGGCCGGTCACGTTGCGCGGCGTGCCGGTGGCACTGTCGTCGTCTTTTCCCTGCACCACCACGCGGTTGACATGCCCTTCGTCGTCGGTGTTTTGGAACACCATGATGCGGCCTTTGGCGCCGCGGTCGCGGTCGACGAAGTGCCGGGCCAGGTCGAGCTGGTGGCGCTGCACCACGCTGGACAGGGCTTCGCGGGCGGTGCGGGCAAACTGGCTGGCCGTGAGCTGGTAGGTGTTGTAAAGCCAGTAGGCCTGAAAGCCGTTGATGCCCAGCATGCACGCCACCATAAGCCAGAAAATGGAACGAATGCGGCGTTTCATAAGAAAATGCCGGGGTGAGTTTCGGCCAAACAAAAATACGGGCTTTGCCTGCTCATTTTCGTCCGTTAACACTATTTAACACAGGATAACAGTACTTTACAAAAGATTGTCGGTGCTTTGCAGCGTTCCATTCAACCCGCCATTCTCCCATGAAAAACGCTGCAAAAAACCTGGTACTATCCTTCACGCTGGGCCTCCTGGCCGCCAGCGCCGCCGTGGCCCAAACCAGCGGCCGCATCAACTACGAAGCCACCCAGCGCGTCGACCTGAGCCAGGTCCGCATCATCATCAACGGCCAGCAGATAAAGCCCGGCAGCCCCGACTTCCCGACGGACATTCCTGAGTCGCGCAGCTTCGGCCTGACGCTTTCCTTCGCCGGCACCGCAGCCAAAGAGGAGCGCGAAAACGCCGGCATGGTGATGCGCACCGTGGAAGGCGGCCCCGGTGGCGGCGGAGTGCCGCAGCAATTGAACATTCCGCGGCCCGTGCAGGAAACCACCTACCTCGACCTGGCCAACCGCACCAGCACCACGGTGCTCACCGTGAAGAAAGACGAAACCGCAATCACCTACCGCAGCGACGCCCCCATTGCCGCGCCCATGGGTTGGTCCCTGACCGGCCAAACCAAGAAAATAGCCGGCTACACCTGCCGCAAGGCCACGGTGCCCTACAAGAAGGAAACCTACACCGTGTGGTTCACCACCGACCTGCCCTTCACCTACTCCCCGGTGCGTGACCTAACCCCCGAAAAAGGCGTGGTGCTGGCCCTAGAAAGCGAGCAGGAGCAGTACCGCGCCGCCAAAGTGGACCTAAAGCCCGTACCCGAGGCCGAGGTGCAGCCCATTGCTACGGCTCAGAAAGTGACGCCCGCCGAGCTGAAAGATGCCCGCGAGAAAGCCCTGGCCGACTTCCGCCAGAAGATGATGGAAGGCGGTGGCCTGCGCTTCAACCGCAACTAGTACGGCCATGCGTTTTTTACTTGTGTTGACCCTGCTGCTCGGCCTGGCCACGGCCGGACGGGCGCAGGCCCCTACCCGACCGGGCCCCGGCACCGTGCGCGGCGCCCTGGCCGATTCGGCCACCGGCAGGCCTTTGCGCGAAGCTTCCGTGACGCTGACTCTGGCGAAAGATTCGAGCTACGTCAGCTTCGGCATCACGGACGGCGACGGACGTTTTGCCCTCAAAAACGTGGCTGTGGGCAACTACAACGTGCAGGTGTCGGCGCTGGGCTACCGCGCCCGCCTGCTGCCCGTAGCCGTATCGGCCACCGACCTGACACCTGACCTGGGCCTGCTGCGCCTGGGCCAAACCAGCCAGAAGCTGGGCGAAGTGGTGGTGACTCAGAACCTGGCTCCCGTGGCCGTGCACGGCGATACCGTGGACTTCAACGCCAAAGCCTTCAAAACCCAGCCCAACGCGGCCGTGGAGTCTTTGCTGAAAAAGCTGCCGGGCGTGGAAGTGGACCGCGACGGCAGCATCCGCTCCCAGGGCCAGGCCGTGAACCGGGTGCTGGTGGATGGCAAGCCGTTCTTTGGCGACGACCCCAAAATGGCCACCCGTAACCTGCCCGCCGACATCATCGACAAGGTGCAGATGTACGACCAGCAGAGCGACCAATCGGCCTTTTCGGGCATCGATGATGGCAACCGCCAGCGCACCCTTAACCTGGTGACCAAGCGCGACAAGCGCAAGGGCTACTTCGGCACCGAAGCCGCGGGCGTGGGCACCGATGGCCGCTACCAGGCTCGCCTGGGCCTGAACCGCTTCAACAACGGCCGCCAGATTTCGGCCCTGGCCCAGGCCAACAACCTCAACCAGCAAGGCTTTTCCGACAACGGCGGGCCGGCTTCGGCTGATTTTGGGCCAGCGCCCGGCGGGCCCAGCGGCGGAATCCGGCTGCAGCTGGGCGGCGGGAGCGGGCGCCAAAACTCCCCGGCCTCGAATAGCCAGCCCACGAACATCACCGAATCGGGGGCCGTCGGCCTGAACTACCGCGACGCCTGGGGCAAAAAAGCCGAGGTAGCCACCAGCTACCTGGCCAGCCGCGCCACCGTGACCACCGACCAGCAGATTCGGCGCCAGAACGTGGCCGGCAGCACCGGCCCCGAAGCCGGCCAGCCCATCATCAGCGACCAAAGCCTGCTGAACCGCACCACGACCACCAGCCACCGCTTCAATATGCGCCTCGACTACGTGCTTGATTCCTTGACGTCGCTGCGCCTGACGCCCTACGCCTGGTGGCAAACCACCGACCTGGCCCGACAAAACCAGCAGCAAACCAGCGTGGGGAGCCGCTTGCTCAACCAGGGCAACAACCGCTACACCGGCACCACCGACAACCCCAACGGCGGCGGCAACTTCCTGCTTATGCGCCGCTTCGCCAGGCAGGGCCGCACGTTCTCGGCCAACCTCAATTCGACGCTCAGCAACCAGGACGTCGCCGATTTCAACCGCGGCACCACATCGTTTTTCGACGCCTCAGGCATGCCCCTGCCGCAGGCCACGCAGCAGCTCAACCAGCGCATCGAGCAGCACACTCCGGTGCGCAACCACGCGCTGACGCTGTCCTACGTCGAACCGCTGTCGCTGCGCACCAAGCTCGAAACGCACTATGCCTTCAACGACGCTCGCAACAACGGCAACCGCTTCACCGCCGATTTCAACGAAGCCAGTGGCCAGTACGACCGCCCGAACGCTGGCCTGAGCAACCAGTTCACCAGCCTGTTTCAGTCGAACCGGGCGGGCCTGACGCTGCAAAAGCGCCGCCTGCGCTACACCATCGGCGCGGGGCTGGATGCCCAGCGGGCCGACCTCACGGTGCGCAACCTCTCGGCCGACACCACCGTGCAGCGCCGCTTTACCAGCCTGCTGCCCAATGCTTTGTTCAGCTACACCGGCACCCGCAACCGCCAATTGCGCCTCAACTACCGCACCCGCCTCAACGCACCCAGCGCCAGCCAGCTGCAGCCCGTGCGCGACAACTCCAACCCGCTCAGCATCCAAACCGGCAACCCCAATCTGCGGCCGGAATACGTGCAGTCGCTGGTGGCCACGTATTCGCAGTTCAACGCCGCTACCAGCCGCAGCGTGTTTGGCTTGCTGAATGGCAGCCGGGTCGATGACCGCATTGTGTCGTCCAGCACCTTCGACAGCCGCGGCGTGCAAACCACCCGCCCCGTGAACGCCGACGGCTTTTACAGCCTGAACGGCTTCCTGTCGTTGGGTCAGCGCCTCGCTACCCACAAAATCAACCTCAACCTGACCACCAATGCCAGCTTCGTGAAGTCGCCCAGCCTCGTGAACGGCCTGGCCAACACTGGCCGCACCTGGAGCCTGGGCCAGGGCGCCAGCGCCAACTCAGCCTTCAACGAAACCCTGGAGTTCGGCCTCAGTGCCAACGTGACCTACCAGAACGCCAGCTACTCGCGCCTCACCGACCAGAACAACAACTTCCTCACCCAAACCCTGACGGCCGACATTTACTACCAGCTGCCCGCCCGCTTTGTGCTCACTTCCGACCTCTGGTACAGCAACAACACCGGCCGCGCTGCTGGCTTCAACCAGCGCATTGCCCTCTGGAATGTGGCCCTGGCCCGCCAGTTTTTTGCCAACAAGCAGGGCGAGCTCAAGCTGCAGGTGTACGACCTGTTGAACCAGAACCGCAGCGTGGTGCGCAACACCACCGAAACCTACGTGGAGGACGTGCGCAGCCGCATCCTGCAGCAATATTTCATGCTAAGCTTCACCTACAACCTGCGGCAGTTTGGCAAGTAGGCTGAGCATCAGTAATGGACAATAAAGAACGTCGTGCCGAGCCTAGCCGAGTCACCTCGCGTGAACGATGCTGAACGGTCATGCTGAGCGCAGTCCAAGCATGACGGGCTACCGCATATAGACAATATTCTCAACCTCACCTTCTTTCTGCAAACAAGCAACGCGGATGCAAAGGCATTGTTTATGATATATCATAAACAATGCCTTACCTTTGCTCCGATGCTGAACTCCATCCTCTTCTACTCACTCGACAAGGCCATCCGGAGCTACCGGCGCATGGCCCAGGCCAACATCGACCGGGCCGGCCTCGACATTACTGTGGACCAGTGGCTGGTGCTGCAAGTGGTACTGGAGCACGACGACTTGACGCAGCAGGAAATTGCCGAGCGGGTGTTTAAGGACCAGGCCTCGGTGGCGCGCATGCTGGCTTTGCTCCTCAAGCGCGGGCTGTTGCTGGGCATTCCGCTGCCGAACGATGGCCGCCGCACCCGGCTCCGCGTGAGCGAAACCGGCCACCGCATCTTGGATGCCGTGGAGCCCATCATCCTCGCCAACCGAACTGTGGCTCTGGCCGGCATCGATGAAGCAGAGCTCACGGCGCTGCGGCAGGTGCTGGAGCGCATAGCATTGAACTGCGTTCCATTACCCAACTAGGTTCTAACCCCAACGGTAGCTCTGCCTGGTGAAATATTTCCGTTTCCACGCAACCTTGATGATACATCATAATCTTTTGCTCGATTGAGCAAATCTGCATTCCACTGCCATACTCACCTTTTTTCTGCAAATCCTTTTCTGCTTTTCTGTATGAAATCCTCCCTCTTTCCTGCCGCCCCGCTTTTGCTGGCAACCAGTGTACTGTTCAGCGCTGCTCAGGCCCAGGCGCAGGGGCCCAGCAACGTGCGCGGCCAGGTGCAAAGTGCCGGCAACAGCCCCGTTGAGTTTGCGACCGTGACCCTGCACCGCGCCAAGGATTCTACGGTGGTGAAAACCGAGTTTAGCGACGCCAAAGGGCTTTTTCAGTTTGAGCGCGCGGCGGCGGGGCGCTACCTCGTGTCGGCGGCGCAGGTGGGCTTTGAGCGGCGGTGGTCGGCGCCGTTTGAGGCCAATGGGCAGCCGGTGGAGTTGCCCGCCATGACCCTGGCCACCAGCGCCGCCACCCAGCTCACGGAGGTGAAAGTGGTGGGCCAGAAGCCGCTGTACGAACGCGAGGCCGACCGCACCATCGTGAACGTGGAAGGCTCGACGCTGGCGGCCGGCAACACCTCGCTGGACGTGCTGCGCCGCTCGCCGGGCGTGACCGTGGACGGCAACGACAACCTGGCCCTGCGCGGCCGTCAGGGCGTGCTGGTCGTCATCGATGGCAAGCGCCAGCCCATGACGGGCACCGAATTGGCCGAGTACCTGCGCGCCCTGCCCGCCGAACAGCTCAAAAGCATCGAGCTGATAACCAACCCGCCGGCCAAGTACGACGCGCAGGGCGGGGCCGGCATCATCGCCATCAACCTCAAGAAAGACCAAAAGCTCGGCACCAATGGCAGCGTGAACCTGACTTATGGCCGCGGCGAATACAACCGCTACACCGGTGGCCTGAGCCTGAACCACCGCGAGAAGAACCTCAATTTGTTTGGCTCCTACAATTACTCCGACCGGTCGTTTTTGAACATCCTGACCATTCATCGGGACTTTTATGGGCCTGCTACTGCAACGGGTCGGGCGCTCATTAGCACTTCCGACCAGGACAACCGCCAGCCCGTCACGGCGCGGTCGCACAGCTGGCGCGGCGGGCTGGACTACAATCTGTCGGACAACACGACGATTGGGGCCGTGGTGAGCGGCCTCAACAACCGCAACACCCCCGCCGGCACCAACCAATCGGAGGTGTATGACTTGCTGCGCAACCAGGAGCTGCGCTACAACGCCACCAACACCGGCGAGAACCGCCTCGACAATGTTGCCGGCAACCTCAACTTCCGGCGCACCTTCGCCAACGCCTTTGGCCCGCAGGAGCTGACCGCCGATGCCGACTACGCCCGCTACCACAGCCAGCGCGACCAACTGCTGCAAACCTTTTTTGTGAGCGAGCCCGCCCTGGCCAACAGCCTGGACCAGGACGGCCGGCTGACCATTCAGTCGGTGAAGGCCGACTACACACAGGCGCTCAGCAAGGAACTGCGACTGGATTTGGGCGCCAAATCGAGCCTGGTGACGGCCGATAACGACCTCCAAAACTTCACCAACGGGCTATTGGATTTGACCCGCTCGAACCGCTTTCGCTACGACGAGAACATCAACGCGGGCTACGTGAACCTGAACTACAGCCAGCCCAAGCTGACGCTGCAGGTGGGCCTGCGCGGCGAGCAAACCAACGCCACCGGCCAGCAGGACCGCGAGGTGGAGTACAAAGACTTCCAGCGCAATTACTTCCAGCTGTTTCCGAGCGCGGCCATCAAGCGGCAGCTTACGGAAAACCACGAGCTGGCCGTGTCGCTGAGCCGGCGCATCGACCGGCCGGGCTACCAGCAACTCAACCCCTTCCGGCAGCTCATCGACCGCACCACTTCGGGCAGCGGCAACCCCAACCTGCTGCCCCAAACCAGCTACAACGTGGAGCTGACGCACACCTTTAAGCAGAAGTACAGCCTGGGCCTGAGCTACAGCCGCACCAGCGACCCCATCGTGAGTACGGTGGAACCCGAGGCCGGCAGCACGGTGGTTTCCACCTTCCGCAACCTCGACTTGCAGCATTACTACGCCATGACGCTAACCGCGCCGGTGGACATCACGAAGTGGTGGAAAAGCTACAACAACGCCGTGCTCTACTACAACCGCTTCGAGGGCGCCGTGGCCGGCACCAACCTCGACCGCGGCGGCGTCAGCCTGAACCTGACCTCGAACCACACCTTCACCTTCGGCAAAGGCTGGGGCGCTGAACTGAGCGCCAGCTACGAATCGCGGCAGGTAGACGGTTTCTTCGTGTCGCGCCCCAACGGGCAGGTAGACGCCGCCGTGCAAAAGACCTTGTGGGAGCGCAAAGCCACCCTGAAACTGGCCGTGAATGACATTTTCTTTTCCCGCGTGGGCCGCGTCACGTCTACCTATGACAACTACGTGGAACGCTTCGTCATGCGCCGCGACTCCCGCTTCGTCAACCTGACCTTTGGCTACCGCTTCGGCAACGACAAGCTGGCGCCCACGCGCCGCCGCAGCGGCGGGGCCGAGGACGAGAAGCGCCGCGCGGGGTAAAATAGAACGTCATGCTGAGCGCAGCCGAAGCATCTCTACCGCGCAACGCAATCCATATACTGCTGCGGTAGAGATGCTTCGGCTGCGCTCAGCATGACGACCTGACCTACTCGTTAAACAGCTAATTAGGCCGGACGTACCTTTGCCGTTCCTTATGCTGAAAAACGACCTTTTCCTCCGCGCTGCCCGTGGCGAAGCCACCGAGCGCACTCCCGTTTGGCTGATGCGCCAGGCCGGCCGCATCCTGCCCGAATACCGTGCCCTGCGCGGCCGCCTCTCCGGTTTCAAAGAGCTGGTGGAAACGCCCGCGCTGGCCGCCGAAGTCACCATTCAGCCCATCGACGCGCTGGACGTGGACGCTGCCATCATCTTCTCCGACATTCTGGTGGTGCCCGACGCCATGGGCCTGCCCTACGAAATGGTGGAAGCCCGCGGCCCCTTGTTTCCGGAAACCATCAAGACGGCCGCCGACGTCGACAAGCTCCGCATCCCCGACCCGGAGGAAGGCCTCGGCTACGTGCTCGAAGCCCTGCGCATCACCAAGAAAGCCCTCAACGGCCGCGTGCCCCTCATCGGCTTCGCCGGCGCCCCCTGGACGCTGCTGGCCTACATGGTGGAAGGCCACGGCTCCAAAACCTTCTCGAAAGCCCGGGGCATGCTCTACCGCGAGCCCGCCCTGGCCCACCAGCTGCTGGCCAAAATAACGGCCACCACCATTGCTTACCTTAAGGCCCAGGTGGCCGCCGGCGCTCAGGTGGTGCAGGTGTTTGATTCGTGGGCCGGCACCCTGCCCCCCGACCACTACACGGAGTTTTCGGCCCGCTACATTGCCGAAATCACGGAGGCCCTGGCGCCGCTGGTGCCCGTCACGGTGTTTGCCAAGGGCGCTTGGTGGGCCGTGCCTGAGTTTGCCGCCACCTCCTGCCGCACCATCGGTCTCGACTGGAACCAGGACCCCATGCAGGTACGCCGCGAAGCCGGTAACAAAACCTTGCAAGGCAACCTCGACCCCTGCGCCCTCTACGGCACCCGTGAGCAGGTGAAAGCCGCCACCGAAACCATGCTCCGCAAGTTTGCCGGCGGCCCCCACATCGCCAACCTCGGCCACGGCGTGTACCCGGATACCGACCCGGACAACGTGCGCGTTTTTGTGGACACGGTGAAGGCCTGGCGGGGGTAATTTGATTTATGATTTGGAACGGTCATGCTGAGCGCAGCCGAAGTATCTCTACCGCAGGCATACGTTCGTTGCGCGGCAGAGATGCTTCGGCTGCGCTCAGCATGACCGTTCTTTGGATTTTTTGTCAACTCGCACCCTTACCATGGCCACGACCTTCGGCACGCCCTTCTACATCACCCTGGCCCTGCTCTTGGGCCTGCTTTTCTTCATGTGGCGGTGGTACCTGCGCAAGTCCGAGCGCTCCGGCATCGAGACTTTCATGGTGGTGCTTATTTCGATTGGCAGCCTCTCGCCCGTGTTTTTCCTGCTCTACCTGCTGTTCTTCCGCCGCTAGATATATGGTACGCTCAGCGAAGTAGAGACGCATATTTGCGTCTTGTCGCTGAACGATAATTGTCCAACAACGCCCAAACGGCGCGGCCGACCAGACGCAAATATGCGTCTCTACAAACCCCAATCCCCTCCCCCAATGGACGTAAAAGACAGCAACGGCTCTCTGCTGGCCGAAGGCGACTCGGTCACCCTTATCAAAGACCTCAAAGTGAAGGGCTCCTCCCTCACCCTCAAGCGTGGCACGCTGGTTAAAAACATCCGTCTCACCAACAGCGCCGGCGAGATTGAAGGCCGCGCCGGCGGCAGCACCATGGTGCTGAAAACCGAGTTTTTAAAGAAAGCGTAAGGCAACCCGCATGGGCACGAATGGCCGCTCCAGGTTCTCCTCTCATCTGCTGCAGTGGTTGAGCGTGCTCCTGCTGGCGGTGCCCCTGCTCCTACTCGGCTTATTTGCCCCCGAGGGGCTTGACCTCTTTGGTACTGCCGCCGGCTCATCCAAACGGCGCAAGCCCTGGTCTGCCGAGGCAAAATTCGTCCTGGCCATCTTTGTGTTGCTGCTGGTTACCGGCACTGCCGGCTGGCTGCTTTGGCACTTTGCATTGAGCCGTTAGCAGTCGCTGCTACCGCAGCCCCGCCTCGGCCGCTTCTTCCAGCAGCCGCTGCTTTTCCACGGGCACCACGCCCACCTGCTCGCACACCAGCCCGCCGCCCAAGTTGGCCAGCGCGGC
This sequence comes from Hymenobacter sp. 5317J-9, assembly GCF_022921075.1. Classification (NCBI taxonomy): domain Bacteria; kingdom Pseudomonadati; phylum Bacteroidota; class Cytophagia; order Cytophagales; family Hymenobacteraceae; genus Hymenobacter; species Hymenobacter sp. 5317J-9. The sequence continues at coordinate 3,263,991 of NZ_CP095050.1, forward strand.
CGTGAACGCGGCTGGCTGGCCCAGTGCCACGCACAGCGCCGCGATGCTGATGACGGTATCGCCCGCGCCCGATACGTCAGAAATGGTGCGCAGATGCGCCGGCAGGTACGTTTTCTGCGCGTTTTGCTGGGCAAACACCCCGTATTCCGACAGCGTTACCAGCACGGTTTCGGGCGTGAGCACCTCTTGCAGCCGGGCCACGGCCGCCTCAAAGCCCGCCCGGTCGGTCACCGGGTCACCAAACTCCAGCTTCAACCCCTCGCGCAACTCTTTCAGATTGGGCTTGAAAAGCGTGCAGTGGCGGTAGGCCAGAAAGTTCTTCTTCTTCGGGTCGACGACCGTGGGGATGCCGCGCTGCCGGGCCCGCGCAATGCACTCCGTGATGATGGCCTCGTTGAGCACGCCTTTGTCGTAATCCTCAAACACCACCACATCGGTGCGGTCCAGCAGGTCGTCGTAGGCGGCCAGCAGCTGTGCGCTTTCGGCGGCATCAATGTCCGTTTCCACTTCCGAGTCGATGCGCAGCAGCTGCTGGCCGTGGGCCAGAATGCGCTGCTTCACGGTGGTGGGCCGGTTGGCGCTGCGGATGATGCCATCGGCGGGCAGGCCGCTTTCGTGCAGCAGCTGCAGGAGCTGGTCGCCGCCCGCGTCGGTGCCGATGACGGCGCACAGCAGCGGCGTAGCGCCCAGGGCCTGCACGTTGAGGGCCACGTTGGCAGCCCCGCCGAGGCGCTGCTCGGTGCGGGCCACGTGCACGATGGGCACCGGCGCTTCCGGCGACAGCCGCGTCGAGCGGCCCCACACGTAGGCATCCACCATTACGTCGCCGATGATGAGGACGCGGAGGTTGTTAAAGTCGTTGAAAAGGTCGGTTAACGAGGTTGTAGGCAAGGTTTCGCTTGATTTATGCCGCTCCAAAAAAACGTCATGCAGAGCGCAGCGAAGCATCTCGCGTGCTGAAGGAACCTCAATCGTGCAGGTGGGTTTCGAGCGAGATGCTTCGCTGCGCTCTGCATGACGTGCTTTATCGGGATAATTTAGGCCAGCTTCGCCAGGCTTGCCTTCACGCGCCGGAAAGCTTCCACCAGCTTGTCATCGGCGGCGGCGGTGCTGAAGCGCATGCACTCCGGCGCCCCAAATGCCTCGCCCGACACGGCCGAAACTAGCGCATCGTTCAGCAGGTACATGGCCAAATCCATGGAGGTGCTGATTGTGCTGCCATCGGGCGCGGTGCGGCCAAAATAAGCCGACACTTCCGGGAAGATGTAGAAGGCCCCGCTGGGCGTAGGGGTTTGGAAGCCGGGGATGTCCTTCACGATGTCCAGCACCAAGTCGCGCCGACGGCGGTACGCGGCCACCATTTCATCGGCCGAGCTACGGCCGCCGCGCAGGGCAGCCAGGCCGGCGCGCTGCGTGATGGAGCAGGTGCCCGAGGTAATCTGGCTCTGCATCTTCTCGCAGGCGTAGGCGATGTCGGGGCGGGCGGCCAAGTAGCCCAGGCGCCAGCCCGTCATGGCGTAGCCCTTCGAGAAACCGTTGACGGTGATGACCCGGTCGTGCACTTCCGGAAACTGGGCCAGGCTCACGTGCTCGCCCACAAAATTGATGTATTCGTAAATCTCATCGGCCAGGGCGTACACCTGCGGATGGCGGGCCAGCACTTCGGCAATGGCGCCGAGCTCCTCGCGGCTGAACACGGCGCCCGTGGGGTTGCAGGGCGACGAATACATCACCAGCTTGGTGCGGGGCGTGATGGCGGCTTCCAGCTGGGCGGCCGTCACCTTATACTCGTTTTCGAGCGTGCCGCGCAGCGCAATGGCGGTGCCGCCGGCCAGCTTCACCATCTCCTCGTAGCTCACCCAGTAAGGCGAAAACACGATGACCTCGTCGCCGGGATTTACCAGGCTCATCACCGCGTTGGCCAGGGCCTGCTTGGCGCCGGTGCCCACCACTATCTGGTTGGGCTGATAGTCGAGGTTGTTGTCGCGCTTGAATTTGTCGCAGATGGCCTGCCGCAGTTCCGGAATGCCGGGCACGGGCGTGTAAAAGGTATAGCCGTCATCGAGCGCCTGCTTGGCGGCGTCCTTTATGTACTGCGGGGTTTGAAAATCGGGCTCGCCAAAGCTGAGGTTGATGACGTCGAAGCCTTTGGCAATGAGCTCCCGGGACTTCTTGGCCATGGCAATGGTGGCCGACTCCTGCATGTTCTGCGCACGGGCAGACAGCGGCGAAACAAGGGCAAGCGTAGCGTTTTCAGACATAAGGGCAACCCATTGGCGGGCCCACAAAGCTACGGCAACCCTCGCAGAAGCGGGCCGAAGCCGGACGCGGCGGCTACTTGCCGCCCAGGTGGCGCCAGCAGCGCCACAGCACCCGCAGGTCGGTGCTGGTTTCGTAGTCTTTGGCGTAGAGCAGCTCCAGGCGGCGCTTGGTGGTGTCGTTGAGCGGGGCGGCCGCCACGGCCGCATCGGCCGGCGACACCACGGCGGGCACCGTGCGGGCCGGGCCGGCGGTGTAGCGCAGGCCCACCCAGGTGCGACGGCCCAGCAGCACGGCCACGCAGTTGCCCAGAAACCGGGACTTGTGCGGCTGTGCCCACACGTGCAGCGGCGACGTGGCCAGCAGACCCAGGCTCAGCAGCACGTCGAGCAGGCGCTTGGCGCGGGCCTGCCGGGGCTGGTACAGGTTGAGGGCAATGTCGAGGGTGTAGTAGTCGCCGGGCGAGTCTTTGCTACTGCTTCCGATGATGTATTGGCTGTCTTCGGGCAGGATTTTGTAGGCCACCGGCGGGTCGGCCGGCAGGCTGAGCATGAGCGTGATGATGCGGCTGGCGGGCAGGTCCTTGCCGCAGAAAATCAACTCGTTCAGCTCGTACAGGCGAATGATATCGGCCAGTTGGCGAAGTTCGCCCAGGGGCTCCTCCGGGGCTTCGGGCTGGGTGGCGTGGCTGGCGGAGTAATACGCGTCGGCCCCCACCGGCACCAAGTTTTCGACCGGCGCCAGGGCCACGTAGCCAATCACGCGGGCCTGCACGCTGGCCGCTTCGAGCAGCTTGCGCACCCGCCGGCTTTCGGGTCCCGAACCCACGATGGCGATGTTTTTCTGGCGCCGCTCGCTCATGCGCAGGTCGCGGTACTTGATGAAGTGCGTCAGCAGTTGCCGACCCACCAGCGCCGCCACGGCCCACACCCCGCCCAGAATAATCAGGGCTTTGGAAAAGCGCCAGGCATCCAGAAAATTCGACGCCGCCGAAATCAGCAGCGTGCCCACAAACACGCCGCGTGCCATGCGCGAGGTGCGCACCGGCGGGTCGTAGCCCCCGCTGAGGTAGGCCGACGTGAGCCACACCAGGATGTAGGCGGGCACGGCCACGGCCATGTACTGCGGCGGGTAGTCGCCGGGCACAAACTTGTGGTTTCGCTCCCAATAGGTCTTCAGGAAGTACATGCCCACCCATATCAGGCCCGCGTCGAGCAGCAGCGGGGCCAGGCGCACGGCCAGGCGCTCCAGCACCGCCGCGCCGGCCCGCAGCCAGATGGCCGCGTTTATCAGCAGCGAAAACAGGCCCGCCCGGCCCGGCGCGAAGTGCTTGCGGGCAAAAATGACCATGGCCCGGTAGAACACAAACACGTAGTTCACGCTGGTGCGCTTCGTGCTTTCGCCCTTATAATGAATGATGCGGGTGCCGGGGAAATAATAGTTCTTCCAGCCGCCCTGGGTGAGACGGTACGAAAGGTCGATGTCCTCGCCGTACATGAAGTAGTCTTCGTCGAGCAGCCCCACCTGGTCCAGGGCTTCCTTGCGCAGCAGCATGAAGGCCCCGCTGAGGACTTCAATCTCGTGGGTTTCCTCGGGACTGAGGAAGCCCAGGTGGTAGCGTCCGAACGTGCGCGACCGGGGCATGAGCTTGGCCAGGCCAAACATCTTGTAGAACGCCACGGCCGGCGTGGGCAGCGCGCGCTTGCTTTCGGGCAGAAAGTGGCCCTGGCCGTCGAGCATTTTCACGCCCAGGCCCCCGCATTCGGGGTGCGCGTCCATGAACTCGCAGCAGGCCCGGAAGGTGTTTTCCTCTACCACGGTGTCGGGATTCAGCAGGAGCTGGTACTGGCCGGCGGCCTGGCGCAGGGCCTGGTTGTTGCCCCTGGAAAAGCCGGGATTGTGGCGGTTGGCAATAATGTGCACTTCCGGAAACCGCTCGCGCACCATGGCCACCGAGCCATCCACCGAGTTGTTATCAACCACGAACACCTCCACGGGCTGGCCCAGCTTCTCCACGGCGCGGCGCACCGAGAGCAGGGCCTGCTCCAGGAAATAGCAGACGTTATAGTTGACAATGACGACCGAGAGCTTCACCACAAGGGCCGAAATTACGCATTTCCCGTGGGCTTGAAGATATAAAAGCGCATTTTGTCAAGTTCAGCTTCGGGCAGCAAAAAGCCCCGGTTCCGCACGGAACCGGGGCTGTAGAACTTGCAATGCTGGCCGCGGCGAGTCGCGACTACCGCGCCTGGCGCAGGCGCTCCACAATGCTGCGGCCGAGCGTGATTTCGTCGGCGTATTCCAGCTCACCGCCCACCGGAATGCCGCGGGCAATGGTGCTGATGTGCACGTTGGGCAGGTCGCGCAGGCGGCGCGAGAGGTAAAAGGCGGTGGTATCGCCCTCCATGGTGGGCGAAATGGCCAGGATGACTTCCCGGATTTCGGAGCCTTCGGTCGCGGCCCGCTCCACCAGCGAGTCGATGTGCAAATCGGAAGGCCCGATGCCTTCGATGGGCGAGATGACGCCGCCCAGCACGTGGTACACGCCCTTGTACTGGCCGGTATTTTCGATGGCGATGACGTCGCGCACGTCCGACACCACGCACACCAGGCTGTGGTCGCGCAGCTTGTTGGCACAGATGCCGCACTCCTCGCTGTCGGAAATGCTGTGGCAGGTCTTGCAGTAGGTAATTTCGAAACGCATCTTGGCCAACGCCTCGGCCAGTGTGGCGGTGGTGTCCATTTCGGCCTTGAGCAGGTGCAGCGCCAGGCGCAGGGCCGTTTTGCGACCAATACCGGGCAGGCGGGCCAGCTCCCCGACCGCGTTTTCAATCAGTTTAGAAGGAAATTCCATTCAGGCTAATGTCATGCTGAGCGCAGCCGAAGCATCTCGCTCGCATCGTTGAACGATTCATTTACTCTTGCACGCGAGATGCTTCGGCTACGCTCAGCATGACGTTCTAACAACAAGCAACTACACGACGTCGGCAGAAATGCCGCGGTCGTGAATGGCGGTGCACTGCGGCTCCAGTTCTTCGTAGGTGCCCACTTTCACGGTGCACTGACCTTTATAGTGGATGAGCAGGGTGCATTGCTCGGCCTGCTCGGGCTGGTGGCCGCACACGTCCATCAGGGTCTTGATGACGTGGTCGAACGTGTTCACGTCGTCGTTGTACACAACGAGGTTGCGCAACTCAACTTCTTCTTCGAGCAGCAGGACGTCCTCATCGTGCTCAATTTGCGGGCGGGTGTTCATAAGGGCAAATTTACGCAGGAAAGCCCGCGTGGGGCAGCTGGTAATAACTGAAAACGGCGCAGATTCGTTTCGTGAGAATGGCGTGATTTGCCTGCTGCGGCCGCTATTTTGCGCCGCCCTCCCCTCCTACTTCCATGCCCGTCCCTTCCGCCGATTTCAAAAAAGCCCTCAAGCGCCTCAGCGAGGCCGAAAAAGAAGCCCTGCTGCTGCGCGCCGTGCGCCGCGACGCCGAGCTTTACGAAACGTTTCGCTTCGAACTGCTGGCCGACGTGACCCTGGCCCAGGTGCAGGAAGAAACCGCCGACCGCATCCACGAGCTGTTCAACATGGCCGTAACCGGGCGCCTGCTCAACCGCAGCCTCGTGAAAGCCGTGCGCGCCAGCGTGCAGGAAGCCGCCCGCGCCCGCCGCATCACCAAAAACAAGCAGCTCGAAATTGACCTGCTCCTCTACATCCTGCGGCAGTGCATCGACAACTACTCCGGACAGTTCGACAGCGTGTACGACGGATTCTACAACGCCACGGCCCGCTTGGCCGCCCGCGTACCGGCCTTGGTGCTCAAGAGCCTGCACGAGGATTTGTGGGTGGAATACAAGTCCGACCTCGACGAGATACTGCGCGACCTCCACAGCCGCAAAAAGAGCCACCAACTCAAGTTCGAGCTGCCCCGAAAATTCGAGATTCCGGAGTAGCGCCCCAATCCCTCAGCACGCAAAAAGCCCCACCGATTCCTCGGTGGGGCTTTTTAGTTGAATGCCTAGAAGCAATTAAGCCTTCTTGGCAATGACGTTGAAGGTCAGGTCGAAGGTGTCGTAGATGGCTTTGTCGCCGATGCTCTCGAAGAAGGACTTCGAGCCGTATTTCAGGCCGAACTTGGTGCGGTCGATGGTCACTTTGCCGGTAGCCGAGGCCAGGTCGCCTTTCACGCCCACTTTGGCGGGGAAGCTGATGCGCTGCGTCACGCCCTTGATGGTCATGTCGCCGGTGATGGTGGCGTTGTCAGCGTCTTTGGCGGCGCCTTTGATGGGGGCCACGCTCACGATTTTGAAGGTGGAAGTGGGGTACGTGGCCACGCCGAAGAAGTCGTCGCTGCTCATGTGGCCCACAAATTTGCCGTGGCTTTCGGCGTCCTTGATGTCGGTGGCTTTCATCGACTTCATGTCGACGGTGACGGTGCCACCCACCACGGCGTTGCCTTTCACCAGCAGCTCGCCGCTGCTGAAGTTCATGGTGCCGTTGTGGCCGTGCGTTACGGCTTTGCCTTCCCAGCCCAGGGTGCTCAGCTGCGGCTGCAGAGCGTAGGCGGGGGCGTTGGTGGCCATTTTGGCGCTGTTATTCTTTTGGGCCGAAGCAACGGGGGCGGCGCCCAGTACGGCAACAGCAAACAGGGCGGGCAACAGGAATTTTTTCATTTTGAAGAAAAAAGTAAAAAAGGGTTGATTTCGAAATGGTGTGGCTGGTGGGCCACTAACTAAAAAATGTGCCAAAGGCTACTCGCAGGAAGGCACGGCGGGGGTTGCCCCGTCTTCGGTCCTGATTTTATCGAGCAGCGCGTTGAGCTGGCGGGCTTCGGCTTCGCTGAAACCCTTGGGAATAGCGTTATCGAGCAGGCCGGAATCTTCGATTTGCTGGAGCAAGTCGAGGCCGGCCGGGGTGATGCGGATGTCGACGGCGCGGCGGTTGGCCGGGCACACGGTGCGGGTCACAAGCTTTTTCTCTTCCAGCCGGTCCACGATGCGGGAGGCGTTGCTGGTCTTGTCCAGCATGCGGTCGATGAGCAGCGCTACCGTGGCGGGCAACGGGTGCTGGCCGCGCAAAATGCGCAGAATATTGAACTGCGGCAGCGTGAGGCCAAACGACTTGAACGCCGTGGCCTGGCGCAGCTGCAGCCAGCCGGTGGTGTACACCAGATTGATGATGGCCTTCTGGTACTCGTCGCGGAAAATGGGCTGCTTGATTTCGTCTTCGATGCGCATGGGAGGCAGTGGAATCGAGTGCAAATATAATGTACATACATTAAATGTCACAACATCGTTCAGGCAAATAGTAGAAAAATAATCGTCCTTGTATTGGTGTGCTACCCTTATGGCGCCAAATCCCGTATTCAGGGCCATTACCTACTTTCATACGCCATGAAACGCATCCTCACGCTTTTACTAGTTGCCAGCAGTCTGGCCGCGGCGCCCCGCTTTGCGGCTGCTCAGGACGGCGGCTTTCCCGTGCAAACCACGCCGCGCACCCAGTTTGTGTTCCTCAACGGCGAGGTAGTGCGACGCGAAGGCAGCCAAACCACGCCCCTCACCCAAAACGTAAAGCTGCGCAACGGCACCAAAATCAACTACAAAAGCGGCATCGTGGAAATGCCCGCCGACAAAGTAAACCCCAAGGGCAAAAAGCTGACCCTGCACGAGGGCGACTACGTGCGCGCCGACGGCGGGCTGGTGTTTGCCACGCCCAGCAGCGCGGCGGCGGCCCGCGGCGAGGCGCCCGCCGGCGGCCCCAACAAATTCGACACCTACACCCAGCGCGGCCCCGGCTATTCGGACCCGGCCACGCAGGTATCGTTGCTTCGCAAGAAAGTAGAGCTGCTGAACCAGAAGGTGCAGCTCCTCAGCCAGGGCCGCACCGATATGCCCGACACCAAGGCCATCGACGACCAGCTAACGCAGCTCGACACCCAGCTTGGCTCGCCGAAATAACCCGGCGCAGTGGTCAGTCGCGTAGCGACAGCCGCCCCCCGCTTTCGCTCACCAATCCAAACGGCTCGTCCTTTATAATGAGGATGCCGTCGAGGTCGTGCACGTCGGCCAGAGCACTGATTTGTAGGGCGGCCGCAATGGCCACGCTGGTTTCCACCATGCAGCCTATCATGGGCACCAAGCCGTGGGCGCGGGTTCGGCGTAGCAGCTCAATGCCCCGCCGGAAACCGCCGGCCTTCATCAGCTTCATGTTCACGCCGTGAAACTGGCGGGCGATGTCGGCAAAGTCGGCCGTGTCGGTTACCGACTCGTCGGCCAACAGGGGCACCGTGCTGCGGGGCTGCAGGTAGCGGTAGTCATCGGCCAGGGCCGCCGGCAGCGGCTGTTCCAGGTAGCGCATGTTCAGGCCGGGCAGTGCGGCGGCCTGCTCCAGAAAGGCGAGCACGGCGTCGGCGTCGGTCCAGGCCTCGTTGCCGTCCACCAGCAGCGGGTGGCCGGGTAGCACGCGGGCCACCTCACGCAGCAGGTCCAGCCCTCCATCCTGGTTTACCTTGATTTTCAGAAGCTCGAACCGGGCCGCCTGCTGCTCCTGCACAAATGCTGCTACCGCGCCCGGCTCCATAATGGGCAGCGTGAAGGCCGTGGGCACTGCCGCGGCGGGCGGTGGCACGCCCAACCACTGCCACACGGGCTGCCCGGCTTGGGCGGCCAGCCATTGCACCAGCGCCGCCTCGAGGGCAAAGCTGAGGGCGTGGGCCACGGGCTGCGACGCCAGGAGTTGGTCCAGCTCTTCTAAAGTACTCACCTCAGCAAGACCGGCGGACTGTAAGCTTTCAAACTGCTGGGCAAGCAGCTCCGGCGTTTCGCCGTAGCGCACGTTGGGGGCAGCCTCGCCTGTGCCGTGGTGGCCCTGCCCGGCCAGGCGCACCAGCAGGTTGGTTTTGGCAGCCGAGGCGTTGCGGGAAATTTTCCACACGAAGCGCAGGGGCAGCTCGTGGGCGGTGAGGGTCCAGGTGGGCATGGAAGAGAAAGCAGGGGCGCCGAAGCAGGCCCGAAGATGCGGCGAAAACACCACAGCTACGGACGCCGGGCAAAAAAGGTCATTTTGGCGAGTGTTTTAGGCAGCTGGCCTAAAATAGGCAAAAGGGCGCAATGCTACTGTTCAGCTTTGCACGCTGCCAAGCTTTGGCTGCACTTCAATACCCATTTTCTCATTTTTATATGAAAAACACCTTACTCCAACTGCGGACACTGATACTCGGCGGCCTGTTGCTGGCCAGTGGCGCCCACTGGGTGCAGGCCCAGAGCAGTTCTGAGTACGCCAGTGGCCAGTTGCCGTGGTTCGCGATGCACAACAACACCCTGGTGGTGCAAACGGGCAATAAAGCCAAACCGCTGACCAAGGACGTGACCTTGCCCAACGGCACCCGTGTGGAGTACGCGACCCAATCGGTGGTGCTCACCGACGGCAAGCGCGTGCCCATGCAGGAAGGCGACATGCTGAGCCTGAACGGAGAATTCATCCGCAACCAAACGGCCGCCCCGGTGGCCAAGGCCATTGCTAGCGCGCCCGCCACAGCCCCGGCCTCCATCCCTGCCCCGGCGCCTGCCGAAGCCCCCAAGCCGGCTCCGGCCGCGCCGCCCACGTTCGCATACCGCCCGGCGGCGCCCGTCAACGGCAAGCTGCGGGGCGTGGTGGAGCTGGGCGCCAGCGGCTTCAACCTCTTCATCATCCGGATGGATGAAAAGCGCAACTGGAAACTCGAAAAATCGGAGTTTGGCAACAGCCTGGTGCTGGAAAACATGGCCACCGAAGCCGATATCAGCAAGGGACTCAAGGCCTACATCGGCCAGATGCTGGACTACGGGGTGGCCGGCCGCGACATCCACTTTGTGGTGAGTTCGGGGGCGGCCATGGGCGAAGGCACCCAGAAAATCATCAAGGGCCTGCAGGCCATGAAGTACGTGGTGACGCCCGTGACGCCCAAACGCGAGGGCGAGCTGGGCCTGCTGGCCGCCATGCCCGCCGGCTACGCCGGCCGCGCCTTTGTGGTCGACATGGGCTCGGGCAACACCAAAATTGCCTGGCAGGACAAGGGCCAGCCCCGCGTGCTCGACAGCTACGGCGCCAAATACTACGAGATGAACGTGGACGCCGCCACTGCCGCCGCCGACGTGCAAGCCAAAGCCGCCCAGGTGCCGGCTCAGTTGCGCCAAACCTGCTTCATCATCGGCGGGGTGCCCTACGAGCTGGCCAAGGCCGGACGCCAGGGCAAGGAGCCCTACACCGTGCTGCGCGCCCCCGAGGCCTACCCCGAGCCCGCGGCCGCCAAAGCCAAAGCCGGCCTGAACATCTACCAGGCCGTGGCGGCCGCCACCGGCTGCCGGGAATTTGTGTTCGGCTACGACGCCAACTTCACCATCGGCTACCTGCTGGCGCTGCCGTAGCTGTCGCCATTTCGTTGGCCGCCAAAAGCCGCCGTGCCCAGTGGGCGCGGCGGCTTTTTTGGTCAGGGGCGGCCAGCCTTGGGCCCTGCTTCAGGCGCGCTGGCTGGATAATGCCGTTCTTTAGGGCCTCATTCCCAACCCCGGCCTTTTTTTATTGCATGCCAAAATCCCGTTTACTTCCTCTTGCCATGGTCTGCCTGCTGGTGGCGGGCCTGCTTACCGCCCTCAGCGCCAACCACCTGCTGGCCCTGCCCGAAGCCGCGCTGATGGCCATCCGCTGGGTGGCGCTGCTGGTGCTGGCCGTGGCCGTGGCCCCGCGTCGCTCCCTCACCCTCTGGATAGTGCTGGCCATGTTGGTGGGCGCCGAAGTTGGTGCCGATTTTCCGGAGCAGGCCCAGAACCTGAAAGTGCTCAGCGACGTCTTTCTACGCCTGGTTAAAACCATCATCGCGCCGCTCGTATTCGCCACGCTGGTGGTGGGCATTGCAGGCCACGCCGACCTGAAAAAGGTGGGCCGGATGGGCGTCAAGGCGCTGGTGTATTTTGAGGTAGTGACCACCTTCGCGCTGTTCATTGGTCTGGCCGCCATCAATCTCACCAAAGCTGGCCGCCTCGACCCGGCCGTGCTGGCCGCCGCCCAGCGCACCAACAACGTGAACGAAACCATTGCGGCCGCGCCCAAGCAGACGGCGGCTGACATCATCACGCACATCTTCCCCGAAAACATCGCCAAATCGATAGCCGAAGGCCAGGTGCTGCAGGTGGTGGTGTTCGCCATCATCTTCGCCATTGGCCTGGCCATGGTGTCGGAGAAACACCGCCGGTCCATGCTGGACTGGTCGGAAAGCCTGTCGGAGGTGATGTTCAAGTTCACCAACGTGGTGATGTTCTTCGCGCCGCTGGGCGTAGGTGGCGCCATTGCCTACACAGTCGGCAAAATGGGCTTCGGTCCGCTGGTCAACGCTGTGCAGCTGCTGCTGACGCTGTATGCGGCGCTCATTGCCTTTGTGCTCCTGGTTTTGCTGCCGGTGGCCCTCATCGCCCGCATTCCGCTGAAGCGCTTCATTAAGGCCGTAGCCGAACCCGTCAGCATCGCGTTTGCCACCACCAGCTCCGAAGCGGCCCTGCCCCGCGCCATGGAAGCCATGGAAAGCATTGGGGTGCCGCGGCGCGTGGTGGCCTTTGTCATGCCCACTGGCTACTCGTTTAACCTCGACGGCACCACCCTTTACCTGTCGCTGGCGGCCATCTTCGTGGCGCAGGCCGCTGGGGTCGACCTCACCTTTGGCCAGCAGCTGGTCATGGTGTTCACCCTCATGCTCACCAGCAAAGGCGTGGCCGGCGTGCCGCGCGCCTCGCTCGTGATTTTGCTGGCCACGGTGGCCTCGTTCAGCCTGCCGACCTGGCCCGTGTTCATCATCCTGGGCATTGATGCGCTGATGGACATGGCCCGCACGGCCGTGAACGTGCTCGGCAACTGCCTGGCGTCGGCGGTAGTTGCCCGTTGGGAGGGAGAATTCGTAGACGACTATCAGGGCCCCGACCTGACGGCGGCCGTGGAGGCCCCGCAGCCCTACTCCCATCACTAAAGAAATTGAACTAAAACTGACCGGAAGCTTTTCAACCAGTCACGGGCTTTTTTCTTTCATTCGCCGAGAAATGTCCGTTTGGCCTTCTGAATTACCTAATTTAGCTTTTGGAACCGGCCTTCGGCCTCTGCCCTGCTGCCGACCGGTACTTTAGGCTTTTTTCCTTTCCTTTTTTTGGCATTTTCTTATTTTACGTCTATGAAAGCTACTCGTCATCTCGCGCTGCTTGCCATGGTGCCGGCTATGCTGGCGGCCCCGGCCTGTGTTTCGGTCAAAAACCAAATGCGGAGCACGCCCTCGGCCGCCATCGCCAAGCGCTTGCCGGCCCTGGAAGTGCTGGCCGACCAAGGCCCGCTCGCGATGAATGACGGGGCGCTGCCCGAAGACCCGCTCAAGCTGTTCCAGCAGGAGTGCCATACCAACCTGACCGAGCCCACCGACTCGGCCACCTACGGCTACGCCAAGCTGGTGGTGAAAAAGGTGAAAACCCTGCGCACCGGCCGCGCCGTGCAGGGCCTGCAGGTGCTCACCTTCATGGTGCCCGCCGTGCTGGGCATTCCATTGGAATGGTACAAGACCACGCTGCAGGCCGAAGTGCAGGTGAGCGACGCTGCCGGCAACCTGCTGGGCTCCTACGTGGGCACCGGCTCTTCCGAAGTGAAGGTGGCCATGTACCACGGCTATTCGCAAACCACCGCCCCGCGCCTGGCCGATATTATTGCCCTGCGCGGCGCCATGGCCCAGATTCGGCCCCAGCTCGATACGGCCGTCGTGCGCCTGCGGCCCCTGCTGCTGGCCGGCGGCACCGTGGAGAACCCCACGCTGCCGTCTTCTTCGGTGGTCACGGGCAGCCGCTAGCCCCGGTTTTGGTAGCGCCCGCGGCGCTGCTGTTCGATGTATTTCTGGCCCGCAGCGCCTCGGCCCGCCCCTTCGGCGAGCCGAGGCGCTGCGGGCCTTATCTTTGGGCCCGTGATGGCCTTTTCGCTCCCGTTTCGATTTTCTATCCGCGTCACCCTGCCGCTGCTGAGCGTGGCCCTGCTGGCCGGCTGCTGTGCCAACGACGTGTGCCAGGCCGACGACCCGCTCGCCGATGCCGTGCGGCTAAGCTTTGCCCCGGCCTATGCCGCCGCCGACCTTGACACGATTATTGTGCTGCGTTACCCCAAAAAGTTCACAAACAGCACCCGCCCCGAAACCGCGACGCTGGTGCGCACCGCCGTGCAGGCCCGCGATGCGGTGCTGTTGAACAACGACGCCCCATTTTCGCGGGTGGGCAATACCAACCTTGGAGCCTACCGCTACGTGGTGCAGTACCTGGCCCATCCGAACGGCGAGAAAAGGCCAACTACTACCACGGCCTTTACCATTGACAGCATTGAAGTGAAAGGCAGCTACTACAAAAGCAGCGGCTGCTGCACCAACTACCGCAACACCAGCAAGACGGCCTTCGTGCAGGGCAGAACCTACGACCTGACCCAGCTTCCCTCCCTGGAAGTGCCGAAGTAGCCGGGCCGGGGGCGGCACACGTATAGGGCGCGCGGGCCTGCAACGATTGCGGGGCGCGCCGTGTTTATTTTCCCATGCCTGCTGACTCCTCCCTGACCCTCGCCCTCGCCGTTCCGGACTCGCGCACCAACGCGGCGCCCACGTCCTTCCCGTTCCGGTCCACGCTCAGCCTCGAGCCGCTCATTGCCTACTGGCAGCGCCGCGAGGAGTCGACCAACGCAGGCGTGCGGCTGCTGGCCGAGGCCATTGGCCAACAGGTAGCCGCTGCCGACTGGTGTCGGGGCCCGCTCACGGACCTGTCGGTGCTGGAATGCAACTGCGACCTCATCGAGACGCTGATGCTGGCCGTGTTTCCGCCGGCGTCGTTTGCCACCGACATCAGCGGCGTGGTGGGGCCGTTTCAGCGGTACTGCTTCTACTCCACCACCCACTTCGAGGAGGTGATGCTGAACAAGGACCGCACCATCAAGCAGCCCCTGAACATCGACATGACCACGATGGAGCGGCACATGGGCCTGATGGCGTACCACTTGGTGCTCAACCGCGTGTACGGGGCCGAGATACCGCCGCTGGGCACCATTGTGTTTACCGTGCCCGATTACAAAATCGGCCTCTACCGCCACTACGGCGTCGATTTCAATTCCGATTTTGTGACCGTGAAGGTGGTGGGCGAACCGCCTTTGCTCACGCCGGAACAGTTGGAAATGCTCATTCACAACCGCCACCGGCCCGAGCTGTGGCGCGAGTTGCTGCCGCCCGAGCATTTTGAGCTGGAAGGGTTCAACCTCATTCAGCTGCTGGATGTGACCGAACAGGAAATCCTGTCGGAGCTGAAATACGACCTCCTGGAACGCGATGTGCTGCAGAACGCGGCCCGCTTCGAGCAGATTCAGGAAAAGCTGCGGGTGCTATTTGCGCAGCCCTCGCTGCAGCTGGGCATTGCGGCCTACGACGAGAAGAAGCGCGCCTTTGTCGATTTCGGCAAAAAAATCAACCACAGCTTCCTCACCAAGCAGGTCCAGACCAACTCGGCCGCCGACGGCAGCTTCCGGCAGATTTACGACCGGTTGCTGCGCGAACGGGAGCCCCTGGTGCTGAAGGACCTGGCCACAGCCGACATTCCCGAGGATTTGCGCGAGCAAATCACGGGGCTGGGCATCAACTCGGCCATTCTGGCTTTGCTACCCTACGGCAACGACACGGTGGGCCTGCTGGAGCTCGGCACGCCCCAGGCGGGCGCCCTCGACGAGTTCGACATGGACAAGGTGTCGCAGTTTGTGCCGCTGTTTGCGGTGGCCGTGAAGCGCAACGCCGAAGACCTTCAAACCCGCGTGCAATCCATTATTCGTGAGAAGTTTACGGCCATTCACCCCACCATGGAATGGCGGTTTATGGACGCGGCCCGCAACCTGCTCAGCAAGCTCGACGCCGGCAACCGGACGGCGGAGATGGAGCCCATCGTGTTTGAGGACGTGTACCCGCTGCACGGCTCCTGCGACATTCGCAGCAGCAGCACGGTGCGCAACGAGGCCATTCAGGGCGACCTGATTGAGCACCTTACCCTGGCCAACAAGGTGTTGAAAAAGGCCTCCGAATGCCAGGAGTTGCCCATTCTCGACGAGCTGAAGTTCTACGTCACCAAAAACCTGAAGCGCCTGCGCGAAGGCATGCTCTCGGGCGACGAGGCCAACATCTACGACTCGCTGAAGCGCGAGGTGGAGCCGCTTTTTGAGTACCTGGCCACCCACACGCCGGAACTGCGGCCCGTTATCACGAAGTACTGGAGCAACATCGACCCCAAGCTGGGCATTCTGTACAAGCGCCGCCAGGACTTTGAGACGAGCGTGACCACGCTCAACGACGCCGTGAGCGACTACCTCGACGAGGAGGAGGAGAAAGCCCAGCAGATGTTTCCGCACTACTTCCAGCGCTACAAAACCGACGGCGTGGAGTTCAACATCTACGTGGGCAGCACCTTGGTTGAGAATAAGTCCTTCGACCTGGTGTTCCTGAAAAACCTGCGCCTGTGGCAGTTGCTGACCATGGTGGAAATCACGCGCCGCACCGCCGCCCTGAAAGCCACCCTGCCCGTGCCGCTCGATACGACCCAGCTCATTCTCATCCACGGGCAGCCGCTGAGCATCCGGTTCCGGCAAGACGAGCGCCAGTTCGACGTGGACGGCGCCTACAACATCCGCTACGAAATCATCAAAAAACGCATCGATAAGGCCACCGTGCTGGGCACCGGCGAACGCCTCACCCAGCCCGGCACCATTGCCCTGGTCTACGCCCAAAGCCGCGAAGCCGTGGAGTACTACGAATACATCGACTACCTGCAGGACCGCGGCCTGCTGGAGCCGGGCGTGGAAGAGCTGGAATTAGAAGAGCTGCAGGGCGTGAAAGGCCTGCTGGCGCTGCGCGTGCGGGTGCAACTCGTGTAAGCAAACATCATCCTGAGCATAGCAAAGGGCCCTCTCACGTAGGAAATCTAACGTGAAAGGGCCCTTTGCTATGCTCAGACGCTTCATTTCAGCACGGCCTGCTCCTCTTTCCAGAACAGCTTGAGTGCGGCGCGGCAGCCTACCAGCCAGGCCGCCCCGCCCGCAAAGCCCGCCAGCACATCGGTGGCGTAGTGGGCGTGCAGGCACACCCGCGTGAGGCCAATGAGGCCGGCCCACAGCAGCAGTGGCACCGCCCAGCCGCGCTGCCCAAAATGCCGGGCCAGCAGCCAAGCCAGGCAGCCGTAGAAGGTGAGCCCCATCATGGCGTGGCCGCTGGGAAAACTCAGGCCATAAGTGTGCAGCAGGGTATTGACGGGCCGGGGCCGGTTGAAATACAGCTTGAGCAGCTGGTTAAGCAGCACGCTGCCGGCCATGGCCAGCAGCCACTCCCAAGCATCGCGCCGGTGCCCCGCCCGGCGCATCAGCAGCGGGCCGATGATGCTGGCGGGCAGCAGAAAATAGAGCGAGGCAAAAAAGGTAACGAAGTGTATGGGCCCCACCAGCCAGGGATTGGCGTGCTGCCAGGCATCAACCACGGCAAATGCCCAGGTGTCGAGGGCCTGGGAATGGTGCACAAACACCACCCGCGCCAGGTAGAAAAACCCGGCAAAGGCCGCCACAAACAACCCCAGCCCCGCGGCCACTTCAACGGTGAGCAAACCGGCCAAGGCCAGTAATCGGGAAGTGAGGCGGTTCATGGACCTACGCGGCGGGAAAGGTGAGAAAAGGAGTACGACGCAACGAATACGACATTAAACGAAAAAAGCCAGCCCCGGGGGCTGGCTTTCTAAACGTGCGCTCGGAGAGACTCGAACTCTCACACCTTGCGGAACTGCCGCCTGAAGACAGCGCGTCTACCAATTTCGCCACAAGCGCAGTTGGGGCTAAAAAGCCGCGCTACCATGAGGGAGAGCGGCCTTTTGATGGCACAAAGATATAGCTCCAATTTGCCCCGGCGCAACTCTTGGCCCATTTTTTTCGGCAGTTGGCCGCTGTGAAACGTACCGCCGATTGTTTTTCAGTTACTTGCCGCATGATATTTTTTTCACTCACCCACGCATTTGCCCATGCCTGAGCCGCCGGCGCACGCTTTTCGGGCCGCCGCAGAGGCCGCCCCCGTCCGCGGATTCGACCGCGTGGCGTGGTGCTACGACGTGCTGGCGGGCGCGGTGTTTGGCCCGGCGCAGCGGCGGGCGCAGCTGGTAGCCTTGGCCGGGCTGCCCGCCACGGCGGGCCCGCACGTGCTCATTCTGGGCGGCGGCACGGGCTGGGTGCTTACCGAAGTGCTGCGCCGCCGGCCGCAGGCCACGGTGCTCTACCTCGAAGCCTCGCCCAACATGCTGGCCCGGGCGCGCCGACGGCTGGCCAGCCACTGCCCGGCTGCGGCGCCCCAGGTAGAGTTTCGGCACGGCACGCAGGCGGCGCTGCTTCCGCCGGAAAGCTTTGACGCAGTAATCACGTTTTTTGTGCTCGACTGCATTGCGGCGCCGGAACTGGACGCGGCCCTGAACCAGCTGCGCCAGGCCCAGCGGCCGGGCGCCCCCTGGCTGGTGGCCGACTTCCGGCCCGCGCGGCGGGGCTGGCGCCACTGGCTGCTGGTGGCCATGTACGCTTTTTTTCGGCTCACCACGGGGCTGCGCGCCCGCCAACTGCCCGACGTGCGGGCCGAGCTGACCCAGCGGGGCCTGCGGCCGGCGCAAGAGCAGCGCTTTTTCGGGCAAGCCATCGAGGCCGGGATTTACGTCGAGCAGGGGTGAGCTTGACCCTTGATTTTTAATAATTGCGAAGGATATAACAAAAACATAATTTTAGCATTATTAATCAGCTTGCGCGGGGTCAAACCACTTATTCTATTGTAAATTTTCCGCAACTTTGTGACGTGCTTTGGCACAGGCCGGCTGGCCCATACCTTGTTTACCTATTATTTCTACTATGAGAAACTTCGCCCCTATGCTATTGGCCCTGCTTGCGCTGGGCCTATCCGAAGCCGCTGCCCAGACGGGTGCCCCCGGGCCGGCCGTGCGCTACACGGTGTCGTTTCCGAACGCGGTGCACCACGAGGCCAAGGTGACGGCCACGTTTGCCGGGCTGCCCGCGGGCCCCTTGCGCGTGCGCATGGCGCGGAGTTCGCCGGGTCGCTACGCACTGCACGACTTCGCCAAAAACGTGTATTACGTGGTGGCCACCGACGGCGCCAACCACCCGCTGCCGCTCAATCGCCCCGACCCTTATAGCTGGGAGGTGACGCCGGCCGCCGACGGCAAGGTAATTTTCAGCTATACCCTCTACGGTGACCTCACCGACGGCACCTTTGCCGGCATCGACCAGCAGCACGCCCACCTCAACATGCCGGCCACGCTGTGCTACGCCTCGGGCCTAGAAGAGCGGGCAGCCGAAGTGAAGTTTGAGCTGCCGGCCAGTTGGAAAGTGGCCACTCAGTTGCGGGCGGGCGAGGACAAAACCGTGTTTACGGCCCCCAATCTGCAGTACCTCATGGACAGTCCTGTGTCGCTGGGCGCCCAGCAGGTGCGCAGCTGGCAGGAGGGTGACCAGACCATTGAGCTGGCGGCCCTGTATTTGGGCACGTCGGCCGAGCTGGATGCATACGCCCGGAAGGTGCAGAAGGTGGTGAAAGAGGAAAAAGCCATTTTCGGCGAGCTGCCGAAGTTCGACTTCGGGCGCTACACTTTTATTGCCGATTACCTGAGCCAGGCCACCTCTGACGGCATGGAGCACCGCAACTCCACCTCGCTCACCAGCCCGCGGGCCCTGCGCGAGGAAGACGGCACCCGCAACCTGGGCACGGTGGCCCACGAATTTTTTCACTCCTGGAACGTGGAGCGCCTGCGCCCCCGCGACCTGGAACCCTTCGACTTCCAGCGCGTGAACATGAGCGACATGCTGTGGCTGGCCGAAGGCTTCACGCAGTACTACGGCCGCCTGGCCCTGCGCCGCGCCAAGCTGATTGAGGACGAGGAGTTTTTCGACGACATCAGCGGCTGGGTGAACCAGCGCCAGAACAGCCCCGGCGCCCGCTACGCTTCGGCCATCGACATGAGCCGACAGGCGGCGTTCACCGACGGCTCGGGCAGCGCCACGCCCATGAATACGGTGAACACCACGCTGTCGTACTACACCCAGGGCGCCGGCATTGCCCTGGTGCTCGACATGCAGCTGCGGCAGTTCCACCGCACCTCGCTCGACAAGGTGATGCAGGCGCTGTGGCAGGAGTTTGGCTCGAAGCAAAGCAACTACGCCCCGGCCAAGCCCTACACCATCCGCGACGTGCAGCGCGTGGTGGGCGAGGTGAGCAAGGACACGGTGTTTGCCGGGCGCTTCTTCCGCCAGTACATCTACGGCCGCGAGATGCCCCGTTTCAGCGAAAACCTGCTGGTGGCCGGCCTGGCCGTGATTCCGACGCGGGTGCTGGGCGCGGCCCTGCCCCGGCAGGTAGACTTCGACGACGAAGGCCGCTGCATTGTGGCCTATAATACCCAGATTGGCTCGGGCCTCTACAAGGCCGGCATCGACCGCGGCGACCAGCTGGTGGTGCTGGACGGCAAGGAGCTGAAAAGCCCCGGCGACCTCGACGGCGTGCTGCGCAAGCACTCGCCCAGCGACGTGGTGTTTGTGAAAGTGAAAACCCGCGGCGGCGTGGAGCGCACCACGCAACTTATTCTCGGCGAAGACCCCAACGTGCAGGTAAAATCCGTAGACGCGGTGGAGAAAATGGTGTACTCACCCGCTCAAAAGGCCCTGCGCGAAGCCTGGCTGGCCAGCCAGGCCTCGAACTAAGCGTTGAAGTTTGGGACAACAAAGACCGTCATGCTGAGCTTGTCGAAGCATCTCTACCGCAATAGTAAACCCATTACTGCGGCGGTAGAGATGCTTCGACAAGCTCAGCATGACGGTCTGCTTTGTAATTAAGTCAGGGTAGTCGGGCAATTTTCGTACTTCCGCAACATGGCCAAGCGCATCTCCTTCCTTCGCAACGACGCCCTGCCCACCGTGCGGCCGGGCTATCCTGGCAATAAGCTGTTTGGCAACGAGTTTGCCAACGGTGAAGAGCTGTTTGAACCCAGCTTTGCCACGGTGCTGAAGTGGCAGCTTGAAGCCAATCCCCAAAAGGCGGAAAAGAAAGCCGACACCTGGGCGCCCGCCGTGGTGGACTGCACGGCCGCGTTTTCCTCCACCGACGACATGCTGGTGTGGCTGGGCCACTCCTGCTTTTTGCTGCGCGCGGCGGGCGTCACGCTGCTCTTCGACCCCGTGCTGTACAGCTCATTGGGCCTGCGGCACCGGCACGCCCTCCCCTGCCCGCCCGAAGCCATTCGCAGCATCGACTACCTGCTGCTCTCGCACGGCCACCGCGACCACCTGGACGAGAAATCCATCAAGCTGCTGGCGGCGCAAAACCCGCAGATGCAGGTGCTGTCGTCGCTGCGCATGGGGCCGCTGCTACGCGGCATGGCCCGCAGCCTCACGGTGCAGGAAGCCGGCTGGTGGCAACAGTACGACTTGGGGCCGAACTCCCCGCTGGAAATCACCTACCTGCCGGCCGCTCACTGGCACCGCCGCGGGCTGGCCGACCTGAACGAGGTGCTGTGGGGCAGCTTCCTGATTCGGGTGGCTGATAAGCTCATCTACTTTGCCGGCGACACGGCCTACGCCGACCATTTCGAGGCCATTGAGGTCCGCTTCGGCCCCGTCGACATTGCCCTGATGCCCATCGGTGCTTACAAGCCCGCCTACATGATGGCCAAAAGCCACGTGAACCCGCACGAGGCCGCCAAAGCCGTGAACGTGCTGCGGGCCGGCCACGTGGTGCCCATGCACCACGGCACCTTCGACCTGTCCGACGAGCCCGCCTCCGAGCCCTTGCGCCAGCTCACGGAAGTGGCGGCGGGCGGCATGTTGCGCGGCGAGCTACACGCGCCCGCAGTGGGCGAGGTGCTGCGCTGGCAGGACTGGGAATGATTTTAGGGCAGGAGGATGCGGGGGTAGGTGGGTAGGAGTTATTCTAACGACCTTTGTCGCTAATTCCCTTTACAAACTCTTTCCCTCCTACCACCATACCCTCCTGCCCTATTCCCACCACATGTCGCCAACTCTCGTCCTAAGCCTCGTAGCGGGCTACTTCGCGGTTCTCATCATCATTGCCATCCTCACGTCGCGGGGGGCTACCAGCGAAAGCTTCTTTGTGGCCAACCGCAACGCCCCGTGGTACATGGTGGCCTTTGCCATGATTGGCACCTCGCTTTCGGGCGTCACCTTTATTTCGGTGCCGGGCAACGTGTACGGCAAAAGCTGGAGCTATTTGGCCGTGGCCCTGGGTTTTGTGGCCGGCTACGTTGTGATTGGGCTGGTGCTGATGCCGCTGTACTACCGGCTGCGGCTGGTGAGCATCTATTCGTATCTGGATGAGCGGTTTGGCTACTGGAGCTACAAGACCGGGGCACTGTTTTTTCTGATTTCGCGCTCCCTAGGCTCGGCCCTGCGGCTGTACCTGGTGGCGGGCGTGCTGCAGCTGGCGGTGTTCGATGCCATGGGCGTGCCCTTCGCCGTGACGGTGGTGGTGAGCATTCTGTTCATCTATCTCTACACCTTTAAGGGCGGCCTCAAAACCATTCTCTGGACCGACACTTTTCAGACGCTGGCCATGCTGAGCTGCGTGGCGCTGAGCATCTATTTCATGGCCGATGCCCTGAATTATTCCTTCGCCAAACTCATCTCGGCGGTGAAGGCCAGCCCGATGTCACAGGTGTATTTCTCCGACGTGCGCGACGACAAGTTCTTCTGGAAGCAGTTCGCCTCGGGCATGTTCATCACCATCGTGATGACCGGCCTCGACCAGGACCTGATGCAGAAGAACCTGAGCTGCCGCAGCCTCGGCGAAGCCCAGAAGAACCTGTTCTGGTTCACGCCCGTCATTGTATGCGTCAACATTCTATTCCTGACCCTGGGCGTGCTGATGTACCAATACGCCACTGCCCGCGGCCTGAAACTGGAGCAGCTGCCCCAGCTGCTCAACCTCAACGGCTCGCTGAACACCGACAAGGTGTTCCCCTACCTGGCCACCACGCAGTTTTCCATCGTTGCGGGCATCATCTTCATTCTGGGCATCATCGCCGTCACCTACGCCTCGGCCGACTCGGCTCTTACTTCCCTCACCACTTCTTTCTGCGTCGATTTTCTCGACATCAAGAAGTACCCGGAAGCCCGCCAGACGCGCCTGCGCCAGCTCACCCACCTGGGCTGGTCGGTGGTCCTGATTATCATCATCCTCATCTTCCGGGCCTACAACAACCAGAGCCTCATTGATGCCGTGTACAAGGCCGCCGGCTTCACCTACGGCCCGCTGCTGGGGCTGTTTGCCTTTGGCATTCTCACCGGCCGCCGCCTGCGCGACCAGCTGGTGCTGCCCGTGTGCGTGGCGGGCGTGGGCCTGACTTGGCTCATCGTGTCGCACTCGGTGGAGTGGCTCAACGGCTACAAGTTCGGCTTTGAAATCCTGCTCCTCAACGGCGCGCTTATCTACCTGGGCCTGCTGGCCATTTCCCGGCCAGCGGCGGTGAACCCCGCCGCCCAAACCGCGGTTTAACTTCCCATGACGAAAACTATTCTTTTGACGATTTTGGCTGTGGGGTCGGCGGCCTCGGCGGCGCGGGCCCAAGCGCCCGCGGCCACGCCCGGCGCTGCGCAGCAGCCCATCATCCTCAAGGCCGACAACATGCAGGTGCAGGCCCATTCGGCCGCCAACCGCCCCGACCGCGCGCCCGTGTACCCCGGCGGCGAGCAGGCCCTGGGCCTGTTTTTTCTCGAAAACATAAAATATCCGGAAGCCGCGCGCGTCAAAGCCCTTAGCGGCATCGTGCTGGTGACGGCCACGGTGAACGCCGACGGCTCCGTGACCAACCCGGTGGTGGCTAAGTCGCTCTCGCCCGAGTGCGACGCCGAGGCTCTGCGCGTGGTGCCCCTGCTCACGGGCTGGCAGCCGGCCATGCGCAAGGGCCGGCCGGTGCCGGTGCTCATTCAGCTGCCGGTGCCCTTCGGCGGCGCGGGCAACATGAAAATTGAAATGAACAACCGGCCCTCGCCCGCCGGTGTGCGGCGCGTGAGATAAGGCGGAATTGCGGCGGTTCTGCAGCGCTTCATCGTGGCCTCACGCCAGGCTGCCGTATTTGCCGTGTTCGATAGTTAGTTAACATTACCCCCGCCTGATGGCCAGAAGTGGATTAAATACCAGTGGCAGCGACGTGACCGCCGACCTGCCCAAACCGAAAGTAAACAAGGAGTCGCTCAAGCGCAGCCTGCGGATTTTCCGCTACATGCTGCCCTACCGCGGCAAGTTTCTGGTCGGCATGCTGATGCTGGTACTCAGCAGCAGCACGTTCATGGTGTTCCCGTGGCTGGCCGGCAAGCTCATTGATGCAGCCAACCACAAGCCGGTGGTCATTCTTGACCGGCTTTCGCTGAGCATCAACGGCATTGCGCTGCTGCTGTTCGCCATCATCACCTGTCAGGGCTTCTTTTCGTTTGGGCGAATCTGGTTTTTCACCCAGGTGAGCGAGTTCACGGTGCGCGACATTCGGCAGGCGCTCTACGGCAAGTTTGTGCAGCTGCCCATCCCCTTTTTCGAGCAAAACCGCGTCGGGGCCATCACCTCGCGCATCACCACCGACGTGGGCCAGATTCAGGACACGTTTTCGCTCACCATTGCCGAGCTGTTTCGGCAGGTGTTCACGCTGATTATCGGCATCACGGCCATTCTCATCGTGTCGCCGAAGCTGTCGCTGTTTATGCTGCTCACGTTTCCGCCCATCATTCTGGCGGCCGGCGTTTTCGGGCGCAAAATCCGGGTGCTGGCCCGCAACACCCAGCAGGAGTTGGCCGCTACCAACACCATTGTGGAGGAAACCCTGCAGGCCATCAACTCGGTGAAAGCTTTCACCAACGAGCGGTTTGAGACGCAGCGCTACGGCACGGCCCTTAACCGCGCCGTGCGCGTGGCCCTGAAGAGCAATTTGTTCCGCGGCGGCTTTGTGTCGTTTGTCATTATCGGCCTTACCGGGGGCATCATCCTCATTCTGTGGCGCGCCGCCACGCTGGTATATTACCCTGGCCCCGACCACCTCGAAGTAAGCCAGCTGCTCACGTTCCTGCTGTTTACGGTCTTCATTGGCGCCTCCATTGCAGGGCTGGGTGAGATGTACGGCAAGATTCAGAGCACGTTGGGCGCGTCCGAGCGCATTCTCGAAATCTTGGACGAAACGCCCGAGCCCACGCACATCGACCCGCCCGTCGGCCTCGTGCCGACCCGCCTGCACGGCGACATTCGCTACGAGCACGTGGCGTTCCGCTACCCCACCCGGCCCGACGTGCCGGTGCTGAAAGACATTGATTTCCACATTGCGGCGGGCGAAAAAATTGCCCTAGTCGGCCCCAGCGGCGCGGGCAAAAGCACCATCGCCGGCCTGCTGATGCAGTTTTACCCGCTCAGCGGCGGCCGCATCATCGTCGATGGGCACGACGTGGCCGAGTACGACCTCACCGCCCTGCGCCGCCACATCGGCATTGTGCCGCAGGAAACGCTGCTGTTCGGCGGCACCATTCGCGAAAACATTGCCTACGGCAAGCCCGATGCTTCCGACGACGAAATCATCGAAGCCGCCGAGCGGGCCAACGCCTGGCAGTTCATCCAGGCTTTCCCCGAGGCGCTGGATACGGTGGTGGGCGACCGGGGCATCAAGCTCTCGGGCGGGCAGCGCCAGCGCGTGGCCATTGCCCGCGCCATCCTGAAAAACCCCGCCATTTTGATTTTGGACGAAGCCACCTCCTCGCTCGACAGCGAAAGCGAAAAATTAGTGCAAGGGGCCCTGGATGAGTTGATGCAGAGCCGCACGAGCCTTATCATCGCGCACCGCCTTTCCACTATTCGGAAGGTGGACAAGATTCTCGTGATTGACGGCGGCCGCATTGTGGAAGCCGGCTCGCACGAGGAATTGAGCGAACGGGAGGGCGGGCTATATGCCAATTTACTGCGGCTGCAGTTTGAGTTGACGTAGCGTCAGGTTAAGTAACACACGATTAAGACCCTTGCTTCGTTAACTTTAGCGAAGCAAGGGCTTTGTTATTTGAGAATATGGCAGCTATAAAATCAAGAGTGACCGCAGCTGACAAACGCGGTATTTCATTGCCCGACATAGCTCCGTTTTCGGGAATTATGCTCTTGACTGTTGGCTTCTTTTTGCTAGGCCGCTTTCAAAACCCAACAGATGAAGCCGTAGCGACGGAACAACTGCCGACCTCGTCTACCTGGTATTGTAAACTCCCCGATGACCCTCGGGCCATTATCAGCCTCAATGGCAAAAAACAGTTGGCATTCGCTGTTACGTCTCAGACCATTCAAACCGCAGCTATTAAAACCGTCGCCTTGCATCACCACGTTAGGCTTACGGCGGCTCAACTGACTGAGCTTGCAACCCTGCCTTACTTAGACACAAATGTGGAGAGCATAGATGCATATCTGGCAATGCCAGTTCGGCAGCGTAATAGAGCATACCAGTCAAACACCTTTACTCCTCTTAGTGAGGCAGAATTGATGGAGTGCATCAGTGCGGCGAAAGATGCTTCCGAAACATTGCTACACCGTCCTGTTTACATCGCGCTTAGGATTACCCCAGAGGTCAAAATGCCCGAAGTTTACCGTTTAACTGATTTGCTGCAAGCCCGTGGTATTAATCGATTCGATTTGGCAACTCAGTTCCAATCGTTGAAAACCGAATAACGTTGGTTCAGAATTCACGAAAACCCGCGCCCCAAGCGCGGGTTTCGTATTTTTGGCCCCACACTCACCCCCTCACGCTTTCCTTACCTGATGAGCAAGCACTTCGCAAGTTTCTCCGTCGCTGTAGTAGCCGCGGCCACCCTGTTGGCCACCCCGGCTGCTCAGGCCCAAATCCGTACGCCCGCCGCCAGCCCCCAGAGCACCATCACGCAGCGCGTGGGTCTCACCGACATCACCATCGTGTACTCGCGCCCCAGCGCCAAGGGCCGCAGCATTTTCGGCAGCGACAACTCGCTGGTACCCAACGGCAAGCGCTGGCGCACGGGTGCCAACGGTACCACCAGCATCAAGTTTTCGGACGATGTGATGATTGAGGGCAAGAAGGTGCCCGCCGGCGAGTACGGCATCTACACCGTGCCGCGCCCCAACGAGTGGACCGTGGTGCTGAACAAAAGCCTCAAGCAAGGCGCCGACGTGGACGGTTTCAAGGACGACCAGGACGTGGCCCGCTTCACCATCAAGCCCTACAAGCTGAGCAGCAAGGTCGAAACCTTCACCATTGAATTCACCGACCTGACGCCCGCCACCGCCAACGTGGCCATGGAGTGGGAAAGCACCGGCGCCAAATTCAAAGTGACCGCCGACGTGGACAGCAAGGTGATGGCCCAAATTGACGAGAAAATCACCAAAAACGCCAGCCCTGCTCCTGCCGACCTCGCCGCGGCCGCCGTGTATTACTACGACAACAACAAAGACCTGAAGCAGGCCTTGGCCTGGATGGAAAAGGCCAACGCCGCCGAGCCCACCAAGTACTGGAACCTGAACACGGAAGCCAAAATCCGCCTGAAAATGAAGGACTACGCCGGCGCCACCAAAGCCGCCGAAGCCTCCAAGAAAGCGGCCCTGGCTGCCACGCCGCCGAACGGCGAGTACGTAAAAATGAACGAGGACCTGATGGCCAAGGCCAAGAAGGGCGGCAAATAAGCCTCTCGACATTGTGAGCGCAGCAGGCGAGGGTCAGCGCAGCTAATCCTTCCGGCAAGACGCAAAACCCATTAGAAGTAGAAAGCCCCGGCTCTGCATTGAGTCGGGGCTTTTTGTTGGCTTCTGGCAGAAGCAGGAACTGCAAAGGAGTGGCCTGTGCTGACTGGCACTCAAGTAGTCAAGTAAAAGTAACCGTAGCAAAAAAGGCGGTCATGCTGAGCGGAGGCGCAGCCGCAGTCGAAGCATCTCTACCGCGCAACGTAATTCAATTGGGAAGAATGCCATTGCGGTAGAGATGCTTCGACTGCGCTCAGCATGACGTTCTGTTTTATTCTTTTACTTATGCATGACTGCTCAAGTAACGGCGAAGCGGGGCGTCCACCAGCACCAGAATCAGGTAGGCCAGTCCGACCAATGCCAGCGTGGCGCCGGGCACCAGCCAGGCCAACGTAGTCGTGGATGGTTTTTGCGTGCCGTCGTAGCTCAGAAATACCCACACAAAGGGGTAGTGCACCATGTACAGCGGATAGGAAAGCTCCCCGAGCCAGCGGCAGGGCCCGGCCAGCCGCGGGGCCAGGTGGGCGCCGGCGCCCAGTGCTACGAGTAGCGGAAAATAGATGAGCACCGTCAGCAAATCCGTGAGGCGGGTTAGCTCATTGTAGTACGGAAACAGAAGGCCCGCCACCAACAGGGCCCCCACGCCCACGAACCCGAGGCGCGTGGGCACAATCCAGCGGGACCGGTACAGCACCATGCCCATCAGGAACGAGTAGCTGACGCGCGCGCCCCCGCCCCAAAACGTATCGAGGCCCCAGCCGATGCTCAGGTTTGGGACCAGATACGCCTGGTAAACCAACGCGGCGGCGGCCAGCAGCGTGAGCAGACGCAAGCCTCCGGGGCGCAACCGCATCAGCAAGAGCGCATAAGCGACGTTGGCCAGGTATTCCCAGAACAGCGACCAGGTGGGCGCGTTGAGCGGAAAGAGGTTGAACGTGCGCTCGGACACCACGGGATAAGGAATCAGCAGGCACGAAGCCACGAACAGCTGCCAGGTCTGGCTGCCATAGGTGGCGTACAGGTTGATGAAGGGGTCGAAGAGAAAGGTCAGCAGGCCAAGTACCGACCCCACCAGCACCAACGGATGCAGGCGAATCAGCCGCCGCCGCAAAAAGCCCAGTACGCCCATGCTGCCCAGGCGGGCGTCGTAGGCGCAGGCAATGACGAAGCCGGAGAGGCAGAAAAAGAAGTCAACGGCCAGGTAGGCATGGGCGATGAACAGCTTTTCGTAATCGGGCACCACAATTTCCATGAAGTGGTATACAACCACCGCGAGCGCGGCGATGCCGCGCAGGCCGTCCAGAACGGCAAAATGCGGCGTGGGCGGGAACGGCGAAGGGGTGTGGCGGTTGGTTTCCTGCACAACAATGAATGGGGTGGGCTTTGCAGTCGCCCTACTTCCGCCGCCCCTGCAAAATGAGCAGCCGCTTGAGGTTGTCGACTTCGATTTCGTTGGGCTGGGTGGCCAGCACCCGCTTGATGTCTTTGGGCGAGCGGCCGCCGAACACCACCACGCCGAGGCCGGCGGCGCGGGCCTGGGCGGTTTGTTCCGGGGTCACGCGGTCGGCGTCGAGCACCACGGTGTGCAGCTTTTGGGTGCGCGCCAGTTTCAGGCCAAAGGCAAACTCATCGGAGGCGATTTCCAGGCCGATGGGGACCTTGGGCATGGCGGCGCGGACTAGCGGGATAGTGCCGCTTTCCTGGGTGATGAGCAGGACTTTTTGTGGCGCCACGCGGTAGCGGGCGAGGCTGCGGGCAATCTGGCGGATGAGCAGCGGCGTGCGGGCGTGCTGCTGGCCGGCGGGCAGGCACTGGTCGTCTTCGTGCAGGTCGAGGTGCAGGCGGGGGAAGGTGGGGCGCCGGTTGAGGCGGGCCAGCAGGGTGTCGAAGGTGATGGGCTTCTCCTTCTGGAACCAGTCGTAGGGCCAGCCGCCGCGGTAGCGCAGCTGCGTCAGCTCGGCGGCGGCGTGCTGGCTGATGCAGCCGGTGCCCATGCCGCTGTTGTCGAGCTTCTGGTCGTGGTAGAGCATCACCACGCTGTCTTTGCTGAGCTGCAGGTCAATTTCGACGCCGTCGGCGCCCCGCAGCAAGGCCCGCCGGATGCCCCGCCAGCTGCTGGGCGGCCGGAAATTGAAGGGGCTGATGGGCGTGAAAAAACCGGAGCCGGCGTGCCCCAGCACCACCAGCTTGGGGTCGGGCGTGATTTTCGTGGTGGCGCAACCAGCCAGCTGCAACGTGATGGCGAAGGCCAGCACGGCCTTGAGGAAGAAAGGGTTTCTCATGAAAAAGCGTAGACCGGCACGTGCCTTGGCCCCGTGAACGGGAAACGGCCCCGCTGGGATGTAGAGACACAATATTTTGCGTCTCCTCGTTGAACGGCTTGCGGCAGGGACGTTGAACGATTTCGTTCAATGAGGAGACGCAACGTGTTGCGTCTCTAGACCCTCACGCGGCTTATCCAAAAGCCCAAACAGGAACGTGCACGTCACCACCAGCCACAGCGAGGCCCATACGTCGCTCAGATAGTGGGCGCCCAGCACCAGGCGGCCCAGCCCGATGAGCCCCGGCAGCACCAGCAGTGGCACCCGCCAACGTGGAAACGCCACCGCCAGCGGCAAAAACAGACTGAAATACACCGCCGTGTGGTACGACGGAAACGAGTCGTTGTGCGGGCCGGGCGACCACAGGCCCGTGCCCACATACGCCTTGGCAAATTGCACCTCGGGCCGCAGGCGCTGCACCGAGCCCTTCAGCGCCCTGGCCAGCACCATGCTGAACTCGTGGGTGAGCAGCAGCACCAAAAACAGGGTGGCGCCCCGGCGCTTCAGCCCGTAGCGGCCCACGGCGAAGGCCAGCCCCAGCGCCAGAAAGATGATGGGCAGGCCGGCTACATGGCTCATCAGCGCCTCGTGCACAGCATCGGCCCCGGTGGTGAGGGCGGCAAAAAAAGGCACCGCTCCGGCAGAGGATGCGTGGATGAAGGCGGCCAGCGGGTGGTCGAAAAACAGGATGAGCAGGGCGCAGGCCGGCAGCGTGACGGCGGTGAAGACGAGGAACTGGCGGAGCGTCATAAATGCAATACGTAGCGCGGACTCTGCGAGTCCGCGCCTTCGTGAACGAAAGCCTGCCCATGCGCGGACTCGCAGAGTCCACGCTACGTGCTTACCCGACGGCTTGGTTCAGCGCCACGATGGCGGGCCGGTATTCCTCGCGGCCTACTATGAACTGGATGTTGACCTTGCGCAGGGCAAAGCCGGCACTGCGGATGTTGATGCCGGCCTCGGCCAGGGCGCCGGCGGCGCGGGCCAGCAGGCCGGGCTCGTCGATGTTGGAGCCGATGAGGCAAACCAGCGCAGCTTCTTCGATGGTGACTTGCTCGTATTTGGCTTGCAGCTCGGCCGTGAGCGCGGGCTTCAAATCCTTGGCCCACACCAGCACCGAGATGCTGTTGGCGCTGGTGGCTTTGAAGATGTAGCTCACGTCGAGGTCGTAGAACACCTGCATCAGGTGCAGGTCGAAGCCGGCGGTGCCCACCATCAGCGGGTCGTGGATGTCAATCATCACCACTTTGTCGGTGCCGGTGATGACTTCGATGTGCTTGTCGGGGCTCACGAAGTCGCGCGTGATGAGCGTGCCGGGGTGCGCGGGCTCGAAGGTGTTTTTGATGCGCAGGTCGATGGCGTTTATCTCCAGCGGCTTCGAGGCTTTGGGGTGAATGGCCTCCATGCCCACGTCGGCCAACTGGTCGGCCACGTCGTAGTTGGTGAAGCCCACGGGGCGGCAGTGGTCCACGCCCACGAGGTTGGGGTCGGCGGAGCAGAGGTGGTACTCCTTGTGAATAATGGCCTCCTGCGGCCGCACGGCCACGGCAATCTTGCTGAAAGTGACTTCCGAATAGCCGCGGTCGAACTCGCGCATGATGCCCTCCGTGCCCTTGGTGTAGCCAGTGGCGATGCAAATGGTGGTGGCGAAATCGATGTTGGCAAAGGCCTGCTTGATGCGCTCATCGATGGTGAGGGCCTGCGCGTCGTCGAAGCCGCTGAGGTCGACGAGGGTGGCGTTCACGCCGAGGTTTTGCAGGATGTTGACGGAGTTGAAGGCCGAGTGCGCCTCCCCTATTGAAGCCAAGATTTCGCGGGCCGCCTGCAGGATGTTGGCACTGTTGACGTAGCCGGAGGCCAGCACGTTCACTAGGCTGTCGAGGTAGGTTTGGGCCTGGTCGATGCGCTGCTGAATGAAGGCGTCGGCCACGGCCAGGTTGAGGCCCAGGGGCTCGTAGTTCTTATTCAGCTCCTGCAGCTTGGCGGCCACGTCCTGCAGCGCCGCCCGAAACTCCTGGTGCTGGCTGATGCGGTGATACACGCCGGGCGCGCCGGTTTTCTTGTTTTCGAGCAGCCAGTTGGTGACGTTGGCGTAGGCCGACACCACGAAAATGCGGTTGTACAGCGCCGCGCCCTGCCGGCCGTGGAAGATGATGTTGTCGAGGACGTCGGCGAAGGCGGTCATCGAGGTGCCGCCGATTTTTTCTACTGTAAGCATGTGCGGACGTTCGCCTCACCCCCCGGCCCCCTCTCCTCAGGGAGAGGGGGAGCCGAGGCGGAGGTAACGTTAAATTTAAAATGGAAAATCATCAGGCTCCCCCTCTCCCTGAGGAGAGGGGGCCGGGGGGTGAGGCGCCCGTAGGAACGAACCTTACTGCGCCACTTCCTTCCCGTAGGAAATCATGTTCGTAATCAGCCGGTAGGCGCCCGGCACGCCGGCCGGCAGTTCCCGGAACAGCGACAAGCCCGTGTAGATGTAGTGCCCTTTGCCGTAATCCGTCACCAGAATGGCGCTTTCCTTCGCCGCTTCGCCGGGGTCGCTGCTCGAAATGACGGTCTGGTATTTCGGGTCCCATTTCGATGGGTAATAGAGGCCCTGCTCCTGCACCCAGCCTTTAAAATCGTCGGCGGTGATTTTGTTGGGGGCGGCCAGCAGCTGGTGCTTCGTGAGGGTCACGGGGGCGTCTTCCACGGTCACGCGGTCGGAGGAAAGCGTCATCGGGTAGGGGCCGATTTCGGGCAGTACGGTGCCGCGGTTCACTACGTATTGTACGACTACGTTGCCGCCGGCTTCGATGTATTGGAGGATTTCGGGATGCTTGGTTTTCAGGGCATCGACGGTGTTGTAGGCGCGGATGCCCACGACCAGGGCATCGAATTCCTTGAGGCGGGCGGCGGTGATTTCCTCGGGCTTGAGCAGGGTGACGGTGTAGCCGATTTGGCGCAGGGCGTCGGGCACTTCGTCGCCGGCGCCCATGAGGTAGGCCACGTTCTGGCCGCGCCGCTTCAGGTCGAGCTTCACCAGTGGGGCCACGGCTTCGGGGAAGAGGAACTGCGTGGGGATGTGCGGGTACTCAATTTTCTGGATGCCGCGGGTGTACGTTTGACCGTCAACCGTTGCCACGGCGCGCAATTCTGCTTTGCCTTCAGTGGTCGTAGTCGGAGAAATTTTAAAGGATACTGTTCGCTCCTCGTCTTTATTCGTCAAACTGAAAGGAATCGTGGCGGGCGTGACCCGCCAACCGGCCGGCACTTGCAAGGCCACGCTCCCGCTTACCCCGGCTCGGCCGGCGCGCAATGTCACTGGCACTGTTTGTCCGAAGCCACCACTTACCTGGGCCTGTAGATTGGTGAAAATATAGGAACGGGCCGGCGGCAGATTCACCAACACGGGCGGCACCACGGCCAGCGGCTGGTATAATTCGCCCAGCACGGGGTCGGTGTGCTTGTATTGGACGGGGACGGTAATAGTTAGTGGTTCACCGTTGACTTGAAATTCGCAGTCCACTGCTACCGCTGGCGGATTCTCTGGCTGTCCAATAATCTGCTGGCGGGTTATTACAATTGGTCCTTTGCATCCGGGATAATAGCGCCTCGTGCTGATAGTGTCTGGCACTTGATACATGCCCACAGTGCCAAGTTTGCGTAGCCAATATGGCTGTGATACTGATACAGTAGTCGCTAGGGGAAGCTCAAGCTTTTCATTCACGGCAATACCCTTCTTGAGTTCCTTATTCAAAGCACCGTTTTTACCGCTATAGTCCTCCGATGAAATGGAACCCAACACAACTTTGGTCCCTGCTCCACGACAAACAATTTCAACATTGACAGGTAGAGTTTGCCCTGACGTGGCAGTAGCTTCAGATGCTGTCGCACCTACATAGATTCCTGACGCTGCCTGAATCAGTGTATTTACTTCTTCAAATTTCTCAGATACATAATCAGCCGACCAGCGTCGGGTATCATCACCTTGCTTGATGGGAACGCGCTGTATTGCCGCCCGCACCTTCAGCAGCCCCGCCACGCTGGCGCTGGGGTTGCTCGGGTCGTACTTGCGAATCACCTCCTCGATGAGCTTGCCCACGGCCGCGCCGCCGGGCACCCGGTTCCAGGTTTGGTCCACGCCTTCGAACAGGTCTTTGGTGGCTTTGTCGCCTTTCACGGGCTGGAAATACTCCAGCGCCTCGCCCCGCTGGGCGGCCGAGCCGAAGCCCTGGCTGCGGTGGTTGCTGCGGCTGCGGGCCGCGATTTCGCCGTAGCTCTGGCCCAGCAGGGGATTGTAGCCGCCGGCATCGAGCCGGAGGTAGCCGTCCATGTTTTCGCCGGGCTTCACAAAGAAGCTGCCGGTGTTCCAGAATAGCCGCTTGGGCTGCCAGGCTTGCACGTACTGGAGCTGTTCGGGGAAGCGCTTGGGGTCGCCGGCGGCGTCGAAGGCTTCGGCGGCGAGGATGGCGCTGGCCTGGTGGTGGCCGTGGCCGGCGCGGGCGTCGGGCGGGAAGCGGGTGATGAGCACGTCGGGCCGGCGCTGGCGGATGACCCACACCATGTCGGCGAGCACCTGCTCCTTGTCCCAGATGCGAAAGGTTTCGTCGGAAGTTTTGGAGAAGCCGAAGTCGTTGGCGCGGGTGAAGAACTGCCGGCCGCCGTCGAGCCGCCGGGCCGCGAGCAGCTCCTGCGTGCGAATCACGCCGAGGCCTTCGCGCAGCTCGGGGCCGATGAGGTTCTGGCCGCCGTCGCCGCGGGTGCAGCTCAGGTAGCTGGTTTCGAGCAGGCGCTCGTTGGCCAGGTAGGCGATGAGGCGGGTGTTTTCGTCGTCGGGGTGGGCGGCGATGTACATCACCGAGCCGAGGACGTTGAGCTTCTTGAGGCCCAGCAGGATTTCGGAGGAGGTGTAGGTTTTGGGCGTTTGGGCCTTCGTTTCAGTTAACAGTGAGCAGTTAACAGTGAGCAGTAGCAGGGCTGCGAGGCGCGGGCGGAAGTGTCGGAGCATGGGCGAGAAACCGGGATTGGGGACGTGAAGTTACCGGACGAGCCGCGTGCTCCGGTCCGACCGCCCTAGGCGGTCCGACCGGTTGAAGGGCGAACGAGATGAAAGGGGCGCTATATTTCGTTTCCTGACTACCCCTCTTCGACCGGTCGGACCGCCTAGGGCGGTCGGACCGGGGCAACGACAGCTTTTTACCGCGCCATGCACTACGAACCGGATTCGCTTTACCACGTCTACAACCGGGGCAATAATGGACAGCAGCTCTTCTTTGAGCCGGCGCATTACCACCATTTCCTGCGGCTGTTTCGGCAACACGTGGCTCCGACCGTTAGGGTAATTGCCTATTGCCTGATGCCCAATCATTTTCACTTCCTACTGCTGACCACTCCGGAAGGGACGCGCTGGGACGACTCGGCCAGCAGCGCCCGCCAACCGATGGTGCGCGGCTTGGCCAAGCTCCTGAGTGCGTATAGCCAGGGGCTGAACGAAGAGCTGGGGCGCAAGGGCGCGTTGTTCCAACCCAAGACCAAAGGCAAATTATTGGATGGGCCTTTCTGCGAAGTGGGCTATCCGCTTCTATGCTTTCAATATATTCATCAGAATCCGCTTCGGGCCGGGCTTTCGGCAGATTTGGCCGATTGGCCCTACTCCTCTTACCGTGACTATGCCGGCTTGCGCAGCGGTACGCTGTGCGACCATGCCAGCGGGCGAAAATTATTGGCCCTGCCCGCTGAGCCCCAGGAATTCATCACCGAGTCGACGCAGATGGTCGACCCAGCGCGGCTGCGCGGACGCTGGCTGTAGCGGCCCGGTCCGACCGCCCCAGGCGGTCCGACCGGTTGAAACCAGGACGGTGCTTACACGCACCCTCGACGCCTCCCGTCGACCGGTCGGACCGCCTGGGGCGGTCGGACCGGGGCAGCCGCTTTCAGCCGTGAAACACATACAGGTTGAAGGCGGCGTAGTTGGCTCCGAAATTCAGCAGGCCGGCTAGCAGCCCCACCAGCAGGGCCCGGCCCCACGCCGCAGACACGGGCAGTCCCAACCCGCGCCGCCCAATCAAAAACAAGTACAGCGCCGTGACGGTGCCTTGCAGCAGGGCCGTGCTCAGGCCCGGCTGGTGCACGCCCAGCAGGCGCACCGTGGGCAGCGCCAGCAGCAGCAACAGCTGGTAGGCGCAGCCCACCACCACCTGCACCAGCACGGCCTCGGCGTAGTTGAGGCCAGCGCGGCGGCGGTAGGCGGCCCACACCAGCAGGGCCTGCACCGGCAGCAGGGCCAGCCAGTACACGTTGAAAAAAGCCCCGATGGTGTGGAAGTATTGTTCGACGCGGTGCAGCTCGGCCGGGCTCAGGGTTTCGGTGCGCTGCATGGCAGCGGCCACGCTGGCGCCCACGCCTTCGTAGTAGTGCAGCTTCACGCCTAGCAGCGTGACAAAGCCGACGAGCAGCAGCAGAAATTGAAAGGGGTTGAAATGGCGCTTGCGGCGCCCGGCCAGGTAGTCGGCCACCAGCGGCCCCGGGCGTAGCAGCACCTGCGGGATGAAGGCGAAAATGCCCTTGTCGGCGTGGGTGAAGACGTGCAGCACCTCGTGGAGCACGTGCGCGGTGCTGAGGCGGTGGGCCGGCGCCTGCCCGCACTGCGGGCAGAAGCAACCGGGCGGCGCCAGGGCGTGGCCGCAGTTCAAACACGCGGGATGGTGGGCGGCGGCGTTTGTCATCATGGCCACAAATAAATGGGCCGGGCTGAGAAATACCGGGCGTGGCAACGCCCGCGGAGTTGGCGGCGGCGCAACATTGGGCCCGGCCGGCACGTCTTTGGCTCGGCTGAACTTCATTTGCCTTGATTTCGGTTTACTTCTCCACAGCGGCCGCCCGGATGCGCGGCCTTTTTCTTGAGTTATGACGTCAACCTTCCCCCGCGTTTCGCTGCCGCTGCTGCTGGCCGTCACGCTGTTTTCTTCCTGCGCCCGCCGGCCGGTGGCTACTACGCCCGCGGCCTCGGCGGCCGTGAGCGTGCCCGTGGCTGCCCCGGTGGCGCCCGAAACGCCCGCCCCGCAGGCGGCCCCCGCCCCCAAAGCCGACCAGAGCGCCGCCCAGTGGTACCTCAAAGACCCCGAGTTGGACAAAGTGCCCGGCGTGGGCGCCACCCGCACGTATTCGGAGCTGCTGAAGTCACTCACTCCTACCCCCGTGGTGGTGGCCGTGATTGACTCGGGCATCGACACGGCCCACGTCGACCTGAAGGCCGTGCTCTGGACCAACCCCAAGGAGATTCCCGGCAACGGCATCGACGACGACAAGAACGGCTACATCGACGACGTGCACGGCTGGAACTTCCTCGGCGGCCCCGACGGCCGCAACGTGAACGCCGAAACCCTGGAGATGACGCGCATTGTGGCCGCCGGCCGCACCCGCTTCAAGGGCAAGACGGCCGCCACCGTGAAGCCCACCGAAAAAGCTGACTTCGCCCTCTACCAGAAGGCCGAAAAAGCCTACAAGGCCCGCCTGACCGAAGAAACCGAGCGCAACCAGCAGGTGGAAAGCATGGCCGGCCCCCTCACCCAGATGGTGGCCGCCATGAAGCAGGCCCTTGGCACCGAGAAGCTGGACACCACCGCCCTCAAAAACGCCAACACCGACGACCCCAACCTGAAGCGCGCCACGGCCGGCATGCTGGAAATGATGCGCCAGACCGGCGCCTCCGACGCCGACGACCTAATCAAGCAGCTGAACGAAGGCGTGAAGCAGGAACGCAGCATGCTGGATAATTCGCTCAACCTGAAGTTCAACCCGCGGGCCGACATCGTGAAGGACAACCCCAACGACCTCACCCAGCGCTACTACGGCAACAACGACCTCCACGGCCCCGACCCCATGCACGGCACTCACGTGTCGGGCATCATCGCGGCCGTGCGCGACAATAATCTCGGCGTGCAGGGCCTGGCCCCCGCCCCGGTGCGCATTATGACGGTGCGCGCCGTGCCCGACGGCGACGAGCGCGACAAGGACATTGCCAATGCCATTCGCTACGCCGTGGACAACGGCGCCAGCATCATCAACATGAGCTTCGGCAAGGAATTCTCGCCCCAGCGCCCGGCCGTGGAAGCGGCCTTCAAGTACGCCGCCGCCAAGAACGTGCTGCTGGTGCACGCCGCCGGCAACGAAAACAACAACCTCGACGTGAGCGACAACTACCCGGCTTCGTTCTACATAAACAAGGCGCCGGTGCCCAACCTGCTCACCGTGGGTGCGTCGGGCCCGAAGGACAACGCCAACCTGGCCGCCGACTTCTCCAACTACAGCAAGAAGGCAGTGGACGTGTTTGCGCCCGGCGTGGGCATTTTCAGCACGCTGCCCGGCAGCTCCTACGGCAACGAAAGCGGCACCAGCATGGCCTCGCCCGTGACGGCCGGCGTGGCCGCCGTGCTCAAGTCCTACTTTCCCAAGCTCACGGCTACGGATTTGAAGCGCATCATCATGCAGTCGGCGCAGGTGCACCACACCCAGGTAGACGTGCCCGGCACCGAGAAAAAGGCCGATTTCAGCACGCTCTCCGTGACCGGCGGCGTGGTGGACATGTACGAGGCCGTGAAGCTGGCGCAGAAGGCCGCGCTGTAATCGTTCTGACGTGGCGCCTCACCCCCGGCCCCCTCTCCCTAGGGAGAGGGGGAGCCAGGCGATAGAAGTACTCGTCGTTTTCTGTGCAAAAAGCCCTGCCTCATGATTGAGGCAGGGCTTTTTGTTGAATTACATCGGGCTCCCCCTCTCCCTGAGGAGCGGGGTCCGGGGGGTGAGGCGTCCGTCAGCCCACGTCCACGCCCTTTTCCTCCTTCCGGAAGTGGTTCAGCACCAGCTTGTCGGTGAGGCCGGGGAAAAGCTTGTTGAGGAAAACCGTGAGCTTGCCCTGGCCGGTGAGCACCAGGGTGCGCTTGCGCTGCTGCACGGCTTTCAGGATTTCGTCGGCTACGGCTTCGCTGGTCATCATGGCGCCCTCGTCGCGCGGGCTCTCGCCCTGCGACGAGCCGTCGGCGGCCAGGGCCGTGTTGCGGATGTTGGAGGCCGTGAAGCCGGGCGCGGCCGTGAGCACGTTCACGCCCTGGTCGAGCAGTTCGGTGCGCAGGGCTTCGAGGAAGCCGTTCATGGCAAACTTGGAAGCCGAGTAGCCGGTGCGGCCCGGCAGCCCGCGGTAGCCCGCAATGCTACTGATGCCCACAATGGTGCCCTTGCTCTGCAGCAAGTGCGGCAGGGCAAACTTGGTGGTGAAAACGGTACCGAAGAAGTTGGTTTGCATGAGCCGCTTGATGACGTCGAGGTCGGCGTCCTGAAAGCGGGCGCGCATGCTGATGCCGGCGTTGTTGATGAGGACGTCCAGCCCTCCGAGGTATGCCACGGTTTCACGCACGGCGCGCTCGGCGGCGGCTTCGTCGCCCACATCGGCAATGAGCGTAAGGTTGGAAGAGACGCCGGCGGCCACCAAGGCCTGCGCCGTATCGGCCAGTTTTAAGGGGTCGCGGCCGGTGACGGCGACCCGGTAGCCGGCGCGGCCGAAAGCCAGGGCGCAGGCCCGGCCAATGCCGGAGGTGCCGCCCGTGATGAGAACCGTGGGAGTAGGCATAAATAGTCAGATTTCGGGGCCCGCGCCGGGGCCGGGACAGCGCAATGGCGCAAGCGCCGGGCAAACTTACGGCCGCGGTTTACGATTTTTCCCGGCCCCGGTTAAACCCGGTTTGCGGAAGGTAGTCAGCAGTGCTGGCGGCCGGGTTTCGGCGGCTGAAAGCACGCATTGGTGGGACCGAGCCGGCACATCGGCGACTTAAATAGAATAATAGCCGATTTTGGCCTTTCTATCCCGGTTTCTTGCTTACATTTATCCACTGAATTCTATTGTTTTCCCCCAAAATACCGTATGCACCCACTCTTACGTTCTTGGTCCCGCGTTGCCCCGGGCGTTGCTGCCGTTTTGTTATCCCTGGGCTTGTCAACGGCGGCGGAAGCCCAGTGCCCGGTGGCGGCGGCCTGCACCCCGGGCACGGCCAGCATCGCCAACCCGGCCCTCTACGGCATGGCCATTCTGGGCGTGACGGTGGGCAACACCGTGCTGGCCAACCGGACGATTTACACTGCGGGCTACCGCGACTTCAGCTGCACCGTGGCCGCCGTGCCGCTGGTGGTGGGCCAGAGCTACCCCATCAGCATCCGCACCACCACCACGGCCGTGCAGAACGTGCGGGTGTACATTGACTACAACAACGACGGGGCCTTTACCGGCAGCGACGAGCTGGTGTACCAGGACATTAACCCCGCCGGCAGCTCCCCGGCCAACCCGCACGTGGGCACGTTCTCGCCGCCCGCCACCGCCACCCTGGGCGCCCGCCTGCGCCTGCGCGTGGCCACCGACTACATCAACAGCCCGCTGCCCACTTCGTGCTCCACGCCGGTGTACTCGCAAGACGAGGACTACAGCGTGACGCTCTCGGCCAACGTGAGCCCGCCGCTGGCGGCCTTCACCACCAACGGCACCACCACCTGCTCGGGATGCGTGCAGTTCACCGACGCCAGCCAGAACATTCCCACCGCCTGGCTCTGGACCTTCGGCGACGGCACCACCAGCACCCTGCAGAACCCCAACCACTGCTACACCGCGGCCGGCACCTACGCCGTGACCCTGCGCGCTACCAACGCCGCCGGCAACAACACCAGCGCCGCCACCACCATCACCTACAACACCACGGTGCCGGTGGCGGCCAGCTGCACGCCCAGCACCACCAACTTCTTCGCCAACTACGGCATCGTGCGGTTCCGGCTGGGCACCATCGACAACGCCTCGGCCGACGGCAGCGCCGGCTACCAGGACTTCACCTGCCCGCAGCGCACCGACCTGCAGGTGGGCCTCAACAACACGATGATAATCACGACGGGCGGCAGCAACGCGCACGACATCCGGGTGTATCTGGACCTGAACAACGACGGCGTGCTGGCCACCAGCGAGCTGGTGTACCAGGGCCTGAACTCGCCCAGCCCCGGCCCCACCGCCACCCTGAACCTGCCCGCCAGCACCGTGCTCAACCAGCCCCTACGCCTGCGCGTGGTAGCCGATGCCGTGGGCAGCAACCCCGGCCCCTGCACCAACCAGGTGAGCGGCCAGGCCGAAGACTACACCGTGGTGGCCCGCCCCAACACCTCGCCGCCCATCGTCAACTTCAGCAGCAACTACGTGGCCGGCGGCTGCGTGAATCCGGTTCAGTTCAACGACCTGAGCACCAACGCCCCCACTGCCTGGCTCTGGACCTTCGGCGACGGCGCCACCAGCACCCTGCAGAACCCCTCGCACCAGTACCTGGCCTCGGGCACCTACACCGTGAGCCTGCAGGCCACCAACGCCAACGGCGCCGCCACCGTGACGCGCGCCAACTACCTCACCATTCAGGTGCCCTGCCTGGTGTACTGCGCCTCCAACGGCACGGGGGGCACCGGGCCCGGCGGCACCCAGCAGGCCAGCCCCTTCTACATCACCTCCGTGAGCGTGCCGGGGGCCGCGCCGGCCTTCACCAACACCTCGCTGAACTCGACGGGCGGCTACGGCAACTTCACCAGCTTGCCCATCACGCTCACCACCCGCTCGATGACCCTCACCGTGAGCACCAACCTGACGGCGGCGCACCGCACCTCGGTGTGGATGGACCTGAACGTGGACGGCGTGTTCGACAACAACACCGAGCTGGTGGCCAACGGGCTGTCGCCCGCCGGCAGTGCCTCCTACACGGCCACCTTTGCCATCAATAGCTCGGTGAGCAACCTCAACACCCGCATGCGCGTGCTGGTGGTGGCCAACACCAACGCGCCCAGCCCCTGCGGCGTGAACATCCTGAACGCCGAAGTGGAGGACTACCAGGTGCGGGTGCAGCCCTTGGCTGCGCGCGACGCCCAGGCCCTGCCAGGCCTGACCGTGTTCCCCAACCCCACCGCCGACGGCCTGCTGCGCCTCAACCTGGCCGAGGCCAGCGCCGCCGGCACCTACGCCGTGGCCGTGCAGAACCTGCTGGGCGCCACCGTGCTGAACACCTCCCTGCGCCTGAGCCCCACCGCCGACGCCCAGCTCGACCTGAGCCGCCTGGCGCCGGGCGTGTACGTGCTGCACCTGCGCGATGCCCAGGGCCAGACGGCCGTGCGCCGCGTGGTGCGCCAGTAGTTTTTGTCACCTTTCACTTTTCATTGACCCCGCTCATAACACCGGCGGCCGGCGGGCCGCCGGCCTGTTTTTCTGCATTCCCTTCTTCATCTTCTTGTATGTTTAAAACCTTACCACGGCGTTTTTTTGGGGCGATTCTGCTGCTGGCCCTGCTGGTGCTGGGGGCGCGGCCGGCACAGGCCACCCACTTGCTGGGCGGCGAAATGAGCTACCGCTACCTCGATGCCAACGGCACCACGGCCAGCCCTTTCCGGTACGAAATCACCGTCACCATCTACAGCAACGGCTACTGGACCAACACCAACCCCAACGGCGTGGCGGCCCCGCCCGTCTCGGCGCCGGTCGACATCTTCAACCGGACCACGGGGCAGCGCATTCTGTCGCTCAACTTTGCCCGTACCGCGCCCACGCCAACCAACGCCAACCTGCCGCCGCCCATCACGCCCCGCGTGCCGCAAGGCTGCTCGGTGCAGGGCCCCAGCCAGCCGTTCTACCTCTGCAAGTACGTGCAGGTGGTGAACCTGCCCGTATCGTTTGATGGCTATTACGCCGTGTATTCGGTGACGGCCCGCAACAACGACCTCACCAACATCGAGAACACGCTGGGCGGCCCCAACGGCGGCAACGTGCCCCTCACCCTCTACGTGAGCATGGCCCCGCCGCTGATTACCAACCGCTCGCCGGTGTTTTCGGACACGGCCGTGGCGGTGGTGTGTCAGAACGACACCACCATCACCCTCAACAACGCCGTGGACCCCGACGGCGACCGCCTGGTGTATTCCTTCGGCACGCCCTACGGCACGCTGAGCGGCACGGGCCTGTTTCCGCCCCTGCCCAACCCCGTGCCCTACAAAACCGGTTACAGCGGCCCCAACCCCTTTGGCACCGGCGCCGGCAACTTTGCCCTGATTAACGCCTCGACGGGCATTTCGAAGTACGGCGGCACCACTTTGGGCAAGTTTGTGGTGGCCGTCGACGTGTCGGAATACCGCACCATCAACGGGCGCGAAGTGCTGCTGGGCACCACGCGACGCGACCTGCAATTGCTGGTTTCGACCTGCCCCGCCACGCCACCGCCCGTGCTGCCCCCGTCCCTCCCCTTGCCCCGCACCTATACCATTGAGGAAGGCCAGAGCCTGAGCATCCCCATTTCGGCCACCCAGGCCAGCAACCACCCGCTGGTGCTCACCGTGAACAGCGCCCTGCTCGACGGCAGCGGTCCATTTAATACCACCTTCGCGGGCAGCACCGGCACCGTGCAGCCGGGCAACCTGACCGGCACGGCTTCGGCCAGCGGCACGGGCTCGGTGGCGGGCACTTTCGTGTTCAACTCCACCTGCGGCAATGCCCGCTCCACGCCCTACGACCTGGGCGTGACGGTGAAAGACAACGGCTGCGGCGGCAAGATTGCCTCCGACGTGTTCCGCATCACGGTGAACCGCGCCGCCGGCCCCACGGCCATCAACGGCCCCACCACGGTATGCGACCCGGCCACCGTACGCACCTACACGGCGGCCGGCCCGGTGCCGGCGTCGTACCGCTGGCGCGTGACGGGCGGCGTCATCACCAGCGGCCAGGGAACTAACTCCGTGAACGTGACTTGGAACAACGCCAACGCCACCGGCACGCTAGTGCTCAAAGGCATTTCCACGTATGGCTGCCCCACCGACTCGGTGACCCAGAACGTGGACATTCGCCCGCTGCCCGCCCTCACCGTGACGGCCAGTGCTTCCAGCATTTGCCTGGGCGGCAACGCCACCCTCACCGTGACCGGCCAGGCTGGCCTGACCTATACCTGGAGCGGCGGCGGCCAAAGCTCGACCACTACCTCCATCACGGTAGCCCCCACCACCACCACCGTCTATACCGTGGTGGGCTCCGATGGTACCTGTACTACTTCGACTTCCTTCACCGTGACCGTGACGGCACCGCCCACGGCTACCGCCGGCCCCAACCGTACCATATGCCCCAACGTGGCTTCGACGCCGCTCGGCGTGGCGCCGGTGACGGGCTATACGTACTTGTGGAGCCCGGCCCTGGGCCTGAGCAGCACCACGGCCGCCCAGCCCACCGTGACGCTGCCCAACACCACCGGCGCCCCCATCCGGCAGGGCTACAAGCTGACCGTGACCGCCGGCGCCGGCTGCACCAGCACCGACTCGGTGTACGTGACGGTGAGCCCCGCCGCCGCCGCCAATGCCGGCGTGGCCCGCGCCACCTGCTCGGGCATTGCCTCGGCCACGTTGGGCTCGGCGGCGCTGCCCGGCTACACCTATAGCTGGAGCCCGGCCACCGGTCTGAGCAGCACCACGGCCGCCCAACCCACCGTGACGCTGCCCAACACCACCGGCGCGGCCATCACCCAGACCTATACGCTGACTGCCACCAGCCCGCAGGGCTGCACGGCCACTTCCACCGTGGTGGTGACCATCAACCCGGCCGCCGTGTCCTCGCCCGGCCCGGCCATCAGCTTCTGCTCGGGCACCACGTCGGCGCCCCTGGGCGGCACGGCCACGCCGGTGGCCGGCACCACCTACAGCTGGAGCCCAACTACTGGCCTGAGCAACCCCAGCATTCTGAACCCGACCGTGACCGGCACCAACACCACCGGCGCGCCCATCGTCACGACCTACACCCTGACGGCCACTACGGCCAGCGGCTGCGTAAGCACCGCCACGGTGGCCGTGACCATCAACCCGGCGGCGGTGGCTAACGTTGGCCCGGCCCGCACCACCTGCTCGAACGTGCCGGTGAGCATCGGCGGCACGGCCGTGACGGGCTACACCTACAGCTGGAGCCCGGCCACGGGCCTGAGCAGCCCCACGGCGGCCAACCCCACCGTGACCCTGCCCA
This sequence comes from Hymenobacter sp. 5317J-9, assembly GCF_022921075.1. NCBI lineage: Bacteria > Pseudomonadati > Bacteroidota > Cytophagia > Cytophagales > Hymenobacteraceae > Hymenobacter > Hymenobacter sp. 5317J-9. Next base: position 3,308,429 of record NZ_CP095050.1, read on the forward strand.
ACCTGGGCACCGCCGACATCACCCAGACCTACACGCTGACGGCGACCACCGCCAACGGCTGCGTGGCCACGGCCACGGTGGTTGTCACCGTGAACCCGGCCTCGGTAGCCGACGCGGGCCCGGCCAAGCAAACCTGCTCGAACGTGCCGGTGGCCATTGGTGCTACCGCCGTAACGGGCTACACCTACAGCTGGAGCCCCGTCACGGGCCTGAGCAGCCCCACGGCGGCCAACCCCACCGTGACCCTGCCCAACCTGACCAACGCGCCCATTGTGACCACCTATACGCTCACGGCCACCACGGCCAATGGCTGTGTGGCCACCAACACGGTAGCCGTGACCGTGAACCCCGCCGCCGTAGCGGTGCCGGGTACCAACCAGGCCGTGTGCTCGGATGGCACCATCACGCTGGGGGCCGCTCCGGTGACCGGCTACACGTACTCGTGGAGCCCGGCCCTGGGCCTGAGCAGCACCACGGTGGCTAACCCTACCTTCACGCTGACCAACACCACCAATGCGCCCATCGTCACGACCTACACCCTGACGGCGACCACGGCCAACGGCTGCGTGAGCACCGGCACCGTGACCGTGACCGTGAACCCCGCCGCCGTGGCCAGCCCCGGCCCCGCCGTGGCGGTGTGCGACAAAAGCCGCGTGACGCTGGGCACGCCCGCCTTGCCGGGCTACACCTACCGCTGGACCCCCAGCGCCAACCTCAGCAGCCCCGGCGTGGCGCAGCCCGTGCTCACCGGCGTGAACACGACGGCCGCCCCCATTACCCTAACCTACACCCTGACGGCCACCACGGCCAACGGCTGCGTGAGCACCGGCACCGTGACCGTGACCGTGAACCCGCGCCCGGCCCCCGAGCCCATTGTGGGTCCGGCTTCGGTGTGCCCCACCGTGACGGGCATTGCCTACTCGGTGCCCACCCCGGCGGCCACGGCCTACACCTGGCTGATTCAGGGCGGTACCATTGCCAGCGGCCAGGGCACCCCGGCCGTGACGGTGAACTGGGGCGCCGCTCAAACCGGCGCCTACCTCAAGGTGTTCCGCCTGAACGCGCAGGGCTGCTCTTCCGACACCACCACCCTGCCCATCGTCATCAACCAGCGCCTGCAGACGGTGCGGCCCACTGGCCCCGGCGACATTGCCCAGCTGCCGCTCCCGGTGCGGGGCGTGTGCCAGGCCGACGGTCCCTACACCTACCGCAGCGGCTCGTTTGCGGCCGGCTCCAGCTACTCGTGGTTTATTGTGGGCGGCACGCAGGTGAGCACGTCGCAGAACACGGTGACGGTGAACTGGAACCCGGTGACGGTGCCCACCATCGGCAAGATTGTGGTGACCGAAACCAGCAACCCGGCTGGCGGCGTGTGCCGCGGCGAGTCGGACACGCTGAAAGTGCTCATCAACCCCTCGCCCCGCCCCTCGCTGGCCATCACGGGCCCGGTGCGGGTGTGCCAGGGCAGCGGCCCGGCCACCTTCTCGCTGCCGGGCGGCTTCACGGGCTCGACTTACGTGTTCCAGTTGAGCGGCACCACCCTGGCCGGCACCGGCAATAGCCGCACGCTGGCCACCCTGCCGGCCCCCGGCACCTACACCCTCACGGCACAGGAAACCTCCTCGGCCGGCTGCGTGGGCCCGCTCTACAGCGTGCCCTTCACGGTGAACCCCACGCCGACGGCCCCCACCATTTCGGGTTCGGGCTTTGTGTGCAACACCGCCGTGGCCCAGCAGTACACGGTGGCCAACGCCCCGGCTGGCGCCACTTACCAATGGACCGTGGTAGGCGGCACCATCACCTCCACGCCGGCCACGGCCAGCACCGTCACGGTGCGCTTCAACGCCACCGGTCCCTACTCGGTGAGCGCCGTGGAAGTGAGCGCCAGCCCGGCCTCCTGCCCCAGCGCGGCCACCACGCGCACCATCCTGTTCGATGCGCCGAGCGTGGCCCTCACGCTGGGCTCAGTGGACGTGGCCAGCAACAACCGCATTGTGCTGACGTTGACCGCGCCGGGCAGCGCCAACACCCCCAACCAGGTGCAAGTGCTGCGCCGCGTGGCCGGGGTGGGCAACTTCGCCGTGGTGGGCCAGGCGGCCGTATCGGCCACCACCTACACCGATGCCAGCGGCGTGGACGCCAGCGCCAACTCCTACGAGTACCGCCTCGACCTGACCAACGGCTGCGGCACCCTCGTGTCGAGCACCGTGGTGCAAACCGTGCGCCTCACCGCCGCGGCCACGCCGGGCGCCGGCCGCGACCAGGGCAGCGTGGCCTTCGCCTGGAATGCCTACCAAGGCTTCACGGTGAAGGAATACCGCATCTACCGCCGCTCCGATGCGGGTGCGGCCACGCTGGTGACCACCGTGCCCGCTGCCGTGCTGCAGGCCACCGTTTCGAACACCGACGCCAGCAACGTGGCCTCGGGCTTCGGCTTCCAGCAAAACTTCCGGGTGGTGGCCGTGAGCACCGACGCCACCGAGCGCCTGTCGAACTCGAACGAGGCCCGCGTCGACTTTGCCAACAACACCAAGGTCTACAACATCATCACGCCCAACCGCGACGGGCAGAACGATGTGCTCGTGATTGACAACATCCAGCTCTACCCTGGCAACACCTTCACCGTGTTCAACCGCTGGGGCCGCGAGGTGTACAAGACCACCAACTACCGCAACAACTGGGGCGGCGACGACAACACGCCCGCCGGCAACTACTTCTACCTGCTGACCCTGCCCAACGGCACCAGCATCAAGAACTGGTTTGAGATTGTGAAGTAGCCGCTGCTTACCCATAGCAAAAGGGCCTCCCGGTTTCGGGAGGCCCTTTTTGTTGCGCCCTTGCCCGGGCCTGCAACTCCGACAAATAAGCTTGCAAGTGCAGTACCCGCGTGTGCGAACCCGGCAAACGGGTGTGCGAGTTCGCCAAACGAGCATGCAAGTCGGTCAAACGGGTGTGCGAGTTTGCCAAACGGGTGTGCAAGCTCGATAAACAGGCATGCGAGTGTACAATACCTGCCTGCGACTTCGATGCACAAGCCGGTGGGCATGCTCCCGGCCCGCAAGCGCCCGTCCACAAAACCGTGAAATCCGATATATCCGTCGGAATCCGTGGTTCAGAGAGTAGTTTTGCACCCTTATGAGCCGAATGAAAAACATTCCCGCGGAGCTGCTCCGCAACGTCACCATCCAGGACATGGTGGCCGAGGGCAAATGCCTGGTCCGCATCGAGAAGCTGGTCATCTTCGTGTCGCAGGTCGCCCCCGGCGACGTGGTCGATTTGCGCGTCACCAAAGCCAAGAAGAACTTCCTGGAAGCCGTGCCCACGCACTTCCACGCCTACTCCGAGCTGCGCACCACGCCGTTTTGCCAGCACTTTGGCACCTGCGGCGGCTGCAAGTGGCAGCACCTGGGCTACGACTCGCAACTGCGCTTCAAGCAGCAGCAGGTGGAAGACACCCTGCAGCGAATTGGCAAAGTCGAACTGCCCGACATCCAGCAGATTCTGCCCTCGCCGCAGCGCACCTACTACCGCAACAAGCTTGAGTACACGTTCAGCTTTAATGGCTGGCTGACGCAAGAGCAAATCAACGACGACACCCAGGAGTACGACCGCCGGGTGCTGGGCTTCCACACCCCCGCCCGCTTCGATAAGATTATCGACGTGCAGCACTGCCACCTGCAGCCCGAACCGAGCAACGAAATCCGTCTCTTCATCCGCGACTACGCCCGCGAGCGCGACCTGCGCTTCGGCAACATCGTGAAGCAGACCGGCAACCTGCGCAACCTCATTATCCGCACGGCCCAGACCACTGGCGAAATCATGGTGATTTTGCAGTGCTACCTGCCCCACCACAGCATCGAGCCGCTGCTCGACGCCGTGTACGAAAAATTCCCGCAGATTACCTCGCTCAACTACGTGCTCAACAACAAGGGCAACGAAACCTTCCACGACTTGGAAGTGGTGAACTACCGGGGTAAGCCCTATATCGAGGAAGAAATGGAAGGCCTGCGTTTCCGCATCGGCCCGAAGTCTTTCTACCAAACCAATTCCGAGGGCGCCCACCAGCTCTACAAAGTAGCCCGCGAATTCGCCGACCTCCAAGGCGACGAGTTGGTGTACGACCTCTACACCGGCGCCGGAACCATCGCCAGCTTCGTGGCCAAACAGGCCCGCAAGGTCATCGGCGTTGAGTACGTGGAGCAGGCCGTGGCCGACGCCCACGTGAACGCCGAAATTAACAACATCACCAACATGGAGTTCTTCACCGGCGACATGAAGGACGTGCTCACGGCAGAGTTCACCGCCCACCACGGCCGCCCCGACGTCCTCATCACCGACCCGCCCCGCGCCGGCATGCACGAAGACGTGGTGAAGCGCCTGCTGGAGCTGCGCGCCCCCCGCATCGTGTACATCAGCTGCAACCCCGCCACCCAGGCCCGCGACCTGGAGCTGCTCGATGCCGCCTATAAAGTGACGCGCGTGCAGCCGGTGGATATGTTCCCGCACACCCACCACGTGGAGAATGTGGTGGCGCTGGAGTTGAAGTAAAGAATAGAATCGCCTGTCATGAAAAGCTATTCGTCGGCTTCACTTACTGCTTTATTTTACGGCTGGCTAATTGCGACGGCATTTTATCTATTTTTCTACTATGTAATTTTTAGATTTCAAGAATCGAGCATCTATTCGTCGTCTTACATAGTGATATTATGTGTGTTTTCGCTCATTTTTTCTGCCATTGCTAATGCGCTATTCGTGCTTCCATTCAGAAATTATGTAGATAGAATAGCAGCCCAAACCCCTAAAATAGCTTTTGCGCTGATACTTGCATTCTATAGTCTGCTAATCTTTATTCCCGCACTTAACTGGTTGACTGGCGCGACACTAAATCATCCGCAACACCGCTTGATATTTGCCGACGCAGCCATAAATGGATTTGTTTATGGTATGATATATTATTCGCTCCGCAAGCCTACTAGCCAAGTTGATTAAATAATGGACTACTTCAACGACCCTGAACTCAACGGTAAATACCTCGGCACCATCACCAAGGACTTCGCCACCGTGTCCGATACGCTGAGCGAAGCCTCGGCCCAGATTCGCAAGCGCGACATCAGCCAATACCCCATTTTCGTGTTTGCCAAGCAGGAAGTGCCCCTCGGCGGCCTGCTCGTGAACGCCGACGAATTGCAGCTGGAGTGGCACGTCTTCGCCAGCTACCTCGAGCTGTTCGTGCAGCAGGGCATCGTCAGCGCCGAGGGCGTCGAGGCGTTTCAGGCGACTTATAAGGATGCGAATGAGTTCTGCTGCCTCTTCGTGCTCGATGAGGAGTTCACCAACTTCGTGTTCGTGCCCTATCCGGAGGATTAAACTGGGAAAATAGAATAAAAAAGAACGTCATGCTGAGCGCAGTCGAAGCATCTCTACCGTGGTAGTAATTAGTTACTCTCGCGGTAGAGATGCTTCGACTGCGCTCAGCATGACGTTCTGATTCTCGGGTTATCCCAGTTCCTAATTCCGGCGCTGCACAGGCAAGTCTTCCAGCTGCGCGTAGCTCAGCTTCCAGGTATTGTCGGCGGCTTTTTTCCAGAGGAAAATGTAGTTGCCCTCGCCAAAGCCAGCGGCTTCGCCCGGGGCAGCGGGCGCTACGTCTACCGAGAAGGTACCGGCTTCGTAAGCCATGTTCGCGTCGGTGCCGGTGCTGCTCACGCTGGTCTTGAGGTTGCTGATGGTGGCAACGGTGGCGCTTACCCATTTCTGCGACACTTCGTCTTTGCCTTTCCAATGGGCATTGCCCTGCACAAAGGCTACATCATCGGCCATCATGCCGGTGATTTTGCCGGTATCGCGGCTGTTCCAGGCGCTGATAAAGTCCTGGTCAAGGGTTTGCACGTTCACGGCGTCGCCGGTTTTGGAGCACGAGCTCAGCGCAACGGCTACAAACAAGCTGCAAAGAAAGGATTTCATACATCCAAGGTGTTGGTGAAAGGGAAATGTGGTGGGCGGCATCACCCACGGGCTAAAAGTAGCAAACCCGAGCGTTGGCGCCCGGGGTTTGACATATTACGCAAAGCGCGGGCTTACCAGCTTTTCCGACGAATTTCTTCGGTCGAGTAGGGCTTGGAAGCGTCGCCGTAGTGTGGGTTGGGCAAGTAGGCGGCGCCCGATACGCCCGGCTGGCTCAGGGCGCCCGGCATGGCGGCAGAGGCGGTGAGGCTGTTCACAGGCATGGCCGTGGTTTGGGTGGTGGTGGCTACCAAGGCCGTCTTGCTCTCGTTGCGGGCGTTGGCGCGGCGCAGCTCGGCGCGGTAGGCGGCTTCACGAGCGGCCGCGGCACGGTTGGCGGCCGCAATGCGGGCCTTCTCTTTATTCTTGTTGTCGATGTGCTTGCCCACGCCGTAGCCGATGGCACCACCGGCCACGCCGCCCACTACGCCGCCCACGGCCCGGTTGCGCTTGTTGATGATGGCACCGGCAGCGGCACCGCCCAGGCCGCCAATTACGGCGCCTTTGGCTTGCGGGCTCCACTGGGCTTTAGCAGGCGCCGAGCCAAATACGGTGCTCAGCAGGACAATCAGGGCGAAGAAATACGGAAGCTTTTTCATGGCTGTAAAGCGAAAGTTGGGGTGAAATCCTGGCGGATATCAAACCGGAAAAACAATTAGCGTGCCACTCCAGAACGTGGCGCTTAGCCCCCTAACGATTGGATGCCCCGGAAGGTTGATTTCTCTCCGCCAAAACCGGGCTAAAAGCTGGTCCAGCCCTGGGCCTTAAGCGGCACCGGTTGACCGGCTTTGGTGATGAGATTTGCGCCGTCGGCCTTGTCGGTGAGGTGGCCGAGGATGGTGATGTCGGGGTGGTTTTTAATTTTCTCGTGGTCGGTCACGGGCACTGTAAACAGCAACTCGTAGTCCTCGCCGCCGTTGAGGGCGCAGGTGATGGGGTCGAGGTTGAACTCGGCCGCGGCTTCCAGCGTGGGATTGGCCAAGGGCAGAAATTCGCTGAACACCCGCGCGCCCGTGCCACTGCTGGCGCACAAGTGCAGCACCTCCGAAGCCAGCCCGTCGGAAATATCTATCATGCTGGTGGGCCGGATGCCCAGCTCGCGCAGCTCGTGCACAATGTCGAGCCGCGCTTCGGGCCGCAGTTGGCGCTGCACCACGTATTCGTAGTTGCCCAGTTCGGGCTGGGTTTCGGGGTCGGCGAGGAAGGCCTGCTTTTCGCGCTCTAGCACCTGCAGGCCCAGGAAAGCGCCGCCGAGGTCGCCGCTTACGCAGAGCAGGTCGGTGGGCTTGCCGCCGCTGCGGCGCACGGCCTGGCCGGCGGGAGCCTCGCCCAGCACGGTCACGGCCAGGGTGAGGCCGCCGCGGCTGGCAGTGGTGTCGCCGCCCACCAAGTCCACATTATAGGCCTCGCAGGCCAGTCGCATGCCGGCGTACAGCTCCTCCACGGCCTCCACCGTGAAGCGCGGGCCCACCGAGAGGGCTACCACCAGCTGGGTGGGCAGGGCATTCATGGCCGCCACGTCCGACACGTTCACGGCCACGGCCTTGTAGCCCAGGTGCCGCAGGGGGCAAAACGACAAGTCGAAGTGAATGCCTTCCACCAGCAGGTCGGTGGTCATCACCAGCTCGTGGCCGGCGGTGGGGGCAATGATGGCGGCGTCGTCGCCGATGCCGAGCACCGTGCCGGGCTGGCGCTGGCTGAAACCGGCCTGCAGGCGGTCAATGAGGGCAAATTCGCCAATGGCGTTGAGAGGCGTGAGGTTTTCGGGCATGAGAAAGTAGTTGTCGGTTGCTGGTCGCTAGTTGTCAGTTGTTGGTCACGCATCGTGTGGTTGCTGAACAGCAGACCACCGACAACTCAGCCGCAAAAGTACGCGCACAAAAAAAGGAGGGAATTGCTTCCCTCCTTTTCCTGCTTGCAAGCGGGGCACTTTACTGCACCACCAGCTCTTTGTAGATTTTGGTCTGGCCGTCGGCGCTCCAAATCTGCACGAAGTACAGGCCGGGCTTCAGGCTCGACACGTCCAGTTGCAGCTTCTCCTGGCCGGCGCCTTTGGCCTGGGCCGAGATGCTCTGGCCGAGGTTGTTGAGCACGGTTACGGTGCCCACTTTGGCGTCTTTAATTTCTACCGTGGCCAGGCCGTGGGCCGGGTTGGGGTACACGCTGATGTTGGCGTCGAACTTGGCCAGCGTGCCCGAAATGGTGGTCTGGTAGGCGCCAAACGGACCGGTGTAGCCGATGTGCTGGCCCAGCTGGTCGTAGAGCTGCGCGCCCACCGAGCCGCTGCCCGTGGTGCCGGGAGGGAAAGCGTAGCTATACACCGACCACTCGGTGGCGATGTTGTAGGCATTGGCGGCCGTGCTGCGCACGGGCGGGTTGGAACCGGGCACGTTCTGGGGGCCGGGGTTCACGCGCACGCCGGTCGAAACCGACGGACGGCGCACCAGGCTCTGGTTGGCCGACGAGGGGTACACGGCGTTGGCGCCGGTGCCATCCACGGGGTTGGTGCCGCTCCAGTTGCCGGTGCCGCTGCCGCCCGAAGCCAGCAGGGGCTGCTCGCCAATCACGCCAATCAGGTCCACAATAACGCCTTGGCCGGTGCCAGCCGTGCCGCTGGGGTAGCGCACCAGGGCCATGGCGTCGTCGCCATTGAAGTACGCCACACCGCCGCCGACGAGCACCGTGGGGCCGGTGGTGGGCGCGTGGCCCACGCTGAACTGGTTGGCCGCGGTGCGGATGACCGGCAGCGTCGCCTCGCCGCTCGCCATCACGAAGGTGCTGCGGGGGTTCATCGTGTTCGAACCCACGGCTACCTGGTTGGCATCGCTGCGCAACAGGCGCTCTTCCTCGGTGGGCGTGGTGCTGCCGTTGGAATAGCGGCGGATGGAGTACGGGTTGAGGTTGACCACGCTGGTGGTCGGGTTGTAGATTTCAATGGCCCGCTCGCTGCCCGTGGAGGGGGTGGCGCCGCCATAGTTCACGCCCGATTGGTGTGCTCCTTCGTCGTACTCGGAGAAAAATAGTTCGGTGCCTTGGGCATGGGCAGCCCCGGAGAGCAGCAAGCCAGCCGACAGCAGTAAGTAATGCTTGTTCATAAAAAAGTGAGGTTAGGAAAGTCAGTGCAACGGCAAAGATACGTGTTTCTAACAGTTTAGTTTGCGTGCGGAAACCGAGTTAACAATCAAATAAAAGCGGGCCCGTGGGCGCAACGGACCGTTTAGCGGCGGTAGATGGCTGCAGTGGACTTTTTTAGTCGCGCGGGTGCCCTAACGCCCGTTAGGCGACCTATCTTTACCCTTGCACTCCCATCCCACCCATGTCGACCGCCGCTCCCCTTCGCCCCCGTAAGGCTCAAATCGACCGCACCGCCACGGCCCTGTTCCGGTCGCGCGGCTTTGCGGCCACCAGCATGCGCGAGCTGGCCACGGCCCTTGGGCTGGAGGCCGGCAGCCTGTATTCGCACATTAAGTCGAAGGAAGAAATATTGCACCGGGTGTGCTTCGGGCTGGCCGAAAGCTTCTTTGCGGGCTTTGCCACCGCCACCTTCGACGACGAAAAGCCCGTGGCCACGCGGCTGCGGCAGGCCATCGAGGCCCACGTGCGCGTGCTGACGGACGACAGCGCCGCCTCGGCCGTGTTCCTGCACGAGTGGCGCCACCTCAGCGAGCCGGCCCGGGGCGAGTTTCTGGCCCTGCGCGACCGCTACGAAGCGGCTTTCCGCGAGCTGATTGCCAGGGGCGTGAGCACCGGCGAGCTGCACACGCCCGATGCGGCCTTTGCCGCCCTCACCCTGCTGGCCAGCCTCAACTGGCTGCCCTCCTGGTACCGGCCCGATGGCAAGCTCACGCCCGATGAAATTGCGCACCGCCTGGCCGAGCAGCTGCTCAGCGGCCTGCTCGCCAATCCCGGGCCCGCCGGCATCGCCGCGTAGCCGACCGCGCGACTTTAGTGGCGGCGCCTTGCAATAGTTATCAGGAAACTGCCGTTGGCCCCATGCGGTTGAGTAGACCGTTATGTTTTCAGGCAACCCGGGCCGGGCGTAGCTTTGGCCACTCTTGTTTTTATCGACTTACCCGTATGGCTTTTCCTTTCGTTTCGCGGCTGAAATCGTTTCTTTTTGCTTCGCTGGTGCTTGCCGCCTGCGCCGCCTCCTGCAAGCGCGACGGCGCCAAAACCGTGCTCAATCCGGCGTCAACGGCGGCCGTGAAAGCCCAGTTTGAAGTGCTGCAGGACTCCGTGGACCTGAAATGGCGCAACATGACCGAGAGCGACGACCAGAAAATCGGCGTGACGCGGCTGCTTCTGCGCGAGCTGCGGAACCAGCCCGGCACCACCCCCGCGCAGCTGCAGGGCCTGGAGCGCGCCAACAACCGCCTCAAGGCCATTCGCTACAACCAGGAAACCATGGCCAGCTCGGACCTGATTGACCGCTACGACAATGCCCAGGATTCACTCTTGACGGCCCTCTACCCCGTGGCCGCGCCCAACGGCCAGGCCCCCACCGAAAACGCCCGCAACTTCGTGGAAGGCATTCAGCAGCTCGATGCTGGCGTGGTGGCCTTCCGGGTGCAATACGACCATGCCGTGCACCAGTACAACGACTATTTGCGCTTGCACCTGGCCGAGTTGCAGTCGCTGGGCGGCAAGTACGCCACGCTCAAGCCCCTGCCCTTCTTCACCATCGGAGCAAAGTAGGGCCGCGCGGCCCCGCTACATTCAGAGCCCGTGCAACCCGGCGGCCCCCCGGCCGGTCATGCCCCCGAACCTGCATTATTTGCTCATGGCCCGCTACTTTTCGTTTGCCCGCCGCACCTGGAGTGTGGCCTTACTCGGCGTCGTTTTGCTCACCAGTTGCAAAAAGGCCGACACCGAGCCCGATGATAAAATAGTTATTTGCTACGGCTACCCGGGCGCTTGCGACACCCCCGCCACCGTGCGCGACCTCTCCGGCCTCGACGGCTGCGGCAAGGTGCTGGAGCTGGCCAACGGCAAGCGCCTGGAGCCCCACGGCACCGCCTGGAACTCCTTTCCCTCCGCCAACGGCCAGCACGTCGTTATCGGGTACGTGCCGGCTGGCAGTGTAAGCATCTGCATGGTGGGCCAGCCCGTCGAAATCACCTGCATTCGGGGCGCCGACTGACCAGCCTAGCAAACTCCCTGCTAAGGCCATGGCGTGAAAAAGTGTGATGCCAGGACTTTTTATCACATAGTTTTTCGACTATCTTTAAGTCCGTTTTATTCACCTGTTTCCCAACGCCATCGGTCATGCACAACACCTCTACGCTTCTGCGCCGGCTTTTGCCGGCCCTCCTGCTTGGCAGCCTTGCCCTGGCCGCCTGCGAGCATCGCAAAGACTGCGACCCGCGCCCCAAAAACAAGTGCGGCAGCACGCAGACATCGTCGGGCACCAAGCCCGGCGGCAACTCGTAGGTTTTTGCTCACGGCACGAAAAAAGGGCTGGCACAAGTGCCAGCCCTTTTTTCGTGCTGTTTGTTGCGCAGCTTGCACTTACAGCGCCGCCATTTCCTCGCGCACGAAGTCGGCCAGGGTGCGCAGGTACTCGGTGCTGAAATCGAAGCGAATGCCGGCGGCGGCGTAAATCTGGCCAATGGGCGCGGTGTAGCCCAGGGCCAGGGCCCGCTTATAGGCCGCCAGCCCCTCGGCCGGGTTCTGGCGGAAGTTGCGCCACACGGCAATGGCGCCGAGCTGGGCCATGGCGTACTCAATGTAGTAGAACGGCACTTCGTAGAGGTGCAGCTGTTTCTGCCATAGGTAGGGCTTGAAGGTTTCGAGGCCGGTCCAGTCCACGGTGCGCTGGTTGAACTCGTCGAAAATCTGCACCCAGCGGGCGTGACGCTCCTCTTCGGTGTGGGTGGGATTTTCGTAGGCCCAATGCTGAAACTTGTCGATGGTGGCCACCCACGGGAAGGTTTCGAGCACGCTTTCGAGGTGGGTTTTCTTCGCGCGGCGCAGGTCTTCGGCGTCGGGGAAGAACACGTGCCACTGGTCAATGCTCATCAGTTCCATGCTCATCGAGGCCAGCTCGGCCACTTCGGACGGCGGGTGCTTGTCGGCGCCCAGCGGCAGGCCGCGGGTGAGGAAGCTGTGCACGGCGTGGCCGCCCTCGTGCAGCATGGTCACCACGTCGCGCAGGGAGCTGGTGGCATTCATGAAAATAAAGGGCACGCCGGTTTCATCCAGCGGGTAGTTGTAGCCCCCCGGCGCTTTGCCTTTCCGGCTTTCCAGGTCGAGGTGGCCCATCTGGCGCATGGTGCGCAGGCAGTCGCCGAGGTAGGAATCGAGGTTCTGGAAAACGGTGATGGTTTTTTCCAGCAGCTCCTCGCCCGTGCCGAAGGGGCGCAGTGGCGGCTGGCCGCTGGGGTCCACGTCGAGGTCCCAGGGGCGCAGCGAGGGCAGGCTCAGGTCTTGCCGACGCTCCAGGTCGAAGTCGTCGATGAGCGGCACCACCGTCTCGCGAATGGCCTGGTGGAAGTTGAAGCAGTCCTGCGGCGTGTAATCGAACCGGCCCAGGGCGGCAAACATGTAGTCGCGAAAGTTGGCAAAGCCCGCGTTCAGGGCCACTTGGTTGCGCAGGCCGATGAGCTCGGTGAAAAGCTGGTCGAGCGGCTGGGCGTCCTGCAGGCGGCGGGCCTGAATGGCGCGCCAGGCGGTTTCGCGCACGGCCCGGTTGGGGTTCTTGAGGCGGTCGGCGGCCTGGGGCAGCGTCAGCTCCTGGCCGTCGAGGGTCACGTTCATGGCGCCCACCGTGGCGGCGTACTGCTGCTGCTTGGTGCTGATGTCGGTTTTCAGCGGGATGTTTTCGGCCCGGTAAATCTCCGACGCCCGGCGCACCGAGCGCAAAAACACCCCATAGCGGCGCTCGTCGAGCCCCGACAGGTGCTCCGAGGCCAGCATCTTCTCGTTGAGGGCATGGTCGTAGGGCGCCACCTGCGGCTCCACTTCGTTCACAAAATACTGGAAGGCTTCGGAGCGGGTGGGGTCCTGGGTGTCGCAGGTCATGCGGATGTAGCGCCAGGCCAGGTCTTCGCTCAGCACGGCTTCTAGCTCCGAACGGTCGAGGAGCCAGCGCTCCAACTCGGCGGCCGTGTAGATGGTCCGGTGCTGCAATTCCTGGAAGAACGGCTCAATGGCCGCCCAGTCCGTCACGGCGAAATCTTCGGGCAGGTAGCCCCGCGGGGGCCGGCTGGTATCGGTAGCCGACTCGGCAGTGGGTTCAGTAAGTAGCATCATAAGTAACAAGTATAGAAGAAATGGCGACAACATCACGCCCGAGCCGCAACCTACGCTTTACGCAACAAACACCGCGCCCGGCGATATTATTTGAATTAAAACGAGCTTAAAACCGACTCGGTGAGCTGCCCGGTTTGGCTTGCTACTTATCCGATTTCAATGACCACGCCGTCGGTCATGGGGTGGCCCACGCAGGTGAGGATGTAGCCCTGCTTCAGCTCGGAGTCGGACAGGCCTTCGCGCTCATCCAAATGCACCTTGCCGCTCAGGCACTTGCCACGGCAGGCGGTGCACACGCCCGCCTGGCAGGAGTACGGCAGGTCGATGTCCTGGTCGAGGGCCGTGTCGAGGATGGTCTGGCCGGCGGGCACTTCGATAACGTACTCGCTGCCTTCGTACTGCAGCGTCACGGTGCGGGTGCTCTTGGTATCGTCGGCGGGGTTGGTCGACACATCACCGTGGCCGTTGGGCTGGGCGGCCATTAGCTCGGCCGTGTCGGCACTGGCCTGGAAGCTCTCGCGGCGCACGCGGGCCTCGGGCACGTTCAGCAGGGCCAGGGCGGCTTGGGCTTCGGCCATCAGGCCCTCGGGGCCGCAGAGGAAGTACTCGGCCTGCTCGGCCGGAAACTGGTGCCGCTGCTCCAGAATGCGCAGCAGCATGGTCCGATTGAGGCGACCAGTGTGGCGGTGCGGGCCCATGGGCTGCAGGGGCTGGCTATACACGTGCTCTACCTGCAGGTGGCCGTTGGAGCGGGCTTCCAGGTCGGCCAATTGCTGCTGAAAAATCACCGATTCTTCGTTGCGGTTGCCGTAAATCAGCAGCACGTGGCTCTGAGGCTCGGCCTGCACCACGGCCTTGAGCATGGCCATGAGCGGTGTGATGCCCGAACCCGCCCCGATGAGCACCAGTGAGCGCGCGGCCTTGGGGCTGGGGCTCAGAGTGAAATTGCCGAGGGGCTCCATCACTTCCAGCTGCTGGCCCACGCGCACGGTATCGAGCAGGTAGTTGCTGACGAGGCCGCCCGGCACGCGCTTCACGGTCACGGAAAGGCGGGGGGCTTCCTGCGGGGTGCTGCTGAGGGAATAGGCCCGGCGCTCTTTTTTTCCGCCGGGGCCGCAGGGCACAATCAGGGTCAGGAACTGGCCGGGGCGGCTGGCAATGGGCTGGCGGTCGGGCCGCTCAAGGTGAATGGTGACGGAATCGGCAGTTTCTTGGGTGAGGGCAACAACGGTGAGGGTGTGGTACATTCTACTGGCAACTGAGTAAGGGGCTGACGCCGGAACAATCGGACCGGGCCGAGGTTCGCCGGGCGGCATGGGTACGTACGAAAAAAACCGTCTGCCCGGGGAAACTCCGGGCCGGCTTGCGCCGCAAAGGTAACTTGCCGCCGATGCCGGGCTTCATCCGGCCCGCCCTTCCCTGCCGCTTTCATGCTCACCGCGCTGCTCCAACGCCACCACGCCGATTTCGGCCCCGTCCTGCCCCTCGACCTTAACGGCCCCGCTGTCGCCCGCCTCGACTTCTCGGCCCACAACCCGCGCCTGGCCACCGCCGACCTGCGCGACACCGCCGCCTTCGGCCAGCTCGTCGACGCCGAACTAGCCCTGCACAACGCCACCATTGGCGTAGGCGGCTACCTCGAAAACCGCGTCATTTACCGCCGAAGCCCGCATTTTGGCCCCGGCGCCGTGGAAGAGCCCCGCTCCCTGCACCTGGGCGTGGACGTGTGGACGGCGGCCGGCGTGCCCGTGCTGACGCCCCTGCCCGCCACGGTACACAGCCTGGCCGACAACGACAATTTTGGCGACTACGGCCCCACCGTCATCCTGCAGCACGAGCTCGAAAGCACCGTTTTCTATAGCTTATATGGCCACCTCAGCCGCCAGGAATGGCGGGTATTGCGCGTGGGGCAAACAATTGAAAAAGGGGAAGCATTCGCCACCGTGGGCCCATTTCCCGAAAACGGTGACTGGCCGCCGCACCTGCACTTTCAACTGATAGCCGATATGGATGGCCGCATGGGTGACTTTCCGGGCGTTGCCCGTCCCAGTGAGCGCGCCATTTGGGCCGAATTGTGCCCCGACCCAAATCTGGTGCTGCAAAGCCGCTGGCTGGATTAGCCCACGGATTCTCCAATTGCGTAGCCTGGCTTAGTCGAACTTGATGGCCACCACCGGCTTGATGCGCGCAATCAGATACGTGGGGATGAGCACGGCCAGCAGCGAGGCCACGAATGTGGCCACGTTGAGCAGAATGAGCATGCGCGGGTCCCACGAAATCGGCACCCGGTCCATGTAGTAGTTCTCGGGGTCGAGCGGAATGATGTGGAAGAAATACTGCAATGCGCAGAATCCCACGGCAATGATGTTGCCGATGAGCATGCCGCGCACCGTGAGCGACAGCCCGCGGAAGAAAAACATCCGCCGAATCTGATTATCCGTCGCCCCCAGGGCTTTCAGAATGCCAATCATGTTGGTGCGCTCCAGAATCATGATGAAGATGGTGGCCACCATGTTGAACGTGGCCACGAAAATTATCAGAATCAGAAAGATGATGACGTTGCGGTTCAGCAGCTGCAGCCAGTCGAATAGCTGGGCGTACTGGTCCGTGATTTTGTCGATTTTGAGGTCGTAAGGCAGGCGCTCGTAGAACTTATCGGCCGTGTTGTCCAGGGTGTTGAAGTTCTTGAGCACCACTTCCATGCCGCCCACCAGCGAGTCGGGCCAGGCCGGGGAGTTCAGTTCCCGAATCTGGCGGATGTCGCCGATGACGTACACCTCGTCGAACTCGTCGAGGCCCGTGGAATAGATGCCACTGACGCGAAACTGCCGGATGCGCGGCGGATTCTGGATGAAGTAGAACAGGGCCTTGTCGCCCACGTTGAGGCGCAGCTTATCGGCCACCTTGCGCGAGAGCAGCACGTCCTCGCCGGCCGTGCTGTCAGGGAAGCCGATGAACTTGCCGCCCACCAGGTTCTGGCGCATGGGCGAGAGGCCGTCGGATTCGGAAATGCCTTTCAGCACTACCCCCAGCACTTCGTCCTTGGTTTTGATGATGGCCGTTTTCACGGCGTAGGGCTGCGTCGACTTCACCTCCGGAAACTGGTGCAGCTCCTGCACCAGGCGCGGGCCGGCAATGGGGGCCACTTCGAGGGAGTTGTTGGTGTCGTAGCGCGAAATCTGCAGGTGGGCGCCAAACGAGAATATCTTGTTCTGAATCTCGTTGCGGAAGCCCTGCAGAATGGCAAACGACACCACCATCACCGCCAAGCCCATGGCAATGCTGATGATGGCTATTTTTGTAACCGACGCGGTAAAAGAGCCGGAATCGGCTCCTCCGTCGATTTTGTGCGAAATGTAGCGGGCGACATTCATTATTCGACCGTAAAGCTACGTTTCCGGCGCGTTCCGGCCACGCTCCGGGCTCGCATTGTGTATGCCAGCGCGTTGGACGCTTTTTTTACCTTTCTTTCCCCAGTTTCATGCTCGGCTTTTCCGCAAAATTCCTCTTTACGACGCTGCTGGCTGTGCCCGCATGCGCCACTTCGGCCCCGGCCGGGCAGGCTGCGGCCCCCCAAACCACGCCTCCCGGCACGGCCCCGGCCGCCCCAGCGCCGGCCGTGACCGTGGGCGCGCAGCGGCTGGACAACTACCTGCCGCTGCTGAAAGGCAAGCGCGTCGGCCTCGTCATCAACCAAACTTCACGGGTGGGCAATGCTTTTCTGGTTGATACCCTCAAGGCCCGCGGCGTGAATGTGACGGCCATTTTCGCGCCCGAGCACGGCTTTCGGGGCGAAGAAGCCGATGGCGCCACCATCAAGGACGGGCGCGATGCCCGCAGCGGCGTGGCCGTGCGCTCGGTGTACGGCAAAACCAAGAAGCCCTCGCCCGAAATGCTGGCCGACGTCGACGTGCTGGTGTTTGACATTCAGGACGTGGGCGCCCGCTTCTACACCTTCATCAGCACGCTGCACTACGTGATGGAGGCCGCAGCGGAGCTGAAAAAGCCCGTCATCGTGCTCGACCGCCCCAACCCCAACGGCGACCTCGTGGACGGCCCCATGCGCGAGGCGGCCCACCAATCCTTCGTCGGCCTCGACCCGCTGCCCATTGCCCACGGCCTCACCGTGGGCGAGCTGGCCCAGATGATAAACGGTGAGAAATGGCTGGGCGGCGGCCTACGCTGCCAGCTCACCGTCGTTCCGCTGGCCAGCGGCTACACCCACGTCACGGCCTACCACCTGCCCGTGCGCCCCTCCCCCAACCTGCCCACCGACCACGCCGTGCGGCTCTACCCTAGCATCTGCCTGTTTGAGGGCACCAACGTGAGCGTGGGGCGCGGCACCAGCACGCCGTTTGAGGTCATTGGCAGCCCCTCGCAGCCGGCGTCGCGGCCTTACTCGTTCACGCCCACGCCCAACCCCGGTTCGCCCACGCCACCCATGAAGGGCCAGCTCTGCTACGGCCTTAACCTGGCCGGCGTCCCCACCCGAGAGAATGGCGGCCTGGTGCTGAAATACCTGCTCGACTTCTATCAACAAAGCACCGACAAGGCACATTTCTTCGGCAAGTATTTCGAAGAACTGTCGGGCACCACGGCGCTGCGCGAGCAGATAATAGCGGGCAAGAGCGAGGCCGAAATCCGCGCCTCCTGGAAGCCGGGCCTCGACCAGTTCAAAACATTGCGGAAGAAATACCTGCTCTACCCGGAGCGGTAGCAGCACGGGCTTTCGCGGGCGTGGCGTTTTCTTTGCCCCATGAATGCACCCCTGCGCCTGATTTTCATGGGCACCCCCGATTTTGCCGTGCCCACCCTGGAAAGTCTGCTGGCCTGGCCCGGCGGGCAGGTGGTGGCCGTCGTCACCGCGCCCGACCGGCCCGCCGGGCGCGGCCGGCAGTTGCAGGCTTCGGCGGTGAAGGTGGCCGCCGAAGCGCACGGCTTGCCCGTGTTGCAGCCCACCAACCTGAAGTCGCCGGAATTTCAAGCCGAGTTGAAGAGCTACGCCGCCGATTTGCAGGTGGTGGTGGCTTTTCGCATGCTGCCCGAGGCGGTGTGGAACATGCCCCGGCTGGGGTCCATCAACATCCACGGCTCGCTGCTGCCGCAGTACCGCGGCGCGGCGCCCATCAACTGGGCCCTGATGCACGGCGACCAGGAAACGGGCGTGACGTCCTTTTTCCTGCGCCACGAAATCGATACCGGCGACCTGATTTTGCAGGAGCGGGTGCCCATTGCGCCCGACGACGATTTTGGCAGCCTCTACGACAAAATGAAAACCGTGGGCGCCGCCCTGGCCCGCCGCTCGGTGGAGGCCATTGCGGCCGGCACAGCGCCCAGCACGCCCCAGGAGCAGCGCGACGACCTGCGCCCCGCCCCCAAGCTGCAAAAGGAAACGGGCCGCCTCGATTTTACGCATCCGGCCGCCGAGCTGGTGAACTGGGTGCGGGGCCTCTCCCCTATCCCCACTGCCTTCGCGGCCTTGCCCGACGGGCGCCTGCTGAAAATATTCCGTGCCCAGGCGGTGCCGGCCACCGAGGCCGAAACCGCGCTGCCCGCGCCCGGCACCTGGGCGTCCGACGGCCGCACGTTCCTGCGCGTGGCCGCCGCCGATGCCTGGCTGGACCTGCTCGACGTGCAGCTGGAAGGCAAGAAGCGGATGCCGGTAGCGGAGCTGCTGCGCGGCTTCAAGCTGCCGGCGTAGGTCACGGTTTATTGCCAAAGGCCATGCTGAGCGCAATCGAAGCATCTCGCGTGCAGCACTAATCTCATCGACTCAACGAAGCGGGAGAGATGCTTCGGCTGCGCTCAGCATGACAGTCGGCTTTTTTCATAATTCAACCAAACAACAATGATTTCTTTCGTAGTGGCCGTGGCTGAAAACGGCGTTATCGGCGCCAAAGGCGAATTGCCCTGGGGCCGGCTACCGGCCGATTTGCAGCATTTCAAGCGCCTCACCCTGGGCCACCCCGTGGTGATGGGCCGCCGCACCTACGACAGCCTGGGCCGGGCCCTGCCCAAGCGCCCCAACATCGTCATCACGCGCCAGGCCGGCTGGAGCGCGCCCGGCTGCGAAACCGCGGCCTCCGTGCTGGCCGCGCTGGACCGTGCCCGCGAGCTCGACGAGGAAGTGTGCGTCATCGGCGGCGGCGAAATCTACAAGGAAGCCCTGCCCGCCGCCGACGTCATTTACCTCACCGAAGTACACCATAGCTTCGAGGGCGATGCCTTTTTTCCAAGGCTGAGCCCCACCGAATGGCGCGAAGAAACCCGCGAGCGCCACGAAGCCGACGAGCAGCACGCCTACGCCTTCAGCTTCGTGACGATGCGGCGGCGCTAAACCACGCGGAGGTATCACAACAAAAAAGGCAGCCCGATGGGGCTGCCTTTTTTGCTTGCCGGCGCAGGTGCTACCGCATGAGCACCAGCTTGCCCCAGTCGTTTTTAAAGGCCTGGTCGCCGGCGGTGGCGCGGTGCTTGAAGTCGCCGTTGGGGTCGTCCAGCGCCACGCGGTAGAGGTAGGTGCCGTTGGCGAGGCGGTCGCCGTAGGTATCGGTGCCGTCCCAGGCGTATTCCGAGATGTTGTTGCCGATGTGCAGCGGGCCCAGCTCGCTCATGAAAATCTCACGCACCACGCGGCCGGTGAGGCTCATAATCTGGATTTTCATGTTGGTGGGCAGCTGCTGGCCGGTCAGCGTGAACACGAAGCGGGCCTTGCTCACCACCGGGTTGGGGTACGGGTACACGTTGGAAATCTGCGAGGTACTCACTACCTCAAATTTCACTTGGAACTCCTGGGTGCCGGCAGCCGAGTTGCTGGGGTCGCGGCCCTGCACTTTCAGCGTGTACATACCGTCGGCGAGCGCGGCGCTCTGGCCGGGCTCGTAGGTGAGCGTGGCCAAGCTGCCGTTGCTGGTGTCGACGGTGAAGCGCACGTTGCTGCCCGCCAAGTTCACCGGCGTGCCGCCGGCCTGGCCCGGGCCCAGCAGCGTGACGGTGAAGGCCGACGCGCTGGTGATGTGGCGCAGCTTGTCCTCATCCTTCAGCTGAATGGTGATGACCGGCCGTGCCGATACCAGCTCGCCGTTGAGGATGTGGCGGCCGTCGACGGCCACGTCGAGCACCGGCGGCAGGTTGGGGTCGGCCACGCAGAATTGCGAGAGGTTCAGCTCGTTGTTGAACAGGTTTTGCTCGGGCTGCGCGTTCGGCGTGGGGTTCACCGTCACCTTGGTGGTGTAGCAGCCAAACACGCCCAGCATGGGCACTTTGGCAAACACGGTGACGGTGGAGTCGCCCTTCAGCTGCCTCGGGAAGGTCACGTACACCGGCGGACGTGTCACGTTGCCCTGGGTCAGCTCGACCTTGGCCCGCAGCGGCGTACCGAAGCTAAACGGCGTCACGTTCTCAAACACAACCGGAATGGTGAGCGTGCCGTTGCCCAGCACCTGGGCCGTGAGGGTGGCGGGGTCGTAAGCATTGGCGGGCTGGGCCAGGTCGCGGCGCACCACCCCTTCGGGCACGCCCTGATAGGTAATGAACCATTCTTTCAGCTGGGGCGCCTGGCGACGGGCGGTGTCCTGCATGGTCAATTCCAGCTGCAGGTTGGGGTACTGCTTGGCCGAAATGGTGCTCAGCGAGTAGCCGCCGCGGCTGGGCGAGCCGGCCGGCACGCTGGCCACCAGCACCCGGCTGTTGCCCAGCGTGTCGATGCCAATCACCTTGAGGGTGTAGCTGCTCGTGGCGTTGGGCTCGCGCTGAATCCAGTGGTAAAGGCTTTCCCAGCTCTTGGCCGGGCCGATGCGCACCGACGTCACGGTGCCGCGCGTGGTGGGCGTGCGCAGCGTATCCGAGAAGCTGATGATTTGGCTGTAGCGCGGGCCGGCCGCCGGGGCGGCGCTCGGGCCCTGCTCGCGTATCGCACGGCCGCCCGTGGCGCGCTTCTGCGCCAGCAGCGTGAAGGGGTCGCCGTTCTGCAGCTGGTTCACCAGCTGCGAGCCCAGCAGCGAGCTGAAGACGGCACGCACGCTGGTCAGGCTGGGCCAGCGCAGGCGGTTCATGCTCACCACGGCCACGTAAGCGCCATCGGGCACCGCCGCTAGGAAGGTGTTCAGTTGCGCCTGCCGCGCGGCGCTGTTGTTAAGGGTATTGAGGGTATCGGCGGCGTTGGCGGGGTCGGTGCCGAAGATGTAGAATTGCTGCGTGCCCTGGCCGCATGTGCCTGGGGCGGGCAGGCCGCCTACCGGACGCAGCGTGCGCTCATCGTACACGGCAATCAGCAGGTTGGGCGTGTTGCGGGCGCACAGCCCCAGCGTGGGCGGCGCCAACGCGTTAGCAATGATGCCCAGGCCCGAGGTAACGGGGAATGTAGCCGCCGCTCCCGGCAGCCCACCGCCCGCCGTGCGCAGCAATAGGGGCGCATTCTCGGTGCTGAAAGACCAACGGCCGGAAGGCGACACTTCGACGCCCGTGCGCTGGTCGCGCCGGAACTGGGCAACGTGACTTTGCGACCACCCGCCCGCCGTGCGGCCCTGAATGATGCGGAACGAGCTCACGGCCCAGTTGGGGTCTTCGTCGGCCGTAGGCGTCTGGAAGCGCACGCGCCAGTACCACACCACGCTGTCGCGCCCGGCCACGGAGGGCAGCACGGGCCGCCAGCTGGGCGTGAGCGTAGCCGTCACGGGGCCCGAAGCCCGCTTCAGGGAGCTGCCAAACGCCGCGCTGGTGTCGGCTTCAAACTCGTAGACCCGGGAGGTGCCCAGCGGGTCGTTGGTCTGGGCCACCAAGCGGGGCTGGTTATTGCCCACAATGGCAAACTCTGCCGGGTGCAGCGTGGTAACGCCGCCCCGCAGGAAGGTGTAGTTGATGAGCGCAATGTTGTTGGTTTCGTCGCTCTCGGCCACGTCGTTATTATAGTCGAGCTCTACCTTAAAAGTATTGACTCCAAACACGTTGACACCCGCCGGGTTCGGCAGGCGGAAATCGTAGGTGGCGCTGCCCTGGGGTCCCTGCGCGAAAGTTTTGGTGTACACCAGCGGCGCGTTGGCCCCTACCGTGCGCGTCACCCGAATCCGCACCGAATCGGTGGTGACGCGGCGCGGGTTGCTCACGCCTATCAGCAGCGAAAAGGTGCTGGAGTTGGCCGTCACGGTCATCTCCGGCGCCACGGGCCGAATGGCCAGCGTGGCGTTGCTCACCTGGAAATCAGGCAGCGCCGGCGCGTACAGCGTAATGGCGGGGTCGCCGTGCCACACGGTGCCCAGCAGCTGCTCGGTGGCAATGTCATCGGGGTTCGAGGCGGGGTTGAACGTGCCGCTGGGCGTGCGCTGCAACTGCCGCACGGTTTCGTTGTACACGGCCGTGAAGGGTTTGCCGAACCAGGTTGGGTCGTTGTAGAGCAGCTTGGTGTAGAGGTCCTTGGAAATGTCCAGGTACGCATCAAAACCAAAGCCCGTGGTGCCCATGCAGCCAATGGCGCCTTTGTTGGCCGAAAACAGCCAGTCCTCGAAAAAGGTGGGCGAGGTGCCGTACAAGTTGCCCGCAAAACACCCGTCGAACATCATCACCGGGTACTTGCCGGGGTTGTTGTAGGTCGGGTTTTTCGTTGGCGTGCCGATGTCGAGGGCAAACGACGTATTCGAGCCGTGCCCAAAATATTGAATCACACCCAGGCCAGTGTTGAGGTACTGGGTGATGTCGGCGTCTACCAGTAGCGAGCTGCCCACGGGGTTTACCACCTGCCGTTCAATGGTGGTCACCACCCGGCCCCCAAACAGCGGGCGCTCCGCGTGCAGTTTGTACTTGTCTACAAAGCCCTTGAAGCGGACAAACTGGAATGTATCGTTGCCGCCCGTGAGGTGCAGCACGTTTTTGCGCCAGGGCTGGTCGCCGGCCCGCTCGTATTCGCGGAGCTTGCTGAGGTAAATCATGACCTGGGCCGGCGTGGTCACGGTGAGGCGTCCGGTATTCAGCTTGGCCGCAAAGTCGTTGTTGGCAAAGTCCGCCGACAACAGGTTGTCCGACACCGAGCGCGTGCTGGTGGGCACCAGGTCTATGCCCCGCTCCCCGAGCGTGCGCGGCGCGTTTTGGATGAGCGTAAAAAACCGGTTTCCGCCGTCCGAGGGCTCAATGCCTTTGCCCAGCAGCAGCAGGTAGCGCTGGCTGCCGGCCGGGCTGGCCGCGGCCATCCAGCGGGCAAAGTGCCGCATGGCCAGCCACGACCGGTCGCCGTAGCCAAACTGGTCGTAGAGCTGGAAGGTGGTCACCATGAGGGTATCGTAGCGCACCAGGCCGGGGCCGGGGTTGGCGCGGTACTTTGCGTACTCGAGGGCGGCATTGGCGACGCCGGCCGCGGGCCTCATCAACTGCGGGTGCGTGATGATGATGAAGTTGGCCAGCGCCGGGTTGATGGTGCGGAACGTGACCCGTCGGGCCGGCAGCGGCGGGCGCGGGGCCACGGCTTCGTCGGCCAGCAGCAGGGTGTGCGTGGCCGCGGCGTTGGCGTCCGGAAACACAAACCGGCGGCGGGTGCCGCTGGCAGTGCTCACCACGCGCTGCACGTTGTAGAGGTCCTGCACGTCGAAGCCGGCCACGGTCGCCGGAATTGAGTCGTTGTCGAACTCGTAGGTGGCCGGCCCAGCCAGGGTCGAGTCGTTCTGAAATAACACGCCGGGCTCGTTGCGGAACCAGCGGTTGGCCTGCGGCACCACGAACCGCACGTAGACGGCATAAAAGGCGTCGCCCGCGGCCCCCCGCGTGGTGATGCGAATGCGCCCGTCGCGGTCCACGTCGGAGCGCAGCAAGGCAAAGGTTTGCCGGTATTTCACCCGCCCGCTCCAGCGCATCACGCCCAGGCTGCGCAGGCGCCCGGCCCGGCCCACCAGCACTTCCGCGGCGTGGGCCGCACTGGGCGTGTTGTCGTCGTTGGCCCCGTACATCATCACTTCCACTTTCGGCGCGGGCCCCGTTGGGGCCACGCCGCGAATGATGTCATTCGAGGGAATTGAGTCCAGGCCGCCGCCGTTGAAATAGCCTTCGGCCGGTTCCACCCACGGCAGGTACACGTCGGGCGTCTTGGGCAGCTCGATGTAAAACCCGATGCGCAGGTTGAGCTGGTTGTGCAGGCGGTGCGGGTGCACCGCCCCGCCGGCGGCCGTGGGTTGGGCCATGTGGCGTCCCTGCACCCCGGCCTTCCAGGTGATGAAGTAGCTGGCCGTGTCGGTGTAGTAGTTGTAGTACTGGTGGGGTTGGTCCTGCGGGCGCTTGTAAAGCTCCACGTCGAGCTTGCCGTCGTTGTGCACAGCGTAGAACTCGATGAAGGACGTGGGGTCGAGCACGGTTTGGTTGCCGCCCACATAGGTGGCCACTTCCCGGCCCCGCCGCCAGATTTGCAGCTGGCCAGGTGCCACGCCCGTGATGCCGGACTGAGTCAAATACTGGTAGTCAAGCTTATATAAGCCGTCATTCAGGATTTTGATTTTGTAATAGGTCTGGCCCGGCACTATCCACTCGTTGCCGACCTGGGCCGGCGTCTGGGCTTGCGCCGGGCCCAGGCCCAGCCACAGCACCATTGCCACCAGCCACACCCCGCACCGTTGCACCGTTTGCCTGTAGTTGTTGTACATACTTCCTAATTGGTAGATTATCATTCTTTTGAACAGCGGACAATGCTCTTACCGAAAGGGCTGCCAGGGCTGTCTTATTTAAAGCCGTAGCCGAGCGATACGATGAGCGAATTGGTTTGCGAGGTACTGCCCAGCTTCTCTACAGCGAGGCGCGACAGGGCCAAGTCGACGCGCAGGCCGCTGACGGCCACGCCAGCGCCGAGGCTGTATTGCCCTTTCCAGTTGCTCTCGTACTCGTTGTTGGCGTTTTTGGTGAAGCTCTGAATCTTCTGAAAATTGCCGGCGCCGCCACGCAGAAACACCAGGTTCTTGTAGCCGATTTCGAGGCCCACGCGCGGGTCCACGCTCACGGCGCTGCTCGATACCAGCGTGTTGCGCTTGCCGTCGGTGGTGGCTTCCAAGTCCACGGCCAGTAGAGCCGAGAACTGCTTGGGCAGCTCCACGCGTCGGCCGATGCCCAGCACGAGGCGCGGCAGCGTGATTTCGGCGCTGTTGGTGGGGATGGTGTCCGTTTTGGCCAGGGTGCTGGTGAGGCCCTTGCGGTATTCGTCGGCGTTGATGGTCCACTGCGTGAACGTGGTGGTGATGTCGCGCGCCATCAGGCCCATGTTCCAGCCCTTATGGTTGTATTGCAGGCCCGCGTCGATGCCGAAGCCGTAGCCTTTGCCGAAGTTGCCGACGTTGCGGTAGATGATTTTGGCGTTGGCGCCCACGCTCAAGCCTTCCACCTGGGCCACCTTGCGGGCGTACGACACCAGCAGGGCGTAGTCGGCCACCGAGAAGTAGGTGATGCGGTCGTAGTGCACGCCGCCGTACTCATCAAGCAGGGAGCGGGTGTCGGCAATGTTGTCGACGCCCAGGCGCATCACGCTCACGCCAATGGTGCTTTTGTCGTCGAGCGGGGTCGAGAAGGCCGCAAAATCGTTTTTCACGATGCCCGAAAACAGCTCGGAGTGCATCAGCACCGCGTCGTATTTGCGGGTTTGGTTGGCCAAGCCGGCCGGGTTCCAGTAGCCGGAGGTGGCGTCGCTGGCCAGGCTCACCTGCACCTTGCCCATGCCCAGGGCACGGGCCCCCACGCCAAGGTTGAGGAATTCGTTGCTGTATTTGGGCGCTTTGGTTTGGGCCGCAGCCGGCAAGGCCAGCGCAGCCGTGGCACCCAGCACAAGCAGCCCGCGGGCAGCCGAGGAAAGTTGGGACATAGAAAGGTAGTGAAGAGGTTTTGCGCCGTCGCAACGCAAGTTACTCCAAGTTAGTGCGTCCGGCCCGCGAATTTCGGGCCAACTGCGCCCGGCCGCCGGCCCCGGCTATGTACGGCAGCACCGGCCCGCCCGGTTGGCCCCGCTCCTGCCTTAGCTGGTTGGCGTAGCGGTTGGCGCCGGTGGGCGCGCGCCAGCCGCCTTTGCCACTCACAAGCGGAGAATCAACAAAACGCAATAAAAATTTTCTTCCTGATTATCAATGTGTAAAATATTTTTTTACCCATTCTGCTTGAATTATTTATCCAGTACCTTGCGTTACAAAGTACCTACCATACATTTGTACTGTTTCTCACCCACTAGTAATTCGCAACGCCCATGAAACTCGAGAACACCCAGGTTCAGATGCGCAAGGGAATCCTTGAGTTCTGCATTCTGGAAATCATCGCCCGCGGCGAAGCCTACGCCTCCGACATGCTGGAGGAGCTGACTTCGGCCCGCATGATAGTGGTGGAGGGCACCCTCTACCCGCTCCTGACGCGCCTGAAAAACGCCTCGCTCCTGGACTATGTCTGGAAGGAGAGCACCAGCGGCCCGCCCCGCAAATACTACACCCTGACCGACACCGGTCGCCAGTTCCTGAACGAGCTGCGCGACACCTGGGAGGAAATGGCCACGTCGGTGGGCATCATCCGGCACAGCGCGCCACCCAAGCCCGCCGCCTGAGTTCACCGTCTTTTTCCTTCCCCACTCACCAGCATTAAACGGCCGTTTTTCAGCCATTTACCATGAAAAAGAACATCAGCATCAACCTGCAAGGGATTATCTTTCACATCGAGGAAGACGGTTTTGAGGTGCTCAGCCGCTACCTGGCCGAAGTGAAGGCGCACTTTGCCAACTACCGCGGCCACGAGGACATTGTGGCCGACATCGAGGGCCGCATTGCCGAGCTCTTCTCGGTGCGCCTCTCCCCCATGCAGCAGGTCATCAGCCTGGACGACGTGAACGCCATGATGGCCAAGATGGGCCGCGTGAGCGACTTCGCCCCCGACGCCGACGAGGATGACGAAGCACCCGAAACGGCTTACGCCGCGGGCACCTCGGCCAATGCTTCGGCTGGCTTTGGCGGTGCCGCCACCGCCGTGCCACCCACGGCCACGGCCGAAACCGGCGAGGCCAAGCGCCTGTACCGCGACATGGCCAACCGCAAAATAGCGGGCGTGGCCGCCGGC
Organism: Hymenobacter sp. 5317J-9; assembly: GCF_022921075.1. Lineage (NCBI taxonomy): Bacteria > Pseudomonadati > Bacteroidota > Cytophagia > Cytophagales > Hymenobacteraceae > Hymenobacter > Hymenobacter sp. 5317J-9. Next base: position 3,335,732 of record NZ_CP095050.1, read on the forward strand.
ATCGCCCAATACTTCGCCGTGAACCCGCTCTGGATTCGCCTGGCCTTGGTGTTTGGCACCATCTCCCTGCCGGCCGTCAACATCTGGTCGCGGCACAACAGCCGGATTGACTTTGGTGGCTGGGTGGTGCTGGGCTACATCATTCTCTGGATTTTGCTGCCCAAGCGCTACGACGCCCCCGCCCACCCCGAGGCGCTGCTGAACTCGGGCCCGCTGGCCGGCCGCCGCTTGTTCCGCGACACCGGCACCGGCAAAGTAGCGGGCGTGGCCGCCGGCCTGGCCGCCTATTTCAACATCGACGTGACCCTGGTGCGCGTGATTATGCTGGCCGGCTTGTTTGCGGGCGGCTTCACCTTCCTGCTCTACATCATTCTTTGGATAGTCTTGCCCGAGGCCAAAACGGTCTCGGACAAGCTCCGTATGCGCGGCGACAACATCACGCTGGAGAGCTTCGACAGCAGCGCCCGCAACAACGCCTTCGCCGACGGCCCCATCACCACCAACCGGCCCCTGGGTGCCTTTGTGGAGGACACCGCCCGTACTCTGCAGCCGGCCGTCAACTTCGTGGGCTCGGCTATTCGGGTAGTAGCTGGCATTTTGCTCACCATCGTGGGCTTTGGTTGCCTGGTCGCGCTGGCCATTGGCTTGGGCGCCGGCATCGGCCTGCTGCCTCACTCGCAAAACATCGTGCTGGGCGACGCCCCGGCCCACGTGATGCTGAACGGCGTGCCCCGGTGGGGCCTGCTGGCCGGCTTCCTGGCCTTCGGCATTCCGGCCTTGTCGCTGCTGCTCGGTGGCCTGAACATGCTCTTCCGTCACTCCTTCATGAACCGTACGGTGAGCCTGTCGCTGCTGGGCCTGTGGCTGCTGAGCGTGGTGGGCGTGGTGACGGCCGTGGCCCAGCAAAGCCGCGAGTACCAGTACGACGCCCAGGTGGAGCAGCTAGAGCGCTACCCCAAGCTGAGCACGCCGGTTCTGCTGCTGGACCGCCGCCACGTTGACCGCCAGTGGGAGCAGCACGTGGAACTGCGCCTGGCCGCCGCCGACAGCGGCAGCGTGGTGGAAGTGCTGCGCACCATGAGCTCGAAAGGCTCGAGCGAGGCCGTAGCCCGGCGCAACGCCCTCACCAGCATCGACTACACCATCCGGTCCAGCGGCGACTCTTCGCTGGTGCTCGACGACCATTTTTCCTTCCTGCCCGACGCCCGGTACCGCAACCAGGAACTGACCGTGACCCTGCGCCTGCCCCTGGACCGCACCTTCCGCCTCAGCCGTGACTTTGCTTACGACCTGCTCGGTGACGACAACTTCGTGAACAACCACCGCCCCGAAGACCCCGAAACCCGCCGCTACCGGCTGAGCGGCAACAAGCTGGAGTGCATTGGCTGCACCGACGAGCAGCTGGGCAAGGACGAAGACGAGGACAACTCGTCGAGCTACGACAGCAGCGACGACGATAACAGCAGCGACGAAGACAACGACGGCGACAGCAACGGCAAAGGCGGCATCACGCTCAACTACGGCGGCGCCCCATCCTTCGACACCGACCTGAACAGCTACGGCGGCGGCCGCCGCAACTTCGACGAGTCCGGCTTCAACCGGGTGAGCGTGGTGGGCGGCTACCGCGTGGTGGTGCGCAAGGGCAACGCCTTCAAGATTGAGGCCGCCGGCAACGAAGGCGTGCTCAGCGACATCCGGGTGGAGCGCGACGGCGACGAACTGCAAATCAAGTCCCGCGACAACACGTCCCTCTTTGGCCGCCGCTGGAGCAACGACGACAAGAAAGTGCTCATCGTCATCGACATGCCCCGCATCGAGCGCATCGAGCTGGCCGGCGCCGTGCAGGCCGACCTCGGCGGCTTCGACCGCCAGGACGAGCTGCGCGTGGAGCAGGCCGGCGCCAGCCACCTGCGCCTCAATGGCAACTACGGCACCCTGCGGCTGAACCAGGCCGGCGCTTGCCGCACCACCGCCACCGGCCAGGCCGACGTGCTGGACCTCGACGCCGCCGGCGCCTGCGAGCTGGCCGCCGCCAACCTAAAAACCCGCACCGCTACCGTGGAAGTGGCCGGCGTGTGCAAAGCCCGCGTCAACGTGACCGAAAGCATCAAGGGCGAAGCCGTGGGTGCCAGCGAGATAGCCTACAGCGGCCAGCCCAAAAACGTAGACATGGACTCCACCGGCCCGTCGAGCGTCAAGCGCTTATAACCTGGACGTTGTCTTAAAAAAACATTAAAAAATGTATTTGAGGCAACTTCCTTCGTATCTCTGCATCTATGTCCCCGAATACAAGAAGTCAGGCCTAGTTTGGTGAGTGAACGACGCCTCCTTCCGGAGCCAGTCCCATGGCCGCCCCCTGCTGCAACAGGAAGGCCAGGGCTGGCTCCATTTCGTTTTTGATGGTGCCTTCCAGAATGGCTTCCATCACGGCTTCCTTGAGCTCGCCCACCTGCCGCGAGGGTTTCAGCCCAAAAGTTTGCATGATGATTTCACCGGTGATGACGGGCCGGAAGCTGCGCAGGTGGTCTTTCTCTTCCACCTCTTTCAGCTTCTCCTCCACCTGCGTGAAATTGCGCAGGTAGCGCTCCTTCTTCGTGTGGTCTTTGCTGGTGATGTCGGCCCGGCACAGCAGCATCAGCCGGTCAATGTCGTCGCCGGCCTCGAAGAGCAGGCGGCGGATGGCCGAGTCCGTCACGGTTTCCTTCACCAGGGCAATGGGGCGTAGGTGCAGGCGCACCAGCTTCTGCACCATGCGCATTTCCTCGCCCAGGGGCAGCTTCAGGTCCGTGAAGATGCCCGGCACCCAGCGCGCGCCTTTGTCCTCGTGCCCGTGGAAGGTCCAGCCCACTTTGGGGAAGTAGCGCTTGGTGGCGGGCTTGGCGATGTCGTGCAGCACGGCGGCCCAGCGCAGCCACAGGTCGCCGCCGGCGGCAGCCACATTATCCAGCACCTGCAGGGTGTGGTAAAAATTGTCTTTGTGAGCGTGGTTGCCCACTTTTTCCACGCCGTGCAGTTGCGCCATCTTCGGGAAGATGAGGTGCAGCAGCCCGGTCTGAAACAGCAGCTTGAAGCCGTAGCTCGGCGTGGGCGACTCGATAATCTTGTTCAGCTCGACGGTGATGCGCTCCTGCGACACAATCTTTATCCGGTCTTTATTCCGAATAATGGCGTCGAAGGTATCGGGCTCAATGTCGAAGTTGAGTTGCGAGGCGAAGCGCACGGCGCGCATCATGCGCAGCGGGTCGTCGGAGAAGGTCACGTCGGGCCCCAGCGGCGTGCGAATGGTCTTGCTGGCCAGGTCTTTCATGCCCTCGTAGCGGTCCACCAGCTCCCCAAAATTCTCGGGGTTCAGGCTCAGGCCGAGGGCATTGATGGTGAAGTCGCGGCGGGCCAGGTCTTCTTCCAGCGTGCCGGCTTCCACTTCGGGCTTGCGGCTGTCGGCGCGGTAGCTCTCCTTGCGGGCGCCCACAAACTCGATGTCGCCGGCTTCTTTGGTGGGCAGCATGGCCGTGCCGAAGTTCTTGAACACCTGCACCCGGCCGCGGCCTTTCAGCTTATTGCCCACAGCCTGCGCCAGGGCAATACCGTCGCCCACGGTCACCACGTCGATGTCCTTGCTATCACGCCCCAGCGCCAGGTCCCGCACGTAGCCGCCAATGACGTAGGCGGGCTGTTTCAACTCGGCGGCGGCTTCGGCGATGGTGCGAAAAATGGGCAGTTCGGGCAGTTGGGGCGTGTTCATGCCCGCAAAGGTCGGCACGGGTTTTATTCCCGCACCACTTCCAGCTTGCCACCTTCGCTCAGGCGCACCACTCGCGAAGGCGCGGTGCGGGTGTCGTCGTCCTGCCGCCAGTTCACCACGTGGTCGACGCCGCGCACGATGGCCGGGTCCACTTCGGCGTACACGGCGGGCGTGGGCTCGCCGGCTTTGTTGGCCGAAGTCGAAACGAGGCCATGCCCCAACCGACGCACCACTTTAAAGCAAAACTCATCCTTCACCACGCGCAGGCCCACCGTGCCATCGGGGGCCACCAACTCGGGCGCCACGGCGCGGCCGGCGGGCAAGATGTAGGTGGTGGGACGGGTATCCGTCGCCAGCGTGGCTTCCAGCTCGGCCGGCACGTCGGGGGCGTAGCGCTTCATCATGGCAAAGTCGGCAACCAGCACGATGCTGGGCTTGCCGGCCTCGCGGCCCTTGAGCTTGTAGAGCTGCTTCACGGCCGGGGGCGCCTCGGCGTCGCAGCCCAGGCCCCACACGGTATCGGTGGGGTACAAAATGACTTGCTGCAGCAGCAGGGCATCGACGGCAGCTTCTACTTCTTGCTGGAAACGGTTCATGCGACGGTAAGCTTGTAGCGCGGACTCTGCGAGTCCGCGCATGGCGGGAATTGTTGACGTTCTTTCAGGCACGGACTCGCAGAGCCCGCGCTACTTGATGCTCTGGCACAGCTCTACCAATACGCCAGCCGCACTCTTGGGGTGCACAAAACAGACGAGTTTATTATCGGCGCCGCGCTTGGGTTCCTCGTTCAGCAGCACAAAACCCTCCCCTTGCAGCCGCGCCATTTCGGCGTGAATGTCGTCTACTTCAAACGCGACGTGGTGAATGCCCTCGGGCTTTTTAGCTAAAAACTTCGTGATGGCGCTATCGGGCGAGGTGCCGGCCAGCAGCTCAATCTTGGAGCCGCCCACTTGGAAGAAAACGGTATCGACGGCCTCGCTGGCCACGTGCTCCTGCTTATAGGGCGCCACGCCCAGCAGCGTGGTGTAGAGGGCCGTTGCGGCTTCGAGGTCGTGCACGGCCAGGCCGAGGTGTTCGAGGTTGGTGAGCATGGGCAAATGAAAAAGGCTGCGCAGGGACCGTTGGGGCAGAAAAGGCCCGACTTCGCCGGGCATTTCTTGCCAATGCCGGAAGCCGGCGCATTTCCTTATTTAGATTGTATCTACTTTTGTGAGACCAAAGAAAACTGATTGGCCGGCAACCGTGTTCTACGAGCAGCCAACTCTTCGCTGGTTTCCCATTTGTCACTACTGCTGCGCGCAATGCTTAAGCTCCCTATTTACCTCGACAACAACGCCACCACGCCCCTCGACCCGCGGGTACTGGAGGCCATGATGCCTTACCTGACCGAAGTATTCGGCAACGCCGCTTCGCGCAACCACCCCTTTGGCTGGGCGGCCGAAGAAGCCGTGGACTACTCCCGCGAGCAGATTGCCAAGCTCATCAACTGCGACCCCAAGGAAATCATCTTCACCTCGGGCGCTACCGAGTCCGATAACCTCGGCATCAAGGGCGTGTTTGAGATGTACAGCCAGAAGGGCAACCACGTCATCACCGCCACCACCGAGCACAAAGCCGTACTCGATACCTGCAAGCATATCGAGAAGCTGGGCGGCAAGGTGACCTACCTGCCCGTGAACGAGCAGGGCCTCATCAGCCTCGAAGAGCTCGAAGCCGCCATGACGCCCCAGACCATTCTGGTCACCATCATGTACGGCAACAACGAGACGGGCACCATCCAGCCCATCCGCGAAATCGCCAAAATTGCCCACAGCCACGGCGCCCTGTTCATGACGGACGGCACCCAGGCCGTTGGCAAAGTTCCGGTTGACGTCATCGCCGATGGCATCGACATCATGGCCTTCACGGCCCACAAAATGTACGGCCCCAAAGGCGTGGGCGCCCTCTACGTGCGTCGCAAGAACCCCCGGGTGAAGGTGACCGCTCAGATGGATGGCGGCGGCCACGAGCGCGGCATGCGCTCCGGCACCCTCAACGTGCCCGGCATCGTGGGCCTGGGCAAGGCCTGCGAACTGGCTATGCAGGAAATGGCCGCCGACACGGCCCGCCTGAGTGCCATGCGCGACCGCCTCGAGCGCGAGCTGCTGACCCTGGAAGAAAGCTATGTGAACGGCTCGCGCGAACACCGCCTGCCCCACGTCACGAACATCAGCTTCAAGTACGTGGAAGGCGAAGGCCTGATGATGGGCGTGAAGGACCTGGCCGTTTCCTCCGGCTCGGCCTGCACCTCGGCCTCTTTGGAGCCCAGCTACGTGCTGAAGGCCCTGGGCCTGAGCGACGACCTGGCGCACTCCTCGCTGCGCTTCGGCCTGAGCCGCTTCACCACCGACGAGCAAATCGATTACGCCATCAACCACGTAAAAGAAGCCGTGACCAAGCTCCGCGAAATGTCGCCCCTGTGGGAGATGTTCAAGGAGGGCGTCGACCTCAGCAAAATTGAGTGGGCAGAGCACTAGGCTTCACCTTAATTAAAAATTGAGAATTAATAACTAAAAATGGCTTGACCCATTTGCGTTAGAACTCAATTTTTAATTCCTAATTTTTAATTCTTAATTCAAAAAAGCAATGGCTTACTCCGATAAGGTAATTGACCACTACAGCAACCCCCGCAACGTGGGCACGCTGGACAAAAGCAAAAAGAACGTAGGCACGGGCCTCGTGGGCGCACCTGAGTGCGGCGACGTAATGCGCCTGCAAATCGAGGTAGACGAAGCCACCAACACCATCACCGACGCCAAATTCAAAACCTTTGGCTGTGGCTCGGCCATTGCGTCATCGTCGCTGGCCACGGAGTGGCTGAAAGGCAAAACCGTGGACGAGGCCCTGGCCATCGACAACATGGAGATTGTGGAAGAGCTGGCCCTGCCGCCCGTGAAAATCCACTGCTCGGTGCTGGCTGAAGACGCCATCAAGTCGGCCATTTCGGACTACCGCGTGAAAAACGGCCTGCCCGCTCTGGAGCTGTCGCACCACTAATCCCTGCGAACTATTACTGTCATCCTGAGCGAAGCGAAGGACCTTATCGCGCCAGAACTTCAATCGTTCGACGGTGATAAGGTCCTTCGCTTCGCTCAGGATGACAGTTTTTTTTATCCTATTACCCCCCGGCATTACATGACCGACGAATTTGAAGCAGCGCGCTTGCAGCGCGAGATTCAGCAGTACCTGGGACTCACGCCCGAGCAGCTGCGGTTCGATTTCCGGGAAGTGGAAGGCCAGACACGCCTCGACCTCGTGACGGTGAACCCGCGACACCAGCAGAGCTTCCTGTTTCGCTACGAAACCGGCCGCGACGAAACCGAAACCTTGGAAAAGATGCTGGACTACGTGAAGCGCTACCGCGACACTGAAAGCTCCTACACGCTGCAATGGCGCACCCGCGGCGACCGGGAGCTGCAAACGTCCTACTTCCGCGCCCATAATGTTTATGAGGCCCTGGACAAGCTCTATTTCGGCCGCGACCTGAACGCCATTACCGTGTTCAGCGTGGTGCTAAACCCCAGTTCGTAAACCGAATACCGCATTGGCGCGACGCGAGTGAACAAAGGATTTACATTCCTTGTTTATAATTTGTCTAAATTGCGCTTCCATTCCCGTTAGCTAAGCGAGGCCCTGCCCTCTCCTCTTGCCATGATTACCGTTTCTGATAAAGCCAAAGAGAAAGTGACGCGCCTGATGCACGACGCGCACCTCGACGATACCTACCGCCTGCGCGCTTCGGTGGCCGGTGGCGGCTGCTCGGGCCTGAGCTACAAGCTGGACTTTGATAACGAAGTGCGCCCCATGGACCAGGAGTTTGAGGACAAGGGCGTGCGCGTGGTGGTCGACATGAAGAGCTTCCTCTACCTGGCCGGCACCGAGCTCGACTTCTCGGACGGCCTCAACGGCAAAGGCTTCCAGTTCAACAACCCCAACGCCTCGCGTGAGTGCGGCTGCGGCGAAAGCTTCTCGGTGTAACATTCTGCGAGTAGCTTGCTGCTGCATACAGTAACAACAAAAAAGCCCCGTGCAGACTGCACGGGGCTTTTTTGTTGACCTGTTTCGATTACTATTGCTTCTCGAATTTCTGGACGCTGCGGCCGGCCGGGGTTTGCAGTTCCAGCAGGTACAGGCCGCTGGGCAGCTTGTCGACGGCCACTTTGGCCGTGCCGGCTTCGGTGGTGCCTTGCAGCAGCACCTGGCCCAGCTGGTTGAGCACGCGGTAGGGCGTGGCGGCCTCGGCAAGGAAGCTAATGGCGGTGCTGGCGGGGTTGGGGTAGAGCAGCAGCTTGGTAGTTTCGCCGCTGCCGGCCACGGTTACCACCGGCGAGAAGGCTGCGGTGCCGTCGTTGTCGACCTGTCGCAGGCGGTAGTAGAGGAGGCCGGCCGGGGCCGACTTGTCGAGCAGGGCGTAGGCCGTGGCTTTGCTGCTGGTGCCCTGGGCCTTGGCAGTGGCCACGGTCTCGAAATCGCGGGCATTGCGGCTGCGCTGCACCTCAAACCGCTCGGCGTTTTTCTCGGTGGCGGTGGTCCAGGTCACGGCCACGGCGTTGTCGGCTTGGCGCTGGGCACCGAAGCGACTGAGTTCTACAGGGAGCGGGTTGATGCTTTGGAAGAAGTTGACTTGCGAGTTATCGTCGGTGGCACCAAAGGTGAAATCGGAGAAGCCGCTGAACTCGCCCGAGGTGAGCGTGCCCGCTGACGGCGCGCCGCCGGGCCCATTGTCGGGGCCGGTGCTGGCGTTGGTAGCGGCGCGGCCAATATTGGTCCAGGCGCCGGAGGTACCGCCATCGCGCTTGGCAATGACCAGGGCGGCATTGCCCGGGTTGTTCACGTAGTCGTCGCTGCCAAACGTGAGGGTAATGTTGCCGGTGAAGCCCGACCCGGGGTTAGAGGTGGTGACGGTGTAAAAGCGCTTGGTGGAAACGCGCGTGAGGTCGGGCAGCGCTCCGCCGGTGGCGAGCACCCGGCCGGTGTTGAGTTCGGTTTGAGACGCGGTATAAGTGGCAATGCCGGTCTGGGTGCTGGCCGTGAGCGTAAGCGGCCGGTAGATGGTGCCGCTGCCGATGGGGAAGAGCGTGGCGCGGGCACCGGCAGCCGTGGCGCGGGCCATCGGCCCGTTTACGAAGCTGCTGGCGCTGCCGCCGCTCAGGGAGGCGGCGCTGCCCAGCGACAGCAGGTTGGTAGCGGTGGTGGTAATGATGCCGTTAGTTAGCGCGAATGCACCGTTGACGGTCAGCGGTGAGCCCAACACTGCCGAGCCGTTGGTGGTACGGTTCAAGGTCAGGTTGTTCAGAGTTTGCGCGCCCGGTGCGAAGCTGAGCGTGCCCAGGGCGCCGGTGCCCAGCACCGTGAGGCGGCTGGTAGCCGAGCCCGCCAGGAAGCCATTGCCCGACACGGAGCCGGCCAGCGTGAGCAACTGGCCGTTCAGGTCCAGTTTGCCATCGGTCAATGCCAACTGGTTTTCAACCGTAACGGCTCCCGACTGCGTGGCTTGGCTGCCGCTGTTCACGGTAACGTTGTAGTAGCTACCGGCATTGACGGTGGCAGCGGCGGCCGCATACGCCGGATTTCCGACCACTACCCCCCAGCCCGTACCCATGCGGAAATTATCCAGCGTAAAGTTGGGGTTGTTGGTATCGCTCTGGCGGATGCTGAAGCTATTGATGACGCTAAAGGTATTGCCCAAAGTCACCGTTATCATTGGCGTGCCTGGTTCCTGGCTCAGGTTGCTTCCTGCGGGCAGCACGTATAGGCTGAACTTATCCGCGTTGCCGGTAGCGGCGCTGTTTTCCACCTTCAGCACCATCAGTTGGTCGGTGTTGAGGCTGAATTCGGTGGGGGTGGTTTCTGAAATGGGGGTTTCGTTGCCTGCCGCCAGCTTGTAGGTATACCGCGCCGGCGTAGAGCTGGGCACCCGCGCAATAACGACGTGGCCACGGAAGCTCGTTGTGCCGCTGGTCCGGAACGAGAAAATGTAGTCGCTGCCGGTAATGTTCTGCACGGAGCTCACGTTTATCAGGGCAGCGGCGTAGAGGGCCGTGGCACCGATTGGCACCGTAACGGCCCGGTAAATGGCGTTGCCGCTGCTTCCAAGCACCTGCGCTTTGTACGACGTGCCGCCCAGCGCGAGAATGCCTTTCGGGTACATTGCATCCGTAATGTTGCCGGTTATGGTCGCACTGGTGGCTGTACCGGTCCAGCCGTTGGCATTCAGGTTGCCGGTGTAGTCAAAATCGTCTTCGGCCAGTAGCAGGCCGGGGGCCACAAGCACACTGCCGCTCACGGCAACGCTCGCGCTGGTGCTACCCACTACGTTGGTCACGTTGCCGCTCACAGTACCTTGGCTGGTACCCGTGAGGCGGACGTAGACAGTTTGGCCGGCACCGCCCGATACAGCGGCGGCAGTTGCCACCACCGAAGCGCTGTAAGTAAGGCCGTCGAGCGAAACTTCGTAGCCGGCGGGGGCCGTCACGGTGGTGGGCGAGACCAAGCCCGTACCGGTTAGGGCATACGTCTGCGCCAGGGAGGCGCTGCCGAGGGTGGTGGAGAAACCAGCCAGCGAAGTGGGCGTGGCCGTTAGCGTGGGGGTTGTCACGTCAATCTGCACCTCGTTGCTGGTGAGCGTACCGCAGGAGCTATACACCGATTGTACGACTACATAATACGTGTTCGGCGTCGTGAAATTGGGCACGTAGGTGAGGCCGGTAGCCCCGGCAATGGCCGTGTAGCCACTGCCCGACGTGGTGCTCACGAACCACTGGCGCGAGAGAGCCGCGGGCGTTTCGGTGGCCGTCAGGGTGGCCCCGTTCACACCAGTGTTCAGGTTTTGCGTGGCGATGGGGGCAATGCTTACGCTGGCATTCTGTACGGCAAAGGCCGACGAAACCGTCCCGATGCTGCCATCGGAATTAACCACCCGCACCCGGTAGCCCGTGCCGCTGGCCGTGGCACCGGCAATGGTGGCCGTGATGGAAGTAGCCGTGCTGCTCGCCGTGGCGAGGGCCACGGGCGTAGCAAAGCTGCCGGTGGCGTCCGACAACTGCACCGAGAAGGTGCCCGTGGCGGCCGGGCCGGCGGTGGTGTAATTCACGGTAATGTTGCTGCCGGCGCAAGCCGGCGTGGGGCTCACCGCGCCGGTGTAGAGGGTGGGCGTGGTCACCGCCGCCACCGTGCCGTAGACCACCACGCCATCGGTTGCGCCGCTTTGGGCCAGGTACATATTGCCGTTGGAGCTGACGTAGCCATATAGACGGAAATACAGCTGACTGACGGTGCTAAGCGTACTGCTGGGAGTGAAGGTGAGCAGCGTGGGAGTGGTTGAATTGGTGGTGATGCCTTGGGTGCCCAGGCTCGTGTAGCCGGTGGCAAACGAGGCATCGGTGCTCACCAGCAGCTCAAGGGTTTGCGGGCCGGCGGTAGTGCGGTAGGCATTAATGGTCACACTGCTCACCGTGGCTTGGTAGCCTGTATTGGGGCTGATGCTGAAGGTAATATAATCATCATTGTTCTGCGCAGCAGTCAAGTTTGCCGAGCTCCAGCCATTGTTACCAAACAGCCCCGTGCCGGTGCCCACGGTGCCCACGCCCGCGCCGCGCGTAATGGCAGTGGCGGTGGCATTGGTAGCGACGGAAGTAGCAGGTGCCGAACCGGCGTTAGCAGTAACCGTAGTCAGGTTGTAGTTGGCCACCGACGGAGGAGCGGGCGTCGTGACCGTGCCGGTCACGGCCACGTTCTGGCTGGCGCTGCCGCTTACGTTGGTCACGTTGCCGCTGGGGCTGCCGGCCGCGCCACCGGTCAAACGCACATAGATGGTGGTAATGGCCACCGTACCGCCTGCCTGCGCCAGGGTCAGGCTGGGGCCGAAGCCACTGGCCGAAGCCAGCGATACCTCGTAGCCGGCAGGGGCTGTCACCAAAATGTCCGCCGTCAGGTTGGCGCCGCCCACTGTGTAGGTACTTGGGGCCGAAGGAGTGCCCGTGGTGGTGGCGAAGGCGGCCAACGAGTTGGTGCTCACCGAAACGGTGGGCACGGGCGCGGTCACGGTACCGGTCACGGCCTTGTTGACGGTGGTGGCGTTGGTGCTGGTGTGTGCGATGTCGCCGGTGTAGGGGCTGCCGCCGGTGGTGGCAGTAGCAGCCAGGCGCACGCTGATGGTGGTGTTGGCCACTGTGCCAGCACTGGTTTGGGCCACGACGATGGCCGACGACGAATATGTGGGCGTAGCGCCCTGGCCAATTTCATAGCCGGCCGGCGGCGTCACTGTGATGCCGTCGGTGCCATTGAGGTTGGCGCCGCTCACCGTATAGGTCTGGGCACCCGACGCTGTTCCTTCGGTAGTGGTGAAGGCGGTTAGCGCCGCGGTCGACACGGTGATGGTGGGCGTTGGGGCCGCCGTTACGCTGCCACTCACCGTGACGTTGGTGGGCGCGGAAGTACCGCCGCCCGTTACGGCAACGGTTTCGCTGTTGTAATTCCCCACGGCCAGGCCAGCCTTGAGGCGTACGTAAATATTGGTGTTGCCCAGTGTGCCGCCGGCGGTATTGGCGATGGTGGCGGTGGCGCCAAAGTCCGTCGAAAGCGTAGTCAGCGACACTTCATAGTCAGTGGGCGCGGTAATGGTAATCGCACTGGCGGCCGTTAGGTTGCTGCCGCTCAGGTTAAACGACTGGTTGGCCGAAGGACCATTGCCTACTATATAGGTAAAGCCCGTGAGCGAAGTGGGGGCAGCCGTGAGGCTTGGGGTAACAGTCGCAAGGGTGCCCTTCACTGTGATATCATCCACTACCCACCGTTCAGCAGCGTTATCGTTAAGCAGTGAAATGCGAAAACGCATATTTGCGGTCGGGGTAATTCCCGTAACCGAGAGGGTGCTGGAGCTAGTCGATGAACCACCAGCTGCCGAAATAACAGCCGTTGGCGCATTATTCCCATCATATGAAGTCGATGAGGCACCCGTTGCAGAAAAAGGCCACGTCGCATTTGAATTACCAGCTAAGGTCAGTTCAGAAGACCAGTTGGCCCCGCCATCAGTACTGATTTCAATTTTAACATTATCACCATTGTCAGCCCCTTGTGCTAGGGTGCCGAATGAAAAGGATGCTACCCGCACGCTCAGCGAGACGCTGGTGTAAGAACTAGTGTTAATGTCAGCATTTGAGGTAATAACTGCTGCGGTAACACTACCCGTCCCTGTTCTGGCGTAGCCGGTATTAGTTGAAGAGAAAAACGGGCTATTAGCAGGCTTATCAGCCGTTGCTGATGAGTTTCCCGTGACGAAAGCCCCTCCTGTACCCGAAAGTGCTACGGTTGCAGTTGGAGTAGCGGGCACGGTTTCAAAATCCTGAATGGCAATTGTCGTCTGCCCCCACCCTACCAGCGGTAACAGTAGCGTCATCAGCAGCGCCACGCCGCGGCTGAAAAAGGCGGTAAAATGAGTACGGGTTGGGTGCATAAGTAACGGGGTTTTAGGTAACTAAAAAAACACTTTTGGCTAGGCGCACTGCCTGTAAAATTAGGGGGACTTCATAGGACTCCACCCATGCCAGGCGTTACCAAAAGGTTACAATCCCGGGCAGTGCAAACCGGAGTGCCGGGATAGTGCCGACAGCGGAAGCCTATAAAGGCATAATCCATTTTAAAATGAATTAAAAATGAAGACCACAAAAAAAGCCTCCGCGACGGCGGAGGCTTTTTGGGGAAACGCGTGGCCGGCGGCAACGCCCACCTGGCGCTTCAAACGTTTGTGCCTGCCATTCCGGCTCCGGCGGGTGGGCGGGACGCTGCTGCCAGCGGCGGCAAACCGCTGGGTGGGTGGCCGCGGCCCGCGGCCCCATCCGGTTGAGAATGGCAGGACTTATCTCGGTGTATAGTTCAGGAGTGGGCCAATGCCGGCGCAAATGCAGCGGTGAGGGCCGCGCCGCGCGCCGCTTTGGCTGGGGCCGGTGCGGCGGCCCGGTGCAGGGCAGCCAGCACGTCTTCGGTGAGGGCGCACTGGCGCTGGTGCGAGTAGCGCCAGCGCTCCATGCGGGCGCGCTCCACCCGCTCGCGGGTGGCGGGCACGTCGTCGAGGCTGCGGCGAATGGAGCGGGCACAGGCGGCCACGTCGCGGTGCAGATAGAGCAGGCCGGTGTGGCCGTGCTGCACCAGCTCCACGGTGCCGCCGGTGGCGGCCGCCACCACGGGCACGCCGGCGGCCATGGCCTCCAGGGTCACCATGCCGTAGGTTTCGTTTTCGGAAGCCAGCACAAACACGTCAATGGCCTGGTAAAACACCGCCGGGTTAGCCCGAAAACCCCGGAAATGCACCTGGCCTTCCAGCCCCAGGCGCTGCACCTGGGCCTGCAGCTGGCGCAGGTAGCCGTCGCCCTCGTTGCGGGTGGGCTCGCCCATGATGAGCAGGCTGGCGTGGCGGCCCAGTTGGGTGCACAGGTGGTGCAGCGCCTCAATTACGAAATCCTGCCCTTTGCCGGCATCAAACCGGCCCAGGATGCCTAATAGCGTCCCCTGCACGGGCAGGCCCAGCTCCTGCCGGGCCTCGGCGGCGGTGCGGCGGTGCGGGGCAAACTGCTCCAGCGGCAGGCCCAGCGGCACCACGTGCAGCTTGCCGGCGTCGAAACGGGTGCGGCGGGCCACCTCGCGGGCCAGGCCGGGCAGGGGCGTCAGCCAGGCATCGAGCTGGCGAAAACGCAGGGTGTGCACCGGGCCGCGCTTGGGGCGCCCCAGCTGCATGTGCTGCTGGTAGATGACGCGCAGGCGCCCGCCCATCAGGCCCTTCACGAAGGTGGCCAGGGCCAAGTCCTTGTTCTGCGTCACCACCAGCGTGTCGACCTGCAGGCGCTCCAGCAGGATTTTGAGCTCCCAGGCGGCCAGAGGCATGGCCAGCCCGCGGCGCACCCGCAGGGTTTCGAAGGGCACAAACCATTCTTCGGCCCAGTGGGCCAGCGGCGTGGCGGGCGGCGCAATAAAGGTGATGCGCCAGCCGCGCTCCTGCATCCAGCCGCTGAATTTCAGGCTGTTCAGCTCCAGCCCGCCCAGGCTGCCGGAGAGGCAAAGCACCGCCAGCTGCGGCCGGGATTCCGGGGCATGAGCGTCCCGGCCGAGAACGGAGTTCCCGGTGACAAAGTGTGGCAACATAGCTCAGAAAGACAAAAAGAGTGTGAGGGCAGCGCGGTAGAAAGCGGAAGAGCGAGGGGACGAAGGCGAGGGGCGGGCAGCGTTAGTAGAACGTCATGCAGAGCGCAGCGAAGCATCTCGCTCGCCGTCACTTTTATGTAAATGCGTTGCGCTGGCGAGATGCTTCGCTGCGCTCTGCATGACGTTCTTTTTACACAAGGTGCCGTTCCCTCCGCCTTAGGTCCAGCGGCTGAGAAACTGCAGGAAGGTGTCCTTGTACTGGTCGCCCACCGGGATGGTGATGGCGCCAATCTGGACGGTGAGGCGGCGCACGGCCTCAATCTTGTCGAGCGCCACAATGAACGAGCGGTGGATGCGCATGAAGCGCCGGGTGGGCAGCTTTTCCTCCATGGCCTTGAGGCTCATGAGGCTCAGCAGGGCGCGGGGCGTGCTTTTGAGGTGCACTTTCACGTAATCCTTCAGGCCTTCCACGTAGAGAATGTCGCTCAGGGCCACGCGCACCAGCTGGTATTCGGCTTTCAGAAACAGGTACTCTTCCTCCTCGGGGCCGGTGGCGGCGGGGGCGCTGGCGTGCTGGGAAGTGAGCTCGGCGTAGGCGCGGGCCTTGCCGGCGGCGCGCAAAAACTCTTCGTAGTTGAAGGGCTTGACGAGGTAGTCGAGGGCGTCGACGCGGTAGCCGTCCAGCGCATACTGGCTGAAGGCCGTGGTGAAGATGACGCGCGGGCCGGTGGGGCCCAGCACCCGGGCCAGTTCCAGGCCGTTCAGCTCCTGCATCTGAATGTCGAGGAAGGCCAGGTCGACCGCCCCGGGGTGCTCGTGCAGGTACTTCAGGGCCTCCACCGCGCTGCCAAACTTGCCCACCAGCTCCAGAAACGGCGTTTTCTGAATAAACGACACCACCAGGCCCAGGGCCAGGGGTTCGTCATCGACGGCGATGGTGCGCAGGGGCGGCAGAGCGGGTTGGTTCATATAAGAAAACGTCAGTTAAGTAAACGTTGTCATCCTGAGCGCCGCGAAGGACCTTCTCACGGCTGAACAAGTCGTTCCTCGGCGAATAGGTCCTTCGCGGCGCTTAGGACGACACGAGGGCCGGCTCAGGCAGGCTTACGGCACTTCCCTCCCCCACCGTCAGGGTGAGGTGCACCAGGAATTCGTTGGCCGGCGTGTGGTCGTCGACCACCAGCTCGAAGCGTCCGGGGTAGAGCAAATCGAGGCGGCGGCGGGTGTTGGCCAAACCGATGCCGTTGCTGCCGGCCAAGTCGGTGGAGGGCAGCGAGAGGCGGCTGTTGCGCACTTCCAGCTCCACCACGTCGGGCCAGGGCTGGCGAATGGCCACGTAGATGCGGCTGGGCTCGGTGGCCGCCACGCCGTGCTTGAAAGCATTTTCGAGGAAGGGCAGCAGCAGCATGGGGGCCACGGGCACGTCGCGCACGGGGTCGGGCCGCTCGAAAGTGACGGTGACCCGGTCGTCGAGGCGCAGCTGCATGAGGGTGATGTAGTCCTGCACGAAGGCAATTTCCTGGCTGAGCAGGGTCATGCCGCCGGCGGTGTCATACAGCACGTAACGCATCATCCGCGAGAGGCGGTGAATGGCCGTGCGGGCCTGCTCGCCGTCGAGCAGCGTGAGGGCGTAGATGTTGTTGAGGGTGTTGAAGAAGAAGTGCGGGTTGATTTGGGCCTTGAGCATGGACAGCTCGGAGCTCACGCGCTGCTGCTCCAGCGTCTGGCGCAGCTGGGCGTCTTTCTGCCACTTCTGCACCACCGTGATGCAGGTGCTGATGCCCAGCACAAACATGGTGGTGAGCAGGCCCATGGAATCGAAGCGGTAGCCGCGGGGGTTGAGCCGCGGACGGCCCGCCACGGCCTCAAACGCTTTGTTCATGAGCGCGGGCAGGTTGAGGGCCGACTCCAGGAACTTGCTGAACACCAGCACGCCCAGCGCGATGCCCACCAGCGACAAAATGAACCAGCCCGTACGCCCGGTGAACAGCAGGCGCGGCACCAGCACCTTGGCCGTGAGGTAGAACGTGGCCACCCACACGCAGAACATGAGCCCCTGCTTCAGCCAGAACTGCGGCGGCATGGTGAGCCGGCCCGTGAGCGGCTGAAACAACAAAAACGTGAGTCCGAACAAGCCCCACACCAGCACATGAATGAGCGGAGCGAGGTAGCGCCGGGGGGTGAGGACGGCCATAGCACAGGAGGAAAGCGAAACAAACATACCCGGTCCGATTTCCAAAACCCGGCCAAACCGACCGTAACCGGAATTGTATCGACGGCGGGGGCCGTTTTATCGGCCGGCGCGGGGGCGGGTTGAGAAGGCCCCGGCGCCGTCCCGCAACAGGAATAGCCTGTCATGCAGAGCGCAGCGAAGCATCCTCCCCGCTTCAACTAATCCAATCGTTGGAATGAAGGGCGCTGGCGAGATGCTTCGCTACGCTCTGCATGACTGCATTTATCAATAACCACAGCTGGTCAGCACTCTTCATTGAGTACAATTCCCGAACTTTGCCGTCATGATTCGCTCCCTCCTGTTGTTTGTGCTGCTATCTACTACCAAAACCCCGGCGGCGCCGCTGCCCGACTTCGGCAGCTACCCCGTGTACCGCGGCCCCGACCTCGGCCTGACCTGGCGCGGCCCCCAGGCCAGCCTGCGCGTGTGGGCCCCCACCGCCGAGGCCCTGCACCTGAAGCTGTACGCGGCCGGCACCGGCGGCGCGCCCACCGCCGACTACGCCATGGCCAAGGCCGAGGACGGCACCTGGACCTACGCCCTGCCCGCCGGCACCACCGGTTTCTACACCGTGCAGGCCACCATCGCGGGCAAGAAAATGGCCGAAGTGGCCGACCCCTACGTGCACGCCGTGGGCCTCAACGGCCAGCGCGGGGCCGTGCTCAACCCCGCCACCGTGAGCCCGCCCGGCTGGGCCGATGACCTGCGCCCCGCCCTGAAACAGCCCACCGATGTCGTCATCGGCGAAGCGCACGTGCGCGACCTGAGCATGCACCCGCAGTCGGGCATCACCCGCAAGGGCAAGTACCTGGGCGTGGCCCAGCTCGGCACCCGCGGCCCCGAAAACGTGACCACCGGCTTGGAGCACCTCGTGGAGCTGGGCCTGACCCACGTGCACCTGCTGCCCACCAACGACTTCGCCAGCATCGACGAAGCCGCGCCCGCCAGCGCCAACCGCTACAACTGGGGCTATGACCCGCTGCACTACTCCGTGCCCGAAGGCAGCTACGCCACCAACGCCGCCAACCCCAGCACGCGCATCAGCGAGTTCAAGCAGATGGTGCAAAACCTGCACAGCCAGGGCCTGCGCCTGGTGCTGGACGTGGTGTACAACCACACCGCCGACGCCCGGCGCAGCTCTTTCGAGCAGCTGGTGCCCGGCTACTACTACCGCCACAACCCCGACGGCACCCTGAGCAACGCCACCGCCTGCGGCAACGAAGTGGCCTCGGAGCGGCCCATGGTGCGCAAGCTCATCGTGGAGTCGGTGGTGTACTGGGCGCAGGAATACCACGCCGACGGCTTCCGCTTCGACCTGATGGGCGTGCTCGACGTGGAAACCATGCGCGCCATCCGCGTGGCGCTGGACCTGCAGGACCACAGCATCCTGCTGTATGGCGAGGGCTGGACCGCCGGCCCTTCGCCCCTGCCCGAAGCCAAGCGCGCCGTGAAAGCCAACATGGGCAAGCTCGACCGCATTGCCGCCTTCGGCGACGAGCTGCGCGACGGCGTGAAGGGCCACTACGCCCGGCAGACCGAGCCCGGCTTTGCCAGCGGCCAGGCTGGCCTGGAGGAGAGCGTAAAATTTGGCATTGTGGCCGCCACGGCCCACCCGCAGCTCGATTTTACCAAGGTGAACTATTCGAAGGCGGCGTGGGCCAACTCGCCGGCACAGGCCATCAACTACGTGGCCTGCCACGACGACATGGTGCTCTGGGACAAGCTCAAGGCCTCGAACAAAGGCGCTTCGGAAGCCGACTTCATCAAGATGGACGTACTGAGCAACACCATCGTATTTACCTCGCAGGGCATCCCATTTTTGCCGGTGGGCGACGAGTTTTTGCGCACCAAGGGCGGCGCGCACAACTCCTACAATCTGCCCGACAGCGTGAACCAGCTGGACTGGGCCCGCAAGGCCAAGTACGCGGGCGTGTATGAGTTCTACCGCAAGCTCATTGCCCTGCGCCGGGCCCACCCCGCCTTCCGCCTGCCCACCGCCGAGCTGGTGCAGCAGCACTTGGAGTTTATGCCCAGCCCGGCCGGCACCATTGCCTACCACCTGAAAAACCACGCCGGCGGCGACCCCTGGCAGGACATCACCGTTATTTTCAACGGCAACCGCTCGGGCATGGGCATCTCGCTGCCGCACGGCACCTACACGGTGGTGCTGCGCGGCAACGAAATCAACCAAGAAGGCTTCGACGTGCTGGAGGTGATGAGCGGCGTGCAGGTGCCCGGCAGCTCGGCCATGATTCTAATTCGGCAATAGCCGCTGCTTAGGCACCGCCCGCCGAGGTAGAGACGCATACTTGCGTCTCGTTGTTCGCGCCGTTAGGCAATCATTTTAAGCAGTCGTGCATGAGTAATCGACTATCCTGGTCCGACCGCCCTAGGCGGTCCGACCGGCGGTGCCTTTTCCATAAGGTTTCTTCTGGACGACTACTCAACCATCGTTCAACGACGAGCCGCAAATAGGCGTCTCTACCCCAGTCAATCAATCGCCACTTGCGCACCGGTCAGGGCCAGACTGGTTTTCTGCACGCGGCCGGCGGCCACAGCGGGCGCCAGGGGCTGGCTGCCGCCCACAAACACCTGCACGGTGCCGGGCATTTCCACCCGCTTGGCCTGGGCATTGAGGCGCGAAAGCTGGCGCGGCGTGAGCGTGAAGGCCACCGTTTGCTTAGCCCCGGGGGCCAGGTTGATGCGGCGGAAGCCTTCCAGCGCGTGGCGCGCCATCCGGCCTTGGGCGGCCCCGGCGTGCCGTACGTAGAGCTGCACCACCTCGTCGCCGGCCCGGGTGCCGGTGTTCTGCACGTCCACACTCACCCGAATAGGCTGGCCGGTCACGGGCTTGCTCAGCACTTTCGGGTTGCTGTATTTGAATGTGGTGTAGCTCAGACCGTGGCCGAACGGAAAGAGGGGCTCGCCGGTGAAGTAGCGGTAGGTGCGGCCCGCCATGCTGTAGTTGTCGAAGGCAGGCAGCTGGGTTTCCGACTTGTAGAACGTCACCGGCAAGCGGCCAGCGGGGTTATAGTCGCCGAAAAGCACGTCGGCCAAGGCGGTGCCGGCGGCCTGCCCGCCGTACCAGGTGTTGAGAATGGCCGGCAGGTTCTGGGCTTCCCAGGGCGTGGCTAGCGCGCTGCCCGTCATCAGGACCAGCACCACGGGGCGGCCCGAGCCGTGCAGCACCTTCAGCAGGTCGGTTTGCACCTGGGGCAGGCCGATGGTGGTGCGGTCGCCGCCGCTAAACCCGGGCACCTTCACGTTCATCTCCTCCCCTTCCAGCTTGGGCGAGATGCCGCCCACAAACACAATGGCGTCGGCGTCGCCCACCTTGGCCAGGATGTTGGCCGCGTTCATGGGCACCACTTTCGCGCCGGTGAACTTGAGAATGGTGCGGCGGTCCACCTGGTAGTATTCCAGGCGAAGGTTCAGCTGCTGGCCGGCCGTCACGTTCAGCACGTGCTGGTTAGTGCTGAAGCCGCGGCCCTTCCAGGCGTCAATCACCAGCTTGTCGTCCACGAACAGCCGGTAGGCGTCGTCGCCGCTGATTTGCAGGGCCAGTTCCTCGGTAGCGGCCGGGGTGAAAGTGGCCTGGTAGCGGGCCGAGAAGTTCTCGGCGGGCAGGCCCGGCGCCACTTCCATCTTCACATTGGCCAGGTAGCGGTCGAGGCCGGCTTCCTGGCGGGTGACCACGGCCGGGCCTTCCAGGTTGGTGCCCTTGAAGTATTCGGCCTTGAAGCCCGGCTGCCCGTTGTAGGCCAGGTTTTTGTTGATATCGAGCGGCTCGTACACCGTGTTGCTGGCGTAGTCCACGCCTTGCACGTACACCACTTCGGTGCCCTTGCCCACCTTGGCCCGGATGCCTTCCAGCGGCGTCACAATGTTGGTGGCGAAGCCGTTGTAGTTGCCCAGCTGCACGTCCTCGCGGTCGGCGTTGGGGCCGAGCACGGCAATTTTCTTCAGGTTTTTGCGCAGCGGCAGGGTGCTTTTCTCATTCTTGAGCAGCACCACCGACTCGCGGGCCATGCGCAGGGCGTGGGCCTGGTGCGGGGCGCTTTCCACCACGCTCAGCGGGATTTGGGCGTACTTCACGCGCTCCACCGGGTCGAACATGCCCAGCTGGAAGCGGATTTTGAAAAGGCGCTTCACCGAGGTGGTAAGCTGCTGCTCGGTGATGAGGTTTTTCTGCACCGATTCCAGCAGGGATTTGTAGGTGAACAGTTTGCCAGTGGCGCACTCCAGGTCGGTGCCGTGCAGCACGGCGTTGGCGGCCGCGGTGGCGGCGTCGGGGTCGGTTTTGTGGTGCTGCCAGAAGTCGTTCAGGCCGTCGCAGTCCGACGTCACGTAGCCTTTGAACTTCCACTGACCGTAGAGAATGTCGTTCATCAGCTTGTCGGAGCCGCAGCAGGGCTGGCCGGCGTAGGCGTTGTAGGCGCACATCACGCCGGCCACTTTGGCGTCCACTATCAGGTCGCGGAAGGCCGGCAGGTAGGTGTCCCACAGGTCGTAGTCGCTGATTTGGGCGTTGAACTCGTGGCGCGACGACTCCGGGCCGCTGTGCACGGCAAAGTGCTTGGCGCAGGCCGTGATTTTCAGATACTTCGGGTCGTCGCCCTGAAAGCCTTTCACCAGCGCGGAGCCCAGCTGGCCGGTCAGGTAGGGGTCTTCGCCGTAGGTTTCCTGGCCGCGGCCCCAGCGCGGGTCGCGGAAAATGTTGATGTTGGGCGTCCAGAACGTGAGGCCCTGGTAGATGCCCCGCTCGCCGCGCCGCACGTACTCCTGGTGCACGGCCCGGGCCTCGTCGGAGGTCATGGTGGCCATTTGCAGCATGGCGTCCTTGTCAAACGTGGCCGCCATGCCGATGGCCTGCGGAAACACCGTCGTTTTCATGCTGGTGCGGGCCACGCCGTGCAGGGCCTCATTCCACCAGTTGTAGGCCGGGATGCCCAGCCGGTCGATTGCCGGCGAGGCGTTCAGCATCTGCGAAACCTTTTCGGGCAGGGTCAGGCGGCCCACCAGGTCGTCCACGCGCTGGTCGATGGGCAGGTCGGGGTTCTGAAACGGGAATTCGACGGCCGGCTTGGGATTGGGATTAGCAGCCGGCTGGGCCCCGCTGGTGAGCAGGAACAGGCCGAGTAAAGCAGTAGCGAGTTTCATTCTGGAGAGAAGAGAGGCGGATAAAAATCGAAAGAGCAGCATGTGCCTGTGGCTGATAATTTGCATGAGTCAGCTAAAAAAACCGACTGAACGATGTAGAGACGCAATATTTTGCGTCTCGTCGTTGAGGGGTGAAGTGTGAACGATGCTCGAACGGCGCGGCCGATGAGACGCAAAAAATTGCGTCTCTACATCGTTCTAATTCACTCAAAGCGCACCCAATCCACATCCACTGTCGCCCCAGACTTGGGCGCCACATAAAGCGTGTGGGTGCCGGGCCGGATGGTCCCGACCGGCGCTTTCACTTCCTGCCAGGCGCTGCCCTTGGGCACGGTCACTTCGGCCACCACGGGCCCCGCCGGGTTATCCAGCCTGATTTGCAGGGTGGCGCCGGCGGCCGATACGCCCCGGAGCACAACGGCTTTCACCTTTTGCGGGCCAAACGCGACGCCGTTGTACTGTACCCAGCCGCCCCCTTCGGAAAAGACTGTTTTCCAGCCCCGGAAGGTGTTGGCCGTGTCCAGAAAGGCAATGGCAGCGCCCTGCGGGCTCAGGCGGCTGTAGCGGTCGAGCTGGATTTTCTGGCGGGCATCCGTCAGGCCCACGCCGCGCAGGGTGGGCGTCACCTTCCGAATCGAGCCATCGGCGGCGAAGGACAGGCTGTCGATTCTGACGGAGCGATTCTTGTCGAATTTCGGCGACAAATCGTTGTGGTGGTAGAACAGATACCACTGGTTGTTGAATTGCGTGATGGAGTGGTGGTTGGTCCAGCAGCCGGTCGGCGACTCGTCCATTATCACGCCCTTCACCGTGAACGGCCCCAGCGGGCTGGCGCTGGTGGCATATTCGAGGCGCTCAGTCTTGTTCGCTACGTGCGGGTAGGTGAGATAATAAATGCCTTTGCGCTCAAACACGTACGGTCCCTCCTTCAGGCCTTTGGTGGGCAGCTCGCCCAGGGTTTTGGGGTCTTCGGCCAGTTCCAACATGTTCTCCTTCAACCTGGCCCCGAAGATGTTGCCCTGCGACCAGTAGAGGTAGGCCTGGCCGTCCTTATCAATAAACACGTTGGGGTCAATGCCGCGCACGCCCTTGATGGGCAGCGGCTGCGGCACGAAGGGGCCGGTGGGTTTGTCGGCCACGGCGACGCCGATGGTGAAGCCCTTGCTGATGGTCGTGTCGCGGGGCGCGGAGGGGAAGTAGAAGTAGTACTTACCGTTGCGCTGGATGCAGTCGGGGGCCCACATGCTGTAGCTGTCAGGCTTTACCCAGGGCACTTTGTTTTGGGTGACGATGACACCGTGGTCGGTCCAGTCGGTGAGATTGGCGGAGGAGAAAACGTGGTAGTCCTCCATCACAAACCAGCCGGCCCGCCCGTGCCCGGGTGTGGCTCGGATGTCGTGCGAAGGGTACACGTACACCCGATTGCCGAACACACGGGCCGTAGGGTCAGCGGTGAACTGGTTGGTGATAAACGGGTTCTGGGCGTGGGCAGAGTGCAGGCCACTAATTAGTAGGGCCGCCAGCAGCCTGTTTTTCGCGTTCTGTATCATAAGTTCGGGTTGGATGCTTGTTCTGGCGGGGCGCCTCCCCCCCCGGCCCCCTCTCCGAGAGGAGAGGGGGAGCCTGACGATTGAACCGTTGAACGCACCCCTCTCCTTCCGGAGAGGGGCTGGGGGGGAGGCGCCCCGGTAGCGCAGTTATTGAATGCGGAAGTAGTCGAAGTCGGCGTAGCCGCCTGCAGCCTGGGTAGCATAGTTGAAGAGGCCGAACCGGTAGCCCATAAAGTGCGGCAGCGTGTAGGCCATTTTGAGGAGTTTGCCCACCGGCTGCCAGGCCTTACCATCGAGGCTGTAGAAGAAGGTGGCGACATCGCGGCGGTCCTGGAAGTCGCAGGCTATTTTGAAATACACCTTGTCCTGCGTCAGCGGCAGGCGCTGCAACTCGACGGGCCTTTCCGACTCGGCACTGACCATCACAATGGCCTTGCCGCCCGGCCCCGCCTGCACGCCCACCAGGCCGTAGCGCTTCTGCAGCACCCCGAGGCCGGCAAAGTCGCCTGCTTTCAGGTGCGACACGTCGAGGGCCGTAGTGCCCGTGCACGCCGGGCCGATGGTGCGCTGCGTGAGGGTGTTGCGGGCCATCACGAAGGACGTATCGACGCGCCCGGTTTGCAGGCGGAGGTAGCCGGGGCGCTTGGCCACGGACCATAGCGCATTGTCGGGGTTGTGGTTCCACTGCCACACCAGCGGCAGGGGCGGCTCGCCCTTGCGCCTGCTGAATTCATCGGAAGCCACCAGACCGGGTATCAGGGCCCGGTTGGCGGGCAGGGGCAGTGTTTCGGGCACTTTGCCGGCGGGGCTACCCAGCACCGGCCAGCCCCCCTCCCACTGCACCGGCACCAGGTACGGAATGCGGCCCACGGCGCCATAGTCGCGGAATAAATAGGCGTACCACTTGCCCTCGGGCGTGTCGATGAGGCCGCCCTGGGCCACGCCTAGGTCTTGCAGTGCCACCCGGCCTTCGTAGGGGCCCGTAAGCTTGTCGGCCCGGTGCACCACCACGGTGCGCATTCCGCCCTTCGGCCAGGTGATGTTGAAGAGGTAGTACTTGCCGTTGATTTTGAACAGCTGCGAGCCTTCGGCCGGCAGGTTGATGGCGCTGGGCGGGCCGGCCGGGGCGCTGGCATTCTCGATGATGACCTGCGGGCTGGTGCCCGGTTTCAGGCCCGATGCGTCCGCGGTAAGCTCGGCCAATTGGATTTTACCCGCGCCGAACACCATGTACACGCGCCCATAGTCGTCGAAAAACAACGAATGGTCGTGCAGGCTGGGCCGGAAAGAAACCGCTTTCCAAGGCCCCTTCTCGATGTTTTTTGTGGAATAGACGTGGGTTTTGCCCGTGGTCTGGGCAAATGTGCTCACGTAGTACGTGCCTTGGTGGTAGCGCAGGCTGCTGGCCCAGGAGCCGCGCCCGTAGGTGCTCCGGCCGTTGGCTAGCGTCATGGCGTCGTTGCCGGAGAGGGTGTCGTAGGCGTAGCTCACCAGCTTCCAGTTCACCAGGTCCGTCGATTTCATGAGGGGCACCCCGGGGCTCATGTGCATGGTGGTGCTGCTCATGTAGTAGGTTTTGCCCACCCGAATGATGGACAAGTCCGGCACATCGGCATACACAATGGGGTTGTGGGCCTGCGCCCACGCTTGCGGCCGTAGCCCCAACATCCCCAGCCAGGCCAGCAGTAGCAACAGGTAATTCTTCATAGGTTGCTGGCCGATTAGTGCGTTTGGGGCTTAATCACCTGGTATTTGCCGCTCAGGTGCATCAAGCTGAAGAGGTAGAGCAGGCCGTCGTAGTAGGGGTCGAAGTAGCCGTCTTCATAGGGCGCCAGCCTGGCATTCCAGAGGGCGTGCACGAAGTCCAGCTGCGGCGGGGCGGGCTGCATGAGCGAGGCCGCGGCCGAGGTAGCTACCAGGCCCAGCGAGTGGCGCAGCTTCTTCACCTTGCCCGCCGGCAGAATGAAGTCCGGCCGCGAGCCATCCACGTTGAACTGGTCTTCGAAGGTGCTGACCCCTTTGCTGCGCAAAAAGCCCTGGAAGCGCTGCGCGTACTGCTGCTGCCAGCGCCGGTCCTGGCCAAACCACACGTAGTCCATGGCAATGTTCATGGGCACGCGCCAGGAGTCGTAGCGAAACGCGGGCGGCGCCCACTTGGTGGGGTGAGGTTGGCCGCTGAATTCGGTGTAGTCATAGTTAAGGCCCGTGGCCGCAGCGCAGGCGCGGTGCAGAAACGCGCGCGAGGTATCGGCGCAGGCGCGGTAAAACCGCTCGTGTCCGTCCCGGGCGTATTCGGCCCACACTTCCAGAAAGGCGGGCACGTGGTAAGAAGGGTCGGTCCAGGTGTACATCTCCCCCACCGGCACGAAGCTTATCTGCCTGGCCTTGGTGTTGAAGAGGTTGTACACGCCGCCGGTGCCGTCCTTTTTCCAGGAGGCGTCCAGGATGCGGCGGGCCTCCTGGTAGTAGTTGATGCCCGTGGCGTTGCCCCAGCGGTTGGCGGCAAACAGAAGGCTGGTCACGAAATACAGCTCGCCGTCGGAGGCCGGTCCTTCCGAGTTGCGCTTCATGGTGGCCGGGTTGAAGCTCCAGGCAAAGTAGCCTTCCAACGGGCCGCTCTGGTGTTGCAGGTACTTCTTCGACCAGCGCCAGAGCCGGTCAAACACCTCTTTTTTGTTGAGCTGCACGGCCACCATCATGCCGTAGGACAGGCCCTCGGTGCGGGCGTCCTCGTTCTTCACATCCGATACGTAGCCCATGGAGTCGCCCACGGCGAAGTACACCTTATTGGGCCCCTCAAATACGTCGTGGTAGGCCTTGGCCACCTTCCGGTCGATTTCGGCCTGGGTATAGCCCGCCTCCCGCAGCAGGCTGGGGTACTTGTTGGTGTAGAAAGCTCCTTTGCTGGCCGCGGGGCGTGGTTTTCCCTGGGCTTTGGCCCGGCCAGCCGATAAGTACACGAGGCACAGCACCAGCAGGCAAACCTGCCTGCCAGGGCTAGAAAGACGAAAGGAATGTTTCAGCATGAGGAAGGCGGCGGGCGGCGGAAAGAATGATTGGGCGGACGTTATTTGACCGGCGCCACGCCACTGGTGGTCTGCACGATGGGCTGAATGGTGCCGTCGGGGTTGTAGCGCAATTCATCCACACAAATGGAGCGCCGGTAATTGCCGCCGGTGGGCAGGGCGCCGTTGTGGTAGAAGAAGTAGCTCTTGCCCTTGTAGTCGATGATGCCCGGGTGCGTGGTAAAACTATTGGGCACGTTTTCCTGTATGATGCCGCGGTAGGTCCATGGTCCAGTGGCGCTGGGGCCCGTGCAATACTCAATCATTTCGGGCTTGGTGCCGGCGCCGGCGTACACGAGGTAGTACAGCTTTTTGCGCTTGTACACCCAGGGGCCTTCGATGTAGTTCTTGATGTTCAGCACCGTAATGGGGCCCGCCAGCTCCGTCAGGTTGTCCTTTAGCTTCACCCAGCGGCAGCTTAAGTTGCCCCAGTACAGGTAGGCCTGCTGGTCGTCATCAATGAAAACGGTGGGGTCGATATCGTCCCAGGCGTGCGGCTTGTCCTTGGTCATCTCGTTCACAATAAGCGCCTTGCCGATGGCGTCCCGGAACGGGCCGGTGGGCCGGTCCGACACGGCCACGCCAATGGCCGCGCCGCCCTGGCTGTGGTCGTCTTTCTTGTGGAAGGTGGCCACAAACCAGTAGAACTTGCCCTTGTGATACACGCACTGCGAAGCGTAGGCATCGCCGGTAGCCCAGGCAAAAGTTTTAGGGGACAAGCGCTTGCCGTAGTCTTTCCAGTGCACCATGTCGGTGGTGGAATAGATGCGCCAGTCCGGCATCTTGTAGTTGGTCTCGCTAACCGAAGCCGTGTCGTGCCCGGTGTACAGAAACAGCGTGTCGTGGTACACGAGCG
The DNA here is from genome assembly GCF_022921075.1 of Hymenobacter sp. 5317J-9. Taxonomy (NCBI): domain Bacteria; kingdom Pseudomonadati; phylum Bacteroidota; class Cytophagia; order Cytophagales; family Hymenobacteraceae; genus Hymenobacter; species Hymenobacter sp. 5317J-9. Next base: position 3,363,513 of record NZ_CP095050.1, read on the forward strand.
GCGCCGGGTCGGCCGTGAACACGTCGCGGATAATCGGGTTTTGCGCCCAAAGCGAGGCGGTGGCTACGCAGGCCAGCAGGCAGGTAAGCAGGATGCTTTTCATGGTAAAGACAGCAGGAATGAAGGAGTTGACCGGCTTAATAAGGCCGGCCAGGGTGCATAAATCGCCTAAAACAGCTTCTGGGCAAACAGGTACAAATCGTGGCGCCACACGGGCCAGGTGTGGCCGCCAGGGTACTCGCTGTAGGCGTACTTGATGCCGAGCTCGTCCATTTTGGCGCGCATCACCTTGTTGTTGGCGTAGGCAATGTCTTCGGGCCCGCCCATCGAGAGCCACAGCTGCTTGAGGTTGGTGTTGATGGTGCCGGCATTGGCCTTCATAAAAGCATACTGCGGGTCGGACAAGGCCGTGTTATTGGCAAAAAATCCCGAGCTGAACACCCCCAGGTACTGGAACAGGTCGGTGTTCTTAATGCCAGCGTAAAGCGTTTGCAGGCCGCCCATCGACAGGCCAGCCAGGGCCCGGTTCTCGGCCCCGGCGGCTACGCGGTAGTTGGTTTCCACCACCGGCAGCACGGTTTGCTTCAGCTCGTCTTCAAAGCGTTTCAACGTGGGCTCGCCGAAGCCGGCCAGGCCGCCGGGGCCGCCCATGTTGCCGTCGAGCATCACCACGAGCATGGGTTTGGCCTTTTTATCAGCAATGAGGTTGTCCAGAATCAGGTCGGTTTTGCCTTGCTTGGCCCAGCCGGTTTCGTCCTCGCCGCCGCCGTGCAGCAGGTACAGCACCGGGTACTTGGCGGCCGCGTTGGCGTCGTAGCCCGGCGGCGTGTACACGAAAAACCGGCGCCACGAATTGGTCACTTTGGAGTAGAACCGCCGCTCGCGCACCTCGCCGTGGGGCACGTCGCGCAGGGCGTAGAAGCCGGTGCCGCGTCCGGGAATCTCGATGCCGCTGGCCATGCGCCCCATGCCGTAGAAGGTGTCGCTGGCGGGGTCGGCCACGGGCAGGCCGTCGAGCAGCAACGAATAGTAGTGCAGGCCGCGGCTCAGCGTGTCGGTGGTCACGGTCCAGGTACCGGTGCTGTCCTTCACCATGTCGTATTTGCGGACCAGGTCCAGCTGCGCCTTCTGCACGCCGGGGGCTTTCAGGCGGAACACGGCCCGGTTGTCGGGCAAAATCTGCGGGTACTTGGCGTTGCGCACGTTGGTGGCAGCCGGCGCGCCCAGCACGGTGTAAGTGGGCAGCGCCGCCACGTCCACGGGCTTGAAAAGCTGCTGCGAAAACATGTACAGCCCGTTTTTCCAGACCTTGAAGTCGTGCCCGCCCGCTTCGAGGTAGTACACGTGCGGCACGTTGTTTTGGTAGAAGTAGTCGTGGGTGCGCTGGCTCACGGGCAGCAGGCCGTCCTGGTCGCCGCACGAAATCCAGAGCAGCTTCAGCAGCTTTTTGGCTTTGGCCGGGTCGGGTACCAGCTGCTCGGGCTGCCGGGTGTTGGGGGCCGACGAAAAGCCGCCCACCCAGGCGAACTTGTCCAGGTTGCCCAACCCGAAGTTCAACGACTGCCCCCCGCCCATCGACAGCCCGGCCAGGGCCCGGTTTTCGCGGTTGGTGAGGGCCGGGTAGTGCTTTTCGACGTAGGGAATGAGGTCGGTGAGCAGGTCTTTCTCGAAGTTGGCAAACGCGGCCACCTTGTCCGGGCCGTAGATGTTGCCCACGGCGCGGTCGTCCTTCATGGCCCGGCCGTTGGGCATCACCACCAGCATGGGCTTCAGCTTGCCGGCCGCGTACAGATTATCCAGAATCACCTGCGGCCGCCCGCCTCGCAGCCACTCCTTCTCATCACCGCCGATGCCGTGCAGCAGGTACAGCACCGGGTACTTCTTCTTTTTCGAGTAGCCCGGCGGCGTGTACACCAGCGCCTTGCGCACCGTGCCCACCGTTTTCGACGGGTAGCTGATGCTATCAATCCGGCTGGCCGCAATGCCCGCCGTGGGCTGGTCGAAGCCCTTGGGAGCTTCCATCACCATTCTTTGGGCGAAGGCGTTGCTTGCCAGGGTGAAACTCAGCAAAAGCGTGGAAGCATTTCGGAAGGTGGTTGATAATTTCATCGGCTGAGTAGCAGAAGGTGATTGCCGGAATCATGCGCGGCAACGAATGGGAGATGCTGGGCGGCGAAAGCCTCTAAATCCTAGGGCTGCACCACGAAACCGCCGCGGGCCGGCAGCGTCAGACCAATTTTGTAATGCGGAAATGGCAACTGGTAGGTGCTGAACTCACGGTTGGTATTACCGTCGGTTATGACTGTGCCAGGTCCGAGTCCTAATTTGATGGGGTCCAGTGTAATTTCTTTTGGAGCGTCGGTGGCATTAATGCCGGCCACGTACCACTTACCATCGGGGGCCTGGCGGGCCAGCACGACGTATTCGCCGGGGAAGCCGTCAATGAATTTTACATCAACCCAGCGCGGCGGCAGCTTTTTCACGAACTCCTGCACGTAGGCGGGCTGCGCGGCCATGCCCTCGGGCACCTCGGCGTAGTGCTGAATGCCCGACTGGAACAGAACCGCTAGCGCCAACTCAAACGCGTTGGAAGTGCGGCGCTCTTTGCCGCGAATCTCCGAAAAAGCCATGGGCGTGAAGTCCATGGGCCCCACGGCGTTGCGGGTGAAAGGCAACGTGGCGCAGTGCGTGGCTTCTTGGTCGGTGTTGCGCTGGTCGAAGGTCAGGAACTCGAAGCCCTTCACCGCTTCCATGGTCATCAGGTTGGGGTAGGTGCGGTTCCAGCCGCGCGGCAAGGTGGCGCCGTGGAAATTCACCAGCAGCCCGGCCTGGGCAGCATCGGTCATGAGGTCCTGGTAGTAGTTCATGAACGACTGCCCGTCGCCGCCGAAAAAGTCGATTTTCACGCCCGCCACGCCCATCTGCTTGATGCGGGCGAACTCCTTGCGCCGGCTCTCGGCGTCGAACAGCACCTTGGTGGGCGTTTGCGGAGCCTGGTTCCAGCTGCCGTTGGAGTTGTACCACACCAGTAGGCCCACGTTTTTGGAACGGGCGTACTGCGCCAGCTCGGCCGTCTTCTCGTAGCCGATTTGCGTGTCCCACAGCGCATCCACCAGGCAATAGCGCCAGCCCATGGCGGCCGAGTAGTCAATGAAGCGGCGCTGCACGTCGTAGGTGGTGTTCTTGTCCCCCATCAGCACCCACGACCACGACGACTTGCCGGGCGCGTCCATATTCACGGGCGCACTAGCAGGCGCGCTCAGGTCAGTGGTCAGCGTTGATTCCACGATGGGCGCCAGCGAGTTGCCCAGCACCACCACGCGCCAGGGCGAGCGCCAGGGCAGGCGGCTTTCGGGCAGCAGCGGCGCATCAGGTGTGGTCCGTTCGGGCGCCTGCGGAAAGGCCATTGTGTAGTTGGCATCCGGCGATTCGTGGGCCAGGTGGCTGCCGCAGTAGCTGCGGCCCATGCCGGCCTCGGTGAGCAGCACCCAACGCCCCCCGGCCTCAAACAAAGCTGGAAACGACCACCCCTGCCCGATGGTGGACGGCGTGCCCGCCGCGATGCCGCGCTGGTAGTTTTCCTCGTACGAGGGCTGGGTGTTGGCAAAACCAGTCTGGGCCTTAGCGTGCGGGTGCAGCCAGCCCTTAGCATCAGCCGGCAGGTGGAAGCTGGTTTGCTCCGCCGTAATGCGCTGCACTTCGGCGCTTTTGCCTTCGATGAGGTATTGAAACGCTACCCCATCGTTCGACACCTGAAACACGACGCTCAGCGTGGGCGCCCCGGCCGGGCCGGCGAAGTGCACCACGCGGCGATTGGCCCGGTAGCGGCAATTCGCGCGCTTGTCAGTGGCCAGTTGATAGTCGTCGGCCACGGCCGTCACCTTGTCGGCGCTGGCCAGCCTGAGGCCCTGCGACAGGTCGGCGCTGGCCAGCTGCAGGCCCAGGCGCGAGGGGCGCAGCAGCTCGGCGGCGCGGTAGCGCACGGCGTAGGTGGGCCGGCCCTGGCCGTCCACATCCACGCTCACCTGCACGGCCCCGTCGGGGCTGCCGACCACAACGGGCCCGGCGGCGTGGGAAAGGGAAGCGGCCAGCATCAACGAGCAGAAAAGAAAAGAGAACCGCATGATAATCAGAGGATAGATCAGAAGAGTGATTCGGAAGTCGTATGGCCCGGTCCGCCCGCCCTAGGCGGGCCGACCGGTTGCCGTTTTGCGCCGCTGCGCCGCTCTTGATGGGCCGGGCTACTAACAACCGGTCGGCCCGCCTAGGGCGGGCGGACCGGAACTACAGCTTCTAAAACAGATGCCGCTTTATTTCTTGTACATGGGGTCGTTGCCCTCGTACTTCAGCCACTTGAAGGAAGCCGTGTTGGTGGTGGGCTGGCCCGAGGAGGTGGCATACATCCCGAACGTGCAGCCGATGAAGCCGCCCGCCACCTGCGTGCTCAGGAACTTGCCGTCCACCTGGTCCTTGAGCGTGGTCCAGGCCTTGCCATTCTCCGAAAACTGGAAGCTGTACTTATCGGCCTGGGCCTGAATGCGCAGCTGCACGCTGCCCGTGGCCGACTTGAGCGGGGCCTGGGCCAACAGCTCCGGCTGCTTCACATCGGCGGTGCTTTTGAAGAGCTGGAGCATGGATTTGCCCGCATCCACCGACTTGCAGAGGTAGTAGAAGTGCTTCTCGTCCTGGAAGATGGCCAGGCCGGCCTTTTCATTCGCCGCTTTCGGCGCGAAGGTCAGCTCGGTTTCGGCGGTGCAGTAGAGGTGCTGCTGGCGCTTGCCGATGAAGGATGGGTTGCCGGTTTCGGCGCAGGTTTCGGGCTTGAGTTTCAGGGTGAGGCCCTTGGCCTTGCTCAGCGAGAAGCTGGCGCTGTCCACGGTGCGCAGAAACAGCAGCGCGGGGTCCAGCTGCTTCTCGAAGGTGAGGGTGTAGCCAAAGTTGCCGCTCTGGGGCCGCGCGCCGGGCTGTTTCACCTCCGGGAAATTGGCTTTGTAGGAGTATTGCACCCCGTTGGGGCCGGGCACCATCACCGGCCACTCGTCCTTCCATTCCACGGGCACGATGAACGTCTCGCGGCCGGTGTTGTAGAAATTGTCCTCGTAGGGCCGCACGGCCAGGAAAATGGCGTAGGTCTTGCCATCGGGCCCTTCCACAAACTGAGCGTGGCCGGCCGAGGTGATGGGGTCTTTGCGGTCTTTCGGCAGCTCGCGCTGCGAGAGGATGGGGTTCTTCTCGTAGGGCACGAACGGGCCCAGCGGCTCCTTGCTGCGGAACACTACCTCCGTGTGGTTCACCGAGGTGCCGCCCTCGGCCGCGTAGAGGTAGTGCCAGTTGCCCAGCTTCATCAGGTGCGGTCCCTCTATCCAGACCGGCTTTTTGCTCAGGTCCACGCCCCCGTTCACCACGATTTTCGCCTCGCCCACGGTTTGCAGGGTTTGCGGGTTCAGCTCGATGATTTTGATGGAGCGGTGGCCGTCGTAGAGCGGCTTGTTGTCGGGCGGGTCGCTGTTGTAGATGACGTAGGCCTTGTCGCCCTCGAAATATAGCGAGGGGTCGATGCCGCGCACCTGGGGCAGGAAGGTGGGGTCGCTCCACGGCCCGGCCGGGTTTTTGGCCGTCACCACGAAGTTGCCCTTGTGGTCAATCTGCGTGCAGGTGACGTAGTACGTGCCGTTGTGGTACTCAATGGCCGGCGCAAACAGGCCCCGCGTCATGCGGTCGCCCAGGAAACTCATCTGCGACGGCCGGCTGATGACGTTGCCCACCTGCTTCCAGTTTTTCAGGTCGCGGCTATGCATCACGGGGATACCCGGGTAGTAGGAAAACGTGGAATTGACCAGGTAATAATCGGCGCCCACCTTCACGATGCTGGGGTCGGGATAAAAGCCACTGAGGATGGGATTCACCAACTCAATCGATTGTGCAAACGCGCCCGAAAAAGGCAGCAACGCAAGTGCAGTAGGCAGAAGTTCTCGGAGTAGTTTGTATTTCATGCTGATGCGAAAAATGCTTTTCGTAAGTGTTTTTTAGGTTTTTAAATCAGTACGAACTCGCCGAAGCGGGCAAGGACGGCGCTATTTTAGCAGGCGCACATCGTACACGCCGCCCGCTGTAGATTCTGCGCCTGCCTGGAATTTCACGGTGAGCGCCGTCGGTGCGTTGGGCTGCCTAAGTGATTCCGGCAGGGCGTATTCCACGTCGTAAAAGTCGCCGCTCTCATTGCCGGCCAGCTGCACCTGCGCCAGGGGCTTGCCATTCACCAGAATGCTGAACTGCCGGTTCTTGTCGCCGCCCGCGTAGGTCACGCGGAGGGTGCGGGCATTGCGTTGCGGGTTGTGGAGGATGTAGCTGAACCAGCCTTTGGCGTGCCGCCAGTGGCGGTCGCGGTGCGTGCCGGTTTCGGTTTGCTCGCCCTGGAAGCCGTGGTCGGACTCGGGCTGCTGCTCGCCGGGGGTTACCTGGTCCACGGTGCGGGCTTCGAGGGCCCGCTTTTCCGCGTCTTTGCGCCGCAGCTCCTCCTTGCGGGCCAGCAGGCCGGCGGGCGTCGTCACGGGCCAATACACCATGTAGCGCGCGTCGTGAATCTGGTAGAACGGCACCAGCTGCACGTTGCGGTATTTCTCCGAGTCAATCAGCCCGGCGGCCGTGAAGGTAAGCGGCTGCCCCGCCACAGGCTTGAGGCCCTCGGCCACGTTGGGGCCGGCCGAAACCAGCACCGGCGCCTCCTCAATAGGATAAAGCTTGCCGCTGGGCACGTGCGACATGCGCGCGCCGTCGGCCCGCAGGCCCTTCAAATCGGTGGTATCCGTGACGGCCGCCAGCACCACCGGGCCATGCACAAACGACACCCAGGAGGACTTATCCGGCATATACTCGGCCGTGGTGGCCATGGGCAGGGCCACAGTCACCACGTCGCCCGAGCGCCACTTGCGGCTCAGCGTGACATAGCCCGGCGCGGCCGCGCTGGTGGCCACTGGCTGGCCATTCACTTGCACCTGCAATTGCCCCGCCGGTACCCACTTAGGCTGCCGGATGCTGAGCGCGAAGGTGCGCGGCTTTTTCAGGCTGAGCTTCAGCTGCGTGCGTTCCTCGTTGGGAAAAGTCGTTTCCTGCGTCAGGGTCATCCCCTGCTCAGCCCAGGTGAGGCGGGACGGGATGAACAGGTTCACCAGCAGCTCCTGCGGCCCGCGGTGCGCGTACACCAGCTCGCCGTATTTGCCGTGGTTTTCCAGGCCCGAGCCCACGCAGCACCAGAAGCCTTCCTGCGGCTGCGAATACACCCGGTAGTGCCGGGGGCGCATGGGCGTGAAGTACACAAAGCCCCCCTGCCCCGGGTGCTGCGACGACAAAATGTGGTTATAAGTCGCCCGCTCGTAGTAATCCAAGTACTTCGTCTCGCCGCCGGTCAGGTACAGCTCCTTGCTGAGCTTGAGCATATTGTAGGTGTTGCACGTTTCCGGCCCCTCGGTGCTTTCCAGCATGGAAGCAAAGCTGGTGGCCGGGTTGAAGTGCTCGCTCACGCTGTTGCCGCCAATGGAAACCGTCCGGTTTTCCACCACCGTCTTCCAGAAAAAGGCCGCGGCCACGCCCCAGGCCGGGTCGCCGCCCACTTCCGCCACCCGCTCGAAGCCGATGACTTTCGGAATCTGCGTGTTAGCGTGCATGCCGTTGAGCACATCTTTGCCAGCCAGCAGGGGCTGGAGCACGGCTTGGTGCGAAAAGCGCTGAGCCAGCGCCAGGTACTTGCGGTTGTGCGTCAGGTCGGCCACGTCGGCAAAAATCTCGTTCAGGCCGCCGTGCTCGCTGCGCATCATCTCCTGCAGCTGCGCGTCGCTCAGGTTGGCCGTCAGGTCCAGAAACCAGTCCGTCAGCTTAATGAGCATGCCGCGGGCTTTGGCGTTGCCACCCACCGCGTAGGCGTCGCGCAGGCCGGCGAAGGTTTTGTGCAGGTTGTAGAGCGGCACCCATTTGTTGTTCAGCCCGAAGCTGTTGGCCTTGATGTTGCCGGCCTTCACCTCCGCCCACATGGCCGGGCCGCCGGGCACGCCGCCCAGGTAACCGTTGCCGCTTTTCTGCTGGCAAGCGTCCAGTTGGTCAACGAAGTAGTTTAGCCGCTGCTGCACCTGCACATCGCCGGTAGCGGCGTACATGTAGGCCAGGGCCGAGAGGTAGTGCCCACCCATGTGGCCGTCCAGGCCGGTGTTTTCCCAGTTGCCGTAGCGCTCGGCCTTGGACGGCAGGCCCGCCGAGGCCAGGTAGGGCGCCAGCAGCCGGTCGGGGTTCAGGGTCAGCAGGTAGGCCAAGTCCGTCTGCTGAGCCTCCCGGAACGGGCTGTTTAGCAGACGCACATCGGCCACGGGGAAGCTTTGCAGCTTCACTGCCTGTCCCGAGGCCAGCGTGGGCAGCGCTGAGAGCGTCAAAAGCAGAAATTTCCCTTTGTTCGTCAACATCGTTTGCATGAAATACTGGCCCGAAACCTAGCGTTGGCCCAGACTGCCTTTCCCGTTTTTGGGCTCGGTGGCGCTGGTGGCAGTGGCCGGCGGGCCCAGGTAGGTGGCGGGCAGCTCGCCCGCACTCACCACCAGCTTTTCGAGCACCACGCCGGGGTCCACGCGCCAGAACTTGAGCGTGTGTGCGCCGGCCGTGGTCACGTTGTGTTGCGAGGTTTTCAGGTTGATGCTATTGGCCACGATGCGCTCCCAGGGCCGGTTGCTTTCGCCGGGCTTCATGCCCGTATGCAGGTTGATGATTTGCGGCGCCTCATCGTCGAGCGACACGGCGTAACGCAGGCCGGTGGTATTGGTAAAGTCGAGGGTCGGGGCCAAGTAGGCGCTCACCGTCACGGGGCCGGCCTGGGCGAGGTTGATGCGGTACTCCAGGTGTGGGCTGTTGCCACCCGGCGTCTCAGTAGGCGCGACGGTAGTGGGGTACGTGCTCACGGCTCCCAGCGTGCGGCCCAGGTCGGGCAGGCGCTGCCAGCTTACGGGCCCGGCGTTCACGGCCTTGGTGTACTGCTCCGCCTCCACCGCCACGTAAGCGCCGGCAGCGGGCGCCGCCGGGTCCGCAATGGCCGTCGGCACAGCACCGGCGGGCAACGTCACCACCTGCGGCATGATATCCGCTTTCTCGTCGTGCCAGGAGGTGTAGCCGATGTGCATCTGGTCCATCATGTGGTTCCATTTGCCGCCGGCCACGGCGTGGTAGCGGTTCTTGATTTCGGCGTCTTTGGCAAACAGCGCCTGGGCTTTTTCGGCCAGCGCGTTGGTGTTGGGTTGGTTGGTTTTGGCGGCCTCGCGGTTTAGGGCCACAGTGTAGTACAGCTCGTTGAGGTTGGCGCAGGCCTGCACGGGATGCAGCACCAGCTCGTAAAAGGCGTCGTGGTCGGCGGCGGGCAGCTTTTGATTTATATCCTCCGCGCGGGTCCGCAGCTGATTGTACTCCGCTACCACTGTGGCCCACTCGCCGGTGACCAGGCTGTAGGTATTGGCGTCAATCAGCTCGGGCTTGCGGCGGCCGTTGTACTTAGCGTACTTGGCCAGAATGTCGGCGATGTCGGCTGCGTATTTCGGGCCAAACTGCTGGCTGGCCCAGCGCTGCGTGTAAGCCGCCACCTGGTCAGCCTTGATGTTGTCGGGGTTCCAAGCGTAGTCGAGGAAGAAGCTGATGGGCAATTCCATGGGCTTGAGGTCGCCCACGTTCACAATCCAAATCTGCTTCACGCCGTGCTCGTAGGCCAGGTGCATTTGCTCCCGCACGCGCGGCAAGGGGTTGGTGTTCAGCCAGCGGTAGCTGCGCGGGCCACCCACGTAGTCGAAGTGGTAGTAGATGCCGTAGCCACCCCGGCGGGGCGCGTCGCCGGGCTTGGGCAGCTTGCGCAGGTTGCCCCAGTTGTCGTCGCAGAGCAGCAGGGTCATGTCGTCGGGCACGCGCATGCCCTTGTCGTAGTAGTCCTGCACCTCCTTGTAGAGGGCCCAGAGCTGCGGGGTTTGGTCAGCGGGCTTGTGGGTTTCTTCGGCCAGAATTTTCCGCTGGTCGGCCACGATTTTTTCGAGCAGGGCAATGTTACTTTCCTGGCTCATGGGCTCGTCGCCGTCGCCGCGCATGGCCATGGTCACGATGCTTTCGTGGCTGCCCATGTTGCGGATGCCCTGCCGCCAGAAGCGGCGCAGGGTGGTGTCGTTGGTCTGGTAGTTCCAAGGGCCGTGGCCGTAGCGCTTCCACTCCTGCTGGGCGCGCTGCATGGGCTCGTGGTGCGAGGTGCCCATCACGATGCCGTACTCGTCGGCCAGCACCGGGCTCAGCTTGTCGTCGTCGTTGAAGGCATTGCCCCACATGGCCGGCCACAGGTAGTTGCCCTTGAGCCGCAGAATCAACTCAAACACATGCACGTACATCTTCGAGTTGATGCCGCCGAATTTCTCCTTGCTCCAGCCCGTGAGCGCGGGCGCCTCGTCGTTCAGAAAGATGCCACGGTACTTCACCGCCGGCTCGCCCAGCGTGTGCCGGGCGGCCAGAATGCGCAGCGTCGTCTGAGGCTTCACCGGCACATCGGCCCACCAGTACCAGGGCGACACCCCAATCTGCTGCGAGAGGTCGTAGATGCCGTAGATGGTGCCGCGCTTGTCGCTGCCGGCAATCACCAGCGCCTGCTTCACGCCGGGCAGCGGGTTCATCACCACCTGCCGCACAAAGGTTTCCCACTTGCCCGCCACGCCGGCCGTGCTGAGCTTGCCCGCCTTCACCAGCCCGTCAATCAGCGGGCTTTTGCCGATGGTGCCAATCAGCACAACCTCAGCCCCCGCAGGTTTTTCAGTGCTGAAGCTAGGCGCGATTTTCGTCACGCGCTGCACGTCGGCCTGCAGGTCTTTGGCGGCCCGCAGCACGCCCGGCCAGTCGGCCGCGCTGGCGTAAATGGGCGCCGTTTTGCCATTGGCGGCCAGGGGGAAATCGGCGGCCGCTTTAGTTGTAGCCTTGGCGGCGACGGCCTTGGTTTGGGCTTGGGCGGCGGGGCTACTAAGCAGCACCAGCAACACCAGCCACAGCGCATGGCGCGAGGCAGCCGGTTGGATTAGCGAGCGAGTAATGGATGGGGAAATCATCGAAGTTTGCTTTATGGATAGAGCTGCGAGCCGCAGCCGAAGATGCTGAAAAAGGCCATCATACTGAGCGCAGCCGAGCATGATGGCCTTTTCCAGGATTCCCTACTTTGCGGCCTGCACCACCGCTTGGAAAGCGGGTTTCGGCTGGAAGTTGCGGTCAAACAGCAAGGGGTAGCTGGTGCGGCCCCGGATGGGCCAGTCGTTCAGCCAGGAATCCGCGTCCGTCACGCCCCAGAGCGTGATGCGGTCGATAACGTCGCGGTGCTTGTGGAACAGGGCAAACAGGTCGGCGTAGCGCCTGGTCAGCTTTTGCTGCACCGAATCGGGCAGGCCGGTTGTGTACACGTTGTATTTGGCATCAGCCCCGAAGGTTTCGGCGATGTCGGCGCCCTGGCGACGGCTGGGGTTGGGCAGCACGTCGATGTCAAGCTCCGTGAAATTGACGTGCACGCCTAGCTTCGAAAAGGCCACAATGCTGGCCTCCACTTGCTCAATGGTCGGTTTGGTGAGGCCGTAGTGGCCCTGCATCCCGATGGCGGCCACTTTGATGCCTTTGGCCTGCAGGCTCTTCACTAGTTTGATGACGCCAGCCCGCTTTTCGGAGCGGTAGAGGCTGTAGTCGTTGTAGTAGAGCTCGGCTTTCGGGTCGGCTTTGTGGGCGTACTCAAAGGCTTTGGCGGCGAAATCCTCGCCGAGTATTTCCAGCCATTTGGTTTTGCGCAGGTCGCCCTGCTGGTCGTCGATGGCTTCGTTCACCACGTCCCAGCCGGCGATTTTGCCTTTGTAGCGGCCCACCACCGTGTTGATGTGCTCCTCCAGACGCTTGAGCAGCAGCTCGCGGCTTGCAGGCTTGCCGGCTCCGTCCTCAAACACCCACTTCGGGGTTTGCTGGTGCCACATCAGCGTGTGGCCGATGACCCACATCTTATTTGCCTGCCCGAAGGCCACGTAGTCGTCGGCGGGCTTGAAGTTGTACTGGTCGGGCTGCGGGTGCACGGCTTCCCACTTCAGCAGGTTCTCGGGGCTGATGGTGTTGAACTGCTGCTTGACGATGGCCGCCGTCTTAGTATCGCGGCCGCTCGTTACGCGGTAGCTGAGGGCGGCGCCCACGTAGAAATCCTTCTTGAAGGCATCCTTCAAAGGCCGGTCCGCCTTCGGCCCGAAGCCAAGACCGAGGCCGGCCAGCGCGAGGCACAACAGCGCTTGCTTGCTTTTCATAGATTACGGCTAAGGGAATGGGCGGCCGGGCAGTTGTCCCGGTCAGCTCCGGAAATATTTATTTCAATTCGAGCACCACCACCGACTTGGCCGGCAGCTCCACGCTTAGCTTGTCGCCGCGTTTTTTGGCGCCGTTGAAAGCGGCCAACGTCACCGTGTTGGGCTTCTCAAACGTGTTGTAATCGTTTATTTTGGCCGACGTCAGCACGCGGCCGGTCACCGTTTTCCAGGTCACGCCGGCCAGGGCCGTTTCTAGCTTGAGGGTTTTGTTGGGGTCCAGGTTTACCAAGGAGATGTGCACGGCGCCATTCTTGTCCTTCGAGGCCGAGGCATTCAGGGCCGGGATTTTTTCGTTGCCAAACGCGTAGTCCGGGCTGCTGAACTGCAACGGCAGGTACTGCGCGTCCTGGTGCACCTGGTAGAGGTCGAACACGTGGTAGGTGGGCGTGAGGAGCATCTTGTCGCCTTCGGTGAGGATGACGGCTTGCAGCACGTTCACGGCCTGGGCGAGGTTGGCGCCGCGCACCCGGTCGCAGTGGTTGTTGAAGATGTTGAGCGTGGTGCCGGCTACAAGGGCGTCGCGCAGGGAGTTTTGCTGGTACAGGAAGCCGGGGTTGGTGCCGGGCTCCACGTCGGTCCACACGCCCCACTCGTCTACCAGCAGCGCTATCTCCTTGTCCTTGTCGTACTTGTCCATGATGGCGGCGTGTTTGCTTACCACGGCTTCCATTTTCAGGCAGTTGCGCAGGGTGCTGAAGTACCGGTCCTCGCCAAAGCCGGTGGCCTTGCCTTTGCTGCCGCTCCAGCTGCCGGTGGGCAGCGTGTACTGGTGCAGGGTGAGGCCCCACATCTGGTTGAGCGGGATGTTTTTCATGCACGTCTCGGTCCAATGGGCGTCGTCGCCGTTGGCGCCGCTCACAATGCGTTTGAGCGGGGTGCCGGGGTAGTTGTGGGCGAAGGTGGCGTAGCGCTTGTACACGTCGGTGTAGTACTCGGCCGTCATGTTGCCGCCGCAGCCCCAGCTCTCGTTGCCGATGCCCCACCAGCTCACTTTGTAGGGCTCGGGGTGGCCGTTTTTGCGGCGCTCGAGCACCATGGGCGTGTCCTCGTTGGAGTTGAGGTACTCCATCCAGTTGCTCATTTCCTGCACCGTGCCGCTGCCCACGTTGGCCGCGAGGTAAGGCTCGGTGCCAAGCAGGTTGCACAGTTCCAGGAATTCGTGCGTGCCGAAGCTGTTATCTTCGAGCGTATTGCCCCACCACAAATTCAGCATCTTGGGGCGCTGAGCAGTAGGGCCCACGCCGTCGTGCCAGTGGTAGGTATCGGCAAAACAGCCGCCGGGCCAGCGCAGGTTGGGCACTTTGATTTTCTTGAGCGCCTCCACAATGTCCATGCGGATGCGGCCTTGCTGCGGGGCTTTGGAGTCTTTATCAGCCCAAAAGCCGCCGTAGATGCAGCGGCCCAGGTGCTCGGCAAAGTGCCCGTAGATGTGCTTGCTGATTTGCCGCTTGGGGTCGCCGGGCTGCACGGTCATTAGCACGGGTTGGCTTGCCCCTCCCTTCGATTGAGCGGAGGATGCAAGCGGTAGGGCCAGGCCCAGAGCAGCTACCGCCGCCAAGCGTTGAGTCAGATTCATGCGTGTCGTCGGGTTCGGAAAGGGTAGTGAGCATGGTCTGCCAGTCAGCGCAAAAGCCGCTGCCGACGGCAAAACGGCGTTCCGGCCCGCAAGCACCTGACTTGCGTGAAGCGTGGCCCGCTCACCAACAGGCCTGCCTTCGTGCCGGAACGCCGGAGCCGCCTCCGGCCACGAGCTCACGCGAGCCCGCCGCCATCGGCAAAACGTCCCCAACCAGTCGCCTTGTTATTCCCACCACGTAGCGGTCGGCCGGTTCCGTTTTTCTTGGCAGGCCGCCGCGCACTGCGCGGCGGCCTGTTCTCTTAGATGTACTGGTTGATAATGGCTTCCAGCCACTCCTGCTTGCCGCTGCGGGGCGTGGGTTCGCCGCTCTTGTGGGCAATGGTGCGCAGGTCTTCCAGGGTAAGGCCGCCGCGCTCGAACTCAGCACCCTGGCCGGAATCAAACGAGGCGTACCGCTCCTGGCGAAACTTGCGGTAGGGCGACTTCTCCAGAATGTCGTTGGCCACCACCAAGGCGCGGGCGAAGGTGTCCATGCCGGCGATGTGGGCAATGAAAATGTCCTCCAAATCCGTAGAGTTGCGGCGGGTTTTGGCGTCGAAGTTGATGCCGCCGTGCTGGAAGCCGCCGTGCTCCAGGATGATGAGCATGCTCTCGGTCAGCTCGTTCAGGTTGTTGGGGAACTGGTCGGTGTCCCAGCCGTTCTGGTAGTCGCCGCGGTTGGCGTCCATCGAGCCCAGCATGTTGGCATCGGCGGCCACCTGCAGCTCGTGCTGGAAGGTGTGGCCGGCCAGCGTGGCGTGGTTCACTTCCAGGTTCAGCATGAAGTCGTTCTCCAGGCCGTGCTCCTTGAGGAAGCCGATGACGGTGGCCGCATCGAAGTCGTACTGGTGCTTGGTGGGCTCGGCCGGCTTGGGCTCGATGAAGAATTTGCCCGTGAAGCCCTGCTGGCGGGCGTAATCGCGGGCCATGGTCAGGAAGCGGCCCATGTGGGCTTGCTCGCGCTTCATGTCGGTGTTGAGCAGGGTCATGTAGCCCTCGCGGCCGCCCCAGAACACATAGTTCTCGCCGCCCAGCGCAATGGTCGCGTCGATGGCGTTTTTCACCTGGGTGGCGGCGTGGGCCACCACTTGGAAGTCGGGGTTGGTGCTGGCGCCGTTCATGTAGCGCGGGTTCGAAAACACGTTGGCCGTGCCCCACAGCAGCTTCACGCCGGTTTCGGCCTGGTGCTGCTTGGCGTAGTCCACAATGGTGGCCAGGTTGCGCTCGTACTCGGCCAGCGAGTTGCCTTCGTCCACGAGGTCAATGTCGTGGAAGCAGTAGTACGGCGTGCCCAGCTTGGTGAAAAACTCAAAAGCGGCGTCCATCTTGTCCTTGGCGCGGCCGATGATTTCGTGGTGCGAGTCCCAGGCAAATTGCTTGGTGCCGGGGCCGAACGGGTCGCCGCCGGTGCCGGTGAAGGTGTGCCAGTACGACACCGCGAAGCGCAAATGCTCCTTCATGGTCTTGCCGGCAACCACGCGGTTTTCATCGTACCATTTAAAGGAAAGCGGGTTATCCGATTCGCGGCCTTCGAAGCGAATGGTGTCGATGCCCGTAAAAAATTCTGTCTTGGAGAGCGTGTTGCTAGACATAGGAAGGGGTGGTGATTGTATTTGGAATACGGTGAGATAATGCGTCTTGCCAGCGGCCGTAAGCGGCATGGTATTGTTCACGAAGCCGGTCAGTCGGCTCCACGGTGAGAATGCGTTCGAGGCCACCGAAGGCTTCGGCCGGGCTGGCGTACACGCCGGCCCCGATGCCCGCGCCGCGCGCCGCGCCCTGGGCCGCATCGGTGTTGTAGAGCTCCAGCTCCACGTTGCCGCTGTTCACGAAAGCCTCGCGGAACACCGGGCTCAGGAACATGTTGGCGTTGCCGGCGCGCACCTTGCGCACCTGCACGCCGCTGGCCCGCATGATGTCCATGCCGTAATTGAGGGCGAACACAATGCCTTCCTGGGCCGCGCGCAGCACGTGGCTTTGGTGGTGAATGTTGAAATTGAGGCCGCGCAGCTCGGCGTCGGCCGGGCGGTTTTCGAGGATGCGCTCCACGCCGTTGCCGAAGGGCAGAAACACGAGCCCCTCCGCCCCTACCGGCGCCTGGGCGGCCAGTTGGTTCATGCGGTCGTAGGGCAGCTCGCCCACGATTTTGCGGAGCCAGCTGTTTAGGATGCCGGTGCCGTTCAGGCACATGAGCACGCCGTTGCGGGGCTGGGCGGGCGTGCTGTTCACGTGCACGAAGGAGTTCACCCGCGAGCGGGGGTCGGGCGTGTTGGTTTCGTTGATGCCGTAGACCACGCCGCTGGTGCCACCCGTGGCCGCCACTTCGCCGGGGTTCAGCACGTTCAGCGAGAAGGCGTTGTTGGGCTGGTCGCCGGCCCGGTAGCTGATGGGCGTGCCAGCCGTCAGGCCCAGCTCCTGCGCGGCTTCGGCGCTCACGTGGCCCTGCACCGAGAAGGTGTCCACCACCTCGGGCAGCAAGTCGGCGCTGATGCCGTAATAGTCCAGCAATTCCTGGGCAATGGCCTGGCGCTTGAAATTCCAGAATACGCCTTCCGACAAGCCGGAAACGGTGGTTTGCAGCTGCCCGCTCAGCTTGAAGGCAATGTAGTCGCCGGGCAGCTGAATCTTGTGAATCCGGGCGTACACGTCGGGCTCGTTTTCGCGCACCCACTTCAGCTTGGAAGCCGTGAAATTGCCGGGCGAGTTCAGGAAATTGCTCAGGCAAAACTCCTCTCCCATCTCCTCAAATGCCTGGTTGCCGAAGTCCACGGCGCGGCTGTCGCACCAGATGATGGCGGGACGCAGCACCTTTCCGGCTTTGTCAACCAGCACCAGCCCGTGCATCTGATAGGTGATGCCGATGCCGGCCACCAACGAAGTATCAAAGCCGTAGCTGGCTTTCAGTTCGGCGGTGGCATTCACGCATTCCTGCCACCAGCGCTCGGGGCGCTGCTCAGCCCAGTTGGCCTGGGGCACGCTGATTTCCATCTCCTGCTTGGGAGAAGTGACAGCCGCCACGCACTTGCCCGAGTTAATGTCGAGCAAGGAGACTTTTATAGAAGAGCTACCGATGTCGTAGCCGAGGAGGTATTTCATGGAGAATAGAATAATCAACGTGCCCTGCCAGAGGCAAACGGGAATCAGAGGCGACTGGTGGCGCCCGGCACCTCCGGCTCGGTGGTGAAGGTGGAGGCCGGCAGGCCCTCTTTGTTGTACAGGTTTACGCCCTCGGGGTTGTCGGCCCAGGCGTAGCGCACCACGGTGGGGTTGGGTACCTGGTCGCTCCACACCACCACTTTGTTGCCCTCAATCCTGGCCTGAGCCCACACAAACTTTTTGTCGGGCCCGGCGATGGCGAAGCCCTTCAGCGGCTCACCGCCCTTGGCCATCAGCCCGCTGCCGGTGCTCGTGAAGCTCAGCGTGGCTTTGTTGCCCGCCACCTGCATGCTCTGATACAGCGGACCCGGCGATACCACTTTGGCGTCGCCGTAGGCCACTTTTTGGGCAGCCAGGGCCAGGCGGTGGCCGGGAGTTTGCTTGTCGAGGGGGTGAATGTCGTTCCACTCGCCGACGTCCAGAATCACGGCCATGCCGGTGTGGGGCAGCGCCAGCCCGCGGCGCTGCACGTCGCGCACCACGGCCCAGCCGCTTTCCGACGGCTCCTTTCGGGCCATCATGAAGTTGGGCAGCTGCGCGTAGAGAAACGGCAGGTTGGGCTGCTTGAACTGCTTGCGCCAGTCGACAATCATGCCGTCGAACAGGGCCTGGTAGTCGCCGGTGCGGCCGGCGTTGCTCTCGCCCTGATACCACAGCACGCCCTTGATGGCATACGGCAGCACCGGTGCAATCATGCCATTAAACAAGCCGCCCGGCGTGTACTGGAAGGTGGTGGTGCCGGGCGTGGGCGGCATGGTGGCGCCCAGCTTGTACTGCCAGGGCCCGCGCAGGTCGATGGTTTGGCCCGCGGCCGTCAGCTCGTATTTCTTGCCCATCGTGAAGCCGCCGCGACCGCCGTTGCTGATGAGGCGCACCGTCACCACGTTTTTGCCGGCTTTCAGCACGCCGGGCTTCACGTCGTATTTGCGGGGCGGGTACTGGTAGCCGGTGCTGCCCACCAGCTGGCCGTTGATGTATGTGGAGTCGGCATCGACCAGCGTGCCCATCTCCAGGCGGGCGGGCTGGCCCACCATGGCGGCCGGCACGTCCACGTCCTTGCGGAACCACACCACGCCGTTCACCGGGCCCAGCGGGGTTTTATCGGCCCAGAAGCCGGGCACCGGCATGGTGGGCCAGCTGCTGGCGTCATAGTCAGGCGCCGACCATTTCTGCTGGCCCCGGGCCTCGCCCTGGTCGGTTTTATAGAGGGTCTGGTACCAGTTGGCCACCGCGGCGCCTTCGCGCTGCCGGATGCCGAGCACCACGGTGCTGTCTTTGAATTTGGCGAGCTGCTGCTCGTAGGTCGGGAATTGCTTCAGGCCGTCGGCGCTCAGCCAGGCTTCGGCCGGCGAACCGCCCACCGCGTCTTTGATGATGCCCACGGGCACCTGGTATTTGGCGTTGATTTCCTTCGCGAAGAAGTAGGCCACGGCCGAAAACTTCAGCACCGTTTGCGGGTCGGCCGCAATCCACTTGCCGCCCGTCACGTCCTGCTGCGGGCGCTGGAAGTTGTAGGTCAGGGGTACCTCGTATTGGCGGATGCCGGGGTTGGCGGCCTGGGCGATGACGTCGGGGTACTTGTCGCGCAGGCGGCTCATGGGCGTTTCCATGTTCGACTGGCCCGAGCACAGCCACACGTCGCCCACCATGATGTCTTTCACGGCCACCTGGTTGCTGGCCTTGATGTTCATCTCAAACGGGCCGCCCGCTTTCAGGCGGGGCAGCTGCACGCGCCAGCGGCCATCGGGGCCGGTGGTAGCCTTGTGGGTTTTGCCCAGGAAGGCCACCGTCACCGCCTCGCCGGGCCGGGCCCAGCCCCACACGGCCACGTCGGCGTCGCGCTGCAGCACCATGCCGTCGCTCACGAGGCGGGGCAAGCGCACCTGGGCAGCGGCTTGGCGCGCCACAGGCAGGCTCAGCAGCAGTACAACGGCAAACACATTGGCTTTCACAGACATAACAAAGGAGTAATAGCGAGAAGAATCAAAACCAGTACCCTCTCATAAATAAGCCCCGATTTCGGAGCGAAATCGGGGCTTATTCAGGTGGCAAAATCGGGGGCTGTTAGTACCCGGGGTTCTGGGTGATTTTGCCGCTGGTGCGGTCAATCTCCGTCTGCGGAATGGGCCGCAGCACGTGGAAATCCTTGATGTTGATGGCCGCGTTGGAGCCGTACACCCCGCCGCCCTGGCTCCGCAGCGCGGGGGCGTAGTTGGTGTTGCGAATGCGCGTCAGCAGCTCGCTGGCGCCGGTGGCGGTCCGGGTACGCTTCAGGTCGTGCCAGCGGTGCATTTCGCCCGCCAGCTCGCGGGCCCGCTCGTCGAGGATGAAGTCGATGGTGACCTGCGCCGACGTGATTTCCATTTGCGTGGTCCGGCCGGGCGCGGCGGCGCGGCGGCGCACCACGTTGATGTAGTCGCGGGCCTGGGCGGAGTTGCCCAGGTAGAAGTACGCTTCCGCCGCAATCAGATAGGTTTCGGCCAGGCGGTACACGATGTTGGGCCGGATGGAGAAGCCGTTCACCGAGGTGCGGGTGGGCGAGTCGTATTTGTTAAGCGTGGGGAAGAATTCGGTGGTAATCTGGTTGGGCTGGAACACGCGGTACGGCGCGGGCGTGCGGTTGGCAATCTGTGCCAGGCGCGCGGCCGACAACGGCCGGCCCGAGTACCAAATCGAGGTGTCGCCCACCACAGCCCGGGTGGTGCCGCCGTTACCGCCCGGGTTGTTCACCCGGTACACCGAGGTGAACCAGCTGTTGTAACGCGTGTCGGTGGTGCGGAGCGCTGCGTCGGCCTCCAGCGGGGCGCCGCTGGCATCGCGCAGGATGTAGGAATCCAGCAGGAAGTACGTGGGCGAGTGGCGGGCAAACGGACGGCCGTTGGCAATGTCGCGGGCCATGTTGGGCAGCAGGTCATAGCGGCTGCGGAAGTTAAAGCCGCCCACGTTTTCGCCGCCGAAGGTAAAGCCATCGATGCGCGAGAACGTGGCATCGCCGTTGAACTGGGCGTTCATAATCACCTCTTTGCCGTTCTCGTTGCCGTTGGCAAACACGGCGCCGGGCGTGGCTTCCAGGCCCAGGCCGTAGCGGGTCTGGTTGTCGATGAGCTCTTTGGCGTACTGGGCGGCCAGCGTGTAGTCGCCGGTGGCCCCGGCCGGAATGGCGGTGGCGCGGGTCAGGTACACCTTGGACAGCAGGTGCAGGGCCGTGGCGCGCGTCACGCGGCCGGGCTGGGCGGGCTTGTCGGCAATGGCCGCCAGAGCCTCGGTCAGGTCCTTGATAATCTGGGCGTACACGCTGGCCATGGGCGCGCGCACGATGTCCTTGGTGGGCGAATCGACGAAGGTGAGCATGAGCGGCACGTCGCCGAAGTCCTGCACCAGCCGGAAGTAGTAGTTGGCGCGCAGCAGCTTGGCTTCGGCCAGGAGCTGGGTTTGGCGGGCCGGGGCAATGCCCTGGGCCTGCGGGCCGTACTGCAGCACCCCGTTGGCGTTGTTAATCTGGGTGTAGCAAATCGTCCAGATAAACGAGTGCGAGCCGTCGTTGAGCGGGGTCAGGTCGTTGGGGCCGTAGTCGCTCAGGCCGCTGCTGTTGGCAATGCCGTTGGTGAACAGGTCGGTGCCGGCCTCGGTGGTGAAGAAGCCCGAGTCGTTGCCGTAGAGCTGGCGCAGGCCCGAGTACACGCCCGTCACGCCGGCCTCCACGCCCTGGGCGGTTTTGAGGAAGCTGGGGGTGAGCACCGATTGCGGGTTTTCTTCCAGAATGTCTTTCTGGCAGCCGGTGGTTGCCAGAAACAGCGCGGCACCCAGCGTTAGAACTATCTTTTTCATGTTGATTGCTGATTTGAAGGGAATGGGAAGGGGCGCTTGTTTGTCGGTTGGGGCACTGCCCTCGAGCTTGCAGCCCGGTCAACCAATAAGAAGTTTGCTCCTAGAAGCCCAGGTTAACACCCGCGATGAAGGCGCGCGTAACGGGGTAGTTGCTGCCGCCCTGGAAATCGAGGTTGGCCGAGGCCGTGCCCGTGTTGCTGAAGCGCGTCGAATACGAGAGGGCGTCGGGGTCGATGGCCTTGTTGCGCTGGTAGTACTTGTCGGCAGCCCAGATGTAGGGGTTCTGCACCTGCAGGTAGATGCGGGCCGAGCTCAGGAAGGCCGACTTGGCCCAGGCGGCCGGGATGGTGTAGCCCAGGTCGATGCTGCGGATTTTGATGAACGTGCCGCTGTGGTAGCCCAGGGTCGAGCCGTAGGTGGGCCACTCGTTGGCGCGGGCCGTCTGGTCGGGCTGGGGGTACTCGTTGGTGGGGTTGGTGGGCGTCCAGTAGTCGAAGTTCAGCTGGTTGCGGCGGCCGGTGTTGGTGGCGTAGTAGCTGGGGCCGAAGGAGTACGGGTCGACCACCGTGGCGCCCACGCGGGTCAGGGCCACAATGTTCAGGTCGAAGCCTTTGAAGCGGAAGCGGTTGGTGAGGCCGGCCTCAAACCGGGGCTGGCGCGAGCCAATCACCTGGCGGTCGGCGGCATCAATCTTGCCGTCGCTGTTCACGTCTTCCACCTTAATCTGGCCCGGCTTGGTGCCGTATTTCCGCGCCTCGTCGGCCTCAGAAGTTTGCCAGATGCCCACTTTCTTGAAGTCGTAGAACACGTACAGCGGCTGGCCAATGAAGCGCTGGTTGCCCACGTCGTCGCGGGGGTTGCCGTTGGCATCGTACAGGTTCAGGTCGAGCAGTTTCTCGCGGTTCACGGTGAAGTTCCAGTCGGTGCTCCACTCAAAGCCGTTGACACTGGCCGAGCGCACGTTGGCCGTGGTCAGCGAAATCTCAATGCCGCGGTTCTGGGTTTGGCCGGCGTTGCGGATGAAGGAGCCGTAGCCGCTGGCCGTGGGCAGGGCGTCGGGCAGCAGCAGGTCGCTGGTGCGCTGCTGGTACACTTCCACGCTACCCGTCAGACGGTTGTTGAAGAAGCCAAAGTCCAGGCCCACGTTGGTGGTGGTGGTGTATTCCCAGCCCAGGGCGGGGTTCGGAATGTTGTTGGGCACCACGCCCACGGCGCCCACGGGGCCCCAGTTGTAGTAGCCGTTGCCCAGGCCAGCGCCCAGCGAGCCCTGCGTCTGGTAGGGGTTGATGGCGGTGCTGCCCACGCGGCCCAGGCTGGCGCGCAGCTTCAGCACGCTCAGCCAGTCCTGGCCTTTGAGGAACTGCTCGTTGGCGATGTTCCAGGCCACGGCGGCCGAGGGGAACCACTTGTACTTGTTACCGGGCGCCAGGCGCGACGACCCGTCGTTACGCGCCGTCAGCGTCACCGAGTAGCGGTTGTCGAACGAGTAGTTGATGCGGCCCATGTACGACTCCAGCGCCCAGTCGATGGGCTGCCGGTTCACGTTGTTCACGCTGTTGGGGGTACCGGCCCCGAGGTTGCTGTTCAGCTGGTAGTCGGCCAGCGTGCCCTGCACCGAACCGCTGAAGCCGTCGTTGTGGAAGGTCTGGCGGCTGTAGAGGGCCGTCACGTTCAGGTCGTGCTTATCGGCAAACGTGCGGTTATAGGTCAGGATGTTTTCTGCCAGCAGGTTGTAGGCAATGCTCGAGCCGCTGCTGGCCGAGTTGAGGCCGGCGTTGTTCTGCGGCGTCACCGAGGCGTAGAAGGCATCATCGGCCTGGGTGCGGCCGTCGAGGCCCACGTTGAGGCGGTAGTCCAGGCCTTTCAGGATGTTAATCTGGCCGTAGAGGCTGTTAAAGCTGCGCAGGCGGCGGCGGCGGTCCAGGTGGGCATTGGGTGCGTACAGCGTCAGCGGGTTCGAGAGTTGGTCGCCGTTGGGATACAGCACCAGTTGGCCGTCGGGGCCGTTGGTCGACGCCAGGGGGCTGGTCGTCAGAATCTGGTACAGCACGTTCACGTTCGGGTCGTTTTCGTCGGTGAAGGTGTTCAGGCTATTCGCTCCCACCTTCACGCGCCCCCCGATTTTCTGGTCGAGCGTGCCGCGCACCGAGTA
Organism: Hymenobacter sp. 5317J-9; assembly: GCF_022921075.1. NCBI lineage: Bacteria > Pseudomonadati > Bacteroidota > Cytophagia > Cytophagales > Hymenobacteraceae > Hymenobacter > Hymenobacter sp. 5317J-9. Next base: position 3,386,644 of record NZ_CP095050.1, read on the forward strand.
GCGCCGGAAGCGCTGCACCGGCACAATGCCCGTCTCGTCGTAGTAGCCCAGCGAGGCCGAGTACTGCGTTTGCTCGGTGCCCCCGGTCAGGCCCAGCGTGTGGTTCTGGATGTGGCCGTTCTGGAACAGCAGGCTCTGGTAGTCGGTGGTTTTGCCGGCGGCGTAGTTGGCCCGCTCGTCGTTGGTCAGGAACGTGGTTGCGGTGGCCGGGTTGAAGGTGGGGGTTTGCGCCCGGAACGCCTCCAGGCGGTAGTTGTAGTACTGCTCGCCGTTTTGCAGGTCGAATCGGTCGTAAATCCGCTTCTGGCCGTAGTAGCCGCTGTAGGTGGCTTTGGCGGCGCCGTTTTTGCCGCGCTTGGTCGTAATCAGAATCACGCCGTTGGCGCCGCGGGCGCCGTAAATGGCCGTCGAGGAGGCGTCTTTCAGCACTTCCACGCCGGTCAGGTCGTCGGGGTTCAGGTCGTTGAGGCTGCCGTCGTAGGGCACGCCGTCCACCACCAGCAGCGGGTCGTTGCTGCCCGAAAGCGAGCGGTTGCCCCGGATGCGGATGGTGGGCGCCTGGCCCGGCGCCGTGCCGTTGCTCGAAATGTTGACGCCGGCCGCGCGGCCCTGCAGGGCCTGGCCCACGTTGGCCACGGGCACGTCGCGCAGGGCCTGCTCGTCCACCGAAGAGATGGCGCCCGTCACCTGGCTTTTCTTCTGCACGCCGTAGCCCACCACCTGCACCTCGTTCAGGGCCTGGGCTTCGGTGGTGAGGCGGGCATTCACGGCCCCGGACGCGCCCACCGGCACCTCCTTTTTCTCGTAGCCAATGGAGCTAATCACCAGCGTGTTGCCGCCATCGGGCATGCTCAGCGTGTACTCGCCGGCCGCGTTGGTGGTGGCGCCCACGGTGGTGCCTTTCACGATAACCGTCACGCCCGGCAGCGGCTCGCCGTTATCCGACGTGACCGTGCCCGACACCGTGCGGCCGGCCTGGGCCCAGGCCTCGGCCGGCATCATGCCGCCCAGCAGCAGCGCCGCCGCTCCGAAGAGTTGCGCCCAGCGCCGGACTGGGCGCGGCGCAGCGTTTGATAAAAGTAGTTGCATGGATTTGAGTGGGTTTTTGGTGGGTAAGTGGTTGTGTTAAGTGAAAAGCGGGAGGCAGCCCAGCACCGCCTAAAAGCCGATGGAATTGCCGCCGTCGACGGGCAGCGAGGCGCCGGTGATGTAGCGGGCGCCATCAGAAGCCAGGAAAACGGCCGCGTGGCCGATGTCTTCGGGCTTGCCGAACTTGCCCATTGGCGTGCGGCGCATGGCGCGGTCGCGGCGGTCGGGGTCGGAGTTCATGGCCGTGCGGCTCATGGCGGTTTCGATGAAGCCCGGCGCAATGGCGTTGACGCGCACGTTGTGGCCGGAGAATTCCGAGGCCAGCACCTTCACCATGCCCTCCACCGCCGACTTGGAGGCCGCGTAGGCCACCACGCGGTCGATGCCGTAGTAGGCCGCCATCGACGAAATCATGAGGATGACGCCCTTGCGGCGGGCCACCATGCGGGCGGCGCAGGCCCGCGTGAGGGCAAACACCGAGTGCAGGTTGGTGTGCAGAATGCGGCTGAATTCCTCGTCCGTCACGTCCAGGGCCGGCTTTTTGAGATTGATGCCGGCGTTGTTCACCAGAATGTCGAGGGGGCCGTAGGTGGCTTCCACCTCGGCCACCAGGCCGTCGATGGCGCTCAGGTCGGTGATGTCGTTCACCAGGTATTCCACCGAGTCGCCCAGGTCGGCCACGGCGTCCTGCAGCACCGCCTCGCGCCGGCCCGTGATGACCACGGTAGCGCCCGCCTCGGCCATGCAGCGGGCAATTTCCAGCCCGATGCCGGTGCCGCCGCCGGTCACCAGCGCCAGCTTGCCGTCGAGCGAAAACACGTCGGCGTGGCGCTGCTGCGAGGCCGTAACGACGCCGTTGGAGGAAGCGGAATGACCGGAAGAGTGCGACAGCTTATTCATGTCGGGGAGAGTTGCAGGGGAGAATTACTTGAGCTGGTAGAGGTCTACCAGGGTTTTGACGTCGGCCAGCGTGCGGGTGGGCGGCGCGAAAGGGGCCGGAATGGGCTGCCTGGAGAAAGTCTGGAAGTAGAGCACGCAGGCGTCGCGCCACCACAGGGCCTCGCGCCGCTGAATGGCGAGGCGGGCGACCACGTCGGCGTGCAGGGCCGGGTCCACGGCGGGCTTCACACTGGCCCAGCGCTGCTGCATCCACGTCACCGAGTCGGCGCCGGTGTAGTAGCGCGTCACCAGCTCGTTCCAGAGGGTGCGGCCGGTGGGCAGCGCCTGCTTCCAGCCCACGTGGTGGAACCAGAGCAGGTAGTTGAGCGGGCAGGTTTTGGGGTCACCCCACTCCTTCTGCACGCCGGCCAAGTACAGCGCCAGGGCGTTCGAGCCCGTGGCAGTGCGGTTGAAGCCCAGGCCCAGCGAGTCGGCCTTGTGGTAATACACGGCCGTCCAGTCGGGGCGGCCGGCCTGGGCCAGCCAGGGCTCGGGACCGTAGTGAATGTTCTGGCCCATGATGTGGTGCAGACCCAGCGGCGTGGTGTAGCGCACGTAGATGTCGCGCGACTTGTCCATCATGTCCACAATGGTGGCCACGGCCTGGGGCTCGTGGGTCAGCGTCATGTTAGTCCATTCTGTGGCAATGGCTTTCGAGGTCAGCGTGTAGTCCCAAGCCAGGCGGCCGAAGGCGTACCAGTTGGCCTGGCCCATGGGGTGGCCGGTCCAGTTGCGGTCGGAGCCGATGTTGGCCACGCCGGCAATGCCGCTGATGCGGTGCTGGTCGAGGCTGCCATCCACCACTTTAGCCACCGTGGAGCCGGTTCCCTTGGTTTGGGTGTCGGCGTCGAGGCACTCCTTGAACATGGGCGCCAGGTACACCAGGTGCGTGGCCATGCCCAGGTATTCCTGGGTAATCTGCACTTCCAGCACCAGCGGCGTCTTGGGCATGGCCCCAAACAGCGGGTGGAAAGGCTCACGGGCCTGGAAATCGATGGGCCCGTTTTTTACCTGCACCAGCACTTTGGGCGAGAACTTCCCATCGAGCGGCTTGAACTCTTCGTAGGCTTGCTTGAACCGGTCGTCGCTGCCGGCCTTGTACACAAAAGCGCGCCACATCACAATGCCGTCGTGGGTGCCCAGGGCCGTGGCCAGCATGTTGGCGCCGTCGGCGTGGTTGCGGCCGTAGTCCTGCGGGCCGGGCTCGCCCTCGGAGTTGGCCTTCACCAGGAAGCCGCCGAAATCAGGAATTTCCTTGTAAATCTCGTTCGTCTTGGCGGCCCACCACTGCTGCACCTGCGCATCGAGCGGGTCCGCCGTTTTCAGGCCGCCAATCACCTTGGGCGCCGCCCAAAACACCGACAAATACACCCGAATGCCGTAGGGCCGCAGCACGCCCGCCAGCGCCTTCACCTTCCCGATGTACTCCGGCGTGAGGTAGCGCGCACTGGCGTTCACGTTGTTAATGGTCACGCCGTTGATGCCGATGGAGGCATTGGCGCGGGCGTAGTCGGTGTAGCGCGGGTCGAGGCGTTGGGGCAGTTCGTTCCACTTCCAGATGCTACTACCCGCGTAGCCACGCTCCACGGTGCCGTTGGGGTTGTCCCAGTGGTTGAGCATTCGGTACTGAATGCGCGGGCTGCTGCTCAGGCGCAGGTTGGCCACGGACTGGCCGGTTTGCAGCTGCCGCAGCAGGGCAAACACGCCGTAGAGCACGCCGGCCCCGCTCCGGCCCTTCACTACCAGGTTTTTACCCTGCGTAGCAATCTGGTACTCATCGCGGCTGGCCGAGCTACCGGAAACGTTTGCCGATTGGTCAATTGCCAGCACGATGCCGCGCTTGGTGCCGGTGGGCGCTGCCAGCAGCGGCACCGCCTGGCCCAGCAGGCCCTGCAGGCCACGCTGCAGCTCGGCAGCGGCGGTTTTCAGAACCACATCGCTCCCACCGGCGGCCACAAACTGCGCCGCGGCGCGGTACTGCGCCAGTCGCGCCGCGTCGGCCACCCGGTCGTACTTCAGCCACAGCCGATAGCCGTCGTCGGCCACGCAACGCGGCGCGGCGGCAACTACAAGCAGCAACAACAACAGGGACCGGAGCAACATGGGTGGGATTGGGAAGGGCAGGTAGTTAGGCGAGTTGCGGGGCTTGGGCGGGGCGCCGGTTGGGCGGCGCTTCGGTGGCCAGCCCGCGGCGGATGCCGTATTCCAGCCCCCGCAGCTCGGCCAGCCCCCGCAGGCGGCCGATGGCCGAGTAGCCGGGGTAGGTTTTCTTTTTGAGGTCGTCGAGCATCTGGTGGCCGTGGTCGGGGCGCATGGGAATGGCGACGGCGCCCTCGCCGCTGGCGGCGCGGCGCTGCTCTTCCAGCACCAGCTCGCGCACCACGGCGTACATGTCCACGTCGCCGGTCAGGTGGTCGGCTTCGTGGAAGTTGCGCGGGTTTTCCTCGCGCTTGGTGGCGCGCAGGTGAATGAAGTGGATGCGCGCGGCAAAGCGCCGGGCAATGGCGGGCAGGTCGTTGTCGGCCCGCACGCCCAGCGAGCCCGTGCAGAACGTGAGGCCATTAGCCGGCACGTCGCAGGCCGCAAACAGCTGCGCGAGGTCGTCGGCGGTGCTCACCACGCGGGGCAGGCCCAGCAGCGGATAAGGCGGGTCGTCGGGGTGAATGCAGAGGCCGATGCCCAACTCCTGGGCCACCGGCGCCACTTCCCGGATGAAGTAGTGCAGGTTATCGCGCAGCGCCGCGGCGTCGATGGCGGCGTACTCGTTGAGCAGGCTTTGGAAGTTACTCAGCTCAAACGCTTCCTCCGAACCCGGCAGGCCCAGCAGCACGGTGTTGGTGAGGCCGGCTACATCCTCGGCGCTCATAGCCGCAAATTGCTGGCGGGCCGCTGCGGCCACGGCAGGCTCGTAATCGGCCTCGGCGCCGGGCCGCTTCAGAATGCAGAGGTCGAAAAGCGCAAAATCCTGCCACACAAAGCGCAGGGCGCGCGAGCCGTCGGGCAACTCGTAGCTGAGGTTGGTGCGCGACCAGTCCAGCACCGGCATGAAGTTGTAGCACACCGTGCGGATGCCGCAGGCGGCCAGGTTGCGCAGCGAGGCCTTGTAATTGTCTATATAAAGCTCGCGCGAGGGGCGGCCTTTTTTGATGTCTTCGTGCACCGGCAGGCTTTCCACCACGGCCCAATGCAGGGGCGAGTGGGTGGCGTTGTCGGCCTCAATGAGCTGCTGGCGGGCCTGAATCTCGCTTACCGACCACTCCTCGCCCACCGGCAGCTGGTGCAGCGCCGTGACCACGCCAGCGCAACCGGCCTGCCGAAGGTCGAAAAGCGAAACGGGGTCGTGAGGACCGAACCAGCGCATGGTGTGCAACATGGCAACTGTTAGGTAAAATACAATTTGTGTTATACCCAGACAAAGCTACCTGCACCATTACCGTAAATGCGGCAGATAGGTCGTTTGGCTGACTTACTACCGAATGTAGAAGGAGAAACACCAAGTTGGTTCTACCAAAATCGGCCAAATTTTACAGCATTGGCAACAAAACTATCGGCATCGTTTCCGGAAACGATGCCGATAGATAACTTTGCATTTCTTTCGCCAAAATTTTTTTTTGTGCGTTATATTTGAGTGAGTACTCACGGCATAACCCCGTTCATCCTGCTCCACAGCCACCTTTCTTCACTTAATACAATTATTAATGGCCATCTGCATCAAATGCAAGCTTTCTGATACGGTGTTGAAGGCCGGGTTTGTGCGCGGAAAGCAGCGCTACCTCTGCAAAAGCTGCGACTACCACTTCACGGAAGAGAAAACCGGCCCGAGTCCGGACCGGCGCCGCGCCCAAACCACCATCGGCGACGTGGCCAAGGCCGTGGGCGTGGCCTCGTCCACCGTGTCGCGCGCGCTGAACGGGCACACCGACATCAGCCCCGTCACCCGGCAGGCCATTCTCGACGCCGCCCGGCTGCTTGACTACCACCCCAACTTATTGGCCCAAAGCCTAAAGAGCCGCGAAACTCACACCCTGGGCGTGCTGATACCGGACCTGGAGCGGCCGTTTTTTGCCACGGCCGTGAGCGGCATTCAGGCGGTGGCCACAGAGGCCGGCTACCGCGTGATGATTTGCCAGTCGAAGGAATCGTACCGCACCGAGGTGAGCAACGTGCAGGCGCTGGTGGCCAGCCAGGTCGACGGCCTGCTCATCTGCCACTCGCGCGAAACCGAAAACTTCGACCACGTGAAGCCCGCCGCCTGCCGCGGCATCCCGGTGGTGCACTTCGACCGCGTGAGCAACGAGGTAGACAGCGCCAAGGTCATCCTTGACGACTGGAACGGTTCCTATAATGTGACCGAGCACCTCATTCAGCAGGGCGCCCGGCGCATTGCCATCCTGGCCGGGCCCGAGTCGCTGCTCATCAGCCGCAACCGCCTGGCCGGCTACCAGCACGCCCTGCGCCGCTACCAGCTGCCCCTGCGCCCCGAGTACGAAGTGCACATCGAATTTCAGTCCGAAGAAGCCGAAGCCGCCCTCGATGCCTGGCTGGCCCTGCCCGAGCCGCCCGACGCCATTTTTTGCATCAACTACACCAACGCCTTCGACCTGCTGGTGGCCCTGAAAAAGCGCGGCGTGCGCGTGCCCCAGCAAATGGCCGTGGTGGGCTTTGGCGACGAGTTCATGGCCGCCATGATTGAGCCCGGCCTCACCACCGTCGACCTTCACCCCTACCGCATTGGCCAGCAGGCGGCCCGCCTTTTCCTGGAGCAGGTGCAGCAGAAGGAGAATTTCCAGCCCCGCACCTTCGTCATTGCCGGCGACCTCATCATCCGGCAGTCGTCGCTGAAAGGCGAAGGCGACCTTTTCCGGCTGAGTATATAAAGCCACCGGCTCAAGAATCGGGCATTTCGTATACGTATATGTAATGCCGGCTTTCCCTTTACGATAGTTGACCGGGTGGCGCAGGAATCAGAACTTCGCGCCTCCCGACCACCATTTCATTATTAATATGAAAAAATAGCTTTTTCATTTTGAAAAAAATGCCCCCGTCAAGCCTCGTGCCTGGCGGGGGCATTTTTATTTATACACTTGATTTAAAATTACTTACAGACAATATAGCGAAATTATTACTGAACCGGCACTGGTATTGGCATTAGGTGCAAGTCACCAAACACACGCTGCCATGGCCATTCTTGATAACCTCACCAAAGCCGCGAAGGACTTCTTCATCGAAGACGATGGGGCGCCCCGCCCGGCCCCCGCGCCCGCCCCGGCGGTAGCGGCGCAGCCCACGCCGGCCGCGCCGCTGGCTGCCAGCCCGGCGCCGCTCGTCACCCAGGCTGAGCAGCGCCACCTCGACCACATTGCCGGCCTGCTGGCCGGCGACGGCAAGGACTTCGGGGCCTACACCAAGATGGTGAACAGCATGGCCGGTAGCGGCCTCACCGGCCCCCTGCTTTACCAAACGGCCTTCAACGCCTTTTCGGCCCTCACCGGCGTGAACCAGACGGCCCTGCTGGCCTCGGCCGAGCAGCTGGCCACCAAGCTGGCCGAAGACCGGGCCCGGGTGCTGCAGCGCCACCGCGAGAAAATGGGCGAAAGCCCGGATTCTAAAGCCGCCCCCGGCCCGCTGGCGCTGCTGCAACAACGCGAAACGCAGCTGCAAGCCGAAGTGGCCTCCCTCACCGAGCAGCTGACCCAGAAAAGCCAGCAGCTGCGCGAAATCCAGCAGCAGGCCCTGGCCGAAAAGCAGAAAACGCAGGCGGCGTTGGCCTCCTATGAGCTGGCCAACGCCGCCGCTGCCGCCGACTTGCAAACGCACCGCAAGGCGGCCCAGAACTTCTTGAATCCCTCCTCTTCCACCACTTCTTCAAACGCCTAACCCCATGAATACTTTGCTCACAACTACTTCTGATACCGACACCGGCCTCCCCAAGTGGCAGAAGCCGGAGAAAGTGGCCGGCCGCCTCGTGCTGCTGGGCCTGGCAGGCACGGCCGTGTACTACTGGGGCGTGATTCTGCCCTTCCTGGTCGACATGGTATTCAACAGCGTGAAGCTGGGCATTGGGCTGGGCGTGCTGTTCGTGCTGTTTTTGCTGGCCACGAACAAGCGCATCCACGCCGGGCTGTGGTACGCCGGACAGCGGGTGCTGCGCACGCTGGCGGGAATTTTCGTGAATACCGACCCCATCGGCATCATGCAGGACTACATCAAGAACACCGAGCAGGAAGCCCGCAAGATGGACGCCGAAGTGACCAACATCGAAGGCGCCCACGAGCTGGTGAAGCGAAAGCTGGCCGCCAACGATGCCCAAATGAAGGAATACCTGGCCCTGGCCAGCTCGGCCGCCCGCCAGAACGAAAAGGACATGGCCGAGAGCTACGCCAGCCGCGCCGCCCAGCTGGAGGACTACAACAAGCGCCTGCAGCCCATGGCCACCACCACCGCCAACGTGAGCGTGGTGATGCGCCAGATTCTGAAAGCCGCCCTGCGCCAGATTGACGGCAGCAAGTTCAAAGTCAACCTCTTGAAAGACGAATACGAGCTGGTGAAACGCACCAGCTCCGGCATGCGCGCCGCCATGAACATCCTGCGCGGCGACCCCGACAAGAAGTACTTCTTCGACCTGGCCACCGACCGCGTGGCCCAGGACATGGCCCAGCAGCTGGGCCAAATCAAGCAGGCCATGCGCTACTCGCAGGAGTTTGTGAAGGAGATGGACATTCAGAACGGCGTGATGAGCGAGAAGGGTCAGCGCTTACTCACCAAGTACCAGAACGGCGATTTCAACGCCGTGCTCAACGAAAAACCCCAAGCCACCCAATCCTTCGCCGCCACCAAAAAAGCCTCCGATGATGCCTATTCTAGCCTGCTTGATTAGCTTTTTGCTGGCCTGCGGCCTGGTGAGTCTGCTGGGCCAGCCGGCGCCCGTGACGGTGGCGCCTCATGCCGCTTCGGTAGAACGTCATGCCGAGCACAGCCGAAGCAACTCGCTCGCCCGGCATCTCACCCCCCGGCCCCCTCTCCAAAAAAGAGGGGGAGCCTAACGCCAGCGCATAGCCGGTGCCCCCTCTCTTTTGGAGAGGGGGTCAGGGGGTGAGGTTGACGCCTGCCCCCAAAACAACCCAAAAATCAACGCGCCCCAAATCGGGCGCCCCACTCCTCTTTTGCCTTACCTAAAATGACAACACGTGGTAAATTCGTAATCGGCCTGCTCATCGTAGCCGCCCTTTACTTCGGCATCAACAAGCTCATAGCCAGCGGTGCCGTCTTCAAAAAAGCCGAAACCGAATCGGTACTCCTCAACTCCATCGAGCTGCCCGCCGCCACCGGCGGCAACCGCGCCAACATCGTGGTGCCGCTGGCTCCGCTGCCGGGCACCGCTCCCGCCGAAAAAGGCACGCCCGTGGTGTGGGAGGTGATGGCCTGGAACAGCCAAATGGCCGGCATGCTGGCCAACGGCGGCCCCCGCACCACCATGGGCTCGGCCCTGGCTGCTAATGGCGTGGACCTGCAGATTGTGCGCCAGGACGATGTGAGCAAGATGCAGGCCGACCTGGTGAAAAACGCCCTGGACCTGCAAAACAACCCCGCCACGCCCGGCCTGATTGTGAGCATCATGGGCGACGGCCTGCCCGCTTTTTCGGCGGTGCAAGCTGAATTGCAGAAGACTGGCACGCAGCTGCAGATTCTGCCCTACTCGGTAGGTAAATCCTTCGGCGAAGACAAGCTGATGGGCCCCAAAGAGTGGCTTGACAACCCCAAATCGGCTCTGGGCAAAACCATTGCCTGCTACCTGCGCGACGGCGACCAGAACATCGCCCTGAAATGGTGCGCCGACAACGGCCTGAAAGTGAACCCTGACGAAACCACCTACGACCCCGAAGCCGTGAACTTTATGGCCGCCAGCGACTTTCTGGTTGCCGCTGAGAAGTACATCCTCGGCAAGCCCGAAGCCCGCACCAAAGTGGTGAACGGCAAGAACACCGGCGTGAAGGTGGACGTGGCGGCCGACGCCGTGGCCACTTGGACGCCCGGCGACGTGAACATTGCCAAGCAGCGCGGCGGCCTCGTCAACATCGTGAGCACGAAGGACTACTCCAACCAGATGCCCAACATCATGGTGACGACCAAGCGCTGGTACGATGCCCACCAGAAGGAAGTGCTGGGTTTGATGACGGCCTTTGCCGTGGCCGGCGACCAGGTGAAATCGCACCCCGAAGCCCTGACCCGCGCCGCCGACATTTCGGCCACCGTGTACGGCGACCAGGACAAGCCCGGCGCCTACTGGCTGAAGTACTACAAAGGCGTGAGCGAAGCCGACCGCAACGGCGAAGTGGTGGAGCTGGGCGGCAGCAAAGCCTTCAACTTCAGCGATAACCTGAGCTTGTTTGGCCTCGACGAAGGCGGCACCAACGTGTACGCCGCCGTGTACAAAACCTTCGGTGATGTGCAGAAAAAGCTCTACCCTAAAGAACTGCCCAGCTACGTGCCTCTCGACCAGATGCTGGACCTGACGCCCCTCAAAAAGCTGCAGGCGCAATACAAAGGCAAAACCGTGGCGCCGGCCGAAACCCAGCAGTTTGCCGCCGATGACGAAATCCGCCAGAGCGTGAGCAAGCGCGCCTGGAACATCGCCTTCAACTCGGGCCAGAGCACCTTCACTCCCGCCGCCGAGCGCGACCTCAACCAGCTCTTCAACGACCTCGTGGTGGCCGGCCGCCTGAAAGTGGCCGTGCACGGCCACACCGACAACACCGGCGACCCGCAGAAAAACCAACAGCTCTCCGAGGACCGCGCCATGGCCGTGGAGCACTGGCTCGAAGCCAAAAGCCGCAGCGCCTTCCCCGACGGCCGCGTGCAAGTGTACGCCCACGGCGCCACCGAGCCGCTAGCCAGCAACGCCACCCCCGACGGCAAAGCCAAGAACCGCCGCGTGGAAATCGTGCTGGGCAACTAATCCCTAAGTGACACCCAACAAAAAGAAGGTCATGCTGAGCGAAGTCGAAGCATCTCGCGTGTGGTAGCAATCAACGCTACTTCAACGAAGCGATAGAGATAGAGATGCTTCGACCAACTCAGCATGACCGTTCTTTTTTCTCATTCCCAATGAAAACCTTATTCGCCCCCAATGCCCAGCCGCGCCGCATCGTCTTCACCTCCATGGTGGTAGCGCAGGTGGCTCTGCTACTGCTGCTGTGGGTGTTCTACCCCATGCAACTGTTCCCTAGCCTGGGCGAGGTCGTCCGCGCCCTCGGGGACCTCATTACCAGCCAGGGCCTGATTCCGGAGCTGTGGGCCAGCATGACCACGGCCCTCGAAGCCCTGGCCGTGGCCACGGTGCTGGCGCTGGCAATCTCCTACCTCACGGCGCTGCCGTTCTTCCGGCCCATTGCCTACGCGGCCTCCAAGATGCGCTACCTCACCCTCACCGGCCTCACCTTCTTCATGGCCCTGATGGTGAGCTCCGGACACCAGGTGAAGCTCTCGGTACTCATCTTCGGCGCCACGGTGTACTTGGTCACGGGCATGACGAGCGTGATTCTGACCACTACGCAGGAGGAAATGGACCATGCCCGCACCCTGGGCATGAGCGAGTGGCGCAGTTTCTACGAAGTCGTGGTGCTGGGCAAGCTCGACGACATGCTGGAAGTGGTGCGCCAGAACTTCGCCATCATCTGGACCATGATTACGCTGGTCGAAACGCTTTACCAAAGCGAAGGCGGCATCGGCCTGCTGCTGTATAAGCAGAACCGGTATTTGCACCTCGATGGCGTACTGGCCATTCAACTTGTGATTTTGGCCACCGGCGCCATGCAGGACTACGTGTTTGTGCTGCTGCGGAAGGTGTTTTTTCCTTATTCCTCTTTAGGAACATCCGCCTAGCGGGCGCCTCACCCCCCGGCCCCCTCTCCCAAAGGAGAGGGGGTGCCTGCCGACTTCTCGTCATCCCTTCAACCCGAATTAGCTCGCCCGCGCCGCCGTGGCCCCCCCCTCTCCTTTGGGAGAGGGGGCCGGGGGGTGAGGCGCCAATCAGAACAACCATGACTGCCCTCCCTTTCAACTACAAAGAGCCCATCCTCACCCTGAGCAACATCTCCATGTCGTTCCACGGCGAGACCATCCTGCGCGACATCAACGCCCAAATCCTCGACGTGACGCGGCCCAACATGAGCCAGGGCCAGGTGGTGGGCTTCTACGGCCGCTCGGGCATCGGCAAGTCGGTGCTGTGCCGCATCATGGCGGGGCTCATCCGGCCCAGCGGCGGCACCGTGGAAGTGGGCCAGGCCCAGCAGGCCGTGGAGCCCGGCATGGTGGGCTTCGTGCAGCAGCGCTACCCGCTGTTCGACCACCGCACCCTGCTCGACAATCTCCTAGTGGCCGCCCAGCGCAAGCACGCCCCTGAGGCTGCCCGCCAGCACGTGGATATGTACCTGGAGCGGTTTGGCCTGGCGCCGCACGCCCGCAAGTACCCGGCCCTGCTCTCGGGCGGGCAGCGGCAGCGGGCGGCCATCGCCCAGCAGCTGCTCTGCTCCGACCACCTCATCCTGCTCGACGAGCCTTTCTCCGGCCTCGACGTGGCCATGATTGACGAGTTGAAGCGCATCATCGTCGAAGTCACTACCATGGACGAGCTGAACACCGTCGTCATCGTCTCGCACGACCTCGTGACCACCACCGCCCTGGCCGACCGCCTCTGGCTGCTGGGCCGCGAGCGCGACGCCAGCGGCCAGTTCCTGCCCGGCGCCACCATCAGCCCCCGCCACCAGTACAACTTGGCCCAGCTCGGCCTGGCCTGGCACCCCGACGTCGAAGCCGAACCAGAATTCGCCCAGTTTGTGGCCGAGATTAAGGAGGAGATTCGGGGGAGTTAGGCCTACGTTAATCGCACTGGATTATGGCTGTATTTGCTAAATACACAACACCTTGTTAACCAAATTTAGCAATAATAAAAATCAATAAAACCCTTTTCTCCAATGGCTTCCTAGTAACTTGACGCCGCATTTTAGTTGTTAACACCTCTCCATGCAACCAACGTCTACTATCCGCCGCCGCAAACCGCCAATGACAAAAATCTTGATTGAAAGTGCGGTGGCTTTCATGGGGCAAGCTGTAAATCTTCAGAATGCAACACAAATAGCTCAACGTCATGAAAAAGTCGCCATTGCAATGGCAACGGCGTGGGAAAAAATTTTAAAGGCTTTTCTCTATCGTATTGATAGAAGAATTATTTATTATCCATTGCCTAGGGTTCAAAGAGGACAACCAAGGCCTAAAAGAAAAACCCTGTCTTTGGACAGGTGCCTAGATGAAGTTCAGAACAGACTAGGAAAGCCTTTTGAGGCCACAAAAGCCATTATCGAGCAGGCCGGTGAATACCGCAATGAATGTATTCACTTCTATGGCGAACGACTTGATGCTGTTTTGATGCCTTTATTCTCGCAATGTTGCTTAAACTTTAGTGAGTTTTTGAGGCAGCATTTCAGCAGGGAGTTATTCTCAGAGCTCGAGCTTGCCATTCTTCCTCTGGCATACCAACTGCCCTTCGTTGCAGAGGACTTTTTAACCACACATAACGCCAGTCACGGAGCGAGTCAAGAGGTCAAGGATTTCTTGCAGGGCTTAACCGACGTTGGCCGGCGGCTACATGAAAGTGGGCACACTGACTCTATTTTGGTGAAATACCATCTTGCACTTGTAAGTGTTAAAAATTCTGGAGAAGCAGATGGCGTTGTCCACGTCGACAATGCGGCTCCATCTGACACAACAATTCGGATTGAACGCCCAGTACAGGGCGAGATTCGTCTCACATCAAGTAGGAATGCTGCAATTGTGCGACTTTCTGACGATGATTTGCCTCGCCATGGCTATGTGCTCGGCTACCAGGACTTATTATTCCAAGTCATGAAAGAAGGGTACAAATGGGATGAAGGAGTTAAGAATTTCGTCAAAAGCTTAAGAGAGGACGCTAGTCTTTGCTACGTTCGCAAAGCAAACCCAATGAGTGTAAAAAGCTCCACTACATGCCTTTACCATACTGATGTACAAGCTCGCTTAATGGAATACTTGTTAGCAAAAGGCGCACGACGGGCAGCTTAATTACAAGTAACCATGCCCACCGGAACCCTCCTAATCATCGACGACGAGGCGCGCTTGCGCCAGTTGCTGGCCCAGGTGCTGGAGCTGGAAGGCTACGCCGTGCTGCAAGCCCCCGACGCCACCCGCGGCCTGGAGCTGCTGCAGCAACACGCCGACGAGGTGCTGCTGGTGCTCTCCGACGTGAAGCTGCCCGACGCCAACGGCGTGGACCTGCTGCCCCGCCTCAAAGCCGCCGCACCCGATGCCGAAGTGGTGCTGCTCACCGCCTACGGCACCATCCCGGATGGCGTGAAGGCCATGAAGCTCGGCGCGTTCGACTACCTCACCAAGGGCGATTTTGAGCAGCAGCTGGTGGTCGTCGTCGACCGCGCCGCCGAAAAAGCCCGCCTCCGCAAGCGCGTCACCGAGCTGGAGCGCCGCATGGGCCAGCGCCACACCTTCGAGGCCATGATAGGCGCCTCGCCCGAGCTGCAGCGCGTGCAGCAGCTGGCCCGCCAGGTGGCCCCCACCGACAGCACCGTGCTGCTGGAAGGGCCCACCGGCAGCGGCAAGGAGCTTTTTGCCCAGGCCATCCACCAGGCCAGCGCGCGCAAGGCCAAGAACTTCGTGGCCGTGAACTGCAGCGCCTTTCCCAAAGACCTGCTCGAATCGGAGCTGTTTGGCTACCGCAAAGGCGCCTTCACCGGCGCCCTCACCGACAAGAAAGGCCTGCTGGAAGAAGCCAACGGCGGCACCCTGTTTCTGGACGAAATCGGCGAGCTGGAGCTCAACGTGCAAGCCAAGTTCCTGCGGGTGCTGGAGCTGCAGCAGTTCGTGAAGCTCGGCGACACCAAGCCCACCAACGTGAACCTGCGCATGGTGGCCGCCACCAACCGCAACCTCAAGCAGGAAGCCGCCGAAGGCCGCTTCCGGCCCGATTTGTACTACCGCCTCTCGGTGTTCACCATCCAAGTGCCGCCCCTCAAAGACCGGCCCGCCGACGTGGCCCCGCTGGCCCAGCACTTCCTGCGCGACTTCGCCGCCAAGCTCAGCAAGCGCCTGCCCGGCCTCGCCCCCGAGGCCCTGGCCCTGCTGCAGCGCTACCCCTGGCCCGGCAATGTGCGCGAGCTGAAAAACGTGCTGGAGCGCGCCGCCATCCTCGCCCCGAGCGGTGAGCCGTTGTCGGCTGACTTTCTGCCCGATGAGTTTCACGCCCTCGGCCGCCCTGCCCGCCCCGGTGCCGACGCCGCCGACGACAGCCTGCGCGCCCTCGAAGCCAGGCACATCGAGAAACTGATGCGCGAGCTGGACGGCAACAAGCCCGAAGTGGCCAAGCGCCTAGGCATTGGACTGACGACGCTATACAGAAAGCTGGAAGAGTACGGGTTGTAGCGCGAACTCGCCGAGTCCACGCTACGGCCTGCTCCCCGTGAGCTCCAGCAGCAGCTGGCAGAGGGCGGCTTCTTCGTAGGGCTTGGTGAGGCAGGCGTTCATGCCGGCGGCTAGGTAGGCGGCGCGGTCGGCCTCGAAGGCATTGGCGGTGAGGGCGATGATGGGCACGTTGGCGCGGGCCGGGTCGGGGTGGCGGCGCAGGGCCTGGGTCACCTGCACCCCGCTCAGGCCGGGCATGCGGATGTCGAGCAGGGCCACGTCGAAGGAATATTTCAGCAGTTGGGCCAGCGCGTCGAGACCGTTGCCCACGGCCTGCACCTGCACGCCCCAGTGCTCCAGCACGGCCACGGCAATGCGCTGGTTCACGGGGTTGTCTTCGGCCAGCAGCACGCGCAGGCCGCGCAGGCCTTCGTAGGATGCCTCGGCGGGCGCGGGCGTTTGCAGGGCCGGGCCCTCGGTGGCGCGGGGCAGCACCAGCTGGAAGGAAAACGTGGTGCCCAGCCCGGGCTCGCTGTAGAGCTGCAGGCTGCCGCCCATCTGCTCCACCAGCTGCCGGCTGATGGCCAGCCCCAAGCCGGTGCCGCCGAAGCGCAGGCTGGTTTCGGCGCTGGCCTGGGCGAAGGCCTCAAAAATGTGGGCCTGCTGGTCGGGGGCGATGCCGATGCCCGTGTCCTGCACCCAGAACCTGAGCAGCAGCTCCTGCGCGGTTTCGTGCAGCACCCGCGCGCCCAGCTGCACGCTGCCGCGCTCCGTGAACTTGATGGCGTTGGAGAGCAGGTTGAGCAGCACCTGGTGCAGGCGGTAGGCGTCGCCCAGCACGCGGGGGCCCGTGGGGGCCGGCAGTTCAATTTCGAGGTGCAGGCTTTTTTCGGCCGCCAGGGCGGCCACGGTTTGCCCGGCGCCCTGCAGGGCCACGGCCAGGTCGAAGGAGGCGTGGTTGAGCTCCAGGTGATGGGTGGTGATTTTGGCCATGTCGAGCACGTCGTTCAGCAGGGCCAGCAGGTGCCGGCCGGCGTGCTGCATGGTGTTGAGGTACTCGCGCTGCGGGTCGGTGAGCGGGGTTTTCTGCAGCAGCGCGGCCATGCCCAGCACCCCGTTGAGGGGCGTGCGGATTTCGTGGCTCATGCGGGCCAGAAAGGCTTCTTTGGCCAGGGCGTTTTCTTCGGCTTCGCGCTTGGCTTGCTGCAGCGCCTGCTCGGCCTGCACGGCCGGGGTCACGTCGTAGCCCGAGGCCACCACGTAGGGCGGCGCGCCGGCTTCCAGCACGGGGTAGGAGTAGCAATGCACGTGGCGGCGCTCGCCGGCCCGGGTGAGCACCACCAGGGTCTGCTCCTGGGTTTGCAGGGTCATGTCGCCATCGAAATAAGCCTGCAGCGCGGCGCGGCTTTCGGGGAGCACAATGTCGTGCAGATAGCTGCCCACCAGCTCATTGGCGGGCCGGCCCAGCAGCCGCTCAACGGCGGGATTTACGGAGAGCAGCTTGCCGTGCAGGTCGTGGGTGCAGATGAGGGCCTGCGAGTAGAATACCAGGTCGTGGTACTGTTTCTCGCGGCGCTCCAACTCCTGGCGGGCCCGTTTCACGGCCGTGACGTCGGTGCCCACGCTGAGCACGCCGAGCTGGCCGTCGGGGCGCTGCATGGGGCGTTTTTCCACTTCATAAAAGCGGGTTTCGCCGCTAGTGAGCGTGAAAGGCAGCTCCCGGGCCTGGGGCCGCTGGGTGGCGCGCACCAGGGCGGTGAGCCCGTGCAGCTGGCGCACTTCTTCGGCCGTTACGGGGTCGCTGTCGGGGTTTTGCTGGTGCTGCGCTTGGGCCGACAGGCTCCGGAAGGCCTCGTTGGTAAACGACACGCTGCCGTCGGGGTCGCTCATGTAGATGACGTTGGGCAGGGCATCGAGAATCTGGCGCACGAAAGTTTCCTGGGCCCGCAGCATGGCCTGCACGTTCTGTTGCAGCTTTTCGGCGGTGTAGCGGGCAGTGATGTCGATGCCCGCCCCCACCACAATGCGCAACGTGCCGTCGGGCTCGAACACGGGCCGCAGGTGGCGCAGCATGAGCTGGGGCCGCTGCTTGTGGTCGGTGCGCATTTCTTCCCAGGTCACGTCGGCGCGGGTGCGCACGGCCAGGTTGAAGTACTGCTCCCGCTGCTGGCGAATCCCGTCGGGCTGCTGCTTGCGGCGCAGGGCAAAGTATTCCTCGTTGGTCAGGCCAATGATTTGCCGGCGCACGGCAGGGTCCGAAATCGACGCCGGATTCACGAACAGAAACCGGTGCTCGGCGTCGAACACGGCCACGTCGACGGGCAGCAGGTTGAGAATGGACTCGTAGAACGTTTGTTGCCGCAGGAGCATTTCCGCGGCCAGCGTGCGCTCCGTGATGTCGACGCCGGAGCTGATGACGCGGAGCGAGCCGTCGGGGAGGCGCACTGGCCGGTAGCGCAGCAGCACGTGCACGGGCCCGTCGGGGCCAGAGCGGGTTTCTTCCCAGGCCTGCTCCTGCTGCGTGCGCAGGGCTTCGGCAAAGGCCGCGGCGCGGCGCTGGCTGATGGCCGCCGGCCGCTGCCGCTGGGCGCAGGCCTCGGCGCTGGTGCGGCCCAGCATCCAGGCGCGGGTGGCGGGGTCGGGCTCCACGGCGGGGTTCACGAACAGGTAGCGGTGCGCGTCGTCGAACACGGCCACGGCCGACGGCACTTGCTCGAGCACGCCCTCGTAGAAAGCCGACTGGGCGAGGAGCCGCTGCTCGGCCAGGTGGCGCTCGGTCACGTCGCGGTAGCATATCAGCCGCCCGGCCCCCAGCGGGTCCAGCACCAGGTAGTCCAGCTCCAGCACGCGGCCGTCGGCCAGCACAAAAGGCTCCTGCAGCACCGTCTGCCCGGCCGCGTGCAGCGCCCACGCCCGCCGGGTGAATGCCTCGGGGTCTTCAAAAGCCGCTTCAATGCGCACGGCGGCGGGCGGAATGGCCGGGCCACCCTCGGCCGGTCCGGCCACCGGCGGCAGCCCAAACAGGTCCCAGAAGTGCTGGCTCACAAACTGAATCTGCCCCTCGGAATCAACCTGCATCAGGCCCAGACGCAGGTTTTGCACCAGGGCCATGAGCTGGGCGTGCTCGCGCCGGGCCCGCACCACTGAGCCGGCCAGTTGCTGCTCCAGGGCAGCCACGCGGGCCTGCGCTTCGGCCAGCGCGGCCTCGGCCTGCTCACGGCCGGCGCGCTCTTGCTCCACGCGGGCGGCCCACTCGGCGGCATCGGCAGAAGGGGATGTTTTCATGGCCAGAACGTGGAATACGCCGCGCGCCGCGCCGGCAGCGCCCGAAACGGGCAGCTCCCGCCAGGCGCCAACGGCGGAACCGGCCCGGCAGCCCAACAAAGGTCGAACCCCGAACAGAGATAGCCAACTGTAATATTCTTAGCTCTCATGCTATTAATCGATTATGGGCCATCTACCCGCACGGCTGCTTGGGCCCATGCGGGCGTGTGCCGCGGCGCGGGCACGCAGGCCCTAGCTTCGCGCCCGGGTTGGCCGCCGCAGGATTGCGCGTTTTTTCCGGTTCCAGCTGCTTGTTTCATGTCCCTCAAACTTAAAATCCGCCTTAGTGTCTTCCTGTTGCTGCTGCTGCTGCTGGGGCTGGGCGGCTACGCCTTTCTCACCATCAGCTACCTCGAGCACGGGGCCCACGGCATTGAGCAGGCCGATTTCAACCTGGCCCGCTCCACGGTGCTGGCTTTTCTGCTGGCCGGCACGGCCGTGGGCATCACCATGATGGTGCGGCTGCCCCGCATTGTGGTGCGCCCGCTGCGGCGCCTCACCTCCGACGTGGAGCGCGTGGCTGGCCCCGGCCCCGCTACCCGCGTGGGCGTGGGCCGGCGCGACGAAGTGGGTTCCGTGGCCACCGCCGTGAACCGCGTGCTGAGCCAGGCCCAGAACGAGCGCCGCGCCACTCTGGCCGAGCTTTTCACGGAGCGCAACCGCATGGACAGCCTGGTACGCAGCCTGGATGAAGGCCTGCTGCTGCTCGACGAGCACCGCACCATCATCCTGGCCAACCCCGTGGCCTGCGACCTACTAGGCCTGCGCGAAGCCGAGCTGGAAGGAAAATCGGCCGACCAGCTGGCCGAAACCAACGAGCTGCTGCGCGAGCTGCTGGCCCCGCTGGCCGCCCACAACCTGGCCGGCGACGCCGAGCCCGACCCCGTGTTCACCTTCCCGCACAAGGGCGAGTCGCCGCACTATCAGCTCAGTATCAGCCCCATCGAAATGACCGACAGCACCACGGGCAAGCCAGTGCCCGGCGGCCACATTTTCTGCCTGCGCAACGTGTCCGACTTCAAGAAGCTCGACGAAGTGAAATCCGGCTTTCTGGCCACCATTTCGCACGAGCTCAAAACGCCGCTGGCCAGCATCAAGCTCAGCCTCATGCTGCTGCAAAACGAGCGCACCGACGCCACCGAGCGCCAGCGCCTGGCCACCGGCATTGGCGAGGAAACCCAGCGCCTGCTCAACATGGTGGGCCAGCTCATCGACGTGGCCCGCCTCGACGCCGGCGCGGGCATCAAGCTCGACGTGCAGCGCATGCGCCTGGCCGACGTCATCGGCTACGCCACCCAAACCGTGCACCCGCAACTCACCGACAAGCAGCTGCGGCTCGAGGTGCAGGTGGCCGACGCGCTGCCCGAGGTGCAGGGCGACGTGGAAAAAACCACCTGGGTGCTCATCAACCTGCTGTCCAACGCCATTCGGTATTCGCCCGCCGCGGCGCCGCTGGTGGTGCGCGTGATGCCCTGGGGCGAAATGGTGCGCGTGAGCGTGGAAGACTGCGGCCCCGGCATTCCGGCCGAGTACCACAAGCGCATTTTTCAGCGGTTTGCGGGCGTGCCGGGGCGCACCGCCACGGGCAGCAGTTCGGGGCTGGGGCTGAGTATATCCCGGGAGTTTATTAATGCGCAGGGCGGCGCGCTGTGGGTTGAAAGCCAGCCGAATAAAGGCAGTCGCTTTTTATTTACCCTACCTGCCACGGCTTAAAGACGCACAAAAAAAGTCATAAGCAGCGGCAGGCTGGCACAAGAAAGTCCTGGGTTAGGGGGGGGTGCCGGGGTTGCAAACTAGGTGGGCGTGGGCGTGGCGGCCGGTGCGCTGCAATGAAGCCGTTAAGCTAGAGGATTCCGGTGAAAGGGCCAAACGCGCTGGGGGAGCCAGAAGCAAACGGCCGGGACGAAATTTGTTGCTTCTTCGCGGACTAAAACGCCTTCGCAGCGCCGGTTTTCCCGTATTTGGGCTACTTTGGCCGAACTGTGCGCGGCCAGCCCACCGGCAACACCACAACTGCAAATTCGGCTCTTATGAAATCATTTCCCTTTCGGCGCGTGGTGGCGGCAGTGCTTCTGCTGGGCGTGCTGGGGGGAGTGGCGGCCGTGTGGCTGCTGGGCAGCGAGTACGGCCGCAGGCTGGTGGCCCAAAAAGTACGCCGGGCCCTCACGCACAATTCGGAACTGGTGCTGGAGCCGTTCAGGGTGGAGCTGTCGCCGTGGCGCGATTTTCCGCACCTCACGGCTTCCATTCAGCACATTGCCCTCACCGATACTTCCTACGGCCGCCGCATGCCCGTGCTGCGCATTGCCCGCGCCGACCTGCGCGTGGAGCTGCTGCGCCTGCTGCGCGGGCAACTGCAGGTGAAGCGCCTGGCCGTGACCGACGTGGACTTCCGGGAGCGGGTCGACTCGCTGGGCCGGTCCTGGGGGCTGCGCGGCAAGCGGCGCCGCGGCACCGGCAGGCCCCCGCTGGTGAACCTGCAGCTGGACGAACTGCTGGTGTCGAATTTCCGCTTCAGCGCCCAAAATGGTTACCTGCGCACGGCCTTTGGCGCCCAGGTCGATGCGGCCCACCTGTCGGCCCGGCTGCAGGGCGGTGTGCTGCACGTGGCCGGCACCCTCGACGGGCAGCTGAGCTACCTGCGCACCCGGGCCGGCACCTTGTTTGAGCGCGAGCCGGTGCACGCCGCCGTGCACTACCGCTACGCCTTCGCCAACCGCCAGGGCCTGCTCTACCGCACCCGCGCCACCCTCAACGGCGACACCATTCGGGTGAGCGGCACCCACACCGTGGCCCCCGACCACCCCGAAGGTGCCCTCCTGAACCTGCGCTTCGTGGGCAACCAGCCCCTCACCGATGTGCTGCACGCGGCCCTGCCCCCGCGCCTGGAGCCCTACCTGGCCGGCGCCACCAGCCCCAGCAAGGCCCACATCCACTACACCATCTCGGGGCTGAGCGGGCCCAAAGTGACGCCGCACAACGTACTGACCTTCGGCCTGCGGGCGGCAAGCCTGAAATGGCCCGGCGAGGGGCGCCACATCACCCGCTGGGACCTGGCCGGCACCCTCGACAACGGCCCTCGCCACAACGTGCGCTCCCAGGTGCTCACCCTGAAGCGCTGCCGGATTTACTCCCGCGCCGGCCGCCTCGACGTGGCCATGACCTTGCGCGATTTCAAGCGGCCGTTTGTGAACGGGCGTTTCCGGGGCCGCACCGAGCTGCCGGAACTGGCCGCGGTGGTGTCGCCGGGCCGCTGGCAGGCCCGCGCCGGTGTGGCCGACCTCGACGTGCAGGTGCGCGGCCTGCTGCCCCCGCCGCCCGGCCGCCCCGAGCAAGGACCGCGCAAAAACATGTCGCTGCGTGGCACCGTGACTCTCTCCCAGGCTTCTTTTTTGCTGCCGGTGCGGGGCGCCGACCTCTCGGGCTTCGACGTGAAAGTGGGCCTGCGCGACAGCCTGTGGCAGCTTTCCAACGCCACGGGCGTGCTCAATGGCATGCGTTTTCGGGCCTCGGCCACCACCGTGTACCTGCTCGATTACCTCACCGGACAGCACCCCACGGCCAGCATCAAGGGTTCGTTTGCGGTGGATGAGCTGCGCGTGGCCAGCCTGCGCACGCTGCTGCGGCCGGTGCCGCGGGCGGCGGGGCCGGCCTTTGCGCCCACCAGCCAGCCCAAGCCGCGCCGCGCACCGCGCAACCGCGCCCAGCTGGCCGCCACGCTGGGCAGCCAGCTGATTCCGCCGGGCCTGCTGCTGGACGCCAGCCTGCGCTGCCAGCGCCTGCTGCTGGCTTCCGACACCCTCTACGACCTGGCCGTGACCGTGCGCCACGACGGCCAGCAGGTGCAGCTGCAGCACTTAGCCGGCCGGGTGTGGGGCGGCGAGGTGCGCGGCAACGTGCACTGGCCCACCGACCCCGACAACCGCGTGGCGCCCGTGGAATACGAGCTGGGCGTGCACTTCGCCACTCTGAATTACCGGCAGTTTGTGGAACGCTTCACCCGGCCGGAGCCGCCCGCGGCCACCCGCGCCGGCCGCCCGGGCAAAGCCGCGGGCGCGGCCGTGCCGGCCCTGCGCGACCTGCTGCTGGCCGCCAACGGCCGCCTTACCCTCGACATCGACCACGTGCAGCTGCCCGAAGAGGAAAGCCTGGGCAGCGTGAACCTGAAGCTGGAAAAAACGGGCTCGCTGCTGCGCCTGCCCTACCTGCGCTTCCGCACGCCCGAGGGCGGCCGGGGCGAGGCCACTGCCACGGCGCAGGTGGAAAACCTGCGCCTGCTGGCCGCCGACGCCGACCTGACCCTGCGCTACGCCACCCTCGACGTGACGCGTTTGCTGGGGCTTATTGCCAACCTCACCACTCCGGCCGACACCGTGTTTACGGCCCAAACCCTGGCGCGGGCCGAGCGCCGGGCCGAGCGCCGCGCCCAGCGAGCCGAATCGAAGGTGAACCGCTCGCTGCTCTCGAACGGGGTGCTGAGCGCAGTGCTGCACGTGGAAGCCGACCGGGTGAACTACGCCGCCATCAGCGGGGGGAAATTCCGGCTCTTGGCCCACCTGCTTGAAGGCCAGGCCCGGCTGGACGAATGCTCGGTGGAGGCGCTGGACGGCCGCATCAGCCTGAGCGGCTCGATGCGCAGCACCGCCAACCGCGCCCACCACCCCACGCAGCTGCAAATGCGCCTACAGGACGTGGCCCTGCCGGCCCTTTTCTCCACCATCACAAGCATGGGCCTCAATGTGTTGGGCGGCGACAATGTGCGGGGCAGCCTGCGGGGCGTGGCCGACATCCGCACCGACCTGAACGCGCGGTTTCTGCCCAACCTCTCCAGCACCGACGGCTACCTCAAAACCGACATCAAAGGCCTGGAGCTGCTGAACGTGGAGGTGCTGATGGAGGCGCTGAAATTCATGAAGGCTGAGCGCACCGGCCATCTGTTCTTCGAGCCCGTGAGCAGCGAGTTTTTGCTGACCCAGGGCCAGCTCATCATTCCGGGCCTGCGGCTGAACAGCAACCTGAGCAACCTCGAAATCAGCGGGCACTACGGGCTGGAGGGCGCCACCAACCTGTTTATCGGCCTGAAACCGCTGCAGGCGCTGTTTGGCAACAACGACAAGCGGGTGGAGCGCATTCAGAACGGGGAGCCGGGCAGCCAGACCAACAACGGCAAGCTCACCTACGTGAACCTGCGCCGCACCGCCCCAAAGAGAAATACAAAGTCCGCCTGTTTCAGCGCGACGAGCAGCGCGAGGCCATGGCCCGCCTACGCCAGCAGTACCGCGACTACCTCATCAGCCAGCGCCTCGATACCACGGTGCGGCTGCTGCGCTGACGTTCTTTTGCATCTCCAATCACCTTTTGCGACTTCGCCCCTCCCTTTCCTGATGCTTCGCCCCTACTTCACTCTTGCCCTGCTGGCGGCCCTTTGCGCCGCCGCCCCGGCCGCTCACGCTCAAACCCGGGCGCAGGATTCCACCTTCGTGCGGCAGAACTACACCAAGCTCGACCGCCAGATTGTGATGCGCGACGGGGTGAAGCTCTACACCACCATCTACGTACCCAAAGACGCGTCGGCGGCCATGCCCTACCCTTTTTTCCTGATGCGCACGCCCTACTCGGCCGGGCCGTATGGCGAAGACAAGTACCCGACGCGCGGCCCGGGCCCCAGCCGGGAGCTGTCGCGGGAGAAGTACATTTTTGTGCACCAGGACGTGCGCGGGCGCTACATGAGCGAGGGCCAGTTTGAGGAGATGACGCCGGCGCTGACCGCCGCCGCGGCTGCCAACCCCAAAGCCCACGACGAAAGCACCGACACCTACGACACCATTGAGTGGCTGCTTCAGCACGTGCCCGGCAACAACGGCCGCGTGGGCATGTCGGGCATCAGCTACCCCGGCTTCTACGCCACGGCGGCGCTGCCCAACGCCCACCCGGCGCTCAAAGCCGTGTCGCCGCAAGCCCCGGTCACGGACGAGTTTATGGGCGACGACGCGCGGCACAAGGGCGCGTTTTTCCTGCTCGACAACTTCGATTTCACGAATTATTTCGACGTGCCGCGGCCCCAGCCCGTGGCCCGCTACGAGCAGCTGTTCGCCTTTGAGCCCAAGGATGCCTACAAGTTTTTCCTCGACCTCGGCCCCGTCAAAAACGCCAACGGCCCGCAGTATTTCAACAACCGGGCCCGCATCTGGAACGAGTACCAGCAGCACGAAACCTACGACGCCTACTGGCAGGCGCGCAACATCCGCACGGCCCTCACGGGCGTGAAGCCGGCCGTGCTGGTGGTGGGCGGCTGGTTTGATGCCGAAGACCTGTTCGGCGCCCTGAATACTTACAAAGCCATTGAAAAGCAAAACCCCGGCGCCACCAACCGCCTCGTGATGGGCCCCTGGACCCACGGCGCCTGGGCCCGCCCTGACTGGAGCAAATTCGGCCCACTAAATTTCGGCTCGAACACCGCCCAAACCTATCGCGAGACGCTGGAAACGCCGTTTTTCAATTTTTATTTGAAAGACAAAGGCACCTTCAACCCGGCCGAGGCGACGGTGTTTAACACGGGCACGAACGAGTGGAAAACGTATGCGGCTTGGCCGCCGGCTGCCACGATAACTCGTTCCGTCTTCTTCCAAGAAAATAGTCAATTGGCTATAGTAGACCCTCAAGCGAAAAATGAAGGCCCAATGGGACTAAAGTCGGTGCCGCCTTATGTCAAGAATACTGCGGTCAGCAACAATGTCAGAATCCCATTTCAATACACGAGCGACCCGGCCAATCCCGTGCCCTACACCGACGGGGTGCGCGGCAGCCGCAACAATGAGTACATGATAGAGGACCAGCGCTTCGCCGCCAAGCGGCCCGATGTGCTGACTTTTCGCACCGAAACATTGCCCAACGACCTCACCCTGGCCGGCCCCATCAACGCCGACTTGTGGGTGAGCACCTCCGGCACCGACGCCGATTTCATCGTGAAAGTCATCGACGAGCTGCCCGACGGCACCCAGCGCCTCGTGCGCGCCGAGGTGATGCGCGGCCGCTTCCGCAACAGCTTTTCCAAGCCCGAGGCCTTCAAGCCCAACCAGCCTACGGAGGTAAAATACGAGCTGCCCGACGTGCTCCACACCTTTCAGAAAGGCCACCGGCTGGCGGTGCAGGTGCAAAGCACCTGGTTCCCACTGGTAGACCGCAACCCGCAAACCTTTGTGCCCATCGCCACGGCCGAGGCCAAGGATTTTCAGAAAGCCACCATCCGGCTGTACCACGACGCGCAGCATCCGTCGGCGCTGCGGGTGCCGGTGCTGCCGTAGCGTTCCGTACCGCCAAGCTGTGCTTGGCCCTCGTATTGCCGAAGCCAAGCACAGCTTGGCGGTACGGAACGCTACACCAGCCCCCGCATGAAGGCATCCGTGAAATCGGGTGCGAAGTGCCGCACGTTGGGCAGCTGGGCAAATTCTTCGGCGTCGTGCGTGGTGGTGAGCACTACGGCAGGCATGCCGGCATTCAGGGCGGCCTCGGCGCCTTTGGGCACGTCTTCGAACACGAGGCAGTCGGCAGGCGCTACGCCGAGCTGGGCGGCGGCTTTGAGGAAGGTTTCGGGGTGGGGCTTGCTCAGCGTCACGTCGTCGGCGCTCACGATGGCGCGGAAGTAGTGCCGGATGTGCAGGTTATCGAGCACAAAATTGATGTTGAATGGGATGGCCGCCGAGCCAATGGCCATGGGAATGCCTTTCTGATGGGCCGCTTCCAGAAACTCGGCCAGGCCGGGCAGCAGGGCCAGGCTGGGCAGGTACTCCTGCTGGTAGCGGCGCTCTTTTTCCAGCGAAAGGCGGTCCATTTCCGCGGCCGTGAAGCGGTCGGGGCCGAACACGCGCACCAGCACTTCCTGGTTTTTGCCGTACATCTGGGGCTTCACTTCTTCGTGGGTGAAGCTGCCGCCCAGGTCGTGGTTGAAAAGGTGGCGCCAGGCGCGGGTATGGAAATCCATGTCGTGAATCATGGTCCCGTTGAGGTCGAAAATAAAGGCTTTCATGCGAAGCATTAAGGGCTAAACAAGCCGCAAAGGTCGGGCAGGCGGCTGCTTCATACCAGCCCGAAACAACTCGCGTTTGAGCAACCTGCTTCGGCGGCTGCCCGGCGGCCTACACTTTACGCGTACATGAAACTCCTGAAAAACGGCATTTTGCTTGGGCTGCTCATCAGCCCGCTCGCCTGCACTACCCAGTCAACGCCGCAGGTGCACGCTGTGCTGCGAGCGGCCCCGTCCGGCAATCAGTACGCGGTGCTCACGCCTCATCATCTGGCAATTGAGGTAACAACCCGGCGGCCGGCCCCGGAAGACGGCCGCTACCTGTTGAGCGTGGCCGCGGCCTACACCGACCTCGAAACCGACCAGCCGCTCGACCTGCTGGTGTGCCAGGGCCAGGCGCTGCAAACCATCGCCAGGGGCTACCTGGATGGCATGTTGCGCATCGTCGGCGACAGCCTCAGCATTTCTTCCGTTCCGCAAGGCCAGTCTCCTACCCCCGCGCAGTTGGCCAACGTCCAACGCCAACACGGCACGCTGCTGCTCCAGGAATTGCTGGTGCTGAATGGCCGCAACGTGCGGGCCCCGGGCGGCAGCGTGTTTCAGCGGCGGGCCTTGGTCGAATGGCCTCGCCACGAATTTGCGGTGGTCGAAAGCACCGATGAGCTCACCATGCAGCAATTCGCCGCCGACCTGGTGAGCCTGGGGGCCCGCAACGCCCTGTACCTCGACATGGGCGGCTGGGACGAGGGCTGGTACAAGCCCGGTGGCTGGTATCAGGCGGATGTGGTCCGGCTGGGCAGGCGGCGCACCGACACGGCCCGCCAATCGAACTGGCTGGTGTTTGCCAAGCCGGCCCGGTAGCCGGCACCGCCTCACAAATACAGCCGGAACGTGGTGCCCACCCCCACTTCGCTTTCTACCTCTACCCGGCCGCCGTTGCTTTGCACAATGCGGTTGACGAGGTACAAGCCCACGCCGGTGCCCTCGGTGTGGTCGTGGAAGCGCCGGAACAGGTGAAACAGCTCGTCGCGGTGGCGCTGCGCGTCGAAGCCCAGGCCGTTGTCTTCCAGCAGCAGCACCGGCCGGCCGTTTTCGAGCCAGAGCGAGATGTGCACGCGGCAGGGCCGGGTGGGGTCGTTGTATTTCAGCGAGTTGCTGAGCAAGTTGGCCAGCAGGGTGCGCAGGTTGGCGCGGGCGTAGGAAATGGTGGGGCGGGCCGCAAAATCAGTGGTGATGCGGGCGCGGGCGGCCAGCACCTGCGGCTGCAGCGTCTGTAGCACCTCTTGGGTGATTTCTTCCAGGTCCACGGTTTCGGCGGGCAGTTCGGGCAGGCGCTGGGCCTGGCCCACGGCCGCAAGGTCGTCGATGGTGGTGGCGAGCTGGTACAGGGCTTCCTCCACCATGGGCACGAGCAGGTCGGCCTCGTCGGCGTCGGCAAAGGTGGCGGCGTGGCGCAGCTCGTCGAACAAGCCCGCGAGGTTGTTGACGGGCTGCTTGAGGTCGTGCGAGGCCACGTACACGAAGTTGTCGAGGTCCTGATTGGTGCGGATAAGTTGGGCGTTGGCAGCAGCCAGCTCGTCGTTGCGGGCGCTCACGGCCTGGTTGGCCGCGCTCAGCTCGTCGTTGACGCGGGCCATGTGTTGGCGGGCCAGCACCTGCTCCGTCACTTCAAAGCCAAACACCAGGATGCCGTCCACCTGCCCGTCTTCGCCGAAGCGGGCCTGCTGAATGAAGTTGAAGTACCGGTCTTCCAGCACGCCGTCGCCGGGCCGGGCAAAGGGCACCAGCATGGCGTACTCCTCGTTGGCCACGCCCGTTTCGTACACCCGCCGAAAGTCGCGGTACACTTCGTGCCCGGCAATCTCGGGCAGCGCCGCGAGCAGTGGCCGGCCCAGCAGTTCCCGCCCGGGAAACAGGTTGCGGTAAGCGGGGTTTGCCAGCTCGTACACCAGCTCGGGACCGTCGAGGATGCAGATGGCGGCCGGCGCCTGCATAAACAGCCGCTCCAACTGCATGCGCTGGCGCTCGGCCTCGGCTTGGGCCCGCAGCAGCTTCTCGGTGCGTTCGGCCACGCGGGCCTCCAGCTCCTGATTCAGCTCGTGCAGCGTGAGCTGGGCGATATACAGGTCGTTGTTGCTGGCCTTGATTTCTTCGTTGGCGGCCTGCAGCTCTTCATTGGCGGCGGCCAGCTCCTGATTCAGCTCGTGCAGCGTGAGCTGGGCGATATACAGGTCGTTGTTGCTGGCCTTGATTTCTTCGTTGGCGGCCTGCAGCTCTTCATTGGCGGCGGCCAGCTCCTCGTTGGCAGCGGTGGCCCGAAGCGCGTTTTGCAGGGACTGCTGCCGCGCTTCCACGTGCGCCGTCACGTCGTAGGCAAACACGAGCAGGCCCGATACTTCGCCCGCCGTGTCGCGCGTGGCTTGGTAGATGTAGTTGAAATACACGGCTTCCAGCTGGCCTGTGTTGGTGCGGTCCAAATACGCCGGCTCTTCGGTGCCGTAGTGCGTTTCGCCGGTGCGGTACACCCGGTCGAGCTGCGCCAGGAACTTCTGGCTCTGCACCTCCGGCAGCGCCTCGCGCAGCGGCAGCCCCAGCAGCGGCCGGCCGCCAAACAGCTGGCCAAACGGCGGGTTGGCCATGGTGAACACGTGGGCCGGCCCCGCGGTGCGGGCCATGCAGGCCGGCGCCTGCATAAACAGGTCGTGCAATTGCTGGCGCTGCTGCTCGGCCTCGGCCCGGGCGGCACGCTCGCGGGCCTGGCTCTCGCGCAGGGCCAGCTCCACGGCCGTGCGGCTGTGCTGGGCCGTGTCGTCGAAGCTCACCAGCAGCCCTTCGCCCACCCGCCAGGCCGACAGCCGGAAGTAGTTGTCGAGCCCGTCGCCCTGGTAGTTGACCTCCATCTGCGCAGGGCGCCCCGTTTCGATGGCCTCGCAGTGAAACGCAAACACGCCCGTTTCCACTGTGTGCGGGTAGTGCTGCAGGTAGGTGCCCGCCGGGCGCGCCGGCTGTTGCAAAATGCGCTGGGCGGCCGGGTTCAGCAGCTCAATGGTAAGGTCAATAATCTGCCCATCGGCCCCCGAATGGGCCGGTACAACGCCACGCCTACCAGCGAACCCTCCAGCAGGCCGGCCAGCAGCTCATCGGCTGGAAAAGCGGTTTGCAGGTCAGGTGGCAGATTGGGCAGGGCGGGAATGGGCATACCACGAAAGTACACAGAGTGGGAAAAGGCAAATTGCATACGCAAAATCCGCCTTTGCAATCGTTCAAAGTTGAGTTTACAACAACTTATCCTACCCCACACCAGACCCTGCCGTTTAGCGGCAACCAAGTCTGTGCAAAGGCAGCTTCCGTAGCTAGTTGTTTGTCACCATATCAATTGCCAGATTCTTTCGTTATTTATCAGGCCTTCCACGCATCTATTTTCTCTCCTCATGCACAACCATTTGCAAGCGCTTTTCCTAATTGGCGCATTAGGTGCGACTCTTTTGTGCGGCGCTTGTTCCGATGCCGGCAAGAACCTGCCGCAGCCTTCGGCGCCCGCAGCCACGCCCGCAGCTGTGCCGTCCATAACCGGCCGTATTCAGCCGGCAGATGCCTTGCTCTCGGTTCAGTTAGTCGATAACAAAACCCACCAAACCATTACCAGCGCCAAAGTAGATGGCACCACGGGGAATTACCAATTCGACGCGTTACCAGTCGACACATACGAGTTGTCTTTCACAAACAAAAACTTCAATTACGTTCCGCCCCGTCAGCAAAGCGTGACGGTTACGGCGGGCAAAACCACGGTAGTCCCCACGATTTCAGTGGTGCGCGCCGCTGCCTTTTTCACGGCCAACAATGTCGCCTACTCCCCTCCTTTCATTGACATTTTCTTGAATTACGATGGAATTAGGGTTGCCAACCCGCAATGTGTTTCAATTGCGCTGAGCGATGCCATCATCCAGATGCCACCGTCGCCGGCTACCTACGTGCTTCATTTGAATATGCCCTGGGCAATAACGGTGGGGACTTACCCGCTAAATGGGGCCTTGACCTATGCCATCTTCAAGGGGTCTGGCTCGGGAATTTTCGACTCCCGCCTATCGGGCGGCACACTCACCATCACCCAGGTCAATAACAAGCCGCCATTTCCGCGCTCTATATCGGGCACGTTTAGTTTCACCGGCATTTCCGCGTCGAGCGGTACCAGTAAATCCCTCGACGGCACCTTCAGCAACGTCTATTACTGAATTTAGAAGGCAGTGTATTTTCCACATGTGAAAACGCCCCCGTCGCTCAGCAGCAACGGGGGCGTTTTCACATGTCGTCAGCTGGCTGCTACTTCAGCTCGTCGCCAATCACGGCCACGGCTTCGGCAAGGGCCGCGTCTTTGCGCAGCGGCTTCAGGAAGCGGGTGGTGCGCTTGGCCACCACCGAGTCGGTTTTGGCCAGGGTAGCATCGGGGGCGGGCAGGGCAATGTCGAGGGTGGGCAGGGCATTTTGGGCCGTGGTCTGCAGCTTATTGGCATCGCGGGCTTGTTGCTGGACGGTGCGGTATGCCGCCAGGTTCAGCGACAGGTTGGTTTGCTTGCGGCGCTCGGTGGCCCGCTGGGCGGCCTCGGTGATGAGGCGGAAGCCGGGGCTGGCGGCCACGCGGGCGGCGCTGGCGGCCTTCAGCTTATCCAGGGCCGGAAGCGAGTTGGTGGGCTGATACGTAGCGGGCGCAATCTCGTCCCACTGCAACGGGTATTCGGCCTCCTTCTCGCCCTTGGCATAGGAGCTCAGCGCGTCGGGTACGGTTATGTCGGGCGTCACGCCCTTAAACTGGGTCGAGCCGCCATTCACGCGGTAAAACTTCTGAATGGTGAGCTTCACCGAGCCCAGCGGCTTGAGGGCCGCCACTTCCGGCGACACGGCATTGTCCAAGTCGAACACTTGCTGCACCGTGCCTTTGCCGTAGGTGGGGTTGCCCAGCACCACGGCGCGCTTGTAGTCCTGCATGGCCGCCGCCAGAATCTCGGAGGCCGAGGCGCTGTACTTGTTCACCAGCACCACCAGCGGGCCGCCGTACTGCACCGTGGGGTCTTCGTCGGCCACGGGCTGGGGCTTGCCGCGGTTGGTTTTCACCTGCACCATGGGCCGCTGGGCACAAACAGGCCGCCCATGTCCACGGCGTCGCGCAGGGAGCCGCCGCCGTTGTAGCGCAGGTCGAGCACCACGCCGGCAACGTTTTCCTTGCTCAGCTTGGCCAGCTCGTTTTTCACGTCGGCGGCGCTGCTGCGGCCGCCCTTGCCGCTGAAATCGGCGTAGAACGTGGGCAGGTGGATGTAGCCGTAGTTCTTGCCGTTTTGCTTGATGACGGCCGACTGGGCGTAGGTTTCCTCAATCACCACCACGTCGCGAATGATGGGAATGACCACCGTGGCGCCGTCGGGCTTGCGCACCGTGAGGCGCACTTCCGTGCCCTTGGGCCCGCGAATGAGCTTCACGGCTTTGTCGAACTTCATGCCCTCCACGCTCACCGGCTCGCCGGCGCCCTGGGCCACGCGCAAAATCACGTCGCCCACCTTGAGCTCGCCCTGCCGGGCCGAAGCCGAGCCGGCCACGATGTCGGTCACCTTCAGGTGGCCGTCTTCGGCCTGCAGCAGCGCACCGGTGCCTTCCAGGCGCCCCGACATGGTGATGTCGAAGTTTTCGCGCACGATGGGGGCAAAATAGTCCGTGTGCGGGTCGTAGGTATTGGCAATGACGTTAGCAAACTCGGCCAGCCGGTCGTTGGCGTCGGTTTTCAGCTTGTCGTCGAAGTACTCGTCGTAGTATTTCAGCACGCGCTTGCGGGCCTCGGCTTCCAGCTCCACGGCCGAGCGGGGCCGGCCGGAGGTGGTGGACGCCGCGGCGCCGGCTTTGGTGGCGGCCAAGGGCTTGTCCTTTTTGCGGGCCTCCTCGTCCATCAGCTCCGAGAGCTGGGCCAGGGTCTGGTACTTAATCAGCTTGCGCCACTGCTCGCGCTGGGCGGCGGGGGTGGCGGCGTAGGTGGCCTTGGCGGGGTCCGACTCCCAGGTTTCCTGCGCCGTGAAGTCGAACGGCTTGGCCAGCAGTTGGCGGTACAAGGTCTGAATTTCGAGGGTGCGCTTGCTCAGCAGCTGGCTGGTGGCGTCCAGAAACTCGTGGGTGCCGCCGCGCAGCTCGTCGTCGATTTTGGTTTGGTACTGGCGCAGGGCGGCCACTTCCGGGGCCAGCAGAAACTGCTTATTCACGTCGACGCGCTTGAGGTAGAGGTCGAACACGCGCTGCGAAAACTGGTCGTCAATCTTCTCGGGCTGAAAGTGCAGCTGCGACAGGCCCTGCAGCATCACGCCGAGCACCACTTGGTCGCGCGGCGGCGTGCCCTGATACACCGAGAAAGACGCCAGCCCCAGCAGGGCCAGCACCGAAGTGGAATACACTCCAAGCTTAAAACGAGAAAAATTCATGCGAGGAAGATGATTAAAAGTCGAATCGGGTTGCCCGGGCCGCCCCATGGGCGGCCCTGAGTGGAAAACAGGGCCAGAACCTTGCCAGTATTAGCAAGGCGGCACAGTTAAAGTCGGCAAGGTATCGATTGGGTTGCGGAAAAAGGCATCTCATCGGGTAGAATCCGAGGCTATATTTTCTACTACAGTTTTTCCAGGCTTTTAAGTCAATTTTCGGGCTGAATGCAGAAGAAAAAGGGGGCAGCGGTTAGCTGTCAGATGATGTACGCTACTTGTCAGTATGGCGTGCGCCGCCTGCCCATCTCCCCTACTGCCTTCTTCCTACTCAAAAGCTCAGCGTGAGCTGGCGTCCGGCTGCCGGCTGGCCCGTGTTTAGGTTCGAAAGCGTGACGCCGAGCAGCCGCACGCCCTTGGGCAGCGGGAACAGCCCTTCCACCAGCTCGCGGCAGATGCGCTCCAGCACGCCTTGATTGGGGATGGGCCCCACGGCGCTGCGGCTGCGCGTAATTTGCTGGAAGTCGGCAAACTTCACCTTCACCGTGACCGTGCGCCCCAGAATGCCCGAGCGCTGGCAGTACTCCCACACCTCCTCAATGGAAGGGCGCAGGCCGTCGAGCAGGTCGGCAAAGGCAGTGAGGTCGTGCGCGAACGTGGTTTCGGAGCCCACCGACTTGCGCAG
The DNA here is from genome assembly GCF_022921075.1 of Hymenobacter sp. 5317J-9. NCBI lineage: Bacteria > Pseudomonadati > Bacteroidota > Cytophagia > Cytophagales > Hymenobacteraceae > Hymenobacter > Hymenobacter sp. 5317J-9. Next base: position 3,420,599 of record NZ_CP095050.1, read on the forward strand.
GCGGTCGGCCTCCACCGGGCGGTGGTCCTCGGCGCGGGCAATGGCGTGGTAGTAGCGCCCGGCCTTGCCAAAGTGCTGGTGCAGAAACTCCAGCGGCTGCGCCCGCAAATCGGCCCCCGTGAAAATGCCCAGCTGGTTCATCCGGGCCGCCGTGACCGGCCCCACGCCGTGGAACTGCCCCACCGCCAGCCCTTCCACAAAGGCCAGCCCCTGCTCGGGGCGCACCACAAACTGGCCATTGGGCTTGCGGTAGTCGGAGGCCAGCTTGGCCAGAAACTTATTGTAAGAAATGCCCGCCGAGGCCGTGAGCTGGGTTTCGGCCAGTATTTTGGCCCGGATTTCGCGCGCAATCTGGGTGGCCGAATCCAGCTGCTTGAGGTTGTGCGTCACGTCGAGGTAGGCCTCGTCGAGCGACACGGGCTCGATGAGCGGCGTGTACTCGGCAAAAATGGCCCGAATCTGCCGCGACACTTCTTTGTACACGGCAAAGCGGGGCGGCACAAACAGCAGCCCGGGGCACTTGCGCAGGGCCGTGACCGACGGCATGGCCGAGCGCACCCCAAACTGGCGGGCCTCGTAGCTGGCCGCCGCTACCACGCCCCGCTCGCGGGCGCCGCCCACCGCCACGGGCTTGCCGCGCAGCTCGGGGTGGTCGCGCTGCTCCACCGAAGCATAAAAGGCATCCATGTCGAGGTGGATGATTTTGCGGGGGGAAACGAGACTCATCGACGGGCAGCTTTTCGGGCCCGCGAAGATACCGCCGACTCATGCGTGAACTCAGAGCCCGGGGTACGATTGGGCCACCACCTATTTTTTAGCGCTATTACCAGAAATTTTTTACTTTTTTAAACAATTATTTTTGGAAATTCGCTCTCATTCAAATTATACTTGTCCCCGGCTTCACCAAATCCGGAACAACAGGAGGCGGCGGACAACGAGTAGAGTTCTAAAGAAATAGCTGGCATCTGCTTGGTGGGAAGCGGCTGTGTTTCGCCCTCGTTTTTCATGCTCTGTTGATGCAAATGAAAATAAAATTTTGCTAACAACTTGTTTAACAAACAATTCCCTTTGTACCTTTGCATCATCAACACTGTGGGGTGGCGGAACTGGCAGACGCGCTAGCCTATCTCGCTAGTACAATTAGAGGTTCGAGTCCTCTCTTCACAGCAGAAATCCCGGTAGCAAAAAGCACCGGGATTCTTTGTTTTTGGCGGGTTGGTTGCTGGCCTTAGCCGCAGGAAATTCTCAGCCGATTTTCAGGCAGCGGCCGGGGGCTTTTAGACCGGCTCGGTACTTTCGCCTCTGCACCCGGTTCGGTCCTTTTCGATGCGCGTCATGTCCCTCTCCTCCTTGCGCTGGCTGCGGCTGGCCGCCGCCCTGCTCCCGCTCGCGGCCCAGACCCAGAAACCGGCGCGCCCCGCGCCCGCTGCCCCGGCCCCCGGCGTCACCCTCTGGCTGACTACACCGGACGAGTCGGTGCTGTTCAAGCCGCAGCCCGGCCGGCTGCTGTTTGCCAAAGCCCCGGTGCCGCAGCCGGTTATTGAGGTGAACGACGCGCAGGCTTTTCAATCCATCGACGGCTTTGGCTACACCCTCACCGGGGGCAGTGCGCAACTGCTGCACCAGATGGCCGCGCCCGAGCGCCAGAAGCTGCTTCGGGAGCTGTTTGCCACCGACGGGCCCAATATCGGCGTGAGCTACCTGCGCATCAGCATCGGCGCTTCCGACCTCGATGCCCGCGTGTTTTCTTACGACGATGCGCCCGACGGCCAACCCGACCCGGAACTGGCGCACTTTAGCCTGGCGCCCGACCGCGAGCACCTCATCCCGGTGCTGCGGGAGATTCTGGCCATCAGCCCGCGGCTAAAGCTGCTGGGGTCGCCGTGGTCGCCCCCGGCCTGGATGAAAACCAACGGCGCGTCGAAGGGCGGCAGCCTGAAGCCGGAGTTTTACGACGCCTACGCCCGCTACCTGGTGCGTTACCTGCAGGAGATGAAGGCCGCCGGCATTCGCCTCGACGCCATCACGGTGCAGAATGAGCCGCTGCACCCCGGCAACAACCCCAGCCTGCTGATGCCCGCCGACGAGCAGGCCGCCTTCATCAAGCGCAGCCTGGGGCCGGCGTTTCGGGCGGCTCGGCTCGGCACCAAAATCCTGGTGTACGACCACAACGCCGACCGGCCCGACTACCCGCTCACCATCCTCGACGACCCGGAGGCCGCGCAGTACGTCGATGGCTCGGCCTTTCACCTCTACGCCGGCCCCATCGAGGCCCTGAGCAAGGTGCACGCCGCGCACCCGGAAAAAAACGTGTACTTCACCGAACAGTGGATTGGGGCACCCGGCAAGTTTGCCGACGACCTGGCCTGGCACACCGGCACGCTCATCATCGGGGCCACGCGCAACTGGGCCCGCACCGTGCTGGAGTGGAACTTGGCCGCCGACCCGCAGCAAAACCCGCACACGCCCGGCGGCTGCACGCAATGCCTGGGCGCCCTCACGCTGGCCGGCAACGCCGTGACGCGCAACCCGGCCTACTACATTGTGGCCCACGCCAGCAAGTTTGTGCGGCCCGGCAGCGTGCGCGTGGCCTCGGCCGAGGTAGACGGCCTGCCCAACGTGGCTTTCCGCACGCCGGGCGGGCAGCACGTGCTCATCGTGCTCAATGCGGGTAAGACGCCCCGCACGTTCGGGCTCAGCCACCGGGGCCGGCAGGTAGCGGCCTCGCTGCCGGCCGGCGCGGTGGGCACCTACGTATGGTAGGGCACGGTTTGCATTTTTTTTGCGGCAGGCTACCAGAATTTTCGCGTGTTTTTTAACGAGTTTGGGAGGAGCCGGCAATGCGCGCTCACGGATAAGGCGGCGCGCATTACCGGCATCTCCGCGTGTGCTTTAAGTGTAATCGCCTGGTCGAAAAAGCCGCTTGGGGCCACGAGCAGCCCTTTTTGTTAGGATTTTTGAGCGCCGGAGATTTTACATTTGCTTGCCACAGTCCTTCTTTTCCAACTCAAATTCCCACCCGTTGAACAGCTGTCTCTCATTGCATTTCGCTGGCTGGCGCCTGATGAGCCTGCTGGCGCTGGCGCTGGCCCTGCCAGGCCTTTTGGCTCCGGCCAGCGCACAGAGCTTTCTGCACGCGGCGGGCCCGAAGATTGTGAACGCCGACAACCAGGAAGTGCTGCTCAACGGCGTGAACCTGGGCGGCTGGGCCTTGCAGGAAGGCTACATCGTGAAGCCGGGCTGGCCGGGCATCAACGGCCGCCAAACCCAGGGCACGGTGAAGAAGACGCTGTACGACCTGGGCATGAGCGACGCCGACGTGGAAGCGTTTTACCAGAGCTACCGCGACAACTTCATCACCCGGGCCGACATTGATTTTCTGGCTTCCAAGGGGTTCAACTGCGTGCGCCTGCCGCTGCACTACGACCTGTTTCTGACGCCCACGCAGCGCGCCATGCGCAACAGCGTGCTGCGCGGCACCACTTCCTACGCGGCCTACGTGAGCGCCCTCACGGGCTGGTACAACACCAACCAGCTGTTTGTGGACTCGGCCAACATGGAAGCCCTGCACCTGATTGACAACGTATTGGCCTGGTGCGCGGCCAACAACATGTACGTGGTGCTGGACCTGCACGCCACTCCCGGCTCGCAGGGCACCGACACCAACATTGCCGACGCCCTGCAGCCGCTGGACCTGTGGAACCAACCCATTTACCAGGACATCACCGCCCGGCTGTGGGGCACCATCGCGGCGCGCTACAAGAACGACGCCCGCGTGGCGATGTACGACCTCATCAACGAGCCCAACAACGTGCCGGGCAACCAGCAAATCCAGAGCTTGCTGCAGCGGCTGATAACGACGGTGCGGGCCGAGGGCGACAACCACCTGCTGCTGCTGGAGGGCAACGGTTTCGGCAACGATTTCAACCTGATGGAGAAGAGCACCTTCACCAATACGGCCAACCTGGTGTACAACTCGCACCGCTACAGCGGGCCCACGTATCTGCTCGACAACAACGTGGCCTCCGTGGACCTGGCCAACCCCAACAACCTGCGCACCATCGGCAACCTTACCCGCTTTCGGGCCGCGCAGAACGTGCCCATCTGGGTGGGCGAAACCGGTGAAAACACCGACGCCTGGATGCACGACGCGGCCCAAAGCCTCAACTCCGTGGGCATCGGCTGGTGCCACTGGACCTACAAACGCTTCGACGGCGGCAACAACGCGGCCCTGTTTCGCATTCCGCCGCCTTACATCGTGGACGGCGTGGCCGGCCTGCCGCAGGTGCTCAACAACATTCTATTTGGCAACGCCGTGCCCAACACCGCGCTCAACGCCCTGGCCCCGAACCAGAACGGCATCGTGAACTACCCCGGCGGCGGCAGCTACCACGGCCTGCTGGCGGCCCCGGTCGGCCGCATTGTCTGGCTGCAGGGCAACAACAACAAGTTCGTTTCGAGCGAAGGCGGCTTCCAGCCGATGACCTGCGCGCGCAGCTCGCGCGGGGCCTGGGAGCAGCTTACGATGGAGGCCGCTGGCGGTGGCAAAGTGGCCTTGCGCAGCACCACGGGCTACGTCTCGTCGGAAAACGGCACCCGGCCCGTCACCGTCAACCACCCCACGGCATCGGCGGCCGAGGCCTTTGACTGGGTGCTGAATCCGGACGGTACCGTGTCGCTGCGGGGCAACAACGGCGCCTACCTTTCGTCAGAAAACGGCACCGGGCCCATGACGTGCACGCGCACCAGCATTTCGGCCACCGAGAAATTCATTTTCGGCATTTCCGGCAGTGCGCCGCTGGCCGGCAAACGGGGAAAAAAAAACCGTAGCGCGTTTTACCCTAATCCCGTTGCCAACACCCTGACTTATGAGGTACCGGCCAGCGTGCCGTCGCACCGCGTCACGGTGTTCGACACGGCAGGCCGCGTGGTGCTGGCGGAAACCCACTTGACGCCGGTTTCGCAGAATATCCTCGACCTGTCAGGCCTGAAAAGTGGGCTTTACGTGGTGCGCATCGTCAGCCCGGGCTACACCTCCGAATTTAACATCAGCAAGCAATAGCCGCCGGTTGGCGCCTGGCATTCCTCCTGCCCCCAATGAAACACCCCCTTCTTTCCCTCGCGTTGCTGGCCGGCCTTTACGGCGGCGGCGCCAACGCCCAAACTACCCCCAAAACCAGCGCTGCTTATTCGGCTGCCGGCAAAACGGCCCGCGTATACGCCACGGTGGCCGGCACGACGCAGCGGCTGGCGGCCGGCGAGGCGCTGGCCTTTGCGCCGGCCGGGCAGCCGCTCGAAACCCAGGTGTGCGTGTTCGTCGACCCCACCCACACCTTCCAGACCATGCTGGGCATTGGCGGGGCCCTGACCGATGCCGCGGCCGAAACCTATGCCAAGCTGCCCAAGCCAGTGCAGCAGGAATTCCTGCGGGCCTACTACAGCCCCACGGCGGGCATCGGCTACACGCTGGCGCGCACCAGCATTCACAGCTCCGATTTTTCGAGCGGCAGCTACACCTACGTGGCCGATAAGGACGAGGCGCTGAAAACGTTCAGCGTGCAGCACGACGAGCAGTTTCGCATTCCGTTCATCAAGCAGGCCATGGCGGCGGCCGGCGGCAAGCTCACCCTCTACGCCAGTCCCTGGAGCCCGCCGGCCTGGATGAAAACCACCGGCACCATGCTCAAAGGCGGCAAGCTGCTGCCCCAATACCGCCAGGCCTGGGCCGACTACTACGTGAAGTTCATCAAGGCTTATGAGCAGCACGGCATTCCGGTGTGGGGCCTGAGCGTGCAAAACGAGCCCATGGCCACGCAGAAGTGGGAGTCGTGCATTTTCACCGGCGAAGAAGAGCGGGATTTCATCAAAGGCTACCTCGGCCCCACCCTGGCCAAGGGCGGAATGGGCGGCAAAAAGCTCATTGCCTGGGACCACAACCGCGACTTGGTGTACCAGCGCGCCAGCGCCGTGCTCGACGACCCCGCGGCCGCCAAGTACGTGTGGGGCATCGGCTACCATTGGTACGAGACCTGGACCGGCTCGGGCATGCTCTTCGACAACGTGCGCCGCGTGCACGAAACCTACCCCGACAAGAACCTGCTCTTCACCGAAGGCTGCCTCGAAAACTTCGACCTGGCCAAAGTGGACCGCTGGGACCTGGGCGAGAAATACGGCATGTCGATGATAGGCGACTTCAACGCCGGCACCGTGGGCTGGACCGACTGGAACGTGCTGCTCGACGAAACCGGAGGCCCCAACCACGTGGGCAACTTCTGCTACGCCCCCATCATCGGCGACACCAAAGCCGGCAAGCTGATTTACACCAGCGCCTACTACTACATCGGTCACTTCTCGAAATTCATTCGGCCGGGGGCCAAGCGCATTGCCACGGCCTCAAACCGCGACGCCCTGCAAACCACCGCCTTCCGCAACCCCGACGGCTCGGTGGCCGTGGTGGTGATGAACCAGACCGACAAGCCGCTGGACTATCAGCTGTGGATACGCGGCCAGGCGGCCAACACCACGGCGGCCGCCCACTCCATCATGACACTGGTGGTGAAGTAGGCGGGCCTGCCTACCTTGCCGCATGTCCATTCCTGTCCGCCTGTGGCCCGCCTTTCTGCTGGGGGCTGCCCTGCTGCTGCCCGCCGCGGCCCGTGCGCAGCAGCCCACCGCTCCCGACGCAGCCAAAAAAGCTGCCGATGAGGCCTACGCCCGCCAGCAGGACTACCTGCTGCGCAACGACTGGGCCTACCTGCAGCGCTACGCCGCGGCCAACCAGCGCCTGCCCGCCCCCAAGCCCGGCGTGCCCCGCGTGGTCATCATCGGCAATTCCATTACCGAAGGGTGGGTGAAGGCCGACTCGGCTTTCTTCGGCGGCAAGCCCTACGAGTATGTGGGGCGCGGCATCAGCGGGCAAACCTCGGGCAAGACCCTAGTGCGTTTCCGGGCCGATGTGGTGAACCTGCTTCCGGCCGTGGTAGTCATCCTAATCGGCACCAACGACGTGGCCGAAAACAGCGGCCCCTACAACCCCGAAACCACCCTCAACAACCTCATGAGCATGGTCGAGCTGGCCCAGGCCCACGGCATCCGGGTGGTGCTGGGCTCGGTGATGCCGGCAATTGATTTCTGGTGGCGCAAGGGCCTGCAGCCAGCCCCGAAAATCATGGCCCTCAACCAGCGCATCAAAGCCTACGCCGACCAGCACAAGCTCGTGTACCTGGACTTCCACTCCGCTATGGCCGACGAAAACCAGGGCCTGAAAAAGGTGTATGGCGAAGACGGCGTGCACCCCAACCTCACCGGCTACCGGGTAATGGAACCCCTCCTCAACCAGGCCGTGGCCGCCGCGCTGAAAAAGAAATAGCCAGGCAGCGCTCTAACTGAGCCAGCGCCGCCCCGCCGCTCCTGCTGCTAGGCGGCGCTGGCTTTTTTGCGGGCGGCGGGTTTCCGGGGTTTGGCTTTTGCCTTGCGCTTGGGTTTGCGGCGCGGGGGCAGGCGCTCGCGCTCGGCCTTGCGCTCGGCGCGCATGAGCAGGCGCTCGGGCAGCCGGGCCATGAGGCGCTCGCGCACGTGCTGGGCCAGCGCCGAGAGCGGCACCAGATTGGTGGTGCGCAGAAACCGGGCGATGTCGGCCCCGCGCAGGGTGCTGGCCCCGGCCAGGCCCCGCGCCAGCAGAAACTGCTTCACTTCCTCCAGCAAAATCAGCTTGGAAAGCGGGGCCGGGGCCACCGTGGCATTGTAGCAGGCGGCGCGGTGCACGCGCAAGCCTTCGGGGCCGGCCACCTGCACGCCCACCCACTCCGGCAGCAGCGGCAGCAGCCTGGCCAGGTGCTTTTCGGTGACGATGAAGGTGACGAAGTCGTACACCTCGCCGTAGCAGCGCAGCTGGTTGGCCACGCGCTGCAGGGTGTCGCCGTCGCCCTTCACTTCGTAGCCGTGCATGAAGTGCTCGGTGATGTGCACCACGTCGGCCCGGGTGGTGCCGGTGGGCAATTCGCTGATGTGCACGCCGCCCACGAGCATTGGAAAGAGCAGAGCGCGGATTTCGGGGTCATTCATCGCAACCCCAAAAATAGCTCCTCGTCGCCCGCCGTGGAAAAATTGATTTTCTGCCAGTGAACAACATATATCATTTGCAATATTAACAAATTGGGTTATTTTCGTTTGGTGGCCAGCGAAGTGGCGTTGGAAAGTGAAGTTGTGGCAATGCAAAGGCAGATAGCCCCCAGAGCGGGCTCCTGCTAGCGAAGCGGGGCCGACGGGCAGCGGGACCGGGGCGGTATCATCGGTTTTTCTGAATAAGTACATTGCTATGAAAAATACTGTATCCGAAACGGTTAGCTTCCGTTTCAGCCGCGAAACCATTGCCCGGCTCGGCACCCGGCTCGGCGAAGCCGCCCCCGATGTGGACTATGCCCTGCGTGATTCGGTGACCCTGGTGCTCGATAAGTTGTCGGAGAAAGTGGGCCGTGGCCTCACCCCCGAAGGCCTGCTGACGCTGGTGCAGGAGGCCGACGCCGCGCAGGTGCTCCAGCACTTTGCCGGCCAGGACCCGGTGGGCCGCCACGAACTGGGCCTGAACCTGCTCCTCGACCTGCTCGACGGCTCCTACCGCGCCACCGTGACGCGCATTGCCGCTGCGGCGGCCATTGAGCCCGCGACCAGCGACGCGCTGCTGCAGCTGGCCGCCACCGCCGTGCTGGGCGTGCTGGGCCACGCCGCCGCCGAAAAAGCCTTCTCGCCCAACGAATTCGCCGAGTGGCTGCACGCCGAGAAGGCGAACCTTGCGGCGGCCATGCTGCCGGCTCCAGTCGCGGTTGCCACCTTGCCCCTGACTGGCGAGCTGGGCCTGCACCTCTCGGCCGAACCACCCGCACGGCTGGGCCCCACGCGGGCCGCCTGGGCGGCATCAGCCGCGCCCGGGGGCGGCAGGTTGCCGGCGTACTGGCAATGGGGGGCGCTGCTGTTGCTGGCCGTGTGCTTGGGGTACTTCTTTGGCCGCAACACAACCAGCCGCGACCAGCCGGCGGCCCACTCGCTGGCGGCAACCAGCCCAGCGCCCGCGCCGGCTACGCCCGCCCGCACCGCCGCTTTTACCCCGCCCGAAACGCCCCCAGCGGCGGCCCCGGAGCTAGTCCCGGAGCCGGCCCCAACCCCAGCATTGCCCGCGGCCCGACCCGCGCCACCCGCGGCCAGCCGGCCCGTGGCGGCAGTGGCCGGGCGCGCGCCGGCCAGCAAAACCGCGCGTCCGGCCACGCCCCGCCCGGCCGTCATCGGCAACGAGCCCAACGGGCGCTACGACCAGGACCGGGATACCTACATCTACGACACCGGTAAGCCCATTATGCTCGTCCTGGCCGATGGCAGCCGGCAGAAAGTGGGGGCCAATTCGACCGAAAACCGGCTGTATACCTTTCTATCTTCGCCAGCGTTCCAGGTCGACTCGGTGAACCGGACCAAGGGTTGGATTAACTTCGACCGCATCAACTTCGAAAGCGGCAAGGCCCAGCTCACGCTGGAATCGGCGCGTCAGCTGGGCAACATCGCCAGCATTCTCAACACGTTCCCCAAGTCCTTGGTGAAAATAGGCGGCTACACCGACAGCACCGGCGACGCGGAGGCGAACTATCAACTCAGCGAAGACCGCGCCCGCGCCGCCATGCACGCGCTGACCAGCCTGGGCGTGAGCCCCGGCCGTGTGCAAGCCAAAGGCTACGGCCCCAAATACTTCGTGCGGCCCAACACCACCCTCACCAACCGCGCCATGAACCGGCGCGTCAGCATCCGGGTGCTGCGCAAATAAGCCTTGCGTAGCTGTTGGAGCACATTCGGACAGGTGCAGACCTCGCGCAGGACGTCGTCGGTTTGCCGGCTGTGCTGTACCTTGCCCCCAACCCTCATGCGCGGCCTTTCCGCAGCCGGAGCCCCGAAAAACGGGGCGCCGGGCGCGGGGCCGGCTTTGCCGAGGGTTGGTGGTTTGGCTGTTCATCCTGTCCCTGCATGTCCCGAAAAAAGGCCTTGTTTCTCATCGGCTCGCCCAACCAAACCACGCAGATGCACCAGATTGCGCAGCTGCTGGACGACGAGTTCGACCCCTACTTTAGCCAGCTGTACTACGACGGCTGGCAGCGCCCCTTCTACAAGTTTCTGCTCTGGACGGGCGGGCTCGACAAAACCATCGTCACGGGCAAAATCAAGGATAAGGCCGATAAGTACCTGGCCGCGCACGGCCTGAAAAACGACTTCGAGGCCCGCGTGTACGGCAATCACTACGACCTCATCGTGTGCTGCTCCGACGTGATTGTGCCCTGGCCGTTGATTAAGCGCACCAAAACCGTGTTTGTGCAGGAGGGCATGACCGACCCACTCAACCTGTGGGCGCGGCTGGTGAAGCGCTTCACCCGCTACCCCATCCTGGCCATTGGCACGGCCCTCAACGGCATGAACAACTGCTGCGACATCTACTGCGTGGCCTCGGAGAGCTACGCCCGGCACTTCGAACGCGTGGGTGTGGATGCCGACAAGCTCATCGTGACGGGCATTCCCAATTTCGACAACATTGAGCAGGTGCGCCACAACGACTTTCCGCACCGCGGCTACGTGTTGGTGGCCACTTCCGACCTGCGCGAAACCTTCACGCCCGAAAACCGGCCCAAGTTTATTCGGGAGTGCGCCCGCATTGCCAACGGCCGCCCGCTGGCCTTCAAGCTGCACCCCAACGAGGAGCTGCCCCGCGCCGTGGACGAGATTAAGGAGCACGCCCCGCCCGGCACGCTCATCTTCACCGAAGGCAACACCGACCACATGATTGCCAACTGCGTGGAGCTCATCACCCAATACTCGACGGTGGTGTACGTGGGCCTGGCGCTGGGCAAGCCGGTGCACTCCTACTTTGACGTGGACGACCTGCGGCGCAAATTGCCCTGGCAGAACGGCGGCACCTCGGCCCGGCGCATTGCGGCCATTTGCCGGGGCTTTAGCCGGTTTGATGGAAGCGGGCCGGCGTTTTTGCGGCAGCTCGACGCCGAAGCCTTTGCAACCGAAGCGGCGCCAGAAGCCTCATCGATGGCAGGCTAGCCCCGCGCGGCACTATTTTAATATTTTCTTTCCCAAGCACTTGCCCGGACGGGCGCATTTTGTCCGGCTAATTTTAGCGTATTTCCGTTTGCTGACCGCCTACGCGGTAGCGTACCTGCTTTTTCTATGCCCCTTCCCAAGATTCTGACCGTTGTGCAGGCCCGCATGGGCTCGTCGCGCCTGCCGGGCAAGGTGCTGCTGCCGCTGGCCGGCGAGCCGCTGCTGGTGCGCATGGTGCAGCGGGTGCAGCGGGCCCGTCTGGCCGGCACCGTGGTCGTCGCCACCACCACCGCCCCCGCCGATGACGCCGTTGCGCAGCTGTGCGCCGCCCACGGCCTGGAATGCTTTAGAGGCGATGCCCTGGACCTGCTCGACCGCCATTATCAGGCCGCCCGCCACTACGGGGCCGATGTGGTACTGAAAATCCCTTCGGATTGCCCGCTCATCGACCCGGACGTGATTGATGCAGTGGTGGGCTTCTACCTCGATTTCACCGAGCGCTACGATTTCGTGAGCAACCTCCACCCCGCCACTTTCCCCGACGGAAACGATGTGGAAGTAATGCCCTTTGAAGCGCTCGAAACCGCCTGGCGAGAGGCCCAACGCCCGCTGGAACGCGAGCACACCACCCCGTTTTTCTGGGAAAACCCGGAGCGGTTCCGCCTCGGCAACGTGGAGTGGGACGCCGGCCTCGATTACTCGATGAGCCACCGCTGGACCATCGACTACCCCGAAGATTACGATTTCATAAAGGCTGTGTATGAGGCGTTGTATCCTACCAACCCGACCTTTGGCCTACCCGACATTCTGGCCTTACTCGAGGTGCGCCCCGACATCGCCCGACTTAATGCCCGCTACGCCGGCGTGAACTGGTACCGCAACCACTTGGATGAACTAAAGACGGTGGATTCATCGCAAACCCGCAAAATCTAGTGCTTGGTGCTTGGTTGTTGGTGCTTGGCTTTCAAGGCCGGTTTCAACCACCAAGCACGAAGCACCAACAACCAAGCACCAAATGACTCCTGAGACCCAACAGAAACTAGAGAAACTGGCCCTGAAGGTGCGCGAGCACATCGTGCGCCTGAGCACCGACGGCGGCTGCTTCACCGGTGCCTCGCTGAGCTGCGCCGACTTGCTGGTGTACCTCTACAGCGAGCTGCTGAACGTGCGGCCCGACAACCTGACCGACCCCACCCGCGACTACCTGTTCCTGAGCAAAGGCCACGACGTGCCCGCCCTCTACGGCACCTTTGTGGAGTTGGGCTTCCTCGATAAAGCCCGCCTCGACCAGCACCTGAGCACCGACGACCACATCTACTGGCACCCCAACCGCCACGTGCCGGGCGTGGAGTTCCACTCGGGCTCGCTCGGCCACCTGCCCAGCGTGGCCCTGGGCGTGGCCATGGACTGCAAAATGCGCGGCCAGGACAACAAGGTCATCGTCATTACCGGCGACGGCGAGCTGAACGAGGGCACCGTGTGGGAAAGCCTGCTGGTGGCCAGTGCCCACAAAGTCAATAACCTCACGCTGGTGGTCGACCGCAACCATTTCCAGGCCAACGTGGCCACCGAAGACCTGATTCCGCTGGAGCCGCTGGCGCCCAAGTTCGAGGCTTTTGGCTGCGAAGTGCGCCGCATTGATGGCCACGATTTCAAGCAATTGGAAGAAGCTTTCTCGGCCCTCCCCTTCTCGGATTCAAAGCCGTCCGTTATCATCTGCGACACGGTGCGCGGGCGCGGCCTGCCCAGCATCGAAGCCCGCGCCGACCGCTGGTTCTGCAACTTCTCTTCGGAAGAAGTGGAGGAGCTGTTGCGCGAGTTGCATAGCCAGGTGGCTACTACTCTGACGAGTGAAACGCTGACGGTACGATAATTAAGACATGAGATAGTGAGACATGAGAAGTGAGATTGTCAGCTGCGTCAAATAAGGCCCTGCTGTCCCGCTCACTTCTCATGTCTCATGGTCTCACTTCTCAAACCCTATGAACTACGAAGAACTAATCAAGCAAACCGCCCTCGCAGATGAGCGTATCGTGGTGATGACGGCCGAAAACCGCGCCCTCATCCGCAACCTGCCCGCCGTGCTCGGCCCGCGCTTCATCGATACCGGCATCACGGAGCAGACGCTCATCGGGGCTGCCGCCGGGCTGGCCCTGCGCGGGCGCGTGCCGGTGGTGCACGCGCTGGCGACCTTCCTCACACTGCGGGCTTTCGAGTTTATCCGCACCGATGTGGGCATCGGCCAGCTGCCGGTGAAGCTCAGCGGCTTCGTGCCCGGCTTCCTCTCTGACGGCAACGGCCCCACCCACCAGGCCATCGAGGACGTGAGCCTGATGCGCGGCATCCCCGGCATGACGGTTTTCGCGCCCGCCGACGAGGCCGATATGCTGGCCATGTTGCCCGCCATCTGGGCCTCGCCCCAGCCCGCCTACCTGCGCGTGAACACCCGCCCCGGCACCTACCAGCACGCCCCGTTCGAGATGGGCAAAGCCGAAATCGTAGCCGAAGGCACCGACATCACCATCCTCACCTACGGCATGCTGTTCGAGCAGACGCTGGTGGCCCGCGAGCTGCTGCAAGCTCAGGGCAAGTCAGTGGGCCTCATCAACCTGCGCAGCCTCAAGCCGATTGACGAGGCGGCCCTGCTGGACGTGGTGCGCCGCGGCTCGCTCATCGTGACGGTAGAGGACCATTTCATCACAGGCGGCCTCTACTCGATTCTGGCCGAAATACTGCTGCGCAATCAGCTCACGGCCCGCGTGTTGCCGTTGGCCTTGGAGGAGCGCTGGTACCGCCCCGGCCGCCTGAGCGCGGTGCTGGAGCACGAGGGCTTCACCGGCCACCACATCGCGCGCCGCATCACGGAGCACTTGGGCGAGTCGGGCGCGACCATTGCGCCGGGCCCGACCGTGCTCGAAAACGAGTTCGCGGAGTAAATCAGAACGTCATGCAGAGCGCAGCGAAGCATCTCGCTTGTAGTAGTAATTAAAAAATCATTGATTAGTGACTGCACGCGAGATGCTTCGCTGCGCTCTGCATGACGTTCTTTTCAACAACCTTCCCCATGCCCAACACCGTTTCTTCTAACGAGAATTACCCCGACATCACGAAGTCGAATGAGCTATATGCCCGCGCTCAGAAAATCATGACGCCCGTGACGCAGACGCTTGCCAAAGGCCCCGGCCAGTACACCAAGGGCGTGAGTCCCAAGTACGTGAAGCGCGCCAAAGGCTCCCATATCTGGGACGTGGACGGCAACGAGTACATTGACTTCCAGATGGGCATCGGCCCCATCTCGCTGGGCTACGCCTACCCGAAAGTAGACGACGCCATCCGGGCTCAGCTCGAAGACGGCATCACCTTCTCGATGATGCACGAGCTGGAAGTAGAGCTGTCGGAGCTGATTCACGAGATTATCCCGAACGCTGAAAGCATCCGCATCAGCAAGACGGGCGCCGACGTGTGCTCGGCGGCGGTGCGCGTATCGCGGGCCTTCACCGGGCGCAACAAGGTGCTGTGCTGCGGCTACCACGGCTGGCACGACTGGTACATCGGCACCACCAGCCGCGACAAGGGCATCCCGCAGGAAAGCAAGGACTTGGTGGCCGCTTTCGAGTACAATAACCTCGACTCGCTGAAGGCCCTGCTCGACGACGACGTGGCCTGCGTGATTCTGGAGCCTTTTATTTTTGATGCACCCAAGGACAACTTCCTGCACGAAGTGGCCCGGCTGTGCCGGGAAAACGGTACGCTGCTCATCTTCGATGAGATGTGGACCGGCTTCCGCGTGGCCGTGGGCGGCGCGCAGGAGTATTTCGGCATCACCCCCGATTTAGCGGTGTACTCCAAGGCATTTGCCAATGGCATGCCCATCGCCCTGCTCACCGGCCGCCGCGACGTGATGCAGCTGTTCGAGCAGGACGTCTTCTTCTTCACCACCTTCGGCGGCGAGGCGCTGAGCCTGGCCGCGGCCGTGGCCACCATCACCGAAATGCGCGAGCAGAACGTGCCCGCCCGCCTCGCCGAGCAAGGCAAAAAGCTCAAGGACGGCTACAACGATATCGCCGCCGAGCTGGGCATTAGCCAATACACCAAGTGCTACGGCTACGACTGCCGCACCATCGTCACCTTCGACGCCTCGGCTGGCAACGGCATGGAAATTAAGGCTTTTGTGCAGCAGGAGCTGTTTAAGCGCGGCATCATGTGGGGCGGCTTCCACAACATGTGCTTCTCGCACACCAACGAGGACGTGGCCTACACCCTCTCGGCCTACCGCGAGGTGCTGCCGCTGCTCAAGGAAGCCATCGAAGCCGGCGACGTGGCTTCGCGCCTGCTGGGCGAGCCGGTGGAAGCTGTGTTCCGCAAAGTGACGAATGCCGCACCGGTTAAAGCCAAATAGATAGTACATGAGCTTGTTTGACTTAACCGGTAAAACCGCCATCGTCACGGGCGCGTGCGGGCTCATCGGCCGCAAGCACTGCGAGGCCCTGGCCAATGCGGGCGCCAACGTGGTGGTGGCCGACCTCAATGCCGAAGCCTGCGCGGCGGTTGCAGCGGAGCTGCCCGGTGGCATTCACCTGCCGCTGGCGGTGAACGTGACCGACCCGGCCTCGCTGGCCGCGGCGCGTGACCGGATTATGGCCCAGTTCGGCCACATCGACGTGCTGGTGAACAATGCCGCCATCAACGACATGTTTGAGAATCCGGCCATGGCAGCCGACCTTTCAAAATTTGAGAACTTCCCGCTCGAAACCTTCCGTCAGGTACTGGAAGTGAACGTGACGGGGGTGTTTCTGGCGGCGCAGGTGTTCGGCACGCCCATGGCGCAGCAGGGCCATGGCAGCATCATCAACGTGGCCAGCACCTACGGCCTGGTGGGGCCTGACCAAAGCATCTACCGCAACGAGGCCGGCGAGCAAATCTTTTACAAATCACCCTCCTACCCCACCACCAAAGGCGCGGTTGTGAATTTCACCCGTTACCTGGCGGCCTACTGGGGCGCGGCCGGCGTGCGCGTGAACACCCTCTCGCCCGGCGGCGTGGAGAACAGCCAGGACGAATTTTTCATCAAGCAATACAGCGCCAAAACACCGCTGGGCCGCATGGCCACGCCTACCGATTACCAGGGCGCGGTGGTTTTCTTGGCTTCGGATGCGTCGGCTTACATGACCGGGGCCAACCTGGTAGTGGACGGCGGCTGGACGGCTATTTAAACCCAGATTATTTGCCAGGTGTAGAGACGCGTATTTGCGTCTCGTCGTTGAGCGTGCCCATTCAACGAAGCATCCGGCCAATGTTCAACGACGAGACGCAAGTATGCGTCGCTACCCCTTCACCGGCACAAGCTGAAGCATGTGCTACAATCCAACCCTTCGCCTCATGCAAGCTGTTGAAATCCGCAAAAACCGATTCATTGGCGCGGGCCACCCGGCCTACATCATTGCCGAAATTGGCATCAACCACAACGGCTCGCTCGACCTGGCCAAGCAGCTCATCTCCGAAGCCGCCAAGGCCGGCTGCGATGCCGTGAAGTTCCAGAAGCGCACGCCCGAGCTGTGCGTGCCCAAAGACCAGTGGGAAAAGCAGCGCGACACCCCCTGGGGCCGCATGAGCTACATCGACTACAAGCGCAAAACCGAGTTCGGCCAGGCCGAGTACACGGCCATCGACGACTACTGCCGCGCCCTGGGCATCGATTGGTTTGCCTCGTGCTGGGACGAGCCGTCGGTGGATTTTATGGAGCAGTTTGAGCCGGTGATGTACAAGATGGCCTCGGCCTCGCTCACCGACAAGCCCCTGCTCGACCGCGTGCGCGCCACCGGCCGCCCGCTGATGCTGAGCACCGGCATGAGCACCCTGGATGAGATTCACCAGGCCGTGAAATGGGTGGGGCTGGATAAGCTGATGATTGCGCACTCCACATCCTCCTACCCCTGCCCGCCGGCCGAGCTGAACCTGCGCATGGTGCCCGTGCTGCAAGGCATGTTCCCTGGCACGCCCATCGGCTACTCGGGCCACGAAACCGGTCTGGCCACCACCGTGGCGGCCGTGACGCTGGGCGCCAGCTTCGTGGAGCGCCACTTCACGCTGGACCGCGCCATGTGGGGCTCCGACCACGCTGCCAGCGTGGAGCCCGGCGGCATGGCCAAGCTCGTGCGCGACATCCGCGACGTGGAAGAAGGCTTGGGCGACGGCGTGAAGCGCGTGTACGACTCCGAGCTGGAGCCCCGCGCCCGCCTGCGCCGCGAGTTGACGCCGAACCAGGAGTAGGAAGTTTGGGTTGAACTGCTGCCGTTGAATCGTCTGTCATCCTGAGCGCAGCGAAGGACCTTCTCACGCCAGAATTAATCGTTCGAACGTGAGAAGGTCCTTCGCTGCGCTCAGGATGACAGATAAAAAACATTTTTAAGTCATGCATCACGTCGAACTCATCACCACGGCCATTTTGCTGATTTGGGTGGCCATCGTGATTATGCTGGAGCGCGTTATCCCCTACCGCAAGGGCCTGCCGTTTTTCCGCGAGGGTTTCTGGACGGACCTCGTGCTCTACACCTTCGTGCAGAGCTACGTGCTGAAGATTGTCATTTTCGACTACATCATTCAGCCGCTCGACCAGCACTTTGGGTTCTCGAAGCTGCATTTCGTGACCGGTTGGCCCATTTGGGTGCAAGTGCTGTTTTTCGTGGTGACGCACGATTTTTACATCTACTGGTTTCACCGGTTTCAGCACAGCAGCCCGCTGTTCTGGCGCACCCACGAGGCGCACCACTCGGGCAAACAGGTGGACTGGCTGGCCGGCTCCCGCTCGCACGCGCTGGAAATCATCATCAACCAAACCATTGAGTTTGCGCCCATCATCCTGCTCGGGGCCGACCCCATGGTGGTGCCCATCAAGGCCTGTATTGATGCCGTGTGGGGCATCTGGATTCACTGCAACATCGACGTGCGCTCGGGCCGCCTGCAATATTTCATCAACGGCCCCGAAATGCACCTCTGGCACCATGCCGACCACGAGGAGGTGTTTTATGCCAACTTTTCGACCAAATTTGCTTTCTGGGACTGGATGTTCGGCACTGCCTACTTGCCCGACGGCCGCAAGCCGCAGAAATGGGGCCTGCCCTACGTTTTTCCCAAAGACTACTTCAGCCAGCACGTCTTCTCCGTGGCCCGGTTTGATGAGGAAGCTTTAGCCAAACGCTCCCGGCTGTTCCGCGCTTACCACGGCATTCGGGGGCGGTTGCTCGCCCGCCTCACCAACCGCGTGCCCGCCCTCAAGCCGCTGCACGGCTGGCCCGTGCCCGAGCCCTACGCCGAAACCATTCCGGCGCAGCGTCCGGGCGGTAATTTCGGCCAGCCGCCAGCTCCGGCTGCTGCTTCTCACACGCCCACCGCTGCCGCTTCGTCCCGTTGATTAATCCCTGGTTTTCGCTGTTTTTGGCCTCTTTCATGGAGGTTTGCTGGACGTATAGCCTCAAGGCGCTGAGCATGCAGCGCATCAAGGAAATAGCCTGGGCGCACAGCTTGGGGCAGCCGGCGCTGCTGCTGCCGGTGCTGCCGCTGCTGGCTTATGTGGGCTTCGGGCTGGCCAACGTGTGGTTTTTGTCGCTGGCCATGCGCGACATTCCCACCGCCACCGCCTACTCGGCCTGGATGGCGCTGGCCGTGGTGGGCATCAAGCTGGTCGATACGCTTTACCTCAAGCAGCCGTTTTCGTGGCTGAGCGTGCTCTACACCAGCCTGATTATCATCGGCGTGCTCGGCCTGCGCCGGCTGGACTAGCCCCCGGTTATAGCAGAAAACGAGCCCGAATCGACAGATAAAGTCGTGCTTTCTCTAACCATGCAGCCGGCAGGCCGTTCAACGGGTAAACTCCGATTATGAAAGTAGCCATAGCCGCCCTGCTGCTGTCCGCGGCGGGCGCCCTTGCCGCCTGCAACGGCTCGCCCGTGAACGACCAGCCAGCCGCCTCCCTCGCGCCACTGCCCGCGGCCACTCCCCCCGATACCACCCGCGCGGCCCGCACACGCCGCACGGTTCCGTTCGTTCCCCAAACCAAGCTGGGGCGCGTGCTCGGCAACACCACCCCCTCGCCCCCGGCCAGCCGCTCCCGCTGAGCCCAAAGCCGAGAGAATGGTATAGATGTTCACGCTTTTTCGCACACCGGGCACGAAAAAGCCTCTCGCATTGCTGTGAGAGGCTTTTTCGTGGGCCCACTTGGAATCGAACCAAGGACCTACTGATTATGAGTCAGTTGCTCTAACCGATTGAGCTATAGGCCCGGTGCCGGAGGCAGTCATCTTTCACCTCAACCCTTGCCGTTGCCGGCCCTCCAACGGTGCAAAAGTACGACCTTCGCCCACGGAAAACCAAGCTTGATTATGTTACCTCACTTGCTCTTCGATTTTGGCGGCGTCATCATCGACATCGACTACGACGCCACCCCGGCCGCCATGCGGCGCCTGAGCCGGGACGGCAGCACCATTGCTTTCTCGCAGGCCCAGCAGGCCGAGCTCTTTGATAAGTTTGAAACCGGCCACCTCTCCCCCGCCGAGTTTCGGACCGGGCTGCGCGAGGCTTACGACCTTGACGCCTCCGATGAGGCCCTGGACGCGGCCTGGCATGCCATGCTGCTCGACGTGCCCGCCGAGCGCCTGGCCCTCATCGGCGAGCTGCGCCGGCAGGGCCACCAAACGGCCCTGCTCAGCAACACCAACACGCTGCACATTGCCGAAATCAACCAGCGCTTGGCTACCAAATATGGCTTCCGGCAGGGCATTGCCGACGTGCTCGACCGCGTGTTTTATTCGCAGGAAGTGGGCCTGCGCAAGCCGGGCGAGGAAATATTCCGGCACGCGCTGCGCGAAATGAACTGGCGGCCCGAAGACGTGTTGTTCATCGAGGACAGCCCGCAGCACGTGGCCACGGCCCGGCGGCTGGGGCTGCGGGTGCTGCACCTGGCCCCGCCCCTCACCCTCACCACCGCCCTGCCCGAAGCCCTCCGTGTCTTTCCCCGAGAATACGCCCCCGCCTGAACCTGAACTGACCGGCTTTCCGGCCGATGTAGCCGCGCCCCCTGCCCTCGACCACGCCGAGCCCCGGGCCCGGCTACGGGCGGCGCGGGCCCTGTTTCGGCGCTTCGAGCGGCCCGAGCCCTCGCCGGCGCGCACGGCAGCGCTGCACATCGGGCTGTTTCTGGTCACGCTCATGACCACCACGCTGGCCGGCATTCAGCTTACCCGCGGCGCCGTTGCCATGCTGCCGCTGGATGTGTTTGCGCTACGCAGCGACGCGCTGTGGGCCGAATTGAAGCGCGGGCTGTGGTTTGCCCTGCCGTTTTTGGGCGTGCTCACGGTGCACGAGTTCGGGCACTACTTCACGGCGCGCTACAACCGCGTACGGGCTTCGCTGCCCTACTACATTCCGTTTCCAATGGGCTTGGGCACCTTTGGGGCCGTCATTCGCATTCGGGAGCGGATTTTTTCGCGGCGCGAGTTTTTCGATATTGGGCTGGCCGGGCCGTTAGCGGGCTTTCTGGTGGCAGTGCCGTTGCTCATTTACGGGTTTACGCACCTGCCGCCGCTGGCATATCTGTGGACGGTGCACCCAGAGTACGCGCAATACGGCGCTAACTACGCGCAGCACGTGTATCCGCCTGGTGCTCAAGGCCTCACCATTGCCAAGCCACTGCTATATCAGGGGTTGGAATGGGCCTTTGCCGACCCTGCCCTGCTGCCCCACCCCAACGAGCTGATGCACTATCCGGTGTTGCTTGCGGGTTCGCTCAGCCTATTTTTCACGGCCCTCAACCTTTTGCCCATGGGCCAGCTCGATGGCGGCCACATCCTCTACGGTTTAATGGGGCCGCGGCGATTCAATCGGCTGGCGCTGTTCCTGTTCATCGGGTTTATTTTCTACGCGGGGCTGGGGTTGTTCACGCTGCACGACGACTGGCAAACCTGGCTCTACGGCGGGCCGGTGTACGCGGGCTATCTGGCGCTGATATTCTGGCGGGTGCTGCCGTTGCCGCGCCAGGGGTTGCTGCTGGCGGCGGGCATCTGGGCGGCGCAGTTGGGGTGCGCGGTGGCCTTTCCGGGCCTGGAGGGCAACCCCGGCTGGCTGGTGTTTGGGCTGCTGCTGGGCCGCTTCACCGGCATCTACCACCCACCCGCGCCCGACGAGCGGCCCCTAAGCCCCGGCCGCCAGGCGCTGGGCTGGGTGATGGTGGCTATTTTTGTGCTGTGCTTCACGCCGAGCCCGTTCCGGTAAGCACCCACGTTTTCTGTTTCCGATTTCCGGCCGCTGCGCCGGCTTCCTACTGCATTTCCGGAATGATTTTCACCCAAAAACAACTTTTTCTGGGCACTACGCACATTGCCCTGCGGGCCGAAAGCCTGTACGTGTGCAAGCGCAACCCGCAGGGCGTGGCCACGCTCGAAACCGAGATTCCCTACGAAGAAATTCTGCCCGTGAAAGCAGCCGAGCAGCGCCACGTGCCCGTCAACCAGTTGCTGCTGACGGTCTTGCTGCTGGTGTTCATAGGCTACGGGCCCTGGCGCGCGTGGCTGGCCACGGGCCAGGCCGGGCTGTCGCTGGCCGTGTGGTGGCTGGTGTTTGGCTTCAATGCCGTGTCGCTGTGGCTGCGGTTTGAGCAGCAATGGTTCACGTTCCGGCTCCAGACGGCGCACCTCGTGCTCACGCTGGCCGGGCGGCCCTGGCAGCGCAAGCAATTTCTGGCTTTGGTGATGGAGCTGGAGCGCCGCACGAAAACCTACCTCCGCGACGAATACGGCCAGGTGAACCCGCTGGGCTTCATCGAGCCGCAGCTGCGCCGCGTGGCCTGGCTGCACGAGCTCGACGTGTTGAGCGCCCGCGAAGCCCAGGCCCTGAGCACCCGCCTCACCGGCCGCCGCAGCACCGCCCCGCTCAAAAGCATGGGCCAGGAGCTGGAATCGCCCTACCTTAACTAACCGAAGTACCCGGCCAGCCTCGCTATTCGGGCCGATGTGGGCTACCTTTGGTGCAATCTTTGCTCCGTTGTTTCGCTGATGAACCGATTGCTGGCCTGCTTCTTCGCTGCCCTCATGCTGCTCCAGACCCTGGGGCCGGAGGCGGTGGTGCTGAGCTACCAGCTCAACAAAGCCCGCATTACGGCGCTGTATTGCGTGAACAAAGCCCGCCCCGAGCTGCGCTGCAATGGCAAGTGCCACCTGGCCAAGCAGCTGCGCAAAGCCGACGGCGCCGAGAAAAAAGCGCCCGCTGGCGCCACGGCCAAAGTAAAGTTTGAGGTGCTGCCCACGGCCGCGTTTGCGCTGCGAGTGCCCCGGCGCTGGCTGGCTCCGGCCAGCCGCTACCCCTCCCCGCCGGCGGCGCACTGCGCCGCCGTGCCCACCCCGGACGTGTTTCGCCCGCCCCTGTTGTTGGGCTGATTGCTAGTCGCTGGCTTTTGGCTTCTGCCGAAAGCCGCGCTTTTGCTGGTTTCGCCGCGCCCGCGGCGGGCCGGTGCGCCTGGGCGCACCCCTCACCCACCAACAGTTACCGATACATTTTCCGATGAAATTTTCCGCTTTTTCGGCGCTGGCCAGCGCCTTTGCTTTGGTTGCCATCAGCCTGACGGGCTGCAAGAAAGACGACGTCGCAGCATCCTCCCCCACCGAGTTTACGCTGCACATGGACAACGGCGTGACCATGCCCGACCCCGCGAGCAATAACGCGCCGAAGTTCTTTTCGCTGGTGCTGGGCTCGGGCAACTACAAAAATGCCTACGGCGACAACTTCACCGTAAGCACGCTTAAATACTACATTTCCAACGTGAAGCTGAACAAGGCCGACGGCAGCAGCTACGCCGTGCCCGACAGCTATTTCCTGGTCGACCAGACCGACCCTGCTTCCCAGGACCTCACCATGACTGGTGCGCCGGAGGGCGAATACAGCAGCGTGAGCTTTATGGTAGGCGTAGACAGCGCCCGCACCAAGGCGGGCAACTACGGCGGCGGCGTGCTCAACGCCGGCAAGGGCATGTTCTGGGACATGAACGGGCCCGAATTCATCAATTTCAAGCTCGAAGGCAACTCGCCGCAGGCCCCGCACGCGCCGGCTGCGGCCACGGGCGCGCTGGTGTTCCACATTGCCGGCTACAAGCACTCCACCACCAATACCATTCGGACGGTGACGGTGCCGTTCACCACGTCCAAGCTCATCATTGCCCGCGACCACAAGCCCGAGGTGCACATGCTGGTGGAAGTGGCCAACATGTTCGGCAAAGCCCCCGGCCCGCTGGTGAGCTTTGCCAGCACCTACAACGTGATGGGCGGCACCACGGCCGCCCGCATTGCCGACAACATCCAGGCGAACGTGTTTTCGGTGGGCCACATCCACGCCAACTAGGCTCGGAGCGCACACATGAAACGCTACTTTCTGCTTCTGGCGGGCGCCATCCTGTTGGCGCCCGCCAGCGCGCGCGCCTGCGACATCTGCGGGTGTTTCATGGGCATCACGCCCTACGACAACCAGAGCGGCCTGAGCCTGATGCACCGCTACCGCGTGTTCAACGGCTACCGGCAGTACGGGCAGACTCCGCAGTTTTTCCCGACCGGAGCGCGGCCGTTTTTTCCCTCGCCCGCCAACGGCGACGATGGCTACGCGCACAACCACAACGGCGACCCGAACGATTTTGAAGTTTTCCGCGTGGCCGAGCTACGTGGCAAGTACTTCCTGGCCCAGCGTGTGGAGCTCAACGCGTTTGTGCCCTACGTGATGAATACCTCGCAGATAAACGGCCGCCAGCTCAACGCTTCCGGGCTGGGCGACGTGACGGTGTTTGCGGGCTACCACGTTATTCGGGCCATCGAAACGGCCGGGGTGCAGAGCCGCCTCATCGTGGGTGGCGGCGCAAAGCTGCCCACCGGCGAATACACCCGCCAAAATGCCCAGGGCCGGCGCTACCCGCTGCTCAACCAGGTGGGCACCGGCACCACCGACGGCTTCGTGTACGCCAACTACATCGGCAGCTTCCACAGCTTCGGGCTGAGCGTGAACAGCAGCTACCGCCTTTCGACGGAAAACCGGTTTCGGAACAGCCTAGCGCCGAGCACGGCCACGTTTGCCAACCTGTTCTACCGCCTGCCGCTGGGCGAGAACTGGCAGGTGTACCCGTCGGCACAGTTTTTTTATGAGAAAACCGACGGCGAAATGCTCGACGGCCGCCTCACCGGCGAGCACGCCATGAACAACGCCCTGCTGGGCCCGGGGCTGGATTTTTACTACAAAAATCTGTCACTGAACACCAGCTTCCAGCTACCGGTATACACCGCCGAAACCGACCACCCGGCCAGCGCCGGGCGCATGGTACTGTCAGTCGGCTACAGCTTCAAACAGACCAAATACCTCATTCACGGCAAAAGCTGAGCACTAGGAACCCCGCTTGTTGGGGTGCGTAGGAAGGCGCATCCATCCACCTTCTTTTCCTCGTTAGCAATGAGCACCTCCCTCAATCCCCAAGCCGTGGCCTACGCCCGCCGCCTCATTCAGGACGGCAAAATCAAGAACGACGCAAGCCACTGGGGCCAGCACAACCCCGACACGTCCACGGAAAACGCCTTCCTGGAAAAGCACGAGATGGAAGAGTACGCCAACTGGCACCTGGGCCTCGACACCAGCAAGGGCGCCGACACCAAAGGCCGCTACCACTTCCCCTACGGCGACTTCAAAACCGTGCACCGCGACGGCCTGATTGCTGCCAAGGAGCGCGCCGCCCAGCAAGGCTACCGTGACATTGAGAAAGCCGCCGACGAACTGCTGCAACTCCTGGAAAAGAAAGCGAAGTAGTGGAAGCTACCCGCATTTCAATGCAAAAAGCCCCGACCGTGGACACGGTCGGGGCTTTTTGCATTGAAATGCGGGGCTTATTCCACCACGAGCTTTTTCACCACCACGCCGGCCTCGGTTTGCAGGCGCAGCGAGTACACGCCGCTGGCCAGGCCGGTGAGCGGCAGGGTGTGGGTGGCGAGGCCGGCCGGCAGCGCCTGCGTCAGCACCACCCGGCCCACGGCGTCGAGCAGCGCGGCGGTGGTAGCCGTGCGGCGCAGGCTGGCGGGCAGCTCCAGATACACAGCTTTGCTGGCCGGGTTGGGGAACAAGGCCACCTGGGCGGCCAAGGAGGCCGCGGCCGCGCCCAGCACCTGCTGCGGGCCGAAGACGAGCTCGAAGCGGGCGGCGGTATTGGCCGCGTTCTGGGTGAAGGTGTAGGCGGGCGTCAGGCGCAGGTCGGTGAGCGTGCCCAGCTGCAGGTCGCGCAGGTAGGGCTGGGCCCCGGCCGGGAAGTTGAGCACCTGCGCCGCCGTGAGTGAGTAAGTACCCGTGACGGGCACGGCCACGGCGAGCGGCACGGTCAGCGTCGCGGCGTTGGGATAGGGCAGGCCGTTGATGGCCAGCGGCGTGCCGGCGGCCAGCGAAGCCAGGTTCAGGCCGGTGGTGTTGGGCAGCTTCACGGCGTCGTACTGGGCGTCCACCCCGGCCGTGGCCCCGGCCTGGAAGTACACGTACGTTTCGTCGGATGCCGTTCCCGTGGCCCCGCGCAGCGTCAGCTGCACCAGCGGGCGCGTTTCCGACGTACCGCGGCGTACGGGCGTCGCGTCGAAGCTGGTGAGGCGCTGGCTGTTGCGGAACGTGAGCGTGCCGCTGGTCTGGCCGGCGCTCACGCGGGCGAAGAAGCCCTGGCCGGAGGGGATGACGGGGTTGCCGCCCACGCCGTTCACGTAGCTGCGGTACTGGCCATTATACTGGCTGGTGCTTTCAAACACGTACACCGCCGCGTCGAGGTTGGTGCGGTCGGCCGGGGCCACCAGCGAGTAGTCGAGCGGGGCCGGGTAGGGGTTGCCCAGCAGCTGCCAGCCGGCATCGGCGGCGGTGGGGCCGGCGTTGCGGCTCAGGCCCAACGCCACGGTGCCGTTGTTGAGCGTGCCCACAAAATCGACCAGCTGGCTGGCGCCGATGTTGACGGTGTAGCCGCGGCCCACGGCCAGCGGGTCGGTCAGGGCGCCGGGCGAGAAGTAGCCCTTGTCGAAGGCGGAAAGGTTGTTGGTCAGGGCCAAGCGGCTCTGGTCGTAGCCGAACACGGTGGGGAAGGGCGTTTCGAGCGTGGGCGTGGCCGAGGCGTTGTAGGTGGGGTTCACCACCGGGGCGAAGCCGCTGGTGGCCAGGTCGGCCACCGTGGTGTTGGCCACCGGCGCCGAATAGTGGCGGTAGCCCAGGCCGGCGTTCAGGCTCGGGTCGATGTAGCGCTGCACCGTGGCCGCGCCGTTCACCACTCCGCCGCTGTTCACCACCAGAGCCGTGCCCGCGGCGCTCGAGAGCAGCGTGAGCGGCTGCCCGCCGGTGCCAAGGCTGCCGACGAGGGTGAGCACGCGCTGCACGGCGGCTGGCCCGCTCAGGGTGCCTCCGCTGGCGCCCACGCTCAGGTTCCAGAAGGTGCTGAGGCTGCTACCGCCCACAGCCTGCGCTGCCGCGCCGGTAAGGGAGATACTGCCGCCGGTGGCGTTCAGCGTGCCGTTGTTCGCAAAATCACCTTTCAAATCGAGCGTGCCGCCGCTCTGGGCCAGGCTGGCGCCGGAGGCTAAAGTCAGGGTTTTGGCGGAGGCGGTGCCGGCCGTGATGAGTGGGTAGCGCGGGGCGCCGGCCGGAATCAGCGCGTCGAGGGTGGCGGTGGGCAGGCCGCCGGTCCAGTTGGTGGCCGTGTACCAGTCGGTGCTCACGCTGCCGTTCCACACCACCTGGGTGATGGGCGCGTAGGTGATGCTGAACGCGGGGGCGGCCGTATTACCGGTGTTGTTGGCATCCAGGGCCACGTTGGCCGGCACGTTCACCGTCACGGTGCCAGCAGCGGTAGGCGTCACGTTGAAGGTGTAAGTGCTGCCCGAACCGCTGAAGCCCGACACCGTGCCATTGGCCACGCTGACGCCCGCCGCCGAGAAGCCCGTTACGCTTTGCGAGAACGTGACCGTGACCGGAATGGGCGACACCGCCGTGGGGCTGGTGGCCGTGCTGCTGATGCTGGTGGTGAGCGACGGCGCCGTCACGTTGAAGCTGCTGGAGGTGAACGTGGTGTAGCCGGCGGTGTTGGTGGGCTGAATGGTGCCTACAAATACGCCATTGATAAACACGTTCAGCACCTGGTCTCGCGTAGAGCAGCACACACGCTGGCTGGTCTGGAAGCTCACCTGGTAGGTGCCGGTGGGCACAGCCAGGGCCTGCCGGGCTTCGCTGCCGGCGTTTTGCAGGAAGGCTACGGCGCTGCCATTGGGTGCCGTGGGCGCGCCGAAAGCACTGCCATTGAGCGCAATGCCCGAACCGTTGAGGAACGTCCAGACGGCCCCCGGGGGGTTGTAGCCGTAGTTGCCGAAGTTCAGGCTGCCATAGGTTTCGAAACTGCTATTCAGCAGCGCATTGGCCCGGGGCGTGCCGCCATCCAGCACCTGCACCTGGTCCACAAAGGCCGTCACGTCAGTGCCTGCCCCGCCCGTTCCTTGAATGCTGAGCACCGGGCTGGTGAAGTTTTTCTGGATGGTAAAGGTATCGCCGGTGGTAAAGGGCACGTTGGAAGCGGTTGGGCTGATGCCTACCGTGCTACTCACGTTCAGCCGCAGGGTACCGTCGCCGATGCCCGTGTTCACCACCACCGTGTAAGTCGTGCCCGAGCCGCTCACGCTGGCCACGCTGGCCCCACTCAGGCCCGAGCTGGTCACCGAGAAGTTTGATGAGCTCAGGCCCGTTACGCTGCCCGAGAACGTCACCTGGTAGCTCACCTGGGCCGTGGCCGTGGGCGAGGGCGTGAGGCGCGTTACCGAGAGCACCGTCACCGCCGGCACGTTGTAGGTAATGCTGAACTGAGGCGCGGCGGCATTGCCGTTGCCAGCCGCATCCTGGGCCCCATTGGCCGGCACATTCACCGTCACGAGGCCGCCAGCCGTGGGCGTTACATTAAAAGTGTAGGTGGTGCCGCTGCCGCTAAAGCCGCTCAGGGCACCGTTGGTCACCGTCACGCCAGCGGCCGAGAAGCCCGTCACGGATTCCGTGAAGGTCACCGTGACCGGAATGGGCGAGGCGCTGGTGGGGCTGCTGGCCGTGCTGGTAATGGCCACCGTGGGCCCCGTCTGGTCAATGGTATACACCTGACCGGCCTGGTAGCCGCCGCCGATGGGGTTGCCAGGGACATCGGTAATGCCCGTGCCCGAGGTATTCAGGTCGAGCCGCAGCGTGCCGGAACCAGCCACGGCTGCCACGGTCACGTCGTACACGCTGTTAGAAACCGCCGCGACGGCACTCACCGTGCCCGAAGTCCCTCCCGTACTGGTCAGGGAGAAGTCGGAAGCATCCACCCCGGTTACGTTTTCGCTGAAGGTGATGCGGTACACCAGCGTGGTGGCGTTGGTCAGGGAGGCGGCGGGGTTCTGCCGGTTGATGCTGAGCACGGTGGGCGCCACGGCATCCACCAGCACCGACGCCGTGGAGGCTACGCTGTTCAACGTCAGGATGGCGTTGTTGCCCACCGCATCCTGCAGGGTGCCGCCGTTCAGCACCAGGGCACTGCCCAGGGCCACCCCATCGAGGTCGAGTTCGCCCGCTGCCACCGTGTAGCGGAATGTGAGCGTGGTGCTGCCGCTGCCCGCCAGGTAGCTGGCCTGGCGGCCAGTGCTGCCAATGGTAAGGCCCAGCGTGGGGGTGCCGCCGGTGGTGTTCACCGTCACCGGCTTATTAAAATTCACGGCAAAAGTCAGGAAGTCGCCGGCCTTGTACGTGCCATTGGAGGGCACGCCCACCGAGGTGATGACGGGCCCGGCCGTGTCGATGACAAAGGTGTTGGTATTGCTGCTCGGGCTGGTGGTGCCGGCGGCCGTAGCCGTGGCCCGCACCGTGTGGCTGCCGCTGGTCAACGCCGATGGCTGCAGCAGGGCCCAGGTTCCGCCCGCCGCAGTCACCACCGTACCGATGGAACTGCCGTCGACGATAACCGTAACCGTGGTGCCGGCCGGCGCCGTGCCGCTGTAGGTGGGCGTGGTGGTGCCGATGGTGCTGCCATTGGCCGGCACGCTCACCACCGGCGCGGCCACCACCAGCGTGAAGGAAACGGTAATCGAAGCAGTGTTGCTGGCGCTGGTACCGTCATTGGCCACAAAGCTTATTGTGCGGTTGGCGGTGTTCGGGATAGCAGCAGTGTTCAGGAACGTGACGGCCCGCAGCACGCTCTGCCATTGGGCCACGGTGGCCGTGGCCCCGGCCGAGGTGAGGGTGAGCACGCCCGTGCCGGCGCTGTAGCTGCCCGTCACGTTGCCGTACAACCCGGCATTCGTATTGGTAAAGGTGAGCACATCGGCACCCGACTGAAAGTTGCTCGTGATGCTAACCGTTGCCGTGGCCAGCGTGGCATTATCGGCGTCGCTCGGGGTCACGTTCGGGTCCACCGCAACCGGCGTGGAGGGACCGGGCACGTTGTGGGTATACACCGTGGTGACCACACCTGTGGTCACAATCGGGTTGTCGTTCACAGCCTGCACGCTCACATTTTTGGTGGCAGCCGGGCTGTTCAGGGCACCATCGTTGGCCACAAAGCTCACCGTGCGGGTGGCCGTGTTGGGCGTGTTGGAGGTGTTGGTGTAGGTGATAGAACGCAGCACGCTCTGCCATTGGGCCACGGTGGCCGTGGCCCCGGCCGAGGTGAGGGTGAGCACGCCCGTGCCGGCGCTGTAGCTGCCCGTCACGTTGCCGTACAACCCGGCATTCGTATTGGTAAAGGCCAGCACGTCCTCAGCGGTCTGAAAGCCGCCCGTAATGCTGGCCGTGGCCGAGGCAAGAGTGGTGTTATCGGCGTCACTCACCGTCACCCCCGCGTCGATGACGACGGGAGTTGAGGTCACGTTATTTCCTTCAACAAAGGTGGCGCTGCCCCCGGTGGTGGTCACCACCGGCCCCGCGCTGGCCGGCGCCAGGGCCAGGCCGTTGTAGGTGGCCCCGGCCGTGGGCGCCACAAACACCGTGCGGCCGGTGCCGGTGGTGGTGAAGCGCAGAATGCCGCCCGTGCCCACGTACTGGTCGGCCACGTAGAGAAAACCACCGGCCGCGTCCAGCGCCACATCGGTGGGCTGCGTGAAATTGCCCGCCCCCGAGGCCAGTTGCGTCACAGCAAAACCGGTGCTGAGGCTAACGACTTTCAGCGCATCCAGCGCGGCCGTGGCGCTGCCCTGGGTGAAGAACAGGCGGTTGCCGGCCACATCCAGGGCCAGGCCGTTGTAATCGGCGTTGGCCAGGCCCGGCACGATGACCGTGCGGCCGGTGCCGGTGGTGGTGAAGCGCAGAATGCCGCCCGTGCCCACGTACTGGTCGGCCACGTAGAGAAAACCACCGGCCGCGTCCAGCGCCACATCGGTGGGCTGCGTGAAATTGCCCGCCCCCGAGGCCAGCACCGTCACCGCCGAAGTTCCCAGGTTCACCACCTTCAGGGCATCCAGCGCGGAGCTGGTGGCGCTGCCTTGGGTGAAGAACAGGCGGTTGCCGGCCACGTCCAGGGCCAGGCCGTTATAGGTGGCACCGGCCGTGGGTGCCACTATCACGGTACGGCCCGTGCCCGCCGTGGTGTAGCGCAGAATGCCGCCCGAGCCCACGTACTGGTCGGCCACGTAGATGTAGCCGTTCACCTTATCCACCGCAATGTCGGTGGGTTGCGAGAAGTTGCTGGCAGCCGTGGCCAGCGTGGCGGCCGCGGTGCCATCGGCGTTCACGGCCTTGGCCGCGTCGAGCGAGGCGGTGCCGCTGCCCTGCGTGTAATAGAGCCGGGGGCCCTGCGCCCACGCGCCAGTAGCCATCAGCACCAGCAAAAAAAGCAGCCCGACGCGCCGCAGCCGACCGGAAACCAAAGTATAGCGTTGTTTCATTGCTGAAGGCATAGAAAAGCGAAATCAAAAACAAACCCAGCTGCGGCATCCCGCACCGGCCACAACCAGCACCCTGGGCAGGGTCACCCTATTACTGCGAGGGAAATACGCCGAACAGGGAAATGCAGTAGTTCATGGCCAGCGACGGGGGCATGATGGCAATGGGCTGGCTGCCCCCCGTGGGCTGTACCTGTATGAAGCTGGCGTTGGTGAGCGCGGCTGCCGGGCCGTAGGCCAGCGCGTTCACAGCCTCGCCGTTCACGTCGGTAGCGGTTAGGGCCGCGGAGTACGCCCCCACCGGCGACGCCGTGGTAGCCGCCGTGCTGGCCGGCGCCTGGTGCGAGTGGGCCGGCATCTGGGCCACGGCCATTGTGGCTGTTTCAGCGCCTCCCGTCTGTCCGATGCCGTAGGACGACAAGCCCGGCCCCTGCCCCATGTGCCGGGGCGCGCGGCCCCGCAGGTCGGGCACGGCGAAGGTGTTTTGGCCATCGCCGCCGTAGGTGGTCCCAATGAGGTTGAACAAGGTATCGTACTGGGCAATAGACAGCAAGCTGCCGTCGCAGAATGCCCACCCTTGCGGAGCAAAATTGCCCGCAAACAGCATGACCTCGCCAATGTAGGGCTGCGACCCCGTCACCTGCCGGGGCGACGCGGCCAGGGCCGGGGCGGCCACCGCCGTGCCCGTGAGCACCGCGCCCAGGCGCTTCAACCAGTTGCGACGGGCCGGTTCGGCCGGCGCCGGGCGAGATACAATGGGCACCAGCCCGGCCGCGGAAGCTCGTAAACGCATAAGAAAGCAAAAAATAAGCGGTGAGAAAAAAGGCCCACGGCGGGCCTAGCGCGGCGGAAACACTCCCTGCAAGGCAATGCAATAGTTGACGGCCAGATAGGGCGACTGCAGGCTCACGGGCACGTTGCTGCCGGTGTTGCTCACCAGGCCGGCCGCACCAGAGGCGTTGGCGGTGGCGGCCCGGTTCTGGATGGCCACGGGCTCGCCGCTGGCGTTGCTGGCCGTGGCTTCGGCAGTCACGTTGCCGGTGGGCGTATTGCTGGTGGCCAAGGCAGTGCTCACCTGCGCCGCGTGGGTATGCGCGGGCATTTGCCCAAACAGCAGGGTGGTGGTTTCGGCCCCTATTTGCTCACCCAGCACCCGGGGGGTCAGGCCCGGCCCGTCGCCCCGGCCGATGGGCGTATGGCCCTGCAGGTTGGGCAGCGCAAACGTAGTTTGGCCGTTGCCGCCGTAGGTGGTGCCCAACAGTGAGAACAAAGCCGTGTTCTGGGCAATGGGCAGCAGCTGGCCGTTGCAGAGGGCGTAGCCGCGCGGCGCAAAATTGCAGGCCAGCATGATAATCTCCCCCACAAACACGTCGCCGCCGGCGAGGGCGCCATCGGGGTTGGCCGGGCGGGCGGCGGCGGGCGTGGCCAGCGCTGCCCCGCTCAGCACGGCGCCCAGGCGCTTGAGCCAGCTACGCCGGGCGGGTTCGGGTGCGGGCGCAGCAGATTCGTCGGAAGCCGGACCGTCGGAAGTAAAAAATGAAGCCATATCGAGAACGTAAGAATCAGAAAAGCGAACCATTAATTCTACCAAACTCTAGGTCTGCGACGGAAATATTCCCTGCACGGCAATGCAGAAGTTCAGCGTTTCGTAGGGCGCAATGCGGCCGATGGGTTGCGAGCCGCCGGTGTTAGTCAGGGAGCCTGGGCCTTGGTTAGTGTCGGCGGTGGGTCCGTAGGCCAGCACGGCCACGGCTTCGCCGTTGAGGTCGGTGCCGGGGGGCACCACGGCGGCGGCGGTGCCAGCGGGCGCCGTGGCGGTGGCGTTCTGGTTGCTCACCTGGGCCAAGTGGACGTGGGAGTGCTGGGGCAGGTTCGCGGCCGTGAGGGTCAAGGCTTCGGTGCCCGAGGCCTGGCCGATGTTGTAAAACCCGCCCAACGGACTCTGCCCGAAATGCACCGGGGTCCGGCCGCGCATGTCGGGCAGGGCGAAATTGGTTTGGCCGTTGCCCCCAAACTGCGTCCCCAGCAGGGAAAACAAGGCCTGGTTCTGGTTGATGGGCAACAACTGCCCGTTGCACTGCGCCCAGCCGCGCGGCGTGAATCCAAAGGCAAAAATCTGAATCTCCCCCACGAAGGGCGAAAAGCTATCTACCTGTTTGCCGGAGGCCGGGCCGGCGGTGGCGGCGCGGCTCAGAAACAGGCCGCCCAGCAACGCCCCCAGCCCTTTGAGCCAGCCACGCCGGGTGGGCTCTGCTTGGTGAGGCGCATCGGAAAGGCCCGTTGCAACGGGCCCGTTGGGAGTAAAAGGTGTTTCCATAAAACGCAACAAGAGTGCAGAAATTCCTGCCAAACCAGCCTGCAGTGGCTCATGGCATGAGGGTTCAAACTTACCATTTTGTAATGATTTACCAAATTAGTATTTAAAAAACTATATGTTATTTAAATATCAAGTATAAAACATTGAGGGCAAGCCCCTTCATCTCTTGATGAAGGGGCTTGCCCTCAAATAAAAGCACCATACAAGCGGCTCCGGAGTGGTGACCGGACGTTCGCGCCTAGCCCAAGGCCGTTACGCCGGGCAGTTCCTTGCCTTCCATGTACTCCAGCAGGGCGCCGCCGCCGGTGCTGATGTAGCTCACCTGCTCGCCGAAGCCCAGCTGCTGCACGGCCGCGGCCGAGTCGCCGCCACCGATGAGCGAGTAGGCGCCGCCGGCCGTGGCCTCGGCAATGGCGCGGGCCACGTCTTCGGTGCCTTTGGCGAAGTTGGGCATCTCGAACACGCCCATGGGTCCGTTCCAGAGTATGGTTTTGCTGTCGCGGATGATGGCGGCGAAGGCCGTGCGGCTCTCGGGGCCCAGGTCGAGGCCCATCCAGCCGTCGGGGATGTCGTGGTTGGTTGCCACTTTCACGTTGGCGTCGTTGGCGAACTTGTCGGCAATGAGCGAGTCCTGGGGCAGCACCAGGTTCACGCCTTTGGCCTTGGCCTTTTGGATGAGCTCACGGGCCAGGTCCACCTTGTCGGCTTCGAGCAGGGAGCTGCCCACGTGGCCGCCTTCAGCCACGGCAAACGTGTAGGCCATGCCGCCGCCAATGAGCAGGTTGTCCACCTTATCGAGCAGCTTTTCGATGATGAGGATTTTGTCGGAAATCTTGGCGCCGCCCATGATGGCGGTGAAGGGCCGCTCGGCTTGCTCCAGCACCTTTTTGGCGTTGTCGATTTCGGACTGCAGCAGGTAGCCGCCCACTCGGTCCTGGGGCGCGAAGGAATCGGCCATCACGGCCGTGGAGGCGTGGGCACGGTGTGCCGTGCCGAAGGCGTCGTTGACGTACACGTTGCCCAGCTTGGCCAGCTTGGCGGCGAAGTCATGGTCGCCGCCTTCTTCTTCCTTGTGAAAGCGCACGTTGTCGAGCAGCAGCACCTGGCCGGGCTGCAGGGCGGCGGCTTTCTGGGCGGCCCCCTCCCCCAGTACATCGCCGCCGAACTGCATGTCGCGGCCGTATTCCTGCGACAGGCGCGGCACCAAGTGCTCGAGCGAAAACTTCGACTCGTAGCCGCCCTTGGGCCGGCCCAGGTGCGAAAGCAGCACCACCGAGCCGCCGTCGTTCAGGATTTTCATCACCGAGCGGGTGGCCATGCGGATGCGGGTGTCGTCGGTAATCTGCAGGTCCTTATCGAGGGGCACGTTGAAGTCGACGCGCATCACGGCGCGCTTGCCGGCGAAATTGTAGGTGTCGAGGGTGTTCATTGAGGAAAGTGAAACGGTGGAAGAGTGAGGTTGTATGAGGATGCAAAAGTGCGGATTTCCGCGTTGCCGGATGCCGAGGCGCATATCGGCGTCTCGTCCGTGAACGATAAGGCCCAAATGCACACGAAACGGAGCAGACGCCGAGACGCAAATATGCGTCTCTACCCGCGGGCAGCGTTTTCGTGGTAGGCCACCAGTGCCTCAATGGGCTCTCTGAGAATCTGGCCCACGGCCATGCCGTGCCGAGCCGCCGCGGCGGCCAGCTGCGCGCGAAAATGGTAACCCACCGAGCCCACGCAGTTAAAGGCGTGGCGCTGGTAGTCGGAGTAGTGCGTCACAATCTGGGCAAAAAAGGCTTCAAACGCCTGGTCCACTACCGCTTGGCAGTACGGCTCGTGGGCGTGCTCGCCCAAAAACCGGGCAAAGCTGGCCAGAAAGCGGTTGGGCAGGGGTTGGTTATACAGCCGGTCGAGCACTTCGCTCACCTCGCCCAGCCTGTAGGTGGCCTGCAGTTCAGCGGCCAACTGCGCGGGCAGGCGGCCGCGGAGGTAGTCGCGCAGCACCAGCCGGCCAATGGCCGTGCCCGAGCCCTCGTCGCCCAGGGAGTAACCTAATGACTCGATGACCTGGGTAATGCGCTGCCCATCATACAGACACGAGTTGGTGCCCGTGCCCAAAATGGCCGCAAAGCCGGCCTGCTGTCCCAGCAGCGCTCGGGCCGCCGCCAACAAATCTTCGGCCACCTCCACCTGCCGGGCCTGCGGAAACGCCTGCCGCAGCGCCCCGGCCACCACTTCCGCCTTGGCGGCCGAGAGCACCCCGGAGCCATAGTAGTGAATGGTTTCGATGGGCGCCTCGCGCACGGCGGGCGGCACGCTGCGCGCCAGCGAGGCGGCAATGGCTGGCGTGTCCCAGAAATAGGGGTTATAGCCTTCGGTGCTGAAGTACTGAGGGACGCGGCCCGCGCCCAGCAGGCACCAGCTGCAGGTGGTGGAGCCGCCGTCGGCGATGAGTTTCATGAAAGGCAAAAGTATGGGTAACTGGCGCACAGCAGTATCTTTCGCCGGCACTCACTTCTGCTACACGCCATGCCGTCTCGCCGTAAATTTCTGCAATCCTCTGCCGCCGGACTGGCCGGGCTGGCTTCGGCCCCGCTGGCCGTGGCGGCGCTTCCGGCTTCTGCGGCCGCGGGCAAGCCCATCGTCATTTCGACCTGGGACGCGGGCGTGAATGCCAACAAGGGCGCCTGGAAAATCATTGGCGCGGGCGGCTACGCCCTCGACGCCGTGGAGGCCGGCGTGATGGTGACAGAGTCGGAACAGGGCTGCTGCGTGGGCCTGGGCGGCAACCCCGACCGCGACGGCATCGTGACCCTGGATGCCTGCATCATGGACGAAAAATTTAATTGCGGCGGCGTGGCCGGGCTCGAGCGCATCAAGCACCCCATCAGGGTGGCCCGCCGCGTGATGGAGCGCACCCCGCACGTGCTGCTGGTGGGCGAAGGCGCGCAGCAATTCGCCGTAGCGCAGGGCTTTCCGCTCGAACCGCAAAAGCTGAGCGCCGACGCCGAAAAGGCCTACGCGCAGTGGCTCAAAACCAGCCAGTACAAGCCCGTCGTCAACATCGAGAACGCCAAAAGCCGCCCCACCGGCCCGGTGGGCGGCCCCCAAAACCACGACACCATTGCCATGCTGGCGCTGGACGCGCAGGGGCGCATCTGCGGCAGCTGCACCACCAGCGGCATGGCGTTTAAGATGCGCGGCCGGGTAGGCGACTCGCCCCTCATCGGCTCGGGCCTGTTTGTGGACCCGGCCGTGGGCGCCGCTGCCGCCACCGGCCAGGGCGAAGACGTGGTGCGCATTGCTGGGGCCCACACCGTGGTGGAACTCATGCGCCAGGGCCGCTCGCCGCAGGCGGCCTGCCGGGAGGCCATCGAGCGCATTGCCGCCATCAAAGGCGCCAAGGCCAAAGACATTCAGGTGGCCTTTATTGCCGTGAACAAGCAGGGCCAAACCGGCGCCTACGCCCTGCAAAAGGGCTTTAATTTCACCGTGAGTACCACTGATAAGCCGGTGCTCAGCGACAGCGAGTTTCTGTTGAAGTGAGCCGGCAACTGGAAATCTGCGCGGCTTCGCTGCCCTCGGCCTTAGCGGCCCAAGCGGGCGGCGCGCACCGCATCGAGCTCTGCCAACACCTGGAGCAGGGCGGCATCACGCCATCGTACGGGCTCATTCGGGAGACGCTGCAGCGGCTACACATTCCGGTTTTTGTGCTCATCCGGCCGCGGTCGGGTGGCTTTGTGTACTCGGCCGATGAGCTGGCCATCATGCGGGCCGACATTGAGCTGTGCCGGGACCTGGGGGCTGCCGGCGTGGTGCTGGGCGCGCTGGACGAGGCGGGCAACGTAGACGTAGCCGCCTGCCAGGACCTCATCGGCCACGCCGGCGCCATGGAAATTACCTTTCACCGCGCTTTCGATGCCTGCCCCGACCAGTCCCGGGCGCTGGAAGAAGTTATTTCCTTGGGCTGCCGTCGGGTGCTCACTTCGGGTGGCCACCCTACCGCCGAGGCCGGGCAGCAGCAGCTGGCGGCCTTGGTTAAGCAGGCAACAGGTCGCATTTCCGTTATGCCGGGCGCCGGGGTTTCAGCCGTTAACATTCAGGCCCTAATGGCCCACACGAGTGCCCGAGAATTTCACACCAGCGCCAAGCGTTTGCTGCCGGCCGACCCGGCGGCGGGCTTGTTTCGGGCCGAACGTTTTGAGACGGACGCCGCTTTGGTGGCGGAACTGGTGGCGCTGCTGTAGGGGTGGGGCTTGCCCTCGCCCGTCGGAGAACGAAATCATCGGACTCGTGCGAACGACGGGCGGGGCAAGCCCCGCCCCTACTTCTTACCTTTGCAACACTTATGAAAATTGGCATTTTTTTCGGGGGCACTTCGCGCGAGCGGGAAATTTCTTTCGCCGGCGGCCGCACCGTCTTTGATAACCTGGACAAGGCACTGTTTCAGCCCGTGCCCATCTTTGTCGACAGCCTGGGGCAATTCATTCTGCTCGACTGGCAGTACATCTATAAAGGCACCATCCGGGATTTCTACCCGCCGGTGAGCTCGCAGCCGCCGTCCCTGCACCACCTGCAGGTGTACATCGAGAGCCTGGGTGAGCTCGACCACGAGGCCCGCTTCCACGCTATTGCCAAGGTGGGCCGCGAGGTAAAAGCCGAAGAGCTGCCTCAGCTCATGGATTTTGCCTTTCTGGCCCTGCACGGGCCCGGCGGCGAGGACGGCGCCATTCAGGGCCTGCTGGAGTGGCTGGGCATCCCTTACTCCGGCTCAGGCATTCTGCCCTCGGCCTTCGGCATTGATAAGATTGCGCAGAAGAACCTGCTGCACGCCCTGGGCCGGCCCACGCCCACGTTCCGCGTCATCAAAGCCGAGGAATGGGACAGCACCGACCACGCCGCCACCCTCGCCTACTTGGTGCGGGAGCTGGGCCTGCCGCTGGTGCTGAAGGCGCCACGCCAGGGCTCCAGCATCGGGGTGAGCATTCTGAAGGACGACAACCTAGCCAAGTTCGAGGCCGCCATTGAGCGCAGCCTCTTTCGCAAAATCGTGACGCGCGACGAGTGGCAGCGCCTGGGCGAGCAGGACCGGCTGGCCTGGGTGCAGCACCTCACCGACATCCGCGAAGGCATCGGCCTGCCCGTGGTGTTCGACGACGAAACGGCCCCCATTTACCACCCCGAAACCCTGCTCTTCGCCCTCACCGAGCGGCTGGAAACCGCCGAGCAGGTACGCCTGACCAACATCGACGGCGAAACCCAGGTGCTGGTGGAGAGCTTTGTGGCCGGCCGCGAGTTCAGCTGCATTGTGGTGGAAGACCCCAACGGCCTGCCGCTGGCCCTGCCCCCCACCGAGATTGTGAAGGGCGAGGAGATGTTCGACTACCGCTCGAAGTACCTGCCCGGCCTGGCCCGCAAGGTCACGCCCATCGACCTGCCCGAGGAAAAAATTCAGGAAATCCGCGAGGCTTGCGAGGAAATGTTCCGCACGTTTGGCTTCCAAGTGTATGCGCGCCTGGACGGCTTTGTGGCCCACGACGGCCGGCTGTTCCTGAACGACCCGAACACCACGTCGGGCATGCTGCCGGCTTCGTTTTTCTTCCACCAGGCCGCCGAAATCGGGCTCAACCCGTCGCAGTTCCTCACTTACCTCATTCGCACCTCGCTGGCTGCCCGGCGCCGCGCAGGCTTGCGCCCCGTGAAGCTGGCGCAGCTGCTCGACAAGCTGGATACCGCCGTGGCCGGCCGCCAGCACGAGGCCACCGAGCGCATTCGCGTGGCCGTCATTATGGGCGGTTACTCGTCGGAGCGCCACATTTCGGTGGAAAGCGGGCGCAACATCTACGAGAAGCTCAGCTCCTCGGCCAAGTACGCGCCGGTGCCGGTGTTCCTCACGGGCTCGAGCGAGGAGCACAAGCTCTACGTGCTGCCCGTGAACGTGATGCTGAAGGACAACGCCGACGACATCCGCGAGAAGATTGAGCACGCCGAAGCCGGCGAGGCCCCGCACCCCATTCTGGCCCGCATTCGGCAGGAGGCCAGCGTGATTACCAGCACCTACGCGGGGCAGGCCCTGGCCCAGCCGCGCCGCATCTCGTTCGAGGAGCTGGCCCAGCTGGCCGACGAGGTGTTCATTGCCCTGCACGGCCGCCCCGGCGAAGACGGCGCCCTGCAACAGCAGCTGGAAAAATTCGGCCTGCCCTACAACGGCTCGGGCGTGGCCAGCAGCAGCGTCACCATCAACAAGTTCGAGACCAACAAGCGCCTGCGCGACGCCGGCCTGCGCGTGGCCGACCACCGCATGGCCCACAAGCTGGAGTGGCAGGCCGACCCCGAAAGCTTCTACCGCAGCCTCGAAACGCAGTTCCCCTACCCCTTCATCGCTAAGCCCGCCGACGACGGCTGCTCCTCGGCCGTGAAAAAAATCAAGAACCGCGCGGAGTTGGAAGCCTTCAGCCAACTCATCTTCCGGAGCGAGGAAGACCTGATGCCCGGCCCGGCCGGGGTGCTCAGCCTGGGCTTCAAGGAAGAGTTTCCGCGCAAGGATGCCTTCCTGGTCGAGACGCTGATTGGCCGCGACGGCGCGGCGCACTTCCTGGAAATTACCGGCGGCTTGCTCACGAGCTACGACGAAGACGGCCAGCTCGACATCGAAGTGTTTGAGGCCAGCGAGGCCCTGGCCACCGGCGAGGTGCTGAGCCTGGAGGAGAAATTCCTGGCCGGCGAAGGCCAGAACATCACCCCCGCCCGCTACGACGCCGACCCCGCCGAGCGCCAGCGCATCAGCAACGAGGTGAAGGCCGTGCTGCGCCGCGTGGCCGAAGTGCTCGACATTCAGGGCTACGCCCGGATTGATGCCTTCGTGCGCGTGCGGCAAGAAGGCGAAGTGGAAGTGCTGATTATTGAGGTGAACTCGCTGCCCGGCATGACGCCCGCCACCTGCATTTTCCACCAGACGGCGCTGGCCGGCTACACGCCCTACCAGTTCATCGACCGCATTCTGGAGTTTGGCAAGGCGCGGGCGGCCAGGGCCGTGCCGGCAACTCATTAGTCACAAATTGAACGTCATGCTGAGCTTGTCGAAGCATCTCTACCGCGAGAGTAAACATTTACTACTGCGGTAGAGATGCTTCGACAAGCTCAGCATGACGTTCTTTGGGTTGTAAAACTGTTTCTCTGCTATTCTCAATGTCTTTTTTCTCTTCCGATTCTCCGCTCGACGTTGTGAAGCACCTGGTGCTGATTGGCGTGGTGGGCCTGCTGCTGGTGCTGGGCTTTTTTTACGTGTACCTGCCCATGAGCACGCACCACGGCGAAACCATTACGGTGCCCAAAGTGACGGGCATGAACGTGGCCGACCTGGAAAAATACCTCGACGAGCGCAACCTGGCCTACTTCGTGGACGACTCCAGCTACAACGCCAACGTACGCCCCTTCACCGTGCTGGTGCAGGACCCGCTGCCGGGCGAGAAAGTGAAGGAAGGCCGCAAAATCTACCTGCAGGTGAGCATGAAAAACCCACCGGTGATTAAGATGCCGAAGCTGACCAACATTTCCTCCAAAACGGCCATGCTCATTCTCAAGAGCTACGATTTGGTGGCCGGCCAGATTCAGCTGGTGCCCGACCTGGCTTCGGGCGCGGTGCTGAAGCAGCTGGTGAACGGCAAGGAAATAGCGCCCGGCGCGCCCGTGGCCAAAGGCACCACCGTGGACCTGGTGGTGGGCGACGGCCAGGGCAACCAGACCTTTGCCGTGCCCAACCTCATCAACATGCCCGTCGACGAGGCCCTCACGCTGCTCAACGGCCAGGGCCTGCAGAAGGGCGAAGTGTTTGAGCAGCCCGCCGAAGACGGCCAGACCGCCGGCACCGTGGTGCGCCAGCGCCCCGTGCCCGGCCCCGACGCCACCATCCGCACGGGCCAGATTGTGGACATCTGGGTAGCAAAATAACCCGGGCCGCATGCACTTTTTCCGGGCACCCGGGCGTTGGGGCTTAAACCTCCTTTCCCATTTGGTATGACGAGACGCTTCCGCACGTATTGCCGCCTGCTAGTGCCGGCGTTGGTTTTGGTTTCTGCAGCGGCTTCGGGCCAGGTCGTGGCCCCGTCCGGGCCCTTGTCGGCCGACCCGGCCCGGGCAGCATTGGTGCCCAAGCAAACGCCAGCCGCGCTACAGCGCACCGCGGCCCTGGCCCTGCCGTTTTTCGACGATTTCACTTCGCCCCTCGAAGGCCGGCCCGACCCGCAGAAGTGGAACGTCCACGGCGGCGCCTACGTGAGCAACCGCCTGGCGCTGGCGCCGCCCAGCCGCGGCGCCGCCACCCTCGATGGCCTCAAGGCCAACGGCCAGAGCTACAGCGGCAACATCAGCGTGAGCTACGGCACCCTCGATTCGCTGGTGTCGCAACCCATCGACCTGAGTGGCCTCAGCACCAGCAGCGGGGTATTCCTGAGCTTTGCCTGGCAGGCCGGCAGCATCGGCTCGGCCCCCAACCTCAACACCAGCAGCACGCCGGTGAAGCTAGAGCTGTTTCTGAAAAACACCTCCAACACCTGGGTGCGGGCCTGGAGCTATAACAGCCAGCGGGTGCGCACGGGCTTCCGCCAGCAGCTTATTGACCTCAACAACGCCCAATACCTGCACGGCACGTTTCAATTCATGTTTGTGGCCACGGGCAGTGCTTCCGACAACAGCGACAACTTCAGCATCGACTACGTGGTGCTGGACCGCAACCGCTCCGGCGTCCTCGACACCGACACGGTGTTTGTGGACGTGGCCACCGGCGCGGGCCTCGTGAACGGGAATCCCTCGGGGGCCTCCGCAGCCCCTTGCGGCGCTTCACGGCCATGCCGGTGTGGCAGTTCAACGCGGCCGCGTCGCCCACTAGTGAGCTCAACCCCACGCTGGGCGTGAACCTCACCAACCTCGAAAAGAATCTGCCTCGTCCTATCGACGTGTTGGGCACGGTGAAGGACCTGGGCACCGGTGCCACGCTGGGCACTTGGCTGCAGAGCCAGTCGCCGGTGCCTTCGCGGCAGCGCCAGTACCCGCAGGTGGGCCCGGCCACGGCGCTGGCCCTGCCCACCACCGCCACGGCCAAGCGCCTGCGCTACACCCTGGCCCTGAACTCGCGCGACATTCCGCGGGCGCTGCCGAACGACACCATCTGGCGCGACGTGGAGCTGAACAACTACTACGCCTACGACGACGGCACCGCCGAGCGCTACACCGCCCTGCCGGCTTTTGCCACCGGGCAGCAGGCGGCGTTTGCCTACCGCTTCGACCTGAACAAGACGGACCACGTGGGCGGCCTGCGCCTCTACCCCGTCTACACGGCTTCGGACGCAAGTACGCGGC
Source organism: Hymenobacter sp. 5317J-9 (assembly GCF_022921075.1). NCBI lineage: Bacteria > Pseudomonadati > Bacteroidota > Cytophagia > Cytophagales > Hymenobacteraceae > Hymenobacter > Hymenobacter sp. 5317J-9. The sequence goes on from NZ_CP095050.1 coordinate 3,463,262, forward strand.
CCGTTACCATTGCCGTGTGGGCCGACGACGGCGGCAAGCCCGCCACCACGCCCCTGGCCACCAAAACCGCTACCCTGCCCGGCACCGGGCCGCTGCCCAACGGGCTGCCTTACGTCGAAATCACCTTCGACCAGCCCGTGCCGGTGACCGGCATGTTCTACGTGGGCTACTCGCAGCCCTCCACGGGCCGCGACCTGCACTACGGGCTCGACATCAACAACTCCTTCCCGCCCGGCTACCTCTGGAACCGCAGCAACGCCGGCGCGTGGGACTCGGTGCACTTTGTGCCCCGCCGCGGCGCCCTCATGATGCGGCCCGTGATGACCAATAACGTGACCACCGCTTCGGCCTCGGCCCGCGAAGCCGCTGCCTATAGCCTCTATCCTAACCCCGCCCGCAACACGGTGAGCGTGGCCGGACCTAGCTTTGCCCGCGCCGCCGTGCTCGATGCGGTGGGCCGCACCGTGTGGGAGCAGCCCGCCGCGCAGGCCGGCCAGCCCACCCTGCCCCTGCCACCGCTGGCGCCAGGCGTGTACACGGTGCGCCTCACCTTGGCCGATGGCCGCACAGTGGGCCGCCGATTAATGATTGAATAAGAGAAGCGAGAACACAAAAAAGCCCCGCCGTGTAGCACGGCGGGGCTTTTTTGTGTTGAGCTAATTCCGCTTACTTGGCGGGCATCAGCACCGTGTCGATGACGTGGGTCACGCCGTTGCTCGAAATCACGTTGGGGATGGTGACGGTGGACATGCCGCCTTTGGCATCTTTCAGCATCACGCTGCCGCCGCTTTTCATCACGGTCAGCTGCTCCCCTTCCACGGTGGTCAGCACCTGGCCGTTGGTGAGCTGGTCGGCAGTGAGGCGGCCGGGCACCACGTGGTAGGTCAGGATTTTGGTGAGCGTGGGCTTCATTTCGGGCGTCACCAGCGAGTTCACGGTGCCGGCGGGCAGCTTGTCGAAGGCCGCGTTGGTGGGGGCAAACACAGTGAAGGGACCGGAGCCTTTCAGCGTTTCCACCAAGCCGGCGGCTTTCACGGCGGCCACCAGCGTGGTGTGGTCGGCGCTGCCCACGGCGTTGTCCACGATGTCCTTATCGGGGGTCATCATGGCGCCGCCCACCATCACGCCGGAGGTGGTCGTGGTAGTCGTAGTGGTCGACATGCTGCCGCCCATGGCATCGCCCTGGCGGGGCTTGGTTTTGGCCTTCATCTTGTCGCCGGCATCCGACTTGCCTTTGACTTTCATCTTGCCGTCGTCGGCCATCTTGGTTTTGGTGGTCATGCCATCGGCCGTGGTCTTGGTCTTTTCGTCGTCGCTTTTGGTCTTGCCGCTTTGGGCGAAGGCCGGAGCAGTCAGGGCGCCGGTCAGGGCCAGGGCCGCGAAGAAAGTTTTCGTAATCATGGTGTTAGTGTTTGGGGTGAGAGAAAGTACTGTCGGGCTATACGGGCCGGGCCAGCCATAGGATTCCAAGCGCAGGACAACCTTAGAATAATGGAATCTTTTATGCGCAGCCTACCGCATTGGTTTTGCCGATGGGCGGCCGCCGTCGGGGCGCTATCCGGGCAACGCCTGCTGATTACAATCAGCCGCGGCGCTGATTACGCTTAGGGCACTGCCCGGGGCGGGTCGGTAGCTTTACCAACGTACCTATTGAGCAGTGCGCCAGGTTGCTACCGCTTGCGAAGCACCCTGGCCGCCGGCAATTTCTCCCCGTATCATGGCAACTCTTTCGCTTCCCGACTTTTCCGGCCCGGCGCGCCACCGGCGCTTTGTGCGGCTGTTTACCGACCGCATTGCCCACGATGCCCTCCTGAGCGCCTTTTTTCCGGACGCGCAGCCACTGCCCAGCCGCCGCGAATACGACTGGTGGGAAAAAGCCCTGGCCGGCCAGCTTTATACCGGCCGCCCGCCCGGACACCAGTGCGGCCCATGGCCCACCGCCGACCACCTCGCCCACTGGTGCCGCTTGCTGGAAATGACCCTCGACGAAGAGTTTGCGGGGCCGCAGGCCACCGCTGCCAAATGCCACGTGCTCAACCTGGGCACCCTGCTCGCCCAATGGCAGCTCATGCAAACCGTGGGCTCCGCAGGCAGTGCCCAGCCACCCCGCTCCGTGCTGGCGGCAGCCTAGCGGCACATACATCCAACCGTCCACCAATTATTTGCAGACGTCATGAAACCATCAGCTTCTGCTTCTCGCCCCGGCAATGCGCCGCTATGGCAGGCCGTTGCGCTGGCCCTGCTGCTGACTGCCGCGCCCGGCGCCTACGCCCAAAGCAAAGGCCCCATGCGCCTGGTTTTGAAGGCCGCCCTTGCCTCGGCCGGGCTGGCCGGCAGCGCCGTGCCCCAGGCCGCCGGCCCCGACTATACCACCCGCCAGGACGCCCGCTACCTCGGCTTTGGTGTGGGGGCGGCGTTGCGGGTGCCGGTGTCGCGGCAGGGCGCCGTGGCGGTGCAGCCCGAGGTGCTGCTCAGCCAGCGCGGCTATAAGCTGCAGGCCGACCAAACCGCCGGCATGGCGGCCGGCGTGGCCAAACGCACTTATGAGCAAACCCGCGGCCTCACCTACCTCGACGTGCCGCTGCTAGCCAACATCGGCCTGGGCGGCTGGTACCTGGAGGCGGGCCCGCAGCTGAGCCTGCTGCTGCGCGCCCACTCCGAAACCCGCACCACCACCAGCTACGTGACGGCCGCGCCCGACCAGGAGGCCACCGCCAGTGCCAGCAGCACCGCCGACCTGGCCCGCTTCGACGTGGGCGTGGTGGGCGGCGTGGGCTACCAGTCGGCCTGCGGGCTGGGCCTGGGGCTGCGTCTCAGCCGTGGGCTGCGGCCCCTGCTGGCACCGCCCGGCAGCACCGACCGCCTTGGGGTATACCCTGACGCTCTGCAGCTGCAGGTGAGCTACGCCCTGCCGGCCCACCATTCACTCCCGTAAGCCTAAACCACTAGCACCTAGCTCCCTGGCAACGGTAGCGCTCAGCGGCCGGTGGCTACCCCAACGCCTGGGGCAGCCACCGGCTCCTTTTTTCTCAAATGTTTTCAGAAATTGCCGGCCGCCCAGGCATTTGCCGGCCCCCTTCGTATGCCCGCCACGTTGTATCGTAATCCGCTGACGGATATTCTGTTTGAGCAAGCAAAGGAATTTGTGGGCCTCTACCACCTGGAGCGGGGCTGGTTTACGCACGTGAACACGGCGGGCTACCGGCTGCTGGGCTATCCCTCGGCCGAGGCCCTTTACGACGACCCCGCGCGCACTCTGCGCGCCGAGCAGCTCACGGCCACCGAATGGGGCAACCGGCGCGACCAGGTGCTGCGCGACGGCAGCCTCGAATACGAAGCCGAAATACGCCGGGTAACGGGCGAAACGTTCTGGGCCCGCGTCGAGCTCACCAGCCTGACGGTGGAAAGCCACCCGTATTTCCTTGTGCGCATCACCAACATCGACCCGCTGCACCACGCCGAGCAGCGCCTGGCCCAAAGCGTGGGCCGCTTCGAGGCCGTGGTGAGCCACGCCACCATCGGCATCATCATGTGCAACCGGGCCGGCGACATTGTGCTGGCCAACGAAAAGGCGCGCCAGCTGTTTGGCTACCCCGACGGCGAACTGCTTGGCCAGCGCATTGAGGTGCTGGTGCCCAGCGCCGTGAGCCGCTACCACGAAAAGCTGCGCGACTCTTTTAATGAACGCCCCGAGGCCCGCGCCATGGGCCACAACCGCGACCTGCTGGCCCGCCGGCAGGACGGTTCGGTGTTTCCGGTCGAAATCAGCCTGAGCTATTTCCGGCTCGATGAGGAGCTTTTCGCGGTGGCCTACATCATCGACGTTACCTTCAAAAAAGAAGCCGAGCGCGAGCTGCTGGCCCAGCACCAGCAGGTGGCCGCCCTCAACGCCGAGCTGGAGCAGAAGGTGGCCGAGCGCACGCACGCCCTCGAAACCACCCTGGCCCAGCTGGAGCGCCGCACCCGCGAGCTGAGCCAAGCCCTGGCCGCCGAGCAGGAGCTGGGCGAGCTCAAGTCGCGCTTCGTGAGCATGGCCTCGCACGAGTTCCGCACGCCGCTCACGGCCGTGCTCACCTCGGCCACGCTGATTGAGAAATACCCCGCCGCCGAGCAGCAGGACAAGCGCCAGCGCCACCTGGACCGCATCCGGACGTCGGTGAAGCACCTCACCGACATCCTGGAGGAGTTCCTCTCGGTGGGCAAGCTGGAAGACGGCCGCATCGAGGCCCACCCCGCCCGCGTGGACCTGCCCGCGCTGCTACGCGAAGCCATTGCCGACGCGGAAGGCCTGCGCAAGCCCGGCCAGCGCATCGAGCCGGAGTTTCACGGCGTGACCCCGCTCTGGACCGACGCCTCGCTGCTGCGCAAAGTGCTGGTGAACCTGCTGAGCAACGCCCTGAAATACTCGGGCGAACACAGCACCGTGACCGTGCGCGCCACCACCCAGGACCATTGGCTCACGCTCAGTGTGCAGGACCGGGGCGTGGGCATCTCGGCCGAAGACCAGGAGCACCTGTTCGAGCGGTTTTTCCGGGCCCGCAACGCGGCCAACCTGCCCGGCACCGGCCTGGGCCTCTACATTGTGGCCCGCTACCTGGAGCTGCTGGGCGGCACCGTGGCGCTGCACAGCGAGCTGAACGTGGGCACCACCGTCACCCTTACCCTCCCTCATGGAAACCATCCTGCTGATTGAAGACAGCGACCTGATTCGCGAAAACACGGCCGAAATCCTGGAACTGGCCGGCTACGAAGTGCTGACCGCCGAAAACGGCAAAATCGGCGTGGAGAAAGCCCTGGCCACCAAGCCCGATTTGGTGGTGTGCGACATCATGATGCCCGTGCTGGATGGCTACGGCGTGCTGCACATCTTCACCCAGAACCCCCAGCTCAAGGGCGTGCCCTTCATCTTTCTGACGGCCAAAACCGAGCGCGCCGACCTGCGCCGCGGCATGGACCTGGGCGCCGACGACTACCTGACCAAGCCCTTTGAGGAAACCGAGCTGCTGAGCGCCGTGCGCAGCCGCCTGGCCCGCTTCCACCAGCTGCGGCCCGACTACGACCTGCAGCAGCCCAACGGCCTGCACCAGTTCCTGGACGACGCCACGGCCGTGGGCCACCTCACCGGCCTCACCGCCGACCGCAAGCCCCACGCCCTGCGCAAAAAGCAGGAGCTGTACGGCGAGGGCGACGAAGCTACGCGCCTGTATTTTGTGCAGAGCGGCCGCGTGAAAACCGTGCGCCGCAGCGCCAGCGGTAAGGAGTTGATAACGGGCGTGTACGGCCCCGGCGAGTTCCTGGGCTACCTGCCGCTGCTGGAGCAGCGCCCGCACGCCGACTCGGCCGTGGTGCTCGACGACGCGGTGCTGCTCTACATTCCGCAGGAAGATTTTACGCAGCTGCTGCACCGCCACCCGGCCGTGGGCCAGCAGTTTGTGCGCCTGCTGGCCGGCCGCGTGAACGAGCGGGAACAGCAGCTGCTGGGCATGGCCTACGACTCGTTGCGCCGCCGCGTGGCCACTACCCTGCTGCGCCTGCACGAGCAGGCCAACGGCGCCGAAGTGGCCGTGCAGCTCTCGCGCGACGACCTGGCCGCCGTGGTGGGCATCGCCCCGGAGTCCCTCATCCGGACCCTCACCGAGTTCAAGCAGGACGGGCTGATTGAGCAGACGGGGCAGGGCATCCGGGTGCTACAGCCCGACAAGCTGCGCCAGCCCAACTGGTAGGCGTGCCCGCAAAGCCGATGCGGTCTGACCAGAATCAGGCCCGTAGGCAATTCTGGTCAGGTGTGCGGCTGGGGCGGCCGGGTAGTTTTGGGGCGTTACTCACCTCCCCATTCTCTTCATGCTAACCACCTCCCCTCCTCTGAAAACCGGCAGTCTGCTGACGGGCGCTCACGCGCGCGCCGGCGAGCAAAAAGCCCTCGTATTGCTCGATAAAAATGGCCAGAAAGTCATCTTTAAAACCTTCGGGGCCGGCGAAATCATGCCCACCCACCACGCCAACGTCGACGTGCTGGTGACGGTGCTGGCGGGCCGGCTCATCATCACGGTGGTCGACACGCCCACCGAAGTCACGGCCGGCGACTACCTCGTCATCCCCGCCGGGGCGCCGCACGCTTTGGAATGCGTAGAAGCGGCGCGCATTCTGATTTTTAAGTAGCCAGGCCACTCGTACAAAAAGCCCCGGCCCCTTCTGCTTCGCACAAAGGGGCCGGGGCTTTTTCCTGATAAAGTCAATTTACAGCACCGAAAGCGGGCCCCGCTCGCGCAGGCGCGCCTCAAACACCTGGGCGATGGCCTGACCGCGCAGCTTGCCTTCTTCGGCGGTGGGCCCGGCAAACAGCTCGTCGACGGTCATCAGAAACAGGGCCACCCAGCGCTGAAAGTGCGTGGCGTCGATGGGCAGCGGCACGTGCTTGGGAAACGGGCGGCCCCGGTAGCGGCCGGTGCCCAGCAGCAGGCCGCTCCAGAAATCGTACATGTTGGGCAGGTGCTTGGACCAGTCGACCTGGGCAAAGCCGTTGAAGATGGGGTCGAGCAGGGCGTCCTGGTTAACCTTGGCGTAGAAGGTGTCGACGAGCAGCTTCACGTCGGCTTCGGTGGTGATGTCGGGGCGGGTGGTGGTCATAGCGAGGGCGGAAATCGACGGGAATCAGGCCAGGTGATGGTGCAAGTGGGCCTCGGCGTGGGACGGGTGCGGAGTGCGCGCAGCCCATTGGAAGGACCAGCTGCCGGCCAGCAGCAGGGTGATGAGCTTAACGACTTCGAGGCCGATGTAGGTTTTGTGGAGGTGGCCGGGCAGCGGCGGGTGGCCGGCCAGCAGGGCCGTGGCGCGCAGGTCGAGGGCCGGCAGCAGCCACAGGGTTTGGAGCAGCAGCACGGTGACGAGCAAGCTCAGGGCTGCCCACACATTGGCCGGGGCACGGCGCACGGCCGCGCACAGCAGCGCGGTGGCGCACAAAGCCAATTCCAGCTTATTAAGCGCCGCAAACACAATGCGCCCAATGCCCAGCCCCAGGGGCACGGTGATGTGTGGGGCGGTGAACTTGAGCGGGGCTTCGAGGAAAGAAATGCCCGCCACCAGGCCGGCCCACACAAACAGGGACAGCACCAGCAGCAACGAACCAGTGGGGGATTGAGCGCGCGGCATACGACTTAATAATTGAAAACGGCCGCCCGGCAGCAGCGCCGGCAGCGGTGAAACAATGCGGCAAAGGTGCGGCAGGGTTCCGGCCGCCCGCCTGAAAAATATCAGGGCCGGGGCTGATGTTGGTCAGCTGGGCCGCTTTCGGCCGGTGGGAGCTTTGCGGCTGCCAATCTTCCTGCCTGCCCGTGCACACTCTCGCCCCCGCTCCTGCCCCCACCCTGCCCCGCGTAGCCTGCGCCCACTGCGGCGATGCCTGCCCCGACGAGCCCATCCGCCAGGCCCAGGAGCCGGCGCTGAGCTTCTGCTGCCAGGGTTGCCGCGCCGTGTACGAGCTGCTGGCCGCCAGCAACCTGTGCACCTACTACCGCCTCGACGAGCACGCCGGCCAGAAGGTGCAGGAAGTGGAGCTGCCCGGCCGCTTCGACTACCTCGATTCGGAGGCGGTGCAGAGCCAGCTGCTGGCGTTTCGCTCGCCCGCGCTGGCGCGCCTCACGCTCACCATCCCGCAGATGCACTGCGCCTCCTGCATCTGGTTGCTCGAAAATCTGTTCAAGCTCAATCCCGGCATCACCTCGTCGCGGGTCAACTTCCTTCGCAAGGAACTCACCATCAGCTACCAACCCGGGGCTACTTCGCTGAAGGAAGTGGTGAAGCTGCTGGCCGCCATCAACTACGAGCCGCAGATTACGCTGGCCGAGCTGGGCGCCCAGCCCCACCCCGGCAACCGCCTGCTGCATTACCAGCTGGGCGTGGCGGCCTTCGCCTTCGGCAACGTGATGCTGCTGGCCCTGCCGGAGTACTTTTCCTTCACCCAGCAGCTGCAAAGCACGTTTGGCCGCTTCTTCGGCGGGCTGAGTTTGCTGCTGGCGCTGCCGGTGCTGCTGCTCAGCGCGCGGGGGTTCTACCAGTCGGCCTGGCAGGGCTTGCGGCAGCGCTACATCAACCTCGATTTTCCCATTAGCCTGGGCCTCACGGCGCTATTCGTGACCAGCGTGGTGGAACTAGTCACGCAGCGCGGGCCGGGCTATTTCGACTCGTTCACGGGGCTGGTATTTTTCATGCTCATCGGCAAGTGGGTGCAGCAGCGCAGCTACGACGCCCTGCGCTTCGACCGCGACTTCACTTCCTACTTCCCGGTGGCCGTGACGCTGCTCACCAAAACCGGCGAGCAGTCGGTGTCGGTGAAGGAGCTGAAGCCGGGCCAGCGCATCCGGGTGCGCAACCAGGAAATAGTGCCCGCCGATGCGGTGCTGCTGCGCGGCACGGGCCAGATTGACTACAGCTTCGTGTCGGGCGAAAGCGTGCCCGTGGCCAAGGCCGCCGGCGAAATCATCTACGCCGGCGGCCGGCAGGTGGGCGAGGCCGTGGAGCTGGAAGTGGTGCGCGAAGTGTCGCAGGGCTACCTCACCCAGCTCTGGAACAACCCCGCCTTTCAGAAAGAAGAAAACGCCTCGCTGGAAACCTACGCCAACAAAGTGGGCCGCTACTTCGTGGCACTCACGCTGCTGCTGGCCACGGGCGCGGTGGCTTATTGGTACCCGCGCGACCAGCAGATGGCCTTGCGGGCATTCACTTCGGTGCTGGTCATTGCCTGTCCGTGCGCGCTTTCGTTGGCCACGCCGTTTGCGCTGGGCGCCGCGCTGCGGGTGCTGGGCCGCCGGAAATTCTACCTCAAAAACGCCGCCGTGGTCGAAACCCTGGGCCGCGCCGACACCATCGTGTTCGACAAAACCGGCACCCTCACCGACGTGAAACGCTCGGCCGTAGAGTACGTGGGGCCGGCCCTCTCCCCTGGCCATGAGGAAGCCGTGGCCGCCGTGGTGCGCCACTCCACTCACCCGCTCAGCCAGCGGCTGGCGGCTGAACTGCCCGCCAGCGCCCTGGCCGTGACCGATTTCGCTGAATTGCCCGGCCAGGGCCTGCGCGGCATTGTGGGCGGCCGGGAGGTGCGCGTGGGCTCTGCTGCTTTTGTTGGCGCAGCGGCAACCAAAGCCACCTCTGAAACGGCGACCACGCTGCAATCAAAGGTGTTTGTGAGGTTTGAGGACGGCCCGACTAGCTGCTATGTTTTCCGCAATGTGTACCGCGACGACCTGCGCAGCGTGCTTTCCGCCCTCGGCCAGCGTTACCGCCTGGCCGTGCTTTCGGGCGATAACGACGCCGAAGAACCCCGCCTGCGCGGCCTGTTCGGCCCCCACGCCGAGCTGCACTTTCACCAAACGCCTCAGCAGAAGCTCGACTACATTGCCCAACTCAAGCAGCAGGGCCGCACCGTCATCATGGTCGGCGACGGGCTGAACGATGCCGGCGCCCTGCAGCAGGCCGACGCCGGCATTGCCCTCACCGACACGCTCACCAACTTCTCGCCGGCCTGCGACGCCATTCTGGAAGCCGGCAGCTTTGGGCAGCTGGCCACCATCCTCCATTTCTCGAAAGACTGTCTGCGCGTGGTGCTGGCCACGTTCGTGCTGTCGTTTTGCTACAATGGCATCGGGCTGGGGCTGGCCGTGCAGGGCCGGTTCACGCCCATCGTGTCGGCCATTCTCATGCCCATCAGCTCGCTGAGCGTGATGGTGTTTGCCACGCTGCTGGTGCGCCTGGCCGCCTGGCGCCGTCGTTTATAACCAACCCCGACCATGTCCATCATCTTCCTCCTCATCGGCATTAGCCTGTGCGTGGCCCTCGCATTTCTGGGCGCTTTTCTGTGGGCGGTGCGCTCGGGCAATACGAAGACGACTACACGCCCTCGGTGCGCATGCTGTTTGAGGACGAGATGGCGCCGGAAACCGGCGCTGCCCCGCCCGACGCCAAGCGTGCCTGACAACAATCAGGCGGCCCCCTGATTACCGTCAGCCGCGCAGAAAAGCCCCTGGGGGACCTTTGAGCCAGTAATTCATCCACTTCTCAAGGTTATGCAAGTCGAGCCTCTACTCCCAGTCGCGGCGCCCTCCGCCCCCTGGTTCCGAGTACCCCCGCGCGGGCGGTTGACACGTTTTTCTACGACAATAAGATAGTGCGCGACTTTGGCATTGCCACCGTCGTATGGGGCATCATCGGCATGCTGGTGGGCGTGCTGGCGGCCTTCCAGCTGGCCCGGCCCGAACTCAACATGAGCACGGCCTACACCACTTTCGGCCGCATTCGCCCACTGCACACCAACGCCGTGATTTTCGCCTTCGTCGGCAACGGCATTTTCACGGGCGTTTACTACTCCCTGCAGCGCCTCTGCAAAACCCGGATGTATTCCGACCTGCTGGGTAAAATCCATTTCTGGGGCTGGCAGCTGATTATCGTGTCGGCGGTGGCCACGCTGCCGCTGGGCTTCACCACCAGCAAGGAATACGCCGAGCTGGAATGGCCGATTGATATTGCCATCACGCTGGTGTGGGTGGTGTTTGGCTGGAACATGTTCGGCACCATTGCCCGGCGGCGCGAGCGGCACCTTTACGTGGGCATCTGGTTCTACATCGCCACCTTCCTCACGGTGGCCGTGCTGCACATCGTCAACTCCATGGAGCTGCCGGTGAGCTTCCTCAAAAGCTACTCGCTGTACGCCGGTGTGCAGGACGCCCTGGTGCAGTGGTGGTACGGGCACAACGCGGTGGCCTTCTTCCTCACCACGCCCTACCTGGGCCTGATGTACTACTTCCTGCCCAAGGCCGCCGGCCGGCCGGTGTACTCCTACCGCCTGAGCATCATTCACTTCTGGTCGCTGATTTTTATTTACATCTGGGCCGGGCCGCACCACTTGCTCTACACCGCCCTGCCCGACTGGGCCCAGAGCCTGGGCGTGGCCTTCTCCGTGATGCTGATTGCCCCGAGCTGGGGCGGCATGATAAACGGCCTGCTCACCCTGCGCGGCGCCTGGGACAAGGTGCGCGAAGAGCCCGTGCTCAAGTTCATGGTGGTGGCCATCACGGCCTACGGCATGGCCACGTTTGAGGGCCCCATGCTCTCGCTCAAGAACGTGAACGCCATTGCGCACTTCACCGACTGGATTGTGGCGCACGTGCACGTGGGCGCTCTGGGCTGGAACGGCTTCCTGACTTTTGCCATGCTCTACTGGCTGTGGCCCCGCCTCTACCGCACCGAGCTGTATTCAAAGAAGCTGGCCACCACGCACTTCTGGCTGGGCACCCTGGGCATCGTGTTCTATGCGATTCCGATGTACTGGGCCGGTTTCACCCAGGGGCTGATGTGGAAGCAGTTCAATGCCGAGGGCATGCTGCAATACCCCAACTTCCTGGAGACTGTGCTGCAGCTGGTGCCCATGTACTACCTGCGCGGCATCGGCGGGCTGCTCTACGTGAGCGGCGTGTTCCTGCTGATGTACAACCTGTACAAAACCGCCCAGGCCGGCTCGCTGGTGGCCAACGAGAAAGCCCAGGCCCCCGCCTTGGTGCACGAAGCCGAAGACCCGCACGTGCAGGCCGGCCACTGGCACCGCTGGCTGGAGCGCCGCCCCTTCCAGCTGGCCGTGGGCGCCACGGTGGCCATCCTCATCGGCGGCGCGGTGGAAATGATTCCGACCTTTCTGGTGAAGTCGAACGTGCCCACCATTGCCTCGGTGAAGCCCTACCGGCCGCTCGAATTGCAGGGCCGCGACCTCTACATCCGCGAGGGCTGCTCGAACTGCCACACCCAGATGGTGCGCCCCTTCCGCTCCGAAACCGAGCGCTACGGCGAGTACTCCAAAGCGGGAGAGTACATCTACGACCGGCCCTTCCTGTGGGGCAGCAAGCGCACCGGGCCCGATTTGCAGCGCGTGGGCGCCAAATACCCGCATTCCTGGCACTACAACCACATGATGGACCCCACCAGCATGTCGCCCGGCTCCATCATGCCGCCCTACCCCTGGCTGTTCGAGCAGGACATCGACTACCGCATCCTGCCGTCCAAGATTAAGGTGCTGCGCAACCTGGGCACGCCCTACCCCGCCGGCTTCGACCAAGTGGCCGTGGACGACGCCCGGCAGCAAGCCCAGGGCATTGTGGCCGACCTGAAAAAAGAGGAAATCGAGGTGATGCCCGACAAGGAAATCGTGGCCCTCATCGCCTACCTACAGCGCCTGGGTACTGACATCAAAGTGAAGCCCGAGCAGACGGCCACCGCTGCCACGGCCACCGCTGCCACGGCCACCGCTGCCACGGCCGCCGTGCAGTAGCAGCCAAAGGCCCGTCATGCAGAGCGTAGCGAAGCATCTCGCGTGCCACCACTAATTCTATCCTACGATTGGATTACTACTCCACGCGAGATGCTTCGCTGCGCTCTGCCTGACGGCTAATAAATCCCGAAGACAAGCATTAACCACCCAAAACCCATGGACAAGAACGTCTTGCAATCCATTGCCGGGGTCGAAATCTATCCGATAATCTCCCTGGTCATTTTCGGCCTCTTCTTTCTGGGCCTGCTGGTGTACGTGCTGCTGAGCAACCGCCGCCACATCGATGCCATGAGCCAACTGCCGCTGCTCGACGACGAAGCAACCTTCAAATCCAACCTCAACCACGACGTAATATGCTAACCCTCCGCTCCCTCTCGCTGACTTTCCTGGGCCTACTCACCGGCTTTGCGGCCGCTGCCCAATCTGCTGCTTCGGGCCCCCAGGCCACCACCGTGCTGAGCTGGGTGGTGTGGTGGCTGGCCGGCGTGGTACTGCTGATGGCCGTGATGACCGGCGCCTCGGTGACCTCGGCCGCCCAACGCCGCTACGATGCCCAGCAAGCCGAGCCCACGGCGCCTGAAGCCGCGGCCCCGGCCGCCGCGCCCCGAACAGTGGTGGCCGAAGCTGCCAAAGAAGTTGCCCCCGCCCAAGTTGCCACCCAGGAAGAAGTATACGCATGAACCGCTCCCGCTTAGCCTACTCCTTAGCCGCCGCGGCCCTGCTGGGCGCCCGCCCGGCCCTGGCGCAAGCGGCCGACACCGGCGCCGCGGCCGCCACCGACGCCCAGCGCACCATGCTCTGGTTTGTGCTCACCACGCTCGTGCTGGTGCTGATGGTGTTCCTGCTGCTGCTGGTGGCCCTTGTTAGCTGGATGCGGCCGCAGCTGCGCCAGCTCTACGACCTGCCCACGGTGCACGACTCTTGGAGCGGCCGCGTGCTGGGCCTGCTGGTGGGCGACGCCCGCCTGGTGCAGGGCGACGTGCGCGACGAGTTGCTCGACCACGACTACGACGGCATCCGCGAGTTCGACAACGACCTGCCGCCGTGGTGGAAATACGGCTTCTACGCCACCATCGTCTTCGCCATCGGCTACGTGACCTACTACCACGTGCTGAAAACCGGCCAGCTGCAAGGCGCCGAATACGCGGCGGAAATGCAGCAGGCCGCCCTGCTCATCGCCGCCACCCCCGACGACCCCAACCAGGTGACTACCTACACTGCCCTCACGGCTCCGGCCGAGCTCAGCAGCGGCAAAAGCCTCTTCACTACTAACTGCGCGCCCTGCCACGGCGCCAGCGGCGAAGGCAAAGTGGGCCCCAACCTGACCGACGAATACTGGCTGCACGGCGGCGAGGTGAACCACGTGTACAAAACCATCAAGTACGGCGTGAACGGCAAAGGCATGGTGGCCTGGAAAGGCAAGCTCTCCGGCAAGCAGATTTTGCAGGTGGCCTCCTACGTGCTCAGCCTGCAAGGCACCAAGCCCGCCAACGCCAAGCCGCCGCAAGGCGAAAAAGAGGCGCCGGCCGTGGCCAAGCGGTAGTTGTTCTGGCGGGCGCCTCACCCCCCGGCCCCTCTCCCAAAGGAGAGGGGGTGCCAGGAAACCAATTATCTGTATCCATTCGCATCAATTCACGCAAACCGCCGCCATGGCCCCCCTCTCCCGAGGGAGAGGGGGCCGGGGGGTAAGGCGCCCGTTAGCCTATGTCCGCCACCCAGTTCAAACCCGATGATTCCTACCGCGACTCCATCGCCACGATAGACGCGGCCGGCGAGCGGGTGTGGCTTTATCCCAAGAAGCCCAGCGGCCGCCTCTACCGCTACCGCAAGCTGCTGAGCTACGGGTTTCTGGCGCTGCTCTTTGCCGGCCCCTGGCTGCGCATCCACGACTTGCCGGTGTTGCTGCTCAACCTGCCGGCGCGGAAGTTCATCATCTTCGGCCAGATATTCTGGCCCCAGGATTTCTTCATTCTGCTGCTGGCCTCGCTCACGTTTCTGGTGTTCATCATCGTGTTCACGGTGGTGTATGGGCGGGCCTTTTGCGGCTGGGTGTGTCCTCAGACCATCTTCCTCGAAATGGTGTTCCGCCGCATCGAGTACTGGCTGGAAGGCGACGCGCCCCAGCAAAAAGCCCTCGACCGCTCGGAACTGAACTGGAACAAGCTGTGGCGCAAAACCACCAAGCACGCGCTGTTCCTGGCCGTATCGTTTCTGATTGCCAACACCTTCCTGGCCTACATCATCGGCACGGAGGAGCTGCTGAAGATTGTGACCGATTCGCCTGCGGAGCACCTGGGCGGCCTGGCTTCGATGGTGGTGTTCACGGGCGTGTTCTACGCCGTGTTTGCCCGGTTTCGGGAGCAGGTGTGCACCATTGTGTGCCCCTATGGCCGCTTGCAGGGCGTGTTGCTGGATAAGGACAGCCTCGTGGTGGCCTATGACTACCCGCGCGGCGAGCCTCGCGAGAAGCTGCGCAAAAACCAGCTGCGCACCGCCGGCGACTGCATCGACTGCCACCAGTGCGTGCAGGTGTGCCCCACCGGTATCGACATCCGCAACGGCGCCACCCAGCTCGAATGCACCAACTGCACCGCCTGCATCGACGCCTGCAACAACATCATGGCGCTGATAAACAAGCCGGAAGGCCTCATCCGCCACGCCTCCGTGAATGGCATTGCGAATGGGACCACGTTCCGGCTCACCGGCCGCGTGAAAGCCCTTTCGGGTGTGCTGGCCTTTCTGCTGGTGGTGCTCACCGGCCTGCTGGTGTCGCGCTCCAACGTGGCGGCCACGGTGCTGCGCACGCCGGGCCAGCTCTTCCAGAAGACCAACCACGGCACCATCACCAACCTCTACAACATCTCGGTCATCAACAAAACCAACCGGCCCTACCCCATTACGCTCCGCATTCTGGAGCCGGCGCAGGGCCAGATTTCGCTCGTGAGCACCTCCACCCTCACGCTGCCCGCCCAGGGCATTGCCGAGGGCGTGTTTTTCGCCGAGCTGCCCCGCACCGCCCTGCACCACACCAACCAGAAAATCCGCATCGGCCTCTTCAGCGGCGGCAAGCTGATTACGGAAACCAGCACCAAGTTCCTCGGCCCGGTGCAGTGAGCTGCCGGCGCTGAGAAAACCGTCATGGCGAGCTGAATAACCCAACCCTCATGGTCCCCACTCCCCCCACCACCCGCTCCCTCTGGCCCTTTGCCATCATAGCCGTGTTTGTGCTGTTTGCCGGCTACATCGGCTTCATGGTGCAGCAGGCCATGCGCACCACCGTCGACTTGGTGAGCCCCGACTACTACCAGCAGGAGCTGGCCTTCCAGCAGCGCATGGAAACCGTGGCCCGCACCGCCGCCCTGCCCGCGCCCGTCACGCTGCACCACGACGCCGGCACGCACCAGCTCACGGTGCAGCTGCCGGCCGACATGAGCGGCCAGCGCATTCAGGGCCAGATTCACTTCTTCCGCCCGTCTAAC
Organism: Hymenobacter sp. 5317J-9; assembly: GCF_022921075.1. NCBI lineage: Bacteria > Pseudomonadati > Bacteroidota > Cytophagia > Cytophagales > Hymenobacteraceae > Hymenobacter > Hymenobacter sp. 5317J-9. Next base: position 3,479,051 of record NZ_CP095050.1, read on the forward strand.
CAGCGCCTCGATTTTACGCTGCCCCTGCAGCCCACGGCTGGGCTGCAACAGCAGCTCAGCACCGCCCGAATGCAGCCGGGCCTGTGGCGTGTGCGCCTGGACTTCACGGCCGATAAGCGCAACTATTTCGTGGAGGAAAAAATCATCCTTTGACCCTGATTTTCGTCAGGAATTTCCTCTCCGGGCCGGCGGTACTTGCGTCCCAATCCTCACCCCCGAACCCTCTTCCCCATGCTCTGGGCTGGTTTTTTGTTTGGCTTGCTGGGCAGCTTTCACTGCGTGGGCATGTGCGGGGCCATTGCCCTGGCACTGCCCGGGCAGCCGGGCGCCGCGTGGCGCTTCGGCGCCGGCCGTCTGCTGTATAACCTGGGCCGGGTGAGCACCTACGCCACCCTAGGCGCCGGGGCCGGCCTGCTGGGCCAGAGCCTGCGGCTGGCCGGCCTGCAGCAAAGCCTCTCCATTGCCTCGGGCGTGCTGATACTGCTGCTGGTGGCCGTGCCCGAGCGCTACACCGCCCGCCTGGCCAATGTGCTGGGCCTGAGCCGGCCGCTGGCCTGGGTAAAAACCACGCTGGCGCGCCTGTTTCAGCAGCCCTCGCTGGGTGCGCTGTATGCCACGGGCGTGCTCAATGGCCTGCTGCCCTGCGGCCTGGTGTATCTAGCGCTGGCCGGGGCCCTGAGCGCGCCGGGCGTGGCGGGCGCGGCGGCCTATATGGCCTGCTTCGGCCTGGGCACGCTGCCGCTCATGCTGGGCCTCTCGCTGAGCGGGCAGCTGGTGCCGCTGCTGTGGCGCACCCGCATGCGCCAGGCCGTGCCCTACGCAGCTTCGCTGCTGGCGGTGCTGTTCATCGTGCGGGGGCTGGGGCTGGGCATTCCCTACCTGAGCCCGCAGCTGGGCGCGGGGCCCGCCCCAACCGCCACCGCTCAGCCGCGCACCGTGCACTACTGCCACTGAAAAATGAGCCATGAGAGGTGAGACATGAGAAATCAGCTCTCCACACTCATTCCGCTTCCCCCTCTTCCAAACTCCCCTTCTTCCCTCTCCATGAAAACCCTGCTTGTCCCCATCGACCACACCGCGGCCGCCGAACACACCCTCGCCTACGCCAACAAGCTGGCCGTGCGCTGGCCGGCCGAAGTGGTGGTGCTCTACTGCCACCCCGCCGGCGACACTCCGGTGGCGGCCGAGCAGCTGGCCGAGGAGGAGCAGCGCCTGCGCAGCCTGGTGGAGCGCCTGCGTTACCAGCAGCTCACCCGCCACGACGGCCGCCGCATTCAATACCGCTACCGCGTGCTGGCCGGCTGCCTGCACGACCATGTGCGCCAGGAAGCCGTGCGCTGCGCCGCCGACCTCGTGCTCATGGGCCTCGAGCACATCGACTGCGGCCGGCCGGAAGCCCCCGGCAACCACGCCGCCGCGATTGCCCAGCTGGTGAGCTGCCCCCTGCTGGTGGTGCCGCCCGGCCGCCGCGCCCTGCCCAACCGCCTGGTGTTTGCCACCGATTTCCGCACGCTGGGGCTGCACATTCTGCCCCGGCTGGCGGCGCTGGAAGGCGCATTCCCGGCCCCTCTGGACCTGGTGCAGTTCTACGCCCCCGCCGAGCGCCCCCAGCGCCGCCAGCTGAAGCAGGCCCTGAGCAAAGCCGCCGCCCACCTGGCCTGGAACTTCACCACGCCGCATTTACTCGAAGACGACGCGCCGCTCGAAGGCATCAGCGAGTTCTGCGCCCATGTGCACGCCCAGCTGCTGGTGGTGGCCCCCGGCAGCCCCGCCCAATTGCGGCAGTACTTCGACGCCTGCTACGCCACCACCCGCGCCTACCACACCCAGATTCCGGTGCTGGTGCTGCCCTCCCCGGCCGAGCGCCAGGCCAGCGTGGCCTGCTGCGAGCGCTGCGCCGCCCAGCTGGCCAAAGAACAATCCCCCAAAAGCCTGCACGCCGACTACCACGCGGTGCGCTGGGCCTAGCCGGTGGCTGCCCGGCGCGGCGGCCCCATCCTTATCCTGTTTTTTAAATGCCCGACGTCATGTTTGCCTCGTCCGACCCCACCGTTTCTTCCAGCTCTGCTTTTATTCCCATCGCCCCGCAGCGCACCGTGGCCGAGGGCTGGATGCGCCAGTTTCAGGACTGGCTGTGCCACCGCCTGGAAGCCGCCGATGGCAGCGGCCGGCATTTCAGCCGCGACGAGTGGCAGCACGAAGGCGGGGGGGGCGGCTGCACGCGCGTGTTTCAGCAGGGCGACGTGCTGGAGAAAGGCGGGGTGGCCTTTTCGGCGGTGTGGGGCGAGATGAGTGAGGCTGCGGCCCGCCAGCTGCTCATGCCCGACCGCCGCTTTTTTGCCACGGGCGTGAGCGTGGTGCAACACCCGCGCAGCCCGCAGGTGCCCATCTCGCACATGAATGTGCGCTATTTCGAAACGGCCAACGGCGAGGCCTGGTTTGGCGGCGGGCTCGACCTGACGCCCATTTACGTCGACGCCAAGCAGGCCCGCTGGTTTCACGAGCAGATTGCCGAAGTGTGCGCGCGCCACGACCCCGCCTACTACCCTCGCTTCAAGCAGTGGGCGGATGAGTACTTCTACCTGCCCCACCGCGGCGAGACGCGCGGCGTGGGCGGCATTTTCTTCGACCGCCTCACCGTGGGGCGCGACGGCCTGTTTGAAGAGCTATTTTCGTTTGTACAGGACGTGGGCGAAGTGTACGGCCGCGCCTACAGCGCCATCATGCGCCAGAACGCGGCCCTGCCCTACACTGCGCGCCACAGCGAGTGGCAGCGCGTGCGCCGCGGCCGCTACGCCGAGTTCAACCTGGCCATCGACCGCGGCACCCGCTTCGGTCTCGAAACCGGCGGCCGCACCGAAAGCATCCTCATGAGCCTGCCGCCCCAGGCCGACTGGCACTACAACCGGGTGCCCGAGCCCGATTCGCCCGAGGCCGTGTCGCAGCAGTGGCTGCGCCAGGGCATCGACTGGCTGAGCGTGTAGCTTGGTTTTGGCCCCTCATAGCCCCATGCGCCCGCCCCAGCTCCCGGCCTGACAACAATCAGCTAACCCGCTGCTTGCCATCAGGAAACGGTGTTGGGGCGGGCGCTTCCTTTGGCATTGTGAGCAACCCGCGCGGCTTTTCTCCCGGGCGGCCTCCCTGCCACGCCCGTTGCCATGCCCGTCGTCGTGACCCTTACCTTGAGCCCGGCCCTCGACAAAAGCACGTCGGTACCGGTCCTGGTGCCCGACCAGAAGCTGCGCTGCGCCGCGCCCGAAGTGGCGGCCGGCGGGGGCGGCATCAACGTTTCGCGCGGGCTGCGGCGGCTGGGCACGCTTTCCACGGCTGTGTTTCCGGCGGGCGGGGCCACCGGGGCCTTCTTGCAGGAGCTGCTCACGGCCGAAGGCATTGCTCAGTGCGTGGTGCCCACATCGGCCGCTACTCGCGAAAACTTCGAAATAGAGGAAACCAGCACCGGCCGGCAGTATCGCTTTGGCATGCCCGCCGCCGCCCTCAGCCCGACCGAGCAGCAGCGCCTGCTGGATGCGTTGGCCGGCTTTGTGCGCCCGCCCCATTTTCTGGTGGTGAGTGGCAGCCTGCCGCCGGGCGTGGCGCCGGAGTTTCTGGGCCAGGTGGTTCGTCAGGCCCGCGCCGCCGGCACCCGCGTGGTGGCCGATACCTCGGGCCCGGCCCTGCGCGAGGCGGTGGAAGCTGGCGCCTTCCTCATCAAGCCCAACCGCGAAGAGCTTGCCCAATTGGCCGGCGCCGGGCCGCTGGCCGATGACGCCGCGCTGCTGGCCGCGGCCCGGCCGCTGGTGGGGCCGGGCGGCTGCGGCGCCGTGCTGGTGTCGCTGGGCGCGCAGGGCGCCTGCCTGGTGGCCCCGGGAGTAGAAGAATTCATTGCCGCGCCTCCCGCCAGGCGGCGCAGCACCGTGGGCGCCGGCGACAGCCTGGTGGCCGGTCTGGTGCACGCGCTGGTCCACGGCCACTCCCTGCGCGAGGCCGCCCGTCTGGGCGTGGCCTGCGGCACGGCCGCCACCCTCAACCCCGGCACCGAGCTATTTCAGCGGGCCGAGGCCGAAGCCCTGCACCGGGAGATGCTGCGCACCATGCCCGCCGAGTACGCCCTGGCCTGAAGCCGCCATTCACCGCTTTCTCACCTGTTCATCCACCTCTTCTTATTGCCATGATACCCAACACCATGAAAGCCGCCGTGTGCCATGCCTACGGCCAGCCTCTGCGCCTCGAGCAGGTTCCGGTGCCGGCCGTGCCGGCGGGCCGCATCCTTGTGCAAGTGGCCGCCTGCGGGGTGTGCCACACCGATTTGCACGCCATCGACGGCGACTGGCCCGTGAAGGCCACGCTGCCCCTCATTCCGGGCCACGAGGGCGTGGGCACGGTGGTGGCCGTGGGCGAAGGCGTGGAGCACGTGCGCCTCGGCGACCGGGTGGGCGTGCCCTGGCTGCACACCGCCTGCGGCCACTGCGAATACTGCCTCACCGGCTGGGAAACCCTGTGCCCGCAGCAGCAAAATACCGGCTACTCGGTGCCCGGCAGCTACGCAGAATACGTGCTGGCCGACCCCAACTACGTGGGCCTGCTACCCGACAACCTGTCGTTTCAGGAGGCCGCGCCCATTCTCTGCGCCGGCGTCACGGTGTATAAGGGCCTGAAGGAAACCGAGGTGAAACCCGGCCAGTGGGTGGTGATTTCGGGCGTGGGCGGGCTGGGCCACTTGGCCGTGCAATACGCCCGGTCCATGGGCATGCGCGTGGCGGCCGTGGACGTGCAGGCCGACAAGCTGCGCCTGGCCCAGTCGGTGGGCGCCGAAGTGGCCATCAACGCCGCCGAGGAAGACGCCGTGGCGGCGGTGCAGCAGCGCATTGGCGGGGCGCACGGGGTGCTCATCACGGCGGCGTCGCAGCCGGCGTTTGCGCAGGGCGTGGGCATGCTGCGGCGCGGCGGCACCCTGGCGCTGGTGGGCCTGCCGCCCGGCGAGTTTCCGCTCAACATTTTCGAGATGGTGCTCACCCGCAAAACCGTGCGCGGCTCCATTGTGGGCACCCGCCAGGACCTCACCGAAAGCCTGGCTTTCGCCGCCAGCGGCCAGGTGAAGGTGCATTACCGCTGCGAACCCCTCGAAAACATCAACCAGGTGCTCGATGCGCTGAAAGCGGGCACCATTCAGGGCCGCGTGGTGCTCGACCTGACCCTGCCGGCGCCCGCAACGGAGGCGGCACAAGCCACCCGGCAGCCGGAAGCAGCAGCCGTGTAGCCCGCCCCTAACCCGTCTATTCCATTTGATTCCCTTTTTCCACTTTTTCTCATGAAAAACATCCTCGTTCCCACCGACTTTTCGGCCGAGTCGCATCACGCGTTTGAAGTGGCCGTGCGCCTGGCGGCCCGCATCGGGGGCCGCGTGCTGCTGCTGCACGCCATCGAGCTGCCCGAAACGGCCAACTTCAGCACCTACGGCGGGCCGGTGGGCGGCACCGAGCTGCCCAACAGCAGCGACCCCATGGAAGACGTTTTCGTCATCAAGCTGCTGCAGGCTACCAAAACCCGCCTGCATCGCCTCCTGGCCGAAGCCGCCGCCCTGGCGCCCGGCGTGCCGGTGCAGGAGTTTGTGCAGGCTGCGCGGCTGAGCGAGGCCCTGGCCAGCATGTTCACCCACCAGACCATTGATTTGGTCGTGATTGGGGCACAGGGCCACACGGCCGCCGAGCATTTCTTCTTCGGCTCGAACACCGAGCGGCTGGTGCGCACGGCCCCCTGCCCCGTGCTGGCCGTGAAGCACCCGGTCGAAGCCTTTGAGGTGCAGCGCCTGGTGTTTCCGTCCGATTTTTCGGCCGAGGCCGACCGCGCCGTGTCCGAGCTGCGCCGCGTGCAGGCCCTCTTCCCCGAGGCCGTGCTGCACCTGTTGAACGTGGTAGCCTCGGCCGGCCAGGAAGAGGCGGCCCGCGAAAAAATTACCGCCTTTGCCAGCCGCCACCAGCTGCGGTCCTACGAAGCCGCCGTCACGCTCGCCGACCGGCCCAGCGAAGGCATTACGCGGTATGCTTACCAGGTGCAGGCCGACCTGGTGCTGCTGCCCACGCACGGCCGCACCGGCCTTAGCCGCTTCCTGCAGGCCAGCATTGCCGAAAACGTGGCCACCCACGCCTTCCCGCCGGTGCTCACCTTCCAGCTAAATTAGGAAGTGTTAACAGTCGCGTAGCCACAGGACGGTTGCAGCGAGGTGAATAAAGGCCAAAAAATGCGCATCGAGTTTGTCATACCGGGTGGCCACGCGGCGAAACTGCTTGAGGCGGCTGAAAAGGCGCTCAATGGGGTGACGTTGGGCGTAACGCGCCGCGTCGTAGCCCCGCGGGTAGCGGCGCTTGCACCGGGGCGGAATCACGGCACAGGTGCCGCGGGCAGCCAGGGTGGCCACGAGCGGGTCGGAATCGTAGCCCCGGTCGGCCACGAGGTAGGCCGGGGCCAGCCCGTCGAGCAGCGGCAGCGCTTGCGGGGCGTCGTGGCGCTGGCCGGCTGTCAGGCTGCCGCGCACGAACCGGCCCCCAGCGTCGGCCACCGCGTGCAGCTTGGTGGTCAATCCGCCGCGGCTACGCCCCAGGGCTTGCGGCCCGTTTTTTTGCGTGCCCCGCTCGCGTGTTGGTGCACCCGCACGGTGGTCGAGTCGACCAGCAGCGTGTGCAGCGCGTCGTCCTCTTGCACGGCGGCCAGCACCCGGGCCCACACGCCCGAGGCGGTCCAGCGCTGGAAGCGCGTGTATGTTGTGTGCCAGTTGCCCCACGCGGCCGGCAAGGCACGCCAGCGGCAGCCGTTGCGCAACAACCACAGCACCGCTTCTACAAAACGGCGGTTGTCCTGGCCCCGGCCACCTTTCGTGCCTTCCCGACCCGGCAGCAGCGGCGCGATGCGGGCCCACTGCGCGTCTGTGAGCAAATAATCCATACCCCAAATTAATACCTACTGTTAACACTTCCTAAGGAGTTACCTCCCACACACAAAAGGCCCGGAAGCTTCAGTTTCCGGGCCTTTCTGCGTTGTATGCTGAGCGCAAGCGGCGCTAGCTAGTTGGCGGGGTGGCCGGCCAGGGGCGCGGCCTGTTTGCGGGCGGCTTTTTTCTGCTGGCGGCGCAGGTAGCCGCGCAGCAGGAAGTTGTGTTGCAAGGCATCCATGCTGCGGCTGAAGCCGGCGGTGCCCTGCTCCGCGTGCTGCAGGGTGCGGCGCAGCTGGCGGCTGGCCGCCGTGTCGGCCAGCAGCGTGTGCAGGGGGCCGGCACCAGCACGCAGCTGCGTTTTCACGCCCGAAAGCAAGGCATTGAGCGTGTCGGAGCTGCCGGCCAGGCGGCGTGAGGCGTGGTTTAGCTGCCGGCCAAAGGCCGAGTCGGTGAGCAGGTAGCCTAGTGGGCCCCGCCCCCGCCGCACCCCGCCGGTGAGGCCGGCCACGTCCCGCGAGGCCGCGTTGAGCTGCGCCGAAGCCGCGGCGGCGTTGCGCAGGCTGCGGCGCAGGTTGTCGGCCAGGGCGCGGTCATCGAGCAGCTCCCACAGGGCCCGGCTGCCGTTGAGCTTGCCGGTAATCTGGCGCAGGTCCTGGGTGATGCCCACGAGGTTTTTGTTGGAGATATCGAGCGTGCCAAGCAGGTCTTCCACGCCCAACGGCTGGCGGGTGCGCAGCTGGTCGCCGGCCTGCACGGGGGGCGCCGCACCGCGGCCGGGCGCCAGGTTGATGATGGTGTTGCCCACCAGCCCATCGGTGCCAATGGTGGCCACGGCGTTCTGGTGCACAAAGGGTTGGGCATCGCGGTTGAGGTTGATAAACACGCGCACGGTGCTGTCGTTGCGCAGCGCAATCTCGCGCACGGTGCCCACCGTGATGCCGCCGAGCCGCACATTATTCCCCGTGAGCAGGCCCGACACGTTGCGGAAATCGGCCTGCACCATCAGGCTGCGGCTGAACAGGTTTTGCTGGCGGCCCAGCAGGTACAGCGTGGCCAGCAGGCACGCCATGCCCACGACCACAAACAGGCCCAGCTTCACATAATTTCCGGTCGGGCGTTGGGGCATGGGGGTAGTGGTGAGCAGTGAGCAGTGAGCAGTGAGCAGTGAGCAAAAAGAACGTCATGCAGAGCGTAGCGAAGCATCTCGCTTGTAGTGGCAAACCAATCGATTAGACTACTTGAGCATGCGAGATACTTCGCTGCACTCTGCATGACGTTCACTTATATCAAGCAAAAAACTCGTGCACTTTCGGGTCAGCTGCTACGGCCAACTCTTCATAAGAACCTTCGGCGTAGCAGCGGCCGTCCACAAGCAGCACCACGCGGTCAGCCACGAGGCGCACGCAGCTCATGTCGTGCGAGATGACGAGGGCCGAGGTGTGGTATTTCTGCTGCACTTCGCGGATTAAGTGGCTGATTTCGCGGGCCGTTACCGGGTCGAGGCCGGTGGTGGGTTCGTCGTAGAGGATGATTTCGGGGCGCAGGATGAGGGTGCGGGCCAGGGCGATGCGCTTACGCATACCGCCCGAGAGCTCGGCGGGCATCATGTCGGCGGTGTGCTCCAGGCCCACGTCGGCCAGGGCCTGGCGCACCAGAGCGGCTTCTTCGGCCGGGCCGTGGGCCAGCCAGTGCCGCCGCAGCGGAAAGAGCAGGTTGTCGCGCACGGTCATCGAATCATATAGGGCATTGCTCTGGAACAGGAAGCCGACCTTGGCCCGCAGCCGGTCCATGACTTCGTGGCCAAGGGTGGCCACGTCCTGGCCCAGCACGGTGATTTGGCCGGCATCGGGCGCAAGCAAGCCGATGATGCACTTGATGAGCACCGACTTGCCCGAGCCCGACTTGCCCAGCACCACCACGTTTTCGCCCCGGCGCAGGGCTAGCGAAAAGTCGTGCAGCACGTGGTTGTCGCCAAACGACTTATTCAGGTGCGCCACCGTGAGCACGGCCTCAGCGGCAGACGACGGGACAGCCGCGGCGGGCATTTCCTGGACGATGGAGTCGGGTTGCATGGCGGCTTGCGTTAGTTGAGCCCCAGCAGGCCGGTGATTTGCACGGCCAGTAGGTCGAGCAGGAAAATGACCAGCGAAGCCACCACCACGGCCGAGTTGGCGGCCTGGCCCACGCCCTCAGTGCCCTTGTCGGAGAAATAGCCCTTGTAGCAGCCGATGAGGCCCACGGCAAAGCCAAAAAAGAACGTTTTGAGAAAGGCCGGCAGCACGTCGCCGAAGGTGAGCCCGCCCAGCACGTTGTTCACGAACAGGGCCGGCGTGGTAGTGCCTTTCAGGTTGATGCCCAGGTAGGAGGCGTAGAGGGCAATGGCATCGGCCAGCACCGTGAGCACGGGCAGCATGAGCGTGGTGGCCAGCACCCGCGTCACCACCAGGTACTTGAAGGGGTTGGTGCCCGACACTTCCATGGCGTCAATCTGCTCGGTCACGCGCATCGAGCCCAGCTCGGCCCCAATGCTGGACCCGATTTTGCCGGCAAAAATCAGGGCCGTGATGATGGGCCCCATCTCACGGATGATGGTGAGCCCCACCATCACCGGAATCCACGACTCGGCCCCGAACTGCGCCATGGTGGGCCGGCTTTGCAGCGTGAGCACCACGCCCATGATGAAGCCCGTGATGCCCACCATGGGCAAGGACTGGTAGCCCACCACGTAGCACTGGTGCAGCAGCTCGGCCACCTCATACCGCGGCCGAAACCCTTCGCGGAAAAAGCGCCCGGCAAAGCTGGCAATGGCGCCGGTTTCGGCGAGTAGGGCGTGGGCAGGCATGACGGTCCTGTGGCTCAGTGCACCGCCACTTCCTCGGCCTGCACCATGTTGGCCATGCCCCGGAGCAGGGCGTCGGGCGTGAAGGAAATGCTGTCGATGCCGTGCTCGACCAGGAAGCGGGCCATTTCCGGGTGGTCGCTCGGGGCTTGGCCGCAGAGGCCGATGGGCCGGCCGTGGGCCTTAGCCGCCCCGATAACCTGGGCCAGCAGCCGCAGCACGGCCTCGTTGCGCTCGTCGAACAAGGGGCTCACGATGGCCGAGTCGCGGTCGAGGCCCAGGGTGAGCTGGGTGAGGTCGTTGGAGCCGATGGAGAAGCCGTCGAACACCTGCGCAAACTCCTCGGCCAGGATGACGTTGCTCGGAATTTCGGCCATCACGTACACTTCCAGGCCGTCGTCGCCCTGCTTCAGGCCGAAGTCGGCCATGAGGTCGAGCACCTGCCGGCCCTCGGCCACGGTGCGGCAGAAGGGCACCATCACCTTCACGTTGGCGAGGCCCATGTCGTGGCGCACGCGCTTCAGGGCCTCGCACTCCAGCCGGAAGCCTTCGCGGTACTGCGGGCTGTAGTAGCGGCTGGCACCCCGGAAGCCCAGCATGGGGTTTTCCTCTTCGGGCTCAAACTGCCGCCCGCCCAGCAGGTTGGCGTACTCGTTGGTTTTGAAGTCGCTCAGGCGCACGATGACTTCGCGCGGGTAGAAGGCCGCCGCCACGAAGCCCAACGCCTCGGCCAGCTTTTCAATAAAATACTCGGGCTTGCTGGGGTACTGCTCGGTGAGGGCCGTGATTTCGGCGCGGGCCCGCGGGTCGGTGAGCTGGTCGAAGGCCACCAGGGCCATGGGGTGAATGCGAATGGCATTGTTGATGATGAACTCCATGCGCAGCAGGCCCACGCCCTGGCTGGGGTAGCGGGCCAGCGCCAGCGCCCGGTCGGGGTCGGCGAGGATGAGCAGGGGCTTGGTGTGGGGCCGGGCCAGGTGCTCCAGGTCCACTTCGGTTTGCTCAAAAGCCAGCTCGCCGTCGAACACCTGCCCCTCGTCGCCTTCGGCGCAGGACACGGTGATGCGCTGCCCGTCCCGGATTTTCAGGGTGGCGTCCAGCGTGCCCACCACGGCCGACAGGCCCAGCTCGCGCGCCACAATGGCCGCGTGGCTGGTGCGCCCGCCCTGGTTCGTGACGATGACGGAAGCCTTTTTCAGCACGGCGTTCCAATCGGGGCTGGTGCTGTTGGTCACGAGAATGTCGCCGGGCTGCAGGCGGTGGCCGTCGGCCGGCGAGTCGATGAGGCGGGCCGTGCCGGTGGCAATCTGGCTGCCCACGGCCTTGCCGGTGGCCAGCACTGGGCCGCGCGCCAGCAGGCGGTACTCGTGCAGGCGCAGCGCCCGGCGGCCGTGGTGCACGGTTTCCGGACGGGCCTGCACGATGTACAGCTCGCTGTTGAGGCCGTCTTTGGCCCATTCAATGTCCATGGGCAGGCCGTAGTGCGCTTCTATCTGCAGGCACCAGCGGCCCAGCTGCTCCACCTCGGCATCGCTGAGCACGAACTCGGCCCGGCGCTCGGCGGGCGTGTCGGTGTTGCGAATGCCCGCCGGGCCGGCGTCGGGGCCGGTGGCGTAGCGCATGGTGAGGGCCTTGCTGCCCAGCTGCTTGCGCACCAGCGCCCGCTGCCCCGCCCGCAGCGCGGGCTTGAAAAGGTAAAACTCGTCGGGGTTCACGGCGCCCTGCACCACGTTTTCGCCCAGGCCCCAGCTGCCGGTGAGGTAGAGCAGGTTTTCGTGGCCGGTTTCGGGCTCGATGGTGAAGGCCACGCCAGCCGCGGCCAAATCGGAGCGCACCATGGTTTGCACGCCCACCGAAAGGGCCACTTTCAGGTGCTCGAAGCCGTTCTGCACCCGATACTTGATGGCCCGGTCGTTGAACAGCGAAAGGAAACACTTATGGCAAGCCTCCAGCACGCCGGCCCCGCTACGCACGTCCAGAAAAGAGTCGTGCTGGCCCGCAAAGCTGGCCGTGGGCAGGTCTTCGGCCGTGGCGCTGCTGCGCACCGCCACCTGAATCTCGTGCTCGTAGCCGGCGCGCAGCTCGTGGTAGGCCTCCGTGATGGCCGTGGCCACCGGGGCGGGCAGCGTGGCCGCGCGCACCAGCGCCCGGGCCCGGGCCCCTACTTCGGCCAGGTTGCTGAATTCCCGGGTATCGAGGCCGGCCAGCAGGGCCGTGAGGGGCTCGCGCAGGCGGTTTTCGTCTAGAAACAGGTTGTAGGCTTCGGCCGTGGTGGCAAAGCCGTTCGGCACGTTGATGCCCTGGCCGTTGAGGCGGTTGAACATCTCGCCCAGGGAGGCATTCTTGCCGCCCACCTGCGCCACTTGGTCGGTGGTGATGTCTCGGAAAAACAGGGTGAACGGAGCAGTTGCCATGGCGCGGGAAGGGGTTAGAAATGAGGGGTAAGCAAAGCTAGAATCCTGCCCCGGGGCCGGCACTGCGCGCGCTCACCCCAACGACTGATAGAAATCAGGGCGACCTCCGGACAGCTGAAAAGCTGGCTGCCAGCACGCTGCGGGATGCCCTATCCTTTCTTCAGCAGCTTGTACACTTCCAGGGCGCCGGCGCCCAACAGCGCGGCCAGGGCGCAGCCGCCCAGCTCGGCGGCTGGCACGGGCGCGAAGCCGAACAGTGCCCGCGCGGCCGGCACCCACAAGCTCACCAGCAACAGGGCCAGCGCCAGGGCCAGCATCAGCCAGAGCAGGCGGTTGGGCACCGCCAGCGTGCGCCACAGCGGCTGCGAAAACGAGCGGTTCACCAGCGTGAGCACCAGGTTGCTCAGCACCAGCGTGGCAAACACCAGCGTGCGCACTTCGGCCACCGGCCGCCCCGCCCGCATGGCCGCGTAGTACACGCCCAGCACCGCCGCGGCAATGCCCAGCCCCTGCAGCAAGCTGCGCCCCAGCGCCCAGCCGCCCAGAAACGCGTCCTCCGGCGCCCGGGGCGGGGCGTGCATCTGCCCGGCCTCGGCCGGCTCGTTCTCGAAGGCAATGGAGCAGGTGGGGCCCATCACCAACTCCAGAAAAATGACGTGCACCGGGCCCAGCAGGTTAGCCAGCGGCCAGCCGGCCAGCAGCGGCACCGCCACCGTGGCCACAATGGGCAGGTGAATGGCCACGATGTAGGAAATGGCCTTTTGCAGGTTCTGGTAGATGCGGCGGCCCTGCGCCACGGCCGTCACCATGCCACTCAGGTCGTCGTCCACCAGCACCAGGGAGGCGGCCTGCCGGGCCACCTCGCTGCCGCGCCGGCCCATGGCCACCCCAATGTGGGCGGCCTTGAGGGCGGGGCCGTCGTTCACGCCGTCGCCGGTCATGGCCACCACTTCACCGTTGGCTTTCAGGGCGTTCACCACGCGCAGCTTGGCCTCCGGAAACATGCGCGCAAACACGGCCGTGCCGCCCACGCGCTGGCGCAGCGCGGCCTCGTCGAGGGCCAGCACTTCGGCACCAGTCAGCAGGGCATCGGCGCCGGGCAGGCCCACCTGGCGGGCAATGGCCTGGGCCGTGGCCGGGAAGTCGCCGGTTATCATCTTCACCTGAATGCCGGCCTGCCCGAAGGCCCGCAGCACGGCCGCCGCGTTTTCCTTGGGCGGGTTTTCGAGCGCCACCAAGCCCAGAAACTCCCAGTCGAAGTCGTCCTGGCTGGCCGGAAAATCCCCCTTCGGGGCCTCGGCCTGCGCCACGCCCAGCACCCGCAGCCCCTGTTCCGAGAGTTGCCGGGCCACGGCGCGCACTTGCTCAGCCTGCCCGGCATCCAGCCCTCGGCACACAGCCAGTACTTGCTCCACGGCGCCCTTGGCGGCCACGACCGGCGGGCCGGCGGGGCGGCGCCGCACGTGCGTCATCATGGGCGGGGTGCCGGCCAGCGGGTACTCGTGCACCAGCGGAAAATCAGCCGCGTTCAATCCGGGCGCAGTAGCGGCCCAGGCTTCCACAATGGCTTTTTCCATGGGGTCGAAGGGGGCGGTTTCGCTGGCCCAGCGGGCGTAGGCCAGCACGGCCGCGGCGGTGGTCGACAAGGCCGCGGGCAGGGGCAGCAGCTCGCCGGTGGCCCCGTCGAAGAGGCTGGCCACGCGCATGCCCGCCTGGGTGATGGTGCCGGTTTTGTCCACGCAAATCACCGAGGCCGAGCCCAGGCTTTCCACGGTTTGGGGCTGCTTGGTGAGCACGCCGGCCCGGCTCAAGCGGGCCGCGCCCAAGGCCATGAAGCTGCTGAAGGCCACTGGAATTTCCTCCGGCAGCAAGGACATGGCCAGCGTGAGGCCGAAGAGCAGGGCCGTGGCCCAGTCGCCGGTGCGGGCGTAGTTCACGCCCCACACCACGGCAAAGGCGCCCAGCCCCGCCCAGGCCATGCGCCGCACAAAATGGCTCACCTGGAGCTGCAGAGGTGTTTTTTCAGTAGCAATGGCGTGCAGGCTCCCGCCGATGCGGCCCAGCTCGGTGCCGGCGCCCACGGCCGTGAGGGTGAGCCAGGCGCTGCCCGATACGGCGCTGGTGCCGGCGTACACGGCGTCGGCCGGGGCTTTGGCCACCGGCACGGCCTCGCCGGTCAGGATGGCCTCGTCCACGGCAAAGTCGTTGGCGCTGTCCACGCGGCCGTCGGCCGGAATGCGCTCGCCTTCTTCCACCAGCACGGCATCGCCCACCACCAGGTCGGCGGCGGGCACGGCCCGGAGCTCGCCGCTGCGCCACACCTGGGCGCGGGGCTGGGTGAGCTCGCGCAGGGCCTGCAGGGCTTGATTACTGCGCACGCTTTGGTAGAGCGAGATGCCCGCCACGGCCAGCAGAGCCACCACCAGCGTCACGCCCTCGGCGGTGTGGCCCAGGCCAAAATACAGCCCACACGCCACCAGCAGCAGCAAAAACATGGGCTCGGTAACCACCTCCCGCGCCGTGGCCCGCCACCCGGAGGAATCTTCGGCGGCCACGACATTGCGGCCGTGCGCCGCCCGCGAGCGGGCCACGTCCGCATCGGGCAGGCCTCTTTCAACCGCCAAGGCTGGTTCCATCATGATAAGGGTTGAATGAGGCAATTTGGTCAACATTCCTAGGAGCCCGACGGCGCTACTGCTGCGCCGCCACCGTCAGCTCACTGGCCGTGGGGCGGGGCCGCGACGAAGCCGTGGGCAGCACCAGCACGGGCACGGGGCTTTGCTCCAGCAGCCGGGCCGTCACGCTGCGGTGGAACAGGTCGCTCATAAAGCTGCGCTGCCGGGCCATGACGACCACCGCGTCGGCGGCCGTGTCCTGGGTGGCCGTGAGCACGCCGTCGGCGTAGTCGCCGCTGCGGTAGCCGCGCAGCTCGGGGGCGCTGAACTCAACCAGGCCGCTGGCGCGCACGGCCTGGAGGGCGGCCGCGCAACCGTCGTCGTCCTCCACGCCGTCGGACACGTGGCCCACCACCACGCTGGTGGCCAGCAGCGCCAGCGCCGGGCGCAGCGCCTGCGCCGGCCCCGACAGCTCGAAGGGCTCGCGGTCGGCCGCCACCAAGAAGCGGTGGGGCGCCTGCTCGGTCGGGGCCGTGGCCGGCACGGCCAGCACCGGAAACTGGCCGGCCCGCAGCAGCTCGGCGCACAGGGCGGCGGTGCCGGCAAAGTCGGGGTGGTCTTCGTCGGGCTGGCCCAGCACAAACAGCGCCGGGTGGTAGCGGGCGGCCAGCTCGCGGGCCACGTCGGGCAGCAGGTCGGTGGCCATTTCCACGGTGGCGGGCACGCGCAGGGCCTGGGCCAGCTGCTGCAGGGCGGCGGCCGTGTCGGTCTGGCCTTCCAGCTCCTGGCGGTGGTACTCGCGGCCCACGGCCCCCACCAGCTCGTAGGGGTCGACCAGCGAAACACGATTGACGTGGAGCAGCACCACGCGTCCGTGCACGGCCTGGGCCAGGATTTCGGCGTAGCGGATGGCGTGGCGGGCGGGCTCGTAGAACCCCGAGAAAACGATGAGCGTGAGGGCCATGGCGATGAAAGATTTACGTCTTGATAAGTGGAAGGCAATTGCCGGGCGGCTCAGGGCCGCAGGGGCGCCGGGCTGGGCGTGGGCTGCGTGGCTGCCAGCAGCAGCACGGGCACGGGGGTGCGGCGCAGCACCTGGTCGATGACGCTGCCGCTGAACAGCTTGTGCAGCAGGCCATGGCCAATATCGAGCAAGGCCAGCCAATCGGCTTCCAGGTCGGCCACGGCGTGCAGCAGGCCGGGCGCGGGCTCCTCTCCCACCACTTTGTGCAGGCCGCAGCCGGGCATGGTGGCCATCAGGCCGCAGGTTTGGGCCGCGTGCAGGCCCGCCCAGCCGCGAATGCTTTCATCGCGCGTCAGCACGGTCACGGCCACCGCGTCGGGGGCCAGGGCGTCGAGCAGCGGGGCCACGGCCCGTGCCTGTGGCACCAGCACAAACGGCCGGTCTTCCACGGCCAGGGCCAGGCGCCGCGGCAGGCGCAGGGCCGCGTCGGGCAGGTGCTCGGGCACCAGCAGCAGCGGGTAGCCGGTTTGGTGGGCCAGGGGCTGGGCGCGGTTGCTGAGCCACTCGCTGAGCCAGTTGGAAGCGGCCGTGAGGCCGGCCACCACCAGCACGGGGCGGTACTTGGCCAGGGCTTCTTCGATGGCGCCGGGCCAGTCGGCTTCCAGCACTTCGGCCGTGGCGGGTACGGGCAGCGCGCGGGCCACCTGCTGCAGGCTGCGGGTGGTATCGGGCACGTACTCGGTGTCCAGCACGGGCAGCACCTGGCCGTACTCGGTGGCGATGGGCAGCGGCAAAAACACGTGCACCAGGTGCAGTTCGGCGTCGATGGCCGCGGCCAGCACGGCAGCGTAGACGCGGGCGCGCTCGGCGGCCCGCGAAAAATCGGTCAGCACAACCAGATTGGGTTTCATGGCTCAGCAGCTTTGGAGGTTGAGTAAAACAGTTGGCGCGGTCCGCTAGTCCTGGGCCGGCAGCAGCAGCACCGGAATGGGGCTTTCCTGCAGCAGCTGGGCTGTTACGCTGCGATGGAACAGGCTGCCCAGCAGGCTGTGGCGCCGGGCCACCACCACCAGCAGGTCGGCCTCCTGGCGGGCGGCTTCTTCGAGCACGCCCCCGGCAATGCGCTGGCGGCTAAGCTCGTGCAGGCGGCTCAGTTCGGGGCCCTCGTCCACCAATTCGTTTTGCCGGATGCTGCGCAGCAGGTCGGCGGCGTCGGGGCGGCCGTGCTCATCATCGGTGATGTGCACCACGTCGAGGGTGCCTTCGTTGGCCTGCAGCAGGCGCTGCACCACCCGCTGGTTGTGGCACAGGTTGAAGGGCTCGCCGTCGACGGCCAGCAGCAGGCGGCGGGGCGGAAAGGCATCCCAGCCCACGGTGGGCACCACCAGCACCGGAAACTGCGCCTGGCGCAGCAGGTCCATGGCCGTGCTCACGATGATTTCCTGCGGGGCATGGGCCAGGCCCGGGCGGCCCAGCACCAGCAGCAGCGGCTGGTGGCGGCGCACCACCTCCTGCACGGCCTCGGGCAGGTAGTCGTCCGAAATATCAACTTCGGCCGGCACGGGCTGCGCCGAGGCCAGGGTTTCGAGGGCCCGGCGAGTGCGCTGCTCGCCCTCAGGGGTGTGGCCGGCGTGGTATTCGGCCGGCGCCAGCAGGCCGTCGTGGCGCACGTGCAGCAGCACCAGGTGGGCATTTAGCGGCAGGGCCAGCCCGGCGGCGTAGGAAAGTGCGCGGTTGGAAACGGCAAAAAAATCGGTGAGGACAACTAAAGACGGACTCATGGCCAGAAGGGCAAAAGGTGGGTTAATGCGAAAAGCGAATGGCCGGAGCCGGCACTACCAGCGCCGGGGGCCACTGCGGGCCGCGGGGCCGGCAGCGGCGGGTACTGGTCGCCCCAGTCGTCGAGCGCCATGGCGGCATCGGCTTCGAGGGCGCGCAGCTGCGTGGCGGGGCTCACGGGCAGGGTCGGGCCGCCGGGCGCATCGGCCGAAGGCGCCGCGAAGGGCAGCAAGTGGAAGGACATAGCCCGGAAAATGAAAGGTGGAGCCCGCCGCGCAAGCCCGCGCGGCCAGGCAAAGGGGCCCGGCGCAGGCAGTTGCCGGGCGCGGCCGCTAGCGGGCCGCCGGGCCCTGGGAGCGGCCGTGGTAATAGGCGCTGGTGAGGGCCAGCACCGCCAGCAGCAGCACCGAAAACATGAGGGAGGGCGTAATCATGACCGGGAGGAAAGGGCCCTGGGCCAAAGCCCCGGGCAGGTGAAGAGAACACCTCAAAATTCGTTTTCTCCGGCCCCCAACGCCCTGACGCTGATTACCTCGGGGCCTGATTTTCATCAGGCCCAAACAGCGCCCGCCGCACGCTCTCGTCGCGTCCGTACACGTCGGCAAAGAACCGCAGGCGGCCGTTTTCGGCGGTGCAGGTGGCGTAGCGAATGAAGATGGGCATGGGCCGGATTAGACGGACGTCGCGGGGCGTGGGCTGACGGGCGCACTCGGCCTCGCTGGGCAGGCGCACCGGGCGGCCCTCGCGGCGCAGCAGGTAGGCGGCCAGCGCCAGGGGCTCGGCTAAGCGCACGCAGCCGTGGCTGAAGGCCCGGGCCGGCGCGGCAAAAAACTGCCGCATGGGCGTGTCGTGCAGGTACACGGTGTAGGGGTTGGCGAAGCGGAACACCACGTTGCCAAGGGCGTTGTCGCAGCCTGCCGACTGCCGGATGGTGTACGGAAAGTTTTGGGCCGTCACCGCCCGCCAATTCATGGCAAAGGGGTCGAGTGAGCGGCCCTGCTGGTCGTACAGGGCCAGATTGTTCAGGGCCAGGTAGCCGGGGTCCTGCTTCAGAAGGGGCAGCATTTCCTTGGTGGCAATGGAGCGCGGCACGTGCCAGTCGGGCGCCAGCGTGAAGTAGCGCACGGCACTGCTAAGCGTGGGCGTGGGCGTTTCGGGCTTGCCGATGATGACGCGGTGGCGCCGCCGCACCGAGTCGCGGGCCACCACCTGCAGCTCGTAAGCGGGCAGGTTCACGAGGAGGTATTCCGGCGTGGGCGCCCAGGCTTCCCAGCGCCAGCGCTCCAGGTTGAGGGCGGCCTGCTGGTAACGGGCGCGGTGCGCGGCGGCCGAGTCGGGCGGCACGGGCCGGGCCAGCCACCGCGCCAGCGCCGCCTGCAGCTGGCGGTACTCGCGAGTGGTGGGCTGGCCCGCGAGCATGGCGGCCGGCACTGCGCCCTGGCCCAGCGCGGCCCGGAGGGCAGCCACGGGCTGCCACTTCGCCCCTCCCCTGGCCCAGGCGGGCTCGGCCTGCGGGCGCAGGCGGCCGCGGTGCAGGTCGCGCATCAGCCGCAGCACGGCGTCGCTGAGCTGCAGTTCCAGTCGGGCACGCTGCCAGCTGCGCCGACCCGGGTCGGCCGGCAGCGCCAGCGAATCGCGCAGGGCGACCAGCGCAGCCGGCAGATAATCAGCAGGCAGGCCCAGCTCGGCGGCGCGGCTCAACTGTTGCCAGGCGGCCGCGGCATCGGTGGTGAGGCTGTCGGCGGTGGTCCAGATGGGCTCGTAGGTCGGGTTATAGAAAGCTCGCACTTCGGGGCCGGCCTGCAGGCCCAGGCAGGCATCGGCGGCGCGGGCGCTGCCGGCCGCTGCGGTATCGAGCAGGGCCTGCAGCAGCGGCGCCACGGGCACGTCCTGCGCGGGCGGCGAGGCAGTGGACTTGCTTTGGCCGGGCTGGCTGGCGGAGCTGTGCGTTTCGCTGGGGGCCGGGCTGCACCACGGCAGCACCGCCGCCAGGCTCAGCATCAGGCAGCGGCGCATCACAACCAGGGCAGATAATGGAATCACAGCGAAGCGTTAGCCAACTACATCTCAAGGTAAGCAAGGAAACAGCACGGAGGACGGACGTGGTGAGAACACAACCGTGCAACGGTCATCGGTCAGACGCCCGCACCGTCGGACTACAAGCGGCCGCTTGTAGTCCGCGACCTGCCCACCCGGCGCAGCCAGCGGCCGGCCTGAATCAGCAAGAGGGGCAGCAGGCCACTGGCCAGCACCAGAACCAGGGCCGCGGGCGGCAGCGGCACCAGGCCAAACACCGGCCGCAGCGCCGGCACCAGGTAAATGGTGAGCATGGCGCCGCTGCACAAAGCCAGCGCGCCCCACACGTACCAATTGCGCGTCACCTCCGAGCGCAGCAGGGTGCGCCGGTCGGCCGCGAAGTTGAACACGTGCAGCAGTTGGCCCAGCGCCATGCCATAGAACACCACGTTGTTGCACACCGCGGCCGACAGGCCCATTTCCCAGCGCGCGCAGGCAAACGCCCCCGCGCCGCCCGCCGTGAGGGCTGCCGCGTAGAGGCCCGCGCGGCGCCAGTCGGCCAAGCCCAGCAGCGGCTTGTGGGGCGAGCGCGGCGGGCGCTGCATCAGGTTGGGGTGGCCGGGGCCCAGGGCCAACGCCAGGGCCGGAAACACGTCGGTGAGCAGGTTCAGAAACAGAATTTGCAGCGGCCAGAGCGGCACCTTCGGGTGCAGCAGCGCCACCAGGGTCACGATGAGCACCTCGCTCAGGTTGCAGGAAATGAGGTAGCTCAGAAAAGTGCGAATGTTGGCCAGCATCACGCGGCCCTGCGCAATGGCCACCACAATGGAGCCGAAAGCGTCGTCCTGCAGCACGAGGTCGGCGGCTTCGGCGGCCACCTGGGTGCCGCGCAGGCCCATGGCAATGCCGATGTCGGCCCGGCGCAGGGCGGGCGCGTCGTTCACGCCGTCGCCGGTCATGCCCACCACCTGGCCGTGCTGCTGGTAGAAGGCAATGAGGTCGAGCTTCTGGGCCGGGCTCATGCGGGCAAACACCTGGGCCCGGTGCAGGCGGCGCCGGCCGGCGCCGTTGGGGTGGCGCAGCAGGTCGGCCAGCTCGGCGCCGAGTATCACGCCGTCGGGCTCTTCGTCTTCCAGCAGCCCCACCTGCCGGGCCACGGTGCGGGCCGTGGCGGGGTGGTCGCCGGTGGCCACTATCACGCGAATGCCGGCGGCCCGGCAGGCGGCCAGCGCCGGCGCCACTTCCAGCCGGGGCGGGTCGAGAAAAGCCACCAGGCCCACCCATTCCAGCTCGCGCACGAAGTCGGGGCCCGGGTGCCCGGGCCACTCGGCGCTGGCAAAGGCCAGGGTGCGCAGGCCGCGCGCGGCCAGGCCCTCGGCGCGGGCCACCCAGGCGGCGCGGTCTTCGGCGCTGAGCGGCTGGGGGGCGCCGGTGGCCGCCCACTGGTAGCGGCAATGGGGCAGCACGGCCTCGGCGGCGCCTTTCACGGCCACCAGGCAACGGCCGCCGGCCAACTGGTGCACGGTGCCCATGAGGCGGGTATCGGAGCGAAAGGCCTGCTCGGCGAGGCGCAGCGGCGGGGCGGCAGCGCCCTGGGTGGCGCCGGCCAGCTGCCACAGGGCAATTTCGAGGGGGTCGCCGGTGGTGCGGCCGGGGTCGGTGGGGTGGTAGGTGGCGTTGTTGCACAGCGCGGCCAGCAGCTGCAAATGCGCAAAGCCCGGGCTGGACAGCAGACCGGGGGCCCCGCCGGCCACGGCGCTCAGGCTGTCGTCCTGCAGGCGCACTTCGGTGCAGCCGTCGGCCAGCCACACGGTGTGGGCCTCGATGCGGTTTTGGGTGAGGGTACCGGTTTTGTCGGTCACGATGACGCCGGTGCTGCCCAGGGTTTCCACGGCAGGCAGGCGCTTCACCAGCACCTTGTGCCGGGCCATGCGCAACGTGCCGGCCGCCAGCGCCAGCGTGGCCACGATGGACAGCCCTTCGGGAATGGCCGCCACGGCTAGCACAATGGCGGTTTTCAGCACCTGCCCCAGCGGCCGGCCCTGCGCCCACACCAGCAGCCCATAGCCCAGCGTGAGCCCGCCCGTGAGCAACAGCAGCTGCCGGGCCAGCACATCGAGCTTGCCCTCCAGGGGTGTGGGTGGGCGCCCGGTGGCCTGCACCAGCCGCGTGATGCGGCCCAGCTCGGTGCCCATGCCGGTGGCCACCACCAGGGCCCGGCCGTTGCCGTCCACCACGGCCGTGCCCTTGAACACGCGCTGGCGCTGCTCGGCCAGCGGGGCATCGGGCGCGGCCGGGCCGGGCACTTTGCCCACGGGCAGCGACTCGCCCGTGAGGGCCGACTCATTGATTTGCAGCTGGTGGGCTTCGAGCAGGTCGGCGTCGGCGGGCACCACGTCGCCGCCTTCCAGCAGCAGCACGTCGCCGGGCACCAGGTCGGCGGCCGGCAGCAGCTGGGGCTGGCCGTCGCGCAGGGCCCGGGCCTGGGGCACGTCGAGGGCGTGCAGGGCGTCCATCGAGGCGCGGGCCTGCCACTCCAGCCCAAACCCGATGGCCGCATTCAGCAGCACCACCGCCCCAATGGCCACGGCCTCCGCCGCATCGCCGCTGAAGGCCGACACGGCCGCCGCGCCCGCCAGCACCAGCACCGTGAGGCTTTGGAACTGCCGCGCGGCCATGCGCAGCCACGATTCGCGCCGCGCCGTGGCCAGCACGTTGGGGCCGGTTTCGAGCAGGCGCCGCCGGGCTTCGGCAGCCGGAAGGCCGGCCGCCGACTCCGAAGAAGCGACGGGCGCCACTGCGGCGGCCGGCTGCGCAGTTTTGGGAAGCAGAGGCGCAGGGGGCAACGGCATGGCGGCGGGCGGGTTAAAAGCGGTGTAAATGGCCGGGGCGCCGCTCAGAGGCGGGCGGGCACTGCCCCGGCCGCGCCCAGTTCGTGCTCGGCCGGGTGGCCCAGCGCCCAGGCGTTGAGGCTGGCCAGGGTGGCGTCGGCAATGTTGGTAAGGGCCTCGCGGGTCAGGTAGGCCTGGTGACTGGTGAGCAGCACGTTGGGAAAGGTGAGCAGGCGCGCAAACTTGTCGTCGAGCAGCAGCTCCTGGCTGTGGTCGGCGAAGAAGAGGGCCTGCTCGTTTTCGTACACGTCCAGCCCCAGGTAGCCCAGCTGGCCGCTCTTGAGGGCGCGCAGGGCGGCGGCCGTGTCCAGCACGCCGCCCCGGCCGGTGTTCACCAGCATCACGCCGCGCTTCATCCGGCGCAGCAGCTGGTCGTCGATGAGGTGGTGGGTGGCGGCCGTGAGCGGGGTGTGCACCGAGATGATGTCGGCCTGCGCGCACAGCTCGGGCAGCGGCACGTAGCGCAGGCCATACTTCGCGGTGAGCTCGGGGGTGGGCTGCACGTCGTGGCCCAGCAGCTGGCAGCCGAAGCCGTGCAGAATGCGCGCCACCACGCCCCCGATGCGCCCCACGCCCATGATGCCCACGGTCTTGCCGTGCAGGTCGAAGCCGATGAGGTGGTCGAGGCGGAAGTCGTTGGCCCGCAGCTGCTGGTCGGCCTGGCGCAGGTGGCGGCACAGGGCCAGCATCAGCGTCACGGCGTGCTCGGCCACGGCGTAGGGCGAGTAGTCGGGCACGTTGGCCACGCGCAGGCCCAGGCGGCGGGCGGTGGCCAGGTCCACGTGGTCGGTGCCGGCGGCGCGCACGGCCAGGTAGCGCACGCCCCGCTCGGCCAACTCCTCCAGCACGGGAGCCGACGCATCGTCGCGGGTGAACACGCTCACCGCCAGGGCGCCGTGCGCCAGGTGCGCGGTGTCGGCCGTGAGGGGCGTGTCGAGCAGCGTGAGCTGGTGGTGGCCCTGGTTGGCGCGCTGCAAAAAACCGCGTTCAAAATGCTGAACACTAAAAGCCGTAACGTTCATAATCGAGTAGTTTGGCAAAATCAGTCCGCCCGTGGCGGCTGGCCGAAGCTGCCGGTCAGTAAGGTTTCAGGACTGTATAGTCCAGGTCCTGCACCACAAAACGGGCGTAGGGCCGGCGCCGGCCGCCCACCACCCAGCTGGCTTCCAGCACCGTGGGCACGCACACGCCATGCCAGTCGCGGTAGGCCGAAAACCGGCCCAGCCAAGGCTCTGGCGGGCCGTCGCCCCGGTGGCGCAGGGCTTCGCACTCCGCTATTTCGTCGTACTCGTTGAAGCGCACCAGATACGCGGCTTCCTGCCCGTCGTGGCGGCACAGCAGGCGGGCCGAGTGGTCGTCCACGTCTACCCAAGCCAGCTCAGGACCAGGCAGCAGCGCGGTGGGCATCCAAGCACTTTCGCCCAGCCAGCGCAGCAACTCGCCCTGGTCGTAGGCCGGACCTTCGCCGCGTAGCAGCGGCACGGCCCCCAGCAGGCGCACCGAAAGGCAGCCGTGCCCATCCGTGTATTCATCGCGGGCCGTAAACAGGCTGGTGGCGCCCTGCCAGATGAAGCCAGCCGGGCTGGCCCGCATGTACTCCTCCCCTTCTATGGCCACCCAGTCCTTGTCGATTTCGGTTTTGAATTGACCGTTGTGGCGCAGGCGCAGGCCGCGCAAATACGGCTGCCCGTCGCGCAGCACGTGCCGGAAATAGCGCTTCACCGGGGCGGGCAGTCCCACCAGCCGGGCCTCGTGGTGCACCTGCCCCGCCACGTCCGCCGACTCGGCAAACAGGCGGGCCACGTCTGCGCGCAGGCGGCAGGCCGCCGCGCGCTCCGCAGCAAGCAGGGCCACACCAGTGGCCGCCAGTGCCAGCCCGGCCGAACCGAGCAGCAGGAATTTCCAAGTCTTCATGGCGTAATGAATTGCTTGAGCCAATAGTAATATTCAATTGATTATCAGCACGCAACTATCAGAATATTCATCCTTGAAGTCAGCTATTCAGGCTTCTGAACACGGCGCGCACGGGCTAGCGCACCACGGCCGTAGCGTGCGCCGCGGCGTCTTCCATGGCGGCGGCCTGCTCGGCATCGTGGGCCAGGTGGGCCAGGGCGGGCAGGTCGAAGAGGCGGCCGCGCAGCACCACGGCCTCAATCAGGCGCAGGTTGTGGATGTCGGCGAGCGGGTTGGCGTTCAGCAGCACGGCATCGGCGAGGTAGCCCGCGCGAATGCGGCCGAGGTCGAAGCCGCGGCCCATGGCCATGGCCGGGTTCACGGTGCCGGCGCGCAGGGCCTCGGCCGGCGTGAGGCCGATGGCCACGAGGCGCTCCAGCTCGTCGTGCAGGCTGCCGCCATGAAAGAGGTTGGGCGTGGCCGAGCCCGCGTCGGAGCCGGCCACCAGGCGCACGCCCTGCCGGCCAAACGCGGCAATCAGGCTCCGCTGCAGCGAGTCGAGGGCCAGCAGCCGGGCCCGCCGGGCCGCCGTGAGGCGCGGCCGGGCGCGCAACGCCTTCGTCCACTGCAGGCGCACCGCCGCCGGCACCGAGCGAAAGCGCGGGTCGGCCGGGTCGGGCTCGCGGCCCAGGGCAACGTCCTGCGCCCCCAGCGCGGGCACCACAAAAGTGCGGTATTGCCCCAGGGCCTGGGCCAGGGCCGCGCAGCGCTCGGCGCTGAAGCTGGCCAGAATGAGCGGCTGCTGGGCTTTCACGCGGGCCTGCAGGGTGGTGAGGGGCCGCGGGCCGGCCAAGGCCCGGGCGCGCGCCTCCACCAGTTCGGCCTCACGGGTCGAGCAGCTCAGCAGCAGCTTATCGACGCCGTCGATGCCGCGCTGCCCGGCTCCGATGGCGTCGAGCACGGGCACGGCTTCGGGCACGGGGCCGGTAAGGTGCACGTGGGCTTCCTCGGCGGCTGCGGCCACGCCCCAAAAGGCGTCGTGCGAGAGCAGCGGACCCGTTTGCAGGCTGCACCAGCCGGCTTTGATGTGGCTTTCGGCCTGGGTGCGGCCTTCGGCGCGGGTGGCCGTCAGGCCGAGGCCGGTGCGCTCCGTGGCCGAGCCGTCGAGCACGGGGCCGGCCAGCTCGATGCGCGGGCCCACGCGGCTGCCGGTTTCCAGGGCCTGGTAAGTGCGCAGCAGGTCGTTGAGGGGCCGGGCGGTGGTCACGTCGCGGATGCTGGTGATGCCGTGGGCCACGTACAGCGGCAGGGCCATGCGCTCGTCGGCGGCCGAGCCCAAGGCATGGGTGTGGCCGTCCCAGAGGCCCGGCACCAGGTACTTGCCGGTGCCGTCGACGGTGGGCACGCCCCGACCGGCGGGCACCCATTTGCCCACCGAAATGATGGCGCCGTCGCGCATCACCACGTTTTGGTTAGGCTCGATTTCGCCCAGGTCCACGTTCACCACGCTCACGTTGGCGATGACCAACTCGTCGACCATCGGCGGTATTACCACCGGCGGAATGGTGGCGCCCGGCTGTTGGCCCAACGCAGCGCGGCCGGCCAGGCTCAGCCCCAGCAGCAGCCCGGATATACGGTTCAATTTCATGGCCCGGAATGTTTAATTGACAACGATTTTTCTGGTAATCAAATGCCGGCGAACAGCTGCACGCTTTCGAGGTACTCGGGCACTTCCACCTGGGGCCAGTGGCGCTGGCGCAGGGTGGCGGCCAGGCTTTCGGCGGCCGGGGGCTCGCCGTGCACCACGAAGGTGCGCTGCGGCGGGGCCTGAAACTGGTCGAGCCAGCGCAGCAGCTCCTGCCGGTCGGCGTGGGCCGAGAAGCCGTCGAGGTGCTCCACGCGGCAGCGCACGGGCACCAGCTCGCCAAACATTTTTATCTCCCGCTCCCCGGCCAGCAGGCGCCTTCCCCGGGTGCCCTCGGCCTGGTAGCCGATGAGCAGCACCGTGTCGGTGGGCCGGGGCAGACGGTGGTGCAGGTGATGCACAATGCGCCCGCCCGTGCACATGCCGCTGGCCGAAATGATGATGGCCAGCGCCGTTTTCTGGTTCAGGGCCTTCGACTGGGCCGCTTCCGTCACCAGGTGCAGGCCTTTGAAATCGAACACGTTGCCGTGACCCAGCCGGTGCGCCGCCGGGTGGCGCGGAAACAGGTCGGCTACGCGCAGGGCCATGGGGCTGTCCACGTACACCGGCACCGGCGGAATGCGGCCGGCGGCCAGCAGCTTTTTGAGGTAGTAGAGCAGGGCCTGCGTGCGGCCCACGGCAAAGGCCGCAATGAGCAGCACGCCGCCCCGGTCCAGGGCCTCGTTCACCACGTGGGCCAGGGCGCTTTCGGGGTCGGCCAGGCGGGTACTGCGGTCGCCGTAGGTCGATTCGACCAGCAGCACGTCGGCCTGGGCCACGGGGGTGGGGTCGTGCAGCACGGGGTTGTCGTAGCGGCCCAGGTCGCCCGAAAACACCAGGTGGCGGCGCTGGTGCTCGCCCTGCACCGTCACTTCGGCCAGGGCCGAGCCCAGGATGTGGCCGGCGTCGCGGAACGTAACCGTGAGCAGGCCGCCAAGCAGGGCCAGCGGCGCGTCGTAGGCCACGCTTTCCACCAGCGTGAGCACGTGCTCCACGTCGGCCTGGGTGTAGAGCGGCAGGGCCGGGTGGTGGCGCGAATAGCCTTTCTGATTGGCGTAGGCGGCTTCTTCTTCCTGCAGCTTGGCCGAGTCGAGCAGCATGATGCTGAGCAGGTCGGCGGTGGCCTCGGTGCACAGAATGCGGCCCCGGAAGCCGTCTTTCACCAGCTTGGGCAGGTAGCCGCTGTGGTCGATGTGGGCGTGGGTCAGGATGACGGCCTCCACTTCGGCCGGCGCCAGGGGCAGCTTCTCGCGGTTGCGCAGGCGCAGCTCCTTGAAGCCCTGAAACAGGCCGCAGTCGACCATGACGCGGTGCCGGGCGGCGGCGCTTTCCAGCGTGAGCAGGTATTTGGAGCCCGTGACGCAGTGAGCCGCCCCCAGAAATTGCAGATGAACGTTCATGGACCTGAGGCTGAAGAAGATGATAATGCAAAGGTTCCCGCCGTTCCGGCCGACAAAACATGAGCAATGTCAGTCGCTTGGCTAATTTTGCGCAGGTCCGCCGCCCGGATTAGGCCGGAGCTTTGTCGCAGGAAATCCCCCATTTTTTGCCCCGCCTCATGGACGCCTCCCTGCTCATTCTCACCGATTTCTTTCAGGCCGCCAACAAGGCCCTGGACTACGCCACCAACCTGACCGGCCCGCTGGGCGCCCGCCTGGTGCTGCTGCACGTGCGCCGCGACTCCCTCCTCGACCCCGAAGCTTTCACGGGCGGCATCTCCAACCTGAGCCAGGATGCCATCCGGCTGGCCCTCAACAGCGTGGCCGACAGCCTGCCCGTGCCCGTGGTGGCCGAGGTGGGCCACGGCCGCGTGGCCTTCGCCGTGGCCGACGCCGTGAGCCGCCACCACCCCCTGCTGGTGGTGCTGGGCCGCCCCGATTACTCCGACACGCCCGACGAGCTGGTGCAAACCACCTCCCTCGACCTACTGCGCACCGCCCCCTACCCCATGCTGGTGGTGCCCCACGGCGTGAGCTCCACGGCCCCGCCCCGCCGCGTGCTGCTGGCCACCGACGGCGGCCCCTTCTCGCTGGGCGAGCACGCCGGCACCGCCCGCCACCTGCTGGCCGCCCTTGGGGCCGACATCACCGTGTTTCACGTGGTGCCCGAAACCGGGCCCGACGAGTTGCCGCCCCTGGTGCTCGACTCGGTGATGCGCACCGGGCTCATGCTGGACCTGCCCCCGGCCCAGTGCCGCACCGTGGTCAGCGAGCAGGCCGCCGCCGGCATCCTCAACGCCGCCCAGCCCGCCGACTACGACCTGGTGGTGCTCATTGCCCGGCGCCGCAGCTTCATGGGCAACCTGTTCCACCACAGCGTGACGGCCCAGGTAATGCTCGAAAGCAAGCTGCCCGTGCTGGTGCTGCCCGCGGAGTAGCCCACGCAGATAAAACCACAAAAGCCCTTCGGCCGTGCGCCGAAGGGCTTTTGTGGTTTTATCTGCGGAGGAAACGCCACTCGTTGCAAGCGGCCGAACGGCCGCCCACTTAGCGCAGCAGCGGGGCCACGCGGGTGCCCAGCAGCTCGGTAGCGCGCAAAATTTTCTCGTGCGGCAGCACGGCCACGTCCATCTGAAACGTGACCCGCGAAATGCCGCCCAGGGCCTCGGCGTGGCGCAGAATCTTGGCCGCCACTTCCTCGGGGTTGCCCACCAGCAGCGCCCCGAGCGGCCCGGCCTGGGCGTCGAAGTGATAGCGCGTGAGGGGACTGCCGCCCCGCTCGCGGGCCCGCTTGCTGAAGGTTTCGAGGTAGCCGGGCACGAAGTCGGCCACGGCTCCTTCGGTGGTGGGAGCCACGTAGCCCAGCGAGTGCAGGCCGACTTTCAACTGCTCGGGCGCGTGGCCGGCGCGGCGGCCCGCCTCCCGGTAGAGGTCGACGAGGGGCCGGAAGCGGTGGGTATCGCCCCCAATGATGGCCACCATCAGCGGCAGGCCCAGGGCCCCGGCCCGCACAAACGACTCGGGCGTGCCACCCACGCCCAGCCAGATGGGCAGCTGCGCCTGCGCCGGGCGCGGGTACACGCCCTGCCCCGTGAGTGCGGGCCGGTACTGGCCCTGCCAGCGGATTTTTTCGGTGTCGCGGATGGCCAGCAGCAGGTCCAGCTTTTCAGCAAACAGCTCGTCGTAGTCGTTGAGGCTGAAGCCGAACAACGGAAACGCTTCCGTTGATGACCCGCGGCCCACCACCATTTCGGCGCGGCCCTGCGAAATCAGGTCCAGCGTGGCGTATTCCTGAAACACCCGCACGGGGTCGGCGGCCGAGAGCACCGTGACGGCGCTCGTCAGCCGGATGCGCTGCGTGCGCGCCGCGGCGGCGGCCAGAATCACGGCCGGGGCCGAGTCGAGGTATTCGGCCCGGTGGTGCTCGCCGATGCCAAACACGTCGAGGCCCACCTGGTCGGCGCGCTCAATGCGTTCGAGCAGCAGGCGCATGGCCTCCAGCCCGCTCAAGGGCGTGCCGCCATTCTGGAGCAGGTGCGAGGCGAAACTATCAATGCCAACTTCCATGAGAACTGATAAACTTCAGGGATGAACGGCTAAAGCCGTGATAAAAACTTATCAAATGTACATACATAAAATGTACATACATTGTTCAACCGAATAAATAATTATTCTCGATAGATGTAGTAGGGAAATTGTGGCGCACAAAAGACTAAGCGGCATTAGAGTCGTTGCAAAAACAACTCTAATGCCGCTATCCACGCCGTGCCGCAGTAATTACTGCTTAGCCGGCCCGGCCTCGACTAAGCAGCCGGCTCGGCACGTAGCAGCAGTCGGATGCCCCACGGGTCGGTGACGAGGGGCCCGGCGGGGGTGGCCTCGGCCGGGTAGCCGGCGGCTTGCAGGCGGGCCGCGGCGGCATCGCGGGTGGCGGCATCGGGCAACCACAGTTCCCAGCGGAGCAGGCGGGCATCGGCTGCGGTGGCGGCGGGCGAGCTGGCTGCCCACACGTTGAGCCCCAGGTGGTGGTGGTAGCCGCCCGCCGCCACAAACAAGGCCCCCGACAGGTTCCAGGTCATGACGTCGAAGCCCAGCGCCTCGTGGTAAAAAGCGGCTGCCCGGGCCAAATCGCCCGTGTAGAAATGCAGGTGGCCCATGGTGGTGCCGGCCGGCAGGCCCTGCCAGGGCGTGTCGCCGGCCGCCTGCAGCACGCCCGCCGCATCGAGCGGGTCGAGGGCCGACTGCACCTCGCCCTGCGCCGACACCCACCACTCGGCGCGGGGCCGGTCGCGGTACACTTCGATGGTGAAGCCGTCGGGGTCGGTGAGGTAGGTGGCCTCGCTGTAGCGGTGGTCGGACGAGCCCACGTGCACGCCCAGCGCCTGGGCGTGCCGCAGGAACCGGCCGAGGTCGGCGCGGGTGGGCAGCAGCA
Source organism: Hymenobacter sp. 5317J-9 (assembly GCF_022921075.1). Lineage (NCBI taxonomy): Bacteria > Pseudomonadati > Bacteroidota > Cytophagia > Cytophagales > Hymenobacteraceae > Hymenobacter > Hymenobacter sp. 5317J-9. Next base: position 3,509,445 of record NZ_CP095050.1, read on the forward strand.
GGGCAAAGTGGTAGATGCCCAGACGGCCGCGCCGCGGCACGGGGCGGGCGTCGGGCTGCTCGTAGAGGGCCACCAGCACGTCGGAGCGGCCGGCCACGCCCAGCTCAGCCGTGGCATACGGGCCGTCAGCAGCCGAGGTGCGGCGCAGCCGCTGAAAGCCGAGCACGCCTTCGTAAAAGGCCAACGAGCGGTCAAGGCTGGCCACGGTCAGATGCACGGTGCCCAGGCGGATGGCAGCCGGCAGCTCGGCGGGCGGGTGAATGCCGATGCGCTCGGCGGGCATAGCAGGATAAGGCAGCAGGTTCGTGGACATGGCAGGTAGGAAAGTGGGAAATACGCCGGGAGTCAGCTAATACTCCGCTAAGCACACGACAAAGGTTGCCCGCTGCCCCACCCCGGCGCCTTATCCTAGGATAAGAAATGTAGGCTTGCATAGCCACGCTTCCCGGCTCGCCTTCCCGAGCTACAGCTGCCGCCGCACCCGGCTCAGCGACTCGGGCGTGATGCCCAGGTAGGAGGCAATGACGTGCTGCGGCACCCGCTGCACAATGGAGGGATGTTGGTGCACAAAGTGCTGGTATTTCTCGGCCGCCGTCTGGCTCAACGAGGCGTTCACCCGCTCCTGAAGGGCCACGTAGCGGCTTTGCATAAGCAGGCGCATGTAGCGCTCAAACAGGGAGCATTCGGCGTAGATGGTTTCTAGGTCGGCCTGCGCCAGCAGCAGCACCTGCGAGTCTTCCAGCGCGTCGATGTTCAGGGTGCTGGGCTGCTGCGTCAGAAAGCTGTATAAGTCGGATACCCACCAGTCTTCCGGGGCAAACTGCAGCGTGTGCTCCTGCCCCTGGGCATTGAGCGAATAGCTGCGCAGACAGCCTTTCGTCACAAAAGCCAGGTCGGTACACACGGCGCCGGCCACCAGCAGGTGCTGCCGCTTGTCCAGAGCCAGGGGCCGCACGTGCCGCTCAAAAACAGCAAAGTCGGCGGTGGTAATAGGCACGCGGGCCTGCAGGTGGGCCCGCAGCAGTTCGAGGGCAGAAGGAAGCGCCATGCCGTGAAGGTAGCCACGCCGCTGCCCCGCCCCGTGCCCCGGCCTGGCGCTAAGGGACCCGACTTCCTTGGCCGGTCGGCTGCATTCGGGTGCCTTAGGGCCAGGCCGGGGCTCCTTGGCTGGATATGCAGCAATAAAAAAAGCCCGTTTCCAAGTTGGAAACGGGCTTTCTGGTGGCCACGTTAGGAATCGAACCTAAATCAAGAGCTTCGGAAACTCTCATACTATCCGTTGTACGACGTGGCCGGTACGTGATAGGACTGCAAAAGTAGCCTTAAAAGCGCATGGCTACCAAATAGCTTGGGCAAATTCCTCGGTCCGGCTGGCCGGGCGGCACAACCCCGGCGCCCCAAAACCAGTTAAGCCAGTACCATACCGATTGAAAATCCCATCACCTCCCGCTCTGTTTTTATGAAGAAGAACCTGTATACGGCCGATGCCTCGGCCGTGGGTGGCCGCAGCGGCCACGTTCGCTCCGCCACCGGCGTCATCGACCTGGAAATGTCGGTTCCCGAGGGCCTGGGCGGCAAAAATGGCGCCACCAACCCCGAAGAGCTGTTTGCCGCCGGCTACGCCTCGTGCTTTCAGCAGGCCCTGCTGGTCACGGCCCAGCGCAACGGCGACACCCTCGACAAGGAAAGCACCGTGACGTGCTCCGTCACGCTCTTTCAGGAAGGCGAAGGCTACGGCCTGAGCGCCATTCTGGACGTCGACCTGAAGAAATTTGACGAAGCCAAAACCATCGACATGGTGCGTTACGCCCACAAAATCTGCCCCTACTCGGTGGGTACCCGCGGCAACATGGAAGTGGAGCTGCGCGTGCAAGGCAAGCCCGTGCCAGTACAAGCCGAAGAAAACGCCGGCGTGGCCGGGAAATAGTTGTTCGTTGCTCGTTATCCGTTGTTAGCACAACGAACAGCCTCAATAAAAAGGCCCGCCTGACGACTCAGGCGGGCCTTTTGGCTGCTAACAACTAGCAACGAACAACTGACAACTAGGCGTTGGCCAGCACTTCTTTCACGCGGGCGGCGGCGTCTTTCAGCAGCACGGCCGACGACACTTTCAGGCCGCTCTCGTCGATGATGCGGGCGCCTTCTTCGGCGTTGGTGCCTTGCAGGCGCACGATGATGGGCACGCGGATGTCGCCGATGGCTTTGTAAGCCTCCACCACGCCGTTGGCCACCCGGTCGCAACGCACGATGCCGCCGAAGATGTTAATCAGGATGGCCTTCACGTTCGGGTCCTTCAGGATGATGCGGAAGCCGGCTTCCACCGTCTGGGCGTTGGCTCCACCGCCTACGTCGAGGAAGTTGGCGGGCTCGCCGCCGCTCAGCTTGATGATGTCCATGGTGGCCATGGCCAGGCCGGCGCCGTTCACCATGCAGCCCACGTTGCCGTCGAGCTTCACGTAGTTCAGGCTGTTGTTTGAAGCCTCCACTTCCAGCGGGTCTTCCTCGTTGAGGTCGCGCAGGGCCAGGAAATCCTTGTGGCGGTAGAGGGCGTTTTCGTCCAGCGTCACCTTGGCGTCCACGGCCAGGATTTTGTTGTCCGAGGTTTTCAGCACGGGGTTGATTTCGAACATGCTGGAATCGGTTTCGTCGTAGGCCTTGTAGAGGGCCGTCACGAACTTCACCATTTCCTTCTGCGCCTCGCCTTCCAGGCCCAGGTTGAACGCAATTTTGCGGGCCTGGAAGCCCTGCAGGCCCACGGCGGGGTCCACGTGCTCGCGGTGGATTTTCTCGGGATGGGCCTCGGCCACTTCCTCGATGTCCATGCCGCCCTCGGTGGTGTAGATGATGACGTTTTTACCCAGCGTGCGGTCGAGCAGCACGCTCATGTAGTATTCTTTGGTTTCGCTCGGGCCGGGGTAGTACACGTCCTGGGCCACCAGCACCTTGTGCACCTTGCGGCCTTCGGCACCGGTCTGCTTGGTCACGAGCTGCATGCCAATGATTTCGCTGGCAATGTCCTTCACCTTGTCGATGCCTTTGGCGAGCTTCACGCCGCCCCCTTTGCCGCGGCCACCGGCGTGGATTTGCGCCTTGATGACGTACCAGCTGGTGCCGGTGTCGGCGGTCAGCTTCTCGGCGGCGGCTACGGCCTCTTCGGGGGTGTCGGCGGTGATGCCTTCCTGCACGCGGACGCCGTACTTTTTCAGGATTTCTTTGCCCTGATATTCGTGAATGTTCATAAAAACGGGTAAGGGGTGGGTTGTGCCTTGCAGCCCTGCGGTTGCAGACGCGAAAGTACGGCGCCCGGATTTGATTGTCGCAACCAAATAACTAGCATTGTAGCGCGGACTCTGCGAGTCCGCGCATTCTCACGTCGGTAAATGGGCGGACTCGCAGAGTCCACGCTACACTATCACTGCCCATACCAGCGGGCCAGCACGGTTTCGGCGGGCTTGTGCTGGGGCGTGAAATCGGCGTGGCGGCGGGCCGGGCCGTCGGGCGCCAGGCCCGGGTACCACTTCCAGATAAACATGCCTTTCAGCCACGGCTGGCCCCAGGTGGCCCGGAACAGCGCCTCGTAGCAGCGGGCCTGGGTGGCCTCGTCGGGCGCCTCGGGCAGGGCCGTGTGCTCGGGCCACTCCCAGGGCTTAGCGGCAGCGTCGGGCGTGGTTTTGTAGCCCACTTCGGTGAACACAATGGGCTTCTTTACCTTTTTCTGCCAGGCGGCCAGCTCGCGCAGGTGGGGCTGCCAGCCGCGCACCAGCGTGTCGAGCGACGGACTGAAGGCGGTGCTCAGCGGGAAATAGGCCTGAATGCCCACGTAATCGAGCGCGTCCCAGAACCGGATTTGCTGGTACTCCACGGCCCAGTTGGCGGCGTAGGTGAGCGGGCCGTGGTACACTTTCCGAATGCGCTTGATAAGCCCGCGCCAGGCTTTTTCGTGGGCCGGCTCGGTGGCGTGCAGCAGCTCGGTACCAATGCACAGGCCGTCGAAATGCGCGCTTTCGGCCAGGGCGGCGTAGTGCAGGATGAAGGCCGAGTAATTGGCAAACCAGGCATCCCAATCGGCTTTATTGGTCATATTAATGTCGCCGGGCCAGGCGTTGCGGCCCCGCACCCACAGGTGCGGCTTGAGCAGCGTGCGGATGCCGTGCTGCCGCGCCAGCCGGGCCGTGTACGTCAGGCCGGCGTCGCTTTCGCCCCAGAGGCCGCGGCGGCCGGTGGGCCGCGCCGTGTTGGTGCGGATGCCGGGCTCAGTAGCGCCGGCCTGCCAGCCGAAGGGCATCTGGGCTATCCAGGTCACGTGGTCGCGCAGCAGCGGGGCCAGCTCTGCCTCTGTCACCGAGTCGCTGCCCACCCAGCTCACGCCGCGCAGGCGGCTGCTGTCATAGGGCGAGCCGGGGGCGGCGGGCAGCCGCAGCGCGCGGTCTAGGTCGGCGCCAAGCGCCTGGGCTGCCCCGGCATCTCTACGCTGGAACGCGGTGCGCTGCAGCCGCCAGCCGGCCACGCCCATTGCCAGCGCGGCAACCCACAGCCAGCGGCGAACCGAAAAAAAAGCGGACATCGGCAACGAAATCTGAGTCATCAACTGAAAGATAGCTGCGCCAAAGCGGCGGCGGCCCAGCAGGCCTGGCACGGCTGCCACCGGATTGTGCGTAGCTTTGTTGCTACTGCATTCCGTTCACGTCTATCGCTGGCTCCGTTGCTGCAAGCTATCAACATTCACAAGAGCTACAACGCTCTGAACGTCCTCAAGGGCATCGATTTGACGATTGAGAAGTCGGAAATCGTGAGCATCGTCGGTTCTTCGGGCGCGGGCAAGAGCACGCTGCTGCACATTCTGGGCACGCTTGACAATCCCGATTCGGGCGAGGTGCTGTTCGATGGCGAGTCGGTTAGCTCGCTGGGGCGCAACGATTTGGCCCGGTTCCGCAACCGGCATATCGGCTTCATTTTTCAGTTTCACAACCTGCTGCCCGAGTTTACGGCCCTCGAAAACGTGTGCCTGCCCGCCTACCTGGCCGGCCGCTCCGAAAAAGAAGTGCGCGTGCGGGCCCGCGAGCTCCTCGGCATGCTCAACCTGGAAGGCCGCGCCGAGCACAAGCCCAGCGAAATGAGCGGCGGCGAGCAGCAGCGCGTGTCAGTAGCCCGCGCCCTCATCAACTCGCCCGAAATCATTTTCGCCGACGAGCCCAGCGGCAACCTCGACACCAAAAACGCCCAGGAGCTGCACCAGATTTTCTTCCTGCTGCGCAAGGAGCTGGGCCAGACCTTCGTCATCGTGACGCACAACGAACAGCTGGCCGACATGGCCGACCGCAAGATTGTGATGCGCGACGGCCACATCCTGGAAGGCGGCTAAGACACTGTTCTCGCAAAAAGGAACGTCATGCTGAGCGTAGTCGAAGCATCTCTACCGCGCAACGTAACTACTTACTATTGCACGCGAGATGCTTCGACTACGCTCAGCATGACGTTCCTTTTTGTATTAAGCCCCGCTCCTGCTCACGGCGCGGCGGCAAACCACTTGTCGCCGGAGTCGTCGAGGTTGTGGCCTTCTACTTTGCCGCGGGTGGCGCCGTCGCCGGCGTAGTAGTAGAGCGGGCGGCCCTTGTACGTGAGCTGCTCGCGGGTGCTGGTGGTGGTGCCGTAGGGCCCGGTGGTGGTGCTGGGCTCGCGGGTGATGGTGCCGAAGTCACTGGCGCGCAGCGTGGAAGGCACGAGAGGCGCACTCTTGTACACGGCGGGCCAGATGGCGGCGCAGTTGCCAGTGCAGTTGGTGGCCTGCGTGGCGGGCGTGGCGCCGTTGTCTTTGGCAAAGAAGTAGAGCGTGCGGCCCAGGCCGTCGACGAGGTAGGTGCGGCTGGCCACTACGTGGGTGGTTTTGTCTTCCACGTTTTTGCTGGCCAGGGTCACGCCGTAGTTGGGGCTCACCACGTGCCAGATGCCGCCGATGCCGTTGCCGCCGGTGGTGCCGGGCGCCTCGCGGGTGTTGACGCCGCCCACGGCCGGGGCGTAGTAGTAGAGCGGCCAGCCTTTGTAGGTGGTCTGCGGGCGGCCGTCGGTGGTGGTTTTGGTGCTAAAATCGGCCGCGTTCAGCGCTCTGGGCACTTTGATGTCGGCCTGGTAATACACGGGCCACAGCGGCATGCAGGTGGCGCTGGTGCAGGCATTGGTGCCGTCCACGTCGCGGGCGAAGAAATAGAGCGTGTTGCCGTCGGCATCGGTGAGGTAGGTGCCCAGGGTGGCCGAGTTGGCCAGCTTCACGTTGGCCACGGCGTCTTGGTCGATTTCGGGCGTGGAGTCTTTTTTGCAGCCGGCCACGCCGGCGCCCAGCGAAGCCAACAGCGCAAGCCAGAAGGCCACGAGCCGGAAACGCCCCAGAAATGAGTGTGCTGAATGTGCCATGAATAGTGGTTGGTTTGGTGGTGAGTGAAAAATGCGACCCGGCAGTTTCGGGCGCAGCGGTTCCTGACCCGGCCGGCAGGCGGCGGGCAAAAGCAGACACAGCCAGCAGGCGGGCCGGCCAAGCAAAAAGGACATCGAGCAGCCAGCAGGTGAGCGGGCAGCCACCGTCGGCGCCGACGGGAAGCCGCCCGTTCACGGGCTAGCCAGCGCCCCGTTGCGCGGACCTGGGTGAGTCAGTCGCGCCGGGGCCAGGGGCTTTACCTCCTACTCGGAGGCAAGCAACAAATGGTTGGCTCAGCGCTAAAAAATGGTGCCTTCGGGCCCGGCGGAATTAGGCTGGCCGCCGCTCAGAGAATCTGCATTGAGCCGGAATTTTAGCAAAGCCGCTGATGTTTGGGAGCCGAGAAGCACATCCCAATCTAATTAGCCATAGATATTTTTCCTAATGTTGATAATCTGCTGATTTACACCAATAAAATTTACCAATATTTTTGGCTTTTTTGGCACGTTTCATTCTATCTTTGGGTTATACTCACGAACATCAGTTGGACACATTAACACACCGCACCGCCATGAACGAGGCCACCAAAACCACCAAGGACATTACCAAAAAAGTAAAAGTCGAGAGCTTTGACATCAGCCGCTCCGACGAAACGCTGGACTTGGCGAAGGACCTCGCCAAGTTCATCAAGGACAACAAGCTCACCACGAACGTGCAGGGCAAGGAGTTCGTGAATGTGGAAGGCTGGCAGTATGCCGGCTCGCGCCTGGGCATCGTGCCCATCGTGGAGCACGTCATCAACGTGAGCTCGCCCGAGGAAATGAAGTACCAGGCCAAGGTCACGCTGTTTGACCTGCGCCACAACGCCACCGTGGGCGCTGGCTTCGCCGTGTGCTCGAACAAGGAGAGCGGCAAGAAATTCTACCAGGAGTTTGCCATCATGAGCATGGCCCAGACCCGCGCCATCGGCAAAGCTTACCGCAACTGCCTGGCCTGGATAATCCGCGCTGCCGGCTACGAGCCCACGCCTGCTGAGGAAATGGATTACAACACCAACACGCAAGCCGCCGCTCCGGCCCCGGCTGCTGCCGTGGCCCAGGCCGTGCCTGCCATGCAGGTAGTGCCCGCCGAGGCACCCGCCGTAGCGGCCGAGCAAGCTGCGCCGGTGCAGTACGCCACGGCTTCGCAGAAAGAGGAAATCATCCGCCTGCTGAACCACCCGGTCATCACCCGCCCGGAGAAAACCAAGATGCTGCTCAACATCAATCGCCTCGACGAAGAGCGCGCCGTGCAGGCCATCGCCAAGCTGCGCAAAGCCATCGACGACCGCGAGAACGGCGAGAAGGCTGCCGCTTAATCAACATCGCTTCTATCTCTACCAGCCCGGTGCCGCAAGGTGCCGGGCTTTTTTGTGGCAAGGTTGGATTATGTGGTCGCAGTCACCCCATCCGTTCATCCCACCCACGCCAGCAGCCCCACCACCAGCAGGGCAACGGCCAGCACGCAGAGAATGATAGTGCGTAGCAACCGGTTGCCAGCCTGCTCTCGCGAGTTGATGCCGTTCCACGCCCGGTCCAGTTGGTGGTCGACTTGCCGCTTGACGAAGTACACCACGTTGGCTCTTTTCGCCTTTTCTTCCGTGCTGTTGAGGTCGTACAGGGATGTCTACCGGGGGCTGAATAAGTAAAGCCAAGGACCAAATTTAGCTGCCTTCATTCTCCTTCCATCAAAGGGCGCGCGTCTACCTTCGCCCTTTCTGATTAGTAGCAGACGCTTCAATTCGTCATCGCAATAGCGCGCGTGAAATCCAAGTGAAAGGACTAGCGGAAAAGTGGAACTAATCTGACCTTCAACTGTATATTAGCTGTCACTCTTAGCGTCTGTTAAAATTTAATTTGTGTGAAGTCTGCTGCTCTACCCAATTATGCCTCTTGGCTGGATGCTGCCCTGCTGGAGGCCATGCAGGAGAGCGACGAAAGAGCTTTCGCAGAGATATATAAGCGGTACAGCTATCAGCTTTTTACCGTGGCATACGGGAAGTTGAAAAGCAAAGAAGCGGCCGAGGAGCTGGCCCAGGACTTGTTTGAAAACCTGTGGGACAAACGCCGCAGCGCCCAAATCCAGCAGTTGAAGCCCTATTTGTTTTCGGCCATCCGCTACCGCATCATCAACTACATCAAGTCCGAGAAAGTCCGGACGAGCTACGAGCTGTTCTGCCGCCTCACCCGCACCGATGCCGACACGGGCACGGAGGCCACGGTGGCACTCAACGACCTGAACGAGGCGCTGGCTGCGGGCATGCAGCAACTCTCCGAAAAGACCCAGGAAGTCTTCCGCTTGAGCCGGTTGGAGCAGTGCACCATCCCCGAGATTTCGGTGCGCGTGAACTTGTCGGAGAAAACGGTGGAGTATCACCTCCGGAAGTCGCTCAAGCTCCTGCGGTCCTACCTGCGCAATTTCCTGCTAACGGTGTGGCCCTTGTTGTTTTTCATAAGGTAAGTGACTGATAACAGCACATTTGTTGTCAGAGAGATGGTGTCAAAAAAAATAATTCGGTTTGATTGAGGGTAAATGGCGGCTTGGGTGACTTCCTAATTAGCAGCCAGCCCAACTCTCCCAGCCGTGACGGAATCCGAATTTCACAAGCTACTTGAACGCTACCTCAACGGCTTATGCACGCCCGAAGAGCAAGCCGTGGTCGAACGCTGGTACGACCGGCTGGAACAAGCAGAAGGCCCGGCCCTGCGCACTCAAAACCAGGAAGACATTGAGCAAGCCATCTGGGCACGGCTCATGAGCAAGCGTGCTACCAAACCGGAGCCTCGGGTGGTAGCCATGTGGTCGTCGGCGCCGCTGCGGTGGGCAGCGGTGCTGGCGCTACTTGCGCTCGGTATTGGCTGGTTGGTGTTCTCCACCAGCCGTTTTGCCAAGCCTTCTCAGCAAACTACGGTTGCGACTACGAATGGCGGGTGGACGCGCCGCAGCAACCAGACCCAACAAGTGCAGGCCTTCCGCTTGCCCGACAGCAGCCGCATAAGCCTGCACCCGGGCAGTAGCGTGCGCTACGCCACGGCCTTTGCCGGCCCCCGGCGGGAAGTGCATCTGGTGGGCGAGGCCTTCTTTCAGGTAACCAAGAACCCCCGTCGTCCCTTCCTGGTGTTCACCAAAGACGTTGTCACCACCGTGCTCGGCACCAGCTTCCGGGTGAAGGCCTACGCCGACGGGAAAGAAGCGTCGGTGGCGGTGCGCGAAGGCAAAGTGTCGGTGCAGGCCCGCGAGGGAGCGCAGCTCGACGCCTCGCCGGCCCACCCGGCGGCCGCGGGAGTGGTGCTGCTGCCCAACCAGCAAGTGGTGTACTCGGCCAGCCAGCGGCGCTTGAAGAAGGAATTGGTGGACCGGCCGGTGGTGCTGGCGCCACAGTCCTTCGAGTTTGAAGAGCGGCCCGTGGTTGAAGTACTGGCCGCGTTGGAAAAAGCCTACGGCGTAGACATTGTGTACGACAAGGCCAAGCTGGCCAACTGCACGGTGAGCATCACCTTCTACGACGAGCCCCTGTTCGAGAAGTTGGGCTTGCTCTGCAAGTCGTTGGGGGCCTACTACACCCTTGCCGATACCAGCATCCTCATTCACAGCCCTGGCTGCCAGGGCCAGCTAGGCAAATAGGACAGGCATTTTGATTCTGCCCGAGCCTCGTGCGGCGGCGGTGGCCTCCCCTGGCAACCCTTTCACAATCGATTGCGGAAACGTCACCCGCTTCTTTTTCCAGTTTCAAATTCCCACAAACTACCCCACATCAATCCATGAAAAAAACAGTACAGTTTCCGCCGCCTTCCTGGTCTGCCGTGAAGGTTCTCTTGCTGCAGGCAGCTCTGGTGAGCTTGCCGGCCGCGGCGAGCGCACATGTAGGTGTGAAGAACGCCACCGCGCCGCGCCGGGCCGTGACGCAAGGTGTGCTTGAGCAAAAAATCACTTTACGGGTAGAAGCCCAAACGATTAAGGAAACGCTCAGCCAGATTGCGAAGCAAGCCAATATCCGCTTCGTTTACAGCCAGCAGCTGGTGGGGGCCGAGCGCCGGGTAAGCATCAATGCGCAGGATGCGCCGTTGCTGGCGGTGCTGGATGAATTGCTGGCTCCGCTCAAGGTCCAGTACGAAGTTGATAATAAGCGTGTGGTGCTGCGCGCGCCCTCTGAGCCCATTTCCGCAATCGATTCCGGTAGGCAGGACGTCACTGTGTCCGGGCGGGTGACGGACGCCAAAGGGGAAGGCATGCCGGGCGTGACGGTGGTGGTAAAAGGCACTTCCACCGGCGCCAGCACCGGCCCCGACGGCAGCTTCACGGTGCAGGCCCCTGAAAACAGCGTGCTGGTGTTCAGTTTTGTGGGCTTTGCCCGGCAGGAAGTAACCGTGACCGGGGCCACCAGCAACTTGACCGTAACACTGGCGGAAGACAAGCAGGCCCTGAACGAGGTAGTGGTCATCGGCTACGGCACGGCGCGCAAAAGCGACCTGACCGGAGCCGTGGCTTCGGTAACGAGCGCGCAGCTGACGCAGGTAGCTACCTCCGACGCCGTGCAGGCGTTGCAAGGCCGCGCGGCCGGCGTGGAAGTTACTTCCAACAGCGGCCAGCCCGGCTCGGGCACCCGCATTCGGGTGCGGGGCGTGGGCACCATCAACAACAGCGACCCCCTGTACGTGGTAGACGGCATCCAGACCAGCGACATCGGGTTCCTGCTGCCCGCCGACATCGAGTCGACCGAGATTCTGAAGGATGCTTCGGCCACGGCCATCTACGGCTCGCGCGGGGCCAACGGCGTGGTGCTCATCACCACCAAGCACGGCAAGGCGGGCGCCACGCAGTTCAACCTGTCGGGCTACACGGGCTTCCAGCAGATTCGGCGCACGCTGCCCCTTGCCAACGCCGCCCAGTACGCGACGCTCGTGAAGGAGGCATACACCAACGCCGGACAACCACTGCCCGCCGACTATAGCTCGCAGCTGCAAAACGCCATTGACACCAATGCGCAAGGCATTGATTACCAAGAATTGGTCACTCAGAAGGGGTTGATTACCAACTACAGTTTGTCGGCTTCGGGCGGCACCGAGCAAAACCGCTACCTGGTGAGCGGCAGCTATTTTCAGCAAGATGGCATCGTCAAAAATTCGGGCTTCAGGAAGTACGTCGTTCGGGTGAACGACGACGTGGTGCTCACCAAGCGCATCAAGGCGGGCGTAGCGGCTACGTTCACCAACAACAACCAAACGGGCAGCGGCGACGGCCAGGGGGGCTCGCAACCCTACCTGGTGCTGCAATACGCCTTGCAAAAGAACCCGCTTCTCGACCCCTACGGCCCCAACGGAACCTACAACGACGACATCATCACGCGCAATGCGCCGAACGTGCCGCGCTACCTCGATGAACAGAAGTACAATAAGATTATCAACAACAACCTGTTCAGCAGCAGTTACCTGGACATTTCGCTGGCCAAAGGACTGTCGTTCCGCTCCACGTTTGGCGTCAACTACTTCAACAACCACCCCAAAGTTTTCCTGCCGCAGTACTACATCGGTCCCACGGACCAGCGGGCCCAGAGCGCGCTCATCGAGACGCGCACCGAGAACGTCTCGTGGGTGTGGTCGAACTACGCCAACTACACCAAGACCTTCGACAACAACACTTCCTTCTCGGCTACGCTGGGCCAGGAGGCGCAGCGCGGCTACGGCAACGGGATTTCCAGCACGGCCTTCGACGTGCCAGCCGATGCCTCATTACAGTACTTATCGGCTTCGCGCAGCACCAACAACGTGGTGCGGAGCACCCAGTACGACGGCAGCTTATCTTCTTACTTTGGGCGGGCCAATTTCAATTTCCGCGACCGCTACCTCGTGACGGGTACGTTGCGATTGGACCAAACCTCGAAGTTTTTGGGGCCCGTGCGCAAAGGGTACTTCCCATCGGTGGGCGCGGCCTGGAACATTTCCAACGAGAACTTTCTCAAGGGCGTTAGCTACCTCTCGGTGCTGAAACTGCGGGCCAGCTACGGCCAGGTGGGCAACCAGAATGCCGCGCCTAACTACGGCTATGCCTCCGTGGCCAATGGCAATCAGACCTACGTGTTCAACAACACGCCCGCTCCTGGCCTGGCCATCACCCAGATTAACAACCCGGGCCTGAAGTGGGAAACGGCCATCACCACGGACGTGGGCCTCGATGCCGAATTCTTTAACAGCCAACTGACGTTTACGGCCGATTATTTCGAGCGGCGCACCCAGGACATGATTGCCTTGCTGCCGGTGCCCGACTACGTGGGTCAAGCGCCTGCCAGCGCCAACGTTGGCTCCCTGCGCAACCGCGGCCTGGAGCTGGCGCTGAACTACCGCAACGCGGTGGGCAAGTTGCAGTACAACGTGGGCGTCAACTTCACGAAAATCAACAACGAGGTAACTAGCCTGGGCGGCGGCAACGCCATTGCCGCCGGCAACGTGCTCACGCAAATCAACAACACCACCCTCACCGACGTGGGCCGCGAGGTCGCTTACTTCAACGGCTTGCAGGCCCAGGGCGTGTTCCACAATCAAGCCGAAATTGACGCTTATAAAAGCGCTTCCGGGGCGCTGATACAGCCCAATGCCCGCCCTGGCGACGTGAAGTACGCGGACACCAACGGCGACGGTGTAATCACGACCGCTGACTACACGTACCTGGGCAGTGCCACGCCCAGCTTTAGTTACGGCGCCTCGCTGAACCTGAGCTATGTAGGCTTCGATTTCAAGGTGTTGCTCTACGGGGTGCAGGGTGCTGAGGCCGTGAACGGCGCGGGCTTTAACCTGAACAAGTCCTCCAACTTAGTGGGCGTGTGGAGCAACTTCTACGCGAGCCGCCTGGACCGCTGGACGCCCAGCAACCCCAACAGTGACCAGCCCCGCGTGACGGCCACTGACAACAACGGCAACGACCGTTTCAGCAGCCGCTACGTGGAGGATGCCAGCTACCTGCGCGCTCGCAACATGGAGCTGGGCTACTCGCTGCCCAAGGACTTCCTAGGCCGTTATCAGGTGGGTGGCGCACGGGTGTTCGTGTCAGTTGATAACGTGTTCACCATCACCAAGTACACGGGCTACGACCCGGAAATTTCGACGGTTGCTTCCTACAACAACCCCCTGGCCTACGGCGTGGACTACGGCAACTATCCGCAGGCGCGCACCTATCGCGTGGGCTTCAACGTGCAGTTTTAATCCACCATGTCCTACCTCGCCTATATGAAACCCACCCGCGTCACCGTATTGCTCGGCCTGCTGCTAACGACCGCCCTGGCTCCGGGCTGCAAAGATTTCCTGGAAAAAGAGCCCTTAGGCACCACTACCCAGGATAACCTTTTCCGAGACCCTATCAACTCCATTCAGGCCATCAACGCCGTGTATGACGTGGCCGCTTGGGACCAAGGCCCCAAGTGGGGCGACCCCAATGGCCAGTACGTAGCCCAGACCTACGAATGGATGTTCGGGGATTTGATGACCGATGATGCTGAAAAAGGCGGCGGCGGGCCCAGCGACTTTCAGTCCCTGATTGAGCTCAAAAACTGGACCATCCCACCCTCCAGCCCGCCCGTTACCACGCTGTGGGTTCACAGCTTCACGGGCATTGCCCGGGCCAATACGGTCATTAACAACATCGACGCCGGCACCATCGATGCGGGCCTGAAAACGCGCCTCAAGGGCGAGGCGCTGTTCTTGCGGGCTTATTTCTACTTCAACCTGGTGAAGAGTTTCGGCGGGGTGCCCTTGTTTGAAAAGAGCGTAACCCCCACCGAGGCGCCCAACGTGTCCCGCGCCACCATTGCCCAGACCTATGCCTTCATCGAAAAAGACCTGAGGGCCGCGGCCACCATGCTGCCCGAAAAGAGTGCTTACTCCGCCGCTGACGCGGGCCGCGCCACCAAGGGAGCTGCCAACGGCTACCTGGCCCGCGCCATCATGTACCAGCTGGGCACCGTGAACGGCAACAACCACAGCTGGCAGGAGGTCTACGACCTCACGAGCACCATCATCACCTCCAACCAGTACAGCCTGCTGGCCAACTATGCCGCTATCCATCAGGACATCGGCGAAAACAGCAGCGAGTCGTTGTTTGAAATTCAGTTCGGCACGGACAACAACACCTACGGCCCCATCTCGATAGGCACAACCAACAATATTTTCCAGAACAACCGCGGGACGTTCGGCTACGGGTTCAATAACCCCACCCAGAACTTAGTGGATGAGTTTGAGGCCAACGACCCCCGCCGCGAAGTCACGATTATCCGCAACAACGACATCGTGCTGGGCATCCTCAACCCCGTTAACCTCTCGGAGAATGCCACGGGTTACTTCAGCCGCAAGGTCGCCATCATCCGTCCGCCCGCCCCGGAGGCTGGCCCCCAGAACATCCGCAAGCTGCGCTACGCCGACATCTTGCTGATGAAAGCCGAAGCCGCTGCCCAAACCAGCAAGCCGGCCGAAGCCATAGCGTTAGTCAACCAAGTGCGCGCCCGCGCTCGCGTGTCGACCCGCCCGCCGGGCACTACGCTGGGCACGCTGACATACGCACCGGCCAACACGCCTGCCGGCACCTTGCCGGACCTGGCGGCCGGGCTGTCGGGCACGGCCTTGTTGAACGCCATCTGGCACGAGCGCCGGGTAGAATTTGCCGAGGAGTCGCTTCGGCTGTGGGACCTCATCCGCACGGGCCGTTACCTGGCCACCCTGCCCGCTGACGTGCGAGCCCGGGCCGCGTCGCACGTGGCCACCGAGTCGTCGGTCAATCCGTTCCCACTGCTCCCCATTTCCCTAAACGACGCGCAAACCTGGAAGCTGCCGCAAAACCCCGGCTATTAATTCGCAGCAGCTTCGCAAAAGCCGGCTCACTACCTTAAGCAGTAGTGAGCCGGCTTTTTTGTATGCCATTCGGAATGAACTGCGCATACGTTGGGTGCCAGTGTACACGCCCAGTGACCTATGTAACCGTCGACTAATACATTCCTTAAAGTCCAAATTAATAAGCATATATGCCATCATTTTGCCGTTGTCTGACAAGCGACAAATTGGGGCGCCTGAGAATATCACTGACTATACAGGCCGCACTTTTATTATCCGTTCTACAGATTTGACCGTTTGGGTGAACCGCTTCTTATAGGTTTTGATGTTCAGCTCCGTTTCGTTAGGAATGCGAGGGCGGCTGAAAGGGCGCGGCGAGGGCGGCCACGCCAATCGACAGGAACAGCCACGCGCCCAACCAAGGCGTGGCGCGCCATTTCCCCAGGCAGAGCATCAGCACGGCACCCAGGGGGTTGAACGCCCAGCTCACCATCAAATACAACCCCACGGGTTGGTACTCCTGGAGCACCAAGTTCGCCACCAAGAGAGACACCAACACCAGATTGAGGTACAAGGCCGGCAGATAGGCTTTGGCAGAGAGCATACGGGGCAGACGACGGGATAAACGAAGCGAAAAATAACGCATCTTTCCGCAAACGCCTACTTACTCCCGGCACCAAGCGCCAGTGCAGAGGTGGCCGAGTTTAAGAAACTCGTCTACGAATCAACGTTTACGAAACGCGAAGTGGCGATGAGTTTCGTGAACTCCTTCCGACTGCACCCCTCCGGCCTTTTTGTTGCTTGCATGGCGCGTAGAGATACTGGCAGCGAAACTACTGCTGCATACAAACGGGCAGTATCTTCGCCGCATGCCCTCCCCTACTACCGAAGCTTCGCCCCTGGCCCTGCTGCGCGAGCACTGGGGGCACACAGCTTTCCGGCCGGGGCAGGAAGACATCATCAACTCGGTGCTGGCGGGGCAGGACACGCTGGCGCTGCTGCCCACCGGCGGCGGCAAGAGCATCTGCTTTCAGGTGCCGGCGCTGGCGCGGCCGGGCATCTGCCTCGTGGTGTCGCCGCTCATTGCCCTGATGAAGGACCAGGTGGACAACCTGCGCAAGCGCGGGCTGAAGGCCGAGGCCATTTACGCCGGCATGAGCCACCAGGAAATCGACCACGCGCTGGACAACTGCGTGTACGGCCGCAACGTGAAGTTTCTGTATGTAAGTCCCGAGCGGCTGCTCACGGAGCTGTTTCAGGTGCGGGTGGCGAAGATGAACGTGGGCCTGCTGGCCGTGGACGAGGCGCACTGCCTCTCTCAGTGGGGCTACGATTTCCGGCCGCCCTACCTGCGCATTGCCGAGCTGCGCGAGAAGCTGCCGCAGGGCGTGCCGGTCATCGCGCTCACGGCCACGGCCACGGCCCAGGTGCAGGCCGACATCGTGGAGAAGCTGAAGTTTCGGGAGGGTTCGCGGGTGTTTCGGCAGAGCTTTGCCCGGCCCAAGCTGTCGTATTCGGTGCTGCCCACCGAGGACAAGCTGCGCCGGCTGCTGGAAGTGGTGCGCGGCGTGGGGCCCGGCAAAACCGGCATCGTGTACGCCCGCACGCGGCGGCAGACGGAGGACACGGCGGCCTTCTTGCAGCAGCACCGGTTTCCGGCGGCGGCCTACCACGCGGGCCTGCCGGCCGAGAAGCGCACCCAAGTGCAGCAGGACTGGATAGCCGACAAAATCCGCCTCATTGTGGCCACCAACGCTTTTGGCATGGGCATCGACAAGCCCGACGTGCGCCTGGTGGCCCACCTCGACGCGCCCGACACGCTGGAAGCCTACTATCAGGAAGCCGGCCGCGCCGGGCGCGACAACCTGTTTGCCTTCGCCGTGCTGCTGGCCGGGCCCAACGACGCCGACGAGCTGCGCCGCCGCACCAACCAGTCCTTCCCGCCCCTCGACACGGTGAAGCGCGTGTACCAGGCGCTGGCCAACTACTCGCGCACGGCAGTGGGCGGCGGCGAGCTGGCGGCGTTCGAGTTTGACATGCAGCAGTTTGCCGAAACCTACCGCATCAAGGCCGTGGACGCGCACAACTCGCTGAAGATTTTGCAGCGCGAAGGCTTCGTGCAGCTCAACGAGGCCGTGAACCAGCCCGCGCGGGTGCACCTCATCCTTAGCCACCAGGATTTGTACGCCTTCCAGGTGGCCAACGCCCAGCACGACCAGCTGATAAAAGCCCTGCTGCGCCTGCACGGCGGCGAGCTGTTTTCCGACTTCCAGACCATCTCGGAGAATGCGCTGGCCACCCACCTGCGCCGCAGCGTGGTGGAAGTGCGCCAGCAGCTGCGCTACCTGCACACGGCGGGCATCCTGCACTACCAGCCGCGGCAGGAGTCGCCGCAGGCCCTGTTCACCACGCCGCGCTTCGACGCCGCCAAGCTGCCCCTCGACCAGGTGAAGATGACGGCCGCCCGCGACCTGGCCCGCCACAAAACCAACGCCGTGGCTCAGTACCTGAGCGGCACGCGCTGCCGCCAGATTCTGCTGCTCACCTATTTCGACGAAACCGACCCGGCCCGCTGTGGCGTGTGCGACATCTGCCTGGCCGAGAAAAAAGCCGCTCAGACGGCCGAACAGGCGCCTTCGCTGCGGGAGCCGATTTTGGCGCAGGTGCGGCAGGCGGCCCGGTCGCCGCGCGAGCTGCTGGCGCTGTTTCCGCCGAAGGAGGCCGCGGCCGTGACGGCCGCCGTGCGCGAAATGGTGGACCGCGGCGAGCTGGCGTATGCGCCCGATGGCCGGCTGGTGCTGCCGGCTAGCCAGTAGTAATACAAAACGTCATGCTGAGCGCAGCCGAAGCATCTCTACCGCACAACTAATCAATTTTAGTACTGCGGTAGAGATGCTTCGGCTGCGCTCAGCATGACGTTCTGGATGAGGGTACTAATGGCTACTACCCTTCGGCCGTGTAGGCTTGGTAGCCGCCGAGCAGGTTGCGCACGTTGGTGAAGCCTTGCTGGGTCAGAAAAGCCTTGGCCGAGGCCGAGCGGCCGCCCCCTTTGCAGTGCACGATGACTTCTTGGTTTTTCCACTCGTCGAGGTCGTCGAGCTTCTCGGGCAGGGAGTTGAGGGGGATGTTTTGGGCGCCGGGAATGCGGCCCTCTTCGTGCTCCCAGGTTTCGCGCACGTCGATGAGGTTGGGGGTTTCGCCGGCTTGCTGGCGTTGGCGGAGTTCGGCGGGGGTGATGTCGGCCATGGCTAATGAAAGGAAAAGGAATTGGTGAGGTGATGAGTCGGCGAAAGTACGGCCGAAGTCTTCTCGGTTTCGTAACGGACGAGGCCCCAACCGGGCTTCGCCAAACCCTTATCTTTGCGGCTTCCCTCTGCCACCCGCTTCATTTTCATTCCCACCACTACTTCTCTTTTTATTCGATGAAAAATTACTTTACGCTGTGCCTGGTAGCACTCGGCCTGGCGCCGGCGGCCCTGCAGGCCCAGACGGTGCCCCCCATGCCGGCCGCGCCGCCCGCCAACCTTTCGGGCGTGGCCCTGCGCGACTGGTACCGCCAAAACTGGTACGACGGCAAGCGCGTGGAGCTGAGCTACGCCACGGCCCGCGGCAAGATGTACAACTACGCCGACAACTACAACAACCTGGTCACCTGCGTGTACTCGGGCTACCAGGAAACGGTGCCCTACAGCGCCACCAACACCAGCACCGGCGTGGTGACGCGCATCAACTGCGAGCACACGGTGCCGCAGTCGTGGTTTAGCGAAGTGGTGCGCATGCGCTCCGACATGCACCACCTCTACCCCACCTACGACACCTGGAACAACCTGCGCGGCTCCGACCCGTTTGCCGAAATCCCCGACGCCACCACCCAAACCTGGATGCGCGGCCTCGTGAGCCAGGCCACCATCCCCACGGCCAACATTGCCGAGTGGAGCGAAGACACCAACACCCAGTTTGAGCCCCGCGAAGACCACAAGGGCAACCTGGCCCGCTCGGTGTTCTACTTCTACACCATGCACGCCGGCCAGCCCGCGCTGGTGGCCACCGGCCACGGCGACATCAACTCGGTAGCCGACATCAATACCCTTTATGCCTGGCACCTCGCCGACCCGGTAGACGCCCACGAAATTGAGCGCAACAACCGCGTGGCCGCCAGCCAGGGCAACTTCAACCCCTACATTGCCTACCCCGGCACCGTGGCCACGGCCTGGAACCTGGCGCCTCCCGGCCCGGTGTTCAGCTTTGCCAGCACCAGCGGCGCCATCAACGAGGGTAACGCCGGCACCAGCACCTACACCTTCACGGTGAGCCTGACGCCCGCTGCCACCACCGCCACCACCGTGCAGGTGAACGTGGACGGCGCCAACTCGACGGCCACCGCCGGCTCCGACTTCACCTTTGCCTCGCCCGCTACTGTTACCTTCCCGGCCGGCAGCACCAGCCAGACCGTGACCGTGACCGTGAACGGCGACACCCAGCCCGAAGCCGACGAAACTGTGGTGCTCACCCTCACCAACCCCAGCACCGGTAACAGCGTGGGCTCGCCCGGCAGCCACACCCTTACCATTACGAATGACGACGGCCCGGCGCCCACGGTGGCTTTTGCCACGGCCGGCGGCACCATTCAGGAAGGCAACAGCGGCACCAGCACCTACACCGTGAACGTGACGGCCAGCGGCACCCTACCCACCGGCAGCTTCACGGTGCCCGTGACGGTGGACGCGGCCAACAGCACCGCCACCAGCCCCGCCGACTACACCCTGAACACCAGCAGCCTTACGTTCAGCAGCACGGCGCTCACGCAGGCCATCACCGTCACGGTGAACGGCGACGTTACCTTCGAGCCCAACGAAACGGTGCGCCTGCGCCTGGGCACGCCCTCCAACGCCACGGTGATTGTGGGCCAGCCCAATGCGCACACCCTCACCATTCTGAACGACGACGCGGCCCCGGCCGGCGCGCCCTGCACCAAAGCCTACTTCTCGCAGTACGTGGAGTCGAACGTGGGCAACACCAAGGTGCTGGAGATTTATAACCCCACCCTCACGCCCATGCCGCTGGCCGGCAAGCGCGTGGTGCTGTACGCCAACGGCGCCACCGCGCCCACCGCCACCCTGAACCTCACGGGCACCATTGCCCCGGGTGATGTGTACGTCATCGCCAACACCGGCGTGACCGATACCGGTGTGGCCGCCCAAACCGACGTGCAAAGCAACGTGGCCTTCTTCAACGGCAACGACGCGGTGGCCCTCTTCGACGGCACCGACACGCTCGACGTGATTGGCGTGATTGGCCAGGACCCCACCGGCGGCGCCTGGACCGTGCCCAACGGCTCGACCCTCAACAACACCCTGGTGCGCCAGCCCACCACCAGCCAGGGCGGCCGCTGGAATGGCCCCAACGGCAGCAGCACCTGGAGCGCGGGCGGCGTCGACAACTACACCGGCGTGGGCTCCTACGTGAGCTCGGCCTGCTTCATTCCCACGGCCAGCCGCAACGTCACCACGCTGCGCAACGCCCTCGAAATCTACCCCAACCCGGCTTCGGAAACCGTGCAGCTGCGCCTGCCCGGCGTGCCGGCCGCCCGCCCCGCCACCGTGGAAGTGCTGGATATGCTCGGCCGCGCCGTGCGCCAGCGCACGGCCCAACTCAGCGCCACCGATGCCGTGTCGGTGGACCTCCGCGGCCTGCCCGCCGGCCTCTACGCCATCCGCGTGAGCTGCGAGGCGGTGGAATACACCGGGCGCGTGGTGGTGCAATAGCGCCACTTGGTCATTGGGAGCGTAGCGCGGCAACCGTGCTGTGCTCAGCGTCCAGCCTTCTGATGCAAAAAGCCCCGACTCTGCGCAGAGTCGGGGCTTTTTGCTGGGCAATAATCAACTCGAAGTAGAGTCGCATACTTACGTCTCTACGCCAGACTTCACGCCAGAATGTCCTCGTACTCGGCGCGGTGGCGCTTCACAAAGCCGGCCATGAAGGTGCAGGTAGTTTTCACTTTGAGGTGCTCTTTGCGGGCGTAATCAAGGGCGGTGCGGGCCAGCTCTTCGCCCACGCCCTTGCCGCGCAGGCCTTCGTCGACGAAAGTATGGGTGAAATCGATGACGTCGTCGGACGGGCGGGCGTAGGCCAGCTCAGCTTGGTAGCCGTCGCGAACGGTGGTGAATTCCTGGTCGGTGGTGTTGTGGGTAATGGCCATGTTAACTAAAAATACGGATGAGAATGAACGGCCTTGCGGGCCCGGGTGAACAGCGGCGGCTGGTTTGCGTACAGGAAGGCAAAGATGGGCGGTGCCCTTCTCATACCCTTTTTACTTCTTCTTTCCCATGGATACGCAAAACCACCCCTGCCGCCGGAAAACGACTATCGCCCGCTGGACCAGCAAGACCGCGCCGCGGACGCCCGCCCCAACCCCAACGACCCCATGGTGAACGCCAGCAGCCCCGGCTACGGCGAGTTTGGCGGCGTCGCACCTTCGGCTCCGCTGTCGGCCAGCTACGCGGCCCAGCCCACCAACGCCGCCCCGGCCGGCCGCGACGGCTCCAACGACAACCCCGACGAATTCAGCGAATTCCGCGACCGCGAGAAGGACGCCCGCAAAGCCCCCGCCAACCCTGAAGACCAGCCCGGCCACGTGGAGCAAAACCAGGACCCCGCCGCCGTGCGCGCCACCCAGGACGCCGACAACGACGTGCAGCGCGCCGCCTGGGCCCAGGACGACCCGCGCTACGCCGGCGGCGGCTCGCACAACACCCGCGACGAGCCGGCCGACACTTCCAACGGCCAATAGTGGACCGGGTGCCGCGGCCGGTGCTTCATGCCGGCTACGGCCCCGCTCTTTTTGCTTTTCACCGCTAACCGCATTTTTTATGTTGCCCGACAACCCCAACACATTCGACGAAACCCCCGACGCCGAGGACGGCGCTTCGACCCCCATGCTCGACGCCGCCACCTACGGCCAGGTGCTCGACGACAACAACGCCTCGGGCCAGGAAAAAGCCGATGAGATGGACGACTCGCTGCGCTCCGACATCCAGGCGATGACCAAGACCGGCCCCGCCCCAGCTTCCGACGAAAACCTGCCCCGCGAGCTCACCGACCCCAGCGACCGCGCCTACACCCTGCCCGAAGAGCAGAGTTAAACGTCGGCGCTGGTAGCGTAAGCAAAAGAGGGATGAAGAATTGGCCTTGACGGTCATTCTTCATCCCTCTTTTTTTAGTCACCGCGTTAAAACCGCCAGCCCAGTTGCGCGCCGGCGTACCAAGCCCGGCCCGGCGCCGGCTGGAAGTAGCGCCCGCCGAAGGCATTCAGGTCGTTGCCGAGGCTGTAGCGCCGGTCGGTGGCGTTGTCGAGGCCGGCGTAAAGGTTGGTGTCGAGGCGGCCGCTGAAGGTGCGCCGCCAGCCGCCGCGGGCGCCGAAAACCCAGTAGCCCGGCGCGGTTTCGGTATTGGCATCGGTGAGCACCACGCGGGCCTGGTGGCCGAGGTTGGGGCTGAAGTAGAAGCCGTGGCGCTCGCTGAAATCGAGGCCGGCGCTGAGGGTGTGGGGCGTGGTGCCGGTGAGGCGATTGCCGCCCAGGTCCTGCCCGCCGCTGGCGTAGCTGCCAAAACGGAAGTCGTTGTAGGCGTAGCTGGCCCAGGCGCGCAGGCCCGTGTCTTCCTGCGGAGGCATTCTTTTCGTTGAGTCGCGATACGTCACGCTCGTCACCCTGCGCTGCTGCCACACCCAGCCGCTGAGGGCCGCTTCGAGGCCGCGCTGGTGGGTGCTGCCCGTGTTGCGAAACACGACCACGCCCTGGTCGGTGGTGCTGCTGACGATAGTTTCGCGCAGCTCCAGGTCGAACAGATTGAGCTCGTAGCGCAGCCGGTTGTTGAAGAAATTGCCGCGGGCGCCCAGCTCGTAGCTGGTGCCGCGCTCGGCTTGCAAGTCCTCGTTCAGCCGGCCATCGGAGGTGCGCACCTCATCGGTGGTGGGGGGCGAGAAGCCGAGGCTCACGCTGCCGTATACCGACAGCCCGGCGCCCAGCTCGCGCAGCAGCGCCACCCGCGGCGACAGCACCGGCCGGAAACTGCGGCTGATGTCGTAGCTAGCGGGGGCCGGCGCGGGCAGGCTGCTACTCACCCGCGCGATGCCGTAGCGCAGGCGGTTGTAGCTGCTGGCCACCGTGAGCAGCAGCCGGGCCGGCAACTCGTAGTCGGCCTGCACGAAGGCGAAGCCGGTGCTGGTGGTGATTTCGTCGTCGTAGCGCAGGGTGCCCGGCGTGCCGGCCTGGTTCTGGTAGCTGCGCCCGTTGGCGAAGCCGACCTGCGCCTCGGCCCCGCCTTGCAGCCGCAGCGTGCGCCCGCCCAGCGCGGTGCGGTAGCGCAGGGCCGTGCGCCCGCCCAGCCCCAGCCCGGTATTGCGCTCGTAGTCGGTCAGGGAGGCGGTGCGCACGGCCGTGCCGCTGCCGTAGCCGGTGGTTTCCAGCTGCAGCCGTTCGGTGAAGCGGTATTCGTGGGTGAGGCCCAGCAGGCCGGTGCGCGAGGCGTAGAAGGCCCGCTGGGCCACCTGGCCGAGCACGGTGGCCGTGCCGGGGCGCGCCTGCTGCGGGTCGGCCTCGAACTGGGCCCGGGTGAGGCCGCCGGGCAGCTGGTAGCTGATGTCAGTATACAGCAGGTGCGC
The DNA here is from genome assembly GCF_022921075.1 of Hymenobacter sp. 5317J-9. Classification (NCBI taxonomy): domain Bacteria; kingdom Pseudomonadati; phylum Bacteroidota; class Cytophagia; order Cytophagales; family Hymenobacteraceae; genus Hymenobacter; species Hymenobacter sp. 5317J-9. Next base: position 3,533,368 of record NZ_CP095050.1, read on the forward strand.
GGACAAGGTGGCTTTGGGCGAGGTCACGGTGCGCACGTCCAGCGCAAACGCGTCGCGCTGCAGGGCGCTTTGCTGGCGGTAGCCGTCCAGCTCCTGGTGGGCATACTGGGCGCGCACGCTGCTGGTGGCGCTGCCCGTTTCGGCCGTGATGGTGCTGCGACGCAGGCCGTAGCTGCCCACGGTGGCGCCCGCGGCCACCCGGCTGGTGCCGGCCACTACCTCGGGCGTGCCGAAGAGGGCCACGCCGCCCGTGCCGGCCCCGTACACGCTGCCGGCCGGGCCTTTCAGCACTTCGAGCCGACCGATGAAGGCGGGGTCGAGCAGATTGAGCGGGGTGCTGCCGCCGGCTTCGGTGAAGGGAATGCCGTTGTAGTACACTTTCACGTTGCGCACCCCGAAGGGCGAGCGCAGCGTGCTGCCCCGGATGCTGAGCCGGTAGCTGGCCGTGGCGCGCTCCTCCAGCCGCACGCCGGGCAGGGTGTTCACGGCCTGGGTGAGGGCGGCGGGGTTGAACTGCTGAATGGTGCGGGCCTCGAGCACGCCCACGGCCGCTGCCGTGCGCCGCAGCGGCAGCCGCTGGCCGTAACCCGTGACGGTGGCCTCGGGCAGGGCCACAGCGCGGGCGGTATCGGCGGGCGTTTGGGCGCGGGCGGGCAGCAATGGCAGCCCAAGCAGCAGCAGAAACAGGGAGCGGGAAGACATAAAGGAAAGGGCGTGACGACGCAGACCAGCGGAGTACGCAAATTGTTGGGCAGGCACGAAATATTTTAAGTTGGCATTGCAAATGCGGGGGGGGTATATATTCGGCCCATCGTTCCTTATCTACCCTAACGGCGATGCTTAAAACTCCCTTTCCCGCGCTGGCCTTGCTGGGCAGCGCCCTGCTCGTGGCCGCCTGCCACCGCGACACGCCCACGCCCGAGCCCGACCCCTGCCTGGGCCTCAAAGCCAACCCGCTCGCCTTCCGCTTTCTGGAAAACTACGGCACGCCCACCCCCGACACGGCCTTCACCAAGCAAACCATCAGCTTTGAAGCCCCCGGCGCGCCCTACACCAGCTACGAGTGGCGGGTGGGCACCGACCCGCGTGTGTTCACCACGCGCAAGTTTGGGTTGTTTTTTCCCGAGGCGGCCACCGGCACCTACGCCGTGCGCCTGATTGCCACCCGCCCGCCCAACACCCGCTGCTTTGCCAAAGACGACGGCGTGGACACCCTGACCCAGGTGCTGACCCTGGTGAACCGCACCCAGCGGCGGGCCGTCATCTACGGCAAGTTTCTGGGCAGCAACACCGACGCTCCGCGCGACACGTTCACCATTCGCGTGTTTCAGGCCCCCGATTTCCACCAGCCCAACGACCCGCTGGCTGCTCCCTACGACTACCTGCGCAACCTGGGCCGCAGCTGCCAGTCGCCCTATTTCGGCATCGGCCTGACCTGGCGCGGCATCAACTTTAATTACGGCGGCAACGACTTCAATTGTCTGACGGAAACAGGCACGGGCTACCTCACCACGCGCGACTCGATTCGCGTCGACTACTCGCAGTTCGAGTCTGACCAGTCCCTCAAGCGCGTGAGCCGCGTGTTCAAGGGGCGGCGCGTGCGCTAGTAACTGCTGGGCTTGCTTTTTTCATTGGTTTCGGCATTACGTCGGTGGTGCCTCATCCGGACTTGGCAAGCGGCCTAGCCTGCGTTATTTTGAGGGCTGTTCGTACATAGTCCCATGCCCGCCCTCCCGCCCGACCTGCGCCGCGCCCTTTTCAACCTGCCGGAGCGAGAAAAAGACCAACTCCTGGCCCGCCTCGTGGCCCTCGACCCCGTCCTGACCGAGCAGTTGGCTTTCCGCCTGCTGGAAGGCCCCGATGCGCTGGAAACCCGCCGCGCCGCCCTGCGCGCCCAGGTCGACGACCCCGTGCGCGGCTACCACCAAACGCCCAACGACCTGCTTGTGATACTGCGGCAGCTACAGGCCCGGCTGGCCTACCACGCCAAGATTACCGACGATGCTTTTGGCGAAGTGGAACTGAGCTGGCGGCTGCTGGCCAACGTGTTTCGGCACCAGGCCGAGGTAACGGCCCGCCTACACGGCCCCACCCAGCCGCTGCTGCAACACCTCACCAAGCGCACCCACGAGGCCCTGAAACAAACCGCCCGGCTGCACGAGGACTACCATGTGGAGCTGGCCGACGCCGCCAACACCGTATTGGCCGCCTTATGGCAGTCGGGTGCCGCGCCGCTGGCCCGCGAGGCCGGGCTGCCGCGCCAGTGGCCAGCTTAGGCGCTTGCGCTAGCGCAGCCGAAAGCTGATGGGCAGCGTTTGCTGCACCCGCACCGGCTGGCCGTGCTGCCGACCGGGCGTCCACCAGGGCATGAGGCGCACAAGGCGCAGGGCCTCCTCGTCGAGGCCGGCCCCGATGCCTTTCACCACTTCTACGTCGCGAATGCGGCCTTCTTCGTCCACCACAAACCGCACGTAGACCGTGCCCGACAGGTTGAGCCGCTCGGCCTCGGGCGGGTAGCGGGTTTTGGCGCTGAGGTAGCGGCGGAAGGCTTCTTCGCCGCCCGGAAAGGCCGGCATCAGTTCGGCGTAGGCCAGCACGGCCGGCGGCGTGGCTTCGGCAGCTGGCGGGACGGTGGGCGGGCCCGCCAAAACGGTTTGGGCGCAGGCCGGGCCAGCGCCCGCCGCCAGCAGGCTGCCCGCTAGAATCAGGGTGCGACGCATGAGCGCAAAACGGGGAATTGCTTGACGGGGCAAAGCTACCGGAGCGGCTTGCGCCCAGGTTGTTCGCGCGGTTATGCTTGCGTTGCGCTTGTGTTGGGCCAGCAGGCGCTGGCGGGGGCGTTGGGCATCTTTTCGGCCGCAAAGGGAGTACAAGTACACTACTCTGCTTTACTCGTCCGCATCCCCTTCCGCCATGTCCACTCCCCTCCACCCCCGCGCGCCGCAGCTGTCCGAAGCCGATTTGCGCCAGGCCCTCGACGAGCTCGACGCCAAAATTCAGACCCTGCGCAACCGCGCCCACGCCACGGCCGCCGGCTCGCCCAACACTTACCAGCAGCACGCCGACGCCCTCGAAACCAAGCGCGCCTTGCTGGCCCGGCAACTAGGCGAGTCGCCGGCCGACACCGCCGACTCGGGCCTTCTCTCGCAAATTCGGCACGGCATTGAATCCTTGCGCGACGACGTGCGTAATCTGCTCTGATTCACCGTTCACGGACCAGGCCTCCGGGCCAGCATCATTTTTTCCTCCTCCTACCTCCGTATTGTCCGCATCGTTATGAAACAGTTCGTCATCCTCCTGCTCCTGCTTGGTTTCGCCGCGGGCACCGCCCAGGCCCAGAACAAGCCCAAGGTGAAGGCCAAGCGCGCTTTCTCGCACAGCTCGGAAAGCAGCCGTGGCAAAACGGCCAAAACCCACTTCCGGGCCGAAAACAACATCCGCCCGGTCATCGACCTGAACCCGCGCAGCTTGGAACGCTCCAAAACCGTGAAGGCGCCTAAGCCCTTCAAGTACAGCAAGGGCAACCGCCTCAAGCCGGCCCATTAAGCCCAGGCCCCGCTTCTTCCGAAGCGGGGCTTTTTTGTGGCCCGGCCGGTAGGACCGGTTCTTTTCGGGCAAAAAAATAAATGGGGCACCCAGGTAAGCCAGACCGGCGGCGAGTTCGTAAAAGGTATCTTAACTTCCGCCTTATCCTTCACGCTTCTGCCTGATGAAAAACGCGTTACGCCTGTTCTTATTCCTGTGCGCAATTGGACTGGCCGGGCCAGGCCGGGCGCAGGTCGCGCCGCCCACCATTCCCGGCCGCCTGGTGCTGAAGCTGCGCCCCGGCCATGCCCCGGCCCAACTGGAGGCGGCGCTGAGTCGCCTGGGCGCGGCCGGGCTGCAGCAGAAATTCCCGCACGCCCAAGCGCCCAGCGCCGAGCGCCCCGGCAGCGTGGATTTGCGCGGCATCTACCAGGTTGAGGTGCCGGCCGGCCTTGCGCTGGGCAAGGCCCGAGCCGCGTTGCTGGCCACCGGCGCGGTGGAATACGTGGAGCCGCTCTACATCCGCGCGCCGCTGTACCAGCCCAACGACCCGCTGGCCGATTCCACCCTCACCGACATTACCAGCAGCCAGTTTTACCTGAAGCAGATTCAGGCTTACCGCGCCTGGGACGTGACCCGCGGCGACACCAGCCTGGTCATCGCCATCACCGACGGCGGCATGCGCCTCACCCACGAAGACCTGCGCCAGCAGGTGAAACATAACTACGCCGACCCCATCAACGGCGTCGACGACGACAACGACGGCTTTGTGGACAATTTCACGGGCTGGGATTTTGCCAACAACGACAACGACTCGGGCTTCGACCCCGCCATCTACCACGGCACGCAGGTGGCCGGCGCCGCGGCGGCCCGCGTGGGCAACGGCCTGGGCATGGCCGGCCTGGGCAACCTGTGCAAGTTCATGCCCCTGAACATTTACCCGAATACGCCCACGGGCACATTCGGCGGCTACGAGGCCATTGTGTACGCCGCCGACCACGGCTGCCAGGTCATCAACATGAGCTGGGGCGCCATTGGCGGCTACTCGCGCTTCGAGCAGGACGCCATCACCTACGCCGCCGTGAACCGCGACGCCGTGGTGGTGGCCGCCGCCGGCAACTCCAACTCCGACGTGCTGTTCTACCCCGCCTCCTACGACCACGTGCTGTCGGTGAGCGGCGTGCAAAGCACCGACCAGAAAAGCCCCGGCGCCACCTTCAACCACCGCGTGGATATGGTGGCGCCGGGCCTGAGCATCGTGACCACCTACGGCGCCCAGGACCGCGACTACGGCGCCGTGGGCGGCACCTCGTTTGCCTCGCCCCTCACGGCAGCCGCGGCCCTGCTGGTGCGCAAGGTATTTCCGCAGTACACCTCGGCTCAGGTGATGGCCCGCCTGCGCCAAACCACCGACAACATCGACGCCCTGCCCGTGAACACGGCCTGGGCCGGCCGCCTCGGCACGGGCCGACTGAATGTGCTGAAAGCCCTCACCCGCACCAACCTGCAGGAGGCCCGGGTGGTGAGCAGCACGTTTGCGCCCGCCAGCGCTGCCTACCTGCCCGGCGATACTCTGCGCCTCGCCGTGGAGGTGCAGAACTTGCTGCAGCCGGTGGCGGGCCTCACGGTCACGCTCACCTCGCTCTCGCCCTACGTGGTGGTGCGGCAGGGCAGCTTTGCGGCGGGCAGCCTGGCCACGCTGGGCCGCGCTACTAACGCCGCCGCACCCTTCCGGCTGGCCGTGGCCGCCAGCGGCATTCCCCTCAACACCACGGCCACGCTGCGCTACCGCCTTACAGCTGCTAGCGGTTTCCAGTACGACCAGTACGTGGACCTGCAGCTCAACCCCGACTACGTGGTGCTGAACGCCAATGACCTGGCCCTGACCCTCACCAGCCGCGGCAACCTGGGCTACGACAACCTGGCCGGCACCATCGGCACGGGCCTGAGCTACCGCGGCAGCAGCAACGTGCTGAGTGAGGGCGGCCTGCTGCTGGCCACCAGCCCCACCCGCGTGTCGGACCGCCTGCGCACCAGCGGCGGGCAGGCGCGGCAGTCGTTTTTCAGCCTGGCGCAGGCCACTCGCCAGCAGCCCGGCCCCCGCGCCGACCAGGAAGCCCGCGCGGCCTTCCGCGACACCATTCCTGGCGCCGGGCCGCGGGTGCGCAGCGTGGGCGTGGCCGTGCGCCAACGGGCCTACGCCTGGGCCACGGCCGGCCGCCGCGACTTTGTGCTGCTGGAATACTCCCTCAAAAACATCACGCCTGACACGCTTAAGCCGCTGTATGCGGGCATCTTCGCCGATTGGGACCTGCCCAACTCCGACGGCGCTGGCCAAAACGCGGCCGCCTGGGACAGCACCCGCGCCTTGGGCTACTGCTACGTGACGGGCACGACCACACCCCAGGCGGGGCTGGCCCTCTACGCTGGCCTGCGGCTGCTGAAGGGCGGCACGCCGGCCGTCTACTCTATCAACAACGGGGCCCCGGCCGGCGCGGCCGTGCGCCTGGCCGATGGGTTTTCGCCCGCCGAAAAATTCCTAACCCTGAGCAGCGGCACCGCCCGGGCCCAGCGCACCGCCGGCCTGCCCGGCGGCGCCGACGTGTCGCAGGTAGTGGGCACGCGCCTGGCCAAGCTCGCGCCCGGCGACTCCACCACCGTAACCTTTGCCCTGCTGGTGGCCCCCACCCTGGCCCAATTGCAAACCAGCGCCGATGCCGCGGCGCAGGCTTACGCGACCTTGCTGCCCGCGCGCGCCGCGGCGGCCACGGCTGGTTTCGAGGTATATCCCAACCCCGCCACCGGGCCGTTGCAGGTAGAATTGCCCGCCCAGTTTGGCGTCCAGAGCGTGCAGCTGACCAATGCCTTGGGCCAGGTAGTGCGGCACCAGGCAGCCAGTGGGCGCAGCCTGAGCCTGAGCGTGACGGGCCTGGCGCCGGGCTTGTACGTGCTGCAGGCACGGGGCGCGGGCGGCCTACTCTCCCGGGCCGTGCTGGTGCAGTAAGGGGGTAATTGCACCGGGGTAGCGGCTGGTTTGGGCGGAGTTTTAATACGGAGGTGACACCGACGAATACGGGCTAAAAAGCCTATTCAGGCTTCAAAAACCCGCATCTATTTCTCGTCGGCAGCTCAATCTCGCGGGCCAGCGGCAGCGCGGCGGCGATGAAGTCCGGCGCCGGCTACACGAAGCTGGGCTTGTCGAGCTTTTTAGAAATGCGATACGCGGCGTTCATCAGGCCCACGTGGCTGTAGGCCTGCGGGAAGTTGCCCCACTGCGAGCCGGTTTTGGCATCTACGTCTTCCGAGAGCAGGCCCAGGTGGTTGGTGTAGCGCGTGAGCTTTTCAAACTCCCGGATGGCGTCATCGACCCGGCCCACGCAAGCCAGAGCCTCCACGTACCAGAAAGAGCAGATAAGGAAGGTGGTTTCGGGCGTGCCGAAATCGTCGGGGTGCCGGTAGCGGTAAAACAGGCCTTCTGGCGTCTTCAGCTCCTTTTCGAGCGCCGCCAGGTGGGTGCTGGCCAGCTCCGAAGCGGGGTCGAGGTAGCCCATCAGGATGAGTTGCAGGGTGCTGGCGTCGAGGTGCGGCGAGCCGATGGCGTTGGTGTACACACCGCGCTTTTCGTCCAAGCAAGCTTCGATGCGGCGCGTGGCTTCGGCCAGCAGGCGCTCGGCGCGCACCTCCATCTCGGCGTTGCCCAGCTTGCGGGCCACGTGGCCGGCGGCGTGGCAACCGGCCCAGTGAAAGAGGTAGGTGTAGCAGTGAAACTGCGCAATGTGCCGGAACTCCCACAGGCCGGCGTCGGGCAGGTCCATGGTGCTTTCGATGAAGTTCAGGGCCTCGTACACCAGCTTTTCGGGGGCGCTGCGCTCGGGGTTCACAAAGCGCTGGTCGACGTAGAGCGGCAGCAGGGCCACCAGCACCTGCCCGTACACGTCGTTCTGAATGTGGGTGTAGGCGTCGTTGCCGATGCGCACCGGCTGGTTGCCCAGGTAGCCTTCCAGGTCCAGTTCCTGCTCCACCAGCTCCGAGGCACCGCTGATGCCATAAAGCGGCTGGTACTTGCCCTTGATTTTGGTCGAAATGTTGGCGATGTAGTGAAAATACCGCTCCATTTCCTCAAAGTGGCCAATGTTGCTGAAGGCCGTGAGGATGTAATAGGTGTCGCGCATCCAGCAGTAGCGGTAGTCCCAGTTGCGGGTGCTGCCGGGCGCCTCGGGCAGGCTGGTGGTGCTGGCCGCAATGATGGCGCCCGTGTCTTCGTACTGGTGCACCTTCAGGGCCAGGGCCGAGCGGATGACCTGCGCCTGAAAAAAGTCGCCGATGCTGGTGCTCTTCACCCACTTGCGCCAGTGGTCCACGGTGCTGCGCAGAAACTGCTCCACCGTGCTTTCCAGGGGGGCCTCCAGCGGGGCGCCGTAGGTGAGCACGAGGTACTTGGTTTCGTTGAGGGCAAAATCCTCGCCCTCCAGAATGTAGGTGAGCGGGATGTTGGTGGTGAGGCGAATTTCTTCTTCCAGCCCTAGGTAGGCAATGTGGTTGGAGCTGCGGCGGCGGGCCAGCTGCTTCTGGCCGTACTCGCCCACGGGGTCGCACACCACCCGCACGCGGGGCGAGCCGGCCAGCGGCTCCAGCTTCCGAATGAACATCAGCGGCTTGTAGTACCGGTCGTATTGCGCAAAGCGCGGCGCAAAGTCCGTGACGCGGTAGCTGCCGTCGGCGGCCTCAATCTCGGTGCACAGCACGTTGGTGTTTTCCAGGTAGTACTGCGTGGCCTGAAATTCGCCATGGGCCGGCTTCACGCTGTATTCACCGCCCTTTTTGGTGTCGAGCAGGCTGCCAAACACAAAGCTGCTGTCGAAGCGCGGCCAGCACAGCCAAGCCACGGAGGTATCCATTTTTATCAAACCCAAAAAGGCGCAGTTGCCAATCAGGCCCATATCGTAGGTGTGCTTGGCGGCGGAAGTTGGCAGGGAATCAGACATGGCAATCGAGCTAGGGTAAGCGGGCGCCGGACCAGGACCGGGCAGCCACGAAAAAGCCCGGCAGTCGCCTGCCGGGCCCTGAAACCGTACGCGCCCCTAGCCTCAGGGTTGCGCCCGGGCCCGTTTAGCGCACCTCCCACAGCTCATTCCAGCCCGTGGTATACAGCGGCGAGCGGTGGGCCGAACGGCCCGCCCACGACGGCTGCTGCACTTGGCCGGCCGCATTTTTGGCCACGCCTTGCGCCGCCAGCCGCACCAGCTGCCGGCCAAAGCGGGCATTCAGGCCGTCCAGCGTCTGCATCAGCTTCTGGCTGCGCTGCCGGTCGGCGGCCGTGCCCGAAAACAGCCCCAGCTGCCCCTGCCCTTCCGGCTCGAGGCCGCTGAAAAGCACGCCGGCGCGGCTGTAGGCGGTGCCGGGGCGGCGCAACCGCCGCAGGCCCAGCAGGGCGGCTTGGGTTAGCCGCGTGGTGTCGCTGGAGCTGGCCGGCAGGCTCACTACGGCCGTGTGGGTCTTGGGCTCGGCGCCCGGCGCAAACCGGTCGGTGCCCAGTATCACGGTCACCAGGTGGGCGGCCAGGCCGTGCCGGCGCAGCTTCTCGGCGGCTTTGGCGGTGAAGGTGGCCACGGCTTCGCTCAGCACGGCGTCGTCGTGCTGGGGGCGGCCAAAGGAGCGGGTGCACGTCACGCTGTGGCGGCTGGCGCTGGCGGGGTGCAGCTGGTCTTCGTCGTCCCACTCGGCCGGGTTCCACTCCAGGCAGGGCTGGCCGTGCAGCTCGCGCCACAGGCGCTGGCCCACCACGCCGCCCATGTGCTTGCGCATCCAGTGCTCGGGCATGTTGGCCAGCTTGAGCCCGGTGTCGATGCCCATGTCCAGCAGCTTGCGGGCGTAGCGCCGGCCCACCCCCCAGATGGTATCGACCGACACCTCGGCCAGGGCCGCCTCCCATTGGGTGGGGGTTTCCAGCAGCAGCACGCCATTGGTGCCGTGCAGGCGGGCGCGGCGGTTGGCCAGCTTGGCCAGGGTTTTGGTGGGCGCGATGCCCACACAGGTGGGGATGCCGGTGTGGCACCTGACCGTTTCGAGGACACGCTGCCCGTACTTCGCTAGGTCGACGCCTTTGGTTAGCCACTTCAGCCCGCTAAAATTCAGGAAGGCCTCGTCGATGGAATACACTTCTACCTCCGAGGTGAAGCCGCTGAGCACCTGCACCACACGACGGCTCATATCGCCGTAGAGCGCGTAGTTCGACGAAAACACCTTCACCTGGTGCTGCTCCAGCAGCGGGCGCGACAAATGGTAAGGCTCCCCCATTTTCAAGCCCAAATCCTTGGCTTCCTGAGAGCGCGAAATCAAGCAGCCGTCGTTGTTCGACAGCACCACCACGGGCTTTTTCTCCAGGTGCGGCGCAAAAACCCGCTCGCAGGACACGTAGAAATTATTGCAGTCGACGAGGGCGTACATGGCGTTTCGAATCGAGCCGGAGAACTATCGGATGGTGGCGATTTGGTGCTCGCCCAGTGAGTGGATGACGTGCGTGACCACGCCCCACACAAACAGCCCTGCCTCCTGACTGACGGCCACGGGAGCATATCGCGCGTTTTCGGCCACCAGCCACGGCTGGCCGCCCCGCTCCTGCAGGCGCTTGATGGTGTGCTCGCCATCCACCACGGCCACCACGATGCTGCCGTGTTTGGGCCGCAGGGCCCGGTCGACGGCCACGAGGTCGCCGGGGTGAATGCCGGCCCCAATCATGGAATCGCCGCTGACGCGAGCCAGGAACGTGGACGCCGGGTGCCGGAACAGGTGCCTGGTCAGGTCGAAGGGCCCGTCGAGGTGGTCGTCGGCCGGCGAGGGGAAGCCCGCCGGCACGGGGCAACCGAACAGCGGCAATTCCCGAGTGGTGAGCAGAGAAGCCGCAATAAAATCGTGTAGTGATGTAAGCATAAGCGCCAGGCCACCGTCAGTAGCGGTGGCATCAGGCCGCTATTTACTAATTATTTTAGTAAATTGTTTCTGCAGCCCCCTGCAATCCGCACTTAGACCGGGGCCGTACATCAACCTGCTTCATTCAATAATCATGTTCACATCGCTAATTAGGTTAAATTCTCATTAAAAAAGCCTAAAAATAATTCTCCAAATTTTTTAGTTTATCTTAAAATTAGTATCTTTGGACATGTCAAACGTAAAGCTCCCCACGCCGCTGCCCATGCAGCAGTTTGCCCGTTGCGTGAACGACGCGCAGCGCCCTGCCGACTTCGTCGGCGACTGGCCCGAGGCCGGCCGCGTTTACCCGGTTCGGGTGCTGCCGCATGTCCGCACCGGCCAGCCGCAGGTGCACGTCCTCGGTTTCTACGCCGAGCGGCCCTACGGCGCCTTCGCCGCCCACCGCTTCGAGCAAGTGGCCGAGGTGTGGCTTAACTAAGCCGCCCGGCCCCTGGCCCATGGTTCCACCCATTTTGGCCCCGCTGGCTTCACCGCCGGCGGGGCCGGTTTGTTGTGGGTGGAAGGTACGGGCTAGCGGCCGTACTGATAAAAAATGCCCTTGTCGGAAGGCGTCCAGAGGCAGGCGCGTTGGCCGCTGGCTTTGAGGGCGTTGTTGGTCCAGGTGTTGCAGGTGTAGGCGAAGCTGTAGACGCGGCGGGCTTCGTAAAAAGCGTCGTCCGGTCCGTAGCTGTGGCCTTTGATGTGCTGCACGCGGCCGACAGCATCATACCTAAAGCTGGTTTGGATGTAGCGGATGAGGCGGGCGTACTCGGCGTGGCTGAGGTGGAGCGGCACCGTATCGGGGCCGGGCGTGGGGGTGGGCAGGTAGGTGGCGTGCACGGCCGAGGAGCCCAACCAGAACGCCGCCACGAAGGCGGTGCTGAACTTAAGGTCGGCCCAGGTGGGCGTGTCGAGGTAAAAGCCCTTGTCGCCCCAACCGAAGGCGATGTAGCGCAGGGAGGTGTCGCCGGATGGGATGTTGCTGTAGGGCAGCAGCCGGCTCCAGTCCATCTGAGCGGTTTGCACGGGCACCACGATGTCGGTGTGCACGCCGTTGGTGTGCAGAAACACGGGCACGTCGGGCGCGGCGTTGGGGTCGGCTTTGGGCACGGCGATGTGCGAAAGCACAAACGCCGCCGACAGGTAGGCGGCTACCGTGCCGCTGAGGCCCACGGCGGCGTAGGCGGCCATTTTCAGCGCTTTTTGTAAAATAGAAGGCATGCGATAAGCTAAACTGGGCGTCGGACCGGCAAGCGGCCACCGCCCCCCAATACGGCAGAACCGGAAAACAAGCCGAACCGTGGGCGCCTGGTCGGCGCCCGTACTTTTGCCGGGCCGCAGCCCACCATCGGGCCGGCCCCTGCTCCCCATGTGGACCTCTACCGCCGACCGGCTGGCCTTGCTCGAAGCCGAGTGGCGCACCCCCGCCCCGCGCTTTCACAACATGCCGCTTATTGCCCGCTACCACGCCTCGGTGAAGGCCGAGCCCGCTTACCATCGCCTCGACGACCAGACCTGGGCCGACCTCAACGGCGACGACCTGTTTGCCCTGCTCGACGGCACCGTGAGCCGGGTGGGCCAGCAGTGCCTCTACCATCGCCTCCGCAGCCCGCTCAACGACGAAGATGCCTTGCAGGACTTCGACCAGGCCGCCGAGCTATTTGCTGACCCCGCCCCGCGCGGCAAGGCCCTGTTGGCCTTGCGCCGCCTCACCTCCTCCCAGGCCTACTACCTGCCCGACATCCTGACCGGCGATGCCCTGCCGGCCCTGCCCTGGGCGGCGGCCGCGCCCGCGCTGGTGCTGCTGCTGCTGGCCTCGGTAGCGGGCGGCTTCTGGCAGCCGGCCCTGTGGCTGCTGTCGCTGGGCTTGTTTGTGCTGCACTCGGTGCTGCACTTCTGGTACCGGACGCGCATTGTGTGGGCCGTGCGGCCCATGCTGCAGTTGGGCAGCCTCTACCGCGCCGGGCGCGGCCTGGCCCGGCTGCAGCTGCCGCTGGCGGCGCTGCGCGAACTGGCCGGGCCGCTGGCCCGGCTGGGCTCCATCGTGAATAGAGTAGCATTCCTGCAGGCCGACGACCAATTGCCCTCAGACTTAGCCATGCTGCCGTGGCTGTTTTTGCAATACCTCAAAATGACGCTGCTGCTCGATTTCATTGTGTATCACAACTGCCGGCGCCAGGTAGAGCAGCACTTCGGGGCCATTCGGGCGGTGTACGAGGCCGTGGGCTACATCGACAGCGCCGTGGCGGTAGCCGGGTTTCGGGCGCGGCACAAATACTGCGCGCCGCAGTTCACGGCCGAAACCGGCCTGCGACTGACGGGCGCCTACAACCCGCTGGTGCCCGGCTGCGTGCCCAACGACCTGGCCGTGGCCGGGACCAGTGTGCTGCTCACGGGCTCCAACATGTCGGGTAAAACCACGTTCATGCGCGCCATTGGCCTGAACGCGCTGCTGGCCCAAACCGTGGCCACCTGCCCGGCCACGGCCTACGCCGCGCCCTTCCGCCGGGTGGTGTCCAGCATCAACCTCGCCGACAGCCTCACCGAAGGCAAAAGCTACTACTTTGCCGAGGCCGAAACCATTCTGGGCTTCATTCGGGCCGCCGAAGCGGGCGACAGCGGCTACCTGTTCATTCTCGACGAGCTGTTCAAGGGCACCAACACCGTGGAGCGCATTGCGGCCACGCAGGCCGTGCTGGCGTATTTGCAGCCGCGCAGCCTGGTGGTGGCCTCCACCCACGACGGTGAGCTGGGCGCCCTGCTCGCGCCCGCCTTCACCGAATACCACTTCTCCGAAACCGTGACCGAAACCGAGTGGTACTTCGACTACCTGCTCAAGCCCGGCCCGCTGCGCACCCGCAACGCCATCCAGCTGCTGGCGCGAGCCGGCTACCCGGCCAGCATTGTGCAGGCCGCGCAGGCCCTGACGCACACGCTGGAGGCAGCAACGCAGTAGAGACGCAATATTTTGCGTCTCGTCGTTGAACGACGACGTTCGAACGACATCCAGACGACTTACGAACGGCGCGGACGCAGAGACGCAATATTTTGCGTCTCTACACCAAGTCGCAGTACCAAAATCCCGTGTCGAACGGACTCGGGTCAGCCTCCTCGCCGCAATCGTACTGGGAGTCGTCGGCTTTGGGAGCCGGCGTGTAGTTGCGGTGCACGATTTCACCTTTCTCGAAAGTAATGGGCTCGCGGAACAGCGGCCCATCGAACACGAAGGTGTGGAATTCGCCGTTTTCGCCGCAGGGGTCCACGTTAGGCGGCAGGTCCTGCAAAAACTGCTCGTCAATCACGCGGCCCACAAAGCTTCGGTCGAGGTATTTCTCGTTGACGCAGGTGGTGATGGTTTTGAAGCCCAGCGCCAGAAACTCGCGAATGAGCTCGCCCGTGGGCACGCCCCACAGCGGAAACGCGGCCCGCCAGCCGGCTTCAGCCAGCTTGTTTTCGCGGTAGCGGCGCAGGTCTTCGAGTAAGATGTCGCCGAAAATGGCCACCTCGGCGCCCTGGGTTTGCAGCTCCTGCAGGGTGTTGCTCATCAGGCGTTCGTAGGCTTCCATGGTGGGCATTTCGGGCAGAAACAGCTTATGGCAGGGCAGCCCAAGGCTGGCGGCCTGCTGGTCGAGCAGCTCCACCCGCACGCCGTGCATAGAAATGCGCTGGTAAGGTTCGCTCACGGTAGTGAGCAGCGTCTGGATAGCATACTGGCCGCTTTGCCGCACCTTGTAGAGGGCCAGGGCCGAGTCTTTGCCCCCGCTCCAGTTGAAAATGGCCGGCTGCTGTGTCATGGAGCAAAGTAACCGTGGTAGCGCGGACTTTTAGCCCGCGGCTGGCGTGGCCGGGACTTTTTGGGCGCGGGCTAAAAGTCCGCGCTACAGCATCCGGCAACCTTTTCGGCCCGCGCCCGAACACACAGGCCATGCATTTTACCGTCATCACCCCCACCCACCAGCGCCGCGCGCTGCTGCCCGAAGCCGTGGCCAGCGTGCGCGCCACCGTGAGCGCCCCCCTCGATTTTTCCTTTGAGCACCTGATTTACGACAACGGCTCGCGCGATGGCACCGTGGCCTACCTGCGCGAGGCTGCTGCCCAGCCCGGCCCGCCCCTGCGGCACTGGCACTCGGCGGGCCGCCAGCTGGCCGGCCTGGCCCGCAACCTCCTCATCCAAGAAGCCCCCGCCGATGCCTGGCTGGTGCCGCTCGACGACGATGACATTCTACTTCAGCGCACGCTGCACAACTACGCCGCCCAAATTCAGGCCCACCCCGGCCGGCCCTGGTTCGTGGCCGACTTCCTGCGCGTGGACGAGCACGGCCGCTACCTGCCCAACGAGGACTACTACGCCTGGCAGTTTGATTCGCCCACGGCCATGCTGCAGGCCATTTTTCGGGCCGAGCACTTCATTCAGGGCAACGTGTGCTACCACCGGGCTTTCGTGGACGAGGTGGGCGGCTACGACGGCGAGCTGGCCATGGCCGAAGACCTGGACCTGTACGTGCGCTTCCTGCTGGCCGGGCAGCTGCCGGTGCTGTGCCCGCACATCAGCCACCTGCACCGCTTCCACGCCCGCAACGTGAGCATTGGGGTGGATGCGGCCACGCACAACGCCGACCTGCGGGTGATTTTCGACAAATACGCCCCGCAGCTGCAGGCCTTGGGCATTGAGGCGCCGGGGAATTAGCCGGCGCCTTATTTTTGGGCTTTTGCCCGCCACGTCCGCCCCCACGCCGCCGGTTTCCGAAGAAGTATACAGCATCCCGGCCGCCTACCGGAAGATGGAAAACACGCACATCCTGTTCTGGCTGCTGAAAGACATTGCCTGGTGCATGGTGTGGAAGCCCCTGGGCCTGCTCATGGTGGTGCCCACGCTCAGCATTGCCGTCATCATTGCCTGGCGCACCCGCGCCTACACCTCGGAGCTGGCCCACAACTTGGCCATTGTGTTCTGGATTACGGCCAACTCCTACTGGATGACCAGCGAGTTTTTCGGGTTCGATACTGTGCTGGTGGCGCCTCACGTCACGGGCAAGCACCTGGCCCTGGTGCCGTTTCTGATTGGGTTGGGCATATTGCTGTACTACTACCTGGTGACGAAACCGCGCGAAAACCGGGCAGAAACGGCCACGCTGTAGCGCGGACTTTCAGTCCGCACCCGAGAACCGCTGGAAGACGCGGACTAAAAGTCCGCGCTACATTTCGCCCATGAACCCCGACGAACAGCAGGCCCGCATCGAGCTCCGCGCCTGGCAGCTGCGCATGCAGCGCAAGCCTTCCTTCCTCAACAATTTTGCCCGGCGCGTGCAGGTGCGCATCAATGCCCTGCTGCCCGAAAAGGTGCACCAGGCCATCACCGCCGCCATCAAGCAGATGGTGCGCGGGGTGTTGTTTGGCTCACAGCACACCACCAGCCGCCCCTTGGCCGAGGCCACCTTCGCCACGCGCGAGGCCGAGGCGCGGGTCCGCATCCGCGACTACCGCACCATGGCCACCGCCGAAGGCGCCGTGACCGGCGCGGGCGGCTTCTTGCTGGGCCTGGCCGATTTCCCGCTGCTCATCGGCCTCAAAATCAAGCTGCTGTTCGACATCGCCGCCCTCTACGGCTACGACGTGAAGGAATTTCCCGAGCGCCTCTACCTGCTGCACATCTTCCAGCTGGCCTTCAGCAGCCAGCACACCCGCAACGCCACCTACCGCCGCCTCGCCACCTGGGACGAGTACCGCCACACCCTGCCCGCCGACGTGCACGCCTTCGACTGGCGCACCTTTCAGCAGGAATACCGCGACTACATCGACCTCGCCAAAATGGCCCAGCTGGTGCCCGTCATCGGCGCGGCGGTGGGCGCCGTGGCCAACTACAAGCTCATCGAGCAGCTCGGCGACACGGCCATGAACTGCTACCGCCTGCGCCACTTCGCCGCAGCCGCTGATGCACAGCTGCCCTCGC
The DNA here is from genome assembly GCF_022921075.1 of Hymenobacter sp. 5317J-9. Taxonomy (NCBI): domain Bacteria; kingdom Pseudomonadati; phylum Bacteroidota; class Cytophagia; order Cytophagales; family Hymenobacteraceae; genus Hymenobacter; species Hymenobacter sp. 5317J-9. Next base: position 3,549,812 of record NZ_CP095050.1, read on the forward strand.
CAGCCACCGAAATTTCGCCCCCGCTCGTTTAGCCAGCTCCACCGCTGGCTCTTTGGCGTTGGGCTAGCGCGCCGGCGGCGACACGACTTTGGCTCGAAAAAACTCGTCCACTTTGCGATTGAACTCGTCGGCGTGCTCTTGCAGGGTGGCGTGGCCGCTGTTGGGAATTATCCAGAGCCAAGCGCGGGGCAGGTGGCGGTAGATGGCCACGGTGTGCTCGGGCACAATGACGTCGCGGTCGCCGGCCACGATGAGGGCCGGCACCCGCACACCTTTCAGCGCCGCGAGCGGAATGTTGGGCTGAAACACGTCGAGGCAAAATACCTTCCAGTCGTTCTTCCGCTTAGGGTCCGTGAATTTCATGTTTTTATTCTCATGGTAGCCGCGCTGCTGCTGGCGCCACAAGCTGGGCATGAGCGCAGTAGAGTCGGGCCAAAGATTGGCGCCGGTGGCCACCAGCCGCTTCACCTTCTTGGGGTGGCGCATGGCCAGCACCAGCGCGTTGATGCCGCCGTCGCTCCACCCTACCACGTAGGCCGAGTCGAGGCGCATGCTGGTGAGCAGGCCCGCAAAGTCGTCGGCCATCATCTCGAAGCTCAGCGAGTCGCCAGCGTCCACGGACTTGCCGTGGGCGCGGCTGTCCACGGCAATGACGCGGTAGCGCTGGGCCAGGTAGGGAATGTTCTTGGCAAAGGCCGAGATGTTGTCGCCGTTGCCGTGAATGAGGAGCAGCGGCGGGCCCTGGCCGTAGGTTTCGTAGTACAGCTTCACGCCGCGCACCAGCTGGTAGTGCCCGGCCGCGGGGTTGCGGCCGTAGGGGACGGCGGGCTGGGCGGTGGCCAGCAGGTGGCAAAGCAAAAAGCCAAACGCAAGCAGGCAGGCTTTCATCGCTGAGTACTTAATCATGGCCGTTACTTATGATGCTGCATGGTGCAAACCGTCCGAAAGCCTACTGTGGCCGATGGGCCGCTGTAGTGCCCCCGCGCTTTGATGGTGCAGCCTGCCAGGTCGTCGCGGTAGCTGCCGCCTTTGGCAATGCCTTGCTCCTCCACCATTTCCGCGGCATTGCCCAGCATTTGGTAGAGTCCGAAATCATTGGCCGGCCCCTGGTACACATATCCCGGCGAAGCCAGGCGCAGGAAATAGGGCTCCGCCTGTGCGTGGTTAATCCAGGAGCGCACGGGGTGCTGTTTGTTGTAAGCCGCAATGTCGGCTTTGATTTGCGCCACGGGCGTGGAAACGGCTGCCCGCTTCTGCAGATACGCGGCCGCTCCCTCGGCTACCTGCACCGGCAGTTGGGTGCAGGTGGTGCCATAAGGCTGCCCGCTGCGTACTTCGGCGGCCTCCTCCCATTCCGCCTCGGTTGGCAGGCGGTATTCGACGATGAGGTCAGACACTTGCTTGTCGCTGGTGCGGGCCAACGCCCTATTGACAACATCCGTGCGCCATTTGCAGAATAGCTTGGCCTGCTCGTAGCTGATGCCCACCACAGGGTAATAGGCATAGAAAGGGCTGGTGTAATAATCCTTGACCGGCAAGGCCGCCGCAGTCGGCAGAATAGTAGCCAGAATATCAGCCGAGGACGAGTCGGCCGGAAAGGCATCGGCCACGAACAGGCGCCAGTCCAGGTTCGTGATTTCGGCTTCGTCGATGGCCAGCCCGCTTGCCGAAAACACGATGACGCCCGGCGCAATCGGCCCACTCACCGCCTTGCTCAGGTCCGGCACGCGAAACGTGTCGCGGCACAGTTTCAGGCCAGAGGTGAATTTGACAACTTTGTAATCGTAGAAAGGCGCCGGGTTCGGCGTCGGCTGGCCTTCTATCGAGATTACCTCCGCATTGCCCAGTTGCTTCGGCGGCGTCTCGGTCACATAGCTGGCGGGCCACAGCGGAATTGCCGTGCTGGCACTGTAGTAACCGGGCCGCAGGCTGCTTGGCAGGCGCGCTCCACATCCCGAAAGCTGCAGAACCCCAACCAGAATCGATACGGAAAGGAATAGCTGTTTCATGGTGCGCAAAGCTCCACAAATTCAGCACATCACAAAACAGCCGCCCCGGTTTCCCGAGGCGGCCGTTGTTACCTAAGCGGCTGGCTGACGGTAATTACACCGTCTGGCCGGCTTCGCGCATGCGAATCAGGTTCAGAGCCGAGCCGGCCTTAAACCACTCAATTTGGCCCTCGTTGTAGGTGTGGTTGAGGGTGATGAGGTCGGTATCGCCGTCGGCGTGGTGCAGGCGGGCCTGCAGGGGCTGGCCTTCGCGGAAGGTGGTCAGGCCGAGGATGTCGATGGTGTCGCCTTCCTCAATCAGGTCGTAGTCGGCCTTGTTGGCGAAGGTGAGGCCGAGCATGCCCTGCTTCTTCAGGTTGGTTTCGTGGATGCGGGCGAAGCTCTTCACAATCACGGCGCGCACGCCAAGGTGGCGGGGCTCCATGGCGGCGTGCTCGCGCGAGGAGCCTTCGCCGTAGTTCTCATCGCCAATCACCACGGTGCCGATGCCCATGCTCTTGTAGGAGCGGGCCGACTGCGGCACGGTCATGTAGTCGTCGCCCTGCACGGCGAAGTTGCGCACCTTGTTGGCCTCGCCGTTGAAGGCATTGGTGGCCCCGATGAGCATGTTGTTGGAGATGTTGTCCAAGTGGCCGCGGTATTTCAACCAGGGGCCGGCCATCGAAATGTGGTCGGTGGTGCACTTGCCTTGGGCCTTGATGAGCAGGCGCAGGCCTTTCAGGTCCACGCCCTCCCAGGGCTTGAAAGGCTCGAGCAGTTCGAGGCGGTCGGAGCTGGGGCTCACCAGCACCTGCACGCCGCTGCCATCGGCGGCGGGCGCCTGGAAGCCGGCGTCCTGCACGGCGAAGCCTTGCGGGGGCATTTCCACGCCGCGGGGCTCGTCGAGCTTCACGGGGCCGTTGGCGCCCTGCAGGGTGTCGGTAAGGGGGTTGAAAGTCAAATCACCGGCGATGGCGAAGGCCGTCACGATTTCGGGCGAGGCCACGAAGGCGTGGGTGTTGGGGTTGCCGTCGTTGCGCTTGGCGAAGTTGCGGTTGAAGCTCGTGATGATGGAGTTCTTGCGCTTGGGGTCGTCGGTGTGGCGGGCCCACTGGCCGATGCACGGGCCGCAGGCGTTGGCCAGCACCACACCGCCCATCTGCGAGAACGTGTCGAGGAGGCCGTCGCGGGCCACGGTGTAGCGCACCAGCTCCGAGCCGGGCGTGATGGTGAACTCGGCGTTTACGGTCAGGCCCTTCTCCACGGCCTGCGCGGCAATGCTGGCGGCGCGGGTGATGTCCTCGTACGAGGAGTTGGTGCACGAGCCGATGAGGCCCACTTCCAGCTTGGCGGGCCAGTTGTGCTCCTTCACGGCAGCGGCAAACTGCGAGATGGGCCAGGCGGCGTCCGGCGTGAACGGGCCGTTCACGTAGGGCTCCAGCGTGTTCAGGTCGATTTCGATGAGCTGGTCGAAGTACTTCTCGGGCTGGGTGTACACCTCGTCGTCGGCGCGCAGGTGCTGGCGCACGGCGGCGGCGGCTTCGGCAATCTCGGCACGGCCGGTGCCGCGCAGGTAGTCGCCCATCTTCTCGTCGTAGGCAAACACCGACGTGGTGGCGCCAATCTCAGCGCCCATGTTGCAGATGGTGCCTTTGCCGGTGGCCGAGAGGCTTTCGGCGCCCTCGCCGAAGTACTCCACGATGGCGCCGGTGCCGCCCTTCACGGTCAGGATGCCGGCCACGCGCAGAATCACGTCTTTGGCCGAGGTCCAGCCGTTCATCTTGCCGGTCAGCTTCACGCCGATGACTTTCGGGAACTTCAATTCCCAGGCCATGCCGGCCATTACGTCCACGGCGTCGGCACCGCCCACGCCGATGGCCACCATGCCCAGGCCGCCCGCGTTGGGGGTGTGCGAGTCGGTGCCAATCATCATGCCGCCGGGGAAGGCGTAGTTTTCGAGCACCACTTGGTGGATGATGCCGGCGCCGGGCTTCCAGAAACCGATGCCGTATTTGTTGGAAACCGAGGCCAGGAAGTCGTACACTTCCTTGTTTTCGGCGTTGGCTTCGGCCAGGTCGGCCGTGGCGCCGTCTTTGGCCTGGATGAGGTGGTCGCAGTGCACGGTGGAGGGCACGGCGGCCGTGGTCTTACCGGCCTGCATGAACTGGAGCAGGGCCATCTGGGCGGTGGCGTCCTGCATGGCCACGCGGTCGGGGGCGAAATCGACGTAGGAAACGCCGCGCTCGTAAGCCTGCTTTACTTCGCCACCGTAGAGGTGAGCGTAGAGGATTTTCTCGGTAAGGGTGAGGGGGCGCGCCACGGCGGCGCGGGCTGCCTCAATGCGAGAACCCATGCCGGCGTACACCGCGCGAATCATTTCCAGGTCGAAAGCCATAGGATACTTAGGTAAAAGAGTGGTGGTGCAAATGTAGTACCCGCACGAAGTAGGACCTAGCCCCAACGCGGGGTTGCCCCGTTTGAAGGAGTAAACGTCGGTTTGGTAGGTGACGTTCGGGTGAGTTTTTGGAGCGGAGGCGCAACGGGCCGTTCCGAAGCGGCCGCCACCGACGCAACCTAAGCGGGCAGGGCGCGGTTGTGTAGCTTCCGTTTGCATTTTTGCCCCATCATGAAATCAACCTCTCTTTCCCTGCTGGCTGCGGCCGCACTGGGCCTCAGCTTCACCGGCTGCTCTTCCGATACTAAATCCACCTCGTCTGAAGCGGCCGGCGGCGCGGCCCCGGTGCTCACGCCCGGCCCTTGGCGCGGGGCGCTGGCCACCCAGGGCCAGGAAATCCCCTTCTTATTCGAAGTAAAAACCGAAGCCGGCAAGCCGGTGGTCTACCTTATCAACCAGGGCCTGAACGGCGAGGAGCGTCTGCGCTGCGAGGAAATCACCTCGGCCGGCGACTCCACCACCATCCGCATGCACGCCTTCGACGCCGCGCTGGTGGTGCGCGCCGATGGCAACAAAAAACTGAAAGGCACTTGGGTGAAGTACGACACCAAAGACCCGTACCGCGTGCCCATGACGGCCACAGCGGGCGCCCAGGAGCTCTTTCCGGCTGCCCAATCGACGGAGAAGGCCGGCAATTTTGCCGGCACCTGGCGGGCCACCTTCCACGACGGCGACGACAGCTACCCGGCCACGGGCATTTTTGCCCAGCAGGGCGGCAAGCTGACCGGCACCTTCCTCACCACCACCGGCGACTACCGCTACCTCAGCGGCCAGGTGAGCGGGCAGGACTTGCGCCTGAGCACCTTCGACGGCAGCCACGCCTTCCTGTTTACGGCCCACAACGGGCCGAAGGAGCCCATTGACATCACCAAGGAATACGCGCCCAATACGCTCATCGGCGACTTTTACTCCGGCAAGGCCGGCCACGAAACCTGGAGCGCCGTGCCCGACCCCAAGGCCAAACTGCCCGATGCCGACACCCTCGCCTACCTCAAAAAGGGCGAAAGCCGGCTGAATTTCAAGTTCCCCAACGTCATCGAAGGCGGAAGCATCTCCCCCACCGACCCCAAGTACCGCGGCAAAGTGGTGGTGCTGCAAATTCTGGGCTCGTGGTGCCCCAACTGCATGGACGAGACCAACTTCCTGGCGCCCTGGTACGAGAAGAACAAGCAGCGCGGCGTCGAAATCATCGGTCTGGGCTACGAGCGCAGCGGCGACTACAAGGTATCGGCGGCCAAACTGCGCAACATGCGCGAGCGGTTCAAAATCGGGTACGACGTGGCGTTTGCGGGCGTGTCCAACAAGGATTCGGTGGCGCGGTCGCTGCCGCAGCTGGCCAAGTTCCTGGCCTTCCCCACCACCATTTTCCTGGATAAGAAGGGCAACGTGCGCAAGATTCACACGGGCTTTTCCGGCCCCGGCACGGGCAAATATTATCAGGAAGAAATTGCCGGGTTTGAGCAGACGGTGGATAAGCTGCTAAAGGAGTAGGAGTTGCCCCCCTGTATAACGGTCATGCTGAGCGGAGTCGAAGCATCTCTACTGCTGTGACACTCCTTTCATAGGGATTAGTTGCGCGGGAGAGATGCTCCGACTCCGCTCAGCATGACCGTTTTTTCACCGTGCGCGAGCAGCCCTACGGACTTGACTTTCAAGTTTTAAATAGCTATATTAGGTAACATTCATCGGGGACAAGCGCTGGCTACGCAGCCGCACAGCCCCGGCGGATGAGACCTAATTTTTTTCAGCCATGAAAAACCTGCTGGTGCCCACCGATTTCTCGCCCGAAGCCCACCACGCCTACGAGGTGGCCTTGCAGCTGGCCCGCCACACCGGCGGCTCCGTGACGCTGCTCCACGTGCTCGAAGACCTCGACGAAGCCAGCGGCGGCATCAGCACGCTGGGCGGCAGCCTGGGCGGGCCGGGCATCGAGGCCATTTACCCCATCAAGCTCATGGAAGCCACCAAGCGCCGCCTGCTGGCGCTGATGGCCGAGGCGGCTCCGCTGGCCGGCAACGTGCCGGTGCGTGAGGTCATCAAAACCGGGCCCATCGGCGCGGGCATTCTGAAAGCCGTGGAGCGCCACCACATCGACCTGGTGGTGATGGGCGCGCGGGGCCACGGCGCCATGGAGCACTTTTTCGTGAGCTCGAACACCGAGCGCATGATTCGGCTGGCGCCCTGCCCGGTGCTGTCGGTGAAGCACCGGCAGGTACCGTATGCAGTGCGCACCATGGTGTTTCCGTCCGATTTTTCGGCCGAAGCCGCGCAGGCCATCGAGCCGCTGCACGAGGCGCTGGCGGCTTTCCCGGAGGCCAAGCTGCACCTGCTGCACGTGCTCGGCGACCGCGACGCTTTCGCGGCCCGGCAGCGCATGGAGGCCTTTGCCCAGCTTGCGCAGCTGCCCCCCTGCGAGATGAGCGAGGTGAACGCCAGCCGCACCGCCACGGGCATCGAGCAATACGCCGAGCAGGTGAAGGCCGACCTAGTGGTTATTCCCACCCACGCCCGCTCCGGGCTCAGCAGCTTCTTCCACACCAGCATTGCCGAGGCCGTGGCCACGCACGCCTTCCCGCCGGTGCTCACCTACCACTTCCGCAGCGTGGAGCCCGCCGCTGAGCCTAGCCTCGCCGCCGAATACGCCTATCCCATGTTTGTGTAAGTTGCTGAATTTAGCTGTCATCCTGAGCAAAGCGAAGGACCTTCTCACGCCAGCACAAAAGATGCAAACGTGAGAAGGTCCTTCGCTTTGCTCAGGATGACAGGCGGTTTGATTACTGCTGCACGCGAGATGCCTCGACTGCGCTCGGCATGACTAGTCCACACCGGAGGCCTACGTCAGCGCAGCCGCAGCCGCACCCGGAAATCGCCTTTGGGCCGCAGGGTAACGAGCGGCTGCATAGTCACGGGCGGCTGCCCGTCCACCCATTCCAGCTCGAACAGCCGCAGCAGCTCCAGCGTCACGAGCTGCATTTCGGTGAGGGCGAATTGCATGCCGATGCACAGGCGCGGCCCGCCCCGAAGGGCACGAAGGCGTTGGCCTGCACCGGCCGCGCCTGGCCGGGCGCGAAGCGGCTGGGGCGAAAATGTTCGGGTTCGGGCCAGTACTTGGGGTCGTGGTGCAGGCCGTGGAAGTAAAGCGAAAACAACGTGCCTTTCGGAATACGCAGGCCCTGGTACTCGTCGTCGGCCAGGGCCACGCGGTCCACCATCCAGGCGGGCGGGTAGCGGCGCATGGTTTCCTGCACGGCATATAGAGCCTGGCCCAGGCGCGGCAGGTCTTCGAAAGCAGGCGTGCGGCCGGCCAGCACGGCCTCGGCCTCGGCGCGGATGGCCACGGCCTCGGCGGGGTGGTGGGCCAGCAGGTAGCTGAGCCAGGTGAGGGCGTTGGCGCTGGTTTCGTGGCCGGCCACGAGCAGAATGAGGGCCTCGTCGAGTACGCGGTCGGGCGTCATGGGCTCGCAGGTGTCTTCGTAGCGCACGTCGAGCAGCATTTGCAGCAGGTCGTCGGGCGGGGTGGCGCCGGGCTGGGCGTTGGCCTGCTGGCGCTGGGCAATGAGGCGGCCTAGCAGGGTGCGCATCTCAGCAGCCAGCGCGTCGTGATACGTGAACCGGCCCCGCAGCTGAAACCAAGGCTTGAGGTAGGGCTGCCGAATGGAGCGCACAAAAAATGCCTGAATCTCGGTGATGAGACGGGCCAGGCGGTCAAGCTCCGCTTCCGGGAAATTGGTGCTGAACACCGAGCGCGCGATGATGCGGAAAGTCAGGCGCGTCATCAGCTCGTGCACTTCCACGGTGGTGGCGCCGCCTGCCTGCCGGGCCCGTGCCACCAGCGGGGCAAACGTTTCAGCCGTGATTTCCTGCATCAGCCCGGTGAGGCCGGCCACGCGCTGCCGATGAAAGCCGGGCTGAATGAGCCGGCGCTGCCGCAGCCAGTCGGGCCCGTCGTTGGTGAGCAGGCCGTGGCCGATGTAGCGCGAAAAGCCCTGCGTAAACTTCGATTTGGCGTAGTTGCGGTGGTTTTTCTGCAGGATGTGCTGCGTCAGGCCGGGGTCGCGGGTGAGGATGCTTTTCTCCACGCCGCCGATGTACAGCTCCACGGTGTCGCCGAAGCGCGCCAGCACCGCATCCAGCACGGGCAACGGGTCTTTGGCCAGGGCAAACGAGCGCAGCAGGGAGCGCCAGCGCGGCACCCGCGGCAGCTGAAACGCGGGAGCGGCGGCTTGTTCGGAGGCTTCCATTGTCATGTTTTTGAAGCCCGCAACGCGCCGGCCACTCAAAAATACCACCCGCCAGTGGCCACTTCATACTTTTTCGGTCCGGCCGCGTAAACCTCCACCGGGTTCCGGCCCACCTCTTTCTTTTCTTTCTCCCAACACCCGTTCTCTATGTGGATTCAGCAAAACCCCAGCACGCCCGCCCCGCTCGCCGATTTGCAGGGCCGCGCCGTCGGCCTCAAGTTTGAGTGCCAGCACTGCAACACCGAAGTCTTTACCGACCTCATCGGCGTGCCCGCCCCCAACGACCAGGCCGACTCGCCCGAGCACGCCGAAAACCACGAAATCGAGGAAATCAAATGCCCCGGCTGCGAGATTACCCACCAGCTGGAAGTCGACAGCACCTTCGACGGCGTGATGTTTAAAGTGAGCGACGCGAAACAGGTGAGCTACCAGGTAGCGGAGTAAAGCCCTGGAAATTTGTCATTGCGAGCGCAGCGCGGCAATCCTTCCTGTTCTCAGCGACTAGCTTCCTAATGTGAAAAGCCCCGGCTCTGCGCAGAGCCGGGGCTTTTTATTGGCTTGTCACGTCTCAGGGCTGGTCGCTCAGAGAGGACGGATTGCTTCGCTGCGCTCGCAATGACGGCTTTTTACTTCTCGCGCTCAATCGTGTAGTTAATCAGCTCCTCCAGCGACGTGCGGCTCGGCGATTCCGGGAAGGTGTGCAGGATGGCCAGCGCGTCGTCACGGTACCGCTTCATCGTGTTCACGGCATAATCCAACCCGCCCGACTTCTTCACGAACTCAATCACCTGCTGCACCCGGTCGCGGTGGCCTTCGTTGTTTTTCACATTGAAGATGACTTTGCGCTTTTCCAGCCAGGAGGCGTGCTGCAGGGCATAAATGAGCGGCAGCGTCATCTTTTTTTCTTTAATGTCGATGCCCACCGGCTTGCCGATTTCGGCGGTGCCGTAGTCGAACAAGTCGTCTTTAATCTGAAAGGCAATGCCCACCTTTTCGCCGAATAAGCGGGCCCGCTCAATGGCTTCCTTGTCGGCCCCCACCGAGGCCGCGCCCACGGCCGTACAGGAGGCAATGAGCGAGGCGGTTTTCTGCCGGATGATGTCGAAATACACCTCTTCGGTGATGTCCAGCTTGCGGGCTTTCTCGATTTGCAGCAGCTCGCCTTCGCTCAGCTCGCGCACGGCGTTGCTCACGATTTTGAGCAGGTCGTAGTCGTCGTTTTGCAGGGCCAGCAGCAGGCCACGCGAGAGCAGGTAGTCGCCCACCAGCACGGCAATCTTGTTCTTCCACAGCGCATTGATGGAGAAGAAGCCGCGGCGGTAGTTGCTTTCGTCCACCACGTCGTCGTGTACCAGCGTGGCGGTGTGCAGCAGCTCAATCAGGGCCGCGCCGCGAAAGGACGCGTCGGGCAGCGGGTCGCCGGTGTTGGGCTCGGGGCGGGCGGCGCGGGCCGTGAGAAACACGAACATGGGCCTAATCTGCTTGCCCTTGCGCTTCACAATGTAGCCCATTATCTTGTCGAGCAGCAGCACCTTGGTGCGCATCGACTGGCGGAACTTGTGCTCAAACTCTTCCATTTCGGCCGCAATGGGCGCCTGAATCTGGTCGAGGGAGAAAGTGGGTTGTTGGGGCATTTCGGCAACAATGATACGGCAGACGGGGTGGATTTGTGGGTTGGCGGGGATACGGGGCATTGAGCCCAAAGAAAGAACGTCATGCAGAGCGCAGCGAAGCCTCTTGCCTCCAGTAAGTAGCTTAACCGCCAAACCAAAGGATTAGTGGTGGCGGGCAAGATGCTGCGCTCTGCATGACGTTCTTTCACCATTTTGCCATCTCCCCTGCCCTACCTTCGTTTTATGCCCACTCACGCCTCTTTTTTGCTTACCGGCACCGGCCACGGCCGTCCTTTCGAGGCCGATGTTACTTTCCGGCCCGACGGCCAGCCGAAGCCGGTCGTACTGTTTGTGCACGGTTTCAAGGGGTTCAAGGACTGGGGACACTTTCCGCTGCTGGCTGATTTCTTCGCCGAGCGGGGCTTTGTATTCGTGAAGCTCAACCTGTCGCACAACGGCATCGTGGTGGGCGGCACCGGCGATTTGGAGGATTTGGAAGCCTTCGGCCGGAATAATTTCAGCATCGAGCTCGACGACATTGGGCAGGTCATCGACGCGTTGTTTGCGGGAGAGACGCCCGTGCCGGCCACTGAAATGAACCTGAACCGCCTGGGCTTGGTGGGCCACAGCCGCGGCGGCGGTCTGGTGCTGCTCAAAGCCGCCGAAGACCCGCGCGTGCGGGCCGTGGCCACCTGGGCCGCCATCGCCGAAGTACACCCGCACTGGCCCCAGGCCATTTTCGACGAGTGGCAGCGCACCGGCATCCTGCACGTGCCCAACACGCGCACCGGCCAGCAGCTGCCCATGCACTACCAGATTGTGGAAGACTACCACCGAAACCGCCCGCGCCTCGATATCGCCCACAACGTGCGCCGCAAGCTGCGCCAGCCGCTGCTGCTGGTGCACGGCGATGAGGACGAAACCGTGAACGTGTCCGCCGCCCATTCCCTGCACCAGCTCCGGCCCGACGCCGAGCTGCTGCTCGTGCCCGGCGCCATGCACATGTTTGGCGGAGCGCACCCCTGGCCGCACCAGCAACTGCCCGAGCCGGCCCGGTTGGTGGCCGAGAAAACCGCTGAGTTTTTCCTGCGCGCCACGTGAGCGCCGCCGTCACCGCCTACCTCCTGCTCGGCAGCAACCTCGGCGACCGGGCCGCGCTGTTGGCCACCGCCCGCGAGCAGCTAGCCGCCTCGGCTGGGGAAATAGTGGCAGCTTCGGCCCTGTATGAAACTGCCGCCTGGGGCCGCGAAGACCAGCCGGCATTCCTCAACCAAGCTCTAGCCCTACGCACCGCCCTGCCGGCGCAGGAACTGCTAGCGCTTTGCCTGGCCACGGAGCAACGCGCCGGCCGCCAACGACTGGAGCGCTGGGGTAGCCGCACGCTCGACGTGGACATTCTGCTCTACGGCCACGAAATCATCGACGCGCCGGCGCTGACGGTGCCGCACCCGCGCCTGGCCGAGCGGCGCTTTGCGCTGGTGCCGCTGGCCGAAATAGGCGGCGCGGTGCTGCATCCGGTGCTGGGGTTGAGCGTGGCTGAGCTGCTAGAGAATTGCCCGGACCCGCTGCCGGTGCACCGGCTGGAAATGTAGAGGCGGGGCTTGCCCCCGCCCGGTAATTGAACAAAACCAGAACAGGCTGTCCAACGACCGGGCGGGGGCGAACCCCGCCCCCACTTGTTCTGCAACTTAACCAATCGTGGCGGTGGGCACAATCTTCTTCACCAGGCCCTGCAGCACTTTACCGGGGCCGCACTCGATGAATTCGGTGGCGCCGTCGGCGGCCATGCGCTGCACCAGCTGCGTCCAGCGCACGGGGGCCGTGAGCTGGGCCAGCAGGTTGGCTTTGATTTCGGCCGGGTCGGTGTGCGGCAGGGCGTCCACGTTTTGGTACACGGGGCACTTGGCCGCGTGGAAAGTGGTTTTTTCGATGGCCTCGGCCAGGGCGGCGGCGGCGCTTTGCATGAGGGGCGAGTGGAAGGCGCCGCCCACGGGCAGCGGCAGGGCGCGCTTGGCGCCGGCGGCCTTCAGGGCTTCGCAGGCCTTGGCCACGCCTTCGGCCGAGCCGGAAATGACGAGCTGGCCGGGGCAGTTGTAGTTGGCGGCCACTACCACGTGGCCGCCATCGGTGATTTCCTGACAAATGCGCTCCACCACGGTATCGTCGAGGCCCAGAATGGCGGCCATGGTGCCGGGCTGCTCTTCGCAGGCGGCTTGCATGGCCTGGGCCCGGCGGGCCACCAGCGGCAGGGCATCTTCAAACCTGAGCACGCCGGCCGCCACCAGGGCCGAGAATTCGCCCAGCGAGTGGCCGGCCGTCATGCCGGGCTGCAGCTCGGGGCGGGCCACAAACTGGGCCACCGAATGCACAAAAATGGCGGGTTGGGTGACATCGGTGCGGCGCAGGTCCTCATCGGAGCCCGTGAACATGATGTCGGTGAGGCTAAACCCGAGAATGTCGTTGGCTTGGGTGAGCAGGGCGCGGGCGTCGAGGCTTTGGTCGAACAAGTCGCGGGCCATGCCCGGAAACTGGCTGCCTTGGCCAGGAAATACGATGGCGGAAGTCGAGCTCATGGATAGTGCTGAAGGAGGGAAAATGAATTGGGGGCGCAAGCTGCACAAAAACCCGCATTGCCCCAAAAAAACGGAGCGGGCCCTGGGGTCCGCTCCGAATGCTGTGGCGCCACGCGCCGCCCGCCGCGCCGGCTAGGTCGTTACCGCACAATCTCCACCCAGCCCTTGTAGGTACGCTTGGTGCTGGCCGCGTCGGCAAACTCCACCTCGGCCAGGTAGTAGTAGATACCATCGGCGGTTTTGCCATCCTTGCCCCCGAAACGTCGCCGCTAATGGGCCCGCCGCCGTCCCAGTTGATGAGGACGGGGTCGTCGGCCGTGGTCGTGTTCTCGAAGACCTTGCGCCCCCAGCGGTTGAAGGCCTGGAAGTGCACCCGGCGCACGGGCGAGTTGCTGCGGGGCCGGAACACGGCGTTCTGCGCGTCGCCGTTGGGGGTGAAGATGTTGGGCAGCGAGAAGAACAGGCAGTTGTCCTGGCAGGCCACGTTGCTCGTGTCGCTCACCGCGCCCCCCACGCCCACCGCCTGCACCGCGTAGCACCCGCCGGAGTTGGGCAGGTTGCCGTGGGTGAAGCTCGTTTGCGCGGTGGTGCCGATGAGCGCAAAGGCGCCCGAAGTGCCCGGCCGGTAGTACACGCGGTAGCTGGCAATGGCCGCGTCGCAGCCGGCCGGGGTGTTGCCCAGGGTCCAGCGCAGGGCGTTGGTATAGGTCTGGCTGCCCGAAGTCGGGGGCAGCGCCGCCAAGCTGTCGCAGTTGGTGGCTTTCAGGCTTAGCACGGGCGTGCAGGGCGGCGCAATCAGCTGGCGGCATTGCTCCTGGCTTTTGTTAAGCAGCGAGTTGAGGAAGCCAGTGAGCGTGTAGCGGCCTTCGGTCTGCACGTAGTAGCAGTAGGTCTGACCTTTCACCAGCGCGGGGTCGCTGTCGAGGTAGCTACCGCCGCTCAGGCCCGTGGGAGCCGTGGCCACTTGCACGTAGGTTGGGCTGCCCGTCAGCTTACGGTAGATTTTGACCGGCCGGGCCGTGTTGTCCCAGGGCACGTTCTGCGTCCAGCGCACCGAATAGGCCGTGGGCGGGTTGTTGGGCACCACCGTGACGCGCACGCTGCTGGCCGGCGCGCTGGTTTCGGTAATGGCGGGCTGGCCGTTGGGGAAGGTGCGCACAAACTCCAGCCGGTAGCTATACTGTAGGTCCAGCGTATTGAGGTTGGTGTCGACGAACGACGTGTCGTTCAGCGAAGTGAAGGTGCGCACCGGCGTGAAAGTCGTCGGCGCCAGCCCCACCCCGCGCGACAGCACGAAGCTGGGCGTACCCGCAAACGACGCGCCGGTGGCCGGCCGCGGCTGCGTCCAGCGCACGGCAATCTGGCCCGCGGTGGCACTGGTGGTTTCCACGTCCACGTTTTTCAGTTGGGCAGCACGCCCGGCAAAGGTCACGCAGGCCTCGTCCGAGGCCAGGCTGGCGCCGCCGGCGGGCAGCGGGAAGTCGGCGTAGAGGCGGTAGCAGTACGTTACGCCCCGGTCAAGACCGCGCCCACCGTTGTCGTCGGTAAACGTGATGGCGCCCGGCGAAACGGTGCCGATGCGCACGTAGCCCGACGAAGCCGGAATGCCCGTTTCGCAGGTGCCCGGCGCAGGCCCTGGCCCTACTTTGCGGTATATGTACATGTTGGCCGCATTGGTGCACGTGTACTGGCTCCACACCAGCACGGTGCTGTTGAGGCCGCCACTGGTCACGGCGGCCTGGGCCTGCACATTGCGCGGCGGCGACCCCACCACCCGAATGCTCCACACCTGCTCGTCAATCAGGGGCTGGTTGGAGGGCGTGGGCGCGCCAGGCGGTGTGTCCTGGGCCTTGAATACCACCAAGTAAGGCTGCTGGGCCACATTGTTGCAGCTGGTGCTCCAAGTGAAGGTGCCGCTGGCCTGCGGCGGGCCACTCGCGGTTTGGAAGAATGTAGCCGGCGGCTTGATGCCGGAGAAGGCAAACAGCGAAATGGGCGTGGGCGCGGCGCTGGTGCCCGACGAGCCATCCACGGCCGTCACGGTGCCGGTCACGGTTTGGCCGGCCACCACGCACAGGTCGGGCGGCAGTGTCAGAATGGGTCGCAGGTTGTTGGTATTGATGACCACAATCTGCATGTCGCGCACCACCTCCCCTATCTTACGCCAGCCCAACGGCGTGCGGCGCAGCTCTTCCACCCGGAAAGCGAAGTTGTAGGTGCCGGCCTGCACGGGCGCGTTCCAGGTAATCTGGCCCGGACTGGCCCTCCGGTTACTTATTTCAAAAATGGCGGGCACGTTGGGCACCTGCCCGGCCGGTATCCCATTGTAGGGCACCTGGTACGGCACGGTTGGCTGTGTGATGATGGGGTCGTTGGGGTAGCGAAAGTTCGGCACGTCGCTCACCTGCGGGTTGTTGTTGCCGGTGGCATTGGCGCAGGGCGGCGCCACAATCGCATCGGCCAGCAGCGTGGACTTCTGGCTGGGCTGCAGCGTGTACACCAACGAGTCGCCGTCGGCGTCGTACGCGCCGGGGTTGTGCACAAATACCTGGCCCACGGCGGCTTTGTCTACGGCCGGCGAAGTCAGAATCGGGGTGCGGTTGGCGGCGTAAACCGGCGCAATTTCAATGGTGGTGCTGATGTAGAACGACTGATTGCTAGAGGCAGTCATGTTCAATACCCCCGCCACCCGGTTTTCCCCCACGTACTTGATGGTGTATTGGCCAGCCGCAGGGAAAGTGTGCTCAAACAGATAAATGTTGTAGCTCGTGTCCGAAAGGCCCGGCAGGGGCCGCCGGCCGCCCACCCGGTCAACGCCCTTGTAGCAGCTGGATGTCCCATCGCCGAAGAAGATGGTGACCTGGTTTTCGTCCACCACGGCACTGGGATTGCTCAGGTTTTCCGTGGTGTAAAGCACCATCTTGAAAAAGATGCGGCGCGGGTTGCGCCCCGCCGTGGTGTCCACCTTGGCTTGAATGTCGCCGGCCCGGATGTGGCTGGCGCGAGCCAGTTCGGGCCGCGCCAGCTGCCCGGCCACGGCCAGCAACAGCAGAAGCGCCCAACGGGTACCGACGCTCAATCGAAAGAGGAAAAATGATTGCATATCAATGCCAGCAAGTGAAGCGCGGCCCGGCCCTGCGGCGGCCCCGAAAAACGGAAAGTAACGAACTAACTCAGCGCCCGGCGCCAGGTTTCGGCAAAGTAGGGCTTCCGCCCCAAAAATGTGCTTACCCAGCCCCAATTGTCTTCGGTAATGCCCCAAAAATCAAGCCCAAAAGGCACTTCCGAAAGAAAGTCCTTTTGGGCTTGTTCAGGGCGGACACGCGCCGAAGCTACCGGACTATTTCTACCCAGCCCTTATAGGTACGCTTGGTGTTGGCAAAGTCGGCAAACTCCACCTCGGCCAGGTAGTAGTACACGCCTTCCGATACGGCCTTGCCGGCTCCGGGGGAGGTGCCGGTTGGGCTGCCCGACTCCAGCTCGGGCCCGCCGCCGTTCCAGTTGATGAGCACGGGGTCGTCGGCCGTGGTCGTGTTCTCGAAGACCTTGCGCCCCCAGCGGTTGAAGGCCTGGAAGTGCACCCGGCGCACGGGCGAGTTGCTGCGGGGCCGGAACACGGCGTTCTGCGCGTCGCCGTTGGGGGTGAAGATGTTGGGCAGCGAGAAGAACAGGCAGTTGTCCTGGCAGGCCACGTTGCTCGTGTCGCTCACCGCGCCCCCCGTGCCCACCGCCTGCACCGCGTAGCACCCGCCATTAAAGGCCAGGTCGGTGTGCACGTAATTGGGCGTGATGGTGGTGCCTAAGAAAGCGAAGGCGCCGGTGGGCGTGGGACGGTAATACACCCGGTAGCCCGTCACGGTGGCATCGCAGCCGGTGGGCACGTCGCTCAGCGTCCAGCTCAGGCGGTTGGTGTACCGGTCGCTGGCCGAGGGGAAGTTGGGGCGGGTAGCCAGTTCGTCGCAGTTGGTGGGCTCCAGCGTGAGCTTGGGCGTGCACGGCGGGCTGCTGAGCACAAGGCAGCTTACCTGACTGCGGTTGATGAGCGAGCTGAGGTAGGCTACGCCCGGGTACTGACCTTCGGTCTGCACGTAGTAGCAGTAGGTCTGGCCTTTCACCAGGGTGGGGTCGCTGTCGGTGTAGGTGCCGCCGGTGGCCGTGGTGGGCGCCGTGCCCAGGCGCACGAAAGCGCCCGTGCTGCCGGTGCGCCGGAATATCACGGCCGGGCGGGCGGCGTTGTCCCAGGGCACGCTGTAGGTCCAGCTCACGCGCACGGCCGTAGCTGCAGCCGAGGTTGGCGCCGTGCTGGTGCGCACGCTGCTGGCCGGGGGCGAGGCTTCGCGCACAGGGGTGCGGGAGTCGCCGGCCGGGAAGGTGCGCACAAACTCCAGCTTATAAGTAAACTGCCCATCCTGGGTGTTGATGCCGGTATCGGTGTAGCAGGTATCGACCAGCGAGGTGAGCGTGGCAATGGGCGTGAAGGCAGCAGGCGCCAGCCCCGCACCGCGCGACAGCACGTAGCTGGGCGTGCCGTCGAAGGTGCCCCCGCCCACCGGCCGCGGCCGCGTCCAGCACACCTGAATCTGGCCGGCGGTGGTTGAGGTGTTTTCCACGTCCACCTTCACCAGGCGGGCCGAAGTGCCCTGAAACGACACGCAAGCCTCCTGCGAAGCAATGCTGGCCCCGCCGGCCGGCAGCGGAAACTCGGCGTAGATGCGGTAGCAATACGTCTGGCCCCGGTCGAGGCCCTGCGGGTTGCCGTTAGCGTCGAGGTTGCTGTCAGTGAAGGAGGTGGCCGAGGCGGGTACCGAGCCCACGCGCACATAGCCGGCCGAAGCCGGAATGCCCGTGTCGCAGGGCCCAGGCACGAAGCTCGACGGGTTCACCTTGCGGTAGATGTAAATCTGGGAGGCGTTGGTGCACACGTAAGGATTCCAGGTAAGCGTCGCGCTGGCCACCGCAGTGCCCGTGGCCGGCGCGGCACGCAGGTTCTGGGGCGGCGGCCCCACCACCGTAATGCGCCAAGCGCGCTCGTCAATCAGGGGCGAATTGGAGGGCGAGGGCGGGCTGGGGTTGTCCTGGGCCTTAAATACCACCAGATAAGGCTGGCGGGCCACGTTGCTGCAATCGGTATTCCAAGTAAACGTGCCGCTGGCCTGCGGCGGGCCGCTTTGCGTCTGACGGAAAGAAGCCGGCGGAATAATGCCCGAATAAGCAAACAGCGTAATCGGCGTTTGGGGGGCGCTAGCCGAAGCCACGTCCACGGCGGTCACGTTGCCGGTCACGGTCTGGCCGGCTATCACGCAGATGTCGGCCGGCACGGTGATGAGCGGGCGCAGGTTGGCAGCCGCCGTCACAATAATCTGCATGTCACGAATCACCGAACCGATTTTGCTGCGGCCCAGCGGCGTGCGGCGCCACTCTTCCACCTCAAAGGCCACGTTGTAGGGCCCGAGCGAGATGGGGGCGTTCCAAGTGATTTGCCCGGTGTAAGGGTCCTGCACGAAAATGGCCGGCGCGCCCGGCACCCCGGTAGGTGTGCCCGGAAATGCCACCTGCACCGGCCCCGGCGCAATGGCCGGGTCGTTGGGGTAGCGAAAATTGGTAATCTGCACCGCGGCGGGGTTGTTGTTGCCCGTGCCGTTGCACGGCGCCCCCTGCGTGCCCGTTATGCCCAGGGGCACCTGCTGGCTGGGCCGCAGGTGGAACGCCAGCGAGTCGCCGTCGGCGTCGTAAGCGCCTGGGTTGTGCAGAAACACCTGGTTAATGGCCGCATTGTCCACAGCGGGAGCCGTGAGAACGGGCGAGTGGTTGCGCCCCAGCGAGGGGTTGATGGTGAACGTGGTGCTGATGTAAAACGTCTGATTCACCGAGTTGTCGGTGTTGCGCACCCCAGGGTTCCGGTTTTCGCCAATGTAGCTCACCGTGAAGCTGCCGCTGGAGGGGTAGGTGTGCTCGAAGTAGAAAATATTGTAGCTCGTGTCGGGGTTGCCCGGCACGGGCCGCCGGTTGCCAAAGCGGGGCACCGCCGTGCAGGTAGACGTGCCATCGCCAAAAAAGAAGGTGGCGTTGTCGGCCGGCACACTCGAGCTGTTGTCGGTGTACAAAATCATCTTGAAGAAGATGCGGCGCGGATTGCCCGGCGAGGTGGTGTCCACCTTGGCCTGAATGTCGCCGGCGCGCAGGTGAGTAGCCTGCGCCTCGCGGGGCCAGCCGCCCAACAGCATCAACACCCCTAGCAGCAGCGCCGCCGGCGCCCACGCCCTTACCCGAAACGGAAAAAACTGTGTCATATAAAGCAGATAACGAAAGAAAAGAAGCCGGGCTGCGGCGCGGCAACGATTGCTGCCCTTCTCACACTGCCCTGCCTTAGCAAACCACACCGCGCCCGTGCGTGTTAACGATGCCGACGGCGGATAGATTCACCACGCCGGTTATAGTTTAGTTAAAATGCCCCGCCGCCAAGAATAAAGCCCGTGCGTTGCCCGGTTAGCAGGCGGGGGCTACCTTTGAGCCCTCAAAACACACCTCTTCACTTGCCCAGTTTGGCTACTATATGAGTTGGATAACAAAAACCTTAACCAGCAGCATCGGCCGGAAAATCATCATGTCGGTCACGGGCCTGTTCCTGTGCACCTTCCTGGTCGTTCACCTCATCGGTAATCTGCAGCTGTTTAAGCACGACCAAGGCGCTGCTTTCAACACGTATTCCCACTTCATGGGCACCAATCCGGTCATTCGCACCATCGAGTGGGGCCTGGTGCTGGGTTTTGGCTTCCACATCTTCGAAGCTTGGGCGCTCACCCGCCGCAACAAGGCAGCCCGCTCGCAGGGCTACGCGCAGTGGCACGCCGAGAAAAACTCGGAGTGGACCTCGCGCAACATGGGCATCCTGGGCACCATCATCCTGATTTTCCTGCTGGTGCACCTGTATAACTTCTTCTGGCGTGCCCGCTTCGGCGGCCTGCCCAAAGTGGGCGGCGCTAATCCCGAAGTGCGTGACCTCGATAACCTGTACCTGGCTGTGGTGGATTCTTTCCACGTGTGGTGGTATGTATTGCTCTACGTGCTGGCCCAGATTAGCCTCGGCTACCACCTGTGGCACGGCTTCCGTTCCGGCTTCCAGACGCTGGGCCTGAACCACCGCAAGTACACGCCCCTCATCAAATACGTGGGCTACGTGTTTGCCGTGGTGGTGTCGGCGGGCTTCGCCTCCATGCCGCTCTACTTCTTCCTGTTCACCAACGCCCAGGGCGAACTGGCGGCCAACGCCCCCAGCCTGCTGCACACCGTCGCGTCGGCTTTCTAAGCAATTCGGTTGGCCGGTAGAAACCCGCCGCGCGCCGCAACACCTTGGGCGCTCAGCTGTTCTACTACCAAACGTCACTCCATCACTCCGCTCCCAGTATGCTGTTGGATTCCAAAATACCCGAAGGCCCCCTCGCCGAAAAGTGGGAAAAGCACAAGTTCAACGTGAAGCTCGTGAACCCCGCCAACAAGCGGAAGTACGACGTCATCGTAGTTGGCACAGGCCTGGCCGGCGCTTCGGCCGCCGCCTCGCTGGCCGAGTTGGGCTACAACGTGAAGGCCTTCACCTACCACGACTCGCCCCGTCGGGCGCACTCCATCGCCGCGCAGGGCGGTATCAACGCCGCTAAAAACTACCAGAACGACGGCGACTCCGTGTTCCGTTTGTTCTACGACACCATCAAGGGTGGCGACTACCGCGCCCGCGAAGCCAACGTGTACCGCCTGGCCCAGGTGTCGGTCAACATCATCGACCAGTGTGTGGCCCAGGGCGTGCCCTTTGCCCGCGAATACGGCGGCCTGCTGGCTAACCGCTCTTTCGGCGGGGCCCAGGTGAGCCGCACGTTCTACGCCCGTGGCCAAACCGGACAGCAGTTGTTGCTGGGCGCCTACTCGGCCCTGAGCCGCCAGATTGCCTACGGCAAAGTGAAGATGTACACCCGTTCCGAGATGCTCGACGTGGTGGTGATTGACGGTCAGGCCCGTGGCATTGTGACGCGCAACCTGATTACGGGCGAAGTGGAAACGCACGCGGCCCACGCCGTGGTGCTGGCCACCGGCGGCTACGGCAACGTGTTCTACCTGAGCACCAACGCCAAGTACTGCAACGTGACCGCCGCTTGGCGCGCCCACAAGAAGGGCGCCTACTTTGCCAACCCCTGCTTTACGCAGATTCACCCCACCTGCATCCCGGTATCGGGCGACTACCAGTCGAAGCTCACGCTGATGTCGGAGTCGCTCCGCAACGACGGCCGCGTGTGGGTACCCAAAACGGTGGAGATGGCCGAGCGCGTGCGCCAGGGCCAGATTAAGCCGCAGGACATTGCCGAAGATGACCGGGACTACTTCCTGGAGCGCAAATACCCTGCCTTTGGCAACCTGGTGCCGCGCGACGTGGCTTCGCGCAACGCCAAATTGATGTGCGACGAAGGCCGCGGCGTGGGCAGCACTGGCCTGGCCGTGTACCTCGACTTCTCCGAAATCATCAAGCGCACGGGTGCCGAGGCGGTGAGCCAGAAGTACGGCAACCTGTTTGCCATGTACGAGAAAATCACCGATGAGGACCCGTACAAGCAGCCCATGCGCATTTACCCCGCCGTGCACTACACCATGGGCGGCCTGTGGGTGGACTACAACCTGCAAACCACCGTGCCCGGCCTCTACGCCACCGGCGAGTGCAACTTCTCCGACCACGGCGCCAACCGCCTCGGCGCTTCGGCCTTGATGCAGGGCCTGGCCGACGGCTACTTCGTGATTCCCTACACCATCGGCGACTACCTGGCCCAGACGCCGCCCAAGCCCGTGAGCACCGACCACCCGGCCTTTGCCGAGTCGAAAGCTTACGTGCAGGCTCGCACCGAACGCCTGCTCGGCATCAACGGCACGCGCACGCCCGACCAGTTCCACAAAGCCCTGGGCCACATCATGTGGGAGTATTGCGGCATGGCCCGCAACGCCGAAGGCCTGCGCCACGCCAAAGCCGAGATTCAGAAGCTGCGCTCGGAGTTCTGGAGCGACGTGAAAATCGTGGGCTCGGGCGAGGAGATGAACCAGGTACTGGAGAAAGCCGGCCGCGTGGCCGACTTCCTGGAGCTGGGCGAGCTGATGGTGGACGACGCCCTGAACCGCAACGAGAGCTGCGGCGGCCACTTCCGCGAAGAGTACCAAACCCCCGAAGGAGAGGCCCTGCGCAACGACGACGAGTACGCCTAC
This sequence comes from Hymenobacter sp. 5317J-9, assembly GCF_022921075.1. Taxonomy (NCBI): domain Bacteria; kingdom Pseudomonadati; phylum Bacteroidota; class Cytophagia; order Cytophagales; family Hymenobacteraceae; genus Hymenobacter; species Hymenobacter sp. 5317J-9. The sequence continues at coordinate 3,571,919 of NZ_CP095050.1, forward strand.
GTGGCAGCTTGGGAATATCAGGGTGAAAACCAACCCGAGAAACTCAACAAGGAAGAGCTGACGTTTGAAAACGTGAAGCTGACCCAGCGCAGCTACAAGTAAGCTGCAAGCTTACTGCTACAAGCTACAAGCTTTGTCTTTTAGCTTGACAAAATCAGGATTTAAAATAACAGCTTGCAGCTTGTAGCTAGCAGCCTGAAGCTCAAAAGAAAATGGCCGGTTCCAACCCCAATGCTAAACCGATGAACCTGACCCTGAACGTGTGGCGGCAACCCAACCGCCAGACCCAGGGGAAAATGGTGGAATACCACGTTAAAGACATCTCGCCCGACATGTCCTTCCTGGAGATGCTGGACGTGCTGAACGAGGACCTGCTGCACGCCGGCCAGGACCCAGTAGCTTTCGACCACGACTGCCGCGAGGGCATTTGCGGCTCGTGCGACCTGTTCATCAACGGCCGTTCGCACGGTCCGGAGAAGGGCACCACCACCTGCCAGCTGCACATGCGCAAGTTCTCGGATGGCGAAACCATCACCATCGAGCCTTGGCGCGCCAATGCTTTCCCGGTGAACAAAGACTTGAGCGTGGACCGCTCGGCCTTCGACCGCATCATTCAGGCCGGCGGCTACGTGAGCGTGAACACCGGCGGCGCCCCCGATGGCAACGAGATTCCGATTCCAAAAGAAATTTCGGACCGCGCCTTTGAGGCGGCTACCTGCATTGGCTGCGGCGCCTGCGTGGCGGCTTGCAAAAATGCCTCGGCCATGCTGTTCGTGTCGGCCAAGGTGTCGCAGCTGGCGTTGCTGCCCCAAGGGCAGGTAGAGCGCAAAACCCGCGTTGAAAACATGGTGGCGCAAATGGACAAGGAAGGCTTCGGTGCCTGCACCAATATCGGCTCTTGCGCCGCCGAGTGCCCGGTGGGCATTTCGCTCGAAAACATTGCCATCCTGAACCGCGAGTTTCTGGCGGCCAAAGCCGTTTCGAATAACCTGGCGTAAGCGGGGCATAAAGATTGCGAAAAGCGCGACGGGCAGCCGTCGCGCTTTTTTTGTGCGCTACTTCTCCCCTTCTACCCGCAGTTTGGGCACCACCCACACCACCAGCAGGCCCAGCACCGACACCAGGGCGAACGACCACCGCAGACTCGCCGCTTTGGCCACAAAGCCCACCAGCGGCGGTACCATCAGAAAGCCGAAATAGCTGACCGTGGACACCGAAGCAATGGCCGCGCCCGCGCTCAAAGGGTTGGCGCGGCCCACCAGGCTGAATACCAGCGGCACCACGCACGACACGCCTAGGCCGCCCAGCACAAAGCCCAGCCCGGCCACCACCGGCGTGGGAAAGGCGGCGGCCAGCAGCAGCCCGGTGCTCATGAGCAGGCCGCTGGCTTGCAGGATTTGCTTGATGCCGAAGCGGCCCACCAGCCAGTCGCCCAGGAAGCGGCCCGACGTCATGGCCACCATGTAGAGGGTGAAGCCCAAGCCGGAAATGGCTTTGGGCGCGTGAGCGGCCTGGGAAAAATATACGCCGCTCCAATCATAAAACGTGCCTTCGCAGGCCATGGAGGCGAAGGTGATGAGGCCGTATTTCAGCACCGTTTTCTCGGGCCAGGTGAAAAAGGACTTTTTTTCGGACGCCGGTGGCAGGGCTAGGGTATTGGAAAAGAAGGCGAAAGCCAGGGCAGTGAGGCCCATGGAAACGGCCGCAAAATGCACGGTGGTACTTACGTCGTGGCTGATGAGCAGCGCTCCGAGTCCTGCTGCCGCAAAGCCCGCCACACTCCAGATGCCGTGAAACGTGGCGATGATGGACCGGTCGTACAGCGTCTGCACGCCCACCGACTGCGCATTCACCGACAGATTGAGCAGGTTGCGCGAACAGCCGAAGCAGAACAGGAGCACGGCCAACTGCCAGGTATGCGCCGCAAACCCCAGCAGGCCCAACGCCAGATTGTAGAGCACGGCCCCAACCAACATTACCTGGCGGCTGCTGAAGCGCTGCAACAGCTGCCCGGTCACGGGCAGCGTAAGCATGAGGCCAGCCGGCAGGGCCAATAGTACGCCGCCCAGCTCGGCCGCGCTTAGCCCCAGACGGTGCTGAATGACAGGAATGCGCGAGGCCCAGGTGGCAAACCCAAACCCCGACACGAAGAAGAACAACGCAATAGCCACGCGGGCCCGCGTTGGCGACACCCGCAACGGCGACTCAACCAATACTTCACTCATAATCCAGGGTGGCCGGGAGGCCCTGCGGCGCAAAGTAATGCCACAGCAGCAGCGGAGGCCCCTTTTCCTGCGGCTCTGGGCGGACATAAGGGCCAAACCTGTTCCTCGCAAGGGCCCTCCTTTACGGCGGTTGCGCCTTGAAAGTGCCGCCGCCGGCCGATAATGGCGTTATTTTGTAGCAATGCCGCCCCTCCCCCGCCGAACTTTACCGCTGCTGTACGCTCTGATTCTGGTTGACGTAGTGGTGGGGGCCGCCGTGGGCCCGGTGCTGCCCGATTTTGTGCGCGGCCTGCGCCAGCCGCAGCTGTGGCTGAGCGTGGGCACGGGGCTGTTTCTGGGGGTGCAGCTGTTTTCGGCTCCGCTGCTGGGGCGGCTGGGCGATGGCTACGGGCGCCGGCCCATCTTCATCCTATCGGCGGTGGGCACGCTGCTGGCCAATGCCCTGCTGCTGCCCGTGCGCGCGGGCCTGTACTTCGCCAACCGCGTGTCTGACGGCCTCACCAACGGCATGTACGCCACGGCCCGCTCGGCCATCACCGACGCGTCGGCGCCCGAGCGGCTGTTTCGCAATCTGGGCATCGAGGGCGCCATCATTTCGCTGGGCTTCGTACTGGGGCCCATGGCGGCGGGGTTGCTGCTCACGGCCCTGCAGGTGCCCGCCGGCCAGCAGGCCACCTACGTGGTGCGCCTCGCCCTGGCCCTGGCCGCCCTCAACGTGCTGCTGGCCCTCGCCCTGCCCGAAACCCACCAGCAGCGCAACGGCGTGCGCGGCGCCGAGCTGCGCACCGAGCTGGCCCGGAGCATCAACCCGCTCACGCTCTGGGCCCGGCTGAGCGCCAAGAATGCCAGCAACCCCGGCATCCGGCGCATTGTGCTCACGCAGGTGGCCCTCACGCTCAGCACGGGCTACTACTTCTACTTCGTGCCCTTTGCCAGCCTGAGCGCGCTGCGCATGGATGCGCGCGCCATCTCCTATTTTTTCATGTTTTTCGGAACACTGAGCATAGGGCTTAATTATGTGTTTTACACCTACTTTGCCGACCGCATCAACCAGCGCCGGGCCATTGTATGGCTGGCGGCGCTGGGCACGCCGGTGCTGGCCGGCTACGGCTTGGTGGGCACGTCGCGCGCGGCGCTCTACGTCCTGGTTACCCTCGATTGCCTCACGCTTTCGCTCATTCAGGGCCTGCTGGAAGGGCTGCTGGCCCGCCGCACCACCGATACCGACCGCGGCGAGATTTTCGGCTTGAACCAAGCCTTTCAGGGCCTGGCCAGCTTTGGCACCACGCTGGTGTTTGGGGCGCTGTCGGTGCTGGACTTGCGGCTGCCGTGGGCATGGTTTGCGCTGTGCCTGGCCGCAGTGGCCTGGCTGGCCGCGCGCCGCAGCGATGCGCCAGCCGCCAGCTGACATTGCTGCGGACGGGCCGTTTCTCAACCGAATCCGGCATCGGACAGGCCACGCGGCACGGCCAATTGCCGCCCGTTCGTAACCTCTGACCGGCCCAACGGGTTAGACCTGCACAACCTCTCGCCAGTCCCGCTATTCCGTTTTGATTACGCTCCTCTCCGGTACCAACCGGCCTAACTCGCGCGCGCGCCGCATTGCCAACTATTACCGCACCGTGCTCACCGGACTTGGGTCCGAAAGCCAGATCCTAGATTTGGCCGAGCTACCGGCCGACTTTCTGGCCACGGCCCTCTACGCCAACGTAGGCACCAACCCCGAGTTCAACCGCCTGGCGGCCATGCTCGATGCCGGCGACAAGCTGGTCATCATCACGCCCGAATACAACGCCTCGTTTCCCGGCGCGCTCAAGGCGTTCATTGACGGCTTGGCGTATCCGGGCGGCATTGCGGGCAAGAAGGCGGCCTTGGTGGGCCTGAGCAGCGGCGGGCAGGGCGGTCTGCTGGCCATGGCCCACCTCACCGACGTGCTGATGTACCTCGGCACCTCGGTGCTGCCCCAGCGCGTGCGCCTGCCCTTCATCAACCAGGACCTGAATGCCGAAGACGGCCTCAACCACGACCTGTCGCGCCAGCTGCTGCAGGAGCAAGCCAAAGCACTGCTGGCGTTCTAGCATCCAGACCGTCGCAAAGGGCCTCTCACCACCGAATGACTTATTCAGGCGTGGTGAGGTCCTTCGCTCCGCTCAGGATGACAGCTGATTATGGACAATACCTACTCACCAGTTCGGGTGCTCTGCCGGGCCAGCACCCGGCCAAATACAGCCCGCAGCACAAAATAGAGCACCAGCACCAGCGGCACGCTGGCCAGCGCCCAAATGAGCAGCGCGCCCAGCTCGGCGCGCCACAGGAGTTGGCCTACGGCGCCCCACCCTTCCTGCGCAATGAGCTGGCGCAGGCTGGCCAGGGTGAGATGGGCCACTTTATCGCCCTGGCCCATGATGATGGCCCCGCCCCGCAGCAGCGGAATAAGCAGGGCCAATTGAAACGCCGTCATCAGATGCGTGGCCAGCTGCATGGCGGCCACGTTGAGGCGCAGGCGCAGGGCCACCAGGGCACTCAGGACGGTGGTGGTGCCCAGGGCGGGTATCAGACCAATGGCCGCGCCCAGGCCCACGGTGAGGGCCAGCTGCCGGGGCGATAGACCGGCCTTGAGCAGGTCCAGCAGCGGGTCGACCACGCGGCGCCGGAACCATGAGCGGGAGGAACTGGCGGCGGGCACGGTCAGAGGCTCGGGCTGGAATTCGGGAAGCGGCATAAAGAAAATTAGCGGGCGCGTGCACCGGGCCATACGGCAGCCCGTACCTTCGCCGGAAGGCGCTGACCAACCGGCGGCGCCCCAAAAAGTTGCCTTTCGGGCGTTATGACAAAGTTAGGTTCTCCGGCCGAGCTGCCGGGCCCCTGGTGGCGCGAGCTGCCCATTCTGCTGCACCGCGCGGGCCGCGAGCTCGGCGCCAACGACCCGCTCCGGCTGGGGGCGGCCACGGCGTTTTTCACGTCGTTTGCGCTGCCGCCCATCCTCATCATCCTCATCGCGGTGCTGGGCTCGCTGTATTCCACGTCCATGGTGCGCCTGCTGCTGCTCAACAAAATCAGCACGGTGCTGGGGGCCTCGGCGGCGGGGCTGGTGTCGCAGATTGTGATGAACGTGGCCGACCCGCAGCGCAGCCGCTGGGTGACGTGCGCGGGCTTTGCGTTTCTGGTGTTCGTGGCCACCACGCTGTTCACCGTCATTCAGCATTCGCTCAACCAGCTCTGGCAAATTCGGCCCAAGCGCGGCACGGGCAAAGTGTCGCAGGCCCTGCGCGAGCGGGCGCGCTCGGGAGGCATTTTGCTGGCCACGGCGGTGCTGTCGCTGCTGGCGTTTGGGTCTGATGCGGCGCTGGGGCTGTTTGCCGAAAGCATCCGGGACTTCGACGCCACCTTCGGCTACTACGTGGTGCGGGGGCTGAACGGGCTGGTGGCGTGGCTGATACTGGCGGTATGGTTCGGGGTCACGTTTCGCACGCTGAGCCTGGCCAAAGTGCCGTGGCGGGCCGTCACGCGCGGGGCGGCGCTCACGGCCGTGCTCATCAGCCTGGGCGAGGTGGTGCTGGGCCAGTTCTTGGTGGCCCGCGACCTGGGCCCGGTCTACGGGCCGGCATCGAGCCTGGTGCTGGTGCTGCTGTTTGTGTTCTACTGCGCCATGATTTTCTACTTCGGCGCGGCGTTCACCAAGGCCTACGCCCACCGCATTGGGCTGGACATTCGGCCCAAGAAAACCGCCGTGCGCTACCGGCTGGTGAACGTGGAGGACGAGCCCTAGTGCCTTGCTCTCATCCTTCGACACACTTTAGAATGACAGCTATGGCCCCTCAAATGCCGACGCTGCCCACTCGCCGTACCTTTGCCCCGTGCAAAACCCCGATACCTCCGCCGCTGGCGCCGCCCCGCAAGGCGCCCCGGCCCCCAAGCCCGACCTGCAATTCGCCGATTTCGCCCTCGCCCCGGCCCTGCTGGCTGGCGTGGCCGACCTAAATTTCACTCAGCCCACCCCCGTGCAGCAACTGGTGCTGGCCCCGGCCCTGGAAGGCCAGGACGTGGCCGGCCAGGCGCCCACCGGCTCGGGCAAAACCGCCGCCTACGGCCTGGCCGTGCTGCAGCAGGTGGATGCCACTTCGGCCACGGTGCAGGCCATAGTGCTGGTACCGGCCCGCGAGCTGGTGCTGCAGGTGCGCGACGCCCTGCAGCGCCTGGGCAAGCACGTGCCCAACCTGCGCGTGGCCGGTTACTACGGCGGCCACGCCATGCGCGAAGAAGTGAAAGGCCTGCAGCAGATGCCCCACGTGGTGGTGGCCACCCCAGGCCGCATGCTCGACCACCTGGAGCGCCGCACCATCATCCCGAACCGTTTGAAGGTGCTGGTGCTGGACGAGGCCGACAAGCTGCTGGAGCTGGGTTTTCAGGAGGAAATGGCCACCATCATCAGCCGGCTGCCCCAGCGCCGGCAGACGCTGCTGTTCTCGGCCACCATGCCGGACAAGGTGCTGGCGCTGGTACGCGAGTACCTCACCCGGCCCCGGGTGATGAACGTGGGCGGCTCCAACGCCACCACCCTGCCCGAGAGCTTGGTGCTGCGCGGCCACGTGGTGAGCGCCGCCGACCAGAAGCCCGCCGCCCTCTACCACCTCATCAGCCAGCCCACGGCCGGCCGCTCGCTGGTGTTCGCCAACACGCGCGACCGGGTGGAGGAACTGACCCGCTTCCTGCGCGGCCGCGGCCTGGCCGCCGAGGCACTGCACGGCAAAATGCTGCAGCCGGAGCGCGACAAATCCATGATGAAGCTGCGCAACGGCTCGGCCACGGTACTGGTAGCCACCGACGTAGCCGCCCGGGGCCTCGACGTGAACGACCTCGACACCGTGGTGCAGTTCGACCCGCCGCACGAGACCGATACCTTCCAGCACCGCGCCGGGCGCACGGCCCGGGCAGGCGCCGTGGGCACGGCTCACCTCATCGTGACGCCTTTCGAGCAGGAAAAAATCAAGAACTGGCCCACGGCCAAGAACGTGCAATGGGCCGGCCTGCGCCCGCCCGCGCTGCCGGCCGCGGCCCCGAAAGCGCCCCGCCCGAGCACCGTCACGCTGCACGTGTCGGCGGGCAAGAGCGGGAAAATCAGCCGCGGCGACTTGGCCGGCGCCTTCGTGAGCGTGGGCGGGCTGGAGCGCGACGCCGTGGGTCGCATTGAAGTATTCGACCACCACAGCTTCGTGGCCGTGCCCGAGGCCCAGGCCGAAGAGGTGCTGGCCCGCATGCAGGGCGCCAAGGTGAAAGGCAAGAAAGTGAAGGTGGCCCTGATTCGGTAGACTGTTTAGGACTATTAAGCACGTCATGCTGAGCGCAGCCGAAGCATCTCGCGTGCGGCAGTAAACCAATCGATTGAGTTACTACCACACGCGAGATGCTTCGGCTGCGCTCAGCATGACGTGCTTTTTATTTTATTAGAATACTACTTACCCATGCGCCTACTCTTTATCTGTAGCCAGAACAAGTGGCGCAGCCTCACCGCCGAGCGGCTTTTCGACGACCACGCGCACTACGAAGTGCGCTCGGCCGGCACCGAGCCCGGCGCGCGGGTGCGCGTGACGGCCGGGCACCTGGGCTGGGCCGAAATCATCCTCGTGATGGAGCGCCGCCACGCCGACCGCCTCCGCGAGAAGTTTGCCGAAGAGCTGCGGGGCAAAACCGTCGTGGTGCTGCGCATTCCGGACAAATACCCGTTTGGCGACCCGGCCCTGATTGCGCTGCTGCGCACGAAGCTGGCGGCGCATTTGCCGTTACTTTAGGGGCTTCATTCTACCATTTTGCCCCATGCTGCGCCGGCTACTGCTTTTGCTTGCTGTCTTTTTCTGCTACACCTTTCAGGGCCGCGCCCAAGCCTACGAGCCTGGCCTGCTGGTGCGCGCCAGCGGCGACACCCTGCGGGGCGAGATTGAAAACGGGTTTTGGGTGGAACCGCCCGCGTTCATCCGGTTTCGGACGGCGGCCAATGCACCCAGCCAGCTTTTCCAGCCGCGGCAGCTGCGGGCCGTGCTATTTGCGCAGGGGCGGTATTTCCGGTACGAGGTGCTGCCCATCAACCACGCCGCCGAAACCAACCTGGCCAAGCTACCCCGCGGCAATTATTTCGACGTGAAAATGGACTCGGTGCTGGCCGAAGTGCTGGTGGACGGCCCGGCAGGCTTGCAGCGCGTGGTGCGGCCCGGCGCGGTGCACTACTTCCTGACGGCCCCCAACCAACCGGTACAGGAGCTGAGCGACCGGAAATACCTGCGCATGAGCCAGAACGGCTCGTGGGAAGTGGCCGACGGCAACAACTACTTAAACCAACTAGCATTGTACTTCGGCTCCTGCCCGGCGGCGGCGCAGGCGGCCGAGCGAGCCCCCTTCACGGCTGCCGGGCTGGCCGCGGTGGTGCAGGCCTACAACGCCACGTGCAGCCCCGCCAAGCAGCCGGGCCGCAGCTGGTTGGCCACGGCCCGGCCGCGCCGCCGCGTGTCGCTGCAGGGCGGGGTGCTGGCCGGGGCGCGCTACAACCGCGTCGAGAACGGAACCGGCTTCACCAGCGGGGCCTGTGTCGACTGCCAGGTGCGCCCGTTTGGCGGCCTCTACGCCGAGCTTTTTCAACCCAGCCGCACGGCGGCGGTGTATGGCGAACTGAGCGTGAGCAGCTTCAGCAACCAGCTGCTGTACTACAACGGGTATGCGCCCGGCGCCGGGCCCAGCTACATCCCCGTCGATTACCGGGCGCTGCTGGGCACGGCCCGGCTGGGCCTGCGCTTCTTCTACCCCCTGCCGCACGAAAACCAGTTTGTGGTCGGCTTTGGCTTTGAGATGAACCGGCTTATTCGTGCCCGCTTGAGCGCCACCGGCGCTCCGCTCACCACCGAGCTGAGCACCCGCGAGCTGTTTGCCGACCCCACCATCTTGCCTAACCTCACGCTGGGTTGGCGCACCGGCCACACCACGCTTAGCCTCGACGGGCAGAGCTACCACAGCAGTGGCAGCACCAACGAATTCCTTTCCAACCTGGTCGGTTCCAACTTCGCGCTTCGCCTGGCCCTCAGCTACCGCCTGGGCCGCAACCACGACACCGTGGCGCCGCCCCCCAACGAGGCCAGGTAGCTATAGCTTTACCCTTCCCTTACTACTGCCCTCTTTTCCTGTTGCGCATGCCCGCACGTCTACTTTTTCTGTTTCTCTTGCTGGTGGGCGCTTGCACCCAAAGCATGGCGCAGGCCTACGAGCCCGGCCTGCTGGTGCAGGCCAACGGCGACACGCTGCGCGGCGAGGTTGAAAACAACTTTTGGACGGAGCCGCCTGCCTTCATCCGCTTTCGCAAGGCCGCTGGCGAAACAGCACAGCTCTTCAAGCCCCGCGAATTGCGAGAAGTCACGACCGGGGGACGGCATTTCCGCTACAGAGCGCTGCCCATTGACCACGCCGCCGAAACCAGACTCGACCGCCTGCCGCGTGCGTACAGCCCGAACGTACGCGTAGATTCGGTCCTGGCCGAGGTGCTGGTCGAAGGCCCGGCCAGTTTGCTACGCGTGGGGCGCATCAGCGCCACGCACTACTTGGTGGAACGCCCCGGCCAGCCAGTGCTCGACCTCAGCGAACGCAAATACCTGCGCACCGGCCGCTACGGCACACTGGAGGTGCAGGACGGCAACAACTATCGGGCGCAGCTGGAGCGCTATTTTGGCGATTGCCCGGCGGCAACCCGTGAATCGGCCAGCGCCGCGTTTACCGCCGAAGGGGTGGGTGCGGTGGTGCAAGCCTTTAACGCAGCCTGCGCCCCGGCCGGTGAGCCCGCGCGCTCCTGGCTCACGCAAACCACGCCTCGCCGCACGGCCGCCGCTCATTTTGGGGTGATGGCAGGTGGGCGCTACCTCTTGTACGAATCCTACGACGGCCGCAAGTGGATGGCGCCGACCGGGGGCGTCTACGGCGAAATCCTCCTGCCCGACCGCACGGCTTCGCTGTACGGCGACCTAAACCTGGGCCGCAGCGGTGGCCGGGGCGGCCAGGTTCAAACCGGGTCTGTGCCCGGTTCAACCACAATTAGCGGCGTGGTATACAACTACACCACGCCCATATACAGTGATTTCACCTACCAGGCCTGGCTGATAACGGCACGTTTGGGGGCGCGCCGCTACTTTCCGCTGGTACACGAGCAGCAGGCTTTTGTGGGCATCGGGTTTACGATTGATGCCACGGCCGGCCGCACGTTCGACTTGCCCGCCGGCGCGATGTCCACGCCCAGCAACCAGGATTTCGACAACGTGAGCCTTTTGCTGCCGTACTTCAGTGCCGGCTGGCGCACCCGTCGGCTTACCATTGGCTTAGAATCTTGCTTTTTCGACCGTTTCTATGACCTGCGGTTGGGACTGGCCTATCGCCTCAGCCGCAACCCCGACGTGGCCAAAGCCGCCCCGACCGCCCGGCCCTAGCCCAACCCCCGGGGCCGCGCGCCGTACTAGCGGGCCATGGTTTACCTGATTTCGCTGGCCGTGCTGGCCGCCGTGCTCTACGCTTTTTACCGCTACGCTACCGCCGACAGCCGGCGCCGCACCGAGGCCCTGGCCGAAGAATTTCCGGCCGCCTGGCGCCAGATTCTGGCCGAGCGGGTGGCCTTCTACCTCTCGCTCACAAAGAAGGAAAAGGTGCGGTTTGAGAAGCAGGTGCAGGTTTTTCTGGCCAGCACGCGCATTACGGGCGTGCAAACGGAAGTCGACGACGTGACGCGCCTGCTGGTGGCGGCCTCGGCCCTGATTCCGGTGTTTGGCTTTCCGGAGTGGGAATACGGCAACCTGGGCGAGGTGCTCATTGTGCCCGATGCCTGGAAGCTGGAAAACGACCCCGACAAAGAAGTGAAGCCGCTGCAGGGCACCCTGCTGGGTTCGGTGCAGAATTTCCAGAACCAGCACTACATGCGCCTTTCCAAGGCCTCGCTGGAACAGGGCTTCCGCGACGGGCTGGACCGGCAGAACGTGGGCATCCACGAGTTTGCCCACATGCTGGACGAAGCCGACGGCGTGATTGATGGCCTGCCCAAAGCTGCCCTGCCGCCCGAGCTGCTACAGCCCTGGACCGCCGTGATGCAGCGCGAAATCGCCGCCATTCAAGCCGGCAAGTCGGAAATCAACCCCTACGCCGCCACCAACGAGGCCGAGTTTTTCGCCGTGGTGACGGAGTACTTTTTCGAAAAGCCCGAAAAACTGCAGGAAAACCACCCCGAGCTGTACGAACTGCTCAGCCGGGCTTTCCGCCAGAACCCCAAGAAGCGCTTCCTGCGCTTCGCCGTGGACCCGCGCGAGTGGCTGAAAACCCTGCGCAGCCGCCGCAAATTTGGCCGCAATGACCCGTGCCCCTGCGGCAGCGGCAAGAAGTACAAGGAATGCCATTTGGCGCAGGCCCAGGCGGCGTAGGTCTTTAAAACGTCATGCAGAGCGCAGCGAAGCATCTTTACCGCGCAACGTAATTCATTTACTCTTGCGGTAAAGTTGCTTCGGCTGCGCGGACGCCAGATGAGCATGACGTTCTGCTTTTCATTGGCAAAACGCATTTCTTTGCCCCATGAAAAAGCACCTGCTTCCCCTCATGGCCGCTGCTACGCTGGCGGCCTGCGCACCCACCGCGAAAACACCTGTGGCCACCACGCCGACGGCCCCGACGGCTCCCACCGTGCCGCCCACGGCTCCAGATTACCGAGCCCAGGCCCAACAGTTTCTGGACGGCTACAACGCCGAATACGTGCGCCTCTACACCGCTTCGAGCGAGGCCGAGTGGCGCTCGAACACGCACATCGTGGCCGGCGATACGGCCAACGCCGGCGCCACCACCCGCGCCAACCAGCGCATGGCCGCCTTCACGGGCAGCGCCGAAAACATTCGGCAGCTGCGCGAGCTGCTGAGCCACAAATCCGAACTCACGGAGCTGCAGGTGAAGCAGCTGGAAACGGCCCTCTACAACGCCGCCAACAACCCCCAAACCGTGGCCAACGTGGTGAAAAAGCGCATCAGCGCCGAAGCCGCCCAGACCGAAAAGCTCTACGGCTTCGACTACAAATACGCGGGCAAGTCCGTCACCACCAACGACCTCGACGAGCTGCTGCGCAAGGAAACCAACCCGCAGAAGCGTCAGCAAGTGTGGGAAGCCAGCAAGGCCATCGGCCCCACGCTGAAAGACGGCCTGCTCAACCTGCGCGACCTACGCAACCAGACCGTGCAGGCCCTGGGCTACCCCGACTATTTCACCTACCAGGCCAGCGACTACGGCCTGACCCGGGATGAAATGATGGCGCTGGTGCGCAAAATCAACGACGAGTTGCGCCCGCTTTACCGCGAGCTGCACACCTACGCCCGCTACGAGCTGGCCAAGAAATACAAGGTGAAGCAGGTGCCCGACTACCTGCCCGCCCACTGGCTGCCCAACCGCTGGGGCCAGAGCTGGGGCTCGATGGTGGACGTGAAAGGCCTGAACCTCGACGCTGTGCTGGCCAAAAAAGGCGCCGAGTGGCAGGTGAAGCAGGGCGAGCGGTTCTACCAGAGCCTGGGCTTCCCGGCATTGCCGGCCTCGTTCTACGAGAAAAGCAGCCTTTACCCCCTGCCCAAAGACGCTGGGTATAAAAAGAACAACCACGCCTCGGCCTGGCACATCGACCTCAACAACGACCTGCGCAGCCTGATGAGCGTGGAGGCCAACACCGAGTGGTACGAAACCGCCCACCACGAGCTCGGGCACATTTTCTACTACCAATCCTACTCCAACCCCGACGTGCCGCCGCTGCTGCGCCAGGGCGCCAACCGCGCCTACCACGAAGCCATTGGCTCGATGATGGGCCTGGCCGCCAAGCAGCAGCCCTTCCTGGAAGGCCTGGGCCTGGTGAAGCCGGGCACCAAAACCGACCAGACCCAGCAGCTGCTCAAGGAGGCGCTGGACTACGTGGTGTTCATCCCCTTCGCCTCGGGCGTGATGAGCGAGTGGGAAAACAGCTTCTATGCCGAGAGACTACCCGCCGACCAGCTCAACGCCAAGTGGTGGGCCCTGAGCAAGCAGTACCAAGGCATGGTGCCGCCCACCACGCGCGGCGAAAACTACCTCGACCCCGCCACCAAAACCCACATCAACGACGACCCCGCGCAGTACTACGACTACGCCCTGAGCTACGTCATCCTGTTTCAGCTGCACGACCACATTGCCAAAAACATTCTGCACCAAGACCCGCACGCCACCAACTACTTCGGCAGCGAGGAAGTGGGCCAGTTTCTGCGCGACATCATGCGCCCCGGCTCCAGCCGCGACTGGCGCGTGGTGCTGAAAGAGAAAACCGGCGAAGAACTTTCGGCCCGCGCCATGGTCGACTACTTCCAGCCGCTGATGGCCTATCTGAAAGCACAAAACAAAGGCCGCAAATACACCATGTAGAAACGGCTAACTGGTCGGTAGACGGACAAAAGAAGAACGTCATGCTGAGCGCAGCCGAAGCATCTCGCGTGTGGTAGTAATCCAATAGTTCGGATTAGTCAAGCACGCGAGATGCTTCGGCTGCGCTCAGCATGACGTTCTCGCTTTAGGAGCGGCTACCTACGGCAGCAACACGCGGTCAATCACGTGCACCACGCCGTTGGTGCATTGCACGTCGGGAATCACCATGTTGGCCGGAGCGGCGTTGCCGTTGCCTTTGGCCGTGAGCACGCCGTTGGTGAAAGCGCCGAGGGCGATGGGGCCACCGGCGGCGGCGATGCTGGTGTTTTCGGGTAGCTCGGGCGTGAACTTGCCGCCCTGCGTGCCGCCAATTACCACGTGGTTGAGCAGCACGGCCGTCACGGTGGCCACGGGCAGCTTGCGGATGTCGGCGGGCACGTTGAGCGGCACGTTCAGCAGCGTGCCCAGGTCTTTAAAGGCTTGGTCGGTGGGCGCGAAAACGGTGAGTTTGGCGCTGCCGGGCGTGCCCGTCAGGGCCGACTGCAGGTTGCAGTACACCACGGCTTCAACCAAAAAAGTAAGCTCGGGCTTTACGAACACGCTGCCGCTTTGCAGGGCCAGGGCCGAGTTGAGCACGTCGGCGCCCGTGGCCAGCAGCACTTTGTCGATGGGGTGAATGAGGCCGTTGGCCGCCTGCACGTCTTTGCCCAGAATCTTCGAGCCATTCACGTACTGGCTGCCGTCGGGGCGCTGAATGATGCGGCGCGTGAGGCCCAGCGCCGAGGCCGACGTGCTACCTGACGCCAGGGCGCTGCCCGGCAGCGTGCCGCTGAATACGTGGTAGAACAGCGTGTTGCGCAGGAACGGCTGCTGCAGGGCCGTGAGGTCCGAAGCCGAATTGAGGCCCAGGCGGGCAAAGGCCGCATTGGTGGGCGCAAACACGGTGAAGTTGCCCGACGGGTCGGCTTCGTTTTTGTTGCCGAGCAGCACGGCCACGTCGCCGCGAATGGCGGCGTCTTCCAGGGTCTGGAAGTCGGGATTGGTAACGGCGATGTTGGTGATGGACGGGGCTATTTCTTTATTCTTGGCGCAGCCGCCAAGCGTCAAAAGCGCCAGGAGCAGCAGACCGGCTTTAGTAGGTAAAAAATTTTTCATCGGGTAAATGGTAAGGTTCATCGGGCAAATAGAAGAGTTGACCATACTATGCTGAATACAAACGCATTTCGTGGGCCTTCGGATTGCGCTAAGGTAAATCCAAGGCACTGGATATGCCCGTAGATTGCAGCCTTAACGCTTTGCAGCAACTTAACACCCGGCGGCAAACGCCCTTTTACTTCTTAAGCATTCTTGCTATTATGCAAAAATATTCTACACTGGTGTGCACTGCCATTCTGCTGGCATTTTCTTCCGGGGTTGCACAGGCGCAAAGTCTGGTAAGCGGCTTTATGGCCGGCAAGCACCACGGTTCGGTGGTGGTGTCGGGCACCACCGAAAGCTACACCAGCGCCTACCTGGCCCCGGAAAAAATTGAGGGCGTGCCCATCTTCCAGGAAGTGCGCGTCAACTCCGTGAACCTGTACGGCACCTACGGCCTCTCCGACAAGGTCGATTTCGTGCTTAGCATTCCCTACATTCAGTCCAAGGGCAAGGCGCCCGGCACGGTCATCAACGACCTGAACGCGCTGTATTCCACCCAGGGCTACACCAACGTGCGCCAGGGCTTTCAGGACGTGACGGCGTTGCTCAAGTTCAAGGCTTACAGCCGCGAACTGGGCAGCAGCATTCTCGACCTGCTGGGCACGGTGAGCTACAGCACGCCGCTGAGCAACTACCAGAGCAACACTGGCTACGGCTACATCATCGCCATCGGCAACCGCGCCACCAAATACACTGCCTCGGGCGTGGCGCACCTCAAAACCGCATCGGGCGTGTTTGCCACGGGGCAGATAGGCTACAGCCTGCGCACCGGCCCCGTGCCCCACGCCCTCATCGGCGAGGCCAAAATCGGCTACGCCGGCCCCAAAACCTACGTGGAAGGCTTCGCCGCTTTTCAAGAATCGAACGGCGGCACCGATATTTCGGAAGCGGGCTTCACCGGATTTTTCCCGTCTACGCGCGTCAACTTCGTGCGCCTCGGGGCCAGCGCCTACCGCCCCATTGCCAACGGCTTCGGCCTCACGCTGGGCGCCAGCACCTACGTGGCCGGCCGCAACATCGGCAAGTCGACCGGCTTCTCGGCCGGCGTCACCTACAATTTCTAACCTGCTCCCGCACAACGCAAAAAGCCGGCCCCATGAGGCCGGCTTTTTGCGTTTTATGGTTTGATTGTTTAATAGTTGGATTCGCTCGAAGGCAAGTCAATCAGAATGAATTGCGCGTCTTTATTGGCGCGAATCTGGACCACGTCGTCGTTGGTCATGCGGGCCTGGTCGTTGGGGCCGAGCTCGGTGCCGTTTACGAAAATCACGCCTTCCTTCACATAAATGAAGGTGAGGCGAATAGGGAAGGTCTTAAACTCGATTTCCTTGCCGCAGTCGAGGTTAGACCAATACACGGTGCTGTTGGAATTCATGTATACCACGTCTTCCAGCACTTTCTGGCCGGTCACGAGGGGTACCAATTCGTTTTTATTGCCGTCGATGAAGCCAATGTCCTTCTGCTCGTAGCTGGGCGCCAGGCCTTTCTGGCCGGGAATGAACCACAGTTGGTACAGGTGCAGGGGCTTGTCGTTGCGGTTGAATTCGGAGTGCGCCAGGCCGGTGCCGGCGGTCATGCGCTGCACCTCGCCGGCCTTGATGGTGGTTTTGTTGCCCATCGTGTCTTGGTGCTGGATTTCTCCCTCGAGCACCAGCGTCACAATTTCCATCTCCGAATGCGGGTGCTGCGGAAAGCCCGACTGCGGGGCCACGCTGTCGTCGTTGAACACCCGGAGCGGGCCAAAATGCATGTTGTCGCGGTCGAAATAATCGGCGAACGAAAACAGGAAATAGCTGCTGAGCCAGGCGGCAGGGGCCGCGTGATGGCGGTCGGCGGCGGAGATGTATTTGAGCATGGAAAGGGGCGCGTAAGGTTGGGCGTGCCCCGCATACGGGCCGGTGGCTTCAGAAGTTAGGCCCTTTAAACAGCAAGGCCCTTCCGCAGCTACGGAAGGGCCTTGTGTTCCGTACTCCGAAGCTGCGCTTCGGCCCGGCGGAAAGCGTTCTACGTCGTGCCGCTGAACCGAAGCACAGCTTCGGGATACGGCGCTATGCCTTTTTCAGCAAAGCCACCTGCTGCTGCAGGTCGAGCACGAGACTGGCTACGCGCTCCAGCGAGAGCTCGGCAATGGGGAAGGTGCTGCTGATGTAGCTCTTAGCCTCCCAGATTTCGAGCACGTCGTCCACGTTCAGGTCGTAGGGCGAAAAGTTGGGGTTGTCGGAATGCAGCACAAACATGGCGCCGGAGCGCAGCTTGTTGAAGAGGCGCTTGAACACGATGCCTTCGCGCTTGCTCACCACGATGCAGGGCGTGCCATCCTTAATGGTGCTCCATTCCTCCACGTAGCGGCCCACGATGACCGTGCCGCTGGCAATGGGCAGCATGGAGTCGCCCGCAATTTCAAAGGCCCGGTACGTGCCCGTGTTCGAGAGCATGGGCAGGCGAAACTTGGGCAGCACCTCCAGGTACTCCGGGTCGGCGTAGCCGTTGAGGTAGCCGGCAGCGGCCTTTTGGGGCACCCACTCAATGTTTTCGTTCTGGTCCTTGTCCACGGTCAGGGCCAGGATGCGGAGCTTGCCGCCGGCCGGCGAGGTGGGCGGGTCGGTGTCGTCTTCGGCGCTGGCCGCGTCGGGGGCGGGCACGGAGCCAATAATCTTGGCGTTCTTCTTCTTGCTGAAGTCGGTGGTCACGAGCTGGTCGAGCGTGATGCCGAACAGGCGGGCCATGTTGACGAGGGTGGCGAGGCGGGGCTCGGCGCGGCCCTCTTCGTAGGCGCCCACCAGGGAGCGTTTGATGCCGAGTTTGTCGGCCATCTGGGCCTGCGTGAGGGCGAGCTCGCGCCGGCAAAATTTCAGGTTCGTATTAATCATGGGGAGGGCAGCCGCCGGGAATGGCGTTGTGTTCAACGCGAATTCGGCTGGTGAAGTTAGCAACGCAAGCGCGAAGTTACTAATTCACTTAGCTAATAATTTTCTGCCCACCACTTTAGCGTTGCGCCACCGTTTTTCCGGCCCACCATTCGTCGTTCGCCCAGAAGTTATTCCAGCCCACGCGGGCGTATTTGGGGTTGACGTGGGCGTCGCGCTCGCCGATTTCGAAACGGGTGAGAATCTGGCGCGTCACGGCTATGCCCTGCTTCCACACGGCGGGGATGGCGGTTTCGGCCACGGCCTCTTCGCGCCACTCGCCGTCGAAGAGCAGGCCGCCGTTGCGGGTGGCGGGGTTGTGGGTGTAGGTGGCCAGCTCGGGCCGGTGGCCGGGCGGCAGCTTGAAGTCCAGGGCCACGCGCCCGCCGAACTGCCCGCCCAGGCCGACGCTGCTGCTGGCCCGCAGGGCAAAGCTGCCCGTGGCGCAATAAATCGGGGCCTGGGCTTTGTCGTTTTCGTAATAGCCGGCTTGCTCGGTGGTGAGGCGCTGCACCTGCTGCAGCTCAATGCTGCCGCGAAAGGGCGTCACGTCGCCGTAGCAGCGGAACTTGCCGGCCACTAGGTAGCGGCCGGGGCTTTTGGCGTCGGCCTGCACGGTGGTGAACACGAACTCTAGCCGGCGCCCGTCGTAGCCGAAGCAGCCGTTGAGCACGTCCTCGGTGCCGCTTTGCGGCTGGTGCTGCCACAGCTTGCCCAGGTTGGTGCGGGCCAGCAGGGCTTGGCGGGCTGCATTGCTGAGCACAGCGCCCGGGGCGGCCAGGGCCGCCGGTGCGGGCGCTACCAACGAACGGGTGAGGGTGGCGGGCTGGCTCAGGGGCCGCGCCGCGCCGAGCAGCAGCGCAGGAGCCGCCAGCAGCAGATGAAAACGCATAAAACCGCGAAAAACAGTGAGCGAAGGCCGGCTAGGGAGTGGGCTGGTACTTCGGTGCTTCTAACGGCGCATGGCTATGTTTTAGTATTACAGGCTGAGCGAAGGCTTGGGCGAGGCGGCCCACCATTCTTCGTTTTCCCAGTAATCTGTCCAGCCCTGCTTGGCATATTTGGGATTGACTTGCGTTCCCCGGTCGCCCACGCCAAAGTCCGAATAGACTTCCGGGGCGATGACAAATAAGTCGTTTGCTACCAGAAACGGCTTGGAATCGCCGGTTCCATAGCCGGTCCACGCGCCCCTGAGCAGACGGCCGCTGCCCTTAGTGGGGGTGTGTTTGTCAATAATTCCACCCATCACCACCTCCGGCGTCCGACAATACCCTTTGTTGGTGATGTAGAAGTCTAGAAAGGCTTGGCCTGAGAAAACGCCCGCGCCCTGGCGCTGCTTCGCCTGCTTGAAGGTAAACACTGCACTTGCTGTGTACACTCGAGCCGAATCTTCTTCGGGAGCCTGCACATAGCAACTATCAAAATCGGCAATGCGCTGAATTTGAATGGTCCCTTCAAACGGGGTGATGATTTTGTGAAACCGGTCCCGACCACGCACATGAAAAAGCTGCGGCTGGTTGATGTCCCGTGCTACTTCATCGAAGAGCAGCGAAACACTGTAGTGGTCGTGTCCCAAAAAACCAACCATTGTGGGATATCCGTCGGAAAAAGCCGTGTCAGCAGCCCACAGCGGGGCCAAATCGAAATTCTGCAGCAGCGCCAGCATCTCCGGTGTCAACACGTCGGCGGGCGCAATGTCATTATTAGTTAATTTGGCCTTCTGCAGCGCAGCGGTTGGAACCGCAGTCGTAGCGACAGTTTTTGCAACGGGTGGTGCAGTGTGTTGGCAAGCAGCAAGGGCCGCCAGCGTAAATGGGTAGAGGAAGTTTTTCACGCCACCAATTTACTGCGCAGCTCCGGCATAAACTCCCGCAGGAAATACCGCCCCAACCCTACTTCGAGCAGGATTTCCATCAAAATCAGATTGCCCACCCACGAGAGCCAGGTCACCGTCAGGTAGGTTTCTATCGGCTTGGTTTCGAGCACGTAGTACATCAGGTAGCTCTCGCCGCGCAGGGCCAGGGCGGCCAGCGTCACGGCGAAGCTGCGCAACATCCAGTCCACGTGCAGGCTCCACTGGCGCTGGCGGGCGGCGCGGTAGGCCTTCCAGGTGCAGAGCCACCACACCAGGCACTGCAGCGTGAAGCCTACCCGCGCCGCCAGCCCGCCATTGGCGAAGTGCGCCAGGATGAGCCCCGACGGCGCCGCCAGGGCCAGAATGCCGATGACGTAGCCCTTGCCCAGCTGCCGGTGCAGCCCCGGCCCCAGCCGCGCCAGCACCGGCAGAAACTGCAGCAGCCCCAGCACCAGCACCACTAGGCTGGTGGTGATGTGCACGTAGAACCCGAACCGGAACACCGGGTCGTCGTTGGTTTCGTCGCTTTTGGTGGTGAGGAAATGGATGCCCTTTTCGAAAGTATAGTAGGGCAGCGTTTTGGTGAGCATGAGGCCGGCGAAGGCGGCGATGCAGGCAGCGGCAACAAAGAGGATGACTTTTCGGAGCATGAAGGCAGCGGGTTCGGGCGGCAACCTGCAAATAAAAGGCCCGCCGTGGGTAACGGCGGGCCTGCGTAAAATATTGGCTGAGTAGCGCTGGGCTACTGTCCGCGCAGGCGCTTGTGGTAGAGCCCGGCCATGCGCAGCTGGAAGTAGTCGTACTTCTCGCGCAGGTGGTCGAACAAGTCGCGCAGGGTGGCGTCGTTGCCGAGCTGGGCGCGGGCGGTGAGGATTTCGGCCAGCTCCGAGTCGCTCACGAAGTCCTGAATGCGCAGCTCACGGCCTTTGGCGTAGGCCGTGTAGAGGTGGGTTTTCACAGTGCTCAGGGCCAGGCCGCGGCGCTCGGCAATGTCTTCCGGCGCGAGGCCCATCTGGTGGAACTGCACGGTGGCTTCTTCAGAGTCGCCCACCGACTTTTCGGCTTTCTCGGCCTTGGCCAGGCGCGGGCGCGGCTCGTTGAACATGCTGTCCGAATCGGAAGGCACGTACTGGCCGCCGCCGTGCTCCATGATGAGCTTGATGAAGGCTTCGCCGTAGGTTTCAAACTTCTTCATGCCCACGCCCGAAATGCCCAGCATGCCCACGCGGCTCACGGGCCGCTCGGCCGCCATTTCCTGCAGCGTGGCGTCCGAAAACACCACGTAGGGCGGCACGCCCTGCTCGTCGGCAATGGCTTTGCGCAGCCGGCGCAGCTTGTCGAACAGCTGGGCTTCGGGCGTGCCCACAGCAGCCGCAGAGGCGGCATTGGCGGCTTTCTTGCTGGCGCGGGTGGGCTTTTCGGCCTTCTCGGCGGGCTGGAATTTCTTGAGCGGCAGCGTGAGTTGGCCCTTCAGCACCTGGTGGCCGCGCTCCGTGATTTTCAGGGCGTAGCCTTCCTCGTAGGCGATGTAGAACAGGCCGTCGTTCAGCATCTGGTGGATGTAGCTGTACCAGTCGAGGTAGGGCAAATCCGAACCGGCGCCGTAGGTCTTAATCTGGTCGTAGCCGCCTTGCAGCACGGCCTGGTTGCGCATGCCGCGCAGGATGTCAATCAGCAGGTTGATGGCCACCCGCTCGCGGCTGCGGAACACGGCCGAGAGGGCTTTCTGGGCAATAAGCGTCCCGTCGAAGGTGGTGGGCGGGTTGCGGCAGATGTCGCAGTTGCCGCAGTCCTCGCCCAGGGTCTCGGAGAAGTAGTTGAGCAGGATTTTGCGGCGGCAGCTGGCGGCTTCGGCAAACTGCTGCATGCGCTCCAGCTTGGCCGTGTTGAGCTGGGCCTGACGCGCGGGCACGTCCTTGGTCACCATCTCGCGCATCTGCATCACGTCGGCGAAGCTGTAGAACAGGATGGCCGTCGACGGGGCGCCGTCGCGGCCAGCGCGGCCGATTTCCTGGTAGTAGCCCTCGATGTTTTTGGGCAGGTTGTAGTGCATCACCCAGCGCACGTTGCTCTTGTCGATGCCCATGCCGAAGGCGATGGTGGCCACGATGACCTGCAGGTCGTCCTGCAAAAAGGCTTCCTGCACCTTGCCGCGCTGCAGGGGCGTCATGCCGGCGTGGTAGTGCCCGGCCTTGATGCCCTTGGCGCTGAGCTTCTGGGCAATGGTTTCGCAGGTTTTGCGCGAGAGGCAATAGATGATGCCGGGGTCCTGCGGGTGCCGGGCAATGTAGTCGAGCATGGCCCCCACCCGGTCCTGGCCGCCGCGCACCAGCAGGTTGATGTTGGGCCGGTCGAAGCTAGACAGGAACACCCGAGGCTCGCGCATGTTGAGCTGGGTGATGATGTCGCGCTTGGTCAGGCGGTCGGCCGTGGCCGTGAGGGCGATGATGGGCGTGTTGGGGAAGTGGTTCCGCAGCTGGCCCAATTGGGTGTACTCGGGCCGGAAATCGTGGCCCCAGCTCGAAATACAGTGCGCCTCGTCGATGGCGAAGAGGCTGATGTTGACCCGGTTCAGAAACTGCAAAAAGCCGTCGCTCAGCAGCTTTTCCGGCGACACGTACAGCAGCTTCAGGTGCCCGCTCACGGCGGCCCGGGCAATGTCGTTGGACTCCGACTGGCCCACGCTGCTGTTGATGTAAGCCGCCGCAATGCCGTTGGCTTTCAGGGCTTCCACCTGGTCCTTCATCAGGGCGATGAGGGGCGACACCACCACGCAGGTGCCCTGCGATACCACCGCCGGAATCTGGAAGCAGACCGACTTGCCGCCGCCGGTGGGCATGAGCACCACGGTGTCTTTGCCCCCAGAATATTCTGGATGATGTCGGCCTGCATGGGGCGGAAATTGTCGTAGCCGTAATACCGTTTCAGGGCCTGTTTGGCGGCGGGCAGCAGGTCGGGAGGAGCGGTAGTTAAGGTATCGGACATGACGCGGACAGAGTAATTAGATAAAAATAATAGGCGGGGCCGGGAAGTTCCAAGCAGATTAGTTTTGAGCCGGACCCTCGGCCGGCTTCGGTTCCCGCCGTGAGCCCCGGTACAATTCGTACTTCAGCAGCCGGCAGTCAATGGGCCCGTTAAACAGCGGGATGCGCCGCGCGGGCTTCAGCCCCACGCTCTTCGCCGCTTCCAGATTGCCGGTAAACACAAAGGCGTTGTAGCCCTGAAAATTCGTTTTCAGCGTGTCGCCGATGGTCTTGTAGAGCGCCGCCATCTGCGCCTCCTCCCCTATCCGCTCGCCATACGGCGGGTTGGTGAGCACAATGCCGGGCTCCTCCTTGGCCGGGGCTTGCGCGTCCTTCACGTCGCGCACCGAGAGGCGCACGCAGTCTTCGAGGCCGGCGGCCGTGATGTTGGCGGCGGCCATCTCGATGACTTTGGGGTCAAGGTCGGAGCCGGCCAGGTAAGCCTGCGGCTCTTCGAGGCGCTGGGCTTTGGCCTCTTCGCGCACCTGCTCCCACAGTTTGGGGTCGAAGTCGTACCAGTTTTCGAAGCCGAACTTGCCTTGGTGAAACAGGCCCGGCGCGATGCGCTGGCACATCAGGCCCGCCTCGGTGAGGATGGTGGCCGAGCCGCACAGGGGGTCGATGAGGGGCTTTTTGCCATCCCAGCCCGAGAGCAAAACCAAGCCGGCGGCCAGCACTTCGTTCAGCGGGGCCTCGTTGGTGCCCTGGCGGTAGCCGCGGCGGTGTAGCGAGTCGCCGGCCGCGTCGAGGCTGAGGATGACCTCGTTCTCCGTCATGCGCAGGTGCAGGCGGATATCGGGGTTGCGGGTGTCGATGCTGGGCCGCTCGCCGGTACGCTTGCGGAACTGGTCCACGATGGCGTCTTTGGTGAGCTGGGCCACGAAGAGCGAGTGCTCGAACGTGGAGCGGTTTACCACGGGCGTGATGGCGAACGTCTGGCCCGGGCCGATGAAATCCTGCCAGTCGATGCGGCTCACTTCGCGGTACAGGGCCTTTTCATCGGCGGCATAAAAGGCGGCGAAGGGCCGCAGCAGGCGCATGGAAAGCCGACTCCAGAGGGCCACTTCGTAGAGCAGCCGATGGTCGCCGATGAACTCGACGGCGCGCGAGCCCACGTGCGTGATGTCGGCCCCGAGGTCGTATAGTTCGTCGGCGAGGAGTTCTTCCAGGCCGAACTGGGTAGTGGCGGTGAGGTGCATAAGTAGCGCGGACGTTTAGTCCGCGTCCCCGCGCCGCCAGAAAATCCCTGCGGCACCGAAACGCGAACTACAAAGTTCGCGCTACTTTCGCCTTTCGCCGTCCCACTCCTGCATTTATGGCCCTCGCTCCTTCCTCTCCTTCCCTTACCGCTGCTGCCCCTGCCCGCTCCTACGCCGGCCCCATGGTGCTGATGACCACGCTGTTCTTCCTGTTCGGCGCCGTCACCAACTTCAACGACGTGCTGATGCCGTATTTGAAAGACGTGTGCCAGCTCACCGATTTGCAGTCCTCGGCCGTGCAGTCGGCCTTTTTTGGGGCTTATTTTCTGATGTCGCTGCCCGCGGGCTGGGTACTCAAGCAACTGGGCTACCAGCGCGGCATCGTGGTGGGCCTGCTGGTGATGGCCGTGGGCGCACTGCTCTTCATTCCGGCAGCCGATTCCCGGGCTTTTGGGCTGTTTCTAACGGCGCTGGCCACGCTGGGCGCGGGCATCACGCTGCTGCAAGTGGCGGCCAATCCGTACGTAAGCATCTTGGGGCCGGCACGCGGCGCGGCGGCGCGGGTGAGCGTAGTGGGCGTGGCCAACAATTTCGGCGGAAGCCTCTCCCCGCTGGTGGGCGGCTTGGTGCTCTTCGGCGGCTCGGTGGCCCTGAAAGCGCGGCTGGCCGCCCTCCCACTCAGCGAACGCCTGGCCGAAGAATCGCAACTGGTGAAAGGCCCCTACATCGGCCTGGCAGTGTTTCTGGTACTGCTGGCGGCCATGTTTTTCTTTCTTGTAAAGCTGCCCGACATCGAAGGCATTCCGGAAGAAGCTGCTGAGGAAGCCCGGCCCATGGCACCGGGGCGCACGTCGGCGCTGGCGTTTCCGCACTTGGTGCTGGGCGTAGTGGCCATTTTTGTGTACGTGGGCGTCGAAGTGGGCCTGGGCTCCTTCCTCATTCGCTACGGCGAGTCACAGGGCATTCAGCAGCTCTCAGCCTTCACCCAAAGCCTGGTGCGCGGCCTCAACGTAGCCACCAACTACGTAGGCGTCCTCTTCGGCCAGGACCCGGCTCCCATCGACACGGCCGCCGGCTTCACCAAAGCCGTGGGCGCGGTGCTGGTGTCCTCCTACTGGTTTGGCTCGCTGATTGGGCGCGTGGTGGGCATTCCGCTGCTGCTCAAATTCCACAACCGCGCCCTGCTGGTGGCCGTGTGCGCGGCCGGCGTGGCGCTGGTGGGCGCGAGCATCCTGAGCACCGGCGAAACGGCCCTGTGGCTCATCGTGCTCTGCGGCCTGATGAACTCCATCATGTGGCCCGTCATTTTCCCGCTGGCCATCACCGGCCTGGGGCCCTTCACCAAGCAGGGCTCTTCCTATCTGATTATGGCCATTGTGGGCGGGGCGCTCATTCCGCCGCTCATGGGCTGGCTGGCCACGCATGGCGGCGGGCTGCGGGTGGCGTTTGTGGTGCCGGCGCTGTGCTACCTGTACCTGCTGTTTTATGCCATGAGCGGGTACCGGGTGAGGTAAAAGCGGCAAGCAGCCGTTCCCGTACAATTTCCCGCGCTACAGCCCGCCCAGATACTGCGGCGGCACGGCATCGACCAGCCACACGCCGTTGCCAGACTCATAGAAAACCGCGCCGGCCGCGTGCATGGCGGCAGCATCCACGGTCAGAATGTGGGGCTGGCCCCGGCGGGCGCCCACGCGGCGGGCGGTTTCCACGTCGGGCGAAAGATGCACGTGGTGGCGGCTCATTTTCTGCAAGCCGTCGCGCCGGATGGCGGGCAGCGCGGCCGGTGCCGTGCCGTGGTAGAGCACCGCGGGCGGCGTGGCAGGCCGCAACTGCAAGTCGACGGCCACGCTGTGGCCCTGCTGGGCGCGAATGCGGGTACCAGCCTCGTCGAAGGCAAAGCGCTGCTTATCGTTACGGGCCACTATTTCCTGCAACTCGTCCCGGCTGATGGGCACGCCCTTGGCCGCGCAGGCAGCCAGCAGCTCATCCACACTCACCCAGCCGCCCGCCTGTAGCTTCAGGCCAATGGCTTCGGGCCGGTGGCGCAGGTGCAGGCTCAGGAATTTGCTCAGGCGGGTAGTTTGCTTGGAGTGCATGAGGCGAAGTTCGTGGAAGTCGGACAGTACTATCATGCCTGGAATCACTTTTCAGGTCGAGTGACTCGCAACACAGAGATGTGGAAATGCTACTTGCTCTGGCTATGGAATCAGGTACAAACCTTTATTTTCAAGCACAAACACTTTCGTTTTAGCACAAATTTGTCGAGCTGCAGCACAAGAGGCTGCGCCGCGGCACAAACCCACAATACCCGGCACAAGCTTTCGGCGGTCAATGCATCGGCTGGGAGCATCGCCGGCCACGCGCCACGGCCGGTACCTTTGCGCCATGCTACTCGAAGAAAACGTCTCCCTCCGCCCCTACAACACCTTTGGCCTCGACGTGAAGGCCCGCTATTTCGCCCGCTTTGCCTCGGCTGATGAGCTGCGTGAGCTCCTGAAGCTGCCCCAAGTGCAGGCTGCCGACAAGCTCATTCTCGGCGGCGGCTCCAACCTGCTGTTCACCCGGGATTTCGACGGCGTGGTGCTCAAGAACGAGATTCGCGGGCTTGAAATCATGAGCGAAGATGCCGACGACTCAACGGCCCTTGTCCGCGCCGGGGCTGGCGAAAGCTGGCACGGCCTCGTGGAATACTCGCTGGACCAGCAGCTGAGCGGCATCGAGAACCTCTCCCTCATTCCCGGCACGGTGGGCGCGGCGCCGCTGCAAAACATCGGCGCCTACGGGGCCGAGCTGCGCGACACTTTCGACCACCTCGAAGCCGTGGAAATGGGCACCGGCGCGCTGCGCGTGTTCACGGCCGGCGAGTGCGGCTTCGGCTACCGCGAAAGCGTGTTCAAAAACACCCTAAAAAACCAGTTTGTGGTCACGGCCGTGGTGCTACGCCTGCACCGCCAGGCCCGGCCCAACGTGCGCTACGGCGCCATTGCCGAAACGCTGGCCGAAATGGGCATCGAGGGCGAGCCCACCCCGCACGACGTGAGCCGGGCCGTGGTGCACATCCGCCGCAGCAAGCTGCCCGACCCGGCCGAAATCGGCAACGCGGGCTCTTTCTTCAAGAACCCCGAAGTGTCGCAGGCCAAATTCGACCAACTCAAAAGCCAGTACCCCGACCTGCCCGGCTATCCCGTGCCCGGCGGCGTGAAGGTGCCGGCCGGCTGGCTCATCGAGCGGGCCGGCTGGAAAGGGCTGCGGCGCGGCGCCGGCGCCGGCACCCACGGCGTGCACGCCCGCCAGGCCCTGGTACTGGTGAACCACGGCGGTGCCACCGGCGCCGAAGTGCGCGCCCTGGCCGAAGAAATCATTGCTTCGGTGCGCGAGCAGTTTGCGGTCGAGCTTCACCCGGAAGTTAATATTTTGTGATAAAATAGCATTGCAGCAAAGTCGGTCATTTATTGTGAATGAGTGCAGCAAATGAAGAATTTATAACGAGATTTGCGTAAGCTCTTCTTTCTCGGTCTACATATTCTTCAATTCACGCCATGACCAAGCTGCTCACTTTCGTTTCGCTTTTTGCCGGCCTGACGGCCACCGCACAGGCCGCCCCCGGCCCCGCCGCTCCTCCCGTTCTCACCGTGAAAGCCGCCCGCGCCCTCGGGGCCGGCAGCACCGTCACGGTGCGCGCCGTGGTGATTAACGGCGCCGAGATGGGCAACATTCGCTACATCCAGGACGCCGAGGCGGGCCTGGCCCTGTATGCCCAGCCGGCCAAACTGCCGGGCTACGGCGAGCTGCACGCCGGCGACAGCATTCAGGTGACGGGCCAGCTCAAGCTCTACAACGGCCTGCTGGAAATGGACCCCATAACCTCGTTTCACAAGCTGGCCGGCGGCGTGCGGGTGCGCGCCTTGCAGGTGCCCCTGGCCCAGGCCACCAGCGCGTTTGTGGAAGCCAACGAAGGCCGCCTGCTCGAAATAACGGGCGTACCGCGCCTGCTCACGCCCACGGGCACCCCCGTCACGGCCCTGGCCGGCAACGCCAACTACCTCCTCAACGGGCAGCCGGGCACGCTGGTGCGGGTGGGCGCGGCCAGCACCGGCCCGGGCGGCCTTGTCGACGCCACGCCCCCCACCGAAACGTTTGACCTGCGCGGCGTGCTGAGCCAGTACTCGCCCAGCGGCACGGGCGGCTACCAGCTGCTGCCGCGCCTGGCCTCCGACCTGGTGCTGGGCGGCGGCCTGCCCCGCCTCACCGAAGAGCCCGTGCCGGTGGACGTGAGCCCGACGGGCTTTACGGTGGTGTACTCGACGCTGAACGCCGGCGACACCCGCGTGCGCTACGGCCTCAACGCCCAGGAGTTGAAGGAAATCCGGACCGATGCCACCCTCACCACCCGCCACAGCCTCACGCTGAGCGACCTGATTCCGGGCACCACTTACTACGTGGAGGTGAGTTCGCGCAACGCCGCCGGCACCGAAACGGCCGCGCCCGTGCCGTTCATCACCAGCAGCGGCAAACGGAGCCGGCCGGGCACCAAAAATTAAGCGGCAGTGTTGGGCCGGCCGTGGGGCGCGAGGCCGCTGGTTTCGTTGAAATTCAGCATCTTTGTAATTCGGCTTCCCACATTTTTAAAGACCTAACCGTTTCATCACACTCGCTTCTTTATGAAGAAATTTACCCTGCTGGCGCTGCTGGCGTGCGCCACCTCGTGGCACGCCGTGCAAGCCCAG
Organism: Hymenobacter sp. 5317J-9; assembly: GCF_022921075.1. NCBI lineage: Bacteria > Pseudomonadati > Bacteroidota > Cytophagia > Cytophagales > Hymenobacteraceae > Hymenobacter > Hymenobacter sp. 5317J-9. Next base: position 3,600,484 of record NZ_CP095050.1, read on the forward strand.
ACACCCATTACCATTGCGGCGGCGCGGGCCCTGGCCCCCACCACCAACACCACCCAAGGGCCCACCGTGACGGTGCGCGGCACGGTGACGAACGGCGACGAGCTGGGCTCGTCGGTGAGCATCATTCGCTACATTCAGGACGGCACGGCCGGCATCGGGGTGTACACGACGGGCGGCGCCACGGGCCCGCTGGTGTCGCAGCTCGTGCCCGGCGACAGCATTCAGGTGACGGGCGGCCTCAAGATGTTCCGCGGCCTGCTCGAAATTGACCCCATCACGTCGGTGACCGTGCTGGCCGGCAACCGGCCCATTCCGGCGCCGGTGGTATTTCCTTCGGCCCAGGCGGCTTCGGCCTACGCCGAGCAGTACGAGGGCATGCTGGTGCGCATCAACGGCCTGACGTCGGTGAACACGACCGGCGGGGCTTCAGTGACGTCGTTCACGGCCAACACCACCTACCGCCTCAACAACAACTCGACGCTGGTCACTTACGTGCCCACCAACTCCAACGGCCCCGACGGCCTCATCGGCAAGCCCAGCCCCACGGGCACCTTCGACGCGGTGGGCATCATGAGCCAGTATAGCTCGTCGGCCACGTCCACCACGGGCGGCTACCAGCTGCTGAACCGCAAGTACCCGGACTTCATCCAGGGCCTGACGCCTAACCTGACCAGCACGCCCAAGCCGACCAACATCAGCACCACCGGCTTCACGGTCACCTTTAACACCGCCAACGCCGGCAATACGCAGCTTTCGTACGCCACCAGCCCCACCGGCACGTTCACGACGGTGGCCGGCAACACGGCCCTCACCACCGCCCACACCCAAACCCTGACCGGCCTGCAGCCGGCCACCGTGTACTATGTGCAGGCCGTGTCGGTGAACAGCGTGGGCCGCTCGGAGTCGCGCGTGGTGCCCATGATTACGGCTTCGCTCTCGTCGGGTCGCATGCGCACCTACTTCACCCGCCCCGTGGATAACACGCTGGCCCTGGCCGGCAACGCCGCCGTGTACGCCCCCAACGGCAGCGTGGCCGACACGCTGGCCCGCTACATCGGCCGCGCCACCCAGACCCTGGACATCACCATCTACAACTGGAACAACGCCGCCATTCTAAATGCGGTGAACGCCGCCCAGGCCCGCGGCGTGGCCGTGCGCGTGATTTACGAAGACGACAACGCCAACGTGAGCATTGGCAGCCTGAACGCGGCCATCCCGCGCATCTTCCGCCCGGCCCAGACCGGCAGCAGCGGCAGCTCCATCATGCACAACAAGTTTGTGGTGATTGACGCCAACAGCACCAACCCCAACGTGCCCATGGTGTGGACGGGCTCGACGAACTGGACCCCGGCCCAGCTCAGCACCGACCGCAACAACGTGGTGACCGTGCAGGACCAGAGCCTGGCCCGCGTGTACGCCTTGGAATTTAACGAGATGTGGGGCAGCGCCACGGCCACGCCCGGCACGCCCTTGTTTGGCTCGCGCAAAACCGACAACACGCCCCACTACCTCGTCATCGGCGGCAAGCAGGTGGAATCGTGGTTTTCGCCCACCGACAACGTGAACGCCCACCTCATCGAAACCGTGCGCACGGCTGACTATGACATGCACATCCTCTCGATGCTGGTGACGCGCACCGACATCGGCCGCGCCATTGCCGACCAAGTGATGCAGCGCAACATCGCGCAGTGCTCCGACGGCCTCACCAACGACACCAGCGGCGTGGCCGGCTTCGTGTTCCGCACCATCCGGGGCGGCATGGGCACGCGCTACCTGCTCGACAACCGCACCGGCATCATGCACCACAAAACCCTGATTGTGGACGCCAGCGCGCCGCAGTCGGACCCGACGGTGTTCGTGGGCTCGCACAACTGGACGGCTTCGGCTGACACCGAGAACGACGAAAACACCCTCGTTATTCACGACCAGCGCATTGCCAACCAGTACTATCAGGAGTACGCCGCCCGCATTGCCGAGCAAAACCAGGGCGTAACGGCCTGCCGCATTGCCCTGGCCACCCGCACCGGCACGGTGCAGGCCAGCACCATGCAGCTCTACCCCAACCCCGCCAAGGGCAGCTTCAACCTGCACCTTGCAAGCACCTCGGCCCGCACGGCTACCGTGGTGCTGCGCGACGCCACCGGCCGCGTGGTGCTGACGCAAACCCAGCCCCTGACCGGTGCCGACCTGACCATCGACGCCACGTCGCTGAAAGCCGGCCTGTACATGGTGCAAGTGACGACCCCCGAGGCCACGCAGGTGAGCCGCGTAGTGGTGCAGTAACCTCTTGCCTACCCATAAAAAAAAGGCAGCTTCCCTTTGGGAGCTGCCTTTTTTTATGCGCCTTTCGGTGACGCTGTATCCCCCTTAGCCAACCGCCGGTCGAGCGCGGCGCAGGTACCAACCGCCCAGCAGCACGCCGGCTGCCAGCAGCAGGGCGGCGCCGCCGTCCACGGGCGTTTGGGCCGGTGGCGGAGCATCCTTTTCCACCGTATCGAGTGAGGCATTTGCCGCCAGCGTCTCGGCCTGCTTACGGAATAGCGCAGCCTTCTGGGCGTCGTTTTCCAACGCCAGGAAAGAAGTGAAAGGCGTGAGAATGCCCACCCGGAAACTGGCCTGAATGAAGGGTATCCGCTCCTGCTCGGTCGCCTCGGGGTGGAATGTTTGCCACTGGTGGTAGCCGCTCAGCAGCAGGCCCATGAGCCAGCGGTTGCCGGGCGCGGCGGTGGGGGCGGGCACGGCCGGGCGCTGGCTGAGCACGATGCTGGGCGTGCTGGTATTGGGAAGGTAAGCGCGGGGCCGGACAGCGGTAGGCCAGGCCCGCACGGCCACTGCCGCGCCTGCGGGTGGGGCCGTCGCCAGCGGCGTGCGGGCATCGTGGCGCAGCGAATGCGGCACGAGCTGCCCATCGGCGCCCAACACGTAGAACACGTCGCTTTCGGGGAAGGCGCTGCTGAACTCTTCGAAATCCGGGGCCAGCACGGCCTGGGCCAGGTCATCGGTCACGGCCACCAGCACCGGGTAGGTGGCGGCCGGGTGCTCCTGCGCCTCAAACAACACCCGCCGTATGGCGCCCGTGAGGTAAAAACCACCGGTAAGGGGCGTCCGGCTCAGTTGCGCCGCCCAGTCGGCCCCCGCGGGCACGGGCGTAGTGGCCGCATTCACGGTGCTAAAACGGGCAGGCACCCCGTTGGGCAGCGGCTGGGCTAACACGCCCGCAACGCGTGCTTCGTAAGCCGGCACTGAAGAGTGCCCGGCCGAGGCATCGAGCAAAAAATGGTAGTACGGCCTGCGTTGCACCAGCGGCAGGCGCTGCTTAGCCAGGGCACTCACGTAGGCCACGCCGCTGCCGGGCAAGGCCACGGGGGCGGCCACGGGCGGCGCGGAAGTAGAGTCGCCCAAGGTCAGCACGCGGCCATCGATGGTGAGGGTGCACGGCTCCTTGTGCAGCAGTTGAATGCGGGTGCGGCGCACCTCGCTGCCCGACACAGGGTACACGCGCAGCGAAATTTCGTTGGCCCGGCGGTAGGCCAGCAGGCCGGGGTCGCGGCTGCGGTTTTCGTTCAGAATCTGGGCGTAGACCCAGGTAGCCGCCCGCTTTTCGGCCAGAATGCCCCGCTCCTGCCGGTGGCCGATGGTCAGGTAATAGTCGCTCACCCAGCAGCCGGTGGGCAGGGTGATGGCCGTGCTGTATTCGCCGTTTTGAATATCGGAGACAGGGTTGGCAATCTCCAGGTTTACCCAGCTCACCCAGGCTTGCTGGCGAGCGTCGTAGGTGCTGCTGGCGGTTGCCTCGCGCAGCTGCGGTGCCGAGGAGGCGGGCTGCGGGGTGTCGTTTGCCCACCCCGGCGCCCACCGGTAGCCTGACGAGGCGCCCATGAAAATGCGGTCCAGCTCGCTGAGCTTCTCCTCCGACAGCATGAGGTTGTCGAGCACCAGCCAGTTGAAATACGTGGACAGGTAGGGTTGCTGCGAACCGAAGAGGAAATCCATGTTTCGGTCTTTGTTCTGGCGCACCACGGTGAGCGTGGCGGCCAGCGCCGATGGGTCGACGGGCTCGGTCTGGCTAAAATCGGGGGTGTATACGTAGGCCAGTGCCTCATGCAGCACCTGCCGCCGGTGCCAGAAGCTCGCCGTGACCACCAGCGGCAATACCGCCAGCCCGCCCAGCAGCGCCGCGCGCACCGTACCCCGCGCAAACACCGTTTGCAGAGCAGCCACGTCCTCGTGTAGCTGGCGCACGTGCACCACAAACAGCATCAGCGGCGCCAGTAGCAAAAACCCGGTGCCGATGAGGATGATGGCCGGAATTGCCAGCGGCAGAAACGGCAGAAACACCAGAAAAAAGTAGAACGTGTAGCCAAACAGCGCGCTGCGGCCCAGCAGCTGCAACAGCCGCACGCCGGGACGGGGACTGTCGGTCAGGCACAACAATATGCTGTTCAGCACGGCCAGCGCATAGAACCACGGGCTGGTGAAATTGCCAAAAATGCCGCTTTCCTGCCGCGGCGAACCGTCCCCGAACAACGAGCCATTGTTGACGACCAACCCTAGCAGCGGCAGCACGAGCGTGATGATGACTTTCCAGAACAAGCCGGTATCTGCCCAGAAGCCGCTTCGCCGCTGCGTGATGATGAACAGCGCCCGCACCAGAAAGAAAAAGAAGCTAAGCGTGCTCAGCACCAGGCCCACCACCAGCAGGAAGCCGCCGATGACATCCCAGCGGCTGGACGCATATGGTGCAGTCGAAGCACCCCGGGTGTGGTCCTCAATCCAGCTTAGCACCGCGAACACCAGCCACCAGCCAAACGGCGTGACCACCGCCAGCAGGATATTAGGCGCCGCGTGATGCGGCTGGTCGTCGGGGGTTAACCTGGCCACCAGCACCAGCATCGCATACGCCAGCGTGGGCATCAAAAAGGTCCAGGCCATCAAGAGGGGCTCGGTGGGCAGCATCCAGCGCGGCACCGCGCCCGGGGGCAGCAGCTTGCCTGACTCCGCCGTGACCAGACACAGCCACACGCTGTAGCCCACCAGCACTGCCACGCTGAACCAGCCCCCCAAAGGCCGTTCCTGGACTAACTGCGTGCCCGCGTAGCAAGCGGCTATTACCCCCATGGCCAGCAGCGCCAGCCCGTACCCTTGCCACAGGTCCACGCTGCTGGCGGGCAGCAGCGTGTGCACCACCGCAAACTCGCCGGAACAGAGCAACAGCAGCAGCGCTATGGGGAAGGTATTGGTCAGGAAAAGCCATTTTGGGTTGCGTAAGCTGTGCATAGGGCAAAGGCCGGAACAGGGTGAGAAAGCCGGTAGCCGATGGGCAACCGCAAAGCGGGCGAGCATTAGACCCGGGTGCGGCAAAAGTATTTTAAAGAACTTTGAATTTCAAAGTATTATTTGGTGAATTGAGTATGACTCACGAAAAAACGGCGTTTCCAACCTGGAAACGCCATTTTAATTTTACCCATTCAGCAGCTTGCGCCGCCTGATTGGCTGGTTCTGCCTACTGGTCGGAAGCAGGCCGCTCAGCTTTCTCGTTGCGCAGGCTGTCGCGGGTGTTTTTCTGCACGGCAATGGCGGCAAAGAGGCTCAGCACAAACGACATGGCGTAGAAACCCTTCTCGCTCAGCGTGAGCGTGGCGTTCCAGAGGCCCACCGTCAGGAGCACCACCGTTAGCAGCACAGAAATCCAGCTGATGCCGTAGTACAGGTTGGTGACCGGAATACCTTCGAGGCGGTCGCGCACGCTTTTCTGCACCGAGATGGCGGCAAACAGGCCGTACATCAGCACAGTGAAGTAGTAGCCCTTCTCGTTGAGGGCCATTTGGGCATTCCAGAGGCCAATGTTGAAGGCCGTGAAGCCCACGAGCAGGGCGGCCCAGGACGCGCCGATGAAGGCCGAGGAAGTTTGCGTGGCGGGTTGCGTGGTTTGCGGGTTCATGCTGCGGGGCGGGTAAGGATTTTGACCGAGTGCCGAAAGCTACTGAGCAGCTTCCAACACTGCTGGGCAAACCTACGACTAGCCACCACCGGTCGTCAAGCCGATTTTGACATCATCTGACTTTTCAGACTGTGTAACTTCCCTGTTGCCAATCCAGGAACCGGCCCAAAAAACAAACCCAGGCCACATTATGACTTGGGTTTGTTTTCTATAAAGGACATTAGGGATGCATTGATTTAAAGCAGCACCGGTTACTTCAGCACCGCAATGGTCACGCCGTCTCCGCCCCGGTCGGCGTGCTCGTCGGCCACGCTGGCTACGGCGCGTTGCGAGCGCAGGTAGTCGCGCACCACGTTGCGCAGCACGCCGTTGCCGCGGCCGTGCAGGAACTTGATTTCGGGCATGCCCAGCATCACGGCGTCGTCGACGAAGCTCATGGTTTTGGTGAGGGCGTCTTCGGCGCGTTCGCCGCGCAGGTCGAGCGTGGGGCTGAAGCCGGCCATGCGGTCGGTGATGTTGACGCTATTGCCGCCGCCGCCGCCGCTGCCGCCACCGAGGCGGCCGGCTTTGGACTTGGCGGCTTGCTCCCGCTCGCGGATTTCGGCCCGGCCGAGCTTTTCAAGCTGGTTGAGCTTGGTCAGCGTCTTCATGCCGCCGAACATTACTTCGGCGGTCTGGCCCTTCACGCTCACGACTTCGCCATACCCGTCCTGGCCGAAGAGAGCTACCTTGTCGCCGGCCTGCACGGCCCCGGCCACGGCGCGCTCGCGGGTTGGCTTGGGCTTGGGCGGCTCAATCTGCAGTTCGGTGCGCACGAAGGTGTCGAGCTTCTCGCGGGCGGCCTTGTTGGTTTCCTTCTCGGCGTTGCCCCGGCGGATTTCGCCAATGGTGGCCTCAATCTGCTTGTTGGTGTCGACGAGCAGGGCTTTGGCCTGCTGCTTGGCGGTGCGCAGGGTTTCGAGCTTGGTGTCTTCGAGGTGCTGCTTGAGGTCCTGGTATTCCTGGGCGGCTTTTTTCAGGCGGCGCTCGGCTTTGGCGGCTTCGGCGGTGCGCTGCTCGAGCTCGGTTTTCTCCTTTTCGAGGCCTTCGAGCAGGCGGTCGTAACGGATTTTGTCCTTGCCCACCAGCTGGGTGGCGCGTTCTACCACGTCTTTCGGCAAGCCGATTTTGCGGGCTATTTCGATGGCAAACGACGAGCCCGGCTTGCCCACCTCCAGACGGTAGAGCGGCTGCAGCTTCTCGGGGTCGTAGCGCATGGCGCCGTTAATGAGGTGCGGCGTGCGCTCGGCAAAATTCTTGAGGTTGGTGTAGTGCGTGGTGATGACGCCGAACACGCGGGCCCGGTTCAACTGGTCGAGCACGGCCTCGGCGATGGCGCCGCCCAGGCTGGGCTCGGTGCCGGTGCCGAATTCGTCAATCAGCACCAGGCTTTTCTTGCCGGCCAGCGTCAGGAATTGCTTCATGGCCAGCAGGTGCGAGGAGTACGTCGACAGGTCGTTTTCCAGACTCTGCTCATCGCCGATGTCGAGGAAAATGTCCTCAAACACGCCGGCTTCGGAGTTGTCGGCGCAGGGAATGAGCAATCCCATTTGCAGCATAAACTGCACGAGGCCCACGGTTTTAAGGCTCACCGACTTGCCGCCCGCGTTCGGGCCCGATATCACCAGAATGCGCTGCTCGTGGCTCAGCTCCAAATCCAGGGGCACCACTTCGCGCGGGTCGCCGTTGTCGCGCTTGTGCTGGGCAAAGGCCAGCTGCAGCAGCGGGTGGCGCACGCCGTGCCACTTCAGCAGGGGCTTGTTGTGCAGCTGGGGCAGCTGGCAATCGAGCGTGACGGCCAACCGCGCCTTGGCCCGGATGAAGTCAATCAGCCCCAGGTAGCCGTAGGCCTTGCGCAGGTCCGGAATGTGGGGACGCAGCTGGTCGGTCAGGGCCGTGAGGATGCGAATCAGCTCGCGGTGATAGGCGTTGTCGAGGTCCTTGATGTCGTTGTTGAGTTCAAACACCTCGGCCGGCTCGATGTACACGGTCTGGCCCGAAGCCGATTCGTCGTGAATCAGGCCCTTCACCTTGCGCTTGAATTCGGCAATGACGGGCAACACCAGGCGCCCGCCGCGGATGGTGGGCTCGGCGTCGCCAGGAATCCAGCCCTCGTTTTTGGCCTGACGCAGGATGCCGGCAATCTGCCGGCGCAGCTGGCCCTGGCGGGCAATCAGCTCCTGCCGAATCTGGCGCAGCAGGGGGCTGGCGTCGTCGCGCACGGCGCCGTCGTCGTCCACCACCTTGTCCAGGGCGGCCAGCAAATTGCGGTCGACCTGCACGCCAATGCCCAGCAGGCGCAGCGTGGGGTACTGGTCCTCGTCGGCCTGCGAGAAGAAGGTGAGCGCCTGCCGGATGGTGCGCAGGCTCATCTTCACCTCAAAAAAGGCGGCCACGTCGAGGTAGGCGCCCGGCAGGGCCGCGCGCTTGAAATGCACCTTGGCGTCGTAGTAGTGCGAGGCTGGGAAGTCGGCGCCGGAGCGCAGCAGATAGGCAAATTCGTTGGCCTGTTGCAGCAGTTTCAGCAGGGGCTCGTGCTTGGTTTGGAACTCCATGCGGGCCACGTACTGCCGGCCCAGGGCCGAGAGGCAGTTGGCCTCCAGCTGCTCGCGGAGCGTGCTGAAGCCAATCTTTTGTTCGAAATGTTGGGGTAAAAGCAAGAAAGTCGTCTTTCGGTATTTCGGGAATAGGATACGAAGGTAAACAGCAGGAACGGCGGGAAGATTCGCCGGGATTGGGAGTTGTTTATGCTTTCGCGAGCCGCGCGTCGCTCCAGCGGCGCACGCGTGCCGCCGGTTTTCCTATTCTCTGTGCGCATCAGCGCTTAGGCGGCGGTCGGGCGCTGGTTGCGGCGGTACAAGCCCAGGTACAGCCCCGTGAACGTGAACAAGCGAAGCCCCACCGTCCAGTCGACGCCGGGCACAAACAGCAGCACTACGCCCAAGGCCATCAGAACGTAGCACAGGCCTGCCAAAGCGCGGCCCAGCCCACCCTGGTAGAAATTGGGGCGGTGCAGGCTTTCGGCGGGGGCACCGGCTTCGGCCGTCTGACTTTGCATGGCCTGGCTCAGGGTGAGGGCATCTACCAGGCCGGGCAGGTCGGCTTCGTCGGCCGGCACGGCGCGTTTGGGGCGGTCGGCAAGTTGCAGCATGGGCGCCTCGCGGCGGTAGAGCTTGATGTGGTTGCCACCTTCCGACAAAATTTCGCCGTAGCCCGTCACCTCACTCACCGGGCACTCCACCGGCGCCAAGCCGTAGATGAGGCTGCGCCCGCGGGGCTCCAGGCGCAGGGCCGCGGGCGTGAGAGTGGCCAGCACCGGCAACATGCTGCGCCGCAACAGCGGCCACGCCGCAGCCAGCAGCGGCAGGCTGCCCAGCAGCAAGCCCCCGCCCCAGGTCCGGTCGCCATCGCTGAGAAACAGGCAGCCCGCGATGAAGACCAGCAAGCCCAAGGTGGGCAGCAAGATGCCGGCCAGCATCAGGCCCATGCGCACCAGCACCAAATGGCTGCGCAGCGCGGTGGAAGGAATAGCCGGCGAAGAAGCCGTTGCAGCAAGAGGCGCGTCCATGGAAATGCGTTGGGAATAAAGCGTCCCAAATTATTTGACGGCCCGGGTAAATGCAAGCGGCTGCTAATTCCGTCCAAGGCTATTGCCTGATTGCCTTCCGATGACGTCGCCAGAGCAGTGCATACACGCTAAAACCCAGACAGCCCAAGAGAAAACCGCCCCAAGCAGCTTCACTGGCAAAAGGCTGAAAAGCGCGCCAACCAAACCCCACTAGAATAACAGCAAATATCACCAGCCAGAACGTTGCCAATGGCCTATCGAAATACCCTAGCTTGCGAATTGGTGAGTTTTCCGGATGTTGCTGCTGATATATAGCAACAGCTTTTTCAAAGTGCTGCCACATAACGGCGAGTGGCGTTATACCATGCGGATGCAGTTTGGCATTGAGGTGCAGAATCAATTTGCCTCCCCGATGAGGCTGCACATTGAAGTCGTGATTCAGGTCGGAATAGTAGTAAGCCATATCTGCGAAGTTGATTCGCCGCGAAATACCGGGGATATAGTGCACGCTGAGGCCTTCTGCATCGATGCGAACAACGGCAGATTTTGCTGAGAACTTCCGGGCAATGATTTCGGGCAGAAAGACAAAGCCGCTTATCACCATAATCAGCGACCCACTACCGAGCCATTTGGACTCGGAAAAAACATTCAGTGCGCCAACTAGTAGCCACACGAATGCTATGACAATTGCGAATGCCACTAAGGTCGCCCTCCAGCGGCTCGTCAGAATGAGATTAAATTGTTTTTCCTGCATACGAGCAAGCGCGTTCTCACAAATTCCTAGCTGTTCCTATGAACAAGCCACCGAAGACGTTAATCAGCAGAACTCGAGCTTTATTACACTTGCCGTATTGGACTGACTACTTATCAACCCCCGCCCCAAACAGCGCGAAGTCGTATTTCACGGGGTCGGTGGGGTCGAGCTTGCGCAGGTTGGCGGTCAACTCCTCGGCCGCTTCCCAGTCCACCAGCTTGCGGGTGAGCAGGCCCAGCGGGCGGGCCTGGCGCTCCACGTGCAGGTCGATGGGCATGATGAGGTCGGCGGGCGAGAGGCGCTGCCAGAGGCCGAAGTCCACGCCCTTGTCGTCGCGGCGCACCAGCCAGCGCAGGTACATGTTCACGCGCTTGCAGGCCGATTTGCGGGCTGGGGTGGCCACGTGCTTGCGGGTGCGCTGCGGCGCATCGGGCAGGCTGAAGAAGCGGTTGTGGAAGTTGATAAGCCGCTCCCGCTGCGAGTGCCCCACCAGAAACGCGGTTTCCAGGGTGTCGTGCTGCCGGTACCAGTCGCGCAGGAAGTGCACGAAGTACAGCAAGTCGGTATCGCAGAAAGTGCGGTGGCAGAAGCCTAGCAGACGTTTCAGGTCCTCGTCCTGGTGCTGGGTGATGAACTGGTGGGGCGCATCGTCCATGCGGCGCAGCAGCTCGTTGCACTTGTTGATGATGGTGGGCCGTTGCCCCCAAGCCAGCAGCGCCGCAAACAACGCGGCTATTTCCACGTCCTGCCGCTGGGTGAAACGGTGCGGAATCTGGATGGGGTCGTTTTTAATGAATTCGGGCCGGTTGTAGCGCTCGTACTGGGCGTCGAGCTGGCGGCGGAGCTGGGTGATGTTCACGGAAGAGTGGGAAATGAAACGCCTGTCATCCTGAGCGGAGCGAAGGACCTTCTCACGTTCGAACAACGATTGTCATACGTGAGAAGGTCCTTCGCTGCGCTCAGGATGACAGGCGTTTTTGAACACTAAGCAATGGCTGCCTATTCAACTGCCGCCCTACTGCGGAATGTAGTTCGTCTCGACCCGGAAGCGCGAGTCGGTGGTGCCCAGCTTCTGCACGGCGCGGGGTGAGAGGCGCACCAGAATGTTGTTGTTTTCGCCCGTATCGGGCAGCTTGCCGATGACGCGCACGTACACCGACAGGCCGTTCATGCTGTTGCGCACCTGCATGATAGTGCCCACGGGCGCCGTTTTGTGCAGGGCCAGGTACTTGTCGGTCACGCTCTTTTCGATGGGCGCGCCCAGACCCGATTCCACCACGCGCGACAGCAGCTCGCCGGCGCGAGTAGGTGTGCGTTCCTCTTCTTTTTCTTTCTCCTTTTCGGCCGGGGCCGTGGGCGTCACCGTCGCAATCTGGGCGGGCTTGTCGGGGGCCGGCGGGGGCGTTTTGGCCACCGTGGTGGCGGGCACGGCTTCTACCTCCACCGGACGCACCGGGGTTGTGGCCGCGGGCGCAGCGGGGGCCGGCGTGGGTGCTGCGGCTTCGGCGGCGCCCGCAATCTGGAGCTGCTGGCCCACGCGCACGGCCCCGTTGCCGGGCAGCTTGTTCAGGCGAATGAGCTCGTCGGGCGTCACCTGGTACTTGCGGGCAATGGCAAACAGCGTTTCGCCCTTGGCCACCGTGTGTTTGGCGGGCAGGACGCCCGAGGCCGGCGGAGTTTTCGCTGCGGAGCTGGCGGCTGCGGCTTTGCCGGCCGGCGGACGGGGCACAAACACTATCTGCCCGATGCCGAGGCCGTTTTTAATCTGCGGATTAGCAGCGGTGAGCTGTTCGAGGGTCACATGGTAGCGGCGCGTGAGGGCCGTGAGGGTTTCCCCGGCAGTCACGCGGTGCTTCACAAAACGCTGGCCGCCGCGCATTTCCACGCCAATGGAGTCGCTGGGCGTGCCTTTGGCGGCGCCCTTGCCGGGACCAGGGCCCCCAAGGGCCAGCACCGTGAACAAGGAAAGTAGTATCGTCATAAAATCAACCTGGCAAAATCAGCACCACAACTGCCCAAAAAACAACCGGGCAGGCAGCGCAGGCAAAATAACGCAAAAACGCGCGGGTAATTGGCCGGGCCGCAGCCACCTTCCGCCCGAAACCCGGTATTTGCCAGTTAATTTTGGTGCTTTCTGTCGAATCCCCTTCTCTTTCCCGCATGGTTCTTGGCCTGATTCCCGCCCGTTTTGCCTCCACCCGCCTGCCCGGCAAGCCCCTCGTCGACCTCGGCGGCCAAAGCATGATTCAGCGGGTGGTGGCGCAGGCGCAGCAGGCCAACCTGGCCCGCGTGGTGGTGGCCACCGACGACGAGCGCATCCTCCGGCACGTGCAGGAGTTTGGGGGCGAAGCCGTGCTCACCCACCCCCACCACCCCAGCGGCACCGACCGCCTGTGGGAGGCGTTCCAACTGCTCGGCAGCCCCGCCGACGTGCATTGCATCGTCAACATCCAGGGCGACGAGCCTTTCATCAACCCCGCCCAAATCAACGCCCTGGCCGATTTATTCGCCGACCCGGCCACGGCGCCCGACATTGCCACGCTGGTGAAACCCGTGCTCACGGAGGAAGAATTGTTCAGTCCGCACCTGCCCAAGGTGGTGCTCAACCAGTTGGGCCACGCCCTGTATTTCAGCCGCCACCCCCTGCCCTACCAGCGCGGCCGCGAGCCCCACGAGTGGCTGGCCCACCACCACTACCTGCGCCACCTGGGCCTCTACGCCTACAAGCCCAGCGTGCTGGAACAGCTAACGCGCCTGCCGGTGTCGCCCCTCGAAGCGGCCGAAAGCCTTGAGCAATTACGCTGGCTCGAAGCCGGATTCCGCATCCAGTGCGCCGAAACCGAGCTCGAAGCCTTCGGCATCGACACGCCCGAGGATGCCGAGCGCGCCCGCGTGCGGCTGGGGCACTAGTCGGCGTCGGCGCGCTGCACCACGTGGTTTTCGGGCGTGGCTTCGTGGCGTTCCTCGCGCATTTCGCGGGAGAGGAAGTAGTTGAGTGCCGTCCGGATGACGGCGATGGCGCCCAGCTTGCCAATCTGCTCCCAGCTCGGCGCAATGGCCGTCGACAAAATATCGGCCCCCAGCTGAAACTCCAGCGCCAACGCCAGGTAGCGTGCCAGCGCCAGCCGAATGGCCGTAAAATCAGCCGTTTGGCGCTTCAGCAAGGCCTTCACCAGCAGCCAGCCCGCGCTGAGAATGCCCAGCGCAATGATGGTGGCGCCCACCGTTTCCACGCCTAGCTTCAGCCACAGCACGGCGCTGATGACGCCGCTTTCCGCCTGCCCGTGAATGGAGGTGACGTCGCGGGCCGCTTCGGGCAGGGCTGAGAATTGGAGCAGCATGGGCAGGTATTAAGGTGATTGTGGCAGCAGCGAAAAACAGAAAGCAGCCCTTTAGCCGCCGGCCTTTTTGGCTTTGTAGCCTTCTTTGAGCAGCACTTCCAGCACTTTGTCGCGGAAGTCGCCCTGCACCACCACTTCGCCGTCTTTGGCGCTGCCGCCCACGCCGCACTTGGTTTTGAGCAGCTTGCCCAGGGCCTGCAGGTCAGCATCGGTGCCCACGAAGCCGGTCACAAGGGTCACCTGCTTGCCGCCGCGCTGCTTTTTGTCGAGTTGCACGCGCAGCTGCTGCTGCTGGGGCGGCAGCGTGGTGGCCGCGGCCGGCTCGTCGGTTTGGTACGAAAAATCGGGATTGGTGGAATACACCACGCCGGTGCGGCTGGGCTTTTTCATGTTCTCTATAATCAAACTGCCACGGCCAGCGCCAATGGCATCATTTCAACGTTAAATTCGGTGGCGTGGCCCATGTAGTCGCCATCCACATGAAAGCCGATGGGCGACGCGGCCGTTACCTGACCTTCGGTCACCCGAAAGTATTCGGCGGCTGTGGTTTGGGGCAGGTTGCCGAGGGCCATGGCCAGGCTCACGCGGAAGGCCCGGCCCACGGGCAGGGCGTCAATCAGGCACACGTCGAGGAGGCCGTCGCGCAGGTCGGCGCGGGGCGCGATGTAGGCGTTGTTGCCGTACTGCGAGGCGTTGGCGAAGGCCAGCACGTAGCAGTCGGTCGCCCGCTCCTCGCCGTTGAGCAGCACGCGCACCGGCGTGGACCGGTAGCGGCGGTACTCGCTCAAAGTCACGCGCAGGTAGGTGGCCAGCCCGCGCGAGCCCGCCTGAGCAAAATGCTGGCTCACGTGCGCATCAAACCCCAGCCCGGCCGTGCAAAAGAACGGGTGCCCGTTCATTATGCCCACGTCCATGCGGCTGAAAGTGGGCGCAGCTAGGCGGCGCAGGGCCGCCGGCAGGGCCAGCGGCACTTTGAGGTGGCGGGCCAGACCGTTGCCGGACCCCTGGGGCACGATGCCCATAGCCGCGGCGGTGCCCAGCAGCCCGCGGCCCACTTCGTTCACGGTGCCGTCGCCGCCCACGGCCACCACCACCTTGTGGCCCTCGCCGGCGGCGCTGCGGGCTATTTCCACCGCGTGGCCCGCGTATTCGGTCAGCCTGATTTCGTAGTCCGCTTCGCGCGCCCCGAAGTACCGGTCGATGAGGGCCGGCATGTCGAGGCGGCGGCTGGGGCCGGCCATGGGATTCAGGATGAAGCAGGTTTTGGGCATTGCGTGCGCCAGGCTTGGCCCCGGCGAATGTAAGAAAAGGGGATATTTAGAATGAAAGGCCGAAATAACCACACAAAAAACGCCGCCCGCCTTGCCACGAGGGCAAAGCAGGCGGCGTCTTATGTACGCACTTGGTGCTTAACCGTTCATCCGCTCGCCGAGCTTCTGAATCAGGTCGGCGGTGCGGGTGGAGTAGCCGGTTTCGTTGTCGTACCAGCCAATTACCTTGGCCAGCGTGCCGTTGGCCGAAGTCAGCTCCGAGTCGAAGATGCAGCTGTGGGGGTTGCCCACAATGTCGATGCTCACCAGCGGGTCGGTGGCATACTCGATGATGCCTTTCATGGGGCCTTCGGCGGCCGCTTTCAGGGCGTTGTTGATTTCCTCCTTGGTCACTTCCTTCTTCAGGATAACGGTCAGGTCGGTCATCGAGCCATCGGGCACGGGCACGCGCATGGCCAGGCCGTCGAGCTTGCCCTTCAGCTTGGGCAGCACCAGGCCCACGGCCTTGGCGGCGCCGGTGCTGGTGGGGATGATGCTATAAGCAGCGGCGCGGGCGCGGCGCAGGTCCTTATGGGGGGCGTCCTGCAGGTTCTGGTCCGAGGTGTAGGCGTGCACCGTGGTGATGTAGCCTTTCTCAATGCCGAAAGCGTCGTCGAGCACCTTGGCCATGGGGGCCAGGCAGTTGGTGGTGCAGCTGGCGTTCGAGAGGATGGTTTCTTCGCCGGTGAGGATGTCTTCGTTCACGCCGAGCACCACCGTGGGGATGTTGCCGGTAGCAGGAGCCGAAATCACCACTTTCTTGGCACCGGCGGTGAGGTGCTGGCCAGCGCCGGCTTCGTCCACGAAGCGGCCGGTCGATTCCAAAACCACGTCGACGCCCATCGTGCCCCAGGGCAGCAGCTTGGGGTCGCGCTCGGCAAGGGCGGCAATTTTCACGCCGTTCACGGTGAGGCTTTCCTCGTCGTAGCTCACGGTGCCGTCGAAGCGGCCGTGCACGGAGTCATACTTCAGCAGGTGGGCCAACGTTTTGTTGTCGGTCAGGTCGTTGATGGCAACGATTTCCACGTTGTCGCGGCCCAGCAGCGACTTGAATGTGAGGCGGCCGATGCGACCGAAGCCGTTGATGGCGACTTTAATTTTAGCCATGGTGAAACAGGAAGGTGGTAAGTGACAGCCGCCACATCGGCGACTGGTTAAAAAGCGGGGCGAAGATAGTAGAATGGCGCGGGTTGGTGCCGCATTTCACGACACGAGGCAGCAGGGGTTCGATTCCCCTACGGAATACTGTATCCGGCAAGCGTCATTCAGCGTTGCCCCACGGCCTCATGGCCTGTCCAGCGACCACGCGTAAATTTTTTAGCCTGTAAAACAGGCTATTTCCGTTCGCAGGCCATTTTTTTTAGCCTTAGTACTTGCATCGAAAGCGGCGCGCCGTACCTTTGCATCATCAAAACGAACAACGGTCCGTTCGTCTAGGGGTTAGGACAGTAGATTTTCATTCTACCAACAGGGGTTCGATTCCCCTACGGACTACACAAAAGGCCCTCCTGGTAGCAGGAGGGCCTTTTTCTTTGTTGTCTGTGGCAGTTTCTGTGGCAGATTATTTAATCTGTGCCCCTTGCCGGTCGGCTTCCCGTGCCTCCAGCCGGTCTTCCACGTTAACCGTGTCCTCGTCGGTCCACTGGATATACTGCCGGCTGGGTAGACCGCGCACGGCCGATTCCACCCGGTTAATGGCCTGCACCACGTCCTGGCTGCCGGCACCCGGCGCCGCGGCCGCGCCGGTCAGCGCGCCGCCGGCCGTGCCCCCCTCGGCGTAATAACCCGCGTCGCGCCGGCGCACCGGGGCCCCGCCCCTATGCAAGCTGGTGTCAAGCAGCGCATCGACCAGCTCGCGGTTGTTGGCGTAGGTGTCGCGGCTCAGTATCATGTACGGCTCGCCCCGCTCCCACTCGCCCAGGTGCTGGCCGGTGGCTCCGTCAACCATCCGGATGCCGCCGCCGCCGTGCAGCTGGCCCACGCTGGGCACGCCGGCAACGGAGTTGATGCCGCCGGAAGCAAAGCGGCGCACCTTCTCGCGCCACGTGGGCTTCGGCGCCCCCGCCACGCCACCCAGGGCAAATTCCGGAATCGGCGTGGCAATGATTTTGGCCGTGGCCAGGCCGGCTGCAACGCCGGTGGCCGTGGCCAGAAACGGGTCGGGCAAGGCCTTCACCACGGCCAGCAAGCCGGCGATGATGGATTGGGCGATGTTGTTTTCCTTTTCCTTCTGGGCCGCTTCCCGCTTCAGAGCGCGGGTTTTCTGGTCGTAGTTGGCCTCGATGTTCGACTTCTGCTGCTCGTATTGTTCCTTGCTGATGGTGCCGGCCTTGTATTCCTGGTCAAGCTTCAGCAGCCGGGCCTTCTTGTCTTTTTCGGCTTTGGCCAGCTGCTTGTCGGAATCAATTTTCTGAAAGTCGGCAATAGCCTGCAGGCTCTGGCTGGCCAGGCTCGCGGCCAGCTCGAAGCCCGCCTTGGCCCGCTCCTGGCTGCGCAGGTTGTACTCCTCCTCCAAATCGTCCTTTTCCTGCAGGTAGCGCCGCGAAATGGCCAGCTTTTCCGCTTCGGAGAGGCCCTTCTGGAAATACTCTTCCGCGTACTGCTCATCGAGCTGCTTTTTGCGCACGGCAAACTCGTCGGCATCGGCCGCGGCCCGCTCCTGGCTGTAGTCGGCCGACTGCTGCCGGCGCCGGGCAATGCGGCGCAGGGCAATGTCTTCGTCGATGGCCGCGATGCGCTCGGCAATGGCCCGCTGCTGGGCCACCCGCTCCTCCTCGAGCGCCACCAGGTCGCGCTGCAGTTTGGCCTGGATGAGCCGGCGCTTCTCGGCCGCGGTGGCGTCGGTGTCGAGCACCTTCAGCAATTCGCCGGCGGCGGCCGTGCGCAGTTCCGCCGCCCGGCGCTGGTATTGGTCCACGATGAGGGCATTTTGCCGCTTCTCGATGTCTAGCTCCTCCTCGGCATTTTTCACCGCCTGCCGGCGGCGCTCCTCGGTCACGTCGGCGGAGAGCTTCTGCTCGATGAGCTTGCGCTGCTCGGCAATCTGCTCGGCCGTGCCTTTGGCCGTGGCTTTCTCTTTTTCGGCCGCCGCCTGCAGCTGGAGGATTTTCCGCTCGGTTTCGTCAGTGAGCAGGCCCGCCTTCAGGTCCGCAATCTTCTTCTCTACGTCGGCCTGCTCCTTGGCCCGCTTGTCGGCCGCGTCCTTGGTTTTCCGGTCGTATTCGTCCTGCAGCTGGCGCAGGTCGCGCAGGGCCTCAGCCCGAATCACTTTTTTGTCGCCGGCGGTTTTCTTCTCGTCGAGGAGTTCGATGTCCCGCTTGGTCACTACCTCCTGCTTTTTCAAGCGCAGCTCCTCGGCCGAGCCGGCCGCCACCAGGGCCAGGGCCGCTTTGATATTGGCTTCGCGCGCCTTCAACGACTCCAGGCTGGCTTTCACTTCTTCCTCAGCCGATTTGCGGGCCGCTTCCTGGGCTTTCTTGGTCCGTTCGGCCTGCTGCTGGCTTTCCCGGGCGGCCTGGGCAGCCTGCTCCTTTTTCTCTTGTTCCGCGTAGCCAGCATGGTAGGCGCCAGCTGCGTCGGTACCGGCTTTTTTCAGCGCTGGCCCCAACTCGTCCAGCCCTTTTTTGATGAGCAGCGGATTAAAGGTGAAGATGCCGGCCAACAGCGCGGCCACCGAGCCCAACTGGTTTACTACAATGTTCTTGATGCTGGCAAACACCGACTGGGCCGTGGCGCTCAGGCCCGCGATGGTTTCGCGCACCCGCTCACTTTTATCATAGAGGGTGATGAAGCCGCCCACCAGCAGCGCCACGGCCGCGATGATGATGCCGATGGGGTTAGCCGTCATAGCAGCATTGAGCAACCGCTGGGCGGTGGCACTGGCAAGGGTGGCCGCCGCGCGTCCCTTCTCGATGACGGTTTGAGCCAACACCAGCGAGTTAAGAATGACCTGCTCCGCATTGAGCGTGAGGATGGCCACGCCCAGACCCAGCAACACGCCCTTGTTTTCATTGATGAAGGCCGGCGTGCCCTTCAGCAGCTCGATGAAAAACGCAAACAAGCCGATGCCGGCCGAGAGCACCGGCTGCAGCGCCTGCAGGCCGTCGATAATCAGCTCACCCAACCCTTCCTTCACGTTGCCGATTTGCACCTGAAACTGCTTCAGCGGGCCAGTACCCGCTTTAGCAGCCGCCTCGGCCGAACCGGCAAACTCGGTTTTGAGCTCCTGCAGGATGATGGCCTGCGCGCCGGCCACGTCGCCGGTTTCCACCAACGACTTAATCATCGTTTTCTGGTCTTCCGAAAACGACACGCCGGCTTTGCCCAGGGCGGTGATGCCCTTCACCGGGTCGTTGAGGGCTTTGCCCACCTGAATGGTGGCGCCCTTCAGGTCGGCGGGGCCGTCGCCGCCCAGCTTGGTGGCCATGTCGACAATGGCCGGCAGCGCCTCCTCGTACACCCCCTTCTTAATCTTGGTGAAGGTCAGCAGCACGGATTGGGCCTGCGTGATGGCGTCACCGTCCAGAATGGTTTTGCCCTCCAGCGCGGTGCTCAGGTCGAGCAGCTCCTGCTTGGTGAGCCCGGCCGCGTAGCCGGTGCTGCTGAGCGAAGCCTCCAACTGGGCGGCCGCGCCCTGGGCCTGGGCAAACTCGTCGATGCTTTCCGAGCCCAGTTGCTTCAGCCCGCTCAGGATGGCTTGAAAGCCCAGCTGGATGCCGGTGAAGGCCACGGCCTTTGTGAAGAAATCCGCAAAGCCGCCGCCGACGTTGTCGATTTCCTCCTTCACGCCCTTGGCCTCGCGGCGCACCTGGGCCAGCCGCGCGTCGACTTCCGCCAACTCTTTGGCTTTGTCGATAAAGGACTGGGTGTTGGGAGTCAGCTGGCCCAACTCGCGGTTGAGCTGCCGCGATAAGTTGCCCAGCTGCGGAATGGTGAGCGAGGTAAGCCCGATTTCCTTGCGTAGCTCAGCCATGCGGGCATTGACCTGGCTCAGCTCCTTATTGGCCGCCACGTACTCTTCTGAGCCCTTTTTCAGGCCCTTCATGCCTTCCTGCAGCACGAGGGCCTTGCGGGTCAGGTTGTCGAGTTCGGTGCGCGACTGCGAGCCGTCGATTTCGAGCTTAATCTGGACGTTGTCCTGTCTTACTTGTGCCATTAGATGCGGATGCTGGCGGCGATGTGCTGGCCGGTTTGGGCGGCGTAGCGGGTGGTCACCCCCTCGATGAGGCGGTTGATGCTGGAGTAAAAAGTTTTGGCGAACCAGGCCTTGGGCTTCACCTGGGCGTTGTCGCGGAGCTTGGCCCGGGCGATGCCCCAGGCGATGCGGTTGAGAGCCACGGCCTTGGTGAGCGGAAACTGCCCGTATTTGTAGCCCGGCACGTAGTTGAACTTGTCGATGCCAACCTTCTCCACGAATTTCTCAATCTCCTCCAGCGGCGGGGCCTTGGTGCGATTGAGGCCCTTCATGTCGCGGATGCGGCCGTACTGCTCGAAGGCAATGCCCATGCTGGCCACGTGGCGGGCGCTGGCCGCCACCACTTCCGAGCGCAGCGACTGCAGCAGCTCCTCGGTGAACACCAGGCCTTTCTTCTGAATGGTGGCCGCCAGCTCGGCCAGCGACCGGGCGGCGTAGTCGCCCAGTTCCTCGTCGAGAATGCGCTGAAAGTCGGCGGAATAGTCACTCATGCTCTCAAGATGCGGGCACCGTGCACCGGGGCATAGGACGAAAAAGCCCCGCCGGTCGGGCGGGGCTTTTCATATTTATTCGAATGGCTCGTTTATTTGAATTACCCTTTTCCTGAACACGGATACTACCTTGCCCGGTGTTTTAGAAGGCCAATGAAGAATCCACAATTGCTTAAGGGCTTGTTTTTGACGACTGGCTTAGTGTTGGGCGTGCTGTGTCACCCCACAGGTCGGGACACGGAGGATTTGGGGTTTGGCTTGTTAAGCGCGGCCGTTTTTTACGGCATGTTTTACCTAGCTCAACGGCGTGGTATCAATCTGATTGCCGCGTACCTCATTGCGGGTGCGGTCTGGCTCGGTCTGTTTCTATTATTCCGCTCAGTTTCCTAAACTACACCAACAACTCGGCAAAAGGCTGCTAATAGGCCATTTGAGTCTATCCGGAGTTTAAGAAACTCGTCTACGAATTAAAGTTTACGAAACCCTCAATGGAGATGAGTTTCGTGAACTTGGTTGCAGCGCTAAAACTTGTCAACCCAACCGTCCAACCAGCCACCTGCGCTTCCACCAGGCCAGGCCCGCCACCGGCACCAACAGCCACCAGTAGCTCAGGCCGCTTTCGGTGGTTAGCTCCGCGTGGGCACCGTCGCCAATCGCGGGGGCACCACCGCGCTGGCCGGCCTTGCGGTTATCCGTCGCGCTGCCGGCACCGGTGGCCACCGGTGCGCGGGGCCGGGTGACGGTGGTGGCCATTGCACCCGGCCCCTGGGCCAGGCTGCTGTTTTTAAGCTTGGCCGGCAGCACGCCGGCGCGGGCCAGGTTGACGGCCTGGGCCTTCTGCCACTGGCGCTTCTGGCGCGGGGTGCTGCCCGCCGGCGCCGGCACCAGGTAGGGAGGCAGTTGGGCCAGCGAGTCGAGGGCCAGCGGCGTGCTCACCGGCGCGGGGTCGGGCTCAAAGATGGGACGCGGGGCCGCGCAGCACGCTAGGCTGAGCGCCACCAAGAGGAGGGACTTTCTCATCCGCGTAGGTACATGGCCGCCTCACGGCCGCGGCGCAGGGTCAGGCCCTTGCTCACGCGCAGCTGCTTGGTTTCGGGGTCGGTGTATTTGTTCCACAGCCCAAAGGCGGCCGTGATGGCGGCCGCATCGGTGCTGCCGGCGTTGGCCAGGCGCAGCACGCTCGACTTATCGAAGCCGCCCGTGCCGATGTTGAAGCACAGGCTCACCATCGCGTCGAACTGGTGCTGCGCCACGGCACGGGTCAGGCGTTTGGCCACGTGCGCGCCGTACTTGGCATCCACGTCGGCCTGCAGCAGCGCACTGGCCTGGGCCTCGGTGATGGCCTGGTAGAGGTAGCGCTCCTCGCCGTGCAGAATCACGTGGCCATAGCCGATGGTGGGCTTGCGGGCCGAGCACAGGTATTTGCGCGGCATAAACCGCTCCTCGCGTTTAATCAGGGCCAGGCCTGCAGGGGAAATTTTCATTCTACGACTTTCTTTCGGCTTCGCGCCGGTGGCGGGCCTGTTTGGCCAGGTTGAATAAAATGGTGTGCAGCGAGGTGTGCGCGACCTGCTCATAGGTGCCGTAGGTGCCGCGCTCGGCCACGTCGGCCAGCAGCTCCAGCATCTCGGTGCCGTCGCTGTGCTTGGGCGCGGCCGGCTTCGGGCCCTCGGGCACTTCCTCCGGCTTGAAGAGGTCGCGGTAGGCGCGGTGCACGAAGCGCTGCGCGGCCAGAAAATGGTGCAGCACCACGATTTTCACGCCTAGCGGCGCATCGGCCAGCTCCAGCGCCCGTTCCTCGGCCAGCTTGGCGTTGTACCTCTCGCGGGTTTGGCCGTCCCACTCGGGCCGCTGGCGCACCGTGGCCAGGTCGGCGCGGGCCGGCCGGCAGAGCGTGGCCACCAGCGCGTCGAGCGCGCTCAGCTTCGGGGCCCTGGGGTGAGCAAACTGCTGGAAGTACACCTTGGCCATCGCGTACTCGATGGCCACGCCGTCTTTCAGCACAGGCTCGGGCAGCTGGTACCGGCGGCCGCGGTGGGCAAACTCTTTCACCACGTCGGTGCTCATCTGCTGCTGCCAGGCCCAGCCCACCAGCGTGCACATATCCCAGAGCTGGTCGGGCGTGAGCCGGCGCACGTCTTTCTCGCGCAGCGCCGGGCACCAAGCGCGCAGCACGGCCAGCCGGTGGGCTACGGAATCCTGCGCCAGGTAGGGCGCGGCGAGTAGCAGCTGGGGGCCGGTGAGTTCGGCCCAGCCGCCCGGCACCTGGTGCGGGCGGCCATCGAGGCGGAAGGTGAGCATTAAGCGGGCGTGACGGGCTCAGCGGGGGGCGCTGGTACCACGGGGGGTTCGGGTTCGGGTACTGCTGGCTCCTCCGCCGCGCGGGAAATGCGCTTTTGCAGCAGGTCGGCTACGCTGGGCTCCACCAAATCGAGCTTGCCGAAGCTGATGATGAGCCGGCGCATGTGGACGATGACGAAGGGCGCCATGGCCAGCTGGGACAGGAAAAACAGCCCCTTTTCGTGTTCGGCGAAGCCGTGGGCGAACGCCAGCAGCACCGTGTAAGCCAGCAGGCGCAGGGCCAGGTTGCGCGGCATCAGGCGCTTGCCTTCGACCAGGTTGTTGGTCACCACGTCGAGCACCACCAGCACCAGCAGCGAATAGTAGCTGTAGGCCGGCGACCAGATGTGCACGTCGACGAAGCCGCTGACGCCGGCGGCCACCACGGCCACGGCCTCCAGGGTGAGAAAGCGCGGCGCCATCAGACCCAGAAAGCAGGTGAGCCGGTGTTGTCGCGCACCTCCGCCGACTTCGCGGCGGCGGCCGGATTCAGCGCGTCTAGGTGCGCCTGCAGGCGGGCCTGGTACTTGGTGGCGGCGGCTTGCGCCTGCTGGCTGAGCGCGGAAACCACCTCGGCCGGGGCGGCTAGGCGCTGGCGCACGGCCTCGTTGTCGGAGAGCAGGCGCAGGCTCGTGCCCATCAGGGCCACGCTCAGGCCCAGGATGCCGTTGGCAAATGCTTGGTGCGCGACGAACGGGCGCGCCAGGGCCAGCAGCTTGCGGGTGTCGGCCGTAGGGGCCTCGCCGCTGGCCAGGCCTTCGCGCACCTGCTCCAGCAGTGCGTCCCCCAGCACGTCGGCCAGCTCGAACTCTTCCACTTGGCGCAACGTGGGCAACAGGGCCAGAAAGAAGCGGCGGCTGCCGCCGGTGGCCACGTACTCGCCCAGCTGCGCGGCCGACGAAACCACCAGCTGCTTGCGGGAGCGGTACTCGGCCGAGTCTAACTCGTCGGTGTAGTCGGCCGCGTGGGCATCGAGCCACGCCAGGGCCACGTCGAGCAGCTTATCGCCGGCGGCGGCCGCGGCTTCGATGAAGTTGTTGTACACCCACTGCCGCGAGGGCGCTGCTTTCTCGCTGCTGGCCTCCAGCAGGCCCAGGTCGCCGAAGGCCACGCTCAGGAACGGGGCGGCCTCCAGCACCACGTAGTAAGCCAGTGCGTCGCGGAATTTGCTACGCAACGCGACCAATTTGGCCGGCGCCTGCTCCGCCGGCAGGTTGCCCAGCTGCTCCACCAGCCCCTCGCCCAGCACCGGCACCAGGTACAAGGCCTCGGCCTGGCCCACGAAGCTGAGCACCGTGTCGAGGTTCATGTTCTTGTGCACGGTGCCCAGGTGGGCCTTAATCTCTGCTACCGTATTGAACAGCATAAAACTTACCTTATAAGTGAAGCCGCGGGCGGCTACATGGATTTATTGGCCACCTTCTGCTGCCCGGTCGGGTTCTCGGCCAGCGTGGTCAGGTCCACGTCCTCGAAGCCGAATTGGTGGGCCGGGTTGAAGCCCATGATTTTGTGGGCCGCTTTCAGCGTCTGGAGCAGGATTTTGCGTTTGGTCGGCGTGCGCAGGGCGATGTGCAGCTGGTAGCTAATGCGCTTCTCGCTGCCGCTGCCGCCGAACTTGCCGCCGGTGTCGATGCCGGCCAGGCTCGGGTCGATGCCGTGGCCGCTGGTGTGGGCAATGTTGGCCTGGGTGTTCACCGAGTCGTAGGCCTTGTCGCTCATCTTGTTCTCGATGGGCACGATTTCCCAGCCCGGCAGCGCTTTGCCCATCGCGTCGACGGCGAACTTGCTCACGAAGGCCTTGTCGGCATTTTCCACGCCGGCCAGCATTTCGTTCATGCTGCCCATCAGCTCGCGCTCGGCTGCTTTCTGTTTGTCAGCGTCGCCAAACTGGTCGAAATAGCCCTGCGGTATCTTGATGTGGTACTTCAGGTTGTACCCGTTGTCGAGGCCGGAGCTGTGGAAGCGCGGGATTTTGTTGCTGACCTCCGTCCACTTGCGCGTGCCCCAGTAGGGCGGGATGTCGTAGTATTTCTGCCCCGGCGTCCAGTCGCGGCCGTGCAGCAGGCACTCGCCGAACTTGGTGGGGCTGAGCGGGTCGTAGGCCGGCAAAATTTTGGCCTCGTCGCCCTTAAAATTGCGCCAGTCGTGGTGCAGGGCGTACTTCTCGGGCCGGGGCTTGGTCGTCACCAGGGCGCGCACCACCGTGGCGTCGAAGCTCTGGATGCTTTCCACGTAGTTTTTCGAGGCCAGCGAAAGCACCGAGAAGTAGTTGGCGAAGCCTTCGAGGTTGTAAGCCAGCGACTGCATGGCCATGTCGCCGTCGATGGACTCGTACCACTCTTCCATCTCGGTGTCAATCACCGGCTCGACGACGATTTTGCCGTCCTTCACGCTGCGCGCGAAGCAGCCTACGCGCGAGCCCAGCAGAAAATCCCGGGCCGTGGTGATGAGCTGCGGCTTGATGTGATTGTTGTAAATCAACTCCAGCATCTGCTGCGGCTGCAGGTTGTCTTTGCCCCAGGGCGCCACCTTCAGCCCGCCGCTGGTGAGCGGCGCGGCGCCAAAATTGACGTCCTGCGCTTTGTCGCTCTTGGTGAGCTCGACCAGGGCCTGCGCGCCGGGCAGGATGAAGAGACCGGCCCCTACTTCTTTGATGTCTCGTCTCATGGGCTTAGCCGTGCAGGATGCGCTGACCGTTGAAATGGGTCAGCAGGATGATTTTAAGCGAGAAAGGCTGATTGTTTTGGCAGTTCACCAGCTGCAGCGTGCCCTTTTCCTTCACCTTGTAGCCAAAGGGGCGGGTGCTTGCGGTGCTTGGCCCGGTGCCCACGCCCGAGAGGCCGCCCTTGCGGACAGCCGCTTTGCTGCCCTTGGTGCCGCTCGTTTTGTAGTACTCCAGCGAAAAGGCGCGGCCCTGCCCGTTGGCTTCGTGCTGGTCGATTTCGGCCAGCACCGTCCGTATGTGAATCCGTTGCATGGACTCAAATTGCCGTTTTCACCCCCCGGCGGGTAGGACGGAAATAAATTATTGCGTGCTTTTGACCTACGGCGCACGAAATCAGGCACAACGCCCGGCGGCGGGTCGATTTTTTATTGCGTGACGCACGCGAGAGAGCGCGCCCTTTAGCGTTCGGCAATTGCCAAAACGGCAATTTTGAGGAATATATGAAAGGGGGCTGCCCGTTGGACTATAACACAAAAACGGCCCTGACAACTACGCCAGGGCCGTTTTTCGATAACTACAGATGGCAATTGCCAGTCGGCTCAGCTGGCCATGCTAATCACGGCCCAGGAAGTACACGGGCTCGAAGCTTTGCGCCTGGCCGAAGAGGTGGCCGTACTTACGATAAACGATGTTGTCAAAGCAGTCGCTGAGGTGAGTGGCCCGCTCCTGGTCAATGCTGCTCTTCTCGCTATTCTTGTTCTTGGTCCAGTCCGGATTGATGGGGGACTGCTGAATGGAGATGATGAGGAACTTGCACTTGTTGCGGTTGAAGCGCATCACGGGCAGGCGCGGGTTGTTCTCGGCCAGCAGCTGGTTGATGGCGATGTGCTTGAGGCGGTGGTCGGGGTCGAGGCCCTGCACCATCATGGTCGACTTCCACCCCCGGGCCGCGAGGCCCTGCTGGATGGTTTGGTAGAGCGTTAAGTTCGAGCCCACCTGCTTGTTGTTGCCGTTGCGGTCACCGTAGAGCAGCAGTTCTTTGCGCTCGTGGCTCTCGTAGGTGTCGCAGAATTTGTCCACCAACGCATCGAGCACGGTAGTGCTGCTTTGCTTGACCCACAACGCATCGAGGGCGCGGAACTCATTGCCATGCTCCTGGCATACGATGACGGAAGTAAAGGCCGCGTTAAAGTCGAAGCTCAGCTCCAGTAAGCGTTTGGGGTCGCGGTCCGAGTCGATGCTGAGCGTGAGCCCGGTTTCTTCGTCGTGCACGTAAGTGTACGTTTTCCAAACGCCGTGCTTTTCCTCCGAGAAGCTGGGGTAGAACGAATTGGGCAGCTTGGTCAGGCGCTTATTCATCACCTCCACGTCCCACTCCAGGGGGGTCATGCCGTTGCGCAGGTCACGCAGGTATTTCTCCCCCAGCACGTGCACGTTGTCGTAGGCCGTGGATTCGAGAAAAAAGTGGTTTCCGGGGTCTTCCTTGGCCAGGTCTTCGGTTTTGAACACCCACTGGCCCGAGGGCAGCCAGGGCACGGACGTGTAATCGCAGAAGGTTTGGTGGTGCTCGTCCTGGAAGCGGTAGATATTGCCCCGAATCATCGGGCGCAGGATTTTGTTGACGTGCTCCTCCTTCATCAGGGCCGACTCGTCGATGTGCCCAAAGTCGTAGTTGCCGCCGCGGGCCAGTTCGGCCCGGTCCATGCTCAGCAGCTGGATGGTGTAGCCGTTCAGGAACGAAATCACGTTTTCGTAATTGCTGGGCGGCTGGTAGGGCTTAATCCAGTCGGCCGGCGGCCGCTTGCCCTTCACGTAGTGCCCAAAGCCCGATTTTTGGTCGTACTCGCGCAGGCCGTGCGCCTGCCAGGCCCCTTCCATCGCCGGCAGCGTGTTGCTCAGCAGCTGCGTGTAAGTGAGGCCCGCCAGAAAGCCCTTGGCCCGGGCCAGGTAGTTCATCTGCACCCGCGTTTCGTGGCCGGCCACGGTGGTTTTGCCCGAGCCCCGGCCGCCCACGAAGCTGCGCCGCTTCTGCTTGGCGGCCAGAAATTGCCGCTGCTTCTCGTTGACGTAAACGCGCCGGCGCTCCTCCCGCTCGAAATTACTCCGCTTCATCGCTCACGTCCTCGTAATCGGTGTCCTCGGTCGATTCCTGCTCACGCAGCACGGCCGGGTCGGTGCTGAAGTCCATGGGCACCGGGATGAGGAAGGCCTTCGGGTCGAGCACCGTCTTTTCGGCCTCGAACAAGCCCAGCAGCTTGTCGGCGTTTTCCTGGGCGCGGATGGCCGCGCCGATGTCGCCGTTCTTGCGGGCCAGGTTGCCCAGCAGCTTGTAGTTCTCGTGCGAAATGACGCGCTGGCCCTTTTTATCGACCTCCTCAATCGAACCATAGAGCTTGATGCTCTCGCGCACGATGGCGTAGAGCTGCGGCTGGCTCAGCTCGTACTCCTTCTCCAGGGTGGCCAGCACCTGGTTGCGGCCGAAGCCCAGGCAGAGCAGGCCGTGGGCCTTGCGGTACTTGGCCAGCATCTCCAGCTCGTCGGGCTTGAGGTCGGCGCCGTCGACTAGGTGCGACCGGTATTTATCGAGCTTATCGCCCTTTCCAAGTTTCTTCATAAAAAAGCGGGGTTGCCACCCAAGTAGCAACCCCACTCAACGTGAACGTAGGACGTGATTTAGCGCACGCCCTAGCCATCCTACTAAAATTTTATTTATATCATTAATATCGCATACACTTTTAAAACATTAAAAATGAATGCTAAGCTCTTCTTTTGCACTTGGCTTTTAGCCCTACTACACTACGGTTGTTATGCTCAGGCCCAATACAATTCGACAGGAAATTGGACTGAGTTTAAAACCCTGACCAATGGCTTGCAGGCGCGTTGCATTTGTTCCCGTGGCGGTAGTTCATATAACCATTACAGGGTCCAGTTCATGAACGTGGGTTCAGCAGCAGTGGCCTTTACCTACCAAGTCACAGACAACACCAAGGTAACACCTTACAGCAAAGTCACCTTGTCCAATGGGGCTGTAACACCTCTCATTACATTGCAAACAAAATGCGGAAGTTTGAAAAGCCCTGATATATTCATTACCGCTTCACTCGTCCAAGCGGGCCTCAGACAAATATCGGCCACGAAGAGGTAAGCAAGCTTGCGCGCGAGCTTGTTGCTTGAATAAAGTATATCTTCGCAACTCATTCATCGGAGTTGAGATGCCGATGCGTGGACTGATAGAAAAGCTCGGCCTTGCTGGGCTTTTCGCGTTTCAGAAAGGTGGCTCCTTGCTAACTGATGCTGGTTGCCGGCCGTCCATAAGCCCAAGCAAGTTTACCGCGTACGTGTAGGTGAGGCGAAAGCCCGCGCTGCGCTGAAAGGCTTCGGCCAACCGGTGGCCGATGGTCTGGGGCTGGTAAGTGTGCGCGCCCCGTGGGTGCGCCACAATGAACTCCCACAGTTCCTCAGGCCTTAGCTCGGGCGCTTCGTGGCTGAGCACCTGGGCCTGCACGTCGAGGGGCGTTCCCTCCGGCCCGCAGTAGTGGCGCAGCAGCTGCGGCGTGAAGTGGTTCACGTCGCCCCAGCGGCGCAGGCTGGCCTCCGTGGTGCTCACGAGGCCGGCGGCAATGCGTCCCCAGGGCGTGAGGTCGGGCTGCTCGTCGCCGCCTACCTCCACGAAGGCCCGCAGCTGCGTCATGGGGCAATTGCTCTGCTCAATTATCCACTCCAGTATTTCTTCGCTGGGCAGCTGCGGCGGCTGGGGCCGGCCCTGGCCATCGAGCAGGCTCAGGGGCTCCAAGCCGTAGGCAGCCAGCAGCTTGGCCGTTTGCACGTTGAAATGCCGCTGCTGGCCGACTACGGAGGCGAAGGCGTAATATCCCGGCTCGTCGAGGGTGCGCTTGCGCATCACCCGCTTTTTCTGGTCACCCTTCGGCATCGGGCGCGGCTTCGGCTTCGGGAAACAAGCTCAGCACTTTAACCGGGGCGGGCGGCTCAGGCGGCGACTCGGGAGCGAACATCGACGGCGACGGGCTGCCCACGGCATCCATCGCCAATTGCCGGTACTCGTGTTCGCCGGGCACGCTGCCCGAGTCGGCCAGCAGCGTGCCAGTAAAGAAAAAATGCCGCCACCCCCGGCCCAGCCGCCGGCCGCGCTCGTTATGCTTGTCAAGCGCAAAATCCGGCACCTCCAGGTGCACGTGCTCGTGCCGCATCCAGTGGTAGAGCAGCGCGTGGTCGACCACGCGGCTCTTCGGGGCGCGGCAGAGCATGAGCACGGCGTGCGTGAGAAACAGGCGCTCGGGCTGGTTCTTGTCCTCCTTCTTGGTGGCCTGCAGCTTGTGGTGCTGGTAGAGGGCCTGAATCTCGGCCACGATGCCAGGCACGGCCAGGCCCACGTCTTCGCTGGCCATGATGCGCAGGCGTTTCCACACGTACTCTTGGTAGGAAGAGTTGAACAGCTCCACGGCCCAGTACATGGCCTCTTCCTCCATCCCGCGACGGATGCACTTCTGCAGGGCGCTCGATACTTCAAAGAAGTCGTACCCTTTCTTGGTTCTTAAATCGTACTTGCTCACTTTAGTTATGGCAAAGGCGTAGCCAGGCCTCCGACCGCAGCGCGGCCGGAGACACCGGTACACGGTTAGTAATGAGGGATTAGGCGCGCTGCATGTAAAACTGGTGCGCCTCGATGTGCCGGCCGATGATAAGGCCGCTGGGCGTGGTCTTCAGCGCCTCGGTGGTGTGGTTGTACAGGTCCCACAGGCTCCCATCGCCGAAGTTGGTTTGCTCGCGCAGCTCGCCGCGGATGATGCGCAGCTGGGCCTCGCTCACCACCGACTCGGAATAGAACAGCTCCCCGAGGATTTCGTGAATGAGGCGGGGGTTCACTTCCACCTGCTTCATCTTCTCCGAATCAAGCTGCAGCTTGCGGTAGTGCTCCTCGAGGCGGTCGGCGGCCTTGCCGAGCATGGTATTGAGTTCCTGCACCAGGTTGCCGTTGTGCATGGCCAGGGCCTTAAAGTCGCCGGCGAACATGAGGTTCGAGCAGACAATCACCCGCGAGCCGCCCACAACGCCCACCTGCATGCTCTTATCGTAGCTGTTGCGGAAGCCCAAGCACATATCCTGCTCGCCGTTGTGGCCGGCCACCGTCAGGTGGCCAAACATCTGTTGCCCCTTCCGATTTTCCTGGTAGCGCTCATCCTTCACCTGCAGCCCGCACTTGTCGAGTTGCTCCTTCACGGCGTTAATCAGGTCGAGGTGGCTCAGCGGCGAGTACGTTTTCGTACTCGCCGGCACCGCTGCGCTCAGAATGAGGTCCAGCGCTTCCGAGCGGAAGGCCTGGCGCTCCGGAGCACTTACCGGGTGCACCGGCTCCGGAGCCACGTCGCGCACGACGGCGGCATCGAGAATGCTCTGGGCCTCCGCCAGGGTTTCGTTGGCGAGGTCTTCGTCGGTGGGCTCGGGCAGCTCTACGCGCTCTGGCTGCTCGATGCGCGGCTGCTGAGCCGCAAATTCGGTTTCGGCCTGGTGCATGCCGGCCACGCTGTCGAGCACGGCGGGCTGCTCAGCTACGGGCACCACCTGGGCAGCCTTGCGGCCGCGGCGGGTGGCCAGCTTGGTCAGGGCCTCAGCGGCCAGTTCGTCGCGCAGCGTGTCGAGCGTCTTCCCGAGCTTGCTGCCGGCAGGCAGGTTGGCCTCGCTCCCGTACTGGCCGTTAATGTAGTCCAGCAGCAGGTCGAGCTTCTGGGCGGTGGTTTCGGCTGCCAGGGCAGTCTTAATGGCGGCGGTTGCGGTTACTTTTTTCATGGTTGTTTGAGATGTGTAAGTGGTGAACTGATGATGCAAAATTCTTCATACAGAACCAGTTACAGAAACCAAACAGCCTTTATTTTCTAATAAAATTCTGGCAAAAAAGCCGCTTGCAGCCCGCCAGGGCCGTATTTTTAGCCATGCCCCAAATCCAGCTGAAGACCGTGCATGACGGCGGCGTGAGTTTCATCTGGCTCTATAGCCCACTGCCAGGGCGCCAGCTCTACGAAGTGCGAAACACGCTGCTGCGCACGGAGGGAGTGCGCGTGATATGGCAAGGGAAGTTGGCCAGCGTAAAGGAGTACCAGGCGCTGCACTGGGTCGAGCCACAGCACAACGCCAATGGCGGTACCGGTATCGGGTACCGCGACTACCAGGTACTGCAGGGCTCCGGCTTCGAGGGCTACAGGTCGGCCGTGGAATCGCTCTACTCGGCCGTGGTGGCCATGCTGCCCAAGGGTGCAGCCGTCGGCGACGCTGAGGTGATTGTGGCCCGGCAATTAAAGTAAAAAAAGGCCCCGCAGCTGCGGGGCCTTTTTTTACTTTAATTTATCAATAGCTTCTTTTATCAAAACACGGTCGGCATAGTCTTGCATTACCGCCCAATGCTTAAAGCCATAATATGTGAGCACAGATCCGACTAGGATTGAAATAACACAGCCTATTTTCAATAACCTTTCTTGTCGTGTTTCAAAGGCGAGAAGGTCAATTTTACCTGCTAGCTCCGCGCTGATTATATCAAGTTCGTATCCTCCGTCATCCACTATTTCGCGATTAGCAGACATCTTTTTAAATAGTTCTTGGGCCTCTGGCGAGAAGTTTTTACCAGCATAAAGTCCTACCGGATTGTTATCTGTCGTCCGCACTGAAATAAGCTCTTTCTCCAACTCTCCTAACTGAATTCCCATAATATCCGCTGCCTCGCTTTTTATGGCCGCCATTCTTTTCAGGACACCCTCCCTATATTTTGCGCTTTTGACCTGGAAAACTGCTACGTCAGTTTGAACAGTGATTAGCTGCTTACCAATAGCTGTCAAGAACTTGTAAGCGTAAGCAGCAGTGCCAAAAATGATTATCAGGCCAGCAAAAGCCATGAATTTGTAAAGGCTTTCCGTTGGTAAACTAGTGACGTCCATAGAAGAAAAGGGGTTGATATTCTGCGTGAATATCAACCCCTTTTCTTTAAAACGGCAGCTTCATCGTCTTCTGAAACGGATGCTTCCGCTTAGCCAGCTTGCCATCCTTCTTCTCCTGAATCGCATCGCCGAAGCACCGCTTCAGCAGCTCGAAGTCGGCCCGCTCGGCATCGATGTTCCGGAACTCGGCCAGGCCGCCCTGCCCCACGAACGTATCCTTTTGAATGAAGGTGAAGCGCGTATCCTTCCAGATGAGGCGGTGGTGATAGGCGTTCAGGCAGCTAATCCAATAATCCTCGTTGCAGATGATGTCCGGATTGTACCAGAGCTTCGAGCCCTTCAGCAGCCCGGTGGCGCAGCCGGTGATATAGCCTGTGAGGCTAATCGGCGCCAGGCTCTTGTACATGGTGGGGTTGGGGTTGCTGGTGAAGCCCCAGAGGTAGGCGCCGGCCTCGCGGGCGGCGTAGGCCGTTTCCTGCACGATGGCCTGCACCCGCTCGGGTGCCACGCTCACCTTCTCGCCGGCCGGCAGGTACATGCGCCGGAAGTCGGTGATGTCGTCGTCGAGTTGCAGCATGTCGCCGAAGTGCTGGTACATCCAGTTGCGCTTGCGGGCCAGGCCCACCACCTCGTCCGGATGCGTCACCAGCTCCGCGTCCGGGTGCGCCAGCGCGTACTCGGCGCGCTGGCTCTCCGGAATGCAAAGGATAGCCGAGGGCACTACGCCCAGGGTCAGGATGCGGCCCGCGCGCTTGTGCGAGGGAATGACTATCGGGATTTCCATTTCTCGCAGAAGTCTTTCGCGTCCATGACGCGGGTTTGGCCCACCTCCTTGCTCTTGTAGCTCTGCTCCTTGGCCAGGCCCAGCACTTCCTGCAGGAAGTTGAAATCAATGGCGTTGCGGCAGACAATCACCACCGCGTCGTACTTCTCCGAGAACTCGGCCACGATGGGAAACTCCGGCTCGGCTTCCTTCGTGCCGCCGGCGGCTGCGGCCACGTCGGCATCGAGGGCGGCCAGCTGCAGGCCCACCTCGTCGAGCACGTCGGCGTACTGCTCACGCAGGATGTCATCAATCCACTCCCCTTCGTTGACGTTGGAAGCCAGGATGATTTTCTTGCGCTGGCTCTCGGTGAGCTCGCCGGTCGGCACCAGCACCGTTACCTCGTAGCTGGGCCCGAATAGGCCCAGCAGCAGGTTGTGGCGCTTGTTGAAGGTGAGCAGCACGCCGTCGTTGTCGACGGTGGCCGCCTCGAAGGTGCCGAGTTCGAGCAGCTTCTCTTCGAGGCGCCGGCGTTTCTCGGCGGTGATTTTGCCAAACGGATTATTTTCCAGCGGCGTGAGCTGGTCGAGGCGGCGCTGTTCGGGCCGCCACATGCGGGGATGGGCCATTTACTTGCGGTGGTAATGGTGGCGGCGCTCCTGGGCGTGCACGCGCTGCCGGTGTTGATAATAGCGCCGCGATTGGCGCGGCGCTTCCTGAAAACGAGGGGCCATGCACGAGTACACGCACAGGGCCAGCATCAGCCCTAGCAGGGCCAGGGCAATGCGGGCGCCGGCGCTCATGCCTGCGGCAGCGAGAGCTGCAGTTCCAGGTTGCTCAGTTCGGTGCTGAGCACCGCTACCTTCTGCGCGTATTCACTCCGCTTGGCCTCCGACTTAGCGGCCGCTTGGTTCTTCTTGGCCTTGCTCAGGTTCGAGCGCAGGTTGGCGCGCTGCTTCAGCAGCTCGGCCCGGTCGACCACCAGTACGGCGTCAGCGGCGGGCGGCTCAGCTTCCGGAGCCACGGCCTCGCCGGCCACCAGGCGCCGGCGCTTCTCGGACAGGGCGTTGTACTGGTTCTGCAGGCGTAGGATTTCGGCCACCACGGGCGGGGCATCGGCCGGCGCCAAGTCGGCCAGGCTGTTGCTCAGCTGGCAGCGCTGGTTATACACCCGCTGCATCAGCTGGGTGAGTTCGTCGACGTCGCCGCGCACGGCGTCGGGCACCACTTCCGGGGCCGGCTGCTCAGCCAGGGGCTCGACCAGGGCCGGCACCGCGCCCTGCACGGATTGAGCAAAATGGTTGAGCACTTCCTGCACTTCGCCCAAGCGTCCGCCACAGCCCACTTTCACCAACTCGTAGCGCAGCTTCTCGCGGTTGCTGGTCGAGTCTTTGCGCAGCAGCATGCCCACCAGGCCGCGCGGGCCGCCCTGCTCCTGCAGCAGCAGTACGCCGGCGCGATAGTCGGCCGCCTCGCCGGCCTCCAGCCAGCTAATCACCTTTTCTAGTTGTTCTCCCATGACTGGATTGCTTGGATTTCAGATTCGTTGAAATCCAAGCTAGCCGAATGGGCCGGCGGCCAATAGGACGGTTTTAGTCCTCGCCCAGCAGGTTGCGGAAGGTTTGCACCACCTCCAGCTGGTCACTCATGGCCAGCCATTTATAGGGGTCCGCAAACTCGTCTACCTCGAACAACGTCTGCTGGCCTTCGTGCAGCCACTCATCGAGCAAGGCCCGCAGCGCCGTGAGCATCACTTCGGCCCCTTCAGTATAGTCGGCCAGGCCGTCGTCGAGCGCCGCCTGCAGCGGCTCATTGGTTTGGGCACGCTGCACCAGAAAGGGCGCCAACGCGGGCAGGGTCGAGAGCCGGAAGCGAGTGAGGGGCATAGGCAGCGCGCGGCCGGAAAAGCCGGAGGAATCGCTGCGAATACTTGAAGTGCCAAAGCACCCTAGAATTACGGGACTTGCACCCGCACGCTCCCCCGGCCGAGTCCAGATGGCGCGGCCGTGGGTGCTTTGGCAATAAGGGTAACTTCAAATATTCGCGGAGCGAAGATAGCCTACCAGGTGGTAAGCCAGTGCCACCAGTGGGCCCAGGGCAATCGGTAAGCCAAGCGGGCCAAGAAGAAGAGGCCGGCCATCACGGCACCCATTAACGCAGTTCCCAGCAACGGGTGCATGTCGTCATCGTCGTAACCCATGGCCCGAACTTACGCAAAAAGCCCCGCCATAGGGCGGGGCTTTGCACTTAACTAGGGCTGCTTAGTAATTACCACGCTTCTGTTGAATGGCAATTCGGTACCCGTACCAGTAATAAAAATCATCGCTTTCGGGAACGGCATTTTGCTCATTCTGCAGCGCCACGGCCAGCTCGGCATCCGCGTGCTCTTTGTACGTCGTCGTGCCGCTGTACAGGCTTGCTTCATACTCCAGAAAAGCAATTCCGTCCGCAAACCCCCAGTCAAAGTAGTCATTCCGAGGATAGGCAGCGGCTACCCTGGAGGAAGCCTGCTTCACCGCGGCACTAGCCGTAAAGGAAGGTACGCTAACGAGCAGCGCCGCTAGGGAGAGCAATACACTAATCTTTTTCATAGAAAGGGAAACAGGAGGAAAGAAAGCCATTCGGGTCAGCGAATGGTAAGCAAATGAAGCCGTTCAGCCCCCCTCAAAAAAGGAAGATATAGGCCATTATCAGACATCTCTCCCTGCAACTATTCGCTTAATAAATAGCAGTTTCGGCTATTCTCTCACCTGCTGCAACGGGTAGCGAATGCCGGGGCGTTGACCAATCCTCTTCCTAGCAATTAGTTAGTGACGCGGCTGGGCCGCCCCAAAACAGACTTGATTGCGACAAACCCGGGATTGCTTTCAACTGAAAAAGCCCCGCTGGTGGGCGAGGCTTTTTTTAAGCTGCTGCGGGGCGACTATTTGGTAGCTTCGGCGGCCTCCGCCGCAAGGGCTTTCTGCACTTGGGCCGTGGTCTTGCGCTTCAGTACGTGGGTCTTGCCCTCCAACTGCTCGGCCAGCTCGTCGGTGATTTTCTCGAAGGGAATAAAATCACCCTTATAGTTCAGCCCTTTCAAACCCTCGGTATTAACCAAGTCAAATTTTTTCAGCGCCATAACGACTTGTTACTGATGAAACAATGATTGAAATGCCCGCAGGCCTGGCTTACGCCTTCAGCGGGATGGCGGCCGTGTAGTAGTACGGCACGTGGGTGAAGCCCTCGCCCGAGAACTTAAAGTCCGTGCCGTTCTTATCGTTGCCCTTCTTGCCCGACTTGTAATCGTGCTCGAACTTCACGCCACGGCGCTTATCGCCGGCGATGCGCTGGTTGCCGTTGCTGTCGCGGCCAATGACCACGAAGTCGCCATTGAGGGCGGCTTGAATCACGGCGTCGGTCGTGGCGCTGCCCCGGGGAATGTACACGCTCAGGTCGTGGCTGATGCTCTGGCTGCCAGCGTCGCCGCTCGACTTGTGGTTAATCTCGCCGGAATCGGCGGCAAACGCCCAAGGAACAAAGCCGCAGCCCGCTTTGGGCACCAGGGCCGTGCTGATGGTCACCTTATCCGCGTCCGGCTCGGGAAAGTCCTCCAGCTCGCGCCGGCGGATAACGTGCAGGTCGGTGAGGCCCCCCGGGTTGGGGCAATCGTCCTCGACGATTTCGGCGATGGGCACCACCACGCAGGCCAGGGCGCTGCCGCCGGTGCCCACCAGCACGGTGAGTAGTTCGGGGCCGTGGGGCACCGACATCGCCAAGGCGTGAGCCTGGGCGGGAAACTGCAGGGCGGCCATCGTGGCGATGCCCACCAGGAACATCAACACACTCAGCACCGGAAAAATCTTTTTCATGGTCAGGAAGTAAGAATTTGAAAAATGGGGGATATCGAACGGAGATGCGGAGAGGGAACTGATGGGTTACCACGGAGAGCCGGCGGCCACGTGGCCACCGGCTCTGCTCAGGCTTAGGCTTGGGGGTCGGGCTCAGCCGCCTCGGCCGTGATGAAGCCCTGACCCGCTTCGAGCGCCAGGTCGTTGCACCACACGTACTCGGCAATGCTGATGTCGGGCGCGGCCTGGAAGTCGCACATGATGTCCACGTTGCGCTTGCTCTTCTCGATGATGAACGAGTTGGGGCCACCGCCCAGGGGGCCGGTCAGCCACACCAGGTTCTCGGCCGGCGTCACAATCACGCCACCGGTATCGGCCAGGCCGGGCTCGGGCGTGATGGTGATGGTCGTGCCGTCAATCGTGGTGTGCGAGAAGCCGCCGGTGTTGTTCGTGTTGCCGCCGAACGTGTTGCGGTAGTCGCGGTTGTAGAACGTGGCCACGGTGGGCTCCACCAGCATCACCAGGTTGCGGTTGCGCAGGTGCGAGGGCACCTTGTCGGAGATGCCTTCGAGCTGGTCGATGGCGTTATTCTGCGTGATGGGCGCACCGGCGAAAATGTTGCCGGCGGGCACCACGCCCGCCTTCGAGAGCAGCGGCAACAGGCCATCAAACACGCGGTTGGCGGTTTTCTTGTCCTTGTTGTACACGCCCTTGAACACGGCATCGAGGTGCATTTCCTCCTTGGCGCGCTCGGCCAGCTTGTCGATGATGTACTGCTGGAACGGCACGTCGTACACCGACCCCTGCTTGCTCTTGGCAATGCGGCCCAGGTAGCCCTTCCACATGGCCAGGATGTCCGAGGGCTTGAGCGTGTAGTCGATTTTGCACTCGCGCACCTTGCCGATGCGGTTTTTGAAGCCCACCGTGCCCTTCGGGTCGAAGGTGTCTTTGCCGCCGGGCTGCAGCACGCTCGACACGAAAATCTGAGTCAGGGCCAGCTCGTCGGTCACGTCGGGGAACAGCCCCATGTAGTTGAGGAACGATTGGCCATCGATGAGCATCATCGAGAGCAGCGTTTCCGTTTCGCGCAGGGTGTAGCCCTGCATTTTGGCGGGCAAGCCCGAGAAATCAATGGGTACTGACATGCTAGTTATGCAGTAAAGCGAAAGCGTGAAAAATGAATTGAATGATGATTGGGGCGCCCCGGTCTACTTCTCGCCGACGCGCTTTTTGGCGGTGGCAATGGCCTTGGAAGCCGCTACTTCCCACGAAGCTTTCGGGCCTTCGTCCTCGGTATCGAGGTTGTTGCTGTCGTCTTCCTCGCGGCCGTCAGCTGCAGCTTGGTTTTTCTTCCATTCCTCCAGCGTGGCCACCTTATCCTGCGCCGTTTTCAGGTCGAGGCCGGCTTGGGTCAGGTTGGTGTTGGCAGTGGCCAACTCGCCTTTGGTGGTGTCGAGGGCGGTCTGAGCCGCCACACGGGCCGCTTCAGCCGCGTTGGCGCGGGTATCGGCGTCGGCCTTCTCCTGCGTCAGCAGCGCGATTTTGTCATCAGCGGCCTGCAGGTGGGCTTCGGTCACCGTGTCGGTGCTGGCCTTCAGGCCCATGGCGCTGAGGATGTTCTTAAATTCAAATGCCATTCTGTTGTAGGGTTTGAGTGATGGATGAAGCGAGTTTGCCCGCGCCACTGCCCGACTGGGCCAGTTGCGCGGCTTTGTTGACGGCATCCTGCAGGGAGCCGATGGCATCGACCAGGCCGTACTTTTTGGCATCGGAGCCGCGGTACACTTTGCCGGTGAAGACGTCCTCTTTCGTGCTCAGCTTGCCGGCGCGGCCGCGTTCCACGGCCGCGATGAAGGTTTCGCCAATCTGGTCGAGGTCGGCCTGCACCGAGGCGCGCACCACGTCGCTGAGCGGCTCCACCGAGTTCAGGCGGGCCTTGTCCACGGCGCGGCTGGAGCGCAGGATTTCCACCTTGTAGCCCTGCTTTTCCAGGAAGGCGGTTTGGTCGATGCTCATGCAGAGCACGCCCAGGCTGCCGGCGTAGCCGGTGCTGGCCGAGTTGATGTAGATGAAGCTGGCCTGCGAGGCAATCCAGTAGGCGGCCGACGCGCCCAGGCCGTCGATGTAAGCCACCACGGGCTTGGCGCTGAGCGCGCAGGCCTGGGCGAACTCCTCGGTGCCGTCGACCTGCCCGCCGGGCGAGTCGATGTCGAGCACGATGGCGGCAATTTCCGGGTCGCGGTTGGCCGCATTCAGCTGGGCCACCAGGTCTTTCGTGCCCAGACTGCAGTAACCGCCGCGCTTCTGCACGGTGCCCTGAATCGGCAACACGGCCACTTTCGAGCCGCTGGTGTTCGCCGAGCTGCCGCCCCGGGGGCCGGCCAGCACCTGGCTCATGGCCGAGGCCAGGCCTTCAACCGGGTGCAGGATGCCGTTGCCCACGGCTTCGGCCACGGCGTGCCACATGGTGGCGTAGCCGTCCTTGTCCACGTGCGGGTAGCGACGCGGCTTCGCCTCCTCCGCCGCCAAAGCCGGCAGGCCCTGGGCCCAGCGCGCCTGAATGCGCTGCTTGGCCAGGCCGTAGTACTTTGATTCGAGGGCCCAGGCGGAGCTGGTAAGCAGGTCTTCCATAGTCATACCGCCAGAGGAGCGGTATACAATGTTCGGATTTTAGCCTGCCGGCACATAGGACGAAAAAGCCCCGGTTTTTAAAGCATGTGAGGTTAATTTTACCCCCTACTCTTTTCTCCTTATGGAACCCGAACCCCACAAAGCTCCCATCCGCTTCTACGAAATCGACCTGCTGCGCTTCCTGGCGGCATTGTCAGTCGTCTTCTACCACTACACGTTTTGGGGGTACACGGTGCACCAAACCAACCCGCTGGGCTTTCCAGAGCTGGCCCCGGCCACCAAGTACGGGTACCTGGGCGTGGAGCTGTTCTTCATCATTTCGGGCTACGTGGTGCTGCTCAGCGCCCAGGGCAAAACCGTGACGCAGTTCCTGCGCTCCCGCATCACCCGCCTTTACCCTGCCTTTTGGGCAGCCGTCACCTTTACGTTCCTGGTGGTGCGCTTCGGCGGGGCCGGGCTCAACCAGCCGCTGCTGACTGTTGGCGCGGGCCAGTACATCTACAACTTGACCATGCTGCACGAATTCTTCGGCGTGGCCGCCGTGGATGCCTCGTACTGGTCGCTCACCGTGGAAATCACGTTCTACTTCTTGGTGTCGCTGCTCATCGGCTACAAGCTCATGCGCCACCTCGACCTGTTTATGTCGGGCTGGCTGGCCTGCATCGTGCTGAGCATGGCTGCCGCGAAGCTGGGCGCCGAGTCGCAGCTGGCTGGGTTCACCTATTTGTTCTTCCCAAAGTATGCCCCTTACTTCATTGCCGGCATGCTGTTCTATTTGTTTCAGGCGCCGGCGGGCCGCACCTGGCTGCGCTTCGGCCTGCTGGCGGCCGCCTATGCTCTGGCCCTGCGCAGCGGCATCAACCAAGGCAAGGAGCTAACGGCAGCTTTCAACACGCCCTTCTCCAACCTGGTGATTGGTGGCGCCATCACGCTGTTTTTCGGCATCTTCCTGCTGATTTCGTTCCGCGTGTTCAGCCTGAGCCGCTTCGCGTGGCTGAAGTGGGCCGGGGCCCTCACCTACCCGCTCTACCTACTGCACCAGGCTGCTGGATACGTCATTTTCAACCGGTTGGCGGGCCTGGCCAACAACTACGTACTGCTGGCCGGCGTCATCGCGTTCATGCTGGCCGCTGCAGCCGCGCTCCACGTATTCATCGAGAAGCCGGCCAGCAAGTGGCTGGGCAAGCGGCTCTCGGTGTGGATGGCGCGCTTTGACAGTGAGACACCCGGGGCCGCTGTTCCGGCTTTTAAAGCGGTAGAAGTATGAGCGCCTTGTTCTGGCAAGCCCTGTTTCCTTGGCCGATGCTACTGTTGGACACAGTGGCCTTTTTTGGCGGCCTCGCCCTCATCGCGTGGCTGGCGGGCCGCTACGGCATGAACAATTTCACGGTCGACGACGACGAGTTTTACGCCCGGCACGAAGACGAGGAATAGCCCGATTGACAAAAAAAGCCCTGGCCTCACCGGCCAGGGCTTTTTTTCTGATATCCAGAACTTACACCATTG
Source organism: Hymenobacter sp. 5317J-9 (assembly GCF_022921075.1). NCBI lineage: Bacteria > Pseudomonadati > Bacteroidota > Cytophagia > Cytophagales > Hymenobacteraceae > Hymenobacter > Hymenobacter sp. 5317J-9. Next base: position 3,641,801 of record NZ_CP095050.1, read on the forward strand.
AGTAGGCCCGGCTGCGCACATTGGTAATCACTTGCTGGTCACGGAAGCCAAGTGCCACGCGCAGGTTGCCGCTTTCGGTGCGGTTGATGCGGGCCTGCTCCTGGCCATTCTTATAAAAAATGACCTGCGTTTTGGTGAGTTTGTATCCCAGCTTGTCCGTGGGCACATAGGCAAAGTTGCCGCCGCTGACCGGAGTGGCGAAGCCTGGGCCCACCAGAAAGGCCACCGTACCGTTGGCCTGTGCATACATGGAATAGGCAAAATCACCCCAAGCGGCTACCATGTTCACGGACAGGCCCAAGATGCGCTCGTCGAGCGTTGGAATGAGAAACTCGGCCTCGCCCACCCAATCCGTACTCACCGGCGCGAAGGAATCGTGGCTGAAGGCCGTCAGGTTCAGCGTGCCGTCGTACACCAGCGACTGCACCCGGCTGCCGTCGCCGGTCGCCACCAGCACCTGGATACGGGCCGGGTCGTAGGGCGTCAACGTGGGGTTGGTAAAGGGCAACACGCTCGTGGACGGATTCTCCACGTAGGTGCCTGGCTGCCCACCGGGGTTGCTGATAATGGGGCCGGTCGGTTGGGCACCGTTTCGCTCGTAGGTGGCAACGGCTTGTGCGATGAGGTCGGCCAAGAAGGCCGAAAAGTGCAGCCCGTCCGTGGTATTGGCGGAATTGGTAGGCGACTGCGCTTCCACGATGCGGGCAATGTCAACGTACCCGTCATAGCCCATCGCCGCGTAGTTGGCTCGGATATAGGCGTTGAGGTCATTGATTTTGACCGTAATCCGCGCATCCATCGCCGCGCTGCCGCCGGCAACATTGGTGTAATAGCCAGCCGTCGCGGGCAGGGTCATCAGGTAATTCTTATCCCGCCCAGCTACCTGCGCCGTTTTGTAGCCGGCCACCAGCTGCGAGAGGCGGGCCACCACGTCAGCCACGCTCGCGCCCAACCGGGTTTCATCGAAGTCGTTGTAGCCCCCCAGGGTGTAGGTGTCGATGCCCGCGCGCCCAGTCGCATTGAAGCTGGCCTTGATGTCGGCGATGCGGGCCAGCATTTGCGCCGTGGTGTTGCCGCTGATGCCTTTGTTTACCACCAGGTCGTAGAGGTCGGCGCCCACCACGCCCAAGCGCGCCAGCCAGTTCTTGGTCTGGTAATCGGCGCCCAGGCCATACCCTTCCGTTTCGCTGTCACCGATGGCCACGGCTTGGCGCTTTGGCTGCGGGGCGCCCGTTGGGTTGGCGGTGAGCACCAACTTGCCATTCGTGACCGAAATAGAGACCTCCACGTTGGAAGCCGCCGTGTCGACGAGCGCCAGAAACTTAGCCGGCGTATCAACCATCGCCGTTGCGACGGCCGCGACGCGGTTTTGCAATGCCGTATCGTCGTAGCCAACGGCGGCACTTAGCGGCGCAAACGGTTTGTAGTACGGGTCAGAATCCAAGCCAGTGGGCAGCGGGTTCTGCGCAAAACTCATGTCGTTGCGCACTTCAACCAAGCGCGTGACCGGCGGCACCAGGTCCACAAAGGTGTACTGGTACACTTCGCCGGCAGACAGGCGCGCATCCTCCAGCGGCAGCACCGGGTAGCTGAGCACCCTGTCCTCTTCAGTCCCGCTGGTGCGCACAAAGGCGGCCTTCACCGTGGCGGTGGTGGCCGGCAGCTCGTCGACCAAGGCGTTGATGGTGCCGGTCGAATTGGCCAGCAGGCGGAAGTCCACCGGGTCGGCGCGCACGCCGGCGGCCGCACTGGTCTGGTCGGTGCCGTTCACGACCCGCACGTCCATGCCCACGATGCGAAAGCGGGCCGGAATCAAATTCGTGGGCACCGTGAGCGCGCCGTTTACCATCACCAGGTACGGCACGCGAAACACGCTGCCCTTGACCTGGTTCGTGGTCAGGGCATCAAGCCGGGCGTTGGCCGCGTTGATGGCGTCGGCAACCGAGCCCAGCACCAGCCGCGCGTCGGCGGGCGTTATGCTGCCCGTCGTATTGTCTTCAAAATATTGCCCAATGAGCGCGTAGAGCGCATCGGTTTGCTGCGAGGTATCGGGGTTGAGCATCAGCTGAAGCCAAAGGAGAAACCCGCCGACCAGGCCCGGCGCGCGGCCGGGGTCGGGAGTTCCTGTTCCAGGTAAAAGGGGGCCCGCACCGGCAGCACGCCGGTAAGGGTGAAGCTCAGGGCATTGCGGTCGGTGCCCTTGCGGCCGGTTTCGGTGCCGATGAGCAGCTTCAGCGGCCACTCGGGCGTGCCGGCCAGCTTGGTGCGGCCGTTGCCGTCGAGGAAGGCCACCAGGTAGCGGCCGCCGGCCAGCCGGGCCACGGCCTCGCTCACGTCGGGCGCATCGGCGGCAATGAGCAGCGGCAGCTTCACCTTATAGAAGTCGCCCTGGGCGTCCTCGTCGGGCTCCTCGGTGTAGCTGGCCGAGTCGGGCAGAAAGTACAGGTCGGCGTAGTCGGCCGGGTCGCGCAGCTCCAGCGCGGGCAGGATGCTGGCCACCGGCTCGGCATAGACCCGCACGTTGGCCGCCGGCCACAGCCGCACGCCGGCCAGCAGGCCGCCCACGTTCACGCAGTCGTCGGGCGGTATCGAGAGCAGCGGCAGCACTAGCGGACGGTGAGCGTGATGGCCTCGAAGCCGATGAGCAAGCCCATGAGCCGCTCGAAGGCCTCCACCGATTTGTAAATCTTGGGCTGGGCCGGCAGTTGGGCCAGGCCCACCAGCACGCAGGCGTCGCTATCCGCCGGCTTGGTGCCGCAGTGCAGGCGCACGCCCCACTTGGCCGGCACGCGCGGCCCCACCAGCAGCGGCATGAGCTTGCGAAACTTCGGGCTCACGTTGAGCAGCACCTGGTACACGTCGGCGGGGATGGCCACCCCGACGCGCTCCAGCGTGTAGCACACAAACGTTCCGTTGAGGAACAACTCGCCCAGGATGCCGCCGTGGGCCGGCGCGTGGCGGCGCAATTCCAGTTCTGCTTTCGTCATGCGGCCAAATAGCCACATTCGCCCCCCGGGTAGTAGGCCGGTTGCCGGGGCCGGGCGACGGCGCCTTTGCCTGGCAATTGCCAGTGCCGGCGCCGGGCCGGCCGGCAACTACCCCACCCCCTCCCCCTTGCCTCTGGAGGGGGGTTGGGGAAGAACTGGCAAAAGCTGGGGAAGAACTGGCAAATTTATTTTTAGCCCCACCGCCGTTTTTTCCGGCCGTTGGCGGCGCCTTCCTCGTATGCCCTGGCCTTTTCTACAAGCGCACCAGCTCGGCCGACGCGGGCTTGCGCAGGGGCGCCGTGGCCGAGAGCTTGCGCACCAGGTAGCGCACCCCCGCCAGGCGCACCGGCGTGGCCTGCTCGAGCGTGGCCAGGCCCAGCGGGCTCAGCTGCAGGGGCACCGTGTAGCGGGTGCCGCGCAGCTTCACCGCCAGCCAGGGGCTAAGCAGCCGCTCGTAGGTGCCCTGGGCCCCGGCCAGGCGCACGCTCAGCGCGCCGCTCGGGCTCTGGTGCGACAAGCTGGGGTACGCCGTGGTGCCGTCGCTGGCCAGCTGCAGCCCCCGGTAGAAGAGCAGCCGCAGCACGGTGCTGCGCCCCACGCCCTCGGCTCCGGCCCGAAACGGCGGCTGCTTCAGCGCCGGCACCGGCACGGTCAGGGCCGGGTCGCTCCCGATGCGCGTGGGCAGCTCCGCCACGTAGGCCAGGCGCTGGGCCAGCGCCTCGCCGCCGCCGTTGACCGGCACCACGGGCAGGCGCGGCACCAGCCGCTCCCAGCTCAGGGGCACGTGCACGCCGTCGAGCGACGGGGCCACGGTGCAGCGGTAATACACCTCCTCGTCAAGCACCAGGCGCACCTGGTCGGTTTGCGGGTTGTCGGTGAGCAGCACGGCAGAGGCCGGCAGGGCGGCCGCCGTCGCCACGGGCGCCAGCACCCGGCTGTCGTCGGGCTGCAGCGTGAGCCAGTCCTTGGTGAGCTCGTCGGCGCCATCGACCAGGGAAGTGAGCGTAAGGCCCTGCGGCTCCTCCACGGTGGTTTCCACGCCGCCGGCCACGCAGTCGCTCAGGTCGACGTAAGCAGCATCGGCGGCCACGGCCTCCACCAGGTAGGCGCTCCGGACGCGGCCGCTGGCCCGGTGCACGTACACCACGATGCCCAGGTCCTGCCGCAGCGCGGCCAGCAGTTCGCCCACGGTTAGCGCCGGCAGCACGTCGGCCAGCGCGAAGCGCAGCGTGGTGGCGTCGCCGCGGTCCACCAGCTGGGCGTTGCCCACCACCACGAGTTCGCCCAGCTCCCCCGGCAGCAGCTGGTCGGCGTCGACCACCAGCCCGCTTTCCTCCAGAATGGCCTGCAGCACGTAGCGCAGGCGCGGAAAGGGGCAGTACGGCGGTAGCGGCTCGTACCGCAGCACGTTCACGCCGCCCGGCACGGTGAAATCGAGGTTGTAGGTGAAGGTGCCGCCGGCGGGCATGCCCACCGACGCGACCGCGCCCACCACCCACCGGTTGACGGTGTTGAGGGGGTAGTTCAGCGGGTCGGGCGCCGTGCTCGACAGCATCTGCCACGGGGCCAGGTACTCGTTGCGCAGCGGGGCAAAGGCGTAAGGGTACAATGCCGGGTGGGCCACCACGTCGTTGGCGTGCGGCACCAGGCCCGGCACGAGCAGCGAAGCCGGGTCGGACGGGTCGATGGGCACCCAGCGCGGCACTTCGCGCAGCCCGCCGTACTCAAACGAGCTCAGTTGCCGCTCGTTCAGGCCGGCGCCGCTCAGCCCGCCGGCCACGGCCACGCTGTATTGCCGGGCTGAAGCCGAGCGCACGCGCTGGGTGCCCACCAGCAGCGGCACGCCCGACTCGCTGAGCTCCGCCGGCAGCGGAGCGCCCGGCTCCTGCGCCCGGTCGGGCCGCTCCGGATAGCTGTACAGCGGCCCGTTGGGCGGCGCCGGCACGGCAAACGAATAGGCGAACGTGCCCAGGATGGTGTCCTCGTCGAACAGCGGCGAGTTATACTCCAGCTGCACGCTGGTGCCGCGGTGTAGGTGCACCGGCCGGCCGGCGGAAGTCAAGGCAAGCATCAGAGAGCAGCGTAAGCAGTGGGCGCAAAAGCATAATCGTATTCCAGCGCCATCCCGCGCAGCGGGTTGGCGTCGGACAGGTAAGCCAGCTGGCGCTTGGCCACGTCGAGGGGCAGCACCCGCCCGGGCTGCCACTCCCAGATTTCACGCGCCAGCACCAGCTCCTGCAGCCAGCGCAGCTCCGAGGCCCGCAGCCAGCCGGTGGCCAGCTTCAGCTTGCGCACGGCCGTCACGTCGTAGGTCCAGCGGTCGGCGTGGGGCGCGGCCCCGCCCGCCGTGGGCGGCACCTCGCTGCTGCTGGCCACGCCTTCGAGCAGGCCCTCCAGCCGGCCCTCGGTGCGCAGCGTGTCGCAGCCCCCCAGCGAGTTGGTGAACAGCAGGTAGCGCGTTTGGGGCGTGGGGTCGACCATGGCGAAGGTCACGAGCGGGCTCAGGGCCGTTTCGTCGGCGTCATATAGGGCCAGGGTCACGGCATCGGTACCGGCCCGGGGCCGCACCGGAATGGCCAGCAATTGGCCCTCCGGCCCGCGCGGCCCGCTGAGCACCACGGCTTCGTCCTCCACCAGGGGCGCGCCGCCGGCAAAGCCCGTGCGCACGTAGCTGCGTCGCACGGTGAACACGGCCGGCTGGCCGGGCGGGCACAGCCAGAACAGCCACTCCGGCTGCTCGGGCGTCAGCCGCCGGTCGGCCGGCCGCCAGCTGAGAAACGGCGGCTGGGCAAAGGCATCGAGCCGGTACGCGAAGTACTCGATGTCGCGCCGCTCGGCCGGCAGCGCCCCCCGCAGGGCCGTGCGCAGCGGGCCGGTGGTGTAGGCCGGCGGCTGGCCGGCCGCGTACACCGTCGTGCGCACGAAGTAGTTCACGAGCTGGCCGCGGCAGCGGCTGGCCGTGCTGGCCACCGCCGGGGGCTCCCAGGCCCGCAGCAAGGGCCAGAGCAGGCCGTCGAGCTGAAAGGCCACCCGCCCTTGGGCATCGGCAAACTTGCGCAGCGTGAGCACCGCCGCAAAGTCCTCCTGGCCATGGGCGCTTTCGGCCCACAGCTCCAGGTGCACCTCGGCCCCGGCCGGCACGCCGGCGGGCTGGTACCAGAGGGGCTGGCCCACGAAGTCAAAGCCCTGGGCGGCACCGGTGGGCACCTGCAGCAGCGGCGCCGCCGACACCACCACCGTCACTTCCTGCCAGCAGCCGCTCAGGCCCGTGTCGCGCACGCGCACCGTGTGCGTGCCGATGGCCACGCCGGTGAAGTCGGCACTGGCCTGCTCGGGCCCGCGGTCGAGGGAGTAGCGCCAGGCGCCGTTGGGGGTGCCGGTCACCAGGGCCGTGAGCGTGATGCCGCCCGGCGTGCCGGTCTGGCTCACGCTGAGCGTGCCAATGTCACAAGTCAGGCCCGCCACCGGCGGCGTCCAGCCGCAGTACTGCGCGCTGGTGGCTTCGGTCTGGCTGCTCAGGCTCATGCCCCCGCCGTAAATCCAGAGCGTGGCCGTGAAATCGATGTCGCATTCGATGTGTATCACGTCGCCGGCCTGCAGGTGCACGCCCTGGGGCAAGGGGTCGAGCAGCGCGGCCGTGCGCGCCACGTTGAAGGCCACCAGCTGGTGCGTGTCGGTGTCGAACGCAATGCCGGTACCGAGGAAGGTTTTGCCGGCGCCGGCAGCGCCGGCACTGCTGACGGTCCACGTCGTGTTTACTTCGATGAGCATGGCCAGAAATTACAGGGTGTCGGGCGCCCACAGCGCCGGGTCGTACGCCAAATCGGGCACGTATTGCTCCAGCTCGAACTCCAGCCGGAACCCGATTTCGTTGTCGACCGTGAGGGTGGCCACCGGCTCCAGCGGGTTGGCGTTGAGCGTGAAGTGAAACCGGCGGCGCTTGCGGTCGCGCAGCATGCGGCTGAGCACCTGCAGGGCCAGGTGCTCGGCCTGGGCCCAGCCCGCGTCCTGCGCCTCGTAATCATCGGTGGGCACCTTCTGCAGCACCACCCAGGCGCACCGCCGTTTGCCCAGCGGGGCCGTGCCGTCCTTCTCCTCAAAGGCCAGGGTGGGCGTTTCCAGCCACAGGCACGGGTACTCGATGCCGCTGCGCGAGCCGGCCAGGATGCGGCCGGCCGCCCCGTGCACAAAGCTGCCGCCCAGGGCGAGGTTGGCCGTGGCCAGCTGCCGGAAGTAGTCAATAAAATCGGGGAGCTTGTTCGGTTCCATGAACCAAAGAAACCGCGCCGCCGGGCCCGCTTTTAGGACGCAACCGCGTAGTCCGACTGCAGCTGCATGCCGCCGCCCAGGTACATCAAATCGAAGTGGCCGTTTTCCTTCAGCACGCGGTCCTTGTAGTCGCGCCACACCTTGCGGGCCTCCTCCAAATCGTAATCGCTGGGGTTGATGTCGTACAGCTTATAAAAGGAGCGCAGCGCAGCCCGCTCGTTCTGCGTGACGGCCACCTGGCCTTTCACGAACTGTATCATCTGCTGCTGGAAAAACTTGTCCAGCATCTCCCCCACTTCCTTGGCCGACTCCACCGTGAGCGTGTAATGCTTCAGGGCCGTGGGCAGGCTCAGGCGCACCACCGTGCCGGTGGCCACCTCCGGCCGGCTCAGCTGCCGGTAGGGCAGCTTCTCCACCTTCATGCGCACCGTGCGCCCGAGGAAGGTGTTCTGGTGGATTTGCCAGATGTCGGGACCGAACTCTTTTAACAGAAACTGCCGCACGTGGGCACGCACGGGAATGGCGAAGACGGGCGAGGCGCTCAAGGAAAGGGACTAGAAGTAAAGTATCGTCAAAGGTCAATCGCTGAAACCCCTAAAATTAGGACGAAAGTGCACGCTTCACTTTCAGCACCGTGTTGGAAGAGCAGCCCGCGGCCTCGGCAATATCGCGCACGACGTTGCCCTTCCGCAACAGCTTTACCACCTTGGGGTATTTGGCCAGCAGCTTGTCGGCGTCCTGAGTGGTGCCGGCGGGCCGGCCCTTCTGCGCGCCGCCGGCGAAGGCCACGGCCTGGCCCGAGCGGATGCGGTGGCTGAGCCGTTCGGTTTCCATCTCGTCCACTTCCATGAGCACCGTCATCACCAGGCGCGCCATGGGGTTCACCTTGCCATCGGGCAGCAGGTAGCCCAATTGGATGTTGAGGGCAAACACCGACACGCCCAGGTCGGCCAGCTGCTCGACCACGGCGCGGGTTTCGCGGGCCCGGCGGCCCAGGCGGCTGAGCTCGGTGACGAGCACCATCCGGATGCGGCCCGACTTGGCCAGGTGCAGGAGCTCGTCGAGGTCGGGCCGCCGGGCCCGGCTGTTGCGCGAGCCGCTGAGCTTCTCGGCGATGGTGGCCACCACCTGCAGGCCGGAGCGGTCGGCGTGGCGCTGGGTGTCGAGGAGCTGGCGGCCGAAGTCCTGCTGCTCCTTACTCACGCGGGCGAACAGAGCCACCGGTATCAAAGCGTTTTGTCTCATTTTATGCAGGTGGTTTTCGAGTGACAATTTTCAGGGAGAAAAAACGCCCCGGGACCAGTCATTTTCAGGGTGTTTTTCGGCAATACTTTTTTTGAGACACGAAAGCGAAACCAAGAACCTACGTCAACTGACAAATACACTTTGTAATTCAAAGTACTTCATAATATCTTTGCTGGCGTTCCTTCTTTCTCTTACTTGGTTTACGCCCTATGACTGCTTCCTCTTTCAACAGCGCGTTCTGCGCCCTGCTGAGCGCGCTGCTCGTGAGTGTGCTGCTCGTTGGCTGCACCGACCCCACCGCTTTTCGGGTGGAGGGTCCCGTTGAAGTGCATGAGTCGGGCTTGGTCAAGCAACTCAACTACACCGTCTACAACTTCGCCCCCACCGACTCGTGCCTGACCGTGCTGCGCAGCATGGCCCATAGCGGCATTGTCGACGACGGCCACACTGGCACGTTTAAGGTCATCTTCACCGATGCCGCGACGAAGCAAACCCTACTGGGGCAAACGGTGGAGGTGTATCCTGATTTGCTGTTCGCAAACGAGCAGCCTGTTGTCACCAACTCTTTCGGTATTTACCGGTAGTCAAGGTGACACCTTACCGCCCGCTACCGAGGTGAAAAACCAGCCGGACAGCCGGGGAATCGGATGCACTGCTCCAGGTTGAGCGACTTCTGCTGCACCTTGCCCAGCGGCACGTGGCCCATGTGGCCAGGAGCCGACTCCGGCCACACGTGGAGCATGAGGGCCACCAGCTCGTCCACCTTCAGCCGGAACTTCTTCGGCTTGCGGCCGGGGACGCCCACGTGGTGCTGCTCCCGCTCGTCGATTCGCTTCAGGCGCTTGGCTATGCGCGCCAGCGCTGGCAGCGCAACGACTATGCCGGCCGAGTCCACCCGCGCCCCAAGCGGCCGGCTCAGCCGGGCCAGGTTGCGGCGGCCGACTTCGGATACGGCCCACCAGAGCTGCCCGGCCTCGCCGCGCTCGAGCTCGATGACTTGGTCCAGGTGCGCCAGATTCATTCCACCCATCCTTTCTGCGCGAGAAACTTGTGAATGGCCTGGTCGCGCTCCAAATCGATGATGACGGCGGTGGCCACCAGCTGCGGCCCCCACTTGTCAATCATGCGCCGCAGGCCCTCGATGCCGTACTGGCGGGGGTTGGCCACGGGGCGGTTGAAGTAGAGCTCCCTGGCGAAGAAGGTGCGCCCGGCCTGGCCCGGGCCGGAGATGAAGTAGACGATGGCCTTGGTGTGCGGCTGCTGGCGCTGCCAGCTGGCGGTAAGCGGCGTGGACATGGGAACGGAAAAGGGTTAGGCCGCGGCGGGCCGGGCGAAGTGTTGGTAGAAGCGCTCCAGAGCCTGCGGGCCCAGCTGGCGCAGCTTGGCTTCGTGGTAGCGGTAGAGCTCCAGGGTGGTTTTGGCCTGGGCCCGCTTGGGAGCCGTGCCCAGCGCGTGCTGGCGCAGCTCCCGCCGGGCCCGGCGCAGGGCGTCGGCTAGGGCACGCTGGCCGCGGTGGGCCAGGTGCGTAGCGTACCACTGCATGGTGCCGATGAATCCCTTGGCGTTTTCGGCGTCGAAGTAGCCCTTGCCGGCCACGTGCTCGGCGTAGGGCAGCGGCGGGTACTTGTGCGGGTTGCGGGCGAAGTAGCCGGCGGCCAGGCCCAGGCGTTCGAGGGCCTGCTCGTGGTATTGTTCCTGCCGGTGCAGGGGCCAGTCGGCTGGGAAGCCGCCGTACACGCCGAAGTAGATGGCATTGCAGGCCAGGCGGCCCTGCTCCTCGGTAAAAGATTGGTTCAACGGGGCATATAATTCGCGCTGGGCCGCCCACCAGAACTCTAGAACCATGCTGCGCTGGCGCTGGGCCACCCGCGTTTTCGGCCCCTGCGGCGCGGCGGATGGGGTTTTGGGCTCGGAAGGCTCGACAACGTCATTCGCGCGCCCCGTGCCCGGTTTCGTCGCTTGCGCGGCCTCCACCGGGCGGGCCGGCTGCCCCGTGTAGCCTGACGGTGTAGCCTGAGTGCTTACCGGCGGCGTCTGGACCCGTTGCGCAGCGCATTTATCCACCTGGCCGGTTTCTATTTCAGTAGCCTGAAGGGGTTCATGAACTCCTTTAGGCGGAAAGTTTGTGCCGGTTGGCGGCGGAAGCGCCGAAAAAGCGGCTTGTTGAAAACATGGTTTTTCGGCCGTTTGGGCCGGTTTTGCACCGGCCTCCCACAGGAACAGCGGGTTTATCCACACGTAGTAGTCGCGCAGCCGGCCCCGAAACTGCGTGCGGGTCACGATGCCGGCCCGCTGCATCTCGGCCAGGTGGTTGCGCACCGTGCGGCCGGCCACGCGCTTGCCCCGCACGCTCGTCCGGCACAGGGCCTCGCTGTTGGTGGCCACCGGCGGCGGGGCTAGCTCCGCGTCGTCCGCAGCGACGGCCCCGAGCTGGAGCAGCGGCACCTGGCGCACCTCGGCCACGGCTTTCAGGGCCAGGCGAATCAGGGCCCAGGCCGTCTTTTCGGCGCCGTCGGAGAGGATGCTGCCGCGCACGGCGTACTGCTGCACGGTGCCGTCCTTGAGGCGGCGGGTGCGCCAGGTTTTGGGCAGCTGCGCGCCGCGCTGGTCGATGTACTCGGACAGGGCAATGCGCGCCTTGGAAGGGCAATAAGGAGTTGGCAACATTCTCGGGAACGTGCTGGGGAAAACGGATGGTATGGAAAACGGTGGCGGTGCCGGGGGCCAAGGGCTGTCATCCCTGTTCCCGAGCAACCGCCGGGTAGCGTTTCGGCTAGCCCAGTGCGCACCCGGCCCGCTCCGATGCGGGCATTCATTGCCGGACCTGATTTTCCACCTGGGCGAGAAAACGGCAACGAGTCTTCGTTAGACGACGGGGCGGCTGCTCGGCGGCAGCGACAGACCAGCGGCCCGGGCGGGGCGCGGCCACGGGAGTAGTGGGTGCTGCTCATAGGGCCTGCGGCTCGTCGGGGCGGAAGTCGGTGATGGCCGCCGGCACCGGCCCGGGCCGGCGGCGCTCCAGCTCCTCGTTCACCATCCAGCGCAGGGTGAGCACGACCTTCTTGCTGGCCGCGTCGGTCGGGCGCAGCCGGCCCAGCCAGTCGAGCACAGCGGCCGGCTCGGCGCAGAAGCGGGGCCAGGTCGTGAGCGGGGCGGCACTCATTGGCCCCTCCCAGCTTTAAAGCCCATCAGCAGCAGGGCGCCGGTGAGCAGCGCCGCCCACGGCGCCCACACCGGCGCCGTCACGGCCCACCAGCTCCAGTGGGCCACCGGGGCCACGCCGGCCTCTTTGAGGCAGGCCAGCCCGAGCACCAGCAGCAGCAGCAGGCCCAGGGTGCGCGGCATCTTGCGTACCGGCTCAGCCATTGTGCAGCCCCCCTTTCCCCACGCGCAGCATGGCATTAATCGCCCGCAGGCGCGTTTTGGCGGCGTCGATGTCGGCCTTCAGGCCGTTCTCCCGGCCCGCGTCGGGCCCCCACTCGCCCCGGGCGAACTTGCCCAGCGCGAACTCCAGGTGCGGCAGGTCGGCCTCGATTTCGTTTTTCTCCACCCGCAGGGCCTGCAAGCGCAGCGGGTCGGGCGTGGGCAGCTTGGAGAGGGGCAGCAGCAGCACGTCGCGCTCCAGGTTTTGGCTCAGCGTGAAGATGAACCCGCCCAGGCCGGTGTTGCCGGCCGAGGAGTAGAGGTGAATGGTCTTTTTCATGCGGCGAGGAAAAAAATAAGGGGACAGACTAGGCCACGCGCAGCGCCTTCTCGGACGGCACGGCGGCGGATTTCACGGCTTTTTGGCGGGCGTTGCGGGGGGCGGCCTTCACCGGCTCGGGCCGGCCGCCGGGCCCCAGCGCGGGCGTAAGCACGCCGATGCCCAGGCCAAAGGCTTCGACCTCGCTGAGCTTGAAGCGCAGCCGGCCCGAGAACTTGTAGGCCGGCAGGTACACCCGCTTGCCGCGGGCGTCGAAGCGGCCCTCGGCCACCCACTGCTCCACCGTGCGGCGGTCGAAGTGCGTGTAGGCGGCCACGCGCTCCACGCTCACCAGCTCGTCGACGGCCGGCGGCCGGGCGGCTTGCAGGTGGGCCAGCACGGCGTCGAGCTTCTGCTGGAGGGCTTGGTAATCTTCGCGGGTCGGCAAATCGAGCAGGGCCATGGCAGGTTAGGCAGCGGGGGAAATAGACTTGGTGAGGGTGGCCCGCGCGGCGGCCAGGCGCTGGCGGGCGGCGTCGAACTGGTCGTTGCCCAGCACCAGCAGGCGCACCTCTTTGAGGCGGCGCACCTGCGTGGGGGCAAAGCAGACCTGGGGCTCGCGGGCCCCGGCCGGCCGCACGCCCATGCTGCACGCGGCCCAGCTGACGGGGCCGGCGGCCGGGTGGTGGTGGTGGGCGTACTGGAAGCTGAACTGCTCGCCCGTCAGCCCCGTCCACGTGCCGGTGACCAGCGAGAGGCTGGGCGTGGGCGTGGGCTGCTCCCACACCTGAAAGCCCAGCTCGCGCAGCCACCGGGCCACGTGGGGGCTCAAATCGCGGGGGCCGGGCGGCGAGCCGTAAGGGGCGCGGGCTTCCATCGCTCAGGCAGCTTGGGGGAGTAGCAGCTGAAACTCGCGGCGGCAGTCCGTCACGTCGATTTCGCGGATGCCGGCGGGCAGGTCCTTGACCAGCCACATCTCGGCCGCGGTGTGGCCCTCCTCCTGGGCCGTGCGCAAGTCCAGCGGCATCGAGCCGTTGACGTACACCGTCAGGTGGCCGGCTTGGTAGCAGTAGCCCAGGATGGGCTCCACGAGGGCCGCGCCCTCGGGCAATTCGACCACGCGCACGCGCTTGCCGGTGCGGGCATCGGTGAGGGAAACGGGGGAGGCAAAAGGCTGGGTGTCCATCTTAGTGCGTGCCTTCAATGTGGTGGCGCAGCTTGGCGGCCGTGTTGAGGCCGCCCATCATCATTTCCAGCATCCCGAGCTCAATCGTGCTGTTGCCGGCCGTCTCGGGGTGCTTGCCCAGGTCGCTCACGAAGCTGGCCCAGGCGTCGGTGAGGTTGCCGGCGTCGAGGTATTCGAGGGCGCGGGTTTTGGCCCATTGCAGGTGCTGGGCGCGGGTCATGGATTCGGGCATGGCAGAAGACTATTAGGCCACTTGGGCGCGGTTGGTGACGGTGACTGCCAGCTCGCCGCTCAGGCGCTGGCGGCGCTGCTCTTCCCAGGCCAGCACCAGCGGGGTTTCCTCCTGGTAGTGCGGGTGGGTGGCGTTGATTTCGCGCACCCTTCGGCGCAGTTGCTTCAGGGACGTGAGCTGCACCAGCGCCGGGGGCAGCAGCGTGGCGGTGAGGGTAGCCAAATCGCGGATGCAGGGCTTGCGCTTCGGCTCCAGAGGGGCGGTGTTGAGGTGCATGAGATGCTGGGAAATGGTGAACTGCTAGGAAAAGAGGGGCGCCAGCGCGGCGGCCGGCAGCAAATCGAGCGGAATCACGAAGGCGGGCAAGCCGGCCCGCACTAGGTCGATGAGCCAGGGCAGGTGGACTTTGCGGCACTGCCGCACGGCCGTGAGCTGCGCCGACGTGGCTTCGTGGCCGCTGCGCACCAGCGTGTCAATGGCTGTGGTGGGCAGGTCTTCGCACACCAGCGCCATGAGCTGGAAGTACTTCTGCCGGTCCGTGCTGAGGGGAGGGTGCATGCCGTGTTTGACACGATTCGCCGCGCTCTCGCTTTATTGCGTGAGCGTTGTCGTGACGTGACACAAACATACGTAATCAACTTACAATTGACAGCTTTCTATTGTAAGTTTTCTACCAAAAAAGATTTCAAAGTGCAGCAACATCCTATAAATGAGCGAATAAGTTTTTTGCTCAAATCGTTAAAACTTAGTGCTCGCGCATTCAGTGAAATGATTGGGGAGAAGCCCACAATCACTCAGAACTACGTTGGCTCAAGAAACTCAATGCCTGGCGCTGACTACTTAGAGAAGGTACTGAAGCACTTTGAAAGCATCAATCCGGCATGGCTTCTCACGGGCGAGGGTGAACCCTTCCTGCCAGGCACGCAGCCTACACAAAATATTTCAACCACAAAAGGCAAAGGCAACATCATAGGCCAGGCCATTGGCACAGCTATTGGCAATATTAACCTCGATGACTGCAAGCGTGAACTGGCCTCCTCCCAAAAGGAACTTGAGCACCTGCGACAGCAACTGGAGCTGAAGGATGCGCTGCTGGCGGCCAAAGACGAAATGCTCACGCTGCTGCGAGGCAGCCACAATAGACCCAATTAATGAAAGCAGCAGTTCTACCCATTGCACTCCTAATTTCTGCCTCTGCGTGTGCCCAAACGCTACTTGCCAACGACCCGCCCAAAACTTATAAAGTTGGGCCAGAGAAGGCTTTCCTATACCGTAGCCCTGCCGACACGGCAAAGCAGTCAAGCAATCAGTATCTCGCGTCCAATTCCGAAGTGACAGTAGTAGGGCGATATTCGCCACGTTGGCTGGTAGTGAAGCGTACTGGATACTTGTATTTAGCACCCAGTGCCAAGCTCACATCACCTGATGCACCTTTCGCGCCGGTCAAGCTACTGGATGGCACTCCCCTGCCCTTTGATGAGCAAACCCACCGCATCTCTTACCAAGGAGTAGTAGAAGTACCCGGTGCCACCAAAGACCAACTGTATGTACGGGCAAACGAATGGGTAGCTAAAGCATACCACTCAGCCAACGCCGTGATTCAGATGCAGGATAAGGAGGCCGGGCGGTTAGTTGTAAAGGGCCTAACGCGTGTGACCCTACACGTAATGGGCATGAATGCGGACGCTGGCGTGATACGCCACACCTTGACTATCTACGTCAAGGATGGCCGCTACAAGTACATACTCAGCGACTTCACCCATGAGGACGTACGCCCCAAAGCCACTTCGGTCGGGCCGCTGGAAGGCCAAGTGCTGCCTTTCGGGATGGGTAAAAAGCAATGGGATGAATTGCGCCGCGAAGCTGACGAAGATGCCAAGCGCCTCATTGCCGAGCTACAGGCGGCCCTGAATGTGAAGGGCGGCAAAGACCCGAGTGACTTCTAATCCAACACATATGGAAGCCAGTGGGGCGCATTGAAGCGTTGCTGGCTGTCTAGCATAACTAATTCTATGCAGAAATGATGTATAGATGCTAAGGATAAGTGTTAACAACCAGTACTGAACAAAATCTGAAATAATCTTACCTCATGGCAAAGCCCACTACCAATACCAAAGGCTTTATTCGGCTCACACTGATGAGTAATAGTGAGCAATTATTTATCGGCATCCATAACATTTCGACTGTTCGGCAAGCAGGCAGTAGCAGCCTGGTCTTGTTGACAAACTCACCCCATATCGCTCACATGGGTTCTCATGAAATACATGCACAGGAAGAGTACGAAGAAGTAATTAGACGCATCAACGAAGCTCAATAACAATGGCAAAACCAGTCAACACTCTAAGGGGGTTCATTGAGATTAAAGTCCGTGAAGCCTCTAATCCAGTGCTCTTACCGCTTCATAATATTGCTGGCGTTAGCCAGAGCAATGGTATTGCGAGGATTACGCTAATGAAGGCTCTGAGCGGATTTGATGTGCATACCAACGCAGCCTATGTGGAGCAGACATATGAAGAAATATTAAAACTCATCAAGGAATCGTCTTACTAGCCTGACTTATATAGCAACCATGACAATCGAAGAAAGAGAACTGTGCATTGTAGCAGGCAACCAAATATTGGCAACTGATTTAGAAAAAGTATCGGCTAATATGTTTCCGGATTTGGAATTACAATCGGTAGTGGTTGGTGGCATTGAACTGCCTTGGTTGTTGACTACCCTTAAAAGAGCTGCCAAACAACTTGTAGCTGAACTCAAAAGCGATAACTGGAGATTTTTGCCTAATGCAGTCAACGACCCTGACACAAACTTAACTGAAGCCCGCAATGGCACTGTGTTATTAACTAGACAAGTAAACTATATCATCCGAGCAATTGAAGATAAAGACCCTTTCGAAAACTGGTTGCCTGAAACGCTCTTCCTTGTCAGATATGAGATGTATTATGGATTCTGGGAACGTTCAAAAACACGCGTACATAATCCAGAAGACCTGAATCTCGCTAAGTCTCGAACGGAAATTGATTTATTAGCCCAGTCCTTGGCTAAGTCGCTTGAAGAAACGGAAAAGACTCGTAAGGTGCTTGCGACTAACATTGAGGAGCTTGATGAATTTGCGACATCGAAGGAACAGCAATTTGCAAGCTTGGAGAAAACGTTAGAATCTGCATTTCAGTCATTGGCTAGTGTCCGCGATTCAGAGAAAGAAGCATCGACTAGCAATGGTAAGATTTCAACCTTGCTTGACCAAACTAATAAGACATTAGATGAATCTCGTAAAAAGATAAGCCAAGACCGCAAAACGTTTGAAGAACTGCGAGGTGAAATTGCCTCAACCCGAAAACAGGTATCCGACGAATTTGACTTGCTTTCTGAGCACCGGAAGGAGTTTGATAACTTAGTTGTTTCAGCCCGCACTGCCGAGTCACATATTTTAGACCAACAAGAGGAGATTATGCGGCTCATCGGCCATGCAGCAGATGGAAGGTTAGCTACTGCTTTTAATGACCGTGAAAAGGCTCTAAGTAGTAGTGTAATGTGGTGGCGCTGGGCGAGCTTAGCAGCAGTATTCGTTGCCATTGGTTGGATTATATTCATATTTTACAAGAATCCCTCCCAAGATGGAATCAGCATTAACTGGCTTATCCTATTAGCCAATGTAATTCGTACCTCACCAGCTTTTCTGCTTGTATTTTTCTGCCAGTCTCAATATACCAAGGAGCGTAACATTCAAGAAGAATATGCATTTAAAGCAGCTGTCTCGAGAACAGTTACAGCTTATGCTGACATGATTGGTACTGGCGAAATAAACGAGCGCGTAAGGATGCTAATGGAGACTATTCAGCGAATCTACATTCCGCCAGTACTTGGCAAACCAATGAAACCTATTTCCTTTCGCACAAAAGATTTAGCAGAGGCAGCTAAGAGCTTAGCAGAAACCACCCAAAATATGAAGTCTGCTGTCACTGATTTTCTAAAATCATCTAAATCAACACCTAACACTTGATGGTGCATCGTGAAATAGGGTTATGAAAATCACCCGCCAGCAGCGCCTCGATACCCTGGCCGCTGACGGCACGGCCCTTATCCCAAATTCTACCATGCCCCTCACTTCAACACCCGCCGACCCCGCCCGCATCAGCCTCCTCTCCACCATCGAGGTGAACTACTGGTGCCAGACCCTGAACTGCACCGAAACCCGCCTGCGCAACGCCATCCACGCCGTGGGCCCGCTCTCGGCCGACGTGCGCGGCTACCTCAGCCGCTGAGGCAACATTGCTGACGATTCCACCGTTGTTTAGCTTGAACTAAACTTTTATGCCTAGATTTGCCTTGAGTGAGTTGGATGGACTTGACCGGCTACCCAATGTTCGCTTCCCCATCTACAAGCTTGAGACAAATGGCACCTGTGAATACGACCAGTGGCGGGAAACCATTAAGGCAGAAGGCACCTATGCCGCCGAACTAAAGACCCTAGACACGCTTATACTTATGCATGCGCAGATGCAACGCCTCTCGCCCAGCAAGTATAAGGAGCTCAGCGGCGGAGGTGACATCAAGGAATTTGAGTTTCGCAGCCGCAACCTACGTATTTACGGTTTCAAGCTTCCCGGTGGCCCTGGCCAGCAGGGCAAGGTCATCTTCATCGGTGGCCACAACGACAAGACGCAGCAGAAGCACGATATAGCTCGTATGCGCCGTACCAAGAAGGAATACTACGACTCGCAATCGAAGTAATCGCCCCTCCCCCACTTCTCTATCCCCATGACTCCTTTCGCAGAACTCGCCGCCAGCCGAGAATATTGGCTCACCAAAACGCAGAATGAGCTTTACGACAACGTAGAGCAGTTTCTTGAGCGAAAAGGCTGGAACAGAAGCCAACTTGCCGAACACCTAGGCGTGACCAAAGGCTATGTGAGCCAAATCCTCAACGGGGATTTTGACCACAAGCTTTCCAAACTGATTGACTTATCGCTGGCCGTCGGTGTAGCACCTAATATCAAGTTTCAACCAGTTGACGAATATGTAGCCGATTATTTAAGTGGCTATGACCATTGTATCAATCAAGATAAAGTCACTGTAAATATTAGCATACAAAATACAGCGGATGCTTACAGAGTAAGCTCTTCCCATGGTGCTATTCAAGTTGACACTAATCATCTTGTTGACGCGGAAAGCTTTATTTCCTATCATCCTTCCCAATCAAAGCTTGTTTATGCCTGAGCTTAAAGTTGACCTTCGCCTTCATAGCATCAAGGAGGACAGATTCTTCATTCAGGCTCTTGGGGGCCTGAATGAAGAATCTGTCCAAACAGCGACTACTTATCACATCCAGTCTACGATTAGCGTAGATTCGGAGACAAATCTTGTAAACGTTCTTTTCGACTTTAAACTTCAGTTGAAAGAACCTGCACAATCAAAAAATGTCCTTCTTCATCTGATTGCGGTCACCACCTTTGAAGTCGTTAACCATTCCGAGGTATTCAAGCCAGTTACAAAAAAGGGCGATGCTGAAGTAAGAGGTATTCCTACAGAGTTAGCCAGCATGCTGACCAGCACTGCCTATTCAACATGCCGGGGGATATTGTATGCTCGCTGTGCAGGCCACGTATTCCAAGCTGCCGTTTTGCCGCTACTAGCGGACCCCTCAGTGTTTCTTCCAAAAGCAGAACCGGTTAAGACTGCTCAAAACGCTGTTAAATCGGCTACTATCAACCACCCTGGTGCCGATTCTATGCCTCGGGGTTAACTAGGAAGCTCATCTATCAATCAGTTGTCTTTATTCTCGGCAACTATCCATGAAAATCACCCGCCAGCTCCGCCTCGATGCCCTGGCCGCTGACGGCACGGCCCCCATCCAGCTCACCATCACCTGGGAGGGCAACCGCCTGCGCGTGGGCACCGGGTCCGTGGTAAAGCCCGAGCACTGGGACGAGAAGCAGCACCAGGTGAAGGTGCAGAAGGGCACCCCGCACGAAACCATCAACCCGCGCCTGAACCGCGCCAGCGAGGCGGCCAGCGACGCCCAGGCCGGGGCCACCCGGCAGGGCCGCCGGCTGCCCAAGGACGAGCTCAAAGCGGCTGTGGAAGCGGCCCTGCGCCTGGAGCCGGTCGTGGCCCCGCCTCCCCCCGGCCCTGAAGGCACGGCCAGCGATGCGGTCAGTGACTTTGAGCGCCTGCAGCGCCAGTGGCTGGCCGAGACCCTGCACCGCCCGCGCAGCGGCTCGGGCAAGCCCATGGCCCAGACCACGCAGGCCGGCTTCGAGGCCACGCTCCAGCGCCTGCTCCAGTACGCCGGGAGCCGCGGCATTGCCCTGGACGTGGAGCGGCTGGATTTGGCCTTCTACCAGGACTTCCGCACCTACGTGCTCGACGAGCTGGGCCAGGGCCTCAACACCTTCGGCAAGCACATCACCCGGCTGAAAACCTTCCTGGCCTGGGTCGAGCTCGAGCTCGACGTGCCCGTGCACCGCCACTACCGCAAGTTCGTGGCCCCGCGCAAGCGCGGCCGCGTCGATGCCCTGACCGAACCCGAGCTGCACCTCCTTGCCGGCCTCAACTTTCAGGACGCCGAAACCCGCGAGCGCCTGCTGGCCCTGCGCGGGCTGGACCACGCGCAGAGCAACCGCCGCGAAGACTGGAGCGCCGAGCGGTGGATAGCCCACGTTGAGCTGGCCCGCGACAAGTTTCTGGAGTGCTGCTACACCGGCCTACGCATTAGCGACGCCAACCGCGCCGCCTGGCAGCACGTGCGCGGCAACCTGCTCGTGCTCGACGGCACGGCCAAGAACGAGGCCACGGTCTACATCCCCTTCTACGACGACGAACTGTTCAAGCCCGTGGCCCTGGCCGCTCGCTACGAGCACCGCTCCCCGCAGGATTTGCTCGTGCCCGACTGCTACCGGGCCAACGAGTTTCTGCGCGTCGTGCAGCGCCTGGCCGGCATCACCCGGCTCAAGCTCACCACCAAGATTGGGCGCAAAACCTTCGTCACCCTCAAGCTCTACCAGGGCGTGCCGGCCCGGCTCATCATGCAGGCCACCGGGCACCAGACCGAGGAAGCCTTCAACCACTACGTGGGCGTGGACGAGCTGCGTCTGGTCGAGGAGTTCATGCGCAAGTCCACCCGGCGGCGGGCGGCGTAGTGTGGCAGAATCTGCGGCAGTTTTTTGGCTATTGGGTGTCAAGCCAGGCTAGGCCCTGCAAGCCAAAACCCGCCTACAGCGCAATCAGGCCACATCCACCGGCCTCCCCTACCCTGGCGTAGCACCCATTTAGTCCCCTACGGACTACACAAAAGGTCCTCACAGCAATGTGAGGACCTTTTTTCATTTGTTGGTGTCAGTTCAAAACGACGAAAGCCGCCACCACTTACTCCTAGTCGATAGGTCTAAAACTTGTACCCAGGTAGATGTGGTAAGGACAGAAGGTCCGTCCAGACCACTACCATTTGCGAAAAAGGTCATTTTCTCCAAGGGAATGGCCTTTTTCCTTTTTAAGCGGGAGAAAGCACTGTTATTTGGGAGGTACAAGACTAGTTGGCTGCGCCCCAAGGTGGAAACTGGACCCCAACTGGCCGGGCTTTTTGGCCACGGATGCGTAGGTCACAATATCGCACAAAACAGAGCAGGAGGGTCTGTCAGTATCTCAGTCACCCAACCTCCTCTATTTTATGAATACAACCGTTACGCACCGCCTCCGCGCCCACCAGCGTGAGCAGGACCGGCGGCACTTGCTTATGGGCCAGCGTGGGCCAATTGCGGCGGCGCACCACTTCCTCTTCCATGAGGGCAACGTGGGCCGCGGGCCCGCCAAAGGCCGTGGAACCCAGGCACAGAAACAGTAGCGCCGGCAGCGGCGTAGGGGTTGGCGACCTCGGGAGGGTTAGCGTGCTAAGGAAGGCCGCAAGGTAGAGGCCGCCCGCCGGTTCGCGGCGTGGCCTCTACCCGCCAAGCTTGCCATTCGCCCTGATGGACGTTACCTTTTGAATAGCAACAGAATTGGCTTAAAAGGCGCCGTGACGCCTCTATGCTTGGACTCCCATGAGAAATTTGTCATGCTCCGGAACCAAAGCAAGAAACGAACTTGTACAAATGAACAACTGTTCATAAGTTTGCACTCGTTATGACATCCACCGCCCCCCCCGCCGCCGTTGACATGGGCCTCTCCGTTGAGAAGATGGAGAAGGTGGCTTTTATTCTCAAGACCACGGCGCACCCTACCCGCATCGCCATCGTGCAGCTGCTGGCCGCCCAGGAAAGCCTGTCGGTTACCGATATCAGCGAGAAGCTGAACGTGGAGCAGAGCCTGCTCTCGCATCACCTCTCGGGCATGAAGCTCAAGGGCATTCTGAGCAGCACCCGCGACGGCAAAAATATCTACTACGCCCTGAAAATGCGCGAAGTCATCGACGTGATTCAGTGCCTGGCCGCGTGCACGTTCCTGTAGGCAGCGCGGCTTTTTTTGCCGCAATACATGAACAACCATTCATAATTTCATACGTTTTTTCCTCATGTTTCACTCCCTTGGCTACTTCGCTGCCATCTTCATTGGCCTTTCGCTCGGCATCATGGGCGGGGGCGGTTCCATCCTCACGGTGCCCGTGCTGGTGTACCTGATGGGCGTGAGCCCGGTGCTGAGCACGGCCTACTCGCTGTTTGTGGTGGGCAGCACCTCGGTGGTGGGGGCTTCGGGCTACTTCCGCAAGGGGCTGGTGTCGCTGAAAACCGCCATCGTGTTTCTGATTCCTTCGCTGCTGGCCGTGTTTGCCGTTCGCAAGGTGCTCATGCCCGCTATTCCGCACGAGTTGTTCACGATGGGCAGCATCGTCTTCACCAAGGATTTGCTGGTGCTGGTGGCCTTTGCGGTGCTGATGGTGGCGGCGGCTACTTCGATGATTCGCAGCAAGCAGGCCGAGGAAGTGCTTGATGAAGAGCTGCACCATAAGCACACATTCAACTATCCGCTCATTCTCACCATCGGCCTAGTGGTGGGCATCCTCACGGGCTTCGTGGGCGCGGGCGGCGGCTTTCTCATCATTCCGGCGCTGGTGCTGGGCGCGCGCCTGCCCATGAAGCTGGCCGTGGGCACCTCCCTGGCCATCATCGCCCTGAATTCGCTCATCGGCTTCAGCGGTGACCTGAGCGCGGGCACGCCCATTGCCTGGTCGTTTCTGCTGGGTTTCCTGGCCTTCGCGCTCGGCGGCATCGTGCTGGGCACCTACCTGGCCCGCTTCATTCCGGGGGCCAAGCTCAAGCCGGCCTTCGGCTGGTTCACGCTCGCTATGGGCACTTTCATTCTTGCCAAGGAGCTGCTGTTCCACCACGCTTAACCAACCACTTCCCGCTTTTCTGCCCCCGTTTCCTTCACCCGTTTTTTCGTTGACAATCATGAAAATCGAACAGTTTGAAGACAAGGGCCTGGCCCACTTCTCCTATGCCGTCCTCAGCGAGTGCGCCCGCGAAATCGTCCTCATCGACCCGGCCCGCAACCCGCAGCCCTACTACGACTACGCCCAGGCCCACGACGCCAACATCGTGGCCGTCATTGAAACGCACCCCCACGCCGACTTCGTCTCGTCGCACCTTGAAATCGCGCAGACTACCGGGGCCGTTATCCGCGTGAGCAAGCTGCTCGGGGCCGACTACGCCCACGAGGGATTCGACGAAGGCCAGGAGTTCACCGTGGGCAAGCTCACGTTCCGCGCGCTGAATACGCCCGGCCACTCGCCGGATTCCATCAGCATTGTGCTCAGTCGCGAGGGCCGGGACGTGGCCGTGTTCACCGGCGACACGCTCTTCATCGGCGACGTGGGCCGGCCCGACCTGCGCGAAAAGGCCGGCAAGCTGACTGCCAAACGCGAAGAGCTGGCCAAGCAGCTGTACCACTCGCTGCGCGAGAAGCTGATGCCGCTGGCCGCCGACGTGCTGGTGTATCCCGCTCACGGCGCGGGCTCGCTCTGCGGCAAGGCCCTGGCCGGGGCCAACAGCAGCAGCATCGGCGCCGAAAAAATTGGCAACCCCATGCTGCGGGATATGAGCGAAGAAGTCTTTGTAAAAGAGCTGCTGGCCGACCAGCCCTTCATTCCCAAATACTTCGGCTACGACGTGGCTCTGAACAAAGCCGGCGCGCCCGCCTACGCCCCGAGCGTGCAGCAGGTGCTGCGCCTGGCCTCCGGCGCAACGCTGGAAGCCAGCGCGGTCATCATCGACACCCGCCCCGAAGCCGAGTTCAAAAAAGGCCACGCAGACGGCGCCATCAACATCCAGCATGGCGGCAAGTTCGAAACCTGGCTGGGCTCTATTGTAGGACCGGAAGAACGGTTCTACCTCCTCGCCGCCGACGAAGCGACGCTGGAAGACCTGATTCAGAAAACCGCCAAAATCGGCTATGAGCCGCTGATAAAGGGCGCGTTGGTGGGCACGCCTTCCACAGAGGCCACCCTGCCCGTGCTCGACGTGCCGGCCTTCCGCGAGCACCCGGAGAACTACACCATCGTGGACATCCGCAACCCGGTGGAGTACCGCGACGAGCCGATTTTCGACGGCGCTATTAACATTCCGCTGCCCGAGCTGCGTGAGCGGGCCGGCGAGATTCCCACGGACAAGCCGGTGGTAGTACACTGCGCCGGCGGCTACCGTTCGGCCGCCGGCAGCAGCATCGTGGCCGATGCCCTGTCCGGCACCGAAGTGCTGGATTTGAGCGAGGCCGTGAAATCGTTTCAGTCGGCCACGGCGGCGCACTAGTTTTTCATTCGGGAAGCGCCGGCCGCTGATTCAGGCGGTGCTTCACCTTCATTTTCTGCTTGCATGATGTTCCCTTCCACTTTCCTACTTCTCATTTTCGCCATGTTTGGTCTGTTTCAAAACCCCGCACCCGCTTATAAGAACCTTACCCCGGCCCAGTTTGCCGCCGCCGTGCGTCAGTCGGGCACGGTGTTGCTGGACGTGCGCCGCCCCGACGAGTTTGCTGCCGGCCACCTGCCCGGGGCCGTCAACATCGACGTGACCGCGCCCGACTTCGGCCAGCGCATCGCGCAGCTCGACAAAACCAAGCCCACCTACGTGTACTGCCGCAGCGGCGCCCGCTCGGCCCGGGCTGCGCAGCAGCTCACGTCCGCGGGCTTCGGGCAGGTATCGAATATGCTGGGTGGCGTGCTCGATTGGAAGGACCCGCTGACTACCAAGTAAATAAACTGTCCTTTCGACTGCTGTTCTCATGTTTGAACTCCTGCAACAACCCTGGCCTTGGTACGTGGCCGGACCCCTCATCGGCCTCACGGTACCGGCGCTGCTGCTCGTGGGCAACAAGGCGCTGGGCATCAGCTCGGCGCTGCGCCACGTGTGCGCGGCCTGCGTGCCGGCCGGCATCCAGTTTCTGACTTACAACTGGCGGGCCGAAATCTGGAACCTGGTGTTCGTGCTCGGCATTGCGCTGGGCGGCTTCATCGGCTACCGGCTCATGGGCCACCCCGACGTCGTCGGCATCTCGGCCGCCACCGTGCGCGACCTCAAAGCCGAGATGCACCTGACCGACTTCACCGGCCTGCTGCCCCGCGAGCTGTTCGCCCTCGACAACCTGGCCAACTGGAAAGGCTGGGTGTTCCTGGTGCTGGGCGGCTTTCTGGTGGGCTTCGGCACGCGCTACGCGGGCGGCTGCACCTCGGGCCACGCCATTTCGGGCCTCTCCAACCTGCAATGGGTGTCGCTGGTGGCCGTCATCGGCTTCTTCGCCGGCGGCCTGCTCATGACCTGGGTCATTTACCCCCTGATGTTTTAATCCGCTGCCATGAAATACCTCAAATATTTGGTGCTGGGCACGTTGTTCGGCATCATCCTCACCAAAAGCGAAGTCATCAGCTGGTTTCGGATTCAGGAGATGTTTCGGTTTCAGGCCTTCCATATGTACGGCGTGATTGGCTCGGCCATTGTGGTGGGCATGCTTTCGATTCAGCTCATCAAGCGCAATCGCCTCAAGTCGATTGACGGGGAGGAAATCAAGCTGGTCGACAAGAAATTCAACCACGGCGTCTGGATTGGGGGCCTCATCTTCGGACTGGGGTGGGCACTGACCGGGGCCTGCCCCGGCCCGCTGTTTGCGCAGCTGGGCAGCGGCATAGGCTCGGCGGCAGTCCTCATTCTGGCGGCCCTGGCCGGCACCTGGACCTACAGCGCCCTGCGCGAAAAGCTTCCTCACTAACCGTTTCACTTGTAACGCCTCCCCGCCATGGAACCCACCGACGAACGGGTGCAGCAGCTGCCACACCTGGCGCGCCTGCTGATGCTGCTGACGGCAGCCGTGGTGCTGGCGCTGGTGGTCGTGGTCACGCAGCTTTATGGGCCGCCGGCCCCGCCTGCACCCGTGGCGGAGGAGGACGAAGCCACGCAGGGGCCGCCCCCGGCCGGCAGCTACCACCGCCCGGCCACTCCGGCCCCCGACACGGCCACCCTGCCGCGCACGGCCGCCGGCCGCCGGATTCGCTACGGACGGGAGCTGATTGCCCACACGGCCCGCTACCTGGGCCCTAACGGCTCGGTGGCCCACCTAACCAACGGCATGAACTGCCAAAATTGCCACCTGCAGGCCGGTACGCAGGGCTTCGCCAATAACTACCTGGCCGTGGCCGCCACCTATCCCAAACTGCGCGCCCGCTCGGGCACGGTGGAAGGCATCGAGAAGCGCGTGGCTGACTGCATGGAGCGCAGCCTGAACGGCCGCGCCGTGCCCGACAGCAGCCGCGAGATGCGCGCCATCGTGGCCTACATCAAGTGGTTGGGCCAGGGCATTCCCAAAGGCAAAAAGGTGTACGGTACGGGCTTCGTGAAGCTGACCTACCTCGACCGGGCGGCCGACCCGGTGATTGGCAAGGCCGTGTTCGCGGCCAAGTGCCAGAGCTGCCACGGCCCCGAGGGACAGGGGCAGCCGCTGGCCGACCATACCGTCTATCAGTACCCTCCGCTGTGGGGACCGCACAGCTACAACGATGGCGCGGGCCTGTTTCGGGTGTCGAATTTTGCCAAATACGTGAAGGCGGCCATGCCCTTCGGGGCCACCTTCGACCACCCGCAGCTCACCGACAAACAGGCCTGGGACGTGGCCGCGTTCGTGAATTCGCAGCCCCGCCCGCACCTAGCCACGCCCCGCGACTGGCCCGACCTCAGCAAAAAGCCGGTGGACCATCCCTTCGGTCCCTACGCTGATGGCTTCTCCGAAAAGCAGCACAAGTACGGGCCCTTTCAGCCCATCGAGGACGCGCACCCGCAGCCCGCCAAAGGCAAGTAACTCCTTCTCTCATGTCTCGCTTCGCCCGATTGCTTGGGGTTGGCTTGCTGCTGGCCCCGGCCGCCGCGTGGGCGCAACAGGCCGAACCGGCCCTGACGCGCCCCGTCACCGGCCGCACTCAGCTCGCGCCCTATCCCGCCCCCGCATCGGCCGATACCGTGCGGGCGCGCACCCTAGCCGAAGCGTTGGGCCGTGGCCGCTGGTACGGTCGTCTGCGCAACAACACCATGGCCACTTGGAACCGGGGCCACGGCCCCGACTATTTTGCCAACGGGCTGGGCACGGGTTTGCGCTTCGAAACGGCCCCGTGGCACGGCGTGCAGGTGGGCGCAGGCGGCTTCGCCTGGGCGAGCGTGGGCTCCGACAACCTGCTGACGGCCGACGCAGCCACCGGGGCCGTGAGCCGCTACGAAGTGGGCTTGTTCGACGTGACCAACCCCAGCCGGCGCCAGCTCGCCGGGCGGGCCGAGGAGTTGTTTGTGCGCTATCGGTTCCGGCAATCGGTCCTCACCTTCGGCCGGCAGCTGCTCAACACCCCGCTGCTCAACGCCCACGACGGCCGCCTGAGTCCCGGCTACGCGCAGGGCCTGTGGCTGGAGTTTCGGGAGCTGCCGGGCACTACCATTACCGGCGGCTGGCTCACGCACATCGGGCCGCGGTCCACGGCCGGCTGGTACTCGGTGGCCAACTCCGTCGGGCTCTACCCGATGGGAGTGACCGACGCCGGCCTGCGCGCCAGCTATGCCGGCCACCTGCGCAGCCGGGGCCTAGGCGTGCTGGCCGTGAGCCGGCAGTGGGGCCCGCGCACCACCGCGCAGGCCTGGAACTACTACGCCGACAACCTCTTCAACGCCGCCTTCGCCGAGCTGACCACCGGCCGGGCCGTGGGCGCGGGCCGGCTCAGCCTGGGCGCGCAGGTCCACTACCAGCGCACGGTGGGCACCGGCGGCAACCCCAACCCACACCTAGCCTACAGCGCCCCCGGCCGCCAGGCCCAGGCCCTGAGCGCCCGCCTGGGCTACCAGCGCGGCCCCTGGAATTTGAGCGCCAACTATACCCGCATCAGCCGCAGCGGGCGCTTCCTGTTTCCGCGCGAGTGGGGCCGCGAGCCGTTCTACACCTTCCTGCCCCGCGAGCGCACCGAGGGCCTGGGCGGCCTGGACGCTGCCGCGCTGCTGGGAAGCTATACCTTCGCCCGGGTGCCGGGCCTGAAGGCGGAAGTGGGCTACGGCCACTACTACCTGCCCGACGTGCGCGACACCCGCCTCAACAAGTACGGCCTGCCCTCCTACCAGCAGCTCAACGCCTCGCTCACCTATCCCTTCGCCGGCTGGGCCCGGGGCCTGCGCGGGCAGCTGCTCTACGTGTACAAGGGGGCGCTGGGCGAAACCTACGGCGAGGCCCGCTACGTGGTGAACAAGGTGGATTTTCAGCAGCTCAACCTCATTCTGAACTACGAATTTTAGGGCTGCCGGCCCACCGCAATTCATATTCAACCCTCCTTCCCCATGACGATTATTCGCCCTCTGCTCACCGCGCTGCTGCTCGCCGGCGCGGCCCTCACCGCCACCGCCCAAACCACGCCCGCCGCCATGCCGACCACGCCCGCCGCCCCGCACTCACGCCTCCCAACGCCGCCTTCGCCGCCAAAGCGGCCAGCTTTACGGGCGCGCCCGCCACGCAGAAGCACTACCGGGCCGTGTATCAGCTCGATAGCAGCGACCCTAAG
Source organism: Hymenobacter sp. 5317J-9 (assembly GCF_022921075.1). Classification (NCBI taxonomy): domain Bacteria; kingdom Pseudomonadati; phylum Bacteroidota; class Cytophagia; order Cytophagales; family Hymenobacteraceae; genus Hymenobacter; species Hymenobacter sp. 5317J-9. Next base: position 3,670,409 of record NZ_CP095050.1, read on the forward strand.
CTCATCAATCAGACCTTGCACAACATGAAAAACGCCCTCGAAGACCCGCGCCTGAAGGGCAAGCTGGAACTGGAGCTGGTGGTGTTCAGCGGCGGCACGGTCGTCTTCAAAAAGGACCAGCCCTATGAGGCCGACGTGCTGGCGTTGCAGCAGGCGGGAGTCATCCTGGCCCAGTGCGCCAACTCGCTGAAAGCCCACAAGCTAACCAAGGATGACATGCTGCCTTACATCTCGGTGGTGCCTACCGGCAACGGCGAGCTGATTATTCGCCAGACCGAGGGGTGGGTGCTGGTGCACCCCTAGCCCCGACCCGGCCGCCGCTTCCACCCACTTCACTCAGTTCTTCTTCTCCACCATGACGCCTCAACTTGGCTTGCGCGCAAACTGGCGGCAGTTCAGCCTGCTGGTCCTTATCAACGCCTTCGTGGGCGGCATGGTGGGGTTGGAGCGCAGCATTCTGCCCCGGCTGGCTGAGCAGGAATTTCACGTGGTGGCCCGCTCGGCCATTCTCTCGTTCATCGTCGTGTTTGGCCTCACCAGAGCGGTGGCCAACTATTATGCCGGGGCCTGGGCTACCAAGCTTGGGCGCCGCAACCTGCTGCTCATCGGCTGGCTGTTTGGCCTGCCCGTGCCACTCTTGCTGCTCTGGGCCCCGAGCTGGGGCTGGGTTATCGCGGCCAACGTGCTGCTGGGCCTCAACCAAGGCGTGGCCTGGTCGAGCACGGTGGTGATGAAAATTGACCTGGTGGGCCCCAGGCAGCGCGGGCTGGCGATGGGTTTGAACGAGTCGGCCGGCTACCTGGCCGTGGCCGCCACGGCCTTCGCCTCCGGCTGGCTGGCCACCGAATACGGCCTGCGGCCCTACCCGTTTTACCTCGGCATCGGTCTGGCGGGGCTGGGCCTGTTGGGCTCGCTGCTGGTGCGCGACACCCGCCACCACGTAGCCCTAGAAGCCGCGCAGGCCCCGGCTACACCCGCCAGCCCGCCGCTTTCCTTCTGGGACGTGACGTGGCGGCACCCCAACCTGGGCGCCGTCACGCAGGCCGGCCTCGTCAACAACCTCAACGACGGCCTGGTGTGGGGCCTGCTGCCGCTCCTGCTGGCCAGTAAAGGCTTTTCGCTCACGCAAATTGGTACTGTGGCCGCCGTATATCCGGCCGTATGGGGCCTGGGCCAACTCGTCACCGGCCCGTTAGCCGATAAGCTGTGCAAGAAAGACCTGCTGTTTTGGGGCATGTTGCTACAAGGCGCGGTCCTGTTGGCTATGCTGTTTACCTCCACTTACCCGGCGTTTGTGCTGCTGGCGGCGTTGTTGGGGGCCGGCACGGCGCTGGTATACCCCACATTTCTGGCCGCCGTGGCCGAGTACTCGCCCCTGACGCAGCGGGCGCACAGCGTAGGCATCTTCCGCTTCTGGCGCGACGCGGGCTACGCCTTCGGGGCGTTGCTCACCGGTGTGCTGGCTGATGCCTTCGGGCTGGGCGCCGCGCTGGCGGCTATTTGGAGGGGTTACGGTGCTCTCGGCACTCGTGGTACGGTGGCGTATGCATTGCCTGCCAGACACTGCAGAGTCCTGCACTCAGATTGATGGTTCTCACCAGTTGAGGAACTGGTCCAGCAGCTCCAGCCCCTACGGACTACACAAAAGGCGCCTCCAAAGGGCGCCTTTTTCTTTTGCCTCAAGCGGTTATACCCAAGGCGGTGCGGCAGCCTTCCTGATAGAAATCAGGTAACGAGCTGATTGATTTCATAGCACAAATCCGCTCCGCAGCCGAATTTGGCGCTGCAGCCGATGCTCCTGCACAAATTTCGCGCAATTGCACCCGCGGGTGGCGGCGGCGACGTGCTTGGATGCCTTCTGGTGGCGCTGCCGCTTTTGGGCAGTGCCAGCTCTTTCCGGCCATTAGCTCACTGCTTCCGCTTCGCAACCGCCTCCGCCGTTGATTAAACCCACAAGCAAGCCTGAAGTCAAAAGATATATTATTTACTATATTTGTTTTAAGTAGTTATTCTCTGCCATGCGCTCTAAGTAATTAGTCTTTCCGATTAGCAGCATGCTCTTGGCGCCCGCAGTGCCAGTTGTTGGCCCTCGAGCGACGCTGTCGGCGCATCTTTTCGTGCGCTTCACTTCTCAGCACGCATCAGCATGTTCGAAAGCACCACCGACACTACTGCCCTGGACATCCAAACTGAAGTTCGCCCTCCCGACCTGGCGCTTCCGGCGGCCCTCCTCGACCACAACCCGCATCCGGTGCTGTGCTTCGACGCGCACGGCCGGCTGCAGTACGCCAACCCCGCCGCCTGCCGCGTCCGGCAGGCCTTTCAGGACAGCAGCCCCACGGCGTTGTGGCAGGCCCTGTGTGACGCCGTGGAGTGGCTGCGCACGCAGCCCACCGATGAGCCAGCTATACTGGAAGCTGGCGGCCGGTGCTGGCAGGTGAGCAGTGCCAGCGCCGCCAACCAGGAGCGCACGTTTTTTTACCTGGTCGACGTTACTGAATGGCGGGCCACCGAGCAGCAGCTGCGCCACCAGCAGGATTTCCGGCAGCTCATGCTCGACACCAGCTCCACGCTGTTTACGGTGTACGACACGGCCGACCGGCTCGTCTTTTACAACCGGGCCGTGCGCGAGCTGCTGCAGCACCTGCAAGTGTACAGCGGGCCGGCGCACCACGACCCGGCCACCCGCGCCTACCTCGAACGCCGGCGGCGCACCGAAATCAACGAGCAGGTGCGGCAGACCAACGGCGAGGTGCGGGAAGAAATGACGCTGACCCTCGACTCGGGGGAGCGGCGCTGGTACCAAACCGTGCGCTGCCCCCTGCGCAACCCCGACGGCACGGTGTTCGTGCTGGGCGTGACCACCGACATCAGCGACCTCAAGCGCCACGAGCAGACGCTGGCCCTGCGCGAAAAGCAGTACCACGACCTGCTGCGCCACACCCAAACCCTGATTTGCACCCACGACCTGACCGGCCGCCTGCTCACGGTGAACCCGGCCCTGGCCGCGCTGCTACAGCTCCCCGAAGCCGAGCTGGTGGGCCAGCCCCTGGGCCAGCTGCTGCAGCCGGAGCAGCAGGGGGCGCTGGGCCGGTACCTGGCCCGGGTGGCCGCGGCGGGCAGCGCCACGGGCGTGCTGCGGCTGCGGGTGCCCGCGGCGCCCGCACAGGTGCACTACCTGCTGTTTCACAACACCCTGGTGCAGGAACCCGACCAGCCGGCCTACGTCATTGGGCATTCGCACGACATCACGGCGCGCATCGAGGCCGAGCGCGAAGCCCGACGCAGCCGCCAGCAGGCAGCGGCCAGCGCCCGGGCCCGCGAAGTGTTTCTGGCCAGCATCAGCCACGAGGTGCGCACGCCCATTCACGGCATGCTGGGGCTGGCGGCGCAGCTGGGCAAAACTGCCCTGACCGAGCGGCAGCGGCATTTGCTCAACAGCATGCGCCAGGCCGGCGCGCACCTGACCGGCCTGCTCAACGACGTGCTCGACTTGAGCCGCCTCAACAGCGGGGCCATTGAGCTCGAAACCGTGCCGTTTGTGCTGGGCGAATCGGTAGAAGACGTATTGCGGCCGCTGGCGGCGCAGGCCCGGGAGAAGGGGCTGCGGTTTCGGGGGTCCACGGCGGGGCGGCCGTTTCCGCGGCGCTGGGTGCTGGGCGACCCGCTCCGCCTCAACCAGATACTTCTCAACTTGGTGAGCAACGCCCTGAAATTCACCGAGCGCGGCAGCGTGCGCGTGAGCTGCCGGGTGCTGGCCGAGAGCGATGCCAGCCTGCGGGTGCAGTTTCGGGTGGCCGATACCGGCATTGGCATTGCGCCGGAGATGCTGGCCAGCGTGTTCGACGACTTCACCCAGGCCCACACGGCCTCCGGCCGGCACTACGGCGGCGCCGGGCTGGGCCTGAGCATCAGCCGGCGCCTGGCCCGGCAAATGGGCGGCACGCTCGGCGTGACCAGCCAGCCGGGCCGGGGCAGCTGCTTCACGCTGGAGCTGCCCCTGCCCAAAGCCCCGGCCGGAGCCCGGCCGGCGCCGGCCGCAGAGCCGCTGCCCGTGCCCGCCCGCCTGACGGGCCTGCGCGTGCTGCTGGCCGACGACAACGAGATGAACCGCGAGGTGACGCGCCTGACGCTGGCCGACTGGGGCATTCGGCCCACCGAAGCCGCCAGCGGCGCCGAGGCCCTGCGCCTGCTGGCGGCGCAGGACTTCGACGTGGCCCTGCTCGACATTCAGATGCCGGACCTGAGCGGGCTGGAGGTGGTGCGCCGCCTGCGGGCCCTGCCCCACCCGGCGCGGGCCACTACCCCGGTCATTGCCTTCACGGCGGCCGCGCTGCCGCACCCCGACGACTACTACCGGCGCCAGGGCATCATCGGCCGGCTGGCCAAGCCCTTCAGCGAAAACGAGTTGTGCCGGCAGCTGCTGGCCCTGCCCCGGCCCGCGCCTCCCTACAGCCTGGCCAGCCTGCAGCGCTTTGCCAAAGGCGACCACACGCTGGTCGACAAAGTGGTGGCGTCGTTTTTAAACAACGCCCCGGCTGCCCTGGCCAAGCTGGGCGCGGCGGCGGCGGCGGGCGACTGGTGCAGCGCGGCCCAGCAGGTGCACTACCTGCACTTCAATTTGAAGACGCTGGACGTGGGCGGGCTGGAAAGCTGCACCACCACCCTGCTGGCGCCCATTCACGGGCGGGGGCGCGGCCCGGCGGCGGTGGACCCGGCGGCCTTCCGGGCGGCGGCGCAGCAATTCGTGGCCACCGTGGAAGAAGTGGCGCAGGCCCTGCGCCGCGACGCGGACACCCGCCCTACAGGCTCCGAATAGAGCGAAACAGCACATCCTGGTAAGATTTGGCCAGCGGCACTTCGTAGGGCCCCACCACCAGCATGTTGTCCTCGATGCTGTCGATGAGGCGGGTGTTGACGATGTAGGAACGGTGCACGCGCTGGAAGTGCGCAAACGGCAGCCGCTCGGCCAGCTGCTTGAGCGTGGCGTGCACGATGTACTTGTGGTTGGCCATGACCAGCACCGAGTACATCGACATGGCTTCGATGTAGAGCACTTCGTCGAAATTGAGCTTGACGAGTCGGTTGTTGACCTTCACAAACAGTTCCGACCACTCTTCCAGCGCGTCTTTGCGGGTGGCCACGGGCAGCGCGGCGGCGGCTTCGTGGGCCAGCGCGGCCCGCCGGCGGCGCACGGCCACGTCCACGGCCCGCCGAAACCTGGCGAAGTCCAGAGGCTTCACAATGTAGTCGGTGACGTGCAGCGCGAAGGCTTCGATGGCAAAGTCGGTATGCGTGCTGATGAGGATGATTTCGGGATGGGGCTCGGGCAGCAGCTCGACGAGGGCCAGGCCGGTGAGCTCGGGCATTTCGATGTCGAGGAACAGGATGTCGACCGGCGGGTTGGTTTGCAGGAAGCTCAGGGCCTGCACGCCGTCGGGCAGGCTGGCCACCAGCTCCAGCGAATGGGTGAGTCCCACCATGTGCGCCAGCATCAGGCGGCTGGCTTCGTTATCGTCCACGATGAGACAGCGGAAAAGTGCAGGGTCAGCCATGGGAGGGCACTTACAAGCAATGAGGCAGTGACGTCGGCGCGGCGTGTTGAACCCGGCTGACGCCACTGCAATATAGTTAATACAATATATTAACAAGCGTTACGCATGGGTTAATTGGCAATAAGGCCATTGCCGCTGCGGCGCGCAAGTGAGCATCCTCAATTCGGAAATTGATGCTCCTCATTTCGATGGCTGGGGCCGGCGACGAGTTTTGTCAGGCTACTCCCACCGGCTGCTGGCCGGTGCGCAGCGAGAACCCACCACTGCGCCAGCCCCTTCCACCAGCCAGCTCAGGGGACACCACTGCCTGCTCTGACCGCCACTGCTTCCCTTGCCATGCCGTCTCTCCCCTCCTTCTGCTTGCGGTGGCTGCTGCCGGCCCTGACGCTGCTGAGCAGCTGCGTGGCCCAGCGGCAGCTGCCTTACCTGCAAAGCCCCGGCTACTCCACGGCCACGGCCGTGGCCGTGGCCAACACCCGGCCCAGCTACCGCATTCAGCCCAACGACGTGCTGTCCATTCGGGTGCAGAGCCCGCAGCCCGAGTTCAACGAGCTGTTTAACGTGGCCGACGCGCGGGCCATGTTGAACAGCGACCCCGGCGCCATGTTCCTGAGCGGCTACTCCGTGGGCGAGGACGGCCAAATCACCCTGCCTACGGTGGGCGCGCTAAAAGTAGCAGGCCTGGACGTGCCCGCCGCCCAGGCCCTGGTGCAGCAGCGCGTGGCCGGCTTCGTGCGCGGGGCCAACGTGGTGGTGAAGCTGCTGAGCTTCCGGCTGACGGTGCTGGGCGAAGTACGCAACCCCGGCCACTACTTCGTGTACAACGGCCAGGCCACCGTGCTGCAGGGCCTGGGCCTGGCCGGCGACCTCACCGAGTACGGCAACCGCCAGAACGTGAAGCTCATTCGCCAGACGCCCACGGGCTCGCAGGTGGTGCTGCTCGACCTCACCGACCCCGCCCTGCTGGGCTCGCCCTACTACTTCCTGCTGCCCAACGACGCCCTCTACGTGGAGCCGTTGCGGGCCCGCGCCGCCCGCGCCAACGCCAACAACCTCGGCCTGGCCTTCGCGGGCATTTCGGCCGTGGTGCTGCTGCTCAGCTTTCTGAAATCCAACTAACCGCGGACCTGGCGGCGGCTGTGGGCCGCTGCCGGGCCCGCCCCGCCGCATGAAAACCCCTCCCGAACCGGCCGCCGACGAACTGGACCTGAGCCAGCTGTTTTTTAAGCTGCGGCGGCGCTGGCCGCTGTTTGCGGGCGCGCTGCTGCTGGCCGGGGCGCTGGCCTGGGTGTACCTGCAGCTCACGCCGCCGGTGTACGGGCTGCGGGCCACGCTGCTGCTCGGCGACCAGGCCACGGGCTCGAAGCGGGCCCAGGAGTTGCTGCAGATTCTGGAAGTGCACGACAAAGGCCTGAAAATGGAGGACGAAATCGGCCTCATCACCTCGGGGGCCACCGTGCGGCAGGCCGTGCGCCGCCTGCCCTACGCCGTGGCCTACTTCCGCGAGCCCGCCTCCTGGCTAAACCGGCTGCGGCCATTGCTGAAGCGCGAGCAGCCCGCCGACGCCATGCCCTTTCGGGTGCTGCCCAACCTGGCCGTGCCCCAGCTCGCCGACGTGAAAATCTACGTGAGCCCGGCCGGGCCGGGGCGCTACCGCCTGCAAGCCACCGCGCCGCGCGGCCACCTCACCGACCTGCCCACCGGCCAGCCCGTGCGCGAAACCTGGAACGTGCGCCTCGACACCACCCTGACGGCCGGCGACACCCTGCGCCACCCGCTGCTGCAGCTGGCGGTGCTGCCCGTGGCGGGCGTGCCGTGGGAGGCCGGCGCCGGGCGCTACTTCTTCACGCTGCGCGACGTGGACGGGGCCGCCGGCAGCTACGCCGACGGCCTGGCCGTGCGCCCCATCGACCACGACTCGCGCATTGTGGAGCTGCGCCTCAAAAACAGCGTGCCCTCGCAAGGACAGGCTTTTCTCGACACGCTGATGGCCGTGTACATCGCCGCCGACCTGCGCGCCAAAAACCAGACCGGCCGCAAAAGCCTGGCTTTTCTCGATGAGGAAATTGCCAAATTGGCCCGGACGCGGCAGCAGGCCGCGGGGGCGCTGTCGGCGTTCCGGGCCACGCGGGGCGTGGTGGACGTGCAGGCGCAGTCGTCGTCGGAGATTGGCCGGCTGGCCGACCTGGAGGCCGCCCGCGCCCGCGCCGCTACTACGCGCCGCTATTGCGAGAGCCTGCTCGCCTACCTGCAGGCCAACCGCGGCGGCGGCCAGATGGCCTCGCCCAGCAGCGCGGGCATCGACGACGGCGTGCTCAACAGCCTCATCCTGCAGCTCAACGAGCTGAACAGCCGCCGCGCCGCCCTGAGCGTGAACGGCAGCGACGCCAACCCCCTGCTGGTGGTGACCGACGAGCGCATTCGCAGCACCAAGGAAGCCCTCATTCAGACCCTGACCAACATGAGCCGCACCGCCGGCATCGGCCTGCGCGACCTCGACACTCAACTGGCCCGGGTGCGCGGCCAAATCAGCCGCATGCCGGAAAATGAGCGCCAGTTGGCCTCGCTGAAGGGCGAGAGCGACTTCAACGAAAAGAACTACAATTTCCTGGTGGAGAAGCGCAACGAGGCCGCCCTGGCCCTGGCCACCAACACCACCGACAAGCGCGTGGTGGACCGCACCCAGCGCACCAGCCTGGGCCCCGACTCGCCCAACCCCAAGCTGGTGGGACTCATTGCGCTGCTGGCCGGCCTGCTGCTACCCGCCGGCCTGGTGCTGCTGCTGGATAAGGCCAACCAGACCGTGCAGGGCCAGAACGACCTGGCCCGCATGACCAACATTCCGGTGCTAGGCGTGGTGGCCCACGGCACCCCGACCGACGTGAAAGACCTGGCCCATCGCAGCAAAGGCCCCATCGCCGAGTCGTTTCGCTCCATTCGGGTAAACCTGCAGTACCTCACGGCGGGGCCCGACAAGAAGGTACTGGGCGTGACCTCCACGGTGCCCGGCGAGGGCAAAACCTTCTGCGCCGTGAACCTGGCCACGGAGCTGGCCCACTCGGGCCGCCGCGTGATTTTGGTAGAAACCGACCTGCGCCGCCCCACCGTGGCGGCTTACTTCCCGCTGGCGCCCGGCTCACTGCACGGCCTGGCCAGCTACCTCAATGAAGACAGCACCCTCGACGAATGCCGCCACCCCAGCGGCGTGCCCGGCCTCGACCTGATAACCTGCGGCCCCATTCCGGCCCGGCCCACGCAACTGCTCGAAAGCCCACGCATGGCCGCGCTGATGCGGCAGCTGCGCGCCGAATACGATTACGTGGTGCTCGACACGCCGCCGGTGGGTTTTGTGGCCGAATACTTCGTGCTGGTGCAGCACCTCGACGCCACGGTATACGTGGTGCGCCACAACTACACCGACCGCGACCTGGTGGGCCGCATCAACGAGCTGTACCAGGACGAAAAAATCCGGCAGGTGTACCTGCTCATCAACGACGTGCGCTTTGCCGGCAGCTACGAGCACCGGCACCAGCGCCACGCCTACGCCTACTACAAATAAGGCCCTGCCCCTATGGCTTCTGCAAAAAACCTGACTACTTCCACGCTGCACAGCATCAGCTGGAGCACGGCCGCCACGGTGGTGACGGCCGTGCTCCAGCTGGGCTACACCGGCGTGATGGCCCGGCTGCTCACGCCAGCAGCCTTCGGGCTGGTGGCGCTGGCGGGCGTGGTCATTCGCTTCGGTACGTACTTTTCGCAGATTGGGCTGGAGCACGCCTTGGTGCAAAAGCCCGACATGACCGACGAAGACGTGCGCGCGGCTTTCACCTCGGCGGCGCTGCTGGGCGGGGTGTGCGCGCTGGCGCTGGCCGTGGGCGCCCCGCTGGCGCGGCTGGTGTTCGACGAGCCGGCCGTGGTGCCGCTGGTGCGCCTCATGGGCCTGGGCTTGCTCTTCAACGGGCTGTCGGCCACGGCGCTGAGCATTTTGCGGCGCCGCATGGCCTTCCGCGCCCTGGCCATCATCGAAACCAGCGCTTACGTGCTGGCCTACGGCGTGCTGGGCATTGGCATGGCCTGGCGCGGCTGGGGCGTGTGGAGCCTGGTGGTGGCCAACCTGGCCCAGGGCCTGCTGGTGGCGCTGCTGGCCTACGCCGTGACCCGGCACAGTCTGCGGCTGTACTTCCGCTGGGCGCACTACCGGCCGCTGCTGGCCTACGGCACGCGCATCACCTTCACCAGCTTCATCGAATTCATCACCAGCTCGCTCGACACGCTGCTGATTGGGCGGCTGCTGGGCGCCGCGCTGCTCGGCATCTACAACCGGGCTTCGATGCTAATTACGCTGCCCTTGTACTTGCTCACGCGCAGCGTATCGCGGGTCATTTTCCCGGCCTTCAGCCAGGTGCAGGCCGACCGCGCCAAGCTGGGCGGCGTGTACCTGGGCAGCATCACGCTGGTGGCGGCGGGCATTCTGCCGCTGGGGGCGGGCGTGGCGGTGGCCGCGCCGGTGCTGGTGCGCGCCGTGCTGGGGCCAGGCTGGGAGGCCGCCGTGCCGGTGCTGCGCATTCTGTGCGCCGCCGTGCCGCTGAGTCTGATTACCATGTTTGCCGGCATTGTGTGCGATGCGCGGGCGGCCCTCACGGCCAAAATCAACGCCAACCTACTGGCCCTTTGCAGCTTGGTATTGTTCTTCTTTTTTCTGCGTGGCTACGGCCTGGCGGGCTTCGCCGGCGCTCTGGTATTGAATGAGCTGGTGCGCACGGCCTTGTTCCTACGGCTGATGCACCACGAGTTGGCCCTGCCCTACCCGCGTCTGCTGGCCGCCTACGGGCCGGGCTTGTTCCACGCGGCGGCGCTGGGCGCCTTGCTGGGCCTGCTGCACCTGGCGCTGCGCCCGCTGGGCTGGCCCGCCCCCGCCGCCCTGACGCTGCTGATGCTGGCCGGCGCCCTGGGCCTGGGTGGGCTGATGCTGCTGCGCCCGCGCCCGTCCCTGCGCGAGGAACTGCTCCGCTTTTTGGGGCGCTTGCGGCCGGGCAATTCGGCTAGCACCGGGGCCCGATTCCTGGCCGGCTACCTGCGTTTTTTGGAGCGGCAGGTGCCGCTTACGTCGTCCTACACGCCCGGCTTCGGGCCGCAGCCATCGCCGCTTCAGCCATGAACATTCTGCTGGTCTCGTTTCTGAAGCCCGACGCGCCCTCCGGGGTGCGGGTGCACTACGTGCGTCTGGCCGAGCAGCTGCGCCAGCGCGGCCACCGCGTCGACGTAGTGACGCCCGCCACCCTCACGGGCGCGCGGCGGCACCTAGTGGCGGGGCTGCGCCACCTGCTGCGGCGCCTAGGTCCGGTGCCCCGCGCCCTGGCCAACACCGTAGCCTACTACCTGCACATTCGCTGGGGCATAGCCCCCGACCAGCACTATGATGTGGTAAACGCCCAGGACCTGGGCAGCGGCGTAGCCGCCCGCCACGCCCTGGGCGGCCGCGTGCCGGTGGTGGTGACGGGCCACTTCAACGCCCACCCGGCCGCCGACGAGCTGCGCCAAAAGCCGCGCGGCCCGGCCGCGGCCCGGGCCATCGAGCGCTGGTACGCCTACCTGCTGGCCCGTACCAACTACTTCATCGGCGTGTCGCGCTTCGGCCTGGAGGCGGTGCGGGCCGCGCTGCCGCCCCACTGCGAGCGCCGCGTGGTGCCCAACGGCATCGACCTAGCCGCCGGACACGCCGCCGCGCCCGACGCCGAGCTGCACCGGCGCGCGGCCGGCCGCCACGTGCTGCTCAACATCGGCCACCTCGAAAGCCGCAAAAACCAGCTGCTGCTGGTGCGCGCCGCCCACGCGCTGCGCCAGTTCCGGCAGGATTTTGTGGTGGGCCTGGTGGGCAAAGGCGAAGACGAACCGCTGCTGCGCCAGCACATTGCCGAGCTGGGGCTGGAAGACGTGGTGCTGCTGCTGGGCTACCGCGAGCAGGAGCAAGTGCTGCCATTGCTGCGCGCCGCCGCCCTGTACGTGCACGTGGCCACGCACGAAACCTTCGGGCTGGTGCTGGTGGAGGCCATGGCGGCCGGCGTGCCCGCGCTGGCTCTGGGCGTGGGCGGCGTGCCCGAGGTGCTGCGCGCCACTCCCGCGGCCCTGCTGCCGCCCGACATTACCCCCGCCGGCCTGGCCGCCGTGCTGCACAGCTGGCTGAACGCCCCGGCCCTGCGCCGGCAGCTCAGCCGCGAGCAGGCCGCCTACGCCGCCGCCCACTTCGCCGTGGAGCAGATGGTGGACGCCACCCTCGACTTCTACGACCACGCCCGGCAGCACTTCCGGGCGCCCCAGGCCGCGGCCTTGGCTGAACTCGTGCTGACCATGCCCTAAAGAGCTTTCGCGCGCCATGAAACTCAACCTGCGCTTTCTGTACCTGCTGCCGCTGCTGGCGGTGCTGTTCACCAACCCGGCCTTCAACGCCTTCTTTTTTGGGAAGGCCGACGAGGCAGGGCTGGGTCTGCGCTACGAGTACGCCCTGACGGGGCTGGCGCTGCTGGCCGCGGTGCGCTACTACCGCTACTTCCAGCCCGTGGTGCAGGTGTGGCTGTGGGTGCTGCTGGGCAGCATGGTGGGGTTGGCGCTGGAATCGTACGCGCTGTGGCATTCCTGGGCCAAGTACCCGCACGTGTTCAGTAAGCTCACGGCGGTGCTGCCGCTGTTTGGGGTGTATGCGTTTTACCGGCGCTTTCCGGCGCCGCCCTACCGGCCGCTGGCCAGCCTGATGCTGGTGACGCTGCTGCTGAGCCTGGTCATTGTGTACCCCGAGGCGCTGACGCTGGGCTCTTTTCTGGAAACCGAGCGGGGGTTTAGCGTCACATCGGCCTACCTGCTGCTGCCGGTGCTGCTGCTCTGCCTCAACTTTTATATCTCCTCCAACAACCTTGTCTATGGGTTGGCTAGCCTGCTGTGTTTGGCCCTGATAGTGTTTTTGCAGCACCGCACGGTGTGGGTCTGTACTTCATTGGCGCTGGCCATCGACCTGGGTTTGCTGGCCCTGCGAGTTCCGCAGGCGCGGGCCTGGGGCACCCGGCTGAGTGTGCTGGCGGCCCTAGGTGTGGGGCTGGCGCTGGCCAGCGGCCTGGCCGTGGTGCTCGACAACCCGGACGTGGTGCAGAAGCTGGCCAAAAGCATCAGCGACATCCAACACCCCACCACGCAGGGCACCGGCACGTTCCGCATGCAGCAGTACGAGGCCTACCTGCCGCTGGTGCGCGAGCGGCCCCTGGCGGGCTGGCGGCTGCAGGGCTTCGAGGTACCCATTCAGTTTTACAGCGACGACTCCGGCAAACCGGTGTGGCCCGACTTCACCGGCCACCATTTCCACAGCTTCTACCTCGACCGGCTGTTCTACTTCGGCTGGCTGGGGGTGCTGCTGGTGCTGGGCGTGCCGGTGGTGCTGCTGGGCCGCTGCCTGCTCAGCCTGGCGCCCCTGGGCGAGGGCCCGGCGGCGCTGCTGGCGTTTGTGGCCACGTTTCCGGTGTTCGGGCTTTCCTACGACTGGCCCAACTACGCCTATGGCTTCATCGGCCTGCTGCTGGCCATCACCAGCAGAGCCTCAGCCGGGGCCGAGCGGCCGACGCCCCAACCGGTGCGGCCAAAAGCAACGCCGCTCACCCGAGCCGAGCCGGCTGTTTTTCAGCTGAATGCCCACGTAACGGCGCCTCTGTCGCCCGGCCTTGCTCATTCCGAGTCTTTTAACTCCTCCCGGCCATGAAAATCCTGTGGCTTGCGGCCTACCCCTCGCCGCGCATCACCCGCGAACACCCCGTGCCCTGGCTCGTGACGCTGGCCAGCCTGCTCAGCCGGCACCCGCGCGTGCAGCTCACCATTTTGAACTGGAATGCCCAGCAGGAAAAGCCGGTGCAAGAGCTCGAGCACGAAGGCATTCGCTTCATTTCGCTGCGCGTGCCGGGCTTTCGGCAAGACTTGTTCACGCTCTACCAGCAGCGCATCGGCATCACGGCGCGCTACCTGCGCCAGAACGCCCACCGCTACGACCTGCTGCACCTGCACGGCTCGGAGCTGCAGTTTCCGGCCGCCGCCGCGGGGCTTGATATGCCGCTGCTGCTCTCGATGCAGGGGCTGGTGTCGGAATGCGTGAAGTGCGTGCCAGGGCTGCTGTCGTGGCGCAAGGTGCTCTGGACACTGGCCGGCTATTACGAGCGCAAGTATCTGCCGCTCATTCCCAACTTCTCGTGCCGCACGCACTGGGACGCCGGCCACGCGGCCCGCTTCAACCCCAAAGCCCGCATCTATCACAACTGGGAGGCCCTGCGCGAGCCGTTTTTTCGGGCCGCGCACGAGCCGCGCGCCGCGCCCGCCGGCGGCCGGCCGGTGCTGCTGTTCATGGGGGGCTCGCAGGTGATGAAGGGCTACCAGGAAACCCTGGCGGCCTTCGACATTCTTCGCCAAACCACCGACTTCAAGCTGGTGATTGCCGGCGGGCACTACCCCAACGAGGTGGCCGACGCCTACCGCCGCTACCCGCTGCGCCACCTGCGCCCCGATGACGTGGAGTACCGCGGCTACCAGAACGCCGGGCAGCTGGCCCGGCTCTGCCGCGAGGCCGAGTGCCTCATCCACCCTTCCTACCTCGACAACAGCCCCAACAGCGTGTGCGAGGCGCAGGTGGCCGGCCTGCCCGTGGTGGCCACCAACGTGGGCGGCGTGAGCTCTCTCATCGAGGACGGCGAAACCGGCCTCTTTGCCGAGCTCTCGCCCGAAAGCCTGGCCGCCAAGGTGCTGTGCCTGCACCACGACCCCGCCCTGCGCGCCCGCCTGGCCCGCCAGGCCCAGGCCGTGGCCCTGGCCCGCCACGACCCCGCCACGGTGCTGAGCCGCACGTTCGAAATATACCAGGCCGTCCGATACGGGCTGGAAATCAGCCCGCTGGCTACCGCTTCTTTTAGTCACTCCGCAAGCCTTATGCCCCATGATACCCTCGCCCCCACTTCCGCCAACTGACCAGCCCCCCGTTCGGCTCCGCTGCGAGACGCCGGTTTTGTTTCTGGTTTTCAACCGCCCCGACGCCACGGCCCAGGTGCTGAACCGGCTGATGGCGGCCGGGGTGCACCGGCTGTACGTGGCCGCCGACGGCGCCCGCCCCGGCCACCCCGCCGACGAGGCCCTCTGCGCCCAGGTGCGGGCCGTGGTGATGCAGATTACGGCCCGCTGGAACTGCGAGGTGCACACGCTCTTCCGCGTCAACAACCTGGGCTGCAGCGTGGCCGTGTCCGAATCCATCAACTGGTTTTTTGCCCACGAAACCGAGGGCATCATCGTGGAAGACGACTGCCTGCCCGCGCCCGATTTCATTCCGTTCTGCACCGAGCTGCTGGCCCGCTACCGCCACGACACCCGCGTGATGCACATCGGGGGCAACCATTTTGGCCCCGACGCCGGCAGCACGCTGGGGCCCAAAACCGACTCCTACTACTTCTCGCAGCAGGTGCACACCTGGGGCTGGGCCACTTGGCGCCGCGCCTGGCAGCTCTACGACCTGCACCTGCACGCCCTGCCCACCCTGGCCGCCCACGGCCGCCTGCGCGGCAGCTTCAGCAGCCAGCTCGAAAGCCAGTATTTCCTGCGCAAGTTCTGGGACCTGTACCACGGGCCGCGCCCCTTCACCACCTGGGACTACCAGTGGCATTTTGCCCGGGCGGCCCACGCCGGCCTCACCATCATGCCCAGCGTGAACCTGGTCACCAACATCGGCTTCGGCCACGAAGAGGCCACCCACACCCAGGACGCCACCGACCCCCACGCCGCCCTGCCCACGGGCCAGCTGCACTGGCCGCTGCGCCACCCCAGCCGCGTGCTCAACGACCGGCCGCGTGACCGGCAGCAGTTTCGCGCTTTTTTGGGCGGGCGGCTGCGGGCCAAGCTGCGGGGCCTGCTGCGCCCGGCCCGCCCGGCGGTGACGGCTGAAGCCACGGCCCCCGCCTTTTCCTCCGTCACCGTCGAAGCTGCTCCGCGATGAAAATTTTGCTTTCGGCGTATGCCTGCGACCCGACTCACGGCGGCGAGGGCGGCAATGGCTTCAACTGGGCCTGGGAGATGGCCAACCTCGGCCACGAGGTGTGGTGCCTCACCACGCCTTGGGGGAAAGACGCCATTGAGGCCGAAATGCACGCCCGCGCGGCCAATCCGGCGGCCCAGCGCCTACACTTTGTGTTCGTGCCCGTGCCGGGGTGGGTGGAGTTTCTGTACCGTTGGCAGTTTGGCGTGTACCTGCACTACATGGTGTGGCAATACCGCGCCTGGCGGCTGGCCCGGCCCCTCGACCAGCGCGTGTGCTTCGACTTGGTGCACCACGTCACCTTTGGCAGCCTGCAGTTTGCCTCCTGGCTGTGGCGGCTGGGCCGGCCGCTCATTTTTGGGCCCGTGGGCGGAGGGCAGCAAGCCCCCAAGCTGCTGCGCCGCTACCTGCCCGACTGGTTCAAGACCGAAACCCTGCGCAACCTGGTGAGCTGGCTGCTGGTCACCTTCGACCCCAACGTGCGCCAGACGCTGCGCCACGCCGCCCTGGTGTTTGCGGCCAACCGCGAAACCGCCCAGCTGGCCTGGGAGCTGGGCGCCCGCCACGTGGAGCTGGCCATGAGCACGGCGTTGCCCCTGAGCTTCTTCCCGGCCGAATACCCGGTGCGCGAGCCCCTGGCCGGGCGGGAGCTGCACATTCTGTGGCTGGCGCGGCTGTTTCCGCGCAAGGGCCTGCACCTGGTGCTGGAGGCCCTGGGCCAGGTGCACCCGCGGGTGAAATTCCACCTCAACATTTACGGCGACGGGCCGGTGGCGCCGCTGCTGCCCGGCTGGATAGAGGCCGCCGGCCTACGTCACCGCGTGACCTGGCACGGCAACGCGCCCTACGCCACGGTGCGGTCGGCCTTCCTGGCCCACGACCTGTTCATGCTCTGCAGCCTGCGCGACAGCTACGCGGCCCAGTACCTGGAGTCGATGGCCATGGGCCTGCCCATTCTGACGCTAGACCACCACGGCGCCACCGACTTCATTCCCAACGACGCCGGGCTGAAAGTGCCGGTGCAGTCGCCCGAGGCCACGGCCGCTGCCCTGGCCCGCGCCGTGGAGCACCTCTACGACCACCCCGAGGAGTTGGAAAGCCGCGGCCGGGCCAGCCACGCCTACGCCCGGGAGCAGAGCTGGCCGGCGCTGGTGGCCCGCCTGTTGCTGCGCGCCGCCGACGCCGCCCACGTGCTCTCGGACCTGGTGCCGGTGCACGCCCCCGCCCCGGCCGAAATGGCCTAGCCGCGGCGGGCCACGTCCGCCATTCGTCAGCCTCCCTTCCATTTTTTGTTTCCGGCCGTGCTCTACGTCATCATTCCCGTTTTCAACCGCTGGCACTTCACGCGGGCCTGCCTGGAGTCGCTGCAGGCGCAAAGGGTGCAACATTTTCGGGTCGTCGTCGTCGACGACGGCTCCACCGATGGCACCGCCGAGCACCTGGCCCGCGACTTTCCGGCGGTGGAGGTGCTGGCCGGCTCCGGCCAGCTTTTCTGGACGGCCGCCGTAAACCTGGGCATTCGCCACGCCCTGGCCCACGGCGCCGACCGCGTCATGACGCTCAACAACGACGTGGTGGCCCCGCCCGATTTCATCGAAAACGCCCTGCGCTGGGCCCGGCGCCAACCCAGCGCCCTGCTGGGCCCCGTGGAGCTGGACGCCACCACCGGCCAGCCCGTGTTCGGCGGCGAAACCTTCAGCTTTCTGACCCACCAGCGCCACAACCTGCTGGCTTCGCTGCCGCCTGAAGACCAGTGCGGGCTGCACCCCGTCACCTACCTGCCCGGCCGCGGCCTGCTCATTCCGGCCGCGGTGTTCGTCACGCAGGGCCTGTTTGATGAGCGCCACCTGCCCCACTACCTGGCCGACTATGACTTCACCAGCCAGGCCCGGCGAGCCGGGTTCCCGGTCTATGTGAACTACGACACCCACCTGCTCACCTACCCCGACGACAGCGGCCAGGTCCAGACCCGGCAGCGGCGCAGCCTGCGCGGCTACTACCAGCACCTGTTCGGCATTCGGGGCGGCGGCAACCTGCGCAATTTCACCTACTTCGCCCTCAAAAACGCGCCTATTTTCTTTTTGCCCTTTTTCCTGCTCAACGGCTACCTGCGCCGGCTGCTGGGCTACTTTCTGCATTAAAACCGGGGCAGAGACGCAAAATATTGCGTCTCGTCAGCCGCGCCGTTTGAATAGCGTTTTAGCGTCACCGTTCGGGCGTCTTCGTTCAACGACGAGACGCAAAATATTGCGTCTCTACCCCTACCATCTCATGGTCATTCTGGTAAAACGCTTCGGCCAGTTGGGCAACCGGCTGTTTCTCTTTGCCCACCTCGTGGCCAATGCCGCCGAGCACGGCTATGCCGTGGCCAACCCCAGCTTCGCGGCCTACGCGCGTTTTTTTGAGGCTCCGGCGGCCGATGACTTTGGCGCGCTGCCGGTGCGGCTGGCCCTGCTGCCCCAGCGGTGGCTGGCCCGCGCCCTGGAGCGCCTGCTGGGCCTGGTGCAGCGGCCGCAGGTGTTTCGGGGGCTGGCCGCCGTGCGGCGCTGGCTGCCGGCCTGGGCGGGCCTGCCGCAGCTGCTCTACCTCGACGACAGCGCCGGCACTTTCGATTTGAACACGGCGCCCTACCTCGCTGCGGTGCGCCAGCGGGTGGTGCTGCTGCACGGCTGGTGCTTCCGCGACCGGCCCAGCTTTGCCCGGCACGCGGGCCTCATCCGTCGGCTGTTTGCGCTGGTGCCGCCGCACCGCGAGGCCGTGCAGGCCGTGCTGGCCCGCTGCCGCCGCACGGCCGAGGTATTGGTTGGCGTGCACATCCGGCGCGGCGATTACGCCACCTTTGCCAACGGGCAATACTACTTCGGCAACGACGTGTATGCCCGCCAGATGCGGGCCCTGCGGGCGCAGTTTGCGCCCGGCCAGCGCGTCGAGTTTTTGCTTTGCTCCGATGAGGCCCTGAACCCGGCCGACTTTGCCGGCCTGCCCGTGCACCGCGGCAGCGGCCACTTCGTGGAAGACCTCTACGCCCTGGCCGGCTGCGACTATTTGCTGGGACCGCCCAGCTCCTACTCCATGTGGGCGTCGTTTTACGGCGAAGTGCCGCTATGCCACCTGCACGAGGCCAGCCAGCCGGTGCAACTGGCCGACTTTGCCGTGTTCCTCGACCAATAGCCGCCCCAGTTGCAAGGCAAGCCCAGTACCTGGGCGCCTTGCTCCACCAAAACTGCCGCGAAGGGCAGCTCCAATTCACTGATAGCGTGAGTTGAAGCTGCCCTTTTCAACTTTTTTTTGCTCCAAACTGCCCACAAATACCTCCGTGCTAAGTATCGATAAATGAGGCAGTAAAGTGAAAATATTCAATTTTGATTTTCTATTGTTTGCATACTTTCACAATAGTGCAAGTTCCCCGAGATGAACCAAATCTCCCTTCGGTTTGTAGATTTGCCACGAAGAGCAAGTCTTGATGTATCACTTTTACAAGATAAACATTAAGAAGGCTCGTCGGGTTACGAGGTGAGTCTTTCCCAAAGAAGGAATTTTCTGCGGAAGCTGACGAACCAAACAATGACGGCCAAGGGGCCGTCGGCCGAGGGTGTTGGAGTTGTGTTGTTGAAGTAAAAGCTTGAATCACTTGCTTAAGTCAATTTAACAAAGGGGATTTCCGCGTTTATCGCGGCAAAACCGGTGCCGTGTTGGCCGCTGGCCACAGTCCGGAATGGGGCTGGCAAACAACACGGAGGCGAATTGACCCGGGCATTGCAGGCCACGGCGATAATTGAACAAAAACAACCTGGGTGATTTATTTCATTGATGGCGTTTTTCAATCCGCAAGGATTGATTCCGGCGCTGTTGCTTAAACCAGAACAACCAGTTTGAAAGTCCATTCTAAGAATAATCGCATTTTGTCGTTGCTGCGTGCCGCTTGGCTGAGTCTGGCCCTGGCTCCGGCACTGGCCCAGGCCCAAAACGTTCCGAACGTGACGTATCAGGGCCCCATCACCATCACTCAGGGCGGTACCTACACCGGTAACTACAAGAGTACCGACTCGAACACGCCGGCCGTAACCATCGCCACGTCGTCGCCCGTGACGCTGCAGGGCTGCATATTGGTGGGCCCCGGCGACCTGATTCAGGCCAACGGCACGCCCGGCGACATCACCGTGCTCAACAGCCAAGCCTACGGCACCACGCCCACGCAGGACGACCGATACCGCGGCCGCTTCATTGCCGCCACCAACGCCCGGAACATCCGGGCCGAAAACAACTACCTGGAGCACACCACGGGCTTCACCATCTACCAGTTCAGCGGCGACGGGTCAGCCAGCCAGACGGTGCGCATTTTGCGCAACAAGGTGCTCGACATCGACGGCCGCACCCGCAACGGCGGGCGCAACCTGGCCAACTTCATCGGCCTGAACACGGTGCGCAACATCGCCAACATCGAAATTGCCTGGAACCAGGTGATTAACGAGCCCAACCTGTCGTCGGTGGAAGACAACATCAACTTCTACAACTCGGGCGGCACCTCGCAGAGCCCCGCCCGCGTGCACGACAACTACGTGCAGGGCGCCTACCCCTTCCCGGCCACCAGCAGCACCTACTCGGGCACGGGCATGACCACCGACGGCGACGGCACCACCGTGAGCACCGTCCCTTCCTTCCTGGAAGCGTACGACAACCAGTTTGTGTCGACCTGCAACGCGGGCATGAACATCGCCGCCGGCCACGACATCAAGTACTACAACAACCGCATTGTGACCAGCGCCTACCTGCCCGATGGCTCGCCGCTGCCGGCCGTGTACGCGGGCACCGCGGTATTCAACGGTCATCAGGTGTCGAGCAGCGTGTTCTACAACAACACCATTCAGAACAACACCATCGGCTACCGCAACCCGGGCTACACCATTCCTTTCCAGGACCGCCACGACCTCTCGAACGGCGCCTGCGCCACCTGCACCGGCACCAACCACCTGCCCAACCCCATCACGCTGAGCACGGAGCAGAACGAGCTGACGCTCTGGCAGCAGAAGCTGGCCCAGAACAACGTGACGCTGGGCCCGGGCGGCTCCGGCGGCAGCGGCACCACGCCCACCAACACGCCGCCGACGGTGAGCCTGAGCGCGCCCTCGACGGGCACGGTGGGCACGGCCCTGACGCTGACGGCCACGGCCGCCGACGCCAACGGCACGGTGAGCAAAGTAGAGTTCTTCAACGGCGCCACCAAGCTCGGCGAGGACCTGACCGCGCCCTATACCTACAGCTACACCCCCACCGCCGCCGGCACGCTCAGCCTCACGGCCCGCGCCACCGACAACGCCGGCGCTAGCACGACTTCGAACACGGCCAGTGTCACGGTGGGCACCAGCACCACCACGCCGCCCACGACCACCGCGGGCGACCCGGCTAATTCGACCTTCTTCCGCGCCTTCAACCTGGGCGGTTCGGCCGCAACCATCGACGGGCGCAACTGGGAAGCCAGCAGCGGCGCGGCCAACTTCAGCACCAATGCCTCGGGCTGGTCCAGCCCCGGCGCTTCGCTGAACCCGGCCACGGACGCGGCGCGCGCCGGCATGATTACCTCGGCTTTGTTTGGCACGGGCCCCACGCTGGCCGTGAGCGGCGTGGCCAGCGGCACGTACTCGGTGTACCTCTACATCTGGGAGGATAACTCGGCCGAAACGCTGAACATCCAGCTCGAGGGCCAGACCGTGCGCTCGGGCTACAGCACCGGCTCGGCCGGGCACTGGGAGCGGGTGGGCCCCTTCACGGCCAACGTGACCGACGGCACCATCAACGTGGGCACCACCGGCGGCAACGCCAACCTCTCGGGCCTCGAAATCTTCAAGCAAAATACCACTACCACCGCCCCCACCAACACGCCACCGACGGTGAGCCTGAGCGCTCCCTCGACGGGCACGGTGGGCACGTCCCTGACGCTGACGGCCACGGCTACTGACGCCGACGGTACGGTGAACAAGGTAGAGTTCTTCAACGGCGCCACCAAGCTCGGCGAAGACCTGACCGCGCCTTACTCGCTGAACTACACGCCCTCCGCGGCCGGCACGCTCAGCTTCACGGCCCGCGCCACCGACAACGCCGGCGCATCGGCAACTTCGACGGCTAAAAGCGTCACCGTGAGTGCGCCCACCAACCCCTTGGCCACCGGCCCCGCCAACGCCACTTTCTACCGGGCGTTTAACCTGGGCGGTTCGGCCGCGACCATCGACGGGCGCAACTGGGAAGCCAGCGGCACGGCCACCAACTTCCGTACCAACGCTTCGGGCTGGTCCAGCCCCGGCGCTTCGCTGAATCCGACGACCGACGCGGCCCGTGCTGGCATGATTACCTCGGCGCTATTCGGTACGGGCCCCACGCTGGCCGTGAGCGGCGTGGCCAGCGGCACGTACTCGGTGTACCTCTACATCTGGGAGGATAACTCGGCCGAAACGCTGAACATCCAGCTCGAGGGCCAGACCGTGCGCTCGGGCTACAGCACCGGCTCGGCCGGGCACTGGGAGCGGGTGGGCCCCTTCACGGCCAACGTGACCGACGGCACCATCAACGTGGGCACCACCGGCGGCAACGTTAACCTCTCGGGCCTCGAAATCTGGAAGCACAACTCCACGGCAATGCGCGGCATTGCGCCCAGCACGAACGGCTTCGGCCTGTTCCCGGCCGCGGGCCGCGCCGATGCACAAGCGCAACTGGCCACGGCCGCTGCTAAAGCAGACCTAGGCCTTACAAGTGCCCACGCGGCCCCTGTGCAAGGCTACCGTTTCGCCTTCGGCCCTGCTACCCCTGGCGTGGCCGTGCTGACTGACGACCAATTGACCGGCGACCACCGCCAGCTTTCCCTAAGCAGCCCGCAAACCGGCTTCATGCCGGCCCTGCGCACCATTTAGGCTGCTCCTGTTAAGCACTTACTTCTTACCACTACTGCTGAAAAGCCTGGCCAGATTGGTCAGGCTTTTTTGTTGCCCGCGCGGCACGGGGCGTTGCACTGAGCAGCAGGCAACCAAAAAGCGACGCGGCAATGGACGCTTTCGGCCAGCCTCGGCAGTAGGAAATCGCCAGCAACTACCTCGTTTTCCTAATAAAAGCAAAAATACTCCCAGGGTAGTACCATAAAAATAAGTTGGCCTTTTTCCGGTAGATGCTAGCCTAATGCATCGGGAGCGGCTTTAAATATATTATTTTTTCTATTCAACTTCTTACCCCCATAAAAGGAGGTCAATTAAATCATTGATTAGTGGAAATAGCTTCTTTTCCTTCACCAAATCATCTCCACACCCTCTGCCCGGCAGCTCCATTCACATGCGTCACTCTTACTCCTCAAGCTTATGGAACGATACGCGCACTACACCGATTCGACTCGGTTTATCCTGCCGCTGCTGGATGTTGCCATCATCTTTGGAGCCTTTCGCCTGGCCGGCTTTCTGGTGTGGCACAGCTGGGAGTTTACCGGCTACGCGCCGTTCCTGTTCATCATTTTCGCGCTGCTCTGGTGGACGCTCTCGCGGCAGTACGCCAACATCTTCCGCCTCGACCGTCTGATAACCTACGCCGAGAAGCTGGGCTACCTGCTGCGCACTTTTCTGATGCACGGGCTGCTGCTGCTGGGCACGGCACTGCTGCTCGACGTGCAGCAGCTGCCGCTGAAGGAGCTGCTGCTGGTGTACGGGCTGTCCATCACGGGCGTGGTGCTGGGGCGCTTCGTGCTGGCGTTCTGCTACCGGGCCTACCGGCGCTACTTCGGCGAGCCCCACAGCCGCTACGTGATAGTGGGGGCCAGCGAAAGCGGCCAGCGCCTCTACCACTTTCTGGCCGCCCACGACCCGGCCGGCACGCAGTTCAAGGGCTTTTTTGCCGATGAGCCGGTGACCCCGGCCCTGCGCCCGCTGGTGCGCGGGGCGGTGGCGGAGGTGAAAACCTACTGCCTGCACACGCCGGTCGACGAAATCTACTTCGCCCTGCCCTTCGACAACCACCAGCTCATCCGCGAGCTGTCGGACTTTGCCATCAACAACTTCCTCTCGTTTCGCATCGTGCCCGACTACCCCGGCACCATGCGCCAGGACGTGAGCGTGTACCACTACGACCACCTGCCCATTCTCACGGTGCGGCGCGAGCCGCTGGCCATCTGGGCCAACCGCCTGCTCAAGCGCAGCTTCGACGTGGTGTTTTCGGGCTTGGTCATCGGGCTCTTGTTTCCGCTGCTGATGCCGGTGCTGGCGCTGGTCATCAAGCTCGATTCGCCGGGGCCGGTGTTCTTCAAGCAGATGCGGCCGGGGCGGCGCAACCGGCTGTTTCCGTGCTACAAGCTGCGCACCATGCACACGGGCCACGGCCAGACCGAGCTGCAGGCCCGCAAGGGCGACCCCCGGGTGACGCGCGTGGGCTACTACCTGCGCAAGTACAACCTCGACGAGCTGCCGCAATTCTTCAACGTGCTGCTGGGGCACATGTCGGTGGTGGGGCCGCGGCCCAACATGCTCTCGCAGCTGCAGGAATATTCCCAGCGCATGAACACCTACCAGCTGCGCCACGCCGTGACGCCCGGCATCACGGGCTACGCCCAGGTGAACGGCTGCCGCGGCGAAACCCGCGCCCCCAACGCCATGGAGAAGCGCGTGGAATACGACCTCAAGTACCTGGAAAACTGGTCCTTCATTCTGGATTTGAAAATCATCGGCCAAACCGTGGTCAACATGGTTCGCGGCGAAGAAAACGCCTACTGAGCTGCCCGGCCCGGTCCGACCGCCCTAGGCGGTCCGACCGGTTGAAGCAGCGACGTCCCGATAACCAACGACGACCGGTCGGACCGCCTAGGGCGGTCCGACCGGGGCTCTCGCCGCAAGAATTGCCTCACTCCTTTCCCGCCATCACCTTTCCCTGCTTATGTCAACCCTGCTACTGAAACGCCCCGTGCTGGACGCCCGCATCTCAACCGGGGCCGTGCCCGAGTTCATCGACACCATTTTGCGGCTGGGGGCGGCCCGCGCCTCGGCCTACGTGTGCTGCGCCAACGCCCACATGCTGGTGGAGGCCCACCAGGACCCGCAGTTTCGGCGCGTGCTGGACCAGGCCAGCGTGGTGACGCCCGACGGCAGCCCCGTGGCCGCGGCCTTGGGCTGGCTGCACGGCCAGCCGCAGCCCCGCGTGGCCGGCATGGACCTGCTGCCCGCGCTGCTGGCCGAGGCCGCCGCCCGCGGGCAGTCGGTGTATTTCTACGGCACCACCGAGGCGGTGCTCACGGCCATTGTGGACCGGGCCCGGCGCGAGCTGCCCGCGCTGCGGGTGGCCGGCTGGCAGGCCCCGCCCTTCCGCCCGCTCACGCCGGCCGAGGACGACGCGGCCGTGGCCGCCATCAACGCCGCCGACCCCGACCTGGTGTTTGTGGCGCTGGGCTGCCCCCGGCAGGAGCGCTGGATGGCCGAGCACCGCGGCCGGGTGCGGGCCTGCATGGTGGGCGTGGGCCAGGCCTTCATGGTGTATGCCGGCCTGGAGCGGCGCCTGCCGGAGTGGGCCCGCGGGCTGTGGCTGGAATGGGCCTACCGCCTCTGGCTGGAGCCCCGCCGCCTGGCCCGCCGCTACCTCGTCACCAACACATGGTTTGTGTGGCTGCTGGCCCGCCATCTGCTCACGCGCTGGCAGGCCCAGGCACTACCGGCCCGGCCCAGCACCCGGCGGGGCCTGCGCACCAGCCTGCGCCACGGCGCCCTGAAGCTTCGGCGTGCCGACGCCCTTTCCACCGTTCATTCCTAGCCTTTTGCATATGAAAGCAGTGATTCTGGCGGGGGGCTACGGCACCCGCATCAGCGAGGAAAGCGGGCTGCGGCCCAAGCCCATGGTGGAAATTGGCGGCCAGCCCATTCTCTGGCACATCATGAAAATCTACGCCCACCACGGCATCACCGATTTCGTGATTTGCTGCGGCTACAAGGGCCACCTCATCAAGCAGTACTTCGCCAACTACTTCCTGCACAACTCGGACGTGACGTTTCGCATGGACCGCAACGAGATGCAGGTGCGCTACCAGCGCGCCGAGCCCTGGACCGTGACGCTGGTGGACACCGGCCAGGAAACCATGACCGGCGGCCGCCTGCGCCGCGTGCGCCACTACCTGGACGAGGGCGAAACCTTCTGCCTGACCTACGGCGACGGCGTGGGTGACGTCGACATTGCGGCCAGCATTGCCTTTCACCGGCGGCAGGGGCTGCTGGCCACGCTCACGGCAGTGCGCCAGCCGGGCCGCTTCGGGGTGTTCAACCTGGGCGAGGAAGACGCCCGCATCAACAGCTTCAGCGAGAAGCCCGACGGCGGGCTGATGCCCTGGGTGAATGGCGGCTTCTTTGTGCTGGAGCCGGCCGTGCTCGACTACATCGGCGGCGACGCCACGGTGTGGGAGCGCGACCCGCTCGAACGCCTCGCCGCCGAAGGCCAGCTGGCCGCCTACCGCCACCCCGGCTTCTGGCAGCCCATGGATACGCTGCGCGACCGCAACCTGCTGGAGGACCTCTGGCAGCGCGGCCAGGCCGCCTGGAAAGTGTGGGAGCCCGCCCCCGATGCCACTCCGGCGCCGGCCCCGGCAGCCCCCGCGCCAGCGGCAGTCCGGCGGCGCCTCCCTTCGCCGCTGGCGGGCGCCCGGCGCCTGCCCAGCTACCTGGTGGCCACCGGCCAAATCCCCACCGACTGACCCCTGCCCGCTAATTCGCTTCCTCCACCGGTGCCCGCGCGGCACCTCTCCCGCTTTGCGTCATGGATTCTCCTCGCATTCTGATAACCGGCAACCTGGGCTACGTGGGCCCCGGCGTGGTGCGCCAGCTCCGGCAGGCTTTTCCCGACGCCGAACTCATTGGGTTCGACCTGGGCCTGTTTGCCCACTGCCTCACCGGCCCGGCCCCGCTGCCCGAAGTGTGCCTCGACCGCCAGGTGTTCGGCGACGTGCGCCACCTGCCTTCCGGCCTGCTCACGGGCGTGAACGTGGTGGTGCACCTGGCCGCCATTTCCAACGACCCCATGGGCACCGCCTACGAAGACGTGACCATGGCCGTGAACCACGACGCCAGCGTGCACCTGGCGCGCGTGGCCAAGGCCCATGGCGCCCGCGCGTTTGTGTTTGCCAGTTCGTGCAGCGTGTATGGCCTGGGCGGCGACGAACAGAAGTCGGAAGACGCGGCCCTGAACCCGCTCACGGCCTACGCCCGCTCCAAGGTGGCCACCGAGCGTGACCTGACCGCGCTGGCCGACGACAAGTTTCGGGTGACCTGCCTGCGCTTTGCCACGGCCTGCGGCTGGAGCGAGCGGCTGCGCCTCGACCTGGTGCTCAACGACTTTGTGGCCAGCGCCGTGGCCACCGGCGAACTCACCATTCTGAGCGACGGCACGCCCTGGCGCCCGCTCATCCACGTGCGCGACATGGCCCGCGCGGTGCTGTGGGCCACCCACCGCCCGCTGGGTGGTCCGTTTCTGGCCCTGAACGTGGGCAGCAACGCCTGGAACTACCGCGTGCGCGAGCTGGCCGAGGCCGTGGCCCGCAACCGCCCCGATACGAAGGTGAAAATCAGCCCCACGGGCGCCCCCGACCGCCGCTCCTACCGCGTCGACTTCGACCTGTTTCGGCAGCTGGCCCCCGAGCACCAGCCCCTGATGAGCCTCGACGCCACCATTGCCGAGCTCACCAGCAAGCTGCTGGAAATGTGGTTCATCGACCCCGATTTCCGCACTTCGCGGCTGATGCGCCTGCGGGTGCTGAAGGCCCTGGTGGAGCAGGGCGACCTAACCCCCGACCTGACCTGGGCGCCGCTGCCCCGCCCGGCGCCGGCCAGCCCCCGCCCCGCCGTGCCGGTGCTGGCCTGAAGCCGCTTCGCCGTTTCGTTTTTCTCACCCCGCAGCCGGCCCGGCTGCGCCAGCTTTCGCGTTTGCCATGCAACTCACCGCCACCAAATTGCCGGGTGTTTTCCTCGTCGACGTGGACCGCCTGGAAGACGAACGGGGCTTTTTTGCCCGCACCTGGTGCACCCGGGAGCTGGCCGAGCACGGCATCAGCATGACGGTGGCGCAGGCCAATGTGTCGGCCAATCCGCGGCCGGGCACGCTGCGCGGGCTGCACTACCAGGCCGCGCCCCACGAAGAAACCAAGCTGGTGCGCTGCACCCGGGGCGCCATTTATGACGTGGTGGTGGACCTGCGGCCCGACTCGCCCACTTGCGGGCAGTGGCTGGGCGTGGAGCTGTGGGCCGCCAGCTACCAGCAGCTGCTGGTGCCGGGCGGCTGCGCCCACGGCTTCCTCACCCTGGCCCCCCACACCGACGTGAGCTACCTGATGTCGGCCTGCTACGAGCCCAGCGCCGCCCGCGGCCTGCGCTGGAACGACCCCGCCATTGGGGTGCGCTGGCCGGTGCGGCCCCAGCTCATATCGGCCAAAGACCTGAACTACCCCGACTGGCAGCCGCCCGCAACCCGGCGCCCCGCGCTGCCCGCCGAGCTGCTGAGCGCCAGCGTCCACTAAGCCGCCCGAGCCCCGGGCCGCCCTCATTTTTTCATTGTCGGACTTTAACACAGACTTCCTATGAAACCGCTGTTGTGCTGCTGGATGGGATTGATTGGACTGACCGCAACGGCTTGCGTGTCGGCGGGGCCGGCGCTGTGGCAAGTGCCGCCAGCGGCCAATGCCCACCGCCTGCCGCCCCTGGAGGCCGTGGCCGAGCTGGGCGCACTGGCCCGCACCGACGCCACGCAGCCCGCCGAGCTGCTGCAGCTGTGGAAAAGCGAGCTGCACGCCAACCTGGCCGAAACCGCCATCCCGCAGGCCTTCGGCTACGCCCGCCTGCAAGTGACGCGGGCCAACGTGCGGCGCACCGGCCGCGCCCTGCAAACCCTGCAGATGCTCACGCTACTCACGCCCAGCCTGCTGGGCGTGCCCCTCGAAACCTACCGCACCACCCTCACCGCGCAGCTGCAGGTGCTGGACGCCGACGGCAACGTGCTGGGCGAGTACGAGGGCACCGGCACCTCGGCCGTGAAAGTGGCCATGTACCACGGCTACTCCCAGGCCGAGGCCCCAGCGCTGTCCGACGCCGAGGCCCTGCGCATGGCCCTGGCCCAGATTCGGGCGCAGGTCGACACGGCGGCCGACCGCCTGCGGCCACGGCTGCTGGCCGGTGGGCCGTTGCCCCTGCCCGAGCCGGTGGCGTCGCCTTCGGTAGCCCAAAAACAATAGTCCGGCCCGCGCGGGGCCTTCCGCTTTTCTCCCTTCGCTCACCTTTCCCTTACTCCATGAAAACCTCCTTTGCAGCCTCTTCTCTGCCATTGTCGCCGGTAGCAGCCAGTGCGCCCGAAACCGCCGTGGCGCCCGGCCCGGCCGGCTACTGCCGGTTTTGCGGCACGCCGCTGCGCCACACGTTTGTCGATTTGGGCACCTCGCCGCTGTGCCAAGACCACGTGACGCCCGAGCGGTTTGCGCACGCCGAAGCCTTCTACCCGCTGCACGCCTACGTGTGCGAGGAGTGTTTTCTGGTGCAGGTGGGCGAGTTTGTGGAGCCCGACGAGGTGTTCCGGCAGGACTACGCCTATTTCTCGTCCTACTCCACGTCGTGGCTGGAGCACGCCCGGCAGTATTGCGCCATGGCCACCGAGCGGTTTGGCCTGAACGAAAGCAGCCTGGTGGTGGAAGTGGCCAGCAACGACGGCTACCTGCTGCAGTACTTTCTGGAAAAAAACATCCCGGTGCTGGGCGTGGAGCCGGCCGGCAACGTGGCCCGCGCGGCCGAGGAAAAGGGCGTGCCCACGATGCGCCGCTTTTTCGGCAGCGCCACGGCCCGCGAGCTCACCGATGGCTGCGGCGCGGCCGACCTACTCATCGGCAACAACGTGCTGGCCCACGTGCCCAACCTCAACAACTTCGTGGACGGCCTGCGCCTGGCCCTGAAGCCCGAGGGCGTCATCACGATGGAGTTTCCGCACCTGCTGCGGCTCATCGAAGGGCGGCAGTTCGACACCATTTACCACGAGCATTTCAGCTACTTCTCCTTCTTCACGGTGGAGCGCGTGTTTGCCGCCCACGGCCTCACCCTCTTCGACGTGGAGGAGCTGCCCACCCACGGCGGCTCGCTGCGCATCTACGCCCGGCACGCGGCGGCCACCGCCCCGCACCTGGCCGTGACCCCAGCCGTGGCCGACCTGCGCAACCGCGAAATGGCCGCCGGCGTGTGCGACCTGGGCTTCTACGCCGACTTTGCCGAGCAGGTGCGCGAAACCAAGCGCAAGCTCCTCGAATTCCTCATCGAGGCCAAGCGCGCCGGCAAAACGGTGGCCGGCTACGGGGCTCCCGGCAAGGGCAACACCTTGCTCAACTACTGCGGCATCCGGACCGATTTTCTGGACTATACCGTGGACTTGAACCCGCACAAGCAGGGCAATTTCCTGCCCGGCACCCGCATCCCCATCCTCGACCCCAGCCACGTCCTGGAAACGCGCCCCGACTACCTGCTGATTCTGCCCTGGAACCTGCGCGAAGAAATCATGGCCCAGATGGCCGTCATCCGCGAGTGGGGCGGGCAGTTTGTGGTGCCCATTCCCGAGCCCCGGGTTTTCGCTTAAATCCGGATAGTTGCCCCGCTGCTTTTCTCGCCTTTTTTCTGCTTGCCATGAGTCTGCTTGCCGATGTTCTTGCACCCGCGCCCGCCGCGCCGCCGCCCGCCGTCCGCGGCGAGGACCTGCACGCGCTGGTGCGCCGGCTCTACCCCATTTGCCGGAGCATCACGGGCGATGGCGTGCGCGAAACGCTGGCCATCCTGCAGGAATACCTGCCCGAGCTGGAAGTGCACGAGGTGCCCACCGGCACGCCCGTGCTCGACTGGGAGGTGCCCCGCGAGTGGAACATCCGCGATGCCTGGATAAAAAATGCGCGGGGCAAGCGGGTGGTGGATTTCCGGCGGCACAACTTGCACGTGGTGGGCTACAGCGTGCCGGTGCAGGGGATTTTTACGCTTGAAGCGCTGAAAAAACACCTGCACACGCTGCCCGAACAGCCGCAGCTCATCCCCTACCGCACGGCCTACTACGCCGAAACATGGGGCTTCTGCCTGGCGCACGAGCAGCTGGAAGCCCTCAACGAGCCACACTACGAAGTGTGCATCGACAGCACGCTGGCGCCCGGCGCCCTCACCTACGGCGAGCTGCTGCTGCCCGGCGAAACCGACGAGGAAATTCTGATTTCCAGCCACGTGTGCCACCCCTCGCTGGCCAACGACAACCTCTCCGGCATAGCCGTAGCGGTGTTTCTGGCCCGGCAGCTGCAGGAGCGGCCGCGGCGCTACAGCTACCGGTTTGTGTTTGCGCCCGGCACCATCGGGGCCATCACCTGGCTGAGCCGCAACGCCGAGGCCGTGGCCCGCATCCGGCACGGCTTGGTGCTGAGCCTGCTGGGCGAGCCGGGCGCTTTCACCTACAAGAAATCGCGCCGCGGCACCGCCGACGTAGACCGCGCCGTGGCGCTGGCACTGCGCGAGGCGGCGGTGCCGCACCGCGTGGTGGAGTTTGAGCCCTACGGCTACGACGAGCGGCAGTACTGCTCGCCGGGCTTCAACCTGCCGGTGGGCGGCCTCTCGCGCACGCCCTACGGCCAGTTTCCGGAGTACCACACCTCGGCCGACAACCTGGATTTTGTGCAGCCCGAGGCGCTGCTCGACTCGCTGCTGCTGGCCCAGTCGGCGCTGAGCCTGCTCGATGCCAACCGCCGCTACCAGAACCTGAGCCCCTACGGCGAGCCCGCCCTGGGCCGGCGCGGCCTCTACCACGCAGTGAGCGGCCACCCCGACGCCGCCCGCGCGCAGCTGGCCCTGCTCTGGGTGCTCAACCTCTCCGACGGGCAGCACAGCCTGCTCGACATCGCCGAGCGCGCCAGCCTGCCCTTCGCCCAGGTGCAGCACGCCGCCGAGCTGCTGCTGGCCCACGACCTGCTCCTGCCTCTTCCCGACCCCGCGCCATGACCGCTGCCTCCCCTCCCCCGCTCCACGCCTTGCCCGTGGACCAACCCCAACTCTTGACGCCCAACGACTTTCGGGGGTCGCGCCTGCTGCAGGAGCGGCTGCACGCGGCCATTCCGGGCGGCAGCCACACCTACGCCAAAGGCGACGACCAGTTTCCCGAATTCATGGCTCCCTACCTGGTGCGCGGGCGCGGCTGCCGGGTGTGGGATGTCGATGACAACGAGTTCATTGAGTACGGCATGGGCCTGCGGGCCGTGACGCTGGGCCACGCCTACGCGCCGGTGGTGCAGGCCGCCCACCGCGCCATGACGCGCGGCACCAACCTGGGCCGGCCCACCACCCTGGAGCTGAGCACGGCCGAAGAATTCCTGGCCTTTACGCAGGCCGGCGAGATGGTGAAGTTTGCCAAAAACGGCTCCGACGTGACCACGGCGGCCATCAAGCTGGCCCGCGCCTATACCGGGCGCGACCTGGTGGCGTGCTGCGCCGACCACCCGTTTTTCTCCACCGACGACTGGTTTATGGGCACCACGCCGGTGGCGGCGGGCGTGCCGGCGGCCGTGCGCGCCCTCACGCTGCGCTTTCGCTACAACGACCTGGCCGGCGTGGAGCAGCTGTTTGCCGAGCACCCGCGCCAGCTGGCCGCCCTCATTCTGGAAGTGGAGCGCGACACCCCGCCCGCGCCCGGCTTCCTGGCCGGCCTGCGCCGCCTCTGCGACCAGGAAGGCACGGTGCTCATCTTCGACGAAATCATCACCGGTTTCCGCTGGCACCACGGCGGGGCCCAGGCCGTGCACGGCGTGCGGCCCGACCTCAGCACTTTTGCCAAGGCCCTGGGCAACGGCTTTGCCATTGCGGCCCTCACCGGCCGGCGCGAGCTGATGGAGCTGGGCGGCCTGCAGCACCAGCGCGAGCGGGTGTTTCTGCTCTCGACCACCTACGGGGCCGAAACCCACGCCCTGGCCGTGGCCCGCGCCGTGATGCGCACCTACACCCTGGAGCCCGTGGTGGCCCACCTGCACGAGCAGGGCCGCCGCCTGCGCGAGGGCCTCGAAGCCGCCGCCCGCGACCAGGACGTGGCCCCCTATTTCCAGGTGATGGGCTCGCCCTGCTGCCTGGCCTACGGCACCCGCGACACCGACGGGCAGCCCTCGCAGGGCTTCCGGACTTTGTTTTTGCAGGAAACCCTGCGGCGCGGGCTGCTGCTGCCCTCCTT
Organism: Hymenobacter sp. 5317J-9; assembly: GCF_022921075.1. Taxonomy (NCBI): domain Bacteria; kingdom Pseudomonadati; phylum Bacteroidota; class Cytophagia; order Cytophagales; family Hymenobacteraceae; genus Hymenobacter; species Hymenobacter sp. 5317J-9. Next base: position 3,703,217 of record NZ_CP095050.1, read on the forward strand.
CGTCATCAGCTACGCCCACACGGCCAGCATCGTGGACCAGACCGTGGCCCGCGTGCACGAGGCCCTGGGCGTGTACCGCCGCGCCCTCGACGAGGGCCTCGACCGTTACTTATTGGGCCGCCCCGTGCAGCCCGTGTACCGCCCTTACAACTAACCATTTGGCGCCCCCATGAACCCACTCTTACGCAAGCCCTTCTGGCTGTCCGTGCCCTCCCTCATCATGCACCGTTACATCGAGCGGATAATCCGCGTCAGCCGCCGGCTGCTGGACAACTACGCGGGCCTCCGCGAGCCGGAAGACAAGATTATTGCCGACTCGCAGGCTTTCTGGAACGGCCTTTCGAACCAGGGCCGCGACGGCGGGCCGGCCCACTTCCGCGGCCAAAGCATCTTCGCCGACGACTCGCGCTGGGTGGGCCTGGGGCAGAACAGCCTGCGCATCTTTTACCGGCTGGCAGGCGAGGACTGGCTGAGCCGAAAGCCACGCCGCATTCTGGACTGGGGCTGCGGCGGGGGCACCTGCGCGGTGCATTTCGCCCCCGGCGCGGCCTGCTACTACGGCGTCGACATTACCGAAGCCAGCCTGGCCGAATGCAACCGACAGGTAGCCGCCCTAGGCCTGCACAATTTCGAGCCGGTGCTCTTCCAGGCGCCCGAACCCGAGCGGGTGGCCCGCCTCATCGACAAGCCCTGCGACCTGGTGCTCTCGACTTACGTGTTTGAGCTCCTGCCTTCTAAGGAGTACGGGCGGCGGGTGCTGCGCACCATTCACGAGTTGCTGGCCGATGAAGGCCTGGCCTACATTCAGATTAAATACAGCACGCACAAGCTCAACAGCATGTCGTACCGCTGGGGCTATTCCAAAAACCTGGGCAACATGACCACCTACTTCATTGAGGAGTTCTGGACCATGGCCCGCGAGTGCGGCTTCGAGCCCCAATTGCTCTACCTGGAGCCGGTGCAGCCCCTCAACAACGACCACCACTTCGCCTACTTCCTGATGGAGAAGGCGAAGGGCAGCTGAACACAGTCGAAGCCTCGCTACCGCTTTGTTAGGCTCCCCTCTCCTGTGGGAGAGGGGTCGGGGGTGAGGCGCCACGCCAGCCCGCCAACGAAGCGAGCGAGATGCTTCGACTGCGCTCAGCATGACGGTCTACTTCATTGAAAGACTCCTCCCAAAATTCCCACAATCCCCCATGGAAAAGCTCATCGTATTGGTGCTGGAGGGCGAATACCGACTGACGGCGGCCGTGTTGTTTTGCCTGAGTCGGGACGAGCGGATGGTCGTCCACATGGTGTCGCGCGATGCCACGAGCCCGTTTCGCTACTCGCGCTACGTGCGCTCGCACCACCGCCAGCCCCAAGGCGAGTTCGACGCCGACTTTGTGCCCTTTGTGCAGGAGGTGGCCACGCGCACGGCAGCCCAGGTGCTGCTGCCCATCGACGTGGAGGGTATGCGCTTTTGCATTGCCCACCACCCAGCGCTGGAAACGGCCGTGCGCGTGCTGCCCCTGCCCAGCGCCCACGCCTACGAAATAGCGGCCGACAAAAGCTGGCTGGCCGGCTTCATGCGCCGCCACGATATCCCCGGCCCGGTCACCATCACCAACATCGGCCAGCACCTGCCCGAACAGCTAGCGGCCCTGCGCTTCCCGGTGCTGCTGAAGCCCACGGGCGGCGAGGGCGGCCTCGGCATCGAGCTGTTTCGGGAGGCCGGGCCGCTGCTCGAACGCATTGCCGGGCTGCCGCAGGGCGCCAAATACATCATCCAGACCTACCTGGAGGGCTACGACATTGACTGCAACGTGCTCTACAAAGACGGGCAGCTGCTGGCCTACTCCGTGCAACGCGGGCTGCTGCCGGCGGCCAACGCCTACGCGCCCACCCAGGCCATCGAGTTTGTGCACAACGAAGCCGTGCTGGCCGTGGTCGACCGCCTGATGACGGCCCTGCGCTGGAACGGCGTGGCCCACCTCGACCTGCGCTACGACGCCGACAGCGGGGCCATCAACGTCATCGAAATCAACCCGCGCTTCTGGCTCACGGTGGTGGGCTCGGCCGTCACGGCCAAGGTCAATTTCCCGGTGCTGGCCTGCCTGGCGGCCCTCAACCGGCCGGTGGCGGCGCGGCCGTTTGCACTGGGCCGCTACATTCCCTTCAACAACTTCCTGAAGTACAAGTACCTGTCGCGGCTCCGCGATAAGGTGCGCTTCACCTTCGGCAACACCAGCCTGATGAGCTTTCTGGGCGACCCGCTGCCCAAGCTTTTCTGCCTGTTCAATCGGCACAGCGTGCGCATTGAATAAAGGGCAGGCTACTCGCGAGGGGCCGTTCTGACGGGCGCCTCACCCCCCGGCCCCCTCTCCTCAGGGAGAGGGGGAGCCACGGCGGCGCGGGGTCTTTAGGTAGTTGGGACACAAGCCAGCCGGAAAGAGATTTTTTAACTGCCTCCTGGCTCCCCCTCTCCTTTGGGAGAGGGGGCCGGGGGGTGAGGCGCCCACCAGAACGGCCCCTCGCGAGATGCCTCGGCTGCGCTCGGCATGACCGCCCAAACAGAAGTTCTACCGCTTCCCCTTCCCACTCCTTTCCACTTCTGCAATGAAAACGACTCTACTCCTTCTCCTGGTACTCTTGTTCAGCGGCGCTCTGCCGGCCCAAACGCCGCCGGCCGGCTTCACGTCCAGCGTTGTGTCGGCGGGCTGGGACGAGGCGGTGGGGCTGACCTTCAATAGCACGGGCAGCCGCATGTTTGTGTGGGAGCGGCCCGGCCGGGTGTGGACGGTGGCCAACGGCCAGCGCCAGCTGCTCATCGACATTCGGGAGGAAGTGGGCGCTTGGGAAGACCACGGCCTGCTGGGCTTCGCCCTCGACCCCAATTTCGACACCAACGGCTACTTCTACCTGCTGTATGTGGTAGACCGCCACTACCTGCTCAATTTCGGCACGGCCAGCTACAGCGCCACCACCAACGACTACTACAGCGCCACCATCGGGCGGCTCACGCGCTACACGGCCGTGCCCAGTGGCTCCGGCTACACCGTGAACCCGGCTACCCGCCTAGTGCTGCTGGGCGCCACCAAAACCACCGGCATCCCCTCCACCTTCGACGGGCACGTGACGGCCGCGCTGGCGTTTGGCACCGATGGCACGCTGCTGGTGGCCACCGGCGACGGCGCCCACCCCTACCAGGACATGGGCAACTACAACCTGAGCTACGCCGCCCAGGCCCTGGCCGATGGCATCATCTCGGCCAAGGAAAACGTGGGTTCGCTGCGCGCCCAGCTGGTGGATTGCCTCAATGGCAAGATTCTGCGCCTGAACCCGGCCACCGGCGCCGGTGTGCCCAGCAACCCCTTTTATGACGCCGCCAACCCCAACGCGCCGCGCTCGAAAGTGTGGGCGCTGGGCTTCCGCAACCCCTTCCGGATGACGATGAAGCCCGGCACCGGCAGCACCGACCCCGCGGCCGGCAACCCCGGCACCATCTATCTCGGCGATGTGGGCGCGGCCAGCTGGGAGGAAGTGGACGTGGTGGACCGGCCCCGGCAGAACTTTGGCTGGCCGCTGTTTGAGGGGCTGACGCCGTTCACCGTGTTCCAAAGCGCCAGCGTGGCCAACCGCGACGCGCCCAACCCGCTCTACGGCACGGGCGGCTGCACCCAGCAGTATTTCACCTTCCAGAACCTGATAACGCAGGCCACGCCGACCGGCACGGCCACCTTTCCCAATCCCTGCAACTCGGCCCAGACGGTGCCGGCCTCGGTGCCCACCTTCGTGCACACCCGGCCGCTCATCGACTGGAACCACAACACCGCGGGGCCTGCGCGCACGGGCATTTTCAGCGGCAGCACGGCGGCCACGGTGAACATCGGGGCGGCGGGCTCGCCGGTGAGCGGGTCGCAGTTTGGGGGCAGCGCGGCCACGGGCGGCGTGTTTTACCCCTATACTGACTGGCCGGCGCAGTACCGCAACACCTACTTTTTTGGCGACTACGTGGGCGGCTGGGTGCGCAGCCTCACCGTGAGCGGCACCAACCAGCCCAGCGCCGTCAACGACTTTGTGCCCAGCGGGGCGGTGCCGGTGGCCTTCGCCACCAGCCCCGGCGAGACCGGCCTGTTCTACGTCAACTTCTACCCTTCCGAGATTCGCAAAATCAGCTACGGCACCACCGGCGCGCCGCCCGTGGCCGTGGCTTCCGTCAACAAAACCTACGGGCCCAGCCCGCTGGCGGTGCAGTTTACGGGCAGCAATTCCACCGACCCGGCCGGCAGCGCGCTCACCTACCTCTGGAATTTTGGCGACGGCACCACCAGCACGGCCACCAACCCAGCGCACACCTTCACCACGTCCACGGCGGCGCCCACGGCCTATTCCGTGACGCTCACCGTGACCAATGCCCAGGGCCTGAGCAACCAGGCCACGGTGCTGGTATCGGCCAACAACACGCCGCCGCAGGTCACCATCACCAGCCCGGCGGCGGGCACGCGCTACCCCCTCACAGCCAACACCGTGTACCAGCAGGTGGCCGCCGTGACCGATGCCGAGCACAGCGGCCACCTGCTGAGCTACCGCTGGCAAACCATTCTGCACCACGCCACCCACGAGCACCCCGACGCCATCGACACCACCCGCCAGACCAGCACCACCATCGTGCCCTACGGCTGCGGCGCCGAGACCTACTACTACCGCATCGTGCTCACCGTCACCGACGCGGCCGGCCTCAGCACCACCCAGGAAGTGCGCCTCGACCCCGACTGCAACGCCACCAGCTTCACGCTGGTGAACGCCGACGACGACACCGACATTCAGGCGCTGGTGAATGGCGCCACCCTCAACCTGGCTACCCTGCCCACCCGCAACCTCAACATCAGGGCCAACGCCAACCCGGCCACCACGGCCAGCGTGGTGTTCAGCCTCAGCGGCGCGGCCACCCAGAATGCTACCGAAAACGTGGCGCCCTATGCCCTGTTTTCGGACGATGGCGGCAATTATTTTCCCTGGACGCCGCCCGTGGGCAACTACGTTCTCGCGGCCACGCCCTACTCGGCCGCGGCCGGCACCGGCACGCCCGGCCAGGCCCTGACCATCAATTTTTCGGTAACGGACAGCGGGGCCACCGGGCCATTCACGCTCAGCACCAGCACCGTGGGCAGCGGCAGCGTGGGCGTGAGTCCCAGCCAGGCCACCTATCCCAGCGGCACCTCCGTGACGCTCACGGCCACGCCGGCCACGGGTTACGCCTTCAGCGGCTGGAGCGGGGCGGCCACCGGCACCACCAACCCGCTGACCATTACGATGAACACCAATAAGGCCATTACAGCTACGTTCACGGCCACTGCGTCGGCTCAAAGTGTGGTGAGCTATACCCTGGTGAATGCCACTACGGGGGCCGACATCCAGACCCTGGCCGCCGGGGCGGTGCTGAACCTGGCCACGCTGCCGAGCCGCAACCTGAACATCCGGGCCAACACCAATCCCGCCGCCGTGGGCAGCGTGGTCTTCGCCCTGAGCGGCACGCAAAGCCGCAGCCAGACCGAGTCGGTGGCGCCCTACGCTTTGTTTTCGGACGATGCGGCCGGCAACTATTACCCCTGGACGCCGGCCGTGGGCAGCTATACGCTGCTGGCCACGCCCTACACCGCCGGAGGCGGCACTGGCACGGCGGGCACGGCCTTGAGCGTCGGCTTCAGCGTGATAGACCAAGCGCCGGGGCCGTTCACCCTCACCACCAGCGTAGTGGGTAGCGGCAGCATCGCGAAAAGCCCCAACCAGACCAGCTACGCCGGCGGTACCTCCGTCACACTCACGGCCACGCCGGCCGCCGGCTTTGCCTTCAGCGGCTGGAGCGGGGCGGCCACCGGCACCACCAACCCGCTGACGGTGGTAATGACGGCCAACAAAACCATCACGGCCACCTTCGTGGCCCAGTACACCCTCACGGTGAGCACCGTGGGCAGTGGCACCGTCACGAAAAACCCCAACCAGACGGCTTACGCCAGCGGCACAAGCGTCACGCTGACGGCCGCGCCGGCGGCGGGCTACGCCTTTAGCGGGTGGAGCGGGGCGGCCACCGGCACCACCAACCCACTGACCGTGACGATGAATGCCAATAAGGCCATTACGGCCACCTTCACGGCAACAACCACGCGCTACACCCTCACCACTACCATTGTGGGCAGCGGAACGGTCACGAAGAGCCCGAACTCCTCAAACTACCTCAGCGGCAGCACCGTGACGCTCACGGCCACCCCGGCCACGGGCTTCCGGTTCACGGGCTGGAGCGGCGGGGCCACCGGCACCACCAACCCGCTCGCGGTGCTGATGACGGCCAACAAGACCGTCACGGCCACTTTCACGCCGCAGCAGGTCACGGGCTTTGTGCTGGTGAACGCCGACACCGACCTCGACCTGCAGCCCCTGGCCAACGGCGCCGCGCTCAACCTGGCTGCGCTGCCCACCCGCAACCTGGGCGTTCGGGCCGTCACCAACCCCGCCACCGTGGGCAGCGTCACCTTCCTGCTCACGGGAGCACAGGCCATTACCCACACCGAAAACCTGGTACCTTACTCGCTGCTGGCCGATTCGGGCGGCGACTACCCGGCCTGGACGCCGCCCGTGGGTAGCTACACTCTCAAAGCCACGCCCTACTCGGGCTCCGATGCCTCGGGCGTAGCCGGCACGGCGCTCAGCATCAGCTTCAGCGTGACCGATGTGGCCGCCCCACCGGCTGCCCGCCAGGCCCTGGCCGCTGGCAGCTTGGCGCCGCCGCCCTCTCAGCCCCTGGCCTATCCCAATCCCTCGGCCGATGGGCGCTACTGGCTGGTGCTGCCGGCCGGGTGGCAGGGGCCCGTTCGCTACCAGCTGCTGTCAGCGCTGGGGGCCACGGTGGCCTCGGGCGAGCTGATGGCCGATGTCAGCGGCGCCCCGCTGCGCCTGGCGCCCGAGCCCGATGCCGCCGGCCTCTACCTGCTGGTGCTGGAATGCCAGTCCCCGGGCCAGCCGCGCGCCACGGCCCGGCTGCGGCTGCTGCGGCAGTAGCCCCACCCCGACCGCCTTCTTTTTTCGCTTTCAGCTTATGTTTTATCGGTGTGGTTCTTTGCGTGCCGCCGGCCGGCGGCTCCTGCTGCGGGGCGGCCTGGCGGCGGCCCTAGCGGGCGGTTGTGTAGGAGTAGCCCGGGGCCAGGTGCGGGTGCTGTTTGTGGGCAATAGCTTCACGCACGGCGCCTACGACCCGGTGCTGACCTACAACCGGACGGCCATCACCGACGAAAACGCGGGCCTGCCGCCCGGCCACCCGCGCTACGAAGACCCCACCAGCAGCGCGCCCGGCCCGTGGAGCGGCGTGGCGGGCATCTTTCAGAAATTCACCGCCCAGGCCGGCCTCAACTACGAGGTGCACCTGGAGGCCATCAACGAAGTCACCCTGCAATACCACTACGCCAACGCGCTGTCCGTCATAGCCCAAAGCAAGTGGGACTGCGTGGTGCTACAGGAGCAAAGCATTTTGCCGCTGCCGGTGGCGCGGGGCGGCCAGCCCACCGTGTTTGCCGACTACGCTACGCGGCTCGAACAGGCCGTGCACGCCGCCAACCCGGCTGCTCAGCTCTACTTGTTCCAAACCTGGGCCCGCGCCGATTTGGTGGAATTCCCAAACCAACCTTACTCGGGCTCCAGCGTGGACGTGATGACCCAGGACCTGCACGCCAGCTATTACCAGGTAGCGGCCACCAACGGACGCTTTGCGGGCGTGGCCCCGGCCGGCGATGCCTGGCTGCGGGCCATGCAGGCCGGCGTGGCCCTGCGCGACCCCTTCAGCCCGCCAGCGGGCCGGCTCAACCTGTGGGCCTTCGACAACTTCCACCCCAGCAAGTGGGGCTCGTACCTGAACGCCTGCGTGTTGTTTGCGCGCCTCACTGGCCGCGACCCGCGCACGCTGGGCGCCGCCGAGCAGGCCGCCGCCGACCTCGACATCACCCCGCCCGCCGCCACGGCCCTGCAGGCCATTGCCTATCAGCAAGTCATCGGTAGCACGCCGCTGCCCGTCACGCTCACGGCCTTTGCGGCGCAGCGCCAGCCCGCGGGGGTGCAGGTGCGCTGGGCCACCGCTAGCGAGAACAACAATTCCCATTTCGACGTGCAGCGCAGCACCGACGGTACCCGTTTCGAAACCGTGGCCACGGTGCCGGGCCGGGGCACCACCGCGCAGCCGGCCACCTACACCACCCTCGACGCGGCCACCCCGCCCGGGCCGCTCTACTACCGCCTGCAGCAGGTAGACGCGGGCGGCGCCCGCAGCTTTTCGCCGGTGGTGACCGTGGGCGAGGCCAGCCGCGGGCCGGGCGTGTTTCCCAACCCCGCCCGCGAGCAGGTGCTGCTGTCGGCGCCCACGGCCACGGCCTACCGCGTGCGCTGCGCCCGGGGCCAGCTGGTGGCGCAGGGCACCCTGATGGGGGGCGGGGCCACGGTGGGGCTCAGCGGGCTGGCACCGGGCATTTACCTGGTCGAGTTTCAGGAAGGCAACCGGTGGGTGCGCCGCCGGCTCTGCAAGCAATGACGCCGCTACGGCACCACAAAGCGGCCCGAATACGTTCCCTGGGCGCTGCCCATCCGCAGCACATACACCCCGGCCGCCAGGCCCGCCGTTGGCACCGTGCCCGCGCCGCCAGCCGCCACCGGAAACTGCCCCAACCCCTGCCCCAGCAGGTTGTAGAGCTGCAGTTGCTCGTCGCCGACGAGTGGGCCCGAGAAGCTGTAGCGCACGGCCTCGGCGGGCAGCAGCGGCGAGTACAGCCGCAGCTCGGCCGCGGCGCGGCGCAGGGCCACCACCTGCACCGGCGAAAACGCGGACGTGCCATCGGTATCGACCTGGCGCAGGCGGTAGTAGAGCGTGGCGGCTTGCCCGGGCAGCTCATGGTCGGAGTAGGCATACGCCTGGGCCACGGTGGTGGTGCCGTGCCCGGCGGCCCGGCCCACGGTCGCAAACTGCCGCCCGTCGAGGCTGCGCTGCACCTCAAACTCCCGGCAGTTGTGCTCGGAGGCCGTGGCCCAGCGCAGTTGTACTTCGCTGGCCGCCACCGCCATGGCCACAAACGACGTGAGTTGCACCGGCAGCGGGCTGGCGGAGACGCTAAACGTGAGCGTGAGCGGGGTGCCGGCAGCGCCGGTGCCGTTGGCCGTCGCGTAGGGCGTGGCCGTGAGCGTGTAGCTGCCCGGCGTGGGAAACCAGGCAAAATAGTCGCCCGCCACGTCGCTGAACAGCGCATAGGGCGGCACGTTTTCGGTGGCCACCTGCGTCTGTGCCCCACTCAGGCTGAACTCCACGCTGCCGGCGGCCGGCAGCTGCACATTGGCCCGGATGTTCAGGCCATTGGCCGGCAGCTCGCCCAGGTGCAGGACCATGCCGTTGGTCAGGGGAATGAGGTCGAGGTCGGTGTCGGCGTTCACCAGCGTGAAGCTCGTCACGGCCACGCCCGAGTCAACCACCGAGAAGCTCAGGGTGAGCGGCGTGCCGGCGGCGCCGGTGCCGCTACCGCCGTCGTAGGGCGTGGCCGTGAGCGTGTAGCTGCCCAGCAGGGGCGTCCAGGCAAAGTAGTCGCCCGCCACGTCGCTAAACAGCGCGTACGGCGGCACGTTTTCGGTGGCGACCTGTGCCTGCGCCCCGCTGAGTTCGAACGTAACGCTACCCACTGGGCTGGTGTCGACATCGGCCCGAATGTTCAGGTTGCGCGTGGGCAGGGTGTTCAAGTCCACCGTCATGCCCGGCGTGAGGGCAAAGATATCCAGGTCGGTGTCGGCGTTCACCAGCACAAAGCCCGTGACCGTGGCGGCGCGGGCGCTGCCCCCGGCATTCAATAGCAACGGGCCCCAGCAGGCACCCAGCAGCAACAGCAGCGTGTAAAGCTTGGTTTTCATAATACTGGCTGATTTAGAAGTGAAGAATTCGGTGAATTTTCCTTCAGCGCCCAGCCAACTACACGGCGCCGCCCGGGTCCGGGCAACGCATCCTTCTCACAGTGGCGCTTGTTACAATCTTGTTCGGTTCGCGCACGCGGCGCCCGGCCTCAGGCCGTGATTTCCGCTTCGGCGGGCTGTGGCACGGCGGCCGGGCGGGCGGCGCGGGCCAGCGGCCCCGGCTGCGCCGCCCGCGCCTGAATGAGTCGCCGGCTGGCCCAAATGGCCGCCCGGTGCTGCCACACGTAGCGGTAGGCCCGCAGCGAGGCCCGCTCCAGCAGCAGCGCATACAGCATAATGCCCAGCTGCCGGGGCAGCGCCCGCAGCCAGTAGCCGGCCAGCTGCCGCCCCGTGGGGTTCTTGAGCAGCAGCAGCCATTGGTTTTTCACGGCGTCGGCTTTAATGGCGCCGCTCAGGCGGCGGCGCAGGCGCAAGTCGGCGGGCCGAAACTGGCGCGGGTGAAGGGCCCGGCACGCGGGCTCGCACACGGTGCGCCAGCCGTAGAGCTGCCCGCGCCAGGCAATGTCCCAGTCTTCCTTGTGAGCAAAAAAACGCTCGTCGAAAAACTGCCCTTCCACCCGCAAATCGTCAATAAACGCGCGCCGGTACAGCGGCAGGGCGCCATCGGCACCGTCCACGGGGCCGGCCGTTAGCGGCGTCTCGTGCAGGTAGCGGCCGTGGTGGCGCAGGGCAAATCGGCCGTCGGGCAGGCGCACCAGGCCGGCGCTGTCGATGCGCGGCTGCGCGCCGGTGCTTTGCAGCAGCAGGCCGCACACGGTGCCAACGGCGGGGTCGGCGTCCAGCACGGCCAGGGCGCGGGCCAGGTAGTCGGGGGCCATTTCAATGTCGGGGTTCACGAGCAGCACGGCGGCCGACTGGCTGCGGTCGAGGGCGTAGTTGTGGCCGCCGCAGAAGCCGGTGTTGCGCGGCAGCGGGTGCAGCTGCACGCGGGCGTCGCGGGCGGCCACGGCGGCCACCCGGGCGCGGGTGTCGTCGGCCGAGGCGTTGTCGACCACCCACACCTCGAAATCAGGGTAGGTTTGGGCCAGCACCGACGCCAGGCACGCCTCGATGACGTCGGCGCTGTTCCAGGTCACGATTGAGAGTACCACGTGAGGCATAAGGCGGAGGGTTGAAGGGTGAAGGGATTACACCTTGCCGGCCTGGCGCAGCATGCGGCGCACGGCGTGCAGCAGCTCGCGGGGGTCCACAAACAGGTCGAGGTGGCGGGCGTGGTAGTAGGACGTGCTGCGCTCCGAGCTGGGCTGGCACGTGAGCCAGTAGTAGGGCAGCCCCACCCGATAGGCCGTGTCCATCGACTCAGGCTCGACGAAGGTGTGCGGGTGCAGCTCGAGCACCGGCGTGCCGGGCGTGGCAAACATGAGGTTGGCCATGCCCGCGCCCACCGTGGCCACAATGGCCTCGGCCCCGCTGAACAGCGCCACCTTTTCGATAAACGACAAGTCACTGAGCACGTAGGTTTTGAACCCCAACCCGGCCAGTATCTGCTCGGCCTCGGCCTCGTTGAGCACGCGCCGCATGCTGGCGTCGCGCCGGCTGATGTAGACGCGGGGCGCAAACCGGCGCGTGGCGGCCGGCACCGGCAGGTAGGCCTGCTGCAAAAACGTGCGCACCCACGGCGGCGAGTGCCGCCCCCCGGCGCGCACCGGCGAGGTCACCAGCAGGCGCTCGGCCTGCAGGTGGCGGTGGGTGGTCACGTCCACGATGCGCGCGTCGGCAATGCCCAGGTGCAGGAGCGAGTCCAGCACGAACTGGTTTTTGCGGTCATACACCAGGAAGTAGTCGATTTCGTCGAACAGGCCGGCTTCGCGCAGCAGGTGCAGGCGCGGCAGCGAGTCGATGAGCCAGTGGTAGTAGTTGCCCATGGCCGCGCCCCCGCCCGAGAGCAGGCTCAGCACCGTGCCCGGCACCCGCACGGGCTCCAGGAAGTAGCGCTGGTCAAAGATGTTGTTGGCCTCGGGCGCCGTCAGCGTCCAGCCCAGCCGGTTGTGCTGAAACGACACGTCGCCCACCAGATAATTGTCGGGCGCAATCACGGCCACGCTGTCCCAGTTGTCAGCATACAGCCGGCCGCCCAGCAGCTCCAGCACGAAGGCTTCGGGCATGGCCTCTTCGGCGCGGGGCTTGCCGTGGGCCGTGCTTTCGTACACCGACACGGCCTTGTAGAAGCCCTCCGGTATCACCAGGCGCGAGGTGAAGGCCGGCACCACCGGCCGGTAGCGCACGGCCTCGGTAGTAGCGGCCAGGGCACGGCTGCTGGCGTGCACGCCCAAGGGGCGGTAGTGGTCGTTGTGGGGCAGCAGCTCGCGCAGCAGGCGGCCGGCACGCCGTTGGGCGCGCCCCAGTATCTCGGGCATGGTCAGGAGCACAGGGAAAGGGGGGTTGAGATGGGTAGATAAATCCGGAGCCGTCAAGCAGTCTGCCACATCGCCTCCTGGGCCCCGCAACGGGGCAAGCCGCGCCATCAGCGTTTTGATTACCAATAGCTTGTTCAAATATTAAAGCCAGTGCGAGTGCCTGAAATGAGCAGCCTCACCGGCAAAATTGATATCGGTCATTTACAAACCGCCGCCCCAAACTCCACCTTTACCTCACTCCCCGCAGGCACTCACACGGCCCGGTCCGTCCGCCTTCCCGCCATGAAATACACGCTCCTTTTTCTGCTGTTGCTGCTGGGCAGGCTGCACCTGGAGCAGTCGCCGAGACCGGCGCACACGGCTGGCCCCCTGCCCCACCGCCCTTCCCTGGCGGCCCTGGCGCCTTTTCAAGCGGCGCTGCTGCCGCCGCACGCACGCTAAACGCGGCCGCGCCTTCCCCGGCAACGTGCTTGTAGCCCGCCGCGCAGGGCGCTGCCGTCTCCGGCTTTTGCCCCAAGCGGCTCCTGCGCTCGGCAGGGGCCGCTTTTGTGCGTAGGGATGGAGGCCTACCGGGGCAAGTGCCTACGCCAGCAGCTGCACCATGTCGGCGTCGAGGTGGGCCAGACGGCCGCCGTTCGCCTTCATTTTGCGCAGGATGTTGCGCCGATGCGTTTTGACGGTGAAGTAGCTGATGAACAAGCTGTCGGCGATGGCGGCGGTGCTTTCGCCGGCCAGCATGCGCGCCAGAATCTCCTGTTCCCGGATGCTGAGCTCGTCGCCGGTGCGCTCGCGCTCGCCCTTGCGGGTGCGCAGCCAGTGGGCAAAATCGGGGTGGTCGAGGCTGAAGCGCACGTCGAGGGTGGTTTTGTGGCCCGTGATGTCGGTGAAGAGGCTGCCCGTCACGAGCGGATGCCCCGAATCCGAGTGGGTCAGCACGAAATTGTGGCGCAGCACCCGCCGGTACTGCCCGTTGCGGCAGCGCAGCCGGTAGTCGATGCTGAAGCCGATGGTGAACGGCGACAGCGAGGCGTCGGCGGGCCCATCAGTCGCCGGCTGCCCCGTGAGCTGCATAAATTCCATGGCCAGCTCCGACGCGCGCGTGACGAGCGGCAGGTCGTCGGGGTGGATGGCGTCGTAGAGCAGGCCCAGGCTCATTTCCTGGCTCGGGTAGCCCAGCAGGGTTTCGGCTTGGGGGCTGGCGTAGCAGCAGCGCTGCTGCCACAGGTCGAAGGCCACCAGGAACTGGCCGGGCAGCAGGCAGCCGGCCAGGCGCACGGCTTCCGGCGGCGTGGCAGTGGCGGGCACAATGGGGTCGGCGGCAAAGGCCATGGCAAACAGCGCTACTAAACGAATAAATAACCGCGTTGGCCGGAGCCGCACGCCGTGCAGTAAAAGTGGCCGCGCCACCGTCAGGCACGCATTGACCCGCGTCATTCCGAAAAGTGAGCCCCGTCATGGCGGCGCTTATCCGGCGCTACCCCGCACCGGCCACCGAATTGACCAAGCTCATTTACAGCATTATGCCCGGTCATTTTGGTGCGTTGGGCAGCCCTATACTTTTGCTCGCATCCTGCCGCTGCCGTGGCGCGGCCGGCGGGCGGCGCCCTTCGCGCCGGCTTTCACCCTTCCGTTTCCGCCCATCGCATGCAAGCTTCCATCGTTATGCTCGGCAGCCCGCCCACCCACGAAGCCACGCAATACGCGGCCTCGCTGGCCCAGCTCCTGGCCGCGCGGCTGTTGCCGGGCACCCTCGCCGACGGGCCCGCCGGCAGCACCGCGCCGCCGCGGCTGGCCGTGCAGTGCCCCGGCACCCTGGCGGGCGGCACCCGCCCGCTGCCGGCCTGCGAAGCGTCTTCGGCCTCGGGGGCGCTGCTGCTGGTGCTGCCGCGCCCGCCCGCCGAGCAGCTGGCGCGCCAGGCCCAGCGCATGCTGCAGGCCAGCACGCTCCCGGTGCTGATGGTGCCCTCGCCCGACGCCGGCCGCATGCCGCCCCGCCGCATTGCGCTGGCGGCCGAGGGCGAGCCTTTTGTGCTGGCCCAAGGCCTGCGCACCATGCACGCGCTGCTGCTCACGCTGCCCACACGGCTCACGGTGCTGCACGCCCAGCGGCCCCACGCCCTCTATTCCGGCGCCGATGCCCTGCACGCGGTGCAGTCGTGCGGGCTCGCGCTGCGCCACCTCACCATCGACGCCTGCGACGTGCCCGCCCCCGACCCGGCCACCGGCATCTTGGCGGGCGTGCAGCAGGTGGGCGCCGACCTGCTGGTGGTGCCCGTGCGGGCCCGCAGCCGGTGGGGGCCCGGCTTTGCCGGCAGCGTCACGGCGCGGGTGCTGGCCCAGAGCCCGGTGCCGGTGCTGCTGCTGCCGGTGAGCTCGCCGCACGAAGAGCGCCAGGTGGCGTAAGATTAGACTTAGTCGTAGAGGGTGGCAATTTCCACCAGCCGCACCGGCGACAGGATGGTGATGGCGCTGCCCCGGGTGGTGAGGATGCCTTCGTTTTTGAACTCGGACAGCATGCGCGTGGTGGTTTCTTTGGTGGTGCCCATCAGGGCGCCCAGGTCGTCGCGCGAGATGGCCAGCGTGAAAGGCTGCAGGTCGCCTTCGGTGCGGAAGGTGCGCATGAGCAGCAGCAGGGCTTCGGCCAGGCGCTCGCGCACGGGCTTGTAAGCCAGGTGCAGCATGCGGCTTTCGGCTTCGCTGAGCACCGTGGCAAGCAGCTGAATGAGGGCGCCCGAAAAATTGGCGTTGGTGTTCAGTTGCTGAAAAAAGTCCTGCTTCGATACCAGGCACACGGTGCAATCGTCGAGGGCCACCGCCGAGGCCGAGTGCGGCGTGCCCGTCACCAGGCCGCGGTAGCCCAAGGTGTCGCCGCTTTTGGCCAGGCGAATAATCTGTTCCTTGCCGTCGCCGCCGGTTTTGGTGATTTTGATTTTGCCTTCGTGCACGCAGTAGAGGCCCAGCGCGCGGCTGCCTTCCTGAAAAATGACCTGCCCGGCCGAGTACTGGTGGCTGGTTTTGCCCAGCGACATCATTTCCAGGTCGGCGTCGGCGCAGCAGCGCAGCAGCGAGTTGTGCCGGCTGGGGCAACCCTGGCATTGCGGAGATACAAATCGGTTCATAGCGTAAGGGAAAGAGGTGAGGCAACCAACTTCAGCAAACCATAACCTATTGATAAAAAGCGAGCTATTGCCTCAAGCGGCGTTGTAGAACTCCCGAAAGACTTCGGCGCGGGACAGCTCCCCGTTGAGGTAGCGCTGCAGCAGCTCGTAGTCGCTGGGCAGCACCGCCCGGCCGCCAAATGCGCGGCACAGCAGTTTGGTCTCTATTTCGTGCAGGCGCCGGGCGTAGGCCGCGGCTTCTTCCTGCGAGCGGTGGGCGGCCGACGACAAGTCGACCTGTAGCGAAGACCGGAGAAAGGAAAGTGTCATATGGTATAGCCGTGAAAAGTGGAAAGGCAAACACGGGCAGGGCGTCGGGGCGGAGCCCGGCGGGACCAACCAAAGCGCAACAGCCTGCTGCAGTGCACCGCCGGCCGCGAACAGCCCGAACCTGTATATGATGAAAGTTAAATTTTAAATATCCAAAATGCCACACCCTCTTAGCGAACGGAGCTTTTTGCTATCCGAATGCGGCAAGGCAATAGCCGAACATATAGCGAAATATATATGATTGAGACGTGGCTGCGGGCGGCCTACCAACAAAAAGGCCCGGCTAGTACTAGCCGGGCCTTTTTGCTTGCGAACAGTTGGGCTGGGTATGGGGTAGGGTGCTCAGTGGGAATACACCGAGGTGTAGGTGGAGACGGCGCCGTTCACGGCGGCGTCGGTGAAAGTCAGGCGCAAGCTGGTGGGGCTGAGCTCGGTCACGGCCAGCCGGCGCACCTGGCCGGGCAAGGTCACGATGACGGAGTCGCTGGCGGCGTTGAACTGCCAACGGCCCGCGAGGGGACCGGCGGCACCGCCTTTAAGCACCGTGTACACACCGCCGGCTTGGAACGTGACCGACTGGTCGAGCATGCCGGGGCTTACGTGCGAAAACAAGTCGGCGGTTACGGCTTTGTCGCCGCTCACGGTGTTCACCGTGAGGCCGGTCTGGTGCCAGTCTCGGGCAGCCAGTTGGTCGGCGCGGCTGGCATTGGCAGCCACGGCCTGGGGGGTGGGGGTATCTTCGAGGTCTTTTTGGCAAGCGGGGAGGCTGCATACGGCAGCCGCCAGGCCCAGCATCAGGGGTACTTTCTTCATAAACACGTTTTGGGGGGGTTCAACTTCACGCACTATTGCGTAGTTCTTCTGCACTTACTCCACTACACTACTACTTCGTCTCCAACTGCTCGCCACGACCCACTACCTGTCGTAGCGCTTCCAACCACAAGTTCAGCAGCGCAGTTCACATTATCGAGAAAAAATCCTATTATTATAATTTTAAAATAAAAAAGTACTGTTTTCAGCTATCAATCAGGCGGTTTCGGATAGGTCTACCTCCCAAACAGTCCAATTGCGCTGCCCTTGCTTCGTTTGCCCGGCGCAGCGGGCACGAAGGCAAACGCCCCGCAACCGGCTCACAAGAAGCCGGTTGCGGGGCGTTGAGAAGAAGCGGCGGGCCGGGGCGCAGTCCCGGGCGGGTCGCGGCTATTCGTAGGTCTGGAGCACGGCGTGGCCGCCGGCCTGCAGGTAGGCGTCGCGCTGAAACAGCCGCAAGTCGGCCTGCACCATTTCCTGCACCAGCGCGGCCAGGTCGTAGCGGGGCTCCCAGCCGAGTTTGGTTTTGGCCTTGGTGGGGTCGCCAATCAGCAGCTCCACCTCGGTGGGGCGGAAGTAGCGCTCATCAACCTGCACCACTTCCTGGCCCGTGGGCACCTGAAATTCGGGGTAGTGGCAGGCCACCACGATGCCCTTTTCGTCGGCGCCCTCGCCGGTGAAGGCCACCTCGATGCCGAGCTCGGCAAAGGCCAGGCGCACGAACTCGCGCACGGTAGTCGTCACGCCCGTGGCGATAACGAAATCCTCGGGCTGGTCCTGCTGCAGCATGCGCCACATGGCTTCCACGTAGTCTTTGGCGTGGCCCCAGTCGCGCCGGGCGTCGAGGTTGCCCAACGACAGCACAGGCTGCAGGCCCAGGGCAATGCGGGCCGCCGCCCGGGTGATTTTGCGGGTCACGAAGGTCTCGCCGCGCAGGGGGCTTTCGTGGTTGAACAGGATGCCGTTGCAGGCGTAGAGGCCGTAGGCTTCGCGGTAGTTCACCGTAATCCAGTAGCCGTAGAGCTTGGCCACGGCGTAGGGCGAGCGCGGGTAAAAAGGCGTGGTTTCGCGCTGCGGCACTTCCTGCACCAGGCCGTAGAGCTCGGAGGTGCTGGCCTGGTAGATGCGGGTTTTCTTTTC
Organism: Hymenobacter sp. 5317J-9; assembly: GCF_022921075.1. Lineage (NCBI taxonomy): Bacteria > Pseudomonadati > Bacteroidota > Cytophagia > Cytophagales > Hymenobacteraceae > Hymenobacter > Hymenobacter sp. 5317J-9. Next base: position 3,720,924 of record NZ_CP095050.1, read on the forward strand.
CAGGCCGAGGATGCGCACGGCTTCGAGCAGGCGCAGGGTGCCCACGCCGTCCACGTCGGCCACGTACTCGGGCGTGTCGAAGCTCACCTTCACGTGCGACATGGCGCCGAGGTTGTAAATCTCGTCGGGCTGCACCTGCTGCACGATGCGAATCAGGTTGGTGGAGTCAGTCAGGTCGCCGTAGTGCAGCACGAGGCGCACGTTTTTTTCGTGCGGGTCCTGGTAAAGGTGGTCGATGCGGTCGGTGTTGAGGAGCGACGAGCGGCGCTTGATGCCGTGCACCTCGTAGCCCTTGCTGAGCAGGAGCTCGGCCAGATAAGCCCCGTCCTGCCCCGTGATTCCGGTAATGATTGCGCGCTTCATAAGCATACAGTGTTGAATGAAACCTGAAAAATGCCCGTGTCCGGCCTGCGCGAAGCGGCCGGCAAAAGGCGCTGCTCCGGCAAAGGGGAAAATTAGGCGGGCCCGGCTCCCTTCAAAAATGACGCAGGTCACGGCGCGGCTTGCTCTTGGTCAATTATCCGCGCCCGCCGCCTACTCGATGCGAAACCAGTCAACATCGGCGCTGCCGGCGTCGTTGAACTTAGCCGTGCGCGAGCAGAACAAGCCCACTTTGGCCCCAATCCACTTGCCCTCGCGGGCGGTGAACTCGGCGCCCAGCGGCTGGAAGGTGCGCCCGTCGAAGCTGTAGCTGAACTGGCATTTGGCGCCGGTTTTCACGGCCACGCGCAGGTAGATGGGCTGGGCGGCCTGCGCGGCCGGTACTTCCACCGGGGCCGAGGTGGTTTCGGGCGAGAGCTTGTCGGCGTCCTTGCACACCGTTTGGCTGAGCTGCAGTTTGCCGCCCTGGTTGGCCAGCGAGAGGTAGGCATAATCGAGCCCCATCATCATCAGACCCACTTTTTCGCCGTCGAGGCGGGAGCTGAAGGTGAGCTTGGCGGTGGCCGTGAAAACCTCGGCGGGCAGCTTTTGCAACAGCAGGTTGGGCACCTGCCAGTAGTTTTTGAAGCCCTCGGGCAGCGGCACCGCGTAGAGGCGCAGGCAGCCCTGGGCAGGAAACAGGTAAGCCCAATAATCCTGCGGATTGGCGTGCCACTGCCACTGCCGGCCCAGCGCCGCGGCGCCAAACTCGTCGGAAGTAGGCGGCGTGGCCAGGGGCTGGGCGGGACTCTTGATGCGGGGCTTGCGGTGGGTGCGCACGGGCTGGCCCTTGCCGTCGCCGTCGGGGTCTTCGCCGATGACGGGCCAGTCGTTTTTCCACGCCATGGGCTCGAGGTGCACCACCCGGCCGTAGGCGCCCTGGTCCTGGAAGTGCAGGAACCAGTCTTCGCCGGTGTCGGTATCCACCCACGCGCCCTGGTGCGGGCCGTTGACGGCGGTTTTGCCCTGGTCCATCACAATCTTCTCCTCATACGGCCCATACACGCTTTTGGAGCGCAGCACCAGCTGCCAGCCGGTGGGCACGCCCCCGGCCGGGGCAAAAATGTAGTAGTAGCCGTTGCGCTTGTAGAACTTGGGGCCTTCCAGCGTGGGATGGGCGGCGTGCCCGTCGAACACCAGCACGTCGGGGCCGGTGAGGCGCTGGCCGTCAGTACTCATCGGGCTCACCGCCAGCACGGTTTTGATGCCGGCGCGCGAGCCCGCGAAGCCGTGCACGAGGTAGGCACGGCCGTCGGCGTCCCAGAGCGGGCAGGGGTCAATCCAACCCTTGGCTTCCTTCACGCACACCGGTTTCGACCAGGGGCCGGCCGGGTTTTTGGCCTTCGTCACGAAGATGCCCAGGTCGGGGTCGGGGTAATAGATGTAGAACTCCTGGTTGTGGTAGCGGATGGCCGGGGCCCACACGCCGTTGCCATGCTGGGGCAGGGCGTAGCGGGCCAGCGGTGGCTGCTCGTTGAACACGGCCCCGATGATGGACCAGTTCACCAAGTCCTTGGAATGCAGTATTTGCAGGCCGGGCACGGCGTTGAAGCTCGACGAGGTGAGGTAGAAGTCGCTGCCCACCCGCACCACGTCGGGGTCGGAGTAATCGGCGTAGAGCACCGGGTTTTTGTAGGTCCCGTTGCCGAGGTCGGGCACCCACACCTTCGACACGCTGGTGCTCTGGGCCGCTGTTGGGCCCCCGACAAACCGAGGGCAAATGCCACCCACAGCGCACGCAAGACCGCAGGCACCAGCCGCGACGCCCCTAACAACTCAACAAATAGCTTCATAGAACAAAGGCAATGGAAAACCCGCCGGCAAACACCGCCAGGCAGAGTAAAGAACGACGGCGTAGCAGACAAGTCCTACCTGTACTTGCCGGTGCGGCCTTGCCAGGAGTGGTTTTTCGGGCAAAAACCATAGGTTCTCCTAAAACTTGTTGGCACCTTTACGGCCCGCCCCGTCCACGAACTTTTCCGGGACTTTTCGATTCGTTGCCTTATGGTTTTTCGCCCCCTATTACTTGCCAGCGGGCTGTTGCTGGCGTCTTCGGCCCTGCGCGCCCAGGTGACGCCGCCCGCCGCCTCTACCCCACCCCAAGCCAAGAAAGAAACCTTCCTCGTGCCCATTCGCCTGACCGTGGCAGCCGATGGCACCGGCGACTACCGCACCATTCAGGAGGCGGTGATGGCCGTGCGCGACTTCATGCAGGTGACGGCCACCATTTTTGTCAAAAACGGCACCTACCACGAAAAGCTGCTGATTCCGCCGCAGAAAACCAACATTACGCTGCTGGGCGAAAGCGCCACGGGCACCATCATTACCTACGGCGACTATTCCGGTGATGCCGCCCAGCACAGCACCTACACCTCGGCCACGGTGCGGGTGGAAGCCAACGACTTCACCGCCGAAAACATCACCTTCGAGAACTCGGCCGGGCGCGTGGGCCAGGCCGTGGCCCTGCACGTGGAAGGCGACCGCGCCACCTTCCGCCGCTGCCGGTTGCTGGGCAACCAGGACACCCTATTTCTGGCCGTGGAAAACAGCCGGCAATACTATCAGGACTGCTACATCGAAGGCACGACGGACTTCATTTTCGGTTCCAGCACAGCGGTGTTCGACGGCTGCACCATCCTCAGCAAGACCGATTCCTACATCACGGCCGCCTCTACCTGGCCGCGGCAGGCTTTCGGGCTGGTGTTTCTGAACTGCAAGCTCACGGCCGGCCCCGAAGCCACCAAGGTATACCTGGGCCGGCCCTGGCGCCCGCATGCCCGCACGGTGTTTCTCAACACTGAGATGGGCGCCCACATCCGCCCCGAGGGCTGGGACAACTGGCGCAGCCCCGACAACGAAAAGACGGCCTACTACGCCGAATTCAACTCCCTCGGACCCGGCGCCAAGCCCAGTGGCCGCGTGAAATGGTCCCGCCAGCTCACGGCCAAGCAGGCCAAGCAGTATACCCTAAGCACCATTTTCGCCGGCAGCACCGGCTGGGTTCCGGCGCGCAAGTAAGCCAGCCTCGCCCCTGCCGCCAGCTTATTTGAAAACGCGCTGCAGGAATGCCGCCGTGTAGTTCAGCGTGGGCTCAAACCACGGGTTGAACAGTGGAAACGGGTGCGGCGCGTCGGGAAAAGCGTGCGTTTCGTGGTAGATGTGTAAGGCGTCGAGCTGCCGGGTCATGTCGTCGCGGCCGGCGTGCATGCGCGCCACCGAGCTGTTGAGGAACAGGATGGGCGGCGTCTGGGCCGAGACGTGGCTGAGCGCGCCGGCCTGCAGCCACAGCTCCGGCTTCTCGGTTTTGGGCGCGCCAAACCAGTAGGTGGCGGCCGAGGTACCCTTGCTGTCGTTGCCTTCGCCCGACTCGGGGTGGATGAACGCGAGCGTGCCATCCACGTCCACAATGGCCTGCACGCGGCTGGAGTGGCTGGTGTGGCAGGCGGTGCCTTCCAGCTGCGGGTCGCCGTTGGTGGTGCCCAGCAAAGCCGCCAGCTGCCCGCCGGCCGAAAAGCCCCACACGGCCACTTTGGCGGTGTCAATCTGGTAAGTCGCCGCGTTGGCGCGCAGCCAGCGAATGGCGGCCTTGAGGTCGTGCACGGCCGCGGGGTACAGGGCTTCGGTGGAGAGGCGGTACTCGGCCGTGGCCGTGACGTAGCCCTTGGCGGCCAGCTGCTGGGCCATGGCCACGTGCTGCGACCGGTCGCCGGAGCGCCACCCGCCCCCGTGAATGAACAGCACCGCCGGGTAGCCCCGCTTGCGCCTGGCTTTGGGGTAAAACACGTCCAGCTGCAGTGCCCGGCTGCCCAGGGTGCAATAGGTCTGGTTCAATCGGGCCTGAATGGTGGCCGGCATCGGCGGCCGGGCAATGCTGATGCCGGGATTGGTTTTCAGAGCTTTGACGAAAGCGCTGTGCACCGTGAACGACGTATCGCGCGGCGCCGGCGCCTGCTGCGCCATTGCCCCCCGCCCGGCAGCACGAGCAAGCCTCCTCCCAGCGCCTGCCACGCAAACCGGCCCATCGCACGTCGAACGATTATCATAGAAAGCAGAAAAAGTAATTCTGGACGCGCAAAGGTGCAGCGGCCGGCGCAACCCACGCCTGGGAACCGGACGCTGACTCCTCCAAAATGATTTCCTTGCCACACCCTTGCCATGGTGTTATGCCAGCACCGCCCCACTCCGCGGCCCTGGTTCGCGAGATGGCCAAACGCTATTGGGGCCGCAGTACGGCCACTGCCGGGGCCGGCGCCCAGGCGGTTTCGCCACTCGCGCGCCTGATTTTCAGCCACCCCTGGTAGTGGTTTTCAATGGTCACTTTCTCACCGGGCCGCAGGGCAAAAACCAACCGGGCCGCGCTGCTGGGCCCGTTGCGGCCGCCGTCCTTGGCCCCTACCACAATGCCGTGGCGCGCAACATCCAGCCGTCCTGCCAAGGTCAGTAGAAACAGCCCGCCCGCCGCCCAGAGCGAAGCCCGCGCCCCCTGCATCAGCCTGGGCGTGTGCGCACTGCGCCGGCCAAATCCCGCCAGCAGCAACAGGGCCCCGCTGAGCAACAAGCTAGTTACAGCTGCTTTGGCGCAGGCATCGGCCGCCAGCACAGCCGTAGCTGAGCCTGGCGCAAACGACGCGCCTGGGCCAGCCGGCAACCCGGCTTTGCGCAGGGCAACGCGCCGGCTGGCTGCTAGTTGGGCATTGGCCGGAGCGAGCTGTGCCCCCTGCTCGTAGTAGTACACGGCCCAGCCAAGCTGCCCCGATTTGTAGTAGGCATCGCCCAAGTTGCAAAACAGCTCGGAGCGGCGCACGCCCCGCTGCTCCAACTGCTGATACTGGCGAATGGCACCCGCATAATCTGCCTTTGCCAGCCGCTCGTTGCCTTTCTCAAAGGCCGTGGCGGCATCATCGGGCAGCGCGGCGCAGCCTGCGAGGCTACCGAGCAACAGGAACCAGCGTAGTAGGTATTTCGTCATGGGAGCAGGCATCGAGCCGCGTGATGAGGGCAATCAGTTCGTCGGTGGCGACGCTGCGGGCCGAGCCGATGGGCGGGCCGCCGGAAAATCGGATTTTGGTTAGTGTGCGCAGGAAGTCGGCCGTTTGGTGTTGCAGCACGGCGGGCACGCCCCGCGCTTGCAGCCGGGCCGGGAGGTCGCGCAGAGAGAAGTTGGCTTCGTCGAGGTCAAACCGGGCGCACAGGTAGCCCAGCAAGATTTCGCCCAGGTTTTTATAGTGCGCATCCGTCGGCGACGCCCGGGGCAGGGCGATGCGCCGAAGGGCTTTGAGCGCCCTGCTTTTGGCCGTTCGGGCTTTGTAGCGGCGGGGGTTGGCGGCCCGGCGCTTCAGGCGCTCGGCCTGCGCCACGCCCGCCAGCAGCAGCCCCGCCGCCACCAGCAGGCACCCGTAGTAGGTGCGCGAGCCAAAGAAAAGCTGTTTGTCTTCGTCCTGAAACAACGTCGTTTTGGCTTGCCAGGCCCGGGGGGCGGCCTGCACTACGGCTGGCTTGGCGGCCTCGGGCGCCGGGGCCACGGGGCCTTTGTCGACGCGCCAAGTATAAGCCGGGGCCCGGTAGGCACTGTATTTTTCCTGCTTCGGGTCGAAGCTCAGCACGCGGATGCCGGGGAGGACGTACGTGCCTTGGTAGTTGGCCAGCACGTCGTAGGAATACGTGTACTCGGCACGCAGGCCTTGCGCGGTTAGGACGTGCTTTTCTTCGCCGGCGATGTTGAATACATCGACGCCCGCGGGCATGACAGCCGGCAGCAGCTTCGCCTTCTTCAGATTGCCGGCCCCGGTGATTTTCAGCCGAAAAGTGAGCAGATTGGCCGACTTGCGGGACACCGTGTAGGAAGGCCGAAACCGAAACTGCCCCAGCATGTTGGCAAATGCCAGCGAGTCGGGCGCCGGGGGCAGCGGCCGGACGGGCACCTTCACGGTCCCGGAGCGAATGGTTTTCGACACGATTTTCGGCTCCCCGAAAAAGTCTTCCGGCGACGGCGGCGCCCTGAAGCTGTACTGCCGCGTGAGCACCGGCAGCGTCAACGTTCCTTCCAGCTCCGGCACCACGTGGTACTGCTTCAGCACCCGCACCTGGTAGGTTTTGCCGGCCAGGGTTTCGCGCCGCTCCCGCGCGGTGGCCGGGTACTCTTCCACCTCGCAGTTCTTGAATTTCAGGTCGATGTCGGCATCGGGGTCGATGACCGGAACGGCGTAGTACAGGAGGTAGCTCACCGTCAGGGCCTGCCCCGCATAAGCCGCCTTGCTGCTGGGCACCGCCTTCATAAATACATCCTCGCCCGGGCCGGATGGCCGGCCGACCGGCGCCTCGACTTGCTGCGCCCGGGCCGCGAGGCCGCTGGCCAGCATCAGCCACAGGCCCCAACGCCCGACGCGCCTTCGCAAGCAAACCGGATTAGTAGTCTTTTTCATCCGAAGCCGTTTTTCGTCCTTGCTGGCCGGGGCCGCTCATCTTGTTTCTGACGTGGTTCTCGTTGTCGTTGAGCTGGCCCAGCAGTTCCTCCATCTTTTTGGCCGAAAGCGTTTGCTCGGCCGCGCCCTGCTGCTGGCCGGCGTCTTCGTTCTTGTCGTCATCGCCTTTGCGGCTTTCGGGCTGCTGTTGGTCCTGCGCCGGCTGGCCTTTTTTCGCCGGCTGCCGGCTTTTTTGCTGCCGTTGCAGGGCTGCCTGCACAAAAAGAAAGTCCTGCCGAGCCTGGTCGTCGGTCGGGCGCAGCAGCAGCGCGCGGCGAAACGCTGCCAGGCTGTGCGACAAATCCCCCACCTGGTAATAGCTTTTGCCCAGGTTGGCCCAGGCTAGCGCCTGGACCTCAGGTGCAGGGGCGTGCAGCGCGGTCTGGTACTGCCCGATTGCTTCGGCGTAGCGCCCCTGCTGGTAGAGCGCGTTGCCCAGATTGTAGCGCGGCGCCAGTAGCAGCGCCTGCCCTTGCACGGCTTGCCGCCAGTGAACTTCGGCGTCGCCATACTGAGCCGCGGCGTAGGCCTCATTGCCTCCGGCTAAATGCCATACGCGGGCGGCCAGGCTGCCCGGCCGGGTATTTGCCCACAGCCCCCCGCAGGCCACAACGACCAGCATGGCACCCAGCAGCAGCCTATTTCTGTTAGATAGTGCCATGGCCTACGAGGGAATTCGGTGGAAAAGCGGCACCAGAAACTCCACCAGCAGCAGTATAAACGCCGCCAGCAGAAACCATTGGAAGTACTCCGCGGGCCCCGCGCTCTGGAGCTGGTTAGTGCCCGGGTTCAGGTTGTGGAGTGCCTGCAGCAGGCGGGCGGTGGTGCTTCGCCAGTTGTCGAGCCGCAGGTAGCGCTCGGGGCGGCCCTGCGCAATGCGCTGCAGGCTGGCCTCCTGAAACCGCGAAAGGATGGGCTGCCCCTGCCGGTCGCGCTTCACGGTGGGTTCGCCGCCCGCAGAGTTTTTCACGAACATGGCCGCCCCCTCGGGCGTGCCGACGCCGATGGCAAAGATGTCCATCCCAGCTTTGCTCAGCGAGTCGGCCAGTGCCTCGAAGCGCGGGGTGTGGTTTTCACCGTCTGAGAGCACGCAGGCCACCTGCCGATGCTGCGGCGTGGGCTTGAGCACCAGCGCGGCCAATGTCAGCGCCTCGACCAACGAGGTACCCTGGCGCGGCACTAGGCCCGGCGTGATGGTGGCGCAGGCCCGGCTCACCACTTCATAGTCGGTCGTAAGGGGCAGAAACACCTGGGCGTTGCCGGCAAAAACTACCACGCCCACCTCCTGTCCCGGCAGCCCGCGCACGGCCTCGGCCACCACTTTTTTGGCTTGGGTGAGGCGGTCCGGCAGCACATCGGCCGCCAGCATGCTGGTCGACACATCCACCAGAAACACCACCCGGCGCGGGCCCTGGGCCGGTTCCGGGGTCTGGGCTGGCGTCTGCGGCAGTGGTTTGCCGAGGGCTACTACCAGCGTCCCCAAGGCCAGCAGTCGCAGCCCTTGGCGCAGCCGCACACCGGTGCGACTGCGGCCCTGCAGCGGCTCGCCGGTGCGCAGGGCAGCGCGCCGGCGCAGCCAGTAGCCGGCTGCCAGCACGGGCAATGCCACGGCCAGGCACAAATAAGCGGGTTCTTCGAAGCTCATCATTTAGCCCAGGCTGCGCAACACGGTAAGAAGCAGGCCTTCGCCCAGCACGAAAAAAAACAAGGCCGCCCCGAGAAACCACCGGTACTGCGCCGTGTGCTGCACCTGCGTGCGGTAGCCGGTGGGCGACTGCTCCATGCCGTCGATTTCGGCGTAAATCCGGCGCAGGGTAGCGGCGTCCTTGGCCCGAAAAAACTTGCCGCCGGTTTGCTGAGCGATGCTCCGCAGGGCAGGCTCGTCGATTTTTACGGGCACGTAGTGGTAGGTTTTCCGGCCGTTGAGGTCGTAGAGGGGCAGCGGCGCCGTGCCCGTGGTGCCAATGCCGATGGTGTACACTTTGATGCGGTGCTTGCGGGCCAGCTGCGCGGCCGTGACGGGCTCAATGAACCCGGTGTTGTTCTCGCCATCGGTGAGCAGGATGATGACCTTGCTTTTGGCTTGGCTGGTCCGCAGCGCGTTCACGGCCGACGCCAGGCCCAGCCCGATGGCGGTGCCATCGGCCAGCGTGGGCTGGTCGAGCTGGTTGAGCTGCCGCAGCAGAAAGCCGTAGTCTTTGGTGAGCGGGCACCAGTTGAGGCTCTCGCCGGCGTACACCACCAGGCCCAGCCGGTCATCGGTGCGGCCGGCCACAAACCGCGAAATCACGGTTTTCAGCCCTTCCAGACGGTTGGGCTTTATGTCCTCAATCTGCATGCTGGCCGAAATGTCCATGGCCAGCACCAGGTCGATGCCCTGCGCTGCCACCTTCTGCTTGCTGACCGTGGCCGTTTGGACGTTGGCCAGGGCCAGAACAATGCCGGCCAGACTCAGCAGGCGCAGGGCAAACAGCACATCCGGCGGCGTAATGAGTTGCCGGGTGGCCTGCAGTTGGCCTGGCAGGCTGGCCAGCGTAAGCAGCGGCTGGCGCCGCCGCCAATAGCGCACGTGCAGCCACAGCAGCACCGGAAATACCAGAAACAGCAGCAGCCAGCCCGGGTCGTGAAAAGCGGCTTGTTTCATTGGGCAGCGCTTTCAGTTTGCGTGAGTTCCACTTCGCTTTCACCCAACACCAATTCTCTGGCCACGGCCAGCAGCCGGGCCTGGCTGGCGGCGTCGAGGCGCCCGGGCGCAAACCGGGCCCGGTTCAGGTCAGCCAGGCCGACGGTTAACAAATCCTGCCCGCCAGATGCTTCTGCGCATACTTCCGCCGCGGACTCCGTCGTCAGCCCTCCCCTTTTTATTTCGGCCCTTTGCTTCAGATACTCGCGCACAATGCTGAGCAGTTCCTCGGGCATACCCGCTTCAGCGCGCCGCGCTGCATGGCTTTCCAAAGCCTCAATCCTCAGCAGCGCCGCCTGGCGGGCTTGTTCCAGAGAATCCAACGGCTGGGCCGCTAATGGCAGCGGTTGCCGCTTGCGCAACAGCTGCCACGCGCCCGCACCAGCCCCCACCAGCACGAGGCCAGTGGCCAGCAACGTCCACATGTAGCGCCCTGCCACACCTTTCCATACCGGCATTACAGGCCGCAGGGCATGCAGCCCCGGCCGCAAAGGCTCCGGTTGAAACTGCACCGCAACGGCTGGCGCATACAAAGTATCGACCCCGGCACGGCCCTTCGCCACCACCGGAAAAGGCCCCGATTGCCAGCGCCCGCCCTGCGTGGCCGTGAACATAACCTGATGCTGCACCAGCGCATCGTCGATGACACGCGTTCGGGCCTTCAGCAGCAAGGCACCTTTGCTTGCAACCGCTTTATCGGCCAAATCCCAGAGCAACTGCTCACCCGCCTGCCTGGAAACGCGCAGGGTGAGCGTGACCGGGCGCCCGATTTTGCAGGCCCGCACATCTACCTCTGCCTGCACCGGGCGTACGGGCGTGGCCGCCACCGCGGCCCAGTCGGCCAGCAGCAAGGTTCCCCAGAAAGCACGTCGAAATAGCCTCATTTAGCGTGCTGCAAAAACCCGATTAACTCCTCTAAATGCTTGCCTGCAGTGCCCACGGTCAGGCTCCTGACCGCCGTGGGACCGTACGCTTCCTCAAACCGGCCCGCCACCTGCTCGTGGTGCTGCTCCAGGCGCTGGTGGAAGCCAGCCGCGGAGGTATTCTGCCAGCGCGTGCGGCCGGTTTCGGCATCGCGCAGCTGCACCCAGCCCAGCTTCGGCACCTGTGCCTCGCGCTCCTCGGCCACCCGAATGGCCACTAGTTCGTGCTGCTGCGCCAGCACCTGCGAAGCCGTGGCGTAGTCCTCGGACACGAAATCTGACACCAGAAAAACCACGCTGCTTTTGGCGTGGCTGTTGATGAGAAACTGCAGCGCCGCCGCCACGCTGGTGGCCCGGCTTGCGGGCCGCGCCGCCACCAGCTCTTTGGCAATGCGCCAGAAATGCACCTTGCCCCGGGCCGCGGGCACCACGTGCTCCACCTTGTCGCTAAAGAACACCACGCCCACCTGGTCCTGGCTTTCGATGGCGCTGAAGGCCAGCGCGGCGCTTATTTCCAGCGCCACTTCGTATTTGCCCCGGCCCTGGCCCGGCGCGGCGGGCAGCATGGAGCGGCTCACGTCCACCAGCAGCCAGACCAGCCGCTCTTTTTCCTGGGTAAAGGTTTTCACGAATGTTTCGCGGAAACGCGCCGTCACGTTCCACTCAATGTCCTTGATGTTGTCGCCCACCTCGTACTTGCGAATGTGGTCGATGCTCCAGCCGCGCCCCTTAAACGAGCTGTTGAATAGCCCCGCCAGCTTCTGCTGCGTCAGCCGCTGGCAGAGCAGCTCGAATTTCTGCACCGTCTGAATGAGTTCCTGGAGTTCCATGCGGGCGCGCCGGCGGCGCTGATTAGGGCGTGGGCACGCCGCCGATGATGTGCCGCAGAATGGTGTCAGACGTCATGTTTTCGGCCCGGGCCGCGTAGGTCAGGCCCACGCGGTGGCGCAGCACGTCGTAGGCCACGTGGCGCACGTCTTCGGGCGTCACGTAGGCCCGCTTTTGCAAAAACGCGTACGCCCGCGCCGCCAGCGCCAGGTTGATGCTGCCCCGGGGCGACGACCCAAACCGAATGAGCGGCTGCAACTGCGCCAGCCCGTACCGTTCCGGAAAGCGCGTGCAAAACACCAGGTTCAGAATATAGTCCTCCACCTTCTCGCTGATGTAAATGCGTTTCACCAGTTCCTGCACCCGCAGCACGTTTTCCAGCGTGAACGGCGCTTCTACCACCGGCTTTTCCTCCGCCAGGTTGCGCCGCACAATGATGCGCTCCTCTTCCAGCGACGGGTACGAAATCACCAGCTTCAGCATGAAACGGTCCATCTGCGCCTCGGGCAGCTCGTAGGTGCCGCCCTGCTCGATGGGGTTTTGGGTGGCCAGTACCAGAAAGGGCGGCGCCAGCGGATAGGTGCTGCCCCCTATCGTTACCTGGTGTTCCTGCATCACTTCGAGCAGGGCACTCTGCACCTTTTCCGGCGCCCGGTTGATTTCATCAGCCAGCACGAAATTCGAAAATATCGGCCCCTTCTTCACACTGAATTCGTTGGTGTGAAGGTTGAAAATCATGGTGCCGAGCACGTCGGCCGGCAGCAGGTCGGGCGTGAACTGGATGCGGTTGAATTGCGCACTAATGGCCTGCGCCAGTGCTTTCACGGTCAGGGTTTTGGCCAGGCCAGGCACGCCTTCCAGCAGGATGTGCCCGTTGCCAAACAAGCCCACCAGCAGTTTTTCCAGCAAATCTTCCTGGCCCACAATGGTCTGCTTCAGCAGGGCGCGCAGGCCGTCGACCACGGCGCTTTCCTGTTCTATTTCCAGCTCCAACTGCTCCCAAACACTGGCTTCTGCTACCTCGCTCATAGTCAATAGTTAATTCCGCCCTGCACTCTCAAAAAAGAATAGTTCATCCACCGTGCATCCTACTGCGGGGCGGGCAAATAGGTCTTTTTCAGCTGCGCATATTGCGTTTTGTGCGCTTTCACTTTATTCAATTCCACCAGGAAGGTTTCTTCCTCCAGCTTGATGTCTTCCTTTCTCAATTGGCGGGTTTGGTAGGCCTGTTCAAACTGTTGCATGGCTTTGTCGAACTGTCCGGCTTTGGCATATGCGCAGCCCAGGCCATATAGCGCCAGCGGGTGGTTAGGCTTGGCGGTGAGGGTGCGTTTGAAATTGTCGATGGCCGCCGCGTCGTGGTTCAGATGCAGGTTCAGCAGGCCAAAATCGGTATAAAACGAGCTGTCCGTTTTTTCCACCGACTTTTCATATTCGGTAAAGTCCTTAAAGGCAGGCTCCAACATCCGGCTTTTGAAATAGCTGAGGCCGCGCAAATACCGGCTTTGCTTTATCACCGGCAACGTATCCAGCTTAATGGCCGCATTGAAATTTGCAATGGCCTGCTCGTATTTATCGGCCTGCAGCGAAGCACTGCCGTTGGCATAATAATACCGGAAGTCAGGTGCGTATTTAATGGCTTCCGAATACGCCTTCAGCGCCTTGGGCAGGTCGTGTACCGCCTGGTAAGACAGGCCCTGGTAATACAACGCTTCCGAATTTTTCGGATTCACTTCCAACGCTTTGTCGCCCAGCAGCACGGCTTTGGTATAATCGTTTTTCAAATACCAGGCCTTGCCCATCAACTGATAAGCCTGCGATAAATCGTTGCTTATCGTCAGCGCCATTTCTTTCTGGCTGTCTTTTTTGGCGGCCTGCAACTTGTTTTGCAGCAGCGTAGTGGCCCGCGAATAGTCAGCAATAGCCTTGGCATATTGCTTCGTGTCGAGATGGGTATTGCCGCGGCCCATGTAAGCCAGCACGCTGGTGGCGTCGCTCTTGATGGCGTCGGAATAGCTGTCGAGCGCCGCGGTGTATTCTGCTATTTTCTGATACGCCAGCCCTTTCTTGTACTGCGCGTCCGAATACGTCGGGGTGCAGGCAATAGCTTTCTGGTACAGTTCAATGGCCGTCTGATAGCTGCTTTTGGAAGCCGCGTTGCGCTTGCGGGCCTGCTCGTCGCCGGCGGCCAGCGCTATTTCGGCTTTGCCGTGCCAGGCCTTGGCGTTGCAGCGCCGCACGGCCAGGGCGTTGTCGTACAGGCTGTCGGCTTGGTCCGTTTTTTTCGCCTTGAAAGCCGCCAGCGCCGCCTCAAAATAGCCCGTGCTGATGGCCTCCACCTTTTTCAGCTGGTCGGGCTCCAGGCCAAGGGCTTCGGCAGCGCCAAAATCCTTGCCCGCAGCGGGCACGTCGCGCAGGCCGATGTAGTTCAGGCCCCGGTAGTAAAACGCTTTGCCGTTTTTCGGTTCCAGCTCAAGCACGGTATTGAAGCTCACCAGCGCCTCCGGGTGGCGCTGCAGGCGATACAGCAGCTCGGCCAGGTCGAAGTGCGCCGCTGCATTTTCCGGGCTCAGGGCAATGGCCTTCCCGTAGTCTTCCAGCGCACCCGAATAGTTTTTCAGCTGGTTCTTCCAGCCGCCTTTCACCAAAAAGTATTTCGGCTTTTCGGGCGCGTCGTCCAGCGCATTCGCCGTCAACACATCATAATCGGTGACGGCGCTCACGTAATCGTGCTTGTGCTTCACATAAAAAGTGGCACGGGCCAGGCGGGCGCTGGTGTAGTTGGGGTAATACTGCAGCGCCATGGTGTAGTTCTCCAGCGCACGGTCCAGCGAGCGGGTGTCGCCGGGCTGCTTTTCCGCCAGTTGCTGGTAGGCCTGTGCCTTGATGAAAAACAGCTCCGGAAAATCGTTCTTGGCCTTTTTGTTCTCCTTCAGAATATTATCGCAGGCATCAATGGCCCCCTGCAGGTCGTTGGCTTCGAGCTTGTTTTTCGGCAGCGCTATTTCATCCAGTTTTTTGGTGAGCTGGGCCATTTCCGCTTCCATGGCCGCGCGCGCTTCGGGCTTAATGGCAAGCGCCTGCTTATACAACCGCAACGCGTCGCCGTGGCGCCGCTCGCTCTTGGCCTGCTCGGCTTTGTTTTTCAGGCTTTCAAAGGTGTTTTCGGCAATGAGTCGCTTGGTGTCCAGTATTTTCTTGTCCAGTGCCGGCACCAGCGCACGCAGTTCCTTGGCTTTGCTGTAGAACTCCAGCGCGTCTTTGTATTGCTTGCTGGCCACGTAGTTGTTGCCCTGCGTCACGTACTCATCGTAGGCAATTTGCTTGCGCTTTTCTTCCTGCTGTTTGCCCAGCACGAAATCGTCTTTCTCCCGCACAAAGTCTTCCTGCGTCACCAACGCCGATTCAGCCGATGCATCGGTGGTAATGGGAAGTTCGTTATCGGTTAGTTCAATGGGCTGCGCCGGGTTGTGGAAGCTCAGCCCCACAATCAGGGCCTGCCACTTGTTGCCGCCCAGGCTGTTGAGGCGTACGAGGGCTTCGCGCTGCCGCGTTGGGTAAGGCGTGCCGCTGGCTTTTTCTTTGCTGGCAAACGCTTCGTCGAAACGCACCTTCACGTACAGGTAATCCTTTTTCTTGATTTTAGAAATCACCAGGTTCGTAAAAGCAACGCTGGCATCCGCCGTTTTTTCGTACTGCACGTCAAGGGCGTCGAGGTACTTTTCAACCGGCAGGTCCTTGGTTTTGCCCAAGCCGGAGGCGGGGTTCACGTCGTCTTCCACGATGACGTCTTTGCTCAGAAAAATCTGGTTGCGCGAGGGCTTATAGCTGCTGCTGATTACCTCGGCCAGCTCGCTGGGCGCATTGTCGTTGAAGGTGACATAATTCAGCAGGTTCTGCAACTCCTCCACGGTCGACTGCGCCTGGTAAGTCATTTCCTTGGCGTCTTTCAACGACACCTTGTCCTGCGCCAGGGCCGGCCGCAGCGTCAGGAATAGTAACCCCAGCCCCCACGCCAGCCAGCGGGCGGGTGAGATATAAAAAGCAACGGAATGCATGTGCTGTTACGAATAATTTACGTCAGGAAAGCTTCACCAATTTGCTGATTAGCCAGCCCGAATTGAGCGACTGGCGGTGAAATTGCTTCACCTCAATTTGCCAGCCTTTTATTTGGAGAAACGTGTAGCTAATGGACGTGGCGCGCACCACTTTCAGCTGGTTTTTCAGGCACGCGCCCACAAACCAATCGAGGCTGCGGCTGCGGTCGGGCGCATCGTCAACGAAATTCTCAATGTTCTCCGGCTTCTTGGTCACCAGGTCGATGTTCATGAAATCGATGGCGTGACTCATCGGGTTCAGCGAGGCTTTGGCGTCCGCCGGCTTGGGGCCGCGCACGCGGGGGCCCGCGTTAGCAGCGGCCGGCGCGCTCGCCTGCCCCGGCAAGCTTACATCAGCAATTACCCATTTAGAGCTACCGTCGGGCAGCGTGGCTATTTTGAGTTTTAGCAACGCTTTTTCGGGCTTGCCGTGGTTGGTCACCAAGCACTGCACGTTGGCGTACCAATTGCTGCTATCTAAATCAAGATATTGTGGTTTCTCCGCATTATTAACTTGCTTAATGAAAGCCGTTATTTCGTTGTAATTCCAATTTGTACCCTTGGCGTTAAACAGGCTTTTCAGCATGCGCTCGCGGGTGAGCGCGGACGTGGACTCGTTCTTCTTCAGGTATTCCCGAATGAAAGAAAATTCGTCGTTGTTGAAGCGTTCAATAAATTCGTCAACCTGCTTCACCTCCCATGCGAAGGCCACACCGAATTCCTTCTCATAGCTCTGCCCGAACCCCAGCATCGGCCAAAGCAGCATGACTGCCAACAGCCAGGTTTTGTAACTCATCATGGAAGTCTACCAGTAAGATGCGCTTGGAATGCGTGCCACCATCTGCCCCGTGCAGCCGGGCAGCGTGCACTAGACAAGGCTATATTTTCTTGGTTTCCACCACGCCTACGTCGTCCAGAAAAACGTCCCAGGCCGCTACATACTCGCCATCAACCGCTTTTTCGTATGGTTTTAGCACTACGGTCACGTTGCGCTTGGTCACGTCGCCATACACCACTTTGTCGTCGACAAACCCCCGGAACGTTTGCACAAAAGTGACCACGCCGTAGTAATTGCCATCGGCGCCTTTTTTGAATTTAGAAGCGTAATTGACGTTGGCGTATTCAATTTGCACTTTGTCGAATTGCCCACTCCGTAGCATCAGCCGGTTTAGGTATTCGCGAATCTTGTATTTGTTGCGAACGTCAGTGTTCACGTTCGAGACTTCCACCCGCGAATCGTCGTTCAGGAAGAGCGCGCAGGCCAGGTTAATGCCTTTTTTGGCAGCTTCCTTATTGGTATTCACCGTGACTATCATTTTCATGTAGCCGGTGAATTCCTCTGTTTTTTCCAGCGCTTTGCGGTTAAACAGCTTCATGTCCATTGGCGCTGCTACCGCGCCCCCGGTTGCCGTTGCACCGACTTCGCTGCCGCTGGCACGCATCGACGCGCCGGCGAGCGGGGCTCCGGCATCGGCGGCGGGCGCGGCCTTGGCCGCTGGTGGCAACGCGCTGCTTATTTTACCCATGCTGGCCAACAAAATGGGCGCGGCCTGCTCGGCGCTGCCAAAGACCTGGTGGCTGCCGTCGCGCCGAATCAGAAACGCCAGCGACGACTTCGCCACCTTCGATTCCGCGCCCTTGTTATTGCAGAGGATATCCGCGTCGGTTTCGCTGGCAATAATGGTGGAGGTAACTGCGCCTTTGGTATCGACGAGGGCGTCGAGAAAGCGCGTTTTGGGGTCACCAGCCAGGAATGCATCCCGCTCCTTTTCCGTGAAGGGCTTCTCCTTGGAAAAGACCAGGTAGTCGCCCGCTGCATTGAACACAAACGACACCTTATCGGGCGTGCGGCTATACGTCGGGCCGGTCGGATTAGCCATGTTCTTAAACTTGACCTTTTCGGCCGTTATCTCGGTTACTTTCCCCGGTAGCTTGGTGCCATCGGTGAGGTAAATCAGGTCCTGCGCGGCTAGTTTCGTGCTGATGGTGACGAGCAGCAGTAGGTATAGGTGTTTCATCGGGAAGCGTTGACGACTTAGAACAAAATGGGAAGAGACCGGCCTGTTTTCGGTCACGTGTTTTTCAGCATAAATGCCGCCTATAATTTGATTTCTAACACCTGGTTATCCTCCCGCCACAGCACATAGAGGCTTTTCCGGTACCGGCGCAATTTCCCGTGGATGGTGTAAGCAACAATTTCGGCGTCGTCGACCATTTCGGGCGATAAATAATGCAGGATACCTTTCTCTGTCGAAACGAACAGGGTACCGTCGGGGCTAACCGCCAGCCCGTCCAACTCCGCATCCATTTTAATTATTTCTTTGGGCGCGTGGGTAACGCCCAGCGTGATTACGGAGCGGCTCGTGGCCACCACCACGTTGTCCTCGTTTATCGGGGCAATGTCGCGGATGACCTGCTTCATTTTGTACACCAGCTTCAACTGAGTGCCGTCGTGGCGCCAGATGCACCAAGATTCGCCCTGTTGGCCCCAAACCCAGATGGCTTTTGGCGAAACGACCTTCAGACTGTAAATCCCCACCGGCATTTCCAGCACCTTGACATAGGGGCTCTGCTCGTTATCGGTCAGTTTGAGCAGTACGCTTTGGGTTTTGTTGGTTGTGAAAAAGTAAAAGCTCATGTCGGCCTCGCAGTAGTCGATTGCGAACGTGAGGTTTTGCTTGGATGGCGCCAGGAACCACTTATTCCAGCCGGCCATGTATACCCCCCGCCGGCAGGCACCAGGGGTACCCCCGGATACATAACGGCAAAATTGGGGATGTTTTTTACGGCCGGATACGGGTTCTGCTCATAGCCTTTCTTCGACACCACAAGCCTTTCAACGTCCGGGTTTTGTGCCTTGCCCGGCAATACAAGCAAACCGGCCACGCACCACGCGCCAACGGCATTGCGCACATAGCGCAGTAAATTCATCACGGCGCTCATTATTTGAATGTGAAGAAGCCAGCTAAATCTTTAACCAGCGCCTTGCTGGGCCCGGGCAAATAATACCGCGGAACGCCCACCCAATAGCGCTTGGGGGTTTTGTCCCAGAACTCCTTTTGCATCTGTTCGACCTCCTCGCTGCTTGCGCCGCTAACGATGGCGTTTAATTGCTTGAAAACGCTGCTCGACGCTTCGGAAAAAGCATTTGGCAAAGAGATTGGCTCATACTTTTCGTACTCGTCAACAGCCTCCTGATACTTACGGTCCAATTCCTTTATAGTCGGGCCGCTCGATTGCACGAATTTGTTTTTCAAATAATGGATGGCATCGGACTTAATCTCGCTTTTTATGTCCACGTTGGGCGCATACTCTCCGTCGTCGTCGTCGTCCTGGTCAAATAGCTGGTTGAGTTTTTTCTCGGCGTAATCCGTGGTGACTTTGTTGAAGTAAGAGTCGCGTTTTTCCCGGATGTAGTCGGCCGCTTGCGACAGATACCCGCCACTACCGTCGCCCATGGCCTGCCGGCGCAGGGTGCCACTGTTGGTGCCATCCACGGTGTTGCGGGCGTTGCGGCGGCTGTCGTCGCTGTATTGGTTAATGCCGTTGAGGTTGCCGTTGCGGCGGGCTTCTTCCAGCTTGGCTTGGGTGATGGCGTTGTTATCGCGCATCTGCTCTTCAAAGCGCAGGTAATTGGCGGCTAGTTGAGCCTGGCGCAGGCGTTCGGCTTCCTCGCGGCGGCGCTGCTCTTCTAGGCGGGCCTGGCGTTCTTCTTCCTCTTTTTGCTTTTGCGCCGCCAGTGCCTTTTGCTGCTCGTCGGCGGCGTGCTGGGCGCGCGCGTCTGCGTCGCGCTGGGCGTCCTGCTGGGCTCGGTCCTGGGCCGATTTATACGCTTTCTGGTAGTCCATCGACACCCGCTCACAGTCCAGCCGCTTGGAGTCGACGTCCACTTCCAGGTTGTGAATCTTGTCCTGGAATTCGTTCTGGTTTTGGGCAATTTCGGCCTGGGTGGCCGCTACCCGCTCGCCCTTTACCCGGCCTAAGTGGGCTTCAAAGTTTTCGCCCCCTTTTTCAATGGTTGTTTTGCTGTGCTTGCATTTGCTGCAGAAATAGCCCTGCTGCAGCTCGCGCAAAGCGGTTTGCTTTTCGGCGCGCAGGGCGTCGAGCTTGCCAGCCAACCGCTGGCGCTCGGCGTCGCAGTTGTTGAACCGTTGCTGATACTCGGCGCGGTCGGGCCCTTGGGCCTGGGCCGGGCGGGTAGCCGCGCAACAGAAGCCAAACGCAATGAGGGTAGCGAGTTTTTTCATAGCTGCTAGTTAGCCGCGAGTTGGGTGGCTTGCGCTTTCAGGTTCGAGATGTCGTTTTTCAGCCGCACGTTTTGCGACTTGTACTTCTCCGACTTGTCTTCTTTGGCCGAGGAGGCCGCGCTGCCGAAAATGCTGAGCACGGCGCCCACCGCGGCCGCCGCCTCGCTGTTGTCGACCACGGCGTCGTTCATGATTTTCTCGCCGCCGGCCGACAGGTTCTGCATGTCGCCCGAGCCCTGAATGAGGCGCTCAATCTCAGCCGTGTTGCGCTCGAAAATCTTCTCCAGATTCTCGGCAATCTCGTTGCAAATGATGCTGGCACGGGCCGAAGCTTTCTTCTGCGCCTGCCGGGCCACGGCATCGCGCGGGTTGACGCGGGTGATGGCCAGGTAAGATTGGAAGGCCTTGTTGTTGGCCGAGGTGTTGAGGTAGTCGTCGTAGTCGGTGTAGCGCTTGCGCTTGTAGGGCGAGGTATAGGGCTTCACGTTGTCGACGTCGTCGTAGATTTCGGCGATGCTGAGCAGGCAGGCCACCGATTTGCCGGTGCCTTCCAGTTGCGGGTTGGCGGTTACCACCTGGTAAGCTTTCAGGGCCAGGCCGTAGTCTTTCGAAGTATTGAAGAAGTCGCCCAGTTCCACGTAGGCGCCCGGATTGCCTTGGTCGCAAGCCGCAAACAACCGCTTAAATCCCGCCAGCTTATTGGCCGGCAAAGGCGCGCTGGTGAAGTTCAGACCAAAGTCGCCGTCGTAGTACTCAATCTGGGCCGCGGGCAGCGAGCGGCGCAAGGCGAGCAACGAATTGCCTTCAACCGGCGAGTCGGTGAGGTTGAGGTTTTCTAGGGAGTTGAGTTCGGCTACCGACTTCGACACCTGCGTGATTTTGTTGTTGCTCAGGTCGAGTACTTTCAGGCGGGGCAGGGTGAAGAGTTCCTCCGGGAGCGTGCTGAGCCGGCAATTGCTCAGGTACAGGTTTTCGAGGCGGCGGAGCTTGGCAATTTCGCTGGGCAGGGTTTTGATGTCGGCCCCGGACAGGTCCAGGGTACGCAGGCGCTGGCAGCTCAGTACCGCCGCCGGAAACTGTTGGATTTTGCTGTAGGCCGAAGAGTTGTTGATGCGCAGCTCGCTGAGCAGCTTGAGGCGGCCAAAATCGGCGGGGAAGGTGGCGAAGGTGCCTGGCAGCACCAGCACTTTGAGGTGCGACAGCTTCGACACCGAATCGGGCAGGGAAGTGAGCTGTGTCTGGTTCAGGTCCACTTCCTCAATGGCCGAAAGCTGGTAGAACTGCGGCGTAATCTTCTTGAGCGGGTTGCTGTTCAGCTTCAGCGACTTCAGGGTTTTGAACCCGACCGTTTCCTTGTCTAGCGACTTGATGTTGTTGTTCGACAGGCTCAACTCCGTGAGCGAAGGCAGGTCTTTGAGCTCGACGGGCAGGCTGCTCAGGCGGTTGCTCTCGAAATTGATGGACTGCAGGTACGACTTGCTCAGGTCGGTTTTCTTGTCCCAGGTGATGCCGCTAATCTGGTTGTTGTTCAGCTTGAGCTCCTGCAGGTTGGCCAGCCCAAACACCGACGAGCTAATCCGCGTCAGGTGGTTGCTTTTGGCCGAGATGAACACGATGTTGGATTTCTTGAGCTTTTCCAGCTGGTCGCTGTCGAAGCTCAGGCTCTGCAGGCCGGTTTCGTCGAGCCACACGTACTGCAGGTTGGGCAGGTCGAGCAGTTCCATCGGGAACTTGCGCAGGTTGTTCTTGCTCAAATTAATGCCCACCAGGTTTTTGAAGTTCTTCACCTCGGCCGGCAGGGCCTTCAGGTTGTTGCTGCGCAGGTCCAGGTACTCCACGCTCATCGGCTCATAAGCCGCCTTTTGCAGGTTGTTGAAAGCCGGCCTCTTAAACAACTCCTCCAGCGGGATGACGGCCAGGCTTTGGGGCGCCAGCGGAGCAGCCGCGGGAGCGGCGTCGGCCACAGGCTTCTTTTCTGCCGGCTCTTTCTTGGGCGCGGCTTTGGCAATTTTCTCTTTCTCGGGCTTGGGCTCCTTTACTTTTTCCGGCTTGGCTTCCGCCACTTTCACGGGCTTGGACTCGGTCACCTTGGCCGGTTTGGGGGCGGGCTCCTCCGCGGGCTCTTCTTTGGCCAGCGCCTTTTTGCTCACGGTGTAGGTTTCCTCGTATCCATTGGCATACAGCACCTTAAACACCTTCTCCAATGCCAGGGCTTCGCGCTTGCCGGGGTCGGCGGCGTCGACGGGAGTGTAGTAGATGTTGAGCTCATCGACCTCCTGAATCCGGGCTTTGATTTCCTTGCCGTTGTCGAGCTTGATAACGTCGGGGTTGAGCGCCGCGCTGGCTTTTTGCGAGGCGGCCGCCAGCGCTTGGGCGGCCGCCTTCTCCTTGAGGGCAGCCGGCGCATTGTAGGCTTCCTCGAAGCCGTTGGCGTAGCGGATGCCGATGAGGCGGTCGGTGGCAATTTTGTCGACCGTTTTGGAATTCAGCAGGCTGTAGGTCACGCTTGTTTCGTCCACTTCCAGCACCTTGGCCTTCAGCTCGCTGCCCGACACCGTGTAGATGACGTCGAAAGCCAGGGCGCTGGTCACCGTGCGCCCGCTCGAGAGCGTGGTGCTTTCAAACAGCTCCACATACCCGTTGGCGTACTTGATTTTGGTAACCTCCTTCACGCTCAGCTTGCGCCGCATGCTGCCCTTGGTTGTGGGCACGTTGAAGTAGAGCACCTCGTCGTCGTTCACTTCATCCACGGAGCTGACGATGGAATCGCCGGCGGCTTTGTAGATGATGTCTTGGGCCCGCAACGGCTGTGCGCCCACCAGAAGCAGGCCCGACACTACACAGAGCGCCGTCCATTTTTTCTGAAAAAGGCAGTGGGTAAATTTTTTTTCCATTTAGCGACGAAAGAGTGGCCGGCAGTCAAAGAATTATATAGGCCAATATACTAAATTATATGTCATGTATTGACTAGCTGAAGAGCAGGCAAACGCTCATCAATTTCAATTGGGCCCTTTTATCCCATTAGCAAAGTAAGCACACTGGCATGGAATATTCAACATTCTTCACCCAGTACTACCATGTCATTTAGCTTGCAACATTGACTGCACAAGCGCAACATTCTTGTGATTTAAATTTTGCTCAACAGGCACTTAACTACGATAATATCACGCAAATTTGAGTGAATTTTTGACCAAAAACGCGAGAATATATTATTATTCAGCAACATTATCAGTTAACATTATTTAGATTGAATAATACCATACTCCCTCATATCGTTGTGCCCGGCATATGCATATCTCACTTTTGAGTTCATGAATCGCCAGGTTGCCCTCACTTTGCTGTTGCTCCTTGTGCTGCGTGCCGAGGCAGAGCGCCTTCCCTATCTCAGCCTTGCAGATGCTGCCGCGCAACGCACGGTAGCCGTATCGGCGTGGGCCCAAGGCCTGGGTCCCGACAACCTGCTCTGCACCCTCACCAACCTGACCGACCAGCCCCTGGGGGTGCGCGTGCCGCCCGGCCTGCACTTCGCCGCCGGCAACCCGGACCTGCAGGACCTCCTCACGTTTCAGGAAAAAATGCTGGTGCTGGCGCCGCACGCCCGCAGCACCGTGCGCCTGTGGGGCTTCTGCATGGAGCAACACGACCACGCACCCTCCGGCAACGCGGCGTATGCCTTGCGCGGCGCGGCGGGCCGGGACCTGCAGCCGCTCGGCGACTCGCTCCAGAAATACCCGGGCCTGGCCAGCTACTACGGCCAAATGTTTGTGTGGTCGGTAACGGACCACGAGGAGCTGCGCGACATCAGCGTGGAGCCAGCTTTGGTGCGCGGCGCCACCAACATCATGCGCTACCTGAGCCGGGTGACGGGCCGGGCGGCGGGCCGCGTCAAAAGCTCGCTCGACCACCGGCCCTCGGTGCGCACGTTCACGAAGCGGGTGTTCGTGACCTACCACAGCCCGGTGAGCCAGGTCACCTCGCTCAAGGTGTTCGGGGCCGACGGGTGCGAGCGCTACACCGTGGCCCCGCGCTGGGTGCTGGCGCCGGGGGTGATGCGCTACGCCATCGGCCTGAACGCCATCGTGGGCATTGATGAGCAGCCCAGCTTCTTGGTGCGGCTGCTGGACCAGCACGGCCAGGTGCTGCAGGAAACCCAGGTGACCGACGCCACGCCGGAAATAGACGTGGCGCCCACCAGGCAGGCTTTTGCTTTCACCTTCAGCCTCGACAAGCCCGTGCGAAATGCTTACCTGCGCATGCGCCTGCCCGACGGCACACTGGTGGAAGAGCTCAAAAAGCTGCCGTTTTTGCCTGCGGGCAACCACCAGTACAACTGGACGTTTTTCCACGTGCGGCCGGCGGGCACGCCCTTCGTGGCCCGCCTCGAAACCGCCGATGGCGCCCTGCTGCGCGAGCAGGCTTTGCCCGCAGTAACGCCTCCTCCGGCACGGTAGCGGGGCAGCCGTCACGCTTGGTACCGTGGCAGAATACGCCGAGACGAAGCAGGCCACCAGGCCGTGGCCACCAGCTGCGCACGAACTCTTCAAAGCATTCCGGCGCTGTCTGGGCCTCGAAATAGCTGGCCAAAGCGCCGGCCATCCTATGCTAAGATGCTACAGAAAGTTGCCAAAGTGTGGGACACGCGGCTGACCGTAAACTCTACATTTGTAAAGAGCCGGCCTGCTTTTTTCATTCCTATTATTCAATTGACAATAAATAGCTTGCGCCGGCGCCACCTGATTTAATCATCCACTTACGAGTGGTTTGGCGAGCCTCAGGCTGCCAGGCCATGGTAAGGCACGGCGCAATGAGAAGTAGCGGTTTTGTACGTTTTAATCTTTGCTTCTGGGCCGCGCTGCTGTGCTGTGCCGGCGCCTCCGGGAAGCATCCGATGGCGGCCCCAGCCCTGCGCGTGCTCAACCTGACGTGCGAGTACCAGCGCCACCCGCTGGGCGTGCAAACCCGCGCACCGGCATTGAGCTGGGAGCTACGCTCAGACCGCCGCAACGTGCGGCAAACCGCCTACCGCATTCTGGTTTCGGACGACCCGAAGCAGCTCAGTCAAAACGTTGGCCGCCTGTGGGATTCCGGCAAAACGACCTCCGATGCGTCCATTCAGGTAAGCTACGCCGGCCAGGCTTTGCGCCCAGCCAGAACCTATTTCTGGAAGGTAAAAACCTGGGATAACCAGGGCGGCGCGTCGGAGTGGTCGGCGGCAAGCGCGTGGCAAATGGGCCTGCTGGCACCACAGGACTGGAAGGGCGCCGCCTGGATAGCCTACGACCAGCTGCCCGCCGACCGCGTGAACGTACTGCCCGTGGACGGGGCCAAGGACACCTACCGCGACAACAATACCTTGCCCCTGCTGCGCAAAGCCTTCACCGCCCACCAGCAGCCGGCCCGAGCCACGCTCTTCATCAGCGGGTTGGGCCAGTTTGAAGCGGCGTTAAATGGGCAGAAAGTTGGCAACCACTTCCTTGACCCCGGCTGGACGAAGTACGACCAGCTGGCCCAGTACGTGACATTTGATGTAACGAATCTGGTCAAAAGCGGGCCCAATGCGCTGGGCGTCATGCTTGGCAATGGCTTCTACTACGTGCCGGCAGTGAAGGAGCGCTACCGGAAATTAAAGTCGGCTTTTGGGCACCCGAAGCTGATTTGCCGGCTAGCCCTGACGTACGCCGACGGCTCGCACGAAGATGTGGTGAGCGACTTGTCGTGGCGCACCGCCGCTAGCCCCATTACTTTCAGCAGCATTTACGGCGGCGAGGACTACAACGCGGGCCTGGAGCAGAGCGGCTGGGCCACGGCCGGTTTCAATGACCGGAAATGGCGGCCTGTGGTGGCCGTGAGTGGCCCGCCCGCGCTGGTAGCCCAGCAGCAGGAGCCGCTGAAGGTATTCGACACCTTCGCGCCCAAAAGCACGACGGCAGCCCAGCCGGGCAAGTGGGTGTACGATTTCGGCCAGAACGCCTCGGGCATCATCGAGTTGCAGGTAAAAGGCCAGCGCGGCGACACCGTTCGCATCACGCCAGCCGAACTGCTAAGCACTGACCACACCGTAACCCAGAAAAACACCGGGCGCGGCTTTTACTTCACCTATGTGCTGAAAGGCAGCGGCGTAGAAACCTGGCGGCCGCGCTTCACCTACTACGGCTTCCGCTATGCGCAGGTGGAAGGCGGCGTGCCCCGCGGCGAAGCCAATCCCAAAGGCCGGCCCGAAATTCTGAATCTGACGGCGCTGCACACCCGCAACGCGGCGGCCAGCGCCGGCTCGTTTTCGTGCTCCAACGACTTGCTCAACCGCACGAATACGCTGATTGACTGGGCCATCAAAAGCAACCTGGCCAGCGTGATGACCGACTGCCCGCACCGCGAAAAGCTGGGCTGGCTGGAACAAACGCACCTGATGGGCGGCTCGCTGCGCTACGGCTACGACATAGCCACGCTCTGCCGCAAGACCCTGGCCGACATGCGCGCCTCGCAAACGGCCGAGGGGTTGGTGCCGGAAATCGCGCCGGAGTTTGTGAAGTTTGAGTGGGGCGGCGACATGTTTCGCGACTCGCCGGAGTGGGGCAGCGCCACCATCATCCTGCCCTGGTACGTGTACCAGTGGTACGGCGACCGGCAGGTGCTGGCCGAGAACTACGCTATGATGCAGCGCTATGTGGCCTACCTCGGCACGAAGGCGAACGGGCACATTCTCAGTCAGGGCCTGGGCGATTGGTACGACCTCGGCCCCAAGCCGCCGGGCGTGTCGCAGCTCACGCCAATGGGCGTAACCGGCACGGCTACCTATTATTACGACCTCACCATCCTCGCCCAAATTGCCCATCTGCTGGGCAAAACCGATGAGGCGAAGACTTACGAGCAGCTGGGCGCCGAAGTAAAAACTGCCTTCAACGCGAAGTTCTTCAACCCCCAGACCAGGCAGTACGCCACCGGCAGCCAAACCGCCAACGCCATGGCCGTGTACATGGGCCTGGTCGCGCCGGCCGACAAGGCCGCAGTAATCGAGAACATCGTGCAGGACCTGCGCACCCGCAACAACGCCCTGACGGCCGGCGACATCGGCTACCGCTACCTGCTGCGCGTGCTGGAAGACGCCGGCCGCTCCGACGTGATTTTTGCGATGAACAGCCGCACCGACGTGCCCGGCTACGGCTACCAGCTGGCCCACGGCGCCACGGCCCTCACCGAGTCGTGGGCCGCGCTGCCCACGGTGTCGAACAACCATTTGATGCTGGGGCATTTGACGGAGTGGTTTTACAGCGGCCTGGCGGGTATTCGGCCGGCTGACGGGTCGGTGGCCTTCAATAGAATTGACATCCGGCCCGAGCCGGTGGGCGATGTGACCAGTGCCAAAACCAGCCACCTGTCGCCCTACGGCCTCATTGCCACGGACTGGAAAAAATCTGCCACCAGCTTCGAACTGACGGTGACCATTCCCGCCAATACCACGGCCACCATTTACCTGCCGGCCCCTGCTTCGGCGCGCATCACCGAAGGCGGACAGCCGCTGGAGAAGCACCCGGAACTAGAATCGCTGGGCTTTGCGGAGGGGCGCGCACGCATCAAGGCCGGTTCGGGGACTTACCATTTTGAGGTTGGCTCAACCTTGTAATTGCATGAAAATTCAACTCGCTTCTCTCTTGCTGCTTAGCGGCCTTGGCCAACCGGCCTGGGCGCAAAAAGCGCTGCCAACCGCCGTGCCCGCCGCCGAGATGAAGAAGGTGTATGAGGAGGTAAAAACCCCCTATAAGTACGGTCTGGTACTCGTCACCGACGACAACAAGAAGAAGATGGACTGCCCCAGCGTATTCCGCAAAAACGGGCAATGGTGGATGACCTACATCATCTACGACGGGCGCGGCTACGAAACCTGGCTGGCCCAGAGCAAGGACCTGCTGAAGTGGGAAACCAAGGGCAAAATCCTGTCTTTCACCGACACTACCGATTGGGACACCAACCAGAAAGCTGGCTACGTGGCCCTGCAAGCCCCCAAGTGGGGCGGCAGCTACGAGTGGCAGCCCTACCAGGGCCGGTACTGGCTGTCGTACTTCGGCGGCAACTCGCGGGGGTATGAAAAGGGCCTGCTGTCCATCAGCCTGGCCTCGACGGACCAAGACCCCACCACCCTGCCCACCTGGCAGCGCCTGGCCAAACCCGTGCTGCGCCCCGACGACAAGGACGTGCGCTGGTGGGAAAACCACACCATCTACAAAAGCTCGGTGGTATGGGATAAAAGTCGGCTTACCGGCCATCCCTTTGTGATGTACTACAACGCCAACGGCGACAGCCTCAACGCCAAGCGCGGCGCCGAGCGCATTGGCATGGCCGTGAGCGACGACATGACGCACTGGACGCGCTACCTGCGCAACCCCGTGCTGAACCACCACACCGGCATCACCGGCGACGCTTACTTGCAGAAGATGGACAACGGCCTGTGGACGATGTTCTACTTCGGGGCCTTCTATCCCGGCGTGAAGGGCGCCGTGAACCGCTTCGCCTGCTCCTATGACCTCACCCATTGGACCGACTGGACCGGCGCGAATTTAATTGAGCCTTCCGAGCCATATGATGAGCTATTTGCCCACAAGTCCTTCGTGCTGAAATACAAAGGCGTGGTGTACCACTACTACTGCGCCGTGAACAAGCCCGACCAGCGCGGCATTGCGGTGGCCACGTCCAAGGATTTGGGCAAGAGTACGGTGGCCTTCATTGCGCCGCCGGTGAAGAAACCGAAAGAGAACAAAAAATAAGACGTCATGCAGAGCGCAGCGAAGCATCTCTACTGCGCAAGTAATTCAATCAAAACAACGAAGCGGTAGAGATGCTTCGGCTACGCTCAGCATGACGTCCTAAGAGAACCTGTTAATCCCACCCAATGCTTCGCCTACTCTTTTCTCTGCTGCTATTACTCAGCGCCCAAAGCATCTTTGGGGCGCAGCCGGGCACGCGGGTAGTGGCCAATTTCAACAAAGACTGGAAGTTCTACCTCGGCGACGAAGCCGGCGCGAAAGAGGCTGCCTTCGATGACGCTGCGTGGCGCAAGCTCACGCTACCGCACGACTGGAGCATCGAAGGCGAATTTGACGAAAAGAACCCCGCCAAACCCGAGGGCGGCGGCCTGCCCACCGGCATCGGCTGGTACCGCAAGACGTTTACGCTGCCGGCCACCACGGGGCGTAACGTGTTTATCGAGTTTGATGGGGTGTACAAACGCAGCGAAGTGTGGCTGAATGGGCATTCGCTGGGACAGCGACCGAATGGCTACATTTCCTTCCGCTACGAGCTGACACGCTATTTGCAGCCGGCGGGCAAAGAGAATGTGCTGGCCGTGCGGGTCGATAACTCGGCCCAGCCGGACTCGCGCTGGTACACCGGCTCGGGCATTTACCGCAACGTGCGGCTGGTGACCACCCACGCGGTGGCCGTGGACGAGTGGGGCACCTTCGTGACCACGCCCGCCGTGAGCGCGCAGGCCGCCACCGTGGCCGTGCAAACCCAGCTGCGCAACGCCACCGGCCAGCCCCGCTCCGTGAGCCTGCAAACGGTGCTGCTGGACCAAAGCGGCCGGGAAGTGGCCCGGCAGCTAACCCCGGGCGTGAAACTCAGCGGCACAGCGGCCACGGTTTCGCAGAAACTCACCCTGAAAAACCCGCACCGCTGGTCGGTGACGACGCCTTATCTGTACCGGGTGAAAACCACGGTGCTGGCCGGCCAGGTAATGGAGGACGAGTACGAAACGCCGCTGGGCATGCGTACCTGCGTGTTCGACGGCCAGCGCGGCTTTCTGCTAAACGGGCAGCCGCTGCGCATTCAGGGCGTGAACCAGCATCACGACCTGGGGGCGCTGGGGGCGGCGTTCAACGAGCGGGCGGCCGAGCGGCAGCTGCAGATGCTGCGCGCCATGGGCTGCAACGCCATTCGGATGTCGCACAACCCACCCGCGCCGCAGCTGCTGGATTTGTGCGACCGCATGGGCTTTCTGGTGCTAAATGAGGCGTTTGACATGTGGCAGAAAAAGAAGAACGGCCAGGACTACCACCTCGATTTTAAGGAATGGCATCGGCGCGATTTGGAAGACCAAATCCGGCGCGACCGCAACCACCCGAGCGTGTTTCTGTGGAGCATCGGCAACGAAATCCGCGAGCAATTCGACAGCACCGGCACGCGCCTGACCCGCGAGCTGACCGCCACCGTGAAGCGCCTAGACCCCACCCGGCCCGTCACCTCGGCTCTCACGGAGCAGGAGCCGGCCAAGAACTTCATCAGCCAAGCCGGCGTGTTCGACGTGCTGAGCTTCAACTACAAGCACGCCGACTACCCCAAGCTGCCCATCAGTTTCCCCGGCCAGCATTTCCTGGCTACTGAAATCGCGGCGGCCTACGAAACGCGCGGCCATTACGACCTGCCTTCCGACAGCCTGCGCATCTGGCCCAAGGACGGCAAAACCAAGCTCACCACCGGCAACGCCGACTTCACCGCTTCCAGCTACGACCACGCCGCGCCCTACTGGGGCGCCACCCACGAAGCCGCCTGGCGGGCCGTCCGCAACAGCCCGTTTATCAGCGGGGCCTTTGTGTGGAGCGGCTTCGACTACCTGGGCGAGCCCCTGCCCTACCCCTGGCCAGCGCGCAGCTCCTACTTCGGGGTTATCGACCTGGCCGGCTTCCCCAAAGACGCTTACTACCTCTACCAAAGCGAGTGGACCAGCAAGCCCGTGCTGCACCTGCTGCCGCACTGGAACTGGCGCCCCGGCCAAACCGTGGACGTGTGGGCCTACTACAGCCAGGCCGATGAAGTGGAACTTTTCCTGAACGGCAAGTCGCTGGGAATTAAAAAGAAAAACCCCGACGACCTGCACGTGATGTGGCGCGTGCCCTACGCCCCCGGCACCCTGCAAGCCATCTCGCGCCGCGCCAGCCAAACCGTGCTCACCAGCACCATCAAAACTGCCGGGCCGGCCGCCAAAATCGAGCTAACCGCTGACCGCAGCAAGCTGCGCGCCGATGCCAAAGACCTGTCCTTTATCACGGTGCGCGTGCTGGACGCAGCGGGCAATCTGGTGCCTGACGCGGCCAATTTGGTGAAGTTTTCGGTGAGCGGGCCGGGCTTTGTGGCGGGCGTGGATAACGGGTATCAGGCCAGCATGGAGTCGTTTAAAAAGCCGGAACGCAAGGCCTACAATGGGATGGCGCTGGCGATTATTCAGACCAAGGAGCAAGCAGGAGCCATTACCATTAAGGCCACGGCCGACGGGTTAACGCCGGCTTCCGTGACGCTCACCAGCAACTAATTCGCCTCATGTTTTTAGCTCGAAATATCTTACACAAATGCCTGCCCGGTGGTAGAGACGCGACACTTCGCGTCTCCCGTCGGAACGAATACAATCGCGCAGGTTTGGCAACGCCGAGACGCGAAGTGTCGCGTCTCTACCTGGTTCTGGTTGGCTTTTTCTTAGCCCTAAATGCCCACGCCCAGGAAGCCAGCGTGTACTTCTTCCCCGGCGTTTCCAACCCACCCAAAATCTACGACGGACCCGTGGGCAACGCCTGGGAGATTCCGCAGATTACGGAGCTGAACCGCGATAAATCGCGGGCCACGGCTTACTCCTTTGCCACTGAAAAGGACGCGCTGACGGGCAACCGCGACAGGACACCGCGCCTGCTGTCGCTCAACGGTTTGTGGGATTTCAACTTTGCGATAAAACCCGCCGATGCGCCCAAGGATTTCTACAAAAGCCGCGTGAGTGGCTGGAAGCAGTTGGCCGTGCCGTCGAACTGGGAGATGAATGGCTACGACCTGCCCATTTACAAGAGCGCCAAGTACCCGTTTCGGCCCGTGAACCCGCCGCTGGTGCCGCAGGATTACAACGGCGTGGGCTCGTACCAGCGCACGTTTTCGGTGCCGGCCGGGTGGCAAAATCAGAACGTGACGCTGCATTTCGGGGGCGTCAGCTCGGCGTTTAAGGTGTGGGTGAACGGGAAGTTTCTGGGCTACGGCGAGGACAGCTGTTTGCCGTCGGAATTTAACGTGACGCCGTATCTGCAAAGCGGCGAAAACGTGGTGTCGGTGCAGGTAATGCGCTGGTCGGATGGCTCCTACCTCGAAGACCAGGACCACTGGCGGCTGAGCGGCATCTTCCGCGAGGTGCTGCTGCTGGCAGAGCCCAAGCTGCGCATCGCCGACTTTCACTGGCAGGCCAAGCTCGACAAGCAGTACCGGGACGCCGTGCTGAGCATCCGCCCGCGCCTCGAAAACCTGACCGGCAACAACGACATTTCCGGCTACCAAGTGCGGGCCCAGCTCTTCGACAAAACGGGCGCACCGGTGTTGGAGAAACCCTTGCAGCGCACCGCCGAGAGCATCATCAACGAGCCCTATCCCCGCCTCGACAACGCCAAGTTCGGCCTGCTCGAAACCACCGTGCGCAACCCGCTGAAGTGGAGCGACGAGGCCCCCAACCTCTACACGCTGGTGCTCACGCTGACCGACCAGACCGGCGCGGTGCTGGAGGCCAAGAGCTGCAAGGTGGGCTTCCGCAGCATCGAGTTTTCGAAGGACAACGGCAAGCTGCTCATCAACGGCAAGCTGACCTACCTCTACGGCGTGAACCGCCACGACCACCACCCCACCAAGGGCATGGCCGTGAGCCGCGACGACATCCGGCAGGACGTGCGCACGCTCAAGCAGTTCAATTTCAACTGCATCCGCACCAGCCACTACCCCAACGACCCGTACTTCTACGACCTCTGCGACGAATACGGCATCCTGGTCATCGACGAAGCTAACCTCGAAACCCACGGCCTGGGCTCCAAGCTCAGCAACGACCCGGCCTGGACCACCGCCTACCAGGAGCGCAGCATGCGCATGGCCCTGCGCGACAAAAACCACCCCAGCATCATCTTCTGGAGCCTTGGAAATGAGAGCGGCCGCGGCCCCAACCACGCCGCCATGGCCGCCTGGCTGCACGATTTTGACATCACCCGGCCCATCCACTACGAGCCCGCCATGGGCGACCCGCACCTCGACGGCTACATCGACCCCAACGACCCGAACTACCCCAAAAACCACGCCTACCGCATCCAGGTGCCGCGCGACCAGGCTTACGTGGACATGGTGAGCCGCATGTACCCCGGCCTGTTTACGGCCGAGCTGCTGGCCAACCAGCAAAACGGCGACAACCGGCCCATTTTCTTCTGCGAATACGCCCATTCGATGGGCAACGCCACCGGCAACATGAAGGAATTCTGGGACATCTGGCGGCGCACCAAGCGCATCATCGGCGGCTGCATCTGGGAGTTTAAAGACCAGGGCCTGTTGAAGAAAGACTCCACGGGCACGGCGTTTTACGCCTACGGCGGCGACTTCAAGGAGAAGTACTACGACGACTTCACCATCAAGGGCATCGTGGCCTCGGATGGCCGGCCGCACGCGGCCATTTACGAGTGCAAGCGCGTGTACCAGCCCGCCGAATGCACGCTGACGGATGCGGCCCGAGGCTTGATTAAGGTTGAAAACCGCCACGCCAGCAAGTCGCTGGCCGACTACGCCACGACTTTGGTGGTGCGCGAGGACGGCCGCGTTATTTCGACCAAGCTGCTGCCGCGCCTGCGGCTGGCCGCCGGGCGCGACACGGTTATTTCGCTCAAGCCTTACTTGCCCAACATGAAGGCGGGCGCGGAGTATCTGGCCACCATTTCCTTCGCGCTGCCGCAGGCCACGGCCTGGGCCGCGCAGGGCCACGAAGTAGCCAGCAACCAGTTTGCGCTTACCGGCTTGGCTGAGGCGCCGAAAGCTGCCAAAACCTACCCGGCCGTGGCCGTGCGTGACGACGCCGCCGCCTACGTGCTCAGCGGCAAGGACTTTCAGGTGAGCATTGCCAAAGCCACCGGCGCGCTCACCTCCTACCGCTACCAGGGCACCGAGCAGCTGGCCGTTCCGCTCCTGCCCCACTTCACCCGCCCCCTCACCGACAACGACCGCCGCGGCTGGAAGGCCGACAAGAAGCTGAAGGAGTGGTTTACGGCCGCCCCCAAGCTGCAAAGCCTGACGCTGGATAAGTCGCAACCCAGCCGGCCCAGCCTCACCAGTACCTACACCCTCATCGAGGACAAAACCACCGTGCGCGTGACCTACACCCTGAACGGCGACGGCACGCTACGCGTGATGTACGCCCTCACGCCTGCCGCCGGCCTGCCCAACATCCCGCGCGTGGGCATGCAAATGGGCATCAAGCGCGCCTACGATAACGTCAGCTACTATGGCCGCGGCCCGATGGAGAATTACATCGACCGCCGCTACGGCTTCGACGCAGGCATCTACACCCAGCCGCTGGCCGAGTTTGCCGAGTCCTACGTGGTGCCGATGGAGTACGCCAACCGCACCGACGTGCGCTGGATGCAGCTCGCCGACCAGCAAAAAACCGGCCTGCTCGTGGTGGCCGACAGCCTGCTGAGCATGAACGCCTGGCCCCACACCGAGCAGAACATTCAGACGGCCCGCCACACCAACAAGCTGAAAGACGCCGGTTTCCTCACCCTCAACATCGACCTAGCCCAAATGGGTGTGGGCGGCAACACCAGCTGGGACGCCCAGGCCGCCCCGATTGAGAAATACCAGTTGCCCTCGAAACCCTACAGCTACAGTTTCTACCTGCTGCCCGTGAACGGGAAAACGGACGCGAGCAGGTTGGCGCGGAGTGTTCGGTTTGATAGCCAATTAGGCCGTCATGCAGAGCGCAGCGAAGCATCTCGCGTGCTGAAATAATCAACTACCAATTGCAACGAAGCGAGCGAGATGCTTCGCTGCGCTCTGCATGACGTTCAACAACCCACCCCAAAATGCCCTCCGAACCCATCCACCTCAAAGGCATCACCTGGAACCACAGCCGCGGCTTCGTGCCGATGGCCGCCACTGCCCAGCGCTTCGCCGAGCTGAACCCCAACGTCCACATCACTTGGGAGAAACGCTCGTTGCAGCAGTTTGCTGATGAGTCGATTCAGCAGCTGGCCGAGCGGTTCGATTTGCTCGTAATTGACCACCCGTGGGCCGGATTTGCGGCGCGCACCGGCTCCATCCTGCCGCTGGATGAGTACCTGCCCGCCGAGTTCTTGGCTGACCAGCAGGCCAACACCGTGGGCCATTCCTTCGAGAGCTACAGCTTCAACGGCCACCAGTGGGCCCTGCCCATCGACGCGGCCACGCCCGTGGCCGCCAGCCGCCCCGACCTGCTGGCCCGGCACGGCCTCGCCCTGCCCGACACCTTCGCCGACCTGCTGGCCCTGGCCGACCGCGGCCTTGTCGCCTTCTCGCTCATCCCCATCGACACGCTGATGAGCTTCTATATGTTCTGCTGCTCGCTGGGCGAAGACCCCTGCCAGCGCGAAAACGAGGTGGTGAGCGAAGCTGTAGGCATTCAGGTCCTGCAGATGTTCCGCGAACTGGCCAGCAAAGTGGACCCGGCCTGCTTCCACCGCAACCCCATTCAAGTGTACGAGGCCATGACGCAGACCGACGCCTTGGCCTACTGTCCCTTTGCCTACGGCTACTCCAACTACGCCCGCCGCGGCTACGCCCGCCGTCTGCTGCATTTCCACGACATGGTGGCCCTCACGCCCGGCGGCCCGCGCCTGCGCAGCACCCTCGGCGGCACCGGCCTGGCCATTTCAGCCAAATGCAGCGAGGCAGCAACCGCCGTGCGCTACGCCGAATTCGTGGCCTCGCCCACCTGCCAGCAAACGCTGTATTTCGACAACGGCGGCCAGCCCGGCCACCTTAGCGCCTGGCAGGATGAGCAGGTGAATGCACAGTCCAGCAACTACTTCAGCGCCACGCTTCCGGCCTTGCAGCGCGCCTTTTTGCGCCCGCGCTACCACGGCCACATGTTCTTCCAGGACCACGCCGGCGAGCCCGTGCGGCAGTATTTGATGAATGGCGGCGATGAGCGGGCGCTGTTGCGCGAGCTGAACGAGTTATATGTGAAATCCCGAACGATGGCGTGAATCACACGAATCATGTGATTCAAAAGAACGTCAACACCCAGCTCGTCATGCTGAGCGCAGTCGAAGCATCTCTACCGTTTCGTCTAAGTCGTTCAACGAAGCGGTAGAGATGCTTCGACTGCGCTCAGCATGACGTCCTGAAACAGTATCAAAACAAGTATATGTCCCTCCCCCTCTCCGGCCTGTTAGTCATCGAGTTCAGCCAGTTTCTGGCCGCTCCCTCGGCAGGCCTGCGGCTGGCCGACCTCGGCGCGCGCGTCATCAAAATTGAGCGGCCGGGCACCGGCGAGGCCGGCCGGCAGATTGCCATCAAAAACCTGTTTGTGGAAGGCAGCAGCCTGGTTTTTCACACCATCAACCGCAATAAGGAATCCTACGCCGCCGACCTGAAAAACCCCGACGACCTGGCGCAGGTGAAGCAGCTGCTGGCGCAGGCCGATATCATGACCCACAACTTCCGGCCGGGCATCATGGAGAAAATCGGTCTCGACTATGCCGCCGTACGAGCCCTGAACCCGCGCATC
This sequence comes from Hymenobacter sp. 5317J-9, assembly GCF_022921075.1. NCBI lineage: Bacteria > Pseudomonadati > Bacteroidota > Cytophagia > Cytophagales > Hymenobacteraceae > Hymenobacter > Hymenobacter sp. 5317J-9. The sequence goes on from NZ_CP095050.1 coordinate 3,757,114, forward strand.
ATCTACGGCGTGGTGACGGGCTACGGCCCCACCGGCCCCTGGGCCAGCAAGCCGGGGCAGGATTTGCTTATCCAGTCGATGTCGGGCCTCACCTACCTATCGGGCACGAAGCACAACGGCCCCACGCCCTTTGGCATCGCGGTGGCCGATATCATCTGCGGCTCGCACTTCGCGCAGGGGCTGCTGGCGGCCGTGCTCAGGCGCGGCACCACCGGCCAGGGCGCGCTGGTGGAAGTGAGTCTACTCGAATCGGTGCTCGACATGCAATTTGAGTTGCTGACCACTCACCTGAACGACGGCGGCCAGCTGCCCCAGCGCGGCGCGGCCCGTGGCACCGCCCACGCCTACCTCAGCGCGCCCTACGGCATCTACCAAACCCAGGACGGCTACCTGGCCCTGGCCATGGGCAATCTGGATAAACTCGATGCCAAACTGAGCACGGGCATTCTGGCCGACTACCCCACCGCCAGTTCCTGGTTCGATGGCCGCGACGACATCGCCGCCCGCCTCGCCGCCGCCCTGCGCGAACAACCCACCGCCGAGTGGCTAGAGCAGCTGGAGCCGCTGGGCATCTGGTGCGCCGAGGTGCTGAACTACCAGCAAGCCACCAGCAGCCCCGGCTACGAGGTGCTGGGAATGCAGCAGCTGGTGAAGCTGAGCGACGGGCAGCACCTAGCTACTACGCGCTGCCCCATTCGGATTGATGGTAAAAAGCTGTATTCGACCAAAGCGGCGCCTACGCCAGGGCGGCACACAGAGGCGATTAAGGAAGAATTTAGCTTAGCTACTGCTGGTACCATCTCCCCGGTCTCCTTCGAAAAAGCGGATGCAAAAACTGTGGTTCAGGCAGAAAAAAGGCCTCTCGAAGGCCTGCTGGTTGTCGATTTCAGCCAGTTCCTTTCCGGCCCTTCGGCCGCCCTACGTCTGGCCGACCTGGGCGCCCGCGTCATCAAGATTGAACGGCCCGAAACGGGCGACATCTGCCGGCACCTCTACACCTCGAACGTCATCATGAATGGCGAATCGTCGGTGTTTCACGCCATCAACCGCAACAAGGAGAGTTTCGCGGCCGACCTCAAAAACGCCGCCGACCGCGAGCAGGTGTGGGAGCTGGTGCGCCGGGCCGATGTGGTGATGCACAACTACCGCCCCGGCGTGATGGAGCGCCTGGGCTTCGACTACGCCCGCGTGAAAGCGCAGAATCCCAACATGGTATACGGTGAGATTTCCGGCTACGGCCCCGAAGGCCCCTGGCGCGACAAGCCCGGCCAGGACCTGCTGCTGCAATCCGTATCGGGCCTGACCTGGCTGAGCGGCAACGCCGAGGCCGGCCCGGTGCCCATGGGCCTGTCCATCGTGGACATGCTGGCCGGCGCGCACCTCGCGCAAGGCCTACTGGCCTGCCTGGTGCGCCAGGGCCGCAGCGGCGAGGGCGGCCTGGTGCAGGTGAGCATGCTGGAATCAGCGTTCGATTTCCAGTTCGAAACCATCACCACTTTCTTCAACGACGGCGGCGCGCTGCCCGAGCGCACCCGGCACAACAACGCCCATGCCTACCTCGGCGCCCCCTACGGCATCTACCAGACCAGCAACGGTTTTCTGGCCCTGGCCATGGGCTCGATTCCGAAGCTGAGCCAGCTGCTTAGCTGCCCCGCACTGCTGGCCTACCCCAAACCTGCCCAGGCCTTCACCCAGCGCGACGCCATAAAAGCCACGCTCGCCGAGCACCTGCGTACCGACACGACCGAAGCCTGGCTGGCCATCCTGGAGCCCGCCGATATCTGGTGCGCCAACGTGCTGACCTGGGATAAGCTGCTGGCTCACGAAGGCTTCCAAGCGCTGAACATGGTGCAGGAGGTGACGATGGCCGACGGCTACGCTTACCGCACCACCCGCTGCCCCATCCGCCTCGACGGCGAACTGCTGACGTCGCCCAAAGGCTCCCCGCAGCTGGGCCAGGACAACGCCGCCCTGCTGCGTGAAATCACCACCCCGCAAGCCCTCCGCCATGATGCCTGAGCAGCCTCCATTTCGAATTGCCGTGCGGCAGTTTGGCCCTTTCGAGAGTGCTATGGCGAAGCTGTGGGCTGGCTTTTGTGAGGAAACCGGCTGCGAACTAGCCGTTGAAATGGTGCCGATGGACTTGCACCAGCTCTACGCCAGCCTGCTCACCGAAAAGGGCTTGCTGAAGGGCGACTGGGACGTGGCCCACATCAACACCGACTGGCTGCCGGAAGCCGCCAGCACCGGTGCGCTCGAAGACCTCGCCCCCTACCTCCGGCAGAACCCGCCCGCCGATTTTCCCATCGGCTGGAGCCCCTCGCTGCTGGCCATGCAGCAGATGGGCGACGCCACCGTGGGCCTGCCATTTCACGACGGGCCGGAGTGCCTCATCTACCGCAAAGACCTGTTTGAGAACCCGCAAGAGCAGGCGCGTTTCCAGCAACTGCACGGCCGGCCGCTGCAGGTGCCCGAAACCTGGAACGACTTCCAGACGGTAGCCCGCTTCTTCCAGCGGCCGGCCGACAACCTGTTCGGCTTCGTGGCCGCCGGCTTCCCCGACGGCCACAACACGGTGTTCGACTTCTGCCTGCACCTCTGGACGCGGGGCGGCCGGCTGATGGATGCGCAGGGCCAAGTCCGCATCGACAGCGCGGCGGCGGCCGACGGCCTCGCCTTCTACCGCCAGCTGCTGCGCGACCAGGCCGCCGGGCACCCGCAGACCATGCAGTACGAGTCGGTGGCGGCCGGGCAGGCGTTTGCGCGGGGCGAAGCGGCGATGATGGTGAATTGGTTTGGCTTTGCGGCCGTGTGCGATGTGGACGCAACCTGCCCGGTGCGCGGCCGCGTCGATATTGCCCGCATTCCGCACGGCGCGGGCGGGCAGTCGGCGTCGCTGAACGTGTACTGGCTCTACGCCATCGGGGCGGGCAGCCGACACAAGGACGTGGCCTACGACTTCCTCCGCTTCGCCACGCGCCCCGAAAATGACAAGCTGCTGACGCTGGAAGGCGGCATTGGCTGCCGCCTCTCCACCTGGCACGACCCGGAAATCAACGCCCTCGTGCCCTACTACCACAAGCTCGAAATGCTGCACCAGCAGGCCCAAAGCCTCCCGCCCAAAGCCAACTGGGCCCAGCTTGCCAACATCATCGACGAGGTGGTGCTGCAGGCCATCAACACCGATGCGCCGGTAGCGGAACTGCTTGCCGCCGGCCAACAGAAAATTAACGCGCTCGACCATGTTTAAGCTGGAAAACACTGAGATTCCCTACCTGCCCGTGCTGCCCCAGCGGCCGTTGCCCATCGTCATCATCGGGGCGGGCGGCATTGTGAATGACGCGCATTTGCCGGCCTACCGCAAGGCCGGTTTTGAGGTCGTCGGCATCACCAACCGCACCCGGGCGCGGGCCGAAAAGCTGGCCACCGCCTGGGGCATCCCACACGTGTACGACTCGGTGGCCGACGCCGTGGCCCACGCGCCCGCCGAGGCCGTGTACGACGTCACCATCATGCCCGAGCAGTTTGTAGAAACGCTGAACCAGCTGCCCGACGGAGCGGGCGTACTGATTCAGAAGCCGATGGGCGACTATTTCTGGCAGAGCCAGGAGATACTGGAGGTGTGCCGCCGCAAGAACCTGGCCGCCGCTATCAATTGCCAGCTGCGTTTTGCGCCCTATGTTGCCGCCGCCCGCGAAATGCTGCGCCAGGGCCTCATCGGCGAGCTATACGACATGGAAGTGCGCGTGACGCTGGAAACGCCTTGGGAGCTGTTCCCGCACGTGATGGTCCACCCGCGCCTCGAAATCCAGTACCACAGCATCCACTACATCGACCTGATTCGCAGCTTTCTGGGCGAGCCGCGCCGCGTGCTGGCCAAAACTTTGCGGCATCCGGCTAAGGCGTTGTCGTCGTCGCGCTCCACCATTCTGTTTGACTACGGCGACACCATGCACGCCGTCATCAACACCAACCACGACCACTCCTTCGGCCCCGAAAACCAGGAGAGCTTCATCAAGTGGGAGGGCACGAAAGGCGCCATCAAAGCCCGCATGGGCCTGCTGATGAACTACCCCCACGGGGTGCCCGACAAGTTTGAATATTGCCTCATGCGCGAAGGCGAAAAGCCGGTGTGGCACACCGTGGCGCTGGAAGGCTCGTGGTTTCCGGACGCCTTCATGGGCACAATGGGCAGCCTGATGCGGTTCAAAAACGGAGAGACTGACGTGCTGCCGACCAGTGTGGAGAATGTCATTAAGACGATGGCCGTGGTGGAGGCGGCTTATGCATCGAGCGACGGCGAAACCGCAGCAACATAAAATAACTGTCATGCTTAGCGCAGCCGAAGCATCTCTACCGCTTCGTTGCTAGCGTCAGGGGTTAGTTCATCAGTAGAGATGCTTCGACTTCGCTCCGCTGCGCTCAGCATGACATCCTTATTAACTGGCCCTGACAACACCCGACTGACAACCAACCTATGTATTTCAAATCCACCTTTTTCGAAGACTATACCCTTGGTGAGAAACGCGTGACCCTCGGCCGCACCGTCACCGAAACCGACTTCGTGGTCCACGCCGGACACACCGGCGACTTCTTCCCGCATCACCTCGACGCGGAGTGGTGCAAAACCCAGCCCTTCGGCCAGCGCATCGCGCACGGCACCATGATTTTCAGCATCGGCATCGGCCTCACCGCTTCCGAAATTAACCCCGAAGCCTTCTCCAAAGGCTACGACCGGCTGCGCTTCATCAAGCCTGTGTTCATCGGCAATACCATCCATTCCGAAGTCACAATTTCGGCCAAAGAAGAAGGCAAAAAGCCGGGCTACGGCACCGTGACCGAGCACGTGCAAGTCATCAACGAGCACGGCGAAGTGGTGCTGGCCTGCGACCATTTGCTGGTGGTGAAATTGCGCGCTTCGGACAACCAATGAAACGGTCATGCTGAGCGCAGCCGAAGCACCTCTACTGCATTAGCAATCAAATCGAAGTAGCGAAGCGGTAGTGATGCTTCGACTACGCTCAGCATGACGTTATTTTTTCAATTTCTGTAACTCAATCCCACCCAATGGCCCTTGCTCCCGCTTCCATTCCGCCACCTGTTGCCACGGGCGGCCCCGTCAGTGCTCGCACCTATTTGCTGCCGTTTAGCTTGGTGGTGGGCGTGTTCTTCCTGTGGGGCATGGCGCACAGCCTCGATTCTATCCTGATTCCGCACCTCCAGAAAGCCTGCCAACTCAACAACCGGCAGTCCACCTTCGTGGATACGGCCGTGTTTCTGGCTTACTTCCTGATGGCCATTCCGGCCGGAGTCCTGCTCAAGCGGCTGGGCTATAAGACGACCATTATCCTGGGATTGTTGGCCTTCGCGGGCGGAGCCTTTCTGTTCGTGCCCGCCGCCGATGCCCGCTCCTACGGCCTGTTTCTGACCGCGCTGTTCATCATCGGCTGCGGCCTAACGACGCTGGAAACTGCCGCCAACCCCTACGCCGCCGTGCTCGGCCCGCCCGAATCGTCGACGAGCCGGCTGAACCTGGCAGCCTCGTTCAATGGGCTGGCGGTTTTTGTGGCCCCTATCATCGGCGCCAACCTGATTTTGTCGGGCAAGGAGTACACCAAGGCCCAGCTGGCCGCCATGCCCGAGGCCATCCGCAGCACCTACCTCAACCACGAAGCCGCGGCCGTGAAGCTGCCGTACATCGTGCTGGGCTGCGTGCTGGTAGCCGTGGCAGTGCTGTTCTTTTTCAGCAAGCTGCCCGAGGTGCGGGCCGCCGAAGCCGAGCCCTCGGAAGGCGGCGGCTTCTTCGCGGTGCTGAAACACCGGCACCTCACCTGGGCCGTGGTGGCGCAGTTTTTCTACGTGGGGGCACAGGTGTGCGTCACGAGTTTCTTCATCCGGATGGCCAAGCAGGGCGCCGGCGTGGATGAGAAAACGGCCGGCTACTACCTGGCCGTGTACGGCCTACTGTTTATGGTGGGCCGTTTCATTGGCACCGCTTTGCTGAAGTACATCGCCTCGCAGCGGCTGCTGTCGATTTATGCCGTGGTCGCCATGGCGCTGTGCGCAGTGGCCGTGTTCGGCGACGGGGCCTACGTCATTTACGCGCTAGGCGGACTGGGCTTTTTCATGAGCATTATGTTCCCCACCATCTTCGCCCTGGGCATCGCCGGCCTCGGCGACGACACCAAGCCCGGCTCGTCGTGGCTGGTGATGTCCATCGTGGGCGGCGCCATCATGCCTCCCCTCATGGGCACGCTCATCGATATGCGCGGCGACAACATCCAAATTGGCTACCTCATCCCGATGGTTTGCTACCTGGTGATTCTGCTGTTTGGCATGTACGGCTACCGGGTGAAGGGGCGGCTGGTATAGGCCGTCTGCGCAACCTAATACGTCATGCTGAGCGCAGTCGAAGCATCTCTACCGCAGCAGCAATCAATTCCATCAAAAGGGCAACGAAGCGGTAGAGATGCTTCGACTGCGCTCAGCATGACGACCTAACAAATTCAACGTCACAATGAAAACCCGCTTGCTCCCCAAGACGCTCCTGCTGCTCGCGCTGCCGACGCTCGGCCTGCTGCCGGCCCCGGTGCGCGCCCAGCAAGCGCCCGATTTGGAAGCCTTGTTCAAGTCCCCGCCCGAGGCGGCGCGGCCGTGGGTGTTCTGGTATTGGATGAATGGGGCCGTGACGCCGGCGGGCATCACCGCCGATTTGGCGGCCATGAAGGAAGCCGGCATCGGCGGGGCGTATTTGATGCCGATAAAGGACGTGGAGAACCCGCCGGCCATCTCGCCGCCGGCGCGGCAGCTGTCGCCGCAGTGGTGGGCGATGGTGAAACACTCGATGCAGGAAGCCGACCGGCTGGGGTTGAAGCTAGCCATGCACGTGAGCGACGGCTTTGCGCTGGCGGGCGGGCCGTGGATTACGCCGGAGCTGTCGATGCAGCACGTGGTATCGACCCAAACGCCGGTGGCGGGCGGTAAAAAGCTGGCTATCAACCTGCCCCGGCCGGCCGCCGTGCAGGGCTACTACCGCGACATTGCCGTGTACGCCTACCCCACGCCCACCGGCAGCGGCGTTTCCACGGCCAGCCTCAAGCCGCAGATTACCAGCAGCCTAACCAGCGAAAACATCGACTTGCTGGCGACCCAAGGCAACAAAAAAGGCTTCAAAACCAATGAGCCGGGCTGGATTCAATACGCGTTCGACCAGCCGTTTACCTGCCGCAGCATCCGCATCCGCTCCAACGGCTATAACTACCAGGCCAACCGCTTGCAGGTGGCCGTGAGCGACGACGGCCGCACCTTCCGGCCGCTCACGCGCCTGCAGCCGCCCCGCAGCGGCTGGCAGGACAGTAGCGCCGTTACGCACGCGCTGCCCGCCACCACGGCCCGGTTTTTCCGCTTCACCTACGACCCCGCCGGCTCGGAGCCGGGCGCCGAGGACCTCGACGCAGCCAAGTGGAAGCAGAGCCTGAAAGTGTCGGAAATCCAGCTATCCGGCGAGGCGCGCATCCACCAGTTCGAGGGCAAAAACGGCGATGTGTGGCGCGTGAGCGAGCGCACCACGCCCGCCCAGCTGCCCGACGCGCAGTGCGTGCCGCTGGGCCGCGTCCTCAACCTCACCGACAAGCTCGACGCCAGCGGCCGCCTCACCTGGCAGGCCCCGGCCGGCCGCTGGACCATCCTGCGCATGGGCCACACCAGCACCGGCCAAATCAACACCACCGGCGGCGGCGGGCGCGGGCTGGAGTGCGATAAATTCAACCCAGAAGCCGTTGGGCTGCAGTTTGATAAGTGGTTTGGCGAGGCCGTGCGGCAGGGCGGGCCGGAGCTGGCGGCGCGGGTGCTCAAGGTCTTCCACGTCGATAGCTGGGAGTGCGGCTCGCAGAACTGGTCGGGGAATTTTGCGGCGGAGTTTCGGGCGAGACGCGGCTATGACCTGTTGCCCTACCTGCCCGTAATGGCCGGCGTACCGCTGCAAAGCGCCGACCAGTCGGAGCGGGTGCTATTCGATGTGCGCCAGACCATTGCGGAGCTGGTGAACGACAAATTTTACGTGACGCTGCGCGACCTGGCGCACGCCAAAGGCTGCACGTTTTCGGCCGAGGCCATCGCGCCCACGATGGTGAGCGACGGCATGCTGCACTACCAGAACGCCGACGTGCCGATGGGCGAATTCTGGCTGCGCAGCCCCACCCACGACAAGCCCAACGACATGCTCGACGCCATTTCAGGGGCGCACATCTACGGCAAGAATATCATTGGGGCCGAGTCGTTTACGGAGTTGAAGCTGGCCTGGGACGAGCACCCCGGCATGCTGAAGGCCCTGCAGGACCGTAATTACGCGCTGGGCGTCAATCGCCTGGTGTATCACGTGTTCACGCACAACCCCTGGCTCGACCGCAAGCCGGGCATGACGCTGAGCAGCATCGGCCTGTTTTTCCAGCGCGACCAAACCTGGTGGAAGCCCGGCCGCGCCTGGGTGGACTACGCCCGCCGCTGCCAGGCGCTGCTGCAGCTTGGCCGGCCGGTGGTGGATGTGGCCGTGTTCACGGGTGAGGAAACGCCGCGCCGGGCCATCCTGCCCAATCGGCTGGTGAACGACCTGCCCGGCATTTTCGGCCCGCAGGCCGTGGCCGCCGAGCAAAAGCGCCTCGCCAACGCGGGCCTACCCATGCGCGAGCAGCCGGAGAAAATCTCCGCTTCGGCCAACATGGAAACCGCCGACATGCTGGTGGACCCGTTGCACGGCTACGCCTACGATTCCTTTAACAAGGACGCACTGCTGCGGCTGGCAAAGGTGGAAAACGGCCGCATCGTGCTGCCAGGCGGCGCCAGCTACGGCCTGCTGGTGGTGCCGGGGGCACTGAAAATGAGTCCGGACAGCAGCAGTATGTCGCCGGAAGTGGCGAAGAAGTTGCGGGAGTTGGCGCAGGCTGGGGCCACTATTTTGCTCAACCGGCAGACCAGCCACTCTCCATCACTAAGTGGCTTTCCGGATGCAGACAAGCAAGTGCAACAAGTGGCGAAAGAATTGATAGTCACTTCAATTCCTATAGCGACTTACAACACTCCAACAGGCCCAATTCAAGTATTATCTAACCATTATAAAATAGGCAATTCTACCGCTGATTTAAAACCAATGAATGTGTTGCCTGGACCTTACAAAGCCGACTCTTTCATTGTGTTCGGTTTGGAGCCAGATGTCACTTCCAGAAACGCCAGCGGCCAGCGTGCAAAGGGCATCGCCTGGACACACCGCACCGACACGCAATTCGACATTTATTTCATTTCAAATCAGCTCGACTCGGCCCGCACCATTGACTTGAGTCTGCGTGTGGCGGGCCGCAAGCCGGAACTGTGGGATGCCGTAACCGGCGAAATTCGCCCGGCTACCAACTGGAAAATCGAAAACGGCCGCACGCTGCTGCCGCTTCGCCTGGACCGAAACGGCTCAGTTTTCGTGGTTTTCCGTGAACCGGCTACGCAATCCGGCGCTTACACGGGCCTGAACTGGCTGGAAACGCGACCAGTGCAGACGCTAAACGGGTCTTGGCAGGTGCGCTTCGACTCCAAAATGGGCGGGCCGGCGCAGCCGGTGGCTTTCACCCAGCTTACCGATTGGAGCAAGCACCCGGATGCGACTATCAGCCATTATTCCGGCACTGCCGAGTACAGCCAAAATTTCAAGTGGAAGCCGGCCAAAGGGCCGCAGCAGCGCGTGTGGCTGGAACTAGGCCAGCTCGCCAACCTCGCCGAAGTGCAGGTGAACGGCAAGCCCTGCGGCATTGCCTGGACCGCTCCCTACCGCCTCGACATCACCGACGCCATTCGGAAAGGCGACAACCAACTCCGCATCCTCGTCACCAACACCTGGGCCAACCGCCTCATCGGCGACCAAAGCCTGCCGCCCGAAAAACGACTCACCCAAACCACGGCCGCTTCGCCGGCCGCCAACAAGCCGCTGCTGCCGGCCGGCCTGCTGGGGCCCGTGCGCCTCAGCACCAGCCCACTTCCTGACTCGCAACCTCATTAATCCGTTATGAACGTGTCAAATTCTGTAATTCGCCTGGGCCTTCTTGGGCTCGTGCTGGCCCTGGCAGCTGTGCCCGCGCAAGCCCAGCAAAAGGCCCTCGTAAACACGTCGACCAGCACCCACGCCAAGCTCAGCAGCGTGGACATGGGCAGCGTGCAGTGGACCAACGGCTTCTGGGCCGAGCGCTTTGACGTGTGCCAGAAGTCGATGATTCCGACCATGTGGGCGCTCTACCACTCCGACCGCAACCATGCTTACAAGAACTTCGAGATTGCCGCCGGGCTGGAGAAAGGCGAGCACAAGGGCCCGCCCTTCCACGACGGCGACTTCTTTAAGCTGTTGGAGGCGCTGTCGGCCTCTTACGCGGTGACGCACGACCCCAAGCTCGACCAGCAGCTCGACGAAGCCATTGCTTTGATTGTGAAAGTGCAGCGGCCCGATGGCTACATCAGCACTCAGAGCACCATTGCGGAGCTGAACAACCCGAGCCAGAAGGCCGCCTTCAAAAACCGGCTGAATTTCGAGACCTACAACCTGGGCCACCTGATGACGGCCGGCTGCGTGCACTACCGCGCCACGGGCAAGACCACGCTGCTGAATGCCGCGAAGAAAGCCACGGATTACCTGTATAACTTCTACAAAACGGCCTCGCCCGAGCTGGCGCGCAACGCCATCTGTCCGGCGCACTACATGGGCGTGGTGGAGATGTACCGCACCACCCGCGACCCGCGCTACCTGGAGCTGGCCAAAAGCCTGATTGACATCCGCGGGCTGGCCGCCGACATCGGCACCGATGACAACCAGGACCGCATTCCGTTCCGCCAGATGCAGAAGGCGGGCGGCCACGCCGTGCGGGCCAATTACCTCTTTGCCGGCGCGGCCGACGTGTACGCCGAAACCGGCGACGCGACCCTGCTCACGACCCTCAACAAAATGTGGGACGACGTGACGCAGCACAAAATGTACGTGACCGGGGCCTGCGGGGCGCTCTACGACGGCGTGTCGCCCGACGGCACGGCCTACAAGCCCGACACGGTGCAGAAAATCCACCAGGCTTACGGCCGCGACTACCAATTGCCCAACTTCACGGCCCACGGCGAAACCTGCGCCAACATCGGCAACGTGCTCTGGAACTGGCGCATGCTCCAGGTAACCGGCGACGCCAAGTACGCCGACGTGCTGGAAACCGCCCTCTACAACAGCGTGCTCTCCGGCATCAGCCTCGATGGCCAGCGCTTTCTCTACACCAACCCGCTGGCGTATTCCGACGCGCTGCCCTTCCACCAGCGCTGGTCCAAGGACCGGGTCGACTACATCAGCCTCTCCAACTGCTGCCCGCCCAACGTGGTGCGCACCATTGCCGAGGTGAACAACTACGTGTACAGCACTTCCGACAAAGGCCTGTGGGTGAACCTCTACGGTGGCAGCACGCTGAACACCAAGCTGAAGAACGGCGCGCCGCTGAAGCTGCGCCAGGAAACGAATTACCCCTGGGACGGCGCCGTGAAGCTCACCCTGGACCAAGCGCCCAAGAAGGCATTTTCGGTGTTTTTGCGGGTGCCGGGCTGGTGCGAAGGCGCCACGGTGCTCGTCAACGGCAAGCCCGTGGCGGCCACCCTCACGCCCGGCAGCTACGCCGAAATCAACCGCCAGTGGAAAGCCGGTGACCGGGTGGAGCTGAGCCTGCCCATGCCCGCCCAACTGGTGGAAGCCAACCCTTTGGTGGAGGAAACCCGCAACCAGGTAGCCGTGAAGCGCGGCCCCATCGTGTACTGCCTCGAGAACAAGGACCTTACGGCCGGCCAGAAGCTTTCGGGCCTCGTCATTCCCGCTGGCACCAGCTTCACGCCGCAGCACAAACAGGTGGAAAACAGCGACGTTGTATTCCTTACCGGCCAGGCCACGCTCATGCCCGAAGCAGCGCAGTGGGGCTCGCAGCTCTACCGCAAGCTGCCCGCCGAAAAGCCCACCACGGTCCCGGTCACGCTCATCCCCTACTACGCCTGGGGCAACCGCGGCCACGCCGATATGGAGGTATGGATTCCGGTGAGTCGTTAGAAATCAGTTTATAATCAACAGCTTATTGCCGTCATGCAGCGCGCAGCGAAGCATCTTGCTCGCCACCACTAATTATACTGATTAAGTTACTGCTGCACACGAGATGCTTCGCTGCGCGCTGCATGACAGGAAACTTTTACCTGATGTTACTTATGAAGCTCAAGCCTCTTTTTCTCTTTTGCCTCACGCTATTTCTCCCGCTGTTCACCCACGCCCAGCTCCGCCTGGCCTCGCTGTTCACCGACAACATGGTGATGCAGCAGCAGGCCGACTGCGCTGTGTGGGGCTGGGCCAAGGCCGGCAACACCATCACCGTCAGTCCTTCATGGAGCAAGCAGAAATACACGGCCCAAGTCGACGCGGCCGGCAAGTGGCGGCTGAAAGTAAAAACGCCGGCCGCGAGCTATACCCCCTACACGCTGAGCATCAGCGGCGACGGCCCGGCCGTGCAGCTCAAAAACGTGCTGGTGGGCGAAGTGTGGCTCTGCGGCGGGCAGTCGAACATGGAAATGCCGATGAAGGGCTTCAAAGGCCAGCCTGTGCTGGGCTCGAATGAGGCAATTATTCATTCCAAAAACGAACAGCTGCGCCTCTACACCGTGCCCCGCTCCTCGGTAACCGAGCCGCAGGAAAACAGCAAGCCCTCGCCCTGGCGCTTGTCCGAGCCCGAGGCCGTGGGCAACTTCAGCGCCACGGCCTACTACTTCGGGCGGCTGTTGCAGGAGCAACTGCGGGTGCCGGTGGGCCTGCTGCACTGCAGCTACAGCGGCTCCTTCATCGAGGCCTGGATGGACGCGGAGAACCTGCGGCAGTTTGCCGGCGTGAAGATTCCGGCCAAGGGCGACACCATCAAGCTGGTGAGCCGCACGGCTACCACGCTCTACAACGGCATGCTGCACCCCATTGAGGGCTACGGCATCAAGGGCGCCATCTGGTACCAGGGTGAGTCGAACTACGACCGGCCCGACGAGTACGCACAGCTGTTCGCCGCCATGGTGAAGCAGTGGCGCACCAAGTGGGGCATGGGCGACTTCCCGTTCTACTACGCCCAGATTGCGCCCTTCGACTACACCCGCACCTCCAAAAACAAGGGCGGCAAATACAACTCGGCCTTCATTCGCGACACCCAGCGCAAGCTGCAGGACCAGGTGCCCAACACCGGTATGGCTGTCTTGCTTGACGTGGGCGAGGAAACCAGCATCCACCCCATGCGCAAGGAGCCCGGCGGCACGCGCCTGGCGTTGCTGGCCCTGGCCCAAACCTACGGCCTGAAAGGCTTCGGCGCCCTCAGCCCGAGCTACGAATCGTTGACGGTGAAAGACAACACGGCCACCGTGCGCTTCAAGAATTCGCCGATGGGCATGACCACCTTCGGGCAGGAATTGACCGGCTTCGAAATAGCCGGCGCCGACCAGAAATGGTACCCGGCCAAAGCCAGCATCAGCGGCAGCAGCATCACCGTTTCGGCCGAGGCAGTGAAGGCGCCGGTGGCGGTGCGCTACGCGTTTCAGGACTTCACCAAGGCCACGCTGTTCAGCAACGAAGGCCTGCCAGTGTCGTCGTTCCGCACGGATGATTGGGCGCAATGAGGGCAGAAAATAATACTTTGACTGTCATGCAGAGCGCAGCGAAGCATCTCGCTTGTGGTAGTAACTCAATCGCAAGGAAAGAATTAGTGACGGCACGCGAGATGCTTCGCTGCGCTCTGCATGACGGCCGGGTATTCCTTATGCTGCTGATGCGGCATGTATTTCTGCTGTTTTCGCTGCTTCCGCTTATCTCCCACGCCCAAAGCCCCGAACTCGCCACCAACAACATCACCTGGACCAGCCCCAGCAAAAACGCGGGCGAATCGATGCCCTGCGGCGGCGGCGACATCGGCCTGAACGTGTGGGCCGAAAACGGCGACGTGCTGTTTTATATCGCCCGCAGCGGCACCTTTGATGAGAATAACTCGCTGCTGAAGCTGGGCCGCGTGCGCCTGCACCTCACGCCCAACCCCTTCGACCAGGGCACTTTCAAACAGGAATTAGCCCTGCAAACCGGCGACGTGACGCTCACCGGCAAAGCGGGCCAAACCACGGCCCAGGTGCATGTGTGGGTCGAGGTGCATAGGCCCGTCGTGCATGTCGAAATCAGCAGCAATGCCCGGCTGAGTGCCGAAGCCACCTATGAGAGCTGGCGCTTTGCCGACCGTCGCACCAAGGGCAAGGAAAACAACCAGAACTCCTACAAATGGGCGCCGCAGGGCGACGTCAGCACCCGGCACGACAGCATCGGGTTCCGCAATCAAGACATCGAGTTTTTCCACCAGAACCGGGCCCAAACGGTATTCGATGTGACGGTTCAGCAGCAAGGGCTGGCTGCGGTGAAAGCCCAGCTTTACAACCCACTCCACCAGCTGGTTTTTGGTGGCGCGATGCAGGGCCCCAATATGCGCCCGGCCGGCACTACCCGCGGCCAGTACCTCAACACCCCCTACCACGGCTGGAAGCTGCGGAGCCAGGCCCCGGCCCGCACGCATTCGCTGGTGGTGGCGCTGCACACGGCCACAGTGCCTACCGCGCCGCAGTGGCAGCAGGGGTTGCAGCAGACGCTGGCTGCCGCCAGGCAAAATCCCAAGGCCGCCCGCCAGCGCACCCTGGCCTGGTGGCGCGACTACTGGCAGCGCAGCTACATCCACATTCAGCCGAACCAAGCCGCCACCAATGCCCCGAGTGGCAGGCCGGCCGCAACTACCAGCTCATGCGCTACATGCTGGGCTGCAATGCCTTCGGCCAGTGGCCCACCAAGTTCAACGGCGGCCTCTTCACCTACGACCCGGTGCTGACGGATTCTACCATGAAGTTTACGCCCGATTTTCGCAACTGGGGCGGCGGCACCCACACCGCCCAAAATCAGCGCCTGGTGTACTGGCCCCTGCTGAAAAGCGGCGACGCGGAGCTAATGAAACCGCAGTTCGATTTTTACCTGCGCCTGCTCAAAAACGCCGAATTGCGCAGCCAAACCTACTGGCACCACGGCGGCGCCTGCTTCACCGAGCAGCTCGAGAACTTCGGCCTGCCCAATCCCGCCGAGTACAACTGGAAGCGCCCCGCTGAGTTTGACAAAGGTCTGGAATACAACGCCTGGCTGGAATATGAGTGGGACACCGTGCTGGAGTTCTGCCTGATGATGCTGGAAACCGAGCGCTACGCCGGCCGCGACGTGGCCGCCTACTTGCCCTTCGTGGAAAGCTGCCTCACCTTCTTCGACGAGCACTACCAGTACCTGGCCCGGCAGCGCGGCGCCAAGGCCCTCGACGGCGCGGGCCACCTGGTGCTCTACCCCGGTTCGGGAGCCGAGACGTACAAAATGGCCTACAACTCGACTGCTACCACTACCGGCCTGCGCACCGTGCTCACGCGCCTTCTGGCGCTGCCAGCGCCCGGCTACGGTACACCGGAGCAGCGGCTGAAATGGACGGCCATGCTGGGACGCATCCCGGCTATTAGCTTCCGCGAGAGCCGGGGCTACCCTACCATTGCGCCCGCCAAAAGCTGGGAGCGCATCAACAACACCGAGAGCCCGCAGCTCTACCCGGTGTTTCCGTGGGGCTTGTATGGCGTGGGCAAAGCCGGCCTCGACACGGCCCGCAACACTTACCTGTACGACGCGGACGTGCAGAAATTCCGCAGTCACGTGGGCTGGAAGCAGCACAACATCTTCGCCGCCCGCCTCGGCCTCACCGACGAGGCCGCCGAGCTTACCGTAAAAAAATTGCAGGACTCCGGCCGCCGCTTCCCCGCCTTTTGGGGACCGGGCTACGACTGGGCGCCCGACCACAACTGGGGTGGCTCGGGCATGATAGGCTTGCAGGAGATGCTGCTGCAAACGGATGGCCGCAAAATCATCCTGCTGCCCGCATGGCCCAAGAGTTGGGACGTGCACTTCAAGCTGCACGCGCCGTACCAGACGACGGTGGAAGCTGTTCTGAAAGATGGAAAAATTCAGGAGTTGAAAGTATCTCCTGAATCGCGGCGGGCCGATGTGAAGGTAATGTAGCGTGGACTCTGCGAGTCCACGCTACACCTTAGTGTCCGTTGAACACCACATACAATCCGACCATCACCGCGGCCAGGGCGGCCCAGAGCAGCCGCACGCGCCGCGTGGGCTGGGCCAGCACGCCGTAGTCCACGGCCTGCCGCCGCGCCTGGCCGGCTGGGTCCGTCAGTGAAAGCATTACTGCGGCGATAAACAACACGGCAAAAATGAGAAACGACAGCATCAGGTAGTGCGGCCAGAAGCTGTATTTCGCCGAAGGCAGCACCCACAAATACACCACGCCCACGCCTAGGCTAAACGCCGAACCGAGCGACAAAATCCCGTTCACCGCGCGCTGGGTAGTGCGCTTCCAAAACACCGATAGTAGGAATACCACGGCCAGCGGCGGCGCGATGAAACCCAGCACCGCCTGGAAAATATCGAACAGATTCAGGCCCTTTACGCTGTCGATGGCCAGCGCCACCAGCACCGCAAAGCCGCACCCAACCAGAATGGTAAGCCTTCCCACGGCCTTGATTTGCGGGTTGCTGGCGTTGGGGTTAATGTTGCGGGCGTACACGTCCATCGTGAAAACCGTGCTCAGCGAGTTGAGCGAGGAGCTGATGGTGCCCACCAGCACCGCAATGAGTACCACAATGACCAGGCCCTTCATACCGGCCGGAAACAGGCTGGTGACCATCGTCATGTAGGCCTCGCTGGGGTCTTTGAGATTGGGGAATAAGATGTAGCACAGTATACCGGTGCCG
Source organism: Hymenobacter sp. 5317J-9 (assembly GCF_022921075.1). Taxonomy (NCBI): domain Bacteria; kingdom Pseudomonadati; phylum Bacteroidota; class Cytophagia; order Cytophagales; family Hymenobacteraceae; genus Hymenobacter; species Hymenobacter sp. 5317J-9. The sequence goes on from NZ_CP095050.1 coordinate 3,774,001, forward strand.
ATGAACAGAGGCAGCGACAGGATTTTGAGCCAGCCAATGAAGTTCACGCCCAGCTGGCCCTGCTCCAGGTTGCGGGCCCCGAGCACCGATTGCACCATGGCCTGGTCGGTGCAGAAAAACGCCACCGCCGACACCGGGTAGCCCAGCAGAATGGCGTACCACGGGTATTTGGGGTCGGAATCAGGATGCAGCAGGTTCCAATAATTGCCGGGCACGCTGTGGTATACTTTGCTTAAACCACCCACTTTCAGCACCCCGATAACCGTGAGCGTGAGCGACACGGCAATCAGCAAAATCATCTGAAAAACGTTGACCTTGGCAATGGCCTTGAGCCCGCCTACGAAGGCAAAAAACCCCGCGAACAGCACCAGCACAATCACCGACTGCCACATGGGAATCCCGAGAATCTGGCGCACCAGGAAGCCGCCCGCAAACAAGCCCAGCGACAGCCACGAAATCAGGATTTTAATCAGGGCATACCAAGCCAGAATATTCTGCGTGGAGTCGCCATACTGCCGGCCCATGAAGCCCGGCATGGTGCTCACGTTGGCCGCCAGGTAGCGCGGCGCAAACACCACCGCCAACAGAAACAAAAACACGAAGGCGTACCACTCAAAATTCACCGCCACGATGCCCGTGCTGTACCCGATGCTGGCAAAAGCCAGCAGCATCGACGGCCCCACGTTGGTGCCCCACATGTTGAACCCGATGCTAGCCCACCCCAACGACTTATTGGCCAGAAAGATGGATTCGTCGGGTGTCTCGCGCTGCGACGCGCTGGCTCGGAAGCCAATAATCACGAGGATAACGACGTAGGCCACGACGATGGCGTGGTCCCAGGTGGTGAGGTGGCCGAGTAGGTTGTTGCCCATGAATGGATGGTGGTTTTGGGTGGGATTTGGAGGAAAACCGTCATGCTGAGCGCAGTCGAAGCATCTCTACCGCCGCAGTAATTCTATCCGTTGGGATGCATTTCGCGGTAGAGATGCTTCGACTGCGCTCAGCATGACGGCCTTTTTCGCCGCTTTAATCGAGCACAACGCCATGCTCCGCCAGCAGCGCCTGCACTTTCACCGGCTGGCCGGTGCTCAGCGAGCGGTCCATGGCCTGCAGTAGTGCGATGGTTCCAATTCCCTCTTTCAAATCAGGATACGCGGTGAAATCCTGCTCGATGGAATCGGCGAAATACTCCAGGTAGTTCTGGTATTCGCCGGCGTGGTGGCTCTTGCCCTCGAAGCGGAAGTAGTGCTTGAGCTTGTGCTCCCAGGTAATGAGGCACTCCTCGCCGGTGCGGTCGGTGATGGCGTAGCGCAGGTCCATGTAGTCGCCCTGGCTGGCGCCCTCGGTGCCGCGCAGGATGCAGCTCATCTCCGAGTCGCGCGTCACGGGCTGCACCGGGCCGGTATAGCAGCCGCTCACGCGGGCCACGCGGCCATCAGTGCTTTTGAAGATGAAGTGCATGGTATCCTGGTGCTTCAGGCCGCCCTTGGCGCCGTTGCTGCTCAGCATACCGTAGCCCATCACCTCCTCGATGTTGGGCAGGTACCAGCGAATAAAATCCACCGGGTGGCTGAGGCCGCCGTATAGCCATTTGAAAGCATTTTCCAGGGACCAGCCTTTTTCCAGAAACCAGCGGTGGTCGGCGTGGTAGTAGGCTTCGATGGTGATGAGCTCACCGATGAGGCCCGCCTCGAAGTCGGCCCGCTGCCGCTTCATGGGCTCGAAAAACCGCGAGCTTTGGCCGACGAATAGCTTTTTGCCCGAAGTGCGGCTCAGCTCCAGTAGCTCGTTGGCTTTGGCTAGGTCATCAATGAACGGCTTGGTGCACACCACGTGCTTGCCGGCTCGCAACGCCTGGGCTACGTGTTCGGCGTGCATGTGGTCAGGCGTGTAGATGGCCACGGCGTCGATTTCCGGGTCATCGAGCAGGTCCTGGTACTGCGTGGTGTAATGATGAAAGTTAAATTCTTCGGCGCGGTGCCGGCACAGGTCTTCGTTGCGGTCGCAGATGGTTTTGAGCGTCCATTTCGGGCTGTTCAGGGCGGCCGACATGGTGCTGCGGCCTTCACCGAGGCCCAGGATTCCTAAGGTGAGCATGTGGGTTTGATTATGCGTGTTGAATTATTACTGTCATGCTGAGCGCAGTCGAAGCATCTCTACCGCTTCGTTGCGACGGTATTGATTACTTGAGCAGTAGAGATGCTTCGACTGCGCTCAGCATGACGTTCTTTTTGGCTTAGTCTATCTCTTTTTGGCTTAGTCTATCTTTGGATTAGCACCTGTTGCTTCTGAGCCACCGGTTTCAGGAACACCCACGTCTCACCCGGCTTGGTGCCGGGCAGGCCTTCCTGGTACTGCTTCATCAGCTTGTTCCATTCGTCCACGCGCGGGTTGTTCAGCGAGGTTTTGGGATTCAGCTCATCAAGGCTGGCGCCCTTCGGAATGCTAATAACCAGCATCAGCTGCCGGCCCTGCCGGAACACCAGCAGCTGCTGAAAGCTGGCATTGCAGAAACCCTGTGCCACTTCTGGCCACTTCTGAAACTGGGTGGCGTGGTAGCTCAGGTACTCCTTCCGCTTGACGGGGTCCTTGACCAGATTAGCCGTGAGAATGATATTATCCCACTGTTTGGCAATGGTTTTATCCGAGCAATAATGCCGGTCGAATTTGTAGAAGGGAGCGGCGTAGAATTTTACTTCATTGCCGGCATAAATAGCGGCCAGATTCTTTTGCAGCGCTTGGATGCTGGCGGTTTTGCCGTAGGCAACGAGGTGGTTTTGCCAGCGGTACAGGCCGGCAGTTGACACCTGGTATTTGCGGCACAGCGCCACCAAGTTGCCGGATGGAACCGGCGTTTTGCCGGGACCGATGATTTCTACCGCCGACATCTTTTCGCCGGCTTGCGCCTGGACTAACTGCGGGAACAGCAGCAACAGCAGCAAGCCGCGCAGGCGACGGTTCCCGCAGAGGAGCGCAGAGGTACGCAAAGGACGTTCCATTACAAGGCTTGATAAGTCACCACGTACTCCCGGCCTTTTTCCAGCGTCAGCTCGTATTGACCGCTGCCTTTCGCCACAATTTTGCCGCCTTTGCAGCTCGGTTTTGACTTGCTAGCAAAGCGCAGCGTGCCGGTGCCCACGGCGCCTTTCACCTTCAGCTCCTTTGGCGTAGCCCGCACGGCAATGTCGCCCTGCGGCGTGGGCACGGTGCCTTCCATCCACTGCAAGCCACCGAGGTTGGGCACGATTTCGTAGGTGGCGTAGCCGGGCGTGAGGGGTTTCACGCCGAGGTAGTACTTGCCGAGCAGGTAAATCGGGCTGGCGCCCCAGGCGTGGCACAGGCTCTTGCCGAAGGGCCGGCCGTACATAGCTAGGTGCTCGGTGCCCTTCTTAGTGGGGTCGTATTCTTCCCAAAACGAAGTGGCGCCTTCGTTCAGCATACCGCCCCAGTAGCTCTTCATTTCCTTGAGCACATAGGGCTGCTCGCCCATCGCGCACAGAGCTTCCAGTTCGTAGAAGCGCATGTAGGGCGTGGTGATTTTGGGCACCTGCGGGTTCAGCAGCACCGATTTCTTCACCTGCTGCTCCTGCTCGGGGCTGAGGTAGTCGAAGAAGATGGCAAACATGTTGGCGTAGCGCGTCACGTTGTCGGTGGGCTGGCCGTTGACGCGGCTGTGGACTAGGGCGCCCTTGCCGGCATTCCAGTAGGTAGCGAATATTTTGGCCTTGAGGTCGGTGGCCAACTGCTGGTATTTCTGCGCACCGGCCTGGTCGTCGACCAATTTGGCACATAGGGCCATGCTCTCTAGACTACGACACAGGAGCAGCTGCTCGAAGCTCACTTCGCCCTTTTTGCTCAACCCGTCGGCCCAGTCGATGAACACCCAATCGCCGGCCAGACCTTCCATCAGGCCGTCCTTATTACGGCGGCCGAGGCAGTAGTCCATCAGGCTTTGCATGCGGGGGTAGAGCTGCTGCACTTGCGCTTTATCTCCCGTGTACTGGTAAGCATCGTACACGCTGATGAACCAGTAAAAACTGTAGTCCATGATGGTGTTGATGTGGCTGGTCACCGGGTCTTTGCCGCGCAGGGCAAACTGCGTGCGGTTCACCGTCGGCGTGTCGAAGTAGAGGTAGTAGTTCATCAGGTAGCTCTGGTAGGCGTCGCCCGACCACACCCACCGGTCGCGCTTGATGCCGTCGATGAAAAACTCCCGCGTATTGAGGTGCATGGTGTAGGCCGCCACGTCCCAGATTTTATTCAGCTGCGCATCGGAACAGCGGAATTTACCCCGCTCCGCCACCGGCGCGTACTCATACAGCAGCGACACCGAATCGAGGCGCACGCCCGCCTCCGGCCGGATGTTCACGTAGCGAAAGGCCTTCGATAGACTGGTGGTGCGGTCGCCTTTTTGCGGCTGGTCTACGGGCAGGTATTCCAGCGTTTCGCAGGTTTCGGTGGCTAGGGCCTCTTCCTTCGATTCGCCGAAGTACACCGCCACCTGGCCCTTGCCTTGCAGCCCGTGCAACCGCACGTAGCCGAAGGTTTCGCGGCCAAAGTCCACTACCATGCCCTGGGCCGTGCGCTCCACGCGGGCGGCCCGGCGTACCTCCGTCGGCAGCTTATAGGCCGAGGGCCGCGCCTCGGGCGAATCAAAATTCCAAGTGCCTGCCTGAAGCCACGTAGTGCCCGATTGGTCAGAGGTTTTGCCCGAAGCATCAATCCACTCTTTGTCCTCGTAGGTCACCAGCCACGAGCCATCCGATGCGATAGTCTTGCCATGCACGAACACCGCGGGCGGCGTGGCTTGGTTGTAGACTTTGAGGTTAATCCGGTGCTTGCCGGCGGGCACCGTTAGGCGCGTGGGCGCCCCAGTCAGCGGCTTGCCATCGAGCTTCACGTTGTACTGGCCCTCGGCGCGCAGCTCCACTTCTTCGGGCTGCGCGAGGTCGAAGTCTTTGTGGAAGTCGATGAGGACGTAGTGGCTGTCCATCCGCCAGAACACCGGGAAGAACGTACCGCGCTCGGTGCGCCGATTCTGCATCTGGTTGCCCAGCCAGATTTCGTAGTCGCCGGGGTACCAAATCCAAGTGGCTTTGGGGGCAGTCTGGGCTTGGGCTTGAGCGCAGGTAGCTGATAGTAGCAAAAGCAATGCAGTTGCAACTCGTTTCAGGTATGGTTTTATCATCAGGTGGGTTGATGTTTTCGGTGTCTGGTCGTAATGCAGAGAGTAGCGAAGCATCTCGCCCGCTTCGTTGCAATCGATATTGATTACCACTGCACGCGAGATGCTTCGCTGCGCTCTGCATGACGTTCTTTTCTCGTTCATTTCTGGACTGAGGCTTTCCGCAAATCCTGAAAGGCAGCCTCCAGCCCCGCTGCCTGCTTGATGGCCTCGCTCACCATCGGTCCGTTATTCTTCCACACGTTGCCCGGCCCGTTGGCATTGGCCAGGAATTTCTCGGCCGGGCACCAGTTGTCCTGCACCGTGATGTTGGACGAGCCTTCGTCGAGGTAGAGGTAGAACCAGTGGTCGGGGTCATGCACGTAGGGCGCGCGGCCGATTTCATCGACGCGGTTTTCGGTGATGACCGTGCCGGGCTGGGCCGAGAGCGTGTACACACCGGCCACATCGTAGGTATGCTGGGCGTAGTGGTGAATGTAGTTGGCCTGCACGCGGTTGTCGCGCATGGCGTTGGCGGTTTTGGTCCAGCCCCAGCCCAGGCTGATGCCGGTGTAGGGCACCTGCGCCACTTCATTATGCCGGATGGTGACGCCCCGCACGAAGCCCGCCGCAATGCCCACCGCGCCCCAGTCCTCGTTGCCGCAGTCAGTGACGAAGTTATTTTCCAGCAGCTCATTGGTGCAGATTTCGCGCTCGTCTTTCGGGTTGTAGGGCAGGTGGGTTTCCACGCTTTCGTCGGAAAACTTACCCATTTGAATGCCATTCACGGCCACGTCACGCACGGTGCAGCCGCTGATGGCGTCGTCGTGGGTGCCGCTTTGATAATCCAGCGCAGTGGCGCCCATATGTATGAATTGGCAGCGCTCGAAGCGCGTGTGGTGGGCATTCTGTACCGTTATCCCCGCCGGTGGGCGGCCAATCCAAGCCTGGTTTTCGAGGTCAGCTTTGTCGGGCGTGCCGGGCTTGGCCAGCGAATAGCCATCGAGCAAATACATGCCCGCTTGCAAGGGCACGTGGCCCTGCTCCGAAGGTCGCAGCCAAGTGGTGTAGGCAAACGTCAGGCCTTTGAACTGCACGTAGCTCACCGGCTGGTCGAGGGTACCGACAACCTGCACCACCGTTTCCATGGCCGGCGCTACCACCTGGGCGGTGGCCAGGTTTTCGCCGAGGCGGGGCCAGTAATACACCTGCCCGCGCGGCGCGTCATAAAACCACTCGCCGGGCTGGTCGAGCAGTTCGATGGCGTTGGTCAGATAAAAGGCCGAGCTGCCGTTTTTACCTTTGATGATGGGCCGCGGCCAGGGGTGCTCAAACTGGATGCGGCTTTCGGGCTCCTGAAACGTCACGCGGGCTTTGTCGCCTTGCACGGTCAGGGTTTTCACGCGCAGCACGTTCACGGCCCACATTTGGTGCAACACCATTTCCAGCTGGCCGGGTTGTTTCAAGCCGTTCAGCGCAGCAGCCGGAATAGTGGTTTCGCGCTTGTCAGTGTCCCAGGTGAGCAGGCGGGGTAGGTTGTCGTTGTTGGGGGTGCGGGCGCGGGTGCCTTTGCGGCCATTCACCCACAGCTGGCGAAAGTTGAGGGCGCGGCCCGCCAGCAGCGGCGCGGTAGCCACCCATACCTGGCCCTGCGCAGCAGCCGGCAGGCCGGCAATTTTACCAGCTGATTTATGCCAGCCCGTTACCGGCACGCCACCGCTCAGCACCGGCCGTTCGCCGGGCGCGGCGGCTACCACCGTGGGGCTGGCGGCCGTGCCCGCGTCTTCGGGGCGAAAAAACCACGGTTCCGTCAGTCGGTACTCGCCGCCCTTCAGCCAGATGTGCACGCCATCGGCCGCTGAGGCATCGTGCAGGCGGCGCAGGTCGCGGGCATGGCGCAGGGCAGCGTTTGGGGTAGCCAGCGGCTGGGCCTGGGTGCCCGGATTGCGGTCGGAGCCGGTGGGCGCTACCCAGATGTCGGCGGCGCAGGCGGGCGCGGCACTGAACAGGCTGAGGGCGATGAATAACGTTCGAGTCATGCTGAATGTGGCGTGGACTCTGCGAGTCCGCGTAACGAGCGCAGCGAGTAGTGCCGGCTGCACTTGAATTATGTTTGAAATCAACCGGCGCAGGCGGAGATACTCGCTGCGCTCGTTGCGCGAACTCGCAGAGTCCACGCCACATCACGGTGCCACTGCCTTCGCGAAAACTGCCTGCAAATCCTCGAAGCTGTGCAACGCATTTGCCGGCAGACCCTCCCCTTTCGGCCCGAAAACGCGTTGCGCCTCCTCCTTCTCAACTGTCACTTTCGACTCATCCAGCTTACCCGTTTTATCCTCGGCTGCGGCCAGGTTCAGGCTCAAGTTTTTGGCCATAAACTCGTACATCGCCTGCCGCTTGGATGGGCCGTAGTCGTGGACTTCCTTAGGCAGATGCACGTTTTGCACGAAGCTGGATTGGCCGTAGTAGCCGTAGATTTTTTGCAAATAGGGATAGGCGACTTCGGGTGTCTGGGCGGTCCAGTCGCCGCCGTCGGTGATGGCGAGCTGAGGACGGGGGGCGGCCATGGCGGCAATTTCGGCGTTGTTGGTGCCGTTGCCGCAGAGGTGCACGGGCTGGCCGCTTTCGCAAGGGCAACCGCCGCTGTGGTAGGTCGAAAGCATCACCACCGGCACGCTCACTTTGATTCTGTCATCCAAGGCGGTGAGCAGCATGGTTTGGCTGCCACCGCCCGAGCCGCCCGTGATGGCCACGCGGGTTTTGTCAGCGTCTTTCAGCGACAGCAGGTAGTCCAGCGCCCGCTCGCCGTTCAGGGCCTGCACCGTCATAGCAAGACTACGGCGGTGGTCCTCGCCCTTGAATTGCAGCAGCGACTCGCCCCAGGCAAACAGGTCGTAGCTATACACCATCGCCCCCATACGAGCCAGCGTGGCGCAGCGCAATTGCGCATCGGCCCGGTAGCGCCCGTCGCCAAAATGCCCGTCGGGGCTGATGATGATGGGGATTTTGCCCTTGGCCTTAGCGGGCTTGTAGAGCGAGCCCGTCATGTAATAGCCCGGCAGCGTTTCAATGGCCACGTTCTCCACGGTATAGCCGTCGAATTGACGTTTGTTGGTGATAATAGGCTTGCTGTTTGGCTTAGCTGGCATCGGCGACAGCCGCAACGCCGACCACATGCAACTACGTAGCTCGGCTTTGCGCTTTTCCCAGGTGGCCGCGTCGTGGTACTGGCTGGCCAGTTGCGCCAGTTGCGCCGCCCCTTCGTCGGGCGTTTTGAGGTGGTACTGGAAGGTCTTGATTTTATAGGTTTTATCGCCGGTTTTCGCCGCCTGGTAATCGAACGGGGCCAGCACGCTGCGCAGGGTCTCGTCCACGTCAGGGCGAAAGCGCCATTCGGCGTAAGTCACGTACTTGTCCTTCACCATCGCCGCGTCGGGCCGGATTTTCACCCCGTAGCGCTGCTGAATCTCCTCCAGCACCTGCTGCAAGGGCTCGCGGTACTGGTCGTCGGAGTTCTGCGCCTGGGCAGCGGTGGTGAGGAAAAGCGAACCTAAGAGCAGGCGGAAGAATCTGGACATGGGTGGGAATGCTGTTGGTGTTAGGGGTGCCGCGCTAACGTAGGCGCCTCACCCCCTAGCCCCCTCTCCGAAAAGGAGAGGGGGAACTAGCTCTAGTTTTAGTCTTAGCCTTAGTCCCCTAGTAGGCGTCAGGCTCCCCCTCTCCTTTTCGGAGAGGGGGCCGGGGGGTGAGGCGCCACGTTGAACGAGCCAAGCTCAATCTTTCGTAATCTCCGCCTCACCCACCGGCGCGGTGTACCCCTTCATCGCCGGCCACACGCCGTTTTCAATCTTCACCAGCTTCATCTTTTTAGGGTCGAGCACGGCGTGCTTGATGCGCTGGCGCCGCCAGGTGTACACGAAATGCACCAGGCCGTCCTTGGTCTGAATCACCGACGGGTAGGAGTACTGGCTGATGGGCGAGTCTTCCAAAATGGCCACCGCGTACCACTCTTTCCCGTCTTTCGACACGGCCACGTTGAGTGGGGTGCGGGGGCCTTTGGCGAGGGTGCCGGGGGGTAGCACGTGGTTGTAGACCAGCAGTTGGCGGCCGTCTTTCAGGGTCACGGCGTCGGTGCCGGAGTTGTTGTTGGGCAGGGTGGTTTTGGCGAGGGGTGACCAGGTTTTGCCCTGGTCCGTCGACCACGTTTCGAGAATGGCGCGGTCGCGGCTGCGGCAGAGGGCTTGCAGGCGGCCGTCCTTATAGGTGAGGATGCTGGGCTGAATGGCACCCTGGGTCGCGCCGTTGGGCACGGGCGCGGTCTGGGTCCAGGTCTTGCCGAAGTCCTGCGTGGCCTCAAAATGCACCAGCCAGCCGCCGCTGCCCTCGGTGCTGGTGGGCGAAAGCAAGGTGCCGTTTTTGAGCAGCACGGGCTTGTTTTTCACCGGCCCGATGTAGCCTTCCGGCAGCGCCTGGGCCGCCGACCACGTCAGACCGTTGTCTTTGGAGGTGCGCAGCCAGCCCTTCCACTCCGAGGGTTTCGGACCAATTTTATAGAACAGCAGCAGCTCGCCGCCGGGCGCCTGGTAGAGCACCGGGTTCCAGGTAGGGTAGCGCAGGGTTTCGTTTTGGATGCCGTTGGCCACCTCCACGGGGGCGGTCCAGCGGCCGTTTTCCTGGCGGCTCACCCAGATGCCCACGTCGGGGTTGCGCTCCTTGGTGCCGCCAAACCAAGCGGCCACGAGGCCCTTGGGCGTCTCGGCGATGGTGGCGGCGTGGCTCTCGGGGAAGGGCGCTTTTTCGAAGATAAATTCGTCGGTGACGATGCCCTGTTTCCACGGCTGCGTTTGGGCCGATGCGCCGTGCGCAAGCAGCCCGAGGGCCAGTAGCAAAATGGGGTTTCTCATGGCGGTACGTTGGATGGCCGAAGCCGCTATTTATTGAGTTCGAGGCTGGCCAGGATGAACGGCCCTACCCCCTTCAAATCATTAATTTTGATGCGCTCGCCCACGTAGTATTCATAGGAGCCGTTGCGCTCGGTGCCGGGACCCAGGCCAGCTACTTCGCACACTTGCAGCAGGTTGAGCTCGCCGTCGGGCTTTACTTCGATGAGCTTAGATGTAATGCCGTCGAAGCCTTTTTGGGCCACCGGGCGGTACTTTTTGTTGAGGTAGCCCTTGTTCACGCCCTTGGCCAGCGTGTACACGAACATGCACGAGGCCGAGGCCTCCAGGTAGTTGCCGGGTTGGCCGCCCTTGTCCACCACCTGGTACCAGAGGCCGCTGGCGGGGTCCTGGTATTTCTGGATGGCAACAGCCAGTTGGTCGAGCACCTGCACCAGTTTGGGGCGGTCGGGGTGCTTGGCGGGGAGGTAGTCGAGCACATCGACCAGCGCCATGCCGTACCAGCCGATGGCGCGGCCCCAGAAGTTGGGCGACTGGCCAGTTTGTGGGTTGGCCCAGGCTTGCACGTGCTTCTCGTCCCAGCCGTGGTAGAGCAGGCCGGTTTTGGGGTCGCGCAGGTGTTTTTCGAGCAAGAGCAGCTGCTTGGCGGCCTCATCGAACCCGGCCGGCTCCTTGAAGAAAGCCGCGTATTGGGCCACGAACGGGCTGGCCATGTAGGCGCCATCGAGCCACATCTGGCTGGGGTATTTCTTCTTGTGCCAGTAGCCACCGTCGCTGGTTTTGGGCTGTTGCTGAAGCTCGGCGTGCAGCTTTTGCAGGGCAATTTTATACTTCTCCTGCTTGGTATCGGTGTAGAGCTGGAACAGGAGCTTGCCCGAGTTGATGTTGTCGAGGCTGTTGTCCAGCGGCTTGTAGTCCTTGTTGTGAATCTCGCCCTGGGCATCCACCATTTTGTCGCCGTACTGCTGCAAGGCGGTGCGCAGACGCGAGTCGTGGTTCTGGTGCTCCAAGGCTTCCAGCGAATGCATCAGCAGCCCCTGGGTGTAGCCCCAAGAATCACCTAGGTTGGGGTCTTGCAGCCACGGGCTCCGCTTGAGCACCGACAGCGCCATGCGTTCCGACCACTTGGCAGTGTTGGGGATTTGTGCGGTGGTGGGCGTTGGGGTTTGGGCGTGAGCGGCTGGGACGCTGGCAAGCAACAGCGCGGAGGCTAGGGCTAGGGCCTTTATTTTCTGCTTGGTTATAGCTCGTATTTGATTCATTAAGCGGACGTCTGAACAATTAGCATGTGAGGGTAGTGCAAGAAGCTCGCCGACCGTAGCGCCTCACCCCCTAGCCCCCTCTCCGAAAAGGATAGAGGGAACTAGCTCTAGTTTTTAGTCTTAGCACTAGCCTGGCAGTCGTCAGGCTCCCCCTCTCCTTTTCGGAGAGGGGGCCGGGGGGTGAGGCGCCCCGTTGAACGGAGCGGTAGAGATGCTTCGACAAGCTCAGCATGACGCTCTTTTGGTTACAATCTCCCATCACAGCTTCGCCACAAACGCATACTCCCCCGACCCAACCTCAAACACCGCCCTACCGCCTTCCATCCGCAAAAACTTCACCCCAGCCGCCCCAGAAGCCTTTTTGCCGCCTTCCGTCACGTCCTTCGCATCCTTCGCCGGCACGTACACCAGCGCCTTAGAATTGCCCGGCACCGTGATGTTCCAGGTAAAGCGCTTCGCATCTCGCGTCCAGCTACTGCGCACCAGCCCACGCACCGATTGATAAGAAGCCTGCACCGACGTTAGCTCATCAATTAGCGCGGGTTTCATTTCCAACTCTTGAAAACCAGGTGCGACCGACTTGATGCCTGCCAAGTTCTCATAATCCCAGATGATTAAATCGCCGAGCAGCATCACGTGGTTTTGGGAGTTCATGGCGGGGTCGGCGGTGTTGCCGTTCCAGAGCTCCCAGATGGTGGTGGCACCGTTGGCGGCCATGTAGCCCCAGCTCGGGTAGTCGCGGTTGGTGGCCAGGCGGTAGGCAATGTCGGGCCGGCCCTCAGCGGTGAGGCCCCGCATGAGCCACTGCGTGCCAATGACGCCGGTACTGATGTGGCCCTTGTTTTCGACCAATATTTTATCGGCAATATTCTGGAACACCTTGCCGCGCTCGGCGTCCGGCGTCATGCCGTAGGCCAGGGGTAGCAGGTTGGCCGTCACGGTGTTGTTAGCGTACTGCTGGTTTTGGGCGTTCAGGAACTTCTGGTTGAACGCGTCCTTGATTTTGGCACCTAGGGCGGCGTATTCCTGCGCATCGGCGGGCTTGCCGAGCACGGTGGCGAAGCGCTGCATCAGCGTCAGCAGGTGGTAGTAGGTGCTGGTGGCAATGACCTCGCCGCTGGTGTTGCGGGCGGGGTCTTGCGAGTGGATGAGCTTCTCCGACTCGGGCGGCACGCACCAGTCGCCGTACTTGTCCTTGGTGAAGATATTATTGTCCGTCATGTAGTTGGCGCGCATGTAGGCGAGCCAGCGACGCATCGAGTCGTAGTGCTTGGCGATGGGCTGGGCGTCGCCGTACTGCGAGTACAGCATGTCGGCGATGGTGAGGTAGGTACCGGGCCAGGTCACGTTGTCGCCGTAGTAACGCCAGAAAGCGGGGGCCACGTCGGGGATGCTGCCGTCGGCTTTTTGGGCCTGGGCAATGTCGTCGAGCCACTTCGCGTACAGCCGCGAGTTGTCAAACACGAAGCTCTCGCCATACGCGCCGGTGGTGCGGTCGCCGAGCCAGGGCTGCCGCTCGTTGCGCTGCGGGCAGTCGATGGGCATGCCCTTGTAGTTGCTCCGAATGCCCCAGTAGGCATTCTTATACACTTGGTTAATGGTGGCGTTGGATGTCGTAAACTCGCCCGTCGTCGCCAGGTCGTCGTACACCACGCGGCCGTCAAAATCGGCCAGCGTGGGCGTGCCGGGGTAGCCGCTGATTTCGACGTAGCGGAAGCCGTGGTACACAAACGTGGGCTCCCAGGTTTCGCGGGTGCCGCCGCGCAGCGTGTACACGTCGGTCACGCGGGCATCGCGCAGGTTGGCCACGTACAGCTCGCCGGTTTTTTGCAGCGTCTCGGCAAAGCGCAGCGTGATTTTCTGGCCCCTGGGTCCGGTGGCGCGCATCCGCAGCCAGCCCGCCATGTTCTGGCCCATATCGAGGACGAATTTGCCGCCCGCCAGCGGCTTGAGGGCCACCGGTTTCAGGGTTTCCATCACCTTCATGTTCTCGTTCATCTGGGCTTCGAAGGCGCCGCCGGGCTCCTGCACCAGCTCGGCTTTGAGCCACTTTTTGGCGTCGAAGCCGGCGGTGGCCCAGCCCGGCATTTCCTTGGTGGCGTCGTATTCTTCGCCGTCGTACTCGTTGTTGGCCCGGATGGGACCGTCGGCGGTGGCCTGCCAGGTTTCGTCGGTTTTGATAACTTCGTGGCTGCCATCGGCGTAGGTCACGTCGAGCTGCATCAGCAGCTTGGGGTAGCCGAAGGTCTTGATTTTGTAGGGCTTGTAGTGCTGCCGCATGGCGTAGAAGCGGCCGTTGCCGAGCACCGTGCCGAGGGCGTTGGCGCCGGGCCGCAGCAGCGCGGTCACGTCGAAGGTGTTGTACTTCACGCCCTGGGTGTAGTCGGTGGGGCCGGGCGCCAGCACCTGGTCGCCCACGCGCTGGCCGTTGAGGTACAGCTCGTACAGCCCCAGCCCGATGATGGACGCGGTGGCCTGCGTCACGGGCTTGTCGGCCTTGAACTCCTTGCGAAAATAGCGGGCCGACAGCCGGGCGTGGGTCGATTCATCGTCCCAGGGAAAGGCGCGGTCCAGGCCAATCCAGCGGCCTTTCCAGTCGAGGTAGTTGAGCAGGCCCATGCTCCAGCGGGCGGGCGGACTCCAGGCGGTTTCGCCCTGGTCGGTCCAGGTGCGCACCTTCCAGTAGCAGCGGGCGCGGCTGCGGAGCGGCGCCCCGGCGTAGGCCACGTGCACCGATTGGCCCGACGCCACCTTGCCCGAGTTCCAGAGGTCGCCTTCGTCAGCGGCCAGCTTCTCGGGGGTCGAGGCCACCAGCACCTGGTAGGCGGTTTGGGTGAGGCCGCGCGCGGCACTGCGCAGCTCCCAGCTCAGGCGCGGGGCAGTGGCGTCGATGCCTTCGGGGTTGGTCAGCAGCTCGCAGCGCAGCCGCTGAAGCTGCACAGCGGCGGGCGGCGCGGCCCCCAATGCCATGAGCGACAAACAAGTAAGCAGAAGAAACAGGAGTCGGGCGGTCATAGTCAGAGCCTCCCCCCTGCGCCCGCCCCAACGTAGAGCAAGCGCCTCGGCCACCGGGCCGGCTGGGGGGTGCGCGGGGCGCAGTTCGGCACCCACATAGTTCGGACTTTTTTGCTTCCCGTTATTCTAGGATGTTAGCACGAATCTGGTCAATTTGTGCATGGTGGCAGATAAGACCCTCAACAAACGCTTAAAAGCTACCAGATAGCTATTCAACAATTGCTATTACTCAAATTTTCCAGCAATCCTATACACATCAAATGTAGGCTTGATTACCATTCTCCCAGTTTTGTCTATAAAGCCAACTTTATTGTCTACCTCTACATAGGCTAATCCAGATGAAAACTCACGGGCATAGTCGTATCTAGGCTCAATGATAACTTGACCTCTGCGGTTTATATAACCCCATTTCCCATTCAATTTAAAATTAGCTAAGCCTTCGCTAAAATGCCACAAATCCTCAAATTGAGGCTTTGCAATAATATTGCCTTTATTATCAACCAATCCCCAGCGTCCCTCATAGTTTACGATAGAGCGTTTTTGGCGAAAGATACCGACTGACTTATAAATAGGTGGGACAATTGTATCCATCTTACTATTTAACCATCCTGTTCCTTTAGAGCCTCTGATTATAGAATAATTATCAGGGAAGCTTTTTAACCAAAGTCGTTTGCCTTTTAAATTATCAGATTTCTCAACTATTTCTCCTCGCTTATCAATCACCTTAGAATCCAGACTTAAGGTCAGTACATTCGCGTATTTCGACAAGAATGGATAGCAAGTATCATAAATCAACGGTATCTTGATACGCCCTTTTTTATCTATATAACCGCACTTGTCATTAATAGTTACATCCGACAATCCATTCGAGAACCCCAGAAATACATCATCGTATTCAAACGGTATAATAGTATCGCCTTTCGCATTAATAAAGCCGAATTTTTGGCCATTACTAACCGCTGCTAATCCCTCCGAAAACATATGTGCATCTTTGTATTTAGGCTTAATTAAATTACTTCCCTTTCTATCTACAAATCCATACATACTGTCTTGACAAACAAGCAATTGCTTATTTTCACAGCTATACATGAGCCAATCCCACTTCGGCATTATTACAAAGCTCCCTTTCTTATTGATTACCCCGAACTTATCTCCCTGTTTGATAACTGAGAGCTTCTCTGTTGCACAGGCCGAAAGCAGAGCCAAGACTAGAAGCAGAATAGAACGCATATTACCAAAGGAATCAGGTGGTTGTCATATAAGATGCAAGCACCTATAAACCTCCACATTCGTTCTAACAGAAATTGCAAGCAGCAAATCTTACTTGCTTATTTTCATTTCGTTACCGCAGAAATTTCCGCAGCTTGGACATTACCCCTATTCTCCAACACCTTCTTCCTCAACCACTCCCGCACCGGCTCATCGTACAGCTTCAAGCACACATACGCCAGCGCCACCGCCGCCAGATAGACCAGCGCCGCCACGGGCAAGCCCTCGCGCAAAGACACTTTATGAGTCGCCACCCAGGCCGTGTAGGTGTAGATGAGCGGGTAGTGCGTGATGTAAATCGGATACGAAATATCGCCTAGGAAGCGGCATAGCCGCTGGGCCGCGCCCGAGCGCACCGCCCCGCTGGCCCCGAAGAAGATGATAGCGGGGAAGACGAAAATGATGCAGAGCGCATCGTAGAGCCCATTTTGCCACAGCTGCGCGGGGCGGCCGATGCGGGGCATGGCCAGCACCGCCACCACCGCCAGGCTGCACCACCCAAAGGCATGCGGCACCGGCCGCAGCCGCGCCAGCCGAAACAGCAGCAGCCCCGCAAAAAACGGGTAAGCCATGCGGGCGAAGCCGATGTGCAGCTGCGCAGGCTCCAGCGACCAGCCCCCAATGACATCGCCCTGCGGACTGGTGAGGCCCAGGTGCAGCAGCGCCCCCGCCGCCAGCACCACCAAGATGCCCAGCGCCACGTTGGAGAAGCGGCGCACCACCGTCGCATACAGTACGTTGGCCACGTACTCGAAAAACAGCGACCAGCCCGGCCCGTTGAGCGGAAAGGTTTCGTGCCAGCCCCGCACGTCGAGCGACACCGGCACCGGCATCATCAAGCAGCCGAGGAGCATGACCAGCAGCAGCTTCCACACCGGCGTCTGGCCGATGATGGGGAACAGCGCCGACGCCTGGAAGTAGTACATCGCCGCCCCTATCAGCATACCCAGCACCACCAGGGGTTGCAGCCGCACCAGCCGCCGCTTGAAGAAACCGCCCACCGTGAGGCGGCCCCACCGGTCGTCGTAGGCGTAGCCAATCACGAAGCCCGACAGCAGAAAGAAGAAATCCACCGCCAGGTAGCCGTGGTTTATCACCTGGTCGAGGTGGCTGGTGGCGTGGGCCTCGCACAAGTGAAAGGCCACCACCATGAGCGCCGCCACGCCCCGCAGGCCGTCGAGGATGGGGTAATGGGGTTTGGTAGGTAGCGGGGTGGGCTGCATGGGGGTGGCAAGATAAGGAGCCCGGTCATGCTGAGCGCAGCCGAAGCATCTCTACCGCTTCGTTACCCCTCTTCCGAAGCTCGTCTGGCTTTCAGCTGCTCAATATCTGCCAAGTCCTTTGGCCGCGCGTTGGCTGCTTTATCAAGCAACAGGTCATCAAAGCCGATGAATGGAATACTGACTTCGCCCAAAGCAGCATTTTCTCGGTTTGCGAAAGCTGCACCGAATCTTAGCGGCGCTTTGAGTTCTGGTAGCAGGTCAAGTGTAAAGTCTTCGAAAACGTACCTAAAAAAGGACTTTTTAGGATTTGTTGTCTGCTCTTGTTTGTATTTCGTGACATCTTGTCCAAGTTCTTCCAATGCCTTCAGCACCTTGAAGTAATTGCCGTACGTCGGACTGTACCAGATATCTAAATCGACTTTATCCGCAACTACGCCATTCGAAGCAATTGACCGCCGAAAGTAGCCATGTAAAGCAACCGCAATTCCGCCAACGACGATGTAATCAACATCATGTTTGTTAAGGACGCTACAAACCGTTAGCAGGGCGCTGATTAATTTATTGTCCATTAGAAAGCTTCACTTTTTTCTTGGCAGCTAAATCCTGCTGTAGAAGCTTTATAAATTCTTCAAGCTCTGCATACGCTTTATCCCGCTCGGCTTCGGTCAGTGCATTGGGCTGAACATCTGATTTCAGCTCTTCGAAGCTTGTGTATTTCGTCAGCTTTGCCATGACTGTAATAGTAGCGCTCAGCCCTTGCGACTGAAATGGTGAACCCTGATAAAGATAATAGCGGACAACAAACCAAATTGGTTCGCTGCCCGCCACTTGTGACACTCAAGCTTCAGAAGCTGCTTCCCTCCTACTTCTTACCCACTGCCTTTGGCGCGGGCGCGCCATCCCCCGAGAAATCGAAGTACAGCGTGATTTCCTTGGCGTAGGACGGGTCTTTGCTGTAGTCATAGTACATGTTGGTTTTGCCCATGGGGCCCATGTTTTCGGCTTTTTGCGACTTGGTGCCGATGGGCGTGATGCCGTGCATGAACGAGAGGTTGCCACTGGGGAATGCCGGGGCCGTGTTGTAGGGCTTGGCGGCGAAGCGGGGCGTGAAGAGGCGCAGGTACACGTCTTCCTGGTCGCATACTATCGTGAAGGGCTGGCCGGTGGTTTGGAGCGTGAGCCAGTAGAAGTTGGAGTAGTAGCCCTTGAACTCGGGATAGAGCGGGCTCTTGGTGCCGTCGGGCTCACCGGTGCTGGTGTTGTTGTAGGCCTTGGTCCACACGCCTAGGTTGGTGCCTTTCAGGCGGTCTTTCCAGACGCGGTAGGGGCCGTCGCCGCGCCACTGGATACCGCGCACCTCCTTTTCGGGGTAGTTAAAACTGAGGCCGGCCAGGGCAAAATCGTAGTCTTTGGGGAAGTACTTGGCCGTCATGCGCACCCAGCCCGAGGGGTACACCGTCCATTGCAGCGACTGGTAGCGGCTGGCCTTGCCGAAAGTGGCGTCGATGACCACGTTGGCGCCATCCTGGTGCTGTTTGAGGCCTTCGAAGGCGGTTTCGCCCTCGGCCAGCACGGGGCCGTTGGTGAGCGGGATGAGGCCCTTGGCGTTGCGTACTTGGCGTAGCAGGCCGGTTTTGCGGCTGAAGGTGAGCGTGACGCCGTGGGCGGTAGCGGTGTAGAGCGAGTCGGTTTCGGTAATGGTGGCCGCGCCGGAGCCGGTGGTGGGCACCAGCCGCTGGGCCACCTGCGCGGGGTGGGCAATGGGCCAGCTCCAGGTGTAGATTTCGCGCCCGGCGGGGTCGGTGGCCGTGATGTAGAGCACGTCGGCCTGCGCCCAGTCGGCGGGCAGGCTTAGCCGGAGCGGGCCGTACTCGGTGGGCGCGATGCTGGGCGCGGCGATGGGGCCGGTGCGGGCGGCGGGCGCGGCGGGGCCGCCGGGCGCGGGCAGCTGAGCGAGTTTCCAGGTGAAGCGGCAGGCGCTGAGGTTGGTGTAGGTGAAGCGGTTTTGGATGCGGAAGGTGCCGTCGAAGGCAGGCGTGATTTCGCGGCGCTCGAAGAAGACGGGGCTCCATACTTCCTTGATGGTGAAGTAGCTGCCCTCCTTCTCGCGGTAGGGCCCCAGGATGCCGTCGGGGCCGTGGTCGCCGTCGGTATCGAGGATGCCGCCCTTGTCGGTGCGCACCACGGCAGCGTCGGAGAAGTCCCAGAGGAAGCCGCCGGCCGAGAGCGGCTCGCGCCACATTTGCTCCCAGTAGTCTTCGAGGCCCGCGCCGTGGCCGCCGTCGTAGAGGCCGTGCAGGAATTCGGTGGGAAACACCACGTTGTGGCCGTGCAGGTGGGTGCCGTTGCCGTAGTCGTAGTTGATGTAGTGCTGGGTATCGGTGCCGCGGAACACCTGCCAGGCGTGCACTACAGGCCGCTTTTGCAGGTCCATGCGGTCGAGCACGGGGTCGAGGTCGAAGTTGTGGCCGCCCTCGTTGCCGTTTATCCAGCCGATGATGCTGGGGTGGGTTTCGTCTTTGGCCACCATGGCCTCGGTGAGGGTGGTACCGGTGGGCGTGTTGTAGGCGGCGTGCCAGCCGGCCACTTCATCGAACACGAAGAGGCCGAGCGAATCGCAGGCAGCCAGAAAATGGTCGTCGGGCGGGTAGTGCGACATGCGCACGGCGTTCATGTTCATGTCCTTCATCAGGTTCACGTCGATGATGCTGAGCGCCTTGCTGGTGGCGCGCCCCGACGAGGGCCAGAATGAGTGCCGGTTCACGCCCTTGAACTTGATTTTGACGCCATTTACGTAGTAGCCTTCGCGCTCGCGCAGCTCCACGGTGCGGAAGCCGATGGTTTTGCTGATAGTGTGCACCGCCTGCCCGCCCCGCCGCAGCGTGAACGTGACACGGTAGCGGGTGGGCGTTTCGGGCGTCCAGAGCTGGGGGTTGGGCACGGTGGTTTGGAGCTGCGCGGGGCTGCCCGCCGCCACGGCCGCCCGGAACTCGCTGCCTACTTTTTGCCCCCCTAGGGTGTAGAGTTGGCCCACCACTTCATCGGCCGCGCCGCTGGTAGTCACGCTGGCTTTAAAGGTGCCGTCGGCACGCGCATCCACGGCCGCCCGGCTGATGTGCGCTACCGGCAGCGCCTCCAGGAACACCGGCCGGAATATGCCGCCAAACAGCCAGAAGTCGCCGCGCCGCTCGGCGTCATTCACCGATTCGTTGGCCGAGTGCTTGGCCACGGTGGCTTCGAGCAGGTTGGTTTTGCCGTATTTCAGCAGTTTCGAAATGTCGTACCGGAAGCGGTAGTACGAGCCCTGATGGATGGGGCCAGCCGATTGACCATTGATTTTAACCTCTGTA
Source organism: Hymenobacter sp. 5317J-9 (assembly GCF_022921075.1). Classification (NCBI taxonomy): domain Bacteria; kingdom Pseudomonadati; phylum Bacteroidota; class Cytophagia; order Cytophagales; family Hymenobacteraceae; genus Hymenobacter; species Hymenobacter sp. 5317J-9. Next base: position 3,794,185 of record NZ_CP095050.1, read on the forward strand.
TCGGTCATGGCGCCGTCGAATACTATGTTCACCACCTTGCCCTGCCAGCTGGCCGGCACCTTGAATTGGTACTTGTAAAGCCCCTTTTCCTTGCCGCGCGCGGTGTCCTTGGCGTGCCCGTAGTTGTACTTGCCGAAGCCTTGCAACTCCCAGTTGGACGGCACCGGGATGGTGGTCCACTTGCCCGAATTGCGCCCCGCCGTGCAGTAGAACTGCCACTTCACGGTGTGGTCTTTGTCGGGGCCGGAGAGCAGCTGGGTTTCGGTACGCTGGGCGTGGAGCTGGCTCAGCGGGAGAAGCAAGAGGGCTAGTAGGTATTTGAGCATGTTGTGCGGGCATGGCGCCTCCCCCCCCCCGGCCCCCTCTCCGAAAAGGAGAGGGGGAGCCTGACGACTTTAGAGATGAGCGCGAGGGACTGTTATAGGCTGGCTTTGATGGCAGCTAAGGTTGTTTCGGTTTGGTTGAGGGCTTGCTCGTTAGAGAAGCGGAGCACGCGGTAGCCTAATTCGGCTAATAAGGCAGAGCGGCCACTGTCGTAGTCGGCTTGGTTGGGTTCCAGGTGGCCGGCACCGTCCAACTCCACAATGAGCTTATGCGAGAGGCACACGAAGTCCGCGATATAGCGGTCGATGTTGTGCTGCCGACGGAATTTTACCCCTAGCTGGCCACCGCGCAGTTGTTGCCACAGCTTTTCCTCGGCAGGCGTTGCTTCGTGGCGCATGCCTCGGGCTCGTGCTTTTAGCTCAAGCTTACCATACTGCTTCTTATCAGCAGTAAAGATTTTATCCTGCGGCAAATACAGCTCGGTCGGTTCCATCCGGACAATCAAGTAATAAAGCGAGCAACAACCCAAGTCGCCGTGGCTCCCCCTCTCCTTTTCGGAGAGGGGGCCGGGGGGTGAGGCGCCACGTCAGGGCGTCTTCACCTCCCCCGCCGACGTCTTTAGCGACTTCAGGTAAAACACCGCCAGCGGCTCCGACTCGCCGGCTTTGGGCAGGTCGTAGGCTTGGTCGGCGGGCGTGTCGGGTGTGGGGAAGCGGCGGGCGGGGCCGGTGCGGAACATCACCCGCTCGAAGGATGCAACCGGGGCGAAGAAGATGAAGGTGCTGGTTTTGCCGTTGGCCGTGATAGTGCAGGTACGGTTGGGGGCGTCGAGGGTCACGCGCAGGTCCAGTGGCTGGCCGGCCTGGTACTTAGTCACGCCCTTGAAGCGGGCGCCGGCTTTGTAGCTCAGCGTGCCGGTAGAGTCGAAAGAAAGCTGCACGGCGGGCTGACCCTTGGCATCCTGAAACTCGATTTGCAGCAGGCCGTGGTCGTTTTGGCCGGGCACCACTGACAACTCGGCCACCAGTTGCTTGCTTTCGGGGATGATGCGCTCGGCCTTGGCGTAATCGAACTTATCGGCATCCTTCAACACCAACGCCTTGCTGCCATCCGGCAGCTTGCCGATTTCGACGGGAGCCTGCACCAGGCTGTAGGTGTTCCATTGGTCCAGCTCCTGCCCGGCGGGCAGCTGGGCAAAAATCTCATTGGCGTGGCTGCTGGCGGTGGCGCGCACGGGCACCGGCACCGAGGCCACCCACAGGTCCTCTTTGTTCACGCTGTAGCTCACCCACAGCTTTTTATCGGGCGGCACGCCGTCGCCTTCCTGGATGCCGCGCACGTACTGCGGGCCGTAGCTCTTGTAGTTGCCGCCGTAGCGCATGGGCGTGATTTCGCCGTGTACCAGCCAGAGGTCGGTGTAGTCGAGGCCGTTTTCGCTGGTCGAAATAGCCAGCGGCCAGCGGAATTCCGATGGGTTGTACACCGTGGCATAGCGGCCATCGGAGGTGCGCTGGCCCCATATTTTGGCGTTGCTGTTCACGAAGTGCGGCGCCCGGATAACCGGGTTGGGCCAGGTTTTACCGCCATTGGGACTGATGGTGGTGAGGGCGTGCTTCCAGAGGCCCACCACGCGCTGCCCATCGGGCAAGTGATAGTAGCTGAAGGCTTTGTAGTCCTTCTTGATGGGAATCAACGGGTCGTTGCGGTCCTGCTCCTCCACCATCTGCTGCATCATCAGCGGGTTGGCCAGGATTTCCTCGCAGGCGGCCACGAAGCCCTTGTCCTTGCTGGTGGTGTAGAAGGGGTAGGTGGATTTCGACTTATCCCAGGTCTTGTTGTTCCGCAGGAAATAAATCGGGCCAAACTTGCCCCCCGGCAGCACTTCGCGCACTACCCGGCCGATGCCTTGCCCGTCGTTGGGGTCATCCTTGGCATCGAGGGTCACGCCGTAGTAGCCCAGCGTTAGCAGGCGGTTTTTCTTCGAGGTATAGAAGCCTATGCGCTGGTGCATCACGGCCACCAGGTTTTTGGCCACCTTGCCGGGCTGGTCGGGCTTGGTGAAGCCGTCGGGCACCTGGTAGGGCGGGAAAATGACGGTGGGGTTGGTCCAGGTATAGCCGTCGCGGCTGGTCAGCAGCAGGGTGCGGCCGGGCGGCACGTGCTCGCCCACGGGGTTGCTGAGGTATTGGTAGTAGAACTGCCCCTGCCAGTAGGCCAGCATGGGCGCGTGGTTGTAGGTCCAGCCCTCGCCGTTGGCGGCGTCGGGGTGCTCGCGGTTGGCGCGCAGCACCTGCCGGCAGTGCGTGCCGATGGCCGGCCGCAGCTGGCCGTGGTGGTAGTCCACGTTGCTGAGCGTGGTGCCGGTGTAGCGGATGGTTTCGGGCGCGGTTTGGGCGTGTGCAGCGAGGGTTGCCAGCGTCAGCGTGGCCGTCAACCTCACGAGACCCCTCCGGGGCCGGCCCCCTCTCCGAAAAAGAGGGGGAGCCAGACGACAACAGATGTCTACCTGCGTCAGACTCCCCCTCTTTTTTGGAGAGGGGGGCCGGGGGGGTGAGGTTGACGGCCGCGCCGAAATGCAGAGAATTTTCTCATTGTTTTCCAGTAGCTGAAGTGGCAGCCGCCCCTCCCACCGGCGCGGTCTGCAACAGATTCTTGAGCGTTTTGCGGGGCACCATGAAGATGGTGCCGTGCTTGTGGCCCGTTGGTATACTGACCTGGGCCGAGACGTCCGTGAAGGTGAGGAAGTCGCTGGTTTTGGCCGCGCCGTACTTCTTCTCCCGGTAGGCGTCGTAGTAAATCAGCCACTGATTATGCGGCAGCTTGGCCACGCTGGGGCCTTCGGTGAAGTTGGCCGTGAAGGGCGCCGAAACCTTCGGGAACGGGCCGGTAGCCGTGGGCCCGAAGGCCACTTTGATGTCGCGCTCGGGCCGGGTGTTGTCCTTCACCACCAGCACGTAGTCGTCGACGCCGCGCCGCAGCACTTCCGAATCGATAGCGCTGAAACCGGGGTCGAGGTAGAGCTTGGTAGCCGAGAAGGTCTTGAAATCCTTGGTCGTGGTGTAGTAGAGGCGGTGGTTGTTGTCCTCTTCTTCTTGCCCCTTCGGGAAGCGCAGCGGGATGGTGCTGGCCCACACGATGAGGAACTGCTGCGTGGGCGGGTCGAAGAAGATTTCGGGCGCCCACACGTTCACGGTGCCGGGTTCGTGGCTCATCACATCGATGAAGCGCTGCTCGCTCCAATGCACCAAATCCTTGGAGCTGGCGTAGCCGAAGCCCTTATCACCCTTCCAGCCGCAGGTCCACACCAAATGGTAGGTGCCATCTGGCCCTTGCGCGATGCTAGGGTCGCGCATCAGCTTGCTGGGGCCCACCTGCGGCGTCAGGAACGACTTGCCCGCGTCCTGCCATTTGTAGCCATCGTAGCTGTAGAGGTAGTGGAGCCCGTCGGTAGCCGGCTCGCGGAAGGAGGTGAACATGTACGCCTCTTTGGCGCAAGAACTCAGCAGCGTGGCGCTGCCGAGGATGAAGCAGGACTTAAGAAGGGGGTTGAACACGGCGCTTTAGCTGATGGAGTCCAGAATCAGCACCCAGTCGTTGCCGTCCTTCTGCTCGCCGGGCGGGTTGAATTCCTGGGTGCCTTTATTCGGAAAGGTACCAATGGCCGTGGTTTTGCCATCGCGCGGACTGTACCACGAAGCTTTCACTTTGGCGCCGGAAATCTTGCCCATGTTCACCTTCATATTTCGTCCGTTGTAGGTGTAAACGAAGGCGTAATTCTTGCCTCGCGTAGCCATCAGGCGGTTGTACTTCTCCCCTGTTTCGCCCGCAATCAGCGACTGGTCCGGCACTCGCGCAAAGTAGTCGGGCCGCGAGAGCATCAGTTGCTTCAAATACTGCATCTGCCCCGAGCCGGGCGCGTGGATGGCCGACGACCACAGTTCCTTCGAACCATAAGCGCTGCCCTTGTCGAAGCTGCTGTGCATCTGCATCACCGAGTTCTGCCCATAGGTGTAGCCGAACGCGCCCGCAAACACCGACCAGTAGCCGTAGCGGCGCACGTCGGCATCGGTCCAGCGGGGCTGGGTAATGTCGTGCAGGCCGTGCGGAATGCCTTCGTAGGAGGGCTCGCCGTCGAGGGAGGGCTTGGTGGGTTTCAGGGCGTAGTCTGCCTGCTGGTAGCGCCAGTTGTCCTGGCCGTAGTGGTTGGTTTCATTTTTCGACGTGTCCTGTTCGTAGCGGCGGTGGCCCGACTGGTACATGTTGAAATCCAGCCAGCTCGCATTATGAAACCAGTCCGACGACTGCGTGCGGCCCCGCGGATGGTAAGTTTCCAAATGGTTCGGGTCCACCGTTTTGAGCGTGGCGCCGATGGTGTTCCAGACCTTAAGCGAATCGGAGCCGGCAATGTCGCCACCATTGAGCCAGATGATGTTGGGGCGGTTTTTATACCGCTCGGCCAGGAAAGTGGCGTATGTTTTGGCTTGCGACTGGTTCACCTTGCCGTTCTTCACGTTGGTCCCCCACACGGGCACCATGCCCATGTATAGGCCCTTTTTGGCGGCCAGGTCCACGATGTAGTCGACATGGTCCCAGTAGTCGTACTGGGCGGCGTCGGTGGGCGAGTTGCCGGGCGTGGTGAGCGGCCGGGCCACGTTGGCGTGTACCATGGCCGAGTCGCCGTAGACGTTGGCGATGGGTACCTGGTGCAGCACCATTACCTGGATGACGTTGAAGCCTTTTTTGCGGCGGTCTTCGAGGTAGGTTTCGGCTTCCTCGCGCTTGAGCTTGCTGAAGAGTAGCCAGCCGGTATCGCCCAGCCAGAAAAACGGTTTGCCGCTGCCCGTCATCAGGTAGCGGCCATTGGGCGATACTTTGAGCGGGCCGGTGGTATTGGCAACTGGTGCAAAGGATACTAGTAGCAGCAAAAGCAGCGCAGAGAAGCGTGTTTTTATGGTCATTCGGTTTCCAGTAAGCTCCCGGCCTAAGCAGAAGAACGTCATGCAGAGCGCAGCGAAGCATCTCGCGTGCAATGGTAAACAATCTGATTAGTGGCACACGCGAGATGCTTCGCTGCGCTCTGCATGACGTTCAGTTTAAGACTTCACTTTGCCGGCATTGGGGCGCACGTTTTGCAGCGGCACCACGCTGTTCAGGTATTCCTCAATGTTGGCGTAGCCGTCTTTGTCGCGGTCCTGGGTGGCGTCGGCGGCATTTTTGGGGTTGAGGCCGTGGGCGGTTTCCCACTTGTCGGGCAGGCCGTCGTTGTCGGCGTCGGCGTAGGGCGTGCCTTTGTAGTCGGGGTAACCGCCTACCTGCGCGGGGTCGGTGATGATGCCATTTTTATATGAATCCTCCGGCAGGCGGCGCTTGATGTAAGGGCTTTTGGGCGTGGGCTGGGCGTTTTTGGCGTATGTGATTTTGCCGGTGCGTACGTCCTCCACAATGCGCGCATCCACGGCGTCGCGCCGGGGCAGGGTGCAGCCCACGTTGGCCAGCACGTACTGGTAGGCCTCCTGGGCGGGCAGCACCGTGTTCATGTTGGGCAGCGTGAACGGCTTGTCGGTCCGGATTTCGGCCACGGTTTTCGCCGCGTCGGGTTGGTCCTCCACCTGCACGCCACCAGCCCAGTTGTCCTGGGTCACTTTGTCGTTGCCAGCCACCACGTTGCCGGCCACGTAGGCTTTACCGAAGAGGTTCTTGGCATCCTTGTCGCGGCCCGATTCGGGCTTGAGAATGCGGTAAGCAATAGGCTTGTCGGCGGGCGTGACGGGGCCGGGCTTGTAGTAGTTGTTCACGAAGTTGTACTCCGAGTGGTTGTCGCCGCCGTCGGCCGAGCGGTTCCACCAGTTGAACACCACGTTGTTGGCGAAGTTGAAGTCGCCGTACATGCCCACCGAGGGGTTGCGGGCAATGTTGTTGGCCCACAGGTTGCGGGTAAACAGGCTATTCAGTCCCCCGATGGTACTGCCGAAGGCGTGGTTGTAAGTATCCAAACCCTCCGAGAAGATGGAGTTCTGAATGGTCACGTTCACGGTAGGCAGTTTATCAGCCTTGCCGGTTTCGGGGTTGTGGTACACGTGGCGGTAGATGGACATGTTCTCATCCAGGCCCCAGGAAGCCGACACGTGGTCGATGATGATGTTGCCCACCGGGTTGCCGCCCAAGCCGTCGTCGCGCCGGGCCACCTCCGTGGCGCCGCGGCGGAAGCGCAGGTAGCGCACCACCACGTCGTGGGTGTTAATCCAGATTGACTCGCCGGCCACGCAAATACCATCACCGGGAGCGGTTTGCCCCGCAATGGTGACGTAGGGCGCCCGGATAATAATGGGGCTTTGCAGGCGGATGATGCCGGCCACGTTGAACACGATGATGCGCGCGCCGCCCTGCTCCAGGGCTTCGCGCAGGGTGCCGGGGCCGCGGTCAGCCAGGCTCTTCACTACGTACACCTTGCCGCCCTGCCCGCCGAATACGTAGGCGCCTCCACCCTCCGCGCCGGGAAACGCCAGCCGTTTCGACTGCGGCAAGTCCGACGGCTTGGCTGCCCAAGGGACGTAGGGCTTGCCGGCCTTGGCTTCGGCCTGAATGATGGGCTGGGCCTTCTGCCAGGCTTCTTCCGAGCGTTTTTCTTCTTCAGCTAGCGCGGCATCAGCTTTGGCCTGCACCTCCGGCGGAATGGTGGGGTACTGGGCGCGGGCAGCGGGCGCGGCGCAGGCAGAAGCGAAAAGGACGGCGAGTAAGGCGCGGCGGTGGTTCATGAGTTTGTTTTCGGAGAGTTGTTTTCAGGGCGCTGCACGTAGCAGCTGGGTACATGGCCCATCGAGCCAGCCCACGCCCGATGCGGACAGCGCTTAGTTGGAGGCAGCTACCCAGTCGGCGGACAATACCCTGGCTTCGGCCAGCTTGGTCACGCCTTGCACGTCGCCGCAGAAATGCACTTCCACGCCCAGCTCGGCCAGGGCCGCGGCCTTGATGCGGCAGAGCTGGTGAGCTTTGGCCTCATAAGGCGCATACACCACCTGAATGTGGTTGGCTTTATGGCGGGCCATCATCTGGTTGCGGCTCACGCCGCGCAGCACGGCGTGCATGATGGGCCACTCGGGGGTGGTGAGCTTCCAGCGGCGCTGCGTTTCGGCGGCGGGCAGGGCCACGGCTTCGCCCACGCCCAGGTCGCAGTGCAGCTTGCCGTCCATTACGTACACGCGGCTCCACACCAGCGAGCCGGGCCGGCTCACGCCTTTCACGCTGCCCCCGCCCAGGCGGAAGTACATGGGCGGCTGCCGCTCACTCGTGGTGCCCTTGTAGCCGTCCACGAAGTGTGCGGGCGGCGCGGCGCCCGAAATCAGAAACACCCACACAAACTCTTCGCCGTCGCCGGTGTCGAAGGCCTGACCCCAGCGCAGGTCGTGCAGCGTGGTTTCGCCGGGCAGTCCCAGCTCGTTCCAGAGGCGGTAGGTGAGCAGGGCGTCGAGGCCGGCGCATTCGTCTACTTCGTTGAAGTGCGGCAGGGCCTGGCCGGCGTACAACTCCTCGCCGGTTTCGGCGGAGAAAACGGGCGGCCGGTCGGTGTTATTCAAGAGCCCTTCGGCCAGGTCGCTGGCCACGGTCAGGTCCTTCAGGCCCTGCTGGTACTGAATGCCGATGGTGTCGCAGCCGAACTCGGCCGCAATGCGCACGGCCGCAATGTACATTTTGCACTGCTCCAGCGTCTGGGCCTGGGTGAGCTGGGTGGCCTCGTTGCTGCCCCAGCTGAACTTCATGCCGCGGGCCAGCAGCCAGTCGAGCACGCCCTGGGCGTCGGCAGCGCTCACGGTGCGCATGGCCGCATACAGCGAAGCCTGGCTCAGGCGCTCTTTGAACACGCCGGTGGCGTGCAGCAGCTCATCGGGCACAATGGCGTTGTACATGCCCATGCAGCCCTCGTCGAACACGCCCATGATGGCCTTGTGCTGCCGGAAGCGCTGGCCAAACGCGCGGCCGGTTTCCTCCTCGGCGTCCGGCACCGTGGCGTTGTCGAAGCTTAGAACGTGGCGCTCGTCCTGCACGATGGTGCCGTAAGACAGCCAATGCTGCAGGCTGTTTTCAAAAAACTCGTCGGTAAAATCCTCGCTCCACAGCGAGCTGTACGGTACGCCGGCTTTGGTGAGGCAGCCGTTCAAATTCAGCATGCCCACCAGGCCGGGCCAGGTGCCGCTCCAGTTGGCCACCGTGAGAATGGGCCCCTGGTGGGTGGTGAGGCCCGCCAGCACGTGGTGCGAGTACTGCCACACGCTCTCGGCCACGATGAGCGGCTGCCGGGGGTCGAGGTGGCGAAACACGTCCATGCCCATGCGCTGCGAGTCGATGAAGCCGTGCTGCTTCACGGGGTCGTAGGCGTGGGCGCGCTTCACCGTCCAGCCCTGGCGGGCCAGGGCGGCGGCAAGGCTTTTTTCCATGGCCAGCTGGGCGGCCCAGCAGTTTTGGTTGGCGGCGAGGCGCAGGTCGCCGCTGGCGAGTAAGAGTACTTCTTTGGTGGGAAAAGTGGCCACGGCGTGCGGAGGCTTGCTGAGTGAATCGCCTCCTGCCGGGCAGCCCGGAAGCGGACCAGTCGGGCAGGAATTGGCTTGAAAAAGTAGAAAATGCGGGCTAGACAAATTTGCTAGCATATCGGCGCGGGCCCCTACCGCTTCTTGCCTACTTAGTGTAGGATGTTAGCATCGGGGCCACGGGCGGGCCGTTTGCCGCGTTTTTCTGCGGCAGTCTCGGGCAGCGGTGGTGCCTGCGTCGCTTTGTGCCCAGGAATGCCGGAGCAGGCAGGTACAGGAGAGTTGGCCTTTTTAGAGCGGATAAATTAGTGACTACTTACCAACCGCAGCGGCTTCGGATTATGCCGTTTTATCTTCTGCAATCGGCAGGATAATATCCTAGAGAAGTCCGCCCGTCTGGCATCTTCTTACCACCTCTGCAAGCGTATCCGGCGGCTTCACTTCGGATTCGACCAGCCATTCGTTTCCCCGTCAATTCCCACCATTTTCCTGCTCCTTATGAAAGCCCATTTTCACAAAGTCCCGGTTGCTCCCCAGAGCTCGTTCAGCGTCCGCCACGACCAGAAGCCGAACTTCGGCACCGTGTGGCACTATCATCCGGAGCTGGAGCTGCACTATGTTATTAAGGGCGAGGGCGTGCGCCTGATGGGCGACAACATCAGTAATTTCTCGTCGGGCGAAATCGTGCTGCTGGGCGCCAACCTGCCCCACACTTGGCGCTGCAACGAAGAGTACTTCCAGGGCAACCCGGAGAAGGAAGTAGAGGCCATCGTCATCCAGTTTTTGCCCGAGTGCCTGGGCCGCTACCTCTTCGGCCTGCCCGAGGCCTACCTCATTCCCAAGCTGTTTGAGAAAGCCAAGAGCGGCCTGCTCATCACCGGCAAGGCCAAGGCCAAGCTGGCCCCGCTCATGCGCCAGGCCGTGCACGCCACCGACCTCGACCGCATCATCATCTTCCTCTCCATCCTGAAAATCCTCTCCGAAACCGCGGAGGTGAAGACCATTGCCTCGGAGCACCACGCCTTCAAGCAGAGCAACGAGTCGGACGTGCAGCGCATCAACAAGGTGTGCAACTACACGCTGTCGAACTACAAAAAGGAAATCACGCTCGACGAAATTGCTTCCATCAGCAACCTCAGCGTCACCTCGTTCTGCCGCTACTTTAAGCTGATTACCAAAAAGACGTACTACGACTTCCTCATCGAAATCCGCATCAGCCAGGCCTGCCGCCAGCTTATTGAGGACAAGTTGCCGACGGAGGTCATCTGCTTCGAATGCGGCTTCAACAACGTGTCGAATTTCTACCGTCACTTCAAGAAAATCACGAAGATGACGCCGCTGGAGTACAAGAAAAAGTACCTGCACAGCCACAAGGAGCTGGCCATGGCGGCGTAGGGCTGTAGCGTGGACTCTGCGAGTTCGCGCAAGCTAGAACGAGACGAAAAGGACGTCATGCAGAGCGCCAGCGAAGCATCTCGCCTGTGATAGTAACTTACTACTGCACGCGAGATGCTTCGCTGGCGCTCTGCATGACGGGCTGGTTTTAGCCCCTGTAGCGTCAGCTACGCCACCAGCTCTAACTGGCGGCTCAGCACGCTGTAATCACCATACAGCGCTTCCACGCCGGCGCGGATGGTGCTGGTGAAATTGCCCACTTTGCGGCGGGTGAAGGTGGAAATGTCTACGCCGCGCTGCTTAAGCGAGTACTTGGCCACGGTGGGGTACACGTCGTGCATCACGCCCATGTTCTTGATGAAAAACTCCTGCACTTCGTCGACTTCGGCACACAGGCTGGCGTTGTCGTAATTGCGGCACAGCCACACGATAAGCTCGGGGAAGAAATTGCCCTGAATGCACGAGAGCCCGGCCGCCCCGGCGCGCAGGCTTTGCACGGCGTGGCCCATGTAGGCATCGTAGAGGCCAAAGGGGTGGCCCTGCGTGGCGGCCAGCTTGGCTTGAATCTGCTCGATGTCGAGGCAGGTGTCTTTGTGGTATGTCACACGGCCGGTGCTCACGAACTGGCCCAGCTGCTCGGCCGATAGCACGCGCTTGTAGGGCTCGGGGCACTCGTAGAAGCCCAGCGGCACGCCCGCCGTCGAGTCCAGCAGGCGGTGAAACCGCTCGTTGAACACCGCGTCAGGCTCGTCCTGCCGGGCCAGCAGGCCCGTGATGACGATGACGGCCTCGGTGCCGGCTTCGTACACCTGTTTCACAAAATCGGCCTGCTCGGCGAGGGGGCCGGCGAAGGTGCCGGTGGCCACCACGGGCACTTCGCCCGCGGCCACGTCCACGATGTGGCGGATGCTTTGCAGGCGCTCCTGGGCGCTGAGCTCAAACATCTCGCTGGACAGGCAATTGGCGAATAAACCGGCCGCGCCGGCCTTTAAGTACATCTCAGTCAGGCGGGTAAGGGCCGGATAATCGATTTGCCCATCGTTCTGAAAAGGCATGAGCATGACCGGGATAAATCCCTTCGTAGAGTGTTGCATAGCAATAAGGAGCTAGGGTTGCGGGGCCGCGAATAGGCGGTTCAGGGGTAGAAAAGGCGGGCCGGCTAATGCACGGACTGTTTGATTTCTTCGGGAGCGAGGGGCACGACGCGGCTGTGGCGGAAGCGGGTGAGCAGCAGCCCCAGCAGGAAAATGGTGAGCGTGCCCACCACAATCACCATGCTCTGGTGCAACGGGTTGCGCAGGGCCGCCATCGACTCGGGCAGCTGGGGCGAGAGCGTGAGCCAGACGATGACCAGCACGCCGATGATGGTGGCCGTGAGGGCTTCGGCGTTGCGCGTCTGCCGGCTGATGATGCCGAGTAGAAACAGGCCCAGCATGCCGGCCGCGAAAATGCCCGACAGCTGCCACCACACGTCGAGCACGCTTTTCACGCCTATCATGGCGATGCCGACGCCCATGCCCAGCAGGCCCACCGCCACCGTGCCCACGTGCAGCGCGCGCATGGTTTGCTTCACGTTGAGGTTGGCTTTGAAATACCGCTCGTAGATGTCGACGGTGAACACCGTGGCCGAGGCGTTCATGCCCGAGCTGATGGTGCTCATGGCCGCCGACAGAATGGCCGACACGATGAGGCCCACAAAGCCGGGCGGAATTTTGGTCACCATGAAATGCGGCATCACCTTGTCGCCGTAGTCGGCGGGCTGCAGGGCGGCGGCAGCTTGCGCCAGCTGGGCGGCCGTGGCCGTGAGGGGCAGCTTTTCGGCGGCTACTTTCAGCTTCACGGCCTCAATCAGCTCGGGGTGCACCTGGTAGTAGGCAAACAGCGCCGAGCCGATGACGAAGAAGAGCAGCGAGGCCGGCACGTAAATCAGCACGCAGAGCCAGATGGACTTGGCCGCCTGCTTGGCTGAAGTAGCGGTGTGGTAGCGCTGCACGTAGTTCTGGTCGACCCCAAAGTTGTTGAGGTTGATGAAGAACCCGTAGAGCAGCACCACCCAGAACGTGGACGTAGTGAAATCGGGCGAGAAGCCGCCCAGGCTGAACTTGTGCTGCGCCTGCCCAATGGCCACGATGTTGGAGAAGCCGCCCGGCATGTTGGTCACTATCAGATACAGAATGAGCAGGGCGCCGAAGGTCTTCACCACGCCCTGCACCACTTCGGTCCAGATAACGGCCTCGATGCCCCCCATTACCGTGTACACGATGATGCAGCTGCCCGTGACGAGCATTATCATCTCCATCGAGAAGCCCGTGAGGGCCTGCAGCGTGAGGGCAATGCCGAAGAAGATGGAGCCGATGCGGGCCAGCTGCGTGAGCAGGAAGCAGGCCACGGCGTAGGTGCGCGCCCAGCTCCCGAAGCGGTGCTCCAGGTGCGTATAAGCCGATATTTCGCCGGTGCTACGGTAAAATGGTACAAAGTAGCGCGTGGCCACCCAGGCCGCCAGCGGCATCGAAATGCTGAAAACGAAGGCGTTCCAGTTGGTGCCAAACGCCTTGCCGGGTACGCCCAAAAACGTATTGCTACTCAAGAAAGTAGCGTAAATAGACATACCAATGGCCCAGCCGGGTATCAGGCCGGAGGCGCTGGAATACTGCTCGGCATTCAGGTTTTTACGGGAAAACCAGGCCCCCACGGCAATCATGGCCGCCAGGTAGAGGGCGATGATGACCAGGTCAAGAACTCGCAAATTGCTCATGAGGCCATAATACCGATTTGCCGCGACTTGAGCCCAAAACGAGCCCGCCGCCTACTCACAAATTTAGCCCCGCCCGAAACCGGCCGGGTATACCATGTTCCCCTCCTATTGTAGCATCTTGACCAGCCGTTTCCCTACTGCACGTCGAGCCCCGACACGCTCAGGCCCGCGGCATCGGTGGCAGCAAGCCTGACGCGGTAGCTGCCCGCGTTTATCATGCCGCCGGTGGAGGTGGTGAGGTAATTCCACTTGCCTGGCCTGGAGGGCAGCAGCTCCACCTTTTCCGTTTTGAGCACGGTGCCATCGGCCAGCGCCACGGTGAGCAGGGCGCTGAGCGGGCGCGTGAGCTGGTTGGCGTAGCGGAAAGTGAGCGAGTACGTGTCGGCCACTCCCACCTGAATGCTCCATTCCAGGGAGCCGCCGCTGGGCTCTTTGAAGGTGATGCTTTCCTTCGTGTTGACGGTTTCCTTCACCGTGCCGGGGCCGCTGAGGCGGGCGGTGGCGGGCTTGTAGCCGGTCACGGCCTTGAGGTCATAAGCGGGCTCGATGGTACTGGCGCGGTTCGCGGCCACGAGGTACGGCGCGCCGCTGGGGCCAAGCATGACGGCAGCATTGGCGGGGTAGCGCTGACGGTATACTCGATACGAATGCCCGCCCGCGTCATCGGTTTCAACGAAGGTTTTGGTGTCTTCGTACCCCCCGAGCCAAGCTGGGCGAGTGGCCTGCTTGGCATCCAACGCCACGTAGACGTCGGCGGGCGCCGCTACGGTGAAGGCAGCGCCCTTCGTAGCTCCTTTGCCGGGCCCACGCAGCCACTCGGCGCCGAACAACGCCGAAGGCAGCGCGCTGAACGTTGCCGCAACATCGCTAAAGCTTGGCGTGCCGGTATCCAGCCACGTCTGGGCCGACCATTGGGCGACCTCGGCAGGAGCAGCAGCTTTCAGGTTGCGGATGACGGACTGCGTGGCGGAAGCGGGCTGCGCGCTGGCACCGGCGGTGGCAATGGCAATGGCGGAAATCACGGCCTGGCCGGAAGCGACGTGCGGAAAGGAAATAACAAGCTGGCCGTTGGTCACGCGAACTTTCACGGTCTTTTTCAGGGCCTGGTCGTGGCCGGCTTCTTTCCAGATATCGAGGTTTTCCAACACCGTTTCCTGGTTAATGGCCACATCGAACAAGCGCCAGCCGGTGCAGTCCAGCCCGCCGCCGGTGCCCAGCCAGGGCTCCGTAAAATACAGTTCCACTGTGTACCCCCCATTGGGCACGGGGAAGGAGTAACGCAGCTTCTCGCGCCCGTAGCGGAAGCTTTGGAATAGTGGCCAGTCGCGGGTGCCGCGAATGGGGTCGTGGGTGCGGCGCTGGCTGGCGAAGAAGGGCGTGATGCCGGGAAAATCCCGCGTCCACGATTCCGAGCCCCAGGTTTTGGAGTCGGTGCGGGGCTGGTCGGCCTGCCAGGTCTGGCCGTTTTCGTCCTGGTAGGCAGGGCCACCGCAGTTCACACGGTAGAGGTAGTTCAGGCCCGGCTGCGGCTGCGTGATAGGCTGCGCATCAGCCAGAAACCGGTCGAAATTTGGTGCTTTGGGCAGATGGTGCAATATGATGTAGTCCTTCGCCACGGCCTTGCCGGCCACGTACCCCACGGCATAAAGCACATTGTACTTGATGTCGATTCCATCCCACTGAAAATGCGTGCCAATGCCTGTCGGGTGGGTTTTGCGGCCCAGCGAGGCGGCATTCACGTCGTTGAACAGTTCGACTTCATCACAGTTGGAATAGACGGTGATGCTGTCCTGGCGGCCGGGCGTGCGCCAGCGGTCGGGCCAGGTGTGGGAGGCGAGGTAGACCATCGGCTCCTTGTTTTTGGGCGCGTAGTTGGCCCGAAACATATAGAACGCATCCGTGGGCTCCTCCCAGGGCGTAAGCAGGCCCTTGTAGTTCACGGGTCCGACGCGGTCGAGCTCGCGCTGGCCTTCGCCGCCCTGCACGCGGCCGGGGTTGTCGTGCGAGGTCAGCAGCCAGAAAAAGTGACCGGCGGTCTGGTCTTTTGCGGCTTCGGCGAGGCGTACTTTTAGCTCCATCAGTTGGGCAAACCGGTCTTCGCTAAAGGGACCGCCGTTGAGCACAGGCGGGCCTTCGGTGTGCAGGTCGAGGGTGCGCCAGGCGCCGTACTCGCCAATGAGAACCTGGCGCTGCACATCGGCGGCGTAGGTAGCGGGGTCCCCGCCGTAGGTGCCGGTCCAGTTCTGGGGTACGTCCCAATCGGTGCCCTGGCCGCCGTTGCAGGTTGTGATTTTGCGTTCGCGGGAGGCCGTGGGGTCGAGCTGGCGAATGAGGGCGCTGCACTCGCGGGCGAAGTCGGCCGGCAGCGTGCTTTCGTTTTCGAGGCCCCAGAGCACCACAGAGGGGCTGTTACGGCGCTCCTTTACCCAGTCGGTGAGCAGGGTTTTAAAGTTCTGGCGGAAGGCCGGCGTGTCGTACCACACGTGCGCGGCCAGCTGTGGCCACCACAGCAGCCCCAGCGAGTCCCAGTTGGCCTGGTAGCGCAGGTTGTGCGGCTGGTGGGCATCCCGAAACGCATTGAAGCCAGCGGCTTTCACCATCTGCACGCGGGTGCGAATCTGGGCGTCGCTGAAGGCGTGGCTTTGGCCAATCAAATGCTCGTACTCCGCGATACCGTTGATAAAAACCGGCTTGCCGTTCAACAGAAACTGCTTTTGCCCGGCTGCCGCGGCCCGGCCAATCGGCCAGCTCACCCAGCGGACTCCATAGGGCGTTTCCAGCTCATCGAGCAGCTTGCCTTTGGCGCTGATTTTCGTGACCAGCCGGTACAAATACGGGTCGGCCAGCGACCACAGATGCGGCTGCTTCAGCACCGGCAGTTGCTGGTGAAGCTGCGTGGCCGCTCCCGCCGCCAGCTTCTGCTTCGTGCTGATTTCAGCCACGCTCCTCCCCTGCCGGTCCAGCAGCTGGCTGCTGATGGTCAGGGTTTGCGAGGCAGCACCGTAGTTTTTTACCTCGGTTTCCACGTTCAGCTTTGCCGCCTGGGCCGAGACTGTGGAATCGGCCCAGACGTGCACGCCAAAGGGCTCCACCCGCACCGGACTGGTAACCACCAGCGACACTGGCCGGAAAATGCCCATTGGCTGCGAGCCTTCTGAGAAGCCGCGCTCCTCGGAGCAGCCGCCGCACACCCAAGGCAAATCCTGGATGTTGGCGGGGTGGTCGGCGCGCAGGGCCAGCACGTTGGGTTGGCCGGCCGGTTTTAGGACGGCCGTCACATCCAGGGTCAAGGTGGTGCGGCCGCCGGCGTGGTAACCCACTTTCTGGCCGTTCAGCCACACCGTGGCGTAGGAGCCCACGCCTTCGAAAAACAGAAAGCTGCGGGCATCTTTCGCGGCGGGCCCGGTGGTGAAGGTTTTGCGGTACCAGGCGTAGCCGTGGCGGTTGCCGTGGCGCTGGCGGCGGTAGCCTTCGTAGGCGTCCCAGTTGTGGGGCACGGCCACGGTTTGCCAAGTCTGGTCGTTGAAATCGGGGCGCTCGAAGTTGGGGTGGGCCTGCTGGTTGTGGTCGTCGGCGGCGGTGCGCCAGTTGTCCAGCAAAGGCGTGGTGGTGCGCGTCGTTTGGGCTTGAGCAGCGAGGGTGAGGAAGAGGAGGAATAGGAGTCGCATGTTGTTCTGACGTGGCGCCTCACCCCCCGGCCCCCTCTCCGAAAAGGAGAGGGGGTGCCAGTCGTCTGCTTTTGACCGGGAGGATTCGCTATTTGCGCTGGAGGCTGGCTTTGATAGTTGTGAGCACTGCTTCCATCTGACTGAGGACTTGCTCATTAGAAAAGCGTAAGACCTGAAAACCTAGCTCGGCTAGTAGCGCTGAACGGCCACGGTCATAGTCGGCTTGGTCAGGTTCCAAGTGGCCTGCTCCATCCAGCTCTACTATCAATTTCTGGGAAAGGCAGACGAAATCCGCGATGTAACGGTCGATGCTGTGTTGCCGACGAAATTTCTCACCCAGCTGGGCACCGCGTAGGCATTGCCACAACCTTTCTTCAGCGGGCGTGGCTTCTTGGCGCATTCCCCTGGCACGCTCTTTTAGCCCAAGCTTGCCATAATGCCTTTTATCAGCAGTAAAGATTTTATCTTGTGGTAAGTAAGTATCGGCGGTTTCCATGTGATAATTGTTCTGACGAGCGCCTCACTCCCTGGCCCCCTCTCCAAAAAGGAAAGGGCAGATACGAAGCATTGGAGTGTTATACATGCAAATAGGATTGTAAAAGTCGTCTTTCTCCCCCTCTCCTTTTCGGAGAGGGGGCCGGGGGGTGAGGCGCCCGCTAGCGCAGTTCCCCACTCAGCTTGTAAACACCGCCCGTCCTAGTCGCAAACCGGATTTCCTTACCACCATACTTCACCACGCATTCTCGCCCGGCCTCCGACTTAATATCAACGGCTTGCAGCTTGCCCTGTGCCCACTGCATATCCACCACAAAGCCACCGCGCGCGCGCAGGCCGCGCACGCTGCCGGTGGCCCAGGCGGTGGGCAGCGCAGGCAGCAAGTCCAGCGCATCGGTTTGGCTTTGCAGCAGCATTTCGGCCATGCCGGCCGCGCCGCCGAAGTTGCCGTCAATCTGAAACGGCGGGTGGGCGTCGAACAGGTTTTTGTACACGCCGCCCTGCTCGGGCGCGGTGCCGTTTTCGGCCGGCGAAAGCAGGTTTTGGAGGATGAGCAGGGCGTGGTTGCCGTCGCGGAAACGGGCCCAGAGATTCACTTTCCAGGCCAGGCTCCAGCCGGTGCCGCCGTCGCCGCGCTGGGCGAGCGAGGTGCGGGCCGCTTCCACCAACTTCGGTTGACTCCAGGTGACGTCGGTGCCCGGAAACACGCCCCAGAGGTGCGACACGTGGCGGTGCGTGTCGGCGGGGTCGTCCTTGTCCTCGAGCCACTCCTGCAGCTGGCCGTGCTTGCCGATTTGGTTAGGCGCTATCTGGCCGGCTTTGGCGGTGAGGTCCTTTTGCAAGTCGGCATCTACGCCCAGGGCTTTAGCGGCGGCACTGGTGGTTTTAAACAGCTCCCGGATAATCTGATGGTCCATGGTGGGCCCGGCCACCAGCCCGCCGTGCTCCGGCGAGTTGGAAGGCGTGCTGATAAGCCAGCCGGTGCGCGCGTCGCGTACCAGGAAAGCGGCGTAAAACTGCGCGGCCTGCTTCAATACGGGGTAATGCTGGCGCAAAAATTCCCGGTCCTGCGTGAACTGGTAGTGCTCCCAAATGGGCTGGCACAGCCAGGCCGCGCCCGTCACCCAGATGCCGTGATTGGCGGCGTTGATGGGCGCGGTGCCGGCCCAGATATCGGTGTTGTGGTGCAGCACCCAGCCCGGGGCGTTGTAGTTGGCGTTGGCGGTGGTTTGGCCGGTTTTGGCTAGCTGGTCGATGAAGCTGAACAGCGGCGTGGCGCAGGCCGACAGGTTCAGGACCTCGGCCGGCCAGTAGTTCATCTCCAGGTTGATGTTGGTGGTGTATTTGCTGCCCCACGACGGCGTCAACGACTCGTTCCACAGCCCTTGCAGGTTGGCGGGCGGCCCACCGGCGCGCGACGAGGAAATCAGCAGGTAGCGCCCAAACTGCATGTACAGCGCCAGCAGCGCCGGGTCGGCAGCAGGGCTGAATTTCAGGATGCGGGCATCCGTCGGCAGCTGCTCGTTGGCCGTGTGGCCAAAGTCGATGGCGAAAGGATTGAACAGCTGCTGATAGTCGCGGACGTGCGTCGCTTTCAGCTCAGCATAGCTTTTAGCTAAAGCGTTGTCCAACGCCTGCTTCGCGAGCTGCTCGGGCTGTCCCGATACATCCTGGTAGCTCTTGAAATTGGTGGCGGCCGTGAGACTGAACGTGACTTCATCGGCGTTTTCGATGCGCAGCTGGTCGTTGGTCACGGTCACTTTGCCGCCTTTCGTCGTCGCCCGCAGGTAGCTCACGCCGCGCAGCACGCCGTCGCGCACCTGCACCGCCAGGGCCAGCGTGTGGTCATCGAGGCGGTAGATTTTGCGCTTATCGTGCAGGCTCGCGAAGCGGGCGTTCAGCGTGATTTTGCCTTTGGCCGAGGCCGTCAGGTGGCAGAACAGGGCTTGCTGAGGGGCGCTGGCGAAGTACTCGCGGGTAAACGCCACACCGCCCTGCCGGTAAGTGGTTCGCGCCACGGCCTGCGTGATATCCAGCTCGCGGCGGTAGTCCGTCACGGTGCCGGTTTGCGGGAAGTCCAGCAGCAAATCGCCAAACGGCTGGTACGAGGCCTGGTAGCTGGGAGCCAGCGGCGGGTTGTCGTCCTGCACCCAATACTGCCAGTCGGGACGCAGCGCCACGCCCGTTTCGGGGGCTGCATCTTCAGGATAAGCCACAAAAACCGGCTGCTTTTCCTTCACGCCAATCAGCCCGCCCTTGTCGAAATAGTTGATAACCTGCACCACCACTTCGTTGCGGCCCGGCCGGAGCGCGGCGGCCGGCACCCGATAGCGGCGTTTTTTGCTGATGCCCTCATCGGCCCCAATCTGCTGGCCATTCACGTAGGTCACGTCCGCGTCGCGGATGCGGCCCAGGCTCAACGTCAAGTTTCTGCCGGCCCATGTTGCCGGCAGGTCGAAGGTGGTTTTGAACCATACGGCGCCGTCCAGTCCTTCCAACCCGGCGCTTTCCCAGCCGTTGGGCGAGGGCACGACCCAGGGTTTCCAGCCCGGCCGGGCCATGGCCTGGGCCACGCTCACGGCCCGGATTTTCTGCAGCCAGGCGGCTTTATCGGTCTCGTAGGTTTCCTCGTGGTCTTTCAGGCCCATGAAGTGCTGCTCGGCCAGCGCCTCGGCTTCGGCCTGCTTGCCCTCGGCCAGCAGCTGGCGAAGTTGCGGGAGGTACTGCGCGGCACCGGGCCGGGCGTAGGCTCGCGGTCGGCCGGTCCAGAGCGTGGCTTCGTTGAACTGGATGTGCTCCTGCCCCACCCCGCCGAACACCATACCGCCCAGCCGGCCATTACCGATGGGCAGCGCATCGGTCCACTTCTCGGCCGGCTGGGCGTACCACAGCGTCAGCGGCTGCTGAGCGGCGGCAACGAAGCTGATTATTAGCCAGGCAAAGAGGAATAGAAGACGTAAGCTCATGTGGAATTAGAAGAACGTCATGCTGAGCGCAGCCGAAGCATCTCTACTGCTTCGTTGCAATGGTCTTGAATAGTTGAGCAGTAGAGATGCTTCGGCTGCGCTCAGCATGACGTTCCTTTATTTTCGTTCTGACTACGGCCCAACCACCCGCTCCTTCACGTCGGCGTCCTGGCTCACGGGCGTTTTCACGTATTTCAGGTTGTTGTTCTGCAAGCCAATGCTACGCGTGTTGGCGCCTTTCAGCGTTAGAAAAGTCTCGGTGCCGGCGGCAGGGAAACAATTGTACACGAAAGCATCGACCGTGTTATTCAATTCCAGCAGCGAGGTGGCGGCCACCGGGCGGGCGCTGCGAATGCCATCGAGCCAGATTTGCTGCACGCTTTCGGCGCGCACGGCCGGGCCACTGGTCGTGTTCACCTCCACATTATGGAAGGCAATGTTGCGCGCCTCCCTCACCGTGAATCCTTGCTTTGCGTCGAAGTTGCAGTTGCTGAACGTCACGTTTTCAATGGGCATTTCGCTCAGGCCGTTCAGCAAACCGGCCTGGTTGCCCTCGGCCGTGATGTTGCTGAAATGAATATTGCGAAAGCGCGGCGTGCGCTCCGAAACCGGCTCGGGCGTGGTTTTGGCGTACTGCATATCGAGCACAATCATCTGGTCGCGGATGTTCTTCATCACAATGTTATCGACCCGAATATCCTCCACCACGCCGCCGCGCCCACGGGCCGTTTTGATGCGGATGCCGCGGTCGGTGCCATCAAACACGCAGTTGGAAATCACGATTTTTTTCACTCCGCCCGACATTTCTGAGCCAATGACCACGCCGCCGTGCCCGCTGAGCATAGTGCAGTTGGTGATGGTGTAGTTCTCGGCCGGCACGTTCATTTTGCGCCCGGCCGCGTCCTTGCCCGACTTGATGGTGATGCAGTCGTCGCCCACGCTGATGTGGCAGTTGGAAATGTGCACGTAGCGGCACGACTCAGGGTTGATGCCGTCGGTATTCGGCGACTTCGGGTTGTTGATGGTGACGCCCGTCACGGTCACCTTTTCGCAGAATTCCGGGTTTACCGTCCAGAACGGCGAGTTGCGGATGGTGAGGCCTTCTATCAGCACGTTTTTGCAAAACATGGGCTGGATAAACGGCGGCCGCAGAAACGCGCGGTCAATCACGCCGCCCTGCTCATCGGGTTTGATAATGCTGGCATTGAGCCGCTTGAATTCCTGCTGCCACTTTGAATCTTGGCTTTTGCGCGACTGTCCTTCGGCGAAGTCCCACCATTTCTTGCCCTGCCCATCAATGATGCCGCGCCCCTTGATGGTAATGTTTTCGGCCTTGTAGGCGTAAAACAAGGGCGAGAAGCTGGTCACGTCGATGCCTTCGTAGCGCGAAGGCACCATGGGCAGGTAGTCGTCGAAATTGTCACTAAAATAGAGGATGGCACCGGCCCCAATTTCAATGGTAATGTTGCTTTTCAGGCGAATGGGGCCGGAGAGGTAGCGCCCCGCCGGGAAGTACACCGTGCCCCCTCCTGCTTTGCTGGCCGCGTCGATAGCCTTGGCAATTGCCGCGGTGGAAAGCTTCGTGCTGTCATTTTTCGCGCCGTATTTCAGGACGTTGTAGTAGTCCTGGGCCTGGACGGCCGAGAAAGTTAGGAACAGCAGAAAGGCGGCAAGGAAGTTTTTCATATGATTCGGACCGTCATACAGAGCGCAGCGAAGCCTCTCACGCTCGGGACAACTAATTACTTGTGCTTGCGAGATGCTTCGCTGCGCTCTGCATGACCGCCTTTTATGGAGTAATACTCAGCCCGGCAGTTTGGCCGTCACCCGTTTCAATTCGCTGGCGTGGGCTATTTCCCTACCATCGGCAAAAATGCGCAGGCCCTGGCCATGGCCGTACTTCTGGCCGGTTTTGTCCCAGATTACCGAAATCAAACGGCCGTGGTAGCGCACCTGGTCCAGCGCGAACCAATCCCACTTGCCAGTCGGCACCAGTGGGGATACTTCCAGCACGTTATCGGGGCGCGGCTTTAGGCCCACGAGGCCAGTTATCACCAAATCAGCGAAGCCGGAATGGTTGTAGTAGCTGCTGCGCGGGTTGTCGCCCTTCAGCCATTCGCCGGTCTTTTCATCCTGGTATTCACCGAGGTAGGGCACGCCGTCTTTCTGGTGCGAGAGGGCGTATTTGCGCAGCTCGTCGTAGTAAGTCTGGGCCGTCATGCCGTCGTGGTGCTTGTAGTCGGTGAGCAGGTTGGCGAGGCCCTTCAGCGTTTGGGTGGTGGCGTAGGGCCACACCGCGCCGTCCCACTCGCAGCCGTGGCCCGAGCCGTGGGTGCGGAAACCGGGTGCCCGCCGCTCGGCGGTGGTCAGGCCCCAGGGCGCTTTGAAGCCTTGCTCATCAGTGAGTTGCTCCCACTGCTTGGCATACTCGGCCTTGTCGGGCGGCAGCGAGAAATACCAGGGAATGTAGCCCAACTCCTCCCGCGCCTCGCATAGGCCGCCCTTCTCGTATTGCACTTTGAAAAAGCTGGCTTTCGGGTCCCAAAGCGTCTTTTGCACGTCGGCACGCAACTGCTTGGCTTTGGCGGCGTACTTGCGCTCCAGCGTATCGTTTTTGGTCAGCTTGGCCATGGCAGCCAGGGCTTTGGCATTGCCGTACATGTAGCTGTTGATGGTGGGGCGCACGTTCTTTTCCTTGCGCCCACCGCTGATGGATTCCTCCATCGCATCCTTCACGTCGTACTGCCAGAACATACCATTAGGCAGCTTCCGCTCCTTTTCCCACTGCCGGTAGTCGGCGTTAAGGGCGGGCAGCAGCTCCTGCACAAACGCCTGGTTGTTATTCACTTCATACAAGCCATACACCGCATCGGGCAGCCAGCTGCTGAAGCTGTGCAGCTTGGCGTTCACCTGCGGCTGCTTGGCCGTCAGCCAGAAGCGCGTGTATTGGTCGATGTACTGCGGGTCGTGCAGCCAGCGGCCTTCGTTGATGTGGTGCCCCAGCGCGCTGCTGATGGTGTTGTAGGGCCCGGCGTGCTTCATCGGCGTGATGAACTCCGTGAACACGTAGCCGTCAGGCGTCTGCTTCAGGTGCTTGCGGAAGGTCCACCAGCGGTAGTAGTACGTTTCCTGAATGGCTGAATCGGGGCACTCGAACAACGGCACTTGTTGGGCCAGCCAGTCGGCCGCCTGAGCATTGGGCACGAGGTTGATGACGTCCTCCTTGTCCAGGGCATTGAAGCGGGCCACGCTGGCGCGCAGGTGCTCCGGCGTGAGCACAGGCTGCTGCGCGACGGCTGGCGCGGCACTGAGCAGGCCGAAGGAAAGAAGCAAGTGGGTGGGTTTCATAAGGATTTCAATTTGCGCAGACGGGGCGCCTCGCCCCGCCAAAACGACCTTACTCAAATAACCAATCAATCTCGCGGCCCGGCGCCACCGCGCTGCCCAGCCCAGCATTGTAAGTCGGCACCGGCTGCGTGGCATCCACAAACCCCAGAACGAGGCAGGCTCCGCGGGCCAGGTTCAGCGTGTGCGTGCCGGCTTTGAAGGAGTATGCGTGCACGTTCACGGGCGGCAGGCCGGGAATGGTCAGCGCGTTCAAAATCTTGCTTTCGGCCTGGCCATAGTCGTTGGCGCTGGCGTCGATTTCCAGAGTGGGCACGGGCAGATAGCGCGGGCTTTTCTGGTTGAAGAAGCCGACCAGGACCTGCACGGGCTTTTTGGTGGAAAACCTGATTTCCGTGCCCTGCGCCACCTGCTGCGCCTTGTTGAAACGGATTCCTTTGAGCCCCGCCAGCTCCGGCGCGAAGGCCGTGAGCTGCGCGGTGGTATCGGCAAAAATTGGTTGGCCGGCGGTTACGGTGTAGGTGCCCGCACCTTTGGTTAGCAGCGTTACGGGAGCGTTGCGCAAGGCCACCAGCCTGGTGGCCGGCGCGGCCTTAGTCGTTTTTAGCGAGTCGATGTTGTGCTGAAAATCGGCCAGCTCCTTTTGGTACACCGGCAGCATTTCCGCCCAGGTTTTGTAGGTGCCGTCCACGCCGCGCATCGGGATTTTGCGCTGGGCGGTTTGCATGCTGTTGGCGTAGAGGTAGCTGTTTTGGGTCAGCTTCGTGAGGGTTTGCCAGTGCTGCACGCTGCGTTGCAGCATGGGCACGGACAGCGCCAGGTCGGCCACGTTTTTGGTGTACTTGTAGCGCAGCACCTGCACGGCGGCGCGGGCTTTTTCGGCATAAAAACCGGCCAGCGCATCGTAGCAATACATGTCGTTTTTTAGCCGGCCGAATTCCTCCTTGTTGTGCCTAATGCCGGGCGCGGCCCGCTCGATGGCCGCCACGGCCGCTTTGCCGTGCGCCAGCACTTCATCGGCCACCTGCGGCGGTGTTTCGCCCACGTGCTTCTCCCCTTTCGCCTCCTTCTCGGCGTACTCAATAATCATCTCGCCTTCCGGCGATTCCGACTCATAAAGCATCGTAAACAAGCCGTAGCGCTTGGGGTCGATGAGCTGGTTCATGAGCATGCCCAGCGTGAGGGTCTGGCGGTTGCCGTCGGTGATGCCGTAACGGCGCAGCAGCTTGGGCGCGATTTCGCCCGACTCCTCGTAGGCAGTCAGAATCTGCTGGCCGGCGGTCGGGTCGCAGCCGAATTTTGCGGCCAGCTGCTGGCTCCAGTGGGTGATTTCGGCGGGGCGTGCGCGGTTGGCGCGCCAGGCGTAGCGGGCCCACTCGGCATACCACAGCCAGTCGCGGTCCAGCTCCAATTGGCGGCCGGACACGTTGTCGGCGGCGTAGGGCCAGTCCCAGTATGAGGCCTGCGGGTAGAGGTGCAAGCCATTGGCGCCGTAGGTGTTGTGCATGGCCAGCACACACTTCTGAATAAAATCGGCCGAGCCGTAGCGGAACGGCTCCAGGTTCGACATCAGGTGCACGTTCTCAATCTGCACCGTGCCGATGGCGCTCAGCTTGCGGTGCAGCTCGGCCCAGGTACCGCGCGGCGTGTAGGTAGTGAGGGCCTCGCCATTGTACTTGGCCATCGTGTAGAGGTTATGGTAGATGGGCAGCGCGGCGGCCATCACGCGGGGTGCGTCGGTGTCGTGGGCGCGCAGCACGATGGGCGGCTGCTCGGTTTTGCCCAGCGCCTTGAGGCCGTCCTGCACACCGGGGATGATGGTTTGCGTGAACCAGTCCACATCGTCTTGCCCGGCGCTTTCCATGGCCTCGCCCAGCGTAATGAGCAGGCCCACGTTGGGGTATTTCTCCACAAAAGCGGCGATGGACTTGCGCGTGTAATCGGCAATAAGCGGCACGATGGGCCGGGCGCGGTCCTGGGTTTTGATGTTGTAATGCTCGGCGAAAGGCTTGGAGACGATGATGTTGTAAAACATCTGAATCACCCAGATGCCGCGCTTGTCAGCTTCGGCCGTGAGAAAGCGGTACAGCTCCTCGTTCTTCTTAAACGTGGCGTCGTCCACTTCCACCGCAAACGGGTAGTCTTTCAGCCGCACCAGCGAGGCGAAGGGGTGGCCATTCCAGAGGTAAAGGGAGTTGTAGCGGTTGGCCGCCATCATGTCCAGATACTTAATCCAGAGCGCCTTATCGTAGAGCCACGGGAAGGTTTCGGGCGTGTAGGGGTACTCGTACACGGTGCGACCGGGCAGGTAGTAGGGCTTCTGCACGCCGATGCAGGTGCCGCGCAGCACCATTTCGGGCTGGTCGCGCAGGTGCAGGTTGTCGCTGAGTTTGCCGTTGGTTTTCACCTGCTCGGCCAGCTCCAGGCAGCCGTAGAGGGCGCCGTTGTTGTCGGTGCCGGCGATGAGGACGGCGTCGTTTTTAGTGGAATTGATGGTGAATCCTTCCTTGCCGGGGGCTGCTTCCTTGGTTGCTGGCGCGGCGGCCGTGGCTTGCTGCATCAGCGGGTCGGTGGCGCGGGCTACCACAATCAGGCCCTTGGCGTTCGGGAGTTTATCGGCCCGCTGAATCTGTACCTGGTAGCCCGCGGTTCGGAGGGCCGTGGCCAGTTGGTCGGCGCCGTATTGCAGGCGGGCATGGGCCGTTTTGGGCAGGAGAATGGTGCGCGTTTGCGCAGCCGCGGGGTAGCGCCGGGGTGTAGAGACGCAATATTTTGCGTCTCGGCATGCGCGCCGTTCCGGACTTGTTCTGGTATTGTCGTTCAAGGAGGAGACGCGAAGTGTCGCGTCTCTACGCCGTTCTGACGACTTCGCGGCAGCAGCTACCTGGACCAGCCCCAGCAGTAGGCCAATTAATAGGAACGCGCAGCAAACAAGTCGATTGCAGCGGTTGCGGCCCGCTGGCAATTTGTGGAAAGAGGAAGCGGAATGGACAAATGGCATCAGGTCAAAATTATTGGCCCGATGCCCCGTTTCTGTATACCATGTTGGCTGGCTGTTATAGCATGTTGCCATCGCAAAAACGACATTTACACAATCGATAAATCTGCGATGCAAGCGGCTTTCGCCACCGCAGAAACCGTGCTTGGTGAGGCGTCACGAACAGCTGCATCATGGGTTGACACCAGTAAATCAACGGCTACTTCAACGGCATTTTTGCTGGCTAAAACCCTCTTTCTGCCGTTTTGAACTGAACAATAACAGGGTATCGTTGGCGTAAACCTAGCCAAGCAGGAGCCTGTGGGTGAGTGTCTACTCAGCAAAAACGCGTTGCGATTTGCTTCAGCCAAACGAATGCTAACATCCTACACAGGGTCGAGAAAATGGTATAGGTGCCGGGGTGTTTTCTCCTGTTATTTCGCTTACTCCAAACTCCCCCACCCCGCTTATGAACAAACCAGTTGCTTCCCTCTGCGCCCTCGGCCTCTTTTTTTCGACGCAATACGCGGCGTACGCCCAGTATCCGAAGATTCCGCAGGACGTGCAGAAGGCCAGCGAGGCCATGATGAAGGACGCCTACCGGCAGTCCGAAATTGCCTGGAACAAGGCCTACCCCATCGTGCAGAAGGAGCAGCGTGAAGGCAAGCCCTACATTCCGTGGGCGGCCCGGCCCATCGATTTGCCGCAGGCCAGCATCCCGGCGTTTCCGGGGGCGGAGGGCGGCGGGGCCTACACGTTTGGCGGGCGTGGCGGGCGCGTGATTGTGGTGACCAGCCTGGCCGACAGCGGACCCGGCAGCCTGCGCGAAGCCTGCGAGCAGGGCGGCGCCCGCATTGTGGTGTTCAACGTGGCCGGCATCATCCGCCTCAAAACGCCGCTCATGATTCGGGCGCCATACATCACCATTGAGGGCCAGAGCGCGCCCGGCGACGGCATTTGCGTGGCCGGCGAATCGGTGTGGCTGAACACGCACGACGTGCTGATTCGCTTCATGCGCTTCCGCCGCGGCGAGACGAACGTGGGCCGGCGCGACGACTCCATCGGCGGCAACCCGATTGGCAACATCATGATTGACCACGTATCGGCGAGCTGGGGGCTCGATGAGAACATGTCGATGTACCGCCACATGTACAACGACAGCACCGGCATCCCGGAGCAGAAGCTGGGCACGGTGAACATCACCATCCAGAACTCTATTTTCTCGGAGGCGCTCGATACCTGGAACCACGCCTTCGGCAGCACGCTGGGCGGCGAGAACTGCACCTTCATGCGCAACCTGTGGGCCGACAACGCCGGCCGCAACCCGTCCATTGGCTGGAACGGCGTGTTCAACTTCGCCAACAACGTGATGTTTAACTGGGTGCACCGCTCCACCGACGGCGGCGACTACCGCGCCCTCTACAACATCATCAACAACTACTACAAGCCCGGCCCCCAGACGCCGAAGGACACCAACATCGGCCACCGCATTCTGAAGCCCGAATCGGGCCGCAGCAAGCTCAAATATCAGGTGTACGGCCGTGCCTACGTGGCCGGCAACATTGTGGAAGGCTTCCCCGAGGTGACCAAGGACAACTGGAACGGCGGCGTGCAGGTGGAAGAGCAGCCCAACGCCGGCAAGTACCAGGCCGACATGAAGGTGGACAAGCCCCTGCCGATGCCGGAAATCACCATCATTCCGGCCGAGAAGGCTTATAGCTATGTGCTCGACAACGCCGGCGCCACCCTGCCCAAGCGCGACCCCGTGGACGCCCGCGTGATTCAGCAGGTGCGCACCGGCAAAATCGACTACCTCAAGAACGTGAAGCTGCCCACCACGCAGTTTGAGCACCGTCGCCTGCCCATTGATTCCTACAAAAACGGCATCATCACCGACCCCGTGCAGGTGGGCGGCTACCCCACCTACGCCGGCAAGCCCTACACCGATTCGGACAAGGACGGCATGCCCGACGACTACGAAAAGAAGAACGGCTTCGACCCCAAAAATGCCGCCGATGCAGCGGCAATTGCCAAAAACGGCTACGCCAACATTGAGAACTACCTCAATAGCCTGGTGGCGCTGAGTACGGTGAAGCCATAGCTGATGGCGCGGGGCTGCGCCCTGTGCCGGCTATTAGCTGGCCTCTGGCCAGCAGTCGTTGGACGGTGAATATTATTGCCATCGTTCTGCGATGCGGGCCAGAGGCCCGCGAATAGTAGGCACGGGGCGGAGCCCCGCGCCACCGGTTTGCCTTGAAAACCCTCTTAGCTGTGCCTCACCCCACTCGCCTTCTTTCTCTCGTACTATTTGCCAGCCTGGCTGGCCCGGCCGCCGCGCAGAAAGCACCCAAGCCAGCCCCGCCGCCCGGCCCCATCGAGTACAAGGATGGCAAGCTGAGCTACGCGCCGGATTCGCTGGGTAATCGGGTGCCGGACTTCTCGTATGCTGGCTACCGGGCGGGCGAAGCAGCTATTCCCACCGCGACCATTAAGGTGACGGTGCCGGTGAAGGCGGGCGATGCCACAGCACGCATTCAGTCGGCGCTGGACTATGTGGCCGGTTTGCCGCTGGGCAAGGACGGGTTGCGTGGCGCGGTGTTGCTGGAAAAGGGCACGTATGAAGTGGCCGGGCGGCTGTTCGTGCGGGCGTCGGGCGTAGTACTGCGCGGCAGCGGCATGGGCGAGGGCGGCACCACGGTTGTGGGCACGGGCGTGAGCCGCGACCACCTGCTAACCATCGGCGGGCGCAATGACCGCCGGTTTGAAACCGCCGTTGCCATCACCGACAAATACGTACCGGTGAATGCCCGCACGTTAAAAACAGCTAATCCCAGTGCCTTCAAAGTGGGCGACCGGGTGCAGGTGCGGCGGCCTAGCACGGCCGCCTGGGTGCACAAGCTAGGCATGGAAACTTTCGGCGGCGGCCTCTCCTCGCTGGGTTGGAAACCCGGCCAGCGCGACCTCGCCTGGGACCGGCAAGTGGTGGCCGTGGATGCCAACGACATCACCCTAGATGCCCCCATCACCACGGCCCTCGACCGTACCTACGGCGGTGGCACCGTGGCCCGCTACACTTGGCCGGGCCTGATTTCGCAGGTCGGGGCAGAAAGTCTGCGGCTGGAATCAACCTTCGATACCGCCAACCCGAAAGACGAAAACCACCGCTGGGTAGCCATTAACATTGAAAATGCGCAGGATGCCTGGGTTCGGCAGGTAAGCTTCCGGCACTTCGCCGGCTCGGCCGTGCTGGCCCAGGCCACCACGCGCCGCCTGACGGTAGAGGACTGCATTTCGACTGAGCCAGTATCGGAAATCGGCAATGAGCGGCGTAACACCTTCTATACCCTGGGCTCGCAAACGCTGTTTCAGCGGCTGTACGCCGAGAATGGCTACCACGATTTTGCCTTGGGCTTCTGCGCACCTGGTCCCAATGCCTTCGTGCAGTGTGACGCGGAGCAGGCCCTGAGCTTCAGCGGCGGCGTGGATAGCTGGGCCTCGGGCGTGCTGTTTGACATTATTAAGGAATACGGCCAGGCTCTGCGCTTCGGCAACCGTGAGCAGGACGGGCAGGGCGCTGGCTGGGCCGTGGCCAACAGCGTGTTCTGGCAGTGTACCGCCGCCCGCGTGGATTGCTACCAGCCGCCCACGGCCCAGAACTGGGCCTTTGGCACCTGGGCGCAGTTTGCCGGCAATGGCTTCTGGGACCAATCAAACGAAAACATCAACCCGCGCAGCCTCTACTACGCGCAGTTGCAAGAGCGGCTGGGCGACGCGGTGAAGGCCCGTGCCGTCCTGCTGCCCGTGCCCACCGAGGCCAGCAGCAGCCCCAAAGTAGCCGTGGCCCAGGAGCTCACGCGCCTCTCGGTGAACCCCGCTCCTACCGTACTGGAGCTGGTGCAAGCCGCGTCCACTCGCCAGCCTATTGCCACCCAAAACCTGGCCCCCAGCATCGACAAGCTGAAGGTGAAAGCGGCCCCGGCGCCCACCTACGCGGCCCCGCTGCACGTGGCGCAGGGCGTGCTCGTGCGCGGCAACGCCCTAGTGCTGGGCCGCCGCCAGGAGGTGCCGTGGTGGAATGGCAGCGCCCGCCCCTACGGCCTGCTCAACCCCAAGCCGCACATCACGCGCTTCGTGCCGGGCCAGATTGGCCGCGGGCTGACCGATGATTTGGCGGAAATGACCGACTCAATGCGGGCCCAGAACGTGGTGGCCCTGCACCACAACTACGGCCTGTGGTACGAGCGCCGGCGCGACGACCACGAACGCATCCGCCGCATGGACGGCGAGGTGTGGGCGCCTTTCTACGAGCTGCCCTTTGCCCGCAGCGGCAAAGACCTGGCCTGGGACGGCCTCAGCCGCTACGACCTCACCAAGTACAATACCTGGTACTGGAGCCGCCTGCGCCAGTTTGCCGACCTGGCCGACCAGAAGGGGCTCGTGCTGCTCAATCAGCACTATTTTCAACATAACATCATCGAGGCCGGCGCGCACTACGCCGACTTCCCCTGGCGCCCGGTAAACAACGTGAACAACACGGGTTTCCCGGAGCCGCCGCCCTACGCCGGCGACAAGCGCATCTTCATGGCCGAGCAGTTTTACGACGTGACTGACGCCACGCGCCGGCCGCTGCACCGCGCCTACATCCGCCAGTGCCTCAACAATTTCAAGGGCAAAACCGGCGTCATTCACCTCATCGGGGCCGAATTCACCGGGCCGCTGGCCTTCGTGCAGTTCTGGCTCGACACCATCAAGGAGTGGGAAACCGAAACCGGCCAGCACCCCACCATCGCCCTGAGCACCACCAAAGACGTGCAGGACGCCATTCTGGCTGACCCGGCCCGGGCCTCGGTGGTCGACGTCATCGACATTAACTACTGGCACTACCAGTTCAACGGCCAGGCCTATGCCCCGGCCGGCGGCCAGAACCTGGCCCCGCGCCAGCACGCCCGCCTCACGCCGCCCAAGCGCAGCTCGTTCGAGCAGGTGTACCGGGCCGTGCGCGAGTACCGCCAGCAATTCCCCGACAAAGCGGTGCTCTACTCGGCCGATGGCTACGATGCCTTCGGCTGGGCGGTGCTGCTGGCGGGCGGCTCGATGGCCAGCCTGCCCCGCGTGGCCGATGCGCGTTTCGCCTCGGCCATCTCGGGCATGAAACCGGTGGAATTGCCCGGCAAACCCGCCGACCAATGGGCCATGAGCGACGGCAAAAACGGCCTGTTGCTGTACCGAGAGGGCCAGTCGCCGGTGCAGGTGGATTTGTCGGGGATGAGCGGGACGTTCGCCGTGCGCCATTTGAACCCCAAAACCGGGCAGCTGATGGGCGCGGTGGAATCGGTGAAGGGCGGCAAGCCGGTGACGTTGAGTGGCACGGCGACGGGCGCGGAAGTTATCTGGCTGATGAAGAAATGAGTATGACAACAGAACAGTGTAGAGACGCAATATTTTGCGTCTCGTCGTTGAACGACGATGTTCGAACGATGACGCCCGAGCAATTCGGACGGCGCGGTTCCGGTCGTTCAACGACGAGAGGCAAAATATTGCGTCTCTACATCGTGCTGGCACTATTTGCCGCATTACCTGCCCACGCCACCATCACCCTCCCGCGCATCCTCGGGCACGACATGGTACTGCAGCGCGAAAAGCCGGTGCCCATCTGGGGGACGGCCGCGCCGGGCGAAGTCGTGACGGTGCAGTTTGCCGGCCAACACCCCAGCGCCAAGGCCGATGCGGCAGGCAAGTGGCAGGTGCTGCTCAAACCACTCAAGGCCTCAGCCACGCCGGCCGAACTGGTCGTCAGCGGCAGCAATACCATTCGGCTGCGCGACATACTGGTGGGCGAAGTCTGGGTGTGCTCCGGCCAGTCGAACATGGAATACACCATGCGCAAAAACAGCAAGGTGACGCGCCCCAACGTGCCCGGCCCTAACCCGGTGGACGAGCTGAATGTGGCCCACAACCCCGCCATCCGCATTTTTCTGGTCAACCGCAAGACGCTGCCCAGGCCCGACACCCTGCACCATGATTGGGCAATAGCACAGGATTCAGCCCTCCGCTCGTTCTCGGCGGCGGCTTATTTCTTCGCCAAAGAGCTGAACAAGCGTCTCAACGTGCCGGTGGGCATGGTGGCCACTTCGGTGCCCGGCAGCCGCATCGAGCCCTGGATTTCGGAAGCAGCTTTTGCCAAAGACCCGGCCTTTGCGGGCAAGAAAGTGGACGGCGACCCCGGCAAATTCTGGGAAACCATGGTGAAGCCGCTGGCGCCGCTGGCGGCCCGCGGTTTCCTCTGGTACCAGGGCGAGAGTAATTGTTTTCTGGCGGAAACCACGACATACAGCCAGAAAATGCGCACGCTCATCAGCAGCTGGCGCGCGGCCTGGGGCGACTCTGCAATGCCGTTCTATTACGTGTCACTGGCTCCGTTTAAGTACTCCGACACCCACGACAAAGTGGTGCTGACGCGCGAAACCTTGCCGCTGTTCCGCGAGGCGCAGGCTGCCGTACTGCAAGTGCCGCACACGGGCATGATAGAAACCACTGACCTGGCCAATACCGAGGGCGGCATTCATCCCGGCTTTAAGTGGGAAATAGGGCGGCGGCTGGCCTTGCTGGCGCTGGCCAATAGCTACAAAATGTCCGGCGTAGTGGCCGAGGGGCCGATTTTCCGCAGTCTGAAAGTAAAGGGAAACGTGGCGGCAGTTTCGTTTGCCACCGCCGCACCCCTTATTAGCAAAGACGGCAAGGCATTGACAGATTTCACCATTGCCGGACCAGATGGTGTGTTCGTGCCCGCGCAGGCGCGCATCGAAGGCCGACAAGTGCTGGTGTCGGCCCCGGAAGTGAAACAGCCCACGGCCGTACGCTTTGGCTGGGATGAAGTAGCCCAGCCCAACCTGTTTTCCGAAGCCGGGCTGCCGGCTCGCCCCTTCCGAACGGATTATTCGGGCAATTCCACCCCATAATTTCTGAACGGTGTAGGGGCTCGCCCCCGCCCGGACGCCTACATCACTGCAACGATTTCCTTCAACGACGGGCGGGGGCGAGCCCCGCCCCTACCGCTAACTCGCCATGAGCCACTCCATTTCCCGTCGTGACTTTCTCTCTGCCGGCGCGCTACTCACCGGCGGACTGCTCCTACCCAGCTGGGCCAATGCCCTCGCGCCCGCCAAAAAGAAGCTGACCTACAAAGTGGCCGTGGTGGACCTCATGATTCTGAAGCGGCAAAAGCTAGGTGCGCTGCAACTCACCAAAGACATCGGAGCCGACGGCGTAGAGGTGGACATGGGTGGCCTGGGCCAGCGCGAAACCTTCGACAACCAGCTTGCCAAACCCGAAATCCGCCAGCAGTTCATCGACAAGGCCAAGGAATTGAACCTGGAAATCTGCTCGCTGGCCATGACGGGCTTCTACGCGCAATCCTTCGCCACGCGCCCTACCTACCAACGCATGATTCAGGACTGCCTCGACACGATGAAGGCGCTGAACGTGAAGGTGGCTTTCCTGCCCCTCGGCACGCAGGGCGACCTGCGCAAGAACCCGGAGTTGCGTCCCGCCATCGTGGAGCGGCTGAAGGTGGTGGGCGAAATGGCCAGGAAAGCCGGCGTCATCGTCGGCATCGAAACCGCGCTGGATGCGAAAGGCGAAGTGGAATTGCTGAAAGAAATCGGCTCGAAAAACATCCAGATTTACTTCAACTTCTCGAACCCGCTCAAAGAAGGCCGCGACCTGTACGCGGAGCTGAAAACGCTGGGCCGCAAGCGCATCTGCCAGATGCACGCCACCGACGAGGACGGCGTGTGGCTGCAAAACAACACGCGTCTCGACATGAACAAGGTGAAGCAAACCCTGGCCGACATGGGCTGGGAGGGCTGGCTGGTGATTGAACGCTCGCGCGATGCCACCGACCCGCGCAACGTGAAGAAGAACTTCGGCGCGAATGCCGCCTATCTGAAGTCGGTTTTTCAGAGCTGATGTAGCGTGGACTCTGCGAGTCCGCACCCGCAAGAACGATATCCGCACGCCCCTGCGCGGACTCGAAGAGTCCACGCCACATCCCACCCTATGGAACGCATCACCGCCACCTACTACATCGAAACCCCCTTTGACCCTGCCACCGCGGCGGCCGTGCTGGCAGGCGAGCAATCGTCCGGCACGTTCGTGGCCGTGCCCGGCGAAACGGCGGAGCTCAAGCAGCGCTTTGCCGCCCGCGTGGAGTCGATAGAGGAGCTAGAGACGGTGCGCGAGCCAGCCATTCCCGGCGCCACGAGCAGCAGCGGACTGTATCATCGGGCGCGGGTGCGGGTGTCGTGGTCGGTGGAGAATTTTGGCTATAACCTGCCGCTGCTGGTGTCCACGCTGCAAGGCAATCTGTACGAAATCCGGCAGTTTACGGGGTTGAAGCTGATGGACATTGACGTACCGGCTTCGTATGCGCAGCACTTTGCCGGGCCGGCTTTTGGCGTGGCGGGCTGCCGCGAGCTGACCGGAGTGCAAGGCCGGCCGCTCATTGGCACCATCATCAAGCCCAGCATCGGCCTCACGCCCGAGCAAACCGCTGGCTTGGTGCAGACGCTGGCCGAAGCGGGCATTGACTTCGTGAAAGACGACGAGCTGCAAATGGCCGCTGCCAACTCGCCCTTCGAGGCCCGCGTCGATGCCGTGATGGCCGTCATCAACCGCCACGCCGACCGCACCGGCAAGAAGGTGATGTACGCCTTCAACATAAGCGGAGAAATCGATGAGATGCTGCGCCGCTATGAATACGTGGTGCGCGCCGGTGGCACCTGCGCCATGGTCAGCATCAATAGCGTGGGGCTGGCGGGCACCCGCAAAATCTGCGACCAGCGGGCGCTGGCCATTCACGGGCACCGCAACGGCTGGGGCATGCTCACGCGGCATCCTTTATTAGGAATCGATTTCCGCGCCTACCAGAAGCTGTGGCGGCTGGCGGGCGTCGACCAGCTGCACGTCAACGGCATCCAGAACAAGTTCTGGGAGTCGGACGACAGCGTGGTGGCGTCCATTGATGCCTGCCAGACGCCGCTGCTGGGCGGCTACTCGGTGCTGCCGGTGGTGTCGTCGGGCCAGTGGGGCGGGCAAGCGTTTGAAACCTACCGCCGCACCCGCACCACCGATTTGCTCTACATGGCCGGCGGCGGCATCCTGGCCCACCCCATGGGCCCGGCGGCCGGCGTGCAGGCCCTGCAACAAGCCTGGCAAGGCGCCGTGGATGGCCGCAGCTTGACTGAAACGGCTGCGCAGCACCCGGCATTCGCGGCGGCCGTACAAAAGTTCGGGGGTAAATGAGCAGGCCAATCCTCCTCGCCTACTACGGCGACGACTTCACCGGCAGCACCGACGCGCTCGAATTCCTGAGCCGGGCCGGGGCGCGCACGGCGTTGTTTATCGAGCCCCCCACGGCCGCCCAGCTCGCCGCTTATCCCGACCTAGATGCCATTGGCGTGGCCGGCCTCACCCGCGCCATGCCGCCCGATGCAATGCAGGCGGTACTGGAGCCGGCTTTTGAAAAGCTACGGGCATTGCAGCCACGGCACGTGCATTATAAGGTGTGCTCCACATTTGACTCGTCGCCCACTATCGGCAGCATTGGGCGGGCCCTTGAAACCGGACGCGCGGTATTTCCCAACGTCTTTGTGCCGCTGCTCGTGGCCGCGCCGCCGCTGGGCCGCTACTGCGCCTTCGGCAACCTGTTTGCCCAATTGGGCATCGGCAGCGACGGCGGCATCTTCCGCCTCGACCGCCACCCGTCGATGAGCCGCCACCCCACCACGCCCGCCGACGAAAGCGACCTGCGCCTACACCTCGCCCGCCAAACCAGTCTCCAAATCGGCTTGCTCGACATTCTGCAAATCACTCGGCCGCTGGCCGAAATGCAGACTGCGTTAGCTACTCAGGTGCAGGCCGGAGCCGAAGTCATCCTCTTCGACGCGATTTACGAAGAGCAGCTACTGGGCATCGGTGCGGCTATTGACAGCTGTGCTACCGAAACCGGGCCGCTTTTTTCGGTGGGTTCATCCGGCGTCGAAATGGCGCTGGGGCAACTGTGGGCTCAAAACGACACGTTGCAACCCGTAGTAGAATGGCCCAGTCCCGGCCGGGCCGCGCCGCTGCTGGTCGTGTCGGGCAGCTGCTCGCCCGTCACGGCCGGGCAAGTGGCCCGGGCCACAGCCAACGGATTCGCTGAAGTGATGCTGGATGCCGAAGCACTAGCGGCAGCCAGCATCACTACTGAGGCATTGGCTCCTTGCTGGCAACGCGCCATTGCGTGGCTGAGTGAAGGCCGTAGCGTCATCGTTCACACCAACGGCGGCACTGCTCCCACCCAAAGCATACCGGCCGAAACACTGGGCACCGCGCTGGGCCTCATCGCCCGCGAAGCCGTGCGCCAAACCGGTGTGCGGCGCGTGGTGGTGGCCGGCGGCGACACCTCCAGCTACGCCGCCCGCGCCATGGGCATCGAGGCAGTAGAAATGATAGCGCCCTTCTACCCCGGCGCGCCGCTGTGCCGTGCTTCCGCGCCGGGCTCGCCCCTGCACGGCATCGAGGTCAATTTCAAAGGCGGCCAGGTGGGTGCACCCGAGTATTTCGGCGTGCTGCGCGAAGGCCGGATGCCGGACGCCTAACACCAGGAGGCGGTCATGCTGAGCGCAGCCGAAGCATCTCGCTCGCTTCGTTGCCATTGACCACTGATTACTGCTGCACGCGAGATGCTTCGGCTGCGCTCAGCATGACGTTCTGATTTTATTCCAACAATCACTCCTCATGAAAACCCTCGCTCTCGTTCACACCTCCGCCACGCTGGTGCCCGTGTTCCAGCAGTTGTGCGCCGAATACCTGCCCGGTGTGCAAACCTTCAACATCGTTGACGACAGCCTGGTGCGCACCATCAACCGCGAGGGGTCGCTCACGCCCGCCGTGGCCCGGCGCGTGGTGGGCTACGTGAACTCGGCCGAGGCCGGCGGGGCCGACTACGTGCTGGTCACCTGCTCGTCCATCGGCGCGGCGGTGGAGCAGGCGGCGGGCCTAGCCGGTGTGCCCGTGCTGCGCGTCGACCAGCCCATGGCCGACCAAGCCGTGCGCACCGGCCGGCGCATCGGCGTCATCGCCACGCTGCCCACCACCCTGGGCCCCACCGCCGACCTGGTGCAGCGCCGCGCGGCCCGGGCTGGCCAGGAAATCGAACTAACCTGTGTGCTCTGCGAAGGGGCCTTTGAGGCCCTGATGAGCGGCGACGGCGCCCGCCACGACGCCATCGTATCGGCAGCAATGAAGGAATTGGTGACGAAAGTGGATGTCATCGTGCTGGCCCAGGCCAGCATGGCGCGGGTGGTGGATGCGCTGGATGCGGCCGACCGCAGCGTGCCCATTCTGGCCAGCCCCGGCATTGCTATCCAGCACCTGGCTACGGAATTAGCCTAAATCCACCCCTGCATTCCTCACCATTGCTACTTGCCCGTTATGAATCGACTTTTTCAGCTTTGTCTGGTGGTGGCCGGTCTGGCGGGCGTGGCCGTGGTGGTGGGCATTAGCCGGCACAATGCCGCACTTTGGCAGCCAGCGGCGGTGCTGGCTGCGGTAGGCTTGGCCCTGGGCCTGAAAGCCGTGCCGGCGCTGCGCAGCTACCAATACACGGCTTGGATTATTGTGGCCGTGGTGGCGGGCATGGTGTACCCCGGCACGTTCAAACAATGGGGCGGCGTAGACCTGCGCAACAAGTGGCTGATTCTGGTGGTGGTGCAGCTCGTCATGTTCGGCATGGGCATTCAGATGAGCATCCGGGACTTCTCCGGCTTGGCCAGCACCGGCAAAGGTGTGCTCATTGGCCTGCTGTGCCATTTTTCGGTGATGCCGCTCATGGGCCTGCTGCTCACCAAGGTTTTTCACTTCGAGCCCGAAATCGCGGCCGGCATCATCCTCATCGGCTCCTGCTCCAGCGGGCTGGCCTCTAACGTAATGGTGTATCTGGCGCGGGCCAGCATGGTGCTGTCGGTCGTCATCACGGCCATGGCCACGCTGGCGGCTCCATTTCTCACGCCGCTATTGCTGAAGCTGCTGGCGGGCACGCTGATTGAGGTGAAGTTTGTGAGCATGATGATGGAAATCATCAAAATCGTGCTGGTGCCCATCATGGCCGCACTGCTGCACGACTATTTGAAAACGGCCTCGGCCCAGGGCCGGCGCGTGGTTGGCCTGCTGGCCGGTGCCGGCGTGCTGTGGCTGGCGGCCCTGCCGCTGGGCTTGTGGGCTCTTTTGGAGCATAGCTTCTCCAGCCCCGAGGCGCTGCAGGTGCTGGAGATTTTCAGCTTTCTCCTGGCGGCTGTGGTGGTGGGCGTGCTCTATCATCAAGTGGCGAAAAAGCTGCCTACTATCGATGAAGTCATGCCGTACTTATCTATGTTCGGCATCATCTATTTCACGGCCGTGACCACGGCGGCGGGGCACGACAACCTGCTGCGCGTAGGCCTATTGCTGTTTCTGGCTTCGGTGCTGCACAATGCGGCGGGCTACTTCTTCGGCTACTGGCTGAGCCGGCTGTTTGGGCTCGACGTGAATTCGGCCCGCACGGTGGCTTTTGAAGTGGGCCTGCAGAATGGCGGCATGGCCTCGGGGCTGGCCGGCAGCATGGGCAAGCTGGGCACCGTCGGCCTACCGGCGGCGGTGTTCAGCCCGTGGATGAACATTTCGGGCTCCATCCTGGCCAACTACTGGCGCAAGCGGCCCGCCCCCCAACCCGATGCCGCGCCTCAACCCCTATATAGCAGCATGGCTTTACAGGACAAATGACCGCCGACTACGTCGGGAACGACGCAGTTGTTGCGTAGTTCCGGGAACGATTGCGTGAGTTTTTTGGCCGATTTAAAGCTCGTTTTGGGCATTTCAGTGAGTAATTAATTACCTTAGGGAAGAAGCAAAAAATGGCTCTACGCTGCAGAAAAGGCATTTATGACCAGCATTACCGTCGATGTTAATGAGAACTTCATACTCATGATAATATCGTACAATAAGTTAGTTAAAACGGACATATTCTCCTTTCGCAACGTGGATAACTTGCTGCTCTTCTGAAGCTATCCACCAATCATGAATAACGTAGTGAGAAGCCTGTTTCTGGCAGGCTTGTTTTCCACCGCTTCCC
The DNA here is from genome assembly GCF_022921075.1 of Hymenobacter sp. 5317J-9. Taxonomy (NCBI): domain Bacteria; kingdom Pseudomonadati; phylum Bacteroidota; class Cytophagia; order Cytophagales; family Hymenobacteraceae; genus Hymenobacter; species Hymenobacter sp. 5317J-9. The sequence continues at coordinate 3,833,782 of NZ_CP095050.1, forward strand.
TGCTTCCCGCTTCGGCGCAGGCGCCCGCGCCCACCGAAACCAAAGAGGCCGCCTATACGCGCACCATCACGGAGCGCGCGGCCAAGATTGTGGGCAAGATTGACGGGTTGAAAGCGAAGGACTCGGTGCAGGTGCGCGATGTGATTGCCGACCAGTACCGCGCCCTCAACGACATCTACGAGCAGCAAAAAACCCGCAAGGCCGCCCTCAAGGCCCAGCCGGCCACCGAGACCACCAAAGCCGAGCTGGCCAAAGTGGAAGCCGAAACCACGGCCGCTATTGACAAGCTGCACCCGCAGTTCCTCAAGAAGCTGGGCCGCCGCCTCACGCCGGCCCAGATTGACCAGGTGAAGGACGGCATGACCTACGGCGTGCTGCCCATCACGATGACGGCCTACAACGACATGCTGCCCAGCCTCACGGCCGAGCAAAAAGCCCAGATGCTGGCCTGGCTCACCGAAGCCCGCGAGCACGCCATGGACGGCGGCACCTCGGAGCAGAAGCACGCCTGGTTTGGCAAGTACAAAGGCCGCATCAACAACTACCTCTCGGCTGCCGGCATCGACATGAACCAGGCCGGCAAGGACTGGCAGGCCCGCATCGCGGCCCGCAAGGCCGCCGCCGGCGCTCAATAAGTTTTCTCACCTTTTTCTCAGTTTAACCCACCAAACTGTTATGTCCCAATCGTTACGAGCCCATCTGCCCCTGCCTGCGGGGGCACCCACCCGACTGGCATGCGCGCTGCTCGTGGGCGGGGCCTTGCTGGGCACCGACCCCGCCCAGGCCGCCGTGGCTGGCCCGCCGGCCAAGACCAAATCGTCCAAAGGCATCACCGTGGGCTTCACCGGCCTGGTGAAGGACTCGAAGGGCAACCCGCTGCCGGGCGTGACGGTGCTCATCAAGGGCACCAAAACGGGCACCAGCTCGGGCCCGGACGGCACGTTCCATTTCAACCTGCCCACCGGCAACGAGACGCTCATTTTCAGCTTCATCGGCTTTAAGAGCCAGGAAATTGCGGTGAACGGCCGCACCTCGCTCGAAGTGAGCCTCGAAGACGATAACACTGCCCTGGATGAGGCAGTCGTGGTGGGCTACGGTACTCAAAACCGGGCCACCATGACCGGGGCCGTGGCCACGGTGGATATGCAAAAGATTCAGGACCTGCCGGTGGGCAGCCTGTCCACAGCGCTGCAGGGGCAGCTGCCCGGCGTGGGCGTGAGCGGCGGCACGGGCCGCCCCGGCGACGCCGGCGCCATCACCATTCGCAACCCCATCATCCTGTCGAAGGACGGCGGCACGCTGCGGCCCCTGTTCGTCATCGACGGCGTGGTGCGCACCGAGGACGACTTCAACGTGCTCGACCAGTCGGAAGTCGAGTCGATTTCCATTCTGAAAGATGCGGCGGCCGCCATCTACGGCGCCCGCGGCGGCCAGGGCGTGGTGCTGCTCACCACGCGGCGCGGCCAGATTGGCGCGCCCAAGTTCAGCTACAGCGGCTCGGTGGGCGCCACCGACGCCCTCATGCTGCCCAAGATGATGAACGGCTACCAGCAGGCCGTGTACCTCAACGACCTGAACACGGCGGCCGGCAAGGCGCCCACGGACGCATCGATTTACACGCCCGATGAGCTGGAGTATTTCAAAAACAACAACACCAACTGGCTGAAAACGGCCTGGCAGCCCGCCATCTTGACGCGCCACGCCCTGAACATGAGCGGCGGCTCGGACCGGGTGACCTACTTCGCGGGCCTGTCCTACAACTACCAGAACGCCAACTTCGACAACATCAACTCCAACAAGTGGACCTACCGCGCCAGCACCGACGTGAAGGTGGCCCGCGGCCTGAAGGCCGGCTTGTCGGTGAGCGGCGACTTGTCGAACAAGCGCATGTACTACCTCAAGCAGGGGGGCGAGAACGTGGAAAACGACATGAAGAGTTTGCTCTACACGCCGCAGTTCGCGCCCATCTACGTGAACGGCCTGCCCACGCTGCTCTCGACGAGCAGCAACACCAACACCATCGACGCCTTCAACTTCTTTGAGGTGCAGAAGTCGGACAACTTCACGGCCACCCGCAACACGGGCCTGAACGTGACGGCCAACATCGACTACGAGCTGCCCTTCCTGAAGGGCCTGAAGGCCCGGGTGCTGTACAGCAAAACCATGGACAACACCTTTGGCAAGCAGTACGGCACGAAGTACAACGTGTACCAGTTTAACATGCTGGGCGACCACAAGCACATCTACGGCGGCGACGTGAGCAAGGTGGTGAGCCTGAACAACGGCGACCGGGTGCGCCTGAACCCCAACTACTTCGACAGCTACCAGCTGAACGGCTACCTGTCGTATGACCGGCAGTTTGGCCAGCACCACGTGTCGGCCATTGCCTTCTTCGAGCAGTCGGAAACCCACATCGACGGGGTGGCCGCCATGGCCGAGGGCGTCATCATCGGCGGCCTGCCCAACCAGAACTACGCCACCGGCACCCAGACGACCACCGAAACCGAATCGGAAGCCGGGACGCTGTCGTACGCCGGCCGCTTCAACTACGACTACGCCGGCAAGTACCTGCTCGAAACCACGCTGCGCTACGACGCCTCCACCAACTTCGCGCCGGAGTACCGCTGGGGCCTATTTCCGTCGTTCTCGGCCGGCTGGGTGGTGTCGGAAGAGTCGTTCTTCAAGAACAACGTGTCTTTCGTTAACTTCCTGAAGCTGCGCGGCTCGCTGGGCTTCCTAGGCTCCGACGCCACCAAGCCCTACAACTGGCAAACCAACTACGCCCTGCAAACCGGTAAGGGCGCCGTGTTCGGCGGCAACGTTGACCGCCCGCTCATTTTCGCCGCCAACAACGCGCTGGCCAACCGCGCCGCCCGCTGGGACGACGACACCAAGTACAACGCCGGCCTTGACGCCCAGTTCTTCGGCGGCCGCCTCTCGCTGGGCGTGGATTACTTCTACGACCACCGCTACAACATGCTGACGTCCCTCACGGGCTCGGCCCCGCTGCTGATTGGCGCGTCGCTGCCGTCGGAAAACTACTCGTCGGTCGACGGCTTCGGCTACGAAATCTCGGTGGGCTACGGCGACAAAATCACGCAGGACCTGTCGTTCCGCCTCAACACGTTCTTCAGCTATAGCGACAACAAGCAGATTCTGGTGGACGTGCCCAAGGGCCAGCTTGGCCAGTGGGACGACCCGACGGGCAACTCGACCGACCAGGGCGTGGTGGGCTACAAGTACCTGGGCATGATGCGCACGCAGCAAGACGTGGACGCCTACCTGAGCGCCCACCCCGGCTACACCGTGATGGGCTTGCCGCTGAAGCCGGGCATGCTGTACTACGAAGACATCCGCGGCCCCAAGGACGCCAACGGCAACTACACCGCCCCCGACGGCAAAATCACCGACGTGGACCAGACCTTCCTGACGCCCAAGAAGGACAACCACTACGGCATCGGCTTCAACCCCACCATCAGCTACAAGTCGCTCACCATCTCGGCCACCATGGGCATCTCGTGGGGCGGCCAGGCGGTGGTGGAGTCGGCGGCCCGCAAGCAGGCCACGGCTACCTCCAACCGTCCCGAGTTCTGGGCCGACCACTGGACACCCGACAACACCAACGCCACCTACCCGGCCCCCTACTACAAGGATTCGTACGACCTGGCTTCGTCGTTCTGGTTCCGCAGCTCGCTGTCGGCCGGCATGCGCAACGCCAACGTGTCGTACGCCCTGCCCACGCAGCTCACCAACCGCTTCGGCATGTCGTCGGTGCGCATGTACTTCACGGCCATCAACCCGCTCAACTTCTACAATCCCTACAGCTACAAAGTGTTTTCGGGGGCGTACGACGCCTACCCCACCCTGCGCTCGCTGTCGTTTGGTTTGAACATTGGCCTCTAATTCCCACCCCACCGGTATCATGAAATCGTTTCTGAAATACTCCGCGCTGGCCCTGGCCACCGGCGCCGCGCTGGCCCTGGGCAGCTGCGAGAAAGCCCTGGACAAGATAAACCTGGGCGCCACCCCCGGCGACCTGATTTACAACGACTCGACCCTGGCTAACCTGAGCCTGAACTACATCTACGACCAGAACCTGCCGCTGTGGTTTGGCATGGGCGGCATCGGCTTCTCGGCCGTGAACCCCACTGGCCTCTCCGACGAGTCGTTTGCCGACAACGCCTACCTGCAGGGCACCGTGCAGCCGAACGACGTGACGGACTTCGGCACCACCCTGGACAAGGGCAACAACTACGGGAAAATCCGGACCATTAATATGTTCATCCGGGACGTGCGGGCCGGCAGCTTGCCGGCGGGCACCAAAAACCGCCTGATTGCGCAAGCGCAGTTTTTCCGGGCCTGGCGCTATTTCGACCTCGTGCGCCTCTACGGCGGGGTGCCGCTGGTGATGAGCCCGCTCAACGGCGTGGGCTCCGAAGCCCGCGACCTCACCTACCTGCCCCGCAACACCACCACCGAAACCTACGCCGCCATCGCGGCCGACCTGGACTCGGCGGCCCGCGCGCTGCCCGGCAAGTGGCCGGCTTCGGCCGACTGGGGCCACATCACGAAGGGCGCCGCGCTAGCTTTCAAAGGCCGGGCGCTGCTCTACGCCGCCAGCCCGCAGTTCAACCCCGGCGACGACGTGGCCCGCTGGCAGGCTGCCTACGACGCCAGCCTGGCCGCCAAAAACACGCTCTCGGCCAACGGCTACGCCCTGCACGCTTCCTACGACCAGATGTGGTTTCAGGAAGTGAACAACCCCGAGGCGGTGATGATTACCGGCTTCAACACCTCAAGCGGCGACCAGACCAAGAAAAACAACACCTACGACAACGGCACCCGGCCTTCGTACACCGGCACCGGCGGCGGCTCGAACCAGCCCACCTGGGACATGGTGCAGGCCTACCCCATGCTCGACGGCAAGCGCCCCGGCCAGTCGACGCGCTACGTGTACAGCCAGCAGCTATTTTACAAAAACCGCGACCCGCGCTTCGACAAGACCATTGCCTACAACGGCTGCGTGTGGCCCCTCAACGGCAATACCTCCTACCGCCTCTGGACCTACTACAAGGGCACGGCTTCGGTGGAAACCAAAGCCAGCACCACCAGCTTCTACACCCGCAAGGCCATCAACCCCACCGTGGACGTGAGCTCGGCCGTGTACGTGGGCACCGACTGGATGGAGATTCGCTACGCCGAAGTGCTGCTGAACCTGGCCGAAGCCGCCTGCGGCATCAACGACCTGACCACGGCCTTCGACCAGCTGAAAGCCATCCGCAAGCGCGCCGGCATCGAGGCCGGCACCGACGGCAACTACGGCCTGACCACCGGCATGAGCCGCACGCAGATGTTCGACGCCATTCTGTACGAGCGCCAGATTGAGTTCGCCTTCGAGGGCAAGCGCTTTTGGGACCTGCGCCGCTGGCGCAAGCTCGAAAGCACGCTCAACGGCAAGCGCCGCCTGGGCCTGACCATCACGCTGACGGCCACGGCTCCGAGCGACTTCGCCACGACCCGCGATGCCCTGGCCGCGGCCCCCGGCGGCCTCGACAACATCTACACCAACTACTTCACCATCGCCACCAAGCAAGTGGACACGAAGTACAACATCGCCTACAAGCCGGAGTATTACTTCTTCGCCATCCCGCAGCAGGCCATCGACAACAACCCCAAAGTGCAGCAGAACAACGGCGTTTGGGGCGGGGCGTTCGACCCGCTGCGCTAAGCGCCAGCACACGGCCCGCACTTGGTTGGGCCCCGGCCAACGCGCCGCCATTCTTCGGGAGTGGCGGCGCGTTGTATTTGTAGAGGGCAGGCCCGCCTGCTTGCATTCGTCCTTCATCCCCTTTCCTTCATGTTTAGTTTATCCGGAAAAACGGCCGTCATCACCGGCGGCGGCAGCGGCATTGGCCGGGCCATTGCGTTGTTGTTTGCCCGCCAGGGTGCCGCCGTGCACATCATTGAGTTGAACGCCGACGCCGGCCAGGACGTGGTGGCCGAGATTGAGCAGGCCGGCGGCCGGGCCGCCGTACACGCTGCCGACGTGAGCCAGCAAGCCGCCGTGGTGGCCGTGTTCCAGGCCATTGGCCGGGTCGATGTGTTGGTGAACAACGCGGGCATCGCCCACGTGGGCACCGTGGAAACCACCTCCGAAGCCGACTTCGACCGCGTGTACCAGGTGAACGTGAAGGGCGCCTACAACTGCCTGTTCGCCGCCGTGCCGCTGATGAAGGCCCACGGCGGCGGGGCCATCGTGAACATGGCCTCCATCGCGGCCCACGTAGGCCTCACCGACCGCCTGGCCTACTCCATGAGTAAGGGCGCCATCTTCGCCATGACGCTCTCGGTAGCGCGCGACTACCTCGGCAGCAACATTCGCTGCAACAGCATCTCGCCGGCCCGGGTGCACACGCCGTTCGTGGACGGCTTCATCGCCAAAAACTACGCCGGCCAGGAAGCCGAAATCTTCGACAAGCTCTCGAAGAGCCAACCCATCAGCCGCATGGGCCAGCCCGACGAAGTGGCTGCCCTGGCCCTGTACCTAGCTTCAGACGAGGCCGGCTTCGTGACCGGCTGCGACTACCCGCTCGACGGCGGCTTCATCAAGCTGAACACCTAGCCCGGTCCCAATCCGCCGGCGCCCGTCTTCGCAACAGGACACTACAGGAACGTCGCGTCACGGGCCCCGAAGCATCTTTACCGCGCCACCTCGGCTCCCCCTCTCCTTTTCGGAGAGGGGGCCGGGGGGTGAGGCGCCCGCCAGCACGTAAACCCACATACCCTATGAAACTCATCCGCTACGGCCAGCCCGGCCAGGAAAAGCCCGGCGTCATTCTGAATGACCAGCACTACGACGCCTCGGCTTTCGGTGAAGACTACAACGAAGCTTTTTTCGCCACCGACGGCCTCACGCGCCTGGCCCGGTTCCTGAAAGAAAACGAAGGCCAGCTCCCGCAAATTGGGGCCAATGAGCGGCTGGGCCCGCCGGTGGCGCGGCCGTCCAAGCTGCTCTGCATCGGGCTGAACTACGCCGACCACGCCCGCGAAACCGGCGCCACCCCGCCCCCCGAGCCGGTGCTGTTCATGAAATCGACGACGGCCTATGTGGGCCCGAACGACGACCTGGTAATCCCCAAAAACTCCGTAAAAACCGACTGGGAAGTGGAGCTGGCCGTGGTCATCGGCAAGCGCGCTTCCTATGTAGAAGAGGCCGACGCCCACGAGTACATTGCCGGCTACGCCCTGCACAACGACGTGAGCGAGCGGGAGTTTCAGCTGGAGCGCAGCGGCACCTGGGACAAGGGCAAGGGCTGCGACACGTTCGCGCCCATCGGCCCTTTCATGGCCACGCCCGACGAAATCGGCGACATCGACAACCTGCGCCTCTGGCTGAGCGTGAACGGGCAGATGATGCAGGACGGCACCACGGCCAACCTCATTTTCAAGATTCCCTTCCTGATTTCCTACCTCAGCCAGTTTATGACGCTGTTGCCCGGCGACATCATCTCGACGGGCACGCCGGCCGGTGTGGGCCTGGGCATGAAACCGCCCGTGTACCTCAAGCCCGGCGACGTGGTGGAGCTGGGCATAACCGGCCTGGGTACCTCGCGCCAAACCGTGAAAGCGTATGGCCAGAATTGATGCCCACCAGCACTTCTGGCAGTTCGACCCCGTGCGCGACGCTTGGATAACCGACGACATGGCGGCCATCCAGCGCGACTTTCTACCCGCCGACCTGGAGCCGCTGCTGCTGCAACACGGCTTCGACGGCTGCGTGGTGGTGCAGTCGGACCAGACCGAGGCCGAAAACGAGTTTCAGCTGGCTAATGCAGCCGCTCACGACTTCATCCAGGGCGTGGTGGGCTGGGTTGATTTGCAGGCCGAGAATGTGACTGAGCGGCTGGCGTACTACAGCCAGTTTGTGAAGCTGAAGGGCTTCCGCCATGTGCTGCAGGGCGAGGCCGACCGCGCCCTGATGCTGAAGCCAAACTTTCGGCGCGGCATCGGGGCGCTGGCCGCGCACGGATTCACCTACGACGTGCTGATTTTTCCCGACCAGCTCGGCTTTGCGGCGGAGCTGGCGGCAGCTTTTCCCAACCAACCTTTTGTGCTCGACCACTTGGCCAAGCCGCGCATCAAGGACCAACTTATTCATGATTGGGCCCGGGACATTCGGGCCCTGGCGGCGCACGAAAACGTGAGCTGCAAGGTGTCGGGTATGGTGACGGAAGCCGACTGGCAGCACTGGCAGCCGGCCGATTTCCGTCCCTACCTCGACGCAGTGCTTGAAGCCTTCGGCCCGCGCCGCGTCATGTTCGGCTCCGATTGGCCGGTGTGCAACGTGGCCGGCGGCTACGGCCGCATGCACGCACTGGTGGCCGACTACGTGGCTCGGCTTTCGCCCACGGAGCAGGCCGGATTTTGGGGCGGCAACGCCACCGATTTCTATCAACTAACCCATTAATTGATAACTGCTCACTGTTACCTATTACCTGAAAACATGGATTTACAGCTGCAGAATAAGGTCATCATCGTAACCGGCGGGGCCAAGGGCATTGGCGAAGGCATCTCGCGCGTGCTGGCGGCCGAAGGCGCCATTCCGGTCATCGTGGGCCGCAACGAAGCCGACAACCAGCAAACCGTGGCGGCCCTTGAGGCTGCTGGTGGCCGGGCCTGGCAGGTGGCCGCCGAGCTGGCCGAGCCGGAAGAATGCGCCCGCGCCGTGCAGGCCGTCATTGCGCAGTTTGGCCGCATCGACGGCTTGGTAAACAACGCCGGCGTAAACGACGGCGTGGGCCTGGAATCCGGCGACTACGCCGGCTTCATGCAGAGCCTGCACCGCAACGTGGTGCACTACTACCTCATGGCCCACCACGCGCTGCCCGAATTGAAAAAGTCGCAAGGCGCCATCGTCAACATCACTTCCAAAACCGCCGAAACCGGCCAGGGCAACACCTCGGCCTACGCCGCGGCCAACGGCGGCCGCAACGCCCTCACCCGCGAGTGGGCCGTGGAGCTGCTCAAATACGGCATCCGCGTGAACGCCGTGATGGTGGCCGAATGCTGGACGCCGGCCTACGAAACCTGGATTAAGACCCTGCCCAACCCGGAGGAAAAGCTGCGCGAAATCACCAGCAAAATCCCGCTGGGCAACCGCATGACCACCGCCGAGGAGCTGGCCAACACCACGGCTTTCCTGCTCTCTGCCCGCAGCAGCCACACCACCGGCCAGATTATCCACGTCGACGGCGGCTACGTGCACCTCGACCGTGCCCTGGCCAACGCTTAGCAATAGAGTACGCCTGTCCTCCACCCCTCCCATCCACTATGAATACCCTCGTTTGCTTGGAGCCCGGCCTGTTTGCCTACCAGCAGCACCCTCACCCCACCGTTCAGCCCGGCCAGGCCCTGATTCGCATCCGGCGCATCGGCATCTGCGGCACCGATTTGCACGCGTTTCAGGGCACGCAGCCCTTTTTTAGCTACCCGCGCGTGTTGGGCCACGAGCTGGCCGGCGAACTGCTCGACGCCGGTGGGGCGGAAGGCTTTGCCGCGGGCGAGGCCGTCACGTTTATTCCCTATTTCAACTGTGGGCACTGCATTGCCTGCCGCCGTGGCCTGCCCAACTGCTGCGCCAGCATCAAAGTATTTGGCGTGCACGCCGACGGCGGCATGACCGACGTGGTGGCCGTGCCCGCCGACAAGCTGGTGCACGGCGAAGGCCTGAGCTACGACGAGCTGGCCCTGGTGGAGCCGCTGGCCATTGGCGCCCACGGCGTGCGCCGGGCCGCCGTCGAGCCCGGCGAGTTTGTGCTGGTGGTGGGCGCCGGTCCCATCGGGCTGGGCGTGATGGAGTTTGCCCGCATTGCCGGCGCCCGGGTCATTGCCTTGGATATCAACGAGCAGCGCCTGGCTTTCTGCCGGGAAAAGCTGGGCGTGGCCCACACCATCAACGCGCTGACGCCCGACGTGGCGGCGCAGCTGGCCGACATCACCCACGGCGACATGCCCACCGTGGTGATTGACGCCACCGGCAGCCAAAAGGCCATTCTGGGGGCGTTTCCGTACCTGGCGCACGGCGGACGCTTCGTGCTGGTGGGGCTGCAAAAGGGCGACATCAGCTTTTCGCACCCCGAGTTTCACAAGCGCGAGGCCACGCTGATGAGCAGCCGCAACGCCACCCGCGCCGACTTCGAGCACGTCATCGCCAGCATGAAGCAGGGCCTGGTGCAGCCCACCACCTATATCACCCACCGCGTGCGGTTCGAGGAAGTGAAGGCTGAGTTTGCGCAGTGGCTCGACCCCGCCACCGGCGTCATCAAGGCCATGGTGGAACTGGGATAGGACACAAATCCGGGGCCCGGTTTACCCAGGCTTTCGCCTGCTTTGGCACTGCTTTGCCAGCTTTGTGAGGGCTTGGGCAACCACGTATTTCTACGTGGTTTTTAAACAGCGTACTTCTACGGGTTATTCTCGGCGGGGTACGCTGTTTCTTTGCTCCGCCAAAACGCACCGCAGCACTCACTTTTCCCCTTTCACCCCACCGCTCACATGCAAAAAAGCACTACCGCCGAAGGCACCCTGGCCCCCGCTCTGTTTGACGAATACGCCGCGCAGTGGCACAGCAAAATCAGCGACTTGGGCAACCCCGACGTGACGAACTACTTCGCCAACGGGACCGGCGGCCGGCTCACTTACCTCACCTTCTCCATTCAGCGCGTGGCCGAGCTGGTATCGGCCGTGGGCGTGAAGTACATCAAAGCGCGCTTCGTGCTGATGCCTGACGCCAGCTCCGGGCAGTACCGCTTCTCGCTGGTGCTGTTTGCTGCCGACCAGGAGGACCGCCGACTCACGGCTTACTACCTGCCCGACGCCCCCCAGGACGCGCCGCCCACGGTGGGCGAGCCCCTGCCCGGCGGGCTGGCCGGCCTCTGGCAAGCGGCCTGGGCCGAAGCCTCACCGCTCACGTCGGCCATGTTCACCACCAGCTACGGCGTGCTGAAGGGCTACAACTTCGACCTCAAGGACTTTCTGACGCCGCTCTTCACCAACGACCAGCCCTACGACAAGCAGCAGGTGCGGGTGGGGATGGGCCTGCACAGCTACATCACCCCCGACGACCAGTACACGCAAACCTTCGGCCTGATGGTGCGCCGCTTCGACCCCACCGGGCAGGAATCTTCCGGCAAGCTTCAGAGCGTAGCAGACTTCGAATTCTTCGACCTGTCGACGCCCTGCCCGCCTGTGATATAGCCGCAGCCGCGCGGCCCCTTGCTACCCGAAGCACTCTGTTGACCTAAATGGCCGACTTATTCCATCTCACGCTGCCACAACTAATGGTCCGGGTGTCACCCGTTCCTGTGGTTGTGGCAGCGCTTATCGGGCTGCTGCGGTTCCGCCACTTGCCCCTGAACCTGCGCTATTTAGCAGCCCTCGTGTGGTTCATCCTGCCCTTGGAAATGCTGGGCTTGGTAATGATGCTTTACCACCAAAACAACTTGTTTCTGATGCCCATTTCGGCCATTGGCGAGTTTGGCCTGCTGGCGCAGGTGTACAGCAAAACCCTGCAGTCGCGCGCCTTCAATCGGGCCATGCCGTGGCTGGTGGGCGGCTTTGCGGCCTATGCTATTTTCGACAGCCTGTACGTGGGTGCGCTCACCCAATTCCGGCCCGGCCAGCAGGTGCTGCAAAGCGTGTTGGTGCTCGGGCTGGTGGGCCTGTACTTTCGCAAGCTGTTGCACGAGCTGCGCGTGCAGCAGCTCAAGCGCGAACCCATGTTTTGGGTATCGGCCGGGCTCACCATATATTGCCTGGGCTACCTGCAAATCGCGCTGTTCAGCAGCTACCTGCTGCGCTATTCGGTGCGCCTGAATATGAACGTCTGGATGGTGCACTCGCTGCTGTTTATGACACTATACTGCTGCTACAGCATGGCCCTATGGCTTCCCCAGAAGAAGTAGCTTTCGGCTCCCTGCTGTTTTGGGGCATCGCCATGATGCTGCTGGCGGCCGGGTGCCTGCTCTTGTTTCTGGTCACTTACCAAAAACGCCTGCTGCAGCAGCAGCTGCGCCTGCGCACCACCCAGGCCGAGCACCAACAAGCCCTGTTGGCCGCCATCATTGAGGCACAGGAAGGCGAGCGGGAACGCATCGGGCAAGACCTGCACGACGGCATCGGCTCCACGCTGGCCACGGCCAAGCTGCTCGTGAACCGCCTCGGCCAGCAACCCGCCCCCGCCAATGCCCCGGAGCTGCTGGCTCTGGTGGAGGAGCTCATGGCCACCGCCGTGCAGGACGCGCGCAGCATCTCGCACAGCCTCTACCCGGCCGTGCTGGCCCGCTACGGCCTGGCCGAAGCCCTGCAACACCTCGTGGACGTGGCCAACGAAGCCGGCCCCCTGCACATTGCGCTGGCGCTGCGCTACCCGCGTCCCCTGGCCCTGCGCCAGGAACTGGCCCTGTATCGCATTTGCCAGGAGCTGGTGCACAACGCCCAGAAACATGCCCGCGGTGCCACCCGCCTCGACGTGGCCCTGCGCCAACGCGGCGAACGGCTGGAGCTAACGGTGGAGGACGATGGCTGCGGCCTGCCCGCCAATGCCGGCGCTGCCGCGCCCGTGGTGGCCGGGGCGGGCCTGCGCAACATCGACGTACGCGTGCAGATGCTGGGGGCCCGCCTCCACCAGCAAGTGCCGGCCACCGGCGGCACCTGCTTCCGCGTCGAACTCCAAACGCCCGAATAGCCCACCTGAAAACCCTGATTATTTAATCGTTACATTCGCCCACTCTTTCCATTTTGCCCCACCTGGCTACCCCCTTGGCATGGCACCTTCCTACCCAGTTCACATCGCCCTTCTCGACGACCATCCCCTGTTTCGGCAAGGGTTGCGCTACATCCTGCAGGCCCTGCCCTACGTCGAAGCAGTGGCCGACACTTCCACCCTCCCTGAGCTGCTGACGGCCTGCGAGCAGCGGTTGCCCGACGTGCTGCTGCTCGACCTGCAGATGCCCGGCATGGACGGCCCGGAAGTGGCCCAATTGCTGCTGACAAGGTTTCCGGACCTGAAGATTGTGGTGCTGTCCATGCATTCGGCCGATAAATTCATCACGCAGATGATGAAGCTGGGCGCGCGCAGCTACCTGCCCAAAGACGCCGCCCCCGAAGAGCTCATCCGGGCCCTGGAGGAGGTGCTGGCCACCGGCTACCACTTTACGCCGCGCATCTCGCGCGCGCTGATGCGCGGCGTGCAGCAGCCCAGCCGGCAGCACCCCGCCAAGCTGCTGGAGCCCGACCACTTCACGCCCCGCGAGGAAGAAGTGCTGCGCCTCATCTGCGAAGGCTGCACCGCGGCCGAAATTGCCACCCATCTCTTCATCAGCAAGCGCACGGTGGAGGGCCACTGGCAACGCCTGCTGGAAAAAACCGGCACCCGCAACGTGGCGGGACTGGTCGTGTTTGCCGCCAAGCACGGCATGCTGGAAACCTAGCACGGGCACAGCGCCCACCCAGGACGCTCCCGTAGAAATACGTGGTTTTCAAAACCGCGTATTTCTACGCTAAAACCCCCTGAGTTCATCCCATTATTTTGCTTACGCAAACCGAGTGGCTTGGCGCATCTATTCTCTTGCTATCAGGCAGTTACTGCCGTGAAAGCCTCGCCGGCAACAAGAATTTTGCGCGCCAGCCGTCTTCTGCCCGAATTGGGGCTTGACAGCGAAGCCGCTTGTTTTTCACCTGCTCATCGGCGGAACCCTTTTTGCTTCCCCGCTGCACGGCTGTCGGCGGCTTTTGCCCTTGTTGTCCCGCCTACTGGCAGCCGGCAACGCAAGCTGTTCTGATTTTCTTTCCCTGCTTCTGCTTCGGATAAAGGCCTCTTTCTCCCTTTTCAACTTTTTTCCCATTCATCCCATGGACCCATTTCTTGGCGAAATTCGCCTGATGCCTTACTCCTACGCCCCCAAAGGGTGGCTGCTGTGCCAGGGGCAGATTATGAGCATTGCCAGCAATACGGCCTTGTTCGCGCTGCTGGGCACGACGTTCGGCGGCGACGGAAAGTCTACTTTCGGCATCCCCGATTTGCGTGGCCGCACCTACGTGGGCGTGGGCCAGGGCCCGGGGCTTTCGTCCTACGTGGCAGGGCAGGCGACGGGCACGGAGTCCGTCACGCTACAGCTGAACCAAATGCCGGCGCACGTGCACTCGCTGGCGCCCGCGGCCATGCCCGCCGGCACCGCCGGCGCCGACCTAACGGCGGTGAGCAACGACTACTACGCACCCGTGCCCAACGGCCAACCCAATCAATACTCGCTCGACGGCGGGCCGAACATGGCGGCGGACGTGCTCAGCGGCACGGCGGAAGCGGCCGGTGGCAGCCAAGGCCACGAAAACCGCATGCCGTTCCTGGTGATGAACTACTGCATTGCTACCCAAGGCCTTTTCCCCTCGCGTCCCTAATTACCTTTTCACATGGCATCTCCTTATATCGGCGAAATCCGCACCGTGGGCTTCAACTTCGCGCCCGTCGGCTGGCTGCAATGCCAGGGCCAACTAGTCAACATCTCCGAATACGACATGTTGTATGCGTTGATTGGCACCACGTACGGCGGCGACGGTCAATCGACTTTCGCCCTGCCCGACCTGCGCAGCCGCGTCAACGTGGCCGCGGGCCAGGGCCCGGGCCTCTCGCGCTACGAAATAGGCCAGCAGGCGGGGGTCGAAACCGTTACGCTAGTCAGCGCGCAGCTGGCCCCGCATGCCCACCCGTACGTGGGCTCCATCAACGCCAGCACGGGCGGCAACGTGGGCAACGACCCCACCGGCAAGTACCCCGGCAACGCCAGCAGCAGCATTTACGGCGCCAGCGCCTCGGAGGCGAATAAGATGGCGACCAACATCACCGGCATGGCGCAGCCCACCGGGGGCAACCAGCCACACGCCAACATCCAGCCGGTGCTGGCCCTGAATGCCATTATCTGCTACGAGGGGATATACCCGCCGCAGCCGTAAGCCTTGTTTCTTCCCTAATCAGCACCAACGTCATGAGCGAACCATACATCGGCGAACTCCGCGCCATCGGCTTCAACTTTGCCCCCAAGGGCTGGGCCCTGTGCAACGGGCAGCTGCTGCCCATCAACCAAAACCAAGCCCTGTTTTCGGTAATTGGCACTACCTACGGCGGCAACGGCACAACCAATTTCGCGCTGCCCAACCTGCAGTCGCGGGTGGCACTGGGCTCGGGCCAGGGCCCCGGCCTGCAGAACTACGTCCTCGGCCAGACGGGCGGCAACGAAGGCGTGGCCCTGACGCCAGCCCAACTGCCGGTCCACACGCACGTGGTGAGCGGCACCATGCAAGCCGGCGCCGCCGCCGACGACACCAATCCGGCGGGCAACTACCCCGGCAGCGGCCAACGCAACATGTACTCCGACGGCCCCAAGAACGCCACGCTGGGCACGCCCAACTTCGTGAAAGGCCAAACGGCATCGATGGGAAGCGGCGTACCCCACGAAAACCACCAGCCTTACCTGGCCACGTACTTCGTCATTGCCCTGACGGGCGTGTTCCCCTCGCGCGGTTAATCAAGCGCCAAGTCAACCGTCAGTCGCGGCTGCTCATGCTTGAGTTAGCCGTGGCTGGCGGTTCTTTTCATATGCGGCCCTACGCCGCGCTTTCTTCCGACTCCACATGCGCGTTGCCGTCATTATCAGCAGCCTGCTGGGCTGGCCCCTGCTCCACGATTTGCTTGGCCAGGGCGTGGTAGCGGGCGTGGCCGTGCCCGCCACGGCCACGCCCGAAGCCGAGCGGGTGGCCCACCTGCTTGAGCAAGCTGGCGTGGCCCCGGTGCCCCTGACGCGCCCCGCCCTGGCGCCGCAACTCACCGACTGGCTGGCCGCCTTGCAGCCCACGGCCGTGCTGGTGCTCACCTTTCCGTGGCGCATTCCGGCCGCTGTGCTGGGCCTGCCGCCGCAGGGTTTTATCAACTTTCACTTCGCGGCGCTGCCCGGCTACCGCGGCCCCGAGCCCACGTTCTGGCAGATACGCCGGGGCGAGCCGGCCGGCGCCGTGACGGTGCACCGCATGGCCGCCGACTTCGACACCGGCCCGGTGCTGGTGGCCGTGCCCGTGCCCATTGGGCCGCACGACACGCACGGGCTGCACCGCGCCCAGCTGGCCCTGGCCGGCGTGGGCGCCGCCCGCCACTTGCTGGCGGGCCTGCGCGGCGAAACGCCGCTGCCCGAACACCCCCAGGACGAAACCGCGGCCCGCTACTGGCCCCGCCCCACCCTGGCCGACCTCTGCATCGACTGGCAGGAGCCGGCCGAGCGCATTGCCCGGCTGATACAGGCCGCCAACCCCTGGAACCGCGGTGCCCTGGCGGTGCTACGCGGCCAGGAGCTACGCGTGCTGGCCGCCACCGTGCGCCCCGAAACCGTGGCCGCCCCGCCCGGCACGGTGGTGCTGGCCGCGCCGGGGCAAGCGCTGCTGGTGGCGTGCGGCGGCGGCCACGTGCTGCAGCTTGACATTGTGTGCCTGGACGAAGGCTATTTCACCGGCGGGCAACTGGCGAGCATGGGTGTGCCCGTGGGCGAAATCCTGGGCACGCTGCTCGCTACCCAGCCCGCGTGAGGCAGAGCGGTGAAGCGCACGCCGAAACCGGCGGGCGGTACTGCCGCCTCAGTCAGGTGCAATCAAATAATGCTTTCATTATAAGCAAGTAACTTCGTAGAGCACCATCTGCTATTGTCGGATGATTCCCGTTTCATCTTTTCCCTTTCCATCATTTCTTATTCCAACCGCACATGCGAACAACCTTACGTTACCTCTTACTGCTCCCGCTGCTGCTGGCGGCCTGGGGCAGCCAGGCCCAGACCGTGACGCTCCAGCAGGAGTCGTTTGAAAATGCGCTGGGCTCGACCAGCTCGCAGGTAGACCTCCCCAATACCACCGTGCTGACAACGGCCGCCACCGGTTCCCCCGACTCGTATTTCCTGCGCACTTCCAATGCCACCGTGGGCTCGGATGCGCCCGGCTTTCAGTCGACCGGCGTGAACGGCAGCACGCTGCCCACCAACGTGGACGGAAGCTTCTACTGGGTGGGCGAAGCGGTAAAGGGAATCGAAGCCTACGCGGCCGCTCCGCCCAACCCCATCCCCCCGCGTATTGGGGGCCGGATAACGCTGAAACCGGTGAGCATAGCCGGCTACGCGACGCTGCAGGTGAAGGTGAATCTTTTCCTGGCGCGGGCGGGCAGGGTTTCCGACCGCATAGAAACCGACGATACGCTGCGGGTGCAGGTGCGCTTCAACAACACCGGGGGCTGGACGACGGTGGGCCAGTTGGTGGGCGACAACGCCACTCCCCTGGGCAGTGGCTATTGGCGGGTAGATGCCTTACGGGATGGAAAATCGTCGGACGACGTGGCCGCGGGTACCCAAACCGTGGGGAATCCCTTCAGCGAATTCACGTTTGACGTGTCGGGCACGGGCTCGACCCTGCAAACGCGGATAGTGGTGGCCGAGCAGGGCACCAGCGAAGAGTTTGGCATCGACAACATTCGGGTGCTGGGCGTGGCCAGCAGCAACCAGGCGCCGGTGCTGACTATTGAAAGCTCGAACATTAACTACAGCGAAGGGCAAGGTGCTGTCAACATTACAAGCTTGCTCACGGTGAGCGACGACGGAGCGAACCTGACCGGCGCCACCATCTCCTTCGCCTCGGCGGGCTTCGACAACACCGAGGACCGGCTGCTCTTCACCAACCAGAACGGTATTACCGGCAGTTACGTCATCAATACGGGCGTGCTGACGCTGACGGGCACGGCCAACGTGGCCGCCTACCAGACGGCGCTACGCTCCATACAATACCAGGACATTGACCCAAACGACGCCCGGCCCGGCACGCGAACCATCAATTTCTCGGTTACCGACGGCATTTCCTCCAGCTTGCCGGTGTCGCGCAACATTGCCGTGACTTCCTCCCTGAATGCGGCTACGGGACTGCCGTACACGGAGGAATTTCCGGCCACGCCCAACGGCGAAGGCACCCGCTACGGCAGCAACCACTTCTACACGCAGCCGACCATTCAGTTTGAGCGCACCGACCTGACCCAACCCGGCGGCTCGGGCCGGACGACGTTCAGCAACATGAGCAATACCGGCTATTGGTACGGCGTCAACACCGAAACCGGCCCGGTCCCGAGCGTGGTCATCGGCTACCTGGAAACGCAGCCCATCAATACGGCGGGCTATGCCAACCTGAACTTTGCCATCCGCCTGGGCGCTTCGACGGCCAACGCGGCCTGGCAGACGTCGGAATACTTCAAAGCCTTTTACCGGGTGGTGGGCAGTTCTACCTGGACGCCCATTCTTTCCTTCCGGGGCACGGCCACTACGGCCAACACCACCACCGGCGTGATGAGGCAGGATGCGGTGGCCAGCACCACCACCGGCGTGCCCACCGGCACGCAGCTGACGCCCGCCCTGGCGGACTTCACCGTTCCGGTGCCCGCCCCGGCCGGAGCGACGATAGAACTGCGGCTGGAGCTGCGCAACGTGACGGCGGTTGACGAGTTTGCGTTTGACTACCTGCGCCTGACGGGTACCCTGGTGTCGCCGCCGTCTGTCACGACGGGCACGGCCGGCAGCGTCACGACCGTTTCAGCCGCCATCAACAACAACTCGCTAACCAACGACGGCGGAGCCAGCCTCAGCGACTACGGCGTGGTGTACGTGGCCGGCACGGGCACGCCCACCACCGCCAGCTCGAAGGTGCAGGCGGGCACCACTTCGCCGGGCACTTTCCCGGCCGCCTTCTCCAGCAGCCTGACGGGCCTCACGCCCGGCACCCAGTACACGGCGCGGGCCTACGCCATAAACAGCGCCGGCACGGCTTACGGCAGCAGCGTCACCTTCACCACGGCGCCCAACGCGCCCGTCGTGACGGCACCCGCCAACGGCAGCCTTACCAACGACAACACGCCTACCTACACCGGCACTGCGCAAGCCAACGCGACGGTGTCGGTGATTGTCGACGGCGCCAGCATTGGCACGACGACGGCTAACGCATCGGGCAATTGGACCCTGACCCAGCCCACGGCTCTGAGCCAGGGCAGCCACACCGTTCGGGCCACGGCCGCGATAAACGGCAGCGCCGCCAGCGCCAACAGCAACACCAACACCTTCACGGTGGACGCGGTGCCGCCGGCCGCGCCGGTGGTGACGGCCCCGGCCAACGGCAGCACCACTCCCACCACCACGCCCACCTACAGCGGCACGGCCGAAGCCAACGCGACGGTGACGGTGTACGTGGACACGAATCCCATCGGCACGACGACGGCTAATGCATCGGGCAACTGGACCCTGACCCAGCCCACGGCCCTGAGCCAGGGCAGCCACACGGTGTACGCCAAAGCCACCGACACGGCGGGCAACACCGGCCCGAACTCCGCCACCAACACCTTCACGGTGGACACGGTGGCCCCGACGGTGAGCAGCAGCAACCGCCAAAACCCGGCGGCCAACCCCACCAATGCCACCTCGCTGACGTACCGCGTAACCTTCAGCGAAGCCGTGACGGGCGTAACCACCAGCAGCTTTGCGTTCACGACCACCGGCGGCATCACCGGCACCATTGCCAGTGTGGCCTCGGTGGGCGGCAGCAACGGCACGCAGTACGACGTGACGGTGAACAGCGTGAGCGGCAACGGCACCGGGCGCCTCGACGTGAAGAGCAGCGGCTCGGGCATTACCGACGTGGCCGGCAATGCCCTGAGCGGCGGCTATACCGGCGGCCAAACCTACACCGTCAGCCAGAGCGTTACCGTAACCTCGGTGACGCGCCTAACGCCTTCGCCCACGGCCACGCCTACGGTGAGCTACCAGGTGGTATTCTCGGGCAGCGTGACGGGCCTGACGACCGGCAACTTTGCGGTCACCGTCACGAGCGGCAGCATCAGCGGCGCTTCGGTGGCCAGCGTTTCGGCCGGGCCGAGCACCACTTTCACGGTGGTGGTGAACACGGGCAGCAGCACCAGCAACGGCACCCTGCGCCTAGACGTGAACAACAGCACGGGCACGACGCCCACGATTACGAACGTGCCCTACACGGCGGGCGAGCAGTACGACATCACCAAGAGCTTCGCGGCCGGGCCCACGCTGCGCCTGCTGGGAGCGGGCAGCGCCAGCGGCAGCAACAACGACGTGACGGCCTTCGTGGACCGGGTGCAGGTGCAGCTGAACGGCTCCAGCACGCCCTTCGCCAACGGCCTGCAGAACGGCGGCTTCGAATCTAACAACGTGTTGACCAACAATTTCAAGAAAACGGCCGACGGCGTCGTCGCCTCGCCTTGGAACTTCACCAGCCTGGCCGGGGTGTCGCGCAACGGCAGCAATGGCTTCGGCTCGACGGCGTTTGAGGGCGACGCGGTGGGCCTGGTGCAAAGCACGGGCGGCAGCAACGGCAGCATTGAGCAGCGACTGGCCGTGCCGACGGGCAGCTACCAGGTAAACTTCCAGGCCGCCCAGCGGACCAACAACAACATCAGCGACCAGGTGGTGAACGTGTATCTGCTGCAAGGCGCCATTCCCGTGTTCGTGGGCAGCATTCAGCCCAGTACGGCCGGCTTCTACCAGTCCTTCACCTCGGCCGCCTTCAACGTGACGGCCCCGGCCCTGACGGCGACGGTGAGCACGACTTCGGCCAGTCCCACCAGCACCGCGCCCATTCCGTTCTCGGTGAGTTTCTCGCCGCTGAGCGTGGGCACCACCTTCACCGCCTCGGACGTGACGGTGACGGGCGGCACGCTGACCAGCGGCAGCTTCGCGGGCAGCGGGGCCGGCCCCTACACCTTCACCGTGACGCCAGCCGGGACGGGCACTGTATCGGTCAGCCTGGCCGCCAACGTGGCCCAGGACGCCAACAACACGGGCAACGATGCCAGCAACTCGGTGAGCGTGCAGTACAACCAGCCGGTAACGGCCACTCCCACCCTGACGAACCCGGTTAATAACGGCTTCGTGCGCACCACCCAGCCCGAGTACCGCGGCACGGCGGTGCCGTTTGCGGCCATTAACATCTTCCGGGGCGGGGTATTGACGGATACGACCTTCGCCAACAGCCTGGGCAATTTCCACAAGTTCTCAACCGCCACCTTGGCCGACGGGCAGTACTCGGTGTACGTGACGGCCACAACCAGCGGCTCGGCCACCAGCGCCAACTCGAACACGAACACCTTCACGGTGGACACAACGGCGCCGACGGCGACGTTGACCAGCTCCACGGTGGCCTCCAACGGCACGACCTCGACCTCGCCGGTGAACTTCACGGCCACCTTCTCGGAGCCGGTGACGGGCTTTACCAGCGCCGGCCTCCAGGTGACGGGCGGCACGGTGACCAGCGGCCCGACGGCGGGCCCCAACAACACCTATACCTTCCAGGTGACGCCCGGCGGGGCCGGCAGCGTGACGGTGCAGGTGCGGGCCAACGCGGCTCAGGACCCGGCCGGCAACTTCAACGCGGTTTCGGGCTCGTACGCCTTCGCCTTCGTGGCGCCCACCATCGTGGTGAATCCGGCCTCACTGTCCAATGGCACGCAGGGCACGGCCTACAGTGTGTCATTCACGGCCGCGGGCGGCTCGGGCAGCTACAGCTACGCGTACAGTGGCAGCGTCATCCCCGGCCTCTCGTTCGCGAGCAACACCCTTTCGGGCACGCCCACGGCCAGCGGCACCTACAACTTCCGCATCACGGCCACCGACAACTCGACTGCCCCCGGCCCCTACAGCGGCTTCCGCAACTATACGCTCACGGTTTCGACCCAGCCCGTGACGGCTGCGCCGATTGTGACGGCGCCGGCCAACGGCGCCCTGACGAACAACCCGACCCCCGCCTACTCGGGCACGGCGTCGGCCGGCAGCACGGTCACGGTGTATGTCGACTTCACGGCCATTGGCACCACCACGGCTTCGGGCACGGGTAGCTTTACGCTGCCCCAGCCCACCCCGCTCGCCGATGGCAGCCACACGGTATACGCCACGGCGCAGACCGCCGGCGCAACCGTGAGCGTCAACAGCAATGCCAATAGCTTCACGGTGGATACAGCCCGCCCCGCAGTGGTCAT
The DNA here is from genome assembly GCF_022921075.1 of Hymenobacter sp. 5317J-9. Taxonomy (NCBI): domain Bacteria; kingdom Pseudomonadati; phylum Bacteroidota; class Cytophagia; order Cytophagales; family Hymenobacteraceae; genus Hymenobacter; species Hymenobacter sp. 5317J-9. The sequence goes on from NZ_CP095050.1 coordinate 3,855,902, forward strand.
TAGTTCGACGAACGGCGCCAACGGCAGCACGACTTCCACTTCGCCCCTGCAATTCACGGTGACGTTTTCAGAAAGCGTGACGGGCTTTGTGGCCGGGGGCGTGAGCGTGGGCAACGGGACGCTCTCGGGATTTGCCGGCAGCGGCAACACCTACACCGTCAGCGTGACGCCGACCACGGCCGGCACCCCCACCACGGTGAACATTGCCGCCAACGTGGGCCAGGACGCGGCCGGCAACGGCAACACCGCCGCCGCGCCGTTTGCCATCACCTACCTCGCCCCCATCACAGCAACAGTCTGGACGGGTGCCGTGAGCACCGATTGGTTTACGGCCGGCAACTGGACGGCCGGCGTGCCCACTGCCACGGTGGACGCTACCATCCAGACAGGGTCGGCGCGCTATCCGGCACTGACCACCGGCACGGCCACGGCCAAAAACCTGACCATTGGCACCGGGGCCAGCCTGACCCACACCGGCGGCACGCTGTCGCTGACCGGCGACTTCCTCAACAACGGTACCTACACGGGCTTTAACGCCACCTCTGGCGGCACCGTAGCCCTCAACGGCACCGGCCTCCAGACCCTGGGCGGCAGCAGCCCGCTCCGCTTCTGGAACCTGAGCGTGGGCGCCAGCGGAGCCGCGCAGTCCGTGGCCGTCGACGTGGCCCGCGTCCTGACGCTGACCGGCAACCTGAGCACCGGCGGCCAACCGCTCACGCTGCTGTCGTCGGCGCAGGGCGATGCCCTGGTGAACAACGCCGGCGGCGTGGTGAACGGCACGGCCACCGTGCAACGCTACATCGACCCGAGCCTGAACGCCGGGCTGGGCTACCGCCACTACGCGGCGCCGGTGGCCAACACCACCGTGGCCGACCTGGCCACCAGCGGCTTCGCGCCGGTGGTGAACCCGGCCTACAACATTTCGCCCACCCCCAGCCTGGTCAACCCCTTCCCCACCGTGTTTGGCTACGACCAGAGCCGCCTGACGGTGACGAGCAACTACGCGCCGTTTGACAAAGGCTTCTTCTCGCCCGCCCTGCCGAGCGACCCCTTGGCCGTGGGCCGCGGCTACACCGTCAACCTCAGCGCCAGCCAGCTGGTTGATTTTGTGGGCTTGCTCAACAACGGCACCGTGACCGTGCCGCTGGCCAGCAACCGCGCCAGCTTCCCCGACGGGGGCTGGCAGCTGCTGGGCAACCCCTACCCCGCCCCATTGGACTACTCCACGGTGCCGGCCGGCGACCGGGTGAATCTGGAAGGCGCCATCTATGTGTACAGCAGCACCAGCCAGTACAATGGCCAGTACCGCAGTTACGTGAACGGCGTGGGCGGCAACCCCGTCATCCCTTCGGGCCAGGGCTTCTTCGCCCGCGTGGCCGCGGGGCAGTCGACGGGCTCCATCACCTTCCGCAACGCCAACCGCCTCACAGCCCCCAGCAGCACCACTTTCCAGCGCGGCACTGCCGAAACGCGCCCGCTGGTGCAACTGACGCTGCGCGGGGCCACGGGAACGGCCTCGGACGAGGCGTACGTGTACTTCCAGGCCGGGGCCACGGCCAGGGTGGACGCCCAGTACGACGCCGTGAAGCTGCCCAACACCACCGGCCTGAACCTGGCTTCGCTGGCCGCCGGCACGCCGCTGGCCATCAACGGCCTGCCCTACCCCAACGCCGCGACGCTGACCGTGCCGCTCGCCGTGGCCGTGCCCGTCACGGGCACTTACTCACTCACGGCGGCGCAGGTGCTCAACTTCCCGGCCGGGGCCCAGCCCTACCTGCGCGACCTGCAGTTGGGCACGCTCACCGACCTGCGCCTGACGCCCGCCTACACCTTCACCCAGAACGCGGCCAATACCGCCGCCCGCTTCGAGCTCGTCTTCGGCCCGCAGCAGGTGCTGGGCGCAGCCTCGGCCTCGTTGGCCGCCCAGGTGGCCTTGTTCCCCAACCCGGCCACGCAAAACGTGTACGTTGAACTACCGCCGTCGCTCAGCCGTACACCCGGTACGGCCGGGCTGGTTGACGCCCTGGGCCGGACGGTGCTCACGCAGGCACTGCCGGCTGGCCTGTCTCGGCACACCCTGCCGCTGACCAATCTGGCAACAGGTGTCTATTCGCTGCGCTTACTAACCGAAGCCGGCGTGGTTGTGAAAAGGCTGGTAGTGGAATAACAGCCTCTTTCAATGCATGATAAAAGCCCCGGCTGTGCCAGCAGCCGGGGCTTTTTTTGTGCGCTGCATCTTGCTGGCAAGACTCGACTTAACGAAATATGCCCCGGCCCTTCCTCAACGACGGCCCACGGTCACCGTTCGCGCCATGTAGAATTCGGCCCAACCGTTTCGAACCAACTGCATCGGCCCACCAGCGTCCCTGCAACGATAACCGAGTGGATGGCTGCGCTGTCGGAACAGGCAACTATTCTTCTGGCCACAAAAAAAGGGCCGCCCCGGTCGGGGCGGCCCTTTTGGCCTTCAAGTGAAGGGCTGCCGGACTTATTCCAGCACCACCTTCCGGGTATACACATCGGCCCCGGCCTGCACGCGCAGCGTGTAGACGCCGGCGGCTAGGCCGCGGGTGCTGAGCAAGTGCTCGGCCGAGCCCGAGGACAGGACCTGCGAGCGCACGGCCTGGCCCAAAGCATTGAGCAGGGTGGCCTGGCTGGCGCCGGGGGCGCTCAGGCGCAAGGACAGCTGGCCGGTGTTGCTGGGGTTGGGGAATACCTGCAGGGCGCTGCTGTTGGTTTGGGCGCGGGCGGCCAGCACGTTGGTGGCGGCAATGGTGAAGGCGCCCGGCGTGTCGGAGCTGCCGTAGCCGCTCACGGCCACGTAGTAGCGCGTGCCCACCGTGAGGCCAGTCACGGCCACCGGCGCGGCAAAGGCCGTGTTGTTGGCGCCGCTACCCTGGCAGAACACCTGCGTGAACGGCCCGGCCGAGCAGCTCGGCGACGAGTACACGCGCACCGCGCCCGCGGCCGTGCCCGTGATAGTGAAGGTCGATGTATTGGCGTTGGCCGTGAAGGCAAACCACACGTCTTTGGGCAGCGAGCCGCCGGCGCAGGCGGGCAGCTGGATGCTGGCCTGGGTGCCGGTGGTGGAGCCCACCGTGGTGGCCGACACGGGAGTACCGCTCAGCGCCAGGGCGCCGCAGGGCTCGTCGTTGGCCGGCACGGTGAGGGGCGTGGTGAAGGGGAAGGGCCCCGCCAGCGTGCTGCTGCCGTTGAAGCCGCCGCAAATCTGCTGCACGTAGAACTGGTAGCCGGTGGTGGCGCTCAGGCCGGTGAGGGTGGCCGTGTTGGCCGTCAGACCCGAAATGGTGGTGCCGCCCGTAGCGGGCAGGAAACCATTGAGGCCGTAAATCACCGAATAGGTGCTGCCAGCCGACAGCGTGCCGCTCCAGTTCACCACGGCAGTGGTGCTGGTGAGGGCGCCCGTGCCGAGGCCCGTAGGCGCCGGGCAGTTGGGCACCGGCGAAGCGCAGATGGTGAAGTTGCCGAGCGTGCCCGACGTGCTGTACTCGTTTACGCGGATGTAGTAGGTGGTGCTGGGCGTGAGCGTGGTCAGGTCGAGCACCGGGGCAGCCGTGTTGGAGCCCGTGCCCACGCAGGAAATGTAGGTGAGCGGGCCAGTGCAGGCCGCGCCCGAGTAGGCCCGGACCACGCTGGCCGCGCCGCCCGTCACGGTGATGCGCACCTGCGTGCTGGTGGGGCCGGTGGCCGCCGTGGTGAACTGGAACCACACGTCGCGCGGGGCGGTGATGGAGCCGCAGCCCGTGCCCTGCGCGCCGCCGGCATACACCGTGCTCGGCGTCTGGGTGGCGCCTACCGTGGTGGTCGCAATGGGCGTGCACACGTTGTTGACGGTGAGCACCGTGGCGCCGCAGGGGTCGTCATTCACAATCTGGGTGGTGAAGGCCACCGGCCCGGCCGTGCCCGAATTGGCGCCGCCGGCGCAGTTCAGCGTCACGTAAAACTGGTAGGTGGTGCCCGGCGCGAGGCCCGAGATGGTGGTCGACGGCCCGGCGAGGCCCGACAGCGTGGTGCCGCCGGTGGCGGGGTTGAAGCCGGTGGGGCCGTACACCACGGAGTAGGTGCCGGTGCCGCCCGTGAGCCAGGTCAGCGTGGCCGTGGTGGTGGTGGTGGTGGCCGTCAGGCCGGCCGGCGTGAGGCAGCCCGTGGCCGACTCCAGGATGATGTTATCCAGCCCGATGTCGTTGCTCAGGTAGTCGCCGCGGCCGCGGAAACGAATCACGGCCGTGGCCGAGGTGCTGTTGATGGGCAACACCTGCGTCACGAAGCCGGGCCCGGTCACGCCAAAGCCCACCAAGCGGCTGAAGGTAGTGCCGCCATCGTTGGAAATCTGCACCACCAGCGAGTCGCTGCCGGCCGAGTTGTTGATGTCGAAGCTCAGGCGCTTGGCGCCGGCCGCGCTCAGGTTCACGTACAAGTCGAGCGTGCCCACGTTGGGCGACTGCACCCAGCCGCTGTGGAAGCGCGCCGAGCGCGAGCCCTGGCTGGCCAGCGGCGTGTAGATGTAGGCCGTGGGGCTGGTCCAGCCGGCGGCCGAGCCGTCGTCGTCACGGCGCCAGGAGGCATTGCCCGTGGCCGGCGAGTTGCGCCACGAAGCGCTGGGCACGTCGCGGGTGCTGCAACCGTCAACCCACGTATTCTCAAAGCTCTCGATGACGGGCAGCGTGGCGTAGGTGGGCGCCGTGGAGGAAATCGTGACCGCCGTCGAATTGGCCGACTGGGCCGTGGCGCTGCACGTCACGCGGGCGCGATACAGCGTCGTGGCCGTTTGGCCCACCACGTTGTAGGTAGCGCTGGTGGCGCCGGCAATGTCGGTGTAGGAGGTGCCACCGTTGGTAGACGCCTGCCACTGGTAGGCCAGGCCGCCGTCGGTAGAAACGCCGGTGAGCGACAGCACGATGCCGGCCACCGCGCAGGTGTTGGTGGCCGTGGCCACGGCCGTGCCGGCCGTGGGCGCGCTGTTGCACACGGGGTTCACCGACACGCCCATCACGTTCAGCACGCCGGCGGTGGAAGTTTTGTTGAAGGTCACGCTCTGCACCAATTTGCTGAGGTTGGCCGGGGCCAGCGTGAACTTGTATTCGTAGAGGCGCGGGTCGGTGACGTTGTTGGTGATGGTGTTGTCAGCCGTGCTCACCCGCCCGATGCCGGCAATGGCCGCCCCCGAACCGCCGAACCAGTCGCCCACCGAGATGGACGAGAAAATCTGGGTGGTGCCGTCGCTGAACGTCACCGTGACGCCCACCGTGCTCACGCCGCTGCCCGACGAAGCCAGCACGTAGAGGTCGCCGGCGGTGCGGGGCGTGGCCAGGGCGAGCGTGCCCGTGCTCGCCGTAGCAATGCGCAACGAGTTATTAGCAGTGTAAGACGCCAGCTGGAAACTCAGGCCCGGCGTGGCGGCGCTGTTGATGAGGCCCGAAGCCGGCAGGCCCACGGTAGCCGACGCGCCTGCGGGGTTGGTGTAGCCCAGCGCCATAAGGGCGAACGACACCCCGTCAAAATCGGCCGTGGTGCGCGCCGAAGCGGCCCCGGTACCATCGGCTACCACATCGGCGGTGTAGCCGGTCACGGCCACGGGTACGGGCGCCGCCTGGGCCGCCCCTACTAAAAAAGCCCCCAGGCCGAGGGCCCGAAGCACTGGTTGGCACGTTCGCGTAAACAGGTTCTTCATAGGGAAAAATACGAGTTAGAATTTTTCCAAATGTAAACGCAAACCCTTCAGGTAATACCCTGATTCAGATGATTTTTGGCCAATAAATCAGAATGAATTTTACGTGAAATTTTACGTATTCAATAAGAAATGCGCTATTTATTCATTGCTTAATAAAAATAGCTGGCGTTTGGGAGTAAAGTTTCCAAGCTAGGGGGCTGGAGCTTGCCGTTTTGACAAAAGGCGACAATGAACATTTTTTCTAGTTAGCCATCATTTTCGGACGCCATTTGATAAGAAAGTGTAGCTACGAGCTCAAACGAACCCCAATTATGAGAGTCAATTCACCCGGTTTTGGTCTAATCATAGCTTAAACTCCCTTCAAATACGCAGATATGCTACCGGCACAGTGGCGTCGGTTTCACGCCGGTGGGCAAGTTCCAATTCCTGCCCTTCCCGATGGGTCCCAAACGGCCGCCACCTCTAATTTTACTTCCTGGGCAGGCTGACAACCTTCTTATTCACCCCTGCACCCAACTCCAAGGGCTGCTTGGCCTTGCTGAGGTCGGTATTAGTCAGTAAAATCTTTTGGGTCTTTTCGGTGCCCGACACGCGCAGTAGCACCGCCGCGCCGGGCGCGTAGCGGATGCCGTCGAGGGTGATGTTGCGGCTGTTGTGCACCTCCATCACCGGGTCGGTTTGGGTGGGCAGCAGGGTCACGTTTTTGAGGTTGATGCGGTCGGCTTCGATGCAGACCAGCCCTTGCTCGCTGCGCAGCACCGCGTTCTGCACGCTGATGTCCTGAATGGCCATTTCGGGTAGCCCGCGCACCAGGATGCCGGTTTTGGCGCCGTTGCAGGTCACGTCGTTGATGTAGATTTTGCGGAACTGCGGCGTGCCCTGGTCCACGGGCTTGGGCGGCGAGGCCGGGCGCTCCTTCGAGCCGGGTACCTGCGGGCTCGGGTCTTTTATCATGTAGTACATGTCGAAAAGCAGGGCCTCGTTGAGTATGTCCTTCATGGTGACGTGGTCGATGAAAATGTTCTCGACCACCCCACCCCGGCCGCGCGTGGTTTTGAAGCGCAGACCAATGTCGGTGCCAATGAAGGTGAGGTTGGACGCGTAAATGTTGCGGGCGCCGCCCGACATTTCGGAGCCGATGACGAAGCCGCCGTGGGCCCGGTACACCGTGGTGTTGCGGATGATGAAGTTTTCGGTGGGCACGGCGCGCGCGCGGCCTTGCTCGTTGCGGCCGCTCTTGATGCAGATGCCGTCGTCGCCGGCTGTAAACATGCAGCCTTCCACGATGCCGTTGCGGCACGATTCCAGGTCCAGCGCGTCGGTGTTGGGGCTGTAGGGCGGGTTGATGACCTGCACGTTGCGCACCACTACGTCGTCGCTCAGCAGCGGGTGCACCGTCCAGGCCGGCGAGTTCTGGAACGTGACGCCCTCAATCAGCAGGCGCTTGCAGCCATCCAGCACCAGGAAATCGGGCCGCAGGTAGTCCTTGATGTCCTCGAAATCGGCGATGTTTTGCTTCTCGGGCGTGAGCACGCCGGCTTCCTTCACGGTGGTGCCTTTCAGGGCTTGGGCCGTGGGGTACCACCGGTCCTGCTTCTCGTTGAGGGCGCCGCCCGAGGCCACTAGCTTCTTCCAGTCGCTTTCGAGGCTGCGGGCTTTCTGCACCATCCACCAGGCCTCGCCGGCGCCGTCCAGAATGCCGCGGCCGGTGATGGCCACGTTTTCGAGGTTTTTACCGTAGATGAGCGGCTGGTTGCGCACGGCGGCCAGGCCTTCCCAGTTGGTTTTGATGAGCTTGTAGTCGGCCATCTTCTCGCTGAACTGCACCAGCGCGCCGGTGGCCACGTGCAGGTTCACGTTGCTTTGCAGCTCGATAGGGCCGGTGCGCCACTGGCCCGGCGGCACCAGCACCACCCCGCCGCCCTTGGCCGCGCAAGCCGCAATGGCCTGCTGAAAGGCGATGGTGTTGGTGGTTTGGCCGTCGCCCACGGCGCCGTATCGGGCAATGGAAAACGTATCGGCGCGAAAGGCCGTGGTTTTCACGGGCGGCAGGGCGGCGCGGGTCTGGGCCGCGGCGGCCAAGGGCAGGAAGGCAAGAAGTAAAGCTTTCATCGAAAGAATGTAGCGTGGACTCTGCGAGTCCGCGCATGGACGAAACTCGGGTTGCGCGGACTCGCCGAGTCCACGCTACGAGATTACGGCATTTTCTGCAGGCCTTCCCACTTCACTTTCCAGTTTTTGGGAATGCCGGGATTGGCTTCTTTGCAGCCGTCGTAGCCGGCGCACATGAGGGCCACGGCCGCGAGCAGGCCGCCGTTGCCGGGCAGGTAGAGCGGCAGGCGGCCTTCCTGGTAGTTGTGGCCGTTGGGCAGGTAGGTATTCTTCTGCACCTTCATCAGCAGGGCATCCACGGCCTTTTCGGGCAGGCCGAGGCGGGTGGCCGTCATCGACGTCATCGGGAAGTCCCAGCCCCAGGTGTCGTTCCAGCTCCAGTCGCGCCACACCAGGTCGAAGGTCCGGCGCATGGTGGCGGCGTCCTGCTGGCCGGTGGCGGGCATCACGCCCAGCGCGGCCAGCACGGAAGGGTGGTCGGTTTTGAATTCGGGGTTGGTGTAGGAATCGGGGGCGCTTTCGGTGGCCAGGTACACACCGTTGGCCTCAGGCAGCTTCGAGAGCTTGGCCAGCACCTCGTCCCATTTGGCATTGCGGGGCTGGCCCTGGCGCTCGCGCCATTTCTGGGCAATGTCGAGGGCCCAGTGCCAGTACACCAGCTCGAACGTGGGGTTGAACGTCTCTTCAGCCTTAAACCGCTCCTGGGCCGGAATCACGCCCTTGCCCAGAATGTACCGGTCTTTCTCCTTCTCATAAAACGGAAACGACGCCATGAATTCGGCCGTCTGCTGCACCCGCTCCTGGTAGAGCTTCAGAGTGGCCGCATTGGGGTGGGCGCGGTAGACCTCCTCGGCGAAGTAGATGGTGTGCGGCTGCTGCCACAGCAGAAACGCGCCCACCGACGACGGGCCTTCCTCGCCCCAGGGGTCGGTCATTTTCTGCCAGCGCCAACCGGCGTAGCCCTGGCGCTGGGCAATGCCCCGGGCCACGGCCTGCACGTCGGGCCGGGCATACCAGGTCAGGCTCTTTTCCAGGATTTCGGGGCGGCCCCAGAGGGCGAAATGGGCGGCGTGCCACCAGTGCATTTCGAGGTGCGGGCGGCCGTACCAGCTATTGAGCAGCAAGCCGGTTTCCTGCGGCGGCTGCGAGCCGGCGTTGTGCAGGCGCGTGAGGTACTGCGAGAGCACCACGCGCCGCTCCAGCTCCTTAGCGCGCGGGTCGGGCGTGCCGCCAAAATCGACGGCGCCGCCGCTGCGCCAAAAGGTTTGCCAGCCCCGCCGGCTGCTTCCCTGCGTGGCCGCGAAGTGGGCCGGCGCCAGCCCAATGGGCAGGCGCGGCCCGAAGTGGCAGCTGATTTCCAGCGTGGCCTCGGTCCGGGCGGGCGTGAGCACGAACTCGTGCGGGCGCCCGGCGGCCAGCCGCGCCGCCCCCGACCAGCCCAGCAGCACCTGGTAGCGGGTCGTGTCGAGTTGGTGCTGCAGGCGGGCGGTGCCGGGGCGCTGGTTTTCAATGGCGGAGCGGTGCTCGGCGTCGTGGGAGTAGTCGGTGCCCATGTCGGCCCAGCCGGCCGTGGGAAACGGGAAGCGCAGGGCCACTTTCAGCCGCCCGGCTTTCAGCAATTGGGAGGTGATTTTGGCCGAAATGGCATCGTACTCATGGTGGCCCACGGTGAGCACGTCCACCGCCATGCCTTCCACCGTGAAGTGACTCTGAATTTCGCCCGTCCACGGATTCAGCACCTGGCGAATGTTTTTGATGTCCTGAACGCCGGCCACCTGGCCGTTTTTCTTCAGAATGACAAAGCCCAGGTTGCCCAGCTGCAGGCGGTGCGGGTTGGCCCGGAAGTAGTCCACGGCTTCTTTGTTGCCGGGCGTTTTCACCTGTACGGCGTAGCTCACGGGCCGCCCGTTGAGGGTGTAGGTGCGCAGGCTCTGGTCGAATTTATAGTTCTCCTTATTCGGAAACCGGTGCCAGCCCCACTCCGACTCCGTGCCCAGCGGCAGGCCCTTTTCGTAGTGCTGCGGAAACGTCTGGAGGCCGGTAAAATCGGTAGTAAAAGCAAACCGGCCGTTGCCCACCGACAGCGAATTGAGCGAGTCGGTGTTGGTGATGACGACCTTGTGGCGCTCCACCACGGCCTGGCGGTTGATGGGCTGGGCGAAAAGGCTGAAGGGCAGAACAAGAAGCGCTGCCAGACGAAGGACCTCACCCCCGGCCCCTCTCCCTAGGAGAGGGGAGCCTGACGATTGATAGATAACTTTTGTTTCCATGAACAGAACATTTTACGCCTGAATCGTCAGGCTCCCCTCTCCTAGGGAGAGGGGCCGGGGGTGAGGTTTACCGTTGGAGCGTCACGCTCATCAGCCCAATCACCACGTCGTTGGCCAGGGCGCGCACGGTGAGGCTTTTGAGCTTTTTGGCAGGGTCGAGGGGTAGTTCCAACACAGTGGCCGCCCCACCATCAATGGCGCGGGTACTGAAGCCTTTGATGCTGGTGTACTGCGTGAATTCGCGGGTCATCAGGCCGGTTTTGAGGTGAATGCGCAGGGGCCGGGGCGCGCCGGTCTGGAAGGCGAAGCCGTCGTCGGCGTAGTCCTGCTCGATGGGCCACCAGGTGTCGGGGTTGCGCAGGGGCAGCGTGGCGGTGCTGCCGTCGGTGTAGGTCACCAGCACTTCGCCATTGGTGAGCTGGCTTTGCATGGGGTTGGTGCTGCCGGCCATGAGCAGCACCGCGCGGCTGGCGCGGCCCCGCAGCGGCAGAATCACCTCGTCGGGGTAATTGTCCCACTGCGACACAAACAGCACGTTCTTTTCGCCTGCCGCGCCGGGGGTGCGCAGAGGCGCGCCGCTGGGCAGCCGAATTTCGTTTTTGGCCCCCGCCAGCCGGCGCAGGCCGCTGTCGTCGATGTTGGCCTGCGTGAGCGGGTAGCACCAGTTGCCGATGCCCTGCGTGGGCAGCGCCAACGTGGCTGCCGCCGGGCGCGGCGACAGGTATTTCTGCTGAAAAATGCGCGCCACCTGCTCGTTGAAGCCGCGGCTCAGGTCCACGGTTTCCCAGGTGGCGGCGTGGGGCGAAGCGCTTTCCGGCGCGCTGTTGGGCTTGGCCACATTGAGGTTCAGGGGCTCCCACCACGTGAGGGCGCCTTGCCGGAGCTGCACGAAGGCGGTGCGCGCGCCGGGCTCCCCTCCTACCTGGGCCGTCAGGCCGTGCTCGGTGGTTTTGGGCTGGCGCAGCGCTTGCTGCGGGTCGAACACCTTCACTACGGTGGCCTGGGGGAAATCAAAAGCCAGCGCCGCGCCGGCTGCGTAAGATTCTTTGGTGGCGGCGGCATTGGGTGTCGCGCCCTGCCACTGGATTTCCACCACGTATTTCGCCGCCACCGCGCTGCTGATTTCAATCACCGGCCGGCCCACGGCCGTGTCCATGTTGCGCCAGGGCGCGGGCTGCCCGTTCACCAGCACGGCCTGCACCTCGGCGGCGCGGGCCTGCACTTGCAGCTGCAGCTTCAGGGGCTTGGCGAAGGCGGGCGTAATGGTGTAGGTGTCGCGGGCGCCTTGCCGCTTAAATGCAAAGGCGACATCCGGCACCGTCAGGGCGGCCTCGTTCCAGGCGGCAGGCAGGCCCGGGCGGATGCGCAGCGTGCCGTGCAGGGCATCGGGCACAATGCCGAACAGGCCCTCCACCAGCGAGCGACTGGCCATGCCGATGGGGTCGGCGAAGTCGCGGTACAGCTCGCCGCGGTTGGCGTCGTAGAAGGAAACCTGCTGGAAATTGCCGGGGCTGCTGCCCAGATACATGCTTTCGAGCAACGCGCTTTTCCAGAGCCGAAAGGCTTCTTCGGGGCGGCCGCCCTGCCAGTTGGCCAGCGTGGCGTGTAGGTTTTCGGCCAGCGCCACGTTGTTGATGGACCAGTCGTAGGGCTGCCACTTAGTCGTAGAAAGCAGGTAGTAACCGGCGTCGGGCAGGCCCGCGGCGCGCACCGGAATGTGCGGCAGCTCGGCATCGGTGTAGCGCAGGGTTTGGTAGGCCTGAAAGGCGTCGGGCACCTCCGAATCGAGGGCGTGGTACACCGTCCAGAGGCCGGCGGCGGGGTGCAACAGCTGCCGGCCCAGCGCGTCCTGGTACTCGGCGTACCAGCCCCGGGCCGGCATCCAGAGCCGGGCGTTCAGGGCCTGGAGGATTTTGGCAGCTTCCTGGCGGTAAGGCGCGGCATCCTGGCCCAGCAGCTGGGCCAGCTCGGCGGCTTTGAGGTTGGCGAAGTAGTTGTAGGCCGACGAGTGCGTGACCGCGCCGCCGCTGTACTGCAGCGCATCGGAAGCCCAGATGGCGGCGTAAGCGTCGTACAAGCCGTCGTTGTCGGGGTCGAAGTTGCGTTTTTCCCAGGCCAGGTGGCGCTGCAGCACGGGCCACATCAGCCGGGCAAAGACGAGGTCGCCGGTCCAGTTGAGATGGCGCAGCAGCTCGTCGATGAACACGAGGTTCATGTCGTAGTGGTGGGGCCGGAAGTCGCCGCCCGGGTTGCGGCTGATGTAGCCTTCGCTGAACACGGCGGTGCCCAGCTTTTCCAGCTGCCGGGCCAGGTGCAGCGCCGTGTCGGGCGTGACGGGCCCTTTGGGCGGCTTGGTGAGCTGCGACTTGGCGTAGCTGCCGAAGTGCAGCTGGGCCCGGTCGTGCCAGCCCAGCGGGTCGGCGGCATAAGGCCCGCGCCAGCCGTTGAGCCGCATGCGCCAGGCAATGGCACCGTGCATATAGGAAGGCGATTCCCAGATGGCATCCGCCGCCACGCTCAGCGCCCCGCCCAGCGTGTTGATGTAGGGGTCGGGCGTCAGCACTTTCACGCGGCCCGCCAACGCCTGCCGCGCCGCTTCGGCCCGGGCAAACGCTGTCGGCAGCTCTTTGTAAGTCAGCGGGGCGGCTTTGGCCGGCACCTGCACGGCGAAATACAGCTCCTCACCTGCTTTCACCGGCACCACGCCGGCCGCTACTGGCGCCTCCGCCGCCACCGAGGCCAGCAGCTGCGCCGGCGACTCCTGCTGCCGGGCATCGGCTACGTGGGTGGTGGATGTGGACGGCACCACGCCCAGCAGCTTTTTGGCGGGGGTGGCCGACGCGGGCGCCGGAGCCGTGGACTTCGCGCCCAGGTCCCGGTACGGGTCGGGCGCCGGGCGGGCGGCCGCAGCGCCAAAGCTCAGCGTGAAGGCGTTTTTGTTAAGCTCAAACGCATTGCCCTGGCAGTACTCGGGCTTCAGGTAAAAGCTGGATTCAGGGTCGGCGCCGATGTCACCGTCGCGGCTAAACTTCTTGCCCGTGGCGCCCCCAAAAGCCCAAAGCAGCCGCACCGGGCTGGCCGGCGCCGCCCCTTCCAACCGGGTGCGCACCACCACGCCTTCGGCATCGGCCAGGGCCTGCACTTCCACGCGCAGATGGGCCGCGCCCAGCAAGGGGTCGGTGATGTCGTAGAGCATGGCCCCGGGCCGGTAGCGGGCCGTGATGTGGGCCGCGCTTATCAGCCACTTGCTTTGGCCGTTGGCCAGCAGGCCAAACTTCAAATTGCCACCCATGCCGGGCAGGTAGAGCGCAAACTCCGGCAGGTCGCCGGCCTCCACCCGGAAGCCGGTATTGGTGCCGTAGAGGGCCCGGGTGAAGCGCCGCGTGCCGTTCTCGATGACGAAATCGGTGCCATCGGGGCGGTAGCGCAGCGTGCGGGGCTGGTTGTGCCAGAGCGGCGCGGCGGGCGTCTGGGCCCGGGCGATGAGGCTCAGCAACAGGAGGCCGATGGTCCAGCCGATGGTGTCAAAAAATACTCGTAGCCTCTTCATTATTGCGCGGCGGCCTTGGTCGGGGTTGTGTATACTTCCACCTCCACCAGTCCCAGGGTGCCGGGCGGGCCGGCCTGGTCGGTGGCGGGGGCCGCTTTGGTCGCTTCCAGCTCGGTGATGTTGAAGGCATCTTTGGCCTGGGTCTGGCCGGTTAGCTCGATGCGCACCGACTGGCCCGTGCGGGGTGGAAATTTGGCCGTAAAGTAACCCAGGCTGCGCTCGGTTTTGCCGCTGAAGACCTCCTGCCCGTCTACCAGAATGCGAATGGGATAGGTGCTGTTGCGCCAGCCCGTGAGCTTCATGGCCACTTGGGTGATGGGCGCAGGCTGCACCAGGCGGTATTCTATCCAGGGCCGGGCGTCGCGGCGGTCCGAAATCCATTCCGACAGTTCGTTGTCATCAACGCTCAGCGCGGCGTTGGCGGCATTGGAATTGGCGGTGGCGCTGGCAATGGGCACCGTCAGCCGCGACACGGTGAAGGATGGGCCGGCGGGCGTGGGCCCGCGCCGCAGGCTCACCGGCAGGTCGGCGCCGGGCAGCTGCGTAGTGGTGCCGTTTGCCACCCGCACCGGCTGCGATTTCAGGCTGACGGTGGCCGGCTTCAAGCCCTCCGCCGTGGCGCGGAGCGTGATGCTGCCGGCCTGCGTGGTGCTGCGGATGAGCACCCGGTTCACGCCGCCTTCCACGGGCAGGCTTTTGGCCAGAATGTAGTTGCCGGGGCCCTGGGCCAGGCCGCCGCGCCACGCGGCCGGGCCGCTGAGGACGAAGCTGACCATGTTGAGGGCCGTGGGGCAGCGGCGGCCCTGGGCGTCGACAACCTCAACTTCCACCAGGGCCAGGTCGGCGCCGTCGGCGTGCAAGCCGCGCGGGCCGGTGGTGGGTATGAGGCGCAGGGCGGCGGGCGGGCCGGCGGTGTGGTGTTCGGCTTCACTCACTTTTTTGCCAGCGGCGTCGTAGCTCACGGCGCGCAGGGTGCCGGGCTGCCAGGCCACGTTCGGAAAGGTGAACAGGAAGCGGTACTGCTGCTGCCCAAAGCCCAGCGACTTGCCATTGAGAAACAACTCCACCTTCTCGCCGTTCGACACCACGTCCACGTTTTTCACCGTGCCGGCCGCATAGTTCCAGTGGCCGATGAGGTGGGTGCGGGTGTGCTCGGGCTCCACCCAGCCGTCCCACATCACCTGGTGGGCAAAGTAGCCATCCTTGGCAATGCGCAGGGCGTCGACCTCGCCGCTGCGGCGGTAGTTTTCCTCGCCGCGGTAGTGGGTGTTGGTGTCGGAGAAAACGATGTTGACGCCGCCGGCGCTGCTGCGCGTGCCGGTGCCGGGCCGCTCGTGCCAGTAGTCGTACCAACGGATGACGTCCTCGCGGGCCTGCGAGTCCTGGTTGCGGTTGTAGTCGGCGGCGTTGGCACCCTTGTAGAGCGGGCCCGCGCCGTCTTTGTGGAAGGGCGGGCTCAGCTCGTCCCAATACTTGCGCAGGGCCTCGTCGCGCGAGTATTCCATGGCCCAGAGCGGCTTGGTGGCGCTTTTGTTGATGTAGAGCATCTCGCCGCCGTACTCGGCTTGTGCAATGTCGAGCATCTCGCGCGAGCCGATGGCCCGGCCGCCGTGCGGGTCGTACTGGTCCCGGATGGCCTTCAGCTCCTGCATATGGGCCGCGCTGATGCTCTCGTTGCCGCCCTCGTAGAACAGGATGCTGGGGTTGTTGCGGTTGTAGACGATGGCGTCGCGCATCAGCTCCAGGCGCTGGCCCCAGCGGCGGTCGGCCACGTCTTTTTCGGCGTCGCCGGCGGGCATGGCCTGGGGCAGGCCCACCCGGTCGCAGCTTTCGATGTCCTGCTTCCAGGGCGTGACGTGCATCCAGCGCACCAGGTTGGCGTTGCCGGCCACCATCAGGCCGTTGCTGTAGTCGCTCAGCCAGGCGGGCACGCCCAGGCCCACGGCGGGCCACTCGTTGCTGGTGCGCTGGGCGTAGCCGTGCACCTGCATCACCCGGTCGTTCAGCTTGATGAAGCCGTGGGCGAATTCGGTTTTGCGAAAGCCGGTGCGGGTTTTCACCTCGTCCACCACCTGCTTATTGATTATCAAACGAGTCGAAATCGTGTACAAATACCCGTAGCCCCAGCTCCAGAAATGCAGCCCGGACATGGCCTGCTGCGCTTTCACCGTTTTCATCTCGCCCGGTTGCAAGGTCGTTTCGCCGCCGCGTAGGATGCCCACGGTTTTGCCCTCGCCATCGGCCACCACGGCTTCAAACGCGAAGGTGCGGGCCGTCGAATACTCGTTTTTCACCTGCGCCTCAGCCACCACGGTGGCGCGGCCGGCGGCCACGTCGAAACCCTGGGCATACACATACACGCCGGTGGTGCCCAGCGCCGAAAACAGCGGCAGCGTCTGGTGCAGCGGGCTCGTCACGTGCAAAAACACGTTCTTCGGAATGCCGCCGTAGTTGGCGTTGAAGTTGCGGTTGCTCCACTGGAACGTGGTGCCGGTGGCGCGCTCCTGGTAGTCCCAGTCGTTGTCGGTGCGCACGGCCAGCACGTTGTCCTGTGGCGCAGGCTTCAGGTAGGGCGTCAGGTCGAAGCCCACGGCCATCACGCCGTTTTCGTGCAGGCCGAGGCGCTGGCCGTTCAGCCAGAACTCGCCGGCCAGCCGCACGCCCTCGAACTCGACAAACACCTTCTGCCCTGCCGCGCCGGCCGGCAGCCGGAAGTGCTTACGGTACCAGGCCACGCCCGTGCTCAGGTCCTTGATGTCTTTGCTGAAAGCCTCGTCCTCGTTCCAGGCGTGGGGCAGCGTTACGGTTTTCCAGCCGGCATCATCAAAGGCGGCCGCTTCGGCGCCGGGCGCCTCCCCCACCCGCACCTGCCAGCCGGGATTGAGGCTGAGCCGGGCGCGCGGCGGGGCCGGGGCGCCGGCCGCGGGCTGCAAGCTGCCGCAGCCCAGCAGCAGTAGCGTCAGCCGCCACCACAGGCACTCGGAAACGGATTGCCGAAACGTCATAAGGGTGGGAAGGAAAAGTGGAGGAACGCAAATGAAGGCCGCGGGCCCGCGGGCACCCTCCTGTACTGTGGGGTAGGCCGCCGGCCGCCCACGGGCCCGAAACGCAACTGCGCCCGGCTTCGACCCCGCAAAGGGCCAAAACCGGGCGCAGCGCCTTGGCTACACAAGCGGCTTAGTAGCCGTCATTCTGGGTGTAGAGGCCGGGGGACGAGCCCAGCTCCACCTGCGGCACGGGCAGCAGCAGCAGGTTGGCCGTGATGGGGCGCACAATTTTGTTGTTCGGCGGCGGGGCGTCTTCGCGGGCGGCCCAGGCGTTCATCGTGGTCAGGGCCAGGCCCGAGCGCATGAGGTCGTTCCAGCGCAGGTTTTCGCCGGCAAACTCGCGGCGGCGCTCCTCCATGAGGGTTTCCAGCGTGAGGGTGGTGAGGGCGGGCAGGCCGGCGCGGGTGCGAATGGGCGTGAGGCGGGCCGCCGCCGTGGCGGGCGTGCCGCCCACGCCGCGCACTTCGCATTCGGCCTTCATCATCAGGATGTCGGTGTAGCGCAGCACGATGTAGTTGGTGCCCCAGTCGGTGCGGCTGGTGCCTTTGCCGGCCACGTTCACGTATTTCTTGTAGAAGGGGCGCGTGTCGGTGGTGCCGGCGTTGGTGTAGCCCTGCTGGATGGTGGCCGCGCGGCGGGTGTCGGTGGTCGTGAACGAAACGTTGTTCAGGTCGTTCGACACGGGCTTGATTTCAACCGAGCCGGCCGAGAACGGCAGGGCCAGGTTGCCGCTCGTGGCCAGGCCGGTGTAGTAGGCGTCGGGCACCACCACGTTCATAAACGACGAGCCCAGCGTGCCCAGGCCGTTGGAGATGTACTGGATGTCGAACAGCACCTCCGAATTGTTCTCGTTGGTGGGCGAGAAGATGTTGGCGTAGTTGGTTTGCAGCGAGTAGGCAGCCGACTGCGGCGTGCCCGTGCGGTTGATGAGCTCGTCGAGCAGCGCGTTGGCCTTGTCGTACTCGTTGCTGGCCAGGCCCGGGCCTTTGATGCCGTAGTCGGGGCCCGACTTGGTGAGGTACATCAAGGCCAGCATGCCTTTGGCGGCGCCGTTGGTGACGCGGCCCAGGCCTGAGGTGAGGCCGATGCCGCTGCCGGTGTAAGCCGCCGGCAGCACGCTGATGGCCGCCTTCAGGTCAGCCTCAATCAGGGCGTAGACGGCGGCCACGTCGGCGCGCGGAATCTTGGCCACTTCCTGCGGAATGAGCGGCTTGTCAATCACCGGCACCCGGCCAAACTTGCGCACCAAATCCAGGTAGGCAAACGCCCGGATGAACTTGGCCTCGCCCTCGTAGCGGGGCCGCAGCGAACCCGTCACGGCACCGTTTTCGGCCAGCTGGGCCAGCATGGTGTTGGCCCGGAAAATGGTGGAAAAGTCCGACGCCCAGGCGTCGGCCACGTAGGGGTTCACCACCAGCAGCGCGGCCGAGAAGTTGTTCACGGGGTCCCAGTCGCGCGAGCCGATGGAGCTCACGGCGAACATGTTGTCGGAGCGCAGCTCCGAGAGAATCACCTCACGGTCGGGGAAGCCGCGCAGCGAGTTGTACACGGCCGACATGGCCTGGTCGAAATCGGCCGCCGTCTTATAAAAGTCCGGCACCGAGCCGTTCGAAATCGGGGTTTGCTCCAGGTCCTTTTCGCAACCACCCAGGGTCACCAGCGCACAGGCCAGGGAGATGCCGAGAAATATCTTTTTCATGGGAATTTTGAAGAAAGGCTTACTCTTGACCGTCATGCTGAGCGCAGCCGAAGCATCTCGCGTGCAGCAGTAATTACTGTAGTCGCAACGAAGCGGGAGAGATGCTTCGGCTGCGCTCAACATGACGGCCTTTTCCGCACAGTTCGCAATTAATTAAAAAGTGAGGTTGAGGCCGAGCACGAGGGTTTTGGCCAGCGGCAGTCCGCCGTAGTCCGAGCCCGAGATGAAGGTGCCGGTGTTGCCCGTGTTGAGGGCGTCGGGGTTGAGGCCGCCGTAGTACTTGTCCCAGCCAAACCAGTTTTCAGCCGTCACATACACGCGGGCGCCTTGGGCCACGCGCTTGCTGATGAGCTGGCCCAGGTCGTAGCCCAGCGTGATGGTGCGCACGCGGTAGTAGTCGGACGAGTACAGCCAGTCGGTGTTGCGGATGAAGCCGAAGTTGCCGGTGGCTTTGCCTTTCACGCCGGCGCCGGGGTTTTCAGCCGACATCCACCGGTCGCGGGCGCGGCCCAGGGCATTTTCTTTGTAGCCCACGCTGGTGCGGTCGATGGCGCGGCCCAGGGTGGAGTATATGGAGCCGCCGTACTGGCCCTGAATCAGGAAGCTCAGGTCGAAGCCCTTGTAACGCAGCGTGTTGGTGAGGCCGAAGGTGTAGGTCGGGTTGGGGTTGCCCACCACCTGGCGGTCGTTCACGTCAATCTTGCCGTCCTTGTTGTAGTCTTCGTAGCGGGGGTCGCCGGCGGTCTGGTTGCCGAAGCGGGCCGCGCCGCCGTCGATGTCGGCCTGGCTCAGAATGCCGATTTGCTTCACCACGAAGATGCTGTACACGGGCAGGCCCACCTGCAGGATGTTGCTCTCGGTGTCAAGGCCGTTGGGCACGTAGATGGTGGCATCGCCGGTGCCCAGGTGCACTACTTTGTTTTCGTTGTGGCTCAGGTTGAAGGAAGTCGTCCACGAGAAGGCGCCCTCCAGGTTGCGGGTGTTCAACTCGAGTTCCCAGCCGGTGTTACGCACCTCGCCGATGTTCTCCAGGTTGGTGCCGAAGCCGGCGGCCGTGAGCACGGGCACGTTCAGCAGCAGGTCGAGGCTGTTCTTGGTGTAGTAGTCGAACGACGCCGTGATGCGGTTTTTCAGCACGCCGAAGTCGGCGCCGAAGTCCACGGTGCGGTTGCGCTCCCACTTCAGCCGCGAGTTGCCCACCTTGTTGGGCGCCTGGCCGGGGGCAATGAGGCCGCCCAGGGTGTAGTTGGTGGTGCTCAGCGTGGCAATGCTGGCGTAATCGCCGATGGAGTTATTGCCGGAGTAGCCTAGGCTGGCGCGCAGCTTCAGGTCGCTCAGGAACGAAACCGACTGCAGGAAAGGCTCCTGCGAGATGCGCCAGCCCGCCGATACGGCCGGGAACACGCCGGCGCGGTCTTCGGAGCCGAAGCGCGACGACGCGTCGCGGCGCACGCTGGCCGACAGCAGGTATTTTCCATCATAAGAATACTGCAGGCGGCCGAACGTCGAGAGCAGCACGTTTTGCGAGGCCGTGGGCCCCGAGGTGGTGATGGCCACCGCGCCGTTGAGGGTGCGCACGGTGTTGTTCACGAAGCCGCCCGACGACGAAGCGCTGTTGTTGTCGAGGCGCGAGAAATTGTAGGAATAACCGCCCAGCAGCGAGAAATCGTGCTTGCCCAGGGTGCGGCTGTAGGTGGCCGTGTTTTCGTTCACCAGGGTCTGGCGGCGGTAGGTGCTGTACGAGCCGCTGGCCAGCGAGGTGGCCAGGTTGCGGGTGGGCGGCGCGTACGAGTTAGACGTCGACTCGTTGTTGTCGAAGTTCAGCGAGGAACGCAAACGCAGGCCGTTCACCGGCTGGTATTCGCCAAACACGGTGCCCAGCGTGCGGTAGTTGCGGGTGTCGCCCTCGTAGTTGTTAATCACGGCAATGGGGCTGGCCGTGCTCACGCCCCAGCGGTAGGCCTCGTTCTTGCCGTAGGCGGTGTTGATGCCGGCGGTGTCTTCCACGATGGGCGTTTCGGACAGCAGCTGGTGGAAGCGGTTGTCTTTGCCCTCGATGCCGGGGTCTTTCGAAATGGAATAAGTGGGGTTGATGGTGAGGCCGAACTTGAGCTTGTCGTTGGCCTTCACTTCCACGTTGGCGCGGGCCGTGAAGCGCTTGTAGTCGAGGCCCAGGGCAAAACCCTGCTGGTCGTTGTAGTTGCCCGACACGTAGTAGTTCACGTTGTCGGTGGCGCCGGAGGCGCTCACCTGGTAGTTCTGGCTCACGCCCGTGCGGTAGAGTTCGTCCTGCCAGTCGACGTATTTCAGGCCGGGATGGCCGGGGATGGCCCAACGGTCGTCCAGCATCAGGTCGGGGTTCACGTTGTTGCCGGTCAGGCCCAGAATCTGGCGGCGTTGGGCCGTGGTCTGGTCGGCGGTGCGGCCCGCGCCCGATTTCACCCAGTTGTTGTTGATGATTTCGGTGGCGCGGGAGGCCCACTCCTCCCCGCTCAGCAGGTCGAGCTTCTTGGCGGCACGCGAGCCGCCCACGTAGCTGTTCACGCTGATTTGGGGCTTGCCCGAGCGGCCGCGCTTGGTGGTGATGAGCACCACGCCGTTGGCGGCGCGCGAGCCGTAGATGGCGGCCGCGGCGGCGTCCTTCAGCACCTCAATCTTCTCGATGTCGTTGGGGTTGATGTTGTCGAGCGGGTTGCCGCTGCCGAAACGGCCGTTGGCGCTGGCGCCCACGTTTTCGAGCGGAAAGCCGTCAATCACATACAGCGGCTCGTTGCCGGCCGAGATGGAGCCCGCGCCCCGCACCTGAATGCTGAAGGGACGGCCGGGCACGCCCGAGGTCTGCTTCACCTGCACGCCGGCCAGCTGGCCCACCAGCGCCTGGTCGACGCGGGCAATGGGCCGCTCTTCCAGCTTGCGGGCGTCCATGGTGGCAATGGCGCCGGTCACGTCGGCCCGCTTCTGGGTGCCGTAGCCCACCACCACCACCTCGTCGAGGCTCTTGGTGTCGTCGGCCAGCTTCACGTTAAAATCGCCGGGGCCGCTATATGCCCGCTCCTGCGTTTGAAAGCCGATGAAGCTAAACACCAGCGTGCCGGGCTTTTCGGGCACCGACAGCGAGAACGAGCCGTCGGGGTTGCTGGTGGTGCCCAGGGTGGTGCCTTTCACCACCACCGTCACGCCGGGCAGGCCTTCGCCCTTGGGCGAGGTCACCTTGCCGGTGAGCTGCCAGTCGGCCAGCACGCGCCGCGTGGCGGCGGGGTGCGCCGGCACGGCCGCCAAAACCGGCCCCGTGAGCAGAAGCATTGGCACGCAAGCCGCAAGCCGCAAACGTTGCCAGGAGTAAAAAGTATTCATGATGTGGGAATTGGGTGAGACTTTTTGACTTAACTCGAGGGGTGGAAGGCGGAACCTGGGCCAAACTTAGAAGTGGGGTGAGCCCTTACTCTCCTGTAGACTACTGGTTAGGCGCTTGTGGCTACCATATTGTCCGGTTTGTGTGCGTAGTTGTCCACTATTGGCCATTTGGCCAGGCCGGGCGCGGCAGAAACCAGGCGGCCGGCCTTGTGTGGGCGCGGCGCGGTACGGTGCCCGCAGTTGCAGCTGCGGGCACCGTCCGGTGGCCTGGGTGTGGGTAGAACCGCAAGGCCGCTCACTTTACCATTTATGCAAATATTTCTTCTTTCTGCCGCATTGCCGTCCCGCACCCTCCTGCCCCGCAGCTGCTTTGCCTTCTGACAGCCCCTGCGCGTTGTTTCCGCAGCTGGCTGACCGTCAGCCTATCCGAAAAACAAATGCCGAAGCCGTCATCTCCCGGCCTCCCTGCGAGGCGCAAAACAGGTATTCGGGCTTGCCGTCGCGCAGCAGCAGCTGGGGCCGTT
This sequence comes from Hymenobacter sp. 5317J-9, assembly GCF_022921075.1. Lineage (NCBI taxonomy): Bacteria > Pseudomonadati > Bacteroidota > Cytophagia > Cytophagales > Hymenobacteraceae > Hymenobacter > Hymenobacter sp. 5317J-9. The sequence goes on from NZ_CP095050.1 coordinate 3,878,150, forward strand.
CGAGCCGCCCATAGCGTTTGAGCCTGGGCGGCGCGGGCGGCTCCGTCACGCCGTAGTCGCGGATGGGCAGGAAGGCGATTTTGGGGAACGTCCAGGTTTTGCCGTCCACCGACTCCAAATACAAGCCCACTTCCTGGCTGTAGACGCCCATATCCCGGGCCAACAAGTTGAACCGGCCGTGCTGCCGCCACACAAAGGCGTCCTCAAACTGCTTGTTGTGGCCCTGCCCGGAAAAGTCGATAACTGGGTTGCCCTCGAATTTGACGTAAGGGCCTTGCAACTGGTCGGCGATGGCAAGGCCGTACTTGCGGTTGCCGCGGATTTCCTGGCCTTTGGCGTCTTCGTACTCTTTGGTATTCCAGGACTTGTAGTAGAGCCAGTACTTGCCTTCGTGCTTCACAAAGGCGGGATTGGTGGTGCAGTGGTCGTCCCAGGCACCGGCGGGGCCGGGCAGCAGCAGGGGCTGGTCGGGGCGCGTCCAGGGGCCGTTGAGGGTGGGCGCGGTGGCCAGGCCGATGCGCTTGGTGTCGGTTTTGCCGTTGGCGTTGCCCATGAAAAACAGGCAGTACTGGCCGTCGACGAACTGAATGCTGGGGTTGTGGCAGGTGGTGGCGTCCCAGTGGCCGGGGCCGCGCGGGGCCAGCACCACTTCCACGAAAGTGTAGGGGCCTTCAGGCTTGTCGGCCACGGCGTGGCAGATTTCGGAGCCGTTTATCCAGCCGCTCATGCCCTTGCTGGCCACCCAGCGCGAGAAAAAGACGTGCACCTTGCCATCGGGCCCGTAGATGGGCGAGTTGCACCACACGTAGTAGCCGGGCAGCTCCAGGGCCCGGCCCACCGGCTTGAGGTGCTTGCTGAATTTGGCGAAGGCGCTTTTCGGGTAGTCGATGAGCCGGGGCGCCGAAAAACCGGCCATTGCCCGGGCAAACGGCGCCAAAACCAACCCGGTGAGAAACGTGCGGCGAGTAGGCATCGCAAAGAGGAGATACTGAAGTGTGCAGCGCAAGGACGGCAGCGGCCAGAGCGGGACTCTCCTGTACTCTGCCGAGCGGGCCCGGCGCCCATGACAGTGCAGGTAAGCCTTCGGTGAGCCGGCGGGTACTTTTAGCCTGTTGCCTTTCCCCACCCTTCCCGCTCTATGAAGAAAAACTTCCTCGTCGCCGCCACGGCGGGCATTTTGCTGGCTGGCCCGGCCGCCGCCCAAACGCCCAAAACCACCTTCAAATTTGACTTCGGGCCCGGCAAAGCGGCGCCCGGCTACCAGCAGGTGCTGCCCACGGCGACCTACTCCGAGGCTACCGGCTTTGGGTTCGACTTCGGCACCTCCGTGACGGGCACCGACCGGGGCGGCAAGGACGCGCTGCGCAGCGACTTCGTGACCAGCCCGCAGCCCTTCTACTTTTCGGTGAAGCTGCCCGAAGGCAACTACAACGTGACCGTGACGCTGGGCGACCCGAAAGGCCCCAGCAGCACCTTCCTCAAGGCCGAGTCGCGCCGGCTGCTGCTCGAAACCACCGCCACCAAGCCCGGCCAGTTCACCACCCAAACCTTCACACTTAACGTAAAGAGCCGCCGCATCAACGACACCGAACAGGTAAGCCTGAAGCCCCGCGAGCTGCGCAAGCTGGACTGGGACGACCGCCTCACGCTGGAATTCGACGGCGCCAACCCCTGCCTGGCCGCGCTGGAAATAACGCCCGCGCCCGCCGCCGCCACCATTTTCCTGGCCGGCAACTCTACCGTGGTGGACCAGGACGACGAGCCCTGGGCCGCCTGGGGCCAGATGCTACCGCGCTTCCTCAAGCCCGGCGTGGCCGTGGCCAACCACGCCGAATCGGGCCTCACGCTGGGCAGCTTTCTGGGCTCGAAGCGCCTGGCCAAGGTGCTGAGCGTGATGAAGCCGGGCGACTACCTATTCATCGAATTCGGCCACAACGACCAGAAGGACAAGGGCGAAAACGACGGCGCCTGGAAATCCTACACCGAGCGGCTGCACATCTTCGTGCAGGAGGCGAAGAAAAAGGGCGGCATTCCGGTCATCGTCACGTCCACCAGCCGCCGCACCTTCGGGGCCGATGGCCGGATTGAAAACAGCCTGGGCGACTTCCCCGCCGCCGCCCGCAAAGTGGCCGAGGAAGAGAACGTGGCCCTTATCGACCTCAACGCCATGACGGCGAAACTCTACGAGGCGCTGGGCGTGGAAGAATCGAAAAAAGCACTGGTGCACTACCCCGCCAACACCTACCCCGGCCAGACCGCGCCGCTGGCCGACAACACCCACTTCAACCCCTACGGCGCCTATGAGATTGCGAAGTGCGTGGTGGAAGGCATCAAAGCCAACAAGCTGGGCCTGGCGAAATTCCTTCGCCACGACACGCCGGCGTTCGACCCGGCCAAGCCGGATGCGCTGGCCGGCTGGGTTTGGAAAGGCAGCCCGCGCAGTGAAGTGACCAAGCCGGACGGCAATTAGGCGAAAAAACGCAACATGTTACGTGTAGCGTGGCCTCTGCGAGCCCGCGCATTCATAAGGCCGTTCGCCCAGGCGCGGACTCGCAGAGGCCGCGCGACCTCCCTTCCTGCCCTGACTACCAGCCCATGAACAAACTTCTGGCTTTCCTTCTAATCCTCTCCGGTCCCGCCCTTGCCCAAACTAAGCATGACCAAACCCTTTGGTACGACCAGCCCGCCAAGGTGTGGGAAGAGGCCCTGCCGCTGGGCAACGGCCGGCTGGGCGCCATGGTGTTTGGCCGCCCGGCCGAAGAGCTGATTCAACTGAACGAGGCCACGCTGTGGACCGGTGGCCCCGCCAACCCCAATCCCAACCCCGAGGCATTCAGCCATCTGGCCGAGGTGCGTCGCCTGCTGTTTGCCGGCGACAACGGCGCGGCCGTGAAGCTCATGCGCCGCATGCAGGGCCCCAACACCAACGCCTACCAGCCGCTGGGCGACCTGCTGCTGCGCCAGCCGCAGGCCAGCGGCGCCACCAACTACTACCGCAACCTGAACCTGGCCGACGCCACGGCCACCACGCGCTTCAGCGCCGGGGGCGTGGATTACACCCGCGAAGTATTCGTGACCGCGCCGGGTCAGGTGGTGGTCATTCGCCTCACGGCCAGCCGGAAAAAGACGCTGGCTTTCAGCCTCTCGACCAAAAACCAGCTTGAATTCAGCAAAGCCGTGGAGGGCGGCCGGGACCTGGTGCTGCGCGGCAAAGCCCGCATCTACGCCGACGAGCGCCGCACTCCGAAGCTTGTGGTGTACAAGGACGACCAGAACTGCAACGGCATGCGCTACCAGATGCGCATTCGGGTGGTAAAAACCGATGGTAAAGTGTCGGCCGACAGCATTCTGCACATCTCGGGGGCTAGCGAGGCGTTGATTTTAGTGTCGGGCGCCACCAGCTTCAGCGGCTACGACAAGTGCCCTGACAAGGACGGCAAGGACGAAACCAAGGAGGCCCTGCGCTACCTGAATGCGGCCGCCGGCCAGCGCTTCGCCAAGCTGAAAGCCGCGCACCTGAAGGATTACCAGCAGTATTTCAACCGGGTGCAGTTCACGCTGGACGGTGCCGTGCCGCCCAACCTGCCCGTCGACCAGCGCCTGAAAGCCTATAAGGCCGGCCAGCCCGACCCGGCGCTGGAGTTGCTCTACTTCGATTTTGGGCGCTACCTGCTCATTTCCAGCTCGCGGCCGGGTGGGCCGCCGGCCAACCTGCAGGGCATCTGGAATCCGCTGATTCGACCGTCGTGGCGCAGCAACTACACCACCAACATCAACCTGCAGATGAACTACTGGCCCGCCGAGGCCTGCAACCTGCCGGAAATGCAGGAGCCCCTGCGCGCCCAGATTGCGCGCTTTGCCAAAAACGGCACCGCCACGGCCACCCACTACTACCACGCCCGCGGCTGGGCCGTCCACCACAACTCCGACCTCTGGGCCCAGACCAACCCAGTGGGCGAGGGCAGCGGCGACCCCAAATGGGCCAACTGGAGCCTGGGCAGCCCCTGGCTCTCGCAGCACCTCTACGAGCACTACCGCTTCACCAACGACAAGGCCTACCTGCGCACGGAGGCCTACCCGCTGATGAAAACGGCCGCCGAATTCTGCCTCGACTGGCTGGTGGAAAAGGACGGTTTTTTGGTCACGGCCCCGTCTACCTCGCCCGAAAACAGCTACCTGCTGCCCAACGGCAGTAAGGAGGTGGTGACCATTGCCTCCACCATGGACATGTCCATCATGCGCGATTTATTCGCCAACGTCATCGAAGCCGACTCCATTCTGGGCATCGACGCGGACTTCGCTGCGCTGCTGAAACAGAAGCGCGCCCGGCTCTACCCGCTGCACATCGGGCAGGCCGGCAACCTGCAGGAATGGTACGGCGACTGGCCCGACGTGGACCCGCAGCACCGGCACGTGTCGCAGTTGTTTGGCCTGCACCCCGGCCGCGAAATCTCACCTCTGCTCACACCCCAGTACGCCGCGGCCGCCCGCAAAACCCTGGAAGTGCGCGGCGACGAGGGCACCGGCTGGAGCAAGGCCTGGAAAATCAACTTCTGGGCCCGCCTGCTCGACGGCAACCACGCCTACAAAATGTACCAGGAGTTGCTCAAAGTCTCGACGCTCAACAATCTCTTCGACACGCACCCGCCGTTCCAGATTGACGGCAACTTCGGCGCCACGGCCGGCATCGCCGAAATGCTGCTGCAAAGCCAGCTGGCCGACGTGCATTTGCTGGCTGCGCTGCCCGCCGCCTGGCGCACAGGCCACGTGGCCGGCCTGGTGGCGCGCGGCGGCTTCGTGGTAGATATGGACTGGCGCGACGGCCGGCTGACCAAAGCGCGCATCCTCTCGCGCACCGGCGCCCCGCTCCGCCTGCGCACCAACACGCCCGTGACGGTGCAAGACGCGGCCGCCAAGTCCACCACCAGCGCAGTAAACGGGCAAACGCAGTTTCTCACCATATTCGAAACGAAAGCCGGGAAAACGTATGAAATCGTGGCGCAGTAGAGACGCGACCCTTCGCGTCTCGGCGTTCGCGCCGTTCCAACGTTTCGTTCAACGCCGAGACGCGAAGGGTCGCGTCTTTACATTTCATAGGATGAAATACCTTTCGCTTTTCCTGATGCTGCTTGCCTGCTCAGCGTCGGCCCAAACCCCGCTCAAAAAAGGCGAGGCCCTCGTCTTCTGCTACTTCAAAGGAAATGGCCGCGACGGCCTGCACCTGGCCGGCAGCCGCGACGGCTACACCTGGACGGCTCTGAAGCACGACAGCACCTTTCTGTGTCCCACCGTGAGCAAGGACCGCCTGATGCGCGACCCCTGCATCTTGCGCGGACCGGACGGGCTGTTTCACATGGTCTGGACGGTGAGCTGGCAGGACAAAGGCATTGGCTACGCCAGCTCCAAGGACCTCATTCATTGGAGCGAGCAGCGGTTTTTGCCGGTGATGGCGCAGGAGCCCGGCACCCGCAACACCTGGGCCCCGGAAATCAGCTACGATGCAAGCACCAAAACCTACCTCATTTACTGGGCCAGCACCATCACGGGCAAATTTCCGGAAACCCAGCGCGCCGAAGAAAACGGCTATAACCACCGCATCTACGCCACCAGCACGACGGATTTCCAGACCTTCACCCCTACCCGACTGCTCTACGAGCCGGGCTTTAACGTGATTGACGCCAGCATTCAGCCTGACGGCAAGCGCTTCGTGATGTTTCTGAAAGACGAAACCCGCGAGCCGGTGCAGAAGAACCTGCGCGTGGCCTTCGCCGACCAGCTGGCCGGCCCCTACGGCCCGGCCTCGGCGCCCATCACCGGCAACTACTGGGCCGAGGGCCCCACCGCCGTGAAGTTGGGCGCCGACTGGCTGGTGTATTTTGATAAGTACCGCGAGCACAAGTACGGCGCTGTTAAATCCACTGACTTGACGCAGTGGACCGATGTTTCAGACCAAATTAAGTTGCCGGTGGGCCTGCGCCACGGCACCATTTTTCGCGTCTCAGCCAGGGAGCTGAAGCGACTGGAGCAACAATAAGATGCCCATGACTCAGATAACGACTGTAGGCCGACTCCTTGCCGGATGCCTGCTGGCAATGGCCCTGACGGTGGCCGCCCCCGGTCAGGCTATAGCGCAAAAAGCAGGGCCCAAACCTGCCTCCACAGCCAGGCCCGCCCCCAAACCCCTCTTCCGCGACCCGATTTATGACGGCGCGGCCGACCCGGTCATCATTTGGAATAAGCAGGCGAAGAAGTGGTGGATGTTTTACACCAACCGCCGCGCCACCGACAGCACCGCCACTGGCGTGACCTGGGTGCACGGCACCCGCATCGGCATCGCCGAATCGGGCGACGGCGGCACTACCTGGACTTACCGCGACACGGCCAACATCAACTACCGGCCCGACCCGGGCTACACCCACTGGGCGCCCGACATCGTGGAGGACCGGGGCCGCTACCACATGTTCCTGACCTACGTGCCGGGCACCTTCACCGACTGGCAGCACCCGCGCGTCATCGTGCAGCTCACCAGCACCGATTTGCGGAACTGGCAGTACGTACAAACCCTGCCGCTCGTCACCGATAAAGTCATTGACGCCAGCGTGTACCGACTGCCCGACGGCACCTGGCGGCTGTGGTACAACAACGAGCGAGACCACAAATCCATCTACTACGCCGACAGCCCCGACCTGCTGCACTGGACCGACCACGGCCAGGCCCTGAACGAGCGCGGCGAAGGCCCCAAAGTATTCCGCTGGCACGAGCAGTACTGGATGATAATCGACCAGTGGAAAGGCATGGCCGTGTACCACTCCCCCGACCTGCTGCACTGGACCGCCCAGCTGGAGCGCATCCTCGAAACCCCCGGCCAGGGCCGCGACGACCAGGCCATCGGCGGGCACTGTGACGTGGTGGTGAGCAACGGCCGCGCCTTCGTGTTCTACTTCACGCACCCCGGCCGCAGCAAAGCCAGCCCCGCCCCCGCCAACAGCATTGCCGCCAAGCGTAGCGTGATTCAGGTAGCCGAATTGGAGTTCAACAATGGCAAAGTGACCTGTGACCGGAACAAGCCCACGTTCGTGCAACTGGTGCCGCCGCGCAGGAAATAGTTACTTGGGCAGGGCGTCGGAGTCGGCATTGAGGCGGTAGCTTAGGGTGAGGGCCAGACTCCAGGGCTGGTAGTTGAGCTGGTAGAAATAATCGGGCTCGTAGACGCGGCCGTTGGCCATCAGGGTGAGGCGCTTCTGGCTGAAGCCGGCTTCGAGGTAGGGCAGCAGCGTGCCGCGAAACGGGTAGATGAAGTCGCTCACCCGGTCGCCGTATACGAATTCCGACGTCACGCCCCAGAAGCTGTTCACCTCGTAGCCCAGGCCCGCCACGGCCTGCCCTAGTGTGCCCACGGGCAGAAAGGCGCGCAAACCGAAATGGGCCACCACGTTGGTGCCGCTCCACTGAAACGAGCTGGCCAGACTGGTGCTGGTGGCCGCCACCCGCAAAGGCTGGGTGTTGCCGAAGCGCGAGGCCTGCACGTCGCCATGCAGGGCAAACCGGCGCCCGCCGGCCATCACATCGGCGTAGAGGCCGCCTAGTGCATGCACGGCGCCGTCGGCGTTGTAGCCTTCGAGGGCGCCGCCGTTACCCAGCGGGTCGTGCAGACGCAGGGAGTTGTAGCGCAGGCCCGCCGTGACGCCCCAGCGCGTGACGACGTGGGGCCGGGCCGCGGCCGCCGCGGGTTCCGGCAGCTCGGCCGACTGCGGCACGCCCGAGCAGGCGCGGTTGTAGGTGCGCACCACGCGCCGCAGGCCCTCGTCGGTGAAAGCGGTGCCGGGCAGCAACGCCGTCACGGCCGCGCAATCGCCGAAATACAGCAGCAGCTGGCCCCGGAAGTTGTTGGCGTCGGCAATGCGCTCGGTGCCGTCCTTGTAGAGCAGGTAGTTGTGAGCGGCCAGCTCCAGGCGGGGCTGGCCGGGCCGCTGCACAAAGTAGTGCCGGGTTTCATTGAGCACAATGCCCAACAGCGTGGCCGGGCCCTGCACCAGCACGTCGGCCATCACCGAATCGGGCCGCGGGCGGTGCGTGATGCGGTGGCTGAGGTAGGGCAGCCGGGTTTCGGCGTCAAGGTCGATGGTCAGCAGCTCGTGGCGCAGCAGCCGGCCGCTGGCCAGGCTCAGGCTCCGCAGCTGCTGGCTGGTGTAGGTGACGGGCCGCGCCGTGGCAGTGGGCCGGAAGCGTACGGTTTTGGCCGGCTCTTCCCAGAAAGCGTTTTCCACCTCGCCCCGCAGCGTGTCGCCGCGCTGTAGCACCAGGTAGCCGGGCTCGAAGGTTTGGGCGTGCGCCCAATTGGCCGCGCCCAGCAGTAGCAAGGCCGCAAGTATATGTTTTCGCATGCGGAAAAAAGAAAGGCTGCCCCAATGTAGCAGCCGTTCCTTTCACTTCATAAAGCCGGTTTAAAACAAATCGTCCTTCACGGGGGCCACGTAGGGCTGGGGCTTGCTGTCGGACGGTGCCAGGCCAAAGTAGAAGTACAGCGTGCGCCGGATGGGCGCGCCGCTGAAGTGGTTGGTTTCGGAATTGGGACCCAGGTTTTTGGGGTTGTTGTCGATGTTGAGGCCGAGCTTGGTGCCGATGGGCGGAATGGCGTCGAGGAACGACAAGTCGCCGATGGGCAGGCCCGGCTGGGGCTTCACGCCCGAGAGGCCGTAGAAATTGAAGCGACGCACGAACAGGTCCTTGTCCGGACTGGCGATGAGAAATTTGCCTTCCACGGTGTTCATTTCCATCCAGGCAATGTCGGCAAAGTAGCCCTTGAACTCGGGGTAAATCCAGGGCGCGGCACCGGTTTGGGTGTTGTTGTTGGCGTTTTCCCACACGTTGAGCGTGGTGCCGGCCAGGCGGTTTTTCCAGGAGCGGTACGGGCCCTGGCCCAGCCACTTGGCCCCAATGACGAAGTTTTCGGGGTAGGTGAAGCTGATGCCGGCAAAGGGGTGGTCGCCGGTGAGGGCGTACTCGTACTCCATGCGCAGCCAGCCGTTGGCGTGCATTTTCCAGCGCACGGTTTTCAGGTCGCCGGTGTAGCGGGCTTCCACCACTTCGCCGTCGGGCTCGGTGCGGTGCGTGAGGCCGGCGAAGGCCGCCGTGCCGGCCACCAGCACGGGCCCGTTGGTGAAGGAAAGTTTGTCGCCATTGTTGCCCTTCACGCCGGTGAGGCGGCCGTTGGTTTTATTGAAGGTGACAGTGATGTTGCTAGCTTTCAGGGTGAGCGTGCTGTCGACGTCGGTGACTTCCACGGCGGCCTTCTCCTTGCTTTGAAGGCTGAGCACGCCGTCAAGCAGGCGGGCGTTGCCGCCGGTTTTCCAGGTCCATTTGTACACGAGGTTCTTCTGCGGGTCGAAGGCCGAGAGCACCAGCGCGTCGTAGCTCTGCCAGTCTTTGGGCAGTTCCAGTTTCAGCTTGCCGGTGGCCAGCGGGGCCACGGCGGGGCTTTTGAGGCGGCTTTTCTTCCCGCCGATGCTGCCCGCAAACGGGTCGTTGGGCTTGCGGTAGTTCACCAGCTCCCACTGAAAGAAGCACTGGCTGAGGTTGGTGAAATGGTAGCGGTTTTCGACATCCAGCGAGCCGTTGAACTTGGCGGGCAGCTCCTTCAGGCCGATTTTGATGGGCGAGAAAATCTCCCGGATGGCGTAAAAGCTGCCCTCCTTCTCGCGGTGCGGTCCCATGAGGCCGTCGGGCGCGTTCACGCCGTTCACGTCGATGATGTTGTGCTGGTCGGTGCGAGCTATGCCCTCGTCCACCATGGCCCAGAGGAAGCCGCCGCCCGAGCGCTGGGCTTTCCAGTGCAGCTCCCACATGTCGGCCAGGCCGGCGCCGCCGCCGCCGTCGTCCTGGCTGTGCAGGAATTCGGTGGGCATGTAAATGAGCGAATCGGCCAGGATGTCGCGGGTGCTGTAGTAGTTCTCGTAGTGGTTGCAGTCGATGCCGCTGGCCGCGTTGCCGGGGCGGTGGTGCGGGTGAATGACGGGCCGCTTGGTGAGGTCGTACTGGTAGAAAACGGCGTCCAGCTCCTTGTTGGTGCCGCCCTCGTTGCCGTTGTCCCAGAAGATGATGCTGGGGTGGTTCTGGTCTTTCTGCACCATGCTGCGCACCAGCGGCGTGCCGGCCCTGGTGCTGTAGAATTTCTGCCAGCCGGCCAGCTCGTCGAGCACGTACACGCCCAGCGAGTCGCAGAGGTGTAGAAACTCGGCGTCGGGCGGGTAGTGCGACATGCGCACGGCGTTCATGTTCATCTCCTTCAGCAGCTTCACGTCCATCAGGTGGATGCTGTCGTTGAGGGTGCGGCCGGTTTCGGGCCACCAGCTGTGGCGGTTGGTGCCCTTCATTTTCACCTGTGTGCCGTTCACGTAAATGCCCTTGCCGCGCCGCACCTCAATGGTGCGGAAGCCGAAGGATTCAGTGGTCTGGTACTGGGTTTCGGGGCCGCTGCGCAACGTGAGGCGGGCGCGGTAGAGGCTGGGCGTCTCGCTGGTCCACTGGCGCGGGGTTTTCACGGTGATGCTGAGGCGAGCTAGGGTGTCGCCGGCCGCCACGCTGGCGCTGGCGGTGCCCACGGTCTGGCCTTTCTGGTCGAGGATGTCGGCCTGCAGCTGGGCGGCCTGCTTCACGTTGCGCACATTGGCGCGGAGCGTGAAGGAGCCGTTGGCGCGGGCGTCGATGGCCACGTTTTCGGCGTACTGCTGCGGGTAGGACTGCAGGTACACCGGCCGGAAAATGCCGCCAAACACCCAGTAGTCGGCCAGCCGCTCGGCGTTGTTCACGCTGGGCTCGGCCGACATCTTGCTCACCTTCACTTCCAGCAAATTCGCTTCGCCAAACTTGAGCTTGTCGGTGAGGTCATACTTGAAACGGTAGAACGCGCCCTGGTGAATGGGCCCGGCCACCTGCCCGTTCACCTTCACTTCGGTGTCCGTCATCGAGCCTTCAAACACGATTTCGACGCGCCGCCCACGCCAGGCGGTGGGCACGTTGAAGCTGTGTTTATACAGCCCCTGCTCGTCGGCAAAGCGGAAGTTTTTGCCGTAGGTTTTGTAGTCGCGGCCGTAGTTGTAGAGGCCGAAGCCTTCCTGCTCCCAGCACGAAGGCACCGCAATGCGTGTCCAGTAGCCGCTTTTGCGCCCGCCGGTGCAGTAGAAATCCCACTGCACGGCGCGGCGGTTGTCGCGGCCCGAGAGGTACTGGATTTGGCGCTGGGTAGCGGGCGTTTGGGCGCGGTTGGGCTGAGCCAGCAGCAGGGTTAGGAGCAGGAGGCAGATGTATTTCATAGGCGGTATTTAGAACGTCATGCAGAGCGCAGCGAAGCATCTTGCCCGCCATCAGTAATTAGTTGAAGCACGCGAGATGCTTCGGCTGCGCTCAGCATGACGTTCTTTTTTTGGACATTCGTTAGTAATGCGTGTGGTTGACCACGGAATTCCGCAAGTACTCCAGGTCCTTCTTCGAGTCCTTGCCGCTGTGCGCGGCGCGGCGGCTGCCGAAGACACTCAGGCGGCCCTGATTTAGGGTGATGACTTCCTCGGCGCCCTGGCCGGTGAAATCGAACATGTGGAAGACGGTATCGGGGAAATACAGCTCGCCGGTGCCGGCGTCGTTTAGGCGGAATTTGTGCCAGAAGAGCAAGGTAGCGCCGTCGCCGCGCCAGTTGCCGCGCACGAAGTCGGGGTTGCCGTTGAGGGGTTACCGGGCCATTTCTTCACCAGGTTGCCGCCGTTATCGAACCAATAAAGCTGGCTGGACAGGCCGGGCTCGTCGGTGCCGCGGGTGCCGTAGGTGCGGCCGCCGATGACGACCTGCGGGCCGGCCACGCCTTTCAGGAAATTGCCCACGGCCAGCTGCTGGCTGTGCTCGGCCGTGTTTTGCCAGATGATGTTGCCCGTCATGCCGTCGTAGACGAACACGCCGGTTTCGCTGTTGGCGGTGGCGATGTCGAGCCGGCCGTCGCCGTTCAGGTCGCTGAATTTGTAGCTGTCGGCGTGGTCGTGGTTGTCGGGCAGCAGGTCGAAGCGGTTCCAGATTTGCTGGCCTTTGGTGTCGAGCAGCAGCGAGCCCACCAACACCTCATCCAAGCCGTCGGCGTTGAGGTCGACGGGGTACACGTAGTGGCCGAGGTTGTCTTTTTTGCGGTGCTCGGTGTGCTGCCAGAGCTGCTTGAGGTCGGCCGAGTAGGCCGTCACGTTTTGGGTGCCGCCCATGTCGGTGTAGGCCACCAAGTCGTTGGCCGGGCCGGCGTGCAGGTGCGCGATGGCCAGCCGGAAGTTGTTGTACACGTGCGGAAGCGGCTGGGTGGGCCAGGCCGTTTTGCGCAGGATTTTGCCGCTGCGGCCATCGGCCACCACCAGCCATTCCTGGCCCTCGATGAAGCGCCAGTGCACCACCTCGGCGCGGCCGTTGTGGTCGAAATCCCAGAGCACACCCGGCGCCTCAAATTCCGACCGTTCCTTCACGTACTCAGTCGGCGCTTTGTAGGCCCACAGCTCTTTGCCCGCGTTGTTGAACACGTGGGCTGAAAAGTCCGGCTCCAGCGCCATGAAATCGGTTCTGCCGTCGCCATCCACGTCGCCAAACTTCACGGCGTTTGACCGCGGAATGGTGTACTGTTTCAGGAGCTGCACGTCCTCCGGCAGCTGGTAGGGCCGCACATCCTCTTCCTTCAGGCTGGCGTTTTTGCTCAGCACCAGCACGTCCACGGCCGCGCTCATGTCGATGCGCGTCAGCTTCACGTACGCCGGGCCGGCAGGCAGCTCAAACGTACCGCCGACCTGCCAGCTCAGCGGGCCGCGGCCAAACGTTTCGGCCGTTACCTTGTCGTTGATGGCCACTTTGAAGCCGGTATTCTTCTCGCCCTGGCTGCGCACATACAGCGTGTAGCGGCCCGCTTCCGGCACCTGCACCCGCACCTGCATATTGGTCTTCGACTTCAGCACCAACGCCGTGTTGTTGAAAATCCACGGCGCTTTTAGGCCGCCGGCATCGGCAATAATGTTGCCCTTGGGGATTTCCTGAATGAAATCCGAAGCCGGCACAATGACCGTGGCCGGCAATGGCGCGGGCCTTGCGCCGGGCGTTTGGGCGCCAGCTGGTGGGCCCACAAAGCAGCGCAGCGCGACGGCCAGAACGGCAAGTTTTTTCATAGCAAGCGGCGCGGGGCCGAGCGGCGTGGGCAGGAATTGGCGCGGCTGGGCAGCCTGGCGCCGGGGCATCGAAGGAACTGCCTGCCCCGGCCGGAAGCCTCCTGTACCTTCCTGTGAAGCGGGGTCCCCCCAAGCTGTGCTTGGGCTCATTGCAGCGAAGGCCAAACGATTTCCGCCGGGCCGCAGCACAGCTGCGGGGTACGGGTCTACCGCACATCGTCCTTTTGCACCAGCGCCGGGCCGTCTTTCACCGTCATGTGCAGGCCCGACAAATCCACCTTGCGGGTGTGCTCCAGCGTGAGGCCGCGCTGGGCCCGCACTTCGCAGCGCCGGAATTTCACGTCGGTGATGGGGCTGCCTTCAAGGCCGTGGAAGTCGCCCACCACGGTAGTGGTGCCCGACACGTTGATGAGGCGCACGCGGCGCACCACGGGCAGCACGGCGGCGGGCGGCGCCAGCGGTGGCACCATGCGCCAAGCCAGGTTAAACTCGATGGCTTTGCCCGTGCCCACCAGCCTGATGTTGCGGTAGGTGATGCGCTCCACCACCCCGCCCCGACTGGGCTGCGACTTGAAGCGGATGGGCGCCCAGTTGCCCGCGTCCATCAGGCAGTTGCGCACCGTGACGCGGCGGATGCCACCCGACGTTTCGCTGCCCATGGCCACGCCGCCGTGTCCGTAGCCGAAGTGGCATTTCTCGATGAGGATGCGCTGGCTGGGCCGGTTCACGCGCAGGCCGTCGGCATCCTTGCCCGATTTGATGGAAATGCAGTCGTCGTTCACATCGATGCTGCAGCCCACGATGCGCACTTTCTCGCTGGAATCCACGTCGATGCCATCGGAGCTGGGGATGTTGTGGTCGGCGGTGATGGTGAGGTTGGCTACCGTCACGTCGCGGCAGTAGAGAATGTGCAGGCACCACACGGCCTGGTTGTGCAGGCGCAAGTCGGCCAGGCGCACCTTGCGGCAGTTTTGAATGCCGAGCAGGCGCGGCCGACCGCGGCGGGGCCCCGTTTCAGTTGCACCGCTCTCGCGTTGCAGTTGCGCGTTTTTCACCCACGCGTCACCCGAACCGTCGATGGTGCCAGTGCCCGAAATGCTGAAACCGCGCAGCCCGTCGGCATTAACCAAAGCCGCGGTAAACTCCCGCTCCACCCCTTCCCAACGGGTTTTTATCTGCGGATAATCGTCGGGATTGGCCGAGCCTTTCAGCACACCGTTTTGCTCGATGAGCAGGCTGACGTTGGGCTTCAAAAAAAGAGCGCCGCTGAGGAAGGTGCCAGCCGGCACCACCACCGTGCCGCCCCCAGCCGCCGCGCAGGCATCAATGGTGGCTTGAATGGCGGCGGTGTTCATGGTTTGGCCATCGCCTTTTGCGCCGTGCTCAGTGATGAGAAAGCGCGAAGGTGCAGCCGCGGCTGATAAACTGGCAAGAAGCAGAATCAGCAGGACAATCAGCAAAGGCTGGGCACGGTTGAAATCAGCCTTTTTCACTTGGAATGCTTTGGTGGAATCAGGTTGCTTTCAAGCATTACTTCGGCTCAATCACTGCCTGTCATGTTTCGGTACGCTCAGCATGACGAGGCTACTTTTTCCGCAGATACTTGCTCAAGGCCAGCCCCTTGGTGGCCTTGATGCCCTCGGCCACGGTAGCCGCATTGAGCTGCGCGCCGGCTTCGATGGTGTGGGTATGGTCTTTGGAAGTGAAGTAGACGGTGCCGACTTTGGCCTCGCCCTCGCGGTCGTATTTGTCGGCCACCAGCTTGTTGAGGTCGATGAAAAAGGCGCCGCCCTGCTTGGCGGCTTCGGCGGCCCACTGGGTGTAGCCGGTGGTGGCGCGGTTCACTTTGCCGTCTTTCCAGCCGTTGCGCGGCACTAGCGAGCACACGATGGGCGTGGCGCCTTTGGCCTTGGTTTCGGCAATGACCTGGCGCAGGTACCAGCCGTAGCTGTGCACCACTTCCTGCTGCTTGGTGAGGGGGTTGTACACCTCCTGGCTTTCCTCGCCGTTGCTTTTGAAGGTGCCGCGGGCGCGGGCGGTATCGGCCAGCGGGCCGTCGTCGTTGTGGCCGAATTGCATAATGACGAAGTCGCCGGGCTGCAGCTTGTTTTTCACCGCTTCCCAGAGGCCCTTGGTTTGGAAGGTGCGGCTGCTGGTGCCGCCCAGCGCGTCGTTTTCGATGCGGATGCGGGTGGTGTCGAAGTGCGCGGGCAGGTAGTTGCCCCAGCCCCAGAGGCCGCCGTCGCCTTTGCCCTTGCCGTTTTTCACGGTAGAGTCGCCGATGAGGTAGAGCGTGGGTTTGCGCTTGGGCGGGCGCGTGGTGAAGGCGGCCAGCAGCAGAGCCAAGGCGAACAGGCTGGCAGTGAGAGTGGTTTTGGTGGGTTTCATTAAGGTACTGTTCATTTGGAAAAGAACGTCATGCAGCGCGCAGCGAAGCATGACGTTCTTTTTACTTCTTCAGGTACTTATTCAGCGCCAGCTTTTTGTTGGCTTTGATGCCGTCCACGACGGATTCAGCGTTCAGGCGGGCGCCGGCTTCGTTGGTGTGGGTGTGGTCGCCGGGGAAGAACTTCTTCACTTCTTCGGGGCCCAGCTTCTCGTATTTTAGGGCAGTGATGTCGTTCAAATCGATGAACGCCACGCCCTCCTGCTGGGCTACTTCCTGTGCCCATTTGCCGAAGTCGTTGCTGGCCCGGATGACTTTGCCCTCCTTCCACTCGTTCCGCGGAATCATGGAGCACACGATGGGCGTGGCGCCTTTGGCCTTGGCTTCGCGGATGAATTTGCGCAGGTAGAAACCGTAGGTGTTCACGGTTTCGGGGTGGCCGTCGGGCCACACCAGGTTCTTGGTTTCTTCGCCGGTGCCGCGCAGCACGCCGCGGCGGCCGGCCTTGCTGGTGTCGGGCACGCTGCCTTCGTTGTGGCCAAACTGCATGATGAGAAAGTCACCGGGCTTTATGGCGTCGATGGTGGTTTTCCAGCGGCCTTCGGTGATGAAGGTGCGGGTGCTGCGGCCGGCCTTGGCATTGTTGCGCACCCGGATGCGCGTGGTGTCGAACTGCGCCGCAATGACGTTGCCCCAGCCCAGCTGCGGGGCGTTGGTGTTGTTCACCGTCGAGTCGCCGATGAGAAAGAGCGTGGGCCGCGGGCCGGGCTTATGGAAGCTGGCCAGCACCAGCAGCAAGGCCGCAAAGCCGCTGAGCAGCAGGGCCGACGAGGCAGCGCGGCGGGCCGCAGAAGATAGTTTATTCATAGTGTGAGGAAGTAGCAACGGCGCTGCGAAACCAGCGCGAAGGTTCTGTACTCAAAAGTTGGGCCTGATGCTGCGGGGCGTGTCCTGCACCCACCTGCGCCGCAGCGCGGACGCTGCGGGTCTGCGTCCGCATCGGCGGGCCATTTCCTGACGCGGACTGAAAGTCCGCGCTACAGATTTTTCATGCCTTCGCCAATGAAATAGCCGGGGTGAGGGGGCTGGTTATAGCCCACGTTTTCGCGGGCCACGCCGAGACGGTAGGCGCGGTCCTGCATCAGCGTGACGAGGCGGTGCTGGGTGGGGATGGTGGTGCTGAAGATGAGCAGCGCGGTATTATCAGCCGTGCGCCACACCACTTCTTCGCGCCAGTCGCCAAAAAGGTCGGCGCTGAGGCAGGGCGTGGCTTTGCTGCCGTTGCAGGAAGCGGCCCCGAAATCCTTGCCTTCGAGCAGCCTGGTGAGCTGGCCGGCCTGGTAGTCCCACTTCTCCACGCGGGTGTCGTTCAGCAGCTCGCGCAGCAGGTCGCCGTCCCACCACAGGCCGAAGTTGACGGAGCGGGGCGAGGGACCTATTTTTTCGCCTTGGCAGGTGAGCAGGCCCATTTCGGGGTTGCTCACCCACAACTCGGCGCCGTGGTGGCGCGGGTCGATGTCGGCGGCCATGCCGCGGCCCACGTCCTGGCCGGGCAGTTTGGAAACGAGGATTTTGCCCGTGCCAGCGGCGTAGAGCGCGGCGCCGGGGCCATTTTCGTGGCCGGCCACCTTCTCCTCGTTTTCGTGCACGCCCCAGGCTTCGAGGCCGGGCCGGCTGGGGTCGAAGTCCGACACGTGCAGGGCGTCGCCATGGCGCAGGCCGGTGCTGAACAGGCCCTGGCCGTTGTCGTCCACCACCATCGAGCCGTACACGATTTCGTCACGGCCGTCGCCGTCCACGTCGTTCACGCTCAGGCCGTGGTTGCCCATGCCGGAGAAGGGATTCCGGCCGTCTTTCGAGTCGAACACCCAGCGCGAGGTCAGTTGGCCGCCGCGCCAATCCCAGGCGGCCAGCACGGTGCGGCCGTAGTAGCCGCGGCACATCACCACGCTGGGTTTGGCACCGTCGAGGTAGGCCACGCAGGCCAGGAAACGGTCCACGCGGTTGCCGTAGCTGTCGTTGCCGCCGTTGCCGCCCAGGCCGCCCCAGCCGTTCAGCTCGCCGCGGGCGGGCAGGTAGGGCGTGCTGGCCAGCGCCGCGCCGGTGCGGCCGTCGAACACGGTGAAGTATTCCAGCCCCGCCAGGATGCGGCCGAATTTGCTGTCGCGCGGGCCGGGCACGCCCGGGCCGGCGTCGGTGGGCACGGTGAGGGTGCGGTAGTCTTTGCCGGCGTCGCCCAGGGTTTTGCCCGCGCCGTCCACGGTGCCGTCGGCGGTTTTGCAGGCCACTTCGGCGCGGCCGTCGCCGTCGAGGTCGTAGGCCATGAACTGCGTGTAGTGGGCGCCGGCGCGAATATTCTTGCCCAGATTGATGCGCCACAGGCGAGTGCCATCCAGCTTGTAGGCATCGAGAATAACCGGACCGGTGAGGCCGTTGGCGCTGTTGTCGCGGGCATTGGTGGTTTCCCACTTCAGCACGATTTCGTACTGGCCGTCACCGTCGAGGTCGGCGGGGCTGGCGTCGTTGGCGGTGTAGGTATAGGGGCTGGTTTCGGGGCCGCTGCTCACGGTGCCGCCGGGGGGCGGCTGCAACGGCAGGCGCAGGTAGCCGTCGGCCCAGACGCTGGCGGCGGCCGAAGGCCCCGGGTCCATTTTCCCGGCCACGATTTCCCGCACGGTGTAGGTGGCCGGCTGGCCCTTCACGGCCGTTTCATCCAACCAATTGGTGCCGCCTGTCAGCGGCTTGGGGGTCATCTTTTGCATCGTGGCGTTGCCTAGCCTCCGGTACACGTCGAAGGCCACTCCGGGCGCATCACCGGCCAGCAGGCGCCAGCTCACCAGCACCTTGCCGTCGGGCCGCGCAACGGCCACCACTCCCCTGCCCAGCCGTTCGGCCTGAGCCGGGGGGGCCGTGGGCGGCGCAGCCGATGGCCCCGCGCCCAACAGGCCAGCAGTGAAAAGCATGGAAATGAAGCGTGTTTTCATGGCGGAAAGGGGAAACTAGTATTGCATAAAAAAGAACGTCATGCTGAGCGCAGCCGAAGCATCTCTACCGTACCAGTAATCCGATTTACTCCTGCGGTAGAGATGCTTCGACTGCGCTCAGCATGACGTTCTCGGGTTTGCTACAACTCTGTTTAGCCCGCCAGGCCGTTAGTTGTAGCCAGGGTTCTGCTGCCAGAAGCCCGGGTTGATGCGCAGCTCCAGCAGCGGGATGGGGAACAGCAGGTCGTGGTCGTCGAGCTGGCGGAAGTTCACGTTGATGGTCTGGCGCTTGTAGGCGGTCATCACCGAGATGGCGTTGCCGGTGCGCACCAGGTCGAACCAGCGCAGGCCCTCGGCGGCAAACTCGTACTTACGCTCCTTCAGGATGGCCGCGACGAAGGCGGTGGCGTTGGCAGTTTCGGGCGAGGCAGCGGTGTAGGCCGCAATGCCCGAGCGGGTCCGAATCTGGTTCACCAGCTGCAGGGCCAGCGGCGTCACCGAGTTGCTTTCGTAGGTCAGCACTTCGGCGTACATCAGCATCACGTCCTCGAAGCGGATGATGGGGAAGTTGTTGGAGTAGTCGCGGTTGTTCTGAGGCGTGGTGGTGCCTTTTTCCAGAAACTTGGTGAACTGGGGCCGCGTCACGGTCACCACGTTGGTGGTGGGGTTCACGTACACGGTGTCGAGGGTGGCGCGGCGGCGCAGGTCGCGGATGGGCCAGTTCTTGCCCAGGAAATCGGGGCTGGGCGTAATGTCCGTCTGGCTGGGCGAAAACGGCGACCACCAGGCCGGAAACACGCTGCCCTGGTCCCACGGAATGGTGCTGCCCAGGCCCACGCCGCCCGAGGCGTACTGGATTTCAAACACCGCGTACTTGTTGTCGTTCACGGTCTTGAACAGGTCGGCGAAGTTGTTGGCCATCGAGAAAGTGGTGGGGCCGGCGGCGGCGTACACGTCCACGAGCTGCTGCTTGGCCAGGGCCAGGGCGCTGGCGTCGCGTAGCGGGTAGCCGTACATGGTGAGGTACACGCGGGCCAGCATGGCCTTGGCGGCCCACTTGGTGGCGCGGCCGCGGTCGGTGGTGCCGTAGGAAGCGGGCAGGTTGTCGGCGGCAAACTTCAGGTCGTCGACGATGAACTTGTACACGTCGGCCACGGGCGCCCGCGGAATCTGCTTCGACTCTTCAATGCCGAGCACGCGGTCGGCGATGGGCACGGCGCCCCAGTAGCGCACCAGGTCGAGGTAGGCATAAGCGCGCAGGAAGCGGGCCTCGCCCTTGAACTGGTTGACGCGCGCAAAGCCGAAGGGCTGAATTTTCTCCAGCAGGATATTGGCCCGGTACACCACCTCAAACAGGTCGGTCCAGGTGGTCTGGAGCTGGCCCAGCTGCGAGCTGGTGGTGTAGTTGGCAATGTCGCTGAAATCGCGCTGCACCGTCTGGATTTGCGCGTTGATGTTGTCGGAGCGAAACTCCGACATGTTCCAGTTCGAGCTTTGCGGCAACGAGAGGGCGCCGTTGTAGATGGCAATCACGCCCTGGTTCACCTGCGACTCGTCTTTGTAGAATTCGTCGGCCGTGTTGTTGGCCACGGGCGGAATGTAGAGGTCCTTCTCGTTGCAGGAAGTGGCCAGCAGCGCGCCCAGGCCCAGCGCGGCCGAGCACACGAAAAATTTAAGTGCTTTCATCGGAAATATCAGGTTGAAGGGGTGGGAAGGCACTTAAATCGACAGGTTGAAGCCGAACGTGTAGGTGCGGGCCTGCGGGTAGCTGCCGTTGTCGTAGCCGCCGGGCTGCAGGGCCTCGGGCGAGTAGCCGCCGGTGTAGTTGTGCCAGATGTAGGCGTTTTCGAGGGCGAAGTATACCCGGGCGCCGGAGTAGAAATGGCTCTTGGGCAGGGTGTAGCCCAGGGTCACGTTTTTGACGCGGATGTAGTCAGAACTATACAGCCAGCGCGAGTCGAAGTAGGCGCCGGTGGTGGCCCCGATGCTGGGCGTCTTGCCGTCGCCGGGGTCGGCTTCCGACTTCCAGCGGTTGTTCCAGTTGGCGGCGTGGTTGTAGAGGTAGCCCATGCCGGGCCGGTCGATGGAGCGGCCGATGAGCGAGTACAGGTCGCCGCCCTGCTGGGCGTTCACCAGCACGTTCAGGTCGAAGTTCTTGTAGCGGAAGCTGTTGGACAGGCCGAAGGTGAACTTGGGCTGGGGGTTGCCGATGACGGTGCGGTCGTCGTTGTTGATGATGCCGTCGCCGTTCACGTCGCGGTACTTGGCGTCGCCCACGCGGGTGCCGGCCATTTTGGGCCCCGCGTCCACTTCGGCCTGCGTCTTATACACGCCAATGGCGTCGTAGAGCAGGAAGGAGTTGATGGGCACGCCCACCTGCAGAATGCTGGTCAGGTTCTGGAAGCCGCCGGGCACGGGGGTGTCGTCGTAGCCCAGCTTGGTCACTTTGTTGTCGTTGTAAGAGGCGTTAAACGAAGTGCTCCACTCGAAAGCGCCCACCAGGTTGCGCGAATTCAGGCCCAGCTCCACGCCCACGTTGCGCACGTTGCCAATGTTTTGCAGGCTGCGCGTGAAGCCCGTGATGGACGACACCGGCACGGTGTAGAGCAGGTCGGAGGTGTTCTTGATGTAGTAGTCGGCCGTCACCGACAAGCGGTTGTTGAGCACGCTGAAGTCGAGGCCGTAGTTCCAGCTGGCCGTTTGCTCCCAGCCCAGCACGTCGTTCTGGAAGTTGGCGGGGCTGTAGCCGGTGGTGGGCGTCTGGCTGGTGCCCAGCGGGTAGTTGTTCACGCCCAGCACCGCAAACTGCGAGTTGCTCGGGATGCGGTTGTTGCCGGTCACGCCGTAGCTGGCCCGGAACTTCAGGTCGGAAATAGCCGACACGCCGGCCATGAAATTTTCGCCCGACACGCGCCAGCCCACGCTCACGGCCGGGAAGTAGCCGAAGGGGCGGTTGTTGCCGAACTTCGACGAGCCGTCGCGGCGCAGGCTCGCCGACAGCAGGTACTTCTGCTTGTAGTCGTACTGAGCGCGCGTAAAGTAGGACAGCAGCAGGTCCTTGGTGGGCACGGCGATGTTGTTCTGGTCGGTGGTGGAGTTCGAGCGGTCAAACACGTAGGTCCAGTCGTTGGGCAGCTGCGTGTTTTGCTGCTGCGACCGGTCTTCGCGGGTGCGCTCGGTCGAGTAGCCCAGAATGGCGTTCAGGTGGTGGTCGCCGAAGCTGCGCGTGTAGTTAAATACGCCCTGGAACAGGTAGCGCGTGTTGAAGGTCTGGTAGTAGCGCGAGCGGCTCAGGGCGCCTTCGTAAGGAGCGTTGTACCAGGTCACAACGGTGCTGGTGGGGAAAAACTGCTGGTCCTGGTAGTAGCCGTTGTCCAGCGCGCCCAGCAGCTGCAGCTGCAGGCCTTTGTAGATGTCTACGTTCAGGCCCATGTTGGCATTGAGGCGGGTGCGGGTGCCGTTCACGTCGCTGCGCTCCATCACGGCCACGGGGCTGATGTAGTTGCCCGAGTAGTTGTAGCTGCGGTAGGGCTGGGCGCCCACGTAGTTGCCGGCCTCCTTGGGGCCCACGGGGGGCATCTGGGCGGCGTTGAGGGCCTGGCCGCCGGTGCCGTCCACGCGGCCCAGGCTGGCCCATTCCATGCTGGGCGCCAGCGTCATAAACAGCTTGATGCCTTTCTTAATCTGGGCGTCGAAGTTGGCGCGCAGCGTGGCGCGCTTCAGGTTGGTGCCCACAATGATGCCGTTCTGGTCCAGGTACGAGCCGTTGATGTTGTAGGTCACGTTGTCGGAGCCGCCCGACACGCCCACCGTGTACTGCTGCATGGGCGCGCGCTGGAAAATGGCGTTCTGCCAGTCGGTGTAGGCCAGGCTGTCCTGGCCGTAAGCCCACTTGGGGTCGTAGGTGTAGCGAATGACGTTGGTCGTGCTTGGCGGCACGCCGTTCACGGTGAGGCGCTGCAGGCGGGTGGCGCGCGAGTCGGTGGGGCGGTTCAGGGCGGGGTTCTGGTTCACCCAATCAATGTCGATGCCTTCCTTGCGCATCTGAATCCACTCCTCGGCCGACTGCACCTTCAGCCGGCTTTCGGCCAGCTGCACGCCCGTGAAACCCGAGAAGTTGAGCTTGGCCGCGCCCTTTTTGCCGCGCTTGGTGGTCACGAGCACCACGCCGTTGGAGCCGCGCGAGCCGTAGATGGCCGCCGAAGCGGCGTCTTTCAGCACCTCAATGTTGGCCACGTCGGTGGGGTTGATGCCGCGCAGGTTGTCCACGGGCACGCCGTCCACCACGTACAGGGGCTCGTTGGAGGCGTTGATGGAGGCCGCGCCGCGCACCCGAATCTGCAAATCGGCGCCGGGCTCGCCGGAGGGCGTTTGCACGTACACGCCGGGCATCTGGCCCACCAGCGCGTTCTCGATGCGGTTCACGGGCCGCTCCTCAATGTCCTTGGCCGAAATGCCGGTCACGGCGCCGGTCACGTTGCCGGCCTTCTGGGTGCCGTAGCCCACCACCACCACTTCGTCGAGGCCCTTGGCGTCGACGGCCAGCACGGGGCTAACGGTGGTTTGGCCGTTCAGGGCAATTTCCTGGGTGGCATAGCCCACGAAGGAAAACACGAGGGTGCCGCCCTCCGCGGGCACCTGCAGGGTGTAGGTGCCGTCCACGCCGGTGCTGGCGCCGTTGGTGGTGCCTTTTAGCAGCACCGTCACGCCGGGCAGGGCTTCTTTGGTGTCGGCGGTGGTCACCTTGCCGCTCACGGTTCGGGTTGTGGCGCTCTGAGCCAGGGCGGCCGGGGCATACAGCCCCGCCAGCACCAGCAGCATCAGGCATGCCAGCCGGTATAGTTTGTTCATAACTCCTACTTGTAGTGTGGTGGGTTTGTGGAAGAGCCGGAAGACGCCTTGTCAGTAAGTAAGGGCTTCCTTAGCTGAGGTGAAATTAGAATTGGCCCTAGCCCTCACTTACCTGTGCTCACCTGAATTTGCCAAATTCTGTAGCATCTTTTCATTCTTGGTTCCTATCGCCGGGACAATGTGCCGGCAGCCGCCTGTTTACCCAATCTTGGCCATTCCCACGGGCGACCATCTGGCAAAGCTGCCCGAACCGGTTATTCGGGCGTAATGCTTCATGCTTCGCGTGGCCAGCGTATGAGTGGGAGCTGGGCCAACGCTAAATTCCCCGGCAACCAGGCACCCGAAAGCAGTCGTGCCCACCAACCGTTTCTCAACAGCTGGTGGGCACGAATTATTAATTCCCCAATAGAGCGGCTTCGCTTATTCGGTGGTCTGCACCGAGGCTGTCTCCTGCGCATCCTTGTGCGCGGGGTCGCCGAGGTAGTTGCCGTAGCCCACCACCACCGTAGACAGCACCACCGCAATAATGCCCAGCGTGACCGTGCGCATGGTGGTGCGGTTGGCGCCGCGCCACTCGTGCAGAATCAGGCCCCACATCGAGCTAAAGGCAATAATAAAGGCCATGTGTAGTGTCCAGCCCGAGAAGCGGTAGGCGCCCATTTGGCTGTCGCCCATGCCATAAAAGAAGAACTGGAAGTACCACGTAGTGCCCGCAAGCGCGCAAAACAGGATGTTGCGCAGGGCCGGGTACGAAGGATTGAGGTAATTGGTATAGGTCTTGTTTTTGACGTTGAGGTAGAGGCACCAGATGGCGTTGGTGGTGAGGCCACCCAGCAGGATGATGACCAGAATGGCGTTGTTGACGAACAGCGGGTTGGTGCCGTTTTTGGCGGCCAGTTCGGCAATGGGCTGCCCGGCCGTGAGCCCGAACGAGAAGCAGGCGCTCATCACGCCCGAAAACACGGCCACCAGCAGGCCCTTCTTCAGGTCGAACTCGGCAATGGATTCCTGCTTCTGCTCCTGCGTAAGGGTCTTTTCCTTGAGCAGGCCCGCCCGACCGCAAATCAGAATGCCCAGCACGCACACGCCCAGCCCCAGCAAAATGTAGCGGCCCGAAGCCGAGGCGGCCAGCTCGCCCATCTTGCCTTCGTAGATGGGCGGCACCAGCGTACCAAACACCGCGCACAGCCCCAGCGTGACGGCCATGCCCAGGCTCAGGCCCAGGTAGCGCATGGCCAGCCCAAACGTGAGCCCGCCCGTGCCCCAGAGAATGCCCCAGAAGTACGCCCAGAAAATGGTGGAACTGTCGGCTTGGTGCAGCACCTCAAACAGGTGCGGCACGGTGAGGTAGCCCAGAATCCAGGGGGCCAGCAGCCAGCTCACGATGCCGCCCACCAGCCAGTAGCTTTCCCAGGCCCAGCCGTTGATTTTCTTGTAGGGCAGGTAAAAACTGCCGGAGGCGAAGCCGCCCAGCGCATGAAGGATAACTCCCCAGATGACAGCCATAGTGTTTTCGGTTTTGGGCAAAGCTGCCCGGTAAGTGAGCACAAACCCTCCTGTGCTCTCCTGACCGCGAAATAACGGCACCCGGCGCGCCCCGCCCCGGCACGGCAGCTTGTACTTTAGCTCCGCCGTCAACATTTTTATTGCCGAGCAGGAGAGTGCAGGATGTTGGTAGCCAGCCCGGGCGGGCACCTTTGCACCAACCCAACCCTATCCCGATTTCTGTACCGCAACAGAAGCATCATCATGGAAAAAACCCTCACTTTCCAGCACGTGAGTTACCTCTGGGACGAAGCGAAAGCCGCCGAACTGGCCGGCGACGAAGTGGCCCTGTTCCTCTATCGTTCCAACCTGCTGGGCGCCGACCTGCGCCTGACCAACTACGCCGGCGGCAACACCTCCTGCAAAATCACCGAAACCAACCCCGTGACCGGCGAAGCCGCCGAAGTGATGTGGGTGAAGGGCTCGGGCGGCGACATCGGCACGCTCACCAAAGCCGGCTGCGCCAACCTCTACGTGGAGAAGCTGCACCAGCTCAAAAACCGCTACCGCGGGCTGGAATTTGAGGACGAGATGGTGGGCCTGTTCGAGTATTGCCTCTTCGACCCCAAGTGCGCCACGCCCAGCATCGACACGCCGCTGCACGGCCTGTTGCCCTTCAAGCACATCGACCACCTGCACCCCGACGCCCTGATTGCCATTGCGGCCAGCAAGGACGGTGAGCAGATTATGCACGAAATCTGGGGCGACAGCATGGGCTGGCTGCCTTGGCAGAAGCCGGGCTTCGACCTGGGCCTGCAGCTGGAGAAAATTGTGGCCGAAAACCCCGGCCTGCGCGGCGTCATCCTCGGCGGCCACGGCCTCTTCACCTGGGGCGACACCTCCTACGATTCCTACATCAACACTCTGGAGGTGATTGAGCAGGCCGCCAAGTACCTGGAGGCCAACTACGGCAAGAAAGGTCCCGTGTTCGGCGGCGTGAAGCGCGAGCAAACCCTCGACGCCGCCGGCCGCCGTGCCGCCGCCGCCGCCGTGATGCCCGTGCTGCGCGGCCTGGCCAGCAGCCAGCGCCGCATGCTGGGCCATTACACCGACGACGCCCGCGTGCTGGAGTTCGTGAACTCGAACGACCTGCCCCGCCTGGCCCAGAAAGGCACCTCCTGCCCCGACCACTTCCTGCGCACCAAAATCCGCCCGCTCGTGCTCGACGCCGACGTGATGCAGGGCGACGCCGCCAGCGTAAAAACCTACCTCGAAAGCCAGTTTGAGGCTTACCGCAAGGACTACGTGGCCTACTACGAGCGCAGCAAGCACGCCAACTCGCCGGCCGTGCGCGACGCCAACCCCGTCATCATCCTGTGGCCCGGCGTGGGCTTGTTCTCCTTCTCGAAAGACAAGCAGACCGCCCGCGTGGCCGCCGAGTTCTACACCAACGCCATCAACGTGATGAAGGGCGCCGAGGCGGTGAGCACCTACCAGGGCCTGCCCGAACAGGAAGCCTTCAACATTGAGTACTGGCTGCTGGAAGAAGCCAAGCTGCAGCGCATGGCCCCGCCCAAAGCCCTCTCGGGCAAGGTGGCCTACGTGACCGGCGGCACCGGCGGCATCGGCAAGGCCATCTGCGAGGAGCTGCTGAAGTTCGGCGCCTGCGTGGTGGCCGCCGACCGCGACCGCCTCGAAGAAACCCAGGCCGACCTGCGCAAGCAATTCGGCAAGGACAGCACCATCACCGCCCCCATCGAAGTAACCAGCGCCGAAAGCATTGCCGAGTCGCTGCGCGCCGGGGTGCTGCAGTTCGGCGGCGTCGACATCATCGTGAACTGCGCCGGCCTGAGCATCAGCAAGCCGCTGGCCGACACCACGCAGGCCGACTGGGACGTCCTGAACGACGTGCTGGTGAAAGGCCAGTTCCTGGTGAGCCAAGCTGCCGTCACCATTCTGCGCCAGCAGGGCCTGGGCGGCGACATCGTGAACATCGCCAGCAAAAACGGCCTCGTGGCCGGCCCCAACAACGTGGCCTACGGCACCGCTAAAGCGGCTCAGCTGCACATGAGCCGCCTGCTGGCTGCCGAGCTCGGCCCCGACAAAATCCGCGTGAATACCGTGAATCCCGACGCCGTGCTGCGCGGCTCCAAAATCTGGGAAGGCGAGTGGGCCGCCGGCCGCGCCAAGGCCTACGGCATCTCGGTGGAAGAGCTGCCGGCGCACTACGCCAAGCGCACGCTGCTGGGCGAGGAGCTGTTGTCGGAAGACATTGCCAAAGCCGTGCGCGTGTTCGTGGATGGCTCGCTGAGCAAATCGACCGGCAACGTGCTGAACGTGGACGGCGGCGTGGCCATGGCCTTCGTGCGCTAAGCGGCTGGCATGACGAACAATTAGAACGTCATGCAGAGCGCAGCGAAGCGTCTTTACCGCGGTAGTAACCAGATTTACTAAAGCGGTAAAGATGCTTCGCTATGCTCTGCATGACGTTCTTTTTGTGCAAAATAATGCCGGCTATCTATCGCCTTGCATGGCCGGATGGGCTACATTTGGGGCAGGGCCCAGGCCCGTCGTTTTGCTCCTTCTTTTCCTCGTGCAACTGAATTTCGCCGCCTCCCGCCGGGTTTCCCGGTGGAAAGCAGCCTGAATTCACCGCCCTTGCCCCCCACCCGGCATGTACCAACTCCAACTTAAGCCCCTCGATAAAACGCCGAAGTACAAGCAGATTGTGCAGTCGGTGATAATGGACATCGAGCGCGGCGTGCTCAAGAACGGCGACCACCTGCCCAGCATCAGCGAGCTGAGCGTGGAGCACTACCTGGCCCGCGACACCGTGGAAAAGGCCTACCGCGAGCTGCGCGAGCGGGGCTTCATCACTTCGGTGCAGGGCAAGGGCTACTACGTGGAAGCCAGCGATACCTCGAAGCTGAAGATTCTGCTGGTCTTCAACAAGCTGAGCTCCTACAAGAAAATCATCTACTACGCCTTCCTCGAAACCCTCGGCGACCGCGCCACCGTCGACCTGCAGATTCACCACTACAACGTGAACCTGTTTCAGGAAATCATCGAGAAGAACCTCGGCAAGTACAACTACTACGTGGTGATGCCGCACTTCACCCTCGATACCGACAAGGCGCTGTCGCGGGCCATTCTCAACACCATTCCCTCGCAGGAATTGGTGCTACTCGACAAAGACATTCCGGAGCTCCCGCACGACTGCCTGCGCGTGTTTCAGGACTTTGACAAGGACATTTTCGGGGCGCTGGAAAACGCCGAGGACCTGCTGGAAAAGTACACCCGCCTGGTGCTGGTGCTGCCCTCCGACGCCAACCACCCCGAGGAATTGCCCTGGGGTTTTCGCTCCTTCTGCCTGATGCGCAACAAGGAGTTTTCGGTGGTGGAAAACGCCATGAACGAGGTGATTATTCCCGGCACCGCCTACGTGGTCATTCGCGAAACCGACTTGGTGGAGCTGGTGAAAAAAATCCGCCAGACAAGCTACCTGCTGGGCCGCGAAGTGGGCATCATCTCCTTCAACGAAACGCCCCTGAAAGAGCTGCTGAATATGACGGTGATTACCACCGACTTTGAGGCCATGGGCAAGACAGCCGCCACCCTGTTACTGGAGAAGAAGCGGGTGAAGGTGAAGAACCCGTTTTACACCATCCGGCGCGGGTCGCTGTAGAGACTCCTCACCCCCGGCCCCTCTCCCAAGGGAGAGGGGAGTCACAGCGGCTGGAACATAACCTTTCGTCCGGAATCGTCAATCATTAGGCTCTCCTCTCCCTTGGGAGAGGGGCCGGGGGTGAGGCGCCCTACGTCAGGTTTCCGGCGCAAAACAGGAGAGCCCAGAACAGTTGCGGCGAAGGGAAACGGGTAATTTGTTGTACCCATCTGACACCGGACTTACTTCTTCAACGGCCTTATGTTCTCTGACCAACGCCTAGCCGAACTCAACCAGCCGCTGCTGGCCGAGCACCACACGCAATTTCAGCACCTTGCCGAGTCGCCGCGCCTGCGCCAGGCCGACGTTCAGGCCGTGGTGCAAAAGCTGATTGATTTTCAGGTCGCCATTCCGAGCTGGGCGCTGGGCACCGGCGGCACCCGATTCGGCCGCTTCGCGCTAGGCGGCGAGCCGAGCACGCTGGAGCAAAAAATCGGTGACGTGGGCATACTTCAAGCCCTGAACCGCTCGTCGAACTCCATCTCCCTGCACATTCCCTGGGACATTCCGCAGGACATCCCCGGCCTCAAGCAGCTGCTAAAAGAGCAGGGGCTGGTGATTGACTCGGTGAACTCCAACACCTTCCAGGACCAGAAAGACCAGGCCCAGACGTACAAATACGGCTCGCTGAGCAACACCGATAAGGCGGTGCGCGAGCAGGCCATTCAGCACAACATCGACTGCGTGCGCCACGGCCGCGACCTCGACGCCCGGACCCTGACCGTGTGGCTGGCCGACGGCTCCAACTTTCCGGGCCAGCAGCACCTGCGCCGCGCGTTTCTGCGCACCCAGGAGTCGCTGGCGGCCATCTACGAGGCCATGCCCAGCGACTGGACCATGCTGGTGGAGTACAAGCCCTACGAGCCCAACTTCTACTCGATGGTGATTCCGGACTGGGGCACCTCGCTGGCCTTGTGCCAGGCGCTGGGCCAGCAGGCACAGGTACTCGTGGACCTGGGCCACCACCTGCCCAACACCAACATCGAGCAGATTGTGGGCCGCCTACGCCAGTTTGGCCGCCTCGGGGGCTTCCACTTCAACGGCTCGATGTATGGCGACGACGACCTGACCACGGGCAGCATCAAGCCTTTCCAGCTCTTCCTGATTTTCAACGAGCTGGTGGACGCCGCCCAGGACCACTCGGTGCCCGCCGAAGCGGTGGCTTACATGATTGACGCCAGCCACAACGTGAAAGACCCGCTGGAAGACCTGCTACAATCGGTCGAGAACATTCTTTCGGCCTACGCCAAGGCCCTGCTCGTGGACCGCGACGCCCTGGCCGAGGCCCAGGAAGCCAACGACGTGGTGCGCGCCGAGGAAATCCTGCGCGACGCTTTCCTGACCGACGTGCGGCCCCTGGTGTCGGAGGCCTACCTGCGGGCCGGCGGCGCCATCAAACCCATTGCGGCCTACCGCGCCGCCGGCGTGCGCGAGCAGCTCATCAGCCAGCGCGGCAAGCACAGCGTATCGACGGGGCTATGAAAAAGAACATGAAAAAGTCGGTGTACGCCGTGTTCGACATCGGCAAGACCAACAAGAAGCTGATTCTTTTCGACGAGGACCAGCAGATTATTGACGAGGAGCTGCACGTGTGCACCGACGTGCTCGACGACGACGGCTTTGTGTGCGACCACCTGCCCCGCCTCACCGAGTGGGTGCTCGACCATTGGCGCCAGTTGCGCCAGCACCCGCACTACAGCGTGAAGGGCGTGAATTTCACGGCCTACGGGGCCAGCTTCGTGCACCTCGGCGCCGACGGTGAGCCTGTGCTGCCGCTCTACAACTACCTCAAGCCGATTCCGGCCGAGATTGAGGCACAATTTTACGCGCAGCTGGGCCAGTCGAAGGAAGAATTTGCGGCCGACACATGCTCGCCGCAGCTGGGCATGCTGAACTCCGGCCTGCAACTGTATTGGCTGAAATACGCCAAGCCGGAGCAGTACGCCAGAGTGCACACCTCGCTGCACCTGCCCAACTACCTTTCCTACCTGATTTCGGGCGAGAAATTCAGCGACTACACCTCCTTGGGCTGCCACACCAACCTGTGGGACTACCAGCGCAGCGACTATCACGAGTGGGTGCGCCGCGAGGGCATCGACGAGAAGCTGGCGCCGCTCACGCGCGACTCCATTGCTTCGGTGGTCGATGGCATATTGGTGGGCGTGGGCCTGCACGACAGCACTTCGGCCGTGATGCCCTATCTGGCGCAGAACGACGAGCCTTTCGTGCTGGTCTCGACGGGCACCTGGTCGGTCACCATCAACCCCTTCAACAGCCAGCCCCTGACGCCGGAGCTGCTGCGCCGCGACTGCCTCAGCTTCATGACGCCGCGCGGCGAGGCCACCCGCGCCGCCCGCGTGTTTCTGGGCCGCGAGCACGATTTTCAGGTAGAGCGCATTGCGGCCCACTTCCACGTGAAGCCGGATTTTTATCGCTCCATCGTGCTGGCCCGGCCCTACGACGAAACCTCCGCCGACTTCAAGCCCGGCTGCATGGCCGGCACCGGCCCTTTCCCCGACGAGCCCGCCGGCGAGTGGGACCTGAGCGGTTTCCGCACCGCGTCGGATGCCTACCAGCACCTCATGCACGGGCTGATTAACATCCTGCTCGAATCCATTCACCTGGTGTGGCAGGGTGAAAAAACCATCTTCGTGGATGGCGGCTTCGCCCGCAACCCGCTCTTCATGCAAACGCTGAGCTGGAACTTCCCCAAGGCCGAAATCCGCACGCTGGAAGTGCCGCAGGCCACGGCGCTGGGCGCCCTGGTGCACCTGGAACAAGGCGAGGCACTGAAGAAAACCCAGCCGCTGTTTACGGATGAGGACGAGCTGCCAATGGTGGTGCAGAGCCGGGCGAGCTAGATTGAATTAACGGCGTAAACGGGCGCCTCACCCTCGGCCCCTTTCCCAAGGAAGAGGGGAGCCTAACGCCTACGCATAACCGGTGCCCCCTCTCCCTTAGGAGAGGGGGTCAGGGGGTGAGGCGCCACGCCTGCACCCAACCGTACACGCTAGAAAAACAAGAATGAAAGTTGCCCTATTCGTCCCCTGCTACATCGACCAGTTCTACCCGCAGGTAGGCGTTGCGACGTTGCAGCTGCTTGAAAAGCTGGGCGTGCAGGCGCACTTCCCGGCCCAACAAACCTGCTGCGGCCAGCCGCTGGCCAACAGCGGCTGCGAGCGCGACGCCCTGCCCATCTACAAGCACTTCGTCAACACGTTTCAGGACTACGACTACGTGGTGGCGCCTTCGGGCAGCTGCGTGTACCACGTGCGCAAGCACTTCGACAAGCTCGACCAAACCGCCGAAGTGCAGCACGTGCGCGGCGCGGCCTACGACCTGATTGACTTCATCAGCACGGTACTGAAGGTGGACGCGCTGCCCGGCGCATTCCCCCACAAAGTGGGCCTGCACCTGAGCTGCCACGGCCAGCGCGGCCTGCACCAGGCCAACGAATCGGAAATGACCCCGGTGCGCGACGGCCAGCTCAGCCGTCTGCTCCGTTCTCTGGACGGCATCGAGCTAACCCAGCTCAACCGCAACGACGAGTGCTGCGGCTTCGGCGGCACGTTCTGCGTGAGCGAGGCGGGCATTTCGGCCCGCATGGGCCAGGACCGCGTGGCCGACCACGTGCGCAACGGCACGCAGGTGCTCACCGGCAGCGACATGTCGTGCCTGATGCACCTGGAAGGCATCGTGCGCCGTGCCAAAATGCCCATCAAGGTGATGCACGCCGCCGAGATTTTGAATGGCGTTTTGGCAAGTGTGTAAATAACCAGAACGGTCATGCTGAGCGCAGTCGAAGCATCTCTACCGCTTTGTTGAGACGACTGAATTGCTGCTGCAGTAGAGATGCTTCGACTGCGCTCAGCATGACGGCCTTTAGATTTCATTTTAACTCCACTCCATGTCCCACGCCATTCGCGCCGACAAGTTTTTGCTGGATGCCGACCGCACCACCTGGCACGACGAGACCCTGTGGTTTGTGCGCGAAAAGCGCGACCGGGCCGTGTACGCCGTGCCCGAATTTCAGGAACTGCGCGAGCTGGCCTCCCAAATCAAAAACCACACCCTGAGCCGGCTCGACCTGTATTTGCAGGAGTTTGAGGCGGCTGCGCAGGCCAATGGCGTGCACGTGCACTGGGCCGCCGATGCGGCCGAGCACAACGCCATTATCCTCGACATCATCAAGAAGCAAGGTGCCACGCGCGTGGTGAAAAGCAAATCGATGCTGACCGAGGAATGCCACCTCAACCCCTACCTTATCCAGCACGGCGTAGAAGTGGTGGACACTGACCTGGGCGAACGCATCATTCAGTTTCGCGACGAGGCGCCGAGCCACATCGTGCTGCCGGCCATCCACCTCAAAAAGGAGGACGTGGGCGACACCTTCCACACCCACCTGGGCACCGCCAAGGGCGAAAGCGACCCGCAACGCCTCACCGAGGCCGCGCGCCAGCACCTGCGCAGCAAGTTCGTTGCGGGCGAAGTGGCCATATCGGGCGTCAACTTCGCCATTGCCGAGACCGGCGCCGTGGTGGTGTGCACCAACGAGGGCAACGCCGACCTGGGCGTGAACCTGGCCCGGGTGCACATCGCGGCCATGGGCATCGAGAAGATTATCCCGCGGCTCACGGACCTGGGCGTGTTCACGCGCCTGCTGGCCCGCAGCGCTACCGGGCAGCCGGTGACGACCTACACCTCGCACTTCGCCAAGCCCGCGCCGGACAAGGAGATGCACATTGTCATCGTCGACAACGGCCGCACCCAGCAGCTGGGACGGCCCGATTTCCGGGCCTCGCTGAAGTGCATTCGCTGCGGCGCCTGCATGAACACCTGCCCGGTGTACCGGCGCAGCGGCGGCCACAGCTACGATTTCACCGTGCCGGGCCCGATTGGCGCCATTCTGTCGCCCAACATCGACATGAAAAAGCACGCCTCGCTGCCGTTTGCCAGCACGCTATGCGGCTCCTGCACCGACGTGTGCCCCGTGAAAATTGACATCCACACCCAGCTTTACAAATGGCGGCAGGTGTTGGGCGAAGCCAATGAAATCCCGGCTTCGAAAAAGTGGGGCATGAAGTTCATGGGCCGCGTGCTGGCCAGCACCCGCGTCTACGGCCTGGGCGGGCAGTTTGCGCGCCGCGCGCTGCGCCTGCTGCCGCACGGCCTCACCCACGCCCCTTCCTTCAACGCCTGGGCCGTGGCCCGCGAGCTGCCCGAGGCGCCCAAGCAAAGCTTCCGCGAGTGGTACGCCAAGCAGCCCCAGCCCGCCCCTCAACCCCAATCCCAGGTACCGGCATGAGTGCTTCCCGCGACCGAATTTTAGCCGCTGCCAAGGCCAACAAGCCCGAAGAGCTTCCGCTGCCCGAGGTGCCGCTGTTTGGCGGCGACGCTACGGCCGAGCGGTTTACCACGGTGCTGGCCGGCATTGGCGGCACGGTGGTGTGGCTCGATGGACTGGAGAGCCTGGCGCCCACGGTGCAGCAGCTCTTTCCAGAGGCCCAGAACACGGCCTCGGCCCTGTTCCGCGGCACGGTGCCCGTCGATGCGCAGACGCCCACCGGCATCCTGGCCGCCATTGATTTGGCCGTGCTCCAGGGCGAAATCGGCGTAGCCGAAAACGGGGCTATCTGGCTGCCCGAGGCCAACATGCTGCACCGGGCGCTGCCCACCATCACGCAGCACCTGGCGTTGGTGCTCGACCGCCGCCGCCTGGTGGCCACCATGCACCAAGCCTACGCCCAGCTGCCTGGCACCGGCGGCTACGGCAAGTTCGTGGCCGGCCCATCCAAGACAGCCGACATTGAGCAGTCGTTGGTGATTGGGGCGCACGGCGCACGCAGCCTCGTGGTGCTGCTGTATTAACCGAAAGTTGACGCAAAGACAAAAAAGAAGCGGCCCCCAGTGGAGGCCGCCTCTTCGTCGTTTATTGTTTCACTTAAACTCACTTTGTCTTTTAATCGGGAAAGGGCCAGGCCCCGTGTGCAGCCGATGCTGCGCTTCTTTCGCATTGCAGGGATGGCAACGCCGCGAGGGCGAAACCGCTCCAGCGGGCTTTGGTAGCTACTCCGGCGGTCTACCGGGTCGGAACGGCCGATGAAGCCGGTGAGGTGACAACCCTAACGTGGCGCGCGGCAGAGACAAAGCAAGAGGACTCCCACCCAATCTTTCTCCATCCTGCTGCGCGCCAGTCAGGTTGTAACTCACTTACCATACACAAAGCTGCATTTGTACCAGGTCGAAACCCTCCCGCACCCTCCTGCTATCCAAAAATTCTGGTGAGTAGACACTAACCAGTTCGTATCTACCGCTTGCCTAGTCCATGTGGAACACCCGCGCCAGCGGCTGCACCACCGGCGAATTATCGGGGTTGGTTTCCATCAAGTCGCCCATGTAGGCCCACCAGCGTTGCATGATTTCGGTAGCGGGCAGCTGGTCGGTGGCGTGGCCGGGCACGCGCTTCTGCACCGCAAATAGGGTCCCGCTGGCAGCCTCTAGGTAGATGGAATAGTCCCGAATGCCTGCCTCGTGCAGCAGCACCGTGAGCTCGGGCCAGATTTCGTCGTGGCGGCGCTCGTACTCGGCGGCCACGCCGGGCTTGAGCTTCATGGTGAAGGCTACTTCTTCCATTGTAACAGTTATTGAACCGGCGCGCCCACCGACGCCGGCGTGAGGGTAACCGGGCCGAGCAGGCCGGACTCCAGCGGCGCCCATTTCTCGGCGGTGAAGAGGCCGTCGGCACCGCGGTTTTCCTTGAGCTTGGCGGGCATGTTGGTGTTGTAGAAAATCTTCCAATCGACGTGGTTGCGGTCCATGTCGCTGATGCGGTTGGCCATGAGGTTGCTCACGGTCACGGTGAGCGTGTTGTTGGCTTTGAGCTGGTACTTGGGCAGGTACACCTGGTACACGGGGCCCAGTAGCGTGGCCACGGGCTGGCCGTTGAGCTGCACGCGGGCGCTTTGGGCCACGCGGCCCAGGTCGAGCAGCCAGCCGTCGGCGCTGCCCTGCGGCAGGACGAAGGTGGTGGTGTAGGCAGCCGTGCCCGAAAATTTCTTGCCCGCCTCGCCGGCCAGCGTGGTCCACGACGCCAGCTCGCGCACCTGTTGCTTGGCCGGTAGCTCAGGGCCGCCCGAGAGAAAGCTCAGCTCCCAGGGCGCCGAAAGCGGCTGGGGTGCGGCGGCCAGGGAAAGGTAGGGATAGGCCGGGCCGGTGGCGGCGCCCTCGTTGGTGTCCAGAATGCAGGTTTCGCCGGGCGCCAGCTGCATGTATACTTCGGCAACGCCCTGGGAGGAGGTGCGCAGCGAGGCCATGCCGGTTTGCTCGGTCATGGGGTTGTAGAGGGCGGCCGACTTGGCAGCGGTTTGCAGCGGTACCCACGTAGCCACGGGCTTCTCGCCCCAGTTGGCCAGGAAATAGGTGTGGCCCCCGGCGCGGCGGCGCCGAATGAACTGCAGGCCTTCGTCGACCAGGGTTTCGCGCTTCACGCCGGCCTGGGCCAGCAGCGCGTTCACATCGGCGCCCAGCAGCACGCGGCCCTTGCCCACGGTGGCCTGGCGCAGGCCGTCTTTGCCGTCCTTGAACTTGAACTGGGCCAGCAGCTTCTGGAAATTGGCGCGCCGGTTGTCGAGGTTGCCGAAGCCGGGCACGTCGGCCGGGGCCTGGTTCTGGAATAGGATGGTGGCGCCGTTGGTGGCCAGGCGCAGCAGCTGCTCCAGGGTGAGCAGCGGCATGAGGTGGGCATCGGGCACCAAAAGGGTCTGGTAGCTGGTGCCGCCGGTGGCCAGGGCGGCGCCTTCGTTTTTCAGGCCCAGCACCTGCTTGTCGGAAATAAAATCGTAGCCGTAGCCCTTGGCCAGCAGCAGTTCGCTGGTGGCGTCCACGGGCAGGCCCTTGAAGCCGTGCTCGATGCCGTCGAAGTGCTGCAGCAGCACCTTGCCGGGGCGGGTGTAGGCGTCGGACTGCGGCAGGTAGAGCAGCAGGTCGTTGTCGGGCTGGCCGGCCTGCAGGAAGCTCTGGCAGCGCGCCGTGTACTGGTTCAGCTTGCCAAAATCCGTCCAGAACGGGTTTTGCGGGTTGAACTCCACGGCGGCGTAGAACAGCCAGCCGGGCCATTTGGCAGAAGGCGGCGAGTAAGCCGTGCCGTGGTAAAACACGTGGTTGACGCCGCCAAGCAGCATGCGGTCGATGGCCTTTTTCACGTCCGAGAGCTTACTCAGGAAATGGTCATTCTCCCAGGTTGCGGTTTCGGCCGAGGTCAGCGGTTTGCCCGTGACGTGCGCGGCCGACGACGCAAACTTGATGCGCGTGAGGTTCTCCCCTTCCGTCTCCGGAATGTCGGTGGCGGCGTACAAATCCAGAATATTCGCCGGCGAGCCGTGGGCCTGGTTCCGAATCAGGGCATCGTGGGTTTTGGCCCAGGCGCCCCAGGTTTTGGTGTAGTTCTCGAGCAGCAGCTCCGAGATAGTTTCGCGGTAGTCGGTGAGCACGCGCTGGTTTTCGTCCTCCGTGGCTTTGCCGAAAAGCGCGGGCAGGTGCTGGCGCAAATCGTAGCCGCGCCGCCGGCTGAATTCCGAAAACATGAGCGGCGTCCAGTTGGCCTCGCCCTGCGCATCGTCGACCTCATACGAGTCGTTGAAAAACGCCCGAATCGGCTTCACGTCGTGGCCTTTGAATGCCTTGTCGAAATAAGCCAGGTAGTGGTCCGTCGCCGTCTTGGAAAGGTGGTCGATGACGTCGCCCTCGCCGCCCGGCCCGGCGCGCTCCACCTGCTTGCCGTGCCCGCCCTGAAACAAGGCATACAGCGTCCAGGTGGAGCCGGCCGGAGCCGTCCAGTTCAGCTTGCCCTTGGCGTCAACCTTGGTGGTGAGGTCTTCGGTGGCGCCTTTGTCGGAGTACGCAATCAGGGTTTGCAGCGGAATGAGCTTTTCGAAGCGCACCTGGTCGAGGGCCAGGGTTTGCAGGTTTTTATTGGTCGCGACGGGGTCGGAAAGCTGCTTGAGGTCCACCTTATGCCCTACGGCGTTGGCAATGGGCTTCTGCATGAACGTGACCGGCTCGGCCAGGCTGGCGCCGCCCTTCACCTCAAAGGTTTTGTAGGTGATGTACTTGGAGGCGTCAGCCGGCGTCACCCACGGTCCGCCGAAGGGCCAGCCCGACGCCTGCGCCATGTCGATGCCCAGGCCCAGGCGTTTGGCCTCGGTGAGGGTGTGGGAGAGCATGTCCATCCACTTCGGCGAGAGGAAGTCGATGAACTGGCTTTCGGCGCCTTTCACGCCGTAGATGGTCGTGATTTCCATGCCGCCGAGCCCCGCCTTCTGGTACTCGGTGAGCAGGTGGGTAAGGTCGGGCTTGTTCACGGCGCTACCCTCCCACCACCAGCGCGTCCAGGGCTTGGTTTGCTGGGTGATGGCGGGCCATTTGGGGGCCTGCGCGTGGGCGCCGAGCGAGGCCAGGAGAAGAAGGGCGAGGGAGCGTTTCATGGGGTGGTTGCTGTGGCGGGGCGCCAGTCGTTACTTCAGCTTGTAAACTTCGCTTCCGGCCAGCAGGAAGCAGCCGAGGCCGTAGTCCTCAAAGTCGGGCTTGCTGGTGTAGCTCACGGGCTGGCTGTCTTTGGGCTCCTTGCCGGTGCCCTGCACGTAGCCCAGGAAACCGTCTTTGTGAATGCAGTCCTTCACCATGCCCTGCCAGGCTTTGGCGATGATGGGCTCGTACTGCTTCTTGTCGAGCAGGCCGTTGTTGAGACCCCAGGCCATGCCGTAGGTGAAGAGGGCCGTGCCCGTCATCTCCTTGCCGCCGAAGTGCGTGGCGTCGTGCAGGCTCACGTTCCAGAAGCCGTCGGGGCGCTGCAGCGGCGGCAGGGCCTGCATCATGGCCAGGTACATCTGCTCGTATTCGGCGCGATGGGGGGCGTCTTTGGGCATCACGTCCAGCACGCGCACCAGGGCGGCCACCACCCAGCCGTTGCCGCGGCTCCAGTAGCAGTCTTCGCCGTTGGGCTCTTTGTAGGGGGGCACAAAGTCCTTGTCGCGCCACCACAGCTTGTCCTGCGGGTTGTAGAGGCCGTTGCCGCCCTCGCGGGTCTTCGAGTTGTTGTACATGGCGTACATCTTCTCGTAGTAGGCATTGTCCTTCGTAATGACGGCCAGCTTGGCAAACACCGGCATGGCCATCTGCAGGGCGTCAATCCAGTTCCAGTCGTCTACTTTGTCGCTGGCCACCATGTTGTCGACGGCCGCTTTGATGTCGTGCAGGCGCTCGGGCTTGGGGTCTATCTGGTACAGCTCCAGGTAGGTTTGACCGGCGCACTGGTTGTCGGCGTTGCGGTCCGTGATGCCGTTGCGGATGCCCCACTTATGGCTCTGGCCCCAGTCCACGGCGTATTCGTAGTAGCGCGGCTGCTTGTCGGTGCGGTACAGGGCCATCAGGCCTTCGTAGTACACGCCGCGCGTCCAGATGTGGCTGGGCCGGGTTTTGTTGGTCACGATTTCCTTGCCCGTGTCGGGCCACTTCGCCATGAAGTAGTCGTTGGTCAGGGTCATGGCCTTGAGCACAGCTTTCTTTTTAGGCAGCTTCTGGGCTGCGGCGGGCTGGGCCAGCAGCAGGGCAGCAGCGAGACAGGCGGTAAGGGTGGTTTTTAGGGACATTGATTTGGACATTTGCTCGTGACCGTGCGGCGGTCATGCAGAGCGCAGCGAAGCATCTCGCTCGGGGAAGTAATGCAATCGGATTAAGTGCGTTGCGCACGCAAGATGCTTCGCTGCGCTCTGCATGACCCTCAGGATGCCTTCTTCTCAATTTCCACGGCGTACACCTGCTCGCGGCCTTCAAAGTTGGCCCGGAAAACTATCCATTTGCCGTCGGGCGTGAAGTGAATGTTGGGCTCCAGCTTGTAGCCGTGGGCTTTCATGTTCACCAGGCGCTCGGTGCGGAACTTGTCGCCTTCGGGGCGGAACAGATTAAGCCACATGCCATCGGGGGCTTTGGCTACCTGGCCGGCGTCGCCGCCGTCGCCGGCGAAGAGCTTCTGGTCGGGCGAGATGTTGAAGTGGATGGACCAGTCGTTGCGCTCCATTTGGTAGGCGCGCTCCTGGCCGGTTTTCACGTCGGTGCCGCCCAGGTAGAAGGTCACGCTACGCGGCTTCTGCATGTCGTACCAAATGGTTTTGCCGTCGGGGCTGAAGAACTCGTGGCCCGCGATTTCGCCGTCCACCGTGCGCTTGTGCACCAGCTTCACGGCCTTGGTTTTGGTGTTGATGTGCCAGATGCGGTCCACCTTGCCCCAGGGGCCTTCGTGGCAAAACATCAGCAAATCGGGGTCGGTGGGCGAAAATTGCACGTGGTTCAGCCAGGCGTTATCAGTAAACAGCTTGGTGAGCTTGCCCCCGCCGTCGGTGCTCACCGTGAACAGCGTGCGTGGCAATTTGGCCTCGTACACGCGGTTGAAAAAGTCGCTCTTGGCCGGATACTGGCGAAATATCTCCTTCTCAGCATCGGAGCCCCAGGCGCCGCCCAGCTGGGTTTCGTCGGCATTCAGCGAGGTGATGTCCGCCT
The DNA here is from genome assembly GCF_022921075.1 of Hymenobacter sp. 5317J-9. Taxonomy (NCBI): domain Bacteria; kingdom Pseudomonadati; phylum Bacteroidota; class Cytophagia; order Cytophagales; family Hymenobacteraceae; genus Hymenobacter; species Hymenobacter sp. 5317J-9. The sequence continues at coordinate 3,918,311 of NZ_CP095050.1, forward strand.
TGAAATCGGCCGGAAACACAAACACGCGCCGGGTCTTCTTGCTGTCGATGCTGGTGGCGTACACCGTGTCCTGCACCTGGTAGAAGACCTCGCGGCGCTTGCGGCCCACAATCTCGCCCTTCACCTGCCGGAAATAGCGCGTCAGCGGCTCGGTCTGGCGGGTTTTCAGGTTCACGAGGCGCAGCTGGTGGCCCTGGGGGTCGGTGTGGTATATCACCATCAGGTCCTCGCCGCCCCTGCCCTTTACAAACGGGTTGTTGTGGAAGTAGAAGCCTGCGTTGTCGCCGTCCGGCTGGGTGAGGCGCACCACTTTGTGGCCGGTGTCGGCGTCAATCCACTCGGCCGCGGGCATGGGCTTTTGCGAGCCCGTGACGAGCCTGGTTTGGGCCTGGCCGGCCAGGCTCAGCAGCAGGGCGCCCGCCAGGGGCAAATAACAGTTGGTTTTCATGGGTGGGAATTGGAAGGATAAGGACGGCGGTTATTTCAGGTGTTTGTAGCGCGGCGGCAGGGTGCGCAGGGCTTCGGGCACATTCACAAAACGGGCCAGGTCGCGCAGGGCGATGACCCGGTAGTGGTGGTCGTGCAGGTATTTCAGGTAGGCATCGAACAGCGCGGGCGGGGTCGTCACCCAGTCGTGGGCCACGTCGGGCACGCCGTGCACGGTCAGAATCACCACACGGCCGTCGTGCGCCTGCCGGATGGCGCTCAGCACCCTGGCCGTGTCGGGGCCCGAAATGCTGAAGCTGGGCAGCAGCATGGGGTGGTCGGTGGCGGGGTCGTAGGCGCGGGCCCCGCCGGCGCGGGCAAAGGCATAGCCGCGCTCGGGCAGCAGCGCCGTGGCCGTGGGGTGTGTGTCGTAGCCGGGGTAGGCGAAGGTGGTGGGCCGGGGAATGCCCCAGGTGCGGCAGCGCGCCTCGATGGAATCGAGCTCGGCACCCAGCTGCGCCCGGCTCATTTTGTTGACGTGCTGGTGGGTGAGCGTGTGGCTCGCCACTTCAAACCCTTGCCGGTGCAGGCCCTGGATTTGCGCCCAGGTCATGTATTTGGTTTTATCAGCAAACGGCGGCTCCCGGAATTCGCACACGAAAAACGTGCCCCCGAAGCCGTATTGCTTTAGCAGCGGGGCCACGTAGGTAGCGTGGCTCACGGCCGCATCGTCGAAGGTGAGGACCACCAGCTTGTCGGGCACGGGGCGGCGCAGCACCTGCGCTGCGGCGCACCCGGCAGCGCCCGGCCCCAGCAGGGCCAATAACAATACCAAGCGAAAGCCAGCCGAAGAAGCCACGAAGCGCGGTGGGAATTGATGAAAAGCACCGCAAGAAGCTGTGACCGCGAGGCCTAACCTTCCTGTACTCTTCGGTGCCCATGAGCTAGCGGCCTGCTGCCACTACGATGCCATGAAGGGCTTCGCTGGCCAGCCTGCCCAATAGCCAACATGTAGGCCGGCGTACCTACCTTACCGCACCCCTTTCATCAATTCTGCTCACCCGGTTTCTGCTTCTGCCATGCCTAAGTGCCAGCCGTTACGCTCTATCATCATTGCCGGGGCGTGCAGCTTGGCCACTGCCCCGGCCCAGAGCCAAACTAACGTAAGCATCGGCCCTACTATTGGCTTGAACGTTTCAACAGCACCCTATTCCGAGCGCCGAACCTACACCACCACGTATACAACGGGCCTTGAAGCGGGCGTGGTAGCTTCCATCAATCAGGGCCATTTCGCGCTGCAACCGGCGTTGCTCATTTCGCAAAAAGGGTTTGGCATCAACGATAATTACACCGACGACAGCTACGGCCAAGTCACCATCATTGCGACCAAGGCAACCTATCGGCTCAATTACCTCGCGCTGCCATTAAACCTGGCTTACACCCAGCTAGAGGATGGACAAGGCTTGCAGGCTTTTGTGGGGGCTTTCGCGGGACTGTTGTTGGGCGGCGATTATTCCTCTGGCACCAGCTACTCGGTCAGAACGCCGCACTCGGCCACGGGCGGCTACTCCAACGTTTCGGGCAACGTGGCCGGCGGCGATTATTTTTCCAATTCTGTCGGCGATAAAACGTACTATTCTCGACGCTACGATTTCGGTGTGCAGGGTGGCCTGGGCTATCGGCAAGGGCAATTACAGATGCAATTGGGCTACAGCCTGAGCCTGCGCAACCTAGGAGCCGACTACAAATTCGGGAATGGCAGCACGGCCCCCGGGCCGAGCTACCGGAACCGTGCCTTTAATCTCTCCCTGGCTTACCTGTTTGCTACGGCCCGATAATTAAACCTTGCCTGCGAGAAGGCTGGCGCCAATTATCCGATACTTGCGAAGCTTCCATGTTATCGGCGGGTGGCTTGGAACAAGCGACCTCTCTCGTTACTCACCAAAAAGGCTGAGTCGCTGAGAAACATCAGTCCCTCGGCTTGGCCCGTGCGGGGCAGTGCCCGAAAGCGCTTGAGCCCGTCGAACAGGCGGCGGCCCGGCCGATTTTCAAATAAAAACACCCCGCCGTAGGCCAGCAGCGCTACCGTGCGGCCATCGGGGCTGATGTCGGCGGCGGTGATGGGGCGGTTGAGGCGAATGCTGTCGCGTAGGGTGGCAACGTACCTGCCGGGACGGGCCGGCAGCACGTAGTGCTTGGTCCACTGGCGCAGGCTACGGTCTTTGCTGAACAGGTGCAGCGTGTCTTGGTACCAGTAAAAGGCTTCGCAGTCGAAGTTGCGGCGGCCCCGGCGCGGCGGAAACGCGTGCTGGTCGGGGTAGCGGAAAGAGATGGTATCGACCACCGGCTGGCCCACGCTTGCGCCCAGTCGGTAGATGGCCAGGTCGCGGCGCTGGTTGCGGTTGTTGCCGAAGTCGCCGATGTACAGGCGGCCGGCACCGTCGCGGGTCAGGTCCTCCCAATCGGTATTGGGCAGCGAGGCCAGGTTGAAGCTGCGGCGCAGGCTGCCGGGCAGTTCCAGCTGAAACAGCTTCGCGGGGGTGCCCGCATCGCCGTGGGTCCAGAACGCAGCGGCGGTGTCGGCGCGGGCCAGGCCGGAGCTTTCGCGCACGGCGCGGGGCAGGCGGCCGGCCTTGCGCACGGCGTAGTGAGCGCGCTCGAAACGGCCGCGCCCGTGGTTGGCCGGCGCCCCGACGAGCACGGCGTGCAGGAAAACCAGGACGGGAAAGAAGGTGTCGCGCAGCAGGTATAGCATAGACGAAACGAGAAAATTTCGCGTACTCCGGCTGTTACGAAAGCAGACAAAAGGCGACGACATTCTTCCCGCCGCTGCAAACTCCATCCTCCGACATGAAATACCTTCCGCAAGTACAGTTCATCACCATTTTGTTGCTTAGCGCGCTGCTTTCCTCCACACTACGTGCTCAGGCGCCCAAGCCCATGTCCCTGCAACAAACCCTGCGCGAAAGCCACTGGAAGAAACGCGTGCTTCTGCTAGCAGCGCCCAACGCGCAGCAAGCCGATTTCAAGCAACAGCAGGCGCTCTTGGCCTCACAGCAAGCTGCCCTGGCCGAGCGCGACTTCCTGGTGCTGCCGGTGCTGTATGAACAGCTTTCGGCCGCCGATACGCAGTTTTTGACGCGCGAAATTGGCATCAAGCTGCCGGCTTTTGCCGTCGTGCTCATCGGCAAAGACGGTGGCGTGAAAGAGCGCAGCAACCGGCCTATACAGCCGGAAAACCTCTTCGGCACCGTTGATAAAATGCCTATGCGCCGACAGGAGATGCTGAAGAAATAACCGTCTGTCATTGCCGCGCTGCGCTCGCAATGACGGTCCCTCCTACCCCAACGATTTGGTGAAACCAACCTTAATCTTGAGTTGGAAATCCGCAATTACTTTGAAAATCTCCTTCAGCGTCACCTGCTCCACTTTGGTCAGGGTTTTGGGGTCGAGGTAGTTGTCGGGGGCCACGTTGTCGCTGATGATTTGGGCGGCTTGCTTTTTCAGGCGCACGCCCATGAGGTAGTAGTAGGACTGCAGCAGCTCCTGGGTTTCGCGCTCCGTGAACACGCCTTCGGCGCGCAGGGCTTCGAGGCGCTCGCCGGTGTTGGTGGCGAAAATGCGGTGGCGCAGGGCGTACATGCGCACCAAATCGACGATGGGCGACATGGTGCGCTTGAGGTTGAACACTTGCTGGTCGCCGTGGGCGAAGGTGCGGATGTTGCGAAAAAACGTGAGCGGCGGCTCGTACTGCAGCGCATTCACGGCCATGTAGTGGAAAAACCGGTCGCGCGGCTTCTGCAGCTCGGTGGCCAAAAACTCGTGCAGTTCGTCCATGATTTCGGCATCGCCATAGAGGTAGCGGCAGTCGAACGAAGCGGCAAACTGCATGCCCGATTCCGGATTCGAGTCGGTCATCCACTCCACGTAGTTGCGCTTCCAGTGTGAGAGCGAGTGCGTCCACTTCGGGTTTTTGGCCATGAAGCCGCCCTCGCAGTAGCTGAAGCCGATGGCGTTGAGCTGGTCGCTCACCATCTCGGCAAATTTCAGGAAGTAGGCCCGCACTTCTTCGCGGTGCTCGTTGGCCTTGTCTTCGTAAATAATGGCGTTGTCCTGGTCCGTGAGCAGGGTTTGCTCCTTGCGGCCTTCGCTGCCCAGCACCATGTACACGAACTTGGCCGGCGGCGGGCCCAGCTCCGCAATGGCCCCCTCGATGAGCTTGAGGGCAATGGTGTCGGACACAGTGGTGATGACCTGGTTCACAATTTCAGGCTTCACGCCGCGGTTCAGGAGCTGGTACACCATTTCGGGCACCTGCTCCCAGCGGCGCTTCAGCTCGGGCACGGCCTGGGCCTGCTTCACGCTCTGAATGAAGATGAACGGCGACTGGTCCTGGTCGTCAGTCAGTAGCTTGTTGCGGCTCAGGAAGCCCACGTATTCGCCGTCGGTTTCCACCAGCAGGTAGCGCGTCTTGGTCCGGAACATCAGCAGAATAGCCTCATACACAAAGGCCCGCGAGCTAATGCTCACCACCGGTGCGTCCACAATGGTTTCGACGGGCAGGTTAGCGTCGAGCAGGCCGGCCACCACCTTGTCGCGCAGGGTAATGTCGGTGACGTAGCCGATGATGTGGCCGCCCACGTCGGCGTTGGTGATGAAGTAGCAGCTGGTGCGGGCGGCGGCCATGCGCCGGGCCACTTCGTGAATGGGCGTGTAGGCGGCGCACACGTCCAGGGGCCGCATTTCCAGCGTCTCGATGCGGCGCGAAAACAGCTGGTCGGAGGCCAGGTAGTTCTCGCCGGCGCTGCTGGCCGGCCGCACAAAGTGGGCGTACTCCTCGTTCAGCATGCGCTGCCCGTAGCGCGCCGTGAAGAAGTGGAAGAACTTCTCGTAGGCCTTGCACAGCGCGCGAAACTCGCGCCGGTGCAGGAAGTACACGCGGGTGTCTTTTTTGGCCCGCACGGTGCGCAAAGAGCGTTTTTTGTTCAGCAGCACCGAGATACCGCCGTAGCACTCGCCGGCCCGGCTGTGCTCAATCACGCGCTTGTTCTGCTGGCTGTCGTAGAAAAACGTCTCGTACTCGCCTTCCACAATGATGTCGATGCCGCGCAGCTTGGTCACGCCCTGGTAGTAGATGATGGCCTCGCGGGGGTGGCGCACTTCTTCCAGGCCCTCGGCCACTTCGGCCAGCACGTCGTCCGGCAGCAGGTCGAAGGGCTTCACGGTGCGCAGAAAATTGAGTTTTTCGGACATGGTATTGGGAATAATCTTCAATTAGCCAATCAGAAAGAAGGCCAGCAACAACAGCGCCACCGTGCCCAGCAGCAACCACGGCGCCACCCCAATGCGCAGGCGCTTGCGCCGCAGCGGTTGCGCCGGCCGCGGCTCGGGCACGGTCACGGGCGCTTGGCGGGCCACGGTTTCGTCGGTAATCAGCCCTTGGCGGCGCATCTCGAAATAGCAGCGGGCCGTGGCGCGCACGTCGACCAAGGCATCGTGGGCGTTTTCGAGGGGCTCGTGGAACAGGCGCTGATACAGTTCGCCCAAGCGCAGAAAGCCCTGCGTGGGGTGGCGCACCAGCGGGCTGGTGGCCCGCATGGTGCAGAAGGTGGGCAGGTTCAGCAGCGGGTTTTTCAGGCCGGCCCGGTGAAAGCCCACGCCCACCATGTGAAAATCGAGCTGCATGAAATGGGCCACCACCAGCGGCTGGTAGTGCAGCAGGTCGCGGTGCAGGCGCTGCATCACGGCGTGGCGGGGCCGGCCGTTAGCCCGCAGAAAATCCACGGTGAGGCCGTGCACGCGGCCCGACTCCGGGCTCATGTCGTAGTCGCTGGGCTGGATGTAGTGGTTCTCGGCCTTGATTTCGCGGCCGTCGGGCGTGCACACCACCCAGGCCAGCTGCACGATGTGCGGCCAGTTCTTGCGGCTGGCATAGGGCTTGGTCCAGTCGCGCGGAATGCCCGAAGTTTCGGTATCGACGAACAGCAGGTAGTCTTTCACGGCGCGGGCGGGCCCATCAGCAGGCAGCAGACAACAAAAATCCGGCGAATTCCTTCCCCGTCCTAACCGGCGCGCTACGCGTGCTGCCGCTTGCCCGACGACTCCCGCATCAACAGATGCGGCTCCAGCACGACCTTGCGGGGCGCCTGCCGGTGGCCGGTTTGCTGCACCATCTCCAGCAGCAGCCGCACGGCGGCGCCGCCCATCTCTTCGCACTGCTGGTCGATGGTGGTGAGCTGCGGCTCGGTGAGCGACGAAAACGTCTCGTTGCCGAAGCCGCTCAGGGCCACGTCCTGCGGCACCCGCAGCCCGTGCTCCTTGAGGGCCTGCAGGGCCCCCACGGCCGTAAAATCGCCGGCTGAGAAGATGGCATCGGGGCGCCGGGGCAGGGCCAGCAGCTGGCGCACGCTCACGTCGCCGTCGGCCAGCGACATGTCTTTCGAGAGCACCACCAGGTCCACTTCCACGGGTAGGCCGGCTTCGCGCAGGGCCTGGCAGTAGCCCTCGTACCGGTCTTTGTAGATGTTGAGGTGCTGCGGGCCGCCGAGGTGGGCAATGCGCCGCCGGCCCTGCTCCAGCAGGTGCTTGGTGGCCAGGTAGCCGCCGCGCTGGTCGTCCACCACCACGGCGCTCACATCGCTGCCGTCCAGAATGCGGTCGAAAAACACCAGCGGCACGTTGCGCTGCCGCACTTTCGCGAAATGCTCGAAATCGTGCGTGGTGCGCGCCAACGACACCAGAATGCCGTCGACCTGGGCATTTATCAGCGTTTCCACATTTTTAGCTTCGTGGGTGTGGTCTTCGTTGCTCTGGCACAGCATCACGTTGAAGCCGGCCTGGTTGGCCACGGCCTCGATGCCCTTCACTACCAAGGCAAAAAAGTGGCCGTCGATGTTCGGCACTATCACGCCGAGCGTATTGCTGCGGCCTTTGCGCAGGGCCGCGGCCAGGTGGTTGGGCTGGTAATTGAGCTGCCCGGCCAGCTCCCACACCCGCGCACGGGTGGCTTCGCTGATGCGCGAGTGGCCGCTCAACGCCCGCGACACGGTGGAAACGGCGAGGTTCAGCTCTTTCGCGATGTCCGAAATAGAAGCGTGTTTGAGAGCCAAAGCAAAAAAATGAGAAGCGAAAAGTGGGGTGGCGGGGCAAAAGTACGCCTCCGCCGGCCAGGACTTTCCCGGCCGTAGTCATGCCAACGCCTTAGCTGCCGGCTTCTTTGTAGTGCACTTCCGAGAGCTCGCGCAAGCGCCCGGCGCTGAATTCCGGCGTCACGTCGCGCTGGGGGTCGCCCAGCATCTCGTAGCCCACCATGAACTTGCGCACCGTGGCCGAGCGCAGCAACGGCGGGTAGAAATGCATGTGCAAGTGCCATTCGGGGTGCGCCTGCCCGTCGGTGGGCCGCTGGTGCAGGCCCGCCGAGTACGGGAAGCTGATGTTGAACAGGTTGTCGTAGCGAATGGTGAGGCGGCGCACGGCGTCGGCCAGGGCGTCGCGTTCTTCGGGCGTGAGCTGGGTGATGTCCTGCACGGCGCGGCGGCTCACCACCAGCGTCTCGTAGGGCCACACGGCCCAGTACGGCACCAGCACCACGAAATGCTCGTTTTCGAGTACTACCCGCTCCTTTTTTTCGAGCTCGATTTTGAGGTAGTCGCTCAACAGCGTGCGGCCGTGCTCCTGGAAGTAGGCCAGCTGCTGCACGCCCTCCTGAGCGGGCTCGCCGGGCACGGTGCGCTGGGCCCAAATCTGGCCGTGCGGGTGCGGGTTCGAGCAGCCCATCATCGGGCCCTTGTTCTCGAAAATCTGCACGTAGTTGATGTCGGGCCGCGCGCCCAGCGTCTGGAATTCCTCCACCCACAAGTCGACCACTTTCCGGATAGCCGGCACGGTCATCTGGGGCAGCGTGAGGTCGTGGCGCGGCGAGAAGCAGATGACGCGGCAGATGCCCGATTCGGCTTCGGCGCGCAGCAGGCCGCCCTCGTTCACGCCGCCGGTGGGCACGTCCACGGTCAGGGCGCCGAAGTCGTTGTTGAAGACGTAGGTCGACTCGTATTTGGGGTTCACCTCGCCGCCCACGCGGGCGTTGCCGGGGCACAGGTAGCAGGTGGGGTCGTAGGCGGGGCGCTGGTCCTGCTCGGTTTCTTCCTGCTGGCCCTGCCAGGGGCGCTTGGAGCGGTGCGGCGACACCAGCACCCACTCGCCCGAGAGGGCATTGAAGCGGCGGTGCGGGTGCTCGGTGGAATCGAAGGAAGGCATAGGCTTGGATGTTCTGGCGTGGCGCCTCACCCCCCGGCGCCCTCTCCTCAGGGAGAGGGGGAGCCACGGCGGCGCGGGCGTCTAATTGAATAATTTATTCGAGAAATGGCTGGCGCTCCCTCTCCCTACGGAGAGAGGGCCGGCCCCGACGGGGTCCCGTGAGGCGCCCGTTAGGCCGACGCCAGCCCCACCCCGTCCACTATCGTCGTCTGGTAGGTTTCCAGTTTCAGACCGAATTTCTCTTGGTAGGCTTTGCTCACGCTGGCGATGAATTCGTCCACTTTATCCGGCGCCACCAAGTTGATGGTGCAGCCGCCGAAGCCGCCGCCCATCATGCGGGCACCGAACACGCCGGGCGCGGCCTGAGCGGCTTCTACCAGCACGTCGAGCTCGGCGCAGCTCACTTCGTAGTCGTCGCGCAGGCCGGCGTGGCTGCCGTACATCTCCTGGCCAAAGGCAGCCAGGTCGCCGGCCAGCAGGTGGCGGCAGGCGGCTTCCACGCGGGCGTTTTCCTGCACTACGTAGGCGCAGCGGCGGTACACGGTGCCGCCCAGCTCGCTGCGGTGGGCGTCAAGCATTTCCATGGTGGCGTCGCGCAGGCTGGTTACTTCGGGGTGCTTCTGCTGGAGCACGCTCACGCCGCGCTCGCACTCCTGGCGGCGGGTGTTGTACTCGGAACTGGCCAAGCTGTGCTTCACGCCCGAGTTGCAGAGCACGATGCGGCAGGCCCGGGTATCGAAGGGGAAGTACTCGTACTGGAGTGAGCGGCAATCGAGGCGCACCACATGGGCATCGCGCCCAAACAGGCTGGCAAACTGGTCCATGATGCCGCACATCACGCCGGCGTAGGTATGCTCGGCCAGTTGCGCAATGCGGGCCAGTTCCATGGTGTCGAAACCGGCGCCCAGCAGGCGGTTGAGGGCGAAGGCCAGCCCGCACTCGATGGCCGCCGACGACGACATGCCCGCGCCCAGCGGCACGGTACCGGCAAACACGCAGTCGAAGCCCGGCACGGCCACTCCGCGCTGCTGAAACTGCGCCGCCACGCCCAGCAGGTAATTGGCCCAGTGCGTGTCGCTGGGGCTGATTTCGGCAGCGTTAGCCAGCTCCAGCGTCTCGTTCAGGTCGTGGGCCACCAGTCGGATTTGCTGGCCTTTGTTCAAGCCCACGGCAAACACGGCTTCCTTGTCGACGGCCGCGGGCAGCACGAAGCCGCCGTTGTAGTCGGTGTGCTCGCCGATGAGGTTGACGCGGCCGGGGGCCCGCACCAGCAGCGGCGCGTAGCCGAAATGTTGTTGAAAGTCAGCCGCAACGGCCTGGGCAAGTGACGCAGACATGTGGAAACCGGGTGGGGTGAAGGGAAACGGAAAATGCTGCTCCTGCGTACGCAAATCGGCCCGCCACGGCCAGCCAGCTGCATTAGAGGCCGAAAGTAACAGGTTGGCCGTACAAACGCGCAAACGTTTGCCGGCGCAAGCGGTTCCGGTACTTCTGTCGGCTTTCCTGCCGGCCGTTTTTCTCCCTTTTCCTGTCCCATGACGCAACGCCGTACGCTGCTGCTTTTCTTCCTTTTTTTCCTGGCTGTCACGGTGCCCTTGCTGGCGCAAAAAGCCCCCAAACAGCCCGATGGCGAGGTATTCGTGGATAAAAACGGCGTGCTGCGCTGGCAGAAAGGCCGGCAGGAAGTGGCCCTGTTTGGCGTGAACTACACCGCGCCCTTCGCCTATTCTTACCGGGCGCTGCAAAAGCTGGGCGTCAACCACGAGCAGGCCATTCGGCAGGACGTGTACCACCTGAGCCGGCTGGGCGTGGACGCTTTCCGGGTGCACGTGTGGGACGTGGAAATCACCGACACGGTGGGCAACCTGCTCGAAAACGAGCACCTGCGCCTGCTCGACTTTCTGGTGAATGAACTTAAGCAGCGCGGTATCCGCATCATCCTCACGCCCATTGCCTACTGGAACAACGGCTACCCCGAGCCGGACACCGGCACCGGCTTTTCCAGCATTTTCTCCAAGGGCGAGGCCTACACCAACCCGCGCGCCATTGCGGCGCAGGAGCGTTACCTCACGCAGTTTCTCAACCACCGCAACTCCTACACGAAAACCCTCAACCGCGAAGACGCCAACATTCTGGCCTTTGAGGTGTGCAACGAGCCGCGCTACCACAAGCCCGAAAGCGAAGTCACGAGCTTCGCTAACCGCATGGCCGCCGCCATTCGGGCCACGGGCTGCCGCAAGCCGGTGTTCTACAACGTGTCGGAAAACCCCGACGTGTACGAGGCCGTGCTCAACGCCAAAGTCGACGGGCTGACTTTTCAGTGGTACCCGCAGGGGCTGGTGGCCAACCACGCGCTGCGCGGCAACTTCCTGCCCTACGTCGACCAGTACCCTATTCCCTACCGCACGGACCCGCGCTTCACCAGCAAGGCCAGGATGGTGTATGAGTTCGAGTCGGCCGACATCATTCAGCCCGTGATGTACCCGATGATGGCCCGCAGCTTCCGCGAGGCCGGTTTTCAGTGGGCCACGCAGTTTGCCTACGACCCGCTGGCCATTGCCTACGCCAATACCGAGTACCAAACCCACTACCTGAACCTGGCCTACACGCCGGCCAAGGCCATCAGCCTGCTCATCGCTGGCCAGGCGTTCCGGACGGTGAAGCGTGGGCAGAGCTTCGGGCGCTACCCGCAGGATTCCGTGTTTGGCGACTTTCTGGTGAGCTACCGCCGCCAGCTGAGCCAGCTGAACACGCCCGAAGAGTTCTATTACACCGCCAGCACCGCTGCCGCCCCCAAGCAGCCCGGCAAGCTGCGCCACGTGGCTGGCGTGGGCTCCTCAACAGTGGTGCGCTACGGCGGGCTGGGCGCCTATTTCCTCGACCGCCTGGCGCCCGGCGTGTGGCGCTTGGAGGTGATGCCCGACGCCCTGCCCATCCGCGACCCGTTTGAAAAAGCCTCCCTGAGCAAAGCCGTGACGCAGATTCTGTGGAACGAGCAGCCCTTGCAAGTATCGCTGAGCGACCTGGGAAGTAGTTTCTCCCTCAAAGGCCTGAACGAGGGAAACACCGCGCAGGCTCAGGCCGCGGAGGGCCGCGTCAGCGTGCGCCCCGGCGTGTACCTGCTGGCCGCCGCGGGCAAGTCGACGGCGGCCTACACGGCCAAAACCGCATTCAATCATCTTCTGCTGGGCGAATTTGTTGCCCCTGCGCCCAGCACGCTGGGCGCGCAGGTGCGCCACACGCCGCCGGTGCAGGCCGCGGCCGGGCAGCCTTTGCGCCTGCGCGCCCTCATCAGCGGGGTGGGCCCCGCCGACAGCGTGCTGCTGGTGGCTCAGCACTACTACGGCCGCACCCGCACGCTGCCCACCAGCAGCCCCGCTTACGCCACCTACGAAGCCACCGTACCCGCCGACCTGCTCTACCCTGGCCAGCTGCGCTACTGGTTGGTGTTGAAAAAAGGTGCGCAAACGCTGACTTTTCCCGGCGGCTACGCTGGCCAGCCGCGCGACTGGGACTACGCCCACGCCGAGCATTGGGAAGTGCCCATTGTAGCCACAGGCACGCCGCTGCCGCTGTTTGTGGCCAGCCGCGACCAGGAGCAGGTTGAGGCCCGCGGCGTGGCCAACAACGCCTGGACCGACTACGTGACCACGCCGGCCGGCACGCTGGCGCTGCGCCTGGTGCAGGGGCCGCCCCGCGCCGGTCAGCCCGCTGCCATGGGCCCGGCCGCGAGCCTGCGGGCGTTTTTTGGTGATAAGCTGGCGGGGCGGCAGGCCGATTTGGCAGGCTTCACGGAGGTGGTGGTGCGGGCCCGCAGCAGCCAGCCCGGCGCCAGTGCCAAGGTGACGCTTACTACGAAAGATGCCGTGACGTACTCGGCCCCGCTGCCGCTGGGTGCGGAGCTACAGGACGTGCGCATTCCGCTCAGCGCCTTCCGGCCCGATGCGCTGCTGCTCATGCCCCGCCCCTACCCCGGTTTCAATGCGCTGCAATACCAGCCGGCTGCCGCACCGGCGTTCCGACTCGCCGATGCGGAAGTGCTGCAAGTAGTATGGGAGTCGGGGACGGCCCCAGCGGCGCCGCTACATCTGGATATTGAAACTGTCAGCTTGCGATAAATCACCGAACAAAGCAGCTTTCTTTGCAATAAGCACAATCTTTTGCACTAAAAATTCGTAAATTCAACTCCCTTTGCCCTCTTACCCTGTTAGTGGGCCACGCGGGCGCCTTTCACCCTTCCGGACATGACGAAACGAGTACGCTACTTCCTGCTCCTGGCCTTGCTGGCCGTTTGGAGCGGGACAATTCCGGCCGCCGAGGCGCAAACGCCGGCTCCCTTCGCCAAAGGCGCCGACATCAGCTGGGTGACGGAGATGGAGCGGGCCAACTACTTGTTCTACAACGAGGCCGGTGTGCAACAGGACTTATTCCGCCTGTTGCGCGACCACGACATGAACGCCATCCGGCTGCGCGTGTGGGTGAACCCGGCCGGCGGCTGGAACGGCAAAAACGACGTCATCGCCAAAGCCATTCGGGCCCGCAACCTGGGCTTTCGGCTCATGATTGACTTCCACTACAGCGACAGTTGGGCCGACCCCGGCCAGCAAACCAAGCCCGCGGCCTGGGCCGGCCACTCTTTCAGCCAGCTGCTGACCGACGTGTACAACCACACCTACGACGTGCTGGACTCGCTGAAGGACAACAACATCGTGCCCGAGTGGGTGCAGGTGGGCAACGAAACCAACGACGGCATGCTGTGGCCCGACGGCCGCCGCTCCCTCAACCCGCAGAACTTCGCCCAGATTATTGACCGGGGCTACGCCGCCGTGAAGGCCGTGAACCCCACGAGCAAGGTCATCGTGCACATTGCCAACGGCTTCAACAACGCCTACTTCCGCAACGTGTTCGACGACCTGGTGCTGAAAGGCGCGCGCTTCGACGTCATCGGCATGTCGCACTACCCTACCGACGTGAACTGGCCCACGCTTAATGCGCAGATTCAGACCAATATGAACGACATGGTGACGCGCTATCCCGGCAAAGAGGTGATGGTGGTGGAAACCGGCATGCCCGCCAACCGCCCCATCCCAACCCAGCAAATGCTGCTCGACCTGCTGGCCAAGGTGCGCGCCGTGCCGGGCGGCAAGGGCCTGGGCGTGCTCTACTGGGAGCCGCAGGCCTACAACTGGATGAACTACGGCCTGGGTATGTGGGCCAGCAGCGGCCGCCCCACCGTGGCACTCAGCTCGTTTCTGGATAATCCGCCGGCTCGCGGCCTCGTCTACAATCCTGGCTTCGAGTACACCGGCGCCACCCAAACCGTGCTGGGCTGGACCACCACCGGCGACGCCGACGCCGACCTGACGCAGTTTTACGGCTATTCCAGCTCCTACCAGCTGGGCCACCAGCGCGCCACGGCCTACCAGGTGCGCACCTCGCAGCTGCTCACCAACCTGCCCAACGGCACCTACACCCTGCGCGCCTGGGGCCAGAGCAGCGGCGGCCAAACCCAGTGCCAGCTCTACGCCAACGGCTTTGGCGGCAGCGAGCGGGCCACCACCCTGCCCGCCACCGGCAACTGGGAGCGCGTGGAAGTGCCGGGCATCGTGGTCACGAACGGGCAGTGCGAAATCGGCCTGCGCTCCGACGCCCACGCCAACGAAACGGCCAGCCTCGACGACGTGGAGTTTGTGGCCACGGCCGTGTCGGCGACCACGCCCGCGGCGGCCGCAGCCCGGGCGGTGGCGCAAGTGTACCCCAACCCCACCACCGGCGCGCGCACCATCCGCCTGGCCTTGGAAAAGGCCGAAACCGTGCAGCTGACGCTGTTCAGCCTTACGGGGCAGCTGCTGCGAGCCGAAGCCCCAAGGCGTCTGCCAGCCGGCGCCCAGGCAGTGCAGTGGGAGGCGCCCAACCTGCCCGCCGGCACCTATCTGTTGAAAATCTCACTGGGCAACCACACAGAGTTCCACAAAATCGTGCAGCTGTAAAAACCAACGCTCGGCTTTGTCACTTTTTACCTAACCCACATTCTATTTTTTCACTTTTACACCCAAATTCCCATGAAACCCTTACTTACTCTCCTTGCGATGGGTGCCCTCACGGCGGCCTCGCTCACCGCCAGCGCCCAGTTCACGGTCGACGGCGTGGCTTCGGCGGCTGAAATCGGCACGGGCGTGGGCAAATACCAGCTGGCCGGCTCCTACACCGGCACGCACCTCGACACCGACCGCGGTCTGAAATCCATGTACGTGGGCTACACCGCCACCACGCTCAACCTGATGCTGGTGGGCTCGGGCGAATCATCGACGGCGGGGGCCTACCGCTCGTTTATTCTCTACTTCAACACCCCGGCGCGCTCGGGCGTGCCGGCCGGCACTCAGCTGCCCGGCGGCCTCGACACGGGCTCGCCCCTGGCCCACCGCCCCACCCTCGACCTGCAGGTCGATTACGGCATCCGGTGCGTAGTGGGACCCAGCGCCGGCGACGTGTACTTCAGCGCCGTCTCGTACGTGACGGGCACGGGCACCTCGCCCGTGGGCACCGACCCCTACGTGGGCCAGGGCAACAAGAGCGGCACCGTGGTAACGGCCACCACGGCCGTGCTCACCGGCACGCGCTTCGCCTACACCAACACCGTGTCGCTGGCCGCCAACACCACCAACACGGGCGTAGAAATTGAGATTCCGCTGTCGGTGCTCAACAACGGCAGTACCACGCTGGGCGCCGGTAGCCGCCTCGACCTATTTGCGGCCTTCACCGACAGCAACGGCAACTTCGTCACCGCCGACGTGATTCCGCAAGTGGCGGGCCGCACCACGGCCTTCGGCAGCAACCCCGACTTCTCGGCCATTGCCGGCACGCAGGCGGTGGCGTTTGCGCTGGGCACGGGCGTGCTGGCCAACCGCAACGCCGTGGCCAGCGGGCTCGATTTCCAAGTGTACCCCAACCCGGCTTCGGCGGCGTCCTCCACGGTGGCCTACACCGTGCCGGCCGGCCGGCAGCCGGTGTCGCTGGCCGTGTACAACGCCCTGGGCCAGCGCGTGCGCTCCCTGGCCGCGGCCGAGCAGAGCGGCGCGCAGCAGTTTCCGCTGGGCAATCTGCCCGCCGGCGCCTACCTCGTGAAGCTGCAGGTGGGCGACCAGCTCACCAGCCGCAAAGTAGTGGTGCAATAGCCTCACAGAACAAACAAAAAAGGCGCTTCCGAATCGGAAGCGCCTTTTTTGTTTATTACCAGACACGGCGCTTACTGCGCCAAAGGCTGAATCTCAAACCCAGCGTCCTGCACGGCTTTCACCACCTGGCTGGCGGTGGCCTGTGCGGCGGTCACGGTGAGGATTTTATCGGGGTTGGCGGTGTCGACCTGCCAGTTATCGGCGCCTACTTCGCGATTGAGCGAGGGCGTCACGGCCTTTATGCAGCCGCCGCAGTTGATGGTGGTTTTGAAACGAAGCGTGGACATGACGAAGCAAATTGAAGGTGAACGCCGGCACGAAGCGGCCGGCCGCTGGAAGCATAACCCCAAACAGCGCCTCAAAATTACCCGCGGCTGACCTGGCCAGCACATACAATTGCGACCAAAACCTTCAGAATCCTGCCCAGCTGTATGTTTACGACTTTTTTTCCAGGTCCATGCCGCAGGTGGGGCACTTGCCGGGCTTGCTGCTTTGGCTGCCGGCGCAGCCCATCGGGCACTCGTAGCGGGCTTCGGCGGTGGCGGGCGTGGTGGTGGTCGCGGGCGCAGCAGTGGCGGGCTTCTGCTGCTCGCAGCTGCTCAGCAGCAGAGAGCTGGCCGACAAGCCCAAAAAGAAGATGGCGCGAAGGGAAAAACGCATAAGGCAAGCGGTGACAAAGCACACGGCATAATTGCCGACGGCCGCACCGAACCGCAAATTTACGCACCAAGCCCCGCGCGGGCGGGCGTCCTCGCCTAAGGCTTGGCGAAGCGCGGGTCCCGGATGAAGGTAGAATCGGTGAGGGTGCGCAGGAAGGCCACGATTTTGGCTTTCTCGGCCCTGGTCAGGTCCAGACGGGTGCCGCCCACGGTGTTGCTGGCCACCTGAATCTGCGGGTCGAGGTTGGGGGTGCCGAGGGCCACGTGCTCGTTGTAGTGGGCCATCACCGAGTCGAGGTTGGGGAAGCGGCCGTCGTGCATGTAGGGCGCCGTGAGGGCAATGTTGCGCAGCGACGGCACCCGGAACTTGCCGTTGTCGGAGGCCTGGCCGGTGATGGCGCCCAGGCCCAAATCCGTCAGCGCAGCGTCGAGGCCGTTGTTGCTGAAGGTGAGATTGGTTTGCAGCGGGCCGGAGTGGCAGTCGCCGCAGTTGCCGCCCCGAATGCGCTTCAGCGGGTCGGGGTGGGTGGTGAAGAGCACCAGGCCCTCCTGCTCGGTGGCCGTGAGGGCGGTGCGGTTGCCGTTCAGAAACTGGTCGTAGCGCGAGTTGCTCGACACCAGCGTGCGCTCAAACTGCGCCAGGGCCTTGAGGGTGTTGGCCTCGGTGATGGTGCTGCTGCCAAAAGCCTTGCGAAACAGGGCCGGGTAGGTGCTGGTGGCCTGCAGCCGGGCCACGCCGGCGCTCAGGCTCTGGTGCATTTCCAAGGGGTTTTCGATAGGCAGGCGGGCCTGGCTTTCGAGGCCGGTGGCCGAGCCATCCCACATCAGCTTAGGCTCCCAAGCCAGGTTGCTCAGGGCCATGGAGCTGCGCCGCGTCTGGGTGCCGGCCACGCCTACGGAGCGGGCCAGACCGTCGGTGAAGGCCAGCTCCTGGCGGTGGCAGCTGGCGCAGGCCACCTGGCTGTTCAGCGACAGTGCTTTCTCATAAAACAGCTGGCGGCCCAGGGCCACGCCTTCCTGCGTGAGGGGGTTGTCGGCGGGCTCGGCGGGCAGCGTGGGGAAGTAGCGGGGCACGTCGAGCACGTAGGCCGTGGGTTTCACCACGGGGCCTTCGGGGTCCACCAAGTCGGCGTCGTGTTTGCAGCCGGCTAGGCCCAGCAACACGGCGGCGCCCGCCGCCAGCATCCGAGAAGTAAACGTGTGTAACCGCATAAAACAACGCTAACTGTGTGGCTGGCAAAGCCGAACCATGTGCCTGCAAACGTACAACGGCGCCCGCGAATAGGTTCGCAAACATCGCCCGGCGCCGGGCTTTTGTCGCCGAAATTCCCGGGCCGCTAACGCCGCAAATATCAGTCCGAAAGCGCCTCACACGTTCAGCTCGAAGCTGACGATGGTGCCCTGGCCCAGCCGCGACTGAATGCTGAGCTCGCCGCCGAGCAGCGCCACCCGGTTGCGCACCCCCGAAAGGCCAATGCCCGCCAGCGGCTGGCTGGCCAGCGTGCTCGGGTCGAAGCCGCGGCCGTTGTCCTCCACGCTCACTTCGAGGCGGTGGCCTTCGCGCACCACGTGCACCACCGCCTCGGTGGCGTCGGCGTGCTTCATCACGTTGTTGAGCAACTCCTGCACCACCCGGTACACCGCAATTTCGACCGGCGCGGCCAGGCGCTGCTCCAGGCCCAGCAGGTGCAGGCGCACGGGCAGGCCGGTGGGCCCCATGCGTTTCACCAGCGCTTCCAGGGCGGTGTGCAGGCCAAAGTCTTCGAGCACGCCGGGGGTCAGCTCGAAGGAGATGGTGCGCGCGGCCCGAATGGCGTCGTCGAGGAGCTTGAGCGAAGCATCGGGCGCCGCGGGCCGGGCGGCCCGGTTTTCCAGGCTGAGCTTGGCGGCGTAGAGGAGCTGGCCCAAGCCGTTGTGCAGGGCCTCGGCAATGCGCTTGCGCTCGGTTTCCTGGGTGGCCAGAATGGCGGCCAGCACCTCCTGCTGCTGGCGCAGGCGCAGCTGGGTGGCTTCTTCGGCCAGGCGGTCGCGCTCGGTCACGTCGCGAATGATGGCCAGCACGCCGCTGGGTTCGGCCTCGCCGTTGTCTTTCAGGGGCACCAGGTAGGCGTCGAAGTGGCCGGGGCGCACGAGCAAGGGCTGGGCCAGGCAGGTCACCCGCTCGCCGGCCAGGGCCCGGCTCACGTCGAGGCAGGCGGTTTCGCTCAAGGAGGGCAGCACGTCGAACAGGGGGCGGCCCAGCACGGCGGCGGCTTCCAGCCCAAAATAGCGGGCCGCCTCGGCGTTCCAGGCCGTGATGCGGGCGTGGCGGTCGAGGGCCAGAATGCCATCGACGGAGTTGTCGAGCAGGCTTTCGGTGAAGTCTTTTTCCCGCCGCAGGGCGTTTTCGGCTTCGCGGCGGGGCGTCACGTCGTGCATGATGCCGATGAGGCGCAGCGGGTGGCCCCGCTCGTCGTGCACCACCTTGCCCAGCGCGGCCACGTAGCGCACCGTGCCGTCGGGCCACACAATGCGGTATTCCAAGTCGAAGGGGCGGTGCTCGGCCAGGGAGCGTTTGAGCCCCACTGCCATTTCTATCAGGTCCTGCGGGTGCACGGCGCTGCGCAGCACCTCAAACGACACCGGCGCGGGGTTGTATTCCAGTCCGAAGATGGCCTGCGCCCGGGCGTCCCAATACAGCTGGTGGCCCGCCAGCTCCCACACCCACACGCCACTTTCGGCCGCGGCCAGGGCCATTTGCAGGCGCTCCTGGCTCAGGCGCAGCTCTTCGCGGGAGGCGCGGGCGGCCGTCACGTCGCGCCACAAAATGTGCACCAAGGGCTGCAGCCCCCCCAGCTCAATGGGCGTGAGCACGGCCTCGACCCAGATTTCCTCGCCCGTTACCCTGGTCATCAGCGCTTCGCAGCGTTGCGAGCCCGTGCGAATGGCCGCCTCGGTGGTTTCGCGAAACAGGTCGATGGTGCGCTGGCCGCCGGGCTGGTGCTCCGGGGCGTGGGCCCAGGCGGGCCGGCCCACCAGTTGCTCTTTGGCGTGCGCACCCAGCAAGCGCAGGGCGGCCGCGTTGCAATCCACAAACTGGTGGCCCTGCAGCAGCACCACGGCGTCGTTGCTGTCGGCAAAAAGCTTGCGGAAGCTGGCCTCGCTGGCCGCCAGCTGCTGCGTGGCCGCGCGGCGGGCCGTTATGTCCAGCACGGCCAGGCGGCACTGCAGCTCGTCGGCGCGCTGGACCCGCAGGCCCTCGAGCTGGGCGTAGAAGGTGCTACCGTCTTCGCGCTGCAAAGAAAACTCGGCACTCTGGGTGCCCTCGTTGGCAAACACCCTGGCCAGAAACTGCCCGAATGCCATGCGCTCGGCCGGAGCCACAAACAGGGCAAAGCGCCGGCTCACCAGCTGCTGGCGCACCGAGCTCATCTGCTGGCTGGCAAACAGGTTGAGCTGCTCCACCTTGCCTGTTTGGCT
Organism: Hymenobacter sp. 5317J-9; assembly: GCF_022921075.1. Classification (NCBI taxonomy): domain Bacteria; kingdom Pseudomonadati; phylum Bacteroidota; class Cytophagia; order Cytophagales; family Hymenobacteraceae; genus Hymenobacter; species Hymenobacter sp. 5317J-9. The sequence continues at coordinate 3,938,283 of NZ_CP095050.1, forward strand.
GAGGGTGAAGTAGCCGATGGGGGCAAAATCGTAGAGGTCGTGGTACTCGGCCCGGGCGGCCTGGGCATCGGCCTGGGCCAGCAGCAGCTCTTCGTACTGCATCTCGAGCTCAATCTGATGCACCTGCAACTCCTGCAGCAGCCGCCGCACCTCCTCGGGCGTGTGCTGTTCAGCGGCTTGCGTCACGAGATAGCGCCGCTGCTCGGCGCGGGCGCGCAGGGCCGCATGAGGGTCAGCGGGGTCATTCCACGGAGTCGGAGGGGTGTGGTCGGAAGCCATGGCAGGCGGAAAGAGGACGGGAAAGATACGCAAAACATGCCCTTATCGCCTAAAAATGACCGTTTTACATCCAATAGACTACCTCTTTTACCTAAACCCTATTTCATTTTTTTCGCACGTGTCCAATCAGTTCCGCACGGGTTTTCTTGGCTGGCTACTGGCAGCCATTGCAATGCCCAAAGCCCGGTGCCGGGTGGGGCACAGCCCCTACTCCAACTGCCCCAGCAGCCAGGCCACTGCGGCGCCCTCGTCGGTGAAGGTGCGCAGGTCGAAGGCGTGGCCGGGGGCGTAGGCGGCTTCCATCACGGCGCGCAGGGCGGGGTCGTCGCGCAGGTTTTCGGCCCGCACGGGGGCCACCAGAAAGGCCACCCGCAGGCGCGCGGGGCTCAGCAGGGCGGCGGCGCGGGGCAGCCACTCCCCCGTGACCCAGCGAGCCGACTCCAGGGTGATGACGGGCCGGCGGCGCACATCAAGCAGCCAGTGCGGGGTGCCCAGGGCCTCAGGGGCTTGTAGTAGCAAGTCGTATTCGGCGCGCGTGGTGGCGGCCTGCGTCAGGCTGAGCCAACGGGCGGTGAAGAGGTCGAGGTCGGGCCGGTAAGCGAATTCCACAGGACAACAACTAAAAGGCAAGACGGCCACCACGGCCGGGGCCAAAGCTACACACGGCCCGGTGCCGGGCGCCGGCCCTCAGGCGCCAACGGGCGCCAGCAGCCACACCATGGCGGCGGCCTCGTCCTCGAACAGGCGCAGGCGGTAGGCGCCGGGCTGGCGCAGCATTTCTTCCACGCGGGCGTTGAGCGCGGGCGCGGCGCGGCGCAGCACCTCGCGCTGCGGCGGCAGCCAAAAGGCAATGCGCAGGTTGGGCGGCGCCACGCCTAGGAGGTGGGGCATCCAGGTGGTTTCCATCCAATCGGCCAGGCTCACGGGCAGGGCCGGGCGGCGGCGCAGGTCCAGCAGCCAGCGCTGGGCGCCGCAGTAGAGGCCTTCTTTCAGGAGGTCTTCGTAGTCCTGGCGCAGCTGTTCGGGGTCGGGGTCGAAGAGCCAGCGGCCGGTGAGCAGGTCGAGGTCGGGCCGGTAGTCGAGGTGCAGCGAGGGCGAGCCGGGCATGAGGAAGGGCGGGGTGCCAGGGGAAGGGAGCGGCAAGTTATTCGCCGGGGGCATCGGGTGTAGCCCGAAGGCCTGTTTTTTTGCCCGCCCACTGCGGCGCCGCCTGCTCACACTTTGGGTATTTACCCCTTTCAATATCCGTATTCGTCCCTTGGCAGGCGGGCAGTCCTCGTCGGAAATTTGTACGGCGCCCTGACTCCTTTCCCTTCACGGCGTTCTACTCATGCCCCTCGACCCCCGTTTCGGCCCCAACGCCCAGACGCCGCAGCAGCGCGCCAACGTGCTGCGCCAGCTGCAGCTCACCCATCCTCGGCTCAAAACCAAAGCCACGCCCTTCGCCCAGCAGCTCTACGACCGCTACGTGGCCGGCGAGCTTAGTTGGCCCGACGTGCGCCGCGCCCTCGACGAAGCCGCAACCTAAACGCGGGCCCCTCGTTTGGTAAGCATATCTGCTTATACCAATAAGGCGATTTTCTGCCCTTGCGTGGTATCCGGCTTATGCGTATTCCTCCCTTCTACTCGCCCCTGCGCGGTATCGCCCTCACCGACGTGTGGCACGACAACGACGAGTGCCCCGTGGCCCGCAGCATTGCCCCGGCCGACCGCGTGCCCGGCACGGGCCAGCCCCGCCCGCGCTGCCCCTACTGCGCCCTGCTCGACCGCCCGGTCACGGCGTTTTCGCCCGCGCATCGGGCCGGCCGGTAGCGGCCCGCTACTCTTCCTGCACCTCGCGCACGCCCAGCAGCAGGGGCCCCGTGCGCGCGCCGTGGCTCAGCAGGCTGCGGCCGTAGAGGCGCAACGCGCGCCGCCCGGCCCGCGGGAATTCGGCCGCGAAGGCAAAGTCCTCGAAGGGCGCGCCGGGGTGGGCCAGCGCCTCGTCGAGGCGGCGGCGCAGCACGGGCTGCTGCCACACGCCGCCGTCGAGCTCGCGCAGGGGCTGCCCTTTCACCGCCGCCGCGTCGAGGCCGAACAGCTCGGCAAATGCGCCGCTGACGGCCAGCACGCGCTGCTGGGCGTCGAGCACGAGCAGGGGCTCGCGCATGGTTTCCACGATGCTTTCGGCGAAGCGGGCGCTTTCCTGCAGCTGGGCCTCCAGAGTTTTGAGGCCGGTGATGTCGGTGAAGGTGATGACGGCCCCGCTGATGTAGTTGTCCAAGGTGCGGTAGGGCAGGATGCGCATGGCGTACCACTCGCCGCGGGTGGTCTGGATGTTGGCTTCCACGCTCACCAGGCGGTCGAGCACCTGCTGCACGTCCTTCTCCAGGCTTTGGTGGCGCAGGGTGCTGGCAAAGTGCGTGATGGGGCGGCCCACGTCGGCGGGCATCAGCGAGATGATGCGGTGCACCGGGGGCGTGAAGCGCTTTATCACCATGTCGTTGTCGAGGAAGATGGTGGCAATCTCCGTGGCGTCGAGCAGGTTCTTCATGTCGTTGGCGGCCTGGCTCAGCTCCTCGGTTTTGCTGAGGTACTGCATGTTCAGGGTCATCAGCTCCTCGTTGAGGCTCTGCATTTCCTCCTTGTTGGTCATGGCCTCCTCGTTGGTGCTTTGCAGCTCCTCGTTGGCGCTTTGCAGCTCTTCGTTGGTGCTCTTGAGCTCTTCCACGCTGCTTTCCATCTCCTCGATGGTGGTTTGGAGGCGGTGCTTGGTGTATTGCAGCTCCTTTTCCAAGGCCTGAATCTGGGCGTCGTGGCCGGGGTCAGAAGCAAGGCGGGCCTTGCCCAGGCGCACCTTCTGGGGCGTGGGCTGCTCCTCAAACACCACCAGCAGCAGGTTGGCTAGCTGCTCGCTTTCCTCCAGGGGCTTCACCGTGAGGCGCACCAGCTGCACGCCGGTTTCCTGGCGCAGCTTCACGTTGTCGGCCACCACGGGCTCGCGGGTGGCGGCGGCCTTGTGCACGGCCGCGCTCAGCTCGTAGTTGAGCTCCTCGCGGGCCATGTCGAAAATGTTCATGCCGCTGAGGCCGGGGGCCGGCTCGAGGTAGCGGCCGGTGCGGCCGTTCACGTACATGATTTCGCCCTTGCCGTTGATGACCACGGCGGGCGGGGTGTAGTGGCGCAGCAGCACGCGCTGCACCAGGGTGGCAAAGGTGCCTTCCTTGCGAACGGAATTCGGGTTCATGGAGCCGGAAGCGGATGCGGGCGCGGAAGGGGCTTGCTGCCGGGCCAGGGTGAAGGGAAACGCCGCGAGGCGCGTGACGGAGGAAGGCGTGTCGGTACGCCGCGAAATCTTCCACTTCACGTCCAGGCTCTGAAACAAGTCCTGGAAGCCGGTGAGGTTTTCGCTGGGCCCCAAAAACAGCAGCCCGTTGGGGTTGAGGGCGTAGTGAAACACGGGGATGAGGTTGCGCTGCAGCTCGGCGCTCAGGTAAATGAGCAGGTTGCGGCACACCAGCAGGTCGAGCTTGGTGAAGGGCGCGTCCTTGTTGAGGTCGTGCACGGCAAACACCACCGCGTCGCGCACGTCTTTCTTGATGCGGTAGCCTTCGTCGGTTTTGGTGAAGAAGCGGCGCAGGCGCTCGGGGCTCACGTCGGCCACGATGTTGTCGGGGTAGAGCCCGGCACGGGCAAACTCGATGCCGTCGGGGTTGATGTCAGTGGCAAAAATCTGCAGCTTGAGGTACTTCTGGCGGTCCACGCCGTCGAGACACTCGAGCAGCGTCATGGCCAGGGAGTAGGCCTCCTCGCCGGTGGAGCAGCCCGGCGCCCACGCGCGCACCACGCTGTCGGCGGGTTTCTGGCGCAGCAGCGGCAGCAGCCGCGCCTTGAGGATATCGTAGGCCTCGCGGTCGCGGAAAAACTTGGTCACCCCAATCAGCAATTCCTTGAACAAGGCCTCTACTTCGGCGGGGTTTTCCTGCAGGTAGCGCACGTAGAGGGTGAACTCCTTAATCTGGTGCGAATTCATGCGCCGCTCAATGCGCCGAAACACCGTGTTGCGCTTGTAGAAAGAAAAGTCGTGCCCGGTCTGGGCCCGAACGAGCAGGAAAATTTTCTGCAGGGCGTGGGCGGGCTTGCTCACGCTTTCGGGCTCGTCGCGGCGGGGGCGCGTGTCGGGGTGCCGCACGTAGTGCAGCAGCTTGGCCGGCAGCTGCTCGGCGGGCAGCACGGAGTCCACAAACTCGGTGGCCAGCGCCGAGCGCGGCATGGCGTCGTACTCGGCCGTGGCGGGGTCCTGCACCATCACCATCCCAAAGTTTTCCATCACCATCTTCAGGCCCAGGGTGCCGTCGGTGCCCAGGCCCGAGCACACCACGCACACGGCCCGCTCGCGGGCGTCCTTGGCCAGGCTCTGAAAAAAGAAGTCGATGGGCAGGCGGCGGCCCGGCGGCTGGGTGGGCGCAAACAGCAGCAGCGTGCCGTGCAGGATGCTCATGTCGCGGTTGGGCGGAATGACGTAGACGTGGTTGGGGCGCACGCGCAGGCCGTCCTCGGCTTCCAGCACCGGCATCGGGGTGAAGCGTTGCAGCACCTGCGGCAACTCCGACGGCTGGTCGGGCAACAGGTGCGTCACCACCACGAAGGCCATGCCGCTGTCGGGCGGCATGGCCCGAAAAAACTGCTCAAACGCGGCCAACGACCCCGCCGAGCCGCCGATGCCCACCAGCGGGAACTTGTCGCCCGCGGCTTCGTCGGGGCGGCTGGCTTCGCGCAGCAGCGCGGGCGGGCCGACGCCGTCGCGCGGCAACTCTTCGGGCGGCGTGACAACGATGCCAGGCTCGTCGGTGGAGGGCGTCAGGTCGTTGGGATTCATCGGGTAGAGGATGGACAGCAAGACCGGCCGCCGTAAAAAAACAAAAGCGAAACGGGGACCAGAGCGGGTTGGCTGCCTGCAACAAATTTACCGGAAAAACCTGCCTCCATTGCCCCTCTCGCACAATGTTGCGTATTACGCTAGCTCCGTTTCCTGCCCTGTCCCATGCCCGCTCCTTCCCACCTGATTGTAATCGGCACGTCGGCCGGCGGCATGCCGGCGCTCGTCCAGCTGGTGGCCCAGCTGCCGGCCACGCTGCCCGCCGCCGTGCTGGTGGTACAGCACTTTTCGGCCGATGCCGACGGCCAACACTTCGTCGAACGCCTGGCGCGTCATACCACCCTGGCCTGCCGCCTGCCCACCGATGGCGAACCCATTGAGGCCGGCACCCTCTACCTCGCGCCCCCCAACCGCCACCTACTGGCCAAAGACGGCCGCACGCCGCACCTGCTCGTGACCAAGGGCCCGCGCGAAAACCACTACCGCCCGGCCGCCGACGCCCTGTTTCGGTCGGCCGCCGTGGCCTTCGGGTCGCGCGTGGTGGGCGTGGTGCTCACCGGCATGTTGCACGACGGCGCCGCCGGCCTCGAATTCATCAAGCGCTGCGGCGGCCTCGCCGTGGTGCAAGACCCCCACGAGGCCGAATACCCCAGCATGCCCGAAACCGCCCTCCGCAACGTGGACGTCGATTACGTGGTGCCGCTGCATATGATGGGTGCGCTGCTGGAAGAGATAACCGCCCGCCCCCTGCCCGAACGCAAAGGAGAAGTACCCGAAGACCTGAAGCAGGAGGCCGCCATTGCGGAAAGAGTTGTGGGAACCACCGACGAGGTACTGAAAATTGCGCATCCCGTGCCCCTCACCTGCCCCGATTGCGGCGGCAGCTTGTTTGAGGTGAACAACGGCAAGCTGCTCCGCTACCGGTGCCACACCGGGCACGCCTTCACGGCCGATGGCCTGCTGCACAGCGCCCAGCAAACCCTGGAAGAAACCCTCTGGGTAGCCCTGCGCATGATGGAGGAACGCAAAAACCTGCTCAGCAGCATGGCCGCGCGCGGCGCGGGCCCCTACTCGGTGCAGCAGGAAGAACGCATCGAAGAAATCAAAAAGCACATCAACCGCCTGCGCGAGTTCTTGCTGAATGGCAACACGGGCAATGCCCCGAAGGGCACGTCCGCAGGCTGAGCGCCGCACGGGTTTCCGGAAAGCCCGCGGCCGAAGCGGTGCTTAAATGAGGTTGCGCCGGTTCAGAAACTGGCGGTAGCTCTGCTGCTCCTGCGCCATTTGCGCGCGCACCTGCGCAATGGCTTGGGCCAGCGTGATTTCGCCGCGCACGTAGCGTTGCAGCGACGCCACGGTTTCGGCGTTGGCGGCCGTGCCGGTCAGGGCCTGACTATCGAGGGCGTTGCGGGCCGTGAGCTGGCGGCGCTGCCAGTGGGCGCGCTGGTCGGCCGGCAGGTCATCCGGAATCGAACCAAAAGGTGCGGGTAACATAAAACGTATACTAAACAGCATAAGGCTAACAGACGCGACGGCTCAGGCGGCGTGGTTTTCGCGCGGCGAGGCCAATTGGCGGGCGGCGTCGAGCAGGGTGGGCACCATGCAGGGCGCCGGGCCCAGCTCGCGCTTCAGCAGGTCTTTTCGCACGCGCTCGGGCACGTGCACCAGCACCAACTGAGCGTGTTTTTCCTCCAGCTGGTGATGAGCGCCCCACAGCAGCTGGGCGGCTTCGTCGGAAAGGGTGTGCAGCATGCCGCAGTCGACCCACACGGCCGGCTTGCCGCTGCGCTGGGCACAGTGCAGCGAGTGGGCCAGGGCGGCTTCGGGTTCGTCGGAGCGGCTGGGGGCCAGAATGAGCAGGTAGCTCTCGGGCAGCAGTTCGTGATACACAACGGTCATAAAACGGAAAGGGAATAAGGACTCGGCAGCCTGAGAATCGGTAGCGTGGCGCCTGGCACAATATGTTCAGCGAGAGGGTGCTACCCCTAGCTTTACAAATTTCCGTAATCCTATATTGTAAAAACAGGGGATAAGTACGGGTTTGTGCCTGCGAAAAATACTGAAACTCAACCTCGGATAAATTCCATTTGACCCATTCCTGGCAGGCCCTGCCCTCTCTCACATCGCGCTTAAAACATTTCCGCCGGGCCTGCGTCTGCCGCAGGCAGTTGGCCGGAAACCGGTAATTTGGCCATCCACGGCGCGGTGCCCTGCCGCGCGGCTTGTTTCACCCTTTCTTCTTTTTCGTTTATGAGCCCAACGGTACGCAACGTCATTGCCTGGATTCTGCAGGCCCTGCTGGCCGCCATGTTCATCTATGGCGGCTTCTCGAAGCTAATGCAACTCGACGCCACCATGAAAATGTTTGGCAGTTTGGGCTTGCCGGGCTGGTTTGGCGGCTTCATTGGGGTAGCTGAGCTGCTGGGCGGCATCGGGCTGCTGGTGCCGCGCACGGTGCGGCCGGCGGCGCTTGGCCTCATCGTCATCATGCTGGGGGCGGTGTTTATGCACGCCACCAAGATTCCCGGCGGCCTGGCCAAGGGCGTGCCGGCCATTGTGGCGCTGGTGCTGCTGGTGGTGGTGCTGGTGCTGCGCAGCCGCCCCGTGCCCCGGGCACTGTAACTGCGCCGCCCTCTTTCCCAAACCATTGCCGCCCGGCCGGGTTGCTTGCCTTCTGGCCAGCCCGGCCGGGCTACTTGTGCTCACATGAAAATTCTCTATAGCTACCTGCGCCATTACTGGCCGCTGCTGGTGCTGGCCCTGGTGCTGGCCGCCGTCAACCAGGTCTTTTCGCTGCTCGACCCGTACTTTTTCCGCCAGCTCGTCGACCACTTCACGGCCAAATATCCTGACATCAGCGGGGTGCGGCTGGTGTCGTTCCGGCCTTTTTTCTGGGAAGCCATTCCGCTGGTGGGCCTCATGCTGGGCGTGGCCATGGTGTCGCGCATCGCCAAAAACTTTCAGGACTACTACGTCAACGTCATCACCCAGCGGCTGGGCGCCCGCATGTACTCCGACGGCCTGCGCCACTCGCTGGAGCTGCCCTACCAGGTGTTCGAGGACCAACGCTCGGGCGAGACGCTGGGCAAGCTCCAGAAAGTGCGCATCGACGTAGAGAAGCTCATTCAGAGCTTCGTGAACGTGCTGTTCACGGCCCTGGTGGGCATTGTGTTCGTGATGTGGTACGCCGTCACGGTGTACTGGCCCATTGCGCTGGGCTATTTTCTCACCATTCCGCTGCTGGGCATTCTGAGCTTTTTCCTGAGCAAGCGCATCAAGGTGATTCAGAAAACCATTGTGGCCGAAACCACGGCCCTGGCCGGCTCCACCACCGAAAGCCTGCGCAACATCGAGCTCATCAAGAGCCTGGGCCTGGCCCAGCAGGAAACCGAGCGCCTGAACGCCACCACCGACAAAATCCTGAAGCTGGAGCTGCGCAAGGTGCGCTACCTGCGCTCGCTCAGCTTCGTGCAGGGCACCTTTGTGAACCTGCTGCGCAACATCATCATCCTGCTGCTCTTGTACCTGCGGGTGCAAAACCACATCAGCCTGGGCGAGTTCTTCTCCTTCTTCATCTACTCGTTCTCCATCTTCGGGCCGCTGCAGGAGCTGGGCAACATCATCGGGGTATACCGCGAAACCGAGATTTCGCTGGGCAACTTCCAGACCATCCTCGACACGCCCAAGGACGTGAAGCCCGCGCACCCCAAGTCGGTGGCGCACATCAACGACCTGGCCTTCGAGCACGTCAGCTTCAAGCACCTCACGGCCAAGGGGCCGGCCCTGTCCGACATCTCCTTCAGCACCCGGCTGGGTGAAACCATTGCCTTCGTGGGCCCCTCGGGCTCGGGCAAAACCACGCTGGTGAAGCTGCTGGTGGGCCTCTACCCGCCCCTCTCGGGCCGCATTCTCTACAACGGCATTCCCGGCGCCGAAATCGACCTCGACGAGCTGCGCGAGCAAATCGGGTTCGTGACGCAGGACACGCAGCTCTTCAGCGGCACCATCCGCGAAAACCTACGCTTCGTGGCCCCGCAAGCCACCGACGAGGAATGCCTGCTGGCCCTGCGCCAGGCCGCGGCCGACAGCCTGCTGGCCCGCGCCCCCCTGGGCCTCGACAGCGTCATTGGCGAGGGCGGCGTGAAAGTATCGGGCGGCGAAAAGCAGCGCCTCAGCATTGCGCGGGCGCTGTTGCGCAAGCCCACGCTCATGGTGTTCGACGAAGCCACTTCGGCCCTCGACTCGCTCACCGAAGAAGAAATCGGCAAGACGGTGCGGGAGCTCTCGGGCTCACGCCAGCACATGACCATCCTCATTGCCCACCGCCTCAGCACCATTCTGCACGCCGACCGCATTTTCGTGCTTGAGCGCGGCACCGTGGCCGAGCAGGGCCGCCACGAAGAGCTGCTGGCGCAAAAAGGCCTTTACTACGCCATGTGGCGCCAGCAGATTGGCGAGCGCAAGGAAACCGCCGCTACCAGCGCGGTGGCCGTGTAGCTTCCCCGGCAAGCATAAAAAGAGCCCCGACGCCGGATGGCGTCGGGGCTCTTTTTTGCAAATGGCGTCCGCACATGCGCCATCAAGCTAGGTCCAGGCCTTACACAATTACCTGCTGCTTAGGGTCGAAATCGGGCTTCGGCGGCTGGGGGTTCATAGCTTCTAGGGCGGCCACCACTATTTCCGACATGGCCAGGTCGCGGGCCCATTTGTGGTTGGCGGGTATCACAAACCAGGGCGCGTCCTCCGACGAGCAGTGGCGCAGGGCATCTTCGTAGGCCTGCTGGTAGTCGTCCCAATAGGCGCGCTCCTTCAGGTCGTTGGGGTCAAATTTCCAGTTTTTGGCGGGGTCGTCGAGGCGGGCCTGCAGGCGCTGGGCCTGTTCCTCTTTCGAGATGTGCAGGAAGAACTTGAGCACCACCGTGCCGTTGCGGGTGAGCAGCTGCTCGAAGTGGTTGATGTCGTCGTAGCGCTCTTGGCAGGTTTTTTCGTCAATCAGGCCATGCACGCGCGTGATGAGCACGTCCTCGTAGTGCGAGCGGTTGAATACGCCGATGTGCCCGCGCTTGGGCGTCTGGGCGTGAATACGCCACAAAAAGTCGTGCTTCAACTCCTCGGTAGTAGGCGCTTTGAAGGTGGCCACCTGCACGCCGGCCGGGTTCACGCCCGTGAGCAGGTTCTCAATGGCGCCGTCTTTGCCGCCGGTGTCCATGGCCTGCAGCACAATGAGCAGGCTGCGGCGGTGCTCGGCGTAGAGCATCTCCTGCAGCTCGCTCAGGCGGCGGCGCAGCTCTAGCAGGCGCGGCGCCACGTCCGATTTCTCGTCGGGCCGGTTGGCAAAAGGCGTGATGTCGTTCGGGTCCACATCGGCCAGGCGGAAAGCCTTGCTCTTCACGTAGACGGCGGGCGTTTTGGGCAGCTTAAAATTCATGAGAAGGAAGAGGTTGTAAATAAGAGCAACGCCGCAGTCCACCCAAGCCGGACTTGGGTCTAGGCGGAATCGTTGGACCTTGTTCGCCAAAGCCCAAGCGCAGCTTGGGGTACGGCTAGCCGCCGCCCACCACCCGCGCAATGCCGAAGGCCGCCGCTGCCGCCAGCGCGCCCACCACGGCCATTTTGATGGCGCCCGCCACCGGCGGCTGCCCCGTCATGCGGCTTTTGAAGTAGCCAAACACCAGCAGGCACACCAGCGTGATGGCCGCCGACCATGCCAGCCCCTGCGTGGGCGAATCGGTAAGAAAATAGGCGCTGAGCGGTATCAGGCCACCCAACGCGTACGCCAGGCTGATGGTGACGGCACTTTTGGGCGCCTGTTTGGGGTCGGGTTCTTCGAGGCCCAGCTCGTACTTCATCATGAATTTCACCCACTGCTCGGAGTCGGCGGTGAGCTCGGCCACGGCCTGGCGCCGCGTGGCCTCCGACAGGCCCATGTCGGCCAGCAGCTCCTCTACCTCGGCGCGCTCCTTGTCAGGCACTTCGCGCACTTCGCGGTGCTCGCGGTCCAGCTCGGAGGCGTAGTGCTCCACTTCGGTGCGGCCGGCCAGGTAGCCGCCCAGGCCCATGGCAATGCTGCCGGCCACGATTTCGGCCAGCCCCGCCGTGATGACCAGCCCCGACGAGGCCACCGCCCCGCTCAGGCCCGCGGCCAGCGCAAACGGCACGGTCAGGCCGTCAGAAAGGCCAATAACGATGTCCTGCAGCATGGCCGAGCTGGTCATGTGCGTTTCCGGGTGCGGGTCTTCGGCCAGCGCGGCGGCCGTGGTACGGGGCTCAGTCATGGGACAAGTTTAAGCGCGGGCAACCTTAACCCCGCGGGGTGCTTTACGTACGCAGAAACAGAAATTTTCGCCACCGGCCCGGGCCGGTTTTCTTTCACCTCACTTCCTACTATCCTTATGGCATCCTCCGCCAAAACGGCTGCCCCCAAAGCCGCGGCCGCTAAAAAAGCTCCCGCCACCAAAGCCGGCGGCCAAAGCGCCCGCTCCAACGCTGCCGTCAACATTCAGCCCGTGCTGGGCCAGCAAAACAACGCCCCCGCGCCCACCCAGCGCTACGGCACCGTGAGCCAGCGCTTGCCCATCGGCCTCGACGAAAAAACCCGCCAGGAAAGCGTGACCGGCCTCAACCAGTTGCTGGCCGACACCATCACCCTGCGCGACATGTACAAGAAGCACCACTGGCAGGTGGTGGGCCCCACTTTCTACCAACTGCACCTGCTCTACGACAAGCACTACGAGGAGCAGTCGGTGCTGGTCGACGCCATTGCCGAGCGTATTCAGATTCTGGGCGGCGTGGCCGTGGCCATGGCCCACGACGTGGCCGAGCTCAGCAGCATTCCGCGCGTGCCGCGCGACCGCGAAGAGGCCCCCGTACAGGTGTCGCGCCTGCTCGACGCCCACCAGCGCCTGCTCAAAAACTGCCACGACTACGCCGACACCGCCGATGAAAACGGCGACGACGGCACCAACGACCTCATCGTGAGCCAGCTCATCCGCACCAACGAGATGCAGGTATGGTTCGTGTCGGAGCACGTAGTCGACTCGCCGCTGATTCAGGCGAAATAGAAGGTCAAAAAGCTCGAATAACGGTCATGCTGAGCGTAGCCGAAGCATCTCTACCGCGTTGCTAATCAATGTTAGTGCTGCGGTAGAGATGCTCCGGCTACGCTCAGCATGACCGTTTTGCTTTAAAATCAGCCAACTTCCCGCCCCACCTATTGCATGTGGGCGGCCAGCTTGTCGTTGTGGTTATCCTGGGCTTCTTCCACGGTATGGGTCTTGCCCAGGTCGTTGTCTTTTTTGGCCATCTCGGCCAGCGCGCAGTAGAAATCGTGCAGAAGCTTTATCTCCTCTTCCGAAAAGTCCTGCGCGTTGATGAGGCGGTTGCTAGCGCCCTTGTGGGCCGCAATAAGTTCGTTGAGCTTGAGATGCAGCACCAGCGAATCCTTGTTTTGAGCGCGCTGAATGAGAAAAACCATCAGGAAGGTAATGACGGTGGTGCCCGTGTTGATGACCAGCTGCCAGGTTTCGGAATAATCAAACAGCGGCCCCGTGAGGGCCCACACCAGCACCAGCCCGGCCGCGGTCACAAAGGCCGGCGTCGACCCGGAAAACTCGGTGATAGCGCTAGCCATTCGCCCGAAAAAGGAGGAAGGAGCGGGTTTTTCGGGAAAATTCATGGCGAAAGCTGGTCGAGGGTGAATGGTGAAAGGCGCAAAGCGCGAATTTTTGGCAAGGTAACTTCTTGAACCATGGAAGTTTGGTGAAAAAGCGCGGCGATGTTTGGTAAGTGCGGTTTTCGCCGGCTATCTTTGCACCCGCTTCGCCGCCTCAGCGAAGCCGGTTTCGGCCGAATTTCCCGGTTTAGTTGCCTTTTGCGCACGTGGTGAAACTGGTAGACACGCCATCTTGAGGGGGTGGTGCCTTCGGGTGTGGGAGTTCGAATCTCCCCGCGCGCACGCAAAACGAAAGCCCGCTGCAAGCATTTGCAGCGGGCTTTTTCGTTGCTGCTTTGCTGAAGAATTAACGTCATGCTTCAGCTGCGCTCAGCATGACACTTTTTATAGCCTAGCCCTACTCGCGCTCGAAGGGGTTGCCGGGCTTCACCAGCACCACCCGCTCTCGCTCCACCAGCACCTGCCCGGGCAAGGCGCCTTTGGGCTTGCGCACAAACTTTTTGGGCGTCACGGTCACGGGGCACAATGTATCGTGCTGCCGGCGCGAGTACCAGCCGGCCAGCTGCGCGGCGTGCTCTATCACGGGTTCGGGCACGGGCTGCCCGGCCCGATGCCGAATAACGACGTGCGAACCCGTTACGTCTTTGGCGTGCAGCCAGAGGTCGTCCTTGTGCGCGTATTTCTGGGTAAGTAAGTCGTTGTTGACGGCGTTGCGGCCCACCAAAATGGTAAAGCCCCGGTCTTCAAATACCTTAAAAGGAAGCTCCGTGGCGGCTTTAGCAGCGATGGGCGCGGGGTTGAGGCCGTGGAGCTTGCGCCAGGCACGCAGGCCGCGCAGCTCGGCCAGCGGCGGCTGGGTGTCCAGCTCCTCTAGTCGCTCCAGGGCCGTCAGGGCGTCGGCTTCGCGCCGGGCAATGCGCTCGATGAGCTGGCGCTCTTCGATTTGCTGGTTTTTGCCTTTGCGGTACAGGTTTTCGGCAGTCAGCTGGGGCTTTTCGTTGGGCTTGAGCTTAATGACCCTAGGCAGATTGGTGTAGAAGTCCAACACTTCAATCTGCTCGGCCCGCGCCGGAATCTCGTGCAGATGCGCCATAATCAGGTCGGCGGTGTGGCGGTAGCCGGCCTCGTGGGCCAGCGCATACAGACGCTGCCGGGCGTGAGCAGCGGCCGTGCTGGCTTCGTCGGCGCGGCGCTCCAGCAGCTGGCGCAGCTGCTTGGTTTCCATTTCCAACGCCCGCCGACCCAAAGCCATAGGCACGAAGCGGCGCAGGGCCGCAATGGGGTCGTCGCCGGGCAGCGTTTCGAGGATGTCGCCGAGTGGCAGCAAGCTCAGGCGCGTACGCCCATCCAGCTGAACGAAGTAGAAATGCGCGGGTTTTTCCAGCTGGGCCAGCACTTGGTTTACCAGCCGGGGACGGGCTTCGGGCGGCGCCTGGTCGTAGCCCTGGTCACGCAGGTAGCGCAGGGGCAAGTCGGCCAGCGGGGGCGGCAGCTTGACCGGCGTCTGAACCACGGATTCAGCGGATTTTTCGGATTGGTCGGATTGGTCGGATTGGTCGGATTTTGTGGATGGCGCTGGCGGCTGGGGCTTCAACTCGGCGTCGGCCACGAGCTTTTGCTGGAAAAGCTGAGCCGCTGCGTCCGGCGTCGTACGAAAAATGGCGTTGGGCCGCGGGCCGTACAGCTTAAACACCAGCCGTGCCCCGCTGCGGAAATTCACTTGCAGCACCCGGTCCTGCGGCCAGGCAGCCACGCTTTCCACCCGCTCGCCCAGCAGGTCAGGAAACAAGTCGACCGAATTGGCGCGGGCCCGCTGGAAGGTTTCGGGCAGGGCCAGGGCGGGAAAAGTGGCGCCCAATTGCGCCTTCAGCCAGAATTCCTTGCCGCCGTCCGTGAGGCCGATAACCAGCTCGTCCTTTTCCTGCGTGAAGCACACCGCCACGCGGTAGCCCCGCAGCCGCTCGGTGAGTGCCGGGGCCAGTTGGCGTAGGAAATAATAGTTGGTGTGCATGGATGAAGGAAGTTGACGCCCGCCAGGGTAAGTTCGGGCCCGACGTTATTCAACGGATAAACGCGCTGTGGTGCGTTCCTACACCTCCACCCGCAGCCCGTCATACGCCAGCCGAATCCAATCGGGCAGCTCAGCTTCCACCTCTTGGTGGCGGCCCAGCTGGTGGCTGATGTGCGTGAGAAATGCCCGCTTGGGCGCGGCCTCTTCCAGCACGGCCACGGCCTGGGCCAGCGTGAAGTGCGAAATATGCTCTTCGCGCCGCAAGGCGTTGAGCACGATGACGTCGGCATCGCGGAGCTGGGCGCGGGTTTCGGGGCCGATGTGGTTGGCGTCCGTCAGGTAGCAGAAGCCGCCGATGCGGAAGCCCAGCACCGGCAGGCGGTGGTGCATGGCCCGCAGGGGCTGCACGGGCACGCCCAGCACGTCAAACGGCGCGTCGTCGCGCTCAATGGGGTGCAGCGTCACGCGCGGCACGCCGGGGTACTTATTCTCGGCAAAAATGTAGGCAAACTCCTGTTGCAGCTGGCCCAGCACGCGGGGCTCGGCAAAAACCGGCATGTCGGTCTGCTGCCGGAAATTGAACGCCCGAATGTCGTCGAGGCCGGCGGTGTGGTCTTTGTGCTCGTGGGTGAACAGCAGCGCGTCGAGGTGCGTGATGCGGGCGCGCAGCATCTGCTGCCGGAAATCGGGGCCGGAGTCAATCACGAAGCTGCGGCCGGCCACTTCCACGTGCACCGACACGCGCAGGCGGTGGTCGCGGTGGTCGAGCGAGCGGCACACCGCGCAGGTGCACCCAATCATGGGCACGCCCGACGAGGTGCCCGTACCTAAGAACGTTACAACCATTTTAATGAGTGAATGGGTGAATGGGTGAAGGAGCAAATGGCCGCGTGCTCATTCACCCATTCACTCACTCACCCATTCACCAATTGATTAGCCCACGTATTGCTTCACCACGCGCACCAGGGCGTCGAAGTCGAGGGGCTTGGGCAGGTAATCGGTCACGCCGGCTTCGCGGAACTGGTCCATCGAGTAGTTGTTGGCGTTGCCGGTGATGGCGATGATGGGCAACTTGTTGATGGCCGGGTCGGCGTGGGCGCGGATTTCGCGGGTGCACTGCATGCCGTCCTTCACCGGGATGTTGATGTCCATGAGCACACAATCGACCGGCGTGGATTCGAGTTGCTTGAGGACTTCGCCTCCGTTTTTGGCCAGCACGATTTTGTACTTCTGCAACTCCAGAATTTTCCGGGTGAGGTTGAGAATCACCGAGCTGTCCTCAGCAATCAGAATGGTTTTGGATTGGGTATCGACGGACATGAGCGTTGGGGGTTGAATTGAATGGGGGGTAGAGAAATGGAAGAACGGGCCGATATTATTCGGCGGGGGTACTGATGGCTCGCTCAACGGCGCCGGGGTATTCGGCTACGAACTGTGCAAAGTAATATTCCAGAAGTTGAAATCCCGCCGCGCCTTCCTCCATGCGCCCGCCCTTGAGCTGGTGCTCGAGGTAGCGGGCCTGGGCCGCCAGGGCCACGCCGCCGAGCGTGGCGGCCGTGCCTTTTAACTGGTGCAACATGGGCAGCAGGTCGCGGTAGTTGCCTTCGGCGGCCGTGGGGGCGGCGTCGCGCAGCAGGTCGCCGGCCTCCTGCTCAAACTCCTGGTAAAGGTCGGACGTGAACTCGGTGCCGCCCAGCTCCACCAGCTGCCGCAGGATGGTTTCGTCGAGTGTGGGCTCCTTGGCCACCTCGGGCGCGGGCGTGGGCAAGGGCGGCGGCCCGCCGGCTACCGTAGCCGGCGCGGCCGGCGCCGTGGCCATGGCCGACCCTTCGCCCACGGGGCGGCCGGGGCGCGGGCGCAGCCAGCGGTGCAGCACTTCGTAGAGGTGGCGGCTTTTCACGGGCTTGCCCACGTAGTCGTCGAGGCCCTGGCGCATGAAGCGGCCGGCGTCTTCCTGCATGGAGTAAGCCGTCATGGCCACCACGGGCGGACAGCTTTCGCCCAGCAAGCGCCGGATTTCGGCCGTGGCCGCCACGCCGTCCATGTCGGGCATCTGGATGTCCATGAAGATGATGTTGAAGTCGGCCCCGGGGGCCGTCACCATGTCAATGGCTTCGGGGCCGCCGCCGGCCACGCTCACCTGGCAGCCCAGCTTGGTGAGCAGGCGCTGGCCCACCTTCTGGTTGATGGCGTTGTCGTCGACGAGGAGCACGCGCGGCGAGGCATCAAACGGCTGGAACACGGGCTCGCGCACCTGCGGCGCCACGGGCAGCTCGCTGCTCACGGCCTCGCGGGCGCTGATGGTGAACCAGAACACCGAGCCCTCGCCCTCGTCCGACAGCACGCCGATTTCGCCGCCCAAGAGCTCGGCCAGCTGCCGGCTGATGCTCAGGCCCAGGCCCGTGCCGCCGTAGGCCTTGCTGGGCGTGGTGTCGAGCTGGGTGAAGTTGGTGAAGAGCAGGCTGGCGTTGTCGTTGGAAATGCCGATGCCCGAGTCCTGCACCGCGAAGCGCAGGGTGTGGTGCTCGCCGTCGGTGCTCACGCTGCTCACCACAATGGCCACGGTGCCTTCGTTGGTGAACTTGATGGCGTTGGCCACGAGGTTGGACAAAATCTGGAGCAGGCGCACCTCGTCCGTTATCACGAAGCGCGGCGTGTGCGGCGTGATGTGGTAGGTGAAGCGGATGTGCTTCTGCTCGGCCCGGTAGATGAACAGGGCCCGGATGCGCTCCATCACGGCCTGCAACTCGATGGCCGTTTCGTGAATCTGCAGCTTGCCGGCCTGAATTTTCGACAGGTCGAGGATGTCGTTCAGGATGGTGAGCAGGGCATCGGAGCTCTTGCGCAGCGTGTCCACGTAGTCGAGCTGCTCTTCGGTTTCCACCGTTTGGTCGAGCAGGTCAATCATGCCAATGATGCCGTTCATGGGCGTGCGCAGCTCGTGGCTCATGTTGGCCAAGAACTGCGTTTTGGCTTCCAGCGCAGCTTCGGCGGCGTCCTTGGCCAGGCGCAGGTCGTCCTGCATCTGCCGGATTTCGGTCACGTCGCGGGCAATGCCTTCGGTGCCGAGTTGGCCGACGGGCTCCTCGCCTTCGGGCGGGGTGGTCAAGCGGGCGT
This sequence comes from Hymenobacter sp. 5317J-9, assembly GCF_022921075.1. Lineage (NCBI taxonomy): Bacteria > Pseudomonadati > Bacteroidota > Cytophagia > Cytophagales > Hymenobacteraceae > Hymenobacter > Hymenobacter sp. 5317J-9. Next base: position 3,956,220 of record NZ_CP095050.1, read on the forward strand.
TCACCAGCACACTCACCGGGTAGCCGTCCTTGTGCCACATCTGGGTTTCGAAGTTGCGCAGGCCGCGGCTGCGCTCGGTTTCCGAGTTGGCCCGGTCCATGTCGTCGGCGTCCACGAAGTAGTTGCGCACGGGCTGGCCCAGCACCTCCTCGGGCTCGTAGCCCAGCACCTCGCGCACCGAGGGGCTCACGATGGTGAGCAGGCCCTCGCCATCGGTGCGGTAATAGATGTCTTGGAACGACTCGAAGATGTTGCGGAACTTCTCCTCCTGCTCTTCCAGCGCCAGTTGGGCGCGCTTTTGCTCGGTGATGTCGTGCGCAATGGCCGAAATCTCCTCAAACGAGCCGTCGCCCAGGTAAATGGGGTTCAGGTGAATGTCGGTCCACACGTCGTAACCGCGGGCGTCGCGCAGGCGCATCTCAAAGCGCTGCGCCTGGCCCTTGGCGGCGGCGTCGTAATGGCGCACAAAAATGTCGCGCTCGTGCTCGGGCATGTGGGCCAGGTCGGCTTCCCACAGGTTGAGGCCGCGCACGGGGTAGGTGCCGTTGCGCCGCAGGAACAGGGCCGCGTAGTTGCGGTTGAAGTTCATGAGGTGGGCACGGGTGTTCACTGTCCACATCACGTGCGAGCCGCTTTCGAAAATGGCGTTGAGGCGGGCCGTCTGCTTGCCAATCTGCTCCTCGTTGCGCTTGCGCTCGATGGCCAGCGCCACCTGGTTCGAGATGAAGTGCAGCACGTCGAGGTCACCGGGCGTGTAGGCATCGGCGCGGGTGTAGTCCTGCACGGCCAGCACCCCAATGATGCGGTCGCCGATGCTGAGCGGCGAGGCCAGCATCACTTCGGGCACCAGGCCGTGGGCCGTGACGGTGCCGCTGCGCACCAGCTGCTGAAAATCGGTGTGCGTGAGGTAGCGGGGCTGCCCGCCGGCAATGATGTACTCCGACACGCCGTTGGAAAACGGCAAAGCGCCCAGCGGGCGGTGCTGCGGGTGCTGGTCGACGTGGTAGGCAAACTGCAATTGCGTGCGAGCGTCGTCGCAAAGCGCGATAAACAGGTTGCTGGTTTCGATAATCTTGCTCAGCTCGCGGTGAATGGCGCCGTAGAGGCTGGGCAAGTCTTTGGCCGAAATGGCCAGGTTGGCAATGCTGTAGTAGACCTTCTGCAGGCGCTCGGCCTTGATGCGGTCGGTGATGTCGTGCAGAATGGCGCGGCTGCTCACCGGCTGGCCTTCCTCGCGCACCACGCTCATGCTCCCAATGAGGTGCACGGGTTTGCCCTGATTGGTCAGAAACACGGTTTCGACCTTGTTCACGGGCTCGCCGTCGTACAAGTTGCGCAGCTGGTACAGCAGCTTGGCCTTGTAGTAGGGGTGCACCACATCGGCGAGTGTGCGGGTGGCCAGCTCGGCGTCGGAATAGCCCAGCTTTTCCTTCCAGGCCTTGTTCACGAACAGGAAGCCGTTGTCGGCGCTCAGGTGCTGCACCAAGTCCTGGGCGTTGTCGAGGAAGTCCTGCAAGTGGGTGCTGTCGCCGGTGAGGGCGGGGCTGGCCAGCAGCTGCTCGTTGGGCACTTCGCCCGCCATCCACACGCCCGTGATGATGCCGGCCACGTCGCGGGTGAAGCCCGCGCGCCAGTGCACCTGCCGCAGCTGGCCCGTACGTGTGAGCACGGGCCGCTCGCTGCTGGCGGCAATGGTTTCATGGGCAATGCTGTCGAGGTATTCCTGGCGCTGGGTGGGGCGCTCGGGCAACGGCGAAAACATCTCGTAACCGATGCGGCCCACCACCTGCTTGCGTGTGTAGCCCGTGAGCGCCAGGAAGGCTTCGTTCACGTCCATGACGGTGCCCACCACGTCGAGCAGCACGTACACTTGCCCCAGTTGGTCGAGCAGCGCTGTCAGCGGCGGCGCCACGGGGCGGGTCGAAGAAGCAGCCGGGAATGAAGCCATACAATAACGCGTCCTGCCTGTTGAAATTCCTGCTAATATAACCACCGTCGTGCCGGGCGGCGGCGTAAATTTGGCCAAAATAAAATAACTAACGCGGCCCCGGTTCCGAGGCGCCCGCTTCCGCTCTTGCCGCTTCCTTCCGCGCCGCGCCTGCTTTTCGCCGTTACCACCGACCTGTGCTTCGACCAGCGCATGCAGCGCATTTGCGGCAGCCTGGCCGCGGCCGGCTACCAGGTGCAGCTCGTGGGCTGGCAGCGGCCGGCCTCGCCCCCGCTCACGCCCCAGCCCTACCAACAGCACCGGCTGCGCGGTTGGTTTCAGAAGGGCAAGCTGTTTTACCTGGAATACAACCTGCGGCTGCTCATCTACTTACTGAGCCAACACGCCGCCGCCTGGTGCGCCTGCGACCTCGACACCGCCCTGCCCGTGTGGCTACGGGCGAGGTTAGGCGGGCAGCCGCTGGTATACGACGCCCACGAGTTGTTCACGGAGGTGCCCGAGGTGGTGGCCCGGCCGGCGGTGCAGCGCGTGTGGCGCTGGGTCGAAGGCTTCATTGTGCCGCGGGCGCGGCTGGCTTACACCGTAGGGCCGGCGTTGGCCGGAGTGTTTGAGCAACGCTACGGCCGGCCCTTTGGCGTGGTGCGCAACGTGAGTCGCCTACGCGAACAAGACGTATTGCCGCCCGCGCCCAGCGCCGCGCCGGCCGGCGGCTACATCCTGTACCAGGGGGCCCTGAACGTGGGCCGCGGCCTCGAAAACCTGCTCGATGCCATGCCGCAAGTGGCCGGCCGGCTGGTGATATGCGGCGAAGGCGACCTCTCGGCGGCCCTGCGCGCGCGCGCCGACCGGCTGGGCCTGCTGGAATCGGGCAAAGTGGAGTTTCGCGGCTTCGTGCTGCCCGAGACGCTCCGTGAGGTGACGCGCCACGCCGCCGTGGGCATTATGCTGCTCGAAAACATCGGGCTGAGCTATTACTATTCGCTGGCCAACAAGTTCTTCGACTACGTGCATGCCGGCATCCCGCAGGTGCTCATCGATTTTCCCGAATACCGCACCCTCAACGACGAGTTCGACGTGGCCGAGCTGGTGACCGACCTCGCGCCCGCTACCCTGGCCCGCGCCCTCAACCGCCTGCTGCGCGACGAGCCCGCCCGCTACCAGCACCTGGCCGCCAACTGCCGCCGCGCCGCGCCCGAGCTCAGCTGGCAGCACGAGGAGCGGGCGCTGCGGCAGTATTGGGCACAAGTAGTGCCGCTGGCTGAATAGCCCGCGGAAAAAGCTTGGCTTCCTGACTTGGTTATGCCGGTTGCCGAAGCAATTGACGGCCTGCGGCTTCAGAGCCGCCCCTCACCCAGCACGGCCCGGCAAACCGCCGCGCAAGGCAAGGCCACCGGGAACACGGCCAGCAGGCCGGCGACGCGGGGCAAGGCCACGCCCAGCAGGTTTTGCCCGTAGAGCGGCGCAGCATTGAACAGAAAGCTTAGGTCCGAGACGTGGGCCGTCACGCCGAGTTGCCCCAGCCGCAGGTAGGCTCCTACCACGGGCAGCAGCAGCCCGGCACTCAGCCAATACCCGGCCCGAAAATCCCGGCGCGGCGCCCGGCGCCAGCGGTCAACGCAGTGCAGCAATGCGGCCGCGGTGAGGCCGACCAGGAGCACAAGGGATAGAAGCTGGGGGAGCATGCTGGGGAAAACGAGGAGGCGCTGCGGGGAGAACGACAAATGGGGAAGGCCTTTTGCGCAAAGAAACGGCCGGACAACGAATTGAAAAGGCGGCACTGACGAATCCTTGTCTTGTTCAAAAGCTGCCGCCACGTATTACTGCTAACGTGAATTTCACCTGTGGCTGGATGCCCGGCCAAGCGGCGGGCCGCCTAACTTCGTACGGACGTTTTTATTCGGCCTGCGGCCTCTCCTGTCCGGACTCCCAATCCTTTTGCTTTGAAAAAACGACTCCCTGCCCTGCTCCTTGGCACGGCCTGTTTCGCCGCTGGCGTCCTGGTGGCGCGGCCCTCGGCCCCGGAAGAAATCACGGTGCCCATGCTGCGCGCTGCCCAGCAGCTCATGGGGCTGAGCTTCTCCGACGCCCAGCTCGATTCGACGCGCCGCAACCTGAGCGGCTACCGCGACAGCTACGAGGCCCTGCGCAAGCTGGACATGCCCAACAGCGTGGCGCCCTCGGTGGTGTTCGACCCGCGCCCCCTGCGGCTGCGGCAGGCCGCTCTGACGGCAGCCACCGTCAACCCCGGCAAGCTGCCGGAAATGGCCAAGGTAAAGCTGCCCGCCACCCGCGACGACCTCGCTTTCTACACCGTGCGCCAGCTGGGCGAGCTGCTGCGCACCAAGCAGATTTCTTCTGAAGAGTTGACCACATTCTTTCTGGCCCGCCTTAAGAAGTACGACCCCAAGCTGCACTGCGTCATCACCCTCACCGAGGACCTGGCTCTGCAGCAGGCCCGGCAGGCCGACCAAGAAATCAGGGCCGGTAAGTACCGTGGGCCGCTGCACGGCATCCCCTACGGCGCCAAGGACTTGTTCAGCGCCAAGGGCTACAAAACCACCTGGGGCTCGGTGCCCTACAAAGACCAAACCCTAGACGAAGACGCGGCCGTGGTAGAGCGCCTGCGCGCCGCCGGCGCTGTGCTCTGCGCCAAGCTCACGCTGGGCGAGCTGGCCCAGGGCGACGTGTGGTTTGGTGAGAAAACCCGCACGCCCTGGGACGTCACCAAGGGTTCCAGCGGCTCGTCGGCGGGTTCGGCGTCGGCGGTGGCGGCGGGGCTGCTGCCGTTTGCCATCGGCACCGAAACGCTGGGCTCCATCATCAGCCCCAGCACGGCGTGCGGCACCACCGGCCTGCGCCCCACCTACGGCCGCGTGAGCCGCGCCGGCGCCATGGCCCTGAGCTGGACCATGGACAAAGCCGGCCCGCTGGCCCGTTCGGCTGAAGATTGCGCCCTGGTGCTGGCTGCCCTCACCGCCGCCGGCCCCGATGCCCGCGACCCCGCCACCCTGCTGGCGCCCAACGCTTTCCGCTACGCCTTCGGCACAAACTTGAAAAAGCTGCGCGTGGGCTACATCAAAAAGGCTTTCGACCAGGACTACCCCACCAAGGCCAACGACCAGGCCGTGCTCGACGTGCTGCGCAAGCTAGGCGTGGAGCTGGTGCCGCTGGAGATGCCCGCGCTGTCGGGCAATATCCTGCGCTTTGTACTTACGGCCGAAGGCGCGGCGGCGTTCGATGGCCTCACCCGCTCGGGCCGCGATGGGCAGATGGTGCTGCAAAACCGCTTTGCCTGGCCCAATACCTTCCGCTCGTCGCGCTTCATTCCGGCCGTGGAGTACCTGCAGGCCCAGCGCGCCCGCAGCCTGCTCATCGAGCAGATGGATGCCCAACTCAAGGGCTTCGACGCGTACATCACGCCCTCCTTCAGCGCCAGCCTTGTGGTCACCAACCTGACTGGTCACCCCGCCATAGCCCTGCCCAACGGCTTCACACCCCAGGGCCTGCCTACCACCATCACCTTCATCGGCCAGCTCTACGAAGAAGGCACTTTGCTTGCTTTGGCCAAGGCCTACCAGGACGCCACGGAGTTTGACGAGAAACATCCCCCTCTGAACTTCTAAATGGCAGACCTGCTTCCCCCTGCTATCCTGACCCAACTGGCGCCCACGGCCGCCGACCCGCGTCCGGTGCTGCTCACCATTGCTGGCCCTACGGCTGTGGGCAAAACCGCCCTGTGCGTGCAGTTGGCCCAGCAATTCAACACCGAAATCGTGTCGGCCGACTCGCGCCAGTTCTTTCGCGAGCTGAGCATCGGCACGGCCAAGCCCACGCCCGAGGAAATGCAGGGCGTGGCGCATCACTTCATCGACAGCCACAGCATCAGCGAGGACTACAGCGCCGGTCGCTTTGCCGCTGATGCCTTGGCCGTGCTCGAAAAGCTATTCAAACAGCATCCCCTGGTCATCCTCACCGGCGGCTCGGGGCTCTACGTGCAGGCCGTCACCGATGGGCTTGATGAGCTGCCCAGCGTGCCGCCCGAAGTGCGCGCCCAGCTCCACACCGAACTGGCCACCCACGGCCTGCCCCACCTCGTGGCCGAGCTCGCCCAAACCGACCCCGTGGCCCACGCCCGCATCGACCAGCAAAACCCCCAGCGCATCGTGCGCGCCCTGGAAATCACGCGCGCCACGGGCCGGCCATTTTCCAGCTTCCACTCCGACGGCCCACCGCCCGAAAACCCGCTCTTCCGCAACGTAAAAGTGGCCCTAACGCGCGAGCGGGAAATGCTGTATGAGCGCATCAACCTGCGCGTGGAGCACATGCTGGCCGCCGGCCTGCTCGAAGAGGTGCAATCGGTACTCCCCTACCGCCACCACCACGCCCTGCAAACCGTGGGCTACCAGGAAATATTCGGCTACCTCGACGGCGAATACGACTGGGCCGAGGCCGTGCGCCTGCTTCAGCGCAACACTCGCCGCTACGCCAAGCGCCAGCTCACCTGGCTGCGCCGCGACCCGGCGTATCAGTGGGTAGAATTAGGGTAAGAGGGTGTGGGGGTAAGAAGGCAAGAGTTGTCATGTGCGGACATAATTCCTACCCTCCTGCCCCACACCCTCTTACCCTAAAAAAACCCTACACGCTCAGAATCTCCACCATCCGCATAAAGCTCTGGTTGATAAGTTTTTTCTTGTTGATGGTATCAATGAATGGCGTGTAAACCAGCTTCTTGTCGATGATGCCGGCCATGACGTTGCGCATGCCGTTCATCAGGCCCTCCACGGCTGCGATGCCAAGTTGCGAGCCCAGCAGGCGGTCGGCGGCCGTGGGCGAGCCGCCCCGCTGAATATGGCCGATAACCGTGACGCGCGTATCGAGCTGCGGAATGGCTTCTTTCACGCGGGCTGCCACCTGGGTGGCGTTGCCCTCCTCGTCGCCCTCGGCCACGATGACGATGAACGAGGTTTTGGAGCGGTGCCAGCCGGCCTGCAGGGTTTCCACGGCCACGTCGGTGCTCATCTGGGTTTCCGGAATCATCACGATTTCGGCCCCGCCGCCGATGGCGCAGGGAATGGCGATGTAGCCCGAGTCGCGGCCCATCACCTCCACAAAGAAGCACCGGTCGTGCGAGTCGGCCGTGTCGCGGATTTTGTCGATGCAGTCCAGGGCGGTATTCACGGCCGTGTCGTAGCCGATGGTATAATCGGTGCCGTACAGGTCGTTGTCGATGGTGCCGGGCGCGCCCACCGTTGGGATGCCGAACTCCTCCTCAAAAATCATGGCGCCCGTGAAGGTGCCATTGCCGCCGATGGCCACGAGGCCCTCGATGCCGTGATTTACCAACTGGTCGAATGCCTGCTGCCGGCCTTCCTTGGTCATGAACTTCAGGCTGCGGGCCGATTTCAGGATGGTGCCGCCCTTCTGCACCGTGTTGGACACCGACGCCGAATCGAGCCGCACGAACTCGCCCTTAATCATGCCGCTGTAGCCGCGCATAATGCCATACACCTCAATGCCATGGTAGGTGGCGGTGCGCACCACCGCCCGGATGGCGGCGTTCATGCCCGGCGAGTCGCCGCCGCTGGTAAATACTGCTATTCTCTTCATCAACTTGTTCTTAAATCACGCGGGCAGGCCAATGGCGCCCAAACCCCGCAAAGTTGGCGAAACGATTGCATATCCGCGGCAGGCTACCCCAAAATACCCGCCAACGGGGCGTCATCTTTTTTTAGCGCTTTTCGTAACAATGGCAGAAATCGGCCGGTTTTTTTACTACATTGACTCGACAATCGGTCCGATTGCTGTAAAATCATCTTCCACCTCTTAATTCCCACGTTTTATGTTCGGTTTTTTTGAAAATGAGCAAGCCAAAAAAATTAAGGGTCACTTGCTGAACCTGGCGGCCCTGGCCAAGGCGGACGGCCACATCGACGCGCGGGAGATGAACTTCATCCTGGCCGTGGGCAAGAAGAACGGGCTGAGCTCGTCGGAAGTGCAAGCGCTGGTTTCGGGCGCCAAAGGCACCAGCAACGACCTGCCCACCAACGACTCTGAGCGGTTCGACCAGATTTTTGACCTGGTAGACATGATGCTGGCCGACGGCATTGTGGACGAGACGGAAATGGAATTCTGCATCATGATGGCCGAAAAGCTGGGCTTCCGCAAAGCCATTGTGGGCGTGCTGGTCCGTAAAATTTCGCAGGGCGTGAAAGACGGCCTGCCGCGCGAGCGCATCAAAGAGGAAAGCAATGCCTTTTTGAACTACAACGAGTTGCCCCGGCCCCAGGTAGTGCTGTAGGCCTATGGCATAACTGTACTACGGCCTTTCGTTGCCGGCCCGCCGCCTTCCGTTACCGGACTTGCGGCGGGCCGGCCTGCGTTTGGGGCCGGCTCAGGCCGAGCCCGTGACGTGCGAAATGGCCCGCAGCAAGGCCGCGCAGGCCTCGTCAATCTCGGCGTCGGTAATGATGAGCGGGGGAGCTAGCCGCAGAGAATTGTCGCAGAACAAGAACCAATCGGTGAGAATGCCTTCGTGCTCCAGCGCATGGTCGATGATGGGCTTGAGCAACTCAAACGAATCAAATTCCACGGCCATCAGCAGGCCGCAGCCGCGCACGGCCCGGATGGCCGGGTGCCGCAGCTGCGCCCGAAAGCGGGCCGCCTTGGCCGCCACGCCCTCGGCCAGCCGCTCGTCCTGAATGACCTGCAGAGTGGCCAGGGCCGCTGCGCAGCTCACCGGGTGCCCGCCGAAGGTGGTGCAGTGCCCTAGAATGGGGTTGGTTTTGAAGCCCGACATGATTTCGGTGCTCGAAATGAAGGCCCCGATGGGCATGCCACCGCCCATGCCCTTGGCGCACACCAGAATGTCGGGCTCGATGCCGAACTGCTCGAAGGCCCACATGCTGCCCGTGCGCCCGTAGCCGCACTGAATTTCATCCAGAATGAGCAACGCGCCCACTTCGGTGCAGCGGGCGCGCAGGGCCGGCAGGTACTCGGGGCTGGGCACGCGCACGCCGGCTTCGCCCTGCACGGTTTCGATGACCACAGCGGCAGTGCGCTCGGTGATGAAGGCCAGGTCGGCCAGCTCGTTGTGGCGAATGTGGCGCACATCGGGCAGCAGCGGGCGGAAGCTGTTCTTGAAGCCTTCGGAACCGGTGATGGACAACGCGCCGTGCGTGGAGCCGTGGTAGGCGTTGCGGCAGGAAATGAGCTCGGTGCGGCCGGTGTGGCGCTTGGCCAGCTTCAGGGCGCCCTCAATGGCCTCGGTGCCGGAGTTGGTGAAATACACCGAATCGAGCTGCGCGGGCAGGGTTTTGTGGATGGCCTCGGCCAGCTGGGCGGGCACGGCCTGCACCAGCTCGCCGTACACCATCAGGTGCAGGTACTTATCGAGCTGGGCCTGAATGCCGGCCAGCACGCGCGGGTGGCGGTGGCCCACGTTGCTCACGCCAATGCCTGAAATCAGGTCGAGGTAGCGGCGGCCGTCGGGGCCGTACATGTAGATGCCCTCGGCCCGCTCAATTTCCAGCAGCAGCGGAAAATCGGAGGTTTGGGCCTGGTGGCGCAGGAATAATTGGCGGGGGGTCAGGACCACGGACTTTTCGGATTTAAGCGTATAATCGGATTTTGTATATAGCCGTTTGTCATCCTGAGCGCAGCGAAGGACCTTATCACGTCTGAGCCAGATTGGTTATAATGTGATAAGGTCCTTCGCTGCGCTCAGGATGACAAACAACTTTCAAAACCAGCGAAAAATGATTTCGATTATTCTGCAAAAATAAAGAGGCCGCTGCGGGGGCAGCGGCCTCTGGGCATAGCTCAGAAAGAAGGGGCTCAATTGGTGTCGCCAGCGGCCGGGCCGCCCGCGCCGGCCACGCGCTTGATGACTTCCTTGGTAAAGTCGCGCTCGGCCTGAAACAGCTGGGCCACCTGGCGCAGCGAAATCACCTTCTGAAACTTGTCGAAGTACTCCTTCTCCAGGTTCAGCTCCTGCTGGCGCATGGTGAAAGCCTGGTTGAAATTGTCGCGAATCTGCTGGTCGGTCATGCCGTCCGTCACGTCGCGGCGCAGGAGGCGGCCACTGCGGTTGAGTTCGCGGCGCTTGGCTGAAAACTCGTTGTAGAGCGGCCAGAACTTCTGGGCTTGCTCCTGCGTGAGCGACACGCGGTTGGTAATGAAGGCGATTTTGGCGTTTTCGAGCTGACCAAGGCGCTGGCCTTTGCGGCCGCCCCCGAAGCCCTGGCCGCCCTGGGCGTGGGCCGCCGGGGCCAGGGTCAGCAGCAACGCTGCCAGGCTAACTAATCGAAAGACAGATGAAATAGAAAACATAAGCGGGAAAGGAATTACAAATACGTCAGGTCTTCGGAAGGCTGGTCGTCGAGGGCCTGGGTGAGTTCCTCTTCCGAGGCGTGCAGAAAGCCTTTGGCGATGTTGGGGTGGGCGGCCGTGAGCACGGCCAGGTCAGAATTCTCGACGCGGGCGCCGCTGGTGAGCAGGTAGCCCACCAGCTCAGTGCGCGGCACGGCGTCGAGCGTGGTCGCGGCCACGGGGGCTTGCGGGGCCGGCCCACTCAGAAAAAACGAGGCTGCAAAGCCGCCCAGCACGGCCACCGAGGCCAAGCTGGTGCGCAGCGCCGGCGTAAGCCAGGCCAGCCAGCCGGGCGCCGCGGCGTGGGCCTCGGCCTGGGGCAGCCGCGCCATGATTTGCATGGGCAGCTTATCGAAATAGCCAGCGGGCGGCTCGCTCAGCGGGCGGGGCCGCCGGGGGTGCGCGTCTAGCTTAAAAGGAGTTTTCATGGCGGTTGGATGAAGAACGGGGGGCGGCGTTTAACTCCGCAAGTAAAAATTTGTCTTTTGGCCGAATTAGTCGTCGGTGGTGCGGGTCACGTATTCCTCCACTTTTTTCACGGCGTGGTGGTAGCTGGCTTTCAACGCGCCCACGCTGGTGCCCGTTACTTCGGCCATTTGCTCGTAGGGCATCTCGTCGTAGTAGCGCAGGTTGAACACGAGGCGCTGCTTGTCGGGCAGGCGCAGGATGGCTTTTTGTAGCTTCAGCTCAATCTCGTCGCCGGCCACGGCGGGGTCGGCTTCGATTTTGGCGGCCAACTCGGCGCCCACGTCGGTGAGGGGCAGCAGGAACTTGCGCCGCTTGCTGCTCAAAAAATTCAGGCACTCGTTGGTGGCAATGCGGTATATCCAGGTGAAGAGGGCGGCGTCTTGCCGGAAGTTCTCCAGGTGCTTCCACACTTTCACGAACACGTCCTGGGTGAGGTCGTCGGCGTCGTCGTGGTCAATCACCATCTTGCGCACGTGCCAGTACACCTTGCTCTGGTACTTGCGCACGAGCTGGTTGAACGCCAGGTTGCGCGAGGCCGGGTCTTGAAACTTGAGGAGAATTTCGTGGTCTTCCAAACGGAGAGGCCGGGATTGTGGCGGAGAACGGACGCGGGTTGGATGGCCGCTGCGCCGGCAAGTTTAACGGCTCAGCTCAACAATGCTGCTGGCCACCAAGTATATTATTTTTTAATATATATATTTACCAAAACCCATTATCTTCCTTTGTTTCACCATGATAAACCCCAACAAAGCCCTCTGGGAAAAAGGCGATTTCACGCAAATTGCCCAAACCATGCGCCAAAGTGGCGAGGAATTAGTGGCCAAGCTTGGCATCACCACAGGCATGCGGGTGCTGGACCTGGGGTGCGGCGACGGCACCACGGCCATCCCCGAAGCGCAGCACGGCGCCGAGGTGCTTGGCGTCGACATTGCCAGCAACCTGGTGGCGGCCGCCAGCAAGCGGGTGGCCGCAGCCGGCTTGGCTAACTGCCGCTTTCAGGAAGGCGACGCCTGCAACCTGAGCGACCTGCCCGACCATTCCTTCGACCGGGTGGTGAGCATTTTCGGGGCCATGTTTGCGCCCAAGCCCTTCGACGTGGCTAAGGAAATGGTGCGCGTGACCAAGCCGGGCGGCAAAATCGTGATGGGCAACTGGATTCCCGGCGACCCCACCCTGGTGGCGCAAATCCTGAAAATCAGCTCGGCCTACACCCCGCCCCCACCCGAAGGTTTCATCAGCCCGATGACCTGGGGCATTGAGGCCAACGTGCTGGAACGCTTCGGCCAGGCCGGCATCCCGCCGGAGCACATCGCCTGCGAGAAGGACACGTTCACCTTCGTGGCTCCTTTCGCGCCCAGCGAGTTTGTACGGCTGTTTAAGAACTTCTACGGCCCGACGATGAACGCCTTCGAGGCGGCCGAGCGCAACGGCAAAGCGGCCGAGCTGGAACGGGAGCTAACAGAACTGTTCGTCAGCCAGAACAAGGCCGCCTCGCCGGACAGCACGCTAATCCCAGCTGCCTACCTGCGCGTGACCGTGAGCTGCTAACACGCGGGGCAAGCACGGGCCTGCCGCCACGGCAGAGGGTTTGCAGAACAGTATACCTACCAATGCAAGCGCCGCTATTTGCCGACGTAACCGCAGGTCCAGCGGTTGTCGGGGATGGTCGGAAAAACCAGAAAAAATTTATCGGGACGGTCTATTTTTTCAGCCTTCCCTTTGTCGAAATATCCCCCGGCAAATAGCAGGTTGCCGTCCTTGTCGACGCTGAATTTTCCTTTGCTGGGTTTTTCAAAGCCCGAGTAGAAATAGGTGCCGTCGGGGTTGATGGTGAACGAGCCCCGGGGGATGTACTCCACCATGCCGCCGCGGTATTTGCTGGCCGTGCAGCCGTATTTGCCGTATTTGAGGGGCGCTTTGGGTGCAGCCTGCGCCCAGCTGCCAGCCGGGGCCAGCGTGAGAAATGCACTGCCAATGGTGGCGAGTAGTAGGCGTTTTTTCATCGCAAAGAAGCACTGATTGAGTGGTTGCAGGCGCTAATCAACTACAACTTCTACAAACTAAAAAGCGCGTCACTGCCCGCAGGTGAAAGCCCGGGTGAGAAACGTGACCAAAACGCAGAAAGCCCCGCGGCCAATAGACCACGGGGCTTTCTGCAGAACCATTGCTTACCTACTTCTTCCTCTTCATCACGGCTTCCACGGCGGCCACGATGGCGGCTTCGTTGAGGTGGTATTTCTCCATCAGCTGGTCGGGGGTGCCGCTTTCGCCGAAGCTGTCGTGCACGGCCACCATTTCCAGGGGCAGGGGCTCCTCGCGGGCCAGCAGCTGGGCGATGCTGTCGCCGAGGCCGCCGTTCATCTGGTGCTCTTCGGCCGTCACCACGCAGCGGGTTTTGCGGGCCGAGGCCAGGATGGCCTGCGCATCCAGCGGCTTGATGGTGTGGATGTTGATGATTTCGGCGTTGATGCCTTTTTCAGCCAGCAGCTTGCCGGCCAGCACGGCCTTCCACACGAGGTGACCGGTGGCGAAGATGCTCACATCGGTGCCTTCGTTCAGCATCCAGGCTTTGCCGATTTCAAACTTCTGGTCGGCGGGCGTGAAGTTGGGCACCACGGGGCGGCCGAAGCGCAGGTACACGGGGCCTTCGTGGTCGGCAATGGCGATGGTGGCGGCTTTGGTCTGGTTGTAGTCGCAGGGGTTGATGACGGTCATGCCGGGCAGCATTTTCATCATGCCCAGGTCTTCCAGAATCTGGTGGGTGGCGCCGTCTTCGCCCAGCGTGAGGCCGGCGTGGGAGGCGCAGATTTTCACGTTCTTGCCCGAGTAGGCAATGCTCTGGCGAATCTGGTCGTACACGCGGCCGGTGCTGAAGTTGGCGAAGGTGCCCGTGAAGGGGATTTTGCCGCCAATGGTCATGCCGGCGGCCACGCCCATCATGTTGGCCTCGGCGATGCCGACCTGGAAAAACCGGTCGGGGTTTTCCTTTTTGAAGGCGTCCATTTTGAGCGAGCCGGTGAGGTCGGCGCAGAGGGCTACCACGTTGGGATTGGTTTTGCCCAGCTCGGCCAGGCCCGCGCCGAAGCCGCTGCGGGTGTCTTTCGATTCGGTGTAGGGGAAGTCTTTCATGGGGAGGTAAGGGAGGTTGAGACGGTTAAACTCCCCTCCTTTTTTAAGGAGGGGACATTTTCACGAAGTGAAAATTGGGGTGGTTAAGCCGTTGAACGACTTACCCCAGAGAATCAAGCAGTATGAAATTTATTTCTGATGGACTGCAACACGCTTTCCAGCGCAGACCAAATCAATTTATTCTCAAAGCGGATTACCTGAATACCGAGCGTATTGAGATAATGGGTGCGGGTGGTATCGTGAGCATTGCCGGCCACTGTGTAGTGGCCGGCGCCGTCAAGTTCCACGGCTAATCGTTCTTCGGGACAGTAGAAGTCCAGCACATAACTACCAACACTGTGCTGGCGGCGGAACTTGCGGCCGGCAAGTTGGCCGCCTTTCAAGGACTTCCACAACGTGGCTTCAGCCGGCGTAAGCGCACTGCGCAAGGTGCGCCGGTCATCTTTTTTCTGCGGAAGGTTGTGGTAGCTGTCCATGATGGAGTGTTGTTCTTTTTTCTTCTAGGCGGGTCGTTCAACGACTTAACCACCCCAGTTTCAGCTTCGCTGAAACATCCCCTCCTTAAAAAAGGAGGGGAGCTTGTCGTTCTGTTTCATTTTCCAAAAATGGCCACCGACGTCGTTTGCCCGCTGCGGATGGTGAAGTTGCGCACGTCGGTAAACTTGCTGGCGGTGCTGGTGGTGGTGCGGAACACCAGACGGTAAGCGCCCGGCTGCATGGGCAGGTTCACTTTGCTGCTGCCGCCGTAGGGCAGGTCATAAATCCAGGTCTGCGACTCGTCGTCGTTGAGCTGGTAGATGCTGCCGTAGCCTTTTAAGTCGGACGTGATGTTGAGCGTGCCCGGCGAGTCATAAGTGAACGTGTATTCCTGGCCTTGCTTGATGGTGATGCGGCGCACGGTGCGCGGCAAGGTCAGAGCCTCTACCTCGTAGTTGCCGGCCAGCAGCTTCTGGCGGGTGCCGAAGTTACCGGCCGTGACGGTGGCGCCCGCCTGGCTGCGCACCAGCGCCCGCACGGTGCCGTAGGGGTTGGGCGTGAGCGGCGGGTTTTGCAGCCACAGCGTGCCCTGCGGTGTTTTGAAGGTGAAGACGTTGGCCTTACCAGGCTTAATGGGCAGGTTGGCCTGGCGCACGGGCGGCACCGTGTTTATCACCAAGTCGTAGCTCTGCAGGGCGTCGATGTCGAGCACATCGGGCTTACCCTGGGCGTCGCGGTAGTGCACGTAGTTGTACTCCGGCTGCTCGGTCACGTTGTTCACGAAGGTCATGTTCACGTTCGTTTCCACGGGGCGGCCGTTGGCGTCGGTCAGGTTGACGGAGACGGTAGTTTTGCTCAGCGTTTGGGCAATGACGTCGTCCATCACCGTGCGGAAGGTTTTCACCTCAGCGGCGTTGTAGTACTGGCCCAGGCATTCGAGCTGCTTGCCAAAATCCCGCTCGGCCCCGATGCCGATGACAAAGGGCTTGAGGAACACGTGCTTGCGCTGCAAGGCAATGGAAGCCGCGCAGGGGTCGCGGTTACACGATTCGAGGCCGTCGGTAATAAGCAACAACACGTTGCGCGACGACTTATCCGTCGGAAAGTCGTTGGCCGACTGCTCCAGCGAGTACGTGATGGGCGTGTTGCCCTGCGCCTTCAGCGTGGTTAGCTTGTCCTTGATAGCCTTGGCGTTGCGCGGCGCAAACGGCACTTCCAGCTTGGAGTCCTGGCAGTTTTTGTCGGCGTTCGGAAACTGATGGCCGTACACGCGCAGGCCCAACTCCAGGTTGGGGTAGGCGTTGAGCGAGTCGACCATTTTACTCAGCATGCGTTTGGCCACGGCCCAGCGCGGCTGGCCTTCCCAGGGCGCCATCATCGAACCCGAAGCATCGAGCAGGAAAAGAATGCGCGTGACTTTGGGCTTCTCGGGCGCAGCGTTTTGGGCGTGGGCGGTGAAGCTCAGAAGAAGCAACAGTACCGTCCAGACGCGACGCCTCACCCCCGGCCCCTCTCCCCAGGGAGAGGGGAGCCGCACGATTTCCGTCAGGAGCATAACCGGTGCCCCCTCTCCTGTTGGAGAGGGGGTCAGGGGGTGAGGCGCCACGTCCGAACGGTACCACATATTAGTAGTCGCCTTCGGTGCCCACTTTCAGCTGGTCGAGGGCTTCGGCCAGCTGCTTGTCGTTCGGGGCCACGCCGTGCCACTTGTGGCCGTCCATCATGAAATCGACGCCGAAGCCCATTTTCGTGTCCATGATGAACATGATGGGGCGGGCTTTGCCGGTGGCGGCCACGCAGTTTTCCAGCGTGGGCAGCAAGGCGTCGAAGTGGTTGCCGTCGCCTTCAATCACGTGCCAGCCAAAGGCTTCAAACTTGCGGCGCAGGTCGCCCAGGCCCCCGATTTCGTCGGTCGAACCGTCAATCTGCTGGCCGTTGCGGTCCACGATGGCAATCAGGTTGTCGATTTTGTGGTGAGCAGCGTACATGGCCGCTTCCCAGTTCTGGCCTTCTTCCAGTTCGCCGTCGCCCATCAGCACAAACACGCGCTGCTTGTCGCCGTTCAGCTTTTTGGCCTGGGCGGCGCCGCAGGCCACGCTCAGGCCCTGGCCCAGCGAGCCCGAAGCTACCCGGATGCCGGGCAGGCCTTCGTGGGTGGTGGGTGGCCCTGCAGGCGCGAGTCGAGCTTGCGGAAGGTGCTCAGCTCGCTCACCGGGAAATAGCCCGAGCGCGCCAGGCACGAATACATGGTGGCCGAGGTGTGGCCGTTGGACAGGAAAAACAGGTCCTGGTCCTTGCCGTCCATGTCGAAGGGCTCGGGGTGGTGCTTCATCACCTTGAAGTAGAGCGCCACCAGCAAATCGGTGATGCCGAGCGAGCCGCCGGGGTGGCCCGAGTTCACGGCGTGCACCATGCGCACGATGTCGCGGCGCACCTGGGTGGCTATTTCCTTGAGCTCCTCGATGGATTTTTCGGGTTTTTCGACGGTTTTGGCGGTGGTGGTATCGGCCATGAGTATGGAGAAAATGGAGTTCAGTGGGGTAAAGGTAGTGAACGGTATAATGGCCGGACGGCCGCGTTTCACGGCTTGCCTATTGCAATCGGTCCCGATAGAAGCCTTAAGAAAGTCACTTACGGGCTCGTGGTAAGCGCCAGCGAAGCGGTAGCACCTTACAGCAGCTGCGCCGTGTGCTCCTTGGTATCTACCTTCTTGATAACCTTCTCAATTACGCCATTTTCGTCAATCAGAAACGTGGTGCGCACGGTACCCATGTATGTTTTGCCGTAATTTTTCTTTTCCTGCCACACGCCGTAGTCCTGCACAATTTTCTTCTCCGTATCGACCAGCAGCGGGAAGGGCAGGTCGTACTTGAGGGCGAATTTCTTGTGGGCGGCCTCGCCGTCGATGCTCACGCCGATGACCTGAATGTTCTGGGCTTCGAGCTCTTCCTGGTGGTCGCGCAGGTTGCAGGCCTGGGCGGTGCAGCCGGGCGTGTCATCTTTGGGATAGAAATAGAGGGCCACTTTCTGGCCGCGGTAATCGTGCAGGCTGACGGTGTTGCCGTCCTGGTCCTGGGCGGTGAAATCGGGAGCGGGTTGGCCGGGTTCGAGGGGCATTTTGGGTTGGGGGTATAGGTTTAGGAATTGCGCGGCCGTCATGCAGAGCGCAGCGAAGCATCTTTACCGCGCAAGTAATCCATTTCGCAGGGATTTAGTTACGCGGTAAAGATGCTTCGCTGCGCTCTGCATGACGTTCCATTAACTCATCTCCCTCCCCCCATACCCTCCTGCCCTACAAGCTCAGCGGAATCACTCGCTCGTTGCCGGCCTGGTCGGTGAGGCGCAGCTCGGCGGGGCCATGCAGGCGCGGGCCCAAGGTGTCGGAAGCCACGGTGAAGAGCAGGGCCTTCTTGTGCTCGTAGCGCAGCATCCGGAACTTGCCGCCGATGAGCAAACGGTAGCTGGCCAGGCCCGACATGTCGTCGCCCACCGAAAACGAGAGCTGCCCGCCCGCGCGCCCAATCAGGCTGCCGCGCGGCGCAGTGGTGTCGCGCAGAATGCGGTAAGAGGCAAACTGACGGATTTGGGCCGTAATCTGGCCCCGGTCGTCCCATTTGCCGCCCACGTAGGCCTTGCCGCCTTTGGCCGTGGCCGCGTAGATAGCCGTGCGCGCCGGGTCGGCGGGCGGGGTGGCGGGCTTGAGGGTGAGGGTAGCCGTGTGGTAGAGGGGCTGCAGCGGCGAGCCCACCGTCCAGAAGCCGCTGCCGGTGGGCTCGGGCTTGAAGGACGTGCTCAGGTAAAGGTTGCCAAACAGCGTTTCGGGGCCGAACACGAGGGTGAGGGCATTGGTGGCGTAGCTGGTTTCCTTGCCCGCCGGAATCATCACCTGGCGGTCGAATTTCTTGGTAATGTTGCCGAAGCGAATGGAATCGGGCAGGCCGGCGCGCAGGTCGTAGAGGTACACGTTTTCGCTGTTCTGCGTGTAGCTGGGCCGGATTTCGAGGCGGCGGTTGCCGCGCAGCAACGTCAGGTTGGCGGCCACGGAATCGGCGCTGGGGTCGGCCACCACGGCCTTCAGCAGGTTGCGCGTCACTTCAAAGCGCAGGGCCGTTTTCTTCACGGCTGCCGAGCGAGTTTTGAAGTATTCGGGCTGCTCGCCGCGCACTACCAGATGCACGGGCGTCTGGTTGTTGTAGGAGTCAGCCAGCGTGATGTCGATGTTGTAGAGCTTGCCAGCTTCTACGTTCAGGCGGCCCTTGCTGGGGCCGGTGGTGTACATGGCCAGGTCGTTGCCGTCGTCCACCCACAGCTTTTGCAGGGTGCGGCCCTGGGTGTTTTGGTATAGGAAATCGACGAAGTTGCCCACCTGCCGCGTGCCCGTCGGGAAGGGCACGGCGTCGATGTTGTGCTCGTAGAAGGGCTGCCCGTTCACCGTCATGGTCACGCGCTGAATGCCGTTCTTGTTCCAGGCATTGTCGAACCTATCGAAGCCCTGCACCAGCAGCCCCACCGTGCCAAAGGCGCTGATGGTATCGGCCCAGGTGGTGGCCACGCCGGGCCCAGGCAGCACTTTGGGCACAAACACGGCCTTGGCAAACACCTTCTTCACCCGCGCCTCAATGCCCAGCGGCTCCAGCGCAAAGGCTTGGAGCTGAGGCGCCACGTGGTCCTGAATTTCGGGGAAGCCGCCCCACTGCAAGGGGTTATATTGCCGGTCCTGGGCGTCGCGCACTTCCCAGTGCAGGTGCGGGCCCGCCGAGCCGCCCGTGTTGCCGCTCAGGGCCACCAGCTCGCCCCGCTTCACGGGGTATTTGTCCTTTTCAAAAAAGGCTTCCAGCTCGTAGCTCTGCTTATCATATTGGCGGCGCAGCAGCTCAGCCGCAAAGGCGCCCTTAAACTCATTCAGGTGCCCGTACACGGTGGTCGTGCCATTTGGGTGCGTGATGTAGAGCACGTTGCCGTAGCCAAACGACGACTGTTTCAGGCGCGACACGTAGCCATCGGCGGCGGCGTACACGGGCTGGTTCACCCCGCCGCCGGTCTTGATGTCGAGGCCGCCGTGGAAGTGGTTGGGCCGCAGCTCGCCCATGCTGCCGGCCAAAAAATTGGGCTTGCCCGGCGCAATGGGAAACATAAAATAGCCCGGCGCCACGGTGGGCCGGCCGGCTTTCAGCAGTTCGCTCACGGTGCTGCGGCTACGCTCGGCGGTGTCGGCTTCCTGCCCTCCTACCCGGCCGGCCATGCCAGCCGCAAGGGCCAGCGCCACACCGGTTATCAACTTCGCTTTATTCTTCAACTTGTAATCTATCAAAAAGGCCGTCATGCAGAGCGCAGCGCAGCATCTTGCTTGCCGCAAGTAATTAATACTGCCTCAACGAAGCGGTAAAGATGCTTCGCTGCGCTCTGCATAACGTTCTGTTTATTCAATCAAAAACGCCCCTACCGCACGTTCAGCTCCAGCAGCTTCTCCCCATCCAGGTAGCCGGTCAGCTGGTCGCCCATCTTTACGGCGGCCACGCCGGCGGGGGTGCCGGTAAAAATCAAGTCGCCCATTTTCAGCGAGATATATTTCGACACGAAGCTGATGATTTTGGCAAACGGGTGCAGCATCAGGCTCGAATTGCCGGTTTGGCGGGTTTCGCCGTTCACTTCGAGGTGGAAGTTGATGTTGGCCAGGTCGGCGAACTCGCTCACGGGCTTGAAGGTGGGCGAAATCGGGGCCGAGCCGTCGAAGGCTTTGGCCAGCTCCCAGGGCAGGCCCTTTTTCTTGAGCTCGCTCTGCAGGTCGCGGGCCGTGAAGTCAATGCCGAGGCCGATGGCGTCGAAATACGTGTGCGCAAACTGCTCCTCGATGTGGCGGCCGTTTTTGCTCACGCGCAGCACCAGCTCCAGCTCGTGGTGAATGTCCTGCGAGAACTCGGGCAAGAAAAACGGCTGGCCACGCTGAAGCAGCGCCGTTTCGGGCTTGAGGAAAATGACGGGCGCGCTGGGCACTTCGTTGTGCAGCTCGGCGATGTGGTCGGCGTAGTTGCGGCCGATGCAAATGATTTTCATGGAAGGAACGGGGGCAACGCGGAAGGAAGTCAAAACTACGCCCCCGGGCGGCCTTGCGACAACCCGGCGGCCGGTTTTTGTGACCTCCGCTGCGCGGCAGCCACAACATTTACCCGCCCTGCTGCCGTATAGGCCGCAACCGCGGGCGCCGCCGCCGGGCAGGCCCGCCGGCCACAACGGCCGCGGCTCTCCGGTTATTATTTCCCTCTTTCCTCCGTACCATGCTCAAAAAACTCACCCTCGTTGCCAGCCTGGCCTTCGTGGCCGCCTGCTCCACGGTGCCCATCACGGGACGCCGCCAGCTCAGCCTCGTGAGCGACACCGAAATCAACACCCTGGCCGCCCAGCAATACCGCGAGGTGATTGCCAAAGGCCCGCTGTCCACCAACTCGCAGGACGTGGCGCTGGTGCGCCGCGTGGGCCAGCGCATTCAGAGCGCCGTGGAAACCTACTTCCGCCAGCAAAACGCCTCCGACCAGCTGGCCGGCTACCAGTGGGAATTCAACGTGATTCAGGACAAGCAGGAAAATGCCTGGTGTATGCCCGGCGGCAAAGTGGCCGTGTACACCGGCATTCTGCCCATCACGCAGGACGAAAACGGCCTGGCCGTGGTGATGGCGCACGAAATTGCGCACGCCGTGGCCAAGCACGGCTCCGAGCGCATGAGCCAGGGCTTGGTGCAGCAATTGGGCGGACAGGCCCTGTCGGCGGCCCTCTCTACCAACGCCCCGGCCACCCAGCAGCTTGCGCTGCAGGCATTTGGCGTGGGCTCGCAGATTGGCCTGTTGAAATATGGCCGCAACCAGGAGTCGGAAGCCGACCACCTGGGCCTGATTTTCATGGCCATGGCCGGCTACAATCCCGACGGCGCCATCACCTTCTGGCAGCGCATGGATGCCCGCGAAAACGCCGCTTCGCCGCCCGAATTCCTTTCCACTCACCCCTCCAACGGCACCCGCATCGCCGACATCCAACGCGAATTGCCGGAAGCCCGTAAGTACTACGCAGCCCGCTAGTGCGTTGCCAGAAAGCCAGAATTATCGGGTGATAATTCTGGCTTTTTCCGCTTTTCCTTTCCCGCTATGAAATTGCTTCCGCGTCTGCTTGGCTTGGGTTTGTTAGGCCTGCTGCTGGCTTTGGTCACCATGTCCTGCGAAAGCAGCAAGACGGCCACCAACGAATTTGGCAGCCCCAACCGCATCAAAGGCGAGGTGATTGCCAAGCCCGAGAGCCGGCAAATCGTGCACTTCACCGACTCCAGCACCGAGTACAAAACGCCCCGCAGCGAGCTGGCCAAAGCCTTTATCCGCCAGTTCAACGACGGCACCGTGGTCGACAAAATCCAGGTGCGCAAGGCCCCCGTCGATTCCGGGACCGTGGCCACGTACTATCTCATCGGCATGGGCCTGCGAGCGGGCACGTTCCGGGCCATGGCCCTGCCCCTCACCAGCGGCGGCGACAACACCTTCTACCTGCGCCCTTCGGCCGAGCGCTACACCCTGAGCAGCACCGGCTGCCCGGCCTGCTTTTTCAACTTCGAGAACGGCCGCATCGTGAGCACCAGCTGCTCCGAAAGCTCGCCCGGCAGCCACTGCGACCTCAAGATTGAACCCAACAACGAGCTGTTTGCCAACGCCCGATGACCACGCGCAACAAATGGCTGCTCCGCGCTGCCCTCGCCGCCCTGGCCCTGCTCATCACCACCGACAAGAAGCCCCCCAAAACACCAAAAAAGCCCGCCGAATAGCGGGCTTTTTTTTTTATGAAGTGACTAGGAAGTGTTAACAGTCGCGTAGCCACAGGACGGTTGCAGCGAGGTGAATAAAGGCCAAAAAATGCGCATCGAGTTTGTCATACCGGGTGGCCACGCGGCGAAACTGCTTGAGGCGGCTGAAAAGGCGCTCAATGGGGTGACGTTGGGCGTAACGCGCCGCGTCGTAGCCCCGCGGGTAGCGGCGCTTGCACCGGGGCGGAATCACGGCACAGGTGCCGCGGGCAGCCAGGGTGGCCACGAGCGGGTCGGAATCGTAGCCCCGGTCGGCCACGAGGTAGGCCGGGGCCAGCCCGTCGAGCAGCGGCAGCGCTTGCGGGGCGTCGTGGCGCTGGCCGGCTGTCAGGCTGCCGCGCACGAACCGGCCCCCAGCGTCGGCCACCGCGTGCAGCTTGGTGGTCAATCCGCCGCGGCTACGCCCCAGGGCTTGCGGCCCGTTTTTTTGCGTGCCCCGCTCGCGTGTTGGTGCACCCGCACGGTGGTCGAGTCGACCAGCAGCGTGTGCAGCGCGTCGTCCTCTTGCACGGCGGCCAGCACCCGGGCCCACACGCCCGAGGCGGTCCAGCGCTGGAAGCGCGTGTATGTTGTGTGCCAGTTGCCCCACGCGGCCGGCAAGGCACGCCAGCGGCAGCCGTTGCGCAACAACCACAGCACCGCTTCTACAAAACGGCGGTTGTCCTGGCCCCGGCCACCTTTCGTGCCTTCCCGACCCGGCAGCAGCGGCGCGATGCGGGCCCACTGCGCGTCTGTGAGCAAATAATCCATACCCCAAATTAATACCTACTGTTAACACTTCCTAGTGGGAATGAGCCGATGCGAAGCGGTGAATGCGTTTTGCCAAGTCTGGAAGGTCAGCTTTTTCGATGGGGTGCGGCGTGTTGGGCAGCACGGCATACTGCACCTGCGGAAGCTGCCCGGCCACCATCCTGCTGGCCTCTCCTTGGTTGGCCGTCAGGTCGCCGTCGCCCACCAGCACCTGCACGGGCACCCTAATGGCGGCAAAGTCGGCAGCGGCCAGCGGCGGGGCGGCACCGGCGGTCTCCATCAGGCGGGCCGTGGCGCGCACCACTTCGGCCCAGTCGGCGGGCGCGTGGCGCCGGCGCAGCACCTCCGCGAAGGCCGGCACTTTGGCCTGCATCTTCTCAGGGTCGAGGAATCTGGTTTCGGCCGCGGCGCTTTCCGGCGACCAGTCCAGCTTGGTGCCCAGCGTGGTGATGCTGGCAAACCGGGCTGGCTCCCGGCGGGCTGCCAGCAGCGCCGCGTAGCCGCCCATGCTGTAGCCAAACACGTGGGCCGGAGCAGTTTCATGCCCCCGGAGGAATGCCAGCACTTCCTCAGCAAAATGCGGCAGCGTGAAGTTTTCAAAGCTCACCTCGCTCCCACCGTGGCCGGAAAATGCAAACGATTTCACCGTAAAGTCAGCCACCAGCAGCTCGGCCAGCGGCGCCAACGTGGCGGGGCTGCCCAGGGCACCGTGCAGAAGCAGAAGCGTCGGCCGTTCCATCAGCCCGTGATTTCAGTAGCCAGCGCCGTCAAGTTCAACCCGTCAAACGTGCCAGAGGACATGAGCAGCAGGTTGGCGTTGGACCACTGCTGGGCGCGCAGGAAGGCGGCCAGCTCGGCGCTGTCGGTAATGACTTTGATGTCGGGGCGCTGAAAAGCCTCGGCCACAGTGGCGGCGGCCAGCGGCGGCAGGCGCTTGTGCTCCAGCACGTGGGGATTAAAATACACCACGGCCACGTCGGGCGCATCGAAGCAGTGCGCGTACTGCGGCAGGAAATCGGGGTTGAGGCTGCTGAAGGTGTGCAGCTCCAGGCAGGCCACCAAGCGGCGCTGCGGAAACTGTTTTTTCAGGGCCGTGGCGGTGGCTTTGAGCTTACTGGGCGCATGGGCAAAGTCCTTGTACACCACCGACGTTGCGCCTTCCTTCACCAGCTCCAGCCGCCGCGCCGCGCCGGGGAACGAGGCCACCGACTTGAAGAAATCCTTGCCCTTGATGCCCAGCTGCTTGCAGACCTCCTTGGCCGCCGAGATGTTGCGCAGGTTGTGCTCGCCAAATACCTGGATGGGCACTTCCTCGTCTTTCTTGTTGATGAGGAAGGTTTTGCCGTTGCGAATGACGTGCTCGTGCGGGCCATAGCCGATGTAGGTCACGTCGGGATTGGTGGGCACGCTCACCAGCTGCACCTGCTCGTCGTCGCGGTCGTAGATGAGCACGCCGGCCTTGGGCGTCATGTCGGCGAAGATGCGGAACTGTTCGCGGTAGATTTCCTCGGTCGGAAACACGTTGATGTGGTCCCAGCTGATGCCCGAAATCACGCCAATGTGATGCTGGTAGAGGTGAAACTTGGGCCGCCGGTCCACCGGCGAGGACAGATATTCGTCGCCTTCGATGATGATGATGGGCGCGTCGGTCAGCTGCACCATGAGGTCGAACCCCGCCAGCTGGGCGCCCACGGCGTAGTCGAACTGCCGGCCGTGGTAGCGCAGCACGTGCAGAATGCAGGCCGTGATGCTGGTTTTGCCGTGCGAGCCGCCAATGACGATGCGCTGCTTGTCGCGGCTGGCCTCGTAGATGTACTCGGGGAAGGAATACACCTTCAGGCCCAGTTCCTGGGCGCGCTGCAGCTCGGGGTTGTCGGGGCGGGCGTGCATGCCCACAATCACGGCGTCGAGGTCGGGGGTGATGCTGGCGGCGTCCCAGCCTTCCCGGGCGGGCAGCAGGCCGGCGGCGGCGAGGCGGCCGCGGGCGGGCTCAAAAATTTCGTCGTCGGAGCCCGTCACGCGGGCGCCCTGGCGGTGCAGGGCCAGCGCCAGGTTGTGCATGATGCTGCCGCCCACGGCGATGAGGTGGACGCGCTGCGGCGCAGCGGATTGCGGAAGAAGAATATCGGAAGCCAAATCAGTTGGTGGTTAGTTGTCGGTTGCTCGTTGTCAGCCAGGAAGCGCCGCGGGCTACGCGCACCACCGCCGTCGTGGGTGCCCAAACTGACAACGGACAACGAACAACTGACAACTCAAAAGCAAGGCCGCGAAAGTACAAACGCCCGGCCGCCGGGGCCATTCCATAGCCAAAAGAATCGAATTTTCCACCTGCACATTTTCCCCGCCTCGCGGGTTAGCTTTGTATACGAGGCGTGCCCGCTGCATTTTTTTAAGCGGGCCGCCCGTTTTCCCTTCCCGCTCTAATTCCCATACCCACCGATGCAAGACCGGATGGACGACCGCCTGAAACAATCCGCCGCCCGCGCTAAAGCTGCGCTGGCCAGCCGCGGAACGTCGGGTGTGGTCCCGTTTAATGCCAGCGCCGCTGGCAAGCTGCCGCCCCAGGCCCCCGAGCTCGAAATGGCCGTGCTCGGCGCCCTGATGCTGGAAAAAGACGCCCTCACCTCGGTGATTGACCTGCTCAAGCCCGAGAGCTTTTATAAGGACGCGCACCAACGCATCTACCGCGCTGTGATTCGCTTGTTTGATAAATCCGAGCCCATCGACCAGCTCACCGTGGTGCACGAGCTGCGCGAGATGGGCGAGCTCGAAGCCTGCGGCGGCCCCTTCTACGTGGCCAACCTCACGCTGAAAGTGAACTCGGCGGCCAATGTGGAATACCACGCCCGCATCATCACCGAAACCGCCATCAAGCGCGAGTTGATTCGGATTTCGAGCGAGATTCAAAAGGACGCCTTCGAGGACACCACCGACGTGTTCAAGCTGTTGGACGACACCGAATCGGCCCTGTTTGAGGTGTCCGAGTCGAACATCCGTAAGAACTTCGACGACATGCGGAGCTTGATGGGCAAGGCCATCAAAGAGCTGGAAGAAAAGAAGAACCAGAGCGACGGCCTCACGGGTGTGCCTACCGGATTTACCGCCCTGGACCGCGTCACGAGCGGCTGGCAACCGTCTGACCTGGTGATTATTGCCGCTCGCCCTGGCATGGGCAAGTGCTTGGGCAAAGGCACGAAGGTGCTGATGTACGACGGCGATCTGCGCAACGTGGAAGACGTGCTGCCCGGCGACCTGCTGATGGGCGACGACTCGACCCCACGCCGGGTGCTGAGCATTGCCCGCGGCCGCGAAAACATGTACTGGGTGCGCCAGAACAAGGGCGACGACTACCGCGTGAACGAAAGCCACATTCTCTCGCTGAAACGCTCGCGCAACGAAGGGCCGCACCGCCACGGCGAGGTGCTGAACATTACCGTGAAGGACTGGCTAGCCAAAGGTCCCAAGTTTCGCTCGAATTACAAGGGCTATAAAGTGCCCGTGGAGTTTGAAGCGCAGGAGCTGCCCGTCGACCCGTATTTCCTGGGCGTGTGGCTGGGCGACGGCGCCAGTAGCAACTGTCGCATCACTGGCCAGAACCCCGAAATCATTGACTACCTGCACGAATACGCCGCTGCTCTGAATATGCAGGTGACGGTGGGCGTGGTGGAAAACCGCTGCAACAGCTACGGCATCACCCGGGGCCGGCAGGGCGGCAACATTGCCGAATACTCCTTACAGGACGAGTTGCGGCAGTTGGGCGTTCTCGATAACAAGCACATCCCGCGCGCCTACGCCATCAACTCGACCGAAAACCGCCTGCGCCTGCTGGCCGGTTTGATTGACAGCGACGGTCACCTCGACCCGGTGTCCAACGGCTACGA
The DNA here is from genome assembly GCF_022921075.1 of Hymenobacter sp. 5317J-9. Lineage (NCBI taxonomy): Bacteria > Pseudomonadati > Bacteroidota > Cytophagia > Cytophagales > Hymenobacteraceae > Hymenobacter > Hymenobacter sp. 5317J-9. Next base: position 3,983,080 of record NZ_CP095050.1, read on the forward strand.
AATCACCCAGAAAAACCACCGCCTGGCCCGCCAAATCAAATTTTTGGGCGACTCGCTGGGCTTCCGCACCTCGCTCACGAAGAAGCGCGCCACCATCTCCAGCATCGGCTACGAGAGCGAAGTGTGGCGCGTGCGCCTCTACGGCGACATTAACCGTGTGCCGGTGCGCGTGGCCCGCAAAAAAGCGCAGCCCTGGGCCTCGCCCGTCGATTGGCGCCAGACCGGCATCACCGTCGAGTTCGACAAAGTTGATGACTACTACGGCTTCGAGATTGACGGCAACCGTCTGTTCCTTCTGCAAGACATGACGGTGACGCATAACACGGCGTTCGTAGTATCGGCCATGCGCAACGCGGCGGTCGATTTCAAGAAAGCCGTAGCCATCTTCTCGCTGGAAATGTCTTCGCTGCAGCTCGTCAACCGCCTGATTTCGGCCGAGGCGGAGCTGGACTCGGAGAAAATTAAAAAGGGCAGCCTCGCCGACCACGAGTGGCAGCAGCTCAACCACAAAATCACAGCCCTTTCGGCCGCGCCGATTTACATTGATGACACGCCCGGCCTAAGCATTCGCGAACTACGCACCAAGTGCCGCCGCCTGCGCTCGCAGAAGGACGTGCAGATGATTATCGTCGACTACCTGCAGCTGATGAGCGGTAACACCGACGGCCGCGGCGGCAACCGCGAACAGGAAATTGCCAGCATCTCGCGGGCCCTCAAGGGCATTGCCAAGGAGCTGAACGTGCCCGTGCTGGCCCTCTCGCAGCTTTCGCGCTCGGTGGAAACCCGCGGCGGCGACAAGAAGCCGCAGCTGAGTGACCTTCGCGAATCGGGCTCCATCGAGCAGGACGCCGACATGGTAATCTTCCTTTACCGCCCCGAGTATTACGGCCTCGACCAGGATGCTGAAGGCAACTCAACCCAGGGCGTGGGTGAAGTCATCATTGCCAAGCACCGAAACGGCTCCCTCGAAACCGTGCAGCTCAAGTTCATCGGCAAGTACACCAAGTTTGCTGACCTCGACGGCATGGGCGGCTTCGACCCCAGCGGCTACCAGCCCATGGGCCTGCCCGCCAGCAACTTCGACAGCGAGCCCAGCTCCTTCGCGCCGAACACCATTCGCCTGGGCTCCAAGATTAACGAGTCGCCGGTGCCCTTCCCCAAGAGCAACTTCAACGCTCATGAAGACCCGCCTTTTTAATTGATAGTGTCAGGCGTTGTCCTAGTTTTTGAAGCTTCTAAACTGCTGCTTGGTTCGGGCGTTGCCGTACTGATTTTTGCTCTTGTTCAGCCCGGTTGCCAGAAGGATATTGGCCCAGGGTTGGGCGGAGCCACCTGTTTGATGAGCTTTTTTGTAAGAAAGCCCGCTTTTAACCAACGTCCAGCCCCGGCAAGCCGAGCAATCCAGCGACTCGCTGCGCCACGCCCTTGACACTGGCCACGTCCGGGCCGGTGACGGTCAGGTGGCCCATCTTGCGGCCTGCCCGGGCGTCCAGCTTTCCGTAGAGGTGCAGGTGGGTGCCTGGTAGGCTCAGCACGGCGGTCCAGTCCGGCTCCCGCCGCTGGCCGCTGGCGTCAAGCCACACCTCGCCCAGCAGGTTGAGCATGATGGCAGGGGAATGCTGGCGCGGCTGCGGCAAGGGCAAGCCCGCCATGGCGTGAACCTGCAGGTCGAACTGCGACGCGTCGCAGGCGTCGAGGGTGTAGTGGCCGCTGTTGTGCGGGCGGGGGGCCATCTCGTTCACCACCAGGCCGCCGTGCGCGCTGCCGTCGTCCACCACAAAAAATTCCACGCACAGCACCCCAACGTAGCCAAGGTGTTGCGCAATGGAAACGGCCGCCTCGCGGGCCCTCGTGGCCAGGGCAGCCGGCATGTTTCCTTCGTACGCGTGGGTCACAGCCAAAATGCCGTCGACGTGCACGTTGAGCTGCGGGGCGAAGCTCACAACCTGCCCATCCCAGCCGCGCGCCACCAGCACCGAACATTCGGCGGTGAGCGGCAGCATCTTTTCCAGCACGCAGGCCACGCTGCCCAGCTCTGCCCAGGCCGCAACCAGCTCAGCGGCGGTTTTCACGCGGACCTGACCCTTGCCGTCGTAGCCCATTCGGGCGGTTTTCAGGATGCCGGGCAGCAAGTAGGCCCTTTCATTCAGCACGGCCTGCAGCTGGGCCGGCGTTTCAATTACCGCGTAGGGCGCGCAGGTCACGCCCGACACGGTCGCGCAGGCCACGAAGTGAGCTTTTTCTTCGATGCGGTTTTGGGCGATGCCCACCACGGCCGCGCCCGGCGCCACGGGGCGGGTCTGCGCCAGCGTTTGCAGGGCCTGGGCGGGCACATTTTCAAACTCGGTGGTGATGGCCTGGCACAAGTTGGCCAGCTCGGCCAGCCCGGCCGGGTCATTGTAATCAGTCTGGATGTGGTGATGGCTCACCTGCCCGGCCGGACTTTGCGCGTCGGGCTCCAGCACGGCAGTGAAGTAGCCCAGGCGCTGGGCAGCGTGCACAAACATGCGGCCCAGCTGGCCGCCGCCCAGTACCCCCAGCGTGGCCGGCTGGCCCGCGGCATCTACGCTGCCTGGCAAAACGGGGGTCATGGCCGCTACGTGAGCAATGGCACTCATACCGGCAATGTCATGGCGCGGGCCGCCTCGGTTTGTTCGACGCGAAACGCCTGCAGCTTAGTCGCCAGGCCAGGGTCGTGCAGGGCCAGCATGCTCACAGCAAACAGCGCGGCATTCGCCGCCCCGGCCGTGCCGATGGCAAACGTAGCCACGGGCACTCCTTTGGGCATTTGCACGATGCTGTGCAGCGAATCGACGCCCTGCAAATGGCGGCTGGCCACCGGCACTCCCAGCACGGGCACCGTGGTTTTAGCGGCCATCATGCCCGGCAAGTGGGCTGCCCCGCCCGCGCCGGCAATGATGGCCTGCAGGCCGCGCGGGCCGGCTTGTTCGGCGTAGGCAAACAAGTCGTCGGGCATGCGGTGGGCCGACACCACGCGTGCTTCGTGCGCCACGCCAAACTGCGTGAGTATCTGCACGGCGTGCTGCATGGTGTCCCAGTCGCTGCTGGAACCCATGACCACGCCGATGAGGGGCTGGGGGGAGGAGGAAGAGGAGGTAGTGCTCATTGAAATTATTTGGTGGTCATGCCGAGCAAAGCCGAAGCATCTCGCGTGTAGCAGTAATCCAATCGTCTAACGATGTTGATTAGTTATAGCACTCGAGATGCTTCGGCTGCGCTCAGCATGACGTTCTGTTTTGTGCCTGTCTTCGTCCCCAATTAACGCTCCAGCAGTACCTCCGTGCCCAGCACCACCAGGTCTACGCTGCCTTTCAGGGTCTGGTCGATGAAGGGCGTGTTCTGGGATTTCGATTTCATGAAGTCCTTCGTGAACGTCGTTTCCGCATCGGTATCGAACAAGACGCAATCGGCGGGCTGGCCGACTTCGATGGCGGCTACCGGCAGGCCCATCAGGCGGCGGGGCTCGGCCGAGTAGCGCTTCACCACCAGGTCCCAGCCAAATTTGCCGGGCGCCACAAAGTGGTGATAGAGCGAAACCAGGGCCGTATCGAGGCCGGTGATGCCGTTGGGCGCACTGATGAAATCCTGGGCTTTCTCGAACGGTGTGTGCGGCGCGTGGTCGGTGGCAATGAGGTCGAGCACGCCTTCCTTGAGCCCTTCGAGCAGCGCGTCGCAATCGGCCTGCGTGCGCAGCGGCGGGTTCATCTTATAGTTCGTATCGTAGTCGCCGATGTGCTCGTCGGTGAAGAGCAAGTGGTGCGGGGCCACTTCGGCCGTCACTTTCACGTCGCCGCGCGATTTCCACCAGCGGATGGTTTCCATGCCGAGCTTGCTCGACACGTGCTGGATGTGCACATGGGCGCCCGCCGCCCGGGCCAGGCGAATGTCGCGGTCGATGATGATTTCCTCGGCGCAGGCCGGCGAGCCCTTGATGCCGAGCCGGTAGCTCATCACGCCTTCGTTGAGGGCGCGCGGCCCGGCCAGCTCCGGCACCTCGCAGTGGCTGGCGAAAAACATCCCGAACTCGGTGGCATACTGCATGGCCCGCAGCAGCACCGCCGGGTCGGCCGTGGTGTCGCCGTCGTCGGTCAGCATTTTCACGCCGAGCTCGCGCATGCCTTCAATTTCGGCCAACTCCTTGCCCTCGCGGTTCTTGGTCACGCAGCCGGACGTATACACCGGAATGCGGGCCCGGTCGCGGGCATTTTCCAGCACGGTGGCTACAGCGGTGGCCGAGTCGAGGGCCGGGCGGGTGTTGGGCATCATCACTACGCCGGTTATGCCGCCGTTGATGGCGGCTTCGCTGCCCGTGGTAATGGTTTCCTTGTTCTCAAAACCCGGCGCACGGAAATGTACGTGGGCATCAAACATGCCCGGCATCAGAATTCGGCCGCGCGCGTCAATGACACGGGCGCCCTCAGGAATGGCTAGGTTGCTGCCGATGGCCTGAATTTTTCCTTCGACAATCAGGACATCGCTCTCGAGCAGGACGGGTGAATTTTCGGAGGCAATGCGGGCGTTTTGAAGGAGAAGCATGAATGGATGAGGGGTGTAAATCGGCAAAGGGTGTGGGAATATTCTGGCTGTTGAAGAAGGAAATACACGGGCGGAACCAGCCGAAGCAGTTGCCGCTTAGGGCATAATCACCGTCGAGCCGGCTCGCGGCTGAGCCGCATACGCCTCCTGCTTCGGGAAGTCGCCGCCCGGCGTGAGCCAGTCGAGCACGGCCATGCGCACGGAGATGCCGTTTTCGACCTGGTTGGTAATCAGGCTGCGCTCGTAGTCCATCACGGCGTCGCACAGCTCAACGCCCCGGTTCACCGGGCCAGGGTGCATGATGTAGAGGCCCTTGTCGCTGATTTCCGCCAGCCGGGTATTGGTGATGCCGTAGACGCGGTGGTATTCGCGGACGCTGGGGAAAAACTGCACGTCCTGGCGCTCCAGCTGCACCCGGAGCAGGTACACCACGTCGGGCGCCCAGGCCATGGCCGCCTCGTAGTCGGTGAAGCGCGGAATACTGGCCGGCACGTACTTGGGCACCAGCGAGCCCGGGCCGAGGTAGGCTACTTCGATGCCCAGCTTCTGCAGCAGCGTGCTGGTGGAGCGCGCCACGCGGGAATGCAGAATATCACCGATGATGAGGACCTTTTTGCCCCGGGGGTCGGGGAATTTCTCCTTGATGGTGAAGGCGTCCAGCAGGGCCTGAGTGGGGTGCTCGTGGGCCCCGTCGCCGGCATTGATGACCGACGCGGTGGTTTGGCGGGCAATCATGCCGGGCAGGCCGGAATGGCTGTGGCGCACCACGATGTAATCGGTGCGCATGGCCTGCAGCGTCTCGATGGTTTCGCGCACCGACTCGCCCTTGGTGATGGAGGAATGGTCGACGTTGAAGTTCGTGACTTCGGCCGAGAGGCGCTTGGCCGCGACCTCAAAGGAGGAGTGCGTGCGCGTGCTGGCCTCGTAGAAGAGCATGAGCACGGATTTACCTTCGAGGGCAGGGATTTTTTTCACCGAGCGGGTGAACAGTTTTTTGAAGGACGTGGATTGGTCGAGCAGGAACTCGATTTCCTCACGGTGAAGGGATGCGATGTCGAGCAGGTCTTTACGTGCCATACCGAAGTGGAGAAAACAAGTAGTGGTCAGAAGGAAGAACGTGTAAGACTAGCTGCTTTCGAGGCGCTTACATCGCATGCGAGCTGTGATGAATGCCGGAGCTGCAGGGCAGTCAACGAACTCATCGGACATAAAAAAACCGTTTCGGAATCCGAAACGGTAACGGGGCAACAGGCAGAAAAACCAACGGAAATAGCAGTGGCCAAATCGGGAGAACCGATGGCGGCGAAGGCCTTCCGGCCTTCCCGCGGTTCCCGGCCGAGCAGGGTTCCGCGCTTCATCAACGGATGGTTTGGTTGAAGCATGGTGCAAAACTACGGAATTGTTAAGCCCGGTAATTCATTGGAAACGTTAAGTTTTTTTTGTGCTGTTTTTCTCACCTTTTATTTCCTCGCTAACGGTCTAAACCACGCTCTTTTTGTCAGTCTTTTCGCCGTCAAAAAAAATTATGGCGTGCGTAGCCAATTGCCTGGCAAGCGTCGTCCGGCCTAACTTTAGCTCTTTATTCCGCCCGCCTCAGCTGGCAGCCTATCCTGAGCGGCGACCTTCAGGCGAAAGCCAACGCGCTACTTCCCCCGCGCCAACGCCTTGTTAATTCGGCTCACCAGCGCCGGGCCCTCGTACACAAAGCCCGTGTACAGTTGAATGAGCGACGCCCCGGCGGCCAGCTTTTCCTGGGCATCGGCGGCCGAGTGAATGCCGCCGGCGCCGATGATGGGCAGCTCGCCCTGGCTGCGCTGGTGCAGGTAGCGAATGACCTCGGTGGCCCGCGCCCGCAGCGGCCGGCCGCTCAGGCCCCCCGCTCCCAGCGCCGCCACCTTGCCGGCATCGGTGGCCAGGCCTTCCCGACTGATGGTGGTATTGGTTGAGACCAGGCCGCTGAGCTTGGTTTCGCGGGCAATGTCGAGAATGTCGTCCAGCTGCGAATTGGTCAGGTCCGGGGCAATTTTCAGCAGCAGGGGGCGCGGTTGGGCGCGGCGCAGGTTGCGTTCCTGCACCTGCTGCAGCAAGTCTATTAGGGGTTCTTTTTCCTGCAGCTGGCGCAGGTTGGGCGTGTTGGGCGAGCTCACGTTCACCACAAAGTAGTCGACCTGTTCGGCCAGTGCTTCAAAACAGGCCACGTAGTCTTCGGCGGCGCGCTCGTTGGGCGTGTCCTTATTCTTGCCGATGTTGCCGCCGATGATAAGCTGCCTGTTGCGGCGCCGCGCGAGCCGCGCGGCCACGGCGGCGGCACCGTCGTTGTTGAAACCCATGCGGTTGACCAGGGCCTCGTCTTGCGGCAGGCGGAACAGGCGCGGCTGCGGGTTGCCGGCCTGCGGGCGGGGCGTCACGGTCCCGATTTCTATAAATCCAAAGCCCAGCGTGGCCAGCTCATCAGTTAGCGCCGCGTTCTTATCAAACCCCGCCGCCAGCCCCACCGGGTTCGGAAACTTCAGCCCGAACACCTCGCGGGCCAAACTCGGGTGCTGAAAATTGTACAGGCCCTGGAGGAGGGCCTTGGCGCCCGGCACCCGGGCCACCCGCCGCAGGTTGTCGAAAACCAAGTGGTGGGCGCGCTCAGCGTCGAGGTTAAACAGTGCGGGTTTGACGAGGGCCTTGTACATGTGTGATGGTTAGCCGGCCCCGCCTCGCGGTTGAGCCTATGGGGTTGGTTGCCTTCGGCCAGGCGGAGGGGTTGCGGCACCAAAGTACGGCCCCCGCAACCGCGCGCGCAACGCCGGGGCCCGCTAGCAGGCCCCGGCGGCGCCCCCGTCTTCCATGGCGCTGTGTCGGAGCTTGCACCAACATTGAGGCACTCTGCATAGCCAATGGCAAGAAAAATAAGCGGTGCGTCGCGCGAGCTATGCCATTGATTTTGATGCCGAACCCCGTGCCTCCGCCCAGCATTGCCCACACTGAATATTCCCGTTGGGCCGGGCTCGCCGCTACCTTCGCGCCATGACGGCTTCGCTGCTACTGCTTTACTTTTTTGCCTTTCTGGCCGGGTTTATTGATGCGCAGGTGGGCGGCGGCGGACTGATTCAGCTGCCGGCCATGCTGCTGCTGCTGCCGGGCGTGCCCTATTCCACGGTGCTGGGCACGGGCAAGGTGGCCAGTTTGGCGGGCACGGCCGCGGCGCTGCGCCGCTACCTGGGCGGGCCCGATGCCGTGCCGTTGCGTTGGCGCACGGTGGCCATCACAGCACTAGTGGCGGGTGGTTTTGCGCTGCTGGGGGCGCGGGCGGCCAGCAGCCTGCACAAGGAAGCGGTGCGGCCGCTGGTGTTGGCGTTGCTCTCGGCCATGGCCGTGTACACGTTCTGGCGCAAGGATTTTGGCAGCATCCACGCCCCGCGCCTGCAGGGCAAGCGCGAAATCATCACGGGCATCGTGCTGGGCTCGGCCATCGGGTTTTACGACGGCTTTTTTGGGCCCGGCACGGGCAGCTTGCTGCTGTTTGTCTTCGTGGGATTGTTTGGCTATGATTTTCTGGCCGCTTCGGCTTCGGCCAAGTTCGTGAACGTGGCCACCAACATTGCCGGGCTCATCTTCTTTATCTCGACCGGGCAAGTGCTGTATAAGGTGGCCGTGCCCATGGCCATTTGCAACATGCTGGGCTCTACGCTGGGGGCACGCATGGCCCTGCGGCGCGGCAGCAGCTTTGTACGGGCACTTTTTCTGGTGGTGGTCGGCGCGTTTATTCTGCGGCTGAGCTGGGACACGTTTGCGTAGTCCCCCCAAGCTGTGCCTGTGCTCGGCAGCATACCTTGGCCGTCGTTCAACTAAACCCAAGCGCAGCTTGGGGGTACTTAAACGGCCTGCAGCTGCGGCTGCTTCTTGCCCTTTTTGCGGATGCGGTTCAGCCACATAACAGTGCCCGTGACGGGGAACGTGGCGCCCAGCAGTGCAATAACAAAAGCCAGCACCTTGGTGGACAGGCCCCCAATGGCGCCCGTGTGCACCGGCTTGAACAGCCCGCGAATGCGCTGGCCCACGGGCCGCTGGGCATACGTCTGCCCGCTGATGACCTGGCCGGAATATTGGTCCAGGTACACCTCGTCGGTGGCGTTTTCGGTAATGGCGCCGGGGCGCAGCACGGCCACGCGGATGCTGCCGGTGGCCTCTTTTGGCAGCTGCACCGAGTAAAACTCCGCATCCGGAGCCTGCTGGCGGGCCAGGGTCAGCACGGCATCGGCACCGACTTTGGCGACGGGTTCGGCGGCCGCGGCGGGTACCACGGATACCGGCGGCTCGGGCCGCTTCAGGGGCGAATGGGTGAGCTTGTTGATGCCCGCGCCCACCCAATCGAAGGACATGCCCACGCCGGTAAGCGCCATCACGAACAGAAAGAGCGAAGCATAAAAGCCCAGCACAATGTGAAAATCGTGGTTGAGGCGCTTCCAGCCGCTGCCCCACTTCACCGTGAGGCGGGGCGTGAGAGCCTTGCGCGCCGCGGGCCACCACAGCACCAGGCCCGTGCCCAGAATGAACAGGAAAATCGAGGCGCTCACGCCCATCACCAGCTTGCCGATTTTGCCGGCCACCAGCCCGCGGTGCAGCTGCTCCACGGTGTGGAAAAACGTTTCGCGCGGGTTGATTTCGCCCAGGATAGCGCCCGTGTAGGGGTTTACGTAGATGCGGGGGCCTCCCCCGTCGCCTTTGCCCTTGCCTTTGCCGGGGCCGCCCTCGCCAGGCTTGGCAGTGGCGGGACCGGCGCCTTCCGCGCGGGCTTTGCCATCGCCGGAGCGTGGGCCTTTGGCGCCTTCGCCACCCTTGCCGCCGGGGCCACCGGCCAGGCTCACCTCCATGCTGCGGGCGGGGTCGGCGTATACCTTAAAGCCGCCGATTTTGGCCTTGGGCTTGTAGGCCTGCACGGCGGTAGTTAGCTGAGCCAGCGACAGCGCGGACGTAGTAGCCGGAGCCACAGTGTACCGCTCCGGGTGCCAGGCTTGCTCTATCTCTTTTTCAAAAACCAGGATGCTGCCCGTGAGGCACACGAACACAATCACCAGGCCCGAGGCCAAGCCGAGGTAGAGGTGAATGTTGCGAATGAAGCGTTTGAACGGGCTTTTCATGGCGGGCAAATTACGGCTGATTACAGCTTATAGCTCAGCGTGGCCGAGAAGGTGCGGGGCGCAATGGGATTGATGCTGTTGTCGTCGTGCAGGTTGTAGCTCAGCTCGTTGAGCAGGTTCGCCATCTTGAAGCGCAACGAGAACCGGTCGTAGGAATAGCCCAGCGAAGCATCGAACAGGAAATAGTCGGGCACCGAAATCAATTGGAAAGCGTCACTGCCCGAAGCCCAGGGACGGCCGGTGCTAGGGTCGAGCAGGCGGGTGTTGCGGCCGCCCACCCGGTCGCCCACGTAGTAGGCCGTGAAGCCGGCGTTCAGGCCGCGCAGGGTGGCGTTGTTGGCAAACACGTTGGCGAAGCTGTAGAACAGGCTCGCGTTGGCCGTGTGGGCGGGGTTGTAGCGCAGGCGGCTGCCGTTTTCGTAAATGTTGCTCTTGGTGTAGGTGGTGGTGTTGTAGCTGTAGCCGGCAATGAGCGAAATGCCGTTGAGCGGGCGGCTCTGCACGTCCACTTCCACGCCCTGGCTCGTCACTTCGCCGGCCAGCTCCTGGGGCGCCGCCACGCGGCTGGTGGCAAAGCGCGGGTCGGTGGGCAGAATGGCCTGGGCCTGGTTGCTGTTCACGATGCGGTAGCCGGTCACGTTGGCCGACAGCGCGCCTTTGAACAGCTCGTTTTTCATGCCCACTTCGTACTGGTCGATAAGCGACGGCGCCAGCGCCCCGCCCTGCTCGTCGAAGCCGGAGTTGGGCGTGAAGGAATTGGAGTAAGACGCAAACAGCGAGGTGGTTTTGATGGGCTGGTACACCAGGCCCAGGCGCGGCGAAAATGCGTTGTCGTAGCGGCGGTTTTCGGCCACGGTGGCGGCGTTGGTGGCGGGCAGCGCCAGGCCGGGGTAGGTGTACACGTCGGTGGGGGTTTCCTGGTAGCTCCAGCGCAGGCCGGCCAGTACCTTCACGTGGTCGAACAGGCTGATGAGGTCCTGGGCGTAGAAACCGGCGCGGCGGGTGTTGCCCAGCGTGCGGGTGTTGTAGCGCATGGCGTCGTAGCCGCTCACGGCGCCTTTGGGGCGGCCCAAGGCGCGGCTGGGGTCCAGAATATTGAGCGAGTCGTAGGCCTGCGCGATGAAGGACAGCGCGTTGGTGTTGTACTGGTCGGCGTCGGCGCCCACCAGCACCGTGTGCCCAATGCGGCCCGTGCGCAGGGTGCCGGTCAGGTCAATTTGGGCCAAGTAGTAGTTTTCGGCCGTCTGGGTGCGTTGCAGGTTGCGCTGCCAGTTGCCGTAGTTGCGGCCGGGCTTGATGACGTTGGCCGTGGGCCGGGCGGCGCTGCGCAGCTCATTATCATAGCGCTGGAAACCGGCCACGGCGCGCACCTGCCAGGTGTCGCTGAGGCGGCTGGTGAGGGTGGCCGTGGCGCTGCTCTGGTTGGTGGCGTTGGTGGCGTCGGCCGTGTTCAGGAAGCGGGTGCGCGAGTCAAAAATCTGGTAGTTGATGGCCCCGATGCCGTAATCAGGCGTGCGGTTGTCGCGCAGGTAGTCGCCTTCGATGACGAGGTCCGTCTTGGGCGTGAGTTTCAAAAGCAGCGAGGGATTCACGTACACGCGGTTGCTTTTCACGCCATCGCGGAAGCTGTCGCCGCGCTCATAGGTGCCGTTCAGGCGGAAGGCCACTTTCTGGCTCTGGCCCACGGCGCCGTACACGTCGAACTGCGGCTTCACGAAACCGAAGCTGCCCACGCGCAGCCCCACCGAGCCGCCGCGCTCAAACTGCGGCTTCTTGGTCACCAAGTTCAGGATGCCGCCGGCGGCCACGTTGCCGTACAGAATAGCGGCGCTGCCTTTCAGCACTTCCATGCGCTCCAGCGAGCTCACCTCCGGCATAATACCGTTGTTGAAGCGCACCCCGTTTTTGAAGGTGTTGGCGCTGCTGTAGGCAAAGCCGCGGCTGGCAATTTCTTCCTGGGTGCCGCCGGTAGCGCCCATCACATACACGCCGCTCACGTTGGCCAGCACGTCGCTCAGGCGCAGGGCCTGCTGCTGCTCCAGCACCTCGCGCTCGATGGTGACGGTGCTCTGGGGGTTGTCGAGGGGCGCGATGGGCATTTTGCCCACGCTCGGCGTGCGCTGGTTCAGGCTTTTGGCGCCCCGCACGGTCACTTCCTGCAGCTGCTGCTCGCCGGGCGCCAGGCGCACGGGCAGGGCGGCCACGGTCTGGCCGGGCTTCACTTCCACGGTCACTTCCTGCGGCGTGCAGCCCAGGCACGTCACCGTGAGCACCTGCCAGCCGGCCGGCGCCTGCAGGCGGAACGTGCCATCCGCGGCTGAATTAACGCCCAGCGAAGTGCCCTTCACGCGGATGGAAACTTGCTCAGCCGCCTGACCGTCGGCCAACTCAATGCGGCCGGTTACTTCCCCCGTCTGGTCATGGCGCTTGGCATGGCGATGGTGCGGGGCGTCGGACTGAGCAACACTAACCAACGGCAGCAGGCTACCAACAACGAGCAGGGGAAAAACAACTGAGCGCATAGCTTATTTAGACAGATTCAAAATACGGTGCAAAGGTGCAGCCTATTTAGAATTGTTCCAAATAAAGAAGTCGGGAAATTTGCTCATCCCTCCCACACTTCCAGCATCCATCAGCAATTTCATCAACCAAACAATTGACTACCAATAAAAAAGGCCAGCTATAAAGCTGACCTTTTCCTAAAGTACTTGCACAGCCGTTGGCGGAGCCGCTGCCGATGGCTGGCTGGTTCAAGCTGCCTCGGCCTCCTGCAAGGCGTTGGTGGGAGTCAGATGAAAGGCTTCGGCCAGCAGCTCGTAAGAGCGGCGGCGGTCCTCAAAATCGGCAGTGATGGTGACGGCGGTTATCTCGTCCACCTCATATTCGGCGGCCAGTTGGATGAATTGGGCATGCACTTGGTCGGGCGTGCCGCTCACCACGCGGTTGTGGTTGTGACGCAGGTGGGCCTGGTCTTCGGCCGTGAACTGGTAGGCGCGCACTTCCTCAGCCGACGGGAACGTGCGGAACTCACCGCGGTTGAAGCGGATGAGCTGCATGTCCATGGCCTTACGCAGTTCGTTGGCCTTTTCCTCCGTGTCGGCGCACAGCGTGAACACAGCCATGTTGGCCAGCGGCGTGGCCAGCTCCGGCGAAGGGCGGAAGCGCTGGCGGTACTGGCGCACGGCCTCGGGGCCGCCGTTGCCGTTGATGAATTGCGCGAAGGAAAAGGCCATGCCCAAGTGCGCCGCAAACAGGCCGCTCTGGCCGCTGGAGCTCAATATCCAGAGCTCCGGCGCGGTGGGCGACTGCGGAATGGCCATCACCCGCTCGTGAATGGTGTCGGGCACTTTCTCATCGCGCAGGTAGGCTTGCAGGTCCATGAGCTGCTCCACGAAGTCCTTCTCGTTGAACTGGTTATTGGGGTTGAGGGCATAGGCCGTGAGGCGGTCGGCGCCGGGGGCGCGGCCCATGCCCAGGTCGATGCGGCCCGGAAACAGGCTTTCGAGCATGCGGAAGTTCTCAGCCACTTTCAGGGCGCTGTAGTGCGGCAGCATGATGCCGCCCGAGCCCAGGCGAATGCGTTGGGTGTGGTTGCCGAGGTGGGCAATGAGGACTTCGGGCGTCGAGCCGGCCAGGGTGTTGGTGTTGTGGTGCTCGCTCACCCAGAAGCGGGTATAGCCGAGGCGGTCGGCCAGCTGGGCCAGCTCCACGGTTTCGAGCAGGGCCTGGCGGGGCGTAGCGCCCGGCCGGATGGGCGACTGGTCGAGGACGTTGAGGCGGATATTGGAGGGGGTGGTCATTTTCAGAGAGAGGAATAAGTATACAGAACCGCTGAAGGGCCCGTCCGGTTCGCCGGAGCCCGGGCCGGCCCTGGCATGAACAATTGCCGGCTCAGTTGTTACCCACCCGAACTCTCATCCATTCCTTCTTTAATGAGCGACCAGAACAACGTACTCATAACCGTGGCCGATGGCACCGAAATGCACGCCTACGCGGCATTCCCAAGCAACACCGGCCCGGTGCCGGGCATCATTCTCCTGCAGGAAGCTTTCGGCGTGAACCACCACATTCGCAGCGTGGCCGACCGGCTGGCGGCGGCTGGCTACGCCGTGGTGGCGCCCGAGCTGTTTCACCGCACCGCCGCGCCGGGGCTGGAAATTGCCTATACCGATTTCAACACCGTAGCCGCGCCGCACTTCCAGGCCATCACGGTGGAGGGCCTGACGGCCGACCTGCAGGCGGCGCACGCCTGGCTCAGCGGCCAAGTCTTGGTGATGGCCGATAAAATCGGAAGCGTGGGCTTCTGCCTGGGGGGTCGGGTGTCGTTCTTGGCCAATGCTGTGCTGCCGCTGGCGGCCGCCGTGTCGTACTACGGCGGGGGCACCCACCTGCTGAAGGACCGCGCCGCCGAGCTGCACGCCCCGCACCTTTTCTTCTGGGGAGGGCTCGATGCACACATCAAAAAAGAGCATATTGCCGAAGTAACAGATGCCGTGGATGCCGCCGGCAAGCCCTACATCAACACCGTCATTTCCTACGCCGACCACGGCTTCAACTGCGACGAGCGGCCCAGCTACCACCCGCAAGCCGCCGCCGAGGCCTGGGCTCTGACGCTGGCTTTCTTCAGGGAGAAGCTGGGGGCGTAAGGTTTAGTCTTTGTTATTGGGGCGTCATGCTGAGCGCAGTTGAAGCAGGACGTGTGTTTCGCCTGTCATCCTGAGCGCAGCGAAGGACTTTCTCATAGCGGAACGACTTGTTCGGCCGTGAGAAGGGCCTTCGCTGCGCTCAGGATGACAGGCGATTTTGATTACTGCCTTAAGTGAGATGCCTCAAGTGCACTCGGTCGGCAGCCTTTTTGCGCACAAAAGGCTTGCGCTTACTTAGACTGCCGCCACCGGCTCCCTCACAACTTGCCGGCCCAGATACTGCGCCATGCTGCTGGCCAGAATAATTTGCAGGGCATGATACAGCATCAGCGGCAGGAGAATAAGGCCCGTGGCCGCGCTGGCCGGAAACAGCAGGCTCGCCATTACGCTACCGTGCACCAGCGACTTTTTCGACCCGCAGAACACGGCCACAATCTGGTCGGCGCGTGGGAAGCGCAGGGCGCGGCTCAGGCCCCAGATTAGGGCAAACACCACCAGGTAGAGCAGCACCATGCCCGCGCCGAGCTTCACGATATCAGCCAAGCGGTAGCGGGTGAAAATGCCCTCGGCAAACGAATCGCAGAAGGCCGTGAAGACGATGAGCAGGATGGTGACCTGGTCGAACACACGCAAGCTAGCCTTGTGGCGCTCGGCAAAGGCGTGGAAGCGGGAATTGAGCAGCACCCCCGCCCCTACCGGCAGCACCACCTGCCAGAGCAGCTGCACCGCCAGGCCCCACAGCTGCCCGCCGCCCGTGCCGGTGTGCAGCACCACGCTGGTGAGCAGTGGCGTGAGCGCAATGCCCAACAGGCTGGAAATGCTGGCGTTGAAAATGGCCGCAGGCAGGTTGCCGCCGGCAATGCTCACCATCACCACCGACGTGGACACGGTGCTGGGCAAAGCACACAGAAAGAAGATACTTTGCCAAAGCAGGTCGCCGCTCTCACTGCCGAAAAACGGCCGAATGAGCAGCGCCAGGGCCGGAAACAGCGCAAATGTGGCCAGCTGCACCAGCAGGTGCAGGCGCCAGTTGCGCATGCCGGCCCGCAGCTTTTCCAAGCTCAGCTTCAGGCCATAGAAGAAAAACACCAGACCCACGCCCAGGGTGGTAATGGCTTTCCAAGGCACCGGGCTGGCCTTGCTGCCCAGGCCGGGCTGGAAATAGGCCAGCGCCACCACGCCAATAAGCGCGAGCAGAAACCAGTCGAGCCCGGCGCGGGACAACAGGGCGATGAAACGATTCGGGGCTGGGGCAAGGGGCTGCGTCATGCGCAAGAATACGCAAGCAGCCGCCTTTGGTGGTCCGTAGCTGTCATCCTGAGCAGCGCGAAGGACCTTCTCACGCCAGCACAATTGAGGCAAACGTGAGAAGGTCCTTCGCGGCGCTCAGGATGACGGACAATGTTGAGCTATTGGTCGCCGGGGCCACTGCCGAGGCCGGGCGGCGGGGTGCCTTGCACGCCCTGCACGTTGGGCACGCCCATTTTTTCTTCGCGCTTGCGCTGGTATTTGGCAAACTGCTGGGGCGTGAGCACGTCTTTGATGGCCGCGAGGCGGGAGCTGCCCACGGTTTCAACCACGCCGGCCAGCTTGCGCGGGTCGGCTTTGTAGCGCAGGCGGGCCGACTCCACGGCGTCGACGCTGCGGCGGTTGATGGCGCGCACTTTCTCGGTTTGCTGGGGCGTGAGGCCGAGGTTTTGCTGCATGTTGGTGGTGAGGCCGTTGCTGATGGCGTCGACCTTGGCGGCGTCGGCCACGGGCATGGGCTCTTCGGGGGCCGGCGCGGCCACCTTGGTTTTGGTTTTCACGCTAGCCTGGCCCACCGGCTTGGTCTTGGTTTTGACGGTGGTGACGGACTTGGCCGGTGCCTGGGCCAGCACGGCCGGCCCGGCGGCCACGGCCAGCAGCGAGGAGAGCAACAGAACTTTCATAAAATGCGGAGGGGGAAGCGCTATCACAGAAAAACGGGTGGCTGCGACGGGGTAAATATCGGCCGAAAACGCCGCTCTTTCAGCCCCTAACGCCTCGCCAACCACGTTTCGTGCCAGCCTGTGCCGAAAATCCGGCTTCCGAACCTCCTCCGTGCAACCTTTCGGGCCGGTTTGGCATACAACCTCCCATGAAAAACGACAAGCGCACTTCCAAGAACTGGCTGCTGGCCGCCGGCCTCGGCGCGGCGGCCCTGGCCGCCACGATGTGGGGCAACCGCCGCGGCTCCTACGACCTCACCCGGCGCGTCGTGCTCATTACCGGCGGCTCGCGCGGCCTGGGCCTTGTGCTGGCCCGCCAGGCCGTGGCCGAGGGCGCCCGCGTGGCCATCTGCGCCCGCGACGAGGCCGAACTGGCCCGCGCCCGCCAGGACCTGCTGAACGCCGGCGCCGCCGAGTCCGACGTGCTGACCCTGGCCCGCGACATCACCAACGAGGTGGAAGTGCGCACCATGGTGGCCGAAGTCGAGAACCGCCTCGGCCCCATCGACGTGCTCATCAACAACGCCGGCATCATCCTGGGTGGCCCGCTCGACAACATGGATTCACGCGACTACGAGGATTCCATGGCCATTCACTTCTGGGCGCCGCTGCACGCCATGCAGGCCGTGCTGCCCAGCATGCGCCGCCGGGGCGAAGGCCGCATTGTCAACATCTCTTCGCTGGGCGGCAAGGTAGCGCTCCCTCATATGGCCCCCTATAGCGCCAGCAAATTTGCCCTGGTGGGCTTGTCCGAAGGTTTCCGGGCCGAGCTGCAGCAGCACGGCATCACCGTGACGACGGTGTGTCCCGGCCTGCTGCGCACCGGCAGCCCCGACCACGCGCTGGTAAAAGGTCAGCAGAAAAAGGAATTTGCCTGGTTCAGCATCGCCGACTCGCTGCCCGGCATCACGATGAACGCCGAGCAGGCCGCCCGCCAAATCTGGAACGCCTGCCGCCGCGGCGATGGCGAAATCATTCTTTCGCTGCCGGCGAAGCTACTGGCCGCCTTCCACGGCCTGCTGCCCGGCACTACTACCGACATCCTGAGCTGGCTCAACCGCGCCCTACCGGCCACCGGCGAAAGCCCGGCCGCCAATGTGCGTCGCACGGGTTTCGAGAGTGAAACCGAGCTTACCCGCTCGCCAGTCACCACGCTCACGCGCAAGGCAGCGGTGAAAAACAACGAAGTATAAGTCCCCCAAGCTGTGCCTGGGCCCGTGAGCTCTGTTTTAATGCCGCTCTACAGGACCCAAGCGCAGCTTGGGGGTACTGGCTTACAGGGTACCGCGGCGCTTACTGCCCACTTTGGCGCCCGAAATCTTGGTTTGGCGCTTGCTGTGGATGCCCAGGAATCCATTGTGGAACAGGCCGTGGTGGCCGTAGCGGCGGTAGATAGGACGGTGATTGCCGGGCGCAATCTTGCGGGTGGGGCGGCGGGTGGCGGTGGCAGCCGAAGCTTCGGCGGTGGCAAACAGGCCTAACAAAAGGGCGACTACAAAGAGGTTGCGGAACATCGTCGAATCGAATTAAAAGTGGTAATTCAATAGCTGGCAACGCGCCGCTGCAGCAGCTCGCTTCCGAGTTGTTAACCCCGGCCGCGCCGGAATTATTGCAGCTTCACCCCTGCCATTCGACTATTTGTCGCCTTTAATCGACCAAACCACCCTCCTTCCGCTTGCCTCATTTCAATGCCGAGCCAAGCCGTAACCCATTTATTGCCAGCCAGCTTTCGACTGTTCAGCTTTGCGCGATGAGCACCAACGCGCCGCCGACGAAAAAATTTGAAAAAAGTTGTGCACCGCCCGCTTTTTCTGAGTTAGTGCCGCCCTTTTTCACATGCTGGCCGGGGCAAATGGGTGGCAGCCGCGGGTCTTAAGCGAAGCCAACGCGGCATCCACCGAGCCGCCTTTGGAGCCGCACAGGGCGCTGCCGCTTTTCTTCTGGCAGAAAGGGCAAGCGTGCAGGTCGCCGTCGGTGTCGACGTACAGGAACCGGTCGGCCGCACCGCCGCAGCCCATGCGGCGCTGGTGGTAGCCGTAGTAGTGCACCAGGGGCCAGTCGAGGTAGTCGGGTCCGTAGTTCATGTCTAGGTAAAATTCCTCCAGCAAGGCCACCTGGGCGTGGGTCAGGTCCACGGCCTGGCCGGCGTAGTGGCCCACGGCGCGCGGCTCCAGTATCTGAATGAATGTGACGCCCAGCTGCCGGGCCAGACGGGCGTAGGCCAGGAGGTTGGCCGGGGTGGTGAAGTCCTGCGTGACGCACAGCGAGAGGTTCACCACCAGGCCGGCTGCGTGGGCGTGAGCCGCAGCCTGCACGGCGTTGGCGTAGGCATCGGGCGAGCCACGGAAGGCGTTGTGCCGGGCGGGCTCGTGGTGGTCGAGGCTGATGCTGACGCCCGTGAAGCCGGCGCGCTTCAGGCGCTGGGCGTTGTCGCGGGTGAAGTTGAAGCCCGAGGTAAATACCCAGAAATCGGTGCCGGGCCGGGCAGCTTCCACCACAGCCACCAAGTCGTTGACGCGCAGCATGGGCTCGCCGCCGCTGAAGAAAATCTGCGTCACGTGCCGGGCCTGAAACTGGGCCACCATGTCCTGAATGTCGGCCCGCGAAAGCACTTCTTTCTGGTTGAGCGCATCCCATTCGAAGCAGTGCTCGCAGGCCAGCGGGCACTTTTTGGTGATGGCCAGAAACACCAGATTCAGCGTGTCGGCGTCGCCCCGGAAAGGCACCAGCCGGTTCACCGTAGAGGCTATGTAGGTGTCGTAGGCCGGGCTGGGCATGCCGGGCGCGAAGTATTCGCGGAAATAGCGGCCGTCGACACGGGCCACTTTCTTCACCTGCAGCGCGCCGTAGTAGGCACGTTTGAGCTCCTCAATGCGCATTTTGGCCAGCTGCATGCGGGCCCCCGAGCGCATAAACCGCCAGAGCAGGCGCGCATCGGTGAGGTGAAACATGGCCGTGGCCCAGGCCCGCTGCAGCCGCGAGGCGATGATGGCCGGCGGCAACGTGGGCGTGACCACCGGCGCCTCAGTGGCGGCGGCGTCGAGAAAGGGCAGGTCGGTGATGAGCGTGGCTTCCATGGGCACTAGCGTTGGGCGATGGCGGGGGCAAATTGCTGACTGGCGCGGCGGTATTCTTCCTTCGAGAACTCGACGAAGCGGCCGGGATTTTTGAAGGCGTACAGCTCCGTCAGTTTGGGCATTCCTTTGAACTCGCGGACGTGTTCGTAGTAACCGCGGGTGTGCAGAAACGCCGTGCGACGCGTGCCGGCGGCCAGTGCGGGCAGGCGGGTTTCGTAGGTGAGGTCGACCACGGTGCCAGCGTGCAGCTGCTTGAGGCGCAGGGTGTCGGCCGCGCGCAGGGCGGCGCGGGCGTCGTTGCCGCGCTCGGTTCGGGCGCTTTGCAGGCGGCAGTTGTCGAGCTGCACGGGCACGTTGGGGCTGCAGTCGAGGGCGGCGTAGTCGACCTCCCAAAACATGAAGCCGCAGGCCAGCTTCACGCGCACGGTACCTGCGGCCGAAGCGGGAAAATCGAGCGGCACCACCAGGTCGCGCGCGGCCAGCGGGCCCACCGTCGGGATGGTTTCGGCCAGCTGCCAGCCCTGGCCAGCCTCCACGTACACCTGCAGCGGAATGTGCTGGTCGAGGGCCCACTGCCGGTTGATGGCGGCGGGCTGGGTTTTCTGCTGGGCGGCCCAGCCATTGTAGGCCGCGCCAAATTTCTCGATGAACCGGCCGTAGAGGTAATCGAGCCACAGCGAGTTCTGGGCGCGCAGCACCAGCTTGCCGTGGCGCGCCGCGGCGGGCTTGGCGAAGGTCAGCACCACTTCGTTGGGGGCGTGGCCGGGCAGGTCTTCGTTGAACAGCTCCACGCTATGGTCGGCGGCTTGCAGCTGGGCGGTGCAGTCGTGGCCGCCCAGGGTGCGGGCCTGCGTGGCCGGCTGCGGGGCTGTGAGGGTTTGTACCTGCCCGCGCTGGTCGAGCAGCACCTGCGTGCCGGCCGGATGCTGGGCCACCCACAGCTCGGCCAGGTTGGTGTACTGGCGCTCCTTGAGCTCGTTGCTGATTTTGAGGCGGTACTGATTGCCCTCGGGCTGCAGGGCGGGCACCGGCAGGTAGTCGTCGCGCTCGGCCGGGGCGAAAATGGCCCCACCGTAGGCCTCGCCTTCGAAATGGTAGGTCTGGCCGTCGTAAGCGTACACAAAGGGGCACGAGCTTTTGGTGAGCAAAGCAATGACCCCGATGAGCACAAAAGCCCCTAAAGCAATGCCAATGGTGCCGAACACATAGGAGCCAGTGGTGCGCCCACTGTTTTTTTCCACTAAATCAATCCGTTGAATGGCGGCTATTGGAATACTCACTTGGTCGCCGGCTCCGGGCTGCGCGTCGTTGACGTACACGTGCACAATGTTCAGCGCCACCTTTTTATCCTTCGATAAATAGCGAGGCGCGTTGCGGCCGGCTGGCAGCTCGCCGTATTTAGCCAGCGTGCCGGTGGCAGACTCGCGGGTGCCTTCCAGCGTTTCCCCGTTGAAATGCGGCTGCCGCAGCACCCATTCCGTGGCACCCTGGTGCACCACGAAAGTTTTCGACTGGGCCAGCAGGTTCACCGTTTCCTTGTCGGCCGGCTGGGTTTTGGTGCGGTAGTAGTTGCAGCCCGTCACGAGCGGCGCGAAGGCTCCCAGCACCATCCAAGCCACTACGGCCGCGACGCTCCGGCGGCGAAACAGCCCCAGCAAGCCCGGAATTTTGGTTAAGCATGCGGCGAAGTACTTCATAGCGGCGTGTGGTGAGGGTGAATAATAATTCGCTCCAAAGTACAAGGCCCCCTATTGCAGTCAATATAAATACATCGATAATTTAGACTTGAATGCGTCGCTCATATCAATAACAAGGCATTTTCCCTCAGCACCTTGCACCCACTATTCCGGGACTTTTCAGCGTCCTGAATTGCTCGTAGGTTTGCCTGGCCTACCCTGAGCTCATTTACGCCGAAGTGGGACCGTCGCGCCCATGGCGGGCAGCGAAACCTCGGTGCCATTGTCGCTCAAGTAGCCGCCGCCCTCTTTTAGCGAAACGTCGACGCTGAGGTTCAGCCAAAGCGTAGAGTCGCCGGCCGTGCCGCGGCGCAGGGCCCGCTGCAAGCGGCGCAGCAAGACCGGGTCGCAAGCCAGCGTATCGGTGAGGGGCAGCACCAGCGGCACGAGCAATTCTTTCTTGGGCGGCACTACCAGCCCTTGGCGGCGCGGCCGATGGAAATCGCTCCAATACAGCCCCTGAAACAGCAGGGCCCCGCTCACGCTTTCCAGCCGGGCCGCGTCGGGGTCGTCGTTGCGGAGGCCAAGGGTGAGGTAGAGCAGCGGCGGGGCGTCCGGCAGCGGCGCGGCCAAGCTGTCGACGCGCACCACCCGCTCGCCGCAGCAGGCCGGGGCTTGGTATTGGTTGCCGCAGGCGCCCCACAGCAGCAGGGCCAGCAGGCCGAGCAGCAACGCGCCGGGCAACGGCAAGCGCCGCAAAGCAACTATCAGGGCCACGGGCTGAAACACGGGCTTAAAAGTAAGCGCCAACGCCCGGCGCGCCCATATTTGCGCCATGAACTTCCCCGTCGAGCTGGCCTTAGGCCCCGTGCGCCTGCCCGTGCACCTGCTGTGCGAAGTGCTGGCGTACTCGCTGGGCTACCGCCTCTACACCCACCTGCGCGCCCACCACGCCGACCGCATCAGCAGCCAGCACCGCCAGTGGATTTTTGTGGGGGCGGCCGCGGGCGCCCTGCTGGGCTCGCGCCTGCTGGGCCTACTGGAGCACCCCGAGCTGCTAGCCCACCCGCCCGGTGGCTGGCTCTACTACTTCACCAACAAAACCATTGTGGGCGGCTTCCTGGGTGGCCTCATCGGCGTGGAGCTCACCAAAAAGCGCCTGGGCGTGAGGGCCAGCAGCGGCGACCTCATGGTGTTCCCCATCCTGCTGGGCCTGGCCATTGGCCGGCTCGGTTGCTTTTTCAGCGGGCTCGAAGACGGCACTTATGGCACGGCTACTCCCCTCCCCTGGGGCATCAACTTTGGCGATGGCATCCGCCGCCACCCCACCAACCTATACGAAATCCTGTTTCTGGGGGCGCTGGCGCTGCTACTGTGGCTGCTGGAACGGCGAGGGCCCCTGGCCGATGGGCGCCGGTTTCAGCTATTTCTGAGCGGCTACCTGCTGTTCCGGCTGCTGGTGGAGTTCATCAAGCCCACGGCGGCGCTGCCGGGCCTGGGGCTCACGGCCATTCAGTGGGCGTGCGTGGCGGGGCTGGGGTATTATGTTTGGGGGTGGGTTAAGCCCCATATTCCAGTGACCAAGTATACTTGATTACAACGGTTTACATACCCGATATTATGAAGACACTTTTGCTTCTTGCAATGGCTTTGCTGCCTTTTCTAGCTTATAGCCAAGACAGTCCTCGAGACTTATTAATTGCGGCAGAAATAACTGGAGAAGGCAAATACATATATCCTGACAGCAACACAAAAGGTCTTTTCGTAAAATTGACTGTTACGAACAATTCGGTTTCGAATAAGAAGATTTTGATAATGTCCTGCTCGTGGATGGAAAACTGGCAAACTGACAATTCAAATCTGATTTTGGATTTTCCAGGATGTGATAAAAATGTACCTGAACACATTACTCTAAAACCACAAAAAACAATTGTGTTTTATGGATTATTGACGCGAATGATTAATAGCAAATCGGATAAAAACAAAACAGAATATATGAGCCCACGACCGCCGTATGACAAGTGGACAGTGCCTGAAGCTGGCGTTAGGGTTCGGTTTGGTTTCTCGGGCCGCTACCCGCAAAATCATTTCAATGATGCTAGCTATAATGATTACTCTGACAAAACATGGTGGAGCCAACCGGTAAGCTTGCAATTCGATAATAATTCATTTGTTGTAGAAGAATAAATTTCCCATGCCCGAACGTCCATACACCTACTACGATTTCACCATCAGCCTATGCCCGCATTGCCTGCGCCGCATCGAGGCCAAAATCGTCTTCGAGGACGGGAACGTGTACATGCTCAAGCGCTGCCCGGAGCACGGGCGGCAGCGGGTGCGCATTGCCACCGATATTGAGTACTACAAGAGCATCCGCAACTACGTGAAGCCCAGCGAAACGCCGCGCCGCTTCAACATGGCCACGCACTTCGGCTGCCCCTACGACTGCGGCCTGTGCACCGACCACGAGCAGCACAGCTGCCTCACCGTCATCGAGATAACCGACCGCTGCAACCTCACCTGCCCTACCTGCTACGCCGAAAGCAGCCCCACCCACGGCCGGCACCGCTCCCTGGAAGAAGTGGAAGCCATGGTGGACCTGGTGGTGGCCAACGAAGGCGAGCCCGACGTGGTGCAAATCTCCGGCGGCGAGCCCACGCTGCACCCGCAGTTCTGGGAAATCCTGAACATGTGCAAGCGCAAGCCCATCAAGCACCTGATGGTGAACACCAACGGCGTGCGCCTGGCCAAGGATGAAGCCTTTGTGGCGCGGCTGGCCACGTATGCGGGCGCTTTTGAGGTGTATTTGCAGTTCGATTCCTTCCGAGAAAACGTGCTGCTGACCATGCGCGGCCGCGACCTGCGCGAGGTGCGCAAGCAAGCCATCGAGAATCTGAACAAGTACAACCTCAGCACCACGCTGGTGGTGACCTTGCAAAAGGGCCTGAACGATGACGAAATGGGCGACATCATCGACTACGCGCTGAAGCAGCGTTGCGTGCGCGGCGTTACGTTTCAGCCCACGCAGGCAGCCGGGCGCCTCGACAATTTCAACCCCGAAACCGACTCGTTTTCGCTCACGGAAGTGCGCCAGGGCATCATCGACCAAAGCCCGGTTTTCTCGGCCCAGGACCTGCTGCCCGTGCCCTGCAACCCCGACGCCCTGGCCATGGCCTACGCGCTGAAGCTCGACGGCGAAGTCTTCCCTCTCACCCGCTACATCGACCCCGCCGAGCTGCTCACCAACGCGGGCAATACCATTGTGTACGAGCGCGACCCGCGCCTGCGCCAGCACATGCTCAAGCTGTTTAGCACAGCCAATACCGTGGATACGGTGGTGCCCGAAATCAACCAGCTGCTGTGCTGCCTGCCGCAGGTATCGGCGCCTAACCTGGGCTACGAAAACCTGTTCCGCATCATCGTCCTGCAGTTTATGGACGCGCACAATTTCGACGTGCGGGCCGTGAAGAAATCCTGCGTGCACATCGTGAGCAAGGACTTGAAAATCATTCCTTTCGAGACGATGAACATCTTCTACCGCGACCAGGAGAAGCTGGCGCGGCTGGAGGAGTTGCGGGCCGAGCGGGTGGGCCTAGTGTGAGAACGTATGACAACTGAACCAACCGAAAAAGGCCAGCGTCGGTACGTCTGGCCGCTGGGCATCAACCTGGCCATTTTGCTGCTGCTACTGGGCCTTAGCTGGCCGAATGTGACCAGCGGTGGCTTTGGCCTGCTGCTGCTGGCGTGCCTGAATGCGCTCATTGGCTTTGTGTTCCTGCTGTTTGAGCGGCGGCGCGATGCGGGCTACGCCGGGGGCTTTTTCCTGTCGTTTCTGCTCCTGCTGCTCATCGGGTTTGGCATGTGCTCGCAGGAGAGGGAAAGCCACCGGCGGGCCGAAGTACTGGAAGCGCCGACAAATACTCCCTGAAATCTATATTCGTGTATGAACAAGCCCACCTTCGGCAGCATCGTGCGCAACAACCTGCTGGCCCTGCTGGCCGCGGCCGTGCTGCTGGGAGTCGCAGCAAACACGGGCGTCGACGCCGGCGTTTTTTTGTTTTGCTTTTTCTACCTGGGCCAGGCGCTGTACAACCTGATTCTGGCCTTCGCGCACATGGGCCGGGGGCCGGAAGACGTGGGGGCCGCGCCTTATTTCCTGAGCGTGCTGCTGGTGCTCATTGTGGGGTTTGGGGCGTGCTCCGGCATTTTTTTGGTGGCGGGCGGCCTTGGCAACATGCACTAGGCCCGCGCGGGCTGGCGCCTGGGCTACCGTGCGGCCTTGCTCAGACGGCCGCGGCTCGCACGGCAGGTAGTTGTTTTGTGCATGCGTTCCACCATATCCCGCACCTACTTTCGCCCGCTCACTGGCCTGCGGGCAATAGCGGCGCTGCTGGTATTCTGTTCGCACAGCCATCCGCTGCGGTTTTTTACCCAGAACCCGCTGTTGCTCCGGCTCGATTTCAGCATTGGGGTCAACGTCTTCTTCGTGCTCAGCGGTTTTTTGATTGCGCTGCGCTACGCCGAGCACGCTTCGTTTCGGTGGGATTTCTGGCGCCGCTACCTCGCCAACCGGCTGGCGCGCGTGTATCCAATGTGGTGGCTGTTGGCCACGGTGGCGCTGCTGTGGCGCTTCCGGCACCTCGCCGGCAGCTCGGCCCGCACCGAATGGCTGCATTACGTGGCCAACCTCACGTTTCTGAAAGGGTATTCGAGCACGCTGCAATTCACCCACATTCAGCAAGGCTGGACGCTGACGGTGGAAGAAACCTTCTACCTGCTGGCCCCAGTTTTACTGATATTGTGGCGAAAAGGCACCCGGCCAGCCGTCTTGTTCGGCGGGGCGGCCGTGGCGCTGCTGGCCCTCGGCTCGCTGCTGACCGAAGCCCTGCACGGCCGTTTTGAAGGGTTTTTCAGCGATTACCGCCTGCTCCTGTGCTGGACGTTGGCGGGGCGCAGCGCCGAGTTTTCTGCCGGCGCAGGCCTGGCCCTGTGGCTGATACGCCGCGGCGACGTGAGCCCGCGTACCACGGGCCGGAACACGTGGCTGGGGCTGGCGGGCACGGGCATCGTGGTAGTTGGCGTGGCCTGCCTGCGCGTGTGGCAGGCCAACGAGCTGCTGGTGCAGGTAGTGGGGCAGCAGTTGCTGCTCACCTTGCCCCTGGTGGCCCTGCTACACGGGCTGCTGGCCGAAACCACGTGGGTTAGCCGCGTGCTGGGCAGCCCGGCCGCGGTGCTGCTGGGCAAAGCCTCCTACATTTTCTACCTGATTCACATGGGCCCTGTGCACGAGGCGATTCACGCCGGCCGGCCCGTTTGGACCAGTCCCCTGGCAATAGCAGCCGACTTGCTGCTGCTTGCAGGAATTTCCGTGGCGAGCTACTACGCGTTGGAAGCGCCGCTCAACCGCTGGCTGCGCAACAGGCTCTCAGGTGGCGTTCGCGGCAAATAAGCATCCGGCCCAATGGCTACGCAGCCGGTTTATCGGCTGAGGCCGGCGCGGGCTGGCATTTCGGGCAGGTGTAGGTGGCGCGGCCGCCCACGTAGTATTTGTCGATTTTCACCTTGGGATGACGGGGGCAAAACGTGTGGGCGTCGTCGCTGGCCGGCGTGGCCGAGGTGTCCCACTCGCGGGCATGGATGAGAAAGCTGGCCGGGAAATGCCGGTAGTTGGCCTCTTGGTTGATGGCCGTGTTGAGCACCAACTGCACGGCCTCGTGCAGGGCCTTGCCCTCCTTTTCCGTGAGCGAGGCGCCAATGCGCTCGGGGTGAATTTTGGCCTGAAACAGCACTTCGTCCACAATCCAGTTGCCCAGCCCGGCCGTGATGCCCTGGTCGAGCAGCAGCGGCTTGAGCAGGGTTTTACGGCGGCTGAGTTTCTGGTGCAGCTCGGTGGCGGTTATTTCCAGCGCGTCGGGGCCTATTTTCTTGGCTTTCTGGTGGGCGGCGGCGCTGTCGGCAAGCCGAATGCGCCCGAATTTGCGCGGGTCGATGAAGGCCAGGCGCAGGCCGGAGTCTTCGAGGTGCAGGGCCACGCGGGTGAAGCGCGGGGCGTCGGGCTCGTCGCGGTAGGCCCCCACGTCGCCGGTCATACCAAAATGTAGCACCAGCACCTTGCCGTTGTCGAGCTCTAAAAAGCAGTTTTTGCCCAGCCGGCTGGTGCCCGTAATGGTGCGGCCCACCAGCCCGGCGCGCAGCTGGTCCTCGGGCGTGGCCAGCACGTGAGCATCATTTACTTGAAAAGCAGCAATGGTTTGGCCCACGGCCAATTCGTCGATAAAGCGGCGGTAGGTTTCTACTTCGGGTAATTCGGGCACAGTGGGAAGGGATGAGTTTTTGTATCTGCTTCAAACGTTATGCTAACAGCCCAAAGCGCTGCCGAGTTGCACCCGAACGCCTACAAATCCCCGCGCAACCCGCCTTCCAGCACCACCACGCCCGTCCCGCCAATCTGCACCGTCGCAATGGCTTCGCGCGGGCCGCTGATGCGCACCTGCACCGTGCCCGCGCGGCCCATGTCGTGGCCCTGCTCGGCGATGAATTCCGGCGCGCTGAGGTAGCCGTGATGCCACAGGTACGCGGCCATGCCGCCGGTGGCCGAGCCCGTCACGGGGTCTTCCGAAATATCCGGCGGCGTGCCGAAATGCCGGGCAAAGGTGTGGCCCGCCGGCGTGGCCCCGCCCAGGCAAAACAGGTGCGGGCTGAAAAAGTCGCTCGCGGCGCGGTACGCCGCCAGGCCCGCGGCATCGGCCACGTGGGCGCGGCGCAGGGCGGCGTGGTCGCGCAGCAGCACCATGAGCTGCGGCGTGCCCGTGCTCACCGTCTGGATAGGCGCGCCGGGCAGCAGGTCGTCGGGCGTGAGGCCGAAAAGCGGGAGCACGGCCTCGGGCGCGTGCACGGCGCCGAACACGGGCGGGCGCTGGGTCATCCACACCAGGGGCGGCTGGCCGGCAGCGCCCGACAGCACGTCTACCCGAATGGGGCCACCCGATAATTGCAGGGTGAGCACCAACGGGGAGCCATCGGCCGGCAAGGCCACCCGGCCCGCGTGCAGCAGCGCCGTGACGGTGGCAATGGTGGGGTGGCCGGCCAACGGAATCTCCTCGGCCGGCGTGAAATAGCGCACCGTGAATTCGGTGCTGCCGGGCATGGCCTGGTTCACGAAAGCGGTTTCGGACTGGTTGAATTCTCGGGCCAGGCGCTGGCGCAGGGCGGAGTTGAGGTCGTCGGCGTCGAGCAGCACGGCGCAGGGGTTGCCGCGCAGGGGCTCGGTGGTAAAGGCATCGACAAGCAGAAACGGCAGCATGTGCAGCGGAACAGATAAGCGGAATGAAACCGCGAAGGAACGGCAAAGCCGCTGCAAACGAACAATGCCCGCCTGCTTGCGCAAACGGGCATTGTTCAGGTATTCTACCTTAGAATTACGACGGGTCGTGCAGCTTGGCCACGCGCTGGCCGGCTTTGTCGTACACGTCGCCGCGGGCCGTGATGAACAGGCGGCGCTGCTGCGTATCGGTCAGCACGAAGGGAAACGTCTCGTTGGTGGTGCGGGTGATGCGGCCCACCTCTTCGGCGTTGTCTTCGTCATCGACGCGCACCACTTTCAGCGCGTTGGTGAGGTAGTAGCGGCGGCTGGGGTCGTTGCGGAAGGTGAGCTGACCCACCAGCTTCACGGCATTGCCGTTGGCCTGGTTGATGGCCACCATCTCGCGGGCGTCGCGGTCGGCTTCTTCGGTGGGGAACAGGCTCACCGAACTGTTGTTGTAGGACGTGGCGCGCACCGGGGCCTGCGGACGGCTGGCCGCCACCACAGCCGGGGCGGCCGAGGGCGCAGCCGACCGGGCGCTGGCCACAATCTGGCCGTTGGCCCGCTGCCAGCCCTGGCCGATGGCCAGCAGGCGCGGCGCCCGGCCGGGGTGCGTGGCCGAGCCGCCGTCGTCGGGCACGGTGGCCATGGCGGCCTGGGCCTGGGCCAGGCTGGCGCCCAGCTTGCGCAGCACAAAGCCCGAGAACTCATCGGCTTCCAGCTCATCGGCCGGCTGCGAGCCGCCGGCGCGCAGGGTGTGGCCGTTGAGGTGGTGGCCCATTTCGTGGGCCAGAATGCTGATGCCAGCCCAGTCGGTGTGCCCGGCACGGTTGATGTCGTTCAGAAAATCGGGGTTGTAGAGCAGGAACCGCTTGCCATTATACACCACGGCGGCGGCGTTGTCGACGTCGCGCGTGGCCCGTAGCTCGAAGCGGGCTTTGAGGCCCACGGCGTCGGTGATTTCGCGGATAACGTCGGTGGGCGCCGGGGCGGTCTGGGCCTGCGCGGCAGAAGTAAAGCCTATGGGCAGCGCCAGCAGCAGCGGAGCGGCCAGCCGGCGGAAAAAGCGGGGGAGCAAAGTCATAGCGAAAGACGAGAGGTGAATGACTACTGACTAAAACCTAGGCAAGCAAAGTGCCAAATGCGGGCGACGGACGGGATAAACCAACCCTATTTTCAACACGAAAACAACGGTAATCCGAAACAGAAAAGCACCAGAACAACAGCGCTTTCACACAACGGCCGCACGC
The DNA here is from genome assembly GCF_022921075.1 of Hymenobacter sp. 5317J-9. Classification (NCBI taxonomy): domain Bacteria; kingdom Pseudomonadati; phylum Bacteroidota; class Cytophagia; order Cytophagales; family Hymenobacteraceae; genus Hymenobacter; species Hymenobacter sp. 5317J-9. Next base: position 4,012,688 of record NZ_CP095050.1, read on the forward strand.
CGGAATTCATTGCGGGGCAGCCGGCTAATAACTCCGCCCGACATACGTGGGCGGGGCTGCTGAAATAACGATTTCGCGGGGTTAGCAGTTCAATTTCAAGAGTCGGACCGGGGTCCCAATGGTTGCGTGGCATCGCCGCGCTGCGAGGCCGGGCGGTAGCTTTGCGGCGCCCGCCGGGTGGGGCCCATTTTTTCGTCAAATGAACCAAGCACACCTTCACCTGCTGGTGAACCACCTGCCGATAATGGGCAGTCTTTTTTCGGCCGTATTGCTGGGCGCGGGCCTGTTGCAGCGCAACGACTCGCTTACGAAAGCGGGGCTGGTGGCCGTGCTGGCGGCGGGCCTGCTGTGCCTGCCGGCCCAACTCACGGGCGAAGGCGCCGCGGCCATCGTGCAGGAACTGCCCCGCGTGAGCCGGGCCCTCATTCAAACCCACGCCGGCGCGGCCGAGCTGGGCTTCTGGGTGCTGGAGACGGCGGCCGCGCTGGCACTGTTTGGCCTGCTGCTGCGCAAAAATGCCTCGCCGCGGGCCGTGCTGGTGGCGTGGGCGGCGCTGGCGGTGGCCACGGCCGGCTTTGGGTTGCTGGCGCGCGCGGGGTACCTGGGCGGCCTCATTCGGCACACCGAAATCCGGGAAGGCTTCGGCACGCCCGACGAGCTGTAACCCCGCCCTGATGCCCGCGTAACCTGCCCATGCCTTTTCCCTTCTTCGGCGACGACAAATCGACCGTGGCCCGCCTGCTGGCCACCCTGCCCCAAACCGGCCGCCTGGAGTGGATTGGCCAGCGCCCGCTGCGGCGCGAGCCTTTGCTTTTGGTGCCCGAGGCAGAGCTGAAAACCGATTCGCACATGCTCGGCGACCACGCTCGGCCCAAGACCGGCGGCAAGCGCCAGGTCACGCTCCTGCAGCACGAGCACCTGGCGGCGGTGGCCGGCTACCTGGGCCTGAACGCGCCACTGGACCCCGCCCGCCTGCGCCGCAACCTGGTGGTGAGCGGCCTGAACCTGCTGGCCCTGAAAAACCGCCAGATTCAAATCGGCGACGAAGTCATTCTCGACATCACCGGCGAGTGCCACCCCTGCTCGCGCATGGAAGAAGAGCTGGGCCCTGGCGGCTACAACGCAATGCGCGGGCACGGCGGCCTCACAGCACACATCGCGCAGGGTGGCCTCATTCGGGTGGGCGACGTGGTGCGGGTGCTGAGCTGAACCGGCGCCGGAGCTTGAATTGCGAAATCCCAAACGATTTCGGTAAATTCATATAGCTAACCGGGCGGGGTAGTCACGCGGCCAGGCAAGGTGGCGGGGTATTTTCGGGCACCGATTGGGTGCCGGCCGCTCTGTTAGGCACGCGGCGCCAGGCATCTTCTTTTACGCGAACCACGTACCTTGGCCAACGGCGTTTTTAGGCCCTGCTGACACTAGCAACGGGCTTTTTTTTATTCTTTCCAACCTTTAAATCTTTATACATGACCACAAACTTACGTGCGTTGTCGGCCCTAGGCCGGCACCTTCGCTACCTGGGGTGCGTCGCCTTGCTGCTAGTCAGCGCGGCCGCGTCGCGGGCCCAGGCTCCGGCCCAGGCCACTACACTTTACGGCTTGGGCACGGCCACGCAGCCTATTGCTCCCAACAGCACCTTGTTCTTCCCGGCCGGGGCGGCCGTTGGCGACCAGGGCCTCATCACTTTTTTCACCGCCAATGCCGGCGGCAATGCCAACCCCGCCGCCTTTCCGGTGAAGATTGCCGGCGTGCAGGGGGGGCAGAAGCTGGTCGGCATCGACTCGCGCCCCCTCACCGGGCAGCTTTACGCCCTGGGCTACGACGCCACCATCGCCTTCGACCCCACCAACACGGTGAAAAACACGCAGCTCTACACGGTGAACGTGAGCACCGGGGTGGTCACAACGGTTGGGGGGGCCTGTCGCTGGACCTGGGCCAACCCACCAACCCGCTGTTCATTTTCAACATCAGCTTCGATTTCAATCCCGTAGCAGACCAAATCCGGGTGTTGAGCAGCAACCGTAACAACTACCGCATTAGCCCGGTCGACGGCTCGCTGGTGGCCACCGACACGCCGCTGGCTTACGTTGGCGGCACCCCGGCCACGCCCGGCGTGGTCACGGCGGCTTACACCAATTCTACCATTGGCAGCACCAGCACCACGCTCTACGACCTCGACAAGGCCAACGGCAACATCCTGACCATTCAAAGCCCGCCGGCTGCCGGCACGCTTACCCGCACCACGCCTACCCTCGTCTACAACGGCTTTGATAACCTGACCAATTCGCTGGCCCTGGGCCTTGATATTGCGAATAACTCAACGCTGGGCTACCTGATTCAAACGACGGTGGCCAACGGCAGTGGCATTTCGAGCACCAACTTGTTCGACGTGAACCTCTCGACCGGGGTGGTCGACAACAAGCGCACCGTGATTCCCACGGCTCAGTCGGCCGGCTTCAACGTGTTCGACCTGGCCGTGCCCATCGCGGCGCCGGTGTGCGACGCGCCCACCAACCCGGCTTCCGGCGGCGTGACCAGCACCGGGGCCACCATCACGTTTACCCCCAACGCCTTAGCTACCAACTACACCGTGACGGTGACGCCCGCCAACGGCCCCGCCACCACCCAAACCGCCACCACTTCGCCGGTGACGCTGACGGGCCTCACGCCCAACACTAGCTACACGGTGAGCATTGTGAGCAACTGCTTTGCCGGCGCGCTGTCGTCGAGCGCCGTGAGCACCACTTTCACCACGCTGGCGCCGGTTTGCACCGCACCCAGCGGTCTGGCCGCTTCGGGCGTCACCAACACCTCGGGCACGGTGACGTTCACGGGCAGCCCTTCGGCCACAAGCTATACGGTGACGACCTCGCCCGCCACCACCACCCAGACGCTGCCGGCCAACGCCACTTCGGTCAGCTTCACGGGCCTCGCGCCCAGCACCACCTACACGGTGAGCATTGTGAGCAACTGCGCCGCGGGCGCCACGGCCGCGCCGGTCACCATCGACTTCACCACGGCCGCGCCCAACCCGGCGCCGGTCATCACCAGCCTCAGCCCGAGTTCGGCCACGGCCGGCGGCGCTGGGTTTACGCTCACCGTGACGGGCACGGGCTTCGTGTCGGGCGCCGTGGTCAATTTCAACGGCAGCCCCCGCACCACCACCTTTGTGTCGGCCACCAGCCTCACCGCTACCATTCCGGCTTCGGATATTGCCACGGCCGGCACCTACAACGTGACCGTGACCAACCCGGCACCGGGCGGCGGCACCTCGGCCGCGGCCACCTTCACGGTGAACAATCCGGCGCCGGCCATCACCAGCTTGTCGCCGGCTTCGGTAACGGCGGGCGCCGCCCCGCAAACGCTGACCGTGACCGGTACCAATTTCGTGAGCGGCGCTTCGCAGGTAACCTTCAACGGCACGGCCCGCACCACCACGTTCGTGTCGGCTACCCAACTCACCATTGGCCTCACCGCCGCCGACCAGGCCACGCCCGGCACCTACAACGTGACGGTAACCACCGCCGGCCCCGGTGGCGGAACATCAGCCCCAGCCACTTTCACCGTGAATGCGGCGCCCTGCAATGCCCCCTCGGGCTTGGCAGCCACCAACGTCACCAGCAACTCGGCTACGGTGAACTTCACTGGCAGCGGCACGGCCACGGGCTACACCGTGACGACTTCGCCCACTACCACCACGCAAACGCTGCCGGCCGGCGCCACGTCGGTCAGTTTCACGGGCTTGAACCCCAGCACCACCTACACGGTGAGCATTGTGAGCAATTGCGCGGGCGGGGCCACTTCGAGCGCCGCCACGGTGAACTTCTCCACCACGGCGGCCCCGCTCACGGACCTCACGGTGAGCTCGCCGCAACCCGTGCAGGGCAACTACAACAACGTGACCGTGACCAGCGGCGGCATTGCCAACCTCACGGGTCCGCTCACGGTGGCCGGCACCCTGACCGTGCAATCGGGCGGTACCCTAGTGCAGAACTGCCAGCCCATTACCGGAACGGGCAGCTTCGTGCTGCAGGCCAACGCCAACCTGGTCATCTGCGACCCGGCGGGCATTGCCGCTACGGGCGCCACCGGGGCCATTCAGGTTTCGGGCACGCGCACCTTCAGCCCCGACGCCAGCTATGGCTATGCCGGCTCCGCGGCCCAGGTGACGGGCCCGGGCCTGCCCGGCCGGGTGTTGAACCTGGCCGTGCAGAACGCCGCCGGGGTCACCTTGAGCCAGGCCGTAAGCATTACCCAACGCGTGGCGCTGCAATCGGGCGACCTCATTACCAACGGCCAAACCCTGACGCTGCTCTCCTCGGCAGCCGGCACGGCCATTGTGGTGAACACCGGCGGCGTGGTGAACGGCGCCGCCACCGTGCAGCGATACATCGACCCCACCCGCAACGCCGGCCTGGGCTACCGCCACTTCAGCTCGCCGGTGCAGAGCTCTACCGTGGCCGACCTGGCCACCAGCAACTTCACGCCGGTGGTGAACCCGGACTACAACACGGTGGGCAATACCGTGGTGCCTTTCCCCACGGTGTTTAGCTACAACGAAACCCGCGTGAACACCAGCGGCGGCGCCGGCTCCTCGGATTTTGATAAAGGCTTTATGTCGCCCCCGGCGCTCAACAGCCTGCTCATCGTTTCGCAAGGCTACACGGTGAACATCAGCGCCGGCCAGGTGGTCGACTTCGTGGGCGTGCCCTTTACCGGTACGCTGTCGGTCAACGGCCTCACCCGCGGCACCCAGGCCCAAAGCGGCTGGCACTTGCGCGGCAACCCCTACCCCTCGGCCCTCGACTGGAACCTGGTGGTGAACAACGGCCGCCTTGGCAACGTCGACAATACGCTGTACGTGTTCAAGAGCAGCGGCCAATACACCGGCAGCTACGCCAGCTACGTGAACGGCCAAAGCACCAACGGCGGCACCAACGTGCTGCCCGTGGCTCAGGGCTTCTTCGTGCGCACCAGCGCGGCCGGGGCTAGCGGCAGCATCAACTTTACCAACGCCGAGCGCCTGACCACGTACGACACCGCGCCCTTCCAGCGCGGCACCGCCGACACCCGTCCGCAACTGAAGCTGAGCCTAAGCAACGCCGCCGTGGCCACGCAGGCTGCTATTTACTTCGAGCAGGGCGCCACCGCCGGCTTCGACGGGGCCTTTGACGCCTACCACCTGCCCGCGCCGAACGGGCTGACCCTGGCCACCGAGGCCGGCACCGAAGCCCTGGCCATCAACGGCCAACCGGCCCTGGCTGGTGCCGACGTGCTGCTGCCGCTGCAAGTGGCTGCGCTCACGGCCGGCACCTACACGCTGGCCGTCGATAACCTCGCCAACCTGCCCGCCGGCTACCACGCCTACCTGCGCGATGCCCTCAGCGGCACCTTCACCGACCTGGCCACCACGCCGTCGGTGAGCCTTACGCTGGCGCCCAACGCCGCGGTCGGGGGCCGCTACTCCGTGCTCTTCACCACGCAGGCGCGGGTGCTGGCCACGGCGCCTGCCGCCCTGGCCCAACTGGCCAGCGTGTACCCCAACCCGGCCCATGGCGCGGCCACCCTGCTGCTGCCGGTGGCCCTGCGGGGCCAGCAGGCCACGGCCGTGTCGGTGGTCGACAACCTGGGCCGCACGGTGCTCGCCCGCACCCTGGCCGCCGGTGCCGCCGAAACGCTGGAGCTGCCCTTGGCCGGTCTGGCCGCGGGAGTGTACTCGGTGCAAGCCCGCACCGCCGCCGGCCTGGTGGTGAAGCGCCTGGTAGTTGAGTAGCCTTCGCTTCAAACCCGGCGGCTTGTCCAATCAAAAAGCCCCGACTGCATGCAGTCGGGGCTTTTTGTTGCTTAATGAATTGAGTACGTGTATGGGCTATAGCTGTGCGGATAAGTTGAAACAGCCGGCTTCAAGCCCGTACTAAAAAACCTTCCGCCAAGGGCGGAAGGCTTTCCTAGCTATGAAAACAACTGTCTCCTGTAGAAGACTTAGTAGTATCTACGCCAGAAGGCAGCTGTGTGGTTTGATTGATTGGATTTTATTGTCGTTTTATATGCTGAACGGCATGGGCGCCAGCTTCTGCTGAGGGGCCCGTGCCGGAGGTCTTCGTAGGCAGCCGGGTCTTCGGAAAAGCCGATTTTGCGGAGGTCGTTGCTGCGAATCCGGGTAGCCATGCGCAAAAAAGAAGAAGGCAGGAACGCAGATGCACGCGGGCCCCTATGCGATAGATGGCCCGAACACCAACGGAAAAGCCCCGCCAGTTGCTACCGACGAGGCTTTTTTGATGGCTCTGGTGTTTCCTCAGCTTGGCCAGCAGCTGGTGTTCGCACTCCGGGGGCAAGAAGCAAATCAAGGCCCACAATACCAAACACGGCCGTCGCAAGTGGCGTGTGCCAACCAACATGTTTGTTATCTGCTTCTAAATACGTCATTCCAAGGCATTCCGTTCAGGATACGGCCCCCGGCGAGATGTCTTTTTCATGACGTTTTGCTAACCAACGCGGGCCTTATTGCTAACTAACTTGGGCAGAATCAATTCCGTCGGCACACTCCACGAAGCAGCTTATTCTTTTCGTAAAAAATCGGGCTCCTATTGATTTAGGCTGGTTTGTAACTCCAAAACCTAATTAGCATCAATCGAAAGAGGCCCCAGCCATCCCGGCTGGGGCCTCTTCGAATTGCGCCAGAACGTGCTCATGATAAGACGCACGGGTTAGCTAGGCTTATTACGCTCCGTCCATCCGCACGATTTTCGGCGTGAACGAGCCCAGCACGTCCACCAACTCGCGCTGGCTGGCCATCACGGTGTGGATGTCCTTGTAGGCCATCGGCGCCTCGTCGAGCCCGCCCCCGATGAGCTCGATGCCGTGCTCGGCCAGGTGCTTGCGCACGCCCGATTCGGTCAGCTCCGCCTTGGCCCGCGTGCGCGACATGAGCCGCCCGGCGCCGTGCGAGGCCGAAGCCAACGACTCCGCCAGCCCTTTACCGCGCACGATGAAGCCAGGGGCCGTCATCGAGCCGGGGATGATGCCGAGCACGCCTGCGCCGGCCGGCGTGGCGCCTTTGCGGTGCACCACCACCTCGCGGCCATCGGCCAGCCGCTCTTTCCAGGCGAAGTTGTGGTGGTTTTCCACCTTGGCCAGGGGCCGTTCGCCCAGAGCTTTCGCCAAGCGCTGGTGAATCTGGGCGTGGCAGGCCGAGGCGTAGTCGCCGGCCAGGTTCATGGCCGCCCAGTACTCCTGGCCGGCTTCGGTGTCGAGGCCGAGCCAGGCGAGGTGCTGGGCTTCGGTGGGCAACTGGCACACGTCTTTGGCCAGGCGGGTGTAGTGCTCGGCAATGCCGGCGCCTAAGCCCCGCGAGCCGGAGTGCGACAGCACGCCCAGGTACTGGCCCACCGGCACGCCCAGCTCGTTTTCCGCTTCGGTGATTTCGACAATGCCGAATTCCACGAAGTGGTTGCCGGAGCCGGAAGTGCCCACTTGCTCGGCGGCTTTGTCGCGCTTGTTTTTCAGGAAAGGAATTTCCAGAAACTCGTCGCGCTCCAGCACGGCCGAGGCCAGGCGTCGCCCCCGCTCCCAGCCCCGGCCGGAGCCGAAACGGGTGTTGTTAAGCAGCACCGTCCGCAGTTCCTGCACGCGCTGTGTGAGGTACTTGGGCGGCAAATCAAACACCGACAAAGCCATGCGGCAGCCAATGTCGACGCCCACGGCATAGGGAATCACCGCGTTGTCAGTGGCCAGCACGCCGCCGATGGGCAGGCCGTAGCCGTGGTGCGCGTCGGGCATGAGGGCCCCGGCCACGGTCACGGGCAGTTTCATGGCCGTTTCCATCTGGTGGATGGCGCTGGGGTCGATGTGCTCGGCGCCGAACGTGGCGTAGGGCTTGCGCTCGACCAGGGCAATGTGCCGCGAGGGTGCCGGCAGCAAGGCCGCCGCGGTATGGCTCCAGTCGAGGTCGGTGAGGTAGTCTTTGGGGTTGGCTAACAGTTGACCTAGCAACGCAAGCTGGTCGGTTTGAGAAAGTTTTTTGAGGTGCTTGCGCTGCAATTGCGCGAGGGCAAGCCCGATGGCCCGGCCTTCGGGAAACCCGAGGGTGCGAAGGTCGTTGCCGCGTAAAAGAGTGGCCATGAAATGGTCGTTTGCACGAAGTAGAGACGCGACACTTCGCGTCTCAATCGTTGGGATGAATAAACTGAATAAATAGATAAAAACGGGCCGGGCAACAAGGCACACCGCCCACATATGTGCTCTAACCAACTGAGCTACCGCGGGCCGAAACCCACGAGCCGGACTCGAACCGGCGACCCCATCGTCCGAAGCGAAGTATGGCGGTGCTACGGCACCGGCCCGTTTTATCAGACAAAAACCGGAGCGACAAACGGCCCACGCAACGGGCCCAAAGCCCGACGTGACAGGTCAGAGTCGCGCTTGCCTACGGCATCCGGTAAAAAAATGAGAAGGATGATAAACGCGCAGCCACTTGGTTTTTTCAGTACGAAGTATGGCAGCACTACGACACCTTCTCAACCCGCTCCCTGCCCGGGGCAACAAGCGCCCGACCTCCTAGTCCTGCTCTACCACTGAGCTACGGCGACAGCCTTGCGGCAACTTCCGGCGGGATTCGAACCCGCGACCTGGGCAATCACAATGCGAAGTATGGCCGGGCTACGACACCCGGACAGGGATTGGGCTAACATGTATTGGGGCAACAAGCAGCAGGCGTCTATTGAATAGCGCGTCTACCAATTTCGCCACCCGTAGCGGTTAGGCTTTGGGACGGGATTTGAACCCGTAGGTCTTTACAGAACTACTTCCCGAAGTATCGCCCGCCTACGGCACCCAATACAAGCTTTTCGTTTCCGGAAGGGGCAACAGGCGCCCGGCCAACTGGTGCGGCCCTACCCATTTGCATTCGCCCTGCCCTGCGGCAGCACTTCGGGAGTCGAACCCGCGACCGCACCTGAGGTTGGTGCGAAGGAAGGCCCGGCTACGGCACCCACCCGGAAACGTATTTCATCTCGGCTTCATCCGCAAATTCAGGGCAACAAGCGGCTGGCGTGTCAACCGCGGCCGAGGCTGCGGCAGGGGATTCGAACCCAATCTCTCTGATTAACAGTCAGATTTCAACCAACGAAGTATCGCCCGCCTACGGCACCTGAACCATGCGGATGCCGCCGAGGTGGAACGGGCTACCGCAGCGGGTGCCCGTTCCGGTCGGCGACTGCCCTTTTGGGCAGCCGTCGTCCTAATCGTGGAGTCATGGTTGTAACGTCATACGCGTGTTTTTTATTCTATTTTGCACAGTAGCCCGAAATAACTGGCACTGGCAGAGGGGGTAATTATTTAGAAAACCTCATTGCGCTGTAGAGACGCGACACTTCGCTTCTCGGCGGTTGCGCCGTTCGAATGTCATTCGAGCGTCATCGTTCAATGCTGAGACGCGAAGTGTCGCGTCTCTACAGCGCGGCGGCCGGGGGTTCCGCTTTATTGCCCGGCCGTTCAGCTTGGTTATTACAATTCAATTTTCTCGATTTCGGTGAGCGCCGAGCCGCCGTTGTCCAGGGCCTGGAGCACGTCGAACACCTTGTCGGACCAGCCGGCGATGAGGGCCACGCCCGTTTCGGGGCGCACCTCCAGCGGGGCGGTGCCGTGCCCGGCCAGGTCGAAGAGGTAGAGGCGGGCGCCGGGGGCCACGGTGCGGCGGTACTCGGTCCATTCCTGGGCCAGGGTGCCGCCGTCGCCGGTGCTGTTCCACAGCTGCACGTCGGTGAAGAGCATCACTTTATCCACCACTTCCTGGCGCTGGCGCAGGTCGCGCAGCACGAGGTAGCCGTTGGTGGAGTAGCCCACTTCGCCCTCGCGCTGGTAGAACGCCTCCACGTTGCGGAGCACCGGCCCGCGGGGCAGGCTGATGCGCTTCCACGTGTTGCCGAACATACCGGTGACGACGTTCTGGCAGCGGCTCTGGAGCAACATGCCGAGCACAAGGCTCACGTCGTAGAGCAGCACTTTGCTGCGCGCCGAAATGGGCTGTTGCATGGAGCTCGACACGTCGCAGGCCACTACCACGCGGGTGTCGTGGCCAAAGCCGCGCAGGTTTACGGCGCTGTGCGCGATGGCCGTTTCGAGGGCCGCCAGCACGCCGGCAACGTGGCCGCTCTGCACGTTTTTCACCTCGCGGTAGGCGGCCAGGAAGCGGAACGGCAGCTGCTTGCTGCGCGCCACCGCAAACCGGTCGGCCAGGGTGTCGCACACCCGCTCCATGGCCTGGGCCGATACGTTGGCTTCGAGGAGGTTGCGGAGGTTGCGCAGCAAGGCCATGTAGCCCAGCTTGCCGCTGGCAATGAGTGTTTCCCAGGTGCTGCGAACGGCCGTTTGCCGGTCGGCCTCGGTGGCGTAGGTGCCCTGCCCTACCGCCGACAATTCGGTTTCCCAGGTGTAGGGCGTGGGCAGTTCACCGCGCACCAACTGGTCGAACAAGGCCTGCTGGGCCGCGTCGCGGGCTTTGGGGTGCACCACGAACAGGGCATCGCGCAAGCGCACCGCCCCGGCGCGGTCGTACTTGGCCAGCTGGTAGCCGTCGAAACGGTTGAAGCTGATTGCCAGGCCTTTTTGCAGCTGCTTGGAAACGCGGTTGAGGATTTTGGTCCCGCCGCGGCCGTTGGCCTGCGCGTAGTACGCCAACAATTCCGTGATTTCATCGGGGCGCTGCACCACCCGGGCCACCAGGCGGCTCAGGAGGTTGTCGCCGCGGTGCAGGCGGGCCAGCTCCACGCACAGCACCAAAGGCACCGAGCGCAAGTGCAGGCTTTCGCGGGCATACACCGCTAACTGAGTTACGAACAGAGGGTCGTTTTTAGCCACTAATTCGCGCAAACGCTCCAGGCGGGTATCCGCTTTTTCGTAGAACAAGTCGCTGAGCGCGGCGGTAGCCACGGCGGCGTACAATTCAACCTGGGGCGTGAGGACGAAGGCAGCTGCGCCCTCGTGGTTGACGGTAGTAGGAGCACGGTCTCGGGAGAAGAAGTTGAAGCGCATGTTTGAAGGGGTGGGATTTGAATGTTACAGATTTAGTTGACAGTGGCGCGTTAGTCCTGCCAGTCAATGCCGACGTGTTTCGACAGCACCAGGCGGGCTTCATTGAGCCATTGCATCATCCAGATGTGCTCCTGCGGAGTCATCCAGCGGTTGTATTTGCCGCGCACCTGCACCACGGTGCGGTGGGCGGTTACTTCGATGGTCAGGCCACGGGTGCCGTCCACGGTCAGTGAGAAGATGCCGCAGCGGCCCAGGCGGCACGATTGCAGGTAAGTAGCCACGCAGTTGCGCTGCGCGTTGCCTTCTTCCTGCAGCTGGCCAGCAGTGGTGAGCTGCTCGATGCGCACCGGCCCGGCCAGAAAATTGGCCACCGGCAACCCGCCCCAACTGGTATCGGGGGAAGCAGTGCCGCCCGATTGGCGACGCTCCCGAGCCGAGCCACGATGCCACTGTTCGCTGTGAGCCAGCACAGAAGCCATGCTGCGCCCTTTGAGCGTGAAGCCCGGCTGGGCCGGCTCCGGCCCAATGCCCACGCTGCGCTTCTGATGAATCCAGTCGCAGACGGGACCAAAATGGCACGGGTCGACCATGGGCGCGGCTACGAAAAAGTCCACTACGCTCAGCCAGAAGGCATCATCAACTAGGGGTGCCCGGCCCAGGCGCGATTCCATCACCGGGCCCCACCACGCCAGCGCGTCGCGGGCGGCGAGTTGGGCGTAGCGCAGGGCCTCGCGGAAGGTGCAGCCGGCGGGGGCTTCCCGCATGCCGTGCTCCAGCCGTTTGCTGAGGCGCACGGGCAGCCGCGGAAAGCTGCGCAGCGAATGCCCCTGCCCCAGGTGCACAGTCAAATCGGGCAGGTTCACGCCGTCTTCCACCAGCGTCGGGCGCGTCCAGGATTCAATCAGCCATTCCGGCGTGTTGCCGTAAGGGTCGAATAAATGCCGGACCAGGCTGGTTAGCTGCCGAAACACGTTATTGCTCTTGGGCTTCCAATCAGCCACCTCACGTACTCGCTTGGCATACCGTTCGGTTAGAGCTGCTACGCTTTGGACCAGTTCGGAGCGGTGCAACAGCCCCGTGCGTTTAGAAGCCAAGGCCCGCAACGCGCCCAAAATGTTGCCCTCTTCCGCGCCGGTGCGGCCTACCACGCAAGCCGCGTACAGCTGCGCCAGGGCCGAATCGACGCCCAAGGCTTCGTAAAGCGCATGGGGCGAGCCGAAGGAAAACATGTATTCTATTTGCTTAGACTGAGGCCAATTGCGCCAGTCGACGTGTCGCGAAAGCGCGACACCGGCCTGTTTCCAGCGGTAAGCTTCCGCCGAAATCGGTTTGTTACGGTTTGCCATAAAGCGGGGGCCTGCCCGCGGGCAGTGCCTAGCTAGAAGGTGAAGGGGAGGTGGGCGCACGAAGTCGGCAACCCGTTTTCTGTCGTTGTTGGGGCCACTCATAGCGGCCACGGCGTTTAGAATCGGCCACTACTTGCAGTGGCCGTACCGCACCAGGCGGAATTAAAAAGGAGCTGAATACGTGGAGACGCATGGTGAAAAACTATTAGCTAAGCGTGAGTAACAAGGAAATTAATGCAGGTAATTGCGGCTGATTAATTAACCATTCTGCAATCAACCATTAATTCAATTTGAATTAAACGCACCTCTCCTGTTCAAATAAAAACGGCGTTTTATTTGCGAAGTAATTACACGAAAAAGCCCGGCTTTTACTGGGCCGGGCTTGTCTGGTTCGTGGGGTTTACGCCGAGGCTATCGACGTTTCCGACAAAGAAGAGAAGCACGGCCGCACCGATTCCAGAGGCCGCAATCGGGCCGTTTCGAGAACTGCTTGGGCAGGTAACTGGGGCGGATATTAGGCATGGGGTGAAAGAGTTAAGCGGTTGATAACCGGCTGGCAACAAAAAACCCGAGCTTGTGGGCTCGGGCGGTGTCAGGTTTCAGCAGAGCTGAAATCAGGCAAACGTACCGAGCGGAAGCAGCCGACCGGGCTGCATCTTATCCGAATTGCTGGTGAATAGTTCGTGGCGGTACATGGTTGTTTGCTTTTGGTGCGACAAAGGTTTGCAATTAATTTTTATTGCGCAAATTATTTTCGAAATAATTTTTAAATATTTTTCATAAACCACAAATTGGCCCGAATAAACCAGATTTTATGCGCAACAAATCCGAGCTGTTTTATTACCATCAATAAACTCCACCTCCGCATTTCGGGTATTACGGCCACATGCCGCGCCTCGCCACTTCCGACCACTACACCCTCGACCTGCCCGCCGGACACCGGTTCCCCATCGCCAAATACGCGCTGATTCGGGAGCAGCTGCTGTGGCAGGGCATTGCCGCACCAGAGGACTTTTACGAGCCCGGCCTGTGCGCCGAAGCCGATGTGCTGCGGGTGCACACCGCCGAATATTGGCACAAGGTGCGCGACCTGGAGCTGAGCGCCGCCGAAGTGCGCCGCCTGGGCTTGCCACAAAGCCCGCAGCTGGTGCGCCGCTCGCTGAGCAGTAGCGCGGGCACGCTGCAATCGGCACTGCACGCCCTGCACGACGGCGTGGGCCTGAACCTGGCCGGTGGCACCCACCATGCTTTTGCCGACCGCGGCGAAGGGTTCTGCGTGCTCAACGACCAAGCCATTGCCGCCGCGCACCTGCTGGCACACGGCTTGGCGAAGCAGATTTTGATTGTGGACCTCGACGTGCACCAGGGCGACGGCACGGCCGCCATTTTCCAGCACGAGCCACGGGTTTTTACTTTTTCGATGCACGCCGGGGCCAATTACCCGTTGCGCAAGGAAAAGTCTGACCTGGATGTGGCCCTGGAACTGGGCACCGGCGACGCGGAGTATTTGCACCTATTAACGACCACCCTGCCGTCGCTGGTGGAGAACGTGCAGCCCGATTTCATCTTCTACCAGGCCGGCGTGGATGTGCTGGCCACCGACAAGCTGGGCAAGCTGGCCCTCACGCCGGCCGGCTGCCGCCAGCGCGACGAATTGGTGCTGGGCCTATGCCGCGCCCGGCGTTTGCCGGTGGCCGTGAGCATGGGCGGCGGCTATTCCGAGCGGTTGGCCGACATCGTGGACGCGCACTGCAACACGTTTCGAGTGGCATTTGAGCTGTGGCCGTAGGTGCAGGGCTTGTCCCGGCCCGGCGGTGAAGTGAATCGCGCCAGCGGCGGGCGGGGGCCAGCCCCGCACCCTACGCCGTAATTTTGCAGGCTATGAAAAAATCTGATTCCGCCCACCCGGCGCCTATCACCGTTCCCGTCAGGGTGGAGGAAACGCCCGCGGGCACGCCGGCCCAACAGGCATTTCGGCAGGCCATTCTGGACGTGGAGAACCTGCGCGAGCGGCTGCGCGACCTGCGCGCCGAGCAGGCCGAGGCCCGGCGGCGCTACTGGCAGCAGGTGGGCCCGGCGGCCGCCACGGTGGTGGCCGCGCGGCGCAGTCTGTTTCCGCCGCTGGAGGGGGCGTTGCTGCTGGGCTACTTCAGCCGCCTGGAAGAGCAGCAGATTACGGACCTGATTCTGGGCAATGCGCGGGCGCTGGAAGACCGGTTTGGCGAGGACGAGGACGCCATCATCCGCAAGTATGCCCCCCACGGACGGACGGCCGCGGCCACTGCCGACGCCGCTGAGCCAACGCCGGGCAAAGCCAAAGCAGAGCCAGAATACATCCCCGACCCCACCCTGCCGCCCCACGAGCAGGCCGCGGCCGCCGCCCGGGCCCGCCGCAAAAACAAGGCCCAGCGCAAGCAGGAAGAAGCCGCACAGGCCGACCAGAAGCAGTTGGAGTCCAACGCTAAAACCATCTACCGTCAGCTGGCCCGCACCCACCACCCCGACCTGGAGCGCGACCCCGAAAAGCAAGCCCACAAAACGGCCCAGATGCAGCGCATCACCGAAGCCTACGAGGCCGACGACCTTTACGCCCTGTTGCAGTTGCTGGCCGAATCGGGCCCAGCTGATGCCGAGGCCGACGACGTGCTGACCCGCTACACCCGCGCCCTGCTCCAGCAGCAAGCCCAGCTAAAACAGGCCATGAATGAGCTGAAATACGGGCCTAATGGCTTCGTTACGGGCTCGGGCAAAAAGCAGGAGCTGGAACTGCGCCAGCTCAAGCGCGACCTGCGGGCCGAGGCTGAATACGTGCAGCACGTGGCGCGGCTTATTGGCGAGGCCGAAGGCTTGCGCGACGTGCTGCGCCAACTGGCCACCGAAGGCGTGGACGCCCTTTAGACTTATGCGCAACGCGGCATTACCCGGCCGTGAAATGGCGCCGCACCGAAGCCGGCAGGTACGGAATGCTGAGCAGTTCCTGCACCGCTGCGGGGCTCTGCAGCACGCCGTAATACAAGTCAGTGACGTCCTGAATGGTGACGGCGTAGGGCGAGCGACGGCTCAGCTCGATGGCGTCGCCGGCCTGCAGCACGCCCGGGCGCAGCACCTGGAAGTAGATGCCGCTGCGGCCGGCCGCCACGAAGCGCGACACCATTTCCGGGTCGTTGAAGCGCAGGTTGAGCTTGTAGCAGGGCTGCCGGGGCTGGGCGGCGCGCAACACGGCCGTGCCCATCGTAAACTCGTCGCCGATGCGCACGTCGCGTTCGAGCAGGCCGGCGGTGGTAAGGTTTTCGCCAAAAGCAGCCGGGCCGGTTAAGGCACCGGGCGGCAGCTCGGCTTCCCAATAGGCATAATGCTCACTGGCGTAAGCATACACAGCCTTATCGGGGCCGCCGTGCACGCGCAGGTCGGCCTGCTGGTCGCCGGCTAGGTTCGTTCCGTCCAGCAGCACGGGGCCGGCCACGGGCTCCTTAAAAATGGCAGTGGTGATGCCCCGCCCTATCCATTCCAGCGTGCGGGGCCGGCCTACGTTGACGGAAAGAATGCGCATGATGAAACAGCCAGAAAGTGGAAGCCCAACTTATGAAACCCGGCGACAAGCCTGTTTTCACAGCCAAGATATTCCCCTTTTCTGAAGCATGCCCGCGCGGGCTTCCCAAACCCGTGACTACCCGATAAACGCGACCCCGGCACGCACCACGGCTTCATCGCGCAGAATGCGGTTGTGGCCCAGGCCTTTGGTGGCGTGCAGCACCGCGCCGGGCCAGGCCGCCGCAATTTGCCGGCCCTCGGCGAAGGGAATGATTTCGTCGTCCTCGTCGTGCAGCACGAGCACCTGCTCGGGGCCCGCCGTGGGGCCAGCCACGGCCGCGCCGAAAGAATCGACCGGGCGGCCGGTGGCCTGCTCCACGTACTGCGCAAACTGCGTCACGAACGTGCCCGGTAGCTGCAAAAAATCGGCAAAGCGTCCGGCCACGGCGCGCGGGCCCACCGGCGCGCTCAGCAGCACTAGGCGCGGCAGGGGCGCCCCGCCGGGCAGCCGCACCGGCAGCCCCGCCACCGACGCCGCCCCAAACGAATGCGCCACGATGGCGCGCACCTCCCCCACCGTATCTACCACCGCCTGCACGGCCCCACCGTAATCCGTCAGCGTCACCAGTTGGCCGGCCGAGGCGCCGTGCGCCGGGCCGTCCAGTGCCGCCACGCGGTAGCCAGCGGCCAGAAGCGGCTGCACCCAGGCCCGCCAGAAGCTGGCCCGGTGTTCCCAGCCGTGCACCAGCACCACGGCGGGCGCGGCGGCCGGGCCCCACTCGTACACGGCCACGGGGCCGGTGGCAGCAGGCACGGTGCGGCGCCGGGCATCGGCCAGCACGGGCGCTTCCCAGGCCTTTTGCGGCAGGCGGCGCGGCGTGCAAAACACCTTCCAGGCCGTCCGAAACGCCAGGCTGGGCGCCACCGCCGACAGCACCTTCAGCTGCCAGCGCAACAGGCGCAGGCCGGCGGGCGGCGAGGGGTAGCGCACGCGCGGCGCGGCGGCACGCGCTGGTCCTTCGGCCATATAATAGTCGTGGGCGGGCGAGAAAGTGTTTGTCATAGTTTGGTCAGTTGGGAAAAGCGAAAGCAGCAGCACGGACAATGCAGACGAGCCGCAATCAGGCCAGCAGCTCCAGGCGGAGCTGGGCCACGATGGTGTGGTACGGAGTCTCGTCGTGCACGCGGGCCACCTGCAGAGCCCCGGCCAGCGTGGTGAGCACCTGCACGGCCTTGGCCGACGGACTTCCCACGAAGCGCAGCGCCCCGGTGGCCTTGCCCACGGCCAGCACCTGGGCCAGCCAGGCCGTGAGCTCGCCGTTGAAGGTGCGCAGCTCGGCCTGCATGAGGGCAGGCAGCGTCCGAAAATCGGCCGCCAGCGCGCCAAACAGACACACGCGGCACTCCTGCCGGGCGTGGTTGTCATACACCGCAAACAGCGCCTCAAGCTGTTCGGCGGGCGGCAGGTCGGCCACGCGGGGCAGGTCGCGCCACTTGCGCAGGCGCCGGAGCTGCCGGGCCACAATGGCCGTGCCTAGGTCGTCTTTGCTGGGGTAATGGTAATGAATAGCGGCCGGCTTCACGCCCAGTGCCCTGGCCAAGTGCTGGTAGCTAAAGGCATTGAAGCCGCGCTCCAGCAACAGGCTTTCAGCCAGGTCCAGAATGCGGGTGCGGGTGTCGGGCGGTAAAGTGGCCGGGGCTGCTTGGGTCGTCATCTGGGTCCAAAGATAACACTTACTTACTAATTAGTAAGCAAAATACGTTAAGCACTAAAAAGCCCTCCTCACGAGCGTGAGGAGGGCTTTTACAACGGAAAAGGACGTTAGTTCTTCTGCACGCGTACCGTGTAGGTGCCCGCAGCCGTGGGCACCTGCACGAGGTACAGGCCAGCGGGCTGGTCGCTCAAATCGAAGCTGCTCGCGCCGGTCTGGCTGGCGGGCACGCGGCGCACCACGGCGCCCAGCGTGTTGAACACCACGGCAGGCCCGGCCAGGGGCCGGCCATCGGCATCGACCAGCGCAAAGCGGCCGGTGCCGGGATTGGGCACCACGGCGGGCATGCCCAAGGCGGCCGAGCCGTTCACAGCCACCACCTGCGAGAAAGATTCTGTGCCGTCGAGGTCGGTTTGGCGCAGGCGGTAGTAGGCCAGGCCGGCCAGCGGGTGCTCATCGGCGAAGCGGTAGGTGCGCGAGGCGCTGCTGCTGCCCTGCGCGGCCACCCGGCCCAGCAGCTCGAAGGTGAGGCCGTTGCGGCTGCGCTCCACGGCAAAGTCGCGGCTGTTGTGCTCGGTGGCGGTGGTCCAAGTGCAGGCCACGGCCGTGCCGGCCCGCTGGGCGCCAAAGGCCGTGAGCACCACCGGCAGGGAGCCGTTGGGCAGCGACGAGACGGCAAACGGCGAGAAGCTGGTGATGCCCGTGCGCGTCACCACGCTCGAATTGGCGATGGTGCCCGCGGTAGCGCCCTGCTCGGTATTATACCGGTCCCAGACGCCGTTCAGGTAGTGGTTGATGTGGGCCAGCGCATTCTGGAAGCCCGTCACCACGTCGGCGTCGTTCCACTGCAGCTTGAGGGTGATGCTGGAGTTGCCAGCCACTTCTTCGCCCACAAACCAGGTTTTTTTCACGTTGCGGTCGCGGGCTTCGGTGCCCACCACGCCCACTTCGTTGGTGTAGCGCACATAGGCCTCCGGGGCCACCCGCACGCTATAAGTGTCTTCCGACTGGGCCTGGGTCTGGCTGAGCAGGGCCGGCGTATAGGACGTGGCCGAGGTGCCAACCGGGAACAGCACATCCACGCCGTCGCTCGACACGGTGCGCTGCAGGCTGCCTTTGCCGTTGGTCACGAAGAAAGCGTTGGCCCCGCTCAGGCCGGTCAACGTAGCCCCCTTGAGCAGCAGCAGGTTGTAGTCGTTGAGGCTGAGAATGGACGCCCCGGTGGTGTTGAAGGCCAGGCCGGCATTTACCAGCACGCCGCCGGTGAGCGACTTTGGCCCGGTTCCCGAGAGCTTGAGCGTGCCATAGCTGGCGCCTTTCACGTTCTGGGAGGTGGTGCTGGCGTTCACGTATTCCACGGTGCTGCTGGGGTGCAGCGCGCCCAGGCTTAGGTTGTTGTTCACTTGGTTAATCTGCAGCGTGGAGCCCGCGCCCACGTCCACCGTGCCCTGAATGAGGTCGTTGGCGTTCACGTAGAGCGTGGCCGGCGACGACGGAGTACCCACCACAATCTTGGAGTTGGCGCCGCTCACCGTCCAGGTCCCGTTGATGCGGTCGGCGGTGCCGGTGTTGCCCTGCACGTAGTAGATGGTGTTGGCGGCCGTGAAGTTGGTGGGCGCAGTGCCCGTGCCGTTCACGTTGGTGCCCCAGTTGTTTTTGGAGTCGAGGTTTTTGTTGTCGCCGGGCAGCGAGTAGTAAATGTTGGTTTCCGGCGTGACGACAATGTCATCGACGCTCAGGCCATTGCCGTTGGTGGACGAATTGAACACGTAGCCAAAGCGCACCATGATTTCCTGGCCCGCCAGCAGGTTGATGCCCACCAGCGTGGTTTGCTTCACGCGGCGGTTGGTGGCGGCGTTGCCGTTGCGCGGCGCAATGGCCGTCGAAGTCGAGGGTGCCGGCACGCCCAGTTCGGAAATGGCCGTCCAGGTGCCGCTTGTCAGCGAGGTGATGGTGGCCGTGGTGGTCGTGGTCCGCTGGTAGTCCACCGTTACGTTGGCAGCCTGAGTCTGGCTCGAATTGTACCACTGCTCCATGGCGTACTGAATTTCCAGGTTCACGATGGTTTTCGTGGACGAGTTCTTCAACCGGATGCCCACGTAGCCCTTGCCTGAGCCCGTGGTGGTGCCCGCGATGCCGCCCAAAGAGCGGTCGGTGCCGCCGGGGGCGCCAAAGTGGTACCAGGAAGGGCCGTGGGGCGTGCCGTCGGCGTCGACGGTGCCCGCTGCGGTGGCCCCCTCCGTGCCGTCGTCGGGCCCGAGCTTGGCCGATGTACCGGCCCGCGTGAACGATTCAAGCTCTACCCCGGCAAAGGTGCCCGTGTCGAGCACGTACCTGGCGTATACACCCGTCAGCGTCGAATTGCTGGCGAAATTGGCCTTGGTCCCCGCCAATCCATCAAAATTCTGCGCGTAAGGCCCCAGCCCGTTCGAGGCGGCGTCGGGGCTATCCTTAAACACGTACTGCGCCCGCGCCGGCAGGGCCGCCAGACTCAGCAACAAAGCCGTTGCCAGGCAATGAATAAAAGTTTGTTTCATGTAGAAAAACAGTGAGTGGAAAAGAGAAGAAATTATATAATTACGCTACTGCTTTAGCACGCCGCGCAACAAAATTACTGCTTCAAATTCCAACCAATTGCTTCTCTAAAGAAACCATCCTGTTTTGTATCAGTAATTTACCATTAAATTTATTTAAGCTGATTCCGCTAATGAGCACAGTGCATTTGCTTCCGCTTTTTGCACATATTTCCTACGTCCGGCCGGGGGCCAGGGGCGCTTATTCTTCCGCGCTCAGGCCCAGCGCGTCCACGGCGGCCTGCACGGCTTCGGCCCGGTAGGCGGGCGCGGTGGCCGGGGCCTTCAGCAGGCGCAGCAGGCGCTGGTATTTCTGGCGGCCCTCGGCCAGCATCTGCTCGCTCACCTCGATGGTGAACACCCCAAACGGCTCCACCTTTTGCACGCCCACCAGCAGAAACCGCTCGGCGCGCAGCGCATCGGTATAAAAGGCGGCCTGGCGGTCGTAGTCGTAGGCCGCGCACTGCCACAGGAAATGGTCGGCGTCGCGCGCCATGGTGGTTTTGAAGTCGATGATGGTGAACGGGTGGTCGGCGTGGTCCACGATGAGGTCGGCGCGCAGCTTGCAGAGCGTGTCGGTTTGAGACTCGGTGAAGAGCACGCTCACCTCGGGCTGGCCCACGGCCAGCAGCTCGTTCAGGCGCGAGTCGAGCTTCACGCCGTCCACCAGCCACCACACCAGCGTGTCGTTGAGGCCGGGCTGGCCGGCCACGTAGTCGTTGGGTTCGAGCAGGGCGGTGTGAAAGGCGGTGCCAAAGCTCAGGGCGCCGTCGGCGGCGCTGGTTTGGGGGCGCGGCGGGCGGCCGTCGAGGGCGTCGCGCAGGCGCGACAAGTCGGAATTGGCCACGGCGGGCAGGGCCCGGTAAGTGTCGTAGTCGAGGCGCAGCAGGTCGGGCCGGCGGAAAGTAGAATCGGATTCGGGCATAGGTAAAAAGGTAACAGCAAACTCGGCATAATGGCTCCGCCAGGGCTAGTACTAGGCGCGGGGCCCGACGGTTGCGGGTCGTTGTGCGTAGGCCCGGCTACGGGCAGCTCTTTGCCCGCCATCACGCTGGTTTTCTTATGGCTTCCTGGCTTCCCTACGCCCTGTTTTCGGCCCTCTTTGCGGCCCTCACCGCCATTTTTGCCAAAATCGGCATCAAAGGCGTCGACTCCGACCTGGCCACGGCCATTCGCACGGTGGTCATTCTGGTGCTGGCCTGGGGCATTGCCGTGGCGCGCGGGGCCACGGCGGGACTGCCGGCGCTGTCGGGCCGCACGTGGCTGTTTCTGGTGCTATCGGGGCTGGCCACGGGGGCGTCGTGGCTGTGCTACTTCCGCGCCCTGAAGCTGGGCCCCGTGAGCCGCGTGGCCCCCATCGACAAGCTGAGCGTAGCCTTGGCGCTGCTGCTGGCCGTGGCGTTTCTGGGCGAAACCCTTTCGGCCCGCGGCGCGCTGGGCGCGGGGCTCATCCTGGCGGGCACTTTGGTATTGGCCTGGGCCTGAGCTAGCCTTTCACCCAGCGCCACGTCACCGACAGGTTGATGACGCGGCCCTCCACCGGCGCCCATAGCTCGCTGAACACGGGGTTGCCCAGCGGCGGACTCACCACCCGCTCGCGGCGCGTCTGGCGGTAATCGAGCAGGTTTTCGCCGTTCAGGGCCACCGTCCAGGCATCGGTGTGATAGCGCACAATGGCCGCAAACAGCGGGTAGCCCGGCGTGGTGCGGCCGTCAGACAGGTATTGCTGACCGGTGTAGGAAGCTTCAATTCCGGCATTGAATTGCTCGGTGAGGTCGACCAGCGCCACGGCGGCAAACTTGTGCCGGGCCGACAAGGGCAGGCGCGTGTTCACCGCATCATATTGCTGGCGGGCATCGGTATACACGTAGCCCAGGTAAAGCTCGGTTTCGTCGGCGCGGAGGCGCACGTAGGTTTCCAGGCCGCGCGTCGAGAGCGGGTCAGCGGCATTCTGCCAAGTGAGAAAATTCTGCCCGCTGACACCGGCAAAACCGCTGCCGTTCAGCACCAGTGGGTCGGCCAGCCGCGTGTAGAAAAACGACTGGTTCACGTTCAGCGTGAGCGGGGTATCGAAGCCGGCGAAGGTGTGCTGATAATTGACATCGCCGTTGATGCCGAGCGAAGTTTCGGCCCGCACGCCGCGCAGGGGCTGCACCAGCGGGTAGTCGCGCTCGTCGAGGCTGTTGATGTAGGGCACGGCCGCGCGGTAGCCCAGCCCCCCATTCAGGCGAGCCGTGACGGATGGGCTGGCCTTATACAGCAAAGCCACCCGCGGCAGCAAAAAGCCGCCAAACTGGTTGTGGTGGTCGTAGCGCAGGCCGGTTTGCAGGTTGAGGGCCGGCAGCAGGCGCCAGTCGTCCTGCACAAAAGCGCCCACCGTGGCGTAGCGGTACGGGCTGCGCAGCGGCGTGGCGCTGCGGTTGAACGAGCCCAGCTGCTCGCCGTTGGCGTCGAGGCCGGCCACCACCGTGTGCCGCCCATACGCGTGCAGGTAGTTGACCTCGGCGAAATACGTGGTCTGGAACGCCGTGAAGCTGGCGACGGGCGTGTTCACATCGCGCACAAAATCAGTGCCCGTGGCCTTCACCGTAAGCACGCCCCGCGCCACGCTGTCGTTCACGTACAGCAGGTCCACGGTGTTGCGCAGGCTGGTATTGTCCACGTAAAACAGCCGCCCACTGGCAATGTCGGGGCCGTTCTTCAGCACCTGCAGGTCGCCGGCGCGGCGGCTCTCGGCCGTGCCGTTGTAGCCCAGCGCCAGCTGGCTGTGCGCGTTGGGGTAAAAAAACAGGCGCGGGTGCAGGTTGATGCTGCGGGCCCGCGGCACGTCCACAAACCCGTCGCCGTCCACGTCTTTCT
Source organism: Hymenobacter sp. 5317J-9 (assembly GCF_022921075.1). Lineage (NCBI taxonomy): Bacteria > Pseudomonadati > Bacteroidota > Cytophagia > Cytophagales > Hymenobacteraceae > Hymenobacter > Hymenobacter sp. 5317J-9. The sequence continues at coordinate 4,035,743 of NZ_CP095050.1, forward strand.
CCTTCTGGTTGACGAGGCCCACAAACGCCGTGTAGCCCCAGCGGGCGCCGCGCCGGGCCGCAAAACCGGTCAGGTTGGTTTCGCGCAACGTGGTTTGGTTGAGGCTGAGGGCGTAGCTGGGCCGGTCAAGCGTGGGCGTTTTGCTCACCAGGTTCACCAGGCCCGCAATGGCGCCGCCGCCGTACAGCGTCGAATTCGACCCTTTAATGAGCTCTACTTGTCGTAGGTCGAGCGGCGGAATGGTGAGCAGGCCGAAGGAGCCCGCAAACCCGCCGTACAACGGCACGCCATCGCGCAAAATCTGGGTGTATTGCCCCGGCAAGCCCTGCAGGCGCAGGTCGGCGTTGCCGGTAGTAGGCGACGTGGGTTGAATTTGGGCGCCAGCAAAGTCGCCCAGCAGTCCCGCAATGTTGGCGGGCTTGATGCTGCTTTCCTCTTCCAGTTCCTCTAGGCCCAATACCTCCACGCGCGTGGGCAGGTCTTCGATGCGGGAGTTGGTGCGGGTGGCCGTCACCACCACTTCCTCTATTTCTTCGGCGCTGGGCGCGAGTTGCACGGTGAGGGCCGCGCCGGCCGCGGGCGCCACCGCCAATTGCGGCCGAAAACCGAGCGCGCTCACGCGCAGCCGCGTGCCGGGCGCCGGAGCCGGGTCGAGCACGGCCGTGCCGGTGGCATCGGTGCCGGCGCCCAGGCCGGTGCCGGGCACGGCCACGCTGGCTCCAATCAGCGGCTCCTGGCGCGCCGAGTCGCGCACCAGCACGCGCAGTCCCTGGGCACGGCCCGCCAAGGGCAGCAAAAGCAACAGCAGTACGGTCAGGAGCCCCCACACACCGAATCGGATACCCGACGGCACCAGTCTATTCATCTTTCAAAATCCCGTAAATGGCGACGTTAACTGCCAATGCTACTTAGTGGTAAAAAGCGTGCTTTGCTGCCAGCGCTCCATTTTGGCAGCTATTTCGGCCAGCCCCAGGTTGTGAATGCTGCCCAGATGCGTGGTGTGAAATTCGCGGTGTGGCACGTAGCTGCCGTCCTCCACGGCGCGCCCCACCTGCTGGTACGCATCGCGAAACGGCACCCCGGCAATAATTAATTGATTGATGTTTTCGACCGAGAAAACAGCGTCGTATTTCTCCTGCTCAATCACGCCGGGCTTAATCTTGATTTCAGGCAAGGCAAACAGCAGAATGTCGAGCAAGTCAGCAAACTGCACCATAGGCCCAAACAGCAGCTCTTTTAGCAGCTGAAAGTCGCGGTGGTAGCCGCTGGGCAGGTTGCTGGTGGCCAGTATAATGTCGTTGGGTAGCGCCTGCAGGCGGTTGGCATGGGCCCGCACCAGCTCAAACACGTCGGGGTTTTTCTTGTGCGGCATAATACTGGAGCCCGTTGTAAACTCCTTCGGCAGCGTCACAAAGCCCAAATCTTGGCTGTTGTACATCACCAGGTCATAGGCCAGTTTGCCCAGCGTGCCGGCCGCGCCGGCGATGGCAAAAGCTACCGTTTTTTCCGTTTTGCCGCGCAGCATTTGCGCCCCCACGGCACTCACCGCCACGCTGCCAAAACCCATTTCGCGGGTCGTCATTTCGCGGTCTATCGGGAAGCTGCTGCCGAAGCCCGCGCCCGAGCCCAGCGGGTTTTGGTTGGCCACGGTGTGCGCCGCTTCAAACAGCGCCAAATCCAGCAGCAAATGTTCGGCATACGCCGAAAACCACAGCCCAAAGCTGCTGGGCATGGCCGCCTGAAAGTGCGTGTAGCCCGGCAGCAAATCGGCCTGGTGGGCCTCAGCCTTTTGCACCAGCACCCGCACCAGCGCCATCATTTTCGTGGCAATGCGCTCGGTATAGTCCTTCAAAAACAGCTGAATGGCCGTCAGCACCTGGTCGTTTCGTGAGCGGGCCGTGTGTATTTTTTTGCCGGCGTCGCCAAACTTCTGGGTGAGGTAATGCTCGATTTTGGAATGCACGTCCTCAAAATCGGCTTCAATGGCAAATGTGCCGGCCTCTACCTGCGCCAGCAGCTCGTCCAGGCCGGTAATTAATTGCTGACGCTCCTCTTCCGATATCAAACCGGCTTTGGCCAGCATGTTGGCCTGCGCTTTCGACGCCAGCATATCAAAAGGCGCCAAGTACATGTCCAATTCCCGGTCGCGACCCACCGTAAATTTCTCAATGGTATCGTTTACCGAAAATCCTTTCTCCCAAATTTTCATAATTCCTGTTTAGTTAAGTCAATTCAGATTACCATGCCGCGCTAATACGCTGTTATACTGAACGCAGCCGGCATCGTTATTCGCCTGCATCAAAAAGAAAAATCCGACAGCAAACTGATATAATCACGAATACCCGACTCAATTTCACTGAGCAAAATGTATTCGTTGGGCGTATGCGAGCGGGCACTGTCGCCCGGCCCCATTTTCAGGGTTTCAAACGGCATCATCGACTGGTCCGACAGCGTGGGCGAGCCGTAAATCTGCTTACCCATGGTCTTTCCTTTCTGAATAAGCGGATGATTTTCGCTGATGCGCGACGAATTTAAATGCGTGGAACGTGGCGTTATTTCTGCCTGCACATTCGCCCGAATTATCGCCAGCACCTCCTGGTTACTATACAGCTCGTTGGTGCGCACGTCCACCACAAACTGGCAGCGGTCGGGCACCACGTTGTGCTGCGAGCCGGCGCTGATTTGCGTCACAGTGGTTTTAACAGGCCCCAGCAGCCCCGACACCTTTGGAAACTGGTAATTACGCAGCCACTGAATGTCATCAAGCGCTTTGTAGAGGGCATTTTCGCCTTCGTCGCGGGCCGCATGGCCGGTTTTGCCGTGCGCAGTGCCGTCAAGTACCAGCAGGCCTTTTTCAGCAATGGCCAGGTTCATGCCCGTTGGCTCCCCCACAATTCCGAGCTCAATTTTGCCAAATTCGGGCAGCACACTGCGAATGCCATTGGCGCCGGAAATCTCCTCCTCTGCGGTTATTGCGCAAATTAAATTAAACGCGTTTGGCTTATTTCGAAAATGCAGGAACGTGGCCAGCAAGCTAACTGCCGATGCGCCGGCATCGTTGCTACCCAGGCCGGTCAATTTATCGCCTTCCAGCACTGCTCCAAACGGGTTCTCATGCCACCCCGCGCCGGGCTTCACCGTGTCATGGTGCGAGTTGAGCAGAATGGTAGGCTTCTGCGCATCAAAATGCTCCGAGAATGCCCATACGTTATTTTGCCGCCGGTGCGGGGTGGCGCCGTGCGCGGTCAGAAACGCTTCTATCAGCGTTGCCGTGTCAGCCTCTTCCCGCGAAAACGAGGGCGTTTTTATCAGCTGCATCAACAACGCAACCGCGGCCTCGTGCAATGAATTTATTACGTCAGGCATAGCGTGGTATGAAGCGCGTCATCGATATAAAGCGCATGCTCAATAATCACTTTTTCCACTCCGAATTGCAGCGCGTCAAATGCATTTTCTAATTTAGGCAGCATGCCGTCGGCAATTACCCCGCTTTCTTTTAATAATGCGTAGTCGGCCAGATTAATTTTTGGAATTACTGATGTTTCATCGGAAATATCAGTCAGCACGCCGCGCTTTTCGAAGCAAAAATGCAGTTCTACTTCGTATTGCTTGCACAAGGCTTTGGCCACCGATGCCGCAATGGTATCGGCATTGGTATTTAGCAACTGTCCGTGCCCGTCGTGATTAATTGGGCAGAGCACCGGCGTAAGCCCCAGCACCAGAAAGTGGTGAAGCATGTGTGTATTCACGCTGGCCTCGCTCAAATCCCCCACAAAACCATAGTCGATTTCCCGCACCGGGCGCTTCACCGCCTGAATAACGTTGCCGTCGGCGCCGGTCAGGCCCAAGGCGTTGACGCCCAGCATTTGCAGCGTGGCCACAATTTGCTTGTTGGTTTTGCCCGCGTAAAACATCGTTACCAAATCCAGCGTGGCGGCGTCGGTGATGCGGCGGCCGTTTACCATGCGCGGCGCAATGCCCAATTGGCGCAGCATGTCGCTGGCGCCTTTGCCACCGCCATGCACTAATATTTTCGGGCCGCTGACGCCGGAAAACAAGCGTAGAAATTCCTGCAATTCGGCTTCGTGGTCAATGATGCCGCCGCCTATTTTAAATATTTTTACTACCGAATTCATCAACTCTTCACGTTAGCGGTGGCCTGCGCTGACACGCTGGCCTACTCAAAAAATAACACGGAAATGTTGCGGGCAAAAGTAGGGCCTTTTACCTTTGCGCCAGATTTGAACCACTTGGTTCTCGGCTTCGTTACAGCGCCGAATCGCCTCATTTTCGCCATGACCCGTTCGGTTTCTATGTCCACTTTGCCCGCCCCCGCCGCCTGGCCGGGAGTAGCCGGCGTGTGCGAAACCGCTTGCGCACTGGTTCGACGACCCTAGCGGCTTCAACAGCCGCATGTTGGCCCCTTGGCCAGCCCTTTTGAGCCGGGCTAGTATCCGCTCACACTTACAGACAGGTTTGGGCTTTAGCAGGAGTTTCCCGTATACAGCGGGTTTCCGGACAGCCGCGTATCTATCCCTAAGTATTTCCTCAATCAATGACAATTCGGGTTGCAACGCCAGCGGACGCACAGTACGCTGAACAATTATGCCAGTGGTACATCGAGTCGGCCAAAACGCGCGGCACGGGCATCGCCAAGCGCGAACCAGCTTACGTGGCCAAAAAGATGGAAAGCGGCGACGCCATCATCGCCTTCGTCGACGACGAGTTGGCAGGTTTCTGCTACATCGAAACCTTTGACGACAAGACGTTTGTGGTAAACTCCGGTCTGATTGTGAACGCCGAAATCCGCAAGGGTGGCGTGGGCCGGGCCATCAAGCAGGCGGTGTTCGAGCTGTCGCGTACCAAGTACCCGCAGGCCAAAATTTTCGGCATTACGACCAGCCTGGCTGTGATGAAAATCAACACGGACCTGGGCTACGAGCCCGTCACCTTTTCAGAGCTGACCACTAGCGAAGACTTCTGGAAAGGCTGTAAAAGCTGCAAAAACTACGGCATCCTGATGGAGAACGAGCGCAAGATGTGCCTCTGCACTGGCATGCTCTACGACACGCCCGAGAAGCAGCTTGTGCAGGTGCAAGTGCCCGATTTTGCCGCGCATATCACCCCCCCGCTGCCCATCGGCACCGACCCCGCCCCTACTCCTTCTGAAACCGATTCTGCACTGTAATCATGAAGAAAAAAGCCATTCTCGCCTATAGCGGCGGCCTCGACACCTCGTTTTGCGCCGTGTATTTGTCGCGCGAGCTTGATTTGGAAGTTCACACCGTCATCGTCAACTCGGGCGGTTTCACGGCCGAGGAGCTGGCCGCCATCGAGAAGCGCGCCTACGAGCTGGGCTCGGTGAAGCACGAAGTTATCGATGTGACCACCCGCTTTTATCAGGATTGCCTGCGCTACCTGCTGTTCGGCAACGTGTTGAAGAACGACACCTACCCGCTGAGCGTGAGTGCCGAGCGCATGTTCCAGTCGCTGGCCATTGCCGAATATGCCCGTGCTAACGAGGCCGATTACATCGTGCACGGCAGCACCGGTGCCGGCAACGACCAAGTGCGCTTCGATGTGGCATTTGCGGTGATTGCACCCAAAACGGAAATCCTCACCCCTATCCGCGACCTGAAACTGTCGCGCCAGGCCGAAATCGAATACCTGCAGAAGCAGGGTTTCGAGATGAGCTGGGAGAAGGCGAAATATTCGATTAATAAAGGCATCTGGGGCACCAGCGTGGGCGGCGTTGAAACGCTGACTTCGCACGAGGCCCTGCCCGAAAGTGCTTACCCCTCGCAGCTGCAGCGCCAGGATTCGGAGCGCGTGGAAATCACCTTCGAGAAAGGCGAGCCGGTGGCGCTGAATGGCGAAACGCTGGAGCCCGTGGCCCTGATTCAGAAGCTTAACGAGTTGGGCGCGGCCTTCGCCGTGGGCCGCGACATTCACGTGGGCGATACCATTCTGGGCATCAAGGGCCGGGTAGGCTTTGAGGCGCCCGCGCCGCTCATTCTCATCAAGGCGCACCACTTGCTGGAGAAGCACACCAGCACCCGCTGGCAGCTGCTGCACAAGGATTACATCGCCAACTGGTACGGCACGCTGCTGCACGAGGCGCAGTATCTTGACCCGGTGATGCGCGACATGGAAGCCTTCCTCACCTCGTCGCAAAACCACGTGTCGGGCAAGGTATTCGTGCAGCTCAAGCCCTACCAGTTCGACCTGCTCGGCGTGGAATCGAAGTACGACATGATGCAGTCGAAAGTGGCCACCTACGGCGAGGAAAACAACGCTTGGGATTCGCGCGACGCGAAAGGTTTCATCAAGATTTTCGGCAACCAGCTGAAAATTAGCGCTAGCCTGCACGATGAAAATTAAGGCCGGCATCGTGGGCGGCGCCGGCTACACGGCCGGCGAGCTCATCCGCATTCTGCTGCACCACGAGTTTGTGGAGCTAGGCGGCATCGTCAGCACCTCGAACGCCGGCAACCCCGTGTACCAGGTGCACGACGACCTGGTGGGCGAAACCAATTTGGTGTTTGCCTCCGAACTAGCCGGCGACGAGGACGTGGTATTTCTGTGCCTCGGCCACGGCAATTCCAAGGCGTGGCTGCACAAAAACGCCCTATCTGAAACCACGCACGTCATCGACCTGAGCAACGACTTCCGCCTGCACGCGGACGCCGAGTTTGAAGGCCGCGAGTTCGTGTACGGTCTGCCGGAGCTGAACAAAAGCCGCATCCAGCAGGCCCAGAGCATTGCCAACCCGGGCTGCTTCGCCACGGCTATTCAGCTGGCGCTGCTGCCGCTGGCCAAGGCCGGCCGCCTCACCGACGACATCCACGTCTCGGCCATCACCGGCAGCACCGGCGCGGGGCAAAGCTTGTCGGAAACGGTGCATTTCTCGTGGCGCACCAATAACGTGTCCATCTACAAGCCCTTCACGCACCAGCACCTCGGCGAAATCGGCGAGAGCCTGGTGCAGCTGCAGCCGCAGTCGGAGGCCGAGATGCACTTCATCCCCTACCGCGGCAATTTCTCGCGGGGCATTTTCGCCAGCGTCTACACGCCGTCGGATTTGACGCAGGACGAGGCGCAGGCGCTGTACCGGCAGTTTTACGCCGACGCACCATTCACCACGGTTTCGGACAAGGAAATTCACCTCAAGCAGGTGGTGAACACCAACAAATGTCTGTTGCATGTGCAGAAGCAGGGCAAGCAATTATTGATTACGTCGGTGATTGATAATCTGGTGAAAGGTGCTTCAGGCCAGGCGGTGCAGAATATGAACTTGCTATTTGGGCTGCCGGAAACGACAGGATTGAATCTTAAAGCGGGGCTTTTGTAATCCTCCAGCACGTCATGCTGAGCGTAGTCGAAGCATCTCTACCGCTTCGTTGAATTTAATTACTGACAGACTTATGGACGCAGGTGAATACAAGCAGTTTAAAAACAAGGGACAAGTCCTTGATTTTGCCACGCTTAATATGACACGTCAGTATCTACAACAGTTTGGAAGGCATGATTTATCTGATACCATCAACCATTTGCTGATTCACAACAAGATTGAGAAACCAGCGCTGCATAACAATCAACAAGAAGTGTATACTGACTTCTACCAAGTTGATATTTCTGCAAGGGATTTGGAAATCATCACTTCAATGTTCCTTGATTTAGAAGCTGCAGCAGTACCAGAATCTGGCGAATCAACAACGCTTACTGCACATTATGGTGCAATGCTGGATAAGTGGAGTAATCTGCAATAGAGCAGTAGAGATGCTTCGAATCCGCTACGCTTCGCTCAGCATGACGTTCTAATTTTAACTACGCTCTGACACCAAAAACCATGGAGCTTTTCAACGTTTATCCCCTCGTCAACATCACGCCCGTTCGGGCGCTGGGCGCCAAGCTGTGGGACAACCAGGGCCAGGAATACCTGGATTTCTACGGCGGCCACGCCGTTATTTCCATCGGCCACAGCCACCCGCACTACGTGCAGCGCCTCACCGAGCAGCTGCAAAACATCGGCTTCTACTCCAATTCGGTGCAGATTCCGATTCAGACGCAGCTGGCGCACAAGCTGGGCCAAGTGTCGGGCTACGAGGACTACGCGCTGTTTCTGTGCAACTCGGGGGCCGAGGCCAACGAGAATGCGCTGAAACTGGCCTCCTTCCACACCGGTAAAACCCGCGTGGTGGCGTTTAAAGGCGCGTTTCACGGCCGTACCTCGGGTGCGGTGGCGGCTACGGACAACCCGAAAATCGTTGCGCCCTTCAACGCGGGCCACGCCATCAGCTTCGTCGATTACGACCTGAAGGCGGTGGCCGACATCCTGCACGGCGGCGATGTGTGCGCCGTCATCATCGAGCCGATACAGGGCGTGGGCGGCATCATCATGCCTTCCGATGAATTCCTGCAGGGCCTGGCGGCGTTATGCAAACAGTATGGCGTCATCCTGATTGCTGACGAGGTGCAGAGCGGCTACGGCCGCAGCGGCAAGTTTTTCGCACACCAGCACGCCGGCATCCGGCCCGATATTATTTCGGTGGCCAAGGGCATGGGCAACGGCTTCCCCATCGGCGGCATCCTCATTGCGCCCCACCTGAAGGCATCCTACGGCCTGCTGGGCACCACTTTCGGCGGCAACCACCTGGCCTGCGCCGCCGCCCTAGCCGTGCTCGAAGTCATCGAAGACGAACACCTGCTGGCCCATGCCGCCGAGATGGGCGACTACCTGCGCCGCGAGCTGCTGGCCCACGCCGGCGCCGAAGAAATCCGCGGCCGCGGCCTGATGGTGGGCATCAAGTACGATTTCCCCATCAAGGACGTGCGCGACCAGTTGCTCTCGGAGCACCACATTTTCGTGGGCAACGCCTCCGACCCCACTGTGCTCCGCCTGCTGCCGCCGCTCAACATTACCAAGGCCGAAATCGACCGATTTCTGCAGGCGCTGTACACACTTATTCCGGCAGAAGTAAGGAAATAAGCGGCTTACGACCTAACTTGCGGCCTTAATGAGTAGCACGACGAAGTTTCCGAGCCTGGCTCCCCTTCTGATAAGCTGCCCGCTGCCATTGGCCCCCGTTGCGCAGCCGTCGGCCGGCTCTTTCCACGAAAGAGCGGCCTCCCCTTTTTCCAGTCCGCAGTTGTGCCCACCCGATTTCCCGATGCCTGACATCTGGAAGCGGCAAGGCGTGGAGTTGATTGATTTACCCGCTTTCGCTCCCGTTTGGCTCACAACCCACTTCGGCTGGAACAGACCCCTGATTTATGGTCCTGTTCCAGCCGAAATTGTATCCGGGCAGTGGCAAAAGCCGCGGAATGCCCTACGAGCACGATATAAAGACGCGACACTTCACGTCTCTTCGTTGAACGGCCCGCCCCACATCCAACCTCGACAACGTTAGCAACGATTGAGACGCGAAGTATCGCGTCTCTACATTCCCTCCCTATAAATGTCCCAAACCGTAAAACTCATCCTCGAAGACGGCACCGAAATCGAGGGCACTTCCTTCGGCGCATTCACCTCGGCCGCGGGCGAAGTGGTATTCAGCACGGCCATGACCGGCTACCCCGAAAACCTCACCGACCCATCCTTCGCCGGCCAGATTCTGGTGCTCACCTACCCCATGGTGGGTAACTATGGCGTGCCCGGCGAAGAGTTGTACGAGTCGATTTCGAAGATTTTCGAGTCCGACAAAATCCACATTGCCGGACTGGTGGTGAACTACTACTCCGAGGAGCACAGCCACTGGGCCGCCGCCAAAAGCCTGGGCGACTGGCTGAAGGAGTACAACATCCCCGGCATCTTCGGCGTCGATACCCGCATGCTCACCAAGAAGCTGCGCGAGAAAGGCGCCATGCTGGGCAAAATCGTGGCCGAGACCGACGTGCCCCTGCACGACCCCAACCTCGACAACCTGGTGGCGCAGGTGAGTCCGGCCGGCGTGCAGCACTACGGCCACGGCCAGCACAAAATCGTGCTCGTGGACTGCGGTACCAAAACCAACATCATCCGCTGCTTCCTGGAGCGCGACGTGGAGCTGATTCGGGTGCCCTGGGACTACGATTTCACGACCCTTGCCTACGACGGCCTGTTCCTGAGCAACGGCCCCGGCGACCCCAAAATGTGCGAAGCCACCATCCAAAACCTCCAAAAAGCCCTGCAACAGGACAAGCCGATTTTCGGCATCTGCCTGGGCAGCCAGCTCATGGGCCTGGCTGCGGGCGGCGACACCTTCAAGCTGAAATACGGCCACCGCAGCCACAACCAGCCCGTGAAGCTCACCGGCACCCAGCACTGCTACATCACCAGCCAAAACCATGGCTTCGCAGTCGATACCGAAACATTACCAGCCGAGTGGGACATGCTGTTCGAGAACCTGAACGATGGCACCTGCGAAGGCATCAAGCACAAAACCAAGCCCTTCTTCTCCACCCAGTTTCACCCCGAAGCCGCCGGCGGCCCGCAGGATACGGAGTTTCTGTTTGATGATTTCTTGAAAGCGGTGGTGGAGTATAAGGCTAGCAAATAGCAGAACGACAAAACCAGAACGTCATGCAGAGCGCAGCGAAGCATCTTGCCCGCTTCGTTGCAAATCATTGCATGATAAAATACTCGTCAAAAATATGATATCATGAAAATTATTCTTGACGGTGCTTTAATAACCAACCTTGACGGCTTCTTCAACCAGATTGAGAAATACCTTTTAGTGGGCGAATGTCCTTGGGGTTGAAATCTGAATTCACTTGATGAAATCGTTATGTGCAATTTCAATTACACAGAAAATCCTAATTTCGATGTGAGCAAAATTGTATGGAATAATTCCCACTCATCTGCTGAGAAACTTGGTTTTGCTAAAACCATTAGATTCAGGCAAGAAGGCATATATGCTCTTAACTCCCGGCCATATCAGCAATGAACAACAGCACAAATTGAACAGGAAATACTGTTGCCACAACGCCGGATATTGGAGGAAATAGAAAAGCTCAAGTGCGGCGAAAGTCAAACCTTATTTGAGTTACTTAAAGAAATTCTGAGCAGCAACAAGTCAATTAAATTGACCTTGGCTTAACAATAATTTTCTCCTGCAACGAAGCGGGCAAGATGCTTCGCTGCGCTCTGCATGACGTTCTTTTTTAACACGACCCTTTCCAACCGGTCTGTTACCCAACCCTTAGAATGAACAAACCCAACAAAGTTCTCATCCTTGGTTCCGGCGCGCTGAAAATTGGCGAGGCCGGGGAGTTCGATTATTCCGGCTCACAGGCCCTCAAGGCGCTGAAGGAGGAAGGCATCCGCACCATCCTCATCAACCCCAACATTGCCACCGTGCAGACGTCGGACAACATTGCCGACGACGTGTACTTCCTGCCCGTGACGCCCTACTTCGTGGAGGAAGTCATCAAAAAGGAGCAGCCCGATGGCATTCTGGTGGCCTTTGGCGGCCAGACGGCGCTGAACTGCGCCGTGGCCCTGTACCGCGCCGGCGTGTTCGAGAAGTATAACGTGAAGGTGCTGGGCACGCCCGTGCAGAGCATCATCGACACCGAGGACCGGGACATCTTCAAGGAGAAGCTGGAGCAGATTGGCGTGCTCTCGGCCCGCAGCGTGGCCGTGACGACGATGGACGATGCGCTGGCGGCGGCCGAGAAAATCGGTTTTCCCATCATCGTGCGGGCGGCGTTTGCGCTGGGCGGGCTGGGCAGCGGCTTCGCCAACAACATGGACGAGCTGCGGGCGCTGGCCCAAAAATCCTTCACCACTTCCGACCAGATTCTGGTGGAAGAATCGCTGAAGGGCTGGAAGGAAGTGGAGTACGAAGTGGTGCGCGATGCCTATGATAACTGCATCACGGTCTGCAACATGGAGAACTTCGACCCCATCGGCATCCACACCGGCGAGAGCATCGTGGTAGCCCCGTCGCAGACCTTGAGCAACCGCGAGTACCACAAGCTGCGCAGCATCGGCATCAAGACCATTCGCCACCTGGGCATCGTGGGCGAGTGCAACATTCAGTACGCGCTGGACCCCGTTTCCGAGGATTACCGCGTGATTGAGGTGAACGCGCGCCTGTCGCGCTCCTCGGCGCTGGCTTCCAAGGCCACGGGCTACCCGCTGGCCTTCGTGGCCGCCAAGCTGAGCCTGGGCTACTCGCTGGCCGAGCTGAAAAACAGCGTGACGCAAACCACTTCGGCCTTCTTCGAGCCGGCGCTCGACTACGTGGTGGTGAAGCTGCCGCGCTGGGATTTGGGCAAATTCGCGGGCGTTAACCGTCAGATTGGCAGCGCCATGAAGAGCGTGGGCGAAGTCATGGCCATCGGCAAATCCTTCGAGGAAGCCATCCAAAAAGGCCTGCGGATGCTGGATACCGGCAAGCGCGGCTTCGTGGCCAACCGGCCCGAGGATGAGCTGGATAACACCGCCATCGACCAGCTCCTGAGCGAGCCCAATGAGGAGCGCATCTTCGCCATCAACAGCGCCTTTGAAGCTGGCTACACGCTGGAGCAGGTGCACGAACTGACCAAAATTGACCACTGGTTTTTGCAGCGCCTCTACGGCATTTTCGAGTTGAGCAACCAGCTGGCCGCCGGCCGCAGCGCGGGCCTCGACGGGCTGGAAACCAAGCTGCTGCGCGACGCAAAAAAAGCCGGTTTCTCCGACCAGCAGATTGCCGTGAAGCTGCTGGGCGAAGGCGACGCCACGCACGGCACAAAAGCCGACGAGCTGCTGGTGCGCGCCCGCCGCAAGGCCTTGGGCGTGCTGCCCGTGGTGAAGCAGATTGACACGCTGGCGGCCGAATTCCCGGCTAAAACCAACTACCTCTACACCACCTACCACGGCACCGAAAACGACCTGACGCGCGAAACCGCGCAGTCGGTGGTGGTGCTGGGCTCAGGCGTGTACCGCATCGGCTCATCGGTGGAGTTTGACTGGTGCGGCGTGCAGGCTGTGCAAACGGCCGCCGCCGAGGGCTACAAAACCATCATTATCAACTACAACCCCGAAACGGTTTCGACCGACTACGACGTCTCGGACCGGCTGTATTTCGAGGAGCTGAGCTTCGAGCGGGTGATGGACATCCTGGATTTTGAGCAGCCCGGCGGCGTGATTCTGAGCACCGGCGGCCAGATTCCCAACAACCTCGCTACCCGCTTGGCCGATGCCAACGCGCCCATCCTAGGCACCGCGCCGGCCCGCATCGACGAGGCTGAGAACCGCCACAAGTTCAGCAGCATCATGGACGAGTTGGGCATTGCCCAGCCGCGCTGGAAGGAGCTGACCTCGCTGGAAGCCATGCAGGAATTCGTGCGCGAAGTCGGTTTCCCGGTGCTCATCCGGCCGAGCTACGTGCTGTCGGGCGCGGCCATGAACGTGGTTTCCAACAACTTCGAGCTGGAAGAATTTCTGAAAACGGCCGCCGATGTCAGCGCCGAATACCCGGTGGTGGTGTCCGAATTCATCCAGGAAGCCAAGGAGATTGAGCTGGATGCGGTGGCCGACCACGGCGACATCGTGAGCTACGCCATTTCCGAGCACGTGGAGTTCGCCGGCGTCCATTCCGGCGACGCCACCATGTACTACCCGCCCCAACGGGTGTACGTGGGCACCATCCGCAAGCTGAAAATTATCGCCGAAAAGATTGCCAAGCGCTACGAAATCAGCGGCCCGTTCAACATCCAGTTTCTGGAAAAAAACGGCGAAATCCGCGTGATTGAGTGCAACATCCGGGCCTCGCGCAGCTACCCGTTCGTGTCGAAAATCTCGGGCAACAACCTTATTAAAAAGGCCACCCAAGTACTGCTCGGCAAACACGTAGACCGTGACGAAAGCGAGCGGGTCTACGACCTGCCCTTCGTGGGCGTGAAGGCCCCGCAATTCTCGTTCACCCGCCTGCCTGGTGCCGACCCGGTGCTGCGCGTCGACATGGTAAGTACCGGCGAAGTCGGCTGCCTGGGCGACACCGCCGAGGAAGCCCTGCTGAAATCGATGCTGAGCGTGGGCTACAAAATCCCGCAGAAATCGGTGCTGATTTCCGGCGGCCCCATCATCTCCAAAGTGGCGCTGCTCGCGCCCGCCGCGCTGCTCATCAAAAAGGGCTACACCGTGTACGCCACCCAAGGCACGCACCGCTTCTTCGCCGAAAACGGCATCCCCAGCAGCCTCCTCTTCTGGCCCAATGAACTGCAGGAGCCCAATGTGCTGACGTATCTGAAGGAAAAGAAAATCGACCTGGTCATTAACATCCCCAAAAACCTGTCGAAAGGCGAGCTGGATAATGACTACAAAATCCGCCGCACGGCCGTGGATTTCGGCGTCGGTTTGTTGACCAATGCGCGGCTGGCGAAGGCATTTATTCAAGCCTTCTGCACACTGGAGATGAAGGATTTGAAGATTAAGAGCTGGAACGAGTATAAGGCGATGTAACTAGCCGAATAAGCGGAAAAGAACGTCATGCTGAGCGCAGCCGAAGCATCCCTCCCACTTCGTTGCAGTTTAGTATGACGTTTTTTCGTTTGTTAGCAACCAATCTTTGGCACTCAATTCAATGCGGCTTTTTAATTCGACCCTATTAGCCCTACTCAGCATTTATTTGCTTGCTTGCGGTTCGGACAAGCCCTCGCAGCAAACGGTTGCCACCTCACCAAAGCAGGCCGTTGCTCCAGATTCCGTGGCAGCAGTTGCACCGGTCTCAACGCATCTGGATGCCTGTGGTGAACGAATGAAAGGGTTTCTGCGGTGGTACCTGGACCTTGCAGATGTTGAGAGGCCACACCCTAAAGGCTCAAGTGTGCAATTCAAAATTCCCATCACCCCAGAAACAGATTCAGCCGTAGCGGCACAGACAACGCCCGACCAAAGAAGCTCAACGAAGTATTATCAAATGGATTGGCGCAGCGTCGACAGCTATTTGGCAATGCTTGGGAAGTCTGGCTACTTCTCAAAAAGCTATTTGCAAGAAAAGCGTGCATCTCTGCTTCGCCGTGGCAAAGCCTTGGATGCCGCCAACATGGAAGACGGTGAGCCAGAGGGCTTCGAGGCAGACGAAGTGTTCTGGATGATGGAGCTTTACGCCGCATCGGATATTGATGGCCTACGAGTTTATCGAGCCCCGAATACAAAAGTCCGCGGAGGTATTTACGAACTACCAGAATCTTTGCCCGAAGGCGAGAAATTCAGCTTTCTACTTTACACTAAACCCGAGAATGGCCGGTGCGTTATCGACAGCGTAGCTCGCTTGTCTAACGGAGAGTATTCGAGCGTCGGAAATAAATAAGGATATTATTCATCCTTTCTCGTAAGCCGCGTTCTGACTTTAAGCTATTGCACATCCTATGAAAAACTTCACCTCCTTCGCCGATGCGGGCGACTACAAAGCCCTGTTGCAGCAAGCCCTTGAAATCAAGTCCAACCCCTACGGCTACCAGCACATCGGGCGCAACAAAACCGTTGGCCTCATCTTCTTCAACCCCAGCCTGCGCACCCGGCTCAGTTCGGTGAAGGCGGCCTACAACCTCGGCGCGCAAGCCTGGGTACTCAACGCCGGCGCCGACTCCTGGACCCTGGAAATGGCCGACGGCGCGGTGATGAACGGCGGCACCCAGGAGCACATCAAGGACGCCATTGCGGTGATGAGCCAGTACTGCGACGTGCTGGGCGTGCGCACCTTCCCCACCCTCAAGGACAAGGCCGAGGACTATGGCGAAGTCGTCTTCAATAAGATTCTGCAATACGCCACCGTGCCAGTCATCAGCCTGGAAAGCGCCACGCTGCACCCACTGCAAAGCTTCGCCGACCTCATCACCGTGGCCGAAACCAAGCAGAAGGAGCGGGTGAAAGTGGTGCTCACCTGGGCCCCGCATGTGCGCGCCCTGCCCCAGTGCGTGCCCAATTCGTTCTGCGACTGGTTTTCGGAAATCGACTGGGTCGATTTCGTCATCACCCACCCCGAGGGCTACGAGTTGGACCCCAAATTCACCAAAGGCGCCCGCATCGAATACGACCAAAAGAAAGCGCTGGAAGGCGCCGACTACGTGCAGGCCAAAAACTGGAGCAGCTACCGCGACTACGGCCAAGTGCTGCAAAACGACCCCGCCTGGATGCTCACCCCCGAGCACATGGCCCTGACGGATAGCGCCAAATTCCTACACTGCCTGCCCGTGCGCCGCAACGTGGAAGTGTCCGACGCCGTGCTCGACGCGCCCGGCTCACTCATCATTCAGGAAGCCGGCAACCGCACCATTTCCATGCAAACGGTGCTGCATGAGCTGCTGAAGTAGCCGCGGTTGCTCCCATACTTAAGAAGCCCTGCAGCGAAAGTTTCTGCGGGGCTTTTTCGTTTGCCTTGTTGTTGGAAATGCGCTTTTGAAACTTGCTGCAACTGGACCGACCGAAAACGAAAGTGCCCCATTCTGTTTCCAGAATGCGGCACTTTGCTGTGATCCCGCTGGGATTCGAACCCAGGACCCGTACATTAAAAGTGTACTGCTCTACCAGCTGAGCTACAGAATCGTACTTTGCACCTTGGAAGGGCGTTTCCTTCTTTGGTGGCACAAAAGTACTACCAGCTCCCGAACTACACAACCTTGATTCAAAAAAAAGTATTCTCTTTCGCTTGGCGGCCCCTTTTGATGGGTTTAATCCTCCTGCCACTCTGGGCATTGGGTGCAAATCCGGCCGCAAAAAAAAAATTACACGCTTCGGCCACCAGCCCGGCCATAAGCCTCCGCCAAGCCGACTCGCTGTTTGCCGCGGGCCAGTTTGAGGCGGCGGCGTCCGGCTACCATCACCAGGTGTGGCGGCAGCGGCAGGTATCGCCGAAACTATTGCTGAAACTGGCTTACGCGCAGCAGCAATTGGGCCATCATCCTGCTGCGCTGCTTTATCTGACCATGGCGCAGGCCCGGCAGCCGCGGGTGCGCACGTGGCGGCAAATGGCGGCCGTGGCGGCGCAGCACCGTCTAGTGGGCTACCCGGCCACCTGGCAGCAGGAGCTGCGCGTGCAGGTGCACCGCTATTATTACCCCGGACTGCAAGCACTGCTAGGCGGGGCCATTGTGGGGGCCGTGTGGCTGCTGTGGCGCCGGGCGGGCCGCACGTTCTGGCTAGGCTATGCGGCTTACGTGGCGCTGCTTGCTGCCTACCTGCAGTGGCTGCGGCCGGTGCCTACGGGGCTGGTGGCCCGCCCGGGGGTGGCCCTGATGGCGGGGCCCAGCCCCGGCGCGGCCTGGCTGAGCACGGCCACCACCGGCGACCGCCTGCCCGTGCTGGGGCGCCAGGACATCTGGTACCGGGTGGAATGGCAGCGCAAGGTGGCCTTTGTGCGGGCAGCCGACTTGTTGGTGGTGGAATGAAGAAGTAGTCTCCGTTTTCGGCACCAGGGGATGACTTAGAGCCGGTACTTTTGTGGTATGTATGCACCGCTCACCCTCACCAGCCTGTACCTCTACCCTGTCAAGTCCCTCGGCGGCTATGCCGTGGCGGAGGCCGAGGTGACCCCGCGCGGCCTGCGCCACGACCGCCGCTGGCTACTGGTGGACGAGCGCAACCGTTTCATGACGCAGCGGCAGCAGCCCGAGTTGGCCCTGCTGGCCGTGGCGCCCGCATACAACGGCTTTCTGATTTCGCACCGGCAACGGCCGGAACTGCTGCCCCTCTTCATCCCGTTTGAGGCCACGCCCGACCGGACACTGTTTGTGACGGTGTGGGACGACATTTTGTGGGCCTGGCGCGGCACCCCGGAAGCCGACGAGTGGTTTGCCGAAGCCTTGGGGCGCCCTTGCCGGCTGGTGTACATGTCGGACATGGTGCGCCGCGACGTGGAGCCTGACCTCAACCCCGAAGGGCAGTTGGTGAGCTTTGCTGACGGCTACCCGTTTCTACTAGCCGGCGAGGCCGCGCTGGCCGATTTGAACACACGCCTGGCCGAGCCGGTGCCCATGAACCGCTTTCGCCCCAACCTGGTATTCGCCGGCGGCGCGGCCTACGAGGACGACCTATGGGAGCAGTTTCAAATCGGCGAATGGCCATTTCGGGCGGTGCGGGGCTGCGGCCGGTGCGTGCTGACGACCATCGACCAGGCCACGGCCCAAAAGAGCCCGGTGGGCGACCCACTGCGCACGCTGGCTACCTACCGCCAGGCGGAAAACAGCACCTTGTTCGGCCAGAACGTGACCGGCCCGGGCCACGGCCGCCTGCGCGTAGGCGATGCCCTGACGGTGCTTAGCCGCAAATAGCTGGCGCAGACGCTGCCACAAATTCCGCTGCAACTCCTGCGTTGGCAGTCGCGTTGTGCTAAGCCCGGCCCTACGCCGGGCTTTTGCATGGAACTGGACTATTTGCTGCACTTCATGGCCGAGCTGGCGGCCAACAACAACACGCCCTGGATGGCGGCCCACCGCCCCGAATATCAGCGGGCCCGCGCGGCTTGCACTGAACTGGTGCGGCAGGTGCTGGCCCGCGTGGCCGCCACCGACCCCGACCTAGCCAACCTCACCACCGGCGACGTCATGTTTCGCCTCCACAAAAACGACCGCGCCCACCGCGACCCCGAGCCCTACAAACGGCGCATGGGCGCCGGCCTCAAGCTAGGCGGGCGGCACGCACCGCGGGCGGGGTATTTTTTGGCCATTCAGCCCGAGGGCAAGAGCTGGCTGGGGGCGGGCACCTTCCATCCCACCCCGGAGATGCTGGCGGCCATTCGGCAGGAAATTCATTACAACGGCGAGGCGTTCCACCGGCTGCGGCAGGCACCGGAGCTGCTGCGCTACTTTCCCGACGGGCTGGACACCACCGGGCCGCAGCTGACCCGCCCGCCCCGCGGCTACGCCGCCACCGACCCCGATGTGGCGTGGCTGCGGCTAAAATCCTTCGGCGCCGGCCGGTTTTATACCGATGCGGAGGTGCTGGCGCCCGGCTTTGTAGATGAGGTGGTAGCCGCCATTGCGGCAGCGCGGCCACTGGTGGATTTTTTCAACGAAGCACTGCCGGGCGGGCAATAACGTGCCGAATGGACTAAAAAGAACGTCATGCTGAGCGCGGCCGAAGCATCTCGCGTGCTGCAGTAATCAGATTACTTCTGCGGTAGAGATGCTTCGGCTGCGCTCAGCATGACGGTTTTGTTATTCCATAATCAGCCCGCTAAAACAGGCCGAACAGCGTGGTATTAATCTTGTCGATGATGGTGCCGAGGTCTTCGGGGTTGCGCACGTAGTCGAGCTCGCTCACGTCCACGATGAGGGAGCGGCCAGCGGTGTAGGTGCTAATCCACTTCTCGTAGTGCTCGTTGAGGCTTTTGAGGTACTCGATGCTGATGCTGTTTTCGTAGTCGCGGCCGCGCTTCTCAATCTGGCTCACGAGCTTGGGCAGGTCGGCGCGGAGGTAAAGCAGCAGGTCGGGCGGCGCCACCAAGTCAATCATCGACTCGAATAGGGCGTAGTAGTTGTTGTAGTCGCGGGTTTCGAGCAGGCCTGACTCGTGCAGGTTGGCCGCGAAGATGTGGGCGTCTTCGTAGATGGTGCGGTCTTGGATGATGCCGCGGCCGGCTTTCTGCAGCTCTTTGATGCGCTGGGTTTGGCGGAAGCGGCCGTTGAGGAAATACACCTGCAGATGGAAGGCCCAGCGGGGCATGTCGTGGTAAAAATCCTTGAGGTAAGGATTGTCGTCCACGTCTTCGAGAAAAACTTCCCAGCGAAAATGCTGGGCCAGCTTGTGGGCCAGCGTGGTTTTACCAGCCCCGATGTTGCCGACGATGGCGATGTGCATGCGCTACAAACGAAAAAGACGAGAGAAAAGCAGAACCCCAAAGGTAGCAGCGGGGCTGTACATCACCTTATCTATTCATCATCGTATATATTTGGAACTGTTGGTGAAATGGTTGTAATTTCCTGCCATGCACTTCCCCGCCCCTACCCAACTGCTGAGCCTAACGGACGGCCACGGCGCGCCCCTGGCCGAATATTTTTATTACCCTGAGAACGAGCTGCTGTATGTGCGCTGGCACGGGCAGCTCACGGGCGCCGAGCTCATCCGCGGGGTGCAGCAAGGGGCGCAATGGCGCGACCAACTACGCTACTCGCTCATTCTTAACGACAAAAGCGACACGGGCGGCGACTGGAGCGACGCCCTGCCCTGGTTGCTCTACGAATGGCTGCCCCAGGCGCTGAGCGCCGGGGTGCGGGCCATGGCCTACCTGTTTTCGCCCGACCGCGAAAACCAGTTTGCCAGCCATGAGTTCATTGCGGCGCTCAAGCCCCACTTGGCCATCGAGCAGTTCGACGACCTGGAAACGGCCATGACCTGGCTGGTGGAGCAGCGGGCGGGCCAACTGACCCGGCCAGATTAGTCCAGCTTCTCCTGCACGTTGCGGGCACCGCGCAGGGCGTGGAATTCGCCCTGGAAGCTGCGGACGCGCAGACGCTCTTCGAGGGGCAGGTCGGTGCGCACCTGCTCGTAGCGCTGGTTGAGGCGGGCTAGGACCTGCGCGGCGGCTTCCCACTGCTGGGCGTTCCAGCCGCGGCGCTCGTCGCGAGTGGTGGCGATGAACCGCTCGTAGAGGTCGGGCAGCTGGTAGGCGCTGGTCTGGGCCAGGTTCACGTCGGAATTAAGAAAGTGTTGCTGCACGGGGTCGGAAGCGGGCTGGCGGCGCACGGCGGGGCCGGCAGCGGCCCGGGCCGAGGGGCGCGAACCGGTGAGCTCGCCGCGCTTCAGCAGCTCGTCCTGAGTGGAGCTCTGGGCCTGCGCGGCAGAGGACAGACCGGCAACAAACAGCAAAAAGAAGGAGGCAGATTTCATGGTGGAGCGAAAAAGGAATGGTCGCAATCGGTATTTTTAACGCAAGGAGCGCGCCAACCGTATCAAACCAGCGGCCGGTTTCGGTTTTTTCGCCGCAATTTCGTGTTTTGCTGCTTATGACTTCTGACGCCCAACTCGCGCCGCCGCGCATCGAGCCCGCTACGCTCCAGGACATTCCCACCATCATTGGCCTGGCGGAGGCTACCTGGGAGCCTACGTACCGCTTCATCATCTCGCGCGAGCAATTGGAGTACATGTACCGGGTAATTTACACTTCGGCGTCGCTGAAGCGGCAGATGACCGAGCAGCAGCATTCCTTTCTGCTGGCCTACGTGGACGGCGAGCCGGCCGGCTTTGCCTCCTTCAGCCCCCAGCCGGCCGAGGAAGACGGCCAGAACGGCTACAAGCTGCACAAGATTTACGTGTTGCCCACCCGCCAGGGCCAGGGCCTGGGCGTGCACCTCATCGAGGCGGTGGAAAACGCGGCCCGCGCCGCCGGCGGCCAGTTTCTGGACCTCAACGTGAACCGCTACAACCCCGCCATTGCTTTCTACGAGCGGCGCGGCTTTGCCCGCCAGCGCGAGGTGGACGTGCCCATCGGGCCGTATTTCATGAACGACTACATCATGCGCAAGGCGCTTTAACTTTTCTTACTTACCCCAACCCCATGGCCACCAAACTTACCGTCCTTTCCAATGGCTCCCTCCGCGTAGAGGGCGAAGAAATCGAACTAGTAGACGCGCAGGGCAACCCCTACGGCCTCGGCGGCCGCCAGCGCATCAGCATCTGCCGCTGCGGGCTCTCCAAGCAGAAGCCTTTCTGCGATGGCTCGCACAAAGGCCATTTCGAGCACGACGCCACGGCGTTTGACCTGCCCGCGCCCAAGCCGGTGGTGTAAGGCATCTGCCTCAAACAAAAAGCCCGCTGACCTAATGGCCAGCGGGCTTTTTGTTTTTCTTACCCGCCGGGCGGCTTGGCGCTAGGGCCCAGCATCACCCACAAATGCAGGCGTACAAGGTCGCCCATCGAGTCGCAGGCGTCGAAAGCGTCAGTATGGTGGTAGCGGTTGAGTTCGGCTTTGAGTTGCTCCACTTTTTCGACCGGGGCCAAGTCGTGCTCGCGCATCACATCCAGCAGGGCCTTGAGGCGGTGACGCTCGGCGCGGGCGCGGCCGGCCATGAGGGCGCGCTCCTCGGTTTGGTACTGGCGCACGGTTTCGGGCTTGAGCAAAGCGGCGCACATTTCCACCACGGGCGCATTGTCTTTGAAGGCGCGGGGCAGGTACATGCTGCGGCGGCCCTCGTAGCTCTGCTGGTCGAAGTCGATGGCGCGCACGCGGTACTGCTCGTCCTCAAAGTCGGGCGTCACGGCGATGACGTAGTTATAGGCGCGCATGTCGCCCAGCAGCCGCACGAAGCAGCGCTCGTTGAACTTCACAAACTCCTTGGCGATGCGCACCTGATTGAGGTGGGGCTGCGTCATATGCCGATTGATAAAGTCGTCGCCGGGAATGCCCACGATGTGCTCTTCAATCAGGGTGTCGCCGCTCACCAGAAAGTTGATGGAATTCGGCGACAACAGATGCTCCAGCTCCAGGCCGTAGAGGCGCGAGGCGTCTGCCTGCTTCACGTAGAAGTAGTCGTAATTGTCGTTGAAGCGGTTGACGATGCGCACCCGAAACGGGCGCGAGTTGCCGAACTCGCAATAGTCGATGCGGTCGGCCACGAGGTGCTGCGTGAAGGACAAGTCCCCGGCCGTTTTCAGCTGCGCATACACCTCGGTGAGGCCCCGGCTGAGCTCCTGCATCTCGGGACCTTCAAAGTAGATGGTTTGCCAGAGCGTATCCTTGCCAGCGCGGTCTATCAGCGGAAAAGAATTGCTGAAGCGCCGCAGGTCGGCGTAGGCCACGGGCAGGTCCACGTCGCGGTCGTAGTCGCGCAGGTACTCGCGCAGGGCCGGCGTGAGCGGGTAGCTGGGCTTTTTGCGGGAGATGTCCATACGGCAAGTGAGTAAATGAGTAAGGCGGGCTGCTCTTTTTGCCTAACCTTACTCATTTACCATTTTACTTATCCGGCCAGCTCGTTCACCAGTTCCACGTACTGCTGGCGGGCGGCTTCCTTGCTGGTGCCGCGCAGGCCGTTCCAGGCGTCGTATTTGGCAATGGCTTTGAAGTCGAAGCCGCCGGGGCGGTCGCCGCTGATGTCGCCCTCCGTGGCTTGCTTGTAGAGGGCGTAGAGCTGAAGCAGCACCATGTTGGAGGGCTTGCTGGGCAGCTGCTGGGCGCGCTGGCTGGCGGCGTCAAATTCTTCTTGCGTGGTCATGGT
The DNA here is from genome assembly GCF_022921075.1 of Hymenobacter sp. 5317J-9. Taxonomy (NCBI): domain Bacteria; kingdom Pseudomonadati; phylum Bacteroidota; class Cytophagia; order Cytophagales; family Hymenobacteraceae; genus Hymenobacter; species Hymenobacter sp. 5317J-9. The sequence goes on from NZ_CP095050.1 coordinate 4,058,864, forward strand.
TGGGGTTGAATTTCGGTGGATTTTAAGTGGGCCGCCCGGGTGTACCTTGGCGGCTCATTCCCACAAACGTATGACGCGCAACTCTATTCCCACACTAGCCGCAGCCGCTTTTCTGCTGGCTGCCGGCCCAGCCTTCGCCCAAAAAACCTACCTGCACTGCGGCAAGCTGCTGGACGTGCGGAGTGGCAAGCTGCTGAGCCAGCAAACGATTGTGGTCGAAAAAGACCGAATTGTAGCCATTCAAAGCGGCTACACGGCGGCGGGCGGCGCGCAGGATAAAATTATCAACCTCGAAAACCGCACCGTATTGCCCGGCTTCATCGACTGCCACGTGCACCTGGAATTTCAATCGAGCCGCAACACCTTCCGCGAGGGCTACACCCTCAACCCCGCCGACATCGCCTTTCGGGCCCAGGGACACGCCCTGACCACGCTGCGCGCCGGCTTTACCACCGTGCGCGACTGCGGCGGCACGGGCGTGAACACCAGCCTGCGCAACGCCGTGGCCCAGGGGCTGGTGCCGGGCCCGCGCATCTTTTCGGCCGGAATGCCCATTTCGGCCACCGGCGGGCACATGGATGAAACCGATGGCTTGAACGAGGACCAGATTCAGAAAGCCGGCCACCCGATAAACCTCGCCAACGGCCCCGACCAGTGCCGCCAGGCCGTGCGCGAGCAGTTCAAGCGCGGCGCCGACCTCATCAAAATTGCCAGCACCGGCGGCGTGCTCGACCTGAGCAAAGACGGCACCGGCGCCCAGTACACGGAGGAAGAAATAAGGGCCGTGGTGCAAACGGCCAAAGATTTGGGCCTGCCCGTGGCCTGCCACGCGCACGGCGCCGAAGGCATCAAGCGGGCCGTGCGGGCCGGCGTGACCAGCATCGACCACGGCTCGCTGATGGACGACGAGGCCATCAAGCTCATGGCCAAAACCAAGACCTGGTACGTGCCCACGCTCATTGCCGGCAAGTCGGTGGCCGACACCACGCGCACGCACCCCGGCTACTTTCCGCCCGTCATCGCCGCCAAAGCCCTGAACGTGGGCACCAAGATGCAGGGCACCTTTGCCCGCGCCTACAAGGCCGGCGTGCGCGTGGCCTTCGGCACCGATGCGGGCGTGTTTCGCCACGGCCAGAACGCCAAGGAGTTCGGCTACATGACCGAGGCCGGCATGCCGCCGCTGGAAGCCATTCGGGCGGCCACGCTGAACGCCGCCCAGCTGCTGGGCGAGCCCGACGACCTGGGTGCGCTGGAAGCCGGCAAATACGCCGACATCGTGGCCGTGGAGGGCGACCCGCTGCAGGACATCGCGGTGCTGACGCGCCCCACATTTGTGATGAAAGCCGGCGTGGCGTACCGCCAGGAATAGCACGGGCCAGGGCACGCCCGCGACGGCCACCCAAGCTCAACCTGCCATATTTTTAGCCCTTAAGCGGCAGCAACAAGTAAGCTCAGCCGCAACCCGGGCGGCGACGGCGGGCGTAAGCGGGGTCCAAGCTCCCACCTTTTTGCGCCATGAAAAAACCCGACGTTGAGGCCCTCGTTCAGCAGTTTCTCAAGCACAAGCTCACCTTGGCCCTGGCCGAAAGCTGCACCTGTGGCCTGGCGGCTGCGCAGCTAGCCCCGGCCACGGGCGTGAGCGAAGTGCTGCTGGGCTCGGTGGTGACGTACCACACCGAGGCCAAGCAACGGCTGCTGGGCGTGAAGAAGGAAACCCTGGCCACCTACTCGGCCGAAAGCCAGCAAACCACCAACGAAATGGCCCTGGGCCTGCAGAAGCACCTGCCGGCCGCCGATGTGCACGTAGCCGTGACGGGGCTGTGCGGCGACGGCGCCTCGGCCACGCCCGACAAGCCGGTGGGCACCACCTTCGTAACGATACTGCTGGACGGGCACGCCCACGAATACCGCGCCGAACTGACCGGCACCGCCGACGAGCTGCGCCAGCAGGCGGCTTCCCTCATCTACGAGAAGCTGACGGACCTGCTGAAGCGCCGGCAAGTGGCAGCCGTAGCGGCCCAGCCCAGCAGCACCCGCCCCGGCCGGAAGGCCAGCAACGCAGCCTAACGGCCGCCCGCCTGGCGGTAGAGACTGGTGAGACGAAAGAGGCCGGTTTTCCGGTCAAAATCGGTCAGGCTTTGGTCGGGGCGAATTTTGCTCAGCAATGACACAAAAACCGGGTTGCTGGCCCCGTAGGCCTCGCGCAGGTAGCGGGGCGTGAGCGGAAAAATGAGCCCGGTGAGGCCGCGGCTGAAAAAGTAGCGCGGGGCCGAGTACGGCCCCAACGCATTGGCGCCGGGCGTGAGCACGGCTGGGCCGCTGCCCCCGCCGCCCCCTGGCACGATGCTGCTGGTGTAGATGGCCAGGGTGTCGGCGGCTTCGAGCTGAAACTCGCCGCCCTGGTAGAGCCGGCGCGTGCGGCCCTTGCTCGACACGTAGCCCCACACGCTGTCGGGGGCCACGCGCAGCTTTTCGGTGCGCGAGCCGCGCGGTACCACTACCACCACCATGCCGTGCTTGTCGGGGTAAAAGGCATCGACGCCGGCCGGGGCGGGCTGGCGGCGGTGATAGGCCGCCGCCGTGCGGTAGGCGCCCGGCGGAATGGCGAACACCTGGGCACTCACCCGCCCGGCCAGCAACGCCCCCAACACAACCAACGACCAGCGAGCAAACATCATAAGCAAAAGCGGAAAAGCAGCACCTGAGCCGCTAAAGATACACCGCCGTACAGGCCGGGGGTTCCCATCCTGCCCCCGCAAAAGGGCTAATTTCCCGAAGGCCAGCAAATGTGGCGGGCATTGCCGAACTTTGGGCAGGGCCAGTGTGTCCGTTCCTCGCATCTTTCCATTTTTCATGAAAAAAACCATCCTGCCGCTGCTGCTTGCGGCCCTCATGCTTGCCCACGGCACTGCCGGCGCCTGGGGTTTTTTCGGTCACCGCACCATCACGCAGGTAGCGGTATACGAGCTGCCGTCGTCGCTGCAAAGCTTTTACTATCGGCACATGGGCGACCTGGTGCGCCAGAGCACCGCCCCCGATGAGCGCCGCAACGACGACCCCACCGAGGCGCCCAAGCACTACATCGACATGGACCATTATTCCGAAGACAACCCCTTCGGCAAGATGCCCCGGCAGTACGATAAAGCGGCGGAAAAATTCAAGCCCGACACGCTGAAGAAGTATGGTACCGTGCCGTGGGTGGTGATGGAAGTGAAGGACAACCTCACCGAGGCCTTCCGCCAGCGCGACACCACGGCCATCATCAAGTACTCGGCCGAGCTGAGCCACTACGTGGGCGACGCCTTCGTGCCGCTGCACACCACCATCAACTACGACGGCCAGCTCACCGACCAGAAGGGCCTGCACAGCCTCTGGGAAAGCCAGCTGCCCGAGCGGTTCATCAACGACTACAAGCTGGTGGGCGAGCCGGCCAAGTACGTGAAGGACCCGCTGGCGGCCATTTGGGAGGTGATTCAGCAGAGCTACGGCTTTCTGGGCGAGACCTTCGACCGGGCCACTAAGATTGAGAAAACCATGAAGCCCGACGTGCGCTTCACGTTCTCGCACCGCTACGGCAAAACCTCGCGCCGCTACTCTGACGCCTTTGCCGACGCCTACGAGAAGGAAGTGGGCGGCATGGTGGACTACCGCCTCAAGGGCGCGCCCACGCTGGTGTCGTCGCTGTGGCTCACGGCCTGGCAAGACGCCGGCAAGCCCGACCTGAATGCGCTGATGACGCCCAGCAAGCCCACCAAAGAGGAGAAAGAGAAGCTCAGCACCGAGCTCTCAGCCTGGAAGAAAAACACCCTAGCTCAGGACCAGCTGCTGCTGGCCCAGCAGAAGGTGAAGAAGGTAGAAACCGCCGACGAAATCAAATCGGCCAAAGAAATGGCGGAGCCGGCTGCCACCGAGGCGCCCGACGGCGTACCCGCCTCAGCGCCGGCCGCTGCCCCCGCCCCCACGCCAGCCACCGACAAAGTGAAAGTGAAAACCAAAGGCAAAGACGGCAGCGAGAAAGTGAAGCTGAAGGGCGAATAGCCCAAGCAAGCCAATGCTGTGACACTTGCTCACGGGCAAAGACCGGCCCAGCGCACAAAGAAGCGGCGCCGCATTCGCAGAACGTTCTGCGGGCGCGGCGCCGCTTCTTTGTGCGCTAAATGAGCCAAAAAACCGCCAGAAGCGTACTTTCGACCATGAACCGCTTCCTATTTGCCGGGCTGGTGCTGCTGGCCGCCTGCAACCAAACGCCGCCGCCCACGGCTGCGCCCCAAGCCAAACCCGCCGTGCCCGGCCCCGACCTGGCCACCCTCGCCGATAGCACCGCCCCGGCGGCGCTGCTGGCCTACGGCAAGCAATACCCCGGCTCCGAAGTGCTGATAAAGACGCGGCTGGGCAACATCCGGGTGAAACTCTACGACGACACGCCCATTCACAAGGCCAACTTTTTGCTGCTAGCGCGCAAGGGCGTGTTCGACGAAACCATGTTCAACCGCGTGGTGAAGGATTTTGCCGTGCAAGGCGGCCAGACGTACAACGCCCGCACCATCCGGCTGAAGCGCTACCGCCTGCCGCCCGAGTTCCGGGCCGAGCATTTCCACCGCAAGGGCGCCCTGGGCATGGCCCGCTACGACGACGAGCAGAACCCCGGCCACCTGTCCTCCAACACCGATTTTTACTTCGTGGTGGGCGAAAAGATGGCGCCGTTTCAGTCGCAGGCCATGGCCGGCCGCAAGCTCACGCCCGCGCAGGTGAAGGCCTACGCCACGGTGGGCGGCGTGCCCTCGCTCGACGGTAAGTACACGGTTTTTGGTGAAGTCATCGAAGGGCAGGACGTGGTGGATAAGATTGCCAACGAGCCCGTGGAATCCGACAAATGGCCGGTCACGGACATTCCGATGAAGGTGGAAGTGCTGAAGTAGGCACGTCCGCTAGGCCAACGGCTCTTCGGCCATGAATGCTTCGAGCAGCGGCACCAGGTCGGCGGTGTGCTCGGACAGCGTGGACGGCACAAACTGCGCAAACCGCGTCGACTCGACGTTGCGAAAGCCCATCGACCAGTCGGAAAACGCCCGGGCCTGCACCGGCCCATCGGCCAGCTTGGTCACGCTGCGGTGGCGGAAGTCGGCCGCAATGGTGGCAAACAGGTCGTGCAGCACAGCGGCCTCGCCTTCCAGGACCTGCAAAATGTGGCCTTCGCTGTGCAGCAGCACCCCCGTCACGGCCAGGTCCGCGTTTTTGCGGCGCCAGCTATTGAGCTGCTGCTGAAGCTCGGCCTCGGTAAGGGCCACGCCGGCCGTGCTGGTGTAAACGAGTTGGTGCATAGCAAGAACGGATATAAAGAACAGCCAAAGCTATATTTATCCGCACACACTCGCAACCCCGACGTCAGCCAAATAAAAAGGCCCGCCCCCAGGGGGAGCGGACCTTCTCGTATCGGGCGCGGAAACAGTTCTCCGTGCTTGATTCAGGTACAGCGTTGCAAAGAGCTTACCAGATTTTGGCGCGGTTCGAAGCCGAGCGCACCATTTTGTCGCCGTCTTTGCACTGGAAGGCCTTGTGGAACTCCGGGAAGTTCTGCAGCGGCCCTATGGTGCGGAAGTGGCCCGGCGAGTGCGGGTCGGTTTGCACCTGCTGGCGCTGGGCCTCGGGGCGCTGGTTTTCGCGCCAGATTTGGGCGTAGCTCAGAAAGAAGCGCTGCTCGGGCGTGAAGCCGTCGATGGGCTTGCCGGCCTTGGCCTGGGGCGTCTTCATGAAGGCCGCGTAGGCAATGGTCAGGCCGCCGAGGTCGGCCAGGTTTTCGCCCATCGTCAGCTTGCCGTTCACGTGCACCGAGTCCAGCGGCGAGAAAGCGTCGTACTGCTTGCCCACCACGTCGGCCTTGGCCGTGAATTTCTCGCCGTCTTCCTTAGTCCACCAGTCGCGCAGGTTGCCTTCCGAGTCCACCTTGCGACCCTGGTCGTCGAAGCCGTGGGTCATTTCGTGGCCAATGACGGCGCCGATGCCGCCGTAGTTCACCGCATCATCCGCTTTGGGGTCGTAGAAGGGCGGCTGCAGGATGCCGGCCGGGAACACAATCTCGTTGAGCGAGGGGTTGTAGTAGGCATTCACCGTGGGCGGCGTCATGCCCCACACCGAGCGGTCCACGGGCTGGCCGAACTTGCTCAGGTTGTCCATGGTGTAGAATTCGGACACCGCAAACAAGTTATTCAGGGCGCTTTCGCGGCTGATATTCAGCTTGGAGTAATCCTTCCACTTGTCGGGGTAGCCAATTTTAACCACGAAGGCGTTCAGCTTTTTCAGGGCTTCGGCTTTGGTGGCCGGGCTCATCCACTCAGTAGCCTGAATGCGCTCGGCGTAGGCCTGGCGCATGTTTTCTACCATGGCCTTAGCGCGGGCCTTGGCGGCAGGGCTGAAATCCTGGTCTACATAAATCTGACCGAAGGCCTCGCCCAGGGCGCCGTCGGTGGCGGCGAAGGCGCGCTTCCAGCGGGCCTGGGGCACCTTGGCGCCCGTGAGCACCTGCGTGAGGCGGAAGCTCTCGTCCACGTAAGCCTTGGGCAGCGCCGACGTCACGCCCTCCACCAGGTGGAAGCGCAGGTACTGCTTCTGGTCGGCAATGGGCTCTTCCTTAATCATCGTGTTAGCCTCCTTCAGGTAGTCGGGCTGGCCCACAATGATTTCCTTGGCCCCGCTCAGGCCGCTTTCCTTCAGGCGCAGCGGAATGTCGAGGTTGGGGTAGGCCGCGGCCACCTGGGCCACGGTCATCTTGTTGTAGTTGCTTTCGCGGTCGCGCAGGGCCACCCGGTCGCGGCTGGCCTTCGCCATGCGCGTTTCGATACGCGTCACGGCGTCGGCATTGCGCTCGGCGGTGGCCTGGTCGTCGCCCAGCAGCTTAAAGGTGTTCACCTGGTAGGTGCGGTAGGCGGCGCGAATGGCTTTCGAGCGGGCGTCGTCCTTCAGGTAGTAGTCGCGGTCGGGCAGGGTGAGGCCACCCTGGCGCATCTGCACGGCATACACGTTGCTGTTTTTGGCGTCCTGGCCCACGGCCAGGCCGTACCAGCCCTTGCCGTAGTTTTTGGGGTCGGCGAGGTAGCGCTGCACGCCGGCCACGTCCTGAATGGCGTTAATCTTGTCGAGGCGCGGCTGCAGGTATTTCAGGCCGGCCTTCTCAACGGCCACGCTGTCCATGGCGGCGGCGTAGAAGTCGCCCACCTTCTGGGCGTTCGAGCCGGGCTTGGCGGTGCGGTCGGCCGCTACTTTTTCCAGAATGCCGTGCACCACGTCGCGGTTGCGGTTGCGCAACTGGTTGAAGCCACCCCAGCGGGTTTCGGACAGTGGAATGGGGTTATTTTTCATCCAGGTGCCGTTGGCGTACTGGAAGAAGTCGTCGCAGGGCGACACCGATTTATCAAGGTTGGCCAAGGTGATGCCCACGCCCGACTGGCCCGTGGTGTTCACCGTGGTTTTGGTCTTGCCCGCGCTGCTGCTCTTGGTTTTAATCTTGGTTTGGGCCTGGGCCGCGCCGGCCGCCAGCCCCAGCACCGCTGCCGATAAAGCCGCGCGCCGCAAAAAAGAAAATTGGGTCATATTAAAAAGATTTGAGCGAAACGTTAGAATGTGCAAGTTACAACACCCTTTTGGGCTTGAGAAATTCAAAAAAAGAAAAGGAAGAATGAAAGTTTAGCAATAGCAGCTAATTCTCTCATTCTTCCTTTTCACGTGTCCATCAAGCGTTCAGCTTACCAGATTTTGGAGCGGTCGGCGGCGGCGCGCATCATCTTGTTGCCGTCCTGGCAGCCGAAGGCTTTATAGAACTCCGGCATGTTCATCAGCGGGCCGTTGGTGCGGAACTGGCCCGGCGAGTGCGGGTCGGTTTGCACCTGCTGGCGCACGGCTTCCGGGCGAATGTTGGTGCGCCAGATTTGGGCGTAGCCCAGGAAGAAGCGCTGCTCGGGCGTGAAGCCGTCAATCAGCTTGCCGGCCTTGGCCTGGGGCGTCTTCATGAAGGCCTGGTAGGCGATGGTCAGCCCGCCGAGGTCGGCCAGGTTTTCGCCCATGGTCAGCTTGCCGTTCACGTGCACCGAGTCCAGCGGTGTGAATGCGTCGTATTGCTTGCCCACCATCGCGGCCTTGGCGTTGAACTTGTCGGCATCCTCTTTGGTCCACCAGTCGCGCAGGTTGCCCTGGGCGTCGAACTGGCGGCCTTCGTCGTCGAAGCCGTGGGTCATCTCGTGGCCAATCACGGCGCCGATGCCGCCGTAGTTCACCGCGTCGTCGGCCTTGGGGTCGTAGAAGGGCGGCTGCAGGATGCCGGCCGGGAACACAATCTCGTTCATAGCCGGATTGTAATAGGCATTCACCGTGGGCGGGGTCATGCCCCACTCGGCGCGGTCAATCGGTTTGCCAAACTTGTTCACCTCACGCTTGTTGGCCCATTCCTGAGCGGCAAACAGGTTGTTCAGGTAGCTTTCGCGGCTCACGTTTAGCGTGGAGTAGTCGCGCCACTTGTCGGGGTAGCCAATCTTCACCACGAAGGCGTTGAGCTTGGTGAGGGCCTCCTTTTTGGTGGCGGCGCTCATCCAGTCGGTGGCCTGAATGCGCTCGGCGTAGGCTTTGCGCAGATTTTCAATCATTTCCTTGGCCTTGGCCTTGGCAGCGGGCGAAAAGGCTTTGTCCACGTAGAGTTGGCCAAAGGCTTCGCCCAGAGCGCGGTCCGTCGAGGCCAGCGAGCGTTTCCAGCGAGGCTGCTGTTTTTTGGCGCCGCTCAGGGTTTGTGAGAATTTGAAGGCTTCGTCGCCGTAGGCCCTGGGCAGGGCCGGGGTCACGCTGCTCACCAAGTGCCAGCGCAGGTACTGCTTCTGGTCGGCAATGGGCTCCTGCTGCATAGCGGCGCTCACTTCCTTCAGGAATTCGGGCTGGCCCACGATGACTTCCTTGGCGGCGCCCAGGCCTTCGCCTTGCAGCTGCTCGGTCAGGGCGAGATTGGGGAAAGATGCGTTGGCCTGGGCCAGCGTCATCTTGTTGTAATTGGCATAGGGGTCGCGCAGGTCCACGCGGCTTTTGCTGGCTTTGGCCAGGCGCGTTTCGATGCGCGTGACGGCGGCGGCATTTTTCTCGGCCGTGGCCTGGTCGTCGCCCAGCAGCTTAAAGGTGTTCACCTGGTAGGTGCGATAGGCGGCGCGAATGGCTTTCGAGCGCGCGTCGTCTTTCAGGTAGTAGTCGCGGTCGGGCAGGCCGAGGCCACCCTGGTTGAGGTACACCGCGTACTCGCTGCTTTTTTTCAGGTCCTGGTCCACGCCCGAGCTCAGCCACACGCTGCCCACGTGGGCTTTGGGGTCGGCCAGCAGCTTCTGCTCGTCGGCCAAGCTGTTGATGGCCATGATGCGGTCGAGGTGCGGCTTGAGGTACTTCAGGCCAGCCGCGTCGATGGCGGCCGAGTCCATGGCCGAGCCGTAGAAGTCGCCCACTTTCTGCGCATTCGAGCCCTTGGGGGCCTTGGCCGCGTTGGCGGCCGTGGTAGTCAGAATGGTGCGAAGAGTGGCTTGGTTGCGGTCAATCAGCTCGTTGAAAGCGCCCCAGCTCGATTGCGCGTCCGGAATGGCGTTGTTTTTGAGCCAGTTGCCCGACGCGTAGTGGAAGAAGTCCTCGCAGGGCTTCACCGAGGGGTCGATGTTGGCGATGTTGATGCCGACGCCTTTTTGCGCCGAAGCCGGTTTGGCGGTTTGAGCCGAAGCGCTGGTGGTCACCAAGCTGCCGAGCCCGAGCACGGCCAGCCCAATGCGCCGCGCAACAGAAGTTGAAATCATGAAAAGAGTGTTGGAATGGGAAATAATGCCGTGAAGGTACAGACGGCCCCGGTTCCGAAACGCTGCACGGCGGCTGGAAAAAGTACCTAGCCTGCGGCGGTCAAAGCGCCGCCCCGCCCACGCGGCCTGGCGCATCCGTAGCACCGCCCGTAACTTGCGCCAATGCCGCTCTACAACCGCCGCCCCGAGCTTCCGTCTCTGCTGCCGCCGCCCCCGCTGGGGCTGGCCGACCTGCTGGCGCGCGTGCGCCAGGCCCTGCAGCAGCAGCTGGCCGACTCCTATTGGGTGGTGGCCGAAGTGGCCGAGCTCACCGCGCCGCGTTTTGCCGGCGCGCATTGCTACCTCACCCTCACCGAGCAAACCACCGACGGCCGCGGCACGCCCCTCAAGGCCCAGGCCCGGGCCACCCTCTGGAGCCAGCGCTACCAGCAGCTGGCCCCGGCTTTCGAGCGGCACACCGGCCAGCCCCTGCGCCCCGGCCTGAAGCTGCTGCTGCGCGTACAGGTGCGCTTTCATGAGCAGTACGGCCTCAGCCTCGACGTGCTGGCCATCGACCCGAGCTACACCGTGGGCGAGCTGGCCCTGCAGCGTGCGCGCACTCTGCGCCAGCTGGAGGAAAAAGGGCTGCTGGAACGCCAGAAGGGGCTTTCACTGCCGCTGGCCCCGCAGCGCCTGGCCGTCATCTCCTCCCCCACCGCGGCCGGCTTCCAGGATTTTGTGCAGCAGCTCGACGAGGCGCCCTACGATTTTGCCCTCACGCTGTTCCCGGCCACGATGCAAGGCGACGACGCCCCGGCCAGCATTCGGGCGGCGCTGGATGGGGTGCGGGCCCGCCGCGGGCAGTTCGATGCCGTGGTCATCATCCGGGGTGGCGGCAGCCGTACCGACTTATTGGCGTTCGACGAATATGGGCTGGCCGCCGCCGTGGGCGCATTTCCGCTACCCGTGCTCACGGGCATCGGGCACGAGCGCGACGAAGCTGTGGTGGACCTGGCCGCCCACCGCGCCCTGAAAACCCCCACCGCCGTGGCCGCTTTTCTGGTGGAGCGCCTGGCCCGCCTCGAAGCCGCCTTGCTGGGCTACGGCGAACAGGTAGCCGCCCTGGCCCGCCGCCAGCTGGCCCAGCGCCACGCCCGGCTTGACCAGCTCAGCGGGCGCAGCCGCTACGCCGCCCACCGCCAGCTCGATGCCGCCCGCGACGCCCTGCGCGAACGCGCCCGCCAGGCCACGCTGGGCCCGCGCGAGCAGCTGCGCCTGCTGGGCCTGGGCCTGGTCCGCTTCCGCCACCAGCTGCCACGGGCGGCGCGCCGCCGGCTGGCCCGCGAGCAGCGCGGCCTGCGCCGGCGCGGCCGGGCCTTGCTGAGCCGCTTCATTCGCCACCACCGGCGCCGGCGCGAAGACGTGCTGCGGCGCCGCTTCCGGCTGCAGCTGACGCTGGAGCGCCACCTGCACCGGGCCGAAATACGCCTGGCCCGCGCGGCGGCAGTGCAGGAATTTCTGGCGGCAAAGGCTCAGCCAGTGCCCCCTATCATTACCCCTAAACCACCCCTTGCATGACCTATCGCGAAGCCATAGAAGAACTGGAGACCATTTTGCGGGCACTGGAGACTGATGCCGTTGACGTAGACGACCTGACGACCCGCGTCGAGCGCTCCGCCGAGCTTATCCGGCTGTGCCGACACAAGCTGCGGCACGCCGAGGCGTCGCTCGACCGGGTATTTGACACACTGGATGAGGAGGATGAATCCGACGAATCGACTGACGAAGAAGAGGTTGAGGACGACGAGGACGCTGACGCCGACGAGGAAGATGATGACGAGCACGACCATTTGCCCGGTGGGCCGGGACGGGCGTGGTAAAGATTTTTCTATCCGAATATTGTTTACCACAACCTACTCCTATATTTGACCCCATACATCCAACCAAAACTTTTTTTATTACAGTTTTTTCACCCTTTTTATGGCATTTGACGGCAACGAAGGCAGTCCTATTTCTGAAGCCAGAGCTACCGAGCTCACCAAACACTACCGCGAAGCAAATCCCGGCCAGGTGCAATCCTACTTCTTGGGTCGCAAAATCATCGAGACCCTGCTGAACCAAGGCGGTATGGGCATCCGCATTTACTACGGCATCGACAACGGCGTGCCGCAACTACTGGCCGTGGGGGCCGACGCCAACGAAAACGACCAGCTCGGCGACGGCTTCATCATTGCCGACGAGGGCACCTGCGGCCCGCCTCACTCCGGCCAAGCCAACTTTCTGAACAGCTAATTCTCCCCTGCCCCGCTCTACCCAGCCCAATGTTGACGAAAGAACAGCTTAATGCACTGAGCATGGCGCTGATGCATACCATGCAGGCCAGCATCGTCATCCCCATGGCGGTGGTGTGGCTGCGGCGGAAGCATTTTTTGCCCACGGTGAAGCTGCTCAGCAACTACGTCTACATCTCGACCTTTTTCGTGGTGGCGATGACGGTGCTGTACCCGGCTTATCTGTCCACCAACTGGTGGCTGCTGGCCGGGTTCAACTGTTGCAAGGTGGGCTTGTTCTGGGCCGTTTACCGGCAGGTGCTGGATGCGGCGTGGCAGCGGCGGCTGCTTGGCGTTGCCAGCGCTTTTATGGTGCTGAGCACCGTGGGCCTGTATTGGTACAACGGTGCGTTGGGGGTCGCCTACGCGCGCATCATGCAGTGCGCCCTGCTGGCCGCCGTTGCCATGGCATACCTGGAACAAAAAATGAGCCGGGCACCTACGCTACGCCTGTGGCACGACCCGCTGTGGCTGCTCAGCGTGGGGCAGCTGGTATACTCGGCTGGCACGGTCACGGCCTTTAGCCAAGACTATTTAACCGTCACCATCTACGACCAAACCTGGAAGTACGTCATGGTGGCCCTGTCCGGCCTGGCGTTCAACTGGTTTCTCACGCTTGCTTTTCTGCGAGCGAAACGAGAGTTGCTTGCGCCGGCCCAGCCCAGCTCCCAACTGGCAACTTATTAGTTCACAAGCCGAATAGCAGTCGACAGCAGCGTAGCCATGTTGGGGGAAACCCAAACCGGCGCCACTGGGCGCCAAATTCTGACGAGCTACAGAATACCCGCCTTCTACAAGCGGCTTTTTTTCTACTTCTTTGTGACACCCGCCCGTCGAGGGCCTTCATGTGAATAGCCTTTTACCGTTGTTTCTACTCACCCCTACATTGCTCCTGCTCGTGCTTGGGCTGGTGTGGTTTGTGGTACGCTACCAACGGGGACAGCTGCGCCAGCAACAAGAGGTGGCGCAGCTGCAGGAGGCCGCCCAGCAGCAGGCCCTGGCCGCCGCGCTGGTGGCGCAGGAAGACGAGCGCCAGCGCATTGCCGGCGAGCTGCACGATGGCGTGGGCACCATTCTGGCCCTGGCCAAGCTGCACTTGTTTGCGCCGGGCAGCCCGCCCTCGCCCGAAGCCAGCGCCCTCATCGACCAGGCTGTGGCCGAGGTGCGGCGCATTTCGCGCAACCTGCAGCCCGCCACCCTGCAGCAGCTGGGCCTGACGCAGGCATTGCGGGCGCTGGTGCAGGCCGTGCCCGCCGACCACGGCCCGGATGTGCGCCTGGAGCAGGACGGCCACCTGGGTCGCCTCATTCCGCCGCACGAGCTCATGGTGTACCGCATTGCCCAGGAGCTGCTCACCAACGGCCTGCTACACGCCCAGGCGGCGCACATTGTGCTGCGCGTGGGCGCCAGCCCCGGCCTGCTCACCCTCACGTATTCCGACGACGGCCAGGGCTTCGACCTGGCCGCCCTGGAGGAACTGCCCCCGCCCGGCCCGCACGGACAGCCGGTGGGCATGGGCCTCATCAACCTGCGCAGCCGAGTGGCCGTCTTGGGCGGCCAGTTGCACTACCAGTCCCAGCCCGGCGCGGGCACCCGCGTCGAGGCCATTTTACCCGTTACGCTGCTGCCCACGGGCACGCCGGCGCCTACTTTCACGCTCAACACATGACCTCCTCCTCCGCCTCCTCGGCCGCGGCTGTGCCCGTGCGCCTGGCCATCGTCGACGACCACATTCTGTTCCGCAAGGGCCTGCGGGCGCTGCTGAGCGGCTACGCAGGCATCGAAGTAATATGCGAAGCCGGCAACGGCCAGGAGTTGCTCGAGTTGCTCGACCAGGGCAGCCGCCCCAACGTGGTGCTTATGGACATGCAAATGCCCATCCTCGACGGCCTGCAAACCACCCGCCTGCTGCGCACCCAGTTCCCGAACGTGCGCGTGGTCATCATCTCCATGCACGACGACCCGTCGCTGGTGACCACCGTGCTGGCCGAAGGTGCGCACAGCTACCTCGTCAAAAACACCTCGCCGGAAGAAATGCGCAGTGCCGTGCTGGCCGCCGCCGCCGCGGGAAACCGGTAGCGCTGCACTCCTGCGTTTATACAAAAGCCCCGCTTCCTGCAGCAGGAAGCGGGGCTTTTCTGTGAGCTTGGGCCGCTGAACTACAGCGTGGCCGAAAGGCCGAGGGTGAAGGTGCGGCCACGGTTGAAGAAGGCCTGCAGCAGGTCGAGGCTGCTGCTGTTGGAGTTGGAGCGGTTCGACACGTCGGTGAAGTAGTACTCGTTCAGCACGTTCAGCACCGAGCCTTTGATGCCCAGGCGCAGCCGGTCCTTGAGCACGGGCTTGAAATCGTAGCCGAAGTGAATGTCGAGGTTGCGCGAGGTGGGCAAGCGGTACGAGTCGGTGCTGGTGGCCTGGTCGATGATGGTTTCGGGGTTGAAGTCGGCGTAGTACTTGGTGAAGAGCAGGAACGAGGGCCGGATGTAGGCGCCGCGGAAAGGCTCGTAGCGCAGGCCAATCTGGAACTGGTTCTGGGCCGCGTCGCCCACGTGCACGCCGTCGAGGTACACGGGCTGGTCCACCACGTCGGGGTTCACGAAGGAGCCGTCTTCCTTGGTCTGGTTGAGCAGGCCCTTGCCGGTCCAGCGCCAGTCGCCGAGCGAGATGGCCGCGTTCAGCTGCAGGCGGCGGCTGATTTCCTGGGCCACGCTCAGTTCCACGCCAGCGTGCCGGGCGTTCACGTTGCGCACGTTGCTGTAGATGGCCTCGCCGGTGGCCGTCGATACCGAAGTGGTGGTTTTGTTGGCCCACAACGTGTAGTAGGCGTTCAGGGTCACTTTCAGGCTGGGGTAGCTGATGCCGTAGCCAATTTCAGCGCTCGAAATGCCTTCGGGCTTCACGTTGTCGTACTTGCGGCCCTGGTTAGTGTAGAGCAGGTTGAAAAACGGCACCTTGCTGTTGTAGCCTACGTTGAAGAACACGTTGTCGTGCTCGGTCAGGTTGTAGTTGGCTCCGCCCTTCACGCTGAAGCCCGTGAAGCTGGTCCAGTCCGTCGACACGGGGCTGCCGTCGGACCGCACTTTCTGGTAGTAGTCGATGCGCTTGTAGCTCACCTGCGAGAGCGTGCCGCTGATAACGGCCGAGAGCAGCGGCGTCTTATATTCGAGTTGCGAGTAGCCGCCTAGCCAGCGGGTGCGGCCGTCGTAGTTGTAGCCCAGCTTGTCGCCCACGTACAGCTTTTTGTTGGGGTCGGCGTTCTGGTCGCGGCCAGCGGCGGGGGCCAGGGCGTAGTCGGCGCCCACCAGGTCGCGGATTTCGCGGTAGTGCAGGCCGGTGTAATCGCGGCCGTCCAGGCCGGCCGACAGCGTCAACTTGTCGCTCAGCAGGTAGTCGCCGCCCACCACGAAGCCGTACCAACGGTGGCTGTTCACGCTGTTAATCAGGAACTGCGTGGCTTTGCGCGTGGGGTTGGAAGGGCTGTTGTAGTTGTCGTCGTAGATTTTCTGGAAGTCCGTCTGGCCGGTGATGTTGTTCTGGCTGATGGTGGTGGAGTTGCCGCTGGTGAGGCCGCTGCTGCCGCCGCCGGTGCCATACGAGGCATACAGCACCGTGGAAATGAACAGCTTGTTGTTCACCTGCCACAAATCGTTGAGGTTAATCTGGGGCTTGTGGTAGAAGTTGGTGCGCTCGTTCAGCACTTCCTGCCCGTTGCTGGTTTTCACGCCGTTGTTGATGGTGTAGCGGTCCAGCGTGCCCCAGTAGGGGTTGTACTTGAAGCCCCGGTCGCCGTACTTATCGAAGCGAAGCTGGGAGATACCCAGCTCGCGGGCCTTCTCGTACGACGTCGTGCTCACCGCCACGGGAAACGAGCGTTGGCCGTGCTTCTGGGGCGAGCCCAGGGCCGTGAGCGACAGGCTGTGCTTGCCCAGGCGCTTGCTCACGTTGCCGAAATACGTCCAGGCGTCATCAAAGGCCTTATCGACCCAGCCGTCGGAGGTGCGGCGCGACCCATATACCGTCACGGCCCAGTCACCCTTCAGCTGGCCGCTGCTCAGCATGAGCGAATACTTCTGGTAGTTGTTGGAGCCGCCTTCCACGCGGGCCAGCACCGACTTCTTGTCGTCGAAGCCCTTGGTAAGCACGTTGATGGTGCCGCCCACCGAGGGCACGGCAATCTTGGACGCCGACAGGCCGCGCTGCACCTGCAAGGACTTCGTGACGTCGCCCAGGTCCCAGTTGCTCCAGAACACGTTGCCGTTTTCCATGTCGTTCACGGGCACGCCGTTGATGAGCACGGCCACGTTGCGCTGGTCGAAGCCGCGCACGTTGATGCGCGAGTCGCCGGTGCCGCCACCGCTCTGGGTGGCGTACACGCCGGGCGTCTCGTTGAGAATCATCGGCAGGTCGCGGTTGGAGAGGGTCTCGCGCAGCTTCACCTCGTTCACGGCCGAGAAGGCCACGGGCGTAGAGCGCTCTTGGGCCTGGGCCGCCACCACGGTCACTTCTTCCAGGCTCGCGTTGTCGGAGCTCAGGCCGAAGGTGGCCACCACGCTTTGGGTCGTGATTTTGACGGTTTGGGTGGCCGGCTTGTAGCCGATGAAGCTGGCCTGCACGGTGTAGGTGCCGGCGGGCAGGTTCGCGATTTTGTAGCCGCCGTCGGCATCGGCGCCGCTGCCGGTGTTCTGGCCGTTGCCGGTGACTTGCACGGTGGCGCCGGGCAGGGTTTCGCCCGTCACCTTATCCAAGACCCGCCCGCGGATGGAAAACGTGGTTTGCGCCATGGCCGGCAGGGAAAGCAACCCGGCAAAAAGGACAGTAACAAAGTGCTTCATACCAAAAGAAAAGACCCCGGCACAGTCCGGGGACAACAAATATACAGCACAGCCGGGGCCGGCAATGACGGCGCGGGTTGAAATGAGGTTGTCAAAATGTTAGCTACCCGGTCCGCCCGGCAGCAGGTACCACGGCGGCAGGCGGCCGATTTTACCCTTTTCCGGGTCATTGGGAATCAGTAGCTTTGGCTCATGAATCGTTTGTTGCCCTTCTCTGCCTTATTGGGCGGGCTATTGCTTTCTGCGTTTGCTGGCTACTCCCAGTCGCAGCCCTACCGCTTCACCCTGCAAGCCGAGAAGCTCGACGTGCCGGCCGGCCCCTGGCAGGTAACGCGCGTGCTCGACCTGCGCCCCGACCGCAGCCGCCTCGGCTCGGTGCGCCGGGGCCTCGGCAACGAAATGGCCTCGGCCGACTTCGCCCAGCCGCTGGCCGCCGAAGTGACGCAGTTTCTGCGGGTGCGGCAGCCGGCGCAGGCGGGCGCCCGGCCCGTGCTCATGCGCGTGTTTGCCCTGGCGCTGGCCGAAGACCTGCGCGCCAACTCCGAGCACGCCGAAGCCGAGCTCGTGGCCGACTTCCTGGTGCCGCAGCCCGACAGCACTTTTCAGGTACTGCTGACCGTGGGCGAAACCGCCCGCCGCGGTGGCCTCGACGTCACGAAGTTCCACCCGGCCAACGTGGCGCTGGTGCTGCAACAGGGCCTGCGCAAGCTGGAGGCCCTACCCGCCACGTTCGCACCCACCGAAACCCTGAGCCGTGCCGATGCGCTGGCCGGCCGGGGCGGGGCAGCCACGCAGCGCTTCCCCATTCAGGCCGCGGCCGAGCCTGCCCGGGGCTTTTACCGCAGCTATCAGGAATTCATCACCAACCAGCCCAGTGAGGCCGACTACCCGTTTTCCATCACGCACGTGGCGCGCACGGGCAAGCG
This sequence comes from Hymenobacter sp. 5317J-9, assembly GCF_022921075.1. NCBI lineage: Bacteria > Pseudomonadati > Bacteroidota > Cytophagia > Cytophagales > Hymenobacteraceae > Hymenobacter > Hymenobacter sp. 5317J-9. The sequence continues at coordinate 4,076,734 of NZ_CP095050.1, forward strand.
CTGGGCGGGCACCGACGAAATTCAGGTGAACTACCTCGGCACCGACGACCAGCACCCCACCCGCCCCCTGTACACCGGCAACCTCTGGGGCCTGAGCGACGGCAAGGAAATCCTCATTGCCTACCGCAACCGCTTCTATAAGCTGCTGCCCGCAGCCGATGGCCGAAACTTCACCTTCACGGGCCCGCCGGTGTTCGATGAAAAAGCGGCGTCCAACGTGGCCGTGGCCGGCGTGATGGGTGGCGCATTAGGTGCCGCGCTGGCCAGTGCGGCCAACGGCACCAACGTGATGGCCCCCTATGAGTTGCACCTGGCCAGTGGCCGCGTGGTGGCCGCCCAGGACGCGGGCCAGACCGACGCCGACGGCTTCGCCACTACCCCGGACACAGCCAAGGTTTACGTGTATCGCCGCCCCGATGCGGCCAAAGACCAGGTGGTGACTTTCAGCGCGTCGGGCCGGCCCGCGGCCTCGCTCCAGGCCCGGCAGTGGACGGTGCTCACCTGGCAGGACCGGCGGCAGGAACTCAAGCTTTGTGTGCAGGCAGGCCAGGGCCCTGAGTCGTGCAAGGCCTTTGTGCCCGATTTCAGCCAGCCCACCTACCTCGAATGCGTGGTGCCGGCTGGGGGCGGCGCTCCTACCCTGCGGCAAGTGCCCGCTAAGGAGGGCCTGTTTGAGCTGCGGCGCATTCAGCGCCTGGCAAAGGCAGATAAATAAGGTTTCGGACTGCCTTCTCTACCACTTAGTCATGCTAAGCACCAGTTTACTTTCTACCACTTTGACGCGCTTTGCACTCACGGTGTGCTTCACGCTCGGGGCGCTGCGGCTGGCGGCCCAGTCGCCGCTTTCGCCGCAGGGCAAGCCCTTCTACCTCGACCTGCACGCCGAACGCATTGCGGTGCCCGAACGGAATTTTTACATTGAACAAGTGGTGGACGGCCGGGGTGCGCAAACCGCCATCGGGCTGATAAACCACGGGCTCAACAACAACTTCGCAGCCGTGCTCTTCCGCAACGGCCTCGAACCCGAGCTTACCACCTGGCTTCAGCAGCAGGTGACGCAGCGGCCCACCGACCGCCCGGTGGTGCTGTGCGTGCGCCAACTGCGGGTGGGCGAAATCGTTACGGTGAAGGCGCTGGGATACGCGAGCACCGCCACAGCCGACCTGGTGGCCGACGTATACGAACACCGCCCAGACGGCTACCACTTTGTGAGCAACGTGGCCGACCGCATCAGCACCCGGGGCGTGAGCGCCGACTACGAACATATTCGACACCTGGCGGGCTTGCTGGAAAAGTGTCTGTACCAAGCCAGCAAGGCCAATTTAGACGCAGCCGCCAAGCGCCCCGCCCGCACCCTGGCGCAGCTCGTGGCCGAACGCCCGCAGGTAGCACGACCAGCCATTTTGCGGGCGGCCTACCCCCGCGCCGGCGTGTACTACACGGTGGAAGATTTCCTGGCCAACCGGCCCGACAGTACGGCCAGTGTGGACCTCGATACGGTGCGGTCGGCCCGCGTGGGCGGCAACTCATCGGAGTGGGACGGCACGGTGTTGCTGAAGGCCCAGGTGCGCACCGCCGCGGGAGCCCGCGTCAACAAAAACAACGTGTGGGGCTTTTCCGACGGCTGGCAGTCCTACATACGCCACGTGAACCTCTACCACCCCCTTTCGCAGCAGGCCGAAATCTTCACCTTTGTCGGGGCGGCCCCCGTCGATGTGGCGGCCCAAAACCAACAAGCCAAGCGCACAGCCGAAAACCAAGGGCTTGGAGGCGGTTTCTTCGGCGGGCAACTGGTGGGGACCACCGGCAAGCCCATAGTGTATGGGGTGGACTGGCGCTCTGGCCTGGCGGCGCCAGTGCTCAATGCCAGCACGCGTCCACGCCACGACACGGCCTTTGTGTACGTGTATCGGCCGCTGGGCGGGCCGCCCGCCCCCCAGCGCCTGCTGCTCAACGACCGCGAAGTGGGCCAGCTCAAGCCGGGCCAGTACCTGGAGTTGGTGTGGCCCCACTTTGGGCGGCCCATGCGCCTGAGCGTGGGCACGCCCGGTGGCCCGGCGCTGCTGCTGGCGCCCAGCACCACGGCGGCCAACTACGTGCGGCTAGGGCCCAGGGCCGCGTCGCCCTGGGAATGGATGCCCGCTCGCCAGGGCGAAGCCGAAGTCGACGCCCTGGAAAAGCAGCGCAGCCGCTAGCGCACCGCTGCCGGCTTAAGCCAGCTCGGTACTGGGGTCCCAGAACAGCTTCTGGAAGCCTATCACCCGGTCCTCCTCCACCCGAATGCCTTCGGCTTCGAGGGCTTCCTGCATGGCGAAGGGCGTGGCGTAGTGCAGGCGGCCGGTGAGGTGGCCCAGGCGATTCACCACGCGGTGGGCGGGCACGAACTGGTCGGCGGTGTGGGCGGCCATCATGGCGTAGCCCACGGTGCGGGCGCCGTGCCGGGCGCCGAGGTAATGGGCAATGGCGCCGTAGGTACTTACCCGGCCCCGCGGAATGAGGCGGGCCACTTCGTGCACGTCCTGAAAAAAATTGCGCGGCTCGGGCGGGTTTTGGGCGGTGGGCTTCATCGGGGCGAAGGTAGTCTCGGTCTGGGTGTTGGCCCTCTACGTCTAGTTTCAACACCCCGGACGCAACTTTTGGGGTAAAAACCGGACTTTTGCAGTCTGAATTCAATTCCGGGCGCTCCAAATTTTGCCGCCTTTAGTCGGGGGCCGAACATCCGTCGGCGCTTGTGCGTTCTTGCCTACTATGCCATTGGAAAACACCACCGTTGCCTCGCCCAAAAACTGGGAAACCACTTCTACCCCCGCCCCCACCGCGGCGCCCCCGCCCGCGCAGCCCGACCCTGAAACGCCGCCCTCCAAGGGCCGCAGTTGGCTGGGGTGGCTGATTGCGGCGCTGCTCATTGCGGCGCTGGTGTTTGTAAAAATGAAGTACTTCCCCAGCAACACCGCCGGCGATAAGAAGGGCGGCGACAAGGGCGCGGCCGGCAAAGGCGGTGCCGCCGGCAAGGGCGGCAAAGGCGGCGGCGGCGCGCTCCCCGTGCAGGTATATGTAGTGAAAGCCACCAACCTCACCGACGAAGTGGCCGCCACGGGCTCGGTGCTGCCCGAGGAATCGGTGGTCATCAAAAGCGAGTTGTCGGGTAAAATCACCAGCCTCAACATCAAGGAGGGCCAGTCGGTGAGCAAGGGCCAGCTGCTGTTCAGCATCAACGCCGACGAGGCCCAGGCGGCCATTCGCAAGCAGGAATACAACATCAAACTGTTTCAGGACCAGGAGCGTCGCCAGCGCATTCTGCTCGATAAGGAGTACATCAGCGCTCAGGAGTATGAGCAGTCCAACAACCAGCTGCTTACGGCCCGGGCCGACCTGCAGGCCCTGCGCGCCACGCTGTCGAAGGCCTACGTGCGGGCACCCTTTGCCGGCGTGCTGGGCCTGACCACCGCCACGGTGGGCACCTACGTGAGCCCCGGCGCCGAAATCACGACGCTCTCGCGGGTGAAGCCGGTGAAAATTGACTTTGCCGTGCCAGGCCGCTTTGCCACCAACGTGAAAGTGGGCGACGTAGTGAGCGTGCTCGACGAAGCCACCAGCAAGAAATACGACGCCAAAGTTTACGCCATCGACCCGCAGATTGACCCCGTGAGCCGCACCCAGCCGGTGCGCGCCCGCTATGCCAACTCCAACAATGAACTGCGCCCCGGCGCCTTCGTGCGCGTGAATCTGCAGCTGGGCGAAACCACCTCGGCCCTGCAGGTACCCACCGAATCGGTGATTCCAGAGGCCAGTGGCTACAGCGTATACACGGTGAAGAACAACAAGATGGTGCCGAAGAAAGTGAAAATCGGTATCCGCTCTGACAAGGTTATTCAGATAACCGACGGCCTGGCCGTGGGCGACACCGTGCTGCGCACCGGCATCCTGCAGGTGAAGCCCGGCGACGCCGTGAAAGTGACGAAGTAAGTACGTAAAAATTGGGGTGGGTGAATCGGTGAATGATACCCGAACGAAGTAGGCGCAAGTTGTTTAACGCCACAGCCACCCCCGTTCGAGCCCTTGGCTCGAACATCCCCACCTTGGTAAGGAGGGGAGTTTGATGTTCTATCAGCAGCAGCTATGAGCCTTTCTTCAACCAGTATTAACCGGCCGGTGCTTGCCATTGTGATGAGCCTGGTCATCATCATTTTTGGCGTCATCGGCTTCCGCTACCTCAGCATTCGGGAATACCCGAGTGTGGACCCGCCCATCATTACGGTGCAGGCCACGTACACCGGAGCCTCGGCCGACGTGATGCAGGGCCAAGTGACCGAGCCGCTTGAAGAAGCCTTGAATGGCATTGCGGGCATCAAGAACCTGACCTCGAACAGCCGCGACGGCCGCACCCAGATTACGGTAGAATTTGACCTTGACGCCGACCTGGAAAGCGCCGCCAACGACGTGCGCGACAAAGTGTCGGGCGCTCAGGGCCGCCTGCCGCGCGACATCGACCCGCCCGTGGTGAGCAAGGCCAACGCCGACTCCCAGCCCATTGTGATGACCTACCTGAGCAGCAACCAGCGCACCCTGCTGGAGCTGACGGACTACGCCAACAACACGCTCAAGGAACGCATCCAGACCATTCCGGGCGTGTCGGAAGTGCGCGTGTACGGCGAACGCAAATACTCCATGCGCCTGTGGCTCGACCCCGTGAAACTGGCCGCGCTGCGCGTGAGCCCGGTGGAGGTGCAGGCCGCCCTCACCCGCGAAAACGTGGAGCTGCCCAGCGGCGCCGTGCAGGGCGAAGCCACCCAGCTCACGCTGCGCACCATGGGCCGCCTGAGCACGGTAGAAGATTTCAACAACCTGATTATCCGGAAGGACGAAGTTTCACTGATTCGTTTGTCCGACATCGGCTACGCCGAGCTTTACCCCGAAAACGACCAGACCATCTTCAAAGTAAACGGCGTGCCCATGGTGGGCTTGGCCGTAATTCCGCAGCCGGGCTCGAACCAGATTGACATCGCCACCGAGTTCAACAAGCGCATCAAGCTCTACGCCAAGGACCTGCCCAAGGACCTGGTGCTGAAGCCGGGCTTCGACAACTCGGTCTTCATTCAGAAGTCCATCAGCGAGGTGGAGCACACCATCATCGAAGCTTTTGTGCTGGTGGTCATCATCATTTTCCTGTTTTTGCGCGACTGGCGCTCCACCATCATTCCGGTGGTGGCTATTCCGGTGTCGCTGGTGGGCATTTTCTTCGTGATGTACCTGCTGAATTTCTCCATCAACGTGCTCACGCTGCTGGCCATCGTGCTGGCCATTGGCCTGGTGGTGGATGACGCCATTGTGGTGCTGGAGAATATCTACTCCAGGATTGAAGAGGGCGAAGACCCCAAAACGGCGGCCATCAAGGGTTCCGAGGAAATCCTGATGGCGGTGGTGAGCACCACGGTGGTGCTGGCGGCGGTGTTTCTGCCGGTGGTGTTCCTCACGGGCATCACGGGGCGCCTGTTCCGCGAGTTCGGCATCGTGGTGGCGGGCTCGGTGCTGATTTCGGCCTTCGTGTCGCTCACGCTCACGCCCATGATGTGCTCGAAGCTACTGAAGCGCCAGGAAACGCACAACTGGTTCTACCGCAAAACCGAGCCCTTCTTCGAGAAGATGATAAACGCCTACCAGAACAGCCTGAAAACCTTTCTGAGCAACCGCTGGCTGGCCTGGGTAATGATTGTGGTGACGGGCGGCAGCATCTACTTCTTCATGAAATCCCTGCCCTCGGAGCTGGCCCCCATCGAAGACCGCAGCCGCATCAGCATCAACTCGACCGGGCCGGAAGGCGCTTCGTTTGAGTTCATGGACCGCTACATGGCCCAGGTCACGAAGCTGTCGATGGACTCGACGGGCGAAAAAAATCTGAACAGCGTGTTTGCCGTCACCTCGCCGGGTTTTGGGGGCGGCTCCAATTCGGGCATTGCCCGGGTGCTGCTGGTGGAAGCCGACCAGCGCGAAAAGTCGCAGGACGACGTGGCCAAAAGCATCACCAACGGGGTGAAGCGCCTAACGGCGGCTCGCACGTCCGTATCGCAAGACCAGAGCATTGGCGGCGGCGGGGGCGGCTTGCCGGTGCAGTTTGTGGTGCAAAACCAGAATTTTGACAAGCTGCGCACGGCCGTGCCCAAGTTTCTGGACCTGGCCCGGCAAGACCCCACCTTCCAGTTTGTGGACGTGAACCTGAAGTTCAACAAGCCCGAGCTGCGCGTGAACATCGACCGCGAGAAAGCCCAGAGCCTGGGCATTTCGGTGCAAAGCATCTCGCAAACGCTGCAGGCCGGCCTGAGCGGCCAGCGCTACGGCTACTTCATCCGCAACGGCAAGCAGTACCAGATTATCGGCCAGGTGGCGCGCGAAGACCGCAACCAGCCGCTGGACGTGCGCCTGCTGTCGGTGAAAAACGACAAGGGCGAGCTGGTGCAGCTCGACAACGTGATTCGGCTGGAGGAAAGCAGCACGCCGCCCCAGCTCTACCGCTTCAACCGCTACAACTCGGCCACGTTCTCGGCCTCGCTGGCGCCGGGCAAAACCCTCGGCGACGGCATTGCGGCCATGCGCGCCATTGCCGAGAAGAACCTCGACGACACTTTCACCACTGAGCTGGCCGGCACCTCGCGCGACTTCGAAGAAAGCTCCTCTTCCCTCCTCTTCGCCTTCGGCCTAGCCCTGGTGCTGATTTACCTGGTGCTGGCCGCGCAGTTCGAGAGCTTCCGCGACCCGGTGGTGATTATGATTACGGTGCCGCTGGCCCTCTCTGGCGCCTTGCTCAGCCTGTGGTACTTCAACCAGACGCTCAACTTGTTCTCGCAAATTGGCATCATCATGCTGATTGGCCTCGTGACGAAAAATGGCATTCTCATCGTGGAATTTGCCAACCAGCGCGTGGAGAAAGAAAACGTGGACTACATGACCGGGCTAATTGAAGGCGCCACGGCCCGCTTCCGCCCCATTCTGATGACCTCGCTGTGCGCCATTCTGGGCATTTTGCCCATTGCCATTGCCACCGGCGCGGGCGCGCTCAGCCGGCGGGCGATGGGCATTGGCGTGGTGGGTGGCCTGTTTTTCGCCACGGCGCTCACGCTGTACGTGGTGCCGGTGATGTACTCCTATTTCGCCACGGCCAAGAAACACAAGCCTAAAGTGGCCGAAGCCAATGCCGAAGCCGTGACGGCTTAGGCCATCACGCGACTCCTCTCTTCAAATAGGGGGAGTCTGATGTTCTGAATTTCCTCCATGAAACGATTACCGCTTCTCATTTTTGTTCTTGGCCCGCTGCTCAGCTACGCGCAGGTGCCCAAAAGCAGCTTGCCCAAGGGCGGCTTGCCCGCGTCGCGCCCGAGCCAACTGGCTCGGCCGGCCAGCGTGGCGGCGGCCCCGCCGCTGTCGTTGCAGCAAGCCGTAGCAGAAGCCCTGCAGCACAACTTCGGTATTTTGCTGGCGCGGCAGGACGAGGCCATTGCCCAAAACAACGTGACGCGCGGCAACGCCGGCCAGCTGCCCAGCCTGACCGGCAACCTGACCCGCACGTTCAACAACAACAACATCAACCAGAAATTTGGCGAAAACGACCCGCGCATTGTGAACGGCGCCACGTCCAACGCCTTCAACAGCAACGTGACGCTGGGCTGGACGGTGTTCGACGGCTTCGGCATGTTCATCGCCTACGACCGGCTGAAAACCCTGCGCCAGCAGCAGCAGCAAATCACGCGCGCCACGGTGGAAGAAACCGTGGAAACCGTGACCAACGCCTACTACGACGTGGTGCGCCAAGCCGGCAAAATCACCTCCCTGGAAGCCGCCCTCAAGATTGGCCAGGCACGCATCGACCTCACCCAGGCGCAGGTTGACGTGGGCGTGGCCGCCAAAGTGGAAGTGCTGACGGCCCGCGTGGACTACAACGCCGACCGCAGCCTGTTTCTGCAGCAGCAGCAGGCCCTGGCCGCCGCCAAAATCCGGCTGAATAACCTGCTGGGCCGCAATACCCGCGAGGATTTCTCCCCCAGCGACAGCCTGACCGTGACGCGCGACCTCAACGAAGCGGCCATCACCGAAGGCATCAAAACCCGTAACCCGCGGCTGGCGCAGGCCCGCCTCGGCACCGAAGTGGCCACCTACGACCGCCGGCTGGCCCGGTCGGCGCGCTTTCCGCGCATCGGGCTGGTGTCGGGCTACGGCCTCACGCGCAACGTCAACAACGCCGCTTTTGCCGGCACGGTGCTCACCTCCAGCGTGAACCAAGTGCAGGGGCTGAACTACGGCATTACGGCCTCGGTGCCCATTTTTGACGGCTTCAACCTGCGCCGCCAGGAGCAAAACGCCCGCGTGGTGGAAGAGCAAAGCAAAATCAGCCTCGACCAGGTGAGCCTGCAACTCGACGCCGACGCCGCCACGGCGTTTGCCCAATACCAGAACTTCCTGCAGCTACTCGACCTCGAAGAAGCCAACATCCAGCTGGCCCGTCAGAATGTGGACATTGCGCTGGAGCGCTACCGCCTGGGCCTGCTCACGCCCCTGGCCCTGCGCGAAGCCCAGCGCACCCAGCTCGACGCCGAAACCCGCCTGCTCGACATTCGCTATTCGGCCAAACAAGCCGAAATCCAGCTGCGCCGCCTGAGCGGCGACTTGGTGCAGGCGCAGTAATAATGCCTGCTGCAATGCACAAAAAAGCCCCGCTTATATAGGCGGGGCTTTTTTGGTTCGTAAGGGCAACTTTACTTTAGTGTGTTACTCCTTCACAAACCGCTTGGTTTCGCTGCCCGATTTGGTCGTGATTCTGTAGAAATACGTGCCGGCGGGCAGGTCGTGCAAATCGAGCTGTTGGGTGTGATTCCCTTTTTCAGCCTGCGCTTCGGTAAAAATCGTACGCAGCTTGTTGCCGGTGGCATCGAGCAAATCGACTGACACGGGGCCGGCTTTTTTCACCTCGTACTCCATTTGGGTGGTGGCGGCGGCGGGGTTTGGGTAGAAGCTGGTGGCTCCCAGCGTGGGCTCGGCCGCGGCGACCGGGGCGCTGGCATCCATCAGCAGGAACCTGGCAGCCTGGAAAAACTGCGGCTGACCGCCGTGGCCATGCCCGCTTCCCCCGAAGCGAGCCATGTGCTCCTGCTGCTCGGGCGTAGCGTTTTTGCGGACGATGGCTTGCATTTCAGTGTTCCATTTCTCCTTTTGCGGCTGCAGCTCAGCGGCCAGCGCTGCAATGGCACTTTCGTATTTCTGCGCCATCTCGAACACCTTCAGCATAACGCCACGGGTTTCACGGTGCAGTTGGTGCATTTGCTCGCGCTGGGCGTCGGTCAACTGAGGGCGCTGGTCGGTAGGCGTGCCGGCGGGGCGCAGGCTTTGGCGCAGAGCCTGCCCCTGGGCCTGTAGCGCTTTCAGCTGCGTGCGATAGGTAGCCAGTTGGGCCCGGTCTTCGGCGGCGAGCTGGGGCTCCAGCTTCTGGCGCTGCTGCCGCAGCACGGGTGTCACGTTGGCCGCCACGTAGGCCTTTACTTCGGGGTTGCCGGGCCGACCATCGGGCCGGTGCTGGGGCTGGGCGAGGCTCGTCAGGCTGGCGGCCAGCGAGACAAACAGCGACATCCCTAAAAGTGCGAGTGAGTTTCTTTTCATACTATTTCGGCTTAAGTGCTGGAATTTCAACGAATACTCCATAGACGCAAGCCGCGGCGCTGAGTTTAAGGTCAGCCCCTATTTTTTGCTGTGCCAGACTCAGCGCCTTTCTCTACCGCCGAGCTTACAGGCACTCCCGAAACACGATGGGCGGCGTTCGGGCGATGACTGTGCTGCGACCGGGTGCCGTGTTGCGGTGCAGATAGAAGTAGCAAGTGAGCGGCCGCTTCAGGCGCGGGTTGGCCCAAACGCGGGCCAGCGGGTATTCCAGCGTCAGCGTGTCGTGGCGGCTCGACACCGAAATGTCGCCCTGCTGGCCGCTGGAAAACGTCATGCGCGGGTCGGTGCTCTGAAACTTGATGGACACCGCGAAGCCCTGCTCCGACTGCTCCCGGCTGGCGATGGTATACACCACCTTGGCTTTGAAAACCGATTGGGAGTTCGGCACCGTGCAGGGCGGCTGGTTGAGAACCAGCAGCGCGATGCTATTGGTATCGGGTTCCTGGCGGGCAGTGCCGACGGGCGCGGAGGCCATCAATGCCGCTCCCATCAAGGAGCACAGCCAAGCTGCAAGTTGTTTTTTCATAGCGGACGAGCAATTGAGTGCCTAAGTACATACAAAAAGGCCGGCCCCACAGCGGGACCGGCCTTTTTTACCAGAGATGGCGCAGCAGGATTACTCCACCACCACCTTGCGCACCACAGGCGTACCGTCGATGCTCAGGCGCAGCGTGTAGACGCCCGCGGCCAGGCCGCGCACGTCAAACTCCTCGCTGATTCCCTGACCGGCCGGGGCACTCAGCTTGCGCGTCAGCACGGTCTGGCCCAGGGCATTCACCAGCGTGGCCGATACCGCGGCCTTGCTGCTCAGCACCGGCAGCTGCAGGCGGAACGAGGTCGAGGCCGGGTTCGGGAACAGCTGTGTTTGGGCGGCCAGGGCTTGGGCGGGCGTAGTAGCCAGCACCCCGGCCGCACGGAATTCCAGCGAGAACCGACCCGGGGCCGTGGTGGCGGCCAGCGTGAAGGCGTAGCTGCTGCCCGTGCTCAGGGCCGTGCGGGTGCCGGTGAGGGCATCTACCAGCGTTACAGTTCCGGTGAAGTTGGCCACGTTGGCAGCCGCAAAGCGGTAGCTGCCGGCCTGCGGCACCTGCACCGCCAGGGGCACGATGACGGCGGCGCTGCCCGGCAGCGGCAGGCCGTTGATGGCCATTTCCTGGCCATTGGCTACCGAGGCCAGGTTGAGGCCGCTGGGGTTAGCCAGCTTGGTGGCGTCGAACTCCGCGTCGCGGCCGGCGGTGGCACCGGCTTCAAAGTACACATAAGCCTCGTCGAGGCCGGTGCTGGCGCCGCTCAGCTGCAGGTGCACCTGCGGGCGCACGTCCACGGTGCCGCGGCCGAAGGCAGGCTGCGGGCCGTAGGTGGCCACGCGGTTGGCGTTGGTCAGGTTCACGGCGCCGGTGCTGCCCTGGGTAGCCACGCGCACGAAATAGCCCGAAGCCGTGGGAATGAGCGAGGAAGCGCCCACGCCGTTGGCGTAGCTGCGGTAGCTGCCGCCGTACTGGCCGCTGCTCTGGAACACGTACATGGCAGCGTCCATGCCGGGGCGCTGGGCAGTGCCCACGGTGCTCCAGTCCAGCGGTGCCGGGTACGGGTTGCCGAGGAACTGCCAGCCGCCATCGGCGCCGGTGTAGGCCAGCGTGCCCGAATTCTGGCTGCCGTTGTTCAGCGTGCCCACAAAATCAATCAGGGCCGTGTTGGGTGCGTTCACGGTGTAGCCGCGGTTCACGGCCATGGCATCGCCGGCGGCGGGCGAGAACCAGCCTTTGTCGAAGCCGACGTAGTTCGAAGTCACCGTGCTCACGCGGCTCTGGTCGTAGCCAAATACCGTGGGGAACTGCGTCACGGTGCTGGGCGTGGGCGACGTGTTATAGGCCGTATTGAACGTGGGCGAGAAGCCCGGCGCAGCCAGGTCGTTCACGGTGGTGTTGCTCACCGGGGCCGAGTAGTGGCGGTAGCCTATGGCGTTGGCGCTGTTGATGTAGCGCTGCACCGTGGCCGTGCCGTTCACCACACTGCCTAGGGTGCCGTTGTCCAGCACGGCCGTGCCGGCAGCCGACGAGAGCAGGGTGAAGGATTGGCCGTTCGTGTTCAGATTGCCAAGCTGCAGGGTCACCTGCTGCGCCACGGCCACGGCCTGGCTCAGGCTCAGGCCGCCAGCGTTGGTCACGCCCAGGGCCGATACCTGCGCGGGCAGGCCGGGGCCCGTCACCTGAGCCACCGTGCCATTATAGATGTAGGCAGCACCTGGGCTATACGTGCGGGTGCCCGACAGGCGAATAGCGCCCAGCGCACCCGTTGTATAAATGCCGGCCGCGTCGCAGATGGCCAGCCCGGCGCCGGATTGCAGCACGAAATTGCCCGCTCCGGTGATGGGCTGGCAGTTCTGAATGAGCAAGCCAGTAGGCTGCACCGTGAGGGTACCGGCCACAGTAAGCGGACCGGCCACAATGGCGTTGCCGCCGGCCGCAATGGTGACGTTGTTGTAATTGCCCGCAATGGGCGTGGGCGAGGTGGGCGTGCCGGAGCTCACCGTCAGGTCGGGCAGCGGGGCGGCCGTGGCGTTGCCACTCAGGTTGATGACGTAGCTCGCCTCGTCGGCGTCGTCGTTGACGAGCGTCACCGAACCGGTGCGCGTGCCGGGCGCCGTGGGCCCGAAGATGAAGCTCAGCGCCAGCGAGCCGCCCGCCTGAACGACATAGGGCGCCGCGCCGGAAGAACCAACGGAAAAGTCGCCCGACGGCACCACGCTACTGATGGTCAGCGGCGCCGAACCGGTATTCAGCACCGTGAAGGCCACCGGGCTGAAGCTGCCCACCGTGGTGCTGGGGAAGCCGCTGAAAGTGCTGCCGCTGGCGTAGCTGGTGCTAGCCTGTTGCACGTCAATTTCCGGGGCGGGCACGGCCGTGCCGTTGCCGGTCAGGTTCACGGTGTAGGTAGCGCCGGTGCTGGCATCGGAAACAATAACGAGCGTGCCGGTGCGTGTGCCCAGCACCGTGGGCGTAAAGGTCACGCTTACGGTAGCCGTGCTGCCGGCCGCTACGGTAGCAGGCGCCGTGCCGCTCACGGCAAAATCGCCCGTGGCGGTAATGCTGCTGATGGTGAGCACGCCCGTTCCGCTGTTAGTGAGCGTGAAGGCCACCGGGGCGCTGGTGGTGGCCAGCGTCTGGTTGCCGAAGGCGTAAGCCGCGCCGTTGCTGGGGTAAGCGGTGCCGTTTTGCGTCACGGCCAAGGTGGCGGTGGGCGCGGCCGTGGTGGTCAGCGTGGCCGCGGCCGACGTGGCGCTCGGGCTGCTGAAGCCTGCGTTGCAGGTCGAAGTAGCCGTCACAGAATAGCTGGTACCGGCCGTGAGGCCCGTAAGCGTCACGGGCGAGGCACCCGATGCCGTGATGGGCGCACCGCCCGCCGTGGGCGTGGCCGTCACGGTGTAGGGCCCCGAGCCGTTCGGGCCGGGGGTTACGGTTACGTCGGCCGTGGTTTGGGCGATGTTGGTGAAAGTGGGCGTGTCGGGGGCGCTGCAGGCCGCCAGCACGGGGTTGGCCGTCACCGAGAGGTCGTCCACGGCCAGGCCGTCGTCGGCGCCGGAGGCATCAGCATCCAGCCACCGAATGAAGAACGTCGCGCCGGGGGCGATGGACAGGCCCGTGATAATACCCGAAACAGCCGTGCGGTTGGCGGCGGCGTTGCCGTCTTTGGCGCCGGTGGTGGCCGTGTTCGGCGTCACAAAATCAAGCGTGTTGAAATCCACGTAAGTCCCGGCATTGACGCCGGTGGCCGTGGTGCTGTACTGGAAATCGAGCTGGTCGGTGCGGCCGGCCGTGCCCAGGCGCCACTCCTCCCCGGTGTAGCTGACGCCCAGGCTGGTGATGGTCTGGCCGGTGTTGTTCACATACTGGGCACCGAAGCGCGAAGTCACCGAACCGCTGAGCACGGTGCCCAGTGCCCGGTCGGTGGGCACGGCCGTGCTGCCGAAGCTGTAGGTATCGCCGGCGTTGGACGAGCCCGTGCCGGCCGAGTAGTTGGTGTCGCCACCGGCTTCAAAAAAGTCGAAGCCCGTGGGCAGGGTGGTTTTGGCTCCGGTGCCGGAAGCCGCCAGACTGTTGAAGTCCTCCGTCACGGGCGTATTCACGGCCGCCAGGCTGATGGGCACCAGCGTAAAGACGCCGGTGGCCGTGAGCGTGCGCGCCGCGGTGACGCCGCTGGGCGTGGTCACCGTTACGGGGTACGTGGCCGTGGCCGACTGCGCCGGCGGCGTGATGCTGGCCGTGAGCGTGGTGCTGCTCACAAACGTGGTGGTCAGCGTAGCGCCGTTGAAGCTCACCGTGGCGCCGTTCACGAAGTTGGTGCCCGTGAAGGTGACCGTAGTGGCCTGCCCGGCCACAATGGAAGCAGGGTTGATGCTGGTGAGGGTGGGTGCCGGCAGCGGGTTCACCGTGAAGGTGGCCGCGGCCGAAGCCCCGCCGCCCGGCGTGGGATTGGTCACCACCACGTTGTAGGTGCCGGCGGTGGCCACGTCGCTGGCCAGAATAGCCGCCGTGAGCTGCGTGGCCGACACGAAGGTCGTCGCCCGGTCTACGCCGTTGAAGCTCACCACCGCGCCGCTCACAAAGCTGCTGCCGTTCACGGTGAGCGTGAAGGCGCCGTCGCCAGCCGTGGCCGAGGCCGGCGCCAGGCTGCTGATGGCCGGGGCGGGGTTCAGCCCTTCCCCTTGCAGGGCAATGGTGTAAGTGCTTTCGTCCTGGTCGTTGCTCGTAACCACGAGCGAGCCCGTGCGGGTACCCGCCGCCGTGGGCGCAAACACCACGCTCACGGTCACGGAGCCGTTGGCGGGCACGGTGGCCGGCGTGGCAAGGCCCGACACCGAAAAGTCGCCCGTGGTCGAAACGCTGCTGATGCTCAGGGCATCGGTGGTACTCAGGTTCTGGATGGTGAACGTCACCGCAGCGCTGGACGCGCCCGTAGCCGTATTGGCAAAGCCGCTGTAAGTGCTACCCGTCAGGAAGGTGATGCCTCCCTGTTGCAGGTTGATTTCGGGGTTGGCCGTGGAGGCCTGCCCCTGCGCGCTCAGGTCGATGACGTACGAGCCCTCGTCGGCGTCGCTGTTGGTGATGGTGAGCGTGCCGGTGCGTGTGCCAGCGGCCGTGGGCGCAAAGCTCACGCTAAACGTGGCCGAACTGCCGGCTGCTACGCTGGTGGGCGCACCGCTCACCGAAAAATCACCGGTGGCCGCGACGCTGCTCACGGTCAGGGCCGTGCCGCCGGTGTTTTCAATGGTGAACGTCTTGGTGTCGACGCTGCCCACGGTGGTGGTGGCAAAGCCGCTGTAGGTGCTGCCCGTGAGGTAAGTCACGGTGCCATCGGTCACGTTAATCTCGGCCGGGGTGGCGCACGGGTTGGCCGTGGTAGCCGAGTTGCGCGGTGCCGCCGCCGCCGCCGTAAAGTCGTT
The DNA here is from genome assembly GCF_022921075.1 of Hymenobacter sp. 5317J-9. NCBI lineage: Bacteria > Pseudomonadati > Bacteroidota > Cytophagia > Cytophagales > Hymenobacteraceae > Hymenobacter > Hymenobacter sp. 5317J-9. Next base: position 4,091,879 of record NZ_CP095050.1, read on the forward strand.
GCCGTTCACGTTGGTGTCGGTGCAGCCGCCGTTGGCGCGCAGGTTGGCGTTGCTGTTGCTGGGGGCCGGAGCCGCCGAGGCGCCCTCGTAGGCCGTGGCCGAGCCCGAGCCCAGGAAGTCGACCACGTTGGCCGAGAACGTGGAGTTGGGGCCCGTGGTGGCGGTGGCCAGGGAGGTGTTGTTCACCAGGGCCACCCGGAAGCCGGTGCCGCCCATGGCAATGGTGCCCGTGGCGTCGGGGGTGGGCAGGTTGGTGGTGCCGCCCGAGCCCGCCGCTTCCTGAATAAGGTAGTATTTGCCGGGCTGAATGGTGCCCGAGAGCGTGGTGGAGTTGGCGGTGGTAAAGGTGCCGGTGGTGCTGGCGTACTGCACGGTCCAGCCCGTCACGTTCACGGCCGTGGTGCCCCGGTTAAACAGCTCAATGAAGTCGTTTTTATATACCGACCCGGAGTTGCCCCCGCCCCCATAGGCTTGGCTGATGACGACCTGGGCCCGCCCCGTCAGGGGCAGCAGCAAAGCCAAGGCATAAAACAGTTTCAGCCAGTGAGCCGGCCGATGATGCGTAAGGAGTTTGCTCATATGGAGAAAGGAAAAGGTGAGAAATAAAGTACTACAGAAGCCATCGGGGAAGCAAGTGCCGAACAGGCGAACGCGCCCAACGGCTGTCCCGCCAGGCACTCGCCAAACTTGCATCTAAAGTAGGTTATATTAGATACACCACCCAGCCCGGTAACGATTCCTTTACTTCAGGGCGCGCAGCTGCTCCAGCGCCTCCTGGGTTTCTTTCTGCTTGCCGGCCTCCTTCTCCTCTTCCGACAGGGGCTTTTTGGGCACGGTGCCATAAAACGCCAGGATGTTCTGGCGGGCCACCGGGTTCAGGTTCTCAAACTTTTTGTTGGCCAGCTTGCGCACCCATTCGCCGTAGGTTTCGTCGGCCAGGCCGTACTCGCCGGCGTGGGTGGGGTGGCCGGTATCAAAGTCGATGTTGGCCAGCGCGAGGGGCGCGGCGGCCGTGTCGGCGGGCTGGCGGGCAATATCGGCGCAGTACTTGGCCATCACCGAGCGGAAGCTGCTGCGGAATATCTTTTCGGCCTCGGGCGTGGGCAGCTTGAAGGCAAACGGCTTGAGCGGCCCGATTTTGGGCAGCACGCGAATGAAGTACGAAATGATGCGCGCCCCAAACCCCGGCCGCTGGTAGTCGTTGCCGTACTCCTTCTGGAAAGCCTTGGGGTGGTTGCGCTCCATGTAGTCGCGCCGCCGGGCGCCGGGGCTCAGCTTCAGAATGTCTTTGCGCTTGTAGTGCCACGCGGCCCGCGCCGCCTGCGGAATGAGCTGGCTCACGGCAAAGCGAAAGCTGGCAATGCTCAGGTCCACGTTCACAATGACCTGGCCCAGCTCCAGGCCGTAGGTTTTCAAAAAGGCCCGTTCCAGGGCCGATTTACTTACTTGAAAACCAATCTTCTGGTGGTAGTCCTGGCTATGGTATTTGCCGCTGGCCAGCTGCACCACATCGAAGGAAAACTCCAGTTGCCCGTGCTGCACTTTGCCCTGCTCGTAGGTCACCACGTCGCCGTACTTGGCCTTCAGGTCGGGGTACACCAGGGGCACGGCGCGGTTGGTGCCTTCGGAGTGGCCGTTGCGGTCGGCGGCGTAGTGAGCCAGCGCGCCCAGGGCAAAGGCGTAGTCGTTGCGGTCCTCGGCTTCGAGCAGCAGGTTGCGCACGAAGTCGCCGGAGCGCACGTAGTGCGTGAGGTTGGTGAACAGCTTCGAGCCGAACGGGTAGTAGCCCATGTCCTGAATGATGGCCCCGCCGTAGGCATAGGCCTTGGCGTCAATCAGCTGCTCCGGGGTCGAGGTCGGATAGCGCTTCAGAATGGCGGGCACCAGACAGCGCTCCCAGGTTGAGTCGATGTTGGCCTCGTGGGTGAGCACGGCGTAGGCGGCCGCGGGACGCGCAGAAAAAGCCAGCCCCAGGGCTAGCAGCAAAAGAGTAAGGCGAGGCATGGACTAAGGCTAAGCACAACGTTAGGTGCCTGCAACGACAAACGGGCCCGCGCCGTTGTCAGCGGCGCTGCTCAGGCGCTTGCCAGCCACCACAGCCCGGCCGCCACCAGCGCCCCCACCAGCGTGTTGAGCAAGTTCACCGCGTTGTTGGGCAGCAGCCCTCGGCGCTCCAGCGTGGCCCCCAGCACCGAGTCGGCCAGGTTGCCGGCCGTGCCGGCCACCAGCAGCCAGCCCACCCACGGCCCCCACCCACCGCCGAGGCAATACGCGCCGGCAATGACTGCGCTGCCCGCCAGGCCCAGCAGCGTGCCTTCAAGGCTCACCACGCCGTTTTCACCCCGGGCATCGGGCCGAAACGTGAGGATGTTGTAATACCGGCGCCCATACACGTTGCCCAGCTCCGACGACAGCGTATCGGCGGTGGCCGCGGCAAAGGCCCCGGCCAGCATCAGCTGTCCCAGCGGCGCGAAGGCCGGAAAGGCACCGCTCAGCAGGCCCAGTGCACCCGCCACGCCGGCGTTGGCCAGCACCTGCCCGGCCGTGCGGCGGCCCTTATTTTCCTCGGCCAGGCCCAGCCGGTGCTTGTCGGCCACCCGCCAGCCCGAGGCCGCCGTACCCAGCCCGAAAAACAGCGCCAGCAGCCCCAGCCCCACAAAGCCCGCCCCCCAGTAAATGGCCAGGCCCACGGCCCCGCCCAGCCACACGCCCGCCGGCGTCAGCTTGCCGGTTCGGGCCGCGTAGCCCATGCCCACCGCCAGAAAAAATGCCACCAGGGCCAGTTGCCACGCCTGCGTCATGTATACAGAGTAGCCGCTTACAGCAGGCCCGGCAGCCCTTTCACATTCAGGCGAGCAAACTTCTGCACCCGCGCAAACCGCGCCGTGGTTTCGGCCAGCTCTTCGTCCTTGGGTAAAGACGCGGGCACGTCGGTGTGCAGCCGCGCAAACACGGCAGCCGCAATGTCCATGTAGCCGAGCAGCAGCAGATACAGCTGCTTTTTCTCGTCTTCGGCGTAGCCTTTCTGCCGAATGGCCTTCGTCAGGGTATCGAGCTGGTTGGTTTCGTCGGTAAACAAGTCGCGCAGGGTCCGCCGATGCTGCCCGTACAGGTCCAGCTCTTCAGCCGTGGCCGCCGAGGCCGCAAACGGAAACGTCCCAGCGGCAAAGGCCACGCCCCCGGCAAAAGCGGCTTCAGCCTCGTACACGGCGGCCAGGTGCTTTTGCAGGCTGGTCCACAGCCCCGTCCGGGCTTTGTCGAAGGCAGAAAGGTCGTTATTCATGTGGGGAAAGCAATTAAAACGGTGAATCAACAAAAAGAGGCGCTTCTTCTGCAAGAAGCGCCTCCTTTCAACGGGGTAACCGGTGCTTAGGCGTTTTTCTTCGGCCGGCCGGGCTTTTTGGCGCCGCCTTCGGCGGGCGCTTTGGGCGTCCGGGGCTTGCGGGTGCGCGGCGTCGACACGTAGCCGTCGGCCAGTACGGCTTCCATCTCACCCAACGACGCCTGCAGGGCGCCCAGGGCGGTGGTCACCTTGCGCAGGGCGCGCTTCAGGTCAGCTTTTACCGCGTCGGCTTGTTGCGCCGATTCCACGACTTTCTGGAATTCATCAAAGTTTAAGGCCATATGCAGCAAATAATGAAGTGTGGCCAAAGATAGAATGCCATCGATATACTTGCACGGCCTGCCAACCGGAACTCCACCCGCAGCATAAGTAGAAATCCTACCCGGCTACAAAGCAAAAGCCCCGTTTCTAGCCTAGAAACGGGGCTTTGGGCGTAGAGAGCGAGGGATTCGAACCCCCGGAGGTTTAACCCTCAACGGTTTTCAAGACCGCCGCAATCGACCACTCTGCCAGCTCTCTGGGGCAATTGTGTAGCGCGCTGTGGTAAGCTTGGGCAACAAAAAAGGCTTTTTCCAGCGCAGAAAAAGCCTTTTTGTAGAGAAGGGGGGATTCGAACCCCCGATACCGTTGCCGGTATAACGGTTTTCGAAACCGTCGCATTCGACCACTCTGCCACCTCTCTATACAGGCCCCCGAGTGATTGGGGAGTGCAAAAGTAGAAAGGAATGCGGAATGAAAAACCAGGAGCGAAGAAAAAATTTCACACTTTTTCCTATTCCATTCAGAATCAATTCCTCACTCCTCGTTCCGCATTCGCAGCTGCTCGCGCATCATTTGCCGGCGGCGGCCGGTGATGGCGTCCATGCTCACGTTCACTTCGAAGCCGATAATCAGTGTCATGCACACAAATTCCAGCCACACCATGAAGCCCACCAGCGCCCCAATGGAGCCGTAAAAGGTGTTGTAGGAATTGAAGATGCGCACGTAGAGCGTGAACAGGAACGACACTAGAAAGATGAGCAGCGTGGCCACCACGGCCCCGGCCGAGAGCAGCGGCCACTTGTCGTGCACGGGCGGTACGAAGTAGTAAATCACACAGGTCGTGCTCAAAAACAGGCCCACCAGCGAGCCGTACCGAATAAGCGTGAGCACCAAATCGGTGAACCGCTCGGGCACGATTTCATAGAATACCAGCCCGTCAATCAGGTAGGTGCCAAAGAAAATACCGGTGATGGCCAGCACCAGTATCAGCGACAGCACGAAGGTGAGTGCCGTGGCAATCATGCGCTTGCGCAGATAGCTGCGGTGCTTAAACCACGGGTACTTCTTCTCGAAAGCATCGAGCAGCGCCATGATGCCGTTGGAGCTGAGCACCAGCGCGGTGCCAAAACCGAACGAAAGCAGGCCGCCGTGCGGAATGTTCACGATGTCCTCGATGGTGGAGGCGGTGGCCGCGTACAGCTCGTGCGGCATGAAATCGGCCAGAAACTGCAGAATGTCCACGTTCAGGTTCGGCACGGGAATGTACGGAATAAGCGTGAACAGGAAAATGATGGTCGGGAACAGGGCTACCGTGAGGTTGAAGGCCATATAGGCGGCGCGCTTTTCCAGCGAGTCGAGCCGCAGCTCGTGCAGGATGCGGTCCAGAATGTCGTAGACCGAGGCCTGGCCGCCGGGCAGCCGCAGCCGTTTCAGGCCCACAATCAGCCGCCGGTAGGTGCGCTGGCGGCGCACATCCGGAAAGCGGGCTCGGCTGATGGCGGCAGGGGCTTTCAAGGGACAGTTAACAGTTATCAGTGAACAATATCAGCTGCGAAAAGCGCTTTACTAACGGTTAACTGTTCGCAGCTTTTCTATTTCCGAAACGCGGCCGGTGCGGGCGCGTCGGGCAGGATGGCGCCGGGCTTGGGCAGCACCGGGCTTTCGAGGTCGTCGTCGCTAAAATACGGCGCCAGCTGCTGCTGGATGCTTTCGGGGATGGACACGGGCCGGCCGGTGGTGGTTTTCACAAACACCATGAGTGTGTGGCCTTCGGTGAGCAGCTCTTGGGCTTCGTTATAAATCTCATAATCAAACAGCACGCGCGTGCCTTCAGGCGGCTGGCGCAGCAGCAGGCGCACCGTGAGCAGGTCGTCGTAGCGCGCGGGCCGGCGGAAGCGGGTGCGCAGCTCCCCCACCGGCATGCCCACGCCGTCGGCTTCCAGCTCCTTATAGCTGATGCCGAGCTTGCGAAAGGCCTCGGTGCGGGCCACTTCGAAATAGGCCGCGTAGTTGCCGTGGTAGACGTAGCCCATCTGGTCGGTTTCGGCGTAGCGCACGCGGATTTGGATGTCAGATTGATACATTTTTGGTAATTAACTGAACGTCATGCAGAGCGCAGCGAAGCATCTTGCCCGCTACCAGTAATTCTGTCGATTGGATTGCTTCCTGCGGGCAAGATGCTTCGCTGCGCTCTGCATGACGTTCTAATATTAAGTTATTTAATCCCGGCCCGGTTCAGCGCGGCTTGGTAGCGGCGGGCATTGGCAATGTGCTCCGTCTCGTTGGTAGCAAACGCGTGGTAGCCGCTGAAGTCTTCCTTGGCGCAGAAATACAGATAGTTGTTGCTTTCCGGCTTCAGCACCGCGTCGATGCTGGCAATGCTGGGCAGGTTGATGGGGCCGGGCGGCAGGCCGTTGTACTTATAGGTGTTGTATGGCGAGTCTTTTTGCAGGTGCACGTTGAGCACGCGCTTGATGGTGAAGTCGCGGTTGGCGTACACCACGGTGGGGTCGGCCTGCAGCTTCATGCCGCGCTTGAGGCGGTTGAGGTACACACCGGCGATGCGGGGGCGCTCGTCGGCGTGCTGCTGCTGCTCGGCTTCCACAATGCTGGCCAGGGTGCTTACCTGGGCGCGGGTGAGGCCCAGCTTTTCGCGTTGGGCGTCGCGGGCAGGCGTCCAGAACTGCTCGTAGGCGGTTTTCATGCGCTGCATCAGGCGCCTGGCCGAGGTGTTCCAGTACGTGTCGTAGGTGTTCGGAATGAACATGGTGAGCACCGTGGTGGTGTCGAAACCCAGGCTCTTGGTGTAGGCGGGGTCGCGCAGCAGCGAGTCGAGGCGGGCGGCGGGCACGTCGACCTGGCTGGCCAGCTTGGTCACCAGTTCGTTGCGCAGGCGCACCGTGTTGAAGGTGAGCTTCACCGGCGACTGCGAGCCGCTCTTGAGCACGTTGATGAGCTGGCGGTTGGTGAAGCCGTCCTTCAGCTCGTAGTTGCCGGGCTTCACGGCGCCGGGCTGGTCGTACTTCATCAGCCGGGCCACGAAGTGCAGCGAGAGCTTATCCACCACGGCGCCGGTTTTGTCGATGGCGCCCAAAGCCGTCTTCCAATCGGCGCCGCGCGGTATCACCACGTAGGTGGGCTTGCCCTTGGTTTCGATGTTGGCGGTGAAAAACACCTGGTAGAAATAGTAGGAAAAACACACCAGCGCCAGCGTGAAAACGATGCTGACGACGCCCCAGCGCCGGCGGCGCTTCAGGGCTTGGTTGCGGTAGTCGAGGGCCGTCTTTTTGGCAGGCTGGGACATGGGAATGACGAAGAATTGCGAGGGAGCGGCGTCAAAAGTACGAAGCCCGGCAACCCGGACGCGCGGGCCGGGCGTAGTTGGTTCGTTTCGGCCGGGCGTAGTACCTTGCCCGCCCCTACGGCTTGGCCGGCCCCGCGCCGCCGCCCGGGGCTGTCCATCGCCGGCCGCGGCTGGCCTTCACGCTTTCATTCCCCACCTCACCCCATGCCCGCCACTCTTCTTCGCATTCACCCCGAAAATCCGCCGCAAAACCGTATTCAGCAAGCCGTTGAAGTGCTGCGCAAAGGGGGAGTCATTATTTACCCCACCGATACCGTGTACGGCATCGGCTGCGACGTAACCAATGCCAAAGCTGTGGAGCGTGTGTGCCGCATCAAAGGCATTCACCCCGAAAAGGCCAACCTGAGCTTCATCTGCTACGACCTGTCGCACATCTCCGACTACGCCCACGGCATCACCACCGCCACTTATAAAGTCATCAAGAAAGCCCTGCCCGGCCCCTTCACCTTTTTGTTTGAAGCCAGCGCCAACGCCCCCCGTTTCGGCGGCGTGAAGCGCAAAACCGTCGGCATCCGCGTGCCCGACAACCAAATTATCCGCCAGCTGGTGAAGGAATTGGGCAACCCCATCGTGAGCACCTCGGTGCGCGAAAGCGAGGAAACCTTGGAAGAATACGTGACCGACCCGGACCTGATTTACGAGAAGTACCGCCTGCTCGTGGACCTCGTCATCGACGGCGGTTTCGGCGGCAACACCCCCAGCACCATCGTCGACTGCATCAACGACGAGTTTGAAATCGTGCGCGAAGGTGCCGGCGACATCGAGCCGTATCTGTAGGCACCTGTCATTACGAGGCGGCCCGACAAAGCAATCCGTCTTCTCTCAGCGACGAACCTTAATAACATAGAAAGCCCCGGCTCTGCAGTAGAGTCGGGGCTTTTTGTTTAAATAGGTTTGGTCACATCTAGGACTTTTCTGCATCGAGAGGAAAGATTGTTACGCTGCGCTTGCAATGACAAACGGGTCTCCCCTACCGCTTGTGTTTCCAGCGGCGGTGCGTCCAGAGGTACTGCTCCGGCGAGGCGCGCATGTCTTTTTCCAACTGCCGGGCAAAAGCTTCCGTCACCGGGAACGTGCCGGCGGGTGCGGTGGCCGCCTCCCGGCCATCGGGCAGCTCGGTAAAGGTCACTTCGTAGTACCCGCGCCGCACTCGCCGGATGCCCACGTAGAGCACCGCGCAGTCGAGCTGCACGGCCAGCCGGTCGGCGCTGGTGTAGAAGCTGGTATCCTGGTGCAGGAAGTCGGTCCAATAAGGCCGGTCTTCTGGGCCGGCGGCCTGGTCGGTCAGCAGGCTTAGGGTGTGCCCCTGGCCTTTGTGGGCCACCAGGTACCGGAGCGTGGCGAGCATGGGCACGGCATCGGCCCCCAGGCGGGTGCGCAGGCGCCGCATGAAGCTCTCGAAAAACAAATTGTTGAGCGGCTTGTACACGCCCGCCGCCCGGCCCGGAAACTCCAGCGCGGCGCCGCTCAGTATCCATTCCCAGTTGCCCATGTGCGAGCCCAGCGACAGCACCAGGCGCTTGTCGGCGAAGTGGCGCGTCATCAGTTCGGGGTTCACAAAGCGCATGCGCTGGGCCAGCTCGGCGGGCGAGATGGCGGCCAACTTCAAAATCTCTACCACCACCTGCGAAAAGTGGCGGTAGAACGCCTTGCCGGTGCGCTCAATTTCGGCCGGGCTTTGTTCTGGGAATGAGTTGCGCAGGTTTTCCGTCACCACGCGCCAGCGGTAGCGCACCACGTAGGCCAACAGGAAATAGATGAACTCCGCCAGCCCGTAGAGCACCGCCAGCGGCAGATGCGCCAAGCCCAGCAGCAGCCAGCGCAGCGGCTCAAAGTACCAGGCATAAGGCCGGCCGGTGCCGGAAAGAGCGCCTTTGGTGGCCATGCTTAGCGGGGTACTGCTGCGCCGCCGGGCGCAAATTCGGCCGAGGCCCGCTGGCCAATGGCGCGATGACCGGCCAGCAATTTCTTGTTGCCGGGCCCGCCGTATACTTCAATGAAGAGCGTAAACGGCCCGTCGGGCAGCGGCCCCAGCGGCATTTGCCCCGCGATGGTGGTGGGGCGGCCCGACTGCGGGGTGAGCGAGGCGTCGGCGTCGGCGGCCGAGCCGTCGGGCGTGGTGAGGTGGTAGTGCACGCGCAGGGGCTGGCCCTGGGGCGCGTTGTGCAGCTCCGTGTAGAAGAAGATGTTGTCGGCGCCGCGGCCGTAGGTGCCGCCCGGCGCGCGGGTGAGGCGGTAGCCGCCGCGGGCAAAGTTGTCGTCGCCGCCGCTCTTGGCGGCCGGGCGCGCCAGCAGCACCACGTCGCTCAGGAAAGGCCCGGCCGGCGCTTCCAGCACCAGCGGTTTTTCCACGGTGGTTTCGCCGTTGGCGCTGCGGTACTGGTCTTTCACGGTGCCGCGCAGGGTGTACTTGCCATCGGGCAAGAGAATGCGCTTGAGAAAGCTCTGCGGGTTTTTGATGGCAATGGTGGTGTCGTTGAGCACCGGTGGCTTCAGCGTCACCACCTCGTGGTAGGCCGAGCTACCGTCGGCTTTCAGCACGTCGAGCGTAACGGTGGCCGCCGATTGAAACGAGCGGGGCGCCCGCTGCCGGTAAGTGAGCGGCTGGGTGGGCACGGTCACGTAGATTTCAACCTCGGCGCCTTTCACCACTTTGTCAATGTTGCGAAAGCGGGCGACGTCGAGAAGCAGTTGCGGCGGCCCGGCCTGAGCGGCCAGCGCGGTGAAGCTGATAAGGAAAGCAAGGAAGAAGCGCATGGGGCAAAAGTACGGCGGGTGCAGGGGAGACGTTGGGAATGGCAGAACGTCATGCCGAGCGTAGCCGAGGCATGACGTTCTTTTAGCCCAGCGCTCTATTTTTGTGCCAGCCTCGCGCCAAACATTTCCCTGCTCCGGCCGTTTCTCTCCCGCCATGCGCTCCACCCTCGCCTTCTTTCTGGGAATACTGATGCTGCTCGGCAGCTTCGTGCCCGAGAATGACCTGGGCGAGCTGGCCAAGCTGCCGGAACTGGTGAAGCATTACGAGTACCACCACTCGGCCGCGGGCGGCGGGCTGAATTTTGGCCAGTTCATTGCCGAGCACTACGGCGCCGGCACCAAGCACTACGCCGGGTGCAGCCTCTCGCCGCGCCACCAGCAAGACCACCACAACCTGCCCCTGCGCTGCCACCACGGCTGCGTGCAGCTCAGCTTCGTGGTCGCGCCCGTGACGCGGCTGGTGCTAGTGGCCCAGCCTGCTACGGCCGTGGTACGGGCTTACCGTGCCGCCGTTGCGCCGCGCTATGCCTTCCGCATCAGCAGCTCGCTGGGCCAGCCGCCCCGAGCCTAATCCGCCCGCGCCCCCGGACGCAGTGTGCCCACGCCCCAGCCGGCGTCGGCCCCGAACTCCGGCCCCTCTCCTCTTTTATTGGATTAGCAGCCCTTCCCGGCCGGCTCAATAGCCGCGCTCGGGACGGGCCGTATTGCACCGTATTCGCATGCTTTCGGCGATTATCAATTTTAGCATCCGCAACAAGATATTGGTGGCCCTGATGCTGGCCGGCCTCGTGGCCTGGGGCGTGTTCTCGGCCGCCAGCCTGCCGCTCGACGCCATTCCGGACGTCACCAACAACCAGGTTCAGGTCATTACCCAAAGCCCCGCACTGGCGGCGCAGGAGGTGGAGCAGCTCATCACCGTGCCGCTCGAATTACAGCTGCGCACCATCCCGGGCGTCACGGAAATCCGCTCAATTTCCCGCTTCGGGCTGTCTGTAATTACCGTGGTGTTTGAGGAAGATGTGGACACCTACCACACCCGCCAGCTGGTGGCCGAGAAGCTGAAAGTGGCCGAAGCCGACCTCGGTCAGGGCCTGGGTGCGCCGGGCATGGCGCCCATCACCACTGGCCTGGGCGAGATTTACCAGTACACCATCAAAGTCCAGAAGGGCTATGAGAAGCAGTACGGCCTGGCCCAGCTGCGCGAAATCCAGGACTGGCTGGTGAAGCGCCGCCTGGCCGGCGTGAACGGCGTGGTTGACGTGAGCAGCTTCGGCGGCTACGTGCGCGAGTACGAGGTGAGCGTGGACCCCGCCCGCCTGGCCGGCGCGGGCGTGAGCATGGCCGAGCTTTACGAAGCCCTGCAAGCCAACAACGGCAACGCCGGCGGCAGCTACCTCGAACGCGGCCCGCGGGCGTTTTTCATTCGGGGCGAAGGCCGGGCCACGTCGTTGCAGGACATCGGCAACATTGTGGTGAAGCCGGTGGGCACGCCCGGCCGGGGCGGCGCGCCGCTGCTGGTGCGCGACGTGGCGGCCGTGCGCTTCGGCCACGCCGTGCGCTACGGGGCCATGAACCGCGACGGCCTCGGCGAAACCGTGGGTGGCGTGGTGCTTATGCTGAAAGGCGCCAGCTCCGAAGCCACCATCAAAAACGTGAAGGCGCGGGTAGCCGAAATTCAGCAAACGCTGCCGAAGGGTCTGGTCATTGAGCCCTTTCTCGACCGTACCAAGCTGGTGGACAAGGCCATTCATACAGTAGTTAAAAACCTGATTGAGGGCGGGATTATCGTGATTGTGGTACTGCTGCTGCTGCTCGGCAATCTGCGGGCCGGGCTGGTGGTGGCGGGCATGATTCCGCTGTGCATGCTCTTCGCGCTGGGCATGATGAAGACCTTCGGCGTATCGGCTAACCTGATGAGCCTGGGGGCGTTGGACTTTGGACTTATCGTGGATGGGGCCGTGATTATCGTGGAGGCTGTCATCGCCCACCTGCTACACGAGCGCCTCAAAGCCGCCCACGAAACCATGGACGACATTACCGAAGGCGTCACCAACCGGCTCATGAAATCGGCCCTGTTCGGTCAGCTCATCATTCTGATTGTGTATTTGCCCATTCTCTCGCTCACGGGTGTGGAGGGCAAGATGTTCCGGCCCATGGCCCTCACCGTGAGCTTCGCCATTGTGGGCGCCATGCTCATGTGCCTCACCTACGTGCCGGCCGTCACGGCCTGGGCGCTGAAGAAGAACATCAGCGAGAAGCCTAACCTGGCCGACCGCATTGTTGGCTTTCTGCACCGCGGCTACGCCCCCATTATTCGGGCGGCGCTGGGGGCACGCTGGCTGGTGGTGGGCGTGGCCGTGGGCCTGCTGGCACTGGGCGGCTTCGTGTTTTCGCGGCTGGGCGGCGAGTTTATTCCGCAGCTCGATGAGGGCGACTTCGCCATGAATGTGACGCTGGCCCCGGGCTCGTCGCTCGACGAAAGCATCTTGCTCACCACGCGCATTCAGCACATTCTGAAAAGCCAGTTTCCGGAAGTGTTGCAGGTAGTGGGGAAAATCGGCACGTCGGAAATCCCCACCGACCCGATGTCGCTGGAAGACAGCGACCAGATGATTATTCTGAAAGACCACGCCGAATGGACCAGCGCCCAGACCCGCGAAGAGTTGGCCAACAAGATGCAAAAGGCCCTGGCCGGCGTACCCGGCGTGAGCCTGGAGTTTCAGCAGCCCATCCAGATGCGGTTTAACGAGCTGATTTCGGGTGTGAAGTCGGATGTGTCGGTGAAGATTTACGGCGATGACCTCGACGTGCTGAAGGAAAAGGCCGACGAAGCCGCCGCCCTCATCCGCCCGTTGCAGGGCGTGGGCGACATTAAAGTGGAGCAGATTATCGGCCTGCCGCAGCTGCGCGTGAGCTACGACCGCGCCAAGCTGGCCCAGTACGGCCTGCGCGTGATGGACCTCAACACGCTCCTGCAAACCGCTTTCGCGGGCCAGACCACCGGCCAGGTGTACGAAGGCGAGCGCCGCTTCGACCTCGTGCTGCGCCTCGACTCGCTGCACCGCCGCGGGGCCGACGACCTCAACCAGCTCCTGGTGTCGCTGCCCGACGGCAACCAGATTCCGCTGGCCGAAGTCGCCACCGTGGCCCTGAAACCCGCCCCGGCCCAGATTTCGCGCGACGACGCCCGCCGCCGCGTCAACATCGGTGTGAACGTGCGCGGGCGCGACGTGCAAAGCCTCGTGCAGGACATTCAGGGCAAGCTCAAAACGGGCCTGCAACTGCCCGCCGGCTACAGTATTGAATACGGCGGCCAGTTCGAAAACCTGAACCACGCCAAAGACCGGCTGGCCATTGCCGTGCCGGTGTCGTTGGTGCTCATTTTCATGCTGTTGTTCCTGGCATTCCGCTCGGTGAAGGAGGCGCTGCTGATTTTCACGGGCATTCCGCTGGCGGCCATTGGCGGGGTGCTGGCCTTGTGGCTGCGCGGCATGCCGTTCAGCATTTCGGCCGGCGTGGGCTTTATCGCGCTGTTTGGCGTGGCGGTGCTGAACGGGATTGTACTGGTTGCCAGCCTGAACGAGTTGGCCACGGCCGGCGTGAAGAAAATCCACGAGCGGGTGCTGCGTGCTACCGAGGAGCGGTTCCGGCCGGTGCTGCTTACGGCCTCGGTGGCCTCGCTGGGCTTTTTGCCGATGGCGCTGTCGGGCTCGGCCGGGGCGGAGGTGCAGAAGCCGCTGGCCACCGTCGTTATCGGCGGGCTGATTACGGCCACGCTGCTCACGCTGGTGGTGCTGCCGGTGCTCTACACCTTCTTCGTGGATGACGACGAGCCCAGTCCCGAGGTGGCCGCTGAAGAAGCGGAAGAAGCTAAGCGGCAGGAGGAAACCGGCGGCGAGCCCGCCAATGAAACGGATAAAACGCCCGTTGCCAAAGCCTCTGACGCGGCGGGAGAAACCCAAGCAGCAGGTGCGACAAGAGCAGCAGGCGGTACCATCATAATGCTATTGCTGCTAGCCTCCATGGCCCTGTGGCCGGCTAGTGCCCACGCCCAGAAAGCGCCCACCAACTCCCAGCTCAGCCTGGCGCAAGCCCTGAGCACTGGCCTGGCGCAAAGTCCGCTAGTGCAGTCGGCCACCCTGCAGGCCCAGCAGCAGCAGGCCCTCACCCGCACCGGCTACGACCTGCCGCGTCTGGTGCTCGACTACCAGTATGGCCAGATTTCGGGCTCGCTGGCCGACCACAGCTTCAACATCCTGCAGCAGTCGGCTTTCCCCACCGTGTATGGTGCCCAGCGCCAGGTGCTACAAACCACGGCCGAGGCCGGGACCATCCGGGCCCGCGCCCAGCGCCGGGAGCTGAGCCGCAGCATCCGCTCGGGCTACTATAATCTGCTGGTGACGTATCGCCTCGCGGCCCTGCTGCGTCGGCAGGACAGCCTGTACCAGCGCGCCGCCCGGGCCGCCCGCATCCGCTACCAAGTGGGCGAAACCAACCGCTTGGAGCAGGTGTCGGCCGAAGCGCGCAGCCGCGAGCTGCAAAACCGCCTCGCCACCCTGCGCTCCGAGCTGCTGGTGCAGCGCCGCCAGTTGGGCCTGCTGCTGGGCCAGTCCGGCTTGGCCGACATCGACACAACCGCCAGCCCCCGCGCCGTGCTGCTACCCGCCGACACGGCCGCCCTCACGCCCGCCACCAACCCCACGCTGGCCCTCTACCAGCAGCAGCTCACCCTCAGCCAGCAGCAAACCCGCCTCGAAAAGCTGCGCCGCCTGCCCGACCTGCGCGCCGGCTACTTCAACCAGACCATCAACCAGGAGCGCGGCTTCAACGTGGCGCAGGCCGGCATTGCGGTGCCACTGCTCGGCGGGGCGCAACGGGCCCGCATCGCCGCCGCCAAAATCGGCGAAGAAGCCGCCCAGGTGCAGCTGAGCTACGCCAACACGCAGTTCGGCACCCAACTCAGCACCCTGCGCCAGCAGCTGGCCCGCGCCCAGGCTTCGCTGCTCTACTACGAGAACTACGCCCTGCCGCAAGCCCGCCTCATTCTTGACACGGCCGAAAAAAGCCGCCGCGCCGGCGATATCGAGTACGTGGAATACGTGGTGAACACCCAGCCCGCTTGGCAGATTCAGGAAGCATATTTCGAGCAGCTCCGGCAATACAACGAACTGGTGGCCAATATTCAGGCATTGGCCGGAGCAGACGCGCAGTAAGGCCGTCATGCAGAGCGCAGCGAAGCATCTCGCGTGCCGCCTAATCACTTGATTTACCATTGCACGCGAGATGCTTCGCTGCGCTCTGCATGACCGGCAGAATATTCTTGCAACTTCCCATGAAATACCTTCCCTTCCTCCTGCTTCTCCTCGCCGCCTGCGGCAAAAAAGCCGACGAAACCGCCGACAAGCCCGCCGCCGCCCCACCGCCCCGCGCGCCCAACGAAGTCTTCCTCAATAAAGCCCAGTTGCAGGCGGCCGGCATTGAGCTGGGCACTTTCACCCGTCGCGACCTTGGCACGGAGGTGCAGGCCACCGGCCAGATTGACGTGCCGCCGAACCACAAGGTGTCGGTTACAGCCATCATGGGCGGCTACGTGCAGCAGCTGCCCGTGCTGCCCGGTCAGTTCGTGCAGCGCGGTAGCGTGCTCGCCACCCTGCGCAATCCCGACTACCTCAAGCTCCAGCAGGATTACCTCCAGAGCCAGGCCCGCATCGTGTTTCTGAAGCAGGAAACCGCCCGCCAGCAAATTCTCAACGACGAGGACGTGGGCGCGCGCCGCAAGCTCCAACAGGCGGCCTCCGAACTGCGCACCGAACAGGCCGCGGCCGGCAGCCTCGCCGCCCAGCTCCGCCTCATCGGCCTGAAACCAGAGACGCTGAGCGCCACCAGCATCCGGCCCAGCGTGCCGCTCATCGCGCCCATCGGCGGCTACGTGAAAGCCGTGCTGGTGAATCCCGGCCAGTTCGTGAACCCGCAGGATGTGCTGATTGAGCTGGTCGACCGCTCCGACCTGCACCTAGAGCTGAAAGTTTTCGAGCGCGACATTGCCAAGGTGAAAGTGGGCCAAGACATCTTGTTCCGGGTGCCAGCCCAGGGCGCCAGCGCCCGCCCGCTGCCGGCTACCGTATTCCTCGTAGGCAAAGCCTTCGACGACGACGGCCGCACCGTGAGCGTACATGCCCACCTGCACGACACCGGCCCCGACGCCGCGGCCACCGCCGCCCTGCTACCCGGCCAATACGTCAGTGCCCGCATCCTCACCGGCCGCACCCCGCAGCGCACCCTGCCCGAAGACGCCCTCGTGCCCGGCGGCGAAGTCAGCTACGCCTATTACCGGGTGAAAATCGATGCCAAAGGCAGCACCTTCCGCCGCTTCAGCGTCCGCCCCGGCGCGACCGACCAGGGCCAGGTCGCCATCAGCCCGCTTGATAAGCTGAGCGACACCACGCATCTCGTGGTGAAAGGCTCGTATTTCTTGGACGCCGAGCGCAGCAAAGGGCAAGGCGGCGACGAGTAACGTCAAGATAGTTAATTAGAACGTCATGCCGAGCGCAGCCGAGGCATCTCGCGTGCAATAGTAAACCTTGGCATCGGGGATTACTATTGCACGCGAGATGCCTCGGCTGCGCTCGGCATGACGTTTTTTGTTTAGGTGCTCTAGCACCCACCATTGTATTATGCTTCTGCTCACCGAACTGCACTACTTCCCGCCGGCCGCGCTTTTCGCCGAACTGCAGCGGGCCGACGGCCTGCTCATCGAAGCCCGCGAGCACTACCGCAAGCAAACCTTTCGCAACCGCTGCCTCATTCGCACCGCACAGGGCGTGCAGCCGCTCACGGTGCCCGTCATCGACGGCAACCGGGCCGAAAAGGTGAGCGTGTCGGAAATTGAAATCGACTACCGGCAGAACTGGATTCACCGGCATTCGCGCACCCTGCAAACGGCCTACGGGAATAGTCCGTATTTTGAATATTATGCCGACTACCTGCACGATATTTACGTAGGTAAGCCTATCTTGCTTTTCGACCTGAACCTGCAATTTCTGCAGTTATTGCTCCGCTGTTTTCGACTGACCCTGCCCCTCCACCTCACCGCCGAATACCACGCTCACTACTCCGCGCAACCTTCTTCCGAGAATCTTGGTCTTGTAAATAGCCCGCCCGCCGCCGTCACCGACCGGCGCGACTGGCTGACACCCAAAGCGGCCTCCCGCCCCCCCGAACCTGACAGACCGGCAGCCCACACCCTGGTGCGGCCCTATCCGCAGGTGTTTGGCCCAGGTTTTGAGCCGGGCTTGAGTGTGCTGGACCTCTTGTTTTCGCAGGGACCAGCCGCCGGTGGTTTTTTACAATAAGTTGTTGCGAAATGCGGCAACCTGTAAATTTCCCCCGACGTTACCAGTAAAAGCTTGCGGGCCACCCCCCGGCCCGAACCTTCGCCCGAACCGGCTTGTTTTCAAGCTACATCGGCCCAACCCGTACTTCGTGTATTTGCCCGACGCGGGGCTGTCTGATTTTTCACTACGTTTATTGGCATGGAAGCTAAATTCTCAAACCGCGTCAAAGAGGTTATTTCCCTGAGCCGGGAGGAAGCCATCCGTCTCGGCCACGACTATATCGGTACCGAACACCTGCTCCTCGGCATGATTCGCGAAGCCGAAGGCACGGCCCTCGGGCTGCTGCGCAAGCTGGGCGTGAGCATCGACGAGCTCAAGTTCTCGCTCGAGCAGGCCACCCGCAACACCGCCACGCAGGGCACCAGCATCACCGGCTCGATTCCGCTCACCAAGCAGACCGAGAAGGTGCTGAAGATAACCTATTTGGAAGCCAAAATCTTCAAGTCCGAAATTATCGGCACCGAACACCTCCTGTTGTCTATCCTGCGGGACGAAGACAACATATCTTCCCAAATTCTTTCCAAGTTTAACGTGAACTACGAAACTGTGCGCGACTCGCTGGATTACCACGGTAATGCCGGCGCTGCTCCGCAAAACCGTACGCCCGACACCGACGACGACGACAACGACAAACTGTTTGGCTCGTCGGGCCCCGGCGGCCGCGGTGCGGGCACGGGTGCCGGTGCCAAGAAACCGGGCGAAAAATCGCGCACCCCGGTGCTCGACAATTTCGGCCGCGACCTTACCAAACTCGCTGAGGAAGACAAGCTCGACCCCATCGTGGGCCGCGAGAAAGAAATTGAGCGCGTAGCCCAGATTCTGAGCCGCCGCAAAAAGAACAACCCGATTCTCATCGGTGAGCCCGGCGTGGGTAAAACGGCCATCGCCGAAGGCCTCGCCCTGCGCATCATCCAGAAGAAGGTAAGCCGCGTGCTGTTCAACAAGCGCGTTGTGACCCTCGACCTCGCTTCGCTGGTGGCTGGTACTAAGTACCGCGGTCAGTTCGAAGAGCGCATGAAGGCCGTGATGAACGAGCTGGAGAAGTCACCCGACGTAATTCTGTTCATCGACGAGTTGCACACCATCGTGGGTGCCGGCGGTGCTTCGGGCTCGCTCGATGCCTCGAACATGTTCAAGCCAGCCTTGGCCCGCGGCGAGATTCAATGCATCGGCGCCACCACGCTGGACGAGTACCGTCAGTACATCGAGAAAGATGGCGCCCTGGCCCGTCGTTTCCAGATGGTGATGGTGGACCCCACCACGCCCGAGGAAACCATCGAAATCCTGCACAACATCAAGGACAAGTACCAGGACCACCACCACGTGGTGTACACCGATAAGGCCATTGAGCAGTGCGTGATGCTGTCGGACCGTTACATGTCGGACCGTTTCCTGCCGGACAAAGCCATTGATATTCTCGATGAGGCCGGTGCCCGCGTGCACATCAACAACATCGTGGTGCCTGAGGACATTCTCACGCTTGAAGAGCAGATTGAGAACATCAAAGGCGAGAAGAACCGCGTGGTGAAATCGCAGAAATACGAGGAAGCCGCCAAGCTCCGCGACACCGAGAAGAAGCTACTTGACCAACTCGAAACGGCCAAAAAATCGTGGGAGGAGGAAACCAAGAAGAAGCGCTACACGGTGAAAGAGGAGAACGTGGCCGAGGTTATCGCCATGATGACCGGCATCCCCGTTTCGCGCGTGGCCCAGAACGAAAGCCAGAAACTCCTCAACATGAACGAGGAACTGCAAGGCAAGGTAATTGGCCAGGACAAAGCCATCAAGCAATTGGTGAAAGCCATCCAGCGCACCCGCGTGGGCTTGAAGGACCCAAAGAAGCCCATCGGCTCGTTCGTGTTCCTCGGCCCAACTGGTGTGGGTAAGACGGAGCTGGCCAAGGTGCTCGCCACATACCTCTTTGACAAAGAAGATGCGCTGGTGCGTGTTGACATGTCGGAGTACATGGAGAAATTCAGCGTATCGCGCCTGGTGGGCGCGCCTCCCGGCTACGTGGGTTACGAAGAGGGCGGCCAGCTGACGGAGAAAATCCGCCGCAAGCCCTACTCGGTTATCCTGCTCGATGAGATTGAGAAGGCGCACCCGGACGTGTACAACCTGCTTCTGCAGGTGCTGGACGACGGTATCCTGACCGACGGCCTCGGCCGCAAGGTGGACTTCCGCAACACCATCATCATCATGACCTCGAACATCGGGGCGCGTGACCTGCAGGACTTCGGCGCCGGCATCGGCTTCGGCACCAAGGCACGTCAGGAGAACATGGACGAGATTACGAAGGGCACCATCACCAATGCTCTGAAGAAGACCTTCTCGCCCGAGTTCCTCAACCGTTTGGATGACGTTATTGTCTTCAACTCGCTGGAGAAAAAGGATATTCACAAAATCATCGACATCAGCCTTAGCAAGCTCCTCTCGCGGGTGCAGGCTCTGGGCTACCGTGTTGAGTTGACGGAAGCCGCCAAGGACTTCGTGGCCGACAAAGGGTACGACCCCAAGTACGGTGCCCGTCCGCTGAACCGTGCCATCCAGAAGTACATCGAAGACCCGATTGCGGAGGAAATCCTCAAGGCTCAGGTGGTGCACGGCGACGTGATTACCGCCGACTACACCGAAGGCGCCGAGGAACTGACCTTCTCGGTGAGCAAGAGCGGCGAGGCGCAGAACCTCGCCAGCGACGAGCGCCCGGCCGAAACGCCGGAGGCTCCAGATGCGGATGACAAAAAGAAGTAAGATTGTTGCATCAGCCTTGGCTCGTGCCAATTAGAGTAAGCCGGTTCCAGCAATGGAGCCGGCTTTTTTTATTTCGGTTATTCTATATTAGACGTTGGTTTTACCACAATTAAGGGGTTTTTAGCACTCTTATCTCTCTTATTATGAAATTTCTACGCAGAGCGGCCCTGACGGGCGCTGGCGCGGCAATGGCCGGAGCAGCAATGGCCCAATCAGCCCCGGTTGCTCCCCTCAAGCCAAAGGTGTTCACCGATTTTGGCATCACGCGCACCGACAATTACTACTGGCTGAACCAGCCTTCCGACCCGGCGGTGCTGAAATACCTGAATGCCGAAAACGCCTATTATGACCAGCAGATGGCCGGCGCCAAGGAAACCCAGAAAAAACTGGCCCAGGAAATCAAGAACCGCATCAAGCAGGAAGATTCTTCCGAACCCTATCGAGACAACGACTACTACTATTACACGCGCTACGAATTCGCGTCGGAGTATCCCATCTACTGCCGGAAGAAAGGCAGCCTGATTGCCACCGAGGAAGTGCTGTTGAACGGCGACGAAATGGGTACCGGCCGGCCCTACTTCCAGATTGGCGACTGGGCCGTGAGCGACAACAATCAGTTGCTGGCTTTTTCGGTCGACACCGTGAGCCGCCGCCTCTACACGCTGCGGTTCAAGAACCTGGCCACGGGAAAGGATTACCCCGAGCGCATTCCCAACACCAGCGGCGAAGTGGTGTGGGCGGCCGACAACAAAACCGTGTTGTATGTGCGCAAGGACGTGAAAACGCTCCTGCCCTACCAGGTGTACCGCCACACGCTGGGCACCGACCCCAAGACGGATTCCTTCGTGTACGAGGAGAAGGACAACACTTTTAATGTGTCCATCAACCGGTCCAAATCGCGCAAATACATTGGCATTGAGCTGCACAGCTCGCTGTCGTCGGAGTACCGCTACCTGGAAGCCAACGCGCCCACGGCCCAGCCCAAGGTGTTTCAAAAGCGCGAGCCCGACCACCTGTATCAGGTAGAGCACCTGGGCGACAAGTTCTACGTGCGCACCAACTGGCAGGCGCCCAACTACCGCCTGATGGTGACGCCCATAGCCACGACCAGCAAGGCCACCTGGACCGATGCCCTGCCCCGCAATCCCGTCATCTTCCTCGACAACTTTGACGTGTTTAAGGAATACCTGGTGCTGAATGAGCGCAAAGGCGGCCTGCGCCAGCTGCGCGTGGTGAGCCTCAAAGACAAGCAGGAGCACCACATCCCCTTCGACGAAGCCGCTTACACCGCCACCATTGGCGTGAACCGCGAAATTGACACGCCGCTGCTGCGCTACAACTATACCTCGCTCACCACGCCGCCGTCCATTTACGAGTACGACATGAGCACGCGCACCGGCACCCTGCTGAAAGAGCAGCCGGTGCTGGGCAACTACAACAAGTTCGACTACGTGACGGAGCGCGTGTTTGTGAAGTCGCGCGACAACAAGTTCATTCCCATGTCCATCGTGTACAAGAAGGGCACGAAGCTGGACGGGAGCGCGCCCCTGCTGCAATACGCCTACGGCTCCTACGGCTTCTCGCAGGACCCCACTTTCAGCGCGGCCCGGCTGAGCCTGCTTAACCGGGGCTTCGTGTACGCGCTATGCAACATCCGCGGCGGGCAGGAGATGGGCCGGCAGTGGTTTGAGGACGGCCGGATGGGCCACAAAATCAACAGCTTCAACGATTTCATTGACTGCTCCGAATACCTCACCAAGCCGCGCGAGGTGCAGGTGGGCGCCACCAAGCTGAAACAGCAGCTTACCTCGCCCGCCGCGCTATTTGCCATGGGCGGCAGCGCCGGCGGCCTGCTCATGGGCGCCGTGGTGAACATGCGGCCCGACCTGTACAAGGGCGTCATTGCCGCCGTGCCG
Organism: Hymenobacter sp. 5317J-9; assembly: GCF_022921075.1. NCBI lineage: Bacteria > Pseudomonadati > Bacteroidota > Cytophagia > Cytophagales > Hymenobacteraceae > Hymenobacter > Hymenobacter sp. 5317J-9. The sequence continues at coordinate 4,113,665 of NZ_CP095050.1, forward strand.
TTTGTGGACGTCGTCACGACGATGTCGGACCCCAGCATTCCGCTCACCACCAGCGAGTACGACCAGTGGGGCAACCCCGCCAACGAGGAGGAGTTCAAGTACATGCTGTCGTACTCGCCCTACGACAACGTGAAAAAGCAGGCCTACCCGAACATGCTCGTCACCACCGGCCTGCACGACTCGCAGGTGCAGTACTACGAGCCGGCCAAGTGGGTGGCCAAGCTGCGCGCCCTGAAAACCGACAAGAACCTGCTCTTGTTGCACACCGACATGGCGGCGGGCCACGGCGGGGCCTCGGGCCGCTTCAAGTCCATTGACGACACCGCGCGGCAGTACGCGTTTATGCTGCTGCTGCTGGGCAAGAACATTTAGCAACAGGGAATCAAAAAGAACGTCATGCTGAGCGGTGCTTCGATTTCGCTTGGCATGACGTTCTTTTTCTGACTTCCATAATCTACCCATAACCTACCTTTGGCATCCCATTCCCGCGCACACTTCCCACCCGCGCGCTTAGCCCTACTCATGCCCGACCCGCACGCCCACGCCCACCTTTCGAAAACCGAACTACTGGCCCGCAAAAACGAAGAAGCACTTCTCGGCGGCGGCCAGGCCCGTATCGACGCTCAGCACAAAAAAGGCAAACTCAGCGCCCGCGAACGGATTGATTTGCTGCTGGACGAAGGCTCTTTCGAAGAAATCGGCAAGTTTGTGATGCACCGGGCCAAAGACTTTGGCCTCGACAAAGAGCACTACCTCGGCGACGGCGTGGTGACCGGCTACGGGACCGTAAACGGCCGTCTGGTGTACGTTTTCTCGCAGGATTTCACGGTGTTTGGCGGCTCGCTCAGCGAAACCCACGCCGAGAAAATCGTCAAAATCATGGACCTGGCCATGAAGAACGGTGCGCCCGTCATCGGCCTCAACGACTCGGGCGGCGCCCGCATTCAGGAAGGCGTGGTGAGCCTCGGTGGCTACGCCGACATTTTTTATAAGAATACCCTGGCCTCGGGTGTGGTGCCGCAGTTGTCGGCCATCATGGGGCCGTGCGCGGGCGGCGCGGTGTACTCGCCGGCCATCACCGATTTCATCCTGATGGTGGAACACACGAGTTACATGTTCGTGACCGGCCCTAACGTGGTGAAAACCGTGACCCACGAGAATGTGACCAGCGAGGAACTCGGCGGCGCCAGCACGCATTCGGCCAAAAGCGGCGTCACGCACTTCTCGTGCGCCAACGAAGTGGTGGCCATCAACCACATCAAGCAGCTGCTGAGCTACATGCCGCAGAACTGCGAAGAAACGGCCCCCGCTCAGCCCTACGAAGCGGCCGGCGACGAAAGCCGCCCGGTCCTCGACAACCTCATCCCGGAGAATGCCAACCAACCCTACGACATGCGCGAAGTGGTGGAAGGAATCATTGACGAGGGCTCTTTCCTTGAAGTGCACCAGAATTTCGCCGAGAATATTGTGGTAGGCTTCGCTCGCCTAGCGGGCCGCAGCATTGGCATTGTGGGCAACCAGCCGGCCGTGCTGGCCGGTGTGCTCGACATCAACGCCAGCACCAAGGCTGCCCGGTTCGTACGCTTCTGCGACTCGTTCAACATCCCGTTGCTGGTGCTCGAAGACGTGCCCGGCTTCCTGCCCGGCACCGACCAGGAGTGGCGCGGCATCATCACCAACGGCGCCAAGCTGCTTTATGCTTTCTGCGAAGCTACCGTGCCGCGCATCACCGTCATTACCCGCAAAGCGTATGGTGGAGCGTATGATGTGATGAACTCCAAGCACATCGGCGCCGACATGAACTACGCTTGGCCCACCGCTGAAATTGCGGTGATGGGCGCTAAAGGCGCGGCCGAAATCATCTTCAAGCGCGAAATTGCCGCCGCCGAAAACCCCGAAGCCAAGCTGCAGGAAAAGGTGGACGAGTACCAGGAGAAATTCGCCACGCCCTACCGCGCCGCTCACCGCGGCTTCGTGGACGAGGTGATTCTGCCCTCGCAGACACGTCAGAAATTGATTCGCGCGTTCAAGATGTTAGAAAACAAAGTGGACGTGTTGCCGCGCAAAAAACACGGAAACATTCCGCTGTAATGCTACTTTCTTTGAACGTCATGTTGAGCGCAGTCTAAGCACCGCTCCTGCAATACCAGAATTGAGTTAGTTGCGCGGTGGAGATGCTTCGGCTGCGCTCAGCATGACGTTCTTCCATCCCATATTCCGTGCTACCATGCGTCCTGAGTCCTTCGAGTTTCTTCAGAACTACCTCAACAACCCCTCCCCCACCGGCTTCGAAAAAGAAGGCCAAAAACTGTGGTTGGAATACCTCAAGCCCTACATCGACGAGTATTTCGTGGATACCTACGGCACCGTAGTGGGCGTCATTAATCCCGACGCGAAATACAAAGTCGTCATCGAAGCGCACGCCGATGAGATTTCCTATTTCGTGAACTACATCACCAAGGAAGGCTACCTGTACCTGCGCCGCAACGGCGGTTCCGACCCGCTGGTGGCGCCTAGCAAGCGTGTGAATATTTTTGGCGAGAAGGGCATCGTGAAAGGCATTTTCGGCTGGCCCGCTATTCACGTGCGCAAGGTGGAACAGGACAAAGCGCCGACCATCGAAACCGTTTTTCTGGACTGCGGCGCGAGCAGCGCCGACGAAGTGGCCGAAATGGGCATTCACGTGGGCTCGGTGGTGACGTTTGAGGACGAATTCACGGTGCTCAACGACAAGTTTTACGTGGGCCGCGCCCTCGACAACCGCGTGGGCGGCTTCATGATTGCCGAGGTGGCCCGCATGCTGAAGGAGAACGACAAAAAGTTGCCCTTCGGCCTCTACATCGTGAATGCGGTGCAGGAGGAAATTGGCCTGCGCGGCGCCGAGATGGTGGCGCACCGCATCAATCCCGACGTGGCCATCATCACCGACGTGACCCACGACAGCCAGTCGCCGATGTACGAGAAGAAGACGGCCGGCGACATCAGTTGCGGCAAAGGACCGGTGATTACCTACGGCCCGGCCGTGCAAAACAACCTGCGCGACCTCATCATTGACACGGCCAAGCAGGCCGATATTCCCTTCCAGCGCGCCGCCGCCACCCGCGCTACCGGCACCGACACCGATGCCTTTGCTTATTCCGGCTCCGGCGTAGCTTCGGCCCTGATTTCGCTGCCTCTCAAATACATGCACACCACGGTAGAGACCGTGCACAAAGACGACGTGGAGAGCGTGACGCGCCTGATTTACGAGACGCTGCTGCGCATTGAGGACGGGCACGATTTCCGGTACTTTAATTAAGTTTTAGAAACCCTTTGTCATCCTGAGCGCAGCGAAGGACCTTATCACGTTCGGAATCCAAACGCGATAAGGTCCTTCGCTGCGCTCAGGATGACATTTTTTTGAATCAACGTGGAACTGCCAACTATTCCGTCCCTCCCGCTGAATGTCACCGACCACATGGGTCGGCAAGTGGCAGTGCCGTTTCCGCCGCGCCGCATTGTGTCGCTGGTGCCGTCGCAAACGGAATTACTATTTGATTTGGGACTAGGCGACAAGGTAGTGGGTGTAACTAAATTCTGTATTCACCCGGCTGAGGCGCGCACGCAGGCAACGGTAATTGGCGGCACGAAGAACTTTGATTTTGAAAAAATAGCCGCGCTTCGACCCGATTTAATTATCGGCAACAAGGAAGAAAACTATCAGGACGGCATCGAGCACTTGGCTGCCACGCATACCGTATGGCTGAGCGACATCAGCAACCTACCGGAAGCGCTGGACATGATTCGCCGCGTCGGCTTTATCGCGGGCGCCAAGGAAAAAGCCGACGCGTTGGCCGCCGAAATTGAAACCTCTTTTGCAGGATTAGCAGCGGCTGTGAGTGAGGCCGAAAAGCCGCCTGTTTCTGCTGCCTACTTCATCTGGCGCAAGCCTTATATGGTGGCTGCAACGGGCACATTTATCGACGACATGTTGCGCCGGGCGGGCTTTGCCAACGCATTCGCAACCCACTCTCGCTACCCCGAAATCAGTGCTGAGCAACTAGCAAAGGTGGCACCGCAACGCATCCTGCTTTCGTCCGAGCCCTACCCCTTCGGCGCCAAGCACGTAGCCGAATTTCAGGCAATGTGCCCGGGTGCCAAAATCGACATTGTCGACGGCGAATTGTTCAGCTGGTATGGCAGCCGGCTGCGCAAATCAGCGGAATATTTTAGTCAGCTTCGGTAGTTACGAAGCCGCTTTTCGCCAATTCCTTCCAGAATCGTGGGTACGACTTTTTAACCACGCTTGGCGCCTCAACGGCGAGCGGGCCACGCAGCGCCAGCGGCGCAAAGGCCATGGCCATGCGGTGGTCATGGTAAGTCGCCACAGACTGGCCACGTACCGCAAATCCACTCGACTCGGCCCGGAACCGGCCCTCGCCCAGGTCACGCAGGCCGCCGCCAAATTTGGCTAACTCGGTTTGTAAGGCCGCAATGCGGTCGGTTTCCTTGATGCGCAGGCTTTCCAGGCCGGTCATTTCCACGGGCTGGTTGAGGGCGGCAGCCACTACGGCAATGGTCTGGGCCAGGTCCGGGCAGTCGGTAAAATCCAGGGTCAGCGGTTCGGTGTTCGCCGAAACGGCGTGCTGCTGCAAGTGCACTGCATCGGCCAGAAAAGTGGTTTTCACGCCGAAATGCGTCATCATTGCCGCAATGGCCTGGTCGCCCTGCAGCGATTCCCGGCGCAGCCAGGGCAGGGTGATTTCGGAGCCGGCCGGAGCCAACGCCACCATGGCATACCAGTAGCTGGCGGCCGACCAGTCCGATTCTACGGTGTAGTCGGTGGCCTGATAGGGTTGCGGGAGCACGGTCAACACGTTGCCCTCGGCCGAATAGCGGGCGCCAAACCGCTGCATGAGCGCGGCCGTCATGTCGATGTAGGGGCGCGAGCCGACGTGGCCCGTCAGCTCCAGGCGCAGGCCGCCGAGCAGGTAGGGCCCCACCATCAGCAGCGCGGAAATGTATTGGCTGCTGATGTCGCCGCGCACGGCCAGGCGGGTGGGCTCGTCATCAGCTTTAGCCGCAAAGCCTTCGATTTGCAGCGGTGGATAGCCCTCTTGGTTTTCATACGAAATGCTGGCGCCGGCCTGGCGCAGGGCTTCTACCAGCACGCCAATGGGCCGCTCTTGCATGCGTGCCGTGCCCGTGAGGCGGCCGCGCCAGTTGGTCACGCTCAGGTAAGCCGTGAGGAAGCGCATGACGGTGCCGGCGTCTTCGGCGCTGAGCTCGGCAGTGCCCGGCGCGGCGGCCAGCAGGCGCTGCATGAGTTGCGTATCGTGGGCATCGGACAGGTTTCCGATGGTGCCCCCACCGGCCAGGGCTTGCAGGATGAGGGCGCGGTTGGCTTCGCTCTTGGAAGCCGGAAGGTGAGCGGTGCCGCGCAGCGGGCCGCCGGGCCAGGATAAGTGCATATATATCGTGCGGGCTTCGGCCCGCCGTGAGAAACAGAGGCGGAGCTCCGCGCAAAAGCGTGATTGAAATAGGGCTTGCCGAACGGCGGTCGGGCTACGACTGCAAGCGGTGATAATACCGCAGCGACTCGGCGATTTCGTCCACCGTCACGGGCTGGTCGAATACGCCGTGGCCGATACCCTTGAGCATGGTGCAGTTGATGGTGGCGCCCGCATTTTTCTTGTCCTGCAGGGCAAACTCGGCAATGGCCGCCGTTTCCATCAGCACGAAGGAAAGTTTGTCGAACACCGAAAACACGAAGGTTTCGGTTTTGTCCAGCTCCTCGGCACTCAGCAGGCCGCGCTGCACCGAGAGCCAGCTTTCGCACACCATGCCCGCGGCCACCGCCTCGCCGTGCAGGGCCTCGCGGCCGGGCTGCAGCAGCAGGTAGCTCTCGATGGCGTGGCCCACGGTGTGGCCGAAGTTGAGCAGCTTGCGCGGGCCGCTTTCGAGCGGGTCCTGGGCCACGATGCGCTGCTTGAGCGCCACCGACTCGCGGATGATGCCGGTCCAGTCGTCGGTGAGCCAGCCCAGGCGGCGGTTGAGGTCGAAGGCGTGGGCATCGGCAATAAGCCAGTGCTTGATGACCTCGGCGTAGCCAGACTTGAGCTGGCGCGGGTCGAGGGTTTGCAGAAACCGGGGCTCGATGAACACGGCGGCCGGCGCCTGAAACACGCCCAACTGGTTTTTGTAGCCCTGAAAGTCGACACCGGTTTTGCCGCCCACGCTGGCGTCGACCTGCGCCAGCAGCGTAGTGGGCACCTGCACGAAGCGGATGCCGCGCTTGTAGAGCGCCGCCGCAAAGCCGCCCAGGTCCGTGACCACCCCGCCACCCAGGTTCACCAGCACAGCGTGGCGGTCGGCGCGCTGCTCGGTGAGCTGGCTCCACACGGTTTCGCAACTGCTCAGGGTTTTATATTCTTCGCCGGCCGGAATGTCGATGAGGCAATAATTGGCTGGCAGGTGCGGTTCGAGCAACGGCAGGCATTGCCGCGCCGTGTTGCCGTCGACCAGCACAAATACGCGGCTGACAGCCGGACGGTAAAGAAATTCGGCCAAAGCCGGCAGGGCCTCGGGCCCGATGATGACGGAACTATCCATGGGGCAAAAGTCAGGATAAATTTTTCAGGGAATTCGCCGGGAGCCGAGCAACCATTCGGGCCTGGCCCCGGTCAGAGCGATAACGGGCGCCCCGGCCGCCCGTTGGCTTTTCTCACTTGCTTTCTGCGTTCTGCTATGAAACGGATTTCTCACGCTCTTCTTTTTGCATTGCTGGCCTTGGGCTGGCTGGCGGCCGGCTGCTCCAAAGGCGCGGTATCGCCCGAAGACGCCCAAGCCAACCTGTTGGTAGGCCACTGGGTGCTCACCCAAACCGACGGCGGCCTGTCGGGCCACGTCACGCCCGCCGACCCGGCCCGGCAGCAGGGAATCATTTTCGGCTCCGATAAGCAGGTTTCCTTTCTGCTAAACGGAGCCGTGACCGGCAAGACCACCTATTCGCTGTTTCAGGCCAATTCTTACGTCAACCGCCGGCCCCAGACCTTCCTGAGCTACGGTGCCCGCACCGGCAGCGAAAAGGAGTTCATCGAGCGCGTGTCGGCCACCGAGCTGGTGATTGTGGAAGACTACGCCGACGGCCGCGGCTATTACTACCAACGCCGCCCCTAGCGCCCTTTGCGCCCAATTGCCATTTGGTATGAGACTCTCCTTGCACGCCTGCCTGCTCATGGCGGCGCTGGCGGGCTTCGGCCTGCTGAGCTGCGACACTTCCGACGACGCCACGCCCGCGGTGATGGGCACCGGCTTGCCCGGCACCTGGCAGCTCACCAAGCTCGAATGCGAATGCCTGCCCAGCGTGCCCGCCGAAACCGCGGAATTCACCGACAGCACCTTTGCCGTGTACGGCGGTAACGGCCAGCTCACAGCGCGCGGCAGCTACGTGGCCGTGCCGGGCATCATCACCTGTGGCCTCTCCAACAATTCGACGCCCGGCCTGCGCTTCACCGAGAAGCTAACCGCGCCGTTTTTCCGGCACGACGCCCAGGTTTCGGTACAGGGCAATACGCTGGTGCTCGACTACGGCCTGCCCTGCGATGCGCCGCGCAAAACCTACCGGCGCATCCGCTAGCGGCTACAAGCCCGGCCCGTGGTGCTGCACGCCGTCTACCTGCGGGCGGCCGTTGAGCACCTCGGTTTGCTTGCGAATGCTCTCGATGTGAATAAGCTTGTAGAGCTCGGCCACAAACTTGTCGTTCACGTTTAGCTTGCCGGCCCACTCGGTGCGGGTATTGAAAATTTCCTGCCAGCGGTCGAATTGCAGGATTTTCACGTTGTTTTCCTTCTTGTATTCGGCCAACTCTTCCACCAAAGCCATGCGGCGGGCCAGGGCTTCCACTATTTCGCGGTCGGCCACGTCCATCTTCAGGCGCAGTTCCTCGGCTTTGTTGAGGTATTCGGCGTTGTTGGAAGAGCGGTAGCGGTATTTCAGCTCGCTCAGGATTTCGCCCAGGCGCGCGGGCGTCACCTGCTGCTCGGCGTCGCTCAGGGCGTGGTCCGGGTCGGGGTGGGTTTCGATGATAAGGCCGTCGTAATCGAGGTCGAGGGCTTTTTGGGCGATGGGCAGCAGCAAGTCACGCCGGCCGCCGATGTGGCTGGGGTCGCAAATGAGCGGAATGTGCGGGAAGCGCGTTTTCAGCTCAATGGGCAAAATCCAGGTGGGCGCGTTGCGGTAGCGGCTGGGCGCAAACGTGCTGAACCCGCGGTGAATGGCCGCCAGGTCCTTGATGCCAGCCCGCTCCAGGCGCTCCAGGGCGCCGGCCCAGAGGGCCACGTCGGGGTTCACGGGGTTTTTCACCATCACGGGCACGCCGGTGCCGGCCAGGGCGTCGGCCAACTCCTGTACCGCGAAAGGGTTGACGGTGGTGCGCGCTCCAATCCAGAGCACGTCGATGCCATGAGCCAGGGCTTCTTCCACGTGGCGCGGCGTGGCCACTTCAATGGTGGTCGGAATGCCGGTTTCGGCCTTCACGCGCTGCAGCCAAGGCAGCGCCACCACGCCCATGCCCTCAAACGAGCCCGGCCGGGTGCGCGGCTTCCAGATGCCAGCCCGAAACAGGTCGATGTTGCCGAGCGCCTTGAGGCCGTGGGCGGTGGCCAGCACCTGCTCTTCGGTTTCGGCCGAGCACGGCCCGGCGATGAGAATGGGCTGGCCCTTTTGGGCCAACAGGCGGGTGAAGAACGTATTAGAGTCGGAGGGCATCAGAACGGGGCCAGATGAAGGAAATTTGTGGCCAGACGCCGCAAATTCCAACAAACGTAACTCGTTTCTCCCGAACGTTGTTTACCGGCTACCTTCGTTCACTGGCTCGCCGCTGCCCCAATTCCCACCGCTTTATTTCCCTGCCTCATGTCGCCCGACGCCCCCACTCAAGCCCCGCCGATTTCCTTCGAAGACACCCGCGTGGCGTTTGCCTCCAAGTCCGACGCCCAGCTGCGCAAAGTCTACACCCTGTTTGCGGCCATGAACAACGGCAGCCTCGTGAAAACCGGTAGCGGCCTCATGAAAACGGCCCTGAAATGGGGCATACCCGGCACCAAGTTCCTCATCAAGCACAGCATTTTTGAGCAGTTCTGCGGCGGCGAAACCATTGCCGAGTGCCGCCCCGTCACGGCCGAGCTGGGCAAATACAACATCGGCACCATCCTCGACTACTCGGTGGAGGGCGAAGGCAGCGACGCCAGCTACGACCACACCCGCGACGAAATCCTTGCCACCATCGACGAGGCCCACCGCTCCAAGCACATTCCGTTCTCGGTGTTCAAAGTAACCGGCGTGGCCAACGTGGCCATTCTGGAGAAAATTCAGGCCGGCAAGCTGCTCACGGCCGCGGAAGAAGCCGCCCACGCCCGCGCCGTGGCCCGCGTGGACGCCCTGTGCGCCCGCGCCCACCAGCACGGCGTGCGCATCTTCGTCGACGCCGAGGAAAGCTGGTTCCAGCACACCATCGACCTGCTGGCCTACGATATGATGGCCAAATACAACCGCGAAACGGCCATTGTCTGGAACACCTACCAGCTCTACCGCCACGACCGCCTCGATGCCCTGAAAGCTGCCCACGACGCCGCGGCCGAGGCCGGCTACTACATCGGGGCCAAGCTGGTGCGCGGCGCCTACATGGAAAAGGAAGCCCGCGTGGCCAAGCAGCGCGGTTACCAAAACCCCATCAACCCCACCAAAAACGCCACCGACGCCCTTTACGACGAGGCGTTGCGCTATTGCATCGAGCACATCGACCGCATCAGCATCTGCGCCGGCACCCATAATGAGGCCAGCTCGCTGCTGCTCACTCAGCTCATGCAGCAAGCCGGCCTGGCACCCAACGACCCGCGCGTGTGGTTTGCTCAGCTCTACGGCATGAGCGACAACCTCACCTACAACCTAGCCAACGCCGGCTACAACACGGCCAAGTACCTGCCCTATGGTCCGGTGGCCGCCGTGATGCCCTACCTGCTGCGCCGGGCCGATGAGAACACCGCCATTGCGGGCCAGAGCAGCCGCGAGTTTCTGCTCATTCAGAAAGAAATCCGTCGGCGGCGCGGACGATAAATTCGGCGGCAAAACGTCGGCTTTCGCCGGTCAGATAGGCTCTCGACGGAGCCGTTGGGCGATTGCGCAGCATTTTCGGAACGATTGTGGTATGGGCCGACCCCGCGGGGCCGAAAATTAGCACCTGCAAGCACTGCTATATGTAGTGCCGGGCAGTTAATATTCGCTAATTTTCAGCCCCCAAAACGGTTTTTTGTTCATTCAAAGCCCTATCATGATTGGTCGCATTCGCACGTATTTAATTCGCTATTCCCGGCTGCAAACCGGAACCGTAAGCTACCTCACGCTGGTGCAGGAAGCCGAATTGGGGTTAAATCTTGATATTTCTCACGAAAAATCCCGGCTCAATGAAATGCTGGCCGAAATCTCGGCCGCCGAGCACGAAGAAGGGCGCCCGCCACTGAGCTGCCTGGTGAAAGTGCAAGGCTCTAAAGGCCAGGGCGACAACTTCTACAAGCTCTGCGAAAAGATGGGCATGGGCGAGTGGCGCAGCCTGAAGCAGGATGAGAATTTTTTGAAAAATCTCATCAAAGAATGCCGGGATTTTTGGCGCGACGAAGCCAACTTTCAGCAGTTCGCGTAACGCGCACGCAAAGCCTTAGTAGGCGCAAGTGAGCGCGGTTGGGCTGGTGCTTAAGCAGGAAAAGTTGGAAAACTAGCGGGATGTAACCTCCACTGCGGTGGTCCCGTTAAGGTCATCAACTAGCCGGGTAGGCTGGTTTTCCTTTCCACATTTTCAACTCCTTCCTAGCATGAACACCAACGATTCGAACAACCCGCAGAATTCCGGCACCGGCGCAGGCGCAAACTATGGCACCCAGAACACGGGCACCGGCATGGGCAACAGCACCGGCCTGAGCAACGAAGGCACCAGCTACAACGCTGGCACCGGCGTAACGCCCGGCACGGGCACGTCGAGCCCCTCGGGTGCCTCGCTGGGCAACGTAAATAACAGCACCGACGGCGACGACTTCAGCGCCACGGCTAAAGGTGCAGCAGTAGCCGGCACTCCCGGCGCCGTGGTAGGCCGCGCCATCGACGGTGTGCAGAACACCGCCGACCATGCCGCCCACGCCGTAACCGGCCAGCCCTACGATTCGAGCCCCAGCGCAAACCTGACCGGCATGTTCCGCGACCGTAGCAGCGCTGAGAAGGCTTACCAGTCGCTCTCGTCGCGTGGTTACGGCAAAGACGACGTGAACGTGCTGATGTCGGACGAAACCCGCAAAACTCACTTCGGCGACGACACCGCCCACACCGACCTCGGCGATAAGGCCATGGAAGGCGCTGGTGTAGGCTCCGCCATTGGCGGTACGGCTGGTGCCATCATCGGCGCCATTGCCGCCATCGGCACTTCGGTAGCTCTGCCCGGTCTGGGCCTCATCATTGCCGGCCCGCTGGCCGCTGCGCTGGCCGGTGCCGGTGCCGGTGGCCTCACGGGTGGCTTGGTAGGCGCCCTGGTGGGCTCGGGCATTCCCGAGGAGCACGCCGCTGAGTACGAAGAAGGCGTGAAGAACGGCGGCATCGTGATGGGCGTGAAGCCCCGCAACGAAGAAGATGCCCGCTATTTCGAAGAGGAGTTCCGTCGCCACAACGGCGACAAGATTTACAAGTACTAAGTACGTCGCAGGTTCCGGCCTGCTCGTCCCGAAAAAAGCCTTTCCCGTCTGGGAAAGGCTTTTTTGTTGCAACCTTCGCCCGGTAGGGCTAGTTCTTGTAGAGTGCGCGGCAAGCGTGGCCGCTGGCGGGCACTTATTTCACCCGCCGGGGCGTTTTCGACGTACACCATACGGCCCAAACGTGCATAGCGCCGGCCGTATATTTGAATTTCAACTCCGTTTTATTTCCCGCAAATGTCTTCCCCCCGCTTGAAAGTCGGGCTGTACGCCTTTTTGGTCGCGGCCGTGTTTGTTCTGGCATCCTACCGGTTGTTCCGCCGGGCCGACTCGGCAGTGCCGAGCAAGGACCAAGTGCTTATTGGCCTTATGCTGAGCGGACTGAACTCGCAGCATTACCAGCCTGAAAAAATTGATGACGCGTTTTCCAAGCGCGTGTTCGACCTGTATCTCAAGCACCTCGACAACCGCAAGCAGTTTCTGCTGGCCAGCGACGTAGACCAGTTGCGCCGCTATCAGACGCAGATTGACGACGAGGTGAAGCGCGGCACGCACGAGTTTCTGGACCTGAGCAACAAGCTCATGGCCGACCGCACCAAGGAAATGCAGGCCCTGTACCGCGAGCTGCTGGCCAAGCCCTTCGACTTCACGGCGGACGAAACCCTGCAAACCGATTTCGATAAGGCTACCTTCCCTGCCGACAAAGCTGCCCAGCGCGAGCTATGGCGCAAGCTGCTGAAATACGAAACCTTGAGCCGTGTTTCGGAAATGATGGACGCTCAGGAGAAGGCCAAAGAAGCCAAGCCCAGCGGTGCCACCGCCGCCCCCAGCGCGGCCAACGCCGATGCCCCTACGGCCGCCGAACCCGTGCGCACCCCCGCCCAAATGGAAGCCGAAGCCCGCAAGCGCGTGCTGAAAGCCTATGACGAACAGTTTGAAGACATGGCCGACATCGACGCCAACGAGCGGTTGGCCGAGTACGCCAACACCATCGCCAATACCTACGACCCGCACACCGAGTACTTTGCCCCCAAAGCCAAGGAAGATTTCGATTATGAAATGACCGGCCGCTTCGAGGGCATCGGGGCCACGCTGCGCGAGAAGGACGGCCTGATTTACGTGGACGAAATCATTCCCGGCTCGGCCTCGGCCCGGCAGGGCGATTTGAAGAAGGGCGACGCCCTGCTGCGCGTGGCCCAGGGCGCGGCCGAACCGGTGAGCATTGAGGGCTGGCGCACGGCCAAGGCAGTCACCCTGATTCGGGGTAAAAAAGGCTCCGAAGTGCGCCTTACGGTGCGCAAGCCCGACGGCAGCACCAAGATTATTCCCATCATCCGCGACGTGGTGGTGGTCGACGACAAGTACGCCCAGTCCTCGGTTATTACCGACAAGGGGCAGAAAATTGGTTACCTGCGCCTGCCGGGCTTCTACGCCGACTTCAACGACAACGGCGGCCGCAGTTCGTCGGACGACGTGAAGAAAGAACTGGCCAAGCTCAACGCCGAGGGCGTGAAGGGCGTGATTATGGACCTGCGCTTCAACGGAGGCGGCTCGCTCACCGATGCCGTTTCGATGGCGGGCCTTTTCATGGAAAGCGGCCCCATGGTGCAGGTGCGCGACGGCCAGGGCCGTACGCAGGTGCTGACCGACAACGACCCGCGCGTGCAGTACAGCGGCCCGCTGGTGATTCTGGTGAACAAGTACAGCGCCTCGGCCTCCGAGATTCTGGCCGCGGCCATTCAGGACTACAAGCGCGGCGTGATTATGGGCTCGACCAGCACGTATGGCAAAGGCACCGTGCAGCGCATCTTCGACCTAGATGAGGCCCTGCCGGCCGAACTGAACAGCGTGAAGCCCATTGGCTCGCTCAAGCTCACCACGCAGAAATTCTACCGCGTGAATGGCGGCTCGACCCAGTTCAAAGGCGTGGTATCGGACATCGTGGTGCCCGACCTCTACTCCTACCTCGACCAGGGTGAAAAGGAATCGGACTACCCGCTGAAATGGGATGAGATTCAGCCCGCCCGCTACCGCCCCTGGAACGAATCGCCCAACCTGGAGAAGCTGCGCGCCAACAGCAAAGCCCGCGTAGCCACCAACGCCAGCTTTAAGGTGATGGACGACATGGTGAAGAGCATGCGCAAGCGCAAAGACGAAAGCGTGGTATCGCTCAAGCTAAGCGCTTTCCGTGCCGAGCAGCAGGAGTCGAAACTGATTTCGGACCGGTATGAGGCTGCGCAGAAGACCACCACGGCCCTCGCCTTCTCGCCCTTGGCGGCCGACATCCGCGCCGTGAATGGCGACACCGTGAAGGTGAACCGCGCCGCCCGCTTCACTAAAGGCCTGAAAAAGGACATCACCATTGGCGAAGCCGTGGCAGTCATTCAGGATGAGATTAAGCAATAGCTAACTGCTGATGTTGAGTGGCCGGTTGACAACGTATTGCTAGCCTGCCGCCTTCAGAAAAGCCCCCACACCATATGGTGCGGGGGCTTTTTTTGGCACTCTTTTGGCACGACAACCATATTAGCAAACAGCCAGTCATTAATTTCAACACAACCTTTTTTACAAGACCTCACAACACACTGATTTACAACGATAAATAACGTTAGCAAAATTGACAAAAAAGTTAGTAATTAAGCAACTAAATACCCGCCGAAAGCTGTTTACCTGACATGAAGACTACAGAGGAAACCCGCATCATTCCGCTCAATCCCCAGGTCGACGCGCCTGCCGATGAGCTTCAGCAGAAGTTGGCTGATGAAAACTGGCGTAAATCAATCCCAGCGCAGGTTTTCCTCAACTACTTCTTTGCCATCAACTATCATATTCAGGAGAACGACGACGTGCTCGGCGGCCTCCAGAACCTGCCTTTCTTCCGCAGCCACACGGCGGAGTTGAGCGATGCCGACGTGGCGGCGCTCACCAAGCTGCTGCACACCAGCTGGAGCACCGAGTACGCGCTGCGCGCCACCGCCGAACTGGGCGACGAGAACTTCCTGCGCAACGCCCTGCACTGGACGTTCCCGCAGGCGTACCACGCCATCCTGTCGGGCTTGCAGGCGTTCCTGTACACCACCGGGGTGCGCTCAAACAACGGCCAGCTTATCCGCCGTGAGGTGGGGCGCTTGGTGGTGAAGAATGCCTACCCGCGTCCGGTGTCGTTTTACGCCGCTGGTGCTTATGGCGACTTCAGCATTCACCGCTTGCCGCTGGCGGGCTACAAGGCCGGGCTGCACATCGCCAGCAAGGAGATTGACGCCCAGGCCCAGATTGGCCAGATGCTGCGCACCACGCGCAAGATGAAAGCGCAGTGGACCCGCCAGCAGGTGCAGGCCAACCCCAACACGGCCATTCGCAGCCAGAAGACGGGGCGCCCGCTTGATAAGTGGACGGCCGCGCACTGGCAGCAGATTACCTGGCGCCTGGGTTACACCACCATCTTCGACCTGCTGGGCCGCCTGCGCATCTCGGAGAGCACCCGCGAGATTGAGCGCTACGTGGAGGCCGACATCGACTTCCGCCTGTTCCACAGCTCGCTGCTCAACATTGTGAGCTACCTCAACGGCATCCACGAGACGTATGTGGCCAAGGCCCTGGGCCTGGAGCGCTACCGCGAGCTGGTGGCCGAGCTGCCGGTGCATTTGCAGTCGGGCTTCGTGCAGGAGCGGTTGCGCACCCGCGTTGAGCCGGTGCTGGCGCCCACGCCGCCCACGGCCCCTGCCATTGCCGCCGAAAGCCAGCAGTTCCGCATGGCTGCTTAAGCCCCGCTTTCTGCGGATTTTATGAGAGGAAAGCCGCTCCGGTTCGGAGCGGCTTTTTTCGTGCCGTACTTTTGCGGTTCACTTTTAATGACCACGGCCTTGCCTGCCCCCAACTTTTGCCGGCAGTAAGGGTTCAGAAGACCATGCAGCACCTCAGCGAACAGGAATTACAGCGCCGCCACAAACTAGAAGAACTGGAAAAGCTGGGCATCGAAGCGTACCCGTCGGAGCTGTTCGACGTGACGTTTTATGCCAAGGAGATTCACGACAACTACCACCCGGAGCTAAACAACTTCCAGGAAGTGGCGCTGGCGGGCCGCCTGATGTCGCAGCGCGTGATGGGCAAGGCCTCGTTTGCGGAACTGATGGATACCTCGGGCCGCATTCAGCTGTATGTGAACCGCGACGAAATCTGCCCCGGCGAAGACAAGGAGCTGTACAATACCGTGTTTAAGAAGCTGCTCGATTTGGGCGACTTCATCGGCGTGAAAGGCCGCGTGTTTAAGACGCAGGTGGGCGAGACTTCCATCCACGTGACCGAACTGAAGCTGCTGGCCAAGGCCTTGCGCCCCCTGCCCGTGGTGAAGGAGAAGGTGGACGAAGCCACCGGCGAGAAAGTGACCTACGACGCCTTCACCGACCCCGAGCAGCGCTACCGCCAGCGCTACGTGGACCTGGTGGTGAACCCGCAGGTGCGCGACACCTTCATCAAGCGCACGCAGTTGGTGCAGTCGATGCGGAATTTCCTTAACGACAAGGGCTATCTGGAAGTGGAAACCCCGATTCTGCAGCCGCTGTACGGTGGCGCGGCGGCGCGGCCCTTCACCACGCACCACAACACGCTGGACATGACGCTGTACCTGCGCATTGCCAACGAGCTGTATCTGAAGCGCCTCATTGTGGGCGGGTTCGATGGCGTGTACGAGTTCAGCAAGGACTTCCGCAATGAAGGCATGTCGCGCTTCCACAACCCCGAGTTCACCCAGATGGAGCTCTACGTGGCCTACAAGGACTACGCCTGGATGATGGACCTAGTGGAGGAAATGGTGGAGCGCGTGGCCTTGGCCCTGCACGGCCAGACGGAGGTGCAGGTAGGCGCGAACGTCATCAACTTCCAGCGGCCCTGGCAGCGTTACACCATGTTTGAGGCCATTGAGAAGTACACGGGCAAAGCCATCGGCGAGATGGACGAAGCGGCCCTGCGCGAAACTGCCCAGGAGCTGAACGTGCACCTCGACCCCAGCATGGGCAAGGCCAAAATCATCGACGAAATCTTTGGTGAGCACGTGGAGCCCAAGCTCATCCAGCCCACGTTCATCACCGATTACCCGGTGGAGATGTCGCCGCTGGCCAAAAAGCACCGCGACCGTCCCGGCATGGTGGAGCGCTTCGAGGCAATCTGCAACGGCAAGGAAATCTGCAACGCCTTCTCCGAGCTCAACGACCCCATTGACCAGCGCAAGCGCTTCGAGGACCAGTTGGAGCTGGGCAAGCGCGGCGACACCGAGGCAATGGTGCTCGACGAAGACTTCCTGCGCGCCCTGGAGTACGGCATGCCGCCCACGGCCGGCTTAGGCATTGGTATCGACCGCCTGAGCATGATTATGACCAACTCCCACTCCATTCAGGACGTGCTGTTCTTCCCGCAGATGAAGCCGGAGAACGTGCAGAAGGAAAAGCCAGAAGCCGAGGAAAAATAATGGCTCTGCACGGCGTTGAGTCGTGACGTTATAAAAATCGAAAAGCCCCACACGAAATGTCGTGCGGGGCTTTTCTTTTTTACAACCTTCTTACCCTTCAAACCGCTGTTTTTATCAGAAGCTTGCGATGGATTCGTCTGATTTTACTACTGAACTTTTTAACCTAATTCAGCAGAAGCTCCTACGACCGGCAATTTTACTGACAACACATTTCGGCCTTCTTTCAAGTCGGTTGTGAGGGATTTTACGAGGCCGTAGGGAGCAGGTTGCGATAATGGCGAAAATGCCAAAATTATGTTTCTCCCCGGCAGGGTACTACCCGCGCGGCTGGTGGCGCGTGTCGTCGCCGAAGCCGTCGTAATCGGGATTATCGATGCTGTGGGTGTGGGCCGTGGATACGCTGCCCAGTCCTTGCAGGAGGCGGTCGGCGGCTTGCTTGTCTTCGCTCAGAACGGCATCGGCGTTGGTGTGGCCGGAGGCATCGCCGCCTTGCACCTTGGCCAGAGTGTCCTTGAAAAGCTTGCTGAGGTCGCCGCCCCACTTGGTGGCCGAGCGTTTGAGGTTGGTGCGGGCGTCGTCGCCGGTTTCGGGGGCCAGCAGCAGGCCGGCCACGATGCCGGCCGTGGCGCCGGCCAGCAGCGAGAGAATGACTTTGCCTTTGTCGTCTTTCATGGGAGTGCAGGAAAAAAGAAATAACTACTTATTGCCTAACGGGAAAACCAGCCGACTTGTTGGGACAGCAAAAAGCCCCGCACCTTGCG
Source organism: Hymenobacter sp. 5317J-9 (assembly GCF_022921075.1). Lineage (NCBI taxonomy): Bacteria > Pseudomonadati > Bacteroidota > Cytophagia > Cytophagales > Hymenobacteraceae > Hymenobacter > Hymenobacter sp. 5317J-9. The sequence goes on from NZ_CP095050.1 coordinate 4,131,602, forward strand.
GCGCGGGGCTTTTTGCTACAAGTGACTGGCGTCGACTACAGGTCGTTCAGCATCTTGGTGATTTCGGCTTTGCCTTTGCCAAGCTTTTCCTGCAGGCGGCCCACCAGCTGGTCGCCCTGGCCTTCGGCGTAGGTCAGGTCTTCGTCGGTGAGCTGGGCGTACTGCGCTTTCAGCTTGCCTTTGGCCTCGTCCCAGTTGCCTTTGATTTTGAGGCTGCTGCCGGGCAGGGTCACGCCGAGGTCTTCGAGCTTGCCGGCGTATTCTTTGAATTTAGCTTCGAGGTCGGAGCCCAGCTTTGTGGCTTGCTCGCCGAGCTGGCCGCTGTATTTGGAGGCAACGCCTTTCCAGTTTTCGCGGGTAGCCGAGCCTTTGTCGGGGGCCAGCAGCATACCGGCGATGATGCCAGCGCCGGCACCGGCGAGGGCGGCCAAAAGTACTTTACCGGCGTTGTTGTCTTCTTCGTGGTACGACATGGTAATGGGTAATGAAGGGTGATGAAGTGAAAGTAGGCCAGGGGAAACGCGGAGCCGAACACAAAACCAAATATTTTGTTTTAGCCCCGCGATTGGTCTGGCTGCCTATACGAAGGCCAACGTCAGGGGTTGAGCTTGGCAATAAATTTTCCGCAACGCCACGGCCGGAAAGTGCCCCTGAGCCCCGGACGTGCCCGGTTCCGCCCGGAACGGCGTAGATTCGCCCCTCTTCCGCCTGGCCCCATGAGAAAGCTCCTGCCCCTATATATTGCCCTGCTGCTGGCCCCGGCCTGCCGCCGCAACGCGGCACCCGCCGCCGCGTCCGACTGCATCGACCCGGCCAAGGTGAACCCCGGCGGCATTTGCACCATGGAATACAACCCCGTGTGCGGCTGCGACGGCAACACCTACGCCAACGCCTGCGTGGCCGGCAACGCCGGCGTGCGCAGCTTCACCAAAGGCCCCTGCCCGGAAGCCTCACCAAAGCAGTAAGTGCCTGACTATGGCCATTGCCAGCGCCCGCGTGAACCAAGCCCGCTACCGTGAGTTCTGCCGCACTGCGCCCCATGTACCGGTTTTTGCGCAGGCTTGGTACCTGGACGCCTGCCGCGAAGGCGGTGCCTGGGACGTGGCACTGGCCGAAGAAGACGGGCGCGTGGTGGCAGCGCTACCCTATTTTTTTAAGCAGAAAGGGCCGTTTCGCTACGCCACCATGCCGCCGTTTGTGAAGTGGCTGGGACCGTATGTGCTGCCCGAGTTTCGGGGCGTGCTGAAGAAGGAGCATGGGCTGCTGGAGGAGCTCATCCGGCAACTGCCGCCGCTGGCCGCGTTCAAGCAGAATTTCTACCCCGGCAGCACCAACTGGCTGCCTTTCTACTGGCAGAAATTCCGGCAAACCACCTACTATACCTACCGCCTGCACGACCTGCAAAACCTAAAGCAGGTGGAAGCAGGCCTCAATCGCAACATCCGGCGCAACCTGCAAAAGGCCCGGGAGCAGGTGCGGGTGGTGAACAACCTCGGCCCGGAGCGGTTTTATGCAATCAACAAGCTGAGCTTTGACCGCCAGAACTTAGCCATGCCCTACTCCTGGGGGCAGTTTGAGCGGCACGATGCGGCGCTGGCGGCCAACGGCGCCCGGCAGCTATTCTTCGCGGTGGATGCGCAGGAGCGCGTGCATTCGGCGGCGTATCTCATCTGGGACCAGCAGGCGGCCTATTATCACCTCTCGGGCGACGACCCTGCCCTGCGCGACAGCGGCGCCGGCATTTTGCTGATTTGGGAAGCCATTCGCTACGCCAGCGAGGTGCTGGGGCTGGACTGCTTCGACTTTGAAGGCAGCATGCTGCCGGCGGTGGAGCGCATTCGGGTGCAGTTTGGGGCGGTGCAGACGCCGTATTTCTTTGTGTGGAAATACAACTCGCGTGCTTTTGAGCTGCTGGAGAAACTTCGGCCGTAGCAGTTAGAACGGTCATGCTCATCTGGCGTTCTTTTGATTTGTTCACTTATTCGTTCCTTCTCCCAAATCCATGTCTGAAAAACGTTACGTCCTCAACCCCTCCCCTTTCATTGTGCCCACCACCGACGGCAAGCTCATTGAGGAGCACGTGGGCGGGGCCAGCACCGGCACCACCGCCTACAGCCTGGCGCACATGGTGGCGCCGCCACACTGGAGCGAGCCCCACCAGACGCCCACATTCGACGAAATCACCATCGTGGTGCGGGGCCGGAAGCGGTTTGAAATCGACGGCGACGTGGTGGAGCTGCAGGCCGGGCAGGCCCTGCTAATAAAGGGCGGCGCCCGGGTGCGCTATTCCAACCCCTTTGAGGAAGAATGCGAGTACTGGTCCATCTGCGTGCCGGCCTTCAACCCCGATACCGTGAACCGCGAAGCCGAGTAGCCGCCGTATCCCTCATTCAATCAGTACATTTAGCCTCATGGACCAACGCATCATCGACCTCTTCGACGAATACACCCACGCCCCGCTGTCGCGCAAGGACTTTATGGAGCGGCTGGTGAAGCTGGCCGGCGGCACGGCGCTGGCTTTTTCGGCACTTTCCATCCTGGAGCCCGGCTACGCGGCGGCCGCCACCGTGAGCCCGCAAGATGACAACCTGGAAACCGAGGACGTGAGCTGGCCCGGCGACGGCGCCACCGTGCAAGGATACCTGGTGCACCCCAAAGGCAAAAAGAAACGCGGCGCCGTAGTGGTCATTCACGAAAACCGCGGCCTGACGCCGCACATCAAGGACGTGACGCGGCGCGTGGCGCAGGCCGGCTACCTGGCCCTGGGCGTGGATGCGCTGAGTGTAGTGGGCGGCACGCCGGCCGACGAGGACAAGGGCCGCGAGCTCATCGGCAAGCTCGACCCGCTCAAAAACCTGAATAACTACCTGGCGGCCCTCACTTACCTGCGCGCCCGGCCCGACTGCAACGGCCGCACCGGCGCGGTGGGCTTCTGCTGGGGCGGCGGCCTGGTGAACCAGCTGGCCGTGCACGACCCCAAGCTCGACGCCGGCGTGGCCTACTACGGCGCCCAGCCCAAAGCCGAAGACGTAGCCAGAATCAAGGCTACGATGCTGCTGCACTACGGCGGGCTCGACCAGCGCATCAACGCTGGCATTCCGGCCTACGAGGCGGCCCTGAAAGCAGCGGGCACCAAGTACGAGCTGTACGTGTACGAGGGCGCCAACCACGCTTTCAACAACGACACCTCGCCCGCCCGCTACAACGCCGAAGCCGCCAAGCTGGCTTGGGACCGCACCTTGAAACTATTCAAGGAAAAACTGGGCTAGCCGGGCAACCGCGCCGTTTTTAGCGGCATCTTTGCGGTATCGACCCGGTATTCATGTCGCGTAAGAAGCTACCCCTTCTCTTCGTTGCGTTGGCCTGCAAAGTCAGCAGCAGCATGGCCCAAAGCCAGCCAGCCCCGGCCCGGCCACCGGCCCCCGACCCTGACTATCAGGAGCTGACGGTGCCGGTGCCGCGCGCCGTGTCATTGGTGACGGACGTGGCCGCAGCCCTGTTTTCGCGCAACCCGGAGGGTAAAAGCAAAGTGCAGGACATCGTGGACCGCCGCCGCAAACGCTCCGAATCCGGCGACCAGAGCCTGAAAGTCAGCATTCCGAAGAACGGGCTGACCCGCACGCTGGGATTGGTGGAATGAGATGGAGCAAACGAAAAAAAATGAACGTCATGCAGAGCGCAGCGAAGCATCTTGCCCGCCACCACTAATCCAATCGACAGGATTTACTGGTGGCGGGCAAGATGCTTCGCTGCGCTCTGCATGACGTTCCGATAATCGAAACATTCGTTCTGCCTTACTGCGGCTTCGCGGCTGAGGGCAGCGGCTTGCGGGGCAGCTTCTGGTCGCGCATGGCGGCATCGTACACGAAGCTGGCCACCACCACGGACGCTTGTTTCAGGTCGTCGGCAATGAGACGGTCGTAGGTGTCCTGATTGGTGTGGTGGGTGACGGGGAAGTAGTCGAGGCCGTCTTGGATGAACTGGAAACCGGGCAGGCCCACAGCGTCGAAGGCGATGTGGTCGGTGCTGCCGGTGTTGCGCAGGGTCACGGTGCTGGCGCCGAGGTCGGCAAAGGGTGCCAGCCACTGCTGGAAGATGGGCGCTACAGCCTCGTTGCCCTGGGCGTAGATGCCGCGGATTTTGCCGCCGCCGTTGTCGAGGTTGAAGTAGGCCGCCAGTTTCTCGTGCTCGGGCTTGAGCTGCATGGTGGCGGGGTCGGCGAAGTGGTTTTTCACGTAGCCGCGCGAGCCGTGCAGGCCTTCCTCCTCTTCGCCCCACAGGGCAATGCGGATGGTGCGGCGCGGCTTCAGGCCGGTGGCTTTGAGGATGCGGACGGCCTCCATCATTACGGCGCAGCCGGCCGCGTTGTCGGTGGCGCCGGTGGCGGCGTGCCAGGAGTCGAGGTGGCCGCCGAGCATCACCACTTCCGATTTCAGCTTTTTGTCGGTGCCGGGGATTTCGGCCACCACGTTGTAGCCCTTTAAATCCTGGGTTTGGAAACGGGTTTTGGTTTCCATTTCCACCTCCACCGGTACGCCGGCTTCTACCAGCCGGATGAGGCGCAACTGGTCTTCGGGTGCGGTTTCAATTTCGGGCAGCGCGGGCTTGGCGTCGGCGGCGTAGGGCGCGCCGTTGCTGGTGTTGAAAGTGCCATAAATGCCGCCACGGGCACTGAGCACGCCAGCCGCGCCTTCGGCCACCAGCATATCGGCCACGGCGGTGCGCAGGGCGGCCATCGCCTTGCGGGAAGCCAGCATGGCAGCATCGGGAGCGGTGCGGGTAGGGTTGCTGGCCGGCTCGGCCATTTTCTTCAGGTCCTCATCGGAATAGCGCCGGATGGCGCCTTCGGTAGCGGGCTTGAGGGGCGCGGCCACGCTCATCACCACGATTTTGTCGCGCAGTTGGCCTTTGTACTGGGCCAGGTCGGCCTCGGTGGCGGCTTTCATCACCACCACTTGCTTGCGCACGGGGCCGGGCGTGCTGGGCGTCCAGGCCTTCGGAATGCCCACTAGGGCGTGGTAGTAGGGCGCCGTCATGGCCACGTACGACTTCTCGATGTCCCAGCCGCGGCCGAAGTCACCCCAGGCTTCGATGTTGGCGTTCGTGAGGCCGTATTTGGCGAGTTGGGCCTTGGTCCATTCGTTGGCGCGCTTCAGGCCGTCGGAGTTGGCGAGGCGCGGGCCGTTCACGTCGGTGAGGTAAAAGGCCGTTTCCATCACCTTGGAGCGGTTCATGCCTTCGTCGCGGATTTTGGCCAGCGCGGCGGCATCGAGCTTTTCGGACGATTGGGCCGCGGCGGGCGCTGGGCTGGCCAGGCTTCCGGCCAGGGTCAGGAGGACAAGTTTATTCATTGAATGAGCTGTAAGACGGTTTTTTCGTCTCTAAGGTAGGCAAAACCGAGGGGGCGCCGCAGCCCATGAGAGCTTTTCAAGCGCCATAAAACGCCTTTTGGAGCGCCATGCCGCGATGGTATCGGCGGTTCGGTCTGGCAATTCAGCCGCTTGGTCGGTGCCCGGCGCCTGCCCGTCCAGCCCGGCGTTTTTGGCCGCATTTCGGCCGGTGGTTTGCAAATACCCTGGCAGAACGAGTCGATTCACAACCCCCGGAGCCCGCTGCCTGCAGCACACGAGCCCAGCCTTTTCAATCTCCACTCCTCACTTTCTTCATTCAGAAATCATGAAAGCTTCCTTGTTTTCCCTCCTCGCCGCCGCCGCCCTGTTCACTTCCACCGCTTCTTTCGCCGCCGAAGGTCCTTTCGACCACCGCTACGACGACCGCAACAGCAAAGACTTCAACTACGGCTACGACCGCAACCACCGCGTGACCGCCGCCGAAAAAGCCCGCTGGGAAGCCGCCCACCGCAACGACCGCCGCGACAACGATGACCACTTCGACCGCAACCAGAACTACGGCTACGACCGCAACCACCGCGTAACGGCCCAGGAGCGGGCCCGCTGGGAAGCCCAGCAGCGCGCCCAGCGCGAAGCCCAAGAACGTGCCCAGCGCGAAGCCCAAATCCGGGCCCAGCGCGAAGCCCAGGAACGCGCCCGCTACGAAGCCGCGCATCGCCAGTATGGCCGCCGCTAAGCCCTGGCCCTGTTAACCCCGCCGCTAAAGTCCCGTTCCATACGCTGGAACGGGGCTTTTTCGCGGTAATCACCAAAGCTCCACTTTTTTCCATTTCTCACCCCCACATTCAACATGAAAAAGTACCTATTGCCTCTGTTCGCCGCGTTCGCCTTCACCGTAGGCACCGCCGCTGCTCAAACCACCCCCGACGGCGCCGGCATGCAGGGCCCGGGCCGCGGCTACGGCCGCATGCAAGGCTCGCCCGAGGAAATGGCCAAGCGCCAGACCGAGCGCATGACCCAGGAGCTGGGCCTCAGCGCCGACCAGGCCGCCAAAGTGCAGCAAATCATGATGGCCCGCGGCCAGGAAATGCAGTCGATGCGCGGCCAGATGGCGGGCGGCGACCGCGAAGCCATGCGCACCCAGATGCAAACCATGCGCACGAAGTATGACGCGCAGTTTAAGGAAGTGCTGACCGCCGACCAGTACACCAAATACACCGCCATGGAAGCCGACCGCATGAACCGCGGCGGCGGGCGTGGCATGGGTGGCCCGAGCATGGGCGGCCCCGACGGCGACGGCATCGACAAGATGAAGGCCAAAACCGACGACGGCACCAAGGTGAAAACCAAGGATGACAAGCTCAAAATCAAAGAAGACAAGGCCAAAGCCAAGGCCGAGAAGCTTAAGCTGAAAGCCGACAAGTAAGCCCTTGCGCTGCCACCTGGCACCCAAAAAAGCCCCGACCATCTGGCCGGGGCTTTTTCATGCCCTGCTGCATCAGCAATACCTATGGGTTATTCATTAAGGCCGCGGCTGATGCCCAGTTCGAGGCCGCGCAGCTCGGCCAGGCCGCGCAGGCGGCCGATGGCCGAATAGCCGGGGTTGGTTTTCTTTTTCAGGTCGTCGAGCATCTGGTGGCCGTGGTCGGGGCGCATGGGCAGGTTCACGCCCCGCTGGCGCATGGCCAGCACCAGCTCGCGCATCACGGCGTACATGTCCACGTCGCCCTCCAGGTGGTTGGCTTCGTAGAAGTTGCCGTCGGCGTCGCGCTGGGTGCTGCGCAAATGAATGAAATGAATGCGCCCGGCAAATTGGCGCACCATGGCGGGCAGGTCATTATCAGCCCGCACGCCAAAGGAGCCGGTGCAGAAGCACAGCCCGTTGGCGGGCGAGGGCACGGCGGCGGCCAGGGCGGCCACATCGGCGGCGGTGCTCACCACGCGCGGCAGGCCCAGAATGGGGTACGGCGGGTCGTCGGGGTGAATGGCGAGGCGGATGCCCACTTCCTCGGCCACCGGCACAATTTCCCGCAGAAACAGAATCAGGTGCTCGCGCAGCCGGGCCGCGTCGATGCCGGCGTACGCATCCAGCGCCTGCTGAAACTGGGCCAGCGTGAAGCTCTCTTCGCTGCCCGGCAGCCCGGCAATGATGTTGCGCTGCAGCAGCTGGCGCTCGTCGTCGCTCATGGCGGCGAGGCGGGCTTCGGCCCGAGCCAGCTCCTCGACGGTGTAGTCCTGGGCGGCGTTTTGCCGCTTCAGCAGCAGCGCATCGAAGGCCACGAAGGCGATTTTTTCGAAGCGCAGGGCCCGGGAGCCGTCCTCCACCTCGTAGGCCAGGTCGGTGCGCGTCCAGTCCAGCACGGGCATGAAATTATACGTCACCGTGAAGATGCCGCAGGCCGCCAGATTGCGCAGGCTCTGCTGGTAGTTGGCGATGTAGCGCGGGAAATCGCCGGTGCGGGTTTTGATATTTTCGTGCACGGGCACGCTTTCCACCACGCTCCAAATGAGACCAGCGCCGGCCACTTCGGCCTGACGTTTTTTGATTTCCTCGACAGGCCATACCTGGCCGTTGGGGACGTGGTGCAGGGCTGTCACCACATCGGTGGCGCCGGCCTGGCGGATGTCGGCCAGGCTCACGGGGTCGTTGGGGCCGTACCAGCGCCAGCTTTGAAGGATGGGCATCTTTTTCAGTTAACAGTTAGCAGTGAACAATGGGCAGCTATCACTCGCACGCCATGCTGAGCGCAGCCGAAGCATCTCGCGTGCAATAGTAAACCCAATCGAAAAGATTACTACCCCACGCGAGATGCTTCGGCTGCGCTCAGCATGACGTTCTTTATCTTGTTCAGGGAGTAAAATCAGACCCCGCTGAACGCGTTAAAACCGCCATCTACTACCACCGTTTCGCCGTTCACGAAGCGGGAGGCGTTGCTGAGCAGGTAGATGAGCGTGCCGGTCAGCTCTTCGGGCTCGCCGAAGCGCTGGAAGGGCGTGTGGTCGATGAACTTGCGGGCGCGGTCGGTGTGCGAGCCGTCGGCGGCCACGAGCAAGCCGCGGTTTTGCTCGGTGAGAAACACGCCGGGCGCAATGGCGTTCATGCGAATGCCGCCGCCGTAGCGCTGGCCCAGCTCGTTGGCCATCCAGCGGGTGTAGCCTTCGATGGCGGTTTTGGCCAGGGTGTAGCCCATCACGCGGGTGAGCGGGCGCTGGGCCGTGAGCGAGGAAATGTTGACAATGGAGCCCGTGCCCTGCCCCGCCATCACGCGGCCAAACACGGTGGTCGGAATCACGGTGCCGAACAGGTTCAAATCGACGGCGCGGCGGGTGTCCTCAATGCCCACGTCGAACAGGTTCTGGTCGGGGCCCACGGTGGCGCCGGGCATGTTGCCGCCCGCCGCGTTTACGAGGCCATCGATGCGGCCCCAGGTGGTCATGATTTTATCGCAGGCGGCACGCATCTGGGCCGGGTCGAGCACGTCGCCGAGCACCACCAGCGCTTCGCCTCCGATGGCCCGAATGGCCTCGGCCCGCGCCTGGGCCCGCGCAGCATTGCGGCCCAGAATGGCCACTTTGGCGCCCGCCTCGGCCACGGCCAGCGACATGGATGCGCCCAGCACCCCGGTGGCGCCCGTGATAACGACGACTTTATCGGCTAATGAAAATTGGTTAGGCGTTGGCATAAGATTGCAGGGTGCGGGGCTTGCCCCCGCCCGTCGTGGAAAGGAATTGAAATAGAAATGAGGGTAGCGGCGCGGCCGTCCGGGCAGGGACAAGGCCCGCCCCTACTGCAGCTCCACCGTGCCTTCGAGCCGGATGTCGTCCGAGGCGCTGCCCACCATCAGGTTGAAGGTGCCGGGCTCGGCGGCCCACTCCAGCCTGGAGTTGTAGAAGGCCAGCTTGTTCTGGTCGATGGTGAAGGTGATGGTCTGGCTTTTGCCGGGCTTGAGGCTGACTTTGCGGAAATCCTTCAGCTCCTTGAGCGGGCGCACCACCGAGGCCACGGGGTCGCGGAGGTAGAGCTGGGCCACTTCCTCGCCGGTCACTTTGCCGGTGTTGGTGAGCGTGAAGCTGACCTGCACCGACTCGCCAGCTTTGAGCTGCGGGCGGCTGATTTTGAGGTCGGAGTATTTGAACGTGGTGTAGCTCAGGCCGTGGCCGAAGGCGTAGCGCGGCGTGCTGGGCGCGTCGATGTAGGCCGATTTGTAGCGGATGTCGCCGGGCTTGGTAACGGGCCGGCCCGTGTTGTACTGCTGGTTGTAGGCGATGGGAATCTGGCCCACGTTGCGGGGGAAGGTGATGGGCAGCTTGCCGGCGGGGTTGTAGTCGCCGTAGAGCACATCGGCCAGCGCCAGGCCGCCTTCCGAGCCGGGCCACCAGGCGTAGAGAATGGCATCGGCCTGGTCGGCAATGGCGTCAAAAATGAGCGGACGCCCGCCAAACACCACCACGGCCACCGGCTTGCCAGTGGCCTTCAGGGCTTTGAATAGTTCTTCCTGCACGCCGGGCAGGTGGATGTCGGTGCGCGACTTGGCTTCGCCGCTCATGTCCCAGGCTTCGCCCACGGCCAGCACCACGAGGTCGGCGTTTTTGGCGGTGGCCACGGCCTGTTCGAAGCCGGCGCGGCTGTCGCCCGCCACGTTGCAGCCTTTGGCGTAAAGCAGTTGGGTGTTTTTGCCGGCGCGCTGGCGCAGGCCGTCGTAGAGCGAGGTAATGCGCGTGGTGTCGGTGTCCACGGTCCAGCTGCCGTTGAGGTCGCGCTTGGCCTTGGCCACGGGGCCGATGAGGGCGATGCTGCGCAGCTGTTTGGTGAGCGGCAGGGTGGCGCGCTCGTTTTTCAGCAGCACCAAGGATTTTTGGGCCATCTGGCGGGCGGCGGCGCGGTTTTGCGGGTCGGCCAGCACTTGCTGCTCGCGCTTTTCATCCGAGAAGCGGTAGGGGTCGTCGAACAAGCCCAGCTCAAATTTCTTGCGCAGAATGCGGCGCACGGCATCGTCCACCAACTCCATTTTCACCTTGCCGTCCTGCACCAGCTGGGCCAGGCTCTTACTGTACACGTCGGCTTCCATGTCCATGTCGGAGCCCGCCACGATGGCTTTTTGCGCTGCGTCTTTCTTGTCGGCGGCATAGCCCCAGGTCACCAGCTCGCCGATGGAGCCCCAGTCGCTCACCACGAAGCCGGGGTAGTGCCACTGGCCTTTCAGGATGTCGCGCTGCAGGTAGCTGTTGCCGGTGGCCGGCACACCGTTCAGGGTGTTGAAGGAGTTCATGAACGTGGCCACACCGGCATCGGCAGCGGCCTTGAAGGGCGGCAGGTAGGTTTCCCACAGCTGCTGCGGGCTGAGGTCGACGGCGTTGTAGTCGCGCCCGCCGATGGCGGCCCCGTAGGCGGCAAAGTGTTTGGCGCAGGCCATCACGGCGTCGGTGCCGCCCAGCTTTTCGCCCTGAAAACCCAGCACCCGAGCCCGGGCAATGAGCGAGCCAAGGTAGGTGTCTTCGCCGGCGCCTTCCATCACGCGGCCCCAGCGCGGGTCGCGGCCCACGTCGACCATGGGCGCAAATGTCCAGTGAATGCCCGAGGCCGCCGCCTCGCGGGCCGCCACGTGCGCGCCCAGTCGAATGGCGTCGAGGTCCCAGGAAGCGGCCTCGCCCAGCGGAATCGGGAAGGTGGTTTGATAGCCGTGGATGACGTCGAGGCTGAAAAGCAGCGGGATTTTAAGGCGCGATTTCAGAGCCTCGGCCTGGATTTCGCGGGTGTCCTTCACGCCTTTCACGTTCAGCATCGAGCCCACTTTACCGCTGCTGATGCTGCTGAGCAGGGTGCTTTTGCGGTCGCTGGCCGGGCCGGTTACTTCTCGGCCGGAGTATTGGTTGAGCTGGCCCACTTTTTCTTCCAGGGTCATCTGGGCCAGCAGCGCCGTCACGCGCTGGTCGATGCTGGCATTGGCGGACGGCGCGGATGCGGCATTCTGGGCCAGGGAAGCGGCGCCGGGTAGCAGCAGGCCCAGCACCAGAAGCGGCTTGGTAAGCAAACGAGTCATTGAGTAATGGGAAAAGGCCACCGGGGCGGCCGGGAAAAATTTGCGAATACTGGCGACCACCGGCCCTAGCTCCTCCGCCCGAGGCTTCCGTTGTACGTTCCCACCATCACCAGGAGGCAGCGGGTTGGCCGGAAGAGCTATTACTGAAATGGGTGTTTCGGGTCGGCGGTCGCCAGATATACGCAGTGCCCTCGCGGGCAGAGAAGAGAGGGTGTAGTTTAGTTTTTGCGGGAAGGGCGGCGTTGCAGCGCTTGCATGGCGGCTGCGTAGCGCCGGCCCAGCAGCCGGGCCGAAGCCGCGTTGAAATGCGTGTGGTCGCCGATGTCGGCCGTGCCCTCGGCGCTGATGTAGGCGTAGCGGGGCACCTGCCTGGCCAGCGCCGCCACGGCTTGGTTGACGCGCCGGGCGGCTTCGTTCGGGTGCGGCTGGCCATCAGGGCCGGCTTTGTTTATCTGGAAATCGGGCAGCTGCCCGGCCACAAATGGCACGTCAGGCGCCTGCAAATCGGCGCGCAGCCGCGTAATCAGCGCCTTGAGCTTTTGCTCGTATACGGCGCTTTTTTCGGGGGTGCTGTCGGTTTCGCCCTGGTGCCAGATGATGCCGGCCAGCGTGCCCATGCGCAGGGCCGTGCGGGCGCGGGCCAGGGCGTCGTCGTAGGGGTGGGTTTTGGTGCCTTCGTAATAAGCGCCGGGCGCCCAGGCGTCGATGCCGGAGCCGCCCACTGCGCAGGGAATCAACCCGATGGTGACGCTGGCGTCCTGCGCCGCCATCAGCCGGCCGAAGCTCAGGCCCGGCCCCACGCCGGCAATGGTTTTATCGAAGTGAAGGGGGTCCTGGGCCACTTCCCACTGTCCGGCCGGGTTCAGGCGCAGCACCCGGGCATTAGGCACGGTGTCCTCAGCTTCCACCAGGCCGCGGCCGGCCATGTTTGACTGGCCGATGAGCAGGTAGAGGCGGAACTTCTCCTTTCTAGCAGGCAGCGTTGCGGCTTGGCGCAGGCGCGGCTTCAGGGCTTGCGCGCGCAGCCCGGTCGTTGGCAGCAGGGCCACGAGCAGGAAGTATAGCAGAGGCAAGCGGCAGGAATTCATGGAACGGAGTAGAGACGCAATATTTTGCGTCTTGTCGTTGCTGATGTTGTTTAGGCCGTGCGGGTCTGGGCAGTCGGAGCGGTTCCAATCGTTCAACGACGAGACGCAAAATATTGCGTCTCTACCTTGTTTTGGCAATTATTGGGGCTGGCGCTGGTCGAAGAAATCGGCCAGGTGGTACATCTGCTGGTTGAGTTCGCGCATCTTGTCCAGCAGCGGCGTGTAGGGCTCAAGGAAGTTGTCGACGATGCCCTTGTTGGCGTTGGTGTTCGAGGGTTCGGCGCCCACGATGGTGGGGTCATTGTCCTGGTACTTGAACCAGTGCCAGCCCACGCAATTCTTCGATTCCAGTAAGCCCAGTGTGAAATTCTGGTAGAACAGGCCACGGTCGGCCTGGGTCTTCACCACCCAGCCGGCGCCGGCGGTGTTGGCCAGGCCGGGGGCGTCCTCCCCTTTCACGTACCACTCCGTCACCATAAAGGGCTTGCCGGCGAAAAGCTCCCAGTCGCGCACCCAGGTTTTTTCGGGCGTCCAGTTGTTGTAGTAGTTGATGCTCACCACATCGAGGTACTTGCCGGCCACCTTCATCAGCTCGGGGTAGTAGCGCTGGGCGCCGTGGAAGCGGCACCCGAGGTACATGTGGTTGGGGTCGTACTTTTTCATGGCCGTGGCCACGATGCTGAAATAGCGGTCGGCGGCGTAGGCCAGGAAGTCCTGCCGGTTCTGGTCGGTAATGGTTTCGAGGGTGATGTTGCGCTCGTCGGCCCACTTTTTGGCGGCCTGGTAGCCGGGCTCGGTGGTGGGCAGCTTGAGGTAGCCGTCGAGGTTTTTGCGCAGCAGCGGCATCTCGTTGTCGGAGAAATAGCCGAAGAGGTTTTTGTCCTTCTTGTTGCTGGCCAGAAATTTGGCGCGCTCTTCCACGTACTCCTGAAAGCCGGGGTCGAAGGTAAAAATCACGTCGTTGGGGTAGCCTTTGTGGCCGGGTTGCACGTAGGTGCCGCCGCGCTTGCTGCCGTAGCCACTCATCAGGTCCAGGTTGATGGTGTAGGCCAGCGGATGGTCGGCTTTCTGGTTTTCGGCCTGAATCTCCTTGGTGGCCGACCACGCCCCCGCCCCATTAAAGCCATTGGCAAACAGAAATTTGCGGGTGGCCGCCATCCAGCCGGCGCGGTCGGTGTACTTATCGGCCAGGGCCTTTTTGGTGCGCTCCGAGCTGCCGGGCTGCACGTCGTTGGGGGCGTTGTGCAGGAAGTAGTAGCCGTCGGGGTCCACGGCCCACCAGCGGCCTCCCACCTTCTTCACGTAGAAGAAGCCGGTGGCCTTGGTCTTTTTGTCGAGGCGCCCGCCGTATTTGTCCAGCTTCACGGTGGCGGGCTTGAAGCCCTGCAGCGTGGCCACGGTGCGCGTGGGGTAGTTCTTATACTCCGTAAAGCCCGCTTTGCCGTCAATAGAAGAATTGTTGATGGTTTTTTTGGCGGCTACGCGCAGGCTGTATTCGGCGCTGTCGCGGGAGGCGGTTTGGGCGTGGGCGGTGAGGGTGAGCAGAAGCCCAGCGGCGACGAGGAGCTGTCTGCCCCGGTCCGACGGCGCAGCCGTCCGACCGGTTGTCGCTTGGCAGCGTGGCTGCGGGTGTCGTTCTGCTTTCAATCGGTCGGACGGCTGCGCCGTCGGACCGAATCCGGTAGTCGGATGCTGGTTAATCGTTCCCATTTATTTACCTGCTTCGTATTTCGTCGCCATCTGCCGGTAATAGTCCTGCAGCACATAAAAAGCCTTCTTCTTCACGCCCGTGCTCGAAATCAGCCCCTTGCGGTTGAAGCCGTTCTGATAAACGGGGTGCTGGCGACGGGTGGCACGGAAGTCGGCCAGAATCCAGGGGGTCATGCCGCGCAGGCCCTTTATGGTGCTCAGCATCTTGAGCTGGTTCACATAGAGCGCTTCCTGGTACTCTTCGCTCCAGCGGGTTTCGGCGTCGCCGTGGTAGCCGGCCAGCGCGTCGCCGCCGAATTCGCTGATGACGACGGGCTTGTTGTACTTGATATCGAAAGTGTATTTGGTGATTTCGCTCGGACTGCCGCCCCAGTACCAGCCGGCGTACTCGTTGAAGCTGGTCAGGTCCAGCGACTCGCCCAAAGCATCGTCCACGTGCACCACGTTGTCGGGGGTGCGGTGCAGTTCCAAGGCGGCCGCGATGAGGCGGGTGTCGTCGAGGGAGCGGGCTTTGGTTACCAGGCTGGTCATAAATTTCAGGCGGGGGTCGCCGAGCGGCGTTTCGTTGCCCACGCTCCACACCACCACGCTGGCGCGGTTTTTCCCCATCGAAATCAGGTCCGAGAGCTGGGCTTCGGCGTTTTGGTAGGTGGCAGGGTTTTCCCAAGCAATGGTCCAGTACACGGGCACTTCGGCCCACACCAGCAGGCCCATCTCGTCGGCCAGCCTCAGCATGGCTTCGTTGTGCGGGTAGTGGGCCAGGCGCACGTAGTTGCAGCCCAGCTCCTTGGCCCAGGTGAGCAGCATGCGCAGGTCGCCTTCGCCGCGGGCCCGGCCCGGAATCAGCGGGTTTTCGTCGTGCATCGAAATGCCGCGCATGAAAATGGACTTGCCGTTGAGCAGAATGTCCTGGCCCTTGGTCTGAATGGTGCGGAAACCGATGTTATCGGTCACAGCGTCGGCGCCGCTGCTCAAGCTCACCGCGTAGAGCTTGGGGCTTTGCGGCGACCACAGCTTCAGCTTCTTAGCCGGCAGGCTGAAGGTGGCGCGGCCGTCGGCATCGGTCTTTAGGGTTTGCTTGAGGCCGGCTTCGGCAATGGTCAGCGTCACGGCCTGGCTGGCTTTGGCGGGGCCGTCGAGCTGCACGTAGCCGGCCAGCTTGGTGGGGTCGTTTTTGGCCAGCTGCACCTTGTAGTCCACCACGAAGGTTTCGGGCGCTTCGGCCACGAAGACGTCGCGCGTGATGCCGCCGTAGTTCCACCAGTCGGTGTTGATGGTCGGGACTTCGTCGGCGTGGCGGGTATTGTCGGCCTTCACCACCACGAAGTTGTCGCCGGAGGCGCTCAGCTGGCTGGTGATGTCGTACTGAATGGGCGTGAAGCCGCCCTTGTGCATGCCCAGCTTCTTGCCGTTGAGGTAGATGTGCGCCTCGTAGTTGATGGCCCCGAAATACAGGAAATAGCGCTTGCCGGCCGCAGGCTTTAGGTTGAAGCTTTTCTTGTACCAGATGGTGCCTTCGTAGTACAGCAGCTTGGGGTCCTGCGAGTTCCAGTCGCCGGGCACCATCAGGCCCGCCGATTGGTCGAAGTCGTACTCAATCAGCTCGGGCTCCTGCTTCGTGCTGGGCTTTTGGTTGTCGTAGTAGCCGCCTTTGCCGGTTTTCGACTGGTCGAACGCCATGCGGCGGTAGTCGTAAAAGCCGTTTTCGTAGGGGTCGATGATATAGTTCCAGCGGCCGTTGAGGCTGAGGACCTGGCGGCCGGGCGCGTGTTGCAGCAGGCCGGTCTGGGCCTGCGCGGCCGACGCGGTGAAGAGGCCGGCGGCGCACAGCAGGGCCGCCAGCAGCCGCTTCATCGGGGTGAGTTGGGTCATGAGGAAAGGAGGAAGTGGGGAGGCAGGCAGACGGGGCACTGGCAAGCGGATGAGACGACGGCCCCGGCCCTTGCAGGGGCCATTGGGAACCGTCGCGGGCTCACCCACTCACCAGTTCACCCATTTGCCTAGTTGTAGCCCGGGTTCTGGGTCAGAATCGGGTTGGTTTGAATTTCCTGCACCGGCAAGGGGAAGAGCAGGTCGTTCGGGTCGATGCGGACCGTGGAGTTGTAGCGGGCAAAGAAGGCGTTCATCACCGGAATGGCGCGGTCGGTGCGCACCAGGTCGAACCAGCGGTGGCCTTCGAAGTTGAGCTCCAGGCGGCGCTCCAGCTCGATGCGGTCGCGCAGAGCGGTCTGGCTGATGGTGGCGGGCAGGTCGACGGTGGCGTTGGCCGTGGCCACGGGCAGCCCCCGCGAGCGGCGAATGACCTGGTTGATGGCCGCCAGCGCGCCAGCACTAGGGCCGGTGGCCTCGTTCACGGCCTCGGCGTACATGAGCAGCACGTCGGCCTGGCGCAGCACTATCCAGTCGTTTTCGGCGTCGGTGGCCGCCGTGGGGGTGTCGATGTACTTCTTGGTGTAGTATCCCAGCGTTGCCGCGGCGCCCGCGGGCAGCACGTACGACGTGGCCGCCCGCACATCGGTCGGGCCGCTGGCCGTGAAGGCGGCAATCAGGTCGTTGTCCACAGTATTGAACTGCTGGCCGGTGAAGGCCGCACCCAGCAGGGCCGTCGATTGCGCGGTGCCGTACGCGGGCATAAACCACGTGGTGAAGGCGCTGCCCAGGCCCAGCGTGCCCTTGGTGTAGCGCGCCGCAAAAATGATTTCGCTGTTCATCTCGTTGGTGGTGGCGAAGATGTTGGCGTAGGTAGCCTGCAGGGCGTAGGTGGTGCCGGTGGCCAGGGGCTGCAGCTTGTCGGCGGCGGCCTGGTACTTCTTCTGCGTCAGCAGCACCTTGCCGAAAAGCGCCGTGGCGGCGCCCTTGGTGGCGCGGCCCAGGTTGGTGGTGCCGGTGTAGGTCACGGGCAGGTTCTTTTCGGCAAAATCCAGGTCCTGCTCAATCTGGGCATACACCTCGGCCACCGGCCGGCGGCCAAAGGCATAGGCATCCTGAATGGCCGGCAGCTCCTGCGTCACCAGCGGAATGTCGCCCCAGATGCGGACGGCGTTGAAGTACGTCAGGGCCCGCAGGAAGCGCACCTCGCCGTAATAACGGTTGCGGGTGGCATCGGTGAGCTTCACGGCGCCGGCGCGGCTGAGGATGAGGTTGCAGCGCGCAATCATGCGGTAGGTCGAGAGCCAGTAGCTCTGGATGTGCTGGTTGTCGCTGAAGAGCGTGAAGTCGTTGTACTCGTTCAGGCGCTCGCCCGAAGTGACGGTGTAGCTGTTGTCCGACGGAATTTCGGCAAAGATGAACCAGCCGCGGCTGCCGCCGGCCTTACCGTAGAGGTCCTGCAGCGACGAGTACGCCGCCGTCACGCCCGTAAGGATGCTCAGCGAGTCCTTATAGCTCTCCGTGGTGGGAACCCGCGTGGGGTCGTTCAGCTCGATGAAATCCTTCTGGCACGACGTGGTGCCCAGCACGCCCAGCCCCAGTACCGTGGCCACGGCTGCTCCCGAGAAAAATTGATTGAAAGTCATGGTGGGAATTATTCAGTAGTGATTAGAAGCCAACCTGGAGGCCCAGCGTAACGGTGCGGTTCATCGGGTACGAGCCCTGGTCCACGCCGTAGGTGGGGTTGGTGGTGTTGCCGTAGTTGTTGGCTTCGGGGTTGTAGCCCACGTATTTGGTGAAGGTGTACAGGTTCTGCACCGAGGTGTAGATGCCGGCGGTTTGCAGGCCGGCTTTCTTGGCCCAGCCCACGGGCAGGTTGTAGCGCAACGTCACGTTGCGGATGCGCAGGAACGAGCCGTCCTGAATGAAGTAGGAATTGAACTGGGTGCGTAGCGAGGTGGCGGTGGTGGCAAAGGGGGTTTTGCCGTCGCCGGGGTTTTCCGGGCTGCGCCAGCGGTCCACGAGCTGCACGCGGCCGTTGGTCTGGCCGGGGGCGTTGAAGGTGTACCGGTCGCCGGCGTACAGCACGTCGTTGCCCTGCGAGCCCTGGAGCGTGACGGCCAGCGACACATCCTTGTAGCCGAAGGTGTTTTGCAGGCCGTAGGTGAAGTCGGGGAAGGGGTTGCCGATGACGCCGATGTCGAGCGAGTTAATCTGGCCGTCGCCGTTCACGTCCTTAAACTTGAAGTCGCCCGGCTGCACGGCCAGGTTGCTGCCCGTCCACTTGGGGCTGCCGTCCACGTCGGCCTTGTCGCGGTACACGCCTTCCTGCTGGTAGCCGTAGAACACGCCCAGCGGCTGGCCCGGCACCACCCGGATGGAGCTGGTGTAGCCAAACACGGCGTCGAAGGTGATTTGCTCGTTGGCCCCGGCCAGGGCAATTACCTGGTTGCGGTTCAGGGAGACGTTGAGGGCGGTGTTCCAGGTGAAGGGGCCGTTCACGATGTTGGCCGTGTTCAGCTGGAACTCCAGGCCGCGGTTGCGCACCTCGCCCACGTTGGCCAGGGCCCGCGACGAGTAGCCCAGAATGGCCGGGATGTTGCGGTTCAGCAGCAGGTCGGTGGTGTTGCGCTGGTAGGCGGCCACGGTCAGGTAGATGCGGTCGCGGAACAGGCCGAAGTCGAAGCCGGCGTCAAACTGGGTGTTGGTTTCCCAGCCCAGGTTGCGCAGGGCCAGGCCGTTGGGCGCAAAGCCGTAGTTGCGCACGCCGTTGCCGTTGCCAAACACGTAGTTGGCGGCCGTCTGGTAGCTCTGGTAGTTGTAGTCGCCGATGTTGTTGTTGCCCGTCACGCCGAAGGAGGCGCGGAACTTCAGCTCCGAAATGGCCGGAATGCCCTTGATGAAGGTTTCCTCGCCGGCGCGCCAGGCCAGGGCCACCGAGGGGAAGGTGGCGTAGCGGTTGTCGGGGCCGAAGCGCGACGAGCCGTCGGTGCGCAGCGCGGCCGTCAGGATGTAGCGCTCCTTGAAGGCGTAATCGACGCGGCCGAATATGGAAACCAGCGAGTTGGCCGAGAAAGCGGTTTGGCCGAAGAGCTGGCCGGCGGCCGTGGCGTACTCAATGTCGGGCGTGGTGTAGGTGCCGGTCTGGCCCAGCACGGTGCTGCCTTCGTTCTGGTTGTACTGGGCCGAATAGCCGGCCAGCAGGGTCACGTCGTGGTCGGCGCCGAGCTTGCGGTTGTAGGTGGCTGTGTTTTCCCACACCCAGTTCAGGTTGGTGTTGTTCACCTGCCGGGCGTCGATGTTGTTGAGGATGGGGTTGGAGATGTTGGCGCTGGCGTTGTTCACGGTGCTCAGCGTGGCCGGCACGTAGATGGCGCGGCGGTTGTTTATCATCTCGGCCCCGAAGTTGGTGCGCAGGTTCAGGCCCTTGATGATTTCAAAATCCAGAAAAGCCGAGCCCAGGCCGCGCACCGAGCTGGTGCGGTCCTTATACAGGTCGATGGTGGCCACGGGGTTGAGCAGGTCGCCGGGCGTGGTCACGCCCGAGCCCGAGTTGCGGATGGCGCCGTAGTCGCCATTGGCCAGGAAAACCGGGATGATGGGGGGCAGAATCAGGGCCGCCGTCACGATGGCCGTTTCGCCGCCGGGGCCGCCGCCCGAAATGTTGCCGCCGTTGTAGCTGCCCGAAATCGGCTTCACGTCGGTGCGCGAGAAGTTAGGGGCCAGGCTCAGGCCCAGCTTCAGCTTCTTGCTCAGCTGGGCGTCGTAGTTGGCGCGCAGGGCAAAGCGGTCGAAGCCGGTGTTTTTGATGACGCCCTTCTGGTTGAAGTAGCTGCCCGAAATGTAGAAGCGCGAATTGGTGGTGCCGCCCGAGGCCGACAGCTGGTACTGCTGCTGCGTGCCGGTGCCAAAAATCTCGTTCTGCCAGTCGGTGTTCGGCAACTCGGGAGCGCCGGGTGCCAGCTGGGCCGGCAGGGCGCGGTTGCCGTTTTTGAAGGATTCGCGCAGGTAGTCCAGGTACTGCTCCCGGTCCATCAGGTCCACCTTCTTGGCCACGTTCACCACGCCGGCGTTGGCCGTGAAGTTGAAACGGGTTTTGTCGTCGTTGCGGCCGCGCTTGGTGGTCACAATCACGATGCCATTGCCGCCGCGCGAGCCGTAGATGGCGCAGGCTGCGGCGTCTTTCAGAATCTGAATGCTCTGGATGTCGCCGGGCGGAATCTGGTTGTAGCTGTCGGCGCTGTTGAGCGGGTAGCCGTCCACCACGTACAGCGGGGAGTTGCCGGCCGAAATCGAGCCCAGGCCGCGCACGCGAATCACCGCGCCCTGGCCGGGCTCGCCCGAAGGCTCGGTAATCTGGGCGCCGGCCACCAGGCCCACCAGGGCTTCGGACGGCGACGACACCGGAATCAGCTCCACCTGCTTGGCCGAAATCGAGGAAATGGACGTGGCCAGCATCTTCTTCTCCTGCACGCCATAGCCCACCACCACCACTTCTTCCAGCGCTTTCGAGTCGGGCGCCAGCGTGGCGTTGATGGCGGTGCGGCCGCCCACGCTCTCTTCCTTGCTCAGGTAGCCCACGAAGGTGAAAATCAGCGTCGCATTTTCGGGCGCTTTGATGGTGTAACGGCCATCCACGTCGGTTTGGGTGCCGTTGGTGGTGCCTTTCACAATAACGTTGACGCCGGGCAGGCCCGCGCCCTTCTCGTCCAGCACGCGGCCGCTGATGGTGATGTCGGCTTTCACGCCGCGCGCCACGGTGGGCGCGGCGGCCAGGGCCAGAGTGGGGGCGCACAGGCCCAGGCTGAGCGCGGGCAGCAGCACCAGGGGCCGCAGGTAGCGCCGGAAATCGGGTCGTATTGAATCCGTCATGTGGTGGGTGGGTTTGGTGACTGTGGGAGGGCCACGGCGGGCGGTAGCGGGGCCGCGCGGGCAGTGAGAAAGTGGCCTGAAGCCACTGGCAAGCGCGGTCAGTGAAGACTTACCCAACCGATTGCCCTGCGAAGTACTGGGTTCTTCCCGCCGATTGCAGCTAGTGGACAGGTGTTTATTTACGCAAACGTTTTCGGTAGCTGCCCCCAAAACGGCGGTTTTCCGGGGTCCAACCGTTAGGTTTGTGTATTGCGGCTTTGCCACTTGTTATAGAAAATTGTCTTTTCTTTTCTTCCGTCTTCCCCCGTTCCTGCCATGACGCCCGTGAACCTGAAGTCGCTGGCCGAGCAACTCAACATGTCTATCGCCACGGTTTCCAGGGCCTTGCGCGATAGCCACGAGGTTTCTGAAGCCACCAAAGCGCGCGTGCGGGCCCTGGCCACGGCCCTCAACTACGAGCCCAACGCCTACGCCAGCAGCCTGCGCCGCAACCTGAGCAAAACCATCGGGGTGGTCATTCCGAAGGTGGCCAACCACTTTTTTGCGCTCGCCATCAACGGCATCGAGGAAGCGGCCCGCCAGAGCGGCTACCACGTCCTCATCTACCTCACCCACGACGATTACGCCCGCGAAGTGTCCATCATGCAGCACCTCAAGGGCGGCCGCATCGACGGCCTGCTCATGTCCGTGGCCAGCGGCACCGAGGACTTTGCCCACATCAAAAGCCTGCAGGAAACCAACCTGCCCATCGTGTTTTTCGACCGGGTGTGCGCCGAGGTGGCCACCGCCAAAGTGACCACCAACGACTACGAAAGCGGCTACCGCGCCACCGAGCACCTGCTGCAGGCCGGCTGCCGCAACATTGCCCACCTGCTCATTTCCAACAACCTGTCCATTGGCCAGTTTCGGCAGCAGGGCTACCTCGACGCCCTGCAGGCCCACGGCCTGGCGCCTGACCCTGAGTTGGTACTGTCCGGCGTGATGGACAACGACCAGAACGTGGCGCTCATCCGCGAGCTGCTGCAGCGCCGGCCCGACATCGACGGCATCTTTGCCTCGGTCGAGCGGCTGGCCATCAGCACCTATCACGTGTGCCGCGAGCTGGGCCGCCGCATTCCGGAAGACATCAAAATCATCGGTTTTTCCAACCTGGAGGCCGCTTCGCTGCTGGCCCCTCCCCTCTCCACCATCACACAGCCGGCCTACGACATCGGCCGCGAAGCCGCCAAAATCCTGCTCCGCGCCGTGGAAAAGAAGAAGCCCGTGCTGCCCAGCCAAAGCCTGGTACTGGAGTCGACGCTGTTTGAGCGCGAGTCCACAGCCCCGCGCTAGCCCGGCACCTCTGCCGCGCAAAAAAGGGCCGCCCCTGTACAAGGACGGCCCTTTTTTGCGTTTACAACCCGGCTTACTCCTTCACGATTTTCTGCTGAAGCTGGCCGGTAGCGGTGGTCACAGTGAGGTGGTACATGCCGGAGGCCAGGCCCTGCAAATCGAGCTGACCGTTGCGGCCCACGGCCCGCGACAGGCACACGCGGCCGGTGAGGTCGCGCAGAATGGCCTGGCCGGCATCGGCGTCGAGGGCCAGGTAGAGGGTGCCGGTGGCAGGATTGGGGAAGGTGCTCAACCCCGCTGCCGGCGCGGGGCCGCTGGCGAGACCGGCCACGGCGGGGCGGGCCTGCACGGCCTCGTTGTCGGCCGCCGCGGCATCGAAGCGCCATTGCTCGGAGAGGTAGGTGGGCTGGTCGGTGTACTGCACCAGCGGCAGGTCGGCCGTCACGCCGCCGCCTTTCACGTTGAGGTACTTGCCGCTGCGCTTGTTCTGGAAGCGGTAGTAGCCGCCGCTGCCCGTGTACACCACCTTCCACATCATATAGTCGCCGTTGGTGCCGCTGGTGCTCAGGGCTTCCTGACTGATGGGCTGGTTTTCCTGCAGGCGCTCGGCGTCGGTGGCGCCTTTGGGGCGTAGGGCTAGGTTGGTTGACTGGTTGAGCACGTAGTAATAGCCGGGGTCGGCGGGCTGCAGCACCCAGCGCGTCGAGCTCAGGGCCGAGGCATCGCCCACAAACTGCGTGACGTCGGCCGTGGCCGCGCCGCCGGTGGGGCGGGCGTAGCCAGCGGTGCCGGCAGCAATGGAGCTGCGGCTCACCAGGTTGAAGGACAGCTGGTGGCGCGGGGCTGCGTCGCCGTCGGTGTAGTACAGCTTTTCGAGCACGTTGCCGCTGGCATCGAGCCGGTAGAGGTGGGTGGTGCGGGCGGGAATGCTGCCAACCAGCTCCCGGCTCAGCGGAGTGTAGGCTTCCAGGCTCAGCTTCACGGCTTCGGAGCCGGCGTGGTAAGTGCCGTCGAAAGAGGCGCGGTAGGTGTAGGACGTGCTGGCCTGCATGTTCATTATCAGCAGGGTGTAGCCGTCGGGGCCGCGCATGCCGATGAACACCAGGTTGTTTTGCTCGGTGCTCTGGGTGCCGTTCATCACGTTGGCCTGGCGGTTGTTGCTGAGCATGGCCAGGTGCCACATGGTGGAGCGGCGGGCCGGGCTGCCGGTGCTGCCCATGGTGGCGTAGAGCGAGTAGTCGAACTCGGTCTGGCCCGCGCCGCTTTCGTAAATGCTCCAGGGCGTGAAGCAGAGGGCGCTTTGCTGCATGGCATTCTTGGCCATAAGCGCCACAAACTGCCCGGCTTTGAACTCCCAGGCATTAGCCTCGTTGTCGGCAGCGTTGTTCACGTTCACTTCGGTCACAGCCAGGGTAATGGGAGCGGCCGGGCCATTGTTCTTGCGCGGCCCGTTGTTGATGGTGTTGAGCATGGTGCGCAGCGTGGCAAAGCGGCTGCTCACCACGGACTCGGTGCGGTCGGCGTAGAAATGGAAGGCGAAATGGTCGAGCAGCGGAATGGTGGTGCCGGCCAGGTAGGCATCGCCCAGGTCGTCGAGAAAAGTTTGGTAGTAGCTGGGCAGGCCGGCGGTATCGCCGGGGTTGGCCACGTTGTAGAACAGCCGGAAATCGGGGCCCACCAGCTTGGCGTTCGGGGCTACGGTTTTGAGCTTTGCAGCCAGCTCGCGGTAGTGGGCCGCCCAGGTGGCGTAGGTGTAGCCGAGGTAGGTGGAAGAGCCCGAAACCCAGGTCAGCGTGGTGCCCGAGGGGTCGGGCTCGTTGCCAATGGCCCAGTAGGTGATGTTGTAGCCCCGGTTGGCGCAGTCCGCCACAAACGCCCCCAGCTCGGTGGCGGTGAGGTGAATGGGAATCTGCACCAGCGGCGTAGCGCCCACCGAGCGGGCGTAGTTGATGGCGCTGGCGTAGTTGGCCGCGTTTTCCCAGAGCGGGTCGGTGTCGAAGCGGTTGCCGCCGATGCGCATCCATTTCAAATCGGCCTTGCGCAGGTCGGGCGCGATGTTGGCCAGCGGGTCGGTCAGGGCCGTCGAGCCCGACTTGATATTCCAGTAATTAATGCCAAAAAACTGCGGCGAAATGGCCTGGGCCGACGCCACAAACCGGGCCAAGCCCAGCAGCAGCACGAGGCCCCAGCGCGCGGCACGGGGCCGGGCAAGAAGAGAAATGAGCGAAAGGGTAGCTTGCTTTTTCATGTGGGAATTGGGGTTGGTGAAGGAAAGAAAAGGCAATAGGGAAGCCAGCGCCCCCATTTGGGGACGCCGGCATTCCAGCAATGGCAGTGGTAAAAAGGCCGCAGCGGCCGGGCCCTGCTAGTGCAGCACCACGCGCTTGGTCAGCACCTGCGTGTCGGCCTGCAGGCGCAGCGTGTACACGCCGGCGGCCAGGCCCGAAGTGGCAAACTCGGCCGTGGCGCCGGCCCCGCTCAGGCCAATGGTGCGGCTGAGCACCGCCTGGCCCAGGGCGTTAAACAAGGTGGCCCGCACCTCGCGCAGCCCCGCCAGCGGCGGCAGCAGCACCGTGAAGCGGGCGTGCGCCGGGTTGGGGTACATGCTCACGGCATCGGCCGCCAGCTCGGCTTTAGCCGCCGTGGCCAGCGCCGCGCCAAACGCCAGGCTGAAGCGCCCGTTGTTCGCCCCCGCCGCCAACGTTACCGAATAGCTGCCGCCCAGCACCAGCAGTTGCTGCGTGCCCGCCGCGGCATCGCGCAGGTACACGGACGTCGAGCCAAAGTTGCTCAAATCGGCCACCGCGAAGGTGTAGGTGCCAGCTTGCGGCGCGCGCAGGCTTAGCGGCACCACTTGGGCAGCGCTCAGCGGCGCCAGACCGTCGATGGCCAGCGGCGTGTTGCCAGCCAGCACGGCCAGGTCGAGCCCGGCGGGATTGGGCAGCTTGGTGGCATCGAATTCAGCGTCCACACCGGCCGTGGCGCCGGCTTCAAAGTACACGTAGGCGTCGTCCTGCAGGTTGGCACCGCTCAGGGTGAGGCGCAGCAGCGGCCGGGCGTCCAGGGTGCCGCGGCCGAAAGTGGGCTGCGGGCCGAAAGTCGTGACGCGGTTGGCATTGGTCAGGTTCACGGCGCCGGGCGTGCCGGGGGCCGAAACGCGGGCAAAGTAGCCCGAGCCGGCCACAATAAGCGGGGAGGCGCCCACGCCGTTGGCGTAGCTGCGGTAGGTACCCGCGTACTGGCCGGTGCTTTGGTACACATACATGGCAGCGTCCATGCCCGGGCGCTGGGAGGCCGTCACGGTGCTCCAGTCCAGCGGCGACGGATACGGGTTGCCGAGCAGCTGCCAGCCGGCGTCCACGTCAGCCCCGCGGCTGAGGGCGCCGGAGGCCTGCGCGCCGTTGTTGAACGTGCCGGTGAATGCCACCGGGGCGGGCGTAGCGGGCGCATTCACGCTGTAGCCGCGGGTGGGCTGCATGAGGTCGGCGCCGCTGGCGGGCGAGAACCAGCCTTTGTCGAACGCGCTGTAGTTGGAAGTGGCGGTGGCAATACGGCTTTCATCGTAACCAAACACTGTGGGGAAGGGCGTCACCGCGCTGGGCGTAGCGCTGGCGTTGTAGTCCGTGTTGAAAGTCGGCACGAAGCCCGCGGTGCCCACGCTGCTAAGGGGCGCACCGGCCACCGGCGAGCTGTAGTGGCGGTAGGCCGGGCCCGTCACGGAACTCGTGATGGCGCGCTGCATGGTGCCCGCGCCCGTCACCACGCCGCCCGTGTTGTCGAGCAAAGCCGTGCCGGCCGCGCTGGAAAGCAGCGTGAAAGCCTGGCCGCCAGTGGCGAGGTTGCCGCTTTGCAGGCGGGCCACCTGGGCCACGCTCAGGGGCTGGCTCAGCGTCAGGGTGCGGTCGGTGCTGAGGGCGGCCGTGTTGTTCACCGTCAGGCTGCGCACACTGGCGGGCAGGCCGGCGCCGGTTACTTGCGGCGCGGTGCCGTTGTAGGTGTACACGGCATCGGCCGAAAACAAACGCGGGCCGGTGAGCTGAATGGCACCCGTGGCCCCGGTGGCGGCAATGCCGGCCGGGTCGCAGATGTGCAGCTCGGCGCCGGCCTGCAGCTCGAAGCTGCCCGCGCCGCCCAGCACCGCGCAGTTGGTGATGAGCCGTCCGCCCGTGAGCACGCGCACCGAGGTGGCCACCGTGGTGCCCAGCTGCAGCGTGAGCGTGCCGCCGCTCTGCACCGTGATGCTGTTGTAGCTGCCGCCAGCGCCCATGCTCTGGCCGCTCAGCACCACCAAATCGGGCCCAATGAGAGCGTTGCGCAGGCTCTGGATGTAGGTGATGTTGGGCGTGCCGAAGCCGAAGCCCCAGTTGAGAGCGGTGCTGCCCGAGGCGTTGGCTTTGCCCGTGCCGTTGTAGTCGGCCAGGGTCTGGGTTGGGTTGAGCGGGTAAACGAATTTGCTCGGGCTGCCGCCGTTGTCGAGGTCGGGGGCGGCCATCTTGTAGCCCAGTATCGACTGGTAGTTGGTCGTGACGGCCGCCCCGGCCCCGCCGATGGCCCCGCGGGTAGCAAAGGCATGAATGGAACCCGTAACGCCCGCAGCACCCGAACCGGCTGCTTTCACCATCACCATGTCGTACTGCGTGATGTTGAAGATGTTGCCGCCGCCCGCGTTGGTGAGGTAGGTGGTGTTGCCGAGCAGCAGGTCCAGGGTGTAATCGGAGGCGTCGGCGTCCTGCACGTAGCCGGCGGGGCCGGCCAGCTGGCGCAGCACCACGGTGGTGCCGCTGCGCACATCGGCCCAGAAGGCGGTGTTGTTGAACTGGTACTTGCCGCCGTTGTCGGCCGTGCCGTTGGTTTCAAAGTCCTTCACAATCATCCCGCGCATGTCCACGTGGTCCTGCACCACCAGCAGCTCCACGGCGTCGAGGTTGCCAGTGCCGTCGTTCGAGCCGTTGTAGACGCGGTTCACCACCACGGGCGGCGCCGGGTTGGCCAGGCCGCGCAGGGTCAGGATGTAGTTGATGTTGTTGGCGCCGAAGCCGTCGCCCCAGTTGCGGCTGGCGCTGCTCGACGCGGCCACGGCGGTACCGTTGTAGTCGGCCGTGCTCTGGGCCGGGTTGGTGGGATACAGGAAGGAGCCCGCCGGCAGCGTGGTGCTGTAGGTAAGCTTGGGCCCGGCCACGGCCGTGTAGAAGGCCGATACAGGGCTCCCGCCGTTGTTGCTGGCCAGCGCGTGCACAGCGTTATCAGTACCGGTGGGGGCACCGGTTTTCAGCAGCACCATGTCGGTGCCAGTGATGTTAAAATTCTGGCCCGCCGTGCCCAAGGCATCGAGGTAAGTGGCGTTTTCCAGAAAGAGGTCGAGCTTAAAATCGGCGGGGTTCAGGTCTTCGGCGTAGCCCGCCACGTCCGACAACAGGCGGCGCAGCACGATGGTGGTGCCAATGCGCAGGTCCTTCCACAAGGCGTTGTCCTTGAACTGGAACTTGCCGCCGTTGTCGGTGGTGAGGTTGCTTTCGAAGTCCTTCACAATCAGCCCGCGGATGTCGAGATGGTCCTTCACAATCAGCAGCTCCACGGCGTCTTTGCTGCCGTCGAACACGGAAGCGGCTTCGTTGTAGGTGCGGTTCACCACAATGCCTGTCATGGGCTGCTCCTCGAAGGTGAGCTTGGAGAAGTTGAGGCTGGCACTCACGATGTCGAACTTCAGCGTGGCGTTGGGGTCGGCCGCCAGGTACACGTTATTGATAACCAGGTCTTGGTAGGTGCCAAAGCCGCCGGTGGCCGGCACGGCTACCACACCTGTGCGGTCCACGTCGTTCACGCTCAGCCGCAATGAGCCCGTCGAGGTGGCGCCCGTCGACACCCGCACCGTCACCTTGTAGAGGCCACTGCGCAGGATGTTCACGGAGTATTTCAGCCACTCGCCGGTAGCCGAGTAGCCCACGTTGCCGTAGCCGCCGTCACCGTTTTCAGTGTCCACAGCTTCGTTGGGGCGCGGCACGGTGGGGTCCACGGCCGCCCCGCGGTTGGCCGCGTCCGAGTCGTTGAAGGCCGCGCCCTGGCCACCGAAATCGTACTCCACGGCCCGCACCACGCCCGGAATCACGGCCGGCGTGCCGTTGTAAGGGGTTCGCACGCAGGCACTCACCTGCACGTAGGCTGGCTTGCTCAGCACGATGGTCGTGTCGGGGTTCACCAGCGTCAAGGTCACGTCTTTGGGGCCGGCCGTGGCGTAGGTCACCGCAATGGGGCCTTTGCCGCTGGCGGTGGCCGGCGTAGCGCCCGCGCCAAAGTTCCAGTCCAGGGTGGTGTAGCCGCCCAGCACGGCGGCCGTGTACGTCACGGCTTCGGGCGCGATGCAGCTGAAGGTTTTATCGGCCGAAAACGACAGCTGCGTGTAGTTCTGGTTTGGGCCGAGGTAGGTGGGCGGCAGCGTCTGCTGGGCGTGCTGCAGCGAATAGATGATTTTGCGCGTGAGCTGGCCCTGGGCATTGAACAGCAGCACCAGGGTCGACTGCGCGTACAGCCGGTTCGTGTAGGCGGCATTGATGCCGGCCGGCACGTTGACCTTGAGCGCGCTGGCGCCCCCAATGGCCGTATTGTCGAGCTGCACCGTGAAATCGTAGTCGTCCGCCTCGCTTTCGTTGAGCAGCATTACGGCCGTGGTGCCGTTGTCGGTGCTGCTGAGCACTTTCACCAGGGCCTGATTGTCGGTGGCATTCAGGTTGAGCCCGTGCATGTTTTCCGACACCAGCATCTCGTGCCAGAACGCCGAGCGGGGCTTGAACGTGGCCGCCGTGCTGCCGTCGATGTAGCCCAAATCGCCGGCGCCGCGGGCCCCGCTGCCCTCGTGAATGGACCAGGGCTGCATCGACACGGCCTCGTACTTCATGCCCACGCCAAACACCTCGGCCCAAAACTGCCCGTTCAGGAAGGAGTGCACGCCCACGCCTTCCACGGTGTTGTTGCCGGGGTTGGCGTAGTCCACGTTGAACTCGGTGAGGGCCCAGCGCAGGGCGTTGGTGCCGGTGCGGTTGTTTTTGGCATTCGCGGCGGCCATCAGGCCCAGCAGGTTCACCACGTTGTTGGTGAGGTTGGTGGTGCCGCTGGTGACCTGGGCCCGCGTCTGGGTGCCGTTGAAGGGGTAGGTGTGGAAGGAGATAACGTCGACGTAGTAGCGCCCGTTGGCGTCGGTGCCGGTGATGTCGTTGGCGCCGCCCACCAGCGCGGGGAAGTAGCCCCCGCCGTAAGACGCATTCTCGGGACCCACGATGAGGATGCTGGGGTCCACCGCCTTCATGGCCGAGGCGAAGGACTTGATATAGGCCTCCACGCCCGCAATGCTCACCGGGTTGGGCTGCGAGGCCAGGTCGGGCTCGTTGCCAATAATCCAGTACTTGATGTTGCGGCCCATGGTGATGTTGACGTACTGCACTACCTGCGCCGCCTGCGCGGCCGTGAAGCGGCCCCGGCCCTCCGATACCTGCACCATGGGCTCTGCCCCGATGCGGCGAATGGAATCAATCAGGGCAATGTATTGGGCGTTGGTGACCAG
Source organism: Hymenobacter sp. 5317J-9 (assembly GCF_022921075.1). Classification (NCBI taxonomy): domain Bacteria; kingdom Pseudomonadati; phylum Bacteroidota; class Cytophagia; order Cytophagales; family Hymenobacteraceae; genus Hymenobacter; species Hymenobacter sp. 5317J-9. The sequence continues at coordinate 4,161,420 of NZ_CP095050.1, forward strand.
GTTGGAGTTGACGCCGTTGCCGCCGATGCGCACCATGCGCACCTTCGACTGCTTCACCAGCGGCCACAGCTTGTCGAGCTGCCCGTTGAACACCTGCGTGCCCAGGGCCGTGGGCAGCCAGGCGTTCTGGCCCGCCAGGTAGGGCGAAATGGTCTGGCCCGACGCTGCGGGCAGCGCCAGCCAGCTCAGCACGAGTAGGAATAACAGTCTCTTCATGAAAGGGGGTGGGGTTTGGTTGAAAAGCAGCGCAGGGGCCGGCGGCGTTCGCGGCCGGCATGAGGATTCCGGGGCCCGCGTGGCGGGCCGGTTCGGCAGGGCAAGGGCCCTTTCCCAGGGTGATTTCCGCTACTGCGCGTGGCCGTGCAGAGGGGCCGGCTGCAGCAGTAGCGCGTTTAAAGGTATTGGCGCCCCCAACCGGAAAGCAAGGAAACTCACCGATTTATCTATGAAAACGTTTGCGGAAAAATACCGCCGCGCCTAACGCACGCCCGGTGCGCCAGTGGCGCTCGCGCACCCCGCCCTGCTGCCCCAAAAAGCCGTTCCTTAGCCCGTAAACGTGCTTTTCTCCTCACTCCTCCCCTACTGCCTCAGGCTTCTTTCTGAAACAAAAAGCTGACGATGCGCGGCACGGCGGTGCGGTCGTTGTCGTCGAAGTACTCGCGCAGGTCCAGGCAGCGAAAACCGTGCGGACGGGCGGCCGCGAGGAAGTCGGACAAGTGGTGGGTGTAGCATTCCACCGTCACCTCGGCCCCGGTGGCGGCCAAGTAGCGGGCCTTGCTGCCCTGGTACTGCTTGAATGGGTGCAACTCGCCCACGTAGAACCAGCCGCCCGGCCGCAACGCCTGGCTGCAATGCCGAAACACGGGGCCCATGTCCGCGATGTGCTCCAGAATCAGGCTACTGGTCACGAGCTCGGCCGGCTGCTGCGCCCAGCTCCACGGCTGCGTCACGTCGGCCTGCTGGAAGCGCACGTTGCCGCCCGCCAGCTTGGCCTGGGCGCGGGCCAGCATCTCGGCCGAAAAATCCACGGCCGTGACGTGGGCGGCTTTCGTGGCCAGCCATTCGGTGTTCTTGCCCGTGCCGCAGCCCAGCTCAATCACCTCCGCAAACGGCAGTTTGGCCAGCAGTTGTCGGATGGCCACGGCCTCGAGGTCGCGCGTTTTATTCAGGACCGTGTCGTAGGTATCGGCCCAGGCGTTGTAGGCGGTTTGAATGCTCATGGCCAGAAGTAAAAGTATCAGGTGCCTTTGGTGGCGGGCAGCAGCTTGTCGGGCGTGATGGGCAGCTCGCGCACGCGCTGGCCGGTGGCGTGGTACACGGCATTGGCCACGGCGGCGGCAAAGCCCACCAGGCCAATTTCGCCCAGGCCTTTGGCGCCGATGGGGTCGAGCCGCTCGTCGGGCTCGTTGATGAACTCGACTTCGATGGTGGGGACGTCGGCGTTCACGGGCACGTGGTAGTCGACCAGGTCGTGGTTCACCACGCGGCCGTAGCGGTGGTCGAGGCGGGCCTCCTCCATCAGGGCCAGCCCGATGCCCCACACCACCGAGCCCAGTACCTGGCTGCGGGCCGTTTTGGCGTTGAGCACCCGGCCGGCGTCCACCACCGACACCACCCGGCTCACGCGCACCTCGCCGGTGAGCGGGTGCACCTGCACTTCCACGAAATTGGCGCAAAACGACTTGCCCGAGTACGGCTCCATCTCCGGCGACTTCTCGGCTTTCTGCGTCACTTCCAGCGCCGGCAGCCCGTGCTGCTTCAGCACCTCGCCGAAACTCAGGCGGCGGTTCTTTTTGGCCGAAACCACGAAGCCGTTTTCCACCGTCAGGTCGGCGGCGCTCACCTTGCCCAGCGCCTGGCCCGGCACGCGGGCGGCCAGGTCCAGCACCTGCTTTTTCAGGGCCGCGCAGGCCTCGTGCACCGCCGAGCCCACCGACGTGGCCGTGTGCGAGCCCGCCTGCAAGGGCGCCTCCGGGTACGCCGCGTCGCCCAAGTCGAAACGAATCTGGGCCGGGGCCACGCCGCTGGCATCGGCCGCAATCTGGGTCATGATGGTGGCAGTGCCGGGCCCCGTGTCGGCGGTGGCGCTTTGCACGATGAGGGAGCCGTCGGGCAGCAGGCGGGCGCGGGCCGTGGCAGGGCTGCGCTCGGCTTTGTAGATGCCCGTGCTCATGCCCCAGCCCACCAGCCATTCGCCCTGCTTCATGGAGCGCGGCGCGGGCGGGCGCTTGGCCCAACCGAAAAGCGCGGCGCCGCGCTCGTAGCACTTGCCCAAGCCTTTGCTGCTCCAGGGTTTGTCGTTTTCGGGGTCGCGGTCGGCGTAGTTTTTCAGGCGCAGGGCCAGCGGGTCCATGTTCAGGGCCACGGCCAGCTCGTCCATGGCCGATTCCAGGGCGAACGAGCCGCTGGTTTCGCCGGGGCCGCGCGTCCAGGCGGGCGTGCTCAGGTCGAGCGGCACGAGGCGGTAATTCGTGTTCAGGTTGGGGGTTTTGTAAGCCGACTTGGTGGGGTGCACGATGCGCTCGGCAAACTGCTCGTAGCGCGAGGTGTTGCCGTAGGCGCGGTGCGTGATGCCCACCAGCGTGCCATCGGGTGTGGCACCCAGGCCCATCTTTTGAATGGAAAGCGGCCGGTAGCCCACCAGGTTGAACTCGTGCTCGCGCCGGTTCATCAGCTTCACCGGCCGGCCCACCTTCTTCGCCCCCAGTATGGCCGCCACCTCCGGTGGCCAGATGCGCGACGAGCCCCCAAACGCCCCGCCCACGAACTGCGAATGCACCCGCACGCTCTCGGCCGGCAGCTGGAACATCCGCATCAAATCCTGCTGCGCCAGTTTCGGGCCCTGCGTTTTGGTGTGCACCGTCAGCTTCTCGCCTTCCCAAAGCGCAATCACGGCGTGCATTTCCATGGGGTTGTGCACCTGTATGGGCGTGCGGTATTCGGCCTCGATGTGCACCGGGGCCGTTTTGTAGGCGTCGGGCTGGCCGCGCAGGTAGTCCTTTTCTTTCTGCGGTACGAGGTTTTGCGCAAGGCTGGCGGCCAGGTTGGTCTGATGCGGGGCTACCTCGTATTCCACCCGCACCAGCGAGGCCGCGTAGCGGGCCTGTTCCAGCGTTTCGGCCACAGCCAACGCCACCGGCTGGTTGCTGAAGTGAATTTGGTCGTCATAGAAAACCTTCACTTCCTGCCCGGCCACGCGCGGGTTATTGCTGGCTGTGGCGTCCTGGTAGCCGGGCACTTTCGGCGCGTTCAGGTGCGAGACGATGCTGAGCACGCCGGGCGCTTTTTCGGCCGCGGCCACGTCCAGCCGCTTGATGCGGCCGCGGGCAATGGCACTGGTCACCAGCACGCCGTGCACGCAACCCGCCACCTGCTGCTCGGCGGCGTAGCGGGCCTGGCCGGTCACTTTCAGGCGGCCGTCGACGCGGCTCAGCGGCGCGCCGGTGCTGGGGGTTGGGGGTGGGGTGTTTTCCATGGCAGTCAGGCAGAAGGGCTCTGACTTTACGGCGGAGCTAGATGGGCGTTTCACCCAAGGCCCAGGCTAGTACTGCTGCTTTACTTGAATGCCGTTGAGAATGGTCATGCCGGTGCGGGCTTTAAAATCCAGCACCAGGCCCTTGCCGCCCTGGGCACTGGCGGGCAGCCTGAAGCTCGTGGCCTGCAACGGGCTCAGGTAGGTATCAGCGCCCAGGCCGGGCAGCACCAGCTGGCCGTTCAGCCACACATCGAACGAGCGGCCGGCCGTGGGTGCGGCCTTTGCCGCCGCGCGCTGGTCGAGGTTGTAGGCCAGCTGTTCGGCGGGCGGGGCGGTTTCCAGCTCGGCAAAATGCAGCGTGACTTCGTACTGCCCGTCGGGCACATCGAGGCGGAACTGGCGCAGGCCCACGCGCTGCGTTTGGTACAGGGCGTCGTACTCGGTGCCCAGAATGTTGCGGCCCGAGCCGTAGGGCAGCCGCCCATTGCTGGGCTCCACGTAGGCCTGGCCGCCCACGTACCCCCACCGGCCGGGCGTGTACTCCTGCTCCGGCACCCACACTTGGTGCAGCGGCGCATCGGTGAAATAACGCTGGTCGCCCAGGCTCACGTTGAGTTCGGTGAAGGGGAGCCTGGCATCGGTCAGTTGCTGGGGCAGCAGCAGAAACTCGATTTCGGCCTGGTCGCTCAGTGCCTGGCCGGGCACCTGGGCCGTCAGTTGGTTCGGGCCCTGGCGGAAGGGCACCCGGAACCGTGCCACGCCAGCCACGACCGGGCGCGTGCCCAGCTCCTGCCCGTTCAGGAGCAGACGCACGGTGGGCTGGTTGGTGTACACCTCCACGGGCTGCGCGCAAAACAGCGAGTCCGGGCCCGCCGCAGTGCCGCTGCGCAGGTTCCAGGCGCGGGAGCCGATGCGCACAAACGGCGTTTTCAGCAGCTGCGACTGGTAGTAGAGGTAGGCGGCTTTTGGCTGGCGGTCGGCCGTGAGCAGTCCCTTGGTGTTGAGGTGGGGGTTGGCTTCCTGGCGCTGCTCGGCGTTGAACTCCACCAGATTCCACACGGCCGCGCCGGCCACAAACGGCCGCTTCCGAATGGCGTTCAGATAAAACTGGTGGTACTGCGCGGCGTATTCCTCGGTCTTATCGAAGCGCTGGCCCGGGAAAGCGTGCAAGCGGCTGTCGGCATCGGCCCCAAACTCGGTTATCAGCAGCGGCTTGGTGGGCAGTTCGCGGTGGTGCTGGTCCATAAAGGCCGGAAAGTCTTCCAGCTTGGGCGAGTACCAGCCGGCGTACAGGTTCCAACCCACCAGCATGGGAATGGCCGTGAGGCCGGCCCGCTGGTAGAGGTCGAAGGCACCGTGGTTCACTATCATGGTGTAGCGGGCGGGGTCTTCGCGCCGCGTGAGGGAGTCGAGCCGCTGGGCCAGCCGCGCCACCCGTTTGAAATACGCCTGGCCGGCAGCGTTTTCGCGGGTGGCGCCATCGGGCAGGCGCAGCAGCACCTCGTTCATGTAAGCCCAGATAATGACGCTGGGGTGGTTGAAATGCTGCCGAATCATCTCGGTTTGCATGGTTTCGCAGGTGCGAAAAAACTCCGGCGAGTCGGTGATGCCGTTCACCACCGGTATTTCTTCCGCCGCCAGCACGCCCAGCCGGTCGCAGGCGGCCAGCACGGCGGGGTCTTGCGGGTAGTGGGCAATGCGCAGGAAGTTGCCGCCCATCTGTTTCAGCAGCAGCACGTCGCGCTCGTGCAGGGCATCGGGCAGGGCGTTGCCCAAGCCCTGAAAATCCTGGTGCCGGCTGGCGCCGGCCAGAGCGAGGTGTTGGCCGTTGAGGAAAAAACCTTCGTTGGGGTCGAAGCGGAACCAGCGCATCCCCAGCGGGTTATTCACCTCATCGAGCGTGGCGGCGCGGGCGTTGTCATCGCCAAGGGTGGTCACGACGCGGTAGAGGTACGGGTCGTCGGGCGACCACAGGTGCGGCTTGGGCACCGAGCCCAGCGCATGCCGAAACTCCTGGCGCTGCCCGGCCGCCAGCTTCACCCGCGTCTGCTGCCGGGCCACGGTGCGGCCGCTGCGGTCCAGCACGCGGGTGGTCACGCGCACGGTGCGGGCCGCGCGCGCGTCGTTGGCGACGGTGCCGCGCACGGCCACTTCGGCCGCGGCCGCCGACACGCCGGGCGTGCTCACAAACACGCCGCCAGAGCCGTAATTGTCCAGGTCGAAGTGCACGTCGTTGGCCGCCACGAGGTACACGTCGCGGTAGATGCCCCCGTAGAAGGAGAAATCGCCGGAAAGCGGCGGTATGTTGGGGTTGGGGCTGTTGTCGACTTTCACCAGCACTTCGTTGGCCGACAAGCCCGCGCCGTCGAAACGCAGCAGCTTGCCCACGGGCACGCTGAAGGCCGTGTAGCCGCCCACGTGCCGGCCCGCCAGCTGCCCGTTCACGTACACCTCGGCGGTTTGGCTGGCGCCTTCAAAATGGAGATACAGGCTGCGGCTTTGCCACGCCGCGGGCACATGGAGCGTTTTGCGGTACCAGCCCACGCCCCGGTAGTAGCCGGGCGCGTCGTCGAGCACGTCGGCCGCGTTCCAGGTGTGCGGCACCGACACCTTCTGCCACTCAGCCGACGCCGGGGGCACTTGGGCCGTGCCCTTGCAAAACCGCCAGTCTGCGTTGAGCGACTGCGTGACCCGGCCCTGCGCCGCCACCGCCCCGGCCGCCGCCAACTGCAGCAGGCAAGCCCCCCAAACAATCAGAAAACAGCTTTTCAGCTTGCCTGCGGCGCGTGCCCAACCCGGTGCGAACATCATATTAAACCAGCATTACCGCAACGCAATCCACTGCAGTTGCAGCGGCAAGTTTCCGCAGGCGCTGCCGCCCAAGCAAGCATTTACGCTGGTTTATTAACGCAAACGTTTCCAGTCGAGGCAGCGAGTTTAATCGTCTTTGGGAACATGTGCTTGGCCAGTGCTATGGCCGGCCACGCAACCAGTTCTGAGCGTTTTCGAGCGAGTCGAACAAGTGAATGTGGAGCAGGTCGCCGATGCGTATTTGCAAATTCTCGATGGCCAGCTGCCCAAAAATGTCCGGCGAAAGCACCTGCGCAAAGTAGCGCAGCCCCGCCCCCACAATGAGCGGCGTCCAGACTTGCTCAATCCAGTCGTTGGCCGCTGAAAAATCACCAACCAGGCCGCGGTGGTCATTCAGCAGCTTCGGGCAGGGCTCTTCGCGCAGCATGTCGACATAAGTCAGGCCGCCGTCCATGATGGAGCCCAGCGTTTGCCGTCCGTGCCACTGGGCGTGAATCCAGTTCTCGGCGCGGTTGCGCTCCACGGTGAGGTACACGCTGCCGTCACCCCGCGTCAGGGATGTCATTGACTGTGAGAAATGGGCAGAAGTAGTGGCTGAGGTAGCATCCATGGTGCAAAGATGGGAGCCAGGCGCGGTATTCTAGGGCGTTGCGTAGGTGCGCAGCAATGGGGCGTTATAACACAGCAGCTCTAGTTGCCAGGCCGGTCAGCAGCGAAGTGAATAGGCGCCAGCGGAAGAGTACCTTCGCTTTAAAGCGTATTTCTACTCTCTCGGCTGCCATGACTTCTTTGCCTGATGCCAAACCCGTGCCCACGCTCTTCGAATGGGCCGGCGGCATGCCCGCCTTCGAAAACCTGACGGCCGCCTTTTACAAAAAAGTGCTACAGGACGAGCTGCTGGAACCCATTTTCCGGCACATGGCCCCCAGCCACTCGGTGCACGTGGCGCATTTTCTGGCCGAGGTATTCGGCGGCCCGCCGCAGTACAGCGCCAGCGAAGGCAGCCACTTCCAGATGATTCAAAAGCACTTCTCGCGCCACCTCACCGAGCAGCACCGGCGGCGCTGGGTGCACCTGCTGCTGGAAACCGCCGACAAGCTGCAGCTGCCCGACGACCCCGAATTCCGCTCGGCCTTCGTGGCCTACCTGGAATGGGGCACGCGCATTGCCGTCATTAACTCGAACCTCACCGGCGAGGACGCCGGCGTGGCGCCCGATGCGCCCATGCCGCGCTGGGGCTGGGGCGAGCCCGGCGGGCCGTATCAGGGGTGAGAGATAATCTGGGCCAGCGAGAGCTTTTTATTAAATCCGTAAATCGCAGATTCGTCTATCATGGCAGAACAATTAATCGGCGTTGGCTTTTGGCGCAACCTTCGCCAACCATCATTACCAGACCCCGCTTGGTTTGTGGACCAGCAATGGTCACCGATGGAGCAACAAAAGGTGCTCGCGTACCTCGCACAAGGCCGATACCTGCACTACTGGATGGGCCTTAGCTGGTGCAGATTTCGCTGCGGAGAGAATAATATGGGTGCTTGTGACCTCACAGACGGCACTTATTGCTGGCCAGAAGGCCTAGCCCATTACATCATCAAGCACCATGTTCGACTGCCAAAAGAGGTTGTACAGCACATCCTTTCGCAGTCAGAATTTCCGTTTGCCAAGGCTGCCCAAGCACTTCAAGGCCTTTATGACACCTCATGGTGGCAACAACAACGAGGCTGGCATTCTGCAGATAGCAGTTTCGTGAGTGGAGACGACGGAGAGGAAAGAAATTACTTGCGCCGTTTCGACAGAAATCAAATTGAGTTCAACGAAACAACCGATGTGACAGCAGAAGCTGTAGCAGCAAGGGAAAGGCTGGTTCAGTCACTTCGAGAAAAGTATTCTACCGGCCAGAGTAGCCAACCCCGCCCCCGCCCCCCTCGTCTAACCGGCTCCACTCCTTCCCCGCTTAGATGAGTCTCTGGCAAATTATTGCACGCCTGCTGCCCTTCGTGCGGCCCTACCGGCCGCTGGTCATTGCCACGCTGCTGCTCACGCTGGTGGGCTCGCTGGCCGCACAGGTGAATCCCTTCGTGCTGCGCTACATCGTCGATAACGTGCAGGGCCTGCTCGACCGCCATGAGGCGCTGGCCGCCGGCTGGCCCATGCTGGCCGCGGTGAGCGGCATCCTGCTGGGCAAGGAAATCATCAACACCTTCATCACCTTCGGACAGAAATATTACGGCGAGAAAATCCGCATCAATGTGTCGAGCACCTTATCGAACACGGCCGTGAGCCGGATTCTGAGCTACGAGCTGGGCTTTTTCTCCGACGAGGGCAACCAGACCGGCAAGCTCCAGACCCGCATCGACCGCGGCGTGGAGAGCCTCATGAAGCTGGTGCAAAACTTCTTCATCGACATCCTGCCGCTGTTTGCCAACGCCATTGTGGCGCTGGTGGTGATGTTCGTGGCCAACAAATGGGTGGGGCTGGTGGCGCTGGCCATCCTGCCGGTGTACTTCTGGCTGAGCTTCCGGCAGGCCGACCGGCTGCAGGGCGTGCGCCGCGGCCTGCAAAAGTTGCGCGAGGAGAAAAACCACGGCCTCATCAGCATCATCGACTCGATTGTGGTCATCAAAAGCTTCGTGCGCGAGCAGTTTGAAGGCCAGAAACAGGCCGATACCCAGGCCAAGCTGGTGAACGCCCAGCTGGTGACGCGCAAAACCAACTTCCGCTACGACGGCCTCAAAACCTTCGTGGAGCAGATTGGCGTGGTCGTCATCATCGTCCTCACGGCCTACCTCGTGCTCGACCGCCAGATTTCCATCGGCGCCATTATGTTCCACATTTTGCTGTTCAACAACGTGTCGGCGCCCATCCGGCAGCTCCACCGCATCTACGACGAGATGAACGAGGCCCTCACCTACTCCGAAGGCTTCTTCGCCATCCTCGACGCCGACGCCGCCATCGAGGAAACCGGCCCGCTGCAACCGGCTGACGTGCGCGGCACCTTCGAGATTTGCAACGTCGATTTCACCTACCCCAGCGGCACCCAGGCCCTGCACGACGTCTGCCTCACCATCGAAGAAGGCAAAACCACCGCCCTCGTGGGCCTGAGCGGCGCCGGCAAAAGCACCATCATCAACCTGCTCTGCAAGTTCTACGCCCCTGACCACGGCAAGATGCTGCTCGACGGCAAGCCCCTGGCCGACTACGACACCCACGCCCTGCGCCAGCGCATCGGCCTGGTGCTCCAGAAAAATCACATTTTCAAGGGCACCATCGAAGAAAACATCCGCTACGGCGACTTCACCTCCACGCAGGCCCAAATCGAAGCCGCCGCCCGGCAAGCCTACCTGCACGACCAGATTCTGGACCTGCCCCGCCAGTACCAGTCCGATGCCCAGCAGCTCAGCGGCGGCCAGCAGCAGCGCATCGCCATCGCCCGGCTCTTCCTCAAAAACCCGCCCATTATCTTCCTCGACGAGCCCACCGCCAGCCTCGACGCCATCGCCACCGAGCAAATCAAAAACTCGCTCGACGCCATCAAGCAGGACCGCACGGTGGTCATCATCTCCCACAGCCTCGCCCAAATCGTGGATTCGGACTGCATCCACGTCATGAAAAAAGGCCGCCTCGTGGAAAGCGGCACCCACGACGAGCTCTACGCCCGCCACGGCACCTACCGCGAGATTTTCGACGCCTCCGCCCGGAGTTTAAATATCGAGAAGCTGGCCAAGACGATGGCCGACGACGGCGACGAGGTGCTGGATACGGCTTCGTGAGTGTTTGCTTTGTCGATGAATAGGTTCATGAATTCAACTTATGCGTCCAGCGAATCAAGTATTACAGGATATTCAGCACTTTCAACCAACCGAGGGCAATTGGTTGAAGCTTGACGATTTAATAACCGAGCTGTGGGAAACTGGTGAGCCTGATAGGTACATCGAGCAACTATTTGAATTATTGGAACGGTTTCCTACTGATGAAAGCCAAGGTGTCTTGTGGGGGGTATTGCATGGGATAGAGGCTCTAAATAACTACGAGCTTGAATTGCTCAAATCTATCCAGCGTCAGCCCACCGAGATTACTACATACATGGTGCATCGTATTGCCAACACCGGAGCAACAATGACTATGGGCCGTTCCATATCTGAACTATACAGATTAATTGCCACACATCCCTTGGCTCCTGTCGCAGCAAAAGAAATTGCAGAGTCTTATTTATAGTCCCGCAACCGCGTCAAGCCAGCAGAAATTTGTGCAACAATGAATTTGTATCCATCGAATGAACATTGACCTAACTGGTATCAACACAAAATCGGCTTTTCACCAGTCGCTAAAGAAGCAATTAGATTTTCCTGAATGGGCTGGCGAAAACTGGGACGCTTTCTGGGACACTATTACTGGTTTAATTGAAATGCCAGAAAAAGTAATTTTGCAGAACTGGCAGGAATTCGAGCTTGCTTGTCCAAGGGACATGCAGATACTGCGCGAAATTATTGAGCAGTACAACGACGAAATTCCAGACAAAAAAATCCTCTTGGGTTAGGTATGACCATCGAAGACCTCCAAGCCCTATGCCTGCGCCTGCCCGGCACCACCGAGGACCTGAAATGGGGCGTGCATCTGTGCTTCAGCGTGGGCGGCAAAATGTACCTCGGCACCTCGCCCGATGCCCTGCCGCCCACCGCCTCGTTCATCGCCCCGCCCGAGGAGTTGGAAACCCTGCTCGAAAGCCCCGGCTTCAGCCCCAACAAGCACCTGGGCCGCTACGGCTGGGTCACGATTGACAACATTGCCCGCCTCGGCCCCGCGCAGTGGGAGCGCTACCTCCGGCACTCCTACCGCACCGTGCGGGCCAAGCTGCCGCGCAAGGCGCAGCAGCAATTAGAGGCTCTGTAGCCACGCCGCGGCAATTTCGGCGGTAACCTCTGCCAAACCGGACTCGTTAGGAAACACTCCTTTCCTCCTAACCTTTCCACATTTTATGGCAACCCAAACCGCCCTCATCACCGGCGCCAGCAGCGGCATTGGCCGCGAGCTGGCCACCTGCTTCGCGCAAGACAAATTCAACCTCGTGCTCGTGGCCCTCGAGCCCGACCTGCTCAACCAGGCCGCCTCGGAGCTGCGCCAGCAATTCGGCGTCGAAGTCACGACCATCGCCAAAGACCTGTTCAAGCGCGACGCACCGTTTGAGGTGTACAACGAAATCAAGCAGCAAGGCCTGCAGATTGACGTGCTGGTGAACGACGCCGGCCAGGGCCAGTACGGCACCTTCGACACCACCGACATCAACCGCGAGCTCGACATCATTCAGCTCAACATCGGCGCCTACGTGGTGTTTGCCAAGCTCTACCTGCAGGAATTTAAGGCCCGCAACGAGGGCAAAATCCTGTTTGTGGGCAGCATTGCGGGCGAACTGCCCGGCCCGCTGCAAGCCGTGTACCATGGCACCAAGGCCTTCGTGAATTCCTTTGTCGAATCCATCCAGGAAGAAAACAAGGACTCGAACGTCACCATCACCAACCTGCTGCCGGGCATCACCAAAACCGACTTCTTCAACAAAGCCCACATGACGCAGGCCAAAAACGTGGCCGAAGGCCAGGGCATGGAGCCCGCCGACGTGGCCAAAGAAGGCTACAAAGCCCTGATGAAAGGCGAAAGCCGCATCATTGCCGGCGTGATGAACAACGTGCAGGTGGGCTTCAGCAAAGTGATGCCCGACCCGCTGGTGGCCGCCCAGGTACACCAGCAAAGCAAGCCCGTCGACGGCGACGAAAGCGCCCGCTAGCGGCATTTTGGAACCGCTCAGCTCGTAGCGCGGACCACCGAGCCCGCGCTACGAGTCGACCGGCTTCATGAAACGTACGCCATTTACGCAGCAACTTTGCCGGCCCGCTCACGTTTTGGGCGTTCCCCCAATTTTGCCGCGTCCTGCGCGGCTCCTGCATGCGTCTTTTTGTTTTTTCTCCGCTGAGTGCTTCGGCGCGCGGGCACCTGCAACGGCTGGCCCCCTCCGACCTGGAAATCATTTTCTGCAACGACCTGCCCACCGAGCAGCAGTTTCCGGCCTTCCAAGACGCCGATTTGCTGATGGGCAACCCGCCGCCGGCCTGGTTTGCGGCCGGGGCCCCACCCCAGCTGCAGTTCTGGCAAATCGATTCGGCCGGGTTCGAGCGCTACCGACAGGTGCATCTTTCCATACCGGTGGCCAACATGGGCGACTTTTTCGCCTGGCCCTGCGCCGAAACCATGGTGGGAGGCCTGCTGGCCCTCTACCGCCACCTGCCCGAGCTGGCCGTGCTGCAGTCGCAGAAGAAATGGGTGGGCGGCGCCTTCGTGCGCAACCGCGCCGGCCTGCTGCGCGGCAAGCGCGTGGTGGTGCTGGGCGCCGGCGCCATTGCGGTAGCCGTGCGCCAGCAGCTCCACGGCTTCGAGTGTGCGGTTCAGCTGCTGGCCCGCACCAGCCCCTCGGCCCAGCTCCACACCAAGGAGGAGCTCAAAGCGGCCCTGCCCGACACCGACATCGTAATAAACACCCTCCCTGGCAGCGCCGTGGGCTTTTTCTCCGCCGACTTGCTGGAAGCCATGCGCCCGGGCAGCATCTACGCCAGCGTGGGCCGCGGCAACACCACCGACGAGCCCGCCCTGCTGCGCCTGCTGCAGGCGGGCTACCTCGGCGGCGCCGTGCTCGACGTGACGGCCATCGAGCCCCTGCCCACCGATAACCCGCTCTGGAGCCTGCCCAACGTGCTGCTCACCCAACACACCGGCGGCGGCCAGGCCCTCGAAGACGAAAGCAAAGTCGACATGCTGCTCGAAAACCTGGAGCGCCTGCGCACCAGCCAGCCCCTGGTGAACCTGGTGGAGCTGAGCAAGGGCTATTAAGCACTAGTTGAACGTCATGCCTCGGCTGCGCTTGGCATGACGTTCTACTTCCCCGGCAGCCACGGCTCACCGGCCGCAAAAATGGTCTTGAGCGTGTACTGCTTCGCCTCGGCCGCGGTGAGCTGGTGCGACCACGCCACGCGGCCCTTCGGATTGGCACCCGGCCCGGTCGACTTGTATTCCGCGAAATAGGCCGTCTTTTCGTTTTCGGGGTTTTTCCAGTTGTCCCAGGCGGTGGGCGTAATGTGGGCGCCCATGGCGGTGTTGAGGTACACCACTCGGGCATTGGGGCGCCAAGGCCGGCCCAGGTTTACTTTTTTGGCCAAGGCCGTGTCGGCGGTCAGCGTGCACTTCATAAACACGAAGCCGAACGCCTGCCCCGCCGGCGTGGACGCCGCCGTGATGAAGGAGTTTTTCTTGCTCTTGATGGTGCAATGGTCGAAAACGGCCGTGCTGGCGCCGAAAATGAAATCGGTAGTTCCCTCGATGTAGCAGTCCTTGAAGTACTGGCGGGTGCCGCCCGTGGCCAGCAGCAACACGTCTTGGTTCCCCACCATGCGGCAGTGGCGGAAAGTGGCGCGGTCGCCCTCCACGTGCAGGGCCACGGCCTGGCCAGCGGTATAGCCCGCGGCGTTTTCAAACGTCAGGTTTTCGGCTGCAAAGTCGGGCGCCTGCACCAGCACCGAGTGCGAGGTTTGGGTATTGTGCCCGGCCGCGTCGCCGGTGTGGTCGCTGAACGTGATGACGGTGGCCGCCGCGTCCTCTCCCACCAGCCGCAGATGGGTTTTGCCGGCGGGCACCACCAGCTTTTCGCGGTAAGTGCCCTTTTTGATGCGGATGGTGACGGTGGTGGGCGACTGGTTGGGCACGGCGTCCACGGCTTCCTGCACGGTGCGGTAGGTGCCGCTGCCATCGGGCGCCACGGTGATGGTGCCGGACTTGGGAGCAATTTGGGCTTGCGCGGCAATGGAAGCCAGCAGCAGAACCGCCCAGATAGATTGTTTCATTAGTAAAGGGGAGTGTAGCGTGGCCTCTGCGAGTCCGCGCATGGACTAACGTTCAATTAGGCGCGGACTCGCAGAGTCCACGCTACCGCATCATTTAGCTTCGGGGTTCCAGCCGTGCAGCACGTTGTCGCGGGTGTACACTTTGGCTTCGGCCTCGCTGAGCTGGTGCGACCACGGCGCGCGCTTGGTGGGCGCCGCACCGGGCCCGCGGCTTTGGTATTCGGCGTAGTAGGCCGTTTTCTTGTTCGACTCCTTATCCCAGGGGTCCCAGCCCTCGGGCCGAATCACGGCGCTGAGTTCGCAGTTGAGGTACACGGTTTTGGCGAAGGGGCGCCAGGGCCGGCCCAGCCCGAAGCTGCCCACCGGTGCGTCGCCGCCGATGCGGCAGCGGCTGAACACGTAGCCAAACCGAGCCGTGTCGGGCGTGGAAGCCGCCGTGACGAAGCCGCCCTTCTTGCAAAAAATCTCGCAGTCCTCAAACCAGGCCGTGCTGGAGCCGAAGATGAAATCCACCGTGCCTTCGATGTAGCAGCTCTTATAAAACTGCCGGCTGCCGCGCCCATACGTGTACAGCGTGTCCTGAAAGCCCAGAAACCGGCAGTTCACAAACGACGCTTTGTCGCCATCAACCCACATGGCCACGGCCTGCCCCACCGGCCCCGACGAATTCTGAAATGTGAGGTTCTCAGCCGAAAAATCGCCGCCGTAGATGTAGCAGCTTGCCGAGCCCGACGTGCCCTTGTCTTCGCCAAAGATGTTTTTCTTCTGGTTGTAGTCGTCGTAGGTCAGGATGGTGCGGTCCCGGTCCTCGCCAATGAGCTTGACGAATTGCTTGGAACCGGCCAGAATCAGTTTCTCCTTGTAAATGCCCTTTTTGACGAAAATAGTGGTGACTTTTTTCCGGAAGTCGGGCACGGCATTGAAGGCCTCCTGCACGGTGCGGAACTTGCCGCTGCCATCGGCGGCCACCACGAAATCGTAGCCCCAGGCCCGGCCCAGCCCGCCGCAGCTCAGCAGCAGTAGCAGCAATAGATTCTTCATGGTTTGGGAGGTGTTGCGGCCGCAACTTACCGGCCGCCCCGGGCAATTGGCGCGGCCGGGCACGGGTATTTTCGCGCAATCGTTGCCGGGAACGATGGCGCGGGCCCGGCAAAAACCATTTTCGGCCGGCGGCTTATGCAATTCCGGCGCGGGCCGCATCAGCCTGCTACTTGCACCCTTAAAGCCTCGCTGATGCGGTTTTTACTACTCCTATTTTGCGGCGTCTGGCTGCTGCCCCACCTTGCGCTTGCTCAAACCACCGTTTCCGGCCGCGTGCTTGATGCCGAGACCGGTAATGGCCTGTTTGGCGTCACCGTGCTGCAAACCGGCACGCTCAACGGCGTCTCCGCCGATGCCGAGGGCCGTTTCTCCCTAACCTTGCCATCGGCAGCCGACAGCATTGCGCTCACGTTCTACTATATCGGCTACGTTACGCAGCAGCGCCGCGTGGCCGCCGGCAGTACCAGCATCGTGCGGCTGGTGGTTGATACCAAGCAGATTATCGACTGCGAAGTAGTGCAGCCGCTCGCCGAAGTTGGCCTGAGCAGCGGGCTTCGCTACGCCCCCTTCGGCGGCGCGCTGAAGCTGTACGGGTCGCGGCTGGCGCGGCTGCCCATCACGGCCAGCGTGGGCTACCAAACCAATTTTAGCAGCAACCAAGTAGTCACCGCCGGCCTGAACATACATAGCATACAGTCAGGTCGCCACTTCGTCATTTACCCCAGCCTCGACTACCAGCACCTGCGGGCCGCGCCGGCCAACCTGCTGTTCAGCAGCTACACGGCCACGGCAAGCACGTCGATTCACGGCATCGGGGCCGCGTGGCTGCCCAACCTACTCCTGGGATGCGGCTACGCCCAATTCACCTCCCTTACCGCCGAGACTCCGACCACGGTAGCTGGCTACGGCTACGTGTTTGGCCTCAGCAGCTCGGAGCTGCCGCTGAACCTGGTGGGTAGCGCGCAGGCCACACACTGGCCCGGCGGCTGGCAATGGCAGGCGCGGCTTCAGCACTACCTGCCAGGGCACTTGTTGGCCGGCGTGGCCTTCAACCAAGTGCGCAGCTACGCAGAACTCTCTCTGACCGTCAGCCGCACCTTGTATTAGGCGACGGCCACGGCTGCCCAACCCAGCCCACAAAAAAAGCCCGACCAACCGGTCGGGCTTTTTCCTTTTCAGGAAAGCACCTCTATTCCTGCATGCCGGCCACTTTCGTCAGCACGTCCACAATCTCGGCCGAGATGCCGGTGGTGCTGAAGCCGCCGTCGTGCATGAGGTTCTGCATGGTCACGTAGCGGGTCAGGTCCGAGAAGAGCGAGATGCAGTAGTCGGCGCAGGCCTCGGCCGGGGCATTGCCCAGCGGCGACATCATGTCGGCGAAGTTGTAGAAGGCGTCGAAGCCGGTGATGCCGGTGCCGGCCGTGGTTTTGGTGGGCGACTGCGACACCGTGTTCACGCGCACTTTCTTGAGCTTGCCGAAGCGCTGGCCGTAGCTGCGGGCAATGCTTTCGAGCATGGCCTTGGCCTGCGTCATGTCGGTGTAGTCGAGAAAGGCGCGCTGCGCGGCGATGTAGCTCAGGCCCACAATGCTGCCCCACTCGTTCATGGCGTCGAGCTTCTCAGCCACGGCCATCATCTTGTGGAACGACAGCGCCGATACGTCGATGGTCTGGTTGAAGAATTTGTAGTCCAGCTCGCCGTAGTGCTTCTTTTTGCGGATGTTGGCGCTCATGCCAATGCTGTGCAGCACGAAGTCAATCTTGCCGCCCAGCTGCTCTTGCGCCCCCGAAAACAGCGCCTCCAGCTCTTCCACCGACGTAGCATCGGCCGGGATGATGGGCGCGTTGCACTCCTCGCTCAGCTTGTTGATTTCGCCCATGCGCATGGCCAGCGGCGCGTTGGTGAGCACAAAACGGGCTCCTTCGGCGTGCGCCCGCTGGGCCACTTTCCAAGCAATGGATTGGTCGTTGAGGGCGCCGGAAATAATGCCGACTTTGCCGGCGAGGAGGTTGTTAGCCATTGTTTTTTAGGGTAAGAGGGTATGGGGGTAGGAGGGTACGAGGGGCCACAGGCCACCAAACCCGGCGCAAGTTAGCTAATCCTTCCTACCCTCCTACCCCCATACCCTCCCGCATTATCCCACCGTTTCGCCCCGCAGCGCCAGCAGCTCGCGGGCGCTCTGGAAGGCGTTTTCGCTGGGCTTGGCCCCCGCAATCATGTGCGCGATTTCCTTGATGCGCTCCTCCTGGCTCAACTCGCGGATGCGGCTCACCGTGCGGTCGGCGCGGTCTTCCTTGTACACGAAGTAGTGCACGTCGCCAGCAGCAGCCATCTGCGGCAGGTGCGAAATGGCCACCAGCTGGTGCTTCTGCGCCATTTGCTGCATCATGCGGCCCACTTTCACGGCAATCTCGCCGCTGATGCCGGTGTCAATTTCGTCGAACACTATCGTGGGCAGCGCCGTTTTATCGGCCAGCATGTACTTGATGCACAGCATCAGGCGCGAGAATTCGCCGCCCGAGGCGGCCTTGCTCAGCGTTTGCGGCTGGGCGCCTTTGTTGGCGGTGAAGAGAATGTTCACCACGTCGATGCCGCTGGCGGTGGGCGCCCCTACTGCGTTTTGCACCACGATGCGGGCGTGTGGCATGCCGAGGTCGGCCAGCAACAGGCCCAGCTGCTTCTCGAAGTTGGGGAACGACTTGCGGCGGCTTTCCGACAGCTTGGCGCCCTGCTTGGTAACGGCGGCCAGGGCGGCGTCGGAGTCCTTGCGCAGGCGGTTGATTTCCTTGTCCAGGTTCAGCACTGAGCTCACTTTCTGGCGCAGGCTGTCGCGCACTTCAATGAGGGCGGGCAGGTCGCGGGCCTGGTGCTTGCGCTGCAAAGTGTAGAGCACGTTGAGGCGGTCCTGCAGTTCCTCGGCGCGGGCGGGGTCGCCTTCGGTGCGGCGCTCGGCCACTTCCACTTCGTCGGCGATGTCGTGCAGCTCAATCAGGCAGCTTTCCAGACGCTCGCGCAGCTCCTTGAAGTTGTCGGCGTAGCTGGCCACCTGGCCCAACAGCACCGAAGCTTCCTTCATGGTGCCAGTGGCGCAGCTTTCGCTGTCGCGTAGGCCGTGCAGCGCCTGGCTCAGCTTGTATTTGATTTCCTCGGCGTGCTCCAGCTGCTTCACCTCCTGTTCCAGGGCTTCCTGGTCTTCGTTGTCGAGGCGGGCTTCTTCGAGCTCGCTCAGCAGGAAGCTATTGTAGTCCAGCTCCTTGCTAGCCTGAGCAGCCTGGCTTTCCAGAGCCTGCAAGTCAACTTCCAGCTTGCGGTAGGTGCGGAAAGCGCTGCCGTACGCGGTGCGCTGTGGCACCAGCCCGGCGTACAAATCCAGCAGGTTGAGTTGGAAAACCCCGTCGCCCAGCAGCAGCGTGTCGTGCTGCGA
This sequence comes from Hymenobacter sp. 5317J-9, assembly GCF_022921075.1. NCBI lineage: Bacteria > Pseudomonadati > Bacteroidota > Cytophagia > Cytophagales > Hymenobacteraceae > Hymenobacter > Hymenobacter sp. 5317J-9. Next base: position 4,180,054 of record NZ_CP095050.1, read on the forward strand.
GTGAATGTCCATCAGGTTGGCCCCAATTTTCCGCAGGGCTTCCAAGGTCACGGGCGTGTCGTTCACGAAAGCGCGCGACTTACCATTTGGGCTGATTTCGCGCCGCAGAATGCAGTGCGTGTCGTAGTCCAGGTCTTCGGCGTCGAAGATGTCCTGCAGCTGGTAGTTGGCAATGTCAAACTGGCCCTCAATCACGCACTTGCGTTCGGTATCGAACAGCATGCGCGAGTCGGCGCGGTTGCCCAGCAGCAGGCCAATAGCGCCCAGCATAATGGATTTGCCGGCTCCGGTTTCACCCGTAATGATATTCAGCAATGGCGACGGCCGCAGCTCCAGCTGCTCAATCAGCGCGTAATTCTTAATTCGTAAATCGACAAGCATAACTAATGTAAAGTCGTTGGATAATCAGCCGTCATGCTGCGCGCAACCGAAGCATCTCTAGCGCGAGAGTAGTTAGGTACTTCCCCGGTAGAGATGCTTCGGCTGCACTCAGCATGACCGTTTTTCTGGTTCCAATTCCAGGTTTTACTTCAATACAGTTTGGTATTTAGCCGAATTGCCGGGGTCCACTTCCGTGAGCATGGTCACAAGCTGCTGCTTCTGCGACTGGTCCGGACTGGTGCGGAAGATGTTGGCAATTTCCTCGGCCTTAGCGTCGAAAAACGCCCGGAAAATCAACGAGCCCGGCCGCGTAATGGCGGCTTTCTGGATGCCGGTGAGAGCAGCCATTACCGAGGCGCGGGCTTCTTCGGGCTTTTCGATAAACACGTCCATGCCCAAGCGGTAGTAATTGTACAAGCCGGTGCGCACGGCTTCAAATTGCGGGTCGGTGAGGTTGTCGAGCAGGAAGTGACGCTCGCGCGAACCCGTGCCGCGCCATCCTTCGTCGGGCTCGTTGGTGGTGGTCTGGTTGGCCGAGTAGTTCACAATGTTGCGGGCCAGCTCGTAGTACGGCGTGCCGCCAAGCTTGCCGAACGTGTCGCGGTCGATGCCAATGACGAGGTAGGCGTAGTACCCCAGCAGCGACGACAGGTTGGAGTCGAAGCTGTTGGGCGAGAAGCGCAGCGACATCTGCGGCGAGTAGTTGAAATTGAAACTCTTGTCGTTGATGCTGATGACGTTGGTTTCGTAGCCCGTGCCGTACACCGGCCGCGTCGACACCAAGCGCATGATGCAGTTGTAGGTGCCGTTTTGCGGGATGGTGGTGATGCCGATGAACATGCGCAGGCGAATGCGCTCCCCGTCGCGGTAGGTTTGGGTGGTCCAGGCGCGGTTGTTCAGGAACTCGCGGATGTCCTTTTGCATGCTCGTGACGATGGTGGGGTCCGAAATCGTCACGTTTTCGGTGGTCACCGTCACTTCGGCCTGCAGCTCCTGGGCGCGGGCCACGGGGCCGGCCAGCAGCAAAACGAGTATCGGCAGGGCCGCGAGGAGTTTTCGCAACATGGTTTTCAATGGGTTGCGGCCCGGCGGGCCAGAATCAGGCTTACCAGTCCGCGGGCCACGTCGGCTTTGGACTGCAACTCAAAATTAACGATTTGGCCGGCGGCGTCCAGCACGGTCACCTTATTGGTGTCGTGGCCGAAACCCGCACCCGCGTCGCGGAGCGAATTCAGCACGACGAGGTCGAAGTTTTTCCGGTGCAGCTTGTCCTGGGCATGGGCCAGCTCGTTCGTAGTCTCCAACGCAAAACCGACCGCAAATTGTTCAGCCCGCTTGCGCTGGCCGAGCGTGGCGGCAATGTCCACGTTTTTGACCAGCTCCAGCGTAAGCGTGTCGCCCGATTTTTTAATCTTTTCAGCCGCCACGTGGGCCGGCCGGTAGTCGGCCACCGCCGCCGCAAACACCCACACGTCAGCCGTTTCGGCGGCGGCTGCAGCGGCGGCAAACATTTCCGCCGCCGTTTCCACCCGCACCGTGCGGATACGTGGGCTCGCCGGGTCCGCCAGCTGGCTGGGGCCGCTTACCAAGGTCACTTCGGCGCCTTCAGCGGCAAAGGCTTCGGCCAGCGCGTAGCCCATTTTGCCGGTGGAGCGGTTGCCGAGGAAGCGGACAGGGTCGAGGGGTTCGTAGGTGGGGCCAGAAGTGATAAGGACGCGCATGAGGGCTTATAATTTGGAAGAGCAACCCAAAGAACGTCATGCTGAGCGCAGCCGAAGCATCTCTACCGGGGAAGTAAGTACAGTTAGTGCTGCGGTAGAGATGCTTCGGCTGCGCTCAGCATGACGTTCGCTCAAACCCAACACTATCAAAAAACTGCTCGAGTTCCGCCACCATGTCCTCAGGCTCCAGCATGCGGCCGTGGCCGCTCAGGCCGCTGGCCAGCTCACCGCTGGGCGAATCGAAGACGTGGTTGCCGAAGCTGCGCAGCCGGGCCAGGTTCTGCGTCACGGCGGGGTGGGCGAACATGTCCAAGTCCATAGCCGGAGCCAGGAACACGGGGCAGCGGGCCGACAAATACACCGCGCACAGCAAATTGGGGCACAAACCATTGGCCAACTGACCAATGGTGTTGGCGCTGGCCGGCGCAATCAGCAGGGCATCGGCCCAGAGGCCCAGCTCCACGTGGTTGTGCCATTCGCCAGCGGCCGCGTCACGCAAAAAGCCCGTCAGGACGGGCTTTTTGGAGAGCGTGCCCAGGGTGAGGGGCGTCACAAACGCGGAGGCGGCTTCGGTGAGGATGACCTGCACTTCGGCTCCGGCCTTCACGAGCAGGCGGGTGAGCGGCGCGGCTTTGTATGCCGCGATGCTGCCGCTCACGCCCAGCAGGATGCGGCGGCCGCGGAGGGGGCTGGCTAATTGGTTGCTGGTTGTTTGTTCGGCCATGAAGCTAGAAACTGGTAAACAAAAGAACGTCATGCTGAGCGCAGCCGAAGCTCTCTACCGAGGAAGTAATTCGTTACTCTCGCGGTAGAGATGCTTCGGCTGCGCTCAGCATGACGTTCGTATTGGCGAACCCGGCAGCCTTAGAACAGCTCGCGGGGAATCGGCACTTCTTCCGGCTCAGGCGTGGTGTAGGCAATCTTGCCCTGCAGGAACTCCTCGATGGCCAGGCTGGTGGGCTTGGGCATGCGCTCGTACTGCTTCGACACCTCAATTTGCTCGCGGTTCTCGAACACTTCTTCCAGGTTATCAACCGTAGAAGCGAACTCGGCCAACCGGTCGTTCAACTCTTCTTTCAGCTTCACCGACAGCTGGTTGGCGCGCTTCGAAATCACGGCGATGGCCTCGTACACGTTGCCATTGTCGCCGGTGATGTCGGCGATGTTGCGCGTCACGATGGAGCTCGACGGGGTGTTGGGATTGGGTTTCATGGGCATAATGAGTTACTAATTAGTTGGATGCCGCGGTTGGCGTCGCCTTCAACCGGGTGATTTGGGCCTGGCTGACATCGTACATGTCCTGCGCGGCTTTCAGGTTCTTGCTCTTGGGATAGGCGTCGATGAACTGCTGGTAGAAGCTCACCGCCTCCAAATAACGCTCACGCTGCTTGGACTCGATGCTTTCCTGTGCCCAGGCATATTGGGCGCTGAGGCGCAGGAAGGAGGCCTGCTCGGCGTAGGCCGAAGCGGGGTATTGCAGCTGGAAGTTGGTAAGGGCCACCACGGCAGCCTGGTTGTAGCGGAGCTGGTAGTACAGCCGGGCGCTTTCAAAGGCTTTGTTTTCCAGCTTCTTCTGCAGCTCCTGCGACATGTTCTCGGTTTCGCCCTTGAACTTGCTTTCGGGGTAACGGTTCAGGAAATCCTGAATCGACTCCAGGGCCGACACCGTGTTGGTTTGGTCGAGCTCGTAGCCAGGCGAGTCCAAGAACAGCGACCGGGCGTTCAGAAAAGTAGCTTCCTCGGCATAGTCAGAGTTCGGGTACGTATCGATGAACTGCTTGAAATAGAACGCGCTCAGCACATAGTTGCGCTGCTTAAAGTTGGTATTGGCGAAGTAGAACTGGGCTTTTTCGGCCTCGGGGCGGCCCTTCAGCAGCGGAATGAGGTCTTCGAGCAGCGTGCCGGCCCGGAAATAGTCGCCTTTGTCGTAGTACTGCACGGCGGCTTCGTACTTCTTGTTGACGTCGGTGCTTTTCAGCAATTTTTGGTAGCCGCTGGCGCAGGAGCCCAACAAGAGCGTGCTAACGAGCAGAAACAGAACCGTGAGGCGGGAAATCGGCATAAGGGGTGCAAAGGTAACGATTTGAGCCGGCGAAGGCAAACGCGGCGCCAACTCCGGCCGGCCCGTCCGCAGCAAGAGTGCCGGGCCGGGGCCAAAGGTTGCAGCTAGCGCCGCACGTTAGGCGCCGCCAAGGGCGCTTTCGCCGGCGGGGCGGGCTTAGGGCTCGCAGATTTGGGCGTGGTTTTCTTCGGCACCGGCTTGGCCGACTTGCTGGCGGGGCTGCGCTTGGTAGTTGTGGTCTTTTTCTTAACCGGCTTGCGCTTCTTGGGTCGGTCGTCGAACTGCTTGCCCAACACTTGGCGGCGGGTGGGGCGTTCCGCGGCGCGCCACTTGTAGCCCTTCAGGCGCTCGTCGTCGGGCTTGAGCTCGTGCGGCGGGATGAACTTGGCCTCGGGGTTCGAGAGAACGGTGATTTTGTTGAGCTTGCTTTCCAGGAACAGCAGCCGCATGTTGGCCGAGAGCACACGGTTCATGCCGGTGGTGGCGGTGTCGTTGTCGAGGGCGTAGAAGATGCTTTCGGCATTGCCTAGCACGTCCACGCGCCGCAGCTGGTTGTCGCGGAAGTAGGCCATCATGCTGCGGCCCTTGGTCTGGTTGAAGTTCAGCAGCGTGTCCTGGCTCACGGCAAAGGCGTTGCCGTAGAGGCGCATCTCGTCCACCTTGCCGCGCTTCGAGCGGATTTGCATTGAGTCCGAGGTGAGCTGGTTTTTGGCCTGCCACAGCACGGGGTCCTGGTTGAGGTAGATGATGCTGTCCTGCCGGTCGTAGGTCAGCGAGTCGCAGATGCCCTGCATCTGGCCCCGGAATATCTGCACCTTGGGGTAAGCGTAAAGTACCGTGCGCGTGGTGGTCTGGCCGGGCCGCGCCTCGATGCTGATGAGCGTATCGGCGGCCATGTACAGGGTGTCTTTCTGGTTGCCGATGTTGCGCACCACGGGCCGGCCGCCGTAGAGCTTGGTGCGGCCCAGGCCGCGCCAGTACTTGCCTTGGTCGCCGCGCAGGGTCAGGTTGTCTTTCTTGGAAATGAGCGAGACGTGCCCCTTAGCCACGCCATACTGCTTCTTCTCGTCATACACCAGCTGGTCGCCGCCCAGCAGGTAGTTGGGCGTGTCGATTTTGGCGTTTTGTTTGAAGTTGGAAACCCGCGTTATCGTGTTGTAAGTGCCGCCCTCGGCGTAAAGGTTGCCCGACTTGCCCTTGATGCGGGTGGGGCCGTTGAAGTAGGCAATTTTGCTGACCGTGTTGTAGCGCAGCGTGTCGTTGTTCAGCTCTGAATCGGGCGTCACGAGGTGCACATTCCGCTTGAAAACGAACACCTTGCTGTTGGTGTCATAAAAACCCTGCTCGCTGTCGAGGGTGTTTTGCGGGTCGGTGAGGTGGCCGGTTTGGGTGTAGGAGGCCGTTTTGCGGTTCAGGTCGTAGTCGAGGGCCGGCGTGGTCAGGGTCATGCGCGGGTCGCGCATCACCACGTTGCCGGTCATGCGGGCCGTGCGCTTGGTGCCGTCGTAAAAGCCGTGGTCGCCGGTGATGGTCATGGTGTCGCTTTGCACCACGCGCACGTTGCTGAAGGCCTCCACCTGGTTGGTTTCGGTGTATTGGTAGGCCGAGTCGCAATACAGAAACACGTCATCCTGCTGAAAGCTGACGTTGCCCAGCAGCTTGCGAATTTTCACGCCATTGAAGATGCCGCCCACCAGCTGGCCGGTGGTCAGCAGCTTGATGGGCGAACCCTTTGCGCCGGGTTTGGGCGCGGTGCCGGCCCGGGCCGGGGCGGTGGTGACCGGCACGGGCGTGCCGGTGCCCGGCGCGGTGGGGCGCTGCGCTTGCCCCAGCAGCGGCAACAAAATCAGCAGAAGAAAAAAGACGCGCGAGAAGAACATTCGGAGGGCAAAGGTACGGACGGGGCCCGCGCTAACGGCCATCTTTGCGTGGTAGTGTCCGCGGGTCAGCCGGGCACTCGCTTTGTTTATGCTCGATACCGTTCGCCGCTTCATTGAGGAGCACCACCTGTTTTCCATCGACAACGACCCCATCCTCGTGGCCGTCAGCGGCGGGTTGGATTCGGTGGTTTTATTAGACATTCTGCACCGGCTGCGGGTTCAGGTGGCCGTGGCGCACTGCCACTTCGGCCTGCGGGGCGAAGACGCCGACGCCGACGAGCAATTTGTGCGCAAGCTGGCCAAGCAGTACGGCCTCCCCTACTTCGCCGAGTTTTTTCAGACCAAAGCCTTTGCCGAGCAGGAAGGCATTTCGACCCAGATGGCGGCCCGCCTGCTGCGCTATCGCTGGTTTGAACAGGTGCGCCAGACCCAGGGCCTGGCCTACGTGGCCACCGCCCACCACCAGCGCGACCAGGCCGAAACCATGCTGCTGAACCTCGCGCACGGCACCGGGCTGGCCGGCCTGCACGGCATTCAGGTGAAAAACGGCCACGTGGTGCGCCCGCTGCTGGGCGTGGGCCGCGACGACCTGCACGACTACTTGGTGGAGCGCGGCCTGCGCTGGCGCGAAGACGACAGCAACGACAGCCCCGTGTACCAGCGCAACCTGCTGCGCCACGAGGTGCTGCCCGTGCTGCGCGAAATCAACCCCAACCTCGACGAAACCATGGCCGGCACCGCCGAGCGCGTGGGCGGGGCCGAGGAAATTGTGCGCCGCTACGTGGCCGACACCGCCGCCCAGGCCCGCCGCGACGAAGCCGAGGTGACGTACCTCAACATCAGCACGCTGCAAAAAACGGCTGCCACCGCGCTGGTGCTGCAGGAGATTCTGCGGCCCTTCGGCTTTTCGTGGCTGCTGGTGAAGGACATTGTGGCGGCGTTCGGCGGCGAGAGCGGCCGGCGCTTCGACTCGCCCACGCACCGGCTGGTGAAGGACCGCGAAAACCTGGTTATCACCCCGCGGCGCACGTCGCAGTTCGGCACATTCCAACTGGCGGCGGGCCAAACCGACCTGCTGGCCGACGGCATGCGCCTGAAAGCCGAACTGCACGACGACGCCCGGCACTTTATTATTCCGCGCTCGAAAAGCACGGCCGCGCTCGATGCCGACAAGCTCAAATTCCCGCTCACGCTGCGCAAGTGGCAGGAAGGCGACTGGTTTATGCCGCTGGGCATGAAGGGCAAAAAGCTGCTCAGCGACTTCCTCATTGACCAAAAGGTACCACTCAACCTGAAAGACGACGTGCGCGTGCTGACCTCGGCCGACGGCAAAATCTGCTGGGTGGTGGGCTGGCGCGTGGACGACCGGTTCAAGGTGGAAGACAGCTCCGAACGCGTGCTCACGGTGCAGCGCATGTAGAGACGCAACATTTTGCGTCTCGTCGTTGAACGATGGAGTCCACCCGGCAACTGGCCGATATCCACGCGGCACGGACGACGAGACGCAAAATGTTGCGTCTCTACATGCGCCGTTGTCGCTTTTCATTGTGCCTTCCTTCGCGGGGAGGTACTTTTACCCACGAAACTCCAACCCCCCAATTCTTTTCCTATGAAAGTTACCGTAGTCGGAGCCGGCAACGTGGGCGCAACCTGCGCCGATGTGCTCGCCACCCGTGAAATTGCCAACGAAATTGTACTGGTCGACATCAAGGAAGGCATCGCCGAAGGCAAAGCACTCGATATCTGGCAGAAAGCCCCGATTATCGGCTACGACTCGCGCACCGTGGGCGTGACCAACGACTACGCCCGCACGGCCGGTTCCGACGTGGTGGTGATTACCTCGGGCCTGCCCCGCAAGCCCGGCATGAGCCGCGACGACCTGATTGGCATCAACGCCGGCATCGTAAAATCGGTGACCGAGCAGGTAGTGGCCCACTCCCCCAACGCCATCATCATCGTGGTGAGCAACCCGCTCGACGTGATGACCTACCAGGCCCACCTCACCGCCAAGCTGCCCCGCGAAAAGGTGTTCGGCATGGCCGGCATCCTCGACACGGCCCGCTACCGCGCCTTCTTGGCCGAGGCCCTGAACGTGAGCCCCAAAGACATTCAGGCCGTGCTCATGGGCGGCCACGGCGACACCATGGTGCCCCTGCCCCGCTACACCACCGTGGGCGGCATCCCGGTTACCGAACTCATTTCCAAAGAGAAGCTTGACGCCATCGTGCAGCGCACCGCCGTGGGCGGCGGCGAGCTGGTGAAGCTGATGGGCACCTCGGCCTGGTACGCGCCCGGCGCGGCCGCAGCCCAAATGGTGGAAGCCATCGTGCGCGACCAGCGCCGCGTGTTCCCTGTGTGCCTGGAGCTGCAAGGCGAATACGGCATCAACGGCGTGTACCTCGGCGCCCCGGTTATTCTGGGCAAAAACGGCGTGGAGCGCGTGATTGAGCTCCAGCTGAACGACGAAGAGAAGCAGCTGCTCGAAACCTCGCGCGGCCACGTGAAAGAGGTGATGGACGCCCTCGACAAAATGAGCAGCGCCCAGCCCGCTTAACGTTTCAGTTTTAATTGCAAAAAGGCCAGTGCTTTGCAGCACTGGCCTTTTTTGTTGCAGCTGTTAGCTTAAATTATATGCTTACTTTGCAATATTCCCGCCTGCCTTTTCCATTTCAACCCATGAAAAAAGAGCTCATCAATTCGTTCGACAAGGTGTACCTGACCATCGAGCTGGATGAAGCCAATGGCTGGATTTATAACAACTGGGTGGGCGTGCTGCCCACCGAGAAGGTGATTCAGGGCTGCCAGGCCACCATCGATTTTCTGCGGGAAAAGCCGTGCGCCCAAATGCTGAACGACAACCGCGAAGTAGTCGGCTCGTGGAGCTCGGCCAACGACTGGATTGCTCAAAACTGGATGCCGCAGGTGCTGCGGCTGGGCCTCAAGCGCTTTGCCCACGTGGTGTCGCCCGGCATTTTCGGGCAGGCCTCGGCCGCCGAGATGGTGACGAGGGTAGGGTCGCAGTTTGAGATGCGCTTGTTTCAGGACATTGAACTCGCTAAAAACTGGCTGCGCGAGGCGTAACCAGAACGTCGTGCTGAGCGCAGTCGAAGAATCTCGCGTGCAATAGTAAATGAATTACTGCTGTGGCAGAGATGCTTGGATTGCGCTCAGCACGACGTTCTTTTGCCTTTCTGGCTGCTTGTAATCGTAGCCTATTGCTGGCTGGCGCGGAACAGCTTCTGCTTTTCTTCCTTGGATAGGCTCTCGTAGCCGGAGCGCGAAATCTTGTCCAGAATGGTATCGATTTCGTCCTGCAGGGGCTGGCCGGGGGCGGCGGGCTTTTTGGCTCCGCTGGCGGAGGTGGCGGCCACGGGCTCGGCGCGGCGCGGGGGGCTCACGCGCATGGCGGGCTGGCGGTGGGTGAGGTTGCTGAAGAAGTTGCCCACGGCCTGCACGGGGCGGCCCAGGTCGCGGCCGGCCTGCAGCTGCTTGATGAACACAAAGCCGAGCAGGGCGCCGCCCAGGTGTGCAATTTCGCCGCCGGGATTGCCACCGTTCACGCCGGCCAGCGAAATGAGCACCACCACGGCCGCAATCCACTTAATCTTGACCGGGCCAATAAGAATGAGCATGAAAGTGTAGTCGGGCAGCAGGGTGGCGCCGGCCACAATGATGGCCGTAACGGCCGCCGACGCGCCAATCATGGGCGTGCCCACGCCGGGCTGAAACACGGGCAATAAGTTGAAGCTCAGCAGAAAAATGGCCGCCCCGGCCAACGCACCCAGCACGTAGATGCTCACCAGGCGGCGGTCGCCGAGGTACTCGCGCACCAGCTGCCCAAACCAGTAGAGGTTGAGCAGATTGAAGAGAATATGGAAGAATTCCTGGTGGCAAAAAGCGTAGGTCAGCAGCGTCCAGGGGTGGCGAATCAGCACGGGTAGCGACGACGACAGCTCCAGCTGCTTCATCACCACGGGGTAATACCCGCCGGCGCTGCTCAGCGTGAGGATGGCCCGCAGCACGATGAGCGCCGCAAACACAATCACATTCAGCAGAATGAGCTGCATGAGGGCGTTGTCGCGGCGGCTAAAGGCAGTACGGATGTCTTGAACAATGCTCATGGCAAGGGTCAGGGATTAAACAGATGCAACGAAATCCGCCGTCCAAAGGTGGCGGCGGGGGCAGTATCTCAACTCATTTTTTAGTAAAACCGCTCCCGGCCGCCTTCCCAGTACTTCACCACAAAGAAACCGATGAGCAGGCCGCCCAGGTGGGCAAAGTGGGCCACGTTGTCGCCGGGCACGCGGTGCACGCCGCTGTATAGTTCATACAAGGCATAGAGGCCGACAAAATATTTCGCCTTGATGGGAAAGGGTATGAACAGCAGCATCAGCTCGGTGTTCGGAAACAGGTAGGCGAAGGCGAACAACAGGCCAAACAAGGCCCCGGAAGCGCCCACCATGCCGCCGAATTTCGAATTGAGGGTTTCTTCCACGGCGCCGTCAACGGCACTGGTGGCGGCGCTGATGTATTCCTGGTTTTGCGGATTGCGCTGCAGGGCGCCGGCCAACGTTTCGTAGCCGGTAGCGTCGGGGAAATAGGAGCGAAAGAAGTTGGCAAAATCCGGCCCCGAGGGCGTCTGGTGAAACTCCTGCCGCGCCTGCTCCATTTTGTATATCTCGTAGCCCCGTACGCCTTCGTACAGCAGCCCGGCCCCTACCCCGCATATCAGCCAGAAGGTGAGGAAGCGCGACGGCCCCCAGCGCTGCTCCAGCAACGGCCCGAAGGAAATCAGGCCGAACATGTTGGAAAACAAGTGCCCCCAGCCGGCGTGCAGAAACATGTAGGTAAAAAACTGCCAGGGGAAAAAATACGGCGAGCCAATGGGATACAAGCTACCGATTTGGGTGAGCAGCGGCAGCAGGCTCATTTGGGCCAGCAGAAACGCAATGTTCACAATCAGCAGGTTGCGAACGGTGGGGGTCAGGTTGAACATGCAGGGATAATAGGGCGCCGCGCAAGCCGCACGGCCGGACTTACTTACGGAAAAAATCGGCCAGCTGCTGCCCATCAAGCAGCACCAGGGTTTTGCGGCCGTCGGGGGTGTAGCCGGGGGTCTGGCAGGCAAAAAGGCGGTCGGCCAGGGCGCTGAGCTCGGCCTCGGGCAGGCGCGTGGCGGCCGTGCTGGCGGCCACGCGGCGCGCCAGGGCCCGGGCCAGGCCCTCGCTTTGGTCGAGCTTGAGCGGGCCCGCGGCCGTACGGAACTGCTCAATCAGGCTTTCCAGCAGCTCCTTTTCGTTTTGAGGCGGCATCCCGGCCGGGATGGCCTCTACGGCAATCGTGTTCGGCCCGAACTCCACGAAGATGAAGCCCAGCGCGTGCAGCGGCTCGGTGAGCTCGCGCAGCACGGCGAAATCGGCGGGCGAAAACGTGACCGTGCGCGGAAACAGCAGCGTTTGGGACGTGCCCACGGCGCGGCCCAGCTCCTGCCGGTACTGCTCGTAGAGAATACGCTCGCGGGCCGCCTCCTGGTCAATCAGCAGCACACCCGACTTCACCGGCACCAGCACGTATCGCTGCTGCACCTGCAGGGCCCGGCTGCCCGAGCCGCCCTCGCGGGCAGGAGTGGGCGTGGCGGGCGAAGCTTCGGGCATGGCGAGGCCCAGCGTGAAATCTTCGGTGCCAACGGAGGCTGGCGCCACGGGCGGCTCCGGCGGAAAATCGGCCTCGAAGCTGCGCACTACGGGGTTGTCGGCGCCCACGGCCTTGTCTTCACGCACCGGCTGGCCGAGCTCACGGTAAAAGGCTTCGAGTTCGCGTCGGGCCTGCTCGGTGGGGCGCGGCGGCAGGCCCCGCTCATAGCCATCGCGCCGCACTTCGGGCGAGAAATTGGAAAAGCCGGAGCTGTTGGCCGACGGGCTGCGGGTGGCGGCCGAAGCGGCGGCGGCCAGCGCATCGGGGCGGTAGGTGTCGTGGCTGGCGGCAGCGCGGGCGGCGGGCGTGGCCGCGGGCAGGTGGTCGTGGGCCGTGACGGGCGCCTCGCCGGTACCCTTGCCAGCCCGCAGCGGCCGGATGGGCGCAAAATTCACGTCCCCATCGAAGTCCAGCGACGGCGCGATGTTGTGGATGCCCAGGCTTTGCTTCACGGCGGCGCGCACCACGGCGTAGACGGTTTTCTCGTCCTCGAACTTTATTTCCGTCTTCGTGGGGTGTACGTTGATGTCGATGGCCTTGGGGTCGAGCTCCAGAAACAGCACGTAGAACGGGTGCGTGTCGCGGGCCAGCAGGCCCTCGTAAGCCGCCAGCACGGCGTGGTTCAGATAGGCCGAGCGGATGAAGCGGTTGTTGACGAAAAAGAACTGGTCGCCCCGGCTTTTCTTGCTCGACTCGGGCTTGCCCACGAAGCCGCGCACCGAGATGGAGTGCGTCACTTCCTCGCAGGCGGCCAGCTGCTCCTTGTAGCCATTGCCCAGCAAGGCCACAATGCGCTGGCTGAGCTTGCCGGCCGGCAGGCCAAACACCTCCAGTTCATTTTGATAAAGCGAGAAGGCAATCTGCGGATTGGCCAGTGCCACGTGCTGAAACTCGTCGAGGATGTGCCGCATTTCCACGGCGTTGCTCTTGAGGAAGTTGCGCCGGGCCGGCACGTTGAAAAACAGGTTTTTGACGGAGATGCTGGTACCGTCGGGGCAGGCGGTGGGCTGCTGGCTGGTCACCTGCGAACCTTCCACCAGCAGCAGGGTGCCGGTGTCGTGGTCGCGCTGCTTGGTGCGGATTTCGACCTGGGCCACGGCCGCGATGCTGGCCAGGGCCTCGCCCCGGAAGCCAAGCGTGCGGATTTTGAACAGGTCTTCGGTTGAGCGGATTTTGCTGGTGGCGTGGCGCTCCAGGCTCATGCGGGCGTCGGTGGGCGACATGCCAGCGCCGTTGTCGACCACCTGCACGAGTTGCTTGCCCGCTTCTTTCACAATGAGTTGGACCTGAGTGGCGCCGGCATCAACGGCATTTTCCAGCAGCTCCTTCACCACCGAGGCAGGGCGCTGCACCACTTCGCCGGCCGCAATCTGGTTGGCTAGGTATTCGGGAAGCAGGCGAATGATATCGGGCATTTCGGGAAAGCTAGAGGCGGGTAGCGGAAAAGAGCGTAGCAGAGCTAACGGGCACGCAGACAAGCGCAAACGCACCCGGCAATAACCGGAAACTGAACGCGTTGTAAACCCTTGACGGGGTTTTGTGCGTACCTTCGCGGCTAAATAGCGGAGTTCCAGCTTGAAATTTTCCGGCAGTGCCGGGAGTATTTCAAGCCGCAGCCGGCTTCGTTTGGAACCTCCAAACCCAACCGCCGGGTTCCGCTGTTACCCACGACAAAAGTACGGCCCCCGCGGCCCGTTTGCCTCTTGAACCAACCCATCAACTCCACGGGGCTCCTGCGCATCCCACTTCAGCTGAGCCTGGCCGCTTTGCTGCTGGCCGCGGGCATGCTGCTGTCGTTTTCGGAAACAAAGAAGCTGCCCGCCGACCCGTTGCCGGCCTCGCCCAAGGAAATGGCCTGGGTTGACAGCGTGTTCAACTCGCTCACGCCCGAGCAGCGCCTGGGTCAGCTGTTCATGGTGGCGGCCTATTCCAACAAGGACCGCAGCCACGTGGAGCGCATCGAGCGCCTGGTGCGCAATCAAAACATTGGCGGCGTTATGTTTCTGCAGGGCGGTCCCAAGCGCCAGGCCATCATGACCAACCGCCTGCAGGCCGCTGCCAAGGTGCCCCTGCTCATCGCCATGGACGCCGAGTGGGGCCTCGACATGCGCCTCGATTCCTCGGCCCACTACGCCAAGCAAATGACGCTGGGCGCCATGGACGACCCCAAGCTGGTGTACCAGATGGGCCGCGACATTGCCCGCAAAATGCGCGCCCTGGGCGTGCACATCGACTTCGCGCCGGTGATTGACGTGAATTCCAACCCCGGCAACCCCGTCATCGGCAACCGCTCGTTTGGCGAAGACCAGAACCGCGTGGGCGCACTGGGCATTCAGTACATCAAGGGCTTGCAGGAAACCGGCGTGATGGCCGTGGCCAAACACTTCCCCGGCCACGGCGACACCGACACCGACTCGCACGTGTCGCTGCCGGTCATCAACACCGACCTGGCCCGGCTGCAGAAAGTGGATTTGGTGCCGTTTCAGCAGTCGTTCGAGGCCGGCGTGATGGGCGTGATGGTGGCCCACCTGTACATGCCGCTGTTCGACACCACCAACGCCAAGACCACCACGCTGTCGCGGGCCCTGGTGACGGACCTGCTCAAGGACAAGATGGGCTTTAAGGGCTTGGTTTTTACCGATGCGCTCAACATGAAGAGCGTGAGCAAGCTCTACAAAGACGGCGAGCTCGACGCCATGGCCCTGGCCGCCGGCAACGACATTCTGCTGTTTTCGGAAGACGTGCCGGCCGCCCTCAAGCGCATTCAGGAGGCTGCCGCTACGGGCGCGCTCAAGCAGGAAGACCTGGACCTGCGCATCAAAAAGATTTTGCGCGCCAAGTACTGGGCCGGGCTGGCCAGCTACAAGCCCACGCGCCTCACTACGCTGCGCGACAGCCTGAACCAGCCGTTCACCAAGGTGCTGGCCCAGAGTATTTTTGAGCACGCCGTGACGGTGGTGAAGAACGACGACAAGCTCCTCCCCTTCCAGCGCCTCGATACGCTGCGCATTGCCGCCATCACCATTGGCACGCAGGCCGAGGGGCCGTATGCCACCATTTTCAACAAGTACCAGCCCGGCCCGGTATACGCCGTGCCCGACCGCTACGCCCCGGACAGCACCTTTACCCGCATTGCCAGCCGCCTCACGGGCTACAACGTGGTGGTGGTGAGCCTGCACCAGATGAACAACACCCCCAGCCACAGCTACGGCATCGGCGACGGGGCGCTGAAGTTCATCAAGCAGCTTGAAGCCAACAAGCGCTTCAAAACCGTGGTGGTGGCCATGGGCAATGCTTATTCGCTGAAATTTCTGGAGGATGCCCGCACCCTGGTGTGCGGCTACGAAGACCATTACGCCGCGCAGCTGGTGGTGCCGCAGGTGCTGTTTGGCGCGCTGCCGGCCCGCGGCAAACTGCCCGTCACGGTGTCGCCCACCATGCGCGCGGCCACGGGCATCGCCACCCCCGACCTGCACCGCCTGCGCTACGCCGCCCCCGAAAGCCAGGGCCTGAGCTCGCGCGTGCTGGCCCAGATTGACAACATCGCCCTGGAAAGCCAGACCTACGCCGCCGCCCCCGGCTGCCAGGTGCTGGTGGCCAAAAACGGCACCGTGGTGTTTGACCAGAGCTACGGCTACTGCACCTACGACCAAAGCCAGCCCGTGACCAGCAGCACCTTGTACGACCTGGCTTCGGTGACGAAAGTGGCCGGCACGCTGCAGGCCGTGATGTACCTCAAGGACCAGGGCAAGCTCAACATCGAGGAAAAAGTAGCGACCTACCTGCCCGAGCTGGCGCGCACCAACAAGCGCGACATGACCGTGCGCGACGTGCTGCTGCACCAGGCCGGCCTCAAGCCGGGCATCCCGACCTGGGAGCGCACCATGCGCGACGGCCAGCTCAAGCCCACGTTCTACGCCAGTATTCGGTCCGACGACTTCCCTAACGAAGTAGCGCCCGGCGAGTATAGCACCAAAGCCGCCGACGACTCGGTATGGGCCTGGACCATGCGCTCGGGCCTGTTGCCTAAAATCAAAGGCAAATACCCCACGGAGTATTCCGACCTCAGCTTTATTGTGATGAAGCGGGTGTGCGAGAAGATTCTGAAGCAGCCCATCGAGAATTTCCTGCAGGACAATTTCTACCGGCCGCTGGGCCTGGGCAGCATGACCTACAACCCCCTGCAGCGCTTTCCCAAAAGCTGCATCGCGCCCACCGAGAAAGACACCTACTACCGCCGCGAGCAACTGCAGGGCACCGTGCACGACCAAACCGCGGCCTTGGTGGGCGGCGTGGGCGGCCACGCCGGCCTTTTCGCCACCGCCAACGACCTGGCCGTGCTGATGCAGATGAACCTGCAAAACGGCAACTACGGCGGCACCCGCTACTTCCAGAACCCGGTGGTTTCGGAATTTGCGCGCCCGCAGAACGGCGGCCGGCGCGGCCTGGGCTGGGACCACGGCGACCCTAGCAAGCCCGAAGGCCCCACCAGCAACCTCGCGCCGGCCAGCACCTTCGGCCACACCGGCTTCACGGGCACCTGTGTGTGGATGGACCCCGATAACGACATCCTCTACGTCTTCCTCTCCAACCGCGTGTACCCCGACGCCGGCAACAACAAGCTGCGCCAGTACAACATCCGCACGCGCATTCAGGAGGTGATATACAAGGCGTTGGCGGCAGAGAATGCCAAGAAGCTGGCTTCCGCCAACTTAGAGCAGAAGTAACCTCTCCCACAGCACAAAAGCGCGAGGGCGTGGCGGCAAAGCCACGCCCTCGCGCTTCTTATTTGATGATGAAGTCCATCATCAGGTTGTAACTGGTGGTGAAGGCCGTTTGCTGGGTTTCGCGCCAACGCTGGTACATGATGCCGATGTCCCAATCCAGCTTATGTTCGGCAAAGCTGCGGCGATAATACAGGGAAGCACGGTTTTCCGTGAATTTATATGGGCTCCACTGGTGCCCCAGCTCTTTGGCGGTGCCGGCGCTGTAGTCGTCGGTAGCCGTCAGCACTTCGTCGTTGAGGATAATCCAGTGGCGGTGGCTTTGGTCGATGGGGATTTTGAAATTCACCATATCCCGCACCCGCAATTCAAACGGCGTAGGCCAGCGGCCAAAATCGGGGGTAAAGTAAAAGCGGTAGTCAACGCGCAGCGTATTGGTGAAGAACACCTTGCCAAACTTCGTGTCGTAATAGAGCTTTTGAAACGGCCGCAACTCGTTGCGGAATGCATTGGTGGGGCTGGCCTCGTAAGGCTCGTCCTCCTGATAGGAATTGCGCCGCCAATATCCCGCCGAAACGGCTGTGCGCCAGTGCGGGCTCATGCGGTAGATGAAATCCTGCGTGACCACAAACAGACCCTGGCGCTTCACCGGATTCAGGTCGCCGGTGGGGTCGCTGTGCCGGCCGAAACCGACGTCCGTCACCCAGGTCCAGCGCTCGGGAATCTCTTTATCAACGCCCAAAGCCACCCAACTGGTGAGCTTGCCGCCCTGGGCCTTGGCGCCAATCTGCGCGGCCGCGTGGCCAGGCACAAGCCCGAGGCCGATGACCAAACACCCGGCTGGAAGCCCGGAAATCCGCCACCATCGGGGAATGAAATGGCCTGCTTGAGAGCAGGTTTGGGCAAGAATATTCGGTTTAACCAAGCATATCTTCATTACGTAACGTTTTCACTTTCACCTATTCTGCCCGACGTCATTCTCCTGCTGCCAGGAAAAAAAGCCGATGCGCGCAAGGTAGAAGGAGAAAGATGGCGTTTTCATTAACATCTCGGCGGGAAGGCGGTTAGGCAGAACGCGCGGCTCATTTTCGCGTTAGCTTCCCTATGAACATCGGAATCGTCTGTTATCCCACCTTTGGCGGCTCGGGCGTGGTGGCCACGGAACTGGGCAAAGCCCTGGCCCAGCGCGGGCACCGCGTTCACTTCATCACCTACAGCCAGCCGGTGCGGCTCGACTTCTTCAACGAGAACCTCTTCTACCACGAGGTGTATGTGCCGGCCTACCCGCTGTTCCAGTTTCCGCCCTACGAGCTGGCCCTGACCAGCAAAATGGTTGATATTGTGCAGAATGAGAAGCTCGACGTGCTGCACGTGCACTACGCCATTCCGCACGCCTCGGCCGCCTTTATGGCCAAGCAGATTCTGCGCTCGCGCGGCATCAACATTCCGGTGGTGACCACCCTGCACGGCACCGATATCACGCTGGTGGGCAAAGATTCCAGCTTTGAGCCGGTGGTGACGTTCAGCATCAACCAGAGCGACGGCGTGACTTCCGTGTCGGATGACCTGCGGCGCGAGACCTACGAGTATTTCGCCGTAGAAAAGGACATCACCGTCATCCCCAACTTTATCGACCTGCACCGCTTCAAAAAGCAGGAAAAAAGCCATTTCCGGGCCGCCATCGCGCCCGAGGGCGAAAAGCTGCTCATCCACACCAGCAACTTCCGCACCGTGAAGCGGGTGGAAGACGTGCTGCGCATTTTTGTGGGCGTGCGGGAGCAGATTCCGGCCAAGCTGCTGCTGGTGGGCGACGGCCCCGACCGCAACCGCATGGAAAAGCTGGCCCGCGACCTCGACGTGCACCGTGACCTGCGTTTCCTGGGTAAGCTTGAAGCCGTGGAGGAGGTGCTCAGCGTGGGCGACCTGTTTCTGATGCCCTCCGAAAACGAAAGCTTTGGCCTCGCCGCCCTCGAAGCCATGGCCTGCGAAGTGCCCGTGGTGAGCACCAACGCCGGCGGCATTCCCGAGCTGAACGTGCACGGCGTAACGGGCATGATTAGCGACATCGGCGACGTGCCCGACATGGTAAAAAACGCCCTCTACGTGCTGGCTGACGAGAACCTGCCGCGTTTCAAAGCTGCCGCAAGAGCAAGAGCCGAGGAATTTGCCGTGGAGAACATTGTGCCGCGCTATGAGGAGTGCTACCAGCGCGCCATTGAGGCCGTGAGCGCGGCAGTGTAGCAAACGTCTGCCTCGTCGGTCATCGCGAGCGCTAGAACAAACTCGCCGCCTCGTTCTTCACCACCGCAATGGCTTGGGCCGTGGGCTCGGCGCCATCCATCATCAGGCCTTCCAGAATGCGTTTGGCCAGCTCGGTGCCGCGGGCCTGGGCGGGATTCTGGATGCCGTGAAATGCGCGGTTTACCATGGTGAGCACGTTTTCCTTGGCTTCCTTCACCAGCGTCCAGGCATCGGCCGAGATGTAGAGCTGCTGCGAGAGGTTGTGCTCATACTCGGCCCGGATTTCCTGCTGCAGCAGGCGGTGAAACTCCGGCGCGGTGGAGCCGGCGCTGCTCAGCCGCACCAGAATGTTGTTGGGCGAAATGCGCTCCAGAAACAGAATGGCCCGCTCATAAGCCTGCAGGCGCAGCGGCAGCGTGGTTTTGTTGCTTTCGAGGCGCAGCTCAATCAGGCGGCGCTGCTGCTCTTTCTCCAGAAACTCCTTGAAGAGAAAATAGATGGCGCCGGCCACGATGAGGGCGGGCAGAATAATCTTGAGTAGGTCGTAGAAATAGGTGGTCGAATCCATAATTTTAAATACTTAGCCCGTCATGCAGAGCGCAGCGAAGCATCTTGCCTGCTACTACTAATGCATAACGAACCAACGAAGCAGTAAAGATGCTTCGCTGCGCTCTGCATGACGGGCTGATTGCACGTTGGGCCGCAAACTTACGCCGTGAACCGCCGGCCCCCAACTGCTGTTTACCCCCCGAAGCAGGCGCGTACCACTACGCCCGACTGCCGTATCTTTGCTATCCACCTCTCTTTAAATCGACTTTCGCATGGCTGCTGTTGCCACCCTCGCCCCCATTAGCCTCACCGACCGCGCCTTGGTCGAAGTGAAAAACATCATTCAGGAAAAGAACGTCCCGGCCGACTATGGCCTGCGCATTGGTGTGCAGGGCGGCGGCTGCTCGGGCATGAGCTACCTGCTGGGCTTCGACAAAGCCAAAGATGCCGACGAAACCTACGACCTCGACGGCCTCAAGCTCATCATGGATAAAAAGCACGCCATGTACGTGTTGGGTATGGAAGTCGACTTCCAGGACGGCCTCAACGCCCGCGGCTTCGTCTTCAACAACCCCCAGGCCAAGAGCACCTGCGGCTGCGGCTCGTCGTTCTCGGCGTAAGCATTTCGACTTTTTACCAAAAAAGCCCTGGCCAACCGGCCGGGGCTTTTTCGTTTACTTTCGCGCCATGCGTTTCCTCTCCCTTCGCCATTCCATTCTGCTGCCGGCTTTGCTGGCCGTCGGCGCCGCGCAGGCCCAGAAATTCACGGCTCCGGAACTGGCCCGCTGGAAACAGCAGGCCCAGCAGGTGAGCATTACGCGCGACACCTGGGGCGTGCCGCACATATATGGCAAAACCGACGCCGATGCCGTGTTTGGCCTGCTCTACACGCAGTGCGAGGACGATTTTGAGCGCGTAGAGGCCAATTACCTCGACGCCATTGGCCGGCAAGCCGAGGTAGACGGCGAGGCGGCGCTCTACCACGACATGCGGGCGCGCCTATTTATGGACAGCACGCAGGCGCTGGCCATCTACCGCAAGAGCCCGCCCGAGATGAAAAAGTTGCTCGACGCCTTCGCGGCGGGCACCAACTACTACCTCGCCACCCACCCCACCGTGAAGCCCAAGCTGCTGCGCCGCTTCCAGCCCTGGATGCCGCTCATGTTCAGCGAAGGTAGCATTGGCGGCAACATCAGCGTGGTGAGCATTGAGCGGATGAAGGCTTTTTATAGCCAGAAGAAATCGAGCTCGTGGATTGACACCGACTTTGAGAAGAAGGACCGGGAGCCCACCGGCTCCAACGGTTTTGCCATTGCGCCCGGTAAATCGGCCAACGGCCACGCGCTGCTGCTCATCAACCCGCACACCTCGTTCTACTTCCGCTCCGAGGTGCAGATGGTGAGCCAGCAGGGCCTGAATGCCTACGGCGCCGTAACCTGGGGGCAATTCTTCGTCTACCAGGGTTTTAACGAGCATTGCGGCTGGATGCACACGTCGAGCCAGGCCGACTCGATGGACGAGTACCTGGAAACCATTGAGAAGAAGAACGGCGCGTTTTTCTACAAGTACGGCGGCAAGCTGCGGCCCGTGCAGGTGGAGAAAGTGTCGTTGCCGTACCGCGACGGCAACCGGATACTGCGCCGGGAATTCACCGTGTACCGCACGCACCACGGCCCCGTCGTGGGCCAGAAAACCGACCAGCAGTGGGTGGCCGTGCGCATGATGAACGAGCCGCTGGCCGCCCTGCAGCAGTCGTACCTGCGCACCAAGGCCACGGGCTACGCCGGCTTTCAGGAAGTGATGAAGCTGAACGGCAACGCCTCCAACAACACGGTTTTTGCCGACAGCAAAGGCAGCATTGCGTACTGGCACGGCAACTTCATGCCCCGCCGCGACCCTAAGTTTGACTGGAGCCAACCCGTGGACGGCAGCAACCCCGCCACCGAGTGGAAGGGTTTTCATGGCGTGAACGAGCTGGTGCAGGTGCACAACCCGGTTAGCGGCTTCATTCAGAACTGTAATTCCACGCCTTACACGGTATCGGGCCCGGGCAGCAGCCCAGACGTGGCGAAATACCCGAAGTACATGGCGCCTGATGCTGAAAACTACCGCGGCCTCAACGCCGTGCGCGTGCTCAGCCGCAAAGCCGTCTTTACCCTCGATACGCTGATTGCCGCGGCCGACGACCCACACCTCACGGCCTTCGACGACATGCTGCCGCCGCTGCTCACGGCCTACCAGCCCACCTCGGCCGAAAAGGCCGCGGCCCCGGCCCTCGACGAGGCCGTGCAGATGTTGCGCACCTGGAACCACAACTACAGCAACACCTCGGTAGCCCAGACGGTGGCCATCTATTGGGCCGAGCGCCTGCTGGCCAAGGCCCGCGCCCGGGTGCCCGCCGCCCAGCCGCAGCTCGACTACATCAGCTTCACCAAGTTTGCCCTGGCCGACACCAGTCCGGCCGAAAAAATGGCCGCCCTCACCGAAGCCCTCGACGACCTGACCCGCGACTTCGGCACCTGGAAAACGCCCTGGGGCGACATTAACCGTTTCCAGCGCCTTACCGGCAAGGTGCAGGAAACCTATGACGACCAGCAGCCCAGCTTGCCCGTGGCCTTCACGTCGTCGGCCTGGGGCTCATTGGCTGCATTTGGGGCACGCACTTACCCCGGCACCAAAAAGCGCTACGGCAACGTGGGCAACAGCTTCGTGGCCGTGGTGGAGTTTGGGCCGCGCATCGTGGCGCGCTCGGTGGTGACGGGCGGCCAAAGCAGCCGCCCCGGCACGCCGCACTTCACCGACCAGGCCGATTTGTATTGCAACGGCCGCTTCAAAGAGGTGCGCTTTTACCCGGAAGACGTAAAAGCCCATGCGGAGAAAACCTATCACCCGGGCGATTAATCGCATTCACTCCATTATTTCTCACTTCACTCGCTCAGCCCATGGACGTTAAATATCTCTCCGATGACAAAGGCAAAATAACCGGCGTCTTCATCCCCATTGAAGAATGGGAACGCCTGCAAAAGCAGTACAGCATCACCGAAGAGGCCCCGGCCGACTCCGGTGCCAAGCTTCAGCAGTCGCTGGCCGACGCGCTGAAAAAAGCGAAGCCCAGCGAGAAGTAGCCACGTGTCGCCACTAGGAAAACGTAACTGGTAGTTCACAAAAAAGCCCGGCAATGCCGGGCTTTTCGTTTTCTTCTCTCCTCGGATTAGCGGCCGAAGTCGTCCTGCACGCGCACGATGTCGTCCTCGTCGGAAGGGTTGTCGCCGTCGGTGTGCTGCCAGATTTCGGCCAGCACGCCCCAGTCATTCAGGCCCACCAGGCGGTGGCGCTCGCCTTGCTTGAGCACGATGCGCTCGCCTACCTGGTGGGTTTTTACTTCGCCCTGCTCGTCGGTGTCGCTGGTGGCCACGCCCACGGGGCCCTGCACCACCTGCCAGATTTCGGCGCGGCGGTGGTGGTACTGCCAGCTCAGGCGCTGGTGCGGCGCCACCACCAAGACCTTGGGGCTCAGCTTGCCCGAAATGCGCAGGTTTTCAACCGAAAGGCCATTGAAATACGTGTCGGCAAATTGCTGGGCCTGGTCTTCGTCAATCACAAAAAAGCCGCCCCAAGGGCGCGTGGGGTCTTCCTTGGCAATGGTGAAGCCCTGCTGCCGGAGCTGCGTGGCTATTTGCTGAAAAAGCGCTTCTTTTTGAGGGGCTGAGGTAGGCATGCAATCACCAGGGAGGGTATTCGTCCGAAATTGGGGCTGCAATTTAGCGAATGACGCGCGGCTGGCTGGGATATTGAGCCCGGTGCTGACGTCAGGCGTTTTCGTGTGGCTGGTTTTGCCAAAGCGACATCGTCATTTCAAATTTCGCTTCGCCACTTGCTAGTAAGCCCAGGAACTGCCACCCGGCCCGGCAGTAAAAGGCTTCGGCACGGGTGCCCGGCGCGGTGCTCAGCCACACGGTTTCGGCGGTTTGGCTGAAATACCAGTTTAGCATGGCATCGTGCAGCATCCGGCCGGCACCCCGCCCGGCAAAATCGGGGTGCACAAACAACGCCCAGATGCTGTGCCCCTGCAGGTCGGCAATGGCAAAACCCACCGTTCGGCCGTCGGCTTCGGCCACCCAGCCTTTGCCGCGCCGCGTGAGGTGGTCCACATAGTCGGCAAACGTCACGAGGCCGGGCGTGTTCAGCACATTCTCCCGAACGGAGAGTCGGACGTCGGACATCGCCGGAATATCAGCAACAAGAGCTTCTCGTAGGAGCACAGCAGATTGTGTGGGGCCGTAAAAGGGCCCATCCCTTTGTGTTAATACGACTTGCCGGCGTCGGCCGGCACCACCACCACGTAGTCGGCCACGTTCAGCTGCTCCTTTTCCAGCGTCTGCAGCTGCTCTTGCGTCACCACGCTCAGGGTGCGCACGCGCAGCTTGGGCGCATACTGGCGCAGGTAGGCCACAATACCGTCGTGATGGTCGGAGTGGTAGCTGCCGTTGAAGTGCAGCAGCGTCTGGCCGGGCTGGCGGCTGGCGGCAATGAAATGGGCCATGGTGGCATCCTTCAAAGCCTGCGCTTGGATGATGTTCTGGGCCCCGCCGCCGTGGGCACTGCCCGCGCCGCTGAACATGGCGGCCATGTTTTTGTAGCCGGGCAGGTCGTAATCCACTTTCAGCGGCAACGGGGCCAGCAGGGCGCGGTCGGTGGCGGGCAGGTTGTCGAGGGCGGTGAGGCTGCGTTGGGCCACCACCCGGGCGAAGGGCCGCGGGGCATTGGTGCCCACCACGGGCACCTTGTTGCTGCGGGCAAACTGCAGCAGCGGGCGGTAGTCGGTACCGTAATTGGGCCACGGGCGGGCCAGGCGCTCAAAAGTCGAATCGGCCAGCATGCCGACGGCGTATTGCGCCACCAGCGGCTGCACGTCGCGCTCAAACATCTCCATGCCCAGCACCAGCTGGCCGGGCTTCTTCAGCTTCAGCAGGTCTTTGGCCACCTGCAGCTCCAGCCAGTGGGCCAGGGCATCGTTGTGCTGCTCGCCAAAGAGCACCACATCGGCCTGGGCCAGCTCGGCCAGCATCTGGTCGTAATCGGCCGCCTGGCCGGTAGCAGTGAAAAGGCGGTACGCCGGCCGGTCGCCGGTGAAGCTGGCGAGGCCGATGAGGAGCAACAGGAAGCTGGTGAGGCGGAGGAAGCGCATAGAATGAAGGGAGTGCTTACAAAAAAACGTCATGCTGAGCTTGTCGAAGCATCTCTACCGTGAGAGTAAATAATTACTTGCGCGGTAGAGATGCTTCGACAAGCTCAGCATGACGTTCAAAGTTCGTCAGGCCGGCAGTGGAATTTACCCTTTATAAAACATCCACTTGCCCAACTCCTTGTAGGTCACCTTTTTGCCGTACATCAGCACGCCCACGCGGTAGATGCGGGCTGCCACCCACACCGTGCCCACAAAGCCCAGAATGAGCAGGAAGATGGACAAGGCCAACTGCCACATGGGCACGCCAAACGGCAGGCGGATGACCATGGCAATGGGCGAGGTAAAGGGTATCATCGACATCCAGAAAGCCACCGGCCCGTCAGGGTTGCGCAAAATGACCGACACGCCCACGATGTAGCTCAGAATGAGCGGCATGGTGATGGGAAACATGAACTGCTGGGTGTCGGTCTGGTCATCCACGGCCGCGCCCACGGCGCCGAACAGCGCGCCGTAGAGCAGGTAGCCGCCCAGGAAGTAGATGATGAACCCGAACAGGATGGTGCCAATGGGCAAGTTGGCAAGCGCACTGAACATGCCGTCGGCACGGTTGGCCGGGTTCATGGCGGTTGCCGAGCCACTCATGGCCTGGTCCATTTTTGCGCTGCTGGATTGCGGCGCACGCACGCCCTCCCGGGCAGCGGCCGGCGGCGCCGTGGCCACCTCGGTTTTGGGCTTTTCGCGCAGCAGCATGGGTGTGAGCACCGTGCCCACGCCGTAGGACAGAATGCCCCACAGCAAAAATTGGGTTAGGCCAACGGCCGCAATACCTACAATTTTACCCATCATTAAGTCAAAGGGCTTCACCGAGGACAGCATCACTTCCATGATGCGGCTCGACTTCTCTTCCCCCACCCCGCGCATAATCTGCACGCCATAGACGAAAATGAACAGGTAAATGGCCAACGCCAAGCCGTAAGCCGTAAGCGAAGTAGCCTTTGCGTTGCTGTTGGCTTCTTTGCCCGATTCATCGAGGCTTATGGCTTTCAACTCCACTTCCGACCGCAGCCGGTCGAGCTTTTCCTGCGAGATGCCCGATTTCTCCATTTTCAATTCGGAGAAGGCTTTATTCAGCGCATCTTCTACCGCGCCTTGCTTTTTCAGGCTGATGTTGCCTTTGCCGAAAAACTGCACGCCGTTCGGTTTCTCCACGTCGAGGCCGGCGGGCAGGTACACCAGGCCGTCGTGCTTGGCTTTCTGGAAGCCTTTTTTGGCATCAGCCAGAGAGCCGGTGGCAGTTTCGAAACGCAGCTGCGGCGTGCTCACCAAGTGGCTGGCCACGTTCAGGCCTGAGTCGTCGCGCACCTCCACCACGTCGGTGGTGTCGTTGTCGGAGCTGGCAATTTTGGCAATGAACACGCCAAAGCCGGCCAGCAGCAGCGGCACGGCCAGCGTAAGAATGATAAAGGCCCGTTTGCGCACCCGGGTTAGGTATTCGCGTTGGGCAACGAGTAAAAATTTAGAAGCCATGATGCAGATTAAAAGGTAGTGGCCGTCATGCTGAGCTTGCCGTAGCATCTCGCATGGGGCAGTATTTATTTTCTTTTGATTGAGTTAGTGAAAGCACGCGAGATGCTTCCTTCGTCAGCATGACAGACGTTTTTAAACGGTTTCCTCGACCAGCGTTTCGGGCATGGTTTCGCGCACGCGCCGAATGAAAATCTCGTTGATGCTCGGGATTTTTTCGCGGAAGGCTTCCACCTCTACCGCGCCGATGAGGTAGCGCAGCAGGTCGTTGGGGCGCACACCGGCGTGCAGCTGCACGCGGGCGTAGAAATGGCCGTTTTCGCGCTCCTTTTGCTCCACCACTTCAAAATCGGGGTGCACCACCAGGAGTTTGCCCTTGCCTTCTACCTCGTAGGTGTTGGTTTTGAACTGGTCGCGAATCACGCCGATGGGCCCGTCCAGCACCTTGCGCGAGCGGTTTATCAGGGCAATGTTGTCGCACATTTCCTCCACCGATTCCATGCGGTGCGTGGAGAAAATGATGGTGGCGCCCTGCTTGCGCAGCTCCAGAATTTCGTCCTTAATCAGGTTGGCGTTGATGGGGTCAAAGCCCGAGAACGGCTCGTCCAGAATAATCAGGCTGGGCTCGTGCAGCACCGTGGCAATGAACTGCACTTTCTGCTGCATGCCCTTGCTGAGGTCCTCCACGTTTTTGCCGGCCCACTCCTTTATCTCGAAGCGGTTGAGCCAGTGCTTGATGCGGGCGGTGGCGTCGCTGCGGCTCAGGCCGCGCAGCTGGGCTAGGTAGAGCAATTGCTCGCCCACTTTCATCTTTTTGTAGAGGCCGCGCTCCTCGGGCAGGTAGCCGATTTGGGCAATGTGGCTCGGGTTCAGCCGCTCGCCCCGGAACCGGATTTCGCCTTCGTCGGCGCCCGTAATCTGGGTGATGATGCGGATGAGCGAGGTCTTGCCCGCGCCGTTGGGGCCCAGCAGGCCGAAAATGCTGCCCTCCGGGATGGCGAGGCTCACCCCGCTGAGGGCGACGTGGTTGGCGTAGGCCTTGCGCACGTCGATGGCTTCCAGAATTGGTTTCACAGAAAAAAGAGTTGGTTGGCGGGTTAAATGTAGAAGAATGCAGCTGAGCAAATGTATCAATCCCGGCCCTCACGCACCAGCCGGTGGGCCCCAAGCGGCTGAAAGAGGCCCCCGAACGGGGAATAAGCCCGATGAGCCGGCCCCGGCGCCGCTAGTGCGCGGCCACCGGCTCGGCCAGTTCGCGCAGGCTGGCTTCGAGGCGGTCAAGGTGCTGGCCGTAGAGACGCTGCAGGTAACGCTTCGTCAAGCTGGCCACGGGTAGGTACAGCAGCGCGGGCAATACCACCACCAGGCCCAGCACCAGTGCCAGGCCAAAGCCGGACGTCAGCCCGATTTCGCGCTTCGAGGTCGATACCACCATCAGCAAATTCAGCAGCCCGCCCACCGGCAGCATGGCCAGCGTGAAGCGGTAGTAGAAGCGGATGAGGGCCCGCAGGCCACTGTCGAGGCGCAGCAGGTGGGCACGCAGGTCGCCGGCCGGGTCGTCCATGCGGAGCAACAGGTGCAACTTTCGGAACAGGTACACGATGCACACGGCCCCAATGGCGGCTAGTACCCCACCGGCTACCCGCAGCCAAAGCACCTGCGCCAGCCCAGCCAAGGCCAGCGCCCCCGCAAGTATCACGAAGTTTGCCCATAGCTCCCACCGGGCGCTCCGGCGCAGCTTGGCAATGATGCCATCGGATTGCTGGGCCAACAGGCGCGTCAGGGCCGCTGCATCGAGCGGGGCGGGCACATCAGCCGCGGGCTGCTGCCACTGGCAGCGGAGTTCATCGAGTTCTAGCATCGGGCGGCGGGGACTAAAAGGGCGCGGAGTTTTTCCTGCACGCGGTGCATTTTCACGCGCACGTTGTTTTGGGTAATGCCCAGAATGTCGGCCATTTCCTCATAGGGCCGGTCTTCGAGGTACAAGAGGATGAAAGCCTTGTCGACTTCCGACAGCCGGCCTATGGCCTGGTACAGCTGGGCGCGGTCGTCGGCGTCGAAGCCCGTTTCCGGGGCTTGGGCCACGGCCAGCGCCTCGGCGTCCAGTTCCGTGGGGGCCGGGCGGCGGGTGCGCTGGCGCAGGTTCGAGATGGCCACGTTCAGCGCAATGCGGTAGAGCCAGGTGCTGAGCTTGGCGTTGGGCTGCGGCACGTAGCGCGGCCACGCCCGCCACAGCTGCAGCACCATCTCCTGGAACAGGTCCTGCCGGTCGTCGGCGTCCTGACAGTAGAGGCGGGCCACGCGCCGCAGCAACGGCTGGTACTCGTGCAGCGCAGCAACAAAATCAGCAGACGGAGTGGCGGAGGCCATGCGGTGGGTGAGAGTTTCGGGAAGTGAATCGCATGGCTGCAAAAGTCATTACAACTGCCGCGAAAATTTCCGCAAGACCCGCTATTAATTCGTCCTGCTGAAGGACAAACAAAAAGCCCCGTCCGACCACAGGTCAGACGGGGCTTTTCAATCACTAGCCTTCGGGCTTACTGGAAGTACTCCTTCACCTTCTCGAAGAAGCCTTTCTCGTTCTTGCCGGGGTGGGGCGTGAAGTTGTCCGATTCGCGCAGCTTCTCCAGCAGCTCGCGCTCCTGGCTGCTCACGTTTTTGGGCGTCCACACGTTCAGGTGGATGAGCTGGTCGCCGCGGCCGTAGCCGTTGATGTCCTTGATGCCCTTGCCGCGCAGGCGCAGGATTTTGCCGGGCTGGGTGCCGGGGTCCACCTTGATTTTCACCTTGCCCTCGATGGTGGGCACTTCCAAGTTGGCGCCCAGGGCGGCATCCACGAACGAGATGTACTGCTCGAACATGATGTTGTTGCCGTCGCGCTTCAGGAACTCGTGCGGCTCCTCCTCAATCTGAATGAGCAGGTCGCCGGGCACGCCGCCACGCTCGGGGAAGTTGCCTTTGCCGTTCATGCTCAGCTGCATGTCGTTGGCCACGCCGGCGGGAATGTTGATGGGAATCACTTCCTCGTGCAGCTGGCGGCCTTCGCCTTTGCACACGTCGCAGGTGGCCACAATGGTTTTGCCCTCGCCGTTGCAGGTGGGGCAGGTGCTGCTGCTCACCATCTGGCCCAGCATGGTGTTCACCACGCGCTTGGTTTGGCCCTGGCCCTGGCAGGTGGGGCAGGTTTTGAGGTCGGTGCCGTTTTTGGCGCCGGTGCCGCTGCAGGGCTGGCAGGCCACGTAGCGCTTCACCTTGATTTTCTTCTCAACGCCGTTGGCGATTTCCTCCAAATCCAGCTTCAGCTTGATGCGCAGGTTCGAGCCCTTTTTCTGGCGTCGGCCGCCCTGGCGCCCGCCCCCGAAGAAACCCTCGAAGCCTCCGCCGCCACCGAAGATGTCGCCGAACTGCGAGAAGATGTCCTCCATGTTCTGCGGACCGCCGCCGTTGCCGCCCATGCCCTGGTGGCCGTACCGGTCGTAGCGCGCCCGCTTGTTGGCGTCGCTGAGTACCTCGTAGGCCTCGGCGGCTTCCTTGAATTTGTCTTCGGCCGTCGGGTCGTCGGGGTTTTTATCGGGGTGGTACTTGATGGCCATCTTGCGGTAGGCCGACTTGATAACGTCGCCTTCCGCATTTTTGGCGATGCCTAATACCTCATAATAATCGCGCTTCGTAGCCATCTGCGTGGTTGTATCTGGCCGTCATGCTGAGCGAAGTCGAAGCAGCTCTACTGCAGTAGTAATTATTTACTCTCGCGGTAGAGCTGCTTCGACTTCGCTCAGCATGACGGCCTTTATTTATTGTTCTAAATCCAAACCCTAAAATTACTGACCCAGCACCACTTTGGCGTGGCGAATTACTTTGTCACCCAAATAGTAGCCCTGCTCCACCACGTCCACGATTTTCCCTTTCAGGTCGTCGCTGGGCGCGGGAATCTGGGTAATGGCCTCGTGCAGCTCGGCATCGAAGTCGCCGCCCTTGGCTTCCATGGCGGTCAAACCCTTTTGCTGGAGCGTTTTGTTCAACTTATTCTGAATGATGTCGATGCTTTCGCGCACGGCGTTGGCGTCTTCGGTGGCGGCGGTGGCGTTGCGGGCGCGCTCGAAGTCGTCGAGCACGGGCAGCAGGGCCGTCATCAGCTCCTGATTGGCGGTTTTGAAAAGCTCAATCCGCTCCTTGGTGGTGCGGCGCTTGTAGTTCTCAAACTCGGCGGCCAGGCGCAGGTACTTGTCCTTGAGGTCGGCCAGTTCGGCGTCGGTGCGGGTGCCTTCGGGCGCAGGGGCGCCGGTGGCCGTCATGTTGGGGTCGGTGGTTTCGCCGTCGGCGTCGGCCATTTCGCCAGCTACGTGGTTGGGGTCGGCGGTCAGGTTGTCGTCCTGCGGCAGGGTGGTTTCGTCAGCCATTTGCGGAAATATTCGTCGGAAGGGGTTTTTCACGGGGTTAGCCGGTTAGTCAGGGAGCGGGCGCAAGGAGTGGGCCAAAGGGGCGCAGGCTGCCATAGTGGCATTGGCATATGCTGGCAACTTTTACTAATCTTTACGGAATGAAGTACTACTGGGCAGGTTTATTAGCGGTGATGCTGGGCATCCTGTTTCTCGGTCTGAATACAAATACTAACTCTTCCGATGCTTTAGGGCTTCTGGCCTTCGCACTCATTTTTGCGGCTATTCCTTTTACTATTTATAAAACATTTCCAACCAGCCGCTTCGCTGTAATTATTGCTCTTGCATCTCCACTAATCCTTGGCCTAGCTTGGGGTAACTGGGCAACTTATATCCGAAACCGCCAGCTTGACTCAAGAGGCGTCATGACGAAAGGTGTCGTAATCGCAGCATGGAAGCTGAGAACCAAAAACGGTGGCCAACAGAAACTCTTCAAAGCCACATTTCAAGCAGCTTCCGAAGCGCATGAAACTGCTTCAATAAATAATTTTAATGATTTCCAAAAAGGTGACTCGATTGTATTTCAGTACATTCCGACAGACCCAAACACTTACCGAATCATTGGCTTGAGGGAATAATCTACTGGTGTAACGCCTTCCAAATCCTGTTTTCTAGCGGCTGACTGTTCTTATTCGTGAGGCCAGGAATGAAGACGGAAGGCACATATGCTAGAAGTGCCTGCTAACCCTAATGCATTAGGAAGGCCATTCCTCGTCGCCCTCCTCTTCGCCAAGGCCCTGGCGTTTGGTTGGCGCAGCGTCGCGGCGGGTTTCTTCCAGCGCCTTCCAAATCATGTCCTTCAGCGGCACGATGTTTTTATTCGTAAGGCTGGAAATGAAGATGGACGGCACATCATCCGGGAGCGTGGCGCGGATTTCGGCCTCTAGCTCCTCGTCAATCATGTCGGACTTGGTGATGGCCAGCAGGCGCTTCTTATCCAGCAGCTCGGGGTTGAACTGCTCCAGCTCGCCCACCAGCACGTCGTATTCGGCGTTGATGTCGGGTGAGTCGCAGCTTATCATAAAGAGCAGCATGGAGTTGCGCTCGATGTGGCGCAGGAAGCGCGTGCCCAGGCCCTTGCCCTCGGCCGCGCCCTCGATGATGCCGGGAATGTCGGCCATCACGAAGGATTTGTAGTCGCGGTAGGCCACCACGCCCAGATTGGGCACCAGGGTGGTGAAGGCGTAGTCGGCAATCTTGGGCTTGGCCGCGCTCACCACCGAGAGTAGCGTGCTCTTGCCCGCGTTGGGGAAGCCCACGAGGCCCACGTCGGCCAGCAGCTTCAGTTCCAGGATGATGGTGGCTTCCACGGCGGGCTCGCCGGGTTGGGCGTACTCCGGCGCCTGATTCACGGAGTTCTTGAAATGGTCGTTGCCCCAGCCGCCGCGCCCGCCGGGCACCAGAATGGCGCGCTGGCCGTGCTCCGTGATTTCGAGGACCACCTCGCCGGTGTCGGCGTCGCGGGCCACCGTGCCCAAGGGCACTTGCAGCACTATGTCCTCGCCCTGTGCGCCGGTGCGCAGGTTCTCGCCCCCGCCCTCGCCGTCTTTGGCAAACACGTGCTTCTGGTACTGCAAGTGCAGCAGCGTCCAGAGCTGCGAATTGCCTTCGAGGTAGATGTGGCCGCCGCGGCCGCCGTCGCCGCCGTCAGGGCCGCCGTTGGGCAGGCCCTTGGCCCGGAAGTAGTGGCGCGAGCCCGCGCCGCCTTTGCCCGAGCGACAGATGAGTTTGACGTAGTCGATGAAGTTGTTGGAAGCCACGAGGATTGGGGATTTGATGTAAAAGAACTGTCATCCTGAGCGCAGCGAAGGACCTTAGCACCGCCGAACGATTTGCAGTAACGCTAAACCGGGCAAGCGTGCTAAGGTCCTTCGCTGCGCTCAGGATGACAGCCGTATTGGTGGCGTAAAGTTACGCCTTTACTTCGTTGGTGGCGGCGGCCGGCGATTCGGGCACGGCGGGCTTGTGCTGGTCGATGATGGCGCAAATCTGGCCAAAAATGCTCTCAATGGCGCCGATGCCGTTCAGGGAATGGAATTTCTTTTGGGCGGCGTAGTAGCCGGCCACTTGGGCGGTTTCGGTGTTGTACACCGTCACGCGGCGACGGATTTTGCTTTCGTCCTGGTCGTCGGGGCGGCCGCTGGTTTTGCCGCGCTCCAGCAGGCGGGTCACCAGTTCTTCCTCGGCCACTTCCAGCGCAATCATGCAATTGATGCCGCTGTCGTGCTGCTGCATCAGCTGGTCGAGGCGTTCGGCCTGGGGCACGGTGCGCGGAAACCCGTCGAAGATGAAGCCGCCGGCGGTGGCCTTGTGGGCTTGCAGCGCCGAGTCAATCATGCCGATGACCACCTCATCGGGCACCAGCAGCCCCTCATCCATCAGCTTTTTGGCCTGCAGGCCGAGCTCCGTGCCCTGGGCAATCTGGGCGCGCAGCAAATCGCCGGTGCTCAGGTGCACAAGGTTGTACTTGGTGATGAGTTTCTGGCTTTGGGTTCCTTTGCCGGCACCGGGAGGGCCAAACAGCACAATATTCAGCATGTGGGTAATGAAGCGTTTTCGCTAAGGGAAGGGTGAGGTGGTTTGGGCAAGTTAATCAATCGGCGCCAAAAGCGTGGGCTATACGGCCACGTACACATCGGGCAGGTTGCGGCCCAGGCCGTCGTAATCCAGCCCGTAGCCCACCACAAAATCGTTGGGAATCTCGCGCGCCACGTACCGTACGGTAAGTTCGTGCCGCAGGCTGGCGGGCTTGAAAAAAAGCGCCGCGATTTCGACCGATGCCGGGCCTTTGGTCAGCAGCGTGGGCAGCAGGTGGTGCATGGTAGTGCCCGTGTCCACAATGTCTTCCACGATAATCAGGTCGCGGCCTTGCACCTCCTCGCGCAGGCCCAGAATTTCCTGCACCAGGCCGCTGCTTTCGGTGCCCTCGTAGGAAGTCACCCGGATGAAGACGATTTCACACTCGCCGGTGTATTTCTTGAGTAGGTCGGATGCAAACATGAACCCGCCCGTGAGCACCACCACGAACAGGGGCTGCCGGTCGGCGTACTCGGCACTGAGGCGGGCCGCCAGCTCCGTCACGGCCTCATCCAGTTGAGCCGCCGACAGGTAGGGGCGGAAAGCTTTGTTGTGGATGGTAATCTGGGAGGAGCCCATGCGGCGCGTGAAGTACTGATGAGGCAACAAAGCTACTATCGGAACCACGGATTGGCGCGGCTTTATGGGAGCTCACGGATTTTGTGGACGTTACGACCCTGTTTTTTCAGCCATGCAGCATCCGGCTCCTTTATTACGCATCCGTTCAATAATGCCCAAAAGCAAGCAAAGCCGCTCCTGGGAGCGGCCTTGCTTGTATTCATCATCCATAAAATCCGCAGAAGCCCTGCGAACCCGTGGCTTCGGCTATTCGACATCGCGGATGGCAGTAAAAATGACGCGGAAGGCGGCCGGGGCCAGCACTTCGGCGTAACGCACGTGCGGGCGGGCAGCCACTTCCACCCGCTCCTTTTCCACCTGCACCGGGGCCATGCCACGCTCCCCGCCTTTCTCGGCAATGTGAGGCGCAATTACCAGCGACACGATGCTCATCAGCTTGATGAGAATGTTCATGCTCGGGCCGGAAGTGTCCTTGAAGGGGTCGCCCACGGTGTCGCCGGTCACCGAAGCCTTGTGGGCGTCGGAGCCTTTGTATTCCATCTTGCCGTTCACCATCACGCCTTTTTCGAAGGATTTCTTGGCGTTGTCCCAGGCGCCGCCGGCGTTGCTCTGGAACATGGCCATCAGCACGCCGCTTACGGTGACGCCGGCCAGCAGGCCGCCCAGCACGTGCGGGCCAAACAGGAAGCCCACGATGATGGGCGAGAGCAGGGCAATGGCGCCCGGCAGAATCATTTCCCGAATGGCCGCGGTGGTCGAAATAGCCACGCACTTTTCGTACTCCGGCCGACCGGTACCCTCCATGATGCCCGGAATCTCGCGGAACTGCCGGCGCACTTCCTGCACCATGGCCATGGCCGCGCGGCCCACCGCCGCAATGGCCAGCGCCGAGAAGATGAACGGAATCATGGCGCCCACAAATAGGCCCGCCAGCACTTCGGCGTTCGAAATATCGATGGTATCGATGTGGGCCGTGCCCATGAAGGCGGCAAACAAGGCCAGCGAGGTGAGGGCGGCCGAGGCAATGGCAAAGCCTTTGCCGGTGGCGGCGGTGGTGTTGCCCACGGCGTCGAGAATGTCGGTGCGTTCGCGCACTTCCTTGGGCAGCTCGCTCATTTCGGCGATGCCGCCGGCGTTGTCGGCAATGGGACCGAAGGCGTCGATGGCCAGTTGCATGGCCGTGGTGGCCATCATGCCGGCGGCGGCAATGGCCACGCCGTAGAGGCCCGCGGCTTTAAAGCTGAGCACGATGCCGGCCGCTAGCACCAGAATGGGCAACACCGTCGACTCCATGCCCACGGCCAGGCCGCCGATGACGGTGGTGGCGTGGCCGGTGCTGCTTTGCTGTACAATGCTGTTCACCGGGCGCTTGCCCATGGCGGTGTAGTACTCGGTGATGATGCTCATCAGCGTACCCACAATCAGGCCCACCACTACGGCGTAGAATACGTGCATGGCATCGAAGCTGATGCCGCGAATGGTGAAGGTGCCCGCCGGCAGAATCCACATAATCAGCCCATAAGCACCGAATGCCGACACCACCACCGAAATGTAGTTGCCCGTGTTGAGGGCGCCTTGCACGTTGCCACCTTCTTTCACCCGCACGCAGAGAATGCCAATGAGCGAGGCGATGATGCCCATGCCGGCAATGGCCATGGGCAGGAAGATGGGCGACAGGCCGCCAAACTGGTCGCCGGTTACCGTCACTTCGCGGCCCAGCACCATGGTGGCCAGAATGGTGGCTACATAGGAGCCGAACAGGTCGGCGCCCATGCCGGCTACGTCGCCCACGTTGTCGCCCACGTTGTCGGCAATGGTGGCGGGGTTGCGGGGGTCGTCTTCCGGAATGCCGGCTTCTACTTTGCCCACCAGGTCGGCCCCCACGTCGGCCGCTTTGGTATAAATGCCGCCGCCCACGCGGGCAAACAGCGCGATGCTCTCAGCGCCCAGCGAGAAGCCGGTAAGGACTTCGAGGGCTTTTTCCATTTCGGTGCCGTTGGCGAGGCCACTGGGCACGAACATTTTATAGAACACGATAAACAGCGAGCCCAGGCCCAGCACGGCCAGGCCGGCCACGCCCATTCCCATCACCGAGCCGCCCGAAAACGACACGTTGAGGGCGCCGCTGAGGCTGGTTTTGGCGGCTTGCGCGGTGCGCACGTTAGCCTTGGTGGCAATCTTCATCCCGATGAAGCCGGCCAGGGCCGAAAAAACGGCACCAATTAGAAAGGCAATGACGATGACCGGGCTGGAGTTGCCGCTGGTGCTGCCCAGGTAAAACAAAAAGGCCCCGGCAATCAAGCCAAACAGGGCCAGCACTTTGTATTCAGCTTTGAGGAAGGCGATGGCCCCATCGGCGATGTAGCCGGCAATGGTAGTCATGCGCGCGTCGCCCGCGTCTTGTCGGGACACCCAGCCCGCACGGAGCCACGTGTAGAGCAGCGCGAAAATGCCCAGAGCGGGCACTGCGTAAAGGTAATTCGTCATAAACGGCGAAAAAGGGTGATGGTGAAGAATGAATGTTGTTGGGTAGGGATACGAGCAAAGGTATATGGCCGCCTTTACAATTCCTGCATCAAAACCCGCTAACGCCTTAGCATTCTGGCAATGTCGCGGCTGCCCGCTACCACGCCCTGCATGCAGGCGGCGGGCGCTACCGGGCGCCCGTCATCGTTCACTTCCCTTTTTCGCCTTCGTTTTGTAGTTCCTGACAGCTTACGCCGACACAGGCGCTTGAGTGCCGCCTTGGGTTCGGCGAGTTAGCCACGCCCCCACTGCCAGCGCAATGCTCAGCAAGAGCCACGGCCGCACCGGTACCGTGTAGCGGGCCTGAATGGCAAAGGGCAGGTGAATGAGCCCGAAATACACCACCAGCGCCAGCGACAGCCGCCAGGTTGGCGCGCACGCCATCCGGCGCCGGCTCAGCAGCACCCACCCGATGCTGGCCACGGCCAGCAGGAAGGTGAAGCCGCTCACGAGCGTGGGGTATAGCACCTTAATTTTGGCCACGGGGCTGGTGGCCGCGCGCCAGGCCGGGCGTTGCACACCCGTTACCCACAGGCGTACCAACGTGTAGAGGCGCGTTTTGAAGTAGTAGCCGGGCTCCCGCAGAATGTCGGCCACGTTGGCCTTCATCAGCAGTTGCTCGCGCTTGATGGTGTAAGCCGAACTATAGGTGGGAAACAGAAAGCCGTAGTCGGGCCAGGCCGGCGGGGTGTAGTGATACATCTGGGCGGCGTAGCGGCGGTCCAAGTCGGTGAAGAGTGGCTTGGTTTGGGCATCGATGACGTCCCATTCGTGGTTGAAGGCGGCAATGTGGTCCTTCACGGCAGCGGTATCGGTGAAGGACACCACTTCGTCGCCCATCTGGTTGCCCCAGTAGCGGCCTTCGTGGTAGCCGGGCATGCGCAGGGCCCAGAAGCCAATCTGCATCACCCCCGCGCCGCCCTCCAGCGAAGTCGTCTTGAACACGCCGTGGTGCCGCAGGTTCCACAAGCCGTACGGCAGCATGGTGGCCCCAAAAACGAGCAGCAACGCCGCGGCATGCATCCAGGAAAAGCCCTGGCGCCGCGTTTGCCAGTAATCAAGCATCAACTGAATGAGCGGCACGAACACAAACACCGGCCGCAGCTGGAACACCATGCCAGCCACCAGCGCCAGCGTCAGGGTGCGCTTCCAGGATGGCGCCCACGTGATGGCCACCACGCCGTAGAAGGCAATCAGAAACGCCACCAGCACTTCGGGGTAGATGTAGGCCGCCAGGTAGGCCAGTTGGATGTTGGGCAGCAGCAGCAACAGAAACAGGTTGCGCACCAGCCATGTGTTATTGGCGCCTTCGCAGTGCTTTATCAGCCGCAGCACGAGGGCGATGGTGCCGATGTAGAGCCCGGTCTGGAACAGCCGGATGCCGGTTTCGTGCAGGCCAATGCTTTTCAGCAGCAGCAAAAACACCGGGTAGCCGGGGTTGCGGAAAGTATCCGGAAGGTAATCGGGCAGAAAATACCACGCCGAATACCGCCCGTGCAGCATGCCCTCGGCCAGCCCCATGTAGGAGCTGCGGTCATCGGGAGTAATGGCGTGGAGCGAAGCCACGGCCAGCACCACGGTAACGAGCAGGTTGAGCCCCGCCAGCACCCGAAACAAACGAGCGCTGGACAGCCATGCCATCCAACGCTCTGTCTTGTAAACTATACCCATTTGCTGGTTTTAAGCAGTAGTTTTTGCCTTATGGAAGTCGCCCCGAGAGAAGTGCTTTTCGATGAGGCAGTACATCATGATGAAGAAATAGCGCGAGCCCATCTCCTTGATTTTGAGCTTGCTCTCGCCGTACTTGCGGTTGGTCCAGGAGTTGGGCACCACGGCGTAGGAGTAGCCCCGCACGATGGCCTTCAGCGGCAGCTCGAGCGTGAGGTTGAAGTGGGGCGAGAGGAAGGGCTTGAGCC
Source organism: Hymenobacter sp. 5317J-9 (assembly GCF_022921075.1). Taxonomy (NCBI): domain Bacteria; kingdom Pseudomonadati; phylum Bacteroidota; class Cytophagia; order Cytophagales; family Hymenobacteraceae; genus Hymenobacter; species Hymenobacter sp. 5317J-9. Next base: position 4,218,055 of record NZ_CP095050.1, read on the forward strand.
CGTCCATGGTGTGGCGGCGGTAGAGCTTGAAGGCGTTGGTGCAGTCGTTGTACTTGAGCCGGAACAGGGTCTTGACAATGGCATTCGCCACGCGGTTGAGCGTCTTTTTGTGGGCCGGGTAGTCCACCACCCGGCCCCCCTTTATCCAGCGCGAGCCGAAGACGCAGTCGTAATTGCCCGCCACCATCGTGCGGTAGTAGCGCACCAAATCGGCCGGGTCGTCCGAGAGGTCGGCCATCATCACGGCCACGCACTCGCCCGTGTAGCGCTCGAGGCCGTAGCGCACGGCGTAGCCGAAGCCGTTGGGGCCGGCGTTGGTGTAATACGTCAGCGTGGGGATTTCCCGCGCCAGGGCTTCGAGCGCGCCCAGGGTGTTGTCCTTCGAGTTGTCGTTGGTGACGACGATTTCGTGGGCAATGCCTTCGGCCGCCAGCGCCGCGTGCAGCGTGCGCAGCGTCTCGCCGAGGCTCTCCTCTTCGTTGTAGGCCGGAATGACGACGCTTAGCTTCATGCCGGCTGGCGCTCCCGCAACTCGTTGAAAATCTGCGTCAGCGTGGCCGTCAGCCCGTACTCGAACCGCCAGGTGGGGTAGTGCTGCTCGAAGCGGCGCACGTCGGAGACGTACCAGATGTGGTCGCCCACGCGGTTCTGCTCGGAGTAAGAGTAGTTCATTTTGTTGCCCGTGATGGTTTCGCACAGGGCGATGGCCTCCTGCATCGAGCAGTTGGCGAAGCGCCCGCCGCCGGCGTTGTAGACCTGGCCGCCCGGGCGCGGGGCCTGGTAGAAGTGCCAGAACATGTTCACCAGGTCGTGGGAGTGGATGTTGTCGCGCACCTGCTTGCCCTTGTAGCCGAAGACGGTGTAGTGCTGCCCGGTGAGGGCGCACTTCATCAAATACGACAAAAAGCCGTGCAGCTGCGCCCCGGAGTGGCGCGGCCCCGTGAGGCAGCCCCCGCGGAAGACGGCCGTTTTCATGCCGAAGTACCGGCCGTATTCCTGCACCAGCACGTCGGCCGCCACCTTGCTGGCCCCGAACAAGGAGTGCGTGGTGTGGTCGATGCTCATCTGCTCGTCGATGCCGTGGGCGAAGTAGGGGTGGCGCTCGTCGATTTCCCAGCGGGTTTCGAGCTCCACCAGCGGCAGGAAGTTCGGGTTGTCGCCGTACACCTTGTTGGTGGAGGTGAAGATGAACACCGCTTCCGGGCAGTGCTGCCGGGTCATTTCCAGCAGGTTGAGCGTGCCGTTGGCGTTGACGGTGAAGTCGGTGAAAGGCTCGCGCGCGGCCCAGTCGTGGCTGGGCTGGGCGGCCGTGTGCACCACCAGGGCGATGTCGGCGCCGTACTCCCGGAAAATGTCCCCGAGGGCTTCCACGTCGCGGATGTCGGCCGCGTGGTGGCGGTAGTTGGCGAACGTGTTCTGCAACCGGGCCCGGTTCCAGTCGGTGCTGGCCTGCTCGCCGAAGAAGTAGCGCCGCAGGTTGTTGTCGATGCCGACCACCAAGTCGAACTTGTCGGCGAAGAACTCCACCGCTTCCGACCCTATCAGGCCCCCGGCCCCCGTGATGAGTGCGATTTTCATAGAATAATGTACTGGGTTTCAGGCCCGGATTTGAGAAACGAAATGAATGGCGGGCGGCGCATTTGCCGAAGCAAACCGGCTGCCTTTATAATACCAGGGGCAAACAAAAAAGCAGTGCCCCTACGGGAATGTGCTGCAAATTTCGGAGGTAATGCCCGATAACCTACCCTCTTTCCGAGAAATCGCAGGATAAAAAGGCGCGGCCCTGGCTACAACTCCTGCATTAACACCTGATACAAAGCCAGCATGCTGGTAATGTCGCGCTTGTCGACCAACTCATCGGGCGAGTGCACGTGGTCTTCGGGGGCGCCCACAAAGCACCAGTCCCAGGGCGCGGCGGCGTGCTGCAATTCCTTGGCGTCGGAGCCGCCGCTGCCTTCCACTTCGAGCTGGTGCGGGATGCCCGAGGCGGCGGCAATGGCCCGAATGCGGTCGACGTAGGCCCGGCGCGGAATGAGCGAGTCGCGCAGGGAGATGGCGCAGCCCTGGCCGGCGTGCACGCCCTCCGTCACCCAGGTGATATCGGAAATCAGGGCCTGGCGCACCCCGTATTTCTCAAAAATATACTTGGCCAGGTAGGCCACCGAGCCGCCGCCGTGCTCTTCCCAGCAGGAAAACGCCACGACGCCGTGCTCCAGCGTTTCGCACAGCCGCAGGGCGTTCCACACGCCCAGGCGGTTGTCGAGGTAGCAGCTCTGCACGGTGGTATCGGTTTCGCGGAAGTCGCAGTAGAAGGTGAGCTCGGTGCCGCGGTCGATGTCGCGGTGGAACGCATAGCCCAGTTCCCCGGTTTCGTCATCTATTGTTAGTGTGCAATCTATCTGTCCTTGCGAATCCTCTCCTACCAGTCGGTAGCCGGCCTCGGCCTGCGGCCCGCCGATGCGCACCAGCTGCCGCCCGTAGCGCACGGTGAACCCAATGCTGTCCAAGTGGGCAAACACGGCCGTGCGCGGCTGCCCAAACACCAGCACAATGCAGTCCTGAAACCGGTCGTCGGCCACAACCTGGGGCTGGTGGCGCCAGGTGCCCTGGTGCTGGCGCACGTAGTCGAGCACAAAGCGGGTAAGGGCCGATTCGTTGCCGGAGGGGGCCTGAATGCGGCAAAGGGAGCGCAACAATTGCATAAGCAGGGGGATTGTCGCCCAAAGCTAGGCCAAAGTCCGTACTTTAGCAGGCCCGTTTCCCCTGGCCCGTTTTTCGATGGGCCGCGGCTCAGGTCCGCTCTCTACTCGCTTTCTATGCTGCGCTCGCTGTTTTGTATCTGCCTGGGGCTGCTTTTGGCGCCGCTGCTGGCCAAGGCCCAAAAGACCGATACAATCCGCACCCCCCCGCCCATCAAAACGGTGGCCCTCGACACGGTGGGCATCTTGCCGTCGGCCATCGACACCAAGGGCTGGCTGCTGCTCGACAAGGACATCCAGCTCGAGCTCGACGGGGCGGTGCATAACATCTACAATTTCAAGTACGACCGGGCTGAAAAGCAGTTCCGCTCCCTGCGGCGGCGCTACCCCAACCACCCCATGCCGTACTTCCTGCTGGGGCTGAGCACGTGGTGGAAAATCATGCCCACCAACTTCCAGACCAACCAGTACGACAAGACCTTCTTTGCCTACATGGACACAGCCGTGACCAAGGCCCAGAAGCTCTACGACGCCGATAACAACAACTACGAAGCCAGCTTCTTCCTCTCGGCTGCCTACGGCTTCGACGCCCGCCTGCACGCCGAGCGCCACGACTGGCGCAAGGCTACCGTGGGTGCCCGTCGCTCGCTCAACTTCCTCAAAAAGAGCCAGGAAGCCAACGGCCTAAGCCCCGAGTTTCAGTTTGGGCAGGCGCTGTTCAACTACTACGCCGTCTGGATTCCGGACAACTACCCGCTGCTGAAGCCCGTGCTGCTGTTCTTCCCGAAGGGCGACAAAAAGCTGGGCATGCAGCAGCTGCGCAGCGTGGCCAACAACGGTTTCTACACCGCCACCGAAGCGCGGGTATTCCTCATGCGCATCCTCAAAAACGAGGAAAACAACGCCGAGGAAGCCATGCCCGTGGCCCGCTACCTGGCCACTACTTTCCCCGACAACGGCTACTTCCAGCGCTTTTACGCCCTGCTGGCCTACGACCAGGGCGAGTTTGCCGACTGCGAGCGGGTGAGCCGCGAAATTCTGGACAAAATCAACAAAGGCATGCCCGGTTACGAGGGCATCAGCGGACGCTACGCCAGCTATTTCCTGGGCTACCTGATGCAAAACCGCTACCGCGACCTGGCCAAGGCCAAGGATTATTACCAGCGGTGCATCGTGTTTGCCGAGAGCACCGGCGACACTTCCGGCGGGTTTTATTTGTTCGCCAACATGAACCTGGCCCGGCTGGCCGTGCGCGACAAAGACACGGCCGCCGCCAAGCGCTACTACGCCGTGATTGCCGACAAAGCCGACCACAAGTCGGAGCAATACAAGGAGGCCAAAGCGTGGCTGAAAAAGAACGGAAAGGCCTGATATGCTTAGTTTACAAGACTTATTTCTTACGCCGATATTCCTGGCCATCTTTTACGTGGTGGCCTATGCTATTCGGGACAAATTCACCAACGTTTACACCCGCCCGTATTTCATTCGGGCCCTCACGCTCAAGTTCATTGGCGCCATAGCGCTGGGCTTGATTTACGAATACTACTACGGCGGGGGCGACACCACGGGCTATTGGCGGCACGCCTCCTACATCCAGAATGCGTTTCACGATTCCTTTCAGGCGGGCCTGAAGTTGATGCTGACAAGCGGGGGCACCTACGACCCTCAAACGGTGAAGTACACCCTGCCGATGTACTGGTATCAGGCGGGCTCGTCGGAATACCTCATCGTGCGCATCACGGCGTTCTTCGGGCTGTTTTGTGGCAACACCTACACGGTCATTGCCTTGTTTTTTGCCTTCATCAGCTTTAGCGGAGTGTGGGCGATGTATCTCACCTTCATCAAGATACGCCCCCAACTGTATAAGGAATTGGCCATTGCCACGCTGTTTGTGCCTTCGGTTTTTTTCTGGGGTTCGGGGCTCATGAAAGACTCGCTGTGCATCGGGGCACTGGGCTGGGTCTTCTACTGCTTTTACAAGGGCACCATTCAGAAGCGCAGCTTGCTGTTTTGTGCCGTAATGGGCTTTTTCTTCGCCTACTTCATCGTGCTGGTGAAAGTGTACATTCTGCTGTGCTTCCTGCCCGCGGCTTTGCTGTGGGTGTTCAACGAAAACAGCGCCCGCATCAAGAGTCCCTTGCTGCGCGTCATGGCCAAGCCCGTTTTGCTGAGTATAGGCGCGGGGCTGGCCTTCTTTGCCGCAACCAACCTGACCAAAGGCGATGACCGTTACGACCTCGACAAAGTGGGCGAACGCAGCAAAATCGTTTCGGAATACCTCTACGAAACGAGCATTAAGCAAAACGGCTCGGCCTACACGTTGGGCGAGCAGGACGGCACCATCGGCGGCATGATGAAGCTGGTGCCGCAGGCCATTGTGGTGTCCTTGTACCGTCCCTTTCTGTGGGAAGTAAAGAACCCGGTGATGCTCCTGTCGGCCATCGAAGCTCTTGTGTTTCTGATTTTTACCCTGCGCATCATCATTCGCTCGGGCTTTTTCAAAACCTTGTCGCTTGTTATCAGCACGCCGTCGCTCACGCTGTGCTTTTTGTTCGCCTTCGCCTTCTCGGCCACAGTAGGCGTCGTGTCGAACAACTTCGGTACCCTGGTGCGCTACAAAATCCCGATGATGCCCTTTTACTTGGCGGGTTTGTACATCACGCAAAGCATGAGTGTGCCCCGCCGCCGGTCAGCCGCCGTGGCTCAGGCCCAGAAGTCCGGGGGCCGCTTGGTACCCGCTTAGCGCACGCCGGTCCGGCGCCGGTTGGCCCAATACTCGCCCAGCGTGGGGTGCGACCACAGCCGCGAAGTGCCCTCGGGCGCGGGCCGCAGCTGAATGTTGCCACGTAAGGCGGCCCGCACGGCGTCTTTCAGCAGGGGCATGCCAGCAATGAGTTGGTGCAGCGGATAGGTAGCAAAATTGTCTTCGGGGCCGGGCTGAATGAGGGCCTGCGCAATGATGCCGCCGGTGTCGATGCCGGCATCGACTAAGTGCACCGACACGCCGCAGTGCGCCGCGTCGTTGTTGGCCAGCGCCCAATAGCCGCCGTGCACGCCCCGGTACAGCGGCGTGATGCCGGCGTGGGTATTCAGGAACGGGCAGGGCACGCTGGTAAGCACCCGCTTGGCAATGATGCGCGTGCCGTTTACCACCACCACGTCGGGGTTGAGGTCTTGCAGCTGCGCGATGCAGGCCGGGTCGTTCACCGAAGCCACCCGAATGGTGCGGTCTTCGGGCAGCGGCTGGTCGTTGAGCTGGTGTGCTTGCTTCAGCGCCGTGAGGCGCGGCTGCGAAGACCGGCCCAGCGGCCCGGCCACGGCCAGCTTGAAGGCAATCTGGCCCAGCACGGTGCCCCAGCCCAGCTTCTCGGCCCGGCGCTTGAGCAGTTGCTTCTGGCTCACGGGCGTTTCGACGATGATGCGGTGCACGCCGAACTCGGCATCCAGGGCGTGAAACAGGATGTTGGTGGACTCGCCGGGGCCGGCCAGCATCACGATTTTCTTACCGGCAAATTCAGGGGCAGCGCTCATGCGGCGGGGGGGTTAGAATACGATTGAAGGCGGTCGGCCACTTCGCCCATGCTCAGGCTCTCGAAGCCAAAGCGGGCCTGCAGGCGCCGAAAGTGCTGGGCAATGCTGCGCAGTACGTCCATGTTTTCGGCCAGGTTCACCCCAAAATTATGCGGGTGCCACCACAGATGGAACACCTCCCCGTGCTTAGCGGCATGTTCCATACCCGCCAGAATGCGGCGCAGGCGCAAGCCTTCCAGCACCTTAAGCCGCCCCGACCACGGCCGCAAAAAGCGGCTGGCGGGCACGTTGTACGGGAAGCTGCGGGCCATATCGGCCCAGCGCGCCGTGTGCTGGCCCGATAGGTTGACATAAGCGTCGAGCAGGCGCGCGCCGCGCTTGTACAGCGCCTGCTGCTCCTCGCTGCGCTCCTTGTATATCCACGACTGCTCGTTGCCGCGGTAGCTGGTGATGCCCACCACGCGGCAGGTTTCGAGGTATTCGGCGTTGTACTGGTTGCGCGGAAACACCAGGCTGCGCAAGGCCATGCCCTGCTCAGCTCCTACGCGCACAGCAGTTTCGATGTCGTGCCGGAAGGTTTCCACCGTCTGGCCGCGCTCTAGGCAGTAGTAGTGGCAGAAGGTGTGCGAGGCCATTTCCTGCCCCGGCGTGGCGTGGATTTGCCGAATGAGCGAGCGGCCGAAATGGTAGGGGTCGTGGGCTTCGTCCTCTCCTACCTGGTCGAGCGCGAGGTAGGGCGACAGGTTGGGGTCGGCGTACTCAGGGCGCACGGCCGGCAGGTGGGCCAGCATTTCCGCTTTGGTGTCGAAGAAGAGCAGGCCCACCGTGGCCCAGGTCACGTGGAGGCCAAATTCGGCAAACAGCGCGAGCATGGCCGGGATGGCCTCGCGCACGCCTAGCAGGTTGGGGCCGTACTGGGCCAGCGTTTGCTGGTCGCGCACGCCCCAGTTGATTTCAAAATCAAGCGAAATGACCAGCGCGCCGGGCATAGCCGAGGCTGGAGAAGGGGAACTAGACATGAAGCAAGCTTGGCAACGGTACAGCAGCACAGGCCGCTGCCTGTGGTTTAATCAAAATAAGCACACGAACAGCCCCGGGCCGGTATTCCCACCACGGTGCAGCCCGGCGCGGGCAGGCTTCCTTACCCAAAAAACGCGCGGTAAGCCTCACGGGCGCGCTCGGGAGAGCGGTGGCGCAACGCCAGGGCCGTGGCATCGGCCCGATGAGAAGGCTGGGCCAGTTGCTCCTCAATGCGGGCCAGGGCCGATGCCACACTGCCGGGCCGGGCCAGGTTGAAGGTGGCGCCGCTTCCTTCCTTCTCCACAATGCCGCTGTCGTCGCCCACGCCCTCAGCCAGCAGAATGGGCAGGCCGCTGGCCCAGTACTCCCCTATTTTGATGGGCGAAAGGCCCGGCGTGGGCCGCGAGAGCAAAAAGGCAAAGTCGGCGGCAGCCAGGTAGTTGGGCACTTCGGCGTGCGGCGCCCGCGTCACGAGGCAATGCGCCGGGTTCAGGCCAGCGGCGGCCAGGCGGGCGCGCACGCCCTCGGCCGGGTGCGCGGTGAGTACAATCAGCCGGAAACGGTCGCCAAAATGCGCCGCGGCCTGCGCGAAAATGGCAAAGCCTTCGTCTTCGTAATATATGCCACCAAACTTGCCCACATAGATGCCCACCACGGCGTCGTCGGCGTAGCCCAGCTGCTGGCGCTGCCGCACCCGGCGGGCCGCGTCGAAGCCAAAATCAGTCATGTTCACCGAGCACGGCACCGTCACCAGATGGTCCGCCGGCACGCCTTCGGCAATGAGCAGGCGGCGGTGGGCTTCGGCCACGGGCATGAGGCCGCGGGCGTGCTTCTTCTGCTGGCGCTCCAGGTAGGTCTGCACCAAATAGCGCGGGTCGTAGGGCTTCCATACGCCGCCGTTGCGCATGTATTCGGCGTGCGGCTCAAACGACTCCACGTAGAACGGCAGCCCGGTTTGGCGGGCCACCAGGTAAGCCAGCGCGCCGGCCGGCGCGCCCCGGGCCAGCATCACCGTGCTGCCTTCGGCCCGGGCCAGCTCGGCCAGCTCACGCGGAAAACGCAGGAAATCATCGGTCTTGTTCAGCAGCAACAGCTTGTGCGGCCGCGAGAGCAGCGGCTTGAAGCTGATTTTGGTGTTCGGGAACGGCAGCCGCAAGGTTAGGTCGGCTTGTGTTTCGGCGCCGCGCTCCACCGTGACCAGGGTAATGTGCTCCACGTCGTCGCGCTCCTGCAAAATGCGCAGGTGCGGGAAGATGGTTGAGATGGTGAGCGGCTCGTGCAGGCTCCAGTAACCGATAAAGAGAATACGCACGGGATGAATACATTAAATGAGAAAAAGCACCGCACGCAGCGGTTGCTACGGCGCGGCGCTAGCCAAGCACGCCTTTCAGGCGACCTATCACCTGCGGGCCCAGCAAGCTGCGCACCGCCAACGCCACGCCTTCACGGGCGGGCAGGCCCGGCCAGGCCCGCCGGGTGTAGCGCAGGGCCTGCCCGCGGTGCCCGTCAGCGTAGGCGTGAATGGCGCAGAGGTAGTATACCCGCCCCAGCAGCCGGCGGCGCTGCTCGCCGGTGAGCGTGAGGTGTTGCTGCATCCAGGCGCCAGCCAGTTCCAAGCGCCGGATAAGGCCTTGGTTGTCGGCGCGCATCGAACGGGTGTCGTGGTCGTTCATGGTCACCGTCAGCGCGTCGAGCAGCAACACGGTGTCGCGCTGGGTGTTTTGCAGCAAAAACAGCCAGTCCTCTACGGCGGCGTAGCGGCGGTCTTCCTCAAACAGGAAGAGGTCGGGGTTCAGGCGGCGGGCGGCGAAATTGCAGGCCAGCATGTTGCCGTCCACAAAGGCGTCGAGCCCGTAGCGGCCGGCTGGCACCGTGGCCACCGGGCTGGGGTGCAGCCGCCCTTCGCGGGAGAAATCGTAGCGCGTGGCAATGAAGTTGGGCGGCGGCGTGGCCGCCTGTATGCCGGCCCGCAACGTGCTCAGGTGGTTGGGGTGCAGCAAGTCGTCGGAATCCAGAAACAGCACGTACTCGCCCTGGGCGCGAGCCACGCCGTAGTTGCGGGCCGCCCCGCGCTCGGCGTTGGCCTTGGGCAAGTAGTGCAGACGGGGGTCGGTGTAGGCCTGCACCACGGCAGCGGTGTGGTCGGTGCTGCCATCGTCCACCACCAGCACTTCAAACTCGGCCAGGTCCTGGGCCAGTACCGAATCCAGGGTGGCGCCGATGAAGCCGGCCCGGTTGTAGGTGGGGATAATGACGCTGAAGTACGGGGTGCTCATATTGAAAATGGGCTAGGGCAGCAGCTTGAAGCGCGTTTTTAAATAATACAGCTCCAACGGACTGGAAAACACCTGCTTGTCGATGACGGCCATCAGCCCGGGGTGGCGGTCGTACTGGTGCACGATGTTGGCCCGGTGGCCTTGGCCATCAAGCAGATAGCCCTGCGCGTCGTGCTGAAAGGCGTGCTCGTGCCCCACTGTGAGAATGGGCGTGTTGTCGTTGAAGAGCTGGCGCACCGGCTGCAGCACGCCACTGTGCAGCAAGTCGTTGTGCACGGCTTGGTCGGCACAGCCGTAGGCGTCATTCAGGCCGCAAATGGCCGTGAGCAGGGTGTGCAGGTAGCGCTTAATCTGCGGCAGCGGCCCCAGCGTGGTGCCCGCGCAGCTCACAATGTGCTCGGACAGTTCGTTCAGCTTTTGCTCCCCGTAACCGGCCCGTATCCAGTCCGAATTGTAGGTGCAGGAACCAATGGTTTTCTCACGGCTTTCCATGGCCACGTAGAGCGACTGCTCAATGGGAAAGTCGAAGGGCTCTTTCTGGAACACGACATCGCGCACATCGGTCAGCAGCACATTTTCGAACTCATTCTCGTGCTTGAGGATGTAGTCGTAATACAGAAAGTGCCGGAAATTGTAGATGTGAATAGGGTCCGGCAGCTGCTTAAAATTATCCGGGTGCGGGTTGCTGATGTAGGGAAATTTCGGCGTGTAGGGAATCGTTTCCACGCCCATGCGTTGCAGCTTGCTGATGGTATGCGCGCCCGTGTTGGGTCCCACAAACAAGCACATCTTTCCCTTGAAGCCACTTTTAAACAACGACTTGAAGAACCGCGACAGGTGAAAGAAATTATAATTGTCGCTGATGCTGAGAATAAGGTTCGGCTTCATTAGAAATCAGAAGGAAATATGTTGGCAAAAACGCGCTGCAAGGCTGCGTACTCCACTTCCAAGTCGGAATTGTTGGCCTGCCAGTGGTCTTCGCCGCTGGTGCCTTGGCACGGCAGGCAGTAATAGCTCAGCTGCAGGGCGTTGGCCAGGTAATAGTAGCAGGGGTTGAATACTTCCGCATGGGTGCTGCGGTTCATGAGTTCCACCACGGTGGCGCCGGGCCGCATAAACAGCATGTTGGTGAGGTTGGCGCCGTGCACGCCCACCAGCACGGTGGTTTCCGTCATCAGGCGCACCTGCTCGGCAAAGCTGAGCTCTTCGAAATACAACGTTTCAAAACCATACTGCGTCAGTAAGGGTTCGATGGCAGTTTCGTTGAGGAGGCGGCGCAGGCGCTGCCGGCTGCGCGAAACGTACACCCGCCGCTGCCCGGCAAACCCGGCAATGCCGAGGGCTTCCATCACACGGTTGCGCGAGGCCAAGCTCAGGCTGCCGTCCTGAAAACCGGACGGCGCCGGATAGTCGGGCATGGCCAGCTCGGGCACGCGGGCCACGGCGCCGGCCGGCAGCGGCACCAAGCGCTCGAACCCGAACATGGCCGCCGTTTGCCGTACGTAGGCCGGAATGGGCTCGGGCACCAGCAGCGGGCAGCCGGGGTGCGTGCGCTGCAGCAGGTGCAGGCGCGGCAGGGTGTCCACCAGCCAGTGGTAGTAGTTGCCGGCGGCCCAGGGGCCGTGCGCCAGGCCCACTACTTCGGCGGTGGCCACGTCGTGGCGGCGGCCCAGCCATTGGCGCAGCAGAAAGGTGCCGTCGAACTCCGGCGGCAGGCGGGGCGTGGCCCACACGCTGGGCAAAAACAGTCGCAGGTGCTGAAACACCACGCCGTGCCACGACACCACCGCGCGGTGCAGCCGGTGCACCCGCCGCTCGGCCAGGGCAATGCCGTGGCCAAACAAGGCCCGGAAGTCGGCGGGCAGCTGGTCGGCGTTGCGCGGCAGCGGCACGGGCTGGGCCGGCACGGCGGGCAGCAGCGCGGGGCCATCGGCCGCCGTCCAGGAGCCCCGCAAGCCGCCCAGCGCACGGATGCCGCCGTCGGACACCTGTTTGGCAAGCCGGTAGATGCGTGCTTTCATCCTTACGCCATGAAGTGCTGAACGCCCATGCGCCCCAGGTAGAGCACCGCCAGCAGGCCGGCAAAATACGCCACTTGCTCGATGGCTATGCGCCAGGAGCGCACGCCCATGGTGGCCAGCAGCACGTACGAGTTCAACGCCGTCAGCACCAGACTCACAGCGCTATAAGCCCCAACGGCGTAGAGAAACCCGTGGCTCTGCACCACAAAATAGACCGCAGCAAAGCGCGCCACCAACAGCACGATGTTGAAAATCAAATCGTAGAGCTGTTTGTGCACGATGGTGTACACCGACACGAAGATGTAGTAGTTGATGCGGAAGGCGTAGTAGCAGGCCAGCAGGCAGGCCACTGCCCCAGCCACCTGCCACTGCGCGCCGAATACGGTCGGGAAAATAACATCTCCGAGAATGGCCGCCCCCGCAAACGGAATGGCCAGCCCCAGAAATATTTTGCGGAAATAGCCAGCGCAGAATTTTCCGAGCTGGTCTACGCCGCCGTCGTGATAGGCCTGCACCGAGTCGCGCATTACCACCGGCGACAAGGCGCCGCCCAGCAGCGAAACGGGCAATTCCAGCATGCTCGACGCAAAGGCAAACGACCCCACCTCGGCCGATGTACTGAACTTCTTGAACAGCAGAATGGGCAGCTGCGACGACACAATGTTCAGGTACGTGGAGGGCAGCACCTGAATGGGAAAGCGCCGGAAGAAAAACGCCGTTTTCCAGAGGCGCCGCAACGGGGCCGGCACCGTGAGCTGCCGGGTAATGCGCAGCGGCAGGCGCACCAGCACCACGCCCACCGCCACGAGGCGGTTGAGCATGTCGCCCAGAATGAAACCGATGGGCGACGGGCCAAACCACAGCGCGTGCGCAATGGTGTAGCCTTTGCCCGAAAGGTTGGCGCTGACATCGGCCACGGCCCGCACGGAGTACTTGTTCTCGCGAATGCACAAGGACTGCAAACACGACGACAGCACCGACACGACCAGTAGGAAGGGAATCCAGTACACCATGTTGCCGATGCTGTGGATGTCAAAGAACGACAAGATGCTGTCTTCAAACAGCCACAGCAGCCCCAAAAAACCCACCGAAACCAGCGTGCTCAGCCACAGCGTGAGCTGGGCCAGCGCCGCAAACCGGTCGTTGCGCTTGGGCAGCAGCAGGGCCCCCAGGTAGTTCAGGCTCGACACAATGGACAGGTTGCCCAGCAAAATGCTGAACACCGCGTACTCGCCGTAGTCGGTGGGCCGGTACAGGCGCGAAATTACCGGCGAGAGCAGCATGCCCGCCGCCGTGATGGCCGCCGACCCCGAGAAACCAATCACCGCTTTGCGAAAAACGGGGTTGCTGAAAAACCCCGTTATTTTCGCAAAGGGAGAAGATACTGTAGGCATCAGATGTGATTATGCCGGTTGGCGCCCGGCGGTTCAGCAAGTTGCGCGCAGAAACAGCGCCCCATACGCGGCGAACTTGAGTGCCCGGGCGCCTGCCGGTTTACTGGTGCTGTTCGTGCTGGTAGTTCACCTTGTGGCCGCCTTTCAGCAGGTAGGCGTCGCGCTTGAACAGCTCCATGTCGGCCTGCACCATGTCCTGCACCAGAGCGGCCAGGTCGTATTTCGGCTCCCATCCCAGTTTGGCTTTGCACTTAGCCGGGTCACCGATAAGCAGTTCCACTTCCGTGGGGCGGAAATAGTTGGGGTCGACACGGCACACGATGCTGCCGACCCGGGCCTGGTACTCGGGCATGGAGCACGACACCACGCGGCCCACTTCGTCGACGCCCTCGCCTTCGAAGGCCACTTCCACGCCCACTTCGGCAAAGGCCAGGCGCACGAACTCGCGCACGGTAGTCGTCACACCCGTGGCGATAACGAAATCCTCGGGCTCGTCCTGCTGCAGGATGCGCCACATGGCTTCCACGTAATCCTTGGCGTGGCCCCAGTCGCGCTTGGCGTCGAGGTTGCCCAGGGCAATGTCCTGGCGCATGCCCAGCACAATCTGCGCTACGCCGCGGGTGATTTTGCGGGTCACGAAGGTTTCGCCGCGCAGGGGGCTCTCGTGGTTGAACAGGATGCCGTTGCAGGCAAACATGCCGTAAGCCTCGCGGTAGTTCACCGTAATCCAGTAGCCGTAGAGCTTGGCCACGGCGTAGGGCGAGCGCGGGTAAAAGGGCGTGGTCTCGCTCTGGGGCACCTGCTGCACCAGGCCGTAAAGCTCCGAGGTGCTGGCCTGGTAAATCTTGGTTTTCTTGGTCAGGCCCAGCAGGCGCACGGCTTCCAGAATACGCAGCGTGCCCACGCCGTCCACATCGGCCACGTACTCGGGGGCATCAAACGACACCTTCACGTGCGACATGGCGCCGAGGTTATAAATCTCGTCGGGCTGCACTTCCTGGATGATGCGAATCAGGTTGGTCGAATCCGTGAGGTCGCCGTAGTGGTTCGTCAGGCGCGGGTTTTTGTTGCCGTGGTCATCGGTGATGAGGTGGTCGATGCGGTCGGTGTTAAACAGCGAGGAGCGCCGCTTCACGCCGTGCACGGCATACCCTTTCTCGAGCAAAAACTCCGTTAGGTACGCACCGTCCTGGCCCGTGATGCCCGTGATTAATGCAACTTTCATAGTCGGTTTACTAGTAAAGCATTGCGGCCCAAGGGCCTAGCTCAATGCTTTGGTCAATTGATTATTTTTAAAAAGAAACTCGGTAGGGTGCGCCGCGTTGTAGTCCGCCATCAAACGGTCGGCCACATCAAAAGCCGTTGCCAGGCGCGCCGCGTCGTCGAGCGGCGCGGGGCCGGGCACGTAGCCGGTGGGCATCGTGGTGTTGCCCATGTATTGGGGACGCTTCAGCAGGTCGTATAAAACACGCTTGGCCGGACGCAGCGGCTTTTTCAACATTTCGAGCCAGCCCGACTGGTGGCGCACAAAGTCCTTGAACGTGTGGCCGATGCGCTTATCGTAGTAGAACTTCATCCGGGACGACTCCAGGGTGCTGGCGTTGGCGCCCTTGCCCTGGTTCATTACCCGAAAGTTGCTTTGGGGATTTTCCAGCCGCACGCTGAGCATGGCCGTACTCCAGGCCATGTTTATGTTCAGGCTGGTGATGCGGTAGGTAAACTCCGTATCGACCTGCACCACGCCCGTGTGAAAGAGGCCGGTCAAGGCCAGCGACTCGCGCCGAATCAGCAAGGGCAGGCCAATCATCCACACCACTTCCTGCTGGGTCAGCCAGCGCTTAAAGTTGTCGGCCACGTCATCGTAGAGGATGGCCGTATCCAGCTTTTCCAAGTGAATCAGACCGGTATTGCCCGTAAGCACGTCTACCTCCGGATTTGCCAGCATGAACGCCTTGGCTTCCCGAATGGCCGGGTAGGAAAAGGCGTCGTCGTCGGTGATGAGCTTCAGCAGGGTGCCCCGGGCCCGCAGCATGGCTTTGTTGAAGCCGTGGGCCTCGCCCTTGTCCCGCTCGGAGACGTATTGCTGAATCAGCCCCGCGTCGAACAAGCCCTGCAGGTACTCGGGCGTGCCGTCCTTGCTGCCGCCATCCGCAACCACAATTTCCTCGTCGGGCTGCCGGGCCGCCACCAGGCGTTCCACTACCTGTTTCAGGTACGGAAGCTTGTTGTAGGTGGTCAGAACGTAAGAGAGCGAGTAATCGGGCATTGGTTGAAGAAGTAGCAGTAATCGTTGGGGTCGCCGCGCCGCGGCTTAGTAGCCGAGGCGCTTGGCGTATTCCAGCATTTTTTCGCGCGGGCGCACTTTCACGGGGCGGGCAGGCACGCCCACGTACACCGTCCAGGGCTCCGTGTCTTTGGTCACCAGCGAGCAGGCGCCTATCACGCTTCCCTCCCCTATCGTCACGTTGGGCATCACCACCACGTTGGTGCCGAGGCCGGAAAAGCGCGAACACCGGATGGTGCCAAAATCCACGGTATCGCGGAACTCCTCCGGCGCGGTCACGCTGGTGAAGCCGTCGCCCATGAAACGGTCGGAGCCGCAGATAAGCCGGCTGCCGGCGGCAATGGTCACGAAATCTTCCACAATCAGCGTGCTCTGCGCCCCGCCGATGATGGTGAGGTAGGGCGACAGGTGCACGTAATCGCCAATCTCGGCGGCCGTGGTGAGGTACACGCCCGAATCGATGGCCACGTGGCTGCCCACGCGCACCAGGTGCGGCCGGCGGATTTCCACGTTGGCACTGATGAACACGTCGTCGCCGCAGCTCAGGAGCTGAGCGGTGTCGTATTGTGCCGATTGCAGCGGGGCGGAAGAGGCCATGCGGGTTGCGTGCTTGCGGTTAGTAAGGGAAAACGGACTCGTAGTATTTCACCGTTTCGGCAATGCCTTCCTCGAAGGGCGTGAAGCGGAATTCGGGAAATACCTGGCGGAATTTGGCGTCGTCCATCACCTTTTTGGGTGCGCCGTCGGGCCGGGAAGCATCCCAGGCCAAATGCCCGCCGTACTCAAAGCGGCTTTGAATAATGGCCACCAGCTCTTTCACGCTCAAACCGTCGTTTTGGGCAAGGTTGGTGGGCTGCTCCAGGCCCGGGCGGTCGGGGTTTTGCAGCACTTCGCACACCAGGCGGCCGAAGTCGGGGGCATACAGCCACTCACGAATGGCCACCCCGGTTCCCCAGATGGGCAGTTCGGGCTGGTTGGTGCGCACGGCCTTCACAAACTTGGAAATCAGCGCATTCAGCGCATGGGCTTTGTTGGGGTCGGTCGAGTCGAAGGGGCCGTACATGTTGGGCGTGAGCAAATGAATGCTGCGCACGCCGTATTGCAGCTCAAAGCACTCGCCCACCGCCCACAGCAGCCGGCGGCTGGTGCCGTAGCTCAGCACCGAGCGGTGCACCTCCCCGTGCTGCCACTCTTCTTCGCGGAAGATGTCGGCCGTGGCCGGGTAAGCGCAGTTGGCAATCGGGTTGATGACCAACGCCTGGGGGCACTCCTGCGCCACGGCTTCGTAGAGACCCAAAATCATGCGCGAGTTATCGGCTACCACGGTGGCGGCCTTCTCGGTCACGTAATTGAGGCTGCCCACGTGCGCGGCGCAGTTCACGATGTGCGTCGGCTGGTGCTCGCGCATAAACGCCGCCGCTGCGGCCGCATCCCGCAAATCGAGCCCGTGGTGCAACGAGGCCCCAACAAATGGGATGTTGTTCTCGCGCAGCGCATTGGCCACGTTACGGCCCGCGAAGCCACTGGCTCCGAGCAAAATTACTTTCATGGGCATTACCATCCCTGTCGAATTACGTCCACGATGTACGCAGCTTGCTCGCTGGTGAGGGCGTCGTGCAGAGGAATGTGGATTTGGGTGTCATCGAAGCGACGCTGCTGCGTCAGCTCCGGGCGTTTGCCGCCAAAAAGTGTGTTGTTGTCGATGCCGTCGTGCACCACCGAGGCCGCCACGCCTTTGCTTTTTAAAGCGCGAATGAACTCCAGGCGATTCTCGACGTGGAAGCCGAACAGCCAATGGGCGCTTTCGCGGTCGGCGGCGTGCACAAAATGCGTCAGGCCCGGTACGGCCTGCAAGCCGGTGCGGTACTGCTCCACCAGAGCGCGGCGGGCCGCCATGCGCTCGGCAAAGCCGTCGAGGTTGGCCAGCCCCAGGGCCGCGGCGTAATCCGACAGGTGGTATTTGAAGCCGACGTCGGTGAGGTCGTATTCACGCTCCCCCACTTCGTTCACCGGCGAGTTGGCGCGGTCGATACCAAACCAGCGGCGCCGGAAAACCTCGCGGGCTTTTTCCGGGTCGCGGGCGCACAGGGCGCCGCCGTCGCCGGTGGTCAGGTGTTTGATGGCCTGAAACGAGAAGCAGGTATAATCCGAAATGCTGCCAATGGCCTGACCCCGATAGGTAGCGCCGGGCGCGTGGGCCGCGTCTTCAATCACGACCAAGCCGTGCTCTTTGGCAATGGCGTGAATCTCGGCCATGTCGCAGGGGTAGCCGCCCCAGTGCACGGCCATAATGGCTTTGGTGCGCGGCGTGATGCGGTGGGCAATATCGGCCGGGTCGATGTTGCCGTTTTCGTAGTGAATGTCGGCAAAAACCGGCTTGGCGCCCACCTGCACAACCGTAATCGCCGAGGCAATGAACGTTTGCGGAGACAGTATTACCTCGTCGCCGGGGCCCACGCCCGCCACTTCCAGGGCGAGGTGCAGGGCGCTGGTGCCCGAGTTGAGGGCCGCCGGATGCAGCATGCCCAGCTCAGCGCTGAGACGGGCCTCAAACTCTTTCACCAGCTTGCCTTCGCTGAGGAAGGTGCTGGCTAAAACCGCCCCCACCCGCTGCGAAGCCGATGGATGCACAAAGGTGGTAAACAACGGAATGAAGCCGCCAGGAGGAAGTGCTACGCCCGTGCCAACGGGAGCTGCTGAAATATCGGCCATACTGTTAAGCGCAGGGAATACAAAGGCAAAGTTAATCCCTCACGTCCGAATGCTAAGCTTTAGATTGAGGAAGGCCCTCTACGCAGGGAGGGCGGCGCAGGGTTGGGCGCCATTGCCAACGGCACCCCATGTATTTCACCAGCAGCACGTTATTCGAGACACCACCCCGTCGCTGGAGCGTTGGCTCAGGCGGCGTGCAAGCCGGGAAATAGCTGTTCGATGCCCAGGCGCATTCCCTTCAGCAGGGCCAGGGTGATGCCCAGCAGCAGAATGGTGCGCAGCGCAATGCGCACCACGGGCAAGCCCAGCAGGTGCAGAATGTGCATGTCGATGAGAAAGATGCACACCAGGCTGCCTACCCCAAACAGCAGCAGCGCCAGGTCCACGTTGTGTAGGTACACGCCCACGGCCAGGCCGGCGGCGCGCGTGAGCAGCAGCAGCAGGTTGGTCAGCAGCAGGTAGCGCTGCTTGCTCAGCACCGTGTAGAGGTTGCCGGTGGCCTGCGAGGTGAGCTTGAAGATGTAATAGTAGCCCAGGTAGCCGGTGAACACCCCGGCCATTTCCCAGCGGGCGCCAAACGCGAATTTGAAAATCCAGTCCCCAAACACCGTGATGAGGCCCAGCGGCACGATGCCGACGTAGAGCAGCTTGTTGTAAATATTGAGCGTAAGCTCCCGCAAGCGGGGCAGGTCGGTGTGAAACAGCTCGGACGCTTTCTGGTAGAATACCGGGGCAATGGCCGAGCCCGTGAGCCCCACCGGAATTTCGAGCAGCGTCACCGAAAACGAGTACAGCCCCACCACCGTAGCCCCAAACCCACTGGTGAGAAAGAAAATGGGCAGCTGCGCCGACAGCGTGTTGACGTAGGTTCCCGGAAGGGTGTACAGCGGGAACTCCCGGAAATCATAAGCGGCCTTCCGGACGCGCGCCCAGGAAAACGTGCGCCGCAGCTCATCCCACTCGCGGTACACGCCGCTGCGCAACAGCGCCACGAACGTGGTGAGTTTGCTGAACAAGTCGCCCACCACCAGGCCACTGGGGTGGCCATGTGTAAACACGCCAAATCCGATGGTAAAGCCTCTCCCGACTACCGAAGTCACGACATCAACCCCGGCGCGCGTGCGAAACTCCTTCGTGCGTGTGTACCAGGAACTGAGCAGCAGCGACAGATTATAGAACAATAACAGAAACGGCAGCACGTAAAACCACCGCCCCAAAGCCTGCACGTCGAGCCACACCGTAATCAAAGGCCCAAACAGCAGCAGCACCAAGCTAACCAGCACAAACGAACCCACAGCCAACACGCCCGAAAGCTGCATTAGCGACATGGCTTCGTCTTTCGTTTTGGGCAATGGCACCGCGCTTTGGTAGGTGAGCGTGGTGAGCAGCGTCAGGTTGCTGACGGCGGCATTGAGCACCGCCATTTGTCCATACGACGCCGGCGGATAGATGCGCGTCATGATAGGCGTAAGCAAAAAGCCCAACGCCGTGACAGCTGCCGACCCGGAAAGGGCCACAACAAAGTTTTGCGCAAATGAGCCTTTCTGACGCAGCGGCTGCGTCAGTAAAGCAATTTTTTTCAACATTTCAATAGCTTATAATTTACTCTACCACGCAGCCAAGGGCTTGGTATTGAGCTTTGCGGCGTTCGGCCCAGCGCAACCATTCGATATAGGTAGCACGCTCATCGGCCGCGGCGTCCAGCAGGGGCTTGAAGTGAGCGGGTGCGAAATCAGCCGGGAAGTTATTATATGAATCTAAGTCGCCGCGAAGCCACGCTTCGTTCAAAATATAGCTGAGGACCAAAGGGTCCAGATTAATATCCGGATAGGTGTTCGTCGCTGAGCTGGTGTGCGAGTCGCGGGTGTATTCTTCCACCGTCTTCCCTACCCGGCTGCCCCGCGTGCGGTGGTACTTCACAGCGGCCCGCAATGGGTTGGCTTCGTTGAGCTTGGTTTGGTCACGAGTCCAGAGCGCCAGCCAATAGTCGCGACGGAAGAACGCCGACGCCATGGTCTGAAAGGTGTACAGAGGCAGCCACAACTCGAAATCGTTGTAAAACTTAAAAAAGCCCAGCCGATACAATACCGACCGCACCTTGAAATCATTCAGAAAAATAGTACGTGTAGCAAGCGGAATTTTAGGTATAATCTCCTCCACGCCAGCTCCCAAAGGGACGGGGCGGCCCGAGTTCAAGCGGGGGTTGCTGTACCAGAAAAGCTTTACCAATTCGAGTTGATGGGTTACCATCACCTCATCAATAGCCACCATGTCCAGCTCTTTGGTCAACCAGATGTCATCTTCCAACAGGAGAAAACGCTCTGTGGCATCGGCAATGCCGTCCATCCAAAAGCCAATGGGAATAATTTTCTGGTCGAAGGGGCGAGTGCCAGCTACGTGAGCCGCTAAGGCCTTCACCTTTGCCTCGTAGTGGGGAGAGCGAATAATCAGTACTTCCGGATACCGTTCTTTTATGCGGGCCAAGTACTCTGGCGGGGTGCCATCGTCCAGAATCCGTATTTGAAAATCGCCTCGCACGTACTGATAAATGCTGCGTAGGCAACGGTCAAGATAAAATGCCCGATTAAACGACTTAACGACGATATCCATTGGTCAAGGAAATCTGATTAAAGCTAAACAGGCTGTTTCGGTAGGTTTGAGCGCGTGATTTTATTCTCAAAAACTCTATGCAACGAGCTCCACGCATCCAACACCCGCCTTTGCTGAATAACCTACATTATATAACAGCCTACTAAAACGCCCTTTCAATAAGGCGACGCAAACGAAGTATTTGGAAAGACCCCCGACCCTCATTGGTCTGTGATGATTCCTACATTATCGAATGACGGCTGCCTCCGGGCGCGCGGCATACTCTTCATACACCGCCCGCAGGCCTTCGGCCAGCCCAATGTGGTACCGCCAGCCCAGGCCAGCCAACTTGCTCACGTCCATGAGCTTGCGCGGCGTGCCGTCGGGCATGGAAGCGTCGAAGCGCAGGGCGCCAGTGTATCCCACGGTTTGGGCCACCATTTCGGCCAGCTCCCGGATGCTGAGGTCTTCGCCGGTGCCCACATTCACCAGCTCGGCACCGCTGTAGTTGTGCATCAGGTGGAGGCAGGCATCGGCCAGGTCGTCGACGTGCAGAAACTCGCGGCGCGGGTTGCCCGAGCCCCACACCTGCACCTCCGGCGCGTTGGCTTCCTTGGCCTCGTGAAACTTGCGGATGAGCGCCGGCAGCACGTGCGAGTTGTTCAGGTCGTAGTTGTCGTTGGGGCCGTACAGGTTGGTGGGCATCACCGAGATGAAATCGCAGCCGTACTGCGCGCGGTAGGCTTCGCAGAGCTTGATGCCCGTGATTTTAGCCACGGCGTAGGGCTCGTTGGTGTACTCCAGCGGGCCCGTGAGCAGGGCGTCTTCGCGCAGGGGCTGGGGTGCCAGCTTGGGGTACACGCACGACGAGCCCAGCATCAGCAGCTTCTTCACGCCGTGCAGGTGGCTCTGATGCACCACGTTGGCCTCAATCATAAGGTTGTCGTAGATAAATTCGGCGCGGTATAAGTTGTTGGCGTTGATGCCGCCCACCTTGGCCGCGGCCAGCACCACAAAGTCCGGCTTCTCTGCTTCAAAAAAACGCGCCACCTCGGCCTGATTGCGCAGGTCGAGCTCGCTCGAAGCGCGGGTAACGATGTTCTGGTAGCCGGCTTTGGTCAGGCGACGCACCATGGCCGAGCCCACCATGCCGCGGTGGCCAGCCACGTAGATTTTTGCGTTCTTTTCCATTATGGTCATAGCGTTGTCCGCCCGTGTCACAGGCTCGGTCAGGTAAGGGAGGAAGTGGCAGGTCGGGCATCGGCGGCGGGTTCTTTCCACCAGTCCAGGTTCACGGAAGCATTGGGCGACGTGGCCAGGCTGGGCCGCATGGCCTTGAGCAACCCAGTAGGAACCACCTTCCTCACCAACGGGTTCACGCTGGCGCCCAGAATCATGCGGCGGGTGCGCGGGCTGTAGCTCAGCAGGCCGGGCAGCTTGCGGAAGGCAATGGGCCGGGCGGCGCGCATGTCGCGCTTGCCGGTCCAGTTGATTTCCCAGTAGGTGTAGAGGTTGCGGCGCTCCTCGTCGCTGAGGCGGAATTTCTGGCCGTAGCGGGGCTCCTGCTCGCACAGCTCCACCATTTTCACCAGGTTGGGGTACCACTTGTCGCTGGTGGTGGTGCGCTGGTCGGGGTGCAGTTGGTACACGGCCAGCATGTCGGATATGTAGCGGCCCGGCGCCAGGTGGGCCACGCGGTACCACTGGTCAATATCGGCGCACATATCCACTTCGCGCCGCATGCCGCCGGTTTCCTCAAAAAAGGTGCGCTTGACAAAGGTGGCGTGCTGCGGCGGCACGTTTCCGAACAAAATGGAATGCGGCGTGATGTCGCCCACCGGGCTGCTGCTACTCACGATGTTGCCCTGCAGGTCGATGGCGTACTCGCCGCCCGAAATGAAGCTAGCCTCGGGGTAGTGCTGAAACGCGGCGGCCATGGCCCGGAACGCGCCCGGCAGGTAGTAGTCGTCGGAGCTCTGAATGGCCAGAATCTCGCCCGTGGCCCGGGCCACGCCCTTGGTCACGGCGTCGACGAAGCCCTTGTCGCGCGCCGACCACCAGATGAGGCGGTCGCCGTACTTTTTGAGCACGTCCACGGTTTCGTCGGTCGAGCCGCCGTCCGATACAATGACTTCGACCGTGCCGGGGTAGTCCTGCTTGAAAATGCTGAGCAGGGTGCGGTCGATGAACCGGCCCTGGTTCCAGGACGGGATGACGATGGAAATGGAAGGAAACGCCTGCATGAGCGGAATTACTTGGTCAATGCCGCCACGTCGGCCAGCCACAGCTCCAGCAACTTAATCTCCTGAGCCGTCACGATGTTTTCGGTGGCCAGCTCGGCGTAGGCGCGGCGCAGGTTTTCGGCCACGGTGTTGGCCGGGTCGATGGCGCGCTTCACGGCCGCAATCACGCGGTTGGGGTGCAGGTAGCAGGGAATTTCCGACTCGAAATCCTTCACGTAGTCGTGCGGGTTGCGCTCCTGCAGCACCGTGGCCTCGGTGAAGCCCAGGCGGTAGCCGTGCGCCCACATGATGGGCTGGGCCACGAGGCCACGCAGGATGTCGGTGAAGCGGAAAGTGACGTAAGCCGGCAGGTAGAGCAGCGGAAACAGCTCCTGGCGCACGGCCGTGTTCTGCGAGTTGAAAGGGCAGAGCGTGCCTTCGGGCAGCACAATGGGCGCGCGCTTATCGAAGAAAATCTCGGTATTGTCGACCAGGCGGTAAATGGCGTCCACGTCCGGGTCGGAGTCGGCCAGGCCCTGCCAGAAACCGATTTTGGCGGTTTCGGCCGTCAGCTCGCTTTCCTTCAGGTTGTGGTCGGTGTTCAGAATCAGGTCCAGCGGGTAGCCGCGGGGCCAGATGTGGTGGCTGGTGAAGTTCTTGTAGATATTCACGAAGCCCTTGTCGGCCGGGGCCGTGTCGAACTGGCCCTCAAACGCCGGAAACACCCAGCCGTCGTAGGGAATGTTGTCGTCGTCGGTATCCACGATGACCGTGGCGCCCGCCTGGATGGCGTGTAGGTAGCCAATCATTTTGCGGCCGTAGTGGTTGAACGGCAGCTTTTCGCTCATGCGGAAGCCCTGGGCTTCCTGGTCGGCCACGGACAAGTAGTGCACGCCGTCGGCCTGCCAGTCGGCGGGCGATTTCTTGTCGCCGGCCACCACAAGCTGGTATTCGGGCATGGCCGCAATTTTGGTCACGGCCTTGGTGGGCGCGAAAATGGAAGTAATGACTACGTGGGTTTTCGACATAAAAAAGCAGCAAAAAGAGGCACCGAAACGCCCGCCCGCTGGGCCGGATGCGGGGATGCGGGTCCGGCAAAGGTACGTCAACCTGAGCCGTTGGCCGTTGCTCGGTACTATAAAGCCATACGGTCGAGCAGTGCAGCGAAGCTGGCCGCGTAGGCAGGACGGGTGTGGTGAGCAGCTGCAAAAGCCTGGGCCTCAGCCGAACGGCGAGCCAGCTCAGCATCGGGCCATGCCAGCATGGTGCGCACGTGTTCACGGATGGCCTCGATGATGGCATCGGGCTCTTGGCTAGTGATTTCGAAGCCTAGATGGGCCGCCCGCACCGTGGCGGTTTGCGTCGCGATGGGAATCAGGCCGAAGTGCAGCAATTGGGCCACGGCCCCCCCCCACCCTCGGAAGCGCTGGGATATACAGCGCCAATGCAATTGTTGGCTAGTTTGGCAAAAGCCGGTTTGCCCACGTCGACCCACCCCAGGTAATGCAAATTGGGATGCGCGTCGAGCAACGGTTTGAGCCACTGCCACAGGCGCGGCTCTCGCTCGATGCCGCCGGCAATGTAAAGATGCGCCTCGGGTAAGGCGCAAAACGCCTCTACGGCCAAATCTAGGCCCTTAAGCACGGCACCACCGCTGCCCAGCCACAGAAAGTTGGCCCGGGCGGCCGGCACGTCTTTGGGCTCGTGGGCAGGCACGGCGGCCACCGAAATGTCCAGTTGGTGGCGTTCGGGGCGGGTACTGTATAGCAGGCCCTGGAACGGCGTACCCAACAGCGTGATGTAATCGGCGTACTCGTCGGAGAAGCTGACACGCGTTTGGCGCTCGGGTCGCACCCAGATGCCGGTGCGGTCGCGAAAGGCTTTGATACGCGTCATCTCGGCCAGGTTCTGGAAAGCCCAGTGGTTTTCGGTGCAGTAAAACACCTTCTTGACAGGCAATTCCGGCGGGCATTCGGCTAGTCGGTCGCTTTGCACAAACGCGGCCGCATAACGAGACCAGTCGATGGGCTCCGGGCAAAACACGTCGTAGAAATCGACCACATAGCCGCGTTCGTTCAATTGCCGCACCATCTCAGCAATCTCCCAATACATGGAATGCTCGTTGAGCATGGGCGCGCTCTGCAGCTTCCCCGCCACGTAGTAGGGCATGGCATGAATGACGTAGACCACCAGCGCGCGCGGTGCTTCCGGCCCCAGCTGGCCCAAACCAATGTCGCGGATGGAACCGCCGCCGGGGGCACAAAAAGCCGGTCGGCCGTTTGGCGAAGTGCCTGGGCGAGGCGGAAGCGAATTCCCCGAATGGTTGGCATAATCTGAACTAGGAGCTACTTAAAACTTTAGTGGCTTGCGGATGGGCCCTTACCCGCTAGCCGCTTGATGATACCAAAAGTACTTGTCACAGCGCTGGCTGGCACACCTAGCTGCGCGGCCAGCAACAGCGCCAAACCCCGAAGATGACGGTGTTGCTGCCAGCTTCGGCGCAGCCATGTCACGCTGTGGGGGCTGCCCAGCAGGTACAGCTGCTCGGATAGTTCGCGCAGGTGGCGGGCAATAATGGCGTCGCCCTCAACACTTACGCCCACGTGCTTTTGCAGCAGGCGCAGGCTGCTGTCGATGATGACTGCCTTGCGGCGGTGCAGCACCGAATTGCCATGTACGCGGTATTGGCATGTCACCTCCGGCAGGTATTGAAACTCAAATTCGCGGGAGAGACGAAGCCACATGTCCCAGTCTTCGTAGGCCAGGTTTTCATCAAACGGACCGACGCGGTCGATGCACTCGCGGCGGATTAGTACCGTCATAGCGCCCAAAAAATTGGTTTTGAGCATTTCCAGCCACACGTTGCCGGAAAACGGCCGGATTTCGCCCGTGGCATAGACCGACGGCACAATGACTTTGCCCTCCGCATTAATTTTGCACACGTCGCTGAACACCACGCCAACGGAGGCCGGAGCTTCTTCCAGCAAAGCAACTTGGGCAGTCAGCTTGTTGGGAAGAAACAGGTCGTCGGACCCGATGATGGATATATAGGCACCCGATGCTTCAGCCAGAAACCTGTTGAAGGTAAAGCAAATGCCCCGATTGGGATTATTCACTAACAGGCGACCTTTTACTTCGGGATGCGCGCGCAACCAATCGGTAATTAGCGCGGCCGAGTTGTCGGTCGACGCATCGTCTACCACTATCAACTCCCAGTGCGGGTAGGTCTGCTTGCGGATGCTGTCGAGCGTTTCGATTACGTAAGCGGCATTGTTAAATGATGCCACGCCGATGCTAACCAGCGGCAAGCTTTTTTCCTTCATAGGTATCATTGAAAATGGCAGGAAGAACCGCCAAGGCCGCTAAGCTTGCGCTAGCGAAAGGTTAATTTCTTGCGGATGAACTCATTGATGGGTTCTTCCATGAATTTGTAGAGCAGAATGGCTACCCCATTGAGTGCCAGAAACTGCCCGATATAAGAGGGCGGCAATACATGCTCAAGCCACAAACTGATGGCTCCTACGTGAATCAGGTAGAAAACGTAGGAGCTTTTGCCCAACAACTGCATGGGTGCCGATGCCAGCCCACGACGCATGGCACCCTGCTCCGTCAGTAGCCCATAAAAGAACAGCAAGATGGCCACTGCCAAGAACACGTTGTTGATTACAACACGAGGAAAGGTTTCCTGAAAAGACACGAGTAGCGCAACGCCCACAAGAATTAGAATGGCCCCTATGCCAGTAAATACTCCACGTTTGCGGATGGGCAATGGCGCAGCCTTCAGCAGTAGCGCCAGGAATATTCCGCCCAGGAATTCGAAGCACCGTCCGAAAAAGGTGTAAGACCACATGAATTTATAAGTACCCATTACCCCCAGCATGGGCCGGTACTCAAAAACTTTCACAAACAACAAACCCATAATGGCGAAAACGGGCAGCAATAGCCACAGCCGCTTTTTGTCTACCGCGGCCCACCATAAAATGAAAGGAGCCAAGAAATAGAAGGTTTCCTCAACGGTCAGGGACCACCCCTGTGCGACTCCCGAAAACTTAATAACATCGGAGAATCCCCGCAAAAACGTCACGTTGAGCCCCAATATCAGCAACGCCTCTTTTGTGCTGGTGAAAGCATTGAAGGGACCGACGTACGGCGAATGGTGGTCGTAGAACCACAGCCCGAACACCAAAACGGTGAGCAGGAAATACATGGGATAGATACGCGCAAATCGATTACGGAAGTAGGTGAAAAACCACCGACTGCTGAATTCGATGCGGTTGAGGTAACGATAAGCAATGAGAAAGCCGCTGAGGCAAAAGAACACGGTTACGCCAATGTGCAACTCCCGGCATTTCGCAAAAGCGTAATAACCTAACGTGTTTTTTTCGAGGCTAAAACTGGTAAACGGATTAAAATGGTGCAGATACACCATATAGGCCGCAATGGCACGTATCCCAGTTAGTGCCGGAAAATAGCCAGCCGACTGGCCCGTGGCCGCAAGGGACGGCGCCATTTGAACAGAGGATTGAGTAAGAGAATTGGCCACAGAGCCCGATTTATAAT
Source organism: Hymenobacter sp. 5317J-9 (assembly GCF_022921075.1). Lineage (NCBI taxonomy): Bacteria > Pseudomonadati > Bacteroidota > Cytophagia > Cytophagales > Hymenobacteraceae > Hymenobacter > Hymenobacter sp. 5317J-9. The sequence continues at coordinate 4,245,363 of NZ_CP095050.1, forward strand.
TAACTAAGTAAGAGTTTTAAGCAGATATCGTCTCGCTTTTGGCTAGCATGTAAAAGGACATGTCCAACTACTGACCACCATTTGCAGACGCGCTACATATTTGACCCAATAGTGTCTTACGTTCCGTGGCAGGCCAGAACGTGGGTGGTGCTGCCCAGCCGAAAGCCTAGTTTCTCACAAGTGCGGAAAACGGCTTTGTTCGTCGCCTGTGTGGTCATCAGCACATACGGGAACCCCAGCGTGGCAGCACGGCGCACGGTTTCGCTCACCAGCTTTAGGTGCCAGCCTCGGTTGAGCGGCCCCACGGCGGTAAGCAACACCCGTGAGGCGCTACTGCCCGGCAAATCGGCCGGAGCCGGCGCGTCGCCAATGGCCAGAAAGGAATCGACGAGCAGGCCTGGCTCGTCAGGCACCAGCACCGCATCCGCGTAGGTACCGGCTACGGCCGCCGCCGCGTACCGGGCCAGAAAGGCATCGGCCCGCGCGTCGCCAAACCACGGGTCGGCGTGAAATCGGTCGTAGGGGTTGCGGGCCGACGCCGAAATCTGCCCAACAAAATCGGCCTCGTCTGGCCGGGCCAAGCGCACGGGAAATGGCGCCGGCAATGTGGCCTCGGCCACCGGACAGTAAAAATTGAGCCGGGTCTCTATCAACTGCCAGCCGCCGCTAGTGAGAGCTTGCAATAGGCGCGTGTCTTCGGCAGGCACCACGCTAAAGGCGTAATAAGACCCGCGCTGGGCTAGCTGGTGGCGAAACGCCTGCGCGGCCTGCGCAAGCCGATGAACAGGCTGCGCGGCATCGAAGAGGCCCGTGGCCAGCCGGTAGGTGGTTGTGCCAAAGTACTCGCTGTCCCACTCAAGGCGCTGCAGCAGCCACTGACCCATATCATCGGGCATGGCTATTACTTCTTCACCGGGCTGATAACCAAACTTTAAGGCGTTACCAGTTCCAAAGCGCGCCTGCTGGGCATCAGCTGATAGCTCGCGCATGAAAACATAGGGCGACTGCAGCAAAAGCATATCGGCCCGCGCCGCCACCCACTCCGGTCGCGTCAGCTCAGGATTTTCCAAGCCAGTTGCTTCTGCCGTTAGCGCCCCTGCCATATTCGCTTGAAGTCGTCGTAGTTGCGAATATAATCTGCTTCGCTATAGGGTGCGGAAGCGAAAGCCAACTGCACGGCCGAGTGTGAATATTGCATGGTATGCCATGCATTCGGCGGCACATAAAGGCCAACGAAAGGGTCTTCGAGCCGGAAGGTTTGGATGGTGCCATCGGCCAGTTCCGTTGTGACGATGATGCGGCCGGCTACCGCCACCAGTACCTGCTCGGTGGCGTGGTGGGCGTGGCGGCCGCGCACGATGCTTTCGGGCGTGTAGTACGTCCAGAAAATGCGGGCTACTTCAAACGGCAGCAGCTTTTGCTGCTCGGTTACGGAGATGTAGCCGATTTCGGGCGCACCTAGCTTGGGAAACTCTATGAGATGGGGAACCGACATGGGAAGAATCTGACGTGAGGAGAGCAGCCCGCGCTAGCGGCCGAAGAAGCCGCGCACGGCGGCAGCCACGGCAAGCACGTGCTCTTCCGTCATGCCGGGCCACATGGGCAGGCTCAGGCTGGTAGCAGCCAGCTCTTCGGCCACCGGGTAGGTGCCGGCCGGGATGTTGAGGTGGGCATACGCCTGCTGCCGGTGCGGCGGCACGGGGTAATGAATGAGCGTGCCAATGCCGGCCGCCGTGAGGTGCGCCTGCAGGGCGTCGCGCTGGCCGGTGCGCACCACGTAGAGGTGGTACACGTGGGTGGCTCCCTCGGCCACCGTGGGAAGAAGCAGCCCTTCGATGCCAGCAAGATGCTGATTGTAGAGCGTCGCTACAGCCTGGCGCTGGGCCGTCCACTCAGCTAGGTGCGGCAGCTTCACGCGCAACACGGCCGCTTGCAGTTCATCGAGGCGGGAATTGTGGCCCACTACTTCGTTGTAGTATTTCTGCTGCGAGCCATAGTTGCGCAACGTGCGGATTTTGGTGGCCAGGGTGTCGTCATTCGTCGTCACGCCACCGGCGTCGCCAAGGGCGCCCAGGTTTTTGCCGGGGTAAAAACTGGTGCCGTTCACCTGCCCAAAGCTGCCCGTGACGCCGCCTTGCCACGTGGCGCCCTGCGATTGGGCATTGTCTTCGACCACCCACAGGCCATGGCGCTGGGCCACGTCCATGATGGGCCCCATCTCACAGGCCTGGCCGTAGAGGTGCACCGGCATAATGCCTTTGGTGCGTGGGGTAATAGCAGCCTCCAGGCGGGCGGGGTCGAGGTTGTACGTGTACGGGTTGGGCTCGACCGGAACAGGGACGCCGCCAACGAAGGAAATGGCCAGCCAAGTAGCGATATACGTGTTGCTAGGCACGATTACTTCATCGCCCGGCTGCACCCCCAGCGCCTCCAGGGCCAGATGAAGCGCGTCGAGGCCATTGGCCACGCCTACGGTGTGCGCCACACGATTGAAAGCGCTGTATTCTGATTCAAACGCTTTTACCTGCTCACCCAGCACGTACCACTGCTTATCATAAACGTCAGCAATGGCAGCCAGCATGGCTGGACGGATGGGGTCATGCTGCGGGGCAAAGGAGAGGAAGGGGACGTTCATGAATAAAACGGGGATAGCAGATACAAGTGCCGCAAAGATAACAGGGCCGTACCGGCCCTTGGCATTTGCGCCGACAGCACCGCACAGTGCTTCTCTGTCCAAAGCGTGCTCACCCTTCTCATACCCCTTTATCGGATTGACATTCCCGGGCTTACTTTTGTGGTTCTTTATTAAGCAGCAGCTATTCTAAAGCCGTCTTATGCATCCACCCCATACTGCACCTGCGCCGGCTTCCGAGGTGCAACCAGCTGTTTTGAAACCCACCAAAACATTCGACTTTAAGCTGGAGGGGTTGCGTGGGCTGGCGGCGCTTACGGTGGTTCTGGGCCACACCGTTGTCATCAGACAAACGCTCGACCCGCATTACCAGCCTAGCGGCGTTTTCGCTTTCCAGGCCCCGGGGCACTTGAGCGTCCTTATTTTCTTCATTCTATCGGGCTACGTCATCGGCCTCACCAACCAGCGCCCACTGCAAAACGCTACCATTGGCCCGTACCTGAAAAAGCGACTGGTTCGCATATACCCCATCTACTTGGTGAGCATGCTGCTGGCACTGGCCATCAGCCGGGCGGTACCAGCGTCCGTAGCTGCGGCTAATCTCACGTTTACTCAAGTGCTACTGGCACCCGTGCTTTCGGCCAATGCGCCCAGTTGGTCGTTGCACTACGAAATTCTATTTTACCTGCTGTTCATTCCGGTTTCCTACTTCCGAATTCCGCCTTTACTGGTTTGCGTTGGCAGCTTTCTGGCCGGGCTCGCCGTGCTGCTGTTCGTGGCTTGGCCTGGGGCGCCGCTGCTCACTTCCTATTTGTTTGGGTTCAGCTTCTGGTCGCTGGGCCTGGTGCTGGTACACGTTTCGCGGCACGGCGCGGCGCACTACACTAGCACGCAACTACTCAGTGCTTTCCTCCTATTTTTCAGTCTGGAAGAAACGAATCAATTGCAAACTGTTTACCTGAAAGTAACCCAGGCATTACCCGGCTTCCGCTGGACTTTTTCGGAAACTGTGCCCTGGGTAGAACGCGCTATTGCATTGGTTGACTTTTCGTATGTGCCTTACTGCGTGCTCGTGTTGCTGATTTTTACGAACAGGGCCTTTCCGTATCAAAAATGGCTCACGTATTTGCTGTACTTATTGCCCGCTTACACGCTTGTTTACTTGTATCATAACCGTGCCGAGGCAATGCAATTGCAACATTACCTCATCCCGGTATGCGCGTATTTGCTCAGTCTAGTATTACTGGCACTTAGTCATTTTGCTACTTTAGATGGTCCGGCAGACTGGCTGCTTGCGCAAACTATTAAGCTCGGGGCTATATCATATGGCTTGTACATTATTCACTACCCAATTCTGCAAATTTTTGGTTTAGTCGAGTCCTTCTCTGGCCACTGGTATACTTTCCTGGTGCGCTTCGTGGCATTTCTTGGATTAAGCATGGGTGCTGCGTGGCTATTGGAAAAGAAGTTTCAGCCATGGGCTAAACAATTTTTCTCGTAGCCAAGGGCAACACAACGGCCTTTATCCTTTGTAATTTTTTTCTACCATTAAGACGAGAGTGTAAAGCCATGAAAGAACTCAACGGCTTAACAGGACTGCGTTTTTTAGCGGCTCTGTACGTTTTTCTGTTTCACATTCATCTGGCAATGCCTATGAAGTTTCTGCCGGCTCCCGTATGGACGCTTATTGGGCTAGGGGCACTGGGCGTGAATTTGTTTTTTGTGTTGTCGGGCTTCATTCTCACATACGCTCATTTGAAGGATTACCCTGCAGCCGAAATGCCCACGGCTGACTACTACAAATCCTTCATGCTGAAGCGTGTGGCGCGCATTTATCCGGCTTACATCATCGGCCTGCTTATCTATTGGGTGGTTAATAGCTACGTAGAACCCCGCCAGCCCACCTGGCCTGTTGTGGCACTCGACAGCACCATGTTACAATCCTATTTTCCTGCCTTGTCCATGCAATGGTTCGGGAAAAGTGGTTGGTCGGTATCAACAGAATTCTTTTTCTATTTACTCTTCCCCTTCCTGCTGCCGCTGCTACTCCGCATTCGCACCAAGTGCGCACTGATGGCGTGGCTGGTCGCTACTGTACTGGTTGGCAGTATTCCGGGGCTCTACACTGCCTTGCAGCCGCATGTGCTTTTAGCAGAAACTGTTTATTCTTTTGCTCCCAGCCGCCTGCCCGAGTTTGTTAGTGGCATTTTATTAGGTCTGCTGATTTTGCGCCACGGCTTCCGTGTGCCTGAGTGGGTGCCAATTGTCATGACGGCTGTTTCGGCTCTTTATTTGGCGAAATGGGGTTCGGCCTTAAAAGGCTATACCGCCCACAATATTGTCGCCATTCCTACTGTCATCGCATTAATTACGGTGGTTGTTCGGGCCGAAAGCACGCACTTTTTTAGTTGGCTCGGTTCGGGTTTCATGCAATATCTTGGCCGTATTAGCTATAGCTTCTACATCATGCAGCTACCTGTAAGGGCAGTGCAGTTGGGCCTACTTAACCGTGGCATCATAAAAATCACAGATTATTATGTCATTGCTCCCTTGTTTCTGCTCAATGTAGTACTCGCCATTGCGATGTATGAGGTAGTAGAGAAGCCTGCTCACCGCTACCTGTTGAAACGTTATTACAGGCCTGTGCCCGCGCTGGCTTTGTAGTAAAATGCCACTGGCATGCACTATTCTGAAGTTCACATGAAAAGCCCTGGCAGTATCTCGCTGCCAGGGCTTTTCATGTGTAGCGCGAAAGTGGAAATACGACAACGCGCATTCCCATTCTAATTGATTTAGCCCGGTGAATACTGCTAATGCTGCAATCCGTTACTCTCCTTTTTCAATCGTGCTTTCTTGCCCAAGAAAAACAGACGATTTTAGGACGTATAGTGACTCGCCAGAAAGCGCATCGTGGTAGCTAGCTCGCACCAGCGCGCGCAACGACGCAGGCAACATAGCTTTGCGCGAAGTGCAAATAAACGCCAACCGTGCACGGCGTACCAGCGCGATGGGCAAGTTAGTGGCAGGAATAGGGTGGCCGGCTAAATGCTGTAATTGCGCAAGGTGGTAGATAGTTGTATTTCGCTGGGCCTGCGCTGCTTCCGTTGCCGCCCTCGCAAAACGAGAGTCGGTGGCAAGGCTATCGGGAACCAGAGCCGACAGCGACAACAGCAAATAGTCGTTTTTGAAATTGGAGACGTAGGTGCCCGCGGTATAGGAATCGGCCCACAGCATGTAAGGGTTTTCATAGTCGGCATCAGCCAATAGGTAACCGCCCCGATTTGGAAGCTTCTGGAGCACTGGCCCCACTTGGTGAAGGAACTGACTGGAGAAGCGGCCGTTGCCGGTAGTATCGGTGCGGGTATTCACCAAAGCCAGCGCGGCTATTCCCGCCAGAGCCAGCAAGGGGCGCACCACGAGGGAGCCTTGCACGCCACGCCCAACTCCTACCGCTATGACAGCCGCCGAAAGCGGCAGAATGGGATTGGAAAAAAATTGAAATGCATCAAGAAAATGGTGGCCAATGGCGCGCATTATGGCGGCCCCCAGCACGGTAGCTGCGGCCCACACTATCAGGGGCAAGTCGGCAAGCAAGGTCGCTCGCGTGACTTTGCGCCACCCCAGTCCCGCTACCAACACCGCATAGCCAAAGTAGTAGAGACCGTAGATAAGCAGGGCGCCAACGGCAATGTTGAACACCAGCCGTGCTTCGCCAATAGGAGGAATAATGGTGGCCAGCGCCTCCTTCTGCCCCGGGCCCGGCAACTGGACGGTGGATGAGCTAACCAGATAAAAAACTCCCAGATAAATTCCTACCCCTGCCGTGGGCGCTACCATGGATAAAGCATCGACTATGGAGGCTTTGCGGACTGCCCACAAATAAGCAGCCAATGCCGCCACACCAATGCCAATGGCAGGGGCCGTAGATATAAAAGCCAGCGGCACGGCTGCTAAGGCCAACCCCGCAGCCCGGTACCGCCGCCGCAACAACAGCAATACCGCCAGAATTTCGAACAAGTAAATAGACCCCAACTTGGGATGCAGCACAAGCGGTAAATGCGCTACTAGCGAGCCGTCGGCAATGACCTTGTACTGCAACAGGTAAGGCCAGCAAGTACCCGTCACCGTGAGTGTGGCAAGGCCAAGTACCACGGCCCAGCCAGGCCGCAGTCCACAGTGCGTGTAAATGGCAGCAAATCCCACACCGCACGTCGTAAGCATTACCGTGGCCACGCTCACAAAATACACCCATACAGAGAGCAGGCCCGTGAGGCGCACGGTCAGCGCGTTGAGCCAAATGCCGAAGTAGTGGTAAGGCTGTGCCGTCTGAAACTGCGGGTAAAGCATTTCCAACGAATTGGTTTCGATGCCCAGGTGGTTGAGTGGCAGCGTAAGGCGGCTGTAGTACACGTAGTCCTGAAAGGGAGTTTGCAAAAACGGCGAGCCCGGCTCGTACACCAGCAAAAACTGGCCGGCAAATACTACCCCGGCCATGGCCAGCACCCAGGCCAGCTGGCGCCCGGTGCTAAATGCGGGGCCGGGTGCGGTGCCCCCCGGTGCACGCAGGGCGCAGAGCATCCCCAGCACCAGCAGCAACACTGGCAGCAGGGTCGTGGCGCCCCGCGTCTGCCAGATGGCATAGGAAGCCGTGAGCAACACTGCTCCGCTGAGCAGCCGCAGAAAGCAGTTCCAGAAAAACTCTTCGGCGACGGGCCGCAGCCAGCGCAGCAACCCCGAACCCGCGCCGTAGCACAGGCACAGGCTTGCCAACGCCACCACGAGCAGTTGCAGGCCTAGTTTCATAGCCACTGTGCGCTAGTGGCCGCCCAGCTCCGTGCCGGGCAGCTCGTACACGTCGCGCACCACATAGAGCGGGCGCTGCCGGGCGGCATCGAGGCCGCGCCACACGTATTCACCTATCACCCCGAGGGCCACCATCTGGAAGGCCGACACCACCAGCAGCACCACCATGAGCGTGGTCCAGCCGGCCGGCTCGTTGGGGTGCAGAAACTTAAGGGCAATGACGTAGAGCCCGTAAATAAGAGCAATCAACCCCAGCCCGAGCCCTAACACCGAGATGGCGCGGATGGGTACGAAAGAAAAGGCCATCAGGGAATCGATGAGCAGCTTTATCTTTTTGGAAAGCGTCCAGCGCGACTTGCCAATCTGGCGCTTGCGGCGCGTGTACGGGATGTTGACGTAGGCAAAGCCCAGCCACACCATCAGGTAAAACACGTTGGAGTTGCGCTCGTGCAGCTTCAGCACCTCGGTGGCCACCTGGCGGTCGAAAAACACGAAGTCGAAGCCGCCGTCGGGGATGTTGCGCAGGGCCAGTTTCTTCATCAGCCAATGAAAGGTCTTGGCCAGGGTTTGCGACAAGCCGGTTTCTTCGCGGTCTTGCCGGTTGCCGATTACCAGCTTGAAGCCCTGCCGCCAGTGTTCGTACATGCGAGCCATCAGTTCGGGCGGGTCCTGCAAATCGGCGGTAATGACGGCCAAGCAGTCGCCGGTGGCGTGCGCCATACCGGCCACAATGGCGTTGTAAGAGCCCACATTGCCGGCCAGGTCCACCACACGAATGCGGCCAGGGAACTCGGCTTGGGCCCGGCGCAGCGCCCCAAGGGTGTCGTCGCCGGAGCCGTCGTTCACAAAAACGTATTCGAATGTGACTTCGGGCGGGAAATTGACCTCGTTGGCTACCAGCTCGCGCGACGTAACCGGGATATTCTCCTCGTTGAAATAGCAGGGAATAATGACGGAAAGTTTGGGCATAGCGGGGCTCAGGGCGCGAAGGCAGGCAGGTCAATCAAAAATGGCTGCGGACAACGCAGCCAGGACCAAAGTTAATGGCTATTGTTTGCCAACCTACGAGAGAGAAGAAGGTGAGCCTATCACGTTTTCGCCCTTGAAGTACTACCAATACCAGGGTCGCCGAGCTTTGGGAAATAGATAAGATGCGGAGCAGGATAATCGGCCATAAAAACAAAAGTGGGGGATGAAAACGAAAAAAGAGCAGCCGGCCGTGCCAACTGCTCTTTTTTGCCTGAGCGCGAAAGTCTTACTTCACGTGCTCCTTGAAATACTCCAGGGTGCGACGCAGGCCTTCGGCGCGGTCCACCTTGGGCTCCCAGCCCAGGATTTCCTTGGCCTTGGTGATGTCCGGACGGCGCTTCATCGGGTCGTTCTCGGGCAGGGCCTGGTAGGTCGGCTTGAATTCGACGCCGGTGAGGCGGGCAATTTCTTCGCCGAACTCCTTGATGGTGATTTCCGAGGGGTTGCCAATGTTCACGGGCAGGTGGTAGTCGCTCAGCAGCAGGCGGTAAATGCCTTCCACGAGGTCGTCCACGTAGCAGAACGAACGGGTCTGCGAGCCGTCGCCGAACACGGTCAGGTTCTCGCCGCGCAGGGCCTGCGAGAGGAATGCCGGCAACACGCGGCCGTCGTCGAGGCGCATGCGCGGGCCGTAGGTGTTGAAGATGCGGATGATGCGCGTCTCCAGGCCGTGGTGGTTGTGGTAGGCCATGGTGATAGCCTCCTGGAAACGCTTAGCCTCGTCGTAGCAGCCGCGCGGGCCCACAGGGTTCACGTTGCCGAAGTACTCCTCCACCTGGGGGTGAATTTCCGGGTCGCCGTACACCTCCGAAGTGCTGGCAATCAGCATGCGGGCGCCCTTCACGCGGGCTAGGCCCAGCAGGTTGTGCGTGCCGAGCGAGCCCACTTTCAGGGTCTGAATCGGAATCTTGAGGTAGTCAATGGGCGAGGCCGGCGAGGCGAAGTGCAGGATGTAATCCAGCTTGCCGGGCACAAACACAAACTTGCTCACGTCGGCCTGGTGGAACTCAAAATCGGGCCGGCCAAACAGGTGCTCGATGTTCTGGAGCGAGCCCGTCACCAGGTTGTCCATGGCGATGACGTGGTAGCCTTCTTTCAGGAACCGGTCGCACAGGTGGGAGCCCAGAAAACCGGCTCCGCCGGTAATGAGGACGCGTTTTTTTTCGTTGGTATCAGTCATAGTATGTGGTTAGGGCGTCATGCTGAGCGAAGTCGAAGCATTTCCACTGCGCGAGTGAATGATTACTCCTGCGGTAGAGATGCTTCGACTGCGCTCAGCATGACGTTCTATTTTATTGCAATGAAAACCTATGCCTTCACCGGCTCCTGGTGGTCGGTTTTCACGCCGATGCAGTGGTAGGCAAAGCCCAGGGCTTTCAGCTCGCTGGCTTCGTAGATGTTGCGGCCGTCGAAAATGACTTTCTGCTTCATCAGGCGGGACACCACGTCGAAATTGGGCGAGCGGAAATCGGGCCACTCGGTTACCACCAGCAGGGCGTCAGCGTCGATGAGGGCGGCGAATTCGTCCTTGGCGTAGGTGATGCTGTCGCCAATCATGTGCTGGGCCTCGGGCATGGCCACGGGGTCGTAGGCCGTCACGGTGCAGCCAGCAGCCAGCAGCTTCTCGATGATAACCAGCGAGGGAGCCTCGCGCATGTCATCGGTTTTGGGCTTGAAGGACAGGCCCCACAGAGCAATCTTTAGGCCCTTGAGGTTGCCGCCAAAATGCTTGCTTACTTTGTTGAAGAGCACCGATTTCTGGTCCTCGTTCACGCTTTCCACGGCCTTGAGCACCTGCATCTTGTAGCCGTTTTCCTCGGCCGTTTTGATGAGGGCTTTCACGTCTTTGGGGAAGCAGGAGCCGCCGTAGCCGATGCCGGGGTAAATGAACTTGGTGCCGATGCGGGCGTCGGAGCCGATGCCCTGGCGCACCTTGTTCACGTCGGCGCCCATGATTTCGCACAGGTTGGCCACGTCGTTCATGAAGCTGATTTTGGTAGCCAGCATCGAGTTGGCGGCATACTTCGTCATCTCCGCCGACGGAATGTCCATGAAGATGATGGGGTGGCCGTTCAGCAGAAAGGGCTTGTAGAGGCGACGCATCACCTCTTCGGCGCGCTCCGAAGCCACGCCCACCACGATGCGGTCGGGCTTGAGGAAGTCGTCGATGGCGGCGCCTTCTTTCAGGAACTCGGGGTTGGAAGCCACGTCGAACTCGATGGCAGCGCTGCGCTTTTCGAGGGCTTTCTCGATTTCGGCGCGCACCTTGGCGGCCGTGCCCACGGGCACCGTGCTCTTGGTCACGATGACGCCGTAGCTGTTCATGTTCTCGCCGATGCTGCGGGCCACGGCCAGCACGTATTTCAGGTCAGCCGAGCCGTCTTCGCCGGGAGGCGTGCCCACCGCGATGAAGGCCACGTCGCAATCCTTGATGGCTTCGCCGATGTTGGTGGAAAAGTGCAGACGGCCTTTTTCCACGTTGCGGCTCACCATTTCTTCGAGGCCGGGCTCGTAAATCGGCAAGATGCCTTTGTGCAGGTTGTCAATTTTTTTCTGGTCGATGTCGATGCACGTTACATCAATGCCGACTTCAGCAAAGCACGTACCGGTCACCAGACCTACATAGCCAGTGCCTACAATTGCGATTTTCATATAAAAAGGGTTGTGAGAAATTTCATTTTGGCCGCGCAAAGTTAGGGCCGGGGGCCGATGGTTAGGTACGCCAGGCTGCTAATTAGCTGGCCATGTACTGCTTCCACCACGTCTGAAACACGATGAGGCCCCAGATACGCGCGTGAACGTCACCGGGGTTGCGCGAAAAAAGCTGCGCCTTCAGGTCGCGGATGGCCTGCACGTCGAAGATGCCCTGGGCTTCGATGAATTCGTCGCGCAGCAGGTCGTTCTCGATGAGGCTGCGCAGCTCGCCGCGCATCCATTTCAGCAAGGGCACCTCGAAGCCGTGTTTGGGCCGGTCGTAGAGCTCGGCGGGCAGCTCGGAGCGGAAGGCGTCCTGCACGATTTTCTTTTTCATCGTGGCGTCCACCTTGCTGCTCACGGGCAGCGAGAAGGCGAAGTTCACGACCTTATAATCGAGGAAAGGGGTGCGCACTTCCAGCGAGTTGGCCATGCTCATCAGGTCCACTTTCGTGAGCATGTCGTAGGGCAGCACCAGCTTCATGTCGGTGAGCAGCACCTCGTTGAGGTCGCCGTCAGAATGTAGGTCTTCCAGAATGTCCTTGCGGCGCTTGGCGGCGGCCTTTTTGCCCACCTTGCGGCGGCTGTCGGCGCTGAGCAGGCGGCGGGCATCGTCGGCCGAGGCGAAGCTGGCCCAGTCCCAGTACCGGTCTTTCACGCCGGCCGTCATGCCGCGCGAGAAGCGCTGGAGCTGGCGGATGCGGTTGCCCAGGAAGCTGTTGCGCGACTTGGGCAGTGCGTCCCACACAAAGCCCAAGGCCGTCACGGCTTCGGCCTTCACGCCGCCCTGCCGCACCTTGAACTCGCCCATGTGCTTGTTGTAGCCGCCGAACATCTCGTCGGCGCCGTCGCCGCTCAGGGCCACGGTCACTTTCTGGCGGGTGCGCTGGCTGAGGATGTACACGGCCAGGGCCGAGGAGTCGGCAAACGGCTCATCGAGGTACGACAGCATGTCGTGGATGTGCTCGTAGAGGTCGTTGTTGGTGAGCGAGAACACCGTGTGGTTGGTGTTGTGCCGGGCCGCCACGAGGTTGGCATACTTGGTTTCGTCGAAGAAGGGCTCGTCTTTGAAACCGATGCTAAAGGTGTTGAGGTGGGGCGTGTGGCGGGCGGCCAAGGCCGTAATTACGCTGGAGTCGATGCCACCGCTGAGGAAGGCGCCCAAGGGCACGTCGGCCACGAGGCGGCGCTGCACGGCACCGTCCATCAGCTCGACCAGCTTCTTCTGCTGCTGCTCGTAGCTGAGCTTGTTTTTGGCGACTTTCTTGGGGTCGTAGGGGATTTTATACCAGGCCTTGCCCACCACTTTCCCGTCCTTGATGTAGAGGTAGTGGCCGGGCAGCAGCTTCTTCACGCCCTTGAAAATGCTGGCCGGGCCGGGAATGTAGTTGAGCTGCAGGTACTGGCTCAAGGCCACGTAGTCGAGCTTGCGGGGCACGCCCAGCGCCATCATCGACTTCATTTCCGAGGCGAAGAACAGCTTGTCCTCGTCGCGGTAAATCAACAGCGGCTTCACGCCAAACCGGTCGCGGGCAATGAACAGGGAGTTTTCTTCCTTGTCGAAAATGGCCAGGCCGAAAAAGCCGTTCAGCTTTTTAATAAAGCCGCGCCCTTCGGTGATGTAGAGCTGAAGAATAACCTCCGTATCGGTTTGCGAATGAAAGACGCAGCCCCGTTTGATGAGCTTTTCGCGCAGCTCGCGGAAGTTGAAAATCTCGCCGTTGAACACGATGGTGTAGCGGTTGGCGGCGTCGCTCATGGGCTGGTTGCCGTCGGCCGAAAGGTCGAGGATGGCCAGCCGCCGAAAGCCCAGTCCGCACTGGTCGTACACGAAATGGCCCTCCGAATCAGGACCGCGGCGAATGATGGCGTCGGTCGACGCCTGCAGGTTGGCCAAAGACTGGCGACCCGTTTCGGTAAAGGCAAATACTCCGGTTATTCCGCACATAGTAGCGCGCAAAAGTACGACCCGGCAACCTAAAGGTTGGTGCCGGGGTATTACGAATAACGGGAACGGCCCCAATTATCCCTGACCGGCGCCGGCTTAGGCGGCGCTGTGGTCAAGCTTCCTGGTTGCATTTCATCCCGGCCCGACCCTTCGCCCGACCGTTTCACCTCCCCATCTTTTCTTTCCCATGAACCTCAACGAGCAATTCCAAGCCGCCGCCCAGCAAGTCAACAACCTGCCCGACAGCGTGGCCGCCCAGCACATGACCGAGCTCTACGGCCTCTACAAACAAGCCACCGAAGGCGACGTGAACATGAAGCCCGACGAAGTAGACCCCAACGCCGCCGACCAGGCCAGTGGCCCCGCCGGCCTCTCGCAGGCCCAGTGGGACTCCTGGAACCAGTTTAAGGGCGTGCCCCAGGACGAAGCCAAGCAGCGCTACGTGGCCCGCGCCACCGAAATTGCGGGCAGCACCTCCGACACGCCCACCAACGCCGTGCCGACGGACGGCACTACTAATGCCCCCGCTGGCCGCACCAACGCCGACACCGAAAACACCACCGTCTCGCGCCAGCCCGACCACGGCCCCGGCCAAAGCGCCCAGGGTGGCCTGCGAGGCGACATCACGGCCGGCGCCCCCTACGGCGGCGAAGACAAGCTGAAAGGCGAGCAATAAGCCGGAAGCGCTGATTTGATACGATTGGGTAGGGTGCGGGGCTTGCCCCCGCACCCTACCCTTTTTTACGCATATTATTGCTGTTCGGAGCAGCGTCGCTCCTACCCTTCCAGCCTCTAGCCTAGTATGGACCGTCGCCTGTTCCTGAATCAAAGCACGCGCGTGGCCCTCACGGCCGCCCTGCTGCCTGCCGTGGCCTGCCAAACCAACACCGATAAAAAAATGGCCGACGAGGCCGCCGAAACTGCTGGCCCGCCCTCGGCCGCCGCTGCCGATGCCGAGCCTTTCGCCCTGCACGAATCCACCGTGGCCGACCTGCAGGAACGCATGGCCAAGGGTAACGAAACTGCCCGCAGCCTGAGCGAAAAATATCTGGGGCGCATCAAGGCCCTGAATGAAGCCGGGCCCATGCTGCGGGCCGTCATCGAAACCAACCCCGACGCCCTTAAAATTGCCGATGAGCTGGACCAGGAGCGTAAGGCCGGTAAGCTGCGCGGGCCGCTGCACGGCATTCCGGTGCTGATTAAGGACAATATTGACAGCGGCGACCAGATGATGACCACCGCCGGCGCATCGGCCCTGACGGGCCACAAGGCCAAACAGGATGCCTTTATCACTAAAAGGCTGCGCGCGGCCGGCGCCGTGCTGCTCGGCAAAACCAACCTGAGCGAGTGGGCCAACTTCCGCTCTTCCCATTCGGTAAGCGGCTGGAGCAGCCGGGGCCACCAGAGCCGCAACCCTTACGTGCTCGACCGCAGCACCAGCGGCAGCAGTTCGGGCTCGGGGGCGGCGGTGGCGGCCAACTTATGCGCCATTGCTGTAGGAACCGAAACCGACGGCTCGGTGGTGTCGCCGTCGTCGTGCAACGGGCTGGTGGGGCTCAAGCCCACGGTGGGCCTGCTCAGCCGCAGCGGCATCATTCCCATTTCGAGCACGCAGGACACGGCCGGGCCCATGGCGCGCACCGTGCGCGACGCGGCCCTGCTGCTGGCGGCCCTGCAAGGCCCCGACCCCGCCGACCCGGCCCGGCTGCCCATCCCAACTGCCACTCCGGTCGATTACACGACCTTCCTTGAAGCTGATGCGCTGAAAGGCCAGCGGCTGGGCGTAGAAAAGTCGCACCTGAACGGCCCGCCCAAGGTGGCCGCGCTGCTGAAGGAAGCCGTGGCCGCACTCAAGGCCCAGGGCGCTACTGTGGTCGAAATCGAGCTAAATAAGCTGGTAAATCCGCTGGGCGAGGCCGAATTCGACGTCCTGCTCTACGAGTTCAAGGATGGGGTGAACAAGTACCTGGCCGGCGCCGGCGCGCCGGTAAAGAACCTGGCCGACGTCATCGCCTACAACAACGCACACGCCGCCGAGGCCATGCCCATTTTCGGGCAGGAAACCCTTATTCGGGCCGAAGCCACCGACGGGCTGGGCAATGCCAGGTACAAAGCTGCTGTGCAAAAAAGCGTGAGCGGTGCCTGCCAGGCCATCGACTCGCTGCTGAAAGCCAACCAGCTCACGGCCATTGTGGGCGTGACCACCGGCCCGGCCTGGTGCATCGACTGGGTGAACGGCGACTATTCCACGGGGGTAGATTTTTCGTCGCCGGCGGCCATGGCCGGCTACCCGCACCTCACTGTGCCCATGGGGCAGGTGCTGGGGCTGCCGGTGGGCCTGTCGTTTGTGGGCTCGGCCTATCAGGAAGGAAAGTTATTAGGCCTTGGCTATGCTTACGAGCAGGCCACGCACCACCGCGCGGCGCCGAAATTTTTGCCGACAGTACAGGCGTGACCTCACCCCCTGACCCCCTCTTTTTTGGAGAGGGGGTCAGGGGGTGAGGTCTCCGTTAGAAAATCTTGCCCGGGTTCAGAATGCCGTTCGGGTCAAACACTTTTTTGATGCCGCGCATCAGCTCCAGATTGGCTTCCTTGAGGGCGATGCCGATGTAGCCTTTCTGCACCAAGCCGATGCCGTGCTCGCCGCTGATGGTGCCGCCCAGCTTCACGCACAGCTCAAAAATCTCGGAGATGGGCTGGCGCAGGCCCACGTTCCACATCTCGTCGTCGAGGTCGCCACGAATGATGTTGACGTGCAGGTTGCCGTCGCCGGCGTGGCCGTAGCACACGCTCTTGAAGCCGTAGCGGGCGCCGATTTCCTTCACGCCCTTGAGCAGCGTGGGCAGCTCGGCGCGGGGCACCACGGTGTCCTCTTCCTTGTACACCGAGTTGTAGCGCACCGAATTGCCAATGTTGCGGCGGATTTTCCAGAGCTCATCTTTTTGCGTGGCGTTGTCGGCCAGCAGGATTTCGCCCACGTCGTACTTCTCGAGCACGCCGTACACCTGCTCGGCCTCCTTGTAGAGTTGGTCGAGGTCCTGGCCATCGAGCTCGATGAGCAAGTGAGCCTTGATGTCTTCGGGCAGGGTGAGCGGAATTTTTAAATAGTCCGACGACCAGGCAATGGCCTCGCGCTCCATAAATTCCATGCCCGAGGGGATGATGCCGGCCCGAAACACGGCCGAAACCGCATCGGCGGCCTCTTCCTCCTTGCGGAAGGGCACCAGCATGAGGATGTTTTGCTGCGGAAAAGGCAGCAGGCGGAACACCACTTTGGTGATGATGCCCAGCGTGCCCTCTGAGCCCACCATGAGCTGGGTGAGGTTATAGCCGGTGGAGTTTTTGAGGGTGTTGGCGGCCGTCCAGATGATGTCGCCGGTGGGCAGCACCACCTGCAGGTTCAGCACGTAGTCTTTGGTGGTGCCGTATTTCACGGCTTTGGGGCCGCCGCTGCTGTGGGCCAGGTTGCCGCCCAGCGAGCAGCTGCCCTTGCTGGCCGGGTCGGGCGGGTAGAAAAGGCCCACTTCCTTCACCGCGTTCTGAAAGGCCTCGTTCACCACGCCGGGCTCCACGGTGGCCTGCAGGTTGCGCTCGTCAATTTCAAGGATTTTGTTGAGCCGCTCGGTGCTCAGCACCACGCCGTGGTGGATGGGCAGCGCCCCGCCGCTCAGGCCCGTGCCGGCGCCGCGGGGCGTCACGGGCAAGCGGTTTTCGTGGCACAGGCGCATAATCTGGACGATTTCTTCGGCCGTGCCGGGGCGCAGCACCACGTCGGGCGCGAAGTGAAAGTCTTCGGTGTGGTCGCGGCCGTAGTCGGCGTAGGCGTCGGCGGTGGCCGCGGCTTCGGCGCGCTGGGCGGTGAGCACGTGCGCGGGACCAACAATGGCCTCGAAGGCGACCAATAATTCGGGGGTAAGGGCGTTGAAAGGCATGAGCGGTTAACGGGAAAGGCCGCGCAAACTATCTTTGCGGCCAATGAGGAGGGCAACAACGAAGATACTACCGGTGCTGCTGCTGACTTTGCTCGGGCTGGCCAGCTGCCACCGCAAACTCAACTACCGCGACGGCCAGTACCGCTCGGCCCGCGAAATGGTCCGGCTGAAAAAAGGCAGCCGCGCCGCGCCCACCCGCCCCGGCGGTAAGGTGAAAGTGGTGGGCGCCACGCCCAGCGGCGGCAAAAACAAAGTAGTGGTGAAGCGCGCCGCCCGCATGGGCAGCGCCACCGGCACGCTGGCCTCGGTGATTGAGGCGGCCCGTTCCTACCAGGGCACCCCCTACCTCTACGGCGGCACCACGCGCCTGGGCCTCGACTGCTCGGGGCTGCTGCAGCTGTCGTTTGGCGCGGCGGGCGTCAGCATCCCGCGCTCGTCCAACGAGCAGGCCGTGTGGGGCGACCCCATCAAGAGCACCGACCTGCAGCCCGGTGACCTGGTCTTTTTTGGGGCCTCGCCCGGCAGCCGCACCATCACCCACGTGGGGCTGGTGACCGTGGCCGACGACGAAGGCGTGGATTTCATTCACGCCTCCACCTCGCTGGGGTGGTGGAGAACAGTTTGGAGTCCGATTACTACCTCAGCCGGTTTATTCGGGCGGTGCGGCCTCGTTTGTAATATTCCGCCGCTACCTTTGTGCCGCTAATGCTTCGATGGGCCCTGACGGGTTATTGGTAAAACTACCGTAATCTTGGCTCCTTCGCCCCGGTGTTACCTTTGCACTGCTTTCTGCCCTTACCTGAAATTTACTTATCCCACTGTTTCACCAACCCTTTTTTGTATGAATAATTCACGTTTACGCCATTTATTTCTGGTGGCGTTGATGCTCCTCACGGCCCACCTGGGCTGGAGTCAGGGGGCTACTACTGCCGCCATGAGCGGGGTGGTGTCCGACAAAGACGGCTCGGGCCTGCCCGGGGCCACGGTTATCGCCGTGCACACCCCCACCAACACGCAGTATGTAGCGCCCACCAACTCGGACGGCCGCTTCAACATTCAGGGCATGCGCGTGGGTGGCCCCTACACGGTGAAAATTACGTTCGTGGGCTATCAGGACGTGAACCGCAGCGACATTTTCCTGGCCCTGGGCCAGAACCTTCGCCTCGACGTGGCCCTCACCACCTCGACTACTGAGCTGACCGAGGTGACCGTAAGCGGCCGCCGCGACCCGGTTATCAACGCCGGCCGCACCGGTGCCGAAACCAACATCAGCCGCGAGCAAATCACGCGTCTGCCCACCCTGAGCCGCTCGCTCACCGACTTCACCCGCCTCACCCCGCAGTCGGGCGGTGCCGGCAGCTCGTCGTTTGGCGGCGCCAACAACCGCTACAACAACATCACCATCGACGGCGCCGTGAACAACGACGTGTTCGGTTTGGCGGGTTCGGGCACGCCCGGCGGCCAGGCCAACACCAATCCCATCGCCCTCGACGCCATCGACCAGATTCAGGTAGTGCTGGCTCCTTACGACGTGACCCTCGGCAACTTCACCGGCGCCGGCGTGAACGCCATCACCCGCTCGGGCACCAACGACCTGTCGGCCTCCATCTATGGCTTCGGCCGCAACCAGAACACCATTGGCAAGAGCGTGACCGAACCCCGCGTGAAAGCCGACCAGTTCTCGAACTACACGACCGGTTTCCGCGTGGGCGGCGCCGTGGTGAAAGACAAGGTGTTCTTCTTCCTGAACGGCGAAATTGCCCGCGTAAACACGCCCCTGGCCTTCGTGCCCGGCACCGGCGACTCGCGCGTGACCACGGCCGACCTCGACCGCATCCGCACGGCGTCGCTTGGCGCCCGCTACACTTCGGGCCCGCGCGTTGGCGAGCTCATCTACGGCGGCTACGACCCCGGCACCTACGGCAGCGAATTGACGCGCCGCACCGAGAGCAACAAGATTTTTGCTCGTCTGGACTTCAACCTGTCGGAAAACACCACCCTGACGCTGCGCCACAACTTCGTATCGGCGTTCGACGACAACATCACCCGCGCTGCCAACCTGGTGCGCTTCAGCAACAACGCTTATAAGTTCAACAACACCACCAACAGCACGGTGGCGGAACTGAACTCGCGCTTCTCGGGCGGCTTCTCCAACAAGCTCATCCTGACCTACACGGCCATTCGCGACTCGCGCGACGTGCTGGGCAACCCCGGCCCTTCGTACCAAATCAGCGACAACGGCAACACCTACGTGTTGGGCCAGGAGCGCAGCTCGGTGGCCAACCAATTGGACCAGGACATCGTGGAAGTTACCGACAACCTGACCAAAGCCTTCGGCAAGCACACCATCACCATTGGCACGCACAACGAGGGCTTCAAGTTCCGCAACCTGTTCCTCAACAACGGCGCCGGCTACTACCTCTTCGGCGCCACGGCGGCCGTGCCTGCTTCGGGCACCAACCCCGCCATTCCGGCTTACACCGGCATCCAGAACTTTGAACTGGGCCGCTCCACCCGCGTGCAGGCCTCCTACCCCACCGCCGACAACGGCGAAGCCAAGTTCAAAGCCGCTCAGCTGGGCTTCTACGTGCAGGACGAGTACACCCCCATCGAAAGCCTGCGCCTGACCTACGGCCTGCGCGTGGACGTGCCCCTGTTCCTCGACAAGCCCGGCAACAACACGGCTTTCAACACGGCAGTGGGCACCAACCCCGGCTTCGGCAGCGACTACAAGACCACCAACACCCCCAACGGCCAGCTGTTGTTCTCGCCCCGCTTGGGCTTCAACTGGGACGTGGATAACAACGCCAAAGTGCAGGTGCGCGGCGGTACGGGCATCTTCTCGGGCCGTGTGCCCTTCGTGTGGATTTCGAACAGCTACACCAACAGCGGCGTGATTCAGGGCTCGGTGGACCAGACCGGCACCGCGGCCAACACCGCAACCGGTACGCCGGC
Organism: Hymenobacter sp. 5317J-9; assembly: GCF_022921075.1. NCBI lineage: Bacteria > Pseudomonadati > Bacteroidota > Cytophagia > Cytophagales > Hymenobacteraceae > Hymenobacter > Hymenobacter sp. 5317J-9. The sequence goes on from NZ_CP095050.1 coordinate 4,265,356, forward strand.
TTCGGCCGTGCTGCCCACCATCTACCTGTTGCAGTCCGACATTGCTACCAAATACAACCCGGTGGCTACTTCGCAGATTAACCTGACCCGCAACGACTTCAAGCTGCCGCAGGTGTGGCGCTCGAACCTGGCCGTGGACTTCCGCCTGCCCGGCGACGTGGTGGCTACCCTGGAGGGCATCTACTCCAAAACGCTTAACGACATCTACTACAAAGACATCAACCTGACCGACCCGGTGGGTCGCCTGGCCGGCCCCGACCAGCGCCCCGTGTACGGTGCCTCGACCGCTGCCCGTCGCATCGACGCTCGCTACACCAACGTGTACCTGCTCGATAACACCAGCAAAGGCTACCGCTACAACGCCACCTTCCAGCTGCAGAAGCGTTTCGACAATGGCCTGAACGCCACCGCCGCTTACACCTACGGCGAGTCGAAAGAAGTGAACAGCGGCTCGAGCAGCACGGCTTCGTCGAACTTTGCCTTCAACCAGATTCAGTACGACCCGAACAACCCCGAGCTGGGCTACTCGCGCAACGACCAGCGCCACCGCATCATCGGCAGCGCCGGCTACACCTTCCGCTACGCCAACGACAAGCTGGCCACCGGCATCACCCTGTTCTACGAAGGCATGTCGGGCCAGCCCCTGACCTACATCTACGGCCAGAACTCGGACCTGAACCGCGACGGCAACACCGGCAACGACCTGCTCTACATCCCCCGCGATGTGCGCGACATCAACGAAATCGACCTGCGCCCCAGCGGCACCAGCGACACCCGCACCATCACCGAGATTCAGAACCAGCTCGACGCCTTCATCGAGAACGACCCCTACCTGCGCACGCACCGCGGCCAGGTGGCCGAGCGCTTTGCCGCCCGCCTGCCCTGGACGCACCAGATTGACCTGCGCGTGGCCCAGGACTTCAACTTCATGGCCGGTGGCAAGAAGAACTCGGTGCAAATCACCTTCGACATTCAGAACGTGGGCAACCTGCTCAACAACGACTGGGGCCGTCAGTACACCGTGGCCAACCAGGCCACCGAGCTGCTGCAGGTGCTCACGACGGGTCCCGGCGTGAAGCCCACCTTCGCCTTCCCGGCGTCGTTTGCTACCACCAACCGTCCTTACGACTTCGCCCCGTTCTTCTCGCGGTGGCAGGGCCAGCTGGGCGTACGCTACAGCTTCAACTAGTCAACTGGCTATGTAAGCAACACCGAAAAAGAGGCAGGGAGTTATCCCTGCCTCTTTTTTTTGTCCTGTTATGCAATTGTTAAGCGACTCATTTCTGCTTCATCTGCATGGGCTTTCTTTTTCTTAAATTGGAAGAACGCACCGGCCACGTCGCCCCTGCTTCTGCGCCTGGTTTCACCAAACTCTTCTGCACCATGAAATTATCCTTACGCTTCCTGCTTGTGGTACTCGTGCTGCTCCTCACCACCCGACAGGGCTGGAGCCAGGGCGCTACCACCGCCGCCATGAGCGGCCTCATCACTGACACCAAGGGCCAGGGCCTGCCCGGCGCCACGGTGATTGCCACGCACACGCCCACCAACACGCAGTACGTGGCACCCACCAACGCCGACGGCCGCTTCAACATCCAGAACATGCGCGTGGGCGGCCCCTACACGGTGCGGGTCACGTTTGTGGGCTACAAGGACCTGGTGCGCGACGGCCTGTACCTGACGCTGGGCCAGAACCTGCGCTTCGACCAGCAACTGAGCGACGGCAACACCGAGCTGAGCGAGGTGACCGTGAGCGGCCGCCGCGACCCCATCATGAACGCCGACCACACCGGCGCCCAAACCACGGTGCAGCGCGAGCAGATTGAGCGCCTGCCCACCATCAGCCGCTCGTTCGACGACTTTACGCGCCTCACGCCCCAGGCCAACGGCCAGAGCTTCGGCGGGCGCAACTCGGGCTACAACAACATCACCATCGACGGGGCCATTTTCAACAACTCGTTTGGCCTGTCTTCCACGGTGGGCGGGCAGGCCAACGCCCAGCCCATCTCGCTCGATGCTATCGACCAGATTCAGGTGAGCATTGCGCCCTACGACGTGCGCCAGGGCTCCTTCACCGGGGCCGGCATCAACGCCGTGACCCGCAGCGGCACCAACAAGTTCAGCGGCTCGCTCTACGGCTTCTACCGCAACCAGAACCTGGTGGGCAGCAAAGTGGGCGACTTCAAGCAGGACTACCCCAACTTTAACCTGAAGAACTTCGGCTTCCGCCTGGGCGGCCCCATCCTCAAAGACAAGCTGTTCTTCTTCATCAACGGCGAGCAGGAAACGCGCGTCGACCCGCCCACGGGCAACTACATCGCCAACCGCGACGGCGTGGCCGCCCCCGGCGCTAACTCGACCACCTCGGCTGCCACGGCGCGCGACCTCTCCATCCTGCGCAATTTCCTGGTGACCAATTACGGCTACAACCCCGGCGATTTTGAGAACTATAACCTGCGCACATTCAGCCGCAAGGCCACGGCCAAGCTCGATTGGAACATCAGCGCCAATCACCGCCTGAGCGTGAAGTATAACTACCTCAACTCGTACCGCGACGTGCCGCCGAGCGGCTCGGGCGCGCTGGGGCCGTCGAACATCGGCCGCTCGCAGTCGCAGTTCGGCCTGCCGTTCTTCTCGTCCTACTACACCATCAACAACAACCTCAACTCGGTGATTGCCGAATTGAACAGCACCTTCACCAGCCGCTTCGCCAACAACCTGACGGCGGGCTATTCGGCCTTCCGCGACTTCCGCGAAAGCCCCGGCGGGGGTTCGTTTCCGCTCGTCGACATCGGCACGGCCACGACGCGCACGGCGGCCAACGGCAGCATCAACGCTGCCAACAGCTACACCTCGTTTGGGTACGAGCCCTTTTCGGCCTTCAACGTGCTGAACTCGGACGTGTACCAGATTGGCGACAACTTCACCGTCTTCATGGGCAAGCACAACGTGACGGTGGGCACCTACAACGAGTTCTACAAGTTCACCAACGGCTTCTCGCCCAACTACTACGGCGCCTACGCCTTCAACGGGCTGGATGACTTCTACGCCGCCGCCCGTACGGCCTCGGCCCCGCTCGGCTACACCCGCGACGCCTCCGGCAACCCCGTGGCCAACACCACCGGCACGCTGGCTTACCCGCAGCGCTATCAGCTCTCCTACTCGGCGCTGCCCGACGGCTCGTTCCCCTTCGCCGTGACCAAGGCGGCCCAATTCGGCCTCTACGCCCAGGACGAGTGGAGCCCCCGCAGCAACTTGAAAGTGACCTTTGGCCTGCGCGGCGACCTGCCGGTGATTTACTCCGACATTGCCCGCAACCAAAACGCCGCCAACCTCACTTTCCGCGACGGCGTGAAGGTGGAAACCGACAAGCTGCCCACCCGCAGCATCCTGCTCTCGCCCCGCGCGGGCTTCAATTGGGACGTGAACGACGACCGCAAAACTCAGCTGCGCGGCGGCACGGGCATTTTCACGGGCCGCATTCCCTTCGTGTGGCTGTCGAACCAGGCCGGCAACAACGGCGTGCAGTTTGGCTCGTTCTCGCGCTCGGGCGTCGACGTGTCGAACGCCGGCAACTACTTCTCGCCCGACGTGAACGCCTACCGTCCCAACGGCGCCGCGGCCAACACCCAGTACAACCTGGCCGTGACGGCCCGCGACTTCAAATTCCCGCAGGTGTGGCGCACCAACCTGGCCCTCGACCAGGACCTCGGCGGCGGCATCATTGCCACGCTCGAAGCGCTGTACACCAAGGACCTGAATGCGGTGTACTTCCAGAACGTGAACCTGCCGCAGCCCGTGGGCCAGGCCAATGGCCCGGATAACCGCCCCATCTTCTACCGCTTCGGCGCCATCAATACCACCGGGCCTAATGCCGGCCTCTACACCACGGCTTCCGTGGGCGCTGGCGCCAGCGCCCAGCCCAGCCTGATAGCCAACAACCGCGTCTACAACGGCCAGGGCGGCGTGTCGGCGGCCAACCCCGTCATCACGGACGCCATTCTGATGAAGAATACCAACAAAGGGTATTCCTACTCCGTGACCGGGCAGTTGCAGAAGTCGTTCAACAACGGCCTCTACGCCAGCGTGGCCTACACCTACACCGACGCCCGCTCGGTGAACGACGGCGGCACCATTGCCCAAACCAACTGGCGCGACCGCCCCGTGTCGGGCGACCCCAACGCCGACGTGCTGAGCTACTCCAACTTCCTGCAGCAACACCGCGTCATTGCCTCGGTGTCGTACAAGCGCGAGTACCTCAAACACCTGGGCACCACGCTGTCGCTGTTCTACGAGGCCGCACCCGCCGGCCGTTTCTCCTACACCTACGCCGGCGACATGAACGGCGACGGCTCGGGCGGCTCGGGCAACGACCTGATGTACATCCCGCGCAACCAGTCCGAAATCGCTCTACGCGACATCACCCTCAACGCGGCACAGGGCGGCGGCATCTACTCGGCCGCCGACCAGTGGAACGACCTGAACAACTACATCAGCCAGGACGCCTACCTGAGCAAGCACCGCGGCGAATACGCCGAGCGCAACGGTGCCGTGCGCCCCTGGCAAAACCGCCTCGACGTGCGCCTGCTGCAAGACATCTTCACCAACATCGGCGAAAACCGCAACACCCTGCAGCTGAGCATCGACGTGTTTAACATCGGCAACCTGCTCAACAGCAGCTGGGGCACTTTCCGCACGCCCAACGTGACCAACCCGCTCACCTTTGTGGGCTACGACGTGCAGGGCCGCCCCAACTTCACCTTCCCCTACCTCACCAACCCGGTGAAGAATGCCGACAACACGGTGACGCCCGGCGTGAAGCTCACCGACACGTTCCGCAGCGACACCGGCGGCCTGGGCTCGCGCTGGCAGGCGCAGGTGGGCATCCGCTACATCTTCAACTAGGCCATTAGGCCCGGTTCGACCCGGAAAGCGGGCAGGAAGCTTTTCCTGCCCGCTTTTTTTGTGGCTGATTGTTTGAGGCTTGCGGTTTTTGGCAGAAAAAAGTAAGCCTTGGCCTTGCCAAACCGGCGGCGGGCCGTACTTTTGTCGAACCAAAGCGCAATAGGCACCGCGGTAACAACCAATTCTGGGGGATTAGCTCAGCTGGCTAGAGCGCTTGCATGGCATGCAAGAGGTCATCGGTTCGACTCCGATATTCTCCACAGAAGTGAATAAAAAAGCCCGACCAGGAAACTGGCCGGGCTTTTTGTTGATGCATAGTACCCCGAAGCAGAACTCCGGGGCACTCTCTTTTTTATACAAACAGGCCTTCCACCGACAGGTACCGCTCGCCGGTGTCGTAGCAGAAGGTGAGCACGCGGCTGCCCTCGGGCATGTCGGGCAGCTTCTTGGCAATGGCCGCCAGCGACGCCCCCGACGACACGCCCACGAACAAGCCTTCCTCGCGGGCGGCACGGCGCGTCATCTCATAGGCTTCCTGTTGCCCCACCTGTATGGCCCCGTCGAGCACGTTCACGTGCAGGTTGTCGGGGATAAAGCCGGCACCGATGCCCTGAATGGGGTGCGGCCCCGGGGCGCCCCCGCTGATGACGGGCGAGGCCTCCGGCTCCACGGCAAAGGTTTTCATGCTGGGGAAATGGGGCTTGAGCACTTCGGTCACGGCCGAGATGTGGCCGCCGGTGCCCACGCCTGTGATATGAAAGTCAAAGCCCTCGGGGCATCGCGCAGAATTTCCTGGGCCGTGGTTTCGGCGTGAATTTTGGGGTTGGCGGGGTTGGAGAATTGCATGGGCAGCCAGGCGCCCGGCGTGTTGGCCACAATTTCCTGGGCTTTTTCGATGGCGCCCTTCATGCCTTTTTCGCGGGGCGTGAGCTCCAGGTTGGCGCCGTAGGCGGCCATGAGGCGGCGCCGCTCGATGCTCATGCTCTCGGGCATGACGAGGGTAAGCTTGTAGCCTTTCACGGCGGCCACCAGGGCCAGACCCACGCCGGTGTTGCCGGAAGTGGGCTCCACAATCAGGCTGTCTTTGGTAAGCAGGCCGTCGCGCTCGGCCTGCTCAATCATGCTCAGGGCAATGCGGTCCTTAATGGAGCCGCCGGGATTGGCCCGCTCCAGCTTCACCCACACCTCCACGTCGGGGCGAACCTGGGCAAACAGACGGTTGAGACGCACCAGCGGCGTGTTGCCAATGGTGTCGAGAATGGTATTGGCTTTCATGTGAGAGAACTTAGGGCTTAGAGTGTTGGGTAAATGCCTCGGCCATCCTGAACAGAGCAACGGATGGCCGATAAAATCAAATGGAGAAAACCAACTCCGCGGCGGGGTCCACGGAGCGCGAAATGTTGATGTGGGCGCGGTGGTACACGCGCGAGTGCGAGGGTACGCTTTCGGTCAGCCACACGTTGCCGCCGATGACGCTGTGCGCGCCCACTACCGTGCTGCCGCCCAAGATGGTAGCCCCGGCATAAATCACCACATGGTCTTCGATGGTGGGGTGGCGCTTTTGGCCCTGCAGGCCCTTGGTCACGCTCATAGCGCCCAGGGTCACGCCCTGGTATATCTGCACGTTGGCCCCAATGACGGCCGTTTCGCCAATGACGAGGCCCGTGCCGTGGTCGATGCAGAACGCCGGGCCGATGTGCGCGCCGGGGTGGATGTCGACGCCCGTGCGCTGGTGGGCGTGCTCGCTGAGCAGGCGGGGCAGGCGCGGCAGCCCGCGCTGGTGCAGGGCGTGGGCAATGCGGTAGAGCGCCGTGGCGTAGAAGCCAGGATAGGAACCAATGATTTCGGCCAGGCCCTGGGCGGCGGGGTCGCTGGCCAGAATGGCGCTGGCGTCGCGCAGCAAGGCTGCGCGCAAGGCCGGCAGCTGGGCCGTAAACTCATCGGCCAGGGCGGCGGCCGGGGCCGGCAGGTTGGGCACCTTGGCCAGCAGCACGGCCAGCTCGGAGCGGAAATGGTAGAGCTCGGCGGCCACTACGTCGGCGTTGGGCAGGGGGCGTTCGGCGCGCTGCGGGAAAAGCAGGGCCAGCAGGCCGTCGGCCAGGGCGCAGAAGGCGGCGCCGGGCAGGGCGTCGGGCACGGAAGCGTGGGCCATGGCCAGCTCGGCGGCAAAAGAATCGGGAAGCACGGACACAGAAAAAGGAAGGTGAGAACCGGGGGGATTAACCGCGCGGCCCAACGAAGGTTTGTGGCAGACCGCAGCAACGGCGCGGGGGCTTCGGCCGTTAGCACACGGGCAGCGGCCCCGAGGGGCCGCCGGCCAAAAGATACCTCCTCCCTTTCTTAATCCAACACCTTATGGCTGATACCACCATCATCAAAGTCGATTCCAAGCACTCGCCCAAAGGCGCTGATGGCGAAAAATACCTCGCCTCGGGCAAGCAAGTGGCCATGCGCATGTGGGAAAACGAGCAGCCCGGCGAGCCCAAAGCCTCGGCCTCGCGCCCCTACGAAACCGTGGGCTACGTACTCAGCGGCCGCGCCGAATTTCACCTGGCTGGCCAAATGGTGCTGCTCGAACCCGGCAACTCCTGGGTAGTGCCCAAAGACGCCGAGCACACCTACAAGATTCTGGAAGCCTTCACGGCCGTGGAAGCGACCTCGCCCCCGGCGCAGGTGCACGGCCGCGAAGAGAAGTAGAAATTTGCATGCGAAAGCACGTTGTGTCGCGGCGGCGTCCGGCACAATGTGCTTTTAACATGGCCGTCTTGCCAATACCCGAACGCCCTCCCCTACCCTATTGACTACCATGCAAACACGCGAACTCGGCCGCACCGGCCAGCAGGTTTCGGCCCTGGGCCTGGGCTGCATGTCGATGGCATCTGACTACGCTTATGGCCCCAGCGACGAGCGCGAGGCCGTGGCCACGCTGCACCGCGCGCTGGAGCTGGGCGTTACGTTCTGGGACACAGCCGACGTGTACGGCTTCGGCGCTAATGAAGAGTTGCTGGGCAAGGTGCTGGCCACCCGGCGCCCGGAAGTGTTTCTGGCCACCAAGTTTGGCTTCGTGGCCGATGGCGCGGGCGGCGCCAAAGTCGACGTGCGCCCCGAGCGCATAGCCGCCGCCTGCGACGCCAGCCTCCGGCGCCTGGGCGTCGACACTATCGACCTGTATTATGCCCACCGCATCGACCCGGCGGTGCCCGTGGAGGACATGGTGGGGGCCATGGCCGCGCTGGTGCAGGCCGGAAAAGTGCGGTTTCTGGGCTTGTCGGAGGCCTCGGCGGCGTCGCTGCGGCGGGCGGTGGCCACGCACCCCGTTGCGGCGCTGCAGTCGGAATATTCCATTTTTACCCGCGATGTGGAAGCGGAAATCCTGCCCACCTGCCGCGAGCTGGGCATTGGCCTGGTGCCGTTTTCGCCGTTGGGCCGCGGCCTGCTCACCGACCCCGGCCCGCAACTAGCCGAGAAGGACATGCGCCGCGCCCTGCCCCGCTTCGGCGCGGAAGTGGGCGACGCCAACGCGCCGCTGGTGGCGGGCCTACGCCAGCTGGCGGCCGAAAAAAGCATCAGCACGGCGCAGCTGGCGTTGGCCTGGCTGCTGGCGCAGGATGAGCACATCGTGCCCATTCCGGGCACCAAGCAGCGCAAGTATCTGGAAGACAATGCCGCGGCTGCTTCCGTCACGCTTTCGCCAGACGAGCAGCAGCGGCTGGCAGCCCTGCTGGCGGCGCACCCGGTGGTAGGTGCCCGCTACGGAGAAGGCGCCCTGCGGCTGGTGAACAATTAGCGCAGCCGGCGAACCCGCACCATCAGGCGCCGCCACGCGCGGCCCGAGGGTCTTCGGGCTCGCTGCTCGTCGCAAAGGGCCCGGACACCCAGTCGTATACCATTTTCACCAGCTCGGCCTCCTGAAAGGGTTTGGTGAGGTAGTCGCTCATGCCGGCGGCCAGGCATTTGCTGCGTTCGCCCTGGATGGCATTGGCCGTGAGGGCGATGATAGGCGTATGCAGACCCAACTCCTGCCGAATAATGGCCGTGGCCTCGTAGCCGTTCATGACGGGCATCTGCACGTCCATGAGTATGAGGTCGAAGGGCTGCTGGCGGGCCAGGTCCACGGCCACCTGGCCGTTGCTGGCCTCGGTCACGTCCAGCTCGGCATTGGTGAGGAAAATACCGGCCAGCATCCGGTTAAAGGCGTTGTCTTCGACCAGCAGCACGCGCTTGCCGCGCAGGTCCTGGGGCGGGCCCACCGCGTCGGCGGCCGGCTTGCTGGGCACGTCGTGCTCGTTGCCCACGGGCAGGCGCAGCGTGAAACGGCTCACGGTGCCGTGGTCTTTCCGGCTGTCGATGCGCAGCTCGCCGCCCAGCAGCTCCACCAGCTTTTGGCTGATGCCCAGTCCCAGGCCGGTGCCCCCAAACCGGCGCGATACCGACGAGTCCTCCTGGCTGAAGTCGTTGAACACCTGGGCCAGGTAGTCTGCGTCGATGCCGATGCCCGTGTCCTGCACCGTAAACTCAACCACGGCTTCGCCCGCGGCCGTGGTTTCGAGCAGGGCGCACGATACGTGCACGGCCCCGCGCTCGGTAAATTTCACGGAGTTGCCGGCCAGGTTGAGCAGCACCTGGGTGATGCGGTAGGGGTCGCCGAGCAGCACGTCGGGCATGGCAGGGTCGCAGCTGGTCACGAAGCTCAGGCCTTTTTCTTCGGCCTTGTATTGCAGCGTTTTCTCTACCTGCGCGCACACGCGGCACACGCTGAAGCCGATGTGCTCGACCGCCATGCGCCCGGCCTCGATTTTGGACAGGTCCAGAATGTCGTTGATGATGACCAGCAGGTTTTCGGCCGAGGCCGTGATGGCGTGCAGGTAGCTGGCCTGCGGGGCGTTGAGGGTGGTTTTGGCCAGCAGCTGGCTCATGCCCAGGATGGCATTCATGGGCGTGCGGATTTCGTGGCTCATGTTGGCCAGGAAATCCTGCTTGGCCCGCGAGCTGATTTCGGCCGCCGCTTTGGCCTCACGCAGGCTGGCCTCGAGCTGCTTCTGCGGCGTCACGTCGAGGTAGATGCCGATGGAGCCCACCAGCCGCTGGTCGTCGTCGTAGAGCGGGGCGCCGCTCACCAGCAGCCATTTCAGTTCGCCGCTCTTGGTGGTCACGGCGATTTCGTAGGAGTCGGCAATGCCGCGCTGGCGCACTTCGAGCTTGCTTTCCACCAGCTCCAGGTCGTCGCCGGTGAGGAGCAGCGGCGAGAGCTTGCGGCCCTCCAGCTCGTCGGTGCAGAAGCCGGTCATCTCGCAAAAGCTCTGGTTGGCGTAGAGCAGGTGGTCGTCCAAGTCGGCCTCCACCAAGCCCAGCGACATGTTCTCGATGATGCCGCGGTACTTTTCTTCGCGGCGCTTGAGGTCGGCCTCGGCACGGGTGCGGGTCGTGATGTCCTCAAATTTCCAGAGGTGGCCGATGTAGCGGTTCTGGTCGAAAATGGGCGCGAAGTCGCGCTGCAGGATGCGGCCGTCGCGCAGGGCCAGCACGTCGCCCACCGCGGGCTTGCGGCGCAGCAGCAGGGCCGTGATGCGGGCCACGTAGCGGTTGGGGTGCTGCTGGGCGCCCCGCAACCCCTCGGCCAGCAAGACTCCCTCCTGCCCCACCAGCTGCTCCGGCGTGAGGGGCACGTCGAGCAGGCGGCAGAGGGCTTCGTTGGTGAACACGATGCGGCGCTGCTCGTCTTCGAGCACCACGCCCTCGGGAAAGTTGGCGATGACGGTGGTCAGGCGACGGTTGGAGGCGTCGAGGGCTTCGCGGGCCTGCTTCAGCTCCGTGATGTCGGTGTGCATGCCCGTGAACATGAGCGGTTTTCCATCGGGGGCGCGCGTCGTGACCAGGCCGCGGCTCAGCACCCATTTGTAGCGGCCGTCTTTGCAGCGCATCCGCAGCTCGGCGCTCATCAGGGGCGAGTCGCCGCGCAAGTGGGTGGCGATGCTGCGCAGCACGTCTTCCAGGTCGGCGGGGTGCACAAGCGAGTGCCAGCTGCTGTAGTGGTTGGGCAAGTCGGCTTCGCCGTAGCCCAGCATGGCGCGGTAGTCGGCCGAAAAAAAGACAGCGCCCGTGCGCAGGTCGTGTTCCCAGTAGCCGTCGCCGAAGCCTTCCACGGCCAGGCGCCAGCGCAGGTCGCTTTCGCGCAGGGCGGTCTGGGCCTGTTTCAGGGCCGTGATGTCCTGCAAAATGCCGCTGTACGTGATGCCGTTTGCATCGCGCCCGGTGGCTACTGAGCTGCCCCGGAACCAGCGCAGCGGCTGCCCCGGCGCCACCACGCGCCCCTCAAAAAACCACGGCGTGCCGTCGCGGTTGGCCCGCCGAATGGAGACCAGCAGCGCCTCTAGGTCTTCGGGGTGCACGTAGTGCAGCACCCGGCCCACGTCGTGGATGGGCACGCCAAACAGCTCGTGCAGCTTGGGGCTCACGTAGCGAAAATGGCCCGCGCCACGGGCCTCCTCGCGCCACTCATACAGCACGCCGGGCACGTTTTCGGCCAGTGCCCGAAAACGCACCTCGCTCTCGGCCAGGCTGGACTGCGCATTTTTCCACTCCGTGATGTCTTCGAGCAGGCCGGCCATCACCACCTCGCCCCGCTCGTTGCGCAGGGGCTGCGCCCGCACCCGAATCCAGCGGTCGGGGAAGCCGGGGTTGCGCACTTCGTATTGAAACTGCACCTGCTGCGAAAGGCCGTCCTCAATGTATTTCAGCGCTTGCGCATCTGTGAGGCCGGGCCGCAGAAAAGTACGCGGGTGCAGCCCCAGCACTTCGTGCGGCGACAGGCCGCAAAGGGCCGTGAAGCCCTTGTTTACCCACGTTACCAAGCCGTTGGTATCGGTGAGCACCACGGCCGTGTAGAGCTCCTGCATCAGCAGCAATTGCTCCTGGCTGGGCTGGCCCGGGGGCGGGCCGGGGGCCGGCTGCTGGGCCATCGCCGCGCGCAGAATGGCGTTTTCGGCTTGCTGCTGCGCCAGGGCGTGTTCTAGCTCCACTCGGGTCATGGGCCTATAGCTTTGCTCGTAACCGAATTATGGGCGTGGGTGGTGGGTGCCGACCGGCGCTACCCTGGCTGTGTAGTACTGCGCAGGGCCCCACAAAGTTGTGCTTACGCACCCGCGGCGCGGGTTAGTCGGGCAGTGTGCGCACGTAGCTGTGCTGCACTGGCACCGGGCTGCTAACGCCCTGCTGGGCCAGGGCCCGCTGAATCTGCTCGATGAGGCGGCCCTGGGCGCCGCCGTTGTGCCCGGCGGCGGTGTAGGCCCGAAACGCCACCGTCATGCCGCCGGGCTTGAGGGCCGTGACCACCACCTGCGGCGCGGGCGTGGCCAGCACCTGTTCGTCGGCCTGCATCAGCGGAATGGCCCAGCCGCGCAGGTCGTCGAGGTTGGTGGCATTGTCGACTTCGGCCACAATTTCCACCATGGCCTTATTCTGGGCCGTTTTGTTGATGATGACGTTGTTGGACGTGGCGCCGTTGGGCAGGATGATGGTGTCGCCCTGCCCCGTGACGAGGATGGTGTTGAAAATCTGGATTTCGCGCACCTCGCCCGATTTGCCCTGCGACTCGATGGTGTCGCCCACCACGTAGGGCTTGAAAATGAGGATGAGCACCCCGCCCGCGAAGTTGGCCAGCGTGCCCTGCAGGGCCAGGCCCACCGCCAGCCCGGCGGCGCCCAGTATGGCCACAAACGACGTGGTTTCGAAGCCCACCATACCGGCCACCGAAATCAGCAGCAGCACCTTGAGCACAATGTTGACGAGGCTGCGCAGAAATGAGCTCAGCGACACGTCGAGCCGCGTGGTGGCCGTCGCAATCAGCCGCGTGGCCCAGCCAACGAGCCACCAGCCCACCACCAGCGCCACCCCGGCCATGAGCACGCGGGGCAGGTAGAGCCACACCAGGGCCTGGAGCTGCTGAGCGTATGTAGAAACCTGATTCATAGCCAAAAGAAGCGGTAGGGAAAAGGAATAGAAGGCGGTGCTACTCATGCGCCTGATGGGCATCAATTTCGCGAATAATCTTGCGCGTGTGCTGTAGCACGCCGTGGTAGCGGCCGATGATGTCGTGAATAGCCGGGTCCTTATTGAGGTAATTGTACATCATGTCGGCCTGCATCACGGCGAGGAAGTTGTCGCCCGAGCGTTGCAAATGGCTATCTAGGTATTGCAGGATGGTGCGGGCCTTGTAGTCGGAAAACGCGCGCGTTTCGTTCACCAAGCTGGGTATTTTTTCCTGGTAATTGTCGAGGATGTCGTTCAGCAATTCGTCGTTTTCAATAATACCGAGCTTGCCGGCCGATTTCAGCCCCTCGAAACGGGAGGAGTTGGGCAGCAGGCTGGTGGTGTTGAACAGTACCCATTGGTACTTGTGCACGCTGTCCACGTTCAGGGTGCGCGCGTTCAGGTTTCGGAAATACTCGTAGCCATGCAGCACGCGTGCATACGTGAGCGAGTCGTTGCGCAGCTCGGTCAGGTCGCTGGCCAGGTCGGCGCGCAAGCCGGTCAGGAACTTGCGCTCCTCGGCCCGCTCCACCGAGTGCTCGTGCCAGGCGTGCAGCTGAATAGACAGCGTGATGGCAAACACAATGATGCCGATTTCGAGCAGAATTTCGGGCAGCCGGTGGCGCCAGCCTTTTGCTTTGTCGTGGGACTCTTCCATTCCCAGGGCCTTTTTTCCGTGTTTGGTAACGAGGTCTATTTCAATCATGACAATAACGCTTTGGGCCGCTCGCAGCGCCTGCGCCGGGCTTTGCGCCGCTCGTAAAAGTAAAAGCCAATTGACTTGGGCCAGCTGTTACTTCACCGTCACCAACTCCACACCCAGAATCTGGTCGCCGATGTCGAGCTTGTGCACCACGTCCATCCCGCCCACCACTTGGGCAAAAATGGGGTAGCGGCCATCGAGGTGCGGCGTAGGCGTGTGGGTGATGAAGAACTGGCAGCTCTCGGTGTCTTTGCCCGCCGACGCCAGGCCCACGCTGCCCTCCTGGTAGTGCAGGTCGCCAAACTCGGAGCGCAGGTTGTAGGGCGCGCTGCCGTTGCCGTCGCCGCGCGGGTCGCCGCCCTGAGCCACGAAATTGGGCACCACGCGGTGGAAATACAGGTTGTCGTAGAAATGCTGGCCGATGAGCGTCACGAAGCTGGCCACCGCGCCGGGCGCTTCGTTGGGTTTCAGTTCGAGCAGAATAATGCCCTTGTTGGTGCGCAGCCGCACCTGCTGGCCCAGCGGTACGTCCTGCACCACGGCCCAGTCGATGGGGTGCTGGGCGGCCGTGGCAATGGGCGACGGCGTGGGCGTGGCCTTTTTTTCCAGCTTATCCAGGGTCTGCTGCAAGCCCTGCCAGGCCTCAAGCTCGCGCGGTAATTGCAGCTTGGCTTGGGCCGTGCGCAGGGCAGCCAGGTCGGCAGCTTGTGGCTCGGGGTAAAGCTTGGCATCGGCCAGCGCCTCGGCGGCGGTGCCGAGCTGGGCCACGTCGCCGCCAGCCAGGGCCTGACGCATGGCGGCGCCAAAGTCGGCCTGTTTCGCGGCTGGAAAGTCGGCACTACGGCGCATGGCTAGTAGCGCGGAAGTGGCGTAGCCGGCCACCACCGGCGACTGTCCCGGCGCAAACGCCTCGGTGCGCACGAAGTCGAACGCCGCAGGGTCTTCACCCAGCGCCTGCAACAGAAATGCCCCCTCGTACACATTGGGCGCAGCCCGGAAGCGCTTCTCAATGGTTTCTACTAAACTTGGCTTTGCAGCCGGGCTGGCGTGGCGCACGGCCGCCTGCAGCAAGGCCGCGCGCACCCGCGGCGAGGACTGCTTGTTGCCATCGGCCAGCGCGGCCAGGGCGGCGCCCGACTCGCCCTTGGCGTGGGCCAGCAGCCACTCGGCCGCTGTGAGGGCCACGGCGGGCTGGTCACGGTTCAGGGCCGTGAAGACGGCTTTGCGGCTCGCCGGATAGTTTTCTTGGTCGAACGGCAAGGCACGAATGGCGCTCAGCCGCACGCGGTAATCCGCGTCTTTGGTGGCGAGGCGAGTTAGTATGGCGGCCGGACGACTGACGGGGGCAGCGGAACTGACGGGCGCCGTTTCGGCTGGGGCCTGCGTGGGTTTTGCGGTCAGCTTGCCAAGCGTGGTGGCTACCGCGGCGCGTACCGCATAGGCGCGGTCTTTCTGCGCCAGTCGCACCAAGGTGGCTCCAGCCAGTCGGTTCAAATCGGCATCGAGCCCGCGCGTGCGCGAAAGGCCCACCGCCGCCAGTACCCGCGCCCGCATTGGCACCTTGGGCGCATTCAGCACGGCCACCGTGCGCCGAATGCTTTCCGGCGAAACCATGCCCCGCAGGGCGGCGCGGCTCAGGCCATACGCCTGCGCTGTGATGCGGGCGGTGTCGTTTCGGGTTTCTACCCGCCACAGCTCGGGCAGGCTGCGGCGCGTGACAGTGCGGCCCAAGGCTTCGTGCACGTAGCGGCGCACCACCGGGTCGTCCTCTTCCTGCACGCGCACGCGCAGGGGCTCCACGGCGGTGCTGTCGCCGATTTGGCCCAGGGCGTAGGCAGCGGCACGGCGCACGCTGGGGTCGGCGTCGCGCAGCAGCGGCAGCAAGCCGGGCACAGCAGCCGGCGCCTGCACCGAGGCAAACGCCAGCGCGGCCTCGCGGCGGTACGTAGGGTTGGCGTTGCTCAGGAAAGGCAGCAGCGCGGCGGTGTTGCGCTCGTCCTGGGCCGTGCCAATCTGGCGGATGGTGGCGTCGTGGTACTTGTTGGCGAGGCCGGCGCTGGGCCGGGGCGTGCGGGCACAAGCGGCCAGCAACAACAGCAGCGGCCAGCAGCGAAAAGAGCGGTAGGGCATGCGGTAAATGTAGGGCCTGCTTCGGGGAGAAGCAGGTTGCATGAACGAGGTAGAGACGCAATATTTTGCGTCTCGTCGTTGCTGAGGTTGTTTAGCCTGCGCAATCAAATATGGCAGGTGGCGCGGCCTTGGTCGTTCAACGACGAGACGCAAAATATTGCGTCTCTACCCTGTTCTCGTTCCTTCTACTCGCCGCCCCAGGAGGCTTCCTGCGCGGCGGGCTCGGCCGGCAGGTGCCGGCTGCCGATTTCCTTCAACTCCTCGTCGAGGCGCGCAAACAGTACTTCATTGCCTTCCTGCCGGTAGCCGGACAAGGCTTTTTCAAAATCGGCCAGGCCGTAAAGGAAGGCGCGCAGGTTGTCAGCCGTGATGGCCTCGAAATGGCGGCCGTAGCCCATTTTTTCTACTTCGGCCGCGTTCAGCCACTGCTCAAACTGCGCCGGAATGGGAATGGCGCAAATGGGCTTGTGCAGAAACACCGCCTCCGAAATCAGCGAGAAGCCGCCGTTGGTGACCACGGCGCGGGCGCTGGCCAGGTCGGCAATGAAACCGGCCTCCGAGAAGGCGCAGAGCTGCACGTTGCCGTGGCTTTCCTGCTTGTTGAAGCCGTAGACGCGAAACTCCTGGTCGGGCAGCTGCTGCAGCAGGGGCACCAGGTTTTGCTGCGTGGTGGCGGATTGGTACACCAGCACGTGCTGGCCTTTCGAGGACTTGGCCGCCAGAATTTCGGGCCGGATGATGGGCGGCACCAGCGTGGTGCGCTCCTTTTGCAGGGGCAGGTCGAAGAAGGTGGTGACGAAGTAGTGACGGCTGTGCGGCAGCTTGGCCCGCACAATGCTTTTGGCCAGGTTGAAATTGCCGCGCTCGGCCTTGGGCACCGTCACGTTCAGCCTGGCCCGGCTGATAATCTGCATGTTGTCGATGCTGACCACGGGCAGCCGGTGCATCTTGGCAAAGAGGTAGGTGAAAGATTCAAAATCCGACACCACCACCTCGGGCTCGAAATCACAGAGCAGCTCGCGATACTTGGCGAAGTTGATGCGCAGGTCCTCCGGCGCGGTGCGCAGCGTGAGGGCGGCCGTGCGCAGCTTACTCACGGCTAGCCCATTGTAAGCCAAGTGAAAACCCCGGATTTCGTGCACCCGGCCCGGAAAAGCGGCGGCCAGCATGTTGTAGGCGCGGCTACTGCTCACCACGCACACCTGATGGCCTTTAGCCAGCAAATGGCCGATAACGACTTTGCTGCGGGTGGCGTGGCCCAGGCCCTCGCCGGGCACTCCGTATAAGATGTTCATTCGTGGAATGAGGGAATTTGAAGCAGAAATGAAAAGTAAAAGAACGTCATGCGGAGCGAAGTCGAAGCATCTCTACCGCGCAAGTAATTCATTTACTATGGCACGCGAGATGCTTCGACTTCGCTCCGCATGACGTTCTGATTTTTCCACCAGGCGCCTCCCCTACTTCACCACCAGCTTCTCATTCCGCGTCCCTTCGTTCGACTCCAGCTTTACAAAGTAGATGCCGGCGGCCACGCCATCGAGCGGCAAGGGCAGCTGCTGCGGGCCGGCCGGAAATACCTTCTCGCGGGCCAGCGTGCGCACCACGCGGCCAGTGGCATCTACCAGCGCCACGCTCACGGGCCCGGGCTTGGCCAATTGGAAGCTGATGGCCGCCCCGCCGCTGCTGGCGGGGTTCGGAAACACGGCCATTTGCACGGTGCCGGGGGTGGTGGCCACGCCGGGCAGGGTGCTGAGCACGATGCTTTCGTCGCCGGCTTGGTAGGGCAGCAGCTCGAAGTAGGTGAGCAGCATTTCGGCGGTGGTGCTTTCGCCCCAGCTCACCTGCTGAGGCGGGTTGTTGGGGTTGCGCGGGTTATTGGCCGTGTTGTCGTAAGTAGCGTCGGCCATCAGGCGCGAGCCGGCCGGGATGCGCTGCAGGCTGGTGAAGCGGTAGGTGCCCTGCCAGCGGAAGTCCCAGTCGTTGATTTTCACCAGCCGAATGGTGTCGCCGTTGGGCTTCACGGCCCACACCTTCCAGCTTTTGCTGAGCAGGTGGGCGTGCGGCGACACGCTGAGCACCGTGGCATCGACAGGCACCGTGAGCTGGGCGCGGAAGGTCTTGGTCTGGTTGGCCGGAATCACAAACGGCCCGTTGGTGAGCACGGAGGGCGAGATGGCCGGCAGCGTCTGCACAAAGCGCGTAACGGGCTGGCGGGCAAAGAAAATGTTGACCACCGACGAGTCGGTCTGCGTCACGAAGTTGGGGCCGTAGTGAATCTGGAGCAGCAGCGAAGCGCGGCGGTACAGCTTCTTGCCCATGCTCGTGGGATAGAAGCGCGCTTGCATGCCCGGCACCCAAGCCCCAAACACTTCCTCAAGCGGACTGAAGCCGAAGCCCCCGAAGCGGGTGTAGCCGTAGCCGGGGTCGGCCGCATCCAGCGCCTGCGCCTGCTGAGTGGTGTCCATGCCGATGATGACGTGGTGCACAATGCGCTTGTTGCCGGCCCGGAATTCGATGGCGGCAATGTTGCGGTCGGCGGGCAGGTTCACGGGCAGCACGAAAATGCGGTACATGTCCTGGCCGTTGCCCTGGTGGGTGAACTTCTGGCGCATGGGCACCACCAAATCGGGCGTGCCTAGTTGCGAGCCGCTCGGGAACGTGGGCACGGGCGGCGTCTGGGCGGCGTTGCCCTGCGGCATGCCGTTATCCACCCAATCCCGAATCTGCTGAATTTCGGTGGAGCTGAGCGTGTTTTCGTCGAGGTAGTGGCGGTAGTTGGCGTCGGGTTTCCACGGCGGCATGTACTTGGTGCCCGTCACGTACTTAATGGTCTGGGCGTGGCTGGCCACCTCGGCGTAGGTGGTGAGCGGAAACGGCGCCACTTCGCCCGTGCGGTGGCAGGGCGTGCAATGCTGATACACCAGCGGCGCAATGTGCTGGCTGAAGGTGACCTGAGCACCGGTTTGGGCCTGGACGCGGGGAACGGCCAGCAGGGCAAGGAGCAGGCCTAGAGAGAAGAATTGCTTCATGAACTAAGAAAAGACGGTCATGCTAAGCGCAGCCGAAGCATTTCTACCGCAATTGTAATCAGTTACTCCTGCGGTAGAGATGCTTCGGCTGCGCTCAGCATGACGTTCAATAGTAATTAATTAAACCAGTTTCAAATTTACTCAATAAAACAGCCCACCGGCTCGGTGCGCGGCACGGCCACGGGCCGGCCGGCCACCACATCGGCCAGGGCATCGGCCAGCTCGTGGCGACGCGTCACGGGGCGGTGCTGGCCCAGGGCGGCGTAGGCGTCGTTCAGGCGGCCGCGGTAGAGGGCGGTGCGGCCATCAGAGCCCAGCACTACTGCTTCGGGTGTGACGCGGGCCTGCAGTTGCTTGGTGAGCCGGTGGCCGGGGTCGGCCTGCAGCGGGAAAGGCAGCTGGTAGGTCTTGGCGAAGGCGGCCAGGGCGGCCGGCGTGGCATCGGCCGCCGGAAACACGCCCACAAACCGCACGCCCTGCCCCGCGTATTGGGCGTGCAGCTCGCGCAAGGGCAGCGTGGCCGCTTGGCTAATGGGGCAGGTATCGGCCAGAAAAACGTAGACCGTGGCCCGAGGCACCGGCCCCGAAACCAACAACGTTAAATAATTGAGCAGCAAGTACAGCAGCGGCATACGCGAAGATACTACACCCGACGTTGGGCCGGAGCGCTGAAAAGACACCACCGGCCCGCGCCAGGTTCCGGCGTTTTCGGCCTGATTTTCGTTTTTGCCCCGTTCTCCTTATTCTTCCTCTATGAAAATCTCTTTCTCTTTCGCTACTGCCTGGCGCCCGGCCGGCTTGTTTGCTGCTTCGGCCCTGCTGCTGGCTACTTCCTGCACTGCCCCGCGCGCCATTGTGGCCACTGGCAAAGTCACGCCCCAGGGCGAGTTCCGGGTGGGTTATAACCAGGGCTTCAACGTGGCCACGGCCTCCCTCAGCAAGGCGGGCGCTGCTGTGAAGGAAGCCGCCAGCCAGGCCCTCACCCAGCAAAAAGTCGATTACACCGACGCCACCACCCAGCTGCAGGCCGCCGCCCTGGCCTACGTGCTCGACCCGGTGCAGCCCACCGCCGACCTGAACATCCGCTACGGCATCGTGCCGCGCCTCGACGCGGGCTACAAATATGCCTTCGGCTCGCACGTGCTCGATACCCAATACCAGTTTCTGGGCCCCACCGGCACGCCCGAAGACCCCGGCGCCGGGGCCACCACCGGCACCACCTACGGCAGCATCGGCCTGCAGTTTGCCACCCAGCGTGCCAAGCTGCCGGGGCTGTCCTTCCTGTCCGACATCAATTCGCTGCTGAATTTCCGGGCCACGCGCAACGACCTGCTGGTGCCGCTCACGTTCAGCAACTCGTTCGGGCCGGAAGAGGAAATCGGGGCCATCAGCTACGGCCTGGTGTATGCCCACAGCTGGGTGAGCTACGGCTTTGCGCCCACCAAGCTGTTCAACGGCTCGGTGCAGGTGCCCGAGCTCACGCTGCAGAAGCGCGACTTCTCGTCGTTCGGCGGGTTCGTGAACCTGAAACTGGGCTACCGCTACTTCTACGTCATCCCGGCCGTGTCGCTGTTCTACCAGAACTACGGCGACTACGCCCTGCTGAACGGCCAAAGCACTTCCCTGAGCGGCGTGACAGTAGTGCCCTCGCTGGGCTTTCAGCTCCGACTGCCCAACCTGTTCAAGCAGTAAGCTTCGACACCTGAGGGGCTTGCTTGCCTTGCGGGGCTGTGGCAGCCGGTTACGCAACGGGCAGCAAAGAATGTCGCGCGCAGTGGCGTTCTTTGTTGCCCGTTTTTCGGAATCGTTTCCGGAAAATGCTTTTCCACTTCTCTCCGCTCTATGGAAGCTCCCAACCCCGAATTCATGCGCGAAGCCATTCGCCTCTCCATCGAAAAAATGCAAGCCGGTTTTGGCGGCCCTTTTGGTGCCGTAGTGGTAAAAGATGGCCAAATCATTGCCCGCGGCTTCAACCAGGTCACCACCACCCACGACCCCACCTGCCACGCCGAAGTCGACGCCATCCGCAAAGCGTGTAAGGAGCTCGGCACCTTCCAGCTCGACGGCTGCGACCTCTACACCAGCTGCGAGCCCTGCCCGATGTGCCTCGGCGCCATCTACTGGGCCCGCCCGCGCCGGGTGTTCTACGGCAACACTAAGGCCGACGCGGCCGCCATTGGTTTCGACGACCAGTTCATCTACGAAGAGCTGGACCGTCCCATGGAAAACCGGAAACTGCCCATGACGCAGCTGTTGCGCGATGAGGCCCTGGCCGGTTTCCGCGCCTGGACGGAACTGGAAGGCAAAACGGAGTATTAGGAAGTTAGCAGCTTTAAAAGCGTGCAAAAAGGCGGTCATGCT
Organism: Hymenobacter sp. 5317J-9; assembly: GCF_022921075.1. Classification (NCBI taxonomy): domain Bacteria; kingdom Pseudomonadati; phylum Bacteroidota; class Cytophagia; order Cytophagales; family Hymenobacteraceae; genus Hymenobacter; species Hymenobacter sp. 5317J-9. Next base: position 4,286,512 of record NZ_CP095050.1, read on the forward strand.
GAGCGCAGTCGAAGCATCTCTACCGCAGCAGTAATCCACTTGATTGAGTTAGTTACGCGGTAGAGATGCTTCGGCTTCGCTCAGCATGACGTTCTTATTGATTTCAAATTCATGATTGAATTCTATCTCAACGACCAGCCCGTTCGCACCAGCGAAGCCCCGGCCAGCGCCCTACTCGATTTCGTGCGCTACCATGAGCAGTTGAAGGGCACCAAAATCGGTTGCCGCGAGGGCGATTGCGGCGCCTGCACCGTGCTCGTGGGCGAGCTGAGCCCCGACGGCCAGACGGTGAACTACCAGAGCATGACCAGCTGCCTCACGCCGCTGGGCAACGCCCACGGCAAGCACATCGTGACGGTGGAGGGCATCAACGCGGCCGGCAGCCAGCTCACGCCCGTGCAGCAGGCCATCGTCGACGAGGGCGGCTCGCAGTGCGGCTTCTGCACGGTGGGCTTCGTGATGTCGCTGACCGGTCACAGCCTGAGCAGCGCGCCCGCCACCGAGCAAAGCACCATCGCAGCCATCGACGGCAACATCTGCCGCTGCACTGGCTACAAGAGCCTGGAGCGCGCCGCCGCCCGCCTCACCGCTGACCTGGCTGCCCGCCCCACTGAAAATGCGCTGGCCTGGCTGAGCGAGAAGCAGTTCGTGCCCGGCTACTTCGCCGACATGCCGGCCAAGCTCGCGAAGCTGCGCCCCGCCGCTACCCAAGCTGCTGAAGCTTCTGCCGCCGCATCTGCTACTGACGCGCCCCACGCAAAAGGTGGCAGCCAGGTGTCGACCTCGCCCAACGGCCACGCCCAAAACCAGAACGACCAGGGCCACGGCACGCCCGCGCCCTTCACGCACCCGCTCGTGGGCGGCGGCACTGATTTGCTGGTGCAGCGCCTCGAAGAGCTGCGCGAGCAGCCGGGCGTGCGCTTGGTGTTCGACCAGCCCGGCCGCCGCGGCATCCGCCGCGAAACCGGCGGGCGCGTGGTGCTGGGCGCCGCCACCACCGCCAGCCAGTTGCTCGAATCGGAGCTGATGCGCGGCCTGCTGCCCAACCTGCCGCAGTACCTGAAGCTGGTGAGCAGCACGCCCATCCGCAACATGGGCACGGTGGCCGGCAACTTCATCAACGGCTCGCCCATCGGCGACCTTACCATCATGTTCCTGGCCCTGGGCGCGTCCGTCACCCTGCTCGACGCGGCCGGCGCCACCCGCGAATTGGCCCTGCCCGACCTGTACCTGGGCTACAAAAAGCTGGCGAAAGCCGCCGACGAGCAGGTAACCGAAATCAGCTTCCCCACTCCCCTGCCCGGCGACTTCTTCCACTTCGAGAAAGTCTCCAAGCGCACCCACCTCGACATTGCCAGCGTGAACTCCGCCGCCTGGCTGCGCATGGAAAACGGCCTGATTTCGGCCGCCCGCGTCTCGGCCGGCGGCGTGGGCCCGGTGCCGCTGTACCTGGCCCGCACCAGCGAGTTCCTGGTGGGCCGCGAGTTGACGGCCGAAACCCTGACCGCCGCCAACGAGGTGATGCAGGCCGAAATCAGCCCGATTTCCGACGTGCGCGGCACCGCCGACTACAAGCGGCTTTTGCTGCGCCAGCTGCTGTGGGCGCACTTCCTGCAGTTTGCGCCGGAGCTGGCGGTGGATGAATTGATTTAACTGCTCGTACTAAGTATTTATCGTTTCCAGAGAATGTCTTCTGAACTTGGGTATTTGCACGATGCAACGCTCACCTCGCTAGCCATTCAATGGCAGGAAGGCACCCTAACGATAAAAATAAACCTGTATGAAGACGTCAAGAATATAATCATTAAAAACCTGTCTTCCTTAACACTAACCCGAGATTTTAGCTGGGGAGAAAGTTTTCAGATTAATGAGTTTTTGATTGACCATAACAGGATAAGAATTGAGCTGCAAAGTGGAGATGTAATCACCATAATTGGTGAGTTAGCAGAAACTGAAGTACCCAAATGAACCACCTCGACCCCAACCGCCACGTGCGCGGCGAATCGCAGTACCTCGACGACGTGCCTGTGCAGCAGGGCACGCTCTACGCGGCCGTGTTCGAAAGCCCGCTGGCCCATGGCGTGCTCCGCAGCCTCGATTTCAGCGCGGCGCTGACGGCGCCTGGTGTGGCGCGAGTGCTCACGGCGGCTGATATTCCCGGCGAAAACCAGATTGGCGGCATCGTGCCCGATGAGCCGCTGCTGGCCGAGGGCCATGTGCATTTCCGGGGGCAGCCGGTGGCGCTGGTGCTGGCCCGCACCGAGGCGCAGGCCCACGCCGCCCTCAAGCTCATCAAGGTCGAAATCGACCCGCTGCCCATCATCACCGACCCGCGGGTGGCGGCGGGCGAGGGCGAGTTCATCGTACCGCCGCGCACCTTCAAAATCGGTGATTCGGCAGCGGCCTGGGCGGCTTGCGCGCACGTATTTGAGGGCGTGGCCGAGAACGGCGGGCAGGAGCATTTGTACATCGAAACGCAGGGCGCCTACGCCTTCCCTACTGAAATGGGCGGCGTGCGGATGATTTCCTCCACGCAGGGGCCGACGGCCGTGCAGCGCCACACGGCCGTGGTGCTGGGCCTGGGCATGCACCAGGTGGAAGTGGACGTGACGCGCCTCGGCGGCGGGTTCGGCGGCAAGGAAGACCAGGCCACGCCCTGGGGCGCGCTGGCTGCCCTGGGTGCCTTCATCACCAAGAAACCGGTGAAGCTGGTGCTCGACCGCATGGCCGACATGCGCATGACCGGCAAGCGCCACCCCTACTCGTCCGATTTCAAAATCGGCTTCGACGCCGACCTGAAAATCGTGGCCTACGAAGTCACGTTCTTCCAGAATGCGGGGGCCGCCGCCGACCTCTCGCCGGCCGTGATGGAGCGCACGCTCTTCCACGCCACCAACGCCTATTTCGTGCCCAACGTGACGGCTACGGCCTTTTCGTGCCGTACCAACCTGCCGCCCAACACGGCTTTCCGGGGCTTCGGCGGGCCGCAGGGCATGTTCGTGATAGAATCGGCCCTGGCCAAGGCGGCCGAGGAGCTGGGCCTGCCCACCCACGAGCTACAGCGGCGCAACCTGCTGCGCGAGGGCGACCTGTTCTCGTACCGGCAGGCGGCCGAAATGTGTCACGCCGAGCAGGCCTGGGACACGGCCGCCCGCGAGTTCGACCTGCCCGGCATGCGGGCCGAAGTCGAGCAGTTCAACCAAACCAATAAGCTGAAAAAGAAGGGCTTCGCGGTGATGCCCATCTGCTTCGGCATCTCGTTCACCAAAACACCCATGAACCAGACGCGGGCGCTGGTGCACATCTACTCCGACGGCTCGGTGGGCATCAGCACGGGCGCGGTGGAAATGGGCCAGGGCGTGAACACGAAAATCGCGCAGGTGGCGGCCCGCACGCTGGGCATCTCGATTGCGCGCATCAAAATTGAAACCACCAACACCACCCGCGTGGCCAATACCTCGCCCAGCGCCGCCAGCGCCACCGCCGACCTCAACGGCAAGGCCACCGAAATGGCCTGCGCCGCCCTGCGCAAGCGCCTGCTGGAACACGCCAGCACCGAGTACACGCTCAACTACGAGGGCCTCGAAATCCACGACGAGCAGGTGCTGGCGGCAGGAGTGCCCGCCGATACCAACTGGGAGAAGCTGGTGTCGTCGGCCTTCTGGAAGCGCGTGGCCCTCACCGAAAACGCCCACTACGCCACCCCCGACCTGCATTTCGACGCCACCGTGAACCAAGGCCACCCCTTCGCCTACCACGTGTACGGCACGGCCCTCACCAGCGTGACGGTGGACTGCCTGCGCGGCACCTACACCGTGGATGCCCTGCGCATTGCCCACGACTTCGGCCAGAGCTTCAATGAAGTCATCGACCGGGGCCAGATTGAGGGCGGCGCGGTGCAGGGCATCGGCTGGATGACCATGGAAGAAGTGGCCTACAACGCCGAGGGCCGCCTGCTCAGCAACTCGCTCAACAGCTACAAAATCCCCGACATTTACGCCGCCCCCCGGGTGCTGGACGTGCATTTCCTCGACACGCCGGGCCACCCCAAGGCCATCCTGCGCTCCAAGGCCGTGGGCGAGCCGCCGCTCATGTACGGCATCGGCACCTACTTCGCCCTGCGCGACGCAGTGCGGGCCTTCCAGGGCCACACCGCGCTGCCGTTTTCCGCGCCGATGACGCCGGAAAAGGTGCTGGTGAGCTTGTACCCGGAGTTTGTGGGGGCAAGCGAGGCTGCTGCAGTGGCGCGGGGTTAGGGGGTTGTGTATGGCCGAACTTCCTGCAATCTTTCCACCATTGCAGGAAATGGAAATGTCGCGTCCAGTTGTCTCCGACTTAAACGTTAAACGATAGTTGATATGAAGTCATCGAAAAAACGCAACTATGAAATGTGGGCAGCTTATGTGTGGTGGTTATCACTAGCCATAAGTTCGACATTTGGCTACTTGACGCAAAGCGGAGTATTTGATAAGAACCTAGAGAAGCCAGCGTCGCCAGTAGTTCTATTCTTCTTTCACCTCATGATGGCTGGATTTGGCTACCTTGTTTGGAAGGGTTATCGCTGGGCCAAGATGCTTATGTTGGTTGCGCTTATTTACGGAGTAGGAGCAGCCATCTACAATTTTTCTAAAGGCCAGGGTATGGTTCTTCTGCATAGCCCGGCGGGTAACCATACAGTTGTTCAATGGGTTCTAGCCTTAGTAACCGCGACGCTATTGGCATTCAGCTTCATTAGAACAAGGTCAGATGAAATCGCACCTGATTTATCAATACCTGACCTTCCTGCTTCAAGCTAATACAATCATGGCGTAAGTAGGTAAACGTTTGTAATCTGGCCAAATGCATGAAAAGAGGCTGAAGCTCCCGTAGCTTCAGCCTCTTTCAGTTTCTGCCGCAGCTCAGGGCTTTGGGTAAGGGGTTGGGCGGGCGCGGGCCGGGGCGGCGATGGGGCACGGGGCGAGCTTCTCAATGCCACCCGCCGTTTTCTTTTGCCGCACCTATGACGCCGGAAAGGGTTTTCGTACTTTTGCACCCCGATTTTTACAACCCTATCCGTTCCGTGCAACTTACCCGTTCTATTCCCCTCGGCACCCACGTGCAAGGCTTCCTGATTTATGCGGCTGGCGACACTGCCGCCGCGCTGTTGCTGCATCAGTTTAGCTGGCTGCGGCTGCTGGGTATGGCCCTGGTGGGCGGCCTGCTCTACTCCACGGAGGTGCCGGCCTACTTCCGCTGGCTCGATGCGCGGGTGCCGGTGCGCCCCAGTAGCGGCCAGCTGCGCAAAACCAGCCGTGCGGCCCTCACCCTGCTCTACTTCAACCCGCTCTGGATTGCCCGGCACTACGTGTTTCTGGGCGTGTTCGGCGGGGCGGCCGAAACGCTGTCGCTGGCGCTGCTGCCCGTGGCCGGCCGCTCCTTCCTGCTGAACGCGCCGGTGTCGCTGGCGGCCAATTACTACATTCAGAACCGCGTAACAACCGGCCGGCGCTTCATGGTCAGCGCCGTATTTTCGGGCATCATGGCCGTGTCATATGCCCTAAGCGCGGCCTGGCTGTAGCCTAGGGGCGTCCGTTATCTGCTCTGCTCTACTCGAGTAGCTGGGCATAATTAATCGACTATTCTGGTCCGACCGCCCAAGGCGGTCCGACCGGTTGTGGTGAGAACAAATCGGTGGTGCTTCAACCGGTCGGACCGCCTAGGGCGGTCGGACCGGCAGCGCCTGCTCCGTACGCTTGTTTCTGCCCGACTACTTACTACTTGCAAGCATCAGCGGACTTTGGCAGCCGACTTTACCTCGTATAACACCTTGCCGCCTACCATCGTCAGCTCGCTCACCGTGGCGGGCAAGGCGGGCGGCGGCACCGTGAAAATATCCTGCGAGAGCACCGCCAAATCGGCCAGCTTGCCCGGCGCTAAGGTGCCTTTTTGCTGCTCCTGAAACTCGGCGTAGGCCGCGCCGGCCGTGTAGGCCCGTACGGCCTGTTCGCGGGTGAGGGCTTCTTTGGGGTCGGCCAGGGTGGTAGCAAACCAGATGTTGAGGAAGGGGTTCATCGGGCCATCGGAACCCAGGGCGAAGGGAATGCCGCTTTCCAGCAGCGAGCGGAAGGCGCCGTGCAGGCTGGCCGGTGCGCCGTGCTGCGGGTCGATGGCAGCGTTGATGAAATGTGAGGGATTTTGCACAATGACAACGCCCAGGGCTTTGGCGCGGGGCTGCAGTTCGGGGCCCACGCCGTCGCCGTGTTCAAAACGCACGCGTTTCGCGCGCCACGTGGCATCGTCGGCCAGCTCGTGCATGAGGCGCAGGACTAGGCTGGCGGTGCTGTCGCCGGAAACGTGCAGCATCAGCGGCTGGGAAGTTTGCAGGGCGGTGCGTAGTACTTGGCGCACGGTATCGGGCGGCAAGTTGAGGCGGCCGTACCAACCGGGGCGGCCGGCATAGGCGTGGCGCATCAGGGCACCACCATCCAGCGGCGTGGCATCCAGAATGTATTTCACTCCTTCCACGCGGGCCAGCGGCACGGGGTTCGTATCCACGGCGGCCCATTCGCGGCGATTGAAGCCGTAGGCCGTCGTCATTGGAAAGGGAATGATGCGCTGGCGGATGGGCAATGCGGCGGCCCGCACCACGCGCAGGGTTTGGTCGGGCGGCAGCGCGTCGGCCATGCTTTGCACGCTGGTGATGCCGAAGCGCACGGCAGCCGCGCCATAGCCGCGCAGCAGGCGCGTCCAGACGGAATCGGGCTGCTGGCCGTGCAGGGCGCGGCGCGGGGCCCAGTCGGCGTATTCGCTGAGCAGGCCGGTGGGGGCGCCGCCGTCGGGCGTCCGCTCCAAGGTTCCCCCCAGCGGATTGGCCGCAGCGTCGGTGATGCCCAACCGCTGCAGAGCCAGGCTGTTTACCACGCTGCCGTGGCCCCAGGGTGTGCGCAGCAGCACCGGGTGTTTGGGGGCCACGCGGTCGAGGTCATAGCGGCGCAGCTGTGGGTCTTGCAGCGCCAGCAGCCCTACTTCGCCCTCCAGCCAGGTGCCAGGCGGTACGCGGAGGGCCAGCGCGGCCAGGGTGTCGAGCACCTGGGCCGAGCTGGGGCCAGGTATCATGGACGCCTGCGGAAAGTCGAAGAAGTGGCCCAGCGGATGCCCCGGCGGCAGGTGCGTATGGGCGTCGTTGAAGCCCGGCACCACGGTGCGGCCGCGCAGCTCGATGCGGCGCGTGCGGGGACCAGCGAGTTTGCTGATGGCCGCCGTGCTACCCACGGCCACGATTTTATCGCCGCGCACCGCCAGCGCCTGCGCGTAGGGATGCGCCAAATCGGCGGTGAATATTTTGCCCCCCAGCAGCACTACATCGGGCGGGGGCGCCTGGGCCCATGAGCGTCCGGCAAAAAACAGCACCAAGCCAATGGTGAGCAACGATTTCATGCAGCTTTTGAATAGACCAATAAGAATCGACAAATTTATATAACTATCATCATTATAGTTAATAATTTATTAAGTTTGCCTCAGTACCCAGCGCCGTGTTTCATGCAGTAACCCGGCCTTCACCCCCATCAATTTCATTTTATTTATGTCAACTTCTCCTACGCGCCTGCGGCTTGGCCACCTCGCAACTCTGACTTTCCTGGTACTTGGCGCATTGCTGAGCTCGCCGGTTAGCGCCCAACAGGCGCCGGCGCGCGCAATGGCCACCACCGGCCAAACCGTATGGGTTATTGTGAACCGGGTGAAGGCCGACAAGCGCGCGCAGTTCGAGCGGTTTGTCAATGAAATCTTCTGGCCGTCGGCGGCCAAAGTGGGCGCCACCGACCAAAATGCCTTCCGCCACACGCGCGTCCTCAACCCAACCAAGCCCAGCCCCGATGGCACCTACGCCTACCTCTTCATCATGGACCCGGTGCAAAAAGGCGTGAGCTACGACATCGAAGGCCTGCTGAAGAAGGCCTTCGGCAACGAGAAAGCCGCCGAATACAACAAGCTTTTTACTGAGAGCTTGGCCGGCGAACAAATAACGTACGTCAGCACCCAAAGCAAATACTAGTGCCTGGCGTACGGCTCTGAGCTACTCCGCCTTGCTCACAAACGTCTGCTTCGCCCGGATATCCGTCGAGGAGCTGCCCACCAGCACTTCAAATTCGCCGGGCTCGACTACCCAGTTCATGTTGCGGTCGAGCAGGGCCAAATCGTCGGGGCGGAGGGTGAAGTGGATGGTTTTCTTCTCGCCGGGGGCCAGGCTCACGCGCTCGAAGCCGCGCAGCTGGCTGTCGTAGGTGATGACGGTGCTGAGCTTGTCGCGCAGGTAGAGCTGGACTACTTCGTCGCCTTTTACCGGGCCGGTGTTGGCCACGTCCACCGCAATTTCGATGGGGGCTTTGGGGGCGGCTTCGCGGGGCGTTATCTGGAGGCTGGAATAGGCGAAGGTGGTGTAGCTCAGGCCGAAGCCGAAGGGATAGAGGGGGCCGTTGGTGGCGGTTTTGCCGCCGCCGTTGGGGTCGCCGCCGATGGGCTGGTCGGCCTGGGAGGCGGGCTTGAAGGGGAAGTTGAACTCAATCTGGCCGGTGCTTTTGGGGAAGGTCATGGTGAGTTTGCCGCCGGGATTGTAGTCGCCAAACAGCGCCTCGGCGATGGCCGTGCCGCCTGACGGGCCCGGGAACCACGCCTCTAGAATGGCCGGCACCTGGCGCGCCGCCCAGTTGATGGTGAGCGGCTGGCCGTTGATGAGCACCAGCACCACGGGCTTGCCGGTGGCGTGCAGGGCCTCCAGCAGCTGTTGCTGGCGGCCGGGCAAATCGAGCGAGGTGCGCGAGAGGCTTTCGCCCACGGTTTTGTCGTCCTCGCCCAGCACGGCCACGATGACGTCGGCGGCCTGGGCTTTGGCCACGGCTTCGGCGATGCCCTGCTGCTCGGGGGCGCTCAGGGGCGTGGGCACCAGTTCGGTATCGGGCCAGCCGGGGCACACCACGTCGCAGCCCTTGGCGTACTGCACCGTGAGGCCGGGGCCGGCGGCGGCTTGCAGGCCCTTGAGCACGGTGGTGACGGGGTTGTTGGAGGGGCCGTAGCGGCTGATGGCGGGGTCGGGATTATCGGCCAGCGGGCCCACTACGAGCAGGTTTTTGAGCTGGCTTTTTTGCAGGGGCAGGCGGGCGTTTTCGTTTTTCAGCAGGACCAGTGACTCGCGGTTGGCTTGCAGGGCGAAGGCTTCGTCGGCGGGCGTGTGCACGGTTTTGTCGGCCTGCTTGGGGTCGGGCACGTAGGGCTGGTCGAAGAGGCCGAGGCGGAATTTCACGCGCAGCACCTCGCGCACCCGCGCATCGACGGTGGCCTGGGCCAGGCGGCCGGTTTTCACCAGCTCGCGCACATTGTTGATGTAGGTGGCGGGCGTGTAGAAGTTGGTCCACACGTTCAGGCCGGCCTCCACGGCCTGGCGGGTGCCGTCGAGGAAATCGGGCGCGACGTGGTGCTTTTCGGAGATGAATTCCACCGCCCGGCTATCGGATACCACGTAGCCATCGAAGCCGTATTGCTGGCGCAGCAGCTCCGTGAGGAAGTAGTGGCTGCCGGTGATGGGCACGCCGTCCCAGTCGTTGTAGCTGCTCATCACGCCCAGCGGGTGGGCCTCCTGAATGACGCGCCGGAACGGGTAGAGGAACATTTGGTGCAGCTCGCGGGGCGCCACGTGCGGGTCGGTGCGGGCGTTGCCGTCGCGCCCGCCCTTGGGCACGCTGTACACGGCGAAGTGCTTGAGCGTGGACGCCACGCCTTGGCCCTGCACGCCAAGGACCATCTGCTTGCCCAGCTCCGCGATGAGGAAGGGGTCTTCGCCGTAGCACTCCACCACGCGGCCCCAGCGCGGGTCGCGGGCGGGGTCGAGGATGGGCACGTACACGTTGGTGTAGCCCAGGGCTTTGGCTTCGCGGCCCACGGTTTCGCCAGCGCGGCGCACCAACGCCTTGTCCCAGCTGCTGCCGATGCCGATGGGGGCCGGCAAGGGCGTGGCGCGGTCGTGGTTCAGCCCGTGGATGCCTTCGTTGGTGAAATCGACGGGGATGCCCAGCCGCGTTTCTTCCACAAACCAGCGCTGCACGTTGTTGATACCCACGGCGTGCTGGCTGAACGGGTAGGTGTATTTGCTGGCGGCTTTCGGGGTGTTGCGCACGCCGTTCAGCTCCTCGTCGATGTTAGCGATGCCGTCTTTCCACACTTCATTTTTCCAGCCGGGCGTGGGCATTTCGTCTTTCAGCACCCGCCCGAACCCGTAGAGCGTGGCCATCTGGCAGGTTTTTTCGTCCAGGGTCATCCGAGCCAGCAGGTCGTCCACGCGCTTTTCCAGCGGCTGGGTCACGTCCTCGTACACATCGCGCCGGCCGTTTTTGTTGAAGTCGACCCAGCCTTTGTGGTAGAGGTTTTTCTGGGCGTGCGCCGTGGTGGTAAGCAGGTAGCCCAGAGCCAGCAGCAGGGTTTTTTGGGTCATCATAAAGGCAAGCGGGTGGGATAGATGCGCCGTAAACTTCCCGCCGGAATGGCCCGAAACCAACGGCTTTCTACGCAAACGTTTACAGGTTGCGGGGACCGGAATCCGTCATGCACCACCAAGGTATTCTCTTTCAAAGTTGCGCAGCAACTCGATGTTTCGCAGCAGACAGCCAGCGTTTCTCGTTCGGTAGCGGCACCAGAGCCGACCTGTGCTAACTTGCTGAGGCATATCGACTGCGCAATGAACAATTCATTTGGGCAGCCAGAATGCGCTCCATGACATTCCTGCCATACAGCTTCGTTATATGAGGCATTGCTACGCGCTTTTCCTATCCGGCCTGGGCCTGCTTTTGAACCTGACAGCCTGCTCACCGGACACCAAATCTGAAACCCGCGCCAGCCGAAAAACTCCGCCGGTTGCCCTGCGCGACACCGCCGCAACCAGTTCCAAAGCCGAAGTTGGACGAGTGCAGCCCGGTACCGACCAACAGCCAGCAACCGAAGCCCGTTCGGGACGCAATACGGTGCTGGCCCCAGCCGATGATGTGCCAGCAGAAGCCGCTCCCACCGTGCCGCTACCGTCTCGCCGCCAGCTGGCCCGATTTATCCGTCGGCAACGGCGCACGGCAACGTCTATCCCCGCTCCTACCCAGCCGGCTGACCCGGTGCGCCCGGCTGCATTCGCCGCCAGTGCCCCGGCCGCCGCCAGCGCTACGGAAGCAGCTCCGGCCCCCGCCGACGGCCCCAAAACGGCCCAGGTTTTCCGGATTCGGCCCGACCGCGACACCGTGCTCTACGGCACCGAAGGCACGGTGATGCGGGTACCGGCCGGCACCTTTGTGCAGGGAAATGCCCGCCAGAGCACCGCGCCAGAAGGCTTGGTCGAAATTCGGCTGCGTGAGTTTTACTCAATGGCTGACATCCTACTGGAACGCCTCACCACCATGGCCGGCCCCAAGCTGCTCGAAACCGGCGGCATGGTGCAGCTCAGTGCCACTGCAGCCGACGGCTCCGAATGCAAGCTCAAGCCTGGCAGCGCGTTCGAGCTGGGTTTTCCGGCCACCCGTTCCATCGAGGGTATGCAGCTATACAATGGACTGGCCACGCGCTACCACGGCCTCAATTGGAAGCTGGCCCCGCAAGCTAAAACGGCAAAAACCAAGGAAACAACCAAGCGGCAGTATTGGAGCAAGCCGCACTTCAAAGGTGGTTATGCGGTGGCCCGCCATCGCCTGAGCAAGGCCATCGCCTTTGAGCCAGAGACGGCCATGCGGCTCAACGGCAACCAGGCGCCCGGCCAGCTGCACCGCCAGCTCCGGCGGAAAGGCAAGCGCGCGCCGATAGTGGGCAAGGTAGACGCCAGCTTCGAACTCTCAGACAAAGGCCGGGTGATTGACGTTTATTTCCGCAATGCGGCCCGGGTCGACTCGACCTTGAAGGACGCCGTGGTGCAGGCCCTGCGCCAAATGAATGCCAGCCCCACCTACCACGGGGAGCGCCGCAACCGCAAGGCCACCCGCAGCCTGATGAAGGTGGACGTGCGCTTCACGGCCGACCGGCGCGTGCTGGTCGACCACCTGCGCTGGGACCGCGCCACCACCACCGCCTTTTTAAAAGCCGATGAGGAGCGCAAGGCCACCGGCAAAGGCCGTCTCACCAATGCCCAGTTGCAGGCCGCCCCGCTGGAAGCTGTCACCGACGAGCTGTTCAAAAAGCGTCAGGCCAATGCCAAGCGCTACACGGTGGGCACCCTGCTAAGCGAGCAGCTGAACTACGTGAAGGAGCTGGCCGTGTTCCGCATCAAGGTGGTGGCCTCGGCCCAGCCCCTGGGCGCTTACAATTGCGACCGGCCCTTGCCGGAGCGCCTGATTGCCCGCGCCCGGGGCATGGCCCGGAGCGTGACCCAGACCAGCAACATTCGCGCCCCCAGAGGCGGCCTGGATAAGCTGGCCCTGGTGCACTTGGGCCTGGAGCATCCCGCCACCCAGCCGGCCGACATCAGCCTGGTGCTGCGCGACCAGCGCTGCGTGATACGCGGCGATGCTAAGGACGGCCGCGTCATGTTTGAACAGCTGGCCGACAGCACGGCCGCCACCCTCATTGCCATTCGCCGCGAGGAAGGCCAGCTATACCTGGGCCTGCGCGACGTGGTGGTAAGCCAGCGCGTGGAGCCGCCGCTGCAGTTTCGGCCCGTCACGGTAGCCGAATTGCGGGCGGCCGTGGCCCGGTTCGATTTGTAGCTGCTTCGCAACCCCGATGATAAAGGACATCGGCTTCAGGCTGGCTAATCGATTTACCATCAACAAAAAGAGCCCACTACATGCGGTAGTGGGCTCTTCACATTAAAACTCGTCAGGCTCCCCACTCCTGGGTAGAGGGGCCGGAGGTGAGGTGTCGGCGTGAGGTTACGCCTTCGCGCGCCGCCCTTGCAGGATGCGGTAGAACGAGCGGGTCTGCACCTCTTCCAGCGTGAGGCCGGTGGCCAGGATTTCCTCTTCCGAAATCGCGCCGCAGTTCAGGGCTTTGAGGAAGAAGTTGAGCAGGCCCTGGCCGGTGGCGGCGTCGTCGAAAATGTCGCCGGTGAGGGTGCTGATGGCGGCGCGCTCCACGAAGGTTTTCAGGCGGAAAACCGCGTCGTCGTAGCTGCTGAGGAAGAAGTTGTAGGTGGCAGCATAGCGCATTGGCAGCTGCGCGGGGTTCAGGTCCCAGCCTTGGTAGAAGCCGTTGATGAGCGAGTGCGTGCTGTGGTGGTACGCTTGCCGCCAGGCGTTGTGCACCGACTCGCGGTTTTCGCGCAGCTGGGCGAAGGTCAGGTTATCGCCGCGGTGCGGGCCGATGGGCATCACGTTGGTGGCGCCGTCGGAGAGGAAGATGCCGGTGCCGCCCAGCGCCACCTTAGTCATGTGGTGGGCGAAGTCGCACACGGGGTGTGCCATGGTCTGGTACCGGGCCGTGATGCCGCAGCTGGCTGTGTAATCGTAGGTGCCGAAGTGGGCCGCGATGCAGCGCCCCTCGCTGGCCCGGATGATGCGCATGAGCGGATTGCGCCCCTCCTCGTCCATGATGATTTGCGTGGCCTCCACCATCGTCTCCATCTTGAGCGTGCCGGGGGCCAGGCCGTTGGCCTTCTCCAGCAGTTCAAACAGGCGCACCATGGTGGTCATCTGCTCGGGGATGGTCACTTTGGGCAGCATCACCACGAAGTTGTCGGGCAGCTTGCCGCCGGTTTCGGCCAGCAGCGTGGTCAGGAAGATGTCGAGCGTGCGCACGCCACGCTGCTTGAGGTCTTCAGTGAAGGGCTTGATGCGGATGCCGATAAACGGCGAGAGCGTGCCCTGCTGCATGCCTTTGGCCACTTCCTTGGCGGCGCGCACGGCGGTTTCGTCCTCCTCGGCATCCGGCCGGTTGCCGAAGCCGTCTTCGAAATCGACGCGGAAATCTTCCACGGCTTCGCGCTTCAGCTTGGCCACGATTTTATTGTAGACCGAATAAGCCAGCCAGGCGGGCTCCTGCTTGCGGTCCTCGGGGCTCATGGCATCGAGCTTGGCCGTGAGGGCAGCCACATCGGCTTCGAGGTGCGGCAGGTGCTCGTGGTTTTTGAACTGTAGCGCGCGGGCCAACTCCACGAAGTTGGGCGCGTAAGTGAGCAGGTTGTTGAGGGCGATTTCGCCCATTTTCACGCAGGTATCGGCCTTGAAGAGGTTGGCGCCGCCGTACACGGTGTGCACGGGCTGGCGGTCGGGCCGGTCGCCGGGGTAGGTCTGCTGGAATTTAATATTGGCCTCGCCGAGCTGGTCGAGCAGGGTGGCTTTGTCGGATTCGGGTAAGCTGAGTTTCATTGATGGGAATTGATGTTGCGATGTAGAGACGCAATATTTTGCGTCTCGTCGTTGCTGATGTTGTTAGTACTGCGCGGTGCTGACCGTTCTTCTTGCGTCGTTCAACGCCGAGACGCGAAGTGTCGCGTCTCTACACCGTTCTCACGAGCCGCGGTAGGTGGAATAGCCGAACGGATTGAGTAGCAGCGGCACGTGGTAATGCGCGTTTTCGGCCACATTAAACACGATTTCCACGAAGGGATAAAAATTGGCGGTGCCGTCCTGCGCGAAATATTCCTGGGTGTAAAATTTCATTTTATACACGCCCAATTCCAGCTGTTTTTCCTTAGCCAATAAATCGGGAATACGACCGTCGGCGTTGGTTTTGCCGCGCGCAATTTCCTGCCAATTGTCGCCAACTTGCTGCAGCAGCGCAGTGCTGACGTTGGCCGCCGGCCTGCCCTTGGTGGTATCGAGAATGTGGGTGGTTATCTGGCTCATGCGGCGAGAAGTTTTTCAAGGCGAATGCGGGTAATTTTATCCTGCTCGGCAGCGGCAATCAGAATTTCCTCTTCAGGATGGTTGGGCAAACGCGCTTGCAGTAGGGCCAACATTTCGTCGGCCGTTTTGCCGGTGGCGCACACAATGAAGATGTAGCCAAACCTGCGCTCGTAGTCCTCATTGCCTGTGGCTAAAGCCTCTAAAGTCGCTTGCGAAGCCTGTTTTACCGCGGCTTGCTCGCCCTCGGCCCAGGTGCTGGTGCTGGCGAATTTGGCGCGCAGGGCTTCCACATCACCGCCTATTTTGGGGTGGTGGGTGAATGCTTCGCGCCAGTCGGCTTCATCCAGCTTATTCCACACGGTGTTGGCCTCGTCCATCAGCATTTCGGCGTCAGATATGGGGAAAGCGGCGAGCATATTCTCCACCCAAGCGGTCGAGCCGCAGCACTTTTGCAGGGCTTCGGCGAGGGCGGGTTTAGGAAAGTGGTTGAGTTCTTCTAAGGTCATTATCTATTCTCTTTTTCGCGCAGTTCCGGATGGGCAATGTTGCGGGACATAAATTCAATCGTGCCTTTTCCCCGACGTGCTTTTTCAGCGAAAGCAACACCTACGCCGCAGCCGATTAGAGCAATGATTATTGCCGCACTAAATCCCAAGGCATTGCGCATATTTAACCAGAT
Source organism: Hymenobacter sp. 5317J-9 (assembly GCF_022921075.1). Taxonomy (NCBI): domain Bacteria; kingdom Pseudomonadati; phylum Bacteroidota; class Cytophagia; order Cytophagales; family Hymenobacteraceae; genus Hymenobacter; species Hymenobacter sp. 5317J-9. The sequence goes on from NZ_CP095050.1 coordinate 4,301,974, forward strand.
AATTACCCCGATAATTGAGCCAGTAATGGCCGGGGAAATAAATATCTGGAGCCACGCCAGCGACGAAAGTAACCATTCAATGATTTTCATCCGGGCAATTGATTACTTACTGCGGGCAAGATGCTTCGCTGCGCTCTGCATGACGTTCTATCGCACCGTCGGGAAGCGGTTCACGTTCTTGTAGTAGATGTACACCGACGGCTCCTGGCCCATGGCCGTGGCCCACTGCTGGCAATAGGGCGCCATCCAGATGGAATCGCCTTTTTTCACCGGGTACCAGCACTGGTCGAGCATGTAGATGGCCTGGCCTTCAAGGTACATCAGGCCGTGCTCCATGATGTGGGTTTCCACCATAGGCAGGTTGCCGCCGAGGCCGTAGGTGAAGATGTTCACGGCCATATCGAAGCCCGGCTCGTTCGGCAGCAGCTCCTGGATGCGCAGGGCCTCGTCGTTCATGTAGACGGGCGCTTTGCTGTAGTCGCGCTCGCCCCAGTACACGTCCGGCGTGGCGTGGCCCGCCAGCGACTCGTACACTTTGTGGAAGGTGAGCAGCTGCGTGCCGGCCTCGGGCTGGCTGAAATCGTAGCGCTGGCCCACGGGCACGTACACGTACTCGCCTGCTTTAAGCGCGCGGGTTTCGCCGCCTACGGTGGCCGTGCAGCCGCCCTGCACCACGTAGAAGAAAATCTGCGAGGCATCGGTTTCGCCCTGCACGCGGCCGGCGTCAGTCAGGGTGATGAGCGTTTGGCAGAGGCGGGCGCCCATTTGCTCGTTGATGATGACGTTGGTGGTGCAGCCGGTCCAGCCGGGCACGTTGCTGTTGATGTAGCCGTCGGGGGCAATAATGGCGTGGTTGCGCTTCACAATCGAGCGCGTCAGGGCAGACATTTCCATGTTAACGGGTGGGATTTTGGGTGCGGAGAAGGGTAATGAACCGGTCGGCCACGGCCACGGCGGCCGCCAAATCAGCCAGCTCCACGTTCTCCAGCGGGTTATGGCTGATGCCTTTGTAGCAGCGGATGAACATCATGGTGGCCGGAGCTACGAAGGAGATGGGCACCGCGTCGTGCCCGGCGCCACTCACCAGCGGAATGGTTTCGTGGCCGCTGTCGGCAATGGCCTGGGCCAGCAGCGTGTTCAGGCGGGCGTCGCAGGTTACGGGGGCGGTCTGCTGCACGGGCTTCCAGTCCAGGGCCACGTTGCGGTGCCCGGCCACGGCTTCGGCGTGGCTGCGGAGGTAGTCGTAGGCTTGGGCGAGTTGGGCTTCGTCGGGGCTGCGCAGGTCGAGGCTGCAGGTGACTTCGCCGGGAATCACGTTGCTGGCCGAATGGCTGATAGCCAGCTTGCCCACCGTGGCTACCAGCCCGCGGCCGTGCACCTGGGCAAACTGCTCGGCCGTGAGCACAAACTCGGCCGCGGCGCACAGCGCGTCCTGGCGCATGTTCATGGGCACGGTGCCGGCGTGGCCGGCCATGCCCCGGAAGGTCAGCTCCACACGCTGCTGGCCGGCAATGGCCGTTACCAACGCCACGGGCACGTTACGCTCCCACAGCACCGGACCCTGCTCGATGTGCATTTCAAAGTAGCCCAGCCAGTCGGCGGCCGGCAGGGCATCAGTGGCAATACGGGTGGCGTCGGCACCCATGGTTTCCAGGGCCTGGGCCAGGGTGATGCCGGCGGCATCGGACCGAGCCAGCCAGGTGGGCTCAAAGGAGCCGGCCACCACTTTGCTGCCCAGGTAGGTGGTGTGAAAACGCACGCCTTCCTCGTCGCTGAACGCAATCAGCTCGATGTGAAAGGGCAGCTCGACTTTTTGAGCAATGAGGTTTTCCAGCAAATCGAGGCCCATGAGCACGCCCAGCGGCCCATCGAACTTACCGGCGTTCACCACCGTGTCGATGTGCGAGGCCAGCACGAAGGTTTTGGCGTCGGGATTCCGGCTTTCGAGGCGGGCGCGCAGGTTGCCAATGCCGTCGAGACGCGTGGGCAGGCCCGCGGCTTCCAGCCAGCCTTGCACCAGGGCGCGGCCTTCCGCAAAAGCGGGCGTGCCAAAGGTGCGCGTCACGCCGTCGGCGTCTTCGCTGATGGCGGCCAGCTGCTGAATGCGCTGCATGATGCGCTCTGCGCGCAATGTGTATTCCTGCTGCATGCAGCTACCGGGTTAAGAGTTCGCCGTGGTTGGGGCGGAGGACATTCGGGCGCCGAAAAACCTGTTCGCCCCGCATCAACGTTAATTCCACCACGCCCGCCAATTCCTGGCAAATGTAAGGCGACACTTTGTGTTTGTGCTGAATCAGGTCTTCGGTGACTTCAAAGGTCTTTTCGGGGTCGAAAACGATTAAATCGGCGTCGAAACCCACGGCGATTTGGCCCTTGCGCTGGCGCTGGCTGGCCAGCTTGGCCGGGTTGGCGCTCAGCCACTTCACAATATCGGAGAGCGTGGCGCCGCGCTGGCGGGCAGCCGTCCAGAGCACCGGCAAGGCAAATTGCAGCGAGGCAATGCCGCCCCAGGCCGTGGTGAAGTCGCCGCTGGCCATTTGCTTAAGGTCGGGCGGCGCGGGCGAGTGGTCGGTGGCCACGAAATCAATAATCCCACTTTGCAGCGCGGCCCACAACTGGTCATTATTGGCTTTTTCGCGGATGGGCGGCGCGCACTTGAACTGCGTCTGACCGTCCTGAATATCCTCGGCGTTGAAATAGAGGTAGTGCTGGCCGGTTTCCACGGTCAGGGGCAGGCCTTTGGCCTTGGCGGCGGCAATGGGCGCAATGGAATTGGCCGACGACAAGTGCACGATGTGCACCCAGCAGCCGGTTTCCTCGCACAGCCGAATCATCAGGGCAATGGCCTCGTCTTCCCATGCCTTGGGCCGCGAGGCCAGGTAGTTGGGGTACGAGCGGTGGTCGTTCTGCTTCCAGGCGTCGTTGTCTTCGGATAATTCGCAGTGCACCAGCAGCGGCAGGCCGTGGCGGGCCAGAATGGGCATCACCCGTCGCAGGTCTTCCTCCGTGGCGTTCGGAAAATCGTCGATGCCGGAGTGCGTCAGGAAGGCCTTGAAGCCCAGCACGCCGGCCGCAATCAGCGGCTCTATCTCGTCGGCATTGCCCGGCACCACGCCGCCCCAGAAACCCACGTTGCAGTGCAGCTGACCCAGCGTGGCCGCGCGCTTGATTTCCAGGTTCGCGACCGAAGTGGTGACGGGCGCCGAATTCAAGGGCATGTCTACCAAGGTGGTGAGGCCGCCGGCCAGCGCGGCGCGAGTGGCCGTGTCGAAGCCCTCCCAGTCGGTGCGGCCCGGCTCGTTGATGTGCACGTGCGGGTCGATGACGCCGGGCAGCACGGCGTGGTGGCCCACGTCGAGCAGTTCGGCGCCGGCTACGTCGGCGTCGTGGGGCAGCAGCGCGCTGATGCGGCCGTTTTCGATGAGGATGGTGGCGGCGCGCTCACCCTCAGGGGTGACGACGCGCTGGCTGCGCAAAGCGAGGGTTGACATGAGTGGGGAATTTGGCGCTAAATTGGGGGCTTTTTCCCGGTTCAATTAAATTGAAAGGAAAAGAAACGTCATGCTGAGCATTCTGCTTGATGCGCAGAATGCTCAGCATGACGTTCTAATTTTTTTCGATACGCTCTCGGCGCTTTCCCATATGCTCCAATACGTTACCCTACTTGCCCTGATTCTTACGTTTCTGCTGCTGCTGGGCGTCATTTATGCGTTGCAGCGGGTGGCCAAAACGCGGCCTAACGGCGGCGCCGTGGGCGAGGGCGGCGCCACTCTGGAAGGCTACTCCTATGCGCTGATTCTGCTGGCCGTCATCGCGGCGGTGGGCATTTGCTACGTGCTGGCGCGCGACTCGCCGTGGTCGGGCCACATCATGGAATGGCTCAACATTGTGGTGCGCCTCATGCACATCACCTTCGGCATTGCCTGGATTGGCGCCTCGTTCTACTTCGTGTTCCTCGAAAACGCCCTCAACCGCACCGACAACGTGCGCGAAGAGCTGGCCGGCAACCTGTGGGCCGTGCACGGCGGCGGCTTTTATTACCTGGAAAAGTATAAAACGGCGCCCAAGCAAATCCCCAAAAGCCTGCACTGGTTTAAATACGAGGCCTATTTCACCTGGCTGTCGGGCTTCAGCCTGCTGTTTGTGGTATACTACTTCAACGCCAGTTCCATGCTGATTGACCCGCGCGTGCTCGACATTTCGCCGCTGGCGGGCGTGGGCATTGGGGTGGGCTCGTTTGTGGCGGCCTGGCTGATTTACGACGGGCTGTGCCGCACCGAGTTTGTGCGCAGTCCGTGGTTCAAGGTGGTGGGGTTCATTCTGGCCACGGGGTTTGCGTTTTTCTACGCGCAGGTGTTCAGCGCCCGGGCGGCCTACATCCACTTCGGCGCCATGCTGGGCACGCTCATGGTGGGCAACGTTTTCTTCACCATCATCCCGGCTCAGAAAGCCATGGTGAAGGCCGCCACCGAAGGCACCCCGCTCGACCCGCAGCTGGGCAAAAACGCCCTGGCCCGCTCGCTGCACAACAACTACTTCACGCTGCCGGTGCTGTTTGTGATGGTCAGCAACCACTTCCCCAGCACCTTCGGGCACTCCTACCCCTGGGCCATTCTGGCGGCCATCACGCTGGGCACCGCCGGCGTGAAGCACTGGCTAAACCTGCGCGAAAAGCACCAGACCGATACGGCCGTGTGGGTGCTGCCCGCCGCCGTGGCCGTACTGCTGGGCGTGGTATTCGTGACGGCCCCGCCCGCCCAGTCAGGTGGGGTAGCCGGGGGCAACGCCAATACCTGCGCCCAGGCAATCCCCATGAGCCAGGTGAGCCTGATTGTGCAGAAGCGCTGCATTCAGTGCCACTCCTCCCACCCCACCGACGACGTGTTTAAGTCGCCGCCCAATGGCGTGGTGTATGACACGCCTGAGGACATTATTCGCCTGAAAGACAAAATCATGCAACGCGTGGTGGTGACGAAAACGATGCCGCAAAACAACAAAACCCAGATTACCCAGGAGGAGCGCGACCTCATTGCCTGCTGGATTAATCAGGGCGCAAAAAATCAATAACGAATAATAACGGTCATGCTGAGCGCAGTCGAAGCATCTCTACTGCAGTAGTAATTCATGTATTTACAACGAAGCGGTAGAGATGCTTCGACTGCGCTCAGCATGACGTTCTTCTGTTTCTCGCTCTTCATCAAACGCAGAACCCCATGCCTTCCCCTCCCCGCGACTTGCCCGTTTGGATGCTGGCGGCGGCCAGCCTGCGAGCCGGCACGCCCGTGGCGCTGCTGTGCGTGGTGCGGAGCGAAGGCAGCAGCCCCGGCCGCCAGGGCTTCAAAATGGCGGTGACGGATGCCGTGGTGGCCGGCTCCATCGGCGGGGGCATCATGGAGCACAAGTGGGTGGAACTGGCCCGTCAGCGCCTGCGCGAAACCGACGCCGCGCCGCTGCTGCGCCCCCAGATTCATCGGCGGGAGGCGCCGGCCGACCGTTCGGGCATGATGTGTTCGGGCGAGCAGGAGGTGCTGCTGTGGCCGTTCGGTCTTGCCGATTTGGCCACGGTGGAGGCCATTGCCAACCGCCTGCAATCTGGCGGCAGAGGCTCGGTGAGCATCCGCCCGACGATGGGCCTGCAGCTGCACGCAGCTGCTTCAGAGAAATCGACCGCTGCTGAAGAAACTGAAGAAGCACTGTTTTATGCTTTCCAGCCCGGTCCGGACTGGCTTTACCGCGAGCAGTTGGGCTTCCGCGACCAGCTGACCATTGTGGGCGGCGGCCACGTCAGCCTGGCATTGTCGCGCGTGCTGGCCGCGCTCGATTTTGAGCTGACGGTGCTCGACGACCGAACTGATTTACCCACGCTGGACGCCAACGACGCGGCCCACCATCGGCGCGTTATCGACTACGAGCACGTGGCCGCCGAAATACCCGCCGGCGCGCACCGCTACGTGGTGGTGATGACCGTGGGCTACCGCACCGATACCGTGGTGCTGCGCCACTTGCTGGGCCGCTCCTGCCGCTACCTAGGCGTGATGGGCAGCGTGGCCAAGGTGGCCGAACTGCGCCGCGGGCTGCGGGAAGAAGGCTTTTCGGCCGAAGCTATTGCCCGCCTGCGCGGCCCCATCGGCCTGCCCATTCACAGCCAGACGCCGGAGGAAATTGCCATCAGCATCGCGGCTGAGCTGATTCGGGTGCGGCGGAGCAGCGAGCTATAGGAACGTCATGTCGAGCGCAGCCGAGACATCTCGCGTGCCACCACTACTCCTGTCGATTGGATTACTACCACACGCGAGATGTCTCGGCTGCGCTCGACATGACGTTCCTTCATTCCCTATCAAGCCGCAGGCATCCTTAACGTTCCGAGTCGCTGGCGCCGCTGGGGGTTATGTTGCCGTTGGCGAATTCTTCGGTGAAGACGCGGTAGCGGTCGAGGATGGAGCGCACGGAGCGTTTGAGCACGATTTCGCCCATGGGGCCTTCGGGCACGGTCACGCCGGAGGCATAGCCGTTCCACACGGCGCGGTTGGTTTTTACGTCGATGAGGGTGACGAGCAGGGTGCCTTCGGCCAGCAGCAGGCGCACAGGCTGGTAGCCCTGGCGGTCTTCGCGGGGCGTGTCGTCGTCTTCCTCGATGTTGCGCTTAATCCACTGGCTCAGGTCTTCCTGCTGGAAGCCGTGGAAGTTCATGTCGCCCTCGTACACCCGGAAATTCACCAGCATGTCGGGGCGGCGACGGGCCAGCTTGTAGCCCTGGGCCATGAAACGCTGCTGAATGGCCTCGCGCAGCGACTGGCCCAGGCGGCTGCTGTCGGAGGTGAGGCCGGTGCCGGTCACGAAATCGTAGGTGCGGTAGCGCCGGAAGTTGCCGCGGTAGCTGTAATCGGAGTCGACGCGGGCTTCGCGGGTGGTCATGCAACTGGCGAAAATCGCCGCGAAGCTTACGAGGGCAAGCAGAGTAAAAATACGACGGGTCATCTTGGGGAATTTTACGGTAAGCTGAAACCTGAATACGAAAAACAACCGCTCAACGGACTGAGGGTTAGCCTGGTTTTACGAAAAAAGCCGCTGGGTTGACACCCTTGTCCGATTTGGGCGGCGCACTGCCCATACACTCGGCGCCGAAGGCCCGGCGGTTGGCCGCAACACGGCTGAGTCCCGAAAAAAAGTGCGGCCCCCGGCAGCTCTCTGCGCCGGCGCCCGGGCGCCGGCCAACCACCGGCCGAAAACGCTGGCCGCGGGGCAAACCCGGCTCACGTAGGCCGCTGGTGAGAAGCAAAGACGCAACAGGTTGCTCATGGATACCAAGACAGAGATACGTAGCCCCAAGTTACGTAAACCCACCTGATATTCAAAGCTTATCGGTAGCACGGGGCGGCATCGCTGCCTACCTGGGATAGCAAGCGTATTTAGCCCCATAACTGGCGCAACTGGCCGGAGTGCGCAAGCGCCGAACGCGGTAGAGACGCAATATTTTGCGTCTCGTCGTTGAACGGTCCGAACCGCGCCGCCTGCGTCGTTCAGGCGTCGTTCCGGCGCAAGTCGTTCAACGACGAGACGCAAAATATTGCGTCTACATCGTTCTTTATCGGTACCCTGCCGCCTGCAGCTGAAACAGCTCCGCGTAGCGCCCGCCGCGGGCCAGCAGTTCCTCGTGCGAGCCGATTTCCACGAACTGGCCGTTTTCGATGACCAGGATGCGGTCGGCCATGCGGACGGTGCTGAAGCGGTGGCTGATGAGGACGGCGGTTTTGCCTTGGGTGAGCTCCTTGAAGCGCTGGAAGACTTCGTACTCGGCGCGGGCGTCGAGGGCGGCGGTGGGCTCGTCGAGGATGAGGAGCTGGGCGTCGCGCATGTAGGCGCGGCCGAGGGCGATTTTCTGCCACTCGCCGCCGCTCAGGTCCACGCCGCCGTTGAAGCGGCGGCCTATCATCTGGTCGTAGCCGCCGGGGAGCTTGGCAATGACGGCGTCGGCGAGGCTTTGGTGGGCGGCGGTTTCGATGCGGGGCTGGTTGTGGCGCTCCTCGATGCGGCCCACGGCGAGGTTCTGGCCGGCGGGGAGCTGGAAGCGCACGAAATCCTGGAAGATGACGCCGATTTCCTGGCGCAGTTCGGCGGGGTCGTACTCGCGCAAATCGTGGCCATCGAGCAGGATGCGGCCTTCGGTGGGGTCGTAGAGGCGGGCCAGGAGCTTGACGAGGGTGGTTTTGCCGGCGCCGTTTTCGCCCACGAGGGCCAGCTTTTCGCCAGCTTTTAGGGTAAAGCTGAGGTTGCGAATGGCCCATTTTGTACCATTCTTGTACTGGAAGCCGACGTTTTCAAACTCAAACCCCTGCTCAATGGGGCGCGGGAAGGGAATGGGCCGTTCTGTCTGACGCGGCTGCATGACAATGCGCGGCCGGAGCGCAAAGAAGTCGAAGAAATCCTGGAGATACAAGGCGCCGTCGGCCACGGAGCTGAAGCGGCTAAGGATGCCTTCGAGCAGGGCGCGCAGGCGGGCGAAGGAGCCGGCCAGGAAGGTGAGCTGGCCGAGCGAGATGCTGCCGGCCGCGGTGCGGGCGATGATGTAGACGTAGGCACCGTAGTAGCCGGCGGCGCCGATGGCGGCGAAGAGCGTGCCCCAGCCGGCGCGGCGCAGCACGAGGGACTTGTTTTGGCGGTAGAAGTCGTCGGAGAGGGTGCGGAAGCGGCCGATGAGGAAATCGGAGAGGCCGAAAATCTTGACTTCCTTGGCGGTTTCGTCGGAGGCGCCGGTTTGGCGGAGGTAGTCGAGCTCGCGGCGCTCGGGCGTCCAGGAGTGCGAGAGGGAGTAGCTGCGCTCGTTGAAGTGCGACTCGCCGAGGAAGGCGGGCACCACGGCCAGCAGCAGCAGCCCCAGCAGCCAGGGCTGGAAGGCGACGAGGCCGCCGGCGAGGAGCACGAGGGTGATGAAGTCCTGGCCCTGGCTGAGCACCTGGCTCATGAGCACGGTGCGGGAGAGGGTTTGGCGGCGGGCGCGCTCGAGCTTGTCGTAGAAGGTGCTGTCTTCGAACTGGTCGAGGTCGAGGCGGGCGGCGTGCTCCATGAGGCGGATGGAGGACTGGTTGGCGAAGAGGTCGCCGAGCAGCGAATCGAGCAGGGCCACGCCGCGGCCCAGGGCATCGGCGAGCAGCACGAGGCCGAACTCGAGGCCCACGAGGGTGAGCACGGGCGTGAGCTGGCGGGCGGGGGCGGGCAGCTTGGTGAGGGCCACCACGTCGTCGATAATCAGGCGGCCGACGTAGAGCGTGGCCAGCGGCAGAAACGCGCGCAGCAGGCGCAGCCCGAGGTTGGCGGAGGCCAGCGCGGGGCTGGTGGCCCAGATGAGTTTCAGGAAGGCGGGCAGGTGGCGCAGGGCCGATACCCGCTCGCGCACGCTCACGGCGGGCTTTTCGGGGCCGCGCCCGGCGTTGGGGTTCTTGGCGGAGATGGATTTCAGGAAGTCAAACATTGCCGGGGCGTGGGCAAGGTTGGGGCCGGGTTTGGGGGGCGGCCGTTTTGGCAGGGAGAAGCTCGAATGCTCGGAATTAAGCACTAATTAGCAGCTTGAACCACCGTTTTACCCAATTGAATTATGGAATCCAACATTCAAGTAGGCGACTTCTTAGAATTTGATGGTCTATTGTGTATCGTCGTGGCTCTTGCTGGCCCCTACGGAGACGAGGACATTCCAGAAGAACATATTGCCGTATGGTTTGGCGGCAACGACCCAGCAGGAAAGCCCGTCGAAGAGGAGCGATTCAAACCGGCGATTTGGATCATTCCGCAAGAATATTTCAAGAAAACGCCAAGGCCAGAAGTGCTGCATTAATCCGCATTTTATTTTGAGAAAGCGTTTAGCTTCCTCCCATTAAAGCCCCTGCTTCATATTGTCTGCAACAAGGGTACACATGGCTTGAATCGTTATGAAAGTTGAAGAAGTCATTGATAAGCTAACCGCCGATTTCCCCATTGCCACGCGGGCTAAGCTACGGAATCATGATGCGCCTTCGGCGTGGGCCCGATGGTTTATCCTGCCGGTTCCTGGGTATATCGAAGCATCTTCCTATGGGCCCGTCCCGAAGCGCGAGATTGAATGGATTGAACTCGACCCTGTGGAAATATGGCACATCGGCCGGCTCGTACCTCCCAAGCATATTGACCACACCCCCGCCATTTTTCAGCAACTACAAGGCCACGGGGTTGCCATGCAGATAATCGAAGGACTCATCAGAATACCTCTGCAAGATTGAAACGCTCGGTTTCCTTAACTGCGCCAACGCCCCGGCAGCGGCCAAGAAACCCGGCTATGACTCACCGTTTCCCCAGCAGCCCCAGCCCCACCAGCGGCTGGGGCTGCTTGCGGTTCCGGCCGGGGCCGATACCCGCTCGCGCACGCTCACGGCGGGCTTTTCGGGGCCGCGCCCGGCGTTGGGGTTCTTGGCGGAGATGGATTTCAGGAAGTCAAACATGGCCCGGGCGTGGGCAAGGTTGGGGCCGGGTTTGGGGGGCGGCCGTTTTGGCAGGGGGTGGTGGGCTTTGTAGCCTGCGCTACAGCCACGCGCCTGCTTATGTGCGCCAAAAAAGCTTTAGCACACGGACGTTTTAAAGAGCTGCTGACGTTTACGAAACTCATGCCTTCGTGACATTTCGTAAACGTTGATTCGTAAACCAGTTTCTTAAACTCTTCCAGTATTATAGCAGCTTAATTTGGCACTCAGCTTTGAGGCACTGCTAGTAGTACATCAAAAGGAGCATTAAGGCTTGATTCGCTTACCGTTGTAGGTCTGGATTCTTTCTTCGACTGTTGCCTTTTGCATTTGGTGTGCTACGACGCGGATGGTGACTAACAGCAGCACATAGCCAACCAAGATGCCCAACAGTGCTTTTCCGGCGAATAAAAGAGCGTCGCGCATCGGTTTGGGAGTATTGGGGTGGCTAGAGAGTGAAAAAAATGGCTCGGTTCAAATTATCGGTGGGTTTTCTGAAGACTTCTAAATTACTACCTGAAAATTATTCTCCGCCAGCGCGCGTCTGCGAGGGTCCCTCATTCATCCAGTGGAGTAGCCTAAGAAGCCCCGGCCCCGCCAGCGGCTGGGGCTTCTGGCGGTGCCGGCCGGGGCCGCTTGCACGCCACGCGGCCCCTCCTACACGCCACGGACGTGCTCCTACGCATCTCGGGCGCGCTCCTACACGCCACGGGCTTGCTCCTACACGCCACGGGGCTGCTCCTACACATCTCGCGCCTCCTCCTACACGTCTCGGGCATGCTCCTACACGCCAAGCGGCTGCTCCTACACGCCACGGGCTTGCTCCTACACGCCAAGTGGCCGCTCTTACATGCCAGGCTCCGGCCCCAACAAATTTTTGGCGGCTAAAACCCCGTCCACGGCGAATAGGAGCGGATAGCGGGGAAGACAAGTGGCGCAACGTTAGGAATACCTACCTACTACGGGGGAGAATCGGTAGCTTACTGCCTCATCATTCCCAACCCAACTACCCTTTTTATGGATGCCCAAGACACCTCCATCCTCGACAGCGGCCAGCGCGTGGGCCTGGTCGCCGCCGATTATCCCAAAGAGCTGGCGGACTTCCTGCCCCTGCAAGCCGCCAACACGGACCGCGCCGAGCTGGTGACCGCCATCGAGGCCCAGCAGCAAACCCAGGACACCCGTACCACGCCCGCGACGACCGACAAGGACGACGCCCGCGAAAAAATGGCGCAGGCCACGGCCACGCTCTCGGCCAAGGCGGTGGGCTACGCGCTGGCCACCGGGCAGCTGGGGTTGAAGCAGGCCTTCACCCTCTCCTACGCCGACGTGCGCTACGGCGAGGCCACCGAGGACGTGAACCACGTGCGCGACCTGGTGAAGGCCGTGGCGGCCCTGCCCGCCCAGGTGCGCAAAGACTACCGCCTGAGCGATGCCGTGATTCAGGCCCCGGCCGACGCGGCCCAGCTGTTCGAAGACGCCGCCGACGACCAGACCGACGCCAAAGCCGCCCCGCGCCTGGCCACGCTGGCCCTGCCCGAGCTGCTGCGCCGCCTCAGCGCCGCCCTGCGCCTGATGGAGACGCTGCTCAAGGGCCAGCGCACCGATACGGACCCGGCGTTTCAGTGGCCGGCCTTTTATGCGGCCTTCAAGGAGGCCAACAAGCGGCGGGGCCTGCCCAAACGCGCTGGCAAAGCCTCCGCGAAAACCCCGTCGAAACCCGACGGGACGGTGTAAAGGTGCTCGCGCCGGCAGGGCCACTGGGGGCGAGTTATAATGCGGCGGATTTGTACGACCACAAAAAAGGCCCTCACTTTGCGGTGAGGGCCTTTTTTATTGATGGCGGGTTTGGTTCTGGTGGCGTTGGGGCGCTTAGTCGTGGGGGTAGCGGGCGCTTCGCTGGGTTCTGGTCTTAGTGGCAGGTTAACAGGCGGGCGTGAGGGGACTACTCAGAGGCTCGGAATTAAGCACTAACTAGCAGCTTAATCCGCCGTTTTGCTGAACGACCCCGATAATTAACCTTATCAATTATGCTGCGCAACTGGTTTCGTCCTCGCTTGTGGTGGGTGTTAGTCTTGCCCTTGGGGTTTTATTTGACACACGGGCGGTACGTCTTTGACAAGTTGGACGAACAGTACAAAGTCATTAGCTTGGAGGTGTACGACAAGTTTCCCTTACAATACGAGTTCAAGGAATACTTCATACTCGGTGGGTATTACTCGCCTAACGCTTACCACGTCTGGCAATTCGTGGCTAACGCCTGTTTGGTCATCGGATGCTTAGCGCTGGGAAAGGCATTGCTGTTCACCAGACCTAAGCCCCCACAGGCATAGGCTCGGTTTCCTAAAGGTGACCAACCGGCCGCCGCAGCCCCGGCAGCGTCTCAGAAACCCGGCTACGATTCAACGTTTCCCCAGCAGCCCCGGCCCCGCCAGCGGCGGGGGCTGCTGGCGGTTCCGGCCCAGCGGAAGCCTCGGCCGGGCCGTGCTACGAGTTGGACGGCTCAGGCCCGTTCCGCTACCAGCCGATACAGGTCTTGGGCATTTTCAAACGCGGCGCCCATGGTGTTGTTGAAATAGGCATACACGTCTTTCCCCTCTTGCAGGTAGTCGTGTATCTGCTCGGCCGTGTCATGCAGAAAGTCGCGCTCGTAGGACTCGCGGTAGTTGCCCTTGGGGCCGTGGAAGCGCATATACACAAAGCCGGCCCCCTCGTTGAGTTGGGCGTTGCGGGCGGGGCCTTTGTCGTGCAGCACGAGGCTGGCGCCGTGGTGGTCCAGCATGTCAAAGGCATCATCGGCGTACCAGCTGGGGTGGCGAAACTCCACCGCTTTGCGCCACTCGTGGGCGGGGTCGGCCGCGGCAAGGGCAGCCAATACGACATTGACGGCCTGTAGCTGACGAATGGTGTTGCTGGGCGGAAACTGAATGAGCAGGCAGCCCCTTTTGGGCCCCAGCTCCCGGGCGGCCTCCAGGAAGCGGGCAATGCCGGAGAGGTCCTCGACCAGCGCCTTGGCGTGCGTAATATCGCGCCACAGCTTGATGGTAAAATCAAAATCAGGGCCGGTTTCCGCGGCCCAGGCCGCGAACGTTTTGGGCAGGGGGATGCGGTAGAAGGTGCTGTTAATCTCCACAGAATTAAACAGAGTGGCGTAGTAGGTGAGGCGGCTCGTGGCCTGGTAGGCCGCCGGAAAGGTGGCCTTGGGGCCGGGCACCACGATGCCGCTGGTGCCGGTGCGCAGGGTGCCAAGGTGGGCAGGCATGGGAAAGGACTGTGCGGGAAATTCGGGGTATAACGGGCCACGCGGCCTCGGCGTTTTACCCCAGGGGCATCTGCACGAGGCGCCAACGCATCACCGGCTGCCTAGGCCGCGGCAGGCGTTTGGCCCGGTTAAAGCGGGGCCGGCAACCAGGGCCACGCGAGATAGAGCACCGCCCCTTGCAGCAGCGTCAGCACCAGGGTAACGCTCCAGAAAGCGGCTTTGCGGTTCTTATGGTGCAACAGTAGAATTGCGGCCCACGCGCCAGGGGCTGCGCCCGGCAGCGTAGCGAGGTGCAGCGTTTTTTCGGCAATGCGCCGCTGGCCGCGTTGGGCTTTGCGCTTGTCGCGGGCGAAGAGAACGAAGCACAGGAGGTTGAAAAACAGCAGGCAGCTCAGGAGGAGGGTCATAGGGCGGGCGGCGGGCCTGGCGGAGTAGGCCGTTCGGGGTTCGGCCGGGGTGGTTGCGGCACGGGCCTGAACCAGTTGGACGAGTTAGCAAATGCGCCAGCAAGACGCAGACCAGTGGTGTGGCAGATGCAGCTGGCACCAGCAGAGCCGCGCAAGTTATGGCGCTGCATCCAAGGCAAAGGAACGATGCCCTTCAAAAACCCAGCCTTCCCAAAGACCGGTCTTCTGAAGAATCACGGCCCATCGGAACCCCGGACGGTCTACCGGGCGCGCTGCCGCTCATTACCACCGCCGAACTGCCAAAAAAGCACGCTACAAAAGCCCGTTTTTTATGGAACGAAAAATACATTTTTTATAAGCCCGGCCGTGCGGGGCAGGTTGGTACGATTGTGTAGCAGAAAGCAGCATCCTGCCACGCAGGGCGCTTTGTCTCACGCTTCTTCCCAGCTTTTATGCCATGTGCCCTCCCCTCTCGTGCTGCCACCAGCGGCTAACCCAGCCGCTGCCCACGCAAGTGTATTACCTGGTGCGCCTGCTGCTCACCCACAACTCCGACGAGCTGCTGGCCGACCAGCACGAACCCGTGAAACAGCGCCTGGAGCAGCTCTGGCACCGGGTGCCGCACGCGGTGCAGTGCCGCTGCCGCGTCTCGATGGCCCGGGCCATCGAGCTCACCGAATGCCTGGTGGCGTGCCTGCTGCGCGCCGACTGCTGCCGCCGCTCGCTGCGCCGGGCCGTGACGCTGCGCGAGGCCCTGGGCCCGGTGCTGGACTAGGGCCGGCGCCGCTGCCGGCTTGATGGGGCGGCAAAACAGCCGCCCCGGCTGTACCAGGACGGATGGGCAGCCGCACGCAGTCCCGACAGGCAAAAAGCCTTCAAATGGCCGTCAGGGGCTTTTTTGGATATAAACAGGGATATATATTTGCCCAATCATTGCTTTTGGGCTGGGCCATATTTATTAGCCAACTCGCTTGTTTCTGTTTATGAAAGCAGGTTTTACGCTTCTTCCTTTGCTTACCCTTGGCCTGCCGCTGGCCGTTTACGCTCAGAATGTGGGCATTGGCGTGGCTATTCCGCAGGCCACGCTGCACGTGGGCGGCGCCGCCAGCACCCTGCGCGTCGACGGGCTGGGCGGTAACGGCACCCGCGTGCTCACCACCGATGGAACCGGCGTACTGGGCTCGCAGGCGCAGCCCACGCTGGGCATTAGCAGCCAAACCCTGACGCTGACCAGCGGCACCAGTACCAGCAGCGTGACGCTGCCGCCCGGGCCCGCGGGGCCACAAGGACCACAAGGACCACAAGGCCCTACTGGTGCCACGGGGGCCACCGGCGCCACCGGCGCGACTGGTCCCCAGGGACCCAGCGGTGCCCTGGGCCGCTACGGCGATGGCAGCGCGGGCGCCCTCACCATCTCGTCTGGCCAAACCCTCGACCTTTCTGCATCCCTTGGCAGCCTTCCCAGCGGCGCCAACTTGCAGTTCACAACCATCACCGTTTTGGGCAGTTTGATAGTGCCCAGCGGAACGGTGCTGCGCTGCACCGGCAACGCGACTATTTCGGGTGCCATCACCGTGGTGGCCGGAGCAGTGGGCGGGCAGGCAGTGGCCGCGGGCGTGGCGCTGGGGCCACCCAGTGGGCTGGCGGGCGGCACTGGCCTTAGCGCGCTCACGGCGGCGGGCTTGCCCATAGCCGGCAGCCTGGGCGGCGGCGCGGGGCTGCGCAGCGTGGCCAGTGGCAACTCGGGGGCAACGGCGGCGGCCGGTTTGCACTGCTATGCGGCGGCAACCTGAACGTGCCCAGCACAGGCTTTATTCAGGCCAATGGCACTTCCGCTGTCAACCTCAGCACCGCGGGCCAAAGCATCCCCGGCGCGGGCGGCGGCGCGGGCGGTGTGGTGGTGCTGGCAGCCAAAGGCACCCTGACGCTGCAAGGAAACATCCAGGCCAATGGCGGCAATGGCGCCAGTGCCTTCGACGGCAACGGCGGCAACGGAGAAGGCGGCGGGGGCGGCGGCGGGGGCGGCATCGTTCGGCTGCTGGCCAGCTCCTCGCCCAGCGTGACGGGCTCCGTCCAGGTGTTGGGCGGGTCGGCGGGGGCCGCCGCAGGCTCCACCACCTCAGTCGTCGCCGGGGGCGGCGGCGGGGCCTGCGGCGGCAACGGCGGCGCGCCGGGCACCACCGGTGCATCGGCGAGCGCCGGCTCGGCGGGATATTTCATCCAAACGGTGGCGCCGGCTCCCGAAAACCTGCTCGAATAGGCACCACCCGAATGCAAACAGGCACAAGCCCTGGCCGATGGCCGGGGCTTTTTTGTGCGGTAGCTGAGGGGCCGGCAGGTGAGCGCCGCGGCCCATGACGGTGCAGGAAGGTGCTGGAAAACAGGCCGCGTAGGTTAGCCGCATCAACTTTTCCCATCCCACGCACTATGGTTCATCGTTACCTCCTAGCCTTGCTGCTGGCCCTGAGCTTTGGCCCGGCATTTTCCGCGAAATACTACGTGGCCCCCACGGGCAGCGACACCAACAGCGGCACCATTGCGGCGCCCTTCCTCAGCATTCAGCGGGCCCAAACGGCCGTGTCGGCCGGCGACACGGTGTGGGTGCGCGGCGGCACCTACCTGATGCAAAGCGCGCAGATTGCGAACTACGTGAGCCCCTACGCCTACGTGACGCAGCTGAGCAAAAGCGGCTCGGCCGCAGCCGGGCGCATCAAGTACTGGGCCTACCCGGGCGAGCGGCCGGTGTTCAACTACGCCAACATCGACCCCAACGTAGCCGTGAGCAACGGCACCGTTGCGTTTGCGGCGCCGTACCGCATCAGCGCGTTTGAGATTACGGGCTCCTACATCCACATCCGCGGGCTGGAAGTGGTGGGGGTGCGCGTGCCGGTGGTGAACACCACCACCAACACGCTGTCCATCTGCTTTTCGCAGAGCGGGGCGGGCGGCAACAACATCTACGAGCAGCTGAGCATGCACGACGGGCAGGCCATTGGCTTCTACCTCACGCGCGGCGGCAATACGCTGGTGCTCAACTGCGACGCCTACCGCAACAACGACAACCTGAACGACGGCAACACCACGGGCACCAAGAACGGCGGCAACGTGGATGGCTTCGGTTCGCACCCCAACAACGCCAACTACACCAACATCGTGTTTCGCGGCTGCCGGGCCTGGCAAAACAGCGACGACGGCTACGACTGCATCTCGGCCTTCACGGCCACCACGTTTGAAAACTGCTGGGCCTTCTACAACGGCTACACGCCGAAGTTCGTGACCCGCGGCGACGGCAACGGCTTCAAGGCGGGCGGCTACGGCACGGCCTTTTCTTTCCCGGCCGTGGTGCCCAACAACACCGTGCAGCAGTGCCTGTCGGTGCGCAACCGCTCGAACGGCTTCTACTCCAACCACCACCAGGCGGGCAGCTACTGGTATAACAACACGGCTTACCAGAACGCCACCAATTACAACATGGTGAACCGCAAGGACAAAACTGCCAGCGGCTACCTGGTGGACGTGCCCGGCTACGGCCACATCCTGCGCAACAACATCAGCTACCGGGGCCGCTCCACCTCCAGCCCCGACACGCTCAGCATCAGCCGCTCGGCCAGCACCTTCGACCACAACGCCATTGGGGCGGGCGTGACGGCGGCCGACTTCCTCAGCCTCGACACCACCCAGCTGCGCGCCCCGCGCCAGGCCGACGGCAGCCTGCCCGTCATCGGCCTGCTGCGCCTGGCGCCGGGCAGCGGCCTCATCGACGCCGGCGTGAACGTGGGCCTGCCCTACCGCGGGGCGGCTCCCGACCTCGGCGCTTTCGAGGCCGGCAGCCTCAGCACCTGGACGGGCGCCGTGAGCACCGACTGGTTTGACACCGCCAACTGGACTGCCGGCGTGCCCACGGCCACCGTCGATGCCCTTATTCCTGTTGCGCCGCGCTACCCGGCCATTGCGGCGGGCACGGCCACGGCCCAGCACCTGACCATTGCCGCGGGGGCCGCGCTCAGCCACAGCGGCGGCACGCTCAGCCTCAGCGGCGACCTCACCAACAACGGCACCTTCGCGGCTACCGGAGGCACGCTGGCCACCAGCGGCGTCGCCAACCAGTTGCTCGGCGGCACCAGCCCCGACGCCTTCCGAAACCTCACCATTGGGGCGGGCGGGGCCACGCTGGGCGCGGAGGCCAGCCTGCAGGGCGTGCTCACGCTATTGGGCAACCTCACCACCAACGGCAAGCCGCTCACGCTGCTCTCGGCCCTGAGCGGCGGCGTGGCCGCCGACGCGCTGGTGGTGAACAACGGCGGCGCGGTGCTGGGCGCGGCCACGGTGCAGCGCGCCATCGACCCCGGCCAGAACGCCGGCGCCGGCTACCGGCAGTATTCGGCGCCCGTGAGCAATTCGACGGTGGCCGACCTGGCCACCGCCGCCTTCACGCCGGTGGCAAATCCGGACTATAACTCGGCCGCGGCGCCGGCCGGCGTAACGCCGTTCCCAACGGTGTTTGGCTACGACGACAGCCGCCTGGCGCTCACCAACTCAATGAGCGACTTCGACAAAGGTTTTTTCTCGCCCGCCGCGCTGAGCGACCCGCTGGCCGTGGGCCGCGGCTACACCGTGAACATCGGCGCTTCGCAGCTCGTCGACTTCGTGGGCACGCTCACTAATGGCGACCAGACCCTGGCCCTGACCAGCAGCCGCGCCAGCTACGCCGAGGGCGGCTGGCAACTGCTGGGCAACCCCTACCCCGCCCCGCTCGACTACTCGCTGGTGGCCCCGGCCGACCGCGCCGGCCTGGAAAGCGCCATTTACGTGTACGGCAGCACGGCCCAGTACGCGGGCCAGTACCGCAGCTACGTGAACGGCGTGGGCAACCCGGTGCTGCCCGTGGGCCAGGCCTTCTTCACCCGCGTGGCCGCCGGCCAGAGCGCGGCCAGCCTCACTTTCCGCAACAGCCAGCGCCTCACCGCACCCAACGGCACCACCTTCCAGCGCGGCACTGCCGAAACCCGCCCGCTGGTGCAGCTCAGCCTGCAGGGCGTGGCCAGCCCGCTTACCGACGAGGCCACCGTATATTTCGAAACTGGCGCCACCAGCAGTTTCGACGCCGCCTTCGACGCTGCCAAGCTGCCCAACCCCAGCGGCCTGAACCTGGCCATGGCTCGCAGCGCTACCCAACCGCTCAGCATCGACGGCCAACCGGCGCTGGGCCCCGGCACGCATGCACTACCACTGGCCGTGAGCGTGCCCGCGGCGGGCGCCTACACCCTCACCGCCAGCCAGCTGCTGAACCTGCCCAACGTGCCCGTGTACCTGCGCGACCTGCAGCTGGGCACCCTCACCAACCTGCACCAGTCGCCCACCTACCGCTTCACGGCGGCCACTGCCGGGGCCCTTAGCCCCACGCGCTTCGAGTTGGTATTTGGGGCACAGCAGGCGCTGGGTACGGCCCCCGCTGCCCTGGCCGCGCAGGTGGCCCTCTACCCCAACCCCGCCCGCACCCAAGCCGTGGTGGAGCTGCCCCAGAGCCTGAGCCGCCAGCCGGTGTCGGCGGCGTTGGTCGATGCCTTGGGCCGGGTGGTGCGCCAGCGGGAGCTGCCGGCCGGCCCGGCCACGCACGCCCTGCCCCTCACCGACATTACTCCGGGCATTTACTCCCTGCGCCTGCGCACGGCGGCCGGCACGGTGGTGAAAATGCTGGTGGTGGAATAAGCAAGCTGAATTAAAACAGAAAACCCCGCAGCCAGGCCGGCGGCGGGGTTTTCTGTTTATTCCAAAAGCTGCGGGACGCAGCCGGGGCACATCATGCAGAAGGTGACAAAAGCTAGTTCAGCCACACGCGCTCGATGATTTCGAAGCGGTGCGGGGCAAAGGCGTTGTAGTACGGGGCCTCGCCCTGGAAGCTGAGCACGTGCACGAGGTCGGTGCCTTCGGCCTTGCCCTCGGTGACGCGCACGGGGTACACCTGGCCCTTCACGGGCCAGTCGCCCACGTGCCGGGCGGGGCGGTTTTCGTCGTCGACGCAGATGGCGTAGTCGATGAACGGCGCGGTGGTGGTGGCTTCGGCGAAGGTGTGGTTGGCGACTTCCATGGGCATATACGGTAAAGACTCGCCAATATACACCGCCCCCGGGCACATGGTTCCGACTCAAAGCTTCCTGCCGCCGCACGGGTGCGCGCGCCTGCCGACCTTTGCAGCCTCCTATGGTCCCTTCCGCTTCCCGCACCTACTCCGTCGGCTTCTGGCTGATGTGTTTGTCGTCGTTTCTGTTTTTTGCCAGCTTCAACCTGCTGCTGCCCGAGCTGCCCGAGCACCTCTCGCGGCTGGGCGGCGCCGAGTACAAAGGCTTCATCATTTCGCTGTTTACGCTCACGGCGGCCATTTCGCGCCCCTTTTCGGGCAAGCTGGCCGATACCGTGGGGCGCATTCCGGTGATGGTATTTGGCTCGCTGGTGTGCTTTGTGTGCGGGTTTTTCTACCCCTGGGCCCTCACCGTGTCGGGCTTTCTCACGCTACGGCTGCTGCACGGCTTCAGCACGGGTTTCAAGCCCACCGGCACGGCTGCATACGTGGCCGACATCGTGCCCGTGGAGCGGCGCGGCGAGGCCATGGGCCTGCTGGGCGTGACGGGGGCCTTGGGCATGGCTTTCGGGCCGGCCTTCGGCTCGTGGGTGGCCGAGACGTTCTCGCTCAACGCCATGTTTTACTGCTCCAGCGGCGCGGCGCTGCTCTCGGTGCTGGTGCAGGGCACGCTCACCGAAACCCTGCCCCGGGCCCAGCGGCGGCGCTTCGGCCTAGGCTTGCTCCGATTGAAATCGGACGAAATATTCGAGCCGCGCGTGCTGGCACCCTCGCTGGTCACGGCCCTGTGCCTGTTTCCCTACGGCGCCGTGCTCACCGTGATACCCGACCAAAGCCGGCTGCTGGGCCTGGCCGGCTCCACCAAGGGGCTGTTCTACATCTGCTACACGGCGGCCTCGCTGGCGGTGCGGCTGGTGGCGGGCAAGTCGTCGGACACCTACGGGCGGGTGCCGGTGCTGCGGTGGTCGGCCGGCATTCTGGCCGCGGGGCTGGCGCTGCTGGTGTGGTGCCCGTCGGTGCCGGTGTTTCTGGCCGGGGCGGTGGTGTTTGGGCTGGGCACGGGCCTGAACTCGCCCACGCTCTACGCCTGGACCATCGACCTGAGCCACCCCGAGCACCGCGGCCGCGGCGTGGCCACCATGTACATCGCCCTCGAAATCGGCATCGGCCTGGGCGCGCTGCTGGCGGGCTGGATTTTTGCCAACCAAGCCGCGCATTTGCCCTACGTCCACGGCCTCAGTCTGCTGTGCGTGCTGGCGGCCATTGGCTACCTGCTAAGCGTGAAGAGCACCGGTCCGGTGAGCCACGAAAGCGCCTCGGAAGCGCGGCCGGAGCCCTCGCCCGAAGAGGTGGTATAACCCCCTAAAAGGCAAGGATGAATAGTTTGTGAAATTCAGATAGATTCTTCTATTTTTAGGGTTTCAAAGACTGTCTACCCCTTTCTTATTTGTTGATGTCGGCTTCTTCACTGCTTTGCTGCGTGCGGCAACTGCTGCTCGCTCTGCTCGTTGGTATACTGGCTCAGCACACGGCCCACGCCCAACCCGAGCCCATCAAGTTTGGGCAGGTCGATAAGCAGGACCTGACCGCCGCGCCCTTTGCCAAAGACAGCGCCGCGGCCGTGGTGCTCTGCGACTATGGCCGCTCGCGCATGGAAGGCAAAGGCGCCGGGCTGCAGGTAGTGTTTGAGCGCATCACGCGCATCAAAATCCTTAAAAAAGCCGGGTTCAATTACGCCACCGTCGAGATACCGCTGTACCACCGCGACGGAAACCAGGAGAAACTTTCGGCCTTGCGCGGCTTCACCTACAACCTGGTGAACGGCACCGCCGAAAAAACCAAGCTGGAGACGACGGGCACGTTTGTGGAAAAGCGCACTTCCACCAACAACATCCAGAAATTTACGCTGCCCAACGTGCGCGAAGGCTCCGTGATTGAGTACGCCTACACGTTGCGCTCGGACTTTCTGTTCAACTTCCAGGACTGGACGTTTCAGCAGGACATTCCGGTGCGCTGGAGCGAGTATCGGGTCAGCATTCCTACGTTTTACAAGTACAAGATTATTTACCAGGGCAACCCGGCGTTCGACGTGAACCTGGCCCGCATCGGCACGGTGGGCCTGAGCCTCGACGACAAAGTGCCTTCCGGAGGGGGCCTGAGCGCGGGCGCGTCATCGGGCACGCTGACCGTGACGGCCACCACCGAAGAGCACCAATGGGTGCGCAAAAACGTGCCCCCCTTCCGCCCCGAGCCTTATATGACGACGGCCCGCGACTACGTGGACCGGCTCGATTTTGAGCTCACCGGCGAGCAGTGGTCTGAAAATGACTACCACGACCTCACCGGCACCTGGCCCAAAATCAACGCGCTGCTGCTGGCCGATGAAGACTTTGGCGGCCGCCTTAACCGCTCGGGCCCGCTCAAGGACCAGGTAGTGGGCCTCGCCGCCCGCTACCCGGCCGTGACTGACCGCGCCGCGGCCGTGCGCCAGCTGGTGATGGCCGCCGTGCGCTATGACGGCACCGACCGCTACGCCGCCACGGAACCGTTGCGCAAAGCCTACGACGCGCACCGCGGCAGCGCGGCCGACGTGAACCTGCTGCTCATCGCCGCCCTGCACGATGCCGGCGTGGAAGCCGAGCCGGTGCTGCTCAGCACCCGCGACCACGGTCGCATCAGCAAGGAGTTTCCGATGCTGGACCGCTTCAACTACGTGGTGGCGCTGGTGCCGCTGGCCGACGGCAAAGACCTGCTGGTGGACGCCACCGAGCCCCTGCTGCCCTGCGGCGTGCTGCCCGAACGCTGCCTCAACCAGAGCGGCCGGCTGGTGCCCGCTAAAGGGACCGAAGGCCGCTGGGTCGACCTGGTGCCGACCCAGCGCCAAGTGCGTTTTCAGCAGGTGGCCCTCACGCTCGATGCCCAGGGCGGCCTCAGCGGCAAGGTGCACGAAGAGCACGGAGGCTACGCCGGCGCTCATGCCCGCGCCGAGCTGGCCAGCCTCGGCGAGAAGAAGCTGCTGGCGGGGCTGCAGCAGCGCCACGACGCCTGGACCGTGCCCAAGCTGACGCCAAGCCAGGCCGAAACCGTGGACAAGCCGTTTCTGCTCGATTACGAGTTCAGCCAGCCGGCGGCCAGCACCGCCGCAGCCGGCACGTTCTACCTGAGCCCGCTCAGCGACTTTGGCCCTGGCCAAAACCCCTTCCGGCATCCGGACCGAACGTATGCCGTCGACTTCGGCATGACGCAGGAAGAAACCCTGCTCGTCACCCTCACGCTGCCTGCTGGCTACGAGCTGGCGAGCGTGCCCAAGCCCGCCGTGGTGGAGCTGCCCGGGCAGGGCGGCCGCTTCGTCTACAACGTGAGCGCGGCGGCCCCGGGCGTGGTGCAGCTCACCAGCCGCCTCAACCTCCGCAAGCCCGTGTACGCGGCCCAGGAATACGCCAGCCTGCGCGAGCTCTACAGCCAGCTGATGGCCCATCAGGCCGAGAAGCTCGTCATTCAGAAGAAGCCCGGCGGCTGATTGGCTACGGCCATCACGGGCTTTACCAACTGACTTACACTCTTTTTTACCACCACTTAATCCTCCATTTTATCTGCTTCATTTTTTATGAAACAAACTTTACTGTCTGCCGCGGCCCTGGGGGCCGCGCTGCTGGGCGCTTTCGGGGCACGGGCCCAAAACGCCCCCATTAAATACGGCAAGCCCGACCCGGCCGACTTCACGGCGGCGGCGTTTGTGAAGGACAGCGCCGCGGCCGCCGTGGTACTGTGCGACTTCGGCACCACCCGCTTCGAGTTCATCAACAACGATTTCCAGCTGCAGTCGGAGCGCGTGACGCGCATCAAGATTCTGAAGAAAGCCGGTTTCGACGCCGCCACGGTGGAAATACCGCTGTACCACCACGACACGCGCCAGGAAAAAATCACGGGCCTGCGCGGCACCACCTACAACATGGTGGGCGGCAAGATGGTGGCCACCAAGCTCGACGTGGGCACCTCTTTTACGGAAGAGCGGACGCCCAACGTGCGCATCCGCAAATTCACCCTGCCCGACGTGCGCGAAGGCTCCGTGGTTGAGTACAACTACACGGTGACGTCGGACTTCTTCTTCAATTTTCAGGACTGGACGTTTCAGCGCGAGATTCCGGTGCGCGTGAGTGAGTTCCGGGCCTCGATTCCGGAATATTTCCACTACAAGATGCTGGTGCAAGGCTACCACGCCCTCGACGAGCAAACCCAGTCTGAATCGACGGGCCAGTACTCCATTCGCTCGGGCGGCGTCTCGACGGGCAGTGGGTTCAGCACCGGCCGCGAAGGTCCCAGCACCGACGTGGTGACGAGCCGCGTGACCAACTACCGCTGGGCCATGAAAAACGTGCCGGCCTTCCGCGACGAGCCCTTCATGACCACCTCGGAC
Source organism: Hymenobacter sp. 5317J-9 (assembly GCF_022921075.1). Lineage (NCBI taxonomy): Bacteria > Pseudomonadati > Bacteroidota > Cytophagia > Cytophagales > Hymenobacteraceae > Hymenobacter > Hymenobacter sp. 5317J-9. The sequence continues at coordinate 4,326,626 of NZ_CP095050.1, forward strand.
GATTACGTGGACCGCATCACCTTCCAGCTGGCCGGCATGCAGTTTCCCAACCAAGCCTACCAGAACGTGGCCGGCTCCTGGCCCAAGATTGACATGGAACTGCTGAACGACGAGAACTTCGGCCTGCAGATGAACCGCGGCAATTTCCTGCGCGAGCAGGTGAAGCCGCTAGCCGCCAAGTACCCCGAGCTGCCGGCCCGCGCCGCCGCCGTGCGCCAGCTGGTGATGGCCGCCGTGCGCTACGACGGCACCAACCGCTACTCCACCACGGGCTCGCTGCGCAAGGCGTTTGACGCGCACCGCGGCAGCTCGGCCGACGTGAACCTGCTGCTCATCGCCGCCCTGCGCGACGCCGGCGTGGAGGCCCATCCGCTGCTGCTCAGCACCCGCGACCACGGCCGCGTGAACGAGTCGCAGCCCATGCTGGACCGCTTCAACTACGTGGTGGCCCTGGTGCCGCTGGCCGACGGCAAAGACCTGCTGGTGGACGCCACCGAGCCCCTGCTGCCCTGCGGCGTGCTGCCCGAGCGCTGCCTCAACCAGAGCGGCCGCCTCATCATGCCCAAGTCGGAAAACGGGCGCTGGGTGAGCCTCGTGCCCAGCCATCGCTACGTGCACTACCAGCAGGTGGCCCTCACGCTCGACGACAAGGGCGGCCTCAGCGGCAAGGTGCACGAAGAACACGCGGGCTACGCCGGCGCCCAGGCCCGCGCCGAGCTGGCCAGCCTCGGCGAGAAGAAGTACCTGAGCGAAATGGCGCGCCCGCACGCCGGCTGGACGGTGCCCAAGTTTGCCGTGGCTGAGCGCGACAACGTGGAAAAGCCCCTGGCTTTGGACTACGAGTTCAGCCAGCCGGCCGACGACAACAACCCCGCCGGCACGCTCTACCTGAGCCCGCTGCGCGATTTCATCAGCGACCAGAACCCCTTCCGCCACGACGACCGGCTGTTCCCCGTCGACTTCGGCGCGCCCAAAGACGACACCCAGACCATTACCTTGACGCTGCCCGCCGGCTACGAGCTGGCCGAAATGCCTAAACCCGCCGTGGTGGAGCTGCCCGAGCAAGGCGGCCGCTTCCTCTACAGCGTGGCCGCCGTGAGCCCGGGCGTGGTGCAGCTCACCAGCCGCCTCACCCTGCGCAAGCCCGTGTACGCCGCCGCAGAGTACGTGCAGCTGCGCGAGTTCTACCGCATCATGCTGGAAAAGCAGGCCGAGAAGCTGGTTATCAAGAAGAAGGCGTAACTCATGCCCGGGGCGCTGGTGAATTGCGCTGGCGCCCCGGATAGAGGAGGCATTATTCGTTTTTCGGCTTATACCCTTACAACACCTACTATGAAGACAACTCTACCGTTTTGGGCAGCCTTGGGAGTTGCCCTGCTGGGTGCCGTCTCGGCGCAGGCGCAGCCCGAGCCGTTCAAATTTGGCAAGCCCGAACCGGCCGATTTTACCGCCGCGCCTTTCGTGAAGGACAGCGCCGCGGCCGTAGTGCTCTGCGACTACGGCACGGCCCGGGTGAACTGGAACGCGAGCGGCTCCATTCAGAGCGAGCTGGAGCGCGCGACGCGCGTAAAGATTTTGCGCAAGGCCGGCTACAACTATGCCTCAATGGCAATTCCGCTGGTTGGCAGCCAAAAGCTGACCGGCCTGCGCGGCTTCACCTACAACTTGGTGAACGGCGTGGTGGAAAAAACCAAGCTGGAAAGCGCGGGCGAGTTTAAGGAGGACATTACCAAGCACATCCGGCTGTTCAAGTTCACCATGCCCAAGGTGAGCGAAGGTTCGGTGATAGAATTTGCTTATTCGGTTACGTCCGACGGCTCTGTCAACTTGCCCGACTGGCAGTTTCAGCGCAACATTCCGGTGCGCTGGAGCGAGTTCCGCATTGCCTACCCCGACATCTTTAACTTCAAAACCGTGCTGCAGGGCTATCTACCCCTGGCCGTGCGCGAGCAGAATGCGGGCACTGGCCGCGACATGCTAAGCCGCTGGGCCATGAAGGACGTGCCGGCCCTGCTCGAAGAGCCCTACGTGACGACCATGAACGACTACGTGGCCCGGCTCGACTTGGAGTTGGCCAGCGTGAACGTGCCTGGGCGAGGGTCGAAAGACTTTGCCAGCAGTTGGCAAAAAATTGACGTTTCGCTGCTGGAAAACCCGCATTTCGGGCAGTTGCTAAATAATAATGGCTTTTTAACTGCCGACCTGGCCAAGCTGGCCCTCCCCGCCGGCGCCACCGTTGAAGAACGGGCAACGGCCGTGCACGCCCTAGTGCGCGACGCCCTCAAATACGATGGCTACGCGACCATTCTCTCCTACACGCCGCTGCGTAAAATCTACCTCGACCAGCACCGCGGCAACGCCGCCGACATCAACCTGCTGCTGATTGCGGCCCTGCGGGCGGCCAAGCTGGACGCCAACCCCGTGCTGCTGAGCACTCGCGACCACGGCCGCGTCACTGAGAGCTTTCCCATGGCCTCGCGCTTCAACTATGTGGTGGCCCACTTGGCCCTGCCCGATGGCCGCGACCTGTTGCTGGACGCCACCGAGCCGCTGCTGCCCGCCGGCATGCTGCCCGAACGCTGCCTCAACGGCGCCGGCCGCCTGGTGATGACCGACACCAACCTCTCGCGCTGGGTGGAGCTCAAACCCGGCCAACGCCGCGTGCATTTCCAGCAAGTGCAACTCGACCTCACGGCGCAGGGCAGCCTCACCGGCAAGGTGCACGAGGAATACAGCGGTTACGCCGGGGCCACGGCCCGCGCTGAGCTGGATAAAGACGGCGAGCCCAAGTTTCGCACGCACTTTGCCAGCAAGCACACCGCTTGGAGCGTGCCCAAGCTCACCATTTCGGAGCGCACCAACCTGCTGAAGCCCCTCATTCTGGACTACGAGTTCAGCCAGTCCGCCGACGAGCCGGCTACGGGCGGTAACCTCTACCTAAACCCTTTAGGCGAGTTTTTGGCAGTTAACAACCCTTTCCGCCACGAAACCCGCACCTTCCCCGTCGACTTTGGCGCTTCGCAGGACGAAACCGTGCTGGTCACCCTGCATTTGCCAGCCGACTACGAGCTAGCCGACCGACCCAAGCCTGCCGTGGTGGAGATGCCCAACAACGGGGGCCGCTTTTTCTACACCGTGGCCGTGGATGGCAGCACCGTGAACCTGACCAGCCGCCTCACCTTGCGCAAGCCAGTGTACGCGGCCGAAGAATATGAGCACCTACGCGAGTTCTACCGCCTCATGTTGGAGAAGCAGGCCGAAAAGCTCACCATCAAAAAGAAAGCCTAGCCAACGGCCACTCATCCATTCTTAAGTCTAATTTCTGCTCCTTGTGAAAGCTTTCTTCTCCTTGTTGGCTGTTTGGCCACTCACCAGCTTTTTGCTGCTCCCGGCCGGCCCGGCTCCTAAATATGCCGTGGCCGACATTCCGGCCACCTTGCGCGAAGGCGCCCACGCCGTGCTGCGCGCCGACGACGAAGTGGTGACCGTGAAAAGCGCCGGCCGCCTGGTGCACACCGTGCACCGCGTGGTGACGGTGCTGGACGCCGCCGGCGACGACCAGGGCCGCCAAATGGTGAGCTACGACGCGCTGCGCACCCTGAGCTACCTGCGCGGGGCCGTTTACGACGCCGACGGCCGCCTGCTGCACCAGCTGCGCCCCACCGAAATCCACGACCAGGGCATGGGCGACGCCGGCGGCAGCTTCATGACCGACGTGCGCGTGCGCTACGCCGACCTGCGCCAGCCCCAAACGCCCTACACGGTGGAGTTCGACTACGAAATTGTGTCCGACAACACCCTGTTCTATCCCGACTGGCAGCCGCAGGACGCGGAAGGCGGCGCCGTGCAGTCGGCCACGCTGCGGGTAGTGACGCCCGCGGCGCTGCCGCTGCGCTACCAGGAGCGGCAGTTTCCGGCCGGCAGCAAGGTGGCTCACACCAGCGCCGGCGGCCAGGAAACCTACCAGTGGCAGCTGGCCAACCTGCCCGCCGTGGAAGAGGAGGAAGACGCCCCGCCCCTTTCCTACACCACGCCCGCCGTGGTGCTGGCCCCCGGCGCCTTCGAGGTGCAGGGCCACAAAGGCACCGCCGCCACCTGGCAGGGCCTGGGCCAGTGGAGCTACGCCCTGAACGCCGGCCGCGACCAGCTGCCGCCCGCCACCGTGGCCAAAGTGCAAGCCCTGGTAAAAGATGCCCCCGACGCCCGCACCAAGGCCCAGCGCATCTACGAAATGCTGCAAGGCAGCACCCGCTACATCTCGGTGCAGCTGGGCCTGGGCGGCTGGCAAACCTTCCCGGCCAGCTCGGTGGCCACCAACGGCTACGGCGACTGCAAGGCCCTGAGCAACTATACCACGGCCCTGCTGGCTGCGGCCGGTGTGCCGGCCTACGTGGCCCTGGTGGGCGCCGGCTCCGACCAGCCCGACCTGCGCGCCGACTTCCCCAGCTCGCAGTTCAACCACGCCATTGTGTGCGTGCCCCTGGCCCAGGCCGGCCGGCCCGACACGCTGTGGCTGGAATGCACCAGCCAGACCGAGGCGTTTGGCTACATGGGCAGCTTCACGGGCAACCGCCACGCGCTGCTCGTGACGCCCGAAGGCGGCAAGCTGGTGGCTACCCCGCGCTACGGCACCGCCGAAAACCGCCTGACGCGCCGCGTCGACCTGACGCTGGATGCCACCGGCGGGGCCACGGCCACCGCCCGCACCCTGCGCACCGGCCAGGAGCAGGACCTGTATTCCCAGCTGATGCACCAGCTCGGTCCCGTGGAGCAGAAGAAATACGTGACCGACCGCCTCAAACTGCCCACGTTTACGCTTACCAAATTCAACTTGGCGGCGGCTCCCACCAAGGCCGCACCCGGCATTGTCGAGACGCTGGGCTTGTCGCTGCCGGGCTTTGCCGCGCCCAGCGGCAAGCGCGTGTTCATCAATCCCAACCTGCTGAGCCGCCTGCCCGCCCTGCCGGCCCAGGTGGGCGAGCGCCAAACGCCCGTGTGGCTCACCGACGCCTGCCTGCACGCCGACACGGTGCGCCTGCACCTGCCCGCCGGTTTCCACCCCGAAACCCTGCCCGCCCCGGTGCAGCTCAACACGCCCTACGGCATCTACTCCAGTCAGTACCAAAACCTGCCCGACGGCAGCGTGCAGTACATCCGCCGCCTGGAGCTGAAGCGCGGCCAGCTGCCGGCCTCGGCCTACAGCGGCTACATCGATTTCCGCCGCAAAATCAGCGCCGCCGACAAAGCACAGGTAGTGCTGCTGAAAACGGAGAGCTAGGCGAAATCACCTGTCATTGCGAGCGCTGCGCTCGCAATGACAGGCTACTACACTCAAAATTTCACCCGCAGCTGCGCCTTCACCTCATTTCGCAGCTGGCCCTGAATGGTTTCCAGGCCGCTGCCGATGGTATCCTGGTGGCGGTAGCGGGTTTCGGCGTAGCGCAGCCAAAGGGTCATGCTGCGGTTGAGACGGATTTCGGCAATGCCGTAGATGCGCGTGCCCTGGCCGTAGAGGGGCGGAATGGACACGGCCAGCAGCACGTCTTGCTCATACACGTACTGACGGGTGTCGTAGTCGTCGGCGTCGAAGAGCGAGTAGCGGGCCGTGAGCTTGAGGCTGCGGTTGAGCTGGTAGCTCACGTCCTGGGCCAGGGCGTAGCCGCTACGCCAGGCCAGGTTGGTGTCGTCGCGCAGGCGGGAGGTTTGCAGGCGCGTGCGCAGGCTGAGGGCTGGGCTGATGTCGGTGTTGTAGTACACCAGCAGGCTTTGGCGGAGCTGTTCACCCGGCAGCGGCAGCACGCGGTTGGCAGCCAAGTTGGTGAGGTCGTCGGTGGCCAGGTCGCGGGGCTTGAGGCGCTGGCGGGCCTGCACGTAGAGCAGGCTGGTTTTGGTGGGCGAATAGGCCACGCGAATGAGGGCGTCGTGGCCGTCGGTGGGGGCGCTGGCCCGGTAGCGCAGCCACGGGAAGCGGTACTGGTCGTAATAGGCCGATATTTCCCACTGCGCAATGGGCCGCACTTTCAGGCCGATGTAGACGCCGGTTTCGTTGATGTTGCGGGTATTTTCGCTGAAAGCGTTGCCGTAGAGGGTGTGGAAAGTGGGGTCATAGTGCCGCACCAGCAGGGCCGCGTCTACCTGCGGGCCAAGGCTGGCCAGCAGGCCGTTCACGGTGCCCAGGCCGCCGCCGGTGCTGCGCGCCGTTTCGCCAAACAGCAGGAAGTTGCGGTACACATAGCTGTAGTTGATGCTCAGGGCCAGGTTTTCCTTGCCGCTGAACTCGAAGCGGTTGTACACTTCCGGCCGCTTGAGGATGGCCGTGCCGTAGTGCGTGAACACGCCCGTGGCCCCGATGGCCAGGTTGCCGTCGCGGCTGGTGTAGCCCACGTTGCCGCCCCCAATGGTTTCCTGCAGCTGGTGCCGGTTGGCCAGCTCCGAGGCCGTGCGGTGAAAGCCCGTGTAGAGCAGCCCCGACGTAAATTCATCAAACTGCGCCAGCGAATCAATGCTTTGCTGCAGGTTGGCGTCCACATTCTTACGCGACACAAAGGCCGTGGCCTGCACCGTGGGAGCCACCTGCACCGTGGCCGCCCCGCCCCGGAAAAACGTGTTTTCGAGCAGCGACGAGTACGCCCGCACGCCCAGCGACGAGCGCCGCAGCGTGGTGATGGTTTCGGCGCCCTTGCCCACGCCCAGGCCCGACGACAGCAGCAGCCCCTGCCCAAACTGCAGCTGGTAGTCGCCCAGGGCCAGCGTTTTCAGCCGTCCCCGCTCCTGAATCAGGAAGTGCGCCGACACGTAGTCGGCGCCAAACTGCCCCTTCTGGGGGTTCCAGATGAACTGCTCGCCGGCGTCCTTTTCCATCGAAAAGCCCAGGCTGAAGTCCTTGGTGTGGCTCACGCGGTAACGAATGAGCATCTTGTCGGGCGAGCCGAGGTAGCGCGTGGTGGGCTGCCCCTGGTAGATGGTGGGCGGCGTATAGCCCTGGCGCTCGGGCAGCACCCGCTCGTAGCGCAGGTACAGGGCGTTGTTGTCCTCCTTGGCAATGCGCTGCCACAGCGTGCCGCGGCTGGCGTTGGCGTTGCTGCTTTGCACCGTCACAAAGGGCAGAATGCGGCTGATGGTGCGCAGGTCGTAGCCTTCTATGCTTTGCAGCTCATACACACTCAGCAGGTCGCCGTTCACTTCGCGGTGGCGCAGCAGCGTGGTTATCTGGTTTTCGTTGAGCAGCAGCAGGCCGCGCAGCTCTTCGCGAGTGGCCGTGTTCAGGTTGATTGGCGTCTGGTAATACTGCAGCAGGGTTTCGTACAGGTCCTCGTACGGTACCTCGTCCGACTGAATTTCGGCGAACAGCTCCTGCGTGAGGCGGTCCAAATCGGGCGGGCGGCGCACATAGTCCTGCGCTTGCAGCGCATGACTTAGCAGCAAGGCGCTGCCAACTACCAAGCCGGCCAGCCCGTTTCGCATTTTTCCCGAAGCAGTGAAACGTAGAGTTGTTCTCATTATTTGCCGCCTAACGACTTACTCACGCTTAGGTGCTGGCTGAAGCCCAGCGCTTGCTGGAAGGCCGCCGCGTAGTCAATCTGAAACGCCCCGGCCGCCACGCCAATGCCGGCGCTGGCCTGCTCGGTGAGCGTGGCCAAGCCCAGCCGGGCCGCCAGCACCGGCACGGGCCGGTACTCCAGGCCCGCCTTGAAATTGGCGTCGCGCTCCACGTCTTTTTCGGTTTCCACCAATAGCGTCACCTGGGAGTTGGGGCGGTAGGCCAGGCCGGCTTTGAGCACGGTGGGCACCCGCTCGTTCTGGTAGCTGGCCAGCTTGGTTTGGCTGAGGTTGTAGAGCGAGGCGCCGAAGGTGAGGCGGTTGGGCAGTATCTCAATCTGCCCGCCCAGCGTGCCCAGCACCACGCGCCGGCTGCCCAGGCCTTCGATGCTCACCTGCAGCATGTCGACCCGCGCGCCCAAGCTGATTTGGCCGAAGCGGTAGCCGTAGCCGGCGCCCAGGCGGGTTTCGTTGTACAGCGTGCCACCAAAGCGCTGGGCCTCGAAGCCCACCACGCCGTGCCGGGCCCAGGTGCGCGCCGCGGGCACCACGGCCTGGGGCGCGGCCGCGCCGTCGGTAGGCGCCGTGGCCCCGGACTGCCGGCCCAGGGGCAGTGCCACGGCCAGCGCGCCCACGTTCAGGGCGGGGCTGAAATAGCGGTTTTCGGCGTAGAAACCCACCGTGGGCCGCTGCATCTCGCCCAGGCCGGCCACGTTGTTGCCCATGCTCCACACCTCGCCGCTCAGGGCCACCGAGGCGTTGCTGAGGCCGGCGGCGCGGGCGCCGCGCACGCCCGGCCCGTTGCCCTGCGCCGCGGCCAAGTGCCCGGCGAAGAAGAGCGAGAAGCATGTAAAAATTGAAAGATACCGGGGTAAACAGTGTTGCATGACGGGAAGGTAGCACGCCGCCGCCGATTGCACGGGGTCAGTTCCGAAATTATTTTCGGAGGTAATTCGGTTATGCAACCCGGCGCCCGTGCCGAACTTGCTCCCGTATGCCCCGCTCCTTCTCCGCCGCGCCCCGCCGCGAAACCCTGCTTTACCGCAACCAAGCCCTGCACTACACCCTGGTTTTTCGCTCCCGGCGCACGATAGGATTCGCCGTGCGGCCCGATGGCAGCGTGCACATCAGCGCGCCCGCCGGCACCTCGCCCGAGTGGGTGGCCCAGCAGGTGCTCCGCAAAGCCGACTGGATTCTCAAGCACCAGGAAGCCTTTGCCAGCCGCCCGGCGCCCGCGCCCGGCCGTCGCTACGAAGCCGGCAGCCTGCACTACTACCAGGGCCAGCCCTACACCCTGCGCTTTGCCGAAGCCCCCCGGCCCAGTGTGGTTTTAACCTCTGACGAACTGGTTATCAGCAGTCCCGCGCCGCTCACCCCGGCCCAGGCCGAAGCGCTGCTGCACGCCTGGTACGCTCGCCAAGCCGGGCCGCTCTTCGCCGAGTCGCTGCTGCGCGTGTGGCCCCGCTTCGCCGGGTTCAACCTCACCCGCCCCACGCTGTCGGTGCGGCAGATGCGCACGCGCTGGGGCAGCTGCACGCCGCGCACGGCCCGCATCCGCCTCAGCCCCGAGCTGGTGCGCGCCCGCCCCGAGTGCCTCGACTACGTGCTGCTACACGAGTGCTGCCACCTGCTGGTGGGCGACCATTCCCAGGCCTTCTACGACCTGCAAACCCGCCTGCTGCCGGATTGGAAGCGGTGGAAAGCAGAGCTGAACGCGCTGCCGAAGTGAGAAAGTAAGACGCTGTCCATTTCTCACTACTCACCCCTCACTACATAACCCATGCTCTCCCGCCTTTTCCGCGCGCTTTTCCTGGGCCTGGTGTGGTTTTACCGCCACTTCATTTCACCGCTCACGCCGGCTAGTTGCCGCTACACGCCCACCTGCTCGGCTTATGCGGCCGAGGCCATTGGCAAGTACGGGCCGTGGCGGGGCGGGCGCCTGGCCCTGCGGCGCATTGCCAGCTGCCATCCCTGGGGCGGCCACGGCTACGACCCCGTACCCTAGCCGGGGGCCTGCGTATAGGAGGAGTTCACCGTCTGAATCTCGTTCGATGCGCTTGATTTCTTTTCTGCCGGCCGCGCTGGCTGTTTTGCTTACCGCTTCCTGCTCACAGGCCCAATCCGAAAAATCCGGCAAAAACAAAACCGAGAACCACTCGCCCAAAGGCGGCGACCGCCGCAAAGACAAAAACGCCGCCGCCGAAGTCCCGGGCTTGCGCAAAGTGGGCTCGCTGAAGGGCGTGGTGCCCGAAAGCTCGGGCCTGGCCCCGGCCCCCACCGCCGGCAACTACTACAGCTTCGGCGACGACGGCAACCGCCCCATTCTCTACGAAGTGTCGGGCACGGGCCAGCTGGTGCGCACCCTCGACGTGCCTGCCGACAATATCGACTGGGAAAGCCTGAGCCGCGACGGCCAGGGCAACTACTACATCGGCGACTGCGGCAACAACGCCAGCTCGCGCCGCGACCTGCGCATCCTTAAGTTCCGGCCCGATGCCCCCGCCAAGGTGGGCACCATCGCCTTCAGCTACCCCGACCAGACCGAGTTTCCGCCCAAAAAGAAGCAGCGCAACTTCGACTGCGAAGCCAGCCTCTGGCACGACGGCCAGGTGTGGCTCTTCACCAAAGACCGGGCCCAGTCGAGCACCAGCAAAGTGTACGCCGTGCCCGACCAGCCCGGCGAGTACACGGCCAAAAAAGTGACGTCGCTGGCCATTCCCGGCGAAGTAACCGACGCCGCCCTGCGCCCCGACGGCCGCCGCCTGGTGCTGCTGGGCCGTGGCGAGCTGTTCATCCTCGACGGCAGCTCCTGGGCCGACATCCTCAAGGCCACGCCCCGCCAGGTGCCCCTCACCGGCGCCGGCCAAACCGAAGGCGCGGTATTCAAAGACAGCAACACCTTGCTTATTACCACCGAGCAGGGCGGGCTGTTTGAGTACACCCTGCCCTAGGCCGAAGTGGGCGGCAGGGCCAAAGGAGTTGGGGAAAGCCGACGGTCACGGAACCCGCGCCGTTTGGGGGGGCAGGCTCCGTCCAGCAAAGCTTGGGCTTCGGCCAGCGAAATCGTCCTTTGGCCCTGAATGATGCCTTTTTCTGGACCCCATGCGCCAATATTGGCGTTTGACTAGCTCGGTTCTCTAATTCGCTTTTTCTTGACACCCCTCCTGCCTTCTTCATCCGACGCCTCGGCCCATCAACTGGCCGTGTTGCTTGAATTGCTACCGGAGGGCGTGGCGCTGATTGGAGACGATGGACGGGTTGAAGCCCTCAACCGCCGCTTTTTTGCCCTCTGCGGCCTGTCCGATGCCCCGGCCGACTGGCTGGGCCGCCCGGCCGCCGACCTGCAGGCTCGCGTGCAAGCCCAGGTGCTCCCCACCGCCGAATTGGCCGCGCACGCACCCATGACGCAGGTGGCGGCCCTCGACCGCGGCGGCGACGTGCTGGCCTTGCGCACCGGCCGCTACCTGGCCAGCGAAACGGTGCCCGCCCCCGACGGCGTCGGCCAGCCCGGCCAAGCCCTGCTGTGCCTGCGCGACGTGACCCAGCAGCACCAGCTGACCGTCGAGATGGAGTCGCTGGCCCGCATTCCGCAGCAAAACCCCAACCCCATGCTGCGCCTGGCCGCCTCCGGCCGCGGCATTTATGCCAACGCCCGCGCCCTGAGCCTGGCGCGCGGCCTGCCCCGCCCCGAACGCGCGCGGGTGCAGCGCCAGCTGCGGGGCCTGGCCGCTCAGGTCCTGGCCGCGGCCGACCCGGCGGTGCAATACACCGACCTGGCCGTGGGCGCGCAGTACTTTACGGTGCACGTGGTGCCCTTTGCTGCCGATGGCTACGTGAACCTGTACCTGACGGAAACCACAGCCCGCGTGCACGCCAAAGCCGAAATGCACGAGCAGAAGCAATTCTACGAAAGCATTCTCGACGAGCTGCCCGCCGAAATCTTCGTGGTCGACTCTAACTACCGCTACCAGTACGTGAACCCGGCCGCCGTGCCCGACGCCGAAACCCGCGCCTGGATGCTGGGCCGCACCAACGCCGAATACAACGCCCGCCGCGGCCAACCTACCACCGTGGCCGAGCAGCGCCAGGCCCGCCTGCAGGCCGTGCTCGACGGCCGCCAGCGCCACGAGTGGGTCGAAACCCTGGGCGGCAGCCACGTGCTGCGCCGCCTCCAGCCCGTGCCCGAAGCCGGCGACGCCGTGCGCCTGGTCATCGGCTACGGCCTCGACGTGACCGAGCAGGAAACCACCCGTCGGCAGCTGCGCGAGCAACAGGAATTCATTCAGGGCATTCTGGATGCCAGTCCGAGCGTGATTTACGTGCGCGACGCGCAGCAGCGCATTCTGTTTGAAAACGCGGCCATGCAGGATGTGCGCGCCGGCTCGCGCCACCTCACGGGCGAAGCCCTCGACCCCGACGGCCTCGAAGCGCGGGAGCTGGCCCGGCTGGCGGCCAACGACCGCACCGTGCTGGAAAGCGGCCGCGAGCTGATGGTGGAGGAAGTATTGACCCAGGCCGACGGCACGGTGCGCGTGTTTCAAACCATCAAGCGGCCCCTGGTGCGGCCCGACGGTACGGTGCACGTGCTGGGCGTGAGCACCGACATCACGGCCCTGAAGCAAACCCAGCGCACGCTGGAGCGCAGCGAAAAGCAGTACCGCGACCTGATGACCTACGCCCAGGCGCTGATTTGTACCCATACCCTCGACGGCACGGTGCTCACGGCCAACCCGGCGCTCGGCGAACTGCTGAACTGTTCCGTCGATGAGCTCATCGGCAGCAACGTGGCCGACGTAATGCCTCCCGAAGACCACGCCCCCTACGCCGACTACCTGCACCGCATTGCCCACGAGCACCAGGCCTCGGGGGTGCAGCGGGTGCGCCCGCGCGGCGGGCACGGCGAGCTGCGCTACCTGCTCTACCGCAACTTCCTGGTGAGCGAGCCGGGCCAGCCGCCCTACGTCATCGCCCATTCGCACGACATCACCGAGCGCATTCGGGCCGAGCAGGAAATGAAGCGCGCCAAAGAAGCCGCCGAATCGGCTTCGCGCGCCAAGGAGAACTTCCTGGCCAACATGAGCCACGAAATCCGCACGCCCCTGAACGGCGTGCTGGGCATGGCCCGCCAGTTGGGCAAAACCCGCCTCGACACGCACCAGCAGGAGTTGCTGCGCGTCATCAACACCTCGGGCCAGCACTTGCTGGGCGTCATCAACGACGTGCTGGACATGGCCAAGATATCGGCCGGCAAGCTCGATTTTGAGCAGGTGGCGTTCAACCTGGGCGACTCTGTGGCTCAGGCGCTGCAATCGTGCCGGCTGCAGGCCCAGGAAAAAGGGCTAGCCTTCCGCAGCGCCTTCGGGCCGGGCGAGTTTCCGGCGGCCTGGGTAGTGGGCGACCCCTACCGCATCAACCAAATTCTGCTCAACCTGGTCAGCAACGCCATCAAATTCACCAAGACGGGCAGCGTGGCGGTAGCCGCCCAGCAGCTGACCGAAACTGCTACCCACCTCACCGTGGAGTTCCGCGTCATCGACTCGGGCATCGGCATTCCGGCCGACCGCCAGGCCCAGATGTTCGACGGTTTCACCCAAGCCTACGCCGACACCACGCGGCATTTTGGCGGCACGGGCCTGGGCCTGAGCATCAGCCGGGCGCTGGTGGAGCAATTGGGCGGCCAGCTCACGGTGCAGAGCGCGGTGAACCAGGGCAGCACTTTTGCCTTCGTGCTCACGCTGCCCACCGCCCCCGCCCCGGCCGCCGAAGACGGCCCGGTGCCCGTCTTCCGCAACACGGGGGCGCTGGTAGGCCTGCGGGCGCTGCTGGTCGAAGACAACGAAATCAACCGCGAAGTGGCCCGCTTCATGCTGGAAGAATGGGGCGTGGTGCTGGAAGAAGCCATGGACGGCGAGCAGGGCCTGCGCCTGCTCACGCAGCACGACTACGATGTGGTGCTGATGGACATTCAGATGCCCGGCCTCAGCGGCGTGGAAGTGACCCAGGCCGTGCGCCTGCTGCCCGACCCCGTGCGGGCGCAGGTGCCCATTCTGGCCCTCACGGCCAACGCTTTCCGCGAGGACAACGAGCGCTACCGCGCCGCCGGCATGAACGACTGCCTGGCCAAGCCCTTTGAGGAGGCCGACCTCTACGCCAAGCTCGAAGCCCTGCGCGGCACTCCGCGCAACACCGCGCCCTATAACCTGACCAAGCTGCGCAACATGGCCCACGGCCGCGACGCGTTTGTGGCAAAAATCATTCGCTCGTTTCTGGCCAACACCCCGGCCAGCTTGTCGCAGCTGCAGGCCGCGGCCGCCGAGGGCCACTGGGAGCGAGTAGCCGAAATCACCCACCACATCAAGCCCAGCCTGGAAATGATAGGCGTGACCGGGGTGACCGACCTGGTGGCCGTGCTCGAAAAAGCCCCGCGACCCATGCAGTCGGCCACGGAGCGGCCCGCCCTGGCCACGCAGCTGGTGGCGCTGGTGGAGCGGGCCCTGGCCGCCGTGCCCGCCGAACTGCCTGAGTAGGCAGCCCAGCGGGGCCTAAAAGTCGCGCAGCTGGCGCTGGAATCCTTCCTGGTAGGACTTGCCCACCGGCACTTCGTGGCGGGCAAACTGCACCATGTGGTCTTCCACCGTCTCTATACGGCGCATGTTGACGATGTAGGACCGGTGCACCCGGGCAAACTGCTGCGTTGGCAGCCGTTCTTCGAGGCGGCGTAGGGTGCTGTACACGATGAGTTTCTGCTTGTCGAGCACCAGCACGCAGTAGTCCGACAGGGCTTCCACGTAGAGAATGTCGCCCAGGTTCACGCGCATCAGCTTCTTGTTCACTTTCACAAACAGGTGCCGGGGGTCGGCCAGCGCCGTTTCGGCCGGTCCTTTGCTCTCGGCGGGTGCGGACGCGGCCTGGCGGTGCGCCACCACGCGTTGTACTGCTTGCAGGAAGCGCGGCAGTTCCACGGGCTTCACCAGGTAGTCGCTCACGCCCACGTTCAGGTCAAAGGCATCGACGGCATAGTCGCGGTGCGACGTCACGAGGACGATGTCGGGCGGGGGCACGGGCAGGATGCGTACCAGGTCCAGCCCCGACAGCTCGGGCATTTCAATGTCGAGAAATAGCACGTCGGCCCGGCCGCCCTGGGTGAAAAAAGCCAGGCAGTCGACCGCGCTATTGAACGAGGCCGTGAGGTGCAGTTGGGGGGTCAGTTCGATGAGGTGCTCCAGGTTGAAGCGGTTCATCTCGTTGTCGTCGACCACCAGGCAGGTCAGGGGAGCAGCAGGGTTCATGCAAGCAGAGAAAAGCTCCGGCCCAGGCCGGCCCCGCTGCGGAGCGAACGGCTGTGAACCCGGAATGCAGGCAAGCTATGCCCGCCCGAGAGCCATCCTCCCTGGTTTTCGTTTAACTCGTCAGGTCAGGCGTTTAAGCGGCCTGATATGCTGACGAATGAAACGTGCTTCTGCGCAGCTTGCCCGCCCTACCGGGCAGCAGGCGGCAGCGTAGCGGCATCCTTCGCCTCCAAATCGCGCGGGGCGTAGCCATAGGGATTCTTCGGGTCTTTGCCCGCGCGCCACAACACCCAGATGCCGATGAGAATGAGCGGAATGCTCAGCAGCTGGCCCTGGTTGAGCAGGCGGCCGTTTTCAAAATCGACCTGGTTTTCCTTCAGGAATTCGCCCAAGAAACGCTGCGTAAATAGCAGCACCACAAACAGCCCAAACAGCTGCCCGCGCGGCGTGTGCTTCTTGGTGCGGTTCCACATCGAGTAGAGCAGCGCGAGCAGGAAAATGCAGAACAGCGCCTCGTAAATCTGGGTGGGGTGGCGCGGCACGGCCATGGGCGAATCGGGGGCTACGGCCGTGCCTTCGGGCAGCAGGCGGTAGCTGGTGGTGCCGTCCTGAAAGCGCACCGGCTCGGCGGCCACCTGCACGGCGCCGGCGGGCAGCGGCCGCGTCACGGGCAGCAGGTGCTCGACGTCGCGCGGGAACACAAAGCCCCAGGGCGCCGTGGTGGGCTTGCCCACAATTTCGGAGTTCATCAGGTTGCCCGTGCGGATGCAGGCGCCGCCCAGCGCCACCACAATCACAATGCGGTCGAGCACCCACAGGTAATCGAACTTGTTGTTACGGGCAAACAGCCAGCAGGCAAACAGAATGCCGATGGTGGCGCCGTGGCTGGCCAGGCCGCCCTGCCAGATTTTGAACACCACCATGGGGTCAGCTTTCAGCGCCTCAAAGTCATAAAACAGCATATGCCCCAGCCGCGCGCCCACAATGGTGCCGATGAGCATGTAGATGGTAATGACGTCGACCCACTGCGGCGACACCCGCTCGGAGCGGTAGATGTGCGTGAGCACGAACGTGCCCACCACGAAGGGCAGCATGAAAAACAGCCCGTACCAGCGCAGCGTGACCGGCCCCAGGTGGGCAATGATGGGGTTGACGTTCCAGAAAACAGCGGCGAGGAAAGGCGACATGCGCAACGAAAATGAATAGTGGTTTCAAAGGTAGTCAGCCCCGGCATGCGGCTGCGCCGGCACGGGGTATGGTTGGCTGGCAGCGCAGCGGGCAGCGGCGGCCGGCAAGGACCTCAGGGCAGGGGGCGGGCGGTGGCAGCGCCGGGCACCGGGGCGGGCGCATTCAGCGCCTTGTCGTCGCCGCTGAGGGCCAGCACCAAGGCCCCGAGCAGCACGGCGTAGGCCGGCCGGCGCAGCCACCCAAGCGCGGCCGGGCGCGCGGGCGGGCCGGCCAGCCGGGCCATTACCCGGCCATAAAAGTACGGGCGGGGCCGGGCCGGGGGCTGCTCGCGCAGCTGGCGCAGCACGGCCTGCCACTCGTCATCGGAAAGCGAACGAACGGCTGGTTTAGACATGGCGAAAAGTCGATTTTAACTGCTTGCGCAGCGTTTGACGGGCCCGAAACAGCAGCGACTCCACGGCTGGCACCGTGCTGCCGAGCACGGCGGCAATTTCGTCGTAGCTCAGCTCCTGCTCGTGGCGCAGGGTGAAGGCCACCTGCTGCTGCGCAGGCAAGCGGGCCACTTGGGCCAGCAGCAGCCGCAGCTGCTGCTGGCCCTCCAGCAGCGCCAAGGGGTGGGCGTGGTCGGGCTGTTCGTGCAGCAAGGCATTGTCGAAGCCCAGCAGGCTGGTGAAATAGGCAAACCGTTTTTTGGCGCGGGCTTTCCGCAGGCTTTTCAATGCCCGCGACGTGGCCAGCCGGTAGAGCCAGGTGCTAAGCGATGCCTCGCCCCGAAAGCGGGCCACGGTCTGGTGCACTTCCACGAATACTTCCTGGGCCACGTCTTCGGCTTCCTCCGCATTGCGGAGCAGTGAGAAAACCGTGCGGTAGATGCGGTCCTGGTAGCGCTCCACCAACGTGCGGAAAGCCGCTTCGCTGCCCTGCTGCAGCTGCGCCAGCAGGTTTGCCTCGGCCGCCGCCGCATCAGGCTGGCGCGGCGGCGCCGGGGGGCTGTCGGTCAGCAATAAGGAGAGAGAATACGCCACAAAAACGAGGCAGATGCACCGGTGAAGAGTGTCCCCGGCGTGCGCCGCCGGGATGTACAACGCATTAGGCCCCGACCAGCGCACAAACTTGCGCACGCGCCTGCTTTTTTCTTCGCCCGGCCGCTATCACCGGCGGGCGGCGGCTTTCTCCAGCCGCTCGTTCAGGGCGAGGCCCAGGCGGGTGGCGGGCAGGCGCTCGGCCAGCAGCAGGCGCAGGCCCAGGGCGTCGAGGTGGTGCAGGGCCGCGTACAGCCCGTGAGCGGCCTCGGCCAAATCGCCGCGGCCGGGACTCAGCACCACTTGCTGGGCGGCGGGCAGGCCGGGCAGCGGCTCGCGCAGGGTGAGCGCGCCGGTGGTGGCTGCCGCGAACGGGGGCAGCCCCGCCAGCCCCGGGCCAAACAGCTGCAGCGGCGTGTGGGGCGCGTAATGGTATGGCAGCAGGCCGGGGCTGGCGGCGGGGCGGACCGTCTCGGGGGCGGTGCGCAGACGGGCGGCGGGCACCACGGCCTGCAGCATTTCCAGCGAAATAACGCCGGGCCGGTAGAGCACGGGCTCGCCGGCCGGCCCAAACCCCACCACCGTGCTTTCGATGCCGGCCTCGCAGGGCCCGCCATCGAGCACGTAGGGAATGCGGCCGCCGAGCTGGCTCAGCACGTGCGCGGGCCGGGTGGGGCTGATGTAGCCGAACGGATTGGCCGAGGGCGCGGCCAGCGGGAAATCAAGCCGTTGCAGCAGGTCCAACGCCACGGGGTGGGCCGGGATGCGCACCGCCACGTCGGGCAGCCCGGCCGTGACAAGGCCGGGCACCGTGGCCGGGTCGCGGGGCAGCAGCAGCGTGAGGGGCCCCGGGCTAAACGCCGCCAGCAACTGGTGTGCCGCCGCGGGCACGGCCGCCATGCGCACGTAGCCGGCCAGTTGCGCCACGCTGCCAAAGTGCAGAATGAGCGGGTTGGTGAGGGGCCGGCCCTTCACGGCGAAAATGCGGCGCAGGCTGTCTTCGCGCAGGCCGTGGCCAGCCAGCCCATACACGGTTTCGGTGGGAATGGCCACCAGCTCGCCCGCGCGCAGCAAGGCCGCGGCGTGGGCCACATCCGGGCCAATGGAAGTTGTCATGGCAAGTGGTGAGGCGTCGGAGGAGTAGAGCATACGGCTTCAAAAATAGTTTAGCCCGCTGGCGAACGCCAGCGCAGGCAAAGAAGGGACAGTCGGCGGGTGTTTTCGCTGGGCCAGGGCGGATGGTGCCCGTGGCCAACGACTTCGGGGCGAAGAAACAAGTAAACCTACCATCTTTGGCAGTACTATCTTTGCCCTGTCCGTATGCCCCCCCAGCTCCGCCTCGACCTCAACGAAAAACTCTACCTGCGCGACCCGCAGGCCACCGCTCTGGGCCGCCAGCTGGTGGCCCAGAGCGTGCTGCTGATTGACGAAATCGGGTTTGAGCAATTCACGTTCAAGAAACTGGCCCAGCGGCTGGAGTCCACCGAGGGCTCGCTCTACCGTTACTTCGAAAACAAGCACCGGCTGCTGGTGTACCTGGTGAGCTGGCACTGGGCTTGCCTGCGCTACCAGATTCGGTTTCATACCCACAACGTGGCCTCGCCCCAGGAGCGGCTGCGCCTCATCATCGGCATCCTCACCCGCGCGCATCAGGACGACCCCACCACCGAGCTCGACGAAGCCGCCCTCTACCGCATTGTGGTGCACGAGGCGTCGAAGGCCTACCTGACCCGCGACGTGGACGACGACAACCGCGAGGGGCTATTCCGGGAGTATAAACAGCTGGCAGCCAGCATTGCGGCCGTGGTGCAGGAAATCAATCCGGCCTACGCCTACCCGCACGCGCTGGTGAGCACCCTGCTGGAATCGGCCCGCAAGCAGCGGTTCTTTGCTGAGCACCTGCCCTCGCTGACCGACACGGCGGCCCACGACGTCAGCAACACCATCCGCGCCTTTCTGGAACAGCTGGCTTTTGCGGCGCTGGCGTAGCCACCGCAGGGGCCGGGCGGCTTCGGTAGCGGCCTGCCCGTCCTGCTACAGCCCCGCCAGCTCCTCGGCAAAGCCGCCGCTGAGAATGGGGAAGCGCAGCCAGGAGCGCGGGTCCACGTTGTAATCGTCGAGGTGAAAACTGGGGGCGTAGCGCTCACGCTTCCACTGGTTGCGGCTCCAGAGATTGTAGAAGCGGCGCACGTAGGTTTTCAATTGCTCTTCGTCAAAGCCCGTGCCCTCCCCTTCCAGCATGGCCAGCACCTGTTTGGGACTGAGGCGGTCGTAGAACGCCAGGCGCTCGATGCGGTTGAGCAGTGTGTAGGGCATGAGGTCGCGCTCGTCGGTTTGCTTGTCTTCGAGGGGGCGCAGTTCGGCGGTGGGCTGCAGGGCATTCACGTGGCGCAGGGCCTTGTAGCCCAGTTCGGTTTCGGCCCAGCGCAGCCATTTTTTCACAAAGTCCTTATCCACGCCTGCGATGGGCGAAATGCTGCCGGCCGTGTCGCCGTCCATGGTGCAGTAGCCCACGCTGGCCTCGGAGCGGTTGGAAGTGGTGATGAGCAGGCAGTTTTGTACGTTGGCCAAGAGCCAGATGGCCGGGGCCCGTACCCGGGCCTGAATGTTTTGCAGGGCCAGGTCGTCGGTTTTCCAGGTCAGCTCCCGGCCCAGCGCACCCTCAATCTTGCCCACGTAGCCGGTCACTTCCTCGTCAATGGTCCAGTTGTGAAAGCGGGCCCCCAAGCTGTCGGCCAGCTCTTTAGCAGAGTTGAAGGTATCGTCCGAAGAGTTGACGGTGCCCTGATAGGCGCAGGTGAGCAACTGTTGCACCAACTGCTGGTTGGCACTCAGGCCACTTGCGGGCGCGGACTGTTCCACCACTTGCGCGGCTTTGCCACCGGCGCCCTCCTGCTTCACGGTTTCGGCCGCGGCCGGGAAGCAGCCGCTGCGGCGCTTAAACTCGTCCAAGCCCAGTTCTTCCACGCCCAGCCGCACCATCTCAGCCACGCCCACGGCACAGAAGCAGGAGTCGGCCCCGCCGCTCAGGCTCAGCACGAAGCCGCGGCTGCGCGCCTTGCGCAGGTAGTCGAAAAGGGCCAGACTCATGGCTTGGTTGAGCTCTTTGTACTCGTCGGGCGTGGGCAGCGGCGCTATTTCTTCGGCCGGTGCCTGCTCGGCCGCAAAGTCAACGTCCACCCATTCCAAATCGACTTCCTTGAAGCTCAGCAGCTGGTTGCGCTTCAGCAAATGGCCGTTGCGGGCCACCAGAATTTCGCCGTCGAAAATGATGCGGCCGGCCTCGTTGCCCAGCAAATTGGCGTACAGGTAAGTGCAGTTGAACGTGCGCGAGGCCTTCATCACCAGCTGGTAGCGCACGTCGGTTTTGCTCATCGCAAAGTGGCTGGCCGAGGGATTCACAATCAAATCCACCTTGCCCATGAGGCGGCAGGCGGGGCGCACGTTATCGGGCCGCCAGGCGTCTTCGCATATCTCGAAGCCGAAGCGCACGCCTTCGTGCTCGAAGGTGAGGTCGCCCAGCGGCCAGGTTTCGCCCTCGCAGGTCACGGTGGTTTGCTCGCCCGCCAGCCAGGGCACAAAGAAGCGAGTTTCGTAGTGCACCCCGTCGTTGGCCAGAAACTGCTTGGCCGCGAAGCCGAGAATCTGGCCGTCGCGCAGCACCGCCGCCGTGTTGTAAGTGCGGTGGTTGAGGCGCACCGGCAGGCCCACCACCACGCAGATGCCCTGCGTCCACTCCCGCACCTGCTGCAGGTGCGCCAAGGCCGATTCGGGCATCCAGTCGCTCAGAAACAGGTCTTCGCAGGCGTAGCCCGTCAGGCAGAGCTCGGGCAGGCACAGCAGCTGCACGCCGCTCTCCCTGGCCAGCTCAATGGCCGTTTTGATGTTGCGAAGGTTGTTTTCCCAATCGATGGGAATCTGGTTGAGGGCGGCGCCGGCAATACGCATAAGAAGGCGGGAAAGGAAGGAGATGGTGTGGCTAAATAACTCGAAATATCTCCCGCAAGTTGTCCTTCGGGGTGGCTAGCGGCTTAGCTCGGCCAGCAGCCAGTCGCGGGTGGCGGGGCCGCTGGTTTGGGCCACTACCTCCAAGAGGGCATCGGTGGTGCTCACGTGGCGGGCGGCCACGATTGCCAGCAGGTGCACAAATTGCGCGGTGCCCAGGCGCTCGTGCAGCGCGGCCAGCACCACGGTGCCTTTGTTGTATACCACCCGCCGGTACATCGGCCGGGGGTATCGTTGGTAGTCAAATCCACGAATTGGCGGCGCGTCGCCTACAGTGGCGGCGCGTTTGGCCAATTCGGCCCGGTAGCCGGCCTCGTCCCCGTTTTCGCGCAGGTACAGCAGGCTCGAATAGGTAGCAAATGCTTCGTTCAGCCAGTCGTTGTAGTCGTGTACGCCGCCGTAGCCCCACCATTTGTGGCTGATTTCGTGGGCCAGAATCAGTAGCGCTTCCCGGTCGGCGGCCACGTCGAAGTCGGTGTAGGTTATCACCGTCGCGTTGTCCAGCACACCGAACGCGTCGGAATTGGTGCCGGGCAGAAAAATGGTGAAATGCGAAATTGGGTCCTGCCGGCCAATGGTGCGGTTGTAGAACGCCACGATGCCTTCGGCCTTGCGCAGCAGCACGGTATCGACCCGGGACAGTGTCGGGCCGGTTTTCGCCAACCGAATTAGCGGGGCGCTGCCCGAAGTCAACTGCTGAAATTGCCGGCCCACCATGGCCGTGATTTCGATGGCACTGGCCCGCCCCCGAAAAAACCACTTGCCGCCGCCCTGCCGTTGCACCTGTGTGGTGCTGAGCACGTGGTACGGGCCCGGTGCGGCCACTTCCAATTCGTACTCCACCGCTTCGTACTCGCGGTAGGGCCGAAACGGCAGCCAGTTGGTGTGGCCGCTAAACACCATGCCCTGCTCCGTGAAGTACGGCTTGCCCAACGTGCCCGCATAGGTCACGCTCACCTCCCGTTTCCGGCGGCGCGCAGGCGTAGCGTAGCGCCACACCACGCGTTGCAGGGTGTCGGCGAAATACGGGTAGAAAACCCGGCTCAGGCGCTGCGCTGCCGCGCCGGGGCTGGCCATGTGGTCGATGCGGAAGTCCCGGCTCACGTTCAGCGCGATAACAGAAGCGGTATCAGCAGCAGGCAGCGTGAGGGTGTAGCGGCAGGTAAACGAATGCGTGGCGGGCTCTACCCGAAGCGTTACCCGCACGATAGGTGCGGCACGGCCGATGAGAGGCATCGCCAACAGCAGGCTCGCCAGAACTACCAGGTATTTCATGCAATAAAATGCTCTGCACCGGCAAAACGCCCCGATGGTAGAAACCGGCAGGGAGTTGATAGCATTAACCAACGCCCAACTCCGTCAGCGCACGTTCGGCGGCCAGCTGCTCCGCCTGTTTCTTGCTCAGGCCCATGCCGGTGGCAATGACTTCCTCGTCCAGCAGCACGCTGGCCGTGAATTCCATTGCGCCGCCGGGCCGGGCCTCGCCGCTGATGTCGTAGCGCAGGGTTTTGCCTTGGCGCTGAGCCCACTCCACCAGCTTGCTCTTGAAATTGGCCGTGGTGGTGGTGAGGGTGTGCACGTCCACGAAGCCCTTCACCAGGCGCGTGAGCACAAACTTCCGGGCGGCCTTGTAGCCCAAATCCAGGTACACGGCGCCCACCAGCGCCTCCAGCGCGTTGCCGTTCACCGAGCGTGAGCGGGCGGCGCGGCCCTGCGCGGCATCCAGCTGCACCAGCTTGTCGAGGCCTAACTTCAGGGCGATGCCGTTCAGGCTTTCGCGGTTCACGATGCGGGAGCGCACTTCCGTCAGGAAGCCTTCCTGCTCGTACGGATATTTTTTAAAGAGATATTCCGCCACCACCGTGCCCAACACGGCGTCGCCGAGGAACTCCAGGCGCTCGTTGGTCTGGTGGCGGCCGATGCTGGGCTGCTGTCGCACCGCCGAGGAGTGCGTGAACGCCAGTCGGTACAGCTTGGCGTTCTTGGGCGTCTGCCCCGTGACGGTCGCCACGGCCTGCCGAAACGCCTTGTCGGAAGCAAAAAAACGGGAAACGAAGCCGAGCAAAGGAGATAAGGCTTGATTAACGGTAGAAAACTGGGGCAAAGGTAGAACGCCGGGCCGGAGAACGTCAGTGTTCGGAATCAGGGAAGAAAAGAAGCAAAAAAGAACGTCATGCTGAGCGCAGCCGAAGCATCTCGCGTGGGGTAGCAATCCAATCGTTGGGATTACTGCCGCACGCGAGATGCTTCGGCTGCGCTCAGCATGACGTTCTATAATAAGTCCGCCTTCCGCCTACAGCTTGCGGAAAATCACCGACGTGTTGTGGCCACCAAACCCGAAGGTGTTGCTCATGGCCACCCGCACGTCGCGCTCCTGCGCCACGTTTGGCGTGAAGTTCAACGCTTGGTTGATTTCTGGGTCGGGCGTGTGCAGGTTGATGGTGGGGGGCACCAGGCCGTGTTGCATAGCTAGCAAGCAGGCCACGGCCTCTACACCACCGGCACCGCCCAGCAGGTGGCCGGTCATGCTCTTGGTCGAGGAGATGTTCAGCTTTTCGGCGTGCTCGCCAAACACCTGCTCAATGGCTTTGATTTCGGCGCCGTCGCCCAGCGGCGTGCTGGTGCCGTGGGTGTTGATGTAGTCCACATCGGCGGCCGTGATGCCGGCGTCGCGCAGGGCGTTCTGCATTACCAGCACCACGCCGCTGCCCGTGGGGTCGGGCGCGGTGATGTGGTAGGCGTCCGACGACATGCCGCCGCCAATCAGCTCGGCGTACATTTTGGCGCCGCGGGCCTTGGCGTGCTCGTACTCTTCGAGCACCAGCGCGCCGGCGCCCTCGCCCAGCACGAAACCGTCGCGGTCCTTGTCGTAGGGCCGCGAGGCCGAAGCCGGGTCGTCGTTGCGCTCACTCATGGCCTTGAGGGCGTTGAAGCCGCCCACGCCCGATTCGGTGATGGCCGCTTCGGAACCGCCCGTAATCATCACGTCGGCCAGGCCGAGGCGGATGTTGTTGAAGGCCGCGATGATGGAATCGTTCGACGAGGCGCAGGCCGACGTGGTCACGAAATTCGGCCCGCGGAAACCGTTCTTAATGCTGATGTTGCCCGACGCGGAGTCGGCAATCATGCGCGGAATGAAGAAGGGCGAATAGCGCGGTGTGCCGTCGCCCCGCTCAAACTGGAAACATTCTTCCTGCAAGGACTTCAGGCCGCCGATGCCGGAGCCCCAAATCACGCCCACGCGGTCCTTGTTCACGCCGCTTTCCAGCAGGCCCGAGTCGGCGATGGCCTCGTCGGCGGCAATCACGCCAAACTGCGTGAACAAGTCCATTTTGCGGCCCTCCTTGCGGTCGAAGTAGGCGTCCGGATTATAATCCTTCACCTCGCAGGCAAAGCGGGTTTTGAACTTGCTGGGGTCGAAGCGGGTGATGGTGGCCGCGCCGCTGGTGCCCGCGCGCAGGCCTTCCCAGTAAGCGGGGGCGGTGTTGCCCAGGGGCGTGATGGCCCCGAGGCCGGTAACGACAACCCGTCGGATGGACGTCATAAGCAAGCGCCACTGGCGCGAATGATGAAGCGGGATAAAACAGCAAAACCGGCCGGCGGCTAGCCGGCCGGTATGCGCAGAACAGGGGTCACGCCGAACGAAACGAGGAACCGGGGTAAAGGCTACAACTCAAATTGCTCGCAATGCTGGACGGTGACGAAATACTACTTGGCGTGCTCTTCGAGGTAGCTAATGGCTTGGCCCACGGTGCCGATGTTCTCGGCCTGGTCGTCGGGGATGCTCACGTTGAACTCCTTTTCGAACTCCATGATGAGCTCAACGGTATCCAGCGAGTCAGCACCCAGGTCGTTGGTGAAGCTTGCTTCGGGGGTAACCTCCGAGGCTTCAACGCCCAGTTTATCAATAATAATGGCCTTTACTTTTTCTGCGATTTCAGACATTTCCGTGGGGGTTTAAGGAAAACTACGGCACAAAGTAACGAGAGATTTTCCAATGAACCCACGGCCGCGCTTTTCAAATAGGGGTACAACATTATGGCGGTGCGGCTGGCAACCGCCCCGCGCAGGCCGTAGCTTTGCCCTGCCCGCCCGCGGGTGCCCTTTTTGCGGCTGCTATGAAAACCTTCACCCTCGACGTTGACTACGAGTGCGACTTTGCCCTGTTTGGGCTGGTGAGCAGCACCCGCGACTACACCCTGGCCTGGACCCTGAACCGGGCCCTGCGCCTGCGCCTGGTGAAGCAGCCCGAACTGCTGCTCAATCTGCTCAGCCGCGGCCGGCTCGTGTTCACGCACTACCTGCACGCCACCGAGGCCCTCACCTTCCGGCTGCTGCGCAACCGCTCAGTGGCGCCCTCCACGCTCAAAAAGCCCTTTCTGGCGCCCGACATCAAGGAGTACGACTACCTGCTGGCCGTCACCAACGGCACCGGGGCCCTGGCCGACCATGAGCTGATGGAGCAGCTTGCCGCCCTCGATGCCGTGCAGTACGTGTGCCAGTTCGACCCCAATACGCTCAAGTACAAGGAGAACCTGATTCTGTGAGGTGGAGCTGGCGGGCAGTGGAATTATTGCCGCCAGCGTGGTTTGGAGACAGGGCCTTTTCGCAATGGTATTGACATCTTCATGACAATTGCCCCGTCGGCAATAGGCATTTCAATTTAATTAAACGACTTTTGCCCTGCTGGGCCCCTGTAAACCAGGGCCTGTCTCTTTCAGCGCCTGCTACTTCAGCCGATGTACTGTAGGCAACCCATCCCCTCCTTTTTCAGGTGGGGAGTTTTTTTGTACCGACATTTTTGCAATTCGCATGGATAACCCTCCTGTTTTCAACAAAACCAAAATCGTGGCCACTGTGGGCCCCGCTTCCAATACCTACGAGCGTCTGGGCGTGCTTATCCGCGAAGGCGTGGACGTGTTTCGCCTCAACTTTTCGCACGGCTCCTACGAAGACCACCTGAGCGTAATCAACACCGTGCGCCGCCTCAATAAGGACATGCGCACTTCGGTGGGGCTGCTGCAGGATTTGCAGGGCCCCAAGATTCGCCTGGGCGAAGTGGAAGGCGGCGGCGTCGAAATCAAGGCCGGCGATAAGCTGAAGCTGGTGTGCGGCGAGAAGGAAATCAGCACGGCCACGCGCCTGAGCACCATTTACATGGGCCTGGCCCGCGACGTGAAGGCCGGCGACATGATTCTGATTGACGACGGCAAGATTGAGCTGAAAGTGCTGGCCACCGACCGCGAAACCGAGGTGGACGTGGAAGTGGTGTATGGCGGCCTGGTGAAGCCCCGCAAAGGCATCAACCTGCCCGATTCGGAAGTGTCGGCGCCGAGCATGACCGAAAAAGACATCGAGGACCTGCAGTTTGGCCTGAAACACGACGTGGATTGGGTGGCCCTCAGCTTTGCCCGCAAAGCCGACGACATCCGCTTCATCAAGCAAATCATTGCCGAGGCCGGCAAAACCACCCGCGTGGTGGCCAAGATTGAGACGCCCGACGGCCTGCGCAACATCGACGAAATCATCGCCATCACCGACGCCGTGATGGTGGCCCGCGGCGACCTCGGCGTGGAGGTGAAGATGGAAGAGGTGCCAATGGCCCAGAAAATGATTATTGCCAAGTGCAACGCCGCCGGCAAGCCCGTCATCGTGGCCACGCAGATGATGGAGTCGATGATAACCGCCCCCCGCCCCACCCGCGCCGAAACCAGCGACGTGGCCAACGCCGTGCTCGACGGCGCCGACGCCGTGATGCTCTCGGCCGAAACCGCCGTGGGCGCCTACCCCGCCGAGGTGATTCGCTCGATGGTGGGCACCATTCTGAGCGTGGAAAGCCGCAGCCCGCAGCTGTTCCATAAGTGGTGGCCCATCGACCCCAACGGCCCCAACTTCATGGCCGACAGCGTGCTGTCCGCGTCCTGCCACCTGGCTAAGAATACAGGTTCGAAGGCCATTACCGGCATGACGCACCACGGCTACACGGCTTTCCAGCTGGCCAAGTACCGCCCCAAAGCCAACATTTTTATCTTCACCGATAACCGCAACCTGCTCACGGCGCTGAGCCTGGTGTGGGGCGTGCGCAGCTTCTACTACGACCGCCTCATCAGCACCGACAGCACCATTACGGACATCCGCTACGTCCTCACCACCACCGGCCACCTCGAAGCCGGCGATGTGTTCATCAACACCGGCTCCATGCCCATCCAGGACAAGGGCAAAGCCAACATGGTGAAAGTGAGCGTGGCGTAAGACACTTTGGTCTCTCACAAAAAAGCGCCCGCTGCATGTGCAGCGGGCGCTTTTTTGTGATGGGTATTTCTTATTCGTGGGTGAGCTTCCAGGTTACTGTAGCGTCCGGGCCGCTCAAGTGCAGCAGGTAGAGGCCGGCGGGCTGCCCGGCCAGGGGCACGGGCACCGTGGTTTGCCCGATGGGTACAGGCGTGCTCCACACGGCGCGGCCCAGCGCGTCGGTTAGGCGCAGGAACTGCCCCGGGCGGGCGGGCTGCGCCAGCGTGAGCGCGGCTGCGTTGGTAGCCGGGTTGGGGTGCAGGGTGGCCACGCTGGCCGCTTCGGCGGCGCGGGTGGGCAGCAGGCTGGCGAAGTTGATAAAGGAGCCGCACACCAGGGGCGTGCCCGTGCTGCGGCGGTAATACACCATGCTGGTTTCGCCGGTGGCCACGTCGCCCAGTCCCGGCGCGCCCCCAAACGACTGCTGCCACGCGAATACGTCCATGCCCAGCGAGTAGGTAGGCGGCGTGGTTGGGCCGCCCGTGCTGTTGACGTACACCCGGGTGTAGGGCAGGTAGTTGCCGCTGCTCAGGCAGTCGTTGGCGAAATTGGGCATGATGCCCACGCCCATCAGTTGCCCTTGGCGAAAGGTGAAAACGGGGTCCGGCTTGTATTCGCCGGCGAGCAATGCCAGGGCCGGAAACTGCGGCGAGGCCCCCGTGACGAGCGAAACTGCCATCCGGCGCGTTTGCACCGACCCAATGGTGACCGATGCCGGAACCCCTCCGCACACAGACCAGCCAAAATTCTCAGAACGCGTCTGTTCGCGGTACGTGAAAACCAGGCTGTCGGCCCGCTGCTGCCGCGTCAGGATGCGGCGCAGGGTGTAGGAGTTGGAACAGAAGATGCCACTTAGGTAATTGAAGGGCTCCCAATAATAGCCCATCTCATCGCCGGGCTGCATGGTGAAGAGGGCCAGCGGGCTATACGCCGACCGCAGCAGTGGTGCCGGCAGGGCGGCCATCAGCGGCGCGCTGGTCGGCGTGCCGGGGGCAGCCGCCCCCAGCCACGGCGTGGCTTCCACCAGCCCGTGGGTGCGGGAAAGCGTGAATGCCACCACCGGCGGCCCGGTGGTGGACGTGCCGTTGCGCAGTTCGATGGTCACCACCGAATCCAGTGTTCCCGCCAGGATGGGGAGTTGGCTTCGGGCTTGCACAATAGCCGTCATCAACGGCGAGGCGCTGGCCACCCACGTTTGCCCCACGCTGGCGCGCGGGTAGATGCGAAGCGCCGTCGCGTTTTGCACGTTGTTTTGGGCGTCGCTTTCCAGGATGTAAAATCCCTGCCCGGGCGTCCAGCGCATGCGCGCACCGAACAGGTTGTTGCGGCTCTTCGCAAACGTGCCCGCGCCGGAAGAGCCAGCCATTCGCCGCATCACGCGGTTGAACGCATACACCGAATCGCCGGCCGGCGTGGCATAGGCGGAGTCGACCCGCAACGTGTGCGTGACGTTGGTGCTGTTGCGTAGCGCGTAGCTGTAAATCATTCCCGGCCGAAACGGCCGCCAAGCCTGCTGGGCGTGCACGCCAAAGCCCATGAAAAGGAACAGCGCCGCCAGCAGCGGCCGCGCCCAAGAGTAGATGTGTTTCATAGCAAACCAGCAGAAGTTAGGTAGCAGATGGGCTTATTCGTGGATGAGCTTCCAGGTAGTTGAGGAACCGGAGCCGCTCAGGTTGAGCAGATAAAAGCCAGAGGGCCGCCCGGTGAGGGGCACCGTTGCTATGGTCTGCCCAGCGGCCACGGGCGCACTCCACACCACGCGGCCCAGCGCGTCGGTCAGGCGTAGCTGCTGGCCGACGCGGGCGGGCTGGGCCAGCGTGAGCGTGGCCACGTCGGTGGCCGGGTTGGGGTGCAGCGCGCCCAAAGCCGCAGCTTGCGCGGCGCGCGTGGGCAGCAGGCCCGTGAAACTACCGGCCAAGCCACACGTGTAAACCAAACCACTGGGCAGGGTGCGTCGGACGTAGCGCAACCCGAGGTCATACGTCGCCATGTCGCCTACACCGCTGGGGCCGGGGGCCGAAGGGTCGGCAACGGCAAAAGTTTGCTGCCAGCCTTGCGAGTCTATCCCAGGCCGGTATTGGCCCGGCAGGGTGTTGGCCTGAAAACTGAAAACCCGCTGGTAGCGAATCTGTAGCGGCGTTTGGCACAGGCCGCCTGCCGGAGCGCCCACAAGGACTCTTCCCATCACCAGCGGCGCACTCGGGCCGGCATGGGCGGGGCCGTATTCGCCCGTGAGGAGCGGCAGCGCCGTGAACTGCGGCGACTTGCCCGTGCGCAACGAAAAAGCCCAACGCTTCGACACCACCGGGTCCGTGAAAGGCCCCACGGGGCCGCTGCACTCGGGCATGCCGTACCGCTGTCCCCGGCGCTGCTCCTGCAGCAGAAAAACCAGGCTGTCGGGGGTCAGTTGCCGCGCCGTGATGCGCCGCAGCACCACGCCCTCTTCACAGGGGGAGAAACCGAAATAGAAAGGCTGCCACGCATACCCCAGCTCATCGCCGGGCGCCAGGCCAAATAGCGTGGTGGGATAATAGGGTGACTGCGCCAGCGTTTGGGGCACCTGCGCAGCCCGCCACTGCGCTGTGCCGCTGCCCAGCGCCAGCCACTGCGGCCCCTCCAGCAGGCCGAAGCGCCGGCTCAGCCGCAGCACCGGCCCCGTACTCAGGGTGATGGTGGCCACTGTGTCGGGCTGGCCGTTCACCGTTTGTGGGCCGCGTCTGCTCAGCGTGGCCATCACGGCGCCGCTGGCCAGCCACGTGCTGCCCACGGCGGCCCGCGGGCGCAGGCGCAGCGCGGCGCCGGTTTGCGCCGTGCCCTCGGTCAGGGTTTCCAATGTAAACTCCGAGGAACCCGGCTGCCACACCAGTCGCTGCCCGAAGAGGTTGTTGCGGCTTTTGCGGAAGGCAAACGCGTCGTTATCCGGCACTTTACCCGTCACGTCGCGCATCACGCGGTTGAAGGCCCAGGCCGAATCCCCGGCGGCCGTGACGTAAGCCGAATCGAGCTTCAGGGTATAGGCGTTGGCTGCCCCCGTTGCCGCAACCGGACTAAAGGTATAAATCAGGCCCGGCCGAAACGGCCGCCAGGCCTGTTGCGCCCGGGCGCTGAATCCAATAAAGAGCAGCACGGCCAGCAACGGCCGCGCCCAGCGGTAGGCGTGTTTCATGCGCAGGGGTAGCTTGACGTGGAACAGGACCGGTAAGGTACGCCACTTGAGCACTTTATCAAGCACCTATTGGACTGAACGCAAGAAGCCCCGCACGTTTCCGAGCGGGGCTTCTGTGATGAGCGCGAGACCAGGCCTTGGGGCGGCGCAGCCTGGCCTCGCTAAACTCGTAGTCGCACTAGAGCGCGTTAACGAGCTTTGTCAGCTTGCTTTTGTTGTTAGCAGCTTTGTTTTTGTGGATGATGTTCTTCTTGGCCAGACGGTCCAACATCGAAGTAACTTTTTTCAGCAATTCCTGAGCAGCCGTTTTGTCGGTCGTCGTGCGCAGCTTCTTGATGGCCGTGCGGGTGGATTTGTGCTGGTAACGGTTCAACACGCGCTTGGCTTCGTTGCTGCGGATGCGTTTGAGGGCCGACTTATGGTTTGCCATGAGCAGGAAATATATAGGAGCGTTATGCTTTAGTTCTGTGTTTGGGAGGGCAAAGGTACGAAACCGTCTGACATTTTCAAACCATGCCATCAAAAATATTGATGCAAAGCCGTTTCGGACACCTGCCGTCGGCAATGACGGGGAAAAAGCCCGCCACACTCGTTCAGGCCAACCGGATGCCCTATTCACGTCCACTTCATTTTGGCCTGCTAAATTAGTATGCATGCCGATTACTACCGAACTTTACTACCTGCCCACCCAGCGCGCTTCTAGTATCCGTTAGCCACCCCGCGCCATGCCCCTTGTATCGAAACCCGCTTATCAGCCGCCGTTTTACCTTTTCAACGGCCACTTGCAAACCATCGTGCCCAGCCTGTGGCGCACCGTGCCCGACGTGGCCTACCAGCGCGAACGCCTGGAGCTGCCCGACGGCGACTTCCTGAACCTGGACTGGAGCCGCCTGCCCGAGATGCGCCCCACCGATGGCCTGGCCATCGTGTCGCACGGCCTGGAGGGCGATGCTTCACGGCCCTACGTGCGCGGCATGGTGCGCGCGCTCAACCGCGCCGGCCTCGACGCGCTGGCCTGGAACTACCGTAGCTGCGGCGGCGAAATGAACCGCCTACTCCGCTCCTACCACCTCGGCGACACCGAAGACCTGGACGCCGTGCTGCGCCACGCGCTGGCTACCGGCCGCTACCGCCGGGCCTACCTGCTGGGCTTCTCGGCCGGCGGCAACGTGACCTTGAAGTACCTGGGCGAAGATGCCGGCCGCGTGCCGGCCGAGGTGCAGCGCGCGGCCGTGTTTTCGGTGCCAACCGATTTGCGGGCCAGTTCCATTCACATCGGCCGGCCGCAAAACCAAGTGTACATGCGCCGTTTCCTGAAATCGCTGCGCCAAAAAATTCGCGACAAGGCGGCCCTGATGCCGGGCGAAGTGGACGTGGAAGGCCTGGACGCGCTACGCGACTTTCCGCAGTTCGACAACAAGTACACCGCGCCCATGCACGGCTTCGACTCGGCCGATGCCTACTACCAGCACGCCAGCTCTGGGCGCTACCTGAGCGGCATCCGGGTGCCCACGCTGCTGGTGAATGCCCAGAACGACCCGTTTCTGCCGGCTTCGTGCTTTCCGCGGGAGGTGGCGGAGCAGTCGGCCTACGTATTTCTGGAAACGCCACCGGAAGGCGGGCACGTGGGCTTTGCCGAAAGCAACGGCGAGTACTATTCGGAGCGGCGCGCGGTGGAATTTCTTACGGCCGAAGTACCGGCGTAAATGGATGCCCCCTGTCCTCTTATTTCGCAGGTACAAAAACCACCTTTTTGGTTTCGAAGAATTCCTCTTCGAAAAAGCTGCTCAAATCCGTGACTTTGGCCTTGAGGCCGGACTCGGCAATTTCCTCGGTCAGGTCGCCGCCCTTCAGGTAGTAGAGGCCCGCGCCGGGTGCGCCCTGGGGTTTGAAGCGGTGCGCAATCCAAGGGTGGAAGGTGGCGAGGCGGGCCACGGCGCGGCTCACCACGTAGTCGAACTTCTGGCGCAGCTGCTCGGCGCGGGTTTGCTCGGCGGTTACGTTGTTGAGGCCCAGCGCAGCGGCCATGAACTGCACGGCCCGGATTTTCTTGCCGATGCTGTCGACGAGGTGGAAATGGACCTCCGGAAACATGATGGCCAGCGGCAGGCCGGGCAGGCCGCCGCCGGTGCCCACGTCGAGCACGGCGCTGCCTTTCGGGAACTGGATGGCTTTGGCAATGCCCAGCGAGTGCAGCACGTGGCGCTCCACAAAATTGTCCATGTCGGTGCGCGACACGAGGTTGATGGCTTCGTTGGTGGCCCGAAACTCGGTTTCAAGCTGCTGAAATAGCTGAAGCTGCTGGGGCGTGAGCGCGGGGAAGTAGTGCTGCAAAAGGTTCATGGGTGCAAAGGTGCACGGTTTGGGCCTTTGCTACGACATGGAACGTCATGCTGAGCGCAGTCGAAGCATCTCTACCGCTTCGTTGCTCCGATTACATTTAGTTGCGCACACGAGATGCTTCGCTGCGCTCTGCATGACGTTCTTATTTCTCTTCTGAACGCCCACAAAAAAAGCCCCGACTTACGCCGGGGCTTTTTCCTGCTTAAATAATTTGCTTGGTGTGCTTCACCATGTCATAGAGCAGCTCGCGGGCGCGGTGCAGCTGGGCTTTCACAGTGCCGAGCGGGGCTTTGAGCTCGGTGGCAATTTCTTCGTAGCTGAGCTCGTCGAAATAGCGCAGGCTCACGAGGCGCTGGTATTTATCGGGCAGGCGGGCCACCACGTGGCGCATGATTTCGATTTTCTGGTTGCGCACGGCGTGCTCGGCCGGGTTCAGGTCGTTGTCGCGGAAATCGATGGTGATTTCGTCGCCGTTGTCGACCTTGATGGCCGAGTCAATCGACATGGTTTTGATTTTATTCTTGCGAATAAAGTCGATGCAGTTGTTGGTGGCAATGCGAAACAGCCAGGTGCTGAAAGCGTACTCCGGGTTGAATTTGTGCAGGTTGCGAAACGCTTTGGCGAAGGCTTCGATGGTGAGGTCTTCGGCGTCGTCCTGATTGCGCACCATCTTGAGCACCACGTGGTACACGGGCTTCTTGTAGATGTGCATCAGCTCGGCATACGCCTTTTCATCGCCGTTGTCCACCGCGGCCCGAATCAACTTGAAGTCGTGCTTGGCTTTGGCGGAAAACTGCTTTTGAATATCTTGATTGTTTACTTCCATCGAAGGGTGCGGTTGAGGAATAGCGAGATTCCCAGGGCAAGGTATTGGAAAAAATAAACCACGTCGAGCACGGGTAGCAACCCGACGATTACGGGCTGACCCAGGCGGCTACTCAAACGGGCATACACCGCACCCACAAACAAAGTTCGGAGGGTGTATACCACCGCCAAAGGTACCCAATTGTTTGAAGAAAATGCTAGCGCGACCGTAGCGAAGTAGAACAACACGTTTGCCGCCACGAACGTGCCAATGCGCAACCGGTCGGCCAGGCGGTAGGCCCGGCCGGCCGACAAATGCCGCCGTTTCTGGTGCCACCAGGCACGCCAGGTGGCTGCGGGCTCGCTCAGGGTGTGGGCGCTGGCATCGGCCACCACGGTGATGCGCTGGCCGTAGCGCACGGCATCCTGCACCAGCAGGTCGTCGTCGCCGGAGAGCAGGCGCATGTGCGAGGCGTAGCCCTTAGTGGCGTTGAAGCAGGCCCGCGTGTAGGCCAAGTTGCGGCCCACGCCCATGTAGGGCCAGCCGCGCCAAGCAAAGCTGAGGTACTGCGCGGCGGTGAGCAGCGTTTCGTAGCGAATGAGGTGGTTGAGAAAGCCGGGGGCCGCGGCGTAGGCCGAAAAGCCGAGCACCACGTCGGCCCCGCCGCCGTGCGCAAAGCCGCGCTGCATGAGGCGCAGCCATTGATTGGTGGCCGGAATGCAGTCGGCGTCGGTGAAAAGCAGGCGGGCGTAGCGGGTGGTTTTGACGCCCAGCGTGAGGGCGTATTTCTTGGGAGCGAAGCCGCGGGGCGTGCGGGCCACGCTCACGAGGCGCACTTTCTCGTGGTAGTACTGGGCCAGCTGCTGGGCGTAGAGGTAGGTATCGTCGTCACTGCGGTCGTCGATGAGCACGATTTCGAAGCCGGCCGGGTAGTCTTGCTGTAGCAGCAGGGGCAGCAGGCGGCGCAGGTTGTCGAGCTCGTTGTGGGCGCATACCACGATGGAAACTGGCTCGGCATCCGGCCCGGGCGCGTCGGCCGGGGCTTCGGCGGGCCGGCTGGCGAAGGGCCAGAAGAAATACGCGGCGTACATGAACTGCACCACCACGCACGCCACGAGCAGCCAGAAAATCGGGGAAGTGGGTACGGGTATCTGCAACGGGACTATGGGCGTGAAGGGGCCGGCAAAAGTACGGGACGCCGGGCGGCTGGGCTACCTTTGTGGTTGCTTATGACTTTTGACCTTCTCGCCCAGGACCCCGCCACCAAAGCCCGCGCCGGCCGCCTCGAAACCGCCCACGGCGCCATCGAAACGCCCATTTTCATGCCCGTGGGCACGGCCGGCACCGTGAAAGCGGTGTCGCAGCAAACCCTGAAAACCGACATCAACGCCCAGATTATTCTCGGCAACACCTATCACCTCTACCTGCGGCCGGGGCTCGACGTGCTGCGTGCGGCCGGCGGCCTGCACCAGTTTAATGGCTGGGACCGGCCCATCCTCACGGACTCGGGCGGCTACCAGGTGTACTCGCTCAGCAACACCCGGAAGATTAAGGAGGAGGGCGTGAAATTTCGCTCGCACGTGGACGGCAGCCAGCATTTGTTCTCGCCCGAGGGCGTGATGGACATTCAGCGCGTCATCGGGGCCGACATCATCATGGCCTTCGACGAGTGTACGCCCTGGCCCTGCGAGTATGACTACGCCGCCCGCTCCCTCGACATGACGCACCGCTGGCTGAAGCGCTGCATCCAGCGTTTCGACAGCACCGAAGGGCTTTACGGCTACGAGCAGAACCTTTTCCCCATTGTGCAAGGCAGCACGTTCCGGGATTTGCGCATCAAATCGGCCGAGTTCATTGCCGAGCAGGGCCGGGCCGGCAACGCCATTGGCGGGCTGAGCGTGGGCGAGCCGGCCGAGCTGATGTACGAAATGACCGAGTTGGTGTGCGACATTCTGCCCAAGGACAAGCCGCGCTACCTGATGGGCGTGGGCACGCCGGCCAACATTCTGGAAAACATCGCCCTGGGCGTGGACATGTTCGACTGCGTGATGCCGACCCGCAACGCCCGCAACGGCATGCTGTTTACCACGCAGGGCATCGTCAACATCACCAACAAGAAGTGGGAAACCGACTTCTCGCCCCTCGACCCCGAACTTGGCGGGCACGCCAGCACGTTCTATAGCCGCTCCTACGTGCGCCATTTGTTCCAGTGCAAGGAGATGCTCGGCCCGCAAATTGCCTCGGCCCACAACCTGGCCTTCTACCTGTGGCTGGTGAAGGAGGCCCGCAAGGAAATCCTGGCCGGCACGTTTGGCCCCTGGAAAGACCGCATGGTGAAGCAGGTAATGACCCGCCTCTAGAACGCTACAACGGCCGTCATGCTGAGCGCAGTCGAAGCATCTCTACTGCGCAAGTACTTAATTACTGCTGCACGCGAGATGCTTCGACTGCGCTCAGCATGACGTTCTGATTACAACTTGCCCATAGCATGAACATCCTCGATAAATACATCATCAAGAAGTTTCTGGCCGCGTTTTTCTTCTCGGTGGTGATACTCGTGTCGGTGATTTGTGTAATTGATTTCACCGAAAAAAACGATGACTTTATCCAGCACAATTTGTCGATGGGTAAAATCATTTTCGGCTATTACATCTACCTGTTTCCGTATTTCGCCAACCTGCTTTCGCCGATTACCATTTTCATCGCCGTGGTGTTTGTGACGGCGCAGCTGGCGGCGCGCACCGAGATTGTGGCCATTCTGGCGAGCGGTGTGAGTTTTAAGCGACTAATGCTGCCGTATGCGCTGGGCGGGGCGGTGGTGGGGCTGCTCATTTTCGCGCTCATTGGCTGGGTGCTGCCCATCGGCAACAAGTCGCGCGTGGCGTTTGAGCGGGCGTATATCAAGCTGCCGTTTCGGTTTCAGGGGCGCAACGTGCACATCAAGATTGGCCCGAAAAGCTACGTGTACATGGAAAGCTACGACAACACGAGCAACGTGGGCTTTCACTTCGCCCTCGAAACCGTGGACGGCACCGTGCTGCGCCGCCGCCTGACGGCTGACGCCATCAACTGGGACTCGACCAAGCACGTGTGGCATTTGTCGCCGCAGCTGGTGCGCACCTTCCGCGGCGCGCAGGACGAAACCCTGCAAACCCTGCCCGCCCGCGACACCACCATGAACCTGCGCACCGAGGACTTCGCCAGCAACTACAAGCTGGCCGAAACCCTGACCCTGCCGCAGCTCAACGCCTACATCAAGGACAAGATAGAGCGCGGCGCCGACGACACCCAGCTCTACATGAGCGAGAAGTACGAGCGGTATGCCTACCCGTTTTCCATCATCATCCTGACGCTGATTGGCGTGACGTTGAGCGCCCGAAAATCCCGAGCCGGCGTGGGCGGGCAGATTGCGCTGGGGTTCGTGCTGGCCTTCATATTCATCATTTTCGTGATGCTGAGCCGCAATCTGGCCCAGGTGGGCAGCCTCTCGCCGCTGGTGGCGGCCTGGGTACCCAGCACGGTATTCAGCGTCATTGGGCTGGCGCTGTACCGGTTTGTGCCGAAGTAATATCTGGAGCAAGCAGACAAGGTGTTGGGCGGTCATGCAGAGCGCAGCGAAGCATCTCGCGTGCCACCGTTAATTCGGTTGATTGTTGCTCCGAGCGAGATGCTTCGCTGCGCTCTGCATGACGTTCTGTTTGCTTACCTTCTATGCTTCGCGACTACCTCAAGCTCCATTTCATTGTGCTCCTGTGGGGCTTCACGGCCATACTGGGCAAGCTCATTGCGCTGCCGTCGGTGGAGCTGGTATTTTGGCGCACGCTGCTGGCGGCCACGGGGCTAGCCGTGCTGCTGGGCGCGCGGCGCATGCCCTGGCGCATTCCGGCGGGGCAGGTACTGCGGCTGCTGGCGGTGGGCGCGCTGGTGGCCACGCACTGGATTACCTTTTTTCTGGCGGCGCGGCTGTCGTCGGTGAGCGTGTGTCTGGCGGGCTTGGCCACGCTGGCGCTGTGGACCTCGCTGCTCGAACCGCTGCTGCTCTGGCGCCGGGTGCGCGGCTACGAGGTGGGCCTGGGCCTCATCACCATGGTGGGCCTTTATCTGGTAAGCCAGGCCGAACTCGACCAGCTGCTGGGCCTGGGTGTTGCGGTGCTGTCGGCGGGCTTGTCGGCGCTGTTCAGCGTGCTGAACTCGAAGCTAATAAAGCAGCACCCGCCGCTGCGGCTCACCTTTTACGAGATGCTGGGGGCCTGCCTGAGCATTGCGCTGTTCTTCCCCATCTACAGCCACTTTTTCACCCAGGGCAGGGGCCTGCAGCTGGCCTGGCACGGCCTAGACTGGCTCTGGCTGGGCCTGCTGGCAGGCGTGTGCACCGTGTACGCCTTCTCCACGTCGGTAGAGCTCATGAAGCGCCTCTCCCCTTTCGCCGTCAATCTGACCATCAACCTCGAGCCGGTGTATGGCATTGCCATGGCGGCGGGCATCTACTGGCTGCACACCAAGGGCCTGTTGCACGCCCCGCAGTTCAACGGCGAACGCATGAGCATGGGCTTCTACATTGGCACCCTGCTCATTGTGCTCAGCGTGCTCATCCACCCGCTGGTGGCGCGGCTGATGAAGGACAAAGAGCCGGATTTGGAGCCGGCCATGCCAGTTTAGAGCACGCCCTGCCACACAGAATACTCGGCCGGCCACGCCATCGGCGCGGGCTGCGCGCCCGCGGGCCACAGCCCGTACACCGCTGAGCCCGAGCCCGACAGGCTGGCGTACGTAGCACCGGCCTCGTAAAGGCGCTGTTTAATATCGGCCAGTACCGGGTACGTTGGCGCCAGGGCCTTTTCAAAATCATTGGTGACGGTGTCGCGCCAGGTACTCATTGGCTGTGCCAGGGCTTCGCGCAGCGGAAACTTCGGCGCCTGCGGCACAATGCGGGCGTACGCCTCGGCCGTGCCAATGTGCAGCCCCGGGTACACTACCACGCACGTCAGGCCGGACAGGTTGAGGTCTATTTTCTCGAAAATGTCGCCTTTCTCCACGGCCAGCACGGGTTGGTTGCGAATGAAGAACGCGCAATCGGAGCCCAGACGGCGGGCGTAGTTTTCCAGGGCTTCCGGCGCGAGGCCTAACTGAAATAATTCATTGGTGGCCTTGAGCGCAAATGCCGCATCAGCCGAGCCGCCGCCCAACCCCGCCCCGATGGGCACAATCTTGTGCAGGTAAAGCTGCGCGGGCGGCAGTTGCGGAAAGTCGGCCTGTAGCAGCTCATAGGCGCGCACGCAGAGGTTGGTGGCCGGGTCGCCGGGAATGGGGCGGCCGGTGAGTGTGATGCTGGTGGGCTGGCCCGGCGCGGCGGGCAGAATTTCCAGCGCATCGGTCCAGGGCAGGGGCACAAACACCGATTCGAGGCTGTGGAAGCCATCGGGCCGGCGCTCCGTAACGTAGAGGCCGAGGTTGAGCTTGGCGTTGGGGAAAACGAGCATAAGAGCAACGCGGGCCAAAGCCTGCGACGCAAAGTTACTTTTGCGCTGTGCCCACTCCCGATTCTTTTTACGCCCGCCACGGCAAGCGCTGGCTCGACGTGGCCATTGCCTTGCCGCTGCTGCTGCTCACGCTGCCGCTGCTGATGGGCGGAGCCGCCGTGGCCGCCGCCCAAAACCGGGGCCGCTGGCTGTTTCGGCAGGTGCGGCCGGGCTGGCACGGGCGCCTGTTCACGCTCTACAAGCTCCAGACCATGACCGACACGCGCGACACCGCCGGCCAGCTGCTGCCCGATGCCGCCCGCCTGCCCGCCACGGGCCGCTGGCTGCGCGCCACTTCGCTCGACGAGCTGCCCCAGCTCTGGAACATCCTGCGCGGCGACCTGAGCCTGGTGGGCCCGCGCCCGCTGCTGCCCGAGTACCTGCCCCTCTACACGCCCACCCAGGCCCGCCGCCACGAGGCGCGACCCGGCCTCACGGGCTGGGCGCAGGTGAACGGACGCAACGCCATCAGCTGGGAAGAAAAATTTGCCTTCGACGTATGGTACGTCGATAACCTCTCGTGGCGGCTGGATATGACCATTTTGTGGCGCACGGCCGGGCGCGTGCTGCGCGGCAGCGGCGTGGCCACGCCCGGCCACGCCACCACCGTGGCTTTCCGGGGCACGCCCCCACCTCCCGTTTCCCCGTAGATAGCACCCTATGACCACCTTGTTTTTCTCAGACTACGAAGCCGGCGAAACCGGCACCCCACTCGTCATATTCGGGGCCGGCGGGCTGGGCCGCGAGGTGCTGCACCTCGTGCGCCAACTCAACGCCACGCACCCCGCCTGGGACGTGCGAGGCTTTTACGACGACGTGGCGCCGACTACCCCCACCGTGGCCGGCCTCCCCTACCTCGGCACCAGCGCCGACCTCAACGCCACCGCTGAGCCGCTGGCCGTGGCCGTGGCCGTGGGCAGCTCGGCCAGCCGGGCCGCCGTGGTGGGCCGCCTCACCTCTGCCAACCTGTCGTTTCCGGCGTTGGTGCACCCGCAGGTGGTGCTGGGGCCCGAGCAGCGCATTGCGCTGGGCGAAGGCTGCATTGTGCAACAAGGCTGCATCCTGACCTGCGACATTTCGTTGGGCCGCTTCGTGCTGCTCAACCTGGGCTGCACCGTGGGCCACGACGCCGTGCTGGAAGATTTCTGCTCCCTGATGCCGCACGCCAACCTGAGCGGCGCCGCCCGGCTGGCCGCCGGCTGCTACCTGGGCACCAACGCCACGGTCATTCAGGGCGTGCGCGTGGGAGAAGGCAGCATTGTGGGGGCGGGCGCAGTGGTGGTGCGCGACCTTCCGCCCCACGTGACGGCCGTGGGCGTGCCGGCGCGGGCACTCTGAGAGGAAGATAAATAAATCGTAGGAACCCGAATGCCGTGTCGGCTGCGCCTAGCATGACGTTCTTTGCAGCTCTTAAGCGACAGCATGCGCAGCCAGGATTACGACCGCCTTTACCTTTCCCCGCCCCACCTCGGCCGGCACGAGCTCAACTACGTGCACAAGGCCATTGAAGACAACTGGGTGGCGCCGGCCGGGCCCAACCTGGCGGGGTTTGAGGCCGACATCTGCGCGGCCGTGGGCGTGCCGTATTGCG
This sequence comes from Hymenobacter sp. 5317J-9, assembly GCF_022921075.1. Classification (NCBI taxonomy): domain Bacteria; kingdom Pseudomonadati; phylum Bacteroidota; class Cytophagia; order Cytophagales; family Hymenobacteraceae; genus Hymenobacter; species Hymenobacter sp. 5317J-9. The sequence continues at coordinate 4,367,384 of NZ_CP095050.1, forward strand.
TGGCGCTGAATTCGGGCACGGCGGCCATTCACCTGGGGCTGATTTTGCTGGGCGTGGGGCCGGGCGATGAGGTGCTGTGCCCCTCCTTCACCTTCGTGGCCACGGCCAACCCCGTGGTGTACCTGGGGGCCACGCCGGTGTTTGTCGACAGCGAGCCCGATACCTGGAACCTCTGTCCCGAGCGCCTGCGCGAGGCCATTGTGGACCGCCTAGCCCAAGGCAAAAAGCCCAAGGCGCTCATCGTGGTGCACCTCTACGGCATGCCGGCCAAGCTGCCCGAAATTCTGGCCGTGGCCAAAGAATTCGACATTCCCATTCTGGAAGATGCCGCCGAGGCCTTGGGCTCCGAGTGGCAGCAGCAGCCGCTGGGCGGCTTCGGGCGGGTGGGCGTGTTTTCCTTCAACGGCAACAAGATTCTGACCACGAGCGGCGGCGGCGCCCTCGTGACTTATGACAAGGCATTAGCTGAAAAAGCCCGTTTCCTGGCCACCCAGGCCAAGGACGACGCGCCCCATTACCAGCACTCCCAAACCGGCTACAACTACCGCCTCAGCAACATCCTGGCCGGCATTGGCCGCGGCCAGATGGAGCTGCTGGAGGAGCGGGTGAAGCGCCGCCGCCAGATTTTCGACTGGTACCGCGAGCACCTTTCCCGCCTGCCCGGCATCACGGTGGCCCTGGCGCCGGAGCCGGCCGGCAGCCGCTCCAACCGCTGGCTCACCACCATCCTGGTGAACCCCGCCGACCCGGACACCGACGCGCCCGCCCGCCCCGTCACGCCCGAAACCCTGCGCCTGCACCTGGAAACGCGCAACATCGAGAGCCGGCCGCTGTGGAAGCCCCTGCACCTGCAGCCGCTGTTTGCCAGCGCGCCCGTGTACGGCGGCGCCGTGTGCGCCGACCTCTTCGCCCGCGGCCTGTGCCTGCCCAGCGGCACGGCCATGGGCGAAGGCGAGCTGCGCCGCGTGAAAGAGGCCCTGGCCGAGGCGCTGGGGTAGCCGCTGATACCGTCGGCTAACCCTCCTTTGAGGAAGCGTAGGCGCTTGTTGGCTGGAGTTTACGAAACTCATCCCTACCAGCCATTTCGTAAACAGTGAATCGTAGACGGGTTTCGTAAACTTGGTTTGCGCTACAGGGGCCAGTTGGCCAAGAGATATAGAGCCAGTCCTTTTCGTTCTCGGAAAGGAGCGTTATTGTTTCCTCCGGGGCTCACGCACAAAAAAAGGCATATCCCCTGCCAAGTAGTCCACAGACAACGAATCCTTGCGGGGGCGCGCATTCCAGGGGCTTCCGGGTTGTAGAAATCGATAACCCATCGCGTTGTTCCCGGCACGTTTGGGGTAGTAAGCGAAGTAAAAGCGCCCGTCGGGGCTGGGCGCTACTACCTGAAAAGTGTCCACGAGCACGGGCGAGTCGCTGGCTTTTCTGCCTTTGCTCAGCGTTCCAACCAGCATCGTAGCCGGTTTCTGGAGCGGGTAGCCAAAGGACACCGAGCCCGTGTACTTTTCGCCCCAATTCAGCGTGTCCGGCGCGTCAATCAGCGTCATCATGCCGCCGGGGGATGGCTGCCCGCCCGGTTCGTATCCGTTGGCGTAGATTAACCGACCGGCCCGGTTGTAAATCTCGCGTTCCACCGGCTTGCCCAACGAGTCGAACCGCATCGTGAGCCCCGTTTGGGTACCGTTCGTGTAGTGGGCCTGTTCTTGGAGGACGCCGTTCGGGTAGTAACGCAACGCCGGGCCGTGCAGCGAGTCGTTGCGGAACGCGGAACTGTCGCGCACCCCCCCATTCGGGTAATAGAGCCGGGTAAAACCGGTGCGGCGACCGGCGACCCAGTAGGAAGTCGCACGCACCTTCCCATTTGGATAGTACGCCACGCTTCGTCCGTCCAACCGTCCGTTTAGCAGAGCAGCTACGCCACGCAGGCGGCCGTTAGGATAGCGAGAGGACTCAGTGGTACGCTCTTGCTTTGGGGTGCAACTGGCCATGCAAAGGGCCCCCAGTAGCAAGGCAAGGAATAGGGGCTGGAATTTCATGTTTTACGGGCGCCACAAAGCTAGTATGCAGCCCCAGGGCCATGCATGATTAGGCTTCTTGAGTTCAAGAAAACGGTCTATTTTCTATTCCGTCTTTTCTGTCAGTAGCAACTCGTGCGGTGCCTTCTTGTTCGCGACGAGTGCCACGAGTCACCCGGATGCGCAGCCATACGCCGCCAGGTTTCAGCGGCAACACGCACTGCCACCACCCGCAGTGCCCGGCCAGTACTCGCGGCGGGCTTCAGGAGTTGCCGAAGGGCCGCACGAGTGCTTGCAGAGCATTTCCCGATTTTCCAGAACCGGGCAACGAGGACTCGCGGGGCATTTCCGGTGTTTCGGAACCGGGCCGCGAGTCCTCGTTGCCCGCTTCCGGCAACGCCAAAGGCCCCCGCGAGTCCTCGCGGAGGCCTTGCGTATGGACCGGCAGCGGCCGGCGAGCTCGCGCTAGGGCTGGACGGGCGAGGGACCGTCCGCGGCTTTCTTTTTGGCCTTGGGCAGCTTGGCCGCCGAGAAATCGAAGAAGCTGTACACCTTCTCGGCGTCGTCGTACGTGAGTTCCAGCTGGGCCTTGAAGCGGCGCTGGGCGCGGGCAATGGCGGCGCGGTCGTCGGCCAGCTCCAGGCGGGCGTCGGCGATGGTGGCGGCCCGGGCGTCGCGGGCGGCATCGGCGGCGACCAGGGCGGCGTACCGGGCCTGGGCGCCGGCGGCCACCTCGGCGGGCAAGGCGGCTTGCTGGGCCCGGTACAGGGCCACGAGGGCCTGCGACGCGGTGAGCAGCTCGGGCTGGGCCAGCTCGGCCAGCCGGCTCTTGCCAAACTTCTTGAAGTCGGCGTAGACGGGCAGCTTGCGGAGCTTGGGCGTGACGTGGTCCTTCATGGCGTCGTCCACGAACAGCAGCCACTCGGCGCGGGCCTGGCGGAAGGCGTCGGTGCCCCCGGCCGTGGGCTGGTTGCGGTCGGTCAGGTTTTCGTCGAAGCCGGCAATGGCGGTTTCCAGCTCGGCCAGCAGCGGGGCAAACGCGGCGCCGAGGGCGGCCTCGCGGCCGGCCCGCAGGGCGTATTCGGCCTGGGCTTTGTAGGCGGGCCGCGCCATGCGCAAGGCCAGGAAGGGGTTGTCGAAATAGGTAGAGTACGCGCCTTGCATGGGGGAAGAAAAAAGAGAAAACGGTAGACCGCGGAAGTGGTCACGCGCTGACTATCAGCGGCGGCGTAAGAGTAGCGCTTTTTTGTTTACCAACCTAGCGCACACCGTAGCACGGTGTTTGCCGTTAAAGGGGCATCCATCTTTTTATTTCCATGAAAAACCTTCGCCTTTTCGCGGCCCTCCTGCTGGCCCTGCCGCTGGCCGCCGCCGCCCAGACCACGCCCACCAAAACCACCACCACGCCGGCCCCGGCCACCACTCCCGCTACGGTGCCGCCCGGCATGCAGCCCCAAACCGAAGTAACCGAAGACCTGGACCCGGCCACCGGCAAAGTCATCCGGCGCACCACGCGCACCATTTACGTGCCGGCGGGCACCGCCGCGCCGTCGTCCACGACCACCAAAACCACCACGCCCACCACCATCGACTACCCCGCCAGCACCACCGCGACCGATGCCCAGGTGAGCACCTTCTTGCGCAAGCAGACCAAGGTTTCCACCCTCACCACCACCGGCCTGCTCGACGCCTACAGCCGCTTCATGGACCGCGTGCACAGCGACCGCCAAGGCTGGAAGCCCAGCGACTGGACCACCGCCTCGGCCGTGCTCAGCCGCCTCAACGGGCGCTACGAAGAGCTGCGCGGCAGCTTCTCGTTCGACGACAAAGTGAACATTCGTGCGCAGCAGGCCGAATACCAGGCCCTGCGCACCGGCCGCCAGATTTCCGATTCGGTGTCGGACAAGCTGTAGGAAGCCACCACAACGCCGCCGTGGCTTATTGCCGAATGGCTATTTACCTAAAAGGCCCCTGTGTACGCACAGGGGCCTTTTTTATTTTCCTTAGTGGTGGTGGTGCTCCTCCTCGGGCGGCGGGGGCAGCTCGGCCGCGGCGCGGTAGAGCAGGGCCGTGGGCACGCGCGGGTAGTGGTGGTGCAGGTGATGAAAGGCAAACGAGGCCGTGATGGGCGTCCAGGCCTGGGCCAGGGCCGCGGCCGTGCGCGCCGCCGGGTTGCGCGACGACACGTGGTGCGGCACATACGACGCCCAGATGGGCATCGTCGCGCTCATCACGAAGGCCACGCCCCAGTACACCAGCCCCACCAGCGAGCCCGTGGCCCAGTACAGGACCACAAAAGCCAGCAGCAACGCCAGCGTCAGCCCGGTTTCGATGAGCTGAATGCGGCGCGTATTCGGAGCAATGCGCAACGACTCGCGGCGCAGCATGAGCGTGTGCCAGGGCCCCTGCCACAGCACCCGCGAGAAGCTCCAGGTGGCCGGCGCGCCTTCGGGGTCGGCCTCGGTGAGGCAGCGGCCGTGGTGGCGCAGGTGCGTCACCTGCAAGCCGTGGCCGCTTTTGAGAATGAGCAGCCCGGCCAGGGTCAGCACTCGCTCGTTGGCGGGCTTGGGCAGGCCCAGGGAGTTGTGCATGGCGTCGTGCATCATCACAAAAGCCGCCAGGCACACCACGGCGGCCAGCGGCACGGCCAGCCACCACCAGCCGGCCAGCGCGCAGCCCACATACAGGGCCAGCAGCACCCCGGGCCGGGCCAGTTCCACGCGCCGCTGGGCAGGAGTAAGTTCGAGTTTCATGGAATTGAATGAGGTTTATTCCCGGGCTTCATACCGCAGCGGCAAGGCGTGCGCCGGAATGTGCTCCGGGACCACGCTGTGCCAGGAAGAACGAAACGAACCCGTATAGCCAAACAGCTTGCCCAGCACCGGATTGCGCACCACCACCTCAATGCGGTAGCAGTCGGCGGCATCGTCGTACCACTCTTCCACATCGGCCAGCGCCGCCAGCACGCCGGGCAGGCGAAACGCCAGCCGGCCTTCGCGGAAGCGCTGCGCACCCGAGCGCAGCCGCAGCCCGCCCCGCTCGGTCACGGCCATGTCAATGTCCACGGCCACGTGTTGGTGGGTGCCCAGGTAGTCCACAATCGACTGGCGGGCGGCACTGCGAATCATCGTGGCATCGAAGCACCGGGTGTGCTCCGGGAAATGAAAGCGCCGAATCCAGGTCACGGTTTCGCGGCCCAAGGGATCTTGGTACGCGTAGTTTTCGATGCGAAACGGCACATTATGCCCCGTCTCCGGGAAGGTGATGTGGCGCGCCAAGCCCGCTCGCAAAAACGGCTGCGTGAAAAACGGCCCGTGCCACACCCGTTCCATCACGCCCTCGCCCACAAACGCGCGATGGTCGCCGCTGCTAAAGCCCAGCCGCTCCTGAATGCGCGGGTGCAGCTTCTCAAAGTCGGCGCCCAGCTGCTGCTGATAGATGGAAGACATGGCAGGAAACGTAGTGAATGTTAAGCAGTGGCTACGGGATTTTCCCGCGGCACGCTCGCGGCAGTGCGCGGGCTTTCCATCGGCCGACGCAGGCACCGCGTGGCACTGGGCACTAGTTCCGTCGGAATCAGCAGCGCCACCGCGGCCAGCGCCACCAGCGCCAGGTTCAGCGTGAGCGGATTGAAAGGCGCCACAAACACCGCCGGCTGGCTGAATAGCGCCCCCGCGCCCAGTACCACCAGCCCCAGCATGTTCAGCCAGTACACCGGCCGCAGCCGCTGCATCGGCAGCACCCAAAACAGCAGCCCGAACAGGATTTCGCCCACGCCCACCGCCGAGGCCACGGTGCGCGCCGCGCCCGCCGAAAAACCCGCGCCCTGCAAAATGCTCAGCTCACCGGTGTCCGGGTACAGCAGCTTGGGCACCACGCCCTGATACATCCACACAAAGCCCAGTGTGAACCGCACCAGAGCCGTTATCAGCGCCAAAGCCCGCGATACCGCCGGCCGCTGCCCCTGCTCCAGCCACAGCCGCAGGCTGTCGAAGCTCCAGGCCGTGGCCCAACCGATGAGCGGCCGAAACACCAGCCGGTCGAGCCACTCCCCCGCCGCGCCAAAACGCGTCTGGTAATCGTAGCGCGTGAAAAACCGCAGGCCGTCCTCCATTGGCACGTACTTCCAGAAGCCCGCGCCTTCGCGAATCAGCGACACCTTTTCGTCAGACCAAAACTTGAGCACCGAGGTACGCTCTCCGTTCTTCTCATTCGTGCCGAGGCTTTCGCCGCAGCCGGCCACGCCCAGCCCAAACCCGATGCGCGTGGCGTACAGAAACTGCTGCGGCTCGGCCTCCGATGGGCGCGGCAAGTACTCTATTTCGGTGAAGCGCAGGTCCCACTGCTGGTGCAGTTCGGGCTGCTGGGTGTGCGCCCACAGCTGCTCCATGGAGCAGCGCATTCGGGCTTCTACGTAAATCGAGGGCCTCTTCATTTGGTATAATGAAGGTAGGCAGGAAGGGCCGGGCACCCAAGCATTTCGGGCACCCGCGAGAGAATAAACTGCTTGGATTATTACTCCAGTGCCTGGGCCAGGTCGGCCAGCAACTCTTCCACGGGCTCGATGCCCACGCTCAGGCGCACCAGTCCTACGGTGATTCCCAACTCGGCGCGCTGCGCCTCGGTCAGGGCCCGGTGCGAGGTAGTGAGCGGGTGCGAGCACGACGAGTCCACACCCGCCAGCGAAGGCGCGAACGGAAACCGCTGGCTGCGCTGCATAAACCGGTTCACGGCCGCCTCATCAGCCAGCCGAAACGATATCATGCCGCCAAACCGGCCGCCGCCCTGCGCTACCGCCAGCGCGTGCTGCGGGTGCGCGGGCAGGCCCGGGTAATACACCGCCTCCACGGCCGGGTGCTCGTCCAGAAACTCGGCCACCAGCCAGGCATTTTCGGAGTGGGCGGCCATGCGCAGGCGCAGCGTTTTGAGGCCGCGCACGCTCAGCCAGCTTTCCATGGGGCTTAGGGTGAGGCCGTACACCGTCACGATTTGGCGCAGGCGCGCGGCATCTTCGGCCGAGCGGGCCACCACGGCCCCGGCCGTCACGTCGGAGTGGCCGGCGAGGTATTTGGTCACGCTGTGCATCACTAGGTCGGCACCATATGCCAGCGGCTTGGTGAGCACGGGCGAGGCAAACGTGTTGTCGACCACCAGCTTCAGGCCGTGCGCGTGGCATTCGGTGGCAACGCGGTGCAGGTCCACCACGCGCAGCAGCGGGTTGCTCATGGTTTCGCAGAGCAGCAGCCGGGTTGCCAGCGTCACGTGGGCCTTCAGGTCATACAGCTCCTCAAACGGCACGTAGCTCACCGTGATGCCCAGCCGCGCCAGCTCCAGATTGAGCAGCGCCGCCGAGCCGCCGTAGATGTCGGCCGCGCACAGCACGTGGTCCCCGGCCCGGCAATACGTCATCAGCGCCGCGAAAATGGCGGCCATGCCCGAGCCCGTGACCACCGCCCCGGTGCCGCCCTCCCAGCGGCTCACAGCCTCGGCCAGCTCGTCGGAATTGGGGTTGCCGTTACGCGAATACATGTAGCGGCTCTGCGGGTCGTCGATGTACTCCTGAATGGCGTGCAGGTCCTCGAACTTGAAAACCGAGGTTTGGTAGATGGGGGTGACTTTGGGCTGAATGGTCGAGAAGTCCATGGGTGGGATGAAGCACGTGGTGGCGCAAAGGTCGGCACAAGCCCGGCTTTACAGCGGCCCGGCCACGGCCTTATTCGTCGCCCGGTTTTCGCGCCGGAACACCTCCATCAGCACCAGGAAATACGACACCAGCAAGGGCCCTACCACCAGCCCAATCAGCCCAAAAATCTCTACGCCCAGCACCAGCCCCACCAGCGTCACCAGCGGGTGAATGTCGCCCATGCGCTTGGCCAGCACGATGCGCAGCAGGTTGTCGACGTTGATAATGACAATAAAGCCCGCCAGCAGAATGCCGATGGCCTGCCCGTTGTGCCCCTGCGAAAACTGATACAGCGCCGCCGGCCCCCACACCAGCGGCGTACCCAGTACCGGCAGAAACGCCATAAAAAACGCCACCACGCCCCAGAACAGCGCATCGGGCACGCCAAATATCCACAGCGTAACGCCCGTCAATATGCTTTGCACCAGCGCCACCACCACCTGCCCTAGCACGTTGGCGTTCACGTTGTTTTTCAGCGACTCGCCCAGCTCCTTCAGCGTTTCGTTGCGAAACGGCAGGTAGCGGTGCAGGCCCAGCAGAAAGTAGGTTTCTTGCATGAACATGTAGTACATCGTGAACAGCATCAGGCCCACGATGACCAGAAAGTTGAGCGCGCTGCTGGCCAGCGTGGGCAGCCAGCTGCTCACCTTGGCGCCGCCCTGCAGCAGCACCTGCCGCACATTAAACTGTTCAGTTATCTTAAATCCCACGGCCCGCTCCACCTTGTGCACCACCTCCAGAATCTGCTCCGGGTTTTGGGCAAACCGCACCAACCGGTCGAGCAGCAGCGAGCTCAGGGCGTAGAACGGAATCACGAGCACCACCACCGTCACCAGCAGCAGCAGAATGGTGACCAAGCGCCGGTTCCAGCGCCGCCGGTGCACCAGCGCCACCCACCACGGCCGAAACACCACGAACAGAATGCCCGCCGCCAAAAACGCCGTCAGGTACTGCGCCAGCCCGAATACCATGAGGGCAGCCAAGCCCAGCAATGAGGCCACCAGCAATACATAGCGCTGGCGGGGCGTGTAAATATTCTCGACGGCAATAAAGGGTTCAGAAGGTTTGTGCATAGTGGCGCAATTACGTCAGCATAGAATATTGCCTATACGCGTCAGCCGGCGTTTGGCCGCCGCGGCGCACAAAAAAAGCCGTTCCTGCGAAGCAGAAACGGCTTTTGGTACCTTACGGCTGATGCTTACGCCATGGCGCCTTCGGCCAGCACAATCACGTTATTGCGCAGCACCTCCACCACGCCGCCTTCGATGCGGATGGCTTCGCGGCCGGCCGGGCCGGTCAGCGTCACCTGGCCGGCTTGCAGGGCGGCAATCAGCGGGGCGTGATTGTTCAGCACTTCAAACAAGCCATCCGTACCCGGAAACTGGGCCGACGTCACTTCGCCTTCGAAAACCTTGCGGTCGGGGGTGATGATTTCTAAATGCATATTTTTTTTGGTGCTTGGAGCTTGGTGCTTAGTGCTTGGTATCTGGGATTGCGAGAACAACCCAAGCACCAAGCACTAAGCTCCAAGCACTACATTACTTAGCTTCGGCAATCAGGCGCTCGCCTTTCGCTTGGGCATCTTCAATGGTGCCCACCAGGTTGAAAGCCGCCTCGGGCAGGTGGTCGTACTTGCCGTCGATGATTTCGTTGAAGCCCTTGATGGTGTCTTTGATGTCAACCAGCACGCCGGCGAGGCCGGTGAACTGCTCGGCCACGAAGAAAGGCTGCGACAAGAAGCGCTGCACGCGACGGGCGCGGTTTACTACCTGCTTGTCCTCCTCGGAGAGTTCGTCCATACCCAGGATGGCGATGATGTCCTGCAGTTCTTTGTAGCGCTGCAGAATCTCCTTCACGCGCTGGGCGGTGTTGTAGTGCTCATTGCCGATTACGTCGGCCGACAGAATGCGCGAGGTCGAGTCCAGCGGGTCCACAGCGGGGTAGATGCCCAGCTCGGCGATTTTGCGGCTCAGTACCGTGGTGGCGTCCAAGTGAGCAAAGGTGTTGGCCGGAGCCGGGTCAGTCAAGTCATCGGCCGGCACATACACGGCCTGCACCGAGGTAATGGAACCGCGCTTGGTAGACGTAATACGCTCCTGCATGGCACCCATTTCGGTGGCCAGCGTGGGCTGGTAGCCCACGGCCGAAGGCATCCGGCCCAGCAGAGCCGATACTTCCGAACCCGCCTGCGTGAAGCGGAAAATGTTGTCGATGAAGAACAGGATGTCGCGGCCGGCACCGGTGCCGTCGCCGTCGCGGAAGCTCTCGGCAATGGTCAGACCCGACAGGGCCACGCGGGCGCGGGCTCCGGGGGGCTCGTTCATCTGGCCGAACACCAGGGTAGCCTGCGACTTCAGCAGCTCGTTCTGGTCCACCTTGCTCAGGTCCCAGCCGCCCTCTTCCATCGAGTGCTTGAAGGCCTCGCCGTAGAGAATGATGTTCGATTCGATGAATTCGCGCAGCAAGTCGTTGCCCTCACGAGTACGCTCGCCCACGCCGGCAAACACCGACAAGCCCTCGTAGGCCTTGGCCACGTTGTTCACCAGCTCCATGATGAGCACGGTCTTGCCCACGCCGGCGCCGCCGAACAGACCAATTTTACCGCCCTTTACATAAGGAGCCAGCAGGTCAATCACCTTGATGCCGGTGTAGAGGATTTCCGACGACGTCGCCAGGTCCTCGAATGCCGGGGGCAGGCGGTGAATGGGCAGCGAGCCTTCCGATTTCGGCTGGGGAATGCCGTCGATGGCCTGGCCGATTACGTTGAACAGGCGGCCTTTCACGGCGTCGCCGGTCGGCATCGACATCGGGGCGCCCAGGTCGCGCACTTCGGCGCCGCGGGTCAGGCCTTCGGTCGAGTCCATGGCAATGGTCCGCACCCGGTCTTCGCCCAGGTGCTGCTGGCATTCCAGAATTACCACTTGGCCGTTGTCTTTCGTGACTTCGAGGGCGTCGAGGATATTGGGCAGCTTCGTGTTCTCACCCGTGAAGCTCACGTCCACAACAGGCCCGATAACCTGGGTGATTTTGCCGGTATTGGCCATTTGGTTGTATTTATGATGAAGTTATGCAGTTTTTCAGGCCGCAAAATTACGGCAGAAGCGCGGTTTTTCCAACCCTGCCGCTCAGGAAGCTGCGCCCGCAGCCTCACTCCTGTCGCGGGGCTGGACCGGTGAAAATCAGGCAATCATGAGTTTTTAGCGGCATTCCGAGCGCCGTGGCTGATTTTTTTCTTCAGATTTTTTTGCTCCAACCCTTGTCCGAAATTTTTCCAGTAGTACATTTGCACTCCCAAACGGCACGTAGCTCGCTGGGAAATTGTCCGATGGTGTAACCGGCAACACGCTTGATTTTGATTCAAGAAAGTCCAGGTTCGAGCCCTGGTCGGACAACGACACCGCTCGCATAGCAACTGAAAGGCGCTGGCTTCTCCCCTGTCGGAGAGGCCGGCGCCTTTCTCTTTTTCCCCCAAGCTGTCGGCAGCGATTTTGCCGCCAGCCGCCTTCCGCGCATCATTCCCGCTCTCAGCACCTTCCCCTATGAAACAGGTCAAAATATTCGCCGGCAGCGCTTCCCAGGTTCTGGCCGAAAATATTGCTGCCGCCTACGGCACCACCCTCGGCGACCTCACCCTGCAGCGCTTCGCCGACACCGAAATGGGCCCCAGCTTCAACGAAAGCGTGCGGGGCTGTGAGGTGTTCCTGGTGCAGAGCACGCCCCCGCCCGCCGAGCACCTCATGGAGCTCATGCTGATGGTGGACGCCGCCAAGCGCGCCTCGGCCCACAAGGTCAACATTCTGATGCCCTACATGGGCTACGCCCGGCAAGACCGCAAAGACAAGCCGCGCGTGAGCATCGGCGCCAAGGTGGTGGCCAACATCATCCAGAGCGTGGGCACCGACCGCCTGATGACCTGCGACCTGCACGCCGGCCAGATTCAGGGCTTCTTCGACATCCCGGTCGACCATCTGGATGGCGCCACCGTCACGGCTCCTTATATCAAGTCGCTCAACCTCGAAAACCTGATTTTCGCCTCGCCCGACGTGGGCGGCGTGGTGCGCACCCGGGCCTTCGCCAAGAAGTTCGGGGCCGAAATTGTGGTCTGCGACAAGATGCGTTTGCGGGCCAACGAAATCGCCTCAATGCAGGTGATTGGCGACGTGAAGGGCATGGACGTGGTGTTCGTGGACGACATGGTGGACACCGCCGGCACCATCTGCAAAGCCGCCGAGCTGGTGATGGAGCGCGGGGCCAAGTCGGTGCGCGCCGTGGTGACGCACCCGCTGCTGAGTGGCCCCGCCCACGAGCGCATCCGCAACAGCGTGCTCACCGAGCTGATTACGACCGACACCATCCCGCTGCGCCAGGAAAACGAGAAGATTCATGTCATCACGCTGGCGCCGCTCTTTGCGGCCGCCATCCGCAACGTGGTGACGCACGAGAGCATCAGCTCGCTGTTTGTGTAGAACGGCCTGGGATTGAATAGCAGCACGTCATGCTGAGCTGGGCTTGGCATGACGTGCTTTTTTCGGCGCAATTCCCCTTCCATCCCCAAAAACTGGCACAATTTTGTAGAACTGACTTCCCAACTGGAACCTCTTTCTGCAATTGCGATGCACAAGCTTTACTCTGCTGCCTCCACCCTTTTCATGGCGCTGCTGCTCAGTGCTTGCGCTTCCTCAGTTCACATTCGGGCGCTGGCGCCGGCAGCGGTGCCCATGCCGGCCAACCTGCAAAGCGTGGCCACTGCCAACCGCATTGTACCGGAATCGCGCCGCGACAAATTTTTTGATGTGCTTGAAGGCGCTTTCACCGGCGAGGGCATCGGCGTGGACCGCGCCGGCGCCGACGAGTGCGTGAACGTGGTGGGCCAGGCGCTGGCCAACAACAGCTACCGTTTTAAGGTGACGCAGGCGCAGCTGCAGCTGCTGGGCCGCAGCCGCGAGTTTTTTCTGCCGCCGCTGGCCCCGCGCTACGTGCAGGACCTGTGCCGCCGCACGCAGGTCGACGGCCTGGTGGTGCTCGAAGCCTTCGACTCGGACATGGCCCTGAGCCGCACCAACGGCACCCGCACTGTGAAAGACAAGGAAGGCAAGGAACATCAGGTGCCTACGGTGAGCGTTGAGCTGGTGATGAAAGTGGTGACCGGCTTCCGCACCTACGGCGCCGCCCAAGGCTTCGTGCTCGACCAGGCCCGGCAGGAAGACCAACTCGCGTTCCGGGGCAGCGGCGATACTTACCGCGACGCCCTGCGCCAGCTGCCCCCGCCCGAAGAGTGCATCCGGCGGGTGGCCGTGCGCGCCGGCGACGGCTATGCGCGCCGCATCGCGCCCTCTTACGTCGACCTCAACCGCGACTATTTCACCGCCGCTAAAAAGGACGCCCTCATGAAGCAGGCCGCCGTGCGGGCCGAAGCCGGCGACTGGGCCGGCGCCGAAACCATCTGGCAGCAGGCGGCCCGCAACCTGCACCCTAAAATTGCCGGCCGCGCGTTCTTTAACTTGGCCGTGGCCAGCGAAGTGCGCGGCGACCTGCCCGGCGCCATTGACTGGGCCAAAAAGTCGGCTTTCACGTGCAACAACGGGCAAGCCAAATCTTACCTGCGCGTGCTCAACAACCGCCTGCTGGCCCAGCAAGTGGTGCAGGAGCAGTTGAAGAGCGTGCCGGCCAACTAGCTTAATTCTTCGTAAAGCGCTGGTTTTTTAGCCCAAAAGCCCCTACCTTTGCGGCCCGTTTGCCCCCAACGTCGGGAGCAAACGGGTCATTTTTTTATCTTCAAAAACCACTTTTATGAAAAGCCTCGAGATTGTAGGGTTTAAAAGAGCGAATCTCGGTAAGACGGACGCCAAGGCATTGCGCCTCGACGCCCAAGTACCGTGCGTGTTGTATGGCGGCAAAGAGACCGTGCACTTCTCCGTGCCCGCTATCCTGTTCCGCGAGTTGTTGTACACGCCGGAGGCTCACATTGTGGACCTGAACGTGGAAGGCACCACCTACCGCGCCATCGTGCAGGACGCCCAATTCCACCCCGTGAACGAAATGCTCCTCCACGTTGACTTCCTCGAGTTGGAAGAAGGCAAAGAGGTGAAAATGGACATCCCCGTGAAGTACGTGGGCGTGTCGCCGGGCGTGCTGGCCGGCGGCAAGCTGGTGAGCAAGCTGCGCAAAGTGAAAGTGCGCGCTACCGCCGACAACCTCCCCGACTACGTGGAAGTGAACATCAGCGGCCTCGAACTCGGCAAATCCATCAAGGTGGGCGCCGTGGAGCCGAAGAACTACACCATCCTGACCAACGCCGCTGCTCCGATTGCGACCATCGCCATCCCGCGTGCGCTGAAAGGCGAAATGGCTGCCAACAAGTAATTCTGCCCCACGGAGTCGACGAATTTTCGAATTGGTCGGATTTTGTGGACGACTTACTGCTGTTTCAAAAAAGCCGCTCCAATTTTGGGGCGGCTTTTTATTTATTGCGCCCGGCTTACTGCCTGTTTAGTTTTTCTGCTATTATGAAATTTCTGGTTCTCTGTCTGGGCAATATCGGGCCCGAATATGCCGACACGCGGCACAACATCGGCTTCATGGTGGCAGATTTTCTGGCGGCCAAATTCGATGCGCCGCGCTTTGAAATAGGCCGCCACGCCTTCACCACCGAAATCAAACACAAAGGCCATACATACGTGCTGGTGAAGCCCACCACCTACATGAACCTCAGCGGGAAAGCCGCCGCGCACTGGCTGGCCACGCTGAAAATCCCGGTCGAAAACATGGTGGTCGTGACCGACGACCTGGCCCTGCCCTTTGGCAAGCTGCGGCTGAAAGGCCAGGGCTCGGCCGGCGGCCACAACGGCCTGAAAGACATTCAGGCCACTTTGGGCACCGATGTATATGCCCGCCTACGCTTTGGCGTGGACGCTAACTTTCCGAAAGGCCGGCAGGTAGACTATGTATTGAACCCGTTTTCGGCCGACGAATTAATTGAACTGCCGACCCGCGTCGAGAAAGCCGCCGATGCCGTGCTGGCATTTGGTGCGCTGGGCCTGGAACGGGCCATGAATGTCGTGAATGTGAAGTAGCCGATTCACGTTGCAAAAAGAAAGGCCGACCGCAATAATGCGGTCGGCCTTTCTTTTTGCAACGTGGTTATTTATGCCACGCCGCTGCCGTTGCGCACGGGCGCACTGGGCTGCATCAGGGCGAGGGTACCGTCGGCATTTTCAGCCATGAGCAGCATGCCCTGGCTCTTGATGCCTTTGATTTCACGCGGGGCCAGGTTGAGCAGCACCTGCACCTGCTGCCCTACGAGGGCTTCAGGAATAAAATATTCGGCAATGCCGCTCACGATGGTGCGCTGCTCCAGGCCCACATCAACGGTAAGCTTCAGCAGCTTTTTGGTTTTAGCAACTTTTTCGGCGGCCACGATGGTGGCCACGCGCAAATCCATCGCGCCAAAATCATCAAATGATACGTCCGATTTAGCGGGCGTGACGGGCGTGTTGGCCAGTTGATTTTCCTTTTTGGTATCCAGCAGCTTTTGCACCTGGGCTTCCACCACGGCATCCTCAATTTTGGCGAATAGCAGGGCTGCTTCGCGCAATTGATGGCCGGCTTTCAGAGTATCGCGGCGGCCGGCGCTGGCCCAGTTGCCCAACTCCATATCAAGCATATTGGCCAGTTTCTGCGCCGATTCGGGCAGGAAGGGCTCCAGCACCGGAGCCAGGGCGGCGGCAATTTGCAGGGCTACGTGCAGCACCGTACCGGTGCGTGCGGCATCGGTTTTAATCAGGTGCCAGGGCTGCGTTTCGGCGAGGTATTTATTGCCTAAGCGGGCCAAGTTCAGCACTTCGGCCAAGGCGTCGCGGAAACGATAATTTTCAATCAGCTCGCCAATTTTCGCGGGAAATTCGGCGAACTGCGCAAATGCTTCCTCATCAATGGGCTGCAATTTTCCCAATTCCGGCACTTTGCCTTCAAAGAATTTGTGCGTCAGCACGGCGGCCCGGTTCACAAAATTGCCGAGCGTGGCCACCAATTCGTTGTTGTTCCGGGCCTGAAAATCTTTCCAGGTAAAATCGTTGTCTTTCGTTTCGGGCGCGTTGGCGCACAGCACGTAGCGCAGCACGTCGGCCTGGCCGGGGAAGTCGGCCAGATATTCGTGCAGCCACACCGCCCAGTTGCGCGAGGTGCTGATTTTGTCGCCTTCCAGATTCAGAAATTCATTGGCCGGCACGTTGTCCGGCAGCACGTAGTCGCCGTGCGCTTTAAGCATTACCGGAAAAATAATGCAGTGAAAAACGATGTTGTCTTTGCCAATGAAATGCACCAATTTGGAATCCTTGTCTTTCCAATAGGTCTCCCACTCATTGGGGAATGCTTCCTTAGTAGCCGAGATGTAGCCAATGGGCGCATCAAACCACACATACAGCACTTTACCTTCGGCGCCGGGCACCGGCACGGGCACGCCCCAATCCAGGTCGCGCGTCACGGCGCGGGGGTGCAGACCCTGGTCAATCCAGGATTTGCACTGGCCGTACACGTTGGTTTTCCAGTCGTTTTTGTGGCCTTCAATTATCCATTCGCGCAGCCAGGGCTCGTATTGGTCGAGGGGCAAAAACCAGTGTTTGGTATCGCGCAACACGGGGTGCGCGCCGCTGAGCATGCTGCGCGGATTAATTAGTTCCGTGGGGCTGAGTGAGGTGCCGCAACGCTCGCACTGGTCGCCATAGGCGTTTTCGTTGCCGCAATTGGGGCAGGTGCCCACGATGTAGCGGTCGGCCAGGAATTGTTGCGCCGACTCGTCGAAATATTGTTGCGTGGTCTGCTCAATGAATTTGCCCTCGTTATTGAGCTTGGTAAAAAACCCGCTCGACACCTCGGCGTGCGTGGCCGACGACGTGCGCGAATACACGTCGAACGACACGTTGAATTCCTTAAACGAATCGCGAATGAGGGCGTGGTATTTATCCACCACTTGCTGCGGCGTCACGCCTTCTTTCTGGGCGCGAATGGTAATGGGTACGCCGTGCTCGTCGGAGCCGCAAATAAATTTCACGTCGCGTCCCGCCGAGCGCAGGTAGCGCACATAAATATCGGCCGGTAAATAAACGCCCGCCAGGTGGCCAATGTGCACCGGGCCATTGGCATAAGGCAACGCAGCGGTGACGGTGTAGCGTTTAGGAAGAGAAGACATACGTAAACTGAAAAATAAAACAACTCATTGAGCGCGCAGCTAAAACACGCGCAAACAATGATTGCAAAGAGAAAGAAACATTAAAAACTATCGGTTTTAAATCAACTTAAAACCAACAAAACCGTTTGACAAGCAATTCATTTTACATTTGAACGCGGCGTATTCACACCGACGTACAAATAAGCGCTTCTCTTCTGCCTTTCTTCACCTTCATCAACCATTTTTTTTCACATGAAAAAACCTGCTTCTCCGACTCAAACGGAAAAACGCGCGAAACGCACGCCGGAAGAAAAAGCGGCCCGCAAATCGGCAAAAAATGCCGGACGCGCCAAGTCCGAACTGAACGATGACCGGGCCAGCCGCAAAGCCAGCCAGAAAAAATCGCTCAAATCGGCCGCCAAGCAATTGCAGAAAGAGTTGAACAACCGCATGAGTGAGGTGGTGACTCGCATCCGCAAAGAAACGAAAGCCAAGCTGAAGGAAGTGGTGAAGGAAGCCACGCGTCGCCTCGACGTGGATACGGAGCGCATGTTTGAGGAAGCCCTGCACACCATTGTGCGGCACTACGACTCGGTGGCCGGCAGCGGCAGCACCGCAGGTGCCGCCAACGTCGCCGCCGATGACAGCACCACCAGCCGCGGCCGCAAAAAAAGCCAAACCCTGAACAAAGACGGCTCGCCGCGCAAACCCCGCGCCACGCGCGCCGACGCAGGCGCTGCCAGCAGCAACGAAGCTGCTCCGGCCGCCACTGGCACACGCGGCCGCAAGCCAGCCGCCGCCGCGGGAGCCCGGCGTGGCCGGCCCGCGGCAGCAGCTGCCACCGGTGCGCGCCGCGGCCCTAAGCCCCGCGCCCAGGCCAGCACCGCGCCCGAAGCCAACGACGTAATGAACTCAGCCGATAGCCCTGGCACCGGCGAAATCAGCGCATAGCGCCACTATTGCCTCCGCAACCAAAAGCCCGCTTCTGACATCAGGAGCGGGCTTTTTGCAATGTGCGATGTGATGAGCGCAGGCTACGGGCGGCGCGCCGTGTCGAGGGGGGCGGGATAGTTTAACTGCCGAATGCGGGTTTCGGGCGAGGTGGTGTTAGCGTCGTTGGTGTTCACGCTTTCGATGCGCTTTTGCCGGTTGATGTCGGAGGCCTGCTCGCCGAGACGCACGCGGTTAGGCGTGGCGTCGGGCACGGCCGAGCTGGTGCCCGCCCCGTTGCCGTTGTAGATGGCGCGGCGGTCGGCGTCGGAGTTCACTTGCGTGGGCGTGGCGGTTTCGGCCGTTTGCTCGGTGGCCGTGCAGCTCACCAGCGCCACCGCCAGGCCGGCAGCCGCTCCCAGGCGGAAGCCTATTATTCTACAGTTCAACATGGACAGCGCCGGTATAGCGCAGCCAGAGGCGGCTGCGCCCTTCAAACGCAGACCCGGCCCGGCTGGTTCGGGGCGGTGCGCTACGCCAGCGCGGGGCGGGCGCCGGCCAGCTTCACGCCGTCCCAGAGGGCCATGCGGGCTTCGAGGCAGCGCACCACCACCTGCTGGGCCTCCAGCCAGCGCTCGGGATAGTCGGCGCACAGCTCGCGCACCATTTGCCGGGCCAGCGGGGCGTGCACGTCCTCGTCGAGCTCGATGTGGCGGTTGAGGTAGTAGGTGAACGTGTCGAGCTGGCCAGGAAATCGCGTGCTCAGGTCGTCCACCAATTGGCGAAACATGTCCGGGATTAAATCCTCACGGCCGAAGGTGAAGGCCGCGGCCACCGCGTGGGGCCGCCCCCCACGGATAATGTCGAACGTCGTGAGCACAAACTCGCGCACCGATTCCGGCACCTGGGCCGCTTCCAAGGCCCGCTCCACAGTGTCGCCGGCCGCCACGGCAGCCACCAGGCGGCGAATGGGGCCCGTGTCGGCGCCGCATTCGTCCATGGCGCGCACGTAGAGTTCGAAATGGCTGGTGGCGTGGCCCGCCGGGTCCACGTCGGACTCCTCTTCGAGCACGATTTCGTTGATGAGGCGCCGCATGGCCGAGTTGGCGGTGGGCACCCAAGGCACCTGCACGCAGGTCAGGTCGCCCTGCAGGGCCTTGAGCAGCGACATAAAGTCCCACACCGCAAACACGTGGTGCTCCATAAAGCGCCGCAGGTCGGCCATGGACTGAATGCCGCGGTACAGGCTATTATTGAGCAGCAGGCGGCGCGTAGGTGCTATTTCCTGCTGCAGAAATTCGATGGGGTCAGAGGTAGTTTCCATAGGGAGAGAAGAAAAATTATAATTTTTCTCAGAGAGATATTCCTGCAACAGCACGTCCATAAGAGCAGGCTGCCTAGATTCATCAACGAAAAAGGCCCGGTGAGTGGTTCTCGCCGGGCCTCTGTTTTGTGAATTTTCCTATAATAATACAGGAAGGTCTACTTTTTCTTCTCAAACACCAGGGCGTTGCCGTCCATGCAGTAGCGCTGGCCGGTGGGCTTGGGGCCGTCGTCGAACACGTGGCCGAGGTGGCCGCCGCACTTGGCGCACACTATTTCGTCGCGGCTCATGCCGAAGGTGTTGTCTGAAGCCACTTTCACGCTGTTGTCGGTGGCCGGAGCGTAGAAACTGGGCCAGCCGGTGCCCGACTCAAACTTGGTATCGGAGGTAAAAAGCAGGTTGTGGTCAGCGGCGCAGTAATAGGTGCCGGCGGCGTGATTGTCGTGGTATTTGCCGGTAAAGGCGCGCTCGGTGCCCTTTTCACGCAGGATGTAGTACTGGTCGGGCGTGAGCAGTTTTTTCCACTCGGCTTCGGTGTGGCGCACCGGAAATTCGTCGGGCTTGCCGGTCACGGGCTTGGGCTGAAAGTAGGTTTTGCCGGCCGCCGCGCGAGCCGCCGCGGGCGTGTTAGCGGCCACGTCGGCGCGCTTCTGCGAGCAGGCGGTGTCGAGCGTGAACAGGGAAACGAGCAGGAGCAACAAGGAAAAGCGCATGAGCAGGAATGGGCTGGGGTGATGGTAAGTCAACATACGGCACGGTGCCGGGGTTCGGACTGCGGGATAGACGAAAACCAGGCGGGAACCTTACAGTGGTCCTAAGCCATTTAAGGCGACGCGCTTGGCGGTGCGGCCGGCGGCCGGAGCGGGCCGGTTGTTAAACATTGATTACCACAAGGCTTTGCGCCATTTTTTCCGTACCTTTGCACCCGCAAAACCAACCCATATGGCCCAGAATATCCGGAACATTGCCATCATCGCTCACGTTGACCACGGCAAGACCACCCTGGTGGATAAGATTATCCACGCATCTAAAATTTTCGACGCCCACCAGCAGTTCGACGACCTCATCCTCGACAACAACGACCTGGAGCGCGAGCGTGGCATCACCATCGTTTCCAAAAACGTGTCGGTGCGCTACAAAGACGTTAAAATCAACATCATCGACACCCCTGGTCACGCCG
Source organism: Hymenobacter sp. 5317J-9 (assembly GCF_022921075.1). Lineage (NCBI taxonomy): Bacteria > Pseudomonadati > Bacteroidota > Cytophagia > Cytophagales > Hymenobacteraceae > Hymenobacter > Hymenobacter sp. 5317J-9. The sequence goes on from NZ_CP095050.1 coordinate 4,387,682, forward strand.
ACTTTGGCGGCGAGGTAGAGCGCGTGTTGAAGCTGGCCGACGGCGTGCTGCTGCTCGTGGATGCCTTTGAGGGCGCCATGCCGCAGACGCGTTTCGTGCTGGGCAAAGCCATTGATTTGGGCCTGAAGCCCATCGTGGTGGTAAACAAAGTGGACAAAGAAAACTGCCGTCCCGACGAGGTGCACGAGCAGGTGTTCGACCTGATGTTCAACCTCGGGGCCTCGGAAGACCAGCTTGATTTCGTGACCCTGTACGGCTCGTCGAAGCAGGGCTGGATGAGCACCGACTGGAAGGTAAAAACCGACAACATCACCCCGCTGCTCGACGCGGTGCTGGAGTCGATTCCGCCGGCGCCGGCCCTGGAAGGCACGCCTCAGATGCAGATTACCTCGCTCGACTACTCGTCGTTCGTGGGTCGTATCGCCATCGGCCGTGTGCACCGCGGCACCCTGCGCGAAGGCGCCAACATGAGCCTGATGAAGGCCGATGGCACCATCAAAAAGGTGAAAATTCGCGAGCTGCACGTGTTTGAAGGCCTGGGCCGCAACAAAGTGAGCGAAGTGAACAGCGGCGAAATCTGCGCCGTGTCGGGCATCGAAGGCTTCGACATTGGCGACACGCTGGCCGACTTCGAGAATCCGGAGGCGCTGGAGCGCATCAGCATCGACGAGCCAACGATGAACATGCTGTTCACCATCAACAACTCGCCGTTTTTCGGCAAGGAGGGCAAGTTTGTGACCTCGCGCCACCTGCGCGACCGCCTGTTCAAGGAAACCGAGAAAAACCTGGCCCTGCGCGTGCAAGTGACCGACAAAGAGGATACGTTCCTCGTGTTCGGCCGCGGCATTCTGCACTTGTCGGTGCTCATCGAGACCATGCGTCGCGAGGGCTACGAGCTGCAAGTGGGTCAGCCGCAGGTAATCTTCAAGGAGGACGACAACGGCAAGCGTCTGGAGCCGATGGAACTGCTCGTGGTGGACGTGCCTGAGGAAACCGCCGGCAAGGTGATTGAGCTGGTGAGCATGCGCAAGGGCGAAATGACCATCATGGAGCCCAAAGGCGACCTGCAACACCTCGAATTCCGCATCCCGAGCCGCGGCCTGATTGGCCTGCGCAACAACGTGCTGACGGCTACTGGCGGCGAGGCCATCATGAACCACCGCTTCATCGATTTCGAAGAGCACAAGGGCACCATCCCCGGCCGCATCGCGGGCTCGCTGATTTCGCTGGAGACCGGTCCCGGCACCGCTTACACCATCGACAAGATGCAGGACCGCGGCGCGTTCTTCGTGGACCCGGGCGAGGAAGTGTACGCCGGCCAGGTAATCGGCGAGCACACCCGCCCCAACGACCTGACCATCAACATCCAGAAAGGCAAGAAGCTGACCAACATGCGCGCTTCCGGTTCGGACGACAACGCCAAGATTGTGCCCAAGCGCCAGTTCTCGCTGGAAGAAGCCATGGAATACATCCAGAAGGATGAGTACCTGGAAGTGACGCCGAAGTCGATTCGCATGCGCAAGATTCTGCTCGACGAGAACGAGCGTCTGCGCTACGCCAAGCAGGCCGACTAATTATTCTCAATTGAATAGTTTTGGGAAGGGCGCGGCTTTGGTCGCGCCCTTTTTCATTCACCCCCGCCCCAATATGAACCAAGAAAATCTGAGCCGCTTTGTGCAGCTTTTTACGTTGAATGACGCCGCGGCTACCCAGCGCGTGAGCGAGCGGCTGGCGCTGGCGCTGCAACGCCCGGCGGCTTACCAGGAGCAGTTTGCCGAGGAATTGGAGGAGCGCGGCATTACGGCCGTGCTGCCCGAGCCGGAACTGCGCGCCGTGGCGCTGATTGACGCGCTGCTGGCCGAGGAGCTGGTGTGGGAAAGCGACTGGCAAGACCCCGCCGCCGACCTGGTGTATGGCCTCAATGAAACCCTAACCCAACAGGGCCGGGCCATGCGGGTGGGCGAACCCGCGCCGGGACGCACTGCCGTGACCGGCCCCGATGCCCTGGACCTGCTGCAAGACCTGCTGGAGCCCCTTGGCCTGGCGCTGGTGCTGTTGACGCTGGATAGCGACGCCTACGCCTTGACCGTGGTGGCCGATGCCCAAGCCGAGGAATCCCGCCAGCTGGCTCAGGAATTGGGCTTCGGTGTAACGGTTTACTAACCTCTGCCCTCCCCGCGCTGGCGCACGGCCTCAAAGGCCAGCACGGCGCCGGCCACGCTCACGTTGAGCGAGTCGATGCGGCCCATCATGGGGATGATGATGGTTTCATCGCAGGCGGCCTGGGCGGTGGGCGTCAGGCCGTCGGCTTCGGTGCCGAGGACGAGGGCCGTGGGGTAGCGAAAGTCGCACTCGAGGTAAGAGTGCGCTTTCGGCGTGAGGGCGGCGGCGTAGCTGCGGATGCTTTTCTGGCGCAGAAAATCGAAAATATCCGCCATGGGCGCGGCCACCACGGGCACCGAAAACACGCAGCCGATGCTGGACCGAATGGTGTTGGGGTTGAAGAGGTCGGTGCGCGGGTCGCCGATGAGGACGGCGTCGACGGGGGCTGCGTCGGCGGTGCGGAGGATGGCGCCGAGGTTGCCGGGCTTTTCCACGGCCTCTAGCACCAGGACGAGCGGGTTGGCGGGCAGGCGCAGGTCGGCGAGGGTGCGGCCGGGCGTCTTCAGCACGGCCAGCAGGCCGTCGGAGCCTTCGCGGTAGGCCACTTTTTCGAAAACCGGGCGCGTGACTTCGAACCACTCAGGAGCGTCTTTTTTGCCGGCAAACAGCTTTTGTAGGTCGCCCAGGCCGGTTTCGCCGGCTAGCTCGGGGCAGCTGTAGAGGGTGGCCACGGCCACGCCGGCGTCTACGGCGATGGTTAATTCGCGCAGGCCTTCGACCAGGGTGAGGCCCAGGGCGCGGCGCTCGGCTGATTTCTGCTGCAGCTTGAGCAGCTGCTTGATGCGGGGGTTTTGGGGGCTGCTGAGGCGGTCGGAGGGGGCAAACGGCATGGGCGCAAAGATACCCGGCCGCGGGCCGGGCCCAACCTTAGCGGCAGCGCGGGCGTAGGGCGGCCCAGTACATTCGCTGCCCATGAAATCGAAAATTGACCCCAAAATCATCGTCGGCTTGGCCTTGGCCGTGGGCGTGCTGCTGCTCACGGCCGCGGCTTCGTTCTGGAGCATTCGGGGCCTGAAGGTGCAAACCGAGCGCGTGGAGCACACCTATCAGGTGCTGCAGGAAGCCGAAACCATCACGGCCGTGCTCAAAGACGCACAGGCCGGCACCCGGGGCTACTTGCTCACTGGCGACACGGCCTACCTGCGGCCCTACAGCATTGCCACGGGCGACCTGCCGGCGGCGCTGGCCCGCGTGCGCACCCTCACCGTGGATAACCCCGCGCAGCGCGCCCGCCTCGACTCGCTGCAGGCACTGGTGGAGCAGGAATTTCACATTCTGCGGCCACTCACCGAAATCAAGAAGTCCATGAGCCAGTCGGCCATGCAAACCTTGCTCGACACCGACCGCCAGACGCTGCGTCAGGTGCGCTCGCTGTATGCCCGCATCAAGGGCAGCGAAATGGCGCTGCTGGCCCAGCGCAGCAAGCTGCAGGACATTTTCGAAACCGCTACGCCCATCGTGGTGCTGGTATCGGCGGTGCTGGCGGTGCTGATTGTGGTGTGGCTGGTGATGAAAATAGTGCGGGAGCTGGCCGACAACCGGCGCCTGCAGGACGAACTGGCCGCCATTAATGCCGAAGTAAGCCGGCGCATTGCCCAGATTCGGGTGCTGGCCGAGCAGGTGGTGCAGGGCGACTACACCGTGAAAATCACCGACACGGCCGAAGACAACCTCGGCGGGCTGGCCACTTCCCTCAACCGCATGACCCAGACGCTGGACGAGAGCTTCAGCGCCCTGGAAAAGCGCAACCAGGAACTCGACCAGTTTGCCTACGTGGCCTCGCACGACCTGAAGGCGCCCCTGCGCGGCGTGACCACCATCGTGAAGTGGATAGAAGATGAGCTGGCGGCCGAGCTTTCGCCCCAGCTGCGCACTTACCTCGACCAGATGAAGGGCCGCCTCAGCCGCCTCGAAGACCTGATAAACGGCCTGCTAGCCTACGCCCGCGTGGGCCGCGTGGCCCAGCCGCCGGCTCCCGTCGACGTGGCCCAGCTGTTGCAGGAAGTGGCCGAACTGGTGGTGCCGCCCGACTTTACGCTGCGCGTGGGGCCCGACATGCCCACCCTGACCACCGACCGACTGGGCCTGCAGCAGGTGTTCACCAACCTGCTTTCCAACGCCGTGAAGTACCACCACCGCGGCGCCGGCCAACTGGAAGTAAGCTGCCGCGACATCGGCCGCTGCTACGAGTTTCGGGTGCAGGACGACGGGCCGGGCATTGCGCCCGAATACCACCAGAAGATTTTCCTGCTCTTTCAGACCCTGCGCGACCGGCACACGGCCGAGAGCACCGGCATCGGCCTGAGCATTGTGAAAAAAATTATTGACGAGCACAAGGGCACCATCAAGGTCGAATCGGCACCGGGCCAGGGGGCCGGGTTTATTTTTACGTGGCCGAAGTAAATTCCCAAGAGTGGGAACCTGAGGGGCCCCATTGTGCTTGTGCAGGTTCGGCTTTTATCAACCGGCCGACTCTATTTCCTGAAGCGTATGCGTTCTGTTCTACTCGTCGAAGACGATATTTTTGATACCATGACGGCGGAGAAGTCCTTCGCCAAGTTCAACGTGCCGCACCGGCTGCACACAGCCTTCAACGGCGAAGAAGCCCTGGACCTGCTGCTGGGCCGCAACGGCACCGAGCCCCTGCGCCCGCTGCCCGAGGTCATCCTGCTCGACCTGAACATGCCGCGCATGAACGGCATCGAGTTCCTGACCGAGCTGCGCGCCAACCCCGAATTTCAGCACATCCCGGTGTTTATCACCACCACGTCGGGCATGGACGTGGACCGGGTGAACACCGGCAACTTGGGCATCAGCGGCTACATCCTCAAGCCGTTGGATTTTGAAACCGGCACCGACCTTTCCGACAGCTTAAGCCTGCTGGAGAAGCTGTTGAACTAGCCCGGCGGGCGGTTAGCCATTCACGCAAACTTCACGGCCGCCGCGCGGAATTTGTGCAGGCCGCCGGGGGTTTGCGTGAATGGCTAACTGCCCGCAGCAGGTGTTTCGGTCCTTTGGGCGAATATTTGCCGGGTGTTGCTACCTTGTTCGGCCTCGTGGCCATTAGCGCTGTTCAACTTATGAGAATTCCCGTTGTTTGTTCCGCATTGCTGGTGGCGCTGCTGGGCGGCTCGGCGGCCCGCGCCCAGGACGAGGGCCCGCGCCAGCTGGGGGCCCCGCCCTCCCTGCCCACACCGGCCAAGCCCCGCGTGGCCCCGGCCCCGCGCCAGCTCGAGAGCGTGCCCGTGGCCCCGCCCGATACCACGCGCCGCGCCACCGTGACGGCTCCGCTGCCCGCGCCCATGCCCGCACCGGTATACGCACCCACGCCCGCCGGCCAGCTTCCCGGCAACAACACGCGCCCGCCCCGCTTCCAGGTGGGCCTGAAAAACGGCCTGCTCTACAGCGCCAACGACGTGGAAACCAAGACGCCGCTGTTTGGCCGCTCCTACCTGCTGCTCGACGGGCAGCGCAAGTTTGAGTTGGCCGAAGTCGGGTTTTATGAAGACGAAACGGGTCACTACGTGCGCACCAACCTGCCGGGTTCTTCGCGCGAGACGACCCTGCGGCGCGAGAAAACCGGCCGCATCAGCCTGTATTCCATCACCACCACGCAGTACAACTCGGGGCCGGGCGGCTTTGGCTACCCCGGCTACGGCTACGGCGGCTATGGCTACGGCGGTTTCGGGGGCTACCCCTACGGCGGCTACCGCACCGTGAAAACCGAGTATTTCTCGAAAGACAACGGCCCCATTCAGAACCTGAACTCCCGCAACCTGATGCTGGCCACCACCGACAACGCCGGTGCCCAGCAGCTGCTGGCCGATGCCCAACGCTACCAGCACGCCACCGTGGGCGCCTACGTGGTGGGCGGCGGCCTGCTCATCTACGGGCTGCTGCAGTCGGTGCGGCCCACCGATGCGGGCCGCAGCATTTCGCCGCTGGTGTACGCGGCCATTCCGGTGCTCATCGTGCCCATTGTGCTGCAAAGCAAGCAGGCCAACAACCAGCGCCAAGCCATTGCGCTGTACAACTCGGGGCGCTAAGACAGAGAATAAGCCATGCGGCGGAGGCCCACAGAACCGGCTTAGCCGTGCTTCTGTGGGCCTCCTTCATGTTGTGTTGCATTGGTCGCATAACCCCAACCTACATGGCACGCGTAGGCAGCAGATGAAATCCGCTTCCACGGCCGATGCCCTGACTACCGATTTTGCTGCGCTTCAAGCCAAGGCCTTGCTGGTGCACGAGCGGCTCTGCGCCGAGTACGGCGCCCCGTTTCGCTTCTTCAGCACCAAAGACCCGCTGAGCGAGCTGGTGAGCGCTCTGCTCTCGCACCGCACCAAAAACGCCGACTCGCACCGCGCCTACCAGGAGCTGCGGGCCACGTTCCCGACCTGGGAGGCCGTGCGCGACGCCCCTACCGAAGCCGTGCAGCACGCCATCCGGGCCTGCACCTGGCCCGAGCAAAAGGCGCCCCGCATCCAGGCCGTGCTGCGCGAAATCAGCCAGCGCTGCGGTACCGATGCTCCCTGCTCGCTGGATTTTCTGGCCGACATGCCCATTCCCGAGGCCCGCGCCTGGCTGGAAAGCATCAGCGGCGTGGGACCTAAAACCAGCGCGGCCACGCTCCTCTTCAGCTCGCTGCGCATCCCGGCCATGCCCGTCGACAGCCACCATCATCGGGTGGCCCAGCGTCTGGGCCTGATAGGGCCCAAGGTGGGCGAAGGCCCGGCCCACAAGCTGCTGGAGGCGCTATTGCCGCCCGGCTGGGACGCCCAGCAGGTGTACGACCACCACGAGGCGCTCATGTTTCATGGGCAGAAGTGCTGCTATTTCAGCGGGCCGGCCTGCGGCCGCTGCGTGGTGCTGGACCAGTGCCCCTTTGGCCAGGCACGGGTTGGGGGATAGTGGTGAGGTGGTAAGTAAAAAAGAACGTCATGCTGAGCGCAGTCGAAGCATCTCGCGTGCAACAGTAAACCAATTTCATTGAGTTACTACCACACGCGAGATGCTTCGACTGCGCTCAGCATGGCGTTCTTTATTTCGTTAAACCATTACTCCGCCAACTCGCCAACCCATGATTCTGCACCTGCGCGCCAAGCCCAATGCCCGGCAAAACCAGCTGCTGCGCGCCGCTGATGGCAGCCTGACCGTGCGCCTGCAAGCACCGCCCCAGGACGGCCAGGCCAATGCGGTGCTGCTGGCGTTTCTGGCCGCCACGTTTGGCGTGCCCAAAAGCCGCGTGACGCTGCTGAGCGGCCACACGGCCCCGTTTAAGAAAGTGGAAATTGAAGGTATGAGCGAGGAAGAGGGCGAGCGGGCGCTGGCGCAGCTGCCCGCCTGAGGACTTGGGAAGGCGCGGCAGCCGGCGGCCGGTGCTAACTTCCGGCTCGATTTTCCCAGCCCTTGCCCACCACCATGTCTGCCGAACTCCAGCCGCTGCTCGACGCCCTGCAATTTTCGCCCGATAACCTGCCCCTGCGCCAGCACCTGGCCCGCCAGCTCAACGCCGCTGGCCGCCACCAGGAGGCCGAAACCCTGTGCCGCGACGGCCTGCGCCAGCACCCCACCGACGACGCTTTGCGCCTGAGCCTGGCCGAGGCCTATTTTGCTAGCAACAAGCATTCGGCCGCTTTCGTGGTAGTGGAGGAACTACTGGACCAGCACGCCGATAATGCCGCTGCCCACCTGTTGCACGCCCGCCTGCTGCTGGCCGCCGGCCAGCCCGCCGAAGCCCGCGAGGCCTACGCCCACGCCCTGGAAATCAACCCCGGCCTGGCCGACCGCGACCTCGGCCAGGCCCTGGAAGCCGCCGCGCCCGCCCGCCGCGTGCCCGCCAGCGGCTACAGCCCCGCGCCCGCGCCCAACGAGGACGAACCGAGCCCTCAGGCCAAGCTTCTGGGCCTGGAACGGCCGAAAATCAACTTCGCCGACGTTGGCGGCATGGAGGCGGTGAAGGACGAAATCCGCCTCAAAATCATTCATCCGCTGCAATTCCCGGACCTGTACAAGGCTTATGGCAAAGCCAGCGGCGGCGGGCTGCTGCTCTACGGCCCGCCCGGCTGCGGCAAAACCCACCTGGCCCGCGCCACGGCAGGCGAAGTGCAGGCTAGCTTCATCAGTGTGGGGATTGCCGATATTCTGGACATGTGGCTGGGCAACAGCGAGAAAAACCTGCATCAGTTGTTCGAGCTGGCCCGCAGCCAGGCGCCGTGCGTGCTATTTTTCGACGAAGTGGACGCCCTGGCCGCCAACCGCCACGACCTGCGCCAGAGCGCGGGCCGCACCGTCATCAACCAATTTCTGGAGGAGCTGGACGGCGCCACGCGCTCCAACGAGGGAGTGCTCATCATGGCCGCGACCAATGCACCCTGGCACCTCGACCCCGCCTTCCGCCGCCCCGGCCGCTTCGACCGCATCACGCTGGTGACGCCGCCCGACGAGCCGGCCCGCGCCGCCATCCTCGACATCCTGCTGCGCGGCAAGCCGCTGGCGCCCGGCGTGAACACCACGGCCGTGGCCGCCCGCACCGCCGGCCTCAGCGGCGCCGACCTGATGGCGCTGGTAGACGGCGCCGTGGACGTGTGCCTGCGCGCCTCCATGCGCAGCGGCCGCCCCCTGCCCATCGAGCAAAGCCACTTGCTCGACGCTGCCAAGCTGGTGAAGCCCAGCACCAAGGAGTGGTTTGCCACTGCCCGCAACTACGCGCTGTACTCCAACGAAGGCGGGCTGTACGACGACATTCTGGTGTATTTGGGGGTGAAGAAGCCGGGATAATAGTCCGGACTGGCCCGACTGCCAACGACGATTTCGACATGAACACCCCGTCCAAAAAACGACTCAGTGCGCGGTTGCCCGGCATGCAGCGCATTTGGCTGCTGCTAAAGCTCAACCGGCCGCGGCTGGCCATGGAGCTGGCCCAAGTGCGCCTGGCCAGCCAACCCACCGACCTTGGTGCCCGGCTAGCCTTGGTCGACGCGCTGCTCTTGGACCGACAGGCTATGCGGGCACTGGACCAAGCTAAAACCGCCGTAGGGCAGGCTCCCGAAAACGCCGACAGCCATTTTGCGCTGGCGCGGGTGCACGGGCAGCTCGGCAACCTGCACACGGCTGCCCAAGGCATGCGCGAAGTGCTGCGGCTCAATCCTTATGAGGCCGATTTTTTCGCGTTTCAGGCTCAGGTGCAATTCCTCATTCAGGCATATGCCAACGCGGTGGCAGCGGCCGAATCCGGGCTTTCGTTGCACCCGCGGCACGGCGAATGCCTGTTGTGGCTGATGCGGGCGGCGGAGCAACAAGGCCATCTGCCCATCGCCGACGCAGCCCGGGAGCGTTTGCTGGCGGTGGCCCCGAACAGTGGCCCCGTACACCGCGCAATAGGCCAGCTTCTGCTGCGTCGGGGCGAGGCCACTCTCGCCGCCACCCACCTCGCCCAGGCCTTGGCCTTGGAGCCCCCGCAAGCCGCCAGCTTGGTGCCCCTGCTCCGGCAGGCGCGGCGGTGGGAAAGCTGGCCGCCGGAGCTACTGCGCCTGGGCGACTATGGACGCGCCCCCTACTTGGCAGGCTGGTCTGCTGTTCCGAGCTTTTTTGTCCGCGTTGTTTGCACGCCGGTGGCGTGGTACTACATGGCCGTGGCCAACGCCAAAACCAAGCAAGACCCCTTGTTTCAACGTGAGCCCAGCCCGCCTGCTCCCGCTATCGGAACCAAGGAGGACCTGGATGTTCTGGCAAGCGCGGCCACAGCCTCGCCAGGTAAATGGCTGGCTTTTGTGGGCTTCATTGGCCTGCTGGGCTGGATTTCGGTAGCATGGAAGCTCCCGCCTGCTGGGGTCGCAATCATCGCCTTTTTTCTGGGCCGCAGCCTGCTGCGACAACACCGCTAACTTTCTGGCTTGCCGCCTGCCCCCTCCGTGCACCCTACTCCGCAACGCCTCCCTTCGTTGGCTAGCATCTGGCAGCTGCTGGAGCTGCACCGGCCCGCCCTGGCCGAGGCCGCGGCCCGGGAGCGCTTGGCCGTTGACCCCACCGACTGGCAAACCCTGCTGGCCCTGACCGAGGCCCTCCGACAGCAGCGGCGCCTGGAAGAAGCCGTGCACACCGCTACGGCGGCCATCCAGGCGGAACCCAACGCCCACGAGGCCCATTTTGCGCTGGCGCAGGTACTGGGCATGCAGGGCCAGCTGCGCCAGGCCGACATCGCCCTCCGACAAGCTCTGCGCCTGAGCCACCGGGAGCCCGGCTACCACGCGTTTCGAGCGCAGCTTTTTTACTTGCAGCGCAGCTACAACGCGGCCATCAGCTGCGCCGAAGATGGCCTGCAGCTGGCGCCCGCACACGCCGACTGCCTGCTGTGGCGTGCCCTGTCCCAGGAGCGCCTCGACCAGCCCGCCGCGGCCGACGATGACTTTCAGCGCCTGCTGCGCGTGGCCCCGGAGAGCGATTTGGTGCACGCCCGCCTGGGCCGGGTGCTGTTCAACCGCTACCAGCCCGCTGCCGCCGACCGCCACCTCACCGAAGCGCTGCGCCAAAACCCCGCCTTGGCGCCTGAGCTGGTGCCCCTGTTGCGCGAAGCCCGCCGCCAGCAGCTGTGGCCCGAGTGGCTGTTGCGTAGCGAGCGCCAAGGGGCCGCGCGCCGCGCCCTGGGCCTCGACCCCGGCCTGGGCATGCTTTTCAACCGCATTCGGGCCACGGGCGCGGTGACCCGGGCATGGTGGCACACTCGGCGCGACCCGTTGTTTCGCCACCGCCTGCCGCCGAACCCGCACAGCCGCTGGCGCTGGCAGCTGAAGGTGTGGGGCGTGGTGCTGGTCATTATCGGCGGCATCATCGGGCTCACTGCGCTCAGCGTGCAGTTGGGTTTGCCGGCCATGACGGGCCTTGTCGTCGGGTCCGGCTTGCTGGCCATTGCGCGCTACCTGCAAGAGCGCCGCGATGAAGACTAATAACCAAAGGGAACCAAGGGCTTGATTGCGGGACGGCCTGCGGCCCCGCTGACCGGGGCAGGCTATATTCGAACCAACTTGCTGACCGGCCCTGGCAATCAGACGCAAAAGCACCCTATCCTTCTATTCGTTTGGAAAACGCTACCGACTACCTCCCGCGTGTGGAGTTGCTGCTGAGCCAGCACCGCCACGCCCACGCCACCCAGGAGCTGCGCCGCCAGCTCGCGCAGGACCCGCACGATGCCATTGCCCACGCCCTGCTGGCCGTGTGCCTGCTGGAGCAGAAGCAGCTAGCCGAAGCGCAGTCCGAAGCCGAGCTGGCCATTCACCTGTCGCCCGAATACGACTTCGCATTCTACGCGCTGGCCTTGATTGAAAACCGCCGGCACCGCCCCAAAGAGGCGCTGGCCGCCATCAACGAAGCCCTGGCGCTAGACCCCAACGACGCCGACTACTACCACCTGCTTGGCCAGCTGCGCCTGCAAAGCGGCCAGTGGCAGGCCGCCCTGCAAGCCGCCCAAACCGGCCTCGGCCTCGACGCCGAGCACGCCGGTCTGCACGGCCTGCAGGCTCGCGCCCTGGCCCGCCAGGGCCGCCCCGACGAAGCCGGCACCGCCGCCCGCTCGGCCCTGAGCTATGCGGCCAGCAGCAGCAGCACCCAAGCCCAGGCCGGCTGGGTGGCCCTCGAAACCAACCGCCCCAAAGAAGCCCTGGAGCACTTCCGCGAAGCCCTACGCCTCGACCCCGAATCAGACTTTGCCCGCGAGGGCCTGGTGGAGGCGCTGAAGGCCCGCTACTGGGTGTACCGCACGTTCATGCGGTTCGTGTACTGGTCGGGCACGCTGAGCGAGGGCGCGCGGCGCGGCTTGTTTCTGGGCGCCTGGGTGGTGGTGCGCTTTGTGCGGGTGCTGCTGCCGGTGTACCTGCTGTTTGTGTTCCTGAGCTGGTTTGCCGACGTTATTTTCGAGAGCCTGCTGCGCGTGAGTGCCTACGGCCGGCTGGCCCTGAGCGAGCGGCAGACGCGGCACTCCAACCAGTTTCTGGGTTTGCTGGCGGTGGCGGCGGGCGCACTGGCCGGGCGGCTGGCGGCGCCAACCGTACCGGGCACCAGCACGCTGGGCATGGTGGCGCTGGGGCTGCTGTTTCCGCTGGCGGGCACCTGGCGGCTGCCGGCGGGCACACTGGCCTGGCAACGCTCGCGCTGGGCGGGCTTCGGGCTGGCCGCGGTGGGCGGGCTAAGCGTGGCGCTGGAAGTACTGGGCCTGGGTGGCGACGGCGTGGCGTTCGGCGCCTTCCTCGTGGGCACCTTGGCCTACACCTGGGTTTTTGCCCTGCGGTAGTAGGCGGGGCTACTTGCCGCGCTTCCAGCGGTAGTACTTGCGGTACCAGGCCGACGTTTTTTTGAACAGACTGCTGGTCGACTCGTTCGGAAACATGTTGATGCGGAACACCTGCATGCGGTCGTCTTCAATGGTCAGGCCGCCGGTGTCGGTGGCTACGCCCAGGGCGAAACCGGCGGCGCGCACCGCTTCTTTCACGGGCTCATTGAGGTCGCCGTAGGGATAGGCAAAGCTCACGATTTTGGTTTGCAGCGCTTCTTCCAAGGCGGCTTTGCTGCGCACTAGTTCCTGGGCGGCTTCGGGCAGTGGCAGCGTGGTGAGGCGCGGGTGCGACATGGTGTGCGCTCCGATTTCCCAGCCGGCCGCTACAAACGCCTGCTTTTGCCCCCGGTCCATGATGTCGGAGCGGGGCTCGGTGGGGTCGGCGGCGAGGTCCCACTGGTTGTGGCGCACGTCGAAATCGCCGAGCAGGTAGAGCACGCCGCGGTAGCCGTACTGCTGCATCAGGGGCAGCAGGTTAGTGTAGTTATCGGTGTAGCCGTCGTCGAAGGTAAGAATGATGGGGCGGGCCGGAAACTCGCTCAGCGGCCGTTCGCCAGCGGCAAATTTCAGGTAGTCGGCGAAGGTGATGGGCGTGAGCTTGCGCGACTTGAAATAGGCCAGATGCCGGGCAAAATTGTCTTTGGTGACGTAAATCTGATGCTTAGTAGCCAGCGGCGCGTCCGGGATTTTGTGGTACATCAGCACCGGGATGAAGGCGGGCACGGCCTTCTGCATGCGGGCGGCCTGGTAGGTTTCCAGCACCCGCGCCGCCACGGTGCGGAGGTCGTAGTGCGCCCGTACCTGCTGCTGCAGGGCAGTTGTCACGGGCTGCGGCGCCTGCAGGCAGCCCCACGCCGCGGCCAGCACCGCCGAAAAATCCACCGCCGAAGGCGCCTGCCGGGCCGAGATGTCGCCAAAATTGGAAGCCGCGGCCGCGCCAAAGGTGGCTTCGGCCACCAGCCCCTCATAGGTGGCTTCGCCCAGGGCCAGCACCGGCCGGCCGGCACCCAGCGCCTCAATGGCCACCCGCCCCGCCCCGATGACCAGCGTGGTACGGGCCAGCCAGCCGGGCACGTCAGAAGTGAAGCCCACGACTTCCACCCGCTCGCCAAACTCCGCCTGCAGCTGCGTCAGAGCTACTTTACCGGCCTCGGGCAAGTGTTCCAGCTCGCCGCCGATGAGGGCCACGCGCAAGCCCGGCAGCTCCCGCAGCAGCACCGGAAACACCTGTTGCAGCAGGTCCGCCGCCCGCTCGCCCTTGCCACCATTGAAGCGCCCGATGAATGCAAGCCTAAGCGGCTCAGCTGATTCTGCTTCGGGCGCAGCCCCAAAGCTCACGCCATTCGGAATTTCAACAATTTTGGCCATCTGCATCTTCACCTCATCGACAAGATGCGTGCGCAGGTTGCCGCAGATGGCGATGACTTTGTCGCCGTAGATATCGAAGAGTGAGGTGGAAGTGTGCAGGTGCTGGCGACCGTGCACGGTGCTCACCAGCGGCACCTTCAGGCCGCGCAGGGCCACGTAGCTCACCCAGCTGGCCGCCCGCGAGTGGGCGTGCACCACCTGAATGTCTTCGGCTTGCACCAGCCGGCGAATGAGCCGGGCGTTGCGCAAGCGCTGCCCGAAGCGGCGGTTGCTGATGGGCGCCATAACCAGCGTAGCCCCCGTGGGAAGCTGCGCCGCATCTGACACCATCCACACGTGGTGCCCCTGCGCGCGGTGCGCCTCGGCCAGCTGCACGGCATAGGCCACCGAACCCGCAAAAAACTCAGCCGACAAAACGTGGAGGATGCGCATGGCGCAAAGGTATTGCCGGGCTTGGGCTGTTGGCCGAAAAGCAAACGTCATGCTGAGCGCAGTCGAAGCATCTCTACCGCGCAACTAAATTCTTGCGTGAGGTAGAGATGCTTCGACTGCGCTCAGCATGACAGTATTTCTTGGTGACTTGGCGAGGCTAGCTTTTTGCGCGGCCGGCCACATTGTCCATGTATTTCTGGCCGTTGCCGGTGTTCAGGAGCAGCACATTCTCGTCGGGGTGCAGCCAGCCGGTGCCGAGCAGCTTGCGGGCGGCCATCCACACGGCCGCGCCTTCGGGGGCCACGAATAGGCCTTCCTGCTGGCCCAGGTCGCGCATGCCGGCCAGCATGTCTTCCTCGCTGATGCTCACCACCGTGCCGTTGGATTCGCGCAGCACGCGCAGCATCATGGCCTCGCCCAGCGGGTGCGGCACGGCCAGGCCGTTGGCCAGCGTGGGGCTGCCGTGGTAGGCGTGGCAGTTGGCCTGCCGGCCGGCGTAGGTTTCGAGCAGGGGGCAGCAGTTTTTGGCCTGCACGGCCACCATGCGCGGCAGGCGGGTTTCGGGGGCCAGCCAGCCCAGGGCTTTCATCTCCTGAAACGCTTTCCAGATGCCGATGAGGCCCGTGCCGCCGCCGGCGGGGTACAGCAGCACGTCGGGCAGCGTCCAGTTGAGCTGCTCCGCAATTTCGTAGCCCATGGTTTTCTTGCCTTCGAGGCGGTAGGGCTCTTTCAGGGTCGAGATGTCGAGCAGGGCGCCGTCGGCGTTGCGCTGCCGCACCCGGGCGCCGCAGTCGCTGATGAGGCCGTCAATCAGCTCCACCTCGGCGCCGTACCAGTAGCATTCCTCCTTGAAGGCCTGGGGCGTGTGGCGGGGCATCACCACCACGGCTTTGAGACCGGCGCGGGCGCAGTAGGCGGCCATGGCCACGCCTGCATTGCCAGCGGTGGGAATGATGCAGCCGTCCACGCCCAGTTCCTTGGCCTTGGAGATGGCCATGCTAAGGCCGCGCGCCTTGAACGAACCGGTGGGATTTTGGCCCTCGTCCTTCAGCAGAAGCGAGGACAATTCGTGGCGCGCGGCCAGGCGCGGCAAGCGCAGCAGCGGAGTAAAGCCTTCGCCCAGGGTCACTTTATTTTCTTCGCTGAGCAGCGGCAGCAAGGCGCCGTAGCGCCACATCGAGGAATCGGCCTGGTCGATGACGTCGCGGCCCAGGGGTTCAAACAGGGCGTAGTCGGCCACCAGGGGCACATTGCAGCAGGCCGACACGCGCTGCAATTCAAACGCCGAGTAGGCAGTGCCGCACGCCGAGCAATGCAGGGCGCTGAGGCGGGAAGGAGATTCGAGGGCCACCATTTTCATGGGGCAAAGTACGGGAGTCCCCCAGCCGCGGTATGCCTTATGGGCATAGGCTTTTGGAATAGGCTATGCCTTCCCAGAATAGTAGCGCTTGGTAAAAAGCAGAAAGTCGCGGTAGGGCGCGTTGTTTTCGGTGCCCTTGCGCTGAATGAAATTGAACTCTCGCTTCAGGGGAAAATTATTGATTTTCACTTCCGAAAACTCGCCCGACGCCAGCTCCTTCAGCACGGCCTGCCGGGGCAAAAACGCCAGGCAGTTGTCGACGCGCACGAAGTTTTTGAGGGCTTCGGTGCCGCCCAGGCGCACGCGCACCGGCAGCGCGGCCAGCTTGATGCGGTGCTGGGCCAGGGCTTCTTCGAGCACGGCCAGCGTGCCGGAGCCGGCCTCGCGCAGGGCCAGCGGCGTGCTGAGCAGGTCGTGCACTTCGAGGGTGCGGTTTTCGAGCGGATTGTTGGCGGCGCACACGGCCACCACGTCGTCGGTGAGCAGGGGCGTGTACGTCACGTGGCTCACCTTGTGAATGCCCTCGATGATGCCGAGCTCGATTTCGTGGTCGAGCAGGGCGCGCAGAATGTTGTCGGAATTGCGGTTTTTGAGGCTGAGCTGGCGGTTGGGGTGCTGGCGCAGGTAGGCCGACACCACCGGCGGCAGCACGTACAGCGAAATGGTGGTGCTGGCCCCGATGAGCAGGTGCATGCTGGGCGCAAAATCGGTGCTGAGCGCGCTCATTTCCTGGTGCAGCTCCTGCTGCAGCTGCTTGGCCTGCAGCAATTTTTGGTAGAGCTTGAGGCCGGCCGGCGTGAGCTGAATGCTGCTGCCCAGGCGCTCAAACAGGCCCGTTTTATAATACTCCTCCAGCGCTTTCACCTGCTTGCTCACCGCCGACTGGCTGATGAACAAGGTCTGGCTGGCCTTGGTGAAGCTGAGGCGCTGGGCCACTTCGAGGAAAACTTCGTGGGGATGGGAGAGCATAAGGTAACGAAGCTAACGGGTGCGGGAGATACGGACCGCGCCCACCCTTTGGACTCGTCCTCAACGCCCGAATAGTTGCCGCCGCAGGGCTTCGTCCTGCTTGTACACGTCGGGGTAGAAGCGCAGCTGGCCCCCTACCACCGCGCAGGTAGCGTAGCGCACGTGCAGCGGCACCGCGCGCTCGGCCGTGACGCGGCGCGGCACGGGCGCCGCCGCCAGCTCGGCCTCGGTGGGCAGGGTGGCGCGCAGGCTGTCGGCGCCGCGCAGCAGGTAGTCTGCCAGCTGCAGCGGGTGCTCCATGCGAATGCAGCCGTGGCCGAGGGCGCGATAGGGGCGCTTGAAATCGTGGGTGTCGTAGGTGGCGTGCAGGTACACTTGGTAGGGGTTCGCAAAGCGGAAAATGACCGAGCCCAGCGCATTGCCCGGCCCCGAGCGCTGCCGGACAGTGTAGCGAAACCGCTTCTTGTCCACATCCCACCAGTCCACGGCCGTGGCGTCCACGGGCTGGCCCTGGGCATCGTAAATGGCAAAGCGGTGCCGGGCGGCGTAGCGCGGGTTGTGGCGCAGGCGGGGCAGTAGCTCCTCGGTGGCAATGCTGTAGGGCACGCGCCACTCGGGCGCCAGCGTGAACACCCGCAGCCGGCTGCTAAACGTGGGCGTGGGGCTCTCGGGCTTGCCGATGACGAGGCGCTGGGTTTGCAGCACGCTGTCGCGGTGCACCACTTCCAAGGCGTAGGCGGGCAGGTTGACCAGCACGTAGTTGGTATCCGGAATGGCCTGCCAGCGCCAGCGCTCCAGCGTGAGGGCCAACTGCCAGGCGCGCTTTAGCCGGGCTGAGTCGCGGCCCCCGGGCTGCCGCCGCCAGCGCGCCAGCGCCTGCTGCAGCTGCTGGTACTCGCGCTGCTGCGGCTGGCAGCGCAGCAGAGCGGGCACAAAATCGGGCGCGGCCAAGGCTTGAGAAAGCCAGACCGCCGGCACAAACGTTGAATCGACGGCTTCCAGTGGCGACGGGGTGAGTTCGCGCAGCTGGCCCCGGCGCAGGTGCCGCGTGAACCGCAGCAGGCCGTCGGTGAGCAGCACTTCCAGGCGGGCCTGCAGCACCGCACGGCGGGCTGGGGGCACGGGCGGCCGCAGCGCCTGAACCAGGGCCTGCACCGCGGGGCCGTGGTAGTTGGCCGGCTGCAGGCCATAGTCTTCGGCGCTGAGCAGCAGGCCGCTGGCCGCCCGCCCCCGGGCGCTAAGCCGGAAGCTGTCGCACCAGGCCGGGGCGCAGGCCCGCCGCTGGTAGAAGGTGCGCGTAGCGGGCAGGTCGTAGTACTGCAAGGGGCGGTGGCCGGGCGCGTCTACGGTGTCGAGCAACAAGGCCCGAATGCGGCCGGCCAACGAGTCGGGCGCCGCGCGGCTACTGCTGCTTCCGGCCGGCGGCGGGGCGCTCGCAACGGGCGCGGCCGGCCGGGCTGGGCCGGTGGTTACCAACGTCAGCAACGAGGCCAACAGCAGGTAACCTAGTCGTCGCATAAGCACTCGGAGTACGGAGGTTTTTCACCATAGAAACCCTGCAGATGAAAGCGAAAGCCGGTGTGTTTATATTCAATTTAGGCAATATTTGTGACAGAATCAATACCGGAACGGCAGGCGGGGCGCACCGACCAGCTTGAACGTGCCAGAAGCACCATCTTCCCGAAACGATATCCGCCTGAGCGGAATCACAAATAAGTCAACTCTCTATCATTTAAAGGCTATATTTACACCATGCGCCTTTCGTTCTGCATTGTTGGTTGCGGCCTGCTGCTGGCGGGCATGATGGGGTGCGCGAGACGGCCGGCAGCCGCCTATCAACCGGCGGCGAAGGCTGCGTCGGAACCGGCCCCGGCCCCGCAGCTGCTGTTTCTGAGCTGCCGGCTCACGGCGGCCCCGGCCGGTACGCAGGTGCAGGTGCTGCAGGCCCAGGCCGTGCCCGGCGAGCTGAAAGCGCCGGAACCCGACGCCGATGCTCCCAACTACGTGCGCGTGTCGCAGCTCAACGGCCAGGGCCAGCCGCTGGCGCAGGTGCGGGTGGCGCACCCCTTGCGGCGCAGCGTGGAACACGTGGCCGACGACCAGCGCACCTTTCAGCGCAGCGAAGTGGTGGTGCCCACGGCCGAGCTGTTTGTACGCCTGGCCCTGCGGCCCGCTGCCACCGCCATTCGCCTCGAAGAAGTGGTGGATGGCAAAACCAATTTGCTCACCGAAATTCCTGTTCCGCACAAATCCTAAGCGCCTGCCCCATGAAGAAACTTGCTACCCTTTGCTTCCTGCTACTGCTTGGTATCGGGATGGCCGCGCCGCTGGCCGCCCAGACATTCCCGGTAGACACCCTGGTCAAAACCGGCTCGCTGACCAGGCGCATCAACCTGGTTTTTGTGCCCGATGGCTACCAGGCCAGCGAGATGCCGCTGTTTCTGAGCCGCGTGAACCAGGTGCTGACCAGCTTCTTCGGGCAAACGCCGTTTCAGGAATACCAGCCGTATTTCAATGCGTTTGCCATCAAGGTGCCCTCGGCCCAGAGCGGCACCACGCACCCGCGCACAGCGCCCGACTGCGCCAGCACGCCCTCCTTTGCGGCGAGTACCTACTTCAACTCCACGTTTGACTACGGCGGCATTCACCGCCTGCTGGTGCCGCAGTCCAACGCCGCCATTGCCGGGGTGCTGGCCACCAATTTCCCGCGCTACGACCAGGTGTTTGTGCTGGTGAACCACGCCGAATACGGCGGTTCGGGCGGCACCTGGGCCACGGCTTCGGCCAACGCCAGCGCCACCGAAATCATGGTGCACGAAATCGGCCACTCGTTCGCGGGCCTGTCGGACGAGTACTGGGCCGGGCCGCAGTACGCCCGCGAGTCGGCCAACATGACCCAAACCACCTCCCCCACCACCGTGCGCTGGTCCCCGTGGATGAACACCAACGGCATCGGCATCATTTCGCACGCCACCGACCCCAGCTGGAAGAAGCCCCACGCTGGCTGCAAAATGCAGTACCTAGGCCCGGCTTATCCGTTTTGCGCGGTGTGTCGCGAGGCCTTTGTGGAGAAAATCCACACCCTAGTGTCGCCGCTGCAGGCTTACACGCCCACGGCGCTCAGCATCAACGCGCCCACCCAGAACCTCAACTTTGCGCTGAGCCTGCTGGCACCCGCTCCTAATACCCTCAAAGTGACCTGGACGCTGGACGGCGCGGCCATCGGAGTCCGCAACGCGCCCACGGCCACCGTAGCACTCTCTCAGCTGCCCGTGGGCAGCCACGTGGTGCGCGCCACCGTCACCGATACCACTGCCCTGACCCGCCGCAGCACCCACGCCGCCCAGCACACCTACACCGTGAACTGGACCATCAACCGCACCACCACGGCCGTGCGCATGGCCTCGGCCACGGCCGAATACGAGGTAGAAACCTACCCCAACCCGGTGGGCGACCTGCTCAACCTGAACTACACCCTGCCGCGCACCGCACCCGTGGTGCTCACCCTGCACGACGCCGCCGGCCGCACCGTGAAAACGCTGCGCTACAACCGCCAGGCCGCCGGCCGCTACCAGTACCAGCTGCGCCCCGAGGACCTGGGCGTGCGCGCTGCCGGCACCTACACCCTGCTGATAAACGTGGACGGCGTGCTGATTTCGCGGCAGCTCACAAAAGAATAATAAGCGGGCGACGTTGAGGGCGTAATTATTCCGGCCGTTCTGCTACCTTCCGGCCGGATTTACCCCCCTTTCCTCCCCCACCCCATGCTGGCCCGTTTCCGTTTTTTGCCACTGCTGCTGTTGCTGTTGGCCGCTTCGTCGTGCTCTAAAAAATCGGCTCAGGAGCAGGCCGCCCAGGAGCAGACCGATGGGGAGGAAATTGACCCCTACGCCAACATCACCTTCACGTTTGACGACGCGGTGGTGGACGCCAGCAAAATCAATCAGTGGGACACCACGCAGTTTGTGCAGTTTTCGCCGGCGGTGCCGGGGCGGTTCAAGTGGACCAGCGCGCACGAACTGACGTTTTCGCCGCTGAGCCCCTTTCGGCCCAGCACGGTGTTCAAGGCCGCGCTGCGGGGCGAGAACATGCCCAGCGGCAAGCAGGAGCTGGCCCTGAACCGCCGGGCCTTCCACACGCCGTATTTGAAGATGGCGGCGCCGCAGGTATTCTACGGCGCCTCGAAGCGGGCGGCGGGCACGGCCGAGCTGGCCGCCAACCTCGTGTTCAACTACCCCGTGCGGCCCGCCGACGTGCGGCCCCGCCTGCGCGTGACCCAGGACGGCAAACCCGTGGCCGTGGAAATCAATTCGGCCGAGCCGGATGCCACGCTGGGCCTGACCTTCAAGCAGGAGGTGCGGCCGGGCTCGCCGCTGCAGGTCGACATTGCGCCGGGCCTGAAACCGGCTACCGGCACCATTGCGACGGATGCCACCCTCACGGCCCAGGCCGACGTACCCGACCAGCAAACCCTGGAAGTGCGCGAGCTGACGGGCTCGCTGCTCAACGGCCAGCCCGTGGTGACGGTGCTCACCAACCAGCCCGTGGCCGCGCCCGACATCGAGCCCAACCTCAAAGTGACGCCTAAAGTGGCTTTTTCGGTTGAAACCGTGGAAAGCGGCTTCGTGCTCAAGGGCGGTTTTGAGGTGGGTAAGTCCTACCAGATTGCGCTGGCGCAGGGTACGCGCGGCACGCTGGGCGGCGTGCTGAACGACAAGTTCAGCCAAACCGTGTCGTTTGAGGCGGAGCGGCCGAGCCTGGACTTTTCGACCTCCGACAAAGCCATGTACCTCGACGCGCTGGGCGCCCGCAACCTGGGCCTGCGCATCAACCAGGTGCAGAAGGTGAAGGTGACCATTGCGAAGGTGTACGCCAACAACATCCAGCAGCTGCTGCGCGGCGAAAAGCAGTACGGCTACCCCGAATACGACGAAGACGAACCGCGCGAATCGAACACCGACGAGGAAGGCAACTACATCGACCGCAGCTTCCAGTACTACGACACCGAAAACATCGGCAATGTGCTGTCGGAGCGCACCATTTCGGTGAATGGCCTGCCCAAGGAAGCCGGCCTGCGCCTGCTGAATATCAACCTGAAAGACCTGGAGTTTCAGGGGCCGATGAAGGGGCTGTACGTCATTCGGGTGCAGGATACCGAACGGCAGTGGCTGCAGGTGAGCAAGCTAGTGGCCGTGACGGACATCGGTCTGATTGTGAAGCAGGGTGCCACGGGCGGCACGGTGGTATTTGCCAATTCTATCCGGACCGCACAGCCGCTGAGCGGCGTCACGGTGAACCTGGTGAGCTCGAATAATCAGGTGATTGGCAGCACCACGACTGATAACTCCGGCGTGGCGCAGTTCGACTCGGCGGCCAGCATGAAGCGGTTTAAGCTGGGCATGATTACGGCCACGAAGGAAGCCGACTTTTCGTTTCTGGATTTGACCAAAAGCCGGGTCGAAACCTCCCGCTTCGAAGTGGGCGGGCTGACCTCGAACGCAGCGCACTACCAGGCGTTTTTGTACGGCGACCGCAACCTCTACCGGCCCGGCGACACCGTGCGGACGAATACCGTGGTGCGCACCGAAGATTGGAAAAGCCCGGCTGCCGGCCTGCCCGTGAAAATCCGCCTGCTGCTGCCCAGCGGCAAGGAATACAGCAGCCTGCGGCAGAAGCTGAGCGCAGCGGGCAGCTTCGAGAGCAGCTTCATTTTGCCGCCCACCGTGATGACCGGCCTCTACACCCTGGAAGTGCTGACCGGCAACGACGTGCTGCTGACCTCGCGCCAAATCAGCGTGGAAGAATTCATCCCCGACCGCATGAAGGTGACGGTGACGGCCGCCCCCGCCGTGCTCAAACCGGGCCAGGACGTGACGGCCAGCATCACGGCCATGAACCTGTTTGGCCCGCCCGCGGCCGACCGCAAGTTTGAGGTCGAATTCTCACTCAAGCAGAAGGCGTTTGCGCCGAAGAATTACCCCAATTACAACTTCACCATCAACAGCGGCGAAAAGCGCAAAACCACCAGCGAAGACGGCGAGGAAACCAGCGAAAGCGCCCTCACCTCGCGCTTCGAGAAAACCGTGCGCGAAGGCACCACCGACGCCACCGGCAAAGGCACGGCCGCCTACACCGTGCCCGACTACCGCGACCTCGGCACGCTGGAAGGCGTGGCCTTCGCCACCGTATTCGACGAAACCGGCCGGCCCGTGAACCGGCTCGCCACCTTCGACGTGCAGACGCAGGCCACCATGTTCGGCATCGCCAATCTGCCCGACCTCATCGGCACCAAACACGCCCTCACGGTGAAGCTGCTGGCCCTCACGCCCGCCGGCAAGCCCACCACCGCACCGGCCGAAATCAAGGTGGTGCGCAAGCTTTGGGAAACCGTGCTGGAGCGCCAGGGCGGCCGCTACGTGTACAATTCGCAGCAGCGCGAGCAAACCATTCTGAGCCAAACCCGCCCCGTGGGGGCCGAAACAAGCTTCACGTTCACGCCCATTTACTCGGGCGAGTACGAGGTGCGCGTGAGCCGGCCGGGGGCCACCAGCTACGTCACGCAGCCCTTTTACGCCTATGGCTACGGCGACACCCAGGCCAATTCCTTCGAGGTGAACAACGAGGGCGCCGTCACCATCGAGGCCGACAAGCCCAAGTACGAACCCGGCGAAACCGCCCGGCTCCTGCTCAAAGCGCCCTTCGCCGGCCGCATCCTGGTAACGGTGGAGCGGGCCAACGTGCTCGACCATTTCTACGTGAGCACCGACGGCAAGGCGGCCGAGGTGAAGGTGCCAATCAAGGGCGAGCATGTGCCCAACGTGTACATCACCGCCACAGCTGTGCGCGCCCTCGACGGCCACGACCGCCTGCCCCTCACCGTGGCCCGCGGCTTCCTGCCCCTCACGGTGGAAAAAGCCGATTCGCGCCTCGCCCTGGCCCTGGCCGCGCCGGCTGCCAGCCGCTCCCAAACCTGGCAAACGGTGGAAGTAACCACCGCGCCCCGCGCCCAGGTCACGCTGGCCGTGGTGGACGAGGGCATTCTGCAGCTCAAAAACTACCAGACGCCCGACCCGCACGCCTACTTCTACCAGAAGCGCGCCCTCGAAGTATCGGCCTTCGACGTGTACCCATTCATCTTGCCGGAACTGGGCACCAGCAGCAGCGGGGGCGACGCCGCCGACATGCGCCGCCGCACCAACCCCGTGCCCAACCGCCGCGTGAAACTGGTGGCCAAGTGGAGCGGCGTGCTCACCGCCGATGCCGACGGCAAAGTGCTCTACCGGGTGCGCGTGCCGCAGTTCAGCGGGGCACTCCGCATCATGGCCGTGGCCTACAAAGACGATGCGTTCAACTCGCGCGAGTTCACCATGAAGGTGGCTGACCCGGTGGTGATTTCGACGGCGCTGCCGCGGTTTATGAGCCCGGGCGATACGATTGATGTGCCGGTGACTTTCACGAACACAACTGCGCGAGGAATCACTGGGTTCGCTGGAATCATTTTGAACACGCACGACCCTAAACCTTCGCGGATAGCAACTCAAGGGGCTTTAGTAGCTATTCCTTCTGCCGAAGATTTGCAGGAAGCGGAAACAGCCATTCCCGGTGATAGGACCGGCCGCAGAATTACGCTGGGCCCTAACAGCGAGAAGCGAATTGTTTATCGGGTTCGGGCTAATCAATTGAGTGGCAATGGCATTGTTAACACGGTTTTTCAATCGTCGACAGAGAAATTCCGTGAAGAAATCGAACTCCCCGTTCGCCCAGCCGCCTCGCTCGAAAAGCGCACCGGCAGCGGCGTGATTGCCGGCGGGGCCACGCTCCCGCTCAACCTGAAAACCGATTTCCTGCCCGCCTCACTCACCAGCCGGCTTGTTGTGAGCCGCTCGCCGCTCACGGAGTTCAGCAAGGATTTGCGCTACCTGCTGCAATACCCCTACGGCTGCCTGGAGCAAACCGTGTCGGCCGCCTTCCCGCAGCTCTACTACGCCGATTTGGCGGCCACTTTGCAGCAGAAAACCGGGGCCGGGCCTAAAGCGCAGCGCTACAACCCGAACTACCACGTGCAGGAAGCCATCCGCAAGATTGAGGCGATGCAGCTCTACAACGGCAGCCTGAGCTACTGGCCGGGCGGCGACTACGACAACTGGTGGGCCACCGCCTACGCCGCCCATTTCCTGCAGGAAGCCCAGCAGGCCGGCTTCGCGGTGAATAAATCCGTCCTCGACAAGGTGCTGAAATACCTGGCCTTCCGCCTCAAAAAACGCGAAACCGAGCCCTACCAGTACTTCGACGTCAACAACATTGCCCGCGAACGCACCATCGCCAGCCGCGAAATCACTTACTCGCTCTACGTCCTGGCCCTGGCCGGCCGCCAGGACCCCGTGGCCCTGAGCTACTACCGCGCCAACCGCCCTCTGCTCACCGAAGACGCCAAATTCCTACTGGCCTGTACGCAGAGCCTGCTCGGCAACCAGCGCGCCTTCCGCGAGCTGCTGCCCGCCAAGTTCGGCAGCGAGCGAGCGGCCAAGCGTGCCCTCGACGGCTCGTTCTACTCCCCCATCCGCGACCTCGGCCTCATGCTCAACGCCCTCGTCAGCACCGACCCCAACAACCCGCAAATCCCCGGCATGGCCCGCCAGCTCAGCCGCCGGATGAAAGCGGCCGGTTGGCTCAACACCCAGGAAAGTGCCTTCGCCCTACTGGCCCTCGGCAAAGTAGCCCGCCAAAACACCCGCAGCACCGCCACCGCCGCCCTCTTCATCGACGGCAAACCAGCCGGCAATTTCACCGGCAAAGACCTCGCCGTGCGCAACGTGGCCAACCGCAACGTGAGCATCCGCAGCGCCGGCCGCGGCAGCCTCTACTACTTCTGGGAAACCGAGGGCATCTCGGCCAGCGGCCAGGTGCACGAGGAAGATTCTTACCTGAAAGTGCGCCGCCAGTTCCTCACCCGCGACGGCGCCCCGCTGGGCACGCCCACCTTCCGCCAAAATGATTTGGTAGTAGTGAAGCTCACGCTCGAAGCCGGCGACGCGGCCGGGGTAATCAAAAACGTAGCCATCACCGACTTGCTGCCCGCTGGTCTGGAAATTGAAAACCCGCGCATCGGCGCTTTGCGCGAGCTGGATTGGGCGAAGGACGCCAGCACGCCCGATTACCTGGATGTGCGCGACGACCGGATTAACATGTTTGCCACGGCCACGAGTACGCCGCAGCATTTTTACTACCTCTGCCGCGCCGTGTCGAAAGGCACATTTAAGTTGGGCCCGGTGAATGCGGATGCGATGTACAACGCGGAGTACCACAGCTACAACGGGGCCGGGGTGGTACGGGTGAAATGAGATTCCGAGTGACCAAGCGGCTTAAGCTGGCGGCCAGTGCGGTACTGGCCTTAGTCGGCGTGCTTTTTTTGCTCGATTGGCTGTTTCCCCTACCGCCTGCGCCGCGTTATTCTCCCATCGTGCTGGCGGCCGACGGCAGCGTGCTCCACGCCTTCCTGAACCCCACGCAAAAGTGGCGCATGAAAACCGAGCTGGCGGAAATCACGCCGGCCTTGCAACAGGCCATTATCAATAAGGAAGACCGGTATTTCCGCTACCATTTGGGGGTGAACCCCGTGGCGATAATGCAGGCCGCGGGGCGCAATATGTTCCGAAAAGGCCGCACCACCGGGGCCAGCACCATCACCATGCAGGTGGCCCGGCTGCTGGAGCCCAAGGAGCGCACCTTCGGCAACAAGCTGAAGGAAATGCTGCGCGCCATGCAGCTGGAAGCTCATTACAGCAAGGCCGAAATTCTGCAGCTTTACCTGAACCTAGTGCCTTATGGCGGCAACATTGAAGGGGTGAAATCGGCCGCGCAGCTCTACTTCCAGCAGCCGCCCGACTACCTCTCCCTGGCCCAAACCGTCACGCTGGCCATCATCCCGAACCAACCGCGCGTGCTGGTGCTGGGCAAAAACAACGCCCTGATTCTGGCCGAGCGCAACCGCTGGCTGCGGCAGTTCCAGCAGCAGCACCTGTTTCCGGACCAGGACATTGCCGACGCCCTGGCGGAGCCGCTGGATGCGCAGCGCCACGCGGCGCCCACGCTGGCCCCGCACCTGGCGCGGCGCTTGGTCACGCAGTTTCCCACACAGCCCATCATCCGCTCCACCCTGCGGCGCAGCCCGCAGGCCAATGCCGAGGACCTGACCCGCAACTACGTGCGACGCCTGCACGAGCTGGGCATTTCGCAGGCCGCCGTGCTGGTGGTGAACAACCGCACCCGCGCCGTGGAAGCCTACGTGGGGTCGGCCGATTTTCAGGATGCTGCCAGCGCCGGGCAGGTGGACGGCGTGCGGGCCATTCGTTCGCCCGGCAGCACGCTCAAGCCCTTCCTCTACGCCCTGGCCGTGGACCGCGGCATTGTGACGCCGAAGCTGAAGCTGCCCGACGTGCCCACCAATTTCAGCGGCTTTCGACCCGAAAACTTCGACAAGAGCTGCGCCGGCGAAGTGACCGTGGAGCGCGCCCTGACCT
This sequence comes from Hymenobacter sp. 5317J-9, assembly GCF_022921075.1. Classification (NCBI taxonomy): domain Bacteria; kingdom Pseudomonadati; phylum Bacteroidota; class Cytophagia; order Cytophagales; family Hymenobacteraceae; genus Hymenobacter; species Hymenobacter sp. 5317J-9. The sequence continues at coordinate 4,414,818 of NZ_CP095050.1, forward strand.
ACTCGCTCAACATCCCGGCCGTGCGCGTGCTGGCCGAGGTGGGTGTGCCCACCTTCACGGATAAACTACGGGCCGCCAGCTTCAAAAGCGTGGCCAAAGCAGCCCCGCAGCTGGGCCTGAGCACCATCCTGGGCGGCTGTGGCGCTACGCTGGAGGAGTTGACGGGCCTGTACGCCGCCCTGGCGGATGGCGGGCGGTGGCGAGCTTTGCGACTAGTGGCGCCCTCCGCGTCGACCTCACCCCCTGACCCCCTCTCCAAAAGAGAGGGGGCACCGGACATGCACCAAATAACTTCAGCTAAAAAGTCGACTGTACAAACCGGTGCCCCCTCTCTTTTGGAGAGGGGGTCAGGGGGTGAGGTCCTGGCAGCACGACTCGTCTCCCCCGCCGCGGCCTTCCTCATCACCGACATCCTGGCCCAGCGCACGCGCCCCGACCTGCCGATGGGCTACCAGAACAGCCGGCACCTGCCCAAAATTGCCTGGAAAACCGGCACCAGCTACGGCCGCCGCGACGCCTGGAGCATCGGCTACAACCACGACTACACCATCGGCGTGTGGGTGGGCAATTTTAGCGGGCAGGGTAGCCCGGCGCTGACGGGCGCCGACGTGGCCTCGCCCCTGCTTTTCGACCTGTTCAATTCCCTGGCCTATAACTCGCCCAACCGCTGGGCCACCCCGCCCGCCACCCTCGACTTCCGGCTGGTGTGTGCCGAAACCGGCTTGGTGCCCGGCGAGCACTGCCCCAACCAGCTCATCGACTACTACCTGCCCGGCACCTCCTCCGCCCGGCGCTGCGAGCACCAGAAAGAAGCCCTTATTTCTGCCGATGGGGCCATTTCCTACTGCCGGGCCTGCGTGCCCGAAGCGGGTTTCAAGCGGCAGCTGTTTCTGAATCCCTTGCCCGAAGTCCTGGCTTTTCGCGAGGCCCAAGGCCTGCCTGCATCGCGCCTGCCGGCCCACAACCCCGCCTGCCGGCTCGTACGGAACGCCGACGAAGGCACCGGCGCCGCCCTGGTCATTACCTCGCCCCTCGACCACGCCGAGTACGTGCTGAACCGCGGCGAAAAGCAGCAAATGCTGCTGAGCTGCGCGGCCGGTAGCGAGGTCCGCCAGGTATTCTGGTACGTGAACGACCGGTTTCTACGAGCCGCGGCGGCCACCGAGCGAGTGTTTTTCCGTCCGCCCAGCGGCACCGTCAAAATCTCCTGCGCCGACGACCACGGCCGCAACGTAGACATCGAGCTGCAGGTGGTTGAGATGTAATTCATTAACATTTCAACACCCCGTCGCCGACTGAAGCCAATACATATGGACGAAGAAATAAAAAGCGATTTACACCGGATAATTAATCATTCGGTGGACATGGCCGAAAAATTATTGGGTCAACAGCAAGGAGAATTTTACCCTTTTGGCGCGGCCATTGAAATCAGTGGGGAGTTAAAAAACATTGCTTATTGGGCAGGAGAAGAACATCCGGTAAGCACTTCGGTCATCGAGGGGTTGAGGAATGCGTTCAAAGAACGAGTTGTCCGCAAAGAGGTCAGAAGCTACGCCATTACCTACGATGCATTGGTAAGGCCCGAGCCTCACTTAGAAAAATGCGATACCGTAACTATTGACTATTTCGACACCCGAAACGGCCAACTGGCGCTCTATTATTATCCCTACAAGCTTGACGAGGATTTCAACGTGGTTTTTGGTGAACCTTGGGCAGCCTTAGCGACCTAAACAGCTGCGTGAAAGTTATTCACCAAAAAAGCACGCCGGCACGCCCGCCACGCCCGGCTCGGCCGCAAACACGTTGCCACTCAACGGACACTGCTGCAGCTGCTGCGGCGTGAGGCCCGCCCGCGCCGTGGTGATGTAGAGCGTGCGCAGGTCCGGCCCGCCGAAGGCGCAGGACGAGGTGAACGGCGCGGGCGCCTGCACGACTTGCAGCAGGGCGCCCGTTTCGGGGTCGTAGCGGTGCACGCGGCCGGCGCCCCACAGGGCCACCCACAGCTTGCCTTCGGCGTCAAGAGTCATGCCATCGGGGCTGCCGCTGGCTTCGGGGATGCGAATGAAAACGCGCGGGTTGGCAATGGCGCCGGTGGCGTGGTCGTAAGCAAAGGCCCGCACGGCGCGGGTGGCCGTGTCGATGTAGTACATCGTGCGCTGGTCCAGGGACCAGGCCAAGCCGTTGGAGTTGGTGACGTGGCGGAGCATGACGTGGGTGCTGCCGTCGGGGTCGAAGCGGTAGAGGGTGCCGGCTTGGGCACGGCCCTGCAGGTCGAAAGTGCCCACCCAGAAGCGGCCCGCCGGGTCGCATTTGCCATCGTTGAAGCGCAGGTACTCGTCGGTGAGCGGGTCGGCCAAGCGAGTGAGGTGGCCGTTGTCGAGGTCGATTTCGTGGATGCCGGACTGCAGGGCCACCAGCGCGTGGCCGTTGCGCATGGGCACGACGGTGCCGATGCGTTTGCCGGTGGGGTAGCGCCGGTCTTCGCCCGTGGCGGGGTCGAACACGTGCAGGGCCCGCCCTTCGATGTCGACCCAGTACAGCCGCGCCGTTTCCGGGTTCCAGAGGGCACCTTCGCCCAGCTTGGCCTGCGCAGACAGAATGGATTCGGCTTGCATGACGAGCAGCTTTGGCTAGTGGCTGGGCGTGGAGAGGTGGTGTTGAAGAACGGCAAAATGGCCGTTCAGGGTTACTTCCTCGGCGGTTTTGGTGCGCACGGGGCACCGCCCGGCAATGCCCAGCGCCTGCAAAGCGGCGCCGTAGAGCTGCACCAGCACGGGCTCGCCCGCCAGCGTGATGCCGGCCGGGATGTTCGCCCGCAGCTCATTGCACTCGTTACCGATGAGCAGGCCACTTAAGTAGAAATAATTTTCCGGCTTGCTGGCTTTTTTAAACAAGTCGTTGGTGCGCACCAGAAAAGCATTGTGCAGCAAATTGGCTTCTTGGCTGGTGCGCACGCCTTGCTCAAACCATACGCGGTTCTTCCCTTCCTCCAGCTTGCCGCTTTCTGCCACCGACGCCGCCAGGATGCTTTTGGTAGAAAGCAGCGAGAAAAGCTCGCCGGTCATGTAGGTTTTCAGCGAAACGGCCTGGCCATGTTGCACCAGCACGTGCTTGGCGTGAGTACCGGGGTGCAGGAAAAGCTGCTTCTCTGCCGTGTTTTCGAACCGGCAGCCCACCAGCTGTACTTCCTCGCCGCGCATCACGTCGTCGGCACTTTTCACGCCCGAAATCAGCAGTACTTCGTGCCGGAAGTCGGCCGTGGCGGCAATGGTTTCCGTGGCCAGGTCGGAGCCATCGGTGGCAAAGGGCAGCGGCTTGTACGGCACCTCCTTCATACCCACCGTGGAGGACGCCATGCCCGAAATAATCACCGGCACGTCATCCAGCGGGGTTTTCACGGCTTCCTCCAGCTTCTTTAGATGACGTTGAACAATGGCCAGGTAAAACGCCACGCGCTGCTCAGCGGGCTGGCCGGCCTGCTTCCACAGCTCGGCGGTGGCAGCATTGCCTTCCTTGGAGCTTTCCTCGGCCAGAATCTTCAGCGTCTCGCGCTCCACGAGGCGCAGGCGGAACGAGGAGGTGCCCCAGTCGCAGCTGAGAAAGGTGGTTTTGGGGTCCATGGGTTATTAGTGCTACGAGAACGTCATGCAGAGCGCAGCGAAGCATCTCGCATGCGGTAGTAATCAATGCCAATGCAACGGAGCGAGCGAGATGCTTCGCTGCGCTCTGCATGACGTTCTCTTGTCAATTTATTTCTAGCGTAATCAAGCCATCGCCCTTACCACTCCGCCACGCTCCCATCCACGTTGCGCCACACGGGGTTGCGCCAATTGTGCCCGATGGCCGCGCGGCTCAGCAGGTATTCCTCGTTGATAGTAATGCCCAGGCCCGGCCCTTCCGGAATTTTGCAATAGCCGTTTTCGTAGTCGAACACCGTTTTATCCGTCAGGTAATCGAGCAGGTCGTTTTCGCGGTTGTAGTGAATGCCCAGGCTCTGTTCCTGAATGAAAGCGTTATGGCAGGTGGCATCCACCTGCAGGCAGGCCGCCAGCGCAATGGGCCCCAGCGGGCAGTGCGGCGCGGCGGCCACGTCGAAGGCCTCGGCCATGCTGATGATTTTCTTGCACTCGGTGATGCCGCCGGCGTGCGAGAGGTCGGGCTGAATGATGTCGACGTAGCCATCGATGAGCAGCTGCTTGAAATCCCAGCGCGAAAACATGCGCTCGCCGGTGGCAATGGGGATGTTGCTGTGCCGGGCTATTTCGCGCAGGGCCTCGTTGTTCTGCGGCAGCACGGGCTCCTCGATGAACATGGGGTGGAAGGGCTCCAGCTCTTTGGCCAGCACCTTGGCCATGGGCTTGTGCACGCGGCCGTGGAAGTCGATGCCAATGCCCAGGGCCGGGCCACCAGCCTCGCGCACGGCGGCCACGCGGGCCAGCACTTCGTCGATTTTAACGTGCGAGTCGACGTAGTTCATTTCGTCGGTGCCGTTCATTTTGACGGCGGTGAAGCCCTTGGCCACCATGCCCGCGGCGGCCAGGCCCACGTCGTGGGGCCGGTCGCCGCCAATCCAGGAATACACGCGCATGGTGTCGCGGACCCGGCCGCCCAGCAGCTGGTGAATGGGGGCGTTGTGGTACTTGCCCTTGATGTCCCACAAGGCTTGGTCGATGCCCGCAATGGCCGACATGAGGATGGGCCCGCCGCGGTAGAAGCCGCCGCGGTACATCACCTGCCAATGGTCTTCGATGTTGAGCGGGTTTTTGCCGACGAGGTTTTCCATCAGCTCCGCCACGGCGGTGGCCACGGTGGCAGCCTTGCCCTCAATCACGGGCTCGCCCCAGCCCACGAGGCCGGTGTCGGTTTCGATTTTGAGAAACAGCCAGCGCGGCGGCACTTGGAAAAGGGTAAAATGGGTGATTTTCATAGGGGCTAAAAACGCTGTAATGGTACCCGGTCCGACCGCCCTAGGCGGTCCGACCGGGTGTCGTTGTTTACCGGAACGTGGTTGCGTCAACCGGTCGGCCTAGGGCGGTCGGACCGGCCGCCCCGGCCGCCACAAACGCCCGCGCCTTTTCGGTGAGCTGCGCCAGGTACTCGTCCGTCACGGCCTGCCTGGTGTCGACCAATGAACTCCCCACACCGAACGCCTTCGCCCCGGCCTCGGCAAAGCTCTTGATGTTGTCGAGCGACACGCCGCCGGTGGGCATGAGCGGGATGTGCGGCAGCGGCCCGGCAATGTCCTTGAAGTACCCGGCGCCGCCGGCCGAAGCAGGAAACACCTTGATGATGTCGCCGCCACACTCGTAGGCTTTCAGAATTTCGGTGGCGGTGTAGGCGCCGGGGATGCTGACGGCGCCGTAGCGCTTGGTCATGCGAATGGTTTTTTTGCTCAGGGTGGGCGAAATGATGTATTTCGCGCCGGCCAGCAGGGCGGCGCGGGCCGTTTCGGGGTCGAGCACGGTGCCAGCGCCCACCAGCAGCTTGCCATCCATCTCGCGCGCAATTTCTTCGATGGACGCCAGCGCGCCGGGCGAGTTCAGCGTGATTTCCATCATCCGGACGCCGCCGGCGTGCAGGGCCTGGGCAATGCGGAGCAGGTCGGGCGGGTTGGCGCCGCGCACGATGGCAACGACCTTGTGTTCGAGGATATGGGCGAGCGGATTCATAGCAAGGGAAGAAGCGGAAAGTGGGATGGCCTTCTGCCAACGTAGAAGCATGAATTCAGGTTAAGTTCATCATTTGGCGCTGAGTATTGCCCGGCCGGCACCGCTGCCACAAAGCGCTGCCCAGATGCAACACCGACGAGGCTAATGGAGTAACGCTTGCAACTACGGGTAACTCCCGCCCTCCCCCCCATACCCTCACCCCCTATTCGCATGGGCCCTCAGTTCCTTTTTGCCACCGGCATCGAAAACAGCAACCCCACCATCCAAAACGGCAAGCTGCGCGTGGACGAGCTGGAAAAATGCAAGCATTACCAGTACTGGCAGAAGGATTTTGACCTGGTGCAGGAGCTGGGCATCTGTTTTCTGCGCTACGGGCCACCCATTCACACCACGTTTCTGGGGCCGGGCAAGTACGACTGGAGCTTTGCCGACGTCACGTTTCAGGATTTGCTGCGGCGCAACATCGCGCCCATTGTGGACCTGTGCCACTTCGGCGTGCCCGACTGGATTGGCAACTTCCAGAACCCGGAGTTTCCGGCGCTGTTTGCGCAGTACGCCAAGGCGTTTGCGCAGCGGTTTCCGTGGGTGCAGCTCTACACGCCGGTGAACGAGATGTACATCTGCGCGCAGTTTTCGGCCCGCTACGGCTGGTGGAACGAGCAGCTGACCGGCGACAAGGCCTTCGTGACGGCCCTCAAATACATCGTGAAGGCCAACGTGCTGGCCATGCAGGCCATTCTGGAAGTGCGGCCCGATGCCATTTTCATTCAGAGCGAGTCGTCGGAGTATTTCCACGCCGAAAACCCGGCCGCCATCAAGCCCGCCGAAACCATGAACGCCGAGCGGTTTCTGTCGCTCGACCTCAACTATGGCAAGCGGGTGAACAGCAGCATGTACGAATTCCTGCTGGACAACGGCATGACCCGCGACGAGTACCACTTCTTCCTCGAAACCAAGATGAAGCGGCACTGCATCATGGGCAACGACTACTACTACACCAACGAGCACCGCGTGTCGGCCGACGGCAGCACCCGCGCTTCGGGCGAAATATTTGGCTACCACGTCATCACCTCGCAGTACCACGACCGGTACCGCCTGCCCGTGATGCACACCGAAACCAACATCTGGGAAGGGCCCAAGGGCGACGAAGCCGTGAACTGGCTCTGGAAAGAGTGGGCCAACGTGCTGCGCGTGCGCAACGACGGCGTGCCCATGGTGGGCTTCACCTGGTACTCGCTCACCGACCAGGTGGACTGGGACACGGCCCTGCGCGAAGACAACGGCCGCCTCAACCCCGTGGGCCTCTACGACCTCGACCGCAACATTCGCCCCGTGGGCACGGCCTACAAGCAAATCATTGAGGACTGGCGGCAGGTGCTGCCCTCCCAAAGCGTGTGCCTGCAGGTGCCCATCGTGATGCCCCAGGACAGCAACGACGCCTGGGCCCGCGAGCAAAAACAGGACGTGAAAGAAGCCTCCGCCGACAAGTCGACCACCGCCGCGAACGCCGCACCGGAGTCGTGAGGTGTTGGCTTCGATTCGTCGTTTTTCCAAAACGTCATGCTGAGCTTGTCGAAGCATCTCTACTGCGCAAGTAAAATCATTTACTGCTGCGGCAGAGATGCTTCGACAGGCTCAGCATGACGGCCTTTTCCGATTCTTTTTCATCAATCTCCGCCCAACTATGGAAACCCGTTTCACCGATAAAGTCGTCCTCGTTACGGGCGGCGCCAGCGGCATTGGCCTGGCCGTGTGCAAGCGCCTGGCCGCCGAAGGCGCCCGCGTCGTCATTGCCGATTACAACCAGGCCAACCTCGACGCGGCCGTGCCGGAAGTGAAGGCCGCCGGCGCCCCCGACGTGTGGGGCAGCCTCTGCAACGTGGCCGCCGAAGCCCAGGTAGAAGCCACCGTGGCCGGCACGCTGGAGAAATTTGGCCGCCTCGACGTGGTGGTAAATAACGCCGGCCTGATGCAGTTCAAACCCCTGGAAGAGCTGACCGGCGACGACTGGACGCGCATCCTCAACGTGGACCTACTGGGCGCCTTTTTCTTCACCAAGCAGGCCTTCCTGCACATGAAGCCGGGCGGCACCATCGTGAACGTGGCCAGCATTCACGCCGTGGAAACCAGCCCGCTGGTGGCGCCCTACGCGGCCGCCAAAGCCGCCATGCTGTCGCTCACCCGCTCGTCGAGCCTGGAGGGCAAGCCCAAGGGCATTCGCACCAACGTCATTCTGCCGGGCGCCATCGACACGCCCATGCTCTGGGACAACCCCAACGTGAAATCCGGCGTCGAAGTCATCGACAAGGCCGACGTGGGCCGGCCCGAAGACGTGGCCGCCACCATCGCCTACCTGGCTTCCGATGATGCGGCCTTTGTGCAGGGCGCCGAAGTGCGCGTAGACGGCGGCCGGCTGGACCGCCTGTAGCAGATTGGTCGATTATTTCGGGCTTTCTGCCCGGGCTTTGGCGGAGTTTGGGGATGCGGCACGGGCCTTGCAAAGCAAATACCTGTAGCCGCCAGCGGCCCATATCCGTGGGAATGGGCGCTGGTTAGGCCGCTTACGGTTGCTCCTTAGCTGGTCTTTGCCATGAAAAAAATCATTCTCTCCGCGCTTCTTTTGGTGTTGGCCACGAGCCTTGGGGCTTCGGCCCAGGTGTTCAAGCTGCCCACCATCAAAGGCATCAATTTGCCGAACATCCTCAAGACGCCCGCAGGCGGCGCCAGCACCGCGGGCACCAACGGCCTGAGCAGTGCCGAGGCTGCCAACGGCCTCAAGGAAGCCCTGCTGCAGGGCATCGGCAAGGGCGCCGACCAGGCCTCACAGACTGATGGGTTCTACCTCAACCGCCTCATCCGCATCCCGTTCCCGCCCGATGCCCAGCGCGTGGCCACCACGCTGCGCAGCATTGGCCTGGGCAGCCAGGTCGACAAGTTTGAGCTGAGCCTGAACCGTGGCGCCGAAGACGCGGCCCGCAGCGCCAAGCCCATTTTCATCTCGGCCATCAAAAGCCTCACGTTTTCGGATGTGTGGAACATCCTGACCGGCCAGAAGGACGCGGCCACCCAGTTTCTGAAGCGCACCACCTCCACGCAGCTCGTCACGGCCTTCGCGCCCATCATGCAGAAAAGCCTCGACCAGGTGGGCGCCACGCGCTACTACACCCAGTTGGCCACCACCTACAACCAGCTGCCGCTGGTGCAGAAAGTGCAGCCCGACCTCAACCAATACGCCACTGGCAAGGCCGTGGACGGCCTCTTCACCCTCATTGCCCAGGAAGAGGCCAACATCCGCGAAAACCCGGTGGCCCGCACCACGGAAATCCTGCGCCGCGTGTTCGGCGGCCGGAGCTAGAGTTGCACCTGAAAGAACGTCATGCAGCGCGCAGCGAAGCATCTTGCCCGCTGTTACTAATTTAAAACGTCCTCACGATTGGTTTGGTGGCAGCACGCACGATGCTTCGCTGCGCGCTGCATGACGGTTCCTTATGATTCTAATAGTGGCGTATGTTTGCGGCCCTCAATCCGCAACCGTACGCCACTTTTTATGTCAAAAATTACCATTCGCAGCCTGGCCGAGCTGGAGGCCTGCGTGGGCCAGGAGCTGGGCGTGTCCGAGCTTCACACCATCACGCAGGAGCAGATTAATCAGTTTGCCGCCGCCACGCTCGACTTTCAGTGGATTCACACCGACGCGGCGCGGGCGCAGGCCGAATCGCCTTTTCAGGCCACCATTGCGCACGGCTACCTCACAGTGGCGCTGCTGCCCTACCTCTGGCAGCAGATTGTGGCCATCGAGAACCTGAAAATGCAGGTGAACTACGAAATCGAAAACCTGCGCTTCAACCAGGCCGTGACCGTGAACAGCCGGGTGCGACTGCGCGCCACCCTGCTGTCGGTGGCCAACCTGCGCGGCATTGCCAAAGCCCGCGTGGGCGTAACGCTGGAAATAGAAGGCCAGAAAAAGCCGGCTTATGCGGGCGTGGTCACGTTCCTATATCATTTTCAGGAAATGTAGCATTGTCTACATGTTTACTACGCCTGAAAAACGCCCGGGCCGCACTTGCGGCCCGGGCGTTTTTGTTTACATTCGGCACACACATTCATCTTTTTTCTGCTTACTTATGAGACGACTCCTTTTTGGCCTGGGCCTGCTGATGGCCCTGGCAACTCCGCACGCCGGCGTGGCGCAAACGACCAAAGCCAGCGCCCAGCCCCCAATCATCGACCGCGAATTGCTGTTTGGCGACCCTGAGATATCGGGCGCGCAGCTCTCGCCCGATGGCAAGTTCCTGTCCTTCATCCGGCCCTACAACGGCACCCGCAACATCTGGGTGAAGGGCCTAAGTGAGCCCTTCGACCAGGCCCGGCCCATGACCAACGACCAGGCCCGGCCGGTGCGCAACTACTTCTGGAGCCGCGACGGCAAGTACCTGCTCTACAGCCAGGACAAGGCCGGCGACGAGAATTTCAACATTTACGCGGTGAACCCGGCCGAGGCCCTGCCCGCCGGCCAGGCCGTGCCCACCGCCCGCGACCTCACCGGCCTGAAGGGCGTGCGCGTGCAGCTGCTCAACGCACCGCTCTCCGACCCTAATTCGCTCTACATCGGCCTCAATGACCGCGACAAGGCCTGGCACGACCTCTACAAGCTGAACCTGACCACCGGCGAAAAAACCCTGGTGCGCCAGAACACCGACCGCATCGGGGCCTGGGAATTTGACTGGAACGACCAGCTGCGCCTGGCTTCGCGCTCGAACCCCGACGGCAGCACCGAATGGCTGCGCGTGGAGGGCGACAAAATGGTGCCCTTCTACAAAACGAGCATCGACGAGCAAAGCGCCGCCATTGCCTTTGCCAAAGACAACCAGCACGTATATATGGCCACCAACATGGGCGCCGGCCGCGACCTGGCCGAAATTGTGCTCATGGACCCCGCCACCGGCAAGGAGACGCCCTACCAGGCCGACCCGCTGAAGCGCGTGGACGTGGGCAACCTGGCCATGTCGGAAAAAACCCACGAGCCCATTTTTGTGAGCTTCGAGGACGACCGGCTGCGCCGCGTGTGGAAAGACAAGGCATTTGAGGCCGATTTCAAGCTCATTAGCAGCAAGCTGCCGGGCCTGGACATTTACCCCGCCTCGAACACCACGGACGAGCGGCTGTGGCTGCTCTCGGCCAGCTCGGCCACGCAGCCCAGCGTAGCCTACCTATTCGACCGCCAGACCAAGCAGCTCACCAAGCAGTATGAAACCCGGCCCAAGCTGAAAGCCGCGGATTTGTCCGACATGAAAGTGGTGCGCTACAAGTCGTCGGACGGCCTCGAGATTCCGGCTTACCTGACCCTGCCCAAGGGGCTGACGGCGAAAACCCTGCCCATCATCATCCTACCGCACGGCGGCCCGTGGGCCCGCGACAGCTACGGCTTCAACGCCATGCACCAGTTTCTGGCCAACCGGGGCTATGCCGTGCTCTCGCCCAACTTCCGGGCCAGCACCGGCTACGGCAAGAAATTCCTGAACGCCGGCAACGGCGAATGGGGCCGCAAAATGCAGGACGACCTGACCTGGGGCGTGAAATACCTCGTGGCCCAGGGCATTGCCGACCCCAAGCGCGTGGGCATTATGGGCGGCTCCTATGGCGGCTACGCCACGCTGGCCGGCGTGGCCTTCACGCCCGACGTGTACAACGCCGCCGTGGCCATTGTGGCTCCGTCTAACCTGACTACGCTGCTCAACGCCATTCCGCCCTACTGGGAGGCCGGCCGCAAGCAGATGTACGCCCGCATGGCCGACCCCGGCACGCCGGAAGGCCGCGCCGCCCTGGCCCGCATGTCGCCGCTCACGGCGGCCGATAAAATCAAAACCCCGCTCATGGTGGTGCAGGGCGCCAACGACCCGCGCGTGAACAAGGCCGAAGCCGACCAGATTGTGGTGGCCCTGCGCGACCGCAACTACCCGGTGCAGTACATCTGTGCGCCCGACGAGGGCCACGGCTTTGCCCGCCCCGTCAACAACATGGCCATGTTTGCGGCTTCTGAGAAGTTTCTGGCCGGCCAGCTCAAGGGCCGCTACCAGGAAAGCATGAGCCCGGCCGTGGCCAAGCGCCTGCAGGAAATCACCGTGGACCCCAAAACGGTGCAGCTGGCCACGCAGACGAATGTGAAGTAGGTGGTAGTTGAATTTTAACAAAAAATCCCTGCCGATATCGGCAGGGATTTTTTCGTTGTAGAAACGATGTAGAGACGCAACATTTTGCGTCTCGTCGTTGAACGAAATCGTCTGACGAAGCTAGTGCGAGTTCAACGACGAGACGCAAAATATTGCGTCTCTACACCGCTTCCGGCACTTCATCGCCGGCGTATACGGGCTCCATGTCCTTCTCTTCTTCCTCGGTGAACAGCCGCGAGCGAATGAGAAACCGCACGCCCAACGGGATTTCGAGCGAGAAACTGGCGCCCCGGCCTTTGACCACGTCCACCGTGAGCTGGGTGTGTTTCCAGTACTCGAACTGGCTGGCGCTCATGAAGAAGTCGCAGCCGTGAATGCGCCCCAGCCACACATCGTTGCCACCCACCCGAAACTCGCCCTTGGCGAAGCACATGGGCGAGGAACCGTCGCAGCACCCGCCGCTCTGGTGAAACATGAGCGGGCCGTGCTCGTCGCGGAGCAGGTCGATGATGGCTTCGGCGGCGGTAGTGACGAGGACGCGGGGCGTGGGCATTTCTATCAATGGGTGAATGGCTGAATGGCTGAATGGCTGAATGAATTGTATGTTCAGCCTCCTTTTAATTACGACACATGGATTCCTCTACCAAGGTTGGCTTCATCAACACGTTCAGGCAACGGACCAAGACAGCAGCGCTACGAGTTATCAGACTGTATCAAAGTCTGCCGCAGACTGGCGAAGCACAAGTAGTAGGGAAGCAATTGCTGCGGTCGGCTACTTCGGTGGCCGCAAATTATCGGGCCGTGTGCCGGGCCCGCTCCGCCAAAGAGCAATACGCGAAACTGTGCGTTTGCGTCGAGGAAGCGGATGAAAGCCAGTTATGGCTTGAAATCCTGAGAGAGTCGGGCATTGTGTCGGCGGATAAGCTAACTGGGTTGGAGCACGAATACTTAGAAATTGTCTCCGTACTAGAAAAAGCCCGCAATACGCACAAGGGCAAAGAATAAATGGCTGAATGTGCGAATGAAAAACCATTCACCCATTCAGCCATTCACTCATTCACCCATTGCTAAAAGAAGCCCAGCTTCTGCTGGCTGTAGCTGATGAGCATGTTCTTGTTCTGGCGGTAGTGGCTCAGCATCATCTTGTGGTTTTCGCGGCCGAAACCGGAGGCTTTGTAGCCACCGAAGGGCGCACCGGCGGGGTAGTCGTGGTAGCAGTTCACCCACACGCGGCCGGCCTGAATGGCGCGGGGCACCTCGTACAGCTCGTGCGCGTCGCGGGTCCACACGCCGGCGCCGAGGCCGTAGAGCGTGTCGTTGGCAATTTCGATGGCCTCCTCCACGGTTTTGAAGGTCGTCACGGACACCACCGGGCCGAAGATTTCCTCCTGGAAGATGCGCATCTTGTTGTGCCCTCGGAACATGGTGGGCTGGATGTAGTAGCCCTCGGCCAGGGCGCCGTCGGTTTGGGTGTAAGCCTCGCCGCCGGTCAGCACTTCGGCCCCTTCGGCCTTGCCGATTTCAAGGTAGCTCAGGATTTTCTCGAACTGGTCGTTCGAAGCCTGGGCGCCCATCATGGTTTCCATGTCCAGCGGATTGCCCAGCTTGATGGCTTTCACGCGCTCAATCACCCGGGCAATAAACTCGTCGTAAATGTCCTCGTGCACCAGCATGCGCGAGGGGCAGGTGCAGATTTCGCCTTGGTTCAGGGCAAACATCACGGCCCCTTCAATGGCCTTGTCGAGAAAGTCGTCATCGGCATCCATCACCGATTTGAAGAAGACGTTGGGCGACTTGCCGCCCAGCTCCATCGTCACCGGAATCAGGTTTTCGGAGGCATACTGCATGATGAGGCGGCCGGTGGTCGTCTCCCCCGTGAAGGAGGCCTTTTGGATGCGCGGCGACGAGGCCAGCGGCTTGCCGGCTTCCAGCCCGAAGCCGTTCACCACGTTAATCACGCCGGCGGGCACCAGGTCCTGAATCAGCTCCATGAGCACCATGATGCTGGCGGGGGTTTGCTCGGCGGGCTTCATCACCACGGTGCAGCCGGCCGCAATGGCGGGGGCCAGCTTCCAGGTGGCCATCAGCAGCGGGAAGTTCCAGGGAATAATCTGGCCAATGACGCCCAGCGGCTCCTGAATGTTCATCGACACGGTGCTGCTGTTCAGTTCGGTCACGTTGCCTTCCTCGGCCCGAATCACGCTGGCGAAATAGCGGAAGTGGTCGATGACCAGCGGCATGTCGGCGTAGGTGGTTTCGCGGATGGGCTTGCCGTTCTCGACGCATTCCACGGCGGCGAGGTGCGCGAGGTTTTCCTCAATGCGGTTGGCGATTTTGTTGAGGATGTTGCTGCGCTCGGTGGCGGAGGTTTTGCCCCAGGTTTTGAAGGCTTCGTGGGCGGCGTCGAGGGCCAGCTCGATGTCTTCCTTGGTGCTGCGGGCCACTTTGGTGAAGGCCTTGCCGTCGATGGGCGAGGGGTTTTCGAAGTACTGGCCTTTCACCGGGGGCACCCACTTTCCGCCGATGAAGTTGTCGTAATGAGACTTGAATTTGGGGCGGGCCACCACGGTGGTGGTTTCTTCGAGGGTTTCAGCCATGGCTTTTGAAGATGGGAATTAAGGTGAAATGGAAACGGTGTAAAGGTCCCTCCTACCCTGGCCCGGCGGGTTGTGCTATTATCGCAAAGAGTGCTAAAATTGTCGCAACTTGTCGTCCCATCCCCTTGTTGGAAGTGAGTACTCCCCCACCCAGCTGCTCTTGCCATGACCTCCCGCGTCCATTTGCCCGCCGCTGTCGCCCCCCTGGCCCTCGAACGCCTGCATTCATTGGTTGAAAACCGAACGGTGTACAACCTCGAAGGCTTTGAGCTCAACGTGTTTGAAACGCACCGCGCCGCCCACCGCGTGCCCCTGCGCCTCGACGGTCTGGCCCTGACCACCATGCTGCGCGGCAAGAAAGTGATGCACCTGCCCGGCCGCGCCGCCTTCGACTACCTCCCTGGCGAGAGCGTGGTGGTGGACAAGGACGAGCTCATGGAAATCGACTTCCCCGACGCCTGCCTGTGCCAGCCCACGCAGTGCCTGGCCGTGGCCATCGCGCCCGACACCATTCGCCACACCGTGGACCTGCTCAATGAGCGCTACCCCAAGGCCGAAGTGCACACGCCTTGGAAAATAGAGGGCCCCGACTACGCCCACCTCACCAATACCCCCGAGCTGACCGATACGCTGGGCCGCCTGGTGGCCGTGTCGCGCACTTCCGACATCAACAAGGACGTGCTGGCGGGCTTTACCCTGCAGGAGCTGCTGGTGCGGCTGATGCAGACGCAGGCCCGCCAGCTCATTTTCCACGACTACGCCCGCTACCTCACCACGCACCGCTTCGCGGCCGTGGTCGACTACATCAAGCAGCACCTGGCCGAAAATCTGAGCATCGACAAGCTGAGCGCGCTGGCCTGCATGAGCAAGGCCACGTTCTTCCGCCTGTTCAAGCGCGAGTTTGGCATAACGCCGGTCGAGTACATCATTCGGGAACGGCTGAGCGAGGCCAAGCGGCTGCTGCGCCACCCGCTGGCCAGCGTGGCCGAGGTGTGTTTACGGGCGGGTTTCAACAACCTGTCGTACTTCCAGGCGCTGTTCAAAAAGTACGAGGGAATGACGCCGGGGGCTTATAAGAAGCAGGCGGTGGCGTAGCGTGGACACTGCGAGTCCGCGCCTGATAGTACTCATTCGATGCGCGGACTCGCAGCGTCCACGCTACATTTAAAACACCACGCTGTAGGGCACGTCGGCCAGGGTGCGCACGTCCTCGTGCAGCTCCACACCCAGTATTTCGTGCACGTTGGCCCGAATACGGTTCGAAATCTGGGTCAGCGGCAGGTCGTTGCTGTCTTTGCCGAAAGGGTCTTCGATTTCGTCGCCAATCATTTCCACACCCAGCAGCGCGTAGGCGCCCAGCATGGTGATGGGCACCGTGAGCCACTCGTAGGTATCGAGCAGGTTGAAGGGCATGATGAGGATAAACACCGTGACAAAGCCCTTGATGAAGTAGCTGTAAGAGAAGGGAATGGGCGTGGCCTTGATGCGCTCGCAGGCGCCGGCCACGTCGAGCAGGGCCTCGTGGTGGCGCTGCAGCGTGATGAGGTGGTTGGGCAGCAGCACCTCCTCGCGTAGCATCCGCTCGAACGACTCCTGCAGCAGCGCGGACAGGCGCGAAGGCACGTGGTGAAACGGCTGCAGCCGCTCCACAAAACCGGCGTCGGCTTCTTCGAGCTTTTCGAAGCGCACGCCCTTGCGCAGGTGGCCGTCGAGGGCAATGGGAAAGTTGGACAGCAGGCGGGCCAGGTAGGTGCGGGTGGCGTGGTCGTGGGCCGGCAGGCGGGCGTGCAGCAGCACGGCCAGGTTGCGGCAGTTGTTCACGAGCTGGCCCCAGAGGCGGCGGCCTTCGTAAAACCGGTCGTAGGCGGTGTTGGTCCGGAAGGCCAGCAACAAACTGAGCATGATGCCCAGGAACGAGAAAAACTCCTTGTCGACATTCAAGTTGAACCGGTCGTATTTCACCACCAGCCCCGTGACCACGGCCGCGTAGAGGCCCACCCAGAGCACGCGCTTCAGCAGCAGGCGAATGACGTCGGAAGCACGCAGGTGGCGCAGCGCCTCCACCCAATCGGTCGATTTGTAAACAATCATGAACTAAAAAGCGGCTGAATCGCCCCGGCACAAGGTAGCAGCCGGGCCGGGAGCGCCCCGGTACAACTCAGCTTTCCCCTGCCTTACGCACGGGGCCGGCCTCCGCGTTGCAATCGCATGGCGCAAATGCGATATTTTAGCAGCAAAACCTCTCTTTTCAGTTATTTATGCAGGCAACGCTCCCGTCTTCTACCCTCCGTTGGCCGCTGTGGCGCAAATGGCTCTTTTGCTTTTCCAGCATCTACCTGCTGCTGTTCATCTCGCCGCTCACCTGGCTGGCCAGCGTGCCGGGGCTGGGCGAAGTGGCCGGGGCCTACGGCGCCGCCGAAGGCTGGTTGGTGAACCTGGGCAACCGCCACCTCTTCCACGTGAAAGACGTGCTGGTGCCCCTCAACGGCAGCGGCGACACGTCCTACGGCTACGCGCAGCTGTGCTTTTTTGCGCTGGCGGCCGTGGTGGGCGCCACGCTGTGGGTGCTGCTCGACCGGCAGCGGCCCAACTACGCCCGGGGCTACTACTGGCTGCTGGTGCTGGTGCGCTATTTCGTGGCCCTCAACGCCCTGGGCTACGGCATTCTCAAGGTGTTTGCCCTGCAGATGAACGAGCCCAACCTGAGCGCGCTGGCCACCCCGCTGGGCGACCTGCTGCCGATGCGCTTTTCGTGGTTTTTCATTGGCTACTCCAAGCCCTACCAAATATTCTCCGGAGCGGCGGAAGTGGCAGCGGGCGTGCTGCTGCTGTGGCGGCGCACCAGCACGCTGGGGGCGTTTGTGGCGGCCAGCGTGTTTCTGAACGTGATGATGCTGAACCTGTGCTACGACATCCCGGTGAAGATTTTCTCCATTCACCTGTTCGTGCTCAGCGTGTTTTTGCTGCTGGGCGACGCCGAGCGCCTGTTCAATTTCTTTGTGCTGAACCGGCCCACGCCCCCGGCCCCCGAGGTGCCGCCGCTGCCCTGGCGCTGGCGCGTGGCCCAGCTCACCCTCAAATGCGTGTTTATCGGCCTGTTTGCGCTGCTGCCGCTGTATCAATATTCGCAGGGCAACCCCATGGCCACTGCACCGGTTAAGGGAAAGCTCACCACCGGCTTCTTTGAAGTCGAGCGGTTTGAGGCCAACGTGCCCGATAGCCTGCGCTGGAAAGACGTGGTATTTGAAGCCGGCACCTCGGGCAGCGTGGGCTCGCCCGACACCCTGCTCCGGCAGCGCTACCGCCGCGGCTACTTCGCCTACAGCCTGGACTCGGCGAACAGCACCATCGCCTTCAAGAAGATGTCGTCTGACTCGCTGCCGGTGTTTACGCTGCGCTATGCGCAGCCCGATTCCAACCACCTGGTGCTGCGCGGCAAAATGCGCAACGACACCGTGCTGATTGCCTTGAAGCGCCAGCCCCGCCATTTCCAGCTAGCGGAGCGCCAGTTTCACTGGCTCTCGGAAGCCAACCGCTAAGCGTAGGCTATCGCGGCTACTTCCACCACCTCCTCGTTGGGGCCCAGCTTCAGCGTCACGGGCTTTTTGAGCTTCGCACCTAGTACGGCCCGCGCTATGGGGGCTACAAAAGCTACTTTGCCTTCGGCGATATCGGCCTCGTCGACGCCTACGATGGTGAACCTGCGCTCGAAACCCACCTTCCCACCGCTCACGGTTCGCAGCGTCACGGCGGCGCCGAAACGCACCTCCTTGGGCGGCTGGCCGGCGGGGTCCACCACTTTGGCGCTGCCCAGGCGCTCGGTGAGCAGGGCAATGCGGCCGTTGTAGAGCGAGAGTTGGTGGGTGCGGTCGGTGTCGTTGTCGCGGTTGGCTTCGGCCTGGGCGCGCTCGGCTTCGAGGGCCGCGAGCTCGGCGCGCAGCAGCTCCAGCCCGCGGGGCGTCACGTAGTTGGGCGTGCCCGGCGGCAGCGCCGCGCGGGGCGGAATGATGGGCGGCGTCTGCGCGTCGTCTTCCTTAACAAAACCTCGGCTCATGCCCGGTTGAACGCAGTAGCGCGGCCAGCGTTGCGGGCCCGCCGGGCCAGTGGTTGCGGCACCGGGCGCCGGGGCCGAATTGCCGGCGGGTGCAACCATCGGGTGCATTGGGCGGTTGGAGGAGTCTTGTGCCCACGCAGGCCCAGGCCCGCGCCTTCCGTCCATGTCCCACTCCGCTATCGAAAACCGACCACCCACACCGGCGCCACCGGCGCCCACTCCACACGCCGAAACGCCCCCGCTCAGCAACGCACTTGTCTGGCTGATGGCCGTGACCTGCGGCCTGGTGGTGGCCAACATCTACTACAACCAACCGCTGCTGGCCGCCATTGGCCGCACCTTCCACAAAACCGACAGCGGGGCCAGCCTGGCGGCCACCGCCACCCAGATTGGCTACACGCTGGGCATGCTGCTGGTGGTGCCCCTGGGCGACATGCTGGAGCGCAAGCGCCTGATGCTGCTCATGCTGCTGGGGGCGGCTGGGGCCATGGCAGCGGCGGCATTTGCGCCGTCGTTTGCCTTGCTGGCGGCGGCCAGCGTGCTCATCGGGCTGCTGTCGGCGGTGCCGCAGCTGCTGGTGCCCATGGCCGCCCACCTGGCTCCGGAGGCCGAGCGCGGCCGCGTGGTGGGCCGCGTGATGAGCGGCCTGCTCATCGGCATCCTGCTTTCGCGCACCGTGAGCGGCTACGTGGGCCTGCACCTGGGCTGGCGGGCCATGTTCGAAATCGGGGCCGGGCTGATGGTGCTGCTGGTGGCCCTGCTGGCCTGGCAGCTGCCGCAGGACCGGCCCACGTTCACGGGCACCTACGCCTCGCTGATGAAGTCGCTGGGCACGCTCGTGCGCGAGCAGCCGGCCTTGCGGCGGGCCACGCTGGTGGGCGCGTTTTTGTTTGCGGCCTTCAGCGTGTTCTGGACCACGCTGGCGTTCTACCTCGAAGGCCCGCGCTTCCACTACGGCTCCGACGTGGCCGGTTTCTTTGGGCTGATTGGAGCATTTGGCGCTTTGGCCGCGCCGCTGGCCGGCAAAACGGCCGATACCAAAGGTTCGGACTACACCATTGGGCTGGGCATTGCGCTGGCACTGGTGGCCTACGCCATCCTGGGCGTGGGCGGTGGTTGGGTGGCCGGGCTGGTGGTGGGCGTCATCCTGCTCGACGTGGGCGTGCAGGCCACGCACATCTCCAACCAGTCGCTCATCTTCTCGCTGGTGCCCGAGGCCCGCAGCCGCCTCAACACCGTGTACATGACCGGCTACTTCACCGGCGGCTCGCTGGGCTCCATTCTGGGCGGGCTGGCCTGGACGCACGGCGGCTGGCCGGGGGTG
The DNA here is from genome assembly GCF_022921075.1 of Hymenobacter sp. 5317J-9. NCBI lineage: Bacteria > Pseudomonadati > Bacteroidota > Cytophagia > Cytophagales > Hymenobacteraceae > Hymenobacter > Hymenobacter sp. 5317J-9. The sequence continues at coordinate 4,434,632 of NZ_CP095050.1, forward strand.
TGCGGGCTAGGCGCGGCCCTGGCCGGCGCGGCCTGGCTGATTAGCCGGTACTACGCGCGAAGCTGAACCTGAGACGGGGCTACGGTCGAGGTTGTTTACGCAGAAGGGGAAGCCTTATTTTACGGTTTCCACGTTTCCCTTCATGGTTTTCCGAGTCGTCTTTAGTCAGCACTACTGGCTGTGCTGGTGCTTTTTGCTGCTGGCTGGGCCAGCCGTTGCCCAATCGGTACCCTCCTTGCCGCCTGTGCCCGACAGCTTGCGCCGCGTGTTGGCCGTGGCCCCCACGAGTGGCGCGGGCCGTGCCACTGCCTTGCTGCGCGTTGCCGAAGCCTATTTGGAACCTTTCGATTCGGCGGGCGTGGTGCTCTATGCCGAGGCGGCCGAGCGCGCGGCCCGCCAGGCGCAGCAGTCGGTGCTTGTGGGCCGGGCCCTGGACCTGCGCGGCAACTACTACCGCGAAGCCGGCGACCTGCCCCGCGCCCTGCGTCTGCTGCAGCAGGCCGGCCCGCTGCTGGCAACGGCATCCAAGGCCAGCCAGGCCAATTACCGCTACCACCTGGGCATGGTGCACGGCAGCCTCAACCAGCCGGCCCGGGCTTTTGCCCTCTACCGCGACGCCTACCAGCTGGCGGGCCCCGACGCCGACCTGAAGGCCGAAATCGTTAACTCGCGCGGTATCCTGTACGCGCGCCAAAACCAGCTCGATTCGGCCGCCGTCAACTTGTTTCGGGCCGTGCGCATGCACCATCGCAGCGGCAACCAAAGCTCGGAGGCCGCCGCGCTCGGCAACCTGGCGCTGATTTACGCCCAGCAAAAGCGTTGGGCCCAAGCCGCCGCTTACACCCGGCAGGGCAAGGCCCTGGAAACCGCGCTGCACGACACCGTGGCCCTGGCCACCTCGTGGCTAAACCTGGGCATCGTGCTGATGAGCCGCGACAGTGCCCGCGCCGCCCGCAACAGCATTCGGCTGGCCCTGCACATGCAGCAGCGCGCCCACATCACCGGCAACGAGCCCATTAGCTGGAACGCCTTGGCCAAGGCCTACGAGCGCCTCAACCAGCCCGATTCGGCCCGGTATTACTACGGCAAAGTACTGGCCCTGCGCCAGCGCACCGGCGAGCCCGCCACCCTCAGCGTGGCCCTGAAAAGCCTGGCCGGGTTTTACCTGCGCCAGGGCCACTGGCCGCAGGCCGAAGCCTACGCCCGCCGGGTTCTCGCTCTGCCCAAGCAGGCAGTGGAAGCCAACCAGGTGCTGGACGCCCTGAACGTGCTACGCCAGGTGGCCGCGCACCGCCGCGACTTCGCCGCCGCTTATGCCTGGCAAACCCGCGCCCAGGCCTTGCGCGACTCCCTGCGCGCCCTGGCCGACACCCGCATCACCGAAGAGCAGCGCGCCCGTTACGAAACCGACCGCGCCGAGGCGCGGGTGCGCGAGCTCACCCAGCGCCAGCAGGTGGTCGACCTGCGCCGCCAGCAGCAGCTGCTGGGGGCAGGGCTGACGGCCCTGCTGCTGCTGGCCGCGGGCGCCGTGGTGCTGCAGGAATACCGCCGTCGCCAGTTGCGCCGCGAGCTGGCCCTGCGCACGCGCCTCTCGGCCGATTTGCACGACGAAGTGGGCGCCCTGCTTACCCAGATTTCCATGCAAACCGATTTGCTCGAAGCCGGGGTGCACGCCCCCGCTCAGCAACAGGCCCAGCTGCGCGAAGTGGCCGCCACCAGCCGCCGGGCCGCCACTCAATTGCAGGACGTGGTCTGGAGCTTCGATGCCCGCAACGACGCCGGGGGCCGCCTGCTCGACCGCCTGCGCGACCACGCCTACGAGGTGCTGCAGTACGGCGAGGCCACCATCACCTTCGCCACCGACGCCGCCAGCGAAACCCAGGTGCTGCCCGTGGAAACCCGCCGCGCCCTCTACCTCATTTTTAAGGAGGCATTGACCAACATTCAGAAGCATGCCCCTTCGGCAGCACACATTGAGGTAGCGCTGCGCACGGCGCACCAACGCCTCACACTGTCCATTGCCGACGACGGCCCGCCCACGACCGCCGGCCCGGTGCGCGCATCGGGCCACGGCCTGCGCAACCTGCAGGCCCGCGCCGAAGCCGTGGGCGGCACCTGTCGCGCTGGCTTCGGCGCGGTGCCCCCCCAGCCGGGTTTCGGGGTGGTGGTGGAAGTGCCGGTGGACTAAAGGGAGGATTCGGCCAGTAACGAGGAAGCGCCGGAGGGAGCGCCAAGCTGAACCAATGAGCGGGACGCCCCCTCCTACCCCATCAAGATGTGATGGCGGCGCTTTCCGGCCGCCGGTACTTTTGCGCCATGCCCGTTACGCTTGCCATCATCGAAGACGTGCCCGCCGTGCGGCAGGCCCTGCACACCTACCTGTGCGCCCAACCCGAGTTCGACTGCGTGCTGGTCGTGGGCTCGGTAGAGGAATTTCTGGCGCAGGCCGGGGCGCTGGCCGCCCCGCCCCGGCTGGTACTTTCCGACATTGGCCTTCCGGGCAAGTCCGGCATCGAAGGCGTGGGGCTGATTCGGGCGCAGCTGCCGGGCACCGACGTGGTGCTGCTCACCACCCCGCCCGGCAACCCCGAGTGGATATTCCAAGGCCTCTGCGCGGGCGCGGTGGGCTATTTCCTGAAAAATACGCCGCTGGCCGACCTCAAAGCCGGGCTGCTTTCGGTGGCCGAAGGCGGCAGCAGCATGAGCCCGGCCGTGGCCCGGCAAGTGGTGCGGTTTTTTCAGCCGGCGGCGGCGCCCGCGCAGCCGCTCACCCCGCGCGAGCAGCAAGTGGTGCAAGCCATTGAGGAAGGGCTCAGCTACAAGCTCATTGCCGTCCGACTCAGCATTGGGCTCGACACAGTGCGCGGCCACATCAAGAATATCTACGCCAAGCTGCACATCAATTCCAAGGGCGAGCTGCTGGCCCGCAACCGCCGCTGGTAGCGGCGCCCCCCATCAAGATGTAATTGTGCGGCGTGGCCGCGGCCGGGAATTTTACTGCCCGTTCCGGGCACGTCATCAAACCGCTCCCGGCTCATCAATCTGCTATGAAAGCTTCGCTTACCCTGCTGGCCGGATTGGCCGCGTTGCTGCTGACACTTTCGGCCTGGGCCCAAACCGGCGGCGTGCACGTGGGCGCGGCCGGCGCCCCCGATGCCGCCGCCGTGCTCGACGTCGAATCGAGCACCCGGGGCTTCCTGCCCCCGCGGCTGAGCCAAACCCAGCGCGACAACATGCCCGCCAAGGCGGCTGGCCTGACCATTTACAATACCACCACCAACCAGCTGAACCTGTGGAACGGCACCCAGTGGGTGGCGTATTTGCCCGATAACACTCCGTCGATGGGCAATCCCCCCATTGCGGTGCAGTATAATTTCAGCGGCAGCCCGCAAACCTATACGGTGCCCCCCGGCGTGACCAAGCTGCTGGTCGACATGGCCGGCGCCAGTGGCGCCAACGGCATGGGCGCCGGCGTGCGCGGGCTGGGCGCCCGGGTGCAGGCCACCCTCGACGTGACGCCGGGCCAGGTGCTGACCCTGGTGATTGGCAACACCGGCATATCCAGCGGCGCCTACAACGGCGGCGGCCGGGTTTCGGCCGGGGCAACCGGCGGCGGCGGCGGTGCTACCGACATCCGCCTGGGCGGCACGGCCCTGACCAACCGGGTGCTGGTGGCTGGCGGCGGCGGGGGCGGTGGCACGGCCGCCGGCGGCTGCGGCGGACTGGCCGCGTGTGCCGGCGCCAACGCGCCCAACGCTGCGGGCGGCGGCCCCGGCACGGCCACCAGCGCGGGCACTGGCGGGGCCCCCGGCGGCGGGGCCGGCAGCGGCGCCACGGGCGGGGCCGGCAGCATAACGGGTGGCGGCGGGGGCGGCGGCTACTTTGGCGGCGGCGGCGGGGGCGGGGCCTTTGTGGGCGGCAGTTACTACGGCGGGGGTGGCGGGGGCGGCTCGTCTTACGCCGACGGGACGGTGGCTTCCGGGGTGGTGCACACCGCGGGCTATCAGTCGGGAGACGGCTACGTGCGCTTGAGCGCAACAGGCGTGCCTGCGCCGGTCATCAGCGCCGCCAATATTGTCAACCTACCGCAAGCCGACAACCTCGGCAACCACCGCGCCACCCAGGACCTTGACCTGGGCCCAAACCAGTTGATTGGCAACGGCGGCTCCGATGGCCTGAGCGTCACCAACGGCGGCTACGTGAAGCTGGGCCCCGACGCCCCGGCCCTGCGCACCAAAGAGCTGAGCGGCACGGTGCCCAGCGCGGCCAGCAGCCAGGCCTTCGTGGCCCATGGCCTCACCGACAGTAAAATTCTGAGTGTGACGGCCATGGTGGCGGTGGGCAACGACCAAGTGCCGCCGGGCTACACCCTCAACAACGGGGTGCTGTACGGGGTGTACATCTACGCCGGCAACGTGGTGGTGCAAACCGGCAGCGGCGCCAGTGCCAACAACATTGTGGGGCAGCCCATTCGCATTCTTCTCGTCTACAAAGAGTAGCGCGGGGCACCTTCCGGCGGGGCGGGCCAGTGCGGTAGCGCACCGAGAAGGCCGCCCGACACCCCCACGAAAGCCGTCGTTCCCATTCGCTGCGCTCAGCCAGTTACCAGACCACATTTTCCACCTGACCATTTTATGCATCACACGCGAACAAACAGCTTGCGGGCGCTGGCCACGGCCGTGCTGCTGGCCTTGCCCTGGGCCGCGCGCGCCCAAACTGCTGCCGGCAACGTGGGCATCGGCACCACCGCGCCCACTCAGAAGCTGGACGTGAACGGCCACCTGCGCGTGCGCGGCCTCGGCGGAGCGGGCCCGCGGCTGCCCCAGGTGCTGCCCGATGGCACCCTGGGCCTGCTCGACAACGCCGACTCCAGCCCCGTGGGCACCGCTCCCAACCTGCTGAACGGCGCCAATGGCACGGCCACCGGCCGTGGGCCCGTGGCCGTGGCCGTGAACGGCGCCACAGCCTACGTGGTGAATGCCACCGATAACACCTTGCAAACCTTTGACGTGACCAACCCCGCCAACCCGGTGCTGCTGAACGGCACCGTCCCGGGCTCGGGCGGCGGCGGCCCGGGCGGGGGCACGTCTGGTCTGCCCATTGGCGATGGGCCCAGCGGGGTGGCCGTGCGCGGCACCACGGCCTACGTGGTGAATGCGAACGACGGCACCCTGCAGGTGTTTAATGTGGGCAATCCCGCGCAACCCACGCTGCTGAACGGGGCCACGCGCAACGCGGGTACGCGCACAGGCAGCTCTCCCAGCGCCGTGGCGGTGAGCGGCACCCTGGTGTACGTGGTGAACAGTTCCAGCAACACGCTGCAGGTGTTCGACGTGAGCGACCCAGCCAGCCCTGCGTTGCTCAATAATGCCTCGCCCACCGGCACGCGCACGGGCAGCGCCCCCAGCGCCGTGGCGGTGAGCGGCACCCTGGTGTACGTGGTGAACAGTTCCAGCAACACGCTGCAGGTGTTCGACGTGAGCAACCCGGCTAGTCCTGTGCTGCTGAACCCCGCTACCCCCGGCGGAACCACCGGCGGCACCGCCACCGGCAACGCCCCAAGGGCGTGGCCGTGAGCGGCAGCACGGCGTTCGTGGTGAACAATTCCAGCAACACGCTGCAAGCCTTCGACGTGAGCAACCCGGCCGCGCCGCGCCTGCTCAATCCTACCGCGGCCGGCGGTACCACCGGCGGCACCGCCACGGGCAACCGGCCGGCCGGCATTGCACTCAACGGGTCACGGGCCTACGTGGTCAACAGTTTTTCTGCCACGCTGCAGGCGTTCGACGTGAGCAACCCAGCCGCGCCGCTTTTGCTCAATCCTAGCACGGCCGGCGGCACCACCGGCGGCAGCGCCACCGACCGCGAGCCCCGGGCCGTGGCCGTGAGCGGCACCACGGCTTACGTGGTGAACTACAGCGGTTTTTCGTTGCAAACTTTTCGCATCAACTCCCTGCGCGCGCTGGGCTTGCTGGCCGACGGCAGCCTCGCCGTGGCCGATGACGTCATCAACCTTCCCGGCGACAACCTGGGCAGCCACACCGCCACCCGCACCCTCAACCTCAACGGCTTTCCGCTCAGCGGCGGCGCGGGCCCCGTCAGCTTCGCGTCCGACCTGCTGCTCAACAACCGCTTGCTGCGCGGCGCCACGGCCGTAAACCTCGGCAGCAACCTCAACCTCGGCACCAACCAGCTGGTGGGCAACGGCGGCAGCCAGGGCCTGACCATCGACAGCGGCGGCAACGCGGGCGTCGGCACCAGCTCCCCCAACGCCAGGCTCGACGTGAACGGCTACCTGCGTGTGGCCGGCGCCAGCGACGCGCCCGCCATTGGCACAGTACCCAGCGTGGCGTTTCTGAAAATGACGGCCACCATGCCCACCGCCGCCGGCACCCAGGTTGTGCTCGACCACGGCCTGAACGTGAGCAAAATCCTGGGCCTGCAAGTGCTGGTGGACTGCGGCAACGGCAACCACTCGCCGCCCGGCTTCACCGACAATGGAGGCGAACTATACTATGCCTACTTCAACAATGGCCGGGTGGTGCTGCGGGCCGGGGCCGCCGGCACGTCGGCGTCGGTGCTGGGCAAAACCGCCCGCATCCTCATCACCTACGAACCGTAAGGATTTGAGCCAACGCTTTTCTGTTTAATTTTAGCAATGTACATGCGTTAAATTTGCCTTACCGCGCGGCTGCGCATGTAGCGGAGGACCGGCATCAGCGCCTGATTGCAAGCCAGTTACTCCCCCATAATTCCCGAAGCCTAACGCTATGAACCACTACTACTTTTCTTCCATGTTGGCTGGGATGCTGCTGTTGGGCAGCGCCACCGCTGGCACGGCCCAGGTGCTCACCAACGACGGCGCCACCCTCACCGTGCAGGCGGGTGCGGCGCTCTACGTGGGCGGCGGGGTGCTCAACAAAGCCGCCGGCACGCTGCAAAATGCCGGCACCGTGCAAACCACCGGCGACTTCACCAACGCCGGCACGGTGAACGGCGCCGGCCTGCTGCGCCTGAGCGGCAGCGCCGACCAGCAGCTCACGCCCGGCAGCGCCAGCCTGGCGCAGGTGGAAGTGGCCAACACCGGCGCCGCCGGCGCCAACCGCGTGCTGTTGCGCGGCAACCTCACCGTGACCGGCCAGCTGCAGCTCAGCAGCGGCCTGCTCCGCACCGACCCCGCCGCCACCCTCACCCTGCCCGATGGCGCCACCCTGGCCGGCGAAGCCAGCGGCCGCTACGTGCAGGGCAACCTGCGCGTGGTGCGCGCGGCCGGCAGCGGCGTGCTCGACTTTGGCCTCGGTGCCACCCTCGACCGCACCGGTTTAGGCCAGGTAACCATTACGCGCACGGCTGGCCTGCTCACCGACAACGTGAGCCGCGGCGTCAATTTCACCAACGGCTCGCTGAAGGGCATCGACCGCATCTGGGCCGTGGAAACGGCCGTGGCCCCCGCCGCGCCCGTGCCCGTGACGCTGCAGTGGCTGGCCGACGATGACAACGGCCTCAGCAGCTTTGCCAGTGCCCAAGCCTGGCGCGCCGACTTGGGTTCGGCCCTGTGGGGGCCGGCCGGCACGCCCCAGGCAGCCACCGTGAGCGGCAGCACCCGCAGCTTTTCCTTCAGTACCGCCGCTCTGGGCCGCCTTACCGTGAGCAACGCGGCCAACCCGCTGCCGGTAGAGCTCGCCGCCTTCACCGCCGAGCATGTGGGCGACAACGACGGCCTGCTGAAATGGGCCACCGCCTCGGAGAAAAACAACGACCATTTCGACGTGGAAGCCAGCACCGACGGCTTTGTGTTTCGCCGCATCGGCGCCGTGAAAGGGCACGGCAGCACGGCCCAGCCGCAGGCCTACCAGCTCATCGATAAGGACCTGGCCCGCTACGCCGCCGAAGTGGTGTACTATCGCCTGCGCCAAATCGACACCGACGGCACCGCCACGTTCTCGCCCGTGCGCACCCTGAAAGTGGCCGCTCCGCTGGGCCTCACGGCCGCGGCCTGGCCCAATCCATTCGGCGCCGCGGGCACTTCGCTCAGCGTGCGCACGGCCAGCGCCGGCCCGGCTACCCTGCAAGTACTCGACGCCGTGGGCCGGGTACTCTTCCGGCGCGCGCTGGAGCTGCCAGCCGGCCTCACCGCCCTGCCGCTGCCCGAGTTGGGCGCGCTGGCCACCGGCCCCTACGTGCTGCGCCTGGCGCAGGGCGCCCACCAAGCCAGCCTGAAAGTGGTGCACGAATAGCGCCGCGCCGCCACTTCCTACCGCCCCCCGTCGGGGCCCGGCAGTCGCCGGGTTCCGTCGGCGGGCGGCTGCTTGTTGGCAATGGGCTGGAAGCGCGTTTCGCGCGGCTGCTTTTCGCTGAGGTATTTCCAGTAGCGCAGCGGCATGTGGCGGCGGTGCAGCTTCAGGTTTTTGCGCTCGGGAATGTTGACGTGGTCGAAATACGCCTGCCACAGCACTTTGAACAGCGGCTCGCGCTCATCGAGCACCGTGGCCGAAAGGCCGGTTCCGCGGGGCGCAGTGGCGCTTTCAAATTGCACCACGTCGGTGCGCGTGAGGTCGTAGTAGAGGCCGTAGTGGCGGCGCCGGTCGTATATCAGCCAGCGCTGGTCGGCGTAGCGCTTGGTGAAGTGGGCGGCGATGAGCGGCAGCACGTCCATGTCGGGCTCGATGGTGGCGTGAAACAGCTCGTCCTGGGTTTTCTCAAAGCGCACGAAGGCTTCCATGCGGTGCTTTTCGCGGAACATCTGCTGGGCCAGGCGCTGCACGCGGCGCACGTCGGCGTTGGCGTAGTTCTCGGCGATGTCCTGCGGCGAGCGCAGAGCCAAATCCACGTAGCGGAAAACCAGCATTTCCCGGTCCGCATCCTCGCTCAGAAACACGTGGTAAAGGCGCGTGCGCGCTTCCGCATCCATCGAATTCACCAAGCCATCCCACACCCGCGCAGCCAGGGCTTCGCTGGTTTCGGTGGGCGCGGGCGCGGCAAACAGGCCGCCCTGCACGGCGGCTTCGGGCTGAATGCTGTTCGGCGCCGCCCTGCTGTCGTAGATGGTAAACAGCACCGTGAGCAGGCCCTCAAACGTACCGTCGTAGGTGTAGTCGCGTGGGGCAGCCGTGAGCACGGGCGCCCCGACGCGGCGCGGAGCCGCGGGGGCCAGGGCGGTGTGGGGGCGGCGAATGGGTTTCAAGAATATTGGCAGTTAAACGACATTTCAGAACGTCATGCTTCGACTACGCTCAGCATGACGTTCTACAGCCAGACGTTCTACCTGCCCTACGCCGCTTGCTGGCTTTGCTCGCTGCCCAGCTGGGCCTGGTGGCGGGCACGGGCGTCGTCGTGCATCTGGCGCACCAGGGGCATGAGCTCGCTGAGGCGGCACACGCAGGAAAGGCGAGCGACTTTATCCGACGACTGCGTGGCCGGAATGGGCTGGTTTTGGCGGTGAATGACTTTCATGACAGAGAAAAAGATGTCGTGTTGGACGCCGCCCAAGCTGCTTTTCGACAGCGAAGGAAGGCCGTTGGAAAATGGAGCGTCGTGGTTCATAGCTGCTAAGAAGCCTGAGCAAATAAGTCGAGTTGTTGAATGACGAGGGCCGAGCGCACCGAGCCGGAGCCGAACAGAATCTGGCGGCGCACCTGCTGCTCGCTCAGCTCGCCGATGATGGGCTGGTGCTCGCCCTCGCAGGTGAGGAAGTATTTGGCCCGCTTGAGCACCACGCCGAGCTGGCGCAGCGTCTCCATGTTGAGCCGGGCAAAGCGGCGGGCGGCCACAATGCGCTTGGCCGAGCGCGCGCCTACGCCGGGGATGCGCAGTATCATCTCAAAGTCGGCGGTGTTCACGTCCACCGGGAACACGTGGCGGTTGCGCAGGGCCCAGGCCAGCTTGGGGTCGATTTCGAGGTCGAGGTGCGGGTGCGCGGGGTCCAGAATTTCGTCGGCCTGGAAGCCGTAGAAGCGCATCAGCCAGTCGGTCTGGTACAGGCGGTGCTCCCGGATGACGGGCGGCTGCGTCACCTGTGGCAGGCGGGCGTCGTCGGTCACGGGGATATAGCCGGAGTAGTACACGCGCTTCAGGCCGTAGCCCTGATAGAGCGAGTCGGTGAGCTTGATGATTTGCAGGTCCGTCTCGGCGCTGGCGCCCACGATGAGCTGCGTCGTCTGGCCGGCCGTGGCGAAGTTGGGCACCTTCTTAAACAGGGCCTTTTCTTCTTTATTCTGAATAATACCGTCCCGAATCTGACTCATCGGGGTCAGAATCTCCTGGTAGTTTTTCTCCGGCGCCAGCTGCGTGAGGGCCAGCTCCGAAGGCAGCTCAATGTTCACGCTGAGGCGGTCGGCATACAAACCAGCTTCCTGAATCAATTCCTCCGAAGCGCCCGGAATGGTTTTGACGTGGATGTAGCCGTTGAATTTGTGCTCGGTGCGCAGCTTTTTCACGATGCGCACAAGGCGTTCCATGGTGTAGTCGGGGCTGCTGAAAATGCCCGAGCTCAGGAACAGTCCTTCGATGTAGTTGCGGCGGTAGAAGTTGATGGTGAGGTCCACCACTTCGTCCACCGTGAAGGCGGCGCGCTTCACGTCGTTGGAGCGGCGCGACACGCAGTAGGCGCAGTCGAAAATGCAGTGATTGGTGAGCAGGATTTTCAGCAGGCTCACGCAGCGGCCGTCCTCGGTGTAGCTGTGGCAAATGCCCATGCCTTCGGCGTTGCCCAGGCCTTTGTTCTCGTTTTTGCGCTTAGCGCCGCTGCTGCTGCACGAAGCATCGTACTTCGCGGCATCGGCTAATATGCTTAGTTTCTCTTGAATGCGCTCGTTCATGAGGAAGGGCTGGCTTTCGGGCTTAAAAGTAATATACAGTGGCCAAACAGGCAATATATTCTAAGCTAATTTTTTTGGGAATAGTTTCTTTTTTCGAGAAAATATCTCCTGGGCGATGCGCGCACTTTTAGCACGAATGCCTCTGCCGGCCAACGGGCGAGGCTCCTTTTCGTATTTTGCAGCGTTGCGCCCCATTATGAGATTTCGCGGTTGGATATTTTGGCTGTTTGTGCTGCTGGTCGGGGCCGCCCGGCCCGCGGCGGGGCAGGTATTTGACCCGCGCTCGGCCATTCCACCCGACTCGCTGAAAGCCGCCGACGAAATCCTGCCGCACCGCGCCGACTCCCTGCGCCGCCGCTTCGACGAGGAGCGCATCATCAACCGCCTCAAGGCGTACTCGCGCCGCAAAACCATCGTGGGCAAGGCGCTTTCGGGCTTGCTCAACTTCACCCAGCGCCAAGAAGAGCAGGCCGGCCTCGACGCCGTGCTGCTGAACCGGCAGTTCGACCAGCACAACTTCAAGGTGGTGCGCCGCGTCGAGATTACCACCCTCGACGCCTTCGGTTACAGCCTCAGCGACTCAGCCAAGGTGCCCCGCTCGTTCTGGGAAAAGTCGGGCAACGCCCTGCATCTCAAAACGTCGCGCTCGCGCATCCGGCAGGTGCTGCTGTTTCGGCCCGGCCAGCCCCTGGAGCCCCAGGCCCTGGCCGAGTCGGAGCGCCTGCTGCGCCAGACGCCCGAAATCCTGGACGCCCGCGTGCTGGTGAACGAAGCCAGCAGCACGCGCGACAGCGTCGACATCCGCGTGATTACCACCGACGTGTTCAGCATCACGGCGGGGTTGCAGGTGGGCTCGGCCACGGCCGGCATCGTCACTTTCGGCGACCAGAACTTTCTGGGCCAGGGCCACCAGCTCGAAAACGCCTACGAGTACGGCCGCGGCCTGAGCACCGACAACGGCGAAACCCCGCAGCAATGGTCGTACGTGGGCAGCTACACTGCCCCGTTTCGCAACTTCGTGTATGGGCAGGCGCGCTACCGCAACGAGAACAACTACCGCTCGGGCGGCGTCACGCTCAAGCGCGACTTCTACTCGCCCAGCGCCCGCTACGCCGGCGCCATCACCCTCGACAGCTACTCGCAGGACGTGGCCCTGGTGGCCCCCCCGCCCGGCCAGCCCTACGTGTACTACCCGCTCAAGTCGCTGGTGCAGGATGCCTGGGTGGGCCGCTCCCTGCGCCTGCGCTCCTACGACCTGGGCTACGAAAACCCCGGCCGCGTGATTGTGGCCGGCCGCCTCATTCGCACCGACTTCAGCGCCGTGCCCCGGCCCGACCCCAGCACCGGCGTACCCATTCCCGACTACCACGACGGCACCCTGCTGCTGGGCACGGTGGGCTACTCCGTGCGGCGTTACTATAAGGACCGGTACCTGTTCGGCTTTGGTCGCACCGAAGACGTGCCGGCGGGCACGCTGCTCAGCCTCACGGCCGGCTACGACGTAAACCGCGTGGTGCCGCGCCGCTACCTGGCCGCCCGCATCGCCGCGGCCGGTTTCAACACCCGCAGCGGTTACCTCTACGGCGCCGTCGACGTTGGGGCCTTTCAGCGCCTCGACCAAAACCGCCAGTGGGAACAGGGCGTGCTGTCCACGGAACTCACCTCCTTCACACGTCTCTACCACTTGGGCGACTGGCAGTACCGGCACTTCCTCAGCAGCCGGGGCACCATCGGCATCAACCGGCGGCCCGGCGACATTCTGCAGGGCATCACCAACGACCGGGGCCTGCGGGGCTTTTCGCCGGCCACGCCCATCCTGGCCACCAGCCGCTTCGTGGTGAACTACGAAACCACGCTTTTCACACCACTCTCGCTCTTGGGGTTCCGGCTGGCCGGTCTGGCCTTTGCCGACGCGGCCTGGGTGAGCGACCAGCCCCGCGGGGGCTCGCCCTTCGGCGGAGCGCCCTACATGGGCTTTGGGCTGGGCATGCGCTTCCGCAACGAGTTTACGGCCCTGCGCACCTTTCAAATCCTGATTGGCTACTACCCGCGCGGCCTCACGGCGGCCAACGGCGTGCGCCTGTTTGAGTCGGCCCGCGAAACGGTGACCTTCAATGACTTTGGCCTGGGTGCACCAGGCACGGCGCCATACCAATAAGCCACGCGGCCAACAAAAAGCCCCGGCCTATGCAGGACCGGGGCTTTTTTCGTCACCTAGTATAAAGCACTCGTTAAAACACAGATATGATGTATTCTAGCAGGATAAAGTAGCGGTTGCGAGTAGCGCGGCTCACAACGGCCCTCCGGATAGGTAGCAATGCGCTGGTATGCGATAAGAAAACGTGGCCGACGGGCCGCAACGGGCTTAGCGGTCGGCCGAAAAAGCAATGGGAATGGTGCAGGCCACGCGCACGGGCTGGCCGTTTACGCGGGCAGGCTCCCAGGGCGGCATCAGCCACACCAGGCGCAGGGCTTCGTCGTTGAGGCCGTTGCCGGGGCCGCTGATGACGTGGGCATCGGTGACTTTGCCCTGGGCGCTGAGGATGAAATTAACGTACACCTTGCCCGAGATGCGGCGCTGCAGCGCCACCTGCGGGTAGCGGATGGACTTGGCAAGGTAGGCCGCGAAGGCTTTGTCGCCGCCCACGAACTGGGGCCGCACTTCGGGGTTGATGAACACCGAATCGGGGCTGAAAGCGGGCGCGGACACCACGGCTTTGAGCACGGCGGGCAGGGGCGGCGCCACAGACACGGTGGCCGGGCCGGGTTGCAGCGAGGCAGTTGCCCCGGCCTGTGCGCGGCTCTGGCCCGTAGCCAGCAGCCCAATCAGGCCTGCAAGTGAGAGGTAGCGTAGAGAATGCATCACAAGCAAAGGGGTAAGGGTAGATAATGGCGGAACCTTGGCTTCCGCTTGCCAGCAACTAACGAAATAAAGATAGTAAATGTTTTAACAAAATTGTCTTTTCGGCATAAAAATAATTTAAATAGCCGAAAGTGCAAAAGCCTTAATAAATGGACTGACAGCGAAGCAAAATATGATAATACTTCGCTGCATGGCATTTATCAACCATATCACTGCAACAAAGGTAGACAATTTTGGCACTCTGCAAATATGGGCAATGTTATTTTTATTGAAAATTTAATTTAACAATTTCAAGATTATTCAGAATGCGCTTATGAAACCCAAAAAACCTTTACTTTTGTCATCGTAAATCGACGATAAACAAAAGACATGGCAACGCACAAGCGGCAGGAATTCACGGACGAAGACCAGGAGTTGGCCGTCGTGGCCAAGGCCCTGGGGCACCCGGCGCGGGTGGCCATTGTGCGGCTGCTGGCCCGGCGGCAGGCCTGCGTGTGCGGCGAGCTGGTGCTGGAGCTGCCGTTGTCGCAAAGCACCGTGTCGCAGCACCTCAAAGAGCTGAAAGCCGCCGGCCTGGTGCAGGGCGACGTGGACGGCCCGCGGGTGTGCTACTGCCTCTCGCCCACCGGCTGGGCCCGGGCGCGCCAGCTGCTGGGCAGCCTGCTGGCGGAGCTGCCCGAAAATCAGTGCGCCTGCTGAAAACGCTTTTCCCCTTTTCCTTATTCTCCTCCTCCCCACTTCCCTTTTCCCCCGACCCAACGCCATGAATATCTCCGAGATGAAGCAGGCCCTGACGGGCGCCACGGCTGTTAACTTCCGGCTGCCAGACGGCAGCTACCTACCGGCGCATTTTCACGTGACGGAGGTGGGGCTGGTGAACAAGCATTTCATTGACTGCGGCGGCGTGGAGCGGCGCGAAACCGTGGCCAACTTCCAGCTGTGGGAGGCCGGCGACTACGACCACCGGCTGGCGCCGCAAAAATTTCTGCACATCCTGCAGCTTTCGGAGCGTATTTTGGGCAGCGAGGACTTGGCCATTGAAGTGGAGTACCAGCAGGCCACCATTGGCAAGTTTGGGCTGGAGTTCAATGGGACCGACTTCGTGCTGACGCCGAAGCACACGGCCTGCCTGGCGCAGGACGCCTGCGGCATTGCGGCCGAAATGTTGTCCTTGCCCCAGCTGCAAGTGGCCGGCTGCACGCCGGGCGGCGGGTGCTGCTAATGCTGCTGCGTACCGAACAAAGCTGAAGTTATGCCTGATAAGAAAAACGTGCTGGTGCTGTGCACCGGCAACTCCTGCCGCAGCCAGCTGCTGCACGGCTACCTCAAGCAGCTGCTGGGCGAACGCGCCGCCGTGTACAGCGCCGGCGTGGAAGTGCACGGCCTGAACCCGCGCGCCGTGCGCGTAATGGCCGAAGACGGCGTGGACATCTCGGCCCACACCAGCAACCACGTGGACGAGTACGCCCACGTGCCCTTCGACTACGTGCTGACCGTGTGCGACCACGCCAACGAGGTGTGCCCGGCATTCCCCTCCTCGGCCCAAAAGCTGCACCACAACTTCCCCGACCCCGCCAAGGCCACCGGCAGCGAAGAAGAAATCATGGCGCAGTTTCGGGCCGTGCGCGAGCAGGTGAAAGCCTACGCCCACGACTTTGTGCGGGCGCAGTTTCAAACCACCTAGCGGACTGGTAACCGTTTCTTAACGGGGCAGTACCAATCCAATGCGCCGACACTGGCCGTAGGAGACGCTACCTTGAGGCCGGGTTTTATCCGCGGGCTTTTCCATTCCACCGCATGAGCATTCTTCCGATGACGGCCGCGCACTGGCCGGCCGTGTGCGCCATTTATGCCGAGGGGCTGGCCACCGGCAACGCCACCTTCACCACCGAGCCGCCCGCCTGGAACGCCTGGGACGCCAGCCACCTGGCCACCTGCCGGCTGGTGGCCGCGGCCGACGCAGCCCCGGCGCAGTTGCTGGGCTGGGCGGCCCTCTCGCCCGTGTCGAGCCGCTGCGTGTACGGGGGCGTGGCCGAGGTGAGCATCTACATAGCCGCCGCCGCGCGCGGGCAGGGCGTGGGCCGGGCCCTGCTGGCCGCGCTGGTGGCTGAATCGGAAAAACAAGGCCTGTGGACCTTGCAGGCGGGCATTTTCCCCGAAAACGAGGCCAGCGTGCGCCTGCACGAAGCCGCTGGCTTCCGGGTGGTGGGCCGCCGCGAACGGATAGGCCAGCTGCACGGGCAGTGGCGCGACACGCTGCTGCTGGAGCGGCGCAGCACCCGCGTGGGCACTTCCCCTATCACGGCCTGATGGAGCAACCAAACCTCCGCCGCTGCCTGCTGGCCGAAGCGCTGGGCACGGCCGTGCTGTTGATTTTCGGTACCGGCGCGGCCGTGGTGAACGAGCAAACCCACGCGCTGGGGCACGGCGGCGTGGCGGCGGCTTTTGGGCTGGTGGTGTTCGTGCTCATTCAGAGCCTGGGCGACACCAGCGGCGCCCACGTGAACCCGGCCGTGACCCTTGGCTTCTGGGCCATGGGGCGGTTTCCGGGGCGGCGGGTGCTGCCGTATATAGGGGCGCAGCTGGCCGGCGCGGCGCTGGGCAGCTTCGTGGTGAAGCTCATCGCCACCGAAGGCTCTACCCTGGGCGCCACGCTGCCGGCCCACGGCGCCGGGCAGGCCCTGGGCATCGAAACGTTTCTCACCTTCTGGCTGATGCTGGTGATTCTGCGCGTCACGGCCGGCTCGAAGGAGGCGGGAATGCTGGCGGGCCTGGCCATCAGCGCCACGGTGGCGCTGGAAGCGCTGGTGGCCGGCCCGCTCACTGGCGCGAGCATGAACCCGGCGCGGTCCTTCTCCCCCGCCCTGCTCAGCGGCAACTGGACCGATTGGTGGGTGTATGTGCTGGGGCCGGTGGCCGGCGCGCTGCTGGCCGTGGCGGTGGACAAGGGGCTGCTGTTGGGACACGGAACCGCTGCCGAAACGACGGCTCCTTCGGTGGCTGCGCAGCCGAAGAAACAGCCGCAACGCTGAGCCGGTTCCGGCCAAAAATCAAGTAGAAATACGCGGTGTTACCTCCCCTGGCTCCGGCTACCTTGCGGGCCGGCCACGGCGTTCGACAAGGGTTGAAAACGTGTCCCGTAGGCCCGGCAAGTGCGGGGCTTTTTTCTACCCTTTTTCCTTAATGGCAAACCTCGTCACCCAGGCCATCCCGGCCAAAACCCTCGCCGACGCCCTCCAACACGTGCGCGATGCCCGCGCCAGTCTCGCGGCCTACCTCATTTCCCTCACCCCGGAAGAGCGACAGGCCCTGCCCAAGATGGGCGACAAGTCGTTGGCCTTTGTGACCAAAGCGGCTGAGTACGCTCAGAGCCTACCCAAGCTCATGCCCGGCTACATGGATGTGCCCGGCTTCGTGGCCGACGCCAGCGTGAGCGCCGACCTACTGCCCTTGTTCCAAGAGCTCGACGGCTTCACCGCCGACGTGGACAGCACCCGCATGGAGGCCGGCTCGGAGGGCTACACCGCCGCCCTTATGGCCTTCAACTCGCTCAAGGACGCGGCCCGGGCCAACCAGCCCGGCGCCCAGGCGGCCGTGGACGTACTGCAAGTGCGCTTTGCCGGCCAGGGCAAGCGCAAGGAGAAAATAGCGCCGGCCGCAAAGTAGTTGCCTTCGGAAGGCAACTACTTCGGTTCGGAACCGAATCAGTTTAGGTAAAAGGGCAACCGGGTTCCTTCGGAGGGAAACTGGTTGCCCGTTTTGCTTAATTAGTTCCCCTCGGAGGGCAACTAGTCGGGTTTGGAAGGTAACTGGTTTGGTTCTGAGGAGAACAAGTTGAGTTCAGAAGGCAATTAGTTCGGTTCCGAACCCAACTAGTTGCCTTTCGCCGGCTTGCCGCCCAGCAGCGCCCAGGCTTCGTCCGGCACCACCTGCGGGTACCGCTCCTTGAGAAACTGCGCTGCTTGGGGAAACTTGGCTATCCGGTCTTCGAGGGCGAAGGGTATCCAGCTTTTGCCGAAATGTTCTTGCCAGAGCTCGTCGAGGAGCCAGGGTTTGGAAATTGCTTTAAAATACGATTCCTCTGGAAAAAAATGTTCAATAAAATAAGTTCTGCTCCCTTCACCGGAGGAGCGGTGAAATACAGGTTTAGGCCACTTAGTAACATTGAACTCCCTAGTGGGACACCCATGCTCAGCAGCAACTAGCCATCCTTTTTTCTGCTGTTCAAGCTCGTAAACAACTTCGTCACGATAGTTAGATTCTCTCTTCAACTTGCCTCTTGGAGCACTTTTATTACTGTATTTTTCCGAATAAAAAACCTTTCTAGTTAAAGACTTTACTTTCTTATCAGTGCCCAAACCTTCTACAACGGAAATTTCAGATAAATGCGTGCCGTAAGAGCCACTAGCCCAAGGCAGATAATGTCCAAATATTAATGAGTCTTCGGTTTGCACATCTAAAACAAAGCCTGAATGGTGGTGATTTATGGTATGGCGAACAGAAATACCATCTAATAAAGACACCAGCCTGACTGCATAACCACTTTTCGATGCGACTAAAGTATTGTGATTTGCATATGTACTCAGCCAAGGCATAATTGTATGTTGAATTGACACTGATTCAGCACAGACAGGGCCGTTAAACAAAAGCCACGACAACATTTCTTGAAGTAAATCACGAACAAGAGCCAAACCAAATTCATAACTATCAGACCTAATATTATTTCTTTCTAGGTTAAGCGGAAATTTGCCATCCGGGTCTACAATTGAAACTAAGGGAAACTGAACAGGAGCATTGTCCGATTTTAAAATCTCATTCGGCACATTCCTTAATGCATCACTATTACTAACAAAAAGGCCGTTACAAGTCAGATTAGGTGCACCTTGAAGTGTCCAATAAATTTCATAAGGGAAAGGAGTTTCTATTCTACGCCAATTCTGGTCGTTATTGGTAAAATTCATTCCTTCTTGGTTAGTGATATTTACAATCGAATCACCCGGGCCATACCAACGTCGCATAACCGTTGGTTTATCTAAGAGATACCAATTAAATCTACTTGGAGAAAATTTTTTCTGATGTTTAGTCAATAAGCCTATGTAATTATCATGCGAAATCATAATACGAATGCTCGTACCTACCGGCAATTGCGCTCGATTAACATTTATACTATCTAGGTCTAGAGTTGTATTGAAGACATAGCCCTCTTTAGAACCTATATATCGTGTTTCTACTTCCATATCTTGACCTATCAGAAATGCTGCTAGTGCTCCAATACCGAAACGCCCAGAGCGTAATACCTTAGATTTACCACCAGTAGCATCATCAATTTCAAAAGCAGTTTTCCAGTTTGCGCTCTGCCTGTATGAAGCTCCAGCCCGCAAGAAATAATCCCGGATAGTTGCCTCTGTCATCCCAATACCCCTATCCGAAATCGTCATCACAGCATATCCCTTCGCTTCGTCAAAGGGCCCAAGTTCCACCACCACATCCGCTTCCTGCTCCCTGCGTGGTATATCTGCATACTCAGGGTTATCAAGCACAAACTGGTCATACTCCCGCACCGCATCAATCGAGTTCTGCATCAGTTCGCGCACGCCGTAGCTGGGGTCGTCGCCGTATAGCGGGCCGATGAGCAACTTTAGTAGCTCGGCCCGCGCCACGTCGAAGCGGATGCGGTCGGGCACGTAGGGCACCGTTTTGGCGAACTCGGCCACGTCGTCCAGGTTGGAGCGCACGCGGCGGAAAGTGAGGCCCAGTGTGTCCCAGCCTTCCTCTTCATACCTGCCATATACTTCTCCCAAAACTGCCCACGAGGCGTCTAGCTCTTGCTGAATGCCCGCCAGCCATTCCTTCAGGCGCAGGAAAACGGCCACTTCATCCGGCTTAGCCTGAATGAAAAGAGCTTCTTTGTCATCGCCTTTCGTGATGTTACGAACTGCCTGATGGGCCTTGTGCTCAATCTCGGAGATGCCGCTGTAGATTTTCTTGTATTCAAAAATCCGGCTCGACGTCCGGTTGCTGTCGATTTGAAAATAGTCGGCCACGCGCAGCAGCGCCATTAGGTACACGGCGTGCACGCCTTGGTATTCGCGGCGGGCTTCTTCGCCAAAGTCGGGCGCGTTTTTCAGGTAGTCGAGGCAGGTGCGGAGCGGCAGGCCGTGGCTGCGGGCAATTAGGCCCACCAAGTCGCGCCACTCGTGGGGCAGGCTTTCGTCCAGCTTCAGCAGCTGGCCGTTGGGGCCGGGCACCCCGTGCCGGGCCATTTCGTGCGCCAGCCGAGGGTGCTGCTGGCGGATGAACTCGCCGATGAGCAGGTAGTCGGTGCGCGTGAGGTTGTGCCAATGCGCAAAGGGGTCCTGCACCGTGCCGGTGGGCACGCCGTTGTCGCCGCCGAACACTTGCACGAGCTTGGCATCATCCCAGCGCCGGGCCAGAAACATAAAGTCTGCCCACGTCTGCGCCCAGTCAGTTGTATCGAAGGGCTTCATGGGGGCATAAGCAGCGTCAGTGCCTTTAATAAGCTGGTGAAAGCCGGCTTCGGTGAGGTGCAAGGCGCTGTCGTGAAACAGCACGGCGAGCACCAGCGCCGCCGCATCGGCCCCCGAGAAGTGGAGACGAGCCGTGTCCGGAATCAGCTTAACGGCCGTTTCGAGCACTTGCTCCATGTGCTGGATGCCATGGTCGGTGTAATCCGGAAAAAAAGGTAACCGACTGGCGCGAAACCAGTCGCTGAAATTCTCAAGGGCTTTTTGCACCACGTGCCGGTACGGGGCATTGCGCAGTTTTTCTTCCAGAAAGGCGGGTAGCGTAATCTCGGCAGGCATCGGGGGCGAAGTGGATGGGTTGGATTTCCAAACTTAACACCGAACGTACACGCCAATTTCCTCCCGACCTTTGCCCCTTCACCCCCAATACTGCATATCATGGCCAGCCTCCTCCTCGGCGATTACAACGACCTCGAAGTAGCCCGCGAAACCAGCATCGGCCTCTACCTCACCTCCGACGACGGCGACCTGCTGCTGCCCGAAAAGTACGTGGAGGCCGGCACCCGCGTGGGCGACATCGTGCGCGTGTTTGTGTACCGCGACTCCGAAGACCGCCTCATTGCCACCAACCTGCGGCCCCTGGCGCTGGTCGACAGCTTTGCGGCCCTCACCGTGAAGGACCACGGCCCGGCCGGCGCCTTCCTGGAATGGGGCCTGGAGAAAGACTTGCTCCTGCCCTACCGCAACCAGCGGCGCGACCTGCGCGTGGGCGAGCGGGTATTTGTGTACGTGTACCTCGACGAGGAAAGTGACCGGCTGGTGGCCTCCACTAAGTGGAAGCAGTTCCTGAAAAATACGCCCTTCCCGGGCCAGCCCGGCGATGCCGTGCGCCTGCTGGTGGCCGACGAAACCGAGCTGGGCTACCCCGTCATCGTGAACGGCACGCACCAGGGGCTGCTGTTTCACAACGAGGTGTTCCGGCCGCTGCGACTGGGCGAGCAGCTGGCCGGTTTTCTCAAGCAGGTGCGGGCCGATGGCAAGCTCGACGTGCGCCTGCAACAGGAAGGCTACGGCGAGGTAGAATCGGCCACCGACACGCTGCTCAAGGCCATTCAGGCTGCCCCAGGCGGCCGCCTGCCGCTGGGCGACAAGAGCCTGGCCGAGGACGTGTACCGCCGCGTGGGCATGAGCAAAAAGGTGTTCAAAAAGGCATTAGGGGCCTTGTTCCGGCAAGGGCTGGTGCTGCTGGAGCCAGAGGCGACGGTACTGAAGTAGGGTGCGGGGCTTGCCCCCGCCCGCCGTTGAGCAATATTTCTAGTAATCGTTCAACGGCGGGCGGGGGCAAGCCCCGCACCCTACATCCGGCTTATTTCGTACCTGCACCTTATGCAAAAAACCGCTTTACTCGCCGGGGCCACGGGCCTCATTGGTTCGCAGCTGCTGCCGTTGCTCTTGGCTTCGGACCGGTACGCCAAGGTGATAGTGGTGGGGCGCAAGGCCGTGCCCACCATCCACCCCAAGCTGGTGCAGGTGACGACGGAGCTCGACCAGCTGGAGGACGTGCGCCTGAAGCTCATCGCCGACGACGTGTTCTGCTGCCTGGGCACCACCATGGCGCAGGCCGGCTCAAAGGAAGTGTTTTACAAAGTTGATTTCCTGTACGTGGTGAAGCTGGCGGCGGTGGCCACGGCCAATTTCGCCTCGCAGTTCATGGTGGTGAGCAGCATGGGCGCCGACGCGGAAAGCCGCATCTACTACAGCCGGGTGAAGGGCGAAATGGAGGCCGCCGTGCGCCAAACGCCGTTTCGGGCCATCCACATTTTCCGGCCCTCGCTGCTGCTGGGCGAGCGCGCCCGGCCTCGCTTGGGCGAGCGCCTGGGCGCCGCCGTGCTGGCCCTGCTGCGCCCGCTGCTGCGCGGCCCCCTGCTAAAGTACCGTCCCGTGACGGGCACCACCGTGGCCGCCGCCATGCTGCGCGCCGCCGAGGAAGACGGCGGCGGCGTGCGCGTGCACGAGTCCAACGAGCTGGCCACCAACCCAAAGTAGAAACTCAAATCTGCGTCTCTACGCCGTGCTGGCGTTAGGGCGCCTTCGTTCAGCGGCGAGGCACGGCCATCTGTTGCTATCCGTTTTCCGGCCCCGCGGGGCGGCTGCTCCCAATGCGTCGGGGAGGGCCGCGCCGCGGGGCCGGGACCGTTTTGGGGGAGGAGCCTTGAGCTGGGCGGGAAGGGCGCTGGCATCCGTGCTGGCACGGAGGGGAAGCACGTGAAAAATCCGTGCTGGCACGGATATTAATTTTTCACTATATATACAAACTTTACTCATCTAAGCGGCTGTCCGTCGGGCATGTGCCGCCGGACAGGTGCCGTTTTGTTGCTCAACCAGTTACGCTCACATCCAATTTTTTCTTTTTTTATGAAAAACTTCTCCGCTTCCCTCCTCTTCGTGTTGCTGGCGCTGGCCGGCCAGCTGGCCGCGGCCCAAACCATTCGCCGCGTGAACAACACCGGCATCACGGGCACCAACATCTACGCCACCCTGCAGCTGGCCAACGATGCGGCCGCCAACGGCGACATCATTCAAGTGGAGCCCTCCACCACGGCGTACGCGGGCTTTAGCTGCAGCAAGGTGCTCACCATTGTAGGGCCGGGGTATTTCCTGGGCGAAAACCAGCCGCCGGCCCTGCAAGCCAGCACCATCCCGGCCACGGTGGGCGACATTCAGTTCCTTACCGGCAGCTCGGGCAGCTCCGTTTCGGGCCTGTCTAGCAACGGCACCTTTTACGTGCGGGTCAACAACATCACCATTCAGCGCTGCAAACTGGATGGCTACATCTACCTGGGCTACACGGCCGTGACTTCCAACGCTGTGGTGCGGCAGAACTACGGGCCCGGCGTGCAGGAATCGAGTGCCAGCACCAACTCGCTCATCACCAACAACATCTTCATCAACGGCAGCGTGTCGATTACGGGCGTGGGCAACGCCGGCGAATTCAACAACAACACGCTGATTAACTGCAGCGTGGCGCTGAACAACTTCACCGTGCGCAATAACTACTTCGGCAGCACCTTTACGCCCACGGCCAACACCAACTGGGACTACAACTTCTTTGCGGTCGCTACCCTGCCCACGCTGGGCACCAAGGGCGCCAACAACACGGCCAACGTGCCGGCCTCATCGGTATTTGCCCAAACCACGGGGTCGCCGCAGTTTGATGGCTGGTACAAGCTGAAAACCGGCACCAACCCCGCCGTGGGCGCCGGCCAGGGGGGCGTCGACATCGGCTCTACGGGCAGCGCCACTGGCTACGGCTACCACTTCGGCGGCCTGCCGGCCATCCCGTCCATCTACCAGCTCAACCAGGCCGTGACCGGCAACACGCTGAACGTGACGCTGGGCACGCGCTCCAATAACTAAGCGGAGCTCGGTTTATGCAACGCTATTACGACTTTCGACCCACGCGGAGCGACGGGCCGAGGCACGGCTGGCTCCTGCCGCTGGCGCTGCTGCTGTTGCTGCTGCTGGGCAGCATCGCGCGCAGCTACGGCCAGGCCACCATTGCCCGGGCCGAATACTTCGTCGACACCGACCCCGGTTTTGGGGCGGCCACGGCCATTGCGCTGCCGCCCACGCCGGCCGCCGACCTCGGCAGCCTCTCGGCCTCGGTGCCGTTGAGCAGCCTGAGCCCCGGCTTTCACCAGCTGGGCGTGCGCAGCCAGGACTCGAACGGCGCGTGGAGCCTGACCAGCCGCCGCACGTTTTATTACGAGCCCGCGGCCCTCAACGCCCTGGCCAACGTGGACAAGGTGGAGTATTTCATCGACACCGACCCCGGTTTCGGCGCCGCCACCGACGTGGCCGTGACGCCCGGCACCGACCTGAGCGGCGTAGCCTTCAACGTGGGCCTGGGCAGCTTGGGCGCCGGCTTCCACCAGCTGGGGGTGCGCTCGCGCGACGCGAATGGCCAGTGGAGCCTGACCAGCCGCCGTACGTTCTACTACGAGCCGGCCGCGCTGAACGCGCTGCCCAACATTACCAAAGTCGAGTACTTTATTGATACCGACCCGGGTTTTGGCGCTGCCACTGATGTGCCCGTGACAGCGGCGGCCGACGTGAGTGGCCTGGCCTTCAACGTGAACATCAGCGCCCTGAGCGCGGGCTTCCACCAGCTGGGGGTGCGCTCGCGCGACGCGAATGGCCAGTGGAGCCTCACCAGCCGCCGCACGTTCTACTACGAACCCGCCGCGCTGAATACTCTGCCCAACATTACCAAAGTGGAGTACTTCATCGATGCGGAGCCCGGCTTGGGCAACGGCATCGACGTGCCCGTGACGGCCGCCGCCGACGTGAGCGGCGTGGCCTTTAGCGTGGCCTTGAGCAGCCTGAGCCCCGGCTTCCACACCCTGAGCCTGCGCTCGCGCGACGCCAACGGGCAGTGGAGCCTCACCAACGTGCGCAGCTTCTACTACGAGCCGGTGCTGACTGCCGCGCCCAACATCAACAAAATCGAGTACTACTTCGACACCGACCCCGGCTTTGGGCTGGCCACCGACGTGCCGGTGCCCACGCCGGCGCCGGACCTGGCCAATTTCAGCTTCGCGGCAGACGCCAGCGGGCTGGCCGATGGGGCGCACCGCATCTTCTTCCGCTCGCGCGACGCCAGCGGCAAGTGGAGCCTGTTGAACAGCCGGGCCTTCGTGAAAAACGGTTGCGCCAGCTCGGCCAACCTGGCCGCCGGGCTGCCCACCAGCAGCTACAGCGCCGGGGGCTCGGTGGGCAACCCGGCGGAACTGGCCTTCAACGCCGAGCCGGCCACGGTCACCACCAGCAACGCCACCTACGTGTACAACGGCTCCTACATTCAGGCCGACATGGGCAGCGCCCAGACCATCAGCGAGGTGCGGGTGAAGTTCACCAACTCGGCCACGCCCACCAACTTCACGCTCCAGATTCAGACGGCCACCAGCACGGCCGGCCCCTTCACCACGGTAGACAACTACTCGGCCACCTTCAACGCCAACGGCGTGTACCCGGTGGTGCGCACGCTGGCCACGCCCGCCACCAACGCGCGGGTGCTGCGGTTCGTGTTTCAGAGCACGGGCGGCAACTACACCATTGTGAGCGGCGCGGGCGCGTACTACTTCAACTGCGCCAGCCCGAGCATCACCAGCTTCACGCCCTCGGGCGGGGGAGCCGGCACCGTGGTCACCCTCACCGGCACCAACCTGAGTGGCGCCACGGCCGTGACCTTCAACGGCGTGCCGGCCGTGGTGAGCACCATCACCAACAACACCAGCACCGGCCTGACAGTGACGGCCCCCGCGGGCGGCACCACGGGGCCCATCTGCGTGACCACGCCGGCCGGCACGGCCTGCTCGGCGGGCAGCTTCGCCTACCCGCCCACCATTGCCACGGGCTCGGTGTCGCCGGCGGCGTTTTGCAGCAGCACGCTCATTCAGGTGCCCTTCTCGACCAACATGGCCGACTACGGCGCGGGCAACCAGTTCCGCTTCCAGCTGTCGGACGCCAACGGGGTGTTCACGGCCGGCTCGCGGCTCTACGGCTCGCTCATCAGCTCGAACGCCAGCGGCGGCATTCTGCGCGACACGGTGGCGTTTCGCACGCCGGCCGGCAGCGGCTACCGGGTGCGCGTGGTGGCCTCTAATCCGAACATCATCGGGACGGACAACGGCAGCAACCTGACTATTTACCCCACGCCGGCGGCCCTGGCGTCGAGCAACTCGCCGGTGGTGTTCAACGGCACCATTCAGCTCACGGCCCAGCCCCTGGGGCAGAGCAGCTACAGCTGGTATGTGAACTACACCAGCGGCGGCACGGCCTTCGTGGGCTCGGGCCAGACGCTGAACCTGGCCAACGCCCAGAACACCCAGAGCGGCAAGTACTACGTGTACATTGCCAACACCAACGGCTGCCAGGACTCGGCCAGCGTGCGGGTGCTGGTGCAGCCCAACACGGTGCCGGTGCTTGCCATGAGCCAGTTTGGCTTTAATGGCTGCGCGGGCGCCGCGTTCAACATCGGCTTCTCGGTTTCGGGCAATAATTTCCTGAACGGCAACACCATTTCGGCGCAACTTTCCGATGCCAGCGGCTCGTTTGCGGCGCCAACGGTGATTGGCTCGGCGGCCTTCACGGGCCAGGGCGGCGGGGCCATTTCGGCCGCCATTCCCACCAACACGCCTTCGGGCACGGGCTACCGCATCCGGCTGGTGGGCTCCAGCCCCAGCGTAACCAGCAACGACAACGGCTCGAACCTGAGCATCACGACCCAGCCCACGGCCACGCCGAGCAGCAACTCGCCGGTGGCCTTCAACGGCACCATTCAGCTCACGGCCCAGACCGTGGCGGGCGCCAGCTACTTCTGGACCGGCCCCGGCTTCTCCTCGACCCAGCAGAACCCGACCATTCCGAACGCCACGCTGAGCAACGGCGGCACCTACACCCTCTACGTGACGGTGAACGGCTGCCAGAGCCCCGGCACGGCCACCACGGTGGTGGTAAATCCGTCGGCGCAACCTATTCTGGCCATTGCGCAGTTCAACGGCAGCCTGTGCCCCGGCACGGGGTTGGCCATTGGCTTCTCGGTGACGGGCAACAGCTTTGGCACCGGCAATGTCATTACGGCGCAGCTCTCGGACGCCAGCGGCTCGTTTGCCGCGCCGGTGGCCATTGGCTCGGTGGCCTTCACGGGGCAGGGCAGCGGCTCGGTTTCGACCACGGTGCCGCAGAACACGCCGGCCGGCAGCGGCTACCGCATTCGGCTGGTGGGCTCGAACCCGGGCGTGACCAGCACCACCGACAACGGCGCCAACCTGACGGTGCCCACCACGCTGGTGGCCACGGCCAGCAGCAACTCGCCCGTGGCCTCGGGCGGCACGCTGCAGCTGAATGCCGGACCCAACGGCGCGGCCACTTACCAGTGGTTTGTGAACTACACCAGCGGCGGCACCAGCTTCATCAGTAACCAGCAGAACCCGACGTTTAATAACCTGACCACGGCCTCGTCGGGCTTCTACTACGTGTTTGTGACGCAGGGCGGCTGCACCGACTCGGCCAGCGTGCGCGTGCTGGTGAACCCGCCGGTGAGCACGACGCTGGCGATGGGCACGTTCTCGGGCCAGTTCTGCGCCGGCACCAACTATGCGGTGAACTACACCGTGGGCGGCGCGGGCCTGAGCAACGGCAGCCTCACGGCGCAGCTCTCGGATGCCAGCGGCTCCTTCGCTTCGCCGGTTGCGTTGGCCAGCATCAACTTCAATGGCACCGGCTCGGGCAGCCTGGGCTTCACCCTGCCGGCCTCGACGGCGGACGGCGCGGGCTACCGCATCCGGCTGGTGAGCACCAACCCGGCACTGACCAGCAGCGACAACGGTGCTAACCTGACCATCTCGAACCTGACCAACGTGGTGGCCGGCTCCAACTCGCCGGTGGCCGCGGGCGCAACCATCACCTTCAGTAGCAGCGGCGTGCCGGCCGGCGCCACCATTGCCTGGACCGGCCCGAACAGCTTCAGCAGCACCCAGCCCAGCCCCAGCATCCCGAACGCCAACGCGGCCAACGCGGGCACCTACAGCTTCACGGCCAGCCTGAACGGCTGCTCGGTGACGCGGCAGGTGCAGGTGGTGGTGGGCGCGCCGGTGCTGGCCCTCAGCACGGGCACGGTGAGCGGCTCGCTCTGCCCCGGCTCGCCCATCACGGTGCCTTACACCGTGACGACGGGCAGCGTGAACGGCGGCAACACCTTCACGGTGCAGCTTTCCAACGCCAGCGGCTCGTTCAGCTCGCCGGTACTTATCGGCTCCTTGAGCAGCAGCGCGGCCAGCGGCACCATTGCGGCCGTCATCCCCGCCAGCACCCCGGCCGGCAGCGGCTACCGGGTGCGCGTGGTGGCCGACAACCCGGCCGCCGTGGGCTCCGACAACGGCACGAACCTGACCGTGGGCGCGCTCACCTTCGCCTGGACGGGCGGCGTGAGTACCGACTGGTTCGACGGCCGCAACTGGAGCTGCGGGCAGGTGCCCACTGCTACCAGCGTGGTGGTCATCAACAGCGGCGCCGGCTTCTATCCGGTCATCAGCGGCAGCACGGCGGCCTTGGCCCTCAACCTGACCATTGCCAGCGGCGCCACGTTTACCAACAACGGGATTTTCAACCTGTATGGCAACGTGACGGTGGACGGCACGGTGCTGGCCAGCAGCACTTCCAGCTGGTACTTCGCGGGCGGGATTACGCAGTTCATTTACGGCACCAACCCGCTGCAGGTGGGCAACGTGTACATCAACGCGGGCTCGACCCTGACGATGAACAACGTGCTGAACGTGTACGCCAGCTGGTACAACTTCGGCACCTTCGTGGGCGGCACGGCTTACAACGTGTACTTCAACGGCACGGGCACGACGCAGGTGATTGGGGGCACGTCCGTGACCACCTTCTACAACGCCTACGTGAACAATGGCGCGGTGGTAAACCTGGGCTTGAACACCGTGTTCCTGAACAATTTCGTGGTGAACGGCACCTTCTCGGCCGTGACCTATGGCGTGGTGTTCGGCGGCGCGGTGGCCCAGACCATCGGCGGCTCCGGCAGCAGCACGTACTACACCGTCACCATCAACAACACGGTGGGCGTGACGCTGGTGAGCAACATCACGGTGCTCGGCGACTGGATTAACAACGGCCTGTTCTCGGGCGGCACGTACTCGGTGATTTTCGCCGGCACGGTGGCCCAGATTATCGGCGGCACGCAGGTAACGAATTTCTACAACGTCACCTTCAACAACCTGATTTCCGTGACGCTGCACCAGAACATTTACGTGCTGGGCGGCTTCGTGAACACCGGCATCTTCTACGGCTGGTACTTGAGCGGCGGCAGCACCCTGGGCTACTTCGTGCGCTTCGGCGGCAGCGTGGCCCAGGTGATTAATGCCAACGCTACGACCTACTTCTACCACTTCTACGCCGACAACGCGGCGGGCGTGAGCCTGGCCACCAACATCTACATCGCCGGCAACTACTACCTGTACTCGGGCACCTTCAGCCCCGGCACCTACACGGTGTTCTTCAACGGCAACGAGCCCGGCGTGGTGCAGACGGTGGGCGGCTACGCGGCGCTCAGCTTCTACGGCTGGAACATCGGCGGCACGTCCTCCGTGCGGCTGCTGCAGAACGTGACCCTGCTGGGCGGCTTCGCCAACCTGGGCACCTTCTACGGCTACAACCTGGTGGGCAGCGTGTACACGGGCTACACCTTCACCTTCGGCGGCTCAGCGGCGCAGAGCCTCACGGGCGGCGGGGTGTACGAGTTCTGGCACGTGACCTGGAACAACCTGGCGGGCATCACGCTGGGCCAGAACATCAGCGTGTGGGGCAACTGGCTGAACAACGGCGGCTACCTGGCCAATGGCTACCTCGTCAATTTCATTGGCAACGTGGCCCAGACCATCGGCGGCTCGGTAAATACCGTGTTCCACCACGTCACCATCACCAACAACGTCTCGGTGAGCCTGCTGCAGGCCGTGACGGTGCTCGGCAACTGGGCCGGCACGGGCGTGTTCCTGGGCAATGGCTACCTGGTGTACTTCAACGGCACGGCGGCCCAAACCATCCTCGCCGGGCTGAACACGCGCTTCTTCGACCTGCGCTTCAACAACCCGACCAGCGTGACGCTGCTCTCGAACATCTACCTGAACGGCAACTGGACCCACGACGGCGGCTTCGTCGCCAACGGCTTCCGGGTGTTCTTCTCAGGCAATGCCTTGCAGACCATTGCGGGCACGGTGCTCACGCAGTTCCACCACCTCACCATCGTGAGTGGCGCCAGCGTGCAGCTGGCCCGCGTCGTCACCATTCTCGGCGACTGGACTAATGACGGCAGCTTCCTGCACGGCAACTACACGGTGACCTTCGCCGGCAGCGGCGCCCAAAGTATCAACGGCGCTGTAGTCACGAACTTCTCCGGCATCACCTTCCTGAACACGGGCACCGTGACGCTGGGCAGTAATATCCGCGTGGCGGGCACCTGGACCAATAGCGGCGTCTTCGCCCCAGCCACCTACACGGTGTTCTTCAACGGCAGCGTGGCGCAGCTCATTGGCGGCACGGCTACCACCACCTTCTTCGGGCTGAATATCCTGAATACGGCGGGCGGCGTGAGTTTGAGCGGCCCCATCTTCATCCGGGGCAACCTGGTGAACGACGGCCTCTTTAGCTGCGCGAGCTACCTCGTGACTTTCAACGGGACGGCCCTGCAGAACATCGGCGGGACCAGCACGACCATCTTCGGCAACCTCACCACCAACAACGCGGTGGGCGTGGCGCTGGGCCAGAACATCCGGGTGCGCGGCGACTTCCGCAACCTGGCCCTGTTCACGGCCGGCGGCTTCACCACCTACTTCGACGGCAGCGCGGCTCAGGGGATTTACTCCACCGGCACGCTCACCTTCCACGACGTGGTGTTTGCCAACCTGGCCGGCGTGACCTTGCAGAACAACGTCTTCCTGACCGGCAGCTGGACCAACAACGGCGGCTTCCTCGCCAACGGCAAATTAGTGACCTTCTCCGGCACGGTGCTGCAAACCATCGGCGGCGCGGTGGCCACGGTGTTCCACCACTTCACCATTGCCACGGGCGCCACGGTGCGGCAAGACCTCGGCATTACACTGCTGGGTGACTGGACCAACAACGGCAGCTTCCTACCCAACGCGCTGCTGGTGTACTTCAACGGCACCGCGTTGCAAACCATCGCCGGCGCGGCCCTGACGACCTTCTACGACGTGACCTTCAACAACGCGGTGAACGTGAGCCTGGGCCAGAACATCGACGTGACGCGCAACTTCGTGAACCAGGGCGGCTACTGCGGCTGCGGCTTCCGCACCCGCTTCAACGGCACGGTGGCGCAGAGCATCACCTGCACCGGCGGCAGGACGCACTTCCACGATATCACCTTTGCCAACGCGGCCGGCGTGACGCTGCTCGACGGCATCTACGTGAGTGGCTTGTGGGTGAACAACGGCGGCTACCTGGCCAACAGCCAGACGGTGATTTTCGACGGCACGGCCCTGCAAACCATCGGCGGCACGGTGCTGAGCGCCTTCTACAACGTGGGCATCACCAACGCGGTGGACGTGCAGTTGCTGCGCGACATCACCGTGACCGGCTACTGGAACAACACCGGCATCTTCCACGGCCAGAGCTTCGGCGTCACCTTCAACGGCACGGCGCTGCAAACCATCACGACCACCGGCGCCACGGCCCGCAGCTACTTCCACCACATTACGTGGGCCAACCTGGTGGGCTGCGTGCTGGGCGGCGACATCTACGTGGCCGGCAACTGGCTCTGCAACGGGCCCTTCAACCCGGCCACCTACACGGTGTACTTCAACGGCACGGTGGCCCAGACCTGCGGCGGCAGCCAGCAAATCCGCTTCTTCGGCCTGAACTGCGCGAACCCCGCCGGCGTCAGCTACTCCGGCCCGGTGTACCTGCTCGGCAACTTCGTGAACACCGGCCTGGTGAACTGCGGCGCCTTCGGCTGGTACTGCATCGGCACGGGCCCGCAAACCATCGGCGGCATCTCGACCACGCCCACGCGCTTCTACGACCTGTTCATTCAGAACGCCAGCGGCGTGACGGCCACCGACAACTGGTTCCTGACCCACCTGCTGACCCTGACCACCGGCAACCTGGCCTCCAACGGCCACCTCACCCTCACGAGCAACGCCGGCGGCACCGCCATGGTGGTGAACCCCGTGGGCGGCGGCGTGGTGACGGGCGTTTCGACCATGGAGCGCTTCATCACCGGCCTGAGCGGGGCGCCCGGCTACCGCCACTACTCCTCGCCCATGAAGCTGAGCGCCGCCGGCATCAGTACCACCGTGCAGGAGTTTGCCGACGACCTGCCGGTGTTCGAACTGAACCCGGCCTACAACTCGGCCGGCAACACGGCCACGCCGTTCCCCACCTTCTTCCAGTACGACGAAACCCGCCTCACGGCCTCCAAACCCGGTTTCGACGACGGCTGGATGGTGCCCACCGCCACCGACGACCTGCTGCCCCTGCGCGGCTACACCGCCCAAACCCTGCCCACCACCACGGTGGACATTTCGGGCCTGCTGCAAACCGGCAACGTGAGCTACAGCCTGGGCCGCGGCAGCCTGGCCAACTCGGGCTGGCACCTGCTCGGCAACCCCTACCCCGCCCCCATGGACTGGGACGTGGCCCGCAGCACCACCGGCATGCTCAGCGGCGTGGCCGATGCCCTCTACGTGTTCGAGCCCAGCGGCCAGTACACCGGCACCTACAAGGCCTACGTGAACGGCCTCGGCCAGAACGGCGGCACCAAGGACCTGGCCGCCATGCAGGGCTTCTTCGTGCGGGCCACTGCCCCCACGGCCAGCGTGAGCCTCACCAACGCCGTGCGCGCCACCAGCTACCTCTCCCCCACCTTCAACCGCCAGGCGCCCACCGGCACCGGCCCGGTAGCAGCCAGCAGCCCGAAACCCGTGCTGCGCCTCGAAGCCCGCAACCTGGCCACCGCCACCGCCGATGAAACGGTGGTGTACTTCGAGCCCGGCGCGGCCCTCGGCTTCTCGGCCCGGCACGACGCCTACAAGGTGCAGCTCAACGGCAACGGCCGCCCCAGCCTCTGGAGCCAGGCCGGCGCCGAGAGCTTCGCCATCAACGGCCTGCCCGACCTGGCCACGGCCCCCGTCATCCCCCTCGGGGTGCGCGTGAGCCAGGACGGCGCCCACGAGCTGACCCTCATGGCGCTCGCCGATGCGCCCGCCGGCACCCAGGTGTGGCTCGAAGACCGGGTGCTGAACCGCCGCCAGAACCTGGCCGCCAGCCCCACCTACGCCTTCACGATGCTGGCCAGCTACACCGGCCAGCGCTTCTACCTCAACTTCGTGGCCGCCTCGCCGCTGGCCGTGACCACCGGCAAGCTGGAAGCCCGCACCGCCCTCTACCCCAACCCCACCACCGGCCGCACCACCCTGGAGCTGGCCGGCCTGCGCGAGCAGGGCCCGGTGCAGGTAGAAGTGGTGAACGTGCTGGGCCAGACGGTGCGCCAGCTGAGCACCCGCCCCAAGCAAGGTTTCCTCTCCGAAACCATCGACCTCAACGGCCTGGCCACCGGCGTGTACACCGTCCGCATCCACACCCAGGAAGGCACGGTGGTGAAACGCCTGGTGAAGGAGTAAGCGCCGAAACCCGAGCAACGAAAAGCCCCGCCAGTGTCTGGCGGGGCTTTTTGTTTGTGACGGCAAGTAAAATCAGGAAATTTATGTGATTGACTCTAAGCACTAGTCAGCCGGTTTTAACGAACCGTCCAAGTTGAAATGTTTGCAGGTATGGTACCGATTGTTGCCGAGTTCTGCATCGGAGTACTTGTAAGCGCCTTGGCCAAAATAGTAGAGTAAAATGACATCTAGCTGCGGGGTAATAAGCCAGACCGAATCCCGGCCGTTTTCTTCTGTCAGCCGGAGCGCAACGCATTGGTTTAGATAAGCGGTTGATACTCCTTGAAGACAATCGCGCCCCGACAGTTGATATTCCTTCATTTTCTCGCTCAGCGAACGGATGTTGTTGAAAGAGACAATGGCCCGCCGGGCGGTATCGGCCGCTAGGAACGTCATTAGGAACGGCACTTGCTGCAGCTGCTGGATATAACGAGGCGCTTGGTGGAGCAGCGAGTCCACTGGAAACAGCTTCCCATTCGTGATAGTAAGGGCAACCCCCAGGTAGACCCCTTGCTTCATTGTGGCATTTTTAGCTTGGAAGTACAACCGGTTTTCTCCGTTCCACTGCCAATCATAAGACCGTTCCTGTTCACTTATCGCCCCAATGACGTAGCGTTTTTGCAGCTGTTTAAATGACTTTCGATAGGTGTGCCAAGACATTAATCCGACCACCTTGGCGCAACGGTCTTGATAGATTTGCTCGGCCAGCTCTGGCACCAAATCCTCTGGTTGAAAAGCGGTCCAGTTAGCGCTAGGCACTGCGGGCAGCAAAGCGAGCAGGCTTTGGGAAATGCCGACGTTGTAATACAAGGCCCCATGCTCATCTTTCCAAGGAATGCCATACTTGTTGCTGCTGGCGGTGAGCGTGGTCTGGTGGTCAGGATATAATAGCGAGACGGTAAAGGTTCGGCCTCCCGAACTATGCAACCGCGTATAGCGGTGCCGCAGAACATACCGCAGAATAGCATAGTCAATGTTTTCCGGCTTGGCTAGCTCTTTTCGGGTGAACCGGATTTGCTCCCGCGTCCACGTCATGCGGTACTGCTTATAATATTTGAACAGGTGCCGCTTTTTAAAGTCAGCGTAGCTAACGTGTAAATCAGCGGGCGTTACGCTGTGCCGTGGCTGGTCCAGTTCATCCAACAGTTGTACCACGGTGGAAGTGGGTACCGCCTGCAAAAACTTTTTTGCAAACGTAGAGTCGTCTCCGACCCGTTGACCAGTTTGATAGACTTGGTAATTTCCGTTCTCCGCTATCAACTCATAGAAGTACTCGTGGCTTCCATAGTACTTGTCGTACGACCGGTCGGCTATGAGAACACGCTTTGGCAGCGGTGCCCCTATGGCCAGGGATGGAATGAGTACCACCCCAAGGAATAGCGCATGGCAGCCCAGCAAAAAACGTTGGAGAGAAGTCACAAGCAGGGATAGAGAATCGGAACAGTGGCAGATATTCATGCGCCGGGCTTCGTCCTGCAAGGTACACTGGACTGGTACTCCAAGTCACTTCTGCAGCGTGGCAATCCGCAATTCTGTGGCATAATGAAACGCTTAAGAAAAGAGTGGGATTCATATCATAAACTTTCGCCTTTTACTAAAATCGAAGAAGTAAAAAAAAGCCCCGCCAGCAACTGGCGGGGCTTTTCGTTTCGCTCGCGGCTTAGGCGGGCTTCTTCGCGTCGGGGTCGTCTTTGGGGCCGCCCCCGCCGAGGACGATGAGCCTGGTGTAGCCCTGGAAGCGCAGCCACACCTCGTGCTTGGTGGGCGAGTTTTCGGAGGGCGTTTTCTATCTTTGAACAGCACGCAACCGCCCGCCCGAACTTCCCGGCTACCCGGCCCGTTTTCACCAAAACGCTTCTCCCATGTCGTTCCAACCCGCTGCCCCATCTGCGCCGCTGAATGAGCTTCAAGTCAGCCTGCTTCGGCTGTTTGGCCACGGCATGACCGATGCCCAGGTGCTGGAGCTGAAGCGGGTGCTGGTTCGCCACTACTCGGCCCAGCTGCAACAGGAAGCCACCCGCGCTAGCGACGAGCGGGGCTACACCGCCGATGATTTTGACCGCCTACTCAATCAGGCGTCCTGATGCGCCGGGTCGTCGTCGACACCAACTGCCTGCTGGCTTCCATCTCCCCGCGCAGCCCCTATTATCAGCTCTATCGGCTTTTCGAAGCGGAGGCGTTTGAATGGGTAGTCAGCAACGAAATCCTGACCGAGTACGAGGAACAGCTCACCAAGCATTACTCGGCCGCCACCGCCCATTTGGTGCTCACCATCCTCACGGTGGCGCCCAACACCCATTTTCAGGAGGCCTATTACAACTGGCAGCTCATTGCGGCCGATGCCGACGACAACAAGTTTGTAGACGTAGCCATTGCTGCCGGTGCCGATTACCTTGTTACCAATGACCGCCACTTTCAGGTGCTGCACACGGTGGATTTTCCACGGGTGCCGGTGGTGTCTTTGGCAGATTTTCTAAAGCTATTCTCATCATAGCTCCGCGCATCTACGCCTGGGAAGTCACAGCCGCGATGGAAACGAAAGCCCCGCCAGTTACTGGCGGGGCTTTCGTTTCCATCGCGGCTTAGGCGGGCTTCTTCGCGTCGGGGTCGCCTTGGGGGCCGCCCCCCGCCGCGAAGCATATTAGCTTTGTCTAATGCAGCCACCGCCTACTACCCAACACGAACACCACATTCTGTTTCAAGCATTCAACACCTCGCCGGAACTGGCGGAGTTTTTACTCAACAACCGTTGGGAGAAGGTGCATGGGCTGACGCCCGGGGTTCGTCGGGTTGTGGTGGAAGTAGGCGGGACGCTCACGGTGAAGCCCCACCACGTTACCACGCTGGCCTGCTTGCTGGAGGAATACCGCCTCGCGGGCGTGGCTATTCGGTTTGAGCCGGGCAATGCAGTCGTGTACGGCTATTTGGAAAGCATTCACTTCTTCGCGCGCTTCGCCGAGTCCGGCGCGGGCAGCCGGGAATTTATGCAGCCGCATGACCCCACTTCTTTTGGCTTGTGGCCCGTAGAGCCGGAAGGCATGAATGACTTCGTGCGCAGTGCTTACCAGCACTACAAGGGTCATTTTTTTCAGGACAAAAGCCTCGATTTTCTGACCATCTACCTAGGCGAGATGTTCAACAACGTCTTCGACCACGCCTTTGCCGCCTCCGCTAGGGAGCGCATCGCCTTCGCGATGCTGCAATACTATCCAAACAGCAAGCGCCTGCTCATTGCCGTTTCCGATTTTGGCATGGGCATTCCCCAAACGGTTAACCGGTACCTGCAAAGCCAACGGCAGGAGCCTGTCACGGCACCCGAAGCCCTACGCAAGGCGCTGGAGTTTCGCTTCACGGCACAGTCCAAGCCGCATAACCAGGGACGGGGCCTCGACACCCTGCGCACTGGGGTCCGGGAGTTGAACGGTACGCTTACCATCCAAACCACCCGGGCCATTTACCATGTCAGCCGCGACGGGACCGAATTTATTCACGAATTATCCGACGTTGCTTTCCCGGGCACCACCCTGGCCGCCAGAATTTACCAGGATGGAATGCGCCCGGAAGAAAACGACTTGCTCGAAGACGAAACCGCGCTGTTTTAAACCAAAATGGCGTATACTAGCTTATTATTCCAACGACCACCCGCCCCAACTCATGTCCACCACAGCTCCTACCAGCCCGGTTCTGACGGTAGCTACCCTCACCCCCGGCACCATTTCCAACGCCGACGGCTACAAGCTGTTGCTGGCACTGAAGGAGGCCATGGCCGTGCAGCCGGGCCCCGTCACGCTCGACCTAACCGACGTCATTGGGTTCTCCAGCTCGTTTCTTAATTCTTCGCTTGGTGCCCTGTTTGAAGAAATGGGAGTGACCGGTTTCAAGCGTCTGCGCCTGAGCAACTACAAGCCCACGCAACTCAAGCAGCTAAAGGACTACATGGCCGACGTAGCGCAAACGCACAACGCCGAGTAGCCATAACACAGTAACAATCTCACAAAAAAGCCCCGCCAGCAACTGGCGGGGCTTTTCGTTTCGCTCGCGGCTTAGGCGGGCTTCTTCGCGTCAGGGTCGTCTTGGGGGCCGCCCCCGCCGAGGACGATGAGCTTGGTGTAGCCCTGGAAGCGCAGCCACACCTCGTGCTTGGTGGGCGAGTTCTGGTAGGCCTTGAGCTGCGTGCGCATTTCCTTGATGAGGTTGGCGTTGCGCCGCAGCAGGGCGATGAGGGTTTTGCGGTCGGTGGCGCCCGCTACCACGGCCGTGCGCTGGCCGGCCTGCTTCTTCTCGAAGCGGGCCAGCTGCTTGGCGGTTTCGGCCAGGTCGTCGGCCGTGAACTCGCGCTTGGCCAGCTGGGCGGCCAGGGGCTGGGCTTCCTTCAGCAG
Organism: Hymenobacter sp. 5317J-9; assembly: GCF_022921075.1. Classification (NCBI taxonomy): domain Bacteria; kingdom Pseudomonadati; phylum Bacteroidota; class Cytophagia; order Cytophagales; family Hymenobacteraceae; genus Hymenobacter; species Hymenobacter sp. 5317J-9. Next base: position 4,472,429 of record NZ_CP095050.1, read on the forward strand.
CGCCGTTACCATGGTGGCGAAGGTGGCATCGCCGGCCGCCGCCAGGTCGGAGCGGGAGGTGCGCACGCGGCCGGCCAGGTCCTCGTCGGTGTTGCTCTTGCTGGCGGCGTAGCCTTGCAGGGCGGCGGCCAAGCGGGGCGCCAGGGCCCGGAGCTGGGCTTTGGCGCTGGCCTTTTGCTGGGTGGCGGTGGCGCTGTCGTCGCCCATCACGGCGTCTTCCAGCAGGCGGGCTTTGGCCAGGTTGGCGGCGTGCTCGTCCCGCAGGGGAGCCATGTCGTCTTCCAGGGGTTGGTAGAGGGCCTGGTCGGCTTGCAGGCCGGCGGCGGTGGCGGTGTCGCGCCGCAGCTGGGCGTCGAGCTTGTTGTTGTCCATATCGCTGAGCGTTAGGGGTAGAAGTATTTCCAAACGTAGCAAATATTTCGGTATTGCCGGGCCTTTATTTTGGCGGTTGGAAGTGTTGCAGCAAGCTTGTCATGCAGAGCGCAGCGAAGCATCTCGCGTGGGGTAGCAATGCACTTGTCATGCAGAGCGTAGCGAAGCATCTCGCGTGGGGTAGCAGTTCAATCGTTGTAACATCAGTAATTACTTCGGCACGCGAGATGCTTCGCTGCGCTCTGCATGACAGGCTGGTAGCGGCATGACGGGCTGTGCTCTGCCTGACGGGCCAGTGGCTGTTTATAAATCAATTGCAGGGCCGGTCCAGGAATCCAAATCAATGGCTTCCCATTTGGGATTGAAGCCGATGATGAGCTTTTCTTTCTTGGCGCGGCTCCATCCTTTCAACTCTTTTTCGCGCGCAATTGCCTGGGTTGGGTCGGAGAGGAATTCAAAATAGACCAGCAGGTTTGCTTGGTAGCGACCCGTGAATTTTCCGTGGTTGCCAAGGTTATTGCTGTGTTCGTCAAGGCGGCGGGTTAGGTTATTCGTCACGCCGATATAAAGCACGGTCCGGCTGGGATTGGTAAGAAGGTAGATGTACATAAGAGGGCATTTTGGAACCGTAAGAACGTCATGCAGAGCGCAGCGAAGCATCTCGTGTGTAGCAGTAATCATTTACTCAAGCACGCGAGATGCTTCGCTGCGCTCTGCATGACGTTCTTGTTGCGCTTGTTGAGCTGGTAACGAGTGCTTAGCAGCCTCCAGATGCCCGCCAATGGCTTCAGGATGCCCGCCAACCGCTTCCGGACGCCCGCCAACCGCTTCCGGACGCCCGCCAATCGTTTCGGGACCACAAACCTTCGCTCCAGACGCCCGCCAACCGCTTCGGGACAAGAAACCTTCGTTCAGGACCACAAACCTTGAGTCCGGACCACAAACCTCGGCCAAGTAGTTGCCGGTGGTTGCCGCCCCCTACCGGATGCGGGCGCAGTTGCAATACACCCGAATGGCCCGCGAGCTACCGCTGCTGTTGCTCACGCGCAGCAGCCACGTAGAGCTGGGCGCGTTGGGGTCCGGGGAGCTGAAGTTGACGGTGATGTCCTGCTGGGCGCTGTTGAAGTCGCGGTGGCCCCCGCCCCGGTGACGAGGGAAGTGCCGGCAGGGCAGGTGGCGGTAAACTGGCCGTAGCTGTTGCCGTTGAGCGTGTAATCCGTGTAGCTCAAGGTCAGGCCCAGGTCGAGGGTGCCGGCGAAGCGGGCGTCGCCGTTGGCGCTCAGCTGCAGGGCATCGGTGAGGGTGCCGGCGTTGGTGGTGCGCAGGGTGAGGCCGATGCTGGTGCCAGCCCCGGGGCTGGGCACGCGGGCCTGCACGAAGGCCGTGCCGCTGGTGCCGCTGTAGGGGGCTAAGTAGAGATGGCCGGGCAGAAACACGCTCTGGCCGCTGCCGTTGTTGGGGTCGTCCACGAGGTAGCTGTCGCCGCCCCCGTTCACGTCAAAACGGCCCCGCGGCGCGTCGGGGCCGATGCCCACGTTGCCGGTGTTGCTGATGCGCAGGCCCGCGCTGCCGCCGTTGCCCACCAGGAAGTAGGGGCCGAGGTCGAAGTTGGCATTGGCCTTGGGGTTTTGCCAGGTGCCGTAGCCCACGCCGTCGGACATGAGCACCTTGCCCGCGCCCTGGCTGCCGTCCACGATGCGGATGACCCCACCCGAGCCCACGTAGCCCGGGTGCTGGGCCAGCCCCACCCACCGCAAGGGCCCGCCGGGCTTGCCCGCCGAAAAGATGCCGCCCCAGCCGTCGGCGCGGTAGGCGTTGCCCCACACGGCGTAGTCGATGTCCTGCCCATAAGGCCCCCGGCCGAACCCGGAAAGCATGGTCCGGCTGAAGAGGCGGTTGGATTTGCTGCGCGTCAGCAGGGCCGCACTGGGGTCTTGCACGTTGGCGCTGAGCTCCACCTGGGCCGTCGAGTCGCCCAGCGACAAGGTAGCCGCCCCGGTTAGGCGCTGGCTGTTCAGGTTGAGGGTTTGGGTGGCGGTGTGGTTGCCGAGGTTGTCGCCGCTGGTGCTGGCGTTGGGAATGCTGGTCCAGGCCCCGCCGAAGTAGTACCAGAAGCCCGGTTGGGTGCCGTCGGTCTGAAACACCATCAAGCCCACGGGCGGGTTGCTGATGGCGGTGCGCTGGGCCGCCGTCAGGCGCGGCACCAGCAGGCCCTTGTCCGTGGCCGAAATGTCGAGGGCCGCCTTCGGGTCGGGGGTGGTGGTGCCGATGCCCACCGATTGGGCCGAGGCGGCCAGCGGCAGGCTGAGGAGAGCGGGCAGCAGCCAGCTCCAGGCGTAGTTTTTCTTCATAGCGGTAAAAGCGTGGATAATGGACACAAGAACTGAAGCAGGACTTCAATGGCCAACCAAAAATACAAGCTAATCCCATTTTTGCCCTAGCGTGGTATGTAAACGACCGCAGCCGGTAAGTCGGCCCGGCCCACACGGAGTGCGGCTTCGCTGGCAGCGGGCCCGGGAGCCCTTTTCACGGCCGCAAAGCGGCAGGACACGGGCCCGCAGCCGGTCCCGGCGCACGGCCGCTGCCGGAGCGGCCCGCGGCACTGCTCATGCGGCACGCAAAGCCCCGCCAGCTGCCGGCGGGGCTTTGCGTTTCTCCGGCGGCTTAGGCGGCCGGCGGGTGGGGTGGCTTTTGGGGCCGCCCCGCACGATGAGCCGGGGGTAGCCCGGGAAGCGCAGCCGCCCCGCGGCTTGGGGGCGAGTTCTCGCAGGCCCGGAGCTGGGTGCGCATCGGCTTGAGGAGGCTGTTGTTGCAACGCAGTTGGGCATTGAGCTTGCTGTTGCGCCGAATCTCCGCCCATCTCGGCGGTGGTGGGCAGAATAACGCCGACCTTCGTATTCTATCTGCCGAACCCACCACCGCTGTGATGCCCCTGGCCGCCGCCCTGCCCGACCTGTTGCCCGTTTTCAACGCCACGCCCGGCGCCACGCTGCTGCTGGCGCCCGACTGGACGATAGTGGGTGCCAGCGACGACTACCTGGCCGCCACCCTCGCCGAGCGCGACGCCATTGTGGGCAGGTTCATCTTCGACGCCTTCCCCGACAACCCGCTCACGCCCGAGGCCAACGCCGTGGCCAACGTGCGTGCTTCCCTCACCCAGGTGATGGCCACCCGCCGGCCCCACGACATGGCCCCGCAGCACTACGACGTGCCCGACCGCGCCCGGCCGGGCCACTTTGTGGAGCGCCACTGGCTGCCGCGCCACACGCCCGTGCTCGACGCGGCCGGGCAGGTGCAGTACCTCATTCAATCGGTGCAGGACATCACCGCCAGCCGCGTGGCCGCCCGGCTGCTGCACGAAAGCCAGGCCAGCGAGCAGGCCGCCCGCGCCGAAGCCGCGCAGAGCCGCCACGAGCTCCAGCACTTTCTGGAGCTGGCCCCGGTGGCCGTGGCCCTCTACCGCGGCCCGCAGTTCCACATCGAGCTGGCCAACGCCGCCACGCTGGCCATCTGGGGCCGCACCCTCGATGCCGTGCTGCACCGGCCCGTATTTGAGGCCCTGCCCGAGGCCGCGACGCCCGACGTGCAGGCCCTGTTCGAGCGCGTGTTCACCACCGGCCTCACGCACACCTTCAGCGAGCAGCCCAGCACCATCTACCGCCACGGCCGGGAGGAAGTGGTGTACTGGAACATGGTGTTTGAGCCCCAGCGCGGGCCCGACGGCCGGGTGAGCGGCATTTTCACGGTGGGCACCGAAGTGACCGAGCAGGTGCGGGCCCGCCAGCAAATGGAGCAGCTCAACCAGGTGCTCGAAACCCGCGTGCAGGCCCGCACGGCCGAATTGCAGGAAAGCGAAGCCCGCTTCCGCACCATGGCCGACGCCGCCCCCAACATGGTGTGGGCCGTGCACCCCGATTCGAGCATTCGCTACGTCAACCGCGCGTTTCTCGACTTCGTGGGCCTCGACACCGAGCAGCAGTACGCCGCCACCGGCTGGGGCCCCTACCTGCACCCCGACGAGCTGGCCCTCACGCAGGACACCCTCACCCGGGCCATTGCCCGGCGCCAGCCCTACGTGCTGGAGCACCGCATGCGCCGCCACGACGGGCAGTTCCGCTGGCTGCTGGCCCAGGGCGCGCCCAGCTACCTGGCCGGCGGCGCGCTGTACGGCTACGTGGGCTCGGCCATCGACATCACCGACCTCAAGCAGGCCAACGAGCAGCTGCGCCGCACCAACGCCGACCTCGACAACTTCATCTACACCGCCTCGCACGACCTCAAGGCCCCCATCTCCAACATCGAGGGCCTGCTGGATGTGTTGCGCCAGGAGCTGCCCCCGGCCGTGGCCGCCGAGCCCGAAAGCATTGCCCCCACCCTTGCCCGCATGCTTGATTCGGTGGAGCGCTTCAAGCGCACCCTCAACCACCTCACCGCCGTGTCCGAGCTCCAGCAGGCGCACGAGCCGGCCCTGAGCGCCGTCGACCTGGCCGCCGTGGTGCGCGACGTGCGCCTCGACCTGGTCCCGCTGCTGCACGACACCCAGGCCCAGCTCCACGTGCAGCTCGACGGCCTGCCAGCGGTAGCGTTTTCGGAAAAGAACCTGCGCTCGGTGGTCTACAACCTGCTCAGCAACGCCCTCAAATACCACCACCCCGACCGACGGCCCCACGTGGACGTGCGCGGCCACCGGCGCCCCGGCTTCACAGTGCTTGAAGTGCACGACAACGGCTTGGGCCTGGCCACGCACCAGCTGCCCCGGCTGTTCACCATGTTTCAGCGCTTCCACGACCACGTGGAGGGCTCGGGCGTGGGCCTCTACATGGTGAAGCGCATGGTGGAAAACGCCGGCGGCCGCATCGAGGTGCATTCCCAGCTCGGCGCTGGCACCACCTTCTTCGTGTGCCTGCCCCACGCCGACGACAGCCGGGCCTAAGAGCGTATTCAGGAATTTAACAGAACGTCCTGCTGAGCTTGTCGAAGCATTGCTGCCGCGAAGAGTATATGCCAAGCCCAATTAGCGGGCTTTGTCAGGTAACTACAGAACAGTGGGGCCGGGCCGGGCGTGCTTCTTTGCGCCGTTCAACCCATTTCCCGCCCCATGAAATTTCTCCTTGCGCCGCTGGCGGCCTGCCTGGCAGCTTTTTCGCTCCACGCGCCCGCCCCTACGAAGGCGCCCGTCGCTCCCAAAGACTACGTCATCACCCAGTACGGGGCCAGCACCGACAGCACCAAGCTCAATACCCAGGCCATTCAGCAGGTCATCGACAAGGCCAGCGCAGCCGGCGGGGGCACGGTGGTCATCCCAAAGGGCGTGTTCCTGAGCGGGGCATTGTTTTTTAAGCCCAACACCCACCTGCGCCTGCAGGCCGGCGCCAAACTCAAGGGCTCCGATAACATTGCCGACTATCCGCTGGTGCCCTCGCGCATGGAGGGCCAGAGCCAGCCGTATTACGCGGCGCTTGTCAACGCCAAGCAGGTGAATGGCTTCAGCATCAACGGCCCCGGCACCATCGACGGCAACGGGCTGAAGTTCTGGAAGCGGTTCTGGTTTTACCGCGACTCGATGCAGAAGCTGGGCAAGTACGCCACCAACCTGGAGGTGCACCGCCCGCGCCTGGTGTTCATCTGGGGGTCGAACAACGTGACGATTAAGAACGTGAAGCTGCATAACTCGGGCTTCTGGACCACCCACCTCTACCAGTCCAACAACGTGCTCATCGACGGCTGCGACATCCGCTCGCCCTTCCGGCCCGTGAAGGCGCCCAGCACCGACGCCATCGACATCGACGTGTGCCGCAAGGTGACCGTGCGCAACTGCTACATCTCCGTCAACGACGACGGCATCGCCATCAAGGGCGGCAAGGGCCCCACGGCCCAGAAGCTGCCCGAAAACGGCCCCATCGAAGACGTGCTGATTGAGAACTGCACCTTCGGCGAAGTGCACGCGGCCCTCACCTGCGGCAGCGAGTGCCTCCACGCCAACCGCATCACCATGCGCAACTGCAAGATGGACAACGAGCGCCCCGTGCTGCTCTTCAAAATGCGCCCCGACACCTACCAGCTCTACGAAAACATCACCGTCGACGGCATCACGGGCAAGTGCGGCACCATCGTGACGCTCTCGCCCTGGACGCAGTTTTTCAACATGGCCGGCAGCACCGAAAAACCCTTCGGCACCATTCGCAACATCACCGTTTCGAACGTGAAAGTGAAGTGCAAGCAGTTTGCGGTACTGACTGGCAACCCCACCGACAAGGTGAGCAACATCACCTTCAAAAACGTGACGGCCACCGCCGACCAGGCCACCTTCCCCAACAAATACGCCGACGTGAAATTCGACAACGTGACCCTCAACGGCGAGCCCCTGAAAACCGGTGCCGCCAGCCAGTCGGCCCCGGCCACCACGCCGCTGAAGCCGGACTAGCGCACCCAAAGAAGCGAAACAAAAAGGCCCCGTCAGTAGCTGACGGGGCCTTTTTGTTGTGCCGCCGGCGGCGTAGCGGCCGGCGGGCGTGGCCTGCGGCAGAACAGCTGTTAAAAAAAGCCCGACCTTGCTGTAAGGCGAAACGTCCGGTGGCGTCTGGCTCCACGGCACCTCATCATTCCAGCCCCGCCTATGTCCCTGCTTACTCGTTTCACGGCCGCTTTGGCCCTGCTGGCTTCGCCGGCACTGGCTCAGTCGTCGCCCACCCCGGCGCTCACGGCCTCGGCCCTGGCGGTGGGCAGCGTGGCGCCCGCTTTCAAGGGCCAGGACGCTGCCGGCCGGCCCGTGGAGCTGCGCCAGCTGCTGAAGAAAGGCCCCGTGGTGCTGTATTTCTACCGCGGGCAGTGGTGCCCCTACTGCAACAAGGAGCTGAGCCAGCTGCAGGACTCGCTGCAGGTGCTCACGGCCAAAGGCGCTCAGGTAGTGGTGGTAACGCCCGAAACCCCGGCCAACATCGGCCAGACGGTGGCCAAAACCAAGGCGTCGTTCCCCATCGTACATGACCGGGACCTCACCATCATGAAGGCGTACAAAACCGCCTTTGTGGTCGACGACGCCACGGCCACCAAGTACCTCGGCTACGGCATCGACCTGAAGAAAGCCAACGGCCTCGACCAGAACATCCTGCCCGTGCCCGCTACCTACGTCATCGGCCGGGACGGCACCATCCGGTTTGCCTACTTCAACCCCGACTACCGCCAGCGCGTCAGCGTGCGGCAGGTGGCCCGGGCCCTGTAACACCCTCTTTCACCTGCCCGCTTCCGTCATGGTCCGTTTGCTGCTTCGCTTTTGTGTGCTGCCCCTGCTGTGCGGGGCGGCCGCCTGCTCCCCCTCCGCCGACACTGCAACGGAAGACCCCACGCCGGCCCCGGGCACGGCCCTCTACCGCGTCACCTTCGAGGCGACGTGGAGCGCCGGCACCCACGCCAACTTCCCGGCCGGGGCGCACTTTTCGTCCGTCATCGGGGCTTCGCACCGGGCCGATGCGCTGCTGTTCCGGCCCGGCCAGCCGGCCAGCCTCGGCATCAAAAACATGGCCGAGCGCGGCAACAACACCGCGCTGCGGGCCGAGATAAACGCTCTGCAAAGCAGCGGGGCCGCGTTTCGGCTATTGGAAGCGCCGTACTTCAACTCGCCGGGCAGCGTTTCCGACACCATTCGCCTCGACGCCGCCCACCCGCGCCTGAGCCTGGTGACGATGATTGCGCCCAGCCCCGACTGGTTTGTGGCCCTCGAAGACGAAAACCTGCTCGACGCCACCGGCCAGTGGGCCACGCAGCGTCGCGTGCCCGCCCGCGCCTACGACGCCGGCACCGACAGCGGCCCCACCTTCACGGCCCCCGACCAGGCCACCCTGCCAGCCGGCGTGGTGGCCCCGCTCCTGCTGCCGCCCGCCCAGGGCGCCGCCCCCGACGGCCCGCCCCTGGGCACCTGGCTGCTGGAACGCATCAGGTAGGGCCGGGCCCGCGGCGCTGGTAGCGGGCGGCTGGGTTATTTCTTCAGCGGGTCGTGGCCCCAGTTCATGAGGGAGTAGCGCCAGCGCGAGGTTTCCACGTCCTTCTTATCGTGCGGGCCCTGGGCCGAATGCCGGGCCACGTAGCTGTGCACCTTGTGCATGTGGGCTTCATCGGCGGGCGTAAGGTCGGCCTTTTTCTTGTGCAGAATGTCGATGATGCGCTCGCCGGAATGGTGGCCAATGCTGGCGCCGTCGCCGCTGTCCTGGCCCACCGACTTCGATTCGTCGGTTTTCAGCCATTTCTCGAGCTCCGAAGCCGTCATGTTCACATCGTGTTTGAAGGTGGCGTAGATGTCGCCGGAGTCGGAGGTTGTGGAGGTAGCCATGTGGAAAGGGGAGGGTGGAACTGCTTGTAATTGTCGTACTCCCACCGCCGCTGTTGAGTTGCGCCAAATGCCTCACTGCCCCATCTACCGACCTCCCACTTTCCTTCCTACCAGCCGCCGGGCGACGGCGTGCCGCAGCGCATTACGGGATACTCCAGGCAGGTGATGGTGGCTTCCACGTCGGCGATGTCGCCAGCCGGCAGCGTGGCCCCGCGGGTGTAGCCAATGCGCAGCGTAGCGCCGTTGGACTGCTGCGGCAGGTAGGCTTGCCACAGTGGGCCGCTGGGGTGCAGCCGGGTGCCGTCGGCCAGCACCAGGGTGGTGTGCTCGGTGGGACACATCAGGGTGTTGCCCAGGCACAGGCGCACCGTGGCGGTGGTGCCACAGGGCGCTTCGGGGGACACGTCGGTTTTTTCGGTGCAGCCGGCCAGGCCGCTGGCAGCGCTCAGGCCGGCCAGCAGGCTCAGCGAAAACAGGTACTTCACTCGCATACAGAAGTAGAGAAAAAGGTGAGACGCGGGCGAGGCCAGCCGGCACCTCCCGTTCGAAGCCCTGACCGGCAGAGCAGCTGCGAGGTTGCACGGCCTACCTGGCTTTTGGGAAGGTGGCGGGTGAGGCCGCTGGCTGCCGCGCCGGCGCGGGGCCTACTTCTCAGCTTCGGCTTTCAGCAGGGACAGCCACTGCACGGTTCCGGTGGCCAGCCCACGGGTGAGAGCGCCTTTAAACAAGCGGGCCAGCATCCCCTCCATGCTTTCGTCCACGGTTACTTCGGTGCCGCCGGGCACGGCCCGCAGCGTCCAGTTGTGGATGGCAAACGTGCCCAGGGAGTGGCCGGTCCAGCCGAACTCCGCGGCCGGCGCCACCGTGTGCAGCTCCGACCGGATGCCCACGCCGCTGGATTTCCAGTCGAACGAGGTGCCGGCGGCCAGCGCGCCGCGCAGGCGGGGCCGCTTGATGGCAGGCTGCCAGGCAGCCCAGCCGTCGATGTGGGTGAGCACGGCCCACACCCGGGCCGGCGTGGCGTTGATGACGAGGTGCTGTCGGGTTTGGACCGGGGCGCTGGGGTTGATGAGGACGTTCATGGCGCAGAGGAATTTGAGAGGTGATGGAATGATTCAAAATTCCTCCCGCCGGCCCCCGGCCCACGATAACAAAAGATAAGAAAACCGCTCGGCGGCTACCGGCCCCGCGCCACGCGGTTGCGAATGCGGCTCAGGCTCACGGGCGTGATGCCGAGGTAATTGGCGATGTAGTGCTGAGGCACGCGCTCCAGGATTTTCTTTCGGGGGCCGGTCAGCAGGTCGCGGTACCGCTCTTCGGGGCTGAGTAGCAGCAGGCTAACCATGCGCTCTTCGAGGCCCAGGCCCAGGTACTCGGCCACCAGCCGCCCAAATTTCTGCCAGGCCGGGCGCTGCTCAAACAGCTCTTTCAGCACCGCGTAGTGAAACCGGAGCAGGTGGGCGTCGCTCAGGGCCTCGATGGTGAGCAGCGAAGGCTGGCCGCTGATGCAGCTGGCGTAGGCGCTCATCAGGTGGTTTTCAAAGTAGAAATAGGTGGTGCGCTCTTCGCCGTCTTTGGAGTAGAACTGCCGGAACATGCCGTCGAGCACAAACGCTACTTCGCCGGCCCGCTGTCCTTCGCGCGCAAACAGGTCGTGCTTCTGCAGGCGCACCAGCTGCAGGTGCGGCACCAGCAGGTCCCAGTCATCGTCGCGCAGGGCTATGAATTGGGCGATGTACTGGCGCAGGCGCAGCACGGCATCGGGGGGAGGGGCAGGAAGCATGGCCGGAAAGCGCAAGTAGTGCAGTAATGATAACGGCCCGGCCGCGATTGAAGAGCCGCATGCACTTACCCGAATACTTGGCTGCCCCTACATTTGCCCATTCACCTTCCGCTTCCTGCACCATGAGCTCCCTGATTCAATTCGTTGCCAACTACGACGACCTTTCCACCGATAAGGGCTTTCAGTTCAAGTTCCACTGCGACAAGTGCCACAACGGCTACATGTCGCGGTTTCAGCCCAACGCCATCGGCATTGCGGGCAGTTTGCTGCAGGCGGCCAGCAGCTTGTTTGGCGGGCTGGGTGGGGCCGAAAATGCGGCCTACCACATTCAGCGGGCCGTGGGCGGCAAGGCCCACGACTCGGCTCTGGAAGCGGCCGTGGCCGAGGGCAAGCAGCAGTTCAAGCAATGCACCCGCTGCGGCCACTGGGTGTGCCCCGACGCCTGCTGGAACCACAGCGCCGGCCTGTGCGAAACCTGCGCCCCCGACGAGCAGGAGGAGCTGCGCGCCCAGCAGGCCCAGGCCACCAGCGAGCAGATTTACACCAAAACCCGCGAGCAGAACTATACCCAACAAATCGACTTCCAGAGCCGCGGCGCCCTGCTGCAGTGCCCCAACTGCCAGGCCAAGCTCACGGCCGACCAAAAGTTCTGCGCCAGCTGCGGCACCCCCAACCCCGCCGCCAAAAGCCAGGCCCGCCACTGCACCAGCTGCGGCGAGGCCCTCAAGCCCGAGCAAAAGTTCTGCGCCGGCTGCGGCACCAAAAGCTAGCCGCCTTTGCGGCTGCCGAACCAGCGTGGGCTCGGGGGCTAAAGAAGGCGGATTTGGCGCGACTGCCCCCCTGCGGGGCCGGGTTTACGTACCTCCGCTTGCCGGCCCGCCTATACTTTAGGGGGCCCGTTGTTGGTTTTGCTACGCTATGACGCCTGATTTGCCCCCATCCGAGCTGCCGCCCGACCTGCCTGCGCCGCCCGACCTGCTGCGCGTGCTGCTCGACACGTCCCTGAGCGGCGTGATGCTGATGCGGCCCGTGTACGACGCCGCCGGCACTACCGTGGTGGACCTGACCGTGGTGTACCTCAACGCCACCGCCCAGCACATGCTGCGGCTGCCCGCCCGCCCCGACCAGTCCCTGCTGACGCTGTACCCCACGGCGGAGGCCGTCGGCGTGTTTGCGTTCTACCGCGACGCCTTCCTCTCGGGCAAGCTGGAGCGCCGCCAGAACAACTACCAGCACGATGGCCTCGACGGCTACTTTGTGCTGGTGGCCCAGCGCCTGGGCGACGTGCTGGTGGTGAACTTCGACGACACCAACGGCCAGCCCCGCACCGCCGCCGAGCAGGACCTGCGCGCCAGCCAGACCCGCGAGCAGAAAGCCCACGCCGCCGTGGAGCGCGAGCGCAACATGCTGCAAGCCATCCTGACGCAGGCGCCGGCGGCCTTTGCCTTGTTCCAGGGGCCGGAGCTGCGCATTGCCGCGGCCAATGCCGCGATATGCACCATGTGGGAGCGCGCCCCGGAGCAGGTGCTGGGCAAGCCCCTGCTCGAAGCCCTGCCCGAGCTGCGCGGCCAGGGCTTCGACGCGCTGCTGCACCAGGTGCGCGACACCCGCGTGCCGGTGGAAGGCCGCGAAACCCCAGCCCTGCTCCTGCGCGACGGGCACATGCAAACCACCTACTACAACTTCGTGTACCAGCCCCTGTTCGGGCCCAGGGGCGAGCTCATTGGGGTGGTCGACATTGCGGTGGAAGTCACCGAGCAGGTGCTGGCCCGCCAGCGCGTGCAGGAGCTCAACGACGAGCTGGCGGCCGCCAACGAAGAGCTGCGGACCAGCAACGAGGAACTGCTCGCGGCCAACGCCGCCCTCATCCACTCGCAGCTGGCCCTCTCTGAGCTGAACGAGGAGCTGGAAGCCCGCGTGCAGGAGCGCACCCGCGCCGTGGAGCAGCAGCAGGGCCTGCTGCGCCAGATTCTGCGCCAGGTGCCGGCCTCCATTGCCACCCTGGCCGGCCCCGAGCACCGCTATACCTTCTTCAACGAACCTTACCTGGAGCTGACGGGGCACCGCGCCTACGAAGGCCTGTCGGTGGCCGACGTGCTGCCCGAACTGGACGCCCAGGGCTTTGTGGGGCTGCTGGACCAGGTGTACGCCACCGGCCAGCCGTTTGTGGCCCGCGAAAAGCCCGTGGGCCTGCTCGACCCCGCCACCGGACGCCCCGCCACACGCTACCTCGACTTGGTGTATCAGCCCTTGCGCAACGAGGACGGCCACACCACCGGCATTCTGGCGTTTTTGCTGGAAACGACCGACCGTGTGCTGGCCCGCCAGGCCACCGAGGCAACCGCCCAGCGCCTGCGCCTGCTCACCGATGCCCTGCCCGTGCTCATTGCCTACATCGACCGCGAGCAGCGCTACCGCTTCGTCAACCATGCCTACCGGACCTGGTTCAACCGCGACCCCGAGGCGCTGCTGGGCCAGCCCGCCCGCGCGGTGCTGGGCGAGGCCGCTTACGCCGCCGCCCAACCCTACATCGACCGCGCCCTGGCCGGCGAGCGCCTTTCCTTCGAGGCCCGCATGCCTTACCGCGAGGGCTTCGTGCGGCACACCCGCACCGACTACATCCCCGACGTGCAGCACGGCGAAGTCGTCGGTTTCTACTCGCTGGTGACCGATGTGAGCGAGCAGACCGCGGCCCGCGAGCAGGTGCAGGAGCTCAACGAGGAGCTGGCCGCTATCAACGAAGAGATGCTGGTTGCCAACGAGGAGCTGCGCGACACCAACGACCGCCTCAGCCACGCCAACGTGGACCTCGACACCTTCGTGTACACGGCCTCGCACGACCTGCGCGCGCCCATTGCCAACATCGAAGGCCTGCTGCTGGCCCTGGAAGAGCAGCTGCCCGCCCCCGTGCGCCAGGACGCCGACGTGACCCACCTATTGGAGCTCATGCGCGATTCGGTGGCCCGCTTCCAGCGCACGCTGATGCACCTCACCGACGTGAGCAAGCTACAGCTGGCCCACGCCGAACCCGCCGAAGCCGTAGACCTGGCCGCCCTGGCCGAGGCCGTGCGCCAGGACCTGGAACCCGCCCTGGCCGCCACCGGCGCCCGTCTCAGCGTGGACGTGAGCGCCTGCCCCACCCTGCGCTTCTCGCCCAAAAACCTGCGCAGCATTCTCTACAACCTGCTTTCCAACGCCGTGAAGTACCACCGCCCCGGCCACCCGCCGGTGGTGACGCTGCGTGCCAGTTGCCCCAAGGGCCAGGTGTGGCTCGAAGTGGCAGACAACGGCCTGGGGCTCAGCGACGAAGAGCAGGCCAAGCTGTTTGTGATGTTCCGGCGCCTGCACACCCACGTGCCGGGCACCGGCGTGGGCCTCTACATGGTGAAGCGCATGGCCGAAAACGCCGGCGGCACCGTGCGCGTGCACAGCCAGCTGGGCTGGGGCTCCACGTTTACGGTGGTGCTGCCCGACCTGACCTGAACCCGGCCGCGCCGCCTTACGTAGGTGGGAGCTATGCCCTCCCTATCCAGCGTGCTGCTGGTCGATGACGACGCGACCAATAACTTCCTCAACGAGCGCCTGCTCAAGCGCCACGACGTGGCCGAGCGCATTCTGGTAGCCGAAAACGGGCAGCAGGCACTGGCCATGCTGCGGCAGTCGGGCGCCGGCCCCCAGCCCCACTACCCGTCCCTCATCCTGCTCGACATTCAGATGCCGGTGATGAACGGCATTGAATTTCTGGAAGCTTTTCAGCTGCTGCCACCGGCCCAGCGCCACGCTACCACGGTGGTGGTGCTCACCACCTCGGCCGACGCGCGCGACCTCTCCCGCCTTGATGGCCTGCCCGCCGCCGGCCGCATCAACAAACCCCTCACCCCGGAGAAAATTGACACCGTGCTGCGCCTGCATCTTCAGCGCCAGCGCGCCTGCTGAGGCCGGCATTTAGGGGTTCGTCATCTGCCCCATAAACAGGATGGCGCCCGACGACTTTTCGCGGATGAGAAACAGGAACGGCCGGTTCACGAACGTGGGCTGCGGCAGCGAAGTCACCACAACGCCCACCGACGTGACGGCGGCCGCCTCGGTTCCCTCTTCGTTCACGTCCAGAAACGTTTTGTGCTTCACCTCGCTGATGGACAGGCTGCTGGAATTGCCGGCCAGCATGCGGCTGAAATTGGCCTGGCCGCCGAAAGCCACGCCCATACCCAACTGTGTGAGCATGGCGTTGAGCTTCTGCTCGTAGGCCAGCTGAAACTTGGGCAGGCGCAGCTCCAGGCCGGTCGAGTCGGTGGCAGCCAGCCAGGTGCTCAGCTGGCTGTTCGTGAGGTGGCTGGCCACGTTGGCCAGGGTATTCTGGCCCTGCGGCACAATGAACGTCATGCTGAAGCGCCGGTTGCCGTAGGGCAGGTCCACGAGCAGTTGCTGAGCGTCCTGGTAGCGGCGGTAGCGGCCGGTGGTCAGGCTCATGAAGCTCTTGGTGGCCGAGGTACCGTTTTCGTAGAAAAATGGCCCGGGGCGGGTGTTTTGCGGGTCGAAACGGTAGGTCCAGGCCCCCTTGAAATAGAGCGCGTTGATGAGGTACATCACGTCGTTGGCATCGGTGCCGTCGAGGATGCGCGTAATCTTGCCCCGGGTCTGGGTGTTCACCCAGCTGTTGATGAGGGCCGTGGTGGCCGGCGCCCCAAACGCCACGGGCTGCACCGTGGCCCCGAAATACTGCTGGTTGGTTTGCACAAACGGCGCCTGCAACTGGTATTGCTGCCCCACCCAAATGGAGTTGCCCGTGGTGAAGGTCACCTGCGGGTCGAGCCCGCCCAGCAGCGCAAACAGGCTTTGGAAGGCCTCGTTGATTTGCAGGTCGGTGAGCGGCTGGAAGCCCAGCGTCTGCTTCATGGCGGCCTTGGTGGTGCCGTCGGCCCCGTTGTAGGCCATGGTGAGGGCCGCCGAGATGCTCAGCGGCGAGATGCAGATGTTGTCGGCGGGGGTGGCGGTGCGCAACGCCCCAAAGGCCTGAAAGGCAAAATCGTTGGCGCTGGCCACGGTGTTGCGCTCGGCGCCGGTGAGTGGGCGCACGGGCGTGGCCACGGGCGCGGCCGGGTCGGGCACCGCCACGTCGCGCTTCTGGCAGGACGAAAACAGCAGGCCCCCGGCCAGCAAGCCCAGCAGGGCCGGTTTTGCAGAAAATGTTGACATAATGCAGTAAGGTAAAGTGGCAAACCAATTCGGGGCCGGGCGCGGCCGCCTTCCCTCCCCTGACCGGCGAGGGCCAGCGCCGGTTGCATCGTGCAGGTCATAGTTACCGTCAAGGCTGCCAGGGTACAACGCTCGTTGAGAGTCGTTTTCAAGCTTCATTAGGCTTTTTCAAAAGCAAAAAGGACATTTTCAAAAAAAAATTGCGCGGCCTGTAACGTTCGCCTTCATCGGCGGTATCTACTCCCGAAAGCCCCCTCCTCCCAACTCGCTGAGCATTATCCACCTCTTGCACAGCCCGAACTACCTGGCCTTCTACCCAGGCAACCTTTTTCTGCCGCGAGCATCTTCTTCACAGTAGCCGACCACCAAGCCCCGCATGCACGGCCAAACTGCTGCCAGCTGCCATGAAAAAGCAAGCCCACCAAGTTTGACAAAAATTTCTTCTAAAATTTTGTCGCTGAAAATCAGCAATTAACGGGAACCAAAAAGCAAAAGCAATACAATTACGGCAACAGTACCTTGCTTTACAAAGTACCTACTATACATTTGTACTGTTCGACGCCCAGTACTGTAGCCGACACCTACTCTTCTCCTCCCCCGCCCCGCCTTTTTTCTGCAAAAAATTCACCCTCACCTTTTTTCTGTAAGTACCATGAAACGTTTCCTCTCCCTCCGTCCCGCCCAGCAACTGGCTGGCGCCACCACTTCCACCCGCGCTCAGCGCCTGGCCTCGGCTCCGTTCCTGCGGGCTCTGCTCCTCGGCGGCCTGGCCGTATTGGGCACCGCCGGCACGGCCCTGGCCCAGGACGCCCCCGCCGTGAAAGCCAAGCAAGCCGACGCGCAGTGCCTGTCCTTCACCGTGGAAAACCCCAAGCTGGAAAAAGTGCGCATGGACGTGCTGTGCCTCTCGCACAACACCTTCCTGATGAGCGAAGTAAACCGCCAGGCCTCCTATGGCAGCAAGCTCAACTTTGCCGGCGTGCCGGCCGGTAAATACGCCGTGCTGCTGCGCGTGGGCCGCGAGCGGTACCGCTACAACGTGCAGGTGCAGAAAGGCGAGCAAACCACCATCTCGGTGCCTGAGCTCATGCCTGCCCAAGCCCCGGCCGCCATTGCCTCGGTAACCCGCTAACCGCCCCAGCCAGCGCGGTGGGCCCGCCAACAAGGCCCACCGCTCCATGTTTCGGCCCCCGATGGACGCCCGTGCCCCGCACGGCGCCACCGGGGGCCGAGCCGTTTTCGGGCCCCCTAAGCCGCCGCGGCCAGCGGGCGCTTGCGACTGTACCGGTCGCGGTAGGCCAGCGGCGACACGCCCGTGAGGCGCTTGAACAGCGTGCGGAAGGCCTTAACATCGGTGTAGCCCACCGAGTACATCACCTCGCTCACGTTCTCCTGCGACGATTCGAGGCTCATTTTGGCGGCTTCAATCTTCACGCGCTGCACGTATTCGGCCACGGCGTTGCCGGTGGCCTTGCGGAAGCGCCGCTCAAAGTTGCGGCGGCTCAGGCAGCACAGCGCGGCCAGGTCGTCGATGGTGATTTTGCCGGCCAGGTTCTTTTCTATGAACTCCTGGGCCTTTTTGATGGGCTCGTCGTCGTGCCCCTTCTGGCCCTGGAAAATGACGAACGGCGACTGACTCTGGCGCCCGATGTCAATCTGAAACACCTTGGCGCAGCACACGGCCACGTCGCGGCTCACGTGCTTTTCGATGAGGTAGAGCACCAGGTTGAGGTAGGAATAGGCCCCGCCGCTGCTGTACAGGCCCTGTTCGTCGGTGATGACCTGCTCGGGCACGAGGTGCACCCGCGGGTACATGGCCGCAAACTGCGGGGCGCCGAGCCAGTGCGTCGCGCACTTTTTGCCGTCCATCAGGCCCGTAGCGGCCAGAATGAACGCGCCCAGGCACAAGCTGGCCACTTCGGCCCCGGCGCGGTGCTGGCGCACTATCCAGGGCAGAAACTCCTGGTTGAGCGCCACGGCCTCGGCCAGGTCGCCGTGCGGGGCGGGAATGAGGATGAGGTCGGTGCGGAAGTCTTCGTCGAGCAGGCGGTCGGCGCGCAGCGTGAACAGGCCGCGGTTGAAGGCCTTGTGCCGGGTGAGGCCCACCAGCTCCACCGCGAAAGCGGGCGGCTGGCCCATGCTGGTCAGCAGGTCGTTTACCTGGCACAGCACCTTGTGCGGACCTTCGATGCTGCCCACCACGGCCTCGCCGGCGGGCACCAGTATGGATACGTGCTTCATGGCCCAAATGTAGGCACAAGCCTGGCGCAATCGGCCCCCTATTTAGGCGCAATTACCCCTATTGTCAGCCCGATTTTGCTAATACCTTTGCCAAACCAGTTAGTAATACTAAAACAACTCTCTTCTCCCCAAAACCTCTCGTTATGAAACCCCGCACCACTGCCCGCCTCTACTGGGGCCTCACCGTTCTTTTCTGCCTGATGATGCTGGCCGACGGCGTCGCCGGCTTGCTGCACGAGCAACACGGCGTGGCCGCCATGAAGCAGCTCGGCTACCCCGTGTATATCATGGACATCACCGGCGCGGCCAAAATCCTGGGTGCGCTGGCCTTGCTCCAAAACAAGTACCGCGCACTGAAGGAATGGGCCTACGCCGGCTTTGCCATCGACTTTATGGGCGCAGGCGCTTCGGTGCTGTTTGCGGGCATGGGCATGGCGGCTACCGTTCCCGCCGCAGTGATGCTGGCCGTGCTACTTGGCATGTATTTCCTGTGGAAGCAGTACTTGGCCAGCCGGCCCCGGCAGGAAGCAGCCATTGAGCCAACCGGGACGGCCGGCATTGCCTACGCCATTTAGCCCTTGCTGGGCTTTCCATCTGCTCATCTTTTCACATCAATTCATCAACCGCCTCAATTTCATGCCCTCTCTCAATCCTCATCTTGCATTTCCCAACGGCACGTGCCGCGAAGCCCTCACCTTCTATCAGAGCTGCCTGGGCGGCGAGCTTAACCTGATGCGCGTCGGCGATACGGCCATGGCCGGGCACCTGCCCGCCGAAGCCCAGGACCAGATTATGCACGGCACCCTCACGGCCGGCCCGCTCGTGCTCATGGCCTGCGACGCCCTGGACACCCGCCGCCCGTTTGCGCCCGGCAACAACATCGCCATGTGCCTGAATTGCGACAGCGACGAGGAAATTAACGCGCTTTTTGCCAAGTTGGGTGAGGGCGGCACCGTCATCGACCCGCTGGCGTACATGTTCTGGGGCGGTAAGTTTGGGACGCTCATCGACCGGTTCGGCACGGAATGGCTGTTCCATTTTTGGAACTGTGCCGGCGAGTCGCAACCCAACGCCTAATTCATTATGTGCAAAGTTGTTGCCGCCGAATACCTGACCTTGGACGGGGTGATGGAAAACCCCGCTTGGACTCAACCTTATTTCAACGACGAGCTGGGCGAGTTTCAGGGCGAGCTCATGCAGGCTGCCGATGCCCTGCTGCTGGGCCGCGTGACCTACGAGGCCTTTGCGGGCGCCTGGCCCAACATGCCCGACGCCCCCGGCGCCGACATCATGAACCGCCTGCCCAAGCACGTGGCCTCGCGCACACTCCAAACCGCTGAGTGGAACGCCGAAATCATTCAGGGCGACGTGGCCGCCGCCGTAGCCAAACTCAAAGAGGAGCCCGGCCAGAACCTGCTCATCTATGGCAGCGGCCAGCTGGTGGAATACCTACGCCAGCACCAGCTTATCGACACCTACCGCCTGATGGTGTTCCCGCTGGTGCTGGGCACCGGCAAGCGCCTGTTCACCGCCGAAATCGGCTCGGATTTCAAGCTGAAATCGTCGCACACTACCAGCACCGGCGTGCTCGTCCTCACCTACGAACGGGCCAACGCCTGATACCTCATGGACCTAAAACTCGAACTCATTCCGGTGCCCGTCACCGACATCGACCGCGCCAAGCACTTCTACGCCGAGCAGGTCGGTTTCCGGCTCGACCACGACGTGCGGCCCAACGCCACGGTGCGCGTGGTGCAGCTCACGCCGCCCGGCTCGGGCTGCTCCATTGTGCTGAGCGAGGGCCTAGCAGGTATTGCCATGGCGCCCGGCTCGCTGCGCGGCCTGCACCTGGTGGTCGATAACATTGAAGAAGCCCGCGCCACGCTGGCCGGGCGCGGCGTGAGCATGGGCGAAATCCAGAATATGGGCGGCATCAAATACGCTGGCTTCCGCGACCCTGACGGCAATACCTGGACGCTGCAGGAGATTATCAAGCAGCGGTAGTTAGGTCCGTCCCGGTACTTGTCCTTCGGGGCAAGAAACTTCGCATACTGGGTAAAGCACACCAAACAGAAAGCCGGGGTGAAGCATCGTCTTGTTTCACCCCGGCTTTCTGTTTTGACGAATGATTGATTCAGCTATTGTCACCAATCCGCGCGGCCAATTCTTCCACTTTGCGCTCCAGCTCGGCCACCCGCTCATCCAGCAAAGCCGGGGCGCGCAGATGCGTGGTGAACACACCCTTCACTTCCCAGATTTCCAGCGCCTGGTTCAATTCCAGCTCTTGGCTGCCGTAATCGGGGTTGTCGGCCCGTAGCTTAAGCGTCTGGGTTTCCTCGAAGCGCTCAGCCAGGCGGCGAATGAGGATTTTGCTCTGTGTGACGAATACGTAAACGCTGCCGGATTTCAGCCGCGGCTTGGCTTTGTCGATGCGGCTGCACAGCACAATGTCTTGGTGGCGGAGGCCCTGGCGATGCAGCAGCATATCGGCCCCGGATACTTCGAAGGCCCGGGTGGGGCCCGTGAGTTGGTGGGGCATCTGCACCCAGGGCAACGCGTCGATGAAAGCGGGGTCGTGGTGCCGCACGATGTATTCGAGGGTCCGGTTGCGGTACACCAGCGGGGTCACGTTTTGCTCGCGGTCGGCCTGCGCTATTGGCTCCGGCGCAGGCGCGGGCTGCTGCAGCTGCTCCTTGAAAATATCGAAGTGGTAGAGCTCATTCACGGTAAGCTCTTTTGTAAGTAGCAGGTCTACCGATAAGCCAAAATGCTGAGCAATCTGAATCAGTGTCTCCATTTTCGGCTCCGACCGGCCTTCCTCGTAAGCGCCCACACTGGGCCGCGCCAACCCGAATAATTCAGCAAAAGCGGCTTGGCTTAGCTTTTTAACGGTTCGAAGCTTGCGAATATTCTTACCAACGAAGGACATGTTACGACAATATTATTTCGCTCAAAACATGAGCACCTGTAAAACTTTGCTTATTATTGCGTCGTAAATCTACCACAACCAAACCGAAGCCTTGGCTACAGTCGCTACTTTTTTGAGCAGCGCTTCGCCTTTCCACTTTCACTGCATGACTCACCCCTACTTCGCCACCATCAAAGGCTACCTGCTGGAACTGGGCTTCGACATCTGCCACGCCGATGAACAGGAGAACGTATTTGTCGTCGATAAACCGGAGCTGGCCATCAGGAACCTCGTCATCGGCTGCGGCGACCCGCTGCTGATACTGGAGCAATACCTGCTCGACCTGCCGGCCCCCTCGCTGGACGTGTACCGGCGCCTGCTGCAGAAGAACCGCGACATCATCCACGGCGCTTTCGCCCTCGACGAAACCGGCCGCAAGCTCATCTTCCGCGATACCCTGCAGATTGACACCCTCGATTTGCCCGAACTAGAAGCCTGTGTGAACTCCCTGGGATTGCTGCTGAGCGAGTTTTCGGAGGAGTTGATTCAGTTTTCCAAACCCATCACCGCCTAAGCCTTCCTTGCCATGAACATCCTGAACCGCCTCTTCAAAATCGGCCAGTCGGAAGCCCACGCCGCCGTCAATCAACTGGAAGACCCCATCAAAATGACCGAGCAAGGCCTGCGCGACCTGCGCCAGGACCTCGACAACAGCCTGCACGGCCTGGCCGAAGTGAAGGCCATGGCCATCCGGGCCCGCAACGAAAGCGAAAGCTTCCGCGCCAAAGGGGCCGACTATGAAAACAAGGCGGTGCTTTTGCTCCAGCGCGCCCACAAGGGCGAACTGGAGGCCGCCGAAGCCGACCGCCTGGCCGGCGAGGCCCTCCTCAAAAAGGCCGAAAATGAGGCGCAGGCCGCCCGCGCCGCCACCAACCAAACCCAGTTTGAGCACTCTGCCGCTCAGCTGGACCAGAACGTGGCCACGCTCAGGTCCACCATCAGCCAGTGGGAAAACGAGCTGAAAACCCTCAAGGCCCGCGTGACGGTGAGCACCGCCACCATCACCATCAACAAGCAGATGGCGCAGCTCGACTCTTCGGGCACCGTGGCCCTGCTGGAGCGGATGAAGGAAAAGGTAGCCGTGCAGGAAGCCCTGGCCGAATCCTACGGCGAAATTGCCCAGGCGGGCAAGAGCCTCGACGCCGAAATTGACAAAGCCCTGGGCACGGCCGGGGCCACCAAAGCCAGCGCCGACCTCCAGGCCCTGAAAGCAAAGCTTGGCTACCACGACTAGACCAAACGGGCCGGGCCGGCGTTGGAATCAGCTGAATACTCCTACCTTTAAGCTGCCCTGTATATGCCCATGACCGAACTTTTACAAGCCGCCATCGCTCCGCCTAATCTGGTCGCAACGGGGCTGCTGGTTTTCGTGCTGCTGTACTGGCTCACGGTGATAGTGGGCCTGCTCGACCTGAAAACCGTGGACCTCGACCTGGACGACCACGGCCACTTCCACCACCCCGGCGATTTTCACCACGAAGCGGCCCATGGCAGCTGGCTCAATGGCGCCCTGGCCTTTTTCAACCTGGGTCGCATCCCGCTGATGGTGTTCCTGAGCTTCGTGTTTTTGCCGTTGTGGGTGGGCAGCATTCTGGCCAACTACTACACCAAAAACACCTCCTGGCTGCTCGGAATGGCCTTTTTGCTGCCCTTGTTCGTCGGCAGCCTGTTTGTGGCCAAGTTCCTGACGCTGCCTTTCGTAAAGCTGTTCACGGCCTTGGAAAAAGACCACGACTCCGGCGCAGTCGTCATCGGCAAAGTGTGCACCGTGTTGCTCCCGGCCACGCTCACCCAGCTTGGGCAAGCCGCAGTGCGCATTGATGGGGCCCCGCTCATGCTAAACGTGCGCAGCACCAGCACGCCGCTGACGAAGGGCGACACCGGCCTCATCATCGACTTCGACGCCACGCGGCGCTGCTACCTGGTCGAGCCTTACCACGTGCAATAGCGTGCCCTCGCCCCAACAACAATTTCAACCATCACCTACCCTATTCCAACACTCCTACTCCCATGCTAGCCTCCCTTTCCTGGGCCGTTCTGATTATCGTCGGCCTGTTTCTCCTTGGCTTTTTGGCGGTCATCGCCAAGATGTACAAGAAAGCCGTGCAGGGCGAGGCCCTGCTGCGCACCGGCATGGGCGACGCCAAGGTGTCCTTCTCGGGCATCATCGTGGTGCCCATCCTCCACAAGCTGGAGGTAATGGATATTAAGCTGAAAACCATTGTCATCTCCCGCGCGGGCTCCGAAGGACTGGTCTGCAAAGACAACCTGCGGGCCGATGTGAAGGTGAACTTCTTCATCCGCGTCAATAAAACGCACGAAGACGTGGTGAACGTGGCCCAGAGCATCGGCGCGCACCGCGCTTCCGACCCGCTGGCGCTGGAAAGCCTGTTCGACGCCAAGTTTTCGGAAGCCCTGAAAACGGTGGGCAAGCACTTCGACTTCATCGAGCTGTATAACTCCCGCGAGCAGTTCAAGCAGGAGATTCTGCGCATCATCGGCACCGATTTGAACGGCTACGTGCTCGATGACTGCGCCATTGATTACCTGGAGCAAACGCCGCTGCAGGCCCTGAACCAGGATAACATTCTGGACGCGGAAGGCATCAAGAAAATCATTGCCCTGACCTCGGAGCAGAAGATTCAGGCCAACCAGATTCAGCGCGACCAGCAGAAAACCATCAAGAAGCAGGACGTGGAGGCGCAGGAAACCATTCTGCAGCTCGAAAAGCAGCTGGCCGAAAACCAGGAAAAGCAGTACCGCGAAATTGCCAACATCAAGGCCCGCGAAGCCGCCGAAACCGAAAAGGTGCGCCAGGAAGAGCGCATGAAGGGCGAGAAAGCCCGCATCATGGCCGACGAGGAAATCAAAATTTCCGAGCAGAACCGCGACCGGCAAATCCTGGTGGCCGAGCGCAACAAGCAGCGCACCGACGCCGTGGAAACCGAGCGCGTGGAGCAGGCCCGCTCCCTCGAAATCAACGAGCGGGAGCGCATCGTGGCCCTGGCCCAGATTGAAAAGGAAAAAGCCCTGGAAGAAGAGCGCAAGAACATCCAAGGCATCATCCGGGAGCGCATTACGGTGGAAAAAGCCACGGTGATTGAGGAAGAACGCATCAAGGACACCCGTGCCCAGGCCCAGGCCGACCGCGAAAAGCTGGTGGCCGTGACCAAAGCCCGCCAAGAAACCGAGCAGTCGACCATTGCCCTGGTGGGCACGGCCGAGATGGAAAAACAAGCCGCCGAATTCCGCGCCAAGCAAGCCCTCATCGACGCCGAGGCAGAGAAAGCCGCGGCCGAGCACCGCTCGCAGGCCGTGCGCATCATGGCCGAAGCCGAAGCCAGCAAAGCCAGCGCCGTGGGCCTGGCCGAAGCCCAGGTGATGCAGGCCAAAGCCACCGCCCGCCAGAAAGAGGGCGAGTCGGAAGCCAACGTGCTGCAGCTCACCGCCACGGCCGAAGCCCAGTCCATTCAGGTGCGCGCCACGGCGCAGGCCGAAGCCGACGAGAAGCTCGGCGTGGTGGCCGCCAAGGTGAACCTGGAAAAAGGCCTGGCCGAAGCCAGCGTCATCGAAGCCAAGGCCGACGCCGACCAGAAGCGCGGCCTGGCCGAAGTGACGGTGAACGAGCAGCGCTTTGCGGTGGAGGCCAAGGGCATCGAAGCCAAGGCCGACGCCATGAAAAAGCTGGACGGCGTGGGCAAAGACCACGAAGAATTCAAGCTGCGCCTCGACAAAGACAAGGCCGTGGAACTGGCCCAAATCAACATTCAGAAAGACATTGCCGGCGCCCAGGCCGGCGTGATTTCCGAAGCCCTGAAGTCGGCCAAAATCGACATTGTGGGCGGCGAAACCATGTTCTTCGACCAGATTATCGGCTCCATCACCAAGGGCAAAATGGTGGACCGCGCCGTGCACAACTCCGAAGTGCTGGGCACGGTGAAAGACGCCTTCTTCGGCCACGATGGCGGTGGGGACTTCAAAACCAACCTGCGCCGCTTCGTGGACCAGTTTGGCCTGAGCTCCGACGACGTGAAGAACCTGAGCGTCTCGGCCCTGCTGCTGCAAATGATGAACAAGGCCGGCGACGACGCCACGCGCAGCACCATCACGCAGCTCAGCAGCACGGCCAAAGCGCTGGGCATAGGCGATAAGCCCGTGAAGACGCTGAATTTGGTTTAAGCTCCCAATCCGCGCAAAAAGAACGTCATGCTTCAGCTTCGCTCAGCATGACGTTCTTTTTGGCTCAGGCCCAAGCCGTTCTTCTATTACCACTTCCTGAAACATCCCCTGGCATCCTGCTATGGAACCAACTACCGCGCCCGCGCCGGACGTCAAGCTAGAAGGCGGCACCTACGAAATCCTGCGCAACCGCCTGCAAAAAAGCGGCGCCGACTTGAAGGCGCGCCTTGACAAGCTGAACACCGAGCGCAAAACCGTTTTCGGCGCCATCGACACCAAACTGATTGGGACGGGCCGCATCAGCACGGAGAATAATTGCGTGCCGTGGGACATGGTGCCGGTGGGCCGCCGTTTCCTCTTCGGATTTAACGTCGTTATCGGGCTGAAAACGGAGGTGGAATTATCCGATGTTTTCGGGGCCTATTCCTACGCCAATCATGAGTTTCACCCGCTGCCGCTGGACCTGATTTCTAATGCGCAATTCGCGGAGGAATTTCGGAATTTATACCGCTACTATAAGAACACGCAGTTCGTCAAATTTGCGGTGCTCGGCAGCCATTTGTTTATGGTGTTTCGGGTGGGCAAAAGCGCAAACGACATCAAGACGTTTAAGTGGCTGCTGCAGGGCGACACGCTCACGTACATTGACAACCGCAGCGACCACGAATACGTGTTTCCGCCGCAGCACGAATTTGCCTGGAAACGCACCACGCGCGACATGCAGCGCTCAGGCAAACACCCACACATCAGCGTCGAGGACAAGGTTTTTGTGGAAACCATCCACGGCGACCTCACCATCAAGGTAGAAAACAACACGGCCACCGGGCGCGGTATTTACGCCGAACCGGTGCTCGACAAAGACCAGACACTGGATGATTCGGAGATTTATTACGCGGTAGTTGGCAATATTATTCTGCTGAAAATCCGGCCGTATCAGGAGCAGGATTACCGATATTTCATTTATAATTCCAAGCTGCAAACTGCCCAGCGACTGGATGCACTGGCGGAAGCCTGCGTGCTGCTGCCGGACAACCAGGGCCTGATTTTTCCGCACGGCTTTTACTTGCAAACCGGCGAGGGGAAACTGTTTGAAAAGGGACTGCGCGACATGCTTTTCGAGAAGCGAATTATATCGCCCAATGGAGAAGATTTTCTGTATGTTTTTTACAATAAGGACGACGGCGCGTACCTGCTGCTTTCGTACAACATCATCGCGCAGCGGGTCGATAACCCCATCAGCTGCCACGGCTACGCGCTGTTTGAAAATGGTGAGCTGTGTTACTTCCGCAAAGACGATGAGCCCAAGAAGCACCACGCGGTGCAAATCTGGCAGACGCCCTACGTAGCGCCCGATTTTGAGCTGCCCGTCACTTCCGATTCTTACCTTTACAAGCTGGGCAACAAGGAAATTGTGCGGGCCATGGCCGAGGCCCAGGAGGTGCTGACGCTGCTGGGCAAAGACGACAGCTACGCCGGCCTCTACCTGGATTTGATTCGCCTCACCGGCACGCTGACAGACACCTACCACTGGCTGCGCGAGCCGGCCGCCCAGGCGCTGGCCGAGCCGCTGCGCGACATTCAGCAGGCGGCCAACGCGGCGGTGGAGGAGTTCGACAAGGTGCTGAGCATCCGCAAGAGCACAGGGGCCGAAACCCAGCGCGTGCTGGCCAAAGCCGACGAGCTAACCGGCCGCATTAAGCGCACCACGGCCACGGACGTGAATGAGTACGTGCAGCTGCTGGCCGAATTGCGCACGGTGCGCGGCGAAGTAATTTCCCTCAAGGAGCTGCGCTACGTGGAGCTGCCCACCGTGGAAAAAGCCGCCGCCGAGCTGGAGCAAACCAGCAAAGACGTGGCCAGCCAAACCGTAGACTTCCTGCTGAAAGACGACGCGCTGAAGCCTTACACCGTGCGCGTGCAGGCCATTGCCGAGGCCATCGAAAAGGTGCAGAAAGTGGCCGAGGCCAACGAGCAGGAAAAGCAGGCCAACGCGGTATCCAGTGAGCTGGAATTGCTGATTGAAGTGGTAAGCAACCTGCCGATGGAAGACCCCACGCAGACCACGCGCATCATTGACAACATTTCCACCATTTACGCCAGCTTCAATCAGATTCGGGCGGCCCTGAAACGGCGGCGGCAGGCGCTAGCCGGCACCGAGGCGCAAGCGGAATTCACGGCCCAAATCAAGCTACTCGACCAGGCCCTGGTGAACTACCTGGACCTGTGCGACGCGCCCGCCAAGTGCGACGAATACAGCACCAAGCTCATGGTGCAGCTCGAAGAACTGGAAGGCAAATTTCCCGAGTTCGACCAATTCCTGAGCCAGCTGGCGGGCAAGCGTGAAGAAGTATCGGAGGCGTTTGAGTCGCGCAAGGTGAGCCTGGTGGAAGCCCGCAACCAGCGCGCTTCGGCCCTGCTACAATCGGCGGAGCGTATCCTGAAAGCGGTGCAAAACCGGCTCGGGCGCTTCGAAACCGTAGCCGACATCAACGGCTATTTCGCCTCGGACATGATGGTGGAAAAGGTGCGCCAGACCGTGCAGGACCTGCTCAACCTCGGCGACCCGGTGAAGGCCGACGACATTCAGAGCCGACTCAAAACCGTGAAGGAGGACGCGGTGCGCCAGCTCAAGGACCGCGCCGAGCTGTTTACCGACGGCGGGCAGGCTCTCAAATTCGGCCCCTACGCCTTCACCGTGAACACCCAGCCGCTGGAGCTGACGGTGGTGCTGCGCGACGGCGACCTGCACTACCACCTCACCGGCACCAACTTCTTCCAGAAAATCACCGACCCCGCCGTGCTCGCCGCCCGCGCCGTGTGGGACCAAACGGTGGTGTCGGAAAACGCCGACGTGTACCGCGCCGAGTACCTGGCCTGGCTGGTTCTGCAAGCCGCTCAGCACCCCGCGCCTGCCCAGGACGGCCGGCCCGCCGTGCTCTCGCTGGCTGAGCTGTCGTACCTCACCGTGGCCGAACTTACTACGCACGTGCAGCAATTCATGGCCCCGCGCTACGCCGAGGGTTACCTCAAAGGCGTGCACGACCACGACGCGGCGGCGCTGCTCGAAGCCTTGGTGCGCCTCACCCGCACCGCCGATTTGCTGCGTTACTCCACCGAAGCCCGGGCCGCGGCGGCACTATACTGGCACGGCTTCACGGGGCGCAAGAAGAAGGCCGCCTGGCAGCACCAGCTGCAAGGCATCGGCGTGCTGCTGCAGGTATTTCCAGACTCGCGGGAGTTCGACAATTTGAAAGCCGAATTGCAGCTGGCCATTGAGGAATTTGCGACGGGCACGGGCTTGTTTTCAGCGGCGCAACTGGCAGAAACGGGCGACTATTTGTTCAGCGAATTAACCCGCGGGGAAACCTTCGTGATTGCAGCGGAAGCGGCCGAACTGTATCAGCTGTTCCAGCAGTCGCTGAAGGAACGGAATGCAACCGAGCCGTTTGAGGCATCGGTGGCGCTGCTGGCCGACCAGCCGGCGGCGCAGTTCCAGCTGGTGCGGCAGTGGCTGCAGTCGTTTTTGCAGCAGTTGCCCGCCAGCCACCTGCCCGAATTCCGGGATGAGTGCGCGGTGCTGTTGCTTACTAATTCCTTCGACCCGGCCCGCATCATCCGCACGCCGTTGCGCGAGACGCTAGCCGATTTGCAAGGCTCGCACGCCCGCATTCTTGAGCGGAATTATCAGTTGAATTTCCCGGAATTCCGGCGGCGGCTGCACCATTACACCCGCACGGTGGTGCCGCTGTTTGAGAACTTCGCGACGCTGAAAAAAGAGCTGACGGCGCGCTTTGCCGAGGAGCTGCGGCTGGCAGAATTTCGGCCGCGGGTGCTCTCGTCGTTTGTGCGAAACAAGCTGATTGACGAAGTGTACCTGCCGCTCATCGGCGCCAACCTGGCCAAGCAAATCGGTACCGCCGGGGCCGACAAGCGCACCGACCTCATGGGCCTGCTGCTGCTCGTGTCGCCGCCCGGCTACGGCAAAACCACGCTCATGGAGTACGTGGCCAACCGCCTGGGGCTGATTTTCATGAAAATCAACGGCCCCGCCATCGGCCACGCCGTGACGAGCGTGGACCCCGCCCAAGCGCCCAACTCCGGCGCCCGCGAGGAGCTGCTGAAGCTGAACTTAGCCTTCGAGATGGGCGACAACGTCATGATTTATCTCGACGACATTCAGCACTGCAACCCGGAGTTTTTGCAGAAATTCATCTCGCTCTGCGACGCCCAACGCAAGATTGAGGGCGTGTACCAGGGCCGCGCCCGCACCTACGACTTCCGCGGGCGCAAGGTGGCCGTGGTGATGGCCGGCAACCCCTACACCGAATCGGGCGAGCAGTTCCGCATCCCCGACATGCTGGCCAACCGCGCCGACATCTACAACCTCGGCGACATCATCGGCGACACGGCGGCCACCTTCCTGCTCAGCTACCTCGAAAACGCGCTGGTAGCCAACCCCGTCCTCAGCCGCCTCGCCGCCAAAAGCCAGGCCGACGTGTATCCACTCATCAAACTGGCCGAAACCGGCGACAGCGCCGGCCTCACCTTCGAAGCCAACCACTCGCCCGAGGAAATCAACGAGTACGTGGCCGTGCTGCAAAAGCTGCTCCGCATCCGCGACGTGGTGGCCCGCGTGAACGAAGAGTACATCCGTTCGGCCGCTCAGGCCAATGAGTACCGCACCGAGCCGCCCTTCAAGCTGCAGGGCTCCTACCGCAACATGGCCAAGCTGGCCGAAAAAGTGCGCCCCGTGATGAACGACGAGGAAGTGCGCGCCCTTCTGGCCACCCACTACGACAACGAGGCCCAAACCCTCACCAGCGGCACCGAGGCCAACCTGCTCAAGCTCCGCGAGTTGCTGGGCTGGCTGCAAGATGCCGAAACCACTCGATGGCAAGAAATCAAGGCTACGTTCGTGCGCAACCTGCGCACCAGCAGCGGCGGGCAGCTGCAAAGCGTGCTCACGCAGCTGGAGAATATTTCCAGCGGATTGGGTGGGATTCGGCAAGTGCTGGAGCGGGAGTAGCACCCGAATGACAAACGCCCCGTCAACCCTCGGTGTGCTGCTTTTTTTCGTTGCTTATGTTTTTTATACGGCGCAGGTGTTGGGAGTTCGGCGCAGTTTTGCGAGACTAAAGCTGATTTAAAGGTAGAGTCGCACTGCATTGCTTTTCTGCCTCATCCAATCCACTAAAAAGAGATGGCAATGCTGGTGGTCAGGTTGCCGTAGCTTTGGTTGTCAAGGTTGTCGGGACGCGCAAACAGGCCGTTAATGCCGTTCAAATACCGGCCTTCGACCCGACACACTACGTTGCTGGCGGGCGCGTAATCCAGATTGAGCGAGCCCCCGGCCACGCGGAAATCAGCATCGGTGGCCTCTGGCTTTATGCTTTGGATGAGCACGCCGCGCTCGGCATAGTAGTACTCGCCGCGCAGGGTGCCCGAAAGCTTTTCGGCCAGCCGGTACTTCACGAAGGCCGCGGCGGAATGCCAGGTGTCGTAGCCGGCAGCGGCGCTCTGCTGCTTGCCTACATCAAACACCAGCGCCAGATTGAGTTGCTCGGCTGGGGCGTAGGTCACAAAAAAGTTGTGAAAGTAACGGCGGGCCACGGGCGCCCCCTCGGGCTGCTCGTTGCCATAAAACGTGCTGCTGTTGACCAGCACCTTATCCGACGGTTTCCACTGAATCTGGGTACCGAGGGCCTTGGCCTGGTTGGTTTCGCGGATGTTCTGCCAGCCGTTGAGCACCACGCCGGTCAGGGTCAGCTTCGGGCCGACTTCGTAGGTAAAGCGCACGCCGGATTCAAAATAGGGCGAGTTTTCGGCCATAATGGAGCGCGTTAGGGTCCAGTTGTCCTTCGAAATGGCCGACTCGAACCCAATGTGCGAGCCGAAAATGCCCGCATCCAGCCACGCGTTGGCGAAAGGCCGAAAGCCGGCATAGGCCTCGTACACGTGCCGCAGGACCACGTCTTCGTTGGCGTAGTTGGCGCTCACGTAGGTGCCGGCGTGCAGGCCCAGCGCGCCGCGCACCTTGCCGTCGTCGTACCGCACTCCGAGCAGCGCCTGGTTGATGGCAAATTCGTTCTGGCGGTTGTGTGAGTACAGGAAGAACTGCCGGTTGTTGCCGTTGGCGTACTTGATGTCGTAGCCATAATAGGCATCCACGAAGCCGTAGGTAGTCAGCGGGCCGGGCGCAGACTCGGCTGGGGCCACGGCGGGTGGCACGGCCAGCGCAGGGTCGGTAGCGGGAGTGGTTTGGGCCAGGGCCGCAGTGGTTGCAAAGGCCACAAGAATCGGCAACAAAAGGTTTTTCATGAGTTGCGGCCGCCTTTGGGGCAGCCAATAGGGCAAAAAAAGGCCGCGCTGCTTCGTGCCGCGCGGCCTATTGAATCGGCAAGCTCATGAATTCATTACAACTGAACCAGCAACAGATATGACGCCCCTCGCTACGCTTGCGGGTACGTTAGCCCCGGCGCAGGCCCATGCGCTCTACCGTTTCGCCCTCGAAATCAAACTCTATCAGAATGGCCGGCTCGTCGCCCACCACCCAGCCGTCGTGGCCGGGCGCGATGGCCACGGCCTGCGGCGCCACAAACTCTTCTACGGCCCCGTCGGCGTACTGAATGCTAATCTGGCCACTGGCCAGAAAGCCCACGTGCGCGTGCATGCACAGCGGCGTGCCCACCACGTCCTTCAGGTTATTCGACCAACGGAAACCCACCGGGTACACAATGCGCTTCACGCGGGCATTGCCGGTGGGCACCACGTCAACTTGCACGCCGCCGACTTCGCGGCGCGTGGCGCCCTTCATCGGGCCGAGCAGGGAGGAAGTATTCATGCCCTAACGTACTACTTATTATTCACTTCGGCGCAGGAGCCACCACCATGGTGTTGGCGGGCAGCGGCACTTCACGGGAGGTTTCGAAGTCGCCGGGCGCAGCGGCGGTTTCGTCCACCTTGCGCTGCACCACGCGCAAGCGGTGGCCGTCCACGGTCAGCACGGCCAGGTCTTGGCTGATGCCGGTGGCGGCCGAGTAGCTGCGGAAGCCCATGAGCATGCCGCTGGGAAAATTGGCAGCTTTGGCCTTGGCGGCATCCACTACGTCGGGCTTGCCCACGAATTTGCCCAGGTCGATGTCGATGGGCTGCCGGCCCTGCAGCACAAGATGGGCGCTGGTGCGCGGGTGGGCGGGGTCGTCGGGGTCGGGACTGGGCTTGAAGCGGAAGGAGGCTTTCATGGTTTCGGCTTCGGCCAGCTTGGGTGCGGTAGCGGGCGGGGCGGCCACGGCATCGGCGGGCGGCGCGGCGGCAGCATCGGTGGCCGAGTCGGCCCGGGCAGTGGCGGCGGACGTGGCGGCCGTTTCGGGCGCAGCGGCCACGGGAGCCGACGTGACGGGGGCCGTCTGGTTGCAGCCGGCGGCCAGCAGCGCCAGGGCTGTGCCCAAAAACAAGGTGGTACGGTTCATGAAAAACAGCTTGCCCCGGCCAACCGGCTGGCTCGGGAAAGCAAGATTAAGCAAAACGCAGCGCATCAGCGCACTTCCGGCGCGGCCGGCCGGCGCGTGGCCCACAAGCCCAGCAGCGGCCCTGGCGCCAGCAACCAAAACCAGAAGTCCGCCTCAACTTTATGGAGCACGATGGCAAAGCATTGCAAGCTTACAATCGTCAGGGCGAAGCCCAGGCAGGTGACCCAGGTAAGGGCCGTGCCCTTGGCTGCTGCCGGAGCGTTCTGGGCCACCAGGGCCGAAAACTGCGGCGAATCGGCCGCGACGGCCATGCCCCAAACTCCCATCACCACACCAAAAGCCGGCAGCGGCAACTGCAACTGCAGCGGACTCAGCAGGCAGCAGGCCCCCGAAATGGCCAAGGCCGCCCGCGCCGTGCGCCGGCTGCCCCAGCGCCGGGCCAGATAGCCGCCCGCCACGCAGCCCGGCGCCCCCAGCGCAATGACAGCGAAGGACCACCCCGGCCCCAACTCCCCTACCTCGTGGTGACGCACCTGATACGACCACAGCCACAGCGGCACAAACGCCCAGAACGTGTACAGCTCCCACATGTGGCCGAAGTAGCCCAACGCCGCCGCCCGAAATGGCCGGACGCGAAAGGCCCGCCAAACGGCCCCGGGCTCCGGCCGGCTGCCGGCGCGGCGAAAAGGCCCGTCGGGCACGCGCCACCACAGCAGCAGGCCGCCCGCCAGTGCCAACCCAGAAGTGGCCAGCACCACGCCGCGCCAAGCGCTCTGCGCCGCCAGCAACCGCACCAGGTGCGGGAATGCCGTGCCCAGCACCAGCGCGCCCACCAGGTAGCCGAGGGCCTTGCCCAAGCCGCCTTCGAAATAATCAGCGGCGATTTTCATGCCCACCGGGTAGATTCCTGCTAGGAAAAACCCCACCGCAAAGCGAAGCGTCAGCAACGACGCCGCGGTCTGACCGGGCAGCAGAAGGCCGGCGTTGAACAAGCTGCCGGCGATGGCGCACAGCAAGAACAGCCGCGCGGGCGACATCCGGTCGGCCAGGGCCAGCAGCGCAAAGCCCAGCGTACCGACGATGAACCCAAACTGCACGGCCGACACCACCGTGCTCAGCGCCGTGCCGGCGAGGTGAGAGTCGTGCAGCAGGCCCGGCAGCACGGCATTGCCGGCAAACCAGAGCGAGGTACAGGCAAACTGCGCGGCCACCACCAGCGGCAGCACCCGGCCAGCCGGCGGAGGCGTCGTTTTCAACTCGGAAATAACTTCTTTGGCACCATGAAGCGCTAAACATACGCATCACGCGCCCAAGCCCGGCCAGCAACAAAAAGCCCCGCCGGACTGGGCGGGGCTTCTAGCACATGAAACGAGCTTACCAGCGGCGGCCGAAGCCGCGGCCACGGTAATAATAGGGCCGCGGGGCTACGTATATCGGTCGCGGGGCCACGTACACTGGGCGCGGCGCGTAATACACGGGGGCGGCGGCACGGCATACACCACAGGCGGGCGGGGCGGGTAGTAGCGAGGACCGTAGTAGGCCCGGGGCGGTGGATAATATCCACCGCCAATGGTGACGGAAACCTGAGCGCTGGCCGCGTGGCTGCTCAGCAGCAGCAGGAACAGGCCGAGAGCGAGAAACAAGGATTTGGGTCGCATAAGGCATTGCGCCGGGGCGCATGGTTAGAGTTGAAACTCAATTTACGCACCTTCGACCACAATACCTGCGCCGGGTTTAACGGCACCTTACGGCAGCGGTATGCGGAACGTGGCCTCGGTGGCCCCGCCGAAAATGCCGTAGCCGTTGCGCACGTTGGAAGCCAGCGGCGCGGGCTCGGCAAAGGGGTTGCCGTCGCTGTCGTAGTAGCGGCGGCGCGAGAGGTAGAAGTTGTAAGTGTCGGCCGTGATGCTGCTCACGTACACTTCGATGAAGCCCGGCTCGGGGCAGCGCGGGGTAAATGGAAAACAAGGGGTATAAAAGCGCACGTCAGAGGCCAGCACAATGCGCTGGCCGTTCACGTCGGTGTCGGCAAAGGGGTACACGCTGTATTCCTGCTGCGGGCTCGAGAGCTGAAACTGCCCGATGCTGCCGGCGGTGTTGCTCTGGCTGTCGTAGTCCACTTCGATGGCCGACCAGTTGCCGGGGTTGCCCTGCTTGTCGAGCAGCCGCGCAAAGGCCAGGTAGTAGTTGGCCGTGGCGGGGTCATCGCGCAGCACCAGGCTCAGCCGGCCCGTGTATTCGCCCGAGTTGGGGCCGGCCGCGGTGCGCGGCGTGTAGGTGCCGCTTTCCACTACCGGCGCCGCGGGCAGCGTGAGGGTGCTTTCGGCCGTTCCGAAGCCAGGCAGCGTGGCGCGCAGCGTGTAGGCCTTCCCTACCTGCGGCCGGAAACCCAGCACCGGCTTGTAATAGCCGGGAGGGCCCAGAAAGAACCCCGACTGCGGGTCGGTGCCCGAGGGCCGGGGGCGGTAGCGCTCCACCACCTGGCCGGCGTCGTCGTGCAGGTCCACGGTGGCGTCGGTACGGCCTTCGAGCTGGCGGGTATCGAAAGCGCTCTGACTGTTGCTGATGTAGAGCTGCCGCCCCCGAAACAGCGCCGCAAAAGAAGAGTCCTGCGGGTTGGGGCTCAGGGTGAAGGCCAGGGCCACGCGCGGCGTGTGCGGCGGTTCGGGCAGGTCCACGGTGGTTTCGCAGCTGCTCAGGGCAGCCGTCAGAAGCAGCAGGGCGGTGAAGGAAAGGTTTTTCATTGTTGGCTGGCCTACTTTAGGCCGTCATGCTGAGCGCAGTCGAAGCATCTCTACCACAGCAGCAAATAATTATTTAAGCGGTAGAGATGCTTCGACTGCGCTCAGCATGACGGCCTTGGGGAGCATTCAAATTGAAGCGTTAAAACCGGAACGTCTTGCTGAACGACGGCAAAATGGGAAACAGCGACACCTGGCGGTAGCTCAGCTTATCGCTGCCCTGGCCGCGGCCCAGGTAGATGAAATAGGGGTTTTTGCGGTTGTAGGCGTTGTACACGCTGAAGCTGTTCACCACCTCGCCCCAGCGCTTTTTCTTGGTGTGGCTCAGGTCGAGGTCGAGGCGATGGTAGGCCGCCATGCGGTAGCTGTTGCGGGTGCCGTAGTCCTCGAAAGTGGGGCCGGTGTTGGGGCCCAGCGAATAGCGGCCCTGCGAAAGCGTGACGGCCTGCCCCGTGCCGTACACAAACGTGCCCGACAGCGTGAGCGTGGGGCTGAACTCGTGGATGACCACCAGCTTGAAGTCGTGCCGCCGGTCGTATTTGTAGGGGTAAGTCAGGCCCTGGTTCAGCTCCGCGAAGCGGCGGTTGCTCCAGGCCAGGGTGTAGCCTATCCAGCCGGTGGTTTTGCCGGTTTTCTTCTGCAGAAACAACTCGCCGCCGTAGGCCCAGCCCTGGCCGCTTGTGATTTTGGCCTCGTAGTTGTCGTCGGTGGTGCCCACAAAATCGGCGCCCTCGCGGAACTCAATCAGGTTCTGCATGGGCTTGTAGTAGGTCTCGAAGCTCAGCTCAAAGTCCTCGCCCTTGAAGCGCAGGTTGCGGGCGGCGCCCAGGCTGAACTGCTGCGCCTTCTGGGGCTGGGTTTTGGCCGTGGCGGGCACCCACAGGTCGGTGGGCAGGCCGATGCCGCTGTTGGTGAGCAGGTGCACGTACTGCGTGGTGCGGGCGTAGGCGCCTTTCAGGGCCCAGTCTTCGGTGAGCAGGAAGCGGGCGGCCAGGCGCGGCTCCACGCTGGGGTACAGCTTTTTTTCCACCAGAAACGAGTTCAGGCGCAGGCCCACGTTCACCTTCAGGCGGTCGGTGAGCTTCAGGTCGTCCTCGGCGTAGAGGCTGGCCTCGTCGGCGCCGATGCGGCGGCCGGTGGCCTGGTTCTGGGCCGGGTCGACGCTGCCTTCGCTTTGCAGGGCGCCGGGCCGGAACTGGTGCCGGATGTACTGCCCGCCGAAGCGGATGTAGTGGTTGGGGTTGGGCACGTAGTCGAAATCGACCTTCGCGCTCACGTCCTGAATGTTGGAGAGGTAGTTCAGGCTGAACTTGTCGGTGCGCGTTTGGCCGGTGCCGTTGGTGTACCGGTCTTCTTGCGTCGAGCCCACGTCGAACTGGTAGCGCGTGAAGGTGAGGTGGCTGTTCATGAACAGCCGGTCGTTCACCACGTGGTTCCAGCGCAGGGCCACAATGCGGTTGCCCCAGCCCAGGGCGCTTTTCTGCTTGTAGTAGTCGCCGTTGTCGCGCTTGCTCTCGTCGTTGGCGTAGAACTCGTCGTAGCCCATGTAGCCGCTCAGGTAGAGGCGGTCGCGGGCGCCCAGCTTCCAGTTCAGCTTGCCGTTGAGGTCGTAGAAATAGTAGCCGGCCACCAGCCCGTTGCCCTGCGCCATGATGAGCGGCCGGGCCAGAATGTCGATGTAGGTGCGGCGGGCCGAGAAGATGAATGAGGCCGTGTCCTTCTTGATGGGTCCTTCCAGCGTGAAGCGCGAGGCAATGAGCCCGATGGCGCCCTCGCCGTGCAGCTTCTCCATGTTGCCCTCCTTCATCGTGATGTCGACCACCGACGACAGGCGCCCGCCGTAGCGCGCCGGAAACCCGCCCTTTATCAGCTCCACGTTCTTGATGGCGTCGGCGTTGAACACCGAGAAGAAGCCGAACAGGTGCGAGGCGTTGTAGATGGGCGTGCCGTCGAGCAGCATCAGGTTCTGGTCGGGCGAGCCGCCGCGCACGTAGAGGCCGCTGCTGCCTTCGCCGCCGGCCTGCACGCCGGGCAGCAGCTGCAGCACCTTCAGCACGTCGGTTTCGCCAAACAGGGCGGGCAGCAGCTTAATCTGGGCCACCGGAATGTTGATGGTGCCCATGCGCGTGCTTTCGGCCACTTTTTCCTCCTTGCTGCCCACCACTTCCACGCCCGCCAGCTCCGCCGACGACGGCTTCAGCCGGAAATCGTGGGTGAAGCTGCGGTCAGCTTTCTGGGCCAGTCGCAGCCGCTCGTAGCCCAGCGCCGACACCAGCAGCCGCACCGAATCGGAGGAGGCCGCCAGCGTGAGCGAGTAGAAGCCAAACGTGTTGGTGGTGGTGCCCTGGCCGCTGGCGGGGTGCACCACGGCCACGCCCGGCAGGCTCTCGCCGGTGGCGCCGTCGCGCACGTAGCCACTGATGGTGAAGCGGTTGGTTTGCTGCGCGTGGGCGGTAGCGGCCCCCAGCAGCGCCGTGCTGCTCAGCACGGCCATGCGGAAAAACAACTTCATGCAGAAGGGAAAGGTGGAAAGAAACCGGAGCCTACGCCCCGGGCGGCGCCTCAACGGAAAAACGCCAGCTTTATTGGAGAGCATATTCCAAGCGCTACAGTTGCCTGGAGTTGTAAAAAGAATGCTGTAAAAAAGAACGTCATGCTGAGCTTGTCGAAGCATCTCGCGTGCGGCAGTAATCAATTACTTGCGCGGTAGAGATGCTTCGGCTTCGCTCAGCATGACGTTCTGGAATGTAACCGGCAATGCAGCTGCTACCGCTTACTTCTTGCGGTACTCCGAGTTCAAGTAGGCCAGCACCGGCTCGGTGATGTCGAGGTCTTTCTGGCCGTAGGCGATGGTGCCGCTGGGGGCCGCAATCAGAATCAGCTTGTAGCCGTGGCTTTTGCCGTAGGCCTGCACCTTCTTGTTCACGCTTTCAAGCACGGTCTGGGTCAGCTTGGCTTCTTCTTCCTGGGCTTGGGCTTGGATGCGCTGCTGGGCCTGGCCCGACTCCTGCTGCTGGGCCTGCAGCTTCTGCTCGGTGGCGGCGCGCTGCTCGGCGGTCATGCTCTGGGCCTGCTTCTGGTAGGCCTCCACGGCCGAGCGGAAGTTGGCAATCAGCTTCTGGTTCTGGCCTTCCCAGCCGCGGGCTTTGGCTTCGAAAGCGCGGCGGGCGTCTTTCATGCCCTGGTAGCCGTCCAGCATCTTACCCGACTCCACGTACACGATTTTGCCTTCATTGCTGGCGGCGGGCGCCGGGGCTTCAGTGGCTGCGGCAGTGGCAGTTTCGGCCGGCGCGGCCGCCGTGGTGTCGGCGGTGTTCAGCTCCGGCGAGGCCAGCACGGCCGTCGACTTATCGGTGGCAATGGCCGGGGCCACGGGCTTTTGGTTGAAATGCAGGAAATACAAACCGGCCACGGCCAGGGCCAGCACAATGTTAATGGTAAGCTGAATCGGGTTTTTCATTGAAATGCACAGGTGAGGAAAAAACAAAAGTAAGGCGGAAGGTTGGGCTTAGTGGAGGAATGAAGAAGGATTAGAAGATTGGCTTCGTCTGTCATCCTGAGCGCAGCGAAGGACCTTTTCCCGTTTGCACGACTTGTTCTGGCGTGAGAGAAGGTACTTCGCTGCATTCAGGATGACAGACGGGCCTTTTTCCTCCTTGAGTGCAGCGCCCCTACTCCGGCACGGCAATGTGCAGCAGGGCGTCGCCCTGGTTCACCACGGGCATGTAGTTTAGCCCGATGACGTAGCCGCTCAGCGGCGACTCCAGCCGCACCGACTGCTGTCCGTACGGGTCGGCCACGGAGCCGTAAATCTGCCCTTTCTCCACAAACTGGCCGTTTTCGACGTGTGACCGGAACAGCCCCGCAAAACGAGCCCGCAGCCACGTGTGCCGCCGGCACACAATGCCGGGCCGGGCAGGGGCCGGCGCTTTGGGCCCCATGCCCAGGTGATGCAGTACGCGCAGCGTGCCCGCCAGCGCCTCCTCAATGCCAGGCTCGTCGAGCCGCAGGCTCTCGCCGGTTTCGTACACGATGACGCGCTTGCCCAGCCCGTGCGCCGCCTCGCGCAGCGAGCCCGCCCGCAGGGCCGCGTGCAGCGTAAACGGTGCCGCAAACGCCGCCGCCAGCGCGTCCACCTCGGGGTCGACGCCGAGCAGGCCGCGCACTTGCGGGTAGTTGGCCCGCGCCGCGCCGCCCGTATGAAAATCGATGCCGTAATCAATCAGGGGCATGATTTCGCGCATGAAGCGGTGCGCCACGCGCCCGGCCAGCGACCCGCGCGGAAACCCCGGAAACGAGCGGTTCACGTCCTTGCCGTCGGGCACGTCGCGGCTGAAATTCAGAAACCCGTAGATGTTGAGAATGGGGATGGCGATGATGCTGCCCCGCAACGGCTGCAGCAGTTCGCGCCGCACCAGCCGCCGAATGGTTTCGATGCCGTTCACTTCGTCGCCGTGCATGCCGGCCATGAGCAGCAGCGTGGGCCCCGGTTCCACGGCCCGA
This sequence comes from Hymenobacter sp. 5317J-9, assembly GCF_022921075.1. Lineage (NCBI taxonomy): Bacteria > Pseudomonadati > Bacteroidota > Cytophagia > Cytophagales > Hymenobacteraceae > Hymenobacter > Hymenobacter sp. 5317J-9. The sequence continues at coordinate 4,512,207 of NZ_CP095050.1, forward strand.
AACACGTGCACCGGCACGTCAATCACCGTGCCCGAGGGCAGCCGCGAAATCACCAGGCGCGTGAGCACCTGCTCGCCCGGATGAATGGTGAGGCCGTTGAGGTGGAAGGAAGTGGCGGGCGCGGGCATGGGCGTTGGACGAGGTCATGACGAAGAAGGGGCCGAATCAAAGGAAGGTCATGCAGAGCGCAGCGAAGCATCTTTACCGCCCCGTTGTACCGCCCATCCACTTCCTTCCTTACTTCCCGGCTGGCACGTCCGACTGCGCATCCACAGCCTGGCTGGCGCCTTTCTTGGGTTTCGGCTTGGCTTTTTTCTTGCTGGCCAGCGCGGTGGTGTAGTCGATGATGCGGCCGGCAATGTCCTGCTTGGTGGCTTTTTCGATGCCTTCGAGGCCCGGCGAGGAATTGACTTCGAGCACCAGCGGGCCGCGCTTGCTCTGCAGCATGTCGACGCCGGCAATGCCCAGGCCCAGGGCCTTGGTGGCCAGCAGCGCCGCCGCCTTTTCGGCGCGCGTAAGCTTGACGAGGGTGCCGCTGCCGCCGCGGTGCAGGTTGGAGCGGAACTCGCCCTCCTTACCCTGCCGCTTCATGGCGCCCACCACTTCGCCGTCGACCACGAAAGCGCGCAGGTCGGCGCCCTTGCTCTCGGCAATGAACTCCTGCACAATGATGCGGGCCTTGAGGTTGTGAAACGCCTCAATCACCGACTGCGCGGCTTTGGCCGACTCGGCCAGCACCACGCCCAGGCCCTGGGTGCCTTCCAGGAGTTTGATGATGACCGGGGCGCCGCCCACCTGCTCTATCATCGTGGGCACGTCTTCGGAGAAGTTGGTGAAGGCCGTTTTGGGCATGCCCACGCCGGCGCGGCTCAAAATCTGCATCGAGCGGAGCTTATCGCGCGAGCGCACAATGGCTTGGCTGTCGATGGCGGTGCGCACCTTCATCATCTCAAACTGGCGCACCACGGCCGTGCCGTAGAACGTGACCGAGGCCCCGATGCGCGGAATGATGGCGTCGAAGCCTTCGAGCCGCGCACCCTGGTAAATGATGCCGGGCGTGCCCTTTTCGAGCACGATGTTGCACTGCAGGTGGTCGATGACCACGGCTTGGTGGCCCTGCGCGACCGCAGCCTCCACCAGCCGCTTGGTGGAATACGAGTTGGGCTCACGCGAGAGAATGGCCAGTTTCATCGGGTGGAGGAAGGGGTGAATTGATTTGGCAAAACTACTCAGGGGCGGCTGCGGCGCGCGGCCGCGTGGGCCAGGGCTTTGTAGGAAAGGTTGCGCTTGGCCACGTCCACCACGAAGCGGCCTTGCCGCAACAGGCTGCGGCCCAGTAGGACAGGGTACTTCATGTCGGAGCGGTCGGAAAGCGAAAATTCGGCGTCAAATTCTTCGCCGTACAGCTGCACCACGGCCCGAATGACGTAGCGCTCCTGCACCTCGCCGTTGGAGGAGCGGATGTCGCGCAGGGCAAAATCGGTGAAGGCGAGCGGGCGGCCGTTGGCGTCGGCGTGGTCGGGGTCGAGCAGGCGCACCACCAGCACCGGCCGCTGCTGGGCGTCGGTTTCGATGTGGATGTCGGTGCAGTGAATGGCGCTGGTGTAGGCGCCGGTGTCCACCTTGGCCTCCACGCCGCCGAGGGCAAAGGCGGGAAAGTCGATGAGCTCGCGGCGGCCGAGCAAGCGCTTGGGAGGGCGAGGGCGGTTCATGGTGGTGAAGATAGGGCCGGCCGCCGCTTATCGGGGCCGGGCCGGCGCCCAAACCCATGGCGTGGAAAGCAGTCCGGCCTCGGCTGGAGCACTTTCAGATTGATACGAGGCGCGCTCCGGCCGGGGCCGAAACGTCCTCACATCAATCTGAAAGCCCTCCGACCTCGGCCGGACCGGGTTCAATTCTCTTTTGCAGAAGAAAGGACTGGGTACTGTATTCTAAGCCGTTGATTAGCGGTATTTATCAAGGGGGTCGGCGGCACCCTGCTCACGCGTCAGGCGCTCGTACTCGCGCTGGGTGCGCTGCTCACGGCTCAGGCCGCCGTAGCCGTAGGCGGCCAGGCCGCTCAGCAGCACCCCAACTCCCCAGAAAGCAGTGCTCCAGAGGGGCCAGGGAATTTCGCCGGTGTGATGGCGGTCCGTCAGGGCCCAAATGGCCCAGAGCAAGGCGTTCACCCACAAGTAGGTGAAGAGATGCGATTGAAACTTGGCCCGGGACTTTGCTTTCTGCCACAGGTAAGGGTCGCGTTGCAGGGGTTCCATGAGCTTGAGGGGTTGGGGTTGGTTGGAATTGATGGTCAAATATGGCCTTTCGGCCCGGGGCCGCGCCACTTCCTGTAGCCGAAGCGTCGAAGACCGTAGCTGAAGCAGTAATTGCGGCTGCCGAAGCGCACGGTATGAATCGCACCTGGGCGCCCGGCATTACACATCACACCAAGCCACCACGTAAAAACGTCATGCTGAGCTTGTCGAAGCATCTCTACCGCGCAACTAATCCTTGCGTGCGGTAGAGATGCTTCGACAAGCTCAGCATGACGTTCAATTGCAACAATCTAGTTTCCGCCTTCCGCGTGCTCTGCACGCGATAAATCCGGCGGCTTAGGCCAGTTCGCCCACGCCTTCCACCCGCTCGGCCACTTGCTGCATCAGCCACAGCGGGGTGCTGGTAGCGCCGCAAATGCCCACCGACTGCGCGCCGGCCAGCCACTCGTCGTTCACCTCCGTCTCGTTTTCAATGAAGTAGCTGCGCGGGTTCACGGCGTTGACCACCGAAAACAAGGCCTTGCCGTTGGAGCTTTTGCGGCCGCTCACGAAGAGCACCACGTCGTATTCGGTGGCAAACTTGGCCAGGGCGGGTTCGCGGTTGCTCACCTGCCGGCAAATGCTGTCGTTGGCGTCGAAGCTGTCCAATTGGCCGCCGGCGGCCTGAATGCGGGCCTCCATCAGGGCCTTCATCTTGTAGAAGCCGGCCGTGCTTTTGGTGGTTTGGCTGAAGAGCGTGACGGGGCGCGAGAAGTCGATTTGGTCCAAATCGGCCTCGTTCATCACGATGATGGCGCGGTTGCCGGTCTGGCCCGTGAGGCCGGCCACTTCGGCGTGGCCCGGCTGGCCGTAAATCACAATCTGGCCGTTTTGGCGCTGGCTCAGGTCGAAGGCATGCTTGACGCGGTTTTGCAGCTTGAGCACCACCGGGCAGCTGGCGTCAATTAGCTCCAGGTTGTTTTCGAGGGCCAGCTGGTAAGTTTCCGGGGGCTCGCCGTGGGCCCGGATGAGGACTTTGGTGTCGTGCAGCTCGGCCAGCTGCTCGCGGTCGATGATGCGCAGGCCCAGCTGGTGCAGGCGCTCCACCTCCATGCGGTTGTGCACGATATCGCCCAGACAGTAGAGGTTGTGGCCCTGCGCCAATTCGTCTTCGGCCATCTGAATGGCGAATTCGACGCCAAAGCAGTAGCCGGAATTTTTATCAATCGTGACCTTCATGCTGGGAGTTTAACACCGCGCGGCGGCGAGGGGTTCGCCGGAGCAAAGGTACGGATTAGCCGGGCGGCAAGGCGCACACATTGCCCTTGCCTTTAATCTCCGTTTAATCCCAGCCCGCGGCGAACAGCGCCGACGACACCCTATCGAGCACGAAGTCGACCTGCTCGGTGATGGTGATGTGCGTGGTGTCGAGCAGCACGGCGTCGGGGGCGCGGCGCAGGGGGCTTTCGGCGCGGGTCGAGTCGAGGTGGTCGCGCTTGCGCAGGTTCTCAATGATGTCGTCCAGGGGCACGATTTCACCCTTTTCGGCCAGCTCTTCCTGGCGGCGCCGGGCGCGCAGCTCCACGTCGGCGGTCATGAAGATTTTCACCTCGGCATCCGGAAACACGGTGGTGCCTATGTCGCGGCCGTCCATCACCACGCCGCGCTTGCGGCCCATTTGCTGCTGCTGGGCCACCATGGCGTGCCGCACCATCGGGATGACCGAGACCTCGCTCACCGAGTTGGAGATGCGCATCTGGCGGATGTCGTCTTCGCGGTTGGTCCCGTTGAGGAACAGCTCGTTGCGGCCCGTGCGGCGGTTGCGGCGGAAGCTGATGTGAATGGAGCGCAGTGCCGCCTCAATGCCCAGCATGTCGTCGAAGGCAATGTGGTTTTCGAGCAGGTACAGCGTCACGGCGCGGTACATGGCGCCGGTGTCGACGTAGGCGTAGTGGAGCAGCTGGGCCACGGCCTTGGCGGTGGTGCTTTTGCCACAGGAAGAGTAGCCGTCAATGGCGATAACGAGTTGTTTCATAACGACGCGGGCGGCCATTGGCCCCGCAAGATTACGAAATCCAACCCTTACGCGCCGGCGCCGGGGCTTTCAGGCGGGCCGGCACCGAGGCAAAAAAAGCGGCCACCGACGCGCTTTCTCCCTCATTCAGTTGCGTATTGACCAGTTGGAAAGGGTTGAAAAAAAATCTTCCGGCCATGCCCACGCCGGTGGTGCCGTCCTTGCCCGTGCCCCATTCGCCGCGGTACACCCGCACCAGGCATTGCCCCAGAAAGCAACCCAGCGCCATCACCACGCCCTCGCGCTCGGCGGCGGGCAGCACGCCCCGCTGCGCCGTGATGAAATGGTCGAGGTGGGCCACGGCCTCGGCGTCGAAGGCCGGCAGGTTGAGCTGCTGGCGCACCTGCTCGGCGGCCAGTTCAATGGATTCGAGGGGCGTGGGGTTGGTTTCGGGCATGGCAATGACGTGAGGCGTGAGGCAAAAGCGGCCGGATTCAGCCCGCTGGTTCGCAAAGTAACACGCCCGCTGCCCCGAGGGTTGTCGGCGCCACGGGCCTGGCCCGGCTTTGGGGGGCGCTTAGTTGCTGCGGGCCTTCTTGTCGGCGATGTATTCGTTGAGCACCGCCGGCAGCTTGTCGGTGGTCAGGGAGCCCCATTTAACTTCCTTGCTCAGCCGCGCGTCGTCGGCAATCAACGGCTCGACAATGGCCCGCAGGTTGCTGCCCGACTTAGTCAGGCTCAGCCATTGTGGGCTGTCGTCGCGCTTGAGTATCCACGCTTTGGTCATCTCGTACTCGGTGGCGTCAGACCTATAAGTATTTCCGGCAAAGCCGTTGGGCGTGGCCACGGCGCCGTAGTGCACGGCATCTTCGCGCTTCATGGTGCCCCTGAACTGGTAGAGCGCCAGCCCCGCCCCCACCGCGCCCACCCGTACGAAGGCAATGCGGTACTCCTGCTCGTCGGCCCCCACCGTTACCTTGAAGTCTTTCAGCACCACAAACGAGTCCTGCTCCATCACGAAGCTGCCCACTTCGAGCGGCGTGTAGGCAGTTTTGGCGCCGGGGCTCACGGACACAATCTTGTTGTAGTCGAGGTAGGCAATGGGGCCGTCCACCGTGCGGCCGTCGCGCAGGTGAATGCGGCCGGGCAGGGCCTTGGGCAGCTTGGCGGGCACGTCGGCGGCGGGCTTGCCAAACTGGTAGGTGTTCTTTTTCTGGCCCCAGGCATTGGTTTGGGCCGGCACGGCCGGCGAGGCAAAGGCGCCGGCCAGCAGCAGGGCAAAAAAGGTCTTAGTCATGGCTTGCTGCGGGGCCGGTTAGGCCAGTGGGCACTTGCTTGGGAGAAATGGTCAGGACTTGGCTTTGGCGGTTTTGCGGGCCACGTATTGGCTGAGCAGGGCGGGCACGTCTTCGCGGCGCAGGCTGCCCCAGCGCACCGAGGCCGCCAGCACTTGGTCGTCGGCCACCAGGGGCTCAATTACCTCGCGCAGGTTGCGGGCGCCGGAGGGCAGCGTGAGCCAGCGCGGGTTGCCGTCGCGGCGCAGCAGCCAGGCCGTAGTCATCACAAAGGTTTCCTGGCGGCCGCCGTACACCGGAATGGCCGTGTTGCCGGCGGCCATGTGCAGGGCCAGGCCGGCCCCCACCAGGGCCAGATTGCCGCCGTTCACCTGCTGGCGCGACATCGTGCCCCGAAACTCGTAGAGCTCCAGCCCGGCGCCGGCTGCGCACACCCGCATGAAGCTGCTGCTGTAGTGCTCGGCGTCGCGCACGAGGGTGACGTAAAAATCGCGCAGCACCGTGAACGAGTCGGTGCCCATCACGAAGCTGCTCACCTCGTCGGGCGAGTAGGTTTTTTCGGCGCCGTCGGGCCCGAGGGCTTTGAGGACGTCGCCGTCTTCTAGCCGCAGCTGGGCGGGCAGCAGGCGGCCATCGGTGAGGTGCAGCCGACCGGGCTGCAGCGGCGGCAGCTTCTTTTTCTTGCCTTGAGCCCAGGCGGGCGTAGTCAGGGCAAGGCCGATGAGCAGGAATAGCGTTAGTCCCGCCCGGAACCCGGGCAGAATACGAGTAGAAAAAGCCATAAGCGCCGGCAAACGTGAAAGGATGGGCCGGCAATAATAGTGGTTCTGACCGAATTATAGTCGGTTAGTAACAGCCCGTGAGCTACAGCAGCTACACGCTTCCCAAGCGGCCATTGCACGTCCAGGGCCGGCTATTGCGGCCGCGCACTGTGTCAGCCGCCTCCCCCGCTTTTCACCGGTGCAGGCCACGCCTAGTGCCCGCAAGGGCACGGCACGCTCTTGCCGCGGCTGTGGTGCTTGTACCAGCTGGTTTTTTTCTGCTGCGAGGTGCGGCGGGCGCAGCCGCTCAACAGGCTGCCGCCCAGCACGAGCACCGTCATCACCAGCACCAGCCACGACCAGGATTTTTTCATAGCCAACTTATTTTATCTCAAAGTTAAGGTTCTTTGCGGCCCCGCCCACCGGCCGTCGTTTTTATCTCCCGCTCGCGCATGACTCCGTCCTTTTCGCTCACCGCCAACGTCGTCGACGTTTTCGCTCGTTCCATTCAGCCCGCCATTGTTTCGGTCGAAGGCGGACGCATCGTGGCCATCTCCCCCACCGACGAGGCCACGCCCGACCCGGCCCTGCCCTACGTGCTGCCCGGCTTCGTCGACGCCCACGTGCACGTGGAAAGCTCCCTGCTGGTGCCCACCGAGTTTGCGCGCCTGGCCGTGACGCACGGCACGGTGGCCACCGTCTCGGACCCGCACGAAATCGGCAACGTGCTGGGCGTGGCCGGCGTGGAGTTCATGCTCGAAAACGCCAGCCATTCGCCGTTCAAGTTCTGCTTTGGGGCGCCCAGTTGCGTGCCGGCCACGCCGTTTGAAACGGCCGGGGCCGAAATCACGGCCCAGGACATTGCCCGGCTGTTTGAAAACCCCAAGATTGGCTACCTGGCCGAAATGATGAACTGGCCCGGCGTGCTGCACCGCGACGCCGACGTGATGCAGAAAATTGCCATTGCCCAGGCCGCCGGCCGCCCCGTGGACGGCCACGCCCCCGGCCTGCGCGCCGACGACGCGGCCCACTACGCCAGCGCCGGCATCAGCACCGACCACGAGTGCTTCACCGCCGAAGAAGCCCGCGACAAGCTGGCCGTGGGCATGAAAGTGCTCATCCGCGAGGGCTCGGCGGCGCGCAATTTCGATGCCCTCATCGAGCTCATGCCCGAGCATTACGCCAACCTCATGTTCTGCTCCGACGACAAGCACCCCGACACGCTGGTGCTGGGCCACATCAACCAGCTGGTGCAGCGGGCCGTGGCCCTGGGGCACGACGTGTTTCAGGTGCTGCGCGTGGCCTGCATCAACCCCGTGAAGCACTACAACCTGCCCGTGGGCCTGCTGGGCGAAGGCGACCCGGCGGACTTTATTGTGGTGAAAGACCTGCGCGATTTTGAGGTGCTGCAAACCTACCTCAACGGCGAGCTGGTGGCTGAAAATGGCCAGTCGCGTCTGCCGGCCGCGCCCATTGCGGTGGTTAATAACTTCCACGCCGGGCCCGTGGCTGCGTCCGATTTCCAGCTGCCGGCCCCGGCATCGGCCCAGCCCACCGCGCGCGTCATCCAATGCTTCGACGGCCAACTCATCACGGCGCGCGTCGACCTGCCCGCGGCGGTAGAAAACGGCTTGGTCGTGCCTAACGTGGGAGAGGACGTGCTCAAGCTGGCCGTCATCAACCGCTACCAGCCCGGCGTGGCGCCGGCCGTGGCGTTCATTCGCGGCTTTGGGCTGCAGCACGGCGCGCTGGCCAGCAGCGTGGGCCACGACTCGCACAACATCACCGCCATGGGCTGCGACGACGCCAGCCTGGCCCGCGCCGTAAACCTGGTCATTGGGGCCAAAGGCGGCCTGGCCGCCGTGGGCGCCGACGGCCGCGAAATCCTGGTGCCGCTGCCCGTGGCCGGCCTCATGTCGGACCAGGCCGGCACGGCAGTGGCCGAGGCCTACGCCGCCGTCGACGCCTTGGCCAAGGAGCTGGGCTCGCCGCTGGGCGCACCCTTTATGACGCTTTCGTTTATGGCGCTGCTGGTCATTCCCAGCCTCAAGCTCAGCGACAAAGGCTTGTTCGATGGGCAGCAGTTCACGTTTGTGGACGCGGTGGAATAAGCGTCACCGCAATTTTTCTCGCGGTTTTTGCGTAGGGAGCGGGGCTTGCCCCCGCTCCCTACCTCGTTTTGCTTGTTATGAAACTGCTGCCGCTTGCGTTGCTTGTTCTTTTCTTTTTACTGCTGAGCGGTATAACTCACCCCGCCGCCGCTCAGAAGTACCGCACGGCCGCCGGCCTGCGCAGTGGCGGGGGCAGCTACGGCCTCACCGTGCAGCAACTGGTATTGCCCAAAACCACGCTCGAAGGGCTGGGCATGCTGTCTGAGCGCGAACGCAGCGCCACGGTGCTGGCCGAGCGGCATTTCGGCATCCTCGGCCCCAGCCTCAACTACTACCTCGGGGGCGGCGGCCACTTCGGCACCCACAAGGACGATGGCAACTTCTGGGGCTTCGATGGCCTGATTGGGGCCGAGTACAAGCTGCCCTTCGGCCGCATTGTGCTCTCGTTCGATTTCAAGCCCACCGTCGAGTTCAACTCCGCCGACTGGAACCGCTTCCCCACCGCTTTTTCGATACGCTACATCATCCTCAAGCAGAAGAAGACGGGCATTTTTCAGGACATTATCGACAAGGTGAAGGGCAACTAAAAAGCCCCGAACCAGATTGATTCGGGGCTTTTTAGTTGGCAGGCGCAAAGCTTACTGAAACCGCTTTTCGAGCAGCTTGAGCATCTTTTCTTCGGTGAGGGGCTTGGTGAGGTACTCCACGTTGGGGTACTTGGCCACGCGGGCCGTATCGGCGCCGTGCATGGAAGTGGTGAGCACGGCCATCACCGTTTTATCCTGCACGGGCTTGGGCAGGGCGTTGTAGAGCTCCAGAAACTCGAAGCCGGATACGCCCGGCATTTTCAGGTCCACGAACACCAGGTCGGGCGCGGGGACCGCGCTGCCGCCCTGGGTGCTGCCCCACAGCTGCTCGAAGGCCTCATCGGCCCGCGAGAAGGTGCTCACGTGGTCGGCCACGGCCAGGCGCCCCAACAAGCGGTTGTTGAGGAAGCTCGTCGTTTCGTTGTCGTCAACGAGTACAATGTGGTTCAAATTAGCGGACATGGATAAAGAGTTATTTCTGGCTTCCACGAAGATACCGCACAGGCACGGCTCCGGCAATGGTTCTGCTTTTACAGCCAGCCCTGGGCGCGCATCCAGTCGTCGTTGTAAATCTTGCCGAGGTAGCGCGTGCCGTGGTCGGGCAGCAAAATCACCATCGTGTCTTCTTCTTTCAAATGTTCCCGGGCGTACTCCAGCGCGCCGTGCACCGCCGAGCCGCAGCTCCAGCCCACAAACAGGCCTTCTTCTTTAGCCAGCCGGCGGGTCATGAGGGCGGCGTCCTGGTCGGTTACTTTCAGAAACAGGTCGATGACGTCAAAGTTGACATTCTTGGGCAAAATATCTTCGCCGATGCCTTCGGTTTTGTAGGGATAAATCTCGTTCTCGTCGAAAATGCCCGTCTCTTTATACTTCTTAAAAACTGAGCCGTACGTGTCGAGGCCCAGCGTGAAGATGTTGGGGTTCTGCTCCTTCAGGTACTTGCTGACGCCGCAGATGGTGCCGCCCGTGCCCACCCCGGCCGCCCAGTGCGTGATTTTGCCCTCGGTGCCGTTCCAGATTTCGGGCCCCGTGTGGTCGTAGTGGGCGGCGGTGTTCGAGAGGTTGTCGTATTGGTTGGGGTAGAACGAGTTGGGCGTTTCCTGGTTGAGGCGACGGGCCACGGAGTAGTAGCTGCGGGGGTCGTCGGGGGCCACGTCGACGGGGCACACCACCACCTCGGCGCCCACGGCGCGCAGGATGTCCTGCTTCTCCTTACTTTGCTTGTCGCTCATCACGAAGATGGTTTTGTAGCCCTTCGCAATGGCGGCCAGGGCCAGGCCCATGCCGGTGTTGCCGCTGGTGCCCTCGATGATGGTGCCGCCCGGCGTGATGATGCCGGCCTTTTCGGCGTCTTCCACCATGCGGATGGCCATGCGGTCCTTCACCGAGTTGCCGGGGTTGAAGTACTCCACTTTGGCCAGCACCGTGCCCTTGATGCCGTCGGTGACTTTGTTGAGCTTAACAAGGGGAGTATGGCCAACGGCCTCGATGACGTGATTGAAATACATTGAAATCTGGTGGGTGGGGATGGTTTGGGTGAGGCCGCAAAGGTAAGGACTGCGGCGGCGGGGCGCAGTTGGTTGAGCGGGCGAGACTAAAAAGAACGTCATGCTCATCTGGCGTACGCGCAGCCGAAGCATCTCGCGTGCAGTCACTAAACCTGGCGATTGGTTTACGTACCCCACGCGAGATGCTTCGGCTGCGCTCAGCATGACGTTCTGATAGTTTGTGTCATAACGTTCTGAACCGGCGCCTTGCCCTAGCCCCAAAAAGCCCTACTTTTGCACCACCGTTGCCCGTCCGGGCCACCCTTCCCACCCCCATCAAATTTCCCAAAAACACCTCCGAATGAGCGTTCTGGTCAATAAAAATTCCAAGGTTATCGTGCAGGGCTTCACCGGCTCCGAGGGTTCGTTCCACGCCCAGCAGATGATGGACTACGGCACCAACGTGGTGGGCGGCGTGACGCCCGGCAAAGGCGGCTCCGAGCACCTCGGCCGTCCCGTGTTCAACACCGTGGCCGAAGCCGTGGAGAAGGCGGGCGCCGACACCAGCATCATTTTCGTGCCGCCGGCTTTTGCCGCCGACGCCATCATGGAAGCCGCCGACGCCGGCATCAAGGTGATTATCACCATCACTGAAGGCATCCCGACCAAGGACATGATTGCCGTGAAGCAGTACCTATCCGAGCGCCCCGAGGTGACGATGGTGGGCCCCAACTGCCCCGGTGTGATGACCGCCGGCGAATGCAAAGTGGGCATCATGCCCGGCTTCATCTTCTCGAAAGGCAAAATCGGCATCGTGTCCAAGTCGGGCACGCTGACCTACGAAGCGGTTGACCAGCTCACCAAAGCCGGCCTGGGCCAGACCACGGCCATCGGCATCGGCGGCGACCCCATCATCGGCACCACCACCAAGCAGGCGGTGGAGCTGCTCATGAACGACCCCGAAACCGAAGGCATCGTGATGATTGGCGAAATCGGCGGCGGCATGGAAGCCGAAGCGGCTCGCTGGATTAAAGAAACTGGCAACAAAAAGCCCGTGGTGGGCTTCATCGCCGGCCAGACGGCCCCTCCCGGCCGCCGCATGGGCCACGCCGGTGCCATCGTGGGCGGCGCCGACGACACGGCCGCGGCCAAAATGGCCATCATGCGCGAGTGCGGCATTCACGTGGTGGATTCGCCCGCCGAGATTGGCGACACCATGCTACGCGTGCTGGGCGGCAAGTAATTTCTGCTGCACTACTTATGACGAAAAAAGCCCCGGCAGTTGCCGGGGCTTTTTTTATGGCTTTTTCAAAATCAGGATGTCCGACAACGCAGAAAAAGGAATATTTCTTAGTGAGTCCCGAGAAGAATAAAGACGCAGCGTGTCGTTTCGTAACCAGAACGTGTCATCAGCAAAAAGCCCGTGACTTTGGGCCCAGCGAGAAGTCTTCACCGCTTTACCCTGACCGAAGCTTTTTGACCGCAGTATCAATCGTTCGGATGACATTTTCCAATATCCTTGGTCAATTACTGGCTTCCTACTGTTATGACTCTGAATATAATAACGATAAGTAGAATCGGTATAGCAGGTGAGGGACAGCCACAGGTGGTAAGTATCGCCGCCCACATATTTCACTTGCGGTATTCGTGTGCTTGAACACGATATAAGCATTACCCAAACCCCATAGATAAACAGTCGCATTCCCTTCGTCAATACAGCGTCTACTCCTCCAGCGTGGTGTTCTTGTCTAGGTTGATGACGATGCCAACCTGGAACACCGAATTGGCAGCCTTCAGGTACTTATTGTTGCGGAAGCCAAAAATCTGTCCGCTGATGAGCTGCAGCTGCACGGGGCCCGCAATCTGGGTGCGGGTGAAGGTGATGGGCTCGAAAAACACGTTGTTTTCGCCGGGCGTGGGCAGGCCGTCGATGCGGAAGTTGTTGAGCTGCATGTAGCTCATGCGCAGCGCCGCGCCGTAGGTGAGCGGAAAGTCGTGGTTGAAAAGGTGGATGTTGTCGCGCTTTTTGCGGGCGTAGTTCACCTGGGCAAATATTTTGGACAGGCTGCCTTCGAGCTGGCGGGTGGTTATTTGGGCATCGTTGCGCTCGGCGCGCTGGGTAGCGCCGCCGCCGGCTCCTACGTACACCTCCAGCACGCGCTTGTCGGGCAGGCGGGTGAAATAGCCGAGGCTGGCTTCGCCGAAGTCGATGTCTTCGGTTTTGTCGGATTTCTTACGGTGCAGCGAGGAAAACGTGCCCGCCACGGCCAGGTGGTTGGTGAGGCCGTAGGCCCCCTGCAGGGCATAATTGGTGTGCTGATTGGTGCTCACGGCCCCGTAAAACTCGCCTTGGTGCGTGAGCATGGGCGTGTGCGGCGGCGGCGGAAAATAGAGCGAGGCGCACCCCGTTACCCCCGTAAACATCAGCAAAAGAACAACGCGCAGCAAGTGCTTCATACAGTCAAACAAGAAGAAAAAAGACGTCAGACAACGCCTGATACGGCAAGTTCGCGTTTCTGCCGGACTTCGCGACGCATTTCTACCGTTGGGCTCAGCCGGGCAGGCAAGCCGCAGCGTATGTAAGCCCATTCACCCCCTTACCGCTCCGCCCTTATGCCTGCTGATTCTTTCGATGCCATCATTATCGGGGCCGGCCAGGCCGGCACGCCCCTCGCCTACGCCCTGGCCGAAGCCGGCCGCCGCGTGGCCATGGTGGAAAGCGACTACCTCGGCGGCTCCTGCATCAACTACGGCTGCGCACCCACCAAAGCCCTGCTGGCTTCGGCCCAGCGCGCCCACCACGTGCGCACGGCTGGCGCGCTGGGCATTGAGGCGCCCGAGCCGGTGGTGAACTTCGGCGCCGTGATTGAGCGCATGCACCACCTGCGCCAGAACTCGCGCGACAGCCTGCACCGCAAGCTCACCGAAGACCGCGAAGGCATCACGCTCATCCGGGGCCGGGCTCGGTTCACGGCCCCCCACAGCCTGCACGTTGCCCTGGTGGGCGGGGGCGAGCAGCCAATTACCGCGCCGCTCATCTTCATCAACACCGGCACCAAAGCCGCCGTGCCCGACCTCGACGGGCTGCCCGACAGCGGCTACCTCACCAGCGACTCGCTGCTGCTGGGCCTTACCGAGCAGCCCGAGCACCTGCTCATCATGGGCGGCAGCTACATCGGCGTCGAGTTCAGCCAGATGTTTCGGCGCTTAGGCACGCGCGTCACCATCGTTGACACCAAGCCGCGGCTGATGTCGCGCGAAGACCCCGACGTGAGCCACCCGCTCGAAGAATTGCTCACCGCCTCGGGCGTGGAACTGGTGCTGAGCGCCGAAACCCGCCGCGTGTCCCGCGCCGCCGACGGCCGCATCACCCTCACCGTGGACACCAAAGACGGCGAGCGGCGGCTGCACGGCAGCCACCTGCTGGTGGCCGTGGGCCGCGAGCCCAACACCCGCGACCTTGGCCTGGAGCACACCAACATCACGCTGAACAAGAAAGGCTACATCGAAGTCAACGAGCACCTGCAAACCGGCACCCGCGGCGTGTACGCGCTGGGCGACGTGAAGGGCGGCCCGCAGTTCACCCACATCAGCTACGACGACTACCGCATCGTGCGCGATGCCCTGCTGCATTCCGGCAAGCGCACCACCGCGCACCGCCCCCTCCCCTACGTGGTGTTTACCGAACCGCAGTTGGGCCGCATCGGCCTCTCGAAAAACCAAGCCAAGGAACAGGGCATTGCCTACCGCGTGAGCCGGCTGCCGGCCCGCACCATCGGCCGGGCCCAGCAAACGGGCGAAACCGATGGCTTTGTGGAAGTGCTGGTGGGCGACGACGACCGCCTGCTCGGCGCGGCCGTGTTCTGCGAGCAGGGCGGCGAAATCATGACCATGTTCCAGCTGGCCATGGCTGGCAGCCTGCGCTATCAGGAGCTGCAGAACATGATTCTGGCCCACCCCACTTGGGCGGAAGTGCTGAACAATGCTTTTCAGCGGCTGAAGCCGGGGGAATAGCGTCATGCTGAGCGCAGTCGAAGCATCTCGCTTGTGGTAGTAATCCAACCGAAAGGGTTTACTGCTCCACGCCAGATGCTTCGACTGCGCTCAGCATGACCGTTCAGTACCCCAGTCCAATCAGGCGAGCTGCTTTTCCTCCAAAAACTCGCGCACCGAGGCCGAGTCGTTCAGCACCTTCAGCGCCACGAGGTGCAGCAGGGTGGTCAGGCTGTAGCCCAACCAAGGGCTCCCCCATTTCCAGGCGGTGAACAGTATCAGAGCGCCGAACAGAAACTGGAGCCCGTTGACAAACAGGGCAAGGCTGCGCGCATGCTTCCACCGCCCGAACAGCAGTAGAATCACCAGCACATCCAGGGACTGCCCGTGGCCGACGTTGCCGGTTTCACTCACAAACCACAGCTTGTAGTGCGCCGGCAGCCAAGAGCTGAGCAGCATGCAGATGGATACCAGAATCAATAGGCGAAAACCTTTGCTGTTGATGGGCATGGCGGCGTGGGCCAGTGGGTGGGCGGATTGGGACACGAAGTAAAGGGATTGGGTGAAAAAGGCAATGCCCCGCCAAGGACAGCCGATGGCCCCGGCGGGGCATCCAACGCTTCCGCAAGCCATTCAATGGCTCCGGAAAGGCGTCCAATGATTCCGCAAGTCATTCAACGCCTCCGCAAACCGTTCCAACGGTTCCGCAAGCCGGTCAACGGCCCCGCATACGCTGCCAACGCGTCCGCAAACCCGTCAACGCATCCGGAAAGACTTCCAACGGCTCCGGAAATGCTGTCAACGCATCCGAAGAGGCATCCAACGCTTCTTACGGTCTGGCATATTGGCAAAAAAACGTACTATTACGGTGCACATTCTCAACCCTTTTTCTACAACACGCATGGATGACCTACAGCTACCCTTTGCCTTCCGCATCAACGAGCTACTGCCCATAGCCCGCCTGCTGCGCGCCAGCTACCAGCGCGACCGCGCCGACTTTGTGGACCTGCTGCCCGAGGACTACAAGCCCAAGTTCCTGGCCGACTACGACGCGGCCGTGCTGGCCGTGGAAAAAGCTACGCGCAGCAGCGTAGCCGTGGCCCGACGGCAGAACATTACCGAGCGCATCGACGCGCTGCTGGCGGCGCTGCCGCAGCTGCTCAACCGCCTCGAAGCGCGGGTGCGGCGGGCCGAGGGCCTGACGGTGCCGGCCAAGAAGTTCGGCATCGAGCCGGCCCGGCGCGACCGCAACAACCACGAGCACGAGGGTCTGGCCGATTCGCTGAAAACCCTGCTCCAGAACATCGAGGCCAACAAAGCGGCCCTGCTGGCCAAGGGCCAGACGCAGGCCGAAATCGACCAGTTGCAGGAACTCTACGACGACCTGGTGGCCGACAGCACCGCCCAGGGCAGCAGCCTGAGCGACCAGCGCCTGCTCACAGCCGACAACGTGCAGGTGTTCCGCGCCCTCTACAAGCCAATGAAACAACTGATGGACGACGGCAAAAGCCTCTACAAAACCAGTGACAAAGCCAAGCTCAAGGACTACACCCTGCGCAACGTGCGCCAGCAGGTGCGCAAGGAGAAAGGCGGCGACGCGCCGACGGGTAGCCCGCAACCGGGCTAGGCTTTTGGATTATGCATGAAAAAGGGCACCCGCTTGGCGTGGGTGCCCTTTTTTGTGTGCCTTTGGAAGAACCGGCGCGAGTTATGTTGTGCTAAACTCGCGCCAGTTGGGACGTCAGAGGGGGCAGGACTTGGTATTTAAACATCATTGAGTCATCTGTCCCATCAATACTCGCGTGAAACTCTCGCTTACTTCTTATTACGATAAGAATACTGGTATCAAGACTTACATATCTATTTGTGAGTTCTAACTGAAGATTAGAACTATCCTGCCAGTCTTTTCCCCAAATAATATATTCTAATCTCTCGCCTTGAGGGTCTGTTGCAGACACTATGAATTCGAGGATATCACCTACTCTGAGAACAGTTTTTGTACGAACCACTGCTGATTCACCTATTTTCCAGCTGTTTCCATAATTATCATGAACACTCTCTAATCTCGGGAAATAACTTTCTCCTGTCTCTTCCATACTTCTAAATTTTGTAATCCGGTTACGAATTTCCCCAGCAATTCCTATAGCGAGGTGTTTTTGATAACTTAGTAATTCTCGTCCATGAGCATTTGAATTTCTGCAATTTTCTAAAATACCTAAGAACACGTCGAGTTCTTTTTTCTCACCGAAAGCGGATTTAAACAACTCCCAATTCTTCCCAAGAATATTTCCCAAATCATAGAAATCGGAATAGTATATAATTCGAGGGTCACATGTAGAATAACGTTGTTTCTTTTTCTCCACTTCAAGCTTCTCTCCCCATTTTTTAATTCTGTCTTCTGGAAGGCCGCATTTGGTCACCCATTCCTGGCCGAATTTATTTTCGAGCACAGCTGAGATATAATCTCTCAAAACGTTCTCTACATCTTGTAGTGCTTGCTTTTCATTCATGGATTTGACAAATTAAAACCCCCGCGCCAGCCAAAGCCGACGCGGGGGTTTCTAATGGTGCTTAGGCTGAAGCCAAGCTACTACATATTCTTGATAATCTCCTGGGCGAATTCGCTAGTTTTCAACAGCGTGGCGCCTTCCATCTGGCGTTCGAAGTCGTAGGTGACGCGCTTACTGGCGATGGCGGCTTCGAGGCCTTTGTTAATGAGGGCAGCGGCTTCTTTCCAGCCCATGTACTCCAACATCATCACGCCGGAGAGGATGACCGAGCCGGGGTTCACCTTGTCCTGGTTGGCGTATTTGGGGGCCGTGCCGTGGGTGGCTTCGAAGATGGCGTGGCCGGTGAGGTAGTTGATGTTGGCGCCTGGCGCGATGCCGATGCCGCCCACGATGGCGGCCAGGGCGTCGGAGATGTAGTCGCCGTTCAGGTTCAGCGTGGCCACCACCGAGTACTCGGCGGGGCGCAGCAGAATCTGCTGCAGGAAAGCATCGGCGATGCTGTCCTTGATGATGAGCTTGCCTTGCTCCTGGGCTTGCTTTTGCAGCGCGTCGGCCACCTGCACGCCCTGCTTGGCCACGATTTTATCGTACTGGGCCCAAGTAAACACCTTGGCGCCGAATTCCTTCTCGGCCAGCTCGTAGCCCCAGGTCTTGAAGGCGCCCTCGGTGAACTTCATGATGTTGCCCTTGTGCACCAGCGTCACGCTGGGCAGCTTGTTGTCGAGGGCGTACTTGATGGCGGCGCGCACGAGGCGCTCGGTGCCTTCCTTGCTCACCGGCTTGATGCCGAACGAGGACGTTTCGGGGAAACGGATTTTCTTCACGCCCATCTCGTCCACCAGGAATTCCAGCATTTTCTGGGCCTGGGGCGTGCCGTTCATGTACTCGATGCCGGCGTAGATGTCCTCGGTGTTTTCGCGGAAGATGACCATGTCGGTCAGCTCCGGGTGGCGCACCGGGGAGGGCACGCCGTCGTAGTAGCGCACGGGGCGCACGCAGGCATACAGGTCGAGCTCCTGGCGCAGGGCCACATTCAGCGAGCGGATGCCGCCGCCCACGGGCGTGGTCAGCGGGCCTTTGATGCCCACGAGGTAGTCGCGGAAAGCGTCGAGGGTTTCGTTGGGCAGCCAGTTGTTGGTGGCTTTGTAGGCTTTCTCACCGGCCAGCACTTCTTTCCACACCAGCTGCTTTTTGCCGCCGTAGGCTTTTTCCACTGCGGCGTCGAACACCAGCTTGGAGGCGCGCCAGATGTCCGGACCCGTACCGTCGCCCTCAATAAAGGGAATGGTGGGTTTGTCCGGGACCGTCAGCTTGCCGTTTTTAATGGTGATTTTTTGCTCTGCCATGTGGGTAATTTGTTGTCAGTTGTTAGTTGTCCGTCGTCAGGGTTTTGGTGGTAGAAGTCGTCAATTGCCGGGCGGTGGCGGCCCCGTGGCTATCAGCCTGACAACTGACAACCAACAACTGACAACTGGGTATTAGTAGCCGAAAATCTCTTTCAGCGTGAGCTGCTGCACCTGGCCATACTTGGCCAGCTCCTTAAAGTTTAGTCGGTCTTTGGAGCCAATAACAAGAATAACTTGGTTTTGTCCCTTAATCTTGGCTTGCTGAAATTTCTTCAGCTCGTCGAAAGTCATCTTTTGGGTGCTGGCGTATACGTCGCGGCGGATGTCATAATCCAGTCCCAGGCGCTTGGCCCGTTCGTAGCTCATCAGGATGTTGCCCTTGGTGATGCGCTCGGTGCTGATGCTGTTGCGGATGGCGTTTTTGGCGATTTCCAGGTTGGCATCGGCCACGGGCATGTCGGTTAGCAACGCCTCCATGCCGGCCATGGCCTCGGGTAGCTTGTCGCTCTGGGTGCCGATGTAGCTCAGGTTGTAGTTGGAACGGCCCAGCTTGTCGGCGTTCGAGTAGCCGGAGTAGGCCGAGTAGGCCAGCGCCTTGCTCTCGCGCAAATCCTGAAACACGATGCTGCCCATGCCGCCGCCGAAATACTCGTTATAAAGCGCCACCGTGGGGGCCAGGTCCTTGCTATACAGGTCGCCCTTGGTCAGGAACAGGATTTCGGCCTGCACCATGTTGTAGTCCACCCAATAGACCTTTTTGTCCTTCAGCGGCTGCTCGGCGAAGTCTTTAGCAGCCGGTGCGGGCGTCAGCTTGGCGGGCGTGCGGTGGTCGGCTTTTAGCACGGCCACGGTAGCGTCTTGGGCACGCGGGCCATAGTACAGCACCCGATGCTGATACGTCGGCAGCTTCTTAATCAGAGCGGTAAGTTGCTCCGGCTTCAGCGCCTTCAGCTCTTTCTCGCTCAAGATGTTGGTGAAGGGGTTTTTCGGGCCGTACTTCACGTAGTTCACCATCGCCTGATTCAGAATCACGCGCTTTTCGAGCTTGGCGTCCTGGCGCTGCTTGAGCACGCCGGCCACCATATTTTTCAGGGCGGCAGCATCGGGCTTGGGCGCGTTCAGCAGTTGCTCAAATAACCGGAGTGCTGGCTCCAGATTGGCGTCGAGGCCGTTGAGTGTGACGAAGGTGCGGTCGGCCCCGCTGTTCACGCTGAACGAGCAGCCCAGCTTGTAGAACTCCTGCTGCAGCTGCGCGGCCGAGTACTGGCCCGCGCCGAGGTATTGCAGGTAGTCGGCGGCCAAGCCCCAGCGCGGGTCCTGGTTGTTGCCCAGGTCGAACACATAATACAGATTGAACAGGCCATTTTCGGCGTTGTGCGTGTAGTACAGCGGCAGGCCGGGCTTGATTTCGGTTTCCTGGATGTCCTTTTTGTAATCCACAAACACCGGCTGCAGCTCCGTGCTGGGCATGGCCGTGAGTTGCTTGTAGTAAGCCGAGGCCGCGTCGCGGTTGGCCGGCACGGGCGTGATGGCGGGCTTCACCACCTTCACCTTGTTTGGGTCGGTGCCGGTGCGCTTGAACACGGTCACGTAGTTCTGGCCGTAATGGTCGTTGGCAAATTTCACGATTTCGGCCTTCGTGATTTTGCCGAAATCGTCCTGCTGCTGCAGGTAGTCCTTCCAGTCGATGCGCTCGATAAAGGCCTCGTACATGGCGCTGGCGCGGGCCTCGTTGCTTTCGTAGCTCTTGGTGCGCTCCAGCTTTTCGTTGTTGATAATGGCCGGAATCAGCCAATCAGGAAAGTTGCCGGCTTTCACCTTAGCCAGCTCGCCCAGCAGCAGCGCTTTCACGTCCTCCAGCTTCTGCCCCTGGCGCGGCGTGCCGTAAATGACGTGCGTGGAATAGTCGTCGTTCAGGTCCGTAAACGAGGCGGCTTGCAGCACCTTCTGCTGCTGGTTCAGGTCGAGGTCGATGAGGCCGGCCTGGCCGTTGGTCAGGATTTTATCCAACATGCGCAGCCGCACACCGTCTTTCGAGGCCTTGCCCGGCAGGCGGTAGCCCAGCATCACGTTCTCCGACTGCGGCCCCAGCACTTCCTTGGTGATGGGCGCCGTCATGGGCGCTTCTACTGGTGCATTGAAGGCCGGCACCGGCTTGCTCGGCATGGCGCCGAAATATTTATCAATCAGCCGAATGGTCTGGTCAAAATCTAGGTCACCACTTAGGCACAGCGCCACATTGTTGGGCACGTAGTACTGGCCGAAATACTTTTTAATCTCCGTGATGGACGGGTTTTGCAGGTGCTCAATCGTGCCGATGGTCGTCTGCGTGCCGTAGGGGTGCGTGGGATAGAGCGCGCCATTCAGCGCCTCAAACTCTTTGTTGAAGTCTGAGTCCAGCCCGCGGTTCTTCTCCTCGTACACGGCCTCCAATTCGGTATGGAACAGGCGCGGCACCATTTCGCGCAGGCGCTCGGCCTGGATGGCGGCCCACTTCTCCAGCTGGTTGCTGGGAATGTCTTCCTGATACACCGTTTCCTCGTTCGAGGTATGGGCGTTGGAGCCCTTCGCGCCGATGGCTCCCATTACCTTGTCGTACTCGTTCGGCACGGCGTACTTAGCCGCTACGCCCGAAATCGAGTCAATCTGGTGGTAGGTGCGCTTGCGGGCGGCGGGGTCGTTGCGCTGGCCGCGGTATACTTCGTACAGCGCTTCAATCTTGTCGAGCTCTACTTTTTCCTTGGCCCAATCCTGCGTGCCCAGTTGCGAAGTGCCCTTGAACACCATGTGCTCGAGGTAGTGCGCGAGGCCGGTGGCGGTAGCGGGGTCGTTCTTGGAGCCGGCGCGCACGGCCAGGTAGGTCTGGATGCGCGGGGCATCCTTGTAATCCGACAGGTAAACTGTCAACCCGTTGTCCAGGTGGTAGATGCGCACGCCCAGTGGGTCGCCGGGCACCGATTCGTAGCGGTATTCTTTGGGGGCGGCGGGAGCGGAAGCAGGCGCTACAGTGGGTGCAACTGTTGCAGTCGTAACTGGCTTGCTTGATTGGCACTGAGTGGCAAGTCCCAGCGCTGCCAGGGCCGGAAACAGCAGCAAAAAGTTGTTTTTCACGAAAGGCGTAAGCGGGTAGCTGGGGGATTCAAAAAACAAAGGTAGCTGGCTGATAGGGGAATACAAAACGAATTTTCGTCTTATCTTGGCAGATTATTCCGCCCGGAACCAAGCAACGGTTCGCCCAGCGCATTTCTCCCCAAACGTTTGCGGGATTTTCCTGAGCTGTAGAGACGCAACACATCGCATCTCGTCGTTGAACGGCTTGCATTGTGGCGGTGCCACGACGGCGCGGATGCTGAGACGCGCAGTGTCGCGTCTCTACTTCATCCTACCCTTTTCCTTAAAAGTCGGCTTCCAGGCCCAGACGTTGCTTGGCCTCGCGCAACGCCGGGAACCGCTCGGCCAGGTACTCAAACTTGTCCGAAGACGTGTAGAGCTTACGGGCCGTGGGCGCGGCCGTGCTCACCACGGGCTGCACGTTGAGGCGGGAGTTGCCGGTGCGGCGGCGCAGCTCGGCCAGAAACTCCACCCGCATTTCGTTGAACTGGTCAACCTGAATGGGGTTGTCGACGGCCAGCTCGATGGTGTGGTCGGCGTCGGCCACCACGGGGCGGTTCAGCACCCAGAATTCGCTCATGCGGTCCTGGGCGCGGCGCTCTTCGGCCAGTTCCTTCCACACCCGCTCCAGCAGGGCGGGGTCGACGGGCGCCACCGGGCCGCTGCTGGTCTGGGGCTCGGCCAGGGCGGCCGTGTTTGCAGCGGTGGCCGCGGCGCGACTGCTGAGGCTTTTGAGGCTGGGCAGCTTGCTGCCGGTCAGGCTGGGAATTTTGGCAAAGGCGGCCTGGGGCGTGGGGCGTGGGGCGGGCTCCACCCCCTCAAAGCTGGGCACGCCAATTTCGACGTGCGGCAGCGTGTCGCGCATCTGGTGGCGCTCGGTAACGGCCGCCGTGGGCTCGCTCTCGATGCTGGGCGTGTCGTGCAGCTCGTCTACGCCGTTTTCGATGGGCAGCGGCTCGGGGCCATCGGCCGGGGCGGGGCCGGTGGCCACGGGCGCCCCGGCCGGCATGGGCAGCGGCGCCGGCGCAGCGCGAGGCGCCGATACGTAAGGAGCGGCCGGCGACTCGGTGGCGTAGGCAGCGGGCGCTGCGTGCGAAGCTGTCGGCGTAGCTCCCGCGGCTATCGGGGCGGGTTGGGCGTGGCCGTTGCTGCCGTTGTTGGCGGGCGCCGGCGTGGCCGGCGCTTCGCTGTTACTTAAGCTGCTAGTTTTTTTTTTAGCCTCGCCGTTTCCGGCAGGGCTTAGCTCGCGAACGAACTGCACAGCGCCATTTAAGTAGGCCAGCTTCATCAGGGCCAACTCGACGTGCAGGCGCTGGTTTTTGGCTTGTTTGAACTCCCGGTCGCACTGGCTGATGAGGTTGAGAGCCGAAAGCAGGAAGGCCAGCGGCGCGGCCTGAGCCTGTTGCACGTACTTCAGCCGGATGCCCTCGGACACTTCCAGCAGTTGCACGGTCACGGCGTCTTTGCACACCAGCAGGCCGCGCAGGTGCTCGGCGGTGCCCACCACGAAGTTGTGCAGGTCGAAGCCGTTCTGCATCACCTCATCGAGCAGCAGCAGGGCGGCCGAGAGATTTTCGGTGAGCAGGCTGTCGACAAGGCGGAAGTAGTAGTCGTAATCGAGGATGTGCAGATTCTGCACCACCTCCTTGTAGGTAAGGTTGTTGCCGCCGAAGGTCACCATCTGGTCGAACATCGACAGAGCGTCGCGCAGGCCACCGTCGGCTTTTTGGGCCAGCAGGTGCAGGGCGTCGTCTTCGGCCGATACACCTTCCTGGGTGGCCACGTAGCGCAGGTGCCCGCGCATGTCCTCTACCTTGATGCGGCTGAAATCGAAAATCTGGCAGCGCGACAGGATGGTGGGAATAATCTTGTGGCGCTCGGTGGTGGCGAGGATGAAAATGGCGTAGCTCGGCGGTTCTTCCAGCGTCTTCAGAAACGCGTTGAAGGCCGCATTCGAGAGCATGTGCACCTCGTCAATAATGTAAATCTTGTACTTGCCGGCCTGCGGGGCGTAGCGCACCTGCTCCACCAGCGAGCGAATGTCCTCCACGGAGTTATTCGACGCCGCATCGAGCTCGTGTACGTTGAAGGAGGCGTTTTCTTGGAAGGCCACGCACGAGGCGCAGGTGCCACAGGCCTCGGTTTCGGCCGTGAGGTTGGTACAGTTTATCGTCTTGGCCAGGATGCGGGCGCAGGTGGTTTTGCCCACGCCCCGGGGGCCGCAAAACAGGAACGCCTGAGCCAGGTGCTGGCTCTGAATGGCGTTTTGCAGCGTGGTGGTGACGTGCTGCTGCCCCACCACGCTGCGAAACGTGGAAGGACGGTACTTGCGGGCCGAAACGACGAAATTATCCATAAGTTCTGTCTACAAAGTTACCCAGAAACGGGCGGCTTTGGAAGGGAAATCGGGCAGGTTTGGGACCAACTGACGTTACCGCAACGGTCATGCTGAGCGCAGTCGAAGCATCTCTACCGCGTAACTAATTCACTGCTTGCAACGAAGCGGTAGAGATGCTTCGACTGCGCTCAGCATGACGTTCTTTTATTCCGACGCTCCCAATCTGCCTACCTATCAAACACCTAAACCGCCGGAAACCTTCCCTGCTCCCCCATCGTTTCAACTTCACCGCGTACCTTCGCGGCCCGCTTCGGCGGAAATCGTTCTTTACCATTTGGGGATGACCGGAATTGACAGCTTGCGCAAATTGCGGGTAAGCGTGCCAGGAGTTGATGGAAGCTCTCCTGTCAAAAAATCTATCGAAAAACACCCGGCGACTATTCGTACGCCATGGCTGCCTAGTTTAGAATTAGGTAACGTCATCGTTCCGCCCGGGTAAGTTTCTACACCTGGGAGTTCGGAGCGTCGTAAGTAGAAAATAGCCTCCGCAGAGCTGTGATGCGGGGGCGAAACTCAACTGCAGCTAAGGGAAACTCAAGGGCCTGACTGACGCCTGAGGCTCCTCGAAAATTCAAGTCTGGATACGCACGTAGAAAGCACGCCAATTTCCTTGTCTGGACCAGGGTTCGAATCCCTGCATCTCCACTTTAAACCCCGTTTGCAGCTTGCAGGCGGGGTTTTTCGGTTTTAGACAGTACCGCCCCTCTCGTTGGGTGAGTTCACCAGCGGCCCGCATTGCGCAGCAAACTTGATGGGCGGCGGCCGTATTTTTAATTGCCCCGCAATAAATATTTTACTTGCCCAGACTGTTGAGGGCGGTGCTGGGAATGCGAATGCTGACCTGGGTGCCGTGGCCCGGGGCAGAGACGATGGCCAGGCGGCCGTCGAGGAGGCGCACCCGGTCGCGTAGGGCTTTGAGGCCGCTGCTGTTGGGGCGCGGCAGGTTGGGGTCGAAGCCGTGGCCGTTGTCGACGGCCTGCAGCAGCAGGAAGCCGTCGCGCTCGGCCAGTTGCAGCGAGGCCTCGGTGGCGCCGGCGTGCCGCACAATGTTGTTGGCCAGCTCCTGGGCCATGCGGAACAGGGCCAGCTCCAGGGCGGGCGGCACTTCGGGAAAGCTGCCGGCCACGCAGGTAAACTGCGGCCCGCCCGGCGTGGTGAGACGCTGGCAGATGTCGCGCACGCTGGCCACCAGGCCAAAGTCTTCGAGGATGGTGGGAATGAGTTGGTGCGAAAGCGAGCGG
This sequence comes from Hymenobacter sp. 5317J-9, assembly GCF_022921075.1. NCBI lineage: Bacteria > Pseudomonadati > Bacteroidota > Cytophagia > Cytophagales > Hymenobacteraceae > Hymenobacter > Hymenobacter sp. 5317J-9. The sequence continues at coordinate 4,537,295 of NZ_CP095050.1, forward strand.
GTTTGCTGAATGGCAGTTTTGAGCAGTTGCACCGTTTGGCGCTTGCCGTCGGCAAAGGCGGCGGGCCCGGCAGCTACCGACAGCTGGTCGAGCCGCAGCTGGGCGGCGTAGAGGAGCTGGCCCAAGCCGTTGTGCAGGCTTTCGGCAATGCGACGGCGCTCGGTTTCCTGGGCCTCCAGCACGGCGTTGGCCAGCTGTTGCTGCTGCACCAGTTGCAGGCGCAGCAGCTCGGCGGTGGCCTGCTGGCGGGCCGTGATATCTTGCCAGGTCACCACCAGGCCGTCGCCGAGGGGCGTGGCCGCCACGTGAAACCACGCCTCGGTGCCGTTGTGCGGGTAAGGCACCTCAAAATCGACGGGCTGCTGCTGCTCGGCCGCCTGGCGCAGGCGCTCAAACACGCCACTGGGGCCCACGCCGGGCTCTTCTTCCAGCAGGCGGCGGCCTACCACGTCGTGCCGCTGCAGCAGGCGCTGGGCGGCTTCGTTGGTGAGCACCCATTCAAAATCGACGAGTTGTCCCTTGGCGTCGCGCACGCTCTTCATTACCTCGAAGCTGGCCAGACTGGCGTTGAACACGGTGTGCAGTAGCTCCTGGCCTTCGCGCAGGGACTGCTCCAGCTGTTTGCGGGGCGTAATGTCGAGCGACGCCGAAATCAGGCCGTCGTCGAGGCGGGTGTACTGCACGTCGAACCAGCGCCCGCCCTGGCCAAAGTCGTGGTAAAGCTCCAGGCGCTGGGGCCGGCCGGTTTCGATGACCGCACGCATGATTTCCCACACCGGCAGCTTGCGCAGGCCGGGCAGCTGGGCGCTCACCAGCTCGTGGACGGGCACGGGCGTGGCAATGGCCTGGGTCAGGGACTGGTTGACGGCGGCCGAGCGCAAATCGACCAGCTGGCCCGCCTCGTCGCGCACGGCGTGGAAGTAGCCCAGTTGCACGGGCACAGCCTCAAACAGGGCGTTGAGCTGGGCGTGCGCCTCCTGCAGGGCCAGCTCGGCCTTTTTGCGCCCCCCAATGTCTTCCACCGTCACCAGCAACCCATCGTGGAAGGGCACCACCGTATACCGGAACCAGGAGTCGACGCCGTCGCCGCGGTAGCAGTCCTCAAAGTCGAGCGGCTGGCCCGTGCGCGCCACGCTGGCGTAGTGCTCAAACAAGCCCGACGCCACCGTGTGGGGCCAGTCGACGAGGCAGCGAGTGCCGGCCACACGGCGGCCGGCCATAGCGTCGGCGGCGGCGTTGGTGAGCACAAAGTCGAAGTCGACAAGGTCGCCGGCCTCGTTCCGCACGTTGCGCAGCATCTGAATGGCCAGTGAAGAGCTGTCGAAAATGGCCGCCAGCAGGTCGCGGCTGGTGCGCAGCTCGGTTTCGGCGCTCTTGAGCTCGGTCACGTTGTGGGCCAAAGCCAACACGCTTTGCACCTGCCCGTTGTGCACTTCGGGCACCAGCAGCGAGTGAAAAAAGACCGGGCCCTTCGGCATGTCGTATTGGCTGTAGTGCTCCTCGGGCTGGCCCGTGGCAAACACACGCTGCAGCTTGGCCATGTAGGACGCGCTTTGCTCGGGCGGCGCGCCCATCTCGGCCATGGTGAGGCCTAGGAGCTCGGCTAGGGGGCGGCTGGCTTCGGCGGCCATGGCGGGGTTGCCGTACAGCAGGCGCAGGTCGGGGCCCCAGCGCACCACGGCGTCGGGGGTGTGGTCGGCCAGGGCGCGGTACTGCTGGTGCTGCCGCACGCGCAGGCTCACGTCCTGCCAATACACCAATAACTCGTCGGGGCCCGACTGGGTGGTCATTTCAATCCAGCGCCCGGCGTGGGGCAGGAAATATTCGCCCTTCACGGGTTGGGCCCCGCTCAGCGCAGCGAGCAAGGCCTGGCGCAGGGCGTCGGGAAAGTCGGGGGGCAGGGCCTGGGCGAGGGGCTGGCCCTGCAAGGCTTCGCCGGGGCGGCCCAACAGCTCAGCCGCCAGCGGATTGACGAGGCGGAGGAGGCCGTCGGGCCCCAGCACAAGCACGGCCCAGGGCATGGTGTGCACGATGCGCTGATAGAGCGAATCGGCGGCGGGCGGCGCGGAAGCAGCGTAAGGAATGGCGTTCATTGCGGACGGGCCCACTACCGTTCTTGCCCAACGACCCGGTGGTTGCCCGCAGCGCCTCTCGGCCCGGCCACCCAGCGGCCGGGGCGGCGGCAGGGGTAGTGGTCAGCACGAAAGTAACGAATTTGCGGAGGCCGCCACCGGGCGCGCCGGGCCTGCTTTGGCCCAAGCCCAACCGTAGGCACGGTGGCAAATCACGTGCTCAGCCGCCTCTCACCTCTCACCTCATAGTACCAGCTCTTGCAGCAGCCGCGCCAGCGTGTGGCCGGCATCGGCGCACAGGCCGGGGTGCACGGGCGAGGTCTGCACAATGGTGCTGCGCATTGCCGTGAGCCAGCGAAACCGCTCGGCCAGCGGCAGCTGCCCGATGGTGCCGCCGGTGGCCCGACCCTGGCAAATGCGCTCGAAGGCGTGCAGGCGGGCCGCCACCTCGTCCAGGTCGAGGCCGGGGGCAAAGGCGCGCAGGCGGGCTTCGGACACGGCGCAGCGCACCTGCAGAAAGCCCTGGGCCCGGCACAGCAGCACCACGCCTACATTCATGAACTCTTCGCGCTCCACGCGGGGCACCACGCGCAGCACGGCGTACTCAAATAAGTGCATGGCGGGCAGCTTGGGCTTCCTGAACAAAGGTTTCGGAGGCCGCGAGGCGGGCTTCGAGAAAGCGCACGTAGTCGGCGCGCTGCGCGGCGGCGGGGGCGTCGCCGTTGGTGAGCCACTCGTCGGGCACCAGCGCCACAATGGCGCGCAGCACCTCGGGCGTGAGGCGGGCGCGGCCGTCGGCGTCGGCGGCGGCCAGCTCGCTGGCCTGGGGCAGCAGCACGTGGTCCTTCACCTGCGGGAAGGAGCGCGGGCGGGGCGCGGCCCATTCAGGGCCGGCGTGGTGGGCGTAGAGGGCCGCGCCGTGGTCGATGAGCCAGAGCTCTTTGTGCCACATCAGCATGTTGGTGTTGCGGGGCGTGCGGTCCACGTTCAGGGTGAGGCAGTCGAGCCACACAATCTGGGAAGCCAGGCGCGCGTCGACGGTGGTCACCAGCGCGTCGAAGGTGATGGCGCCGGAGAGGTAGTGCAGGGCCAAGTTGCGGCCGGTGCTGGCGCGCAGCAGGTCCTGAATTTCCTCGTCGGGCTCGGTACGCCCGAAAGCCTCGTCGAGCTCGCAGAACACCAGTTCGGGCACGCGCAGGCCCAGGGCCCGGGCCAGCTCGCCCACTATCAGCTCGGCGATGAGGGCCTTCACGCCCTGCCCCGCCCCCCGAAACTTCACCACATACAGAAAGCCGTCGTCGGCCTCGACCAGGGCCGGCAGGGAGCCGCCCTCTCGGAGCGGGGTCACGTAGCGCGTCACGGCCACGGTGCGGAGTTGGGGGGTAAAGGAAGCCGGCATACAGCAGGAAAACGAAAGGCCCGGCAAAGGTCGGACAATTCGGGAAGTTTTAGCCAGCACCACTGCGGCGTAACCCGACCTATCTATACGCCAACCAAAATATAACAAAACCCAGTAGTTAAATATCAGTTTCAAGAAGCGGTAAATAATATATCATATTCGTTTGAAAGGCACACTAAATTCAATACATTTGAATTATACCCTCGCATAATTGCTATTATGGCATTCAGAAAAGAATATGATATGAAAATTCCAATCAAACGACCTTGGACATAGTCATATTTTTCAGTTCTTTTTTCTTTTAAAATTCATATTTCACATCAAACTCAAATTTTACCCATATGAAACATTTTGACTTTGCTGGAAACAAGTTGGATTCCCTGGCATGGGGTCCGGGCCGGTGGTCGCGGTGGACGGGCTGGCGCGTGCTGCTGCTGTGCTTGCTGTTTGGATTGGGCGCGGCCCGCCCGGCCCGCGCCAGCCATTACCGGTATAGCTCGCTTACGTGGCGCACGGTAGCCACAGACCCCAGCCTGCGCACCATTGAATTCAAGGTGAGCCGCGCTTACCGGCGCAGCGCCACCGCCTTTTCTCAGGTCACGGTGGGCTCCACGCTACCGGCGGAGCAGCTTGATTTTGGCGACGGCAGCAGCAGCCTCATCACGTTGGTGGTGACTTCCGTGGACGTGGCCGGAGAAGTTTTTTATGGCGAAACCAACATCGTGCACACCTACGCCACGACGGGCGATTTTGTGGCTTCGTTCACGGATTGCTGCCGCCTGAGCACGCTGGTCAACAACGCCAACGGGGCGTGGTACGTGAGCAGCGCCATCAACGTCGGCACCGGCAACAACTCGCCCGTGTCGACGCTCTCGCCGGTGGTTAACCTGGCCACCGGGCAGGCCAATGCGTCTTTTCTGCTGCCGGCCAGCGACCCCGACGGGGACCCGCTTACGTTTTCGCTGGCCACGGCGGCCGACCTCAACGGCAATGCGTTTGTGAACGCGCCGGGCCTGGCCGTGGACGCCAACACGGGACGGGTAAGCCTCAGCACGACGGGGCTGGCCGTGGGCGGACTCTACAATGCCATTGTGAAGGTGAGTGACGGCCGCACGAGCATTCTGGTCGATTTCATTATCAGCATCACGGCGTCGTCTACGCCGCCCGTCTTCGACTACAGCGTGACGCCGCCTAATGGCTTTGTGTACCGGCTGGCGCCCGGGCAGACGCTGAGCTTTGGGGTGCGGGCCACCGATGCCGATGCCGGTGACACCGTGCGCCTGCAAGCTTTTGGCCTGCCGCTCACTGCTACTACGGCGCCGGCTTTTCCGGTGAGCGGCAACCCCGTGCAGAGTCGCTTTTCGTGGACGCCTACTGCGGCCAACCTTGGTACTTCGGTTGTCTATTTCGTAGCCCGCGACCTGACCGGCGTCCAAACTTCTACTTCGGTGACGATAGAAGTGAGCACCCGGCCGCAATTTGACGTTCCGCCTACGCCGGCCAACCAAAGCCTGATGCAAGTGACGCCCGGCACGAACCTCAGCATGGCGGTGCAAGCTTCGGCGCCCAATGCCGCCGACCTGGTGAGCATTGTAGGCGCAACGGGCACTGTGCCGGCCATGGCATTCTCCTCAGGGTGGCCCACGGCGCAGGGCAACCCCACGCGCACCCAACTAACCTGGACGCCAGCCGCCGCCGACTGGGGCCCGCACGCCGTAACGTTTACGGCCCGCAGCGCCAGCAACCAGCAGGCCACGCACACGCTCAACCTCCTGATTAACTCAGCGCCTTCCTTCACTTCGCAGCCCGCCAACCTGGCGCTGACGGTGGGCCAGTCGTTTGTGTACACCATCACGACCACCGACCCCGACCTGCCCTACGGCGACCGCCTCGACGTGCTGGCCACTACCCTGCCCTCCTGGCTGCGCTTCGTGAACAACGGCAACGGCACGGCCACCCTTAGCGGCACGGCCACGCGCGCCGGCGCCTACCCCGTGACGCTGGACGCCGAAGATATTTACCACCACGGCAACAGCTACGGCCGCGTGATGCAGGCCTTCACCATCAACGTGGCGGGCTGCTCGGTGGCCGCCACCGCCACGGCCACCAACCCCACCTGCGCGGGCGCGGCCAACGGCAGCATCGCGCTGGCCGTGACCGGGGCCACGGCCCCCGCCACCTACGCCTGGACGGGCCCCAACGGCTTCCGGGCCGCGACGCAGAACCTGAGCGGCCTGGCCGCCGGCACCTACGCCGTGACCGTGACCGGCGCCAACGGCTGCACCGCCACGGCCCAGGCCACCCTCGCGCAGCCCGCGCCCGCCGCCGCGCCCGCCATCACGGTGAGCATTGTGGGGGCCGTACCGGTGAGAAGCCTGCCAAACACCATTTTCCTGGGCTACGGCCCCCAAACGGCCACCCTCACCGCCACGGGCGGCACCAGCTACCGCTGGAGCCCGGCCGCCGGCCTGAGCAACCCCACCAGCGCCAGCCCCGTGTTTGCGCCCAGAAGCGCGGGCCAGTACGTGTACACCGTGACGGCCACCAACGCCAGCGGCTGCACGGCCTCGGCCTCGGTGACGCTGAACGTGGTGGAGGCCCGCTGCGGCAACAACGACAACAACCCCAAGGTGCTGGTGTGCCACAACGGCCACGAAATCTGCATCTCGCCCAACGCCGTGCCGGCGCACATCGGCCCCGGCTCGACGCACAATGACCTGCTGGGCAGCTGCAACACCAACGCTGGCGGCTCCATCCCGGCGCCCGTGCTGCCCGATGTGGTGCTCACGGCCTTCCCCAACCCGGTGGCCAGCACCACCACGGTGAACTTCCAAGCGCCGGTGTCGGGCGTGGCCTCGGTGCGCGTCTTCAACCAGATGGGCGTGCAGGTGGCTACTCTGTTTGAGGGCCCGGCCGTGGGCGGCCGCGAGTACCAGCTGGAAGTAGACGCCAGCCGCTGGCCCGCCGGCCTCTACCTCTGCCAGTACGTGGGCGGCGGCCAAACCAGCACCCAGCGCCTGATGGTGAACAAATAGCCGTCCTTCACCCGCAAGCAAAAGGCCCCCTGAAGCACTTCAGGGGGCCTTTTTTTACGTGACGCAAAATGGGCTACCGGGCGCTCAGGGTGCGGCGCAGGGTGAGGTAGTCGAGGTAGTAGAGCACCTTGACGGACACCGAGTTGTTGTGCGGCGTGTTGATGGTGTTGTTGAAATTGTCGAAATACAGCGGCGTGGCTTCTTCGGCCTGCAGGAAGGTGGAGCCGGCGTTTTTCCAGACGATGCTGACCTGCGAGCCGGGCGCAAACCACCACGAGTACACGGCGTCGACGTTGAAGGCGTTGTAGGTGTTGTCGCGGTTGCGGCGGTAGTCCACCAGCTTTTCGTCGCCGTCGTTGCCCAGGGCCGAGAAGTCACGGTAGTGCACGTTGCTGGTGTAGTGGCGCAGGCGCAACGTGAACGACATGCGGTTGGTGAAGGTGTAGGCCGTCGACACCACGTTGGAGACGGTGGCCACGTCGCGCCGGCCCAGAATGACCTGGCCCAGGAAGGGTTGGTCAAGCGGTTCGGCGCCGTCCATACCGCCGTTCACGTAGCCGATTTGGTTGCGGTACAGGCTCCAGTCGATGCTGTAGCGGAAGGTGAGGTGGTCATTCACGCGGTAGCGCGGGTAGAGGCCGAAGCTGTAGCCCGTGCGCCGGGCCCGGGGCAGGCGCTCGTCCAAATTGTAGTGCTGCACCCCGAAGTTCCACCCGTAGGCAAATTTCTTCCGCGTGTCGGAGTTCTCAAACAGCACGATGCGGGCGTTGCCGGGCACGCGCACATATTTGGAGCCCAGCGGGCTCACGCGCGGCTCGTAGAAGTCGTGCGTCACGGGGTCGAGGTTGAAATCGAACCCAAACTGGTTGAAGCTTTTGGTGAAGGTGGTGTTGGCGCCGAGGTAGTAGCCGAACGACTGGTACAAGGTGGGCTTGTAGAGCAGCGAATGGTTGATTTCGCTGAAGACGGAGAAGTTGTTCACCTTCCAAAACGGCTTGTAGATGCGGTAGGCCGCGCCCAGGCCCTGCGAGATGTTGTTGTTGCCGAACAGAATGCCCAGGTCGTTGGGGTTGTAGGTATTCGACTCGATGCCGTGGTTGGCGTACCAGGTGAAGTTGCCCGAGATTTTGCTTACGCCAACCTGGTATTTAAAGCCCTCGCGGTCGGACACTGCCTCGTCTTTGCCAAACACCTGGCCGCGGCGGCTGGAGTACACCACGCGGCCGTCGACGGCGTAGGAATTGGCCTTGTTGGCGAAGCGGAAGAGGCCGCCGGTCACGTTGGCGTCGTAGGTGGCGCCGGCGCGGGTCACGTTGGTGTTGATGAGCGAGACGTAGGAGTTGTTTTTCAGGCTCTGGTCCAGCACCACGATGTTGTAGTTGGCGAAGGGCTGCGTGAGCACGCTGCGCTCCTCCCCCGTTTCCCGGTTGCGGATGGTGGCGTACACATCGTTGCTCAGGGCGTTGAACACGCCGATGCCCAGCCCCTTGCCGGTGCGGCCCGACACCTTGGTGGCGTTGAGCAGCGGCGTTTCGGAGGGGTTGCGCACGATGCGCTCATTGGTGCCGGTTTTCACGTCGTAGAAACCGACGGGCGTGGCCCCCACCCTTCTGGAATAAAACAGGTTGCCCTTATTGAACAGCTCGGTGCCCTCCGTAAAAAACGGCCGGTTCTCGTTGAACTGCACTTCGAAGGGCGAGAGGTTGAGTACCTGGTTGTCGCTCTGCACCTGCCCGAAGTCGGGCACCAGCGTGGCATCCAGCGTGAAGCTCTCGTTGATGCCCCACTTGAGGTCAGCCCCGCCGTTGAAGCTGGTGGTGGTGCGCTTGGTGCCTTCGGCATTCAGCGGATTGTGGTTGACGTAGGTGCTCACGTAGGGCGTGAGCGAGAGGCGCAACGGCGGCTTCAGGTCCTTCAGGCCGGTGAGCAGGCCCCACTGGTTCACGAAGCCGCTCACCTGCGGCTTCACCTCCGTCCAGAAAAACTTTTGCCGGGTCACGCGCCGCTGCCGCCCGAAATTCAGGCCCCACACCTGCTCCGCGGCACTGCTGAAGCGAATGGCCGAATAGGGAATGCGCAGTTCGGCCACCCAGTCGGTGCCGCGCAGGGCGGTACGCGAGTCCCACACGGCGTTCCAGTTGCCGTCTTCGCCGTTGGTGGGCGACATGCGGGCGTCGAGCTGCACGCCACCAGAGGAGACAATGAACTCGTAGCCGTTGAGGTGGTCGTTATACGTGTCGAAAAACACCCCGAACCAGTCCGAATTGCCGAGGTTGTCGCGGGCGCTGAGCTCACGCAGCACCGAATCGGGCGAGATGTCGTGCATCACGGCGCCCACGTAAATGGCCGCGTCGTCGTAGAGCACGCGCACCTCGGTGGGGTATTTTTCCCGCCCGCCCGGCTTGGGCTCGTATTCGTAGAATTGGGTGGCAATGGGCGCGGTCTGCCACACGGCCTCGTCGAGCAGGCCGTCGAGCTTGGGCGCCTCCGTGATGCGCACGGCCTGCAACTGGCGCCTGGGCGCAGCCGCGGCGGCAGAAGCAGGCGCGGCCGCGGGGGCCTGGGCCCGGGCCGCCGGCCAGGATATGGCCAGCAGAGCCAGCAGAATGAAGGAACGCAGAGAAAAGGTGGGGCACATAGGACAGCAGAGAAAAGGACAACAAGGAGCATTCAGCGCCCGTGGAGTTGCTTGCGCAGCAGAAAAAAGCACGGGAGCAGGGCGGACTTTGCAGGCTGGTTTCACTCACCAAAACCAGTCCGTAGCCGCTGGCACCGGAGCGCCAGCTTGCAGACCAGCGCCCCCGTGTTGCCCCACTCCCGTTGCTTAGTTCTTTCGCCCGAAGGGCTTGTTTGCAGGCATATTTTTCCACGGCAGAAAGCCAGACAGGCCTCCTTTTGCGCGGAAACTCCCGTTGTGTGGAATGGTTACTTCCGCTTGCGGAAATACACGTCGTTGCTGATGGATTCGAGCTTGACGAGCGGGCCGCTGCCCTTCAGCGTGCCGCGCACCTGGTAGCCCACGATGGGGTTTTTGCGGGGCTCCGAGGAAAAGGCGATGTCCTGGTCGGTGTATACCTCGCCGGTGATGGTTTTCAGGGCCAGCTCGGCGCCCAGGGTGGCAGGCCAGGCCACGTCCACGAAGCCGCTCAGCGACTTGGCCTCGATGGGCCCGGTGAGGCCCGCGATGTCGATGTTGCCGCTGAGGGTGCTCACGCGCAGGCTCACATCGGCCGGCACCGTGATGTCGTATTCAATCACGGCGCACACCTGGCGGTAGGTTTCGCCGTCGCGGGTTTTGCCATCGCTGCGGTAGGTGTAGGTATCGCCGTAGTACGAGCCGCCGGCGGGGCAGTCGCCGGGCTCGGCCTTGCGCAGCATCTCCTTATCAAACTCCGACGTCACTTTCACTTCGTCGCCGCTCTGCTCGGTGCCGAGCAGCAGGGCGTCGTTGAGGCGGTTCTGGTTGATGCTCACCGAAGCTTTCAGCGTCATTTTGCCGCTGGCGCCCGCCCGAATGCGGATGCTACTGGCCTGCTTCAGGTTGAGGAAGAGGCGCTGGCCTTTGGCCAGGTCCACGCTTTTTTCGATGATTTTTTGGGCGAAGGCCGAAGGCGTGCCGGCCATAGCCAGCAGCGTGAGGAAGAAGAGAAGAAAGCGGCGCATGGGGATGGTTTTTGCAGAAGTGGAAGGTGGAGAGTAGGACACAGCTGTCGCCGTGTATATGTCATGCAGCGCGCGGCGCGGCATGACCGGTTTTCAGGGTTCGGCTGAAGCCGTGCCCTACTTGGCTTTGCGGACGAAAATGTCGCCGCTCACCGTCTTGAGCGACACCGAATTACCGCCGCCATTGATGGTGCCGTCCACCACCTGGCCGCCAATGTGCTGCATGTTGTCGCCCTTGCTGCCGAGGCTCAGGTCGAAGTCGGTATACACCTCGCCCGATACCGAACGCAGGTGCAGCGTGGACTTGGTGTTCGAGGGCATGCTCACGTCCACGTCGCCGCTCACCGTCGAGATGGAACTGGGGCCCTGACGCATGGGCGCAAACCGCACCTGGATGTCACCGCTCACGGTGTTGGCCACCACGGGCCCGGTCACGTTGGTGAGCTTGATGTCGCCGTTTTTCACGCTCAGCTCCAGGTCGCCGGCCACATCGCGCACGGTCACGTCGCCACCGTTCCAGTTGGTTTGCATGAACTGCACCGACGCGTTACGCGGCACCTGAATCACGTAGTCGGCCTCTTTGCGCGAAGCGCGCACAATGCGTACCGTGTTGTCGGTCTGCGTCACCGAAAGGCCGATTTTGGTATTGTCGACGGCCGAGTTGTAGATGGGCCGCAGGCCTTCGGCGCGCTTGGGCGCCTCCTCAAATCCGTTGCCCTTTATCACCAGGTCGTTGCCGTCGATGCCTTCCACGGTCACGTCGCTGCCCGACATTTCGAGCACGATTTTGCGGTCTTTGCCGCCGAGTTTGGTCCGGTATTCTTGAGCCTGGGCCGTGTGGGCCGCCAGTGCGCCCGCCAATGCGAGCAGTAAGAACTTGTTCATATAGAGTAAAAAAATTAAGCAAGTGATGTCCTGGCACGGCGCCGGGCTGCGGCGCCGCGTGCAGAAAAAAGGGAGAAAAAGGGTGGAGAAACGAGGGTGACTATATCAGTTTGCCAATGCCGGCCTCGGCTTGGGCGCGCACTACCGGCAAGGCATCAGGACGCTTGGAAAGCTTTTCGAGCTGGGGCACGGCGCGGCGCACGCGCATGGCCACCACCATATCAATCAGCGTAATCTGCACGTTGGGGTCGGTTTGGATGGCGAGCGAGTGTACCAGGCCTTCGCGCACTTGCGGGTCCTGGCGCAGGCGGTAGAGGGCCTCGCAGGCGGCCAGCCGCACGTTGGGGTTGGCGTCGAAGTTGAGCGTGTTGAGCAGCACCTGCACGGTGGGGTCGCCGGGCTCGGTTTGCTTGCTGGTGTTGGTCACCAGCTGAATCCGGTCGCTGGCCGAGGCTTGGCGCATGGACTGGGCTAACTCTACGGGGGCCGGCTTGCTATTCGTGGCCACGCTATTAGCACTGCCACTGTTCCAGCTCAGGTTGCGGCCCAGCAGCACACCGGCGGCAATGAGCACGATGCTGGCCGCCACGCGCATCCAGGTATTGGCCAGGGCGGTGGGCCACATCGATACCACCTTGGCCTCGGGCTGCACCGGGGCCGTCGCCACCGGCGCTTCGGGTTTCAGCAGCTGCTTTTGCTGCTCCAGCATGGCCATGAAATTGGCGCGCAATGCCGTACGGGGCACTTCGGGCAGGGCTGCGTCCAAGTCGTCGGAAAGAGCGCGGAGCTGGGTTACCTGCAGCTGGCAGGTGGGGCAAGCGGGCAAATGGGCGGCCACGCGCTCGGCCTCGGCGGCCGACAGGCTGCGCTCGACGTAGGCCGGCAGCAGCGCTTCGAGCTCGTGGCAGGCAGATAGTTCGGGCGTTTTCATGGTCTTAATTGGCGAAATAGATTTTGCGCAGCGCCTGCAGGGCACGGTGGGCTTTCACCCGGGCGGCTTCGGCGGTGCAGCCCAGCAGCTTCCCGATTTCCTCGTAGCCGAACCCCTGAAAGCGGTTCAGCACCAGGATTTCGCGCTGCGGAGTGGGCAGCAGGCTCAGGGCCTCGTGCAGGTCGTCGTGATGGGTGTTCACGCGCATTTGGGAGAAGGCCGCGCCGCGCAGGGCCCCGGTGCGCTCCACGTCCTCCACGTCGGCATCGGCGGCGCGCAGCTTTTGCTGGCGCTGCCAGTTGTCGGCGTGCACGTTGCGGGCCATCTGGTACACCCAGGCCTTGAAGGGCTGGGTGGGCTGGTAGCTGCTGCGGTATTTGAGGATGCGCTCGAACACGGTTTGGGTGAGGTCTTCGCTGGTTTCGCGGTCGTTGGTGAGGCGGGTGAGGTAGTTGAACAAGGGCCCGTGGTAGCGCTCGAACAAGGGCACGAGTTGGTCCAGGTCATCGGCGCGCACGGCGGCCATCAGTTCTTCGTCGCTCGTACTCGTGGCAGTCACGGGTGGGATGTTGGGGGTGAGTTGAAAGGAGTACCGGAGTTTGGCACAGGCGTTACAAGGTGCTGAAAAAAATTTGGGCACGACGGGTGAAACAGGCCCCCGCAATTCGGTAACTCGCTTGTAATGTTGAGGTAATGAGGCGGCAATAGTTTTGGCTGATTATTCACCCAGCCCTCTTCCATGCCCTCACACCCTTACTCTTCTCGCCTTTCCATTGCCTTCGCGCTGGCTATGAGCGCTGCCGGCACCGCCGCCCAAGCCCAGTCCGTGGCCCAGAGTTTCGAAAGCAGCACCGCCGATACGTGGGCCTTCACCCCCACCCCGGCTACTTACAACGACCTCGCCGCTACCGACCAATGGTCGGTGCTCACCACCATCGGCACGGCCGGCACCGGCGTCACGGTCACTACGCCATCGGCTGGCACCAACCTGTGGGGCGGGCGCGATTTGGAAGGCCCGCTGACCAATAACCTGAGCATTTGGCATTACCTCGATTTTGCGCCGGTAGCCATTGCCACGGGCGCTACAGCGGCCAACACGATTACCTTCAAGTACAACAGCACGGGGTTCGACACGCCCGACTCGCTGGCCTACGTGGTGCAGTTCGACAACGGCACGACCTGGCCCGTGCCGCGCACCTACACGCAGCTCAACAAAAACACGGCTGCCTGGACCACCGTGGCGGTGCCCGTGCCGGCCGGCAGCACCCACGCCCGCCTGCGCCTGGCCGTGCGCCAGAACGGCAACGACGACTGGGTGGCCTTCGACGAAATCAGCCTGGGCCGCAGCGCCGCCGTGGTGTTGCCCGACCTGGGTTTCACCGGTGCCACCACGCCGCTGATTGTGACCGAAAACGCCGGCACCGTGACGCTGCCGCTCAGCCTGCGGAATGCCAACGCCACGGCCAGCACGGTGCAGGCCGTGGTGGCGCCGCTGGGCACGGCCACGGCCAGCGCCGATTTCACCTTCGCCACCACCCAAACCATCACCTTCGCGCCGGGCAGCACCACGGCCACGCTCACGCTGCCCATCATCGATGACGCCACGGCGGAAGCCGCCGAATACTTCACGGTGCGCCTGCAAAATCCCACCAATGCCACCCTGACGGCCGGCGCTACGGAGTTGATGGTGTTCATCAAGGACAACGATACGCAGGCGCCCACCCGCACCAACAACCTCAGGCTGAACCTACTGGGCAGCTACCAAAACGGCGCCAGCGGCACCAACTCGGCCGAAATCATTGCCCACGACCCCAGCACGCAGCGCCTGTACGTGGCCAATTCGGTGGGCGGCAAGCTCGACATCCTGAATTTCGCCACGCCGGGCATGCTTACCTCGGTGGCCTCCATCAACATCCTGCCCTACGGCGGCATCAACTCGGTGGCCGTGCGCAACGGGCTGGTGGCCTGCGCCATCGAGAACTCGGCACCGCAGCAAAACGGCAGCATCGTGTTTTTTGACCAAAACGGCACGTTCATCAAGCAAGTGACCGTGGGCGCCATGCCCGACATGATAACCTTCTCGCCCGACGGCCACTACCTGCTCACGGCCAACGAGGGCGAGCCCAACGCCACGTACTCCGACGACCCCATCGGGTCGGTATCGGTAGTGGACATGACGGGCGGCATCGCGGCCGTGACCCAGGCCCGCGTGAGCACGCTGGATTTCAGCGCCTACAACGCCCAGGCCGCGGCCCTGCGCACGGCGGGCATTCGCATCTATGGCGGGCCGGCGGCCGGACCGGCCAGTTCGGTGGCCCAGGATTTGGAGCCGGAGTACGTGGCCATTTCGGCCGATTCGCGCACGGCCTACATCGGCTTGCAGGAAAATAACGCCATGGCCACGCTCGACCTCACCACGCTGCAGTTTACCAGCCTGCGCGCCGTGGGCTTCCAAGACCACAGCCAGCCCGGCTTCAGCTTCGATGCTTCGGACCAGGCCGCCGAGGTGCTGATGGCTAACTGGCCGGTGCGCGGCATGCGCCAGCCCGACGCCATTGCCGCCTTCGACCTGCCCGCCAGCCTGGGCGGGGGCCGCTACCTGCTCACGGCCAACGAAGGCGACGCCCGTGAGTATACAGGCACCGGCGGCCTCGTCGAAGCCGTGCGCCTCGGCGATGCCGGCTATGTGCTCGACCCCACGGCTTTTCCGCAGGCCGCCCTGCTGAAAAACGCCAGCGCCCTGGGCCGCCTCAACGTGACCAACAAGCTGGGCGACACCGACGGCGACGGCGACTTCGACCAGATTTATGCCTTTGGCGGCCGCTCGTTCAGCATCCTCAACGCCGGCACCGGCGTGCTGGTGCACGACAGCGGCGACCTGCTGGAGCGCGTGACGAGCACCGACGCGGCCTTCGGCGCCATCTTCAACGCCAGCAACACCACCGGCAACCCCGTCCGGAAAAACCGCTCCGACGACAAAGGCCCCGAGCCGGAAGGCGTCACCATTGGCATGATTCGCGACACGGTGTATGCCTTTGTGAGCATGGAGCGCGTGGGCGGCGTGGTGGTGCTGAACGTGAACGACCCCGCCAACCCGCGCCTGGTGCAGTACATCAACAACCGCAGCCTGACCACCGGCACCGGCGACCAGGGCCCCGAGGGCATCGTCTTCGTATCGGCTGCCAACAGCCCCACCGGCGCCCCGCTCCTGCTGCTGGCCAACGAGGTGAGCAGCACCGTGGCCGTGTACCAAATCGGCCTGCGCGGCGTGGTGACGAGCGCCAAAAACGGCGCCCCGGCCCCCGAAGCGCTGCACTGCTACCCCAACCCCGCCGCGCCCGGCGCTGCCGTGCGCCTGAGCCGCCCCGTGGCCGGCGCCCTGCTCGACGGACTGGGCCGCGCAGTGCGCCAGCTGCCCACCGCCACCGACCACCTGGACGTGCGCGGCCTACCGGCCGGCCTGTACCTGTTGCGCGCCACCGACGGCGCCACCAGCCGCCTGGTGGTGCGGTAAGGTGTGCTTAGCTTGACCTAAAACTCTGGAAGTAAAAAGGCCCGCTGTGCTAAGCACAGCGGGCCTTTTGCTAGCTAGTAGCATCAGCACCAGGTTTCTCTATTTGGCTGCCGAACCCGTTTTTTTCAAGTACTCTGCCGCGCCGTTGTTGTTCGGATTGAGGGCCAAGGATTGTTTGTAGTTTTTGATGGCCAGCGTACGGTCGCCCAGCAGCTCGTAGGTTTCGCCCAGGCTGTCGTAGACGTTCCAGGACTTGGGGTACATACTCACGTTCAACTTGAATATTTCGAGCGCCTGCTTAGGCTGGCCCTGCTGGACTAGCGCGTAGCCCCAGGTGTTCAGGTAATCTTCGGTGAGGTGCAGTTCGGGGTGCTGCTTTTTGACTGCGGCTACCGCCTCTGGAGCTTGGGCAAAGTTGCGGCGCAGCAGTTTGGCTTGCAGGGCGGCCAGGGCTGGCGGTGTGCCGTAAGCAGCCGCCAATACTTCCTCGGCTACTGCCCGCAGGCTACTTTGTGTGCCGGGGTCCGACTCGTTGGAAAGCAGCACGATGCCGAATTTTAGCTCCGGGTACACCGCGCAGTAGCTGGCGAAGCCGAAGGTGCCACCAGTATGTTCTAGCTGGCGCTTGCTGTCCACTGTTTTCGACATCACCCAACTCAAGCCCACGGCTTCTTCGTCGAGTCGGCCCCACGTAGGGCGGTGGGTCAGGGCTACGGCGGCATCGTTTTCGTTGAGCTGGTACTGCAGGTACTTGGTCATGTCGGCGGCGCTGTACTGCAAGCCGCCCGAGGCATACATAGTAGCTGCGCTGGTGCGCGGCATGGGCGTGCCGTGCTCATTGTAACCCACAGGCAGCGGCGCTTCGGTGGCGGCGTTGAGCTGCAGTGGCTTGTTAATATATTCGGCTACCAGCTTTGGGAAAGGCCGCTTGTACACGTTTTCGAGCACGTAACCCAGCAGCTGAGCTGCGGTGTTGGAATGGCGGGATGTGAGGCCCGGAGCAGCTTCCAGCTTCACTTGGCGCAAGTCCGCCAAGAAGTTCTCCTTGGTGTAGCCCTTGAGCGATTCCACCATCAGAAAAGGAATGGAATCGGGCCTGGCCCGCTGGTAGGACGCCGGGTGGTCGGGCAAATTGTCGGGCAGGCCCGACGTAGTATTGGCTAAGTGCAGCAGTTGAATGGGCTGGCCTGCAAACTCCAAGTTGGCGTAGGTACCAGGCAAGTATTTTCGCACGTCATCGGTCAGCTTCGCTCGTTTTTCCATCACAGCCTTGGCCAGCAGCAAGCTCCCAAAGGTTTTGCTGATTGAGCCGATTTCATACACCGTGTTTTTGGTTGGTGTCAGGCTCTTGCCTTTCTCCGTGGTGCCGAAGTTGTAAAACTGAGTCCGGCCGTCTTTGATGATTCCCACCGACAGCCCCACCCGCGAGGGCTGCTGGATGAAGGCGTTGCCAATGCGCTGCACCGCCGCCGCTAGCTGCGCTGGAGTGGTAGCAGCGGCGGTGCTCGAACGCAACTGCCCAACAGCTGGCAACTGCATTAGGAAAGCGAAGAGGCAGGTAATTGCCGAGAAAGAAGGGATGGTCATGCTGGTACCGACGTGAGGGCACGGCAATTCGGGTTGGGCTACTTAACCTTCCGTAGGTAAATGTTGCCGTTAAAGGTTTTCATCATCACTTCGGCGCCGCCGCCGTTGATTTGGCCATAGGTCCAATCGTCGGTGCTGAGGCGGGTGAGGCCATTTTGGGAGGTGCGCGTCACTTTGGGGGCTGACTTATCTACGGCCACATCGAAGTCGCTGTACACTTCGCCGCGCTCCGATTTCATTTTGAGCGAGGCCTTGGCATTGCCGGGGAAGGTCACGTCGACTTTGCCGTTGAGGGTGGAGAAGGCCATGGGCGCGCCGTTGTTCACGCTTTTGAAGGTGGCTACGAGGTTGCCGTTCACGGTATTGGCCACGGCCGAGCCCGACACGTTGGTGAGTTGAATGGCACCGTTGACGTTGGAGACCTCCAGCTGGCCATTCACGTTTTCGATGAGGATGTCGCCGTTGTTCACCGTGCTGAGCTGCAACGAGAAGTTCTGCGGCACTTTAATGGTGAGGTCGACCGGGTGGGCGTGCGACTGCGTGGAGATTTCCACGTGGTTGTTCTTCTCCTCGGCGGTCAGGTTCAGCCCGCTCACCGACGAGAGGCGCTTCATGCCGCCGGGCGGCGTAGGGGGTTCGGGCGTGCGGCGGCTGGCCTTGGCGGCGCGGGCGGCGGCGTCAATCACCACGTCTTTGCCGCTGTAGCCAGTCACGTGGATGAAACCGTTCACGAGGCCCACTTCCAGCGAGCCGGGCTTGCCGGGCGAGGTGAGGGCCACGGTCAGAGATTCTTTGGTGTCGTCTTGCGCCTGGCTGGCCAGGGCACTGCCGACCAATAGGAGGGCCAGCGTCAGCCGGCGCGCCAGTTGCACGGGGGATAATTGGAGGGAAATAGTCATTGCGAGGGGTGGTTTAACTACATTTTGGAGACGGTCACGTCGCCGTTGAGGGTTTCGAAGCGGAAGTCGGGCCCGCCCTTGCCGATGCGCACGGCGGTGTCTTTGGTGAGCTGGTACACGGTGCCGCCGCCCTTGCCTTCCTTGTTTTTGGTGACTTGCACCGGCAGGATTTCGGCGTCGGGAAAGTCGGTATAAAACTCGCCGTGCATGCTCTTGAAGTGCAGGTTGGCGCCCAGGCTGGCAGGGTATTTCACCCGGATTTTGCCGTTGATGGTGTGGTAAGACGAGGCGCCGGCCGGGTTGGCGGCGTAGGTGGCGTCCACGTTGCCGTTCACGGTGTGGGCCCGGGTGGTGCCCCGCACGTTGGTGAGGGTGATGGGGCCGTTCACGTTGTTCACGTGCAAGGGGCCGGTCACGTCCTTCACTTCCATCGAGCCGTTGTTGACGGTGCCCACGTGCAGGTTCATGGCGTAGGGCACCTTCACCACAAAGTCGAACTCGTAGCGGTAGTCAATGTCGCGGTCGCGGCTGTTCCAGCGGTTGTGGTTTTCGTGGGGGCGCGAGTCGTAGGGCCCGGCGATGTACACCACCACGCTGTCGCCGTGCTGGGTGAAGCCCAGTTGAGCTTCCTTCTTGCCCTGTTCCAAAGTAGCCGCGTCGTCGGCCCGGACGGTTTTAGTGGCTTCTACCACCACTTTGCTGCCGGCGTAGCCTTCCACTCGCACCGAGCCGAAGATGTTGTAGAGGGCCAGCGTACTCTTGCCGGCATCGGCCGTGAGGGTAAATTCTTTGTTGATTGTTGAGGTGGCTTCCTTGCTTTGGGCCCGGCCGGCGGCGGCGCTACACAGCAAGAATAGCAGGGCGAGCAGTGGCCGGTTGGAGCTGCGGCGAAACGAGAGTCTGGTCATGGCGGGGGGAGGATTGGGGCGCGGCGGGCCGGCCGGTTGAGAGGGTTTGAATGCTTTCCTGAATTTTGCTTTTCACCGATTCGTCGAGGTTGGGCTGCTTCAGCAGCTCGCGCATCTGCTGCACCGAGCGGCGCTCCTGCAACTGCACCATCACGTCGGCCAGGGCGGTTTGCACCAGCGGCGAGTCCTGCTGGGCCAGCGAATGCACAAGGCCTTCGCGCACCTGCGGGTCTTCGGCCAGGGGCGCCAGGGCTTCCAGGGTGGCCAGGCGCACGTTCACGTTGGGGTCGTTGTTGAGCGTGCTGAGCAGGGCATTCACCACTTTGCCGGTGGGCTCGTCGAGCTGCTTGGTGTAGCTCACGGCCCGCAGCCGCTCGGTGGCCGAAGGGTTTTTGATGAGCGAAAGCAGCATCACCTGCTTCATGTGCGTCACCTCGCTGGCGAGGTCGGCAATCTGCTGCTGTTGGTTGCCGGCGGCTGGCGGCTGGCGGTTCAGCCAATACCCGCCAATGAGC
This sequence comes from Hymenobacter sp. 5317J-9, assembly GCF_022921075.1. Lineage (NCBI taxonomy): Bacteria > Pseudomonadati > Bacteroidota > Cytophagia > Cytophagales > Hymenobacteraceae > Hymenobacter > Hymenobacter sp. 5317J-9. Next base: position 4,556,703 of record NZ_CP095050.1, read on the forward strand.
CCCACTCCTATCAGGCACAGGCTGTACACGGCCCGCAGAATGGGCCGGGGCACGTCCAGGTGCAGCCACCACTGCCACAAGCCTTTCAGCGAGTAGTCCGGCGTGGCTTTCACTTCTTCCTTGAAGGAAGCCAGCATGGCGTAGAACTCGGGGCGCAGGCTCGGGCCGGGCTCCGGCACGGGCACCTGCCCCAGGGTTTGCCACAGGCGCTGGGTTGTTTGCAGCTCCTCGCGGCACTCGGCACACTCGGCCAGATGGGCCCGGAGCTGAGTCTGCTCGGCGTCGGAAAGCTGGCTGCTGAGATAGTCAACCAGCTGGTCTTTTACGTGGTCACAGTTCATAGCGTAGCTTAATTTTCGATGCGGAGATAAGTCGTTTTCAGCTCGTTCATGGCGCGGTGTACGCGCACCTTCACGGCGCCTTCGGTGGTGCCCAGCACCTGGGCAATTTCCCCGTATTTCATTTCCTGAAAGCGGCTCAGCACCAGCACCTCGCGGTGGTCAGGGCTGAGCTGGGCCAGGGCCTGGTGCAGCACGGCCACTTCCTGGGCCCGCTCCAGGCCGGCGTCGGCGGGGCTGCCGCCACCCAGGTGCTCGGCCACGTCGTCCACATCGGCGTGGTGCCGGGCGTGACGGTTTTTCTTCACGTGGTCGGCCAGCACGTTGCGGGCCAAATGGTACATCCAGGTGCGGAACTCGCCCTCGCCGGTGAAGGTGTGGCGATACTTCAACATGCGGTAGAACACGTTCTGCACCAAGTCCTCGCTGGCGGTCGAGCTGCCCAGCATGTGGTAGAGAAAGCCAAACAGCGGCCGGTGGTAGCGCTCAAAAAGCAGGCCCATGCGGTCCACGTCGCCGGCTTTCACCCGTAGCATTAAGGCATTGTCCGATAGCGAGTCCACGCAGTAAGGAGGGGATTATTGGGGTATTTGCCTGTGGACACCGCCGTGCCCGGCGAAGGTTACCGGAAGGTGACAAGATTTTTTATTCCGGTGGCGGCCATCTCGGGCATTCGCGCACCGGAGCCCTGAAAATCAAATAGAAAACCACAAATAAATAGCTGATTTACTGAATACTGGGGTAATTCCTTCGCAACCTTGCCCCCGCACCGGTCCGTAAAGCCCCGTCCACAACGCTTCCTTCCTTTCCACATTTCCAATTCGTTTCGTCATGAAAACCACCAAAATCCTCCTCGCCCTTCTCCTGACTACCGGCCTAAGTAGCGCGGCCTTTGCCCAAACCACTTCGGGCACCATGGGCACCACCTCGGGCAGCACCACCAGCGCCGGCTCGATGAGCGGCCGGCCGGCTACCGGCTCCACCACCGGCACCATGAACACCAGCACCAGCGGCTCCAGCACCAGCGGGTCGATGTCGGGCAGCACTTCGGGCACCATGGGCACTACCTCGGGTACTTACGGTACCACGTCGGGCACCATGAACACCACTTCGGGCAGTACCACGGGCAGCACGGGCAGCACCACCGGCAACATGGGCACCACTTCCGGCAGCACCATGGGCACCACCAGCGGCACCACCTCGGGCGCCAGCACGTCGGGCCGCATGAAGTCGAAAGACAAAGCCTCGAAAGGCAAGATGAAAACCTCGACGCCTCGCTAGCAACTTTTTGCGGCTCAGGGCCGTAAGGCACTTAAGCAAACCGGCTGTTTCACCAGAAGCAGCCGGTTTTTTAGTGTCCACCCTTTCCCCAGCTCCCCATGAAACCCTTCCTCCTACTGGCCGGCCTGCTGCTGGCCGCCTCGGCGCAGGCCCAAACCGTGCCCTTCGACCCCACCGCGCCCGTGCGCGGCGGCAGCCAGGGCCAAACCACCATTCCGCCCGTGAACCCGGCCCTCAACCAGAGCACCATTCAGGGCCCGCCCGAAATGCAGCGCACGCCCACCAACCGCGACGCTCAGCGCAGCCGCCCGCTCGACAACACGGGCGGGGCCCTGCTGCCCGCTGGCACGCCCGAACTCTCGCCCACGGCCGTGCCCGACGTGCGCGAGCAGCCCCTCATTCGCGACAACAAACCCCGCCAGTCCAACGAAGTGGTGCCCAGCCGCTCGCGCCGCAGCAACAGCAGCAACGTGCCGCGTTAACCCTTTTCTTGCCGCACGAAAAAGCCCCGCTCACTAACATGAGCGGGGCTTTTCTGATTAACCTTAAGCAGCCTACTTCTTCTTGCTTTTTTCGGCGTGGGCCAGCAGGTCGCTGCCATGCTTGCGGAGCAGGTCGGCCAGCTCTAGCAGGGGCTTTTTCACGTCGGACGCGGCGCCGGCGCTAAGCTGGCTGGTTTGGTTGCCCAGCATGGTGAGCGAGTTGCCGATGGCCGTGGCGCTCAGAGCGCCGCTGGTGAGCAGCGACTGCAGGTTGCCGATTTCGCGGGCAATGTCCTGCAGGCCGGGCTCGCCGCTTTGCAGGAAGGTTTGCTGCCAGGTTTCGGTGTTATCCATGGCCGAGCCCAGGGGCAGGCTGGTGAGGCCGTTTTTGAGGGCGCTGACGGTGGCAAGAAGTTGGTCGGAGGGCATTGGATTGACGAATTGATTGGGGAATGTGCTGATGTGCTGAAAAAGGGTTGGACCAACGGGCTATAACTCTTCGCTTTTAACCTTTACGTCCTTTTTCGCGCGTTTGGCTTTGGTGGGCGCGTTGGGGTCGGGCGGCAGGTTCAGGGGAGGCACCGGGATATTGGGCGCGGGCGCGCTCAGGCCCAGCTCGCGCAGAATGGCCACGGCGCGCAGGGCGCTGGCTTCCTTGTTTTTGATTTCAAGCATCATGTCGAAATTCAAGCCTTGGAGGTCGGCGAGGAAGCCGCGGAAAAGGTCGTCTACCAGGTCGTCGGTGTGCTTGCCCTTGCGCTCGCCCAGGGCCTGCGAGCTGTAGTCCATCATGGGCACGCCGTCGGCGGTGGGGTGCCAAGTGGCAGCGGCCAGGCGCAGGGCCTCGTGCATGGGCTCGCCGTGGTTGAGGCACTCGTGGTGAAAATTATCGAACAGAATGGGCACGCCGGTGAGTTCGTGCAGGTGCAGGCAGTCGCGCAACGAGTACAGCCGGTCATCGTTTTCGACCACCACGCGCGCCTTCACGGCGGCGGGCAGCGTGGCGTGCACCTGCGCAAACCGCTCAATGGCCACTTCCCGCTCGCCGTACAGCCCGCCCACGTGAATCTGCAGCTTGGCCGTGCCATCGAGGCCCATCAGGTCCAGCATCGAGCCCTGGTACACCAGCTCCTGAATGCTGCGCTGCACGATGTCGGGGCTGGGCGAGTTCAGCACCACAAACTGGTCGGGGTGAAAGCTCACCCGCAGGTCATTGGCCTTGATGTAGTCGCCGATGGCCCGGAAGTCGGCCGCGAAATGCGTCTGCCAGGGAAAGGTGTTGATTTCGTGCGAGCCGAAGGGCACAATGCCCGAGCCCATCCGAAAGAAAAGCAGGCCCTGGGCCACGTTCCATTCCAGCATGCGGCGCAGGCAGGCCAGGTTGGCCGTCACGGCCGCCACCAGCCGCTCCTCGCTGTAGGAGGCCAGTCGGAAGGTGTTGGCGGCGCTGCAGTCCATCGCCTCGTTCACGCAGGGATACCCAATTTTCATACGTTGGGCTTACGGGTAAAAGCAGTTAGCAGTTTATTAGTACAGAAAAGAACGTCATGCAGAGCGCAGCGAAGCATCTTTACCGCACAGCCAATTCATTTACTGGTGGCGGGCAAGATGCTTCGCTGCGCTCTGCATGACGTTCTTCTTGTCTGCTATAAGTTCTACGGCTCGTAGCCGCGGTTGTCCTTGAAAGCCTTGTTGTACTCGGCGCGGGCTTTGCGGAGTTTCTCGGCCTTCAGCTCGGCTTCGATTTCCTCCATCTTGCGCCGCTGCTTGCCCTCGCGCGAAAACTGGTCGTAAATCAGGCTCACCGGGCTCTGGATGGTGGGCACCGGCGCCTTGGGCGCGGTAGAGTCGACGGCGAAGAGCGGCTGGGGCTTGGGCGGGCGCTTCACGGCGCTGGTCACGGGCGGCTTGGGGCGCTTGATGTTGCGCAGGGCCCGGTTGATGACGGCGCGGTCGGCGCGGTCGCTCACCACCTGCACATTCCCCAATTGCACGCTGTCGCGCTGCAACTGAATGCGCACCACCAGCTGCGACAGCCCGGTGCCGCCCATGGCCATGCGCTGGGTTTTGAAGCCCAGGGACCGAAACAGCACCGTGTCGGTGGGCAGCACGTCGAGGCCGAAATTGCCGGCGGCGTCAGTCACCACGCCGCGGCGGGTGCGCTGCACCTGCACGGTGGCACCGGGCACGGGCAGGCGCGAGCCGGCTTCGGCCACGCTGCCGCTCAGGCGCACGGTGTTGGGGGCCTGCGCGCGGGCGCCCAGCGCCAGCAGCCACAGCCCCGCCAGCAGGGCCAGCGGCTGGCTCCACCGCGGCCAACCGGCACGCACACAAGGCACTACTTCAATACACATCAACAGAATACGCACAACGCTACCACAAAGTAGCAACCCAATGAGCCAAAAAAAGCCCGCGCCGTTGCAGGCGCGGGCTTTTCAGCGACGGTTCGGCCATTTGCATCGACCAAACCCGTGCTTTCCGATTTTGGTGCCGTTGGCACCGTCGGGCTACTTGATTTTGGCTTTGCCGCCGTCTTCGGGCTTCATTTTGATGGTGCCGTCATCGCCGGCCATCTTCATTTTGTTGCCCTGGGCATCTTTCACTTTGATGTCGCCGTCGGCTTTCACTTTCATTTTACCGCCATCGGCGCTGCCCGACGACATGGTGCCGGCGTCGGCGCTCATGTTGCTGCCATCGGTGGTGGTGCTCGACGAGCTCATGTCGGAGCTCATATTCGAACCCGAATTCATGTCCGACGAGTTGGACATGGCCGAGTCGTCTTCGTTTTCCATGCCGTAGTAGGTGGTGCGGCTCGACTCGTAAGCCTGATACTGCGTGGGGTCGGTAAACACGTTTTTGAATTCCGCGTCCGTCTCGGTCATCGACGCCCGCATGGCGGCGGCCATGCCGGTGGTGTCGGTGGCGTACTGGCTACGCATGTCGTTCATTTTCTTGTACCGGTTCACGTACACGGTGCGGATTTTGGTCTTGGTGGCCTCGTCTGTAATCTTCATGTCGGCCACCATTTTGTCGGCAATGCGCTGGGCGCGGGCCTCAATTTGGGCTTCCGTCATCGGGCCTGTGGTCGTGGTTGTCGTGGTCGTCGTCATGCCGTCGCCGGCAGCGACGGTGGTGTCGGTGGTTTTTTCCTGCGAGCAGGAAGCCAGCGAAAGGGCAGCAGCGCCCGCGAGCATCAAGAGGGAATTTTTCATGAGAAGGGATGAGAAGGGAATAAAAAGACAACCGTAATTGGTTTGGGGGCGCTTTACGGCAATCTAGCAATTGTTGTTTCCTTCCCGGCAGGCTGGCACTGCAGGAACGTCAGCGTCGCTGCGCTTTGCATGACGTTCTTCCTTGACGCTTTTCAGTCTCTGCCTACGCCCGGCGCAGCTCGAACACGGTGATTTCGGGCAGGAAGCCCACGCGGCCGGGGTAGCCCAGGAAACCCAGGCCCACGTTCACGTACAGTTTCTGGCGGCCCTGCTCGTAGAGGCCGGCCCACTGCTTGTACACGTACTGCACGGGGCTCCATTTCATGAACGGCAGGTTCACGCCGAACTGCATGCCGTGGGTGTGGCCGCTCAGGGTGAGGTCGATGTCGGGGTAATTCAGCACCTGCGCCTCCCAGTGCGAGGGGTCGTGCGAGAGTAGAATTTTGAAGGGCGCGTCGCCGCTGGCGGCGTGGGCCTTGGGCAGGTTGCCGTGCTTGGGGAAGTTGGCGTGGCTGCTCCAGTTCTGCACGCCCACCACGGCGATTTTATCGCCGCCGCGCTCAATGGTGTGGCTGGTGTCGTTGAGCAGCGTCCAGCCGATTTTGGCGTGGTTCTGCATGAGACGCTCCAGGTTGGCGCGCTTCTCGGCCGGACTTTCCCACTGCACGTAGTCGCCGTAGTCGTGGTTGCCGAGGCTGGAAAAGATGGGCAGCTCGGACTTGATGCCCTGCAGGGCCGGAATGTGCGGCTCAACCTCGGTGGCGCGGTTGTTCACCAGGTCGCCGGTCATCAGGATGAGGTCGGCGCCCTGGCGGTTTATCATGGCCACGGCCCGCTCCAGCGGCTCGGTGGAGTTGAAGCTGCCGGTGTGCAGGTCCGAAATCTGCAGCACTTTGAAGCCGTCGAAGGCCGGGGGCAGGTTGGGAAACCTCAGCTGCACGCGGCGCACGGTGTAGTCGGTGCCGCCCTTGGCCATGCCCCATAGCAGCCCGAAAAACGGAATAGCGCCCAGCCCCAGGGCCAGCTTGGCCAGAAACTCGCTGCGCGGAATGGCCTCGCCCGCCCCCCCGCCGGCCGCGTGGCCGAGCTCAGGACCCAGCGGCCCAACCGGGTCAGGTCTTCGAGCAACAGCGGGATGAGCATGACCATTTTGGCGGCCAACAGCAGCAGCGGCAGGCTCATGAGGTAGCTTTTGAGGACGGTGTTGCCGGTTTGGCGCGTGCTGCCGGCCCAAATGGCCAGCCACCACACCACGCCCGTGAGCACCCAATAGCCTATCGACACCCAACGCCGCACGCCCGGCGACGAATGCTGCACCAAGGTGCGCACCGCCTGATACCCATACCATTCGGCCAACACAATCAGGCCCAACACCAACCACAACACAAACGGATTTCGCATATTCTAACAACAGAGCGGAGAAAGCCCCCGCAGCATAACGCAGCGGCGGCGCCCAAGTTTAAACGCAGCCCGCAGGCTTTTGCTTTACATTTAACGGACATTTCACCTTCTGCCACTTCCGCGCTGTATGGAACCGCTTGACCCTCTGCCTTCTGCCGCTCCCTCCTACCCCACCCCCACCGCCTCGGGCATCAAGAGCTGGGCCGAGGACGACCGGCCCCGCGAAAAGCTGCTGAGCAAGGGCCGCGCCGCCCTCTCCGACGCCGAGCTGCTGGCCATTCTCATCGGCTCGGGCACCACGAAGCTCACGGCCGTCGACGTGGGCAAGCTCATGCTGCAGGGCGTGGGCCACGACCTCAACGCCCTAGCCCGCGAAAGCGTGAAGCAGCTCTGCCGCCACCCCGGCATCGGCGAGGCCAAGGCCATCACGGTGGTGGCCGCCCTGGAGCTGGGCCGCCGCCGCAAGGAGGCCGACGCGGCGCCACGCAACACCATCACCTGCTCACGCGACATCTACAACCTCATGCGCCCGCACCTGCTCGATTTGCCGCACGAGGAATTCTGGGTCATCCTGCTGAACCGGGCCAACGTGGTGATGCGCAAAACCGCCATCAGCCGCGGCGGCGTGGCCGGCACCGTGGCCGACCCGAAGATGATTTTCAAGGAGGCGCTGGAGCAGCTGGCCAGCAGCATCATCCTGGTGCACAACCACCCCAGCGGCAACCGCAACCCCAGCGGCGCCGACATTCAGCTCACCAAAAAGCTGAAAGAAGCCGGCAATTTTCTGGATTTGCCCATTCTGGACCACCTCATTTTTGCCGAGCAGGGCTACTACAGCTTTGCAGATGAGGGGATACTGTAGTAGCAGGGCAAAAATTATGACACCAGCCAGAAAAACCTTTCGCCTTGTAAAACAGCGCCGTGCGCCGGCCATTTTCCGACAACACGTTCGCGCGCTGCTTCCCTACAACCAAAACCGCTACCTCCGCTACCGGCACAGCGACGCAGACTCGCATACTCCCTGGTACGGGGCGTCTTTTCAATTAGCCAGCGAAGCGCACAACATTTCGCAAGGGATAGACTTTGGGCTGCCAAAATTTCTGGACCATTACGAGGCGTTTTTTAAGCAGTTGGTCGCACAGTTTGATGACGGCTCGTGCTGGCTAGTCACCCACGATATCAAGGGCTATAGCTGGTGGCCGAACGACGAGCCCACGTTGCCCGCGCTACGCGCCCTGTTTGCCCAGCACCGCGTGCCCAACACCTTCAAAGGCGCCTTGCAATTGACAAAGCCGGAGCTTTTCCGCCATGCCCGGGAATTCCTATCCTACCCCACTGGCGTGTTCGGCCGAGAAGGGGCCCTGTACAGTGATGTGGACGTTTCCCATGGCAAAAGGCCATTAGTCATCAAAATATCGGCTCATTTGAACGTGGACTTCCTGAGTACTGACCAAGAGCTTGTACGAGCGGTGGTGAAGCAGCATCGCAAGCCGGTCTTTACCATAAAACCATACCGGGGCACTTCCTTCTAATTACCCACTCCTTTCACTACCCGAACGGTTTTCGTAAACCTGTCGACTCTCCTGCCGTGTGCGGGGCCTTTTTATGAAAAACGAAATCGACGTGCGCCTGTGCTTCTGGGAATTTGAGGACCTGCCCCCCGAAGCCATCACCGAAATGCTAGGCGTTGAACCCACCAAAGTGATGCGCCAAGGGGAGCCACGGGGCCCCAAGGGCCTGCGCGTATGGCCCTACAACGGCTGGGTCTGGGAGGCCAGCGCCGACAAATCGGTGCCTTTCGAAGACCAATGCACCACCGTGCTTGACTTGCTGGTGGCCCACCGCGACGCTGTGCTAAGCTTCTGCCACCGCTGCACGCCCGAGCTTTCCTGCGCCTTACGGGTCTACGTCGACAACGGCGAGAGCACGCCCTCGGTCCACCTTAACACCCGCTACCACGCCCTGGCCAGCGAGTTCAACCTCAGCTTCGACCTAGACCTCTATTGCATGCCCAATGGAGAAGCACAGGCGTGAGTTCCATTTCCGAACCTCGATTCTCTTCGACCACCTCATTTTTTTCACAAAGAGCCATTGTAACAAGAGCCTTACGAGGGAGCAGGGTCTTCCTTCGTCTGAACTTGTGCGGAGCAATCGGGTTATGGTCACACTTTTTCGGCAGCAGTTCCTCCCAAAAGGTACGGCCACCTGAAAAATTTGACCACACTTCTCACTCAATTCACAAAAGACCGATGAAACTTACCCTCCTTCTGGCGGCCACGCTGGCGGCCTTCACCGCGCAGGCCCAGACGGCCGCCCCTGCGGCGCGCGCCGCCGCCGACCAGATTGCCACCAAGAAAGGCCCGCTCACGGTGCAGCCCATCACGCACGGCAGCGTGGTGCTGACCTGGGGCGGCAAAACCATTTACGTGGACCCCTACGGCGGGCCCGCAGGCTACACCGGACTGGCTGCCCCCGATGTGGTGCTCATCACCGACATTCACGGCGACCACCTCGACCCCAAAACGCTGGCCGGCCTTTCCCTGGGCAAAGCCCTGATGATAGTGCCCCCGGCCGTGGCCGCGCAGCTGCCTGCCGAGTACAAGAAGCAGGTGCGCGTGCTGCGCAACGGCCAGAAGCTCGACACGCTGGGCATGAGCGTGGCGGCCATCCCGATGTATAACCTGCCCGAGGCGGCCGACGCGCCCCACACCAAAGGCCGCGGCAATGGCTACGTGCTGGGCTTGGGCGGCAAAAACGTGTACCTGTCCGGCGACACCGAGGACATTCCCGAAATGCGCGCCCTCAAGAACATCGACGTGGCGTTTGTGTGCATGAACCTGCCCTACACCATGGACGTGAACCAGGCCGCCCAGGGCGTGCTGGCCTTCAAGCCCGCCATTGTGTACCCCTACCACTACCGCGGCCAGAACGGCCTGAGCGACGTGGCCAGCTTTAAGAAGCAGGTGAACGCCGCCGACAAAAAAATCGACGTGCGCCTGCGCAACTGGTACCCCACGGCCCAGTAACGCCCCGCTGCCAATGCAAAACCGTCCTGCCGAGCCAACTGCTCAGCAGGACGGTTTTGCGTTTTTGCGGTTTTTCGCTGGCGCGCGTCTGCCGCTACTTCGCCGCCTCGATGGCCGCCACGGCCTGGTCGACCAGACTGGCCGCCACCGCCGCATTGGCCCGCTTGCCTTGCTGCTGCTGCACCTCCCGCAGCAAGCCTTCCACGCGCTGGTAGTCCACGTAGCGCTTATACTGCACGGTAAGGTCCCGGATGCGGGTGATGCCTTCGGCCAGCGCCGTCGGGTCATCAATGCGGCCCAGCATCTCGCCGAAGCCCTGCAGCATCTGGAAACGGCCGTTGGGGTCGGCCGCGTCGAATTTCGTGCGCATCCAGGGCCACTGCGATACGCTGCCCGCCTGCCCGTACACCAGCACAATGGCCCCCGTCAGCGGGCCCTTGCTATCGGCTTCAAAAGCCTTGGCCCGGGCCAGCGCCTGCGCCGGGTTCAGGGGCAGCAAGGCTTCCAGCGCCGCAGCCTGCACCCGGTACGACGGGCTGCCCAAAGCCTTGCCGAACAGCGGCGCGTAGCTTTTCTGCTTGAGCGAACCCAGCGCCGCCAGGGCGGCTGCCTGGGCTTGCGGCGCGGCATCGGTGGCAGCCATTTTTTCCAGCATGGGCGTAGCGGCTTTGCGCAGGGGTGCGTTTTTGAGGTCGAGCACCTGCACGGCCATCTCGCGGAGAGCAGGCGTTTTGTCGCCCAGGCCGGCGAGGAGGACTTTCTGAGCCTGCGGGTCGGCGGGTTTGCTTTGGGCGGCGCGCAGGGCCTCGCGGCGGTCGAGGTAGCGGGCGGCGTGGCGCTGCTGGTAGGCAAACTCAGCCAATGGTTTGTGGTCTTCCTTCTGCCACACCAGCACCTTTTGGGCGTCCACGTTCACCAGGTCGGGCCGGGCCGCAAGGGGCATGGTGAAAGTCTGGCTGGCCTCGGTCATCATCACCGACTGGTGCTGCACCTTGCCGCCCACGTAGTAGTCGATGGTGAAAGGCAGCTGAAACGGCTGGCCCGCCTGGGTCTGCTTCACGGTCACGGACTGTACTTTCCGGGCGACATCCCAGGCGTAGTCGATGGTGACGACGGGGTGGCCAGCGCCGTAATACCACTGGGTAAAAAACCAGTTCAGGTCCTGGCCCGACACTTCTTCCAGCGCCAGGCGCAGCTTGTGGGCCTCGCCGGTGCCGAAGGCATTTTCGGTTAAATAGCGCTTCAGGCCCTGAAAAAACACCTCCTCGCCCAGGTAAGCGCGCAGCATGTTCAGGATGTTGCCGCCCTTCTGGTACACGACGCCGTCGAACATGTCGTCCTTCTCGGCGTAGCGCGCCCGCACCACCGGCAGCAGGAAATTGGCGGGGTCGCGGAAGTAGGTACGCAGGCTAATGTCGGCTTGCTGGGCGGCGGCATCGGGGCCGTACTCGTGCTCGGCCCAGATGATTTCGCTGAAGTTGGCGAAGCTCTCGTTCACGGTGAGTTGGCCCCAGCTTTCAGCCGTCACGTAGTCGCCAAACCACTGGTGAAACAGCTCGTGGGCGATTTCGCGCTCCACGCCGGCGTACTGCCAGTCCAGCAGGTCGCGGGCCGAGCCTTGGGCGTGCTCGCCAAACAGCGAAGCCGTGGTGTTTTCCATGGCGCCGGCCACGAAATCGCGGCACACCACCTGGTGGTACTTGTTCCAGGGGAAGTCGACGCCCAGTCGCTGCGAGAAAAACTCCAGCATGCGCGGCGTCTTGCCGAAAATGGCGCGGGCCTGGGCGGCGTACTGCGGCTCCAGGTAATAATTGACCTCCTTGCCGCGCCACGTATCCTTCGTGATGCGGAAGTCGCCCACGGCCATCATGAACAGGTAGGGCGCGTGGGGCTCGTCCATTTTCCAGGTGTCGGTGCGCAGGCCGGGAGCGGTGGCCACCTGCTTCACCAGCTGGCCGTTCGAGAGCGTGACGTACTTGGCAGGCACGGTCATCGAGATTTCCTGGGTGGTTTTCTGGTTAGGTTCGTCGATGGTCGGGAACCAGGCGGAGTTGGAATCCGGCTCGCCCTGCGTCCAGATTTGCACGGGCTTGCCGGCCACGGCGCTGTCCGGATTGATGAAGTAGAGGCCTTTGGCACCTTCGATGGCGCGCCCGCCCTTCACGTTCAATTCGTCGGGCTTGGCCGTGTATTCAATGTAAACCGTGTAGGCCTCGCCGGCTGGCACCGGCTGCTTGAGATGAATCAGCAGCTGCCGCTGGTTGTACTCGTATTTCAGCGTCGACTGCGCGTTGCCCTGCACCAGCGCCACGGTAGCAATGTTCATGCCCTTGGCGTCGAGCCGCAAGGAATCGGTGGCCGCGGCGTAAGGTTTAAGGGTGACCCACTCCCGGCCAATCAGGTGGCGTTTTTCATAATCAAACTCAACATCGAGGCGGGTGTGCACCATGTTGTTTATTTGCCGGGCCGCCGGGCGGTAAGGGGCGGGCTGTTGGGCGAAGGCTGGCGCCGCGGCCAGCAGGAATAGTAGAAACCGAAGTTGTTGCATGAGGCAGAAAAGGAGCGCCGAAGGTAGCGCGGCTACCTGATGCCGCTGCGGCCCCGGCAGTTGGCTGCCTGCTCAAAAAGAAGAAACATGATTAAGAAAATAGCCCTGGCGGCCGCCATCATCGGCATCGTCTTGTATTCGATAAACGGCAGCCGGCCCGATTCCGGCGCATATGCGGCACAGATGCGCAAAGCCCGCGGCGAGAAAAACCGCTCGTTTCGCGAGTCGGCCCAGTCGCCTCTCTCGGAAGCCCAAAAGGCGCAGTTCGACAGCCTCAAATACTACCCCGCCGATTTAGCGCTGGTAGTCGAAGCCACCGTTTCGCGCAATGCCGCGCCCGACACCACACTACTCCAAATGAGCGACAACCGCGCAGAAAAATACCTGCGCTGGGGCCAGGCCAAATTCCGCATTGGCACCCAGGCTCAGCAGCTGGCGCTGTACCTGAAAGCCGACGGCAAGGATTCTACCCTCTTCATTCCCTTCACTGACGCCACTAACGGCCGCGAAACCTACGGCGGCGGCCGCTACCTCGACGCCGCCCTTCCCGAGCCCGACGCCACCGAAATTAAGCTCGATTTCAACCAGGCCTACAACCCCTACTGCGCCTACAACAACGACTACAGCTGCCCCGTGCCGCCCGCCGAAAACCGGCTGGACGTGCCCATTGCGGCCGGCGAGAAGTCGTTTCACGAATAGCAACGGCACCCGAGTAGCGCAGCCCAGCCTTGCCCGCGCAACCGATTCACGTTTACGGAGCTTCACGGTGCGCCGTACCTTTGCCACGTCGTCAGCGGCCTGACAACTGACAACTAGCAACGGACAACTCATCATGCGCATTTCCCTCGATTGGCTTAAAACTCTCATTCCGACCGACAAACCCGCCGCCGAGATTGGCGCTCTGCTCACCGGCTCGGGCCTGGAAGTGGAAAGCATGGAGGAGTTGGAAAGCATTCCTGGCGGCCTGCGCGGCGTGGTGCTGGGCACGGTGCTCACCTGCGAGCGCCACCCCGACGCCGACAAGCTCAGCCTGACCACCGTGGACGTGGGCGACGGCACGCCCCGGCAGATTGTGTGCGGCGCCCCCAACGTGGCCGCCGGCCAGCGCGTGGTGGTGGCCCTCGAAGGCGCCGAGCTGCACCCCGCCTCCGGCGAGCCCTTCAAAATCAAGAAAAGCAAAATCCGCGGCGCGGCCTCCGAAGGCATGATTTGCGCTGAGGACGAAATTGGTCTGGGCCAGTCGCACGCCGGCATCATGGTGCTCGATACCGACCTGCCCAATGGCACGCCGGCCGCCGACTACTTCGGCCTGGGCTCCGATACGGTGTACGAAATCGGCCTCACGCCCAACCGCGCCGATGCCGCCTCGCACTACGGCGTGGCCCGCGAGCTGCGCGCCCTGCTGGGCCAGCCCTGCCACCTGCCCGACGTGAGCGGCTTCGCGGCACCGGAGTCGGCTGCGGCCAACGTGAAGGTGACGATTGAGGACGTGGAAGCGGCGCCGCGCTACGCCGGCCTGCTGCTCGACAACGTGCAGGTGGGACCCTCGCCGGAGTGGCTGCAGCGCCGCCTGCGCAGCATCGGCCTGAGCCCCATCAACAACGTAGTGGACGTGACCAATTTCGTGCTGCACGAGTTGGGCCAGCCCCTGCACGCCTTCGACGCCGACCAGATTACCGGCAACCACATCCGCGTGAAGCGCGCCGAAGCCGGCGAAAAGTTCGTGACGCTGGACGGCGTGGAGCGCAGCCTCAAGGCCGAAGACCTCGTGATTGCCGACGCCAACGGCGCGCCGATGGCGCTGGCCGGGGTATTCGGCGGCAAGACTTCGGGCGTGAGCGAAAGCACCACCCGCGTATTCCTCGAAAGCGCCTACTTCGGCCCCGTCGCCGTGCGTCGCACTTCCCAAACGCACCAGCTAAAAACCGACGCCTCGTTCCGTTTCGAGCGCGGCACCGACCCCAATATGGTGCTCACCGCGTTGCAACGGGCGGCGCTGCTGCTCCAGGAAGTGGCCAGTGCCACCATCGCCGCGCCCGTGGTGGATGAGTACCCCGCGCCTGTGCAGCCCATCACCGTGCGCCTGCGCCTGCCCCGCGTGGAGCGGCTGGTGGGCCAGTACATCGCACCCGAGCGCATCCGTCAGATTCTGACGGACCTGGACATTGACATCGAAATCACCGAAGAAAACCTCGACCAAGGCGACCAGGCCACCTGGGTGCTGACCGTGCCGCCGCACAAGGTGGACGTGGCCCGCGAGGCCGACGTGATTGAGGAAATCCTGCGCATCTACGGCTACAACAACGTGGCGCTGCGCCCGAACAACTCGGCCTCGTTCCTGGCCAAGTTCCCGAACCCCGACCCGGAGGTGACGCGGGTGAAAGTGGCCTCGCTGCTCAGCGGCCAGGGCTTCTCGGAGATTCTCACCAACTCGCTCACCAACTCGCAGTACTTCGAGAAGGAAGGCGAGCCGGAGGCCTCGCTGGTGCGCATTCTGAACTACAACAGCGTTGACCTGAATGTGATGCGGCCCACGCTGCTGCACTCGGGCTTGGAGATTATTCGGCACAACCTCAACCGTCGCCAGCGCGACCTGAAGCTGTACGAATTCGGCAAAGTGTACGCGCAGAATGAGAACGGCAAGTACCAGGAAAAGAACAAGCTGGTGATTTATCTGACGGGTAATGCCACGGCCGAAACCTGGCAGCACAAGTCGGATAAAGCGGCGTTCCACGACCTGGCGGGCGCGGTGCAGCAGGTGCTGGCGGCCCTGGGCTTCGGCGGGGCGGCCTCGCAGCCGGTGCAGCACGCCTACCTGGCCGGCGGCCTCGCGCTGCTGGTGCACAACCAACCCGTGGCCCAGCTCGGCGCCGTGTCGGCTTCGGTGCTCAAGAAAATGGACGTGGGCCAGCCGGTGTGGTACGCCGAGCTGGATTGGGACGCGCTGAGCAAGAAATACAAGCCCACCCTCACGGCCCGCGAGCTGCCCAAGTTCCCCGAGGTGCGCCGCGACCTGAGCTTGGTGGTGGATGCGTCGGTGACCTTCGACCAGCTCCAACAGATTGCCCGGAAGACGGAGAAAAAGTTGCTGCAAAGCATCAACGTGTTCGACGTGTACGCCGGCGAAAACCTGGGCGCGGGCAAGAAGTCCTACTCGGTGAGCTTCACGCTGCAGGACTACGGCCAGACGCTCAGCGAGCAGGCCATCGACCAGGTAATGCAGAGGCTCATTCAGCAGTTTGAGAAGCAGGCCGGGGCCGTCATTCGGCGCTGATTTTCTTCCCCGACCCTCCACCTTGCCGAGGCGCTCCAGTTTCTGAATGCCGGAAACATGGGGGCCTCGGTTACTTTTTATCGGCACCCTCCTGTAATCGGGTATCCCCGACGGCGATAGATCGGTGTCAGGAGTGCAACTTTGGTCTCAGGTGTGCGGCTTCTTCGCTAAGTTGCAGCCTGATTTCAGCAATATTTTCATAAAACCCCGCCTTTACTTGCAAGAATGAACCTAAAACTATTGTCTACCCTGGGCTTGGCATTGGCCACCACTGCCAGCTTTGCGCAGCAAAAACCAGTCAGCAAAGGCACCAAAGCGCCGGCCGCCAAAACCACGTCGATGGCCACGCTGCCCAGCGGCACCAGGCTGGTTGAGAAAGTGACCAAGCAGCCCGGCCAGGTGATGATTCCCTACGAGAAGTACGTGCTGCCCAACGGCCTCACGCTCATCGTGGCCGAAGACCACTCCGACCCGCTGGTGCACGTGGACGTGACCTACCACGTGGGCTCGGCCCGCGAGCAGATTGGCAAGTCGGGCTTCGCGCACTTCTTCGAGCACATGATGTTCCAGGGCTCCGACCACGTGGGCGACCAGCAGCACTTCAAGCTGGTGACGGCCGCCGGCGGCTCCCTGAACGGCAGCACCACCGAGGACCGGACCAACTACTTTGAGACGCTGCCCAGCAACCAGCTCGAAACCGGCCTGTGGCTGGAAGCCGACCGCATGGGCTTCCTGCTCGACGCCGTGAGCCAGAAGAAATTCGAGATTCAGCGCAGCACGGTGAAGAACGAGCGCGGCCAGCGCGTCGACAACGCGCCCTACGGCCAGGCGCAGGAGTACCTCATCCGCACGATGTACCCCTACGGCCACCCCTACTCTTGGTCGGTTATCGGCTCGCTCGAAGACCTGGACCGCTCGAACGTGGACGACCTGAAGAACTTCTTCCTGCGCTGGTACGGCCCCAACAACGCCACCCTGACCGTGGGCGGCGACGTGAAGCCCGCCGAAGTGGTGAAGCTGGCCGAGAAATACTTCGGCTCCATCAAGCGCGGGCCGGCCGTGCCGGTGCAGAAGCTGCCGGCCCCGGTGCTCACCGCCGACCGCTACGTGAGCTATACCGACAACATCCGCTTCCCGATGCTGCAGATGTGGTTTCCGACCGTGCCCCAGGGCCACCCCGACGCCGTGGCCCTCGACGCCTTGGCCGACATTGTGGGCGGCGGCAAAACCTCGCTGCTCTACAAAAACCTGGTAAAAAACCAGAAAACCGTGCAAGCCAATGCCTACCAGCGGAACAACGAGCTGGCCGGCAACCTGGTGATTACCGCCCTACCGCTCCCCGGCAAGGGCCTCGACAGCACGGAAGCCATTGTGCACAACACCTTGAAAGAGTTTGAGAAGCGCGGCGTGACCGACGGCGATGTGCAGCGCTTCAAGGCCCAGACCGAGGCCCAGGTCATCAACGGCCTGGCCAGCGTGCAGGGCAAGGTGAGCCAGCTGGCCGCCAACCAGACGTTCTTCGGCAACCCCAACTACCTCACGGTGGAGATGAAGGAGCTGAAGGCCCTCACCAAAGCCGACGTGCAGCGCGTGTACGACAAGTACGTGCGCGGCAAGCACGCCGTGATTCTGAGCGTGCTGCCCAAAACCGGCGGCGTGGCCGCCGCCAAGCCCGACAATTTCACCGTGGATAAATCGGGCTACAAAGCGCCCGACTATGGTTACGCGGGCCTGAAATACGTGAAGCCCGTCGACACCTTCGACCGCAGCAAGCAGCCCGCCGCCGGGGCCAACCCCGTGGTGAAGGTGCCCGCGCTGTACCAGGAAACCCTGCCCAACGGCCTGAAGGTGGTGGGCACCAAGAACACCGAAATTCCGGCCGTGACCATGCGCCTCACCATCCGCGGTGGCCACCGCTTGGAGCAGGCCATGCCCGCCAAGGCCGGCGTGGCCCAGCTCACGGCCAGCATGCTGAATGAAGGCTCGGAGAAATACACCAGCGAACAATTCACCACGGAGCTCGACAAGCTGGGCTCCAGCGTACAGGTGAGCGCCGGCGATAACGAAACCACCGTGTACGTGCAGAGCCTGACCAAAAACCTGCCTGCTACCATGGCCCTGCTGGAGCAACGGCTGCTGCACCCGCGCTTCGACGCCCAGGACTTTGCCCGCGTGAAAAAGCAGCAGATGGAGCGCCTGGCCAACGTCGTCAATCAGCCCACGGCCATTGCCGACATGACCTACAACCGCCTGCTCTACGGCACCAGCAACATTGCCGGCACGCCGGTGGCCGGCACCACGGCCTCGGTGGGCAGCCTCACGCTCGACGACGTGAAGAGCTTCTACAACACCTACTACGCCCCCAACGTGAGCTACCTCGTGGCCGTGGGCGACGTGGACCAGCCCACGCTGGATGCTAACATCGGCTTCCTGAAAAACTGGGGCAAGAAGGACGTGACCGTGCCGACCGACATGGCCGGCGTGCAGCCCGACAAGACCACCATTTACTTCGTGAACAAGCCGGGCGCCGCGCAATCGGAAATCCGCGTGGGCTACCTCACCGACCTGAAGTACGACGCCACTGGCCCGTACTACAAAGCCTACCTGTCGAACTACGTGCTGGGCCAGGCCTTCAACTCGCGCATCAACCTGAACCTGCGTGAGAACAAGGGCTACACCTACGGCGCCCGCTCGGGCTTCAACGGCACGCGCTACGCGGGGCCGTTCACGGCCTCGGCCGGCGTGCGCGCCGATGCCACGGCCGCGTCGGTGAAGGAATTCATGAGCGAAATCCAGAATTATCCGAACGGCATTTCCGACGAGGAGTTAGCCTTCACGCAGTCGTCCATCGGCCAGAGCGACGCTCTGCGCTACGAAACCGGCCAGCAGAAAGCCGGCTTCCTCTCGCGCCTGGTGGAGTACGACCTCGACCCGACCTACGTGAACCAGCAGACGGAAATCCTGAAAAACCTGAAGAAGGAGGACGTGCAGGCCATTGCCAAGCAATACCTGCCGGCCGACAAGATGTACATCGTGGTGGTGGGCGACGAGAAGCAGCTGCCCTCGCTGCAGGCCCTGGGCTACCCCGTGGTGCAGCTCGACCTGGAAGGCAAGCCGGTGGCCGCTGCAGCCGTGCCGGCTGCTCCCGCCGCCCCCGTAGTAGACGACAAAATGAAGACGAAGACCGACGACGGCAAGCTGAAAGTGAAGACCAAAAAAGCCAAAAGCTAGCCCGTTCGGCTAAATCCTGCCTGCAGGAACGTCGTGCTGAGCAGAACGAAGAACATTCGTTTTGTTTGGCACGACGTTTTTGTTTGTGCGATTTCCGGGTCGGGCAAGTAGTAATACGTGCCATATAAATCAAGTACTTATACTTGGAAATGCGGGCAAAATACAGCGGAGCTTTGACGGAATACTTCGCTCACCTTTCTGCTCACTGCCATGAAAAAGCAACACCTTCTACCCGTCCTGCTCGGCGCCGGCTTTTGGCTGGCCAGCTGCTCATCCAACAATTCCAAAACGGAAACCGAAACCACAACCAGCGCCCCGGCCGCCGACGCCACAGACACCACCGGCGCTAAGATGGCCGCCCGGCCCGGCCCCAACGTGCAAGCCGTAACGTTGCCCAATCCCGGCATTCCCGGCTTTAAATTCCCGGAAGACAGCACCGTCATTAACGGCTGGATTCAGAACCGCGACGCGGCTAAAATCAGCCAGCACGGCTGGGGCATCTGGACGGCCCTGTCCTCGCCGACGCCGCAGCGGCTCAACGGCGACACCCTGCGCGTGTATGAAACCTGGCCCACCAAAGACGAAGTAGATGCCGCTCAGCAAGCAGCGCCCAAAGCCAATTTCCGCGCCATGCTCTTGCAACGGCCCACGCTGCGGCGCCGGCTAAATCGACCCCGGCAGCTATTCCGCGACCCGGACTTCCGCCAGGGGCTGAAGGCCCGGGCCAAAGTGGCCAGCGCCCACGCCATGACGGCCGACTCGCAGGAAGACGTCTTCGAATCGGTGAGCTACGACCCGGTGGCGGCCTCCTTTATTGTGCAGAACAAGCTGTTCTGGGCTTCCACGCTGCAGGGCATGATAAACAAAGGCCAGGGCGACATCCCGCAGCTACCCCGCGAAGCCATCGCCATCAAGCCCGTGTACGAGGTGGTGCCCGGCGGCAAGCGCGGCCGCGGCCTGTACCAGATGAAGGTGTGGACCGGCACCACCAACGCCCGGGTTCCCTTCGGTCAGGAAAAATGGTCGAGCTGCGTGTACGTCGACACCGCCAACGGCGGCAAAGGCCAGGGCCAGGTGAGCCCGGGCTGCGCCCCCGCCACCCCGGCCACCACCTACAACCTGCGCGACTTCGTGCACTTCAAGCTGACGGCAGAAGAAGCCGCGGCCATGAACGCCGAGCTCGACCCCGGCACGCCGCCCGTGGCCTACGCCGGCGACTACGCCATTCTCGTGGCCATGCACATCACCACCAAAGAAATCAAGCGCTGGACCTGGCAAACCATGTGGTGGGCGCCCAACCCCGACCGTGCCCCGCTGCCTAGCAACCCCGGCGTGGTGGCCCAGCGGCCGGTCCAGCTCGTGGGCGCGCCGCGCCACTACGCCATGGCCATTTCTTACCAGATGATTGACCCGGTGCAGCCCTTTGCGGGCGGCAAAAGCGTAGGCCAGTCCATTTACGTGTTCAACCCCTACCTGGAAGCCGGTTTCGGGCCGGGCACGTTCAGCAACAGCGGCCACCTGCGGGAGTCCTCCCGGGTGGTCACCAACGGCTTGGTGGTCATCAACGACGTGGGCGTGCGCACCAACTGCATGAGCTGCCACGCCCAGGCCAGCTTCACACCCTTCGCGGCCATCACGTCCAAAAAGATGCTCCCGCTGGGCTACCTCGGCGATACTTATGTGGACATGGGCAGCCCCAAATTCAAAGGCCGCCTGCGGACTGATTTCCTGTGGTCGATTGCCGACATGGCCTCCGCGCCACCGGATTCGCTGAAGTAGCCGCGGCTTAGGGTCGAGTTCGGGCAGGCAGGCAGCGGCTCAACACTCGGTTGAACGTCATGCTGAGCGCAGCAGAAGCATCTCGCGTGCAAGAGTAACTATTTACTACTGCACGCGAGATGCTTCTGCTGCGCTCAGCATGACGTTCTGATGTAATGGCATTCTGAATTTTACGACTTCCAGCCCTCTGCGTCTGCGCTACTCTACCTTTCAAACCTCTCTGAGGCACAAGCCGCGAGCAAGTGCCGGGTAAAGCGTAGCTTTCGGCCCGCCGCTTTATCTTCACCCAAAAATTTACTCGACCGTGGCCTCCTCCCAACAACTTGCGCAACTCGACCGCCTGGAGCGGCAGATTACCACCTTAGTGGCTGCCTATCAGGAACTGCGCGAGGAACTGGCCGACGCCAACACCACCATTCAGCAGCTACGCGCCGACGTGCGCGAGAAGGACCGGCAGCTCAAGGAGCGACAAAACCAGGAAAATATTGTTAAACTTGTACACACCATAGCTGGGGAACCCACCCACGCCAACGAACTTAAACTGCGCCTCAACGAATACATCCGCGAACTGGACAAGTGTCTTGCCTATTTGAGAGACTAACCCGACTGAACCCCTCACCCTGAGCCCTAATTATCGCTGTATGAGCGAGCTAGCCATCAAAATTCGTATTGCTGACCGGGACTATCCCATGCGCGTAGACGTGCAGGATGAGGAACGGCTGCGCCTGGCCGGAAGGCTGCTGGGCGACAAGCTGCGCGAATTCCGAGAAGGCTACGGCATTCAGGACAAGCAGGACTTGCTGGCCATGGTAGCCCTGGCCACCATGGCCGACCAATTGAAAGTGAGCAAGGAAAAGGATGGCACCGACGCGGCGCTGACCGAACGGCTCGCTCGTTTCGACGAGCTGCTATCAGGCGTGGTGCTGGCGGGCTAAGCGTAGCCCCGCCCGGCACCCACACACTCGTTGGCCCGGTTGGGCGGTGCGGCAATCGGCCGCTTCCGCTTAGCCCGGGCACTTCTGTTCTACCTGGTTATGGTTTTTTTACCCACCCCAAAAACCATAATTCCATGTCACCCATCATATTGTACTGTATACTGACCGCGGTGGTCGCCCTTGTGGCGGGCATCGTGGTGGGTAGACAGCTGGCCGGCAAAGCCCGGCTGGACCACGAGGGCGAGGCTCAGGCCCGCGCTCAGCAAATCCTCCGCGAGGCCGAGGAAAAAGGCAACCGCCTTCGCGACGAGAAAATCAAGCAGGCTGACGAGCGCCTGGAGCAGTCGAAGAACAAGTTCAAGACGCTGCGCAATGAGTTTGACACCGAAAGCCGCCGCCTCAAGCAGGCCCTCGACCAGGAGCTGACCGAACGCCGCCAAGGCGTGGTGGAGCAGGAACAAAGCATCAAGCTGCTCACCGAAACTACCCAGCGCCAGCTGGAGCAATTGCAGAAGAAAGAAGCTGATTTAGAGCGCCAGCGCGAGAAAAACCAAACCGATACCCAGCAGCTGCGCGACAAGCTTGAGGCCCAGGCCGAAAAGCGCCGCCTCGACCACGAGGAGGCCATGGCCGAGCTAGAAGCCAAGCAACGCGAAGCCGATGAGCAGCTGCACACCGTGCAGCGCCAGCTGGAAACCATTGCCAACCTGACCGCGGCCGAAGCCCGCGAGCAGCTGGTGGAGTCGCTCAAAAACGAAGCCCAGATTCAAGCCAGTTCCTACATCAAGGACACCGTGGCCCAGGCCAAACTCACGGCTACCAAAGATGCGAAGAAGATTGTGCTGGAAACCATTCAGCGCACCGCTTCGGAGCACGCCATCGAGAACTGCGTGTCGATTTTCAACATCGAAAGCGACGACGTGAAGGGCAAAATCATCGGCCGCGAGGGCCGCAACATCCGCGCGCTGGAAGCGGCCACGGGCGTCGAAATCATTGTAGACGATACCCCGGAAGCCATCATCATCTCGGGTTTCGACCCGGTGCGGCGCGAAATTGCCCGCCTCTCGCTGCACTTGCTGGTGAAGGATGGCCGCATTCACCCGGCCCGTGTGGAGGAGATTGTGGCCAAAACACGCAAGAACATTGAGGAGGAAATCGTCGAAATCGGCGAGAAAACCATCATCGACCTGGGCATTCACGGCCTGCATCCGGAACTGATTAAGATGGTGGGCCGGATGCGCTTCCGCTCGTCCTACGGCCAGAACCTGCTGCAGCATTCGCGCGAAGTGGCCAACCTTTGCGCCACGATGGCCGCCGAGATGGGCCTCGACGTGAAGAAAGCCAAGCGCGCCGGCCTGCTCCACGACATCGGCAAGGTGAGTACCGAGGAGCCCGAGCTGCCCCACGCCATCTTGGGTATGGAGATGGCCAAGAAGTGGAAAGAGCACCCCGACGTGGTGAATGCCATTGGCGCTCACCACGACGAGATTGAGATGACGGCCATGATTTCGCCGCTCGTGCAGGCTTGCGACGCCATTTCGGGCTCGCGCCCCGGCGCCCGCCGCGAGATGATGGAGAGCTACATCAAGCGCCTCAAGCAGCTCGAAGAAACCGCCAACGGCTTCAAGGGCGTGAACCAGTGCTTCGCCATCCAGGCCGGCCGCGAGCTGCGCGTGATGGTGGACGCCGAGAACGTGACCGACGAGCGCGCGGCCGAGCTGAGCTTCGAGATTTCGCAAAAAATCGAGAAGGAAATGCAGTACCCCGGCCAGATTAAAATCACCGTAATCCGGGAGATGCGCGCCGTGGCCTACGCCAAATAACACGCTCTGGCACACGCGCCAACGCAACTAAAAATAGCCCTCGCGACTCTTGTTGCGGGGGCTATTTTTGTAATTCCCTTTCGCTACTTCTTGCACTCACCCGTGATGAAGAAACTGCTACTTTATTTGCTTGGCGGGGTAATGTGCTCGGCAATGACCGGCTGCGTGGTGTATATGCCCATGCAGTGCGCGGCCCCACAGATTACCGATAAAAACCAGGGCGAGCTAAGCCTCAGCACCTACCTCAATGGGCGGGCCGAAATAGCGGGCACCTACTCGCCGGCGCGGCACGTGCTGGTGCGGGCCGCCTTTAGCAACCTGCGCAGTAATTCCCAGGACAGCACCTACTACCGGGGGCACCAGTTCGACGTAGGCGTGGGCACTTACTGGCCGCTGGGACACCGCTTGCTGCTGGGTGGCCTGGGCGGTTTCGGAAAGGCTCAAAGTGCGGCGGCCTTTACCGATGGCGGCTTTCTTTTCGGCCGTCCCAGCCGGCATGAGTACGACGCGCGCTACAACAAGGTGTTCGGCGAAATATATGGCACGCTGCAGGCGAGCGAAGGCTTTTCGATTGGGGCGGCATACCGCGTCACGCAGGTGAATTTCACCACCCTGACCGACCAAAATGTGCCCGTCGACCTCAGCCGCATGACCCGTAGCGAGCCGATGCTATACCTGCGCTGGCGCTTGGGCTACGGCAACACCGAAGACCGGCCCGTGCAGCTGCAGGCCGCCTGGGGCACCTCGGGCACATTTGGCTATTACGACGGCGACCGTTCTACCCCGTACCCGCCCGGCGTGCGCGACCTGAAGCAGACCCGGAGCTATGCCGCCATCGGCATCACCCTTTTTCCGCACTGCCTGTTCCGCAAAGACCGGCTTAGCAGCGAAGGACGGTAAACAGCCCGTTATTTGTGGGAAGCGTGGTCGTTTGACCCAATTCCCACCTTCCGAAACCCATTTGTATGCCCTTTCGCTACTGCCTGCGCTTGGCTGGCCTGGCCGCGCTGGCTTCCTGCGCCGCCCAGCGCAACCCCTACGCCGCCACCAACAAGTCCTACAAAGCGCAGGTGAAAGCCTACGCCAAGGCCCTGCGCGCCACGCCCGTGCCCACGCCCGGCGCCGACAGCCTGCTGCAGGGCGCCTACTGGGTGGGCACCACCAATTTCAACCTGCGCAAGCCCAACTACGTCATCATCCACCACACGGCGCAGGATTCCACGGCCCAGACGCTCAAGACGTTTACGCTGCCGCGCACGCAGGTGAGTGCGCACTACGTCATCGGGCGCGACGGGCGGGTTTTTCACATGCTGAACGACTACCTGCGCGCCTGGCACGGCGGCGCGGCCAAGTGGGGCAACACCACCGACATCAACTCGTCCTCCATCGGCATTGAGCTCGACAACAACGGTACCGAGCCGTTTTCGGAACCGCAGATGGCCAGCTTGTTGCGCGTGCTGAGCGGCTTGAAACGAACCTATGGCATTCCGACGGCCAACTTCGTGGGCCACGCCGACATTGCCCCGACGCGCAAAAACGACCCCAGCGCCTTGTTTCCCTGGAAGCGTCTGGCCGATAACGGCTTCGGCCTGTGGTACGACCCTGGCCCGCTGCCCAGCCCGTTTGGAGCCGACAGCGCCGCGGCCCTGGCCAGCCGCCTGCTGAACCCGACGGTAACCCTGCCCGAAGACGACCCGGCCGCCCCCCCGCTGCCCGCCGACACCAGCAAGGTCGACGCCCAGCTGGCCCGCCTCAACGGCCCGATTACCGTGTTTAATCCGCGGGATGCGCTGCGCATCATCGGCTACGATACCCGGGATTTGCCGGCGGCAATTCGGGCGTTTAAGCTGCACTTCATCCAGACGAACGTGGGCGGGCCGCTGACGGAGGCCGACAACCGCATTCTCTACAATCTGTATAAGAAGTGCTTGTAAGTGGCCCCGGGCCGCTATATTTAGCCGATACTGGCCTGCGGGTGCCGCGGCCGCCCGGGGCTTAAATTGATTGTATGCCAGAAGTTTCCCAGCGCGGGCAGGCCATGCCCGTTTCGCCGTTTCGCAAGCTGTTGCCCTTTGCCGAAGCCGCCCGCCAGCAGGGCAAGGTGGTGTATCCCTTGAACATCGGCCAGCCCGACGTGCTGACGCCGCCCGCCATGCTGGAAGCCGTGCGCACCGCCGACATCCAGGTGCTGGGCTACGCGCCCGGCGCCGGCACCGACAGCTACCGCCGCAAGCTCGAAGCCTACTACCAGCGCGCCGGCATTCCGGCCCGCTTCGAAGACATACTGGTGACCACGGCGGGCAGCGAAGCCATCCACTTCGCCCTGCTCTCCTGCCTCAATCCCGGCGACGAAATCATCATCGCGGAGCCGTTTTATGGCACCTACACGGCCTTCGCCATTGCGGCGGGGGTAAACATCGTGGCCGTCACGGCCCGCATTGAAGACAATTTTGCCCTGCCGCCCATTGCCGACTTCGAGGCCGTGATTACGGCGCGCACGCGGGCCATTCTGGTGTGCAATCCCAGCAACCCGACCGGGTACGTGTACCGGCGCGACGAGCTGGAAGCCCTGCTGGCCCTGTGCCGGCAGCACAACCTGTTTCTCATTTCCGACGAAGCCTACCGCGAATACTGCTACGACGGCGCCCGGGCCACCAGCGCCCTGAGCCTGTCTGGCGGCGAGCAGCACGTGGTGATGGTGGACACCATTTCGAAGCGCTATAGCGCCTGCGGGGCCCGCGTGGGCGCGCTCGTCACGCGCAACGCCGAGCTGTGGCAGGCCGCCTTCCACTTCGGCCAGATGCGCGTGTGCCCACCCGTGCTGGAAATGCTGGCCGCCGAAGCCGCCGCCGACCTGCCTCCCTCCTACTTCGACGGCACCCGCGCCGAGTATCAGGCCCGGCGCGACCTCACCGTGGGCCGCCTGCGCGCCATGCCCGGCGTGACCTGCCCCGTGCCCGGCGGCGCGTTCTACGTGGTGGCCCGCCTGCCCGTCGACGATGCCCAGCGGTTCGGCCAGTGGCTGCTCGAAGAATTCACCTATGAAAACCAGACGCTGATGCTTTCGCCGGCCAACGGCTTCTACCATACGCCCGGCTTGGGCCGGCAGGAAGTGCGCCTGGCCTACGTCATCAACCGCCCCGACTTGGCCGCCGCCCTCACCTGCCTGGCGCAGGCCCTGCTCCAGTACCCCGGCCGCGTCGAACCCCAACCAGCCGGCCGCGTAGAAGCTGCCATTGCCTCCTGATTTTAATTCTTTTTTAATTCCCCAATGGACACCCGCATTGCCCCCGCCGTCGAAGTTCCCATCAAAGACTACCGCGGCTCGCTGCGCTTCTGGCACTGGGCCAATGCCCTGCTCATCAGCCTTCAGCTGATGACTATTCTGTTTCAGAAGGTGATTGTGAAGGCCAAGACGGCGGTGCCGGAGCTGCAATCATCGGGCAAGGACGTGTCGGTGCCGCAGGCGCGCGAGCTGGCGCACATCATCAGCGAGCGTATCTGGGCCTGGCACATCTACTTTGGCTGGACCATTATCGCGCTGTGGGTATTCCGGCTGGGCTTGCAACTGTCGGGCCCGTCGGAGCTGCGCTTCTCGGCCCGGCTGATGGAAATCCTGCGCCGCTACCGCTTGGCCCCGCCGGCCGATAAGAGCAAGGCCGGCAAGATTCTGTTCGCCAAAACCACTTACGCGCTGTTCTACCTATTCATCACCATCATGGTGTGCACCGGCCTCATTCTGGTGTTTGAGGACGTATCGTGGCTCAAAGGCATCCATCACCTGGCCGAGGAAACGCACAACGTAACCATGTACCTCATCATTGGCTTCATTCTCATCCACGTGGTGGGCGTGGTGTGGGCCGAAATCAGCGAGGACCACGGGCTGATTTCGCGCATGGTAGGGGGCGAGGCGCCGAAGGCCAAGGTTTCCTAACGGGCGCCTCACCCCCGGCCCCCTCTCCCAAAGGAGAGGGGGAGCCAATCATACTTTTAACAAGTCAACCGAAAATAAAAAAGCCCGCAGTTGCGGGCTTTTTTATTAAAGAACTTTTTTGAGGCTTGCCCGGTGTCCCCTTTCCCTGAGGCTTCGCGCTTCAAGCGAACCGGGAGTCAGGGGGTGAGGCGCCTGCTCAAACACCTACTGGCCGCTGCCTACGGGCTTCTGCTCCAGCTTCTGCATGGGGCTGGTGGTGCGGCTGGTTTGCTGCTGCATGGGGTTCGCAGGGGCCTGGAACTGCTGCTGGAACAGCTCGAAGCGCGAGGCGGCGGGCTGGCGCGGGAAGGCGTTGTTGCTCACGTCCGTGTCAGCCGTTTGCTGGAAGGGGTCGATGACGAAGCTGATGACGGGCTTCTTGGTCACGATGATTTTCGTGACCTGGGCGTTGTTTTTGCGCCAGATTTCGGCCGGAATGGTCTGGATTTCCTGCGAGTTGTCGGCGTAGGTCATCTGCAGCACCACCGGCATTACGAGGCCGCCCACATTGCGCAGGCTCAGCTCGTAGAAGTTCTGGGTGTCGCCCAGGCGCTGCTTTTGTTCGTCGGTGAGGGTACCCAGGTAGGCGGTGTAGCGCTGCTGGTCGGCGGGCGTCACGGCCAGCGGGTCGTAGTTGTTGTAGAAGTCCTTCAGCTCGGGCTTTTCCTCCACCAAGGTCTGCTTGATGTCGGTGGCGTTGCGCTGGGCCGTGATGGACTGCGGCGCGGCGGCCTTCAGCTGCTGCAGGCGGGCGTTTTCTACCTGCGGGTTTTTGGTGCTCACGTTGTACGACTTCACCGACTCGAGGCTGATGTCGGTGTGGTCGATGGTGTAGAACCAGCCGCGCCAGAACCAGTCGAGGTCCACTGCCGAGGCGTCTTCCATGGTGCGGAAGAAGTCGGCCGGCGTGGGGTGCTTGTAGGCCCAGCGCTGGGCGTATGTTTTAAAGGCGTAGTCGAACAGCTCGCGGCCCATCACCGTTTCGCGCAGGATGTTGAGGGCCGTGGCGGGCTTGCCGTAGGCGTTGTTGCCGAACTGCAGCGCCGACTCCGAGTTAATCATAATCGGGGTTTGCAGGGTCTTATCCGTGGCCATGTAGGCCGTGATGTTGCGGGGCTCGCCGCGGCGGCTGGGGTAGTTGCGCTCCCACTCCTGCTCGGTCAGGAACTGCACGAAGGAGTTCAGGCCCTCGTCCATCCAGGTCCACTGCCGCTCGTCGGAGTTCACAATCATCGGGAAGAAGTTGTGGCCTACTTCGTGGATAATCACCGAAATCATCCCGTATTTCCGCTCGGCCGAGTAGGTGCCGTCCTTCTCGGGGCGGCCGCCGTTGAAGCAAATCATGGGGTACTCCATGCCACCGATGGCGCCGTGCACCGAAATGGCGACCGGGTAGGCGTAGGGAATGGTGAATTTCGAGTAGGTTTTGATGGTGTGGGCCACCACCTGCGTCGAGTACTGGCCCCACAGCGGGTTGCCCTCTTTGGGGTAATAGCTCATGCACAGCACGGGCTTGCCGCTCTGCGTGATTTGCATGGCGTCCCAGATGAATTTGCGCGAACTGCACCAGGCGAAGTCGC
Organism: Hymenobacter sp. 5317J-9; assembly: GCF_022921075.1. NCBI lineage: Bacteria > Pseudomonadati > Bacteroidota > Cytophagia > Cytophagales > Hymenobacteraceae > Hymenobacter > Hymenobacter sp. 5317J-9. The sequence goes on from NZ_CP095050.1 coordinate 4,585,586, forward strand.
GCACGTTTTTGGCCACGTAGGTCCAGGTTTTGGTGCCCGTGGCGCGGCTGCCTTCGGCTTTCGTGGCCTCGTCCTGGGTCACGATGAGCACGGGCTTCTTGGCGCTTTTGGCCTCGGCCATGCGCTTCAGCTGTGCGGCGCTCATTACCTGGGATGCGTTCTGGAGCGTGCCGGTGGCGCCCACCACGTGGTCGGCCGGTGCGGTGATGCTCACTTTGTAGTCGCCGAAGGGTAGCGTGAATTCACCGTTGCCGAGGAACTGCTTGTGCTGCCAGCCCTGGTTGTCGGAGTACACGGCCATGCGAGGGTAGAACTGGGCCATCTCGTAGAGGTAGTTCTTGTCGGCCGGGAAGTACTCGTAGCCGCAGCGGCCGCCCTTGGTGGCGTCGTTGATGTTGTAGTGCCACTTCACGTTGAACGACACCGACTGGCGCGGCTGCAGCGGCGTGGGCAGGTCCACACGCATCATGGTGTGGTTCGTGACGGTGTGCAGGGCCTTGCCGTCCTTGCTGGTCACGCTTTCGATGCGGAAGCCGCCGTCAAAGTCGTCCACCAGCCCTTCGAGGGTCTGGAAGGTCACTTTGTCGCTCAGCGAATTCACCTCGGTGGCCGTCGTCATCGAGTTTTTGTCCCAGATGTTCTGGTCGAGCTGCACCCAGAGGTAGGGCAGCGCATCGGGCGAGAGGTTGGTGTAGGTGATGGTTTCGCGGCCGGTGAGGGCCTGCTTGGCATCGTCGAGGGTGACTTTGATGTCGTAGTCGGCGCGCTGCTGCCAGTAGTCGGGGCCGGGGGCGCCGCTGGCGGTGCGGTAGCTATTGGGAGTCGGCAGCATCGTTTCGAGCTGCGCGAATTTATCGGTGCCGGAGTTGGTGGTTTGCGCAGCGGCGGGCAGCAGGCCCGTCAGCGCCAGCCCCAAGCCAGCAAATAGAAAACGACGCATAGAATGAACGTGAGTGGGAAAAATCTGCAACAGTTAGGAAGGTCGGTAAAGTTACGCTGAGGTTGCGGCAGTGAGGAACCTCACGGCCACAGCTGTTGCATCAGCAGCACGGTGGCAATGCCCAGGGCCGCGCCGCTGGTGGTGAGCAGCCAGTCGCGCCGGGCCACGCGCAGGCTGCCCAGCAGCACCGCCCCCAGCAGCAGAATGGCGCTCACAATCAAAATCTGGCCCAGCTCCACGCCCACGTTGAAGGCAAACAGTTCTTCCACCGGCCGGCTGCTGGCCCCGAGTAAGGCCCGCAGGTAGCTCGAAAACCCCAGCCCGTGCACCAACCCAAAAACAAGCGCCAACACATTGGGCACGGCGGCAAACACGGGCGTCCGCCGCGTAATCAGCCGGCCGGCGCCCTGCATGTTGAGCAGGGCCGTGACCATGATGGTAACCGGAATCAGGGCCTCAATCACGGCCGGGCCGAAGTTCACCACGCCCAGCGTGGCCAGCGCCAGCGTGAGCGAGTGCCCCACCGTGAAGCTCGTGACCAGGGCCAGCACCCGCCGCCAGTCGTTCAGCACGTAGGGCGCGCACAGCGCCAGCAGAAACGTGAGGTGGTCGGCCGCGCGCGGCGTGCAAATGTGCAGGAAGCCGAGCTGCAGGTAGGTCTGAAAAACGGACATACTACAAAGCTACGGCAAGGGCAAAAGACCCACGCGACGCACCAGCCTAGGCAGCTTAGCACGCAAAAAGCCCCGGCCAATGCTGGCCGGGGCTTTTTCAGAATACCGAAAACGGCAGAAGGCTATTGCTTCACCACGCGGCGCGTGTCGAGGCCGCCTTCGGTTTTCACGCGCAGCACGTACACGCCCGAAGCCAGTTGAGTAAGGTCAATGGCCCGCGTGGCGGTGCCCGTCGAAGCCGGTACGGCGACGGTGAACACCACCTGTCCCAAGGCATTCAGCACGGTCAGCTCCGAGGCGTGGCGGTAGCCGGTCAGCTCCACGGTGAGGCGGCCGTCGTGCGTCGGGTTCGGGAACACGCTGAGCGAGGTGCCGGCCAGCGGCTTCACGCCGGAGGTTACGACCAGCGCAGCCGAGGGCAGCGACACGCAGCCGAAGGCGTTGGTAGTGGTCACGGTGTAGGAGCCGAGTTGGGATGGGGTGCCGTTCACCACGTAGGTCTGGCCGGTGGCGCCGGGGATGAGCGTCTGGCCCAGGTACCACTGGTTGCCGGTCGTCGCGCTCGAGGTGAGCGTGGTGGTCGCGCCGTTATACGTGGCCGTGATGGTGGGCGTGGCCGGGCGCGGGTTCACCGTGACGGTGACGGTGGCCGTGGCCGAGCAGCCCCCGGCGTTGGTGGCCGTCAGCGTATACGTCTGGGTAATGGGCGCGCCGGTCGTGTTAGGCAGCGTCACGGTAGGCTGCGCGGCGGTTGCGCTGCTCAGGCCCGTGGCCGGGCTCCAAGCATAGGTAGTGCCGGCCAAGGCCGCCGTACCGAGCGTAGCTGTAGCGCCGCCGCAGATGGTCACGGCCGGGCCCGCGTTGGCGATGGCCGCCGGAGCCACGGTCACGGTAGCCGTGGCCGTAACGGCCGCACAGCCACCAGCCGCGGCCACCGTATTGGTCACGGTGTAAGTACCGGGCGTCGAAGAAGCCAGCGTAATGGCGCCCGTGGTGGCATTAAGCGTCAGGCCCGTGGTCGAGGTGAACGTGCCCGCGGTGGCGCCCGTGGCCAGGGAAACGGTTGGGTTAGTGGTGCCGCTCACGCAGAACGTGGGCGTACCCGTGCCGTAGCTGAACGTGGCCACCGGGGCCGCCGTCACCGTCACCGAAGCCGTGGCCGACGAGGGGCAGGTGCCGCCCACACTGTACGTCACGGTGTAGGTGCCGGGCGTCGAGCTCGCGAGGGTGATAGCACCCGTGGTGGCATTAATCGTCAAGCCCGTGGTCGAAGAGAAGGTCCCGCCGGCCGTACCCGTCACCGTCGCAACGGGATTGGTGGCACCGCTCACGCAGTAGGTAGCGGCCGGGTACGTGAACGTGGCCGTGGTGGCTGGGTTCACCGTCACGGTAGTGGCCGTCGAGGTAGCCGAGCAGCCGCTGGCGTTGGTCACCACCACGGTATAGGAACCGGAGGCAATGGCCGTGAAAGTGTTGGCAGCCGCAGCGGCGCCCAGGCTGGTGGTGCCGTTGAAGAACTGGTAGGTGTTGCCCGCGCCGGCCGGCGCCGTGAGCACCACCGAGCCGCCCGCGCAGAACGTGGTGGGCGTGGTGGTCGTCAGGGTTGCCGTGGGGGCGGCGTTGATGGTCACGCTGGTGGTGGCCGTGGCGGCGGCGCAGCCACCGGCTGCGGCAATGGTGTTGGTCACGGTGTAGGTGCCGGCCGCGCTGGTGGCCAGGTTGATGGCACCCGTAGTAGCATTAATGACCAGACCCGTGCCCGAGGCCGAGAACGTACCACCGCTGGCTCCCGTGGCAAACACCGGTGCCGGCGTGGCCGTACCGCCCGCGCAATAGGCCGTGCTGGCGTAAGTGAACGTGGCCACCGGCGCAGCAGTCACGGTCACGGTAGCGGTGGCCGACGAGGGGCAGGTGCCACCTACGCTATAGGTAACCGTGTAAGTACCCAGGGTCGAAGCAGCCAGGTTGATGGCGCCCGTAGTAGCGTTGATGGTCAGGCCCGAAGTGGAGCTGAACGTGCCGCCGGTGGTGCCCGTCACCGTGGGCGTGGGGTTGGTGCCGCTGGTGCAGTAAGTGGTGCCGCTGTAGGCGAAGGTGGCCGTGGTGGCCGGGTTTACCGTCACCGTGGCAGCCGTCGAGGTAGCCGAGCAGCCGCTGGCGTTGGTCACCACCACCGTGTACGAACCCGCGGCCGTGGCCGTGAGCGTGTTGGTGGCCGACGCCGCCCCCAGGCTGGTGGTGCCGTTGAAGAACTGGTAGGTGTTGCCCGCGCCGGCCGGCGCCGTGAGCACCACCGAGCCGCCCGCGCAGAACGTAGTAGGGCCGCCGGCCGTGAGCGTGGCCGTCGGGGCCGGACGCACCGTCACCGTTACGGGCGTGGAGTACACTTGGCGGCCATCCGAAGTCAGGATAACGGCCCGGTAGGTGGTGGTAGCCGTCAGGTTGGTAAAGGTGAGCGTGGCGGTGGTGTTGACGGGCGATACCGGCGTAAAGCCCGTGCCGTTGTCAAACTCGTAGTTGAGGATGGTGCCCACGTTGCCGGCCAGCGTGAGGGTGCCCGTGTTGGCGCCGGCGCACACCGGCGCCGTTGCCGAGCTAGTGAGCGCGCCGCCTTCGGTATTGGCAATAACGAAGTAGTCCTTACCGGGCGTCAGGTCCAGCGTCGACACGATGCCGGTGGGCAGGATGGGCGCCACGGTGGTGGCGGCCACGGCGGCTCCACCCAGGGAGGCGTAGTCGCCGTTGGCGGTAGCGGCCTGGGCAATAACGGCCGTAGCGGCGTTGCCCACCACGTCATCGGCGCCGTAGCTCAGTTGCACACGGGCCGCGGCCGGCAAGTTGGCCGAGTTTTCGAGGCGCACGTAGCGGGTCGGGTTCAGGTTGGTAACGGGCGAAATGCCCTTGCCACCCGTTGCGCCGCCGATTACCGTGGCCGTGAAGGTCTGGTCCGTGCTGGTCGTAATGCCCGATACCACTACCGGGCGCCAGCCGGCCGCGTCGCCCACGGCGAAGGTGCGGCTGGTAGCCGTCGCGCTATTCACCGTGATGCCCATCGGGCCTTTGATGTAGGCAGAGGCCGAGCCCGTCGGCATCACCGTGGTGGCGCTGCCGCTGATGAGCCGGTTGCCGGCCGAAGTCGTCACGATGCCGCTCAGCAGGCTCAGCGAGCTGGAGGCCGTCGACGGGCCCACCACGGTCAGGTCGCCGCCGGCCACCGTAATGCCCTGCGGGTTGTTGAAGTCGGCGTAGTAGAGGCTGCGCGAGGCCGGCACCTCTACGCCCGTGGTGCGCGCGGCCAGCTCGGGGTTGTAAATCAGGTACAGCCCGCTGGTCGACACGTCGAACGTGGGGGCCACATCAAAATTGCCGGCCGACGAAGTGGGGCTGGTCAGGCCGAAAGAGACAACGGCCAGGGCCGTCGTGCTGCTCTGCACCGTCAGGTTGTTGGCGTTGATGACGTTGCCGCGGAACATGGCCACGTTGCGCGTGGTGATGGGCATGCCCACCGTCACGCCCGTGCTGCTGTTCTGAAAGGTGATTTGCAGCAAGGGGCTGGTCACGGTGCCCGTGCCGCCAATGCTTTGCGCCGTGGTGCCTTGGAAATAAAGGCGGCTGCCAGTGGCCGTGCCCGTCAGGGTGCCGTTGTTGGTGATGGTAGCGCCCAGTTGCAGCAGGATGGCGCCGTTCAGGTTCAGCGTCGCGCCGGGCGTGATGAGCACCGTGCCGAAGGGGTTGGTCTGCCCGGCAAGCAGCACGCTCTTGGCGTTGGTGGTGTTGTCGATGGCCAGGTTCGGCAGGTTGCCCCGCATCCGGAAATCGAAGTTGGTGGCCGTGGCCGTTGTGCCCGCGTTCACGGTGCCGCCGGTGTAGGTGTAAGTGCCCGCCACGTAGTAGTCGAGCGGCGTGGTGGCCGTGCTGCGCTGCACCAGGTTGATGGCGCCGCCCGAAATAGTACTGGTCCCGTTTACGCCAAACGAGGGCGTGCCAGAGGTGTTGCCGACGGTGCTCACGTTAATGGTGCCCGCGCTCATCGTGAAGGTCATGGTGCCCGTCACCGTCGAGGCGCCGGTGAAGTTGGTGAAGCGGCCCACCGTATTTAGCGTGCCGCCATCCATCGTATACACCGCGTTGGCGCCAAACCCAATGGAGTTGCCGATGCTGCTGCCCACGTTAAACGTACCCGCCGAAATGCGCAGCGAGCCGTTCACGGTGGGCGAGCCCGTTTGGGCGGCCACCGTGAAGTTAGGGTTGCTCAGCCAGAAGCCGCCCGTGGCCGGAATGACGTAGGAAGCCGCGTTGCTAAACACCCGGTTGCTGATGGTGGCCGTGCCCGAAATCTTGAGCGTGCCGGTCATGTCGTCCACCGTGTTGGTGGTGATGCGCGTGGAAAGGAAACCGGTGCCGCTGGTGGTGCTGCCCTGCACCGACAGCGTGGGCAGGTTCATGTCCACGATGTCGGCCCGCACCGATTTGGCCAGCGAAACGGTTTGCAGGTCGGTGGTGCCGGTGCCGCCAAACGTGACGCTGCCCGCGCCGGTAAAGCGCAAATCGGAGCCGATGGTGCTGCTCGCGCTCAAGTCCAGCGTGCCGTTGTTGGTGACGTTGCCGGCCACTTGCAGCGAGTACGCCGTGGTGGTCGAGGTGAGCAGCGAGCCCGTGCTGGCCACCGTGAGCGAGGCGCAGCTAGCGGCCACGTCCAGCGTGACGGTGGCGCCGCCGGCAATGGTCACGTCGTCGGTGGCGGCGGGCACCACGCCGCCCACCCAGGTGGCCGGGGCGCTCCAGTTGCCGCCCGTGGCCGTCGAGCTGATGGCCGCCAGACCCCGGCGGGCCGGACCGGTTTTCACCGGCACCATCGCGGCCGGAGCGGCCGTGATGGGCGAGGCAAGCTGCACTTCGAGAGTAGCCGGCCGCAGCAGGGCGCGGTTTTGGGCGTGGGCGCCCAGGGCCAGGGTGCCCAGAGCCGCCGCCAGCAAAGGCCGCCACAACCGGCCTGTCCCGGTGGCCCGGCCCTCAACGCGAGTGCCCGCCAATGTGGTAGAATGTAAACGGTGTTTCATCAATAAAAGAAAATGGTGGGAAGAAAATGGCAACAACAAACGATTGCGGCCCCGTGCCAGCGGCCGCCCGTTAAATGGCAAATCAGTAGGGAGCAAGGAATACACCGCCAGCAGCGGGTGTAGCAACCTCAATACTCGTGCTTTTTAATAGCAAAACACCGAGGCAAATACCAGGTAAAGATGGTGGGTATCTTGTCCTTTACCGCTCGTGCTGGGTAAAAATATTTTCCCGCTGTCTTCCAGACAACGAGCCGGCCTTTGCCGCCATCCGGCCGGCTATTGTGCCTGCGCCCGGCAAGGCCCCCCAACAACCTGCGTCTGCTTGAGTGATGGGTTCCATTTGAAGTAAAAACTTAGAATTATCAGACTTTATAAGACAGCAGAAGTGGCTTTACAAACATAGTTAAAGCTCATATAACACGGCTTTACCACTAACAAACACACCCAATAATCCGACTTTACACCAGCAAGCTCACTATTTGGTGGCTGGCGCGGGGCCCTCGTACTTCGTCCCATCAATCACCCCAACCATTCAACTGCCAGCCCCCATGTTTCGCCACACCCTGCTCCTCGCCCTGTTTGCCGCCTCTGCATCGGCCCAAACCCTTCCCTCCACCTCTACCGCCGCCGACTCAGCCCTGACGGTTGCTCCGGCCCCGGCTGGCCGCACGGCCGCCGATACGGTGCGGGCCCTGCACCGCTTGTTTGCCAAGCGCCGCAAGGTGGGCAACGTTCTTACCATCGGTGCCGTGGCTGCTGACCTGACTGCCGCAGGCGTTTCGGCGGCGGCCGAAGAACGCTCGCAACGCACCGCCAGCACCGGCAGCAGCGGATACGGGTGGGGGCCTGGCCCGTTCACCATTGGCTTTGGCGGGTACGCCGTGATTTACGGCGTGATAGCGGCACCCGTCATGGGCGTGGGCATTCAGCAGCTCATTGCCTACGGCCCCAAGCGCGAAGCCAAAATCGTGGCGCAGTACGAAGCCAACCGCCAACTGCCGGCCAAAATTCGCCGGCAGCTACGCCCCTACCTGCGCTAAAGCGGTACCGGCCGGCGCCTTGCGCCGGCCCACATCGGGCGACGCCGCGTAGCTTTGTTGCGAAAACTGTCCTATTTCCAACAAGCTAAAAACCCGACGCAAACGACGTCGAATCCGTGCGTTACCCATGAAGAAAACCCTACTCAGTGCCGGCCTGCTGTTCGGCCTTGTCTTTAGCGCCCACGCCCAGCAGCCGGCCGGCCCCGAAACCATGCGTACGCACGCCGACACGGTGCAGGCCCTGCACAACCTCTTCGGCAAGCACCGCACGGGCGGCATCATCTGGTCGGGCATCGGGGCGGCCGTGGCCGTGCGCGTGGCCACGGCCAGCGCTTCCGGCGACGGCGGCGGCAACGCCGGTGGCACGGCCGTGGGCATTGGGGTGCTGGGTGGCGTTCCGGCCCTAATTGGCGTGGGCAAGCTGCTGCGCTTCAGCAGCAGCCGGGAGGCGGCCGCCATTGCCGCCTACGACGCCGGCAAAGCCCTGCCCCGCTACGTGCAAAAACGGTTGGTGACGAAGTATTTCAGCCGGTAGTCGCGCTGGCACCACTACTTCAAACGGTCCCGCTGGCAATTGCCGGTGGGGCCGTTTGGGTACTACCACTTTAGAATATTCTTATTCCTTCGCCCTCCAGCACGTTGGCGCAGGGCTCCAGCTTGGGCGCTACCAGGGAAAAATATTGCGTAGCCGATTTAAAATCGGGCAAAGAATACAACTTGTTTTTTTCGGCGTTGTACACCAGCAACTGTGGGCTGTACGGGTACAAGCGCGACGGAATGGTGTAGACGTAGGTGCTTATTCCTGACGCATTATAGGTCATCCGGCGGGTTCTCACGTCGGCTTTCACGTCGGCGTTGTAATGCATGGTCAGTGCGCCGCTCAAGTCCCAATGGCAATCAAAAACGGGCGCCGGGCCCACGTAAGGGCACTGTCCGTCGAGCAGGATGGTGCTGTTTTTTCCGAGCCCGGGCGCAATGGCGTAAATTTTATCGAGCACCGCCAATTGCTGCGCATAGGACTGCGCGAAGAAATTCGATATCGTGCAATTGATGATGTAGCCGCTGCAGGCCACTGCTGCCAGCACCAGGCTAAAAACAGTGCTTCTGAGCGTTTTGGGTTTCACAAAGGAGCACAACAATCCGGCAGCCCCGACAAAGCAAATGGCCACGCCAATTGCAGCCGCAACCGTAATTCTGTTGGAAATTCCGGCCGCCGAAACCTGGAAATTAGAAGTAACCAGAAAGGCCGCGTAGCCGCCAACATACACTACTATTCCGGCTCCGATAAGCTTCAGCCAATCACTCTTTTTGACGGCATCGGCACCGACATTAAACAAGTAGTAAACAATTGCCGCAAACAGCGCTGCGCCGGTGAGCAAAATGCGCGGGTTGTAGTAGTCCCTAACAATTTTCCAGAGGATGACCGGCTGCTTCGCCCCATACACCCAGAAGTCGTTCGCAAGAACAGCTCTGAGTATACGAGCCACATGCATGAGGTAAGAACCCGCAATGCCGCCCGTTCTTTCCGACAGCAGAAACTTATAGGCAATACTTGCCGCAAACAGCAAGCCGGTGCAGAGCAGCAGCACATTGCCCGGCCAACTGGCTGAGTTGCTATGCAAAGGCGACCGTTTGCGCTGGACGCGGTACAAAATGCAAAAATTGACCAGGAAAAGCGGCACCGCAACCTCATAAGCCAGCGCACAGGCCACCACGCTAAGCCCGCTGATGGCCAGCCACCACTTCCAACGACCCGCGTTTTCGGCGGCACATACGCACCGCAGGCCGGCATACAAATGCAGGAAGAGAAACAGGATGCTGATGTTCGCACAAAAGCTGGATAGCCAAAAGCGAGCGGTGGAATAGTGGGGCAGCATGGCGTAAACCAAGGGCAACGCAACGACCAGGATTCTGGGCAGCTTGAGGCGTACTAGCGCCAGGTAAAACAGGAGTACGCCCGCAATAAGCGTCAGGAAATTGGCGACGTGATATCCCAATGGGTTGTTGCCAAAAAGCCAATACAGCAGCGAAAACTCAAGCCCCTGCACCGGCCTGACCACGAACCCATCTATGCGGAATGCCGCAGATAGAATGGCCCCCAGGCCCTGTGCTCTTGCATTGGTCAGGGTGCCCAATATCCACCAGTCGTCGCTGTAAAAGCCAAGCCTTCGCACGAAATAGCCTTGCAGCACCATCACCACTCCGGCCAGAAATAGCAGGTCTGCCGTTTTCCTCTTTCCAGTGTTGGCTTCGCCGCTAATTGCCATTGTTGAAGCGGCCACTTTCGCAACCATTGTATGAGGAGTTATTTCCATTGACCTGGCGAAAAGCACGGCACAATGATAAGACACGCCATGGATTTGCACTCATTTTTATAAATAATAATATTATTACGGAGAAAATACCGCATCAAATCATATATATTCTCGCAAATAATATCTAAAATATGAATACCTTATTTTTTTAATAACCGATTGTAGAAAGCGCTTTATCGAATGACAAAATTCTCACCAGCATCACGCTGACAGGGCTGTCTCTCCTGCCCCGCCGCCGGGGCCGCCGCGGCCGGGGTAGCGGGAGTTTCTGCCAGAAAGGTTGGTTTATAAACGCTGTCCAGGCTGTGCATGTACCTCTACAATCAGCTTACCATCTCTATCCAGCCATTTCCACCAAGCAACAAGGTCATTCTTAAAGAAAAGCTGGTATTTACCGAAAGGGCTGGCAAGTTCATACAAGCCATTGCGAGGATTCCCATCCTTTACGATTGCGCCATTTTGGGTAAGCGGCGACGCAGGGTCACTCCATCCTAATTTCTTTTCCTCCTTCCGGTAAGGTCCGCCATTACCGTCGCCGGGCATGAAATACGACCTACCAATTACCTCTCCAACTGCATTAACCTCTGTTATAATATACAAATTACCCTCATAGTGGTAGGAGATAAGGTGAACATTAAGTGGGCTTTCCCAGTCGTAGGACCGACCGTATCCATTAGCCTTGCCTAAATGATAGGGTATCTCCTCCCACAAGATACCATTCATATAACGTTTCTGCATTCCTTCTAGCTTCCCATTTACAAGCACCGTTTCGCTTTCAATAGTACCGTTTACAACATACCTGTAAACACCATCGGGTATTTTCTCCTTAAATCTGTATCCTATAGCATACACGTGCCCCATGTCTTCGCTCCAGCTTTTCTTTACAAATACTGTATCAGATTCATTTTCTAAGCGCAAGCTTTTCAATTGTGCTTCACTGTTGGAAGCGTGATTATCTCTGATTCTTATGGTGTGCGTAGGCAGCACTGTTTCAGAATTCGACGGCTGTGCACAAACCACTACAGCCATAGAATCAAGCACGGCAAGCATTAATAATCCTAAACATTTATTCACAGAGCGGTTCATATTCATAGCAGTAAGATATAAACACAAATGCAAAAAGCCCCGCCAGCACGACGCTGACGGGGCTTTCCCATTCATAAAGCCAACCGACAATTACACCGCCGGCATTTCCACGTTCTCGAACTTCACCGCGCCGTCTTCCAGCACGGCTTCTACTACGGCGTCTTTGCTCACGCGGCCCGAGAGGATGTCTTTTGACAGCTCGTTCAAAATCACGCGCTGTAGCACGCGCTTCAAAGGCCGGGCGCCGAACTGCGGGTCGAAGCCGGATTCGCCCAGGTAATCGAGCACTTCGCTGGTGGCTTCGAGCTGGATGCCGGCCTCGGCCAGGCGCTGCTGGATTTGCTTGAACTGGATGTCGACGATGCGGCGGATTTCCTTGCGCTTGAGGGGCTGGAACATCACGATTTCGTCGATGCGGTTCAGGAACTCGGGGCGCATGTGCTGCTTGAGGCGCTCCACCACTTCGTCGCGGGTGCGGTCGACGACCTCCTCGTGGTTGAACTCGTTGAGGTCCTTGAAGTTCTTCTGGATGATGTCGGCCCCGGTGTTCGAGGTCATGATGATGATGGTGTTCTTGAAGTTCGCCACCCGACCTTTATTGTCGGTGAGGCGGCCATCGTCGAGCACTTGCAGCAGGATGTTGAACACGTCGGGGTGCGCTTTCTCGATTTCATCGAGCAGCACCACCGAGTAGGGCTTGCGGCGCACGGCCTCCGTGAGCTGCCCGCCCTCGTCGTAGCCCACGTAGCCGGGAGGTGCGCCGATGAGCCGCGACACGGCGTGGCGCTCCTGAAACTCGCTCATGTCGATGCGCACCATGGCGTTTTCGTCGTTGAACAAATACTCGGCTAAGGCCTTGGCCAGCTCGGTTTTGCCCACGCCGGTGGTGCCCAGGAAAATAAACGAGCCGATGGGCCGCTTGGGGTCTTGCAGGCCGGCGCGGGAGCGGCGTACGGCGTCGGAAATGGCCGCGATGGCCTCCGCTTGACCGGCTACGCGCTTGCCCAGCTCGGCTTCGAGGTTCAGCAGCTTCTCGCGGTCCGATTGCAGCATTTTGCTCACCGGGATGCCCGTCCACTTGGCCACCACTTCGGCGATGGACTCGCTGGTGACGACTTCTTGAAGCATGGCGCCGCCGTCTTTGTTGGCCGCGGCTTCTTCCTGCAGGGCTTTCAGCTTGGCTTCGGCTTCCTGAATCTTGCCGTAGCGCAGCTCGGCCACGCGGGCGTAATCGCCTTGGCGCTCGGCCTGCTCGGCTTCCAGCTTGAATTGCTCGATGGCTTCCTTCTGGGTTTGAATGCCGGTGAGGACACCTTTTTCGCTTTCCCAGCGGGCTTTCAGGGTGTCGCGGCGGTCGTTCAGCTCGGCCAATTCCTTGCTGAGGATGGCTTCGCGGTCGCGGTTGTCTTCGCGGCGGATGGCTTCGCGCTCAATTTCGAGCTGCATGATGCGGCGCTGAATTTCGTCGAGCTCCACGGGCATGGAATTCAGCTCGATGCGGAGCTTGGCGGCGGCCTCGTCCATGAGGTCGATGGCCTTGTCGGGCAGGAAGCGGTCGGTGATGTAGCGGGCGCTCAGCTCAACGGCCGCAATCACGGCGTCGTCGGTGATGCGCACGCCGTGGTGCAGCTCGTACTTTTCCTTGATGCCGCGCATGATGCTGATGGCGTCCTCAATAGTCGGCTCATCCACCATCACGGCCTGGAAACGGCGTTCGAGGGCCTTGTCCTTCTCGATGTATTTCTGGTATTCCTTGAGCGTGGTGGCCCCGATGGCGTGCAGCTCGCCGCGCGCCAGGGCGGGCTTGAGCAGGTTGGCGGCGTCCATGGCGCCCTCGCCCCCGCCACCGGCCCCGATGAGGGTGTGCATCTCGTCAATGAAGAGCACAATCTGGCCGTCGGAGTCGGTCACTTCCTTGATGACGGCCTTGAGGCGCTCCTCAAACTCGCCCTTGTACTTGGCCCCGGCCACGAGCAGGCCCATGTCGAGGCTCATGATGACTTTGTCGCGCAGGTTTTCGGGCACGTCGCCGGCCACGATGCGCTGGGCCAGGCCCTCCACGATGGCGGTTTTGCCCACGCCGGGCTCGCCGAGTAGCACGGGGTTGTTTTTGGTGCGGCGCGAGAGGATTTGCAGCACGCGGCGGATTTCCTCGTCGCGGCCAATCACGGGGTCCATCTTGCCGGCGCGCACCTGCTCGTTGAGGTTGCGGGCGTAGCGGTTCAGGCTCTGGTACTGGTCTTCGGCGCTCTGGCTCGTGACTTTGCGCCCGCCGCGCAGCTCCTTGATGGCAGCCTTCAAGTCCTTATCGTTGAAGCCGGTGTCTTTGAGCAGCGTGGCCACGGCATCGCGGCCGCCGAGGATGCCCAGCAGCAGGTGCTCGACGGACACGAACTCGTCGCCCATGTCCTTCATGGCCGCGTTGGCGCGCTGCACGGCGGCGGCCGCGTCGTTGGCGAAGTAGGGCGAGCCGCCGCTCACCTTGGGGTAGGCGGCCACAATGGCGTCGAGCCGCGGCGTGAGGATGTTGAGGTTGGCGCCCAGCTTATTGGCCAGAAACGAGAAGACGCTTTCGTCGCTTTGGAAGAGGCCCTTCAGCAAATGGCCCGTTTCGACGGCCTGCTGCTGGTTGCCCCCAGCTATTTCGGTGGCCTTCTGCACGGCCTCCTGTGCCTTGATGGTGAAGTTTTTAAAGTCCATTTTGGGTTGTCTCTAAGTAGGTGCTTCGGGTTAGGAAGTTGTACGTAGGGACTAGCAAATGGGGTGCGAGAGTGGGTTTTCGGACTTTTTGGCGGGAAACGCGAATTTCAATAATGCATGCACTAACAATTTGTCATTATTAGGGTGTGTATTTGATTCTCTTTAGCTTCCCTGTTGAATAGGCAGTTGATGCTTTATCGTTAGTCGAATAGAAAAATAAATAAGACTTGGTTTTTCCAATGTAAAATTCAGTATTACTAGATGTCAGTGTACTGCCTTCAAATTCAACCTCTACATTACTGAAGTAACCCGCTTTCACTTTTTGTATCTCATTCCACGTTGCGAGCAGAATCAGAGACGTGAAACTTATTACCAAAGAGAGTATTATCACATACTGCTGAAGCGACTGAATACCGGAATATGCACTTGATTCTAGTGCTACCATTGGCACCAGCATGGTAATAATAGGCCATGCCCAAACGTACCTCACAAGCTCAAACTTCTCTATTTTAGGTCTTCTCCAAAGAATCGATAAAAACACAAGAAGGAATACAAAGCCTATAAATATTACAGGTAGCAGAAGGCTAAGATGTGCACTTAGCCTTTGAAAGAAGCCTAATCCAATATCAATTCCCGAAAGGTTGTAAGGCAGAATGAGACCAACATATGGAATAGCCAGAATCAACACAATCACACTCGCTGTCGCTATATTATCTGCGAATAGAGTTATTATCTCGCTTGGGTCGATATAATCAACGATTGGAACGTTGAAAGCCTTATAATAAATAATGAATTTTGAAAACCCAACTACTAGCAATGCCAGTGATATAACACTTATTGTTTGGCTTGAAAAGAAGGATTCCATACTATCTAAATTTGGTAGAACTGGAAAATGAGTAATCAACCCAGCATAGCGGCTCATTCAAGTGATATGCAAGAATCCGTTTATCCCGAATTAACGAGCCAATTGCAGAATCTACGCCACCTCGTGTCACTTGCACAGTTGGAACCATGTTTAAAAGTTTTCTTGCACCATTATAACTAACGATGTATCCGTATGCTCCATTTCTAATTTGATATGGAACGAAGGCTTGTCCATTTATAATAGCACGTTTATTATGCGGGTAATTATTCCCGGAATTCAGAAATAATATATCAAAATCAGAAGGCACCAATTTCAATGCATGGTTTAGCTCGCTGTTAAAATTTTCAACAAGAATTATATCATCCTCAAAAATCATTGAATACTCAAGCTTTCGATTAGCTGCTTCTGTCCAAATCGAATAATGCCCAAGCCAGCACCCAATACTGCCTTTTGAAAGGTAGTTAGCTGACCTCAAACTTATTGCATCAGTGAATTTGTAGGCATCCTGCCAGATAACACCATCACAAATAGTGTAACCTAGTTTCTCATTATCAAATCTCTTTTTGATAACACTTCGCCTATTTAGGTTAGTTTTCAGCGACAAAACGAATGTCTGCCGTATGCATATTGCCCCATCAACTATACGTTTGACCTCGGGAGGCTTATACCATCTCAATCTGAGCTTAGCATATTCAATCCTATTGCTGAAATTATAATGCGCAAAAGCATTAAGCACTAATGAGCTGAACAGCTTTAGTATTCCAGTGACCACGAATATGCTTGAAAGTAAATCTTGGTAGAAACAGGAGCAAGCTACACAGAAGCTCTAGTTTCTTCAGCGGCGGGGGCAGCGGGCGGGGGGGCGTTACTTATCGCCGTAGTGAAAGCGGCAGGCTGCAATGCGCAATCCGTCTTCGGATACTTTGTACACCAAACGGTGTTCATGATTGATGCGACGCGACCAATAGCCGCGCAGGTCGCCTTTTAGCGCTTCGGGTTTGCCCGTGCCCGCGAAAGGCGAGCGCTGGCACTCTTTCAGCAGCGTGTTGATTTTGCGGAGAATGGCGCGGTCGGTTTCCTGCCAATACAGGTATTGCTCCCAAGCGGCTTCATCCCAGATGAGCCTCATGCGTCAATGAGGTCGTGTTGTACGCCCTTACCGCTCTCCAAGCGTTCAATGGCATCCTTCAGGGCTTTCGCGTTGGCTGGGTTACTCAGCAGATACTCCGTTTCGTCCTGCGGCTTGGCTTTCGTGCGAGCCGGCGTGGCTTTCACAAACGGCAGGCTTTGCAGCAGTTCCATCATGAATGCCGCTTTGTTATCAGGAATTTCTAGCGTGATTTTCATACCATCCAAAACTACAAAGATTCCGCTTAGTTCCTGCCGCCTGCTTGCCGCTACGCAAGAAGCGCCCGTTTCTTCAGCGGCGGGGGCAGCGGGCGGGGGAAGTTGCGTCAAAGCTAGCTATTTTGGCCAACCAACTCTCCCCTACCCCGTGGGCCACTACACCGACGCACCCGAAGACAACCTGCTCGGACTGACCGACCGCCGCCTACTCGACGAAGCTGAGGCTGAAGGCGTCATCCGCGCCGAAAACTTCCTCTACGACCTACCCGAAGAAACCGATTTCACGGTGGCGCTACTGCTCGACCTGCACCGCGCCGCCTTCGGGCGCGTGTACGAGTGGGCCGGGCAGTACCGCCGCTCCAACCCCAACGTGGGCAGCTTCCTGCCGCCCCCGTTTCAGCAGGTGCCCACGCTGCTCTACCAATTTGCCGATGAGGTGCAGCACCGGCAGCGGCTGGTGGGCACCGAAGCAGAACTGGCGGCCCTGCTAGCATATGCGCATTATCGGTTCGTGGCTATTCACCCGTTCACCAACGGCAATGGGCGCACGGCCCGCCTGCTCACCAATTTTCTGGCCTTCCGCCACGGCTACCAGGAACTGGCCCTGTACCAGCGAGCCGCCGGCACCGACCGCGAAGCGTATTTAACCGCGATAAAAGCAGGAAACTCCGGCGACTACCGGGAACTGGAGCAACTGATTAGCGCGCAGCTTCGCCGGTTTGGCGAGTAGATTTTGTGGCGCGTTCGGCCTCTACTTTTTCGTAGAGGGCTTCGAGTCGCTCCATGGGCACGGTCTGGTTCTCCAGCGCCATCGTGCCGTACACGGAGCGCAGCATCATGCGCTTCACGAAGGAAGCGTCTTGCAGTTGAGCGTAGCGTTGGCGGAAAGTCATGGCGGGGAAACGCGGGGCGTGCGGAAATGGTTGACGCCTGCTAAAGTAGCTCAGAAGCTTTGGTTTCGTCAGCGGCGGGGGCGGCGGGCGGGGGCGTTGGGGCCGTTGGAGAGAAGCTGTCGTATCGTTCCAGCGGCGGGGGCGGCGGGCGGGGGCGTTGGGGCCGTTGGAGAGAAGCTGTCGTATCGTTCCAGCGGCGGGGGCGGCGGGCGGGGGGCCGTTTTCAAATATGCAACTTAATCTTACAGAAAACTGTAAGTTTGCAGTGAATCTGAACGGGTGCCAGTCGCCCTAGTAGGATTCACCCGGGGCCGCCGCAAGGTGGCCCCTTTTGTTTTATAGCTGCACGAGGTGCAGTGGGTGGGTGCGGTTGGCGTAGGCATTGAGCACCGGGTGCAGGCGAGCGTAGAAATTGTGCCCCTGCTTACTGCGCATGTACGCGTTGGGCTCATACAACTGCCGGGCGGCGTAAGCCACTACATCGACCAACTGGTGAATAAACGAGTGGGCCGAATCTTTCAGGAAAGGGTCCTCGATGACGGATTGCAACGCTAGGTTGCGGTAGCCCGCCCCCACGGTCTGGTGGGCGGAATTGTTGGGCACCGGGTTGTAGTGCCGCATTTTTCGCAGCAGCAGGGTAAGCTTGCCGCCGTCGGTGTTGTCGGGTAGCACCAAGCCGCGCTGGTCGGCGAACGCGCCAGGGTAGTTGCGGTTGCGCAACGTGTTATCGAAACGCTGGATGAGCGCCTGCCAGGCATTTTCGAAGACGTCATAGCCCGGTTGCTTCGTGGTTTTATTCACCACAACCGTACAGATGCGAATATCGCTGCGGTTGCTGAGAAAATCCAGGCACTGTTTCAGAATATCGAGCCGGTCGTTGCGCCGGATGCGGACCAGCGCGCCTGGATTGGTAATGAATGGTGCGGCGTGAATTTCTTCCCGCAGCTTCAAGCCTTTGGTGGTCCGTAGGTGCCGCCGAAACGCCACTATGTCGTTTAAGAAATCCCGCCACCGCGTTTCATGCACTACCAAGCTGGACAAAATGAAATACCTCGTTGGACTGGCTACGAGGCCGGTGTCGCCGCTTTCGTCGGCGTAGAGTAGATACATGGGTAGCGGTTTCAGATGCGAGTAGCAAGCTACTCAAGAAGCGCCCGTTTCGTCAGCGGCGGGGGCGGCGGGCTGGGAGGCGTTGGGGCCGTTGGAGAGAAGCTGTCGTATCGTGCCAGCGGCGGGGGCAGCGGGCGAGGGTGGGTGGAGAATTTTTAAAGGCTACCCCAGCCGGAGGGTGCGCTCCACTTGCAGTTGCTGCAGGAAATACTCGTCGTGCGACACCACCACGAGGGTGCCGTGGTAGTCGTGGAGGGCGGCCGTCAGGATTTCCAGGTTCCGGATGTCGAGGTTGTTGGTGGGCTCGTCGAGCACGATGAGGTCGGGCGCCTGGTTGCTTATCATCAGGCAGCAGAGCAGCAGCCGCATTTTCTCGCCGCCGCTTAAGGCACGGCACGGCTTGTCCCAGTAGTCTTTCGGGAACAGGAAGCGGGCAAGGCGAATCTTGACCTCGTGCTCCTGCAGCCCGGCGGCATTGAACTGCTGCGCCTGCTCGTACACCGACAATTTGTTGTGGAGCAGGGAATAGTCCTGGTCGATGAACACGGCTTGGCTGCCGGCCCGGTGCAGGGTGCCGCGCGTGGGCTCCAGCTCGCCGAGCAGCAGCTTGATGAGGGTGGTTTTGCCGGAGCCGTTGGGCCCGTGCAGCGCCAGCCGCTCGCCGCTGTGCAGCCGGAAGCTCAGGTCGTCGGGCCACAGCAGGCTGGCGCCGTAACCGTAGTTCAGGCCCTGGGCCTCGAACAGCACCTTGCCTTTGTGCAGGGCCGACTGGTCGAAGTTGAACTTCATTTTGTCGGTGTCGGGCAGCTCCTTGCGCAGCTCGCTCAGCTCCTGGGCCAGGGCGCCCACTTTCTCGGCATGAACGCCCTTAAGGCGGGAGGCACTGTTTTCGGCGCTGTTGCGCATCATGCCCAGCACAATGGCGGGCAGGCCGGCTTTGTCCTGGCTTTTCTTGCCGCGGGCATCCTGCTTGTGCTTGCGTTCGAGGGCCTCGCGCTCGGCTTCGCGGGCTTTGCGCAAGGCCGTGGCGCGGGCCTTCACGTCCTGAGTTAGGGCATGGCTTTCCACCTGCTTTTGCTCGGCGTAAAAGGCGTAGTTGCCACCGTAGAGGGCCAGGCCGCGCCGGCTCAGCTCGCACACCGCGTCGAGCAGGTTCAGCAGCTTGCGGTCGTGGCTCACCACCAGCACCGTGCTGGGGCTGCTGGCGATGAAGTCGTAGAGCAGCTGTCGGCCGGCGGTGTCGAGGTGGTTGCTGGGCTCGTCGAGCAGCACAATGTCGGGCCGGTGAATGGCGATGCCGGCCAGAAATACCTTGGTTTTCTGGCCGCCGCTGAGGCTGGCCAGGGGTTGGGAAAGACGCACGTCGGCCAGGCCCCAGTGCAGCAAGGCTTCCTGGCTGCGCTCCTCAATGGTCCAGTCGTCGTCCAGCGCGGCCAGGTTGGCGTCGGTGGCGCGGCCATCCAGGATTTCCGCCAGGGCCGTGATTTTGCCGTCGATGCGCAGCGCCTGCGCCACGGTCAGGCCATCATACTGGCCGAAATGCTGCGGGATGTAATAGGGCGCAGAGCTGGCCACCACGCGCCCCGCGGAGGGCGCCAGCAAGCCCGCCATGATTCTCAAGAGCGTGGATTTTCCTGCGCCGTTGTTGCCAATTAGCGCCAGCTTTTGGTGGTCGTTGACAGCCAGGTTCAGGTTGTCGAACAGCACGTCTTTATTGGGGTGTGCGTACCCGAGGTTTTGCAGCAATAGCATGAGTTCTTTCTCAAAAAAGCGAACGAATGCAGCCGCCCACGTCGTGGGGTGGCTACTCGATTTTTGGAGGAAGTCAGCTATTACATAAACCGGTGCGTGGTGTTTGCAGAGGCAAATTTACGCATTTCCCTAAACAGAAAGAAAACAAAAAGCCCTAGCAGGCGCCAGGGCTTTTTGTTTGGGCATAACTCAACTAACCATCGGCGGGACGGCCAAGGGTGGTTCAGCACAGGCTACTTCAGCTGAATGCCCTGAGCCTGCATCTGCTTTTCCGTGGCGTTGTGGTTGGCCAGGTATTGGGCGTGCTGCTCGGGCGTGCGCTTGGTGCCCAGGCTGGCCAAGTGTTCGCGCAGCTTGTCGGCGGGCATGTCGGCGCCGTAGGACGGGGTGCCCGGCTGCTGGCGCCACGACTCGTGCAGGATGCCGTCGTCCACGGCGTCGAAGCCCAGCTCTTCTACCAGGGCCATTACCTTCTGCTTGGCGGCGGCATCGTCGCCGGCCACGGGCAGGGCAATGCGGCCGGGGGTACCGGCGGCCACGCCCTTGTTCTGCAGGTGGTCGGCGTAGATGTTGTTGAACACCTTCACCACCGGGCGGCCCAGGTGCTGCTGCACCCACTCGCTCTCGGTGAGGTCGCCGGTTTCCAGCTCGGGCATCTGGCCATCGCGCAGCAGGGGGTAGTAGTTGCTCGTGTCGATGACGGGCACATCAGCCGGCACGCCCTCGAACAAGTCTTTGGGCAGGTCGGGGATGTTTTTCAGCGGAATGGTCACCACGATGAGGTCGGCGCCCTGGGCCGCTTCTTTGGCCGTGACGGGCGTGGCGCCGGTTTTCTGGGCCACGTCGCCGAGGGTTTCGGGGCCGCGCGAGTTGGCAATTTTAACCGAGTGGCCGAGGCTGGTGAGGCGCACGGCGAGGGCGCTGCCGATGTGGCCGGCGCCAATGATTCCAATGTTCATAACAGTAAGCTAAGCGGGTGATGGGTTAGCCGCCTTTTCGCAAAGCGGCATGGGCTAAGACCACCCACCCGGCCCGATTGTTTTGCCCGGGCACCCGGCGGCCCCGGCCCGGCCGCGCACGGGGCCGCCGCAGAGCCCCTCAAGCGGTGCTTATTTTCTCAGCAATACTGGTCCGGCATCCGGTCTGGCGACGGGCCGCAACCCATCGGGCGGCGCTATTTCTTCTTCGCGGGGCTGCCGGCCGGCTTCCTGGCCGGAGTTGGGGCCGGCGTGGGCGCGGCCGAAACCGAGCTGGGGGCGAAGGGCACTTCGACGCGCATTTGGATGGGGATGGCGCGGCCGTTTTGCTGGGCGGGCGTGCACGGGCACACCTGCGCAATGGCGTCGAGCACGGCCTGGTCGCAGCTGGTGCACAGGCCCCGCGTGATGTGCGGCTTGCGCACCAGCCCGTCGGCGTCGATGACGTACTCGGCGTACACGGTGCCGTTGATGTTTTCGCGCTTCACGGCCTCGGGGTAGCGCACGGCCTGCTGAATGGTGGGCCCATAGACGGGGCTGCCGTCCAGCAAGGTGGGCATGCTTTCGGCGTAGGAATACACCTTATCGGTGTCGGTGAAGGGCTTGTTGGGGTCGGGCAGCGGCATGGGAATGTCCACGAACTGCCGGGTGGCCACGGACTGGTCGGCGTTGTCGCGGGCGGGCTTCCAGGCGGGGAAGGCATTTACGAGGCGCAGGGCTTCGGCGTCGCAGCTGGTGCAGAGGTGGGTTTTCACTTCGGCGGCGTCTATTTTGCCAGTGGGACGCACCACAAACTCGACGCGCACGCGGCCCTGCAGCTTTTCGGAAGCTACCACGGCCGGCACGCGCAGGTTGCGGCGGATGTAGTCGTAGAGGCCCGCCGGCTCCGCGAAGCTGGCGTGCAGGCCGCGGGGGTCGGCGGGGTACACGTGGTTGGGCGAGATGAGCTGCAGGGGCAGCACCATGTTCACGGCCACGGGCTGGCCGCCCTGCTGGCCGGGCACCAGGCGCGGCAGCTTGCGCACGGCCGCCAGCACGGCCTCGTCGCAGGCCGGGCACAGGCCGGTCACGATTTTGGGGTCGCGCACGTTGCCCTTGCCATCCACCACGAAGGTGACCTGCACGGGACCTTCCGATTTGGCGTCGCGCACCTCGGCCGGGAAGACCATATTTTTCAGCACGGCCGCCTGCAGGGTGGTTTTGTCGTTGGGGGCCGGCAGGGTGGGCATTTGCTCCACGTAGCTATACACGCGGGCGCCGTCGAGCAGGGCGGGCGCCGTGGCCCCCGAGGCCGGCGGGAAGGTGGCCGGCACCGTGAAGCTCACCGACACAGCCCGGCCGTTTTGCTTGCCCGGAATGAAGCGCGGCAGCTGGCTCACGGCCGCAATGGTGGCTTCGTCGCAGCCGGCGCCGATGCCTTTTACCACCTTAATGCTCTTGACGCCGCCGGTGGTCGTGACCGTGAACGAGACGAACACCCGGCCGGTCACGTTGTCGCGGCGGGCCTGCTCGGGGTACACCAGCCGCTCCTGAATGGCGGCTACAATGGCCTGATTGCCGCCGCTGCCGGGCAGCTGGGGCATTTGCTCCACGTAGGTGTACACTTTTTCTTCCTCGGCCTCGCCTTGCGCGGCGGCAGGCCGGGCCAGCGCCAACAGCACCAGCAGAGAAGCAAAAAACGGGGCCGCAAGGGCCGAAAATGAATAGCGCACACGTGGTTTCATACTGCAAGTTAGGGGGCAAAGCCGCGGCTCAACCGCACGGAGCACGGCCCGGGCCGGCGGCCGCCAGCCGGGCCGCCCGGTATCTTTACCGGAGCCTCCGATTTGTTTCTGCCGCGCCGCCATGAAAATTTCTCTTTTTGCCTTTACGCTGCTCGCCGGGGTGCTAATGGGTGCCAGCGCCCCGCTCAGCGAGTCGGACGAAACGGCCGATAACGACTTGGTGTATGGCGTGCGGCGCGAGGCATTATTTCGCAAGCACGGGGTGAAGGAGCTGTTTGTGGAGAGCGAGTCGTTCGACCAGGGCAAGGTGACTACCGCCCGCCACCTCAACGAGTACCAGCTTTTCGACCACAACGGCCGGATGGTGCAGCAGGAGCGCGCCTCCGAGCGGGTGCTCTCCTACCGCAACGACTGGGAATACAACGCCAAGGGCCAAGCCGTGGCGGGCACTTCTTACCACCTCATCGGCGGGCGCCGCGACACCGGCCGCGCCGACCTGGCCTGGCTGCCCACCGAGCACACCCGCTACGTGGCCGAGGGCACCGAGCTGGCCGGCAAAACCCGCTGGAACGCCGATACCGGCCTGTGGGACCCCCTCACCCGCATCCGTACCTGGATCCGCCACGACACCACCTACGTCGAAACCCGCGATGCCCAAGGCACCCTGACCGAGCTGGAGCGGCAGTTCACCGTGGGCCTGGGCAAGCACACGCAACGCACCGACAACCTTACCTTTTCCAATGGGCGGCCCCGGGAGCCCAAGTTCCGGTACTACCGCATCGAGAAAAAGCATGTGGTAGAGTCCGGAGAAGTGACTTTTGAGAAGGAAACTCAGGAATACGTGGAGAAGCACCCCGAAACCCTCGGCTACGTGCTGGGCGGCTCCAAATACGGTTTCCACGCCCTCACCTACTATGTGGCCGGCCTCAAGCCGGGCACGCTCAAGCCCGACTTCAAGCTGCTCTACAACCGCAAAGGGCAACTGCTGCTCGCCACCGGCTACGGCGTGCGCACGGCCTACCAGCGCGACGCCGCTGGCCGCGCCATTGCCAGCACCCAAAGCCGCGAAGAGGGCGGCGGCGCTACCATCACCGCCTACTCCTACCGCCCCGATGGCCTGCTGGCGCGTGAAATCATCACCCGCCCCGACGGCGCCACCGAAACCCGCTACTACCGGTACCGCTTCTTCTAAAGCAACACGGACGCCGCATTGCTGCTTTCAGCGGGCGTCGTCGGGCGTCTTGCGGTAGGTTTCCAAGGCCTGGTCCAGCGGCTGGCCTTGGATGTGAATGCAGTCGCAAAACCGGTAGCCGGCAATGGTTCGGCGGCTGTTGTTGAATTGCGACCGGCAATCGCGCAGCGTGTTGCGGGGCATTACGTCGTACAGGCGAGTCAGCCCCACCACCAGCGCCACCGTGGCGGCGGCCCCCGCAAAGAAGGCTTTGGGAAACTGCTGGCTGCGGGGCGCAAGCGCAAGCGTGGCCGCTGGCGGCTGGTTGAACGGCAAAATGAACTTCAACCGGTCGTAGTACCAACACAGCAGGTACAGGTTGGCCACCACCATTAAGGGCGAAGTAATGAGCGAGCCCTCAAACCGCACCGCCAATGACAGAATGCAGATGTTCAGAATGATAGGAAAGTACATCGCCGCTCCCAGCGCGGCAGTGCCCGGAATCAGGAGCAGGGCGGCGGCCGTCATCTGGGCGATGCCGATGTAGGTGTAGTAGTAGCCGGTGTGCGACAGCGCCTCCAGGTAGTGCCCCATCGGGTGGTTGTCGGACAGCGACGTGAACCGCTCCCCCATGATTTTGATGAACCCCGATGGCAGAAAGCCAGCCGCTAGGGCCACCCGGCAAAACACTGCCCAATACCGCATCCAGCGGTTGTGCTTGGCGTGGGAATGAATGCGGTCGAGAGAGACAGCCAGGCTCATGGGCTTGCGAAGGCAAGAAAAGCGCGCCGTAGCAGGGCGCCATCCTTGTAGAAAAAAGCGAAACGGAAGTAGGCTTGCGGGCGTGGACTTCCGCCGAGGTATTCTTGGAGGACCGTTAGGCCAGGCGGTGGCCCGACTGGGGGCCGGAGACTTGCGCAGCCCGCCGGAACAGCCAGCCCGAGAACACCCACATGGCCGCAAAGGCGGCGTTGGCCGCCAGCACGTTGGCCAGCTGCACGCCAGGCTCGGCGGCCGCGCCGGTGGGTTTCCATACAAACAGCGCAATCAGGGTGACCAGCACGTAGGCCAGCGCGGCCCCGAACATGGCCCGCGACATGCCCTGCGGCCGGAACCGCGCCGCAATGGCGCCAACAAGAGCCACCGCCAGCACACTCACGTAGAGCAGGTTGGCGGGGTTGTCTTCGCTGCCCACCAGCCCCACAGCCAGATTGGCCCACACCAGCAGCAGGCCCGCGGCCACGGCCACGGCAGCCGCCAGCCGGTAGGCGGTGCTGTTGGCCGGGCGCGCCACCAGCACAAACAGGCTGCCCGCCCCAAACAGCAGGCCGCCGGCCACCACAAAATCAAACGAGGTCCACTGCACTTCGGCGCTGAACTGCATGGCCACCAACGGAATGAGCAGCAGGGCGAACGTGGCCAGTGCCACCAGGAGGAGGCTTTTGGAAAGAGGCATTGCGGTAACGATTAGAGGTGAGAAGATGGAAAACGCCGGGCCCCCGGCGGCGCACACGGCCCGACGCCGTCCTACACCGTGCGTCAAGCAAATAAGCACGACACAAAAGTATTAAAAAGAACTTTGCATTTCAAAGAGAATTGATGTAAAGAGAATAAATAGTAGGAAAGGAGGACGCGTTGAAGCATTGATGAGGTGGCAATTGGTGGCAACGAGGCCACTTCACCAGGCAGCAGTCGGCCCAGCGAAATAAGGGGTTCGGCAGGAGCTGACCGAGGCTAAAAGCAGACTTTGCCCGACGTCAGAAACCGCTGGAATCGGCAACTTTGTGCAAACGTTAGCGCAAACGTGCTGAGTTACACGACAATAAAATTTCTCCTAACGTCATACACTGAATTATAAGACGTTGTAGCTTTGAAACACAAATTCCTACTCAACCCTTAACCCCAATACGCATGCAAAATTTTACTCTTAAAGCCACCCTGTTTTTCGCGTTCCTGCTGTCGGCCTCGCTGAGCAAGGCGCAGACTACTATCACGACGGTGGGCATCATCGGCTCGGCTACGCCCCGCACGGCCACCAACACGACGGGCTGGGACGCCTCGACGCCCATGACCCGCACCGTGGCCGGCGGCAACGACTGGACCATCACGCTGCAACTGACGGCCGCTACGGGCTCGAACGAAGTGAAATTCCGGGCCAACGACGCCTGGACCATCAACTGGGGCGCCGCCGCCTTTCCCTCGGGCACCGGCGTGCAGGACGGCCCCAACATCGTCATCCCCACCGCCGGCCGCTACTTGGTGCGCTTCAACAGCCAGACCGGGGCTTACTCGTTTTCGATAGTGACGGCCGCCAAAACCAGCAACGACTTCGTGCTGCGCATGGCCTTGGCGCCCAACCCCGCCAGCGGCAACGTGAGCGTGGTGTACGACCTGGCCAAGGCCGCCACGGCCACGGTTAAAGTGCTGAACCTGGTGGGCCAGACGGTGCGCCAGCTGGCCCCGGTGCAGCAGAGCGTGGGCTCGCAGCATCAGGAATTGGCCCTGCAGGGCCTGGCTGCCGGCATCTACCTGGTGCAGCTGCAAACCGCCGACCAGGTGCAAACGACCCGCTTGGTGGTCGAGTAAGCTTCGGCATCTTTGCCGGCTAGCGCCGCGAACCTGGGCCCGGGCCCGGTTCGCGGCGTTTTTTTGTGCCCGGCAGCCACAAAAAACCCGGCCCACGCAAATGCACAGGCCGGGTGATTTTCACAGCGGGAAGGCGGCGCGCCTAGTCTACCTTTTTCTCCAGGCTGTTGGCCATGTCGTAGTGCGAGCGCAGCACGGGCAGCGTTTTGGTGGCGAAGGCCTGCACGTTGGGCGACTCGGCGGCGGTGCTTTTCACCTCAAACATGGCCACGTCCATTTTGTGGGCCGTTTCCATGAGGTCCATGTAGGTTTCGTCGAAGTTCTTGCCCGACTTATTCATCAGGCGGTCGGCCAGGGCTTGGTGCACGGGCAGCATGGCGTCGGGCATTTTCACGCCCAGCGGCGCGGCCACGGCCTTGAGCTCTTGGCTGGACTGGTTGTGCTGGCTCACCATCATCTGGGCGTATTTGCGCACCTCGGCGCTGGTGGCCTTTTGCGAGGCCATCTGGCCGGCCCGGATTTCCATCATGTCGCTACTGGCGGCATTTGTCAGAAACACGGCGTCCGACATTGAGGCGAAGGAATTCATGTACGCCGTGGCATCGGCGCTGGCGTCGGTGGCAGCGGTGCCGGCGCTGGCATCCGGAGTAGTTGTGGTGGCGACACCGGTTGGGGCGTCGGCGGCGCTGCTGGTGGCCGTTTCGGAAGTGCCGCTGGTGCTGGTGCTGCTGCACGCTGCGCTTAGGGCAAACACGCCAGCCAGCAGAAAAGAGGGAATTGCTTTCATCGTTTTCATCAGAATTGGGTTGAGGATGATGGGCTATATACGACAAGCACCGACCCCAAGGACAACGATTTACCTATTCACCGTGCGGTGCCCCTCCCCCATTCTCTACGGCCGCGCCTATGCCGGCTAGCCGCGGCCTATGCCTGGCGGGCGGCCAGCACTTCCCGCACCGAAGTCCAGCGAATGTCGGCGTAACGGGCATTATCCAGGTGCGCAAACTTGGGCCGGCCCGAAAACATGTTGTGCAGATACTGCATACCCTGCCAGGCCGGAAACACCTCCTGCGGGGCCGGCGCCAGCGTGCGCGTCACCTTGATGAGTGTGCCTAGCACCCACAGGCCGCCGGCCCGCAGCAGCTTGAAGGGCTGGCCGGTGGCCTCGGTGGCGGCGCGCTGCAGGCCGCGGGCGCTGGCCACCTCGCCGGCCACGCGCAAGTAGCGCGGCGTGTCGGGGTCGAGGGCCGCGGCGGCGGTGTATTCGGCGGTATTGTCGATGGTGGTAAAATCGAGCGGCTGGTCGGCATCGCCGTAATACAGCACCCGGCCGAGGCCAAACAGCACCACCGGCGCCTGCCCGGTGAGCAGGTCGGTGAACATGCCGTTGAGCACGGACGTGGCCTGGATGGGGGCTTGGTCGAGGCGCTGGTTGAACTCGCGGCGCAGGTCGAGGTTGCGGTTGCTGCCCGCGGGCAGTGTGGTGTAGTCGATGCAGAAGTCGGACGGGACGAAGCGCGGCACGCCCGCCGCCACGGCGGCATCAAGCAGGCGCTTCTGGCCGTCTACAATCACCTCGCGCAGCCCCGAAAGGGCCGACACCACGCAGGCCGCCCCCGCACAGGCGGCGGTGAGGGCCGTCACGCTGTTGAAATCCACTTCCACTACTTCGGCGCCGGCGTCGCGCAGAGCGGTGGTTTCGGGTTTGGTGTTGCCGGGGCGTACCAGGGCCCGCACGGCTGCCCCGCGCCGGAGCAGGGCCTGGGCAATGCGAAAGCCCAGGTCGCCGGTGGCGCCGGCCAGCGCCACGGGGCCGGCCGGCGGGGCATTGGTTGAGGAAGAAGGCTGATTCTGAGTCAAAATAGAGAAGAGTATAAGATGGTGATTGGGTAACAGGAAGGTCAGCCATCGGTTAACATCAGCCAACCGTGCTGCTGAGTATCTTGCTTGTCCTTTCTTTTCCAACCGCTATGTCAGGCTTTTATTTACGCAGTATCGTGGGCGTGCTGTTGTGGCTGCTGAGCACGCTGCCAGCCGCGGCCACCCATCTGGTGGGCGGCGAGTTGAGCTACAAGTTTCTGGACGCGAACGGCTCCCGGGAAACTCCTTACCGCTACCAGATTACCGCCCGCATCTACCTGAATGCGGCTACTTCGAACCTCGGCGCTACCAGTACCATTTTGGTAAGCTCGCGCGCTGCGGGCATGCCGGTGCTCACGCAGCAGGCCGTGGGCTACACCAGCATGACGAGCATCACGCCGCCCGCGGTGCCGGGCTGCCCCGTGCAGGTACCCGAAGTAGTACTGGGCATTTATACCCTCGTCGTGGAGCTGCCGCTGGTGAGCGAGGGCTACCAGGCCTCATACAATGCCACGGCCCGAAACGCCGGCATCACCAACGTGCAGAACCCCACGCAGCAGTCTATGTTGCTCTCGGTGGACATGACGCCACCATCCATTCCCAACACCTCCCCCGTTTTCTCCACCACGGCCCTCAACGTTATCTGCGTGGGCGATACCAGCGCCCTGCTCAACAACGCCTACGACGCCGACGGCGACCGGCTGAGCTACGCCTTTGTGGCACCCAATAGCAACGGCTTGGGCGCTTCGGTTACGTACGCGCCGGGCTACGGCGTGGCCCAGCCATTTGGCAGCAACGGCTACGTGGCGCTGGATGCCCGCACCGGGCTGGCGCGCTACCTGAGCCAGCGCCAGGGCGTTTTCCTGCTGGCCATCGACGTGTCGGAGTACCGCGTGGTGAATGGCCGGGAAATATTGCTGAGCACGGTGCGGCGCGACATTCAGATTGCCGCCCGCGTTTGCTCGGTGGCGCCCAACCAAGCTCCAGCGTTCAGTGCCGCCAGCCTGGCCCAGCAGGATTTCACCGTGCGCGAGGGCCAGCGCCTCGACTTCACCATCACCGCCACCGACCCCGACCTGCAGCCCCTCGTGATGACGGTGCGCAGCGTGCTGCTGGACGGCGCCGGCCCCATCGATGCCACCGTAAACGGCCAGGCCGGGGCCGGCGTGCCGGGCAGCATCAACAGCGCCGTGGATGTCACGGGCATTGGCACCGTGACGGCGGCGTTCCACCTCACGGCCGGCTGCGGGCAGGCCCGCCCCGCGCCCTACGATGTGCTGGTCACGGTTTCGGACCAGGTGTGCGGCAGCAAAAGCATCGCCGGCGTGTTCCGCATCGCCGTGGTGGGCGATGCCCCGCTGACCCGCGTGCGCGGCGACTCGGTGCGCTGCGTGCAGAGCACCGGCACGTACACCGCCTTTGGGCCGGCGTTTGGCCAGTACCGCTGGACGGTGCGCGGCGGCGAGATTGTGGGCCCCGCGACCGGCCGCACGGTGCAGGTGAACTGGACTGCGAGCGGCCCGGGCACCGTGGCGGCCCAGGGCATTGCCCCGGGCGGCTGCCCCACGGTGGCAGCCACGCAGGCCGTTACGGTAGTGCCCGGCCCGCTCATAAAGGGTCCGAACGTGTATTGCCGGGCCGACAATACCGGCCTGCGCTATACCGTAGACGGCCCGGTCGTGGCCTACCAATGGAGCATCGACGAAGGCACCATCGTGAGCGGGCAAGGCACCAACAGCGTGGTGGTGGACGTGGTGAAAGGCGCTAGCACGACCCTGCGGGTGGAAGCCCCGAACTCGGCCCTGTGCCCAATCGGTGCGCTGCGCATCAGCCCCGACAGCCGGTGCCTGTCCTTCTACAACGTCATCACCCCCAACGGCGACCGGCAGAACGACCGGTTTGTGATTGAGAACATCGAACAGTACCCCAACGCCACGCTCACCATCTTCAACCGCTGGGGCCGCCAGATTTACCAGTCAACGAACTACCGCAATACCTACGACGGCGAAAACAATGTACCCGGCGTGTATTACTACTTCTGCCAACTGCCCGATGGTACCCGCTACAAGGGCTGGTTTGAGCTGGTGCGATGAGCTGCCACGGCGCGATATTGCTTCTAATTTAACTGCTGCATTGCCATGCTCGACCTTGTGATTGATGCCCGCCCGGCCGCTCTGGCGCCGGGGTTCGACGTGAAGCGCATTCTCCCCTACCGGCTGCGGCGCATGCTGGGCCCGTTCATTTTCATGGACCACGCCGGGCCGGTGGACGTGGCGCCCACGCAAATGGCCAACCTCGACGTGCTGCCCCACCCGCACATCGGCCTGAGCACGGTGAGCTACCTGTTTGGCGGGCAGGTCACGCACCGCGACAGCCTGGGCGTGCAGCAAATTATTCGGCCCGGCGAGGTGAACTGGATGACGGCCGGCTCCGGCATTGCCCACTCCGAGCGGTTTGAGGACCCGGCCGCGCTGGCCGGCGGCGCCCTCGAAATGATACAAACCTGGGTGGCCCTGCCCGAAGCCGACGAAGAGCAAGCCCCCACCTTCGCCAACTACCAGCCCCAGGAGCTGCCCATCTTCACCGACACCGGCGTGTGGATGCGCCTGATTGCGGGCGACGCCTTCGGGCTGAAAAACGACGTCAAAACGCATTCGCCGCTGTTTTACCTGCATGTGGTGCTGCAGGCAGGCGCCCGCTTCGGCCTGCCTCGCGGCTACCCCGAGCGCGGCGCCTACGTGGCCAAGGGCAGCGTGGAAGTGGGCGGCCGCACCTACACCGCGGGCCAGCTGCTGGTGTTCACGCCGGGGCAAGACCCGGTGCTGGTGGCGCGCGAGCCCAGCACGCTCATGCTGCTGGGCGGCGAGCCCCTGGGCGAGCGGTACATCTGGTGGAATTTCGTGTCGTCGCGCCGCGAGCGCATCGAGCAGGCCAAGGCCGACTGGCAGGCCGGCCGCATTGCCCTCCCGCCCAACGACAACGCCGAATTTGTGCCGCTGCCGCAGGACAAAAGCCGACCGGCCGGCTCGTCGCCTGCGCCGCAGGCCTTGTCCTGAACCGCAATTTTTGCCAATAAAAAAGGTCACGCCGTGGGCGTGACCTTTTTTGCGTTTAGCCACGGCGGGCTAGTTGTTCTGGTAGGGCGTCACGCCCATGTTCTGGAACATGAAGGACCATTTGTCGGTCTGCTCGCCGATGACCTGGGCCGTGGAGCGGCCCGCGCCGTGGCCGGCTTTGGTTTCGATGCGGATGAGCACCGGGGCCGTTCCTTTCTGGGTTTCCTGCAGGCGCGAGGCAAACTTGAAGGAGTGCGCGGGCACCACCCGGTCGTCGTGGTCGGCGGTGGTCACCATGGTGGCGGGGTAGCTGGCGGGCTGCAGGGCGTGGTAGGGCGAGTACTTGTAGAGGTACTCAAACATCTCCTTGGAATCTTTGGCCGTGCCGTAGTCGTAGGCCCAGCCAGCGCCGGCCGTGAACTCGTTGTAGCGCAACATGTCCATCACGCCCACGGCCGGGAAGGCCACTTTGGCCAGGTCGGGGCGCTGGGCCATGGTGGCGCCCACCAGCAGGCCGCCGTTGGAGCCGCCCGAGATGGCCAGGTGGTCGGTGTCGGTGTACTTGTTGGCTTTCAGGTACTCGGCGGCGGCAATGAAGTCGTCGAACACGTTCTGCTTCTGCAGCTTGGTGCCGGCCAGGTGCCACTTCTCGCCGTACTCGCCGCCGCCCCGGATGTTGGGCACAGCGTAGATGCCGCCGTTCTCCAGCAGCACAATGTTGGAGGTGCTGAACGAAGGCGTCACGCTGCTGTTGAAACCGCCATAAGCGTAGAGCAGCGTGGGGTTTTTGCCGTTGAGCACGGTGCCTTTTTTGTAGGTGATAATCATGGGCACGCGGGTGCCGTCCTTGGAATTATAAAACACCTGCTTCGACTCAAACTTGCTGGGGTCGAACTGCACGCCGGCCTTCTTAAACACCGTGGATTTGCCGGTGGCAATGTCGTACTTGAAGATGGTGGGCGGGTAGATGTAGGACGTGAAGGTGTAGTAGGTTTCCTTCTCGTCTTTCTTGCCGCCAAAGCCGCCGGCCGAGCCGACCGAAGGCAGCGCGATGGTGCGCTCCTTCTTGCCCGTCATGTCGTACTGCTCGATGAGCGAGGTGGCATCTTTCAGGTAGTTGGCGAAGAGCTTGCCGCCCACCGAGCTCACGTGCAGCACGTTTTGGGTTTCCGGAATCAGGTTTTTCCAGTTGGCGGGCTTGGGGTTGGCGGCGTCCACGGTCACCACGCGGTTGTTGGGGGCGCCCAGGTCGGTGAAGATGTAGAGCTTGCTGCCCACGTTGTCGATGACGTCGACGTTGTTTCTCTCATTGTCGACCACCTGCACAATGGGGCTATTGGGCTTGGTCAGGTCCTGAATGTAGAGCTCGTTGCCGGTGGTGGTGTTAGCCCCCGAAATCACCAGATAGCGCTGGTCTTCCGTCACGCTGCCGCCGATGTAGCGACGCGGCGTTTTCTCGCCGCCGAAAATCAGCTTGTCGGTGCTCTGGGGGGTGCCCAGCTTGTGGTAGTACAGCTTGTGAATCTGGGTTTTGCCGGCCAGCTGGCTGCCGGCCTTGGGCTTGTCGTAGGAGCTGTAGTAGAAGCCCTCGTTGCCCTTCCAGGCCAGGCCCGAAAACTTCACGTCCTTCAGCGTGTCGCCCACAATGGCCTTGGAGGCCGTGTTCAGCACGATGACTTTGCGCCAGTCGGAACCGCCTTCCGAAATCTGGTAGGCGGCCAGGCTGCCGTCTTTGGTGAAGTTGAGGCCCGCCAGCGACGTGGTGCCGTCTTTCGAGAAGGTGTTGGGGTCGAGAAACACTTCGGGCTTGCCATCGGCGCCCAACTGGCGGTACACCACCGACTGGCTTTGCAGGCCGGTGTTTTTGGTGAAGTAGGTGTATTTGCCCTCCTTGAAGGGCGCGCCGTACTTCTCGTAGTTCCACAGCGTTTCCAGCCGCTTGCGGATGGATTCGCGGAAGGGAATCTGGGCCAGGTAGTTCTGCGTCACCTTGTTTTCTTCCTGCACCCAGCTTTTGGTGTCGGGCGCCTGGTCGTTTTCGAGCCAGCGGAAGGGGTCGGCCACCTTGGTGCCGAAGTAGGTGGTCACGGTGTCCACCTTCTTCGTCTGCGGGTAAGGCAGCGTTTTGATGGGCGCCTGGGCCTGAGCGACGGTGCTCAGCAGCAGGGCGGCCAGCGCAGCGTAGTTGCTTTTCATGGAGGGACGTTAGGTAAATAATGCGGGTAAATTAACACATACCGGACGCCGGCGGGGCGGGCGCATAGTCGGCAGCGGGCGTTACTTTGTTGCTTCATCTGCCTAAATGCTGTCCTATGCGCGTTGGTTTCGTTGTTGCCGGAATGTTGCTGCTGGCCAGCTGCGACCAAAACACCGCCAGCCGGCAGGAAACGGCCACGCGCCCGCCCCGGCACGCCCCGGCCGATGTTCTACCCGACGCCCCGCTGGCTCCCCCCGATACGGCCCTCCCCTACCGCCTGCTGCCCGGCTTCGGCGATTCGGTGCAGGCACCGCCACTGGTGCGCATCGGCGCCGAGGATTTTCGGGTGTTGGCCACGGCCCGCACCGACAGCGCCCGGCCGCTGCGTTACCTGCCCCCGCCCCTGCCCGGCACTGACCCCACCGACTCGACCCAGAACGGCATCGCCAGAGGTTTTGAAGGCGTTTATACGTTTCGCGTGCTGCGGCCCACCGGCCAGCCCCTGTTCGTGCGCCAGCTGAAAAAGTCCGATTTTAAGGCTCTTTTCAGCGATGCCCTGACGGTGGAGAGCGAGGTGACGGCGCCTTCGTTTGCGGGCTACCTGCCCGCGTTCAACGCACTGGCGTTCGAAATCAGCTTCTACCCACCCGAAAGCGACGCCGGCGGGCAAGCCCTGGTGCTGCTCGACGCCGCCACGGGCCGCGTGCGCCACAAAGGCCTGGCCCGCTGGACCGACGGCTGCAACTCGCTCCTGGCACTTTCGGCCAACGGCCGCACCCTGCTCAGCAGCACCGAGCTGCTGCAAGCCAACGGCCACGTCACGTCGCTCGAAAAGCCCGGTCGCACCATTCTGGGCACATTGCTCATCAACGACCAAACGGCGCTGGTGGAATACGGCGCCGGCTACGACCGCCGCGGCCAGGACGTGCCCCTGCGCGGCCCCAACGCCACCCTGCTCGACGCCAGCGGCCGCGTGCTCAAAACCTTCACCCTCGAAAGCATCGAGGCCGGCCTGGGCTCCCAAATACTGGCCCGCTACCTCCCCCAAACGCACGCCTATTATCTATTCGACGAAACTCACCGCCAGCTGGCCGTGGTGCCGCGCGACCAGCCCACGCAACTCCAGCTATTGAAGCTGCGCCAGATGGCCCCCTTCCGGGCCCCACAGCGCCCCACCGAGGTCAAGATTGTTTTTGAGACGGAAACGGGTGCGCACGCGGCTTTCTACCTCGACACGGCGAGCAAGCAGTTCCGGTATACCCTGCGCAAGCCGGTGTATTGAGCGGCATTTTGCTTCGCTACGGTTTGGCGCTTACGCGCCAGATTTTATCGGCTGCGTCATCGGCCACCAGCAGGGAGCCGTCGGACAGGGTGGTCACGCCCACGGGGCGGCCGTAGGCCTCTTTCGAGTCGCCGCCGGCCAGGAAACCGGTCAGAAAATCTTCGGGCGGGCCGCTGGGCTTGCCGTTGGCAAAAGGCACGAATACCACTTTGTAGCCCGAGTACTGCGAGCGGTTCCAGGAGCCGTGCTCGCCGATGAAGGCGCCATTGCGGTACTTGGCCGGGAAGGCGTCCTTGTCATAAAAGGTCAGGCCGAGGGCGGCTACGTGGGCGCCCAGGGGCACATCGGGCACCAGGGATTTTTGCACCAAATCGGGCCGCTCGTTTTTGCGGCGGGGCTCTTCGTTCTGGCCGTAGTAGGCGTAGGGCCAGCCGTAGAACCCGCCTTCCTTCACGCTGGTGAAATAGTCGGGTACCAACTCGTCGCCCAACTCGTCGCGCTCGTTCACCACCGTCCAGAGGGCGCCGGTGCCGGGCTGCCACTGCAGGCCGATGGGGTTGCGCAGGCCGCTGGCATACACCTTCTCGTCGGTGCCGTCGGGATTGATTTGCAGGATGTTGGCCCGGCGCACTTCTTCGGCGGTGCCGTGCTCCTGCACGTTGCTGCTCGAACCCACGGTCACGTAAATCTTGGCGCCGTCGGGGCTGGCCAACAGGTTGCGGGTCCAATGATTGTTGTAACCGCCCTTGGGCAGGCCCAGTATGCGCTGGCCCGAGCCCGTGATTTTGGTGGCGCCCGGCTGGTAGGGGAAGCGCAGCACGCCGTCGGTGTTGGCCACGTAGAAGCTGTTGCCCAGAATGAGCATGCCGAAGGGCTGGCTGAGGTCGGCCAGGAAGGTGGTGCGCAGGTCGGGGCGGCCGTCGTGGTTGGTGTCGCGCAGCAGCGTGATGCGGTTGGCGCTGTGGTCGCGCAGGGAGCGGGATTTGTCCAACTTCAGCTCGGCGGCCACTTTCTTGGTCATCGTGAGCGGAATGGTGCTGGCTTCGGCCACCAGCACGTCGCCGTTGGGGGCCACGTACAGCCAGCGCGGGCTGTCGAGCTGGCCGGCGTACTCGGCCACGGCAAAGCCGGCGGGCGCGGTGGGCGTGCGGCCGGCGGGCCAGGGCACAATTTCCACGCGGTGGCTTACCGATTTGGTGGCGTAGGGCGCGGGCAGGCGCACGGCCTGGGCGGCGGGCGTTTGCACGGTTTGGGCCGGCGTGTTGGCCTGGGCGTCCTGCTTTTCTTCTTTGCTGGGGCCGCCGCAGGCAGCCAGCAGGGCCAGCCCCGCCAGTAGCAGAGGGTGAGTGTTGTGCATCAGGGGAAGGAGTAAGCAGCGGCAACCAGGAAATCCCGGCCGCTCGGCAGTGCTTTTTTACTTCGCCTCCGAAAATTGGTTGCCGCGCCCCCGCGCGGGCTGGCCTACTCCGCCAGCAGCCCGCGGCCCCGCAGCCAGTCGAAGATGAGCTGGTCGACGGCCGACACTTCGGCACGGTGGCGGTAGGTAAGCCAGCGCACTTCTTCGATTTCGGCGGCGGGCTGCAGCGTGCCGGCGTAGCGGGCGTAGTAGCAAGCCATGCGCACCAGCACGTCGGGCGCGTGGCCGTGGGCGGGGGCCTCCCAGGTGCCGGCGTATTCCAGACTGGCGGAGTCCAGGTCGACGGTCAGCTCCTCGCGGATTTCGCGCAGCAGTGTTTGCTGGTCGGTTTCGCCGGCTTCGCGCTTGCCGCCGGGGAAATAGTATCGGTCTTTGCCGCGGCTGCGGGTGCTCAGCACCTGGCCGTCGCGCAGGTGCAACCAGGCTATTTTGTCAATCAGGGGCATAAAAAGGATGGCAGGAATTGCTTGGATTGTTGCCCCACCTCAATGGTCCAGTGCGGGTGCGGGTGCCGCCGGACGGCCGAGCGCACGCCGCAGCCAGTGGTTGAGGGGCTCCTCAATCAGCCAGTACAGCCCAATGGACAAGCCGTAAAGCGCCAGCACCGTCAGCCCGGTGCTGCCCAGCCGCTGCTGTAGCAACTCTTGCAGCACGCCCATGTGAATGAGGTAGAAAGCATAGGAGCTTTTGCCCAGCAGCAGCAGCGGGCGCGAACTCAGCAACCGCCCGAGCCAGGTTTGCTCCTGCACCAGGCCCCACAGCAGCGGCCCCACGCCCAGCAGCGGCAGCAGCGCGTTGTTGATGAACATGCCCGCCGGCCGCAGCACCCCAAACGCGCCGACCTGCGGGCCGTGCAGCAGGCTCAGGGCGCCCAGGCACAGCAGCACGCCCGCGCTGCCCGCATACGTCAGCCAGCCCGGTGCCCAGGCGCTGGCGCCCCGCCGCAGCCCCCACGCCAGCCCCACGCCCACGAAAAACTCCACCGCCCGGCCCGGGTAGGTGAACTGAAACAGGAAATCGAAAGACCCAAACAAGCCGTGCCACGGGTGCAGCCGGCACAGCAGCACCAGGCCCACACCCAGCGCCACCAGCGCCAGCGGCAATGCCCACAGCCAACGGGCGTTGCGCCGAACGAGCCAGAACGCCAGCGGCGCCGACAGGTAGAACATTTCCTCCACCGTGAGCGACCAGCCCTGCCCGATGCCGGTGTACACGTATTGCTCGAACAGCCCCCGCAGGAAGGTGATGTTGAGCAGGTACTCAACCAGAAAAAATGGCTTGCCCTGCCAGCGCAGCACCGCAAACGTGAGCGTGGTGAGCAGGAAATACAGCGGATAGATGCGGGCGAAGCGGTTGGCGAAGTAGCGGCGCAGCTCCACCTGCCGCCCCAGGTAGCGGTAGCCAATGAGGAAACCGCTGAGCACGAAGAAAATCGTGACGCCGATGTGCGTTTCGGCCGCCAGGCTATGCAGGCGCCAGCCAAACCGCTCCGGCGCAAAAGGATTGAAATGATGCAGCAGCACCAGCCCGGCCGCCACAGCGCGCAGGCCGGTCAGGGCTGGAAAGTAGTCGCGCCGGGCCTCAGCGGTGCTGTTTTGGGGCATTTGCATGAGAAGGGAACCTGCACAAAAATAGAACGTCATGCTGAGCGCAGCCGAAGCGTCTCTACCGCACAAGTAACTTATTTACTGCTGCGGTAGAGATGCTTCGGCTGCGCTCAGCATGACGTTCCTTCGTCAACGCAATAATCTAGTTGGCCTGCGGCGCGGGCGCCTTCACGTACTTGTCCAGCCAGGTGTTCATTTCCCAGAGCATGTGGAGCAGGTTTTCGCGAGCGGCGTAGCCGTGGGCCTCGGCGGGCAGCACCACGTAGCGGGCGGTGGCGCCCTGCCCTTTCAGGGCGGCGTAGTACCGCTCGCTCTGGATGGGGAAGGTGCCGGAGTTGTTGTCGGCCTCGCCGTGGATGAGCAGGATGGGCGTCTTGATTTTGTCGGCGTAGTTGAACGGCGACATGGCGTTGTATACCTCCGGCGCCTGCCAGAAGGTGCGCTCCTCGCCCTGGAAGCCGAAGGGCGTGAGCGTGCGGTTGTAGGCGCCGCTGCGCGCAATGCCGGCCTTGAACAGGTTGGAGTGCGAGAGCAGGTTGGCCGTCATGAAAGCGCCGTAGCTGTGGCCCATCACGCCCACCTTGTTGGGGTCGACCACTCCCAGACGGGCGCCCTCGTCGATGGCGGCTTTGGCGCTGCTCACCAGCTGCTCGGTGTAGGTGTCGTTGGGCTCTTTGCTGCCCTCGCCCACTATCGGAATGCTGGCGTTGGCCAGCACGGCGTAGCCCTGCGTCACCCAGTACACGGGCGAGGCCCAGCTTAGCCGCGTGAAGGTGTAGGGCGAGCCGCTCACCTGCCCGGCGTTGTTCTTGTCCTTGAATTCCACGGGGTAGGCTTCCATGAGCGTGGGCAGTGGGCCGTCGGTTTTCTTGTAGTTCTGGGGCAGGTAGAGGTCAGCCGTGAGGTCCACGCCGTCGGCGCGCTTGTAGCGCAGCACCTGCTTCTTAAAGCTGCCGCCGAAGGCCGCGTAGGGGTTCGGGAACTTGGTGATGGCCGTCAGCTTGTCCTTTTTGGTGGCGTCGCGCAGGTAGTAGTTCGGGTTTTGGGTCAAGGACTCGCGGCGGGTGAGCAGCGTGCGCTTCTTGCCGCTGGCGTCGAGAACGGCCACCGGCACCTCGTACACCGGGGCCTCGGAACGCCACCAGCGGATGGTTTTCTTCGAGGCCAAATCCAGCTCGTCCACGAAGGGCCGGTCGCCTTCGGGCGAGGCGCCTTCGCCCAGCAAATAGATGCTCTGGCCGCTGGGGCCGCCCGTGAGCAGCACAAATTTGCCTTGTGCGTTGCGGTGCTCGTAGGGCGTGCCGGGGTTCTTGTACGTGTCCTGCGACGACCCATCGAACAGCACCGTGAGCGGGCCACTGGGGGTGCTAGGGTTCAGCTGCCAGGTGGTTTGGTGGCGGTCGGCCCAGCGGTAGCCGTCGGCCAGGGCCAGGGTAGAGTTGCCCCAGGTGAGGCCGGCAAAGCGCATGGGCAGGGCGGCCAGCTCCTGCGCCGGACCGGTGAAGGGCGCGGCCAGGGTATACACCTTATCACGAATGTCGGCTTTCACTTTGGGGTCGCCGCCGTCCTGGGCCTCGGCGTAGGCAATGGTGGCGGGCACATCGGCGCGCCAGGAGTGGCCGCGCGGGCCGGTGGCCACGGCGTCGAAGTTGGTGGGCACGTTGTCGGCCAGGGGCAGGTCGGCCACGGTTTTTACCACGGCGCCGCTGCCCAGGTCGAGCACGTCGATGCGCTGCGGGAAGCTGCTGATGGGCAGCAGGTAAGAATACGGCCGGTGGCGGGTGCGCACCAGCACGTATTGGCCACTGGGCGAGGGCGAGGCCGTTTGGATGATGCCGGGCTGGCCCAAGGGCTGCGCGGCACCGTCGGCCAGGCTCACCTTCACCAACTGCGACGTGGCGTAGTAGTCGAACAGCCGCTCGTCGGCCGGGTTTTTCAACAAATCCTGGTAGGTGCGGGCGCCCGATTTCTTGCCCCCGCCGCTTTCCTGCACGGCCGGACCGGTGGGCGCGGTATCGGCCGAAGGCGCGGCGCCGCGGCCGGCGGGCACGGTGCGGGCCAGCAGGGTTTTGCTGTCCGACACCCACTCGAAGGAGTTGCCAAAGGCGTCGTTCAGCGGCTGGGCCAGCAGGCGGCGCGCGGTGGCCGAGGCCACATCCAGCACCCACAGCTCCACACGACCGTCGGTGCCGGAGCCGGGCGTGGTGAGGGCAAAGGCCATCGATTTATTGTCGGGCGACCAGCTGGGGCTGCTGATGCGGGCTTGCGCGGGCAGGCCCTTCACGTCGATTTCGGCCCCGTTGGGCAGCTTTTTTAGCTTTATGCCCACCGCGTAGCTCACCCGGCTGGGGCCGTTGGTGCGCGGGTTGAAGCGCAGGCCGGCCAGGCGCAGCTCGGGCTGGGCCAGCTCGGCCACGGTGGGGAAGTCCTGCACCTGCAGCAGGGCCATGGTCTGGCCGTCGGAGGCCAGGCTCAGGCGCGGCGTGGGCGGCGCCAGCAGCAGGTCCTGAATGGCTTTGGGCGGGGTTTTGTATTGAAAATCCTGGGCCTGAGACAAGGCGGCAGCGAGCAGAAAAGTGGCGGAAAGCAGGAGTTTTTTCATACGCAGGAATGAAAAAGGAATAGCGGGCGGCAACGCTGCCGCGCTCGAAAGGTACTCACGGGGCAAGTGCCGGCCGGCATATTTTTCGGGCCTGCCGAGACGGTTTGTCAGTCTAACAACGCGGCTTCGGAACGGGAAGCCCGGCCTTGACTCTGGCGGGCCGGAGCTGCATAAATCGGCTTACAACCGCGAATGGCTGGCCCGCGTGGCGGATGAAGCACGCGCTGCGCCGCAAGTGCGCGGGGCGTACCTGCTTTTCAACAACGGCATGGGGGCCGTGGGCGCTTTTGCTGCCCGGCACCTGCAGGCGCTGCTGGGAGCACCACTGCCGGCGTAAGCTCACCGAAACCGTCCGCCAGAGGCAGAAATCGCATTCTGCTCGGCAAATAAGCTCCATCTTTGTCCGGGGTCGGGCTCCGGCGCCAGAATGATTTCGTTGACCTGCCCCGATGGCCCAGCTCCTGCCCAAGCACCTCTTGCGCCTCCAACGCTGGCTGTTGGGTGTGGGCAAGGCCGGCATCTGGCTGGCCATTTTGCCTTTTTTTGGGTTGTGCTGGTACGCGCATCCCTCCGCCGATGACTTCCTGCAAGCCACCGCTGTGCGGAAATACGGTCACCTGGGCTACCTGCGCTACATGTACGGCTGGTGGTCGGGCCGCTACACGGCCGTCGTGGGCTGGAGTTATTTCAACCCGGTTTCCTACGGCCGGCTGGGCCTCGAATACAAGCTGGTGTGCGGCCTGATGCTGGCGCTGCTGCTGGTGTCGCTGGTGGTCATGCTCCGCGGGCTCCTGCAAGGTGCGGGGTTTGCCGCTCGGCAATGCTGGCAAATGGGAGCGGGCGCTTTTCTGCTGCTCGTGTACTACTTGCCCAGCACCGCCGAAGGATTCTACTGGCTCACCTCCACCTTTAACTACCTGCTGCCCATGCTGCTGCTGTTTTTGGCAGTCGGGGCGCTGGCGGCCATGACGCACGCGACCACCGCGGCCCGCCTGTATTACCACGGACTGGTCGCCGGGCTGCTGTTTCTGACGGTGGGGTGCAACGAGACCGTGGCGGTGCCGGTGCTGTTCACGGTCTGGGCCGTGGCGGGGGTTGTGTCCTGGGAGCAAAAACGATTGGTGGGCTTCCCCGTCGCGCTGGTGGTGAGCGCCGGCTGCGCCCTGGCCTTTCTGGCGCCGGGCAATACCATGCGCCTCCACGGTGCACCGATTGGCCAGCCCGGCCTGGTGGCCAGCGTCCAGGCTACCTTTCTGTTTGCGGGCTATTGTGTGCTGAACTGGTTGGGCAACGGCGTGGTGGTGGTAGTGACGCTGCTCCTCGTGCCGGCCTTTGCTCGCCTGGCCCGGCTTCCCCAGTTGCCCCTCAATCGCCTCACCCGGCACCCGTGGCTGCTCACGCTGCTGGTGCCCGCCTTCCTGGTGGCCGGCCTGTTTCCCAGCTTCTGGGTGCGCACAGCCCCGGCGCCGCTACGGGCGCTGAATGAGCTGTACATGTGCTTCCTATTGTGCTGGATGCTGGCCGTGTATGCCTGGGTGGCCTTCGCCGTTGGCCGCGCAGGCGGCCCGGTTTCGCTCCGATTGCCCGGCTTTGCGCGTTGGGCGCTGCTGGCGTGGCTGCCGTTTACCTTCCTCACCGACTACGACAACCACCTGCGCAGCGGCGGCCACCGGCTGAGCACCAACAACTCCCTGCTTGCCTACCGCGACCTGCTGCACGGCACGGCCGCGCGCTACGACGCGCAGCTCACGGCCCGCTACCAGTATTTGCGCAACAGCCCCACGCTGCATCCGCAAGTGCGGGCCTTGCCGGAGCCGTGCATCACACTGCTCTACGGCGACATCAGCCCCGACTCGGCCAACTGGGGCAACCGTGCTTATGCGGATTTTTTCCGCAAGAAAACCATCGTAACCCGCCCTGTTCTGCTGGCGCGGTAGGCCCGTTGTGCCGCTGCTACAGTGCGGCAGTCCGGCTTTGGATAATGCGCATTGGGCGCTGCATCGTCGGCGAAGCCCGGCAAGAACTGGCGATGACGCAGTGGACTGGTAGCTAGCTGCCGGCTTTGCTCTTTTTCCGTCCTCGACGCCATGCCGATGACGTCGCGGACGCGCACCTCCTCGTCCATCATCTTATCGAAGGCCTTGTTGACGTCCTGCGTGTCAATTCCTTTTCACTTCGGGCAGGAAGTCGTGCTCGGTGCGAAAATCCAGCACCTCCCGCGTCCCGGCAATGCCGCCGATGACGATACTGGCCACCGCGCTGTCGCTCGCTGCATCTTTACGCCATGAAAACGCTGCTGCTGCCCACCAAAACCTACCGTCTCAACGGCCGCCTGTGGTTCGAAACCGAAGACGGGCGCTTCCTTGGCATCGGGCGACTGGAGCTGCTGGAGCACATTGCCGCGCTGGGCTCCATCTCGAAGGCCGCACAGGCCATGGGCATGTCGTACAAGCGCGCCTGGGACCTGGTGAGCTCGATGAATGCACAAGCCAGCACCCCGCTGGTGGCCACCCAAACCGGTGGCACCAAGGGCGGCGGCGCTATTGTCACCGAAGCCGGCCAGGCGGCCATTGCCGAATTCCGGGCGCTGCAGGAGCGTTTTCAGGAATTCATGGCCGCCGAAACAAAGCGCGTGCAGGAGCGTTAGCAGGCCGCGGAGCGTTATATCTTCGCTAACATAACGCCGATTCACCCCTGCTCGCTTGACTCATTCCATTACCCCCGCAGCGCTTCGCCGCTTCCGTTTCCCGCTCGTTTGGCTGGCATTATTGGGCAGTGCGACGGTGGCCCGTGCCCAGACCACCGCCCCCGCTGATACCGCGCGCAAAAAGCTCAATCTGGAGGAGGTGGTGGTGTCGGCCTCGCGGGTCGAGGAAGGCTTTCTGCAGTCGCCGGTGACGGTGGAAAAGCTCAGCGCCCGGGCTTTGCGCCTCACGCCAGCCCCGTCGTTTTTCGACGCCATCGAGCACCTGAAGGGCGTGCAGGTCATCACGCCCAGCCTGGGTTTCAAGGTGATAAACGCCCGGGGCTTCGCTAACACCACCAACGTGCGCTTTGCCCAGCTCGTGGACGGCATCGACAACCAGGCGCCGCACATCGGCGGGCCCATCGGCAACGTGCTGGGGCCCAGCGACCTCGACATTGAACGCGTGGAAGTGGTACCGGGCACGGCCTCGGCCCTCTACGGCCTGAACGCCATCAACGGGCTGGCCAATTTCAGCACCCGCAACCCCTTCCGCTCCGCAGGGCTGAGCGTGCAGCAGAAAACCGGCCTCAACCACCTGGGCGACCCCGCCACCGGCACGCGGGCCTACTCGGAAACCAGCCTGCGCTACGCCCGGGTGCTGCTGGCCGATAAGCTCGCCTTTAAGGTGAACGGCACGCTGCTGCGGGGCTACGATTGGGTGGCCCGGGATGCCACTGACCTCAACCCGGCTGGCAACGCCAACGTGGGCCTGCTGGGCGCCGACAACCCGGCCCGCGACCCGGTGAACAGCTATGGCAACGAGTCGTCGGACCGCAGCAACTTCGCCCTGCTCAGCTCGCCCGACCCGCAAAGCACCAAAACCTACCAGGTGGCGCGCACCGGCTACGACGAGCGGGACCTGGTTGACTATACCCTGCGCACCATCAAGGCCGACGCGGCCCTGCACTACCGGCCAAAGCCCGGTGCCGAGCTGAGCTACACCTACCGCGTGGCCGGCTTCGATAACGTGTACCAGCGCTCGAACCGCTTCCGGCTGCAGGGCTACCTCTTGCAGCAGCACGCCGTGCAGCTCATCACGCCGGTGGTGCAGGCGCGGGCCTACCTCACCCAGGAAAACACCGGCCGCAGCTACAACCTGCGCTCGATGGGCGAGAACCTGGACCGCAACTTCAAGCCCGACGACCAGTGGAAGCGCGACTTCACCGCCGCCTGGAACGCCGCCGTGCGGGCCGGCCAGCCGGTGGCGCAGGCCCAGGCCGCGGCCCGCGCCGCTGCCGACGCCGGCCGCTACCAGCCCGGCACGGCCTTATTTGGGC
This sequence comes from Hymenobacter sp. 5317J-9, assembly GCF_022921075.1. Taxonomy (NCBI): domain Bacteria; kingdom Pseudomonadati; phylum Bacteroidota; class Cytophagia; order Cytophagales; family Hymenobacteraceae; genus Hymenobacter; species Hymenobacter sp. 5317J-9. The sequence goes on from NZ_CP095050.1 coordinate 4,629,870, forward strand.
AGAAATTGAGTGAGTTGCAGGATATCAACAACTGGGACGTGGGCGCGGCCCTGCGCGTGCGCGCCGCCCTGGCTCACGCCGAAGCCCAGGTGAACCTGGCCGAGGCCCTGCGTCGCGGCGGCCACCCCTTCCCCACCCGCCTCGACCTGCTGGCCGGCGCCGACCACCGCACCTACGTGGTGGTGCCCGACGGCAACTACTTCATCAATCCCAACCCCGGCAAAGACCCGCTCGCCGACAACCTCACCTATTCCAAAACCGGCGGCTTCGTGCAGGCCGGCGGCCGCTTGCTGGCCGACAAGCTGCGGCTAACGGCCACCCTGCGCGCCGACAAAAACGACTACTTCGACGTGAAATTCAACCCACGCTTTACGGCCGTTTATTCGCCCACACAGCGGCAGAATTTCCGGCTGAGCTACCAGACGGGTTATCGGTTTCCGAGCTTGTTTGAGGGGTTTTCGAACGTGAACAGCGGGCAGGTGAAACGCATTGGCGGGCTGCGGGTGATGTCGGACGGGGTGTTTGAAAACAGCTACCTGCGCAGCAGCATCGACTTGTTTACCAAAGCCGTGACCGACGCGGCCAACGCAAACGCCTCGACCACGCTCACGCCCGCCCAGAAAACGCAACTAGCCGTGCAGCAAAACCAAAATCTACTGGTAAAAAACCCCTACACCTACCTCCGGCCCGAGCACATTCGCTCGCTGGAGCTGGGCTATAAGGCCGCGCTGGGCCCTAGCGGCCGCCTGCTGGCCGACGTGGACTTTTACTATAATGCTTATCGCGACTTCATTGCCCAGGTAGAAGCCTACGTGCCCCAAACCAGCAGCAGCGCACCCCTCGTGAGCGCCGACCTCGGCACCGTGGCCACGGCCCTGAATACCCGCGCCGGGCAGGCTCGCTACCGCCTCTGGACCAATTCCCAGAGCCAGGTGTACAACTACGGCGGCTCGCTGGGCCTGTGCTACGAGTTGCCCGGCGGCTACCTGGCCGGCGCCAACACCACCTACACCCGCCTCGACCGCAGCGACACCAGCGACGGCCTCGAAGACGGTTTCAACACGCCGCGCTGGGCCTACAACCTGAGCCTGGCCAACGAAAACGCCTACCGCAACGTCGGCTTCGGCCTGAACTACCGCTGGCAACAAGGCTACTACTCGCAAACCTTTTTGGTGAACGGCGAAGTGGCCGCCTACCACACCCTCGACGCCCAGCTCAGCTACGCCGTGCCAGCGCCGAACTTGCGCGTCAAGCTCGGCGCCAGCAACGTGCTCAACCAGTACTACGTGTCGTATTTGGGTGGGCCCAGCGTGGGCGGGCTATACTATCTGTCGGTGACCTACGCGCTGCTGTAATCAGCCCGGTCCCCGGCCGAGGCTAGCCCCGGCTGGCGGTGGCAGTGGGAATGACGACGATGTAGTCGTAGCCCAGAATAATGTTTTCCAGCAACTGGTCGGCCACCTCCAGCTTGTCGCGCAGCAGGGCCCGGCGGGCCGGGCGCAGGTCGAACACCTGCCAGCCCGGGCCGGTAGCTAGGTCAGCAAACGGCTTCATGAAAGGCTCTTTGGTGAGGTCGAACGGCACCACGTTCTTGGTGGGGTCGTCGGGGTTGAAGCTGCCCACCTGGGTGCCCTGCTTGCCCATCACCAGCAGGTGCAGCGACTTGGCGTCCTGCGCATCGGCCAGGTTCAGCGCTAGGTTGCCCACGTCGGTGATGCCGGCCCAGGGGCTCAGGGCCCGCGCCATGTGGCTGGCCCCGAACTTGAAGAGCAGCTTGGGCAGCGGCTGGCCCGGCTGCGGCGCCAGCGGCCGCAGGGCCTCCAGCAGGTTGCGCTTCATGAGGTTGATGCGGGCCTGATGATTGCCAAAGCCCTTCACCTGATTGCGGTAGATGCGGGAGCTGAGCAGGTAGTCCTGCACCATGCGGCGCACCTCCGGGCTTTCGGCGCGGGTGAGGGTTTCGAGGCTATCGAGGGCCGATTGCCGTTGGCCCAGTATGCTGTAGGCCTGGCCGCCGCTGCGAAACTGGGCGTTGTCGTGCTGCTGATACGCCGCGCCCTCCCGCTGCAGGTACGCTCGGGCCGGCTTGCTTTTCACCAGCCCGGCCAGCTGCTCATAAAAGCGGCCCAGGGTGAAAATCCCCACCTGCTCGATGCCAATAAACTGGGCCTTTTGCGTTCGCAGCTGCTGCGCCAGCTCGTATTCCTCGCGCCAGCTAAAGAACGACAGCGCCCCGGGGCTGGCCTTCAGGTAGGCCGTGGGGAAGCCCGGCGCGGCCGTGAGGCGGGTGAGCGCACGGGCCTGATAGCGGTCGATTTCGGTGACGAAGGCCGTCGGTTGCAATACCCGCGCCACCGCTTGGGTGATTTGCGGAATCTGGGCCATGCCGTGGTCTTCGCCCACCAGCACCATCTGGCTTTCGGCAATGCTGGCGCGCAGCTTATCCCAGCCCGTGCCGGCCAGCTGCGCGCCCGTGGCGGTGAGGGGGTAGGCGTTGGTGCGCAGCAGGCGGGTGAGGGTAGTGTCCTGCGCACGGGCCGGCGCCAGCAGGCCGCAGAGGCCCAGCGCGAGAAAGAGTGTTTTCATCATGGCAAAGTAGATGAGGGAAAAACCTCGTCCGTTGCCCTTGTACCGCTCCTGTCATCGAAACCGCTCAGCACTAAGCACAAAAAAAGGCCCGCTCAATTACGAGCGGGCCTTTTCTTTGGTCAGCCTTGCGCCTTACTTGCGCTTGGCCGGCGCCTTTTTGGCGGGCGCCTTCTTCACGGGTGCCTTCCCGGCCGAGGGCCGGCCGGTGGGCGTTTTCTGCAGCTCCGAAATAGTGGGCGCGGGGCCGTACTTGGTTTCGGCCGGGTTGGGGTCGCCGGGCAGGAAGGGGTCGAAGTCCACGCGACGGTTCAGGGCCTGGCCGGCCTTGGTGGCGTTGGTGGCAATGGGCTTGGTTTCGCCGTAGCCGCGCGACTCAATACGCTCGGGCGCCAGGCCCTGGCTCAGCATGTAGGTGCGGGCAGCGGCGGCCCGGTCGTACGACAGTCGCAGGTTGTAGTCGTCGGCACCCACGTTGTCGGTGTGGCCGGCAATGCTCAGGCTGTAGTCGGGGTACTCGTTCATGATGCGCACCAACTCCTGCAGCTTCGGATACGAACTCGGCAGCAAGCGCGCCTTGTTGAACTCGAAATTGATGTAGCGGGTGGCTTCGTTCAGCACCTTGCGGGCTTCGGCCTTAATCTCGGGGCAGCCTTTGTTCGAGGCCGGGCCGGGGCGGTTGGGGCAACGGTCCTGGTAGTCGGGCACGCCGTCGCCGTCGCGGTCAAGCGGGCAGCCGTTGGCGTCTACCTGCACACCGGCGGGGGTGCCGGGGCACTTGTCGTTCTGGTCAATCACGCCGTCGTTGTCGGCGTCGGGGCAGCCTTTCAGCTCCGCCTTGCCGGGGGTGTCGGGGCAGGCGTCGTCGGCGTCGGTCACGCCGTCACCGTCGCGGTCGGGGCAGCCCTGCAGGGCGGCCAGGCCTTTCACGTCGGGGCACTTGTCTTGGTAGTCGGGCACGCCGTCGCCATCCTTATCCAGCGGGCAGCCGTTGGGGTCCACGGCCACACCGGCGGGCGTGCCGGGGCACTTATCTTTCTTGTCCGATACGCCGTCGCCGTCGGCATCCTTGGCCTGGCCCAGGGCTACGGTGATGCCCGCCTGGTGCAGCAGGAACCGGTCGTAGAGCTTGTCGTCGGGGCTGCCGTAGAGGTTATCCACGCGCTCGGTGAAGGGGTAATGCTGGCTCGTGGTCAGGTCCAGCGACACCACGTCGCTGAGCCGCACCCGAATGCCGGCCAGACCAAACACCTCGGGGCGCCGAATCTGGTTGAAGAAGTCCTGCCCGTTGGCGCGGCCCTTGCTGTTCGACAAGAAGAAGCCACCGCCGCCCATCAGGTAGGGCTGAATGCGGGCCTCTTCTTTAAGGATTTTGCCGTTGTTCATCTTGAGCTTGAAGCCCAAATCCACCATACCAATGCGAGCCTCGAAGTTGTCGCCGGCGCGTACTTCGCTGCTGAATTTGTAGGTTTCGTAGTAGCCCAGCACAGCCACATCCCACGAGGGCGAGAGGTAGCGGGTAATCGCGCCGCCACCGCCTACTTCGAGGTCGGGTTCGGAACGGTCCCAGAAGTCGGTGCCCATGTTGCCGCGGTATTGCAATAGCCCCACGTTGGCGCTGATGGCCGTTTTTCTGTCTGGCGTCTGGGCCTGGGCATGAGGAGCCGCCATGCCGAGCAAGGCGCCACCCACTGCCAACCCACGCAAGAGGTTAGTTGTTGAGAACATAATTTTTAGGTGTGGGAATAGATGAGTAAATCCACATCGAGCCTTTCGGCCTGTGTGGACGCTCTGCTATACCCTTCCTTCCTAAAAAAGTTGTTTCTTCAATTTTCCAACCTTTCCCTGTTCCAACGCAGGGCATTGGCACTCAAAGTCATCGGCACCTACACTGCCTGACTAATCGCGGCACTGGCCACCGCCGTGAGCTACTTCACCCGCGAAAATTTCGCTTCCCGCTGGCCGCCGGTTATCAGCAGCTGGTCGGTTTCGGGCAGGTACTTCACGGGCACTTTTTTCACCCCGTTGTCAATCATAATGCTCTCGACGTTGGGGTCGTAGGTACCCACCAAGTCGTTGATGCCTTCGTGAATGTAGAAAGTGTCGCCGGTGCGCTTGATGCGGGTGTGGGTCTGGGCGTTGGTGTCCGCGCTTTTCCACTCACCCACAAAATTATCGCGCATGTCCACCTCTTTCTCAGGCGTTTTTGGCCCGCAGGCGCCCAACAGCCCAATCAGCAAAACCGCCAACAGCCGACCAACCAACGTTTTCATGGCACAGAAATGTTGAAGAGTACGCAGGCCTAGAAGCGGCCGAAGTTCAGGCCCAGAATCAGCACAATGCCGATAACCATGAGGATGAGGTAGGTTTCTACGGCGCCGGTTTGCACGTAGCGCAGCAGGGCTCCGCCCCCATTCACGGCGCGGCCAAAGAAGCCCACCACGGGGTCGATGATGCCGTTTTCCACGAACTTATAGAGGCCCGTCGACAGCCACATCACCGGCCGCGTAAACAGGGCGTTGTACAGCTCGTCGATGTAGTATTTGTGGTAGACGAGGCTTTCCGGCGCCGAACGGTGAGACTCGTCCTCAGCGGGGCGCGTGCCTCGGGCCACGTACATTACATAGGCCAGGACGATGCCCAGCACACCAGCCGCTACCGACAACCCAATGAGCATCAGCTCGGTGTTGTGGTCAGGCTCAGCCGTGAAGGCTTCCGGCATGAGGCGCTGCGAGTAGGTGAAAATGGGCGCCAGGTACTCGGCCAGGTAGTGGTGGCCGCCCGTGAACATGGGTGCGCCCATAAAGCCGCCCACGGCCGCCAGCACCGCCAGAATGATGAGCGGGAACGTCATCGAAGCCGGCGACTCGTGCAGGTGATGCTTCTGTTCCTCGGTGCCGCGGAACTCGCCGAAGAAGGCCAAGAACAGCAGACGGAACATGTAGAACGCCGTCAGGAAAGCCGTGAGCAAGCCCATGGCCCACAGCACTTTGTTGTGTTCGAAAGCGTGCGCCAGGATTTCATCTTTGGAGAAGAAGCCCGAGAACGGCGGAATGCCCGAAATGGCCAGGCAGCCGATGAGGAACGTAAGGAAGGTGATGGGCAGCGCCTTGCGCAGGCCGCCCATGCGGCGCAGGTCCTGCTCGTTGCTCATGGCATGAATCACGGAGCCCGCGCCAAGGAACATCAGGGCCTTGAAGAAGGCGTGGGTGAGGACGTGAAACAGGGCCGTGGAATAGCCCATCACGCCAAGGGCCAGGAACATATAGCCCAGCTGCGAAACGGTGGAGTAGGCCAATACCTTCTTGATGTCGTTCTGGGCCAAGCCGATGGTGGCGGCAAACAGGGCCGTGGCCGCGCCCACAATGGCCACCACCTGCAGCGTGTCGGGCGAGAGCGTAAACAGCACGTTGGCGCGCAGCACCATGTAAATACCAGCCGTCACCATGGTGGCGGCGTGGATGAGGGCCGAAACCGGCGTGGGGCCGGCCATGGCGTCGGGCAGCCAGGTGTAGAGCGGCAGCTGGGCCGACTTGCCCATGGCGCCCACAAACAGCAGCAGCGTGATGGCCGTGCACACGCCCACACCATAGGTGCCGAACTGGCCCAACGAGGCCTTCTGGAAGACCTCGGCATACTGCACCGAATTGAAGGTGAGGTAAATCAGGAAGATGCCGAGCAGGAAACCCAGGTCACCGATGCGGTTGATGATGAAGGCTTTCTTGGCGGCGTTGTTGTAGCTGGTGTTCTTGTTCCAGAAACCGATGAGCAGGTAGGAGCACAAGCCCACGCCTTCCCAGCCGATGAAGAGGATGACAAAGTTGGCACCCATCACCAGCAGCAACATGCTGAATATGAACAGGTTCAGGAAGCTGAAGAACTTGCCCACGTTCTCGTCGTGGTGCATGTAGCCGATGCTGTAGACGTGAATGAGGAAGCCTACGCCCGTCACCAGCAGCAGCATAATCAGGCTGAGCTGGTCAATCTGGTACTGGAAGGGAATCTGCAGCGAGCCCACCGAAATCCAGTCGAACAGCTGGACGGTGTAAGCCACGTGCGTACCAGTGCCAGGAATGGCCCAGTTGCTGGCCGGGTGTACAAACTCCCAAAACAGCATCACCGAAATCAGGAACGAGCCCAGCACGGAAGCGCTGCCTATGAGCCCGGCCACGGTGCCGGACAGCTTCCGGTTCAGCAAGCCATTAATGAGGAATCCCACGAAGGGCAGCAGCGGAATGAGAACGTAGAGAAACGTAGAATACGGGGCGCTGGCGCCGGGGAGAACGGTTTCTTGCATCGGTAAATGGGTAACTGAGTAATTGAGTAAATTTCCAAGCAGCATCAATAATGAGCAGTAGCCTGCGGCCACCTTACTCATTTGCTCACTTACTCATTTACCATTTTAACCTACTCAGCAGGTTGACGTCGGTGGTCTGGAAGTTACGGTAAATCATGACGATGATGCCCAGGCCCACCGAGACTTCGGCGGCGGCCACAGCCATGATGAAGAACACGAAAATCTGTCCGTTGGGGTCGGCGCGGTAGGCAGAGAAAGCCGCCAGCAGGATGTTCACGGCGTTGAGCATCAGCTCGACGCACATGAAGATGATGATGGCGTTGCGCCGCACCAGCACCCCCGTGACGCCGATGGCAAACAAGGCCGAGGCGAAAAACACGTAGTACTGCAGCGGAACGGTCCGAATGACTTCGGGGATGGTCTGGGAAACGGTTGGGTCCATACTCTCAAGTAGCGGCGAAAAGGCGGTGCAGCCGGCCGGCCGGCAAAGGTACCCTGAAAAACGAAAAATCAGGGGGTGATTTTGCGGGCGGATTTCACTTGAGCCCACGTCTGTCATCCTGAGCGCAGCGAAGGACCTTCTCACCGAAGAACAACTACTGTATGTCGACCAGCCGTGATAAGGTCCTTCGCTGCGCTCAGGATGACAGACGGGACCGAGTGACAAAAAAACTTAAAGTAATTTCGGAGGGCCGGCGTCTGCTTGTTCAGAATGAAAACCATGGCACTTTCGCTCCCCTCCTCCCTTGCTCCGATGACGGCTGCTCAGCAAGACCGCCAGATTGCTGACGCCGTGCGCCAGCAGCGCCCGCGGCTCCTGCAGTTCATCCGCCGCCGCATCCCCGACGAAGCCGAGGCCGAAGACCTCCTGCAGGACGTCTTCGCCGAGCTCGTGGAAAGCTACCGGCTGCTGAAGCCCGTGGAGCAGGCGGCGGCTTGGCTCTTCCGGGTAGCCCGCAACCGCATCACCGACCTGTACCGCCGCAAGCGGCCGGTGAGCCTCGAAGAGGCCTTCGGCGCGGCCGAGGCCAACGAGGACGGCGAAGGCCTGCTGCTGGCCGACCTGCTGCCGGCCGCCGACGACTCGCCCGAAAACCGCCTGCTGCGCGAAACGCTCATGGACGCCCTCAGCGACGCCCTGGCCGAATTGCCGGCCGCCCAGCGCGAGGTGTTTGTGTGGCACGAGCTGGAAGACAAAACCTTCCGTGAAATGGAAGAGGAAACCGGCGTGCCGCTCAAAACCCTGATTTCGCGCAAGCACTACGCCGTGCTGCACCTGCGCAAGCGGCTGCAGACGTTGTACACCGAATTGTTCACCGATTAATTGGCTGATTTGGCGATGTGCCGATGTGCTTCCTCACCTCCATCATTGCCCTTTGCTTTACCGATAACAGCACGTCAGCACATCTTATAATTAACCCATCACTTCCCATGGACCGTAAATTCTGGCTGCTCCGCGGCCTTCGTTTCTTTTTCTTCGCGGCGCTGTTTGTGGTTGCCGTCACGCTGGCCACGCAAGCCCTCTGGAACTGGCTGATGCCGTCGCTGTTCCACCTGCCGGTCATCTCCCTGGCCCAGACTCTGGGGCTGTTGGTGCTGAGTCGTATTCTGTTCGGGTTCCGGGGCGGACGACCCGGCGGCTGGGCCGCCAAGCGCCGCGCCTGGAAGCAGCGCATGGCCGGCCGCATGGAACACCTCAGTCCCGATGCCCGCGAAAAATTTCGTCAGGAGATGCGCGCCCGCTGCGCCATGGGCTGGATGGGCCGCCCCGAAACCGCTACCGCCGACACGACGGCACGGCAGCCTGCCTAACGGCAATACTTGCTCATTTTGTGCCCCAATAGCATTTAGCGCAGCCCCCACCAGGAGGCTGCGTTTTTTTTGGCGCTTACCACCTGCCTCATTATTACTGCGCATTGGCACACCTGTGAGCCAATGCACTATTTAAAATCCAATATTTGACTTTACCGGAGAAATATTTGAGGATTATGGTGAAAATCATTTGCAAGATTGGCTGAATTAGTAGTACATTTGTATTACACAATTAATACTTGTATTAATGCAACGCAACTTCTATTCTCGCCTCGCTTCTGCTGCCTTTTTGTTAATTAGCCTGATGCAGGCCACCCCGGGTAATGCGCAACTGGCCTACACGCTCGTAGACAAGCCTGTGGAGGTGGCCACCGACCCTGTGGATGAAAAACCCGCGGCAAAGCCCACCTACAAACTCATTCACGGTGTTATTCAGGGAGAGCAGGGCGTGCTGCCGGGCGCCACGGTGTGGCTGCAGGGCAGCAAAACCATCGCCGTTACCAATGCCGAAGGGGAGTTTGAGTTGCGCGTGCCCAGCGATGCTAAAGTGGTGAAGCTGGCCTGCGGCTACGGCGGCTTGCAGGAGGAAGTGGTGACGCTGGCTCCGGTGCAAGCGATGGGTTCGCTATACCTGATGCATGTGAAGGCCCCGGTCAAGCACTAAACCTACTGGCTCACGGGCTGCGCCTACCACGCACTTTTCGTTTTCACCTTCCTTCTGCATCTACTATCTCAAAATGGGAACCCCATCCAAACAGGATGGGGTTTTTCATTGTTTGGCCTGGCTTTTTTGCTGGCACATTTCATCTATTCGGGGAATTACGACGCTCACCGTGGATTTCCCACCGTTGGACGAAGCTCCGGCTTACCCGTCTTGGTGCAAGTCTACATTTGTATCGTTCAACACCGGCAACCACCCGCTGCCCTCTTTTTAAACTCCCATGCGCACCTTTATTCTCCTGCTCGCCTCTTTTCTGAACCTTGCCCTTGGCTTTGTTTGTGCCCCGGCGCAGGCCCAGGCTTATGCCAGCAATGCGGAACTGGCGACGGCCAACACCGACAACAACGACCCCACCACCGGCGCGGCCACCACGGAGAAGATGGTGCTGGTCGGCAAAATCACGAACCCGGCCGGCCCGTTGCCCGGCGCCGTAGTCATCCTGACCGCCACCAAACAGATGGCCGTCACCAACGCCGACGGCGAATTTGAGTTCACGGTGCCCGCCAACGCGGGCGCGCTACAGGCCGTGGTGACCTACGCCGGCTACGCCGACGAAAAAATGACCCTCAACGCCTCGGCTGAAGAATCGACAGTAAACCTGGCCAATGCCAAGGTAATTGTGGTGTCGCGCAAGCAGCAGCTCAAAAAATACCTCAAAACCGCCCGCAAGCAAATTAACCGCGACCTGAGGCAGGTGCGCGCAAAGTAGTTCGGCAGCGCTTTCACGGAAAGCAAAAAGCCCCGGCCTGATGCGGCCGGGGCTTTTTTGTCGTTTCAAACGGGACTATGTCTACAGCCCCACGTCCTTGGTGTTGTCCTGCACCACGCGGTCGACAAACTCGTGGTAAGGGTCGACGGCCACTTTGGCGGGCTCCCGTGCCACCACAAACTCCAGCTTGTTGGTGCCAGCGTGGAAGCGGCGCTTGGTGAGCAGCAATGGCGGTACGGGCTGTTTATTGTTGCCCTGAGCCGGGAAAATGGCCACCGGCAGGTAGTCGTTTTCGGGGCCGGGGCGCTCGGCACCGAGGCTGTCGGCCACCAGCTTCTTGCTTTCCACGGTCATGCTCACCCGAAATTTGCCGTCGGCCAGCTTCTTCACGGAAGCATCGGTGAGGCGGTTTTCGTAGAGCGTGATGCGGTCGAATAGGTCCGTGACCATGTTCTGGAGCGAGTCGGGGGCCACTTTGCGGAACTCGGCCACCAGCGCAGGGGCGGTGGTGTAGGGCGCCGTTTCGTACTTGTGCTGGTCGAGGAAGCGACGCAGGGCCGTGTTCACGTTGGCTTCGCCGAGGTAGTCCTGCAGCGCATACATCACCACCGAACCCTTGCGGTAGTGGATGTAGCCCTGGTTTTCGACCTTGGCCAGCGGCACTTCCTTCTTGCGCTCGAAAGCGCGGCCGTTGAGGTAGCTGTTCAGCTCGTAGCTCAGGAACTTGCCCATGGTGTAGGGGCCGTAGTGGTGCTTCATCACCATCAGGGCCGAGTACTGGGCCATGGTTTCGATGAGCATGGTTTCGCCCTGCACGTTGCCGCCCACCACCTGGTGGCCCCACCACTGGTGCGCAATCTCGTGGGCCGTCACGTAGAACGGGTAGTCCACGTCCTCGGGGTCGTTGGGGTCGACTTTGGCAATGAAGCCGATGCCTTCCGAAAACGGAATGGTGCCCGCAAAGCTCTGGGCAAACTGCTGGTACTTCGGAAATTCCAGAATGCGCACCTGCGTGTGCTGGTAGGGCCCGAAGTTCTTGGAGTAGTAGGCAAACGACTCCTTCACGGCTTGGGCCATGCGCTTGAGGTTGTACTCGTGGCCGGGCTGGTAATAGATTTCGATGGGCACCACGCGCTGGCCGGCCGAGTCCGTCCACTGGTCCTTGTACACCTTGTACCTGGCTGAGAGGAAGGTATAGAAGTTGAGCATCGGCTGCTCCATCTTGTAATGGAAGTAGCGGCGGTTGCCCTGCGTCCAGTCTTTGAGCAGGCGGCCGGGCGCCACGGCCAGTTGGTCGGCGCTGGTGCTGAGCACGGTTTCGAAGCGAATCCAGTCGGCGTCCGACGAGAGGCCGTTGCTTTGGCGGGCCTTCAGGTCGGTAGCGGGAGCCTGACGGTCTTTGGGCTTGAGGACGTGGCGCTTGCGCACATCGTCTTCGCCCAATTCGCCCTCTTCCTGGTAGCCGATGCCGGGCAGGTAGCGCTGGCTATTCATGAAAATGCCGTTCTGCACGATGTCGGTATTGGAACCCGAGTTGGGAAATCCTTTCTCGCCAAAATCGAGCACGGTCGTCATTTCCACCGAGTCGCCGGGCTCCAGAGGCTGGGCCAGGCGGTAGAAGCGCAAGCCCACCACGGTGTCGTTGAGGGCCAAAGTGGCGGGGCGGCCCAGCGCCAGCTGGCGCACCCGTGCCTGTTGCGGCACGTTGATGATGACCGTATCTAGGGCCCGGGCGTGGCGGTTTTTCAGCCAGAAGCTGCCTTCTATGTGCACCGTGCGGGTGGCCGGGTAGAGGTCGGTTTTGAGGTTCACGGCCACCAGGCGGGGCTGGGCCAGGTCCTTGTAGCGGCGGTAAGTTTTTTCGTAGCCAGCCTGCAGCTTCTCGGCCTCTTTGGGCGTGCGGTAGGTGTTTTCGATGTTGGTGTTGTAGAAGATGAAGCTGCCGGCGCTCAGCATCACAAGCAGGCCCAGGGCCAGGGCCGTCCAGGCGGGGCGGCCCCAGCGGCGGCTGGCCTCGGCACGGCGGCGCACGGCGGCGACTTCGGTGCCACGCACCCAGAAAACGTTGGCCAGCAGAGCCAGCAGCAGCGCGCCCGCCGCCCAATACACTTTAAACCAAGTGAAACCGCTCACGAAATGGCCGTAGCCGTTCATGTCGGAGTAGGGCGTGTAGGGGTTGCCCGCGTAGTCGAGCAGCTTGTGGTTGATGCCCAACTGGCCCTGGAAAATGCTAAACAGGTAGTACAACACCATCACGAAGTGGCCCAGGTACTTGTTGTTGACCAGCACCTGCACCAGCATGGCCAGCACGCACAGCAGCAGGTAGTCGACCAGCCGGAAGCCGAACAGCGTCTGGATGTACAGGCCGGGCTCGTAGTTGAAATAGCCCTTCACCGTTTGGAGCAGCATGCCGCAGGCCATCACCACGGCCAGCAGCACCACCTGCACCAGCCCCAGCGCCGTGAGCTTGCTCAAAAACGGCACCCAGTTGGGCACGGGCAGGGCGTCGGTAATCTGGGCCACGCCGGCGTCGCGCTCGCGCCACACCAGCTCGCCCGAGTAGTAGGTGATGATGATGAGGATGAACAGCGCAAACGTGCCGCTGAGCAGCTCCACCATCTCGTTGGTGACGGGGTAAGTACTGGTATCGAATATCTTACCTACCTGCCAGCCGCTCACAAACAGGAAGATGACGCCCGCCGTCACGATGGCCACGAAGTACACGCTGCGCACAATGCCCCTAAACTCCAGCTTGGTAAGGCTCCAATACTGGCGCAGGTTCATGCTGCTGCTGAACAGCTGCGTGACGCGCGGCAGCACCAGCCGCCCGCCCATGGGCGCGGCCAGGCCGTCGGCAAGGGCCCCTGCCAGCCGGGCCTTTTTAGAAGGCGCTTTGTCGGAGGCGAAGGCCGAAAAGTGGAAGCGGGCGTAGCAAAACGCCAGCAGCCCCGCCCCCACCGTCAGCCAGATGGCCCGGTTCAGCAGCAGGTAGTGGCTGAAGGGCGTGAGCTGGGTATTCTTCTCGGCGGCCGTCCAGTAGCGAGTGGTGTAGTAAGAGGCACTCGACCCAAAAGCATCGAGCATGGCGGCGAGGTTGATGTTGTCCAAATCACGGATAAACGACTGCGCAATGAGGTAGGCAACCAGCAGCAGCACCGAGCCGATGTAGGTGCTCAGAATGTTGCGCGTGAGCGTGGCCAGGGTGAAAAAGATGGCGCCCGTGAGCAGCATGTTGGGCAGCACAAACACCACGTAGGGCCACACATAGTAGCTCAGGTGGCTGGGGCCGAACTTGTCGGCCTCGACGCCCGGCAGCACGCTGCCCAGCCACGAGCCAATGCCAATGCCGCTGAACACCAGCGCACACACCACAAACGAGCCCCAGAAGCGCCCGCCCAGGTACCCAACCTTGCTGATGGGCTTGGTGAAAAACAGGGAAAATGTGCGATGCTCAAAATCCCGGTACACCGGGTTGCCCATGATGGCCGAGGTGATGAGCAGCCCGAAATAGCTGAGCGACGCAACGGCCCCGGCCACCGAATACGGCGAGTTGACCTTGACCTGGCCGCCGTCGCCGCCAATGCTCACGTTGGCGCCCGAACCAAAAATGCCGCCGGCGGCCGAAGTCAGTAGCGCGCCCATGACGAGCAGCAGGCCAAAATATATCCACGTGGCCGGCCGGCGCAGGCGGTATTTGATTTCAAACAGAAAGATGGGGAGGAACATGATTGCAGAAGCGGGAAGGCGGACGGATGAAAAAAGCAGGACGGGCTAAACCGCCACGGCCGCCGGCCGCTTGCTGATTTGCGAGAAGTACACGTCCTCCAAATCCGGGTTCACTTCCTCAAACGACCCATCCGGGCGGCTGTCGCTCAGCACGTGCACGATGGTTTTGCCTGCGAACAGGCGCGTGCTGATGACGTGGTGCTCGGCCTGGGTGGCGGCCACTTCGTCCTTCTCCACCACTTTGCGCCACACCTGGCCGCGCAGCTGCTCCACCACCGTGAGGGGGTCGCCGGTGAGGCGCACCTGGCCCTGGCTGATGATGGCCATGCTGCGGCACAGGTCCGTGACGTCGCTCACGATGTGCGTGCTCAGGATGATGATGATGTGCTCGCCAATCTCGCTCAGCAGGTTGTGGAAGCGGTTGCGCTCGGCGGGGTCGAGGCCGGCGGTAGGCTCATCCACGATGATGAGGCGCGGGTTGCCGAGCAGGGCCTGCGCAATGCCGAAGCGCTGTTTCATGCCGCCGGAATAGCCGCCCAGGTTTTTCTTGCGGGCGTTCCAGAGGTTGGTTTGCTGCAGCAGGGCTTCCACTATTTCCTTGCGCTCGCGGGCGTTGCCGATGCCTTTGAGCACGGCCAAATGGTCGAGCAGCTCCTCGGCCGACACGCGCGGGTACACGCCAAACTCCTGCGGCAAGTAGCCCAGAATGCGCCGCACGCCGTCTTTGTCGCGCAGCACGTCCAGGTCGTCGAGCATGATGGAGCCGGTGTCGGCGTCCTGCAGCGTGGCAATGGTGCGCATCAGGCTGCTTTTGCCGGCGCCGTTGGGGCCCAGCAGGCCAAACATGCCCGTGGGAATATCCAGGCTAACATTTTTGAGGGCTTGCACCCCGTTGGCGTACGTTTTCGAGAGGTTGGTAATGGTGAGGGCCATGCTTTTTTGCAGAAAGTGAGAGACGGTGCAAGGTACTGTTTGTCAGAGAATCGGCGCATACGCCTCTTCATTACATTACTTATTTCTAACAGATGCCCCTTTTGCCGTCGGGGTTGCCCGAGGCTTGCGCGGGCCAGGCGGCCTCACGGCCATTACATTTATGCCCGCACTTTCACCCCTGCTGCTCTACATGTCCCGTTTCCTTTCCCTATTGCTCGCCGGGGCCGCGGCCGGCGCCTGTTTTGGTTGCAGCCCCAAGGCGGGCGCGGCCCTCACTGCCGACCAGCTTTCGGCGGCGCTGCCGGCCGGCACGCCCTATGCCGTGGTGCACTTCTACCGCCCGGGCCGCATGGCGGGCTTTGCCATCGGCTACGACGTGCGCCTGAACGACTCGGTTGTGTACCGCGCCCGCAACGGCAGCCGCCTCGACCTCTACCGCCGCCCCGCCGGCACGGTGCTGCTCTCGGCCAAAACCGAAGCCCGCTCCGAGGTTAGCTTGGCCGTGGAGCCCGGCCGCGAGTACTACGTGCAGTGCACCATTGGCATGGGCGCGCTGGTGGGCCGCCCGCACCTGCAGCAGGTGAGCGTGACGCAGGGCAGCAAGGAGCTGGCCGGCATTTCCCCCAGCAAATAGCAACCTGCGGCTACTGCCCGCCCTGCTTGCTGCCGCCGCCCTTCACGTCGTCGTTCGAGATGGATTTGCGCTGCTTGCCCTGCTGCTCGGCGCCGAAACGGTAGCTGAAGCTGAAGCGGAAGGAGCGCTGAAATGACCGGTTCTCGCTCACTTCGCTGAACGTAGGCGTGTTGGTGGTGCTGCGGTACGTCCAGGAATTATTGAACGGCGAACCGAAGTTGAGCACCAGGTCGGCCTTGTCGTTGAGGAAGGTTTTCTTGGCGCCCAGCTGGTAGTAGAGGTTGGCCGCGCCGCGCCCCTGCAGCTCCGGCGAGGGCAGCGAGCTGTACACAAAGCCCTGCAGGGTGTACTTTTTGGGCAGCTTGTACGAGGTATTGAAATTCAGGCCCGCCGTGAAGCCGCTGCGCTCGATGCCCAGGGCCGGGCTGCGGCGCACAATGTACTGCACGTCGGGGCCGCCGCTGATGTCCCAGCCCTCCACCGGCTTGGCCGAGCCGTAGAAATTGAGCTGGTAGAAGGCGTTGGCGGCCACGTTGCGGTAGGTCTGCTCCGTGACGGTGGGCCGGCTGGGGTCGGGCGTGAGGCGTATCGACTCGATGGCATTGCCCGTGCGGCGCACCGAACCCGAAATGTTCAGCGAGCCCGCCTTGCCGGTGGTGTTGTAGCTCAGCTCGTAGGAATCCGTGAGCTCGGGGTCGAGGTTGGGGTTGCCATACACGACGTTGTTCGGGTCGGAGCGGTCCCGGAAAGGGTTGAGGTAGTCGATGTACGGCCGGGTGATGCGGCGGCTGTAGGCCAGGCGCAGGCTGTTGCTTTCGCTGAGGGCATACTGGGCGTTGCCGTTGGGCAGCAATGTGAGGTAGCTGCGCGTAAAGTCGGTTTCGGTGGTGCGGAAGCTGGCCGCCAGGGCCGTGCGCTCCAGGCGGCTGCCGGCGCTCAGGGTCAGCTTCTTGCCCAGCTTGGCGGTGTAGGTGGCATAGGCGGCCTGCACGTTCTGGTCGTAGCTGAAGTCGGTGTCGCGGCCGGTCAGGGGCACGTAGTCGGGCGTCAGGCCGCGGGTGAGGCCGGTGACGCTGGCCACCGAGCCGGTGCGCCGCCAGATGCTTTTCAGGCCGGTTTCGAGGGTCTGGTTTTCGCCAAAGGGCTGCACCAGGTCGGTTTGCAGGGTGGTTTCGTTGCCGGGATTGCGGCCGCGGCTGCGCTCGCGGTAGTCGGCCAGCCCGTGGCCGGTGTCGACGGTGGAATTCCGGAACTCGTCAAAATCGTAGCCGAACGTGCCGCTGTTGTCGGCGTACTGCCCCAGCACGCTCCACTCCTTGCGGGGCAGCGCAAAGGTTTTGGTGTACGTGCCCGTCACCTCGCCGTTGAAACCGCTGAACCGGCTGGTGGTGCTGCGGGTAAATAAGCGGTTGTTGGCCGGGTCGGCCGCCAGCTGG
This sequence comes from Hymenobacter sp. 5317J-9, assembly GCF_022921075.1. Taxonomy (NCBI): domain Bacteria; kingdom Pseudomonadati; phylum Bacteroidota; class Cytophagia; order Cytophagales; family Hymenobacteraceae; genus Hymenobacter; species Hymenobacter sp. 5317J-9. The sequence continues at coordinate 4,646,724 of NZ_CP095050.1, forward strand.
TTGTAGATCAGGCTGTTGTAGTCCTGCCCGCCATAGCCGTTCAGCGAGGTAGCCAGCGACAGGCTCTGCTTTTCGCTCAGGTCGTAGTCGAGGCCCACCGAGCCGTAGTACCACCGCCCGCCGTAGTTGCCGGCACCGCTCTGCGTCAGCCGGGAGCCGTCCTGGCCGGTGCGCACTCGGCTCGACTCATTGGGCCCGTACCAGCCGCCCGTGCCGCCCGACGACGTGAAGCCCAGCTTTTTGGTCTTGAAGTTGAGCGAGGCGTTCAGGTTGGAGTTGCGGTTGCCACCCGAGGCGCTCACGCGGCCGTTCAGCTTTTGCGTCGAGCCTTTTTTCAGCACAATGTTGATGATGCCGGCCGTGCCTTCGCCGTCGTACTTGGCCGGCGGCGTCGTGATGATTTCCACGCTCTGAATCTGCTCGGCCGGAATGCCTTTCAGGGCCTCGGCCAGGTTGCTGGCCAGCGTGGGCGAAGGCTTGTTGTTGACGAGCACCTTGAAATTGCTGGAGCCCCGCATTTTCACGTTGCCGTCCCCGTCCACGGCCAGCAGCGGGGCCTTGCGCAGCACGTCGGACGCGGTGCCGCCGGCGTTGGTCACGTCCTGGTCGGCGTTGTACACAATGCGGTCGGGCCGCACTTCTACCACCGGCTTCGTGCCGATGACCACGGCCTCGGCCAGCGCCGTGCCCGCCGTGGGCAGCCGGAAAGGCCCCACGTCCGTGGCGCCGCTGGTAATGGTTACCTCCTTGGTTTGGGTGCCGTAGCCCACGTAGCTCACCCGCAGGCGGGCCGGGCCGGGCGCCAGTTTGGTCAGCGAGAAGCGGCCATTGTCGTCGGCGGCCACGCCGGTGATGGGCTTGTCGTTGGGCGCGGGCGGCAGCAATACCACCGTGGCGTAGGGCACGGGCTCTTTCTTGAGCGAATCGAGCACGGTGCCGGTGAGGGAGCCGGTGGCAGCGGCCGGGGCGGCCGGCGCCTGCGCACCGGCCGTGGAGAATAGCGCTGAACAAGCCAGCAAGCAGAAAAAGAGGTAGCGTTGCATCAAGGAGAAAGAAGGAGTGTGCGACAGCAAGGATGACCGCCGGACCCACTGGGTTGCCTGCGGCGAAAGAGATAACAGCGGCGTAACAGGCGTGGGGCGATGGGGCATGGCGTAGACGGTAGCGGGGTGGAATGATGGCTCAAAGGTCTCGGGCGGCCCGTGGCGGCGCGCTCTATCTCACAATGTGAGCCGCCCCAAATCATAACCCGGGGCCTGAGCGGCTTTCCCAACAGCGTTGCATACCGTAGCATCGGCCGTTTTATTACAGCGCCGGATGAAAATATTTGTGCCTGCTGCCCTTTCCATTTCCCTCATTATCCTTGCGCCCACACCGGCCCGCCGCAGTATCTTCGGTTGCCGTAACCGTTTTCGCTTCTTCTGCCATGCAGCACCTCCACCGCACCCCGCTCGACCAACTCTTTGTCATCGACATTGAAACCGTGCCCTGCGTGGACTGCCACGACAACCTCGACGAGATGCTGCGCCACCTCTGGGAGCACAAGAGCGAGAGCCTGCGCCGCCAGCAAGGCTACACCGGCCGCCCCCAGGCTCCCGAGCCGCTGCCCGAGCACCTCACCGCCGCCAGCCTGTTTGAGCAGGCCGGCATCTACGCCGAGTTCGGCAAGGTGGTGTGCATCTCGGTTGGCTACTTCGTGCACGACAAGCAGGAGGAACTCACCCGCTTCCGCGTGAAAAGCTTTGCCGACCACGACGAGAAGCAGCTGCTGCGCGACTTTGCGGCCCTGCTGGCCCACCGGCCCAAGTACACGCTCTGCGCCCACAACGGCAAGGAGTTCGACTTCCCCTACCTGGGCCGCCGCATTCTGGTGAATGGCCTGCCCCTGCCGCCCCAGCTCGACCTGGCCGGCAAAAAGCCCTGGGAAGTGCCCCATCACGACACCATGGAGCTGTGGAAGTTCGGCGACCGCAAGTCCTACACCTCCCTCAACCTGCTGGCCACCATTTTCGGCATCCCCACGCCCAAAGACGACATCACCGGCGCCGACGTGGCCCGCGTGTACTGGGAAGAAAACGACCTGCCGCGCATCGCCAAGTATTGCCAGAAAGACATCATCACCACGGCCCGCATCATCCAGAAATTCCGGGGCGAAGAGCCCTTCCGCGACGAGCACATCGTGTACGCCGACGAGGCCGCGCCCGTGATGCGCCGCGTGGTTTAGATGCAGCGGTTCGCACGACGCTACTGGCGCCTGTTTCCGGGGCTTGCGCTGCTGGTGGCGGCTTGCGAAACTCAGCACCAAACCTCCATGCACCGGCCAGCTGGCATGGAAAAGCCGGTTTCCGGTGCTGCACCGGAAACCACTGCGCTAGCAGCTCGCCCTGCTCAAATAAGCCAGCGCCCCGAAAAGCAAACGCTTTTCCCCGATTCACTGCACGCAATTGAGTTGCCGGTTCAATATTGGACCGGGCCGCAGGTAGACAGCATTCGGGCGGCGGTCATGTTGGAGGCCGATTCACTGGAGCCTAACTCCAGAATAGCCGCGAGTTGGGTAGAACTGTGGACGGACCGGTGCCGGGTGCTTCGTGCCGACGAATACAGCGGCAAGCGCCTGTTTTTCCGGCCCCAGGGCGTAGCCCGCTGGGTGGAGCTGGACCTCGATTCGTGGATGGAAGGCTACAACTCCCTGCCCTACCTGAATGCCCGCGCCGTGGAGCTGGACCAGCGCCCTCCCAAGGAGCTACTGATAGAATTGGGCGGGGGCATGGCCGGGCAGGGGCAGCGTGAAATGGAAGACCATACCCTGCTCATTTCCTTCGATGGCCCGCCGCGCATCATCTGGCACAGCCTGGATGGCCTTACGGAGGAAATTTCGCCAACCCATGCCGCCGAGGATGGCGAGATGCTTGGGGGCAACTATGCCGACGCCCGGCGAAAGACAACCGTGCGCCACGGCCGGGTGCAGGTAGGCCGCGTGCAGCAGGAAGGCAAATTTGAGTCGGGACCCGACTACGTGGTTACGCCCATCACGCCCGGCACCTATGCGTACCGGGCCGGGCGTTTCCGGCGGGTGGCGCCGTAAGGCGGCCCCGTCTGCAGGCTTGAACTTAGCTTTGGCTTTGTTGCAACGCTCATTCACTTTTATCCGCATGCGCTTTCCGCTTTTTCTGACGGCCCTGGCCGCTACCGCTGCTTTTTCTACATCGGCTCAGGCGCAGGCGCCCGCGGCCGGCAACGCCTTCGTGCGCGACAGCCTGGCCAGCTACGTGAAGCGCGGCCTCAAGCTCTGGAACATTCCCGGCCTGGCCGTGGTGGTGGTGAAGGACGGCCAAGTGGTGGTCTCGCAGGGCTTTGGCGTGCGGGCGGTGGGCAAGCCCGAGCCCGTGGACGCCAACACGCTGTTCCTCATCGCCTCCAATTCCAAGCTGTTCACCGGCACGGCCATCTCGCAGCTGGTGGAGGAAAAGAAGCTCAAGCTCGACGACCCGGTGCGCCAGTACCTGCCCGATTTCCGGCTGTACGACTCCACCAGCACGCGCCTTCTCACGGTGCGCGACCTCCTGAGCCACCACTTCGGCACCAAGACCTTCCAGGGGGATTTCACCTTCTGGAACTCCAACCTGAGCCGGGCTGAAATCCTGCAAAAGGTGCGCTACCTGAAGCCCAGCGGCGTTTTTCGCCAGACCTACGGCTACAGCAACTACGGCTTTTTGGCGGCGGGCGAGGTGATTCCGGCGGCCACGGGCGGCACCACCTGGCAGGATTTTGTGCAACAGCGCATCCTCACGCCGCTGGGCATGACGAACACCTACCCCACCTCGGCCGGCGCCAGCCAGCGGGCCAACGTGGCCCAGCCCTACACCACGGCGTTTGGCCCGCTCGCGCCGGTGCCGTTTGACGTGGTCGACAACTTCGGTCCCGCCGCCAGCCTGGTTTCCAACGTGAATGACCTCAGCCACTGGCTGCGCTTCCAGCTCGACAGCGGCAAGTACAACGGCCAGCGGGTGCTGCCCTGGGCCACCCTGCGCCGCACCCGCGAGGGCAACACGTTGGTGGGCAGCAGCAAGTCGCCAATTTTTCCGATGCACTTCCGCACCTATGGGCTGGGCGTGTATTCCGCCGACTACAACGCCCGCCAGATTTACTGGCACACGGGCGGCGCCAACGGCTTCGTGACCAACGTGTGCTTCGTGCCCGAAGAAAACCTGGGCATTGCCGTGCTCACCAACCAAGACAATCAGAGCTTTTTCGAAGCCCTGCGTTACCAGCTGCTCGACGCCTATCTGGGCGTGCCCTACGTGGACCGCAGCCGCCAGCTCTACGGCTTCGCCAAACCCGGCAACGCCGAAACCGCCAAGAACGTGGCCGACCTGGCCGCCCGCGTGGCCAAGAAAAACAAGCCCGCCCGCCCGCTCAAAGCCTACGCCGGCACCTATCAGCACCCCGTCTACGGCACCATCACCGTCGAGCCCAAAGGCAAGCAGCTGCTCGTGCGCTTCCCGCACCACCCCGCCCTCAGCACCACCCTCGATTACATGGACGGCTACACGTTCCGCAGCACGTTCAGCCATGCGGCCTACGGCATTTTCCCGGCCCCCTTCACCGTGGAAAACGGCCAGGTAAAGACCCTGGAAATCCGGGTGAACGACGGCTTGGAGCAGGACCCGTATGTGTTCACAAAGCAATAGCGCTTCGCCAGAACAGAAACAAAAAGAGGCTTCCGCGTGCAGCGGAAGCCTCTTTTTGTTGATTAAACGGTGTAGAGACGCAATATTTTGCGTCTCGTCGGCCGCGCCGTTAGAATGTTACTCAACGCAAGCCGTTCAACGACGAGACGCAAAATATTGCGTCTCTACTTCAAGGTAGCCAAATCAATTACGAAGCGGTACTTCACGTCGCCTTTCAGCATGCGCTCGTAGGCCTCGTTGATGTCTTTCATGTCAATCAATTCGATGTCGGACATGATGTTGTGCTCGGCGCAGAAATCCAGCATTTCCTGCGTTTCGGCGATGCCGCCGATGAGCGAGCCGGCAATGCGGCGGCGCTTGCTGATGAGGTTGAAGGCGTGGATGTGCGGCGCCTCCGTGGGCACGCCCAGCAGAATCATGGTGCCATCGCGGCGCAGCAGGTTCACGTAGGTGGCCAGGTCGAGCTGGGCCGATACCGTGTTGATAATGAAGTCGAAATAGTTGCCGACAGACTTCAGCTGGTCCTTGTCCTTGGTCACCACAAACTTGTGGGCGCCCAACTCTTTGGCGTCGGCTTCTTTGTTGGGCGAGGTGCTGAGGACGGTTACCTCGGCGCCCATGGCGGCGGCCAGCTTCACGGCCATGTGGCCGAGGCCACCGAGGCCCATCACGCCCACGCGGTGGCCGGGGCCAACTTTCCACTGGCGCAGAGGCGAGTAGGTGGTGATGCCGGCGCAGAGCAGCGGCGCCACGCGGGCCAAATCGAGCTTTTCCGACACTTTGAGTGTGTATTTCTCATCCACCACAATCTGCGAGGAATAGCCGCCGTAGGTGGGCGCACCGCTGCCGATTTCGCGGCTGTTGTAGGTGCCCACCATGCCGGTGGTTTCGCAGTACTGCTCCAGGCCATCCTGGCAGCTGGAGCAGGTGCGGCAGGAATCGACCATGCAGCCCACGCCGGCCAGGTCGCCCACCTTAAAGTTCTTCACGTGGTCGCCCACCTGCGTGATGCGGCCCACGATTTCGTGGCCCGGCACCATGGGGAAGATGGAGCCACCCCACTCGTCGCGCACCTGGTGCAGGTCGGAGTGGCACACGCCACAAAACTGAATATCAATGAGCACGTCGTGCGGGCCCACTTCGCGGCGCTCGAAGTTGAAGGGTTCTAAAGGAATATTGGCGGCGGGGGCCGCGTAGGCTTTCGTCGGAAGCATTATAAAAGGACTGGGTGTTGAGTGTTGGGTGTTGAGAGTAGGAACGTCATGCCGAGCGCAGCCGAGGCATCTCGCTTGTGGTAGTAAATCCTACTGTTTGGATTACTGCTGCACGCGAGATGCCTCGGCTGCGCTCGGCATGACGTTCGTTACGAATCAATAGAACCGGCCGGCGCAGCCAAAGGTTGCGCCGGCAGGGGCTCGCCGGCCAGGCTGGCGGCCACCAGCTTACACATGCGCCGCTGCGACTCGTGGGCGAACTTGCGCTGCAGCATCCGCCCGAACAGCTTGAAGCCCAGCCAATAGAATGGGTTGCGAATATGGCCCGGCTGCGACACGGCGTGGATGCGAAACTGCACCGCCCCGGTCGTCAGGTTTTTGTGAATGGTGAAGTCAATCTGGCCTTTCTCGAAATGGCCTTCGAGGGTGCGGTAGCCGTAGCCCCACACGCGCTCGGGGCCTTCGGGCGTGTCGCGACGGGCCTCGTCGGTCACCTCGCTCACGCGCACGCCGAAGTAGAAGTTGAAGACCAAAAAGTGCGCCCGCAGCACCATGATGCGCTTTTCGAGCGGCACGCCGGGGTCGAAATAGCCGGTGATGAGGTCGGGCGGCGGGAAGGCGTAGCGGCGCAGCACGTCCTGGGCGGCCGCGAAGGAGCCGGCGGCTTCGGGCGGGCCGGGCGCTTCGGCGGGCAGGTCGGTGACGTAGTCGTCGATGCGCCAGCCGGTGGCGCCGGTGTATTCGCTCTGGCGCGAGGTATCGTAGTTGACGTTGGCGTGGGCGTAGGCTTCGAGCCGGGCCCGGTACTGCTCCCAGGCGGGCGGCTTGGCCGACGCAGGAATGGCGGCAACTTGGTTAGTCATGGCGGGTGTGCTGCACGTGGCCGGCCTCGTCGTGCCGGAAGGTTTCGACTACTACGTGGCACAGCGCCTGGCCGCCGCTGGCCGCCGCCACCCGCTGGCAGAATTCGACCCAGGTGGCTTCCTGCAGCAGCTTGCCGCCGCCCAGCGTGTCGTAGGCGAAGGCCACGAGTCCATCGCGCGAGCGGGCCGACGAGCGGATTTCGAACCGCAGCACGTCGGGCCGGTCGTCCAGACAATGCGTTTCGAAACGGATGCGGCCGGCCTCGGGATGGCCTTCGAGGGTAATGAATTCGAACGCGGTGGCGCTCACATCGGTCACGCGCACGCAGCCATTCCAGGGGCCGAGAATTTTGATGCTAAACTCGTCGCCCGGCTGCAGGGCATCGTCGTCGCCGTTTTTCTTGCGGAAGTCGGCCAGCACCTCGGGCGAGAAGCGGGGCACATCGGCCTGCACCGCCGCCATAAGCTGGGCCGGCGTGAGGTGAGGCCGCGCCACATCAATGAAATAGCGGCGCTCCAGCAACGGGCCGGCGCCGGCGGCGGCGGGCTGTTCGGCAGTGGGTTCAGACATGGCAAGCGAAGAAACGTATGGCCTTCATACGCTGTGCACGGCTCCAGGGTACTACCGCCGGGCTTTTCTGACCTCAGCTTTTCACTCCGAACTTTTCACTCTTCACTCCACATGGCCTACTACCGCCCACCCGGCCCGCCGCCCGACCCCGCCCTTGTTCGCAGCCTCACCCAGCAACAGCAGGAGATGCGCCAGCGCGTGCGCCACGAGCCGCTGGCCCGGGAGCCGCGCCTCATTGCCGGCTGCGACTCGTCGTTTCCCACCCCCGACACCATCCTGTCGGTGTTCGTGGTACTGAAATTTCCGTCGCTGGAACTGGTGGAAAAGGTGTACAACTACGGCCCCGTCGACATGCCCTACGTGCCCGGCTTTCTCTCCTTTCGCGAGGCGCCAAACGTTATTCACGCTTTCGCCAAGGTTCAAAACAAGCCCGACGTCATCATGGTCGACGGCCACGGCATTGCGCACCCGCGCCGCATGGGCATTGCCGCGCACCTGGGCGTGCTGCTCGACATGCCCACCTTCGGCGTGGCCAAGCAGAAGCTGACCGGCACGTTTCAGGAGCCCGGCATTGCGCGCGGCAGCATTTCCCCGCTCATCGACCCCAAAAGCGGCGACCTGATTGGCGAAGTCATTCGCAGCAAAGACAAGGTGCTGCCGCTGTTTGTGAGCCCCGGCCACCGCTGCGACCAGGCCACGGCCACGCGCCTCACACTGGCCTGCCTGAAAGGCTACAAGCTGCCAGAGCCCACGCGCCTAGCCGACCATTGGGCGGAGCAGTTTAAGAAAGAGGTGCGCTGAGCAGCTGTGCTGTTACTGAGTGGAGTGTAGGCGACTCCAGTCGCCCGGCAGCCAGAACATCAACTCTTCCAAAGAGCCGGAATTGCCGGGTGGCAGTCCCCACAACTTAGTAATAGTCTCAAAAACCATTTCTGGCCCTCGCTTGCTACTCAGCACACCGGCATCAACCGGCAACTGCTGCGACTTGGAAAGCTTCTGGCCCGCTTCGTTCGTCAGCAGCGGGTGATGGTAAAAATGCACCCGCGAAGCGTTAAACGCAGCCGTTTCGGAGAGCAGCCGGGCCAGCCAGAGCTGCGCGGCCGTGCTGGGCTGTAAGTCGAGGCCCCGCACAATCAGGTTGGTGCCCAGGCGCACGTCATCAACCACCGAAGCTACTTGATAGGCGGCCACGCCGTCCTTTTTGCGAACGACAAAATCCGGCATCAGCGTGCCCAGCGAAACGCGGGTTTCGCCCTGCCAGGCGTCGGAGAAGCTGATTTCGGTGCCGACGGGCACGTAGGTGCGCCAGGCGGCGCCGGGCGTATCGAGGGCCACCGCAGCTTCGGCGCCGCCGGTGCGCGAGCGGGTGCTGGCGCGCACCAGCCGCAGCCTGCTGGGGGCGCCCACCAGGGACAGGCGGCGTAGCACGCGGTTGTAGTCGGGCAGATGCAGCAGCTGCGAATGGTGGCGCAGGAAGTCGTCGGGGCCGCTGGGGCCGTGGTCGTAGTCGATGCCCAGCCAGTCGATGACGCGGAAAATATTATCCAGATACGCCGGGCGCAGGCGGGCGCGGTCCAGGTCGTCGATGCGCAGGTGCAGGGTGCCGCCGGCCTGCCGCGTGAGCAGCCAGGTCAGCACAAAGTTTACGGCGTTGCCGAGGTGCAGGTAGCCGCTGGGCGTGGGCGCGAGGCGCGAAACGACAGAAGAAGGCGCGGGCATCAGAGGAGCAATTCCATCTGCACATCGGCCCGGGCGTAGGGCGAGGGATTGGGCTGCGCTAAGTCCCTAAAACCGAGCTTGCGGTACAGCGCAAGGGCTGGCGCCAGCTTGGCGTTGCTTTCCAGGTACACGCGCTGGCCGCGGAGGTCGCGCACCCGCTGAATGGCGGCCTGCCCTAGCTGGTAGCCAATCTGCTGGCCCTGAGCAGCAGGCGCCACGGCCATTTTGGCCAGCTCGTAGCTGCAGCCGTCGGCCATCTTAATCAGGGCGCAGGTGCCCACTACTTCCCCATCCAGCTCAGCAAAGAGGATGCAGCCGCCCGGCGTCAGAATATAGTCTTCAGGATGGTCGAGCGCCTTGAGGTCGGCCGGCTCCAGTTCGAAATAGCGGGAAATCCATTCTTCGTTAAGCTGCCGGAAGATGGGCTGGTCGCCCGGCTGGAAATCGCGCAGCACCGGAAAAGACATGACAAGAGAGGCAAAAAGGTCCACGGAATGCACAAAGGTAAACTTTGCCTTCGCCAGGGCGGCTTAAACTTCGGCCATCAGAGCCGGTCAAGCTGCATATTGCTTGCTCCTATTTTACGCTGCATGAAACACCTTGTACTTATTAGCGGCCTGCTTTTCGTCTTACTGCTCGCCGGTGGCCGCGCCCGGGCCCAGTCCACGCCGCTCTATTTCCCGCCCCTCACCGGCACCACCTGGGCCAGCACCACGCCCGCCAGCCTGGGCTGGTGCCAAACGCCGCTCGACTCGCTCATTGCCTTTGCCAGGCGCAAGGGCAGCAAGTCGCTGCTCATTCTGAAGGACGGGCGCATGGTGGTGGAGCAGTACTACGGCACCTACACCGCCGATTCGGCTTGGTACTGGGCCTCGGCGGGCAAGTCGCTCACGGCCGCGCTGGTGGGCCTGGCCCAGCAGGACGGCATCCTGAGCCTGAGCGACAGCACCTCCAAGTACCTCGGCCGCTGGACCAGCGCCACCCGCCCTCAGCAGCGCCAAATCCAGATTCGGCACCAGCTCACGATGACCACCGGGCTCGACGACACGCCGCCTGCGCCCTGCGACAACGAAAGCACCACGCCCGGCTGCCTGCTGTATCTCACCACGCCCGCCACGCGCTGGGCCTACCACACCGGTGCCTACCGCACCCTGCAAGACGTGCTGGTGCAGGCCAGCGGCGCCGCCACCATCACCCAATACACCAACCAGCGCCTCGCCACCCGCCTCGGCATGACCGGCCTATGGCTGAACGACGTGTATTACAGCCGCGCCCGCAGCATGGCCCGCTTCGGCCTGTTCATCCTGGCCCGCGGCGCCTGGAACGGCACGCAGATTCTCGACACCGCCTATTTCCGGCGCATGACCACGCCCAGCCAGACGCTCAACCGCAGCTACGGCTACCTCTGGTGGCTCAACGGCCAGCCCAGCTACAAGCTGCCCGGCTCCCAGCTCACTTTCCCCGGCGCCTTCACCCCCGCCGCGCCGCCCGACATGATTGCCGCCCTGGGCAAAAACGACCAGAAGATTTACGTGGTGCCCAGCCTGGGCCTAGTGGTGGTGCGCCAGGGCAACTCGGCCGGCCCGCGCACGCTGGCCGTGTCGTCGTTTGATAACGAGCTCTGGACAAGAATAATGGCCGTGTTCTGCCGGCCCACCGCCACGGCGGCCGCGGCCGATGCCGCCGGCTTCCTCGCTTTCCCCAATCCGGCCACCGAAGTTCTTACCCTGCGCCAGCCCGCCCACGCCGCCGCCACCGTGCGGCTAACCGATGCCCTGGGCCGCGAAGTGTGGCGCCGGCCCGCCCCCGGCGCCGAAACGTCCGTTTCCGTTGCCGCGCTGGCGCCGGGGCTCTACGCGGTGCAATGGCTGGACGCCGCCGGGCGGGTGCTGATGACGCGCAAGGTGGCCCGGCAGTAGAAGTTCGGCCAAAAGGGTGGAGCCTTGCGGGTCAGTGCGTAAGTTTGCGGTCAATTTGCGGCCCGGTTTCCCGGCTCCGCTGCTGCCCTCCCGCTATTGCCGATGCTGACTGCTGTCCTGCTTTTCCTCCCTTTGGCCGCCGCGCTGCTGCTGCTGCTCACCAAGGGAGCCACCGCCCGTGCCCTCGCGCTGGGCGCCTCGCTCCTCGAATTTGGCCTTGCCGCCTACGCCGCCTTCGCTTTTAAAGCCACCGGCTCGGCCGGCTTCAACCTCGACTACGCCTGGATTCCCTCGGCCGGCATCAACTTCCACGTCGGCATGGATGGCCTGAGCCTGCTGCTGGTGCTGCTCACCACCTTCCTGGTGCCGCTCATCCTGCTGAGCGCCTTTAAGCACGACTACGAGAACCCCTCCGCCTTCTACGCCCTCGTGCTGTTCATGCAGACGGGCCTGCTTGGGGTGTTCACCTCCCTCGACACCTTCCTGTTCTATTTCTTCTGGGAGGTGGCGCTGATTCCGATTTACTTCCTGGCCGGCGCCTGGGGCGGCGAGCGCCGCGTGGCCGTCACCCTCAAATTCTTCCTCTACACCGTGGTGGGCTCGCTGCTGATGCTGGCCGGCTTCGTGTACCTGTACCTGCAAACCGGCCCCGCCGCCGGCTCGCTGGCCGCCCACTCCTCGGAGCTATCGGCCTTCTACAACCTGAAGCTGAGCGCCTCGGAGCAGTCGTGGCTGTTCTGGCTGATTTTTGCGGCTTTCGCCGTAAAGATGCCCATCTTCCCCTTCCACACCTGGCAGCCCGACACGTATACCGAGTCGCCGGCTCCGGCCACCATGCTGCTTTCGGGCATCATGCTCAAAATGGGCATTTACGGCACCATGCGCTGGCTGTTGCCGGTGGTGCCGCTGGGCGTGAGCCAGTGGGGCAAGCTGGTCATCATCCTCTCGGTTATTGGCATCATCTACGGCGCCATCATCGCCATCCGCCAGCGCGACGTAAAGCGCCTCATCGCCTATTCCTCGCTCTCCCACGTGGGGCTGATGGCGGCCGGCGTGTTCTCGCTCACCCAGATTGGCCTGCAGGGCGCCACCATTCAGATGCTGGCCCACGGCGTGAACGTGGTGGGCATGTTCTTCATCGCCGACGCCATCGAGCGCCGCACCGGCACCCGCCACATTCCGGATTTGGGCGGCCTCACGCGCCGCACGCCCATCCTATCGGTGTGCTTCCTGGTAATGCTGCTCAGCACGGTGGCCCTGCCTCTCACGGGCGGCTTTGTGGGCGAGTTCCTGCTGCTGGCTGGCGTGTACCAGTACAATGCCTGGGTGGGCGCCATTGCGGGCCTCACCATCATTTTCTCGGCCGTGTACCTGCTGCGCATGTTCCAGCGCGTGATGCTGGGCCCCGATTCATCTTTCTCAGAAACCATCACCGACCTCACCGGCGGCGAACTGCTGATTCTAGTGCCGCTCATCGCGCTGGTGTTCTGGATTGGCTTGTTCCCGGGTTCGTTCCTGCACATTTCGGAGCCGGCCATCACGGGTTTACTCACGCAGGTCGGCCGTTAATCGAACGTCATGCAGAGCGTAGCGAAGCATCTCGCGCGCTTATCTGAACGATAGAGTTACTACCTCAGGCGAGATGCTTCGCTGCGCTCTGCATGACGCACCGTCAGCCGGACGTTCTTATTTGAAGCCAACATGACCTCCATCATTCTCCTCTCCGTCTTCGGCATCCTCAACCTGTTCCTGGGCTTCCTTCGCTCGAACAAGGTGCTGCTGCCCGGCGCCATGCTGCTGCTGCTGGCCGTGTTCGGGGCCAACTACGCTGACTGGAACGCCGGGCACGCCCCCTACTTCAATAACATGCTAGTGGTGGACAACTACACGGTGGCCTTCACGGGCATCGTGCTGCTCACCACCATCGTGCTGCTGCCCTTTTCGCGCAGCTACGTGCTAGAAGGCGACGCCAACCTGGCCGAGTACTACGCCCTGCTGCTGTTCTCGCTGGTGGGCGCCATCATGATGGTGGGCTACGACCACCTGCTGATGCTGTTTGTGGGCATCGAAATCCTGAGCGTGTGCATGTATGTGCTGGCCGGCTCGCGCAAGCGCGACTCGCGCAGCAACGAGGCCGCCCTAAAGTACTTCCTGATGGGTGCCTTTGCCACAGGCATCCTGCTTTTCGGTATTGCTCTGCTCTACGGCGCCACCGGCACCTTCGCTCTCTCGCAGCTCGCCACGGCCATTGCCACGCCGGCCAATGCCAGCCTGCAGCCCATGCTCTACATCGGCATCCTGATGATGATTATTGGCATCGGCTTCAAGGTATCGGCCGCGCCGTTCCACTTCTGGACGCCCGACGTGTACGAGGGCACGCCCACCTTCTTCACGGCTTTCATGAGCACCGTGGTGAAGACGGCCGGCTTCGGCGCCTTCCTCAAGTTGCTGGCCGTGGCCCTGCCCGCCGCCCAGGGCTTCTGGATGCCCACCATTCAAGCCATGTGCGCCCTCACGCTGCTACTCGGCAACGTGGGCGCCGCCGCCCAAACCAGCACCAAGCGCATGCTGGCCTATTCCAGCGTGAGCCACGCCGGCTACCTGCTCATCGGCCTCGTGGCCAGCAAGGGCAACCTGACCGGCGATGCCGCCAACGGTATTTTCTTCTACTCCCTGGCTTACTCCATCGCCACCATTGCCGCCTTCGGCGTGGTGAAGCTGGTGGTCGACCACCGTCAGCGCGACGACTACGCCGGCCTCAACGGCCTGGGCAAAACCAACCCGCTGCTGGCTTTTGTGATGACGGTTTCGATGCTGTCGCTGGCGGGAATTCCGCTGACGGGCGGCTTCTTCGGCAAGTTTTTCCTGCTGGCTGCGGCCGCGGGCCAAGGCTACATCGGCCTAGTCGTATTCGCCGTCATCATGAGCATGGTGGGCCTGTACTACTACCTGCGCCCACTCATCGCCATGTACCTGCGCCCGGCCGAAGGTGACGCCACGCCCGTGCCGGTGGATGGCATTCAGACCGCCACGCTGGCCTTTCTAGCGTTGCTCACCATCGCGCTGGGTGTGGCACCGGGCTTGTTGAGCGGCATCCTGTAAGCCTTTTTTGTATTGTTGAAAAAGCCTCCTCGGAGGCTTTTTTCGTTTACACGGTCCCGGTCCGACGGCGCAGCCGTCCGACCGGTCGTCAACCGCTTAGAGTGGAGACGCCTCAACGATTTCGCTCAATGCCACTATTCAACGACAACCGGTCGGGCCGCTACGCAGTCGGACCGGGCAGACGATACTAACAAAAAAGGTGGCCTCTTGCGAAGCCACCTTTTCAATATTCAACAGCGACACTGCTGCTTAGCCCTCAGAGCTATGCCAAGTCGAAGCGGCCCAGGTTCATCACCTTGGTCCACACGGCCACGAACTTGTTCACAAACTTCTCCTGGGCATCGGAGCAGGCGTACACCTCGGCCAGAGCACGCAGCTCGGAGTTGGAGCCGAAAATCAGGTCGACGCGGGTGCCGGTCCACTTCACAGCGCCGGTTTTGCGGTCGCGACCCTGGAAGGTGTTCTGGGCATCGGAGGTGGCGCTCCAAGTCGTGTTCATGTCGAGCAGGTTCACGAAGTAGTCGTTGGTCAGAGCACCCGGGCGGGTGGTGAACACGCCGTTGGTCGAGCCATCGTAGTTGATGTTGATGGCCCGCAGGCCGCCAAACAGCACCGTCAGCTCCGGCGCCGTCAGGGTCAGGAGCTGGGCTTTGTCGACCAGCAGCTCCTCGGCCGCGGCTTTGTGATGAGGCTTGAGGTAGTTGCGGAAGCCATCGGCAGCCGGCTCCATCGCAGCGAAGGACTGCACGTCGGTTTGCTCCTGCGAGGCATCGGCGCGGCCCGGCGTGAAGGGCACCGTCACGGTTTGGCCGGCGGCCTGCGCGGCCTGCTCGATGCCGACTACGCCGGCCAGCACGATGAGGTCGGCCATGGAAACCTGCTTGCCGTCGGCCTGCGCGCCGTTGAACTCGCGCTGAATGCCATGCAGGGCTTGCAGCACCTGGAGCAGTTGGGCGGGGTTGTTCACTTCCCAGCTGCGCTGCGGGGCCAGGCGCAGGCGGCCGCCGTTGGTGCCGCCGCGCTTGTCGGAGCCGCGGTATGACGAGGCCGAGGCCCAGGCCGTGGAAACCAGCTGCTGCACCGTGAGGCCGGAAGCCTGGATTTTACCTTTCAGGGCGGCCACGTCCTGGTCGTTCACCTGCGGATAGGTCACGGTCGGGATGGGGTCTTGCCAGAGCAGCTCTTCGGTGGGCACTTCGGGGCCGAGGTACCGCTCCTTGGGGCCCATGTCGCGGTGCGTCAGCTTAAACCAAGCGCGGGCGAAGGCATCGGCAAACTCATCGGGGTTCTCGTGGAAGCGGCGCGAAATGGCTTCATACACCGGGTCGGCCCGCAGGGCGATGTCGGTGGTGAGCATGAAGGGCGCGTGCTTCTTCGAGGGGTCGTGGGCGTCGGGCACGGTGCCAGCCCCACCGCCATTCACGGGACGCCACTGGTGGGCACCGGCGGGGCTCTTGGTCAGCTCCCACTCGTATCCAAACAGGTTGTTGAAATAGCCGTTGCTCCATTCAGCGGGCGTGCTGGTCCAGGCGCCTTCCAAGCCGCTGGTGATGGTGTGCTCGGAGTGGCCTTTGCCGAAGCTGTTGCGCCAGCCCGTGCCCAGCTCTTCGAGCGTGGCGCCGGCGGGCTCCTTGCCTACGTACTCGGCGGGGCTGGCCGCGCCGTGGGTTTTGCCGAAGGTGTGGCCGCCGGCAATGAGGGCCACGGTTTCTTCGTCGTTCATGGCCATGCGGCCGAAGGTTTCGCGGATGTCGCGGGCCGAGCGAATGGGGTCGGGCTCGCCGTTGGGGCCTTCGGGGTTCACGTAGATGAGGCCCATCTGCACGGCGGCGAGGGGGTTATCGAGCTCCCGGTCGCCGGTGTAGCGCTTGTCGCCCAGCCACTCGGTTTCGGGGCCCCAGTAGATGTCCTGCTCGGGCTCCCACACGTCTTCGCGCCCGCCGCCGAAGCCGAAGGTCTTGAAGTTCATCGATTCCAGGGCGCAGTTGCCGGCCAGAATCATGAGGTCGGCCCAGGAGATTTTCTGGCCGTACTTCTGCTTGATGGGCCACAACAGCAGGCGGGCCTTGTCGAGGTTGGCGTTGTCGGGCCAGCTGTTGAGCGGCGCAAAGCGCTGGGCGCCCGAGCCAGAGCCGCCGCGGCCGTCGCCGATGCGGTAGGTGCCGGCGCTGTGCCAGGCCATGCGGATGAAGAACGGGCCGTAGTGGCCGTAGTCGGCCGGCCACCAGTCCTGCGAGTTGGTCATCAGGGCGTGCAGGTCCTGCTTCACGGCGTTCAGGTCCAGCTTCTTAAACTCCTCAGCGTAGTTGAAGCCGGGCTCCAGCGGGTTCGACTTGGCGTCGTTCTGCCGCAGAATGCTCAGCTTGAGCATATTGGGCCACCACTCGCGGTTGGTGCGGCCCCCGCCGGCGGTTTGCTTCACGGCGCCGTAGCCAAAAGGGCATTGGGCAGCCGGCTCGTTCAGTTCGTACAGAATGGAATTTTCCGGGGGAAGGTTGTGCGGATTTTGCATCTTAAACAGGTGGTTTTACTTAGTCTTTCTATAATGCGTAAAGCGCCCGAAAGTTTGCGCTTTTATTTGGAAAGCAGGCGGGCAATTCGGCCGATGGTTGGGGCGAGCGGGCAGAAGCTCGGCTGGCGTCGCTCAGTGCCACGGCCGCGCGTGCGAAAGGCCGCCGCCACCGGCCGTTTCGCCGTAGCGGAGCGCCTGAATCCGCAATTCCCGACGGCTTCGCTTACCTTCAGGCCATGCCGCCTTTCCGCCACCACGTCTTCTCGTCTCGCCGCCTGTGGCTGCCTCTGGTGGTGCTCATCAGCAGCTGCGCGGCCCGGCCGCCGCACGAAACCGGCGCGTTCCGCGCCCCAGAGCTGGTAGAGCTGCAGAAGCTCGACCCCACCATTCGGTTGGACATCCGCTACGCCACCGCCCGCAATTTCGTGGGCCGGCCCGTGTACACGCAGGCCCGCGCCTTCCTGCAACGCCCCGCCGCCGAAGCCCTCGTACAGGTGAACCAAGAGCTGGCGCCGCTGGGCTACCGCCTGCTGGTGTTCGACGGCTACCGCCCCTGGCGCGTCACCAAAACGTTCTGGGACATCACCCCGCCCGATAAAAAGGAATTTGTGGCCGACCCCAGCAAAGGCTCGCGCCACAACCGCGGCTGTGCTGTCGACCTGAGCCTCTGGGACGTCGCTGCCGGCCGGGAGGTGCCCATGACCGGCGAGTACGACGAAATGAGCCCCCGCTCCTACGCGGCCTACACCGGCGGCACGCCCGAGCAGCGGGCCGCGCGGGATTTGCTACGCCACCACATGGAGGCGCATGGCTTCACGGTGCTCCCGGCCGAGTGGTGGCATTTCGACTATAAGGACTGGAAGGCTTATCCGATTCAGGACGTGCCGTTTGAGAAGTTGTAAGCCGATAAACAAATAGCCCTCGCAGCAGAAATTGCGAGGGCTTTTTCGTGGTGAAAAGCGTTACGGGTTTGTCGACCACATCCCCGCTTCTTTGATGAAAATGCGGCGGTTCAGCTTCAGCTGCGACACGATGAACTCGGCCAAATCTTCGGGCTGCATCACCTTATCGGGGTTGCCGTCGGTGAGGTTGTTGCCGATGGCCAGGGGCGTGGCCACGGTGCTCGGTGTGAGGGCCGATACGCGGATGTTGTGCTTGCGCACTTCCTGCATCAGAGCTTCGGTGAGGCCCATCACGGCGAACTTGGAGGCGCTGTAGGCGCTGCTGCCGGCCGCGGCCCGCAGGCCCGAGGTGGAGGAAATGTTGATGATGTCGCCGGTCTGACGCTGCATCATGTCGGGCAGCACGGCGCGGGTCACGTAGTAGGTACCGAACACATTCACCTGGATGATGTGCTCCCACTGCTCGGGCTCCATCTCCAGAAACTTGGCGAAGCTGCCAATGCCGGCGTTGTTGATGAGAATGTCAATCGGGCCGAGCTCCTGGTGGATTTTGGCCACGGCCACGTTCACGGCGGTGCGGTCGGCCACGTCGGCCACGGCGGTGGCGCAGGTGCCGCCGGCGGCCAGGATTTCGGCGGCCAACTCTTGCAAGTCGCTATCGGTGCGGGCCAACAGGCCTACCTGCACGCCTTCGGCGGCCAGGGCGAGGGCCACGGCGCGGCCAATGCCTTTGCCGGCGCCCGTGACGAGGGCAATTTTTCCTTGTAGGGATTCCATGGGGTGTTCGGAAGTTGGTTTGGGAGGTGCTACAACCAGTCAGAACGGAGGTTTGTTGGCATTGTTCTGACGGGCGCCTCACCCCCGGCCCCCTCTCCTCGGGGAGAGGGGGAGCCAGACGTCCACGCATTGCTGGTGTAACTCTCGCTGAGGAAAGGGGGTCAGAGGGGAGGCGCCCGTTAGAACAATATCCTGCCGGCTAGTGCAGGTGCTTGGTGAAGTCGCCGTACATCACCCAGTCTTCCCAGCGCTTGCGGTAGGGCGCCACCTTGCCACGCAGGTATTTCTCTATCATCAGGCCGGCGGCGGGGGCGGCGCTGGTGCCCCCGAAGCCGCTGTTTTCGATGAACACGGCGATGGCGATTTTGGGGTCGTTTACCGGCGCGAAGGCGGCGAAAGTGGCGTGGTCAAAGCCGTGGGGGTTTTGCACGGTGCCGGTTTTGCCGGCCACCGAAATGCCGAACTCGGCCAGCGAAGCCAGGTTGCCGGTGCCGCCGTTGCCGTCCACCACCTGCTGCATGCCGGGGATGATGTACTTGAACAGCGTGGTGTCGACGGCCGTGTAGTGCTTCTGGCGGAACTGCGGCAGCGGGCCGCCATTGCCCACGCTGCGCACGAAATGCGGGGTGTAGTACCAGCCGCGGTTGGCAATGGTGGCCAGCACGTTGGCCATTTGCACGCCCGTGATGCCGATTTCGCCCTGCCCGATGCTGAGCGAGTACACGTTGCGGTAGCTCCAGCGGTGCTGCCGGTTTTCCTTCTTGTTGAAGAACTTCTTGTCGTAAAACTCCGGCGACGGAATCAGGCCGCGCTTTTCTTGCAGCATGTCCACGCCCAGCTTTTCGCCCAGGCCGAAAGTCTTCACCATCTTCTGCCACTGACCCAGGCCGATGCGGGTGTCGTCGTACTTGTTGGGGGCCTGGCCGCGCAGCACCGCCGCCTGCATCACCTGATAGAAGTAGGGATTGCAGCTATTCTTGATGGCGATGCTCACGTTGGAAGGCCGCTCGTGGCGGTGGGTGCAGCGCACCAGCCGCTGGTTGCATTCGAAACCGGTGCCGGGTTGCACCACGCCCAGCTGCAGGGCCACCAGCTCGTTCACCAGCTTAAACACCGAGCCCGGCGGGTAGGTGGCCATCAGCGGGCGGTCGAACAGCGGCTGTTCAGGGTTGTTGAGCAGTTCCATGTAACGGTTGCCCGAGCCCTTGCCCGTCAGCAAATCGGGCTTGTAGTGCGGGGCCGACACGAAAGCCAGAATCTCGCCCGTCTTGGGGTCGATGGCCACAATGGAGCCGCGGCGGCCCGCCAGCAGCTTTTCGCCGTATTCCTGCAGCTCGGCGTCGATGCTCAGGTGCAGGTCCTGCCCGGCCACCGACAGCGTATCAAACTCCCCGTCGCGGAATTTGCCTTTCTCGATGCCGCGCACGTTCACCATCTTGTACTGCACCCCGCGGCGGCCCATCAGAATGGGCTCGTAATACGATTCCAGGCCCGAAATGCCGATGTTTTCGCCGGGCTGGTACTTGGCGTATTTGGGCTTTTCGAGCAGCGCCGGCGTGATGGAGCCCACGTAGCCCAGGGCGTGGGCTAGGTTGGGCGTGCGGTAGGCCCGGGCCATGCGCGCCTGAATGCGGAAGCCGGGGAAGTCCATCAGGTTGTCCTGAATGGCCGCCAAATCGCGCGTGGTCAGGTTTTGCACCACCGGCGAGGGCTTGTTGCGCGAGTACTTTTTGGCTGCTTTCAGGCTGACGCGCAGGTCTTCCTGCGGAATCTGCAGCAGCTGGCAGAAGCGAGCCGAATCGAGCCGCTTCACTTCGCGCGGCACCACCATCAGGTCGTACACAGGCTCGTTTTGCACCAGCAGCTGGTCTTTGCGGTCGTAAATCAGGCCGCGGTACGGAATCTGCACCAGGCGTTGCAGCGTGTTCTTGTCGGCGGCCAGCTTGTAGGTGCCATCCAGCACCTGCATGAAAAACAAGCGCGTCAGGAACACCAGCACCACCACCAGGAAGATGCCCTGCACGACGTATTTACGGCCTTCGAGATATTGCATAACTCCTCTTTCCTGTCATCCTGAGCGCAGCGAAGGACCTTCTTCCGCTGGCTGTATTACTCCCTGCAATTCGTTCCTCGGTGAAAAGGTCCTTCGCTGCGCTCAGGATGACAGGACTTTACATGAAATCTAGTTCCTCCCCCGCCGCACCGGGAAAAACAGCAGCTGCACGATTAACAACGACAACCCGGTAAAGAGTGCACTCACCAGCATTTTGCCCAGCGTGAGGCCAAAATGGTGAAAGCTGCCCAGCTCCAGCACGAAGAAGGCGGCATGGTGCAGCAGCACCAGCAGCGTGAGGTACACGCCAAACCATTGCCAGCCCATCTGGTGCACGTTCACGGCGTCGGCCGAGTCGTAGCCGTCGCGCGGGGTGAGCAGATGCAGCACCCACGGCCGCAGGAAGCCCAGCAGCACCGCCGCCGACGCGTGCAGCCCGCCGGTGTCATAAAAGATGTCCATCGTCAGGCCCATCGCAAACGACAGCAGCAACTGCACCACAATGGGCGTGCGCAAGGGCAAAAACAGCAGAAAGCCCAGGTAGAAAAAGCACCAGCCCAGGTCGAACAGCACCAGCCGGCTGATGAGCATCACGTGCAGGCCCGCGTACAGCGCAAACCGCAGAATCTGAACGAATAGAAACCGTAGGCCGCTCATTTGCGCTTCCCTCCTTCCGGCAGCATGCCCGCGCGGGCCTCCACGGTGTCGCGCTCGGCCCGGGGCCGGCTCGTCACCACGTACACGTATTGCAGGTTCGCAAAATTGACGCCCAGCCGCACCCGAATGGTCCAGAAGTTCTTATCTGGCTCCTTCACAAACGAATCGATGGTGCCAATAAAAATGCCTTCCGGAAACACCGCGTTGTAGCCTGAGGTCACTATTGTGTCGCCGCGCACCAGCTTGGTTTCGCGCAGCACGTTGTCGAGCAGGGCGTGGGTGGGGTCGTCACCCTGCCACTTGATGGTGCCGAAAGTGCCGTCGCGCTTGATTTTAGAGGCAATGGTCGTTTTGGAATGCAGCACGCTGGCCACCGTAGCATAGTGTTCGGTCACGGCCTGCACGCGGCCGGCCACGCCGTTGGCGGCCACCACGCCCAGTCCGCGCTGCACCCCGTCGGCCGCCCCCACGTTCAGGGTGAAGAAGTTGTCCACATTGCTGAGCCGGTTATTGATAACCCGGGCCGGAATGAGGGGATAACTCGGGTTACGGGCCGGCAGGCGCTGCAGACCGATGAGCAAAGTATCGGGCTTGGCCGACGGCCGCTGGTAGCGCACGCGCCGCAACGAGTCGGTGCGCGCCGGGGGCACGGCCACCGAGTCGGCCTCGCGCCGCACGGAATCGGGCGGATACAGCTGCTGGCGCAGGGCTGCGTTTTCGGCGGCCAGCTGCTGGTTCAGCTCGGCCAGGTGGAAGTAGTCGGTAATCTGGGTGCGGCGCTCCAGCACCACGCCCGCATAGGAATTGGCCGAGTTAAAGAAAGCTGCCCGCTGGTACGAGTTATTCGTGACGAACAAATACAGGCTAACCACCTCCAACAAGCTAAACACCAGCACCCCGCGGAAGCGATACAGGAAAAGAAACAGATTCCGCACGGGTGAACAATTATTTAAAAGAACGTCATGCTGAGCGCAGTCGAAGCATCTCGCGTGCTGGAGTAAGGAGTTACTCTCGCGGTAGAGATGCTTCGACTGCGCTCAGCATGACGGGCTGGTGGTTTCGTTCTGGAATTACGTCAGCAGCACGCCTTTGAAGGCCTGAATGTCCTTGATGGCCTTGCCGGTGCCGCGCACCACGGCACGCAGTGGGTCTTCGGCAATGTGAATGGGCAGTTTGGTTTTGGCCGCGAGGCGCTTGTCGAGCCCGCGCAGTAGCGCGCCGCCGCCGGTGAGGTGAATGCCGTTTTCGTAAATGTCGGCCGAGAGCTCGGGCGGCGAGATTTCGAGGGCCTTCAGCACAGCTTCTTCGATTTTGGCCACCGACTTGTCGAGGGCAATGGCGATTTCTGAGAAGGTTACCTTGATAACTTTCGGAATGCCGGTCATCAGGTCGCGGCCGCGCACTTCGTGGTCGGGCGGCGGCACGTCGAGCTCGGTCAGGGCGGCGCCCACTTCGATTTTGATGCGCTCGGCCGAACGCTCGCCGATGAGCAGGTTGTGCTGCCGGCGCATATAGTCCAGAATGTCCTGGTTGAACACGTCGCCCGCCGTCTTAATCGACTGGTCGCACACGATGCCCGACAGGGCGATAACCGCAATTTCCGTGGTGCCGCCCCCGATGTCGATAATCATCGAGCCCACAGGCTGCTCCACGTCGATGCCGATGCCGATGGCGGCGGCCATGGGCTCCTGAATCATCCAGACTTCCTTGGCGCCGGCGTGCTCGGCCGAGTCGCGCACGGCGCGTTTCTCCACTTCCGTAATGCCCGAGGGGATGCAGATGACCATGCGGTGCGAGGGCTGAAACAGCCGCGTGCGCGTGTCAATCATCTTAATCATGCCCTTAATCATTTCCTCAGCGGCGTGGAAATCGGCAATTACCCCGTCCTTCAGCGGGCGGATGGTGCGGATGTTGTCGTGCGTTTTTTCGTGCATCTGCTGAGCCTGGCGGCCCACGGCGATGACTTTGTTGGTGGTGCGGTCTTTGGCGATGATGCTCGGCTCATCCACCACGATTTTGTCGTTGTGGATGATGAGCGTATTGGCCGTGCCCAGGTCGATGGCGATGTCGCTGGTCAGGAAATTAAAGAAACCCATTGAATTATATGCAATAAGGCGAAGCGCTGGCCGGGGCCGACGCGAAATAATGGGCAAAGGTACGGAAGGTTTGGGCGGGGTTGGTAAACGGGATTATGGGATTCTGCCAAGGGCACCACCCGGCCAGACAACCGACCCAAGCCGGTCATTATGAGAGGAACGCGGCAAAACGCAGCAATCTTGCTCCTATTGCCACCAGCCCTAAATTGTGCTGAAGTTTCCAGCTTAAAGCACAAACCCCGGCGCTTTTGCAAGGCCGGGGCTTGTGGGTTTGGGAGGCTCCTTGCCGCTAGTGCTTGAAATGCCGCACGCTCGTGAGCACCATGGCCATGCCCAGCTCGTCGGCGGCCCGGATGCTGTCGGCGTCCTTGATGGAGCCGCCGGGCTGCACCACGGCCCGAATGCCGGCCGCGCCGGCAATTTCCACACAGTCGGGGAAGGGGAAGAAGGCGTCGGAGGCCATTACGCCGCCGTGCAGGTCGAAGCCGAAGGCGCGGGCCTTCTCAATGGCCTGGCGCAGGGCATCGACGCGGCTGGTCTGGCCCACGCCCGAGGCCAGCAATTGGCCGGCGCGGGCCAGCACAATGGTGTTGCTCTTGGTGTGCTTGCAGATTTTGGCGGCAAACACTAGGGCCTCCGTTTCCTCGGCCGTGGGGGCCGACTGCGTGACGGTGCGGAAATCGGCGGCCGTCTCGGTCTGGCGGTCGGCGTCCTGCTCGATGATGCCGTTGAGCAGGGTTTTGATTTGCTTCTGCGGAAACTGCACCGGTTTTTGCAGCAGCAGAATGCGGTTTTTCTTGCTTTGGAGCACGGGCAGGGCCTCGGCGGCGTAGCCGGGCGCAATCAGCACCTCAAAAAACAGTTGGTTTAGCTCGGCGGCGGTGGCCGCGTCTACTTCTTTATTGACGATGATGACACCGCCGAAAGCGGAGGTCGGGTCACAGCTCAGCGCGTTCACGTAGGCCTCGCGCAGGGTGGCAGCCTGGGCCACGCCGCAGGCGTTGGTGTGCTTGAGGATGGCGCAGGCGGGCTCACCGTCGGCAAACTCGGCCATGAGGGCCACGGCAGCGTCCACGTCCACCAGGTTGTTGTAACTGAGCTGCTTGCCGTGCAGCTGGTCGAACAGCGCCGACAGGTCGCCGTAGAACGTACCGGCCTGGTGGGGGTTCTCGCCGTAGCGCAGCGGCGTGGCGGGCTGGGCGCTCTGGCGCAGGGCGGTGCCGGCCACGGCCGTGCCCTGGCTCACGTACTTGAAAATCTCGGTGTCGTAGTGCGAGGTGGTGGCGAAGGCGGCGGCGGCGTAGTGGCGGCGGTCCTCGAGGTCGGTGGCGCCGTTTTTCTGGGTGAGCAGTTCGGTCACGGCCTCGTACTGGTCGCGGCTGCTGATTACCAGCACGTCGCGGAAGTTTTTGGCGGCGGCGCGCAGCAGGGAGATGCCGCCGATGTCAATTTTCTCGATAACGTCCTGCTCTTCGGCGCCGCTGGCCACGGTTTCTTCAAAGGGGTAGAGGTCGACCACCACCAAATCGATGGGCGGGATGCCGTGCTGCTCGGCCTGGGCCAGGTCGCCGGCTTCGTGGCGGCGGTGCAGGATGCCGCCAAACACCTTGGGGTGCAGCGTCTTCACGCGGCCGCCAAACACTTCCGGAAAGCCCGTCAGGTCTTCCACGGCGGTAACTTCAGCGCCCTCGTCTTCCAGGAATTTCTGGGTGCCGCCGGTGGAGTACAGCGTCACGCCGTGCTGCCGCAGCACCTGCACCAGGGGCGCCAGCCGGTCTTTGTGGTACACGGAAAGTAAGGCGGCGCGAATGGGGCGAGACGACATAAAACGAGGGAAAAAGCTGGGCACAATTGCCGCCGCGAAGGTACGGAGCCCGTCGGGTGGCCTCCTAGCGTCAGCGTTACCGAATTATTAGCTCCACCGTGGGCAGGGCCGCACTGTGGCCCAGGCCGAACAACGGGGCGCTTTTTACGGTATAGCCTGTTCCTTCCACCCCGAACTGATAAGCCCATGTCGGCCGACTTTTTACCCTTCGCCGCGTCTGCCCCCGACGGCACGGACGCAGCCGCTCCGGGCGCCGAGCCGGCCGCGCCTCACTCCCCGGCCACGCCCGCACAGGCCGAAGCCGCTGCCGCCGCACTGGCACCGCGCCTGTTTGCCCAGGCCGCAGCCACCGACGAGGTGGGTGCGTTTCCGACCCAAGAATTCGGCTGGCTGCGGGCCGCTGGGCTGCTCACGGCCGCGCTGCCGCCGGCCCTGGGCGGCGCGGGCCTGCACGAGCCGGCCGCCACGCTGCCCCTGTTGCACACGCTGCAGCACATTGGGCGGGGCAACCTGGCGGTGGGCCGGGTGTTTGAGGGCCACGTGAATGCGCTCATGCTCATTCAGCAGCTGGGCACTACCGCGCAGGTGGCGCGCTACGCTGCCGATGCCCGGGCCGGGCGGCTGTTTGGGGTGTGGAACACCGAAGTACCGGCCGACGGCGTGCGCCTCGAAGCCCTGCCCGATGGGCGCTACCGCCTGCACGGGGCCAAAACCTTTGCCTCGGGCGCGGGGCAGCTGGCGCGGCCGCTCATCACGGGGGCACTGCCCGATGGGGGCGGCTGGCAGCTGTTTGTGCTGCCGGCCGATAGCCAGGCTCCGGCGCTGGACCGCTCGTTCTGGCGGCCGCTGGGCATGCGGGCCACGGCCAGCTTCCGGGCCGATTTGACGGAGCTGGAAATCGGGCCCGACGACCTCATTGGCCCGCCCGACGCTTATTACCAGCAACCAGCGTTCAGCGGCGGAGCCATTCGGTTTGCGGCGGTGCAGCTGGGCGGAGCTGAGGCTGTATTTGAAGAAACCCGCGCCTTTTTGCGGGGCCTGGGGCGCATCGACGACCCCTACCAGCGCCAGCGGCTGGGCGAAATGGCCATTGCCTTGGAAAGCGGCCGCCAGTGGGTACGCGGTGCCGCTGAGCATGCCGCCCGTCCCGATGCTACCGAAGAGGCCGAAGCCACCGTAGCCTATGCCAACATGGTGCGCACGGCCATCGAAACCATTTGCCTCGACATGCTGCGGCTGGCCGAGCGCTGCGTGGGCGCCCGCGGCCTGCTGGAACCCCAACCCTTCGAGCGCCTGCACCGCGACCTGACCCACTACCTGCGCCAGCCCGCTCCCGACGGCGCCCTGGCCGACGTGGGCCGCTTCGTACTCGAAGGCAAAAACTTCGTAAGCTAGCCGGTGCCTGAACCGCAGTTTCCCTTGGCTGACGCTATTCTTCCCTTCGACACGTATCCGATGCGGCCTTCCGGCTTCGCGGCCACGATGGGCCCCACCGTGGTGGTGGCCCCCCACCCCGACGACGAAGCCCTGGGCTGCGGCGGGCTGCTGGCGCTGCTGCGGCAGGCCAACGTGCCCGTAGCCGCCGTGCTGGTGAGCGACGGCAGCATGTCGCATCCCAACTCCATGCTGTTTTCGGCCACCGCCCGGCGGGCCGTGCGCGAGGCCGAGTTTCGACATGCCCTCACCCTGCTGGGGCTGGACGATGACGAGCCGCTGCTGCTGGGTTTGCCCGATGGCCGCGTGCCCGGCGCAGTGGCCGAACCTGGGTTTGCTGAAGCTGTGGCGCAGCTGCGGGCATTCTTAGAATCGCACGCGGCCTCCACCGTGCTGGTGCCCTGGCGCCGCGACCCCCATCCCGACCACCGCGCCACCAGCCGGCTGGTGCAGGCCGCGTTGGCCGAAATGCCCCGGCCGCCCCGCCGCCTCGAATACCTGGTGTGGGCCTGGGAACGCGCCGCGCCCGAAGACCTGCCCACGGCCGAGGATGGCGTGCAGGGCTTTCGTGTGAACATCGAGACCGGACTGCGGCAAAAACAGCGCGCCATCGCGGCGCACCGCTCGCAGGTGGCACCGGGCATTTTTACCGATGATGCCGAGGGCTTTTTGCTGTCTGAAGCCATGCTGGCACACTTCGCGGTGCCGGTGGAAGTCTATTTTGAAGCCGTAGCCCCATGAACCAGAACCAACCCAACACCTTACCGCCGGCTTACTTCGACCACGTGTACCAGGCCAACCGCGACCCGTGGAATTTTGAAACTAGCCCCTACGAGCGGGAGAAATACGCCGCCACACTGGCCGCCCTGCCCCGCCCGCATTACGCCGAAGCTTTTGAGATAGGCTGCTCATTGGGCGTGCTCACGGCCCAGCTGGCGGCCCGTTGCGGCCACTTGCTGGCGGTAGACGTGAGCGAAGCCGCCCTGGCGCAGGCCCGTGCTCGGTGCGCCAGCTTGCCACAAGTGGAGATTCGCCAGCTAAACGTGCCCGCAGAATTTCCCACCCAAACCTTCGACCTGATTCTTGTATCGGAGGTAGGCTACTATTGGTCGGCTGCGGATTTGGCGCGTTCGGCCGATTTGCTCCTTGCCGGCTTGCAGCCCGGCGGCCACTTACTGCTAGTGCACTGGACGCCTCCTGTGCACGACTACCCGCTGACGGGCGACGACGTGCACGAATTCTTTCTGGCCCAAACCGCCGAGTCTGGTCCGCTACGCCACCTGAGCGGACAGCGGCACGAAACCTACCGGCTCGACCTGCTGGAAAAACGCTGAGCTGCTGCGGTTCATTGGAACTATAGTGCCCTCCCGAATCAGCCGCGGCAACGCACGCAGTGCTTCCGACAGCGGCACCGGGGCCAGCACCAGCGCGGGGCTGTGCGCAGCTACCCATTCCCAGAGCGCCCCAAAAGTGGCAGCCCGCCGCACCTGCTGCTGCAGGGCGCCTTCGGGCAGATTCAGGCGGGTGAGCAGCGCGTCGGCATCGGCCCCTAGCTGGCCCTGCCAGTAGGCGCGCAATTGGCGACGAAGCTGCCAGCACCGGGCCAGCTGCACGGGGTTGTCGACGCGCGGCTCGCGTTGCTGCCGGGCCATGTGCAGCCACTCGCGCAACTGCCACGACAACCCCACCTCGACCCGGCCCTGCCGCCGCGCGGAGGTGAGCACCTGCACGGCCGGGCTGTGGCGCAGCCGCAAATCGTGCCGGCGCAGGGCTTGGCACAGGGCTTCGTCTTCCAGAAACCGTACTTCGGGCAGTCCGCCCACCTGGCGGTAGGCGCGGGCGGTGAGGGCCAGGCTGGCGCCAAAATGCTGGTGGTGGCGCGGCCAGGGGTCGGCGGGGATGGGGTCGATTTGATGTTCGAGGCGGGCGCACAACTGCCGGTAGGCGGCGTCGGCGGCCTGAATGCGGCGGAGCGGCTGCAACGCCGGCCCGCTCATTTTGGTGAGAATGCGGCCGCCCACGGCGTCGGCCCCGGCCAGGATTTCGGCCTGAATGGCCGCCAGCCAGGTGGGAGCTACGCAGGTGTCGGCGTCGGTGCTGGCAATGATGCCAAGCGGGCGGCGCACGTGCTCCAATCGATTGCAGGCCTCGTCCATTAGCAGGCGGCGGGCGCGGCCCACGTGGGCTTTAGCCGCCGGCAGGCATAGCTCGGCCACATGCAAGGTGAGGTGCGGCAGTCGCGTGGCCTGCTGCCGCACCACGGCCGCCGTTTTATCGGTACAGTTGTTGGCCAGCACAATGACCTCGAAGCTGCCCTGGGGGAAGGCACGGCCCTGCAAATCAACCTGGCTGGCCAACGCGGCCAGTGTAGCGGGCAGGTTGGCTACTTCGTCTTTGGCCGGGATGATGATGCAAGCGCGAAGCTCCGGCGCCGGCGCCGGCAGCTGCTGGCAAAGCAAACGGGCGCTACGGCCACGGCGCGGCGCGGGCAAAAGCCAGTTTGCCAAAGGGGCAGGGGCGGTAGCAGTGGCCTCGCCGGAGGCAAGGAAACGGGAAGGAGTAGCGTGGTCCATTGACCACTACTACGTCAGTAAATACAAAATGGTAGTGTTCAGCTTGGGTGCTGCTTGCGGGGCCAAACGCGTATCCTGAACCATGCAGACTGGCCTTGGGTTTGAAAACCAGCCAATTTACTTTTCCCGTCCACCGAGCCCAAATGTCTAAAAATTGTACACTTTTGGCGGCAGCTCCCTGTTGGCAGTAACCGGCGCGGCTGAACCGCGAATTGGCCTGCTTGCCGGGCGCACCAGCAGGGGATGAAAAACGACAAGCTCCCCAGTTGCCGGGGGAGCTTGTCGCAATATGGTTTTCAGCTGCTGGCGCAGGCTTAAAACGCCTCGCCAATGGCGAAGAGGATGCCGGGCTTGCTGCCCGTGCCACCAGCGTAGTCGAGGCGCAGGTTCACCCGGTCGCGGCGGATAAAGTTGAAGCGAATGCCCGCCCCGCCGGCCACTTTGGTGTCGTTTAGGGCAAATTTGTCGATGTAGTTGTTCACGTTGCCCACGCCGCCGAACACGGCCCCGTCGAACCGGCTCAGCACGCTGCCGCCGTTGGGGAACAGCTTGTGGCGGATTTCGGCCTGAAACATAATCATCTGCCGGTCGCGGAAGCGCTGCTCGTAGATGCCGCGCATCAGGTTGGCGTTGTTGTAGAGGGTGCCGCCGAGGTTGGCGCCCAGGCCGGCCAGCTCGCGAAACGGCACGTCGCCGGTGTGGAACTGCCCAAGGAACTGCGCCGCTAGAATGGTGCGGTTGGAACCGAGGGGCTGAAAGTGGCGAGCATCGAGCTGGTAGCGCACAAAGCGGTAGTCGGACCCCAGCCCGGTGCCGTTGAAAGTGACGCCAAAATCGAGCAGGTTGCCTTTAAAAGCGGCCAACGGCACGTCGCGCGTGTCGTAGGAAATCACCGGGCCGAGGCCCGAGATGCGGGTGGCCTGGCGCTCGCGCTCGGTCACGCGCGGGTCGGTGTAGAACGCGCTGGGGCGGTTGTTGTCGGTGTTCGTGCCCGGCGATTCCACTTTGCCAATGTTGGTGAAGCGGTATTGCGCGCCAAAAAACAGCTTGGGCGCAATCTGCTTCTGCAAGCGCTGGTTGATAATGAACAGCTTATAGGCCGTTTCTGACTCATCGATGCTTGCCGAAGCGGGCCCCTTGCCGTAGTAGTAGAGCAGGATATCGTAGGCACTGATTTCACCGTTCAGGTAAAATTTCTCGCCGGGCGTGTACACCGAGTGCACCAGCTGAATCAGCGACTGGCCCTCGGTGGTGGTCCAGTACTGCAGGCGGGCGTTGGAAGGCCGCGTGAGGGTATCCTCCGAAAAACGGCCGCTGAGCAACGCGCCGAGGCCATAGCCCAGGCCCGTTTCGGCCTGGTAAAACAGCACCGGGATGGGCAGCAAGCTCAAGCGCCCGCTTTTGCCTAACTGGCCAAAGGATTTTGTTCCCAAGGCTGCCCTGGTGGCCAGCGGGGCCAGGCCGTTGCCGGGCGAAGTGTAAACGGAATCGAGGGGGGCAGCCGGCTGGGCAGCGGCGGTAAAAGCCAGCCCGGACAGAAGCAGGGCTGCGAGAGAAAAGCGCATGGGAGCGGCGGGTAATGGATGAATTGCCCTATCAACGGATTACACCGCGCTACGGTTGGACATTGGTGCTTCGCCAGCGCCCCACCCGCCAAATTATTCGTCCCAGCGCAAGCGCTTTAGTACCTTGCCACGGCCGAGGTGCTCGGCCACAAGCTCGGCGGCGTCGGCGGGCCGCACGTTGCCATACACCGTGCCTTCGGGGTACACAATGAGGGCCGCCCCGGGCCCTTTTTTGCAGCCTTTGCACAGGTCGAGGCAGTCGCAGGTTTGCACCTGGGTGCGCACCTTCTGGCCGTCAACCACCTGTTTCTTGAGGTTCTGGTGTTTGAGCTCTTTTTTCAGGGCTTTGGCCACGTCCTCCCCCACCCCGGACTTTTGGTTGGTGCACACAAACAGGCGGCGGTTTTCGCTCATGGGGAAGGGAAGCGGAGAAGAGTTAACAGGACGTCATGCTGAGCGCCGCCGAAGCATCTCGCGTGCAATAGTAAACTGATTACTACCCCACGCGAGATGCTTCGGCTGCGCTCAGCATGACGTTCTTAACGTAGAATGTACTCACAATTCAACCCTACGCCAGCCCGTGCCAATGCCGGTTCTGCAACTTGTACGCAGCCAGCTCGCGGTTCGACCACAGGGTTTGGTAAATCTGCTGGTCGCGCACCAACTGGGGGTCTTTTTCCATGAAGCCGAGCAACTCCTGCAGCAGTTCTACCGCCTCTTCCTTGAGGAAATAATACATCCAGTTGTCGAGCCGGCGCACATTCACCAAACCTGCATTTTTCAAGTACGATAATTGCCGGCTGGTTTTGGTCTGGGTGAAATCCAGCACCTGCTCCAAATCGGCCACCACCATTTCCTTGTTGCGCCACAGCAGGTGCAGGATGCGCACGCGGCTTTCGTCGCCCAACGATTTAAAAAGTTGCTGCCCAAAAGCAACCGTGAAATGTTTCAAGCGCATCTGCTGTCTGTGTGAAGGGGCGGGCGCCCTTGGTTCTTCCGCCCAAAGTTACCGATGGCCCCGCCCCGGGCGCCGTATATTTGTCTACTTGACTGTTGAACATGCCTGACTTCTTGCGCTTTCGCCGCTTCTCTTTGTTTTTCGCCCTCGTGCTGGTGGGCGGGCTGCTGCTGGCGGCGCCCTCGGCCCACGCCCAGGGCAAGCGCAAAATCATTCAGTTTACCGGCATCGTGGCCACCGGCGACAGCCTGCTGGGCGTGCCCGGGGCCACCATCTACGTGCCCAAAGCCGGCCGCGGCACCTCCTCAAACGCCTACGGCTACTTCTCGCTGGCCGTGCTGGCCGGCGACAGCATCATCATCCGCTCGCTGGGCTACGCCAACTACACCGTCGTGATTCCGCGCGACTACCAGCGCCAGAGCTACTCCGTGGTGGTGCAGCTGACGGAGGACGCCACCGTACTGCCCGAAGTGCGCGTGTTTCCCTACACCACCGAGCGCGACTTCAAGAAGGCCTTCCTGGCCTTGCGCCTGCCCACCGAGAAAGGCAGCGCCGCCGCCGACAACCTCAACCAGGAGCTCATGGACCGCATTTTCCGGACCCAGCCCATGGGCGCGGTGGCCAACTTCCGGCAGACCATGCAGAACCAGCAGTACAACCAAGACGTGCGCGCCGGCTTCGGGCCCAGCACCTACGCCAACAACCCGCTGCTCAACCCCTTCAGCTGGCTGAAGCTGGTGCAGCAGGTGAAAAGCGGCGAGTTCAAGAAGAAATACAACGACGACTAATACCTCGTCGGTAGGGCGCCCGCGGGCGCGTTCGAGCAACTTCCGGCCAACATTTGGGGTAAAGCACAGGTTTCTACTTCGCTTTATTTCAAGTTTATGGATACGAATCTTCCCGTTTCGGGCAATCCGCGCGTAGTCATCATCGGCTGCGGTTTTGGCGGCCTGCGCCTGGCCAAGGCCCTGCGCAAGGCGCCGGTGCAGGTGGTGGTGATTGACCGCAACAACTACCACAACTTCCAACCGCTGCTGTACCAGGTGGCCACCGGCGCCCTCGAAGCCGACAGCATTGCCTACCCCATCCGGAAGATTTTCGCGGGTCAGAAAAACTTCTTCTACCGCATGGCCGACGTGCACCGCGTGGAGCCCACCACCAACACGGTGGTGACCAGCGTGGGCGACATTCGCTACGATTACCTGGTGCTGGCCACAGGCTCGCTCACCAACTTCTTCGGGCTGGAAAGCATTGAGCGCAACGCCATGCAAATCAAGAGCATCCCGAACGCGCTGAACCTGCGCAGCTTCATCTTCCAGAATTTCGAGAAAGCCCTGCTCACCGAAAACCCCGAAGAAAAGCAGGCCCTGCTCAACATTGTGGTGGTGGGCGGCGGGCCCACGGGCGTCGAAATCAGCGGCTCCTTGGCCGAGATGCGCAAGCATGTGCTGCCCAAGGACTACCCGGAGCTGGACCTGCGCGCCATGCAGATTTTTCTGGTGGAGGCCGGGCCGGCCTTGCTCGGGCCCATGTCGCCGGCTTCGCAGGCCGATGCCAAGCGTTACCTGGACGAGTTGGGCGTGAAAATCATGCTGAACACGTCCATCAAGAATTTCGAAAACTGCCGGGCCTACTATTCTGATACCGAATACATCCCGACCGAAAACCTGGTGTGGGCGGCCGGCGTGAACGGCGCCGAGGTGCCGGGCCTGCCCGCCGAGGTGGTGGCCCGCAACAAGCGCATCACGGTGAACCGCTGGAACCAGGTGCCGGGCCTGGCCAACGTCTTCGCCATTGGTGACGTGGCCAACATGGTGACCGACGACATGCCCCGCGGCCTGCCCATGCTGGCCCCCGTGGCCCAGCAGCAAGCCGACCACCTGGCCAACAACCTGCAGCGCCTGCTGCGCGGCGAAACACCCAAAGATTTCGTGTACAACAACAAGGGCGCCATGGCCATTGTGAGCCGCAACAAAGCCGTGGTCGACCTGCCCAAAAACATTCACTTCAACGGCTTCTTCGGCTGGTTTACGTGGCTGTTTGTGCACCTGATGACGCTGGTGGGCTTCCGCAACAAGGTGGTGGCCTTTGTGGACTGGGCCTTTAGCTACTTCAGCTCCGACCAGGCGCTACGCCTCATCATTCGCCCCTTCAGCCGCCGCGACGTGAAGGACGACAAGGGCAAGAAAAGCGCCGAGCACCGCACCG
The DNA here is from genome assembly GCF_022921075.1 of Hymenobacter sp. 5317J-9. NCBI lineage: Bacteria > Pseudomonadati > Bacteroidota > Cytophagia > Cytophagales > Hymenobacteraceae > Hymenobacter > Hymenobacter sp. 5317J-9. Next base: position 4,680,363 of record NZ_CP095050.1, read on the forward strand.
CCACGGTCGAGTACAACCCCACGCCACCCGCTATTCAGACGCCGGTAGCTGGGTGAGTTGAGCTGCCATTAAGAAAAAGAACGGTCATGCTGAGCGCAGCCGAAGCATCTCTACCGCGAAGAGTTATTATTTACTTACTCGGTAAGAGATGCTTCGGCTGCGCTCAGCATGACCGTTCTTTCTTCGCATTTCGCCCCTAGTTTACCGGCCCGGCAATCACCGTTTGCATGGCTTCCGGCGCCAGGTATTCCTGCGCCAGCTTGCGCAGGGTTTCGGCATCGGTGGCCTCGGTTTGCTGCACGAATTCCGTATAGTAATCGGCCGGCAGCCCCAAGAACACCAGGGTTTTGTATTTGTCGCACTGCTCAAAAACCGTCGACAGCTCGTTGGCGAACTTACCGAGCAGGTAGTTTTTCACCGTTTCCAGCTCCTCGGCCGGAATCAGCTCCTCCTGCAGGCGCCGCAGCTCCATCTCGATTTCGCTCACCGCAAAGTCGGCGCTTTCGCCTTTCACATCGGTACCGATAACCAGCGAGGTGCCCGACTCGCGCGGGGCCACGCTGGCGTAGACGCCGTAGGTGAGGCCCTTGTCTTCCCGAATGTTGCGCATCAGGCGTGAGCCGAAATAGCCGCCCAGCACATTGGCCAGTAGCTTCAGGCGGTGGGTGTCGGGGTGGGTGGGGCTGGGCCACAGGCGCCCCATGCGGATGGACGCCTGCAGACTGCCCGCTACGGGCACGCGGTCGGTGGCGGTGGGGGCAAAGGTTTCAACGGCGGCTACGGCTGGCGCCAGGGCCTGGCCCACCGCTCCGGCGCCAAAGGCAGCAGCCACTATTTCGCGCTCGGCGGCCACGTCGCCGCACAAGAACAGTTCGGCGTTGGCCAGCGCGTACGCCGTTTGGTGGAAGGCACGGGCTTGCTCGGCCGTGAGCGCCTGATACTCGTCGGCGTCAAAAGGACGGCCGTAGGCGGTATCGGCGCCAAAAAGCAGCTCATTGAAGCGCTCAGAGGCCAGGAAGCTGGTTTTCTGGCGCTCGACGCGCACGTTCTGGATGGTGCGGGTTTTGAGCTGGTCTAGCTCGCTGGCCGGGAAAGCCGGGTTCTGCAGCACGTCGAGCACCAGCGGCAGCAAAGCAGGCAGGTGGCGGGTGAGGCAGTAGAGCGTGAGCGTGGAGCGGTCGAAGCCGGCGTCGCATTCCAGCGAAGCGCCGTAGAAAGCCACTTCATCGGCAATCTGGCGGGCGGTGCGGGTGGTGGTGCCCTCAAGCAGCATGCGCGCCGTGAGAGTGGCCAGGCCCGGGCGCGGCTCCACGGTTTTGCCGGCCCGGAACACGGCCTGCAGGCGCACCACGGGCTGGGCGTCGTTGGCCAGCACGTGCAGGCGGGCGCCGCTGGGCAGAGTAAGTACGTCGGCCGCGGGCAGCGTTACGCGGGCCAGCGGCTGAACGGGAGGGGCGACGGTACGGTCGAGCATTCGGGAATCGATTGAATTCGAGAAAAAGTAAACAGAAAAAGAACGTCATGCTGAGCGCAGCCGAAGCATCTCTACCACGAGTGTAATTTGATTTACAACTGCGGTAGAGATGCTTCGGCTGCGCTCAGCATGACGTTTCTTATGCGCTCAACCACATCGGGTTAAGCCATTCGGCAATCTAGTTGCCGGGCGTGCCGCTGGTGCCGCCGGCGCCGTTTTCGTCAAACGCGTCCGACAGCTTGTTCAGGTTGAAGTGCAAAGACACCCGAATGGTTTGGGCCAGGGGGTTATTCTGCGAGTTGCTGCCCGTCGGAATCAGGTACGTGCCGTCGATGCCGAACACCTGGTAGCGCACGCCCAGACCCAGGCTGGCGTACTGGCGGTCGCCTTTGTCGGGCGCTTCGTAGAAATAGCCGCCGCGAGCGTAGAGCAGGTCGTTATAATTGTATTCGAGGCCGCTGGCGATGTTGATTTCGCGCAGCTCTTCCTTGAAGCCGCCCGGCGCGTCGCTGAACGAGGAGAACATAGCGCCCACAATGCCTTGTCTGTTGCGTTCGTCGTTGCGGTCTTTGATGCGCTGCAGCTGCGCCGAATTTGTAGGGGTAATCAGGTCTTCGTAGTACGGCGAGGGCACCAGCAGCTTGCTGGCGTCTACCGTAATCGTGATTTTGTTGTACTGGTCAATCTCGCGCGTGATGGCCGTGCCGAGCTTCAGCGTGGTGGGGAGGAAGCTGGGATTGGTGGGGTCGTTGTAGGTCATCTTGTTGCCGATGTTCGAAATCGCACCGCCAAAAGCCAGATTATACAGCCCCGTGCCAATGGTCAAATCCTTAGAGTAATACGCCCCCAGGTCTACGGCCGCCGAGTTGCCGGGGTCGGAGCTGTTGTTGTTCACGGCCCCAATCAAGTTGGAGTGGATGTAGCGGGCCGAGATGCCCACGCCGAAATTATCGGTCAGCTGCAGGCCGTACGACACCGACACTGCATACTCTTTGGGGTTGAAAGAGCCGTTGGGCAGGTTGTTGCCGGTGCGGTAGTCGATGGTGCCGAGGTCAAAATACATCAGCGAAGCGCCAAAGGCCGAGCGCTGCCCCACCTTGCCGTAGCCCGACAGGTACGACAGGCTCATGTCGTCGGTGATGTTGCGCAGCCAGGGCGAGTACGACGCCGACGCAGCGTACTTGTAAGGCACAAAGCCCAGCTTGCCGGGATTGAAGTAGCTGGAGTTGGCGTCGGGCGAGGTAGCCACGCCGGCTTCGCCCATGCCCGAGGCGCGCGCGTCGGGGCTGAGGGTGAGAATGGGCACGGCCGTGGTGATGGTGTGCTGGGCCTGCGCCGAGCCGGCCGAAGCCAGCAAACCGACTGCCAGCGCCAGGCGCGAACGGAAAGCGAATGATTGCATAGAGGTGGGTGAGAAGGCCATCAGCGGCCCGGGAGCAAAGAAAAGCGGATTAATTGAGGATGACGAGTTTTTCGTATTTCGACGCCACGGTGCCTTTGCGCTGCGAGCGCACGCTGAGGCGGTACACGTATACGCCGCGGGCCAGCTGGTCGTCGTATTCGTCGCGGCCGTTCCAGCTGATGCTCTTGTTGTGCGGCTCGGTGCTGGGCACGGTGGCCGTGAGCGTGCGCACCAAGCGGCCCGAAACGGTGAAGATTTGCACCTGCACGTCGAGGTCGTCGGGTTCGCCGCCGGCCAGGTTGTGGTCGAACAGGAACGTAGTGCGGGTGGCAAACGGATTGGGGTAGTTCAGCACGTGGTCGATGGCCAGCTTCTCATCGGTGGCCACCACAAACTCAATGTCCTTCTCGGCCGAGTTGTTGTACGTGTCCCAGGCCTTGAGCGTGAGCGAGTGCGGCCCGTTGGCCAAGTCCTTGAACAGGTTGGTGACGCGCCCCTCGCGGAAGTTGCCCACGCTCGACACGAAGCTTTCGTTGAGCACCAGCAGCTTGTTGGGGTCGTGGTCGATGATGGCCGTGATGTCGTGCCCGATGCCCGCGCCGGTGGTGTTGATGCCGCTCGAGTCCTTGAGCTGGGCCAGCAGCGTGGTGTTGGGCGCCGTCAGGCCCCCAAACACGAACCGCTCGTTGTCCATAAACAGCGTAATGTCTGGCGGAATGGTGTCTTTCGGGGCATTGAGGGCGGCACCGCCCACCTGCTTCAGCTGGTAGCCGTTCGCGTCCACGCGGTTGGTGGGGTCGGAAGCGTACAGGCTGATTTTGCCAAGGCCCAGGTTGTAGTTGATGTCTTTGGGCACCACAAACGTCAGGTTGAACTCGCCGTTCACCACGTTGGCTTGGCCAGCATATACAATGCTTTCCTGCAGCACCACGTCGCGCGGGGCATCGGCGGGGTTGGTTGCTGCTTCGTCGCCCAGGGTTTTCACCGTGGTCGGCTTGTCGAAAATGGTCACTTGGGCGCGGCCGGTGAAGCCTGTGTTCGGGGCGCCGCCGTTGAGCACGCGGCCGTGCACCCGCACCCGGGCCAGGGCCTGCAGCACCGGCGCAGGCTGCCAGCGGCCGGCCACTCGTTCGTTCACGCTGTCGAGTATCACCGTTTGCCGGGGATAGGCCAGGGTCATGCTGGGGTCGGCCAACAGCGTGTAGTTGCGGTTGTTGAGGTCGGCCACCAGGCCGGGGCCGTGGAAGTCATTTTTGCTCATCATCACCACGGTACCAATGTTGGGCATTTTGCCGTTCAGAGGCTTCAGCACGCGGCGGAAGTAGGCATCGTTCAGACCGGCGTTCTGCCCGGCGTCCACCACGCGGGTGGTGGTGAACAGGCCAATGGCGCCGCCCGCGGCATTGTCGGTGAGGGCCTGCTCGCCGGCTGAGGTCAAATCCGGGTTGTCGAAAGCACTAAAATCGCAGGTACCCGTGGTAAAAAAGGTCAGATTGTTGGCATTGCGCAGGCCCATCACCGAGGCGTTGGTCAGAATCTGCTCGTCGGCCCAGCCTTTGGGGCCGCCGTGGCCCAGGTAGTTCACAATGAGCGAGCCCTGCTCCATCGACTGGTCGATGGCGAGGTTGGCCGCCGTGGAACGTTGGCCAGCCGCCACGGCCTGCTGCGGGTACAGGTCGAGGTATACCTTGTGCACGTTGTAGACCGGGGCCGAAGTTTGCACAATGTCGGCGATGTTGTCGGAGCCTTGGGTGTTGTTGATGAACAGGTTGCCCTCGCCGTCGTCCGACACCAGCGTGATGCGGTTGCGCCACTTGCCGTAGGCGGGCACCGCATCGTAGCTGATGATTTTATCCACCATTTTCTCGGCCTGGGTGATGATGCTTGACTTGCCGGACGGCATGCGCACCGGCAAGCGCCCCACGCCAATATCGAGCAGCTCGGCGCTGGCCGATTCGGCCCATTCGCCCTCGTTGTCATCGAGCAGGGCAAAATAATCGTCCGACGCGTAGCTGACCCCGCCGAAGTAGGGCGCCAGCGACTCGCGCGACTGGTACGTGGGCACGTAGTTCTGGTTAAAGGCGTCGAAATCGGCACTGGCGCGGAAGGGCACGCGGTTTTTCCACCAGCCCGGCTCAAAGTTGGGGTCGTTGTACGGGTCCGATTTGTAGTCGTACGAGGCGTCGCCGAACAGCAGCAACTGGATTTGCTTGCCAGCCGGCGACCGGTCATACAGCTGTTTCGCAAAGTCGCGAATGGCCGTCACGTCCTGCCCGCCCGAGCCGTACTCGTTGTATATCTGCGTGGTGGTCACCACGGCGGTGCGCAGTTGGTCGTGGCTGGCGCGGTGGTTGGCCAGGCGCGTGGCCGGGCCCATAAAGGCCGGGTGCGTCACAATCACCAAGTCGACCAGGGCCGCCGGGTTGCTGTTCAGGGCATGCAGGTTTTGATTGCTGACGCGGCCGAACTTTCGCACTTTTTTATCGAAAGCGCCATTTTCGCGGAAAGCCACAAACTCGCGCAAGGTGTCGGAAGGGGCTACGAACCGGTTGTTGCCGTCGAGCGCGCGCAAAACGGGGCGCCGGGGGTTGGTCACGTCCCACACCGTAGCGCCCGCGCCGTTGTCCAGCGCGTACTGGTTCAGGCGGCCCGCCCCGATGTTGCTGAGCGAACGAAACTCCAGCAGGTTGTCGGCCGGCAGCTTAATCTGACGCAGGGCATTGACTTCGAGATAGTCGAGGTAGCCGGTGGCGCTGGGGTCGACGCTCGAAAACGTGAGTTCCACGTCGAGCGCCGTGCCGGGATTGGCCAGGTACAACTGCCGGGTGGCGGTAGCGGTGGTGGCAATGGGAAAAAATGCCTGCGGCACCAGCGGGTCCAGGGGCTGGTTGCCCAGGCTGTTGCCATTGAGCGTGAGCTGAAAATTGCTGGGCGCCGAGCCACTGGCCAGCAATGCTGACGTGACCTGCACCGGCGAATTGGGCAACAAGTCGGGAATGGGAACGGTGCTGAACGTGAACTTCTGCACGCCGCCCGTGCGGAAGCCCTCGCCCACCCAGTTGCGCCCCGAGTGCAGCAGGTTCACCAGGTCGTGCTCGTAGAAAGCCCGGTACATAAACGACGTGATGACGCTGGGCGTGGTGCCGGCCGTAGGGGCCGGAGCGATGGGCACGCGCAAGCCGGGCCGGTTGTCCACGGTCACGAAGTAGTAGGCCGTGTCGGTGTAGATGTTGTTGCGGTGCCGGAACACGCCCCCGTCGGCAGCCCAGGTGTGCGGGCCGGGCGAGTAGAACAGGAAGTATTCGTTGGCGTCGAGCGTCGCGTCAGCATTGCCCACGAAGCGGATGTTGTTTTCCGCCAGGTCGTCTGGACGCGGCGTGGCACTGGGCTGCGGCAGAATGCCCATGGCATTGCCGTACAAATGCAGGTTGTTAGGGTTGATGTTGCCCGAAATGCCCAAATCGGCCAAAGCGGCTTTGTCGAGCTTATACACGCCGCTTTCGGCCACGCCCAGCTTGTACCAGTCGCCGCTGCGCAGCACCGACTGGCTGGCATACACGTGGGCCGGCGAGGCCGTGCCGCGGGCAGCCACGGCGCTGCCCGGTGCGTAGCGGTAGTCAAAGGACACCAGCCGCTCGGGCTGGCCGGTCTGGGGGTTGCGGCGGGCAGGGCGCAGGCTCAGGAACGTCACCGGGCGCTTCATCTCGGTGCCGGTGCGCAGCTGCGGGTCGGGCCCAGCGGGCAGCTTGCTGGCGTCGAACAGCCGGGCGTCGGCGTCGGAGAAAGGCTCGTACACCAGGTTGAGTAGCTCACCCTGGCTCACGGCGCCCCCGCTCAGGCGCATGCTGTACCAGCCTACCTGCTCATTCGGCGCGGGCTGGGCTTCGCTGAAAGTGGGCACCTTGCGCTTGCGGGCGCCAGTACCGGGCACCTCCGCGTAGCCGCCCCATTTAATGCTGCCGTGGTCGATGACCTGGCCGCCCGATTGGGCCCGCGCCGGCAGAGCCGCCTCCCACATACACCCGACAAACGCAACAAAGAGGAAAAAAGGACGCATACACGCTATGTTTTTTTAACACCTGCTGTGCGGTAGGTGGCTCACCGCCTGGTGGCTCCGCAACAGCACTGCCGGGCCCCAGGTTCACCCGGCAATGCCATCATAACAATCAATTACTCTAATTATTGCGGGGGCAGGCCGGCAATATTCCGATTTGCTGACGGCCTTGCTAGCGCGCGGCCGTTTTGGGCACCGAAAGCAGCACGTAGAGCAATACCACCAGCGGCACGGCCGCCGCCCGCAGCGCTAGCAATAATCCTGCCGCCAGCAACAGAAACAGGAAGCGGCGCCGGTTGTCGGCCCAGCGCAGGTTCTTAAACTTGAGGGCAAACAGCGGCAGCTCGGCCACCAGCAGCCCCGAAAGCAGCACCGTGAGTCCCAGCAGCACCAGCGGGTTCAGCACCAAGTCGCGCAGTCCAAACTGGTCGTGGGCCAGAATGAGGGGCAGCGAAGCCACCACCAGCGTGCACGCCGGCGTGGGCAGCCCAATGAATGACGTCGTCTGCCGCGTGTCGTTGTTGAACTTAGCTAGGCGCAGGGCTGAGAAAATGCTGACCATAAAGCCCATAAACGGCAGCCACGCCCAAAAGCCTGTGGGCGGCACGTAGTCCGTAAACTGCCGCTGAGCCACCTGGCTCAATAAAGTAAACAAAATGGCCCCCGGCACCACGCCAAACGACACCATGTCGGCCAGCGAATCCAGGTCCTTGCCAATGGCCGACGACACGCGCAGGGCCCGGGCCAGCAGGCCGTCGGCAAAGTCGGCCGCAGCAGCGGCGGCCACAAACCAGGCCCCCGTTTCCAGCCGTCCGGCAAAAATATTGGTGAGCGCCAGGCAGCCGCACAGCAGGTTGAGGCAGGTAACGGCGTTGGGCAGATGTCTTTTCAACGGGCAGTAAACAGTTAGTAGTGAACAGTTAGCAGCGAACAGTAATGGGGCACAAAATGGCGCTGTTTACTGCAAAAATGGGTTGGCGCGACGCTCTTCGCCGATGGTGGTGGCCGGGCCGTGGCCGGGGTACACCACGGTATCGTCGGGCAGGGTCATGAGCTCGGTTTCGATGCTGTGCAGCAGTTCGGCGTGGTTGCCGCCGGGCAGGTCGGTGCGCCCGATGCTGCGCTGAAACAGCACGTCGCCGCCAATGACCGTGGCCGTGGGCGCGTGGTAGAACACCACGTGGCCCGGCGCGTGGCCCGGGGCAAAGCGCACCTCCAGCTCGGTCTGGCCGAAGCGCACGGGCTGGCCCGCCACCAGCTCGCCGGTGGGTTCGGCCGGCTGGTACTGCGGGAAGCCGTAGTTGGCGGCGTAGGTGGGCACGGCCCGCAGCGTGGGCACGTCGAGGCGGTGCAGCAGGAAGGGCGTGCCCGGCCAGGTGCTGAGCACAAACTGGTTGCCGAGCACGTGGTCGATGTGGGCGTGGGTGTTCAGCAGCAGCGCTACCTGCAAGTTGTTGGTTTCGATATACCCCTGCAGGGCGCGCTGCTCGGCGGGCGCGTAGCAGCCGGGGTCCACGATGGCGACTTGGCGCGTGGCCTCGTCAATCAGCAGGTAGGTATTTTCGGAGAATGCGTTGAACGTGAAACCGGCGACCGTCATACAAAACAAGGTATCTGAGCAAGGCGGAAAGGTACGGCGCTTCCTTTAATAGCGGATTGAACATCCGCCCCTTTCGTCCGCTATTACGGCAAGCATCCTTACCTTGCCGGCCATGACGGACTGTGATTTTCTGGTGGTCGGCCACGGCATTGCGGGGGCCACGCTGACGTACGTGCTACGCCAGCGCGGACACCGCGTGCTCGTATACGACCCCGGCCAGGCTAACTCCGCCTCCAACGTGGCGGCCGGCCTCATGAACCCGGTGGCCGGCAAGCGCTTTGCCCTTTCCTGGCGCGCGGCCGAACTGCTGCCTTTTGCCGCCACGTTCTACCGCGAACTGGAGCAGCGCTACGGGCAGACTTTTTTCCACGAAACGCCGATTTTCAAGCTCTTCAACTCCCTCGAAGAGCAGAACGCCGTGCTGGCCCGCAGCGCCGACCAGCCCTGGGGCGGCTTCGTGGCCGGCCTCACCACCTCCGACCCGCACCTGCCGGGCGTGCATGCGCCCTTTGGCGGGGCCTGGCTGCAAGGCGGCGGGCACGTGGCCGTGCGCGAGCTGCTGGCCGCCCTGGCCGCCGAGGGCACCCGCGACGGCTGGCTGCAACCCGAAGCCTTTGATTGGAGCCAACTGGCCCCCGGCGAAGACGGCGCCACCTACGCCGGCCGGGTGCGGGCCCGCCACGTCATCTGCTGCGAGGGCGCGGCGGCCGTGCGCAACCCCTATTTTGGCTGGCTGCCGCTCACGCCCAACCAGGGCGACGTGCTGGATGTGGAATGTGCCGGCCTGGGCTCGGCCCAGGTGCTCAATCGCGGGGCCTACGTGGTGCCCTTGGGCGAGGGCCGCTTCCGGGTGGGCGCCACCTACCGCTGGCCGCCGTTTGCCGACGGGCCCACGGCCGTGGCGCGCGAAGAGCTGGCCGCCCGCCTGAGTGTCATCACCGACCTGCCGTTTGCGGTGCTGGGCCAGCGGGCAGGCGTGCGGCCCGCCGTGCGCGACCGGCGGCCGCTGCTGGGCCCCCACCCCACTGTGCCGGCGTTAAGCTTTTGCGGCGGCTATGGTTCCAAGGGCGTGATGCTGGCCCCGCGCTTGGCGGTGCTGCTGGCCGACAGCCTGGAAGGCCACGCCGAAATATGGCCTGATGCGAGCCTGCACCGCTACAACACGCTGCGGCCGGTTGGCGTAATTTGACTACTATTGGGCCCGGGCCCGACGCGGGGCCGGCGGGCCAAAAATCCACGGCGCAGAGATGGAACATTTTTGCGCTAAATGCCTTTACTTCAATCTACCCGGACGGGCCCTGGGCCGGGCGGAACCTTTCCCGGCCCCAGCGTACTTTTTAGCGTTACCGCGGACGAAAACCCGCTTTTGCTCGTTGCCTCTGTTATGACCATTCCCCTATTCGCGAAGCGCGCGCTCGGAGCCCTGGCGCTGTTGCTGCCGTTGCTCAGCCCCACCGGCGCCCGGGCCCAAACGGCGCAGGAGCCCTTTGGGCGGGTGCGCGTGCAATACAAGCAGTTCAACTGGCAGCAGCTGAGCACCCAGAATTTTAACGTGATGTACTACGAAGGCGGCCAGGCCAGTGCCCGGCGGGCCGCCGAGTACGCCGAAAAGGAGCTGCAGCGCATCACCTCGCTCATCGGCTATTATCCTTACTCGAAAACTACGCTGCTGTTTTACAACTCGGTGGGCGACCTGCGGCAGAGCAACATCGGCCTCACGGCCACGCTGCAGCAGGTGAACGGCGGCGAAACCCCGCTGGCCCGCATGAGCAAGGTGCAGATTGCCTTCGGCGGCCAGGAAACCGAGTTCAAGCGCGAGCTCAGCACCCAGATTACGCAGGTGCTGCTCAACGACATGATGTACGGCGGCTCCTTAAAGGAAGTGCTGCAGAGCAGCTACCTGCTGCAGTTGCCCGACTGGTTTATCGGCGGGGCATCGGCCTACGCGGCCGAGGGCTGGAGCGTGGACATGGACGGCTACATGCGCGACATGACCAAGCAGTACCCCACCGGCAACCGCACGGCGCCGTTTTTCCTGCGCAACTCCACGCTGGCCGGCCAAAGCATCTGGAACTACGTGGCCGAGCGCTACGGCTACACCACCATCCAGAACATTCTGAACCTGACGCGCATCACGCGCGACATTGAGGTGGGCATCAGTTCTTCGCTGAACGTGCCGTTCAAGGTGTTTCTGAAAGATTGGCTCACGTATTACCGCGACCTGAACGGCCAGCCCGTGGCCACGCTGGTGGAGCCGGACAAGAAGTTCCGCCAGGGCGGCCGCAACCGCCACGCCGATGTGTTTTCGCAACCCATCGTGAGCCCCAACGGCCGGCAGGTAGCTTATGCCCAGAACGAGGGCGGCCGCTACCGCGTGGTGGTGGTGGACCGCGACGGCAAGCACCGCCGCATCCTGAGCCGCGGCGGCTACAAGACTCCGGACCAGCAGGTTGAAACCCGCCTGCCCGTGCTGGCCTGGCGCGGCAACTCGCAGGTGGCCGTGGCCGAGATGACCCGCGGCGAAATGACCCTGCGCCTGCGCGACGCCGACGGCCGCGGGCTGGTGCGCCGCGTGCGCGAGGCCATTCGTTTCTCACGGCCGGCTTCGCTGTTCGAGGCGTATGACCAGATTCTGAGCATGAGCTACTCGCCCGATGGCAAGGCACTGGTGTTTAGCGCCGTGCGCAACGGGCAGAACGACATCTACCTGCTGCGAGCTGGCAGCCGCAAAGCCGAGCAGCTCACCGACGACTTGTTTGACGACGTGCAGCCGGTGTTTTTGCCCGGCGGCGAGGGCGTGGTGTTCAGCTCCAACCGCTACCTCGACTCGGCGGGCCGCGCCCGGCCGGCCACGTTCCAGAACGTGGTGAACAACTACGACCTGTTTGAATACCACCTCGACGGCCGCCCCATTCCGGTGGAAACGCTGGTGAGCACCATCTCAAACGAGACGCGCCCCCGCGCCATTTCCGACGAGGAAATTATGTACCTGGGCGAAGAGAGCGGCGTGCGGGCCCTGTACCGCTACTCGCTCAAAACCAAGCAGCGCACCATTCTGACCAACTGGCTGCCCAACACGCAGGATTTTGACTACAGCCCGCAGTCGTCGGCGCTGGTGTTTGTGGCGCCGGCCCAGTCGCGCGACATCCTCTACCTCTACCCCGAGTACCCGCTCACGAATTCGTTTCCGCTCACCAAAACGGCCCGCCAGCAGACGCTGGAAGACCGGTCGGCGCCCCCGCGGGCCGCGGCCGCCCCCAAGCCGGCACCCGCGCCCGCCCCGGCCCCTGTAACCAGCGCTGTTACCGGTGCGGCCGACTCCACGGCTGCCACGCCCGGCGCTGCCGCCCGCAAAGCCGCCGGCAGCACCGTGAACACGAGCGACTACCAGTTTGAAGAAGATGAGCCGGCCGCCCAGCCCTCGCAGACCCGCCGGCGGCGCCTCACGCCCACGGCGGCATCTACGGCCGCGGCGGCCGCTACCCAGGCACAAGCCACTACCCCGCTCAGCGGCCCGTTCCGCTACGACACGCGCTTCATGGCCGACAACGTGTCGACGGCCCTGTACATGGACCCGCTGCTGGGGCTGGGACTGCAGTTTAAAGCAGCGCTCACCGACGTGCTGGAAAACCAGCGCATCGACGCCAGCCTGTTTGGCTTGTTTGACTTGCGCACCAGCAACATCCGGGCGCAGTACACCAACCTCACGCACCGCTACGACTGGAGCGTGGCCTATCAGAAACAGGCTTATTTCTTCGACCTGAGCTCGGGCCGCTTCCGCTACGGCCGGCACGAGGTGGCGCCCAACATTGCCTACCCCCTCACCCACAACCTGAGCGTGCGCGGCGGCCCCCGCTTCGTAAACATTTCCAGCACCCAGCTGGGCGATGCCTCGACCGAAAACGACGTGAGCACCAACTACGTGGGCTACAACGGCGAAATAGTGTTCGACAACAGCATCAACACCGGCGTGAACATGGTGGTGGGCACGCGCCTGAAAGCCGGGGTGCTGAACCTGACCAATATCAACGACAAGAGCCTGAGCTTTGGCAAGTTCGTGGTTGACCTGCGGCACTACCAGAAAATCAGCCGCTCCATTATCTGGGCCAACCGGGCCAGCTACGGACAGTTCTTCGGCCCTCGCGCCCAGGTGTTTCGCATCGGCGGCATGGACGACTGGCTGATTAACGCCGAATACGCCCAGAGCCGCTTCCTGCCCACCTACTCGGCCGCCGACCAGGTGATGAACCAGGAATTCGTGACCAACCTGCGCGGCTTCAACTACAGCGCCCGCAGTGGCCCGCGCTACGTGCTGTTCAACAGCGAGCTGCGCATTCCCATTGTGCAGTACTTCGCGCGGCGGCCCATCTACTCGGGCTTTTTCCGCAACCTGCAGCTCACCGGCTTTGCCGACGCGGGCACGGCCTACTCCGGCACCAACCCCTTCGGCCTCGACAACTCGGCCAACACCGTGAAGGTGGTGCCCTCGGGCAACTACTTCTCGGCCACGGTTATCAACTTCCGCAACCCCTTCCTGGTGGGCTACGGCGTGGGCGCCCGCACCACGTTGCTGGGCTTCTACGGCAAGATGGACGTGGCCTGGGGCCAGGAAGACTACGTGACCAAAGGCCCGAAATTCTACTTTACGCTGGGCTACGATTTTTAACGGGCTTTGCGTAGCGGCTAACCGCTGACAGTTTCAAAAAAGGCTCCTGGCTTGATTGCCAGAAGCCTTTTTTGCATTCGTGGCTGCGCCCGGCTTAAATTCCGTTATTTGCATATCTCCACCCACACTCCTTTCCGCTATGAGAAACCTGCTACTTCCCGGCCTGGTGCTGGCCCTTTCGGCATCCAGCGCCAGCGCGCAATACCAGACGCCCGGCACCGGCGTGCGCTGGACCCTGGCCCAACTGGCCGCCGCCACCGGCTCCAACGTGGTGCTGACCAGCCCCGGCGTGTACGCCGTGAACGGCAACCTGCGCCTGAGTCCCACCGACACGCTCACCATCGGCACCAACGCCACGCTGCGGGTGGCGGCGGCGGCCCTGGTCACCGTGGACGGTGTGCTGCTGGTGAACCCGCGCGACTCGGTGAAAATCACGGCTCAGGCCAGTACGGCCCCGTTCAGTGGCCTCACGTTTTCGGCCACCAGCCAGGGTTCGCGGCTGCGCAAAACCATTGTGGAGTACGGCGGCGGCATCCGCATTCTCGATAATGACCTGCTGCTCGACAGCTGCGTGGTGCGCTACCAAGTGGCGCGCATTGGCACCACCAGCACCAATAGCGGCGCCATCAGCCCCTCGGGCGGAGCACCGCGCATTCTCAATTGCCGCATTTATGAGAATGCCCGCGCCGGCGTTCAAAGCCCTTCCAACCGCAACACGTCGCCGGTGATTCAGAACTGCCTGTTCCGGCACAACGACACCGAAAACGCCAATACGCCGCAAATCAACCTGGGCATTGGCGGTGCCACGCCCATTATCATTGAGCGCTGCCTGGTTATCGGCGGGCCTTACAACATGGCCGGGGGCGTGGCGGTATCCAATCTGCTGGGCACGGCCGGCACCACGCAGGTGCGCATTCGTCAAAACCGCATCGCCAACAACCGCTACGGCATTGCGCTGCAGGGCCCAGGCATTCAGGCCGTCATCGTCCGCAACGTCATCGAAAACAACAACATCAACCCCAACGCGCAGACCGGCGGCAGCGGTATCAACCTGGTGGGCAACGCCACCCTCACCGGCGTGGCCAGCCGCAACGTGCTGCGCGGCAACCTCTGGGGCGTAACCGTGCTGCGGACTTCCAGCACGAGCACCAATCCCGGCCCCAGCATGAGCTTCGGCGATGCCAGCAGCACCGACAGCCTGAACGTGGGCCGCAACCTGCTCTACAACAACGGCAATGGCGGCCAGGTGTACGACTTCTACCTGAACATGCCCGATAACATGCTGGCCCAGAACAACGACTGGGGCACCAACTCGCTGACCGTGGTGGAGAGCCACGTGGTGCACCAGGTAGACCAACCGGCGCTGGGTTTGCTTAATTTTCAGCCCATCCGGCAAACCGTAGTGCTGGGCACCCGCTCTGCCGCCCCCCCCTTGGCGGTGAGCCTTTACCCCAGCCCCGTGCGCGACGTGCTGACCGTGAGCCTGCCCGCCAGCGCGCCCGCCACCCTGCGGCTGCGCGACGCGCTGGGCCGCGTGGCCTACACTGCCACCCAAACGCCCGCCAACGGCCTTTTGGCCGTGCCCGTGGCCGGCCTCGCGCCGGGCCTCTACGTACTGGAAGTGACCCAGCAAGGCCAAACCGCCACGGCAAAAGTGCCGGTGGGGGAATAATTCGGGTCGGGGCTGGCGTATCTTTGCGGCCCGAATTCATCCCTCCGGCCGTGCCCCTGCTCCGCGAAATCACTACCCTGTTAGCCAAAGACTTCCGCCTCGAATGGCGGCAGCGCGCGGCGCTGGGCGGGCTGCTGCTCTACGTGGGCAGCACGGTGTTTGTGTGCTTCCTGAGCTTCAGCCTGCGCGGCGGCACGCCCCCGCCACCGGCCTGGAACGCGCTGCTGTGGGTCATTCTGCTGTTTGCGGCCATCAATGCGGTGGCCAAGGGCTTTATGCAGGAAAGCGCCGGGCAGCGGCTCTACTACTACACGCTGGTGCGGCCCCAGGCCGTCATTCTGGCCAAGATGCTCTACAACGCCCTGCTGCTGACGGCGGTGGCGCTGCTGGGACTGTTTTTGTACACGGTTTTTCTCGGCAATCCCATTCAGAGCCCCGGCCTGTTTGTGGCCAACCTGCTGCTGGGCGCCGTGGGCTTTGCCACCACGCTCACGCTGGTGTCGGGCATTGCGGCCAAGGCCGGCGGCAACGGCGCCACGCTCATGGCCGTGCTCGGTTTCCCCATCAT
Organism: Hymenobacter sp. 5317J-9; assembly: GCF_022921075.1. Taxonomy (NCBI): domain Bacteria; kingdom Pseudomonadati; phylum Bacteroidota; class Cytophagia; order Cytophagales; family Hymenobacteraceae; genus Hymenobacter; species Hymenobacter sp. 5317J-9. The sequence continues at coordinate 4,695,799 of NZ_CP095050.1, forward strand.
GGTGCCCATGCTGCTGCTGCTCATCAAAGTGAGCAAAAACGCCTTGGACGGGTTAGACTGGAGCGTGAGCCAAAGCTCGGTGCTGACGCTGGTGGCATTGAATATGATAGTGGGCGCGACGTCCTACCTGCTGTTTCCTTTTTTGTGGCGCGGCTAATTCACTGATTTATTATGAGTACAGCGGCAATAGTTGGCAGTTTGTCCGGCATCGTGATGACGGTGGCCGGCGTGTGGGGTGGCCAGTTCCTCATCGAGCAACGCACGTCGGGCGTGGTGTGGAAATCCATTACCGTGCTGCTCCTGCTGGGCGCTTCGGCAGTAGGCATTCTGATTGCGGTGCCGCGGCTGCCCATCGTGAACGAGAGCATCCGGAACCTGTTTTTCCACGTGCCCATGTGGTTTTCCATGATTATGGTGCTGCTGGTGTCGGTGTGGTATTCCATCCGCTACCTGCGCAATCCGAGCGAACGGCTCGATGTACTGGCCCACGAGTCGGCCAAAACCGGCATCGTGCTGGGCCTGCTGGGCCTGGCCACGGGCAGCCTGTGGGCGCGCTTCACCTGGGGTGCGTGGTGGACGCCCGACCCGCGCCTGAACGGCGCGGCCGTGGCCATGCTCATCTACGGCGCTTACCTGGTGCTGCGCGGCTCGTTCCGCGACGAGCAACAGCGGGCCCGTGTGTCGGCCATCTACAACATTTTCGCGTTTGCGGCGGCCATTCCGCTGCTGTTTGTGCTGCCGCGCCTGAGCGGCCCTTCGCTGCACCCCGGCCAGACCGGCAACCCCGGCTTCAACCAGTACGACCTCGACAACACCATGCGGCAGGTGTTTTACCCCGCCGTCATCGGCTGGATTTTGTTTGCCTTCTGGCTCACCCAGGTCAGCAGCCGTTTTGCTTTCCTGAAATTGAAACACGATGAAAATTAAGCTCTCGCCGCGCCCCGCGGCCCTGTTCCTGTTGCTGATGACGTGGCTGCTCAGCGCCGCCAACGCTTTTGCCCAAACGCCAGTGGCCGAGCCCGAAATGGCCGACAGCCTGCGCGCCAACGGCAAAATCTACGTGGTGGTGGCCGTGGTGGTCGTCATTGTGGCGGGCCTGCTGCTCTACCTCATTTCGCTCGACCGCAAGGTGAGCCGCCTCGAGCAGGAAATAAAAAAATAGCCGGGCACCAGCCGCCCGCTTGCACTGTTACCAACCCGACGAGCTACCCGAAGTCGCACCAACTCTCTTCCCGTAAGTCGTTTCAATTCGTGCTTTTATGAAGAAGTCGCACATTTTCATCATGGCCATCATTGCGGTGGCCGCCGCCATCATCCTCAGCACCACCGCCGATGCCAGCGTGTACGTTGGCTTTGGCGAGGCTCGCCAGCGGGCCGCCGAGGGCAACACCACCAAGGTGCACGTGGTAGGCAAGCTGCCGCGCGATGCCGCGAAGCAGCCCATGGGCCTGGAATATGACCCCATGACGGACCCCAACTACTTCGCCTTCACGCTGGTAGACACCCTACATGTGGCCCAGCGCGTGGTGTACAACAACCCCAAGCCCCAGGATTTCGACGCTTCAGAGCAAGTGGTGATTACCGGCTGCATGAAAGGCAACGTCTTCATGGCTGACAACATCCTGTTGAAGTGCCCCAGTAAGTACGTGAAGAAGGATTTGAACCAAGGCGCCACGGCTTCCGTCAAGTAAGCGTCCTTGCTCAGCAGCCCAGGAACGGTCATGCAGAGCGCAGCGAAGCATCTCTACCGCGCAACGAAATCAATTGATTTAGTGGTGCCGGGCAAGATGCTGCGCTGCGCTCTGCATGACGTTCTGTTTTGGGCCTGCTGCCTGCTCCTCCTCGCAGCTTCCGCCCCTATTGCCGCAGCCCAGGTCTCGAACGACAACATTGAGAACCGGCGCGTGCTGCAAGCCGAGCAACTCATCACCTCCAACACCACCGGCTGCACCGTGCAGCGTAGCTGCGTAGATGAGCGCCTGACCGGCAAGTGCATCGAATACCACAACGACCAGTGGTTTGAGTTTACGCCGAAAGCCTCGGGCCGCTATTTTATCAACATTGGTGGCCAAAAATGCCGCGACGTGCGCGGGGTGCAGCTCGTGGTGCTCACGGGCACGCCCTGCCAGCCAGCCACCTACCGCGTCCTGAGCTGCACTTCGCTTGGCACCCAGGACGACGTATTTGTGACACTGGACTCGCTGCGCGCCGGCCGGTCTTACCTGCTCGATGTGGACGGCTACCTGAAGGATTTTTGCCAGTTCTCGCTGCAGGTCAGCCGCCAGCCGGTGGGCATGCCCGTCAGCTATTTCCCGCCCAACCCCACGCGCGTGCTGCCCACCGCCAGCCACGTGGTCGAGCTCACCTGGACGCTGCCCGACTCGCTGGCCGCCGCGCCCGCCTGCCGGGTGCTGCGCCGCGAGGTGCACGAGTACCGCAGCAGTGAGGTGCGGCAGGTGCCGGTGCAGCGCGATACCTACGGCCAGCCGGCGCTGACTTACACCGTAACCGACACGCTGCCTGGTCCCGGCACCTACGATTACCAGGTGGTGACCACGCAGGCAGCGGGCAGCCCGCCGCCGGTGCGCCTGCGGCAGTGGTGGTACGGCTACGGCGAAGCGCCCGCCGTGCCCGGCACCAGCCCCACCCGCGCCGTGGTAGAGCTGCCGCTGCGCAAATACCCGAACAAAGCGCGCCTCTCAGTGGTCGTTACCAACCCGGCCAGCGGGCAGGTGCTGCTTTCGCGCCAGCTCGTCAATCAGCCCAACGACCCGCGACAGGCCGAGCTGCCCATGCGCCGGTGGCAGGAGGCCGGTTTAGAAAAAATTGCCGTCGAAATCACGTGCCATCCGCCGCGGGGCGCCTTTTTCGTCGATAAGTTGTTATTAGCCCTGCCAGCTCCGGCGGCGCGGCGGTAAATTTGCCTTTTCCATGACAACGCTCGACTCTTCTTTGCTCACTCGCTGCACCCTGGCCCTCGACCGGGCAGTGGTGCTCTTGCAGCAGAGCGCGCCCGATTCGGTGGAGTACGAGTTGTATCGTTCGGCCTGCGTGAAAGAGTTTGAAATCATCATTGAGCAAGCCGGAAAGCTGCTGAAAAAGGCCCTGCGGCCGTATTTCGCTTCGCCCCGGCAGGCCGATGCGCTGGTCTACAAAGACCTGTTTCGGGCCGCGGCGCAGCACGGACTGCTGTCCCTCGACGCAACTGAGCGGTGGTTGTTGTATCGCGACAACCGCAACACCACGGCCCACGACTACGGCGTCGGGTTTGCCGAAGCCACGCTGAAACTCCTGCCGCAGTTCGTGGCCGATGCCACGGCCCTGGCGCAACTTCTTCACGGCAAACCACTTTCCTGACCATGCTCGACCTTCGCCCGAAAGACTTGGCCCTGGTGCAGGCACTCGTTGCCCGGCACGTGCCGCCCGAAGTGGCCGTTTGGGCCTACGGCAGCCGCGTGAATGGCAACGCCCACGAAGGCAGCGACCTGGACCTGGTGTTGCGTGGCCACAACCTGACGGCTCTTCCGGCGCGCCTGCTCAGCGAATTTCGCGAAGCACTCACGGACAGCAACTTACCTATTTTCGTGGACGTGCACGACTGGGCGCAGCTGCCGCCCGCTTTTCATCCCCGCATTTTAGCCCGCTACGAAGTGTTGCGCTCCGGCGCGGCGGTGGCGGTATCCGCCTGATTTATCTTTTGCTTATGAACTTATTAATTGGACAAATCGGCCACCTGAGCGTCATCGTGGCGTTTGCGGCGGCGCTGGTGGCGGCTTACGGCTACTTCCAGGCCTCGCGGGGCCGCGCCCTCGGCGACGAAGACCAAAGCTGGCTGCGCACGGCGCGCTGGGCGTTTTTCGTGCACGGCGCAGCCGTGCTCTCGGTCATTGTGTGTTTGTTCAACATCATCCACGCGCACCGCTACGAGTACTACTACGCCTGGAGCCACAGCTCCAACCACCTGCCGGTGGAGTACATGATTTCCTGCTTCTGGGAAGGCCAGGAAGGCTCTTTCCTGCTCTGGATTTTCTGGCAAGTGGTGCTGGGCCTGTGCATCATGCGTTTCAACCGCAAATGGGAAGCGCCGGTAATGGCCGTGTTCAGCGGCGTGCAGCTGTTTCTGGTGAGCATGATTCTGGGCGTGGTGCTGGGCGGCGTGAAGGTGGGCTCGTCCCCGTTCATTCTGCTGCGCGAATTCCTCACCGACCTGCCGGTGTGGAAAATGAACCCCGACTTCGTGCCCAAAGACGGCACCGGCCTCAACGCCCTGCTGCAGAACTACTGGATGGTGATTCACCCGCCCACGCTGTTTCTGGGCTTTGCGCTCACGCTGGTGCCTTTCGCCTTCGCCATTGCGGGCCTCTGGAAGCGTGAACTCACCGCCTGGGTGAAGCCCGCCCTGCCCTGGACGCTCATTGGCGGTGGCGTGCTGGGCGTGGGCGTGGTGATGGGCGCCTACTGGGCCTACGAAACGCTGAACTTCGGCGGCTACTGGAACTGGGACCCGGTGGAAAACGCCGTGTACATTCCGTGGCTGGTGCTGGTGGCCTCGCTGCACGGCATGGTGCTGTGGCAGAAGCGCCGCATTGGCCTGCGCACCTCGTTTGCGCTGGTGGTGGCCACGTTCGTGCTCATTCTTTACGCCACCTTCCTCACCCGTAGTGGCGTGCTGGGCAACGCCTCGGTACACTCGTTTACGGATTTGGGCCTCTCGGGCCAGTTGCTGATTTACTTGGGCGCCTTCACCGTGCTGGCCGTGGCGCTGCTGGTGTCGCGCTGGAAAGAGATTCCGGTTTCGCCCAAAGAGCTGGATGGCTACAGCCCCGAGCTGTGGGTGTTTGTGGGTGCCACGGTGCTGTGCCTGGGCGCGTTCCAGGTGCTGTACACCACCAGCATTCCGGTGTACAATGCGCTAATGGGCCTAATTGGCATTAAAACCAACGTGGCCCTGCCCGCCGACCAGATTGCCCATTACTCTAAGGCGCAGTTGTGGATGGGCGTGGCGGTGGCCCTGCTTTCGGGCGTGGCCCAGATTATGTGGTGGCAGCGCAACAACCGCGAAACTGTCATCAACTCCCTCACGGCGCCCACGCTGCTGGCCCTGCTGGGCACGGCCCTCACCGTGCTGCTGGTTCGCTACAATGGCATCAGCATCACAGCGCCTTACATCGTGCTCACGCTGGCGGGCCTGTTTGGGGTGCTGGCCAACTTTGGTACTATCTTCAACCTGCTGCGGCGTGGCGTGCGGCTGTCAGGCGGCGCGGTGGCCCACCTGGGCATTGCGCTGATGCTGCTGGGCATCCTGGCGTCGGCGGGGTACTCAAATATCATTTCGCGCAACGTGTCGGGCCTGCTGTATTCGCGGGAGTTTGACGAGGACCTGAACCGCGACAACGTGCTGCTGTGGCGCAACGAAACCACGCCCATGCACGGCTACCAGCTCACCTACACGGGCCAATTTTTCGAGGTGCCCGGCGTGCCCGGGTACGTGGATAAGCAGTTCCTCTTCCGTACCGACGACGACTACAAGGCCCTGGCCCGCGCGCCCATCACCGTAGAAGGCAAGACCTACTACAAGACCGGCGACACGGTGAACATCCTGCCCGAAAACACCTACTACCGCATCAATTACAAGGATGTGAAGTCGGGTGAGCAGTTTGCGCTCTACCCTCGCGCCCAGGTGAACGACGAGATGGGCGGGGGCGGCCTGCTGGCTTCGCCGGCCATCAAGAAGTTCTGGGGCCACGACATCTACACGCACGTGAGTTCGGTGCTGGACCCGCGCAAGGAAAAGCCCTGGAGCGAGGCCAAGGAAAGCGTGCTGAGCGTGGGCGACACCATCTTCCTCAACGACTACTTCGCCGTGTTCCGGGCCATCGAGCCGGCCCATGAAACCGCCGGCCTCAACCTGCAGAAAGGTGACCTCGCCCTGCAGGCCGACATGATTGTGACCGGCGAGAAGCGCCAGTACCACGCCCACCCGGTGTTCGTCATCCGCAACCGCATGATTGGCCGCGTGCCCGACGAAGTGGAAGACCTCGGCGTGCGCCTCACCCTCAACGCCATCGACCCCGAGAAGGGCAAGTTCACCTTCGGCGTGAGCACCACCCAGAAAGACTACGTCATTCTGAAAGCTATGGAAAAGCCCTTCATCAACCTCCTGTGGAGCGGCACGCTGCTCATGGCCCTCGGCTTCGGCCTGAGCGTGCGCCAGCGCGGCGGCAAAGGCGCCGTGACCCCGGAAGCCGCCGAAACCGAGGCTTCGGCGGAAACGGGCAACCGCACGGCGCGCCCCCAGCCGGTGGGCTAACTAATTATTTGAATACGAAAAGGCCGCTTCTATTGCAGAAGCGGCCTTTTTATTCCCTTCCGGCGGTGAGCCGCCTAGTACTCCATGTCAACTCGCCCTTTATCCCCTCTACGAATCGGCTTGCTTGGGGCCGGCCGCGTGGCCAGCCAACTGGGGCCCGCGCTGGCGGCGGCGGGGCATTCGGTGGCTTTCGTCTGGAACCGCAATCCGGACCGCGCGGCTGCTTTAGCAGCGGAGTTGCCCGACGCGCAGGTGCTCGGTGACTTAGCTTTTCCCCTGCCGCCCGCCGACGTGTACCTGCTGGCCGTGCCCGATGCTGCCGTGGCCCCGCTGCTGGCCGCCACCAGTTGGCCCGAAGGCGCTCTGGTGGCGCACTTGGCGGGCGCGCTGCCACTCTCGGTTTTCGACGCGCAACCCGGCGTGCGCGGGGGCGTTTTCTACCCGCTGCAAACCTTCAGCCCCGGCCGCGCCATCGACTGGCCCACGGTGCCGCTGTGCATCGAAGCCAGCGGCATTGCGGCCGAAACAACGTTGCTGGATTTGGCCGGCAGCCTTAGCCAGCGGGTGCTGCGCCTCGACTCGGCCCAGCGGCTGAAGCTGCACGTGGCTGCCGTGTTCGCCAACAATTTCACCAATCACCTGTTGGGCATTGCCGATGCTTTGCTGGCCGAGGCCCGGCTCCCGGCCGAATTGCTGGCCCCGCTGGTGCGCGAAACCGTGGACAAAGCCCTGGCCAACCCGCCCTTCGCGGTGCAAACCGGGCCGGCCGTGCGCCGCGACACCCCCACGCTGGCCGCGCACGTGGCGGCGCTGGCCGCCCACCCGGCCTGGCAGGCGCTGTATGCGCAGCTCACGGCCAGCATTCAGGCGCAGCTTTGATGCCGGGGCGGGAGGGAGTACCTTTGCGGCTTCAAACGCTGTGTTTTTTCGACTTATAAGTTTCTCGTTTTGTCTGTTCCCGCCACCACCATTACCTTCCAGTTCAGCGACGGCCAGCCGGCCCAAACCCACGTGGCGGCCCCCGGCGAGTCGGTGCTCGACGTGGCCCTGAACAACGGCATTCAGCTGCAGCACAACTGCGGCGGCGTGTGCGGCTGCAGCACCTGCCACGTGTACATCAACTCCGGCGGCGACGACCTTCCCGAAATTTCGGACAAGGAAGAAGACTTCATTGACCGCGCCGAAAACCCGCGCATCAACTCCCGCCTAGCCTGCCAGTGCGTGCTGGAAAAAGACATGCAGGTAACGGTCACCATTCCGCCCCAGCATTTCCTGGGCCACTAATTCTTGATGTGCTGATGAGGTGATTTGCTGATGTGCTTCTAAAAACATCACAAAGCAACCACTCAGCACATCAGCAAATCACCTCATCAGCACATCAGCACATCAACAGAATGACTCATTTCGAGCCGCCCATGCACTGGGCCGACCACGAGGACATTGCCATGGCGCTCTACGAGAAGTTCGGCGACGACTTCACCGAGGCCAAAATCTACCGCATCCGCTTCACCGACCTCATCGAGTGGGTGATGAGCCTCGACAACTTCGACGGCACCCGCGAGCAGGCCACCGAGGGCCACTTGGAGCAAATCCAGGCCAAGTGGGTGTACGAGTGGCGCGACAACCAATAAACGGCCGAGCTAGCGAGCCTGCGCGGCCAACCCGGTACCGGTTTCCCGCGTAAGCTGGCCTGAAGTGGCCCTTTCCTGCCGTTTCAGGCATTGCCGCAGCCTTTACCCGGGCGGTTTCCTTCCTTTCCATTATTCGTTTTTTGCATGAAAACCGGCATTATTAAATTTTTCAACGAAGCCAAAGGCTACGGCTTCGTGACCGACGACCAAACGAAAGAAGACTTTTTCGTACACGTAACGGGCCTCAACGGAGTCACGGTGCAGCAAAATGACCGGGTGGAATTCGAAACGCAGGAAGGCCGCAAGGGCATCAACGCCGTGAACGTCCGCAAAATCTGAGCAACAGAAATCGACATTCGGGGCAACCCGTCGAAAAAGCTTCTCCTTTCCGGGGAAGCTTTTTTTATGGCCCGGCCCGCCGCTGTGCCCGACCTTTGCATCTTGCCCGTTCGCCTCGCCATGCCCCCGCTTCCGCCCAAGCCGCCGACCGCCGCCGTGCCCCCGCCTCCGGCCGAGCGCCTGCGCACGGCCCTGCCCACGCTGGTGCGCTGGCCCAACCTTGTGATAATGCTGCTGTGCATGGCCCTGGTGCGGGCGGGTCTGCTGCTGCCGGAGCTGCCGCTGCACGCGTCGCTGTTGGCGCCGCGCTTTGGGGCGCTGGTGCTGGCGGCGCTGCTGGTGGCCGCGGCCGGCTACATCATCAACGACTACTACGACGTGAAGATTGACGCCATCAACCGGCCCGACCGGCTGGTGGTGGGCCGCGTGGTGAACCGGCGCAAGGCCATGCTGGCCCACATGCTGCTGAGTGGCGCGGGTGTGCTGCTGGCTGGCTGGCTGCACCCGGTGCTGGGACTGGTCACGCTGGGCACGGCGCTGTTGCTGTGGGGCTATTCGGCGCGGTTCAAGCGGGTGGCGCTGGTGGGCAACGCCAGCATTGCCACCCTCACGGCGGCGCTGGTGCTGCTGCCCGAGTTGCAGCTGCAACTAGCCCGGCACGACAGCCACAGCGTGGTGTGGCCCTACGCCCTGGCCGCTTTCCTGCTCACCATGGTGCGCGAGATAGTGAAAGACGTGGAGGACATGAAAGGTGATGCCCAGCACGGTTGCCGCACGCTGCCGCTGGTGGTGGGCGTGGCCCGCACCAAGTGGGTGACCGGCTTCTTCCTGGGCTGCCTGGCGCTGCTGACACTAGGTGCCACGGCCCGGCTGCTGGCGGGCGGGCACTGGCCGCTGGGCACCTGGCTGCTGGTGCTGGTGTTGCTGCCCATGGCCCAGCTGGTGCGCCTGCTCATCCGGGCCGACCGGCGACGGCATTTTCATTACCTCAGCGCGTGGTGCAAGGGCATCATGCTGGCGGGCGTGCTCAGCATGGCGCTGGCGGGCGGGTTGTGAGTGGTTAGTGGTTAACGGTGAGTGGTTAACTGCCAAATGGCAATTCCCTTTTACGACACATCTCTATCATTTATCATTAACCACTAATCGTTAACCACTAACCACTACCATGAAATACCGCCACCTGTTCTTTGACCTCGACCACACGCTGTGGGACTTCGAGAAAAATGCCAACGAAACGCTGCGCACGCTCTACGCGCGGCACGACTTTGCGCGGTTTGGCACGTTCACGGCGGAAGAATTCATTCGGGTGTACAGCGACATCAACCACGCGCTGTGGCGCATGTACCAGAGTGGAAAAATCTCGCAGGCGCAGCTGCGCGACGTGCGTTTCTCGCGCACGCTCAGCAAATTGGGCGTACCGGACGCCGACGTGCCTGCCACCATCTCGGCCGAGTTCACGGACATTCTGCCGCTCAAGTCCGCCGTGTTTCCCTACACCCACGAGGTGCTCGACTACCTGAAGCCCCGGTACCGCATGCACCTCATCACCAACGGCTTCAACGACATTCAGGCCATCAAGCTGGCTTCGTCGAACCTGACGCACTACTTCGAGTCGGTCATCACCTCCGAACACAGCGGCCACCTCAAGCCCGACCCGCGCATGTTCCAGCATGCCTTGCAGCACACCGGCGCCACGGCCGCCGAGAGCCTGATGATAGGCGACAACCTGGAATGCGACGTGCTGGGGGCCTTCAACGCCGGCATCGACCAGGTTTATTTCAACCCCGACAAGCGCCGCCACTTCGCCCAAACCACGCACGAAATCAGCTGCCTGAGCGAGCTGAAAGCATTCTTGTAGCTCATTTGTCATCCTGAGCGCAGCGAAGGACCTTCTCACCGAAGAACGGTTTGCAGTAATTCAAGCAGTGCAGGCGTGGGGTAAGAAGGTCCCCCGCTATGCTCAGGATAACAGCCGAAATTCTCACCAACATGATACACCTCATTGGCCTCTCCGGCCGCCGGGGCAGCGGCAAAGACACCGTGGCCCGGCTCATCCAGCAACTGCAGCCCGAGCGCATCTGGCAGGTTCGCTCCTTCGGCGATTCCATTAAATCGGTCTGCGCCGCCCTCACGGGCGAGGCGGCGGCGCTCTACTATTCCCAAAAAGGCAAGGCCGAGCTGGTGCCCACCTTCCGGCGCACCCGGGGCGAAATGCTGCAGCAGGTGGGCGAAGCCCTGCGCCAGTGGGAGCCGCTGGTGTGGGTCGATGCCTTTTTTGCGGCCCTGCCGCAAGACGCCTGCGTGCTGGTGCCCGACGTGCGCTACGCCAACGAAGCCGACCCCATTCGGGCCCGCGGCGGCATCATGCTGCGCGTGGAAGGCGACCCGCTGCGCCAGCGCGGCGACGGCACCCGCGACGACAACCACCCCAGTGAAGTCTCCATGGACGCTTATCCCAATTTTGACCATGTGCTGCACAACACCGGCTCCTACCAGGACCTCGAGCAGCAGGTGCGAGAGTTGCTGAAGCGGCTGTAGCATCTCAAAGATGAAAGCTATTCCAGTCAAAGTTTGGAATCGAATTGATATGCTGCAAAAACCAATTGCAGCAATAGCCCGGGCATCAGCAGGCAATCAGAAACGCTGGGTTATGATTGATGTTAAGAGATGGAGCGTCGTAGCGCAGCCACCACACCTTTATCACGTTTCTGATATTGAGTTTGATATGGCACTACTGAATAAGTATGCTGAAGATGGAGACGAAGATTTAGCAATTGTAGCTCAAACCAGCTATTACGTTGCCGATGTTGTTGAGCTATATGCTTTGTTGTTACAACTTGAAGTCGACCCTGAATCATTTAATGCTCCTTGGTATGTGGGCTATCCACTATAGCTGTTATAGTATCATCCTACCTTTGCCCCATCCCACCCCAACCCTCCCAACAACCTAACCTGAATATTTATGGCCAACGCCTTTTTCAACGCCCCCGTCCCGATTAACGAACCCGTGAAAGGCTACGCGCCCGGCTCGAAAGAGCGACTGGAGTTGCAGCAGCAGCTCAAGAGCCTGCGCGGGCTGGAGCTGGACATCCCGATGTACATCGGCGGCAAGCAGGTGCGCACCGGCAAGCTGGAGCGCATTGCCCCGCCCCACGACCACCAGCGCACCATTGCCCATTTCCACGCCGGCGACGCCAGCCACGTGCAGCTGGCCATCGACGCTGCGCTGGCTGCCCGCACCGCCTGGGCCGAGCTGCCCTGGGAGCACCGCGCCGCTGTGTTCCTGAAGGCCGCCGACCTGCTGGCCGGCCCCTACCGCGCCCGCATCAACGCGGCCACCATGCTGGGCCAGAGCAAGAATGCGTTTCAGGCCGAAATCGACGCCGCCTGCGAGCTGATTGATTTCTTCCGCTTCAACGTGTACTACATGCAGGAAATCTACAAGCAGCAGCCCGAGAGCCTGCCCGGCATGTGGAACCGCGTGGAGCACCGCCCGCTCGAAGGCTTCGTGTTCGCCCTCACGCCCTTCAACTTTACGTCCATCGCCGGCAACCTGCCTTCGTCGGCGGCCATGATGGGCAACGTCATCGTCTGGAAGCCCGCCAACACGCAGATTTACTCGGCCCAGGTGCTGATGGAGCTGTTCAAGGAAGCCGGCGTGCCCGACGGCGTCATTAACCTGGTGTACGTGGACGGCCCCACAGCCGGCGACGTGATTTTCTCGCACCGCGACTTTGCCGGCATCCACTTCACCGGCTCCACGGGCGTGTTCCAGAACATCTGGAAGACCATCGGCCAGAACATCCACCTGTATAAATCCTACCCGCGCATCGTGGGCGAAACCGGCGGCAAAGACTTCATCCTCGCCCACCACTCGGCTCATCCCAAAGCCGTGGCCGTGGCCATGAGCCGGGGCGCCTTCGAGTACCAGGGCCAGAAATGCTCGGCCGCCTCGCGCGTCTACCTGCCCTCCAACACGGCCCAGGAAATCCTTGGCTATGTGAAGGAAGACCTCGCTTCCTTCAAAATGGGCGACGTGGAAGACTTTGGCAACTTTATCAACGCCGTTATCAGCGAGGTGTCCTTCGATAAGCTGGCCAAGTATCTCGACGCTGCCAAGTCCGACCCGAACGTGGAAATCATTGCCGGTGGCGGCTACGACAAGTCGAAAGGCTACTTCATCGAGCCCACCGTCATCGTGGCCAAAGACCCCAAGTACGTGACTATGTGCGAGGAGCTGTTCGGCCCGGTGCTCACGGTGCACATCTACAACGAAAACAAGTTCGAGGAAACGCTGGAATTGGTGGATACCACTTCGCCCTACGCCCTCACCGGCGCTGTGTTTGCTCAGGACCGGTACGCCATCGACCTGGCCAGCAAGCGCCTGCAGAATTCGGCCGGCAACTTCTACATCAACGACAAGCCCACCGGCGCCGTGGTGGGCCAGCAGCCCTTCGGCGGCGCCCGCGCCTCCGGCACCAACGACAAAGCCGGCTCGCAGCTCAACCTCATCCGTTGGGTGTCGCCCCGCGCCATCAAGGAAACCTTCGTGCCCGTCACGGACTACCGCTACCCCTTCCTGGGCTCGGAGCCGGCCGAAGATTTGAACCGCGACAAAGGCCTGTAACAGCCTTGTCAGTTAGCCACAAAAAAGCCGCCTCTGGTTAAAGAGGCGGCTTTTTTACATCAATAGTGAAGCCAGTTGAAGGTCATTCAACGTCCGCTTCGCCTCCTAATTTCGACTGAATGGCCCGGATTTCGCCGCTGTCGAGCGGCTTGTGAATCAGGCCCGCCACCAGGTCATATTCCTTCGATTTTTCGAGGTCGGCCAGGGCCAGCGACGACGTGAGAATGTAGATGGCGCAGTGCCCCCGTAATTCTTCTTCGTAGGGCGCCAGGGCGTCCAGAAACTGCCAGCCGTCCATTTCGGGCATGTTCAGGTCCAGAAAAACCACCTGGGGCATCAGATTTTCCTTCGCCCGCATCAGCAGCTTGTCCAGTGCTTTTTTTGCTGATTGGAACGTGCAGATGGTGTTGGAAAATCCTTCGGCCCGCAGGAGTTGCTCGGTGAGGTAGGTGGCGAGGTTGTCGTCGTCAATGAGGTAGGTTTTCATCCGCACGGGGCCTGAAATGAAGGGTAAACTCGGTGCCTTCGTCGAGGCGGCTCCGAACGGAAACAGCCCCGCCCATGGCTTCTGCGTGGGCTTTCACCAGAAAAAGGCCAATGCCGCGCCCGGCAGTGCCCGTGCCGCCGTGAAAGCGACGGTACAGCTGGAAAATATTATCGCTCGCCTTCTCCTGGTCAAATCCGGAGCCGTTGTCGCGCACGGTGAGGGTGATGCCCAGGCGCGGGTCCTGGGCTGCGGCCACGTCAATCCGCAACGGCCGCGCGTCGGAGCGGTACTTGATGGCGTTGGAAATCAAATTGTGGAAAATGCTGTGGAAATAGGCCCGGCTGCCCGCCACGTGCAGCGTCGCCGGGATGGCGTTGTGCAGTTGGCCCCCGCAATCCCGCAACGCCTCCTGCAAGCTGAGCAGCGCCTGCTGGCACACGGCGGCCACGGGCACGGGTTCGGGCCGGTAGCCGTCCTGCGAGTCGCGCAGCGACAGGATGTTGTTCACATCCATCATCACTTGGTCGAGTTGTTGGATGCTGGTGCGCAGGTGCTGCAACGACACGTCAAACGTATCAGAACGCTTGTCTAGCCGCGCCAGCAAATCGGTAAAACCCAAGGCATTGGCCAATGGGGCCCGCAGGTTGTGCGACACGATGTACGTGAACTGCTGCAAGTCGGAGTTTTGCTGCACGAGCCGTTCCGTGAGCAGAAGTTGGCGCTCTTCGGCTTGCTTTTCCTTGGTGAGGTCGTGCACCACGCCCACCAGCTGGTAACAGCGGCCAGCTTCGTCGTGCACCGGCGTCACGCTCACTTCGCCCGTCACGCGGCCGGTAGGATAGTCGGAGGTTTCCAGCCAAGTCACCCGCTGCGAGGTGCGGATGGCTTCTTCGTATTTGGTGAGCACCAGGCTCAGCGAAGGCTCCGGGATAACGTCGCTCACGTAGCTGCCGGCCACTTTTTCTACCGGTACTCCCGTGGCTTTCTCGAAAGCGTTGTTGGCGAAAATGAAGCGGTAGCGGCCGTCATCTTCCACGCTCAATACAAACGTGACGTCGGCAATGGCATTAAAAATCACCGAAAGCTGGTGTTCGCGCTCGGCTAGGTCGGCGTACGACAGCGTTGGTTCGGACAATGGCACTTCGCGCTCTGACATGGGTAGAGTTAAGGACTGCGCGTCAGGCTTCACAGCTCCGAGACGAAGTATCACAAGTCAATTTACTACCAAAAAGCGTATTTATCCTTAGCAAACTACCTGACTCTCCATTTTTATGCCACGCAACGCCATCACTGTCGAGCTTACTCCCCCGGCCTAATCTGCTCGTGTGCACAGCCGCCATCTGCCCGCTTTGTCGCCGCAATTGGGTTGTTGCTTTCCAAACACCTGCCGCCGCTTCCACCTTTAACATTGCGCCCCTAACCCGTGGGCGCTACCTTTGCCCTTCAGCGCCCACGGGTGCTGCTACCCTCTACATTTTTCGCTATGTTTTTGATACTTCCGGCTGCCAATTATCAGCCCTCCGATTACCTGCCCATTCTTATTCAATTCGGTTTGGCGTTGGCGTTTGTGGCGTTCGCCATGATTGTGTCGCACCTCGTGGGCCCCAAGCGCAGCAGCAAAGTAAAAAACGAAGCCTTCGAGTGCGGCATCGAGTCGGTGGGCAACGCCCGCACCCCGATTTCGGTGAAATACTTCCTCACGGCTATTGTGTTCGTGCTGTTCGACGTCGAGGTAATCTTCATGTACCCGTGGGCAGTGAACTTCCGCGCCCTGGGCAATGACGGTTTCATTGCCATGGTGCTGTTCATGTTCTTCCTGCTGGCGGGCTTCCTCTACATCATCAAAAAGGGCATCCTGCGCTGGAACGAAGCCTGATTCGCCCAAACTTTTGCCGCGCTGCCGGTGTTGGCAACTAGGCCATTAGGCCGTCCAATCTGACTTATCTTCCTTATGGATACCCGCGTTCCAGAAATTAAAACGGTTGAGGCCCCGAGGGCATCGAAGGCGCTGGCTTCTTTGCCACCTCGCTGGAGAAAGTGGTGGGCATTGCCCGCGCCAACTCGCTCTGGCCCTTGCCCTTCGCTACCTCCTGCTGCGGCATCGAGTTCATGGCCACCATGGGCTCGCACTACGACATCTCGCGCTTCGGCTCCGAGCGGCCCAGCTTCTCGCCCCGCCAGGCCGACTTGCTGATGGTGATGGGCACCATTGCCAAGAAAATGGCTCCTATCGTGAAGCAGGTGTACGAGCAGATGGCCGAGCCCCGCTGGGTGCTGGCCATGGGCGCCTGCGCCTGCTCGGGTGGCATTTTCGACTCGTACTCGGTGCTGCAAGGCATCGACCGCATTATCCCGGTGGACGTGTACGTGCCTGGCTGCCCGCCCCGCCCCGAGCAAGTGCTCGACGGCCTGATGCGCGTGCAGGACTTGGCCAAAAACGAATCTTTCCGCCGCCGCAACGCGCCCGAATACCAGGCCCTGCTGGCGTCGTACAACATTAAGTAATCTGCATCAGGCAGTTGGTAGTCGGAGGAAAGGCCGCCTTTTCTCCGACTACCGGCCCTTACCACCCCCGAATGAATCCTCAGGAATCTGCCGCCGCTCCCGAAGCTCCAGTTGCCGAAGACCCGATTAAGGTCCAGAATGCGCGGGTGTTGGCTTTGCTGCACAAGTTGTTTGGCGAGGCCACGTTCACGGATGTGGAAGAGCCCCACGGCCTGCTCACGGTGACCACCACGCGGGAGCGCATCCACGACATCGTGGCCGGCTTGCAGCAGGACCAGGAAATCAAGCTTCATTTCCTGACCACTATGTGCGGCATCAACTACCCCGAGAACGAGGGCAAGGAGCTGGGTATGATTTACCACCTGCACAGCCTGACGCAGAACATTCGCCTGCGGATTAAAATCTTCTTCCCCATCGCCGACCCGGTGGTGCCAACCCTGACCGACCTCTACGCCACTGCCAACTGGATGGAGCGTGAGGCCTACGACTTCTACGGCGTCATCTTCACCGGCCACCCCAATCTCATTCGCATCCTCAACGTGGAGGACATGGACTACCACCCCATGCGGAAGGAATACCCGCTGGAAGACGGTACCCGCGAAGACAAAACCGACCTGTTTTTCGGCCGCTAGGCCCCTGATAACACTATCATGGCAGTAAACGACACGCTGGAAGGCACCCATAAAATACACGAGGAGGCCGCCGCGCAGCGCCACGGCCAGCTCATGCCCCTGCTCAACGACTTCAGCCAGGAGCTGACGACGCTGAACCTGGGCCCCACGCACCCGGCCACCCACGGCATTTTCCAGAACATCCTGCAAATGGATGGCGAGCGAATTGTGTCCGGCGTGCCCACCATCGGCTACATCCACCGCGCATTTGAGAAAATCGCGGAGCGCCGGCCGTTCTACCAAATCACGCCGCTCACCGACCGGATGAACTACTGTTCGTCGCCCATCAATAACATGGGCTGGCACATGACGGTGGAGAAGCTGCTCGGCGTGACCGTGCCCAAGCGGGCGCAGTACATGCGCGTGATTATGATGGAGTTGGCCCGCATTGCCGACCACCTCATTTGCAACTCGATTCTGGGCGTAGACACCGGGGCTTTCACCGGCTTTCTGTACGTGTTCCAGGAGCGTGAGAAGATTTACGAAATCTACGAGGAGGTGTGCGGCTCGCGGCTGACCACCAACATGGGCCGCGTGGGCGGCATGGAGCGGGATTTCTCGCCGGTGGCGCTGCAAAAGCTGCGCGATTGGTTGAAGACCTTCCCGGCCGTGATGAAGGAGTTCGAATCGATGTTCAACCGCAACCGCATTTTCATGGACCGCGTGGTGAACGTGGGCCCCATTTCGGCGGAGAAAGCGTTGAACTACGGCTTCACCGGCCCCAACTTGCGGGCCGCGGGCGTTGATTACGACGTGCGCGCCATGAACCCCTATTCTTCTTACGAAGACTTCGAGTTCGACATTCCGGTGGGCACCAACGGCGATACGTACGACCGTTTCATCGTCCGCAACGAGGAAATCTGGCAGAGCCTGCGCATCATCAAGCAAGCGCTGGAAAACCTGCCCGAAGGCCCCTACCACGCCGATGCGCCGCACTACTACCTGCCCGCCAAGCAGGA
Source organism: Hymenobacter sp. 5317J-9 (assembly GCF_022921075.1). Classification (NCBI taxonomy): domain Bacteria; kingdom Pseudomonadati; phylum Bacteroidota; class Cytophagia; order Cytophagales; family Hymenobacteraceae; genus Hymenobacter; species Hymenobacter sp. 5317J-9. The sequence continues at coordinate 4,713,328 of NZ_CP095050.1, forward strand.
AGTGTACAAGAACATGGAAGCCCTGATTTACCACTTCAAAATCATCATGGGCGAGATTGACGCGCCGGTGGGCGAGGTATATCACTCGGTGGAAGGCGGCAACGGCGAGTTGGGCTTCTACCTGATTTCGGACGGTGGCCGCACGCCTTACCGTCTGCACTTCCGCCGGCCCTGCTTCATCTATTACCAAGCTTACCCGGAAATGGCCGTGGGCACGACACTCTCGGACGCCATTGTCATTCTCTCGTCCATGAACGTCATCGCTGGCGAGCTGGACGCTTAGTTTTCTGTGAATCTGACTGATATGGAGCCGACCACCGCGCCCACCAAACCGCAATTTTCTCCCGCCGCTCAGGCGGAAATCAAGCGCCTGCTCACGCACTATCCGGAAGACCGGAGCAAGTCGGCCCTGCTGCCGATTCTGCACATTGCGCAGGCCGAGTTCGGCGGTTGGGTAAGCCCCGAAGTACAAGACCTGGTGGCCGAAACGCTGAAAATCAAGCCGATTGAAGTGTACGAAGTAGCCACGTTCTACACCCAGTATAACCTCAAGCCGGTGGGCAAGCACGTGCTGGAAATCTGCCGCACGGGTCCCTGTATGCTGCGCGGCTCTGATGAGTTGACCGAGCATTTGGAGCGCATCACTGGCGCTAAGGTCGGCGGCACCTCGCCCGACGGTACCTTCACCCTGAAGGAAGTGGAGTGCCTGGCCGCCTGCGGCTTCGCTCCCATCGTGCAAGTGCGCGAGAAATACTACGAGCAGCTGGACACACCGGAAGCGGTGGACGCCATGCTCAGCGAACTGAAGAGCCTGGTGCACCGCCCTATCCTCCCCTGGGAGGAAACAGGCCTGCCCAACTCCTTGAAGAACTACTAATCGGCTGGCCATCAGCACAACGCTTACCACTATGGGCCGCAAGCTATTAACTGAACATATCAACGTCGAGGGCATCAACACCTTCGAGGTGTACCGCAAGCACGGCGGCTACCGCTCCGTGGAAAAGGCGCTCAAAACCATGACGCCCGACGAAGTGGTGGAAGAAGTGAAGAAGTCGGGCCTGCGTGGCCGCGGCGGCGCCGGTTTCCCCACGGGCATGAAATGGAGCTTCCTGGCCAAGCCCGAAGGCGTGCCGCGCTACCTTGTCTGCAACGCCGACGAATCGGAGCCGGGCACCTTCAAGGACCGTCAACTGATGTCGAAACTGCCCCACCTGCTCATCGAGGGCATGATTACGGGCAGCTACGCGCTAGGCGCACGCACCAGCTACATCTACATCCGCGGCGAGTTGTTGTACGTGCTGCGCATTCTGGAAAAGGCCATTGCCGAAGCCTACGCGGCTGGTTTCCTGGGCGAGAACATCCTCGGCTCGGGTTACTCCTTGGATTTGCACGTGCACCCCGGCGCCGGCGCCTACATCTGCGGCGAGGAAACTGCGCTGCTGGAGTCACTGGAAGGCAAGCGCGGCAACCCGCGCAACAAGCCGCCGTTCCCGGCCGTGCAGGGCCTCTACGCCCGCCCTACGGTGGTGAACAACGTAGAAACCATCGCGGCAGTCGTTCCCATTGTGAACGAAGGCGGCGACGAGTACGCCAAACTGGGCGTGGGCAAAAGCACGGGTACCAAGCTGATTTCCGCTTGCGGCCACCTGAATAAGCCCGGCATCTACGAAATCGAGCTCGGTGTGCCGGTGGAGGAATTCATCTACTCCGATGAGTACTGCGGCGGTATCTGGAAAGGGCGCGACCTGAAAGCTGTGGTAGCTGGCGGTTCTTCCGTGCCGATTCTGCCCAAAGAGCTCATTCTAAAAACCGCTGCCGGCGAAAACCGCCTGATGACTTACGAGTCGCTCAGCGACGGCGGCTTCATCACGGGTACCATGCTGGGCTCCGGCGGCTTCATTGCGATGGACGAAACCACGTGCATCGTGAAGAATACCTGGAACTTCAGCCGTTTCTACCACCACGAGTCGTGTGGGCAGTGCTCGCCCTGCCGCGAGGGCACCGGCTGGATGGAGAAAGTGTTGCACCGCTTGGAGCACGGCCACGGCTCGATGCACGACATCGACCTACTGGTGAGCGTAGCCAAGCAGATTGAAGGCAATACCATTTGCCCGCTGGGCGAAGCGGCCGCCTGGCCGGTAGCTGCGGCCGTGCGTCATTTCCGCCACGAGTTTGAGTGGCACGTGACCAATCCCAAGGAGGCCACAATGCCCGGCGCGGCTTACCGCAATGCCCCGGTTCTGGCGTAATTTCAACTTCTGTCATGCTGACGAAGGAAGCAACTTATCACGGCTACCTTCATCAGAACCTGATATTAACCGAGCACTGCGAACGTGATAAGATGCTTCGCAAGCTCAGCATGACAAAAACATCCAATGGCTAAAATAACCTTCGACGGCATTGAGGTAGAGGTTCCGGACGGAACCACTATCCTGAACGCGGCCCGCCAGATTGGCGGGAGCGTGGTGCCGCCCGCCATGTGCTACTACACCCCGCTAAAGGGCTCGGGCGGCAAGTGCCGCGCCTGCCTCGTCAAGGTTTCGGCCGGCTCGGCGAAAGACCCGCGGCCCATGCCCAAGCTGGTGGCCTCGTGCATTACCACGGTGCAGGACGGCATGGTGGTGGAAAATACCATCAACCAGCAGGTGCTGGATGTGCGCAAAGGCATCGTGGAGATGCTGCTCATCAACCACCCGCTCGACTGCCCGGTGTGCGACCAGGCCGGCGAGTGCGACCTGCAGGATTTCGCCTTCGAGCACGGCGTGAGCACCACCCGCTACGAGGAAGAGCGCCGCACCTTCGAGAAAATCGACATCGGCCCGCTCATCCAGCTGCACATGACGCGCTGCATTCTGTGCTACCGCTGCGTGTACACCGCCGACCAGCTTACTCCCGAGCGCGTGCACGGCGTACTGGGCCGCGGTGATGCCTCAGAAATTGGCACCTACATCGAAAACATCATCGACAACGAGTTCAGCGGCAACGTCATCGACGTATGCCCGGTGGGCGCGCTGACCGACAAGACCTTCCGCTTCAAACAGCGCGTGTGGTTCACGAAACCCGTGAACGCTCACCGCGACTGCGAGAACGAGAAGTGCTGCGGTCGGGTAACTCTTTGGTACAAAGGCAAGGATGTGCTTCGCGTAACGGCCCGCAAAGACCAATATGGTGAAGTGAAAGAGTGGATTTGCAACACCTGCCGCTTCGATAAAAAGGAAACCTCGGACTGGGTGCTCGAAGGCCCGGCGCACATCAACCGCGCCTCGGTTATCTCGGCCAACCACTACGAGCTGCCGGTTATCAACCCCCAGGTGTTGGCCGACTTGCCGGAAAGCACCACCCGCGAACTGGAACGCAACCCGCCCCTCCGCTTGGGCGGGATTAATGGCTAATTGATTGATGTGCTGATTGAATGATTTGCTGATGTGCTGGCCACATCACAAAACTCAAGTGAAGAACAGCACATTAGCACATCAAAAAATCAACACATCAACACATGACTCTTCCCGCTCTGGGCTGGCAAGGCCTCGTCGTTCTGGTAGTTTTCGGCGTTTCGCTGCTGATTGCCACGTATTCTACTTATGCCGAGCGCGTGATTGCCGCGTTTCTGCAGGACCGGGTGGGCCCGGACCGCGCCGGCCCCTTCGGCCTGCTGCAGCCGCTGGCCGATGCCGTGAAGCTCTTCACCAAAGAGGAGTTCTTCCCGGCCGGTGCCAACCGCGCGCTGTTCGTATTTGGCCCCTGCCTGGCCATGGTCACGGCCCTGATGTCGTCGGCGGTTATTCCATTCGGCAACTTCCTGCAGTTCGGTGATACCATTATTCACCTGCAAGGCATTGAAATCAATGTTGGCATGCTCTACGTGTTCGGCATGGTGTCGCTGGGCGTATACGGCATCATGATTGGTGGATGGGCTTCGAACAACAAGTTCTCGCTGCTCGGCGCCATCCGCGCTGCCTCGCAAAACATCAGCTACGAAATCGCCATGGGCCTCGCCCTAATTGCCGTGCTGATGATGTCGGGCACCTTGTCGCTGCGCGAAATCACGCTGCAGCAGTCGGTGGCCGGCGAGTGGCACTTCTGGAACATTGCCAAGCAGCCGCTGGGCTTCATCATCTTCATCGTGTGTGCTTTCGCCGAGACGAACCGGACGCCCTTCGACTTGCCGGAGTGCGAGACTGAGCTGATTGGCGGCTACCACACCGAGTACAGCTCCATGAAAATGGGCTTGTACCTGTTTGCGGAGTACATCAACGTATTCGTGGCGTCGGCCGTGATGAGCGTGCTGTATTTCGGCGGCTTCAATTTCCCCTTCCAATATGAGTTGCGTGATTGGCTGGTGTCGAGCCGCGGCCTGGAATTGGTGACGGCCCAAAACATCATCACCATCCTCGGCTTGGTGGGCTTGTTTGCCAAAATTTTCGGCTTCATCTTCTTCTTCATGTGGGTGCGCTGGACCCTGCCGCGCTTCCGCTACGACCAATTGATGCGCCTGGGCTGGACCATCCTCATCCCCCTGGCCATCTTCAACATCATGCTGACGGGCGGCCTGATTACGTTCGGCGTGATTAAATAACGACCATGGAATCCTTAAGCAAACGCGCCAAAGTTCTCGAAAAGAAGCCCATGACTTTTGCCGAGCGGGCCTACCTGCCGGCCATTTTTCAGGGCCTGACCATCACGATGCGGCACTTTTTCCGGGCCGCGACCAAGAAGCAGGTTACCGTCCGCTACCCCGACGAGACCCGCCCCTTCTCCCCCGTGTTCCGCGGCCTGCACGTGCTCAAGCGCGACGAAGCCGGCCGGGAGCGCTGCACCGCCTGCGGTCTCTGCGCCGTGGCCTGCCCCGCCGAAGCCATTACGATGGTGGCCGGCGAGCGCAAGAAGGGCGAGGAAAACCTCTACCGCGAGGAGAAGTACGCCGTGAGCTACGAAATCAACATGCTGCGTTGCATCTTCTGCGGCCTGTGCGAAGAAGCCTGCCCGAAAGCCGCCGTGTACCTGCAAGCCGACAAAATGGCCCCGCCGCGCTTCGAACGCGACGAGTTCATTTATGGCAAAGACCGGCTGGTGGAGCCCGTGACGCCGGACAACCGCTCGAAACGCGGCATCCAGCTCACGCCGGAGCAGGCCGACAAGCTGCGGGCTCAAATGCAGACGGTTTAAAGAGCTGTCATGCAGAGCGCAGCGAAGCATCTCGCTCGCTTTGCTGAACAAATTGAGTTACCATTGCACGCGAGATGCTTCGCTGCGCTCTGCATGACGTTGTTTTGGCGTGGTGCTCTAACCCGTTGTTATGTCCCCTCTCTTCCTCTTTCTCTCGTTCGTGGCCCTGCTGAGTGCACTGGGCGTGGTGCTGGCCAAAAACCCAGTGCACAGCGTCCTGTTCCTCATCCTCACGTTCTTCACGCTCTCCGGTCACTACCTGTTGCTGAACGCGCAGTTTCTGGCCGCGGTGAACATCATTGTGTACGCCGGCGCCATCATGGTGCTGTTCCTGTTCGTGATTATGTTCCTGAACCTGAACGAGGACACGGAGCCCCATAAGCCCGCCCTGGCTAAAATTGCGGCCACCATTGCCGGCGGCTCGTTGCTGCTGATTCTGGTAGCGGCCCTGCGCAACGTGAACCCTGCGGGTTACGACCCGACTAGCTTCGACTCGCAGATTGGCATGGTGGACCGGTTGGGTTTGGTGCTGTTTCAGCAGTACGCACTGCCGTTTGAGCTGGCTTCCATCCTGCTGCTGGCGGCCATGGTGGGCTCGGTGATGCTGGGCAAGCGCGAAACGGGCGAGCGGAATTTCTAAACGCCAGGACTCTTTGAAGTAGAGCGGCAGCTGAGTTCCAGCTGCCGCTTTTTTTGTGGCTTTATGTAACTTGCTGCCACCCATTGGTATCATTTACCCTTAACGCCCAATGCTTTTCAAGAACCTGCTCAGGAAAAAAGCTTCCGACTCATTGCCCCGCGCTGAAGAGCTGGGGGGCCTTGGCGTCATGTATCTGAAACGCTATTGGTCGCAAGCACTGGCGACGCGCAATGGCGCGTGTAAGGCGCCAACCGAACAAAGCTGGCGGTTCGACAATCTGCTGCTGAACGGCCTGGGACTGCCCATTGAAGAAACGTTGCAGTACTTGATTCGTTCGGCGCCCACGTTTGCCGAGTTTGAGGCTTGGGTATTGGCCAAGAACGGAGGCCACCTCGACCCCATGCAGGTAGCGCGGCTCAACAGCCTGTTTACGGGCCGGCCGTACCCGGACGGGCTGCAGCAGCGCCTGCGCGCAGTGGAGGCGGAACCCGACGTGCTGAGCGCCGAAGACCTGGCCTTCTGGGACGAGCACGGCTATGTGGTGGTGCGCGGCGCAGTGCCGAAAGAGCAGGCGCGGGCCACCGAGCGGGCTGTGTGGGAAGCCCTCGGCATGGACCCGAGCGACCCCACCACTTGGTACCAGAAACCCATCGGCAAGGGCATTATGATGGAGTTTTACCACCACCCTACGCTGCTGGCCAACCGGCAATCGAAGCGCATTGAGAAGGCGTTTGCCCAACTCTGGCATACGGCAGACCTGTGGAAAACCACCGACCGCACCAGCTTCAACCCGCCCGAAACCGAGTCCTACCATTTCCCGGGCCCGCACCTGCACTGGGACATGAGCCTGGAACCGCCGTTTCGCTTCGGCACGCAGGGGCTGCTGTATCTCTGCGACACGCCGGCCGAACAGGGCGCCTTTTGCTGCGTGCCGGGCTTCCACCGCAATTTGGAAAGCTGGCTGGCTGCCCTGCCGCCCGGCACCGACCCGCGCCGCGTCGACCTCGACGCCCAGGCCGTGCCTATTGCGGCCGAAGCCGGCGATTTCGTCATCTGGCACCACGCGCTGCCGCACGGCAGCAGCCCCAACCGTGGCACCTACCCGCGCATCGTGCAATACCTGAACATGTACCCGGTCGAATTCAAGGAAACCATAGCTTGGCGGTAGCAAGCCGCTGGCTGCTCTATACATGCAAAGAGCCGCACCTAATGGGTGCGGCTCTTCCTATAGCTATTGTGATAAGGGATAAGCGGATGAATATGTTGCGACGCTAATTCTTTAGCTGGGCCTGCGCTATTCGGCAGAAGTTTTTATGCAGACGCTAGTTGTAGGAAGCAGTGCTGGCCACGCTTTGCGCTTGGGCAACCATCGTCGAGCGGAGCAAGGCGGAGCGGTAAGTGGGCACGCGCATTTTATACACCGGCGAAGAAGCCAGCTGCACTCGCATCAGGGAGGCGCTCAGTGTAACCCAGAACAGAACAACAGCGGCGAAGAGGTAAAATTTAGTCATGGGTGCGAGCGGTGAGGCGTTTAAGTGATACAAACCTACTCGGTGCCTTCAGGGCCGGGGTTGCCTCTTCGTTTAGTCAGGGCCGTTGCGCGTTGAACCGGACATTTTGGGGTGTGAGCAATTAAAGCTGGACTCTATTGCACGTCTAAAAAACAGGAGCAGCGACTGAAATATCAGTCGCCGCTCCTGTTTTTTAGGTTTTATAGCCTCACAAGCTCAAGTACCGGTTAAAAGGAGGTTCACCTTCCCAATAAGCCCCTGCACCATCTCCAAAAATGAGCAAAGTGCCTTCTTGGTTGACTATTTCTTTGATGGCTTGATTCAAAGACATTTCTTGGCCGTCCAACCCTTTATTGACCGAAATAAAATAGCATTTATCGCCATTTTTTAGCGAATGCGCTTTCTCAAGAATGGCATTTATTTCGTGTGTGCCAGCACCGCGCAAGTCCTGGAATTTGCTTCTATCCAGGTCCTGACCGTGATAAAGCATGCTTAGAAATGAACTTCGCCGCTTAGGATTTTCAACAAATCTTAAATACCGGTCCTGCTTTGCTTTCAGCACAAACCGTTTAATAAACTGCTGTTCTAAATCGAGTCGCATAGCGAGTATCTAAAGTTATGCTTTGCTACTTCCCCACCACGTCCGTCTTAATACTCAATTCTTTCAACTGCGCATCCGCAATCGGCGAGGGCGAGTCAATCATCACGTCGCGACCCGAATTATTCTTCGGAAACGCGATAAAGTCGCGGATGGAATCCGAGCCGCCGAAGAGGCTGCAGAGGCGGTCGAAGCCGAAGGCGAGGCCGCCGTGGGGCGGCGCGCCGTATTCGAAGGCATCGAGCAGGAAGCCGAATTGGGCCTGGGCCTCCTCGGGCGTGAAGCCGAGCAGTGAGAACATGCGGGCCTGCACGGCGCGGTCGTGGATGCGGATAGAGCCGCCGCCGATTTCCACGCCGTTTATCACGAGGTCGTAGGCGTTGGCTCGCGTCTGGCCGATGGTGGCCGGGTTGTCGAGCAGGGCCATATCCTCGGGTTTGGGCGAGGTGAAGGGGTGGTGCATGGCGAAGTGGCGGTTTTCCTCCTCGCTGAATTCGAGCAGCGGGAAGTCAATCACCCACAGCGGCGAGAACGAATTGGGGTCGCGCAGGCCCAGGCGGCGGCCCATTTCGAGGCGCAACTCACTCATGGCTTTGCGGGTTTTGGCTTCGGAGCCGGCCAGCAGCAGAATGAGGTCGCCGGGGTTGGCGTTGAAGGCGGCTTTCCACTTCTGCAGCTCTTCTTGCGAGTAGAACTTATCAACCGAGGATTTCACCAGGCCGTCGGCCTCTACGCGGGCGTACACGAGGCCGGTGGCGCCGATTTGCGGGCGCTTCACCCACTCAGTCAGCTCGTCGATTTGCTTGCGGGTATAGGTGGCCAGGGTGGCGGCGTTGATGCCCAGCACCAATTCGGCGTTGTCGAAGACGGGGAAATTCTGCCCTTTCACGGTTTCGGTGAGGTTCACGAACTTCATCTCGAAGCGGGTGTCGGGCTTGTCGTTGCCGTAGTCGCGCATGGCGTCGGCGTAGGTCATGCGGGGCACGGTGGGGAAATCGAGGTTTTTGATTTCCTTGAACAGGTAGCGCACCAGGCCCTCGAACATGTCGAGGATGTCTTCCTGCTCCACGAAGGCCATTTCGCAGTCAATCTGCGTGAATTCGGGCTGGCGGTCGGCGCGCAGGTCCTCGTCGCGGAAGCACTTCACAATCTGGAAGTAGCGGTCGAAGCCCGACACCATGAGCAGCTGCTTGAACGTCTGGGGGCTCTGCGGCAGGGCGTAAAACTCGCCGGGGTTCATGCGCGAGGGCACCACAAAGTCGCGGGCGCCTTCGGGCGTGCTCTTGATGAGCACGGGGGTTTCCACTTCGATGAAGTCCTGGCCGTCGAGGTAGCGGCGCACGGCCTGGGCCATTTTGTGGCGCAGCATCAGGTTGTTGCGCACGGGGGTGCGGCGCAGGTCGAGGTAGCGGTACTTCATCCGCAGGTCGTCGCCGCCGTCGGTTTCGTCTTCGATGAGGAAGGGCGGCAGCTTGGCGGGGTTGAGAATTTCCAGCTTTTCGGGCCGGATTTCGATGGTGCCCGTCGGGATTTTGTCGTTCTTGGAGTAGCGCTCGGCCACGCGGCCGGTCACGCACAGCACAAACTCGCGGCCGAGTTGGCGGGCGGTTTCGCGCACGGCTTCGGCTTCCACGCCTTCTTCCAGGGCAATTTGGGTGAGGCCGTACCGGTCGCGCAGGTCAATCCAGAGAATGGCGCCCTTGTCGCGGGTGCGCTGCACCCAGCCGCAGAGGCTGACGGTTTGACCAATGTGTTCTTCGCGGAGTTCGCCGCAGGTGTGGGTACGTAGCATCTTGTCAATTAGCAGTTAGCAGTGAACAGTCAACCACCCGTAGCCGGCGCGTTTCAGGGTTCGTCCGGTGGTTTATCCGGCGCTTCCCCTGTTACCTGTTCACGGCCAACGGTCAACTGAATCTGCCACGAAGGTAGCCATTGGCTGGGCGGGGCGAAAACCCAAACTTTGGTACGGAGTATGCAAAGGCCGGCGGTAGCTGCGTTCCTTTGTCTCTTCATTCCCTTCTGTTTTCCATGAAACTCCTCCCCTCTCTGGCCCTGGCCGCTGCGCTGCTGGCCGCCGGCTCGGCCCAGGCCCAGACCAAAATCAAGACCAAAAGCAAGTCAGACGCTTCCGGCACCGTCATCAAATCCAAGGGCACGGCCGACGCCGTGACGCTCGACGGGCCCATCAAGCGCATCGAAACGCTCTCGGGCATCGACGTGTTTCCCAAGCCGAACTCGACCGACATCCTGCTCAGCTTCACGCAGCAATTCACCAAGCCCGGCACGCTGGTGATGACCGACTATAAAAACCGCGTGATGTACCAGGCCGAGCTGGACCCGCAGAACAACACCGGCGCGCCCGTGAACCTGGGCAAGATTCCGGCCGGCACCTACCTCGTAGAGGCCAAAACCGGCAACTACGTGTACTGGAAGAAAGTCCGCATCAAGTACCCGGCCGTGCGCCGCTAATCCCCGAGCCTTAACCGTGCCCCGGCCCAACAGCCGGGGCACTACTTTTATCCCCGCATCGTTGCCGTTAGCCATGAAGTTCTTCTCGTTTTTTCTGCTGATTTTCGGCCTCACGGCCTTTGCGCCGCCGGTCAAACTCACCACCACCAAGCTGGGCTCGGGTCTGAGCGTGGGCGTGCCCGTGGGCTTCGCGCCGCTGCCCGACGACGGCATTGCCGTGAAATACCCCTCGCCGCGTAAGCCGCTGGCCGTGTTTTCCAACCCCAGCGGCCGCGTGGATTACAGCGTGGCCGTGCGCCCCACCACCTTCGAAAGCTTCGACTACGGCGTGCTGATTAAGATTTACAAGTCCAGCATTCAGCGCCTTTACACGAAAGTTGATTTCCTGAAAGAAGACATTCGCACCGTGAACGGCCGCGACTTTATCTACTTCGAATTCGTGTCGACCGTGACCGATGCCCGGCGCACGGGCAGCCAACTGGCACCCATCAAGCGCTACCAGGCGGTGCAGTACGCCATTCAGGGCACGCAGCTCTACGTGTTCACCTTCGTGGCCCCGGCCGAGGAGCAGGCGCAGTGGCAGCCCACCGCCCAGGCCGTGATGAATGCCGTTGTGATGAAGTAGCGCGGACTTTGAGTCCGCGAATGCAGTGCTTTCACCACGCGCGGACCGAAAGTCCGCGCTACTTCTTCCCCATGACCGACGACTATTTCATGCTCCAGGCCCTGGCTGAGGCCGAAAAAGCCCTGGAAGCCGACGAGATTCCCATTGGTGCGGTGGTGGTGTTTGAGAAGCAAATCATTGGGCGCGGCTACAACCAAACCGAGCAGCTGCGCGACGTAACAGCCCACGCCGAAATGCTGGCGCTCACGGCCGCCGCCAACCACTTGGGAAACAAGTACCTGGCCGACTGCACGCTCTACGTCACCATCGAACCCTGCGTGATGTGCGCCGGCGCCAGCTACTGGGCCCAGCTCAAGGCCGTGGTGTACGGGGCCGACGAGCCCAAGGTGGGTTTTCGGCGGCACGGGCAGCTCCTGCACCCGCGCACCAAGCTGCGCGGCGGCGTGCAGGCGGCCGAATGCGCGGCGCTGATGCAGGAATTTTTCGCCCTAAAGCGGAAATAGGCTATTTTTGATTCTGCGCGGAGCCCGCCGCAACCTAGCGGCGCCTTCGCGGGTTAAGTACCTTCGACACGTTCATCCCCTTATCCCCCAAACCCTTTTCACCAATGGCATTCGAACTTCCGAAACTTCCGTATTCCTACGACGCCCTCGAGCCCGCGTTTGACGCGCAGACCCAGGAAATCCACCACACCAAGCACCACCAGGCCTACGTGACCAACCTCAACGCCGCCATTGCCGGCACCGAGATGGAAAACCAGAGCCTGGAGGAAATTCTGCACAACATTGCCAAGGCCCCCGTGGCCGTGCGCAACAACGGCGGCGGCCACTGGAACCACTCGCTGTGGTGGACCATCCTGTCGCCCAACGGCGGCGGGCAGCCCACCGGCACCGTGGGCGAGGCCATCACCAAGGCCTTCGGCACCTACGACAAGTTCAAGGAGGAATTCACCAAGGCTGCCACCACGCGCTTCGGCTCGGGCTGGGCGTGGCTGTGCAAGCAGGCCGATGGCTCGGTACAAATCTGCTCCACCCCCAACCAGGACAACCCGCTGATGCCCGACTCCGGTTGCAAAGGCATTCCGGTGCTGGGCCTCGACGTGTGGGAGCACGCCTACTACCTCAAGTACCAGAACCGCCGCCCCGACTACATCGCCGCCTTCTTCAACCTCATCAACTGGGACGAAGTGAACCGCCGCTTCGCCGAAGCCACGCCCGCGTAGTTTTCCAGTTTTCGCTGATTTAACTGACGCGAAAGTATTTTTTAAAGGCCCGTTTCACACTATGGAGCGGGCTTTTTGCTTTTCCGGCTACTTTCTGACGCGCATAACCCAAGCTTAATCGCCGGGGTGAAAACAATTCGTGTACATACCTGCTTTTATGCCGCGTTTCATTCACAACCTGCCGCGCAATACGCACCGCGGCCTTTCTTTCAACATGGCTAACAAAGCATTTGAGCCCGCCAAACTGGGCGCCCTCACCCTCTCGAACCACATCGTAATGGCCCCCATGACGCGCAGCCGCGCCCTGGGCAACGTGCCCAACGAGCTGATGGCCGAGTACTACCGCCAGCGCGCCACGGCCGGCCTCATCATCACGGAAGGCACGTCGCCCTCGGCCAACGGGCTGGGCTACGCCCGCATTCCCGGCCTGTTCAACCAGGAGCAGGTCACCAACTGGCAGCGCATCACCGAGACGGTGCACCACCACGGCGGCCACATTTTTGTGCAGCTGATGCACGCCGGCCGCATTTTCCACGGCCTCAACCTGCCCGAGGGCGCCGAGGGCGTGGCCCCGTCGGCCATTGCCGCCGCCGGCGACATGTGGACCGACCAGCAGCAGATGCAGCCCAACGCCACCCCGCGCGCCCTGCGCACCGAGGAGCTAGCCACCGTGCGCGACGAGTACGTGCACAGCGCCAAACTGGCCCTTGAAGCCGGTTTCGACGGTGTGGAGCTGCACGGCGCCAATGGCTACCTGCTGGAGCAATTCCTGAACCCCGCCTCCAACCAGCGCACCGACGAGTACGGCGGCAGCGTGCAGAACCGCGCCCGCTTTGTGCTCGAAGTGACCCGCGCCGTGGTGGAGGCCATCGGGGCCGAGCGCACCGGCATTCGTCTTTCGCCCTGGGGCGTGGCCTCGGACATGCCGCACTACCCCGAAATCGACGAAACCTACGCCTACCTGGCCGAGGAGCTGCAGAAGATTGGCGTGGTGTACCTGCACCTCGTCGACCATTCCAGCATGGGCGCCCCGGCCGTGCCCGCCGAAACGGTGGCCACCATCCGCGAGAAGTTCACCGGCACCCTCATCCTGGCCGGCGGCTACACCACCGTGGCGCAGATTGAAGCCGCGCTGGCCGACAAAGCCGACCTCGTGGCTATCGGCCGTCCCTTCATCTCCAACCCCGACCTGGTGGAGCGCCTGAAAGCCGGCCAGCCGCTGGCCGAGCCCGATTTTGCCACGTTCTATGCGCCCGGCCCCAACGGCTTTGCCGACGGCTACACCGACTACCCCTTGGCCGACGGCCAGCCGGCCGGCACATTCTCGCCCAGCTACGAGGCCTAGCTCACACCTGTCTCTCGCTTGCAAAAAGCCCTGGCCTGTAAGGCCGGGGCTTTTTTTATGTCTGCCTGCCCGACAGCTGTATGCGTGGGCCACGTGGCGCGTGCGCCGGCGGCCGTTGAGGCATACCCCCGAATGGCCTTTCGGCCTGCTTCTGTGCGGCTGGCGTGTATCTTTAGCGACCAATTCCCACCTTCCTGATATTTAAACAGACTCCGCATGAACACTAAGTTGCGCCTGACCATCCTGAGTTTTCTCCAGTTTTTCATCTGGGGCTCGTGGCTGATAACGATTGGCGCGTATTGGTTTCAAACGAAGCAATGGTCGGGCGCGCAGTTTGGCGCCATCTTCTCGACCATGGGCATCGCCTCCATTTTCATGCCCTCGCTCATGGGCATCGTGGCCGATAAATACATCAACGCGGAGAAGCTCTACGGCATTCTGCACATCCTGGGCGGCCTCACGCTGTGCACCATCCCGATGGTGACGGACCCGAGCACGTTCTTCTGGGTGATTCTGCTGAACATGATTTTCTACATGCCCACGCTGTCGCTGTCCATCGCGGTGTCGTTTTCGGTGCTGAAAACTGAAGGGCTCGACGTGGTGAAGGACTACCCGCCCATCCGGGTCTGGGGCACCATCGGCTTCATTGTGGCCATGTGGACGGTGAGCCTGCTGGGCTTTGAGAAAACCACCGGCCAGTTCTACGTGGCGGCCGGCGCGGCCTTCCTGCTGGGCCTCTACTCGTTCACGCTGCCCAAGTGCCCGCCGCAGTCCACCAACACCTCCAGCCAGGGCCTGATGGAGATTCTGGGCCTCAAGTCTTTCGCCATTCTGCGCGACCGCAAGATGCTCACCTTCTTCCTGTTTGCGCTGCTGCTGGGCGCCGCTCTGCAGCTCACCAACGCCTACGGCGACACCTTCCTGCACGATTTCGACAAAACGCCGGCCTACCAGGACACCCTCACGGTGAAGTACCCGGCCATCATCATGTCCATCTCGCAGATTTCCGAAACGCTGTTCATCCTGGCCATTCCCTTCTTCCTACGCCGCTTCGGCATCAAGCAGGTCATGCTGTTCAGCATGATTGCCTGGGTGCTGCGCTTCGGCCTGTTTGCCTATGGCAACCCCGGCAGCGGGCTGTGGATGATTATCGTGTCGTGCATCGTGTACGGCATGGCCTTCGACTTCTTCAATATCTCGGGCTCGCTCTTCGTCGAGACGCAGACGCAGCCCAGCATCCGGGCCAGCGCCCAGGGTTTGTTTATGATGATGACCAACGGCTTCGGTGCCGTGCTGGGCAGCTCGCTGAGCGGCATCATCATTCAGACCTACTTCACCGATGCCAACGGCGTGAAAGACTGGCACAGCATCTGGCTCACGTTTGCGGGCTATGCGCTGGCCATTGCGGTGCTGTTTGTGCTCATCTTCAAGCACAAGCACGTGCCACAGCAGCACTCCGAAGAAACCACCCACCCGGAAGGGCTGCTTTCGGTGGAGCAGGCGTAACCCGCTCCCCCAGCCCGTTTTCCAGCAGCATTACCCGGCATGGCGCCCCCGCGTTCTTCCCCCGCCCCCGACCTTTCCCTTAGCTACACGCAGCACGGATTCCAGCCTGTGGCGTGGTTCTACGCCACGTTTGGCGAGCTGCCCCGGCGCGAGATTTACCAGCTTGCCTCCACCGAAGCCCGCCAGGCCGTGCTCAACACGCTGGCCGAAACCCACGACGTGGACCGCGCCACCGTGGTGCATTCGGTGTACGTGGAAGAGGCCGGCAAAGCCCCCGAGCTGCAGCACCACGCCCTCTCGCTGGGCCCCCACGCGCTGCTGTGGTTCTACGACCGCGGCATCTACGGCGACCAGGCTGCCCAGCTTTACTACTCGCCACAAACCGACCCAGCCCTGCTGGCGCAGCTCCGGGCGCTGCTCACCGCGCACCTCGAAACCGGCAAAATCGAGCGCAAGCGCATTCAGGTGCTGCGCCTCACCACCGGCGACCTGGAGTTCAGCCCGCTGCCCATCACCATTCCGGCCCTGGACCTGGCCACGCACTACAACGACGACCTGCTGCCGGCCCACGAAACCATTGTGGAGCGCCTGCAGAAGCCCAACGACAAGGGCATCATCATCCTGTACGGACCGCCCGGCAACGGCAAAACCAGCTACATCCGCCACCTCTGCGGCCTCACCGACAAGCCCAAGCTCTTTATTCCGCCCAACCTGGCCGCCCGCATCGCCGACCCGGAATTCATCAACCAGCTTCACGACAACACCAACTCCATCCTGCTCATCGAAGAAGCCGAGGAACTGCTCACCAAGCGCGATGGCGTGGGCGGCAACGCCGTGAGCAACCTGCTGAACCTGTCCGACGGCCTGCTTTCCGACGGCTTCCACATCCAGATTATCTGCACCTTCAACACCGAGCTCTCGCGCATTGACAAAGCCCTGCTGCGCAAGGGCCGCCTCATTGCCGCCTACCACTTCGGCCCCCTGGCGGCCGATAAGGCCCAGGCCCTCGCCACGGCACTCGGCCAGACGGAACCTGTCACGGAGCCCACCTCGCTGGCCGAGCTCTATAACCGCGAGCCCAATACCTTTACCGAGCTGGAAGCCAGCAGCAAACGCATCGGATTCAGCCGATAAGCCGTGTGACACAGCACAAATTTGGCATAAAAAAAGTCAGGTTTTAGCACAAACAAAAAGCCCGCCCTGCAACGTGCAGGGCGGGCTTTTTGGCAAATAAAGCGCTTGGCGGCCGCTTACTTCGAGCCGAAGAAGAAGTCGCCCTCAATCTGGGCGTTTTCGTCGGAGTCTGAGCCGTGCACGGCGTTGGCTTCGATGCTCTTGGCGTACTTTTTCCGGATGGTGCCTTCCTCGGCGTTGGCCGGGTTGGTGGCACCGATGAGGGTGCGGAAATCGGCCACGGCGTTGTCTTTCTCCAGAATAGCGGCCACGATGGGGCCACTCGACATGTATTTCACCAGGTCGTTGTAGAAGGGACGCTCGGCGTGCACGGCGTAGAACTGGCCGGCGCGCTCGGCGGTGAGGGTCAGCTTTTGAAGCTCCACGATGCGGAAGCCGCCGGCCTCAATCATGCTCAGGATACCACCGATGTGGTTGTCCTGGACGGCGTCGGGCTTAATCATCGTGAAAGTGCGGTTGGTGGCCATTGTTGGGCTAGGGAGGGGTTGGTTGAAAACTAATTGCGGTGCAAAAGTAGCCACAAAGCCGGCGGCTTTCCTTGGCCGAGCCAGGCACTTCGTTGGGATAGCCGGACAGAACCTTCCGGGGGGGCTGCGTTGTTAAGACAAGATTTCTTCCGACTTTTGCCGCCCCAATTATTTGTAAGCCACCGGCCCACCGTTTCCTTGCCGGGCCATTCACGTTGTCGATGTCTAGTTCCATCCTCGCCCTGCAGGCGCTGCTCGCGCAGCCCAAGCAGGTTGTTATCACCACCCACCACAAGCCCGACGCCGACGCGCTGGGCTCGTCGCTGGCCTGGGCCGGTTACCTGAAGCAAAAGGGCCATCACGTGACCGTGGTCACGCCTTCCGACTACCCCGCTTTCCTCAACTGGATGGAAGGCAACGACGAAGTGGTGGTGTACGACAAGCGCCAGAACGACCGCCAGGTGCGCGACCTGGTGAGCCGCGCCGAAGTCATTTGCTGCCTCGATTTCAGCTGCCTGGGCCGCATCAACGAGCTCGGCGAGTACGTGCGCCAGGCCAGCGGGGTGAAGGTGCTGGTGGACCACCACCAGGAGCCCGAAAGCTTCGCCGACATTGTTTTTTCGACGCCCACGGCAGCGGCCACGGCCGAATTGATTTTCGAAATCATCCGCGACCTGGGCGACCAGGACCTCATCACCAAAGGCATCGGCGAGGCCCTCTACGCGGGCATTATGACCGATACGGGTTCGTTTCGCCACCCCAGCACCTCGCGCAATGTGCACCTCATCATTGCCGAGCTGCTGAAGGTGAACGTGGACCTCTCCAAGGTACACCGCCTCATTTACGACTCGCACTCCGAAATCCGCCTGCGCTTCCTGGGCTTCGTGCTGAAGGACAAGCTGGTGGTGAACCGCGAGTTCAACACGGCCTACATCGCCATCACGCAGGACGAACTGCGAGAGTACCAGAGCAAAACCGGCGATACCGAAGGCCTGGTGAACTACGCGCTGAGCATCGAAGGCATCAAGTTCGCGGCCGTGTTCATTGACCGTGGCGTGGCCGTCAAAATTTCTTTCCGCTCGGTGGGCACCTTCTCGGTGAGCGACTTTTCGCGCCGCCATTTCGACGGCGGCGGGCACCACAACGCCGCCGGTGGCATCAGCTACGACACGCTGGATGCAACCGTGGAGCGCTTCCTCGGCATCCTGCCTGAGTACAAGGAACAATTAACGGGTGTGCCCGCCGCCGTAGCGCCGCCGGTGGCGTAACTTTGAACCGTTTCTGATTCTTCACTTCTTTTATTTTCATGCGTTTTTCCTCCCGCTCCGCGCGGCAGCTGGCCCTGGCGGCCGGCCTGCTGGGCTTCGCTTCCCTCACCGCCTGCAACAAAGACGGCGGTGACTTTGCCAAGACCAAGTCCGGCATCGAATACAAGATTTTCAAAAAAGTGGGCAACAGCTACGAGCGCCGCGAAATCGGCGCCGAAGGCGACCCCACCTACAAGGACCGCATCGGCAAATTCCTGCTCGGCCACATGCGCTACACCACCGGCAAAGACTCGGTGCTGCAAAACACCCGCCGCGACGTGGGCATGCCCGTGCCCCTGCCCCTGCAGGAGCTGAAGCAGAAAGGCGCCCCCGACGAGGCCCTGAGCCTGCTCCAGCCCGGCGACAGCGGCGTATTCCGCTTCCAAGTTGATTCGCTGATTAAGCCCAAGTCGGGCCAGCCCGTGCCGCCGTTCTTGCGCCGCGGGGGCAACGTGGTGCTGATGTATGTGGCCACCACGGGCAAGCTCATCGACCAGGCCGAGGCCCAGGCCATGCAGCCCGAACTGCAAAAGCGCGCCATGGCCGCTCAGATGAAGCAGCGCATGGCGTCGCCCGAGTTCAAGAAGCAGATGGAAGAGCAGAAAGCTGCTCAGGCCAAAGCCCTCGCCACGCCCGAAGCAGTGGCCCAGTTCAAGAAGGACGACGCCGTGCTACAGGACTACATCAAGAAAAACAACCTCACGATGCAGAAAACGGCCTCGGGCATCTACTACCAGGTGCTGAAGCCGGGCACGGGCGCCAAGCCCACCAACGGCCAGACCGTGAGCGTGAACTACAGCGGCACGCTGCTCAGCGGCAAGGAGTTCGACTCGTCGGCCAAAGCCGGCAAGCCGATTGACTTCCCCATCGGCCAGGGCGCCGTGATTCCGGGCTGGGACGAAGGCATTGCCCTGCTCAACAAGGGCAGCCGCGCCATTCTGCTTATTCCGTCGCCGCTGGCTTATGGCACGCGCGGCGCCGGCGCCGACATTCCCGCCAACTCGCCCCTCAAGTTTGAGGTGGAACTTGTTGACGTTCAATAATCTTTACATTATCTGAGTTCCAATTCCGGCCAACGGGCGACGCGGCACTGCTGCCCGGGCTCCGTTGGCCGGAATCTTTTTTGCTTCCTCCCCATGAAAAATTTTCTGCTCCGTTCGCGCTATTGGGTGCTGGCGGCCGGGCTGCTGCTGACGGCGCCGGCTTTCTGGTCGTGCAACTCCCAATCGTCGTTCCAAAAAAACCTGGCCGAACGCGAAAACACATTAAAAATCATCGACGAGGACACCATTCAGCGGTATCTGCAGCGCAACAACCTCACCAGCAAGGCCACCCGCACCAATTCGGGACTGTACCTGGTGAGCCTGGTGGACGGCAACGGCCCGGCCGTGACGACCGGCAAGCAGGTAACGCTCAAGTACGTGGGCCGCTTTCTGAGCAATGGCGCCTTCCCCGGCTCGACGGGCTATCCGGCTTCGCCGGGCAACTCCAACTACCCTGCCGGGGCCATTTTCGACAACTCGGCCGACAACCGCACGCCCTGCGGCTGCGTGGTGTTCACGGCCGGCGACCCGGCCATTCGCCCCGGCTTCAACGAAGGCATGCTGCTGATGCGCAAAGGCGACCGCAAGCTGCTGCTGCTGCCCTCGCGCCTAGCGTATGGCCAGCTGGGCTCCGTCGGCATCCCGCCAGACTCGGCGCTGCTGTTTGACGTAGAGATTCTTGACGTTCAATAAACCCCTTATGACGCATCGGGCAACACGCCGCTGGCAACTCTGTGCTGCGTTTGGGCTGACGCTGGCGTTGGCCACCGGCAGCGCCCGGGCGCAGGACGCTGGCGCCAAGCCCGCCGTGCCCACCACGCCCACCGCCCCCACAGCGGGCGCCGATACCACCAAGCTCGTGGAACAGCGCACGCCGAAAGGGGTGCGCTACGCGTTTCGGGAGCTTGGTACGGGCCCGCTGCCCAAGGCCGGCAGTCGCGTGGCTGTGCGCTATACCGGCTTTTTGCCCAACGGCCGCATTTTCGACGCCACCGAGGCCTGGGGCGCACCGCTACGTTTCCGGGTGGGGCGGCTCGAAGTCATCGCGGGCTGGGACGAAGTTTTGCCGCTGCTGCCTGTGGGTTCCCGCGTGCGGGTATGGATTCCGGCCGCGCTGGCCTACGGCGCCAAGGGGGTGCGCCACCCCGACGACGATTCCCGCTACCTGATTCCGCCCGACACCGAGCTGGTGTTTGAACTGCAGGTGCTGAGCGTGCGCTGAGCCTCGCACCAGTGTAGCCAACCACTTTCCGCTATTTATCGCTAATGATGCGCCCTTTCCTGCTTCTTCTGGCCGTGGCCCTGCTCGTGATGGGCTCGCCGGCTATGGCCCAAACTTCCGGCCCCGAGTACGCCCGCCTGCCGTCAGGCACCGAATATCGCCTGTTCCGCAAAGACGCGGCTGGCCGCTACCAACCCCGTGCCCTGGCACCTTCCGATGCGCCCTACGCCAGCCGTGCCGGCCAGGTGCTGACGGTGTTTATGGAATTCCGGACCGGCCGCGACTCGGTACTGATGAATTCGCGCCGCATGCAACCCACGCCGCAGCCCGTGCAGCTGCCCGAAAAGCCCGCCCGCGGCGGTATTGAGGAGGCCTTGGGCCTGCTGCTGCCCGGAGACAGCGCCGTGTTTCGCCTGCAGGCCGACACGGTGTTCGCCAACACGTTTCACCAGCCCGTGCCGCCGTTTCTGCGCAAGAGCGGCAATACGCTCGTGGTGTTGGCCAGCGCCCGCGAACTGCTGACCGTGCCCGAAATGATGGCCCGCCAGGAAAAGCTGCAGGCCGACATGATGAAGCAGGAACAAGCCCGCTCAGCCGGCCAAATGGCCAAAGACGTGGCCCAGATTCAGGCCTACCTCAAAAAAAACCACGCCACCGCCAAGAAAACGGCCGGCGGCACCTACTACATCATCAAGAAGCTGGGCACGGGCCTACCGCCCAAAAAGGGCCAAACGGTGCGCGTGCTGTACCGCGGCACGGTGCTGGCCACCGGTCAGGAATTTGATTCGTCGGCCAAGCACGGCAACGAGCCCATTGCCTTCGCGCTGGGCCAGGGCCAGGTCATTCCGGGCTGGGACCAGGGCATTGCCATGCTCACCAAGGGCAGCAAAGCGGTGCTGCTCATCCCCTCACCGCTGGCTTACGGCTCGCGCGGGGCCGGCGCCGACATCCCGGCCAACGCCGTGCTGCGCTTTGAAGTAGAGCTGGTCGACTTTCAGTAAGGCAGCTGGCAGCGGCGCTAGTTGAGCACCTGCGACAGAATATCGAGCGAGCGAATTTCGCCCAGTTGCTCCACGTGCAGTTGATAGTAGCGGATGACAACGTTGAGCAGCTCGTGCCGAATGCGACCGTTGGGGATGGTGCTCGTGGCGGGGTCGCGCAGCAGCTCGTCGAAATAGCGGTCGAACTCGTGCAGGCGCAGCGTGGCCGGGCCGATGGCGCCGTTGCTGGTGGGCGCGTGGCCGGCCATCAGTACCTGGTCGGTGAGCTCCGAGCCGGAATCGATGCCGAAGCCTAAGTAGGCGGCCAGTTCCAGCAAAAAGACCAGGGCAAAGTTTTCGGCGCCGGTGGTCTGGCGGTCGAAGGCCAGAATGGAATCGTGCATGAACTGAAAGAGCGGCTCGTTCTGCTCTTCTTCGCGCACGGCCCGGCTCACCACTTCCGACAGAAACAGCACCACGCTGCTTTTCTGCACCTCGTAAGGCAGGGTCTGGAAAGGCTCGGCGCACCGAAACTCTGCCAGGCGGGTGAGGCCGCCGCTGCCCTTGGCCACGTAGGCCACCAGCTCAAGCAGCGTGAAGGGCTGAAACAGCGCGATGCGGCCCGGTGGCTTGGCCTTGCGCACGCTGTTCACCACGTAGCTCTGCACGCCCAGCCGCTCGGTGTAGATGCGGGCAATGATGCTGGTTTCGCGGTATTTGAGGTAGCTGAGGACGATGCCTCGGGTCTTTATCAGCATTGGTTCGGAAGAGCAATGACGGGGAAAGAAAGCGCGGAATCTGACGTCGCATTTCCGCGTTCTTCATTCCCGATTCTTCATTTGCTTAGTACGGCCACTTTGCTCACGCAGCCATTTTTGCCGTCGGCATCGGTCGACAGGACCAGGTAAACACCGGAGCGCACGCGCTGGCCTTCGGGGTTGGTCAGGTTCCAGGTTACGGTGCCGCCGGCGGCCTTGGTGGCGTACACCAGGTGGCCCGCCACGTCGGTAATCTTCACCACGGCGTTGTTGGCCAGGCCCGAGATGCCCAGCGTGCCCGCAAAGTCGGGCCGCACCGGATTGGGAAATACCGCGGAGCATTTCACGTCGCCTTCCGTGACAGTGGCCGTGCCGCGAAACGACACCACGCCGCCGTCGGTCGCTACCCACACCTCGCCGGTCTTGTCGTTCACCTTCACGTCGATGATGCGGTCGGAAGGCAGCGGGCTGTTGGCCGTGGTGAAGTGCAGCAGTGCCTCGTCGGCGTCGGGGCTGAAGAGCCAGAGGCCCCGGTCGGTGCCAAACCACTTGCGGTCGGCCCCGTCCACGGCCAGGGCCCGCACGGCCTCGCTGTAGAGGGCATTGTAGCCATTGCCTTCGCCCCGCGTCACCAAGGGCTGGGTAAAGCCGTTGGTGGTGGCAAACGGCCCCTCGGGCTCGCGGAAATACGCCACTCCTTTGATGGTGGCCGCCCAGATGTAGCCGCGCCGGTCTTTGGCCAACTCGTAAATCTGGTTGTCGGGCAAGCCCGAGGACGTGTTGAACAGCCGCGGCGGATTTGGCGACGTCGGGTTTGGGTCGACGGCGTAGAGGCCAATGGCAGGGCCGCCCACGCTGCTGGCGTCGGTTTTGCGCGACACCGACACCCACGCATACCCGTTGTCGTCCAACGCAATGCGTTCAAGCGCGTCGAAGCCAAACGTGTAGGGAATGACCTGCCAGGTCGTGGTAGCTGGGTCGAAAATGGAGAGGCCTGAGCGCCCGTTGTTCTCCAAGTGTCGGTTCACTACCCACACCTTGCCCTCGGACGTAGCCGCCACGTCGGTGATTTCTACGCGGTTAGGGTTGCTGAAAAAGGTACCCAGCAAAGGACTACCGGCGGGCGAGTTCTCGCCGAAGCGACGAAAATCGCCGGGTCCCCTCCATTCCAGCAGGCCGCCGCCGTAGGTGGCCACGTAAAGGGTGCCGTCGGGGGTGCGGGTGCCGCGCACCGGGCTGGTGGGGTTGGGAAAGGCGGTCAGGCTTGGAAAGGCTTTCGCCGTAAAATTGGTCCATTGACCGCCGGCATATTCGTAAAAGCCATTGCGCCCCCCGTTAGGTTGGTAACGCTCCGAATAGCCCCCCGTAAACACATTGACTTTATTGGAGCGCGCATCGGCCAGCAGGCCGAACGACGTGCTGGTTTCGGGACCGTTTGCCACGAAAAATTCCGACGTTTTGCCCGCCCCAGGGGCCACCCGTTGCAGGCCCAGGTTATAGTTGGCCACGTAATAGTTGCCGTCGCGCGACCGAACTGCGTCCTGGATAAACGAAGAACCGGCGGCTGGCGGCACCACTGTGGTCACGGCTCCGCTGCGGTCGAGCCGGCGCACGCCGGTCTGGTCGTCCACGATGAGCAGGCCCCCGCTGCTGCCACGCAGGCTGCGGTATTGCCCGGCGCCGGTGCCCGGCACGGGCTGCCACGTAGCTGCGGCCGGAGTCGCCGCCGGCACGTACTTATATACCGAATTGCCGCTGCCTTCCACGGCGGCGTACACTTGGCCGGCATCGGCGGCGACGAAACGGTAGACGCGCTGCGTGGCCGTGCCCGGCGGCACCGGCTGATACAGCGTCCAGTTGCGGTAGTCGAGCAGGTTTTGCGACAGCGAGCCGCGCAACAGGCCTACCGACGTGGCGGCGTACAGCGCCCCACCGGCCACGGCCGCATCGTACACGTTCACCACCGTTCCGCCGGGCCCGATGTTGGAATAGGTGTCGCTTATTTCCAGCTTAGTCAGGTCAATGGCCAGGAGGCCAAAACTGGTGCTCACGTAAGCTTTGCCCGCACCAACCGACACTTGGTTGATGTCCTTGGTGCCCTGAATGGATTTGCGCAGCACGTCGCTGATGTTGCGCACGCGGCCGTTGGCCTGCAGGATATCGATGTTGGCGTCGCGGTAGGCCAGCACCGTTTGCTTCGTCACCGAGTCGTAGGCCAGCGCGGCCACGTTCACGCCGTTCAGGCCGTCGCGCTGCGAGAGCACCTGCGAAGTGTTCAGCTTCTTATCGAAAAAATAAAAGGCATTCTCGGTAGCCACGTACACCCGGTCGCCGGCATCGGCCAGGCGCAGGGGACGGCTGGAGGGCAAATGCAGCTGCCAGTCGCCGTAGCCAACGGTTTGGGCCCGGGTGGGACC
Organism: Hymenobacter sp. 5317J-9; assembly: GCF_022921075.1. Taxonomy (NCBI): domain Bacteria; kingdom Pseudomonadati; phylum Bacteroidota; class Cytophagia; order Cytophagales; family Hymenobacteraceae; genus Hymenobacter; species Hymenobacter sp. 5317J-9. Next base: position 4,737,798 of record NZ_CP095050.1, read on the forward strand.
GGCGGCCAGCCACAGCAGCCCAGTCAGGCTCAGCAAACAACGGAAAAAGTGGGTCATACGCTCAACAAAGCTCAAATGAAGAAGTAGCGGGCCGCACGGCCGACTTTGCCAACGCTGCGCTGCGCCGTTTAGTGCGCGGCCGAGGTGCCCACCTCCTGCGCCGGCCGCTCGGCCTGCATGCCGCCCAAGAAGCAGGGCCGGCAGCGGGCTTCGTACGAATCGGTTTCGCCCAACAGCACTTGGTCTTCGCTGGCCGCAATGCGGTACGAGTACGAGGCAATTTCGCCGCAGCACACGCACACGGCGTGCACCTTGGTCACGTATTCGGCCGTGGCCAGCAGGGCCGGCATGGGCCCGAAAGGCCGGCCGCGGTAGTCCATATCGAGCCCGGCCACGATGACGCGGGTGCCGTTGTTGGCCAGCTGCTCGCACACGTCCACCAGCGACTCGTCAAAGAACTGCGCCTCGTCGATGCCCACCACGTCGGAGCCGGCGGCCAGCAGCAGAATTTCCGACGGCACGGCCACCGGCGTGGAGCGAATGCGGGCGGCGTTGTGACTCACCACGTCTTCGGCGTGGTAGCGGGTGTCGACAGCCGGCTTGAAGATTTCGACCTGCTGCCGCGCGATGCGGGCACGGGTGAGGCGGCGAATGAGCTCTTCGGTCTTGCCCGAGAACATGGAGCCGCACACCACTTCTATCCAGCCCCGGCGCGGGGCGTTGTGGCGGTTGCCAACGCGGGGTTCAATAAACACAAGCGAGAAAAACAGGTGAGCAAACAGGACGAGCACGCCCTAACGGAAGCTCTAAAGTACGCCCGGCGACGGCTTGGCTCAAGCCCCAAACCTTTTCTTTTGGGGCCAGTCGCACGCACTCAGGCGCTTGGAGCCGGTGTATTTTTTTGCACTCCCGGCAGCACCCAAACGAGCTGCCCGGCCACCTGCCCCGGTGTGCGCCCGGCTTCCGGCTAGGGCTGCTTGCGCTGTAGCCCCCAATGCTAAGTGCACGGTTTGATGTGCCGGCTATCGCCTATTGGGCAGATACTGCACATGGGGCAACTTTGTGGCCTCAGGCACGCGGCCCGTGGCGTCGCCGGCTGGCAGCCGGGTTTGGCAGGTCAGCCGCTCGTTGGGCTGCAGGCGGCCGGCGGCCCGATAGCGCAGTTCGGCGTCGGTGGGCGGGCTCAGGTTTTCGAGGCCGGTGCGCACCTGCACGCGGCAGGTGGTGCAGCGGCCTTTGGCCCCGCAGGCGTGCATCCAGTCGTGGCCGGCGGCCTGGAGCGCGGCCAGCAAGGTGGCGCCCGATGGCACTTCCACGGGCCCACCGGGCAAGTTCTCAATCGTCAGGAGGGGCATTTGTGCCTAACTTCGGCCACCGAAACCGGCCTACTTATGAACGACAAATATAGCCTCGCCAAGTGCGCCCAATATGGCCGCCGCCTGGCCGCCCGGCTCTGCGACCAGCATTTCGCGGGCTCCTCTTCGGCCCCACTCGATGGGCCGGCGGTGCTTAAATTCACGCCCGTGCGGCAAATCAACCTGTTGGTGGTGCGCCAGTTGCTCGGCCAATGGCAGGCCGAAACCGCCCGCCTCCGCAGCCCTTACTTCGATTTTGAAGCGGCCCCCGTGCAGGCGGCGCTCACGCAGTTCATGAACGTGCTGTCGCGCCACATCAGCCTAGGCCGCGAAGCCTACGAGCCGCTCTTGGCCCAATCCACCGCCGACACGCTCAGCCTGGTAGCCGACCCCGTGGGCAGCTTCCAGCGCCTCGTGCTGGGCCACGCCGAGGACCCTACCCTCACTACACTGCGCGAAAGCCTGCGCTACATCGACATCGACAAGCCCTTCTACCAAGGCTTCATCGATAGCCTGCCCAACAGCAACGACCTGAGCCGCGACTTCCTCACGCACCGCTTCGAGCTGTACCACGCCGCCAATTATAAGGCGCACCAACCCATGCAGCGCCTCGTAACGGAGCTCAGCGCCCTGTTGCCCCTCACCACTGCCGACCTGCTGGAGGACGGGCCCGTTTCGGCCACTACAGCACCGCCCGTCCCTGAACCCGTGGCGGCTACGCCAGTTACTGCCCCTGCTACGCCTGTACCCGCCCCGGAACCGCCCGTTGTAGTCACGCCGCCCAGCTTTGTGGCGCCTCCGGTCCCGGTGGCACCGCCCGCGCCCCCCACCCCGCCGCCCACAGCTCCGCCAGCGCCTGCCCGCCCACTTCCCAACGCCGACGCGGCCAATGTGCCATTGCACGAAAAGCTGAAAGCGGTGCAGCCCGCCGCCGCGCCCCTGGCCGAAACCCTGCGCGCCAGTGCCTCTCCTTCCTTGACCGAGCGGAGCGGGCCTAAAGTGGAAACCTTGCGCGAAGCCATTTCCATCAATCAACGATTCAGCTTCATCAACGAGCTTTTCGGCGGCGAAAACATGGATTACCACGCCGCCATTCAGCACCTCGATTCGCTGCCTACCGCCGAGCAGGCCCGCGCCTACGTCAGCGGCGACCTCTCACAGCGCTACGACTGGAGCCGCAAGGAAGAACACGTCAACAAGCTGCTGAAGCTCATTGAGCGCAAGTTTGCCTAACGCGCAGCTCACAGTGGGCAAGCCCCCGTTCGGGCCGCGGCTGCGCCGCTGGCTGCTGCCGTGGCTAGTGGCCGTGGCTGCCCTGGCCAACATGGCGTACCCGATGTACGTCCACTACGATTTCTCGCACTCGCCCGACACCCGCAGCTACCTGCGCATGGCCGCGGGCCGGTTCGACAGCGTGCGCGTCACGCACCGCTACCGTGTGCTGGTCCCCGCCGCTGCTGCCGCGGTAGCCGCGCCCGTGGCCCGGCTCTACGCCCGCGTGTGGCCCCAGCGCCCGGCGGGGCAATGGCCGCTGCGTTTTTCTTTTTACTTAGTTAATTGCGTGCTGCTGGCTATGGCCGGCGCCTGCTGGTTCAACGCAGCCCGCCAGGCCGGCGCTTCGCCCGAAGCGGCTGGCCTAGCCGTGCTGGCCGTTCTCACCAGCCGCTGGGCAGTGTATGGCGCCGGCCTGCCCCTCACCGACAGCCTCTACCTGCTGGTGACTGGGCTTGGCTACTACGCCGTCCGGCGCGGGCCCGGGGGCGGCTGGGCCCTCGCCATAGCGCTTTTGCTGGGTCCCCTGGCCAAAGAATCTTTTGTTTTCTGGCTGCCCTGGCTGCTCTGGTATGGGCGCCATAGTTTGGCCTGGCCCAGGCAGCTGGCGGCTCTGGCACTGGGCTTCATCGCCTTATTTGCGGTGCATTTTTGGGTCGATGCGCACGTTGGCGCCTTGGCCAGCCAGTCGGTTTCCAATGCGCTGGAGCATTTCGACAACGTGGTCTACTCACTGCACCGGGCCGCTTCTCCCAAAGGCCTAGGCGAGTTGCTGAGCATTTTCGGCTTCTTTTCCCTGCTGCCGCCCCTCTCCTTTTGGCTGGAAAGGAACCGAGTCCCACGCTCCACCGTGGCTTTGTTCAGCCCGCTTGGCTGGGCCGAGCTTGGATTGCTTGCCATCGTGGCCATCCACATGCTGCTTTCCGGCGACCTGGGCCGCATGGGCTACCTGGCGGCGCCAGCCTTCTGTGCGGCGCTGGCATTGGTTTTTACGCACTGGCGACGTCTTCTACCACAAGTTTGGTCGGTTCGGTAGCACGGCGCGGCAGCCCAGCCAGCGCCAGCGCCAACAACGGCGGCCACACCGGCACCAGAAAGCGGGCTGCCCCCAACGGCCCCGTCAGCCCGGCCACATACAGCAGCAAAGCCAGCGCCACCCAGCGGCCGTAGCGCCACACCGGCACCTCGCTGCCAAGGCGGCGAAATCCCCGCCATGCCAGCCACACCCGCCCGGCATTTGCAACGAAAATCAGGCCCAGCCAGCTCAGCAGTCCTATCGGCAAGCCGGTTACGGCCCGCCACAGCCCGCCATTTCGCACTTGCGCCAACAGCCCCCCCCTGCCAGTGGCGCCAACTGCAGAAATTCACTCACGTCGAAACGGCCGGGGTCCACAAAAAATGTCACCATGCCCAACGCATGCTGCCGGGCATACACCAGCGGATGCGCCCACAATACAGCTGTAGCACGCTGCTGAATGACCCGCTGCCTCAACGCAAAATTGGGCTGTGCATTTGCTTCGCGTAGCACGCCTGCCACCCATATTTCTTCCGCCTCGGCTCCCTGCACCTGCCGCACCACACCGGCCGCGTTGTAATGCAGCAGATTGATGTCGGTGATGCTTGAAAAGTGGAAATAACCCGTGCGCTGCTCATTCCAGCCCATATACAGCCCCACCACCATGGTCGGAACAAAGCCGAGCACTGCCAGCGCTAATCTTCTGTGCCGCCATGCCATAATTGCCCCCAAGCCCCCCATAGCGAAGGCGAAAGGGTAAAACACCGGCTTTATCAACAACGCCAGCACAATGGCCATCACCACCCCAACCGCATGGCGAATCCTACCTCGCTTGAGGAACCGCAGCGCGGCCAGCAGCATGGCCAATAGTACGGTTTGTAGCAACACCTCGCTCATCACCGTATTGGCGTAAATGAACTGCGCCGGAAACGTTAAGCAGATGAATACCGCTATTGCCCAGCTTTTGTTGTCAGGCTGGGCCCATCGTGCCCACCACAGCAGCACAAGCCCCACGTTGAGCAAGCTCAACAAATTCTGGACTACCAGCAGCGCCACCGGCCGCCCTAACGCCCCTCCCAATCCCAGCACCACCAACGGGTACCCAGGCGGGCGAATGGTAAACTCCTGCACCGCCTGCCCCGTCGGCACGTGGGCCGGCCACGGTTGGGCATAGAGTTCCATATGCAACTGCACGTTTTCGGCGGCCTGCCGGTATCGGCCCGAATCTGGAAAATCCCAACTGCCGAAGTACAGCGCCCAGCCCAGCGCCAGCGCATGTAGGACCGTTACAACCGCCCACACCCAAGCTGGCACGCGCGGTGTTGCCATTAGCGCACCAGGTCCTGCTTGCGGTAGGCATCAATGGCCAGCAAGCTGAACAGCAAAATGGTGAACGACCACAGCGACGACCCGCCATAGCTAAAAAACGGCAAGGGAATGCCCACCACCGGCGCCAGCCCGATGGTCATGCCCACGTTCACGGTCACGTGAAAAAACAGAATGCTGGCCACGCAATACCCATACGTGCGACCGAATACCGACTTCTGCCGTTCCGCCACATAGATAATTCGCCACAGCAATGTCAGGTACAAACCCAGCACCGCCAAACTGCCCAGCCATCCGAACTCCTCCCCCACCGTGCAGAAAATAAAGTCGGTGCTCTGCTCCGGCACAAAGTCAAACTTTGTCTGCGTCCCTTGCAGAAACCCCTTACCCAGCATCCCCCCCGAACCAATTGCAATTTTGCTCTGCGTTACGTTCCAGCCCTTTCCCAGCGGGTCAGCCGAAGGGTTGATAAGAACTTCAATACGTTGCCGCTGGTGGGGCTGAAGCACTTTATTGTAAAAGAAATCCACGCCCACCACCATACCAATCACGGCCAGCCACACGCCCACCGCCAATGGCAAGTGATGCCGTAACACGCGGCGATTAAGTCCCAATACCGCAATCAATACCAGCGTAAAAGTCCCAAACAGCCAAACTTTGGGCACCAGCAGCGCCAAAAGAAGAATTGTCCCCGCTGCCGCCATCAGCAGTAGAATCAGGGGCGACATACCCTCTCGGAAATACGCCAACAGCAACGCCCCAAACACCAATGCCTGCCCCGATTCATTCGACGCTACTATCAATAACGGCGGAAGCAGGGTAATCCCGGCCAGCACCAACTGGTCACGCCAATCTTGGTACCGCAGGTTGATGCTTGACATGAATCGGGAAGCAGCCAATGCCGTCGTGAATTTGGCAAATTCCGCCGGTTGCAAACGCACCGGTCCAAGCTCCAGCCACGACCGCGAGCCCGCAATGGGCCTCGCTACAAACATGGTTACGACCAGCAGCAATATCATCCCGCCGTACAGCGCGTACGCCAAGGTATCATAAGCCTTGTAATCCACCACCAGCAAAACCACAATCAATACAAAAGCTGTAGCAATCCACAGCAATTGCTTAAACCAGTTAAAAGCCATAAGCTTATCAAAGCTTAAGCTTGTAAGGGCGTTATCCGGTACATCCGGTGAATAGCTGGATGCATAAATGCAAATCCACCCAATACCCACTAGCCCAACATAAAGCAACACCGTCAACCAATCAATACTGCGACTATAACGGGCGGGTGAAACTTGCACAAATAATAAGATAAGTTATAAGCACCGTCAAAAGTACTGCTCTTTTAAGTATCCATAAACTGCCCGCCTTCCGTCTTCAACTGGCACTCCTAAATAAGGAATACTTTAATCCTCTTTTCATTTGAACCAGCATCGAATGGGCATGTGGCCAGTCGGGGATTAAGGCGGCCACTGCCGAGCCGTTCAGGGCGGCGGCATTTCGCGCGGGCGGGGGCGTTTCGCGCGGGCCGGCGGAGGCGGGGCGGCGGCTGGGGGTGGCCGGAAACGCGGCGTCCCCGGGCCGCTGGCGAAAGCGGCCCGGGGACGGGCGGTAAAAAGGTTGGCGGCGACCGACTCTCCCACCGGTGAAGGCAGTACCATAGGCGCACCGGGGCTTAACGGCTCTGTTCGGAATGGGAAGAGGTGAACACCCGGGCTAAAGCCACCATTGCTGGCGGGGGTTGCGCGTGTTCTGGTTCCCGCTCGCGCGGGACGCAACCCTCAATAACTCGACGCAAGGGGACAAAAACGAACCGCGGCGCCCGCGGCTTGACGAAATATGAGCGAAGCCCTCGGCCACTTAGTACGGCTCAGCTGTTCTGTTTCCAGTTGTTCACCTGCCGCCTATCCACGTCGTCATCTCCGACGGGCCTTCAATTGGGAAATCTCATCTCCAGGGGAGTTTCGCACTTAGATGCTTTCAGCGCTTATCTCGTCCCAGCGTAGCTACCCGGCGCTGCACCTGGCGGTACAACCGGCGCACCAGCGGCTGGTCCATCCCGGTCCTCTCGTACTAAGGACAGGTCCTGTCAAATTTCCAACGCCCACCACAGATAGGGACCGAACTGTCTCACGACGTTCTGAACCCAGCTCGCGTGCCACTTTAATCGGCGAACAGCCGAACCCTTGGGACCTTCTCCAGCCCCAGGACGTGACGAGCCGACATCGAGGTGCCAAACCTCCCCGTCGATATGAGCTCTTGGGGGAGATCAGCCTGTTATCCCCGGCGTACCTTTTATCCTTTGAGCGATGGCCCTTCCATGCGGAACCACCGGATCACTATATCCGTCTTTCGACCCTGCTCGGCTAGTCGGCCTCACAGTCAAGCCCGCTTCTGCTATTGCGCTCTGCGTCCGGTTACCAAGCGGACTGAGCGGACCTTTGAAAGCCTCCGATACTCTTTTGGAGGCGACCACCCCAGTCAAACTACCCAGCAGCCACTGTCTCCCGGGATTCCGGGATTAGGCAGCAGGCACAGTAAGGGCGGTATTTCAACGTCGGCTCCCCGAGAACTAGCGTCCCCGGCTCAGCGCCTCCCGCCTATGCTACACATACTGAACCCACCACCAATGGCAACCTATAGTAAAGGTGCACGGGGTCTTTCCGTCCCGTGGCGGGTACTCGGCATCTTCACCGAGACTACAATTTCACCGAGCTCACGGCTGAGACAGCGCCCAGATCGTTACACCATTCGTGCAGGTCGGAACTTACCCGACAAGGAATTTCGCTACCTTAGGACCGTTATAGTTACGGCCGCCGTTTACCGGGGCTTCGATTCAACGCTTCGCCTTGCGGCTAACGTCCCCTCTTAACCTTCCGGCACCGGGCAGGTGTCAGGCCTTATACGTCCGCTTGCGCGTTAGCAAAGCCATGTGTTTTTGTTAAACAGTCGCCTGGGCCTTTTCACTGCGGCTTCTCTTGTTGCCAAGAGGAAGCGACCCTTCTCCCGAAGTTACAGGTCCATTTTGCCGAGTTCCTTGGCCGTGATTCACTCGAGCGCCTCAGGATGCTCTCCTTGACTACCTGTGTCGGTTTGCGGTACGGGTGATAATAGCATTAAAACGCTTAGCAGGTTTTCTTGGCAGTCGGATTAGGCACACTATCCGCGTGAGTCGAAACTCGTGCGGTACTATCAGCTTTCGGCTAGGTGAGCGTACTTAACTACTCTCCCAATACCTACGGCCTTCAACGGGCACTTCCGTCCGCCCGCGGTGCTTTCACTTCTGCGTCACTGCATCACTTGCTATCATCAGTACAGGAATATTAACCTGCTGTCCATCGAGTTCACCGTTCGGCTGCCCCTTAGGTCCCGACTAACCCAGCTCCGATTAGCGTTGAGCTGGAAACCTTAGTCTATCGGCGTGCGGGTTTCGCACCCGCATTATCGTTACTCATGCCTACATATGCTTTTCTCCACGCTCCACCGCGCCTGACGACGCGGCTTCACCGCAAGGAGAATGCTCCCCTACCACGTAGTCATCTTGCAGACTACATCCAAAGCTTCGGTACTAGGTTTGATGCCCGCGTATTATCGATGCCCGGTCGCTCGACCAGTGAGCTGTTACGCACTCTTTAAAGGAATGGCTGCTTCCAAGCCAACCTCCTGGCTGTCAAAGCAACTGGACCTCCTTTGTTCAACTTAACCTAGATTTAGGGACCTTAGCTGTTGGTCTGGGTTCTTTCCCTCTCGGCCGGGGACCTTAGCACCCCAGGCCTCACTGCCGGCTATAGCCAGTGGCATTCGGAGTTCATCAGGATTCGGTAGGCTCTGACACCCCCTAGTCCTATTGGTAGCTCTACCTCCACTGACCTCCACGCCGACGCTGTACCTCAATACATTTCGGGGAGTACGAGCTATTTCTCAGTTTGATTGGCCTTTCACCCCTACCCTCAAGTCATCCAAATCCTTTTCAACGGAAACTGGTTCGGTCCTCCAGTGCCTGTTACGGCACCTTCAACCTGCTCAAGGGTAGCTCACAAAGTTTCGCGTCTACCCCCCCGACTGCGCGCCCTGTTCAGACTCGCTTTCGCTGCGGCTCCGGACCTTGAAGTCCTTAACCTTGCCGGGGAGGAGTAACTCGTAGGCTCATTATGCAAAAGGCACGCTATCAGGCCACAAAAGCCCTCTAACTGCTTGTAAGCACACGGTTTCAGGTTCTTTTCACTCCGGTATTCCCGGTTCTTTTCACCTTTCCCTCACGGTACTAGTTCACTATCGGTGTCTCAGGAGTATGTAGCCTTAGCGGATGGTGCCGCTCGCTTCAGACGGGGTTTCTCCGGCCCCGCCCTACTCAGGGTACCGCTACCGTGCATCAGAAGTGTCGCTTACCGGGCTCTCACCGTCTATGGCCTGCTTTCCCAAGCAGTTCAGCTACCTCGATGCAATCAGATGTCGCGGCCCTACAACCCCGGACTGGCCGTAACCAACCCGGTTTGGGCTCCTCCCCGTTCGCTCGCCACTACTTGGGGAATCATTGTTATTTTCTTTTCCTGCCGGTACTTAGATGTTTCAGTTCCCGGCGTTTGCCACCGCTCGTCAAGCGAGTCGGTTCACGCATCTTCCATGCGCGGGGTTGCCCCATTCGGAAATGCTGGGATTACCGGGTATGTGCCCCTCCCCCAGCCTTATCGCAGCTTATCGCGTCCTTCGTCGCCTCTGAGACCCTAGGCATCCCCCGTGTGCTCTTGCTTACTTCGCTTTCGTGCCCAACGCTTGTTGAACGCCCCACCAGGGGGCCAAGCGCGGCACGGTTCGTTTTTGTTACCCCTTACGTCAAAGAACGTGTACTGCTCTGGTGTTTAGCAGTTTCGAAATTGTTTTCCTCTTGAAAACAATTAATGGCATCAACAATCTGAATTAAGATGTTAGAGTGGGCCTGCCTGGACTCGAACCAGGGACCTCTACATTATCAGTGTAGCGCTCTAACCACCTGAGCTACAAGCCCGAATTCACATTGCAAATTATTTGAATGAAGGAAAAGACGAATGATATAACGGACGTAGCACGCCTAACGACCTCCGGGGTCGGATTGCTCCAGAAAGGAGGTGATCCAGCCGCACCTTCCGGTACGGCTACCTTGTTACGACTTAGCCCTAATTACCTGTTCTACCCTAACCGGCTTCGTTGCGGAGCACCGGCTTCAGGTCTACCAGACTTTCATGGCTTGACGGGCGGTGTGTACAAGGCCCGGGAACGTATTCACCGCGTCATTGCTGATACGCGATTACTAGTGATTCCAGCTTCACGGAGTCGAGTTGCAGACTCCGATCCGAACTGAGAACGGCTTTTCGGGATTGGCGCACCATCGCTGGTTGGCAACCCGCTGTACCGTCCATTGTAGCACGTGTGTAGCCCTAGGCGTAAGGGCCATGATGACCTGACGTCGTCCCCGCCTTCCTCACTGCTTGCGCAGGCAGTCTGGCTAGAGTCCCCACCATTACGTGCTGGCAACTAACCATAGGGGTTGCGCTCGTTGCGGGACTTAACCCAACACCTCACGGCACGAGCTGACGACGGCCATGCAGCACCTTGCTTTGTGTCCCGAAGGAAAGCCTCATCTCTGAGGCGGTCACGCGCATTCTAGCCTAGGTAAGGTTCCTCGCGTATCATCGAATTAAACCACATGCTCCACCACTTGTGCGGGCCCCCGTCAATTCTTTTGAGTTTCACCCTTGCGGGCGTACTCCCCAGGTGGGATACTTAACGCTTTCGCTAAGCCACCGACATTGTATCGCCGGCAGCGAGTATCCATCGTTTACGGCGTGGACTACCAGGGTATCTAATCCTGTTCGCTCCCCACGCTTTCGTGCCTCAGCGTCAGTTACAGTCTAGGCAGCTGCCTTCGCAATCGGGGTTCTGGATGCTATCTATGCATTTCACCGCTACAGCATCCATTCCGCCGCCCTCGTCTGTACTCAAGTTCGCCAGTTTCCAGGGCAGTTCCGTTGTTGAGCAACGGGCTTTCACCCCGGACTTAAAGAACCGCCTACGCACCCTTTAAACCCAATAAATCCGGACAACGCTTGCACCCTCCGTATTACCGCGGCTGCTGGCACGGAGTTAGCCGGTGCTTATTCACCAGGTACCGTCGTCGGAGGACGCATCCCCCTTATTCTTCCCTGGCAAAAGCAGTTTACGACTCAGAAAGCCTTCGTCCTGCACGCGGCATGGCTGGGTCAGGCTCTCGCCCATTGCCCAATATTCCCTACTGCTGCCTCCCGTAGGAGTCGGGCCCGTATCTCAGTGCCCGTGTGGGGGACCAGCCTCTCAGCTCCCCTAGCCATCGTCGCCTTGGTGGGCCGTTACCCCCCCAACTAGCTAATGGCACGCAACCCCATCCTGAACCAATAAATCTTTAACGAAGAGACGATGCCGCCACCTCGTGTCATGCGGTATTAATCCGCCTTTCGGCGGGCTATCCCCCAGTTCAGGGCAGGTTGGTTACGCGTTACGCACCCGTGCGCCACTATCGTATCGCTACGACCGTTCGACTTGCATGTATTAGGCCTGCCGCTAGCGTTCATCCTGAGCCAAGATCAAACTCTCCATTGTAAAATTTCTCTACACCATGGCGAACCATGGCTGATGTCGAGTGCGAATCCGACCCGTGTTGACGAGTTCATGTATTCGTGTTACGCCTGTTTTTTGCCGTGCCCTGCGCATGCAAAGCACGGCTTACCATTTGTCTTTTCCAAACATTCAAAGAACGGTTGCCATGCCCAGTTGGCGCAGCAGTGCGGCTGATGATTAGCCTATTTTCCTTTTTTCAATTCCCTTTCTAGCGATTGGGAGTGCAAAGGTAAGAAAACTTTTTGAATTGGCAAGCAAAAGGTGAAAATTTTTATTTTTCGTCGTTTTGCTTTTGAATCCATTTCCGCCTCCTATTGAAGCGGGGTGCAAAGGTAAGGCGCTTTTTTCGACTTTCGCAAACACTTTCGAAATTTAATTTTCTGAGGGTTTGCGCAGCGGGCACGGGTGGCAATACAAGCATCGATGCCGTGAAGTTCCTGACCTTTCAATTTTCTCTGCGGCGCGGTTGCGGTGGCAGAGTCCAATGCCCTGTTGGCGATTGGGAGTGCAAAAGTAGAAAGAAATATTGGGGACGCAAGGGCTGGAGGACAACATTTATGGGATGCGGTCGTAATGGCGTCCTTTTTGATGCAGTGACATTCTTGAAATCAGGAACTTACCAAGTATGATATTTTAGAAAAATTTAGCGATTGGGTTCGGGGGCGAAGAACTCGTTGAGGTTGGGGCGGTGGTGGCGGGGGCGCTGGGCTTCGTATTGCTGGATTTGGCGACCTAATTGAGCGAGAAAGGGCTGCCCAATGATTTCGTATTCGTAGGCTCCGTCGTTGATGATACCGTCCTGGTTGACGTAGAGGACGGCGCTGAGAAGGAATTCGGACTGGTGGAGAGAATCGGCGAAGTAGGCCACATCGGCCAAGTAGCCATGCGACATGCCGACGATGTTGTAGATGTGGAGGGCAGACTGCCGGGGAATTTCAGGGTTGCGGCCGTAGTAGAGGTACTTCTTATAGGCGTCGAAGTAGCGGAGGGGAGCGTAAGTGTGGAAGCCGGACTCGTGAGGAGTGGCGTGCAAGTAGCGGCGGAGGAAGGCATAATCGGTAGGCGTAAGGCGGAGGCGCTGGGTGGGGGGACGGATTCGGGGAAGAGAATGCTTTGGAGGAGGGCGGTAATGTCGGGGAGTGGGAGGTGGTTGGCGGTGGTGAAATCGTAGGGTTCGGGGATGAATCGGCGGCCGGCCTGGTGGGCGCGGCCTTTGAGGACGCGGCCGAGGGGGCTGCGGTAGGTGATGGGGTTGTACTGGGCGGGTTGCTTATAAATGGTGTCGCCCTGGGGGGTGTGGAAGCTGATGGGGTTGGTGTGGCGGTTGGCAGCGGTGTCGCAGGGGGCGAAACGGCGGGTGATGCGGGCGTTGGGGTAGCCGAGTTCCTGGAGACGCTGGTTGAGGGGGCGCTGGCCGAGAAATTCGTAGAGACGGTTGTAGGCGACGTTGTCGCTGACGAGGAGCATCCGCTTGATGTAGTTGCCGACGGTGGCGGTGCGGTCGCTGTCGGCAGGGGCAACGAAGGGGACAGGGGTTTGGCAACGGTAGGCAGTGCCGGTGGCCATGATGGTACGACGGTTTACCCCCGGCTTATTGAGGTCGTTGAGCTTTTCGAGGGAGAGGGCGACTACGGGGAGTTTTACAAGACTGGCGGGGTTGAAATACTGCTTGGGGTTGAGGTGGTAGGTGTGTGGCGTGAAGATGGGACGGTTCTGCGCGTCGCGGTCGATTTGGGTGTAGATGATTTGCAGCTCGTATTGGGGATTGAGGGCGACGCGCTTTAGTAGCGGGTTTGCTTTCAGGAGGGAGTCCAATAGTGGCGAGTCGGCTGGCGTTGAATTCTCTCCCGGGCCGCTCATCTGCTTCATGCGCAGAACGGCATGGAGAGGGGAAGCCAGCCGGCTATTTGCGGAGACGGCTGCGAGGGTGGTTAGAGTCAGCAATGAGGCTACTCCTATTACATACCATAGAGCGCGGCGAAACTGACGAGGCGTTTTCATAGTGTAGCGACAATAAAAAGGGCCGTGATGTTGCCACCACGGCCCTGTGGGGCAGCTTCGGGGTTGCTTAATCGGCCAAGGGAACCTGGCGTTTGGCCAACATAAGGTTGGAGTCGGTTTGGCGCCAGTTGTAGCCGGTGCCGAAGGGAAGCGGTTTGGGTGGGTGAATGCTGTCGTGGTAGGCAGCGGTGAGCTCGGGTTGGTACTGCTTGGCGAAGAGGTTGATGGGGCGGCGGTAGGTGCCGTAGTAGTCGAACTGCCAAGCGCCTTTCTGGAAGTATTTCATGGCGATGCCGGAATCGTCTTGCAGGATGTAGCGGCTGCGGCGCAGGACGGTGCGGCGCACTTTGTTGAAATACGACTTGTGCATGAGGTAGGTGGCCGACTTCACGTAGGTGGTGAGGGGGCCGAGATGGCGCACAAATTCGAGCGGGGCGCTTTTGGAAGTGAGTTTCCAGTCGCTGAGGTCGGCGGAGAAGTAGTAGACGGTTTTGGGCTGGCCGTCGGGGCCGCGGAGCTTCATTTCGACGCCGGGAATGGATTTCGGGTCGGGGGTTTGGGTGGTGTCGTTGGGGGCGGCCTGGAGTTGGCCGGCGGCATCGAGCTGCACGGGGCGGATGGCAGTGATTTGGTTGCCGGTGCGGGCTGCGAAGAGCATCATCAACGGCAAAGCGCCGTCGAGCTCGACGGATTTCAAATCCACGGCCATGTCATTGGTGCGGAAGAAGCTGAAATTGAGCACCGACCAGAGCGAGGTTTTGACGGCGGGCAGCAACTTGGGGTTTTCGAGGGAGGCGCGGGCCGGGATGCTGCCCACGGGTTCGAGGCCCATGAGCACGTAGGTTTGGCTGGTGGGGAACATCGTGACGACGTTCAGAAAATCGGGGCCGCTGAAGGGATAGAAGATAGTGGGGCTACTGGCATGCACCGAATCGAGCTCGGTGTTGGCCCACTGCGTCATGCGGGTGGTGTGGGTGGCGCGGTATTTATCCCAGCTTTTATCCTGGTCTTTGGCGAAAGCCTGCCAGGCGGGCGTAGCGGCCAGGGCGCTGAGGTCGCTGTGCTGGCTGGGCTGCAGGCCGCCGAGGAACAGGGCTACGTCTTGGGCGTAGGCAGTGTCGGGAGCAGTGAGGCGGTTGGGGCGCGGGGTAGTGGCGGCGGCTTTACCCGATGCGGCGACGGGCGACTTGGTGGAGTCGATGGCATCGGCCGTGGTGGCCATGGTTTCTTCCTTGCCGGAAGTGGCAGTTTCGGTTTTCTTGTTCGACTCGGAGCAGGCGGAAAGCAAGAGCAAGGCGGCGGGCAGGAGACGAAGCGCGGCGGTGCGGAAGAGCATTATATAGTAGGAGTGATTGGGGGTGCAAGTTACAGAAGCTCGTTCGGGCGGGTCACTTCACCCCCCGGCCCCTCTCCTTAGAGAGAGGGGAGACTGGCTGAGAACTAATGAGTCGGCGGCGCTAAGCGCTGGTGCGGCTGGAAGTTTCGTCGGCTACGGGCCGGCCGATGCGCGTGGTGAGGAAGTAGACCAGCGCGCCCACGGCCAGGGTGGCGAGGCCATAGAGCGACTCCCAGGGCTTGTCGCGCAGAATGAAGAAAAGCGTCCAGCCGCTGAGGGCAAGGAAAAGCAACGGGGTAATGGGGTAGCCCCAGGCGCGATATGGGCGCGGCAGGTTGGGCCGGCGCACGCGAAGGACGAACAGGCCGAGCACCGTGAGGAAAGTGAACAGGTTCAGCACAAAGCCGGCATACACGAGTACGCCCTGGAAACTGGGCCGCAGAATGAAGGCCAGGGTAATGGCCGTTTGCAGCAGCAGGGCGCGTACGGGAATGCCCGCGCGGCTTTTGGGGGCCAGGAAACGCAGGGCGGGCAGGTCCTCCCCCATCGTCTGGACGATGCGGGGGCCGGCAAACACCATCGAGCTAATGGTGGAAACCAGCAACGCGGCGATGACGCCACCCATCAGCCGGCCACCGAGCGGACCAAAAAGCGAGGTGGCGGCAACAAACCCGACTTCGACCTGCCCCTTCAAACCGGCAATTGAGGTAGAGCGCAGAAATACGTAGTTCAGCCCTACATATAATAGGAGCACGACGGCGGTGCCGGCCAGCAGGATGCGCGAGAGGTTGCGCCGGGGGTTTTCGATTTCGCCGGTGACGTACACGGCGGCGTTCCACCCGGAGTAGGCGTAGCTCACATACACGAGGCTGACGGCGAACGCCGGGCTGAGCAGCGCCTGCCAGCCGGCGGCATCGGCCACAAAGCTGATGGGCTGCCCCTCCCCTACCACCATGCCCGCGCCAATGAATACCACCAGCACGCCCACTTTGAGGGCGGTAATGATAATCTGAAGGCGGCTGCCGACGCGGGTGCTGCTGCCGTGTACCAGCGTGAGCAGCAGCACCACGGCCACCGAAAGCCAGGTGGGCTGCAAGCCTGGCCACACGCTTTTGGCGTATTGGCCCAGGGCCAGCGCGGCCAGGGCAGTGGGCGCTGCAAAGCCCACCGTGGCCGAAACCCACCCCGAAAGAAAGCCCAGCGCGGGGTGGTAAATCCGGCTCAGATAATGGTATTCGCCGCCCGAGCGGGGCATGGCGGCCGCCAGCTCGGCGTAGCTTACGGCCCCGCAGAGGGCAATGAGGCCGCCCACCAGCCACAGCATCAGCAGCGCAAATCCGCTCTGGATGCCCATTACCTGAAAGCCGAGACTGGTGAACACGCCCGTGCCCACCATGTTGGCCACCACAATAGCAGCCCCGGTGAGGAAGGTGATTTTATAAGGGGTTCGGGCAAGCTCGGGCATGGTGCAAAGATGCGAACCAATGCGAGAGGCCCAGCTTAGCCGTCCTGCTGAACGCAGTGAAGCACCTTATCACGTCCGAACAGGTCGTCCTGACGTGATAAGGTGCTTCACTGCGTTCGGCAGGACAGGCGGAGCAACTATTCCACTGCGCTGGCAGCCTTCGGCTTTTTGTAGAGCGGCACGGTGCTGCACGGCTCGCCGTACATGATGCTGCTCGTGACCGGCAACAGCTTTTGCATGACGGCCACATAGGCAAAAGTGGGCACGGGCTTGTCGCCGCAGCCCTTCACCACCACTTTGGCGTCGCGGTATTCTTCGAGATTGAGGGCGGCAATGGCTTCTTCGAACAGCGACTGCTCCAGCGCGTCGAGGTTGCCAAACACGTAGCGGTGGGCGTGGCCCTGCAGCTTGGTGGCGAGCAGCATGTAGGCCCAGGTGGGCACAATGGCATCGGCCGAGCAGACGATGGCGACGTTCTGGCCGTCGTACTGCGTCCAGTCGTGGGTTTTTACGAACTCGCGGAAGTCCTTTTCGCGCAGCATCAGGCCGTGGAAGAGGTTGTCTTTGATGTCGTACACCACCCGCTCGCCGGGATGGATGAATTCTTCCAGATTGAGGGTGACCAAGCCGGAATTAGCGACACGGTTGACGAAAAGAGGTTCCATATAGTAGCGCGGAATTTTAGTCCGCGATGAATAGGGTTTTGAAATGCAAAAGGCCTTCCGGCGCTGACTCGCGGACTAAAAGTCCGCGCTACTTCGCTTTCGGCGTGGTCGTGTATACTTCCTTCAGGTAAAACGGCTCGTAATAGGCCACATCCTGAAACTCCTGCCGGTGGAAGGCAGCAACGCCCAGCTGCCCTACCGAAATCGCCGAAGGCTCAATCCCCGCCAGGAAACCAGCATTGGAATGCGCCCTCAGCACCGCCTGAAACTTGGCCGCACCGTGACCAAAGAACAACACGGAACGATGGGCCAATTGTTCGGCCAGCGTGTCGGCGTCGAGGATGAGCGGTATGGGCGCGAGGACTTCCCGGCCATCGTGGGTATAAAGAGCGGCGTATACTTCCTGTCGCCGGGCATCCAGCATGGGGCAATACAGGAATTTTTCGGGCCATGCAGTGCCGGCTGCCACCTGCGCGGCCAGCGCCCGCAGTGTAATCACGGCCACCAGCGGAATATCGAGCGCGAAGCAGAGGCCTTTGGCGGCAGCCCCGCCAATGCGCAAGCCGGTGTAGGAACCCGGCCCGTCGCTCACGGCCACGGCGCCAAGGTCGGCCAGTTTGTGGCCGGTGTTGGCCAGCAACTGCTCGATGAGCACGGTGAGGTGGGTGGAATGCGACTTATCCAGCCGCAATTCTGACTGACCGAGGAGGGAGCCGTCTTCGAGTTGGTGCAGGGCCACCGAGCAGACGGGGGAGGAGGTTTCGAGAGAGAGGAGGAGCATTATTAAGCTAGCTGGCTACGTAGTTAGGATTACGGCTGATGTAATCCTCTATCACATCCTCCAATAAATAGTCTTCTTCATCCTCAGAGAAATGGTCAATGTATTCCGTCAGTTCCTCCGCGGAAAATACAGGGCTAATTAACACCTCCTGGATATGGTCAGCCAAAAGCTGCTGCAAAATGGCTTTGTAAGTGCCCGTGAAAATGATGTCAGCTTTTTCCGGTCCCTCATCACAATCCCAAAACTCATATCGCGTGACACTTCTGGCTTCCAGTGAAGTGTAGAACCATTCATCGGCATGCTGGTTGTCGCCCCAAGAAGTACTGTGTGCTCGAAATCGCCACAAAAAGCCATTCTTAAAATCGTCAATCTCAACTAGCTTTTCTGAGAAGCTGGGTATTCCCCAAGCTTCCCGGTTGGTGTTAAAGTTTTCTGCATCCTGATTTCGAATAAAAGCCGCTCTACTTCTCGAAGCCTCAGTTGCTAAAGCATCCAGCCGTCGCGCAATTTCTGATTGCAACTTGCTGGAGTTGCTCACACTTTCTAACTCTGTTGGTGAATCAACAACAGACACTAGAATACTTGGCTGCTTGACGAGCTCTTCAATTGACATTTTTCCTTCGCTCATGATACTCAATAAAAAAGCAGGCACCTCCCAGCGCCTGCTTTTCCAATTCTAACGCAACTCAAAATTACTTCGTCCCGGCCGACTTGCGGGCGCTGGCGGCCTGGCCCGTGGGCTTGAGCAGGGCGGCGTAGCGGTTCGGGTCGTTCAGGACGGCGACAGCGGCGATGATGTTGGGGTCGTCGTCGAAGCCGGCTTCTGTACGGCCCTTCTCGAAGTAATAGCGCGACACGATTTCCTGCTCCAACAGCTCCTTGATTTCGGGCTTGAAACGCTGCAGGTCGTTGGCCTTGTTCACGGTGATTTTTTTGCGGACGGCTTCAAGCTCCAGCTTCACGTCGTCGTAATGCTTTTCCTCTTTCACCTTTTTGCTGAGGTCGGTGAGGGCCTTTTCGGCGTCGGTGCTGTAGCTGATGTTCTTGCCTTGCAGGAAAGCCACGAATTTCTGGTACTCCGCATCGGTGAGCTTGAAGGCGCGGGCGGCCGGAATGCTGGCGTGCTCGGCGCGGTAGCGGGTGGCGTAGTCGAAAAGGTAGCTTTTCTGGAGCAGGATGCGGGTGATGTCGGCGATTTCGCGGTCCTGCACCTCAATGTCGGGGGCCACACCGCCGCCGTCGTACACGGTGCGGCCGGCGGTGGTTTTGAAGGCCGTGCGCAGTGAATCGGGGAATTTGCCCAGCGTGCCATCGTCGGCACGGTGCGCATAGTCGATTTCCTGAATGCAGCGGCCACTCGGGATGTAGTATTTGGCGGTCGTCACCTTCAGCTGCGAGTTGTAGCTCAGCGGCCGGGTGGCCTGCACCAAGCCCTTGCCGAAGGTGCGCTCGCCCACCAGCACGGCGCGGTCGTAGTCCTGCAACACCCCCGACACGATTTCTGAGGCCGACGCCGAGCGATTGCTCGTGATGATGGCAATCGGAATCTGGGTATCGAGCGGCTGGTCGAGGGCTTTGTAGGTTTTGTTCCACTCCGTCACCTTGCCCTTGGTGCTCACCACGTCGAGGCCTTTGTCGATGAAGAGGTTGGAGATATTCACCGCCTCGTTCAGCAGGCCGCCGGGGTTGTCGCGGATGTCGAACACAATTTTCTTCGCGCCCTGCTCCTTAAGCTTGGTCACGGCGTTGCGCACTTCTTTGCCAGCATCCACCGTGAAACCGCCCAGCTGGAAGTAGCCCACATCGCCGGAAATCATGCCGGTGTAGGGCACGTTGTCGACCTGAATTTTATCGCGGGTGATGTCGATTTCGATGGGCTTGTCTTGGCCGTAGCGCGTTACCATCAGCTTCACCATCGAATTGGCCTGGCCCTTGAGGAGCTTGCTGATGTCGGCGTTCGACTTTTTATCCACCACCACGCCGTTGATGTCGAGGATTTCATCGCCGGGGAGCAGGCCGGCTTTCTGGGCCGGGTAGCCTTCGTAGGCGCTTTGCACCACGGTTTTGCCGTTGCGCTTCACCACCGAGGCCCCGATGCCGCCGTACTGCCCGGTGGTCATGGTCCGAAAATCCTCGATGTCGTCTTCCGGAATGTAGTTGGTGTAGGGGTCGAGCGAGCGCAGCATGGCGTCGATGCCGGTTTTCACCAGCTTGGCGGGCGTAATCTCGTCGACGTAATAAGTGTTGACTTCCTTAAAGAGCGTAGCGAAAATGTCCAGATTCTTGGCAATCTCGAAGTACCGCTCGTTATCGGAGCCGGCTCGGAAGGAAGCCAGCCCCAGGGTGCTCAAGGCCAGGGCAGCGAGTAGCTTTTTGCGGATAGTCATACGGAACAGGTAGCGGCTAAGCGAATCTACGGAGCCGGCGGCGGGGCGGATGCCTCAACCGTCGTGCCCACCAAACGAAGAATACCGGAAATTAATTTTTTTTCCACCAGGACCAGTGGACTTTTTTCCTTCCCCGTGAAGATAATACCTAGCAGAGCGACTTGGTGCCCGCCTGGTTGCTCCGTAAGCCGATATTTATTGAGCCGATACGCCTCCCGAATGAGCCGCTTGAGGCGGTTGCGGTCGACGGCCCGTTTGAAGGTGCGCTTGCTCACGCTGATGAGCACCTGCGGCGGAGCCGTGGTGGCTACCTCGGTTTTGGTGTAGACGAAGCGCAGGGGATAAACGCCAAAAGAGGAACTCTGCTTCCCAAAAAGCTCTTCGATGAGCTTCTTGCGGCACAGGTGTTCCTCTTTCGGAAAGGTATGGCGGCGCGGGGGCGGCGCGGTACCGGTAGCCTCATCCCCCGGCCCCTTCTCCGGAAGAGAAGGGGTGCCAGGTGATTGTGGGTCTTGCATTTTCAGCGGTTAGCTAACAGCTATTAGCTAGTGGCTAACAGCTTAATTCCTAGCGCTTGTGCTTGCCTTCGTCGGATACGGTGAGGCGCTTGCGGCCTTTGGCGCGACGACGGGCCAGTACGTTACGGCCGTTGGCAGTTTCCATGCGGCTGCGGAAGCCGTGCTTGTTGACGCGCTTGCGCTTCGAAGGTTGGAAGGTACGTTTCATATCAAGGAATCTTAAAAAGACGAGTTTCGAGTTGGGCCGGCAAAGGTACGGGCTTCAACTGGAAAAGACAAGGGCCTCAGCTACTTTTACGAAGGGCACGTTGGCGAGCCGTAGCTTTAGGCCGTTCTAACCCGTTTTGGCGATGATTCACTACCGCGTTTCCTACGAGAACCCGCTCACCTTTTACCTCCAGATTGAACTCACGCTGGAAGTAGCGGCCGATGCCGCCGCGCCCCTGGAGCTGCAGCTGCCGGCTTGGCGTCCGGGCCGCTACGAACTGCAGAACTTCGCCCAGAAAATTCAGAGAGTGGAGGTTTTCGACGCTGGCTCCAGCCAGCCCCTCCCCTACCGCAAGCTCACCAAAGACCGGTGGGAAGTGGCGAACGCCGCCGGCCGCACGGTGCAGGTGCGCTACAATTTCTACGCCCACCAGATGGACGCCGGCGGCTCCTGGCTCGATGAGTCGCAACTCTACCTCAACCCCGTGCAGGCACTGATGTACGCCGAGGGCCGGCAGCAGGAGGCGTGCGACCTGACCCTGATGCTGCCCGATGACTGGGAAATAGCCTGCGGCCTGCTTCAAACCGCTCCCAATGTGCTTTCGGCGCAGAATTTTGACCAGCTCGCCGATTCGCCGCTGATTGCCAGCCCTACGCTGGCGCACCACGAGTACGAAGCCGGCGGGCTGCTCTTTCATGTGTGGGTACAGGGCGAGGCCGATGTGAACTGGCCGCAGCTGCTACACGATTTCAAAGCATTTTCGGAGGTGCAGTTGGAGTTGTTTGGGGGTTTTCCGGTGCCCGACTACCACTTTCTGAACCAGTTTCTACCTTACAAGCACTACCACGGCGTGGAGCACAACAACTCCACGGTGATTACGCTGGGACCGGCCGAGCTGATTATGAGCGAGGGCTTGTACAAGGAGTTGCTGGGCGTGAGCTGCCACGAACTGTTCCACACCTGGAACATCAAGAGCATTCGGCCCGCTGAGATGCAGCCCTACGACTATAGCCGCGAGAATTACTTCCGCACCTGCTTCATCGCCGAGGGCATCACTACGTATTACGGCGAGTACCTGCTGGCCCGCAGCCACGTGCGCACACCGGCGCAGTATTTTGAGGAGCTGAACACCGTGCTGCGCAAACACTACGACGATGCCGGCGGCGACAATCTCTCCCTGGCCGACGCCAGCATGGACCTGTGGCTGGACGGTTACAAAAACGGCGTGCCCGACCGCAAGGTATCGGTGTACCACAAGGGCGCGCTGGCCGCGCTGATTCTGGATTTGACCCTGCGCCAGCTGTCGGGCCACGCCCGCAGCCTCGATGATGTGATGCGGCGCCTGTACGAGGAGTTCGGCAAAACCGGCATCGGCTACACCGAGGACGACTACGTGCGCGTTGTAAACGAAGTGGCCGGGCGCGACATGCATGCGTATTTCGACAAATTCATCTACGGCACGGCGCCGCTGCAGGAAACGCTCGACCGGGTGCTGCACACCGTGGGCTGCCAACTGCTGGTGGGCGAAAACGCCTCGGCCTCGGAAGGGCTGTTCGGGTTTCGGACGGTGGTGAAGAACGAGCGCACCGAAGTCACGGCCATCTGGCCCGGCTCGCCGGCCGCCGCGGCCCTGACCGTCGACGACGAGATAGTGGCCATCAACGGCCGGCGCGTCGACATGAACCTGCAGTCGCTGCTCAGCAGCGGCGCGGCAGACTTTGAGGTGAGCGTGTTTCGCCAAAACCGTTTGCTGACCGTGCGGCTGGCCGCCACGCCCGGCGTCAGCTTCGGCCAGCGCTACGCCATCGACAAGCTCGACACGACCGACGCCGCCCAGCAGCGGGGGTATCAGCAGTGGCTGGGCTGGGAGTTTTAGGTTATTGGTAAATAAAAAGGCCCCGCCGGACGAGTCCGACGGGGCCTTTTTTATAGATGTAGCAGCTGCTAATTGCCCTGTTTGCCGGGGCCTTTGCCGCCGCCAACCGACATGGGG
Source organism: Hymenobacter sp. 5317J-9 (assembly GCF_022921075.1). Classification (NCBI taxonomy): domain Bacteria; kingdom Pseudomonadati; phylum Bacteroidota; class Cytophagia; order Cytophagales; family Hymenobacteraceae; genus Hymenobacter; species Hymenobacter sp. 5317J-9. The sequence continues at coordinate 4,760,747 of NZ_CP095050.1, forward strand.
CGGTTGCCCTGCGGGTTGCTGCGGATGTTGTCGACGCCATGGCCGGCGCTGTTGCCGTCGGTGGTGTTGCCGTGCGCGGAAACGTCCATCGTGTTCGGGCTCTGCACTTGGGTGCTTTTCTTTTTGGTATTGGCGGCCGGGTTCACAGACGTTTTCTCATTCTGCAAGTCGGTGTCTTTCTTGGCGTGTCCCATGGCGGAAGGTGGTTGAGTGGAAGATGAGTAGTTGTACCCCTCCGCCGCCAAAAAGTTGCCTCCGATAACCTACGCCGGCACGTTGGCCACGGCCGTGGCCGGCACCACCTTCACCAGTTCGCCAAACTGGGCTTCGCGGGCTTCCACCTCCTCGTCGGTGAGGTTGAGCAGGCGCTCCGAGCCAAACTTCTCGACGCAGAACGAGGCCATGGCCGAACCGTGAATCACGGCGCGCTTCATGTTTTCGAAGCTGATGTCGTCGGTGGCCGCCAGGTGGCCAATGAAGCCGCCCGCAAACGTGTCGCCGGCGCCGGTGGGGTCAAACACTTCTTCCAGCGGCAGGGCCGGGGCGTAGAACACCTTGTTTTTGTGGAAAAGCAGCGCGCCGTGCTCGCCCTTCTTGATGATGAGGAACTTGGGGCCCATGGCCAGGATTTTCTTGGCAGCCTTCACCAGCGAATACTCGCCGGAAAGCTGACGGGCTTCCTCGTCGTTGATGCTGAGCACGTCCACCATTTCGATGGTGGCGATGAGCTCCTCGAGGGCAATGTCCATCCAAAAGTTCATCGTGTCCATCACAATCAGCTTGGGCCGGTTCACGAGGCGCTGAATGACGAGGCGCTGCACCTGCGGGGCCAGGTTGCCCAGCATGAGGTATTTGCAATCCTGGTAAGAATCCGGGATGATGGGGTCGAAATCGGCCAGCACGTTGAGCTCGGTCACGAGGGTTTCGCGCGAGTTCAGGTCCTTGGAGTACTTGCCCGACCAGAAGAACGACTTCTCGCCCTGCTTCACCTGCAGGCCTTCGGTGTCGACGCCGTGCTCTTCCAGCAGCAGGATGTCGGACTGCGGAAAGTCCTCGCCCACCACGGCCACCAGCTTCACCGCTTTCAGCGAATAGGATGCCGACAGGCTGATGTAAGTAGCGGCACCGCCGATGATTTTATCGGTTTTGCCGAAGGGCGTTTCGATGGCGTCGAACGCAACGCTGCCGATGACGAGAAGACTCATGGATGAAAAATGTGGTGAGTAAAAACGGTCGAAATTAGCTCCGCATTAAAACGGTGTTAAAGCAAGCAACAAAAAAGTCCCCGGATAATTCTCCGGGGACTCATTTTTGGTGGGTAAATAATGGGGCTCGAACCCACGACCTTCGGAATCACAATCCGACGCTCTAACCAGCTGAGCTATATCTACCGTGTTTGTTTTGGTAGGGCAAAGATAGAAAAAGAAGCGGGAATCGGCAAAAAAAGTTCGGACGGGTTGTGTAGAACGTCATGCACAGCGCCGCGAAGCATCTTGCCCGCAGTCACTAAACATAAAGTGGCAACGATTGAATTAGTAGTAGCGAGCAAGATGCTTCGCTGCGCTCGGCATGACTGCCTTTTGTTTCGGGAGAAGAAAGGCCGCATAAAAAATGCCGACCTTTGCCGGATGGAACCCACTACTGTCCCGTCGTTCAACGATTTCAAGCTCAATAAACAACTGCTCACCGCCGTGGCCGACGCCGGCTTTACGGAGCCCACGCCGGTGCAGCAGCAAACCATTCCGCTGCTACTAGCCGGGCACGACGTGCTGGGCATTGCCCAAACCGGCACCGGCAAAACGGCCGCCTTCGGCCTGCCGCTGCTGATGAAGGTGAAATATGCCCAGGGCACGAACCCGCGGGCACTGGTGCTAGCGCCCACGCGCGAGCTGGCCATGCAGATTGAGACCCACCTGAAAGCGCTGGCGGTGAATACCGACCTGCGCATTTTCGCCATTTACGGCGGCTTGGGGCCCAAAACGCAGATTGAAACCATTGCCCAGGGCCTCGATGTGCTGGTGGCCACGCCAGGCCGGCTGCTGGAAATCTACCTGAAAGGCGCCGTGCGCCTCACCGACCTGAAGACCTTCGTGATGGACGAGGCCGACAAGATGATGGACATGGGCTTCATGCCCCAGATTCGGCGCATTCTGGAAATTATTCCGCGCAAGCGGCAGAACGCGCTATTCTCGGCCACCATGCCGGAGCGCGTGACCGCGCTGAGCGAAGAATTCCTGGAATTTCCGGTGCGGGTGGAGGTGAGCCCGCCGGCCAAGACGGCTTCCACGGTGAGCCAGGTGCTGTATGAGGCGCCCAACCTGCTCACCAAAATCAACCTGCTCCACTTCCTGCTGCACCGCGACGCCGATACCATGACGCGGGTGCTGCTCTTCTGCCGCACCAAGGAGCACGCCGACCAGGTGGCTCACTTCCTGGAGCGCAAGGCTCCGGTGGGTGAGGTGCGCGTCATTCACGGCAACAAGGGCCAGAACGCCCGCATCAACAGCATGGACTCATTTCGGGCCGGCGAGGTGCGCTACATGGTGGCCACCGACGTGGCCGCCCGCGGCATCGACGTGCCGCAGGTGACGCACGTTATCAACTTCGACGTGCCCATCGTGCACGACGACTACGTGCACCGCATCGGGCGCACGGGCCGGGCCCAGCACATCGGGGCGGCCATCACCTTCGCCAACGAGGCCGAAATGGTGCACATCGGCGAGATTGAACAACTCATCAACCAGCAGATTGAGCTGCTGCCCCTGCCCGAAGAAGTGAAAGTGGAGGAAACGCCTTTTGAGGAAAAGCAGAAGATGGGCCGCGAACTCGACGACCGCCGCAAAAAGCTGGACCCCGAATTCAAGGGCGCTTTCCACGAGCGCAAGGAATGGATTAAGCCGGGCGTGACCATCGACAAGCGCACGGGCAAGCCCTTCGTGGAAGGCCAGAAAAAGAGCCGCAAGGGCGCCAAAGCCTTTGTGGGCAAGAAAGGCGGCTCGAACCCCGGCGTGAAGGCGCTGAAGCGGCGCGGGCGGTAGAGGAGTCGAGTTAACAAAAATCAGAACGTCATGCTGAGCGCCGCCGAAGCATCTCTACTGCAGCACTAAATCAAATTAGTCGCGCAGTAGAGATGCTTCGGCGGCGCTCAGCATGACGTTCTTTCTTTCTCAATTGTCAATTCAGCCAGCTACCTGCCGTGGTGGAACAGGTGCCCGAAGTGCATGCTGGCGAAGGTGAGGGCCGAGCCCCAGAACACCGCGCTTAGAAACATGTGGAGCAGGATGCGCTGCCGCGGCACGCCCAGCAGCGTGGCGATGACCGTGCCGCCGATGGGCGAGAGCAGAATGGGCGTGAGGAAGGCAATACCGCCCATCCCAAACTTGCGGAAAACCTTGATGATGTTGCGCGAGCGTTTGGTAAAAATGGGCTCGCGGCGCAGGCGGCGCTGCTTCTGGCGGTGCTGCATCCAGGCGCGGCCCACGCCCGAGAAGACGAACACGCTGGTCATCATGCCGGCCACGGTGAGGGCCAGCGTGGGCCAGAAGTGCAACCCCATGGAAGTGCCGGCCAACGGGCCGCCCAAAAACTTGACCGTGCTCAACAAGAACACGGACGCGCATTTAACGGCGGGATGAAGCACGGGACGACGGAAGGCAGGCGGTGGAAGGGGCAACAAACGCGGGGTGGGCGCGTGGCAAAGATACCCATTTCGAGGAGCCAGGGTTCAAAAGCACGTGAAGGATTTTAAACCCTGGCGATGCCTACAGCTTGCTGCCGTAGCTGAGGTCGCCGGCGTCGCCGAGGCCGGGCACGATGTAGGCCTGCTCGTTGAGCTTTTCGTCGATGGCGGCCACCCAGAGGTTGGCTTCGGGTATTTCGCGGGCCACGTAGGCCAAGCCTTCGGGCGAGGCAATAACGGCAGCGATGTGCACCTGACGCGGCGTGCCGAAGCGCAGCATGGCCCGGTAGGTTTGCACGAGGCTTTTGCCGGTGGCCAGCATGGGGTCGGCCAAAATCAGCACCCGCTCGTCGAGACTGGGGGCCGAGAGGTAGTCGACCTGCACCTGCACCTGGGCTGTGCCCTCGATGCGGTAGGCGGCCACGAAGGCGCTGGGCGACTGGTCGAAATAATTCAGAAAGCCCTGGTGAAACGGCAGGCCGGCGCGCAGCACCGTGGCCAGGATGGGAAAGTCGTGCAGCAGTTTGCCGCGGGTTTCGGCTAGCGGCGTCTGAATGACTTGCTCGGTGTAGCTGAGGTGGGCGCTGATGCGGTAGGCAATAATTTCGCCCAGGCGCTGCAAGTTGCGGCGGAAGCGCAGGCTGTCTTTCTGCACGTCTTTGTCGCGCAGCTCGGCCAGGAAGTGGTTGGCGATGCTGGGCTCGGCGCACACCACGTGAATGTTGGCCTGAGCCTCGGCGGCCTCGGTGCGCTGCGGCACCGAGGGGTTGGCGGGAGTGAAAAGCGGGGGTGTGGCCATGCGAGGAAGAATTGGGGGATGACGCTGGGAGACAGAGCCCGGCCGGGCCCCGAAGTTGGCACAAAAAGCGGCGGCGGGCAAGAAACGCCCCCTTAATTCGTCTTACGGACGAGCACGGCCCGGGTGGCAGCAGCCGGCCCGCTCCGCGGGTCCTTTCGCCCTTGCCAACGCCTTGCTGCGTAGGTTTGTTAAGAAATTACCGCCAGTGGCCAGTGTGTGGCCCCGCCGTTCCGCTTATCAGGCGTCCTATCTCTATTTATGCACAAATCTCTGCTGCTGTGCGCCGGATTGGCGCTATTGGCGGGCCCCGTGGCGGCCCAAACCGACCCCACTCCGCCGGCGCCGACGCCCGCCTCCACCCCGGAAGCCAAATCGCCGTGGCTGGTGTTCGACCAGCCCGTGCCGCCCACCGATACCCCGCCGGCGAAGGCCAGCAAAACCACCCAGGGCGCCAACTACGTGCCCCTCGACGTGAACACCTACCGGCTGATTGACCGGTACGCCATCAAGTTCGGGCCCGACTCGCTGAACGACCCGCACACCAGCGTGCGGCCCTACACGCGTGCCGCGGTGGCCCGGCTGGGCGAGCGTATGCTGTCGCCGGACAGCGTGACGCGCTCGGGCGGCAGCCTTTCGCGGGCCGACCGCTTCAACGCCCAATACCTGCTGAAAGACAACTGGGCCAACAGCGCCCGCGGCGCGGCCATCAACCAGAGCGCAAAGCCCTTCCTCACCTACTTCTACCGCGACCAGACCGACTTCTACCACGTCGAAACCAAGGACTTCACGCTGCGCGTGAACCCGGTGCTGCTACTCGAAGGCGGCAAAGACAGCGAGTTGAGCGGCCTGCGCTACGTGAACACGCGCGGCGTGCAGATAGAAGGCACCATTGACCAGAAACTGGGCTTCTACACCTTTCTAACTGATAACCAGGAGGCCGTGCCGGGCTACGTGCAAACGCGCATTCAGCGCGACCAGATTGTGCCGCACGAGGGCTTCTGGAAGTACTATAAGAACAAGCCCGACCAGTACGACTTCTTCACGGCGCGGGGCGGCATTACTTACGCGGCCGGCAAGCACATCAACCTGCAGCTGGCGCACGACCGCAACTTCATCGGCAACGGCTACCGCTCGCTCATTCTCTCGGACTACAGCACGCCGTATTTCTTCCTGAAAATCAACACGCGGGTTTGGAAATTCAACTACCAGAACCTGTTTGCCGAGATGACGGCGCAGAAGGAATCCAGCGACCAGGTGTACCCGAAGAAGTACATGGCGCTGCATCACCTCAGCTTCGATGTGACGCCAAATTTCAACATTGGGGTGTTTGAAAGCACCATTTTCGGCAGCGACGGGGTTGATTCGCTTTACACTCGCCAGGGAGGAGCACCGCAGTTGGTGCTGCGGCCCCGGCACCGCTTCGAGGCCCAATACCTGAACCCGGTCATCTTCTACCGGGCCATTGAGCAGCAGGTGGGCTCGGCTGATAACGCCATTTTGGGCCTTGATTTCAAATGGAATATCCTGCACACGGCGCAGCTGTATGGCCAACTGGTGCTCGACGAGTTCAAAATCAGCGAAATACGCGCCGGTAACGGCTGGTGGGGCAACAAGCAGGCCTTCCAGTTGGGCGGCAAGTACATCGACGTGGCCGGCCTGCGCAACCTCGACCTGCAGGTAGAATTCAACTACGTGCGGCCCTACACTTACCAGCACGAGGATATTTACACCAGTTACCAGCACTACCAGCAGCCCCTCGCCCACCCCATGGGCGCCAACCTGGCCGAGATTCTGGGCGTGCTGAGCTACCAGCCGCTGCCCCGCCTGATGCTGGTGGGCAAAGCCTTCTACTCGGAGCAAGGCCTCGACATCATCAATGGCGACGTGACCGGTGCCAACTACGGCGGCAACGTGCTCAAGTCCTACAACACCCGCGTGAGCGAGTACGGCAACAAAACCGCCCAAGGCAATAAGAGCCAGCTGCTGCACGCCGATTTCACGGCCACGTACCAGCCCCGCCTCAACCTGTTCCTCGACGCCAAGCTCATTGCCCGGCACCAGACCTACTCGCTCACGCCCAACCTGAACGGCAACGAAGTGTATGCCTCGCTGGCCCTGCGCTGGAACATCGCCCAGCGCCTCCACGAATTTTAACAGGGTATGAAAACCTATTTGCGCATCCTGCAGTACGCCCGGCCGCTGGCCGCTTTCCTGCCGCAGTATTTGCTGTATACGGTGCTGACCATCTTTTTCAGCATCGGCAACTTCACCCTCATCATTCCGCTGCTGAGCGTGCTGTTTGACAAAACCGACAAGGTGCCCATGCGCGCGCCCGACCACCTGCCGAATTTTAAGCCCACCATTCAGTGGGTCACGGATACGTTCAACTACTTCTTCGCCGATGTACTGACGACGCACGGCAAGATGGGGGCGCTGGCCTTTGTGTGCGGCGTGGTGGTGGTATCGGTGCTGCTGAGCAACGTGTTTCGTTACCTCAGCCTGCGCCTGCTGGCCAAGGTACGGGCCCGCGTCATCCGCAACCTGCGGCGCGACTTGTACCACCGCATCATTGGCCTGCAGCTGGGCTTCTTTTCGGGCGAGCGGAAGGGCGACCTGATGTCGCGCTTCACGGCCGATGTGCAGGAGGTGGAAACGTCGGTGGTCAACACCTTCACGGCCGTCATCAAGGAGCCGCTCACCATTGTGGCGTACTTCCTGGTGCTGTTTCACATGTCGGTGCCGCTCACGCTGTTTACGCTGGTGCTGCTGCCCATTTCCGGCGGCATCATTGCCACTATTGCCAAGCGGCTGCGCACCCAGGCCAAGCAGAGCCAGAAAACGCTGGGCTCCATGCTGTCGGTGATTGACGAGACGTTGGGCGGCATCCGGGTCATCAAGGCCTTCAATGCCCAGGAATACATTAAGGGCAAGTTTGAAGAGGAAAACGACCAGTACGCCCGCACCTCGCGCAACATCGACAACACCCGGGACCTGGCCTCGCCGTTTTCGGAATTTGCGGGCGTGAGCGTAGTGGCGGGGCTGCTGTACTTCGGCGGCACGCTGATTCTGGGCGGGCAGTCGGCGCTCGATGGCGAAACCTTTATCGGCTACGTCATCCTGTTTTCGCAGGTGCTCACGCCGGCCAAGGCCTTGTCCAGCTCCTTCGGCAACATCCAGCGCGGGCTGGTGGCCGGCGAGCGGGTGCTGAGCATCATCGACACCGAGCCAGCTATTCGCGACCGGCCCGACGCGGCGGTGCTGCCGCCTTTCGAGCGCGAAATCGAGTTCCACCACCTGAGCTTCAGCTACGGCGAAACGCCCGTGCTCCACGACATCAACCTGACTATCAAAAAAGGCCAGACCGTTGCCTTGGTAGGCGGCAGCGGCGGCGGCAAAAGCACGCTGGCCGACCTGCTGCCCCGCTTCTACGACCCCAGCGCGGGCCAGATTCTGGTTGACGGCCACGACCTGCGCGCGTGCAGCCTGCATTCGGTGCGCGACCAGATGGGCATCGTGACGCAGGAAAGCATCCTGTTCAACGACACCATTTTCAACAACATCCGTTTCAACACCGCCGCCACCGAGGCCGAGGTGATGGAGGCCGCCCGCATTGCCAACGCCCACGAATTCATCGTGGCCAGCCCTGAGGGCTACCAGACGGTGATTGGCGACCGGGGCTCGCGCCTCTCGGGCGGGCAGCGGCAGCGCCTGAGCATTGCGCGCGCCATCCTGCGCAACCCGCCCATCCTCATTCTCGACGAAGCCACTTCGGCCCTCGACACCGAAAGCGAGAAGCTGGTGCAGGAGGCCCTGCAGCGGCTGATGCAAAACCGCACCTCGCTCGTCATTGCCCACCGCCTGAGCACGGTGCAGCACGCCGACGAAATTGTGGTGCTGCAGCACGGCCGCATCGTGGAGCGCGGCACCCACGACGAGCTTATCCGGCGCGAGGGCGGCGTGTACCAGCGCCTGAGCTCGATGCAGACGAACGCGGCCCTGGTGTAGTCAGCGGCTCAAACCCTTGTCGGGGGGCGTCCTGGGCGCTATAGTTTACTTATTGGTTTCCCGCATGCTGCGCAAAAATCCTTTTCGCCTCTTCCTCTATCTCGTCATCGGGATAGTTGTGCTCAAGCTCTGTTACAACCTGGGGTACAGCTTCGTCAAGAAGCGGGCTGATGAAACGACGAATACGCCCCGCCACGTAAGCAACGCCCGCCGCCAGGGCCAGGAGCTACGGGGCGTGCAGGCCGAGCCCGTGGATTCTGCCGCCGCGGCCGACTCTGCCCGGTAGGCTCGGTAGCCTATTTCACCGGCCCCTCGTTTAATAAGCGCTATTTTGCGCACACAGCCGTCTTCCCGGCCAGCCACGCCCGGGCCTTACACTTCTCACCTTATACGCTTTTCGCCATGCTCGCCCTCAAACGCATTGTTACCGTTGCCGTGATGGTTTACCTCCTGCTGGCGGTGTTGTTCGTTCTTGCCCCCGCCGTGCGCACCTCCGTGATGGGCATGGGCGACGGCCTGTCGGCCTTGGAACAGGAGCGCAGCTTCTACTACACCATGTTCCTGATTGGGGCCGGCCTGCTGGCCCTGCATCTCATCACCGAAAACCTCGACAGCGTGTTGCTGCGCCGCTCGGTGAGCCAGCACGAAAACAAAATCAACGAACTGAAAGCCAAGCTCTACGACCAGCAGCAGCGCGCTGTACCGCCCGTGGGCGTGCCCAGCGCCCGCACCATCGACGGCCGGGTGAACACCGAGCACACCACCGTGCACCCCACCCAAAGCCAGGCCGCCGGCACCGCGAGCCTGACCGAAAACCGCACCGCCGACCACCTCCCCCAGCCCACCTTCCCGCAGAGCGACCCCAGCCTGACCAACACACCGCCCGCCGAGCGCCCGCCGCTGGCCTAAGCTTCCGCCTGCCCACCAGAATACCTTCCCAGTGCCCGATTCCGCCCTAACCGACCTCATCCACGCCGAGCTCAGCGAGGCCCGCTCCGTGCTCGACCGCTTTCTGGCCGAGCCCGAAAACCTGGCCCGCATTGCCGCCGCGGCCGATGTGTTTGCCACTAGCCTGCGCTCCGGCGGCAAAGCCCTCACCTGCGGCAACGGCGGCAGCCTCTGCGATGCCCAGCACTTTGCCGAAGAGCTCAGTGGCCGCTACCGCAACGACCGCCGCGCCCTGGCCGCCATCGCCCTCACCGAAGCCTCGCACATGACCTGCGTGGCCAACGATTACGGGTTTGAGTTCGTGTTCAGCCGCTTTGTGCAGTCTCTGGGCCGGCCCGGCGACGTGCTGCTGGCCATCAGCACCAGCGGCAACTCGCCCAACATCCTGCGCGCCGCCGAAGCCGCTAAAGAAGCCGGGATGCGGGTGGTTTCGCTCACCGGCAAGGACGGCGGCCAGCTGGCCGGCCTCAGCGACGTTGAAATCCGCGTGCCACACTTCGGGTACGCAGACCGGATTCAAGAAATCCACATTAAGGTGATTCACATCCTGATTCTGCTGATTGAGAAGCTGGTGCTAGCCTAATTCGTGCTTTGACTGTACCGCCTTTGGGTTGTGGGTCGCTGTGCGGATGCTGGCTGAAGCTGACGGGTGGCGCCATTCAGCATGGCAGCAACGGCGCTCAGCGTGCTTTTTGGGCCGGGTTAGATAAGAGTGAAGAACAAGGTAGAAATCCGCTCTAGCTTTGCGGGAGGATTTCCTTTGTCCTTATTCTATAGCTCTAACTCTACCAGCTTTTTATGCTTACCAAAACCTTCGGCTCGGCCGTGCAGGGTGTGAACGCCTACACCATCATCATTGAGGTGGTGGTTTCGGCCGGCACGGGGTTCAACGTGGTGGGCCTGCCCGACAACGCCATCAAGGAGAGCCAGCAGCGCATTGAGGCGGCGCTGAAGTTTCGGGGCTACCGCATGCCGCGCACCAAAACCGTGGTGAACATGGCCCCGGCCGACATCCGCAAGGAAGGCGCGGCGTATGACCTGCCCATTGCGCTGGGCATTTTGCACGCCTCGCAGCAGTTGAATACGGAGCGGCTGCCCGAGTACATCATCATGGGCGAGATGTCGCTCGACGGCGAGTTGCGGCCCATCAAGGGCGTGCTGCCCATTGCCATTCAGGCCCGTAAAGAAGGCTTCAAGGGCATTATTCTGCCCAAGGAAAACGCCGAGGAAGCGGCCATTGTCAACAACCTCGACGTCATTGCCGTGGCCAGCATGCAAGAGGCCATCGACTTCTTCGAGGGCCGGCTTGACATCACGCCCAAGAAGGTGGACACGCGCGACCTGTTCCAGCATTCCGTGAATAAGTACACGGCCGACTTCGCCGACGTGCAGGGCCAGGAAAACATCAAGCGGGCGCTGGAAATAGCGGCAGCCGGCGGCCACAACGTGATTATGATAGGCCCGCCCGGCGCCGGCAAAACCATGCTGGCCAAACGCCTGCCCAGCATCTTGCCGCCCCTGAGCATGCAGGAGGCGCTGGAAACCACCAAAATCCACTCGGTGGCCGGCAAGCTGGCGGGCGGCGGGCTGCTGAGCACGCGGCCGTTTCGGGCACCGCACCACACCATTTCCGACGTGGCGCTGGTGGGCGGGGGCGGCAACCCGCAGCCCGGCGAAATCTCGCTGGCCCACAACGGCGTGCTGTTTCTCGACGAGCTGCCGGAGTTCAAGCGCACGGTGCTGGAGGTGATGCGCCAGCCGCTGGAGGAGCGCCGCGTCACCATTTCGCGCGCCAAGGTCAGCATTGAGTTTCCGGCCAATTTTATGCTCATCGCCAGCATGAACCCCTGCCCCTGCGGATATTACAATCACCCCGAGAAGGAATGCGTGTGCGGCCCCGGCGTGGTGCAGAAGTACCTGAACAAGGTTTCGGGCCCGCTGCTCGACCGCATCGACCTGCACGTGGAGGTGACGCCCGTGACCTTCGACCAGATGACGGAAACCCGCAAGGCCGAAACCAGCGCCGACATTCAGCCCCGCGTGGACCGGGCCCGCGCCGTGCAGGAAGCCCGCTTTCGCGAATACGCCGACATTCACTCCAACGCCATGATGCCCCCGCAGATGGTGAAGGACCTGTGCGCCATCAGCGAAGAGGGGCGCACGCTGCTGAAGACAGCCATGGAGCGCCTCGGCCTGAGCGCCCGCGCCTACGACCGGATTCTGAAAGTGGCCCGCACCATTGCCGACCTGGCCGGCGCCGACGACATTCAGCTGCCGCACCTGGCCGAAGCCATTCAGTACCGCAGCCTCGACCGCGAGGGCTGGGCCGGCTAACGCCCGGTATCAGCCGTGACCGCAGCGGCTGGAAGATGCATTTTTTGCGCGCTGATGCGCCGCTGCCACCACATGATGACCGGGACGCCAACCAGCGTGGGCCACAGGAAATTGTAGGGAAAGGGAATGAAGCGCAGACTGGTGACCGAAAACGCCGACACGGCCGCGATGTAGGAAGCCAGAAAGCCGGAAATATGGTTGCGCAGCCACTGGTTTTTGGCCCAGTGCCCGGCGTTAGCGTAGCCGCGCAGCTGCCGGGCCGCCGTCATGGCGCCTATTGCGCCAAACACGCCCACGGGAATGTTGCGGGCCACTAAGGCATAGCCCACCGTGCCCAGAAATACGGCCAGCCCGACGCCGGCCACGGCCCAGTCGAAGGGCGCCACTTCGGCGTCCCAGGCCAAGTGCTTGAGGTAGAGCGAGCGGTAGCCAAAGCAGGCCATGTAGAGGCTGAACACGGCCGTGAGCAGCAAAAACAAGCTGTGGATGTGCTGTGCGCCCACCAGCGCCGTGAGGCCGGCCACGGCCATGGCCCAGAAAAACACCCGGCCCCAACGGCGGTGGGCCGCGCCGCCCTTGCGCACGGCCAGCGCCACGGGCGCCACGAAAAAGCCAATAAATCCGGCGGTGATGTGCAGGTAGCGGTTGACCTGAAAGAAGGTTTCCATGGCATTCGACGCGGTCAATGATTCACCGCAGCCGAAAGATGGCAGGCTAGGCCCGGCACAACCCCGGAAAAATGCCTGAACCGTCGGCTTCAGCAGCTGAAGCATCTTTTAGGACAGACCAGGCGATTGCGGCGCTACAGCTTCGCCCCTACTTTGAACTCTATCACGTCGGCGGCGCCGCGGTGAATTTTCAGGTCGATGGCGCCGAACAGCAAGTCGGTGAAGTGGTACTTCAGGCCCAGGCGCTCGTAGTAGGGCGTGCTCGATTTGTAGGGCGCGTACACGTAGAAGCCCAGGTGCGAATCGAAAGCCAGGCGACCAAACAGCAACTCGTGGCCGATAAATACGCCCGCCTTTTTCACGTCGGGCTGCTTGAGGCCGGCACGGGTGGTGTCGTTCAGGGTGGCTTTCAGGCTGCGGTCGTTGAAGCCCTCCACGCCCAGCAGCAGGTTGGATTTGCGGTTCATGCGGCGGCCCACGGCCAGCGTCACCGAGTTCACGAGGTACTTCTGCTTGTCGCCCTCGGTGCGTTGCTTGAAGCCCAGGCTGGTGCTCACGTTGTAGAACATGTGGCCCACGTCTTCCGGGGCCGGCGCGTAAGGGTTCACCTGCACGGGGTGGCGCTGCTCGTGGTAGTTGAGGCCCAGCACCAGCGAAGGCAGGTTCACGCCAAAGTTGGGCTTGGTGGTGGCGCCGTTGGAAAAGTGGTTCAGGCCGATGCCGGCCAGCAGGCCCAGGTGCGGGGTAAGGGCGTAGTCGTACTCAAACCGCAGCTGCAGCGTGGCGTTGAGGGCCGAGCTGGCAATGGTGTTTTTGTGGTTGGTTTCCTGGTTGTAGGGGTTGGTGAGGTAGGCCAGCCCGGTGCCCAGCCGGAAGCTAAAATCGTGCTTCTCGCCCCGCGAAAACGACTTGCTGATGTAGGGGCTGGCCGCAAAGGCGTAGCCCAGCACCGGGTTGTGAAAGTCGTAGTACGTGAGGGCCAAGCCAATTTTCGGAAACTTGTACCAGCCGTGCCAGGGCGCGGCGCCGGTGGTTTGGCGCTGCAGGTTGATTTCGAACCCCGTGGGGTGCGAGGCCACCAAGTGACGGATGGCGTAGGTGTGCGCCATGATGATGCTGCCCTGCGCATACGCTCCCACCACCAGCGGCATGCGCGGGGCCTCAGGCGCAGTAGCGGGCGCCTCCTGCGCGCGGGCGCCAAAGCCACTCAGGCAAAGAAAAGCCACCGGCTTCCATCGGCACGAGAAACGGAATAGAGGAAACATAGCGGGCACTTTAAGCCCAAAAATAGCACCCCGCAGCGCTCCACGACCGAAAAGGCATGAAACGTACAGAATTTTGGCAACCTCTGGCCGATAACCGTGGTATACGGCTCGGTTCACGGCTTCCGTGCGCCTCACCCCCCACCACTTTTTACTTATTCCTATCCCTTTGCCCTTATGAAAAAGCTCGCGCTTTCTCTCGCACTGCTGGCCGGTACCGCCGCCGCAGCCAATGCCCAATCTACCCGCTTCGGCCTCAAAGCCGGCGTGAACTACACCACTTTCTCCGGCGATGGCGTGGAAGACGCCAAGTACAAGTTCGGCGCCGTGGGCGGCGTGGCCGCCAACTTCGGCTTCTCCGAGTCCCTGTCGCTCCAAACCGAGCTGCTCTACTCGCAGAAGGGCACCGAAATCAAGAACAGCAACTACAATTTCAAGCTGAACTACATTGAGCTGCCCATCATGTTCCGCTACACCCTGGCCGATGGCAAAGGCCCTTTCCTGCAGGCCGGCCCGCAGATTGGCTACCTGGCCAAGGTAAAGCTGTCGGACGGCGACGGCAACGAAATCAAACTCGACAACGACGCCTACCAAAACATCGCGCTGGGCTACGTGGCCGCCGTGGGCTACCAGCTCGAGTCGGGCCTCAGCATTGAAGGCCGCTTCAACGGCGACATCAACAGCGTGGGCAAAGACAACGACGTGAACGACCAGCAGCGCAACCGCGTGTTCTCGGTACAGTTGGGCTACATGTTTGGCGGCAAGTAATTTTGCTTGCTTTTTGAGAAGGCCCGGTGTCCATGTGGACGCCGGGCCTTTTCTTTTGCAAAAGGAAATTAATGGCTGAATAAATACAAGTTGTTATTTGGATGAAGTTTCCCCGTAGCTTTGCGCCGCATTTTTAATTTCATTCTCACTTTTTTTCTCCGCAACAATGAAAAAAGTTATCCTTTCCCTGGCCCTGGTGGCTGGTATTTCGGCCACGGCTTCGGCCCAGGCTACGTTCGGCGTGAAGGCCGGCGCTTCGCTCACCACCCTCGGCGGCCCCGATGCTTCGGGCTTCTCTAACAAGGTAGGCCTCAACGCTGGCGTGCTGGCCAACCTGGCCTTCGGCGACGCGCTGTCGCTGCAGCCCGAAGTGCTGTTTTCGATGAAAGGCGCTGCTGATTCGAACAACTCGAAAAACAAAATCAACCTCAACTACATCGACGTGCCGGTGATGCTGCAGTACAACGCCGACGGCCTGTTCTTCGAAGCTGGCCCGCAGGTGGGCTTCCTGGCCTCGGCCAAAGCCACCGATGGCACCAACGACGTGGATGTGAAAGACCAGCTCAACACCGTGGACTTCGGCTACGCCGTGGGCCTGGGCTACAAGCTCGAAACCGGTCCGATGATTGGCCTGCGCTACAACGGCGGCATCACCAGCATCGACAAGGAAGAGTCCGGCACCACCGCAGCCAAGATTCGCAACAACGCGTTCCAGCTGTACGTGGGCTTCATGTTCGGCGGCAAATAAGCTTCCCGAAGCTCCATTCATGAAAACCCCGGCCTTGCGTGCAAGGCCGGGGTTTTTTGTGGCCCGTAGGCCCGCAGTGGCGTAGCTTCGAGGCTTCATCTTTTTCTCTTATTCCTTTCCATGAAACCACACATTCTATCCCTTCTTTTGCTGCTGGCGGCTGGCACGGCCGCGCAGGCCCAGAGCGCCCCCCGGTTCGGCCTCAAAGCAGGCGTCAGCTCGGCCACCTACGCGGGCAAAGACAACACGGCGACGACGGCCAAAATCGGCGTCAACGCCGGCATCACCCTCAACCTTGGGCTCACCGACCAGCTTTCTATACAACCAGAAGTGCTGTTTTCGCAGAAGGGCACCAAGCTGAGCTATAATCAGGACAACAGCGACGTGACGGTGTTTCTGACCAATGGCAACGCCTTTGGCCGCAAGGGCTCGGGCACCTACACCCAAACGCTGAACTACCTCGACGTGCCGGTGCTGCTGCGCTACAACATTGGGCCGACCGACGGCGCCGGGTTTTTCGTGGAAGCTGGCCCGCAGGTGAGCTTCCTGCTCTCGCAGCGCGGCGAGGTGAGCGGCGACAAAGCCACCGTGGTACTGGCCGGCCCCACCCGCAACGACATCAACTCGCCCCGCACCGAGCTGCCGTGCTTCACGGTCGACAACACCACCGCCGACCTGAACACGACGACGTTTGGCTACGCGTTGGGCGTGGGCTACCGCTTCAGCAACGCGCTGAGCCTGAGCGCGCGCTACACCGGCGATTTTAGCCGGGCCTACAAGAGCGGCGAAGGCAAGGCCGAAGTCCTCAAGCCCTACCGCGACCCCAACGTCAAGTTCACGAACCCGGAAGTGCGCAACTCGGCGTTTCAGGTGCAGGTGGGCTACGTGCTGGGCGGCAACTAGGCGCCGCTTCGATTCTCCGTTTTGGCCCGGTGCTGCTTGCAGTGCCGGGCTTTTTTGTGCCCGACGGCCAGCCCTGGCCACGGCGCCCACAACCCCGGTAGCAGGTGGCGAGTATACGGCACACATTCGCATAACTCACACATAATCAGCTTCATCAAACCTTCATCTTTCCCCTTCCGTCATGAAGAAATGTATCATCACCTTTGCCTTACTGATGGGTGCCCTGGGGGCCGCTCGGGCCCAGCAGGCCACATCCATCGGCCTCACCGTGGCGTATGGCCGCGACCGGCTGCTGAACAACAACCAGTACACTTCGGCGGCCCATTCCGCCTATCAGGCGGGCCTCACGGCTAATGTCGGCCTTTCGGACCACTGGGCGTTTCACCCAGAGGTGCTGTATACCATGCGCTACTTCGACACCTCGAATGATGAAAGCCTGAACCGCGACATCAACACCATTGACGTGCCGCTGCTGGGCCGCTACCACGTGGGCGGCCTGTTTCTGGAGGCCGGCCCGGAAGTGAGCTTTCCCATCAAGGCTGTGAACGAAGACGCGGCCAACGTGAAGAGTGAGCTGAACGGCGTGGTGCTGAACTACGTGGCGGGCGTGGGCTACCGCTTCGGGCAGGGCCCTTCGCTGGGCGTGCGCTACGAGGGCGGCGCGTCCAACGTGTTCAAGAATGACGCCTCCACGGTGCTGGGCACGGGCAAGTTCAAGACCAGCTCGGTGTGGCTGGTGCTGGCCTACTCATTCGGTAGCTAAGGCTTTGCGGCGTTGGCTGATTTTCGCAAAAGCCCGGTTTCTATACCAGAAACCGGGCTTTTGGCGTTAAGCGGGCCGCAGTGCGAGGCCGGGCGTAGCTTTGCGGCTCCTACCATATCAGCAGAAATCATGAAGAAAATCGTTTCTACCCTGGCCCTGGTGGCCGGCCTGGCGGGCGCGGCGCAGGCCCAAAGCAACGTGTCGCTGGGCCTGAAGGCCGGGCCTTCCTACGCCTCGTTTGTGGGCAAGGACGCGGGCAGCCAGGAAGGCTTGTTTGGCTTTCACGCCGGCGCGTTTGCCAATATCGGCCTCAGTAGCCTTTTCGCGTTTCAGCCCGAAATCATCTATTCGCAGAAGGGCAGCAAGCCCAAGGACGTGACCGACGTGCGGTCGCGCGTGTCGTACCTGGATGTGCCCCTGTCCTTCCACGTCAACGCCGATGGGCTGTTTTTCGAGGCGGGGCCGCAGGTGGGTGTTCTGCTCGCGGCCAAATACGAATTCGGCAACGTGAGCACCGACGTGAAGGACCAGCTCAACAGCGTCGACTTCGGCTACCTCGTGGGCCTGGGCTACCAGCGCAAAACCGGCCCCGGCATTGGCCTGCGCTACAATGGCGGGCTGACCAACCTGCCCAAAGAAGTGACGGTGGGCAATACCACGGTCCAAAACCGTCTCCGCAACAGCGTTTTCCAACTGTACCTGACCTACTCGTTCGGCGGGTAATGACAAGCGTTAATTCCACGAAAAAGCCCGGCATCTGCGCAGATGCCGGGCTTTTTCGTTGGGGTGAGGTGTTATTGCGCCGCCGCGTAGTTGCGGTAGAAGTGCGGGATGGTTTCGATGCCCTTGAGGAAGTTGAACACGCCGAAGTGCTCGTTGGGCGAGTGGATGGCGTCGGAGTCGAGGCCGAAGCCGAGCAGGACGGTGTCGAGGCCCAGCTCCGACTTGAACATGGCCACGATGGGGATGGAGCCGCCGCCGCGCGTGGGCACCGGGCGCTTGCCGAAGGTGGTTTCCATGGCATCGGCGGCGGCGCGGTAGGCTACTGAATTGGTGGGCGTTACCACGGGCTCGCCGCCGTGGTGGGGGCGCACCTCCACCGTCACGCCCTGGGGCGCGATGCTGGAAAAGTGCTTCTGGAATTTCTCGGTGATTTCGGCCGAAGTCTGGTGGGGCACCAGGCGCATGGAAATTTTGGCGTGGGCCTGCGAGGCGATGACGGTTTTGGCGCCCTCGCCGGTGTAGCCGCCCCAGATGCCGTTCACGTCGAGCGTGGGGCGAATGCTGGTGCGCTCCATGCTGCTGTAGCCTTTTTCGCCGTAGCTGTCGGGCAGGCCGATGCTTTGCTTGAACTCCTCTTCCGAGAACGGGGCTTTGGCCATTTCGGCGCGCTCGTCGGCGCTCAGCTCGTCCACGTTGTCGTAGAAGCCAGGGATGGTGATATGGCCGTTTTCATCGTGCAGGCTGGCAATCATCTCGCACAGGGCGTTAATGGGGTTCTGCACGGCGCCGCCGTAGAGGCCGGAGTGCAGGTCGCGGTTGGGGCCGGTCACGGTCACTTCGTGGTAGCTCAGGCCACGCAGGCCCACCTCGATGCTGGGCACGTCGTTGGCCAGAATGCCGGTGTCGGAGATGAGGATGACGTCGGCCTTCAGCTTCTCCTTGTTCGCTTTCACGAAAATTTCGAGGTTGTTGGAGCCGATTTCCTCCTCGCCTTCGAACATGAATTTGATGTTGCAGGGCACGCCGCCCTGGCCGTCGCGCATCATCATTTCGAAGGCCTTGACGTGCATGTACACCTGGCCTTTGTCGTCACAGGCGCCGCGGGCGTAGATTTTCTCGTCCTTAATCACCGGCTCGAAGGGTGGCGAGGTCCACAGTTCGTAGGGGTCGGCGGGCTGCACGTCGTAGTGGCCGTACACGAGGACGGTTTTGGCCTCGGGGCTCACCATGTACTCGCCGTAGACGATGGGATTGCCGGCCGTGGGGCAGATTTCGACGTTCTGCACGCCGGCTTCTTCGAGGCGGGTTTTCAAGTAGTCAGCGGCCCGCAGCACGTCGGCGTGGAACTTGGGGTCGGCAGAAACCGATGGGATGCGGAGCCAGTCCATGAGCTCATCGAGGAAGCGGGTTTGGTTATCGGCGAGGTAATTGGCCATGCGGAGCGGAAGTTTAGAGGGGTTGGGAATGCGGCGGTAAAAGTAACGGACGCCGAGCGCCCCACTAAAACGCCTTTTGGTAGAAATGCTCTTTATCGAGAATGGCGGCAATGGCCTTGAGGTTGCGGCGCAGGTCGGCCAGCGGGGTGATGGTGCGCTGGTCGTAGCCACTCAGCACCCCATCGCCCCGCACGGGTGAGGCCAGCATCACCAGAAAGTCGCCGGGAGTGGCGTTGTTGGTGCCAAAGGGAGAGCCCAGCTTTTGGGTTTCCTCGTCGACGGTGAAATCAACGTAGCGCAAGTGCAGAATGAGCTCCTGCCCGACGGCCAGCCGCGGCGCTCCGCTGAAGGTGATGCCGAGGGTGTTGCCTATCGGCCCGGTTATCAGCCGCACGGCGACGGTTTCGGCGGGCCGGCCCTGCCAGGTTTCGGCTACCCGTATTTTGTAGTAAGAGTGGTAGCACACGCTGCGACTCGAATCGGTGACCAGACTCAGCACGGTGCCGTGCACCACTTGGTCGGCAAATAAAGAAGATTCCTCGTAGGGCGCCGGGCCATCGATGCGGATACGGCGTTCCAATTCGCGCAAATTGATGCCGACGCGCCGAAATTCCGCCTCTTTGGTTACGTCGATGCGTGCTTTGTAGTATCCATCGGCGGGCCGTTGGAGACCAGCCTTGTGCACTGCCGCCGCGAAGGCGGCCTTGTGCCGGGCCGCCGCTTCGTCGGAGCCGAAGGCGGCGCGGGCAGGCTGTTGGGCGCGGGCCGGCCGGGCCGCCAGCAGGCAGATGGACAGCAGCGCAAGCAGCAGTTGGGGTTTCATTGGGGAAAGTTACTGCCGCGCATCCAGCACCCACGCTTGTATCATCTTCTCGCCTACGCGCCAGGCGGCGGGCCAGGCGGCTTCCGGCGCCTCGAAGGTGAGCAGGTAGAGCGTGTCGGTTTTGGCGTTGGCCAGGGCCATTTGATACACAATGCGGGTAGCGGCCTCGGGCGGCGCTTCGCGGTAGCGCACCGTGCGCTTGTAGAATGGCCCCTCCACCGTGGCCGTTTTCTCCAATTGCGTCTGCCCGGAGCCGAAGCCGGCACGCATCATCAGCAGCTCGGCATAATCGGCGGCGGGGCGGCCGGTTTTGCCCTTGGCCTTGCGCACCACCTGCACCGAGAGCCCTTCCTGAAATTCGTCGTTTTCGTCGGTTTCTTCCGGCGTCAGGTAATACGTGGGCGCGCCCTTCTCGCCCGTCACTTTAAAGTACCAGCCCGTTGGCAGCGGCATGGCGGCCTTGATTTCGGGCAGCACCTGCCAGGTCCAGCCAGCGGGCATGGTGCCCAGGGGCACGTTGTATTGCTGGGCGCGGGCGGGCCCGGCCAAGGCCGAAAGCAGCAGTGTACAAAGAAGGAGTAAACGGAGCATAAGAACGTCATGCAGAGCGGAGCGAAGCATCTCGCGTACAACAGTACCCAATAATTAGCGGCGGCACGCGAGATGCTTCGCTCCGCTCTGCATGACGTTCTGGATGGCTCATCAATGCCCCTAAATGTTCGCATCCAGCCGCAGCTGGGTTATCATGGTTTCGCCCAGCTTCCAGGCCTGGGGCCAGTCTTTTTCGGGGCTTTCGAACAGCAGCAGGTAGAACGTGTCCGTCACGGTATTGGCAATGGCCCATTGCTGAATGATTTTGGGACCGGCCGGGCCGCTGGCCAGGCGGTAGCGCACCCCGTAGAGGCGCAACGGCCCCTGGGCTTTGCGGTCCTGGCTAAGCACCTGCTGCCCGGCGCCGCGCCCGCTTTTGGCCGAAAAGGCCTGGGCGTAGGCGTCGGCCGGTTGCCTGGTTTTGGTACTCATCCGCCGCACCACGTTCAGCGAAAGGCCCGTTTGGAACTGCTTGCCCGGTAGTATTCTTTCGCGGGTCAGGAAATAGGCCTGGGCGTCGCGGCTGGCTTCGGCTTTGTAGTTCCACACGTAGGGCAGCAGCACGGCGGCTTTCACCTCGGGCAGCGCCTGCCAATGGTAGCCAACGGGCGCTTCGGCTTGGCGCGCAGCAGCGGGCGGCGTTTGGGCGTGGGCCGGGCGCATGAGCAGCAGGCCACAAAAGGCAATAACGGCGGGACGTATCATCAGGCAACGCACGATAAGTGGAGCTTGCCTATACGATTGAGCCACTTGAAAGGCCATTTCGGACCGGCCAGCCTTCAGCGAGCCGGCGGCTGGGAGGCCAGCAGTTCTTCCAGCCGCTCGGCCTCGCGCTCAAGGCCAGCCAGGCGGGCTTCGAGCAGGCCCTGGGGACCGGCCCCGCAGGCATAGAGCAACTCCACTTCGGCTTCCTGCTCGAAGCGGCTTAGCCAGGCATCGGCCTGGGCAGGGAGCGGGTCGGGCCCGGTCCAGGCCCGGAGGGTGGGCAAGGCGGCCCGGCGCGCCTCGTAGCACCGGGCCTTGTCGCGCAGAATTTCCAGCTGGTACCGCAGCCCACGGATGCGGTGCTGGCATTTGCGCAACTGGTCCTGTATGGGCTTGGCGTTGGGCGGCAAGGGGGGCAGCGGCGGCAGGGCCGGCACGGGGGCATTCGTCGCCGGGTCGAAGCCCAGGTTTGCGGCGGCCAGGTTCAGGCGCATCTCGCGCGGCCAGTAGTCGCCGAGCAGCGGGGGCAGGCGCCGGCCGGTTTCGCCCTCGGCAATGCTGGAACGGGCCACGCCCAGCCAAGCCGCCAACTGCTCCTGGGTGAGGCCAAAAAATTTGCGGGTCGTGCTCATGCCGCAAATTGCGACATTTTCTGCTGCGACATTTTACATTGTCGACGGCAAAATTGTCGCAGGCTCGCTATCCATGGCCGACCGGCGGCGCGCCTGGGGCTCGGGCAGTTGAACGGTACCAGGCCCGCGCCAGCGGCAGGGCACGGCTTCCACACCATAGGCATTGGTGGCGACGGGCTGCGCCCACCGCACCGGTTTTTATTTGCGCCCAAACAGCGGCACGCGGCTTTCGGTGCCGGCGCGCAGGCGGCCGATGTTGGCCCGGTGGGTGTAGATGAGCAGGGCCGCCAGCACGAAGCCGACGTAGACCATAAACGGCTGCTGCGGCCGAAACGGGGGCAGCAGCTGCAGCAGCGCAAAGCTCACGCCCGCTGTCATGGAGGCCAGCGACACGTAGCGGAACAGCAGCAGCATTACCACAAAAATGCCCATGCACACGCCCACCGTGGCCGGCGCCACGCCCAGCATCATGCCCAGAATGGTGGCCACGCCCTTGCCACCCCGAAACTGCGCAAACACCGGGTAGATGTGCCCCACCACCGCCAGCACCCCGCAGGCCAGCTTGAAATATAGCTCGTGCTCGGGCGCAATGGCGCCGTAGGTCACCAGCAGCTTCGGCAGGAAATACGCCGCCACAAAGCCCTTGAGCGCATCCACCAGCAGCACCGCCGAGCCCGCCTTGGGGCCCAGCACCCGGAAGGTATTGGTGGCGCCGGCGTTGCCGGAGCCGTGCTCCCGAATGTCGGCTAGGTTGAAAAAGCGGCGACCCACCCACAGGGCCGTGGGAATGGAGCCCAGCAAATAGGCCACGACGAGGGCAAGGGCAATGTAGAGGATGGTCATGCGTGAGCGAGGATTGGGGCCATAAAGAACGTCATGCTGAGCTTGTCGAAGCATCTCTGCCGCGAGAGTAAATGGTTACTTCCCCGGTAGAGATGCTTCGACAAGCTCAGCATGACGTCTTGTTTTAGCGACTGTAGCCTCCTAGCTGTCGCCGAAGGGGTCGTTTTCGGCTTTCTTCTTGCGCTTTTCTTCCTCCTTCTTCTTTTTCTCCTCCTCCTTTTTCAGCTTTTCGGCTTCCTTGGCCTGGCGCTCGGCTTCTTTCTTGGCCTGGGCGGGGTCTGGCTCGGTGGCCGGAGCGTCGGCGGCGGGTTCGGCGGCTTTTTCCTTGGTTTTGGTTTTCTCCTTTTTCGGCTCCTCGGTGGCCGGGGCATCGGCGGCGGGTTCGGCAGCCTTCTCTTTGGTCTTGGTTTTTTCCTTCACCGGCGCGGGGGCCGGCTCGTCGATGGTGCCGTCGCCGAAGGGGTCGTTGTCCTTGGCCTTCTTCTTTTTCTTGGTGGGAGCTTCTTCCGCCGGCTGCGAGCCCGGGTTGGCGTTGGGGTCCGCGCCGAAGGCGTCCTCATCCTTGCTCTTTTTCTTCTTTTTCTTGTCCTCGAACACGTCAAAGTTGCCGGTGGAAACCGGGGCGGCCGGGCGCGCGGCCAGCTTGCCGGACTTGCCCAGGAAGTCTTTCTGGAAGTGCGAGCGGAAAGCGTCTACGTCGGAGAAATCGCCCAAGAACGTGCCGTAGCTGGTGGCCGTCTCGTAATCGCCCTTCTGCTTGCCGCCAATTTCGGCGTCGAAGCTCTCGCTCGACGACTTCGCCTTGAGCAGGTTGTTGGCGTACTTGAGGTAGTACCAGGTTTGCGGCTCGGGCTCGAGGTAGACTTCCACCACGTCGGTGGCGTTTTCGCGGTGAATTTCCACGTAGCCGTTCACCAGCGCATTCAGGGGCGTTTTGCCCACGCCGGCCAGGCCAATCTCGCCCACCGAGTACCAGGCGCGCTTCTTCTCGTTCCAGCGCAGGTTCACCTTGCTCAGCAGAATGGTGTGGGCCAGCTTGGGCGAGAGCTTCATGAGCGGGTCGGCGGCGCCGCGGTGGCCGGCGTAGCCTTCCACGCCCTTGTCGCCAATGAACTGGCCCAGCTTGTACAACTCGTTGGTAGAGCCGTCCTGGGCCTCGGCCGAGCCCTTGGTGACCTTCACCAGCTCAGCACCCATCACCTCCACGGCTTTGGGCGGCATGTTGATGTCGATGCCCAGCAGGGCGTCCACGGAGTAGCGGGCGCTGTCGGGGTTGGCCGTGCCCACGCCGCTGGCCACCATCTTGTAGTCTTTGGTGGAAGTGATGAACGTCATCGGCCCGCGGAAGCTGAGCGAGTTCGTCTCGTCGGTATAGGTGAGGGCGGCGCCTTCGTAGGCATTCACGTCGTCGAGGTCGCGGCGCGAAATGCTGTAAATGCCCTTTTTGTCGTCGTAGCGCAGCTCCCCGTCCACCTTGAACAGGGGCACGTCGGTGGGGTTGGGCACCGTGGCGGCGTAGAGCGGATACACTTTGTTGCTCTGGTCCGACACGAACAGACCCGTCACGAGCGGCGTGCCGTCTTCGGCCTTGATGTCTTTCAGGTTGAGGCTAAAATTCTTGGGGTCGATGGAGTCCTTCACCGCAATCCACTCGGCCGATTTCCGGTCTTTGCCAAACTGCAGCTGCACCTGGCCGTCGAAGGCAAAGCCGCGGCGCTGCGAGTTCAGCTGCACGTTGCCCCGGTAGCCGATGCGCGGCGTGAGCTGAAACTTGCTGTTGGCGTTCACCACGGCCGTGGCCAGGGTGGCGGGGCCCGCTTCCTCATCGGTCAGGTCCGATTCTTTTTTACGGCTCAGCAGGCCCTTTTTACCCTTGCCAGCGCCGGCCAGCACCGCGCCGGGGTCAGGCTCAAAGTTGGAAAAGCGCAGGGCTACCGAGTCGCGCGCCGTCTTAAACGTGTATTCGGCGGTGCCCGTGAAGGCCACCTTCGACAGCACCTCGATGCTGCCCTTGCTCAGGCGGTGGAACTTGGCCAGCGAATCGAGCACCACCGTGGCGTTCTTGAAGCGTCCAATCTTGCCGTTGGCGCCAATGTTTACCTTGCCCGAGTCGGGGTACACCCAGGCGTCGGCGGCGGCGATGTAGGGCACGCCGCCCACCTTCATCTGGTACTTGGCCAGGTCGTAGGTGGCCGTGGAGGCCTTAAACTTCAGGCCCTGCTGGTCGGGGTTGGTGGAGTAGAAGTACGACTTCGTGGAATCGGCATTGGCCGCCACGCGCAGCTTCACCTGCTTTTTCTTGAAGTCCCAGTGCCCGCCGCTCAGGGTGGTTTTGAACTTGGAATACGGCAGGTCGATGCTGGCCTTGCTGCCTTCTTCGCGCTTGAAGTCGGCGTAGCCTTTCTGCAGGTTGTAGTCGAACGCCACGTCGTTGGCCGTAAGGGCCGGCTTGTTGGCCTCGGCCGATTTCACGCTCAGCGAGGCCTTGCGGCCCGAGTAGCTGTCCGACTTGAAGGTGAATTCCGGCGACTTAATGAACGACTGCGGCCCATCGAGGCGGCCGTCGCCGCCGGCATTCTTGGGCGTCAGCAGCGCAGTGCCTTTGAAGTTGTAGGCCGTGGTGGTCTTGGTTTTGGGGTCGAGGGCCGAGTAGAGGCGAATGGCTTCGCCGCTGGCCGGCGTGGTCAGGTACATCGAGTCCTGCCGCACCTTCCAGTTCATGAGGTAGCCGGCAGGCAGGTTCATCTTCGGAATGTCGGCCCCGTCGGCCTTCTTCGCCGCGATGGCGCCCGTCTTGCCCACGGCCACCACCGAGTCGCGGTAGAACACGAAGCTGTTCGAGGTAAACGTGCCGGACTGGTAGTTCACCTGGCCGTCGGCCTGCAGGCCCTTGCCATCCATCTTCACCTTATTGAATACCCGGCCCCGGCCCTTATACAGCGGGAAGCCGTCTTTGGGCACGTCGTACACGAAGCCCAACGAGCCGTCGGGCTGCACCGTGAGCTTGGTTTTGATGTCGGGAATGATGCCGCCGCTGCGGAACGTGCCATCGAAGCCCGACGCCGCCTTGCCGATGCCGTTGAGCGAATCGAGCTTAAACGGCGGAATGTCGAACACCAACGTTGAGTCGTAGGCCCCGCCCAGCACGTCCTGCTTGCCGAAGTACACGTTGGCCCCGCTCTTGGAGTCGAAGGACGGGTACTGCGGTTTTTTCTTGCGGCCCGACTTGTTCTTGGGGTCGTTCAGATACAGGCGGCCCGTCGAGACTTTGCCTTTGTTGGTGAGGGCAAAGTCGGCCCGCTTGCCGGTGGGCTTGCCCTTGGCATCCTTGGCTTCGCTGCGAATGACGATGGAGTCAATCTTGGCCATGTCGACGTAGAAACCGTCGTAGTCGAACTTAAACTCGCGCCCCTTGAAGCGCATGGCCGAGGCCACCACCGTGCCGCTGAAATCGATGTTGCGGTTTTTCTTGATGCGGATGATGGAGCTGTCCGGCTTCACAAACACCGTGGCCGAGTCGTCGGAAAAGTTGAACCGGTCCACGCCGCGCACCAGCAGCTCGTTGGTGTTCAGGTTGAGCGTGGCGTTGCGGCCCGAGCCCGACAAGGACTTGATGGCGATGTGGTCGTAGTCCTTCTTGTCGCGGGCCGAAGCCACGTAGTGGAAGCCCTTGGGCAGAATGGTCACCTCGCCGGTTTGGGGGTTCCAGCTCACGTAGCCGTCGCGGGTGAGGCCCGACGCGGCGCTCCGCATGTTGCCTTCCGAGGTTTGGAGGTCGCGAGCCAGGTCGCTCACGTTGATGGTTTTGGCGTTGCCGTGGGCCTGGCTGTAGCCCACCAGCATCTGCAGCGGGTGCAGCCGGTTGATGCTTTTGAGCTGCTGGTAGCGGTTGTTGGTAAAGAATTCCTTGCTCTCAAAATCGGCCGACTGCTGGTTTTTCGACGACAGCACCTCAAAGTCGACCGTGGGCTGGCGCAGGTTCCAGGTCAGGGCCTGCGTCCGGATTTCCATCTGGTGGTAGGAGTCGCTGTAGGGCGTGTTTTTATACAGGCCTTCCTCGCGCGAGAGCTTCAGCTGCTGCTTGCCCTTGTTGTACTTGAGCTGGGCGCCGGGGTGCGTCACCGAGTCTTTGGCGCCCTGGTAGATGGT
Organism: Hymenobacter sp. 5317J-9; assembly: GCF_022921075.1. Taxonomy (NCBI): domain Bacteria; kingdom Pseudomonadati; phylum Bacteroidota; class Cytophagia; order Cytophagales; family Hymenobacteraceae; genus Hymenobacter; species Hymenobacter sp. 5317J-9. Next base: position 4,787,526 of record NZ_CP095050.1, read on the forward strand.
GATGGCGGCGCGGCTGGCCGTAATCAGCGAGTCGCCCAGCACATAGGCCCGCGACGCGGCTTTAAACTTGGGCTTGCCGTCGAGGCTCACCGTGAGGTTGGACAGCGAGCCGTCGAGGGCCGCGCTGAGGACCCGGCCGCCCGCCATCGACAGGCCACCGCGGTAGGTGATGTTGTCGCCCAGGCTTTTGATGCGGGCGTCGTTGGTGAGGGAGATGAAGCGCGGGTAGCCGTTGTCGGTCACGCCGGGCTTGCGGCGCACGGCTTTGTAGCTGAGGGCGCCTTTCACGGGGGCTTCCAGCAGGGCCGGGTAGGTCAGGGTCACGGGCTGGGCCGTGAACTCCGGCTTGGTCATGTCGAAGTCGAACCCCGCCAGGTCGGCCGTCACCAGGTTGGTCTTGATGGACCATACAAACTGCCCACCGGTGGCAATGAAGCGGTTGGAATTGGGCACGGCCGTGCCGCTCACCTTCTTGATAAACACCGAATCACCGGCCGAAGCAATGAACAGGTCGGCATCCTTAATCACCATGACCGCCCCGCGCGCCGGCGGAGCCAGGTACTCCTCATATGGCGCGGCCGAGGGCGTGAAGCCGGTAGTGGGCGTCTCAAAATCGGCAGCTTTGGCCGCCACTTCCGAGGCCGAAGGCGTCTTGGCTGCCGCCGGGCTGGCTTTAGCGGCTGGCGCGGCTTTGGCCACGGGCTTTTTGGCGGGCGCCTTCTTTTTCACGGGCGCACCCCAGCCGTCGTCGGCGTCGCCCCAGCCCCCGCCCGAGGGCGACGACCACAAATCGGCGGTGTCCCAGCCGCTGCTGCTGGCTTTTTTCTTGGGGGCCGGCTTAGGCGCGGCTTTGGCCACGGGCTTGGCGGCCGGCTTTTTGGCGGCCGGTTTGGGCGCAGCGGGCAGGGGCTCTTCTTTCGGAGCCGGCGCAGCCGTTCCGAAATCGAGGTTGGAAACCGGCGCGGCAATGGGCGAATAGGCAAACGACACCGTGCCGCCCACGGCGCGCAGGGTGTTGTAGCCCGTTTTGTAGAGGTAGCCGCCGTTGAGGAAGCGGTTGGTGGACGTGATGAACTTCTCGGTTTCGGTGGGTGCCTCCTTGTCCAGGGTCTGGCCCAGCACGTCGAGGTACTGGTCCATTTGCGCGTCGCTGAGCTTGGCCTTGGTGGCGCCGCCCACAATGGCCCCAAACAGGCTCTCGAAGTGCGGCCGGGGCCGGAAGTGCTTGGCCAGCATGGTTTGCGACAGCGCCACGATGCGCGCCTGCTGCGACGAGGTGAGGCGGTTGCTGCCCCACAGCTCTTTGAGGCGCGCGGCACTGGCCATGGCCGCAGCATTCTTGGTGCTGGCCATCATGCTTTGCACGTCGGCGATGTACTGGAGCGGGTCGGTGGCCAGCTTGCCCACCTGGTAGCGCGGGGCCGCAGGCGGGGGCGTGCCCGGAGCCGCCGCTTTCGTCTGGGCCTGCGCCGCTGAGTAGCTGCCCAGCACCAGGCCCAGCCAGGCCGTTAGAATAATATATGGCTTCATAAAGTCTGTTTTCTGTGATAACGGCGTGTGGTGCAAGCCCGGGCCGGCCCGCAATGCCGGTCGCATCACGCCTCGCCCACTGATTTCGCGGCCGCCTCCTTCAACGACGCGGCCACCGCCCCACGGGCTGCTTTTTTGAACGCAAACACCTGGCACGAAGGATAGTGCCCGGCTTTGCACCCAAAAACCCGGTACAAGTTAGGCAGAATCAAAAAATCAATCTACCGCCCCCTGCCACTTAAGCACGATACCCGCTGACTATCAATTACATTACCAGCAAGGTGCGGTTGCACGCCCTTGCCATAGTTCACTTTTGAACAGATGCATGGGCCTGAACCAGGCCGTGGCTTTCTGAAGTGCGGCCGCCCGGACCCGGCAGCTGTTTGCCGCCACGCTTTACATTTGGCGCATGACCACTGCACCCATTCGCACCGCTTTGCTGGCCTACGGCATGTCGGGCAAGCTTTTCCAGGCTCCTTTCCTCACGGCGCACGCCGGCTTCGACCTCGTGGGCGTGGTGGAGCGCACCGAGCAGCGCATGCACCGCGACTACCCCGGCATCCGCAGCTACCCCAGCGTGGCCGAGCTGCTGGCCGACCCCAGCCTGGAGCTGGTGGTGGTGAACACGCCCAGCAACACCCACTTCGACCTGGCCAGCCAGGCCCTGCGCGCCGGCAAGCACGTGCTGCTCGAAAAGCCCGTGGCCACCTCCGTGGCCCAGTTGCAGGAGCTACTGGCGCTGGCCCGGCAGGCCGGCCGCCACCTGCTGGCCTACCACAACCGTCGCTGGGACACCGACTTCGGCGCCGTGCGCCGCGTGGTGGAAAGCGGGCAGCTGGGCCAGCTCATCGAAGCGCATTTCCGCTTCGACCGCTACAAGCCCGCCCTCAACGCCAAGAAATTCAAAGAAGAAGCGCTGCCCGGCAGCGGCCTGCTCTATGACCTGGGCCCGCACCTCATCGACCAGGCCATCAGCCTGTTTGGCCAGCCGCTGAGCTTCCACAAAACCGCGGGCCACTACCGCACCGACACGCAGGTCGACGACTACTTCTCGCTGCACCTGCGCTACCCGCAGGGCCTGAATGTGTGGCTGACCTCCGGCCTGCTCATCGCCGACCCGGTGCCGGCCTACGTGCTACACGGCACCCAAGGCAGCTACCAGAAAGGCCGCACCGACCCGCAGGAACCTCAGCTACTGCAAGGCATGTCGCCGCTGGCGCCCGAATACGGCCGCGAAAAACCCGGCGAAGAAGGCCGCCTGACCGTGGCCGGCCCCGATGGCGCGCTCACGACCCAACCCGACGCCGCCGCGCCCGGCAACTACCTCGGTCTGTTCGACGCCGTGCAGCAAGCCATTCGGCACAACGCCCCCTACCCTATTCGGGAGGACCAGCTGCTGTGGCAAAACGAGCTGCTGGAGGCACCCGCCGCCTGGGATTTCCGGAAATAGCGGCTCCTGCCCTACTGCGCGGCCACGGCCTGCAGCTCCTGCACCAAATCGGCGGAACCCACAAACAGGGGCGCGCGCTGGTGCAGGTCGGAAGTGGGGTGCACGTCGAGCACCACGTCGGCGCCGGTCACGGCCATGCCGCCTGCCTGCTCAATGATGAAAGCCAGCGGGTAGCCCTCGTAGAGCAGGCGCAGCTTGCCGGCCGGCTTCTCCACGGTGGGCGGGTAGAGGTAAATGCCGCCCGTGAACAGGTTGCGGTGGTAGTCGGCCACCAGCGAGCCCACGTAGCGGGCCGTGAGGCGGCGCTCCTTGCAAGTGGTGAGGAAGGTGCGCACAAACTCCGGGTAGTCGAACCAGTTGCCCTCGTTGCAGCTGAACACCGGCCCTTGGCGCGGAATCTTGATGTCGGGGTGCGAGAGGAAGAATTCGCCCAGCGAGTTTTCGTAGGTGAAGCCCGCCACGCCGTGCCCGGTGGTGTACACCAGCATGGTGCTGGAACCATACAGGATGTAGCCCGCGGCCACCTGCGCCCGGCCGCCCTGCAGAAAATCCTCCTTGCGGGCCGGGCCGCCAATGCGCGACACGCGGCGGTAGATGCTGAAAATGGTGCCGATGCTCACGTTCACGTCGATGTTCGAGGAGCCGTCGAGCGGGTCGATGGCCACCACGTACTTGCCGTGCCGGTTGCCGGTTTCGATGATGTGCTCGTCTTCTTCCGAAAGCACGGCGCAGGCCTCGCCGCCGTTGGTGAGGGCCCGAATGAAGCGGATATTGGCTTCCATGTCGAGCTTTTGCTGGTGCTCGCCCTGCACGTTTTTCTCGCCCATGGCCCCGGTGATGCGCGACAGGCCGGCGCGGTTGATTTCGCGATTCACGATTTTGCCGGCCAGCGCAATGTCGCGCAGCAGCTGGCTTAGTTCGCCGGTGGCGTAGGCAAATTCGGCTTCTTTGCGCTTGATGTAGCGCTCCAGGGTGGTGCCAACGGGCGTGGCAAGCGTGTTTTCGGTGGCTTGGGCTTGGGACATGGGTTTTAAACTGTCGGATATACGGCGCAAAAGCCGCGTCATGCAGAGCGCAGCGAAGCATCTCGCGCGCAGTGGTAACTCAATCGATTGGATTACTCCAGCACGCGAGATGCTTCGCTGCGCTCTGCATGACCGGTTAGCTGGCTTGTTTCTGGGCCTGCCACAGCACCACCTGCCAGCCTTTTTTCTTGTCCTTGATTTGCACCACCACGTATTTGATGCGTGCCACGCTGGTGCTGCCGTCGGCCTGCGGCGGCGAGGTGATGCGAATGGTGCCGTTCACCACGGCCGTCCGGCCGTCGTTGTAAGGCCGCACGTTCAGCGCATCGATATCAATTTTGCCGTATTGGCTTTTGCCGTCTTTGATGCTCTGAATGTATTCGGCCTTGGTGTTTTGCACGCCGCTGCCGTGGGTATACACCAAGTCGTCGGCAAAGGCCTTTTCCAAAAAGGCATAATCCTTCTTCACCTGCGCCGCAAAGCGCTGACGTTCCAGAGCTTCGATTTCCGTTACCACAGCTGCGGCTTTGGGGCCGGGCGCCTGGGCAAGGGCAAGCAAGGGCAAGGCCAGCAGGATTGCCAGCAACAAAGGGAGCTTTTTCATGTCCGAAATGGGGTTGTTATTCGTCGTCGAGCTTGATGGGCTCCATGCGCGGCACCAGCGTAAACATCAGCACCCAAGCCAGCAGGTAGGCCGCGCCGCAGATGAAGAACATGATGTAATACGCCTTGTCAATCTGCCCGATGCTCTCGAAATGCACGAACATGCGCTTCTGCACCAGCGCCGTGAGGGCAATGCCGCCCAGGCCGCCGGCCATGCCGCCAATGCCCGTGACGGAGCCCACGGCCCGCTTCGGGAACATGTCCGACACGGTGGTGAAGATGTTGGCGCTCCACGCCTGGTGGGCCGCCGCCGCAATGCCAATCACCAGCACCGCCAGCCACATGTTCAGCCCGCCCAGCCACTGCGCAAACACGATGGGAAACACGCAGAAGGCAATGACCAGCATGGCCGTCTTGCGGGCCTTGAACGCGGGCATGCCGCGCTTCATAAAGCTCAGCGGCAGGTAGCCGCCGCCCACGCTGCCAATGCTCGACAGCACGTACACCGCCGCTACCGGCAGGGCAATATCGGTGCCTTTCAGACCGTATTGCTTGCCCAGAAAATCCGGCAACCAGAACAGGTAGAACCACCAGATGGGGTCCGTGAGGAACTTGCCAATGACGAAGGCCCAGGTTTGACGGAAGCCCAGCAGGATGGCCCACGACGCCTTGGGCTTTTCTTCGGTCACGCCCTCGGCAGGCAGTCCCGCGGGAATGTCAGCGTTGATGTAGTCAAACTCTGCTTTCGACAAGCGCGCGTGCTTGGCGGGCGTTTCGTAGAAATACATCCACAGCACCAGCCACACAAACCCCAGCGCGCCCGTGATGATGAAGGCCCACTTCCAACCAATGGTTTCGGCAATGAGCGGCACGGTGAGCGGCGCCACAATGGCGCCCACGTTAGAGCCCGAGTTGAAAATGCCCGTGGCCAGGGCCCGCTCCCGCTGCGGAAACCACTCGGCCGTGGTCTTGATGGCGGCCGGGAAGTTGCCGGCCTCCGTGATGCCCAAAAAGCCGCGCGCAATGCCGAAGCCAAACGTGCTGCTCACCAGCGCGTGGCCCATGGCGGCCACGCTCCACAGGGCCGTAGACAGGGCGTAGCCCAGCTTCGTGCCCAGCTTGTCAATGATGCGGCCGGCGCCCACCATGCCCACGGCATAGGCCAGCTTGAAGGCAATTTCGATGTTGGCGTAGTCGCCCGCGTTCCAGTGAAACTCGGTTTCGAGATAGGGCTTCAGCAGCGAGATAACGGCCCGGTCGAGGTAGTTGATGGTGGTGGCGAAAAACACCAGGCCGCAAATGGTCCAGCGAAATTTGCCCATCACGGCGTTGGCCGTGGCCAGTGGAGATTCAGGCGGCGCCTGAGCGGAAGTTGGATTCATCGAGTTCGGGAATTTGAAACCAGGGCACTACTCGGAAACTACCCACAAGCGCGCTCAACGCGCCCGCGGAAACTATTTTTTTAGGCCGTCGACCACCTGCATCAGCTGGCCGATGCTGGCGGATAGCGCGGCCGTATCGTCGGCATTTTTGAAGAGTTGCGAGCCCATGCCCACGGCATTCACCCCGGCGCCAAACCAGGCGCTGAGACTGGCTTCGGTAGGCTCCACGCCGCCCGTCACCATGAGCTTGATGTGGGGCATGGGGCCGCGCAGGGCCTTCACGTAGTCGGGCCCCACCACGTTGCCGGGGAAAATTTTCACCACGGCCGCGCCGAACAGGCTGGCGTGGTAAATTTCGGTGGGCGTCATGGCGCCGGGCAACCACGGAATGTTGCGGGTGCGACACACATCGGCCACTTCGGCCGTGGCACAGGGCTGCACCACAAATTCGGCGCCCGCTACAATAAATTTTGCGGCTTCCTCAGCCGTGTAAATCGTGCCAATGCCCAGAATCATCTCCGGGCACTGCTCGGCTACGAAAGCCTGCAGCTGCTCAAACACCTCCAGCGCCTTCTCGCCCCGGTTCACGAACTCAAACACGCGGATGCCGCCGACGTAGCAGGCCTGCAGAATGCGCTGGGCATAGGCCACGTCGGCGTGGTAGAATACGGGCACCACCGGGTAGCGGAGCAGCGTGGCAAGGGTTTCGTCGGCAGAGTGTCGGGGCATGTTTTTAAATCAGAGCGGTAAAAGGAACGTCATGCTGAGCGCAGCCGAAGCATCTCTACCGCGCAAGTAATGTAATTAGTATTGAGGTAGAGATGCTTCGACTGCGCTCAGCATGACGTTCTACTGTTCGTTGTTGATAACCTAGCGCAGCAACCGGCCGCTGGTGTTGCCTTTCATGATTTCTTCCACTTCGGCTACTGTCACCAGGTTCACGTCGCCGTGCACGGTGTGCTTCAGGGCCGAAGCCGCTACGCCGAAGGTAAGCGCCTGCTGGGGGTTGGTGTAGGCCAGCGAGCCGTAGATGAAGCCGGCCATGAAGGCATCGCCCCCGCCAATGCGGTCCACGATGGGGTTGATGTCGTAAGTGACGGTTTCGAGGAACTGCTGGCCGTCGTAGTAAATGCCTTTCAGGCCGTTGTGCGAGGCGCTGTGCGTTTTGCGACGCGTGGTGATGACCTGCTTGATTTGCGGAAACCGCGCCATCACCTGCCGGGCCACCGACACGAACTTATTATCGGTGCCGGGCTCGGGCACGATGCCGAACAGGTCTGCCGCGTCGTTTTCCGAACACACCACCACGTCGCAGCCCTGCACCAATTCCGACATCACGGCCTGAGCCGTTTGGCCGTACTGCCACAGGTTGCGGCGGTAGTTCACGTCGGCCGACACGGTGATGCCCAGGCGGCGCGCGGCGGCAATGGCCTGGCGCGTGGCCTCGGCCGTGCTGGCCGAAATGGCGGGCGTGATGCCCGTCCAGTGCAGCCAGCCGGCATCTTTCAGGATTTCATCCCAGTTGAAGGCGGCCGGGTCGAGGTGGGCGAAGGCGGAGTTGGCGCGGTCGTATACCACCTTGCTCGGGCGCATCCCTGCCCCCACTTCCAGAAAATACAGCCCGAGGCGGTCGCCCTGGTACACGGTGGCGTCCATGTTCACGCCCAGGGCGCGAAACTGCTGAGCGGCGGCGTGGCCCAGGTCGTTGGCCGGGAAGCAGGTGACGTGGGCGGCCGGCACCCCAAAGCCAGCGAGCGAAGCGCCCACATTGGCGTCACCGCCGCCGTAGACAATTTCGAGGCTTTGCGTTTGGGCGAACCGGTAGTTCAGCGGCGGCGACAGCCGCATCATGATTTCGCCGAACGTGACAACTTGCTTCATGCTTGGGGGACTTTGGGTATTCAGAACGTCATGCAGAGCGCAGCGAAGCATCTCGCGTGCAGCAACAAATCAATTACTGTTAGTCGTCATTAATTAGTAGTAGCACGCGAGATGCTTCGCTGCGCTCTGCATGACGTTCTGGCTACGCCGTTACGGCCGCGGCTTCCACCACTTTGCCAAAGCCAAAGTACTCACTGGCGTTACCATAGCAGATGTTTTGCACCGTGCGGCCCAGCAGGTCCATATCGGCCGGCAACTCGCCGTTTTCCACGTCGTTGCCCAGCAGGTTGCAGAGCACGCGGCGGAAGTACTCGTGGCGCGGGTACGAGAGGAAGCTGCGCGAGTCGGTGAGCATGCCCACGAAACGACTCAGCAACCCCATGTTGCTCAAGGCGTTGATTTGCTTCTCCATGCCGTCCTTCTGGTCGAGGAACCACCAGCCGGAGCCGAACTGAATTTTGCCCGCCACCGAGCCGTCGTTGAAGTTGCCAATCATTGTGGCAATGAGCTCGTTGTCGGCCGGGTTGAGGTTGTAGATGATGGTTTTCGCCAGCTTGTCCTGCCCGTCGAGGCAGTCGAGGAAGGTGGAGAGGGCGCGGCCCTGCGGGAAGTCGCCGATGCTGTCCCAGCCCGTGTCGGGGCCCAGCTCGCGGAGCATGCGCGAGTTGTTGTTGCGCAGCGCGCCGATGTGGTACTGCTGCGTCCAGCCTTTCTCCCAGTCCATCACGGCCAGCAGCACCAGCATGGCCGATTTGAATTTGAGCACTTCATCGGCAGCCAGCTCGGCACCGCCGCGCACTTTCGAGAAGATGGCATCGATTTCCGACTGGGTGTAGTCGGCGGCATAAATCTGCTCCAGGCCGTGGTCCGACAGGCGGCAGCCCACGCTGGCGAAGAAGTCGTGACGCAGGCGCAAGGCCTTTTCCAGGTCGGCAAACGTGCGGATATCAACCTCAGCCGCGGTGCCCAGCTTGTCGAGATACTGGTTGTAGCCGCTGGCCGATTCCGGCGCCATGGCCTTGTCGGCGCGGAAGGTGGGCAGCACGCGCACCGCGAAGCCCGAAGCGGCCAGCGCCTGATGATGCTCCAGCGAGTCGGCGGGGTCGTCGGTGGTGCAGAGGGTTTCCACGTGCATCATGCGCAGCAGGCCCTGCACCGAAAATTCGGGAGTTTGCAGCTTGGCGTTGCACTCGTCGTAGATGCGGCGGGCGCTGTCCTTATTCAGCAGCTCCGTGATGCCAAAGTAGCGGCGCAACTCTAGGTGCGTCCAGTGGTAGAGCGGGTTGCGCAGGGTGTAGGGCACGGTTTCGGCCCACTTCTCAAACTTCTCCCAGTCCGACGCGTCGCCGGTGATGTAGCGCTCGGGAATGCCGTTGGCCCGCATGGCGCGCCACTTGTAGTGGTCGCCGTAGAGCCAGATTTGGGTGATGTTCTCGAACTGCTTGTCCTCGGCTATCTGGTCGGGCAGCAGGTGGTTGTGATAGTCGATGATGGGCATCTGCTTGGCATACTCGTGGTAGAGCGTGCTGGCCGTGGCCGTTTGCAGCAGGAAATCGTCGGAAAGAAAGGGCTTCATAAGCAGCGTAGGATAGGATGGGTGGGAACCCTGGAAGGTGCGAATGCTCAGAAAATCGAAGGTAGGCCGGAGCCGCGCCCGCAACCATCATGCAGCCTCCTGATTTGGGTATTTATTAGCGAAAACGGTTGCGTAAATAATTTGTGTAGTCGGTAGGGGAACAGACCGTCATGCTGAGCGCAGCCGAAGCATCTCTCCCGCTTCGTTGCAGCGAAGGGATTACTCTCTTGGTAGAGATGCTTCGGCTGCGCTCAGCATGACGGTCTTTTTGCTTTTGTTCTTACAAGCTCACCCCGCGCTTCCACGGAATGAAGTCGGTTTGGTCGTGGCGCACGGCGGCCACTTCTTCGCCGCTGGCCACGCGGATGACGTAGTCGAGAATGCGCTCGCCGGCCTGCTCGATGGTTTCTTCGCCGTCAATCACCGTTCCGGTGTTCACGTCGATGATGTCGGGCATGCGCTTGGCGAGGGCCGTGTTGCTGGCCACCTTGATGACCGGCGCAATGGGGTTGCCGGTGGGCGTGCCCAGGCCGGTGGTGAACAGCACGATGTTGGCCCCCGAGCCCACTTCGGCGGTGGTCGATTCCACGTCGTTGCCGGGGGTGCAGAGCAGGTTCAGACCGGGCTTGGTGACGGGCTCCGGGTAGTCGAGCACGGCCACTACGGGCGAGGAACCGCCCTTGCGGGCCGCGCCGGCCGATTTCATGGCGTCCGTAATAAGGCCGTCGCGGATGTTGCCCGGCGAGGGGTTCATGTCGAAGCCCGAGCCCACGGCTACGGCGCTGTCGCCGTAGGCCTTCATCAGGCTGCTGAACCGCTCGGCCACGGCGGGCTCCACGCTGCGGTCCACCAGTTCCTGCTCCACGCCGCACAATTCCGGGAATTCGGCCAGAATGACCGAACCGCCCAGCGCCACCAGCATGTCGGACACGTGGCCCAGGGCCGGATTGGCCGAGATGCCGGAGAAGCCGTCGGAGCCGCCGCATTCCAAGCCGATGTTCAGGGCCTTGAGCGGCGCGGGCTCGCGGCGGGCCTGGTTGGCAATCATCAGGCCGGCGAAGGTTTGGCGCAGGGCCGTGCTGATGAGGTTTTCCTCGGTGCCGAGCTTCTGCTGGTCAAGAATGTAGAGGGGCTTGCTAAAGTTGGGGTCGCGCTTGGCAATTTCCTCCTGCAGCATGCTGGCCTGCGCGTTTTGGCAGCCCAGGCTGAGCACGGTGGCGCCGGCCACGTTGGGGTGCGTGATGTAGCCGGCCAACAGGCCGCACAGCGACTGGGCATCTTGTCGGATGCCGCCGCAGCCGCCCTCGTGCGAGAGGAAGCGGATGCCGTCCACGTTCGGGAACGGGCGCGAGCTCTGGGCCACGTCCTCCCCTGCCGCCAGGTCGGCGCTCAGGATTTCTTCCACCGACTTGCCGGCCTGTAGCAGTTCCAGCAGCTTGCGGGTTTCGGGCTGGTAGTTTTTGCGGCGCTCGTAGCCGAGGTCGGTAATCAGGGCGTCTTTCAGCACCTGGATGTTGCGGTTTTCGCAGAACACCAGCGGAATCACCAGCCAATAGTTGGCGGTGCCCACGCGGCCGTCGGCGCGGTGGTAGCCCAGGAAGGTGCGGTCTTGCCAAGCCGATACGTCGGGGGCCTGCCAGGCGGCGCGCTGGTGACTTTGCTCGTCGTAGCTGTTGGTGGCGTGCTGCATGTTGGCCGTGGTGAGGCGGCCGCCGGGGCGAATGGCTTCCTTGGCTTTGCCCACCAGCACGCCGTACATCGTCACGGGCTCGCCGGCGTTCAGGCCCAGCGGCGTGAGCTTGTGCTTGGCCGGAATGGCTTCGGCGGTGGTCACGTAACCGCCTTCCCAAGGCACTTCGGTGCCGATGGGCAGGTCGACGAGGGCAACAAGAACGTTATCGGCTGGGTGAATGCGGGCAACTTGGTGTTTCATAGCAGTCATATTCAAAACGGCCAATACTAATTAGCGAGGGCTGTTTTTTTGGTGAAAAACGCCGCCAGGGTGCCCGAGGCACCTTCTTCCACCAGCTGGTTCAGGTAGCGGGTCACGGTCTCGGCAAAGCCGGGCAGGCGGGTGAGGTCCTGGCCCCACAGCACGGTGTTGCGCAGCGCCGTAGTAGTCAGCTCCTCGGGCGAGAGGCGGGCCCACAGGTCGGCGAAGTAGCCGGCGCGGTCGTCCGTGATGGTGTAAGGCTCGCCGTTGGCTTCGCCCTGGCCCACGCCCGGCGCCGAGGCCGTATTGCGCATAAACAGCAGGTAGGCCGCGAAGCCCAGCGCCATGTAGTGCGGCACGGCATTATGCGTCTGGTAGTAGTGCAGCAGCGTGGGCACGTTGCGCATCTGCATCTTGGCAGTGCCCTGCATGGCAATGGCCAGCCAGCGGTGCTCCAGATAGGGGTTGCGGAACCGGTCGAGCACCTGCATGCCGAAGCGCTGGCCCACTTTCTCGTCTACCTGGTACGGAATGCCGGGCAGCAGGTCGGCCAGCATCAGGTTGTGGATGAAGCGCGCCAGGTCCTCGTTGTCAAGGGCCTCGCGCACGGTAGTGCAGCCCACCAGGTGGGCCAGGGCGTAGCTCAGCGTGTGCGTGCCGTTGAGCAGGCGCAGCTTCAGCTCGCGGAACAGGGTGATGTCGGGGCGAATGACCACGCCTTTGGCCACGGAGTGGAACGAGAGCACTTCGCGCACCTTCTCGCCGCCTTCAATGGCCCAGAGCGCATAGGCTTCGCTCATGGTCAGCAGCTCGTCTTTGTAGCCCAGCTCCTCTTGCAATTGGGCATAGAGAGCCGGCTCGGGGCGGCCGGGCACAATGCGGTCGACCAGCGTATTGCAGAAATGGTTGGCGGCTTCAAGCCAGTCGATGAAGGCGCTGCCCAAGTCGTTGCGGTGGGCCAGCTCCAGCACAATGGCCTCCAGCTTGCGGCCGTTGTCGGGAATCAGTTCGGTGGGCACAATTACCAACCCGCGGTTCACGTCGCCGTTGAAGGCCTGAAAACGGGTGTAAAGCACGGCCAGCAGCTTGCCCGGAAACGACGACGGCGGCGTGAGGTGAATGTCCTCGTTCACCAGCTGAATGCCCACTTCGGTGGTGTTCGATATCACTACCTGCAGGTCGGGGCTGGTAGCAAACTTTAGCACGTCGGCCCACTGGCTTTTGGCCGAGAGCACGCGGCTGATGCTGGCGCACACCACGTTTTCTTCCACCGGCTTGCCGTCTTCCACGCCGCGCACGCACACCGTGTACAGGCCGTTCTGGCGCTCGAAGGCCGTGGCGTCGCCGCCGTCGGTGCTTTTCACCACCACCACGCGGCCGTTGAACACGCCCTGGCGGTTGGCCTCGTCAATCATGAAATCGGGCAGGCCGCGCAGCAGCACGCCGGTGCCAAACTGCAGCACCTTCTCGGGCAGGTCAAACAGGTTCTTGGCGGGCCAGGCCACTACGGCGCCACCCGAAGCCGGGGCGGCCAAAGCCAGCGGTTGATTCAAAGTGTCCATCGGAATGGAGTTGGAATAAAGACGGGGTGAATAAATTGGGCGTAACGAAGCTAGGGCAGCGCTTTAGGGCTTCTCTCCCGTACTCACCCGTTTCTGCCAGGCGGGGTAATCCTTTTCGAGGAGCTTGGCAGGCCAGGTGCCGGCGTAGAGGTAGCCGGCGCGGCGCTCGTTTTCAATCTCGCTGAGCTGATAATGCACCTTGCTGTCGCGCCCCACGTAAATCGGGCGGTCGGTATCGAGCTCGTAAAACCGGGCCCAGAGGGTGGCGCCGGCTTCGGGCACTATCACCCGGTCGCGGCCCGATTTTTCGCCAGGCGCCGCAATTTCCTTCATCGTGTAGCCGGTCAGCTTCACTTTCTGGAACCAGGCCACCGCGCTTTCGATGGCCTTGCGCACGGCCGGCGAGGGCTGCTCCACCCCCATCAGAAACCGCACAATTTCCACCGACTCGTCGCCGCTCAGCGAGGCCAGCTCGAAGGCGCGGGCTTTGGCCGGTTGCAGGGTTTTCTCGTCGTACTGCGCACACCAGGCCGTGGGCTGGCCCTGGCGCACGTACTGCGTTTTCAGGATGCAGTCGATGCCGCGCTCTACCGCCGCTTTGGCCTGCGGCACCAGCGCCGCGTCGAGGCCGTTGTACGGGGCCTTCTGCTGGCTTACTTCGCGCAGCACCTGCAGCACGCGCACCATGGCGTTGTCGTTGTAGGTAATCTGGTGGCGGTAGTTGCTGAAATCGGGGTAGTACTGCGGAAAGCCGCCGTTGGCGTACTGCATTTTCAGCAGGTAGCGAATGCCGCTTTCGGCGCCTTGGCGGTAGGCCGGGTTGTTGGTTTTCTGGTAAGCCCGGGCCAGGTAGATGATTTCGCGCGAGGTGGCGTTGTTGTCAATCGTGGCATCGTTGCGGTCTTTGTTGGCCAGCGTGCGGGCCCGGTCGGCCGCGCTCATGGGGTGCTTGTAGTCCACCTTCTCGCTGCCCACGGCTTTGGGCCAGCCGCCCACGGTGCGTTGGTACACCAGCATTTTTTCGGCCGTGCTATCCTGTAGCGCGGCTTGGGGCTGCGCCACGGGATTGGCCGTAGTGGCAGGGTCGGTGCCGGGGGTGCTCACGGTCTCGGCGGTGAGCGTTTGGCGGGCGCAGGAGGTGCCCACGGCCGTAGCCGCCAGCCCGCTCAAAAGCAGCAATAGTCGAAGCATGGTGTAGCCAGGGAGGGAAAATTCCCGGCGGCAGGCGCAGAACCTGCTGGGCCCGCCGCCGGGGTTAATTAGTAGCCGAAGTTTTGCTTCAGGGCCGGGTCGGCGCTGATGGTAGCCTGCGGGATGGGCAGCAGCTCCTTGCCACGGCCGGGCACGTATTCAGCTGCCAAGCCCGAGCCAACGCTGGTCACGCTGGTGGTGGCGCCGGGCAGCGTGTACACCGTGCCCGAGGGCTTGGTGTTGGCCACGTAGCTCGCGTCAATGGCCTGGCGCCAGTTCACGCGGGTGGTGCCGGCCGGGGCCGTGTTGGGCGTGGGCGAAGGCCGGTAAAACGAGCGCACCCACTGAATGGGCTGCACCGCCAGCGAGGGGCCGGTGGGCGTGCGGTAGTACTGGTACAGGGGCACGTTCTGGTAGGGAGGCAGGCCCTGGGCCATCTTCTCGATGTTGGTCTTTACTTCGGCCATTTTGGTCTCGAAGAGGTTCCAGCGCAGCAGGTCGTACTTGCGGATGCCTTCGCCACCGAACTCGATGTAGCGCTCGTTCACGATGGCGTTGAAGAAGCTGGCCTTGCTGGTCAGGCTAAAGCCAGCCTGTGCCAGGGTCGAAGCAGCCAGGGCGCGGTTGCCGCCAAAGCCGCGGGTGCGCACTTCCATGAAGGCATCCTGGGCCGCCTGGGTGGGGGCGCTGTTGAGCTCGTTCTCGGCCTCGGCAAACATGAGCAGCACGTCGGCGAAGCGGATGATGGGCCAGTTGTAGTCGAGGTAGTTCACCGAGCCCGTTACGGGCGGGATGTGCCAGTCGCGGCGCCATTTGCCGTCGGTGGCCGAGTTCAGGGCCACGCCAATCTGGAACGTGCCGGTGCTGGCAATGCCGTAGGTGGTGATGGTCACGTCGCGGCGCGTGTCGGTCGAATCGAAGGCGTAGAAGTAGGGCGGCGCAATGGTCACGGCGCCCTGCGTCGAGCCGTAGATGCTGGACGGGTTTTGCAGGCGCGGGCCGTTGTAGTAGCCAATCTTGCTGCCCGAAGCGCCCGTGGCCGTGCCCATGCCCACCTGGAACATGATTTCGTTCGAGCTCTCGTTGCGCAGCTCATTCATGCTCTTGAACACTTCCAAGAAGCTCGGGTTCAGGTTATGCTCCAGGCGCGCGGTGGGCGTCATCAGTTCCGCGCACTCCTGACGGGCAATGCGGTAATAGTCGAGGTAGTCGGCGGGGCGCGTCATCTGGTTGCCCTGCAGCGAGTAGCCGCCACGATACATGGCAATGCGGGCGCGCAGGGCCTTGGCGGCGCCCTTGGTGATGCGCTCGTTGGCCGCACCGGCCTGCGAGCGCCAGGGCAGCAGGTTTTCGGCCACCAGCAGGTCGTCGACGAGCTGCTTCAGCGTGGCGGCGCTGTTGGAGTTGGGCAGGTTGAAATCCTGGCCCGACACGGCCGGCGTGAACTGCACGGGCACGTTGCCCCAGTTGCGCACCAGCTCAAACAGGTACTGCGCGCGCAGCGTGAGGGCTTCGCCGTGCAGGCGCTTCAGGGCGGCAATGTCGGTGGCGCTGCCGCCGGTGTAGAGGGCCATCTTCGGAATCTGGTCGATGCAGATGTTCGAGCGCTCCACGCCCTGGTACAGCTGGTTCCAGGGGTTGTTGATTTCGGTGTTGTTGGGCAGGGCCGTGTAGCGGGCTATGCTGCGGCGGGCGCCGTCGGCGGCCCCGGCCGAGCCAATCAGCTCGTCCGAATCCAGCGGGTAGTACATGCTGATGCGCGTGCCGTAGCCGTTGTCGCCCGACAGCGGGTCGTAGGCGCCGATGACGGCCGCCGTGGCACCGCTCACGCTGCTGAACGTGTACTCGGTGGTGTTCAGCGCCAGGGGCTCCACTTCGAGGTAGTCTTTGCACGAAGACAGCAGCCCGCCGGCACCGGCCAGGACCACCGCGGCCAGCGCAACCCGGCCAAAAGAATGAAACGATTTCATATAGTTGAGGCGAAAAACGGGTGGGAATTAAAGCGACAGGTTCACGCCGAAGAGCAAGGCGCGGCTGCGGGGGTAGGCGGCGTAGTCCACGCCCGGCGTGAGCGGGGTGGCGCGGCGGGTGTTCACCTCCGGGTCGTAGCCCGTGTATTTGGTGAAGGTGTACACGTTGTTGGCCGTGAGGTAGAAGCGCAGGCTCTGAATCTTGGCGCGGCCGGTCAGTGCCTTGGGCAGGGTGTAGCCCACGGTGATGTTGTTCACGCGCAGGAACGAGCCGTCTTCCACGGCCCAGGAGTGGAACACCAGGTTGCGGGTGGGCGTCCAGATGTTGGCGTTCTGGTTCACTTCGTTCAGGCGGGCAATGGTGGTGATGGGCGAACCATCGGCCTCGATGATGCGGTAGCGGTTGCCCATGATGCCCAGCACGTTGTTGAAGGCCGTGTTGGCGGTGTTCGACGTGAACTCAATCTTGTTGGCGTTGTACACGTCGTTGCCCAGCACGAAGTTCAGGAACACGCTGGCGTCGAAACCTTTGAAGGTAAACTGCTGGTTCAGGCCGCCCACCATTTTGGGGTTGGCGTTGCCAATCACCGTCTGGTCGTTGGCGTCAATCTTGCCGTCGCCGTTCAGGTCCTTCAGCTTCAGCAGGCCGGGGCGGTAGGCGGTTTCACCGATGAGGCCCAGGTTATCCACAAATTTGATGTCGGTGCGGGGCGTCCAGGAGGTGGCGATGCTGCTGGTGCTCGTGGTGGGGGGCACGTAGCCCGAGAAGTCGTTGGCAGTCAGGTAGCCGTCGGTCACGTAGCCGTACATCTCACCCACGGGCCGGCCCACGCGGGCCAGGTAGTCCTGGGTGAGGGCCGTGCCGCCCCAGCCCGAGGTGATGCCGAGGATTTGCTGCTGGTCGCCGCCGAGGCTTTCGATGCGGCCGCGGTTAAACGAGGCGTTGGCCGTGGCCGTCCAGGTGAAGCTCTCGTTGCGAATCACGGTGCCGGTCAGCTGCAGTTCGAGGCCCTTATTCGAAGTCGAACCCACGTTCTGGAGCTGCGTGGTGTAGCCCAGGAAGGCCGGCACCGGCTTGTTCAGCAGCAGGTCGCTGGTGGTGTTGTAATAGGCGTCGGCCGTGAACTGCACGCGGTTGTCGAGCAGGGCCACGTCGATGCCGATGTTGCGGGTCGTGGTCGATTCCCAGATGAGGTTGGGGTTGGCCAGGCCGGTGGCCGCGGCGCCCAGC
This sequence comes from Hymenobacter sp. 5317J-9, assembly GCF_022921075.1. Taxonomy (NCBI): domain Bacteria; kingdom Pseudomonadati; phylum Bacteroidota; class Cytophagia; order Cytophagales; family Hymenobacteraceae; genus Hymenobacter; species Hymenobacter sp. 5317J-9. Next base: position 4,804,860 of record NZ_CP095050.1, read on the forward strand.
ACCAGGGTGTGGTTCAGCGCATAAGGGGCGCTGCCGGCCTGGAACAGCTGGTTGTAGAGGAAGTCGTTGATGCGGTTGTTGCCGGCCTGGCCGTAGCTCAAGCGCAGCTTCAGGTCCGTGATGGTGGGGATTTCCTTGAAGAACTCCTCACGCGAAATGCGCCACGCGGCCGAAGCGCCGGGGAAGAAGCCCAGCTTCTTGCCGGGGGGGAATTTCGACGAGCCATCGACGCGGAACGTGCCCGTGAACAGGTACTTGTCGTCATAAGAGTAAGTCAGGCGACCGAAGCCCGAAAGCTGGCGGTAGTCGGCCGGAATGCTCGTCTGGGGCAGCACGGGCTGGGCCGTCTGGCCGGCCGGAATCACGCCCTGGTTGATGTTGGCCAGCGCGCGCTCGGCGGTGATTTCCAGCGGCAGGAAGTTGGTTTGGATGTAAATCTGGTCAGCCCGCTGCTGGTAGATTTCTTCGCCCAGCAGCACGCCGCCCGAGTGCTTGCCGCTCTTGAAGCTGTAGTCCAGCACGTTCGAGTTGTTGAGCGTGGCCTGCTTGGTGACGGTGAGCGTGGCGAAAGGCAGGTTGGAGTAGCCCCCCGAGGGCGAGCGCAGCGTGGGCGAGTACCGGCCGTTGAACGTGCCCAGGTTGATGTCGGTGATGTCGAAACCGGCCGTGGTGCGGAAGGTCAGGCCTTTCACAATCTCATAAGAAGCGTTGGCGCCGATGTTGATGGTGCGGCGCTTGTCGTTGCGGTATTCGTTGTCGATGGTCACGATGGGGTTCACCAGGCCCGAGAAGTCGGCCACGTCCGAGTCGAACACGGCGGGGTCGGGCACGAAGCCGTCGGGACGGGGCACCAACAGCGGCTGGTACTGCACGGCGTTGCGCAGGCGCGAAGTGGTGTTCGAGCCCGTGGTGGAGGTGCCGGCGCCCATGGTGCCCTGGTCGTTGTAGCGGGCGTTCAGGCCGATGCGGAACTTGTCGCTGGCCTTGGTGTCGAAGCGGAAGTTGAGCAGGTTGCGCGAGTAGTCCGAGCCGCGCTGAATGCCCTGCTCGTCGTTGCGGGTGAGGCTGAGCGAGTAGGTGGTGCCCTTGGCGCCGCCGGCCACCGACACGTTGTGCGTCTGTTGGAAGGCGTCGCGGCCAAATACCTCTTTCTGCCAGTTCACAAAGGGGGCGTTGCGGGCACGCAGCAGCGTGTCGCTGTTGAAGTTGGTGCTGCCGTACAGGCTCTTGAACGTGGGCAGGCCGCCCGAGACGTTGCCAATCACGCGCGAACGCTCGTACTCGTAATTCAGGTAATCCTGGGGCTGCAACACGTCCAGCGTCTTGGCAATGCGGCGCACGCCTGCAAAGCCGTTGTAGCTCACCACCGTGCGGCCTTCGGTGCCTTTCTTGGTGGTGATGATGATAACGCCGTTGGCGCCGCGGGCGCCGTAGATGGCCGTGGCCGAAGCGTCCTTCAGCACGTCGACGGAGGCGATGTCCTGCGGGGCAATCACGCTCAGCGCGTTTTCAATCTGAATGCCGTCGACCACGTACAGCGGCGAGTTGTCTTGGGTAATGGAGCCCCCGCCGCGCACGCGCACCTGCACGTTGAGGTTGCCGGGGGTGCCTTCGGCGCTGGTCAGCTGCACGCCGGCCAGGCGGCCGGTCAGGGCTTCCGCGGCCGAGTTCACGGGCACGTCCTTGATTTGCTGCGCGCTCACCGACGATACCGAGCCGGTGACGTCGCGGCGCTGCACCTCCTGGTAACCAATTACCACTACGTCTTCGAGCTGCTTGCTATCGGAAGCCAGCGTCACGTTGATGGTGGTTTGGTCGCCCACGGTTACTTCTTTCGACGTGAAGCCCACGAAGCTGAAGCGCAGCTTGGCCGTGGCGGCCGTGGCAGCGGGCAGCGAAAGGCTGTATTCGCCGTTGACGCCCGTCGAGGCGCCGTTGGTGGTGCCCTCCACGAGCACAGTCACGCCCGGCAGGCCCTCGCCTTCCGCCGACTTCACGACGCCCTGTATTTGGCGGCTTTGGGCCATGGCCAGCCCGATGCTCCCGAAAAACAGGAGCCAGACCAGGAGAAAATGTTTTTTCATGAGTGAAAAAATTGGGGTGGGAGTTTTTTTAAAGCTTGTTAGCGCAGGGCCTCGAGGGGCACGGCGTCCATGTCGGTGTATTCGCGGTTTTCGCCGGCCATGCCCCAGATGAAGGCGTAGTGGCTCGAGCCGCAGCCGGTGTGGATGGACCAGGGCGGCGAGAGGATGGCCTGCTCGGTGCTCACCCACAGCGGGCGCGTTTCGGTGGGCTCGCCCAGCAGGTGCAGCACGCGCTGGCCGGCGGGCAGGTTGAAGTAGAGGTAGGCCTCCATGCGGCGGTCGTGGGTGTGGCTGGGCATCGTGTTCCACACCGAGCCCACCTTGAGCTGGGTCAGGCCCATCACCAGCTGGCAGCTGGGGATGCCTTCTTGGTAGATGTACTTGTAGATGGTGCGCTCGTTGGCCGTTTCCCGGGCGCCCATTTCCACCGGCGTGGCTTCGGCCTGCGTGCGGCGCGTGGTGGGGTGCACCGCGTGCGCCGGGGCCGAGAGCAGGTAGAACTTGGCCGGCTGGGCCGCGTCCGCGCTGGCAAAAACCACTTCCTTCGAGCCCATGCCCACGTAGAGGCAGTCCTGGTTATTCAACTCGTACACCGTGCCGTCCACCGTCACGGTGCCGGCCCCGCCCACGTTCAGCGCGCCCAACTCGCGGCGCTCCAGGAAGAAATTGGCTTTCAGCGACTCCGGGCAGGGCAGCGTGAGCGCCGCGCCGGTGGGCTGGGCCCCGCCCACCACCATGCGGTCGTAGTGCGTGTAGGTCAGTTCGATTTCGCCGGGCGTGAAGATGTTCTCAATCAGGAAATGCTCCCGAATGCCGCTCGTGTTGAGCGTGGCCGTTTCGCGGGGGCCGATGGCAAAGCGCTGGGTCATGTTGTAAGGGTTGAGTTTTGAATGTTGAGGGTTGAGTTGTTCGGGTTTTTTTTCCTGAAATCAGGGGTGGTTTTTGATTCAAAACTCAGCCCTTAAAACTCAACCCTTCACTTACCGCCCCATCCAGCCGCCGTCGACGGTGAGGATGGTGCCGTGCACGTAGTCCGAGGCGGCCGAGGCCAGGAACACGGCCGGGCCGGCGTAGTCGGTGGGCAGGGCCCAGCGGCCGGCCGGAATGCGCGCGAGAATGGCGGCGCTGCGCTCCTCGTCCTGGCGCAGGGCGGCCGTGTTGTCGGTGGCCACGTAGCCGGGGGCAATGGCGTTCACGTTCACGCCGCGGCCGGCCCACTCGTTGGCCAGCGCCTTCACCAGGCTGCCCACGCCGCCCTTGCTGGCGGCGTAGCTCGGCACGTTGATGCCGCCCTGAAAGGTGAGCAGCGAGGCCGTGAAGATGATTTTGCCCGAGCCGTTCTGCAACATCTGCCCGCCAATGGCGCGGGCCAGGCGGAAGGGCGCGTCGAGGTTGATGCTCAGCACGGCGTCCCAGTCCTCGTCGGAGTGCTCGGCGGCCGGCGCGCGGCGGATGATGCCGGCGTTGTTGAACAGAATGTCGATGACCGGAAAGTCGGCCTGCACCTGCTTGATGAAGCCCTGCAGCTCCTCCAGCTTGCCGAAATCGGCCTGATAGCCGTTGTATTCGCGGCCCAGGGCCTGCACGGCCAGCTCCGTTTCGCCGCCCTTGGGCATGTGGATGGATACGCCAATGATGTCGGCGCCGGCTTCGGCCAGCCCGAGGGCAATGGCTTGTCCGATACCACGGTCGCAGCCCGTGACGAGGGCACGCTTACCAGCCAGGCTAAACGCAGAAGAGAATGCAGTCATAAAAGGGACAATGCGGAGAAGAAAAAGAGAAGAATTCAGCGGCACCAAGCGGTTGGCGCCGGTCTTGCTTCATAAATATTTCATGGCAGACCCGCCAAAAGCAAGAGTTGGACAATCTATTTTTGTGCAATCGTTGCCGGGAACGATGCCATACCAGGATTACGCCACTACATTCCGCCAAAAAACGCCTGTAAGGCCGCGAAACCATATCCTCACACCCCATTCTAACGCAAGGCCGCTTTATCAATAATAATTGCACTTTATTAATAAAACCAACTTTTATTAGCGTATTTAGCCATGTCGTGATTTACCAGCTGTGCCGGCCTGCTCCCGGTAGCGTCCCCGTCCTTCTGCCGCGCTAAAATCAGCTTGGGGATGGGGGTAGCACAGCCCCTGATGGGCTCAACTCACCTACTGCGGCCCCAGGGCGCCATACGCAACAGGCCCCGCTGCTGCGCCGGAGCGCACCAACGGGGCCTGTCCTGAAATAACGGACGGCAGCTATTCGCCGGCCAGCGGGTTCCAGTTGCCCAACACAGCTTCGCGGGTGTAGAAGGCTGCCTGCTGGGGCGTGAGCTGGCGGCTCCACAGAATGCGGGCCTTGGGGGCCGCGCCATCGCCGGTCGACTTGTATTCGGCAAAAAAGGCGTCCTGCTTGTTGCTTTCCTTGCCCCAGTGGTCCCAGCCTTTGGGCTTGATGATGTTGCTCAGCTCGCAGTTGAGGAGTACGGTTTTGCCGAAGGGTTTCCAGGGGCGGGCCAGGAAGTAGGAATCGGGCGGAGCCTCGCCGCCAATCTTGCAGCGCTGCAGCACGATGCCGTAGCGGATGCTGTCGGGGGTGGAGGCGGCGATGATGACCGTGCCGCCCGTTTTGCAAAACAGCGTGCACTCCTCAAAATAGGCCGTGGCCGAGCCCAGGATGTAGTCGGTAGTGCCCTCAATGTAGCAGTTCTTGTAGTACTGGCGGCTGCCGTAGCCGTACACGTACAGCGTGTCGCGGAAGCCCAGGAAGCGGCAATTCACGAACTTGGCGCGGTCGCCGTACACCCACATGGCCGGGCCCTGGCCCACGGTGCCGGCGGTGTTTTCGAAGGTGATGTTTTCGGCCGAGAAGTCGTTGCCAAATGCCCGGAACGTGGACGCCTCGGAGGTGCCCAGGGGCTCACCGTTGGCGGGGGTGCGGCCGTTGTAGTCGTCGAAGGTGAGGATGGTGGTGTTGAGGTCTTCCCCCATCAGCTTCACAAAGTTTTGCTTCTTGGCAAGGTTCAGCTTTTCCTTATAGATGCCCTTGCGGATGAAAATAATGATGGGCGTTTTGTTGTTGAGCGGCACCGCATCGAGGGCGGCCTGCACGGTGCGGAAGTTGCCGGAGCCGTCTTGCGCCACCACCACGGTTTTGGTTTGGGCGAAGCCGCTGAAGCCGGTCAGCAGCAACAGAAAGAGTAGAATTTTAGACATGAGCGGTGGGTGGGTAGGGAAAAGGCGCCGCGAGCATGTGGCCGCTGCAAGCAATGCGAATTTAGAACGATATTTTCGACCAGTCCAAATTAATAATCGCCCAAACACCTTATTTGACCATTCGACTACAAAATAAACCAATTTTTTCGCCATCAATCCCGCTTCTACCTTCCCTTTCTATCCGTCCTTTCGCAATAGCTTCCGTGGGCTGCGCCACCCAGGTATTTGGATTCTCGCCTTGGCCGTCTGCCCTCGACACACGAGTGGCCCGCTGGCAACTGCCAACGGGCCACTCCGGGAAAACCTTCCGATACCCGCTACGGCCCTACCAGTAAACGGTGTAGAGCACAGTGAGGATGGCCACAATGGCCATGGCGCCGATGGCAAAGCCGGGGGTGGTTTTGAACATGCTGCGGTCCACTTCCAGGCCATTGGTTTTTACGCCGCGGCTGGTTTCGAATAGACTGATGAGCACCATCATTACCACGCAGATGACGAACACGAAGCCCATGCGGTCAAGGAACGGGATTTCGTACACGCCTTCGGCGTTAGGCACCGCAAAGCCCAGCGGCGCCAGTAACTTCAGGCTCACGTAGTTGGGTAGGAACTTGAACATCACCGACAGCAGGAAGCCGCCCACGGTGGCAAACAGCGCCGCCGTGGAGGTGGTGCGCTTCCAGAAGAAGCCCAGGATGAACATGGCGAAAATGCCCGGCGACACGAAGCCGGTGTACTCCTGAATGTACTGAAAACCACCTTTCTTGTCGATGCCCAGGTGCGGCGCAATCAGCACGCCCAGAATCATGGCCACCACCACGGTGATTTTGCCCACGTTCACCAGCGTCTTTTCCGACGCTTCGGGGTTGATGACCTTCTTGTAAACGTCGAGCGTGAAGATGGTGGCAATGGAGTTGGCTTTGCCGGCCAGCGAGGCCACCACGGCGGCCGTGAGAGCGGCGAAGGACAGGCCCTTGAGGCCCACCGGCAAGATGTTGAGCAGCACCGGGTAGGCGCGGTCGGGGTTCAGGTCGGCACCGGCGCCGAACTCGGCGGCGCCGAACACGTCCTGCTTGTAGAGCACGTAGGCGGCAATGCCGGGCAGCACCACAATCACGGGCATCAGCAACTTGAGGAAGGCCGCGAACAGGATGCCGCCGCGGGCCGTGGGCAGGTCGGCGCCCAGCGCGCGCTGGGTGATGTACTGGTTGCAGCCCCAGTAGTTGAGGTTCACAATCCACATGCCGCCGAGCAGCACCGTGAGGCCGGGCAGGTCGATGAAGTTGGGGTTGTCCTTCTTGAAAATCATCTGGAAGTGGTCGGAGGCATTTTGCGTCATCAGGTTGAAGCCGTTGATGACGCCGGAGCTGCCGTAGTGCTCGGCCACCATGTTCATGGCCAGGTAGGTGGTGGCCAGGCCGCCCAGGATGAGGAAGAACACCTGAATTACGTCCGTAAAGCCAATCACCTTCATGCCGCCCAGCGTAATGATGACGGCAAACGCAGCCAGCGCATACAGGCAGAAGGTGAGGTTGAGGTCGGCGATGCTGCTGATGGCAATGGCACCGAGATAGAGAATGGACGTCAGGTTGACCACCACGTAGAGCGCCAGCCAGAAAATGGCCATAATCATGGCCACCGTGCCGTTGTACCGCTGGTTGAGGAACTGCGGCATGGTGAAAATGTGGTTCTTCAAGTAAACCGGAATGAAGAACACGGCCACGATGACCAGCGTGATGGCCGCCATCCATTCGTAGGTGGCAATGGCCAGGCCCATCTTGAAGCCTGAGCCCGACATGCCCACAAACTGCTCGGCCGAGATGTTGGAGGCGATGAGCGAGGAGCCGATGGCCCACCACGTGAGCGAGCCTTCGGCGAGGAAATAGTCTTTGGAGTCGCCCTCCAGGGTGCCGTCGTGGCCGGTTTTGCGACGATACACCCAGATGCCGTAGCCGGACACGATGAGGAAGTAGACGAAAAATACGATGTAGTCAATCGTATCGAGGGCGTGCTTGTTCATTGAAAAAAGCGGGAAGAAATTAAGGCGGTGCTCACCCCAGCGCCTGCGGGCGCAAGGCTGCCGAAGCTATGGAAAGGTAATGTTGCGCTAAAAAAACGGCTTCTGAAAGGAAAATCTTGGTTTTACTTCCGTAATCGTTCTCGAAACCGATGCCGATAGGTGGGCAACCCAGTGAGTCCTCGCTTACCCAGGCCTTAAAACAAAACCGGCCGGGAATCTCCCGGCCGGTTTTGCTTGCAGTCTACCTGCGGGCCTTACTTGCCCAGTAGCCAAGTGGCCAAATCCTTGCCCGCCTGGAAGTTCTGGAACGAAGCCGGAATCTTGCGGCCGTCCACGTACTCGTTGTACAGCCACGGGTCGCCGAGCAGGAACACCTTGCCCTTGCCTACCCGGGCCGTGGCCATGATGACCTTGCCGTTGTTGGTAACCAGCGGCTGAGCCGGCGCGGCCACCGACAGCACCGACAGCTCCTTCACGTAAGCCGTGCCAGCGTTTTTAAACACGGCTTTGCCCGAAGTCAACTCGACTTTGCCCTGCTCGAACTGGCTGCCCTGCACCATGTTCACGCTCTGGTCGGTGAACTGCACGCCGAAGTTTTTGGCCAGCTCATTGAAGTGCTTGATTTCGCAGTTGGCCGTGTCGTTGGCCAGCAGCACGAGGGTGCCGCCGCCCTTCACCCATTCGGTAATCACCTTGCCGTCGGCGGGCTGCACGTAGTTGGGCTTGGGCGACTCCTTGCGCGAGTCCGGGTCGACGATGATGTAGACGCTCAACGGCTTGAGGCTGGCGGCCGTGGGGGCCGCGGGCACGGCCACCGTTTTGGCGCCCAGTTCGCGGAACTGATTACCCCACAGCCAGAAGCCGCCGTGCTGGCGCTCTTCCCAGGTATAATGCCACTGCTCCTGCTCGCCCGTCACGGGGCTTTTGCGCATCTCGTGGTTGAAGTAGTAGTCCAGGCCCACGGTCTTGCCTTGACCGAGCTTGTCTTCGGCGGCAATTTCCATCTCGGTGCTGGCCAGGATGAAGGGGCCGACGCCCTTCAGGTCGTTTTTGCGCAGCGGCTCGCTCAGGTAATAATCGTAGGAGCCGTCGCGGTAGGGCTTGCCGCCCAGGCCGCCCACGCTCACCGTGCCGTTGAAAGCCAAGGCGCCATCGGCCTCGGTGGCCACGAAGGTTTTCAGCAGGCCTTCATAGCCTTTGCGGGCCACGTCGGCGTACTTTTTATCGAGGTAGCCTTTGCGGGCACCCTTGGCCAATGCGTACACAAACATGCTGCTGCCCGAGGCCTCGGCGTAGTTGCCCTTGCGGCCTTCCTGCGTCATCACCAGGCTCCAGGTGCCGGTTTTGGGGTCCTGGTACTTGGCCAGCGCGGGCGCCAGGCGCTGCAGGGCTTTGACGAGGGCCGGGCGCTGCGGATGGTTGGCGGGGAAATAATCGAGCACGTCGACCAGGGCCATGCTGTACCAGCCGATGCCGCGGTCCCAGAAGTTGGGGCTCTGGCCGGTGGTTTTGTTGGCCCAGGCCTGCTCCTTGCTTTCGTCGTAGCCGTGGTAGAGCAGGCCGGTTTTGGCGTCAACGAGGTGCTTCTCAATCAGCGCAAACTGCTTGGCCACGTCGTCGAAGCCAGCGGGCTGGTTAAATACCTGGCTGTACTCGGCGTAGAAGGGCTCGGCCATGTACAGGCCGTCGAGCCACATCTGGTTGGTGTAGATTTTTTTGTGCCAGAAACCGCCCTCTTTGGTGCGCGGCTGGCCATCAAGCTGCTTGCGCAGGTACTGCGCGGCCTTGATGTACTTGTCGTTGCCCGGCAACGATACCTGGCCCAGCAGCAGCAGCGCGTGGCCGGTGGTCATGTTGTCGAGGTTGTAGTCCTCCTGCTTATAGGTCCGGATGCTGCCGTCCTTCTGCACGAACTGGTCGAGGTCCTTCTGAATGTAGGTGAAGTACTTGGCGTCGCCGGTGCGCTGCCACACGCGCTCCAAAGCGCGCATCATCAGGCCCTGCTCGTAGTCCCAGCGGGCAAACTTGTTTTTGCCGATGACGATGGAATCCGGGTGCCAGCCGATGAAGGCATCGGCCATGCGCTGCGAGTAGGGCTTGGTGCCAGCCGTTTGGGCGCCGGCGGTTTCGCTGAGCAGCGCCAGTCCCAGCAGCGGCAGGAAAAACGAGGAGTTGAATTTCATATTATTTTCGAAACGAAACAGAACGTCATGCTCATCTGGCGTCCGCGCAGTCGAAGCATCTCTACCGCAATAGTAAACTAACCATTGAGTTACTGTTGCGGTAGAGATGCTTCGACTGCGCGGACGCCAGATGAGCATGACGTTTTTCTTGGTAAGAATATAGAGAATTAGCGCTGGGCGGTGATGACGGTTTTCTTCGCCACCTTGTCGCCGAGCTGCACGTCTTTCTTGGCCTTTTTGGTGTCGGTGTTGGTAAGGCGGATGTCTTTGCTGCGGTCGCCGGTCACGCGTAGCAGGAGCTCGGCGCCGTTGGCGTAACGAATACCATCCAGCGCTAGGTTGCGGCTGTTCTGCACCTCCATCACCGGGGCCGTATCGGCTGAAAGCAGGCTCACGTTTTTCAGGCGGATGTTCTCGGCCTCCTGGCACACGAGGCCCTTCTTGCATTCCAGTACGGCGTTCTCGATGCTGATGTCCTTGATGCTCATTTCGGGCAGGCCGCGCACCAAGATGCCGGTGGTGGCGCCCTTGCAGGTCACGTTTTTGATGCGGAAAGTTTTGAACTGTGGGGTGCCCTCGTTCAGCGGCATGGCCGCAATGACGGGCGGGGCAGTGCTCTCGCCGGCCATGGGCACGGGGTCCTTAGCGGCGTAGTACATGTCGAACAAGATGGCCTCGCCGGCAATGTCGGTCATGTCCACGCCGTCCACGAAAATGTTCTCGACCACACCGCCGCGGCCGCGGGCCGTTTTGAAGCGCAGGCCCACGTCGGTGCCCATGAAGGTGCAGTTGCTCACATACAGGTTGCGGGCGCCGCCCGACATCTCGGAGCCAATCACGAAGCCGCCGTGGGCGTGGTACACCTTCGTGTCGCGGATGATGAAGTTTTCGGTGGGCACGCCGCGCTTGCGGCCCTGCTCGTCGCGGCCCGATTTGATGCAGATGCCGTCGTCGCCCACGTCGAAGGTGCAGCCTTCCACCACGCCGTTGCGGCACGATTCCAGGTCCAGGGCGTCGGTGTTCTGGCCGTACCAGGGGTTCTTGGCCGTCACGCCGCGCAGGGTGATGTTTTCGCACAGCAGCGGGTGAATGGTCCAGGCCGGCGAGTTCTGAATGGTGAAACCCTGCAGCAAAATCTGCTTGCAGCGCGTGAGGCTGAGCATGTTGGGCCGCAGGTAGTCGCGCACGTCGTCGAAGTCGGCCGGGTTCAGGCTCTTGCGGGCCTTGCCGTCGGCGGCCAGCAGGTTGCCCTTCATCGACGCTGCCGACGGGTACCACATGTCCTTCTTCTCGCTCAGCACGCCGCCCGAGGCCACCAGCTTCTGCCACTGGGTTTCGTTGAGCTTGCTCTTTTTCACGGGGCGCCAGGCGTCGCCGGCCCCGTCGAAAGTGCCGCTGCCGGTGATGGCAATGTTGGTCAGGTCGACGCCCGAAATCGGGGCCTGGCTCCGGATGGCGTCCTCCCCTTCCCAGGTGGTTTTGATGAGCGGGTACTGGCTGCGGTCGGCCGTGAACTGCACCAGGGCGCCGGTGGCCAGGTGCAGGTTCACGTTGTTTTTCAGGGTGATGGGCCCCGTCAGCCACAGGCCGCGGGGCACCAGCACGGTGCCGCCGTTGGCGGCGCAGGCTTCGATGGCTTTGCGAAAGGCCTCGGTATTCAGCGTCTGGCCGTCGGCGACGGCGCCGTACTTGGTCAGGTTGAAGGTGTCCTTTTTGAACACCGGCTCCAGCACCACCGGCAGGTCGGCGGCCAGCTTGCCTTCGAACGGCGTGTGGCTGAGGTGGCTGGCCAGCCCCAGGTGCTGGGCCTGCACGTCCTGGGCCACCAGCTGGGCCACGCGGGTGGCGCCGTATTCCGAAAAGTGGGTGTTGTCGTTTTTGGCCGGCGGCACGGGGTTGGGCTGGTAGTAGCCGTTCTGGTAGCTCCAGAACAGCGGCCGCGTGCCCTGCTCGCCCATGGCCGAGTACATGGCCCAGCTTTTCTCGTGCAAGTCAATCAGCGGCACTTTCTGGGCTTTGGCCACCTCGCGCACCACAGCGGGGTATTCGCCGTGGTCGTCCTTGCGCTTGCCGGCGTCGTCGAAGTAGCGCCGGCCCACGGGCGTGAGCAGCACGGGGTTGGCGCCTTTGGCTTTGGCTTCCTGCACGAAACGGGTGAGGAACTGGCGGTACGTGGTTTGGGCCGGGGCCGAGCGCACGCTGTCGTCCACCTTCGAGTCGTTGTGGCCGAACTGGATGAACACCCAGTCGCCGGGCTTCAGTCCTTCGAGCACCTTGGCCCAGCGGCCTTCGCGGTAGAAGCTTTTGGTGCTGCGCCCGTTCACGGCCGTGTTGCGGATAACCACCTGGTGGTCGAAATACTGGCCAAACTCCATGCCCCAGCCGCGCTCGGGCTTGGCCAGGTCGGGCTTGTCGGACATGGTGGAGTCGCCGACCAGGAAAATCTGCGTTTGGGGTGCGGCCGCGGGCCGGAAGCCTACCGTGAGGCTGGTGGCCAGGCCGGCCAGCAGCACCGTCAGAGTTGCTTTCATGGGAATTGGGGAAAGGATATGAGCCCGGCGCAACGGCCCGGAACAAGGCGTGCGGGCAAGGTTGCCCTAACAATATTAGCCCCGTTCTCAACCGACAAGGCCCTGATTTTGGTCCGCAGTGGCCTTTTTTTTGCGCAATCGTTGCCGGGAACGTTCTCATGCAGGGCACGACCGGCCTTCGGCCACCGTAGCCGCCACCCGCCGCTTAAGTACCTCCATTTCCGGCAACGATTGCGCAATTAAAGTCAACCCAAAGCTTGTGTTTTGCGGTAAGAGGAAGCCAGCTTGCATGAGTAAAGGCTTACTTACGTGCTGTCAGCAAGGCTTTTTGCATTTCTCACGCTCTCAATTTCATTCTTCACCTTTTCACTTACAATTACCATGAAAAATCATCTACTCGCTGCGGTGCTCATGCTGGGAGGGCTGGGTCTGACCGGTCAGGCCCAGGCCCAGACCACGCCCGTGTACAAATACTGGTCGCTGAAGGCCAACGCGCAGGACAGCGCTGCTTTGCGCTCACCCAGTGCCATGACCAGCAGCAACGTGACGATGCGCCGGTTTGTGCTCTCGAACGGCACGGCCGCCGCGCCGCCCAAGGCTTACAGCTCGGCCTACGGAATGGCGTTTGCCCCGGCTGCTGACGGCGGCGGCTGGAGCACGTCGGCCAACGGCACCGGCAGCACGCTGCGCCGCTACTTCTACGTGCAATGCACCGCTACGGCTCCGGCCGGCGTCACCCTGCGCGCCGACTCCATTGCGATGAACCTGGCCGTTGCCAGCTCGGTAAGCGGCACGTTCCTGGGCGTGGTGTATTCGAAAAACGGCTTTACTACGCCCGCCGACTCCACAGAGGCCGCCGGCAGTGCCCGGACGCCGGCCGGCACGCAGGCCGGCACGGCCAACGGCACTACTTTATTCAATACCTGGACCATTGGACAAGCCTTTAGCTTCGCCAACAATACGTCCCTCAACCGGGCTTTCCGCTACAGCGTGCCGCTCAACGGTAGCACGGGCGTCACCATTACCCCCGGCCAAACGCTGACCGTTCGCATTTACGTGAGCTGCAGCAGCAGCAGCACCGGCCGCTACGCCGTTATGCGCGACCTCACCCTGAAGAGCCAGCAAACGCTGCTCTCCGCCCGCACGGCCGTGCAAACCAACCTGACCGCCTACCCCAACCCCGCCCAGAATCAGCTGAGCGTGCCCCACACCGCCGCCAGCCGCGACGCCCGCGTTTCGGTGTTCAGCGCGACCGGTGCCAAGGTGGCCGCCGTGGCCGCGCAGCCCGGCACCACCGAAACGCCCGTCGACCTGAGCGGCCTGGCCAAGGGCCTCTACCTGGTAGAGTACGCCGATGGCACGCAGCGCAGCAGCGCCCGCATCGTGAAAGAATAGTTGGCCCTGCGCCAGCTTTAAAAAGCGTCCCGGCTGGTCCGGGGCGCTTTTTTTATTGGTGGGTATGAAGCCAATGGAAACAGGCAGGCGGTAGCCCAGGCGGAGAACCCGGAGCTATTGCCTGCGCTCATCTATCGGCATCGTTGCCGGGAACGATTGCACAAATAAAAACGCCAAAACCGGGGCAGTTCGGGGAAGCCGGGATTTAATATTGAGTGAATCCCCACTCAATCAACCCCTTTTCAGATGAGACACCAATACCGAACCCGATTCACGTGGCCGCGCCCGGCGGCCCGCTTCTGGGCCATGCTGGGCTTTTTGCTGCTGGCCTGTGGCGCCCGGACGTTTGCGTTCGACCTGACCGTGGCCAAGGACGGCACCGGCAACTTCACCACCGTGCAGGCGGCCATCGACGCGGCGCCCACGGGCCGCACCGCGCCGTTCACCATCTACATCAAAAACGGCCGCTACAAAGAGCTGGTGACCGTGCCGGCCAACAAGCCCTTCATTCAGCTGATTGGCGAGAGCGTGGGCAGCACCGTGCTTACCTACAACAACTCGGCCGGCACCATTGTGAACGGCGTGGCGCTGGGCACCCAGAACTCGGCTTCGGTCACCATCAACGCCACCGACTTCTCGGCCATGAACCTGACGTTCGAGAACTCGTTTGGCGAGTCGGCCTCCAACGGGCAGGCCGTGGCCATTCTGGTGAACAACGACCGGGCGGCGTTCCGCAACTGCCGCTTCCTGGGCAACCAGGACACCATGTACCTGAAGGGCAACGGTACCCCGCGCCAGTACTTCCTGAACTGCTACATCGAGGGCAACACCGACTTCATTTTCGGCAGCGCCATTGCGCTGTTTGAGAACTGCAACATCTACGCGAAGAACAAGGCCACGGCCAGCGTTTCCTACATTGCCGTGCCCAACACGCCGACCGGCCAGGCCTACGGGCTGGTGTTCAAGAACTGCAACGTGACCGGGCACTCGGTGGCCGGCGGCACCGCCTACGACCTGGGTCGCCCCTGGCAGGCCAACCCCAAAGCGGCTTTCCTGAACTGCAATCTGAGTACGCCGCTCATTCTGGCCGAAGGCTGGTCGCCGACCAGCTCGGCCGGCTCCGCCACCATCCGCGACTCCTACTTCGTGGAGTACCAGAACACGCACTTCAACGGCCGGCCTATCAACGTGAGCAGCCGGGTGCTGTCGGGCCAGGCCCTGACGCCCGCGCAGCCGTCGTCGCAGCTCACGGCCGCCGAAGCGGCCACTTACACCAAGGCTAACATCCTGGGCACCTGGGACCCCTGCTCGCTGATTGACTGCGTAACGCCGTTCGTGAAATCGGTGGTGGTGAACAACTTCCGGGGCGTGAAGGGCGCCACCACCACAGCCTTCACCTGGAACACCAGCTGGCCCATCAGCGGCGATGTGCTGAGCGTGTACCGCGCCACGGCCACGCCGCCCACGCCCCTCGGCGCCTTCGCCGTGGTGGGTTCCCAGACCGAGCCCAACGACACCACCTTCAACTACTCCTATTCCGATGCCGTGCCGGCCTCGGGCAGCCTCTACAAATACTTTGTGCGCGGCAGCAACGCCGTGCGCCAGATTTCGTCGGACACCGTGACCATCAGCAGCGCCCCCACCATCGTGACGACGGGCGCGCTGGGCAACTTCACCCAGCAGCTGGGCACGGGCTCGCCGGCGCAGAGCGTGAGCGTGTCGGGCACCGATTTGACGGGTGCTGTGACCGTGACGGCTTCGGCCAACTACCAGGTGTCGCTGACGTCGGGCGGCACGTTTGCCAGCAGCGTGACCCTCACGCCCACCGCCGGCACCCTGGCCAGCACGCCGGTTTACATTCGCCTGAATGCTACTACGGCCGGCCCCTACACCGGCACCGTGACCCTGACCAGCACCAACGCCACCAACGTGGTGGTGAGCCTGAACGGCACCGCCATCGTGGCGCCCACCATCACCTCGAACGTGGTGCAGTGGTGGCCGCTGCGCGTGAACAACTCCGATAGCGTGCAGGTGCGCAGCAGCCGCATTGTGGCCACCACGCCCACGCTCAAGCGCCTGTACCTGTCGAACGGCACGACGCTGGCCAGCATCCCGGCCTACTCCAACCAGTTCGGCCAGGCTTTCGGCGCCAGCGCGGCCGGCGACGGGCAGTGGAGCACCGCCGCCGGCGGACCCGGCGGCACCCTCAGCCGCCTCTACTACGAGCAGTTTACGGTGACGGTAGCTGCCGGCGCCCCCACCATGCGCATCGACTCGGTGTTGTTCAACTCGGCCTTCTATAACACCAGCTCCAACACCAAGATGGCCATTGTGTACTCGCTGAACGGTTTCAGCACCCCGGCCGACTCCACGGAGATTACGGGAGTGAGCGGCCCGGGCGGCGCGCAGCCCCTCACGGCCAGCGGCAGCTTCGCCAATTCCTTCCCGCTGCAGAACCAGACCTCGGGCAATACCAACCTCTACCGCGTGGCCCTCAAAGGCCCCAGCACCGCCAACCCCAGCGGCGGCGTGACCGTGGCCGCCGGCCAGACCCTGACCGTGCGCCTGTACTACGCCTGCGGCAGCACCGGCGTCCCGCGCTACGCCCTGCTCAAAAACCTGCGCTTCAAAGGCGATGTAGCGCCGCTGCCGGTAACGGTGCTGGAACAGTGGCCCCTGCGCGTGAACAATACCGACAGCGCCCAGGTGCGCAGCAGCCGCATTGTGGCCACCACGCCCACGCTCAAGCGCCTGTACCTGTCGAACGGCACGACGCTGGCCAGCATCCCGGCCTACTCCAACCAGTTCGGCCAGGCTTTCGGCGCCAGCGCGGCCGGCGACGGGCAGTGGAGCACCGCCGCCGGCGGACCCGGCGGCACCCTCAGCCGCCTCTACTACGAGCAGTTCACGCTGGCCGTAGCCCCCAACTCAACTGTGCGCGTCGATACCCTGCTGTTCAATGCGGCGTTCTACAACACCAGCTCCAACACCAAAATGGCGGTGGTGTACTCGCTGAACGGCTTTGGCTCGCCGGCCGACTCCACGGAAATCGTGGCCGCTTACGGCCCCGGCGGCCTGCAGACGCTCAGCGCCAGCGGCAACTTCACCAACTCGTTTCCGCTGCTGAACCAGACTGCCGGCAACCCGAACACCTACCGCGTGGTGCTGCGCAACGGCGGCGTCAGCCTGGCCGCCGGCCAGACGCTGAGCGTGCGCCTGTACTTCGCCTGCGGCAGCACCGGCGTGCCGCGCTACGCCTTCCTCAAAAACCTGCGCTTCAAGGGCACGGCCGGGGTGCTGACGGCCGCCACGCCGGCCCGGGTGCTGAGCGCCCAGCTGCAACTGTTCCCCAACCCGGCGTCGGGCTCGTTCTGGGTGCAGTTGCCGGCTGTGAACAGCAAGACGGCCGTATCGGCAGCCCTCATCAACACCCTGGGCCAGACGGTGCGAACCCAACAGCTGAAATCAGCGGCCGGCCAGCCCATCGAGGCTGAGGTGGACGTGCGCGGCCTGGCCGCCGGCGTCTACACGCTGCGCCTGAACGTGGGCGGCACGCCCGTGACGCGCAAAGTGGTGGTGGAGTAATTCATTCTTCACTCTCAAACAAAAAAGCTCCGGCCAGTGTGGCCGGAGCTTTTTTGTTTGGGGTAAAGTCTACTTTTTAGCCTGTCATCCTGAGCAGAGCGAAGAACCTACCCCCATTTGAACGACTTGTTCTATGGTCGGTGGACAGTTGGTGGGAAAGGCTGTTTAAAACGTCATGCTGAGCTTGTCGAAGCATCTCTACCACAGCCGTAGTTGATTTTACTTACGCAGTAGAGATGCTTCGACCAGCTCAGCATGACGTTCTGTTTCTTATCGGTCTATACGGCCTGGCATGAGAAGGTCCTTCGCTGCGCGGACGCCAGATGAGGATGCCAGACGAAGCACATCTCTCCTACTTGCCGCGCACCACCATGGTGCCCGAGCCCAGCGCCGGCACGCCGTCCCGGCTCACGCCTTCGGCCACGGCCTGAAACGTGCCGCTGCCATCGGCGGTGAAGAAGTGCAGCTCGGCTTCGCCCTTGGCGTTGGTGCGCACGGTGGGGTTCCAGTAGAGGGTGCTGGTGCGCGGGTCGGCGGGCGGGTTGGTGAGTAGGGCGTTGTAGCGCGGCTGGTAAAACTCGCGGGCCGCGTAGAAACCGGGCAGTTTCACGGTGGCGATACCGGGCGCGGGTTCTTGTCGGGGCCTTTGTAGTTGGGGTTGGCGCGCTTGGTATACACCGCAATGGCGCCACCGCTGCTGCCAAAAATGGCTGCCTCGGCCCCCTTGAACACTTCCACCGCCTCCACGTCGGAAGTGTTGAGGTTGGTGATGGCGTCGAGGTCAACCTTGATGCCGTCGAGGATGAACAGCGGCGAACCGCCTCCCCGAATTTGGGCTGACATGTTGGGCGGGCTGCCGCTGATGGTGAGGCCGGCTACCCGGCCCTGCAAAAACTGCAGAATGTTGAGGCTGGAATTGGCGGTGGGGTCGTTGGCGAAGTCGATGACGGTGCCGCCGGTGGCGCCGTACATGCGGCGGGGGTCGTCGCGGGGCACGGCGGCGCGCTTGGCCGTCACCGACACGTTGCCCAGGTTGATGTTGCGAATGGCTTTTTCGGGGTGCAGGTCCAGCTCGGCGGCCTGGGCCTGGCGGCTGCGGCGCACAAAGGTGGTAACGGCAGCCGGCGCCGCCGAGAGCTGCGGCAGCTGAGGCAGCGGCTGGTTGCCGGTGAGCGGGCCGGTATCGGGCTTGATGAGCACGTTGGTGCCGCCCTGCGCCCGGCGCGCCTGCAGGGTGATGATGGCCGTGTCGCGCACCGGAATGCCGATGAAGCTGAACCGCCCCTGCGCGTCGGTGGTGGCCGTAATGATGTTGCGCTCCGGGCGCGTTTGCAGGAAGGTCAGTTGGCTGTTGGGGATGGGGCGGTTGCCGTTCTGGCTCACCACCTGGCCCGTGAGCGAGAGGGCCGTTTCGGGCGAGAACGTGAGGGACGGCCGCTGGCCGGCCAGCACTTCTTTCCACACAAAGCGCCGCCAGCCCTGCGTCAGCAGCAGGTCGTCGAGGGCCTGCGCGGTGGCCGCCGACTGGTTGCGGAAATAATAGCCCGGGTTTTCCACGTAGCCCGTCAGGTCCGACGTCAGCAGCAGGTTCGAGGCAATGGTTTCGGCGTTGGGGTCGAGGGTGCTGAGAGCGGCGTCGCTCACGGCCACCGAGAAATTGGTGGCCACGGGCTGCCCGGCGGCATCGGTCACGCGCACGTTGAGCTGCACGGGAGCGTGCGGGCCGTAGCTGGGCTGGTCGGACGTGAGGGAGATTTTCAGGCCGGGCGCGCCGTTCTGCACAAACGCCAGCCGCTCGCACTGCGGCGCGCCCTCCGCGTCAAACAGCGTGAAGTGCACGATGCCCGTGGGGTAATTCTTCTTGGGCATGCGCCAACTGGCAGGGGCCTCCGCCGACACGGGCCGCGGCCCCGGGTAGGCCACCACGCCGCGCACCTGCGTCATGAGCTGAATGGGGCCCGGCGCCGGAGCACCAGCAGCCCCGCGGTAGCGCGCTTCCACCAAAAAGTCGGTGGCGTTTTCCACCACGTGCAGGGTATATCCGCTGGTCTGCACGGCAGGCAGGGGGTAGTCGGCGGTGCTGCCGTCGGGCAGCGCAACGCGGGCGTGGTAACGCTGCCCGGTGCCCGGCACAAAGGCAAAGCGCCCCATGCCCCCGTGCCGGCTGCTGAATGCGGCCAACACCACCTTGTTCTGGGCGTCGAGAATCTGCCCACGCACATCCAGGCCGCGGCCGGTGGCGTCGGTGGCTTTGCAGGCCACCACGGCGGGCAGGCCTTCCACGAGGTAGCCGCCTTCGGGGAAAAACTGCACGTCGGGCCGGTTGGCGCTGGCGGCAGCGGCTTTGCCCTTGCTGCCGGGGGCGGCGGGGGCCTGGGGCACGTCGGGCGGGCTCAGGGGCGAGGCGGGCCACACGCTGAGGCGACGGCTGTACACGAACTGGTCGCCGGCGTTGCGCATCCAGTTGGTGTAGGCGCGCAGCACGTAGGTGCCGGCGGCCAGCGAGTCGGCAATGTCGAGGTCGCCGTAGGCCCGGCCGCCCTGCAGCTGCAGCGTGCGGCGGGCCACCACCTGGTGCTGGGCCGACACCAAATCGACGTGCAGCACCTGGCTGAGCGAGTCGAGCCGGTGCTGCGAGGCATCCACCACGTAGGCGCTGAACCAAATGGTTTCGCCGGTGGCGTACACGGGCCGGTCGAGGTGCAGGTAGGCCTTTTCGCCGCGGGCGGCGGCGTAGTAGTCGCTCACCTGCCGGGCGATGCGCTGCAGCGGGGTTTCGTCGGTGGGCCGAGGCCGAAAAGCCATCAGGGCCACGCCGGTGGCTACTCCGGCGGCCAGTAAGGCTTTGGGCACGCGCATTTTTTTCATGTTTGCTTGCTGTCGTGAAGGGGCGGCCCCGCCAACGGGCCCACCGCGAGATTACAACACAAAGATGGCGACGCCGTGAAGCAAGGCCCCCTTCGGGCCAACGAACGGCGGGCATTTCGAGTGCCTCGGCCGGCATCGGCGGGGCAATTGGCCGTTTTCAGGCAGATTTTCGCTACTCTTGTAATAGATTTGGGTCGGTGAAGGCTCTCCGCCAGGACAAACCGCAAGGCCAGTCGCCCGACTTGTGCAGCGCCGCGGGGCTGCCAGCCACCGGTGGCCGCGCTTGCCGGAACCTTTTGGGGCGCCCAGCCGGTCAGTTACCTAGGTCGGCGGATGCGCCGCCCGTTGCCGTTACTTTCACTACCAACCCCGAAGCGTTTGGACCCGGTCACCATCAAGGACATAGCGCACGCCCTCAACCTGTCGACCTCGACGGTGTCGCGGGCGTTGCGCGACAGCTACGAAATCAGTCCCGAAACCAAGCGGCTGGTGATGGAATACGCCGAGCGCATCAACTACCGCCCCAACCCCATTGCCCTCAGCCTGAAGGGCAGCAGCAGCAAGGCTCTGGCCGTCATTGTGCCCCAGATTGCGAACAACTTCTTTTCGCAGGCCATCAACGGTATCGAGGCCATTGCCTATAATCGCGGCTACCACGTCATCATCTTCCAGACGCACGAAAGCTACGAGCGCGAAGTGGCCAACGTGCAGCAGGCCGTATCGCGCCGCGTCGACGGCCTGCTGCTCTCGCTCAGCAGCGAAACCTCGGACGTGAAGCACCTCAAGGCCCTCATCGACCAGGGCATGCCGCTGGTGCTGTTCGACCGCGTGGCCGGCGAGCTCGACGTAACTCAGGTAGTGGCCGACAACTTTGGCGGGGCCTACGCCGCCACCGCGCATCTGCTCCAAACCGGCCGGCGCCGCATTGCCCACCTCACCATTCCGCCTTACCTCAGTATCACGCAGGAGCGCCTGGCCGGCTACCGCGCCGCCCTGGAGCAATATGGCGTGCCCTTCGACGAAAACCTGGTGCGCTACGGCACTTTTGGCCCCGACGAGGCCGGCCCGCTCGTGGACGAGCTGCTGGCCCTCTCCCCTCCCCCGGACGCGTTTTTCACGGCCAGCGACCGGCTGGCCTTGGGCTGTCTGGCCGCTCTGCGCCAGCGCGGCGTCGACGTGCCTGGCCAAGTGGCGCTGCTCAGCTTCACCAATTCGCAGTCGGCCCACCTGCTCAACCCTCCTTTGAGCACCGTGACCCAGCCGGCCCAGGAAATCGGCCAGCTTGCCGCCGAGCGGCTCATTGAGCTCATTGAGCGCAAGCACAAAAGCACCGGCCCCAGCACGATGAAGCTACCCACTACGCTGGTGGTGCGGGAGTCGTCGGCAGCTGCGCCTAAAGTGGTGGCGTAAAGCAATCAATAATCAAAAGCCAATAAAAAAGCCCGCCTGATGACTCAGACGGGCTTTTTTATTGACCATCTTGTTCTATTCGTGCGTGCACTTGGCGGTCAGGCTCACGTTGGCGTCGGTGTACACCACCAGGTAATTGCCTTTGGCCAGCGTGCCGAGGTTGACCGGGGTGGCGACGCCACCGGCGGCGGGCTTGAACGAGGCCACGCGCTGGCCCACGAAGTTGTAGACCGAAACGCTGGCTTCGGCGCTGGCGCGGGGGTGTTCCACGGTGAGTTGCTCGGCGGCGGGGTTAGGATATAGGCGCAGCGGCTGCGATACGGCGCCGGTGGCCCTGGTGCCCGAAATCACGGTCACGAGGCCGTTGAGGTAATTTTCGAGGTTGGTGTAGCCGTTGGCGGCAATGAACTGGCGGTCGGCCGGGTTCAGCGGCGCGAGGCCGTTGTTGAGTTCGTACACGTCGGGCATGCCGTCGTGGTCGGAGTCGACGGGAGCCGCCCCGCAGGTCAGCACGGGCCAGGCCACAATGGAGGTGCTGATGGGCGTTTTGGCCGGGAAACCGCCCTGCACGTCGATGATGGCGCCGGTGCGGTTCTGCACGTCCTGCACAATGCGCTGGTCCAGCGCGTCGCGCACCGGCAGAATGCATCCCGCCCCTTGCAGCACCGAGGCGTAGGCCGCCTGGGCGGTCTGGGTGTTGAGGGGCGCCACGTTGAAGGGCGTCGCCACCTTCGAGAGCGCCGTGTCGGCGGCGGTACCGCCGTTCATGGATACGCCTTTCCAGTTGGCGGCCGTCACGGTGGGGTTGCCATCTACGTAGTTGCCAGCAATGTACAGCTGTGGGTAAGGCAGCACCGGCGCGGTGGTTTGCTTGTAGGCCTGAAACACCCGCGAGCGGTTGGTGGTGCTGGTGCCGGTGCTGGGGCCGTACTTGTAGTAGTTGTTCACCATGTTGTAGTTGCCACCTTCGCCGCCGTAGGCGTTGGCGCCGGTGCCCCAGTTGTAGATGACGTTGTTGCGGAAGTCGCAGTTTTCCGAGCCGATGGCGGCCCCGTAGCGCGTGCCGTTCCAGCGCGGCGTGCGGCTCACGCAGTGGGCAAACAGGTTGTGGTGAAACGAGGCGCGCCGGCCCCCCCAGATGCCGCCGTAGCCGTGGCGCTCGTAGTCGGTGTCGCCCGTTTCGAAGTGGTAAGAGTAGTTCAGTGGCTCCGAAATCATGTTCCACTGCAGGGTCATGGAGTCGGTGGTGGCGCCGTAGAACGTGAAGGCCTCGTCCATGCTCCAGCTCATGGTGCAGTGGTCAATCACAATGTTTTTGCGCTCGGTGCTGCTCAGCGCGTCCTCGTCGCCGTTGCCATTGGTCATGCCAATGTTGGTTTGCTGCGGGTAGGCATCGCCGGTGCGGAAGCGCATGAAGCGCACAATCACGTTGTTGCCGTTCACCTGCACTTGGCGGTCGGCGGTGCAGATGCCGTCGCCGGGCGCGGTCTGGCCCGCGATGGTGGTGTTGGCCGGAATGCTGAGCCGGTTGGTGAGGTGAATGGTGCCGCACACCCGAAACACAATGGTGCGGTAGGGCGCCACCGCCGCCGACTGGCTGCAGGCGTAGCGCAGGGTGCCGGGCGTGTTGGTATCGGCCAGGCTGGTCACTTCATACACCGTGGTGGGCACGGAGGACTTGCCGCGGCCACCGGTCACGAAACGGCCGGCGCCCTCGGCACCCGGAAAAGCCAGCTGCTGCGCCTGCGCGGCGGTGGTCAGCAGCCCGCCCAATGTGGCGAACAGGCCAAGTCGGGCCCGGCAGGACGAGAAAAAAACTCGGGAGGAGAAAGGAATCATGGCGAAAAGTGTGGGAGTCAGGCGAGAAAAAACCGGCCCGGCATCGTAGCAAAACGACCCGAAAAGCCGGCAATTCCCCTCTAAATATTACGCCCGAACCGCCTGGAAACTACCGCCCGCAGCCTTTTTATTCGCGCAATCGTTGCCGGGAACGATGCCATTCCCGGCCCTTCACCCAACCCTCATGCTACTCCTTCTCGAAAATGGCCGACACCCAGCTGCGCAACGTGCGGTGGCGTTGGTAGCGCAGGCCGTGCTTGCTGGCTTCGGCCTGAATTTTCGGCAGGTCCTCTTCGTAGAAGCCGCTGAACAGGATGGGCCGGCCGCTGGGCAGCAGGCGGGCGTACTCGTGCATGTCTTCGAGCAGCACGTTGCGGTTGATGTTGGCCAGAATCAGGTCGAACGGCTCCTCGTTGGCCAGCGTCTCCACGCCGCCCAGGCGGCACTCAATGTTGTGGCACTGGTTTTCGGCGGCGTTGTCGCGGGCGTTTTCCACAGTCCAGGGCTCGGTATCCACGGCCAGCACCTGACGGGCGCCCAGCATCTCGGCCATAATGGCCAGAATGCCGGTGCCGGTGCCCATGTCGAGCACGCGCAGGCCTTTGTGGTCAACATCAAGCTGGTTTTCAATCATCAGCGCCGTAGTTTCGTGGTGGCCCGTGCCAAACGACATGCGCGGCATTATCACGATGTCGTAGTCGACGCCCGCCGGCTCCGGGTGGAAAGGCGCGCGCACCGACACCCGCTCGGCAATGATGAGCGGCTGAAAGTTCTTCTCCCACTCGGCGTTCCAGTTCTGCCGCGTGATGACGCGGTGCGAGTGGTTCAGGTCGCCGATGCCGGAATAGCGGGCCATGATTTCCTCCACCGCGTCGGGGTTGAACGCGTCCTCGGTGGTGTAGGCGCAAAAGCCCGCGTCGTTGTCCTCAAAGGTGTCGAAGCCTATTTCGGCCAGCTCGGCCACCAGAATGTCGGCCAGCTCGCGTGGCGCCTCAACGGTCAGTTCAATAAAATCCATGTGCTTGAATGCGGAAAGAAGCACGCGGAAGGAGGAATTGCCGAGTGGCTTTTAATTCCTCCTTCCGCATGCTTCTTCCAGTTAATTTTTGCAGCCGGCAAACGACCGCACTTTGGTGTAATGAATGCTAAAGTCGGCCCGGCTGCGGTCCGTCACCACCAGCAGCACATAATCGGCAAAGTCGCGGGCGGGGGCATCGGCCCACAGGCCGGCTTTGTCGGCAAAGAGCTTGTTGTTTTCTTTGAAGACGAGGACGTCGGCAAAAGCTTCTTCGGGCTCCACGTACACCGTGCCGTGGCAGTAGCCGCGGCGGGCGGGGTCGGTTTCGAGGTACACCGAGCCGAAGATTTTGCAGGGCTCCAGCGGGCCGGCGGCCGGCGCGTGGGCGGCCACTGCCGGCGCCGACACCGTCGGCTGAGCCGAACCCAGCACCAAAGCCGCAGTCAACAGAAAAGAAAAGAACATAAGCGGGCAGCAGGAAAGTGAGCGGAATAACGCGGCAGTCCTTCGTGAACCAACCCGCCGGCGCCATCCAACAACGGTGCCAGGCCGGGCTTAAAACGACTGAATGATGGCCGTGAAGTCGGCTGCTTTCAGCGAAGCGCCGCCAATCAGTCCGCCGTCAACATCGGGCTGCGAAAAAAGCTCCCGCGCGTTTTGGGCATTAGCCGAGCCGCCGTACAGAATGGTGGTGTCGAGGGCGGCCTGGGCGTCGTAGGCGCGGGCAATGCGCTCCCGGATGAAGGCGTGCACCTCCTGCGCCTGGGCGCTGGTGGCGGTGCGGCCCGTGCCAATGGCCCAGATGGGTTCGTAGGCGATGGTAACCTGGGCAAACTCCTCGTTCGAGAGGTGAAACAGCCCGTCGGTGAGCTGCTTGCCGATGAAGTCGAATGTCTCGTCGGCTTCGCGGGTATTCAGCGACTCGCCCACGCAGAAGATGGGTTTCAGGCCGGCAGCCAGGGCGGCTTTCAGCTTCTGGCTCAGCAACTCATCGGTTTCGCCGAAGTACTGGCGGCGCTCCGAGTGGCCCAGAATGACGTACTCGCAGCCCACCGAAGCCAGCAGCTTAGCCGATACTTCGCCGGTGAACGCGCCGCTCTCCTTCTGGTGGCAGTTTTGGGCGCCCAGGTGAAAATTGCCGCCCTGCGGCAAAGCCTGGCCCACGCCGTGCAACAGTGGAAACGGCGGGCACACCACCACTTGCGGGCCGTCGGCAGCGCTACCGGCTCCAGCCAGCCGGGCAATTTCTTCTACCAGGGCCATGGCCTCAGGGTAGGTCAGGTTCATTTTCCAGTTGCCGGCAACGAGGTTTTGGCGCATGTGTAGCGGGGCGAATTAAGTGGGAGTTTCGCCGCAAAGCTACGGGCTGCCGCACAGAAGGCAGAACCGTACCCCCAAGCTGTGCTTGGGCACGGGCGAACGACCTGCACCGAATCACGACGAGCCCAAGCGCAGCTTGGGCGTACAGGCTACTCCTCGGCCCGGGCGGCATTGCGGGCCGCAATCTCGGCTTCGATGGCAGCGGCGGCTTCGTCGCGCAGCTGCCAGGGCGTTTTGCGGGCGCCCAGGCGCGAGAGCACCACCCCGCCAATGGCCGCCGCGGTAGCCGCTGCCAGGGCGGCCCAGCCCAACTCCGGAATTTCGCGCAGGCGCACCACCCATATGGCCACCAGCGCCCAGGCCACCACCAGCGGAAACACCATGTCGCGGAAGGCACGGCTGATGATGAAGGCCAGCCCCACCAGCACCATCAACAAAATGATGGTGAACACCAGCGAAAGGCCTTCGGCAGTTTGCCAGCCCAGCTGCTGCAGCCCGATGGTGATGTTGATGGCCGAAGCCACCGATATCCAGCCCAGAAACAGCGAAAACGGCACGCCGGTCCAAGCCGGGGCCGCATCGGCAAAAATGCGGCGGCGTGCCCGGCCGTACGTCACGATGAGGCAGGCTAGCAACATTACCATCACGGCCACGCTAGGCAAAATCATTTCGTAGGCAAACAGCACCACCCAAGCGCTGGTGGCCACGCACGCAAGCGTGAGCGGCCGGGCCACGGCATCCGGCAGCGAGAGCCGGCGCTGGGCCGGCAGCAGCTGCCACACCGAGTACACCACCAGGCCCAAAAAAATCAGTCCCCAGATGCTGAAGGCATAGCCGGCCGGCGTGAGCAGCGTGGGGTACTTGGCCGACACCTGCCCCATGGTCTGGCCATTGAAAGGGTGGGTGTTGGAATAGTAGTTCAGGAAAATGGTGCCCCAGATGGCCAGGGTGGTGAGCCAGCGCCAGGCCCGGCCCGTGGCCGTGGCGGTTGGCGCTGCGTAGGAGTCGGGAACGAGGGCGGGGGCGGGCATACGCAGACGGGGTGGGGCTCAACTACCTACGCGCTTACTGGGTGGGATGGATTAGGCGCAAGGCTTCCCAATAGGCGCACCGCCGGGAGCGGCGGCGTCCGGTTATTCGGATAAAACCGCCTCTCCGTTGCTTATGGGCAACCGCTTGAGACCACAACGTTACACTTTCTCGGCCAAAAACCGCGCAGTGTGATTGGTATCTTTCAGTTTTACCATGTCTTCCGGCGTGCCTTCGAAGAGCAGGTGCCCCCCGTTGAGGCCGCCCTCGGGGCCGAGGTCGATGAGCCAGTCGGCGCATTTGATGATGTCGACGTTGTGCTCGATGATGAGCACCGAGTTGCCCTGCTCCACCAGCGCGTTCAGGGCGGTGAGCAGCTTGCTGATGTCGTGAAAGTGCAGGCCCGTGCTGGGTTCATCAAAGATGAACAGAATCTTATCCTGCTGAAGCGTAGCGCCTTTGGTGAGGAACGAGGCCAGCTTCACGCGCTGGGCCTCGCCCCCGCTCAGCGTGTTGGCCGACTGCCCCAGGCGGATGTAGCCCAAGCCCACGTCTTCCAGCGGCTTGAGGCGCTCGGCCACTTTGGGCTGGCTCTGGAAGAACTGCACGGCGTCGGTGACGGTCATTTCGAGCACCTCGTCAATGCCTTTGTCCTGAAATTTTATTTCCAGAATGTCCTGCTTGAATTTGTGGCCGCCGCAGCCTTCGCAGGTCAGGTAAATGTCGGCCATGAACTGCATCTCGATTTTCACTTGTCCTTCACCCTGACACACTTCGCAGCGCCCACCGTCGACGTTGAACGAGAAGTGCGAGGGCTTGAGGCCGCGCGCCTTGGCCAGCGGCTGCTCCGAAAACAGCGTCCGAATCTGGTCGTAGGCCTTCACGTAAGTCACCGGGTTGGAGCGCGACGACTTGCCGATGGGGTTCTGGTCCACAAACTCTACGTGCGTCACCTGGCCGTTCACGCCCGTCAGGCGGTCGAACTTGCCCGTGCTTTCGCCCGCGCCGCCGCCCAGCATCTTCATCAGGGCCGGCGCCAGAATGCGCTTGATGAGCGTGGACTTGCCCGAGCCCGACACGCCGGTGACGACGGTCATCACGCCAAGCGGCAGCTTCACGCTCACGTTTTTGAGGTTGTTTTCGCGGGCACCGGTCAGTTCCAGGGCGTTGCGCCAGGGGCGGCGCACCTTGGGCACGGGCACCTCCATTTTGCCGCTCAGGTACTTACCCGTGTAGGTTTCGGTGTCCTGCAGCAGTTGCTCCATGGTGCCCTGGAACATGAGGTTGCCGCCGCCGCTGCCGGCTTCGGGGCCGATGTCGATAATCTGGTCGGCGGCTTCCATCATCTTCTCCTCGTGCTCCACCACCACCACGGTATTCCCGAGCTGCTGCAACGAGCGCAGCACGCCAATCAGCTGCTCCGCATCCTTCGGGTGCAGGCCAATGCTGGGCTCATCGAGCACGTACATGGAGCCCACGAGCGCCGAGCCCAGCGAGGTGGCCAGCGAGATGCGCTGGCTCTCGCCGCCGCTTAGGGTGTTACTCAAGCGGTTCAGCGTGAGGTAGCCCAGACCCACGCGGTTGAGGTAGCCCAGGCGGTTGGTGATTTCCGTCACGAGGCGCTCGGCCACTTTGGCGTCGTGCTCGCTCAGGCTCATATTTTCGAAGAACTTCAGCGCCTCCGAGATGGGCAGCAGCACGATGTCGGCAATGCTGCGGCCGTCAATCTTCACGTACTGCGCGTCTTTGCGCAGGCGGGTTCCGCGGCAGTCAGGGCAGGTAGTGCGGCCCCGGTAGCGGCTTTGCAGCACGCGGTACTGGATTTTGTGGGTTTGCTCGCTCACCCACTTGAAGTAGGCGTCCAGGCCCTGGAAGTACTTATTGCCGGTCCAGAGCAGGCGCTGCTCGGCCTGGCTGAGCTCGTTGTAAGGCCGGTGAATGGGGAAGTCGAAGCGGATGCCGTTTTTCAGCAGCGGCTTCAGCCACTCGCCCTGCTTCTCGGTGCGCCAGGGCGCGATGGCGCCCTCGTACACGGTCATGCTCTTGTCCGGAATGACCAGGTCCTCGTCGATGCCCAGCACCGAGCCGAAACCCTCGCAGGTTTGGCAGGCGCCGTAGGGGTTGTTGAAGGAAAAGAAGTTGACGCTGGGCTCCTCGAAAGTGATGCCGTCGAGCTCGAATTTGTCGGAAAACGTGCGGGTTTCGGGCTCGCGCTCGCCGCCCGACATCTGCACCAGGCAGGTGCCGTGGCCTTCAAAAAATGCGGTTTGCACCGAGTCGGAGAGGCGGAAGAGCAGGTCCTCGTCGTCGGGGCGCAACACGGCGCGGTCAATCATAATGAAAACGTCGCCCTTCACTTCGGGCTGGCCTTCGGCAATCAGGTCTTCAATTTGCGACGTCTCGCCGTTCACCACCACGCGGCTGTAGCCTTTTTGCAAGAGCAAATCCAGCTCCTTGCTCATGGCGCGGGTTTTGTCGGGGCGGTGCAACGGGGCCAGAATCATGGCGCGGGTGCCCTCGGGCTGCGCCGCCAGAAAGTCGACCACGTCGGCCACGTTGTCTTTGCGCACCTGCTCGCCGCTCTCCGGCGAGAACGTTTTGCCCACCCGCGCAAACAGCAGCTTGAGGTAGTCGTAAATCTCGGTGCTGGTGCCCACCGTCGAGCGGTTGTTCTTGATGCTGACCTTCTGCTCGATGGCAATGGCCGGCGAAATGCCCCGGATGTAGTCCACGTCGGGCTTGTCCATGCGGCCCAGAAACTGGCGGGCGTAGCTGCTCAGGCTTTCCACGTACATGCGCTGGCCTTCAGCATACAAGGTATCGAAGGCGAGGCTCGATTTGCCCGAGCCCGACAGGCCCGTGACAACGATGAACTGGTTGCGCGGCAGGGCCACGCTCAGGTTTTTGAGGTTGTGAACCCGGGCGTTTTTGATGAGGATAAATTCGCGTGGGTCGAGGTTATCAATGGCGTTGTCGGCGGGGGCCGAAACTTGCAAAGCGTCTTTTTTGGGCATAAACGAACTAACAGCGAGGAGGGGCCGGAAGGTTTCGGCCGCGAGCATTTGCTGCGGTTACGAAGGTACGGCCACGAGGGAGGGGAATATTTTTCTGCCTCGTGAAAATCCGCCTGAGCCGCGTCGTAGCATTGTCCTTCCATTCACCGCTCTTCCATTTCCTCATGCCCACCCTTACCCGCTTCTTCCTCGGCACCGCCGCCGCGCTGCTCAGCTGCTTCGGTGCCCGCGCCCAGACGACTCGCCCCAGCCTCACCGGCGACTGGAACGGCGCGCTGGGCCCCATCGACTTCATCCTGCACCTCACCGACCCGGCCGCCGGGCCGCGCACGGCCACGCTCGACATCCCGGCCCAAAAGGCCAAGGGTCTGCCCCTGCAGTTCACCGCCCCCGGCGACAGTGTGTACCTGCGCCTCGCCCAGCCCGAAGCCCGCTTCGCCGGCCGCCGCTCGGCCGACGGTCAGCAGTTGCTGGGCGAATGGCAGCAGGGACTGCGCGCCTTCCCGCTCACGCTGGCCCGGGGCGCCGCCAATGCCAAGCCCGCCCTGCGCCGCCCCCAAACGCCGCAGCCGCCCTTCCCCTACCAGTCGGCCGACGTCACATTCAAAAACGAGAAAGCCGGCGTGACGCTGGCCGGCACCTACACCGTACCGGCCGACAAAGGCCCCTTTCCGGCCGTGGTGCTGCTCACCGGCTCGGGCCCCGAAGACCGCAACGAAACCATTTTCGGCCACCAGCCTTTCGCGGTGCTGGCCGACTACCTCACCCGCCACGGCATCGCCGTGCTGCGCTTCGACGACCGCGGCGTGGGCCAGAGCGGCGGCGCCCAGCAAAACATGACCAGCGCCGACTACACCACCGACGCCCAGGCCGCGCTGGCCTGGCTGCGGGCCCAGCCGGGCATTCGCAAAAACCAGGTGGGCGTGCTGGGCCACAGCGAGGGCGGCACGGCGGCCATTGGGGCAGCCATTCAGCCGGCAGGGCCCGATTTCCTGGTGCTGCTGGCGGCGCCCGGCATTGCGGGCGATGAGCTGATTGTGCAGCAGTCATTGGCCATCACCCGCCTGCAAACGAAGGATGCCGCGCAGCTGGCCGCCGTCGAAAAACAAGCGCGGGCCATGACGCAGATTGTTCAGAAAACGCCCGACGACGCCCAGGCCCGCGCCCAGCTCACGGCCCTCTACAACCCCACCAACGCCCCCGAAATAAAGGCCGCGCTGGAGCCGCAGTTGGTCGTCATGGTTTCGCCCTTCTACCGCCACCTGCTCGCCGACCGCCCGGCCCAGACGCTGGCCAAGGTGCGCTGCCCGGTGCTGGCCCTCGGTGGCAGCAAAGACGTGCAGGTGCCCGCCACCCGCAACCTGGCCGCGACGGCGGCCGCCCTCAAAGCCGGCGGCAACCGCGACGCAACCGCCAAAGAGCTGCCCGGTCTGAATCACCTTTTTCAACCCGCTACCACCGGAAGCATCGGTGAATACGGCACCATAGAAGAAACCTTTTCGCCTGCTGCCCTGCAGCTCATTGGCGACTGGATTGCACGGCATACCAATAAGTAAGCTTCAGCTGCTGTTCAGAAACACCGCCCCACGGCCCGGCCCCCAGGTCGGGCCGTGTTGTTGGTGGGCTTTGCATCAGTTGCTTTTTTATTGGCCAGGCTATCCTTTCTCTGTACTTTTCAGGCTTGAATTCCGTAAGACGTTATTAGAGCCACGTTAGAATAGTCTGATTCCATGATAAGATTTTTACTTGCCGCCATTTTTCTAGCCACTTCCGTGCTTGGCGCCGCGGCGGCTACCCCGCCCGTAGCCGCCGCTCCGCTCAACGGCCAGTGGAAGGGCCCGCTGAAGCTGCTCGGCGGCCAGATTACGGTGGTCATCACCATTGTGCCGCTCACCAACGGCACCTACTACGGCGCCCTCGATGCGCCCCAGCAGCGCATCAGCCGCATGCCGGTGGAGGTTGAGTTGAAAGGAGCTGACCTCACCCTGCGCATCGAGCAGGCGGGCAGCAGCTTTGTGGGCAAGGTGCTGGAAGGAGGCGCCAAGCTTAGCGGCACTTGGACGCAGCCGGGCGTGAAATCGGCCATGGTGCTCACG
This sequence comes from Hymenobacter sp. 5317J-9, assembly GCF_022921075.1. Taxonomy (NCBI): domain Bacteria; kingdom Pseudomonadati; phylum Bacteroidota; class Cytophagia; order Cytophagales; family Hymenobacteraceae; genus Hymenobacter; species Hymenobacter sp. 5317J-9. The sequence continues at coordinate 4,836,458 of NZ_CP095050.1, forward strand.
CGCAGCCTGGCCGGCGCAGCGCCCACCAAGCTGCGAATTGCCCCGCCCTACCGCGAAAACCAAATCACTTTTAAGAACCCCAGCACCCGGCAGAAGCTGGGCGGCACGCTCACGGTGCCGGCCGGCGAAGGCCCCTTCCCGGCCGTGGTGCTCCTCTCCGATTCGGGCCCCCAGAACCGCGACGTGGAAGTGACAGGCTACCGCATGTTTGGCCAGCTGGCCGACTACCTCACCCGCCACGGCATCGCCGTGCTGCGCTTTGACGACCGCGGCGTGGGCCAGAGCGGCGGCGTGTATGCCAACGCCACCACCGCCGACCTGGTGAGCGACGCCCAGGCGGCGCTGGCCTTTGTGCGCACCCGGCCGCTCATTGCGCCGGGCCGGGTGGGCCTGCTCGGGCACGGCGAGGGCGCCAACGTGGCCCTGCTCACGGCCGCCGCGCCGGGCCGCGCGCCGGCCTTTGTGGTGTCGCTGGCCGGCTACGGGCAGCCGGGCTACGACGTGCTGCTGCGCCAGCAGGGCGAAATCATGCGCCTGATTGGGGCCGACCCCGCCCAAGTGAAAGCCGCCCAGGACGTGTACCAGCGCACGGTGAGCGTCATTCGCCAGACGCCCGACGATGCAGCAGCCCGCGCCAAGGTGGTGAGCCTGCTCAGCGGCGCCAACACCGGGTTCGACGCCGGCATGGCCCGCGCCCGCGCCGTGCAGCTCACCTCGCCCTGGGCCCGCTATTTCTTCGACTTCGACCCGCAGGTGCAATTGGCCAAGGTGCAAAGCCCGGTGCTGCTGCTCAACGGCACGGCCGACCTGCAGGTATCGGCCCGCCGCAACATGACGCTGCTGCACCGGGGCCTGCGCCGCGCCCACCGCAGCGTGACGTCGGTGCGGCTCGACGGCGTGAACCACCTGTTTCAGCCCTCGCCGGCCCAATGGCCGCTGGTGAACGGCCAGCAGCAGGCCACGTTCTCGCCCATCGCGCTGAAAAAAATTCAGGATTGGGTGGCGCTCGAAACCAAGGTGCCCGCCATTCCGGTGCCCGCGCCGGCCAAGCGCCCGGCCGCCGAGCCCAAGGTGGCCAAGTCGGCCGGCCCGGCCCGCCCCCGCGGCTAAGGGCCAGCCAATAGACGAAGTACCACCCCGGCGCGGCCGCGAAGCACAAATTGCTTCGCGGCCGCACTGCGTTGGGCCTGGCTATTGGTTTGGTTTTTTGGCTTATACTTGCTTCTGCTAATCCGGCTCAACGTACGTTTTGTTGCGGGCCGCAATCTTCTCTCTTCTACCTCATTCACGCCCCCTCACGGGGACTTCCCATGGCCGCTCTGCCGCCTTCGCCCCGCCCCCGCTGGTCCTGGGACGACTCGCGCCCCATGCGCTGGGTGCGCCGCTCCTTCGGCTACTCGCGCGGCGAGGCCCGGGGGCTGGTGGGCCTGCTGGGCATCATGCTGCTGACCATTGCGGCCCCCCTCCTGCTGCGCCCCGAGCTGCCCGTGTACCTGCCCGAGGCCGACCAGAAGGGCGTGAACGAGCTGGCCGCGCAGCTCAAAGACCACCGCACCGTGGAGCAGGGCTTTGCCAGCCGCTACCCCCGGCGCGAGTTCCGGAAATTTGAGCGCAATGCGCCGCGCTACCCGGCCGTGCCGCAGGTGCGCCTCAGCCCTTTCGACCCCAACGCCCTGTCGGCCGAGGGCTGGGAGGCGCGCGGCGTGCCGCACTTTGTGGCCGCCCGCCTGGTGAAATACCGCGAGGCGGCCGGCGGCTTCAAGGCCAAGACCCAGGTGAAGAAAATGTATGGGCTCGAAGACTCGGTTTATCAGCGGCTGGCGCCGTTTATGCAATTGCCCGCCGAAGCGCCCCGGCGCGACTACGCCACCAACCGGCCTGGTCCCGATGGCAAGTTTCCGCCTTTTGCCGCCGGCGACGCGGCGGCCAAGTTTCCGCGCAAGCCCCGCAACCTCCAGCCTTTCGACCTGAACCAGGCCGATACTACCCAGCTGATGCAGATTCGGGGCATTGGCTCGGGCCGGGCCAAGTGGGTGGTGAAATACCGCAACCAGCTGGGCGGCTATATGCGCGAAGACCAGCTGGACGAGGTGTTTGTGCTGCGCGACGCGCCCGACCTGCGCGACAGCCTCAAGAAATACACCTTTGTGGCGCCCGGCTTCGCCCCCAAAACCGTGAACGTGAACACGGCCACCTTCGATGAACTGTACCTGCAGCCCTACATTGGCAAACCGCGCGCGCGCCTCATCGTAGCCTACCGGCAGCAGCACGGGCCTTTCCACTCAGTGGAAGACCTCAAGCAGCTGCCCACTCTCAAGCCGGCCGACCTGGAAAAAATGCGGCCCTACGTCCGCTGCGAGTAGCAGCACCGAGAACGCATAGCGGATACATAACAGGCATGAGCACTGCCTTCAGACGGGCCAGGCAGAGCGCAGCATTTATATATTCCAACACGCTTTCTGCCAACCATTACTCCTTCAATCTAGTATTATCAGTCCGGCTAATCCCCCTGCGCCATGACTGATGATTTGACCCCTGCCACCGGCAACGGCTTGGCGGCCTCCGACGACGGCCGCCGCACCTTTATCAAGCAAGCCTCAGGACTGCTGGGGCTGGCCTTGGCTCCGCCCTTGGTGGGCCAGGCCGAGCGGCTCACGGCAATGGCCAAAAAGGTGGAGGGCGTGAGCGAAATGCGCCTGAAAGTCAACGGTGCCTTGCGCACCATCAAGGCCGAGCCCCGGGTGAGCCTGCTCGACGCCCTGCGCGAGCACCTCGACCTCACGGGCTCGAAAAAAGGCTGCGACCACGGCCAGTGCGGCGCCTGCACCGTGCTGGTGGATGGCCGCCGCGTAAATAGCTGCCTCACCCTGGCCGTGATGGCGCAGGGCAAGGAAATCACCACCGTGGAAGGCCTGGCCAAGGGCGAAGACCTGCACCCGCTGCAGCAGGCCTTCCTCGACCACGACGGCTTCCAGTGCGGCTATTGCACCCCGGGCCAGCTCATGTCGGGCGTGGCCTGCCTCAAGGAAGGCCACGCCAAAACCGACGGCGACGTGCGCGAGTGGATGAGCGGCAACCTCTGCCGCTGCGGCGCCTACCCCAACATCGTGGCCGCCATCCGAGAGGTGGAAAAGAGCGGGTTTAAAGGATAATTTCTAGCGCGCGATGCAGATAGAACGTCATGCTGAACGAAACCGAAGCATCTCTACTGCGCAACTAACCCAATCGATTGAATTACTGCTGCGGTAGAGATGCTTCGACTGCGCTCAGCATGACCTTCTTCTCCTCTTTCGGAACCAGACCATGAACAACTTCTCCTACCTCCAAACCTCGCAGGCCAAAGAAGCCGCGGCCGCCGTGACCGGCACCAAGGGCGCGGCGTTCATTGCGGGCGGCACCACGATACTGGATTTGATGAAGCTGAACGTGGAAAACCACGGCCAGCTGGTCGATATCAACCTGGTTCCCTTCAAAGGCATTGAGCTCACGGCCGACGGCCTGCGCATCGGAGCGCTGGAGCGGATGAGCGACGTGGGCGAGCACCCGCTGGTGGTGCAGAACTTCCCGGCCATCTCGCAGTCGTTGCTGCTGGCCGCCTCGCCGCAGCTGCGCAACATGGCCAGCATTGGCGGCAATCTGCTGCAGCGCACCCGCTGCGGCTATTTCCGCGACACCGCTTTTCCGTGTAATAAACGCAACCCCGGCTCGGGCTGCCCGGCCCAGGAAGGCGAAAACCGAGGACTGGCCATTCTGGGTGGCAGCAAGGCCTGCATCGCCACCCACCCCGGCGACCTGGGAGTGGCCCTGGCCGCCCTCGATGCCGTGCTGTTGCTCGAAAACGCCAAGGGCAAGCAGCGCCGCGTGCCGCTGGTCGATTTCCACCTGATGCCCGGCAGCACTCCCCAGCGCGAAACCGTGCTGGAACCCGGCGAGCTGATTGTGTCGGTGACGGTGCCAGCGGCGGCCCACGCCCGCAAGTCGATGTACATGAAAGTGCGTGACCGAGCTTCGTATGCATTCGCGCTGGCTTCGGCCGCGGTGGGGCTGGAGGTGCAGGGCGGGCAGATTCGGGCGGCGCGGGTGGCGCTGGGCGGCGTGGGCACCAAGCCCTGGCGCTCGGTGGCAGCCGAGAAAATACTGACCGGTGCTCCGGCCACCGAAGCCACGTTTCGGGCGGCGGCCGCGGCGGCGGTGAAAGACGCCCAGCCCCGCGAGCAAAACCGCTTCAAAGTAGAGCTGGCGCAGAATACGCTGGTGCAGGCGCTGCTGGAATTATCGGCGGCGTAGGCGATTCTATAGAACGTCATGCAGAGCGCAGCGAAGTATCTCGCGTGCATTGCTAATCCAATCTTTTGATTTACTACCACAGGCGAGATGCTTCGCTGCGCTCTGCATGACGGCCCGATGGGTCGTTCTAACCAATTCCAACGGTCATGGAACACGAACCCGCTTTTTTCGAAACCTCGCCCACGCCCAGCGTAGTAGGCAAGCCCCTAAACCGCGTGGACGGTCGCGACAAGGTGATGGGCAAGGCCAAATACTCGGCCGAATACCCGCTGCCGGGCCTCACCTACGGCGTGCTCAAAACCAGCGACATTGCCAAAGGCCGCGTCCAGAGCATCGACGCCAGTGCGGCGCTGCGGGAGCCGGGCGTGCTGGCCGTGTTCACGCACCTTAACCTGCCCAAGCTGGCCAAAACACCCAACGACGCCGACGGCAAAAAAGCCATTGGCGCGCCTATGGGCTTCCTGCCGCTGACGTCGGACGTCATTCACTACGCCGGCCAGCCCGTGGCCGTGGTGGTGGCCGACACCTTTGAACGCGCCACCCAGGCCGCGGCCTTGGTGCGCGTGAGCTACGCCGCCGAGGCGCCCATTGCGGCCTACACCGACAAGCGCGCCCAGCGGTTCAACCCCGAAAAAATTCAGGACGGCAAGGCCGACGGCTACACCCGCCGCGGCGATGCCCAAGCCGCCATGGCCGCCGCGCCCGTGCAGCTCACGGCCGTGTACACGCACGCCATAAACCACCACAACCCCATGGAGCCGGGCGCCACCACGGCCATTTGGGAAGCCCCCGACCGGCTGACGGTGTACGAATCGACCCAGGGCGTGACGCGCACGCAGAAGTCGCTGTCGGCTTACTTCGGCCTGCCGCAGGACCAGGTGCGCGTCGTGACCAAGTACCTCGGCGGGGGCTTCGGCTGCAAGGGCTCGTGCTGGCCCCACACCGTGCTCACGGCCCAGGCCGCCAAGGGCGTGGGCCGGCCGGTGAAGCTGGTTCTGAGCCGCAAGCAACAGTTCACGAGCATGGGCCACCGCGAAGACCAAACCCAGACCCTGCGCCTGGGAGCTTCCAAAGAAGGCAAGCTGCTGGCCCTGATTCACGAGAAAACCTCCACCACCTCGCCCTGGGACAATTACGCCGAGGCCAACAGCAAAATCATCAACCTGCTGTACGACTGCCCCACGTTTGAGTCGCACTACGAACTGGCGCGGGCCAATGTGATGACGTCCACCTTCACCCGCGCCCCAGGCGAGGCCCCGGGCTCGTTTGCCATCGAGTGCCTGATGGACGACCTGGCCTACCGGCTGGGCAAGGACCCCATCGAGATTCGTCTGCTGAACTACGCCGAAAAGGACCCCAGCACCGGCAAACCCTGGAGCAGCAAGAGCCTGAAGCAGTGCTACGCCCGCGGTGCCGAGCTATTTGGCTGGAGCAAGCGCAACCCCAAAGCCGGCGCCACCCGCAATGGCCGCCTGCTGGTGGGCATGGGCATGGCCACGGCCAGCTACCCGGTGCACAACTCGCAGGGCACCGCCCGCGTGCGCCTCTACGCCGACGGCCACGCCGTGGTGCAAAGCGGCGCCACCGACCTCGGCACCGGTACCTACACCGTGATGACGCAGGTTGCGGCCGACTCGCTGGGCCTGGCGCCCGAAAAAATCCGTTTCGAGCTGGGCGATACCAAATTGCCCACCGCGCCCAACTCGGGCGGCTCGGTGGCGGCGGGCACGGTGTCGTCGTCGGTGTACATGGCGGCGCAGGACGTGTGGGAGCGCCTCACCAAAATGGCTATTAAAGACCCCAAGTCCCCGCTTTTCCAGGCCAAAGCCGAAGACGTGGCGATGGAAAAAGGCCGCCTGCAATTGAAGAAGGATGCATCGAAAGGCGAAGACTTTAAAGCCCTGATGAAGCGCGCCGGCATCGACGACATCGAGGGTAGCGGGCAGGGCAAGTACGGCGCCGGCTACGAGGCCGGGCAGGCAGCGTCCACCGCGCCGGAGTCGCGCAAGGACTCGGCGGGGCAGCATTCTATGCATTCCTTTGGCGCGCATTTCTGCGAGGTGCAGGTCGACCCCGATTTGGGCACCGTGCGCGTCACGCGCTGGGTGAGCGTGCACGGCGCCGGTCGGATTCTAAACGCCAAGACGGCCCGCAGCCAGATTATCGGCGGCAGCATTTTCGGCATCGGCGCGGCCCTGATGGAAGCCACCGCCCGCGACCCGCACTACGCCCGCTATACCAACGCCGACCTCGGCGATTATCACATCCCGGTGAACGCCGACATTCCGGACATGACCGTGGAATTCATCGACGAGCACGACCCCTACATCAACGCCATGGGCGTGAAGGGCATCGGCGAGATTTCGATGGTGGGCGTATCGGCCGCTGTGGCCAATGCCGTGTTTCACGCCACCGGCAAGCGCGTGCGCGACCTGCCCATCACCCCCGATAAGATTTTGGGCACAAAATCCGTTTAGGCAATGGCTGCCCCTGAGTCCACCGCCAGCGCCACTGCTTCGGCTGCCACCGAGCCGGTGGCGCTGGTACTGTTAGCCGCCGGCGCCTCCACCCGCATGGGGCGCCCCAAGCAGCTCCTCTCCTACCGCGGCCGCACGCTGCTGCGCCACGCTGCCGAAACGGCCGTAGCCAGCGGCTGCACGCCCATTGTGCTGGTGACGGGCGCCGTGCACGAGGCGTTGGCCGCCGAGGTAGCGGGCCTGCCCGTGCAGGTGGTGCACAACCCCGATTGGGAAACCGGCATGGCGTCCTCCATCCGCGCGGGCCTGGCAGCAGCTCAGCCAACCGAGCCGGCGGCGGTGCTCATCATGCTCAGCGACCAGCCTCACCTGACGCCGGAGCTGCTGCGGGAGCTGGTGCAGCGGCAGCGCCAAGCCCGGGCGCCCATCGCGGCGGCGGCCTACGGCGACGCGCTGGGCGTGCCCGCCGTGTTCGACCGGGCCTTGTTTTCTCAGCTTATGGAGCTGCGTGGCCAGGCCGGCGCCGGCCGCCTCATTGCCAGCTACGGGCCCGCCGTGGAGCGCATTGCGTTTCCGGCCGGTTTGCTTGATGTAGACACGCCGGAGCAATACGCCGCGCTGCTGCAGAACGGGTAGCGCCACGGCAACAAGCCCCCGCACCTACTTCGTGCCCGATTCCAGCTTGCGCAGCTTGTCGGCCCGCCAAGTGGTGATGGCCACCACGAGCAGCGTCATCAGCCCGCCAAACACCACCGAGCGCACCGTGCCCAGCAGCCGCGCCGCCGTACCGCTCTCAAAGGCCCCAATCTCGTTGCTGGAGCCGATGAAGATGTTGTTCACCGCCGACACCCGGCCCTTCATGTATTCCGGCGTGTACACGTGGATGAGCGTGGAGCGCACAATTACCGATACTGAGTCGAACACGCCCGTGAGGAACAGCAGGAACAGCGACAGGAAGAAATTACGCGACAGCGCAAACCCAATGGTGGCCAGCCCAAAGCCCGCCACCGCCCACAGCAGCTTCAGCCCGGCCTTGCGCTTCAAGGGGTAGTAAGTCAGGAAAATGGCCATCAGCACCGAGCCAATGGCCGGAGCGGCTTCCAGCTGCCCAAAGCCGCGCGCGCCCACTTTCAGAATATCTGAGGCAAAAACCGGCAGCAACGCCACCGCCCCACCAAAGAGCACCGCAAACATGTCCAACGACAGCGCGGCCAGCACCAGCTGGTTGCCAAAAATGAAGCGCAGGCCGCTCAGCACGCTGTCTTTCAGGCTCAGGCGTTCGCCTTCCATGGGCGGCAGGGGCCGGTCGGCAATGCGTATAAACTGTACCAGTCCAAGCAGCAACAGCCCCAGCGCCACGGCGTAGGACCAGGCCACGCCCAGCGGCTCAATCAGAAAGCCGCCCAGCGCTGGCCCCAGCACCGCCGAGGCCTGGTAGGTGGTGCTGTTCCAGGTAATGGCGTTGGGCAGCAGCGCGCGGTCGGGCAGCAGCTGCGGCATAAACGAAAACAGCGCCGGCCCCATAAAGCCCCGCGCCAGCCCGCTCACAAAAATCACCGCGTACAGCGGCAGCGTATAAAGTGCCCCCTTCGCCAGCAGCCCGATGCCGTAGGGGCTGGCCAGTGCCGCCAGAGCCGCGGCGCACAGCACCAGCACCAGCAGCGCCGCCGTCACAATGCGCTTGCGCCGCACGGTATCGGCCACGTAGCCCGCGTACAGCGACACCACAATGCTCGGAATGGCCTCCGAAAGCCCAATAAGACCCAACGCCAGGGGGTCACCGGTGAGGTGGTAAATCTGCCAGCTCACCACCAGGCCCTGCACCCGCGTGGCCACCGTGAGCAGGGTGCGGGTAGACACCAGGCGGCGAAAATCAGGCACGCGCAGGGCCGCGTAGGGGTCGTGAGCCGGGGCAGAATCAGCAGAAGGCAGCATAAGCAACGTCAAAAAGGCCAGTACGGCAGCCGCGGGCAAAGGTAGGCCGAGGCGGCACGGAGGGTTAGGTCCGGCCGCAGGATTCGCCTATCTTGGAGCCCCTCTCGCACCGCTTGTCCCGTCCGGCTCATGTCCGCCTTTGGCCTGGAAATAACACCCCGCCCCGACCTGCCGGCCATCGTGGCCCGGTGGCAGCGCGAAATCACCGCGCCCGAGCTGCAGGCCGGCTACTTCGCCATCCTGGAGGCCGCCGACGCCCTCGGCTGCTGGCGCTGGCTGCTCGACCTGCGCCGCCGCGACGAGCTGGCCACTCCTGAGCTAACCGTCTGGATGAACGCCGAATTCTTCCCCCAGCTTCCGGGCCGCTACCCCGAGCCGGTGCGCCTCGCGTTTCTGGTGTCGCCGCTGCGGGCGTTGCAGCAGCAGTCGGCCAGTTCGGTGGCTGCCATCAGCGCCGCGGCTCGGCCCGACCACGGCTACCTTACCGCCTTGTTCACCGAAGAAGCGGCTGCCTATCAGTGGCTAGGAGGTTAGCCCAACCATTTCGAGAAGAAAAAATATTTTTTGAAACTTTTTTCAGATTTTTTATTCCCCAATTCTGCACTAGAAACGCGTAGATGAAGTTTTGAGGAAGGTTGCTCACTTTAACCTACAGAATTTTGTCTTTTTTTCGTTTTGTAGGCTTGCGCATGTGGTTTTCGTCGCTCTACATTTGGAACGATTGTAGCGGGCAAAGCACCCGACTACCGGTCGCTCCCCAAATTTTTTCTCGGTAACTGCATACTATGGCCTAAAGCTCTACGTTCCCTTATTCCGTAGCCCTTTATGGACCTCTTGCAACCGAGCGACTCCGCGCTCATCTCGCTCTACCTGGCCGGCCAGGAATCCGCCTTCGCTATCCTGCTGGAGCGGCACCGCAGTCGTGTGTTCACGACCATCCTCCTCATCGTGCGCGACGAGGACGTGGCCGAGGACCTGTTGCAGGACACGTTCATCAAGGCCATTCACACCCTCAAAGGCGGGCGCTACAACGAAGAGGGCAAGTTTGCCCCCTGGATTTGCCGCATCGCCCACAACCTGGCCATCGATTCGTTCCGGCGCGGCAAGCGGACGCCCCACGTCAGCTTGAGCGATAACGACCGGCTGGCCAACACCCTCACCCTCGCCGACGACGGCCCGGACGATATCCTGGCCCGCGAGGAAACCCATACCCGCCTTCGGGCGTTAATCCAGGAGCTGCCCGCCGCTCAGAAGGAGGTGCTGCTGATGCGCCACTACGGCGACATGAGCTTCCAGGAAATTGCCGACGCAACCGGCGTCAGCATCAACACGGCCCTGGGCCGGATGCGCTATGCGCTGATTAACCTGCGGAAGAAAATGACCGCAAATTCCCTGCATCATTATGATTCAAACCTTACCCCATTCGACACTGCTCCAGTATGTGTACAACGAATTGCCTCCTGAAAGGCAGCGCGAGGTAGAGGAGGCGTTGCAGCACGACCCGGAACTGGCAGCCACGTGCGCCGACCTCCTTTTGGCCCAGCGGGCCCTCGACGGCGTTCGCCGCGAGCCGCGGGCCCACACCTCCGAGGCCATTTTGCGCTACTCGCGCACTTTTTTAGCCAAATCCTAAGCCCGTTCAACTTCTTGTGGCAACCGCTGCAGCCGTTGCGCCGGAGCCGGCAGCAACGGAGCTGAACAACATTAGTTGAGATAAAAGCGGTCATGCTGAGCGCAGCCGAAGCATCTCTACCGCAGTACTATTCCTTTTGATTGGATTTAGTTTTGCGGCAGAGATGCTTCGGCTGCGCTCAGCATGACCGTTTTCTTTGTTGTTGATTCTGCCCTACACCCATGCGCCGCGCCGACCGATTCAAATACTTCCTCGACTACTTCACCACCAACTTCCCAGAGCCCAAAACCGAGCTGGTGTATGGCAACCCGTACGAGCTGATTGTGGCCGTGGTGCTCAGCGCACAGTGCACCGACAAGCGCGTGAACCTGGTGATGCCTTCCCTACTAGCACAGTTCCCGACGGCCGCGCACCTGGGCGCCGCCTCGGCCGAGGAAATCCTGCCCTTCATCAGCAGCATCTCCTACCCCAACAACAAAGCCAAGCACCTGGCCGGCCTGGGCCGCATGCTCACCGCGGACTTCGGCGGCGAAGTGCCCAGCCAGATTGACGAGCTGCAGCGCCTGCCCGGCGTGGGCCGCAAAACCGCCAACGTGGTGGCCTCGGTCATTTACAACCAACCGGCCATGGCCGTCGACACGCACGTGTTTCGGGTGTCGCACCGCATCGGGCTGGTGCCCAAAATGGCCACCACGCCGCTGGCCGTAGAGAAAGCACTGGTGCGCTACATTCCGGAAGGCCTCATTAACCGGGCCCATCACTGGCTCATTTTGCACGGGCGCTATACCTGCGTGGCGCGCTCACCCAAGTGCAACAGCTGTCCGCTGGCGCCCGGCTGCGCTTATTTTGAGAAGCAGTTCGGCAGAGCGGCGGCTTACGTCCCCATCCCAGAAAAGTAGCAGAGCCACCAGCAAACGGCTACAAGGCTACATTCTGCATTTGATTTTGGCACACAAAGTTCAATTACAAGCACAACGCAGCACAAAATACGTTGGCTCTGGTACAAATGCTAGCTGATTGCATGCTCTAGCACCTGCTGCACGGTTGTGGCCAGGTGCTTGCGGTCGAAGGAATCGATTGCCAGGATGCGGCCCTGTTCTCCGGCTTGAAGCAACACGTTGGGCTGGGCCAGCAGCTCGCGCAGCTTGGTAGCCAAAGCCACGGAGTCGCCCGCCGGCACGTACCAGCCACAGGACTGCTGCTCCACTAGCTTCTTGGTCCAGCCCTGATTGGTGACAATGACTGGAGTGCCCACGGCCAGAGAATCGTAGAGCTTGGCCGGCGAGTTGGCATCCAGCACCGGCATATTCAGGAAGGATACAACTGAAACGTCGGCCAGCGCAAACCAGCTAAACACCTCGTGCCGCGGCAGCCCGCCCACCAGCCGGATGTGCTCCGGCCAGCGGGCCGCCGCCGCCGCAATCAGCGGCTCATAAAAGCCGTGGCCCAGAAACAGCCACACCACATCGCGGCCCTCCGCAGCCATCGCCTCAGCAGCAGCTACTAGGGTCGGCATGTCGTTGGCACGGCCGAAAGTGCCGGCATAGAGTACGACCTGCTTGCCGCGTAGCCCTTGCTCCTGCCGAAGCTTTGCAACGGCTGCCGGTGTGGCCCGGGCGGCCAACTCCAGGTCGGTGCCGTTGAGCACGGTGGTGACTTTTTCGGGCGCAATACCCAGGTCGGTCACGTAGCGAGTCATGTCGGGCGAGAGCGGCAACACGGTGCGGGCGCTCTGGTACAGCCTCTTTTCCATCCGGTAAAGCTGCTGTCGGGCCAACGCCGTGGGCACCGCCCCCATGGCAATGGGGAACGACGGCCACAAGTCCTGCACCTCAAACACCCACGGCACCCGCCGCCAGCGCGCCACCTGCGCCGCCGCCCAAGCCGCCGTGAGCGGCGTGCTGATGCCCCAAATCACATCGGGCTTGTCAATTTTCAATCCTTCGCGCACGGCCCAGGCCGCGTATTGCGCAAAAGCCAGGGCCCGGCGGGCCGGGCCCATTTTGTTCTCATACGGCACGTTAGCCTCCCGAATTTCCACGCCAGCCGGTACCCAGGGAAATTCATGGGTAAGCTGCTGGCTGCGCCAGGCGGGGGTGGTCAGCAGCGTCACGCGGTGCGTTTTGGCCATGTGTGCCAGCAGCGTGTAGTGCCGGCTGGTGGCCGGGCAATCGGGGCTGGTGTGGTACTGGCTGAAAACGGCGATGTGCATGAGTATAACGAGTAGCTATCATCCTGAGCGCAGCGAAGGACCTTCTCACGTTTGAGCAATTTGCAGTAATTACTGCCGCCAACGTAAGAAGGTCCTTCGCTAGAAGGTCCTTCGCTGCGCTCAGGATGACAGACGGGACACTATTTCACCGCCTCACTTATTCATGGGCCGGTAGTGCGACTCGTTCAGAATGCGCTGGGCGTTTTTCTCCGCCATCAGGCGGCCCAACGTTACGTCGGGGTGCAGCGACACGTACTTGCGAATGATTTGCAGGCCTACCCACTGGCCCACGCGGCCGGGGCAGGTCTTGTCGATTTCGGGCACGTTGGGCCGCTCGCCCACGTATTTCTGCAGCAGGAAGGGCGTGGTCGAGTACAGCAGGTTTTTTTCCAGGAAATGGCCCCACACGCGGGGCTCGTTGGCCTCCAGCCCCATCATTTCGCGCCGCGTGTAGCCCATCAGCAATGAGTCGGGGGTGCAGGGCAGCATCTGGCTGGCGAAATAGAGCGACTTGCCGGCGTGCACCATGGCGTCGAGCATGGTGTTGGCCGTGAGTTCGTGGCGGTTGTATTTGCTCGACACGTCCTGGGCCAGCAGCGGCATCAGGCCGGCCGGCGTGTAGCGGCGCAGCATGTACTGCGGCAGGTCGGGCCGCTTGCTGGCCTTGGGGCCCACAAACCAGTCCAGACTCATCACTAGCAGGCTGTCGTTCACATAAATATCCTTAGCCAGGAAGCCGCTCACATACGTGTTGGTGGGCGGCACCCGGAAATCAGGGAAATAATGATGCACCCGCCGAAACACTTCGCTCACGTCGTGCCGCAGCGCCGCGCTGTCGGGAAAGGCCGCGGCCGTTTCACGGCCCAGCTGCTGCAGCGCAGCGTTGGTGGCCAGTTGCGTCAGGCCATTGGCCAGCTCCTTTTCGTTGGCCGGCTGGCGTTGCAGGTAGTAGCGCGCGAAAGCCGGATGCGCGTTCATAAACTGCTCGGCATCGGCCGGCGTCTTAATGGCGAAAAACGGCTGCTCCAGGCGCTGCACCTTCACGGGCACCGCCGGGGCGTCGGCGGCAGCATCGGCGCGGCAGCCTTCGGCCGGCCCTTGCTCACAGGCCGTAAGGCCCAGGCTCCCGACTACAAACAGGGGCAGCCAGCGCCGCCAGGCAAAATTATTCGTATTCACGCTCGTTACTTTGGAGTAAAATTAGCCAAAACCTACCGGCAGTCGGTAGTTTCCATTCGCAGTAGCCGTATCTGTACGCATGAAAAAAATATTGCTCGCCGCTCTGGCTCTCGCCGCTTCCATCGGCACGGCTTCGGCCCAGGTCGAAATCGGCCTGAAAGTGTCGCCTTCCATCACCAGCCTGCGCGCTGAATCGACCTCCGCCAACGCCTTCAAAAGCGACGGCAGCCAGCTCGGCTTCGGCGGCGGGCTGGTGGTCGACTACTTTTTTGGCGAAAACTACGCCTTTAGCACCGGCCTGCTGCTCACCGGCAAAGGGGGCACCATTGCCTACAACGACATCAATAACGGCTCGAACACGCCGGTGGTGGTAAAACCCAAAATCGGCATTCAATACCTCGAGTTGCCCGTCACGGTGAAGCTTTTCACGAATGAAATTGCGTCGGCTACCCGGCTATACTTCCAAGTGGGCGGCTCCCTGAATGTGCCCATCGGCACACGCATCAACGGCAGCAAGTTCTACACCGACCCCGGTACCGGCACCGAGGTGAAAGCCGGCGATTACGTGTATTTCATCGACGCCGATGCACTGGTCGGTGCCGGCGTTGAGTACCAAATGGGCAAAAGCACCAAGCTATTTGCCGGCCTTAGCTACCACCGCGGCTTGGTCGACATCGACCACTATTTCGAAAGCAAGCGCGGCTTTAAAGACGTGACCATCAAAAACAGCAGCGTGGCCCTGGACCTTGGCATAAAGTTTTAGGTTTCGGCAGAACTCACTATCCACAAAAAAGCCCCGGCTTCATACGAAGCCGGGGCTTTTCTATATCACTGGTTGAACAGTCCTCAATCTTCGATTTCCACCTCGCGGTCCTGCAAGCGGCTCATGGCGGCGGCCGACGAGCGCAGCTGAATTTCCTCGCCCCGCTCGTCTTCGATGCGGTAGTCGGTGAGGCCCAGGCTACTGTCTTTCACCACTTTCACCCACTTGTAGTACTTGAGATACCACTTCATCTGGCGCGAAACCAGTCCTTTGGTGTAGTACGCGTGCAGGAACGGATGCACCGACAGCGTGAGGCCCGACTGGTTCTGGTTCACCAGCAGGTCGTCAATGCTGTTGTCAATGTCGTCCGTCACCTGGATGGAGGCCGAAATCTTGCCGGTGCCGCCACAAGTAGGGCACACCTCGCCGGTCACGATGTTCTCAGCTGGCCGCACCCGCTGGCGGGTGATTTGCAAGAGGCCGAACTTAGTGATGGGCAGGACCGTGAACTTGGCTTTGTCGTGCTTCATCACGTCGCGCACGGCGTCTTCCACCTTCTTGCGGCTTTCGGCCGAGCGCATGTCAATGAAGTCGACCACGATGATGCCGCCCATGTCGCGCAGGCGCAACTGCCGAGCCACTTCTTTGGCCGCCAGCATGTTAATCATCAAGGCCGTAGCTTCCTGGTCATTTTCCTGATTGCTCTTGCTACCCGAGTTCACGTCGATAACGTGCAGGGCTTCGGTGTGCTCAATCACGAGGTAGCCGCCGCCGGGCACGGTCACCGTCTTGCCAAACAGCGTCTTTAGCTGCTTTTCAATGCCGGTTTGCTCGAAAATCTTGATTTTCGAGTTGTGCAGCTTCAGCAGACCCAGCTTGTCGGGCGCGATTTTCTGAATGTAGTCGCGCATCTCCTCGTACATGGCCGGGGCGTCGACCATGATGCTGTCGAACGACTCGTTCAGCATGTCGCGGAGCATGGACGAGGTGCGGCCGAGTTCGCCCAGCACCTTGTCGTTGGGCTTGGCGGTGCGCAGGGTGGTGTACATCTGCTCCCACTTGGCCACCATGTCCTGCATGTCCTTGTCCAGCTCGGCTACTTCACGCCCTTCCGCTACGGTGCGGATGATGACGCCAAAGTTGTCGGGCTTGATACTGGCAATGAGCCGCTTGAGCCGGTCGCGCTCAGCCTTGCTCACTATCTTCTTGCTCACGCTGATGGTGTTCGAAAACGGCATCAGCACGAGGTAACGGCCCGCCATCGAAATGTCGGTGCTCACGCGAGGGCCCTTCGTCGAGATGGGCTCTTTGATAATCTGGACAACAATCTGCTGCCCTTTCTTGAATACGTTTTCGGCCTTGCCCACTTTATCAAGCGGGGGCTCAAACGTAAATTTTTCTAGTCCGGCGGTGGCGGCGCGGCCGCTTTGAACCGTCCGGGCCCACTTCGTGAAGGAGTTATATTGTTCCCCGAGGTCGCCGTAATGCAGAAACGCGTCTTTTTCGTAGCCAATGTCCACAAAAGCCGCGTTCAGGCCGGGCATCACCTTTTTCACGGTGCCCAGGAAGATGTCGCCTACTGAGTAATTGGTGTCGTTGCGGTCGAAATGGTATTCAATCAACCGCTTGTCTTGCAACAACGCAATTCGCTCGCCTTCCTGAGTAGAATTAATGACTAATTCATTACTCAAAGCCTTGATTATGTTAAAGTAACCATCATAAGTGTATTCGCAGCACTACCCCGAAACCAGCAAAGGGAAGCCAGAACCATAAGTTCTGGCTTCCCTCGCGAGCCACGGGAAAAGCGCTCAGCGCGGCCACACCCAGGAGGCTACGTGAGAGATAGACGGCTGGCTCCCTTCCCGTTAGGAAAACTGCCGGCCGCCGCTACGCCCCGTGAGGCTTACTTCTTCTTGTGGCGGTTCTTGCGCAGGCGCTTCTTGCGCTTGTGGGTGGCAATCTTATGACGCTTTCTTTTTTTACCGCAGGGCATGATGCTTGGGGGTTAAGTTGGTGATTGTGTGTGTCGTGTCTATTTCAGCTTGGCAATTTCTTCGTCCACCGAAGCGGCCAGAGCGGGGTCGTTGCTCAGGCCCTTGGCGGCCAGAAACGCTTGCTTGGCTTCTTCCTTGGCGCCGGTACGGGCCAAAGTTACGCCGAGGTAAAACTGTCCGTTCACGTTTTTCGGATTGACTTTCACCAAATCCTTGAAACGCTGCACGGCTTTGTCGTACTGGTTGCTTTGCACCGCCAAGATGCCCATGTTGTAGAGGGCTTTCTCGTTGCGCGGGTCGGCTTCCAGCACTTCGCGCAGGAGCGAGATGCCCTGCACGGGGTTTTCGGAGGCCATGTAGGCCATGCCGAGGTTGGTTTTGGCGTCGAGGTTGCCGGGCTGCTCCTTTAGTACCTTGGCGTACAGCTCCCGGGCTTTGCCACCGAGCAGTTTCACCCGCTCGTCAGATGCCGCAAAGCTAAACGCCTGGAAATAGGCATCGGCCGCCTGCTGCCAGTTGGCCGCCGAAGGCTTGGCCAGGGCCACTTGCTCCAGGTAGTAACCGGCGCTGTCGAAACGCTCCACGCCGTTGTAGCGGCGGGCCAGGGTGGTAGCCACCGCCGCCTTGGTAGCGGGCGTGGCGGCCTGGTATTCCTTCAGCAAACGGCTGATTTCCTGCCGCTGGGCAGCGGTGGCCGTGGTATGCGGCGCTGCGGCGTCGGCCGAAGCGCTGTGGTTGTGGCCGTCATCGTCGGAATGGGCACCGCCGTTGTCTGTCGCCGTGGCCGGCACCGGCCCCGAGGAAGCTTCGGTTTTGGAGCCGTTGGTGTTGGGCCCGCCGCCGTCTCGGTTGGCCGTGGCGGCGGCATCCTTGCTCAGCTCCGAACGGCTTTCCTTGGGCTTCACGATGCCCTTGGGCAACGCAAAAAGCCCTCCCACCAGCACGAGTGCGGCAGCGAGGACGACCAATTGATGGGAAGCTGAACGGGTAGTGGCCATGGGCTGAAAAAAGCCGGCCGCCGGGGCTTTCCCTTGCGGAAAAGACACCGGCGGCGCGGCCGGCAATTCTTCAGTGATTAATGATACATGGCTAAGGATTAATTAACCGCTAACGTCTAATCACCAGATGATTTAGGCTTTGGCCGCGGTGGCTTTTACCTTCTTGCTGTTTTTGATTTTGGCTACGAAAGTCTTCGACGGCTTGAAGCTCGGGATGTAGTGCTCCTCGATGATGAGCGACGTATTTTTCGAGATGTTGCGGGCCACTTTCCGGGCGCGCTTCTTGTTAACGAACGAGCCGAAGCCGCGCACATAGATGTTGTTGCCTTCCGTCATGGAATCTTTCACGACTTTGAAGAAAGCCTCAACAGTCATCAATACATCTGCTTTCTCGATGCCGGTCTTGGTGGAGATTTCGGCGATTACCTCAGCTTTAGTCACGTTGGTATGGTACTTAAGGTGGTTGAAAAAATTACGTTTTTAGGCAAGAAAATCCCGAATTCCAGCGTAAGCCTTTGCCTGGTAGGCGGTTCGCCCTTGAATTGGGGCCACAAAGGTAACCCCATTTTTTTGTTTTACCAATCTACCCTCCGAAACAAAGGCTGGGTCCAATTTATTCTCTTTCAAAATTTTGACGAATCTTCCCTCGCGCCCATCCTTCCTCGCTTCTGCCCTGTTGGCCTGGTATCCGCGGCACCACCGCGACCTGCCCTGGCGCCACACACGCGACCCCTACGCTATATGGCTATCTGAGGTAATTCTGCAGCAAACCCGTGTGGCTCAGGGCCTCCCTTATTACCAAACGTTTCTGGCAGCCTACCCCACCGTGCAGGACATAGCCGCTGCGCCCGAGGCCGAGGTGCTGCGCTACTGGCAGGGCCTGGGCTACTATTCCCGGGCCCGCAACATGCACCGCACGGCTCAGCAAGTAGTGGCCGAGCACGGCGGCAAGTTTCCAGATTCCTACGCCGAGCTGCTGAAGCTGCGCGGCGTGGGGCCCTATACCGCAGCCGCCATTGCCTCCTTTGCGTTTGACGAGGCCGTGGCCGTGCTCGACGGCAACGTGTACCGGGTGCTGGCCCGCATTTTCGGGCTGCACTCCGACATCGCGGCGCCCAGCTCGCGCAAGGAGTTTCAGGCCGTGGCCGACCAGCACATTCCGCCCACGGCACCGGCCGACTTCAACCAAGCCATCATGGAGTTTGGGGCCCTGCAATGCACGCCGGCCAAGCCCGACTGCTTGTTTTGCCCCCTGCAAAGCCAGTGCTGGGCGTTCAACCATGGCCAGGTGGCGTTGCTGCCCGTAAAGAGCAAGGCCAAGGCTTCGCGCACGCGCTACTTCCATTACTTCGTGCTGCGCCACGGCGACCTGACCTACCTGCGGGAGCGCCGCGAGAAAGACATCTGGCAGGGCCTCTACGACTTTGCCATGGCTGAGACGGTGGAGCCCAACTTGCCGGCTAAGGAGTTGGTGCGCCACCTCGACGCGCTCGGGGCCAACCTCGACACCAGCCAAGCCGCCGAGCCCACGGCAGCTTACCGCCACGTGCTGAGCCACCAGAAACTGGAGGCACGCTTCCACCCCATGGCGCTGACCCGTCCGCTGCCCGAGGCCACGCTGCGCGATTTGGGCCTGCGGGCTTATTCTGCCGCCGAAATTGAGGCATTGCCAAAACCCAAACTCATTGCCAACTATTGCAGCCAGAACTTGTAGCAGCAGTATTTCCCCTGCTCTTACCTCCCAATTAAATTAGCCTTACGGGCAAAATATTTTAGCAAAATATTAGCGGGGGCCGATTTAATTCCTTATCTTTAAGGCAAGAAACGGCCGGGTGGCCTTTTCGATTCTGTATTTCCTAACGTGCATTAATATGGCCGGAGTGAACAAAGTGATTTTGGTAGGCAACCTGGGCAAAGACCCCGAGGTGCGTCATTTGGAAGGCGGCGTGAGCGTGGCTCACTTCACCCTCGCTACCAACGAGTATTACAAGGACAAGCAAGGCAACCGCGTGGAGCGCACCGAGTGGCATAACATCTCGGCCTGGCGCGGCTTGGCCGACATGGCTGATAAATTCCTAAAGAAGGGCCAGCAAGTGTACATCGAAGGCAAGCTTCGCACCCGCCAATACCAGGACAAGGACCAGCAAACGCGCTACATCACCGAAATCATCGCCGACGAGATTTCGATGCTGGGCGGCCGGCCCCAGGGCGGCAACGGCCCAGCCAGTGAAGCCAACGGCTCGGCCGAGGTTCAGCAAACCTTCCGGCAGGAGCCGGAGCTGGACCAACTGCCCTTTTAGTCAGTAGCGTTGTGATTTTGAGAAAAGCCCCGGCACTAGCTCGGGGCTTTTTTCGTTGCCTTCGGCACAAGCCACCGGTTACCTTTGAAGCTTGAGGCGCGCACGGGGTCGGGCGCAGCCGTTTATCAACCTACTCTACGTGGTGTCGAACCTGAAAAAACTTCCGGGCCTGCTGGCGCTGGCGCTGCTGGTGGCCTGTTCGTCGGCGCCGGACTTTACGCCCAAGCCCAAGGGCTACAACCGCATTGACCTGCCGCCGCACCGCTACCAGGAGCTGCCGGGCGGCCACCCCTACTCCTTTGAGTACTCAAAAGAGGCTGTGATTAAGCGCGATTCCTCGTACATGGCCCAACCGCACTGGCTGAATGTGTACTACCCCAAGCTGCACGCCAACGTGCAGATTACCTACATGGACGTGCAGCGTGACCGGCGCCTCTATAATAAGATGATGGAGGACGCGCGTAAGCTCACAGGCAAGCACGAAATCAAGGCCACGGCCATCGACGAGCGGATTTTGAAGACGCCCAGTGGCATGCGCGCTTCGGTGTTTGAGTTGCAGGGCGAGGTACCTAGCCAGTTCCAGTTTTATACAACCGACAGCACGCACCACTTCCTGCGCGGCGCCCTGTATTTCAAAACAGCGACAGCGAATGACTCATTGGCCCCGGTGATTGAGTACGTGAAGACGGACATGATACGCATGCTTAACACGCTGAAGTATAAGTAGATGAGCGAAGAATGAGTAATTTCTTCAACACCCGGCTGGAGTTTTTGCGCTCGGTGGGCAGCACCCAACGGGCGCAGCTGCTGGGCAAAGAGTTGGGCCTGTTTACCTACGGCGACCTGATTCAGCGATACCCGTTCCGGTACCTGGACCGCACGCAGGTGTACAACATTGCTGATTTGCACGACGACCTGCCTCACGTGCAGGTGAAGGGCATGCTGCGCGGCAAGGAGCTGATTGGCGAAGGCCCCAAGCAGCGGCTGGTGGCCAAGGTGGGCGACGGCACCGGCGAGCTGGAAGTGGTGTGGTTCAAGGGGGTGAAGTGGGTGCAGCAGGTTGCCAAAAACAATCAGGAATACATCGTTTTCGGCAAGCCGACGATGTTCAACGGCCGCCCGCAAATGGCGCACCCGGAACTGGAGGAAGTGAGCGAGAACAAGCCGGGCCAAAGCTTTCTGCAGCCGGTGTACAACACATCGGAGAAGCTCAAGAACTACCACCGTGTCGACAGCAAGGCCATCATGCGCATGGTAGCCGAGCTGCTGAAGCTGGCCCAGTCGCACATCACGGAGTCATTGTCGCCGGCGCTGGTGCAGCACTATGGGCTAATGCCCAAGGCCCAGGCGCTGCAGCAAATTCACTTTCCGCAGAGTCCGGAATTACTGGCCGCGGCTAAGTTCCGGCTGAAGTTTGAAGAGCTGTTTTACGTGCAGCTGAAGCTGCTGCGGCAGCGCGACCAACGCAAGGTGACGCTGGCCGGGCAGATTTTTAACCAAGTACCGACGCTGGTGGATTTTTACAAAAACCACCTCACCTTTGACCTGACTGGCGCCCAAAAACGCGTCATTCACGACATCTACAAGGATTTCTGTGCCGGGCAGCAGATGAATCGGCTGCTACAGGGCGACGTGGGCTCGGGCAAAACCATTGTGGCCTTCATCGCCATGCTGATGGCGGCCGACAACGGCGCTCAAAGCTGCATGATGGCCCCCACCGAAATTCTGGCCGACCAGCATTACGTGGGCCTGAAAGTGTACGCCGACGCGCTGGGCATCAAGATTGGCAAGCTGACGGGCAGCACGCCCACCCGCGAGCGCCGCGTGCTGCACGAGGAGCTGCGCAACGGCACCATGCACATGCTGGTGGGCACCCACGCCCTGCTCGAAGACGTGGTGCAGTTCAAGAACCTGGGCCTGACAATCATGGACGAGCAGCACCGCTTTGGCGTGGCGCAGCGCTCCAAGCTGTGGCAGAAAAACCCGCACGTCATCCCGCACGTGCTGGTGATGACGGCCACGCCCATCCCGCGCACGCTGGCCATGACGCTGTACGGCGACCTCGACGTGAGCGTGATTGACGAGTTGCCGGCTGGCCGCAAACCCATCGTGACGGTGCACCGCTACGATGCCAACCGATTGAAGGTGTTTGAGTTCATTCGTGACCAGGTGAAGATTGGGCGGCAGGTGTACATCGTTTATCCGCTGATTGAGGAGTCGGAAACGATGGACTACAAGGACCTGACCGACGGCTACGAAAGCGTGGCGCGGGCCTTTCCGGAGTTTCAAATCAGCATCGTGCACGGGCGCATGAAGGCCGAGGAAAAAGACTACGAGATGCAGCGCTTCATCAAGCGCGAAACCCAGATTATGGTGGCCACCACCGTGATTGAGGTGGGCGTGAACGTGCCCAATGCCTCGGTGATGGTGATTGAAAGCGCCGAGCGGTTCGGCCTTTCGCAGCTGCACCAGTTGCGGGGCCGCGTGGGCCGCGGCGCCGACCAGAGCTACTGCATCCTGATGACGGGCTTCAAGCTGAGCAAGGACGCCCGCACCCGCCTCGAAACGATGGTGCGCACCAACAACGGCTTCGAAATAGCCGACATTGACCTCAAGCTGCGCGGCCCGGGCGACCTGATGGGCACCCAGCAAAGCGGCGTGCTCGACCTGCTCATTGCCGACCTTTCCAAGGACGGCCGCATTCTGAGCGAAAGCCGGGCCGCTGCGCAAGCCCTGCTGGCCGAAGACCCCAACTTGGTGCAGCCGGAAAACCTCAACATCCGCCGCCACATTGAGAGCTTGCCCGCTACGGCCGTGAATTGGAGCCGCATCAGTTAAACTACGGTGGCGCTTGGCCAGTGGGCAAAAAAAAACGACTTCTGAAAAGTCGTTTAGAGCATCTGGCTAGAACATTTCGGTAATAAAACCGCTGCCGCTTTGCTGCGGTTGCTGCTCTCGCGTGGGCTTCACGGGCTCGGAAGTGAGCACCTGGTGCACCAATACCACCGAAGAAGTATCGGGACGTGTTTGAGCGGTAACGGGTTGGGCAGCGGTAACGGGAGTAGTGGTTTTGGCAAACTTGCCCCCCACAATGAGGGCTAATAAGAGGGAAAGCTTAAGCAGAGATTTCATAATAACTATATATAACAGCGGGGTCAAAAGTACGACGCAACTTGGATTCAGTCAAGTACTTCGTCGGCAGGTCTTATTGAGCAGGGCTGAGAAGTTGGCGTGAAAAGTGGGCAGACAAATCCGTGAGGCAGTGGGTTTCTGAGGAAAAAGCACTTACACAAAGGAAACGGGTTCCCAATACGGAGGCGTTGCGAACAGGTTATGGTTGAGAGAAGATTTTTTTTCGAGGGGGTCGAGTTTGCGGCCTCAGCCGATAAAAACCTGGCCGCAAGCGCCAAAATGGCTACTTTTGGCAGCCCTGATGGGCCATATTTCATTTCTTATGACGCAATCGCACTTCAAATATATTCTGCGCCGGGCCTGGCTGCTGGGCGCGCTGGGCTGGGGCCTCACCAACAATGATGCCGCAGCGCAAAAGGTAAAATCGGCACCGTTTAGCTATCTGCCCGAGCAGGGCTCTGACCGCTACGACATGCGCGTGCCCACCAAAACCCTGCCGCTGGCCGACGGCTCCGGCTTCGTCATTCTGGCTCACCAAAGCGCCGGCGGCTACTCCGTGGAACGCTACGACGCCGACCTTAAAAAGCAGTGGAGCACCACCATCCCCATTACGCCCGGCGAAACCCTCGAAGCCTTCGGTCGCGGCTCGAAGCAGGCGCTGGTAGTGCTGCACCACAAAGACGACGCCGGCCAGAACCTGGCCGTGGTAGCTGTGAACCTGCAAAACGGCCAACGCAGCCCCGCCAAAGTGGTGATGAGTGTGTCGCCCCGCGACCGGCGGCCCGGCGTATCCATCTCGCCCAACGGCAGCCGGCTGCTGGCCTTCCGCTACCTCACCTATGGCCAGCAGGTGAAGAGCATCGCGGCCACGCTCTTCGACCAAGACCTACTGAAGCTGGAAGACAAAACCTACGATTTCCGCGACTTGGGCGACTTCTTCTCCCCCGCCGTGCACGTGGCCAACGATGGCACCCAGTACGTGACGCTGGTGAGCGACGGCATGAAGAAGCTGACCGTGCGCCGCTACCTGGCCGGCCCGGCCTCGGAGGTGAAGGTGCTGGGCGTGCCCGTGGGCGGCGTGTTTGGCGGGCGCACCGTAACCGTGCGCGATACCAAATTCACGGTGCTC
Source organism: Hymenobacter sp. 5317J-9 (assembly GCF_022921075.1). Taxonomy (NCBI): domain Bacteria; kingdom Pseudomonadati; phylum Bacteroidota; class Cytophagia; order Cytophagales; family Hymenobacteraceae; genus Hymenobacter; species Hymenobacter sp. 5317J-9. The sequence continues at coordinate 4,860,497 of NZ_CP095050.1, forward strand.
GGCGATGGCAGCCTCTACGCCGCCGCCTTGTGCGCCGACTACGCTACCGGCGAATACTACAGCCTGAAAGTGGTGAAATACGACTTTAGCGGCAGCGGCGACATGAAATTCTCGCCCGAATTCCGCTTCACGCCCGCTTACCTGGCCGAGGTCAGCAAAGCCAGTGGCCTCGACGTGAAGCGCCTCGACGACGTTTACCTGGCCGACCTGCTGCTGAGCGCCGACAAGCAACTGGTAGTCATTGCTGAAAAGCATTTTGAGGAAGGCGGCAGCGAAGCGCCGGTGCACGCCCGCGAGCTGCACATGTTCGGCTACAACGAGTTTGGCGCGCCCGCCTGGCACAGCATCGTGGCCAAAGACCAAGTGGCCCCCGCCGTGGATGCCTACACGGGCATCGGCTTCCGGGCAGCCATCTTCGGCAACACTCTGCAGCTGCTGACCCTGGAAAACCTGAACAAGAAATCGGACCTTTACCTACGCCGCGTAAACACCCAAACCGGCGTAGTAGGAGCCCCCGAACGCCTCAAGCTGAACGTGGCTGACGACCAGCAGCTGGCCTATGTGAAGGATTTCACCGCATGGCTGGGCGAGAAAACCATCATCGGCGTGAGCCGGCCGAGCAAGAAATCGGCGGCGCTTCAGCTGGAGAAAATAGTGGTGAAATAGCTCTCTGCCAACCATAAAAAAAGGCCGCTCCTGATTCAGGAGTGGCCTTTTTTATTCACTGTGTTCGTGGCTTAGAACACGTACTCGTTGGCTTCGATGAGCTTAGCGGCCACGCGGCGGCGGGCTTCCTTCACGTTCACCAGCTCGGCTTTGGTGAAGCGCTTCAGGCCCATAAGCAGCAGGCGCTGCTCGTCGCCCTCGGCCATGCTGCCGATGGCGTCTTTGCCGGCTTTCTCTACCAAATCCACGGCGTCGGCCAGGTACACGCGGGCCATGTCGGCCTGGGCGGCCACGGCCTCCTCACCTTTCAGCGAAGCTTCCTTCTCCACGCGCAGCAGGGTGCTCTCGGCGATGTAGGTTTTGATGGCCATGTCGGCGATGTTCATCAGCAGCTCCTGCTCTTTGGCCAGGGTGGCGGTGAACTTCTGCACGGCCGAGCCGGCCACCATCAGAATGGCTTTCTTCAGGTTGGCGATGGTTTTCATCTCCTTGCTGAATAGACCGGTTTCCTCGTCTTGGCTCATGCTCGGGATGCTCATCAGCTCCTGCTGCACGGCCTGGGCGGGACCCATCAGGTCGATTTCGCCTTTCAGGCCCTTCTTCAAAATCATGTCAACGGCCAGCAGGCGGTTGATTTCGTTGGTGCCCTCGAAAATGCGGTTGATGCGCGAGTCCCGGTAAGCGCGGTCCATCGGGTAGTCGGCCGAGAAGCCGTAGCCGCCGTAAATCTGCACGCCTTCGTCCACCACGTAGTCGAGCACTTCCGAGCCTTCCACTTTCAGAATGGCGCACTCCACGGCAAACTCGCGGGCGGCACCCAGCAGGGCCTCGTTGGCCCCTTTGCCCTCGGCCATGAGCTTCTGCTCCATGCGGTAGATGTCGTCACCGGCACGATAGATGGCCGATTCAACGGCGTACATGCGGATGGCCTGTTGCGCCAGCTTGAATCGGATGGCGCCAAACTTGCTGATGGGCAGTTTGAACTGCACCCGCTCGTTGGCGTATTTGATGCTCTGGTTAGCCGCGCCTTTGGCACCGCCCAGGCAGGCCGCCGCCAACTTGATGCGACCAATGTTCAGCACGTTGAAGGCGATGAGGTGGCCTTTGCCAATCTCGCCCAGGATGTTCTCCTTCGGCACCAGCGCGTCGGACAGGAACACCTGACGGGTCGACGAGCCTTTGATGCCCATTTTGTGCTCCTCGTTGCCGAGGCTCAGGCCGGGCGTGTTTTTCTCCACGATGAAGCCCGTGAACTGCTCGCCGTCAATCTTGGCAAACACGATGAACACGTCGGCAAAGCCGGCGTTGGTAATCCACATTTTCTGGCCGTTCAGCACGTAGTGCGTGCCTTCGGCGTTCAACACGGCTTTGGTTTTGGCGCCCAGGGCGTCGGAACCGGAGCCGGGCTCGGTGAGGCAGTAGGCGCCCATCAGCTCGCCGCTGGTGAGGCCGGGTAGGTACTTAGCCTTCTGCTCGTCGGTGCCGAAGTACAGAATGGGCAGCATGGCAATGCCCGTATGGGCCGCAAAGGCTACCGGAAACGAGTGGCCGCCGCCCACACCCTCCGTCACGCGCAGGGCCGTGGGGAAGTCCATGTCGAGCCCGCCGTATTGCTCAGGAATGCTCACGCCGAACAGACCCAGCTGACCGGCTTTTTCCATCAGACCGCGCATCAGGCCCTCCTCGTGATTGTCGAGGCGGTCAAGCAGGGGCTGCACTTCCGTTTGCACGAAGTCCAGACAGGTCTGGTACATCATGTTCTGCTCTTCCGTAAAGTCAGCCGGCGTGAAGACGCTCTGCGCATCGGTCGGCTTGATGATGAACTCGCCGCCTTTCAGGCTGGCATTCTGCGTTACTTCCATGACGGTTGGGGTGGGGATGAGAAGGTAAAAGTGTTCGGCACGCCTACTATTTAAAGAAACAACGAAGCGGCCGGATTAGTGTTGCAAGATAAGAAAAAATGTTAGGCACGCCTACTACTTTGTTAAAAGAAAACCCCAACTGAGCGGGGTTTTCTTTCAACAAAGAGGCTACTTCAGCAACTCGTAGATACCAGCCACGCCCTGGCCGCCGCCCACGCAGGCCGTGACCATGCCGTACTTCTTGCCACGCGCACGCAGCTCGTCGAAAAGCTGGATGCTGAGTTTGGCGCCGGAGCAGCCCAGCGGGTGGCCCAGGGCAATGGCGCCGCCGTTCACGTTCAGCTTCTCAGGGTCGATGCCCAGCTCGCGCACCACGGCGATGGACTGCGAGGCGAAGGCTTCGTTCAACTCAATCAGGTCGATGTCGTCGAGCTTAAGGCCGGCTTGTTTGAGGACTTTTGGCACAGCCTTGATGGGGCCCATGCCCATAATGCGCGGGTCGACGCCTTCGGAGGCGTAGTTCACCATGCGGGCCACGGGCTCCAGGTTCAGCTCCTTCACCATGCGCTCCGACATCACGAGCACGAAGGCCGCGCCGTCGGAGGTTTGGGAAGAGTTGCCGGCGGTCACGGTGCCGTTGGCGGCGAACACGGGGCGCAGCCGGGCGAGGGCTTCCACCGAGGTATCGGCGCGGGGGCCTTCGTCGGTGTCCACCACGTAAGAGCGGTTTTTCTTCTTGCCGGTGGCCGGGTCGAGGTAGGTTTCCTCTACCGTGATGGGCACAATCTGCTTCTTGAACTTACCGCCTTCGATGGCCTTGATGGCCTTCTGGTGCGAGTTGTAGGAGAATTCGTCCTGGTCCTGGCGGCTGATTTTGTAGTCGTTGGCCACGGCTTCGGCGGTGAGGCCCATGCCCATGTAGTAGTCAGGGTGCTGCATGGCCAGCTTGTAGTTGGGCACGGTTTTCCAGCCCACGGTGGGCACCATGCTCATGCTCTCGGTGCCGCCGGCAATGATGCAGTCGGCCATGCCGGCCGAGATTTTGCCCACGGCCATGGCAATGGTTTCGACGCCGGAGCCGCAGTAGCGGTTCACGATGAGACCGGGCACGTTGATGGGCAGGGCCAGCAGCGAGATGAGACGGCCCATCTGCAGGCCCTGCTCAGCCTCGGGCACGGCGTTGCCGACGATGACGTCGTCGATGCGCGTGGGGTCGAGGGCGGGCACTTCGGCCACGAGGTGTTTGATAACGGCCGCGGCGAGGTCGTCGGGCCGGGTGAAGCGGAAGCCGCCGCGCGGGGCTTTGCCCACGGCCGTGCGGTAGCCGGCTACGATATATGCTTGTTGGGACATGGTGTGTTGATTGTCATCCTGAGCGTAGCGAAGGACCTTATCACGCCTGCACTACTGAGGTTTAAACCGCTAACAAAGGCCGCCGTGATAAGATGCTTCCTTCGTCAGCATGACAAATAATTAGTTTCGGAGTGGCTTGCCCGTCGTAAGAATGCTCTGTATCCGCTCCAGCGTCTTGCGCTCGCCGCACAACGACAGGAAGGCTTCACGCTCCAAATCCAGCAGGTACTGCTCGCTCACTTCGGTGGGCGACGACAGGTCGCCGCCGCACATCACGTAGGCCAGCTTATCAGCAATGAGCTGGTCGTGGGTCGAGATGTAGTTGCCCTGCTGCATGGCATACACGCCGGTTTTGAACATGGCTAGCGCACCCTTGCCGTGTACCTTGATGTTGGTTTTCGGCGTGGGCTGGGTGTAGCCAGCGTCGGCCAAATCCAGCGCGGCGGCTTTGGCGGCGGCGATGATGCGGTTGCTGTTCACCACGATTTCGTCGCCGCGGCGCAGGAAGCCCAGGTCAAAAGCTTCGGCAGCCGAGGTCGAGACTTTAGCCGTGCTGATGGTCATGTAGGTGTTGCGCAGCAGGTTGAATTCGGGCTCGCCCTCTTCGTACTTGGCCGCGGTGCGCAGCGTCATTTCCTTGGTGCCGCCGCCGCCGGGAATCAGGCCCACGCCGAACTCCACGAGGCCGATGTAGGATTCAGCGGCCGCTACCACGCGGTCGCAGTGCAGGTTCAGCTCGCAGCCGCCGCCCAGCGTGAGGCCGTGCGGCGCGCCCACCACCGGGATGCTGCTGTAGCGCATCCGCATCATGGCGTTCTGGAACTGCGAAATCATCAGGTTGAGTTCGTCGAACTCCTGCTCCAGGGCCTGCATGTACACGAGGCCCAGGTTGGCGCCGGCCGAGAAGTTGGGGCCGTCGTTGCCCACTACCAAGCCGCGGTAGCCTTTTTCGGCCATGTCCACGCCGCGCAGCAAGCCTTCGATGACGTCTTGGCCCAGCGAGTTCATCTTAGAGTGGAACTCTACGTTCAGGATGCCATCGCCGAGGTCGATAACTGAGGCGCCGGAGTTTTTCCACAGCACCTTGCCGCTGGCGCGCAGGTTGTCGAGCACGATGAAGTTTTCCACGCCCGGGATGGCCTGGTAGTTCTTCGATTCGATGTCGTAGAACTGGCGCGCGCCGCTGGCATCTACCTTATAGAAGGTCGTGTTGCCGGCGGCCAGCATCTCCTCAATCCACGGCGCCACGGTGCGGCCGGCGGCTTTGGCCAGGTCCACGCCGGCTTGCAGGCCCAGCGCGTCCCAGGTTTCAAACGGGCCCATCTCCCAGCCGAAGCCAGCGCGCAGGGCGTCGTCAATCTTATAGAGCTGGTCGGAGATTTCCGGCACGCGGTTGCTCACGTAGGCAAAGAGGCTGCCGAAGCTCAGGCGGTAAAACTCGCCGGCCTTGTCCATCCCTCCTACCAATACTTTGAAACGGTCGGCCAGCTTGTCGATGCTCTTGGTCATCTCCAGTGTGGCAAACTTCACCTTCTGGCTCGGCTTGTATTCCAACGTGTTCAGGTCCAGCGCGTGAATTTCCGACTTGCCGCCTTCGCCTTTCACTTTCTTGTAGAAGCCCTGGCCGGTTTTGTCGCCCAGCCACTTGCTCTCGCCCATTTTCTTCACAAAGTCGGGCAGCACGAACACGTCTTTGGCTTCGTCGTTCGGCAGGCCCTGGGCCAGGCCGTTGGCCACGTTGATGGTCGTGTCCAGGCCCACCACGTCGGACGTGCGCAACGTGGCCGACTTCGCGTGGCCAATCACCGGGCCGGTCAGCTTGTCGGTTTCTTCCACGGTCAGGCCCAGCTTCTGCATGGTTTGCATGGCGTCGAGCAGGGCAAACACGCCCACGCGGTTGGCAATAAAGCCGGGCGTGTCCTTGGCCAGCACCACCGTCTTGCCGAGGTACAGGTCGCCATAGTGCTGCAGGAAATCGAGCACCTCCGCATCAGTATCCGGCGTCGGAATGATTTCCAGCAGCTTCAGGTAGCGCGGCGGGTTGAAGAAGTGCGTGCCGGCGAAGTGCTTTTTGAAATCGTCGGAGCGGCCCTCGGCCAACAGGTGAATCGGAATGCCCGACGTGTTGCTGGTAATCAGCGTGCCGGGCTTGCGGAACTGCTCCACTCGCTCGTAAAGGCTCTTTTTGATATCGAGGCGCTCCACAACCACCTCAATGGTCCAGTCGCAGCCGGCAATGTCTTTCAGGTTATCGTCGAGGTTGCCAGTTTTGATGCGGCTGGCGTCGGCCTTGCGGTAGAGCGGCGACGGATTGGCCGTGATGGCGGCCTGCAGCGCGGCATTCACAATGCGGTTGCGCACGGCGGGCGCGTCCAGCTTCAGGCCTTTTTTCTCTTCGTCGGGCAGCAGCTCCTTGGGCGCGATGTCCAGCAGCAGCACCTGCACGCCGATGTTGGCGAAGTGGCAGGCAATGCGCGAGCCCATGACGCCGGAACCCAGCACGGCAACTTTCTTGATGGTTCGTTTCATCCTCTAATAGGTGATGAGTGGGAAGTAGGTAAATGACAAAAGCAGGAAGCGGCGCTTCCTTAAGAAGCGGACGTTTCCTGCCGCAATGATTTCAGCACGAAGTCTTCGAAGAGGGTTTTGCCCTCAATCATGCCCGTAATTTGGGCAGCTACTTTGAAAAAGTTATCCAGCTGGCTCTGCGAGATTTTCTCGCGCACTTTCAGATTGAAGTGGCGCACGGTCTGGCGCGACACCTCCTTTTTCTCCAGCCCGAGCGGGGTCAGAAAAATGCGCACCGAGCGTTTGTCCACCGAATCGGCCTGCTTGTAGATGAGGCCTTTTTCTTCCATGCTCCGCAAAATGCGGGTCAGGCTGCGGGTTTCGAGACCGAGCAGCGGGGCAATTTTGGTGGCCGGGGTGCCTTTTTCCTGGTCGATGTTCAGCAGCACGAACCCGATGCTGGTCGTGATGTCGTTCTGCGCCGCCTGGGTATTGTACATCCGCGAAATCGCATGCCAAGCCACTTTTATGTTGTAATCGACGGTTTCTTCGGGTTTCATAAGCAGACGGTAAGTGCGGTAAACTTACGAAAAATTTATTAGGCTTGCATACTATATTTTTCACAAAAAGGATGCTTTCCTTCGCAGCGCCCAAAACAGCACGTCATGCTGAGCGCAGCCGAAGCATCTCTACCGCGCGAGTAATCATACTGCCGTGGTAGAGATGCTTCGACAAGCTCAGCATGACGTTCCTGGTTATCCTTTGGCCTCTCAGCGCTTCTCGGCCTGCATGTAGAGGCTGTCGATGAGGTCCTTGTTTTTCTCGGTAATCACCTTGCGCTTCACCTTCATGGTGGGCGTCATCTCGCCGCTTTCCACGGTCCAGAGCTCGGGCAATAGCACAATGCGCTTCACCTGCTCCCACTGCGCGAAGCTTTGGTTGTACTTCTTCACCAAGCCTTCGAACAAGTCCACCACCTGTTCCTTCTTCACGAGTTCCTCGTTGGAGCAATCGCAGTCCACGTTGTTGCGCTTGCACCAGCCCTTCAGGTCCGAGAACGAGGGAATCACCAGCGCCGAGGGAAATTTCTGGTCGGCGCCCACCACCATGGCCTGCTCAATGAGGGGGTCTTCCTTCAGCTTGCCCTCAATGACCTGCGGGGCAATGTACTTGCCGCCCGACGTCTTGAACATCTCCTTCTTGCGGTCGGTGATTTTCAGAAACTTGCCGTTCACCAACTCGCCAATGTCTCCGGTGTGGAACCAGCCTTCTTTGTCAAACACCTCGGCCGTGAGGTCAGGCTTATTATAGTAGCCCTTCATCACCGAAGCCGACTTGGTCAGAATCTCGCCGTCGGCGGCAATTTTCACTTCCATGTTGTCGATGAGCGGGCCCACGGTGCCAATCATGTTGTTTTCGGGCTCGTAGCCACCCACGGCAATCACCGGCGAGGTCTCGGTGAGGCCGTAGCCTTCCATCACCCGAATGCCCGCGGCCCAGAACACGCGGGCCAGGCGCGGCTGCAGCGCGCCGCCGCCGCTCACAATGCAGCGCAGGTTGCCGCCCAGCGCCTCGCGCCACTTATTAAAAATGATTTTGTTGGCCAACGCCAGCTGCGTGTTGTAGAGGAAACCCTGGTCCTTCTGCGTGTCAAACTTCAAACCCAAATCCAGCGCCCAGAAGAACAGGTTTTTCTTGATGCCCTCCTGCTCGTGGCCCTTGGCGACGATTTTATCATACACCTTCTCCAGCAGGCGGGGCACGGTGGTGAAAATCTGGGGCTTCACCTCACGCAGGTTGTCGGCAATCACGTCCATGCTTTCGGCGTAGTAGATGCTCACGCCGTTTATCATATACAGATAAGTCACCATGCGCTCGAAAATGTGGCAGAGCGGCAGGAAGCTCAGGGCTTTGTCGTTTTTCGTGACGGGCACGAAGCGTTGCGAGTTGCGGCAGTTGCTCAGGATGTTGTCGTGCGTGAGCATCACGCCCTTGGGGCTGCCGGTGGTGCCGCTGGTGTAAATGAGGGTCAGCAAATCGTCGGGCTCCACGGCCGCTTTGAGCGGGTCGAGGTCGGCGGGGTTGCCCTTCTTGCCGATTTCGAGCAGCTCGCTGAAATGGCGGGCGCCGTCAATCTTGTCGAAGGTGAAAATATTTTCGGCGGGAATGTCGAGGCCCTGGGTGGCCTCCTTCACCTTGTCGAACAGCTTGGCATCGGCCACAAACACGGCCCGCACGCCGGCGTCGGTGAAGATGTATTTGTAGTCCTCCACCGTGATGCTGGGGTACATCGGCACGCTGGTGGCCCCGATTTGGGAGATGCCAAAATCGGCCAGCATCCACTCCGGGCGGTTCATGCTGATGATGGCCACCTTGTCGCCGCGCTTGAGGCCCAGCGATACCAGACCGAGACTGACGAGGTTGGCCTGGTCGAGCAGTTGCTGGCTGCTAATGGGCACCCACTGGCCATCTATTTTCGAGGCCAAGGCGTCGGATTTGGGCGAAGTGGCAATTTGATGCGGGAGGATATCGAAGGCGCGACGAACGTCCATGGGGGTGGGATTTGCGAAAGCAGGCGAATGAAATTCACCTTAAATAAAAAGCTTTTTTCTCGGGCAAGCTACGCCTCGGGGGCGCAGCAGCACGGTTGGGCTTACGGGTAAAAACCAATCAGGCCGCGAAAACGGTCAAAAAACCGCCGGCGCGGCCTTTTCCTGTGTAATTTTGGGCCGCTTGCTTTTCCGTCCCCAATGAACCTGGCCCTGTTTTTTGACCCCCTGCCGGAAACGCTGACCGCCGCCGCGCCCGCGCCCACCACGCTGGCTGCATACGCCACCCGCTTCACCGAAACGTTTCCGGACTGGCGCGCCGCCGACCTGGCCCTCATTGGGCTGGACGAATGGCGCGGCAGTGCCACCGGCCATCCCAGCCGCCACGGCGCCAACGAGGTGCGTCACCGCTTCTACAGCCTGCAGAAAGGCAGCGGCGCCGTGCGCCTCGTCGACCTGGGCAACCTGCGCCCCGGCCTCACCCTGGAGGACACCTACCAGCGCCTGCGCGAAATCATCGGCGCGCTGATTGAGGAAAACACGGTACCGATTCTGCTCGGCGGCAGCCACGACCTCGACTACGGCCAGTTTCTGGCCTACGAAACGCAGAACCGCGCCATCAGCTTCGCCATGGTCGACTCGCGGCCCGACATGGCCGAGCCCGGCCCCGGCACGCCGCCCGAAGACAGCCACCTGCGCCGCATGTTGGTGCACGAGCCCAACTTCGTATTCAGCCTGGCCCACCTCGGCCACCAGCAGTACCTCACGCCGCCCGAAGTGTTGGTGGCGCTGGAGAAAATGCACTTCGAAACCATGAGCGTGGGCGAGGTGCGGGCCGACCGACGCATGTCGGAGCCGCTCATTCGGCAGGCCGATTTCATGAGCATCGACATTGCCGCCATTCGCTGGCAGGATGCGCCCGGCTACTACCCGGCCTACCCGTTCGGCCTCGGCAACGAGGAAGCCACTCAGCTGTGCTGGTACGCCGGGCACAACGAGCAGCTCAGCTCCTTCGGCCTGTATGGCTACCGCACCGACCAGGACACCAACGGCATGGCCGCTGCCACGCTGGCTACCATGCTCTGGTATTTTGTGGAAGGATTTTACCACCGCCGCCCCGAAACGGGCTTTGGTACCTTCCGTTTCCTCACCTATACGGTTGTACTGCCCGGCAACCCCGATAAGCTGGTGTTCTACAAATCGCGCCGCGCCGACAAGTGGTGGATGGAAGTGGAACGCCTCGGCGACAACGCCGTGAAGCGCGTGGTGCCCTGCACCTACGAAGACTACCTCAATGCCTCGCAGGGCGACCTGCCGCAACGCTGGATTCGGCTGCAGGCCCTGCTGAGCTAACTGAACGTCATAATGATAGAACGTCATGCTGAGCGCAGTCGAAGCATCTCTACCGCAGCAGTAATGAATACTAACTTGACGAAGCGGTAGAGATGCTTCGACTGCGCTCAGCATGACCGTTTCGGAACAACAGACCAACCTTCCCTCCTACACCAAGCGCCAGCTTGCCCTGCGCAACGGCCAGGACCGCGACGAAATCTGGGTAGCCTACCAGGGCCGGATTTACGACGTGAGCCGCTCGCGCTTGTGGCGGCGCGGCAACCACTACGAGCACTGGGCCGGCCAGGACCTCACCGCCGAGCTGGACCGCGACGCCCCGCACACGGCCAACGTTTTCGATAACTTTCCCGTCATTGGGCTTCTGACTTAATTTCCCGCCATGACCACTGAATCGCCGTCTGAATTCAACCACCTCGAAACCCTTTCCACCACCGAGCTGCTGGCCGGCATGAACCGCCTCGACCACACCGTGCCCGACACCGTGGCCAAAGCCCTGCCCCAGATTGAGCGGCTGGTAGAGGCCATTGTGGCGCGGCTGGGCGCCGGTGGGCGGTTGTTTTACATCGGGGCGGGCACCAGCGGGCGGCTGGGCGTGGTGGACGCGTCGGAGTGTCCGCCCACGTTCGGCGTGCCGGCAAGCCTAGTGGTAGGCATCATGGCGGGCGGCGACGGCGCCATTCGCCAAGCCGTGGAAGGCGCCGAAGACGACGCCGAACAGGCCTGGATTGATTTGCAGCAGCACAACATCAACGCCAACGACGTGCTGGTGGGCATTGCGGCTTCGGGCCGCACGCCCTACGTCATTGGCGGATTGAACAAGGCGCGGGCGGCGGGCATGGCTACTGGCTGCGTAGTGTGCAACGCCGATTCGGCCGTGGCCGCCGCCGCCGAGTTTCCGGTGGAAGTGGTGACGGGGCCGGAGTTTCTCACGGGCAGCACCCGCCTCAAGGCTGGCACGGCGCAGAAGCTGGTGCTGAATATGCTGACCACCGCCACGTTTATTCGCCTGGGCCGTGTGAAGGGCAACAAGATGGTCGACATGCAGCTCTCGAACGAAAAGCTGGTGCACCGCGGCGAGAAAATGCTCATGGAAGAGCTCGGCATTGAAGAAGCCGAAGCCGTGCAGTTGCTGAAGCAGCACGGCAGCGTGCGGGCCGCGCTCGATGCCCGGGCCAAGCAGTAACACCTGCTTAGGCTTGTGTTTCACGGGCTTATTTTTTCGGCCGAACGATTCGGGCTTAATGGCGTTTCTAGGGAGGCACCGGCTATAGCCGGTGCTCCTTCGCTATGCACACCATCGAGCCGCACTACAACTGGATTGACCAGTACTCCGCTTCCGAAGACCCTCGCTCACCCCTCTTCGAAGCCGAGAATAGCCTGGAATCATACACCAACACCATCTACGGCTACTATATCCACCCGCAGTGGGACAGCCTGGGCTCCGATACGCTGTTCTTCAAAATCCTGTTTGCCGACTACGAGGACGGCATTGCCATTCTGGAGTTCATCGGTGAGTGGAACGACGCCATCGAGAACGACATCATGGAGCTCAAGCGCAACATCATTGATGTGCTGGTGCACGAGGGCATTCGCAAGTTTATTCTGGTGGGCGAGAACGTGTTCAACTTCCACGGCTCCGATGACGACTATTACGAGGAATGGTACGAGGACGTGGAAGAAGGCTGGATTGCGGGCGTGAACTTTCTGGAGCACGTGCAGCGCGAAATGAAGCAGTACAACGTCGACAACTACATCAATTTCGGCGGGCAGCTCGACGACCTGCCGTGGCGCACCTACGAGCCGCGCCGGCTTTTCGAGGTGGTCGATGGCATGCTGAACCGCCGGCTGGGCATGCCCGAAACCGAGCTATAAGAAGGGCAACAAAAAAGCCCCGTCGTTTCCGGCGGGGCTTTTTTGTTGCCCTTGCGGGCGAAGTGAAATTACTTCACTTTCTCTTCGGGCGACACGGGAGCCATTTTGTCGGCGTTGTCTTCCATTTTGTCAGCCTTGGCGTCAGCCGAGTCACGTACGGCGTCAGCCTGGTTTTCCATGGCATCAGCTTTGGCTTCGCCAGCAGCTTCTACGTTTTCAGCCTGCTGCTCAACAGCCTCTTCTTTCTTGCTTTCGCAAGCGGTGAACGAGAACGAGGCAGCAGCCAGGGCGAGGAACAATACTTTTTTCATCTTGTGTTGGGGTTAAAATTGGGGTGAGATTCGAAACAACTTTCAACGCTTGGCACGAAGCAAAACGTCAAATTCGGGGCTTTATACCGCAGTTGGGAATAGGTAACCCACTCGCTCAAAAAATTGTGAAGAATTTATGAACGAGCCCTTTTCTCTGGCTTACGGTTGGCTCTGCTATTTTTTGCGGAACACAATGCCGATGGGCACGCCTTTGAAGTCGAAGGTTTCGCGCATGCGGTTTTCGAGGTAGCGCGTGTAGCTGGCCGTCACGTACTGCGGCAGGTTGCAGAAGAAGGCAAACACCGGGTTGTGCGTGGGCAGCTGCGTCACGTACTTAATGCGCACCATCTTGCCTTTCACGGCCGGCGGGCCGTAGCGCTCAATCTCCTTCAGCATCACGTCGTTGAGCTGCGAAGTCGGGATTTTGCGGCGCTTGTTCTGGTACACCTCAATGGCCGTTTCGATGGCCTTGTGCACGCGCTGCTTGTTCAGCACCGAGATGAAAATGACGGGCGGGTAGGCAATGGGCGCCAGCTTCTCCATGATTTTCGCCTCGAACTCCTTGGCGGTGTTGGTTTGCTTGTCCTCCACCAAATCCCACTTGTTCACCAGAATGACAATGCCTTTGCGGTTCTTGTCGGCCAGAGTGATGATATTCACGTCCTGGGCCTCGATGCCGCGGCTGGCATCAAGCATCACAATGCACACGTCCGACTCTTCCAGCGCACGCAGGCTGCGCATGTTGGCATAGAATTCCACGTCCTCGCTCACCTTGGCCTTGCGCCGCAGACCGGCCGTATCCACCAAAATAAACTCGTTGCCGAAAGCATTGTAGCGGGCCGAAATCGAGTCGCGGGTGGTGCCGGCAATGTCGGTCACGATGCTGCGGTCTTCGCCCAGCAGCAGGTTCACGAGGCTGGACTTGCCCACGTTGGGGCGGCCCACCACGGCAATGCGCGGGATTTCGGACTCCGGCTCTTCCTCGCCGGGGTCGTCGAAGTGGCTCACCACCTGGTCGAGCAGCTCGCCGGTGCCGTGGCCGTTCTGGCTGCTGATGGCGAAGATTTCGCCGTCGCCCAAGCCCAGCGAATAAAATTCGCCGGCGCCGTGGGCGCGCAGGTTGGTATCGGCCTTGTTGGCCACCAGGTAAATGGGCTTCTTGCCCATGTAGCGGCGCAGCACCGAGGCAAATTCCTCGTCGAGGCCGTGCACGCCGGCTTCGGCGTCCACCATGAAGAGCACCACGTCGGCCTCTTCGATGGCCAGCTTCACCTGCTTGTTGATTTCGCCCTCGAAAATATCCTCCGAATTGTGCACGTAGCCACCGGTGTCAATCACGGTGAAGTTTTTGCCAATCCAGTCGCCGTAGCCGTAGTGGCGGTCACGGGTCACGCCGCTCTCGTTGTCCATAATGGCCTTGCGCTGGCCCACGAGGCGGTTGAATAGCGTGGATTTGCCCACGTTGGGCCGCCCCACGATGGCGATGGTGTTCTGCTTAGACATGTTGTGTGGCCCCAGCCGCCGACCCGACCTAGATTCGGCAGTGCCCGGGGGTATGTTGATTATAGATGGTCGGAAATATGTTCAGAACGTCATGCAGAGCGCAGCGAAGCATCTTGCTTGCAGTCACTAACTAATACTTGAGGCAACGAAGCGGGCAAGATGCTTCGCTGCGCTCTGCATGACGTTCTTAATTAATCGATTTAATCGGTGTTTCTTATTGATAACCGAAGCGGCTCAGCGCTTTCGCATCGGTGCGCCAGTTCTCGTTCACCTTCACGTGCAGTTCCAGGAACACCTTTTTGAGGAAAAATTTCTCCATTTCCTCGCGCGCCCAGGTGCCTACCTTTTTTAGCGCCTCGCCGCCCTGGCCGATGACAATGCCCTTCTGGCTGCTACGCTCCACATAGATGATGCCGCGGATGCGAATGATGGCGTCTTCCTCCTTAAACTCCTCAATCACAACCTCGCAGCTGTAGGGTATCTCCTTTTTGTAGAGCTTGAAGATTTTCTCACGCACCATTTCGGCGGCAAAAAACCGCTCCGGTTTGTCGGTTAGTTCGTCTTTAGGATAGTATGGTGGGTGGACGGGCAGGCGCTCCAGCACCAGTTGCAGCACGCCGTCGGTGCCGAAATGGTTGAGGGCCGAGATGGGCAATACCTCAGCGGCGTTGGGCAGTTGCTCCTTCCAATAAGCCAGCTTGGCTTCTACCTCGGTCTGGTCGGCCTGGTCGATTTTATTGACGAGCAGGATGATGGGCGTGTCCACCATCTTGCGCAGGCGCTCCACCACGGGTTCCTCGTCGTGCTTTTCGTAGATGTCTGTGACGAAGAGCACCACATCGGCATCTTCGAGCGACGAATACACGAACGACATCATGGCGTTGTGCAGCTCGTATTTGGGCTGAATGATGCCGGGCGTGTCGGAATAAATCAACTGAAAGTCATCGCCGTTGAGGATGCCCAGAATGCGGTGGCGCGTGGTCTGGGCCTTGCTCGTGACGATGCTGAGCCGCTCGCCCACCAGCGCGTTCATCAGCGTGGACTTGCCCACGTTGGGCTTGCCAATGATGCTCACGAAGCCGGCGCGGTGGGGTTTAGTTTCGGGGTTCACGATGGATGGGTTTGATAATCAGGGCCGCAAAGGTACGGCTTTCGGGGCGGAAAAGCTAGGCCGGGCCGCAAATCGGCCATTACGGGTCGTTTCCGAAACCATGCCCGCGGCCGGCTGTTTGCTGGGCAGGCACGTGTAGCGTAGACTCTGCGAGTCCGTGACCAAGCACCATTCGCTTGCGGACTAAAAGTCCGCGCTACACTCCGCCACAGTTCCGACCTTTGCCCCCCATGAATTCCACTACTTCGCCCAACGCCCGCATTGGCGTGCTGCTCGTCAACCTCGGTACGCCCGACTCACCCAACACGCCCGACGTGCGGCGCTACCTCAACGAATTCCTCACCGACGGCCGGGTGGTTGACATGCCCGCCGCCATTCGCTACCCGCTGTTTCAGGGGCTGGTGGTGCCGCTGCGGGCGCCCAAGTCGGCCAAGATTTACAAAGAGCTTTGGACCGACCGGGGCTCGCCCCTGCTCTTCCACGGCCTCGACCTGCAACAGAAGGTGCAGGCCGAACTGGGCGAGCGCTACGTGGTAGCCTTCGGTATGCGCTACCAGAAGCCCAGCATCGAGAAGGCGCTGGAAGAGCTGCGAGTGGCCGAAGTGGAGCGCATCATTGTGCTGCCGCTGTTCCCGCAATATGCGTCGGCCAGCACGGGCTCGGTGCAGGAGAAGGTGATGGACATTGTGAAAGACTGGTGGGTGGTGCCCAGCATCAGCTTCATCAGCCAGTTTGCCACCGACCCGGGCTTCATCGCCACCATCGTGGCACGCGGCCGGGCGGAAATGGCCAAACACAACTACGACCACATCGTGTTCAGCTACCACGGCATTCCGGAGCGCCACGTCAAAAAAGGCGACCCGACCAACTACTGCCGCTTCGGCAGCTGCTGCGACACGCTCACGCCGCAGAACCAATATTGCTACCGCGCCCAGTGCTTCGCCACGTCGCGCCTGGTGGCCGAAGGTCTGGGCATCAAACCCGAGCAATACACGGTGGCTTTCCAGAGCCGCCTGCAAAGCCGCCTGCGCGACCCCTGGCTGCAGCCTTACACCGATGAGGTGCTGAAGGAATTTCCCGCCAAGGGCATCAACAACGTGCTTGCCTTCTCCCCGGCTTTCGTGGCCGACTGCCTCGAAACCACCATCGAGGTGGGCGAAGAGTTCAAGGAACTGTTTGAAGAAGCAGGCGGCAAGCACTGGCAGCTGGTGCCCTCGCTGAACTCGGAGCCGCAGTGGGTGGACGCCGTGGCCAACATGATTCGGCGGAATTAGCGCGTAGCTAGGCTAATATATTGGAAGGCCCCATTGAGCAGAGCTCGGCGGGGCCTTCTTGCATATTTATATTTCCATCCGCCGCATTTGCCGTAACTTCGAGGTTTCGTCCTCCGCAGTTTCCCACCCAAATGCGCTTTCATTACACGTTTGCTCTTATTTTCAGCTTGGCTGCCAGCATTAAGAGCCAAGCCCAGCAAGTTGTCAAAATCCTATTTGATGCCACTAAAGCCCAAACGGCCGGCAACGCCGACTGGGTGATTGACGCCGACGTGGCGGGCAGCCCTCAGCGCCTGCCCACGCCCGCCCAAAGCACCATCACGGCCAGTACATCCGAAGGTTTCTGGACGGGTGCCATTTCGTCGTGGGGCATTGCCCTGGTGAAGCGCGGCTACCAGGTCGAAACCCTGCCCAGCAGCGGCCGCATTACCTACGGCGACGCCAGCAATGCCCAGGACCTGCGCAACTACGCGGCCTACATTGTCGACGAGCCCAACACGCGCTACACCACGGCCGAAAAAACGGCGATTCTGAACTACGTGCGCAACGGCGGCGGCCTGTTCATGATTTCAGACCACACTATCTCGGACCGCAACGGCGACGGTTGGGATTCGCCGGCCATCTGGAACGACCTGATGAGTTCGGCTAGCCCCGCCAACCCCTTCGGCATCACCTTCGACCTAAATAACCTCACCTTCACCTCCGGCGTGGGCGCGGCCACGGCCCCTGCCGACTCCCTGCTACACGGCCCGGCCGGCAACCCCGTGGCCATGGAATACCACAACGGCGCCAGCCTCACGCTGAGCCCAACGGCCAATGCCAGCGTACACGGCGCCCTGTTCCGGCCCGGCGCGGCCACCACCGGCACCACCGGCGCGCTGGTGGCGTGGGCCCGCTACGGCCGCGGCCGCGTGGCCGCCCTCGGCGATTCGTCGCCGCCCGACGACGGCACCGGCGCGCCCGGCAACAACCTTTACGACGGCTGGGCGGCCGAAGCCAACGGCGACCATGCCCGCATCCTGCTCAATGCCACCATTTGGCTGGCCACTCCCAACCGCACCGCCACCGCCACCCGCCGCGCCACCGAAGCCGATTTCAGCATCTACCCCAATCCGAGTGCCGACGCGTTTTTCCTCAGTGGGAACGTGCTGCCCATCGAAATCCGCTGCCAGGACATGCTCGGCCGACCAGTGACCCTTAGCAGCACACTGGCCGGCCCGGGCGCCTTGCGCTTGGATGCAGCCGGCCTGGCCCCGGGCCTCTACGTGCTCAGCCTGCATTTGCCCGACGGGCAGGTGCTCACCCGCCAAGTTGTGCGGCAATAATGTGCTGGCGGTTTATCAGGAGGCGCGGCGACGGCTGTAGAAGCTGTCGGTGTCGAACGATTCCTGCTCGTAGAAGCGCGGGGTGGCGGCGGGCTCCTGGCCCAGGGCGCGCAGCATGGCTTCCTCGTATTCGCGGGTAATTTGTATTTCGACGTAGGGCGGGTAGTTCAGCACCGACTCCGCATTGAGCGCCGGCACAAACACGTTGTCGCCTTCTTCATCGAGCGAAGCGGCCCCGATGGGCAGCAGGATGTGATTCTCGTGCTCGTTGATGTGGAAACGCGAGTCCAGCTCCACGTCGAGGTAGCGCACTTTCATGGCTTCGGGGTCCACTATCAACTCAAACACAGTGCCCAGGGCCTGGCCATCGTTGCCGCGCACGGTCCAGCCGCGCACGTCGGGGTTACCATCGGCTACTTCAAAATCGGTAAGGTCGCGCAGGCGGCGCAGTACGGGGGTTTCCATGGCGTGGTTCGTTAGTTCAGGGTCTGCTGGGAAGGCTCGCTCAGGGCGCGCGCGGCGTCGGCAGCTTTGGTCAGGAACTGCTGCGTGGCTTGCTGGTCGGCGGCTGTGGCGTTGCGGCCTGACAGCTGGCCCGCCAGGCGCGTCAGTTCGGTGGCTTGGTTTTCGAGTTCGGGATAAGCTTTCTGCTGCATGGCCCGGATGAGGGCCGCCGCCGCCACAAAGCCCGGCCGAAGGCCGGCCGTGGGGTCATTCAGGCGGTCGGTGGCGCTGGTGAGGTTATCACGCTGCTCGATGATGGTGGGGTCGCGCAGGTCGTCGCGGTCAGTGAGCGACACCAGCATGCCGGTGAGCTTGCGCAGGCCATTGCGGGCATAGTCGGGGGCGGCGGGGTCGCTGGCGGCCTGGGCGTCCAGCGAGGCAGCGGTTTCGGTGCTGGCATCTTCGGCCGCGGTGGTGCCACCGGGCCCGGCCGGGTTGTGCGACTGACGGAACGTGTGGCCGGCCGCGGTATCGGTGGCGGCCAGCACGGTTGTGTCGGCCGCTGTTGCGGTTGTCGTATCGGTTGCGGCGCCGGTCACGCCAGCGCTGGCGGGCGGCGCGGGCTCGTCGGCGGGGTCGGGGCGAAGGAAAAAGTAGGCGGCCACCGCCACCACGGCCACCGCCAGCAGCACCAGAATCCAAGGACTGGGCGCGGATTTCTTGCGTTGAATGTTGATATCAGCCATGCTGAAGTAAAAAAACTAAAACCATCTACCTGTACGCTAATGTACCGGCGCGGTTTTTATCGGCTCCAGGCGCATTTCATCGACCGCCCCAAAACCTTCTTATTCACAAAAATCCGGCCGTGGGGTGCACAGCCGGATTCTCAAGTTGCAAAGATTGGCATCTAGCGCTGAGCAGCGTCCATGCGCTTTAACTCGCTGTAGGTTTTCTTCGATTGGGCAAACTGGTGTTCCACAGCCCGGCGCATGGGGCCGGTGAGGGTACCATCGTTGAGGGCTTCCTCGTAGGCCTTCAGGGCCCATTCCTCGCCGTAGATGTTCGAGCCAATGATGGAGCTTTCATCGCGGCCGGTCACGGCCGCCTTGGCATCCATAAAGGCGCGGTACAGCTTGCCTTTCAGGGTGGTGCTGTTCTGACGGCCGGCGCCTTCCTGGTCAAGGTAGGCGTTCAGCTGGTTGGCAAACTGCTGGCTCTGGCTCACCAGCTGCAGGTAGTAGCTGCGGTGCTGCGTGTTGCGGCTTTCGTCGGCCGCGCGGCGGTACCCCTCAATGCGGTCGTTCACGAAATAGAGCAATTCGTTGATGGTAGCAGCCTGGGCACGCTTGCCGCTGCTGCCGCGACGGGCCAGGTAGGTGGCGCCAGCCACCAGCAGGGCGCCACCCACCACCTTTTGGGTCGTGCTCAGCTTGTTGAAGCCGGTGGTAGCGGTGTCGCTCACGGTTTTGAGAGAAGCCGGCACCTTGTTCAGCAGTTCCTTGACATTGCTGTCTTTGAGCCACTGCTGGGCTTTGGTCAGCAGCGCTTCGGCGGTATTGCCGGTGGCAGTGGCATAGGCGCCGCCATTATCGGGGGCAGCCGTCGGGGTAGCTTCGGGGGAGGCGTTGGTTGGTTCCATTAGTGGTTGTGCTTGGGATAGGAAGGTTTAACAATTACTCCTGCCTACGCCCAAACCCCGGCGGGCGTTCGATTAGACTATACCTTTTCTACCTAGCCAAGCGCAACGCGGCCATTCACTAAACCCCCTCGCTGCACACAATACGGCTGCCCGCACATGCACCACTCACCTCTCATAACCATATATACGCCTTAAAACAGGCAATTCAAGATTTTCTTTTAAACCGCCACCGGCCGGTAGAGCTTGGCCAGCGCCTCTACAGCGTAATCCACCTCAGCGGCGGTGTTCATCTTGCTCATCGAGAAGCGCACCGTGGCCCGGTCGGGGTCGCAGCCCAGCGCTTCCAGCACGTGCGAGCCGGCCTGGGCGCCGCTGGTACAAGCCGAGCCACCCGAGGCCGCTACCTTATTAATATCGAGGTTGAACAGCAGCATCTCGTTGATGGCCGACGGCGGCAGGCTCACGCTCAGCACCGTGTAGAGGCTCTTGTCGGCGTGCTCCGAGAGCCCGTTGAACTGCACGTCCTCAATTTCGGCCCGTAGCTTTTCGATGAAGCGGGTTTTCAGGCCCTGTACGTGTGCCTGGTGGGCTGCCAGGTCGCGCACCGCTATTTCCAGCGCCTTGGCCAGGCCCACAATGCCGTACACATTCTCGGTGCCCGAACGCACGTTGCGCTCCTGCGAGCCCCCGTGAATAAGCGGGCTCACCTGCAGGCCGCTGCGGGTATAGATGAAGCCCACGCCCTTCGGCCCGTGAAACTTGTGTGCCGAACCCACCAGAAAGTGGTTTTTCAGCTGCTGCACGTCGTGCCGGTAGTGGCCCATGGTCTGCACCGTGTCGGTGTGGAACACGGCGTCGTACCGGGCACAAATCTCGCCAATGGCCTCAATGTCGTTGAGGTTGCCAATCTCGTTGTTGGCATGCATCAGGCTCACGAACGTGCGCGACTGCGTGGCCAGCAGTTCTTCTAGGTGGCCCAAATCCAGGGCGCCCTGGTCATTGTGCTTCACGTAGTGCAGCTCAATCTCGCCCAGTTTGGCCAGCGCCTGCAGCGGGTGCAGCACGGCGTGGTGCTCCAGCTTCGAGGTGATGGCGTGCTTCAGCCCCAGCGTGCGGATGCTGCCAAAAGCCGCGTAGTTGTCGGCCTCGGTGCCGCCGCTGGTGAAAATGATTTCGGCCGGTGCGGCATTCAGCAAGTGGGCCACCGTTTTGCGGGCATTCTCGATGGCCGCGCGCACCTGCCGGCCGGGTCCGTGCAGGCTGCTCGGGTTGCCGTAGTGGTTGCTCAGAAAAGGCAGCATGGCCTCCAGCACCTCCGGGTCGAGGGGCGTGGTGGCGGCGTTGTCGAAATAAACGAAGGCGGGGGTGGTTGGGGTCATGGGGTGAAGAAAGACGCGTCAGCCGGGCGTGGGTGCGCCCGGCCAACCCGGTTGTCAATGCACAAACCTCGGACTTTTAGCCGAAAGCAACCGCCCAGCGCTCAGCCTTATGCCTTCACGGCAATGATTTCCTTGATGTCGCCGATGATTTTCTGCGCCAGGTAGTCGGCCGTGGCGTTGGTTTCCGACTCGGCGTAGATGCGGATGATGGGCTCGGTGTTGGACTTGCGCAAATGCACCCACTCCTTGTCGAACTCAATCTTCACGCCGTCGATGGTGTTCACCGGCTGCTTGGCGTAGCGCTTCTGCATCTGCACCAGCACGTTGTCGGTGTCGATTTCCGGCGTCAGCTCAATCTTATTTTTTGAGATGAAATAGCCGGGGTAGGTGTTGCGCAGGCGGCTCACCGTAAGGCCCGATTTGGCCAGGTGCGTCAGAAACAGGGCAATGCCCACCAAGGCGTCGCGGCCGTAGTGCAGCTCGGGGTATATAATGCCGCCGTTGCCCTCGCCGCCAATCACGGCGTTGGTTTCCTTCATTTTGGTCACCACGTTCACCTCGCCCACGGCGGCCGCGGCGTAGCTGCCGCCGGCTTTTTCGGTCACGTCGCGCAGGGCACGGGTGCTGCTGAGGTTGCTCACGGTATTGCCGCCGCCCAGGGATTTCAGCACGTAGTCGGCCACGGCCACTAGCGTGTATTCTTCGCCAAACATCTCGCCGTTTTCGCTCACCAGGGCCAGGCGGTCCACGTCGGGGTCCACTACGATGCCGAGGTCGAAACCGCCTTTCTCCAGCACTTTGGCAATGTCGCGCAGGTGCTCGGGCAGGGGCTCGGGGTTGTGGGCAAATTCGCCGGTGGGCTCGCAGTGCAGTTTCTCGATGGTCGTCACGCCCAGCGCTTCCAGCAGTTGCGGCACGGCAAAGCCGCCCGAGGAGTTCACGGCATCGACCACCACTCGGAAATTGCGGGCCTTGATGGCTTCCACGTCCACCAGCGGCAGGGCCAGAATGGCCTTGATGTGCTTTTTGAGGAAGGTGTTATCGACGGTGTACTGGCCCAGCTTGGTTACGGGCGCAAAGTCGAAGCCTTCGCTCTCGGCCAGGGCCAGCACCTGCTGTCCGTCAACATCCGAAATAAACTCGCCTGTGGCGTTGAGCAGCTTCAAGGCGTTCCACTGCTTGGGGTTGTGCGAGGCGGTGAGGATGATGCCGCCGGCCGCGCTCTTGGCGGGCACAGCCATTTCTACGGTGGGCGTGGTGCTCAGGCCCAGGTCGCACACGTCGAGGCCGAGGCCCTGCAGGGTAGCGGCCACCAGGCGGCTCACCATGTCGCCCGAGAGGCGGGCATCGCGGCCAATGACGATGAGCTTGCTATCAGTGGCCTGGGTTTTTACCCACGTGCCGTAGGCGGCGGCATACTTCACCACGTCGAGGGGGGTCAGGCCTTGCCCAACCGGCCCCCGATGGTGCCGCGAATGCCGGATATTGATTTAATAAGAGTCACGCAGTCGTTTTTTTTGAAAGACCAAAATTAGGCATGAACGGCCGGTTGGCGACGCCCGGTTTATCTTTGGAACAATGGAAAACACTGCCCCCGCCCCTGGCGACCTGCTCGCCAGTGCCCGCCGGCCGGCTCAGCTTGAAGCTTTTGGCCGCCTGCTCGACGTTCTGGACCGCCTGCGCACCGAGTGCCCCTGGGACAAAAAACAAACCCTGCAAAGCCTGCGCCACCTCACCATTGAGGAGACCTACGAAATCAGCGACGCCATTTTGCGCGACGACCTGCCGGACCTGAAAAAAGAGCTGGGCGACGTGATGCTGCACCTGACGTTTTACGCCCGCATTGCCGCCGAAAAGGGCGCTTTCGACATCGCCGACGTCCTCAACGCTCAGTGCGAAAAGCTCATTTACCGCCACCCGCACATCTACGGCGACGTGCAGGCCGACGACGAAGACGCCGTGAAGCGCAACTGGGAGCAGCTCAAGCTGAAGGAAAAAGGCAACACCACCGGCGTGCTCGGCGGCGTGCCCACTTCCCTGCCGGCCCTGGTAAAGGCCATGCGCATCCAGGAAAAAGCCCGCGGCGCTGGCTTCGATTGGGAGCAGCCGGAGCAGGTATGGCAGAAAGTGCAGGAAGAGTTAGGAGAATTTGGCGAAGAGTACGGCCACGGCAACCCTGCCAAAATGCAGGCCGAGCGTGCCGCCGATGAATTTGGCGATTTGCTTTTTTCGCTGGTCAATTTTGCCCGCTTCGCCGGCATCAATCCCGAAGAGGCGCTGGAGCGCACAAACCGCAAGTTTATCAGCCGGTTTCAGTACCTGGAAAGCGCCGCAGCGGCCCATGGCCAGCGCCTGGCCGACCTCACGCTGGCCGAAATGGACGTGTATTGGGAACAGGCAAAACGCCGCTCGCCCCAACCCGATGGAGCGAATTAGCGTTGGCACATTTTACCTCACTCATTCTTCATTTGAATTGGCTCCGACCAAGTTTTCTTTGGTCGGGCCGCTCTTTTTGGTTAGGTTTGCCCAGCTAAGCCAGCACTGGGGCAGTTCGAACTTTGGTAAGTGCTATTCTAGTCTACCTTCATTGCGGGATTATCAAGGTTCCCGGCCGCTCGCTGCGCTTCTCACCATTTTTTGCTTTTTCTTTACCCACTCAATTCAACTACTTCACACAATAACCCCCAAACACTCCGGAACAATGGAACAGAAAAATGCCATGAATACGAGCCCCCGGCCCGCCGCGACGGCCGCCAAAGCCGAAGCCCAAAGCAGCGGTGGAGCCTCGCTGTTCTCCGTCCTGGTCATTATCCTAGCCTTCATCGTCAGCGTTGTCGTCTATAAATTCGTCCTCGGCGACGCCAGCCACTTCCAAGGTGGCAACAACGAAAACAACCCCAATGCCGGCGACTATCTCGGCGTGGTGTACAAAGGCGGCTTCATCGTGCCCGTGCTGATGACCATGCTGCTCTGCGTAATCACCTTCTCGATTGAGCGTGCCCTGACCATCAGTAAGGCCAAAGGCTCGAAGAGCATTGAAGCTTTCGTGCGCACCGTGCGTCAGAAGCTGAACACCAACGACATCAACGGCGCCCTGGCTGCCTGCGACCAGCAAAAAGGCTCGGTAGCCAACGTGGTGAAAGCCGGCCTGCTGAAATACAACGAAATGGGCCGTGACCGCACCATGGCCACCGACCAGAAAATCCTGGCTATCCAGAAAGAAATTGAAGAAAGCACCGCTCTGGAGCTGCCCATGCTGGAGAAGAACCTCGTTATCATCTCGACGCTGGCTTCTATCGCCACGCTGGTGGGTCTGCTTGGCACGGTATTCGGCATGATTCGCGCCTTCGCCGCTCTGGCGCAGGCCGGTACCCCCGACGCCGTAGCTCTGGCCAACGGTATCTCGGAAGCTCTGATTAACACGGCTCTGGGTATCGGTACCTCGGCCCTGGCCATTGTGGCTTACAACTACTTCACCAGCAAAATTGACGAGCTGACCTACAGCATCGACGAGGCCGGTTTCAGCATCATCCAGACGTTTGCCGCTCAGCACGGCAATACGCAGCCTGCCCAAACGGTTTAATTCCGTTTTCAGCACGTTGCTGATGCACTAAAACGCGGGGCTATTCGTTCTCCGGAACGAGTAGCCCCCTTTTAACCCCACCTCGCAATGCCTAAAGTAAAACCGCACCGTACCTCGCCGTCGCTCGACATGACGCCGATGGTGGACCTGGCCTTCTTGCTGGTGACGTTCTTCATGCTCACCACCAAGTTTGCCCCCGAGGAATCTGTGGTGGTGGACACCCCGTCTTCCATCTCGGAGATTAAGTTGCCCGAGAACAATGTGATTACGCTGACCGTCGATAAAAACAAGCGCGTGTTTTTTGGCGTCGATGCGAAGCAAACCAAAATCCAGGCCCTGCAGCGGGTAGGCGCCAAGTACGGCGTACAGTTTACTGCTGCTCAGGCGAAGGAATTTGGTGACCTGCCCAACTTTGGCCTGCCCATCAGCCAGCTCGGCTCCTACCTCAACATGGACAAGGAAGCCCGCAAACTAGTGAACAAGCAGCAGCCCGGTGTGCCCCTCGACTCGCTCAACAACCAACTGGTTGACTGGGTACTGGAGTCGCGTCGTGCCAACCAGGCCATCTTCCACAAGCCGACCTATATCGCCATCAAAGGCGACGGCGACGCGGACGTGCCCACGGTGCAGAAGATTATCAAGGTGCTCCAGGAGAAGGATATCAACCGTTTTAACCTCATTACGGACATGGAGAACAAGCCGGTTGCAGCCAAATAATCTTGGCCTGCCTCTGTGCTCCTCTCCATTAACTTAATCAAATACCATGGCAGAAATCCAACCGAAAGGCGACTCCGGTGGCAAAGGTGGAAAGAAGCGGGCGAAGAAGATGTCGACCAAAATCGACATGACGCCGATGGTGGACTTGGCCTTCCTCCTGCTCACCTTCTTCATGCTGACCACCACCTTCGCCAAACCCAACGTGATGCAGCTCACGATGCCGGTGAAGAAAACCGACGACGTGGAGGACACCAAAATCAAGGCCTCGCAGGCCATGACCATCCTCCTCGGCAAAGACAACAAGGCGTACTACTACTTCGGCCTCAATACCCCGGCCGATAAAACGGTACCCAAGCCCGAGCTGAAAGTGACCAACTTCTCGGCCAACGGCATCCGGCAGGTGTTGCTGGAGCGTCAGCGCCAGCGCCCGGAGCCTATCATCCTCATCAAAGCAACCGAAGACGCCAAGTATAAAAACATGGTGGACATTCTGGACGAGATGAACATCACGAACCAGAAGAAGTACGCTTTGGTGAAAATCCCCAAAGAAGACACGGACCTTATTAAAGAATCAGCGCTATGATGGACAACGCGCAAATTGCCAAGGCCAGCTTAAACGACATCGTTTTTGAGGGCCGCAATAAGGCATACGGAGCCTATGTGCTCCGCCGCTTGTACCAGCGGCACGTGACCCGGGCGCTGATTATTGCCACGGCCGTTTTTCTGTTGCTGATTGCCTTCCCGCTCATTTCACAGTATCTGAAAGAGCGGATGCCGAAGGAGCCCAAGAAGAACCTACAGGAAAACGTGCTGATGGACGCGCCCCCGCTGGACGAGACCAAGCCGCCGCCCCCTCCCCCGCCGCCCGAAGCTCCGCCGCCCCCGCCGCCTAAGCTGACCACCATCAAATTCACCCCTCCGGTGGTGAAGAAAGATGAGGAAGTGAAGAAGGAAGAGGTGCCGGACCAGGAAGAGCTGAAGGACAAAACGGTGGCTACCGTGACTGTAAAAGGCAACACGGACGCTCCCGACCTGAGCGAACTCGCAAGCGGCGAGGGCGACAAAGTGGTAGAGGAGGTAGTAGAAAACAAAGTCTACACCTACGTGGAGCAGATGCCCCAGCTGCCCGGCGGCGGCGGCAACGGTGCCATCGTAGCAGCCATTCAGAAAGCCACTAAGTACCCGCCCCTGGCGCTCCGCAACCAAGTCGAAGGCCGCATTTTCGTGAGCTTCACGGTAAATGCCCAAGGCGACGTTTCGGACGTGAAAGTGGTAAAGGGCCTGGGTTCGGGCTTGGACGAGGAGACCATTCGGGCAGTGAAAACCCTGCCCAAATTCATCCCCGGCAAGCAGAACGGCCGCGCAGTGAGCGTATCGTTCACGGTGCCGATTACCTTCAAGATTCAGTAATTGCCGCGGCTGGCCTCCAAGCTACCGCACTTGGAACCCCGGATTGAGCCTCACGGCTTGGTCCGGGGTTTTTCGTTGGCAGGAGTTGAGCAGGGCAATAAAAAAATATTGTCGGCTTGCATACTATTACCGTGGAGTGCGCCGTTGTATAAGGGCAAGCCAGTGGCGGAGGGCCCCCGCCCGCGTGGCTTGGGTTCGATTTTTTCACCTCAACCCACTGCTGCCATGTCCACGCCCATCGCCCTCACCGGCTCCCTCGACGACATCGTGTTCGAGGGACGCAACAAAGCCTACGGCGCCTTTCAGCTGCGCCGCTCGTATCAGCGCCACCTTGGCTCGGCGCTGCTCATTGCTGTCACGGCTTGCACGCTGCTGTTTTTATTACCCTTCGCCGTGAACATGCTGTGGCCAGCAGTGGTGGAAGCACCGCCGGTATTGCCCGAGTTGCCGCAGAACCAACCCAAAATCTACGAGTTTGAGAAGGTAACGCCGCCTCCACCGGCCGCCGCTGCGCCCGAGGTGAAAGTGACGCCGCACGACGTTATTCAGACCCGCGTTGCGCCCGACGCACAAGTGAAGCCCACCGTAGAGTCGACGCTCCCGCAAGACATTGGGCCTTCGGGCCCGGCGAAAGACGGCGCCGAAAATTCAACCGGTGCCAGCGGCAATACCGGCCCAGGCATTGCGCCGGCAGGCGATTCGGCTGCGCCGGCCCCAGCCGCCCCAATGGCCCCGGTTCTGGCACCCGAAGTAATGCCCGATTTTGTGGGGGGCCGCACCGCCCTGATGCGCTACCTGCAAAAGCACCTGCGTTACCCCGCCGCCGCAATGGCCGCGCAGGTATCGGGCAAAGTGTATGTTTCGTTTGTGGTGCAGACCGACGGCAGCATTGGCGAAGTAACGGTATTGAAAGGCCTGGGCTACGGCACCGAGGAAGCCGCCTCCCGCGTAGTGCGCGAAATGCCGGCCTGGACGCCGGGCTTGCAGAACAACCACGCTGTGCCGGTGCGCTTCACCCTGCCCATCACGTTTCAGTTTGAGTAGTAGGGCGGTGGCACAGCCCGGCAGATAATCCCCGTAAGACAAAAGCCGAAAATTGGCCGTGGCTATGAAAAGCGGCTAATTTTCGGCTTTTTTGTGGGCTGGTTGCCGTATGGCTTTGCGATTTGGCCGAACCTTTACAGGCCTTTTGCGGGTTTATACATCTCCATTCCTGCATTTATCACTTTATGCTCAACCTTCCCACTACCGAGGAACGCCTCGGAAAGTCGCCCCAGCGACTGGTGCGTTACTTTGTGCTCGCCATGGCCTTGGTATACCTGGGCCTGGGGGTATGGCTGTGGTGGACGGCCGACACGGCCACGGGCGGTGGCATCATCACGCTGGGCCCTACGGCCCGCCGGGTGCTGGGCTCGGTTTTCGTTCTGTATGGCTTGCTGCGGTTTTTCCGCGGCTACCAAACCTATTTCCGCAAAAAACCTTTCTCCGATGACAATGAATAAGCGCGCACACCTGCTGACCAGCGGGGCCCTGGCCATCCTGGCAGGAGCCGCTACCATCATTTCTTGCAACGGCCCCGGTACGCCGGGCGCTCAGGACACGCCCACTACCGGCACGGTGGCTGTGGGCGTAGACGAGACATTTGCCCCCATTCTGCAGGCGCAGATTGACACCTTTGCCAAGCTCTACCCGAACGCCCACGTCAAGATGAGCTTTCAGCCGGAAGAGAAGGTGATGCTCGACCTCATCAACGACCAGATTAAGCTGGCGGTGGTGTCGCGGGAGCTGAACGCCGAAGAAAAGGCGGACTTTGAGAAGCAGAAAATTACCCCGCGCCTCACCCGCATCGGCATCGACGGCCTAGCCATTGTACTGAACCGTGCCAATCCGGATTCGCTGCTGACGGTAGCGCAATTAGCGGACATTTTCACGGGCAAAACCAGCACCTGGAATCAGGTGAGCGGTAAGAAAGGCCTCGATGCCATCAACGTGGTGTTTGACGCCAACCGCAGCAGCACGGCCCGTTTCGTGCGCGACTCCGTGACGCACGGCGCGCCGCTCACCAAGCGCGTATTCGCGGCCACTTCCAACCCTGCCCTGCTCGATTATGTGGCCACGCACCCCAACGCTATCGGCGTGGTGGGCGTGAACTGGATTTCGGACCGCGACGACCCGGCGGCCATGAAATTTGCCAACAAAGTGCGCGTGGCCAGCATCACGGCGCGCCCCAACCCCACCGCCGACGACTACATTCAGCCTTACCAGGTTTACCTGGCGGAAAAGACACCGGAACAACTCGCCGAACATCCGGAGTTGCAGAATTACCCGCTGCGGCGCAACCTTTACATCATCAGCCGGGAGGCGCGCGCAGGGTTGGGCACGGGGTTTGCATCCTTCGTAGCAGGCAAGAACGGACAGCTGATATTTCAAAAGTCGGGCTTACTTCCCGCTCAGATGCAGGCTCGCATCGTGACCACGCCTAAACTGTAAGCGCGCTTTGCGCGTACCCCCTTTTCACTTACGCTTTTTCATTTTTTCTTCATCCTATGACTTTCAAGCCCTGGAAACAGCCGCTGCTCGCCGCCCTCCTCGTAGCGGCAGGTACTACGGCAGCCACTGCCCAAGACATTCAGAAAGCCCAGCGCGCCATCGAATTGGGCCGCTACAACGAAGCCCGCGCCATGTTGCGCACGGGTTCTTCGCCCGAGTCGAACTTTGAACTGGGCCGTTTGTACCAAATGCGCGACATGCCGGATTCGGCCGCGTTCTACTTCAACCGCGCTTCGGGCTCTTCGCCTTTCGGCCAGGTAGCCGCCGGCCGTGCCTTGCTCGCCAAGGGCCAGCTGGGCCCCGCCGAGCAGCAGTTTGATGCTGCCGCCAAAGCCACCAAAAACAAGGACACCAAAGTCCTGACCATGATTGCCCAAGCTTACGGCGAAGCCGACATCAAAGAGGCTGGCAAGTCGCAGACGTACCTGACGGCCGCCCAAACGGCTTTCAAGAAAGACGACCCGGCTCTGATGGTGGCCCGCGGCGACATTTATCTGCACTCCGACCAAGGTGGTGGCGAAGCCATGACCAGCTTCGACCGTGCCATTGCTGCTAACCCTAGCTACGCGCAGGCTTACTATAAGAAAGGCGCGCTGAACGTGCGCTCGCGCAACTTCAACGAAGCCCGCACGGCGCTGACCAAAGCAACCGAGCTGGACCCCAGCTACGCTCCTGCTTACCGCGAGTTGGCCGACATGTACTACTATGCTGGTCAGTACGACCTGGCTGCCAGCACGTTCAAGAAGTACCTGGAACTGGCTGAGCGCACGCCGGCCACGGATGCGCAAAATGCGTCCTTCCTGTACTTGACCAAAAAGTACCCTGAAGCACTAAGCGAGGTGAACAAGGTGTTGCAGAGCGACCCCAAGAACTTCACCATGAATCGTCTGAAGCCTTATCTGCTGTATGAAACCGGTGATTTCACTGGCGCAGCTGCGGCAATGGACAACTACATGAAGACAGCTCCAGCCGACAAGATTATCTCGGAGGACTACATCTATCAGGCGAAGATTCTGAGCAAAACGGGCAGAGGCGACGAAGCATTGGCGCTCATCAAAAACATTATTGCGAAAGAGCCCGCGAAGGCCTGTGACTTTCAGGATGACCTGGCGACCATCTACGCCAACAAAAAGGACTACAAAGGAGCCATTAGCGTGTATAAGTTCAAGTTGAACAAGTGCAGCGGTGACCTCACGGACCAGTTCCGCCTGGCTACGGCTTTCAGCAGCAATAAGCAGTTCGTGGAAGCTGACAGCGTGTACGGCATCATCAACACTGCCAAACCCACCTACGCGCCGGCTTACTTATACCGCGCTTCCGTGAACGCTCAGCGCGACCCCGAAGGCAAGCAGGGGCTGGCAAAACCGTATTATGATAAATACATCGAGCTGTCGAAAGCGCCCGATGCGGAGCCCGCTAAGTTTCGCGAAGGATTGGTGCAGGCGTATGGCTACCTGGGAGTATACGACTTCCAGAAAGGCGACAAAGCTGGTGCGAAGGCGAACTTTGAGCAAGTGCTGGTGCTTGACCCCGAAAACAAAGGTGCCAAGAACAACCTAGAAATAATTACGGCCAAACCCAAGCCGGTGATTAAAAAAGCCGCTCCTAAAAAGAAATAGCTTTCAGGCACATTTGCCACTAAAGAAAAGGCCCCAGCGCGCTGCGTTGGGGCCTTTTCTTTGGCACTGACCTACGCAGCGGCCCAAGCCCGCCACTTCTCCAGCACGCCCGCAAAGTCTTCGGGGAGTTCGGCTTCGAAGAACAGTTGCTCGCCCGACGTGGGGTGCACAAAGCCGAGCGACCGGGCGTGCAGAGCCTGCCGGGGCATGAGTTGAAACGCGCTTTCGACAAAGTCGCGGTAGGCCCCGGTGTTTTGGCCCACACGAATGCGGTCGCCGCCGTAGGTGGCATCCGAAAAGAGCGGGTGGCCGAGGTACTGCATGTGGGCCCGAATCTGGTGCGTGCGGCCGGTTTCGAGTACGCAGCGCAGCAGCGTGACAGGGCCAAAGCTTTCCAGCACTTCGTAATGCGTCACGGCCGGCTTGCCCTGCTCGCCATTGGGATACACGGCTTGCACCTTGCGGTCGCGCAGGCTGCGCCCAATGTGCCCGCGAATGGTGCCCGTCGACCCGGGCGGCGTGCCCCATACCAGCGCCAAATAACTGCGCTGAATGGTGTGGTGAAAAAACTGGTTGGACAGGTGCGTCATCGCAAACTCCGTTTTGCCGATTACCAGCAGGCCCGAAGTATCCTTATCGATGCGGTGCACCAGCCCGGGTCGGATTTCGCCGTTGCGACCAGTAGGCAGGTTGGCCAGGTGAAAGGCCAAACCATTGACCAGCGTGCCCTGCCAATGCCCGTAGGCCGGATGCACCACCAGGCCCGCGGGCTTGTTCACAATCAGCAGTTCCGGGTCCTCGTAGCAAATGTCGAGGGCCATTTCTTCGGGCACCACCCGGTCGTCGCGGGGCGGCTCGGGCAGCGTCACCGTGATGGTATCGTTGGGCTTCACCCGGTAGTTGGGTTTCACGGGCGTGCCGTTCACCTCCACAGCCGAAGCGCGAATGGCCTCCTGCACTTTGTTGCGCGAGGTATTGCGCAGGCGGTTGTGCAGAAACTTATCGATGCGCAGCAACTCCTGGCCGCGGTCGACTACGATGCGGTGGTGTTCGTAAAGTTCATCGCCCTCGGCGCCATCGGCGTCGAGTTCATCGTCTGCTAGGTCGGTGGGTATCATGAGCGGTTCGGTACACGAAAAAAGCCGGAGCACTTGCTCCGGCTTTTCGCCATTGGGACAGCGGGTGCTGCTTATTTCTTGGTCTTGGTCTTCGTTTTGCTGGCAGGCGCCGGCGCGGGCGACGTAGCAGGAGCCGGCGCTTTGATTACCGGAGCCGGCGTAGCGGCACCGGGCGTGATGCCCATCTTCTTCAGCACGAGGTCCGAGATGTCGCCTTCTTTGGGGGCGTGCAACAGCAGCGGGCTGCCACCACCGTCCGAGTTGAACACGTAGGTGAAGCCGTTCTCGTTGGCCACGTCGTCGATGTTCTTCTGGAGCTTGTCGAGGGCGGGCTTCAGCAGCGTCTGCTGCTTCTGCTGCAGCGACTGCTGGGCGCTCTGCTGAAACTCCTGGATGGACTGCTGCAGGTTTTGCAAGCTTTTCTCCGTGTCAGCTTTTACGATGTCGGTCATCGTACCAGACTTTTGCTGGTAGTCTTTCACCTTGGTTTCGAACTCAGTGGTTTTGCTTTTGAGCTGAGCGGCCAGCTGGTCGTTATAGGTTTTCAGCTGCGATTCAATTTGCTTGCTCTCGGGCATCTGCGACAGCACGTATTGCACGTCGGTGTACCCAATCTTCAGGGGGGCCTGGGCCTGCGCGGAAGTGGCGGCCAGGGTTCCGGCGGTCAGCAGAGCGGCGGCGAGCGTCAGACGAAAAATTTTCACGAGGTTCATCAAAAGAAAAAGGGTCAGAAAAATATTGGGACAAAGGTAATTACTTCGAGCCCTTCTTCACGGGCCGGGTGGTTTTGGGTGCGGCCTTGGTAGGAGCCGCCGGTTCAGGCGTGCCAGAATCGGACTCGAAATTGGGGTCGACGGGGGTTTTGGGAGGCGCCACGGTCTTTACTGCACCTTTCGGGCCAGGTTGGTTCCGGTCCTCGGCTCCGAGGCCTAATTCTTCCAGCACAAACTCTGTGTAGTCGTGCGCCGGGTTGGTGTAGAGCATCGTCAGGTCGCCCGATTTATCGAACAACACCGCCAGCGACTTTTTCTTCGCTACCTTCTCGCAGGCCTCAAAAATTTTGTCCTGCACCGGCTTGTTCAACTCTTGGCGCTTCTTAAAAATCTGGCCTTCGTAGCCAAACTGTTTGTTCTGATAGGTCTTGATGTCCTGCTCCTTCTTTAGGATTTCGTCCTGGCGCTTCTTTTTCATGGGCTCGGTGAGCACCACTTCTTCGGCCTGGTAGGTACGGTAGAGCTTGTCGAGGTCCTTTTTTTGGGCTTCAAGCTCCTTCTGCCAGGTATCCGACAACGCATTCAACTCCACCTGCGCTTTGGCGTATTCGGGCATCTTGTTCATGATGAACTCCGAATCTATCCAACCGAATTTCTGCGCCCAGGCGCTCGGCGCAACAAGTAGCAACCAAAAGGCCAGCAGCGGGCCACCGAAGTTCTTCATACTGGAGGAAACGTGAAATGAGGCCCGCTAGTGCCCTGCTATCGAATTTGCTGACCGATGATGAAGTGGAAGTGGTTGGGGTCTTGCTTGGTGTTGTCGGGCAGGCTCGGAATCACACTGTCGAAGCCGTGGCCGAAGTCGAAGCCCAGCAAGCCAAAGGCCGACATGAAGATGCGGGCACCCACCCCGGCCGAGCGGTACAGCTTGTAGGGGTTGTAGTTCTTGTAGGAGTCAAACGCATTGCCGGCTTCAGCAAACGCCAGCACGTACACCGTAGCGGCCGGATTGAGGCTGACCGGGTAGCGCATTTCCACCACGTACTTGTTGAAGGCAATGCCGCCCGCTTGCGAGTTTTGGGCCGTGGGAATGGCGTAGGTGGCGCCCGGGTCGTCGTAGCCGCGCAGGCCCACGTAGTCGGTGCCCACCAGAAAGTTGCCGCCGCCGTTGTAGCCCAGGCCGGCACCGCCCATCTTGAAGCGCTCGAACGGACCAACCGGACGGTTGGAGTTGTAGGTGCTGAGGTAGCCAAAGTGCGCGCGCGTGTTCAGCACCAGCTTGCCCACGATGGGCGTGAACCACGAGGCGTCGAACATCCACTTATGGAACTCAATCCACTCGTTGCTGGTGTGGTCATTGTTCAGCAGCGAATACGGGGGAGTCAGGCTCAGGCTCAGGCTCAGCGACGAGCCCCGGCGCGTATAAGTCGGGTTGTCGATGCTGTTGCGGGCCAGCGTGGTGTTCAGGGTAATGTTGTTGAACGTACCGGTAGCCGCCCCGGGAATCACCGGATAGTTCTGCGTCTGGTACTGGCTGTAGGACAGCGAATTGCTAAGCGTGAAGTAGTCATCCGGCACGCGCAGCTGGCGGCCCAGACCCACGCTGGCGCTGTTCACCTTGATGAACTGGTCGCTCGAAGCATCCAGGGCCGCGCCCGTACGCTGCACGCTGTGGTTGAGGCTGAACGAAAACGAATTCGGACGGCGACCGCCCAGCCACGGCTCGGTGAAGGACAGTGAATAGGCCTGGTATTGCACGCCGTTGGCCTGCACGTTGAGGGCCAAGCGCTGGCCATCGCCGGCCGGCACCGGGGTCCAGTTGCGCAGCGTGCCGGCTTTGCGCAGCGAGAAGTTGTTGAACACGAGACCCACCGTGCCAATGAAGCCGGCGTAGCCGCCCCAACCGCCCGACAGTGTTACCTGGTCCGAAGGCTTCTCCACCACCGTGTAGTTTATGTCGACGGTGCCATCGGCCTGATTCGGGATGGGGTTGATGCCAATTTTTTCCGGGTCAAAATAGCCCAGCGTAGCGATTTCGCGCTGGGAGCGAATCAGCAGTTCGCGGTTGAACTTGTCGCCGGGCAGCGTGCGCAGGGTGCGGCGCAGCACGTGGTCGCTGGTTTTGGTATTACCCGAGATGTTGATGTCCTTGATGTGGGCCTGCACGCCTTCGCTCAGGCGCATTTCGATGTCGATAGAATCGCCCTCTACTTTGGTTTCCACCGGGTCGATGGTGAAGAACAGGTAGCCGTCGTTGAGGTAGAGCGAGGAGATGTCCTGACCGGTCGGGTTGTAATTCAGACGCTTGTCCAGTGTTTCCTTGCTGTAGGGGCTGCCCGACTTGATGCCCAGCACGTTGGCCAGCGTCTTATCGTCATAGAGGTAGTTGCCGCTCCAGGTGATGTGGCGGAAGTAGTACTTCGGGCCTTCGTCTACCCTGATGGTCAGCGCCAGGCCTTTATCGTCGCGTACCAGCGTGTCGCTCACAATGGCCGCGTCGCGGTAGCCTTCGGCGTTGTAGAACTCCAGCAGCTTTTTCTTATCTTCTTCGTACTCAGCACGCTGAAACTTGCCCGCAGTGAGGAATTTATACGGCTTGCGCTCCTTGGTTTTCTTGAGCTTGCCTTTCAGCTTACGGTCCGAGAATGCCTTGTTGCCTTCAAACGCAATGTCATGGATGCGCACTTTCGAGCCTTTGTCCACGTCAATGCGCAGAGCCACGCTGTTGGCCAATGACGAATCGGCCACCTGCACCACGTTCACTTTGGCGTCGAGGTAGCCCTTGTTTACAAAAAACTTCCGCACCTGCGTCCGCGTGTTATTCAGCAGAGCATCGGTTACCACCTTACCGCGAATCAGCGTAATTTTTTTGGTCAGGTCCTCGGTCTGTCCTTTCCGGACGCCCGAAAAAGTAAATTTCGACAAGCGGGGCCGTTCCTTCAGGTTGTAGTCCAGAAATATCTTGTTGCCCTCGATGCGGGCAATGGTCACGCTCACGTCGCCCAGAATACCCTGGGCCCACAGCTTGCGGATGGATTTACCTATTTCCTCGCCCGGCACCGAAATGGGGTCGCCCACGCGCAGGCCGGTGAGGCTGATAAGGGTGTTGGGGTCGAGGTAGCGCGCACCGCTCACGGTGATGCCTCCCAGTTCGTACTTTTTAGGCTCGTCGGCGGCACTGCCCACTTGCTGCGCCCGCACCGGACTACTCACTGCCCCACCCAACACCACCAGGGCCAGGACCAACTTGACAACTAAATTACGCACAAGAAACATTACTAGAAATTAAGAGACAGCGACTTGCTCGCTTGTTTTGCCAAAGCGCCGTTCCCGGCCCTGGTAGGCCCGAATGGCCTCCTGAAAATGCTCCTTCCGGAAATCCGGCCACAGCAAATCCGTGATATACAATTCCGTATAGGCCAATTGCCACAGCAGGAAATTGCTGATGCGCTGCTCACCGCTGGTTCGAATCAGCAACGCAGGGTCTGGCATGCCCGCGGTAGCGAGGTACCCGGCCACGGTGGCTTCGTTTACATCGGCTGGTTTCACCTGCCCGCTGGCCACATCGGCCGCCAAACGCCGAGCGGCCTGGGTCAGGTCCCAGCGGCCGCTGTAGCTCAGTGCCAGCACCAGGGTCATGCGGCTGCCGCCCTTGGTTAGCTCCATGGCCTCGGCCAGCTCGCGCTGGCAGTTCTTGGGGAGCGTGCTGATGTCGCCAATGGCCTCGAGCCGGATGCTGTTTTTGAGCAGCGTAGCCGTTTCCTGCCGAATGGTGTGCACCAGCAGCTGCATCAAGGCCATTACTTCCAGTGCCGGACGGTTCCAGTTTTCGGTCGAAAAGGCGTAAAGCGTAAGGTAGCGCACGCCCAATTGAGCGGCTTCCTCCACAGTTTCGCGAACAGCCGTAATGGCGCTTTGGTGCCCGAACACGCGCATGCCGCCGCGCTGCTTAGCCCAGCGCCCATTGCCGTCCATGATGACGGCCACATGGGCGGGAATATTTTGAGTATCTATTTCGGCCTTGCCGGTCATCTTTGCGGTTTCGCTAAAAGAGCCCGCAAGTTACGGAAATGGTTGCATTTGGGCGCCGCCGGTTCAATCGCGCTCCTGCACCGGCATTCCCACTATTCGGGGATTTTCAATGCCTGAATCAGCCCTGCCGGCTACTTCAGCAACCTCTTGTTCTTCTTGTACTGAGACGGACAAGGGATTTTATAGAAAGTATACGAAATGCTAAGCCCGCTATAATAATACCAGTCCTGGTCGTGCACGTTCACCAGGAAGGGGTCCTGCTCCGACAAGTGGTCGAGCTGGTCGGTAAACGCTTTGCGCACGCCCACCTCCAACCCGAGATTGATGTGCTCCGACAGGGCATATTTAAGCCCCGCACCGGCCGGAATGGAAAATCCCAGCATGCTGCCATCCTGATTGTACTGCCCGCCCAAACTGTTGCTGACGGTGGTGGTGCTGGCGTAGAAAGCAGCCAGGCCGGCGAACAGGTACGGCGTGAAATGGATTTTATCGGTCCGGTAGTGGTAATCGAGGAAGTTATATTCCACCACGGCCGAGGCTTCGAGGATGCTGCCCTTGGTATTGGCCTGGCGGTAACCCTGCAGGGGCGGCACTCCTCCGTTCACGCCGCTCACGTTGCCGTCGTCGGCACGCAGAAAACCGGCCGTAAAGCCCCCCGCAACGTGATGGGCACCGACA
Source organism: Hymenobacter sp. 5317J-9 (assembly GCF_022921075.1). NCBI lineage: Bacteria > Pseudomonadati > Bacteroidota > Cytophagia > Cytophagales > Hymenobacteraceae > Hymenobacter > Hymenobacter sp. 5317J-9. Next base: position 4,898,066 of record NZ_CP095050.1, read on the forward strand.
CATCTTTGCGATAGAAGACGGTGAAGGCCGGCCGGTTGTTTTGCAACTGGTAATCGGGCGAGATTTCTCCGCGGTAGTTGGTGGCCCCAATGCCGATGCCCAACTCGCTGGTGTTCTGCGCACTGGCAGAGGCACAAAAAAGTGCACTCCCCGCCTGCACGAAGCAAACGAGGAGTGCACTTTGAACAAATGACTTTATCATCTAAACTAGGTTGCTGGCTAGGAAAGTAGCGTTTCGGCCAGCGGCCGCAGGCTAGCGGAATTTCGGGTTCTTGATGCGGGGCGTCAAGATGTAGTTCAACGTTACGCCCGTAACGATGTACCAGTCGGTTTTATTGCCCGAGTCGCCACGCTGGCTAACCGGGTTGGTGAAACCGGGGAATTTCGTCGGGTTGAAATTGTTGTCGGGCTGCGAAATGCTGCGCGTAATGTCGCGGCCGAAGTACTGCTGGGAAGGAGTCGACAGCTTGGACGGGTCAGCGTACTTGCCTCCTACGTCGTCGAGGTAGTCGGTGAAGGTTTTGCGCCAGCCGATTTCCAGGCTTGCGTCAAAGTTGCGGTTGATGCGGTAGCGGATACCACCGCCGAAGGGGATGGAAACCTGCGTCTGACCGTAGGCTTTGTCCTGGCCTTCCGTTCTCAGGTCAGCCAAGGGTACGTACGAGCCTTCGGAAAGGCCAAGGCTGTTCTTGCCTACCAAACCCTTGGGATTGTGGTAGAAACCGGCCACACCCACGAACACATACGGCACAAAGTCCGGACGCTTCAGGTAGTTGTTGCGGTTCTCAATCAGGTCGATAACGGCAACGGCCGAGGCCTCAAAGATGTCGTTGCGGAAGGTCATGTTCCGGTTGTAGCGGAAACGAGCATCCGGGTCTTCGCTGTTGGCTGCCTGCGAGTCATCGCCCGAGATGCGGCCGTAAGACAAACCGAAACGGCCCGACAAACGCGGATAGAAGCGGCGCGTGATGGAAACACCGGCACCTACCCGGGTAGCACCCAGACGCAGGCTGGTGAAGTTGGTCACCGGAGTTACGTCGCCGAAGTAGTTCATGGCGTTCAGGCTGAAGCCAATGGAGTTATACTGCTTCCGCTTGCTGAACTGCTGAGCATCTGCATCGGGCGTCGCCACCAAGGCCAGGCCCAGCACAAGTGCCGAAGAATAAGTGAAAATATTTTTCATAAGGCAACTAAAATGATGATTCGGGTTTCGGGGTGTTGAGAGCAGAGCAGTGAATGCGCAGTTTCAGACGGTGACAAAAGTAGGCCTAATCGGGAACTAAAAAAACTTTCAACGTTTTTTTCCAAAAAAAAGCTATCTGCTTCTATTTAAATTCCAGCCGGGTTGCGGCGGTCGAGTCCCCAATTCAACTTACTGCGCAAGGTACTTAGGAAGTTAACGTGATTGAGCTTTACTAGACGAGCGTTAAAGGTTTCGCGGCGAACGGCTATCTGCACGGAGGCTTCGACGGGCAGGGAGCGGGAATCGAGCGCCAGCATGTAGCTGGTGCTGCGGCCTTCGATTTCGAAGGAAATCACGCTCTGGTCTGACACCACGAGTGGACGCACATTCAGATTGTGGGGGCATACGGGGGCAATAATGAAATTGTTTGTTTGGGGCAGCATAACCGGGCCGCCGCAGCTCAACGAATACCCCGTGGAACCGGTGGGCGTAGCTACCACGAGGCCATCGGCCCAGTAGGAATTGAGGTATTCGCCATCGATGTACGTGTGCACGACAATCATGGACGAGGTGTCGCGCTTGAGCACGCTGAACTCGTTGAGGCCGAAGTTGAGCCCGCCAAAGACGTCGGGGTCGGTGTCGACGCGAATCAGGCTGCGCTCTTCGATGTTGAAGTGGCCTTTATATAAGGCGTCGATGGCTTGGGCAATGCGGTCGGGGGTGATGGTGGCCAGGAAGCCGAGCCGGCCGGTGTGAATGCCCAGAATGGGGATTTGGAGGGCACCGACGTAGGTTACGGTGTCGAGCAGGGTGCCGTCGCCGCCGATGCTGAGCACGAACTGCACGCCGCGCAGCGAGTCGCCGCGCCGAAACTCGGTGGTGCCGGGGGGCAGGCGCAGACGGTTGTCGAGGAAAGTGCGGAAAGACTCGCCGATGCGGACTTCGGCGCGGCGGGCGGCCAAATCATCGAGCAGCGCCTGAATGGCGGGGGCAGCTTCGTCGTCGAAAGGCTTGCCAAGGATGGCGATTTTCATGCGGAGACAGCGGACGGCTTGTGCAGGAACAAAGCATTTCCGCAAGAAGATTGATAACAAATTAACAACCCAACCGGCGAGTCATTCGCCATTAAATGGGGAATTCGGCGCGAAAAAAGTACCCGGTTTGCCCCAGGCCGTTCAGAGTATACTCGGCCGTAAACACCCGGTCGTAGTAGGTGACAAGGTGCAAGCCGAGGCCCACGGCGCTGAGCAGGCGATTGGGAAGGCCGTTTTGCGGCAGCGGGCTGGGCGCGGCCACGTAGCCGGCGTCGGTAAAAATATTGAGGTAGAGCGCCAGCGGAATGCTGTTGATTTTGGGGTTGTCGATGGAGCCCAGTTGAATGTTGCGGGGCTGCAACAGCTGGTATGACAGCCCCTGTTGCAACAGGCCGTAGTGGCGGCCGTCGATGACGTACTCGTCGTAGCCCCGTACCAGGTCGGTGTAGCCCAGGGCCCGCACGTCGGCGTAGGCCAGCTTTTCGGCGAAACGCGCCTGGCCGCTCAGCCCAACACTGTAATAGAACCGATGCCCCAGCGCCAAGTAGCGCGAGTACGTGGCGTGCACGGTGGTGACGCTGGGCGCCGTGCGGCCCAGGAAAACCCGGTGCGACACGCTCAACTGCGCATACCTGCCGGTGAGGGGATAGGCAAACGTGTTTCGCTGGTTGCGGGTGGTGGTAAAAGCAACATCGAGGTACTCGCGTTGCGTGCGGCCCAAGTAGTACGTGGGGTTGCGGTGCTGGATGGAGTCGCTGATTCGCTCGCGGTGGTAGGAGACGTCGAGCGCCGTGAGGAACTGTACGGTGTGCCGGAAGCGCAGGCCGCCCGTGAAGTAGAGCCGCTGAATGGGAAAGTTGTCATCTGCCCGAAAGGGCACGAGGCGGTCGCCGCGCGTGATGTAATCGAGGGCGTGGCTCTGATAGTAGGAAGCGCCCGCGCCAAAGCCCAAGCGCCGGTTGTGGCCCAGACCGGGAGCCTCGTAAAACAGCTCGTACTTGCGGTTGAAGCCCAACTGCAGGTTGGCCATAATCTGCTCGTTGCGGCCGCGAAAGTTGCTGCGCACCAGGTGTACACCGTAGTCGACGCGCTTCCAGCGGTCGGCACGGTCGAGCCAAGAGCGCAGATTGCGGTCAGCCAGCGAAAGAATGGGCACCGGAAACAGGTACCACCGCTCCTGCAGGCCAAACACAATAAGCCATTTGCCGCCGGAGCAGCTGGCCTGCACCACCACGGCGTGGAAAAGCTGGAGATTAAAAAGGCGACTCCGGTTAGCTTCGAGGCGGGCGGCGATATCGGCCACGGCCAATGTGTCGCCTTCGTGAAAGTCAAGCTCAACGCGCAAAATCCGCTCTTTGGTGACGGCGTTGCCCAGGAATAGAATGGTGCCAACCGCTGCCCGGTCCGCGTCGGGGCAGGGCATAACGCGCACCAGCGTATCGGCGGGCGCAATGGTGGGCCGCAGCGCGTGGGGCAGCGTATCGGCCGGAGCCGGGGCGCCGAGCAGCGTCTGCAGAAAAAGTAAGAGAACTCCGAGCACCCGCCGTTACACGCTCAGGTAGCGCAAGAGGGCATCGAAGCGCTCCTGCTCGTCTTCGTTGGCCGGGGCGCTGCCGCTGAACTGGGCCGTCACCACGTAACCAAACCGCTCGAGCGTGGCCGTGATGCGGGTCAGGTTGTCGGTGTTTAGCTTGAGCGTGAGGCGAATGCGATTGGGGTCGACTTCATCCTGGGCCACCAGTGCGCTGATGACTTTGGCGTTGTTTTCCTCGACGTAGCGGCTGATTTGGGTGAGCGAATAATCCCGCTCTTCCATGGTGAGGACAATGATGCCGCCCTGACCGCCGGCCGGCTGCTGGCCAAACGCCGCCAGGGCATCGGCAATGGTGACAACGCCGGCGTACTCGTGCCGCTCATCTACCACGGGCACCAGCTGGATTTTATTTTCAATGGCCAGCTCCATTACCCGATAAAAGTGCTGGTCGGGGCGCACGTAAGCGTCGGCGAAGCCCAGGGGCAACTCCGACAGTAGGGTTTCGGGGTCGTCGAAATCGGCCAGGTCCGACTCGGTAACGAGGCCGCGATAGTGGCGATTGTCGAGCACGGGCAGTTGGGCCACGTGAAACTCATCGAGCCAGCGAGCCGCTTTGCCCGCCGAATCGGTGCCTTTCAGGGGCGGAATCATTTCGTTGAGTAAATCCTCGGCGAGCAGGGCAGGCATATGCAGGGCTAATGATGAGGGTAAGGGCAATAACTCGGCGTTAGTTGGGAATGATAGAATAGGCTAGCGAGTGCGCCAGGCGGCGCGTGTAAACGAACAACAATCGAGCCGATGAAAAGATACCCGCCGTTTAGGCAGCTACCGCAGGGGCTGTTTCGGTAGTACGCAAAAACCGGCGCAGGTAGCGGTTGAACCCGGCGGGGCGCTCCATCATAGGGGCGTGGCAGCAGTGGTCGAGGAAGCGCAGTTCGGCGTGGGGCAGCAGGCGAGCGAACTCATGGGCCACCGGCGGCGGCGTGATGGTGTCATTCAGCCCCCATACCAACAGAGTGGGCACCTCGATTTTAGTCAGTTCCTTGCTCAGGTTGTGGCGCTGGGCAGAGCGCGCGATGGCGATGATGCGCAGGCACTTGGCGTTGGAATTCGTGACGTTGAACACCTCATCAACCAGTTCCTGGGTGGCCACGCTGGGGTCGTAGAACGTGTAGCCGACTCGCTCCTGCACGTAGGCGTAGTTGCCGCGCTTGGGAAAGGAGCCGCCCATGCTGTCCTCAAACAAGCCGCTGCTGCCCGTGAGCACCAGCCGGCTGACCCGGGCCTTGTTGTTGAGGGTATAGACCAGGGCGATGTGGCCGCCGAGCGAGTTGCCGAGTACGGTGAACGTGGGAGGCAGGGCCAGCGCTTTCACAAAGCCTTCAACGTAGGCCACCAGGCCCGGCACGCCGGCCTGGGTGAGGGGCATGTCGTATATCGGCAGCAGCGGGATGATGACGCGGTGGTCGGCCGAAAACTCCATAACGACGTCCTGCCAGTTGCTGAGGGCACCGAAGAGGCCGTGCAGCAGCAGCAGGACGGGGCCCTGGCCTTCGTCCACGTATTCGTACCCGTGCTGGTGCTGGTGGCGCAATTCCATCTCGTTTCTCGTCAATTCCCGGCGGTTTTGGCAATGATACAACAGCGCAGCCAATTGGCCAAAATTGCCAGTCCATGCGGCGTAAGCAGGGCTTCGGGGTGAAATTGGACGCCGTAGAGCGGCAGCGTGCGGTGGCGCAGGGCCATGAGCTCGGGCACCGGCCCGGTGGTGCGGGCCAGCGGCACCAGGGTCGGCGGCAGGGGCTCCTGCAGCAGCAGCGAGTGGTAGCGCGTGACGGACTGCGTGGCCGGCAGGCCCGCAAACAGCGGCTCATCGGGCGCGCACTGCATTTCCGACACCTTGCCGTGCACGGGCCGCGCCGCTCGCGTCACGGTGCCGCCAAAAAAATCGCCCAGCGCCTGATGGCCCAGGCATACGCCCAGCATGGGCACGCGCTGGTGGTAGTGCTTGATGACCGCCGGCATAACGCCCGCCTGCGCCGGCGCGCCGGGCCCGGGCGACAACACAATGCCATCGAAAGTCAAGGCCTGCAATTCTGGCAGCGTCACGTCGTTGCGGCGCACCAGCACTTCGGCCCCAAGCTGACGCAGGTAATCGGCCAGGGTGAAGGTGAAGGAGTCGAAATTATCGAGTAGCAGCAGGCGCATATTAATATGAGGAATGAAGGGAGCGGGAGTAAGAATTGCTCAACGCCAATTCCTGCTTCCGCTCCCTTCATTCTTAACTTTTGACGAAAGCCGTGCGCATGCGCACCAGCAGGTCCTGCGCGAAGGGCAGCACATAGCCGGTGATTTGCAGGGCCAGCGGGGTGGCTTGCTGCACAATGGGCAGCACCTGGGAGCCCGCCACCAGATTGGGCGACAGCAGGTGCAGGCCGGCCAGCCCGGTGCCGTGCAGCAGCAGGCTCAGGCCCAGCACCCACTTCAGCACGCCGGCTACGCCGCCCAGCAGGTTGTCGAGCACGCCCAGCGGGGTGAGGTGCACGGCGGTTTTGAGCAGGCCGCCCAGCAGGTGCACGCCCCACATAATGGCCACAAACACCAGCGCAAACGACACCAGCGGCAGCAAGCCAAACGCGCTGCCCACGTACTGCCGCACCAGCGGCACAGCCGCCGACAGCAGGCTCAGCCCGCCCACTACGGCCAGCACAAAGGCCAGCAACGACACCACTTCCAGCACCAGCCCGCGCCGGTAGCCCTTCACGGCCCCGATGCCCAGCGGCAACAGCAGCAGAATGTCGAGGGCAGTCATGATACAATGGGTGAATGGGTGGATGGCCGAATGAGTGAATGGATTCATTCGCCCATTCAGCCATCCACCCATTCACCCATTGAATTACAGATTCGTGTTGTTCAGCAGGTGGCCCAGCACGTCGGAGATGCGCTTGCCGTCGGCTTGGCCGGACAGCTCGCGGGCGGCCACGCCCATCACCTTGCCCAGGTCGGAGGGGCCGGTGGCGCCCACGCGCTGGATGATGTGCACGAGGCGCTCCACGAGGTCAGCTTCAGAAAGCTGGGCGGGCAGAAACTCTTCGATAATGGCCAGCTCGGCCAGCTCGTTTTCTTCCAACTCGGAGCGGAACTGCTCCTTATAGATAGCGGCAGCGTCGCGGCGCTGCTTGGCGGCTTTGTTGAGCAGCTTGAGCTCGGCCTCGGGGGTGAGGGCAGCGCCCTGGGCGCCTTCGGCGGTTTCGGCCAGCATAATCTGCGATTTGATGCTGCGCAGCGCGGTGAGGCGCACTTTGTCTTTGGCCAGCATGGCTTGCTTGATGGCGGCGTCGATGGTGTCTTTTAGCATGAGGCGGAGTGGTGAGTTGGTGAAATGGCGAAACGAGGCGTGGAAAGGGGGAAGCCGTAATTTCGCCCCGAAGCTACGGCCCTGGCTGTCATCCTGAGCGCAGCGAAGGACCTTCTCACGTCTGAATGGTTTGCTATAGCGCACCCGATGCAGACCTGAGAAGGTCCTTCGCTGCGCTCAGGATGACAGCCGTCTCCAAACACTTCCTCCCCGCTTACCCCCATACCCTCCTGCTTCAGCCACCATGACCAAGCTCAGCGTTAACATCAACAAACTGGCCACCCTGCGCAACGCCCGGGCCACAACCGCCCCGACATTCTGCAGGCCGCGCGCGACATTGAGCGCTTCGGAGCCGAGGGCATCACGGTGCACCCGCGGCCCGACGAGCGCCACATTCGCTACCAGGACGTGCGCGACCTGAAAAGCATTGTGACCACCGAGCTCAACGTGGAGGGCAACCCCACGCCCGATTTTCTGGCCCTGTGCCGCGAGGTGCGCCCGGAGCAGGTGACGCTGGTGCCCGACGCGCCCGACGCCATCACCTCCAACGCCGGCTGGGACGTCATCACCCACCGCAGCTTTCTGCAGGAGGTGGTGGCCGAGCTGAAGGGCCTGGGCGCCCGCGTCAGCATTTTTCTTGACCCCGACCTGGCCCTGGTGGAAAGCGCCGTGGCCACCGGCACCGACCGCATTGAGCTCTATACCGAAGCCTACGCCCGCCAGTACCACGCCGACCGCGAAGCCGCCGTGGCGCCCTACCGCGCCGCCGCCGCCCGCGCCGGCCAGCTGGGGCTGGGCGTGAACGCCGGCCACGACCTCGACCTCGACAACCTGGCCTGGCTGCACCTGCAGCTGCCCGAACTGGCTGAGGTGAGCATCGGCCACGCCTTGGTGTGCGACGCCCTATACCTGGGCCTGGAAAACACGGTGCAACTGTACAAGCGCCAGCTTCAGGCGTTTAACCAGTAGCATGTTTCATTGAATAGCCAGCCGGCGGCGGGCACACGTTACCGGTTAAATACACTACGCTATGCCTCGTCACTCCCTGGCCGATTTTAATGCCCTGCCCTACCCCATCCTCGACGTGCGGGCCCCCATTGAGTTTGCGCAGGGCCACGTGCCGGGCGCCCTCAACCTGCCGCTGTTCACCGACGAGGAACGGGCTCGCATCGGCACGGCCTACAAGCAAGTGAGCCAGGAACACGCCGTGCACCTGGGCCTGGAGTTCTTCGGGCCGAAGATGTCGGCCATGGTGAAGCAGGCTAAAAAGCTGGCCCCGGGCAAAGAAGTGCGGCTGCACTGCTGGCGCGGCGGCATGCGCAGCGGCGCCGTGCTGTGGCTGCTGGAGCTGGCCGGCTTCCGAGTGCACCTGCTGGACAAGGGCTACAAGGACTACCGTCGTGCGGTGCTGGCCTCGTTTGAAGGGCCGCGCGCGTGGCGCGTGCTGGGCGGCCTTACCGGCAGCGGCAAAACCGACGTGCTGCACGCCCTGGCCGCGGCGCCCCACCGCCAGCCCGTGCTCGACCTGGAGGGCCTGGCCCACCACAAGGGCTCGGCTTTTGGGGCCATTGGGCAGCCGACGCAGCCCACGCAGGAGCAGTTTGAGAACAACCTCGCCGCCGCCCTGCTCGACCTGCCCGCCGGCGCGCCCGTGTGGGTGGAAGACGAGAGCCGCCAGATTGGCCGGCTCACCATTCCCACGCCGCTATTTGAGCAGCTGCGCGCCGCGCCGCGCTGGGTGCTGGAAGTGCCGCGCGCGGCCCGCGTGGCCAAGCTGGCCGCCGAGTACGGCGCCGAAAACCCCGTCGAGCTGGCCGCCGCTATTGAGCGGCTGCACAAACGGCTGGGCGGGCTGGCCACGCAGCAGGCGCTGGCGGCCGTGGAAGCCGGCGACTTCGTCCGCATGGTGGAGCTGGTGCTTGACTATTACGACAAAACCTACACCTACGGCCTGGCGCAGCGCCCCGGCGAGCCGGCCCGCACCTTTGTGCCCGTGGCCGACTGCAACCCCGCCGACAATGCAGCTACTTTGGTTGAGCGTACTTCGCCCAAACCCTAAGGCTGGTCGATTAATATCAACTCTTTATCCGAAGAAATCCCGCCCAGGTGTCGGGTTTGGTGGCTAATGCGTAATTTGGGCGCAGGTTCATTGCTTGTTGCCGGACCTGTGGCCATTTGCGGCCCTTCTTGTTTCATCACTTCCCCTTTTTATTCCTCACTTTTCCCCCATTTTCATGCTAACAACCTTACAGACCCGGCTGAAAACAGCCAGCCGGTGGTTGCCGGTGGCTTTGTTGCCACTGCTGCCACTCGCGGCAAGCGCCCAACAACTGGGCTATTCGCCGACAAGCGCCACCAACGTGGCCGGTACTTACACCGACTTGGGCACCAATGGCACGGCCATCACTACGTCGAGCAACGACGACGCCAACTCGGCTGCGCAGAACATCGGCTTCACGTTCACCTACAACGGGACTGCGTTCACGCAGTTTGTGCTGAACACCAATGGCCTGATACGCCTGGGCAGCGCCGCTCCCTCGGTGGCCAACCTGTTTGGCGTGTACGAGACCGGGCAAACGGCGCCGGGGGTTGACCCGGTGGGCAGCACCAACGCGGCCGACGTGAACCTGATTATGCCGTTCAACTTCGACCTCATCCCGGGCACCGGCACCGCCGAATACCGTGTGGCCACCACCGGCACGGCGCCCAACCGGGTGTGCACCATTCAGTGGAAGAACGTGAGCGACAAGTCGGGCACGGCCCGCCTGAGCCAGTACGCCAACATGTCGTTCCAGGCCAAGCTCTACGAAACTACCAACAACATCGAGTTTGTGTACGGCCCGACCACGGCCTCGACCAACGCGGCCATTTCGCGCTTCCCCAGCGTGGGCATCAAGGGTTCGGGCTCGGGCAACGGCCAAACGGTGCTGGCCAACAAAACCACTGGTGCGGCGGCGTGGTCGACCACGGCCTTTATCACCGGCGTTTACACCGGCACTACCCATAACTTCAACGCCACGGCAGTTCCTGACGCCGGCCGCACCTACCGCTTCGCCCCGGGCACCATCGCGGCCCCGGCCAACGACGACTGCGCCGGCGCCACGGCCCTGACGGTGGGCACGTCGTGCACCAATGTGACGGCCAACAACGGCCTGGCAACGGCTTCAACGGGCGCGCCGGCTCTCACCTCTACCGGTTGCTTCAATCCCGCTCTCGCCATCGGTAACGACTTGTGGTATACGGTAGTGGTTCCTGCCACCGGCACCGTCACCGTCACTACCAGCGCCGTTGCAGGCTCTACGGTAGACGACACCGGCATCATCATCTACTCCGGTACGTGCGCCGCCCTCACCGAAATCGGTTGCAACGACGCCATTGCCGCCCCCAATAACGAGTTTTCGAGCGCGACGGTAACGGGCCGCACCCCGGGCTCCACGCTCTACGTTCGGGTATTCACCTACCCCGGCACGGACGCCGGAACCTTTGGCATCTGCGCCACTACCGTGGCGCCCAACGACGCTGCGGTTCGCATGGTGTACGCCCTCACCAAGCTGCCCATTCCGCAGGGCGCGCCCCACGCCGTAAGCGCCTACGTGACCAACACCGGCACCAGCGCCCAAACGAACCTGGTGGTGACCCTGAACGTGACGGGTGCTAATACTTTCAGCAACACGAAGACGGTGGCTTCGCTGGCCGCTGGTGCCAGCACCACCGTGATCTTCGACCCGTATGTGCCCACCGCTACCGGCAACAACACCGTAACGGTTTCGGTACCTGCCGATGACAACGCGGGCAACAACGCAAGCAGCGTTACCCAGGTGGTGAACGCCTCGGACTACTCGTACAACGACGCTACGCAACCGACTTCGGCTCGTGGCTTCGGTCCCAGCACCACGTTCACGGGGGCTTTCCTGACCAAGTTCACGGCCAACACGTCGGTGAACGTGACCCAGGTGCGCGCCTTCCTGGTGAACTTCTCGGGCGCTCCCAGCCCCACCATCGGCAAAACGGTATACGCCGTGGTAATGAACCCCACCACGGGTGCCGTCCTCGGCCGTTCCCCCGACTACGTGGTAACGGCTGCCGACGTAGCCGGCACTGGCTACACCAATTTCACCCTGAGCACGCCGGTGGCCCTGACCGCCGGTGACTTCCTCGTGGGCCTGGCGCAGACTTACCAGACGGGCCAAACCACCCAATACTTCCCGCTGGGCACCCAGCCCGAGGTGTACACCCGGGCTGGTCAGTACTTCACCGCCTCGGCTACCACGGCTGCGGCTCCGGTCGACGTGACTACCGTGGCCAACGCCACCCGCGACTTCCGCTTCATGCTGGAAGCCGTAACGACCTCGACCAGCGCCCCGGCCTGCACCCCGGTTAGCGCCCTCACGGCCGGTTCCGTCACCCAGACCGGTGCCACCATCACCTTCACGGCTCCGGCCGGCACGGGTGGCTACGTGGTAACCTATACCGCCGCTAACGGCACTCCCGTGACCGTGACGCCGGCCCCCACGGGCTCGCCCATCGTCCTGACTGGCCTGGCCTCGGGCACCACCTACACCGTGAGCGTGGTAACGTCCTGCTCGACGGGTGCCAACTCCATCCCGGTGACCACCACCTTCACCACCCTGCTGCCCCCCGCAGCCTACGCCACGCTGCCTTTCACCGAAGGCTTCGAAGGCACTTGGATTAACGTGGGTGGCACGCGCGACGTGCCCTCCAACAGCTGGCGCAACACGCCCGCCACGGGCGACAACTCTTGGCGCCGCGAAGACGACGGCTTCCTGTCGGCTGGCTGGCAGTACGAAGCCTACGAAACGGCTTCGACCAGCAACCCCACGCCTCCTTACGTGACGCGTTCGAGCACCGGCTCGCACTCGGCTCGCTTCCACACCTTCGGCTCGGCCATTGGCTTGCAAGGCAAGTTTGACCTCTACGTCAACCTGAGCGGTGCCGCCGGCGCCCGCACGCTGACGTTTGACTTCATCAACCCCAGCGGCACCGACAAAGTGGAAGTGCTGTACAGCACCGACGGCGGCGCCACCTTCAACGCCACGCCCCTGCTGACGGCCACCACCAACACGGCCTTCGCGGCCAAAACGGTGGTTATCCCCAGCACCTCGGCCACGACGGTGATTCGCTTCCAGGCCACTTCGGACTTCGGCAACGACGACATGGGCATCGACAACGTGCGCCTGAGCATCATCTCGTCGAGCCGCAACGAAGCCCTGGCCGCCACGGTGGGCCTGTACCCCAACCCGGCCCACCAGAACTTCACGCTGGAAGTACCGGCCGGCAGCCTGCACGCTGCTACCGCTACGCTCATCAACTCGCTTGGCCAGACGGTGCTGACCCAGCAGCTGAACCTGCCCACCGCCGGTGGCAGCACGAAGTTCGACGTGAGCCGTCTCGCTGCTGGCGTATACTCGCTGCAGCTGAAGTCGGGCAACGACCTCGTGGTGAAGCGCGTGGTGGTGGAATAACCTCCTCCACACTTTGCACAAAAAAGGGCTGACCGCATGGTCAGCCCTTTTTTTATGTCTGTCCACCTGGCAACGCGATTGACCGGCGCGCAGAGGCCAGCCGTTTAGCTGATGGGCACCTTGCGCAGGATGGCTTCAATCAGGTCCTGGGTGCGGATGCCGTCGGCTTCGGCTTCGTAGGTGAGCAGAATGCGGTGGTTGAGCACGTCGGCCGCCACCTCCTTGATGTCTTCGGGCAGCACGTAGTCGCGTCCTTCGAGGTAGGCCACGGCCTTGGAAGCGCGGTGCAGGGCAATGCTGGCGCGGGGGCTGGCCCCGAACTGCACGGCCTGGGCAAACTCGGGCAGGTCGTAGTCGGCGGGGCGGCGAGTGGCAAAAACCAGCTCGATGAGGTACTTCTCCAGCGTATCTGAAATCTGCACTTGGTTGATTTGCTGGCGGATGCCAAAGATATCGGCCTGCGTGAGCACCGGCTGCACGTCTTCTACGAAGCTGAGGTTGGCCATACGGCGCATTACCTCCAGTTCGTCGGCTTTCTTGAGGTAGTCGACGTGCACCTTCAGCATGAAGCGGTCGACCTGGGCCTCGGGCAGCGGGTAGGTGCCCTCCTGCTCCACGGGGTTTTGGGTGGCCAGCACCAGAAAGGGCAGGTCGAGCGGATAAGTGGTGTCGCCGATGGTGACCTGCTTTTCCTGCATGGCTTCGAGTAGGGCGCTCTGCACCTTGGCCGGCGAGCGGTTGATTTCGTCGGCCAGCACAAGGTTGGCGAAAATCGGCCCCTTCTTCACCTCGAAGATGGACTGGTTCTGGTTGTAAATCATGGTGCCTACCAGGTCGGAGGGCAGCAGGTCGGGCGTGAACTGCACCCGCTGAAAGTGCAGGTGCAGCACCTTGGCCAGCGTGGAGATGGTGAGCGTCTTGGCTAGGCCGGGCACCCCTTCGAGCAGGATGTGTCCGCCCGTGAACAGGCCGATGAGCAGGCGGCTGAGCAGGGGCTGCTGGCCCACCACCACTTTGCCCATCTCGGCAAACACCTGGCGAATGAGGGGATGATAATCGGCGGGGCCAGCCGCCGGCGCAGCAGCGTCGGAAGGAGAAAGCATGGGGTAGGGAAACAGGCGAAACAGCCGCCGCAAGGTAGGCACGCCGCCCGAGTAGCGCGCCACGCCCCCGCCCACCCGGTGTTTTTAGCTGCGTGGGCCAACTAAGCCAGCGGAGACCCGTAGGGAAAATGCCCCGTCAGGCCTTGCTTGACGGCCCGGGCACCAGCTGATAAATTAACACAGATAATACTCCCGGAAGGCTATATTTTAAAAACATTGTGATACATTTACCCCTCTGGTTGCCTTCGCATTTCACTTCACCTTCTCAACCCTAACGCATGAAATCATTTCTCCTAACTCGTTTGCTGCCAGCATTTACCATGGCACTGGCGTTTGCCGGAACCGTACTGGCCCAGGGCCCTGGCTCGGGTGGTCCCACGCCCGGCACACCCGCCGCCGAAGTGCCGCTGGATGGCGGGGCCTCGCTGCTGCTGGCCGGTGGGGTGGCCTACGGCCTCAAGCGCCTGCGCGACCGCCGCAAGAAATCCTAGCCTTTGTTTCAACACTGCCCGCAGTAGCCCGACGGCCTTTCCGACGAGAAAGGCCGTCTTTTTTTTGCGGCTTCGCAGCTGTTATCTTTCCTGCCTTATGCTACCTTCCGCCCCCGCCGCTGGCGCACCGCCCGACAATCGGCTGCTGTTTCGCTTTTTGCTTGTGGCCGTGGCCATGTATTTGGCGTGGTTTTTTGGCTATCAGCAGTGGCTGGGGCCCGACGGGCGCCTCGACGCCGCGCTGTGTGCCCAGATTACGCGCAGCAGCGTGGGCTTGCTGCAGGGGCTGGGTTTTGAGGCGGCCGTGAGCCCCTCCTCCCGCCAGCTGGTGCTGATGAGCGGCCAGCCCTCGGTGGTGGTGTACCCGCCCTGCAACGGGCTGGTGCTGTACGCGCTGTTTGGGGGCTTCGTGCTGGCGTTTCCGGGGCCGTGGCGGCGCAAGGCGTGGTTTATTCCGGCCGGCATGGCGCTCATTTGGGGGCTGAACGTGCTGCGCGTGGCCGCGCTGGCCATCAACCACCGCTACGCCCATTCGTCGCTCGAATTCAACCACCACTACACCTTCAACTTTGTGGTGTACGGCTGCATTTTTGGCCTCTGGATGCTGTGGGCCCGGCGCCTGGCCGTGGCGCCCAACGGCCCGGCCCATGACTGAGGCAGGGCTGACGCCGCGCAGCAACGGCGGCCGCTGGGTAGCGGTGGGCGCGCTGCTGGCTGCCCTGCTTCTGCTGGGCGTGTACGACGTGGCCGTGCTGAATTTCCTGACGAAATGGTGGCAGCGCGCCCTGGCCGCCGTGGGCCTGCGCCAGCAGCTGGAAGCCCTGCAGCAAGGCATCAGCGGGAGCGTGGTGAAGCGGCCGCTGCCGGCGGTGATGACTTATGCCGTGGGCTACCTGAGCGTTTGCCTGCTGCTACTGCGCCTGCTGCTGCCAGCGCCCGCGCAATGGCGGCTGGTGCTGCGGCTGTACGCGGGCACGCTGGCCGTGTACGTGGCGCTAGTGGTGCTGGGCAAGCTGGCCGGCGATGCCCAATGGGCCTACCGCCTCGGCCGGCAGCTACTCGATTTTGTGGTGAGCCCGCTGCCGGTGGCCGGGCTGTACGTGCTGCTGCGCTCAGGATTTGGGGCCAGGGCCAAGGCCTGAACGTGGTAAAGACGCGACACTTCGCGTCTCGGCGTCCGGGCGGCTGGCGTCGCTCGCCGGTAATCGTTCAGCGCTGAGACGCGAAGTGTTGCGTCTCTACATTGTGCTGGGGGCCTCTTTTTCGGCCTTTTTGCTAAAACAAACACTCGTTAGCTTTTTGGGTTATAGTAGCTATATTTGTAAGGTCGCCGATTGTTGCCTTTTAGGCAATGGCTGGACGACCTTCTGCTCTCGCCCTCACTGCTCATCCCATCCCACCCATGAGCCAGTTTCACAAACTCAAAATCAAGAACATTCGGCGCGAAACGCCCGACTGCGTTTCGCTGGCGTTTGACGTGCCGGCCGAGCTGCGCGAGGCTTTCCGCTACACGCCCGGGCAGTACCTCACCCTGCGCCGCGAGCATAATGGCGAGGAGCTGCGACGCTCCTATTCCATTTGCAGCAGCCCGCTGGACGACGAATGGCGCGTGGCTATCAAGAAAGTACCCGAGGGCCGCTTCTCCACCCTGGCCGTGGATGGCCTGCACGCGGGCGACACCCTCGACGTGATGCCGCCGCAGGGCCGCTTCTCCCCCAGCCTGCACCCCACGCAGGCCAAGCGCTACGCGCTATTTGCCGCCGGCAGCGGCATCACGCCCATTCTGAGCATTGCCAAAACGGTGTTGCTCACCGAGCCCGGCAGCCATGTGTACTTGGTATATGGCAACCGCGGCCGCAACTCCATCATCTTCAAGGAAGCCATTGAAGGGCTGAAGAATAAATTTCTGAACCGGCTGAGCGTGTACCATGTGCTGAGCCGCGAGCAGGGCGACAGCGAGTTGTTTTTCGGCCGCCTCGGCTACGCCAAAGCGGCCGAATTTCTGCAAAAAATTGTGCCCGCGGACCGGCTCGATGAGGCGTTCATCTGCGGACCCGAGGAGATGATTCACGGCGTGAAGCAGGCCCTAACGGAAGCCGGGGTGGCCAGCGACAAGATTCACTTTGAGTTGTTTGCCTCCACCAGCAGCCCGGCCAATGCCAGGGCAACCGCGCCGCGCCCAATGGGCGACGACGACCAGAAAAGCCAGGTAACGGTGCAGCTCGACGGCCGCGCCTACCCGCTGGCCATGTCGTACTACGGCGACACGGTGCTCGATGCCCTGCTGGCCATTGGGGTGGATGCGCCCTATTCCTGCAAAAACGGCATGTGCAGCACCTGCCGCGCCCGCGTCACGGCCGGCACGGCCGAGATGGACGTAAACTATTCGCTGTCCGATACCGAAGTGGCCAAGGGCTACGTACTTACTTGCCAGGCCCGGCCCACTACGCCGGAGGTTACGGTCGACTTCGACCAATAGCCACTTCTCTTTCTTTCAACTAAATCCCACCCCGTCCCATGGAAACGCTCGAACAAGTCCTCACCCCGGAAGAACAGTTTCAGGCCCGCATCGATGCCGACGTGCGCATCGAGCCCAAGGACTGGATGCCGGAGGCGTACCGCAAAACCCTCATTCGCCAGATTTCGCAGCACGCCCACTCCGAACTGGTGGGCATGCTGCCCGAAGGCAACTGGATTACCCGCGCCCCTTCGCTGAAGCGCAAGTCCATTTTGCTGGCCAAGGTGCAGGACGAAGCCGGCCACGGCCTCTACCTCTACAGCGCCGCCGAAACCCTCGGCACCACCCGCGACCAGATGCTGGCCGACCTGCACTCGGGCAAGGCCAAGTACAGCAGCATCTTCAACTACCCCACCCTCAGCTGGGCCGATATGGGCTGCGTGGGCTGGCTGGTGGACGGCGCCGCCATTCTGAACCAAGTGCCGCTATGCCGCACCAGCTACGGCCCCTATGCCCGGGCCATGGTGCGCGTGTGCAAGGAAGAAAGCTTCCACCAGCGCCAAGGTTTTGAGGTGATGCAGACGCTGTGCGAGGGGGCGCCTGAGCAGAAAGCCATGGCCCAGGAAGCCCTCAACCGCTGGTGGTGGCCCACGCTGATGATGTTCGGCCCGAAAGATGCCGACTCGCCCAACACCGAGCAAAGCATGAAGTGGCGCATCAAGCGCTTCACCAACGACGAACTGCGCCAGAAATTCGTGGACATGATGGTGCCCCAGGCCGAGTTTCTGGGCCTTACCGTGCCCGATGAAAAGGTGAGGTGGAACGAGGCCCGTCAGGCCTACGATTTCGGCGAAGTGAACTGGGACGAGTTCTGGGCCGTGGTGAAAGGCAACGGCCTCTGCAACCACGAGCGCCTGCAGGCTCGCGTGGATGCCCACGAAGAAGGTGCTTGGGTACGCGAAGCCGCCAATGCCCACGCGGCCAAGCGCGCGGCGCGGGAGGCAGTGGCGGCTTAGGTATTTAAGAAGAAAAACGTCATGCAGAGCGTAGCGAAGCATCTCGCGCGCTTCGTTGCAATAGTATTGGTTAGTGCTGCACGCGAGATGCTTCGCTGCGCTCTGCATGACAACGAACAAAATTATGAACCAATCCGAATGGCCTCTGTGGGAGGTTTTCATCCGCAGCAAGCAGGGGCTTGACCACAAGCACGTGGGCAGCCTGCATGCCGCCGACGCCACCATGGCCGTGCAAAACGCCCGCGACGTGTACACGCGCCGTCTCGAAGGCGTGAGCATCTGGGTGGTGGAGTCGAAGCACATCCACGCTTCCAATCCCGACGACTCGGAGGCCTTCTTCGACCCGGCGGCCGACAAAGTGTACCGGCACCCCACGTTTTACGAGGTGCCGGATTCCATCAAACACATGTAATTGCCATGCTGCCGCAAAACGACTCCCGCGTGGCCGCTGCCACACCGGCCACCGCCCCGGGCCCGCTCTTTCCCTTCGTGTTGCAACTGGCCGACACCAGCCTGATTCTGGCGCACCGCCTTTCGGAGTGGTGCGGGCACGGCCCCGTGCTGGAGCAGGACTTGGCCATGGCCAACATCGCGCTGGACCTGCTGGGCGAGGCGCGCAGCTACTATCAGTATGCTGCCGAGCTGGAGGGCCAGGGCCGCACCGAAGACGACCTGGCGTACCTGCGCAGCGCCGTGGAATACCGCAACCCGCTGCTGGTGGAACAGCCCAATAATGACTTTGCGCACACCATCCTGCGGCAGTTTCTGTTTGATAATTTCCACTACCACTTGCTGAAGGCGCTGCTCACCTGCCCCGATACGCAGCTGGCCGCTATTGCCGAGAAGTCGGTGAAGGAGGCATCCTACCACCTCAAGTGGAGCTCGGAATGGGTGATTCGCCTCGGCGATGGCACGCCCGAGAGCCGGCAGCGTCTGGAGAAGTCCATTGCTACGCTCTGGCGCTTTGGCGAGGAATTGACCACGCCTACGGCGGCCGAAAAAGAGTTGCAGGAAGTGGGCGTGCTGCCTGACTACGGCGCGCTGCGGCCCGCCATGCAGGCACACACCGAGTATGTATTTGCCGAGGCTACGCTGCCACTGCCGGGCCCGGTGTTTGGGCAGCAGGGTGGCAAAACAGGCCGCCACACCGAGCATTTAGGCTATCTGCTTTCGGAGTTGCAGTACATGCAGCGCACTTACCCCGGCCTGAAATGGTAATAGCCCCCGCTCCCACCGAAGCCCACATCTGGCAATTGCTGGAAGAAGTGAGCGACCCCGAAGTGCCGGTGCTCAGCATCTTGGACCTGGGCATCGTGCGCGGGGTGGCAGTGGCGGGCGACCAGATTACCGTGACCATCACGCCCACCTACTCGGGCTGCCCGGCCATGAACGTCATTGCCACCGAAATCCGGCTGCGCCTGCTGGCCGAAGGCTACCAAAACGTGCTGATTCACAACCAGCTGAGTCCAGCCTGGACGACGGACTGGATGAGCCAGGCCGGCCGCGAGAAGCTGGAAGCCTACGGCATTGCCCCGCCCGTAGACGGCACCGCCACTGGCCATGTACTCAACCTCTTCGGCAAAGACACGGCCGTGCGCTGCCCCGTGTGCAAGTCGACGCACACCCACCTGGTCAGCCAGTTTGGCTCCACGGCCTGCAAGGCGCACTACCAGTGCGACGAC
This sequence comes from Hymenobacter sp. 5317J-9, assembly GCF_022921075.1. Lineage (NCBI taxonomy): Bacteria > Pseudomonadati > Bacteroidota > Cytophagia > Cytophagales > Hymenobacteraceae > Hymenobacter > Hymenobacter sp. 5317J-9. The sequence continues at coordinate 4,917,408 of NZ_CP095050.1, forward strand.
TGCCTGGAGCCATTCGACTACTTTAAATGCCATAACTAGCCTGAACGCATGACAATTGGAATTATCGGCAGCGGAGCCATGGGCGCGGGCATTGCGCAAGTAGTGGCCGTGGCCGGCCACGACGTGTATTTGCTCGACCAAAGCGCCACGGCGCTGGAAAAAGCCACCGCCGGCATTACCAGCACCCTGCGCAAGCTGGCCGAGAAAGGCAAGATGCCGGCTGACGCCGCCGAAGCCGCCGTGGCCCGCCTGCGTCCCACCACCGACATGCAGGATTTTGCCGGTTGCGGCCTGGTGCTCGAAGCCATTGTGGAAGAGCTGGCGGTGAAGCAGCAGGTGTTCCGGCAGGTGGAGGCAGTGGTGTCGGCCGACTGCATCTTGGCCAGCAACACCTCGTCGCTTTCCATTGCTTCCATCGCAGCGGCCTGCCAGCGGCCGGAGCGGTTTGTGGGCATTCATTTTTTCAACCCGGCCCCGCTCATGGCGCTGGTCGAAATCATTCCGGCGGTGCAAACACGTGAGGGGCTGGCCGAAGAAGTTCGCAGCCTGGTGCAGAGCTGGGGCAAGCTGCCGGTGCTGGCCAAGGACACGCCCGGCTTCATCGTGAACCGCGTGGCGCGACCCTTTTATGGCGAGGCCATTCGCCTGCTGGAAGAAGGCGTGGCCGACATGGCCACCATCGACTGGGCCCTGACCGAGCTGGGCGGCTTCCGCATGGGCCCCTTTGCCCTCATGGATTTCATCGGCCACGACGTAAACTACCGCGTCACGGAATCCGTCTTCACCTCCTTCTTTTTTGACCCGCGCTTCAAGCCGTCTTTCACCCAGAAGCGCCTGTTTGAAGCCGGCTACTACGGCCGCAAGTCGGGCCGCGGCTTCTACAGCTACGCGCCCGACGCCGTGCCGCCCGAGCCAACCCGCGACGAGCAGCTGGGCCGCGAAATCCTGAACCGCGTGCTGGCCATGCTCATCAACGAAGCCGTGGACGCGCTGGCCCTCAACGTAGCCTCAAAGGAAGACCTGGAGCTGGCCATGACCAAGGGCGTGAACTACCCCAAAGGCCTGCTGGCCTGGGCCGATGAGTTGGGTCTGCCGCAGGTGCTCGGCACGCTCGATGCGCTGTACGAGGAGTACCACGAGGACCGGTACCGCGCCAGCCCGCTGCTGCGCCGCATGGTGCGGGCCGGGCAGACGTTTGCCAGCCGGTAGCACCGCCGCTCACGGCAGCAGCCGGATGATGAAATTCTTGAGCGGGTTCTTTTTGATGATGGTGACCAGCTGGCCGTTGGCGTACTGGTACTCGTCTTCACGGCCGTCGCGCAGGGCGCGGGTGGTGCCGTCCTTGTTGCGGCTCAGAGCGAAGTAATCGCCGAAATACTCCGCGAAAGCGCGGGGTTGGCCAGCGGGCTCCGCAAAGAACAGATTGGTGACGGCGTAGCGGATGGGCTGCGTCTCGGTGGCCTCGTAGTGGTGCTTGTACTGGTCGGCCAGGATGGCGTAATGGTCGCCCTTCCACTCGGTGCGCGAGGTAAAGTCGCCTTGGTTGGTGTGCGCTTCCACGGTAGAGAGCAGCAACTGGCCGTTGCGGAAGCGGTTCATTACCTGATAGTAAATCTTCAGGTGATAAAACAGAAAATTGACTTTCACGTCGCTCACCAGCGTGTACACCTGCTCCGGGCCCACGGGCGGCTGGCGCGTGGCCGTCATGGTGCCCACGCGCACGCCGGCCACTTCGATGGCGTAGCGGCGCGTTTCGGTGGCGCCGGGCTTGACAGCCTGCGCGGCGGCGGCCACGGGCAGCGCACAGAGCCAAAGCAGCACGAGGAGTTGGTGCATCGCAGTGAACCTAAAAAAACGTCATGCTGAGCGCAGTCGAAGCATCTCTACTACGCAACTAATTCCTGCGTGCGGTTGAGATGCTTCGACCAGCTCAGCATGACGTTCTATTGAGACAATAGCAAAGCTGCTGACTAGCAGCAGCCGCCACCGTCGTAGTGGTAAGTGGAGGGCGACACGAAGATGTCGTCGCGGCCCAGGGCCAGCAGGGCGCCGGCCGTTTTGTCGCACACGGCCAGGGGCTGGTTGGCCAGTAGCACGTGGCCTTTCTGGTCATCGAAGTATTCTTCGCCGCCGTAGTAGATGGCGGTGCGGCCCGTGAAAATGCAGGGCCCATCGGCCGGCATGGGGTCTTTGATGGCGCACACTTCCACGCTTTCGATGTAGATGAGCTCATCGGTGGCGTAGTGGCCGGGGGCCAGCACGCGGTAGGCCCGCCGGGCGCGCACTTCCACCGTGCCGAAGCCGACTTCGGTAATCATGTCGAGGTACTCCTGCAGGGGCAGCGAGCCGGTGAGGCAAAGGGCCCGCAGGCGCTCATCGGCGCGTAGCGCGTCGCTCATGGGCTGCTCGCAAGTGGGGTCCGACATCACGAGGCGGCCGTGGGGCCTGAGCACGCGGTAGGTTTCCTGCAGGGCGCGCTTGAGGTCGTCGGCTTTGAAGATGTTGAAGAGGCAGTTTTGGGCGGCCACGTCCACGCTTTCGTCGGCCACGGGCAGGCCGAGGGCGTCACCCGAGCGCAGGTCGATGAACTCGCGACTGAACCAGTCGTTTTCCTGCTCGGCGGTAAGCATATTTTCGCGGGAAGCCTCCAGCATTTCCTCCACCACGTCCACGCCAATCACGGCGCCGGGGCGGCGGCTGAAGTAGGCAAACTGGAGCAGCTCCATGCCGCCGCCCACGCCCACGTAGAGCACGGTGGGGCTGTTGGTGAGGTCGCGCGGGTTCACGGTGCTGCCGCAGCCGTAGTTCATGGCCAGCATGCGCTTGGGAATGCTCAGGCCGGGCAGCTGCCACACGGGGTTTGTGGTGCAGCACAGGCCAACCTGCGGCTCCTGGGCCGCCTGGCGGTACACGTCGGCGGTGGTATCGAGGTAACTCATTCTTGAGATGCAGGCCTGGGTTGAGGTGTCGATTTATTGCTGATTCAGCTTCCAGTTATAGTCCAGGTAGCTGATGGGCGTTTTTTCGTCAATCTTGGTGGTCGAGTACTTGTTCACCCACTTCGCCACCGACTGGCCGTTTTTGGTCCAGTCGCCCTTGTACCAGTCGAAGTACTTGGAGAGCTGGGCGCTGCCTTTGCCAATCTTGTTTTTGGCCGGATTGTTTAGGAAGTCGCGGCCCTGGTCGTCGAGCTGGCTGTCCAGCTTGGCGGCGGTGTAGGCCTCGTTGCGCAGGCGGGGGCAGCTCATGGAGGCGCACACTAGCGCAAAGTGAATGCGCGGGTCGTCATACTTCTTGCGCAGAATGCCGTGCTCGATGTTGTCGAGGCTCATCTTTTCGCCGCCGATGCGAAAGAACTTATCGGCCCACGGCGTATTTACGAACGGAATCTTGATTTTCGAGCCAATGTCCTTGATGCTTTCCAGCGGGTAATGATTCAGGATGGTTTTAATGGTAAACGCGTTGTAAGCATTTATCCAGTAAGCCATTTGCTCCTGCTTACTCCAGCTGCTGGCCGGCGCGTTCTTGCTGAGCAGGTCAAGGTATTGGTCGAAGACGGCCTGGTCGGCCTTGAAGCCTTTGTAGTCAACCAGCCCTTTGGCGTTGACGTGCTTTTTCAGTAGCTTGTCGAAAGCCGAATGGTCGACGGCGGCCGGGGCGGCAACGGCCGGATGAGCAGCGGCCAGGGCCGGGGCCGGAGCAGCCGCGCTGGCCACGAGCACAGCAGCGGCCAACAGGGAAAAGAAGGCTTTTTTCATGAAACGGGATGTTGTCGGGAATATACGGCGGTGGCTGTCTTTTAAGATTGACGCGGGCCAAACTCTAACCTGACGAGCTTACGTAAGCAGAGAAATTGGTTGCCCTGGCGGCCACCCGGTAGCAGCCCGTCGCTTTCTACTTTGCTTAAAAAGCCGGAAGTTGCGCCTTCTTCCTTTCCGCCCATGACTTTTAGCGTTATCGTTCCCACCTACAACGAAGCCCCCGGCATTGCCCGCCTCGTGGCCGCCCTGCGCCGGCACGCCCCGGCCGGCGAGGTGGAAATATTGGTGGTGGACGCCCACAGCCCCGACGGCACCGCCGAGCTGGCCCGTCAGGCCGGCGCCACCGTGCTGCTCAGCCCCAAGCCCGGCCGGGCCGCCCAAATGAATTTCGGCGCCGCCCAGGCCACCGGCGACATCCTCTACTTCGTGCACGCCGACGTGGGCATTCACCCCGACTACGTGGCCACCATCCGGCAGGCCGTGGCGGCGGGCCACGAAGCCGGCTGCTACCGCTTTCGGTTCGACTCGCGGCACCCGCTGCTGCGCATCAACAGCTACGGCACCCGTTTCAAAGGCATCATGAGCCGCGGCGGCGACCAGACCCTGTTCATCACCAAAGCTTTGTTTCAGCGGCTGGGCGGGTTCAATGAGCGGTTTGTCATCATGGAGGATTTTGAAATCATCCGGCGCATCCGGCGGGTGGCCTCGTTCTACATCGTGCCGCAGGACGTAGTGGTATCGGCCCGGAAATACGAAACCAACAGCTGGTTGCGCGTGCAGCTGGCCAACCTCACGGCCTTCGCCATGTTCTTCCTGAACGTGCCGCCGCCGCGCATTGCGCGCACCTACAAGGCCCTGCTCAACTACCGCTGATGCCGGGCCGCGTACTTGTGACGGGCGCCAATGGCTTCCTGGGCCGCCACATGGTGCAGGAGCTGGTGGCGCGCGGCCACGCCGTGCGGGCGCTGCTGCGGCCCGGCACCGCGCCGCCTTTCCCGGCGGCGTGGGCGGTGGAGTATTGCGAAGAAGACCTGGCCCGGCCCGTTAATATTTCCCATTTGACCAGCCTGGCCAACGGTTGCGAATCCATTATTCACGCGGCAGCATTGGCCCAAGTAAATCCTGCCCGAAATCCGGAGGTGGTGCTTGCCAACATTGGCGGCACCGAAAACGCGCTGCGCATGGCCCGCAAAGCCGACGTGAGCCGTTTTGTGTACGTGGGCACGGCCAACGTTTTCGGCTTTGGTACAAAAAGCCGTCCCGGCGATGAAACCCGGCCCTACGCTGGCCAGCGCTATGGCCTCGACTACATGGACAGCAAAGTGACATGCACCAAAATGCTGTTACGCGCCGTCCAGCAAGAGCACCTGCCCGCCGTGCTGGTGCATCCCACCTTCATGCTGGGGCCGGGCGATGCCAAGCCAACCTCCAACGCGCTGCTGCTGGAGCTGTACCACGGCCGCCTGCCCGGCTACCCGCCCGGCGGCAAAAACTACGTGCACGTGCGCGACGTGGCCGTGGCCACCGTCAACGCCCTGACCATGGGCCGCGTGGGCGAGTCTTACATTTTAGGCAACGAAAACTTGAGCTACCGTGAAGCTTTTGCGCTGATAGCCGGTTGTTTGCAGGTGAAAGCACCGCGTTGGCCCATTCCGCCGGGCCTGGCCACAATCTATGGGCAGCTCTGCGACGTAAAGAGTAGGCTGACCGGCCGCCCGGCCCAGCTAAACGCCGCCATGGCTGCCGTGGCCAACGATGGCCATTACTTTACCGCTCACAAGGCCCGCGCCGAACTGGCCCTGCCCCAAACACCCATCACCCAAGCCGTTGTCGAAGCTTTTGACTGGTTTAAAGCCCACCGCTATGTTTAAGGACGCTCCGGCGCCCGAAGCCGCGCCCGCGCCCGAGCAGTTTCGCGCCTGGGCACCGGTGGACCTCACCGGCCCATTTGCCGGCCAGGTGGCCATTGTCACGGGTTCCGAATCGGGCATTGGCCGCGAAACCGCCCGCCTGCTCTGCGAGCAGGGCGCCGCCGTGGTGCTCAACGGCCGCAACGCCGAGCGCCTGGAGCAAACCCGCGCCGCGCTGCAGGCCGCCGGCCACTCGGTGGCCAGCTGCGTGGCCGACGTGACCGATTACGAGGCCTGCGAACAGCTCATCAACACGGCCATCGAAGCATTCGGCCGCCTCGACGTGCTGGTGACCAACGCCAGCATCTCGCAGCGCGCCTACTTCGCTGACATGCAGCCCGAGGTATTCCGGCAGGTGCTCGACAGCAACGTGTACGGCACGGTGTACCCGCTGAAAGCCGCCCTGCCCTACCTGATAAAGGCCCGGGGCAGCGTCACGTTCATTTCCTCCATTTCGGCCCTGAACGGCATGCCCAGCGGCTCGGCCTACTGCGCGGGCAAGGCGGCGGTGGCCAACCTGGCCCACACGCTGCGGTTGGAGCTGGCCCACACCGGCATCCATTTCGGAGTAGTACACATCGGCTTCACCCAAAACGACCCAGAAAAGCGCGTGCTGGCCGCCAACGGGCAGCCCGTGCCCATTGCACACCGCCCGCCGCGCTGGCAAAAAAGCCAAGCGGAGGTGGCCGCCATTATTCTGCGCCACATCCGGCGGCGGCGGCAGCGCACGGTGATTTCGGCCCTGGGCCGGCTCATTGTGCTGGTGCACACCTATTTCCCGCGGCTCGGCGATTGGGTGGTGCAAACCACCATGCGCCGGATGCGGCATTTTTATGAATGACGCGGCGGTAAATCTGCGCCTTCCTGCTTTCTCGTAAAGTCTCTTGGCGGCTTCGGCCTGCCGTAACTTGTCACTATTCGCGCGGCTGGGCTGTTGCTTGGTCGTCTTTCTCTTTATTGCCCTCGATGAAATCCCTTAAAGCTACCGGTCACCAGCTCGCCGATTCTGCCTTTCAGCTAACGGTGTTGAAACGTGAAGTGGCCGAAACGCTGCACCTGCCGCTGTTCCACGAGAAGCTGCGCGAGTCGGCGCTGTTTCCGCTGCAACCCGTGACGCCGGCCGTGCTGCAAATCAACGTGGGCAAGATGTGCAACCAGGTGTGCAAGCACTGCCACGTCGACGCCGGCCCCGACCGCAAGGAAATCATGACCCGCGAAACGATGCAGTACTGCCTCGACGCGCTGGCCCAGACCGATATCCCGTCGGTGGACCTCACCGGCGGTGCCCCCGAGATGAACCCGGACTTCCGCTGGTTTGTGGAGGAAATCAGCAAGCTTGGCCGCAAGGTGCTGGTGCGCTGCAACCTCACCATCATCGTGGCCAACAAGAAGTACTACGACCTGCCGGAGTTCTTCAAAAAGCACGGCGTGGAAGTGGTGAGCTCCCTGCCCTTCTACAGCGCCTCTAAAACCGACAGCCAGCGCGGCGACGGCGTGTTTGAGGACTCCATCCGGGCGCTGAAAATGCTGAACGCCGTGGGCTACGGCCAGCCCGGCACCGGCCTAGTGCTGAACTTGGTGTACAACCCCGCCGGCGCCTTCCTGCCGGGCTCGCAAAAGGGCCTGCAGGACCAGTTCAAGCGGGTGCTGCTGAAAGACCACGGCATCGTGTTCAACGACCTGTTTGCCATCACCAACATTCCGGTGAGCCGCTACCTCGACTACCTCATCGAGTCGGGCAACTACGCCGGCTACATGGAAAAGCTGGTGAACGCCTTCAACCCCGTGGCCGCGGCCGGCGTGATGTGCCGCAACACCATCTCGGTGGGCTGGGACGGTGGCCTCTACGACTGCGACTTCAACCAGATGCTAGATTTGTACGTGGCCAGCCCCGTGCAGCACATCCGCGACTTCGACGCGGCCGCACTGGGCCAGCGCGCCATCGTCATCAACCAGCACTGCTACGGCTGCACGGCCGGCAGCGGTTCCAGCTGCGGCGGCACCGTGGCGTAAACTTCGCAGCTACATAAAAACAGCGGGCGATGCTTCGATGAAGCATCGCCCGCTGTTTTTATGTAGCCACTTATAAGGCCTTAGCTGCGCGCCAGGTAGCCAGGTCACGGCCGGAATCGACGTCGTGCAACATGGGCAGCTGGGCCACACTCAGACCCAGGCGGGCGGCATCGGCCAGGGTGTCGGGTAGTACGGTGGCGGTGCTCCAGTCTTTATTGGCGAATAGCTCCAGGTGCAACGCATTCAATCCTAATAGATAGTAGCCGCCGTCGTCGGCCGGGCCTACCACCATGTCGTGGCTGGCCAGCGCTGCGAAAGCGGCGTGCAGCAGCTGCTGGGTCAGGCCCGGGCAATCGGTGCCAACGATGGCGACCCGCGAGGCACCACCTGCAAACGCTTGTTCGAAGGCGTGGCTCATGCGTTCTCCGAGCGACTCGGCGGGCGGCTGCACGCGCCAGGGCAGGCCGGGCCATTCGGGGCGCGGGGTGCTGGCGTCGGCGGCGGGCGCGGGCGCTTCGGCCAGCCACACCGTGGCGGGCACCTGCGCGGCCGTGACGGCGGAAGCGGTGATGGCTAATAATTCGCGGTACACGGCCAGGGCGGCTTCATTGCCAATGTCGGCAGCCAGGCGCGTTTTTACGCGGCCGAGGACGGGCTCGCGGGCAAATACGAGGAGGTGGTTAGTAGGAGATGACAAATCAGAGCGGCTGATAGCGGAGGGGGTGAAAACAGTAGCAACGAAAAAAAGCCGCTTACGGCTTTCCCAAAGCTCGCACTTTACGGACAAAGCCTTTCTGCGCGTGGCTTTGGGTATGATGGGCCGGCAGCAAGGTGTTGTTGCTGGTAAAAATCATTAGATACTCGCCAGGAAAAAAATTAAGCCATTGACTTAGTAACAATTACAGTAAACAGCAATTTCCCCTATCAATTATTTCACACATTTTCAAGCAATTCCCCTAAAGAATGGAACCAAAATTGCGCATAGCATAACCACCATATTCAGGGCTTATTCTCAGCTTCTTCCGCAGCCATTACGCTGTGCTGAGGCCAGGATTCAAGTGCCTGTAGCATCCTTCCACTTTAGCCGATTTTTGTATGAAGAACCGTCTACCTTCTGTTCTTTTCTCGCTGCTTTTCTGGGTTTTTCTGGGCGGCCTGCCGGCGGCACAGGCGTCGCACCTGCTGGGCGGCGACATGACCTACAGTTCGTTGGGCAATAACCAGTACCGCGTCAGGTTCCGCGTGTATCAGGACTGTTCGGGCGCGCCCACCACGGCCTTCACGCTGGAATGCCGCACCGGCGGCTGCAACACCCTGGCAACGCTTACGGCACCGCTCGTGCAGCAGGGCGCCGCCTTTGAGCCGGCGCCGCTCTGCGCCACCACGGCCGGCACCTGCCAGAATCCGGCATCTGCCTACGCCCTTTTTCGCTTTGTGAGCTACGAAGCCACCGTGACGCTCCCGCCGGGCCAATGGACGCTGAGCACCGTCCAAAACGCCCGGCCCGTCCTGGCCAACATAGTATCCGGTGACCTGTACGCCGAGGCCTACCTCGACAACCGGGGCAGCGGTGTAAGCAACAACACGCCGCAGTTTGATGCCGACGACATTCCGGTGCAGTACATGTGCTGGAAGCAGCTCACCACCTTCAGCTTCTCGGCCCTGGAGCCCGACGGCGACTCCGTGGCGTACTCGCTGGCTGCTCCCCTGCAAGCCTGTGGCATGCCGGTTACTTATAAAGCAGTGCCTCCTCCATTGGAGCCGTTCCCCACACCCGGCCCTTGCATATTGACTATTCCCGGGTTTTTACCGGGGGTGTATTCGCCCACCTACCCCATCCGCATGGGCATGGACACAGTCGGCGCCTGCCCCGTTAGAACGGGCGTGGTGCGCACCCTGCGCTTCAATCGCGAAGCCCGCACCGTTACGCTTATGCCCGGCGTCTACAGTGTACCTACCACGCCGGCCAGCGGCGACAACAAGTACCTGCTGGCGGTGCAGGCCGACGAGTACCGCCGGGTGAATGGCGTGCTGCGGCTGATTGGCCGGATTCGCCACGAGATGGTTTTCATCGTGGTAGACTGCGGCGGCAATTCCGTGCCGAATGCCGTGCAGGTCGCCAATCAAACTGCCAACTCGGGGGCCCGCATCATCAACACGCCGGACACTACGCGGATTGATGTGGAGGCCTGCAGCTACTCGCGCCTGACGCTCGACTTCACCGACCCCGACAACCTGCGCGTGCCCAGCGTCGGGCAGCTGCTCACCGTCACGGTTCCGGCTGATATCAATACCAACCCGCTGCTGCTGGCCGGAGGCGACGTAGGCACGTTCAGCCTGAGCGGCAACGGCACCGCGCATCCGCAAGGCATCCTCTACCTGCAGCCGCTGGCCACGGCTGCGGGGCGCACCGTGCGCCTCAACGTGCGCGTGGAAGACAACGGCTGCCCCGTGAAGGGCCGGCAAAACCGCGTCATTGTCATCAACGTGCGGCGGAACGTGCGGGCGGGCATCGTGCCGGCGGGAGGCACGGCCCCTGCCGCTGCCGTGAGCCTTCCGGCGGGTAGTACGCTGGTTCTGCGGGGGCTGGCCCAGCGGCCGGATTCCTTGCGCCGGCTGGCCACTGGCACCACCGTGGCCCAGACCTACGGCTACCAGTGGCGGGTGCAGGGCAACGGGCTCGACCCGGCCCAGGCCAGCAGTGCGGCCACCACGGTAGCCCCCACAATGAACAGTCGCTATTTCCTGACCGTAACTCCCGCCGGAGGCTTTGGCCTGGGCTGCGCCGACACCACGTCCATCCTGGTGACGCTGGTGCCGCCGCTGGCACCCGTCGTAACGACCAACGGCGCGACGCTGAGCAGCAACTACGCCACCGGCAACCAGTGGTACCTCAACGGGCAGCTAATTCCGGGCGCTACGGGCCAAACCATTACACCCACCGCAGGCGGCGTCTACACGGTAGTGGTGACGGTGGTGGTTGGCGGCGTACCCTACACCTCGCCGCCATCAGCGCCGCGCACGGTGCTGGGCAGCCAGCGCGCGCTGCCCGGCAGCAGCCTGAGCGTGGCCCCCAACCCCACCCCCAACGGCCACCTGAGCGTCACCCTCACCGGCTACGCCCACCCCGTGACACTGGCCGTTTTCGACGCCCTGGGCCGCCAGGTGATAGGCGCCGCCGTCAGCAAGCCCAACCCGCAGGGCATGACCCAAGAGCTGGATTTGAGCAGGTGCGGAAAGGGCATGTATCTGCTGCAGGTGCGCACGGCCGCCAGCCTCGAAACCCGCCGCATCGTGCGCGAATAAGATTATCAGACAATCGCAGGCATCCTATTTCCTGTTATTGATTCACTATCCTTCTCAATTTTCTCAATGAAAAAACCTCTATCCTTCCAATTCCTTTTTTTGCTGCTTGGTCTGCTTCTGGGCAGCGCTCGCGAAGCGTGGGCGTCACACCTCTGGGGTGGCGACATCACGTATGTGTCGTTGGGCAATAACCAGTACCGCGTCAAATTCCGACTGTACCGCGACTGCAGTGGGCTGGTGCCTGGCCCCAACGACTTCCTGCTCTCGTGCCGCAACGGCGGCTGCAACGCCACAGCCACCGTCACGGCCCAGCTGGTGCAGCAGGGCCCGGCCGAGACAGCAACTCCATTCTGCACGGCACTGTCGGCGGGGCCTTGCCAGGGCCCGGCGGGCCTGGCCAACTACGACGTATACCTGTGCGTGGCAACCGTAACCCTGCCCCCCGGCAACTGGACGCTGAGCACCTTCAGTAATTCCCGCCCCGTGACTGCCAATGCCATAGGCGGCGACCTCTACGTGGAAGCCACCCTCGACAACCGCAACCAGGGCACCACGGCCGCAGCCAACAACTCGCCCCAGTTCGACCCGCAGGACGCGTTGGTTCAGTTTGCGTGTCGCAATCAGCCCACCACAATTGCTTTTCCCTGCACCGAGGCCGACGGCGACTCGCTGGCGTATACCCTAGCCGCGCCGCTGCGCGCCTGCGGCACGCCTGTGACCTACACCAACTACCCGACACCAGCCGTTCCGGTGGTGCTTTCCACCAATCCGCTGTGCGTGTTCAACTACACCGGTAGTGGCGGCCAGTACAGCCCCACCTACCCTATTACTCTGGGTGTGGATACGGTGGGCTTCTGCCCGGCCTTTGTGGGGATGCCGCGCACATTCAGCTTCAACCAGCGGGCGCGCAGCGTTACGTTCACGCCAGGCGTGTTTGATGCCATGGCCGCGCCTAGCTCAGGTAGCAATAAGTATCAGATTGCCATGCTCATCACCGAATACCGCCGCATCAACGGCGTGCGCCGGGTCATCGGCACCGTGCGCCGCGAGGCCACGATAATCGTGATAGACTGCGCCGGCAACTTCCCGCCCAACCCGCCCGCGGTGAGCACCCAAGCCGTGGGCTGCACATTTAGCAATGGCCCCGATACCGTGCGCATCGACGTACGGGCGTGCAGCTACGCCCGCGTGCAGCTCAACATCAGCGACCCCAACAACCTGCGCACGCCCAGTGCCAACCAGCCCCTCACCGTGAGCGTGCCCGCCGACCTCAGCACCAACCCGCTGCTACTGGGCGGGGGCGACGTGGGCACGTTCAGCCTCGTGGGCAATGGCACGCCCGCGCCGCGCGGCACTTTCTACCTGCAGCCGGCGCCCGCGGCGGTGGGCCGCACCGTCTACTTCACCCTGCGGGTTGATGACAACGTGTGTCCCTATCCCGGCCGGCGGAGCCAAGTGGTGGCCATCCGGGTGTTTCGCGGCTACACGGCGCTCATCACCAACCCGGCCATGGGCGCGGGGCCGATGACTATTTGCCGGGGCAGTTCGCTGGCGCTATCGGGCGTGGTGGTTCGGCCTGATTCGGTGCGCAACCTGGCCATGGGCACCACTCTGCGGCAAACCTACGCCTACCAGTGGAGCACCAGCTCCGGCGGCGACGGCCTGCCGGCCGTGACCACCACACCCAGCATCAGCGTAAACCCCACGCTGACCACTCGCTACTTCCTGCGCATCACGCCCAATGTGACGTTCTGGCCGGGGGGTGTGAAGACACCACCTCCGTATTGGTGCGGGTGCTACCGGGGCCGCCCGCGCCCACTGTTTCGCGTAGCGGCACGCAGCTCACCAGCAGCGCCCTGACCGGCAACCAGTGGTACCGCGACAACGTGCTGCTACCCAGCGCCACTGCCCGCACCCTCACGGCCACCACCAACGGGACCTACACCGTCACGGCCACCGTCGTGGCGGGGGCCACAAGCTGTACCTCGCCCATGTCGGCACCACTCACGGTGCTATCTGCGGCGCGAGCCCTGCCCGGCAGCAGCCTGAGCGTGGCGCCCAACCCCACCCCTGACGGCCGCCTCAGCGTCACGCTCACCGGCTACGCCCAACCGGTTACACTGACTGTCATGGATGCCCTGGGCCGCCGCGTGAACGAAACCACAATAGCAGCGCCCAACCCGCAGGGCACCACCCGCGAGCTGAATTTGCATAGCCTCGGCGCGGGCCTGTACCTGCTGCAGGTGCGCACGGCCGCCAGCCTCGAAACCCGCCGCATCGTGCGCGAATAGCCTTTTATCACCCGCTTTTCGGCAATAAAAAAGCCGGCTGCTTTACGAAGGCAGCCGGCTTTTTTGCTTTTACAGAAGACTTACTTAGCAGCCGTTTTCAGTTGCAGCGTACCGGGCTGCAAGCCTGCGGCGCTCACTTTCAGCTGCACATCGCCGGGCTTGGTGCCGGCCTGCACAATGGCCACCAGCTGGCCGTGAAAGGCGTGCATCTGCGGCTGGTGAAACAGCTCCAGGCTGGTGGGGTCGCCGTTGCCCATGGCGCGGAAACGGCCGGCGCCGCTCACGGCCACTTGCAGCTGGTCGGCGGCGTCGGGGCAGAGGTTGCCGTCCTTGTCTTCTACCCGGGCCGTGACGTAGGCCAGGTCCTGGCCGTCGGCGGCGAGGGTGCGGTGGTCGGCCACCAGTTTGATGTGGTGGGGCTGGCCGGCGGTGCGCACGGTTTCTTCGGCCACGGCCTTGCCCCGGGCATCGTAGGCCACCACTTTGATGCTGCCGGGCGCGTATTTTACGTCGTTCCACATCAGGCGGTAGCGGGTTTGGGGCTTGTCGGACTTGGCTTTGGTTTGGCGGCCCTGGCTCACGCCGTTCACGAACAGCTCGGCCGAGGGGTAGCTGGTGTAGCAGAATACCGGTGTGGTCTGGCCCTCGCGGCCGGGCCAGGTCCAGTGGGGCAGCAGGTGAACGGTAGGCTGGGCGGTGTTCCAACGGGCGCGGTAGAGGTAGTACCGGTCCTTGGGCATGCCGGCCAGGTCGAGCATGCCGAACATGGAGCTGTGCGAGGGCCACTTCTCGTCGTAGGGCGTGGGCTCGCCGAGGTAATCGAAACCGGTCCACACAAATTCGCCGATGACATTGGCAATATCGTCCTGCTGCACAAATTCCTCGTCTGGCGTCTGCGACCAGCTGCACGCCTCCAGGTCGTAGGACGAGCATTGGTTGTCGTCGTACTTCTTCTCCTTGGCCGTCACCACCGGAAACTTGTAAACGCCCCGCGAGCTCACCGTGGACGCCGTTTCCGAACCCAGCAGGAAGCCCTGCGGCAGCTTGCTCAGCGCCTCGGCGTAGCGGTGCGGCTTGTAGTTGAAGCCGGGAATTTCGACGGCCGGCGCCATGCCGTACTTGAAGTCGTCATCGAAACGGTCCATGCCGGCGGCGATGGGGCGGGTGGGGTCTTCGCGGCGCACGATGTCCTGCAGACGCTTGGCCAAGATGGGGCCGTTGGGGTTGCTCTGGTCGGGCACCTCGTTGCCGATGCTCCACATGATGACCGAGGGGTGGTTGCGGTCGCGCCGCACCATGTTCACCAGGTCCTTTTCGGCCCACTGGTCGAAGTACTGGCTGTAGCCGTTTTTCACTTTCGGCGACTTCCATTCGTCAAAGGCTTCTACCATCAGCATGAAGCCCATTTCGTCGGCCAGCGCCACCAGCTCGGGCGCGGGCATGTTGTGCGAGGTTCGGATGGCGTCGCAGCCCATGTCCTTCAGCAAGGTGAGTTGCCGGCGCAAAGCGGCCGTATTCACGGCCGCACCCAGCGGGCCGAGGTCGTGGTGGTTGCACACGCCCTTGAACTTGCGCACCTGCCCATTCAGCGAGAAGCCTTTGTCTTTCTCAAATTTGAAGGAGCGCACACCGAAGCGGGTGCGGTACTCGTCTTTCAGCGTCTGACCGGCGTAGAGCCTGGAGGCTGCCGTGTACAGCACCGGCGTCTCGGGCGACCACAGTTTCGGCTGCGGCAGGTCCAGGTTTTGCTCAAACTCGGGTTTGCCGGTAGCCGCCAGGTTGCTGGTAGTAGTGGCCACGACTTTGCCAGCCGCGTCGCGAATTTCGGTCACGAGGCGCAGGGCCTGCCGGGCGCCGGCGGGCACTTCCACCTGCGTGCGCAGCTTCACCTTGGCCGACTGCGCCGTGATATCGGACGTGGTGAGGTAGGTGCCCCACACCGGAATGTGCACGTCGTCGGTCACGATGAGGTGCACGTTGCGGTAGAGGCCGGCGCCGGGGTACCAGCGCGAGGCTTCTGCCTGGTTTTGCAGGCGCACGGCCAGCGTGTTGTCGGCTCCGGCTTTCAGGAAGGGCGTGATGTCGAAGGAAAACGAGTTGTAGCCGTAGGGCCAGCTGCCCACTTCCTTGCCGTTCACAAACACGTGCGCATTGCTCATGGCCCCGTCGAATACCAGCGCGGCCCGCTTGCCCGCCTTGAAGCCGGGCACGGCCAGCTTCCGCCGGTACCAGCCGGTGCCGATGAACGGCAGGCCGCCCGTGCGCCCAGCTTTTTGGGTGGCCGTCTTTTCGTTGTTCTGCTCGATTTTGACCGTTTGCAGGTCGTTGTTGCCATCAAACGGGCCGTAGATGGCCCAGTCGTGCGGCACGCTCACGGTCTGCCATTTGGCGTCGTTGAAGCTGGGCTGGGCAGCGTTGGGCTGCTCACCTTTGGTGAATTTCCAGTCGGTGGTGAGCAGGTATTCCTGGCGGGCCTGGGCAGCGGCGGGCAACGTCGGCGCCAGCAGGGCCAGAGCGGCCACACCATGCAGGGCCCAACGGGTGAGAGAATGATTCATGCGAAATCGGATAGGTGGGGCCGACAAGTTACCCTTGCCGGAGCGGGCAAAGGTCTGCCTTCTGCTGCGAAGCCGCAACGCTACCGCCTTCCTACGCAGGTTACCGCAGCCTTTCACCAGCCCTTATTAACTCATTGCCGAACAATAATTTGCTGCGCAACAAACCCCGTATTACCGGACGTAACATTATAGTAAACCAGACAGCATATTGTGGCAACAGGAGGCGGGGACCTTTGCACCCATTATGCAAAACACCAGTATCCGCAGCATTTTTTCGCTTGTCTTGTGCCTGGTTTCGATAGCCTCGGCCGTAGCGCAGGGCACGGGCAGCATCAAGGGCACGTTTAAGGACGGAGCCAACCAGGAAGCCATTATTGGCGGCACGGTTCGGCTGGAAAACACCACCATCGCGGGCCCGACCGGGGTCGATGGCAGCTACTCGCTGGAGAAGGTGCCCACGGGTAGCTACACGCTGGTGGTTTCGTCGGTTTCCTATAAAACCGTCTCCATCCCGAACGTAACCGTGACCGCCGGCAAAACCACGGTGCTCGACGGCAAGCTCACTTCCGACTCCAAAGCGCTGGACGAAGTGGTGGTGAACGGCGTGCGCCGCACCAATACCGAAGTGTCGGTAATTAACGAAATCCGGCAGGCCAGCGTGGTGGTTAGCGGCGTGTCGTCGGAGCAGATTGTGAAAACTCAGGACCGCGACGCGGCCGAGGTGGTGCGCCGCATTCCGGGCGTGACCATCGTCGACAACCGCTTCATCCAGGTGCGCGGCCTGAGCGACCGGTACAACACCGTGTGGCTGAACGACGTGAGCGCGCCCAGCTCCGAAACGGACCGCAAGTCGTTTTCCTTCGACATCGTGCCCAGCGCCCTGCTCGACCGCGTGCTGGTGTTTAAAGATCCCTCGCCGGAGCTGCCGGGCGACTTCGCCGGCGGCCTCGTGAAAGTGTACCTGCGCAAGCCGGTGTTCAACGAGAAGCTGCTGACAGTGAACTACTCCACCGGCTTCCGCGACGGCACCACGGGCCAGGACTTCTACACCGACAAAACGCAGGCCGGCGACGCCTTCGGCTTCGGCGCCACCAAGCGCGAGCTGCCCAACGGCTTCCCGCAGCTGAACTCGGCTTACCAGCAGTACGAGCGGGATTTCTACGCCCGCCAGCTCGACAACACCTTCGCGATTTATAAGATGAAGGCGATGCCCGATGCGCGCTTCAACCTCTCCTACCTCGACCAGTTCAAGCTGGGCGGGCTGGAAATCGGCAGCGTGACCTCGCTCAACTACACCAACGCCTACACGCACTTCAACATCGACCGCAACCTGTACGACGTATCGGGCAAGCGCACCGACCAGTTCAAGGACGACCAGTCGACCAACAACGTGCGCCTTGGCGCCATCCAGAATTTCAGCCTGCAGCTTGAGAACGGCGGCCGCCTGGAGTTCCGCAACCTGTTCAGCCAGCAGGCCCGCAACCAGCAGGTGACGCGCCAGGGCCTCGACGACAACGGCACCCTGAACCGCCGCAGCTACCAGGCCGGCTACCAGGGCCGCACCACCTACACCGGCCAGCTGGCCGGCACGCACATTCTCAACAAGGAGAAAACCCACTTCGACTGGGTGGGCGGCTACGGCTACTCCAGCCGCAGCGAGCCCGACCTGCGCCGCGTGTCCTACCAGGTTTCGCCCTCCACCGGCGACAACCGCCCCGCCACCCAGACCGTGCTCACGCCCGGCGCCGGCCAGGTGGACGTGAACAACGCTGGCCGCCTCTACCAGAACCTCGACGAGCACATCTTCACCGCCACGGCCAACCTGAAGCAGAAAGTGGCCCTTGGCGCCCGCGAAATGGAAGTGGCCGCCGGCACCTACCTCGAATACCGCAAGCGCAGCTTCAACGCCCGCGCCCTCGGCTACTCGCTGAACCCCAACGGCATGCAGGGCCTGAAAAACGAAGACGTGGGCAACATCTTCTCGCCGCAAAACATTGGCAGCGACGGCTTCCGGGTGGACGAAGACCAGAACTCGACCTACCACTACTCGGCCACCAACGAGCTGGAAGCGGCTTACGTGTCCTTCAACCTCCCGCTGGGCGAGCAGGTGAAACTGCTGACTGGCGCCCGCTACGAGCGCAACGTGCAGTCCATCTCGACGGGCATCAACGGCCAGCCCGTGACGCAGAACGTGACCACCAACTTCGTGCTGCCCTCGGCCAACCTGAGCTACAACTTCAGCGAGAAAAGCCTGCTGCGCGCCTCCTACGGCCGCACCCTGAACCGCCCCGAATTCCGCGAAGCCGCGCCCTTCTTCTTTTACGACTTCGATTTCAACGTGCTGAACTACGGCTCGCTGTATCTCAAGCCCGACAGCCCGCTGAAAGTAGCCACCATCGACAACGTCGACTTCCGCTACGAGCTGTACCCCTCGGCCGGCCAGCTCATCCACATCGGCGCGTTCTACAAGCACTTCACCAACCCCATCGAAAACGTGGTGGTGCTGACTTCGAACCTGGCCTACACCTTCGCCAACGCCCCCAGCGCCTACGCCTACGGCGTGGAGCTGGACCTGAAAAAGGACCTGGAATTCATCACCCCGAGCCTGAAAAACCTGTCGATGGTGTTCAACGCCTCGCTGATTAAGAGCCAGGTAAACCTCGGCGACGACATGGTGGCCTGGAACAAGAAGCGCGCCCTGCAGGGCCAGTCGCCCTACGTCTTCAACGGCGGCCTGTACTACCAGACGCCCAACAACAGCTGGCAGGTGGCGGCCCTCTACAACGTGTTTGGCCCGCGCATTCTCTTCGCCGGCAGCGACCAGTACCCCGACGTGGTGGAGCTGCCGCGCCACACCATCGACCTGACCCTGACCAAGTCCCTCACCGACCGCCTCTCGCTGAACGCCGGCGTGCAGGACCTGCTCAACCAGCGCACCAACCTGGTGCAGGACTACAACAACGACAAATCCTACTCGGCCGCCGACCCCTCGCTGAGCAGCTACCGCCGCGGCACCTACTACACCCTCGGCCTGCGCCTGAACCTGGAGCCGCGCCGCGCCGCCACCACGCCTCTCCCCTAGCACTCCCCGACTGGCTTTTGCCCCTCACCCCGAACTGGCTTTCACTTCATCCCTCTCATGAAAAAGAACACGCTTTCGCTCTCCCTCGCCGCCATGTTGTTGCTGGGTTTGGCCTCGTGCAGTAAGAAAGACATCACTCCGGCGCCCAACATGACGGGCAGCGGCACTTCCAACCCCGGTGGCGGCACTTCCAACAGCGGCAACGCCGTGGTGGTCGACGCGCCCATCACCACCAGCACCACCTGGTCGGCCAGCAAGCAGTACCTGCTGAAAGGCTACGTGTACGTGCGCTCCGGCGCCACGCTCACCATCGAGGCGGGCACCATCATCAAGGGCGACAAAGACACCAAAGGCGCGCTCATCGTGGAGCCCGGCGCCAAGCTCATTGCCATCGGCACGGCCACCAAGCCCATTGTCTTCACCTCGAACCAGCCCAAGGGCTCGCGCAACTACGGCGACTGGGGCGGCGTCATCCTGGCCGGCAACGCGCCGGTGAACACGCTGGTGGGCGGCAACCGCCCCACCATCGAAGGCGGCCCCACCACGCAGTACGGCGGCACCAACGCCACCGACGACTCCGGCACCCTGCAGTACGTCCGCATCGAGTTCGGCGGCGTGGCCTTCTCGCCCAACAACGAGGTGAACGGCCTCACGCTGGCCGGCGTGGGCAGCGGTACCACCCTGGACCACATTCAGGTATCGTACAGCGGCGATGATGCTTTTGAGTGGTTTGGCGGCACCGTGAACGCCAAGTACCTGGTGTCTCACCGCACGTTCGACGACGACTTCGACACCGACAACGGCTTCTCGGGCAAGGTGCAGTTTGGCATTTCGCTGCGCGACCCGCTGCAGGCCGACCAATCGGGCTCCAAGGCGTTTGAGTCCGACAACGACGCCAACGCTTCCACCAACGGCCCCAGACCTCGGCGGTGTTCTCCAATATCACGGCCATCGGGCCCATTCTGAACCCCTCGGGCTCGACCTACAGCCCGCAATACACGGCCGGCGCGCACATCCGCCGCAACTCGGGCATTAGCATCATGAACTCCGTGATTATGGGCTACCCCACCGGCGTGCTCATCGACGGCGCTCCCACGGCCGGCACCATTGCCCGCAACGACGCCCGCTTCAAGAACAACATCGTGGCCGGCTCCCTCACGGGCTCCAACTCGGTGGGCGGCCAGCGCAGCATCCTCTACGTAGGCCCGAGCGGCGGCGCCGGCAGCCTCACCGTCAACAACGTGATGGCGTCCGACTCCTCCGCCTGGGGCGCCGCCATCGGTCCGCTCACGTGGTTCAAGGCCAGCACCAACCGCCGCTACGCCACCGCCGACAACGTGCAGCTCCTGAACCCCTTCAACCTGACGGCCCCGAGCTTCCTGCCGCGCACGGGCTCGCCCATCGTGACGGTGGCCCCGGCCACGGCGCCCGTGGCCCCCTCCAGCTTCACCGACAGCAAGCTCACCGACTCGTTCTTCACGCCGGTCAACTACATCGGCGCCCTGGCCGACCCCAACGCCGCCGGCGCCACCAACTGGCTGGCCAACTGGACCAACTTCGACCCGCAGAACACGGACTACTAAGTCAGGAAGCGTCCGCCATTTCGGCGCTACTTACTGCAAAAGCCAGGGCCGCATTGGCCCTGGCTTTTTGTTTTGGCATAGCGGAAGCGGGCTTATGTCATGGTCGGCAGAAGCGTACCGTCCGCGTAGCGTTTCCTGTTTGCAAGCGCAGCACGTACCAGCCCGGGGCCAGTTCGCTCACCGAAATTCGTCCTTGCGTGGTGCCGCCCAGCGCTTGGCGCCACAGCCGTTGGCCCGTGAGGGAAAAAATTTCCACGCACGCGTCAGCTTCCGGCTTCGGCCCGGTGTACGCATAGTGTACTTCGTTTCCGGAAGCCACCGTGGGGAACAGGCTGAACTCACGGTCTGCAGCGGTGCGGGCCACCGCCAGGGGCCCGTTGGGGCCAAAGATTTGCAACGGAACCGTGCTGTAGGCCGGAATGCCCAGCTGGCCCCAGTTGTTGTTGCCCCAGGCCCAGAGCGAGCCGTCTGTTTTCAGGGCCAGGGTGTGGCCCTCACCGGCCGAGATGCCCGCGGGCAGCCACGTAGCCCCGGCGCCCACCTGCACCGGGCTTGTCCGGTTAGTGGTGGTGCCGTCGCCGAGTTCGCCGGAGGTGTTGATTCCCCAGGCCCAGAGCGAACCATCGGCGCGCACGGCCACGGTGTGATTGCCGCCCACGGCCACGCCCCGCCACGTGGTGGCGGTTCCTATCTGCACGGGGGTGGGCCGGTCCACGGTGGTGCCGTCGCCCAGTTGCCCCACGCCGTTGCCGCCCCAGGCCCAGAGGGTGCCGTCGGTTTTGAGCGCCACCGTGTGGGTGGTGCTCGTTACTACGCTAAGCCAGTCGGTGGCGGTGCCAACGCGCGTGAGAGCGTAAAAGGGCGAAGGAAATACGCCGAGCTGCCCAAAGCTATAATCGCCGCAGGCCCAGAGCGAGCCGTCCTGGCGAATGGCCAACGAATGATTCCGGCCCGCCGCCACGCTGCGCCAGCCGGCCAGCGCGCCTATTTGCCTTGGCGTGTTGCGCGACGCGGTAACGATGTCCCCGAGTTGGTAATCATAATTGCGGCCCCAGCCCCACAGGGTGCCATCGGCTTTGATGCCCAGGGTGTGGCGGCCTCCGGTGGCCACGCTCTGCCAGGGTATGGCCACGGGTTGGGGCGTGTTGAGGTCGAGGTTGCTGCCGTCGCCCAGCTGGCCTTCCCCGTTCATGCCCCAAGCCCACCAGGTCCCGTCTTGGCGCCGGGCGAAGGTGTGGTGGTCGCCGGCCGAAAGGCTTTGCCAGGTGGTAGCCGTGCCCACCGGAAGCGGCGTACCGCGGTTGGCCGTTAGCCCGTCGCCCAGCTCGCCGAAATTGTTGTAGCCCCAGCTCCACAATGTGCCGTTGGCGCGCACGCCTACCGAGTGTGCCTGGCCGGCCTCAATGCTTTGCCACGCCACGCCCGGGGCAATGGCCAATGGCGAGGGCTCGATAAAGACGGTGAGGGCGGGGCTCCCGACCTGGCCCTGGCCATTTACGCCCCACGCCCAGAGGGTGCCGTCGGTTTTGGTAGCCACCACGTGGGAATAGCCGGCCGTAATGCTTTGCCAGGTGGTGGCGCTGCCAATTTGCACGGGCGTGTTGTGGAACACGGTGGTGCCGTCGCCGAGCTGGCCTACGTCGTTGCGGCCCCAGGCCCAGAGCGTCCCGTCGGTTTTAAGCCCCAGCGAAAAGCCTTCGCCCGCCGCCACGCTGCGCCAGTTGGTGGCAGAAGTGATTTGCACGGGCACCGTGCGCTGGAGCACGGTGCCATCGCCAAGTTGCCCTTCTCCGTTCATGCCCCAGGCCCAGAGCGTGCCATCGGCGCGCACGGCCACCGTGTGAGAGTAGCCAATGGCCACATGCTGCCACGTAAACGGCCCGCCAACCTGAACCGGGGTGTTGCGCTGCACCAGCGTGCCGTCCCCTATCTGGCCATACATGTTATTGCCCCACAGCCACAGGGTGCCGTCGGATTTGATTGCGGCGGAGCAGTCGGCTCCAGCGCTTGCGCTTTGCCAGCTACCCGCCCCGAGTTGGGCTACGTTAACATAGAGGGCGCCGCTCCCGTTGCCCGCTTGCCCGTACTGGTTACGCCCCCACACCCACAGCGTACCGTCGGTCCGAATGGCAGCCGTGTGGTAATTGCCGGCCGAAACGCTGCGCCAGGTGGTGGCAGTGCCCACCTGAATGGGATTATTGTACTGCGTCACCGAGTTCTGCCCCACTTGCGCATAGGCATTGTTGCCCCAGCCCCAGAGCGTGCCGTCGGCCTTCACGGCCATGGTGTGGAGGTAGCCCGCAGCCGCGGTCAGCCAGCTGGCCGTCGTTATCCGGACGGGGACGCGGCGGTTGCTGGTAGTGCCGTCGCCCAGTTGGGCGTTATCGTTGCGGCCCCACGTCCAGAGCGAGCCATCGGGCCGCACCGTCACCGAGTGGAAAGCCGGCTGCGCTACCGCCAGGCACGGCAGCAGCACAAGGCAAAGAATTCGTAAAACGTGTTTCATGCAAAGGGCACGCTATGGAAAAACGCTCCAAGGTAAGTGCCAATGCGTATCGAATGAGTTAGCCTCCGCGCCGCAAAGCCCTTGCAGCCAGCTTCTCACCCGTCTGTGGTACCTCGTTCTCCCTGTGGTTCTTAAAGGACAAAGCCCCCTTTGCATCGGGGCAAAGGGGGCTTGCTTATCGTACCGGAGACGGGACTCGAACCCGTAAGCCCGTGAAGGCAAGGGATTTTAAGTCCCTCGTGTATACCATTCCACCACTCCGGCGTGGGCTGGCATCGGCCAAAATTAACCCAAAAACCGTAGGGTTGGCGGTAAACAAAAAACGCTGCCCGAAGACAGCGTTTTTTTATTCTTGGAGCGGGAGACGAGGTTCGAACTCGCGACCTCGACCTTGGCAAGGTCGCGCTCTACCAACTGAGCTACTCTCGCTTGAGGTTCAGAACTACTTGCGTAGCGCTGAATGGTGCGACAAAGGTAAGGCGTTTTTTTGGCGACGCAAGGGGTGAAAGTGGAATTTCTATCTACAGAAGCCTTTCCGCTTCATTTTCAGGCCGAAAAAATTATCCTTTGCCCAAGGTCAGTTTCAGTTCGTTCAATTTCATCAGCGCTTCGATGGGCGTGAGCGTGTTCACGTCGAGGTGCTGCAGCAGCTCCCGAATGCGCTCCAGGGCCGGGTCCGAGGGCTCGAAGATGCTGAGCTGGGCGCGCGGCGCCGTGGCCACGGCCGCCGTGGCGCGCGGCTTGGGCTGTGCCGGCACCTGGGCCGGCGGCACCGCCAGGGCCTGGCGCCCCCATTCGCGTCAATGCCGGCCAGCACGTCGTCGAACTCCGTTGGCACGCCATCCTCCGCCCCGGCGCTGGTGCGCTCCACTTCCAGGTGGTGCATGATTTCGTTGGCCCGCAGCACCACCGAGGTGGGCATGCCCGCCAGTCGTGCCACGTGAATGCCAAAGCTGTGCTCCGAGCCGCCGGGCTGCAGCTTGCGCAGGAATAGAATGCGGCCGTCGGCCTCCTTCACGGCCACGTTGTAGTTGCGCACCCGCGGGCAGTCGTCGGCCAGCTGGTTGAGCTCGTGGTAGTGGGTGGCGAAGAGGGTTTTGGCCTTGGCTTTGGGGTTGTTGTGCAGGTGCTCCACAATGGCCCAGGCAATGCTGATGCCGTCGTAGGTGCTGGTGCCGCGCCCGATTTCGTCCATCAGCACGAGGCTGCGGTCGGAGAGGTTATTCAGGATAGACGCCGTTTCGGTCATCTCCACCATGAAGGTGCTTTCGCCCTTGCTCAGGTTATCGGAAGCGCCCACGCGGGTGAAAATCTTGTCGATGATGCCCACCGTGGCCGCGTCGGCCGGCACGAAGGAGCCAATCTGAGCCAGCAGCACGATAAGGGCCGTCTGGCGCAGCAGAGCCGATTTACCGGCCATGTTGGGCCCGGTTATCACCACAATCTGCTGCTCGTCCTGGTCGAGGCAGATGTCGTTCGGGATGTAGCTTTCGCCGGGCGGCAGCTGGCGCTCAATCACGGGGTGGCGGCCTGCTTTGATGTCGAGCAGGGTGCCGTCGTTCACCACGGGCTGCACGTAGCGCTGCTGCCGGGCCGTGAGGGCAAAGCTGGCCAGGCAGTCCATCACGCCAATGGCGCGGGCATTCTGCTGAATCTGAGGCACAAAGTCCAGCGCCGCCAGCACCAGCTCATTATAGATGTTCTGCTCGATGACGAACAGGCGCTCTTCCGCGTTGAGGATTTTCTCCTCGTAGGTTTTCAGCTCCTCGGTCACGTAGCGCTCGGCGTTCACCAGCGTTTGCTTGCGAATCCAGGCGGCCGGCACCTTGTCTTTGTGGGCATTCGTCACTTCGAGGTAGTAGCCAAACACCTTGTTATAAGCCACTTTCAGCGACGAGATGCCGGTATTGCGTTGCTCGCGCATCTGGAGTTGCAACAGGAAGTCCTTGCCCGAAAAGGCCAGCGCGCGTAACTCGTCCAGTTCTGCATCGATGCCCGAGTTTAGCACGCCGCCTTGGTTGGTAAGGATGGGCGCGTCGGGCTTTATTTTGGCGAAGATTTCCTGGCGCAGGTTGGCGCAGGGGTTGAGTTGGTCAGCCAATTTTACCAGCGCCCGCACGCCGGAAGCGGCCAGCCGCTCACGCATAGGCGCCACGGCTTCGAGGGCGCGGGCCAGCTGCAGCAGCTCGCGCGGGTTCACGCGGCGCACGGCTACTTTGGAAATCAGGCGCTCCAGGTCGTTTATCTGACGCAGGTGCTGGGTGAGGTCGGCCAGCAGCTCGTCGTCGGCCACCAGCGCGGCCACCGTGTCGAGGCGGCGCTGAATCTGGCTTACCTCCTTCAGCGGCAGCACTATCCACTTGCGCAGCAGGCGGGCGCCCATGGGCGTCAGGGTCTGGTCGAGCACGTCGATGAGGGGCACGCCGCCGGGGTGCTGGGCGTGCACCAGCTCCAGGTTGCGCACCGTGAAGCGGTCGAGCCACACGTACTTGTCCTCCTCCAGGCGGCCCAGGCTGGCAATGTGCTGGATGTCGGTGTGCTTGGTTTCGGCCAGGTAGTGCAGGATGCAGCCGGCCGCAATCACGCCTTCCTTCAGCCCGTCCACCCAAAGCCTTTCAGCGAAGTGGTGCGGAAGTGGCGCGTCAGGGTGTCGTGGGCGTAGTCGGGGCCGAAAACCCATTCGTCCAGCGCATAGGTGCAATAATCCGGGCCGAAAGTTTGCTCAAACTCGCCGCGACTTTTCTTGCAGAACAGCACCTCGGCGGGGCTGAAATTCTGCAGCAGCTTGCCCAGGTAGTCCAGCGTGCCCTGCGCCACCAGAAACTCGCCGGTGCTGATGTCGAGAAACGAAATACCGGCCTCGGATTTCCCGAAATGAATGGCGGCGAGGTAGTTATTGGCCCGCCGTTCCAGCACGTTGTCGTGCATGCTTACGCCGGGCGTCACCAGTTCGGTGATGCCGCGTTTCACCAGTCCCTTAGCCTGCTTGGGGTCTTCGAGCTGGTCGCAGATGGCCACGCGCTGGCCGGCGCGCACCAGCTTGGGCAGGTAGTTGTCGAGGGCGTGATGGGGGAAGCCGGCCAGCGGAATTTCGTTGGGCGTGCCGCCGCCGCGCTTGGTGAGCGTGATGTCGAGGATGCGCGCCGCCGTGACGGCATCTTCGCCGAAGGTCTCATAAAAGTCGCCCACCCGAAACAGCAGCACCGCGCCGGGGTGCTGCTGCTTGAGCAGGTAGTATTGCTTCATCAGGGGCGTATCGACGGGCGAGCCGGGCGCAATGTGGTCGGGGCCGACGGACTTGATGACGAACTGTTTTTTGGGAGCAGACAAAACGGAAGCAGTAGGAACGCGCCGGGGCGCATTCAATCGTTGAAATAATCGGCCCGGTCAGCCATTCAGCCCCGGCCGCGGCAACGGTACAAACGCCGAATGCGCCGCGGCGCGTTCCGGCTCGAATACCTTTGCCCCATGCGAAAACTCACAATGGCCGAGCTGAACCGAGCCTCGGTTGATGACTTCAAAAGTACGCCCAAAAGCCCCGTGGTTTTGGTGCTCGACAACGTGCGCAGCATGCACAACGTGGGGGCGGTATTCCGCACGGCCGATGCTTTTGCGCTCGAAAAAATCTGCCTCTGCGGCATCACCCCGCGCCCGCCGCACCGCGAAATCACCAAAACGGCGCTGGGCAGCGAAGAGTCGATGGCCTGGCACTACCACGCCGAGACCGTGGCCGCCGTGGCCGAGCTGAAAGCCGCCGGCTACCAGGTAGTAGCTGTGGAACAAACGACGGGCAGCGTGCCGTTACCGCAATTCCAGCCGGAGTCAGGACGTCCCCTGGCCTTGGTGCTGGGCAATGAAGTGTTCGGCGTAGACGACGCCGTGCTGGCCCTGTGCGACACAGCTGTAGAAATCCCGCAGTTTGGCACCAAGCACTCGCTCAATGTGGGCGTGGCCGCCGGCGTGGTGCTCTGGGACGCGCTGGTGAAGCTGGGCGTGGTATAGGCCGGTGCAGCTTTTGCGAAATACTCGCTCCCTTATGCGTTCCAAGTGAAAAGATTATATTAAATTTGGCAGTGCTGTTTTGCCTAAAAGCAGCGTCACGTTTTAATGCTGTTGTAATTTCCTCTTCACCCACTTTTTTCTATTATATGGTTTTTTCCTTTACGAAGTCCCATAGCGGGTTGCTGCTGGCGCTGGCCCTGGCCCTCCCAGGGGTATCGGTAGCGCAGTCGGGGGCACCGTCGGCGCAAGCGCTGGCGTATTTCACCGCCCAGGGCGAACGGCAGGGCCTGCACGGCGGCGACGCCGCCAACCCCTCGGTCACAAGCTCCTATTTTGATGCAAGCAGCGGCCTCACCCACACCTACCTGCGCCAGCGCGTGAACGGGGTGGACATCTACGGCGCCGTGGGCGATTTGCACACCGACCGCTCCGGCAAGCCCGTGCTGATGCACCAGGGCTTCGTGGTGGACGCCGCCCGCCTGGCGCCGTCGGCCGTGCCCACCCTCACGGCCGAGCAGGCCGTGAGCGCGGCCGCCAAGGCCCTGCAGCTGCCCCGCCCCGTGGGGCTCACGCTGGTGCGCGACGCCCGCGCCGCCGACGGCGTGCTGTTCAACAACGGTGGCATCTCGGAATACGACATTCCGGTGCGCCTGCTGTACTTCCCCATCAACGGCCAGCTGAAGCTGGTGTGGGACGTGAACATTGCCCAGCTTGACCAGCAGCACCACTGGACCGTGCGCGTAGACGCCCACACCGGCCAGATGCTGGACAAAACCGACTTCGTGGTGAGCGAGGAAGTTACGTTCCAGCAAATCACCGCCCGGGCCCTGGGTTCGCGTCCGGCGACCGTTACGGCTCCTTCGACCAAAGCCACAGCCAACCGCGGCGGCCTGGGCGCGGCCAATAGCATGACCGTGCTGCCCGTGCCGGTGGAAGCGCCCACGTTCGGCAACCGCGCGTCGGTGGCCATTCCGGGTGCAGCCAGCGCCAACGCGGCGTACTCGCCCTACGGCTGGCACGTGTCGGACCCCCGCGCCACGGTGGCCGGTGCCAGCATCTTCCCCACTAGCTACAGCCGTCTCGGCGCTGGCGTGTACCTGACCCGCGGCAACAACGTGGCGGCTTACGACGACAGCCAGAGCACGACCAGCGGCAACGGCAACCTGCTGTCGAACACCAACTCGCCCGACGGCGGGGCCACGCTCGACTTCGACTTCCCCTTCAACCCGGCCATTTCGCCCAAGCTCAGCTCGCCGGCCATCATCACCAACCTGTTCTACTGGAACAACATGTTGCACGACGTGATGGCCAGCAAGGGCTTTGACGAGGCTTCGGGCAACTTCCAGTACAAGAACGCCGGCACCCAGGGCGCAGGCGGCGACTACGTGCGCGCCGAGTCGCAGGACGGCAGCGGCCGCAACAACGCCAACTTCTCGACGCCGGTGGACGGCCAGCCCGGCCGCATGCAGATGTACTTGTGGGACAATGCCCTGCGCCCCACCTTCAACATCACGGCGCCGGCCGCGCTGGCGGGTTCCATCAACTACGGCACGGCTGACTTCGGCCGTTCCATCGCCACGCTGCCCGCCGGTATCTGCGGCACCATTGTGGCCGTCAACGACGGCGTATCGGGCAACGGCGGCCTGCACGGCTGCGCCACCCCCTACCTCAACACGCGCGACGTGAACGGCAAAATTGCCCTCATCATGCGCGGCGGCTGTGCGCAGCTGACCGGTGGTGTACGCACCGCCAGCTCGTTTGCCGGCAAGGTGCGTCGGGCGCAGCAAAACGGTGCCATCATGGCCATCATCATCGACTCGGTGGCCACCAACACCACCCTGTCGAACATGACCGGCACCGACACGGTGGGCATCCGCATTCCGTCCATCTTCCTCACGGGGGCCGACGGCGCCCGTATTCTGGCTTCGCTGCGCGCCGGCACTCCGGTGACGGGTTGCGCCACGGCATCGCCCGACTACGACGGCTCGCTCGACAACGGCATCGTGTCGCACGAGTTTGGCCATGGCATCAGCAACCGCCTCACCGGCGGCCCCACCAACTCGAACTGCGTGACGCAGCAGTACCTGCCCAACGGCAGCAGCACCGCCGCTACTACCCAGTGCATGGGCGAAGGCTGGAGCGACTTCTTCGCGCTGTGGATGACCACGCGCGTGGGCGACTTGGGCCGCACGCCGCGCGGCACGGGCACGTATGTGTATGGCGAAGCCCCCACTGGCGGCGGCATTCGCTACAAGAAGTACACCGACGACATGGCCGTGAACAACTATACATACGGCATAGTAGGCTCTAATGCCACCTATAGCGAAACCCACGCACTGGGCGAAGTGTGGGCTACGGTATTGTGGGACCTTAACTGGCAGTTCATCTACCGCTATGGTTTTAACCCGGATTTCCTGGCCCAGACCGGCGGCAACAACCAGTTCCTGAAGCTGGTGCTGCAGGGCTGCAAACTGCAGGTGTGCAACCCCGGCTTCCTCGACGGCCGCGACGGCATCCTGCGCGCCGATTCGCTGCTGAACAACCACGCCAACTCGGCCCTCATCTGGACGGTATTTGCCCGTCGCGGCATGGGCAAGAGCGCCCAGCAAGGTCCCCGCGTAGCCGTGAATGGCTACCCCAACGGCCTTCCCGGCCTCACGGGCATTGTGGCGGCCTTCGACATGCCCACCGGCGTGCGCCCCGTGTCGCTGCTGAACCCTTCCACCATGCCGTTGGGCGCCCAGAGTGCCAGCGCCATCAACGGCAGCCTGGTGTCGGCCTACCCCAACCCGGCCCAGAACGTGCTGACCGTGCAGGCCCAACTGGCCAGCAAGTCGCAAGTACAGGTGAGCCTCATCAACCTAGTGGGCCAGGCCGTGATTTCGACCACGACCAACGTGGCCGACGTGCAGCGTGGCCTCGAGCTGAACACCAGCTCGCTGGCCGCCGGCTTGTACGTGGTGCGCATCACCACGTCGGAAGGCATCTTCACGACCAAAGTGCAGGTGAAACACTAGTTTATTAGAATAGCCCCCGCACCGCGGGGCATAAAAAAAGCACCCAGTCGTTGACTGGGTGCTTTTTTTATGCCCCGCGGTGAGCAACGATGTCACAAAGTGCGTATTAATTCAATTCATCCTTACTCACACAAAGCATTGATTAACATCTAAATAGTATTTATAACGTTAGTTATTTGTTCAATTTTACCAATTATTATTTTAATTTTTATTATAGATATTTTATTTATCATATGTCTCATTAAAGAGTGAAGTTTCCTTTGTTTAATGATTTACTACATGATATTTCGGTACGTAGTGGCAACGTCGCCGTGCTGTTAAAATCATTTTTCAACGCAACATTTTTTCCTATGAACGTACACTTACTCAAATGCCACCTTGCTAAAGCAATTTTCCTTGGTTGCTTGGCCGGCCCAGTCAGTTTTGCAGCGGCGCAAAACGTCAGAGATACAAACGACATATTGGTATTCAATGACGGGAAATCCCAATCTGCTCCGTCAATATCCATTAGCCCAGAGGGCATACTGCTCATCACCGCAAACACAGCCACAGTCTCACCCAACACGCTTACTTACCAGCAGGGCTATTATATCAGCAATGATGGAGGGGTAAGTTGGATGGGCGACGACGCACTGCCTAACAATGGACGAACCTCGAACTCGCAAAATAATCCCGGATGGCCAACATCAGCTATTGGTTGGAATAACCAAATGTACTTTAGCACAGACACCCCGCCATCGTTCACTAGCAGCGGCTTCCCCGACGGTTATTTTGTTCAGAGTTCTGCCAACGGCGGCTCCACGTGGACTAACCAAGTGCGAGCCTCAGGACCAGTCCGGTACTATGAGCATTCTAAAATTGCGGTAGATACTTATTCCGCCAGCCGATACGTCAACAGGTTGTACGGCGTTTGGGACAGTTATGACAATCACCCAACCCTCCCAACTATTCTTTTCAATTACTCCACGGACAACGGGCAGTCATTCTCTTCATCAACTTACCTGAGCGACTATTTCGGAGAGGATTTTGGCCCATCGGCCGCGACGGGGCCCAATGGTGAGGTGTACGTAGCTTGGTCAAATTACTTGTACTCGAACGGCACAGAAGACCGGGGCTTGGGCTTTAATGTGTCGACTGACGGCGGGGCGACTTTCGGCTCGCCATCGCTAGGCTTTGGCTACACCAGCATCCGGGAAGACGGAGGGGGGTGGGGTATAATCGGTTATAGCCCTACCTACAACAGTGCCGTTGATGATTTCCCGGCAATTGCGGTTGATAAAAGCTGCGGCCCTCACAACGGTCGCGTGTATGTTGCTTATTCTACTAAACAGAATTCAACCGCAGTGGTCGAGGTTCGCTATTCCGATGACGCCGGCGTGACGTGGTCGCAACCAACTGTTGTTAGCATTGCCTCCGGCAGGCAGAGCTGGCACCCGGCCATTGCTGTCGACGACGTTACGGGGGACGTGAGCGTGGTTTATACCAGCATAGATACACCAACCGGCTTCAGCACGAATACTTACGTCGCTTATTCAACAAACGGCACAACGTACCAAAACGTGAAGGTGAGCGATGTATCGCACCTCACCAGAGGTAATCCTTCGTATTCGCTTGGCCTTGGCTATGTGGGGCACTTGAGTATTATTGCGCACGCAGGAAAGGCTTATCCGGTGTGGTCAGATAACCGAAACGGCAAGTGGCAGATTTACGTGTCACCCCTCAACTATTATAGCGTTGTCGGCCCTAACCCCTTATGTGCCCAAGGCGGAACCTACTCTCTTACCGCGAACCCGGCATCTAATGCAACCGTCAGTTGGCTTGCGAGCGGTACCGGAATCGTGATGCCGTTCACGGTGGCAACGGGTACAGGCACCACTTTCACTACTGCAGCCCGATTGAACGGGCCAGGCATAGTAGGGGCACTTATTACGTTTCCTTGCGGCCAAACGGTTGGTACCATTGCGCTTCCTGTGCAGGCCACGATAGGAGACTGCGGCAGTTCCTCCGGCCTAGTGACGACCAAAGCAGCAGGAGCGGCCGCTAAGCCGTTGGGCGCCCAGAGCGCCAGCGCCATCAACGGCAACCTGGTGTCGGCCTACCCCAACCCGGCCCAGAACGTGCTGACCGTGCAGGCCCAACTGGCCAGCAAGTCGCAAGTACAGGTGAGCCTCATCAACCTAGTGGGCCAGGCCGTGATTTCGACCACGACCAACGTGGCCGACGTGCAGCGTGGCCTCGAGCTGAACACCAGCTCGCTGGCCGCCGGCCTCTACGTGGTGCGCATCACCACGTCGGAAGGTATCTTCACCACCAAAGTGCAGGTGAAACACTAAGCGCGTAGCCTTGCTATTCGCTGCAAAAGCGGGCCCGACGGAAGCGTCGGGCCCGCTTTTTTGTTGTAAACTTTTCCACCTTTCGGCTGCGCAGCTGCGGGCCCTTCTTCTCCCATGACCATTCCATCCGTTCACACCCCCACCCGCCCCGCAGCCGCCGCGGCCCTGCTGGCCCTGCGGCCCGTAGTGCCCAGCGCCGAGTCCGCCCCTGCAGACGAGGGCTCCGTGGGCCATTTCCTGCACGCCACGCTGCGTCCGGTGCTCAAGCTGCAAAACGACTTGCTGCTGGCCGTGGTGGCCGATTTTGTGCTCGACCACCACATGCCGCTGGCCACGGCCAGCCCCACCGACCAGCAGCGCCAACTGGCCGAGTTGCTGTCCCGCAACACCAAGCTGCGTTACACGGTGGTGGGCATGGTGTCGGGCATGTTCACGGCCGACGAGTACGCCTTTTACCGCGCCCACCGCTCCGAACTGAACCGCCGCCTGCTGGAACTGGCCCAGCGCCGCGTGCTGGAGCAGACTGCTGCCGTGGTGGCGCTGGCGGCTACGTAACCGATAGGATAGCCACAAACGAAAAGCGCCCCATTGACCGGAACTCCGGCCAATGGGGCGCTTTTCTGTTGAAATACTTTAATCGAACTTCGAATCGCGCAGGTGCACGGGCTTGCTCTTTTTGCGCAGGCGCAGGTTGAGCAGCTCCACCACCAGCGAGAAGGCCATGGCAAAGTACAAGTAGCCTTTTTCGACCTCTTTGTGGGCCGCTTCCATCACCAGCATGAAGCCAATCATGATGAGGAAGGACAGGGCCAGCATCTTGATGGTGGGGTTGTTGTTGACGAAGTTGGCCACCACGCCGCTGAAGCTCAACATGATGCCCATGGCGCAAATCACCGCCGCAATCATCACCAGCACGTTGTCGACCAGGCCCACGGCGGTGAGGATGGAGTCGAAGCTGAACACGATGTCGATGACGATGATTTGCAGAATCACGCTCATCATCGTGGCTTTGGGGCCGCCGCTGGCCTCGTCCTCTTCTTCGCCCTGCAGCTTGGTGTGGATTTCGGTGGTGCTCTTATACATCAAAAACAAGCCACCCGCCAGCAGAATCAGGTCGCGCCCGGTCACGCCAAAGGGCTGGTCCAGCCACGGAAAATCGGGCAGGTGAAACAAGGGATTGCGCAGGCTCACAATCCAGGAAATGCTCAGCAGCAGGCCGATGCGAAACATGAGCGCCAGCAGCAGCCCGATGGTGCGCCCGCGCGCCTGCATCTCTTTGGGCAGCCGGTTGACGACGATGGAGATGAAGATGATGTTGTCGATGCCCAACACGATTTCCATAAACGTGAGGGTCAGCAAACTAACCCAGGTAGCGGCGTGGGCAAAGGCTCCGAAATCGTACACGAAGAAGAGTTATGAGTTTTAAATTATGAGTTCTGAGTTCAGCATTATACATGACGGCTATGCCAACTCAGAATGCTAAACTCAGAATTCATTTTAGGATTTCATGTTCACGAATTGCAGGGGCAGGCCGATGTCGGCCTTGCGCAACACGGCGATGGCGGCCTGCAGGTCGTCGATTTTTTTGGACGTCACGCGCACCTGGTCGTCCTGCATCTGGGCTTCCACCTTCACCTTGGCGTCCTTGATGGCCTTGATGATTTTGCGGCCGAACTCCTTGTCGACGCCGGCACGCACCTTGATGGTTTTCTTGATGAGCTGGCCGCTGGGCTGCTCGTCGGCCGTGAAATCGAGGCTGGTGCCGTCGATGCCCTGCTTCACCACGCGGCCCAGCAGAATGTCTTCGAGGGCCTTGATGCGCATGGAGTTTTCGGACGACAGCAGGATGGTGTTTTCCTTTTTGTTGAGTTCGATGCCGCCCTTGGTGTCGCGCAGGTCGTAGCGGGTCTGGAGTTCTTTCTGGGCCGTGTTCACCGCATTTTCCAGGGTTTGCGGGTCCACTTTGCTCACAATGTCGAAGGAGGCCATAGCGGGAAGAGAAGTAGTTTTGGAAAGAGAAGCCGGCCGGGGCCGGGGCGTAAAGGTAACGCCCGGCACGGACCAGGGTTGCCCCGTTCTTCATTCTTTCCTCATGGCCTTTGTTCCTGCCGTTTGCCCGCCCCGCACACCCGCCGAGTGGGCCGCCTACTACCAGCTGCGCTTCGAGGTGCTGCGCCGCCCCTGGCAGCAGCCCTTGGGCTCCGAACACGTGCCCGCTGATGACGAGCCCGGCACCTTCCACGCGCTACTGCTTGCCGATGAAGAAGCGGCAACGCCCACTGCGCTGGCCGTGGGCATGCTGCAGCCCACCGGCGCTGGCCAGGGGCAGCTGCGCTTCATGGCGGTGG
Organism: Hymenobacter sp. 5317J-9; assembly: GCF_022921075.1. Taxonomy (NCBI): domain Bacteria; kingdom Pseudomonadati; phylum Bacteroidota; class Cytophagia; order Cytophagales; family Hymenobacteraceae; genus Hymenobacter; species Hymenobacter sp. 5317J-9. The sequence continues at coordinate 4,952,118 of NZ_CP095050.1, forward strand.
CGCCCGAGGCGGCCGGTGCCGGCCTGGGCAGCCGCATAGTGGCCTACCTGGAACAGCAGGCCCGGGCCGCTGGCCTGCGCGAAATCATCCTGCACTCGCGCGACTCGGCGGTGGGCTTTTATGAAAAGCATGGCTATGCGGTGGTGGAGCCCTCACACGTGCTGTTTGGGGTCATTCCGCATTTTCTGATGCGCAAGCAGCTTTAGAATTTCTCGCGGCCGCGCCACAGGTCGGCGTACATTTTAAAATCGCCAAGCAGCGAAAACCAGGGGTGTTGAAACGTGGCCGGCCGGTTGTGCTCCACGAAGAAGTGCCCCACCCAAGCCAGCCCGTAGGCGGCCACAATACCCGCCACCAGCCACTGCCAGTTGCCGCTGATGCCCAGCATGACCAAGCACGCCAGAAATAGCGTCGTGCCCATAAAATGCAGCACCCGGGTGCCGCGCCGGCTGTGTTCGCGCAGGTAGCGCGGATAGAACTCGGCGAAAGTGAGGGGCAGGGCCGACATAAGCACGGGGTGCGGTGAAAGACCAGCCGCCCCACCAAGTTCGGCAACTACGGCGGATTTTCACCCAACTTGCCGCCGAATCCGCTTCACCTTCCCTAGTTATTCGTGTCCGACTCCCGCCCCGCTCCCGAACTGGCCGCCATGGTGGCCGCCTACAACCACATGAACCACTACGGCCGCGCCAACGGCATGGCCCTCACCGTGCCCGAGCCCGGCCAGGCCGAATACCGCATGACCGTGCGCGATGAGCACCTCTCCTCCCCCAACACCTGCCACGGCGGCGTGCTGGCCGGCCTCATGGACGCGGCCCTGGGCGCGGCGGCCTTGTCGCTGGCTTTCACCACGCTGGAATTTGTGTCGACGGTGGAGTTCAAGATGAACTACTTGCACGCCGTGCACCTGCACGACGTGCTGGTGGCGCGCGGCGCGGTCGACCACGCCGGCAACACGTTGGTGGTGAGCAGCTGCGTCATCTACCGCGTGAAACCCGGCCAGGAAGACGTGGCCGTGGCCCGCGGCCTGGGCACCTTCAACCGCTACCCGGCCACCAAGCGGGACTTTGCCAAACTGGTGCTGCAGTAACCAATTGGTAAATCCATAAAAAAAGCCCCGGCTCTAGACGAACCGGGGCTTTTCTATTACAGGGCGTAACGTCTTACAGCTCAGCAGACGCGTGCACGTTTACGGGCTCGTAGTCGTCCTCGCCGTCGCTCATTTGCGGGGCGGGCACTTTGCGCACGTTGCGGGCGCAGTCTTCGTCGCGGTGGTTGCGGCCCACGGTGAACTCTACCCAGTCGCCTTCGCGCAGGTCGTTGAAATCACCCTCGGTCAGGTCGGCGTAGCTGAAGAACAGGTTGTTCGGCGGCATCACCACGAAGCCAAAGCCGTTTTTGAGGTTTTTGATGGTGCTCATGCCGAGCGTGCCCACGGGGCCAGCGGCGGTGGGGCCGGTGGGGCGGGCCAGTTTGGGCGCCGCGGCGGTGCTGGGCGCGAAGGCGGCGGGCTCGGTCTGGTTCACAAACAGGGCTTCCACCACTTCGTCCTGCTGCTGCAGGCCGCGGTCGATGACGTCGTGCATGGCCACGGGGTAAGTCACCTGCTCCAGCAGCTGCTGCGAGGCGCGCGTGACACGGGTTTCGCCCTTGAAATCTTCGTATTTGAAATCCCAGTTCAGCAGCATCACGCGGGTGCCCACGGTGTTGAGCTTGCGGATGAGGGGCACGTAATCGGAGTCGCCGGCGATGAGCACCACCACGTCGAGGGTTTTGTGCAGGGCCAATTCCAGGGCTTCGAGCGAGAGCCACACGTCGATGCCTTTTTCCTGCAGGCGGCCGTCGCGGGTTTTCAGGGCCATGTAGTGCGTTTGCACGCCGAGGTTCATCAGGATATCGTCGAGCAGGCGGTCGTGAAACAGCCGGTCTTTGTCGCGGGCTTCGGTGGCGGAGAGGCGGCCGCGGAAGAAGTGGGCGTCGGTAATCTGCGCCAAGCGCACGTCCACGTCCTCTTCTTCGGCTACCTGGTGGCGGATGTATTCGTGCAGTCCTTCGAGGCTAATGCGGGCCTTGCGCTCGTGCTGGAAATAGTAGTAGTCGCTAATTTTTAGAAAATAGTTGCCGTCATAGAAGACACCAACCCGAATCAAAGGGCTGTTCATCTGGTTCATGAGTATGGAATGGGGTAAGGTTAGAAAAAGTGTTTCGTTGAGTGGGACAAGTTGTTGTGAATGAATCAGAACGGCCGCCGCAACCACGGTGTCGAAGCGCCGTGGTACAGTTTGCCAGCCAGGATAATGGTACTTGGTAGAGCAGAAGCTGGCCTAGTATAGTGGCCGCTTGCTCGGAGGGTCTAGTTTAATGGTAGCGTAAAAGGATGACTTGTGGCCGTATCGATTGAAAACGCTGGATAGTAGCACGTATCAATGCGAATACTGCCGTAATTTGTCGGCATATCTGCTGCGAAGCTAATGGTCTTGGCTGACTTATGCAACAGTAGGCTACTCAGGCCCTAACACCGCGTGGAGGCCACTCCGGGCCCATCGCTGTGTTGCAGCCGGTTAGAACCCCATGCGGCCCACCACCAGCCCCAGCACCAGCAGGCCGTAGCCGGCGCAAATGGCCACCTCCAGCATGTTGCCCGAAGCCGACCCGGTGCTGATGAGCGGTATCTTAAAGGAATAGTCGGAAACGGGCAAAAACCACCGTACGCCCGCTTTGGTGAGGGTATCGGCCACCAGATGCGAGGCGTAGCCACCGCCGGCAAACAGCGCCACGCCGTGCCAGCCCAGGTGCTGGTTGGCCAGGTGGCCGATATAGGTCCAGAGCGCCGTAGCCCAGATGGTGTGCGTCCAGGAACGGTGCGCGGTGAAAGGCGCCAGCGCCACAAACGTGCCCAATAAACTTAGCCAGAGCTGCTCGGTGTAAAGGCCCGCCACCACCGTGCCCAGGCCCGTAAACAGCAACGCCAGCCGCCGCGCCGAGCCGCCCTGCATGCCCACGCCAATCAGGCCAAACGCCAGCGCCACGGTGTAGTAGAGCCGCTGCTCGGAGCCTGCCCGCAGCTGGAAATAGGCGTAGGCCGCGATGGCCAAGGCGCCGGCGGCAAAAGCCCAGCGCACGTAGTTCTGCGTGAAGCCGAGGCGCTTGCTGAGGCGGCTTTCGGGGTGGTCGAGGTCGGGGGCGAGGCTGGAAAAGCCGGCCAGGGCAATGCCGGGCAGCGAGAATGGCAGGCCCGGCACCAGCCCCGCAATGGCCACGCCGGTGATGAGGCCAATGGCCAGGTGAGAAGAACCGCGCATTTATAGGACAATGTATGTTTGCTGTCAGAATATGCCCCTTCTGACATCCTGAGCGGAGCGAAGAACCTTCTCAATGCAGAAACAACACGTTTCAACGTGAGCAGGTCCTTCGCTCCGCTCAGGATGTCAGACGAGGGCCGCGAAGCTACGGGCAGCAGCCCGGAAACCTTCGCCGCCCCAGCCGTGTATTTACCCCCGCAGCCCGACCGGAAACTACTCCGGCCGGGCTAGTTCATTTGCCCGCCTAGCCCACTTTTCTGTGCAAGTAGCCGACTTTCTTCGCCTCTATCGCCTTTCGCCCGAGCTGCAAACCCTGGCCGCCCGCCTGCGCGGCGCCGCCAAGCCCGACCCCAGCAGCGTGCGCCTGCACCTGCGCGGCCTGGTGGGCAGCCAGGACGCCGTGGTGGCCGCCGCCGTGGCCCACGGCCAGCACCCGCACGTGTTCGTGCTGCACGACAAAGACGAGGCGGCCTATTTTCTCTCCGACCTGCAGCACCTGCTGCCGGAAGGGCCCGAGGCGCTGCTGTTTCCCAGTTCCTACAAGCGGGCCTACCAGTTCGACGAGACGGAAAATGCCAACGTGTTGATGCGCGCCGAAGTGCTGAACCGGGTGAACACGACGCGCGTGGCCGCGGCCGGTAATAGCGTGTTCATTGTGACGTATCCGGAGGCGCTCACGGAGAAGGTCATCAACCGGCAGAGCTTGGTAAAGAACACCTTCAACGCCAAGGTGGGCGACAAGCTGGACGTGAATTTTCTGGGCGAGTTGCTGGGCGAGTACGATTTCGAGAAGACGGATTTTGTGTACGAGGCGGGGCAGTACGCGGTGCGCGGCGGCATCGTGGACGTGTTTAGCTACGCGAATGAGCTGCCGTTCCGACTGGAATTGTTTGGTGATGAAATCGAGAGCATTCGGACGTTTAATCCCGAAACGCAGCTGTCGGTGGAGCCGCGGCCCAACATCAGCATCATCCCGAACGTGCAAACCAAGATGCTGCACGAGACGCGGGAGGCTTTTTTCGATTTTCTGCCGCGCACGGCCTGCATTTGGCTGAAAGACGTGCGGCAGACGCTCGACGTGGTGAGCGAGCTGTACGAGAAGGCCGAAGCTAACTTCGAGCAAATGCTCAGTGAGGCGCACGGCATGCAGATTGTGAGCAAGCCGGCCGATTTGTTTGAGTCGGGCAAGAATTTTAAGAAGCTGCTCGATGAGTTTGCGGTGGTGGAATTTGGCAAGCGCTTCCACTTCAAGAATGCCGAAACGTTTCAGTTTACGGCCAAGCCGCAGCCGAGCTTTAACAAGGAATTTGAGCGCATGGCCAAGAACCTGCGCGAAAACCAGCTGCGGAATTTTACCACGATAATTGCCTCCGATACCGTGCGGCAGGCCGACCGGCTGCGCACCATTTTCGACGAGCTGGACAACAACGTGCAGTTTCAGCACCTGCTGCTGGCCTTGCGCGAGGGCTACGTGGACGAGCAGTTGGAGCTGGCCGTGTACACCGACCACCAGCTGTTTGAGCGCTACTACCGGGCCCAGGAAACCAAGAAGTTTTCGAAAAAGAAAGCCCTGACCCTGCGCGAGCTGAAAACCCTGCAGCCCGGCGACTACGTGACGCACCAGGACTACGGCATTGCGCGTTTTGCGGGCCTGACGCAGGTGGATATCAACGGGCAGATTCAGGAGGCCATTCGGCTGGTGTACCGGGATGACGACGTGCTGACGGTGAGCATTCACGCTCTGCACAAGATTGCGAAGTACAGCGGCGCGGAGGGCGCGCCGCCGACGATGAGCAAGCTGGGCTCACCGGAGTGGGAGAACAAGAAAAAGTCGGTAAAGAAAAAGGTAAAGGACATCGCGGCCGACCTCATTCGGCTGTATGCCAAGCGCAAGACGGCGCCGGGCTTCGCCTTTTCGCCCGACGGCTTCATGCAGGCCGAGTTGGAATCGAGCTTCATTTACGAGGACACGCCCGACCAGGCCAAGGCCACCGAGGACGTGAAAAACGATATGCAGCAGCCCCACCCCATGGACCGGCTGGTGTGCGGCGACGTGGGTTTTGGCAAAACCGAAGTGGCCATCCGGGCGGCCTTCAAGGCCGTGGCCGATGGCAAGCAGGCGGCCGTGCTGGTGCCCACCACCATCCTGGCCATGCAGCATTACAAGACCTTCCGCGACCGGCTGGCTACGCTGCCCGTGACGGTGGAGTACATCAACCGCTTCAAAACCACCAAGCAGATTAAGGAAACGCTGCAGCGCGTGGCTGAGGGCAAAACCGATATTCTCATCGGCACGCACCGGCTGACGAATAAGGACATCAAGTTCAAAGACCTGGGCCTGCTGGTGATTGACGAGGAGCAGAAATTCGGGGTGAAAACCAAGGACAAGCTCAAGGAGCTGAAGGTGAACGTGGACACACTTACACTGTCGGCCACGCCCATTCCGCGCACGCTGCACTTCTCGCTGATGGGCGCCCGCGACCTGAGCGTGATTGCCACGCCGCCGCCCAACCGCCAGCCGGTGCAAACGGAGCTGCACGTGTTCGACGAGATTCTGATTCGCGACGCCGTGGCGCGGGAGCTGAAGCGCGGCGGGCAGGTATTTTTCGTGCACAACCGCGTGAAGGACCTCGACGAGCAGGCCGCCATGATACTGCGCATGGTGCCCGATGCCCGCATCACCACCATTCACGGGCAGATGGAGGGCGACATGCTCGAAAAACGCATGATGAAGTTTGTGGAAGGCGAATACGACGTGCTGGTGAGCACCAACCTGATTGAGTCGGGTCTCGACATTCCCAACGCCAACACCATCATCATCAACCGCGCCCACCTGCACGGCCTGAGCGACTTGCACCAGATGCGCGGCCGCGTGGGCCGCTCCAACCGCAAGGCATACTGTTACCTGCTCACGCCGCCGGTGGCCAACCTGCCAAGCGACGCTCGCAAGCGCCTGAGCACGCTGGAGGAGTTTTCGGACCTGGGCGCGGGCTTCAACGTGGCCATGCGCGACCTGGATATTCGCGGCGCGGGCAACCTGCTGGGCGGCGAGCAGTCGGGCTTCATCAACGACCTGGGCTACGAAACCTACCACCAGATTCTGGACGAGGCCGTGACCGAGCTGAAGGAAACCGAATTCCGCGACCTGTTTCTGGGCGACTCCAGCCAACGCCTGCAAATGGCGGCCGGCGCGGGCCGCAGCCGCGAGTGCAACGTGGAAACGGACCAGCAGGTGCTCATCCCGGAGAAGTACGTGAGCAACGTGTCGGAGCGCCTGCAGCTCTACGCTAAGCTCGACCGCGCCCAGAAACCGGAGGAGCTGCAGAAGCTGCTCACCAGCATGACGGACCGTTTCGGCCCGCTGCCGCCCGAGGTGGAGCAGCTGGCCGACATCGTGCGCCTGCGCTGGCAGGCCTGCAAGGTGGGCTTCACCAAAATCACGCTGAAGCGCGACACGCTGAAGGGCTATCTGTCCGCCAGCGAGGAGCACAAGGCCTACTTTCAGGGCGAGCAGTTCGGCACCATCCTCAACTACGTGCAGACGCACCCGCGCACCGCTAAACTCAAGGAGCACAAGGAGCAGCTTATTGTAACGTTCGACGAGGTGCGGTCCATTCAGCAGGCCAAACGCGTGCTCAGCGAGTTGGGCAGCGAGGAAGCCGTGACGGCATAACGCGGCCCGACCTATACGCCAGCCCTGCCCTACCGCGCAAACTCCCCAATGTGCCACAGCACGCCGGAAGGGTCGTGCAAGAAGCACTCCTTGCCCCAATCAAAAGTCTTTACGGGCAGTAGTTTCACACCGGGGTAGGCCGCGGACAGGTCGAGGGCCACGAGCTGGGCCCAGTAGCGGTCCACGTCGTCTACTTCCAGAAACACCATCGTGTTGTCGACCCAGTCGGCCACGTAGGCGTTTTGTAGGTAGAAGGCGAAACTGCCCGCCGAAAACACCGACAGCGTGGGCGACAGCACGCCCTCCCGAAAGCCCAGGGCGGTGTAAAAGCTTCGGGAAACGTCGAAATTGAGCGCGCCGAGAAACGGGCGAATGGATTTGATGGCCGGCTCCATGCAGAAAGCTTACAAGGTGAGCCGGCAAGATAATTCGCCGGGAACTGCACCGGCGCAGCTTCTGACGCCCACCGCGAAGACCATTGCGCCCAACACCAGGGGGAGCAGCAAGCGCACGGGGCAGAAAATCAACATCGCACCGGCCACGAGCGCGAAGAAATAAACCGCCGGAATTAATCGTTGGGCCCGGCCCGTTGTCAGCGCAGCGGGCCGGGCTTTTTGCGCCCGGCCCGTATCTTGCCCACCTGCCTTTATCGCCGCGTATGAAAGTTGTTGTGTTGCTGCTGTTGCTAATATCGGTGGCCGGCTCGGCGAGGGCCCAAACCAAGCCGAACCCGGCCCTGAAGCGCGAACTGGACAGCCTGTACGCGGCCGACCAGCGCTGGCGCCTCATGCTGTTTGACCGCCGCATCAGCCGCCGGCCCGACTCGCTGGCCACGGCCCTGGGCGTGCCCAAAGACCAGTTGCAGCCCTACATCATCGGGCAGATGCTGCGCACCGACTCGGCCAACCTGGTGCGCGTGCGCGCCCTGGTGAAGCAGTACGGCTACCCCGGCAAGTCGCTGGTGGGCGAGCCCACGAACGAAACCGTGTGGAACGTCATCCAGCATTCCGACGCCATCAAGCAATACCTGCCGCTCATCAAAAAGGCCGCGGCCAAAGGCGAATTGCCCTTTCGGCTGTATGCTCAGATGCTGGACCGCCAGCTCATGCGGGACGGCAAAGCCCAGCTCTACGGCACCCAGGGCATGAGCTACAGCCACACCAACCGCGCCACCGGCCAGCGCGAGGGCCAGCCGCCATTCATCTGGCCTATCAAAGACCCGGCGGGCGTGAACGAGCGCCGCCGCCAGGCCGGTTTCACCACCACCGTGGAGCAGAGCGCCACTGCCCTGGGCATTCCCTACCGCGTGGTGACGCTGGCCGAAGTTGCCCAAATGCCCAAAGACTAGCCCCCGACCATGACCATCCGCTGGCACTGCATCGCCTTCGATTCGTTTCCGCCCCTCATTCTCTACGACGTGCTGCGCCTCCGCTCCGAGGTGTTTGTGGTGGAGCAAAACTGTGTTTTTCAGGACATCGACCGCCAGGACCTCGACGCTTACCACTTGCTGGGCTACAGCGAAGGCGGTGAGCTGGTGGCCTACGCCCGCCTGTTTCCGGCCGGCAAGTCCTACGAGGAGGCCAGCATCGGCCGCGTCATCGTGGCGCAGCCCTACCGCAGTTTCGGCCTGGGCCGCGAGCTCATGCGCCAGGCCCTGCTGCATTCCGATGCGCTGTTTGGCCCGCAGCCCAACAAAATCGGCGCCCAGCAGCATCTGGAGGCGTTTTATAATGGCTTTGGCTACGAGCAGTGTGGACCGATGTACGTGGAAGACGGCATTCCGCACATTCCCATGCGGCGGGCGTAAGCAGAGCTAAACACAATACAAAAAACCGTCATGCTGAGCGCAGTCGAAGCATCTCTACCGCGAAGAGTAAATAATTACTTCGGCGGGAGAGATGCTTCGACTGCGCTCAGCATGACGGCCTGATGCTTTCTTACAACAGCTGTTTAGTCACAACCTTCCGGGCCACAGGCCGGGCCATCGGCGATGGATACCAGCGCGGGCTTGGCGGGCTTGAACTCGTCATACACCTTTTCCAGCACCTCGGCGAAAAGCTCCGTGGGCTGGGCGCCGGACACGGCGTATTTGTCCTCAAACACAAAGAAAGGCACGCCGCGCACGTTGATTTGCTGGGCCTGGTATTCGTCGAGGCGCACGGCGTTGGCGTAGGTGCCGGCCGTGAGGGCTTCGCGAATTTCGGTGGCGTCGAGGCCCACTTCAGTGCCGAGCTGCACCAGTGTGTCGAGGTCGCCGATGTTCTGGCCTTCGGTGTAGTAGGCGGCAAAAAGGCGCTCCTTGGTGGCGTCTTGCTTGCCGTGGTGGGCGCCGAGGTGAATGAGCTGGTGCGCCAGGAAGGTGTTGGCCGGGATGGCTTTCTCGAAGTCGTAGTTCAGGCCGACTTCCTTGGCTACGTTGGTCATGTAGTCGTTCATGCGGCGGCCCTCGGCGGGCGAAACGCCCTTCTTGTTGGCTAGGTGCTCGTGAATGGTCATGCCGGGCACGGCCTCAAAGTTGGGGTCCAGCTCGAAGCTGTGCCAGACAACTTCTACCTCGTCGCGGTGCGCGAAGGCTTTCAGTGCATTCTCAAACTTGCGCTTGCCGACGTAGCAGAACGGGCAAACGACGTCGGACCAGATTTCAACTTTCATATCGTTGGGATTTTTGCAGCAATGGAAGAGGCTACAAGCAGTGGCAGTACAGAAAAGTTTCGGGGAGGCAGAACGTCAGCTACAACCTTCGGCCCCAAACCGTAGTTAACAAGCCCGGCCCAAATGCGGCCTTTCACCCGACCAATCCCCTTATGGAATTTCAAGAATTAGGCAACTCCGGCGTTTCCGTTTCGCGCATCACCTTTGGCAGCTGGGCGGCCGGCGGCTGGATGTGGGGCGGCACCGAGCAGAACGACGCCGTGGGCGCCATCCGGGCCAGCTACGACCTGGGTGTAACCAGCATCGACACCGCGCCGGTGTACGGCATGGGCTTCAGCGAAGAAATTGTGGGCGAGGCCATCAAGGGCCTGCCGCGCGACAAGGTGCAACTCCTCACCAAGTTTGGCATGCGCTGGGATTTGGCCAAGGGCGACTTCGCCATGAAAACCAAGGACAACGACGGCCGCGACCTCGACGTGTACAAGTACGCCGGCCGCGACAGCATCATCAAGGAGTGCGAAAACAGCCTGCGCCGCCTCGGCACCGACTACATCGACCTCTACCAGCAGCACTGGCCCGACGTGACCACGCCCATCGACGAAACGATGGAGGCCCTGAGTCGGCTCATCGAGCAGGGCAAGGTGCGCGCCGGCGGCGTGAGCAATTACTCGGTGGCCCAGATGCAGGAAGCCGAAAAAACCCTGACGCTGGCCTCAAACCAGGTGCCCTACAGCATGGTGCGCCGCGACATTGAGCAGGACGTGGTGCCATATTGCATTGAACACCACAAGGCCATTCTGGTGTACAGCCCGCTGCAGTTGGGCTTGCTCACGGGTAAGATGAAGCCGGGCCAGGAGTTTGGCGAGGGCGACCTGCGCCGGGGCCACCGCCTCTTCACGCCCGAAAACGTGAAGCGCGTGAACGACGTGCTGAACAAGATTCGCCCGCTGGCCGAAACCAAAAACGCCACCCTGGGCCAGCTCGTGCTGCGCTGGACGCTGGCGCAGCCCGGCATCACGGTGGCGCTGGTGGGCGCCCGCAACCCCGAGCAGGCCGTGCAAAACGCCCGCGCCATGGATTTCCGGCTCACGTTCGAGGAAGTGGACTTCATCAACAAGCAGCTGAAAGCCCTGGAAGTGGCGCCGGCCTAAGCTGGGGCACGGGAGAGGCAAGCAAGCAGTGGCACTTCTACCTTTGTGGCCATGGCAACTCCCGTTTTTTTCCGCGCCCAGCTGGAGCCGGGCGGCCCTAGCTTCATGCCCACCCAAACCATTGTGGTGCCGGCCGAAGTGCTCGCAGCCCTGGGCGGTAAAAGCACGAAGCGCGTCATCGTCGGCATCAATGGGCACTCGCTGCGGCTGGGACTGCTGCTGCTGGAAGGCGGCGGGCGCTACCTCATGCTCAACAAGGACGTGTGCCGCGCCGTGGGCATCGAGTTGGGCCAGTGGCTGGACGTGACCATTGCGCCCGACCCCGCCCCTGACCACGTGGACCTTCCCGACGAGCTGGCCGAAGCCCTGGCCGCCTGGCCCGAGGCCGAAGCCGCGTTCAACCGCTACAGCGGCTCGCACCGTCGGGCCATGGCCCGGCTGGTGGCCGAGGCCAAACAAGCCGAAACCCGCGCCCGCCGCGCCGTGACGCTTACGGAGCGGCTGGCACGGGGCCTGCACCCGTTCCGGGGCGACTGAGTACTTCACCAAAAAAGCCGCACCTGGAATTTCAGGTGCGGCTTTTTTACCAAGTGGTGTCCCGTACGGGCTAGTCTTTCAGCACGATGCTGACCACTTTGCCGGGGCCGTCGACCATGAACTTGCATTCGTCGAAACCGGGCGCGGCCACGGTGGGGCGCACGTTGTTCGAGAAGGCGTAGGGCTCGGTGGGAATACCGAGGAAATTCTTGTCGATTTTGTCGTTGTTGTTCAAATCCTGGGTGATGGCCACGGCCCACTCGCCCCGGGGCAGCTCCACGGGCAAGGTGAACTCGCTTTTGCCGGCCGGCTTCACGGTTTTGGAAAACGCCCATTTGCCGCTTTTTAGAAAACCCTCGCGGGTATTGTAAAAATACAGCCTCACGGCCGACGTGGTGGACACCAGCGAGGTGACGGTCACGGTGACGGACTGGGGAGCATCCGAACCGGGAGCAGCCGCATTCAGCAGCAAACCACTCATAAACAACGCAGCGAGGGGCAATAAAGTCATAAGCGGAAGGCAAAACGGTGGAAGTAGGCTGGCAACACCTGTGCTTACGGAAAGAGTTCGATAACAGCTGGTTTTGGGCCGGCGGTGGGCGGCGGACCCTGCCGTTTTTTTCGCTACTATTGCAACAGTCTTTCACGCACACCCTCATCCGTCCGATGACTTTCCGGCGCCTGTTCCCCGCAACATTCCTTGCAACCCTGGCCCTGAGCAGCTGCGAGAAAGACGACAGCGCCGCACCCATCGACCTGCCGCTTGGTGGCCGCTGGATGCTGGCCCGCATCGACGCGTTTCCGGTGGAGGCGTCCAGCTACTCGGGCACCACCAAGTCCTACCTGGAGTTTCAGGACCTGGGCAAGGCCGTGGTGGGCCTGGGGCCGTGCAACAACTTCAGCGGCCGCTTCGCGCTGGGCCCCGGGCAAGGCCTCACGCTTTCCGCCCCCATTTCGACCCGCGTGACTTGCCCCGTGCAGCAGCTCGAAACCCAGTACCTCGACAACCTGGCCTTGACGGCGCGCTACGAAATCAGCGGCGGCGAGCTGCGGCTGTTCGATGCCACGGCCGCCGCGCCGCGCCTCACGTTTCGGCGCGCCGGGGAGTAGTGTTCCGGCCGGCCGTGCCGGCAACCCCATGCGCGCAAACGCGGTAAAGCCCCACCATGAGGCCACCTGGGGCCCGGCACTAGTTATCGGACATGGAAGGGTTAACGAAAATAGACGACCTCGGCAAACCGCGCGTGGTGATAGTGGGCGGCGGTTTTGGCGGCCTGGAGCTGGCCAAGGCCCTGGCCCACGCCCCCGTGCAGGTGGTGCTGATTGACAAGCAGAACTACCACACCTTCCAGCCGCTGCTCTACCAGGTGGCCACCGCCGGGCTGGACGAGGGCGACATCGTGTCGCCGTTTCGCAAAATCCTCAACGAGCAGGACAATTTTTACTTCCGGCTGGCCGAGGTGCTGTCGGTCGATGCGCAGGCGCAAATCGTGGAAACCAGCATCGGCTGCGTGCGCTACGACTACCTGGTGCTGGCCACCGGCGCCACCACCAACTACTTCGGCGACGAGCAAATGGCCCAGAACGCCATCGCCATCAAGAGCGTGGAGGACGCCATTGAGCTGCGCAACACGGTGCTTTCCAACTTCGAGCAGGCCCTGCAGCTCGGCGACATGGAGCAGCTCAACAGCCTCCTGGACTTTGTGATAGTGGGCGGCGGCCCCACCGGCGTCGAAATAGCCGGGGCCCTGAGCGAGCTGCGCAAGCACGTGTTCCCGAAGGACTATCGCGAAATCGACTTCAAAGAAATGGACATTCACTTGGTGCAGAGCGGGCCGGTGCTGCTGAAGGGCATGTCGGCCAACGCCTCGGCGCAGGCGCTGAAGTCGCTGCAGGAGTTTGGGGTGCAGGTGTGGCTCGACGCCCGGGTGAAATCCTACGACGGCTACACCGCGACGCTGAACACCGGCCAGCAGCTGGTGTCGCGCACCCTCATCTGGGCCGCCGGCGTCACGGGCGCCCCCATCAAGGGCCTCGACGCCTCGTGCCTGCTGCCCGGCAACCGCTACGCCGTGGACGTGTACAACCGCGTGCAGGGCTACGAAAACGTCTTCGCCATCGGCGACATCGCCCTGATGAAAACCGACGCCTACCCCGACGGCCACCCCATGGTGGCCCAGCCTGCGCTGCAGCAGGGCCGCCTGCTGGGCGAAAACCTCTACCGCGTGCTCACCAACCAGCTCATGCAGCCCTTCGCCTACCACGACAAGGGCGCCATGGCCACCATCGGCCGCAACCACGCCGTGGCCGACGTGAAGCTCTTCGGCAAGGAATACCACCTGCAGGGCGTGCTGGCCTGGCTGGCCTGGAGCGTGGTGCACGTGGTGTCGCTCGTGGGCTTCCGCAACCGCCTGATGGTGCTGCTGCAGTGGACCTGGAGCTACCTCAGCTACGACAAGGGCCTGCGCTACATCATCGGCAAAACCAAGGCCCCGCTGGTGGAAACGAGCGTGGAGGACAAGGCGATATTGTGAATATTATTGCACCAACCTTAGTGCAGGGACAATTGCATTATGAACTCTAAATCTTCTTACGGAAAGTTTACCGGCTAAAATTTTATTTCTTAAATCGACATTCAAATCGTATTCAAAAACAAAGTTGTTTGCAGTAACCTCTCTTCCAAGAATTGATAACGCAACCAAGTGGTCAATAAAATGCTCACGACTTTTATCGTCGCCATCATCAATATTAGCCAATTGCATTGCAGTCACTATATCCTCTTCGCATAATACGGTAGTATTACCAGCGAGATTATACATGAAATTCTCCATCTGTTGTTGAGTAACTCCATTCTCAACAAACAATGAAGTAAGTACCCACTCAGAATAGAGCAAGTAAGCTTTTTCAACATCACTACTCTCTATTATTGAATGGCCTCTGGCAACAGCAGTATCCTTTGCCTGCCTAATAAAATAAATCAAATCCCTTGGCCGAGGAAATATCCTATTAAATATATAATCATCGATAATTTCATCAGCAACTGAGTGGCTTATGTATTTATCCCAAAATTCTGAAGCGTCCGAATGCTTAGGGTTAAGTTGAACGAATCTTTCATTTAGAATTCTTAGCAGAATTTCCTTGTCATCGTACGTCAGCTCTGACTTCTCAATTTTATCAGGCTCACGAGCAGACTTCATTATGTGCCTAAGAATGTCACTGCGCAGGAATATAGTAAGATTAAAAGCAACATTAATTTGCTTTTGTTTTATAAAAGAAATTTCTTTAGCTATTCGCCCGGTAACGCTTAACAAGCCTAAAATCCATTGGCTCAGTACTGGCAAATCATTGTCTTTACGCCATGACTTATCAAGATTATCAATCAATACAATTATACGACCTGATTTTGGAGCAATTTCAGCTATATGTGCTCTTATATCAAAGAGAATAGTATCATGAAGCAACTCAGATATCCTTTCTTTAAATCTCTGCTGTGTGTCTTCAACAAGAGAAGCGAAAAGCTCCTTAAGCTTTTCTAATTGAACTTCCATTCTTGTTGAAAAATCAGGAAGTATTGTCTGCTGATGTCTGTTTACGTAATCTAAAAAATCTTGCTCTTGAATACTAAGTGAATAAAGAGGCTTATTTGCAACTCTTTCATAAAGGCTTTTAGCAACCTCAGTATATATTAAAAATTTCCAAACAGCTTCAATGAGATAATGTTTTTGGAAATCCTCGCCAGAAGCACGCAGCAGTACTAGTAGACCATCTATCTCAAAGCTAATAGGCTTTATCACGCACACAACGTTTCTTACATCAGAGGACAATTCTTGTTCAAGAAAATAAAAACTAGCTGTTTTTCCGCATCCTTTACGTCCTACGATTATATTATGCTCATTCTTAACCAAGCTTTTAATGTGCTTTATCTGCACATAATAATCGTATATCTTTGAGCTCTCATGTTCAGCAATCCATTCCCCAAAAGAAATAGTTTGTAATTCGCTCTTTGGCCTTTCACCAGAACGGCTTTTCTTAGGAGCAACAAACAACTCTGCTACTTCTGCCTTTAGATTAGCAACAAATCCAACAACAGACTTATTAGCTTGGTCAGAATAATCGTAAACTTTTATCAGGCTTCTGTAATCCGAGGAAGGTATATAAGGATGCTCAACAATCATTAGAACTCTTTTATTCAAGCCAAATGCTAATCCAGATATAAAAGCGCACTTGGTATTCTGCAAGCTATGCCCACTTCTTGCTGTTGAACTAAACTCAGCTAATACAGCTAGTGTGGACCACACGTTCTGCATGTACCAAGACAAATTTTGAACCTTTGATTCACTAGGGTCATCTAGAACTAGAGGAATATTTCTGCTTTCAACAGCCCTATATACAGCGCTACTTGCCGTAGTGTCTATCTGTTGCTTTAAATAAAGCAAAATACTTGGCGTAGCATCCGGGTCTGTGTAGTTTGACACTAACCTTGGGAGTAAACGTTCTCCTTCAAAAGGCCTGTCTTTTTCAAAGGCAGCCACAATTCCTCTGTCATTAGTATAAGCACTGTATGTAATATCTTTTAAAAGGCCAAGCTGGTCATATTTCCGTACAGATTCCTCATGTGAAGTATCAAAAACGAGCCAAATTGGCTTGTTTTTCCCAATTGCAAATCCTATTTCATATAAAACATTATCATTCATTCCTGTTAAGTCAAAACAAGCAAAGTCGCTATTCTCAATATTACGCAGAATATCATTAATTACTAAACTACCTCCCTTAGCTAACTTTCGCCATGTTAGTATTTCTATTTCCTGACTTTCATTTATAGTTTTAACAGCTGCCTCTACTGCCTCCCCTGCACTATTTGGATTACTGCTATATCCAAAAAAACCCTTTAATTTATTAGGCATGCCTTTTAAACTTTGTTAAACAATTATTTTTCAATACATGAGCCCCCTCTTGCCTCAAATGTATGCATTAAACCAAAGCAGTAGTCATAAGTCTCTTTAACTATTTGCATTCTCCCTAATCCTCCCTACCTTCCCCCCACACTTACCGCCACACTCTCACCCCTAACCCCCCACTCTACCAACCGCCGCCGGGACGTTCCTTTCCCCGGCCGCGCCGCTCGCCAGCACTGCTACCGAGCTTGCCACCCCGGCCGCCACGCTAACCAACCCGGCAATATGACATGACGTCATAGCAGCTACGCTTGACGCCTCGGCAGCATGGCATGACGTCCCGGCTGCTACCCTTGTCACCTTCGCTCTGATGCTTGTCGGCTCGGCCGGCAGGCTTGCCAGCCCGTCCGCCATCGTCGCGGCGGCGGCCGGCATCGTTGCCAGCCCGGCCGCAGGTGGCGCGGCCGACGCCTCCGTTGTTTTTTCTCGTTTCACCTTCTTTCTGTTTACCCCATGACTGATAAGCAGCGGGCCAAGCTGGCCATGTTCCAAACCACCCTGCGCGTGCTCCAGGACCACGCCGCCGACTACGCCGCCAACAAGGCCCTCACCGCCGCCGTGGCCGCCTTCGAATCCGAAGTCAACATCCTCGACCCTGAGCACCAGGCCCAGCGGCCCGAGTCGGGCGGCCTCACCCTCGTGAAGCAGAAAACCCGCCAGCGCGTGGCCGCCGCGGCCCACAACATCGGCGCCGCCCTCTACGCCTTTGCCGCCGACCCCGCCCACCAAGACTTGGCCCTGCAAGCCGCCGTCGACTACTCCCAGCGCACCCTCGAACGCAAGTCCGACGCCGAGCTCGTGCGCCTCGGCCGCCTCATCCTCGACCACGGCACCGCCCACGCCTCGGACCTGACCGGCTACGACGTGGCCGCCGCCGACCTCACCGAGCTGCGCGACGCCCTCACCCAGTTCAAGGCCGAGCAGGCCGCCCCCCGCGCCGCCCGGGCCGAAGGCGCCGCCGACACCAAAGACCTCGCCCGCACCTACCGCGAAGCCCAGGCCCTGCTCCGCGACCAAATCGACCGCCAGCTGGCCCGCTACGAAACCCGGCAGCCCACCCTGTTTGCCGCCTTCCAGTCGGCCCGCAAGCCCAACGCCACGGCCGCCCGCCGCGCCCGGCCGGCCGGGCCCACGCCCGCCTAAGGCCGCCGGCCCGGCCCGTTTTATGTTCCAACGCCCGGCCCTGGCGCCGGGCGTGTTGCGTGCTGTTGTTCGATATTAGCCCTCCACAAAACCTTCAACTGCGCCCCATGCAAGACCAGTCCCACGAGCCCGCCGCCCCCTCGCCCCCAAAGTGACGGGCATCGGCGGCATCTTCTTTTTAGCCGACAACCCCGCGGCCACCCGGGAGTGGTACGCCCGCCACCTGGGCCTGGCCACCACCGAGTGGGGCTCCACGTTCGAGTCCAGAGACATGGACCGGCCCGACGAGGTGAACCAGCTGCAATGGAGCCCCTTCAACCGCGACAGCGACTACTTCGCGCCCTCCACCCGCGGGTTTATGATTAACTACCGGGTGCAAAACCTCGAGGGGCTGGTGCAGCAGCTGCGGGCCAACGGCGTCACCATCCTCGACGACATTGCGAGCTACGACTACGGCAAATTCGTCCACATTCTGGACGCTGACGGCAACAAGCTGGAACTGTGGGAGCCCAGCTAGCCGGTGCCAGCCGCGGCCTATACCTCTAAAAAATCAGACGCTTTCAGCCCAACAGTCAAGCCAGTCAAGGAATTGAGACCCCGTTGGTAAAATAACCGGAGTGTGTGTTCACGGCTTTCGGGCTGGTTAAATTTGGCATTCATTGAATCCATATTTTGGAATTGTGCCGTATGTTGCGCGCCCCTGTTCCACTTTTGCCCCCGCAGTATGACCCCATCCGCTACTTCCATTCTTGAGCGCAGCAACGTTACCATTTCCGGCGCAACCGGCCCCAACACCCCGGCTATCGTGTTTTTGCACGGCCTCGGCGGCGACCAAAGCGACTGGCGTCTGGTGGCGCCCCATTTCGAAGACCAGTACCGGGTAGTGCTCCTGGACCTGGTGGGCGCCGGCAAATCGGACCAGGCTGCCTACTCCCCCACCGCCAAGCACAGCACCCTGGCCGGCCACGCCGACGACCTGCTCGAAGTGCTCAGCGCCCTGGCCCTGCACGACGTGGTATTCGTGGGCCATTCCGTGGCCTCCATGATTGGCGTGATTGCGGCCGTGCGCGAGCCCGAGCGGTTTTCCAAAATGGTGCTGGTGTCGCCTTCGCCCCGCTTTATTAATGAGAAGGGCTACGCCGGCGGCTTCGAGCAGAAGGACATCAACGAGCTGCTGGCGGCCATGGAAGGCGACTACACCGGCTGGGCCAACGGTTTCGCGCCGGTGATGATGGGCCAGAAGGAAAGCCCGGAGCTGGTGATGTCTCTCACCAACAGCTTCGTGCGCACCAACCCCGAAATCGCCAAGCACTTTGCCCGCGTCACCTTCTTCTCCGATACCCGCGCCGAGCTGGGCTTCCTCACCATTCCCACGCTCATCGTGCAATCGGCGCACGACATCATCGCGCCGCTGGCCGTGGGCCATTACATCAACGAGCAGCTGGCCGACAGCCGCATGAAAGTGGTGGAAACCAGCGGCCACTGCCCCCACCTCAGCGCCCCGCAGGAAACGCTTTCGGCGGTCGACCATTTTCTGCACCACGAGACGGCACTGGGGTAGGGCATGGCCCGGTCCGACGGCGCAGCCGTCCGACCGGTCAAAGCAAACACGTTCACACCAGTTCGTTCGGGATAACAACGACGACCGGTCGGACGGCTGCGCCGTCGGACCGGGCCGATGCCGCCCGTTTTTGCCCCCGCCCACCGGCGGGGGCTTTTTCGTGCCCACGCCGGGAACGATTGCGCAAATATCTCCGCCTTTGCCTGGTGGTTTTCAGCCAAAAGACCAGCAACTTCACCGGCCCAACCTCATTCCCACCGCCGATGAAACGCCGCACTTTCACCCAACTTACCGGCAGTGCCCTGGCCGGCTCGCTGCTTACCAATAATGTTCTGGCCTCGGCTTTGGCCCCCGTCAAAAAAACCCGCGTGGCCATGGTGGGCACCGGCCACCGCGGCCTGGGCATGTGGGGCGTGGACGTGCTGAAGGAGCACGGCGACAAAATGGAATTCGTGGGCCTGTGCGACATCAACCCCGGCCGCGTCGAAACCGGCAAAAAGATGCTGGGCGTGAGCTGCCCCACCTTCACCGACTTCGACAAGATGATGAAGCAGGTGAAGCCCGACGTCCTCATCGTAACCACCGTGGACGCCACGCACAACCAGTTCATCGTGAAGGGCATGGAGTACGGGGCCGACATCGTGACCGAAAAGCCGATGACGACCGATGAGAAGAAGTGCCAGGAAATCATCGACGCCGAGAAGCGCACCGGCAAGAAGGTGAAGGTGACCTTCAACTACCGCTACTCGCCGCACCGCCAGAAGCTGTTCGAGATGTTACGCTCGGGCGTTATTGGCAACATCACGTCGGCCGATTTCCACTGGTACCTGGATGTGCACCACGGCGCCGACTACTTCCGCCGCTGGCACCGCCTGCGCCAGAACAGCGGCTCGCTGCTGGTGCACAAAGCCACCCACCACTTCGACCTGCTGAACTGGTGGCTCGACTCCGACCCCGAAGAAGTGTACGCCAACGGCCAGCTGAATTTCTACGGCAAAAACAACTCGTTCCGCCACACCCACTGCCGCCCCTGCCCGCACAAAGACAAGTGCCAGTTCTACTGGGACGTGACCAAGGACGCGCGCCTGACCAATATTTACGTCGACAACGAGAAGTACGACGGCTACCTGCGCGACGGCTGCGTGTGGAAGGAAGACATCGACATCTTCGACAAGATGGCCGTGCAGATTAAGTACGCCAACCAAGTGCAGGTGAGCTACTCGCTCACCACCTACTCGCCCTACGAGGGCTACCGCATTGCCTTCAATGGCACCAAGGGCCGCCTCGAAGCCTGGATTAAGGAGCGCCAAACCTGGGACGAAGAGCCCTTCGACGAAATCCAGCTCACGCCCAACTTCGGCAAGCGCGAAATCATCCGCATCCCCAACAACGAGGAAGGCCACGGTGGCGGCGACGTGCGCCTGCGCAAGCAAATCTTCCAGCCCGGCGCCGACCCCTACCGCCAGTCGGCCGGCACCCGCGACGGAGCCATGTCCTGCCTGGTCGGCATCGCCGCCCGCCACAGCATTGACAGCGGCAAGCCGGTGAAAATTGGCGACCTGACCACGCTCAAACCGCAAAGCGTGCGGGCGTAAGCGGGCCTAAGGAGGAAAGTAACCCAAAGAAAGAAGGTCATGCTGAGCGCAGCCGAAGCATCTCTACCGCTGAAGTAAATGAATACTTACGCGGTAGAGATGCTTCGGCTGCGCTCAGCATGACCTTCTTTCTTAACGCATTCTGGCTTTACCCATCAAATTCGGATATCAAACGCCAGCGCCTGCACCACCCACTGCCGCTGCACCGAGCTATACACCACCCGCACGCCACCCTCGATGGGCGTGCGCAGGCGCAGCACGTTGAACTGCACCAGCGCATCGAACCCGACGTTCTGGTAGTCGAGCCCCACGTTGATGCCGCGGATGGCGCGGCCCTGGGCCACGTCGCCAAACACGGTGGCGCGCAGGCGCTGGATGTAGAGCAGGCGCCCCAACTCCCAATGCGTGAAGGCCAGCGGCAGGTAGTAGTCGAAGCTGCCCACGCGCAGGCGGTCGAAGCTGGTGTAACCCTCGCCGCGCGGAAACGACACGGCCGGCGCAAACTGGTACTGCGCTTGGTCCTGCCACTGGTAGCCGGCCCGCAGGCGGATGGCGTGGTTGCGCGAAAGCCCCGGCAGAAAGACGCTGGCCTGCAGGCCGGCCTGCGACGCATTCAGGCTTCCACCGAAGGGCGTGGTGCGGTAGGTACCCAGCAGCGAGCCGCCCCACTTCGGCGCCACGCTGCGGGCGCTGCGCTTCAGCTGTGTGACATAGCTGAGCGTGGTTTGCACGGCGTTGAGCGGCCGGTTGGGGCCGACTTCGGTGAACCGCCGCAGGGGCAGGTCGTAGCCGTACACCTGCTCGTGCAGCAGGTAGGCCCCACCGTCAGGCCCTGCAGGTATTTGGAATGCGTGAGGGTGAGCGGCAGGCGCAGCCCCGCGCTGAAGCGCAGGTACTGCCACTGGTCGCGGTACGTAACGCCCTGGCTGATGAGGGCGGCGTCGCGGCCGCCGTAGGTCATGTCCACGTCCAGCACCGGGAAGCGGCCCTGGTAGCTCAGGGCGCTGGTCACGTTGAAGGTGCGCTCTACCTGGTCGTAGCCCACGCCGGCAAACACCTGCGTGGTGCTGAGCAAATCCTGCGAGCGCAGGCCCACGGCCACGGCGTTGCCGGTCGGGCTTTGCACCACGCCGTAGCTGAACAGGTTGAACGCGTGCCGTAGCGGCGAATAGCGGTTCACGCTGTAGCGCGGTCCGGCCGAGTCGGGCCGCGCTAGCAGGCGGGCTACCTCGCGGCCGGCCGGCTCCCGGGCGGTGAGGGCGTCGGCATACGGGCCAATGGCGTCGGTGCTAGCCACGGGCACCGGCACCCAGGCAGTGCTGTCGAGAGGCATCTCAACCACGCGGGCGCCCGTGGCGCGGAAGTCGTGGAAGGCCAGCGTGCGGCCGCCGGGCGCCACGGCGGCGTGGTAGGCCCCCAGCGGCCGGGCCGTGACGCGGAAGGTGCGCCCGGTGCGGGCCTGCACGGCGTAGATGTTGTCGACGCCGCTTTGGGCCGAATTGTAGAGCACAAAGCCCTGCCAGGGCTGCGGGTTGGCCAGGTTCACATTGGCCACGGGCAGCAGCGGGCGCGTGGCGCCGGTGGCGGGGTCGATGACGACGATGGTTTTGCCGGCGGCGCTCAGCGTCACGGCCACCAAGCGGCGGCCGTCGGGGTGCCAGCGGGGCTGAATGTAGAGGTCGTTGGCGGGGTTGGGCAGGGTTTGCAGCTCGGCGCCGGTTTGGGCGTTGAGGACGACGAGGGCATGGTGGTAGCTGGCGTCGGTGCGGGCGGCCACCAGCCGCGTGCCGTCGGGCGAGAGAGCGGCAGCTGAGTAGCGCCCGCCTTTGCCGATGCGCATCAGCTGGCCGGTGCTCAAATCCAGCACCTTCAGCTCCGAGGCAATGCGCTGGCCCCAGCGGGCGTGCTGCTGAAACTCGGGCCACACGGCCTTGCCGCCGTTCACCGACAGCATTTCGGGAATGTTCAGCTGGCCGGGCACGAACACCTTGCGCTCGGCCCCGCGGCGGCTGAGCAGCACGAGTTGCGGAATGTAGTCGAGGCCGGTTTTCAGGGCCAGCACGGTGCTATCGGAAGTGTACTGCGGGTATTGGTATTGGGTAAAAACCCGCTCAGTGGCTTCCACCCGCAGCTCCTGGGCGGGCGTGGGCGCGGGCTGGGCGGCCTGCTGGGCGCGCCAGGTGGAGTCCAGCTCCGTCATGGTGCGGCCGTAGAGCTGCTCTACGCGCAGGCCGGTGGTGCGCCGGATGCCGTTGGAAAACGAGAACGGGTAGAACGGAAATTTGTAGTACTCGTCCAGTGCCTTCGCCCAGGCGTTGGGGCCGTAGTGCGTCTTCAGGTACGACGTCATGAAATAGCCCAGCACGTACCAGCTGGGCACGTTGTCGCGCAGCGAGCCATTCACCGCTTTCTGGTAGGAATAGCGGTGGCCGGCCAGCAGGTTGGCCCGCAGGCCCACCCCGAAGCTGGGGATGCGCCCGCGCCCGCTGCGCGTGAGGGCGGTTTCGGTGCCCACGGCGTCGCCCTCAAAAAACCACTGCGGCACGCCCACGGCGGCCACGCCCAGGGCGCCGTCGCCCAGCAGCGGGCCCAGCACGCGGCCCACGCCCTGGCGGGCTTTCTCAAACTGCCCCACGTGCCGGAACTCGTGCACCACCAGCCCGTCGAGCCAGTCGACGGTGCCCAAATCCAGGGCCTGCTGCGGGGTGATGAAAAACTCGGCGTGCCGCGGCAGAAACGTCACAAAGCCGTTGCTGACCGTGGTCTGGGCCTGCATCACCACCGAGATGGGCCGCGGGCTCACGCCGAGCGTGGCGCCGTTGGGGCCGTGCAGGCGCTCGAGGCGGGCGGCGGTGCGTTGCGCCGCCGAGTCGAGCCCGGCCGGGTACAGCACCCGGAAGTGCGGCGTGCGCACTTCCTGCCAATGCAAATCGGGCGGGTTTTGCGAGAGAACGGGCAGGCTTTGGGCCAGGGCCGGGCAGGCGGCCAGGCCACTCAGCAGCCCCTGCAACATCAAACGACGCATAAGAAAATGAGCCAACGGAAAATGTGGCTTAAAGAACGGTACCCCAGCGCTTGCGCCCTCGCCGGCGCAGCAATTTTAGTGCGCCGTGAACTTTAAAAAAATAATTGATGTATCGACATCAAATGTAGCAACATTGATTACATTTGCATCGTCTTTTAACCTTATCAACTCCAAACGCCATGTCTGAAACCGCCACCGCCGCCGCTACCAAATGGGCCCTCGACCCCACGCACTCCGAAGTGCAGTTCAAAATCAAGCACCTCGTGATTTCCACCGTCACGGGCTCGTTCAAGTCGTTCCAGGGCACCATGCAGAGCCCCAGCGACGACAACTTTGAAAACGCCCAGCTGGAGTTTTCGCTCGACGTCGACAGCATCGATACCAACCAGGAGCAGCGCGACGGCCACCTCAAGAGCGAGGAGTTTTTCGACACCGCCAAGTACCCCACCATCAAGTTCGTGTCGACTTCGTTTGTGAAAGACGGCGACGCCTACAAAGTGACCGGCAACCTCACCATGAAAGACGTGACCAAGCCCGTGACCCTGGAAGCCGAATACGGCGGCTCGGCCGTCGATTTCTACGGCAACCACAAGGCCGGCTTCGAGGTGAGCGGCAAAATCAACCGCAAAGACTTTGGCCTCACCTGGGGCGCCGTGACAGAAGCCGGCTCCATCGTGCTGGGCGACGACGTGAAGCTGATTGCCAACGTGCAGTTTGCCAAGCAGGCCTAAGCCAGCGTTTGCAGAAGCGAAAACAGCCTCAAAAAAAGGGCCGCCCCGCACAGGGCGGCCCTTTTTTTGCCTCCATGCAACGCAATGCATCACCGGCCGGTCAGAAAAGTATGGCTGGAAATTCCGGCGCTGCTCATCTTCTTTTTATGCCTCGTTTCTCCTCTTTCCTGGGATTGCCCCTACTGGCCCTGGCCGCTGGTGGCCTGTCGGGCTGTGACAAGACCGATACCGCTGCTCCTTCGTCGGGCCCCACCGTCTGTTTTCCCGCGCCGTCTAGTGTCTGCTTCTCGGGCGTGGTGTTGGCCGACCGGTGCTGGGACGGCGTGCTCATTCAGGTCGATGCGCAGTTTCCCATCGGCCAGCGCGTTGCCTGGCCTGACAGCTTGGGCAATACCAACGTCATTGCCGCCACCAACACCGCCGATTTTAACAGCCTAAACCGACGCGGCCAGCGCATTTACTTCACCTACAACACCGACCCCACCCGCAAGGCCACGCTACGCGCCTGCACCACCGACCAAATCCCGCTGTCCGTCCCGCACCTTGTGCTGGGGAGCATTTCGGGCGTACCCTGCGTGGTGCCCAACCCGTAGGCGCAAACAGTCATTGCTACGCCGACAGCAATTCCTTGTCCGGCACGCTCTGGTCTTTGAGGGTGGCGGTGCCGCGCTCCTTGCGCGTGATGCGCGAGTAGAGGCTGATTTCCTGGTCGAACAGGAAGCGGAAAAACAGTTTGGTGTAGCTGGTATGGGCCAGCAGCGGCTCGTAGAACTCGGGGCCAGGGCCTTGATTTTGGGCAGGTTATTCCACGGAATGCTGGGCATGTCGTGGTGCTCGTTGTGAAAGCCCACGTTGAGGTTGATGCCGTTGAGGCGGCCGTAGTAGGAGTAGGTTTCCTGCTCGGGGCTGAGGGTGAGGTAGTGCTCCTGAATCCAGCGGGCGCCCAGCGGGTGCAGGCCGACGGAAAACCAGAAGCTGAGGAACAGGTAGAGCAGCGCCGTCCAGCCGAAGAAGTACACAACGGCCGCATCGAAGGCCACCTGGGCCACGATGTTGGCCGCCACGTACTTGTCGATGGTAGCCACCTCGCGGCAGCGCGCCGTGCGAATGACCTGAAACAACGGAAAGAAAAACAGCCAGATGGCCTTGCCGATGCTGTAGTTGTGAATCAGCTTGGCCTCGTACCAGTCGGGCAGGTCGGCATCCAGCTCGTGCACGCCCTGAAACACGTGGTGCTTGATGTGGAAATTCTTGAAGCTGATGGCCGTGGGAAATACCGACGGAAAATTGGCCAGAATGCCGGTGGCCACGTTCTTCCACAGCCTCCTGAACACTAGGTTGTGCGCCGCTTCGTGAATGACCACAAACAGCGTGTGCGAGAAAAACGCGCCCACTAGGTAAGCCACCGGAATGGTCCAGTACCAGGCCTTGTCGCGCAGAAACCAGGCCAGCGCCACCTGGGCCAGCACGCAGCCCAGCCCGATGAGGAAGGTGGTGGGGTTGCGCGTCATCAGCTGCTTCACCTCGGGGTGGGCCTTGATGATTTGGCGGGTGCGCACGCGGTGCGGCTCGGTGGCCGTGGCCACGGTGAAGGCGGTAGGTGCTGGGGCCATACGAAAAGAACTGAAATACAGGCGTGCTGGAATGCCACTGCGCCCGGGCTTTCAGACAAAAATACGGCAAATAGGTTCTGGTTTCCAGCTCGCGGCCGGGCGCTACATCTGCCGCAGCCAGGCTTTGGCCGTTTCGAGGTCGTCGAAGGTGGCAACGACCGGGTTGCCTTCGGTGAACTGCAGGGTGAGGTCGGTGGAGAGGCGACTGTAGAGGTTGGGCGAATACACCCAGGCAAAGTATTGCAGGCCGGCTTCGGTCATGGCCGGAAACCACACCTTGCCGCCCCACTCGGCGGCCTCGCTCCACATGCTGGTCACGCGGGTGTTGTCGTTCAGCACCTTACGGCAGCGCTGCTGGCGCAGCAGGCGCAGCATGTCGAGGGCGCCGCGCTGCACGCTGGCCAGGTCCTGGTCGCCGTGCCAGTCGGCCAGCAGCCACTCATGCAAATGGTCGTAGGAAATGGTGATATGGGATTCTTCGAGTAACGTTTGCAAAGACATAGCGGAAAGGAAAGGACAGTGGGCCCTGCTACGGTAACTACGTAGGCAGAGATACAGACCACGGGCAAATTAGTATGCCCGAAGTCGCTCATGCACGCCACAGGGCAGTTGCCGGCCCGAACAAATACTTACCGGGCGCCCGGCCCGCCCCGACCGGCCCGGGGAGAAACGGCTGCTTTTCAGGCCAAACTTTTCCGGCCCGGTTTAGCTTATGGGCAAGCCGGGCCGCGCCCGATTTCGTATGCTTTTTTTCGGGGGCGGGCGGCTGTAAGGTTTGGAGCAGGCGAGCGTCTGTCCGACCAGCAGCGCCGCCTCCGCTGTCCCTTCCGTCATCCGTCATTCCATGAAAAACCGCGTGAAATCCCTGATTAGTCTGAGCTTGCTTTCGTTCCTGTTTGCCTGCGGCTCGCAGCCCGCCGCCGAAGCCCAGGGCCAACGCCCGCCGCGCTCTACGGCCGGCTATGCGCCCGCCAACCTCACGGGCCTGGCCGTGGCCACCTTTGCTGGCGGCTGTTTTTGGGCCCAGGAAGAGGCTTTTGAAGAGATAAAAGGCGTGAAGCAGGTGGTGAGCGGCTACGCCGGCGGCACCAAGGCCAACCCCACCTACGAGGAAGTGGCCGACAAAACCACCGGCCACACCGAAACCGTGCAGATTTACTACGACCCCAAGGTGGTGAGCTACCAGAAACTGGCCGACATTTTCTTCACCGCCTCGCACGACCCCACCCAGCTCAATCGCCAGGGCCCCGACGCCGGGCCGGAGTACCGCTCGGCCGCTTTCTACCGCACGCCCGAGGAGAAGAAAACCCTCGAAGCCACCATTGCCCGCGTCAACGCCTCGAAGCAGTACGGCAGCAAAATCGTGACCGAAGTGGTGCCCTTCCAGAAGTTCTGGCCCGCCGAGGCCTATCACCAGGGCTACTATCGCCTGCACCCCG
Source organism: Hymenobacter sp. 5317J-9 (assembly GCF_022921075.1). NCBI lineage: Bacteria > Pseudomonadati > Bacteroidota > Cytophagia > Cytophagales > Hymenobacteraceae > Hymenobacter > Hymenobacter sp. 5317J-9. The sequence continues at coordinate 4,979,495 of NZ_CP095050.1, forward strand.
AGAACCCCTACATCGAGCACGTGTCGGCGGCCAAGGTGGAGCACGTGCAGAAAGCTTTTCCGCAAGACCTGAAAAACCCGCTGTAGGGTTTCGGCGTTACTCGCTGCTACCGGCCCCGGCCCTTTGGGCGGGGCCTTTTTGCGCCCGCCCGCCCTACGCCCGCGCTCACCTATCTTTGGAAACAGAAGCGGCGCATGATGGGCTGCTTGCTGCCGTGTTTGCCCGCTATGCCCGCCCCTGCCGTTCGGCCTGCCCTCGATTTTGAGCTGCTGTTTGAGATGCTGCCCGCGCCCCACGCGGTGCTGGCCCCCGACGGCACCGTGCTGGGCCTGAACGCGGCCATGACCACCCTGCTGGGCGCCGAAGAAGGAGCCTTGGTGGGACAGCCCCTGCCCACGCTGTGCGCGGCGGCCCAAGCCACCGGTGCCGTGCTGGCCGGTGAAGCCGCCTGGGCGGCCGCCCTGCCGGTGGTGCGGGCCGGCACTCCGCAGGTGCTGGTGCCGGCGCTGGCCACCGCCTCGGCGCACGTGCCCGGCGACTATTGGGAAGCCACCCTGCAGCCCGTGCCGCTGGGCAACCCGCGCTACCTGCTGGTGCGCCTGCTGAACGTGACCGACCGCCTGCGCAGCCAGCGCGCCGCCGAGCAGGAACACGAGCAGTTCCGCTTTCTGGCCGAAAACCTGCCGCAGCTGGTGTGGGCCACCTCGCCCACCGGCGAGCCGGAATTTCACAACCAGCGCTTCATCGACTACGTGGGGTACGACACCGCGCTCCTTGACGCACCCGCCCGCGCCAAGCTGTGGAGCGAAATCATGCACCCCGACGACCTGCCCGGCATGTACGCCCGCTGGAACGAAGCCCTGGGCTCGGGCCAGCCCTTCGAAATGGAGTTTCGTATGCGCGGGACCAACGGCGCCTACCGCTGGTTTTTGTCGCACGTGATGGCGCAGCACGACGAAGCCGGCCAGGTGCGCCGCTGGTTTGGGGCCTGCACCGACGTGGACGCCCGCCACCGCGCCCAGCTGCAGTTGGAGGGCCAGCAGCGCCTCATGCAGCGCATTCTGGACCAGCTGCCGCTCACCATCAGCACCATGGAAGGGCCCGAGCTGGCGTTCAGCTTTCTCTCGGCCCGAGCCCGCGAAACCATGGGCGCGCGCGCCACCGTGGGCCGCGGCGTGGCCGAAAGCCTGCCCGAGCTGGCTACTCAGGGCTACCTGGACCTGCTGAACCGGGTGCGCGAAAGCGGCCAGCCGCACTTTGGCACCGAAGAGCGCACCGAGCTGCTGAACCCCGCCACGGGCCAGCTCGAGGAGCGCTACCACGATTACGGCTACCTGCCCCTGCGCGGCGAAACCGGCAGCGGCGTGCTGGCCTACGGCATCGACGTGACCGAGAAGGTGCTGGCCCGCCAGCGCAGCGAAGCCCTGCAGGCCGAAGCCCACGCCGCCGACCAGCGCCTGCGCCGCGTGACCGAAAGCCTGCCCTTCATCACCTTCATCAGCGACCAGGAGGGGCAGGTGCTCTACCTCAGCCCGCAGTGGTATGCCTACACCGGCACCACCGCCGATGACGACCTGGCCAGCGCCTGGCACGCCTGCCTGCACCCCGACGACCGCCCCCGCGTGCAGACCGCCTACGCCGCCGCCCTGGCCGCGGGCACGCCCTGGCGCTACGAGCTGCGCCTGCGCCGGCACGACGGCCACTACCGCTGGTTTGTGAGCCAGGGTGTGCCCGAGCCCGTGGAAGACGCCCGGGCCGCCGGCCGCTCGCGCCAGTGGTTCGGCTCCGACCTCGACATCCACGACCTGCACGAGACCCAGCACCGCCTCGAGCTCAAGGACCAGCAGCTGAGCCGCATCCTGGAGCAGCTGCCCGCCTACGTGGCCACCCTGGAAGGCCCCGAGCACCGCTACTCGTTCTTCAACCCCAGCTACGCCGACCTGGTGGGCCACCGCGCCCGCCTGGGCGAGCCCGTGGCCCAGCTGCTGCCCGAGCTGGCTGCGCAGGGCCTCGAAGCCATGCTCGACCACGTGTACAAGACCGGCGAAACCCTCATTCGCCCCGAGCTGCCGCTACGCCTGCACAACCCGGACGGCTCCCACCCCGAGGTGTACATCGACCTCACCTACATTGCCTTGCGCGATGAGCAGGGGGCGGTAAACAGCGTGCTTAACTTCTCGAAAAACGTGACGGTGCGCGTGCGCGCCCGCCAGCAGGCCGAGCGCCTGGCCGCCGAAATGAGCCGGCGCGACGAGCAGGTGCGCGCCATCACGGCCTCGGTGCCGGTGTTCATTTTCAACTTCGACGCCGCGGGGTCCATCACCTACACCAACCCCTACTTCTACGAGTACACCGGCCTGGACCCCGCCGGCCCGCCCGATGACGCCTGGCAGGTGCTACACGACGACGACCGCGCCGCCGTGGCCGCCGTGGCCCAGGCCGCCATGGCCCGGGGCGAGGCCTGGCAGGCCACGTTCCGGGTGCGACGCCGCGACGGCGTGCTGCGCTGGTTTCAAACCAAAGCCCAGCCCTACACCGACGACGCCGGCCAGCCGGCCGGCTTCAGCGCGGCCACCGTGGAAATTCATGAGCTGCAACACCGCACCGAGGAGCTGACCCGCAGCCGCCTCGAGTTTGCGGCCCTGGCCGACAACATTGCCCAGTTGGCCTGGATGGCCGACCCCACCGGCTACATCGACTGGTACAACCGGCAGTGGTACGAGTACACGGGCACCGATTTCGAGTCCATGCAGGGCTGGGGGTGGAAGCTGGTGCACGACCCGGCCCTGGTGGAGGGCATTGCGCAGCGCTACCAGGCCAGCATAGCGGCCGGCGAGCCTTGGGAAGATACCTTCCCGCTGCGGCGGCACGACGGCGAGTTTCGCTGGTTTTTGAGTCGGGCGCGGCCCATCCGCGACGCGGCTACCGGCGCGGTGGTGCGCTGGTTTGGCACCAACACCGACGTGACCGAGCTGCGCGCGCTGCAAGACCGCCTCATCGAGAGCGAAGAGGAATTGCGCATTCAGGCCGAAAGCATTCCGCAGCAGGTGTGGACGGCCCGCCCCGACGGCACCGTGGATTTCTACAACCACCGCACCGCGGCCTACGTGGGCGTGTCGATGGAGAAAAACGGGGCCGCGCACTGGCTGGAGTTTGTGCACCCCGACGACCGCGCCCCCATGCAGGCGCGCTGGGACCAGGCCATCGCCTCGCAGCGCTACTACGAGGCCGAGTTCCGCCTGCGCCGCTACGACGGGCAGTACCGCTGGTTTCTCGGGCAGGCCCAGGCCCGCCGTGCGCCCGGCGGCCAGGTGCTGAAGTGGTACGGCACCAACACCGACGTGCACCAGCAGCGCCAGCTGCAGGAGCAGGTGCTGGCCAGCCAGTCGCGTTTCCAGCAGTTGCTCGAAACCCTGCCCCAGATGGCCTGGACCTCGCGCCCCGACGGCGCCGTGAGCTACTACAACCAGCGCTGGTACGACTTCACGGGCGGCACCTTTGCCGAGCTGCAGGACTGGGGCTGGGAGCGGTTCATTCACCCCGACGACCTGCCCGGCACGCTGCGCCGCTGGCAGCACAGCCTGCGCACCGGCGAGTCGTTTGAGGCGGAGCACCGCTGGCGCGACCAGCAGGGTGACTACCGCTGGTTTCTGGCCCGCGCCGAGGCCATTCGCGACAAGTCGGGCACCATTGCCCTGTGGGTGGGCGCCAACACCGATGTGCACGAGTTCAAGCAGGTGCAGCAGCAGCTGGAGGAGCAAAACGCCCGCCTGCTGCGCACCAACGAGGACCTCGACAACTTCGTGTACACGGCCTCGCACGACCTCAAGCAGCCCATCAACAACATGGCGGGCATCTTTGAGGAGCTCACGCGCACGGCCTACTTCCGCGACCCCGACGCCATCAAGCTCATCTCGTATTTTGAGCGGGCCCTGGCGCAGATTTTCAGCACCATCGACGACCTCAGCGCCATTGTGCGCGGGCAGCGCCAGCAGCAGGAAGTGCCCGCCGAAGCCGTGGCCCTGGCCCCGTTGGTGGCCGAAGTGGTGAACAGCCTGCAGGACCAGGTGACGCAGTCGGGCGCGCGCTTTGAGCTCGATTTCGACACCTGCCCCACCATCACCTTCGTGCGGCCCAACCTGCAAAGCTTGCTCTTCAACCTCATCAGCAACTCGCTGAAGTACGCCGCGCCCGGGCGCCCGCCCGTCATCCGCCTCAGCTGCACCCCCGACGCGGTGAGCGGCCGCCCCATCCTCACGGTGCAGGACAACGGCCTGGGCATCGACATGGAGCGCTACGGCGCGCAGCTGTTCCAGCTCTTCCGGCGTTTCCACACCCACGTGGAGGGCACCGGCATGGGGCTGTACCTGGTAAACCGCATCGTGCAAATCCACGGCGGGCGCTTGGAAGTGAGCAGCGTGGTGGACGAGGGCACTACGTTTACCATGCACTTGTAGGGACGTCGGGTGGGCCGTTCTCGCTTCGCCCGTGCGGGCGCCTCACCCCCTGCCCCTCTCCCCAGGGAGAGGGGAGCTACGGTGGAATGAGCTTGTCTTGATTGCCTACAACCGAAAAGGCCCGACTCATTGCTAAGCCGGGCCTTTGCTCATGTTTTCGATAGGCTCCCCTCTCCTTGGGGAGAGGGGCCGGGGGTGAGGCGCCCGCGCGAACGCCCGATGAACAGGGCCGTTCGGTTTTAGCCAAGCCCCCGCCTAAATTACGGGGCCTGCACCAGCAGGCGGGCCGTGGCCACGGGGCGGCCGGCGGCCAGCACGCGCACGGCGTAGAGGCCGGGCGCCAGCCCGGCCGGCAGGGCCACGGCCAGTTCGCCCCCCACGGGTTCGGCGGCCACCGCCGCCACGGCGCGGCCCAGCGCGTCGAGCAGCTGCACCCGCGCGGCCCCGCCCAGCGGCCGGGCCAGCGCCAGCCGCACCGTGCCCCCCGGCGCGGCCGGCTGCGGGTAGAGCACCACGGCCCCGGCCGGGACCGCGCCTGGGCGAACAGCCGACACCACGGGCACGAACTGGCTGCGGCAGGGCCGCTCGAAGGAGGCCAGCCACGCCGGCTGGGCCAGCAGCTGGCCGGTCGGGCTGCGCTGCCGGCCCTGGCCGCTGACCACGATGGTGCTGTCGCCGGGCAGCAGCTGCCAGCTCTGGGGCAGGGCCGCGGTCAGCGCCTGCGAGCAGTAGGTGTCGCGCCGGGTCAGCCGGCCCTGCGCGCTCAGGTGCAGCACCTCGAACTCGTTGGGCGCCGGGCGCGGCGTGACGGGAAAAGTGAGCACGCGCAGGCTGCCGTCGGCCGCCTCCTGCACCCCGCCCGTGAATTGCAGCGCGGTGGCGCTGCCCGCCGGCAGGGGCGCTTCAATGAGCGTGCGCCACACCACGCGCAGGGCCGTGTCGAGCCGGGCCACGAAGCCGTGGGTGCGCGCCCGCCCGCCCAGCGAATCCAGCTGCGCCTGCCCCGACACCACGTAGCCGCTGCCGTTGCGCAGGCGCAGGGCCCCGGCCGAGGCGAACATCTGCACGAAGGCGGCGCGGCCGAAGGGCTCTATCCACCGCGCCCGCCGGGGCTGGCCGCCCGAGTCGACCTCGAGGGCGTAGAGTTGGTAATTGACCGAGTCGCGCTGGGCGTCGCCCAGCAGCAGCCAGCCCCGGCGCGGGGCTTCCACGATGCGCCGCAAATAGGCGTAGGCCACGGCGGCGGGAAACTGCGCCCCGAGGCGGATGACGGGGTTGAGGTAGTTGCGCTGCCAGCGCAGCACGCCCGCCGTGTCGAGGCACACCAGCGAGAAGTGGTTCGACACCGGCGTTTGCCCCGTGCCGCTGTTGTCGCCCAAGCCGGCGATGTAGTAGCGCCCGTCGCGCGTGGCCGCATGCTGGCCGGCATGGTCCGTAACAATTGTCGGACGTGCCCGCACTCGAAGCGTGTCCCCACTCCCGTTGAGCCAATAATATTCGCCAGTGACCCCGATGCGGTTGCGGGCGGCTGTTCCGCCGTAGGCAAAGATGCCGTCGCGCCAAGCCGGGCCCGCTGCAGCCAACGACGGACCACGGGTTCTTTTTTGCCACAACAGCTGCCCGCGCTCGGTGTATTTCGCCCAGTACCCTCCGCCTGAGCTACCGCCCGAAACAACAATCGCCTTATCGCGAATCAAAAAATTAAAATACTGACTACTGACGTTTAACGAGTTAACGTTGCCAAACAAGTCCGTACGTTCCCAGTTGCCCGTTCCCTGTCCGTAGAGTTTCAAAGGGCCAGCTACTACCAACAGCCACAGGCCGTACATCCATGCCGTTTTCATGATTAATTCGTTTAATGGGTAGCGGAATGTTCCATGTGTGTAAGACGTGGGAAGCTGTCCCGAGATGGCGAACAAAAATCAATCCAGCGTCCTGTGCCCCTGAAGCAATAAGTGTGGCCAGGCTTTAAAAGCCTTGTTTGCGAAACGGAGCTATTGCGGCGAAAGAATATGGCTGTGAGGGCAAAAAATGACCGCAACCGCGTTATTTGCCGCTATCCTACTTCCGCCCTCGTTCCCATGAGCACTCCCCCGCCCCTGCCCGCCGTCGCGCTGCCCTCCAAGCTTCCCGATGTGGGCGTCAGCATCTTCACCCAAATGACCTTGCTGGCCCAGGAAACCGGCGCCATCAACCTGGCGCAGGGCTTTCCCGACTACGACCCGCCGCAGGAACTGCTGGAAGCGCTGGCCCGCCACGCCCGCACGCCGGGCCACCACCAGTACGCGCCCATGCCCGGCCTGCCGCGGCTGCGCGAAGCCATAGCCGCCCAGGTGGCCCGCCTGCAGCCCGACGCCCCCGCGCCCGACCCGGCCACCGAAATCACCCTCACGGCCGGGGCCACCGAGGCGCTGTACGCGGTGCTGGCCGCCGTGGTGCGGCCCGGTGATGAGGTGCTGGTGTTCGAGCCGGCCTACGACCTGTACGGCCCGGCCATCCGGCTGCAGGGCGGGGTGCCGCGCTACGTGCGCCTGCCCGCCCCCCACTTCCGGCCCGACTGGGACGCCGTGCGCCGCGTGGTATCGGCCCGCACCCGGCTGGTGCTCGTGAACACACCCCATAACCCCAGCGGCGCCGTGTTTTCGGCCGAGGATTGGGATGCGCTGGCCAAGCTGCTGGCCGGCACCAACGCCCTCGTGCTCAGCGACGAGGTGTACGAGCACCTGGTGTTTGACGGCACGCCACACCGCAGCGCGCGCCAGCACCCGGAGCTGCGCGAGCGCAGCTTCGTGCTCTCGTCCTTCGGCAAAACCTACCACGCCACCGGCTGGAAGGTGGGCTACTGCATTGCCCCGCCGGCCCTCACCACCGAGGTACGCCGCGTGCACCAGTTCCTCACCTTTGCCGTGAACACGCCCACCCAGCACGCCCTGGCCGACGCCCTCGAAAACGACCCCACCGACGCCCACGCCCGCGGCCTGGGCGCCTTTTACCAGCAGAAGCGCGACCAGTTCCGGGCCCTGCTCGCCGAGGGCGGCTGGGAGCTGCTGCCCGTGCCCGGCGGCTACTTCCAGCTGGCTCGCTACGACGCCCTGTCGCCGGCCTCCGACCTGGCCTTCGCTCAGTACCTAGCCCGCGAAAAAGGCGTGGCCGTGATACCCGTGTCGGCGTTTTACCACAACGGTTTTGACGAGGGGCTGATTCGGTTTTGCTTTGCGAAAGAAGCCACTACGCTGGAAGCCGCGGCCGCCCGGCTGCGGTAGTAAACGGAACGTCATGCAGAGCGCAGCGAAGCATCTCGCGTGCGGAAGTCATTCCATCAAAAGAATGAGTGGTAGCCCGCGAGATGCTTCGCTGCGCTCTGCATGACGTTCTCCTAAAGAAACGCTTTCGCCCTCATGCCCATGTCCGACCTCACCGTCTCCTTCCTCCAAACCGAGCTGCACTGGCAGGACGCCGCCGCCAACCGCGCCAGCCTCGACCTGGCCCTGGCTCGCCTCGACGGCCCCACCGACCTCGTGGTGCTGCCCGAGATGTTCACCACCGGCTTCAGCATGGAAGCTGCCACGTTGGCCGAACCCATGGACGGGCCCACCGTGGCGTGGCTGCGCGCCCACGCCGCCCGGCTCGACGCCGTGCTCACGGGCAGCGTCATCATCGAGGAAGACGGCGCTTACTACAACCGCTTGCTCTGGGTGCGCCCCGACGGCCGCCTGAGCTACTACAACAAGCGCCACCTTTTCACGCTGGCCGGCGAGCAGCACACCTACACGCCCGGCCGCGAGCGGCTGGTGGAAGAATGGCGCGGCTGGCGCATCTGCCCGCTGGTGTGCTACGACCTGCGCTTCCCCGTGTGGAGCCGCAACCAGCCCCATGAGCCTTACGACCTACTGCTGTACGTGGCCAACTGGCCTGCCGTGCGCCGCACCGCCTGGCGCACCCTGCTGCGCGCCCGCGCCATCGAAAACGTGGCCTGCGCCCTGGGCGTCAACCGCATTGGCCACGACGGCCTGGGCCACGCCTACAGCGGCGACTCGGCCCTCCTCGACGCTAAAGGCGGCTACCTGGTGGAGGCCCACGACCAGGCCGGCTCCTTCACGCACACCCTGAAAAAGGCTGAGCTGGACGACTTCCGCACCAAGTTCACCGCGCTGAATGACGGTGATGCGTTTGAGTTGCGGGCATAGGGCGGGCCACATTGTCATTGCTAGCATTCCGCGCATCAAGCGGGGCCCGAACAACCTGCCCTACTGCACGGCTAGGCGCTGCACGGCGGTAGCGCCATCGGTGCCCACGGCGCGCACCAGGTACACGCCGGCGGCCAGGCCGCTCAGGTTGAGGGCGTGGCGGCGCTGGGCAGCATCAACGGTGCGCACCACGCGGCCGGTGAGGTCAAGCAGGGTGAGGCGGGTGGGCGTGGCGGTTTCGACGGTGGCGGTGGCCGTGGCGGGGTTGGGGTACACGTTCAGGGCCAACGCGGCGGCGGCTTCGGCGCGGGTGGCCGTGAGCACGCGGTTGCGGGTGCCGAAGCTCAGCAGGCCGCCGGCCTGGGTGCCCACCAGCAGCTCGGGGGCGCCGTCGCCGTTCACATCGGCGGCAGCTAAGCCGTAGTGCGAATACGGGTCGAGGCCGAGGCGGGTGGGCTCGTAGCTGTTGGTAAGGGAGTTATACAGCACATCGGTGCGCTCCAGGAAGATACCGACCTGCGCGCGGTAGTTGCTGAACAGCCGCAGGTAGCCTGTGGCATCAGCCGTGAGCAGGTCGGGGAGGCCGTCGCCGTCGAAGTCGGCCACGCTGGGCGCCAGGTTGTCGGGCCGCGCGCCGGCGGCGGTACGAATGCGGCCAAAGTCATTGTTCACCAGCACGAAAGCACTGTCCAAAGGCCCGCGCCCGCGGTTGCGGAAGTAGCGCAGCGACATGCCCGGCTCGCGCACCTCGTTGGTGCCGATGAGCAGGTCGACGAAGCCGTCGTTGTCCACATCGGTGAAGCATGGGATGTCGCCCATGGTGTAGGGCAGCACGCCCAGCGTGGGCGCGGGGTTGGGCGGCGGCGTGGTGGTGGCGGGGCCCTGCGGCTTGAATATGACGGCCGTGCCGGGGTCGTAGGCCGCCGCCTGGCCGGGGCGGGCCGTGTTCAGGATGTAGGTAAACACGTTGGTGCCCCGGTCCCAAGCCGAGTACACTAGGTCGAGGGCGCCGTCGCGGTTCAAGTCGACAAGGAAGGGCTTGATGGCCAGCAAGCGCTGGGCGCTCAGGCCCAGATAGTCGTTGCTCACCAGCTGGAACACCGGCCGGGCGCGCGTGCCGGAGTTGTGGTAGTAGGCAATGGTGGCGCGGTACACGTTGTTCACGCGGTCGGCGTGGTTGGCCACCAGCAGGTCGGTCAGACCGTCGCCGTCGATGTCGCCGAAGGCCGGCGCGGCGCCTTCGCTCACGTCTATCATCGTGTTTTGCAAGAAGGCGTCGGTTTGCTTGGCGAAGGCCGGGGCGCCGCTGGCGGCGGTGTTGGTGAAGAGCTGGATGTTGTTGCGCATGCTCACCAGGTCGGCCTGATTGTTCAGCATGTTGGGGGCCACCACCAAGTCGGGGCGGCCGTCGAAGTTGGCGTCGAAAGAATAGCCGGCTGGAAACACCGACACCCGGGCCGGCGCCGCCGCCGACGGAAAGCTGGCGCTGATGCTGGCCTGCGTGAGCACGGGCGCCGCCGTGGTGCCCTGGTTGAGCAGGCGCACCAGCTCGGGGCAATTGTCGCGGCCGTCGAGCAGGTCCTGGTCACCGTCGCCGTCCAGGTCCACCAGCAGCAGGCTGTGGCCGCCGGTGTGCAGCGTTTTGTTGGCCGTGAAGCAGGCCTGGCCATTGAACATGTATTCGGCGCAGCCGCCGCAGGCGCGCAGGCTGCCCCAGTTGTCGGTGTTCATCCGGAAGGTGAGGGCGCTGCCGCAGGTGCCGGGGCTGGTGTTGAGGTACTGCTCGATGTAAACCGCGTTAATGAAATCATAGGTCATGATGTCGAGCTTGCCGTCGCCGTTCACGTCCTGAATGGCCGGCAGGTTGTAGCCGCCCACCGTGAGGTTGGCCGTGCCGGTGAAGTTGCCCGAAAACCGCAATTGGGAGCTGGCCAGCTGGAATTGCACCTGCCCGTTGACCAGCACATTGCGTAGGACGGCAATGTTGCCGCCGTTCACGTAGGTGAAGAGGTCGGCGCGGCCGTCGCAGTCATAGTCGCGCAGCAGCACCCAGCCGCGCAGGCTGTCGGGAAAAATGGACTCGTACTGCGGTGCGTACAGCCAGCGGCGGCCGGCCGTGGTACCGGGCGCAGCCACGTTCAGGAAGGTGTAGCTGCGGCTGCTCTCGTGGTCGAAGGCGTAGAGGTCGGGCTGGCCGTCGTTGTTCAGGTCGATGGTGCTGAACTGCGGGGTATTGAGGCCGCCGGCCCAGGCATTGGCCAGCGTGTCGGTGCCCTGCACCACCTTGCCCGCGGCCCGGTACTCAAACCCGAAACGACTGGCCGACTGGGCCCGCGCCCCGATGGAAAACGCCAGCAGCGCCAGCAAAAAAGCGTAAGAACGAAGCATAAGCAATAAGCAACGAGCGTGTGGAAAGAAGAACTGCCCGGCGCAGTACAAAAATCACGCCCACCTTTGCAGCAAGTTACACCCGGCCACTCGTTTCCGTTCATGCCCACTCCGCTCTATTCGCAGTACCTGGCCGCCGCCGGCCTCGTCAGCACCGATTCGCGCCAGGCCCAGCCCGGCACGCTATTCTTCGCCCTCAACGGCCCGAGCTTCCGCGGCGCGGCCTTCGCCACGCAGGCACTGGAAAAAGGCGCCCGCCACGCCGTGGTGGACGACGCCGACCTGGCCGCTACCGACCCCGCCCGCTACACCTACGCCCCCGACCCGCTGCTGGCCCTGCAGGCACTGGCCCGCGAGCACCGCGAGCAGTTCCGCATCCCGGTACTGGCCGTCACGGGCTCCAACGGCAAAACCACCACCAAGGAGCTGCTGACGGCCGTACTGGCACAGAAGTTTAAGGTGCTGGCAACCATCGGCAACCTCAACAACCACATCGGCGTGCCCCTCACGCTGCTGCGCCTACGGGCCGAGGAGCACGACTTTGCCGTGGTGGAGATGGGGGCCAACCATCAGCGCGAGATTGCCAGCTACTGCGAGTACGCGCAGCCCACCCACGGCCTCATCACCAACATCGGCCGGGCCCACCTCGAAGGCTTTGGCGGGCCCGAAGGCGTGGCCAAGGGCAAGGGCGAATTGTTCGATTACCTGGCCCGCACCGGCGGCTCGGCCTTCGTCAACACCCTCGACGCCAAGCTGCCCGGCTTGGCCGCCCAGGTGCCCACCCGCCTCAGCTACCCCGGCCCGGCCGACACCTATCCCGCCACGCTGCTCTCGGCCGCGCCCGCCGTGGCCCTGCGCCTGGCCGACGGCACCGACGTGGCCGCCCAGCTCACCGGCGACTACAACTTTCCTAACCTAGCTGCCGCCGCCGCCGTGGGCCTGCACTTTGGCGTGGCGCCCGGGCGCGTGGCCGCCGCGCTGGCGCAGTACAACCCGCAAAACAACCGCTCCCAGCTGGTGCGCACCGGGCGCGGCAACGAGTTGGTGCTCGATGCCTACAACGCCAACCCCAGCAGCATGGCCGCGGCGCTACGGAGTTTCGCGCAGCGCCCGACCAGCACCGGCCAAGGCCGCGTAGCTATTCTAGGCGACATGTTCGAGCTGGGCGAAGAAAGCCAGGCCGAACACGCCAAGCTGGGCCAGCTGCTGACCGGGCTGCCAATCGAGCAAGTGCTGCTCATTGGCGAGCAGATGCAGCACGCCCATGCTGCTTCCCCTCAGGCTCATTATTTCCCTACCAAAGCCGAAGCGGCCGACTGGCTGCGCCAGCACCCCATGCGCCAGCAACTGGTGCTGGTGAAAGGCAGCCGCGGCATGGCCTTGGAAACCCTTGTGGAACTGCTGTAATATTCAGTGAGCAGAACCGCCCGTATTGTTCACTGCTCACTGATAACTGTTCACTGCTAACTGCCCTAAAACGGGCTTTCGAACTCGGCCAGCGTGGGCAGGGTGGCGTCTTTGGCCGACACCAAGGCGTCGGCTACGCCCCAGTTGATGGCCAGGGCGGGGTCGTTCCAGCACAGGCCGCCTTCGCTGGCAGGGTCGTAGTAGTCGGAGCACTTGTAAAGGAACAGCGTGTCCTCTTCCAGCGCCACAAAACCGTGCGCGAAGCCCGCCGGAATAAACAAAATATTGCCCACGGCGGCACTGAGCTCTACTTGCGAGTGCCGGCCGTAGGTGGGCGAGTCGCGGCGCAGGTCCACCACCACGTCGCGCACGCGGCCGTGGGCCACGCGCACCAGCTTGGCCTGCGCGTGGGGCGGGCGCTGGAAGTGCAGCCCGCGCACCACGCCCGGCTGCGATTTCGACTGGTTGTCCTGCACCCAAGCAATGTCCGGCGGCAGGCCCAGCTCCTGCATTTGCCGGGCGCTGTAGGTTTCGTAGAACACGCCCCGGGAGTCGCCGAACAAGCGGGGAATAAATTCGATGAGCCCGGACAGGGCGTGGGTTTTGGCTTGCATTGGCGCAAAGGTAGGATGTGCCCGGGCCGCCCGCAGGGTCATTTTTTCACCGCCGCCACGGCCGAGACGTATTTGTCGAGCACCAGTTTCTCGTCGAATTTGGTTTCGGCAAGGTAGCGACTATTTTGGCCCATGCCGCGCAGGTCGGCGTCGCTCAGGCGCAGCACTTGCAGCATCTTGGCGGCCAGGTCTTCGCCCGAGCGCACCTGGCAGAGGTAGCCGTTGCGGCCGTCCACCACGGTTTCGCGGCAGCCGGGCACGTCGGTGGTCACGATGGGCTTGCCGCAGGCAGCTGCTTCGAGCAGGGTTTTGGGGGTGCCTTCGCGGTAGCTGGGCAGCACCACGCAGTCGGCCTGATGGATGTGGGCGGCCACATCATCGGAGCGGCCCAGGTATTCGATGTCGCCGCTCTTCAGCCACTCCTCAAACGTGGCGCGGGGCACGCCCACGCCGCCGGCCTCGTCGAGCCCGCCCAGCAGCTGCACGCGGGTGCCGGGCACGGCCTGCCGAATGATTTTGGCCGCCTCGAAGTACTCCACCACGCCTTTCTCATACAGCACGCGGGCCACCATCAGGAACACAAACGGCGTTTGGCGCACAAACTCCGCTGCCGGCCGAAACCGCTGGGTGTCGACGCCGGAGCCGGGCAGCAGGTCGGTGATTTCGCGGCGCACCAGGCCGTTTTCGAGGAACAGCTGCCGGTCATCGCCGTTCTGAAAGAATATTTTGGCCGGGAAGCGGAAGGCGAAGCGGTAGAGGCCCAGGGCCACTTTGCTCACGAAGTTCTTCACGATGAACACCGTGCCCAGCCCGCTCACGTTGTTGATGCTGGGAATGCCCGCCAGCTTGGCGGCAATGCTGCCGTAGATGTTGGGCTTGATGGTGTAGTGCAGCACCACGTCGGGCCGCTCCCGCTTGTAAATCTGGTAGAAGCGGCGCGTGAGGGCAGCGTCCTTCACCGGGTTGGTGCCCTTGTTTTCCATCAGGATGGGCACGTAGCGGCAACCCAGCTCGGATTCGAGGCGCGCAGAATAGTCGTCGGGCGGGGCAATGGCCAGCACTTCGTGGCCGGCGGCCTGCAGGGCGCGCACGAGGCTGGCGCGAAAATTCCAGATATTCCAGCTGGTGTTGATGACGATGGCGACGCGCACTTTTTGTTAGGGTAAGAGGGTATGGGAGTAGGCGGGTATGAGTTGGCAAAGGTCGGGCCTACGGCGCGATGGCAGGCATGTTGCGAACAAAAGCACCTCCTACCCCCATACCCTCCTGCCCTCATTCCCTATTTCTGCCGGTACTTTGTGGCCTGATTTTGTGTTAGCCCAGGTATGAACACTCGATTTTCGGCGCTGTTGTTGCTGCTTCCCCAACTGGCTGTGGCTGGCCCGCCCGTGCTGCCGGGCCAGGCCATTTTTCAGAAAAACTGCGTGCGCTGCCACGGCGCCAACGGCAAAAAGGGCCTCAACGGCGCCCACGACCTCACCAAAAGCAACCTCAACGCCTTCGGCCGCACCTACCTCGTCACCAACGGCATGGGCAAGATGCCGGCCTTCGGCAAGGTGCTCACGCCCGAGCAGGTGCAGCAGGTGGTGGCGTATTCGCTCACGCTGAAATAGCGTTTGGATTTTGAAAAAATCTGTCATCCTGAGCGCAGCGAAGGACCTTTTCACGTTTGCTTCGTTTGATAACTTCAAGCCGTTCTCGGGCGAGAAGGTCCTTCGCTGCGCTCAGGATGACAAATAGCTCCGACCACCCACCGACCAAGCACTAAGCACCAACCACCAAGCACCCATTACATGGCAACTTCCCAATCCGGCGGCCGCAAGCACACCAACAGCACCCGCCACATCGGCGCCACCGATAACGTGAAGGGCCGCGCCGGTCGCATCCTCGCCAAATCGGCCGACAACGGCACCTACGAGACCGCCAAGGAGCAGGAAACCGCTGTGCTCGTGAGCGTGCCCCCGCGCCGGCAATCCGAAGCCCAAACCCAGGAATACCTCGACGAGCTGGCCTTTCTGATTGAAACGGCCGGTGCCACCGCCACCAAGCGCTTCGTGCAGCGCCTCGAAAAGCCCGACATCCGCACCTATGTGGGCGAGGGCAAGCTGGCCGAAATCAAGGCCTACGTGCAGCACGAGGGCAGCAGCATGGTCGTGTTCGATGACGACCTCTCCCCTTCCCAACTCCGCAACCTTGAGGCCGAGCTGCTGGTGAAAATTGTAGACCGTTCGCTGCTCATTCTGGACATTTTCGCGCTGCGGGCGAAATCGGCCACTTCGCGCACGCAGGTGGAGCTGGCGCAATACCAATACTTGCTGCCCCGCCTCACCGGCCTCTGGACTCACTTGGACAAGCAGCGCGGCGGCGTGGGCATGAAGGGCCCCGGCGAAACCGAGATTGAAACCGACCGCCGCATCGTGCGCGACCGCATTGCCTTTCTGAAGGAAAAGCTCGAAGACCTCGACAAGCAAAGCCACACCCAGCGCAAAAGCCGCGGCGGCCTGGTGCGCGTAGCCCTGGTGGGCTACACCAACGTGGGCAAAAGCACCCTGATGAACGTGCTGGGCAAGGCCGACGTTTTCGCCGAAAACAAGCTTTTCGCCACCGTGGACGCCACCACCCGCAAGGTGGTGCTCGACAACAACCCCTTCCTGCTGTCCGATACCGTGGGGTTCATCCGCAAGCTGCCCACCAAGCTCATTGAGAGCTTCAAGAGCACGCTCGATGAGATTCGCGAGGCTGACCTGCTGCTGCACGTGGTCGACATCTCGCACCCCGGCTTCGAGGAGCAGATTCAGGTAGTGAACGACACGCTGGCCGACATCGGCGCGGCCGATAAACCCGTGCTACTGGTGTTCAACAAAATAGACCAGTACAAGCCCGACGAGGCCGAAAAGGACCCGTTCGGCGAAGTGCACGAGTCGGAAGATGAGGAATCGGCCGCGCCGCGCCCGCCGCTGGAGCAGCTGCAGGCCACCTACATGGCCAAGCTGCACGACCCGGTGGTTTTTGTGTCAGCGCAGCAGCGCACCAACCTGGAAGAGCTGCGCGAGCTGCTGGCCAAGCGTGTGGCAGCCCTGCACCAGCAGCGCTACCCCTACCAGACGGCTGCCGAGTAGGCGTGTGTTACGCCTATGTTACCAATGCGGAATGGGCGGCCTAAGTTGAGTTTTTCGCGTAAGGGAGCAAACTGCGCCATAACGGCCGGTTTGCTTCCTTATGTCAGATTCGATGTTTCGCCGGGCTACGCTGGCGGCTGCGCTACTGAGTACGGCCAGCGCGGCCCACGCGCAGGTGCAGGAACGGGTGTACCCGCCCGCCGCGCCCACTGCCCAGGACACGGCCGCCAACGATGCCCAGCTGCACGACAAGCAGCAGTTTGCCAACCCCTCGGTGCTGGGCATGGGCCCCAGCAAGGGCCTGATAGTGCGCTACGAGCGAATGCCGCGCTTCGGGGTGTCGTCGTCGGCGCAGGTGCAGGGGCTGAATGATTTCAGCACCGAGGCCACCAAAAACGCCCGCCTGTCTATCAAGGGCTACATTCCGGCTTGGAACCACCCGCACCTCAAGGTGATTGTGGGACTGAGCTACGAGCGCGAGGAATTTCAGTTTGCGCAGCTGCCCACTTCTTACGAGCTCTACGACAACATCGAAAACAAGGGCCTGAAGAGCACCGCGGCTCAAATTGCCATTATCCGGCCCGTGGATGACGTGCACTGGTACCTGGCCCGCGTGAAAGGCGAGCTCAGCGGCGACTACACGTCGAGCGAGCTTTCTAAATCTGATTATTCCCGCTTTTCGGCCGAGGCCATTTATGGCTGGAAGCGCAGCCCGAATTTCTCGTGGGGCGTGGGCTTTCAGTACGGCTACACGTTTGGGCGTCTCAGCATCTACCCAGCCGTGGTGTACAACCGCACCTTCAACAACCGCTGGGGCGTAGAGGCTTTGGCGCCGGCCCGCATTACGCTGCGCTACAACGTGAACCCCAGCTCCATTCTCTACGCCGGCTACACCGTGGACGGCTACAACTACATCGTGCACCTGACGCGCGCGCCGCTAGCCCGCAAAAACGCCGACGGCAGCCCCGACCTCAGCAAGGCCGTGCTCAGCACCCTGGAGCTGCGCGAAACCGAAGTCAAATTCCGGCTGCGCTGGGAGCGCGAGCTGCTGAGCTTCCTGTGGCTGGGCGCCGAGGGCGGCTACCGCTACAACTACGCCTTCGACGCCTTCGACCGCACCAACGCCGACCGCGAGAAAATCATCGACTCGCAGCTGAACGGCGCGCCCTACGCCAGCCTGGAACTGTTCATCACGCCGCCGCGCAAGCTGTTGGAGAAGGCCGGCGTACGCCGCTAGGCTGAGGCCGGGGCTACAAACCCGGCCATCTTTTGGCGCTTAAGCCTTGTGCTGCCCCAACTCGTCTATACGTTTTATCCTATAACAGCAAACCCAATGGCCAGTCTCACGACTGGCCATTTTTATTGGCCCAATGCCGACGGTCTGCCGCCGCCTCTACCAGCGCCTTCTTAAGCTCCGCCGTACCTTGCCGGAACAAATTCGTTTTTGGCTTAAAATGACACTTTTATTCTCTTCTTAGAGTTGGCGGCGGGCAGAGGCGTGAGCTAATGTGCGTCTGAGCCCTCGCGGAGCGAAGGAAGTTTCAGCTGGTTCTTTTCATTTCTCATTTCAGTATTTAATGAGCAAAGTACTATTATTTGCAATCGCGCTGTTTGTGGGCCTGATGGGCGGCGCCCGCCCGGTAGCAGCCCAGATTTTGCGGGCGCAGCCCGGTCCGGCCCGGCGCGTGGCCCTGGACGTAGCGCTGCTGCGGCAGCAGCTGGCCCCGGCACCGGGCGCCAGCGTGCGCGCCCGGCAGGCGACCGCCTACCGCGTGAGCTTGCCCACCCTAGGCGGCGAGCGGACCTTTGTGCTCACCGAGTCGTTTGTGCTGCCGGCCACCGATGCGGCGGCCCAGCGGCGGCTGCGCACTTTCGTGGGCTACGAAACCGGCCGGCCCGCGCACCGCATATCCATTGTACTGACGCCCAAGGGCCTTACGGCCGACTTTGCCGGGGGCACTGAGGCGGCCAGCCTGCGGCCCGCGCCCGATGGCCAGGCCTACCTGCTGCAGCCCACTGCGCCCGATGCGGGCCCCTGCGGCGTGGTCGACGCGGCCAGCGGGCTCCGGCGGCCCGGCAGTTTCTCGACCCAGCCCGCGCCGTTCAGCTTTGGCACGCAGCTGCGGCGCATTCGCTACGCCATCCTCGTCACGCAGGAATTCTACACCGACAACGGCGGCACCGACCCATTGGTGGAGCAGGCCGTGGTGACGGCCATGAACCAGATGTCGGCCCTCTACTCGCAGGAGCTGTCGGTGAGCTTCGAGCTGGCGCTGCCCAGCAGCGGCAGCTACTACTTTTCGGCCATGACCACACCCACCCTGGCCAGCTCGGACGCTGCTGCCGCGGGCCGGCTGCGCAACCAGAACCTGGGCGAAGTGGCGGGCTTCATCGGCGGCCGTTTTGCCAGCAGCTCGTACGACCTGGGCCACTGCTTCCACAACAGCGGCGGGGGCGTGGCCTACGTGGGCATCATCTGCAACAGCAACCTGACCTACCGGGCCGGGGCGTGGTCGGGGGTGCGGCCCACGGGATTCCGGCAGGTGCTGGCCCATGAGATGGGGCACCAGCACGGGGCTTCGCACACGTTTACGGGCCCCTGCGGCAGCGGCTCGCTGGGCAGCAACTTGGAGCCCGGCGGCGGGGCCACCATCATGGGCTACACCTACGTGTGCGGCGCCCAAACCCTGCAAGGCGTGGGACCTACGGACGAAGACCATTTCAATACGCTTTCGCTCAGCCAGATGCGCGACGAGCTGCTGAGCGTGAGCTGCCCCACCGTGACGGCCAACGCCAACCGCCCGCCCACCCTGAGCGCCGGGGCCGACTACGTGATTCCGCGCAACACGCCCTTCACCCTCACGGCCAGCGGCGCCGACCCCGACGGCGAGGCCCTCGTGTACACCTGGAACCAGTTCGACTACACCACCAACCTCAACGCCCTGGGCAGCATCGTGGGCACGGGCGGCCTGGCCGCCGTCGACGACCCCGAGGCACCGCTGTTTCGGCCCCGGCCACCGCGCACCACGCCCAGCCGCACGTTTCCGGACCTGCAGTACGTGCTGGCTAATAGTAACCGGCCGGCCGACATCCTGGGCGAGGCCCTGCCCAACGTGGGCCGCGACCTGCACTTTGTGGTGACGGCCCGCGACCAGCGCGCCAGCGGCGGCACCTTCACCACCGACAACGTGACCCTGACCGTGGCCCCCGGCACCGGTCCCTTCGCCGTGACCACCCAGAACACGGCCGCGCTCTGGATAGCCGGCCAGCAAGCCACCGTGACGTGGTCCGTGAACGGCACCAACGCAGCGCCCATCAACGTGGGCCAGGTGCGCATCACGCTTTCCACCGACGGCGGCCAGACCTTCCCGACGGTGCTGGCTGCCGCTACGTCCAACGACGGCACCGAAGCCGTGAGCATTCCGGCTGTGACCACCACGCAGGCACGCCTCCGCGTGGAGGCCGTGGGCAACATCTTCTTCGACGTCAACGACGTGGATTTTCCCATCGGGCCCTGCGCGCCGGTGGCCTCGCAGCTGTTGCCCGCCACGGCCGTGAGCGCCCCGGTCGGCGACGCTGCTCTGAACCTGACACAGAACGCCTTCAGCCTCACCGAGCTCGCGGGCGTGAACCAGCTGACCGGCACCATCGCGGCCACCGACCCCACCACGTTTCTGTCGAACAACGTGAGCACCTGCTTCCGCTACAGCAACGTGCAGTACTACGACAGCTACGTGTTTGTGCCTTCAACCACGGGCACCTACACCATCGGCACACCCGTGGGTTTCAATAACATGGTTATTCGGGTGTACGACAGCAACGGCTTCGTGCCCAGCGACCCCTGCCAGAATGTGCTGGCCAACAATTTTATTCCCAGCACCTTTTTATCCCGCAACCTGACGGTGGCACTCACGGCCGGGCAGCGCTACACGCTGGTGCTGTCAGATTTTGGCAGCACCACGCCGTCGGCGCCGGTGCCGGGTGCCTACAGCGTCACGTTCACGTCGTCGCCGGCCGGGGGCAAGGTGTTTGCGCCCTTGGCGAGCCTGGGCTATGAGTACCAATACGCCGTGGTGAACACCGCCACCAACGCCGTGGTGCAGGTGGCTCCCGCGGCTGACCTGCGCTCCCTGCCGGCCGGCACCTACGATGTGTACGGCCTGCTGCTGCAGGGCGGCTACAACGTGAGCTCGCTGCAAAACGGCTTGTTGAGCAGTCTGCAGACGGCCCTGGGCAACCTGGCGCCCTGCGGCCAGCTCAGCACCAACACCCGGCGCGTCACCATCACCGGCAACCCGCTGCCGGTGGTGCTCACCAGCTTCACGGGCCGGGCCGCCGGGCCGGTGAACGCCCTGGAATGGACCACGGCTTCGGAAGAGAAAGTGGCGTATTTTGAAGTGCAGCGCAGCCTCGACGGCACCACGTTTGCCGCGCTGGGCCGGGTGCCGGCCACTAACACCAGCACGGCCCACCGCTATACTCTCTCCGACACTGCCCCGCCCGCTGGCCTGGCCTACTACCGCCTGCTGGTGCAGGACCAAGACGGCCCGGCCAGCTACTCGCCCACCGTCAGCGTGCAGCGCGACGCAGCCCCTCAACCGGCGCTCAGCCTGCAGGCTTTCCCCAACCCGGTTCCCACGGGCACCACGCTGCAGCTGCAGCTGCAAAGCCCCCGCGCCCAAACCGTGCAGCTCAGCGCCACCGACCTGGTGGGCCGCACCGTGTGGCAACAGACGGTGACGCTGCCCGCCGGCACCACCTTGCTGCCCGTGCCCGGTACCAGCCGCTGGCAGGGCCTCTACGTGTTCAAGCTGCAGCCGACCACGGGTGCGCCGCTGCAGCAGAAGGTATCGTTTTAAAAGGTGCTGCCGCAGCAGTAAAGCAAAACGGTCATGCTGAGCATGACCGTTTTGCTTTACTGCTTTGCCATCCGGCGCTTCAGGCCTTTTAGCCACGCGTAGGTGGCCTCCTGAGCACGCAGGGGCTTTTCGCCTTCGGCGGCTTCAATGTATTTGTTGTCGAAATCGCGGGCCTTCACATTGTCGCGGCGCTGCAGGTCGAGCAGGTGGCGCACTTCAGCCCGCAGGCCGTCGTCGAAGATGGGGAAAGCTACTTCCACGCGGCGGTCGAGGTTGCGTGTCATCCAGTCAGCCGACGAAACGTACACTTTCTCCTCGCCGCCATGGCCGAATACATACACGCGGCTATGCTCCAGGAAACGGTCTACTAGGCCGCGCTGCTGAATGTTGGCACTGCATTCGGGCAGGCCCGGCAGCAAGCGGCCAATGCCGCGCACAATGAGCTCGATGCGCACGCCGGCCTTGCTGGCTTCGTAGAGCTTGGCAATCATGCCTTCGTCCTCAATGGCGTTGACCTTGAGAATGATGGAGGCATCCCTGCCCTTTTTGGCCTGCTTGATTTCGTAGTCGATGAGGGTGCTGAGGCCGGGGCGCAGGCCGAAAGGCGCCACCAGCAGGTATTCCAGCTGGGGCACGGTGCTTTGGTCGAGCAGGTAGCCAAACACGGCCGCCGACTCCTGCGTGAGCCGCTCATCGGCCGTGAACAGACCGTGGTCGGTGTAAAGGCCGGCGGTGCTTTCGTTGAAGTTGCCGGTGCTGAAATAGGCGTAGCGGCGGGTGGTTTCGTCGGCTTCGCGGCGCGCAATGAGCAGCAGCTTGCTGTGGCACTTGAGCTCGGGCGGCGTGAACACGACGTGGGCGCCGGCGCGCTTCAGCTTGTCGGCCCAAAACAGGTTCGACTCTTCGTCAAAGCGCGCTTTCAGCTCCACCACGGCCGTGACCTGCTTGCCGTGCTTGGCGGCTTTGAGCAAGGCTTTTACCACGGCGCTTTTGCTGGCCACGCGGTAGAGCGTGATGCTGATGCTGGACACGCGCGGGTCGGTGGCGGCTTCGCGCAGCAGGCGCGTCACGTAGTCGAAGCTTTGGTAGGGCGGGTGCAGCAGGTGGTCGCGCTGCCCAATGGCGTCGAGCAGGCTGCCCGTGCGCGGCAGCGTGGGGTGGGCCAGCGCCGGCCACTCGGGGTACTGGAAGCTGGTTTCGCCAAAATCCGGGAAGCCGAAAAAGTCGCGGAAATTGTGGTAGCGGCTGCCTTCCACCAGCTCTTCGTCGGTGATGCCGGTTTTCTGTTTGATGGCGCGCAGGGCCTCGGCGGGCATGCGGGGGTCGTAGAGCAGGCGGGCCGGAAAACCGGTGGTGCGCTTGGCCAGGCTGCTGCGGATTTTCTCCATCAAGTCGCCCGATACTTCTTCCTCGATATCAAGCTCCGCATCGCGCGAGAGCTTGATGGCGTTGACGTCGACCCGCTCGTACGCCGGAAACAGCTCGGCCGCGCCGACCCGGATAACGTCGTCGAGAAACAACACGAACCGCTCCTCGCCCTCGTCCGGCAGGCGCACGAAGCGGCCGCCGTGGCGCTTGGTGGGCAGCTCCATCACCAGCACACGCTCAGCTTCGGCTTTGGCCTTACGCTCGCGCGGCTGGCTGAGGAAGAAGGTGAGGTAGACGGCCTGGTCCTTCAGAAAGAGGTGGTGCAGCGTCTCGTCCAGCGCCACCGGCGAGAGCAGGTCGCGCACGTTTTCGCGGAAGTAGCGGGCCGTCCACTCGCGCTGCGCGTCGGTCAGCTCCGCTTCGCTGATGAGGTGAATGTGGTGGGCGTTAAGCTCGGGCAGTAGCTGCTCCCTGAACGTGGCGCCGAATTCCTCCTGCTGCCGCGCCACTTCGGCCAGCACTTCCTTCAGCACGCGCTTGGGCCGCTCGCTGAGCCGGGCGCGGGTTTTCTTTTTGAGCTTGGCCAGTCGCCGCAGCGTGGCCACGCGCACCTTGAAAAACTCGTCGAGGTTGCTGCTGAAAATGGCCAGAAACTTGAGCCGTTCCAGCAGCGGCACGGCGGGGCTCTGGGCTTCTTGCAGCACGCGGGCGTTGAAACGCAGCCAGCTCAGGTCGCGGGAAAGGACTTTCAATTCGTGGGGATTATTGAAAAAATTAACGAAATGGGCCTGCTGAACGAAGTCAAAGCATCTCTACCGCTTCGTTACGAAGGCATTAAATCCTTCTACGGCAGAGATGCGTCGGCTGTGTCTGGCCAGACGTTATTTTTTCGTAATCCAGTTTGCCGACGGCTTATTCCGCATTGCGCGGGTAGTCGTAGAAGTAGAACTCGGCGTTGGCTTTGGCCACGTCTTCCCAGCGGTCGGTATCGAAGCGCAGGCACACCACGGCGGCGGTGGGCATCTCGTTCAGCGACGACGGCGACAGCTCATTGGCCGTTTCGGTGATGGTGGGGTTGTGGCCCACTAGCAGCACCGAAGCAGCCGTGTCGGGCAGGTGGTGAATGACGCCGAGCAGCCCGTCCACGTCGGTGTTGTAGATGCCGGCATCGACCACAATCTTGTCGTGGGGGTATTGCATTTCGCGGGCCACCAGCACGGCCGTGCTCATGGCGCGCACGGCCGGCGAGCTCACCACCAAATCTGGGCAGATGCGGCGCTTGGCCAGGGCCTTGCCCATGAGCGGGGCATCGTCGCGGCCCCGGTCGTTGAGGGGGCGTTCCTGGTCGCTGAGCTCGTCGAAGCTCCAGCTGGATTTGGCGTGGCGAAGGAGGTACAGGGTTTTCATGAAAGCGAAGCTAGGGGCGTTTGGCTTACCGCGGACATTAGGAAAAGGTTATGGTGCAGGACGCCCGAAAATTCATTCGGCCGCAGAAGCAACAGTGGCTTACCACCAAGTGCTAAATGCTGCATTGGCCCGAATGCAGCGCACCAAAAAAGCCCCGGCCATGTGGCCGGGGCTTTTCCAGTTTGAAAGAATAGCTCAGAAGAAGCAGCGGAAACAACGGGTTATTGCAGCACCACCTTGCGGGTCAGCACCTCGGCGCCGGCCTGCACGCGCAGCGTGTAGAGGCCTGCGGCCAGGCCACGGGTCGCCACGGTCTGCTCGCCGGTGCCGGCCAGGGGCTGGTGTTTCACCACTTGGCCCAGGGCGTTCAGCAGCGCGACCGTGCCGGTGCCGGCCGTACCGGTGGCCAGGTGAAACAGCAGCTCGCCGGTGGCACTGGGGTTGGGGTACACGGCGAGGGCGGTGCTAAGGCTGTTGCGGCTGCTCGACACCACCGAGGGAGTAATGGTGAACGTACCCGGTGTATCCGAAGCGCCAAAGCCGCTCACGGCCAGATAATAGCCTTGGCCCACCGTGAGGCCACTCACCGATACGGTGCCCAGGGCCGTGTTGGCTGTGCCGCTGCCTTCGCACTGCACCAGGTTGAACGGACCAGCCGAGCAGCTGGGGCTGGTGAAGATGCGCAAGGTGCCGGCAGGGGCGCCGGTCAGCGTCAGGGTCATGTTCGGGCCGGTGGGCGAGAAGGCAAACCACACGTCGCGGGGCAGGTTGCCGCCGCCGCAGGCCGGCGTGCTGATGCCGGCTTGGGTGCTGGTGCTGGCACCGCTGTTCGAAGACGTCGTGGTGACGCCGGTAATTAGCGCCACGGCGTTGCAGGGCTCGTCGTTGGGCGGGGTGGGCTGATTGAAGGTGAGGGTCTGGGTGTTGTTGCTGGCGTTGCCGTCGGGGTTGCCGTTGGGCAGGCTGGCCGTCACGCTCAGGGTGTTGGTGCCGCTCACGCTCACGTTGGCGCCCTGCGTGAAGCTGAGCTGCTGGCTGGCGCCGGTGGCCAGCGAAAGGCCCGTGAAGGTTTGCGACACGGGCGTGGCCCCGTTGAGGCTGTAGGCCAACGTTACGGAGGCCAGCGGGCCCACGCCGTTGTTGCGAATGGTGACGCGCACGGGGTTCACGCCCGGCACGGCCACGGCCGTGGGCGAGTCGATGCTCACGAGGGCCACGTCGTCGGTCACGGGCGCAAACTCGTAGGCGCCCAGGTCGGGCGGCGTGGAGCGCAGCACGCCCGCAAAGTCGCGCGGCACGCGGGCCAGCGCAACGCCAGCGCCGTTGAGCGGAGCGGTGGTAGGCTGCAGGTTGCCCTGGGCCAGGTTGGCGAAGCGGGGCTCGGCCTGCACGCTGTTCTGGTCGTAGGCGTTGCCGTTGGCGGTGCGCCAGTCCGAGAGGGCCGCGTAGTTGGTGGTGCCGTAGCGGCCCGTGAAGTAGAGCGCGCCGGTGCCCACGTACAGGTCGTTGTAGTTCGAGGTGATGGTCGAGGTCGTCGTCACAAAGTACAGCGCGTACTTGCTGCCCGTGCCGCCGGTGCGCGTCACGCTCACCAGGTTGTTGCGGAAGTCGATGCCCGTGGCCGCGCCGGTCTGGTAAAAGCCGTAGGTGGTTCGCGTGGTGCCCGGCCCGGCGTTGTCGAGCGAAAACGTGTTGTGGTAGTAGCGGGCGAAGTCGGAGCTGGTGTTGTAGATGCCGTACTCCGTGCCCGCGCCGTTGAAGTTGTAGACGAGGTTGTTCACTGCGTCGTTTTCGGCCCCGGCCGTACCGTCGCTGGTGAAATACAGGCCGTACGCCGCCGCCGTGTCGCTGGTGTTGCCCGTGAAGCTGTCGTGGATGCGGTTGCGTTCGATGGCCGTGCCCGCGCTGCCCACCAGGTACACGCCATAAAAGGTGCTCACGTTGACGCGGGTGCTGCGGTGAATGTTATTGCCGAGCAACTGGGCGCCCGACTGGTTTTCCACGTCCAGACCGTAGGCGTAGAAGTCGCGGATTTCGTTGCCCGTCACGCGCAGGCCGGTGGCACGGCTCGTGGTGCTCGTGCCCGTCACAATCACGCAGTAGTAGCCGCCGCTGAGCACGTTGTTCTCGATGCGCAGGTTGCGCGCATCGCCGGCCGAAGTGCCCGATGCCACGCCGCCGCTGGCCGCAATGGCGGCATCGGCCGTGGTCGAGGTGGCCGTGGCCGGGCCCATCACCACGCAGCTGGCCACGCGGTTGTTGTTGGCCGCGCCCACCAGCAGCACGCCGATGCCGTAGGTGGTGCCCGCCGAAGCGTCAATGGTCAGGTTTTGCAGGGTCACGTAGTCGGTGCCGTTCAGCAGCACGGCGGCCGGCTGAGCCGAGGTGCCGGTGTAGCGCAGGGTCTGCTTGCTGGCGCCGCCGTCCACCACAATGGTGTCGGTGGCGCTCACGCCCGTTACCTGGTCCAGCGAAAACTGCTCATTGTACGGCCCGTTCAGCACGTTGAAGCGCACACTGGCCGAGATGCCGCCCGAGTTGAGCGCCGCCGCCACTTCCGCAAAACTGGCGAAATTGGTGCCGCCCGTGGGCTGGCTTTTGTTGATGGTGTAGGTGCCGGCCATGGCCGTGTACAGCGTCAGCGTCTGGCTGTTGTTGCCGGGGTTGGCGTCGGTGCTGCCATTGGGCAGGCTGGCCGTCACGGCCAGCACGTTGGCGCCCGTCACGATGGTGGCCGGGGTGGTGAACGACACGGCGCGGGTGGTGCCGGGGGCCACGCCGCCGGTCAGGGTGAAGGTTTGGGCCACCGGCGTGCCCCCGTTCAGCGTGTACTCCAGCCGCACCGAGTTCAGGGCCACTGCGCCGTTGTTGCGAATCGTCACCGTCACGGGGCGGGCGCCGGGGGCCACGGGCGCCGTGGGCGAGTCGATGCTTTCCACCGCCACGTCGTTGCTGGCCGGCGTGAATTCGTAAGCGCCCAGGTCGGGGGCCGTGGTGCTGCGCAGGGCGTTGGCAAAATCGCGCGGCACCCGCGCCAGCGGCGTGGCCGTGCCGTTGAGGGGGCTGGCCGAGGGTACCAGGGTCGGGCTCACAAACTCGGGGTTTACCTGCACGCTGTTCTGGTCGTACGCGCCGCCGTTGGCGGTGCGCCAGTTGGCCAGAGTGGCGTAGTCGGTGGTGCCGTAGGTGCCGGTCACGTAGCCGGGGCCGCTGCCCACGTACAAGTCGTTGTAGTTCGAGGCGATGGTCGACGCGGTGGTGACGAACGCCAGGGCCGTTTTGTCGCCCGAGCCGCCGGTGCGCGTCACGCTTATCACGTTGTTGCGCAGCTCAATGCCCGTGGCCGAAGTTGTCTGATAGAAGCCGTAGGTGGTTTGGGTGGTGCCGGTGGCCGCCTGGTTGTCCAGCGAAATCGTGTTGTGGTAGTACCGAACGTAGTCAGCGCTGGTGTTGTAACAGCCGTATTCAGTCCCCGAGCCATTGAAGTTGTAGACGAGGTTGTTCACCACGTCATTTTCCGCGCCGGCCGTCGCATCGCCCGAGAAGTAGATGCCGTAGGCCGCTCCCGTGGCCGCCGTATTGCCCGTGAACGGGTCGTGAATGCGGTTACGCTCCACGGCCGCGCTGGCGGTGCCAAGCAGGTACACGCCGTAGAAGGCCCCCACGGTGGCGCGGGTGCTGCGGTGCACGTTGTTGTTGAGCACGCGGGGCGCGCTGGAATTCTCCACGTCGAGGCCGTAGACATAAAAGTCCCGGATTTCGTTGCCCGTTACCCGAATGCCCGTGGTGCGGGCCGTGGTGCTGGTGCCGGTCAGAATCAGGCAGTAGTAGCCGCCGCTGAGCACGTTGTTCTCGATGCGCAGGTTGTTGGCGTCGCCGGCCGAGCTGGCCGAGGTCACGGTGCCGCTGGCCGCAATGGCGGCGTTGGCCGTGGTCGAGGTAGCGCCGGTGGTGCCCATCACCACGCAGTTGGCCACGCGGTTGTTGTTGGCCGCGCCCACCAGGTGCACGCCGATGCCGTAGGTAGCCCCCGCCGCCACGTCCACGGTCAGGTTTTGCAGGGTTACGTAGTCGGTGCCGTTCAGCAGCACGGCGGCCGGCTGAGCCGAGGTGCCGGTGTAGCGCAGGGTTTGCTTGCTGGCGCCGCCGTCCACCACAATGGTGTCGGTGGCGCTCACGCCCATGACCTGGCCCAGCGAAAACTGCTCATTGTACGGCCCGTTCAGCACGTTGAAGCGCACACTGGCCGAAATGCCCGACGTGTTCAGGGCCGTAGCGGCCGCCGCAAAGCTGGCGAAGTTGGTGCCGCCCGTGGGCTGGTTTTTGTCGATGGTGTAGGTGCCGGCCAACTGTGCCATGGCAGTGGTTCCGGTCAGCAGCATCAGGCCCGCCGCCAGCCCGCCGAGGCGGAAAAGCGGACGGCTGGTTCTGGGCGTCATCGTTTGTTGTCGAGTAGCTCTACTCATAAGGAAAGAGAAAAGGGTGGAAGTATCGATAAGCGGCAGAAAGGAAGCGCGTTGCGGATTTTTTAAAATCCTCCTTCATAGTTACGCACTTATTGTCAAATCCTCAATTTAACCGGATTTTAATCTCATTTTAATAACCGTATGTTTGGCAATTGCGCTGGTGAGGTTTGCAACGTTTCCGCCTTCCGTCGAAAATCAACCGGCCCGGCACTGGTTTTTTTGCCAAAAATTCAATTGCAACACAATTTTGGCTTTGGCCATTTTTTGCCAATCCGGCAATTCGCCTGCTGTGCACGTCGTCTTTAGCCAGCCCCGGGCGCGCATCAAAAAAGGCCCCGGCTATGTAGCCGGGGCCTTCTCTCTAACGTGCGTATCAGGGCCGCTGCGGGCATCCTAATTGGATGCGGGCGCGGCTTACTCCTTCTCGAAACGCTGACGTGACGTGTTCACGCCGTCGCTGATGCTGATGTAGTAGAGGCCTTTGGGCAGCGCGGCGGTTTGCAGCGTGCCCTGGCCGTTGTAGCGGGCCTGGGTCATTTCGTGGCCGCTCATGTCATACACGCGCACGGCGTAGCGGGCGGCGTCGGTGCCGGCGGGCAGCGTCAGGCTCACGGCGTCGCGGCCGGGGTTGGGGTATACCGTGGTGGGGGCCACCGCGGCCGTCTGGCGCAGCACGCCGCTGGCCACGGCGAAGCTGGAGCGGGCGCCGCCGGCATCAAACACGGCGGTCATGCGGGTGGCCTGGCCCTGCGAGAACATGAACATGCACTTGTCGTCGGTATAGTCCATGTAGTTCATGAACATGTCGCCGCCCGTGGCAGCGTTGGTGCACGAGGACTTGCCGGCGGCCGGGCAGCCGTAGTTCTCGGCGCCCTGGTTGGGAGTATCGGCTACTTGGTCGGAGCCGGTGCAGGCGCCGCTGTCGTCGCCCCAGATGTGGCGCAGGTTCATCCAGTGGCCCACTTCGTGGGTGGCGGTGCGGCCCAGGTCGTAGGTGGTGGTGTAGGTGCCGGCGGGGTATTTGGCGCGGCTGCCGAAGGCCGAGTACAGAATCACGACGCCGTCGGTGGCGGTGGCGCCGCCGGGGAACTGAGCGTAGCCCAGCAGGCCCTGGCCCAGGTTGCACGACCACAGGTTGAGGTACTTGGTGGCGTCCCAGGCATCATCGCCGCCGCGTTTCGAGTTTTTCACCGCGTCGTTGGTGCTCCACGAGCGGGTTTTGGTGAACTTGTGGATGATGCCCCCCGGAGCCAGCACAAAGCGCACCGGCGCCGCGGCCGCCAGGCCCGAGTACGGATAGGTTTTGTTGGCGTCGGCGTTGAGCTTCTGGAAGTCTTCGTTCAGCACGGCAATCTGCGATTGCACCTGGGCGTCGCTGATGTTTTCGGCCGCGGCGTTGTAGAGCACGTGCACGACTACCGGAATGGTGACGGTGCCGCTGAGCGCCGACGAGGTGCCCGTGGTGGTACCGCCGGTAGTGCCTCCGCTGTTGCGTTGCTGGGCCGCCGCGCGGGCGGCCACAAAGCGCTGCGTCTGGGCTTCAATGGCTTCCATGCGGCGTGCCAGGGCAGGGTCGGCGGCCATTTGGGCCTGCAACACGTCGTTGGCGGCGCAGGAGCGACGCAGGATAACGGGCGTCACGTCATCATTAACGGATTGGGCGGCACGGGATGCTACGTTTTGCGCCAGCAACGTGCCTGCGCTGCCTAGAAGGGCCAGCGCGGAGAGGTAAGCCTTTTTCATGTAGTTGTGGAAAATAAGTGGTGGGAAAGGAGGTAAGAAAATGGTGACTTCGAATTGCCAAGCTAGGAATATTTTTTGGCAAGCCAACTGTTTTCCGTTAACAGTTCTTGAACGAATGTGCTGATTTGGCAACCATAACCATGAAAATACTAACTAAAAATTGAATCTATTGAAAAAGTATGCTCTTGGCGGCTTGTTTGGGCAGTTGGCCACAGTTGGGAGCAAGCGCCAAATTTTACACGTCCTCTCACCCAAAAAATGACAGCCCCGGCCGCTCATTCCGGAGAACAAGTGGCCGGGGCTGCCAGGGCAAAGGCTGGGGCAAACCGGTGGCCTAGAACAAGAAATCGAAGCCCACGAAAACCAGCTTCTCCTCCCCTATCGAGTAGGTGGCGTTGATGACGGCCTGCTTCAGGATGTCGACGTAGACGCCGCCGCCAAAGCCGCTGTGCAGGGCCGAGAGGCCGGAGCGGGTGTCGTTGTCGGAATACACGCGGCCGAAGTCGGCCAGGCCCAGAATGCCCAGCTTGCCCGGAAACAGGTAGGCGTTGAAGGACAGCAGCTGCAGGCGGGCTTCAAAGTTGCCGTAGACGCTGCTGCGGCCCGAGTAGCGGGTGCGGCGGTAGCCGCGCAGGTTGGTGGTGCCACCCAGCGTGTTGGCCTGGTAGAAGCGGTAGTCGCCCAGGTTATGCGCCACGCCAATGCGGCCGGCATAGGTGATTTGGAAGGGCAGGTTGGGCGTGAGGTAAGCCCGGATTTCGGAAGTCAGGCGGCCGTATTGCAGCTGCTCGCCATTGAGCTGGAAGTTGTACTGAAACTCGTTGTACCAGCGAATGCCAATGCGCGGGTTTTTGGGCGAGGAGCTGGCATCGAGGTTGAGGTAGAGCAGGCCGCCGAGGTACTGGTTGACCTGAAAGTCGGAGGCCCGGATGCCGAAGTGACGGTTTTCGTAGGTCACGTCGCCGCCGCGGGTCAGGCTGTCTTTGATGACCGAGCCAATGGGATCTTTTTCCACGCGGAACTGCTCGTAGCGCGGGCCCACGCCCAGCTTCAGGAAGCTGAACAGGTTGCGCTCCAGGGTAGGCGCCACGTTCAGGCTGTTGAAGCGCACGCGGTAGGCCGAGTTCACGGTGCGCACGGTCACGCGGCCGCGGTTGGAATCTTCGGTGGCTAGGTTGGCGGTGTTGTTGCCGATGCCGAAGAAGTTGTACAGAAGTTGCGGGCCGTAGTACTGCGCCGCAATGTGCAGGTCGTACTTGCCAAACATGCGCGTGAACTGCCCCGTGTACTTGAAGTTGTAGGCGTCGCGGGCCGGGGCGAAGTTGGCCACCAGGCTTTGCTCAGAAGAGAAGGGCTCGCGGCGGAAGCCGTAACGGCGGTGCGTGATGCCGCCGCCCAGCAGCAGGCCGTCGTCGATGTTGTAACCGAAAAACAAGGCCGGGCCGGTGTAGTTCAGGCGGTAGTCTTTCAGGTCGAAGCGCTTGGGGTGGTCGTAGCGGCTCACATCCACGCCGGGCTCTAGGCGCAGGCGCGCTTCCTTTCCGGCGTTGATGACGTTGCCGGTATCGGCGTCGTAAATCTGCGTTTTGTGCAGGAAGCCCCCCACGTGGCTCACGTCGCGGATGGTGTCGCGGTCGGTGCCGCCTATCACGCGCACCTTCACCGACTTGCTGGCGTCTCCCTTCACCAGGTAGGTGTCGTTGCCGCTGATGCCGTAGAGGCGCAGCTCGTCGGTGATGCCGTACTCCACGGTGCGGTCGAAGAGCACCTTGGTCACCTTGCCTTCCTTCGTGATTTTGCGCACCGTCACGTGCACGTTGCCGTTGGGCAGGCGGTCCACCACAAACTGCTCGTTTTTCTGGGTGCCGCGCACTTCCACAATGTCGGCCACCACGTCGGCGTATTTGGCGGCCACGTCGGGCAGCAGGTCGCGCCGGCTTTTCAGCTTGGCCATGATTTCCTTGGCGTGCAGGTCGTAAATCTCCTTGGGCCACTTGTCGCGGAAGGCTTTTTCAATCACCTCGTCCGTGAGGTGCTCCTTCATGTACTGGGCCTGGGCTACCCACTGCTCGCGGCTCACGCTGCTCAGAAAGGTGCGGTCGTTGCTGAGGGCCGTTTGGTTCAGGCCCTTATAGTCGGCGTAGTCGTAGCCAAAGTTCTGGAAGTTGCGCACCGCAAACTTGCGGCTGATGAGGAAGGGCAGCACACCGTCGCCTTTGAAGAAGGCAATGTCGCGGTCTTCGGGCACGGCCGTGAAGGTGCGGTCGCCGTCCTTGTCTTTCACCTCGGCCCAGCGCCACTGGTCCTCGTGCCGGTCCCAGTCGCCTATCCACATATCGAACAGGCGCGAGCGGGCAAAAGCCACGGCGTCAATCTTGTTGTCGTTGTCTTCGAGCAGACGCTCCAGCATCTTGTCTGTGCCCACCAAGTTTTTGGCGTAGCCCAGGCTGGCCACGTTGCTCTGGTCGTCCTTGGCGTCTTCCTCAATGGCAGCCGGCTTGTTCGAGAACGCGCTGTAGTACTGGCCCAGCAGAGGGTCCTGCGGAATGTACACCGGCTCGGGGTTGGTGTGCAGAATGCCGGCCGCCGTGCCCAGCGGCGGCAGCACAAACGAGGCATACGGGTGCTGGGCCGAAATCTGGTCCTGCAGAATGTCTTTGGCAAAGCCCGTGCGCAGGGCCTCGGGCAGCACCGCGGCGGGGTCTTTGTCGATGCCGCGCAGCGAGAAGTTGTGGCCGGCTTCGTTGCGCACTTTCAGCGAGGCGGTTTGCTTGCCGCCACCGGTTTTGTAGGGCACCAGGCCGCCTTTGTCGTTGGCCAGGTCCAGCAGGCGGAACTTCACGGGCGTGGCCCACTCCTTGCGGTAGTGCTCGCCCAGCAGCCAGTTGTGGAAGCCGCCGTGCTTGTTGTAGCCGGGGTTAATGGCCACCACCACGCTGCTGTCGCGGAAGTCGGGGCGCTTGGTGGGCACGGGCTGGGCCTGCACGTCCTGCTCGTTCTTTTTCTTCTGCTTTTCGAGGGGCGTCATCGGCGCGGGCGCAGTGGCGGCCACGCCCTGCGTGGTTTTGGCATACAGCGGCGTGCGGAACACGAGGCGGGCCTTGTCGCCGTTGCCCTGCGGGATGTAGTACTCGGTCCACACTTGGCCGTCGTCGTAGTAGTTCACGCAGGCCCAGCCCTTTTCCTTGTCCGAAAACAGGGCATCGCCGGCGCCGCCGGGCTTCACGTGCTGGGTTTTGCAGCCCGAGCCGCTCACGATGAGGTGGGTGGCGCCCTCCTTGAAGTATTGCAGGTTGTGCTCGTGCCCGGCCGCGTAAATGATGTTGGGGTACTTGTTGAAAATATCCATCAGGCCCTTCTTGTAGGCCTGGTAGGCCGGGTAAGCCAGGTCCTGGCTCACCCCACCGTATTTGCGGGCGAAGGGGTAGATGGACCCGATGATGGGCAGCGGCAGAAACGCGTACTTGTACACGATGCTGAGCGGAAAAATGTGGTCGCCCAGCGTGAAGTAGCCGCCGTGAATGCCGTCGGAGAACAGCGGGTGGTGGCCCACCACCATGATGTTTTTGTCCTTGTTGCGGGCAATGATGTCCTCCAGTTGAGCCATAAAGTCCGTCTCGTCCTCCACGCCGCAGCCGCCGTCGGCGCCGTAGGGCCGCTCGCTCTGCTTGGTCAGAAACCACTGCGAGTTGATGGTAATGAGCACCAAATCGTCCTGCAGGCGGATTTCGTAGGGGCCGGGGCAGCCGTTGCTGGGCGTAATGAAATCGCCGCTGTAGCCGAAAGCGGCAGAATCCTGGGCCATATAGTTTTCGGCGAAGCGCTGCTCGCGCAGCACCTGCTCCAGGCCGCCGGTGAGGCCCTGCTTCCAGTCGTGGTTGCCGGGTATCATGTACTTCTCGCCCTTGTAGTCGCGCAGCACGTCAATCTGGTCGGCTAGGCGGCGCTCGGCTTCTTTGCGGTCGTAGGCGCCTTCCTCGGGCATGCCGTACTCATACACGTTGTCGCCGAGGTAGATGGTGGTGCTCTTGGCGCCGGCTTCCATGATTTTTTTGCGCAGGAAGTTCAGCGAAGGCTCGCCGCCGTTTTCCTTGGCAATGGGCTTGCCCACGTCGCCAATCAGAAAAACAGTGTAGCGAATGCGGGTGCTATCGGGCGGGGTTTTGGTTTTCCAGTCGAGGCCGCCGCGGCGGTAATTGGGGCGCGAAACGTGGGGGTTTTGCGACGATTCGCCCTGGGCCAAAGCACGCGAATGAAACGCCAAAAGGGCGCCGAGCAGCAACAGCGCGGAGCGAAAGCGAAAAAATGGGGGCATAAAGCAGAAAAAGGGCCGAGCATCAAGGCTCGCCGCGGGGTACTGTTAAGGTAAACGAAGCGCCGGCTGCCCACGTACTGGCACGAACCTGCAGCCGGCGCGCTAGGGCCCGTTACGCAAAGCGCGGCCGTGCGGTTAGGCCGGGCTATTTAACTTACGCCCGGCGCTTCGCGTTGAAAGCCGGCGAGCCCGCCGGAATGAACCGGCCGCTGCTTCGCTAGTCATGAAAGAAAGTACCCCCGAAACCGTTGCCCCCGCCCCGGCAACGGACCCCGCCCCGCCCGAAGCCGCCCTCGCCGCCGAAGCCGCCGACAAGCCCGCCAAGGCCAAGGCCTCGCCCCTGGTGAAGGAGGCTCAAACCTACGTTTCCGACCTGTTTGCCCGGGAGCTGCAAGCCAAGCTCACTTACCACTCCCTGCGCCACACCGAGGCCGTGGTGAAGGAATGCCGCGTGCTGGCCCCGGCTGCCGGCCTCTCGCCCGAAGACACCGAGGCCCTGCTGCTGGCCGCCTGGTTTCACGACACCGGCTACCTCGACGTGTATGAGGGCCACGAGTTCCGCAGCATGGAGCGGGCCGGCGCCTGGCTGGCCGAGCACGGCGTGCCCGCCGGGCGGGTGCAGCTGATAAAGGACCTCATCAAAGTGACACACCGCGACTACGCGCCCGAAACCGAGCTGCAGCAGCTACTGGTGGACGCCGACATGAGCAACCTGGCGCGCGACGACTTCCGCAGCAGCGCCGAGCTGCTGCGCACCGAATGGGAGCTGGTGCTGGGCCAAACCTACTCCAACCCCGAGTGGGCCGAGCTGCAGCTCAACTTCATGCTGGAGCACAAGTACCACTCCGATGCGGGCAAGGAACGCTACAAAAAGGCCTTCAAAGACAACCTCGACGAGCAACGCGACGCCTTAAAAAAGACCGAGAAAAAGAAGAAAAAGAAGGCCAAGGAGAAGAACGAAACCTTCGCCGAGCCCAAGCGCGGCATCGAGACGATGTTTCGCACCATGTACTCGAACCACATGAAGCTGAGCGACATGGCCGATAAAAAAGCCAGCATGATGATTCAGCTCAATGCGGTGCTCATGTCGGTTATCATTACCTATTTGGGTGCCAAGATGGGCAAGGCCGGCGCCCTGGGCCCCATGATGAGCGGCAACCCCGTGCTGGGCATTCCGATGGGTATTCTGCTGGTCACGGCTCTGGGCTCGGTCATCACGGCCATCCTCTCGGCCCAGCCCGACGTGACGAGCTTTGCCTGGCTGAAGAAAAGCCCTCAGATTGCCACGAACCGCCGCGTCAATCTGCTGTTCTTCGGCCAGTTCACCAAGCTCAGCCTCGACAACTTCCAGGGCGGCATGCGCGAGCTGATGCGGCAGAAAGACATGCTCTACAACAACATGGTGACGGACATTTATTACCTGGGCGAGGTGCTCACTCGCAAATACCGCCTGCTGCGCACCAGCTACACCATCTTCATGGTGGGGCTGATTCTGACGGCGCTCTCGTTCGGCATCGCGCTGCTGTATAAGATGTAGGGGGCGGGGTTCGATTCGCTGCCTTGCTTTATCTTTGTAGAAGAAGCTTATTACCCGGGCCTGTAGCTTAACTGCATAAAGCAAGCCTCTCCTAAGGGCTAGAGTACAGGTTGGATTCCTGTCAGGCTCACGCACTTACACCCCGCACCTCATGCTCTAATCAGCTGAGCAGTGCGGGGTGTTCTGTTAATAAGCCGTGGTCGTATTCCCAATGGCAATTGGGACATAAGACCAGAATATTCGCCGGCCCGGACACATTTTGCACAGTCGTAGAATCCGGAAAGGAACTGATTGGTTGCTTATGGCAGTATTCTACATGCTTGTCATAACCGCACGCCTGGCACACGCGGGGACGGTGGGCATTGAGCAAGCGGGTGATGCTGTTCAAATAGCCGCGGTAGTAGCTGGGATGCTTGATGGCATCTTTGGCCTTGAGCTGCGCCACGGTTAATAGACGATAATCAGCCTTGCGTTTGCCGTGTGCTGCGCAAAACTGTCGGCTCGCGAGAACGAGAGTTTCGCAGGCGGCGCACTTGCGCGTCAGTTGTCGCTTGGGGGCCTGCTGGTTGGTATGAATGGCGGCGTGCGAGCGGGAACAGTATTTGGGGTTTGCTGTGCGGGCACCGCAATGCAGGCAGTTATTCATGCCCCAAATTACCGATTATTGCTCTCTCATCCGCACCCTTGCATGAAGAAGCCGAAGAACCTCCTGCCCCTGCTGCTCCTGGCCGCCGTATCGGCCGCTGCCCAAAAGCGCCCGGCTCAACCCGAAAACCTCGTGCAGTACGCGCACCCCCTGGTGGGCACGCAGAAGATGGGCCACACCTACCCCGGCGCCACCGTGCCCTTCGGCATGGTGCAGCTCTCGCCCGATACCGACACCCTCAGCTACGAGCTGAACGGCAAATACAACCCAGACATCTACAAGTACTGCGCGGGGTATAACTACGACGACAAAACCATCGTCGGCTTCAGCCACACGCACTTCAGCGGCACGGGGCATTCGGATTTGGGCGACTTCCTGCTCATGCCCACCACCGGCCCGCTGCAACTCAACCCCGGCACCGCCGACCGGCCCCAGAGCGGCTACCGCTCCTCCTTTTCGCACCAGAACGAGGTGGCCGAGCCCGCCTACTACCGGGTGAAGCTCGACGACCACAACATCCTCGCCGAGCTCACGGCCACCACCCGCGTGGGTTTCCACCAGTACACGTTTCCGGGCACCGAGCCGGCCCACGTCATCCTGGATATGATGGCCGGCATCTACAACTACCCCGACAAGAACGTGTGGAGCTACGTGCGCATCGAAAACGACTCGCTCGTGACCGGCTACCGCCAAACCACCGGCTGGGGCCGCACCCGCACCGAGTACTTCGCCATGCAGTTCTCGAAGCCCTTCAAGAGCTATGGCGCCCGCAAATACGACCCCAAGGAAGCCTACCGCGGCTTCTGGGGCCGCTTCGACCAAACCAAAAACTGGCCCGAGCAGGCCGGCCGCCAGCTGCGCCTCTACTTCGATTTCAGCACCGTGGCCGGCGAGAAAATCAAGGTCAAGTTTGCCCTCTCGCCCGTGAGCGCGGCCGGGGCGCTGGCCAACATGCGCGCCGAGCTGCCCGGCTGGAATTTCGACCAGACCCGCCGCGCCGGCCAGCAGCTCTGGCAGCAAGAGCTGAGCAAAATCACCATCCAGACGCCCAACCGGGCCGATAAGGAGAACTTCTACACGGCCCTCTACCACGCCTGCCTCAGCCCTACTGTGTACCAGGATGCCGACGGCCAGTACCGCGGCCTCGACCAGCAAACCCACCGCGCCGAGGGCTTCGTGAACTATACCACCTTCTCGCTCTGGGACACCTTTCGGGCCCTGCACCCGCTCTTCAACCTCATTCAGCCCAAGCGCAACGCCGACATGGTGCAATCCATGCTGGCCCACTACGACCAGAGCGCTGAGCACATGCTGCCCGTCTGGAGCCACCACGCCAACGAAAACTGGTGCATGAGCGGCTACCACAGTACCTCCGTGGTGGCCGATGCCGTGCTGAACGGCGCGGTGCCGCCCGCCCAGGCCGAGCGCGCCCTGGCCGCTTGCGTAGCCACCGCCCGCCACCGCTGGTACGATGGCTTGGCCGACTACATCGACCGCGGCTACGTTCCCAACGAGCGCAGCGGCACCTCCGTCTCCACCACCCTCGAATATGCCTACGACGACTGGTGCATCGCCCAACTCGCCCAGAAACTCGGCCACGCCGACCTCTACCAGGAGTTCAGCAAGCGCGCCACCAACTGGCAGAACGTGTTCGACCCGCGCGCCAACGCCATGCGCCCGCGCCTGGCTGACGGCAGCTTCCGCCCCAAGTTCGACGTGCTGAGC
Organism: Hymenobacter sp. 5317J-9; assembly: GCF_022921075.1. Classification (NCBI taxonomy): domain Bacteria; kingdom Pseudomonadati; phylum Bacteroidota; class Cytophagia; order Cytophagales; family Hymenobacteraceae; genus Hymenobacter; species Hymenobacter sp. 5317J-9. The sequence goes on from NZ_CP095050.1 coordinate 5,017,733, forward strand.
ACCAACGGCCAGGGCTTCATCGAGGGCAACGCCTGGAACTACACCCTCGCCGTGCCCCACGACCCCGCCGGCCTCATTGCCCGCATGGGCGGCAACCCCCGCTTCGTGCCCCACCTCGATTCGCTCTTCACCATGCACCTGCCCGACTCGTTCTTCGCCGAAACCGAGGACATCACCCGCGAGGGCATCATCGGGGGCTACGTACACGGCAACGAGCCCGCCCACCACGCCGCATACCTCTACAACTACACCGACCAGCCCTGGAAAACCCAGGCCCAGGTCCGCAACATCCTCGCCCGCCAGTACCACCCCACCCCCGACGGCCTCGGCGGCAACGACGACTGCGGCCAGATGAGCGCCTGGTACCTCTTCTCAGCCCTCGGCTTCTACCCCGTCGCCCCCGGTTCGGGCCACTACGCCCTCGGCAGCCCCCTCGTGCACGGCGCCGTGCTACACCTCGAAAACGGCCAGTCCTTCACCATCCAGGTCAAAAACCAAAGTGCCAAAAACGTCTACGTGCAGCAAGTCACCCTCAACGGGCAGCGGCTGACGCAGCCGTTTCTGGCGCAGCAGGACGTGGCGAAAGGTGGTGTGCTGGTGTTTGTGATGGGCGCGCGGCCGGTGCGAAAAAATCAGGAGTTACGATGACATTGCATAGGAGTAATCACCAGCAAACCCACCACCGTCCTCTTGAAGAAGAACCATAAAATTATAATCAATTATAGCGCCGACTACAATCGCATCTACTGGATATCTTTTAATCAAATCCCTTAGCATATCTGACACCTCTGCTCTACTCTCACGAGAAAGGACTATATCTGTGAAGCTTCTTTCAGGAATCACAATAATCAATGTGAAAGCATTTAAGTTGCCTGTAGACACCTCTACATACCCTCGCATTAAGATATCCATCAAAGCAGAAACTGATTTAACTGTATCAAGGCGTTCTAAGAGTTTAACTTCAAAGCCTTGATAACCTATACCACGTTCTACGATAAAATCAGGAAATTCTTGATACGCCTTTATAATCAGGCCCCTCTTTTTGAGCCAATTGCCAATCACTTCTTCTACTACTTTGGGATTAGAAAAGTAAGTAGCTTGTCCCTGTGCAAAAGCTTCATTTACACGGGCAGGATTTGTGTAAGAATGTGAAATAAAAATTTTATGATTCTGCTTGCGTTCTACATCTGAAAGCACATTCTGTAGTTCTGTAACCGACTCTTTAGAGACTTTAGCACTTACATACTTATTGGCTTGCTCCACAAATTGAACAGAGGAATACATCCAAAATAGGTCAACGCCTGCTTCGCGATGAATTTCGCGAACTAGTTCTTGTCTCGGCCCTATCGTTTTGCCTTGCTCACGCCACCACCAATCTTCTTTGTTATCAGCAGTGATAAACAGAACCGTTTTGACTCCCTTATCCTTGGCATGAGTAATTATCTGACGCCAAATAATCAAGTCGCCAAATTTTCTTTGATATTTAAGTCCATCAAAGATAAAACTTGCATCGGCTGGATTCTTGCCTTTATCAGCATCTTTAAAACCAGGCGGGATTTTGTCGTCGAATCGGTTTTCTCCATCTAATACGAGTTGGTCTAGTTCGCTCTGGGTTACTGGCCCAATACCGACATTATCAGCTACTAATTCATCAATTCTTTTTCTAATAGGGTCGGATGATGAAATATCCAACTGTGATTCATGCGCCTTTCTAATAGCCTCGACTAATTGTTCACTAGCTTTATCCAATTCTTTTAATAAAGACTCACAGTCTACGCCTATGTCTCTTTTGTCTATCTGTAGGGTGTCGAATTTGCTTTTAACCTCGTTAATCAAATCATTTGTCGATGTCAAAACATCATCAACAGCTTTACGCTCATTCGCAATTACTGTAAGTCTGCCTCGCTGGAATTCAAGCGCTACATGATGAGGTATCCATAAGCGGTTTTTAACCTTTTCTAGGACACCGATGACCTCTTCCCGAGCAGAAACAGGTAGTTTATAAAGACTCAATAAAACATTTGTGTCTAATACAATTAGAGCTTCTTCCCATAGCTTGCTATATTCTTCTGATGTGGGCTGGTAATAGCCGATGAACTGATTTTTCATTCTGAGTCAATTTAATAGATGTACCTAAACCCGCCCGCTCCCCAACCGAAAGCGGGCGGCTTCATTTCCACTCCTTCCGAAACTTACGCCGCGGCCGGTTTCTCCTTGCCGCTGCCGCTGCCGCCGCCGGAGTTGAGTATCTTGCGGGCCTGCGTGTAGCCGTCGTAGAGCGGGCGGTCGAGCAGCTTGAAGGCTTTCATGTCCTCGTCGAGGGTGCGGAGTTCGTCCATCAGGTCGGCGAGCAGGTCTTCCAGGGCCGCGCCCGAGAGGGTGCGCTCGCTGATGGTTTTGCGCACGGCCGGCTGGGCGGTACGGAAAGTGTCGAGGGCATCGGTCAGCGGCTTCAGGGCCTTGGGCGTGAGGCCCTGCTTGGCCAGCTCGGGGGCTACGTCGGGGCGGGCGGCGCTGGCCAGCACTGCCCCTACTACCGAAATAAACGGCACCGGGCGTAGCTTGCGGAGCTGCTTGCTGCCCAGCGTCACGGCGGCTTGCAGGTCGGCATCGCCGAGGCGCACCGCCACCCGGCCGAGGGGGCCGAGCAGGGCGGGCAGCAGGTCGAACACTGTTTTCTGAGCGGCTTGGGTGGCGGCCGTCAGGTCTTCGGTGCGGCGGGCGGTGCCGCCGCGCGCCTGGGCCACCTGCGCATACAGGGTTTGCACGTCGGCGGCCTGCTGGGTGGCTACTTCGCTGGCGGCCAGGTCGGCCGCGTGGTCGGCCAAATACGCGGCCACCCGCCCGCACATAGCGAGCTGGTCCTCTTTGTACTGTTCCATCGAGACATTGGGTAGAAATGCAATGGAGGCGCTCCATCGGGCGGCGCAAGCGGTTCTTGCGGCCGCCAAGGTAGCGGGAATTTCCGAGGCAGCAATGCGCCGTTCGGGCCCGGCGCGGGTGGCCCAATGGCCGGCCCCGTTCCCACCACTACCGGTTGCGTTTCAACGGCTTCCGGCTCCGCTGCAACCGTTTCCGGCCGCGGTTCCACCATCTCCGGCCGCGCCCAAACGCCTCCCGGCCTTGCTTCAACCGTCCCCGGCCCCGCTCCTCCCCTTCCCGGCAGCGGCCAAACGGCTTCCGGCATCGCTCCAACGGCCCCCGGGGGCGCCCAAACACGTCCCGGCCACGGTGCAACCGCTACCGGAACGGACCCCGCCGCCGCCTGCTAGCTTTGCCGCCACCGCGCCGCCGGCCCGCACCGGTGCCACGCAGGCCGGGCGGCCCGCCCACAAGGCCTTGCGCACCAGCCGAGCCCGCATCGCCGGCGAAGGCCGGCCGGTGGCTTTTGCATACCCCCGAAACCCTTCTGCTCATCATGCTCCTCGCCACCCTCCGCACCCTCTTCGCCCGCGACCTGGACAAGCTACAACAGGAAATCGAAGCCTACGAAACCGAAGAAGCTCTGTGGCGCACCGCCCCGGGCATCAGCAACTCGGCCGGCAACCTGTGCCTGCACCTCATTGGCAACCTCAACACCTACATCGGCGCCGAGCTGGGCCGCACCGGCTACGTCCGAAACCGGGAGTTGGAGTTCTCCCTGCGCGACGTTCCGCGCGCCGAACTGGTGGCCAGCGTCGAAGCAACGCGGGCCGTGGTAGAGGCCGCCCTCGCCCGGCTGAGCGAGGAGCAGCTGCACCAGCAGTACCCCGTCGTGGTATTCGAAAGCGAGATGACCACCGGGTATTTCCTGGTTCACCTCGCCACTCACCTCGCTTACCACCTGGGCCAAATCAACTACCACCGCCGGTTGGTAGGCGCCTAAGTCCGGCCCGCCCGCCCGCGTGCACGGGGCCGCTACTCGTTCAAGCCCTTCCCGGCCAGAATGCCCGGCGTGCATTTCTCTACCCGTGCCGCCCGCGTTTGGGCCTGTTTGGCCGCCGCAAAATGCAGCAAGTAGGCCCGCTGCCGCCCGGGCGTCAGGGCCGCGAATGCGGCCTGCAGGGCCGGCATTTCGTCCAGCTTCTGTTGGAATTCTGCCGGCACGCCGTAGTCCTCACTCGGCTTGAAAGCCACTTTTTGTCCCGTCTTTTCTATATCAATGGCCTCCCGCACGTAGGCCGCCACCACGGCCTCCCGTTCCTTCACCTCCCGCGGGCTGGCAAACCGCAGCTGGCGCTGCGCCTGCGTGTTCTCCGTTTGCTGAATCAGCAGGCCCTGCGGGTCTTTCAACAAGGCCCCCTTGAGAAACAACACCGCGCAATACTCCTTAAATGCGTGAATGATGCAGACGTTTCGCCCCTGCAGCGTGTAGCAGGGCACGCCCCACTTCAACTCTTCGGTGAGCCCGGTGGCCAGCACAATCGCGCGCAAATGCGCGAGTTCTTCGAGCCACTTGTGGTTTTTGCTGAAATAAAAATCAACGGCGGGGTTCATGACATTATTTGTTTGACTTGTGCGAAATGGCCATCCACCGCGTGCTTTCTCAACCAGAGCCAGCGCTAAAATAAAGCCGTCTTTCGAATAAGCCACCCCGTCCACCCAAGCGGCCTCCTGCCCTACAGGCCAGGGCCCTGGCCGTCGAAACTGGCAGCGTCGAGTAAGTGGCCTAGCCATCGGTTTCGTGCCCACGGCTGCCAAATCCCGGCCGCCCCTCGCAGGTTTTTTGGCCCGAGTGCCGCCAATGCCGCTAGCCATGCTTTCTTCGCAAAGTGTAATTTTTGCCTGGCTCGTCACCCGGCGAGGCAGCAGCCTGGCCCAAAATCTGCTTATCTGTTACCCAAGCCACCCCGGCGGCCATATATCCTTTTCCAATTACGCCAGCAACCTTTGCGCACCGGCCGGCCACGTCTTAATTCGCACTCTCTTCGCGTGGTGCGGCCACTCATTCGCCGGTTCTTTTCAGCTATTCACCCTAAAAAATTCCATTTTGGTTAGGGTTTTCAATTCAAACCCCTACCTTTCTAACCTGGAAAGTCGTTTGCCCACGGCTCGGCTTTCTTTTCTATCCTCTTTGCACTCTCCCACCGTGTCCATCGAACTAGAACTGCCAGCCCCGCTGGCTCCCGCCCCCCAAACGATTCCGGCCCGCACCGCCTACGACCACGTCGTGCTGCCCGGCGATTTCCCCGACCCCACCATCACCAAAATCGGCGATACGTACTGGGCCAGCGCCACCTCGGCCGAGTGGGGCGCCATCTTCCCCCTCTTCTCCTCCAAGAACCTCCTCGACTGGGAGCTGGTGGGCCACGTCTTCCCCGACCGGCAGCCCGACTGGGCCAGCTCCAACTTCTGGGCGCCCGAGTTTCACCACGAAAACGGCCGCACCTATATGTACTACACCGCCCGCAGCAAGCAGGGCGGCATGCTGTGCGTGGCCGTGGCCAGCGCCGACCGCCCCGAAGGCCCTTACCGCGACCACGGCCCCCTTGTGGGCCAGGAAGCCGGCTCCATCGACGGCTTTGCGATGCCCGATGAAAACGGCGACCTCTACCTCGTCTGGAAAGAAGACGGCAACTCCTGCCAGCAGGACACCCCCATCTGGGCCCAGCGCCTCAACGACGAGCGCACCGCCCTCATCGGCGAAGCCACCGAACTATTTGCCAACGACGCCAAGTGGGAAGGCCCCCTCGTGGAAGGCTCGGCGCTGGTGCGCCACAACGGCTGGTTCTACCACTTTTTTGCGGGCAATAGCTGCTGCGGCAAGGGCTGCAACTACGCCACCGGCGTGGCCCGCTCCCGCTCCCTGCTGGGCCCGTGGGAAAAGCACGAGCAAAACCCCATCCTCGACCGCAACGACGTGTGGAAGTGCCCCGGCCACGGCACCGTGACCGAAATGGACGGCCGCTGGTTCTTGCTGCACCACGCCTACCTGGCCGACAGCCACGAGTTTGTGGGCCGCCAGGGCCTGCTCTCCGAGTTCACTTGGAACGAGCAGGAGTGGCCCGAGTTTGTGAACCGCAGCCCCCAGGCCGCCCCCCTCACCGACGTGGCCCGCCTGAACGTGGCCGACGAGTTTGAGGGCGACCGGCTGGGCCTGGAGTGGCAGTGGCCCATCAGCGCCCCCAAGCCCGCCACCGAGCTGCGCGGCGGCCAGTTGCACCTCGCTGCTGGCGCCTCGCGCCTGGGCAACTTGGTGGCCCGCCGCACCCACGTGGCTACCTACAAGGCCGCCACCACCCTCGACTTCGCCAGCCTGCCCGCCGACACCTACGCCGGCATTGCCGCCGTGGGCGACCCCTACAACGCCCTGGCCCTCATGGCCGGCAACGGCCAAGTGCAAATCTGGCACGTGAAGAGCGGCCTGCAGCAGTGCCTCGCTCAGGTGTTCCTGGACGAGCCCTGCGACACGCTCAGCCTGCGCCTCGAAGTGTGGGGCGGCCAGCGCTACCGCTTCGCCTTCAGCACCGACGGCGCCACCTGGCAGCCCCTGCCCACCGAAAGCTTCTCGCTCAACGGCACCTACCTCCCGCCTTGGGACCGGGGCGTGCGCGTGGCCCTGGTGGCCCAGGGCGCCGAAGGCAACACGGCGGCGTTCAACAATTTGATTATCCGCAATAAGCGGTAGGCAACCATGCCATGCAAAAAGCCAGGCTGTCCTCACGGACGGCCGGGCTTTTTCGTGTGCATGAACAACATATTGCGTCTCTACCCCCGCCCTGAAACAGCAACGCCCGGCACATCAGTACCAGGCGTTGCTCTTGATTCAGGAAGCTGCTACTAGCGGCGGTGCTTCTTCGACTTGCTTTTCGACTTATAAGGCGTGATTTTCTTCGAGGAAGACTTGTGCGAAGTGCTTTTCTTGGCAGAAGCCTTGGCCTTGCTGCTCTTGCTCTTCGACTTGCTGGACTTGGCGTGCGACTCCGACGTGGCTTTGTGCTTGGATTTGCTTGACTTGCTCTTGCTGCTCGACGACGACTTGTGCGACTTCGACTTGCTCGACTTGCTCGACTTGCTGCTGTGCGACGACGACTTGTGCGATTTCGACTTGCTGCTGTGGCTGCGCGAAGAGTGGCGGGCGGCGCGGCGGGCTTCGGCGCGGGCCTCGGCCCGGGCTTCTTCGCGGGCTTCTTCGCGGCGGGCGGCGGCGCGGCGGGCGGCCAGGGCCTCGGCGTGGCGGGCCTCGTAGCTGCGGGCGGTGCGGGCCGTGAGGGCGGCTTCTTCGCCGGCTTCCTCGTTGTGGGCAGTGGCGTCGTTTTCGGGCGAGGCGGTGCTTTCGTCGGCGGCGGCTTTGGGGGCTTCGGCCACTATTTTCTTCCGGCGCACCGGCATCAGAAAATCACGTTCGGCGCGTTCGCGCAGGCTCAGGTTTTCCTCACCGGGAAGCTTCGTGACGGGGGTTTGAACGCCATTTTGGGCTTGGGCGCTGCCCCACGTGAGCAGCAGCGAAAGGAAGACAAATAGGTGTTTCATAAACGAATAACGTAATTTCAACAGAAGACAAAGCTACACCGCACCCCGGTTAAATGCAAGGCCATAGTGGTTTTAAACGCGGTGAAGCCCCTTTCTGCGTTCCAACGGCCTATTTCGCCCGATTAACGGACTGAGGAGCTATTCGAACCCGCACACCGGCCGAATGCGCCGAAAACTCCGGCGCATACAGGCACTGCACCTGGCTGAGCCCGCCCGAAAAGTCGCCCGCCTGGCTCGCCCGCAGCCGGTACTCGAACACGTGCGTGCCGCGCGGCACGGCGCCCAGAAAGAAGTTGGTGGCCGCGTCGCGCGGCGACTCATAATAGCCCAGTCCGTTCTGATAGCGGTAGCCGCTGAGCTGGCCAATGGGCTCCAGACCGGCGGCGCGCTGGTCTTTCAGGTGCACGTATTCCAGCTCGCGGTCGGTGCGCATCACCAGGCGCACCACCAGCACGTCGCCCACGGTCAGCGGCGAGGCGGCCGTGAGCTTCTCAAGCTGCGGCCCGCCTGCCGACGGCACTTCGCGGTAGAGCTGACGCTCCAGGCTGAGCGGCGTGGCGGCGGGCGTCACCTTGTCGAGGTCCTCGAAGTACTGCCAGTAGAGGGCGCCCCAAGCCACGCCGGCGTCGGGCTTGGCCACCGTGACTTTGCCCTGCGCGGGCTGCACCTCGGCCGCCGGCCAGCTGGTTTTGTAGTAGCCGGTGCCCGCCTGGGCCGCTTCGGGCTTCACAGCCTGGCCGCCCACCGTCACTTGCAGCGGCTGGGTGGGCGCCAGCCAGTCGGAGCCGCGCAGCAGCAGGGCGTAGCAGGCGTCGGCGGTGGCGCGGGTGCTTTCCCAGCTGTGGGTTTGCTTTTGCTTGAGCAGCCACAGCTTCAGCTCGTCCACGGATTGTTGGTCGTGATTGATTTCATCGAAGGCTTCGATGAGCGTGGCCTGGGTTTCGGTGGGGGCCTCGCGCCAGTAGTAGCCGCCGCGCACTTCCTTCCAGTACATGCCCAGCTCGGGCGAGTGCAGGGCGTTTTCGGCCAGGGCGCGCATGATTTCCCGGGGGGCCAGCCCGCCGGCCTTTTCGCGCGTCAGGCTCAGCGCAATCAAGGCTTGCAGGTAGCGCGTCTGGGCCGGCCAATACTTGGAGGCTTGTCCCTGGTAGTAAGCGTAGGCATCTTTCGCGCCGGTGGCCGGTACGTTTTGGGGCCAGAAGCTACGGGCGTAGAGCGCCTGAATCTGCAGGTCGCCGAGGTGGTTTTCGGCCAGTTTCACGCCTTTCTGGCGGCGCAGCTCAGCGTAGTCGCGGGCGGTGGCGGCGTCGAGGTAGCGCAGGGCGCTTTGCAATAGCGCCTGGGCCGTGGGGTCGGTGCTGGCATCGAAGGCGCCCAGCTTCCGCAGCTTGCCAAAGCCGGCCACGATGAGCTGGGTGATGTAGCGGTCGGCGGGCATCTGCTCAAACCACGGGAAGGCGCCGTCGGGCAGCTGCATTTTTTGGAGCTTGAGCAGGGCACGGCTGGTTTCGGCTTTCAGGCGGGTTTCATCGAACAGCTCGGTCAGGCGGGCCAGGCGCTCGGTTTCGCTTTGGGCATCACGCACCCAGGGCGTTTCCTGCAACAGCAGGTTCTTGAGCTCCTGGTTTTGGGCCAGCTTGCTGGCGAGGGCATTGCGCTGGGCGGCGGTACCACTCTGGGCCTGGCGCGTCCACTCGGCCAGCACGGTTTTGAAGCGCGGGCTGGATTTGAGAATCTGGGCGGCCAGCAGGTTGGCGTAGAGGCGGCTGAATACCTGCTCGGAGCACTCGTAGGGGTACTCCATGAGGTAGGGCAGGCTTTGCACCGCATACCAGGCCGGGTTGGCCGTCATTTCCAGCGTGAGGCTGTAGTTGCGGCGCGTGGGGCTGCTGGTGCTGGTGAGCTTTTGCAACTCGAAGGTGCGCGTGCCGGGGCCTACGATGGGCAGCGGCAGGCTTTCGGTAACGAGGATGCGGTTCGGAAGCACGGGCACGGTGTTTTCCTCGCCGTCGGACAAGCTGGTTGTCTGCTGTTGGGGGTCGGTGGTCAGGCCCTTCTTGCGCTTCGATTTCTTTCTTTTCTCTTCCCCAACAACTGGCAACGAAGAGCTCACCACCACCCGGTACGTCACTGCTGCCGGCGCAAAATCCGCTGGCAGGCTGATTTCCCAACCCACGGCGGCACTCTGGTGCGCGGCGGCTGAAACAGCTTGCTGCGCCGGGCTTTTCAGCAGCTGGCTGGTAATATCTTGGCCGGTAGCGGCATCGAGCAGGAAAAGCTGAGCCGTGCCACTGGTGGCGTGGTCGGTCAGGTTCGAGAACTTAGCGGGGAAAGTGAAGGTGTCGCCCTGCCGGAAAAAGCGCGGCGCGTTGGGCGTAATCTGGATTTCCTTCTGCGTCACGAGCTGGCGGGCCAGCTGGCCGCTGTGCAGGTTTTTGTCGTGGGCCAGGGCCAGCAGCTGCCAGCGCGTCACCGCCTCGGGCATCTGAAATTCGAGCACCACGTCGCCGTTTTTGTCGGTGTGCAGGGCCGGCTGCCACAGGGCCGTTTCGCGAAAATCGGAGCGAGTGGGCACGGTGCTGAGGTCGGGAGCGGCCGGCGCGGGGCCGGGGCCATGCTCGCACTGCCGCGAATCATGATGCGCTGGGAATTTACCACCCCGCCGGCATTGCCGGCCATGGCCCTGTCAGCGGCCATCGGAGCCGGCATCGCGGCGGCCGTATATGTCTTGTTTTCCACTACTTCTTCCACCACCGTGTGTAAGCCACTGCCACGCTGCGTGCGGCCGGCTTCGCTGAGGTAGTCGGCATGAGTCCGCAGCATGGGGTATTCTATGGGGTAATCCCGGTCACTGTCGGTGGGCGCGAAGAGCGGAACCGCGTTCAGCATCTGGTAAAAAACCTGCCAGCCGAAACGGGTCTGGTAGTACCCATCCCAGAACGCCAACCCCATGAAGTGATGCGGCCGAAAAATATCCAGGCTTTGGTCGTAGAGCGTGGCGAGCAGCTCGGCATCGGCCGCTTTGCCGTTGGCCTGCCGAATGGTCACGCGCCAGGTTTCCTGCTGGCCGGGCTGCAGCTTGTTGCGGAAAGTGGCAATGGATAGCTGCAGCGGCTGGGGCTTCTCCGTCACTTGCACCGTGGCATCGTGGCGGTACACCACGTTGTCGCGGGTTTGCGTGGTGTGAATGAACAGCGGGCCGTTGGCCGTGGCCGGGCCGCTGGGCAGCGTGAGGCGGCGCTGTTCGTTGGCGTTCAGCGTCAGCCACTCCTGCCGCAGCAGCTGGCCATCGCGGTCTACTTCGAGCAGGAGGTGGCCGCCGGCCGCACCGCCGCCCACCAACACGGTGGCGGGCTGGCCCGGGGCCACGGTATCGGCCAGCGTCACAAACCAGTCGGGCGTGGCGAAAGGCACGGTGGCGGCCTGCGAGTCGTAGAGCGTAAAGTCGAGCTGTGCCCGCGCCGAGTCGGCGCCGGCCGCCACGGCTTCGAGGCGGTAGCGGCCCGTGGGCACTCTGGCCACCAGCGCGCCCAGGGCCAGCTGCGCCCCGGCGTTGGTATCGAAAGGGGCGGTTTTGAGTACCGCCGACTTCATTTCGTTTTCAGCCGTTTCCGGCGCCGGGCCGGGCACGCCGGGCGGGTTTGGGCGGTAGTGCAGGGCGCGGAGGCGCAGCGTGCCGGTGGCGGGCACGGGTTCGCCGGTGGCGTTGGTGGCCAGCAGCGTCACAACGGGCAGGTGCTGCTTGTCGGCCATGTTCGGCCCGGCAAGTTGCAGGCTGATGGGGTTGCGGCCGATGGGAAAGGCCCGGGTGCCCGTGCGGGTTTCGCCGGCCGCATCGGTCACGTCGGCCGTGATTTCGAACAGGTAGCCGGGCTCCCAGCCCCGACGCCCCTGCGCGGGTGGCACCAGCGGCGGCGTAAACGTGATGCTGAACCGGCCCTCGCCGTCGGTGAGCGTGCGGCCGTGCGCAATTTCCTGCGTGCCGCGGCTGCCGCCGGGCAGGTAGCCGCCGCGCGAACCGTACACGACGTCGAACAACGGAAACAACTCGCGGCGCGTGACGCGGTAGCTCACCGCGGCGCCGTCGGTGGCTTGCCCGGCGTAGGCGCGGGCCCGGCCGCCCAGGGTGAGCGGCTGGCCCAGCTGCGGCCGGCCGGGCACCGAATCGAGCGTGACCAAAAAGGTGGGGCGCTTGTAGTCTTCCACCGCGAAGCTGGTGTTGCCGTACTCGGTTCGTAGCATCATCTGGCCGTTGAGCAAGCCTGTGGGCAGGACTAATGAGCCATTGAAGCTGCCGTAGTCGGAAGTAGTGAAGGGCAGGGTTTGCACGGGCTGGCCGTTCACGTCCATTAGCCCAACCACCAGCGGCTGTTTAGGTAGTATGTGCGCTTTAGCGCCCAGGCTCTCGGTGAGAATGCCCTTGAAATACACCGTTTGGCCGGGGCGATAAATCGCACGGTCGGTGAACAGAAAAACGTGTCGCTGCGCTACTGGCCCCGAGGGAGTGCCGGGCCGGTAGTAGCTGCCGCTGCCGTTTAGCTGCAGCGTATCGGGGCCGCGCCACGCCCGGGTCCACAGCATGCGCTCGGTCCGGCCCTTGGCCGTGGCGGGCAGGGGCAGCGTCACGATGCCGTTGGCATCGGTTTGCAATACTTCGCTGGTAATCGTGAAATCTTTGGGCGGCGCGGCTTCATACACCCGCGTCGTGGCCTGCACCGGCAAGCCCGCCAACGGTGCGCCCGTTTGGCGGTGCATCAGCAGCAAGCGCAACGCTCCGGTTGTGGCATCGCGCTGGTTCACGGCGCTCAGCTCGCTGGCGCCCAGCAGGGCGTAGCTCGTGACTGCCCCCGGCTGCTCTGCCGTAGGCCGGGTGGCCTGGTTGCTGACCACTACCAGGTAGTACCCCGCCGGCACGGCCGCCCCGGCCACGGCCAGTTTCTGCTCTTTGTAGTCCGGAGGCGCGGCCACCGACATGGCCCACGTCGCGACAGGCGCTTCCTTCAATGCGCGAGCGTAGCGCTGCCCGAACGAGCGCTGCAATGGGTCGTATTCGTAAGACTGCTGCCACTGCTTCAGCGAAATGCGGTAGGCCCAGGCGTATAGCTGGGTCACGTTGCGGGCCGTCACGTCCAGCCGCCACGGCTGGTTGGGCACCACAATGCCCGCCGCCGAAAACGTCAGTTCGGGGCGCTCAAGGTCCGCACGCAGCGCCCGGGCCCGCGCCGCGCCGTGCGACTTCGGAAACCGCGCTTCGGCCTCCCGGGCCAGGCGCACGGCGGCCACGTTGTCGCCGGCTTCGCGCGCGGCCTCGGCCCGCCGCGCCATAAACTCGGTGCTGATGGGCAGCGCTTTATACCTATCGGCCATGCGCACCAGCGCGGGCACGTATTGGGCGGCGAGGGCGGTGTTCTGGGTGAGGCCATGCAGGTAGTCGAGGCGACTCAGGTCCACGTCGGCCAGCGCGGCCAGGTTTTGCGGGGCCAGTTGCTGGCGCGAGGCCGTGAGGCGCTGCAGCAGGTGCAGCGCGTGCAGCGTGCCGTTGAGCGAGTCGCCATCGGGCGCCAGCAGGCGCAGGGCCGCAAACTCGGCCGCCGTCCCGAACAGTCCCGGCTCGGTGGGCTGAAACTGCTGCTCGGGCCGGGTGATGTACAACTCCTGGTTTTTCAGGCCTTCGATGGCGCGCTGGGCCAGCAGGTCATACAAAGTGGGGCGCAGGGCGCGGCCCTCGGCGTCGCCGCCAAGGGCCAGGTCGCCCAATTGGGCCAGGGTGGTTTTCAGCTGGCGCTGGGGCTCGTCTTCTACCGACTGGTAGTAGTGCCGCACAATGGCGGCACCCAGCCGGCTGATGTCCCAGGTGGCCAAGCCCGTGCCGGCATCGGCCCGGGCGTCGGGGTCGGTGCTGGGGGCGGCGCCGGCCGTGCGCTGGTAGAGGCGGTAGCGGTTCTGGTTGAGGTACTGCGTGTAAAGCTCGGCCAGCAGCGAGTGCAGAATGGGCCGGGCCGGGAAGGTAGCCGTCTTCGCTTCGGCTTCGAGCAAGGCGATGGATTTCTCGGCGTCGTCTTCCTCCTTGGCTTGCAGCAACCGGATTTTGTAGAGCAGCGCCCGCACGTAGGCCGGGGTGTTGGCCTCCTTTTTGGCCTGGGCGTAAATGGCCTGCACCAGCGGAGCAGCCGTGGCCGTCTGGCCTTTAGCCAGCAGCGCATCAATCTTTTTCCAGCGGGCCGCATACGGGCCGGGCGGGGTCGGAGCCGCCGAATCGGCGCTCAGAATGGCAGCAAACAACAGCAGAAACAACAGGGAAAGGCGCATAAACAAAGTAACAAGCTGAACCGGTAGTGCCTTAAAGATGCCCGCCGCTCAATTATTGCACAGCCCCGGCGATGCAACCTTTTTTTCGGGGTCTACATCTTCATCGCGCACGTGTTACGTGCGTAGCTTTGCCTGTATTTTTCACCATCAAATTCTTCCATTTTTTCCTTTTTACCACTCCTTTTTTCTATGAAAAACATATTTACTGCCTGTGTCCTCACGGCTGCCCTGGCTGGGGCGACTACCTCCGCCCGCGCCCAGGCGGCCATTGAGTTTGGTCCCCGACTGGGCCTCAACGTCTCGACCGTGAAGGAAAGCGGCGTGCCCGCCGGCCAGTTCAGCCAGGAAACCAAATCCATTGTGGGCGTGCAGGTGGGGGCCACCCTCAACGTGGGCATCAACGACAACTTCTCGTTTCAGCCCTCGCTGTTGTTCTCGCAGAAGGGCGCCGAGTTTGTGGGGTCATTCGACTTCGCCGACAACCCTCCCTACAAAACGTCAATCAAGGTGACGGCCACGCCCAAAATCAACTACCTGGAGCTGCCCCTGAACTTCGTGTACACCTTCGGCGGCCACGACGGCTTCCAGGTGTTTGCCGGCCCCTACGCGGCGCTGGGCGTGAGCGGCAGCGGCTCGGCCAAAGGCACCATCGAAACCAACGACCCCGACCTAATAGCCGCCGGCGCCACGGGCTCGTTCCCGGCCTCGCTCAAGGTAGAGTTTGGTGATAAGCAAAATGATAACGCCAACAACAACAGCACGTCCAACACCCTCTCGGCTACCGTCACGGTGCGCCGCTTCGACGCCGGCCTCAACGCCGGTGTGGGCTACCGCGTGGGGCCGTTTCAGGCACAGTTGGGCTACGGCCTGGGCCTGGTCAACTTCGTGCCCAAAGACACCGACGGCAACGACACCGGCAGCAAGAGCTACAACCGGGTGCTGCAGCTTTCGGCCAACTACTTCTTCGGCGGCAAATAAGCCTGTGCCCCCACGCTGTGCTTGGGTCCGGCAAACGCTCTTCAGCCGAACCCAGGCACAGCTTGGGGCACGCAAAAGCCCCGCTCCGGCAATGCCGGGGCGGGGCTTTTTTTGAAGAGAAAAAACCCGAAAATGGCTTAGGCGGCGCTCACGTTGCTGGCCGGCACGCCGTTGCCCACGAGTACGGCTTCGGCCTGGGCAATGTGGCGCTGAATGTGCACCACCATGAACTCCAGCTGGTCGGTGAGGCGGAAAAGCAGTAGCGGAAAAATGGCGTTTGGAATGCGAATGGCGTTGGCGTTTACCTGCCGGGCCAGCAGCACGAGGCGCAGCAATTCGTCAATCTGGCGGCTGAATACCTCGGCCACGGTGCGCGGCAGGCGCGTGCCGGTGGGCGCGTAGCGCTGCGGCGACTCGTAGGTTTTGACGCTGACGGGCGTGCGCATGGCCTCGATGAAACGCCGCCCGATGTAGCCCGATTTCACGGTGGGGGCGGGCTTGGAGCCGCGGGCCTGGGCCTTGGCAATGCGCGCCGCGATGCTGGGCAAGTAGTAGCCACCCACGATGTTGAGGTGTTCGAGGCACTGGCCGGCGCTCCAGCGGCTGGGGCTGGGCCGGCGGTTGAGTTCCTCGGCGCTCAGGGGCCGAAAGCGCTGCTGCGCCACCACCCGCAGCACCAGCAGGTCGTTGGTGAGTTGGTCAAAAAAATCGGAGGTGGCGCGAACGACAGCGGGCATGGGCGCGGGGGCTAACAAGCCGTAAACATACAATTTAGCAATTGATTCCGAACGGTTTTCTACGCAGTGACGCGCGCCATGGCGGGGCAATTAACTGCCGTTCGGTATCTTGGCCTTATGCTTCAACACCGGATTTTAGGAACTAGTGCACTTGTGGGCCTGCTGACGCTGGCCCTCTCCCCCGCCCGAGCCCAGGCCGTGCCCAACCCCGGCGAGCGGGTCGAAAGCCTCGTCACTTTCGGCGCGCAGTCGGACAAGCAGTGGGGCGACGACGACTTTAGCCAGACCTTCTTCTTCCTCATCCCGGAGAAGCAACGCACTCCGGTGTACATCCGCGTGTTTGACCCCGACTGCGGCGGCAAAAACGACGACCTGAAAGGCTCGGCCAACACCACTACTTCGTTCAGCCTCTACGGCGGCCCGGGCACCTTCAGCGGCCCGCAGGCCCGCGACCCGCGCCCCACCAACCCCACGCCCCCCGGCCGCCTGCTCAAAAGCGTCACCTTTGGGCAAGACCCCAAATACGACGGCAAGTGGTACACCTTCGGCCCGCTCAACCCGCTGGAAGGCGAGATGGTGGACGAGTTTAAGGGCCGGGTGTTCAAGCTGGTAGCCAAGGGGCTGAGTGGCAACGACGGCAATCTGTACCGCTACTTTTTCAGCACCAGCCCCACCGAGAACGTATCGGTTGAGGGCGGCAACGCTTTCACCTACGAGTACTGCTTCCGGCTGCCGGCCACGGCCAGCAAAACCACCGTGCACCTCTACCCCTTCGTGAATGACAAGGTGGTAAGCATTAAGCAAAGCAATTTCGACGCCGATAACGCCGCGGTTTTGCAGGTGTTCAGCATTGCCAAAAACGGCCAGCCCGGCACCATGAGCGGCGACAACGAATGGGCAAGCAGCACGCTGCCCATCGCAGACAAAGAGCACGGCCTCAGCCTCGACATGCGCCTCACCTCGAGCAAGCCCGCCCCCAACGACATGGTGATGTACGTGACCGACCAATACGACACGGCCCTCCCTTTCTTCGCCATCCCGCTGGGCGGCCCGCCCCGCTACCAATACGACGTTAAAGTGAAGGTGCACCGGTAGACGGTGAGGTGGCAAGCAAAAGGAACGTCATGCTGAGCGCAGTCGAAGCATCTCTACCGCGAGAGTAAATAATTACTCCAGCACGCGAGATGCTTCGGCTGCGCTCAGCATGACGTTCTGTTTCTTCCTTCCTACACAAGGCCTCCCCTACTCGTCGGCTTCGCCGTCGCGGCCGGCATTGCGGCGCGGGGCGCCGTGGTCGGCGGCTTCGTCGTCGCCCTGGCCGGAGCGGTTTTCCTGGCGGGCCTGCTGGCCGTAGTTCTGGGCGCGGTCTTCGCTGCGCTGCTCGCCCTGGGCGGGCGAGCCGGCTTTGCTGCCCGGCTGGCTGTCGTCGTAGGCATCGTTGTAGGAGCCACCGCGCGAGCCCATGCCCTGGCCGGTATCGCCGCGGTTGGCCTGCTCCTGCACGTAGCCGTTGCGGTCGTCGCCGGTCGCAAAGTCGGGGGTCTGGCGGGGCTGCTCACGGCCGCGGTCGGCGTAGCCCAGACTGCTGGCGGGGCGCTCGCCGCGGTCGTCGGCAGCGGCGGGGGCATTGGTGGTGTAATTGGGATTCTGCGCGTCGGGGCGGCCTTGCTTGTCGGAGCCGCCCGGCGTGGGCAGGTAGTCTTCGGTCTGGTTGCGATGCTCGCCGGTAGGCTGGGCGCTGCTGCCACTGGTTCCGCCGCGCAGGGAAGTGTGGCCATAATCGGCCGCAAAGCCGGTATCGGTGGGGCTTTGGGCCGAGCCGTTGTCTACCTGCCGGGCGCTGTTGGCATCGGCGCGGTCGGGCTGGTTGCGGTTGTCGCCGTTGGGACCGGCAAACTCGCCGCCGCGCGCCTGGCCGCTGCCAGCTGCCGCGCCGCCGGGGGCGCTGGCTAGCACGGGCCCACGCTCAAAGCCGTAGTTGGGGTGCGCGTCGGGGCGCTCGTCGCGGCCGTCGTAGGTGCGGTAAGCGTTTAGGTCGCCGGAGCCGGGGCGCACGTTGCCCTCGCCGTAGTACTGGGCATCGGCGGGGCCCTGGTGCTCGGTTATGCCTTCACGAAACTGGTTGCCAAAGCCGCCGTGGGTACTGCCCTGCTGGCTTTGCACGCCAAACTCGCCGCGGTTGGGGTCGCTGTCCTGGTTGTCGCGCCGGGTCTGGTCGCGGTAGCTGTCCTGGGTGCTGTTGCTGAAATTGCCGCCGTAGGTGTCGCCGGGCGTGAGGTCGGCAGGGTCGGCTTCCTTGTTTTCCTGCGGGCGGGGGTTGGCTTCCACGGCGCCCTGGCCCACGCCGGTTTCGGCCTCGGCCAGCGACTCGCTCGACGCCGGCGCCGCGGGGCTGCTGATGTCGGGCGTAGCCGTATCGGGAGTCGCAGCCTGCGGCGGGCCGCCAGGAATGCCCACGCCCGCACCGGGGGCGGTGTGGCGGGCGGCTGTGTTGCCTATCGGCCCGTCGATGCGGTTGCCCGCAATGTCGTTGGATTCGGTGTTGAGGTTAAGCGCTTCGTTTTCCATGAGGCGGGCGGGGGCGGGAATGGGTGAAGAATGAACTGCTCGTCTATACGCGGCGCTCAACCCGTTGTTTTCCCGGCGGCCCGGCATTCGGCCGCTCTGGCGCGGCGTTCGGCGCGGCAATTTTACCTTTGCCGGGCCCAGGCCCGTGCGGCGCGCTGGCGGCCAACTCGCCGCCGGTGCCTTACGTTATGCCAAGGCCCCTTATTTACCCCATTCATACGCTCATGCTCACCGGCACCGTTAAATTTTTCGACGACACCAAAGGCTTCGGCTTCATCGTGGCCGACGACAACCAAGAAGAAATTTTTGTGCACCAAACCGGCCTCATCCACGAAATTCAGGAAGGTGACCGGGTGCAGTTCAACATCAAAGCGGGCAAGAAAGGCCCCAATGCCGTGGAGGTTACCCGCATCGTGTAACCATTTGCTATGCAGCCAATGAAAAAGCCGGCCTGCGCACTGCAGGCCGGCTTTTTCATTGGTTGGCAGTGGCCAAAGAAGCCGCTACTTCTTTGCTTCGTGCTTGGCCACGCGCACGCCCACGGCCATGAGGCCGGGCAGCTGGTCCTGGCGCATGTATTGCTCCAGGGTGAGGGTGTAGTTGCCGGGCTTGGCAAAATGCTGGTTGGGCAGGGCCAGCAGTTGCATGTCGTAGATGTCGCCGGTGCCGCTGCCCTTGGGCTCACCGGTTTTGGGGTCCATCAGCAGCATCTGGTGCAGCAGCGGCTTGCCCACGGGGCCGGCCGGGCCCACCAGCGTATGCTTCACGTACAGGTTGTAGTAGCCGTAGCTGGAAGCGTGCCGCACGTTGAAATACACGTCGTAGCGCGCCGCCGTGTCCTCAATAGCAAACGTAAACGCCGGCTTCTGCTGCACGTCCCAGGAGTAGTTGGCGAAGTCCGTGTTCTGCTCAAACACCCGGTTGGGGTCGCAGGCGGTAAGCGCGCACAAAAGCCCGGCGGCAACGGCCGCACGGAAAGCAAAGCGGTGATTCATGCAAGTAGCGGGCATTCGGTAATCAAGCTGACAAATTAAGCGCCGGCCGGAGCAGGTGCGGGGCCAGCCGCGGCACCGCCTTCACCGGCTGGGCCACGGCCGCCGCGGCGGTTGCGGCCACCACGTCCCTCCCGGCGTTCGCCTCCTTCGCGGCGCTCGCCGCCCTCAGCGCGGGGCTCCGAGCCTTCGCGCCGCGGGCGCGGCTCGCCGCCTTCGGCGGCGGGGCGCCGGTTGCGGCCGCCTTCGGGGCGGGCTTCGCCGGGGGTGCTGCCGTTGGCATCAGGGCGCGGCGAGTCGCTGCGGCCGCGGCCGCCCCGGCGGTTGAGCGGGCGGGCAGCGGCGCCGCGGCGGCCGCGCTGCTCGGGCACATCGCCCAAAGCCGGTGTGGGGTTGTCGGCATCGCCGGGGCCGGGGCTGGTCATTTGCTCGGGCGGGCGGGGGCCGCCGGGGGCCGCGCCGGCAGGCCGGCGGCCGTCGCGGGGCGCCCGGCCTTCGCGCGGCTCACGGGGCGGACGGGCCTCGCGGCCTTCGCGGGGCTCGGCGCCAGGCTCACGAGCGGCGCGGGGTTCACGGGGCTCGCGTGGGGCGCGGGTTTCGGCCGCGTCGGTGGCGGCGCCTTCGCGGGCCTCGGGCTTGCCTTTTTTGCGCTTCGAGCGCTTACTGCTCGACTTGATTTTGTCGTCGAGACGGTCGAGCGAACCTTCCACAATGGCCGACACTTCGGGCTCGGGGGCTTCTTCGCGGGGCGGCAGCAGGCTTTCGATGATTTCGCCGCGCTTATTCAGGTCCAGCAGTTCGCGAACGCGAGCCGTGTCCAGCATCACCCAGTTGTTGTCGCCTTTGAAGGCAAACCACATGCGGCGGCGGAAGATGTCGGTTTTCTGCAGGTAGGCTTCGCCCTTGCTGGTTTTCAGCGGGCGCTGCACCTGCGGAATGTCCTTCAGAGCGTCGAGATAGGCGTCGAGCTCGTAGTTGAGGCAGCACTTGAGGCGGCCGCACTGGCCGGCCAGCTTCTGCGGGTTCAGACTCAGGTTTTGGTAGCGGGCGGCCGTGGTGCTCACGGTTTTGAAATCCTGCAGCCAGGTAGAGCAGCACAGCTCACGGCCGCACACGCCGATGCCGCCGATGCGGCCGGCTTCTTGGCGCAGCGAAATCTGGCGCATCTCAACGCGCACCCGGAACTCATCGGCCAGGCGGCGAATGAGCTCGCGGAAATCGACCCGGTCTTCGGCCGAGTAGTAGAACAGGGCACGGGTGCGGTCGGCCTGGTATTCCACGTCGCTCAGCTTCATGCGGAGGCGCAGCTCGCTCACCACGGCACGGGCCCGGAACATGGTGCCGTTTTCGAGGTCGCGCACGGCTTCCCAGCGCTCCACGTCGTCGGGGGTGGCGATGCGCAGCACGTTGCGGATTTCCTTGGCGTCGGTCGCAATCTTCTTTTTGCGCATCTGCAGGCGCACCAGCTCGCCCTTCAGGCTCACGTGGCCCAGGTGCCAGCCGGAGCCGGCCGCCTCCACCACCACGGCGTCGCCGGTGACGAGCGGCAAGCGCTGCTCGTTGCGCATAAACTCTTTGCGACCGCCTTTGAAGCGGATTTCTACGATATCAAAGCCCGCAAACGAGTCGGGCATTTCCACATCCTGGAGCCAGTCGAAGACATTGAGGCGGGTGCAGCCGCCGGAGCTGCAGCCTCCTTTGGAGCCGCAGCCGCCGACTTTGGTGCCGCAGCCACCGCCGGAAGAACATGAAGTACAAGCCACTAGTCAGAAAGTATATAGTTGAGCGGAAACAGGTTTTCCGCGGAAATTCGGTTCCTAGCAAAGATACGTATTTCGGCAAGGGCACCCCGGAAGTGCAGGACTGGCAAGGAAAAAGGGCCCTGCCAATATTGAAAATGCACTTGGACTTTGCAGGATTCAACTCTATCTTGCTTTTAGCACTTTACGCATAAACGTGTAAGATTTTGGCAAAGCAACCAGCGTGGTAAAATCATAAAGTGAGGATTCGATGAATAGAGGCGGTTTTTTGCAATTATTCCATTTTTCAGAATTGAATCCCATTGGCATTTACAATTATTCTGCTCTTATTTGGCCCATCCTTCAACCATTTTTCACAACTACCAACCCCGTTTACCCTATGAAACTACAAAACGTACTCTCCGCCGCTGCCATTTGCGTCGCTTCGACGTTGGCACTTTCCTCCTGCTCCAAAGAAAAAGAGCAGGCCGTTGCCACCCCCGCCGCCGTTTCGCAAGAGACGCTAGGCCAAATAAAAGCCTTGGGCTTTGGCACCCAAGACGTGCGCGCCGTCGACGGTGGCTACGTGGTGGAAGGCGACATGCTGCTGACGCCGGAACTACTGGCCAGCGCCCCCGGCTACTCTACCCTGCGCGTGGGCGACGAAGAGCAGTACCGCACCACCAACCTGGTGACCGGCCTGCCCCGCGTACTCACCGTGAGCATCAGCAGCTCGTTCAACACCTACTATGTGCAGGCCATCGACGAGGCCATCCGTCGCTACAACGCCGCCAACCTGCGGGTGCAGTTTCGTCGCGTGAGCTCGGGTGCCCAGATGCCGGTGAAATACTCTTCGAACTTAGGCACGGGTGTGCTGGGCCAGTCGGGCGGCTTCCCCAGCGGCGGCAATCCCGCCCCCGGCTTCACGCTGGTGCCCAACGTCATCAACAGCACCAACGTGAACTACATCGCCACCATCATGGCGCACGAGATGGGCCACTGCATCGGCATGCGCCACACCGACTACTACAACCGCGCCTACAGCTGCGGCGGCAGCGCTTCCAACGAAGGCGCCAGCACGGTGGGCGCCATCCTGATTCCGGGCACGCCCTCCACGGCCGAGCCCAACTCCTGGATGCTGGCCTGCGTGGGCAACGGCGTCAACCGCCCCTTCACGGCCAACGACCTCACCGCCCTCAACTACATCTACTAGCCGCAGGCAGGTAGGTCATTTCCAACACATTTAATTGAAGAGCCTCGACTCTTATAGGTCGGGGCTCTTTTGTTAAATCAAAGGGGATAACCATCAATTTTTCGAATAATTACTGCTTTCGTCTTCAAACTTTCCACCACCATTTCCAACAAACTTATGCTGACAAAAAACCTGTTTGCTGCCGCCCTTTGCCTCACTTCGGTGTTCGCATTTTCCTCCTGCTCGAAAGAGAAAGAGTCGACTCCCAAAACCGAAGCCCTCTCTGCGGAAGTAATGGGCCAAATCAAAGCGTTGGGCTTTAGTGCCGACGATGTGCGCGCCGTGGACAAAGGCTACGTAGTGGAAGGCGACATGCTGCTGACGCCGGAGCTGCTGGCCAGTGCCCCCGGCTACGGCACGCTGCGCGTGGGCGACGAGGAGCAGTACCGCACCACCAACCTGGTGGGCAGCCTGCCCCGCACGCTGACCGTGAGCCTGGCCAGCGGCTTCCCGGCCGCCTACAGCACGGCTATCGACGAAGCCATTGCTCGCTACAACGCGGCCAACCTGCAGCTTCACTTCACCCGCGTTTCGAGCGGCGGCGACTTGCCGGTGAAGTATTCGGCTGACCTGGGTCCGGGCGTGCTGGGCCAGTCGGGTGGCTTCCCCAGCGGCGGCAACCCCGCCCCCGGCTTCACGCTGGTGCCCAACGTCATTAACAGCACCAACGTGAACTACATCGCCACCATCATGGCCCACGAGATGGGCCACTGCATCGGCATGCGCCACACCGACTACTACAACCGTCAGTATAGCTGCGGCGGGCGCAAAGCAAATGAAGGGGCCAGCACGGTGGGCGCCATCCTGATTCCGGGCACGCCCTCCACGGCCGAGCCCAACTCCTGGATGCTGGCCTGCGTGGGCAACGGCGTCAACCGCCCCTTCACCGCCAACGACCTCACCGCCCTCAACTACATCTACTAGCCTCAAGCAAGTAGCAGATACAAAAAGCCCCGACTCATTGCTGAGTCGGGGCTTTTTGCTGTGGGTCCGCCGCCGGTTTTGGCGGGTCTACTGAATGACCACCCGCAGGGTTTGCCTGGGCGAGTTCTCTTGCTGCATCTGCAGCAGGTAGAGTCCGGGCTTCAGCCCCTCGGTTTCAATTTGGTTAATCAGGCCCTCGGCCGTGGCCGTGCGTTGGTAACGGCCCAGCATGTCGTAGAGGCGAATGAGCACGGGGGTGGCGCTGTTGGCCACCACGGTGAGCGGCGCGCCAGCCGGCACGGGGTTGGGGTAGGCCTGCAGCTGGCCCGCGCCCAGCAAGTAGGCTTCTTCGGTGCCGCTATAGAACTGCTGGCCGGCCACGTTGTCGAGGCGCACGCGGTAGAGGTAGCGTCCCGCGGCCGGCGGCACGTCGGTGAAGGTGAAACGGGGGCTAGTGAGCGGGGCGATGGTTTGCACGGCTTCGTAGCCCCCCGAGCCCATGCGCTCCAGCGTGGCCGAGCGCAGCCGGAATACGGTGCCCAGCTCCACATCGAAGCGAAGCGACGCATCGACCAGCTGCCGGGGCAGAAACGAGCGAAAGTAGCATGCCGTGCCCTGGGTGGCAAAGTCGATGGTGGAACCGGGCTGCGCTATTGCGCCGCGCAATAGTGGCGCCACGGCGTAGTAGCGCGTTTGCGCCATCTGGGTGCGGCTGAGGACCAGCGCGGTATCGGTGCTTAGCTGCGCCAGGGGCACCAGCGTGGTGGCGCCCAGTTGGTACACCTGGTAGCCGGTGGCCCCGGGCACGCGGCGCCATTGCAACAAGGTTTCATCGGGGCAGGTGTAGCCTACCTGCACCGCGGGGGGCTGCACAATGGCGAAGGTATCGGAGGCAAAATCATGGTTTCCAACTACAAATCGCAGTTGCGCCAACGTGGTGGTATCGGGTACGGCCCAGGTGTAGCGGTTGGGCGCGAGGGGCACTGCAGCGCCCACGGCCCGCCACTGCGCGCGGCCAACCGGGCGATATTCAAGGCGGCCGGTGGCGGTGGTTGAGCCATTCCAGTACCAGAGCAGCGTGGCAGCTGCGCCGGGCCTCACATTGAGGGCGCGCTGCGGGCTGCGCCATTCCAGCGCCGTCGGGGTGGCTTCGTAAGCCAGGCTGAAGGCCTGCGGACCCTGCGGCACGGCAAAGCCGCGCACGTGCAGCTCGTAGGTGCCGGCCGTGGGCACAGTCAAGGTGATTTGCTCGGCGTTGTTGAGGTGGTCAGCCCGGCGGCGGGCCGGGAGTGTCAGCGAGTCGAGTCGCGGGAAACTGCTGAGGGCCCACGGCAGCCAGCGCTGGCCCGTGCTGGTTGAGACCAGCTCCAGGTCGAGGTCGTTCACCAACGCTTTGGCGGCGTTGGCAGCGGCTTCGGGGTCGTTCCAGACTAGGGTGGCTTTGAACTGCTGGCCGGCGGGCACCGACACGGTGAACACCTGCTCGGCGCCCTGGGCCACGCTGCCACTGAAAAACTGGTTGCCGCGCATGGTGGTCAGCGCGCCCAGCGCATCGGCCTGCCCGTAGCCGCTCACAAAATCGACTTCGGGCCGGCCCAGGTCGTCGGCGCTGTTCAGGAGCACGGCTTTCACGAGGGCGGCGGGGGGCAGCGCGCCGCTGTGCTGGTCGCGGTAGGCCTGCTGGAGTAGCACGCCGATGCCCGACACCAGCGCGGCGGCCTCGGAGGAGCCGCCTTCGCCGTAGGCCACCAGTTCGGGCTTGAGGCGGCCGTCGTAGGCCGGACCGCGCGAACTGAGGTTGGCCACCTGCCCGCCGGGGTCGGTGGCGCCCACGGTGAGGGTGTTTTTCGACATCTTGAACTGCCCCGTGACGTTGGCCACGCCCGCCAGCCCGGCGTAGGGGCCGCTGGGGCTGGCGGCCGTGCCCACGTTGCCCGACGAAAACACGTGCAGCAGCGTGGGATATTGCCGCACCTGCCGGTCGTATTCCAGCGACTCGATGCCGTAGTAGTTCTCAATGGCCACGCCGTAGGAATGGTTTTGCACCGACACGCCGGCCGCCGCCAGCTGGGCGCCGTCGTCGGGCAGCAGGCGCGCAAAATCGGAAGTGGTGAGGCGCACCTGCCGGGCCACACCGCGGCCCAACGGGCTGGAGTTGCCGGCGCCGCCGATGAGCGTGGCCATTGCCGTGGCGTGGTCGGAAAAAGGGGCCGGAAACGCAGTTGGGTTGATGACCCGACCACTAAAATCAATGTCGTTGGGGTCGAAGGGCAACTCTTTCACCGATACGGCCAAGCCCTGGCCGGCCAGCTGCGGAAAGCGCGAATGCACAGCCGCAATGGCATTTACCGATAAGTCGGAATTATTGAGCTGGCGCTCCTCGTGGGCCGGGCGGTCGGCCACGTCCACAAATTCCACGAAGGGGCTGGCGGCCAGCTGCTGCACGGCGGCCGGGCTGAGGCCGCTCACGGCCAGCGTACGGGGCGAGGCGCCGGGTTGCGATACCTGGGCCGTGAGCCGAGACTGGCGCAGCCACTCCCGAAAAGCGGCGGGGTCGGTGACGCGCACGCGCACCGCGACTTGGGCTTGGCCGGTTTGGCGCCCGGCGGGTACCAGCAGCCCGGGGGCGAGTTTGGCGCGGCCGGGAGCAGGCGCTGGCTTTTGGGCCAGCAGCAGCTGAGGCGGCAACAGCAAGGCCAGCAACACGTGCCAGCCGCGGCGGCGCCACCTGGGCAACGGCATAAAAACCCGGGCTGGCCGGTGGTTAGCTTGCCTCATGCACTTGACTGAATTGGGTAGAGAATGCAGCTACAAACGCTTCCGTTCAAAGGTAAACGCTAATGCCTGGACTGTGTTGGCGGGCAGCTTTGGGCCCGACAGCACACCGCCTATTTCACCACCCGCACCGTGGGGCCATCGGTGATGAACAGAGTGCCGCCGGCATCTACGGCAATGCCATACGGGCCGCTGAACCGTGCTTCCGGGCCGGGGCCGTCGAGGTGGCCGGCCCGCAGGACCGAACCCGCCAGCGTCGACACTTCGCCCGAAGGCGAGATGTTGCGAATGGTGGCATTCAGGTGGTCGGCCACGTACACGTTGCCGCTGTTGTCGACGGCCAGCCCGGTGGGAAACAGAAAGCGGGCGCTGCTGCCCGGCCCATCGGCGGCGCCGTGCTTGCGGGCCACGCCGGCCAGGGTGCTCACGGCGCCATCGGGCGTGATTTTGCGGATGGTGTGATTGCCGTTGTCGGCCACGTACACATTGCCCGCGGCATCGACGGCGACGCCCGCCGGATGGAAAAACCGGGCGCTGGGCCCTGCCCCGTCGGTACTGCCTTTTTGCCGGGCCGCCCCGGCCAGGGTGGTCACGCCGCCAAGTGGGGATATTTTGCGAATGGTGTGGTTGTCCGTATCGGCCACGTACACATTGCCTGCGGCATCGGCGGCCACGCCGTGGGGCAAGTTGAACCGGGCCGCAGCCGCGCCATCGACGGCGCCTTTAACGCCCGCCGTGCCAGCCAGGGTACTCACCTCCCCTGCCGGAGAAATCCTGCGGATGGTGTGGTTGTCGGCATCGGCCACGTACAGGTTGCCGCCGGCGTCCAGCGCCAGGCCCACCGGGTGGAAGAAGCGGGCCGAAGCTGCGGGGCCGTCGGCGCGGCCTTGGTTTCCGGCGGCGCCAGCCACCGTGGTCACGGCACCCGCCGGCGTGATTTTGCGCACGGTCATGTTTTCCGCGTCGGCCACAAACAGGGTACCGTCGGGGGCCACGGCCAGGCCCATGGGGGCAGCAAACCGTGCCTCAGCACCCACTGCGTCCACGCTGCCTTTGCTGGCGGGCGCGCCGGCCAGGGTGCTTACCACGGCCCGCGACGAATAGGGCACCTCTTTAACGGGCACAAATACCACGCGTTGGGCCCGGGCACCAGCAACCGGGAAAGCCAGCAACACCACCCATCCCCAACGTAACCAACAAGGCAGCATGAAAAGGCAGAAATGCACGTGAGTCTCAAAGGTATGGCTTATACCAAAAACGCCCCGACCGGTTTGGTCGGGGCGTTTTTGGCAAAGAATCGCAGCGCGCCGCTTATGCGCCCGGCTTCAGCACCACTTTGGTGCAGTTGTCCTTTTTGTGGCGGAAGATGTCGTAGCCGTGGGGGGCTTCCGAAAGCGGCAGGCGGTGCGAGATGATGTCGTCGAGCCGCACGTCGCCATCCGACACGTGCTTCAGCAGCTTGTCGATGTGCTTGTGGGCGGGCGCCTGACCGGCCTGGATGATGATGCCCTTGTCGAAAATCTGGTGGATAGGGAAGTTGTCGTAGGGCGAGGAGTACACGCCCAGGATGGACACGAACCCGCCGCGGCGCACGGCGCTGAAGCAGGCTAGCATCACCTTATCCGAGCCTTTTTCAAGGTTGATGACGGCCTTGGCGCGGTCGCCGAGGCTGCGGTCGGGCTCGAAGCCCACGGCTTCCACCACCACGTCGGCGCCGTAGCCGCGCGTTTTGCTCCGGATTTCGTCCACCACCTGGTCGTGGCTTTCCCAGAGGATGCCTTCGGCGCGGGCGGCCTTGGCGGCCAGGTTGAGGCGGTACTGCTGGGTGTCCACAATCATGACGCGCGAGGCACCGCGCAGCCAGGCCGACTTAGCGGCCATGATGCCCACCGGGCCGGCACCGAAAATGGCCACCGTTTCGCCGCCTTTCACGTTGGCCCAGTCGATGCCGGAATAGCCCGTGGGGAAGATGTCGGTGAGGAAAAGTACCTGTTCGTCGGTCAGGTTGTCGGGCACTTTGCGGGGGCCGTAGTCGGCGTAGGGCACGCGGGCGTACTCGGCTTGGCCGCCGTCGTAGCCGCCGTACAAATCCGTGTAGCCAAACAACGCGCCGCCTTTTTCGGTCATCAGGCCGCCTTCGGGGCCGTAGTGCTCGGGGTTGGAATTTTCGCAGTGGCCGGGCAGGTCGTGGTTGCAAAACAGGCAGTGGCCGCAGGCAATGGGAAACGGCACCACCACCCGGTCGCCGCGCTTGAGGTTGGTCACGCCCTTGCCCACTTCCTCCACAATGCCCATGAACTCGTGGCCCAGCACCATGGGCCGGGGCTGCGGAATGCTGCCGTTGTAGATGTGCAGGTCGGAGCCACAAATGGCCGTGCTGGTAACGCGAATGATGGCGTCGCGCGAGTCCTGAATTTCGGGGTCGTCAACGTTGTCGACCCGCACGTCGCGGGCACCGTGAATGCGTAGCGCTTTCATGAAAAGGGATTTGGAAGTGGAAAGGAAGAACTCCTGTTCCTAACGGCCTCGTTTTCGTGGGGTTGCTCCCTCCCCCGTCGGAAGACAGGTTAGCCTCGGCCATGCTGCGGCTACTGCACCTGATATACTGCCACTCCCGCCGCCGTGAAAATATAAGCGTACGTTTCGCCCACCAGCACCTGGCGCACGGCGGCCGGGTCGAGGCCGGCGGGCAGGGCCACGCGGCGCTCGGCTAGGGTGTAGAGGTTGAAAAAGTGTAGCGCCCCGGCGTCGAGGTAGTACAGCTCATCGCCTCTGAAGCCTATCATGCTCA
The DNA here is from genome assembly GCF_022921075.1 of Hymenobacter sp. 5317J-9. Classification (NCBI taxonomy): domain Bacteria; kingdom Pseudomonadati; phylum Bacteroidota; class Cytophagia; order Cytophagales; family Hymenobacteraceae; genus Hymenobacter; species Hymenobacter sp. 5317J-9. The sequence continues at coordinate 5,046,250 of NZ_CP095050.1, forward strand.
GGCCGGTAAAGGGCAGCTTTTTCTTGTAGCTGCCGAAATTATCGAACACGTAGATGCCCGTGCTGCGGTCCACGAGGTAGAGATTGTTCTGGTACTGGCGCAGGAAGCGGAAGTCGGGCCGTGAGCGCCCAATCAGCAAATCGAGCGGAGTATTCTGCAGCAGGCGCAGGGAATTGGGGTCGAATTGGCGCAGCACGAGGTTGCTCTCATCGAGCAGCCAGATGCGGTTATCGGGTGCCAGCGTGGCCGCCCGAATGGTGCCGTCCACGTAGTCGGCCAGCCGCACTTCGGCAATGGGCGCCAGAAACCGGTCGAGCAAAACGAGCTGCTGCCGGTCGTCGTTGAAGACGAGGGTAGTGGTCACGTTCCAGGCTTCTACCTGGGCGGCGTGGCCGGGCTGGGCAGGGGCGTAGGTGTTCAGCAGCAGGCCTTCGGGGCCGAACTGGCGCAGGTTGTTGTCGGCATCGGCCACGTAGAGGGCGCCGCGCCGGTCGAGCGAGGCCGCGCCGGGGGTGGGCAGTTTGATGTCGCGCAGCAACTTCCAGGGAGTGCCGGCGGAGGCGACTCCCACCACCGGGGCCGGCGCTGGGACCGGCTGCACTGGGGAGACCACCTGTTTGGAAGCCGGAGCCGTGGAAGCGGCAGATGGCACGGTGACCTGGGCATGGGTGGAAAAGGCACAAAGCACTAGGAGCATTAAAATCCCCCCGCTACCAGAACGGTCATGCTGAGCTTGCCGAAGCATCTCTACCGCGCGAGTAATGTAGTTACTGCTGCGGGAGAGATGCTTCGGCAAGCTCAGCATGACGTTCTCATTATTCTTCATTCCCTACTGCTCAAAATGCCGCAAAGCCAATTCGTTGCCGTCATACACGCCATAGCTGCAATAATTGACCCATTCGCCCAGGTTGACGTAGCGGCTGCCCGCGGCCACTGCCACATCGAGCGGCAGGTGCCGGTGGCCGAACACGTAGTAGTCGTGGTGCAAACGCGTTTCGACCTCGCGGCAGTATTGCAGCAGCCACTCCTCGTCGCCGAAGTATTTGGTGTCGTCCTTGCCGGCCTGCATGCGGCTGCGGCGGCTCCAGCGGTTGGCCATGCCAATGCCGAAATTGGGGTGCAGCCGCGCAAACAGCCACTGCGCCAGCGAAGAGGTGAACACCCGCTTCAAGGCCTTATAGCTGTAGTCCTTGGGCCCCAGCCCATCGCCGTGCCCAATGTGAAACATCTGGTTGCCAATGCGCTGCGACACTTCCCGACGCAGCACCGGAATGCCCATTTCCTGGGTAAAGTAGCCGAACATCCACATGTCGTGGTTGCCGGTGAAGATGGTGATGGGAAGGCCGGCGTCGGTTAGCTCCGCCAGCTTGCCCTGCAGCCGAATGAAGCCCCGCGGCACGGCGTGCCGGTACTCAAACCAGAAATCGAACAAATCGCCCAGCAGGTAGATGGCCGCCGCGTCGCGGGCCGCTTCATCCAGCCAGCGCACAATGCGCTTTTCCCGCTCCAGGGAAGCCGCCGCGTTGGGTGCCCCCAGGTGAAAATCGGAGGCGAAGTAGACTTTTTTGCCCGGCGGCAGGGCCAGGTCGGGCAGCGTGAGGGCTTGCTTCATGTAGTAATGAGGAGTGAAGAAGGAAGAGTGAGGAATTGCGGCAAAAGCAATTCTTCATTCCTCATTCTTCCTTCTTAAGTAAGCGCAGCGTCGTCGTCTTCCAGTAAAAACAACGCAATGCGGCGCGGACCGTGGGCGCCCAGCACAAGGGTCTTTTCAATGTCGGCGGTGCGGCTGGGGCCGGTGGTGAGCGACACCATGGAAGGCAGTTGCGCGCCGTAGCGGGCCTGCATCACGCGCAGGGCATCGCCGATTTCGGCCACCACCTGGCTGGGGCGGGCCAACACCAAATGCTGGTCGGGGTAGATGCTCAGCCGCCGCCCGCTGCCCGTGGCCGCCGATACCAGCACGCTGCCCGTGCGCGCCACCAGCGCCTCGCAGGAAGTCAGGCTCAAGTCGGCTTGCTCAATGAACTCGGTTTCATCGGCCCGAAACGCCACGCCGGCCTTATAGAGTAGCGCCTGCAGCTCGGGCTCCCACACAAACGGAATGCCCACCTGCTGCCGCTGGCGAAAGCCGGCCAACTGCGCCGCCAGGTGCGGCAGCGACTCGCAGTAGTAGAACTCCCCGCCCACCCGCTGGAAGCTTTCGGCAAAAGCCACCACGGGGTCATCGCCGCCCAGCGGCGGGTGCACCGGCGCGGCAAAGTCGGGCCGGGGTGGCAGTTGGGCAGGGCCGGCCGCCAGCCCCTGCCGGATGCGGGCCAGCACGGCCGCCCGGGCTCCGGTGGCAGAATTTTCTGAATCCATGGCGCAAAGCAAGCTGAAACGGCGAAGATAAAGCCGGGCCGGCCTCCCGGTTCTGGGTCAGGTAACCTTGGTTGGGCGTCGGGCATCTGCCCGACCGGCGCAGCACCGCTTGCGCGCTTACTTTTACTCGCTGCTCAAAACGCCTTTTTTCTACTCACTTCCATGACTACACTTTTACGCTCGGCGCTGCTTGCTTGCTTTGGACTGCTTCTGTTGCCGCTATACGGTGCTGCGCAGCAAGTTTCGGGCACTGTTTCCAGCGCTACCTCGCAACAGCCGTTGCCCTTCGTCAACATCGGCCTGCCGGCGCGGGGCCTCGGGACGGTGGCCGACGAACAGGGCCGCTATCAGCTGCGCTACAACCCTGCTTACGCCGCCGATACCGTTCGGATTTCCAGCGTGGGCTTTGAGCCGCGGCTGGTCACGTTTGCCACCCTGCTGGCCGCGCCTAATGTGGCCCTCACGCCAGCCGCCGTGTCGCTGACCGAGGTGAGCGTGCTGGCTAATAATACTAAGCTGCGCACGCACACGCTGGGGCTGGCCAAACCGTCGTCGCACTTCGACATGCACATGTCTTCCAACGAGTTGGGCACCGAGCTGGGCACCATCATTCGCCTGGCCCGGCGGCCGGCACTGGTGCAAACTCTGCACATAGCCGTGGTAAAAAACGAGGCCGGGCCCCTCACCTTCCGCCTCAACCTCTACCGCCTCGACGCCAAAGGCCTGCCCACCAACGACAAGCTGCTGAGCCGCGACGTGCTGCTCACGGCTTCCGCAACGCCCGGCGTGCTCACCGCTGACCTCACGGCCGACCACCTGGTGCTGGACCAAGACTTTCTGCTGGCCGTGGAGTGGGTGAAAGGCACCGACGCGGCTGCTACCGACCTCACCAAGCGCTTGGGCTTTGGCGGCTCCCTCAGCTACGGCTACGATATTTTCATGCGCCGTACCAGCCAGGCCGCCTGGAAAAAGCCCACCTTCAAAAGCAACATGCCGCTGCTGGGCCTGCGTCCGCAAGTGGCTTTTTACACTACCGTGCGCGACTAAACGCTTCACATATGGCCGCAAAAAAGCCCGCTTCTGCAATCAGAAGCGGGCTTTTTTTCTTAGAAGACGTGAATGACTACGCGCCGGCTACGGCATTGCCGCTGGGAGCCGACGCTTCGTTGTTGCGGTCGTCGTTCAAGCCGGGCAGGTTCAGGTCGGGCAGGTCGTTGCCGAGCTTGCCGCCGGCGGTCTGCTCACCTTTCACTTCGCTGGCGGTTTCGCTGCGGTCGGTGCCGGCCATGTGGGCCTGGTAGTTGGTCTGGGTAGCGAAGGGACGCGGGCCCACCAGGCGGGTCAGGTCTTCCTGTTGCAGCACCTCTTTCTCCAACAGCTCCTTGGCAATTACCTCCAACTCGTGGCGGCGCTCGGTTAGCAGCTCTTTGGTGCGGGTGTAAGCTTGGTCGATGATGGTGCGCACTTCCTCGTCAATCATCTGCGAAGTGGCTTCCGAGTACGGCTTTGAGAAACCGTATTCGTTCTGGCCTTTCGAATCGTAGAACGACACGTTGCCAAGCTTGGCGTTCATGCCGTACATCGTCACGATGCTGTAGGCCATCTTGGTGATGCGCTCCAGGTCGCTCAGGGCGCCGGTCGAGATTTTGCCAAACACCAGCTCCTCGGCGGCGCGGCCACCCAGGGCCATGCACATTTCGTCAATCAGTTGCTCGGTGTTGTACAAAAACTGCTCCTTGGGCAGGTACTGCGCGTAGCCGAGGGCGGCCACCCCGCGGGGCACAATGCTCACCTTCACCAGCGGGTCGACGTGCTCCAGGAACCAGCCTGCGATGGCGTGGCCGGCTTCGTGGTAGGCCACGATGCGCTTTTCGCCGGGCGAGATGATTTTATTTTTCTTCTCCAGGCCCCCAATCACGCGGTCGATGGCGTCGGTGAAGTCCTGGTCGGTGATGAACTTTTTGTCGCGGCGGGCGGCGATGAGGGCGGCCTCGTTGCAGACGTTGGCAATCTCGGCGCCGGCAAAACCGGGGGTCTGCGCCGACAGCCGGCGGGCGTCCACGTCGGGTCCCAGCGTCAGGGGCTTGAGGTGCACGTTAAAAATCTCGGTGCGGCCGTTAATATCCGGCTTGTCTATGCTGATTTGGCGGTCGAAACGACCGGGACGTAGTAGGGCCGAGTCGAGGGTATCGGGGCGGTTGGTGGCAGCGAGGATGATGACGCCCGAATCGGTGCCAAAACCGTCCATTTCCACCAGCAGCGAGTTCAGGGTGTTCTCGCGCTCGTCGTTGCCACCGGGCACTGAGCCACGCGAGCGGCTGCGGCCCACTGCGTCAATCTCGTCGATGAAAATGATACAGGGCGCCTTGGCTTTGGCTTGTTTAAACAAGTCGCGCACGCGGGCCGCGCCAACGCCCACGAACATCTCCACGAAGTCGGAGCCCGACAGCGAGAAGAACGGCACGTCGGCCTCGCCGGCTACGGCTTTGGCCAGCAAGGTTTTACCGGTACCGGGAGGGCCTACGAGCAGGGCGCCTTTCGGAATCTTGCCGCCGAGGATGGTGAACTTGCTGGGGTTCTTCAAGAACTCCACAATCTCCTGCACTTCCTCTTTGGCTTCTTCGAGGCCGGCCACGTCTTTGAAGGTAATTTTCACCTTGTCGCCGCCTTCAAACAGGGCGGCGCGGCTCTTGCCGATGCTGAAAATCTGACCACCGGGGCCACCGGCGCTGCCCATGCGGCGCATCAGGAACCAGAACCCGACTATCATCAGCACGATGAAACCGTAGTTCCAGATGTAGTCGCCGGGGCTGTTGCGCTCTTCAATGTTGAGGGGCAGGCGCTGGCCGGCCGCCACGTCTTTTTGCAATTTGTCGAGGTCTTCCTGGAAGAGCTTGGCATCGACCACGGGGAAATAAAACTGCGCCCCACCCGTGCCGCTGGCCCCAAAGGGCGTGCGGCGCGTGAGCTCCTGCTTGTATTTCTCTTGGGCTTCGGGCTTCAGCTTCACTTCCACCAGCTTTTGGTTGCTGATGATGGTAATTTCCTTCACGTCGCCGGCGGCGAGCATGTTTTCGAAGCGCTGCTGGTTGATTTTGGCCGGCGCGTTCATGCTGTTCATCACCAGTACGCCGAACACGAACACGAGCAAGCCGGCCAGTACCCACAGCTGCAGGCCCGGCCGCGGATTGGGCGCCGGCGTCAGGGGCTTCTTTTTCTTGTTGTTGGGATTTTTATCCGACATGAAAATAGCTACTTTAAAATCAGGTATAACCACGAGCCTAACACTGCCTCAGAAGCAAATGTTCGGCCAGGCAGAAGACGCGGAAGGGGCGGTTTTATTTTGGGCGAAGTTGGATTTTCAAGAAAAAGAGAACGTCATGCTGAGCGCAGCGCAGCGAAGTCGAAGCATCTCTACTACGGAAGTAATCCAATCATCAGGATTAGTTACGCGGTAGAGATGCTTCGGCTGCGCTCAGCAGGACGTTCCTATATTCGTTTTACGCCCCAGGCCAATCCTTACGCCGGCTCTTCCTCCACGTAGCGGATGTCGGCGTCGCCCCACAGTTCTTCGAGGGCGTAGAACTTGCGGCGGTCGCGCAAGAACACGTGCACCACCACGTCCACGTAGTCGAGCAGCACCCACTCGCGGTTGGTACGGCCTTCGGTTTGCCAGGGGCTTTCGCCGGTCACTTTTTCAATCTCCTCTTCCACCGAGCGGGCCACGGCGTCGAGCTGGGTATCGGAATTGGCCGAGCAGATGATAAAATAATCTGCCACGGCGTTTTTGAGTTCTTTTAAATTCAGCACCACGATGTCGGACGCTTTTTTGTCCTGCATCCCGCGGATGACCAAATCTGCCAATGTGTCTGAATCCTGCCGGACCAACGTGCTTTTCATATTGTGGTGTTAGGTGTGAGCTTTGCAGCTGAAAGTCTACGAAGTTAACGATACGCGAAAGAAGGCCGTGGTTGTCACCCCTCAAACCTTGTTCACGGGCCAACAACTCCTCTGGTTGCCGGCCTGTGCCTCGACCAATTCGGAGGCCCAGGCATTGATTGTCCAAAACCGGGCCAGTGAGGGCTGCACCGTGATTACGGACTTTCAGTCGGCTGGCCGGGGCCAGCGCGGCAACCAGTGGGAAGGTGCCGCCGCCGAAAACCTGATGCTTTCGGTGGTGTGGCAGCCCACGTTTCTGGCGGCCGCGCAACAGTTTCAACTCAGCCAGGCCGTGGCCCTGGGGGTGCACGACTGGGCCGCGGCCCTGCTGGGCTCCGACCCGAAACTGAAGCTAAAGTGGCCCAACGACCTGTATTACGGCGACCAGAAGCTGGGGGGCATCTTGATTGAAAACACCCTGAGCGGGGCAAAGATTCAATATAGCATCATTGGTATCGGCATGAATATCAACCAGCAAGGGTTTGCCGTGCCCACGGCCACCTCGCTGGGCCTGCTCACGGGCCGCGCCTACGACCGCGCCGCGCTGGCCGCCCGCCTGCTCGAATGCCTGGAGCGGCGCTACCTGCAGCTGCGCGCCGGGCAGGTGGGCGCGTTGCGCCAAGCCTACCTGCACGCCCTGTACCGCTACCAGGAAACACATTCTTTTCTCATTGACGGGCAGGAAACGCAGGGGCAGATAGTGGGCGTGGAAGACGATGGCCGGCTGGCCGTGGCCGTGGGCGCGGAGCTACGACGGTTTGGCATGCAGGAAATCCGGCACCTGTAGCAACCGCGGCGGTCGTGGCCTATGCTTCTTGTAAGTCCGCTGGGAAAGTCATCTGGCCGTCTTGCTTCAGCTGCGCGCTGCAGGACGCGGTGGGGTATAATGGATGCGGGCGAGATAACCAGTGAAATGACTGAGAATAAGGGTGAATGCGATAACGAAACTGCTATATTCGCTTCATTATCTCCTAACTCTTTTCCTATGGAACATTTCTACTCGTTGTGCCCCCGATTTTCTTTCCACAGGAAAGCCGTCTGTTTACTAAGCGTCGCGCTTAGTTGCTTGTGGTCCTCAGCGCCTGCCCTTGCCCAGGATTTAAACGCGCATAGCCTGCCGCAGTGCTATACCCAGTTTCCGGCGCATCGTGGTCAACAATAGCAGTTGCGAGCAATTTCCGGAGTACAGCCCGGTTGCGTATCAGGAACAAAACTTGCCGGCTATCCCCATTAAAACTGTCCGAATCATGTTTCACGTCTTCCAAAAGGATGACGGTACCGGCAACTGGCAGTCCCCTTCCCAGGATGGCGGGGCCGACGAAGCCTTGTTGCGCGGGTTGGTGTACGGCCTGGCGCGTTTTCCGGCCGGCACCGGGGCCGGAGGACGGGACATTCGGGGCATTAACGGCATTTATTCGCAGCTCGACAACCGCGTAACCACCCTTACGCCCAACCCGGCGGCCGTGCCCGCAACGGGCGTTGCCGCCGATACGCGCGTGCGCTTTGCGCTGGAAGGCATACGCTACTACCGCAACACCGTGGCGTGGGATTTGTCGAACAACAGCCTTACGGGCTGCGTCAATTTGAGCGGCACTTCCCACTGTCTGTCGAGCTACTACGACACCTTCGTGGCCAACAGCAACACCACGCAGGACCAAACGCACACCGCGCTGACGCCGGACGAGAAAGAGCACGTCATCCACCTGTTTTTCGCCGAAAACCCCGGCCTCCCCAGTACCCGGGCCGACCAGTTTGGCAACCTCGTGAGTCATTACGGGTTTGGGGGCGCGGCCAATAATGCACCTGGCTCTTTTGCCTACCTGCGGGGTAGTTACTGGACGTTGAATAACCACCCCCTGTGGTCGGCTAACGGTGTGCGCAACGTCAATCCGCAAGATGCTTTTCGGCAAGTTGAGTATGTGCTGGCGCATGAATTGGGACATTGCCTGGGATTGGGGCACACCTTCGACGGCAGCGAAGCCTGTAGCGGCACCCAATTCAACGACCCACCTACCGTGGCCCCGCAAGGTGCCACTAATAATGTGATGGATGCGGCCTACTTGCCGGGGTTTTCCATGTCGCAATGCCAGATTGGGAAGATGCACTATTATCTGGGTCACGCCGGGGAATCCTTGCTCGACCAAAAAGTGGTATTGGACTATTGCCAACAGGTGCCCGGCGAGGACGTGACCATCGGCGCGGGCCAGCGCGTGGTGTGGAACAGCGCCCACAACCTGCGCGGCAACCTGTACATCGAAGCGGGTGCTTCGCTCACCGTGCGCTGCCGGGTGGGCTTTGCGGGCCCGGTGGCCAAAGTAGTGGTTCGCCAAGGCGGCGAGTTGATTCTGGACAACGGCACGCTCGGCAATTACGCCACCAGCGCGGCGCTGGAATGCGGCGATGACCTGCGGCTGTGGCTGGGCGGCGACGGCACCGACGGCGACAATAGCGGCCTTATCAGCATTCGCAACGGCGGGGGCTTCACCTCCCAACACTTGAGTGCCACGCTGACCGCCGGCGCAACCCTGCACGTGGGCCCGGTGCCGGTGGTGTTGGATGCTTGCCAGGTGCTCACGCAAGCCGGCAGCTACCTGTGCGTGGAGTCGGGCGCCACCTTTGCCCTCGAGCGGCAAGCCCGATTCACCATCGACCCCAACACTATTCTGGGCTTGCGCCCGACGGTTCACCTGCAAGCCGACTGCCAAAGCAGCCTGTGTGATATATTGAGCCAGTCGCTTGCCTTCACGGCGTCTACCCGCCTGCGTTCCGGCACGGTGCTCGGGGTGTGCGCCGGCTCCGACGTGGCAATGGCCATCCGCGGCCCCCAGGACGGCAACGCCACCACCGATGTAACCTGGTATAAGAATAACGTGGCCGTAGCCAGCGGCTTCGATTACGTGGATGCCCCCGCCGGCCCGGGCCCCGTGGCCTACCGGGTCGAGGTGAATTTCAACAACGGTTGTCCCCCAGTTGCCTACTCATTCTCCCAGCCCATCATCCCCATGCCCACCATCAGTCTGCAGGCCAACACCGCCACGATTTGTGTAGAGGGCAACACCGCGGCTTACGGTGCCGACGGCCAGTTTAGCCTGAACAGCCTGACCAGCACCTTACGCGACCCGAACGACCCGGCTAATCAGAACGTGGTGGCCGTGTGGCGCGACCCAGCGGCGTCCGGGGTGCTGACGGCGGTAACGCCCCCGCCGGGAAATACAACTTTTTACCGGTTAAACACGGTTGCCTTGCGGGCCAAGGGGCTGGCTTCTTACCAGTTGGAACTGTGCAACCAATCGGCTAGCTCGGGGCGCTGCCTAGCCTGCGCCACCGTTACCCTCAACCTGCGGACGTCCGTGTTTTCCGTGACCCCGCCCGCCGCGTCCTGCGCCGGCCAACCCGTGACGCTCCATGCCAGCGGCCCAAGCGGCACCACCTACACCTGGAACCCCGGCAACTTGCAAGGGGCCACCGTCACGGTGGCTCCTACCAGCACCACCACTTACACCGCAACGGCTACCGCGGGTGGCTGCTCGGCCATCCAGCCAGTCACCGTGACCGTGCGCCCGGCTACTTGCCTGAGCTGTTTGAGCAGCTACGTCGACGTGAACAGCGCGGGCACACGCTTTACGTCCTACACGTTCGCGCCGGGAAAAACCTATGTGTTCACCAGAGACACCGAGTTGGCCAACGGCTCGTTTGTGGTGCCGGAAGGTGCAACGCTGCTCTTCGAAGCGAAAGTGACCCTGACGTTGGCCGACGGCGCCCAACTGGACCTGCGCGGCGGACGCCTCACCGCCACCTGTGATGAGATGTGGGGCGGCATCGTGGCCGAAGCCAGCAGCGCCGGCGTAGTAGCCCAGCAGCCCCCCACCGTAGCGTATTCTGAAATTAGCCATAGCCGCAATGGCCTGCGCATTTATGGCGCTGCCGGCTCCGCCGCCCAGCCCGCGCTGCAGCTCGACTACGTGGCGTTCCGGCACAACGGCTTGGGCGTGACGGTGAGCAACGAGGCATCGGAAATGCCCTTTGCCGGGCTGATTGACCATTGCCTGTTCGATTCAGACCCCCGGCAGATGCTGACGCCCTGGCAATATGTATCGGCCCGCGACCTGCACGTGAGCCAGCGGCATCTTTCCCTGGCCGGCAACTGCGCCGGCCTGACCCTGCGCAACAGCACCCTCGACCATGCCCTGCTAGGCGTATGGGCGCCGGTTTCGGCGCCGTTCTCGGCCGACCACAACGTGTTTCGCAATTTCTACGTGGCGGGGGTGTACGCCCACGACCTGCTGCCGGCCGGCACGCACCTGACGATGAACGAGTTTGAGTACCCGCCCGCGGCCAACGACATCGTGGCCAGCCACAGCCCGCAGCTGCGGGACCTGTTTGCCACGGACCTGGCCGGCGAAGGGCCCACTTCTATGCTGCGCGAGGGCGTGTGCGTGGGCATCTTCGGGCCCACCGTCACGCAGCCTGGCTTGCCCGTCTTCACGCTGGAAGGCAACAACTTTCGGCAGAACACGCCGCTCGCCACCTATGATTCGCAGGTTCCTTATCCGCAGCATGGGGTCATTATCACGGGCGGCATCGTGCGCCACAACACGTTTCGCAACCTGCAAATAGCGTACATGAGCGGCTCGACGCAGCAAGGCGGGGAAGTGCGCGACAACCTGTTTTACAGTTGCGTGTATGGGGTGTACTTCACCAACACTCAGAACCATTCGCTGAGCGCAACCGGCGGCGCCGTGGTAAGCTGCAATACCTTTGAGCGTTTGCCTAACCTGAGTGGCACCAGCATGGGCATCGTGCGAGACTTCTGCCAGGCTTACTATAGCAACGACCCGTGCACGCAACTCAACATCAGTACGGAACGGGTTCCCGGAAGCCCGGGTCAAACAAGGCCAATTTTGCAAAAAAATTGGTTCGTAGGAACGGCAAGCGGCAACGACCATTTTTATCACATCTACAACTCAGAGACGAACGCACCGATTGATTATTGGACGTTTGACGACATCGCTCCTTCCATCATTGGAAACGGGGGGCAGATTCTTGTACGAACTGTCAATCAACTGCTCACTCCTTCATCCTCTGGTGTCCCAGGCAATGATTGTGCTTCTGAAGGCTATCAGTACGGTTTGCAGGGCATTGTCGGTCCTTCGTCTCCGAAGGCGCCTGCAACGAGTGCCGTTGCAGGTGCATTTTTAGACCAGAACGCGCCCAATCCTTGCAACGGCACCACCTCGATAAGCTACCGAACGCCGCCCAGCAGCGCGGAAGCAGAGTTAGTGGTCAGAAATTATTACTCGGGGGCGGTAGTGTTGCGCCAACCCGTGCCGGCCGGCGAGCATACTGTAGAACTGAACGTGGCCAAGCTGCCGCCCGGCGGCTACCACTATGCGCTGGAAATCGGTGGCCGCCCCGTAGCCCACCACAACCTATTGGTGCAATGAGCCGGCTCGCACGTTTTTGCCAGTGCCTGACCGTGGTCGGGGGCTGGTGCTTTGTGCTGGCCTACGCGGCCCTAGCGCAGCCCGCGCTGGTGAGTGAGCGCAAAAATCGCCCCCGCTTTCAGCAACTGGAGGGCATAAAATCCTTTGAGTTGCCCGGCCATCGGTTTTTGCACTGCAGTAATACGTGGGTGAACGGACTGGTAAACGGACAGGGCCGAAGCAAAATAGAGCTGACCTTGACGGTGAGCAAGGCAAACGGCGACACGGTGCGGTATCAACGCCTGAACCGCAATCAGCTCAACGGCGGCGATTATATGACCGATGCCGTGCTAGGCCCGGACCAGAATTTAACAGTGCTCTGCAACCACCTTACGCCGAACGCCAACCCGACCCTGCCCGGCAGCTGGACGTACTCGCTCATTCAACTCGACACGCTGGGCCAGGTGCGCTGGCAGCAGTTCTACCCCGTCACCCCCGTCAGCACGGTGGCGGCGGCCAGCGCCCTGCTGCAGGTCCCCGATGGCTTCCTGGTGCTGGTCAGCCCGGTGTCGCCGGCGAGTACGTCCACGGCTACCTACACCCAGGGCGGGGTGGCCAAGTTTGACCGGCAGGGCACCCCGCTCTGGCAGCGCACCTGGCCCAGCCGGGGCTACGGCGGGGTGGGCAGCCTGGGCGGGCTGGTGGCCCGGCCCGACGGCTCGTACTTGGCCACGGGATTCGCCGACAACGGCACCATCTACAACGGCGGCGCGACCTCGCCCCGCCTCGACTATTGGCTGGTGCAATTTTCCCCGCAGGGCGATACCATCCGCACGGCCCGCTTCGGCGTGTCGCCGCAGTTCGAAACCGGCTACGCCGTGTTCAACACGGCCAACGGCGGGGCCGTGGTCAGCGGGGTGCGGCGCCTGCCCACCAGCGCCAACAATGACGCCGTGCTGCTGCAGGTCGACAGCCTGCTACGCCCGCAGTGGAGCTACATTCAGCCCAACCCCAGCGGCTATAGCGAATATTTTAACATTGTGCAGCCCATGCGCAGCGGTAACATCGTCGTTGGGGGTGGGCGTTACGTCTACCTGACGGGGGAAAATTATGGGTACTTAGCCGCCTTCTCGGCCGGCGGCGTGCCGCGCTGGTCTTGGCAACATCATTACGCCAACAATCCGCAGAATCTGACGGGGTATTCCACGATGATAAGCCGGCCCGACAGCTCGGCGTACTTGGCCGGCGGTTTTTTAGCCAATTCTTCTGCCACCACAGGAGAAGACTTGTTCACACACGTGGCCAACGTAGGAGCGCCTTACGTGGCGGACCTGTGCCGGGTGCGGCCGCAGGCGCTGGTGGGCTACGCCTTCACGGCTGGGGGCGACAGCCTGCGGCTGGTAAGCCTGTCCACGGCGGGCCCACGCTATGCCGCGCTGGCGCTGTGGCGCTGGGACTTCGGCGACGGCACCTTCTTCGACGGGCCCGCCCCGCCGCCGCACCGCTACGCCCCCGGCACCGGCGCGGGCACGGCCGTGCGCCTGACGGTGACCAACAACTTGGGCTGCACCAGCACGCAGGCCGTGTTTCCGTTTGCCCTGGCCGCGGCCGGGGCCAGGGCGCTGGTCGCCGGGGCGCGGCTCTGGCCCAACCCCACGGCCGGGGCCGCCACGCTGGAAGTGCCCGGCCTGCGGGCCCAGCCACCAGTGCCGGTGGAGGTGCTCAACGCCTTGGGGCAGGTGGTGCGGGCGCGGGTCGTGCCCGTGCGCGGGGGCGTGGCGCGGGCCGAACTGAATTTGACCGGCCTGCCGCCGGGCGTGTACGCCGTGCGCCTGCGCGCCGCGGAGGGCGCCGTGGTTAAGCGCTTTGTGCGGGAGTAGGCCAGCCGGCGCAGCTTAAAAGAAAGAGCCGCCTTCTCATCTTCTTAAACTTTCCAGACGGCTTACTATTCAAATTCATCAACAAAATATTCAAAGACTCAGGCAACCGGCCTGTCCTTTTTGCCGAGTTGTTTTTGCGGACGCCATACAACTTTTGGCAGTTTCGACAGTCCATCAAACCGAAACGACTGGCCCGGCGTTGGTTGCAGAACCCGGCACGGTGCTTGTCTTTGCCATTATCAACGCTTACCTTACCCATCACCTCACGCTTTTCTGCTTACCCGCATGAAACTTTTTACTCGAATCATGGCAGTGGCCGCCATTTTGGCCATGCCCCTGGCGCCGGTGCTGGCCGCCAACATCACCATCACGGTGGGCGACAACTACTACCGTGGCCCTGGCAACACCACCCAGGATTTCGACATCCGGACCATCAATGTGGGCGACGTAGTGACCTGGAATTTTGTGGGTCAATCTAGCCACCCCACCGCTTCTGACAACGGCAAGTGGGTCACGTTCACAACCAACCGCAGCATCACGTTCAACACGGTTGGTTCGTATCCCTATCACTGCGACGCCCACGGTGCTCCCGGTGCAGGTCAATACGGCGTGCTAACGGTGGTGGTGCCCACCGCCACCGCCAAGCTGGATGCCAGCGCCGCCGGCATTAATCTGAGCGTGTACCCCAACCCCAGCCACGGGCAAGTGACGGTGAAGCTGGACCAGAAGCCCGGCGTGGATTACAAGCTGCGCCTGAGCAACATCATCGGCCAGGAAATCCGGACCGTGGCCCTCAAGCCCGAGCTGACCGCTGCCGGCCTGTCCCTCGACCTAAGCGACCTGCGCGCCGGCATGTACGTCTACAGCCTGCTGGCCGACGGCAAGGTGGTGAGCACGAAACGACTTGTGTTGCAGAACTGAGGATTATTCCCCTGAATTTAGAACCAGAAAGCAGCCATTGGCTGCTTTTTGTGTTTCTGGGCTATATCGGCGGCGGGTTCGTGCGCAGTGCAACCGTGCATTGCCTACTTTTGCCCTTTAACTGATTTGCCAGCTTCTTTTTCCGGCCGCGTTTTGCTGACGACGGGCGGCGTTGTGTGCCTCATTCGAAAGTATGCGTTCCTTTAAAAGCCTGAACAACCTGGTCGGCTGGCTCGTGTTTGCCATTGCCGCCGTCACCTACCTGCTCACCCTGGAGCCCACGGCCTCGTTCTGGGACTGCGGCGAGTTCATTGCCTGCTCCTACAAGCTGCTGGTGCCGCACCCTCCGGGGGCGCCCACCTTCCTGCTACTGGGCCGCATCATGTCGCTGTTTTCGTTTGGCGACGTGACCAAGGTGGCCGTGCTCATCAACGCGCTTTCGGGCTTGAGCAGCGCCTTCACCGTGCTGTTTTTGTTCTGGATTATCACCCGCATGGCCCGCAAGCTGGTGCTGCGCGAGGCTGTGGGCAACAGCAACCTGCGGGCCGAAGCCATCGAGCCCAACGGCTACCAGCGCCTGCTCATTCTGGGCGCGGGCGCAGTGGGCGCGCTGGCCTTCACCTTCTCCGATTCCTTCTGGTTCAACGCCGTGGAGGGCGAGGTGTACGCCATGTCGGCCCTTTGCACCGCCGCTGTGGTGTGGCTGATGCTGAAGTGGGAAGCCCACGCCGACGAGCCCGACTCGGACAAGTGGATTGTGCTCATTGCCTACGTCATCGGCCTCAGCATCGGCGTTCACTTGCTGAACCTGCTGACCCTGCCTGCATT
Source organism: Hymenobacter sp. 5317J-9 (assembly GCF_022921075.1). Classification (NCBI taxonomy): domain Bacteria; kingdom Pseudomonadati; phylum Bacteroidota; class Cytophagia; order Cytophagales; family Hymenobacteraceae; genus Hymenobacter; species Hymenobacter sp. 5317J-9. The sequence continues at coordinate 5,061,602 of NZ_CP095050.1, forward strand.
GGGCTTCATCTATTACTACCGCCGCACCGCCAACCCCAGCATGAAGGGCGGCATCCTGGTGATGGTGGTGAGCATGATTATCGTGGGGTCCATTCTGGTGGGCATCATTCCGGGCCTGCCCACGCTGGCGGGCAGCGTCGAGGTGTTCTTCGTGAACACCATTGGCCTGCCGTTCAACTCGGGCCTGTTCGTGTTCCTGATTGTTTTTATCGGCCTGATTTGGTTCGGCTTCCGCCTTTCGTACCAGCGCCGCAGCCAACTGCTGAACACGGCCATGCTGTGCTTCGTGTTCATCCTGATTGGGTACTCGTCGTACCTGATTGTGCCCATCCGCAGCTCGTTCCAGCCCACCATCAACGAAAACGACCCCGAGGATGTGCTGAGCTTCGTGAGCTACCTCAAGCGGGAGCAGTACGGCTCGCGCCCGCTGCTCTACGGCCCGCAGTTCAACGCCCAGCCCAACGGGCAGGAGCCCGGTGCCCCTCGCTACGCCCGCGACACCAAAACCGGCAAATACAAGGAGCTGCCCCCGCAGCCTGAGTACACCTACGCCGACGAGGACAAGATGCTGATTCCGCGCATCTACAGCTACGAGCCCGACCAGATTGCCAACTACAAGAAGTGGGTCGACATTCAGGACGGCGTGAAGCCCACCATGGGCCAGAACCTGGGCTTTTTGTTCCGCTACCAGATGGGCCACATGTTCTGGCGCTACTTCATGTGGAACTTCGTGGGCCGCGAGTCCGACATTCAGCAGGCGGGCGTGGTCACGCCCTTTAGCCCGGGCAAGGGCACGCTGCCGGCCCGCATCGGCGAGAGCCCGGCCCACAACAACTTCTTGGCCCTGCCGCTCATTCTGGGCCTCATCGGCCTGTTTTTCCAGAGCCGGCGCGACAGCAAGGACGCCTGGGTGACGGGCCTGCTCTTCATCATGACGGGCCTGGCCATCGTGTTCTACCTCAACCAGCCGCCGCGCGAGCCGCGTGAGCGCGACTATACCTTCACCGGCGCCACGTTTGCCTTCTCCATCTGGATAGGCCTGGGCGTGCTGGGGCTGGCCGAATTGTTTGGCAAAGCCGTGAAGGCCGACGGCCTGCGGGCCGGCCTGGCCCTGGTGGTGGGCTTGCTGATTCCGGGCATCATGGCGGCCCAGGGCTGGGACGACCACGACCGCAGTAACCGCTACAATTCCGTGGACTCGGCCAAAAACCTGCTGAATTCCTGCGCTCCGAACGCCATCCTGTTCACCAACGGCGACAACGACACCTTCCCGCTGTGGTACGCCCAGGAGGTGGAGGGCGTGCGCACCGACGTGCGCGTGGCCGTGCTCTCGTACCTGAACACCGACTGGTACATTGCCCAGATGAAGCGCCGCGCCTACAAGTCGCAGCCCTTCCCCATCAGCATGGGCCCCGAGTCTTACGCCCAGGGCACCAACGACATGCTGCCCTTCGCCGCCAACCCGGCCGTGCAAAGCGTGAACCTCAAAGAGTTCATTCAGCTCATCAGCTCCAACAACCCGCTGCTGCAGGTGCAGTACCAGGAAGGCGGCCCGAGCATGAACTCCTTCCCGACCCCCAACTTCTACCTGCCCATCGACACGGTAGCAGTGCGCAAGCTCGGCATCATCCCGAAGGACCGCGAAAACCAGCTCGTGAGCAAGATGGAGTGGAGCATGGGCAAACGCGCCATTGAGAAGAAAAACCTGGTGATTCTGGACATGATTGCCAGCAACAACTGGCAGCGCCCCATCTACTTCAGCAGCACCGTGGCGCCGAGCGACTACATGAACCTGCAGCCCTACTTCCAGCTCGAAGGCATGGCTTACCGCCTGCTGCCGCTGAAGGACCCGAACTACGACCCCCGTTCCGGCGACGAGGGCTTTGTGGAAAAGGACCTGACCTACGAGCGCCTGCTGAAAACCTTCAGCTACCGCGGCCTGCAAAACCCGCACATCTTCTACGACGAGAACAACCTGCGCTTCCCGGCCAACTACCGCGACAAGTTTGCCCGCCTTTCGCAGGCCTACCTCTCCAGCGGCAACGTGGCCAAGGCCAAGGAAGTGGCCGACAAGTGCCTGGAGCTGATGCCCGACAACACGATTCCCTACGACTACTATTCGCCGCAGCTGGTGCCCGCCCTGGTGGCCGGCGGCGAAAAAGCCAAAGCCGACCAAATCCTCGACACCATGACGCGCCGCTCGGAGCAGATGCTGGCCTACTACAGCACCAAGCCCGACGCCAGCCTGTTTGAGGACGACATGCGCGGCTACCTGCTGGGCCTGCAAAGCGTGTACCGCGCCGCCGAGCTCAGCGGCGACAGCGTGCGCGCCCAGAAGGCCTACGGGCTGATGAACCAGTACTACCCGCGGTAGGTGCATGAGTGAAGGAGTGAAGGCCGGTCCGCAAGTAGCGGGTCGGCCTTTTTTCTTTTAGGCCACTAATTGTTTCGCCGTAACAATGGCCGCGCTTGAGCGTTTGCGACGAGGAATGGCTAATTTGACGTACTCTGGCTGCCTGACCTACCTTTTTTATGGCTGTGAAACGCATTTTTGGAATTAGCCTTTTCGGGGGTGCCGTGCTGGTAACGCTGGCGGCGAATGTGTCTCGCCAGCCCCTGGCCCCGCGCCCCGACTACGCCGGCCTCTACCGCGACGTGGCCCGCCTCGACGTGGACACCCGCCGCGAGGGCGACAGCCTGCGCTTCTACCTGCGCCTGCCGCCGCCCGCCCGCCTGGGCCCCGGGCACCCCCTGCGGCTCACGGCCTGGCCCAGCTATGAGGCCCGCCAGCCGCTGTGGCAGGACAGCGTGCCGCGCCGCCAGCAGCACCCCATCCCCTTCCCCGATGGCGTGCGCCTGAGCTTCTGCGTGGCCGCGGCGCGTCTGCCGGCTGGCGCTGTGCTGCAGCTTACCACTGCCCCGCCCGATGCCAAAGACGACTACCAGGAGCCCACCACCACGGCCTGGCTGCGCCTGACGGAGGCCGTGCTGGCCCGCCCGTTTGTGCTCATCGACTCGGTGGGCCAGCCCCTGCTGCGGCGCTACGTGCAGGCCGGCGAAACCTTCGGCGTGGACAGCTACGGCCTCTACCAGCCTGTGCGCTGGAAGCGCTACGCCGTGAACCCAACCCCGGCCCTGCCGCCCATGACCAACCCGGCCGCCATGCCCGCCGGCCCCCGCACGCTGCCTGTGATGGACTCGGCCGCTACCCGCCCCGGTCAGCCCTTGCGCTTCGACGACGCGGGCCTGTACGCCCTGCGCGTGGGCGGGGCCGCGGGCAGCAAGCCCCGCACCCTGGCCGTGATGGTGGCTCCCAACCGCTACCCCGAGCTCACCACGGCCGCCGAGCTCATCGAGCCGCTGCGCTACCTCACCACCAGCCAGGAACGCAAAAAACTTACCGACGCCCCCGACCCCAAGCGCGCCGTGGACCGGTTCTGGCTCGACATCGCCCAGGGCAACCAGAAGCTGGGCAAGGAGCTTATCCGGCGCTACTACGGCCGGGTGATGGCCGCCAACGAATTATTTGCCGCCCACAAGGCCGGCTGGCTCACGGATAGGGGCCTGCTGTACGTGGTGATGGGCCCGCCGCCGAGCGTGCGACGGCTGTTTGACGGCGAAGAGCGGTGGTTTTACCCGGACGCGGGCCTGGGCGGCGGCTCGGTCACGTTCACCTTCCGGCCCCGGCCGAGTACCTTTGCCCCTGATTACTACGAATTGGTGCGCCGGCCCGAGTACGAATTGCTCTGGTATGCCGCCGTTGAAAAATGGAGAACCCCACCGACCGCCCTGACCGGCCCGAACGTCCCCAGCGACCTGCCCGCCCGGTAGCCGGCCGCCGCTTTTACGACGGCGCCAACCGCCCCGTCACCCCCAAACAGTTCCGCCCCGACCGCGGCGGCAGCGAGTTTGACGACCGTCCCGCCCGCCCCCGCGGCCGCGGCGGCTCCGACAACCGCGACGACTTCGGCGCCGACCGTCCCGCCCGCCCGGAGCGCAGCGAGTCGCGCCCGCCCTACCGCGAAGGCGGCGGGCGCGGTGGCAACGACCGGCCCCGCTATGAAAACCGCCCGGCCCAGGCGTCGAGCATCGACATGCTGTTTGGCCTGCGCCCCATTCTGGAAGCGCTGAGCGCCGGCCGCACGCTGGAAAAGATTTTCCTGCTGCGCGGTACCAAGAACAGCCTCGTTACGGACATCTCCACTGCCGCCCGCGAGGCGGGCATTCAGGTACAGATGGTGCCCGTGGAGAAGCTCGACAACCTGACGCGCAAAAACCACCAGGGCGCCGTGGCCTTCGTGTCGCCCATCGACTACGCCCCGCTCGATAACATCGTATCTGGGCTGTTTGAGGAAGGCAAAGTGCCCTTCCTGCTGCTACTCGACCGCATCACCGACGTGCGCAACTTTGGCGCCATTGCCCGCACCGCCGAGTGCCTGGGCGTGCATGCCATCGTGGTGCCCAGCCGCGGCGCGGCTCAAATCAACGGCGACGCCCTGAAAACCTCGGCCGGCGCGCTCAACATCCTGCCGGTGTGCCGCGAGGTGAGTTTGCACGAAACCGTTCGTTTCCTCCAGCAGTCGGGCATCACGGTAGTGGCCTGTACCGAGAAAGCCGATGAAGCCGTGGGCACCGCCCAGGTCGATTTCAGCGGCCCCGTGGCCGTGCTCATGGGCTCGGAAGAAGACGGCATCTCGCCCGACCTGCTAAACCTGGCCGACGTGAAGCTGAAAGTGCCCATGAGCGGCCAGATTCAGAGCCTCAACGTGGGCGTGGCCGCTGGCATCATGCTGTTTGAAGTGGCCCGCCAGCGGGTGGCAGCAGAGTAACGCACCGTGTCATTGCGAGTGGAGCGCAGCGCAACGCGGCAATCCGTCCTCTTAATGCGACCAGCCCCCAACATGTGAAAAGCCCCGGCACTGCGCAGTGCCGGGGCTTTTCGTTTTGGACAGACTTTTCACGTTAGCAGGCTGGTCGCATTAAGAGGACGGATTGCCACGGGCTGCGCCCTCGCAATGACAGGCGACTCCGCACGAGGCCAAGACAGGCCTAGTTATACCCGGCTCCCTTCTTTGCTTTCACATCGGCCACAAAGTCTTTCACGCGCTGCTCCTCGCTGCGCTTGCAGATGAGCAGCACGTTGTCGTACTCGGCCACGATGTAGTCTTCCAGGCCCTGCACCACCACCAGACGCTCCGACGGCGTTTTGATGACGCAGCCGGTGGTGTCGTAGAGCAGCACGTCGCCGCTCACCATGTTGCCATTGTCGTCGTGCTGGCCGATGCGGTGCAGCGAGTCCCAGGTACCCACGTCGCTCCAGCCGAAGTCGGCGGGCAGTACGTACACGTTGTCCGCCTTTTCCATCACGCCGTAGTCGATGCTGATGTTGCGGCAGCGCGAATAGGCTTCGCTGATAAATTCTTCTTCCTGGGGCGTGCCGAGCTGCGCCACCCCCTCATCAAATACCTCGGCAATGTCGCTCAGGTACTGGTGGAAGGCGTTGATAACGACATCGGCCCGCCACACAAACAGGCCGGAATTCCAGAGGAAGTCGCCACTTTCCACAAACATGCGGGCCAGCTCCAGATTGGGCTTTTCGGTAAAGGTTTTCACCTTGTGCAGCTCGCCGCCGGGCAGGCTCTGCTCGTCCATGTACTGAATGTACCCGTAGCCGGTGTCGGGGCGCGAGGGCTGAATGCCGAGCGTGATGAGCACGTCGTGGGCCCGGGCGGCGTCCACGGCCTTGCGGATGAGGCGACGGAATTCGTCTTCGCGCAGCACGGCGTGGTCGGCGGGCGTTACGATGATGGTGGCCTGCGGGTCGCGCTGGGCAATGCGGTAGCTGGCGTAGGCAATGCACGGGGCCGTGTTGCGCCCGATGGGCTCGCCCAGAATCTGGTCGAGGGGCAGTTCGGGCAGGTGCTCGTGCACCAGGTCGGTGTAGTCGCGGTTGGTGACCACGAACACGTTTTCGGGAGGGCACACGCCCGCAAACCGGTCCACGGTAAGCTGGAGCATGGAACGGCCAACGCCCAGCACATCATGAAATTGCTTGGGGTGGTGGGTGCGACTAAACGGCCAGAAGCGGCTGCCAATGCCGCCCGCCATGACAACGAGGTAAGTGGAATTCATTGGGGCAAAGGTAAGACCGGAGCCGAACGTGCAGCACAAGGCCCGGGCCCGCTACACGAGGCCCTCACGCAGCAAGTCGTGCAGGTGAATGAAGCCGGCAAACGCGCCCCCTTCCGTCACCACCAGCTGCGTAATGTTGCGCTGCTGCATGCGGGCCAGCGCTTCGGCGGCAAAGTCCTCGATGTCGATGGTGGCCGGGCGGGGCGTGAGGATGTCGCGGGCGCGCAGGTTTTCCAGGTCCGAGAAGCTACCCAGCATGCGGCGCAGGTCGCCATCGGTGATGATGCCAGCCAGCTGACCGGCGGCGTCCAGCACGGCCGTGGCCCCCAGGCGCTTGCCCGATATTTCGAGCAGCACTTCCTTCAGCGGGGCATCTTCCGTCACCTGCGGGCGCTGGTTCTGACGGCTGAGGTCGCCCACTTTCAGGTAAAGGCGCTTGCCGAGCGTGCCGCCGGGGTGCAGGCGGGCAAAATCAGCAGCGGTGAACTGCCGGCTTTCGAGCAGGCACACGGCCAGAGCATCGCCGAGGGCCAGCGCCGCGGTGGTGCTGGTGGTGGGTGCCAAGTTGTTGGGGCAGGCCTCTTTGGCCACCGGCGCGTGCAGGATGTAGGTAGCCTGCTGGCCCAGGTAGGAGTCGGCGCGGCTGACGAGGGCGGCCAGCGGCACGCCCTTGCGGCGCAGCAGCGGCACCAATACTTTGATTTCGGGCGTGTCGCCGCTCTTGCTGATGGCGATGACAAAGTCTTCGGGCTGAATCATGCCCAGGTCGCCGTGGATGGCATCGGCGGCGTGCATGAACAGGGCCGGCGTGCCGGTGCTGTTGAGCGTGGCCACGATTTTGCCGGCCACGTGCGCGCTTTTGCCAATGCCCGTGACCACGACGCGGCCCTTGAGCTGCAGAATGGCCTGCACGCAGCGCGCAAAGTCGGGCGTGGCGGCAATGGCCTCGGCTACGTCGTGCAGGGCGGCGGCCTCTTCGTGCAGCACCTGCCGGGCAATGGTGAGCATATCGGCGGGCGAAGGGGCGGCGCCAGGGGCAGCCGAGTGAGCGAGGTGCGAGGAAGCAGGCATGGGCAAAGCAGGAAATGACGCTGCAAAATTCGGCGATAGAAGCTAAGCCAGCGCCGCCGCCCCAACGCCCCCAACAACGGCTTTGAACCGTTCGTTTTCAACCGCTAAATGGGCCCATCCCATTGCCGTTTGCAAAAGCATTGTTCGTCTGGCATTTGCATTTTACCGGGCACACGGCCACTCATTTGGCGTTACGAAATTGTTTTCCACAATTCACGAAAAACACCATTTTTCACGTTAAAAAACAATCCTCGTGCTTATCTTCGTTAAGAACCGCGCTTCCATACGCACCTCATCTGAGCTTACGAACTATGTCAACAGTTGCCCTTCAAGAATCCCCGGTCCTCACGGCCGACTTGAAACATACACTTAAGGAAGTATTCGGCTACGGCCAGTTTCGCGGGACGCAGGAAGCTGTTATTCAGAACATACTGGCGGGGCGCAACACCTTTGTCATCATGCCTACGGGCGCGGGCAAAAGCCTGTGCTACCAGCTGCCGGCCCTGGTGCTGCCGGGCACGGCCATCGTCATTTCGCCGCTCATCGCCCTGATGAAAAACCAGGTCGACCAGCTCGGCGCTTTTGGTGTGAATGCCCAGGTGTACAATTCGACGCTGACCAAAACGGAGATGAACCGCGTCAAGAAAGACGTGATGAACGGCGACGTGCGCCTGCTCTACGTGGCCCCCGAAAGCCTGACCAAGGACGACACCATTGAGTTTCTGCTGAAAAGCACCATCAGTTTCGTGGCCATCGACGAGGCCCACTGCATCTCGGAATGGGGCCACGACTTTCGGCCCGAGTACCGCAAGATTCGCGGCATCATCGACAACCTGGGCGGCAACGTGCCCATTATTGCCCTCACGGCCACGGCCACGCCCAAAGTGCAGCTGGATATCCAGAAGAACCTGCAGATGGACGACGCTTCGGTGTTTAAAACCAGCTTCAACCGCACCAACCTTTACTACGAGGTGCGCGCCAAGCACAACACCAAGAAGCAGCTGATTCAGTACGTGAAGCAGCACAAGGGCAAGGCCGGCATCATCTACTGCCTGAGCCGCAAGAAAGTGGAGGAAATAGCCGAGCTGCTGCGCGTGAACGACGTGCGCGCCCGCCCCTACCACGCCGGCCTCGACCAGCAAACCCGCATCGACAACCAGGACGCCTTCCTGAACGAGGAGTGCGACGTTATCGTGGCCACCATTGCCTTCGGCATGGGCATCGACAAGCCCGACGTGCGCTTTGTGGTGCACTACGACGCGCCCAAATCCATTGAGGGCTACTACCAGGAAACCGGCCGCGGCGGCCGCGACGGCCTGGAAGGCAACTGCCTGATGTTCTACAGCTACGACGACATTCTGAAGCTGGAGAAGTTCAGCAAGGACAAGCCGGTGACCGAGCGCGACAACGCCCACCAGCTGCTGGCCGAAATGACGAACTACGCCGAGTCGTCGGTGTGCCGGCGCCGGCAGCTGCTGCACTATTTCGGCGAGGTGCTGGAGAAAGACTGCGGCTTCTGCGACAACTGCAAGCACCCCAAGGAGCGGTTTGAGGGCGAAGCGGCCGTGGGCCTGGCCCTGCGCGCCGTGGTGCAAACGGAGGCCCGCTTCAACCTGACGCACATCGGCCAGGTGCTGCTGGGGCTCAGCAACCCGCACATTGAGAGCTACGCCCACAACGCGCTGCCGGTGTACGGCCAGGGCAAGGAGCTGGGCGACGCGCAGTTCTGGCACTCGGTGCTGCGCCAGTGCCTGCTCAACGGCTTCCTGGAAAAGGACATCGACAGCCTGGGCCTGGTGCGCATCACCGACAAGGGCATGGACTTCATCGAGAACCCGTACTCCATCACGCTGACGCGCGACCACAACTTCGACGCCGAGCAGAAGGCCGACGAGGAAAAAGAGGAAGTGCAGCAGGCCGCCGGCCACGACGAAGCCCTGTTCACCCAGCTCAAGGAGCTGCGCAAGCAGGTGGCCAAGCAGAAGAACCTGCCGCCTTACGTCCTCTTCCAGGACCCAAGCCTGAAGGAGATGGCCACCACCTACCCCACCACCCTGCACGACCTCACGCACGTGTCGGGCGTGGGCCAGGGCAAGGCCCAGAAGTTTGGCGCGCCGTTCGTGGCCGCCATCAAGAAGTACGTGGAAGACAACGACATCGAAACCGCGGAAGACGTGGTGGTGAAGTCGGCCGTGAACCGCTCAAAAATCAAAATCTACATCATCCAGCAAATCGACAAGAAGATGATGCTGGAGGACGTGGCCTCGTCGAAGGGCATTTCGATGACGGAACTGATGGAGGAAATCGAGCACATCTGCTACTCCGGCACCCGCCTGAACCTGGATTACTACCTGAACGAAATGGTGGAGGAAGACCGCCAGGACGAGATTTACGACTACTTCATGTCGGCCACTACCGACAACATTGCCGTGGCCATGAAGGAAATGGGCGACGAGTTCAGCGAAGAAGAGCTGCGGCTGGTGCGCATCAAGTTCATCAGCGAAGTGGCCAACTAATCGGAGCTGGCATCCACGGAAGCCGCCCCAACGAAGCAACCTCACGCAAGAGGTTGTTTCGTTGGGGCGGCTTTTTGGTGCACGTCTGTCATCCTGAGCGCAGCGAAGGACCTTATCACCGAAGAACAATTTACTGTAGTCCAGACGGTGCGAGCGTGATAAGGTCCTTCGCTGCGCTCAGGATGACAGGCGCCCATAAACGACCTGCTGAAATCAACCGCCTGTTAACTTGCCAGACATTTTAACTTTTCTGCTTTAAAGTATGACGACTTCTTTTTCTTGCCGGGCGGTTCTGCGCGGCGCACTGGCGCTGCTCTCCATGAGCGCGCTTGAGGCCCACGCCGGCGGCCCGCCCGCGGCCCCCAAAGCGCCCGCCAACCCGCTGATGCCGGCTTTCAACCAGCCCATTGCGTTCAGCAAGGCTACCAAGGCCGATGTGCAGCAGGCCACCACCCTGGCCATTGCCAACACCAAAACGGCCCTGACGGCCATTTACAGCGTGCCGGCCGGCAAGCGCACCTTCGCCAATACCATGCTGCCGCTGGATGCCATGAGCGACAACTTTGGCAGCGTGGCCGGCCCCATCAGCATCTTGTTCAACGCCAGCCCCGATTCGGCGGTGCGCAACCAGGCCGAGCGCAGCCTGGCCCTTATCAGCAAGTATGGCAACGAGCTGGAGCTGGATGAAAAGCTCTACCGGGCCGTGAAGGACTACTCGAAAACCAAGGAGGCCATGGCCCTGACCGGCCCGCGCAAGAAGTTCCTGACCGAAACCGTGGACGAATACGAGCGCAACGGCTTCGCGCTGACGCCCGAGAAGCGCCAGGAACTGCAAAAGCTCAACGACAAAATTGCCGACCTGAGCCTGGCCTTTGGGGCCAACATTGCCAAAGACCGGAGCTTTTTGCTGGTGAGCGAGGCCGACATGAAAGGCTTGCCCGACGATTACGTCAAGAGCCGCCCGCGCGAGGGCGCGATGTACCGCATCAACGTGGACGGGCCTTCCTACACCACGTTCATGAAGTACGCGGAGTCGGAACCCATGCGCAAGCAGCTCTACACGCTCTACAACAACCGCGCGGCCGAAGCCAATCTGCCCGTGCTGAAGCAGCTGCTCATTGAGCGCCAGAAAAAAGCCCAGCTGCTGGGCTACAAAACCTACGCGGCCTACCAAACCAGCAGCCGCATGGTGAAAAACCCCGAAACCGTGTGGGCCTTCGAAACCAAGCTGGTGGACCGGGTGAAGGTGAAAAGCCAGCAGGACCTCGACGAGCTGCTGGCCGTGAAGCGCGCCTACCTGAAGGACGTGAACGTGAAGACGATAGCGCCCTGGGAAACGTCTTTCTACAGCAACTTGCTGATGCAGAACAAGTACCAGGTCGACGCGGAGAAAGTGAAGGAGTACTTCGAGGTGAACCATGTGGTGGATGGCCTCTTCAACACCACGCAGCAGCTGTTTGCCTTGAAGTTCAACGAGGTGAAAAACCCCTCAGTGTGGCACAAAGACGCGCGCATGTTTGAGGTGCAGCGCGACGGCAAGCTCATCGGGCGCTTCTACATCGACCTGTACCCGCGCGACAACAAGTACACCCACGCGGCTTGCTTTGGCGTGCAGTCGGGCCGCGCCACGGCCAAAGGCTACCAACTGCCCACGGCCGTGCTGCTCTGCAACTTCAACGCGCCCACGGCCGGCAAGCCGGCCCTGATGAGCCACAGCCAGGTGGTGACCTTCTTCCACGAGTTTGGCCACGTGATGCACAACCTGCTGACCACGGCCGAGTTGTCGGCGCAGTCGGGCACCAGCGTGAAGCGCGACTTCGTGGAAGCTCCTTCGCAAATCCTGGAAAACTGGGCCTGGAACTACGACGCCCTTAAAACTTTCGCCAAACACTACCAGACCGGCGAGGTGCTGCCCAAGCCGCTGTACGACAAGATGTGGACGGCCCGCAACGTGGGCTCGGGCCTGGCCGCCTCGCAGCAAATTCTATACGGCACACTGGACATGACTTTGCACGACCGTTTCGACCCGAACGGCACCGAGACGACTACCGACGTGCTCAAAAAGCTGCAAAACCAGATTACGCCCTTCGCCTACCTCGACGGCACCAACATGCAGGCCGCTTTCGGGCACCTCACGGGCTACGGCGCGGGCTACTACGGCTACATGTGGTCGAAGGTGTACGCCGAGGACATGTTCTCGGTGTTTGAGAAAAACGGCATCATGGACAGCAAAACCGGCCTGCGCTACCGCGACTACATCCTGGCCAAAGGCGGTACCGACGAGGAATACACCCTGGTGAAAAACTTCCTGGGCCGCGAGCCCAACCAGGACGCCTTCTTCAAGTCGCTGGGGCTGTAAAGGACCGACGAAGGCACGCTTCCAAACAAAAAAGGCCGCTTCCCCAAGCGGCCTTTTTTGTTTCCGGCTGCGAAGCCTGTCGAACTCTGGCCCCGGCGCCGCGTATGGCCTAAGTGCCTAGCGTGCTGCCTGGCAAATACTTAGCGAACTATATATGTGGGTTGTATTTGCGTTGCTGGCGGCGTTGGTGTCGGCTACTGTGGTCACCTTGTCGAAAGCAGGCATCAAAAACGTACCGCCCAGCCTGGCGTTTGCCATTCAGGCCGTGCTGATAATCATTGTGTCGTGGGGCACGGTGCTGTGGGAAAACCTGCTGCCCGACCTGGGCAAAATTGAGCGCAAAAGCTGGATGTTCCTCATTGCAGCCGGTATCCTCACGGCCGCGTCCTCCCTCCTGTCCTTTCGGGCCCTGTCCATCGGCGATGCCTCGCGCGTCTCGCCGCTCACCAACGTGGCCCTGGTGTTTTCGGTAACCTTAGCCGCCATTTTCCTGAAGGAGAAACTCACGTGGCAGGTGATGCTCGGCGCCGGGCTCATGGCCAGCGGGGCGCTGCTCATCGCCTTCGCCAAGCCAACTGAGAAGCCCGAGGATGCCAGCAAAAAAAATGGTCGTCCCGAGACCGGGACGACCATCTACGAATCGAAGCCAGCGGCTTAGCCCAATAGCTTACGGCGCCTGCACCAGCAGGCGGGCCGTGGCCACGGGGCGACCCTGGGCCAGCACGCGCACGGCGTAGAGGCCGGGCGCCAGCCCGGCCGGCAGGGCCACGGCCAGCTCGCCCCCCACGGGTTCGGCGGCCACCGCCGCCACGGCGCGGCCCAGCGCGTCGAGCAGCTGCACCCGCGCGGCCCCGCCCAGCGGCCGGGCCAGCGCCAGCCGCACCGTGCCGCCCGGCGCGGCCGGCTGCGGGTAGAGCACCACGGCCCCGGCCGGGACCGCGCCTGGGCGAACAGCCGACACCACGGGCACGAACTGGCTGCGGCAGGGCCGCTCGAAATAGGCCAGCCACGCCGGCTGGGCCAGCAGCTGGCCGCTCGGGCTGCGCTGCTGGCCCCGGCCGCTGACCACAATCGTGCTGTCGCCGGGCAGCAGCTGCCAGCTTTGGGGCAGGGCCGCGGTCAGCGCCTGCGAGCAGTAGGTGTCGCGTTGGGTCAGGCGGCCCTGCGCGCTCAGGTGCAGCACCTCGAACTCATTCGGTGCCGGGCGCGGCCGGGCGGCGTAGGTGAGCACGCGCAGGCTGCCGTCGGCCGCTTCCTGTACCTGGGCCGTGAACCGGTCGGTGTCGGTGAAGCCGCCCATCGGCAGCGGCGCCTCCAACAGCGTGCGCCACACCACGCGCAGGGCCGTGTCGAGCCGGGCCACGAAGCCGTGGGTGCGCGCCCGCCCGCCCAGCGAATCCAGCTGCGCCTGGCCCGACACGACGTAGCCGCTGCCGTCGCGCAGGCGCAGGGCCCCGGCCGAGGCAAACATCTGCACGAAGGCGGCGCGGCCGAAGGGCTCTATCCAGCGTGCGCGCCGGGGCTGCCCGCCCGAGTCGACCTCGAGGGCGTAGAGCTGGTAGTTGACCGAGTCGCGCTGGGCGTCGCCCAGCAGGAGCCAGCCCCGGCGCGGCGCTTCCACGATGCGCCGCAGGTAGGCGTAGGCCACGGCGGCGGGAAACTGCGCCCCGAGGCGGATGACGGGGTTGAGGTAGTTGCGCTGCCAGCGCAGCACGCCGGCCGTGTCAAGGCACACCAGCGAGAAGTGCGTGGAAACCGGCGTTTGGCCCGTGCCGCTGTTGTCGCCCAAGCCGGCGATGTAGTAGCGCCCATCGCGCGTGGCCGCATGCTGGCCTGCGTGGTCTGTTCGCACCGAAGGGGCCTTGCGCGTGCGCACCGTGTCACCGTTTCCTGTTACCCAGCTGTAGAGCCCCGTGACTCCGATTCGGTTGTTGGCTGGCTGTGTACCATAGGCAAAAAAACCGTTGCGCCAGGGAATACCCACCCAACCCCCAGCGGCATTGTTGAAGCTGCGTTGCCAGAGCAGTTGCCCTTGCAATGTATACTTCGCCCAATAGCTTATGACCGAACCGCTAGCTGAAACAGTTATTGCTTTACCATCAGTTATAAAATTCCTATACTGGCTGCTCACGTTCGTGGAATTGGGATTGCCAAATAAGTCCGTGCGCTCCCAACTGCCTATTGCTTGCCCGCAAAGCTGCAACGGCCCGGCTACCAGTAGTAATAGCCACAGCCCGTATACCCATGCCGTTTTCATGATTAATCCGTTTAACGGACCGGTTTGTTCTCACACGTTGAGACAAGCCAGCCCTGGTTTTTACCGATTAATCAACACTTTCTGCGTGGTGGTGGGCATGCCGTCCACCAGCAGCGTGGCGGCGTACTGCCCCGGCCGCAGGCCCAGCACGTCCAGGTCGGCTTCATAGCGGCCCTGCTGGTTCGCGGGCAAGAGCTTTTCCAGCATTACGCGCCCGGTCAGCAAATCGGTCAGGCGCACGCGCACCGTTTGCGTGGCAGTTCCCGCGGTGGCTTCCACGTGCAGGCGGTCGGTCGCGGGATTAGGGTAGAGGGCGCGCACCGCGCCCTGGCTTGTGGCAGCGGTTTGCGTCCCCGCAGCTTGCGGCCGCGCCGCAGCCGGGCGCAGGCCCGCGCGGGGGTAGAGGTAGTTGAACCACAGCGCCGCCATCTCGGCGGCTCCGCCCGGCGTGCGGGCCACCCGGCGCAGAGCAGCGCTGTCGAGGGCCGTTACCTTGCGGGCGGGCCAGGCGCCGGCCTTGCTGACGCGGCCCACCACGTCGAATAGCGCCAGCCGGGCCTCGGCGGCCGGGTAGCCGGCCACCCGGCCGGCCAATTGGGCGCGCAGCCGGGCCGTGGCCAGCGGTCGGCCGGCGCGGCGGTATTGCTCCAGCAGGTCGAAGCCCAGCCCAAAAAAGGCGTCGGGGTTGGCTGCGGCCAGCGTGCCCACGTAGGTTTCCAGGGTGGCGGTGTCGGGCTGTTGCGCCAGCAGCCACTGCCGGATGGCGGCCTGGTAGCGGCCCAGCCGGGGAGCGGGCGCCGCTTGGCGCCGGAGCGTGTCCATCAGCGCCTGCATGTACGCCGTTGCGTTGGCACCCCGCGCCTGCGCCCCGGTGGCAACGCCCTGCGTGGCCTGGCACAGCGTGCCCGGGCCCGTACCCAATGGAAAGGAACTGGTGGTACTGATAACAGAGCCTGTTGGGTTAAAGACGTTTGGGTCTCCATCTGTCACAGCAGTAGCCTGTTCATCAACGGAACCTTGGTAGCGGTAATAAACAAAACTCTTTCCTGCGTTGCGATTCATCAGAGAATGGTCGCCATTCAGGTAGTTGGCAAATTTATTTCCCTGGGGTTGATTAGGGTTGCCCTGTTGATTCAGGTAAGCGTCGTTTTCGATTAATATGGCGGATGAGGTGCTGGCATTGGAGCCGCTAAAATCGTTGCAGGCAATGGTGAAGTCCACGGTGTAGCCAAGGTTGGGCCGGATGCGGATGCCGTGCCAGCAATTTTGAAACACGTTGCCGGCGAGGTCACCACCGCCTTCGCTTAGGCTGAGGCCGAAAGTGAGGTTCTGCAAAGTCAGGTTGGCAAAGCCTTTGTAGGCCTGATTAAGCATGATTCCCGTTTGGGCTTTCGAGGCAGTGGCGGTGTCGTAGGCGGCAATGACGCCACCGCCAATGCTAACCGTCGCGTAGGGCGCATTCGTGATGGGCATGTTGGCGCTGTTGCCGACGATGCCGTACATCGGGTCAGTCCCCTGGGTCCACGTTGTTTGGTAGTTGCGGTTATTGATGGTGCCCGTGTTCATGTCGATGGCCGTGTGCGTGGGAAAATTCCACAGCGCACCCACGTCGTCGAGCCACACGCCGGCCCGCACGGCGCGGGTGATGCTCAGCCCCCCGTCGAAACGCAGCGGCGCTTGAAACGGGCTGTTGGCCACCAGCCCGTAAATGGCGCCTTCGATGAGGATGTTTTTCAGGGCCACGCCGTTCGTGCCGGGGTTGCCCGGGGCCACGGTGGGCGTCAGGTGCAAGGCTTCTATCGACCACGTGTCGGCGGGGTTGGCCTGGTAGGGCGGCAGCAGGCTGGGCTGGGAGAACAAGGCCACGCTTTCCAGGTACGCGCCGTGCAGGTTGTCGCGCTGGCCCTGGTCCCAGATGCCATACAGGTTTTGCTCGAAGCGACAGTCGCGGATGTCGTACTCCGTCGACGCCGGGCCGTTGGTGTCCGCCCGCGGCACGTTTACGCCGTATTCCGCGTACGCCACGGTGCAGTTCTTGCCGAGGTAGAGGTGTTGGTCGTCGCGGTCGTGCTCAAACCAGATGCCCTGCCACATGTTGGCCGCAGGCTTGGTCAGGTTGCCGTTGCAGGCAGCCGTGAACAGCGCCCCCTCGGCTTCGAGCCGGGCACCCTTGCCCAGCACGAAGGCGTAGCCGCTCACCCGGGGCCGCCCCTTGAAGACTACTATTGTGCCGTCGACGTAGAACTTCGTGCCGGGCTGGATGATGTACGTGCCGGTCTCAAAGTGCAGCGTGCCGATGACGTGGTAGGTGCCCACCGGGAACGTGCGGCCGCCGACGTAGTTGGTGAGAGCCGCCGGGTTGCCGATGACGTAGTCATACACGGGCGGCTTGGCGCAGTCGGGCGGCGAGACTGTGAGCTGCGCAACAGCGGGATGCGTCAAGC
The DNA here is from genome assembly GCF_022921075.1 of Hymenobacter sp. 5317J-9. NCBI lineage: Bacteria > Pseudomonadati > Bacteroidota > Cytophagia > Cytophagales > Hymenobacteraceae > Hymenobacter > Hymenobacter sp. 5317J-9. The sequence continues at coordinate 5,078,381 of NZ_CP095050.1, forward strand.
TGCTCATCAGCGCCAGAAAAAGGCAGAGAGAGAGAGAGAGAGAGAGAGAGAGAGACGCTTTGCTTGTTGGCGCGGCCCCCGGGTAGTAGTGTGCTGCATATGGAAAAGGATTAAAGTGAGAAAACAAGATAGGCTATTGCCGCCAAAATCAAGCCAGCAAGAACTTGATTTCCATCTATCTCACCTTTTCAACCGTCAGGGCTTGCCAGGGCTTACAAAAAAACCGTTCCTGTATCAGGAACGGTTTTTCATTCTGCGGGAAGATCCAGGCCCCCACTTAGCAATACTCCTCAAACGCGCCTTGCAGGTTGTTGACGATGCGCATGGCGTCGGAACCTTCGATGTGGTAGCGCTCAATCATGTGCACCAGCTCGCCGTCTTTGAACAGGGCGATGCAGGGCGACGAAGGAGGGTACGGCAGCAGGTGCTCGCGCATCTTGGCCACGGCGTCGGTTTCCATGCCGGCAAACACGGTCACGAGTTTGCCGGGCTTCTTGTCGGCGCTGGCCAAGGCCATTTTCAGGGCCGGGCGGGCCTTGGCGGCGGCGCAGCCGCACACCGAGTTAACGGCCACCAGCACGGTGCCTTCTTTGTCGGCCAGGGCCGACTCCACTGCTTCGGGGGTCATCAACTGCTCAAAACCAACCTCGGTGAGGTCCTGGCGGATGGGCGCCACCATGTATTCGGGATAAACTGCCATTGTCTGGTTAATTAAAAGGCGGCGGGGCCGCGTGAGGATGCAAAAATACGCATGCTTAAAGCATTAGGGGCGGCGGAAAGTTTCGAGGGTACCGGTTGCTTTAAACAAGAACGTCATGCTGAGCGCAGTCGAAGCATCTCTACTGCGCAGCTAAACCCTGATGATTGGTTTACTGCTGCGGGAGAGATGCTTCGACTGCGCTCAGCATGACGTTCTTGTTTGCGCCGTCTTTCTACCCTCGGCCTACGGCACTATCGTCTCGATGCTACCATCGGCGCGGCGCTTCAGCTCGGTGACTTTGATGTTGCGCAGCCAGGTTTTGCCCGAGAGCTGGGTGTCGTGGTAGAAAATGTACCACTTGTCCTTAATGGGCACGATGGAGTGGTGGGTGGTCCAGCCCTGCACGGGCTCCATGATGACGCCCTGGTAGGTAAAGGGGCCGGTGGGCGTAGAGCTGGTGGCGTACACCAGCAGGTGGGTATCGCCGGTGGAATAGGAGAAGTAATATTTGCCCTGGTACTTGTGCATCCAGCCGCCTTCGAAGAAGCGCCGCTTGGTGTCGCTGGCCAATAGCGGCTTGCCGGCTTCATCCATGATGACCAGTTCTTTCACGGGGCCATCGAAGTGCTTCATGTCGGCCGAGAGCTTGGCCACGCGGGCGCTGAGGGCGGGCACGTCGCCGCTGGGCTCTTTTTCGGGCGCGTTGGCGTCGTAGGTGCCTTTTTGCCAGCGCTGGAGTTGGCCGCCCCAGAGGCCACCGAAGTACATGTAGGCGCTGCCGTCGGTGTCCTGAAACACGGCCGGGTCGATGCTGAAACTACCGGCAATGGGCGCGGGGTCGGCCTTGAAGGGGCCAGCGGGCGTTTTGCTGGTGGCCACGCCGATGCGGAAGACGTCCTGCTTGTCCTTCACCGGGAAGTAGAGGTAATAGGTGCCGGCCTTGAAGGCGGCATCGGGCGCCCACAGCTGGCGGCCGGCCCAGGGAATATCCTTGATGTCGAGCCCCACGCCGTGGTCCGTCACCTTGCCACCGATGCTGTCCATCGACAGGATGTGGTAGTCGCGCATGGCGAAATGGTCGCCTTTGTCGTTTTCCGGAATGCCGGCCTCGATGTCGTGCGAGGGGTAGATGTAAATCTTGCCCTCAAAAAGATGCGCCGACGGGTCGGCGGTGTAGATGTTGCTGATGAGGGGCTGCGACAGCGGCTGCTTGGCGGCCGGGGCTGCGGCGGTATCGGCTTTGGGCGCCTCAGAAGTGGTGGTGGTTTCCTGGGTGGAGCTGTTGCTTTGGCAGGCCCCGAGCAGAGCCAGCGAAGCGGCTAGTACGGGCGCCAGGCGCTGCGTTTTGGAGGAGGTGAGCATGAGGGAATTTTGGGGTGTGAGCAGGTTTTCGAAGGCTGTCAAAAACGAATTGACCGCCGGGGCTAGGCCAGGGGTTTTAGCGACTGCCGCGTAAATATAGAAGCACAACCTGTGCGTGCAACCATCTGATTGATAACGCTTTTTAACTCAAAACTACCGCAACCGTTTGTGATAGGCGGACAAAACCCAACGGGCGGCAACGCGTTTAGCAACGGCCGGCGCATAACTATTTTGACGCCCAACGCTTTTACCAAACGGCCGCCGTGAGCAGGCCTTTCCCCTCTCCTTTTCCTACTTTTTATGGATACCGCACAAGCCACCACTTTTCGCCGCATCTTTCAGGTGATTGACGGCAACCGAAAGGCCGTAGGCGACGGCTTCCAGGTGACCAGCCCCATGCCGGGGCCGCGCATCCGCCAGCTCAGCCCCTTCCTGCTCATCGACCACATCGGGCCCATGGCCATTGCGCCCAGCGACCAGCCGCTGGGCTCGCCGCCCCATCCCCACCGCGGCTTCGAAACCGTGACCATTATGTATCAGGGCGTGCTGGCCCACCGCGACACGGCTGGCCACCAAGGCAACATCGGCCCCGGCGACGTGCAGTGGATGACGGCCGGCGCCGGCCTCCTGCACGAGGAGATGTACGAGAAGGAGTTCACCCGCCGCGGCGGCACCCTGGAAATGGTGCAGCTCTGGGTAAACATGCCCAAAAAGGACAAAATGGCGCCCGCCAACTACCAGGACATTCCTTCCTCGGCCATCAAGACCTTGCCCACGCCCGACGGGCAGGGCACCATCCGCGTCATCGCGGGCAGCTACGAGGGCGTGACCGGCCCCGCCGGCACGTTCTCGCCCCTGACCATGCTCGACGTACACCTGCCCAAGGGCAGCGAGTTCACGCTCAAGCTGCCGCAGGACTACAACGTTGGCCTCTACATTGTGAAGGGCGACGTGCTGCTGCACGGCAACCGCCCGGCGGCCACCAAGCAGCTGGTGGTGCTGGGCTGGGATTCAGAAGAAGCCCACATCACCGCCACCGAAGACAGCATCGTGCTGGTCCTGGCCGGCGAGCCCATTGAAGAGCCGCTGGCCACCTACGGCCCCTTCGTGATGAACACCAACAAGGAGCTGGTGCAAGCCATTGCTGACTATGAGAGTGGGGCCATGGGCAAGTTTGAGGACGACGAGTAGAGCTAAATCGCAATTCGGAGCATAAAAAAGAGCGTCATGCAGAGCGCCAGCGAAGCATCTCGCGTGCAGCAGTAATCCAATCGACTGATTTACTGCTGCACGCGAGATGCTTCGCTGGCGCTCTGCATGACGTCTTGATATTCAAGCGTCGGCGCTACCGGCTGCTGTAGCGCTGGCCGAAAAAGTCGCCCTTGTTCCACGTCGGGCGCGCGGGGTTCTGGGCTACCTGATAGCCGATGAGGAAGCAGAGCTGCACGTATTTCTTGGCGGCATCGAAGTCGAACTGGCCGTTGATGTCGTCCTGCGGCTTGTGGTAGGTGACGGCGCGCCACTTCTGCACTTCCTCGCTGAGGTTGTTTTTGCCGTCGGCGGTTTTGTTGCCGTATTTGATGTGCAGGGCCGGAATGCCGGCCGTCACGAAGCTGTACTGGTCGCTGCGGATGAAGCGGTTTTGCTCGGGCTCGGGGTCTTCTTCCAGGGTTACGTTCATGTAAGCGGCCGCCTTTTTTACCGGTTCGATGAGCGTGGAATGCGGCGCGCCCAGCGCCACCACGCTCAGCAGCGGGGCAATGAGCGTGGGCATGTCCATGTTCACGTCGGCCACAATCCGGGCCTTGGGCACCGTGGGATTGGCCGCAAAGGCTGCCGAGCCCAGCAGGCCCAGTTCCTCGCCGGTCATGAACACGAAGAGCATCGTGCGCTTGGGTTTCTCCTTCAGCTTGGAGTAGATTTTGGCGATTTCGAGCACGCACGACACACCCGAGGCGTTGTCGTGGGCGCCGTTGTTGATGGAGTCGCCCTTCACCGGGGCCGTGATGCCGAGGTGGTCGAGGTGGGCGGAATGCACCACGTACTCATCTTTCAGCTTAGCGTCGGAGCCAGTAAATTTGCCCACCACGTTGTAGCTCTCAATGTCCTGGTAAGTGGATTGGGCGCTGGCCGTCACGGTGACTTTCAGCGCGGCCGAAGCCGGCTTGCCGCCTTTGATGGAGGCAAACACCTGCACGGTATCCAGCGACGCGGTTTGCAGGAAGCGCTGCAGCGTGGCGGCGCTCACGGCCCCATAAAACTGCTGCTTGCTGCCCGCGGCGAAGGTGCGCGACACCGCCACCTTGCCATTGGGCCCCAACACGCTGTAGGTACCGGTTTTGATATTGGGCAGGGGGCCGGCGTGGGCCGAGGCCAGCATCAGGCCCACGGCGCCGTGCTGCACGGCCGCCTTCAGCAGCCCCGCCAAATCCTGGCTGGCCGAGGCTACCGTGGAAGCAAACGTGCGAGGCGCCCCACGCACTATCACCACGATTTTGCCCTTCACATCAAGGCCTTTGTAATCGTCGTAGCCCAGTTCAGGCGCGCTGATGCCGTAGCCGGCGAAGGCCAGCGGCGCGTTCGTGACGATGGTGGCCGGCAGCTCGGGGCTGGGGTATACCACGTAGTCCTGGCCCAGCGTCAGCGGGATGGCGGCGCCTTTGGCATCGCGGGCCGCGAACGTGGCGTCGCCCTTCAGGAAAGCCCGGCGCAGGCGCACTTTCTGAATGTAGGTGCCGCCTTCACCGGCGGGCTGCGCGCCCAGGTCCTTGAGCTGCTTGGTCACGTAGTCGACGGCCATTTGGTAGCCGGGCGTGCCGGCTTTGCGGCCCTGCAGCTTGTCGTCGGCCAGGTAGGCAATGTGGGCTTTGATGTCAGTCGGTTGCACCTGGTCGAGGGCCTGCTTGACGGGCGCGGGCACTATGAGCGGGGCTTGCGCCTGGGCACGGGCGCTGAGCAGCAACGACGCGGCAGCGCTTACTAAAAGAAAGTTTTTCATGGATAAATGGTGTAGAGACGCAATATCTTGCGTCTCGTCGTTGAACGACTTGTGCCTGCATGGCGCGAACGAAACCCGACAATCCTTGAGACGGCGCGGACGACGAGACGCAAAATATTGCGTCTCTACCTCGTTCAGGATTGAGACGCAAATATGCGTCTCTACAGCGCCAGAATCTGCTTCAATTCCGCATCGGTCACCGTGAGCAGGCCTACTTTGGGCAGGCGTTGGGTGAGGGTGCGCCAGTTGGGCTCCTGCTTGAAAATGGGTCGCAGCAAGGCCATGGCCGCCGGCACCTGCTGCTTGTTGGCCAGCGTGATGGCGTGCCAGTACTTCATTTCCAGGTTTTGCGGGAACATCCTTTCGGCGGCTTGGTACTCGTTGATGGCCAGGGGCATGTCGTTTTTCTCCACGGCCAGGTCGCCGGCGTTCATGTGGTCGTAGGCGCGCTGCAGGCTCAGGAGGCGGTGCAGCTCGGGCAGCGGCGCGGCGCTGTCTTCCACGCGCAGGTCAATGAGGCGGTCGGCCCAGGGGCCTTCGGTGGCGGTGCCGCGCACCACGAGTAGGGCCGCCGACTGCCGGCCGCGAATGTCGCCGCCGGCGGCCTGGGCAGCATCCAGGGCAGCCAGCGCCCGCTCGGCCAGGGGCAGTTTGGCGTTTTGCCCGTAGGCTTTGGCCATGGCGGGCCACACGGTGGCGTTGAGCATCATGTTAGCCTGCACCGAAAACTGGTTGCCCTGCTGGTGGCCGGCCATGTCGACGCACTTCTTGCCGGTGTGCGTGGCCACGCGGCCTTGGTTGTCGAGGATGGCGACCTGGCGCACCTCGCGGGCTTCATCATTCGAGAGCAGCTCATCCAGCGCCTGCTGGGCCGATTTTCCGATTTTCAGCAAAGCCAGACCGCGCAGGCCGAATGACTTGTTGGTAAACGACTGCGTGGCCACCACGCCCACGCCGGCCTCGCCCCAGCTTACCGACGTGCCCACCGAAAACCAGTGGCTTTGCACGGCCACGGCCATTTCACCGGTGGCGGGGTCGCGCGCCACAATGCTGAACGTGTGCGCGAACGGGTCGGTGGCAGAATACATCTGGGCGGCGGCGGGCAAGCGCAATAGCAGGACCAGAAGAACGAGTAAGGAGTAACGGTTGAGCAACATAGGTGGGAATTTGATGAGAATGAGTGAGTGCCGAACGAGGAAAGCCGGCCACACATCTGCGGCTAGCAACACGCCCTAAAGATTGTGTTAGCCCAAAAGTTTTGGGGTGCAACTTCGGCCAGAAAAGCCAAAACGCTGCAGAATTTGCAAAAAATCATCACTTTTATTCCACATTATTAATCACCTTTGGGCATTCACCCTTCAAAATATCATTGCATGAAAACTGCCACTCGTTGCCTGTTGACAGGCCTGATTTCACTGGCCCTTGCTTCGGCCGGGCGCGCCCAGCAGTTCACGCCGCAGGTGCAGGAATTCATCAAGGTGAACGCGCCCACGGTGGCCCTCGTCGATGCCAAGATGATTGACGGCACCGGCCGCCCCGCCCAGCTGCACCAAACCGTGCTGCTGCAAGGCGGTCGCATCACGCAGGTGGGGCCGCTGAAAAAAGTAAAGGTGCCGGCCAGTGCGCAGGTCATCAATTGCGCGGGCAAAACGTTGATTCCGGGCTTGGTGATGCTGCACGAGCACCTCTACTACACCATGCCCGCGGGCCCGTTTTTCAACATCGCCCAGATGCCCTACTCCTTCCCGCGGCTGTACCTGGCCGGGGGCGCCACCACCATCCGCACGGCCGGCAGCATCGAGCCGCAGACCGATTTGGCCATCAAACGCCTGATTTCGGAAGGCAAGGTCATCGGGCCCGACATGGACGTGACCGCGCCCTACATGGAGGAGCCCGGCATGGACATTCCGGCCCTGAACACCATCAAAGGCCCCGAGGACGCGGCGGCCAGCACCAAGTTCTGGGCCGATAAGGGCTGCACTTCATTCAAGATGTACATGCACGCCACCCGCGCCGACCTGGCCGCCGTGGTGCGCGAAGCCCACGCCCGCCAGCTCAAAGTAACCGGCCACCTGTGCGGCATCAGCTACCGCGAGGCGGCCGAAATGGGCATCGACAATCTGGAACACGGCTTCATGGCCAGTTCCGACTTCGTGCCCAACAAAGCCGCCGACGCCTGCGACTACCCCGCCGCCCGCCAGAGCCTGCTGCGCCTGCCCCAAAACAGCCCCGACATGGCCAGCCTCATCAAGTTTCTGGTGAGCAAGCACGTGGCCCTCACTTCCACGCTCACCGTGTTTGAGCCCTACACGGGCCGCGAGGTGGTGCTGGGAGGCGGCCTCGAATCCCTGATTCCGCAGTTGCAGGAGCGCGAGCAAACCACTTGGCAGCAAAACCAGCAGCGCGACACCGCCAGCGTGCGCCTCTTCAAGAAGAACATGGCCTGGGAAAAGCAGTTTCACGACGCCGGCGGCCTGTTGGTGGCCGGCACCGACCCCACCGGCGCGGGCCGCACCATTGCCGGCTACGCCAACCGCCGCCAGCTGGAGCTGCTGGTTGAGGAAGGCTTCACGCCGGTACAGGCCATCAAAATCGGCACCCTGAATGGCGCCATCTACCTGGGCCGCGACAAGGAAATTGGCACCATCGAAGCCGGCAAGCAGGCCGATTTGGTGCTCATCAACGGCGACCCGGAGCAGGACATCCAGCAGGTGCGGCGCATGGAAATCGTGTTCAAGAATGGCGTAGGCTACGACTCGCCCAAGCTGTTTGAGTCGATGAAAAGTAAGGTGGGGCTGAACTAGGGCCTTGGCCAGGGAGTGAGCTCACGCTCAGACGCAAGTCGATAATTAGGCGCACCTTTGTGGTTCTGCTTACCTAACTGTTATTTTTTTATCGACTGCCAGAGGCTTGTAAACAGGCTTTCGGTGCGGGCCATCGCCGCACTTCTGCGCTTTTAAAAAACCGGGAATGCAAGCCATTCAATCGATTGCGAAACCCCAGAAAGCAATTGGTTTTTGCAGAGCCGGCCCGGCTGCCAGCTCGAATTTTCACCCGGAACCATCCTGATTTTCTTATCGTTGAATCATCTTGGCCTGATTTTTTACTTATCTTCAGAATATCAGGCATTCACCCCCGGAGCCTAAGTCCCCCATCGAAAGCCGCCTGGTTGGCGGCTTTCCTGCCGGCAGCTCCTCTTCAACGACACCTCCCATGACTTCGCATACTTCCTTCTCCGAGCCTTTCGTTCCGCAGTTCCAAATCCAGAACCCCGGCCTACGCCAAACCCACGAGCTCAAAACCTGGCCATCGTGCTTTGCCGCCGTCAAGGCTGGCAACAAACCGTTTGACGTGCGCGAAAACGACCGCAGCTTTCAGGTCGGCGACATGCTGATTCTGCGCGAATTCGACCCCGACAGCGGGCAATTCACCGGCCGCACCGCCACCCGCTGGGTGAGCTACGTGCTCGAAGGCGGCGCTTTCGGCGTGCAGCCCAACTGGTGCGTGCTGGGCTTTAGCGAGCAAGCGCCCATTCCGGCCGGCATCACCGATATCCGACTGTGGTAAAGGAGGGCCGTCTGTCCTCCCTCCTTACCTTGCGGCGTGTCCGATTCTGCCGCGCCCGTCATTCGCGTTTCTCAGCTTAGCAAGCGCTACGGGGCGCAGACCGTGGTGCAGGACGTGTCGTTTGCACTGGCCGCCGGCGAAACGTTGGTGCTGCTGGGCCCGAGCGGCTGCGGCAAAACCACCCTGCTCAAAATGCTGAACCGGCTCATTGAGCCCGATGGCGGCAGCATCCACATCAACGGCGAAGACGTGCGTGCCCAGCGCCCCGAGGAGCTGCGGCGCGGCATGGGCTACGTCATTCAGCAGGTGGGCTTGCTGCCGCACTACACCGTGGCCGAAAACGTGGCCGTGGTGCCGCGCCTGCTGGGCCAGGCCCCGGCGGCCATTGCCGAGCGCACCACGGCGCTGCTCACGCGTCTGCACCTGCCGCCGGAGCGCTACGCCGGACAGTACCCGCACCAGCTGTCGGGCGGGCAGCAGCAGCGCGTGGGCCTGGCCCGTGCGCTGGCCGCCGACCCGCCCATTATCCTTCTGGACGAGCCCTTTGGCGCCCTCGACCCCATCACGCGGGCCAGCATCCGGCGTGAGTTTCGGGAGCTGGACGAGCTGCGCCGCAAAACCGTGGTGCTCGTGACCCACGACGTGACCGAGGCCTTCGAGCTGGCCGACCGCATTTTGCTGCTCAATGCCGGCCAGCTGCAGCAACTGGGCACGCCCCGCGAGCTGCTGTTTCGGCCCGCCAACGACTTTGTGCGCCGCTTCTTCGCGGCCGAGCGGCTGGGGCTGCAGCTGCGCACCCTCACACTGGGCGACGTTTTCCCCAATTACGAGGCCAGCATTGTGGATAAGTTGATAACCGGCAGCACCGGCGAAGCCACCGACGTTTTCACCACCGCGACTACCGTGAATGAAGCGCTGGAAGCGCTAACCAGCGGCGCGGCGCCAAACGCCGCGGCCAGCTTCACCGTGGCCCAACTCATGGCTGCCTTCGGCGAAGCCCTGCAACGAGAGGAGGACGCATGGAAACGCTAAGCGCGCTGCTCACTTTCTGGCAGGAGCAGGCCGGCAAGCTGGGCGAACAAACCCTGCAGCACATCGGCCTCACGGCGGGCTCGCTGCTGCTGGGGGTACTGTTGGGCGTACCGCTGGGGCTGTTTTTGTCGCGGCGGCCACGCTGGGCTCCCGCCGTGCTGGGCCTGGCGGGCATCCTCCAGACGGTGCCCAGCATTGCCCTGCTCGGCTTCCTGATTCCGCTGTTGGGCATCGGGCCGAAGCCGGCCATTTTTGCCCTGTTTCTGTACTCGCTGCTGCCCATCATTCGCAACACGCTGGCGGGCATTCAGGGCGTGCCGCCGGCCGTGGTGGAAGCCGCCCGCGGCCTGGGCCTCACCGACGCGCAGGTGCTGCGGCGCGTGGAGCTGCCGCTGGCCTTGCCGGTGCTCATGGCCGGCATCCGCACAGCTACCGTGATAAACGTGGGCGTGGCCACCCTGGCGGCCTACGTGGCCGCTGGCGGGCTGGGCGAGTTCATCTTCGGCGGCATTGCCCTCAATAATCCGGTGATGATACTGGCCGGGGCGCTACCGGCTGCCGGGCTGGCGCTGGCTTTTGATGTGCTGCTGGGCGGCGTGCAGAAACTGAGCACCCGCCGACTAAGGCAGGTGGGCACCGCGCTGCTGGTGGCGCTGCCGCTGCTGGGTGCGCTCTACCTGCTGCCGCGGGCCACGGGCAAGCTGCTGGCCGGCTTTAGCCCCGAGTTTGTGGGGCGGGCCGACGGGCTGCCCGGCCTCACCAAAACCTACCGCCTACACCACCTGCCCAGCGTAGTGCTGGCCCCCGCGCTGGTGTACGAAGCCGCCCGCAACGCCAACGTGGACGTCATCGACGGCTACAGCACCGACGGCCGCATCCGGGCCTACGACCTGTGCGTGCTGCGCGACGACCGCCGGGTGTTTCCGCCCTACTACGCCGTGCCGGTGGTGCGCCCCGCGCTGCTGCGCAAGCACCCGGAGCTGGCGCCCGTGCTGGCCCAGCTCGACGGGCTGATTTCAGACACGGCCATGACCAACCTGAATTACCGCGCCGACTACCTGCACCAAGCCCCCAAGGCCATTGCCGAGGCCTACCTGCGGCGGCGCGGGCTGTGGCGCGACGCTCGCCCAGCCGTGCCCGGCGCACCGGTAGTGAAGCTGGGCTCGAAGATTTTTGCCGAGCAATACATTCTGATTGAGATGTACGCCGCCCTCATCCGCGGCAATACCGACCTGGCCGTGCAAACCAAAACCGGCCTGGGCGGCACCACCATCTGCTTCGAGGCCCTGCGCACCGGCGCCATCGACCTTTATCCCGAATACACCGGCACTGGCCTGCTGGTACTGCTGCAGCCCACACCGGCCGTGGTCGACTCATTGGGCGGGCGGCCGGCGGCGGTGCTGAGCTACGTGCGGCGGGAGTTCCAGCGGCGCTACCAGTTAGACTGGCTGGCCCCGCTGGGCTTCAACAATACCTATGCCCTGCTGATGCGGCAACGGCAGGCGCAACAGCTGGGCATTGCCAGCGTGTCGGATTTGGGCAGGTACCTGCGCGAGTAGCGTGGACGCTGCGAGTCCGCGCGTGGTGGAGCGTTCATCCGGGCGCGAACTCGCAGCGTCCACGCTACTTTCGCTGCATGAATCTCGCCCTTGCCACCGACGCCGACGTACCTCGCCTCACCCGCCTCGTGAACCGCGCCTACCGCGGCGACTCCTCCCGCCAGGGCTGGACCACCGAGGCGCACCTGCTCGACGGCCAGCGCATCGACGAAGAAGGCCTGCGCGAGATGCTGGCCGCTCCCGGGGCCGCCATCCTGATGTGTCTGGGCGAAAACGATGAGTTGCTAGGCAGCTTCTACGCCCAGGCCACGGGCCCGAAAGTATACCTGGGCATGCTGGCCGTGGAGCCCCAGGGCCAGGCCCGCGGCGTGGGCAAATTCCTCATCCGAGCTGCCGAAGACTACGGCCGCCAGCACGGCTGCACCGTGAGCAAGATGACCGTCATTTCGGTGCGCCACGAGCTCATTGCCTATTACGAGCGCCAGGGCTACCGCCAGACCGGCGCCACCGAAGCCTTTCCTACCGACCCACGCTTTGGCATTCCCAAGCAGCCGCTCACGCTGCTGGTGCTGGAAAAGCCCTTGACATAGAAGGCAGCCGCCTGCTCATGAAAACCCTGGCTGACATGGTATTACTCGGCGACTCGCGCCTGTACGAGGTGTGCGAGCCGGTGACGAAGGCCGACCTGCCGCTGGTAGCCGGCTGGGTGGCTGACCTGCACAACGTAATGAACGAGGTGCGCGTCCGCTACGGCTTCGGCCGGGGCATTGCGGCGCCGCAGTTGGGCATCATGAAGCGGCTGGTGTACCTCAACCTCGACCGGCCCCTGGTGCTGCTCAACCCCGAGCTGACCGACGCCAGCGAAGAGCTGTTCGAGCTGTGGGACGACTGCATGAGCTTCCCCAACCTGCTGGTGCGCGTGCGGCGGCACCAGTCCCTGACCGTGCGCTACCGCGACGAGCACTGGCAACCGCAGGTGTGGCCCGTGCAGGATGCCCTCTCAGAGCTGTTGCAGCACGAGTGCGACCACCTCGACGGCGTGCTGTGCACCATGCGCGCCATCGACTCGCAGTCGTTTCGCTGGCGGCCCTAGTCCGGCGGGCTAGTCCCGATAGTTGAGGGCGGGCTTGCGGTCGCCCAGCAGGGGGTTGTAGACATAGCTGCCCACTTGCTGCCTGAGTTCGGCTTGGGCCTTGGTGAGCAGGTCGGGGTTAGTGAAGAGGTCGATGCCGGTCAGGGCCATGGTTTTGGCGGCCACCATCATGCCTTTGCTGCCGATTTCCTTGCCGCTGCAGGCCACGGCCTGCCAGCTGTGCGCCGGCGTGCCGGGCACCCAGGTGGCGGCCGTCAGGCCCACAGTGGGCACCACGTAGCTCACGTCGCCCACGTCGCTGCTGCCGCCGGCGTCGCGCGGCTGGTAGGGCGCCACTTCGGCGGCCTGCGCCACGGGCGGTGCGGGCACGCCCAACGACTCCTGAATGCGCTTGCCGAAGGCCGCTTCCTCTGGGGTATAGCTCACGCCGCCCACCTGCTCCAGATTGCGCTGCAGGGCCCGGGCCAGGGTTTCGTTCACCAGCAGTTCGTGCGTGCCGCCGATGATTTCGTAGTCCATGGTGGTGCCGGTGCCCAAGGCGGCGCCCTCGGCGGCTTTCACCACGCGCTCGAACACGGCCTGCACGGTGGCGCGGTTGGGGTGGCGCACGTAGTAGTACACTTCGGCGTAGTCGGGCACCACGTTGGGCGCCTTGCCGCCGCTGGTGATGACGTAGTGAATGCGCGTTTCCTGGGGCACGTGCTCGCGCATCATGTTCACCATATTATCCATCGCCTCCACGCCGTCGAGGGCGCTGCGGCCCCGCTCGGGCGAGGCGGCCGCGTGTGCGGCAATGCCGTGGAACCGGAATTTGGCCGACTTATTGGCGATGTACTGGCCGGTCATGGCGGCGTTGCCGTTGCTCGGGTGCCAGTGCAGCACCGCATCCACGCCCTTGAACAAGCCAGCCCGCACCAGGTACACTTTGCCGCTGCCGCCTTCCTCGGCCGGGCAGCCGTACACCTTCACGGTGCCGCGCAGCTTGCCTTCCTTCAGCAGCTTTTTCAGCTCGATGCCCGCCGCCACGCTGGCCGTGCCGAAGAGGTTGTGCCCGCAGCCGTGGCCGGCGTCCTGGCCGGCAATGGTGGTTTTCTCGGCCACCGCCTGCTGGGCCAGGCCCGGCAGCGCGTCGTATTCGGCCAGGATGCCGATGACCGGCTCGCCGCTGCCGTAGGTGGCCACGAAGGCCGTGGGCATGTCGGCCACGCCGGCCTGCACCGTAAAGCCGTTTTTGCGCAGCTGCTCCTGCAAAAGGGCCGAGCTTTTGGTTTCCTTATAGCCCACTTCGGCAAAGCCCCAGATGCGCTGGGCTACCTGCTGGTACTCGGCGTAGTGCGACTGCAAATCCTGCAGGGCTTCGGTTTTGAGGGCGTCGGCGGGCGGCAGGGCCGGGCGGAAGGCCAGCAGCAGGCCAGCGCCTAGCAGGGACAAGGTAACGGTGGTTTTCATAAGGGACTTGGACAAAATAGCAACACTAGCGGCCCGCATGGGACGCCGGCGCCAGGCGGCGCAACGGGCTGTTGGGCAACAGGTACGGCTGAATTTCGGCGAAGGAAAAGGCCGGCGCGAAGGCATCGGTGTACATTTTGGAAATGAAGCTGCTCATGGCTTCGTACTGCACCGGGAAGGCAAACCGCACGGAATCGTCGAGCAGATAGCTGCCGTTGTAGGCATCGAACGTGGCGCGCGTGTAGCGCTGCTCGCGCAGGCCGGCCACGTCTTCTTCCAGCAGCCCACCGCTTTCGCCTTCCTGGTTCGAGTAGTCGTTAAGAAAGTGCTGGAGCTGCACTTGCAGCCGGCGGTTGGCTTCGGCCACCAGGGCCGGCACCTTTTTCGGGTCGATTTCTCCTTCTACCAGGATGCCGTCGCCGGTGCGCAGGTCGTACACGCTGTGGGTGACGCCCGGCGTTACGCTGGCGCCCACCATCTCGCTGTGCAGCAGCACGCTGAGCAGGCAGTTATCGGTGTATTCGGCGGTCAGCATCTGGGTACCAGGGTCGCCGTTGTCGTCGGCCACCAGCATGCGCAGCTGCACGCGCAGCATCTGGCTCACGGCTGCGCTGGGCACCGTGATGGCTAGCTCTTCGGAGTCGGGACTGGTGATGCGCACGCGGCAATCAGCGGCGGGCGGCGGGGTGTAGGGCAGCAGCGTCACGGGCAGCTGGCGCGGCCGGGCGGGCGGCAGCGTGCGCCAGGTGCCCGCCAGCGAGCCATCGGGCTGCAGTGCTAGCAGGAACTCGGCCGTGGGCCGGTCGGGGTGCTTTTGGTTGGTGAACTCGCGCAGCCGCCACTGGCCGGAGGGCCGACGCTCGCCCAACAGGGCAATGCCGCTGCCGCTGCGCGGCTCGTAGTAATAGTCCCCGTACACGGTGGTGTCGAAGGGCACCAGGCACAGGCGCACGGCCAGCTTACCGCCCAGCGTGCCGGCGTAGAAGGTTTGCAGGGTGTCTTTGCCAGCTGTGGCGGCAGATGCCGACGCTGTCGGCGCGGCATTCTGGCTGACGACAGTCGGTGCTTTCTCAGAGGTAGAAGGACCCGAGCAGGCCGCCAAAAGGACCGCGCCAACCAAGACGAGAAGCTGGCCAGCGCCAACCACTGCGTTCGGCCGCTGCCGAACGCCACGATGATAATTTTTCAAGTGCAGCAGGAAAAAGGCACCGCAAGGTATTCCCGTTTTAGCGCACCAACTTCTCAGCTCGAAACAGGTCGTCGGCGGCCTGCAGAAGCTTGGCGCGCAGCTTGGGGTTGTAGTCGGGGTGCGCGGTCAGGAAGCTTCGCACGGTAGCGGCGGCCGTGGGCGTCTGGTAGCTGCCCAGCGTGGCCTGCAGCCAGGAATAGGGGAAGAAAATGTCGCCGGTAAGCTGAATTTCTTCCAGCAGGTCGAGGCTGGCGGGCAGGTATTTTTCTGAGGTGGCCTGCCGCAACGGGTGGTGCAGGTAGCCCAGGGCCGAAGTCACCCAGGCTTCCTTGTCGCGGCCTTTTTCGTCTTTCAAACTGGCAAAAAAGGTGTCGCGCGTGGCCGCGTCGGGCGAGAGGGCGGGCATGAGAAACTCCAGCCGCTGCTTGCGGTCGGCGTTTTTGATGCGGGTGAGCTGCTGGGGCAGGATGGGCTGCGCGGCCGGGTAGTCGCGCACGGCCAGCGCCAGGGCCAGGGCGGTGTAGTCGTCCTCGGTCAGCTTCACGCCGGCGGGCGCTTTCTCGGCTTGCCAGATGTCGTAGAGGCGGGCCTGCGCGGCCTTGGTGAGGGCCACGGATTGGTACGTCTTAAACAGCAGTTTTTTGGAATTCGCCGCCGGGTTTTTCAGCATGGCGGCCCACAGGTCCTGCTCCAGCCCGGGCCCCACGGCCGCCCGCCGAGCCGGGCTGAGAAACTGCCAGAAAATGGCGCTGGCCTGGCCCGTGAGCAGCTTCAGGTTCAGCTCTTCGGGTTCGCGGGTGAGGGCCTGGCGATACATCGTGAGCAGCTCCAGCGGCTTGATGGCTTGCCCGTTGAGCATGTTTTCGTAGAGGTTGACGTAGGCCGCGGCGCGGGCCACGGGGCTTTTTATTTCGGTGAGGTCCGGCAGCAGCGCTGGCGCCACCGGAAACACGCCGTAGCCCACGCCCGTGGAATTGAACACGATGCGCTTCGGCAAAAACGGAATGCGGGTGCCCTTCTCGGCTCCGTCCATCTTCACCGTCACCTGCTGCTGCTCGCCGCTGGCCGATTCAACCAGCACCTCAAACTCCTGCGGCCACAGGCGGTCGGAGCCGTCTTCGGCCGCTTGCGTCACGTACAGGCCGTAGCGCTGGTCGTGGCCGCCGCTGATGCGGTAGCTGAATACCGGCCGGCCGGGCTGGTTCACCCACACCTGGTTCCAGGCCTGCAGGTCGGCGGGCGTGCGGGCGTCGAGGATGCCGATGAGGTCGGGCCAGGTGGCGTTGCCGTGGGCGTACTTGCGCAGGTACTCCTGCAGGCCGGCCTGGAAGGCCTCGGGGCCCATCAGCCGCTCCAGCTGCCGCATCATAATGGGCGCTTTGTGGTAAATGATGTTGCCATAGAGCGAGCCCGCGTCCTGCAGGTTGGCCAGCGGCTGCCGGATGGGGTTGGCGCCGGCCGTGCGGTCGATGCCGTAGGCGGCCGGGTAGTGGTCGATGACGAACTTGAGGTCGTAGTTCGAGTTTTTGACGGCCACTTGGGTGATTTTATCGGCCATGAAATTGGCAAACACCTCCTTCATCCACACGTCGTTGAACCACTGCATGGTCACGAGGTCGCCGAACCACATGTGGGCCGTTTCGTGCGAAACGACGTTGGAGCGGGCCAGCACCTGGTCCTGCGTGGCGCCCTCGTCCAAAAACATGGTCGAGG
The DNA here is from genome assembly GCF_022921075.1 of Hymenobacter sp. 5317J-9. Lineage (NCBI taxonomy): Bacteria > Pseudomonadati > Bacteroidota > Cytophagia > Cytophagales > Hymenobacteraceae > Hymenobacter > Hymenobacter sp. 5317J-9. The sequence continues at coordinate 5,095,043 of NZ_CP095050.1, forward strand.
CCTTGTAATCAATGGCCCCGACGTGCTCCATGCCGCCGTACTGAAAATCCGGAATGGCCACAAAATCAAACTTCTGAAACGGGTACTTGATGCCCGTGTACTGCTCCATGAACTGCAGCGCATCGGCGTGCAGCTGGAAAATGGGGCCGAGGCTGGGGCGCAGCTTGGTGGGGTCGGTTTCGCGGTGCAGCAGCGTCATGGAGCGGCCGTTGAGCGTGCGGTTTACCCGCGTGAACTTGCCCGCCGCGAAGGAAAACAGGTAGGTGCTGATGCTGTCGGAGGGGGCGAAGGTGTAGCCTTTGGACGGACTAGGACCAACGTTGAGCACCGAGTCGCGCACCGGCGCATTGCCCACGGCTTTCCAACCGGCGGGCACCGTGAGGGCCAGCGTAAACGTGGCCTTCAAATCGGGCTGGTCGAACACCGGAAACACGGTGCGGGCGCGGTCGGGCACCAGCAGCGTGTAGAGGTAGTCGGCGTTGCGGTTGAGCGACTGCTCGCCGGCCGTAAAGTTGATTTCGGCCACGTTGCGGCCCACTTTCAGTGCGGCGGCTGGCAGCACGAGGTGCTCGTTGCGGTGGTCAATTTCAACGGTCTGCCCGTTTACCCGGAGGCTGTGCAAGTTGGCCGTAGGCGCTTTGAAGTCGAGCTGCACCGGGTCGAGCGCCTCGCGCAGCGTGAACGACACAGACTCAACGGCTTCGATGGGCGCAGCTCTCGAGGCCGGAATGTTCAGGCTAAGGTCGTAGCCTACGCGGCTGATGTTCTGTATGCGCGCCGTGGCCAGAGCTTCGGAAACGCCTTTCTCAACCGGTGGCAGGGGACGCGCCGCCACCGACGACACCGGGGTAGCCACTGGCGCAGCGGTTTGGGGGATAGGCTGGCGCTGGCAGGCCGCAGTTCCGAGCAGGAGGCTAGCCAGCGCAACAGTCGGGGCAGCGTGGGAAAGAAATTTCATAGAAACTAGCCGGGGGTAGAGACGCATATTTGCGTCTCGTCGTTGAAACCGCTACGCAAACGACGCGCCCGCAGAGACGCAAATATGCGTCTCTACCCCCAACCGCCGACCCGTGACCAGCCTCTCCCCGCCTCCCCTGCCCCCGCCCGCCGACGTGCGGCTGTTTCCGCTGGGCGACGCGGCCGTGGTGCTGGAATTCGGCACGGTCATCAGCCCGGCCACGCACCGCGCCATTCAAGCGGTGGGCGCGTATCTGGCTCAGCACCCGTTTGCCGGGCTGCGCGAGTGTGTGCCGGCTTTCACCACCCTCACGGTGTACTACGACCTGTGGCTGCTGAGCAAAAACGGCCAGCCACCTTACGAAACAGCCGAAAAGATTCTGCAGGAACTGCTCCCCGCGGCGCTTGCTACCGAAGTAGCAGCAGTGGCCGCCGTCGTGGAAATACCCGTGTGCTACGGCGGCGCCTTCGGGCCTGATTTAGACGCGGTGGCCGCCCACGTCCGCCTCACCCCAGCGGAGGTCATTGCCCGCCATTCGGCCCCAGACTACTTGGTGCACATGATAGGCTTTGCGCCCGGCTTCCCCTACCTGGGCGGGCTTAATGAGCGACTGGCTACCCCGCGCCGGGCCCAGCCGCGGGCGCTGGTGCCGGCCGGCTCCGTGGGCATCGCCGGGGCCCAAACCGGCATCTATTCCCTGCCCACGCCGGGCGGCTGGCAGCTCATCGGGCGCACGCCGCGGCGGTTGTTCAACCCCGAATGGGCACAGCCCAGCTTGCTGCAGGCCGGCCAGCGACTGCGCTTCGTGCCGATTGACGAAGCCGGGTTTTACCGCCTTCAGCAGCATGAGCATTAGCATCTTGCGCCCCGGCCTGCTCACCACCGTGCAGGACCTCGGCCGGCACGGCTACCAGAAAGACGGCATCCTTGTGAGCGGCGCCACGGACGCCGTGTCCCTGCGCGTGGCCAACCTGCTGGTGGGCAACACCGAAGATGCGGCCGGGCTCGAAATCACCCTGCTCGGCCCTCGCCTCCGCTTCGATGCCGACCACCTCATTGCCCTCACCGGCGCGCACCTTTCGCCTACCCTCGACGGCCAACCCGTGGGGTTGAACCGCCCCGTGTGGGTAGCCGCCGGCACCGAACTGGCTTTTGGGACGGCGGTGGCGGGCAGCCGGAGCTACCTGGCCGTGGCGGGCGGCCTGGCGGTGGCGCCGGTGCTGGGCAGCCGCTCTACCTACCTGCGGGCGGGCTTTGGCGGGCTCGAAGGCCGGGCTTTGCGAGCGGGCGACCACCTGCCCTGCGCCGCCCCCAGCGCCACCGGCCGCCAGCTGATGGCTGCGCTGGCTGCGGCAGCCGCTTCGGCCACGTGGGCGCAGGCCCGCTGGGCGCCCGGCCCGGCACTTTGCCCCGTGCCCCGCGCCAGCCCCGTTGTTCGGGCCGTGGTTGGGCCGGAGTATGGGCAGTTTTCGGTGGAAAGCCAGCAGGCTTTCTGGCAGCAGCCATTCACGGTCACGCCTGAAGCCGACCGCATGGGCTACCGGCTGCAAGGCCCGACACTGACGCGACACACCGCTGCCGAGCTGCTTTCCAGCGCCGTCACGTTTGGCACCGTGCAAGTACCAGCCGGCGGGCAGCCCATCCTGCTCATGGCCGACCACCAGACCACAGGAGGCTACCCGCGCCTGGCCCAGGTGATAACGGCCGATTTTTCGGTGCTGGCGCAGCTGCGACCGGGGCAGACCGTGCGGTTTGCCGAGGTTGCGTTGGCCGAAGCGCAGGCGCTGTACCTTGCGCAGGAGCGGCGCCTGCGGGCCTTGCGCCAAGCGGTGGAGACTAGAACAAGGTAGAGACGCAATATTTTGCGCCTCGTCGTTGAACGGTCATCGTCAGCGCGGCACGGAGCCAATCGTTCAACGACGAGACGCAACATATTGCGTCTCTACAACCCGCCTTCTATGCCCCCAACCCTTACCGTTGACCTCAACTGCGACATGGGCGAAAGCTTCGGTGCCTGGACCCTGGGCCACGACGCGGCCCTGATGCCTTTCATCACCTCGGCCAACATTGCCTGTGGTTTTCACGCCGGCGACCCGGCCATGATGAAGCAAACCGTGCGCGCTGCGCTCAGGCACAACGTGGCCCTCGGCGCCCACCCCGGCCTGCCGGATTTAGTGGGTTTTGGGCGGCGCAACCTGGATATTTCGGCCGAAGAGGCTTTTGACATGACGGTGTACCAGCTTGGCGCCCTAGCGGCCGTGGCCCGGGCCGAGGGCGGCCAGCTGCACCACCTCAAGCCCCACGGTGCCCTCTACAACATGGCCGCCACCAACGCCGCCCTGGCCGAAGCCATTGCCGAAGCCGCGTACCAAGTGCAACCTGAGCTGGTGCTCTACGGCCTGGCCGGCTCGGAGCTGACCCGGGCCGGCGAAAAGCTGGGCCTGCGCACCGCCCACGAAGTATTTGCCGACCGCACCTACCAGGCCAACGGCACCCTGACCCCGCGCCGCCAGCCCGATGCCTTAATTACCAGTGCCGAAGAATCCCTGGCCCAGGTGCTGCGCATGGTGCAAGAGGGCCGAGTACGCGCCCAGCAAGGCCAGGACGTAGCCATTCGGGCCGATACCGTGTGCCTGCACGGCGACGGCGCCCACGCCCTGGAGTTTGCCCAGCGCCTCAATCAGGAGCTGCGCCAGGCCGGCGTGACGCTGCAAGCGGCCGGCGGGTCCGCCGCCCAATGAAGCCGCAGCCCAAAGCCCGCTGGTGGGGCGGGGCCACGCTCGGCGCCGCGTTTTTGATGGCCAACTCGTCCATCGGGCCGGGGTTCCTGACCCAGACCACGGTGTTTACCCAGCAACTGCTCACCAGCTTCGGGTTTGTCATTTTGCTGTCGGTGCTGCTGGACATTGGGGCGCAGCTCAATACCTGGCGCATTCTCACGGTGAGCGAGCTGCGGGCCCAGGATTTGTCAAACAAGCTGCTGCCGGGGCTGGGCTACTTCCTGGCCGCCATGGTGATACTGGGCGGCTTTGCTTTCAACATCGGCAACATTGCCGGCTGCGGCCTGGGCCTGAACGTGCTCACCGGCCTCAGTTTCGAGCAGGGCGCCATGATAAGCTGCGGGGTGGCGCTGCTGCTGTTCTGGGTGCAGGAAGTGGGGAAGATGCTCGACGGCTTTACCAAAATCCTCGGCACCGTCAAGATTCTGCTCACGCTGGGCATTGCCATCAGCGCGCATCCGCCCGTGCTGCAGGCGCTGCACCACACGGTGTTGCCGGTCAAGATTAGCGCGGCGGCCATTGTCACCATTGTGGGCGGCACGGTAGGCGGCTACATCACGTTTTCGGGCGCGCACCGGCTGCTCGACGCAGGCATTAAGGGTCGCGAAAGCCAACCGCAAGTGACGCGCAGCGCCCTCAGCGGCATTGTTATTTCCACCATCATGCGGTTTGTGCTGTTTCTGGCCATTGTGGGCGTGCTCAGCCACGGCGCGGTGCTCGACAAGGACAACCCCGCCGCGGGCGTGTTCCGCTCGGCGGCGGGCGAGGTAGGCTTCCGGGTGTTTGGGGTCATTTTGTGGAGCGCGGCCATATCCTCGGTGGTGGGCGCGGGCTACACGTCGGTGTCGTTTTTCAAGACCTTTCACCCCGTTTTCGAGCGGTATGAGCGGGTGTGCATTTCGGTGTTTATTCTGCTTTCCACGGCGGTGTTTGTGCTGGTGGGCAAGCCCGCCCAGCTGCTGGTGCTGGCCGGGGCCGTGAACGGGCTCATCCTGCCCATTGCGCTGGCCATTGTGCTGGTGGCCGCCACCAGCCGCCGGCTGATGGGCACCTACCGGCACCCGCGCTGGATGCTGGCCGCCGGCTGGGTGGTGGTGCTGATAATGGGCGGCCTGAGCGTGCCCGTGCTGGTAGAGCAGGTGACGGGGCTGCTGCGCTGAGGCCGCACCGCTTTTCCGGCAACCCGTGTATCTTGGCGGCCCCTTGCCTGGCCAATTCTGCTTTCCCAACTCCCTCATATGAAACGTCTTCTACTGCTATCGGCCTTTCTGGGCCTGGCCGGCTCCGCTTCCGCGCAGGCCAATCTCATCCACGCCATTTCGCTGGGCACCCGGCTGGGCGTGGATGCCGCGGTGGCGGGCGGCCGCAAGCACCGCGACGCCACTTCCGACCGCTACGTGACGACGGCCACCTACCGCGGCGATTCCTATTACCAGAAGCGCACGCCCGCCAGCAAGCTCAAAGGCCCCGGCGGCCCCCAGATTGCCTACCAGGAATCGACGCTGCAACAGTGCCAGGCGGCGCTGCTGGCCGATTCTACCAGCGCCCTTGGCACCGCCGAGACCTGGGCCATGCTCGAAAGCTCGCGCGGCCTCATCGTCCGCGACCGCCCTTCCTGGAACGTCGATGCCTACGCCGATGAGGCGTCTTTCTACCAGGCCGAAACCATCCGACGGCAGCGCCGCGCGGCGGCCGGCAAGCACTAGCCCGCCCGCCATTCTCCGGTAAATTCTTTGCTCTCAACCGCCATGAACACCGCTACTGAATCTGCTCCCGCCCCCGGCCTTACCAGCCCCGACCTGGCGCCCGTGGCGCCCGCCGAGCGCACTTGGGGCACCGGCAACTACGCCGCCCTCTGGGTCAGCATGAGCCTGTGCATCCCCACTTACATGCTGGCCAGCTCGCTCATCGAGGGCGGCATGAACTGGTGGCAGGCCCTGCTCACCATTTTCCTGGGCAACACCATTGTGCTGGTGCCCATGCTCTTGAATGGTCGGGCCGGCGCGCAGTACGGCATTCCGTTTCCGGTGTTTGCGCGGGCCAGCTTCGGGGTGCGCGGGGCCAACGTGCCGGCGCTGCTGCGGGCCATCATTGCCTGCGGCTGGTTCGGCATTCAGACGTGGATAGGCGGCTACGCGCTGTATCAGATGGCGGTGCTGTGGGTGCCGGGGCTGGCCACGCTGCCGGCCGTTTTTCCGGCCAGTTGGGGGCTGGCCACGGGGCCGGCCATCGTGTTTCTGCTGTTTTGGGTGCTGAACATGTACGTGGTGTACCTGGGCGTCGACAGCATCCGGAAGCTGCTTGTTTTCAAGGCATTTTTCTTGCCGGTGGCGGCGCTGGCGCTGCTGTGGTGGGCCATCTCGGCCGGGCACGGGCTGGGGCCCATTCTGGCGCAGCCGAGCAAGTTCACGTCCAGCGCACAGTTCTGGGCGTTTTTCTTTCCCTCGCTCACGGGCATGGTGGGCTTCTGGGCCACGCTCTCGCTCAACATTCCGGACTTCACGCGCTACGCCACCAGCCAGCGCGCCCAGCAGATGGGCCAGGCCATTGGCCTGCCCGCATCCATGACCATGTTTTCGTTCGTGGGCGTGGTCGTGACCTCGGCCACGTTCGTCATCTACGGCAAAACCATCTGGGACCCGGTGGTGCTGGCCGGCAAGTTCGACAGCAAGCTGCTGGTGAGCTTCGCCATGCTGGCCGTGGCCCTGAGCACGCTGGCCACCAACATTGCGGCCAACATCGTGAGCCCGGCCAACGACTTCGCCAACTTCTCGCCCGAGCGCATCAGCTTCAAAACCGGCGGCTACATCACCGGCGTTATCGGCCTGCTAATCTTCCCCTGGAAGCTGATTGCCGACCCGTCGGGCTATATTTTCACCTGGCTGGTGGGCTACTCGGGGCTGCTCGGGCCCATCGGCGGCATCATGATAGCCGACTACTACCTCATCCGCCGCCAGCAGCTCGACGTGCCCGACCTGTACCGGTACCACGGCCGCTACGGCTACCGCAACGGCGTGAACCGCGCGGCCATGCTGGCGCTCATCATCGGCATTCTGCCCAACGTGCCGGGTTTCCTCACCGCCATTGGCGTGCTGGAGAAGGGCGCGGTGTGGCCGGGGCTGGTGGCGGTGTACAACTACGCGTGGTTTGTGGGTTTCCTGGTGTCGGGCGGCGTTTATTTGCTGCTGATGCGGGCCCAAACCGCCGGCCAACCCGCGCCGCACGGCCCGGAAGCCGCCATTCCCAATTCCTCACCTTCGCTTGCTCAATAACCTGGTTCATGGTTGATGTCACCATTCAGCACGACACCGTCGTGTTCACCGTGCAGGGTCTGCACAAAATCTGGGCTTTCAAAAGCTCGCTCACCATTCCGCGCAGCCACATTTCGGGCGTCCGGGCCGATGCGGAAGCAGGCAAAAACCTTAGCGGCTTCCGGGCGCTAGGCACTTACATGCCGTGGGTCATCAAAGCCGGCACCTTTTACCTGCACGGCGTGCCAGGTCTCAAACCTGCGTTTGTCGACGTGGTACATCCCGAAAACGTGGTGGTCATCGACCTGCAAGACGAAGAATACCAGCAGCTCATCATTGAAGTCGACGACCCCGCAGCCGTGGTGGCCCTGCTAACCACCAGCGCCTAGCCGCGCCCGGCCAATCGTAGCATGCTGCGCTGGAAAGACGTCCTCACCTACGCCAAATACGGCAACCCCGAACCGCCCCGCCGCGTCCGGCATCCGGAAACCGAATGGACCCGCTTGCTCACGCCCCTGCAGTATCAGGTGCTGCGCCAGCACGCCACCGAGCCGCCCTACCGCAACGTCTACTGCCGCAGCTACGCGCCCGGTCGCTACGCCTGCGCCGGCTGCGGCAGCCTCCTTTTCGAGGCAGAGGAGAAGTACCACGCCATTTCGGGCTGGCCCAGCTTCCGGCAGCCTGCGGCCCGCAGCGCCATTGCGTATTTCTTCGATGAGAGCTTCAGCATGCAGCGCATTGAGGCGCGCTGCAACGTGTGCGAAGGTCACTTAGGCCACGTTTTCGCCGATGGGCCCGAGCCAAGCGGGCTACGCTACTGCATGAATTCAGCCAGCTTGGTGAAGCTGGATGTTGCCACCGAGACAACGAATGAACCGGCGGGCTCGTCTGGCTAAGATGCGCGGCCGGCTATTGGCGGCCGGCTTTTGCCTTACGCTTCCTCTTTTTCATGGCCAAACCAGCCACTCCGGCTTCTGCCGCCGCTCCTGATTTCACCGGCTTCGTGCGCGTGCGCGGGGCCCGCGAGCACAACCTTAAAAACGTCGACGTCGACATTCCGCGCGATGCGCTGGTGGTGTTCACCGGCGTGTCGGGCTCCGGCAAATCGAGCCTGGCGTTTGGCACGCTCTACGCCGAGGCCCAGCGCCGCTACCTGGAGTCGGTGTCGCCCTACGCGCGGCGGCTGTTTCATCAGATGGCGGTGCCCGAGGTGACGGCCATTGAGGGGCTGCCGCCGGCCGTGGCCCTGCAGCAGCAGCGCGGCGCGCCCAGCACCCGCTCATCGGTGGGCTCGGTCACGACGCTTTCCAACCTGCTGCGGATGCTGTACTCGCGGGCCGGCGACTACCCGGCCGGGCAGGGCATCATCTACGCCGAGGCCTTTTCGCCCAATACGGCTGAGGGCGCCTGTCCTACCTGCCACGGCCTGGGCCGCGTGTACGAAGTGACCGAGCAGAGCATGGTGCCCGACCCCACGCTCACCATCCGCGAGCGGGCCATTGCGGCTTGGCCCCAGGCCTGGGGCGGCCAGAACCAGCGCGACATTCTGGTGAGCATGGGCTACGACGTGGACACCCCGTGGAAAGACTTGCCACGGAAGGAACGGGACTGGATACTCTTCACCGAGGAGCAGCCCGTGCTGCCCGTGTACCCCGGCTACTCGCCCGAGCAGACGCAGCGTGCCATCAAGCGCCGCGAGCCGCCGAACTACATGGGCACGTTCATGGGCGTGAAGAAGTACGTGTTGCACACCTTCGCCACCACCCAAAGCGCGCTCATGAAGAAGCGCGTGGCGCAATACATGCTGGGCTCCGACTGCCCCACCTGCCACGGCAAGCGCCTGCGCGTGGAGTCGCTGTCGGTGAAATTCGCCGGGCTGGACATCGCCGAAATGTCACGCTTGCCCCTGAAGCGGCTGGCGGCGCTACTGCAGCCCTTCGCCGAGGGCAAAGCTGGCAAGCAGAAGCACGACAAGGAGCACCCGGAGCAGGCCATCGTGTCCCGGCGCATTGCCGAAGATTTGGCGGCGCGCTTGGCCGTGCTACTCGATTTGGGCCTAGGGTATTTGTCGCTGGAACGCGGCACGCCCACGCTTTCGCCCGGCGAGTTGCAGCGGCTGCGGCTGGCCACGCAACTCTATTCCAACCTGTTTGGGGTAGTATACGTGCTCGATGAACCGTCAGCCGGCCTGCACCCGGCCGATACCGAAGCGCTGCTGAAAGCCCTTGCGGGCCTGAAAAGCGCGGGCAACTCGCTGTTCGTGGTGGAACATGATTTGGACGTCATCCGCCAAGCCGACTGGCTGGTGGACGTGGGCCCGGCCGCCGGCGAAAAGGGCGGCGAAATTCTCTACAGCGGCCCGCCCGAAGGGTTGAAAAGCATTGAAGCTTCGCAAACGCGCCAGTTTCTGTTCGACATTGCGGCCCTGCCCGAACAGTCGCCGCGCCGGCCCAACGGCTGGCTGAAGCTGGCCGGCGTGACGCGCAACAACCTCGAGAATCTGAGCGTGGAGTTTCCGCTGGGCGTGTTCACCGCGGTTACGGGCGTGTCGGGCTCGGGCAAGTCCAGCCTCGTGAGCCAGGTGCTGGTGGAGCTGGTGGCCGAAAGCCTGGGCCAGGCCATTGAGGCCGAGGAAGCAGAAACCGACCCACTGGCTGCCCCCGCGCCGGCCACGCTGGGCGGCCACATCGCCGCCGGGTTGGAAACCATCAAACGCCTGGTGCGCGTCGACCAGAAGCCCATCGGGCGCACGCCGCGCTCCAACATGGCCACGTACACCGGCTTGTTCGACCACGTCCGCAAGCTGTTCGCGGCCACGCCCGAGGCCCGCAAGCGCCGCTACGATGCCGGCCGCTTCAGCTTCAACGTGGCTAAAGGGCGCTGCGAAAACTGCTCGGGCGAGGGCTTTGTGATGGTGGAGCTGCTCTTCCTGCCCAGCGTGTACGCCCCTTGCCCCGTGTGCCACGGTGCGCGCTACAACGCCAAAACCCTGGAAGTACAGTACCGCGGCCGCAACATCGCCGAAGTGCTGGGCCTGACCGTGGACGACGCCTGGGAATTCTTCGCCGACGAGCCCGCCATCCACCGCGCCCTCACGGTGCTGCGCGAAGTGGGCCTGGGCTACCTGCGCCTCGGCCAGCCCGCCACTGAGCTTTCGGGCGGCGAGGCCCAGCGCATCAAGCTGGCCACCGAACTGCAGCGCATCGGGCGCGGCAACACACTCTACGTGCTCGACGAACCCACCACCGGCCTCCACCCATCCGACATCGAGAAACTGATGCTGCAGCTCGAAGGCCTGGTGGAAGCCGGCAACACAGTCATCGTGGTGGAGCACGACATGCGCGTGGTGGCCGGCTCCGATTGGGTTATTGACATCGGCCCCGGCGCCGGGGAAGAGGGCGGCCGCGTGGTGGCCGCCGGCCCGCCGCGCGAGGTGGCGAAGGTGCCGGGAAGCCGCACGGCGCCGTATTTAAAAGCGTTTCTGGCGGGGTAGGGGCACGTATTCGCGTCTCGGATTCGGCCGACATACTCGGATTCGGCTGACATAAAAACGTCATGCAGAGCGCAGCGAAGCATCTTGCGTGCCACCACTAATCAATTGATTTCTTCCCCACGCGAGATGCTTCGCTGCGCTCTGCATGACGTTCAAACACTTCTCTATGAACCCCAACGACGCTCTGCCCGCCAACCTCTTCCGCCGCCAGGACGAAACGCCCGACGCGGAGTTCTACCATCACCCGCGCTTCGTGACGCACATCGATGACCGCGCCATTGCGGCCGTTACGCAGCTGTACCGCGAGTACTTCCCGCCCAATGCGGACCTACTCGACCTGATGAGCAGCTGGGTGAGCCACCTGCCGGCCGAGGTGCCCTACCGCCGCGTGGTGGGCCTGGGCATGAATGCGGCCGAGCTCAAAGCCAACCCGCGCCTCGAATCCTACGTGGTGCAGGACCTCAATCAGCAGCCTAGCCTGCCTTTCGCCGATGAGGAATTTGATGGTGCCGCCATCTGCGTTTCCATCGACTACCTGACGCAGCCCGTGGAAGTATTGCGCGAATTAAGCCGCGTGCTGCGGCCCGAAGCCCCGCTGGTCATCACCTTTTCCAACCGCTGCTTTCCCAGCAAGGCCATTGCCGCCTGGCACTCGCTTGACGACCATGGGCACCTGGCGCTAGTGCAGCAATATTTAATCGCCGCCGACGGCTGGCACGCCATCGAGCTGCTCGACCGCAGCCCCTTGCCGCCCGGCCGCTCCGACCCGTTGTTTGCCGTAGTGGCCCGAAAAAAGGTAGCCTGAGTATGCTTTGGCAGCGTCGGGTAAGCTCCTAGCAGCCAGAAACAAAAAATTGCTGTCGGTCAGGATTTTCAGCTAGGATTATAGCAATTCGTCGCTCTACCTTTGGTTCGACGGATTGTCTGCCTTTCCCAAATCTTATTCCTCCGACGGCTTTATGCGTCTCATGTTTTTGCTGGCCGCAGTGGGCAGCATGCTGGCTACCCCGGCGTTGGCGCAACAGGCGCCTTATCTCCCCTTCTACTCCCCCGACACCTTGCAGGTGCACCAGCTGGCCGTCACGCACCGCACGGCCGTGCAGAAGTACCTCGTCACGCCCAAGTCGGTGAGCGGCGAGTACAAGGACCATTACAAGAAAATTGCGCAGGAGGCCTGCACCGATGTGTACAACACGGTGCGCTACTCGGCCCTGCTCGACCCCGTGCTGAACCCTTACGTGCAGCGCGTTTTTTCCCAGATTCAGAAGGCCAACCCGCAGCTGCCGCCCGTGCAGCTGGTGCTCAGCCGCAACCCCGAGCCCAACGCCCACGCCGTGGGCAACAGCACCGTGATGCTGAACGTGGGCCTGCTCGGCCGCCTCGAAAACGAAAGCCAGCTGGCCTACGTGCTGTGCCACGAGCTGGCGCACATCCAGGAGCAGCACATGGCCACCGGCCTGCGCGAGCAGCTCACCAAAATCCACAGCAAGCAGGTGCGCAAAGAGGTGAAGCGCATCGTGGCCGACGAGTACAACATCAGCTCGAAGCTGAAGGCGCTAGCCCTGGGCCTGACCCTGAACAGTACTTTCCACCACCGCAAATACGAAAAGCAGGCCGACTCGCTGGGCTACACCCTGCTCAAGCGCACCAGCTTCGATACCAAGCAGGCCTACCGCGTGCTGCAGCTGCTCGACCAGATTGACCAGCCCCTGACGCCGGAGCCGCTGGCGCTGGGACAGTTTTTTGGCTGCGCCAATTTCCCCTACCCGCTGGCCGAAGCGCCGGCCAAGCCCAAGTCCATTTTCACGGTGGCCGCGCCGGTGAAAACGGTGATGGAAACCTCCGACACCCTGAAAACCCACCCCGACTGCGCCAAGCGCATGCGCTACCTCAGCGAGCTGGCCCAAGGGCAAATCACCGACGGGCCCTCGGCCGTGGCACCGGAGTTTGCCCGCGTGGTGGCCCAGAGCCGCCTGGAGGCCGTGCAAAGCTGGTTCGACTACGACTGCTACGACCACGCCCTGTTCGAGGCGCTGCAGCTGCTGCGCCAGGACCCGCAAAACGCCTACCTGCGCTCGGTGGTGACGCTGAGCCTGTACGAGCTGCGCGAGCACCTGCTGAAGCACGACTTCTACGAGGTGGTGGGCAACGTGTCGAAGCACCACCATGAGAACTTCAACCAGCTGCTGACCACGCTTTACGCCTGGAAGGCCGACGACTACAAAGGCCTGCTGGCTTGCTTTGCCCAAAACGGCACCGCCCCGGCCGCGCCGGCCAACGAATACGCCCTAGCCGCCAGCTACGCCGCCGCCGCGCTGAGCGGTGAGCCCACGGCGGCCACTCTCAAGCAGCAATACCTGGCGCATTACCAGGACGGCAAATTCTCGAAGCTGCTGTTCCCAAAGCCGGTTACCTCTAAAAAGTCCATTCGTTAATTCTTCCGCTATTCACCACCCTTACCCCCATTTCCATGTTTGTTAAACGCACGCTGCTGGCGGCCTCGATGGCTGCGCTGGCAGCTCCGGCGGCTCTGCACGCCCAAACCCAAACCCTCGACGGCATCTCGCGCGTGTCGCGCACGGCCATTGAGCCGGTGTATGCCGGCAACGAGGTGAAAGGCTACGTGACCTACACCAAGGGCGACAAGGCCGACAAGAAAAACGACAACTTCCTGCTCGATTTCTACGACCAGGACCTCAACAAGGTGACCAACATCACCCTGCAGAAGCCCGCCGGCAAGTACTTCCTGCTGCGCAACGCCTTCAACGGCTCGGCCTTCGCCATGTACTACTACAACGCCAAGGACAAAACCCTGGAGCTGGAAACCTACGACACCAGCCTTAAGAAGCTGGGATTCAAGGCTATTGGCGAGTTGAACCGGGCCGATATGGCTGCCACCATGCAGTCGTTTGGCGCGCAGGGCAACGACGGCGACAGCGGCGGCGGGGGCATGTTTGGCTCGATGGGCCTGTTTCCGGTGCCCAACTACGGTTTCGTGCGCAACAGCTACGAGGGCACGATGAAGGGCTACAACCTGCAGATGTACGACGACAAGCTGACGCCGCGCTGGCGCATTGCCGCCGACCCCAAGGCCAAGTTCTACGAAACCATCAGCCTGACCCAGGCCGTGGACAAGTACATTCTGGGCACGGCGCTGCGGCGCGACGGCATGATGTCGAAGAAAATTAACCCCTACATGGTGGCCATTGAGGCGGCCACGGGCAAGAAAGTGTTCGAGATGCCGGTCGAAACCAGCACCACCGAGCAACTGTCGCTCAGCTCCTTCACCTTCGACCCGGTGAAGCGCGAGTTCATCGCCGTAGGCGAGTTTTACAAGCTGAACGACAAACCGTTTGTGAACAAAAGCCAGGGCTTTTTCATCAAGCGCTTTAGTGAAGCCGGCAAGCAGGTGGCCGTGACCAACTACGGCTGGCACAACCAGGTGGCCGCCGCCATGCCCGCCGAAGCCCGCCAGAGCCTCGAAGACGGCTTTGTGAACTACACGCACTCCATCGTGCGCGGCTCCAACGGCATGACCTACATCGTGGCCGAGCAGTACAAAGTAGTGGGCGACGGCCTCGGCATTGCCATGACCATGCTGGGCGGCAACTCTTCGGTGTCGAAGGGCAAAATCGCCAACATGCTGGTGTTTGCCCTCGACCCCGAGTACAAGCTGGCGCAAGTGAAATTCTTCCCCAAAGACCCCTCCGTGGCCTATGTGCCGCCGGGAGCCGGCCTCATGGGCACGGGTTTCCTGGGCATGTACTTCCGCCAGTCGGGCCAGTTCGACTACCAGTTCACCCAGAAAAACGACGCCAACTCGCAGTTCAACGTGGTGTACATCAACTACGACAAGGAGAAGGGCGAGGCCACCAAGAAGGTCATCGGCAACGTGGCCTTCGGCGACAACGGCCAGTTCAAAGTCGACAAGATTGACGGCACCAGCAACGCCACCGCCTCTTACCTGTACCCGGCCAAGCCCGGCTACGTGATGCTGGTGGATTACCTGAAAAAGGAAAAGAAGATGGGCATGAAGCTGGTGAAAATCAACATTTAACCCGCTACGTTTTCTGTTTGTGTGAAAAGGCCCGGCATCCGCCGGGCCTTTTTCGTTTAACTGCCCTACGCTCGGTTTCACTAGTTTTTAACCTCTCGTCTCCTTGACCAAACGCGATTTCGACGCCGTCGTGGTCGGCTCGGGCCCCAACGGACTGGCCGCCGCCATCACGCTGCAGCAGCAGGGCCTGTCGGTGCTGCTGCTGGAGGGCAAGGACACGGTGGGCGGCGGCCTGCGCACCGCCGAGCTCACGCTGCCCGGCTTCCGGCACGACATCTGTTCGGCGGTGCACCCGCTGGCGGCCGAGTCGCCGTTTTTTCGCACCCTGCCGCTGGCCGCTCACGGCCTGGAATTTATTTACCCACCGGTGGCCGCGGCCCACCCGTTTGCCAACGGCACGGCGGCCGCGCTGCACTCGTCATTGGCCGAAACGGCGGCACAATTCGGTGCCGATGCCGAGGCCTATAACCAGTTGATTGCGCCCGTGGTGCAGGACTGGCGGGAACTGGCACCGGCCATCCTGGGCCCTTTGCGGTTGCCAGCGCACCCGCTCGCCATGGCCCGCTTTGGCTTGAAAGGCCTGCTGCCGGCACAGCTGTTGGCCAACCGCTACTTCAATACGCCCGAGGCGCGCGGCCTGTGGGCGGGCATGGCGGCCCACGCGCAGCTGCCGCTGGGCAGCGTGACCACCTCGGCCATTGGACTGGTGCTGCTGGCGCTGGGGCACGTGGGCGGCTGGCCTGTGCCCAAAGGTGGCTCGCAGCAGATTGCAGCGGCCCTCACCTCCTACTTCACCTCGCTGGGCGGCCAAGTGGAAACGGGATTTTATGTGAAGTCGCTGCGCCAGCTGCCGGCGGCGCACGCGGTACTGCTCGACGTGACGCCCCGGCAGCTGCTGGCCATTGCGGGGCAGCAGCTGTCGTCGCTCTACAAGTGGCAATTGGCCCGCTACCGCTATGGCATGGGCGTCTTTAAAATTGACTGGGCCCTGGCCGAGCCTATTCCTTTCACCGCCTCCGAGTGCCGCCAGGCGGGCACGGTGCACCTCGGCAACACGCTGGAAGAAATCACCCACGCCGAGCAGCTTACCTGGGACGGGCACCACCCGGAAAAACCTTTCGTGCTGCTGGCCCAGCAAAGCCTGTTTGATGCTACGCGGGCGCCGGCGGGCCAACATACGGCCTGGGCCTATTGCCACGTGCCCCACGGCTCCACGCGCGACATGACCCAGGCCATCGAGCAGCAGGTGGAGCGGTTTGCGCCGGGCTTTCGGGAACGCATCCTGGCCCGCCACACCATGAGCCCCGCCCAGATGGAAGCTCACAACCCCAACTACGTGGGCGGCGACATCAACGGCGGTGTGCTCGACATTGGGCAGTTGTTTACGCGCCCCGTGCTCCGCTTCTCACCCTACCAGACCTCGGCCAAAGGCCTGTATCTCTGCTCCTCTTCGACTCCCCCGGCGGCGGTGTGCACGGCATGTGCGGCTACCACGCCGCCCGCCGGGCCCTGGCCGACGTTTTTAACATCCGCCTGGCCAGTAACTTGGTGGCATGAGACCTTCTTACATCTTCGCTCTTGGGGCCATGGCCCTGCTACTCTATCTGGCAATTCCCTACGGGTCACGGTTATTTTTTCCCCGCGTCGTCATCGGGTATGATACCGCAGTAGATGCACGCGTGACCGGGCACATGCAAAGCCGCCGCTTCCACAGCTTTTTCTTTAACAACCAGACCGACAACCAGTACGACGTAAGTGACTTCGTAGCAGCCACACCCGCCAACGCCGGGCCCGGAACTGACAGCGAAGACCAGCCCGACCTGGGCGAATACCTGAAACACGGCGACTACATCCACAAGGAAGCCCATTCAACTACCCTCACCGTGCGCCGCGGCAACAATGTGACCCGTTGGGTGTGCCCGCTACCGAAAAAATAAAGATGCTCCCTACGCGTAACCCGGAAAAGAAAAGAGGCCGTTTTCACTAGGAAAACGGCCTCTTCTTAGGTAGCGGGGACTGGACTCGAACCAGTGACCTTTGGGTTATGAGCCCAACGAGCTACCAACTGCTCCACCCCGCACTGTTTGGTTCTGCAAAAGTACGGGGATTTTCCGGGACGGCAATTATTTGCCTGATATTTCCTGGCCTGTGCCGGTAACCGCTTAGCGGACAGGAAATAATTTTTCGACGGCTAGTCGGGTTAGGCGCGGTCGCCGGTGGCCTTCACCAGGTTGATGCCGGCAAAAAAGAAGATGAGGCCCACCACAAACGGGACGATGGAGTTCATCTTGCTCAGGCCAATGCCGCCTACGCCCAGAAAAGCGAGGGCGCCAATGATGATGCCGATGATGCCCAACACGGTGAGAATGCTGCCAAAAGTGCGTTTCTGATTCATGGCTAAAGGTATTATACTGAAGAGGCGAAGGAGAACCCAGCCCAGCCGGGACTTGCGCCTCATACGCCAACCGCACGCAAATGGATAACGGCCCGTGCCGAATAGCCTCGGCGGTGCGCCGGCCGGGCTGCCAGATGCCAGCATAATCCCCCATCTTTGCTAGCGTATTTAGCATTGGTATTATGTCGTCTCAGCGCTCGCCTGCCCTTGGGTTCATTTTTATCACGCTGCTGATTGACGTCAGCGGGCTCGGCATCATCATTCCGGTGGTGCCTACGCTTATTCGGCAGCTTACGGGCGAGGGGCTGAGCCAGGCGGCGGTGTACTCGGGCTGGCTCACGTTTGCCTACGCCGGGGCGCAGTTCTGCTTTGCGCCGGTGATGGGTGGGCTCAGCGACAAGCTGGGGCGGCGGCCGGTGCTGCTGGCCGCGCTACTGGGCCTGGGGCTCGACTACATTTTTCTGAGCTTCGCTCCCACCCTGGGCTGGCTGTTTGTGGGCCGGGTGGTGGCGGGCATCACGGGGGCCAGCTTCACCACGGCCACGGCCTACATTGCCGACATCAGCACGCCCGAAAACCGGGCCCAGAACTTTGGCATGGTGGGCGTGGCGTTTGGGCTGGGCTTCATCATCGGGCCCACGGTGGGCGGGCTGCTGGCGGGCTTTGGCGCCCGCACGCCGTTTATGGTGGCGGCGGCGCTGAGCTTGTGCAACTTCCTGTACGGGCTGCTGGTGTTGCCCGAGTCGCTGGCGCCGGCCAAGCGCCGCGCGTTTGAGTGGGCCCGGGCCAACCCCGTGGCCTCGCTGCTGCGGCTGAAGCGCTACCCGGCAGTATTGGCCCTGGTGGCCTCGCTGGTGCTGATTTACCTGGCCGGTTCGTCGGTGCAGTCGGTGTGGACGTTTTACACCGAGCTCAAGTTTGGCTGGGGCGAGGGCATGGTGGGGATTTCGCTGGGCGTCATCGGCCTGTTTTCGGCCCTGGTGCAGGGCGGACTGGTGCGCGTGGCCATTCCGAAGCTGGGCGCGGCGCGGGCCATTGTGGTGGGGCTGCTGTGCTACACGGTGGGCTTTGTGCTGTTTGCCTTTGCCTGGCGCGGCTGGCTGATGCTGGCGTTTCTGGCGCCCTATTGCCTGGGCGGCATTGCGGGCCCAGCGCTGCAAAGCACCATTTCGGGCCAGGTGCCGGCCAACGAGCAGGGCGAGCTGCAGGGCGCCCTCACCAGCCTGATGAGCGTGACCGGCGTGGTGGGCCCGCTGCTGATGACGGGCTTGTTCCACTACTTCACCCGCGAAGATGCCCCGGTGCATTTTCCGGGGGCGCCGTTTGTGCTGGGCGCGGTGCTGGCCCTGGGCAGCGCGGCGCTGGCGCTGCGCTCGTTTCGGCGGCACCCGCCCGTGGAAGCGGGGACTCCGGCACCGGAAACCCTGGCGGCGCATTAGCGAGTATGTAGGCCGCAAGGCCGCCGCCCGCGTACTTTGCTTCCCGCCGCCCTTTCCGCCTATGACAACAGACACGCCCACTCCGCTCATCGAATTTCTGTACCGCGACGACCTCGACATCTTGGTGGGGCGCTGGGGCTACCAGCCGCACCCGCGCGAGCTGCCGGCCGTGTACCAGCAAATGACCGACGAGGCGTTGCGCCGCAACGCCCGCTTCTGGCTCCAGGACATTCGCCGCCGCACCCTCAACGACCCGGAAACCACCCTGTGGCTGCTCAACATCTTCTTCCCCGACATGGCGCGCCGGCTGGGTGGCCGGCTCTACATTGCCTACCTGGTGGGGCCAGCGCTGCACGAGTCCATTGTGAAACAGCCCGGCTACGTGCCGGCCGAAGCGTACGACGACAAGCCCTTTGCCACCTCCTTTTTCGGCGATGAGGGCGCGGCCATTCGTTGGCTCCAGATTCAGCAAACCGACAAGGTGCACTAGCCATCAGTCGGTTGTCCGGAATTCATTTTCTAATGAAAAAGCCTTTCCAGCGCCTGGAAGGGCTTTTTCATTTGCACCACAACATTTTTCAGCAGCAGACGTTTCACTATTACGAAATTTTCGTAGATTTACGACACAATCGTAATACTACTCCAACTCCTCGAATGGAACGCCTCACCCAACCCGAAGAAGACGCCCTGCGCGTGCTGTGGCCGCTGCCCGCTGGCGGATTTGTGAAAGACGTGCTCGACCAGCTGCCCGAGCCACGCCCGCCCTACACCACGCTGGCCAGCACCCTGCGCAACCTGGAGCGCAAAGGCTACGTGCGCGCCGAAAAGCTGGGCAATTCCTACCGCTTCGTGCCCGTGGTGACGGCCGACGACTACCAGCGCCGCTCCCTGGGCACGCTGGTGAAGCAGCACTTCCAGAACTCCTACAAGGAGCTGGTGTCGTTTTTCGCGCAGGACAACAAAATCAGCGCCGCAGAACTGCAGGAGATTATCAAGCTCATCGAAAGCAAGAAGGAGGACTAGCCATGCTCTCGCCCACCTTGCTATATCTGCTGAAGGCCAACGGCGCGCTGCTGCTTTTCGCGCTGGCCTATTTCGGGTTGCTGCGCCGGCTCACCTTCTTCACGCTGAACCGGTATTACCTGCTGTTTGCGCTGCTGTTTTCGGCGGTGTACCCGGCCCTGCCGGTGCCGGCGCTGCTGCCCCCGGTGGCGGCCGCCCCCGTGGCCGTGGTGCTGGTGGAGACAGCCGCCGGGCCCACCGGGGGCCTGACAACGCCCGCCCCCACCGACTGGAACGCCGTGGCGCTGGCCGTATATGGCGCCGGCGTGGCCCTGGGGCTGCTGCGGTTGCTGGTGCAGTTGCTGTCGCTGGCGCGGCTGCGGCGCCTTTCGCGGCCGGCGCTGGTGAGCGGCGTGGCGGTGCGGGTGCTGCCGGGCGAGGTCAGCCCCTTCTCCTTTGGGCCAACCATTTACCTGAACCCGGCGCAACACCCGGCACCCGAGCTGGCGGCCGTGCTGCGCCACGAGCAGGTGCACGTGCGCCACTGGCACACGCTGGACGTGCTGCTGGCTCACCTGGCCCAGGCCGGGGCCTGGTGCAACCCGGCGGCGTGGCTGCTGCGCCGCGCCCTGCTCGATAACCTCGAATTCCTGGCCGACCACGCCGCCCTGCAGTCGGGCCTCGACCGGCGCGCCTACCAATACAGCCTGCTGCGCCTGAGCCAGGCACAGCCGGGCCCGGCCCTCGTTTCGCATTTCACATTTCCAACCCTCAAAAACCGTGTTGCCATGATGAACACACCGCTTTCTTCGACCGGGCAGCTGGCCCGCTATTTTGTGGCCGGGCCGCTGGTGCTGGCTGCTGCCCTGGGCTTTTCGGGCGCGCGGGCGCAGGGCGCCGGGCCGGTGGTGCCAGTGGCGGCCCACGAAGCATCGGCTCAACCAGACCGGGAGCACGCCACCGACTACCACATCACCCACTACCTCGACGGCAAGGTGAGCTCCATAGAGGATGAACGTAAACTTGGTGCTGAAAATGTGGCATCTATGGTGGCATTAAAAGGCGAAGACGCCCGCAAAATCTCCGGCAACCCGCAGGACGAATACGTGATGGTGATGACCTCGAAGCAGAACCAGAACCGCCCCGATGTGCTTGCCTTCAACCAAAAAGTGGCCGCGGCCGAAGCCCGGGCCGCCTCTACACGCCCGGCGCCCGCGCCCGCGCCCGCCGCACGCCGCCGTCCGGCCGGGCAACCCTCGTCGGTTCGGACTGTGCAAGGGGTTCGCCTCGCGTCGGCGCCCGCGTCGAGCGCCGCGCCGGCGGCTTCGCAGCCCAGCGGACCGCCGCCGGTGTATTACGTAGACGGCAAGGTCACCCGCGACGGCTTGGCGAACGTCGCCCCCGACGCCATTGCCTCCGTCAACGTGTTCAAGGGCGAAAAAACGCGGGAGCTGGCGGGTAACGCGGGCGCGGCAGGCGTCGTGGTCATCACCACCAAGCAGCGCCAAGACGCGCCCGAAGTGCGCGCATTCAACGAGAAGCTGGGCATTGCGGCCTCACCGCCGGCTCCGGCCGCCAGTGTGCCCTACCTGGCTGCGCCAGCGCTGGCCTACATCACGCAGCACTACCCGGCCGCCCGCCTGCTGGGCGTGAGCGAAGTGAAGGCAGCCGACGCCACCCCCTTGCACTACCAGGCCAATATTGTGATGGGTCGCCGGCCGGCCTACCTGCTCTTCGACGCGCAGGGCCAGTTCATCTCGGAGTCATACACCAGCTACCTGAAATAACAGCCCCACCAGACGACGGGCATTATTTGTTCTTTGCGAAAGCCGCTTCCTTTACCGGAAGCGGCTTTTTAGTGTTTGCCGAGATGCAGCCCCGGCCGCAATTTGCTTTCTTTAGGAGCTTTTTGCATCAGTGTAACACTCCTTTTTGCGTCTATGAACAATCGATACGTTGTGGCCAGCACAGCCGCCCTGCTGGCCCTGGCCAGCTGCGCCGGCACCAAGCCTGCTACCGTGGCCACCGCCACGCCGCCCGCACCTGCCCCTACCACCGAAACCTATCCCAAAGGCGTGGGCCTCGACATGGCCGACCTCGACCGCTCGGTGAACCCCTGCGACGACTTCTTTCAGTTTTCGGGCGGCAACTGGCTGCGCAACAACCCCGTGCCGAGCTACGCCAGCAGCTGGGGGCCGCGCAACCTGCTCGGCAACCGCACGCAGGACTTGCTGCGCAAGATTCTGGAAGACGCGGCGGCCAACCGCAGCGCCCCGCCCGGCTCGAACCTGCAAAAGGTGGGGGACTTCTACGCCGCCGCCATGGACACGGCCGCCATCGACCGGGCCGGCCTCGCGCCGCTGAAGCCGGAGCTGGACCGCGTGGCCGCCGTGCGCGACGCCGCCGCGCTGCGCGCCGAACTCATCCATTTGCAGGACCTGGGCCTTGGCGTGCTGTTCCGCATCGGGGTGGACGTGGACGAGAAAAACACCTCGCAATACGCCGTGCAGATGAACCAGGGCGGCCTCACGCTGCCCAACCGGGAGTTTTACTTCAAAACCGACGCCCGCACCGAGAAGGTGAAAACGGCTTACCGCACCTACATGCAGGAGCTGTTTCGCCTGCAGGGCGCGGCGCCTGCAGTGGCCCAGCTCGACGCGGCCGTGGTGGAGCGCATCGAAACGCGCCTGGCCAAGGCCTCGCGCACGCCCGTGGAGCTGCGCGACCCGCAGGCCAACTACAACAAGATGACCGTGGCCGCCGCCCAGAAGCGCTACCCGGCGCTCGACCCCAAGAGCCTGCTGGCGGGCCTGCAGCTGGGCAAGGCGCAGGAAATCATCGTTGGGCAGCCGGCGTTTTTTGACGAGGTAAACGCCGTGCTGAAAACTGAGAGCGTGCCCGACCTCAAAACCTACCTGCGCTGGCACCTGCTGCGCAGCGCGGCCGCGGCCCTGCCCGCGCCGTTTGCCGATGCTTCTTTCCGCTACAACCAAGCCCTGACCGGCGCCAAGCAGCAGGCTTCGCGCTGGAAGCGCATGCAGGCCGTGACCGACCAGACCCTGGGCGAGGCCTTCGGGCAGCTCTACGTCGACCAGGCCTTCAGCCCCGAAGCCAAGGCCAAGGCCCTGGAAATGGTGAACAACATCAAGGCCAGCATGGCTGAGCACATCCAGACCAACACCTGGATGAGCGCGCCCACCAAGGCCGAAGCCTTGAAAAAGCTGAACGCCCTGCGCGTGAAAATCGGCTACCCCGACGTGTGGAAGGACTATTCGACGCTGCAAATCAGCCGCGAGAGCTACCTCAAAAACGTGCTGGCCGCCCGCCAGTGGGAGCGCCGCCGCGAGGCCGCCCACCTGGGCCAGCCCATCGACCGCAACGAGTGGGGCATGACGCCGCCCACCATCAACGCCTACTACAACCCGCCGATGAACGAAATCGTGTTTCCGGCGGGCTACCTGCAGCCGCCCTTCTTCGACCCCAAGGCCGACGACGCCATCAACTACGGCGCCATTGGCGGGGTGATGGGCCACGAAATGACCCACGGCTTCGACGACCAGGGCCGCCAGTACGACTCCGAAGGCAACCTGCGCGACTGGTGGACGCCGGCCGACGCGGCCGAGTTCACGAAGCGCGCCGCCGTGGTTGGCCGCCAATACGACGCCTTCTCGCCGCTCGATTCGGTGCACGTGAACGGCCAGCTGACCATGGGCGAAAACCTGGCCGATTTCGCCGGCCTCACGGTGGTGTATGGCGCCCTGCAGAAGCAATTGCAGCAGCGCTACGGCAACGGCCCACGCCCGAAGTACGATGGCTTCACGCCCGAGCAGCGCTACTTCCTGAGCTGGGCCCAACTGCGCCGCACCAACATTCGCCCCGAAGCCCTGCGCCAGCAAATTGCCACCGACCCGCACTCGCCCGGCCAATACCGCACCATCGGCCCGCTGATGAACATGCCGCAGTTCCAGGCCGCCTTCGGGTGCAAGGAGGGTGATAAGATGATACGCCCGGCCGCCCAGCGCGCCGTGATTTGGTAATAGCCAGTAGCGCGGACTTTGCAGTCCGCGTCCCCGCGTCACTTTCAATCCTCAAAGAAGCCCCGGTGCCCGCACATCGGGGCTTCTTTATGCGCCTATATTTAAGCCGGCATTCTACCCATGGTATCCCTTTTCACTCAGTATGAAGCTTTTTTTCTCTTGGAAGCGCGTCGGGCTGGCGCTATTGATTCTTCTGTGGCTGCCGGGGCCGGCGGCGCGAGCCCAGGCGCCGGCCTGGCAAATGGCCGTGGCCACCACCGGCAGCGGCGACCTTTCCCAGGCGTACGGCAGCGCCGCCGATGCCGCCGGCAATGTGTACATCGGGGGTAGCTTTCGGGGCACAGTCGCGTTTGGGGGCACCACGCTCACCAGCGTGGGCAGCTACGATTTGTTTGTGGCCAAGTACAACCCGGTCAGCCGCACCTTCGAGTGGGCCGTGCGCACCGGCGGCGCCAACAACGAGCAGGTGAATGCCGTGGCGGTGAGCAGCGCGGGCATTTACATCGCCGGTTTCACCCAAAGCGCGCTCATCAACTTTGGCCCCAGCACCCTGAGCGCCAGCGGCGGCGCCGATGCCTTCGTGGCGAAGCTCACGCCGGCCGGCAGCTTTGTGTGGGCGCTGCCTGTCAGCGGCGATGGCTTCGATGAAGCGCTGGCCCTGGCCGCCAATGGAACAAGCGTGTACGTAGGCGGGCATTTTAGCAGCAATTCGGCTAGCTTCGACGCCATACGCCTGCTGAATACCGGCACCGTGAATGCGGGCTACGACGATGGGTTTGTGGCTAAAATCGCCGACGCGGGTGCCACGGCAGGCTTTGCCTGGGCCCAGGGCCTGGGCGGCACCAACCACGACAAGGTGACGGCCCTGGCTGTGACCGGCGCTGATGTGCTGGTGGCCGGCAGCTTCCGCGTGACCAGCACGTTCGGGCCCTTCACGCTGACCAGCGCCGGCTTTCAGGACGTGTTTGTGGGCAAGTTGCTCGACACCGGCAGCAGCCGCAGCTTTGCGTGGGTGCAGCGGGCCGGCGGCAGCACCGGCGACGACGTGGCCCAGGGCGTGGCCGGGCGCGGCAACCGGGTATACGTGGCGGGCTATTTTGACAGCAGCACGGCCAGCTTCGGGACCACTACGCTGGCCCGGGCCGGCGACTACGACGCGTTTGTGGCCCAGCTCACCGATGCGGGCAGCAGCGGCAGCTTCGGCTGGGCCCAGCGCGCCGGCGGCACCAACGAGGACCGGGCCTACGGCGTGGCGGCCACGGCCGATGGCGTGTGCGTGGCCGGGTTTTCGCGCAGCGCCACGGCCACGTATGGCAGCACCACGCTAGCCAATTACGGCAGCAACGGCAGCGCCGACATCTTCGTGACCCGCCTGGTCGACAACGGTAGTAGCGGCGTCTTCGGCTGGGCCCAGCGCGCCGGCGGCACAGGCTCCGACCAGGCGTATGCCTTGACGCTTGCCGGTCCGGTCCTGTACGTGGCCGGCGCGGTTTCGCCCCAGGCCATTTTTGCCCCACTCACCATCAACGTTCCCACGAACGTGTCTATCCCCTTCCTCGCCTCCCTCACCGACCCCACCCTCACGGCTACCACCGCGGCAAAAGGCGACCTGCGCTTCACCCTTTCTCCCAACCCGGCCCGCACCACAGCCACGGTGCAGCTGCAGGCCACGCCCGGTGCCGCCACGGCCACGCTCACCCTGCTCGACGCGCTGGGCCGCGCCGTGCGCACCCAACAGGCCACTCCCGGCGCCCGCGCCGAGCTGGACCTACGCGGCCTGACTCCCGGCCACTACGCCCTGCGCGTGAGCGCGGGCACCGAGGCAGGTACCCGCCGCCTCGTAGTGGAGTAAGGCGAAGGCCGGCACGGCTTCCAGCAGTTTGAAACAGAGAAGGGCTCCCGCCGTAGCGGGAGCCCTTTTTCATTGTGGCGGTGCCTGATGCGACGGAGCAACAAAAGATTTTGGCCTGCCTCGTCTATCGCAAACGGTTGTGTAACTATCACAATCGTTGCCGGCAAAAAACTTGGCTATTGGCTAGAAAAACAGGCATTTAATCCGGAAAGGCGGGACATACTTTTAATCCGACGCTGGTGCCAACTGGGCCTTCAGCATCAGGTTTTTCTTTCCATCATCCCACCCAAACCCGTCTTCCCTATGAAGAAACTTCAACGCGTTTTTCTTACGCTGGCGGCTGCTCTCAGCGGCCACCTCAGCCTTTCGGCGCAGAACGCGCCGGTGCCGTTTGAGGCCGAAGCCGGTACTTCGGCCGGCACGCCCATCACGGGCGCGGCGCAGGGCGACTGGGCCTTCCGCACCACCGGCACGCCGGCCGTTACCTACGCCACCTCGCTCACCGACGTCAGCGCTTACACGGCGCCCACCTCGCCCGGCGGCGGGGTGGGCGCCTCGGCCCCGGCCACGGCCAACCGGGTGCTGAGCTACACCGTCACGTTCCCCGGCCCGGGCACTTACGATTTGTACGTGCGCGTGCGGGTGGGCAGCGCTGGGGCCAACGACGACAGCTTTTACTACGGCAAAACCTTGGGCGCCAAAAGCCCGACGACGGCTGCCGACTGGACAAGCGCCAACAACATCTACAACATTGGCTACACCGGGGCCACCCAGGTGGTGGACGGCGGCGGCGGGGCCGGCACCGGCGTCTGGAAGTGGATTAACATCTCAAAATACAGCTTTGGCGGGCAGGCCCTGGTGACGTACACCGTGCCGGCCGGCAGCCTCACCCAAACCTTCCAGATTGGGGCCCGCGAAGACGGGCTGGACTTCGACAAGTTCGTGTTTGGCCAAACCGGGTATTATTTCACGGTGGCCAACCTCGACGCTGGCGCGCAGGGTTCCGCCACGCCGCCGGTCACGTTTACGCCCACCGGGCCCCCTTTCGCCACCGGCAAGCCCAAGTACCTGGGCTGCGCCTACAGCTCGGCCCAGGCGCCTTTTTTTGGTAATTACTGGGATGCCGTGACGCCCGAAAACGGCGGCAAATGGGGCGTGGCCGAAAGCACCCGCGGCACCTACAACTGGGCCGAAGCCGACGCCGCCTATGCCCAGGCCGTGGCCACGGGCGGGCCGTTTCGCTTCCACACCCTCATTTGGGGCACGCAGCAGCCCACTTGGCTGGTGGGCCTCTCGCAAGCCGACCAGCTGGCGGCCATCAACCAGTGGTTTGCGGCCGTGCGCGACCATTTCGCGGGCAAGCGCATCGACTTTATTGATGTGGTGAACGAGCCCACCCACCAGCCGCCCGTGGTGCGCGCCGGCGTGGCCGACTGCGGCGGCTACATCGACGCGCTGGGCGGCAGCGGCACCACCGGCTGGGACTGGGTCATCACCTCCTTCCAGCTGGCCCGCCAGTATTTCCCCAACGCCAAGCTGATGCTGAACGAGTACAGCGTGGAAAACGAGCCCGCCCGGGCCGCTACCTATGTCACCATTGCCAACCTGCTGAAGGCCCGCGGGCTGATTGACGCCATCGGCATTCAGGGACACTCGTTTTCGCTGCTGAACACCTCCTCGGCTTCTATTCAGGCCAACATGGCCACGCTGGCCGCGCCCAACCTGCCGCTCTACGTCACGGAGTTCGACCTCGACGGCTTGGCCGACGCCGACCAGTTGGCCGCCTACCAACGCATTTTCCCGCTGTTTTGGGAAAACCCGGCCGTGCGCGGCATCACCATGTGGGGCTACCGCGTGGGCCACTGGCGCACCGCCCAAGGCGCCAACCTGGCCAACGCCGACAACACCGAGCGCCCGGCCCTGGCCTGGCTGCGCACCTACGTGGCCGGTGCCTACACCGGCCCTATGTGGACGGGCAACACCAGCGGCGCCTGGAACACGGCCAGCAACTGGATAACCAACAACGGCGCCCCTGCCAACGCGCTGGTGTCGTCGGCCACCGCCTACACCGTGCCCCTGGCCACCGACGATGCCTTCTTCCCCAGCTACGCCGCCAACCAGCCCGTGGTAAGCGGGGCGCAGGCCATTCGCAGCGTCACGCTCTCGGGCAGCGGCGCCAGCCTGACCACGCCCGCCGGCAGCACCCTTACCCTGACCGGTAACCTCACCAACAACGGCGGCGCCCTGGCTGGCAGCGGCAACGGCACCATCGCCCTGGCCGGCACCGCCGCCCAAACCATTGGCGGCACCAGCGCCTCCACCTTCCAGAACCTGACCGTGGGCACGGCCGGCGCCACGCTGGCCGCACCAGCCAGCGTGCGCCAGCTGCTCACCCTCACGGGTAACCTCACCACCAACGGCCGCGCCTTTACGCTGCTTTCGGATGCGTCGGGCACGGCGATGGTGGTGAATGCCAGCGGAACGGTAGTAGGCGATGCCACGGTGCAGCGCTACATCACGCCCAATAACACGGGCCTGGGCTACCGCCACTACGCGCCGCCAGTGAGCGGCAGCACGGTGGCCGATTTGGCTACGGCCGGCTTCACGCCGGTGGTGAACCCGAACTACAACACGGTGGGCAACACCGTAACGTCTTTCCCCACGGTGTTTGGCTATAATTCCTCGCGCCTGTTTGCTTCGGCTGCGCCCACTACCAGCGCGTTCGACTACGGCTGGGAATCGCCCACGACGCTGGGCGATGCGCTGATTCCCGGCCAGGGCTATTCCGTGAACCTGAGCGGCACGCAGCTCGTGGATTTTGTGGGCTCGCTTAATAACGGCAGCATCAGCCGCACGGGCCTCACGCGCAGCGCGCAGCCCGAGTCGGGCTGGCAGCTGCTCGGCAACCCCTACCCTGCCCCGCTCGACTGGGAAGCCGTGAGCACCAGCGGGCTTGATGCGGCCGTGTACGTGTTTCGTTCCAGCGGGCCCTACGCCGGCACCTATTCCAGCTACGTGCGCGGCGGCGCCAGCACCAACGGCGGCACCAACCTGCTGCCCGTGGCCCAAGGTTTCTTCGTGCGCACCACCTCGGCGGCCACGCCAGGCGCCATCAACTTCGCTAATTCGGCCCGCGCCACCACCTACGCCAGCCCCGTATTCCAGCGCGGCAGCGCCGCCACCGACCCGCTGGTACGCCTCGACCTGCGCGGCGCCTCCGGCCCGGCCGATGAAGCCGTGGTAACGTTCAGCAACGGCGCCACGGCCGGCTTCGATGCCACGGCCGATGCCTATAAGCTCACGGCGGCCGGCGCGCCCGTGCTGGCCGCCGAGCTCAGCGCCACCGAGCTGCTTTCCATCAACACGCTGCCGGCTCTTGGCGCCGCCGACGTGAGCGTGCCGCTGCGCGTGCAGGCGCCGCAAGCCGGCGCCTATACCCTGCGCGCCACCGAGCTGCTGAACCTGCCCGCCGGCCGCTACGCCTACCTGCGCGACGCCCAAACCGGCACCTTCTTCGACCTGAGCCAGGCCGCCGGCTATACGGTGAGCCTGACGGCCGGCCCGGCCACGGCGGGCCGCTTCACGCTCGTCATCACCCAAAACCGCGTGCTGGCCACTGCCCCGGCGGCCATCAGCCAGCAGGTGGCCTTGTACCCCAACCCGGCCCACGGCAGCGTCTCGCTGGCCCTACCTGCCGCGCTGGGCGCCCAAACCGTGGAAGTGGCGTTGCTGAATACGCTGGGCCAAACCGTGCTGCGCCAAACGCTGGCCGCCAGCACCGAGTTGCTGCGTCCACTGGCGCTACCCGGCCTGGCCCCGGGCATCTACACGGTGCGCCTGCAAACGGCCGCTGGCACCATCAGCAAGCGCCTGACCATCGACTAGTCCGGCTGCCTCCGGGAGCTGCCAGCCGCTTGTGTTAATTGGCGGCTCCCGGAGGCAGACACGGTTTTGCTTCTCATCTTTTGCATCAATAGCATTATGAAAAACACCAACATCCGGCGCAGAGCCCTGGCGGTGGCTGCCTTCACTCTCCTGGCTGGAGCTGCCTCCGAAGCCCAAGCCCAAGGCCCCGGCTCCGGCGGCCCCACGCCCGGCACACCCGCCGCAGAGGTGCCTCTGGACGGCGGCGCCTCGCTGCTGCTGGCGGCCGGCGCGGCCTACGGTCTTAAACGCCTGCGAAACCGCCGTAAATCATAAACACATCATCTCACCCAACAACAAAAAGCCGCCCTACTCACTGCAGGGCGGCTTTTCTTCATGCCACGAGTACAAAACCCGCACAAAACAATTTGTGTTTTTTTCAATAGTCAATCCTTAGTCTAAAATCAGATTGACTTTCTGGGCTGGTTAGCTTTCCATCACCTTGTTTTGGCGGTTGATGGATTCCAAATGTACAGCCGCAAGGTATTGCTCCACAAATTCTGTCGATAAGCCTACTGAATGCCCTTGACGCATAGACCGCTCCAGCACTTCATTAAAGCGTGCTGTTTGCAAAATGGTGATGTCGTTTTCCTTTTTGTACTGACCAATTTTCTCGGCCACGGCCATGCGGCGGCCTAGCAGCTGCATAATCTCGGCGTCGAGTTGGTTGATTTGCTCGCGGAAGCTGGCCAGCGCCGTGAGGTACTCGCGCTTGTCGGTGCTTTCGTGGCGCCACACCAGGTCCTCAATCAGGTCGCGCAACACTTCCGGCGTGATTTGCTGCTTGGCGTCGCTCCAAGCGTGGTCGGGGTCGATGTGGCTTTCAATCATGTTGCCGTCGAAGCCCAGGTTGAGGGCTTGCTGGGCTACTGCCGCCAGCGTGTCGCGCCGGCCGCAGATGTGGCTGGGGTCGCAGAGCAGCGGCATTTCGGGCATGCGGCGCTTCATCTCGATGGGCAGGTGCCACATGGGCGCGTTGCGGAAATCAGTGTTGCCGTAGCTCGAAAACCCGCGGTGAATGAGGCCCACGTGCGTCAAGCCGGCTTTTTGGAGGCGCTCCACGGCGCCCACCCACAGCTCCAGCTCGGGGTGAATGGGGTTTTTCACCAGCACCGGCACGTCGACGCCGCGCAGGGCATTGGCAATTTCCTGCACCGAAAACGGGTTGCCGGTGGTGCGGGCGCCCACCCACAAAATATCTATGCCGAAGGCCAGGCAGTCCTCGACGTGCTTGGCGGTGGCCACTTCCACGGCCGTGGGCAGGCCGGTCAGCTCACTGGCTTTTTTCAGCCACGGCAGGCCCTTGGTGCCCACTCCCTCGAACATGCCGGGCTTGGTGCGCGGCTTCCAGATGCCAGCGCGCAGGGCCTGCACCTTGCCGGTGGCGGCCAGGCGCTGGCAGGTTTCGAGCACCTGCTCCTCGGTTTCGGCCGAGCAGGGACCGGAGATGAGGAAGGGCTTGTCGTCGGGCTGGCGGTTGAACAGCGCGGATTTCATGGCGGGGATGGCGGATTGAGTCATGGGAATGATGGTTTAGTTGTTTCCGGAACGTCATGCTGAGCGCAGCCGAAGCATCTCTACCGCTTCGTTGGCTCGATTGAATTACTTGCGCGGTAGAGATGCTTCGACAAGCTCAGCATGACAGCCTTTTACCTCTAAGGCAGTATTTTACGAATGTGATTGGCTTGTTGAATTTGCTGGGTGAGGCCGTCGTAGTCTTCCCGCGCCAGCAGGTCGCGCAGGTGCTGCAGCTGGTGCAGATGCTCATCGAGCACGTCGAGCACGTTTGTGCGGTTTTGGCGGAAGATGGGCACCCACATGGCCGGCGAGCTTTTGGCCAGGCGCACCGTGGAAGCAAAGCCGCCGCTGGCCAAATCGAAAATGCGCTGCTCTTCTTTCTCCTTTTCGAGCACCGTGAGCGCCAGCGCAAACGAGGTGATGTGCGAGATGTGCGACACGTAGGCCGTGTGCAGGTCGTGGGCCGCGCCATCGAGGTAGAGCAGCCGCATGGGCAGCGCGTGAAACAGCTTTTCGACTAGCTGCACGGCGTCGGGGTCGCTGTGCCCGGTGTCGCAGAGCACCACGGTTTTGCCGTCGAACAGGCCCTGCGTGGCCGCATCGGGGCCGGAATACTCGGTGCCCGCCATGGGATGCACTGCCACGAAGCGGCCGCGGCGCGGGTGGCCTTCCACGGCGGCCAGCAGGGCCTGCTTGGTCGAACCCACGTCGATGACCACCTGGTTCGGCGCTGTGGCGTCCAGTACGGGCGGCAGCACGGCCAGCATGGCATCCATGGGCACGGCCACTACCACCAAATCGGCCCGGCGCACCGCCGCCGCAAGGTCGGTTTCGATTTCATCGACCAACCCAAGCTCCAGCGCCCGGCGCGCGTGGTCCGGACTTGCTTCCACGCCAATGAAATGCTGGGCCAGCCCGTGCTGGCGCAGGCTAAGCGCCAGCGAGCCGCCGATTAGGCCCAGGCCAATGATGGTGACGTTCATGTTAGTTGTCAGTTGTTCGTTGTCAGTTGTTAGTAAACACCTGTCATCCTGAGCGCAGCGAAGGACCTTCTCACATTCGCACTGTCTATGCTGACGTGAAAAGGTCCTTCGCTGCGCTCAGGATGACAGGTGGTGCACACTTTTCACCCGTTCCAGCGCCTCGCGCAGCACGCCCTCCGGCTGGCAGAGACTGGCCCGCACGTAGCCCAAACCATTGCTACCGAAGATGCCACCGGGCGTAATGAATACCCGCGCCTGGGCCAGCACAGCGTCGCTCAGGGCGTAGCCATCAGCGTATTCGGCGGGCACGGGAGCCCAGATAAAAAGGCCTACCTGGCCCGGCGCGGGCTCGCAGCCTACAGCACGCAGCAGCTCCACCACCAGCTCGCGGCGGGCGCGGTAGGTAGCGTTCAGCTCCTGAAACCAGTCATCGCCCAGGGCCAGGGCGGCTACGGCCGCCTGCTGCACCGGCAGAAACATGCCCGAATCCATGTTGCTTTTGAAGCGCAGCACGTCGGCAATGAGGTCGGCGCGACCGCAAAGCATGCCCACGCGCCAGCCCGCCATGTTGTGCGACTTGCTGAGCGAGTTCAGCTCCAGGGCCACCTCGTGGGCGCCGGGCACCGAAAGCAGGCTCACGGGCGGCGTTTCATTCAGGATGAAGCCATACGGGTTGTCGTGCACGAGCAGGATTTCGTGCTGCTTCGCAAAAGCTACCAGCCGCGTCAAAAACGCCACATCGGCCGAAGTGCCGGTGGGCATGTGCGGGTAGTTCACCAGCATAAGCTTCACCCGCGAGAGGTCGGTTTGAGCCAATGCGTCCAAATCGGGCAGCCAGCCGGCCGCGGCAGTGAGGTCGTATTCGCGCACCTCGGCCCCGCTGATTTCGGCCACGGCGCGGTAGGTGGGGTAGCCAGGGTTAGGGATGAGCACCGCGTCGCCGGCCTCCAGAAAGGTCATGGCCACGTGCATCAGGCCTTCTTTCGAGCCCAGCAGCGGCAGGATTTCACTGGCCGGGTCCAGTGTAACGCCGTAGTGGCGTTGGTAGAAATCGGCCATGGCGGCGCGCAGCGCAGGCGTGCCCTGGTAGCCTTGGTAGCCGTGGGCGTTGGGCTGGGCGGCGCTGCCGGCCAGCGCCGCCGTCACGCTGGGGTGCGGCGGCAAATCGGGACTGCCGATGCCGAGGTTGATAATATTAGCGCCAGCCGCGTTGCGGGCCGCCAGCTCGCGCAGCTTGCGTGAGAAGTAGTATTCGCCGGTGTGGGCCAGGCGGCTGGCAACGGGCACTTGCAGGCGGGTTTCGGAGGTGGTCGTCATGATTCGTTAAGCCAGTTGCGGTGCGGTGTGGGTGTCGGTGGTTTCGGAGGCAGCGGTGTTCCAGCAGCCGCGGCGGTAGGTGCCCAGCACCCGTAGCTCCTCGGTCACGGGGGCCAAATCGGCCAGCAATGCCTCCAGCTGCGCCAGGTTCTCAAATTCTACATCGGCGTGGAAGCCGTAGTGCCAGGGCTGGCCCGGCCGCGGGCACGACTGCAGCTTGCTCAGGTTGAGGCCGTGGGCGGCCACGCGGGTGAGCACGGCGGCCAGGCTGCCGGGCGCGTGCGGGGCGCAGAAGTAGAGCGAAGCCTTATCGGCCTGCGGGTTGGGCTGGGCCATTTCGGCGCGTTCCAGCACCAGGAAACGGGTGTAGTTGTGCGGGTCGTCGTGAATGGCAGGGGCCAGAATTTGCAGGCCGAACTGCTCGGCCGCTTGGGCGCCGGCCACCACGGCCACGCCGGGCGTGCGGTGCTGGGCCAGCAGTTGGGCACTGTGGCCGGTGTCGTCGGTTTCGACGAGCTTCCAGTGCGGATGGCGGTCCAGGAATTCGCCGCACTGGCGCAGGGCCATGGGGTGCGAGTGCACCTGCTGCACATCGGCCAGCGTGGTGCCGGGCAAGGCCAGCAGGTGCTGGTGAATGGGCAGATACACCTCGCCCGTAACTTGCACCGCGTGGCGTTCCAGCAGCAGGTAGTTGGGCAAAATGCTGCCGGCCAGCGAGTTTTCCATGGCCATCAGGCCGGCCTCGGCGGTGCCCTGCACCACGTGGGCCACCACGGCGGCAAAGGTGGCGCAGGGCAGCAAGACCGGCGCCGCGCCAAAAAACTGCCGGGCGGCTACTTCGTGGAAACTTCCCTGAAACCCCTGAATGGAAACGTGCTTGGGCATGAGCGTAGGTGTGAGTAATAGGCAATAAAAAAGGGCCTCCGTTGTGCGGGGCCCTGGGGTTGTTGGCAGCGAGTTGGGGGGGTTAACTCAGGCAACAGCGGGCCGGCTTCTTCGAATAGAAGAAGGTATAGCCGTAATAAAAGAAGCGCTGCTGCGAGGGTACCATGAGTGAATTGGGCATTAAAAAAGCGCCTTCCCGATGAACGAGCGGCGCTGGAGTTGGCTGAGGATTAGCTACGCGGCGGCTCGTTCTACGCGGTGGCGTAGAAGTAGTAATAGCCAAAAAAGTAGCGCGCCTGGAACATGAATGCTGGTGTTTGCGGCTGCAAGGTAGCCACGCGGCCGACAATTCCAAATCCGACCGCTACGGCAGCACCCGCTCCACCGCTGGCTCGCGGGTGGCGGTATTCATCCCTTTGAATTCGATGTACTTCACATTCGGCACCCAGAACGTGCCGCCCTCGATGCGCAGATACACGCGCTCCAGCTGCAGCTGCTTGCCGGCAATGGTGGCGTAGACGTGGAACGCCTTGTCGGCCGGCGACTTCAGCAGGAAAAACCGGACCTTGTTGTAGGCCGCAAACTTCAGCTCGAACTTGTCGGCAGCCAGCTTTTCGGCGGTGAGGCCGTAGGCAAACTTGCGCTGAATGAAGTTCAATTCCTTGCGCTCGCCGTGCTCGTCGTAGCGAATCCAGAAGGCGTTCACGGGCTCGTCCTCGTTGAGGCGACCGGCGCGGTCCACGTTCAATTGGTAGACGACGGTGTTGGTATTCGGGTCGCGCTGCAGGTAGAAGAGCTGATTGGGCACCCCGCTCGGCACCGGAAACACGATACCGGATTTCGCATCCTTTGGCGGACTGAAAAGCAGGCTAAAAAGCAGCAAAAAGGCCGTGGCCGACATTATTTCGAGCGAATGCAATGGGTGGGCAAAGGTACCACGGACACCGCCCCGCTGTAGCGTGGACGCTGCGAGTCCGCGCCCGTTTGCACGTGCGCCCATGCGCGGGCTCGCAGCGTCCACGCTACAAATCGTCCTGCCGCGCTACTTCATCTGCCGAAATTTCTGCTTCATCACATCCTGCACCGGCACGTTCGAAATCTTGCTTTCGAGCCAGGAAATGATGTCCAGGTACAGGAAAGGGCGGCTTTCGTACGGGTTAGCGGCGATGACCTGCAGCTTCTCTTTGAGGGCAATAAAGGCCTCCCGGAGCTGCTGCGGCGCCAGGCCGCCCAGCTGCCGCAGAAACCGGAAAATCTCGACCTGCATGGGCTGCTGCTCGTCCATCTTGCCCAGAAAATGGTACACGGAGCGAATCTGGTACTCCAGGCTGGCGTCGTCGCCGGCCTCGTAGTGGGCTATGAGGTTGAGGATGCGCGCGAAGCACTGCAGGTCCTCGCGCAAGCTCAAATCCTTGTGCTGAATGATGAGGCTGAGGTATTCAATGGCCTTTTCGTACTCGCCGCTGCCGAAGTAGAGGCTGGCAATCTTGTAGTAAAACACCAGCGTGCGGTGCATGTCGAGTTGCCCTTTGAAATGTTCCAACTGCTCCAGCAGCTCCGGAATGATGCGCAGGCCCTCGCTGAAGCGCCCTTCGAGGAAGTAAGCGTTGATTTTGTTGGTGTAGATGTATTGAAAGAGCAGGATTTCGGTGTTGGGGCTGCTGCGCCGGGTCTGGTTGGCGGCGAAGTCTTCAAGCGTGCGCAGCACTTGCATGAACCTGCTGTAGTAGAGCAGGTTGTAGAGCGCCGCTAGCAGGTTGTGCAGGCCTTTGATATAGAGCATGGTTTGCAGCTCCTTCATGGGCGGGGCCTGCTCGAAGAGGTCTACCCACTTCTGGGCGTAGCGGTAGCTGGCCCGAAAATCCTGGTTGAGCGTGTGGTACCACACGTGCGCCTGGTAGAAATACAGCTTCTCGAAAAAGCCGCCGCGGCTGTCCTCAGCGGCTGGCAGGTTTTCGCGAAAAAACGCCGTAATGCGCTCGTGGTCGGCGCGGTTGCGGGCGTGGCCGGCCTTCAGGTAGAGGCCGTAGAGGCGCAGCGAGGCGTTGGACAGCGCGTGCTGGCGGGCCAGGTGGCCCACGGTGTCCGCAGCTTCGGTGGTGAGGGTTTCGGCGCGGTCTTTCAGGCTCCGCGTGATGTACTGCGACTCAATCAATTTCTCAAAATCGAGGGCCAGCAGCACGATGTGCGGCATTTCGGCTTGGCGGGCCTGCTGCTTCACCTTTTCCAGCATGCGCAGGGCTTGCTGGTAGAAGCCCTTGTTGTAGAGCACGCGGGCGTAGTCGAGCTGCTCGTGCAGCTGGATGTCGGGGTTTTGGCCAGCGTGGTACACGCGCAGGC
This sequence comes from Hymenobacter sp. 5317J-9, assembly GCF_022921075.1. Lineage (NCBI taxonomy): Bacteria > Pseudomonadati > Bacteroidota > Cytophagia > Cytophagales > Hymenobacteraceae > Hymenobacter > Hymenobacter sp. 5317J-9. Next base: position 5,131,274 of record NZ_CP095050.1, read on the forward strand.
TGGCCAGCACCTGCCGGTAGAGGTTGGCCTTGAGGTTGGCCAGCTGGGCGCGCTTGAGGGACGGCACCTGGGCCAGCACCTGGGCCTCGTCGTAGGCGGCGGCGGCGTCGAGGGCGTCGAAGAGCTGCAGAAACTTAAGGTCCTCGGTCGAGCTCTGCCGGTTGGTGAACAGGCGGAAGTGCCGCTTCTCCGAGCGCGTCAGGGATTTTATCAGCTGAAAAACGGGCTCTGAACTCTTATTAGGCATCGTATGAACAATTTACACAACCTCTTTACCAACAACACTTTATTAATAAAAAAACACCGGTTAGAAATAGTAAAAACCACAAAATTGCGGTTTCGCCCCGGCTGCACGCGCCGCTACTTACGCTCTTATTCTACTCCCCGGCCCGGCTTGTGCGGGCATTTGCAGCATGGCGAACCAGCAAATCCACATCTTCGATACCACGCTCCGCGACGGCGAACAGGTGCCGGGATGCAAGCTAAACCGCGACGAGAAACTGCTCATCGCCCGGCAGCTCGAACAGCTCGGCGTCGACGTCATCGAGGCCGGCTTTCCGGTGTCGAGCCCCGGCGACTTTGCTGCCGTGCAGGCCATTGCCGCTCAAACCCGCGAAGCCACGGTATGCGGCCTCTCGCGGGCCGTCGAAAACGACATTCGGGTGGCCGCCGAGGCCCTGCGCCCGGCCCGCTACCCGCGCATTCACACCGGCATCGGCACATCGGACGTGCACATTCAGCACAAGCTCTGCACTACGCGGGAAGACGTGCTGGCCCGCGCCGTGGCGGCCGTGAAGCTCGCCAAAAGCTTCGTGGAAGACGTGGAGTTTTACGCCGAAGACGCCGGCCGCACCGACAACGAATTCCTGGCCCGCGTGTGCGAGGCGGCCATTCGGGCCGGTGCCACGGTGCTCAATATTCCTGATACCACCGGCTACTGCCTGCCGCAGGAATACGGCGCAAAAATCAAGTTCCTGCACGAGAACGTGCGCGGCATTCACACCGTGCGGCTGTCTACGCACTGCCACAACGACCTGGGCCTGGCCACTGCCAACTCCATTGCCGGCGTGATGAACGGCGCCCGTCAGATTGAGTGCACCATCAACGGCGTGGGCGAGCGGGCCGGCAACACGGCCCTGGAAGAAGTGGTGATGATACTGCGCCAGCACCCTTACCTCCACCTCGACACCCGCATCAACACCCGTCTGCTGGCCGAAACCTCGGCCATGGTGTCGCACCTGATGACCATGCCCGTGCAGCCCAACAAGGCCATTGTGGGGGCCAACGCCTTCTCGCACAGCAGCGGCATTCACCAGGACGGCATCATCAAGCACCGCGAAACCTACGAAATCATCGACCCGCGGGAAGTGGGCGTGGCCGATTCGTCCATCGTGCTCACGGCCCGCTCCGGCCGCGCCGCCCTGGCCTACCGCCTGCAGAAGCTGGGCTATGATTTCGAAAAAACAGCCCTGAACAAAGCCTACGCGTGCTTTCTCGAACTCGCCGACCGCAAGCGCGAGGTGGTGGACGACGACCTGCACGCCCTTGTAGAACAAGAAAACCTAGTAGCCGCCAACTAACCCATGACGACTCCAGAAGAATACCGCCCCCTCGCCGCCGGCCCCGCCCAACCCAGCAGCCAGCCTCCCCAACCGGAAACCCCACAACCGCCGCGCTTCACCGACTGGATTAGCTACGGAGTCGCGGTGATTCAGCAAGCAGCACCCACTGCCGCTGATTTCACCCCAGCAGGCGGCTGAAAGATGTAGAGACGCATACTTGCGTCTCGTCGTCGAATGATAGATAACGCCTCGTTTTCCTCTCCCAAACCACCCAACGACGAGACGCAAGTATGCGTCTCCACACCCCACCCCAATGGCCAAGTCCTTATTCGATAAAATCTGGGAGGCGCACGTGGTGAAAGCCGCGCCGGGCGGCCTGGATATCGTGTATATCGACCGGCACCTCATCCACGAGGTGACCAGCCCGCAGGCCTTCGACGAGCTCGAAGCCCGCGGGCTGCCGCTGTTTCGCCCCAGCCGCATCCTGGCCACGGCCGACCACAACGTGCCCACCCGCCACCAGCACCTGCCCATCGAGGAACCGCTGAGCCGCTCGCAGGTGGACACGCTCACAGCCAACTGCGCCAAATACGGCGTGGAGCTGTATGGCCTGGGCCACCCGCGCCAGGGCATTGTGCACGTCATCGGGCCGGAGTTGGGGCTCACGCTGCCCGGCACCACCATTGTGTGCGGCGACAGCCACACCTCCACGCACGGCGCGTTTGGGGCGGTGGCCTTCGGCATTGGCACCAGCCAGGTGGCGCAGGTAATGGCCACGCAATGCCTGCTACTGAGCCGCCCCAAGCGCATGCGCATCACCGTGGACGGCGCGCTGCGGCCCGGCGTCACGGCCAAGGACCTGATTCTCTACGTCATTGCGCAGCTGGGCACGGGTGGGGCCACCGGCTACTTCGTGGAATACGCGGGCAGCGCCGTGCGCGGCCTGAGCATGGAAGGCCGCATGACGGTGTGCAACATGAGCATCGAAATGGGCGCGCGCGGCGGCCTCATCGCCCCCGACGAAACGACGCTGGCCTACGTGCAGGGCCGGCCGTTTGCCCCCCAAGCGGCCGCCTGGGAACAGGCCGTGGCCTACTGGAAAACGCTGTATTCGGACGAAGACACGGTTTTTGACGCCGAGCACCGCTTCGATGCCGCCGCCATTACGCCGATGATAACCTACGGCACCAACCCCGGCATGGGCATCGCGCTCAACGGTCGCATCCCCAGCGAAGTGCCGGCCAGCGAAGCCGAGAGTTTCGACAAGTCGCTGCAGTACATGGGTTTTCAGCGGGGCGAGTCGCTGCTGGGCAAGGAAATCAACTACGTGTTTATCGGCAGCTGCACCAACTCGCGCATCGAGGACTTGCGGGCGGTGGCGGCCTACGTGCAAGGCAAGCAGAAGGCCGGGCACGTGGAGGCCATCATCGTGCCCGGCTCGAAGCAGGTGGAGCAGCAGGCCATAGCCGAAGGGCTGGACAAGATTCTGGCCGACGCCGGCTTTGAGCTGCGCGAACCCGGTTGCAGTGCCTGCCTGGCCATGAACGAGGACAAAATCCCCGCCGGTGCCTACTGCGTGGCTACCTCAAATCGAAATTTTGAAGGGCGACAGGGGCCGGGCTCCCGCACGCTGCTGGCGAGTCCGCTGGTGGCGGCCATCACGGCGGTGCAGGGTCGGATTGTGGATATCACGCAGTATTTGAATTGAGTTAAACCTGTCATCCTGAGCATTCTGCGCATTAAGCAGAGACGAAGGACCTTATCACGCTTGAAATACCCGAATTACTGCACGTCGTTCTGACCTGATAAGGTCCTTTGCTGCACTCAGGATGACAGACGATTTTGTTGCTACTCCCAATGGAAAAATTCCAGACCCTGTACTCCACCGCGGTGCCGCTGCCGCTCGAAAACATTGACACGGACCAGATTATCCCGGCCCGTTTCCTGAAGGCGACCACGCGCGCGGGCTTCGGCGAAAACCTGTTTTGCGATTGGCGGCGAGACGCCGACGGCAGCCCCAAACCCGATTTTGTGCTGAATGACCCGCGCTTTGGTGGTCAGATTCTGCTGGCGGGCAAGAACTTCGGCTGCGGCTCCAGCCGCGAGCACGCCGCCTGGGCGCTGTACGACGCCGGCTTTCGGGTGGTGATTTCGAGCTACTTCGCCGACATTTTTCGGGGCAATGCCCTGAACACCGGCTTGCTGCCGCTGCAAGTGACGGAGGCCGAGCTAGCCCGCCTGTTTGCCCTGGTGGAGGAAGATGCCCACGTGCAGTTCGTGGTGAACCTGCCCGAGCAAACCCTTTTTGTGCCGGCCACCGACGAGGTTTTTCACTTCGACCTCGACCCCTACAAGAAGGAATGCTTGATTAACGGCTACGACGACATTGATTTTTTGGTAAGTCAAAAACCGGCCATTGCGGCCTTCGAACAAAACCGAACCTGGTCATGGTAAGCAAGAAAATAGCCGTATTGCCCGGCGACGGCATCGGGCCCGAAGTGTGCCGGCAGGCCGTGAAAGTATTGGAAGCCGTGGCCACGCGCTTCGACCACCGCTTCGACCTGAGCTCGCACCTGATGGGCGCCTGCGCCATCGACGCCACCGGCAGCCCGCTGCCCGACGAAACGCTGGCCGCCTGCCGCGCCGCCGATGCCGTGCTGCTCGGCGCCATCGGCGACCCGAAGTATGACCACGACCCCAGCGCCAAAGTGCGCCCCGAGCAAGGCTTGCTGCGGCTGCGCAAGGAGCTGGGCTTGTTTGCCAACATCCGCCCCGTGACGGCCTACGACGTGCTGCTGGCCCATTCGCCGCTGAAAAAAGAGCGAATCCAGGGCACCGACATGGTCATCTTCCGGGAGCTCACGGGCGGCATCTATTTCGGTAATAAAGGCCGCACCGCCGATGGCGAAGTGGCCTACGACCATTGCACCTACAACCGCCCCGAGGTGGAGCGCATTGCGCACCTGGCTTTCCGCGCCGCGGCCGGCCGCCGCCAAAAGCTGACGCTCGTCGACAAAGCCAACGTGCTGGAAACCTCCCGCCTCTGGCGCGAAGTGGTGCGCGAAATGGCCGCCCAATATCCGGAAGTGGCCGTAGACTATCTGTTCGTGGACAACGCGGCCATGCAGGTCATTCTCAGTCCCACGCAGTTCGACGTGATTCTGACCGAAAATATGTTCGGCGACATTATCTCGGACGAAGCTTCGGTCATCGCCGGCTCGCTGGGCCTGCTGCCCTCGGCCTCCATTGGCGAGCGGGTGGCGTTGTTCGAGCCCATCCACGGCTCCTACCCACAGGCCAAAGGCAAGGGCATTGCCAACCCCATTGCCGCCATCCTTTCGGCCGCTATGCTGCTCGAGCACCTGGAGCTGGACGCCGAAGCCGCCCTGGTGCGCGAAGCCGTGGACGAAGCCCTGAACAACGGCATCCTGACGCCGGAACTGAGCCCCGCCGCCCCCTACTCCACCGAGGAAGTGGGCAACTACATTGCCTTCTGGATTGCGGACTCCAAAGAGAAGCAGTGGAATAAAAACAACGTGGAAATCGGACTGAGTACAATTATTTGACAGCTGGACGACGAAAAAGGAACGTCATGCTGAGCGCAGCCGAAGCATCTCGCGTGTGGTAGTAATTCATTTACTATTGCAGTAGAGATGCTTCGGCTGCGCTCAGCATGACGTTCTGTTGGTTTCCGGCACCATTCATAACCCCAAGGGCTAAAACCGGGTTAAGAAGGCTTGCTTTCCGACTTCATTTTTTGCCCCTCATGATTAAGCTATTTGAACCCCTGGCCCTGCGCGGCGTCACGCTGAAAAACCGCATCGTGGTGTCGCCCATGTGCCAGTACAGCGCCACCGACGGCTTTGCCAACGACTGGCACTTGGTGCACCTGGGCAGCCGCGCCGTGGGCGGCGCCAGCCTCATCATTCAGGAAGCCACGGCCGTGTCGCCGGAAGGCCGCATCAGCCCCGAAGACCTTGGCATCTGGACCGATGAGCACGTGCCCATGCTCCGACGCATCAACGACTTTATTGTGGCCCAGGGCAGCGTGCCCGGCATTCAGCTGGCCCATGCCGGCCGCAAGGCGAGCACCTACGCGCCCTGGCGCGGCGAGGGCGCCGTGCCCGAGGCCGAAGGCGGCTGGCCGGTGGTGGGCCCCGGCCCCGACGCCTTTGCCGATAACTACCCGCAGCCCCACGCCCTCGATGCCCAGGGCATTCAAAAAGTTATTGCCGATTTCCGGGCTGCCGCCTTGCGCTGCGTAGCGGCCGGCTACCAGGTGATTGAGTTGCATGCCGCCCACGGCTACCTGCTGCACCAGTTTCTGTCGCCGCTGAGCAACCGCCGCACCGACGAGTACGGCGGCTCGTTCGAAAACCGTATCCGGCTGTTGCTCGATGTGGTGGCGGCTACCCGCGAGGTCTGGCCCGAGGAGCTGCCGCTTATTGTGCGCATTTCGGCCACCGACTGGGTGGAGGGCGGCTGGAACGCCGATGACGCCGTGCAGCTGGCGGCCGTGCTCAAAACCCGCGGCGTGGACCTGATAGACTGCTCTACCGGCGGCAACGTGCCCAAGGCGCCCATTCCCGTCGGGCCCGGCTACCAGGTGCAGTTTGCCGAGCGCATCAAGGCCGAAGCCGGCATCCGCACGGGTGCGGTGGGCCTCATCACCAACCCGGCCGAGGCCGAGGCCATTCTGGCCAACGGCCAGGCCGACCTGGTGCTGCTGGCCCGGGAGTTTCTGCGCGAGCCCTACTTCCCGCTGTTTGCGGCGCACGAGCTGGGCGCCGAAATGCCCTGGCCGCCGCAGTACGAGCGGGGCAAGCCGCGCGTGCACAAGCAGGTGGCTGCGGGGCCGCGCTAGGAATTGATTTCAGGCATCGAAGTAGTCATGCAGAGCGCAGCGAAGCATCTCGCTTGAAGTAGTAATTGTTAAACACGCGAGATGCTTCGCTGCGCTCTGCATGACGTTCTTCTTGTTGGTGCGCCTACTCACCTGCAGCCACGCTGCGCACCCATTTCGCGGTTACCAGCAGCTGGCCGAGGTGGCGGGTGGTGTGTTCGGCGGCGTGCGTGAGCAGGCCGATGACGGTGGAGGGCACCTGCGCCCGTCCCACGCCGCGCACCGCGGTCAGGCTGGTTTCAGGGGTGGCTTTCAGTTGCGCCAGCGCCGCGTCTACTTCGTGGTTGAAGCGGGCCACCAGCTTTTGCACCGAATCGGGCGCAATGGGCAGCGGCGGCACTTCGGCGTGAAAATCGGCGAACTGGCTTTCGGTCAGGGTTTCGGCGCGGGCGTAGGTGAGCAGGCGGTTGAGGACGCCGGCCAGGTGCTGCAGGTGAAAGCCCACGGAAGCCACGCCGGCGGGCCGCTCGTTGAGCAGCGCGGGCGGGAAATCCTGCAGGGCGGCATTCAGCTCGTCGCGGGCTTGCAGCAGGGCGTGGGCCACGGGTTGGAGCAGCGGCGGCACGCCCGCAACGGGGCCGCGCAGCCAGACTTCGAGGGAAGCGGGGGAAGACATTAGCGGGAAAGAGAAACTATGGGTGCGCCGTGAATGTACTATCGGCTTGGTGTTCATGTAAGGCGCCGCCACGGGCCGTACTTTTGTAATTATGTCTGCTATCAACGATGCGCTGCGCGCCGCCGCCGACCAGTTCGGCACCCCTTTGTACGTGTATAATGCCGCCACCATCACGCGGCAGTACGAGAAGCTGAAAAACGCATTTACGGGGCATAAAACGCGCTTCTTTTATGCGTGCAAGGCGTTGAGCAACGTATCCATTCTGCGGCACATCCACAGCTTGGGCTCGGGGCTCGACTGTGTGAGTATCAACGAAGTGAAGCTGGGGCTGCACGTGGGCTTTGCGCCCGACGACATCCTGTTCACGCCCAACAGCGTGACGTTTGAGGAACTGGTGGAAGCCAAGGAGCTGGGCGTGAACCTCAACATCGACAATATCTCGCTGCTGGAGCGCTTCGGGGCCACGTTTGGCAGCTCCTACCCGGTGTGCGTGCGCCTGAACCCGCACATCGAGGCGGGCGGCAACTACAAGATTCAAACCGGCCACATCGACAGCAAGTTTGGCATTAGCATTCACCAGATGCGCCACCTCGAACGCGTGGTGAAGGGCACCGGCCTGCACGTGCGCGGCCTGCACATGCACACGGGCTCCGAAATCAAGGACGTGGGCGTGTTCATGCGCGCGCTGGAAATTCTATTTGACGCGGCCACGCGCTTCCCGGAGCTGGAGTTTCTAGATTTGGGTTCGGGCTTCAAAGTGCCCTACAAGCCGGGTGACCCCGAAACCGACGTGAACGCGCTGGGCACGCAGGTAGCCGCCGCCTTCAAGAGCTTTGAGAAAGAATATGGCCGCGAGCTGGAATGCTGGTTTGAGCCGGGCAAGTATCTGGTGAGCGAAAGCGGCTACCTGCTGGTGAACGTAGCGGTGGTGAAGCAAACCACGGCCACCGTGTTTGCGGGCGTCAATTCGGGCTTCAACCACCTCATCCGGCCCATGTTCTATGACAGCTACCACCACATCAGCAACCTCACCAACCCCAAGGGCACGGAGCGCCTGTATACCGTGGTGGGCAACATCTGCGAAACCGACACCTTTGCCTGGGACCGGCTGCTGCCCGACATCCGCGAAAACGACCTGCTGGCCTTCCACAACGCCGGCGCCTACGGCTTCGAGATGAGCAGCAGCTTCAACTCGCGCACCCGCCCGGCCGAAGTGCTGCTGGACGAAAGCGGCGAGCTGCGCCTCATTCGCAAGCGCCAGACGTTTGAGGACCTGCTGGCGGGGCAGGTCGAGGCCGGCGTGGCCCAGGAAAACGCGCGGTAAGCGCAGGCCGGGCTACTTGGCGCGCCGCAGCAGGTAGCCGGTCTCGGCGGTGGCGCCGGGCAGGCTGTTCACGTTGATGCACTCCCAACCCTGGCTGCTCATGTAGTCGAGGGCGGCCACCACCGAGTTCAGCCTGCGAACGGTGGCGTTGGCCTGCAGCAACTCGGGCTTGGGGGCGGCCTTTCTCACGTCCTGCCCATACTCCAGGTGCAGGCTGTTGCCAGCATGGTAGGCGTCCTCCAGCACCAGGATGCAGTGCTCGTATTGCGGGGCACGGGCAGCGCTGGCGGGCGGCGGGATGGTTTGGGAAAAGGCGGCAGGGCCGGTCAGGGCCAAGGCCAGGACGAAAAGCAGGGGGTTGCGCATAACCGAAAGCGTGGAAAGGTACCCCAAAGCTAACGGCAGCCGACGAACCCGGTCCCGCGGCGGAATGGCGCCTTTAGTTCTGGCCGAGCAGCCACGCCACGGCGTCGGCCTCGCTTTCGAAGGTGCGGTAGGTGTGCGCCAACCCGCGGCTGGCCATCACCAGCTGGTTCATGGCCAGGCGGGCGAATACGTCGTGCGCCACCAGGGCCGCGCCGTAGCGGTAGCCGCACTCGCGCACGGCGCTGGGCAGCCACTCGTTGGCCATCCAGTCGAGCTCGGCGGGGGTGAAGGGCGTCATCTCGCGCTGGTCAATCAGGGCTTTCGACCAGCGGTGCCGGCCCATGGCCTGCGCCAGGTGCGTGAGCATGGCCCGGAACTGCACCGGCTCGCGCACGCCGGCCCGGTATTCCAGCCGCACGTAGCCCTCGGGCTCTTCCCATATGCGGCCTATGCTGTTTTCAAAATAAAGGGAACGGGTGGTGGTAGTGCGCATCAAGGGAGTAAAAACAGAACGCGAATTCCGAGCCTTCCAACCGGGCAGGTCTTGGTCCGCAGGGCTCAACCGCAAAGGCTTGGCGGAGGTTGCGTAACGGCTCAGCTTTTCGACCAACTACCCGTTCCAGACGCCAAATGCCCCGCTTTGGTAGTCGCGGTAAGCCTGTTGAATCTCGGCTTCGGTGTTCATCACAAACGGGCCGTAGCTCACCACCGGCTCACCAAACGGCAGCGCGTGGCCCAGCAGCAACACAGCCGCCTCCGTTGCTTCGAGGGCCAGCTCGTCGCCGTCGTGGTTGAACTCAACCAGTTGACGGGCCCTGGCTTCGGCGCCGCTCACCTGCACCGTGCCGCGCACCACGTAGAAGAAAATGTTGCGCTCGGCGGCCACGGGCAGCGTGACACGGCTACCGGCCGGCAGTTCCAGCCAGGCCAGGGCCACGTCGGCCAGCGGCTGCACGGCCCCGGCGGTGCCCGCCCACTCGCCCGATACGGCGTGAACGACCACGCCGCCGTCCAGCGTCGCGGTCGGAATCTCGTCCTGCTGCAGGCCGATGTAGCGCGGCGTCACCATCTTGTCTTTGGCCGGCAGGTTCACCCACAGCTGCAGGATTTCGAGCGGCCCGCCGGTCTGCTTGAATTGCTCCGACGACACTTCGGCGTGAATCAGCCCGCTCCCCGCCGTCATCCACTGAATGCCGCCGGCGTTTATCACGCTTTCGTGCCCACCGGTGTCCTTGTGCAGAATGTCGCCCTCCAGAATAAACGTCACCGTCTCGAACCCGCGGTGCGGGTGCGGCCCGAAGGGCAAGCCGTTGTTGTTGGGCCGGTACACCTGCGGGCCGTGGTGGTTCAAAAACAGAAACGGGTCGATATACTCCACCGACGCCGTGGGCAGCGCCCGGTACGTGACGAGGTCGGCAATGGGGGCATTGATGGCCCGGTGCTGCTGCTTGATGGTGCGCATGGTGGTGGGGTTGAAGTTAGATGTTCTTGCGGGCGCCTCACCCCCGGCCCCTCTCCTCAGGGAGAGGGGAGCCAGCCGATTTATATGGAAGAATAACCGGTGCCCCCTCTTTTTTGGAGAGGGGGTCAGGGGGTGAGGCGTCAACGTCAGACGAGTAGACCGACTCGCTACGCCTCCTGCTCCTGCGGTGGCGAGCCCCGGAAGGCATCCAGCTTGCTCACCACTGGCAGTTTCACGGGCTTGTTTTCCTTAGCCGATTGGTAGATGGCTTCCATGATGCGCTGGTCCTGCAGGCCTTCTTCGCCGGGCGTGTAGGGCGTTTTGTTCTGGCGCACGCACTCGGCCATATGGTCGAGCTCCAGGGCAAACTGGTCTTTCTGCGGGTCGTTGGGCGTTTCCTTCAGCTGCTTGCCTTTGGGGGCGCGCACCCGCTCCTGGTGCAGGCCCTGGTAGCTAAAGGCCGGGTCCATCTTGATGGTGCCCTCCTCGCAGTGCACCATGTAGCTCTTGCTGTTGAAGGTGCCGTAGCCCGTCATGCACTGCGAAAGCACGCCGCTGGGGAAGCGCATGGTAAACGTCACGTTCTCCTCCACTTCCTTGAAGCGGGCATCGCCGGGCGTGGTGTATATCTGGGCCGATACCTCGGTGGGCTCCTCGCCCAAGAGGAAGCGGGTGGTGTTGAGGCAGTACAGGCCGATGTCGGGCAGGGCCCCGCCGCCGGCCAGGGCCTTTTTGTGGCGCCATTGCTGGTCGTGGGCCTGGTTTTGGTTATTCACCATCTGCATGAGCTTGGGCTTTCCGTAAGTTTTGTCGCGCAGCAGCTGCATGGCCATGCGGTTCAGCGGCTCGTACTGAATGCGGTAGGCAATCATGAGCTTTTTACTCGCCTTTTTACAGGCTTCTATCATCTCCTCGCACTCTTTGACCGAGTTGGCCATGGGCTTTTCGCAGAGAATGTGCTTGCCGGCCTTGGCGCCCCGCAGCGTGAACTCGTGGTGCATGGAGTTGGGCAGCACGATGTAAATCACCTCCACCTCGGGGTTGTCCTTGAGCTGGTCGTAGGTCTGGTAGGAGTAGCAACTGCTGGGCTTGATGCCGTACTGCTGGGCCACTTTGCGCATCTTTTCGGGGTCGCCGCTCACCAGGGCCACTGGCTTGGCGTGCTTGCTCTGGCCGAAAGCGGGCAGAATCTCGTTCAGCGTGAGGTGGCCCAGGCCCACCAGTGCGTAGCCCACGCGGCGCTCGGGCGCGTCGGGGTTGAAGGGCTCCGAGCCTTTCGGGTCGGTGGCAGCTTCCAATGGTGGCAGCTTGATGTCGAGCGGGCCGGTCACGGGCGGCATCCCAGCATCGGAGGTCGCAGCGGCTTCGGCGGCCGCCACGGGCAGGGCGCCGGCCACGCCCACGGCCAGCAGGCCACGCCCCGCGTGGTTGATGAATTGGCGGCGCGACTCGTCGTAGCGCGATTCCGAATCGGTAGCAGCGGGCGCGGTAGGGTTGTCTTGAAACATGAGGCAGGAACGTGGAAAAGTGGAAAGCCTAGTGGCAGCTGTACGTACGAGCCGAAGGCGGGGCTTTGTTGCCACAGTATTCGGGCATGGCATTACGCCACAGGTTTTTGGACCGCGCCAGCCGCTGGGCCAATGCGCAGTACATTTATAGCCCTGCATTTGGGTTATGTTGATTTTTAACTGCATGATAAAGCTTTCTACCGCCTCGCGTGGGGCTGTTCTCACGATATTTCTGGCCGCGGCCGGCACCCAGGCCCGGGCTCAAACCGTCACCCCCATCGGCACCATTCAAACCAGCGGCGTACTGGCCATGGCGGGTACCTATACCGTCGAGGGCATCGTGACGGCCGTGTACCCCGGCCTGAGCCCGGCCGGCTTCTACGTGCAGAACGACGCCGCTACCGCCGACGGCGACCCGACCACTTCCGACGCCCTGTACGTGGTGCAATCTTCCCCCACGGTGGCGGCCGGCACGCGCGTGCGCATCACCGGCGCCGTGCAGGAAATGCCCACCACGCCCTCGTTCAACCAGGCCGTACTCACCAGCCCCATCATCACGGTATTGGCCACGGGCCAGAACCTGCCGCCTTTCACGCTGCTGAACAATGCCACCTTCGCCATTGCCGATGCCGAAGCGTTTGAAGGCATGCTGGTGCAGTTTTCGGCGCCGGTCACGGTGTCCGATGTGGCCACGCTGAAGTCGCGCGGCGAGCTCAACATCTCGACCCGGGGCCTGGTGTACCAGCCCACGCAGTATGTAGACCCCAACGACGACCCGGCCAGCGGCACCAGCAGCACCGGCACCACCAACGTGCCCGCCGTGACCGCCTACCAAGCCGCCAACGTGCAGAAGTCGCTGCTGCTCGACGACGGCCTGGCCGCCACCAACCCCTCGCCCACGCCCTACCTCGACGCCGCTACCGGCACCGTGCGCGTGGGCAGCACCCTTGCCAGCCTGCGCGGCATCATGGGCTACGGTTCCAGCAAATGGCGCATCCAGCCGCTGCCGGGGGCCAACGCCCCGGTGGTGACGACGGTGCGCCCGCCGGTGCCTACGTTCAGCCCGCTCTCGGTGAAACTGGCCAGCTTCAACGTGCTCAACTACTTCAACGGCGACGGCGCGGGCGGCGGCTTTCCCACCTCGCGCGGGGCCCTGACCCTGGCCGATTTCAACCGCCAGCGCGCCAAAATCATCACGGCCATTGCCCAGATGAACGCCGACGTGGTGGGCCTGATTGAGATTGAAAACGACGGTACCGGGCCCAACTCGGCCATCCAGGACCTGGTGAACGGGCTGAACCAGGTGATGGGCCCTGGCACCTACGCCATCATCAACGACGGCGTGCTGCGCCAGCCCAACAACACCGACCTCATTCACTGCGCCATCATTTACAAGCCCGCGGCCGTGACGCCCTACGGCAACGTGCTGCTGGCCAGCGTCACGGGCGTGTTCGAACGCCCGCCGGTGGCTCAGCTATTCATCACGACCCGCACGGCGGCACGCGACACGTTTGCGCTGGTCGTTAACCACCTCAAGTCGAAAGCCAGCGGCAGCGGCGCCAATGCCGACCAGGGCGACGGCCAGGGTGCCAGCAACCTGCGCCGCAAGCAGCAGGCCACGGCCTTGGTGCAGTTCATCAACGGCGCGGTGCTGCCCGCCGGCACACGCTACGTGGTGAGCGTGGGCGACTACAACGCCAATTACGAAGAAGACCCCATGGACATTCTGCGGGCGGCCGGCTTCGTGCTGGGCAGCCCGGCCAGCAGCGCGTCCTACGTCTTCAGCGGCCTGAGCGGCTCGCTCGACCACGCCGTGCTCACGCCCAGCCTGCTGGGTCACGCAGCCGTAGAAAAGTGGCACATCAACGCCGCCGAGCCCGAATTTCTGGAATACGACGTGGCCGGCGCCGCCACCGACATCACCAGCCCCTTCCGCTCTTCCGACCACGACCCCGTGCTCATCGGGCTGAATTTCGGTGGCGTGGTAACGGCGGCCGCCCGGCCTGCGGCGGGCGTGCAGGTAGAGGTTTTTCCCAACCCCGCCGCCGCCGGCTTCAGCCTACGGATAACGGGCTTGGCCCCCACCGAGGCCCTGACGCTGGACGTGGTGTCGGCACTGGGCCAGCGGGTGCTGGCGCTGCATGGCCCGGCCGCCGAGCTGCAAGCTGAAACCGGCCGGCGCACGGCTGCTTTTCAGCCAGGGGCCTACTTGCTGCACCTGCGCGGCGCTGGCTTCAGCCAGACGCTGCGGGTGGTGAAGCAGTAGCTTTGCCGGCATGAAACCCGCCCGCCGCAAGCCCGTCGCCCTTCGCAAACCCGACCGATTTTCCGAGGATAATGTGGCCGTGGGCTGGGACGCGCGGCACCTGCTGGGCCACACCGAGTTCGACGAGTACCGGTTTGTGAATTGCGACTTCAGTGGGGCCGATTTCAGCCGGTTGCGGTTCAGCGAGTGCCTCTTTGAGCACTGCAACCTGAGCACGGTGCGGCTGGCGGGCACGGCCCTGCAAAACGTGGCCTTTGCCGATTGCAAGCTGCTGGGCCTGCAGTTTGCGGCCTGCCGCGACATGCTCTTTGGCGTGCACTTCGACCAGTGCCAGCTGCGCTACGCCTCCTTTGCGGGCCGCACCCTGCCCGGCACGCGCTTCGTGGGCTGCGGCCTGGAAGAAGCCGACTTCGCCGATGCCGACCTGACCGGCGCCGTATTCCAAGACTGTGCCTTGTCCGGGGCGGTGTTCCAGAATACCCGGCTGACGGGAGCCGACTTCACCACCGCCTCCGACTTCGTCATCGACCCCGAAACCAACCCGCTGCAAGGCGCCAAATTCACGTTGCAGGGCCTAGTGGGAGTGGTGGCCAAGTTTGGTTTGGTGATAGAATAAGGGCGTCAAGACGGATGCTTGCCCCGGGCAGGGCTAAACCGGCTTGCGCGGGGCGGAAGCAACATTTTCCGGCGGGCAACGGCCCGGATTCGATTGCGGCTAGTAGATTGCGGCTGAATTCCCATCTATGCCCGAAAGGGGACGCTTTCATCCCCGCCGCGTCCGTCAGCTTTCGGTAAATTGTCAGCATCCTGCGCCGGTCCAGCGCGGGGCAAAAACACGAGTTGCGGCCGCCCGCGCCCCGGTTTGGCGGCGCCGGCGACTGCGCCGAGGCTCGGGTATTTTATCACTTCGCTACAACCACCAGATGGCCAATCGCCGCGCCTCCATCACTGACCTGGCCAAGACGCTGGGGCTTTCTCCCTCCACCATTTCGCGGGCCCTGAGCGACCACGACGACGTGAGCGAGGCCACCAAGGCCCGCGTGCGCCAGCTGGCCGAGGAGCTGCACTACCAGCCCAACCAGCTGGCCGCCGCCCTGCGCCGCGGCCGCAGCAACACGCTGGGCGTACTGGTGCCGCACATCACGGGGCACTTTTTCCCGCAGGTGGTGCACGGCATCGCCACCGAAGCCGCCAAGCTGGGCTTCAACGTGATGATTTGCCAAAGCAACGAAGACTCGCGCCAGGAGCAGAAAAACATCGACCTGCTGATGAACTCGCAGGTGGAAGGCATCCTCGTGTCATTGGCCAACACCACCCAGAGCTTCGGCCACTTCGAGGCCGTGCGCCAGCAGAACATTCCGCTGGTGTTTTTCGACCGCGTGGTGGAAGATTTCAGCGGCAGCAACGTGAGCGCCGTCATGATTGACGACTACCAGGGCGCCTACCAGGTGGTGACGCACCTCATCGAGCAGGGCTGCACCCGCATTGCCCACTTCACCGGCCCGCTGCACCTCAACATTCACAAAAACCGCCACCAGGGCTACCGCGACGCCCTGCAGGCCCACGGCCTGCCCATCGACGACGAGCTCATCATGTTCTGCGAGATGAGCCAGAAGGGCGGCACCCAGGCCATGCGCCAGCTTCTGAAGCTGCCCCAGCGCCCCGACGCCGTGTTTTCGAGCAACGACCTGGCGGCCATCGGCGCCATTCAAGCGGTGAAAAGCGCCCGTCTGCGCGTGCCCAAAGACGTGGCCGTGGTGGGCTTCAGCAACGAGATGTTTACCATGCTCACCGAGCCCATGCTGAGCAGCGTGGACCAGCGCTGCGAGCAAATGGGCAAAACGGCGGTGCAGCTGCTGCAAAAGATGCTGAAAAGCGGCCCCAACCGCCAGGGCCCGCCCAAGCCCATCGTGCTCAAGCCCAAGCTGCTGGTGCGGGAGTCGTCGCAGAAACGGTAGAAAGTCGTTGTTTTATCTGTCATCCTGAGCGCAGCGAAGGACCTTCTCACGCCTGAACAAGTGGTTCTGTCTTGAGAAGGTCCTTCGCTGCGCTCAGGATGACAGACAGAGCCTTTTACTGCTCTCAGCCGTAGGAAGCCATTCGCCCCTTTCGCTTGTTGAAGAGGTAGAATTTTTGCTGCTTCCGATGACGCCGACCACCGCCCCTGCCCCGCCCAAGGCCACCCTGCTTACGCCCTTCACCATTGCCATTTTCCGGGCCGTTTGGATTGCGGGCATGGTGTCGAACGTGGGCACCTGGATGCAGAACGTGGCCGGCGTGTGGCTCGTCACCACCCTCACCACCTCGGCCCTGCTGGTGGCCCTGATGCAGGCCGCCACCAGCCTGCCGGCCTTCCTGCTGAGCATGCCCGCCGGCGCCATGGCCGACATGGTGGACCGCCGCAAGCTGCTGCTGTTCACGCAAGGATTCATGGCGGTGGTGGCCGCCATTCTGGGGGCACTCACGCTCACGGGTGGCATTTCGGCTTACGGCGTGCTGGGGTTCACGTTCCTGCTGGGCATGGGCTCGGCCCTGAATTCGCCCATCTGGCAGGCCGTGACCACGGAACTGGTGCCGCGGCCCGTGCTGCCGTTCGCCATCACGCTCAACGGCGTGAGCAACAACATTGCGCGGGCCATCGGGCCGGCCATTGGCGGGGTCATCATTGCGTATTACTCGGCGGGCTGGGTGTTTGTGCTGAATGGCATCTCGTTTCTGGGCACCTGGGCGGTGGTGTATTTCTGGAAGCGCGAGCCCACCGTGACCAGCGGCCCGGCCGAAAACTTTGTGGGGGCGCTGCGGGCGGGGCTGCGCTACGTGCAGTATTCGCCGGCCATTTATGGGGTGCTGGTGCGCACGTTTGCGTTTTCGTTTGGGGCGGCGGCCATGTGGGCGCTGGTATCGGTGGTCATTGCCCGCAAGCTGCACCTGAGCTCGGGGCACTACGGCGTGATGCTGTCGTGGCTGGGCGCGGGGGCCGTCACGGGGGCTTTTCTGATGGGCCGGGCCGGCTCGCGGCTCAATTTCAACCAGCGGGTGCTGCTGGGCGTGCTCATGTTCGGCGTCACCAACCTGGCGCTGGCGCTTGTGGAGCAGATTTATGTGCTGTATGCGGTGATGTTCCTGTCCGGCATTGCCTGGCTGATGGTGATGACGAGCTTCAGCACCACCGTGCAGCTGAACGTGCCCAAGTGGGTGCAGGCGCGCGTCATCAGCGTGTACATGCTGGTGTTTCAGGCCGGCTTGTCGCTGGGCAGCCTGGTGTGGGGCGAACTGGCCGACCACCTCACGCTCCAAACTTCGCTGCTCATCGCGGCCGGCTGGATGGTGGCCAGCGCGCTGCTGGCCATTCCCTTCCCCATGCGCTCGGCCGAAGGCCTGAACCTAGACCCCGCCGAGCACTGGCCCGACCCCGAAACCGACGGCCATATCGACCCCGATGACGGCCCCGTGGTCATCATGATTGAATACCATGTGGAGCCCGCCGATTGGCCGGCCTTTCGCGCCGCCACCGAGCAGCTGACGCGCCTGCGCCTGCGCGACGGGGCCCTGCGCGCCGGCGTGTTTGCCGACGTGGCCCACCCCACGCGCCTCACCGAGTTTTATTACGTGGCCACCTGGGGCGAGCACCAGCGCCAGCACCACCGCTTCACCAAGGAAGACCAGGCCGTGGAAGCCCGGGTGCTGCAGTTTCACAGCGGCCCTGCCGCGCCGCGCGTGACGCACTTTCTGGCCTTTCCCAACACGTCGAACGTGGAAATGGCCACCCCCATGCAAACGCTGGAAAGCCAGCGGTAAGGAGCCGCCTGCTACTACTATTCCCCTCGGCGCTTCTGGTCGAGCCAGGCGTTGGCGGCACCTTCGTCGATGAAGCGGGCGTACTGGAACGAGGCATTGGGCGAAGGCACTTTTTCGGCCATGTGGAGGTCGGCTTCCACTTCGCGCAGGTGGTTGGGCAGCACCAGGAAGGCCACGTAGAGCGGGGCGCCCATTTCGCGCTGCACCTGCGGCAGAAAGGTGGTCACCACCCATTCGGGGCCGTTGAGGCGGCGGTCGGTGCGACGGCGGGCGTCCATCAGCCAGTGGCGGCACTGGTGCTCCTCGGCGGCGCGGCGCATGGTTTCGTAGCCCTCGCGCAGCTGCTCGTCATTAATGGAGCACAGCCAGCGGCCAATCAGCAGGCACGAATCGGGCCGGTAGGCAACGTGCAGAAAAGCCGTCGAGGCAAGGTCCTGATACATGAAAAAAGCGACTCAGTTGGCGGCGGCAAGGGGCTCAAAGCTACGCATCTATTCCGGCTCGCAATCAGTCATTTGGGTGCGTGCACGCGCTCAAAATTATCGGTAGCCCCCGGGCCGGGGTTGCGTTCCCACAGCTGCTTCAGAAACTCCTGCTCGGCCAGCCACTGGCTCTGCCGGCTCAGCAGCCATTCTTCCGACGTCTGGTCTTCGGCCGTGAGCGGGGTGCGGTCGAGGGGCTTGAGGCGCTCGGCGGCGAAGGTGAGGCAGGCGCGAAAGTCTTCGGCTTCGAGCGCCGGGTGCGCGGCCAGTAGCTCGGCCTGGGTAGCGCCGCTGGCCAGCCACTCCAGCACCTGCCACACGGGGTAGCGCAGCCCGCGCACGGTGGGCTGCCCGTTGCAAATGGACGGATGCGTGGTGATGCGTGGAAAAGCCGGGAATTTCATGCCTCCAATGTACGAAGCCGGCTTTTTTTTATCACCATCAGAGCAGCTCCTGCAGGTCGGCCAGCTGGTGGATGCGCGTGGGCGCCTCCGCCTCACTAAGCTGCCCGAAGCCGTAGGTGGCAAAGATGAACGGCACGCCCGCGCCCTGGCTGGCGGCGAGGTCGCCGGGGGTGTCGCCCACGTACACGGGCGCTTGCAGGCCGTAGTCGGCCACCACTTCCCGAATGTTCTCGGCCTTGGAAAGCAGCTTGGTGCCGTAGCACTGGTGGCCCTCGAAGAACTCGCCCAGCCCGCTGTGTTTGAAAAACGCCTCCACGTAGCCCAGTTGGCAGTTGCTGACGATGAACAGCCGGTAGCCCCGGCCGCGCAGGTAGCGCAGGGTTTCGGCCAGACCGGGGTAGGGCGCGCCGCCGTGGTCGACGGCCGCAGCCAGTTCGTGGCGGGCGCAAAGGGCGCGGTATTCGTCGAGCTTGTCGGCGGGCAGTTTAGGAAAAAGCCGCTCGTACACCACGGTGTAGGGCTGACCAGTCACGGCCTGCACCTGGGCCAGCGTCACGTCGTTTTCGATGTAGTCGACGCTGCTGCTGGCTGCTTGAAAAGCCCGCGTAATGGCTTCGGAGGCGTTCCACAGGGTGCCGTCGAGGTCGAAAATGACGCTATCGAATCGGGTCATAGAATCAGTGAGCAGTTATCAGTGAGCAGTTATCAGTGAGCAGTTATCAGTGAGCAGTTATCAGTGAGCAGTGAGCAGTTATCAGTGAGCAGTGAGCAGTGAGCAGTTATCAGTGAGCAGTTATCAGTGAGCAGTTATCAGTGAGCAGTGAGCAGTGAGCAGTGAGCAGTGAGCAGTCGGCAATTAGAAGCTTGCTGAACGAAGCTGTTCACTGCTCACTGATAACTGTTAACTGCAATTATTCATACAAATCCTGCGGGTCGGCGGCGGCCAGCTCTACAAGGAACTGGCCGATGTTGGTGGTCACGGCTTCGAGGAAAGCCTGGCCTTTTTCGGCGGTGGCGGCGGCGGGGTTGCCCACGCCGGTGTCGGCGCTCACCTTGCTCCACTCGCGCTGGGCCCAGGCCCAACCCTGGCGCAGGGCCGCAACGCGGAACTCCTTGGAAGCACCATCGCCGGCTTCGGCCAAGGGGCGCACCAGCTCGGGCGCGATGTGCTGCATCACGCTGGTTTCCAGCTCGTCGGCATGGTCGCCGGGCGCCGAAAAGTACCGGTTACGGTCGGCGGCTTTAAACCAGTTGAGCGTGCTCAGGAACACCGTCGGGAATTCGGCCTGCAACTCGCGCAGGATTTGGCGGAAGTCGTTGCCGCCGTGCCCGTTCAGAATGACCAGCTTGGGGATGCCCTGGCGGGCCAGCACCTGCACCACGTCGCGCAGCAGCGCCAGCTGGGTGCTGGGGCTCATGTTGATGTCGAGGGTAATGTCGAGTTGGCCGGTGTTGACGCCAAAGGGCACGCAGGGCAGCACCACTACTTTGGCGCCCTGCTCCCAGGCTTTGCGCGCGGCCTCGGCCGCCACGTAGTCAGACTGGTAATTGTCGGTGGCGTAGGGCAGGTGGTAGTTGTGCGCCTCGGTGGCGCCCCAGGGCAACACCACTACCTGGTAGGCGTTTTCCTGCACGGTTTTCCAGGTGGTTTCGGCGAGGATGTAGGGACGGGCTGACATGGTTTTGCAGGCTTGTAGTGAGCAGTACACAGCCCCGACCTGACGGCAAGGCGCCGCAAGTTCGCCCGAATTCTACTTTTCGCCCAGGTGCTCGGCCTTCCAGCGCATGGCGGTGTGCACGCGGGTGTGGCCGCTGGGGTGGTCGAAAAACAGCGCTTCTTCCAGCGGCCCGGGGTTAATCTTGCGGTATTCCGAAAGCTTCATGGCGATGGTGGCAAAGCCGTCGGGCTGGCGGGCGGCGTTCAGGCCAAACATGTCGGCCTCCTGTTCCTGCGTGCGAATGATGGTGTTGAACACCGGCGTGGCCAGGAAGCTGAGCACGGCCAGCAGCGTCACCGCCAGCGGCAGGCCGCCCACGTCGGCGCGGTCGGCCACGCCCCAGCGCGCGCCGAAGCGCGCCACCAGCCGCTCAAACGCCCAGTCGAGCGCCCACAGCCCCAGCCCAATGAGCACAATGAATAACACCAGCATTTTCTGAATGTGGTTCAGCACGTAGTGGCCCAGCTCGTGGCCCATCACGGCCTGTACTTCCTGCGGCGTGCTGCGGCGCAGCAGGTTGTCGTTGAGCGACACCCGAATGGTGCTCCCTATGCCGCTCACGTTGGCGCTGATGCGCTTGCTCTGCCGGGAAGCGTCCACGAGGTACACGTTGTCGGCGGGAACGCCGTTGGCCCGGGCCATGCTCAGGATGGCCGCACGCACCGGGCTGGCGGGCAGCGGCGTGTATTTGTTGAACAGCGGGCTGATGAAGACCGGGCCCAGGAAGATGCCAATCACCAGAAACACGCCCACAATGCCCGTGCCCCACACCCACCAGCGGTTGCCCGCACGCCGAACGGCCGCGTACAAGGCCAGAATCAGCAGGCTGCCGAATACCACGTTCAGGGCTAGGCCCGTGAGGTCTTCACTTAGCCACGCACCAAAGCTTTGGTTGGAAAGCCCGTACTGATGTTCGCGGAAGTAGCCTTCATATACCGTTAGGGGAAAGCTCAGTACCCAAGCCAGCAGCAGATAGAGCGCCGCGTAGGCCAGCGTGCGCAGGAAGCGCCGCGGCAGCCGCTCCGTCAGGGCCTTGATGCGGCGCGATAGCCCCAGGCCCAGAAACACGGCCGCAATGCCCACGGCATACAGCATGTTAATCAGCAGCAACCAGTAGCCGCCCTCGAAATAAGCATCGGAACTAGCTTTCTGGGCCGGCGTGAGGGTGTTGAGGTAGGCTTGGGTGGCGGCTTCCACATTGAAGGCCGGCTGAGCGGTGGCCGGCGCCTGGGCCTGCGCCAATCCGGCCGTGGCCAGCAATAGGAAAACCAACAGAAACTTTAGAAGTGCTGACATACAGAACTGAGCAGAAAGAGGTGAGCACCACAGCGGTGCGGCGCGCAAGCTACTCTATTCCACCCAGCGGGCCAACCCATGACAGACAATACCGAACGGGGTAGAGACGCAATATTTTGCGTCTCGGCGTCGAACGTCTTGCATGGCACGGCGTGATGCCAACGACACCCGAACGGCGCGGACGACGAGACGCAAGATATTGCGTCTCTACACCAATCAAATCCTACAAACTCCCCGGCCGCTCCAGCAGCACGATGGGCTGCTCGTGGTAGGTAGTGCGGGCGTATTCGCGGTAGCCAAACTTATGCGCCAGGCGCAGCGAGGGTTCGTTTTCGGGGTGAATGATGCACACGGTGCGCACCGGCCCGAAGTGCTGCCGGCCCCAAGCCAGGGCCGCCTCCACGCCCTCGGTGGCGTAGCCCAGGCCGTGCACGGCAGGGTCGAGCACCCAGCCGATTTCCGGGGCTTCGCCCAGGGGTGGGTCGAGGGCGCGCTTGAGGCTGAGGAAGCCAATGGCGCCCACGAAGCGGCCGCTGGCCTTTTCCTCCACCGCCCAGAAGCCATAGCCCATGATGGCCCAGTGGCCGGCGCTGCGCAGCAGCAGCTTCCACACTTCCTCGGCGGGCATGGGCTCGGGCGTGAAGTAGCGGTGGTAGGCCGGCAGCCGGCTTATGGCAAACCAGCCGTCGAAGTCGTCGGCGCGGAAGCCGCGCAGGCGCAGGCGGTTGGTTTCGAGCACCGGCACGGCCGAGAAGGCAGCAGAATTTTCAGACATGGGGGAAGGACTTGACTGGCCCAAAAAATGGTGCACCCGGCTGCTTAGGCCGGCAGCGCGAAATGCGGGTTCTGAATGACGCCCAATAGGTTGCCAAAGGGGTCGAGCACAGAGCCGAGCAGAACGCCGCCGCCCACATCCTGCACGGCCTCGCCGGGCTGCGCGCCCAGGCTCAGCAGGCGCTCGTAGGCCGCCGCGGCATCGGGCACGCCCCAATAGGCGGTGGGGCCGGCCGGGCCAGCCGCCTTGCCGTCCGGCACAAAGCCCAACTCGTAGCCGCCCACGTTGAAGCCCACATAAAAAGGCTCGTTGAAATAGGGCTCCTGCTCCAGCGCCCGGCTATACCAAGCCGTGGCTTCAGCCAAATCTCCCACCGGATACACCACCGTGCGCAACCCCTGAAACATCGCAGAAAAAGTAAAGCGTGAATAATTGCCGAAAGGTATAGCGCTTTACCGATTTACCCGGCGGCTTCACTTCTGACTGGAGCACACTGCTTGCGCCTACAAAAAAGCCCCGATGCGCAATGCATCGGGGCTTTTAAGTGGCCTACTTGCTAGTGAGTTCGGCAGCGCTACCAGGAGCCGCTGTTGTCGTCGCCGCTGTCGAAGCCACCGCCGCCCATGTCGCCGGAAGAGCTGTCGTCGTAGGAAGAATTGTCATCGGACGAGAAATAGTCCGATGAGTTGTCGGCCGCCGTGTTGTCGTCGGAAAAGTAATCGGGAGCCGTGTTGTCGGCCCCGCCGCCGTCGCGGCCCGAGAAATAGTCGCTGGCGGCGCCGGTGCCCGCGGCCCCGAGGCCTGCCCCTGCGGCACCGGCCGCGCCGGTGTTGAAATTGCTGGTGTCGTTATCGTTGGTGTAGTTATGGCCAGAGGTGTCGTGGCCCGAGGCCATGCGGTTGCCGAGGTAGGCGCCGGCAGCCGCGGCGGCGCCAGTGGCCAGCACGCCACCCATGCCACCCATCATGCCGCTTCCGCCCTGGTTGGGCACGTTGCCGTAGCCGGGGCTTCCCTGGTTGTAATTGCCGCCCACCGGGCCGCGGTTAGAGCCGCCCCGGTTGGGTAGAAAGTCGGGCGTGGGGCCCGAGGGACCCATGTTGGGATTGTTGCCCGCGGTGGCAGCGCTGCGGTTGCGGAACATGCGCACCACAAACCACAGGATGCCGCCGATGACCAGCGTGCCAATCAGCAGCGTGCCCATGCCAGGGCCTGACGGCGTGGGCTCAGCGGGTGGCGCGGCCAGCACCGGGTCGGTGGGTGGCACGGCGGCGGGGTCCTGCGAGAGGTTGCTCGGCGTGTTGAGGTCGGTGCTGGGGCCCGCGTTGCCGGTGGCCGGGCTGCCGGCTTGGCTGCGCGTGGTGGCGTTGGGGTCGGCGGCGGCCATCAGCGTGTTCAGGCCGCTGCGGAGGCCGGCGAAGTAGTTGCCCTGCTTAAAGCCGGGGCCCATTTGGCCGATGGCCTGCTGCGTCACGGCCGGGGTGATGCTGCTTTGCAGGCCGCTGCCGGGCTGGATGCTGATTTTCCGGTCTTTGGCGCTCACCAGCACCACCACGCCGTTGTTCTTGCCTTGCTGGCCCACGCCCCAGGCCGTGCCAATGGCCCGGGCGTAGTCGGCCACGTCGCGGCCGCCCAACGCGGGCACCGTCACCACCACAATCTGGGTGCCGTTGGTGTCGGCGTAGCGGCGCAGGCCGCTTTCCAGCTTTTTGGCGTCGGCCGGGGCCATGAGGCTGGCCTCGTCATTGATGAAGTGAAAGGGCTTGGGCCGTGGGGCACGTCGGCGGTGCCGGTTTGGGCGGCCGCGGGCAAGCCCAAACCGGCCGACACAAACAGGAATACGAGAAACAGGAGTTTAGCCATAGCACTGAAGGAGAAGAGTGGAAGAAGGGTATCTTCCGCCTTCTACGGCCCCGATGCGAGTTTGGCTGTTGCGGTGGGCCGGCCCTACTGGGCCACGTGCACCTTCACCACCACCTTCTTGTCTTTATCAATGCCCTCGACCTTAATGTTGGGCCGGTGCACGTCCTGCGGGAAGAAGACGTAGATGGTACCGGGCCGGGCCTCGTACTGCGGGCCCTCGGCCGAGTAGTTGGCCACGTCGCGGGCTTCGTCATACGGCTTGGTCACGGTGGCCTTGTCCATGGGCACCTGGCCCATTTTCTCGGCGCCGCGCACCACGTACTGCATGTCGATGTACTTGCGGTGCGACTCCCATTTGGTGTCGGCGTACTCCTTGGTGGGGTTGTCGGTCACAGCCGCAAACACGTTCTCGGCATCGATGGGGTACTTGCCCACCGGCAGCTCTTCCAGGTTGGTGTCGCGGAAGTACGCAAAGGCCTTGTCCCAGGCCGCCTTGTTGGCGTGGTACTGCTTCGCAAACTCTACCTTGTTCACCGACTCCTGCAGGTTCAGCTTCAGGCCGTTGGCCCATTCGCGGCTGCGGTACCACTTCTCAGCTTTCTGAGGCGTCCAGGTTTCGGCGGTGGCCTGGGTGGCGGCCGGGCCGCTGGTTTTGCAGCCCAGCGGAGCCAGCGCCAACGTGAGGAAACCGAATTTCAGCAGGGCATTTTTCATGGAAGCGCGGGGCAGTCAGGAACGAGGGATGAGGCAAATGTAGCCAAGGCGGCTACGGTTGCAGCGGCGGCTGGGGCACATTTTCGGGCGGCAGCGGCTCCACGGCGCGCTCGAAGCGCAGGCGGCCATCGGGGGTCGGGCCGGCGGCCTCGAAGCCGTTGCGCAGCAGCACCTCCTGCGAGCCCGCGTTGTCGGCATCGGTGTGGGCCACCAGGCGGCGCACCATGCCCGTAGCGGCCGCCTGGGCCACCAGGCCGCCCACCAGCTCGGTGGCCAGGCCCTGCCGGCGCCAGTCGCTGGCAATGGAATAGCCGATTTCGGCCGTGCCCTCGGCATCGGGCCGCCCCATGAAGCCGCCGCTGCCGATGAGGGTGCGGGGCGTGTCGCCCTCGGCCTTGCGCAGGGCATACCAGCCGTACCAGCCGGCGGCGTCGCGCCCACCAGCCGTGAGCTGCTCCAGGAAGTACTCCATGGCCGGGCGGTCGTACTGGCCGGGCGGCCAGTCTTCGGGCAGGGCAGCGCCCAGCAACACGGGAAAGTAGTGGGGCTTGTGCAGCTCGGCCGTGAGCAGGGCGCGGCTGGCGGCCAAGATGAGCAGGCGCGGGGTATGGGTGATAAGCGGAATCATAGCCCGAGTATACGGCCCGCGGCACTGGCGCGGCCAGCCCATCGCGCCAGGCCAAACGGGCGGGACCGGCAGGTGCCCGAAGGTATATTTGCCAAGACCGTTCAACCCGTGGGTGTGTACTGATGCCAATAGCTCTTCTTTCTACCTCTGAAGTACTTGACCTTTATCACGATGAAGAAAACGACTGGTTGTACCTGGACTGGAAAGGCGCTCTTGAGCTGGCCAACGTGCAGGAAGACTGCCAGCACATTTTGACCTACATTGGCCGGCTGGGCACGAAAAAAGCCCTCAACGACAACTCCCACATCACCAAAATCAGCTGGGAGCTGGTGAAGTGGGTAGCCGATGTGTACCTGCCCGCCACGGCCCGGGCGGGCATGGCCTGCGTGGCCTGGGTGCACAGCCAGGCCCTGGAGTGCCGCAGCGACGTGGAACTGCTGCTGCCCGTGGCCGACAGCCGCCCCCCGCTGCTGAGCATGTTCGACGACGTGGCCGCCGCCTACGCCTGGCTGCGGAGCGTGCGCCTGCCCGCCGCGCCGGCGAGGCGGTAAGGCCCGTGGCTTTCCGGCGCGGCGGGCGGTACCTTTGCGCCGATGAACCAAGCGGCCCTGCCCCTGCTTTTTGAAAATACCGCCGGCCAGCTGCTGGCCGACCCGGCTGGCTTTCTGCGTGCTACCTGGGGTCCCCGCCCCCGCACCCTGGCCGAGACCCAGGCCCTGTTTAACCAGATGCTGCGGTGCCTGCAGCAGCAGCGCTGGAGCCGCATCCTGATAAACCAGCTCCGCATGCCCCCCTTCTCGCCCACCGAGCAGCAATGGATAGCCCAGAGCTGGCTGCCCCGGGCCGTGACGGAGGGCGGCTACCGCCACGGGGCCGTGGTGGTGTCGCCGGACGTGCTGGTGCGCCTCGCCACGGCCTTCGTCACGACCAGTGTGCAGGGCCTGCCCCTCACCTACCGCTCCTTCGGCACCGACGCGGCGGCCACCGCCTGGCTCTCGCAGCAGCCGGGCTAGCCGGGCCTTTTACCTTTAAGCCCGAGTGCGCCGGGCGGGGCGCATGGTTCGCCGCTGTTCTACCCGTTGTTTCCCGCATGTCCGAGTTTTCCGGCACCCGCATTCTGGCCCTTCGCAAAAGCAAAGGCTTGTCGCAAGAAGTTTTGGCCGAGCAGTCGGGCGTGAGCCTGCGCACCATTCAGCGGGTGGAGCAGGGCGCAACCGTACCGCGCGGCCACACCGTGCTGGCGCTGGCCGCCGCCCTGAGCGTACCGCTGGAAGCCCTGCACGCCCCGACCGAGTTACCCGCGCCTGCCCCAGCTCCCGTGCACGAGCACGCCCCGCTTGCTCCGGGCCCGGCCCCAATCGAGCCATCAGCCACCATACCAACCCTTCACTCCGACCCCGAATTTCTGCAGCTCCTCAACTTAAGCGCACTGAGCTTTCTGGTGCTGCCCCTGCTGAACCTGGTGGTGCCGTGGCTGCTGTGGCGCAGCCGCCGCCACCGCACCGCCCACGTGGCCGAGCTGGGCCGCCGGGTGCTGGGCTTTCAGGCGCTGTGGCAGGTGGGCACTTTCTTCCTGATGCTGCTGGCGCTGGCCGCGCAGCTGGTGGTGTACCGGCACTACCACGTGGCCCTGCCCGAGCTCTGGCTCACGGCCCTGATTGGCACCTACGCGGCCAACGTGGCTACCGTGCTCTACTACAGCGCGCAGCTGCGCCGGGGCAATTTCGACGTGTATCGCTACCGGCTGTAGGGCGTCAGAACTCAAATCATTCGTATTCATTACCAACATCTTGCCTGAAGTGGCGGCAAAATGACGGGGTAATGACGCCCGACTTCGGCAGTAGCTCCGGATACTTTTGACGCAGTAAACCCCTCCTTTTTTCTGCGTCATGAAAACCCTTCCCAAAATCCTGCTGGCCGTGCTGGCGCTGTTCGTGCTGAGCAGCATTGGCGGCTATTTCTACTTTCGCCAGCAGTTCCTGCCGCCGGCCAATCAGCTGGTGGTGTCGGGGCTGCCGGCCACCACGCCCTTCGCCTGGCTGGCCGATACCGCCGCCGGCCGGGCCGTGCCGCACGCCGCCGTGCTGGTGCCCGTGCAGCTGCCCAACTGCCCGCGCACCTGCTACCTGCAGTTCGACACCGGTGCGCCCTACTCGGTGCTCTACGCCCGGCCGCTGGCGGCGCTGCAGGCCCGTTACCCCGCCCTGCGCCCGGCTCTGACGCTGTACGGCGACACCCTGCGCGACTTCCGCTTCGCGCTCGGCCGCGGGCAGGTGCAGGCCCGTTGGGTGAAGACGCGCGACCTGGGTGCCGCCGCGCTGCCCGCCGACAGCCTCGCGCCCTTCATCATCGGCACACTGGGCGGCGACGTAGTGGACGGCCGCGCCCTGGTGCTCGACTACGCCCGCCAGCGGTTCAGTCTGCTGCTCGCCGTGCCCGACAGCCTGGTCCGGCGTACCGACTTCGTGCCGCTGGCCTTCGACAGCCGCCGGCCGGTGTTCACGGCCGGGCTGCAAGGCGAGCCGCGCAAGCTGTTTTTCGACACCGGTACCAGCGCTTTTGCCCTGCTCACGAGCGAGGGCGAATGGCAGAAACTGGCCCGGCCCGGCGCGCCCGTGCGCACCAGCGTGACCAGCTCCTGGGGCCGGCCGCTCACGTCGTACACGGCGCCCACGGCCGCGGCCATGCGGCTGGGTACCGCCACCGTGCCGCTGGGCACCGTGAGCCACATGACGGGCACCAGCTTCACCCAAAACCTGCTGATGCGCTTCTCGGGCATGGGCGGCATGCTGGGCAACGAGCCCTTCAGCCAGCGCGCCGTGGTGCTCGATGTGGCGGGCGGCCGTTTCGGGCTGGTGCGGCCCTAGCGGCGGCCCAGGTAGTTGTTGGCGGCCACAACCTGGTAGGCGGGGTCGGTGCTGAAAATGCCGTGCAGCGAGCCCACGTGCCGCAGGCCCATGATGAGCAGTTGGCGGCGCTGGCGGGTGGCCAGTTGGGTGGCCACGACGTTGGAATACACCTTCAGGTCGCGGTTGAAAAACACCGAGATGAACTCCGCGCCTACGTACTTGGGATTGATGAACGCGGCGTCGACCATGGGGTCGGGCTTGAGGGTGCCGTTGGTGACGCGGGCCGGCGTGCGGTACACCAGCGTGTGCAGGCGCTGCACGGTGGCCGGCTCGTTCATGGCCCGGTAGTACTGGCTCATGGTGGTGGTGCCGGCCAGCAGCGGCTGGTCGATGGTGCGGGCGCCGAAGGCCCGCCATTCCGTGGTGGCCTGCTCGTAGAGCCCGATGTTTTGCCCTTCGCTCAGAATGCTCTGGGACGTGCCGCCGGGCGCGTTCACGCAGTGCACGCCGGGCAGGCCGAGGCGCTTGGCCAGCACAAAGCCGACCTGGTAGATTTCGTTGCGCCCGCCGGGCATGGTGTTCAGGTCCAGTTTGTCTTGCCGGTAGAGGCGGAACAAGCTGTCGAGGCGGCCCTGGTTTTCGGGCACTTCTTCCACCAAAATGCCGTCGGGCCGGTAGCGCTGCAGCTGGTCGCACATGGCCGAAAGCTCGGCCTGGCGGCGGGGCGTGAGCACGTCGGAGTTGGGGTTGTTGGCCTTGTAGAGCTGGGTGAGGTGGTTGGAGCCCAACAGTAGAATGGAAGTGGGGTTCGGGGAGCCGGCCGCTGTTGCCGATGGCGCTTTGGAAGCAGTGCAGCCGGCCAGGGCCAGCAGCCCGGATAAAATGGCGAAAGGAAGTCGGTCGAAGCGGCCGAAGAAGGACATGCGGGGGTTGCGGAAAAGGTGGTAGAAGCGGCCAAAGGTAGCCGGATGGCAGCCCATGGCTGCATCCACCGCCGAAGGGCCTCGTTCTTCGTACACGCTGACCTAGCCAATGCGTTTCGGTGGCGGTAGCGTCCGGCCGGGGCCGGGTTTGGCCGGCGGTAATACCTTTAGCGCCCGTTACAACTCTTTCTTTCTTTTGTCCGATGCGCGGTAAACTCGTCCTTCTTTCCGGCTTTTTGTTGGGTGCCAGCGCGGCCGGGGCCACGCCAATTGGCGCCATTCAGGGCACGGGCGCCAGCGCCAAGGCCGGCACCTACACCATCGAGGCCGTGGTGACGGGCGTGTACGCAGGCCTGAACCCGGCCGGCTTCTACGTGCAGGACGACAAAGCCACGGCCGACGGCAACCCCGCCACTTCAGATGCTTTGTTTGTGGCCATGCCCTCGCCCACCGTCCGCATTGGCGACCGGGTCCGCATCAGCGGCACGGTGCGCGAGGATGCCGGCGCGCCCTCCTTCAACCAGGC
Organism: Hymenobacter sp. 5317J-9; assembly: GCF_022921075.1. Lineage (NCBI taxonomy): Bacteria > Pseudomonadati > Bacteroidota > Cytophagia > Cytophagales > Hymenobacteraceae > Hymenobacter > Hymenobacter sp. 5317J-9. Next base: position 5,161,254 of record NZ_CP095050.1, read on the forward strand.
CGTGCTGATGGAGCCAAACATCACGGTGCTGGCGTCGGGCCAAGCCCTGCCGGCCTTCGTCACCATCAACAACCCCGACTTTTCGGCCCCGGACATGGAGCGCTACGAGGGCATGCGGGTGCAGTTTTCGGACGCCATGACGGTGGTCGACAACTACAGCCTCAAGCAGCGCGGCGAGCTCACGCTCTCGGCCCAGGGCCTGGCCTACCAGCCCACCCAGTTCATCGACCCCAACGACGACCCCGCCACCGGCACCCACAGCAGCGGCACCAGCAACGTGCCCGCCGTGAACGCCTACCAGAAAGCCAACGAGGACAAGTGCGTGGTGCTCGACGACGGCAGCGCGGCCTCCAACCCCGCGCCCACGCCCTACCTCGACCCCAAAACCGGCACCGTGCGCGTGGGCAGCACCCTCACGGGCCTGCGCGGCATCATGGGCTACGGCTTTGGCAAGTGGCGCGTGCAACCGCTGCCGGGCGAGGCGGCGCCGGTGGTGCGGACCGTGCGGCCCAAGGGCCCGCCCGTGTTCGGCCGGCTCGACCTGAAGCTGGCCAGCTTCAACGTGCTCAACTACTTCAACGGCGACGGCGAGGGCGGCGGCTTTCCCACGCCGCGCGGGGCCAAAACGGCCGCGGACTTTGCCCGGCAACGCGCCAAAATCATTCTGGCTCTCAGCCAGATGAACGCCGACGTGGTGGGCCTCACCGAGATTGAAAACGACGGCAACGGCTCTACTTCGGCCATTCAGGACCTGGTGAACGGCCTGAACGAGGTGATGGGCAAGGACACTTACATTTTCGTGAACGACGGCGACGCCAACCACCAGCCCAACAACACCGACCTCATCCACTGCGCCATTCTGTATAAGCCAGCGGTGCTGGCGCCGCTGGGACCGCCGCAGCTGTTCACGGCGCCGGGCGTGTTTGAGCGGCCGCCGTTGGGCCAGATATTCATTACCAAACGCAAGGAGCGGCCCGACACGCTGGGCTTCGTCATCAACCACTTCAAGAGCAAGGGCAGCGGCAAGGGCCCCGATGCCGACCAGAACGACGGCCAGGGCGGCTCCAACGCCCGCCGCAAGGCCCAGGCCGCGGCGCTGGTGCAGTTTATCAAGCAGAAAATGATTCCGGCCGGAGCGGCCCGCGTGGTGAGCGCCGGCGACTACAACGCCAACTACGAGGAAGACCCCATCGACATCATGCGCGCGGCCGGGCTGGTGCCGGCCACGCCGCCCACCAGCGCGTCCTACGTGTTCAAGGGCCTCACGGGCTCGCTCGACCACGCCGTGATTACCAATAATCTAGTGGGCTTCATCGACGTGCAGAAGTGGCACATCAACTCGGCCGAGCCCAGCGTGCTGGAGTACGCCAACGCCGGCGCGGCCACCGACATCACCACGCCCTTCCGGTCGTCGGACCACGACCCGGTGCTCATCGGCGTCAACTTCGCGGGCATCGGCAACGCGGCCACCTCGCGGCCCACCTCGCGCCTGTTTGTGTACCCCAACCCGCCCGCGGGCGAAGTGCCTTTCACCCTGGCCGACGTGCCCGCCCGTGCCGGCCGCCTCACCCTCGACTTCTCGCTGCCCAACGGCCCACGCCTGCTCTCGCTGGCCGGCACGCCCGAGGCCCTGCAAAGCCAATTGCGCGAGTACACGGCCCACCTGGCGCCCGGCATCTACGTGCTGAAGCTGCGCGGCACCAATTTCCAGCAGACCCGCCGGGTGATGAAGGAATAGGCGCGTTATAGGTAGCGTAGCAGGGCACGAACGCCCGCACGAAGAAAGAACGTCATGCTGAGCGCAGTCGAAGCATCTCTACCGCGCAACGCAATCAGTTACTATTGCGGGAGAGATGCTTCGACTGCGCTCAGCATGACGGGCTAATGGCGGGCTTATTCTTACGGTTCGTCGGCGGTGGCTTCGGTAATCTCGGTTTGGGTTTTGCGGCCGTGGCGGCGGTCCAGCCAGTTCATCACGGGCGTAGCCAAGATGCCGTGCAGCGTGATGGACAGCAGCATGGTGAAGGCCAGCACCGCCCAGATTTGGCGGGCCTGCGGAAAGTCGGCCTCGCCCAGGGCATAGGCCACGTAAAACACCGAGCCGATGCCGCGAATGCCAAAAAAGGAAATCACGGCCCGCTCGGCCAGGTTGATGCGCTTGGAGCGAATGAGCGTGAGCATGCCGCCCAGCGGGCGCAGCACCAGCACCAGCAGCACGCCCAGCGCCGCCCCCTGCCAGGTGAGAGCGCGCAGCAGGCCGCCGGCAATGGCCGCGCCCAGCAGCAATAGAATCGCCACGATAAACAGCCGCTCCATCTGGTCGGTGAAAGCGTGCATCTGGCGGTGGTATTCGTGCTTGCGCTCGCGGCTGCGCAGCGTGATGGCGGCAATGAACACGGCCAGAAAGCCGTAGCCGTGCAGCAGTTCCGTGACGGCGTAGGACGTGAGCGTGACGGCCAGCGCCACGAAGCCGTAGCCCTCCGTCTTGATGCTGACGCGCTTGGGCAGGTTGAAAATCAAATAAGCCAGCACCCGGCCCGAGAGCCAGCCCATGAGTACGCCCGCCCCGATGCGGTAGCCCACGTCCATCCACAGCCAGTGTAGCAGCCGCTCGCCCAGCGGCGCGGCCGCGGGCAGCAGCGCCAGCGCCAGGTACACGAAGGGAAACGCCAGGCCGTCGTTCAGCCCGGCCTCGCCGGTGAGGGCAAAGCGCACGTTGTCTTCGCGGCCTTCGCCGGGGTCGCCCACCTGCACGTCGCCGGCCAGCACGGGGTCGGTGGGGGCCAGCGCGGCGGCCAGCAGCACCGCCGAGGCCGGCGCCAGCCCCACCAGCCAGTGCCCCGCCGCCGCCAGCCCGGCAATGGTGAGCACCATGAGCACGAGCACCAGCAGCAGCGGCGAGCGCCAGGCCCGAAAGGAAAACGGCCGGTCAATCTTCAGCCCCGTGCCCGTGAGGGCCACAATCACGCACAGCTCCGACAGGTGCGTCACCAGTGCTTTGTGCTGGTCCGGGTCGGCCGGGGGCAAGTGCAGGGGCAGGCTGCACACGCCCAGCCCCAATAGAATGTAGAGGATGGGGTACGACAGCGGGTATTTCTCCAGCAGCGACGGCAGCCAGGCCACGCCCAAAATGGCAACTCCGAGCAGCAGCAGCGCAATGGTGTAGTAGGGCATGAGCGAAAACCGGCCGCCAGCCTCTGCAAGGACGCAGGCCGACGCCAACCGGCAAGGATGGTGCCTCCGTCATACGGCCCCAGCGCCCCCAAGGCCGGGCCCGGGCTACTTCGGAGCCGCGGCGGGCGCCGTTGCGGCCCTGGCTTTGTCGGCCGCTTTTTTGGCATTGGCCGCGTCCACGTAGGCTTTGAACAGCTCGCGCCAGTTGCGGCCGTGGGTGTTCAGGTAATCCTCGTTTTTGTTTTTATAGATTTCGAACACGGCCGAAATTTCCTTCATGTTCTTAAAGTCCACGGCCTGCTCGCGGGCCTGTTTCAGGTTGGCCACAATCACGGCTTCCTCCGTGGGCGTCAGGTCGGGCACAATGGATTTGTAGCCGTTTAGCGTGAAGGCCACCTTGCCGATGGTGTACTTGTCGAGCACCGCTTCCACCTGCTCGGGCGTGAGCTGCTGGCGCAGGCCGGCCATCAGGTTGTCGTGAATGCTTTTCGGCATGGCCGACACGGCGATGAGCGTCCGGTCCATCACGCTCAGCGGCTGGTCGGTGCCGGGGTTGAGGCCGGCCGGCATTTCGGTGTAGGGGTGGGCGTTGTGGTAGTCCCGGATGGCCGTGAGGTGCGTGACAATGACCTGCTGCACGGCGGCCTGCTTCCGGGCGTCGTTGAGGTTAAGGGAAGCCACCCAATCGGCGGCTTTTTTTTCAATCTCCTGGTCGGCCTTGCCTGACGCTGCTGCGCTTGGGGCAGGGCTGGCGGGGGCCTGGCAGCAGGCGGCGCGGGCGCCCAGGCTCAGCAGCAGCACCAGCGAAATGGCAGGTTTTTTCATAGTGCAGCGAAGGTAGCGGCGCGCAGCACGGTCGCCTTGGGGGGTTATTGGCCAATTATTGTAGCCGATTAGCCGGTCTCAACCCTGCCGCCCGGCCGCTGCGCGTCATTTTGATTGAAACAAAGGGCAGTTTGGCTAATTATTCGGTTTCATCAATCGGGACCTTTGCACTCATCACCCAACCGAATTTCCTTTCCGATGAAAGCCATAAGAATCCACGCCTTTGGCGGCCCCGAAGTCCTGCAACTGGAAGACATAGCCCGCCCCGTACCGGCAGCCGATGAAATCCTCATCCAAGTATACGCCAGCGGCGTCAACCCGGCCGACTGGACCATCCGGGAAGGCGGCAACGACGTGCTGCGGTCTTTTCTGAACCTGCCCCTGACCCTGGGCTGGGACGCGGCCGGCGTGGTGGCGGCCGTCGGCGCCGACGTGACGGCCTTCCGCATCGGCGATGCCGTGTACGGCGAGCCCAACTTCCCCGGCGACGGCAGCTACGCCGAGTACTGCACGTCCCAGGCCAGCCGGTTTGCCCTGAAGCCCCGCCGCCTGAGCTTCGCCGAGGCGGCGGGCGTGCCGCTGGCTGGCCTCACGGCCTGGACGGCCCTTTTCCACGACGGGCAGCTGCAAGCCGGCCAGCGCGTCCTGATTCAGGGTGCTTCGGGGGGCGTGGGGGGCTTTGCGGTGCAGTTTGCCAAGGCCAAGGGGGCCTACGTCATTGCCACCGCCTCGGCCGCCAACCTCGACTACGTGCGCGAGCTGGGCGCCGACGAGGTGTTCGACTACCGCAGCCAGCCGGTGGAGCAGCTGGTGCACGGCGTGGACGTGGTGCTGGAAGCCTCGCCCCTGCGCGACAACGCCGCGCGGGCGCGCATCATTCCGGTGCTCAAGCCGGGCGGCATCTTCGTGACGGTGAACCTGGACGTGCCCTTCGACGAGGCCGTGCAGGCGGCCCTGGCCCGGCAGCAAGCCACGGGCGCGCTGTCGAACAACCAGGCGCGCGGCGAGTGGCTGCAGGAAATTGCCGAATTGATTGACGCGGGGCAGGTGCAGGTGTTCATTAGCCGGACCTTTCCGCTGGCGCAGGTAGCCGAGGCCCACCGCGAAAGCCAGACCCACCGCGTGCGGGGCAAGCTGGTGCTGGAAATTCGCCCCAACGACGAACCGGCATGAGGCGCTTCCACACCATCAGCGCGTTCCACGACTTCGTGCAGCTGCCCAAGCCGCTGCATCCGCTGCTGAGCGTGGTGGACGTGGGCACCGTGCCGCCCCCGCCGCCCGGCCGCGCGCCGGACAGCATGGTGCTGGACTTCTACATCATCTCGGTCAAGCGCACGCGCAACGTGCAAGTGAAGTACGGGCAGCACCCGTTCGACTTCAACGAGGGCGTGCTTTCGTTCATTGCGCCCGGCCAGGTGTTTAGCGTGGCGGTGGCGGATGAGACGCAGGCCGCAGAACAATCGGGGTGGGTGGTGTACCTCCACCCCGATTTTCTCTGGAATACGCCGCTGGCCAAAACCATCCAGCAATACGATTTCTGGGATTATTCGCTCCGGGAAGCCTTGTTTCTGTCGGGCAAGGAAGAGGAAGCCATTCTAAGCCTCGTCTTCGCCATCGAGCAGGAGTATACGTCCACCATTGACCGGTTTAGCAAGCAGATTATCGTGTCGCACCTCGAAAGCCTGCTGCACTACGCCGACCGGTTCTACAACCGCCAGTTCATCACCCGCGAAAAGGCCAACCACGAGGTGCTCGAACGCTTGGAAACCCTGTTGCACGCGCATTTCAACAGCCCCGACCTGCCCGAGCGTGGCCTGCCCACCGTGCAGTACGTGGCCGACCAGCTGCACCTCTCGCCCAAGTACCTCAGCAATCTGCTGCGCGTCCTCACCGGCCAGAACACCCAGCAGCACATCCACGCCGCGCTCATTGCCAAGGCCAAGGAAAAGCTCTCCACCACTACCCTCACCGTGAGCGAAATTGCCTACGGCCTGGGGTTCGAGCACCTGCAGTCGTTCAGCAAGCTCTTCAAAACCAAGACCAGCCTCTCGCCGCTGGAATTCCGGGCGTCGTTCAACTAGGAGACGGATGGCGCGGGGCTGTGCCCCGTGCCGACTATTGGCAGGCCTCCGGCCTGCAATCGTTGAACAACATACGACTTGCCCAAACGGCGCGGACGCCTGCGGGCCAGAAGCCCGCAAATAGCCGGCACGGGCGCAGCCCCGCGCCATCGTGCTTACAAAAATTCACTCAACGGCACGCCGCAATCCAGAAAAGCGCTGCTGAATGGATAATGGTGCGCCTCATCAACCAGCCGGCTTTGCACCGGATTTTGATGGATGTATTCCTGCTTTTCCTGCATCCAAGCCGTCGATTTCAAGTCAATCGGGTGGTTGCCTTCCTGCCAGAACTTGAATGCCTGCCCATGTGGCCGGCCATAAAATTGCAGCAGGTGCAACAGCCAGTCGCGGCGGCTTTCCTGCGGGTGCGTTTCGAGGAGCTGATAGATGCTTTTGGCGGTGAAGCTTTTTAAGTCGCGCAATACGTCGGCCAGCAGCAAGCCATCCTCCACGTCGGCGATAAGGTGAACGTGGCTGGGCATGATGCAGAACGCATACACCCGCAGGCCTTTGCGCCGGATGCAAAAGCGTAGGCTGTCCAGAAACAGGTCGGCGTAGTCGGGGCGGGTAAATACGTCAATCCAGCCCACCACCGTCAAGGTCACGAAGAATATGCCACCCTCATAGGTTTTATATTTCTCTGACATCGGTAGAAATTGACAAGTGAAAGGCGATGGCGCGGGGCTGCGCCCCGTGCCGACTATTCGCAGGCCTTCGGCCTGCAATCGTTGAACAATATGCACCGCAATACCCAAACGGCGCGGACACCTGCGGGCCAGAGGCCCACAAATAGCCGGCACGGGGCGCAGCCCCGCGCCATCTGCCTCCCCCCAGCCGCCCCCGGCGCCCCAGCGGCTGAACGATGCTTCGTGTTTCTCGCCATGCCGCGCGAGCTTCCTCAAAACCAACCCAGCCGCTCTCGGGGCGAAGCGGCTTAGTGATACTATTGAGGTTACTGCGTGCGCAAGTGCAGTTCAACAACTCCTCCTATTGCACAGGAGGTCATCCAAACGTGGTAGGTGCCATCTCTCAAGGCGCTCAGGTCAAGTACTGGAGCCCTCCTATCCGCCGACATACCGTTTTCTGGCAGCTTGATGATGGGCTTATAAGTCCCCAAGCGCTTGCTCAGCTTGCGGAAGTTTTCTTCGTCCCAAACGGAAACCGCCGCTAATGGCGCATTGGGCATCACCAGTTTCACCGTTTCCCCATTTTGCCGGTTGATAACAATCGGGTGGCACTCGCCCACTCCGGTTTCACAGGCTTCCAAATAGTCAAAGCCAACCTCCACAACTTTAGCAGGGCGGCGATGGGCAATGCTCCCAACCATTGAGAATGCCATTAGGAAACTGACACCTAGCGAAAGCGTTTTCATTTGATTATCCGGTAGCCCTTGAAACAAAAGCGTCTGAGCGTCACAATATACAAGCCACCCCACGCCCCCACCCGCCCCCGGCGCAACGGCGGCTGGGCGATGCTTCGGTTTCTCGCAATGCCGCGCGGGCGCCCCCAAAACCAAACCAGCCGCTCCCGGGGCGGAAGCGGCTGGTGAAGCTAATCGGAAGTGAAATGCCCTAAAAAATGCGCCCTATTCTGATTTTTGAGAGGGCCCATTGAGAAGCAGGGCAACTGCCGCCTGCAGCTTGGGGTTGTGCTCCAAGCGGGCGCGCATGGTGGCGTCTTGGCGGAGAGAGCTTATAAACCGCCCGGTTTCGCTGTTTTGCAGTTGCAGCTCAACCGCCTTGCGTTCGGCCGCCGACAAAGTCCGCTGCCATGCGGCAATTACGGGCTCCGCCTCTTGCTCCCGCTTGAGAACCTGGGCCGCTTCCGTGCCTTGCAGCATCGCCAGCGCCTTGGTATCGTTGGGCTCCGCCAGCGCCCGACGCAGCAAGGCCCCCATGTCGTTGAATAGACGCAGCATATCGGATTCGGGCGAGGTTCGCGCGTGGTTCATTGTCACCCGAGCGGGTGTTGTAGTCGGCAGATTTGTTGGCGCGCCCAATGGGAGGCTGCAAAGCAGTAGGGTAGCAAGCATAGACAAAAAAGAAAAAGTGTGGCAACCATAGAAACGGCTGTTTCTGGGCGGTCAAGATACACCTCCGCAGCCGTCCCCCAGCGCCCCAGCGGCCGAACGATGCTTAGTGTTTCTACCTAACGGCGCGCGAGCTTCCCCAAAACAAACCAGCCGCTCCCGGGGCGGAGGCGGCGGAAGAAGTTTAGAGTTTCTACCTAACGGTGCGTTACCAGCAGCGTGCGCGACAATTCCAGGTAGGAATGATGCCCGAACAGCTTCGTGAGCTGCGGCAGAAACTCCCGAAAAAGCGTCAATAAATCGTTCGTACTGATGTTGCCCGTCGACACGAGCAGCAGCTTATAGGGCTGACCGTGGAGCAGAAAGCTGTTCACGAAGTCGGCGTCTTTGGTGATGACCACCCGCTTCTCCGCCATCGAAAGCCGGGTGATGCTCCCGTCCTGCGTCTGATTGGCCGCCGGCAGGTCGAGGGTATGCAGGCAGTCGCAGCCGGTATGAAAGGCCAGAAAATCGGCTAACCGCTTCGGCAGCTGCGCATCGACCAGAAACCGCAGCGGCTCGGCGGTGCTCACGAAGCCAGCCGGAAGATGGACCGCACTTGCAGCATATCGGCCGCGTAAGCCTGGCAGGCGCGCAGGTCCTCGGCCTCCAAATCGGGGTAGTCGGCCAGGATTTCGGCCTCGCTCATGCCGGAGGCCAGGTATTCGAGCACGTTTTGCACCGGGTAGCGCAGGCCGCGCACCGTGGGCTGCCCGTGGCAAATGTTCGGGTCGAGGGTGATGCGCGGATGCGCCGCTGAAGCAACAGTTTCCATGTGGCTAAGATACGAAAGTGTCAGGGTGGCCCCACCCCCGCCGCCCCCGGCGCCCCAGCGGCTGAACGATGCTTCGGTTTCTCGCAATGCCGCGTGAGACTCCCCAAAACCACCCCAGCCGCCCCCGGCGCGCAGCGGCTGGGCGATGCTTAGAGTTTCTACCTAACGGCGCGCGAGCTTCCTCAAAACCAACCCAGCCGCTCCCGGGGCGGCAGCGGCGGAGTGATGCTACAGTTACTTCCCGTGAATCACTTTTAAGATTCGACCGTCCCGTTTATTGATTTCTATGTAAGCGGTTCCACCGAGGGCATACTGCTTGGGCAAGGAGCCCTGTACAACCCATACTTCGTTGTTCGTTAGCACAGCGCGGAACGGTTTCTCTTCCTCAATGTGCTCTTGCCCATAGATGGGCGCCCATACCGCTTCGGCTATCTTTTTTGCCACATCAGCGGTGGGCACGAATCCAGCATTGGGGTCATAGGCAGGTTTCGACGCTTGATTCTCTTCCCGTGGTCCTGCGTTACAGCCGGCTATCAGTAAAGCCGACACAAGTTGCCACCCAGCCACCTTGCGAATATTCGTGAACAAATCCATACCGCAAGCTACCCAAAAACAAACCAGCCGCTTCTGGAATAGAAGCGGCTGGAGAAACTTAGTTGCTTGTGCTATTCAAAGAGGTTTCGTGATGAGCCTGTATCAAATAGCTTGCGAATGTGCCAGCTAAGTTGACTGCTAACTCAGCATGTCTAACCAGTGGCTTGTAACCGCCTCCTGGCTTGCCATGAGCATCTCCTAAAGCATTTCGGAGAGTAGCGAATCCATGAATTGCGCTCTGCAAACCGCCAAGAATCTGCTTAAAAATAGCCTCGTCGTGCTGCTCAGCACTCATGTTTAAGCATTGGGCAGTTAGTTTAAAGAGTTTCGGAAGCGACAATTCATCTTCAAAAGCAACATTTCTCTCGGTGAGAATTTGCTTACAAACTGATTCGGCTAAAGACCGAGCAGCAGTTATAGCACCATCAGGGTCTGCCTCTCGACGCTCCAAAGCTTTTTCCCAGAAATGAAGCACCGAGTCACAATCAAACTTGGTTACAGCATCTCCAATTATGTCGTCATGGAAGTAGGCACGTTCCCCTTCCAAGTACCTCATTAGCGGCTCAAATTCCTGACGGATATAATCACGTCTGTCAGCGTAAGTTTTGAACTTACACTTGATGTAAGGCCAAAAATCGGCCAGCAGTCGACAAGATATTACGCACTCAGGGAGAAGCTTTCTTGTGAAAATATCACCCCAAAATTCACTTCTTAACTCAAGGTAAACTTCAGGGTCTTTGTCGATATTTTCTCCGGTTGCGTAACGCGTAAGGACCAAGCGAAGGTCTGTTGCCTTCTGAATCATTTGCTCTTGCATAATGATGCTTTTATTAAAAAGGCCGCTCTATTGAGCGGCCTTTTTAAATTCCTTACGACCCACACGCCTCGCAGGCGTCCGGGTTATCCAGGGAGCAGGCCATGTCGGACTGGTTTTGCTCCACCAGGGCCAGGGGCTCCAGGGTTTCGGCGGCTTGCTTTTCCACCGTGAACTTGATGGCGTCGGCGGCGGCTTTGGTGCGCAGGTAGTACATGCCCGTTTTCAGGCCGCGCTTCCAGGCGTGGAAGTGCATGCTGGTGAGCTTGCCGAAGTTCACGTTTTGCACGTGCAGGTTCAGGCTCTGGCTCTGGCAGATGTAGGCCCCGCGGTCGGCGGCCTGGTCGATGATGCGGCGCTGCGAAATCTCCCACACCGTCTTGTACAGGTCCTTGATGTGCTGCGGAATGCGGGCAATGCCCTGCACCGAGCCGTTGGCCGCGATGATTTCCTGCTTCATGGCGTCGTTCCACAGGCCCAGGGCCACGAGGTCCTTCAGCAAGTGCTTGTTCACCACCATAAACTCGCCGCTGAGCACGCGGCGCACGTAAATATTGCTCGTGTAGGGCTCAAACGACTCGTTGTTGCCCAGAATCTGGGCGGTGCTGGCCGTGGGCATGGGCGCCACCAGCAGCGAGTTGCGGGCCCCGTGCTTCACCACCTCGGCGCGCAGGCTGTCCCAGTCCCAACGGCCCGAGTCGGGCGTCACACCCCAGAGGTCGAACTGGAACTTGCCCTCGCTCAGGGGCGAGCCGGGGAAGGTTTCGTAGTGCCCGTCCTTGATGGCGAGGTCCTTCGAAGCCGTCATGGCCGCGAAGTAGATGGTTTCGAAAATGTCCTTGTTCAGGCCCGAGGCTTCGTCGCTCTCGAAGGGCATGCGCAGGGCAATGAACGTATCGGCCAGGCCCTGCACGCCCAGCCCGATGGGCCGGTGGCGGAAGTTCGAGCGCTGCGTTTCGGGCACCGGGTAGTAGTTCACATCAATCACCTTGTTCAGGTTCAGGGTGGCCTGGTAGGTCACCTCGTACAGCTTCTGGTGGTCGAAGGTGGTGTTGCCCTGCGCATCGGTCACGAGGTAGCGGGGCAGCGCCAGCGAAGCCAGGTTGCACACGGCAATCTCGTCGGCGTCGGTGTACTCAATAATCTCGGTGCACAGGTTCGAGCTCTTAATCGTGCCCAGGTTTTGCTGGTTCGATTTGCCGTTGGCCGCGTCCTTGAACAGCATGTAGGGCGTGCCCGTCTCCGTCTGGCTTTCCAGAATGGCAAACCACAGCTCCTGCGCCTTGATGGTGCGGCGGCCGCGGCCCTCCTTCTCGTACTTGGCGTAGAGGCGCTCGAACTCCGGGCCCCAGGTGGTGTCCAGGCCGGGGCACTCGTGGGGGCACATCAGCGTCCAGTCGCCGTTCTGCTCCACGCGCTTCATGAACAAGTCGGGCGTCCAGAGGGCGTAAAACAGGTCGCGGGCGCGCATTTCCTCCTTGCCGTGGTTCTTCTTCAGGTCCAGGAATTCGAAAATATCGGCGTGCCAGGGCTCCAGGTAAATGGCGAACGCGCCCTTGCGCTTGCCGCCGCCCTGGTCCACGTAGCGGGCCGTGTCGTTGAACACCTTCAGCATGGGCACCAGCCCGTTCGAGTTGCCATTGGTGCCCTTGATGTAGGAGCCCGTGGCCCGCACATTGCTCACCGAAAGCCCGATGCCGCCAGCCGACTGCGAAATCAGCGCGCAGTTCTTCAGCGTGTCATAAATGCCATCAATCGAGTCGTCCTTCATCGTCAGCAGGAAGCAGCTCGACATCTGCGGCTTCGGCGTGCCCGCGTTGAACAGCGTGGGCGTGGCGTGGGTAAACCACCGCTCGCTCAGCAGGTTGTAGGTCTTAATAACCGAGTCAATGTCGTCCTTGTGAATGCCCACCGACACGCGCATCAGCATGTGCTGGGGCCGCTCCACCACCTTGCCCTCCAGGCGCAGCAGGTAGCTCCGCTCCAGCGTCTTGAAGCCGAAGAAGTCGTAGTTGTAGTCCCGGTCATAAATAATGGCCGAGTCTAGGGTGTGGGCATTCTTATGAATCACCTCCCACACGTCGGTAGCCAGCAGCGAGGCGTTATCGCCGTTCTTGGGGTCTTCATAGGTATAAAGCCGCTTCATGGTGCTGCTGAAGGACTTAGAAGTTACCTTGTGCAGGTTGCTCACCGCAATGCGGGCCGCCAGAATGGCATAATCGGGGTGGCGGGTGGTGAGCGAGGCGGCCGTCTCGGCGGCCAGGTTGTCCAGCTCAATGGTGCTCACGCCATCGTAGATGCCGTCAATCACCTTCTTGGCCACCTCGATGGGCGACACGTAGTCTTGGTTCAACCCGTAGCACAGCTTCTCAATGCGGGCCGTGACCTTGTCAAACTTCACGGACTCGCGGCGCCCGTCGCGTTTAATTACTAGCATACCAGTGGTGTTTGGTTGGGGAATTTTTCTTATAAAAAGCGGCCGGTCCTAGGAGGGCGCAGCCGCAACTTGTTCAGTCCGTTGTGAAAGCGTTGCATCAACGCCGCGGTCCATTGCCGGCCGCGTTGCATTGAATCCCGGAAATTACCTCCTGTGTTTGCCGGGGGCAAACAAAAAATATAGAAGTTTTCCACATACCGCCAACGCAAGCCGCCCGGCCGCTTTTTAGGGCGTGCCGGGCGGCAAAAGCTTCAATAGCAACCTCTCTATCTAGCCGAGCCTAGCGGCTGGCCGTCACGGCCGGGGCGGGCTGACAAGTCATTATCACGCTCACGTCGATGCTCTTGGCGATGTTGTTGCGCACCAGCGCCGGGATTTTAATCTTGTAATCGGCCGGCGCCACCGCAAATTTCGAGGTCACCACCAAGTCATTGTCGCGCAGGTGCAGCGTGCCGGGCACCCGCACCTTGCGCTTCACGCCATGAATGGTGAGCACGCCCTGCACGTACACCGGCTGCGGCCCGCTGCGCAGCGTGGCCTCGTCGGGCATGGTCACCAGCGTGCCGGTGAAGCGCGCCCGCGGGTACTTCTCGCTCTCGGCGTAGTTCTCGTTGAAGTGCTCCTGCATCAGCGTGTTCTTGAACTGGAAGTCGCGCATCAGCATGGAAAAAGCCAGTTGCCCGGTAGCCAGTTCAAACACCGCCGCCACCTTGGGGTTCAGCGCCTCAATGTCTTCGAGCGGCGCCGTGGAAAAGAAGGTGATGAGGCCCGCCGACGTAGAGTAGCGCGGCAGCTTGGTAGCAGCAGCGGCCGCCGCGGCCGGAGCAGGTGCCGTTTGGGCCCGGGCCAGAGGCGCAGCAACGAGTAGAGCAAAGAGAGCGAGTAAACGGTATGTCATAAAGAACTGATTATCGGAAGACAGCAAATATAAAAGGAAGCGGGCCAGCGGCCCGCTGTATCACAACTCGAAACAATTGATTTCGTGGTTGCCTCGCGTTTTTCCTTTTTTCGTTCCGGCGCCGTCGGCCATAAACAAAGGCCTGTCCTGCTGAACACCACTCAGCAGGACAGGCCTTTGTCAAAAATCAATTACGCTTTCTAGAAGTCTTCGTCGAGCGAGAACACGTTGTCGTTGCGCTCGCTCATCACGCCGGCTTTCTGGTACTCGGCCACGCGCTTCTCGAAGAAGTTGGTTTTGCCCTGCACCGAAATCATCTCCATGAAATCGAAGGGGTTGGTGGCGTTGTAAATCTTGCCGCAGCCCAGGGCCACCAGCAGGCGGTCGGCCACAAATTCGATGTACTGCGACATGGCCTTGGCGTTCATGCCGATGAGGCTCACCGGCAGCGCGTCGGTCACGAACTCCTGCTCAATGGTCACCGCGTCGCGGATGATGCTTTGCACCCGGGCCGGGTCGAGCTTGTGTTGCAAGTAGCTATACAGCAGGCAGGCGAAGTCGCAGTGCAGGCCTTCGTCGCGCGAAATCAATTCGTTGGAGAACGTGAGGCCGGGCATCAGGCCGCGCTTCTTCAGCCAGAAAATGGAGCAGAACGAGCCCGAGAAGAAGATGCCCTCCACGGCCGCGAAGGCGATGAGGCGCTCGGCAAAGTTCTCCGAGTTAATCCACTTCAGGGCCCACTCGCCCTTCTTTTGCACGGCGGGCACCGTTTCGAGGGCGTTGAAGAGGTAATCTTTCTCCTTGGGGTCTTTGATGTAGGTGTCAATCAGCAGCGAATAGGTCTCGCTGTGAATGTTTTCCATCATAATCTGGAAGCCGTAGAAGCAGCGCGCCTCGGGCATCTGTACTTCCTGCATGAAGTTCACGGCCAGGTTTTCGTTCACGATGCCATCAGAAGCGGCGAAGAAAGCCAGCACGTGCTTGATGAAATGCTTCTCGTTGTCGTTGAGGCTATTCCAATCCTTCTGGTCCTGCGAGAGGTCGATTTCCTCGGCCGTCCAGAACGAGGCCTGCGACTTCTTGTAGTACTGCCACACCTCATCGTTCTGGATGGGGAAGAGCACAAAGCGGTTGGGGTTTTCGGCGAGGAGCGGCTCCATAATATCTCGGGGTTCTTGATGGCGGATTTCGTCGAGGAAAGTGGCAACTCAACCGTCGTTATCCGGCAGATGTTTGGCGTAGCGCCGGCAAACGCGGTCGACCTTCCAGCTTCAAATATAGACCCGGCCGGGGGGCCATCGGCCGGGGTTCCGGGCTTTTTTATTCGTTATTTTTTGGTTAATACCCGGCTATTCGGCCGGCTCCGGCTCCGAGGTTTTCCACAGGCGGCCCGAACGCTCAGCCGCCAAACATCCCTCAAAATCAGCCGCTTTTGCCGGAGTTGTCCACATTTATCGTGTGGATAAGCCTACTTGTCCCCAAAATACTGTACTGTACGTACGTACTCGCGTGCTTTTTTCATCAAGCCGCCGACTCGCCGGAAGCGGGCGCAGGCGGGCGCCAGCGCCGTTTTGCGGGCCGGGCAAGCGGGCAGCCAATGACGATTAAGAACTTAGGCTTGGAAATCCCAAACCAAAGCCGTACTTTTGCCTTCCCATTTCAGAAAAACCCGCGAAAGCTGATGTACGCAATTGTTAACATAGCTGGCCAGCAGACCAAGGTTGAGGCCAACAAATTCGTTTACGCTCACAAACTGGCCGGCAATGTTGGCGACACCGTGACGCTGGGCAACGCCCTGCTGACCGACGACAACGGCACCATCACCGTAGGCGCTCCCGAACTGAACGTAGCCGTAACCGGCACCATCCTCGCTCACGTGAAGGGTGACAAAGTTCTCGTCTTCAAGAAGAAGCGCCGCAAGGGCTACCAGAAGATGAACGGCCACCGCCAGCAGTTCACCAAAGTAATGATTAACAGCATCGGCTAGTTCTATGCTGCCTGCTCGCTATCTAATTCTCTATTAAACCAGCCGCTCCCGGCCATTTGCCGGCAGCATTAGCTTCAATACCATGGCTCACAAGAAAGGTGTCGGCTCGTCCAACAACGGCCGCGAATCGCATTCCAAACGTCTCGGCATCAAGATTTTCGGGGGTCAGGCCCTCGTAGCCGGCAACATCATCGTGCGTCAGCGCGGCACCAAGCACCACGCCGGCGAGAACGTAGGCATGGGCAAGGACCACACGCTGTTCGCCCTCGTTGACGGCGAAGTATCGTTCAAGAAAGGCCGCAAGGACCGTTCGTTCGTAACGGTTATCCCCCGCGAAGTCGTTTCGATGCCGGCTTAATTGCCAGCACGTTAGCACTAAAAAGGGCTGCTCCTCACGGCGCAGCCCTTTTCGCATTGTGCGAGAGACAGAAGGGTTAGCGTCCGAAAAAGATGCCGAGGTTAAACTGCGTCGCAATGGTGCCCACGGAAGTTCTGTAGCCGGTAACAGCACTGCTGTTGGGCCCAAAGCCTACGCCGGCGTTGAAGTCAAACAGGAAATTTCGCCCGAGTCGCCGTTGCATGCCCCAAAGCGCGTTAAGGCTGGGCCCGGTGCGTAGCGTGCCGTTGTAACGCTCCAGTTCGGTGTGCACTTCGAGCCCCACGTAGTTCCCAACGAACAGCCCATGGGCGCGGTTGGCCCGGGCGCGGCCCTCCTGGTTGTAATAATACCGGCCGCCTACCCCAATGGCTCCCGAAGAAACCAGCGGCAAGACGCGGCCGTCGAACGACTGCCGGCGCAATACGTCGACGTCGGTATCAAGCTGGCTGTAGAGGGTGAACTTGGGGCTGACGGCATACTCCGCCGCCAGGGAAATCGGAACCCGTCCAGACCAGCCTTCGTAGCCGCCCCAGCGAAGAGAACGGCCGGCGTTCAGGCCTACTTTCAACAGGAGTTTATCGGGGGCGTCTTTGGCAATGGCCGGCGTCGTTACGGCGGCGGGCAGGGTGGGTGTGACCGGGGCATTCTGCCCGAAGCTGAGGGTTGTGCCGGCGAGGATTACCAGGCCGGGGAGTACGGTACGGGAGAGGTGCATGCGCGCTGGCGGGAAAGAAGTGGAAGTACAGGGGCTAGATGCCGCTACTGCCGCTTCGGTTGCACCTGCCCTCGCCGGGCTCGCATTTATTGTTCCGGCATCAGCCGATAGAGCACGGGCTTGCTCGGGCTGGCATCGAGCTCCAGGCTGGTAATTTGTAGATTGAGCAGGTACAGGCCATCAGGCACCTCTTCGGGCACAAAAATCAGCTCGGTGATGGTGGCCGCGTAACGGGGTCGGGCCGGGTATTGCCAGAAGGCGTGGTGCGCCAGCAGCTGGCCATCGTCTTCTTCGCGGTCGACGCTGGGCAGGTCGAGCAGGAAGTGCTGGACGCCAAGCTCGACCAGCCACTCAGCCAGCGCGGGCTCGATGTAGGTAGGGTTGGTGCCGGAGTATTGGCGGTGGCGCTTGGCGGGGTCGTTGGGCAGGGTGCGCAGGACGAAGGCCTCGGGCATGGACCGGTCCGATTGTGCGGCGAGGGCGGCCTGCACATCGGCCAGCATCACCACGAGGTCACCGTTGGACTGGGGGCGCGGGGCCACGCTCACCAGCCGGGCCACCCACAGGAAGCGGCGCAGGCATTGGTTGAGCGTCACGGCCGGGTCGGGCGAGATGTGGCCGTAACATTCGGTGTGGGTGCCGTTGCCGTGGGGCGTGACGTGCACGCGCTGGTAGTTGGTGCTGCCACCCAGGGCCACGCTGCCCACAAAGCTGCCCACCCGAATGGTATCGAACTGCACGGGTTCGGCCCAGAAGCAGTTCACCTGGTTTTCGCCCGGGGCCAGCGGCAGGGAAATATCAATGGGTGCGGCGGGGTCAAAGGCGTAGGTGCGGCCTGCGTAGGGGTAGGTGGGCGTGTTCAATTGGCAGTGAGCAGTGAGCAGTGAGCAGTGAGCAGTGAGCAAAAGAACGTCATGCAGAGCGTAGCGAAGCATCTCGCGTGCTATAAATAATTCAATCGTGGATTGCGTTGCGCGGGCAAGATGCTTCGCTTCGCTCTGCATGGCGTTCAGAGTCTATATGACGTTCGGCTTACGTTGCCAGCTCATTCAAAATGCGGCTGATTTCGCGGGCTTGGCTAATGATGATGAGGTGGCCGCCCGGCAAGGCGTACTGGCTGTGCGCAGCGCCGGCGGGCAGGAGTCGGTCGGCGGTGCCGTGGATGCGGATGACGGCCTGCCCCGGCCGGCCCGGCCACTGCAGGAGCTGCGCAATAGCCCAACGGGTGAATGCCACGTCGGTATCGAGCAAAATCTGCCGCAGCAGCCGGTACTCGCCGCCGTTGCGCGCGCCAAACAGCCACTGCGCCGCACGGGGCATAAGCGGCAACAGTTGCGGCGGCACGAGACGATGCAGCCCGGTGGCGCGGGCCAGACGGCCCATCCACGGCAGCTCCCGGGGGCCGGTGAAGCTGGAAATGAGCACCACCCGCGCTAACGGCCGCAACGCCCCCACCTCCTGCGCCAACACGCCCCCAAACGAGACGCCGACCAGCCAGCAGGGACGCGCCTCGGGCACGGCCGCCGCCAGCCGGGCCGCGTAGTGCGGCAGCGGCTCCTGCGGGGTTTGCGGGGGCAGCCATTGCAGCACGTGCACTTCGCCGTGCAGGCGCAGAAACTGGAACACCCGCTCGTCGGCGCCCAGGCCGGGAATGAGGTAGAACACGGGCGGCATGGCCACGGCCCGGCTAGGTATCGAGGCGTACGTACACGCCTTCGAGATAGAAGATGTTGTGCGGCTGGGGGTCGTCGGGCTCTTCGCCGTCTCCGGTTTCGTCGTCTTCCACGGCGGGGTAGGTCACGGAGAGCTTGAGGGCCACGCTGGGCAGCGGCACGGGCGGCTTCTCGTCGGAGTTGTATTCGAGCAGTGCGGGCCACTCCTGCGCGGCGAGGGCATCGGCTACTTCTTCCTGCAGGGCGTCGGCGCGGGTGTGGGCCAGGCTCAGGAGCGTGTCGAGGGCTTTGAAAGGCAGCGCGAGGTGGAAGAAGTGCGTGTCGTTGTCGAACAGCGTGGTGGCCCACACGGTCACGTCGTCGGTGTTGTCGAAGACGATGGCCACGACGTGAATCTGCTCCACGAAGAAGTCGGCGTCGTCGGCAATGCTGTCGCTCAAGAGTCTCATGCGGCTACGGCAGGGGGTTGAAACAGCTCCAGCGTGATGTGGTCGGCCAGGAGCTTGCCCGCGTCGGTCAAAGTAAGCACTTCGTTTTGGATGCGGGCCCAGCCGTTGGCTTGCAGCTCGGCGAGGTAGGCGGCGTGGGCAGCCTGCACGTCGAAGCCCAGCTGGGTGCGCAGGTGGGCCAGGTCGCAGCCGCGGGCCGTGCGCAGGGTGGTAAGCAGGTACTCATTGGCGCGGTCGGTGGCCGTGAGCTCGTCGAGCGTCACGGGCACTTCGCCGCGCTCGAGCACGGCGGCCACGTACTGCGGATTGTTGGCAAGGGTGAACTGGCGGTTCCGGCCGTCGTAGCTGTGGGCACTGGGGCCGAGGCCGAGGTAGGGCACGCCGCGCCAGTAGTTGCCGTTGTGACGGCTCTCGCGGCCGGGCTGGCAGAAATTGCTGATTTCGTACTGCTCGTAGCCGTGGGCGCGCATGGCGGCCAGCAGCATCTCAAACTGCGTGGCCACAAACTCATCGGGCGCCGCCCTGAAGGTGCCCTTTTGCAGCCGGTGCCCGAAGGCCGTGCCGGGCTCAATCGTCAGGGCGTAAGCCGATACGTGCGGCACGTCCAGGGCGAAAGCGTTGGCCAAATCGGCTTCCCAAATGTGATGGCCCGGCGCGGGCACGCCGTAAATCAAATCAATGGAAATGTTCTCGAAACCGGCATCCTGGGCCCGACGCACGGCCGTGGTCGACTCCTCGGCGGTGTGGGCGCGGTTCATCAGCCGCAGGTGAGGCTCGTAAAAGCTTTGCAAGCCGATGCTGAGACGGTTGACGCCGGCCTGGCGCAACTCGTGCAGCTTGGCGGCGCTCAGGTCGTCGGGGTTGGCTTCGAGGGTGATTTCGGCGCCCGGCGCCACGGCAAAATGCCGATGGATGGCGCTGAGAATCTGGTCTAGCTCCGCGGCCTTGAGAAGCGAAGGCGTGCCGCCGCCGAAGTAGACGGTTTCTAGCACGGTATCTGTCGGCAGGTAATCACGGCGCAGTTCCAGTTCCCGCACGATGGCCTCCACCAACTGGCTTTTCAGCCCCAAGGAAGTGCTAAAGTGAAAGTCGCAATAGTGGCAAGCCTGCTTGCAGAACGGAATGTGGAGGTATAGGCCAGCCATGGAAACGCGGTGAAAAGGCGTAGAGGTAAACGGGCAGCGGCCCCGCAATAATTCCGCCGCCGGATACCAGCGACTCCGCAAAGGTAAAAACGGCCGGACGGGTCGCCTGAACGAGGCCGCCAAACCGCGTCCTCGTGGTTACTTTGTGGCGAAAAGCCCCGCCCACCACCAGAGCCTTCTTTCGTGAACATTGTGCAGCATTACCGGTCCGGGCGTCTTTCGCAATACCTGCTGTGGCTGGCCTGCGTGGCGGGCGTGGTGGGCTTGCTGTCGGCCCGCTTCCTGGTGGCGCTGGCGCCCGTGGTGGGCGTGCTGGCCGTGTTGGCCAACCCCCACCTGCGCCGCGACCTGCCTCGCTACTGGCACAACGGGGCCGCCATGCGCGCGGCGGCCATCGTGGTATTTCTGCTGCTGAGCAGCCTCTACACCAGCGAGTGGCCGGTGTGGCGGCACGAGTTGTTCCGTAGCCTAACGTGGTTGGGCGTGCCGCTGGCGTTTACGGCGGCTGTGCCGCTGGCCCGCGGGCAGCGGCTGGCGGTGGGGGCGCTGTTTGTGCTGGGCACGGCGGCCGTGGGCCTGGCCACCCTGGGCCAGTACCTGCTACACCCAGAAGCGGCCAACGCAGCCATCAAAATCGGGCAGAACATGCAGGCCGTCACGCGCATTTTCCATATCCCGTTCGGGCTGATGCTGGCGCAGGCGTTTTTCTGGGGGCTGCTGCTGCGGCGGCACCCGCTGGCGGGCGTGTGGCTGCGGCGGGCGCTGCTGGCGGCGGCCGTGGCGGCGGCGGCGGTGCTGCACGTACTGGCGTATCGCACGGGGCTGCTGGTGCTGTATGCCGGCCTGCTGGCTTACGCGGGCTGGCTGCTTACGCGCCGCCACCTGGCGCTGGGCCTGGGGCTGGTGCTGGTGCTGGGCGCGGCCCCATGGCTGGCCTACCGGGCGCTGCCGTCGGTGCGAGAGCGGGTGGGCGCCACCGTGTGGGACGTGCAGCAGTTTCAGCTCCGGCACGACATCAACGACTACTCCCTGGCCCGGCGCCTGGCCGCGGCCGAAACGGCGGCCTACGTCATCAGCGAGAACTGGCTGGTGGGCGTGGGCCCGGCCGATACCCACGCCGCCATGCTGCGCCAGTATGCTTGGCACGACTACGGCCTGCGCCTCAAAAACCGCGTGGAAGTGCACAACCAATACTTAGAAGCCATGATGGGCGGCGGCCTCATCGGCCTGGCCCTGTGGCTGGCAGTGCTGCTGTGGCCCCTCACCCGGGCTTGGGCGCGGCGCAATGCGGCCATCTGCATTTTCATTCTCACCCAAGCCACCGTTGCCATGGTAGTGGATATGCTGAGCCTGCAAATCGGCCTCAACCTCTTCGTGTTCGGCTACGGCTTTCTGGTGGTGGCCGGCGAAGAGGCCAGCAAGCGAACAGTGGCACAAGCCGAGGCCACGCCAGCCCCCGCGCCCCACTACCTCGCGGCCAGCCAGGAAAGCAGGTAGCCCGACCGCCCGGGCGCCGCTTCGGAGGCCAAGGCTGCGGCCGTTTTATCTTCGGGAAATTAAAAGGCAGCTTTCGCGTTAATGCCCCGAATGGTTATCCGGCTACTGTTGCGCTGCGTGGGAATATGGCTGCTGAGCGGCTGGCTCGGCAGCATTGCGGCCCGGGCCCAAACGCCCAGTCTTGACCCCACCGCGCCCAACCAGCCCGGCCTCGCCACTCCTCCCCTGCCACCGCGCGACGCGCCGCCCCAGGCGCAGGCGCCCCGCCGCGTGCTGGCGCACCCGCGGGCGCTGCTCCTGCAAACCGAAGCGGCCGACCGGCCCATTGTGCGCCGCTACAAGGTGCGCGCCTCCGTGCCCGACTCCTTGAGCGCGCTGCGCGAAGTGCGCGACCTAGTGGTGGCCCTGCAGGGCGACGCCTACCTCACGGCCTCGGCCGACGAGCTGCACTGGAGCCGCGACACGGTGCGCGTGCGCCTCTACGTGGGCGAGCAGTTCCGCTGGGCCCGGCTGCGCAACGGCAACCTCGGCGACGGCCTGATGACGCGCGCCGGCTACCGCGAAAAGCTGTTCCGGCAAACGCCCTTCCTGCCCGACGACTGGGCCCGGCTGCAGGAGCGCATTCTCACCGAAGCCGAAAACCAGGGCTTCCCCTTCGCCACCGTGGGCCTCGATTCGGTGCAGCTCAGCGGGCGCGACATTGCCGGGCGCGTGGTGCTCAAGCGCGGCCCGGCGGTGGTGTTCGACTCGCTGCAGGTGGTGGGCAACACCAAAACCAAAAAGCGCTTCCTGACCAAGTACCTGCAGATTTTTCCGGGGCAGCCCTTCAGCCAGCAGCGGGTGGCGGGCGCGGCCCAGCTGCTGCGCCAGCTGCCTTACCTGCGGCTGCGCGCCGAGCCCGAAATCCGGTTTGCGGGCGGCAAGGCGCGCGTGTACCTGCTGCTCGACGACCGGCCCAGCAACCAGTTCGATGCCATTGTGGGCATCTTGCCCAATGCCAACGCCGACCAGACCGGCGTGCAGTTCACCGGCGACGTCACCATCAACCTGCGCAACATCAAGGGCGGCGGCAAGCAGATTGGCCTGCAGTGGCGCAAGACCGATGCCTTCTCACAGTTGCTCGACGCCCAGTACGTGCACCCCAACTTCTTCGGCTCGCCGCTGGAAATATCGGGCACGTTCAACCTCTACAAGCAAACCAACGACTTCACCACCATTCAGCCGCGCCTGCAGGTGACGTACCCCACGGCGCGGGCCGGCCGCATCAGCTTCTTTGCCGAGCAGCGCACTTCCTCCCTCGACTTTCTGAAGGACACCACCGTGCTGCCCGCCAACCTCGACTCGCAGTACAATTCCTACGGCCTGGCCTATGCCTGGGCCAACCTCGACGACCTGTTTTTTCCGCACCGCGGCGCCCTGCTGCAGCTGCAATCGGCCGTGGGCACCAAAACCATCAGCCAGAACATTCAGCTGCGGCCCGAGCTCTACGCGGGCCTGCCCATGCGCACCACCCAGTACACCTTCGCGCTGCGCGCCGAGCGCTATTTCCCGGTGAAGCGCGCCGGTGTGCTCCTGCTGCGCCTGCGCAGCGAAGGCCTGCTCAACCCGCGCCTCTACACCAACGACCTGCTGCGCCTGGGTGGACTGAACTCGCTGCGCGGCTTCAACGAAAACCAGTTCTACACCAGCTCCTTCGCCGTGGCCACGGCCGAATTCCGGCAGTTTATCGGGCCCGATTCCTACGTGTTTTTGTTTGCCGACCAGGCCTACTTGCGGCACGACGTGACCGATGACCGGTTTTCGGACCAGCCCACCGGCCTGGGGGCGGGCCTCAGCTTTCGCACGCCGGCCGGGCTGTTTCAGTTCGTGTATTCGGCGGGCCAGGCGCAGTCCATTGGCCAGCAGTTTGGCCTGAGCAACTCGAAAATCCACTTTGGTCTGACAAGCCGTTTCTAAGGATAAAGCGGGGCATGCCTACGCCATTTCGTCGGCTTTTTCGGGGAGAAAAACGCCATTTCTGCCAGCGTGGCCGGAATGCTAAAAAATGGCTCAAAAACCCCGTCAATACGACTGATATTCAGGCTCAGTAAGCCATAATTAAGATTGGTACATCATTTGTCATAGCAAGCCCGAAGCCGCCCTTAAAAACGGCTCCTTGCCATGAAACTTATCAGCCCGAAATTCATTCGTTCTATCGCCCCGCAGCTTGACTTGTTCAACACCATTGGCGGCGGCGTAGCCCAACCCCAACTGCGCGTCGACCAGCGTCCGAAAGGCGTGATTCTGCGCGTGGCCATGCCCACCGTGCCGGCCGAGAGCTTCCGCGTGGTGCTCAACCAGCAGCGCCTCACCGTATTCGGCGAGTATCGCCACGAGCCCGACGACCAGCTGGCCGCCCCGCTCTTCGTGCAGACCCTCGACCTGCCCAACAACCTCGACTTGGCCCGCATCGACGCCGTGCACGAGGGCAACGAGTTGCAGGTCCGCATTCCCTTCCTCAACCCTTCCGACCAGCAGCGCGAAATCGATATTCGCCACAATTAATAACGGGCCTTTGCCCGAATTAAATTCGCTGAACTGCTGTTGATTAACTACCTATAACGCCGGGACCGACCGGCACCGCAGTCCATCGATAACGCCGGGACCGACCGGCCACGTATTGAGTCTCTTGGGTTTCACATTGAGCCACCGCCCACAGCGGTGGCTTTGTTTTTTGGGGCCTACCCAAACAGCGGCACCAGCAGCACGAAGCT
Organism: Hymenobacter sp. 5317J-9; assembly: GCF_022921075.1. NCBI lineage: Bacteria > Pseudomonadati > Bacteroidota > Cytophagia > Cytophagales > Hymenobacteraceae > Hymenobacter > Hymenobacter sp. 5317J-9. The sequence continues at coordinate 5,185,557 of NZ_CP095050.1, forward strand.
CATGAGCAGGGCCAGGTAAAACCAGCCCATCACCTGCCCGCGGTAGTGGCGCGGCAGTTTGTTGCTAAGCACGAGCACGGCCGTGATGACCAGGGCGAGGTGCAGCACAAAAAACACCATCGTCTTCAGCCAGTTGCTCACGATGGTGTTTTCGGGCTGCATCTGGTTCGATTCGCCCAGGCCCGAGGTAAGATACTGCAGGCCGTAGAAGGCAGCGGTTTCGAAGGCCACGAACAGCAGCAAGCCGATAAACAGCGACTCTTTCGAGGATTTGGGGGCTACGTCGGCCATAGCGGTTAGGGGCGCGGGCGGCCCTGCACTTCGGCCGAGCGGGCTTTAATGTAAAGGGCTTCCACCTTGGCGCGGGCCCAGGGCGTGCGCCGCAAAAACGTGAGGCTGGACTTGATGCTGGGGTTGTCGGCGAAGCAGTTCATGCGCAGGCGCGCGTCGAGCTCGGGCCAGCCGTAGGCGGCCACCAGGTACTCCAGAATGGCGGCGAGCGTGACGCCGTGCAACTCGCTGATGAGGTGGCCCGATTCGTCGCGGGCGTCGGCGGCGCGGAGGAAAGACATAGCAAAGACGGAAAGCTGGAAACGCAAAGTTGGCGAAAAGCCAGCGGCCGAGGCACGATGCCGCCGGGCGGGGCGTTATTTTTGAGCCGCACCGCCCATGCCGAATTCGTCCGCCACCCGTCGCGCCGCCCCGTCCGCCTCGCCCCGTGCCCCCCGCCGGGCCTGGCGCCGCCCGCTGCTGGCCGGCCTGCTGCTGGCGCTGGTGCTCAGCGCGATATACTACCGCCGCCACCAGGTGCAGGTGAACCGCTACGCCCGCCGGGCCTGGGCCACCTTCACTCAGAATGGCCTGACGGGCCGCGAGAAAACCCCGCTGCTGGCCGGCTATTCGGTGCACGGCATCGACGTGTCGGCCTACCAGGGGCGCATCGACTGGCCCGAGGTGGCGCGCAATAAGGTGCGGTTTGCCTTCATCAAGGCCAGCGAGGGCGCCACGCTGCGCGACCAGCGCTTTGCCCGCAACTGGAAGGAAGCCCGCAAAGCCGGGGTGCTCTGCGGCGCCTACCACTACTTCCAGCCCAACCGCGACGGCCAGGTGCAGGCCGACCTGTTTGCCCGCACCGTGCCCCTGGCCCCCGGCGACCTGCCGCCCGTGCTCGACGTGGAAGCCTCTAATTTCCACGACGTGGCCGTGCTGCGCCGCGAGGTGGCCCGCTGGCTGCGCCTCATCGAGGCGCACTACGGCGTGCGGCCCATTCTTTATTCCAACCACAGCTTCTACCGCCGCCACCTGGCCGGGCACTTCGACAGCTACCCGCTCTGGCTGGCGCACTACGAGGTGGAAAAGCCCGCCATGCCCGCCAACAAGTGGATTATCTGGCAGCACTCCGACGAAGCCTACGTGCCCGGCATCCGCGGCGTGGTCGATTTCAACGTGTTTCAGGGCAGCTTCGAGCAGCTGCAGGCCCTGCGGGTGCCGGCTCCGCGCCCCAAAGCCGCGGCCCCTTCCCCGGCTTCCAAAAGCCGGCCGGCGCGTCGGCCCTGAGTCGGGCGGCGGCCAGGAGTACGAAAGCCGCTTCGGCCGCCCGTTTCATCTTTGGCCGGTATCTTGCTCCAAACCGCCAGCCAACTTACTGCTTTGATGACTTTCCATTCCAGAGCCAACCCGCTGTCTACCCGGTTATTGCTGCTGCTATTCCTGGCGCTGGGCCTGCTGTCGTCGTGCGGCAGCAGCCGCAACGCCGGCAACGACAGCAAGGGCAACTACAGCAAGTTTTCCCAATCGGGCCTCGGGTCTTATTACGCCAACAAGTTCAACGGCCGGGCCACGGCCAGCGGCTCCATCTACCGGCCGGGCCAGATGACGGCGGCCCACAACACGCTGCCCTTCGGCACGGTCATTCGGGTCACCAACACGCGTAACGGCCGCTCCGTCGACGTGACGGTGACCGACCGCGGGCCGCACACCAAGGGCTACATCGTGGATGTGTCGCGGCGCGCGGCGGCGCAGCTCGACATCATCGAAGCCGGCGTGGTGCCCGTGCGCGTGACCGTGGTGCGGGCAGCCAGCGCACCCTAAGCCGCGCTGTCGGCACCTTATTTTTGCCCCGCAAAACTGCCCCAATGAATATTCGCAAAAAAGTCCGCTGGACGCTGCCGCCTGGCACCAACCGCTACGCCGCCCTCGACCTGTGGGTACCTGCCGCCGAAGACGAAGGCTGGTCGGAAGATGAAATCCAGTACGTCATCAACGAAGTAGTGGAAGCCGACAACGACGCTGCCGGGCTGGATGTCCTGGCCTGGTACACCGCCCGATAGCCAGCCTCCCGGCGTTGTTGGCTGCCAGGACATTCCCCTTTCTAACGAACCAACTGACGCGGGCGCAGCGCCTGGCGCAGCCATGTGCCGGCCAACGCCGCCAGCCCGCCGGCCAAGCCAGCTATGAGCCCGGCCACCAGCACCAGCACGGGCACCGAGCCGCCCAGCGGCAGCAGCTGCGCCACGCGGTGGGCCAACAAGCCGTCGTTCTGATACGCCAGCCAGGCGGCGGGCAATATCCAGCTCAGTGCCGTTCCCGCAAAGCCCGCCCAAAACGCAGCCTTGCCGCTAGGCGCAATGGCCAGGCCGACCACGAAAGCCACCACGGCCAGGCTCCACCACGGCAGGTCCAGCTGCACGGCCGAGGCCAGCACGAGAATGAGAATAGGTAAAAGCCAGGGGTTGCGCCAGTTCATGTAGGCAAGATAGTGCTTTGCCGGGTAGTGTCATTGCGAGTCCGCAGACCGTGCAATGCCAAGCTGGCCCGTGTGCCCATGCCTCAGGCGGCGGCCAGCACTTCCGGGTCGTTGTTAGCTGGCGAGTTCACGCGCTTGCTGATGACGTATTCCTGCATGGCGGCGGCATCGTAGGGCAACAACAGGTCCTGGTGGGCCTTCAGGCCCAGGCCGTCGTCGAGCCAGGCCTGCTCGGCGGCGCGGGTGGGCAGAATGACCGGCATGCGGTTGTGAATATTGGCCATCAGCTCGTTGGGCTCGGTGGTGATGATGGTGAAGGTGGGGTGCACCTCGCCGGTGCCGCGGTCCACCCACTCATCCCAGAGCCCGGCGAAGGCGAAGGGCTGCTCATTGCGCAGCAGGATGCGGTGCGGCACCTTGCCGGCCGGCGTGGCCTGCCACTCAAAAAAGCTGTCGGCCAGCACCAGGCAGCGCTTGCGCCCCAGCAGCTGCCGGAAGCTGGGTTTCTCGGCCAGCGTTTCGGCGCGGGCGTTGATGGGCTTGGGGCCGGCGGCGGGGTCCTTGCTCCAGCCGGGCACCAAGCCCCAGCTCAGTAGCTGAATCTGGCCGGGGGCGGCGTTGGTGATGATGGGCAGGCGCTGCGAGGGCGCGGCGTTGTAAGTAGTGGGCGCGGGCTCGGTGAACGTGGCATCGAAGCGCTGCTCAATGGTTGGCGCGGGGGCAATGAAGGTGTAGCGGCCACACATGGGGAGGAAGGGAAATAGTGGAAAGGAAAATAGCTGTCATTCTGAACGCAGTGAAGGACCTTATCACGCCCGGACGAGTCGTTTATACGACAATCGTTCCGACGTGATAAGGTCCTTCACTGCGTTCAGGATGACAGCCGACCTCTAATGGGCCAACCGTCCCGCTTACTTACGCTTTGTACAGCAGCTCGTAGTACTCCTTGGCCATGCGGCCGCTCTCGAACTCCGGCTCCACGTCCTTCATGGCGGTTTTCACCACTTTCAGGAAGTTTTTGGGCTGGTCGTAGTACAGCGGCAGCACGGTGTTTTCGAGCACGTCGAGCAGGGTGGTGGCCTCCTGGTCGTCCTTCACGTTTTCGGGCAGGTTTTCATCGGCGTGGGCAATGAGGAAGCCGTTTTCGCCGTCGCGGCAGAACTCCGGAATCCAGCCGTCGGCGATGCTCAGGTTCACGCTGGCGTTCATGGCGGCGGTCATGCCGCTGGTGCCGCTGGCCTCGCGCGGGAAGCGCGGCGTGTTCAGCCAGATGTCGGAGCCCTTCTTGAGGGCGGCCGACAAGCCCAGCTCGTAGCCGGTGAGCACGGCGCAGTTTTTCAGGTGAGCCGTGCGCTTCATGATGTCATTGAACAAAGCCACCGCGCCGAAATCCTTCGGGTAGGGCTTGCCGGCCCAAATCATTTGGATGGGGCGCTTGGTGTTGCTGGCCAGCTCCACGAAGCGCTCAAAGTGACGTAGAATGAGGTCGGCGCGCTTGTAGCCGGCGAAGCGGCGGGCCCACACGATGGTGATGACCTCGGGGTCGAAGACGTTGCCGGTCTGGTCGGCCACGATTTTGAACAGCTCTTTTTTCAGCTCCTGCTTGCGGGCCAGCAGGTCGGCGTCGCTCTTACTTTTGAGGGCGGCGGCCAGCTGCGGGTCGCGCCAGTAGGTACCGTTCTGGCTGTTGGTGATGGGGATGATGGGGCATATGCCCTCGTAATGGCCCCACATTTCGTTGGCCACGCGGCCGTGCACCTTGCTCACGGCGTTGGCTTTGCGCGCGAAGCGCAGGGCCGTGAGGGTGTAGTTCAGGGCGTCGCCCTCGCCGATGCGGGCCACGCGGCGCACTTCCTCCTCGGGCATGGTGCCGAAGAAGGTCATGTCCGTCAGCAGCTTCATGGGGCGCTCCTCGTTGCCGGCCAGCTCGGGCGTGTGCGTGGTGAACACCAAGCGTTTCTGCACTTCGGCCAAGTCGCGGCCGTGCTTTTCGTAGAGGTAGAACGCCAGCGGCAGGCCGTGGCCCTCGTTGAGGTGGTACACGTCGGTTTTGCGGCCGAGCACATCGAGCAGCTTGCCGCCGCCCACGCCCAGCAGGATGCTCTGGGCCACGCGGGCCGCGGCGTCCGGGTCGTAGAGGTGGTGCGAGATGGTGCGCGAGATGTAGTCGTTCTCGGGGATGTCGGTGGTGAGGAAGAACATGGGCACGGTGCCGAACACCTCCGGGGCCAGGTACATCGCCTTCACCTGCACATCGGCGCCGTGAATGGTGATGGGAAACACGATGCCCGTGTCCTGCAAAAACGAGTAGTGCTTCTGGCGAAACTCGGCGCGCATGGTCTGGTCTTCGGCGCGGCCCTGGTCGTAGTAGCCAAAGCTCCACAGAATGCTGATGCCCACCAGGTTTTGCTTCAGCTCGAAGCCCGAGCGCATGTGCGAGCCGGCTAGGAAGCCCAAGCCGCCGGAGTAGGTTTTGAGGGCCTGGTCGACGGCGAATTCCATCGAGAAATACGCGGCGGCCGTCTTGTATTTGGCCGCGGGAGCGTAAGGTTTGAACGTAAAAGCCATAAGGAAATACTGCGCCAGCCAAGGCTGGCATGTAGGGAAATTCGGGTGAAAAAGTAACGCTGCCAGGCAGGCGGCAGCTCAACGAAGCCGCAATGTGCAAACGTTTCGACAAATAAAGCGAAAGCCCAATATTGCACCCGCCGGGCACACGCCTAGCTGCGCAGCGAAGGAAGCTGCGTTCTGCCGCCGTAAGTGGGGTTTGGTGCGGAAAATGAGGGATTCGCTTAGCTCACACTGGCCACGCCTTTGAGCTGCTGCAGCTTGCGCAGGGTGGCCTGCGAGGCCTGGTGCTGGCGCTCCACAGCCTGGCGGGCGGCGCCGGTGAGCTCGGCCGACTCCAAGGCTTCGGTGTAGGCCTTGATGGCCCATTCTTCGCCGTAGATGTTGGAATCCAGAATGCTGGCCTCGCTGCGGTTGGTGACAAGGGCTTTGGCATCCATGAAGCCGCGGTAGAACTTGCCTTTGAGCGTGGTGCTGCTTTCGGCGTCGCCGCCGGCGGCTTGGGCAAAATCGTTCAGGTCGCGTACGAACTGCTCGCTCTGCGCTACCAGCTGCTGGTAGTAGGCCTGGTTTTGTGGGTCTTTGGTTTCGTGGGCGGCGGTTTGGTAGCCCTCGATGCGGTCGTTTACGAACAGGGTGAGTTCGTTGAGGGTGTCAGCTAGTTTGGAGTTTTCGGCCATGGGTGCGGGGTGTGGGGAGGGGGTGGTGGGGCCGCGGGGCCGGCCCCGGCAACCATCCATAACGGGAGCCGCGAGCACAGAGTTGGCAATAATTCGCTCATCCGGTGATAAATACAAATTCTGGCGGAGTGCCGGGCACTTGTCTCGGGCACGGCAAACAACGGCTGTGCTCCTCCCTGTTGCGTTTGGAACCGGCCCACCAACGCGCCGGCCTGGCCCTCCCGGCCGCCACGCGCATTGCCAAAATCGTACTTTTGGTGCGCAAACGTTTCCACCACCCGCTTCGCCTCTCATGAAACTCACTCATTTGCTACTGGCCGCGGCGTCCGCGTTGGCCGCCTCGTCTCCTGCGTTGGCCAAAGCCGGCCCGCCGACCACCGCCGTTGCCAAACCTGCGGCCGGCGTTCGCATCGACCCTACTTACTGGTGGGTGGGCATGAAAAACCCCAAGCTGCAGTTGCTGGTGCACGCGCCGGGCGTGGGCGCCAGCGCCGCCAGCCTGGCCACGTATGCCGGCGTGAGCCTGGAAGGCACCCAGAAGCTGGAGAACCCCAACTACCTGGTGGTCAATCTCAACATTACCCCCGCTGCCAAGCCAGGCCAGCTCAAGCTCACTTTCAAAGGGGCCAAAACGCTGAACTACAGCTATGAGTTGCGCGCCCGCAATACGGACCCGCAGCGCACCCAGGGCCTCACGCAGGCCGACTTCATTTACATGTTGATGCCGGACCGTTTTGCGAACGGCGACCCGAAGAACGACGTGGTGAAGGGCACCCGCGCCCCCCGCGTGGCCCGCGACTCGATGTACGCCCGCCACGGCGGCGACCTGAAGGGCATTGCCACCCATTTCGATTACTTCAAGCAGCTGGGCGCTACGGCCATCTGGCCCACGCCGGTCATCGAAAACGACATGCCCAAGGCTAGCTACCACGGCTACGCCATGACGGACTGCTACAAGATTGACCCGCGTTACGGCACCAACGCCGAGTACCAGCAATTTGTGAAGGACGCCCACGCCCAGGGCCTGAAAGTGGTGCAGGACATCGTGCTGAACCATTGGGGCAGCTACCACCACTTGTTCCTCGACAAGCCGGCGGCCGACTGGTTCCACGCCTTCCCCACCTTCACGCGCAGCAACTACAACGCTTTCGCCCTCAACGACCCACACGGCTCGAAGCGCGACTACCAGCTGTTCAACGACGGCTGGTTTGATACGACCATGCCCGACGTGAACCAGAGCAACCCGCTGGTTTCCACCTACGTGATTCAGAACTTTCTGTGGTGGGTGGAGTCGACGGGCATCGACGGCTACCGCATTGATACTTACCCCTATTCCGACCCGCAGTTTCTCATGGCGTTTGGTAAAGCCATTGGGGACGAATATCCTAAGCTGGCACAGTTTGGCGAAGCCTGGGAAGGCACCGAGGCCGAGCAGGCCTTCTACGCCCAGAACATCCTGCCGCCCGTGAACGGCTTCAAGTCAAACCTGCCTGGCGTGCTCGATTTTCAAATCAGCTTCGCCATTTCTGATGCCTTGAAAACCGAAAACGGCGACCTGAGCAAGCTCTACCACGCCCTGCAGGCCGACTGGCTGTACGTGGACGCCACGCGCAACGTGCCGTTTCTGGACAACCACGACATGAGCCGCTTCTACTCGGTGATTGGCGAGGACTTCAACAAGTTCAAGACGGGCATTGCCTGGCTGCTCACGCTGCGCGGCACGCCGCAGCTCTACTACGGCACCGAGGTGCTGATGAAAAACTTCTCGAACCCCGACGGCAAGGTGCGCGAGGACTTTCCGGGCGGCTGGGCCGGTGATAAGCTGAACTACTTTGCGTCGCGGCCGGGCCAGGCCGGCGAGGCCTTCGACTACGTGAGCAAGCTGGCTAACTACCGCAAAACGCACCCGGTGCTGAGCAGCGGCAAGCTGATGCAGTTTATCCCGCAGGATGGCGTGTACACGTATTTCCGCTACAACGACGCGGGTGAGTGCGTGATGATTATCGCCAACAACACCAAGGATGAGAAGAAAGTGGACGGCATGCGCTTCGCGGAACGGACGGACGGCTTCTCGTCCGGGATGGAGGTGGTGAGCGGAGCGACGATTTCAGATTTGAAGACGCTGAACGTGCCGCCGCACACGGCCTGGGTGGTGGAGCTGCGGAAATAGCGCAAGGTTTCGCGAGGGTAAGGAAGGTTTCGCTAGGTGCCTAACGCCTGCTTTGTAACTTCCTTAAATCTCGCGAAAACCTTGCGAAACCTCTTTTACCCTCGCGAAACCTTGCGCCCATGACCGACCTCACCAACCAAGTAGCCATTGTATCCGGCGCGAGCCGCGGCATTGGCAAAGCCATTGCGCTGCTCCTGGCCCTGCAGGGCGCCAAAGTGGTGGCCGTGGCCCGCAGCGAGCAGGAGCTGGAAGACCTGACCCACAAAACCCGGGGCCTGTGCATCGTGGCCGACATTGCCGACGAGGAAGACGCCCGGCACGTGGTGGCCGAAACCCTGCGTCACTACGGCCGCCTCGACATTGTGGTGTGCAACGCCGGCGTGGGCTCGTTCAACGAGCTGGAGCATTTCGAGGCCGCCGAGTGGGACCGGATATTCGACACCAACGTGAAAGGCACTTTCCTGCTCTGCAAGGCTGCCGTGCCCCACCTCAAGGCCCAGAAGCGCGGCCACATTGTGGGCATCACTTCTGACGTGGCCCGGCGCACCTTTGCCCACGGCACGGCCTATGGCGCCAGCAAGTTTGCCCAGGATGCCGTGCTGGCCAGCCTGCGCAAGGAAGTGCGCCCCCACGGCGTCAAGGTGAGCACCATCTACCCGGGCCTGGTCGACACCTATTTCAACGACACCAAGCCCGGCAGCGCGGACGCTGAGAAAACCCACCTGCGCCCCGCCGACGTGGCCCAGGCCGTGCGCTACGTGCTGGAAGCCCCCACCCACGTGGTGGTCGACGAGCTGATGCTGCACCCGCTCACGCAGGAGTGGTAGAGTTCAATGGGTGAATGAGCGAATGGGTGAATGGCTGAATGAGCAAACATCCGCAGTCATTCGCCCATTCAGCCATTCACTCATTCACCAATTGCCTATCTTGCCGCATCATGAAACAATTGTTGCTGGCTGGCAGCCTCCTTGCTTTGGCTGCATTCGCTTTGCCCAACCCGCCCGTGGCCAAAAAACCCACCGCCCAGGACCCCAACACCACCGCGGAAGTCCCCCAGGACAACAAGCTCGTCATCTACCAGGTGATGACGCGGCTGTTCGGCAACAAAGTGGCTTTGAATAAGCCCTACGGCACCATCACGGAGAACGGCTGCGGCAAGTTCAACGACATCACCGATAAGGCGCTTGACGAAATCAAGAAGCTGGGCGTGAGCCATGTGTGGTACACCGGCGTGCTCGAACACGCCACCATGACGGACTATACCTCGCAGGGCATCCCGGCCGACGACGCCGACGTGGTGAAGGGCCGCGCGGGCTCGCCCTACGCCATCAAGGACTACTACGACGTGGCCCCCGACCTGGCCGTGACGGTGAAAAACCGTATGCCCGAGTACGAGGCTCTCATCAAGCGCACCCACGACCACGGCCTGAAAGTGCTGATGGACTTTATTCCGAACCACGTGGCCCGTTCCTACAAGTCGGACGCCAAGCCGCAGGGCGTGGTGGACCTGGGCGCGACGGACGACAAAACCAAAGCTTTCGCCCCCAACAACAACTTCTACTACCTGCCCGGCAAGAGCTTCGTGGTGCCGCCCGATTACAACCCGCTGGGCCCCGGCAAAGGCCCGCGCGAAGACGGCAAGTACACCGAAACACCCGCCCGCGCCACCGGAAACGACGTTTTCTCGGAAGCGCCCAGCGTGAACGACTGGTTCGAGACCATCAAGCTGAACTACGGCGTCGACTACCAGAACGCCCGCAAAGGCTACTTCGCTCCCGTGCCCGACACCTGGAAGAAGATGCGCGACATCCTGGTGTTCTGGGCCGGCAAAAACGTGGACGGCTTCCGCTGCGACATGGCCGAAATGGTGCCCGTGGAGTTCTGGGCCTGGGTAATTCCGGAGGTTAAAAAGGTGAACCCGGGCATCATTTTCATTGCCGAAGCCTACAACGCCAAGGAGTATAAAACCTACCTCTCCACCGGCAAATTCGACTTTCTCTACGACAAGGTGGGCCTCTACGACGGCCTGCGCCGGCTCATGACGGGCACCGGTACCACCGACGACATCACCAAAGTGTGGAAGGAGGAAAGCAACGGCTTCTCGTCCAAAATGCTGCGCTTTCTGGAAAACCACGACGAGCAGCGCATTGCTTCCAAAGACTTCGCCACCGACCCCAAGCGCGCCGTGCCGGCCATGACCGTGACGGCCACCCTGGCCAGCGGGCCGGTGATGCTCTACATGGGCCAGGAGGTGGGCGAGCCCGCCCACGGCGCCGAAGGCTTCAGCAGCGAAGACGGCCGCACCAGCATCTTCGACTACTGGGGCGTGCCCGAGCACCAGAAATGGATGAACCAGGGCAAGTTTGATGGCGGCAAGCTCAGCCCCGAGCAGAAAGACCTGCGCCAGTTCTACGCCCGCCTGCTCACCGTGACGAGCCAGAGCGAGGCCCTGCGCAAAGGCCGCTTCTACGAACTGCAGGACGCCAACAACCTCGGCAAGGAGTACGACCAGCGCCGCGTCTACTCTTACCTGCGCTACACTGATAAGCAGCAGGTGCTGGTGGTGGTCAATTTCTCGGCCGACAAAACCTACCGCCCCACCATCACCATCCCCGCCGAGGCGATGACGGCCATGGGCCTGAGCACCAAAAAATTCTACACCTACACCGACCTGCTCGACACCGACGAACCGCGCAACGGCCTCAACCTGACGCTGGCCCCGCTGTCGGCGTACATTTTCGAGATAAAGCCGCGCTAACGTTTGCGCAGGGTAGCGCGATTCCTTAAATTTGAAGGCTGTGGGGCCCCGGTTACGGGCGCGTCGCAGCCTTCACTCTTTCCCTCCCCTCATGGCCGCTCCCACCGCCGCACCCACTACTAGCACCAGCGTCAAGCCCCGCCTCAGCTTCTGGCAAATCTGGAACATGAGCTTCGGCTTTCTCGGCATTCAGTTCGGTTTTGAACTGCAGAACTCCAACGTGAGCCGCATTTTTGAAACCCTTGGTGCCAGCAAAGACGACCTGCCACTGCTCTGGATTGCGGCCCCGCTCACGGGCTTGCTGGTACAGCCGATTATCGGCTACTTCTCCGACCGCACCTGGCATCCTACTTGGGGGCGGCGGCGGCCATTCTTCTTCATGGGAGCCGTGCTGGCAGCCCTGGCGCTGTTTTTTATGCCCAATTCGGGGTCGTTGCTGATAGCTGCCGGGATGCTGTGGGTGATGGATGCGAGCATCAACATATCAATGGAGCCGTTCCGGGCATTCGTGGGCGACCTGCTGCCCACCAGTCAGCGCACCACGGGCTTCGCTACCCAAAGCTTCTTTATCGGAGTCGGGTCGGTTATCGCGGCGGGGCTGCCCTGGGTATTCACCAACTGGTTTCACATTGCTAATACTGCGCCCCAAGGCCTCATTCCGCCATCGGTGAAGTACGCGTTTTATGCGGGTGGGCTGGCTCTATTTCTGGCCGTGATATACACCGTGTTCACCACGCGCGAGTATCCGCCGGCCGACATGGCCGAGTTTGAGCGCGAGAAAGCCGAAGGCGGCGTATTTGATGGCTTGAAGCAGTCGTTTTTGGGTGTATTCAACATGCCCAAGGCCATGCAGCAGTTGGCAGTGGTACAGCTTTTTACCTGGTTTGCACTGTTTGCGATGTGGATTTATTCCACCAATGCCATTACGAGCAACATCTACAACATGCACGTCGACAACGAGCTGTTTGCCAAGATTTCGCAGCAGGTGAATGCTGCCAGCGCTACGGTGCAGAATGTGCCAGCCAAGAGCTTTTTTGACTTGAGCAAAACCACTCCGGCGGAGCAGGAGGCTAAAAAGCTGGCAGCCCTGCGCACCGACCTGGCCGAAATCAACGAATTTCAGCCGGGCACACCCGACAAGGTCATTACCACCAGTTTAGCTGGCTATGCCCTGGCTGGTGGTCAACTCACGGCCGCCGAAACCTCCACGCTCAAGCGCGTGCAGCAGCAGTACAACGATGGGGCCGACTGGCTGGGCGTCTGCTCGTCGGTGCGCAACGGGGTGGCGGCCGTGTTTGCCTTCTTACTGCCCGTACTGGCTCGCCGCAGCAGCCGGCGTTTCACCCATATGCTTTGTCTGGTGGCTGGTGGATTAGGGCTGGTGTCGCTGCTGTTCGTGCACAACCCCCATTTTCTGGTTGTGTCGATGGCTCTGGTGGGCATTGCCTGGGCCAGCATCCTGTCCATGCCCTATGCCATGCTCGCGGGGGCCTTGCCAGCGAATAAAATGGGGTATTATATGGGGGTGTTCAACTTCTTCATCGTTACGCCGCAAATCATCGCCTCAGTAGGACTAGGTTTTTTAACCCGTTACCTGTTTCACGGCAATACGCTCTACGCGTTGGTTTTGGGCGGCGCCGGGATGATAGCGGGCGGTCTGCTTTCGCTGCGGGTCCAGGACAATGATGATATTCACTTACCTGTTGAAGAAGAAGCTAACATCTTGGGCTACGATGCCCAGGCCCCGGCTAATCCGCAGGTGTAACATTAACGTTTCCCGGAAAAAAGCCCGCTTCTGTTACTGAAGCGGGCCTTTTCTTTCGGGAGTCTCGCTAAATAATCATCCTTTGATAATTATCTCCGCCACCTCGCGCCCGGTAGCCAGGGCGGCGTTGAGCGAGGGGTACGCGGCCCAATCGCCGCAGCGAAAGAGGTTTTCGGCCAGCTTCAGGGGCTGGCGCACGGGCTGGCCCGCCAGGTACACCGGCAGCGCCGCCGCAATGCGGTAGGTGCGCAGATGCTCCCATTGCCGGGCCGCCGGGCCAAACCACGCGGCCAGTTCTTCGCGCAGGCCGGCCGTGAGCTCGGCCTCGCCCAGGCTGCGCTCGCCGTGGGTGCTCACGGAAACCAACGAGCGCCCCGCCGGGGCATAGTCGCCGCTCACGTCGGCCGGAAAGGCCACGTTGTGCGCGAGGGCATTGGAAGAGGCGTTGAGACGCAGGAGCTTGTCGTTGCGGCCCGGCGAGTGGCCGCCGGGCGTGGCGAAATAGGTGCAGGTGGTGATGCGCGCCGCCGTGGGGAAGCTCGCTGCTTCGGTGCTGATAGAATCGTCGGGGTTGCCGCTGCGGCCGGCCAGCAGGCGCAGGCTGGTGAGGCCGTCGGTGGCCAGCACAATGGCGCTTGCGTTCAGCACCTTGCCCGAAGTGAGCCGCACCTGCGAGCCATCGACAATGGCCGCCACCGGCGCGTTGAGCTGCACCGCACCGGCGGGCAGGCGGGCCGCCAGCTGCTCGGGGAGCTGCTGCATGCCCAGCGCCGGCACGGCGGCCTCGCCCGTCACGAACTGCTGGAACACGAATTCAAAGAAGTTGCTGGCCGTGGTCAGCTCCCGGTCCAGAAACACCCCGCCAAAAAACGGCTTGAAGAACGAGTCAATCATTTGCTCGCTCCAGCCATAACGCTGCAAGAACGTGAGCGTGTCGGTGGCCGGGCGGGCCAGCAGTTCCTCGGGCTTGTATTTCAGCACGTGGCGCACCAGGCTGAGGATGCGCAGCTTATCAGGCAGCGTGCCAATGGGTGACGACAAAGCCGAAAACGCTGCCAGCGGCCGCTGCAATGGGTTTTCGAGGGTGGTTTCCTGGCCGTTGGGCAGCCGGATGACGGCCCCAGACCGAAACGCCCGCAGCTTGAGGGCGCCGTAGTCGAACAGGCGCCGGGCCTCGGGGTAGTTGGTTTGCAGCACCTGAAAGCCGCGGTCGAGCCGAAAGCCTTCGGGCGTGAGGTCGGTGCGCACGCGGCCGCCTACGGCGTCGCCGGCTTCGAGCACCCGCACCGGGCGGCCAGCGCGGTGCAGCCAGGTGGCGCACGCCAGGCCGGCCATGCCAGCGCCGATAATGATGATGGGTGAGGAGGGAGAACTCATGGAGAAAAACGTGGCTACAAGCTTTTTTGCGTTTACGGTCCTGATGAAGGCTGCAGACAAGCGCTTAAACAAAAAGATGGCGCAGCTAATTCGAACTGTGGTGGCTGCTCAAGCCGCGCTCAAAACAGCTTGGGCATTTTGTGCTCCTTCCACTTTTTGCGCGTTTTCATGGTCCAGAATTCGGCCACGCCGTCGCGGCGCAGGCTGAGCTGCCAGGCGCCCATGGGATGTCCCAGGCGGTAGCCGGTGGCCTGGTCCTTCGGAAACTGCTGCTGAATAAGGGCGTAATCGGCCTTTGAAATGTCCTTGCCCACTTCGCCATGGCAGCGCAGGCACAAGGCGTTGTTCAGCACAACAGGGCGCTGGTAAAAAAACACCTCCTGCGACTCGCGTGTGACCGTGCGCGTGGTGTCCGTGACCATGCTTGCGGCCGATAATATGCCCTGGCTGGCCGGATTACGCGGGCGCGGGCTCACCCGGCGGGCGGTGGCCTTCAGCACCTTGGCCAATGAATCGACCGAACGGTAGGTTTCGGGCCGGCAGAAGGCGGCGGCGCGGGCCACGCCGCCCGCGGCCAGTTCTCGGGCCAGGGTTTGGCGCAGGAGCGTGTCGGCGGTGGCGGTGAGGGAGTCGCCGGCCCAGCGCGCCGACTTCAGCAGTTCCTTGGGCATGATGCGCTTCACCTCCCAGTTGGCGGTTTCGATGCCAATGCGCTTGGTGTCCTTGAGGTGCTCTACCTGGTCGGGGCGGCAGGCCCCCAGGGCGGCCAGCACGAGCATGGCCCCGAGGCGAGTGGTTGACAAATAAGTAGCTAGGCTACGGTGCGTTGAGTGTGGCATGTTCGGTAAAGGCCAAGCCCGGATGGCTCGTTCCTAAGACAAGAAAGCTTTCAGTTCTTCGTAGTCAACCGCCAGGGGCACGCTTCGTTTGGCGCGGCCCTGCAGGGCCTGCACCACCTCGGGCAGCTGAATGGGCTGGCCCAGAATGGGCTCCACCACGGTTGGGAATTTCACGGGGTGGGCCGTGGCCAGAATCATGCCCGCAGCCCCAGCGTTTTCGGCCTGGTAGCGGCGCAAGGCCGTGTAGGCCACCGCGCCGTGCGGGTCGAGCAGGTAGCCTTTTTCGTTCCACACCTGCCGAATGGCGGCCACGGTGTCGTCGTCACTCACCGTATCGGCGCCCAGCGCGGCGCGCATCTTGCCCAGGTCGTTATCGAACAGCTCCAGAATGCGGGCAAAGTTGCTGGGGTTGCCCACGTCCATGGCGTTGGAAAAAGTGGGCACGGCCGGGCGCGGCGCAAAGGTGCCGGTGCGCAGGTAGGCCGGCACGGGCTCGTTGGCGTTGCAGGCCGCAATGAAATGCCCCAGCGGCAGCCCCGACGCCCGCGCCAGCAGCCCGGCGCAGATGTTGCCAAAGTTGCCACTGGGCACCGAAACCACCGGCGGCGCGGCGCCCTCTGGCCATTGCTGCGCGGCAAAGCAGTAATAGAGCTGCTGCGGCAGCCAGCGCGCCACGTTGATGCTGTTGGCCGACGTGAGGAAGCGCCGCTTGCTCAGCTCTGCGTCCTGAAACGCCTGCTTCACCAGCGCCTGGCAATCGTCGAAGGTGCCCTGCACTTCCAGCGCCGTGATGTTCTGGCCCAGGGTGGTGAGCTGCTGCTCCTGCACCGGGCTCACCTTGCCCGAAGGGTAGAGAATGACAACCTCCACCCCCGGCACGCCCAGAAAGCCGCTGGCCACGGCCCCGCCGGTATCGCCGGAAGTGGCCACCAGCACGGTCACGGGCGGGGTGTCGCCGCGCTGCGCGAAGTAGCCCAGGCAGCGGCTCATAAACCGCGCCCCCACGTCCTTGAACGCCAACGTGGGCCCGTGAAACAGCTCCAGCGCCGCCACACCCTCCGTCACGGGCACCAACGGAAAGTCGAAATCAACCGCCTCGGCGCAGATGCGGAGCAAATCGGCGGGCGGAATGGCGTCGCCCACGTAGGGCTGCATCACGTTCAGGGCCACCGTGGCTTTGCTCAGGGTGCGCAGCTCGCGCAGGAAGCCCGGCAGGAACTTCGGGATGGTTTCGGGGAAATACAGGCCGCCGTCCGGCGCCTGGCCGGTAACCGTGGCCGTGCGAAAATCAACCCGCGGCGACTGGTGGCGGAGGCTGTAGTATTTCATTAATCAATGCTTTAGGCTGAAACGACCCGCGCGCCCTGCGTGGCCACCGGCCCTACATAGACGTGGAATTCAATCCCAAGTTCGGCGAACACCTCGCCCATGGCCGTGCCTACCGTTTGCGCCGTTGCCGCCGTCTTATTCAGCATGAAGATGGACGGGCCCGAGCCCGATATGCCCCCGCCGATGGCCCCGGCGGCCAAGGCCCGCCGGCGGGCCTCGGCCAGACCGGGAATGAGCGGCAGGCGGGCCGGCTCCACGATGTAATCGTCCAGCGAGCGGCCTATCAGGTCATAATCAGCCGTTAGGAAACCCGACACCAAGCCCGCCACGTTGGCCCATTGGCGTGTGGCCAGCTTCAGGGGCACGTCGGTGGGCAGCACTTTGCGCGAGTCGCTGGTTTTGACTTCAATCTGGGGGTGCACCACGGCCACCCACAGCGGCGGCGACTGCAAAGCGACAATGTCGATGGCCGGCGTCACGGCCCGCACCACCGTGAAGCCGCCGAACACGGCCGGCGCAATGTTGTCGGCGTGCCGCGCGCCCGAGGCCACGGCCTCCCCTTCCATGGCAAAATCAACCAGCTCCATTTTGCTGAAGCGGTTATGCAGCAGCGCATTGGCGCCCACCACGGCGCCCACGGCGCTGGCGGCGCTGCTGCCCACGCCGCTGCCCGGCTTGATGCCTTTGGTAATTTCCACGTCGAAGCCCACGGCATCGGGCGCGGCTTGCAGCATGGCCAGCAAAGCCACGCCCGCCACGTTGTGCGCGGGGTCGGTGGGCAGGTTATAGGGGTCGAGGTGCTGGATGCGGACGCCGGGCGTGGCACTCAGCGTGACGCGCACGGCATCGTAAGGAGCCTCAAGGGCGAGGCCCAGTACATCGAAGCCACAGCCAAGGTTAGAAAGGGTGGCGGGGGAATGAACGAGAACGGAATCAGGCATGACTTTTAGTGAACAGTTAACAGTGAGCAGTTAACCATGAGCCATTGCTTGTTCACTGCTCACTATTAACTGTTCACTGATTTTAAAGCCGCGCGGCGCGAATAATGTCGGCGAATACGCCGCTGGCCGTTACTTCCGCGCCAGCCCCGGCGCCCTTCACCACCAGCGGCTGCTCCACGTAGCGGTCGGTGTAGAAGAGCACCACGTTGTCTTTGCCGCGCAGGTCGTAGAGGTCGTGGCCGGGCGCCACGGTTTGCAGGCCCACGCTGGCGCGGCCATCGGCGTAGCGCGCCACAAATTTCAGGCGCTTGCCGGCGGCCGCGGCTTCGTCATAGAGGGCGCGGAAGTGCGCTTCGTGCGCGGCCATCTGCGTGTAGAAGGCTTCCACATCCCCTTCCAGGCAGGCTGGCGGCAGAAAACCGTTGATTTCGATGTCGGCCATTTCCATCACCTGCCCGGCTTCGCGGGCCAGGATGAGGATTTTGCGGGCCACGTCGGTGCCGCTCAGGTCGAGGCGCGGGTCGGGCTCGGTGTAGCCTTCGGCCTGGGCCTGGCGCACCACCTCGGCAAAGGGCCGCGTGCCGTCGTAGTGGTTGAACACAAAATTGAGCGTGCCCGAAAGCACCGCCTCCATGCGCCGCACCACGTCGCCGCTGCGCGTGAGGTCGTTGAGCGTGCCGATGACAGGCAGGGCCGCGCCCACGTTCGTCTCAAACAAGTAGCTGGCGTTGAATTCTTTCGACAGACTCTTGAGCCGGGCGTAGTGCGCGTAGTCCGACGACGCGGCCACCTTGTTGCAGGCCACCACGGCCACGCTCTTGGCCAGCAAGTCGGCGTAGATGCCGGCAGCGGCCGGGTTGGCCGTCACGTCCACGAAGATGGAGTTGCGCAGGTTGCGGCTGATGATGAGCTCCTTGAACTCGTTAAGCGTCTGGGCCGGCGCCTGGGCCAGTTCGGCGGGCCAGGCCGTCAGGTCGAGGCCATTTTCGTCCACCAGGCAATGGCGGCTGTTGGCAATGGCCACCACGCGCACCTGCAGGCCCATTTTTTCGAGCAAATGAGGCTGCTGGCGGGCCAGCTGTTCCAGTAGCTTGCTGCCCACATTGCCGGGGCCGAGAATGAAGAGGTTCACCTGCTTCTTGGTGGCTTCAAAAAAGGCTTCGTGCAGCACATTGATGGCCTTGCGCACGTCGGCGGCCCGAATGACCGTTGAGATGTTCTTCTCCGAAGCGCCCTGCGCAATGGCCCGGATGTTTACCCCGTTTTGCCCAAGCGCCCCAAACAGCTTGCCGCTGATGCCGGGATGGTCCTTCATGTTTTCGCCCACCAGGGCCACAATGGCCAGGTCGGTTTCGGGCCGCAGCGGCTCGATGCGGCCCGCCGCAATTTCCACCGCAAACTCTTCGTCCACGGCTATTTTAGCCAGGCCGGCGTCCTGCGCGTTCACGCCCACACAGATGGAATGCTCCGACGAGCTTTGCGTGATGAGCACCACGTTGATGCGCTCGCGGGCCAAAGCCGCAAACAGCCGCATCGAAAAGCCTGGAATGCCCACCATGCCGCTGCCCTCCAGGTTCAGCAGCGTGAGGTTGCCGATGCTGGAGATGCCCTGCACCACGGCCGGCGTGCGCGGCGGCTCCACTTCCACCAGGGTACCGTAATCGTCGGGGGCGAAGGTGTTTTTAATCCAGAGCGGAATGCCGCGCCGCATCACCGGCTGAATGGTGGGCGGGTAGAGCACCTTGGCGCCGAAGTGCGACAGCTCCATGGCTTCCTGGTAGCTGATGCGGGCAATGGGCCGGGCGCCGCGCACGAGGCGCGGGTCGGCGGTCATCATGCCGCTCACGTCGGTCCAGATTTCCAGCTTTTCGGCGTCGAGGGCCGCGGCCAGCAGGGCGGCGGTGTAGTCGGAGCCGCCGCGGCCGAGCGTGGTGGCGGCGCCGTGGGCGTCGGCGGCGATGAAGCCGGGCACGACCCACACGTTGGCCGAATGATTACCGCGAAATTCGGCCACCTGCTTTTCGGTCGTGCCCATGTCCACCTCGGCCATGCCGAAGCGCGAATTGGTCCGAATCAGCTGCCGGGCGTCGGCCCACACCACGTCGAGGCCGTACGCCTGGGCGGCAGTGGCGATGAGCTGCGACGACAGCAGCTCGCCGTAGCTCATGAGCCGGTCGAGGGTGCGGTTCGACAGTTCGCCGAGGGCGAAAATGCCGTCGCACAGCTGCTTCAGCTCATCGAACTGGGCCTGGATGTGGGCAATGGCGGAGTGCTGGGCATCGGCCCCCAGCAGGTCGTGGGCCGCAGTTACGTGCCGCTCCTCTAGCTGCTGCAGGGCCTCGCGAAAGTCCTCGTTGGCTTGTTCGGCGGCCCGCCCGGCCCCAATCACGCCATCAGTCGTGCCGCCCAGGGCCGACACCACCATCACCACCGGACCTTGTTCGGCCGCTTTGGCCACGATGGCCAGCGACTTGCGGATATTCTCGGCGGAGGCCACCGACGTGCCTCCGAATTTCAACACGTGCATACACTCAGGCCGACGGGCGGCGGTTGGGTTATGATGCTGAATGAACGTCCGGCCTACATAGCGGTGTTTAGATTCAGTATCTTTGCAAACTACTGACTAAATACCGAACGCCCGATGCTGGATAAATTAGAAGCCATCAATCAACGATACGAAAACGTCAACGAGGAATTGATGCAGCCCGACGTGATGTCGGACCTGAAGCGCTATAAGGCCCTGAACAAGGAATACAAGGAACTGGGCAAGATTGTGGCCGAATACCGCAATTACCAGCAGGTGCTCAGCAACATCGAAAACGCCCGCGAAGTCATCGCCACCGAGAAGGACCAGGACTTCCGCGAGATGGCCAAGGCCGAACTCGACGAGCTGCAGCCCGAGCAGGAGCGCCTCGAAGAAGTCATCAAGGACCTGCTGCTGCCCAAAGACCCCAACGACTCCAAGGACGTCATCATGGAAATCCGGGCCGGCGCGGGTGGCGACGAGGCCGCCATTTTTGCCGGCGACCTGCAGCGCATGTACATGCGCTTCGCCGAAAAGCAGGGCTGGAAAATGGAGCTAATTGACGCCATGGAAGGCACGGCCGGCGGCTACAAGGAAATCATCGTGGGCGTGCGCGGCGAGGACGTGTACGGCAAGCTCAAGTTTGAGAGCGGCGTGCACCGCGTGCAGCGCGTGCCGGCCACCGAAACCCAAGGCCGCATCCACACCAGCGTGGCTTCGGTGGTGGTGATTCCGGAAGCCGAGGAATTCGACATCGAGCTCAACATGAGCGACATCCGCAAGGACTACTTCTGCTCCAGCGGCCCCGGCGGCCAGTCGGTAAACACCACCTACTCGGCCGTGCGCCTCACCCACTTGCCCACCGGCCTCGTGGCCCAGTGCCAGGACCAGAAGTCGCAGCTCAAAAACTTCGACAAAGCTCTGGCCGTGCTGCGCTCCCGCGTGTACGAGATGGAGCTGGCCAAGAAAAACGAAGCCGACGGCGCCGTGCGCAAAAGCATGATTGGCGGCGGCGACCGCAGCGACAAAATCCGCACCTACAACTACCCGCAGGGCCGCGTGACCGACCACCGCATCGGCTACACCGTCTACAACCTGGCCAGCGTGATGGAAGGCAACGTGGACGACTTCGTGGAGCAGCTGCGCCTGGCCGAAAGCGCCGAGCGCCTGCAGGAAGGCGTGACCAAGTAAGAAGGTCCACCCCAGATAAAAGCGCCGGCACTTGCCGGCGCTTTTGCAATTTTTTCTGGTTTCATCGTTTGTTCGGCGCCCCGGCCCGCGAGCCTGTTATCCTCTATGCGCTACCTCTTCCCGCTGTTTCTCATCCTGAGTTGCCTGCTCACCTTCCTGCCCGGCTGCGAGCCCAAGGAGGACCTGATTCAGACCTCGGGCAGCCTGGAAATGGGGGCCGACACGGTGCTGTTCGACACGGTGTTCACCACCATCAAAACCGTGACCAAGCGCGTGTGGGTGTACAACCGCAACGGCGGCGCGGTGAAAACCGATGTGAGCCTGGCCGGCCTGGCGGGCAACACCTACTCGCTGATTATCAACGGCGACGCGGGCCCGGTGGTGAACAACATCACCGTGCGGGGCAACGACAGCCTGCTGGTGCTGGTACGCGCCACCTTAGGCGACAACGGGCAAGCCACCGTGGCCAAAAAGTTTCTGGTGGAAGACGAAGTACGCTTCCGCACCAACGGCAACGAGCAGAAAGTGAAGCTGGTGGCCTATGGGCAAAACGCCTATTTCCACCGCGCCGACCTGATTCGGGTAGACACCACGTGGCCTACCGATAAGCCGCACGTCATCATCAACGCCAATTATGTGCCGCCAGGCGGCGGGCAGGCCTATCCGGTGGGCGTGGCTGTGCTGCAGGGCATCACGCTCACCATTCCGAAGGGCGCCCGCATTTATTCCCACGCCGGCGCCTATTTGCAGGTGGATGGCCGCCTGCTGGTGGGCCAGGACTTTGTGCCGCCCACGGGCACTAGCAACGACTCGGTAAAGGCCAACAACCCCAACATCGTGCGCTTTACCGGCGACCGGCTGGAGCCGCAATACGCCGATGCGCCGGGGCAATGGGGCGGCATCATTTTCACCCCCAACAGCATCGGCAACCGCATTCGCTACGCCGAAATCAAGAACGCCACGTTTGGGGCACTGCTTTACAATCCGGATAACACCGCCCCGCGGCACCCCAACTTGGTGCTGGACAATACGGTCATCCGCAACATTTCCGGGGCCAATGTTTCGTTTGCCAACGCTAATGCCAGCACGGGCGGCGGCATCATCAGCTATTCCGGCGACGTGACGGCCACCAACTGCCTGTTCACCAACTGCGGCGAGTACGCGGTGCTGGGCGTGGGCGGCGGCGTGTACGATTTCAACTTCTGCACCTTCGCCAACTACACGCCTTCCTTCCGTCGCGAAACGGCCTCGCTGGCCTTCACCAATGAGCTGGCCAGCGACGATACCAAGACCGGCCCCACCAGCGTCACCATTCGCAATTCCATTGTGTGGGGCTCCTATGAGGACGAGCTATTGCTGAAAAACAGCAGCGCTTACAGCCTGCTCAACATCAGCAACTCCCTGCTGCGCACCCAGGATTACAAGGCTGAAACCGACGCGGCTGACAAGCCCGGCCTGGCGCTTCCCACTCGCAGAAACATCATCAACGAGGACCCGCTGTTTGTGCGCACCACGCTCACCTCCAGCCGGCCCGACTACTCCCTGCAAGCCGCTTCCAAGGCCGCTACTCCCCGGCGCACGCCCGTGGGCGGCAACTTACCGGCCCGCGACCTGCTCAACCTGCCGCGCAACACCGCCCAGCCCACTATAGGTGCCTATGAGCACCGGTAAACCCGTGTGCCCGCAAGGCCCCTACTCTACCTGCCCGGCCGCGGAGTAGCGCAGCGTATCGAACAGCACCAGCTTCTGGGTTCCCTGCACTTCGTAGTGGCTGAGCTGCCCGTTTTGCAGTTGGAACCGCAACTGCTTTTGCGCCGAAAAAAGCGGGTTGTCCTGCTCGATGGTGGCAGCTACTTCCTGGGGCACTGCGCCCTGCTGCACCACCGATAGCTGCGCCACCGGCGCGTTGGGCTGGCCGGGGCGGCGGGTATAGGTGCGGCGCACCGCGCCCGTGGGCAGTACCACCGAATCCACGGCGTAAGCGCCGCGCAGGGCGGCTTTGTTGATGTCGGCCTGGAATAGAATCTGGAGTTCGTCGTTCCACTTCACGGCGGGCACGCGCACGGTTTCGAGGGCGCCGCCGCGCAGGCTCACGCGCTTGGTCACGGCGGCATGGCGGCGGTCCAGCTGCTCTACCTGACGGGTCAGCAGGCCTTTCACATCGAAGTACAGCGGCCGCCGGGGAGCCGGCGCCGCCGGGCTGGCGTCGCCGCAGGCCGTGGCGAGCAGGCCCACACCGGCCAGCAGCACCGCCCCAAGCCCTTTTCTCCCGTCCTTACGCATTCGGCGTGGCGGGACGGAGGATGCTCTGGCCCGTCATTTCCAGCGGCTTGGGCACCCCCATCAGCTCCAGGATGGTGGGGGCCAGGTCGCCAAGCTTGCCGTCGGCCAACGTGCCGCGGTAGTCGTTGTCGACCAGGATGCAGGGCACCAGGTTGGTGGTGTGCGCGGTGTTGGGCGAGCCGTCGGCATTGCGCATGAACTCGGCATTGCCGTGGTCGGCAATGATGATGCTGGCGTAGCCGTTGGCCAGGGCGGTTTCCACCACGGCCTGGGCGCACTGGTCGGTGGTTTCCACGGCTTTCACCACGGCCTCGAACACGCCGGTGTGGCCCACCATGTCGGGGTTGGCGAAGTTGAGCACCACAAAATCAGCCGACTTGGCCTGCAGCTCGGGT
The DNA here is from genome assembly GCF_022921075.1 of Hymenobacter sp. 5317J-9. NCBI lineage: Bacteria > Pseudomonadati > Bacteroidota > Cytophagia > Cytophagales > Hymenobacteraceae > Hymenobacter > Hymenobacter sp. 5317J-9. The sequence continues at coordinate 5,209,123 of NZ_CP095050.1, forward strand.
ATCAGGGCGTCGCGCAGGTCGGCGGCGCTCATTTCGGGCTGGAGGTCATAGGTCGCCACTTTGGGCGAGGGCCGCAGGATGCGCTTTTCACCCACAAACTCGTTTTCGCGGCCGCCCGAGAAGAAGAATGTCACGTGCGGGTACTTCTCGGTTTCAGCAATGCGAATCTGGGTTTTGCCGTGGTCGGCCAGCACCTCGCCGAGTGTATTATTCAGGTTGTCCTTCTCAAAAATGGGCGTCACGCCCACAAACGTGTCGTCGTAGTTGGTTAGGGTGAGGTAGTGCAGGTTGAGGCGATGCATCTGAAATGCATTCATGTCCTGCTGGGTCAGCACTTCCGTGATTTCACGGCCGCGGTCGGTGCGAAAGTTGAAGCACAGCACCACGTCGCCGTCCTGAATGGTGGCCAGCGGCTGGCCGTCGGCGCCGGTTTTCACAATGGGTTTCAGAAACTCATCGGTCACGCCGTCCTTGTACTGCTCCTGCACGCTCTGAATCAGGTTTTGCGAGGGCGTGCCCACGCCGTTCACCAGCAGGTCGTAGGCCACTTTCACCCGCTCCCAGCGGCGGTCGCGGTCCATGGCGTAGTAGCGGCCCACCACCGAGGCGATTTTGGCGCCGTTGCGCTCGTTGTGCTGCTCCAGGTCGTTGATGAAGCGCACGCCGCTCTTGGGGTCGGTGTCGCGCCCGTCGGTGAAGGCGTGCACGAACACGCGGCGCACACCGGCCTCGTGGGCAATGGTGCAGAGGGCCTTCACGTGGTCGATGTGCGAGTGCACGCCGCCGTCGCTCAGCAAGCCGATGAGGTGCAGCGGCTTGTCGTTGGCCGTGGCGTATTCAAAGGCTTTCACCAGCGCGGGCATCTGGCCCAGCTTGCGCTCCCGAATGCTCTTGCCGATGCGCACCAGTTCCTGGTCGACCACGCGGCCGGCCCCGATGTTCATGTGGCCCACCTCGGAGTTGCCCATCTGGCCCTCGGGCAGGCCCACGGCTTCGCCCGAAGCCTGCAAGGTGCTGTGCGGATAACGCTGCAACAGCGCATGATAGAACGGCGTATTAGCCGCATCCACCGCCGAAACGGCCGCATTCGGGGCAATGCCCCACCCATCCAAAATCACCAACAAAACCTGCTTATTCATGGCGCGAAGATACGGCCGGTCCGCCCATGGGTTGGAATTATCTATCTTCGCGGCCGCTTGGCCTTGTTTTTCTTTCTGTTAAGTTTACTCGCAAACTTTACGGGCTGAATAACAGGTCTGTTTTCTATCCTGGCACCATTTTGGCTTCAAATCCGCCGCGTATGACGCACTTATTACCCCGATAATGAAACGCTATTTGTTTAGAACGCTATTTTTAAGCTGGCTATTCCTGCTGGGCTTGGGCGCGGCCCACGCGCAGTCTGATAACCTCGGGGCCGTGCGCGCCGCCTTGCGCAATGGTTCCTCCCGCGAGCTGTCGCAGTATTTTGCTCCCACCGTGGAGATTGGCTTCGACGGCGACAAGCAGAGCTATAACTCCACGCAGGCCGAGATTGTGATGAAGGACATCTTCGCCAAGAACGCGCCCAGCACGTTTGAGTTTATCCACCAGGGCCAGAGCGGCGAAGGCATTCAGTATGCCATCGGGCGCTATACGGGCAAGACCGGCACCTACCGCTTGTTTGTGAAGCTGAAGCCCTCGCGCGGGGCCCCGCTGATTGACACGCTGGACTTTACCAAAGAATAAGCCCGAAGCCCCGACCTGATTAGGTCGGGGCTTTTTGTTTGGCTTTCGCCACCGCCGCAAGGGCCGTACCTTTGCACTGTGCAAACCCCACCCGCTTCCTACCTCACGCCCGAGGCCCTGACCACTTTCATCCGCACGGCCCTGGCCGAGGACGTGGGCGACGGCGACCATTCCGCCCTGGCGTCCATTCCGGCCGAGGCGCGCAACCGCGCCCACCTGCTGGTGAAAGGCGAAGGCCTGCTGGCCGGCATGGCGCTGGCTCCGCTGATTTTTGCCGAAGTCGACCCCACGCTCACCATGACGCCCCTGCTGGCCGACGGTGCCCGCGTGAAGCACGGCGACATCGCCTTCACGGTGGAAGGCCCGGCGCGCAGCATCCTCACCGCCGAGCGGCTGGTGCTCAACTGCATGCAACGCATGAGCGGCATTGCCACCTACACGGCCCACCTGAACAACCTGATTGCCGGCACCAATGCCAAGCTGCTCGACACCCGCAAAACCACGCCCAATTTCCGGCTGTGCGAGAAGTGGGCCGTGCTCATCGGCGGCGGCGTGAACCACCGCTACGGGCTGTTCGACATGATTATTCTGAAGGACAACCACGTCGACTACGCCGGCGGCATTGCCCAGGCCATTGCCGCCACGCACGCCTACCTGGAGCAAACGGGTCGGCAGTTGCCCATCGAAATCGAAACCCGCTCGCTGGACGAGGTGCAGCAGGCTTTGGACGCTGGCGGCATCACCCGCATCATGCTCGACAACATGCGCCCCGAGCTGCTGCGCGAAGCCGTGGCCCTGGTGGCCGGGCGCTACCCCACCGAGGCCAGCGGCGGCATCACCGAGCAAACCATTGCCGAAGTAGCCCAGACGGGCGTCGACTATATCTCCGTCGGGGCCCTCACCCATTCAGTTAAGAGCCTCGATTTGAGCTTGAAAGCATATTGAAATAGAACGTCATGCAGAGTGCAGCGAAGCATCTCGCTCGGAGCAGTGACTTAATCGATTGAATTACTACTGCACACTGCACGCGAGATGCTTCGCTGCGCTCTGCATGACGTTCCGGCGCTAGCATTACTATACCATGAACCAACCCAACCAACGGGGCGGAGGCGGCGGCTTCCGCCAAGCCCAGCAGGCATCGCCGCTGGCCATTCGCACCAAGAAATCGCAGCTCACCACCGACGCCTACACCAAGATGGTGATGGGCGAAGTGTGGAAAAAAGACTGGGTGTACGCCCTCATTCCGTTTGTGCTGGGCCTGCTGCCGGCCATTTTCCTGCCTTCGTGGTGGTGGATTGCCCTGGCCGTCGTGCTCACCATTTTGTTCGTACTGTTCCGCTCGGCGCAGGTGACGGGCATTACGCAGATGGAGCAAAGCAAGCCCCTGTTTGAGCGCATGGCATTTGAGATGGACAACAAGCAGCTGCTGCTGCGCGTGGGCCCCGAAAAGGAAGGCAAAGCCATGCAGCTGAACTGGGACATGATAGACCGCGCCCGCCGCGACGCCGACGCCTACCTGCTCTACCTGAAGCCCGGCACGCCGCCCGAAGGCCTGGCCGCCTGGCGCCTGTGGCTGGCGCGCACTTTCGACGTGCCGGTGTTTTTACATTTGCCCCAGCGCATCTTCAACTCGCCCAACGACCTGAAGTTGTTTGAGGCCCTGCTGCGCCGCAAAAACCTGCTGCCCGCCGAAGCCGGCGCCACAACCGTTTAATTCCGGCGGCAGTATGCGGACGGGACAGTGCCCGGTTCGTTTGTTTTCGAAATCAACCCCCTGCTAATTTTACCCCGATGAAACTGACCCCCACCTTGCTGCTGGCCGTGGCCGCCGCTTCCCTGGCTCTGACCTCCTGCAGCAGCGAGCCCTCCGACTGGCGTCCCGACGACAAAGTATCCGTCGACTTGGTTGCGCCGGGCACCCGCTCTAGCGACAACTTCGACCAGAACACGGCCTACGCTCCCAACCAGGCCAAAGGCGCGGCCATCACGGAACCCGTCAACTCGGCGGCCGACCTCGACGTGCGCCCGCAGCCCAAGGTGGAATCGACCATTTCGGCCAACGCCGAGGAGGGCCTGCGCAAGCGCGGCAAAATGAACGACGCCGGCAAATCGAGCCAGGCCGACACCGCCGCCAACGGGCACGAGATTCAGCGCTAAGCCGCGGCGCACCGCCCGGCTACGTATTTGGGTGGCAGCCTCGCCGCTGGTGGGGATGCTCCTGTTTTTGAGTGAAGAATGAGGAATGAGGAATGCAAAACCGGCGCTGTCTGGTTCTGCATTCCTCATTCTTCATTCTTCATTCCTCATTGACTATCATGGGGTTTGCTATTTTTTTGTTGCTGCTGACGGTGCTGGGCGCGGGCGCAGCGGCGGCCTGGGTGCCGGTGACGCAGGGCAGCCGGTGGCTGAAGCCGCTGCTGGCCTTTAGCGGGGCTTACCTGTTTACGCTCACGGTCACGCACATTTTGCCGGAGGCGTTGCAGCTGCTGCCCGAGCAGCCCGCCCGCGTGGGCTACTGGGTGCTGGCGGGCTTTTTCGGGCAGTTGCTGCTGGAAGTGCTGTCGCAGGGCGTGGAGCACGGGCACGTGCACCACGAGCCAGCCCACGGGGCGCACACGGGCGTGAGCCGGGTGCCGTTTTTACTGCTGGCGGCGCTGGTGGTGCATTCGTTTCTGGAAGGCAGCATCCTAGTCAAAACGCCCGAGGTGGGCCAGATAAGCCAGAACTTTTACGCCATTGTAGTGGGCGTGGCCCTGCATCACGTGCCGGCCGCGTTCGCGCTGGCCACCCTGTTGCGGCTGCGGCTGGGCAGCTTCCGGCGGGTGTGGCCGGGGCTGCTGGTGTTTGCGCTGGCCTCGCCCGTGGGCATCGTGTTCAGCAACTACGTGGTGCTGAGCAAGCTGCTGAGCAGTGGGCTGTATGCGTCGCTGCTGGGTCTGGTGGCTGGCAATTTCCTGCACGTGTCCACCACCATTCTGTTTGAAACCAGCCCGGAGCACCGGCTCAACTGGCCCAAGCTGGGCGCCACGCTGGCCGGGCTGCTGCTGGCGCTGGCCGTAGCGTAGCTTCTACTACGGCAGTAAAAACATCCCGTGTATGTGCTCTTGCCTGGGTGCACCCGTGGCCAGGGGCACTGTCTTTCCGGCGACGGCGCGCCACCGTCTCCCCGGTGTTGGAGGCCGAGCCACATCTTTCGGCAACGCCCGGACACCTATCCCTCGCGTAGGCGCCCACTGCCATTGGGCTATAGCAGGCTCTCTTGATTGTATTGAATGGCGCTTGGTATCGCCGCCGCGCGGGCGTTGCCGTGGAGTATTTGTTCCAAAGGTCAGTGCGGAATTCAAACCCCGAGAAAACATTGTCACTCGCTGGGACCAAGCCCCTTGAGCATCTCATGAATCCACTACCCCCCTCTTTGTCCGTAGATTGCCCAAATGTCCTCCCTCGACTAAATCCTTAGATGCGACCATTATTACTCATTGCCCTATTTTCCTCGTTGTCTGTAGCTGCGTTTGCCCAGAAACTCACCGGGCAGGTACTAGACGCTGAATTTTCCCAACCGATACCAGGAGCCAGCGTGCAGGTAAAACGCACGCAGGCCGGTACGCTCACAAACGCTGCGGGAACGTTCACGCTGACCAATCTCCAGCCAGCCGACCTACTTGTTGTTACGTACCTGGGCTACAAATCGCAGGAAGTCCCGTTCACGGGGCAGACCAACCTGACGGTTAAACTGGTGGCGGGCCTTGCCCTGAATGAGGTCGTCGTGACGGCCCTGGGGCTGGAGCGCAACGCCCAAAGCCTGGGCTACGCGGTGCAGAAAGTAGATGCCCGACAGGTGAGCGAGGTAAAGGCTTCTAATTTTCTCGACAACCTCTCGGGTAAAGTAGCGGGCGTCATGGTCACGGCTGGCTCAACCGGGGTGGGGGCGTCGTCGCGGATTACCATCCGAGGCGAATCGTCCTTTACCAACAACAATCCCCTGTTTGTGGTCGACGGCATTATCATAAACAACGCCACGGTGGTCAACCGGGTCGACGACGATGCCAACGGGTTTCAGGAGATTGATTTCGGCAATGGGGCGGGCGAAATCAATCCCGACGACGTGGCGTCGGTGACGGTGCTGAAGGGACCCAGCGCGGCGGCGCTCTACGGCACGCGGGCCTCGAATGGGGTCGTCCTGATTACGACCAAAGACGGAGCGTCGGCGGGCAAAGGCATTGGGGTGAGCTTCAACAGCACCTTCTACGCCGAGCAGCCGTTTCAGCTGCCTCGATTTCAGAACAGCTACGGGCAAGGGAACAGCGGGGCGTTTAAGTACGTCGACGGCCTGGGCGGGGGCGTCAACGACAATATTTCGTACAGCTACGGCCCGAAGCTGGACGCGGGCGTGCTGACGCCGCAGTACGACAGTCCCGTGACCCTGCCCAACGGCCAGGTGGTGCGCGGCGCCGATACCAAGCTCTATAGCGGCCTGCCCATCACCCCGACGCCGTTTGTGTCGCACCCCAACAACCTGAAGGATTTTTACCAGACAGGGCATACGGCCATCAACAACCTGGCGGTTGCGGGCGACTACAACAAAGGCAGCTACCGCCTCTCTTACACCGACCTCAACAGCCAGTCGATTATTCCGGGGGTGGACCTCAAGCGCAAAACGCTGGCCGCCCGCCTGCAGTTTGACCCGGCCCGGCGCCTGAAAATCAGCTCCTCGATTAACTACATCAACAGCGGCAGCAAAAACCGCCCCGCCACCAAGTACGGGTCGGAAAACACCAACTACGCCTTGAGTGCCTGGCTGGGCCGCCAAACCGACATCAACCCCATGAAGCAGTACTGGCAGCCGGGGCTGGAAGGCATTCAGCAATTTTCCTACAACTACACCTACTTCGACAACCCCTATTTTACGCTCTACGAAAACCGGAATTCGTTTGACCGCGACCGGCTCATCGGCAACCTGGCCCTCACGGCCGAGCTGGCCAACAACCTGACGTTGATGGTGCGGAGCAGCATGGACTACTCCAATGAGAACCGCCAGTTTCGGCGGGCCTTCAGCAGCAACCGCTTCAAGAGCGGCGCTTACGCCGAGAACGGCGTGTTTTTCCGGGAAATCAACACCGACTTCCTGCTGAACTACACTCGCAGCCTGGGGCCGCTGTCGCTCGACGTGTCGGCGGGCGGCAACCGCATGGACCAATCGACTTCGTTCAACCAATACCAGGCCCTGACGCTGGCGCAGCCGGGCGTGTTCAAGCTCAACAACGCCGCCTCGCCGGTAGAGGTCTACCAGCAAAGCGGCCGCAAGCGCATCAACAGCCTGTACGCCCTGGCCAAGCTGGGTTATAAGGACGTGTTGTTTGTCGACATCACCGGGCGCAACGACTGGTCGAGCGCCCTGGCTACGCCCACGTCGACGGCCAATACGGCCTTTTTCTACCCGTCGGCCTCGGCCAGCTGGGTGCTGTCGAACCAGTTCCGGCTGCCCATGGTCGTGTCCTTTGCCAAAGTGCGGGCCAGCATCGCCAACGTCGGCAACGACACCGGCCCCTACCAGACCGCGGGGGTGTACAATGCCCGGAACCCGGTTTTTTCGCAGCCGGCGTTCAGCGCCCAGAGCACCATTGCCAACACCAACCTGAAACCGGAGTCGATTACCTCGCTGGAATTTGGGGCTGATGTCCGCTTCCTCAACGACCGGCTGGGTTTCGACCTGACCTATTACGATTCCCGCACCAGCAACCAGATTCTGTCGCTGCCTATTGCCATCCCCACGGGCTACAGCGAGCGGGTCATCAACGGGGGCGAGGTGCGCTCGCGGGGCATCGAGGCGGTGGTGAACGCCACGCCCATTCAGACAAGCCGCTTCCGCTGGAATGTGAACCTGAACTTCAGCCGGAATCGGACCACCGTGGTGTCGCTGCCCCCGGAAGCCGGGACCCTGACGCTGGGCTACAACCGCATCTACGACAACGTGAACCAGACGGTGTGGTACCAGGTGCGGCAAGGCGACCGCATGGGCGACATGTGGGGCACGGGCTACTTGCGCAGCCCGCAGGGCGACTTCATTGTGGGCAGCAACGGGCAGTACATTGCCGACAACACGCTCAAGAAACTGGGCAACTACAACCCCGATTTCATGGTAGGGCTGTCGAACCAATTCAGCGTCGGGAATTTCAATGTCGGCTTTCTGCTCGACTGGCGACAGGGCGGCATTCTGGTGTCGCGGACGCTGGCGCTGGCCGGCGTGGCGGGTCAGCTGATTGAAACGGCTGACCGGCCCGATGCCGGCATTGTGGCCAAAGGCGTGGTGAATGTGGGCACCCCCGAAAACCCGATTTACCAGCCAAATACGAAGGCCATTCCGGCCGAAACCTACTACCGGATGTACTACGACCGCAACAACGAGGAGAACAGCACCTACGATGCCTCCTACGTCAAGCTGCGGGAGTTCACCATCGGCTTCACGGTGCCGCAGACGGCATGGTTGACCAACAAGCTGCACACGCAGCGGCTGACCGTTGCCTTAATCGGCCGGAACCTGCTGGCCTTGTCGCACATCCCGCACTTCGACCCCGAGCAGACCTCCTTCCAGCAAAATCAACTGCAGACGGGCGTCGAGGACATGACCTACCCCACCACCCGCAACGTGGGCCTGAAGCTCAGCGCGAACTTCTAAGCCCCACCACCCGAACATGAAACGGAAAATATACAGCGTCCTGCTGCTGACCGCACTGGCGGGCGTTTTGCCCGCCTGCACGGATAGATTCGAGGAAATCAACACGAACCCCAACGCGCCGGTCGATGTGCAACCGTCGCTGCTGCTGCGCAAAGTCATCTTCGACTACGGCGAGCAGATGTCGTACGAAGCCTTCGTGGCGGGCAACCTGCTGGGGCAGTACTTCACGGCCATCGACTTCAACCTCTTCGACCGGCACAGCCTGAGCGAGCCGCAGTACGGCGGCAATCCCTGGCCGTTTCTGTACAGCAACCTGCGCGACAACGAGATTCTGCTGCAAAAAGCGCGCGCCAATGCGGCTTTCGGGGTGTACGAAGGGCCGGCCCTGATTCTGAAAGCCTACCTCGCCGCCCAACTGACGGACCTGTATGGCGACGTGCCCTACAGCCAGGCGCTGCAGGGCCAAACCGGAGTGATTACGCCGGCTTACGACAGCCAGGAATCCATCTACACGGCCCCTGGCGGCATCCTCGACAACCTTGATAAGGGCATTGCCTCCATCAACAACTACAACGGGGCGACGGCGCTCGACGGCGACCTGCTCTACAGTGGCAACCGCAGCAAATGGGTGCTGTTTGCCAACTCGCTGAAAATTAAATACCTGATGCGCATATCAGGTAAGGTTAACGTGCAAGCAGCCCTGCAAAAAGTCGTGGCCGACGGCAACTACATCAAGACGAATGCGGACAATGCCGCATTCCGATTCTCGCTGACGCAGCCCAATAACTTCCGCATGGCGACGGCCCGCATCGGTGATTATAACCTGTTCATCATGTCCAAAACCAGCGAAGAACTGCTCGCGGGGCTGGGCGACGCCCGGGTGGCAACGTACTTTCGGCCCACGGCGGCCAATCCGGGTGCCTACAAAGGCTTGTTGAACGGACCCGATGCCTCAAAACTCTCCATCTCGTTGGCCGATTACTCGTTCACAGGAACCATCTTCCGGGAAAACTCGGACCGTTTATCGGCCAGCTACATGACTGCGGCCGAAACCAGCTTCTGGCTGGCCGAAGCTGCCCAACGCGGGCTGGTGTCCGCATCGGCGCGGACCTTGTATGAGCAGGGCATTACTCAGTCGTTTGCCTACTGGGGCACGGCGCTGCCCGCCACTTACCTCACCAGCACCAAGGTGGCGTACGGGCAGAACGGCCAGAACCCCATCGAGCAGATACTGACGCAGAAATGGCTGCATAACCTCAACAACGGCTACGAAGGGTGGAACGAGTACCGCCGCACGGGATTTCCCCGCCTGAAAACGGTTTCAGCCAGCCTCAATAATGGGCTGATTCCCGTGCGCATGCCCTACCCCGGCACAGAGAGTGCGCTGAACGCGACGCAGTACAAAATAGCGGCCGCCAACACCCAGAACAACAGCATCAACGTCCCCGTGTGGTGGGCTCGCTGATTCCCCCCGTATGAGCACAACCCTGTGGCAATGGGCCTTGGTCCTGGCCTCCAGCATCACGCTGTTTTTGGTGTCGCCGCTGTCGCGCACCGCGCCCGAATTTTTCCGGGGCGCCCGCAAAGAGCGCACCCCCAACACTGTTTTCCTGACGAGTAGTCTGGTCATCTCCTGGCTGTTTGCCAAGTCGATTACCAATGCCGCCAACCTGGGCCAAAGCTTCGGGCTGGTGGGGGGCGTGGCCTACGCGGGGTACTACCTGTCGTTTTTGGTGGCCGGTTTTGTCATTGTGTCCATGCGCAGCAAAGGGGGCTACCGCAGCATCCACCATTTTCTGGAATCGAAGTATGGCGCGGGGGCGGTGGTCGTCTTCACCTTCCTGATTATCATTCGGCTGTACAACGAAATCTGGTCCAACACCATCGTCATCGGCTCTTATTTTGGTGCCCAGGGCACGTCTGCTTACTACGTGGCCATTGTGGTGTTTACTCTGCTCACGCTGGCCTACACGCTCAAAGGCGGCATGAGCAGCTCGATTATGACCGACGTGATTCAGCTCTCGCTCTTCGTGGTGCTGCTCACGGTCATTCTGGGGTTTATCCTGCCGCAGTACGGGGGCAGCCTGCAGCCCTTTCTGAGCAGTGGAGAATGGACCTTGGGGCAGGGAGTCGATTTGCTGCTGGTGGCCCTGGTGCAGTGCTTCAGCTACCCGTTCCACGACCCGGTGCTCACCGACCGGGGGTTTATCTCCGACACGCGCACCACGCTGCGGTCCTACCTCTGGGCGGGGGCCATCGGCTCGGGCTGCATCATCTTTTTTAGCTTCGTGGGCATCTTCGCCAAGCTCAACGGCCTGACCGGTGAGGCCCCGGTGGCCGTGGCGCGGTACTTCGGGGTGCCGATGCTGCTGCTGATGAACCTCATCATGGTTACCTCAGCCTCGTCGACCCTGGATTCGGCCATGGCCTCCTTCTCCAAACTAATCAGCATCGACCTGAGCAAAGCGGCCGTGCCCAGCGTATCGCGAGGACGGTGGGCCATGGTGATTTTGACAGTGCTAGGCACCATCCCGGTGTTTTTCAACCCCGCCATTCTGTCGGCCACCACCATCAGCGGTACGCTGGTGCTGGGCCTGGCCCCCGTGTTTTTGTTCTGGAATGTGCCCGTCCCGCGCCTGGCTTTTCACCTATCGGTCATTGGCGGCCTTGTGCTAGGCGGTTTGCTGACGCTGTTTCCGCTGCCCGATACCTTGCACCTGGGCGACGGCAAATACGGGGCGCTGCTCAGCACGAACCTGATTACGTCCGCTTTCTGTTTCGGCGTATTCGGGCTCTGTGCTCTTCTCCCCAAAAAGCCACATCATGGATAGCCCACTTACCACAGACCTCGGCACGCGCAGCGGCCGGCTGCTCGTTTTCGGCGGGCCTTACTCCAACCTACAGGCGCTGGAGGCGCTCAAAGACATTGCCGACCAGCTGCAGATTCCGGCGGGCAACGTCATCTGCACCGGCGACATCGTGGGCTACTGCGCCCAACCCGAAGCAGCAGTGCAGTTTGTGAAAGACTGGGGGGTGCACGCCATTCAGGGCAATGTGGAGCAGAACATCATCCGGGGCGAAGACGACTGCGGCTGCAACTTCGCCGAGGGCAGCCGGTGCGACCTGTTGTCGCGCGCCTGGTTTCCCTACGCGGTGCGGAACCTATCGGCGGACTCGGTCGCTTGGCTGAACACCCTGCCGCTCCAATTGTCTTTCCGGTATGCGGCCAAGGCGGTAGCCGTGCTGCACGGTGCGGCCACCGGCATCGCCGATTTCGTATTCGCATCAACACCCTGGCCGGTGAAAGAAACCAGCTTTGCCATTACCGGGGCCGAGGTGATACTGGCCGGCCACGCCGGACTGCCCTTTGCCGATGAGCAAGCCGGCAAATGCTGGCTCAACGCGGGCGTGATTGGGATGCCCGCCAACGATGGCACCCCGCGGGTCTGGTATCTGCTGCTCGATGACACCAATAGGCAGTTTAGCTACGCCTTTCACGCCTTTACCTATGACAACGGCAAGGCTCATCGGCTAATGCAAGCAAATGGGCTCCCCGATTCTTATGCCGAAACGCTCCTAACGGGCATCTGGGATAACTGCGAAATTTTGCCAGAAGCGGAGAAGGCTTTACAAGGCCGGGCTATTGCGCTGCATTATGAAGCGACTGAACTAAACGGCTCTTTGGGCTAGACTGCTGAGTTGCCCAATACCAGGTGCCCAATCGACTGCTAAAGTCAAAAGCTAGTCCAAGTAACTCGTCTACGAGCTACTGTTGACAAAACGCAGCTGAGACGGAGTTCGTGAGAACAATATTTATTCTAACTGCACGAAGGCGAATCTCAACGACTCACAGCTCTTCCACCGCCCCGCTGCCGCGCAGGAAGTTTTCCAGCTGCCGGGCGCGGGCCGTTTCGTGGGCCAACAGGGCCTGCAGGCGCACGAGGCGTTGGCGCATGGCCAGGATTACATCCAGTGCTTCGGGGGGCAGGCTGAGCTCGTGGTAGAGGCGGGCTAGGCGGGGCAGGTCGTCGGGCTCGTCCACGATGACGGTTTCGGGCGCGGGAGCGGCGCGCAGCAGGCCGGCCTGCAGGAACTCGTGCAGCTCGGCCGGCGCCAGGCCGTAGCGAACGTTGCACTCCTGGAAAGTGAGGGTGATGAGGTGCGTTTCCATAACAACAAGGGGTTAGGCGTCGGGCCGCAGGGCCGCCAGCTGCTTGATGAGGTCTTTTTCCTGGTCGGTGAGGTGCTGGGGCAGCGTCAGGTTCAGGCGCAGGTAGAGGTCGCCGAACTGGCCGTTCTTGCGGTACACGGGAAAGCCTTTGCCGCGCAGGCGCAGGCGGGTGCCGTTGGGGGTTTCGGGCTTGAGCTTGATTTTGACGGGCCCGCTGAGCGTGTCCACGGTTTGCTCGCCGCCCAGCAGGGCCTTGTACACGCTCACGGGCACGTCCTGGGTGAGGTCGTCGCCGGTGCGGGCGTAGCGGGCGTCGGGCCGAATGCGGAAGGTGATGAGCAGCGAGCCGTTGGGTCCGCCGTTGCGGCCGGGGCCGCCCTGGTCGCGCAGCCGGATGGTCTGGCCGTCGGCCACGCCGGGCTGAATGGTGAGGCGCAGGTTTTTGCCGTTCACCGTAATGGTGCGCGGGCCGCCGCGGTAGGCTTCTTCCAGGCTCAGCTCCAGCTCGGCCTGATAGTCCTGGCCGGCGCCGGGGCGGGTGCTGCGGCCGCCCCCGGCGCCGCCCATGCCGCCAAACAGGGAGCTGAAGAAGTCGGAGAAGTCCTCGCCCTCGCCAAAGGGACTGCCCTGGCTGCCGCCGAAGCCGCCGCCGCCGCCCTGGGTGTACTGGCTCCAGTCGAAGCCCCCGCCGGGCTGGCCAGCCCCGCCGCCGGGCTGCTGCTGGTAGCGCTGCCAGTCGGCTCCGAACTGGTCGTATTTCTTGCGCTTGTCGGGGTCGCTGAGGACTTCGTTGGCCTCGTTGATTTCCTTGAACTTCTGTTCCGCCGTTTTGTCGTTGGGGTTGACGTCGGGGTGGTGCTGGCGGGCCAGCTTGCGATAGGCCTTCTTGATTTGTTCGGGCGTAGCCGTTTTGTCGAGGCCCAGCGTCTTGTAATAGTCTTTGTAATCCATTGCGAAAAGTCCTTGGGAGGATGGCCGAATGACCGGAACGGCAGCAAGTTATTCGCTGCGGCGGCAGCTTGGTTATCTGGCCGGCTGGGCGGTGCGCCCGGGCGTGGGCAGCCCCGGCCGCAGCTCAACCTTAGCCGCCTTCGGGCCCAGCTGCAGCAAACGGGCACCAAAATTGAAAGGTGGGGTTTTGAACGGAAATTTTGGTCAAAAGTTGGCTATTTTCCACTAAGTGAATCCTCAACCTTTTTGCACTCGTACATTAAGCCAAGATGAATTTGAATGTCAAATATTGTGTAACTTGCGCTCTAATAGAGATTCATCCTACTGTTTAAATTATTTCATTTTTAATTTTTCCATGAAATACTCGCAACTCATTTGGGCCGCTCTTGTTCTGTTGGTTTTGAACAGCGGTGTGGCCCAGGCCCAAACCAAATTGCCGCCCCGCCGGCCGGGTGGCGCAGTGCCCGCCCGGGCCAAACTGGCCGCCAACGGCGAAGGCGTGAAAGACGGCCTGACCATGCAGAAAGGCCGCGTCATCCTGACCGAGCTCGGCGTGACCAACCCGCTCACGGCCGACAAGCAGCTCCTCAACGGCACCACCATCAGCACCACGGGCCTGGTGACGGCCAAGGACGGCACCACCACCCAAATCAACGAAGGCGACCACGTGTCGCTGAGCGGCCGCGTCACCTCGCGCCGGGCCATCATGGAGGCCGACAGCATCGCCAAAATCACCTCCTACGACGCCCTGCACCCCGGCAAGCGCAAGAAGATGGAGGAGGCCAGAGAAAAAAAGGAAAAAGCCAAGCTGAAGCGCGAAGAAGAAAAAATCAAAGCCAAGGAAAAGGCCGCGAAACGCAAGCGTTAAGGTTGTGGCTTCCGAAGCCGGCTGCGCGCCGCTTCGCCTTCGGGCGGGGCGGCGCGTTTGCGTTGGGGCAATTTGTGTTGCAGAAGCGCGGGTTTGTATAACACGGTGGGCAGGCCGGGGCCGGACCTTTGTCATGGTCAAACACCTAACCTTAATTCATTCGCAATGAGCAATATTAAAACCGTCGCACTGGGCAGCCAGGGCCTGCACGTCCCCATCGAAGGGCTGGGCTGCATGGGCATGACGGCCGGCATCAACGGCATGAGCGTGTATGGCGCGGCCGACGAAGTGGAAAGCGTAGCCACCATTCACCGGGCCCTGGAGCTGGGCGTGAACCTGCTCGATACGGCCGACCTCTACGGCCCCGCCCTGAACGAGCGGCTGGTGGGCCGGGCCATTGCCGGCCGCCGCGCCGACGTGATTCTGGCCACCAAGTTTGGCTTTGAAGTCGACGACGCCGAAACCTGGACCGGCGGCTACAACGGCCGGCCCGACTACGTGCGCAAAAGCATCGAACGCTCGCTGCGCAACCTGGGCACCGACTACGTAGACCTCTACTACCTGCACCGCCAGGACCCCGCCACGCCCATCGAGGAAACCGTGGGCGCCATGAGCCGGCTGGTGGAAGAAGGCAAAGTGCGCTACCTGGGTTTGAGCGAGGTACCGGCCGACATCCTGCACCGGGCCCACGCCGTGCACCCCATCACGGCCCTGCAAACCGAGTATTCGCTCTTCGACCGCGGCGTGGAAGAAAGCGGGGTGCTGCAAGCCACCCGCGACATGGGCATCGGCTTCGTGGGCTACTCGCCGCTGGGCCGGGGCTTTTTGTCGGGCGAAATCAAAACCCCCGACGACTTTGAGCCGAACGACTCGCGCCGCTTTTTCCCGCGCTACCAAGGCGAGAATTTCTACAAAAACCTGGCCCTGGTGGAGAAGCTGCGGGCGCTGGCCGAGGCCAAAGACGTGACGGCCGCGCAACTTGCGCTGGCCTGGGCGCTAGCGCAGGGCGTGGTGGCCATTCCGGGCACCAAGCGCCGCAACTACCTGGAGGCCAACGTAGCGGCCGCCACCCTCACGCTCAGCCCGGCCGAGTTGGCCGAGTTGGAAGCCATCATGCCCGTGGGCAGCCAAGCGGGCGCGGCGTATCCGGAGGGTTTCTAGGCGCGCAGGCCGCGGCAGAATGGCGAACTTGGCCGGATATCCCGCAAAAAATGCAGCATGGACTATTTCGTTGGCTACCGCAGGCTTGAGGTGACGGACGCCGAGCTGGCGCTCACGTTCCCAGTGGTGGTGCTGTACCCGAGCCGCACCGCCGGCCAGGCCGAAACCCTGGGCCATTACACCTTGGACGTGGCGCACGAAGCCCCCGTAGCGGCCGGCACGTTTCCGGTGGTGCTGCTCTCGCACGGCACCGGCAGTTCGGGGCTGGTGCATCGGAACCTGGCCCACTACCTGGCCCGCCACGGCTGGGTGGTGGGCCTGCCGGAACACCCGTTCAACAACCGCGACAACGACGCCTGGGCCGGCACTCCGCAGAACTTGGTGGCCCGGCCGCGCCACCTGCAGCTGGCCATCGATGCCCTGAGCGAGGACTCGGGGCTGGCCGGGGCGCTCCGGCCAGATGGGGTAAGCCTCATTGGCCACTCGCTGGGCGGCTACACCGCGCTGGCGCTGGCCGGCGGCCGGCCCACCGCCACGCCGCGGGACTCGCCCGATTGGCAGCAACAGCCCATTCCGGTACCGGCCGGTGCGCGGGTGCGGGCCTTGGTGCTGCTGGCCCCGGCCACGCCCTGGTTCATGGCGCCCGGCGCGCTGAGCGGCGTGCGGGTGCCCATGCTGCTGTTGGAAGCCGAAAGAGACGAACACCTCACGCGCTTCCACGGCGAGATTGTGCGCAACGGCGTGCCCGACGCTAGGCGACTCACGCACCGCGTGGTGCCCAACGCCGGCCACTTTTCCTTTTTGAGTCCGTTTCCGGCGGCGAGGGTCAGCCCGGGGTTTCCGCCTTCACAGGACCCGGCCGGATTCGACCGGCTGCAGTTTCACGCCGTGCTGTACCCGGAAATTCTGGCTTTTCTGAGCCAAACAGTCTGAGCCAAACAGTTTAACCAGCTTCCCGACACCCGATGAAACAGCCCACCAAAGAGTTTCAGGTGCTACACACCGTTACGGACTACACCCGCTTTTGTGGGAAGCCGGCGCCGGCGCACCCCCTGCTCACCATCCTGGACCTGAGCGAGTCGCGCGGGCAGGCCCCGCCCAAAGGCCGCACGCCGGTGGTGCCGCAGCTCTACAGCATCTGGCTGAAAAAAGGGCTGAAAGGCACCATTCACTACGGCCGGCAGTCCTACGATTTTGGCGAGGGCGTGCTGGGGTTTCAGGCGCCGGGCCAGGTGTTTGCCATCGACGAAACGCTGGATTTGTCGGAAATCAGCGGCTGGATGCTGGTCTTCCACCCCGATTTGCTGGCGAAGTACCCACTGGCCAGGAAAATTCTGACCTACAACTTTTTCTCCTATGAGGTGCACGAGGCCCTGCACCTTTCCGCCAAAGAAGAAGCGGTGCTGGATGGCCTGCTTCGCAACATCAAAGCCGAATACGAGCAACCCATCGACGCTTTTAGCCAGGACGTGCTCATTTCGCAGCTCGACCTGCTGCTGAGCTACGCCAACCGCTTTTACCACCGCCAGTTCCTGACGCGGCGCACGCCCGAGCACGACCTGCTCAGCCGCTTCGAGGCCTTGGTGACGGAGTATTTTGCGCGGGAGGGAGAACGGCCGCTGCCCACCGTGCAGCACTTCGCCGATACCCTGCACGTGTCGCCGGCCTATCTCGGCGACATGCTGCGCACCCTCACCGGCCAGAGCACCCAGCAGCACCTGCACCACGCCCTCATCGAGAAGGCCAAACGCCTGCTGCTCACCACCTCTCTTACCGTGAACGAGGCAGCTTTCCAGCTGGGGTTTGAGTACCCGCAGTACTTCACGCGCCTCTTCAAAAGCAAGACCGGACTGACGCCGGCGGCCTTCCGGTTTTCGGCGCAGTAGGGCCGCGGCGGGGCGGCGGCGGAATGCGGAGCTTACGGCTACCTTCGCAGGCCTTACGTATTCCCGCTCATGCTTTTCTACACTGTGATGAAACCGCTGGTGCAGGTGGCCCTGCGGGTGTTTTTCCGGCGCATGGAGGTGCGGCACCGCGAACGCCTCAACCTGCCCGGCCCGCTGCTCTTCGCCGGCAACCACCCCAACACGCTCATGGACCCGTTGCTCACGGCCATCCACACGCGGCAGCCGGTGGCGTTTCTGGCCAAGAGCACGTTTTTCAAGAATCCCGTCATTCGGGCCATCATGGAGTCGGGCAACTCCATTCCCATCTACCGGCGGCAGGACGCCGACAGCGGCGCCGCGCCCGCCACGCCCGAGCAGCTGGCCGCCCAGAACGAGGCCAGCTTCGGCCGCTGCTACGACTACCTAGACCGGTGCGGCACCATCATGATTTTCCCGGAGGGCACCAGCGTGACCGAGCGCCGCCTGCGCCCCCTCAAAACCGGGGCCGCCCGCATTGCGCTGGGCGCCGAAGCCCGCCACAATTTCACGCTGGGCCTGAAGGTGATACCCATTGCCACCAACTACTTCGACCCCGCCCGCTTCCGCTCCGATGTGCTGCTGAACGTGGCCCCGCCCATCCTCGTGGCCGACTACGCCGCCGCCTACGCCCAAGACCCCGAAGCCGCCGCCGACCAGCTCACCGACGCCATTCGGGAGGCGCTGGAGCGGCGCCTGGTCATCACGCGCGACGCGGCCGAGGACGAGTTTGTGCAGCAGGTGGAGCGCACTTTCGGCGACCACCTCAACCCCGACGACAACCCCGACACGCTCTACGACAACTTTCAGCTCAGCCAGACGCTGCTGCAGGCGCTGGCTTGGTTTGAGCAGCACGCGCCCACGCGGCTGGTGGCCATGCGCCTGCAGTTCCAGGCCTACCTGGCCGAGCTGCGCCGCCACCGCCTCACCGACGAGGCCGTGGAGGGCCAGCGCCGTGGCACCGTGACCGGCCTGCTCAACCTGGTGCTTGGCGCGCCGGTGTGGCTCTATGGGCTCGTCAATAACTACCTGCCCTACATCCTGCCGTCGATGATAGCCAAGCGCGCCACCGACGACATTGCGTTTGTAGCGCCCATCATGCTGGTGGTGGGCATGCTCACGTTTCCGCTGGCGTATGCGCTGCAAGCCGCCGCCGTGCAGCACTGGCTCACGCACGACTGGCGGCTCACGGCCCTCTACGTGCTCAGCCTGCCACTCACCGGCTTCTACGCCCTCAGCTACTGGAACAAACTCGCCCCGCGCCTAGACCGCCTGCGCGCCCTGCGCCTGTTCCGCAGCCAGCCCGCCGTGGGCCAGGACCTGCTGGCCCGGCGCGCCGAGCTGCTACGGCAGCTGGAAGAAGCGCGGGCAGAGTATCTGGCGCGGCGCGTGGAGGCGTGAGAATTGGCCAACAGTCAATAGGAACGTCATGCTGAGCGCAGCCGAAGCATCTCGCGTGCAGCAGTAATCCAATCGATTGAGTTACTACCACACGCGAGATGCTTCGGCTGCGCTCAGCATGACGTTCTTTTACACCCGACGACGCCCTTTCCCTTCCTTACTCCAGCGGCATCTGCCCAAACCACATGGTTTTGCCGCTGCGGTTTTCGCCGAAGTACACGATGCTATTTTTGCCGCCCATGGGCAGTTGCGGCATCGAGTTGTTTAGGAAGTACTGCTCGCTGCCGAATTTGGCGAAGTTGCTGAGCTTGGCCGAAGCCAGGTCGATTTTGGCCACGGCGGGGTAATACAGCACCTTGGCCGTGCCCGACTCCATGCCGCCCATTTCGCGCACACCCGTGATTTCGCCTATCATCCAGTACACGCTGCGGCCATCTTGCCCGAGGTAGGTGTGCTGCTCGTTAGGGTTTTGCTCGCTGAACTTGTTGTTTTCCTGGCGGCGCACACCGTATTGGGCGCGCAGCTGGCCCTGCGGGTCGAAGTGGAACATCATCACGTCGCGGTAGTCCTTCAGGTTTTCGCTGCTGCTCATGGTGGTGCCGCCTTTGCCGGCCAGGCTCATGAGTCCCCCAGCCAGCCCGCCGCCGCTCGACGCCGTTTTCTGGGCGCCCAGTCCCAGACCCTTGCGCTCAAACTTAAAAGCTTGGCCCTGAATGAGCAGGTCACCGTTGGGCAGCACCGTGCCGCCCGTCACCTTGAAGCGTTTGCCGGTGTATTCGGGCGTGCGCTTTTGGGCGGGCGGGGTTTGTAGCTTCTTCTCAAAATCGTCAATCGGCGTGCTGGTGAGGTAGCGCACCGCACCGCCTTTTATCTGGGCCAGCTGGAAGTTTTTGGCTTTGAAATTCTCTTCTTCCGGCTCGCGGGTGCCGCCGTTGGCCACCAGCGAAGGAATGTATTTGGCGAAGTACTCGTCGGCCTTGTCGTTGGCAGGGCCGAAGATGGACAGCGTGCCATCGGCGCTCTGGGCCATGCCGTTCACCAGCCAGGCGCCGTTGGGCGAGGCCAGGGCCACCCGCTCGCGCTCCTTGGTGTCGGCCCCCACCCGCACGAAAGCGTAGTTGGTGGGCGCGTCGGCGTTCTTTTTGTCCCCGGCCGGCGAAGGCGCAAACACGAAACCCAGGTCGTATTCGGGGTCGGCGCTGTCGTCGGCGTCCTCGTCGCGGTCGCCCTGCGGGTCCAGCTTTTTGGCTTCCACCACACTCATGGGCTTTTCAAAATTCAGCGGCGTGTCGCTCACCAGTTCCAGGTCTTTGTTGAATTTGAGGACGTGGAACTCCTTATACATCTTCATGGGGTCCATGCCCTTGCCCAGCTTGTCCTTCACGGAGGTGAGGACGACCACGGTGCCGGTCTGGTCGTAGTCGGCGTGGGTGAGGTACTGGTAATAGGCGCCGTTGTCGCCGCGGGGCTTCACCTTTTCCAGAATTTCGACCTTCTTGTTGTAGCCGCCCCACACCCAGTCCCACTTGTAGTGCACCTGCTTGCGGCGCAGCACCAGCGTGCCCATCATGTTGGGTTCCACGGTTACGCCCAGCACATCGTAGAGGTCGCCCTTGTAGCGCTTCACCTTTTCCATGGGCTCTTCGCTTTCGTCCACGCCCTTGAAGTTGAATTGCTTATCAAAATGATAGGTCTCAAACTTCACCTTGCGGTTGTTGGCTTTGGTGCAGAACACGAGGTCTACCTTGTTGGCCGGCTCGTCAATTTTCACGTCGTCGAGGAAGCCGCGCTTGGCCTTGCCCGATACGTCGTGGGTTTTCTCGATGGCCAGCTTCTGGGCCAGCAGCGGGGCGGGGAGCAGCGCAGCCGCCACGGCAGCAGCCGGCAGCCAGCGCCCAAAGGCGAGGGGTTTCATGGGATGAACAGAAAAAGGTGACGTGAAGAGCCAACGCAGCGGCCTTCACAAAAGAACCCTTCTGTTTTACCCCCGGCAATCCGTACTGGCGGGCATATTTCCGTCCGTGCTGGCACGGACAAAACGAGCCTTGCACCCCTCCTACCCCAGCACTGCCCCCGCCAGCAGGGCCACGGCAATGATGGCCACACTCGGCACCTTCTCCCACAGCAGGAGCAGAAACGTGGTGCCCACCAGCAGCGGGTTCAGCGGCAGCGAATCTATCGGCCCGAGGTGAAATGGCAAGTCCAGCAGCCGGTACGGCAGCGGGTGGTAGAGCAGGAACGTGGCCGCGCACACCAGCCCCGCGCTCACGGCGTTGATGCCTTCCAGCGAGGCCTGTACCACGCGGTACTGCCGCAGCCGGTCCCAGAACCGGATGACGAAGAAGATGAGGAACGTGCCCGGCAAAAAAATGCCCGCCACGCCCACCAGCGCCCCCAGTATCTGCATGCTGCTGCCGCCCATGGGCCGCATGGCCAGCGCCCCGATGTAGGCCGCCACCGAAAAATTGGGCCCTGGCATGGCCTGCACCAGCCCCAGCCCCGACAGAAACTCCGGCCCGGTGAGGTAGTGCTTGAACTCCACAAATTCGGCGTAGAGCAGCGGGGCCAGCACCTGCCCGCCCCCAAACACCAGCGAGCCGTTGCGGTAGAAATTTTCGAACAGCCGCACCGGCAGCAGGCGCGTGTAGTGCCCCAGCACGGCCGCCCCCGCCAGCGTGCCAAACCACAGAAAGAAATTGGCCCATTCAATGCGCAGAGGCTTTTTCTCCTGAATGATGGCGTGCTTGCGGTAGCGCACCGTGGTCACGGCGCCGCCGGCCAGCAACAGCAGCGGCAGCATCCAGGGCAGCTGGAAAAAGTAGGCCAGCATGGCGGCCGCCACCATCAGCCCCACCGCCGTTTTGGTGTGAATGACCTTTTCCGAAATCTTGTAGGCCGAGAAGGCCACGAAACCCACGGCCACCGGCTGCACAAATTGCACCAGTCCCGCCACGCGGGCCGGGTCGAGGTGGCTGAGGGTGAGGCCGGCCAGCGTCATGAGCGTGACGGCGGGCGTCATCCACACCAGCAGGGTGAGG
Source organism: Hymenobacter sp. 5317J-9 (assembly GCF_022921075.1). Classification (NCBI taxonomy): domain Bacteria; kingdom Pseudomonadati; phylum Bacteroidota; class Cytophagia; order Cytophagales; family Hymenobacteraceae; genus Hymenobacter; species Hymenobacter sp. 5317J-9. The sequence goes on from NZ_CP095050.1 coordinate 5,231,036, forward strand.
TAGGCCAGATTGGGCCCGCCCAGCCGAAAGCCGATGACGGTGATGGTTTGGGTGGACGTAGGCCCCGGCAGCAGGGCGCACAGGGCCTGCAGTTCCAGCAGCTCGGCCGCGCTGATGTAGCGGCGCTTCTCCACCAGCAGCCGGAAAAACATGGCCAGGTGCGCCTGCGGCCCGCCAAAGGCCGTGCAGGCTAGCAGGGCCACGTCTTTCAGAAAAATAATGCCCCGCACCCGGCGCGTCCGCTTGCCCGAGCGCCGCGGCGGAGGCGTGAGCGACACGGGCGTAGCCGGTGGCGGGGCGGAGTGCGGTGGCGTTGGAACTGCCATAATCAAGAACGTCATGCTGAGCGCAGCCGAAGCATCTCGCGTGCAGCAGTAATTGGATTACTTGTGCGGTAGAGATGCTTCGGCTGCGCTCAGCATGACGTTCGGTTTTATGCGCTGAAAACCTTACTTCTTTTTCAGGCCCAGCTCAATCAGGCGCTCATTGAGGAACTCGCCGGCCGTGATGTCGGCCTCCTTCTTGGGGTTGTCGGGCGTCACGCAGTGCTCCAGGGCGGCCAGGCTCATTTCGGAGCGCGGGTGCATGAAGAACGGGATGCTGTAGCGCGAAGTGTTCATTTTCTCACGGGGCGGGTTCACCACGCGGTGAATGGTGGACTTCAGCACGCCGTTGGTGAGGCGCTGGAGCATGTCGCCCACGTTCACCACAATCTGGTCGGGCAGGGCCGTGATGGGAATCCACTTGCCGTCGCGGCGCTTCACCTGCAGGCCGTCGGCGCTGGCGCCCATCAGCAGGGTAATCAGGTTGATGTCGCCGTGTTCGGCGGCGCGCACGGCATCCTGGGGCACCTCGTCGGGGTTTTCGATGGGGAAGTAGTGGATGGGACGCAGAATGCTGTTGCCGTTTTTCACCTTGTCGTCGAAATAATTCTCGGGCAGGTGCAGGTACAGGGCAATGGCGCGCAGCACGTCTTTGCCAGCGCTTTCGAGGGTGCGGTAGGTGGTGAGGGCGGTGCCGCGGAAGGTGCTCAGCTCCTCGGGCCAGATGTTGTCGGGGTACTCGTTTTTGATGGGGTCATCGTCCTGCACCTCCTGGCCCACGTGGTAAAATTCCTTCAGGTCGCCGGTGTTGCGGCCCTTGGCGTGCTCCTTGCCCTTGCTGATGTAGCCGCGCTGACCGGCCAGCTCGGGTTTTTCGTAGCGCTGCTTGGCTTCGTCGGGCAGCTGGAAGAAAGCCTGCACGTCGGCGTACAATTGTTTGGTCTGCTCGTCGTTGAGGCCGTGGTTTTTCAGGGCTACGAAACCGATGTTTTGGTAGGCCTCGCCGAGCTGCTGCACGAAGCGGGCCTTGCGCTCGGGGTCGCCGGAACGGAAGTCGGCGAGGTCGAGCGAGGGAATTTGGTCAAGAAGTTGGTCTTGCATGGGAAAATTAGGTTTACTTTGGGGCTTGTAAGCCCACCGGTGGGTAACGCCGCAAGTTAATCAAAACCTTGTACCGGGCGTTGGTCCGGCCACAGCCGGGGTCCGGCAGGTTCCTTTCAGTAAAACCACTACCACCTCTTTTGCGTCTTTTTTATCATATGAAAACTCCATTCTGGCTGCTGAGCAGCACCCTCACCCTGGCCGTCCTCGCCAGTTGCGAAACGAGCAAGCCGACGACTGACGTGAGCGCCTCGGCCGGCAACACCGCAACCACCGGTGCTCGTACCAGCGGCGAAAGCATGGAGTCCAACGGCATCCGCCTGACCCCGTTCGGCGACTCGCCCAAGTTCCCCGAGGCGCAAATGCAGCTGCGCAGCCCCATCGCCAACTCCACGGTGCCCAGCGGCGAAGTGCCCTTCAACTACCAGATTACCAACTTCCAGCTCACCAAGATGAGCGGCGGCCCGCACATGGCCGAAATGGCTAACTCGATGAAGGGCCAGCACATTCACAACATTGTGGACAACGAGCCCTACACCGCCCACTACGAAACCAGCTTCAGCAAGGCCATTCCCGACGGCCAGCACGTGGTGCTGTCGTTCCTCTCGCGCTCCTACCACGAGAGCCTCAAGCACCGCGGTGCCTACGACCTGCGCGTCATCAACGTGGGCAACGCCGCGGCGCCCGCCACGCCCATCATCAACGTGAACGGCCCCAACCTGTTCTACAGCCGTCCGAAAGACACTTATTCCGGCGCCGATGCCAAGCGCATCATGCTGGACTTTTACCTCGTGAACACCACCTTGGAGCCCGGCGGCAACCGCGTGCGCGCCACCATCAACGGCACCGAGTTCATGCTCGACAAGTGGATGCCCTACATGATGGAAGGCCTGCCCGCCGGCGAAAACACCGTGAAGCTGGAGCTGGTGGACAGCAGCGGCACCCTCATTCCCGGCCCGTACAACTCGGTTACGCGCAAGTTCACGGTAGCCCCCTAAGGCGCACCGCGGCAGTAATGCCGTTATTTCTTCGTTATGCTTTTCAAAAAGTCTCTTGGCTCGCCCAAGAGACTTTTTTGATTCCGGCCGTTTGTTGTCCCGGTTCTACCTTGCCCGCCATGCCCGCTGCCCCTCCCGACTCTGCTGCCCCCACCGCTGCGCCCTTGCTCACCCGCGAGCAGGTGCTGCGGGCCCTGCGCCAGGTGGCCCGCGAGGGCCGGGCGCTGCCGCCCGGCACCGTGTACGAGCTGGTGTACCGGGGCCGGCGCTACCCGCCGCGCGCCGTGGCCGAGCTGGCCTACCGCCTGGCCACCGGCAACCCCGCCGCCCACTGGCCCCGCGCCGCCGGTGCCCCCACCAACGCCCTGCTCGAAAGCCTCGACTTCACCATCAGCACCCGGCGGCCGGTGCTCACCTCCGGCTCGGGCCCCGACGGCGAGGAAACCGCCCGCCAGCAGGCCGAAGACTTGTACACCGGCTTGCCCAAAGACGGCCCGGAGCCCCTTGCCGCTGTTCAACCGGCTGCCCCCACCCTCGCGGCCGAACCCGCCACGCCCTATACGCCACCGGCCTACAGCCGCGCCGATGCCCTGGCCGAGTTGTTCATCGACGACACGACCTTGGATGCGGCGCTGGCCGGACTCGCGCGGCGGCGCAACCTGCTGCTGCAAGGGCCGCCCGGCACCGGCAAAACATTTCTGGCGCGGCGGCTCGCCTGGCTGCTGCTGGGCGCTCAGGATGAGCGCCGCGTGGAGCTGGTGCAGTTTCATCCCAGCTACGGCTACGAGGACTTCATGCTGGGCTTCCGGCCCGACGCCGAGGGCCGCTTCCACCTGGTGCCCGGGGTGCTGCCCCTGCTGTGCCAGCGGGCGGCGGCCGACCCCAGCCGTCCGTACTTCCTGCTGATTGATGAAGTAAATCGCGGCAACGTGCCGCGCATTTTTGGCGAGCTGTTGCTGTTGCTCGAAGCCGACAAGCGCGGCCCTGCCCACGCGGTACGCCTGCCCTACGCGCCGCCGGAAATGCCGCGCTTCTTCGTGCCCGACAACCTGTACGTCATTGGCACGCTCAACCTGGCTGACCGTTCGCTCGCCCCCCTTGACTATGCCTTGCGCCGCCGCTTTGCCTTTGTGCAGCTCCGGCCGCAGTTTGGCGAGCCGTTGCGGGCCTACTTGGCGGCCCAGGGCGTGCCCGCCCCGCTCATCGAGCGGCTGTGCACCCGCATGACGGCCCTCAACCAAACCATTGCCGACGACCCCGAGCTGGGTCCCGATTTCGAGATTGGCCACAGCTACTTCTGTCAGCCGCCCAAAAAAGAACCAGCCGAAGCGTGGCTCCGGCTGGTTCTGGAACAGGAGATAGGCCCGCTACTAGCCGACTACTGGCGCGAGCAGCCCGCCATTGCGGCAGCCCAATTTCGCAAGCTACTAGCCTAAAGCAAATTAACGCCTAGCGCAGGTGACTTTTGGTGGGGGCAAGCGCTGCCGGCCGCACTTTGCACACGCCGATGGTGGCGCCGTTGAAGGCCGGGCTCAGCGTCACGGCGGCATCGGCGTAGCCGGCGTAGGTAACGGTGGCCTGCAGGGGTCCGGCGTGGGCGGGCACGTCGAAGGTAAATTCGCCGGCGGCATTGGTAACGGTCATCTGATTAGTGCCGGTGAGCACCACTACGGCGCCGGGCAGGGCTTGGGCGCCGTCCATAATTTTGCCAATCAAGGTCACGGTGGCGGCCGATGTAGCTTTAGTCGCTGCAGCGGCCGTGGCCCGGGACTTCACGGGCGCCGGGGCTACTTTGCTGCTATCGGGAGTCAATTCCCGGGCCTGCGCCGCCGGTGCCGACAGGGTGTAGAAAAAGAAAGCAGCGAGAAACGAAAGCAGCAGGCGCATGGCAATTGGGTGTTTATTTGAACAATACAAAGGTACTGTGGCACCTAAGCCAGCCTTTTTGGCTTCGTTCAATCCCGGCTTTCGGCCGATAAACACCCCCGTTTTCCCAGCGGCTGACCTTAAGAAAGCCAACCAGCGCTTCGGTAGTGCGCAGCTTACACGAGCCGAGTTGCTTTGACTAAACAGATTGCCTGGGACAGCAGGCGCACCGCTGGCCCACCTTTGTGCTGCGCTTCCCGTAAGCCGTCCCGCTCCGCGTCCACGCCATCACTGCCTTTGATACCGCTGCCCACCCTCTATTATTTCCTGTGCTACGCCTGGAACCGGCTGCCCGAGCCGGCCGTGCTGCAGGCCACCGAGGCGGCGGCGTTTCAGCGGCCATGGGGGCTGCTGGCGCAGGTGCTGCTGCACGGCACCCGCCGCCTGCTGAAGCAAGGGCTGCCGCGCACATTTGAGGAACAAGAAGCCGAGCTGACCAGCCTGCGCGGCCGCATCGAGCTGGCGCCTAGCCTGGGCCGGGGGCTGCTGGCCCGGGGCCGCGCCCTCTGCACCTTCGATGAGCTGGAAGCCACATCGCCGCTGCTGCGGCTGCTGGCGCTAACGCTGGGCAAGCTGGCCACTGCTGCCGACCTGCCGCTGGCCCTGCGCCGCGAGCTGAGCCAGCTTCGGCACCGCCTGCCCGGCCCCACCGCAGCAAAGGCCGAACCGCAGCCCACCGCCGCCACTTTTCGCGAGCTGCGCCGGCAGCGGCTCGATGGTCAGCAAGCGTTTCTGCTGCACGTGTGCGAGCTGGTGTGGCTCACAGCCCTGCCCGAACCCACGACGGGCGGCCGCAGCCGTTTCGCCGATTTTCGGCGCGACGAGGGGCTTATGGCGCGTCTGTTTGAGCAGTTCACGCGCAATTTCTTTCGGCGCGAGCAGCGTCGCTACCGCGTGTATGCCGAAACCATTGCCTGGCAGGCCGAAGCCAGCCAGCCCGACGACCTGAACCTGCTGCCCACCATGCTCACCGATACCACGCTCGACGCGCCCGACCGCAAAATTATCCTCGACACCAAGTACTACGCCGCGGCCCTGCGCCCGCGCTACGACCGGCAGCGCCTCATTGCGCCGCACCTTTATCAGCTCTACGCCTACCTGCAAAACCAGCAGCCGGCCCCCGGCCAGGCGCTGGAGGGCATGCTCCTTTACCCGGCGGCCGCTCAGGCCGTGGACGTGCGCTACACCCTGGGCGGCCACCCCGTGCGCGTCGTCACCCTCAACCTGCACCAGCCCTGGCCCGGCATTGCCGCCGATTTGCTACGGCTGGTTGAATAAAAAGCCGCGGCCGGGTCCGCGGCCAGAAAACACGGCGGGGCAGCCCACTAAACACAAAAAAACAGCCCGAACTTGCGTCCGGGCTGTTTTATGAATCGGGAAGATTGGATGCTGGCGCGAGGCCAGCGGCCAATTACTTCTTCTCTTCGGTGGTCGTGGTGGTGGTGGTAGCGGGAGCAGCAGCGTCCGTGCCAGCAGCGGGAGCAGCAGCGTCCGTGGTGGCGGGAGCCGTTGCGTCAGCAGCGGGAGCCATAGCGGTGGTGTCGGTGGTGGTAGTGGTGGTCGTGGTCTCGGTGCCAGCGGCAGGAGTCTCAACGGTGGTCGACTCGGTCGACTTCGACTCGCAAGAGGTCAGACCAGCGGTGAGGGCGAGGCCCAGAGCAGCAACTTTAAACAGGTTGTTCATTTTAGGGTAATTTTGAAAGTGGGTTAACTTAAAAACGCCCTTTATCCCGCCTTCCTGAAAAGGTAACCCGGGCCAGAAAAATATTTTTTCGTCGGGTTACTTGCTGCCCGCGGCCGTATTAACAACCAAAGTGAATGAGCAGGGGCAATCCAACTTCCTCTTCTTTGACTCCTACCGACGACGCGCTCATTGCCGCCATTCGCAGCGGCGATGAGCGGGCGCTGGCCCACCTCTACCGGCTGCACTGGCCCATGGTGTCGCATTTCGTGCTGCAAAACAGCGGCTCCGAAGACGACGCCCAGGACGTGTACCAGGAGGGCGTGATGGTGTTTTATGAAAAAGTATGCGACGGTTCCCTGGAGCTGAGCTGCCAGATTAAAACCTACCTCTACGCCGTGTGCCGCCGCCTGTGGCTGAAACGCCTCACGAGCAAAAGCCGCTTCGGCGTGCGCCTGCTCGACGACGAGGAGCACGGCCCCTACCTCAACACGGGGGCCGAGGAAGATGTGCTGGCCGCCGAGGAACAGGACCGCCGCTTCAATACCATGAGCGAGGCCCTGAACCACCTGGGGGAGCCCTGTCGTTCGCTCTTGGAAGGCTTCTACCTGCTCGACAAATCGATGCAGGACCTGACGGCAGAATTCGGCTACACAAACGCCGATAATGCTAAAAACCAGAAGTATAAGTGCCTCGTGCGTTTGAAAAAGTTGTTTTTTGCCCATTATAAAGAAGAGCCTATCTGATTATTGCTAGCTGCGGACAAACCGCCCGCAGAACATCCCATTCGCTTACCGCTGCCGGCGCCCACCCCGCGGCTTTTACCCATGATGACTGAAGCAGACTATTACGCCTTATTTGAAGCCTACGCCGACGGCGAGCTGGCCGGGCCTGCCCGTGCCAGCCTCGAAGCGCGCATGGCCGCCGACCCGGACTTTGCCCTGCGCTACGCCGACTTTACCGAGCTGACCGGCACGCTGCGCGCCTACCGCCAGCGCCAGACCGTTCGCAAGCAGCTGCGCGGCCTGCACGCCGCCATGCTGGCGGCCGAGGCTCCGGCCGAAGCGCCCATCGCCGAGCAGCCCGCCACGCTGACGCACACCGTGAACCCGATGCTGCGCATTTCGCGCACCGAGCGCCGCCTGCGCGAGTTCTGGAGCGGGCACCGCGCCACGGTGGGCGTGGCCGCCTCGGTAGCCGTGATGGCCGTGTTTGCCACGCTGCTGGGACTGCAGATGTGGCAGACGGCCAAAACGAAGCCATCCATGTACGGCTACCTGGTGCTGAGCCGCGAGGTTGATAAACTCAAAAACAAGCAGAAAGACCTTTCGCGCACCATCAATCAGATAGGGGCCATCAGCACACCGGCAGTGCCGAGCAACAAGGCGGGCAAAGTCGGCACCGGGTTTGCGCTGACTTCGGAAGGCTATCTGGTAACGAGCTACCACGTCATTCAAGGTGCTGATTCGCTGCTGATTGAAGGCAAAAACCGCCAGCGCTTCCACGCCGAGCCGGTGTATTCAGACGTGAAGCACGACCTGGCCATCCTGCGCATTACGGACAAGAAATTTACCGGCTTCGGCCGCCTGCCCTACGCCGTGAAGGCCGGACAGGCCGACCTCGGCGAGCGGGTCTTCACACTGGGCTACCCGCGCGAAGACGTTGTGTACGGCGAGGGCTCGCTGAGCGCCCGCTCGGGCTTCGAGGGCGACACGGCCTTCTACCAGGTGAGCATCCCGGTGAACCCCGGCAACTCGGGCGGCCCGCTGCTGGACGAGCGCGGCAACCTGATTGGCGTGGTGAGCGGCCGCCAGAACGACGCGCAGAGCGCCGCCTTCGCCACCAAGTCGTCGTACCTGGTGCGGCTGGTCGATTCGCTGGCCGCTACGGCCAAGGCCGACGCCCCCTACCACCTGCCCCGCTACGGCCAGTTGGCTGGCTCGGGCCGCCCACAGCAGCTAAAGAAGCTGCAGGACTACGTGTTTGTGGTGAAGGTGTACGAAAAAGAATAGCACCGCCCACCAGCACCGTCGGATGCCAACTTACAGCAGCCCTGTTTCTTGCGAGAAACGGGGCTGTTTTCATATTGCATAATTCAAATTGATTATTTATATTTATCAATACAATTACTCGACCTTTGGTGGTCCGGTGCCTCGCCGGGCTTGGTTTCGATAACCTTGAATGGGTAAATGCAGTATTCAGGCCAGGATAAACTGCGTTTGTCCGTTCTCCTTTGTCTTTCTTAACTCCGCACTCCGTGGCTCAAAATCAGCAAACCCCACCTACCGGTAATGACGTGGCCGGCTCGGCCGTTTTCAAGAAGTTTCTCAGCACCGCCGAAGGCTACATCAAGCAGCCCACGCGCATGAAAAAGCTGCTAACGGACGCATACCAAAAGGCCAGCCAAAAGAACGAAGTAGGCACGTTGGCACACGAAGCCTGGGAAACCCTCCAGACCATGTTCCGGCTCATCAAAGCGTCGATTTCGGGGGAATACACGGGCGTGCCCGGCACTACGGTGGCGGCGGCCGTGGCCGTGCTCATCTATTTCCTGAGCCCAATTGACCTGATTCCGGACTTCATTCCGGTGCTGGGCCTGCTCGACGACGTGGCGCTGGTGGCCTGGTTCTCGACCACGCTCAAGCACGAGATGGACCGGTTTCACGAGTGGGAGCTGACCCGCCCGGCCTTGGCGGCGGCTGGCGACAACAGCGACAAAGCCGCGGCTGAGCAAGCAGCGGCCTCTATGGGCGGCCCCACGGCCGATGCCGACCGCCTGCAGCCCGAGCGCGAGTCGGCCAAGCAGCACGGCACGCATTCTGGGGCCGCTGCCACGTCGCCACAGCGCGAGTCCAACACCGATTCGGGCCTGGGTTCGCCCGAGAGCAGCAGCCCACGCCCGGTGCACGAAGCCGGCGATGACGTGCAGCCCACCGGCCCCACCAGTGGCGCCACGGTGCGCACCTGGGAAGGCAGCCGCAACGCGAGCGACGCCGGCAGCCTCGACAGCGGCGGCAACGTGCGCTAAATCGAACAAACAATAAAAAGGCCCCGGAACAGCAGTTCCAGGGCCTTTTTATTTCATAGCAACTATAGCAAGAATAGCTTGGGCACCAGCCCTAGGCGGCGGCGGCGTGCTCGCGCACGTAGCGCACGAAGTCGCCCACGGTGTTGAGGGGCACCTCGTCGGGGATGGTGATGCTGAAGTTGCGCTCCAGCTCCAGGATGATGTCGACAACATCGACAGTGTCGAAGCGCAGGTCGCGGGCGAGGCTGGCGGTTTTGCGCACACGGCTGGCCCGAATGGCTTTGCGCTTGCTGATGATGCGGAATACCTGCTGCTCGAGGGTGGCGGTATGGGCGGGGCTAGTGGTGGATACGTACATAATAGTTGCGAAAAAAAACGGTGAGGCGAGGGCGACCAGCGCAACTGCGCGAGGTGCCCGTCGGGGTGGGATGAAGTGGTTAGTGCTGCAACAAAAACCGACCGACGGGCACCGACAACGCAGAAAAAGTTAGGCTAGTACAGGCGGCCGGGCCGCCTGTACTTCCTCAGAGTCCACCTCTTCGGAATTGGTTGCAAGCTGGTCGGGATTTTTTCCGGAAATTTTTCCTTTGAGCGTTTCGCTCAGCAGGTACATCACCGGCACCACCAGCAGCGTGATGCCCGTGGCGAACACCAGACCGAAAATGATGGTCCAGGCCAGCGGGCCCCAGAACGTTACCGACTCGCCACCGATGAAGAAGTGGGGGTTGCCGGAAGCGAACAGCTCGTAGAAGTCGATGTTGAGGCCGATGGCCAGCGGGATGAGGCCCAGCGTGGCGGCCGTGGCCGTCAGAATGACGGGGTTGAGGCGGGTGCGGCCGGCCAGCACGATGGCTTCGCGCAACGGCATGCCCTGCGAGCGCAGGATGTCGGTGAATTCGACCAGCAGAATGCCGTTCTTCACCACGATGCCGGCCAAGGCGATGATGCCCACGCCCGTCATCACGATGCTGACGTTCATGCCGGTGATGGCCAGGCCCCAGAACACGCCCGCAATCGAGAACAGCACTTCGGAGAGGATGATGACCGGCTTGCTGAACGAGTTGAACTGCGTGACGAGAATGAGGAAGATGAGCGCCAGGGCGCCCAGACCGGCCAGCGGCAGGAAGTCGGTGGTTTCCTTCTGGTCTTCTTCAGCGCCGCCCATCTTGATGTTGTAGCCGGCGGGCACGGGGAAGGACTTGAGGGCCTGCTTCACCTGGGCGGCCACGTCGGGGCCGGTGAAACCGTTGAGCACGTTGGACGATATGGTGATGATGCGCTTGGTGTCTTTGCGCTTGATGCCGCCGTAGGTGCTGCCGTAGCTCACGTCGGCAATGGCCGAAATGGGCACCTGGCGCACCTGGCCGGTGGCGTCGCGGAAGGTGAGCGGGGCGTTTACGATGGCGTCCACGTCGGAGCGGTAGGGCTGGGCGTAGCGCACCTGAATGGGGTATTCGTCGTCGGCGGTTTTGAATTTGCTGGCTTCCGAACCGTAGATGGCGGTGCGGACTTCCAGGCCAATCTGGCCGGTGCTGATGCCCTCGCGGTTGGCGCGGGTGCGGTCGATGTTGACGGCAATTTCCGGGTTGCGGTCCTCCAAGTTGGAGCGCAGGTCTTCGATGCCGCCAATGCGCAGCGAGTCCACGTAGCGCTCCACTTTCTTGGAGAGCTTGGCCAGGGCCGGGTAGTCGTCGCCGCTCACCTCGATGGCGATGGGCTTCTGCTGGGGCGGGCCGCTGGCTTCCTGGTCTACCGATACTTCGGCGCCGGGAATACCTTTCACCACTTCCCGGATTTTATCCATGTAGGTGCTGGTGGCGGGGCCTTTGCGGTCGCTCAGCTCTTTGAAGGCAACGCCCACCTTGCCCATGTGCGACTGCGACACGCCCGAAGCCGTGGCCTCGCTGGGGTCGCCGGCGCCGATGGCCACGTTGGTAATCACCGATTCCACGTCGGGGTTGTTGCGGCCGATGACGCCGTAGATACGGTTTTCCAGTATCTGCGTCACCGAGTCGGTCACTTCCACGCGGGTGCCCACGGGCATGCGCAGGTAGGTGTAGATGAACTTGGGGTCGCCTTTGGGGAAGAAGTCCACTTTGGGGCCGCGGATGCCCACGGCCACAAACGAGCCGATGAACAGCACCAGCACGCCCACCATCACGAGGGCCGGGTGGCCGATGGCCCAGCGTACTAGGTTGGCGTAGCCGTTCTGGAAGCGTGGCAGGGCGCGCGTCTGGAACCAGGCAATCATCTTCACCAGCACGAAGCGGTCGAGGGCAATGAAGGCGGCCAGGGCCAGGCACAGGTTGCCGAGGAAGTGGCCCAGCAGTCCAGAGACTTCGCCATCGGGGCCAACATCGGGCGTTTTGCCCATGGCCGTGAGGTTGAACAGAATGCCCAGGCCCACCAGCACGGCCATGGTAATGAGGAAGCCGCGGGTGGCTTTAGGTCTGCTGTGCAGGTCTTCCTCGAAATGCTCTTCGCGGTTCATGAAGCTCACGGCAAACACCGGGTTCATGATGAAGGCCACCACCAGCGACGACATGAGCGTGATAATGAGCGTAACCGGCAGGTAGTACATGAACGAGCCCACGATGCCGGGCCAGAACATGAGCGGCACAAAGGGTGCCACCGTGGTGAGCGTACCGGCCAATACGGGCACGAATACTTCGCCAGCGGCGAATTTGGCCGCTTTCTTGGTGCTCAGGTCGGGGTGCTCATGCAGCAGGCGGTGGGTGTTTTCAATCACCACAATGGCGTCGTCGACCACGATGCCCAGCGCCAGCAGGAAGGCGAAGAGCACAATCATGTTCAGCGAGAAGTCGAAGCCCGGGATGATGAGGAAGGCCAGGAACATCGAAATCGGCACCGACAAGCCCACGAACATGGCGTTGGTGGTGCCCATGAAGAACATCAGGATGAACGTCACGAGCAGGAAACCGATGATGATGGTGTTGATGAGGTCGTGCAGGGTCACGCGGGTGTCGTTCGAGGTGTCGCCGGTGATGGTAATCTTCAGCTCTTTGGGCAGGGTTTTCTCCGTTTCCTTCACCAATGCCTTGATTTTGTCGGAGGCGTCAATCAGGTTTTCGCCCTGGCGCTTCACCACGTTCAGGGTGATGGCAGGGCGGCCGTCGAGGCGGGCAAAGCTTTCGCGGTCCTTGAAGCCGTCCGTCACGGTGGCGATGTCGCCGAGGCGCACGGCCGCGCCGTTGAGGTTCTTCACCTGAATATCGGCAATGTCTTCGGCCCGCACGTACTGGCCGGCCACGCGCACGGCGCGCTTCTGCTGGCCCACGTCGATGGAGCCGCCCGACACGGTCAGGTTTTCGCCGCCAATGGCGCGCGAAATGTCCGAAAAGCCCAGGCGCGAGGCGCGCAGCTTGTTCAGGTCCACGTCCACGTTCACCTGCTGGTCGAGGGCGCCGATGATGTCGACGCGGGTGATTTCGGGCAAGGCCTCAATCTTGTCCTGGAAGTCGTCGGCGTACTTTTTGAGCTGGGCGGCGGGCAGGTTGCCGCTCAGGTTGACGTACATAATGGGCTGCTCCGAGATGTTAATCTCCTTCACCGTGGGGGCCGTGGGCAGGTCGTTGGGCAGCTCGGTGGCGGCCTTGTCTACGGCGTCCTTGATGAGCTGCTTGGCGTACTGCACGTCGACGCCGGAGTTGAACTCCACGTCCACGATGCAATAGTCCTGGTTGGAGGTGGAGTTGATTTTCTTCACCCCGTTCACGCTCTTAATCTCCTTTTCGAGCTGGCGCGTCACCAGGTTCTCGATGTCGGCCGGCGAGGTGCCGGGGTACACCGTGGCCACGATGATGCGCGGAATCACGATGTCGGGGAATTTCTCCTTGCCCAGCTTGATGTAGGCAAAAATCCCCGCCACGCACAGCAGCACCGTGATGATGTAGATGCTGGTTTTGTTGTTGATGGACCAACTGGTCGGCCCAAACTCTTTTTCTAAATCTTGCATAGCTTTTCTAGGGTGCTAGGTAAAAGCGGGAGGAAATGCCGCCGGAAAGGCTGCGTTAGGCTTTGGCGACGCTCACCGCCTGGCCCTCGTTCAAATTCTGGTAGCCGGCCGAAATCACCTGGTCGCCGTTTTGCAGGCCGCTGGTCACTTCAATCTTGCCGTTGTAGGCGTTGCCCGTTTTGATGACGCGCTTCTTGGCCACGGCCTTGCCGCCTTCCTGGCCCACCACGTACACGTAGCTGTTCTGTTCGTCTTTCTGCACCAGGTCCACCGGAATGACGGTGGCGTTCTGGCGGTCGTAGTTCTGGATGCGCACCGTGGCCACCATGTTGGGGCGCAGGTTGGCGGCCTGGTTGCCTTTCAGGCGCAGCTCCACCGTGAAGGTGCGGCTGGTGGCGTTGATGCCGCGGCTCACCACGCGCACCGTGGCGGGGATTTCCTCGCCGCCCAGGTCCGGAATGGTCACCACGGCGTTATCGCCGGCCTTGATGCTGTTGCCGTAGGCTTCCGACACGTCGGCCAGAATTTTGCCACCCGAGCCGCTGGTCAGGCGCACCACCGGCGCGCCGGGGGCCGTCACTTCGCCCAGCTTGGGCAACACCTCGTCCACGGAGCCCGAGAACGGCGCCACCACGCTATAGAGCGAGCGTTGCTGGTTGAGGGTGGCCAGGTTGCGCTGCAGGGCTTCGTAATTGTTTTTGGCTTGCAAGTACTGAATTTCGGTGCCAATCTGCTGCTTCCACAGGCCGGCTTGCTTTTCGTACACCGTCTTGGCCAGGTCCATGCGGGTGCGCAGCTCGGCAATGCTGGCGTCAAGCACCGAGGCATCCACGGTGGCCAGCACCTGGCCTTTGCGCACCTGGTCGCCGCGCTGCACGCGGATGCTGGTGAGCGTGCCGGCGGCACGGGCGCCCACGGTGGCGTTCTGGTCGAAATCGACGCGGCCCTGCACTTCGAGGAAGCTCTTGAAGCTTTCGGGCTGCACATTCATCACCGACACGGGCGTGATGTTGGCGGCCGCGGCGTCGGCCCCGGCGCCGGTTTTGGCTTCCAGGTCGGCAATTTTGGCTTGCGTGGCGGCCTGCTCCTTCTTCAGCTTGGCCAGCTCGGCTTTGGGGTCTTTGTTGCCGCCGCACGAAGCCAAAAGCAAGGTGCTGGCGAGGAACAGCGTGGCGGGTTGGGTTGGGTTGAAACGCATGGGGAAGCGGGTATTTCGGAGTTTATTAGGAATTTGAACAACTCATCAAACCGTCATGCTGAGCGAAGCGGAGCGCAGTCGAAGCATCTCTACCGCAGTAGTAAATGAGATGCTTGCGCGGTAGAGATGCTTCGACTGCGCTCCGCTTCGCTCAGCATGACGTTCTCACGACTGCTCTATTTTTTCACTTGGTTATACAACTCGCCGGTGGCTTTGTCGCGGTCTACCTTGGCCACCAGCACGTCGTACACGGCGCCGTAGTAGTTAGTCTGGGCCGAGCGCAGGTCGGTTTCGGCCGTGATGACCTCCAGGTTGGAGCCCACGCCGGCGTTGAACTTGATGCGCGTCACGCGGGCCACGTCGGTGGCCAGGTCAAGGTTGGCTTTCTGGTTGTCGAGCACGTCGAGGGCGTTGACGAGGGTGGTGCGGCTCTGGGCGTCCTGCAGGTCAATGCTCTGCTTCAGCGTCTCGAAGCCGCGCTCAATGGTTTGCTGCTGGATGCGGCTCTGCTGCACCAAGTACTTGCGGCGGAAGCCGTCGAACACCGGCACCTGCAAGGTCAGGCCCACGTTGCCGAAACCAAACCAGTTCTGGTTGGGGAAGCCGTTGCTGCTGCGCGAGTCGGGCCCGCGGAAGGCAAACAAGTCGCCCATGGTTTTGGCCGAGCCGGTGAAGCCGTAGGCCCCGGTCAGCAGCAAGCGCGGGTAGGCACCGGCCTGGCGGTTGCGCAGGTCGAGGCCGGCCAGGGCCTGCTGGGTTTCCAGGGTCGAAAACTCGATGCGGTTGTTGTAGTTCAGGGCGCCCAGCGCGGCCGGAGCCAGGCCGCCCGCAAGGGCCGTTTGCTGGTCGAGGCGGCTTTGGGTGGCGGGGTCGGTGCCCGTGGCCGGGGCGGGGGCGGTGGGCACATTGCCCGCGCCGGCACCGCCGGTGTTCAGGCTGGCCACGCCGAGGCGCTGGCGCAGGGCGCCGGCGTCCACCACGGCCGCTCCGAGTGAGTCGGTGAGCTGCACGGCCTGCTGCTGCGGCAGGCCCATCTGGAACTTCAGCAGCGCCACGCTCAGCTCGGTGAGGCGCTGGGCTTTCTGCTGCTCCACTACTAGGTTGTTGCGCTGCACGCGCAGGCGGTCCACGTCAAGCTTTTCGGCAAAACCGGCTTTAAAGGTCTGGTTGGTTTGGTAGAGCACCGTGTCGAGGCGCTGCACGTTGCGGGCCAGCAGGGCCAGGCGCGAGCGGGCCACCAGCGTGCTGTAGTAGGCTTTGCTCACCTGCTCCACCACGTCGATTTCGGCCTGCTGGGTTTGCTTTTTGGCCAGTTCGGTATACACCTTGGCGGCTTTCAGGCCAATCAGGTACGAACCGTCGAACAACAGCTGCGACACCGAGGCGCTGGCGTTGCCGGCGTACTGCAGGCCGAAGGCGAAGGCCTGCGGCGGCACCGGCTCGGAGGGCAGCGAGATGGGCTTGATGTTCACCGTCTGGCCGGCTTGCGCGGCCGCGATGTCGGCCGCCGTGAGCGGCGTGGCCGACGAGCCCCCGCCCAGGGCGCCAAAGTCAACCAGCGACTTCTGCAGCTTCAAGTTGTCGGTGGCGGTGGCGCCCACGTTCACCTGCGGCAGGCCGGCGCTTTTGATTTCGCCCACCCGCGCGGCGGCCGTGGCCTCGCCCAAGCGGGTGGCCAGCAGCGTGGGCTTGTTTTTAATGGCGTAGTCCACCGCCTGCTGCAGGCTCAGGGGCATGGTGCCAGCCGTGGGGGTGGTTGCCAGCTCAGTGTTGGGCTTGGTTTGGGCAAGCAGCCCGTGCGGCGCGGCCGCGCTCAGCGCCGCCAGTAGCAGGACTCTGGGTTGAAACATCTTCATAACAGCAAAAAGGGAACGGGAATGCGGGAAATGGGCGGGCAGCTACTCGTTTTCGGTCACCTGCCGGTAGTCGTTGATGAGCTTGTGGCCCTTGAGCGTGGCCACGCCCAGCAGGAAATGCTCGTCGAACACGCGGTTGACGCGCATGGGGCTGAACTGTGCCGGCGGGTACAGCACGGGGTCGAAGGCCAGCTCAATCTGGGCCAGGTTGAGCCGGGCCAGCACCTCCACGTCCAGGTCGGGGCGGAACAGGCCCTCGGCCATGCCGCGGCGCAGGTTCCGGGTAATCTGGTCCAGAATGAAGGTGTTTTTGTGCTGGCCAAACAGGTCCCAGGCCGCCGGGTGGTACTTCTTCAGGTCGTTGAAAATGCTGGGGTGCACGTTGCTGAACTGTTCGTCGGCCCAGCGGGAAATGGTCAGCATTTCCTCGATGGCGTTGGCGGCGGGGCCGGCCACGGCGGTGCATTCGCCCTGCACCTGGTTCAGGTGCCGGTTCATGGTCGCCATCACAATCTGGTCCTTGTTCTCGAACCACTTGTAAAGGGTTTTTTTCGACATGGCCATGTCGGCGGCGATGTCGTCCATGCTCACGCTTTTGATGCCGTTACGCATGAATAGCGCCTGCGCGTGGTTGAGGATTCGGTCTTTGATTTCCATAGCTAACGCCGCAAAGGTACATCGGAAACTTTAATCGTGCCCAAAGTTTCCAAGTGTTTTTTACGGCTCAACTATGGCCTGCGAAGGTTTTAGCCCGGGGAGGGACGGATGAGCGGACGGTTTATTTTAGCCATGACGGAAAATTTTCATTCAGCCCTCATTTACACGACTAATCACAGTAGCAATACAAAGCTAATAAATTTAGCTTAATGGCATCGCTTCATTCGATTATTATTTTGTTACGCGGCCCAAAACGGTAGCATGGCGCGGGCAACGGCCGGCCGGTACTTTTGCAGCGGCCCCCGGCGGGCCCGTCACCTTCACCCCGTCTTATGAAAATTCGCACCGGCTTCGGCTACGACGTTCACCAACTCCAGGAAGGGCTGCCTTTCTGGCTCGGCGGCATTCAGGTGCCGCACACCCACGGCGCCCTCGGCCACTCCGACGCCGACGTGCTCATTCACGTCATCTGCGACGCGCTGCTGGGCGCCGCCAACCTGCGCGACATCGGCTTTCACTTCCCCGACACCGACCCGCAGTACAAGGGCATCGACTCGAAAAAGTTGCTGGCCGGCGTGATGCGCCTGCTGCGCGAGCGCGGCTACGAGGTGGGCAACGTGGACTCGACCATCTGCCTGGAACGGCCCAAGGTGAACCCCCACATCCCGGAAATGCAGCGCGTGCTGGCCGCCGTGATGGGCGTGGCCGAAGAAGATATTTCCATTAAAGCAACCACGACCGAAAAACTGGGTTTTGTGGGCCGGCAGGAAGGCGTGGCGGCGTATGCCAGCGTGCTGATTACCCGGGGCTAGCACAGTAGCGCCGCAAATATTGCGGTTCGTCGTCCGCGCCGTTCGGGTTTTGTGCAAACGTCTTCGCTCATCAACGAGACGCAAAACATTGCGTTTCTACACCGTTTAATACCTCCCACCAACTATATACAATGAAGCAAACCCCTCTCCTGCTGGCCTTTCTGGCCCTGGCCAGCGCTGCCCCGGCCCACGCGCAGGGCAAGGTCAAAGTCAAGACCAAAGGCGGCGTGACGGCACCCGCTAAAATTAAGGTAAAGGACGACAAAGCCGCGCCGGCCACGCAGCCCGTGGCGCCCGCCGCGGAAGACTGGAGCGTGAAATATGCTGACCTGGTGAACGCCGAGCGCCTGCGCGCCCACCTGTCGGTGCTGGCCTCGGATGAGTACGAAGGCCGCGAAACCGGCACCAAAGGCCAGCACATGGCCGCGGCCTACGTGGCCACGCAATTCAAAAACGCCGGCCTGACCGGGCCCGTGGCGGGCAGCAACGACCCCTACCTGCAGCACTTCAACGTGGAGCAGGTGACCTGGGCCGATGGCGCCACCCTGAAAGTGGGCAAAACCAGCTACAAGTGGCTGACCGATTTCTACGGCATGGGCGACTCGCCCTTCGCCACCGAAACCACCGTGAAGCCGGTGTTTGTGGGCTACGGCATCGAGCAGCCCGGCTACTCCGACTACGCGGGCATGGACGTGGCGGGCAAGGACGTCCTCATCCTGCTGGGCGAGCCCACCGGCGACGGCGGCAAAGCCCTGCTGAGCGCCGACGGCGCCCCCACCAAATGGGGCAACGACTACCGCGCCAAGGCCCAGCTGGCCACCCAGAAAGGCGCCCGCACGGTGTTTTTTGTGAGCTTCAATCCCAACGACAACTTCGCCAAGCAGGCCGCCCGGCTGGCGCCGTTCATTTCCCGCCCTTCGACGGTGATGGTGAGCGACGCCAAGCCAAGCCGCGTGCCGTCGTTCTTCGTTTCGCCCGCCGTGGGCCTGGCCATGCTGGGCAGCAAAGACGCCGCCGTGCAGGCCTACCTGACGAAAATCAACAGCACGAAGCAGCCGGTGAAATCGACCTTCAAGCTGGCCCCGGTGCAGATTAAAGCCGAGCGCAAGCGCACGCCGGTGGAAACGGAAAACGTGCTGGGCTTCATCGAGGGCACCGACAAGCAGGAGGACATCCTCGTGATTTCGGCGCACCACGACCACCTCGGCATTCAGGACGGCAAGGTGTTCAACGGCGCCGACGACGACGGCTCGGGCACGTCGGGCATCGTGACCATTGCCGAGGCGTTTGCGAAGGCCAAGGCCGAGGGCCACGGCCCGCGCCGCAGCCTGCTGTTCCTGAGCGTGACGGGCGAAGAAAAGGGCCTGTTTGGCTCGGAATACTATTCCAAGCACCCCGTTTTCCCGCTGGCCCAGACCGAAGCTGACCTGAACGTGGACATGATAGGCCGCACCGACGTGGAGCACGAAGGCAAGCCGGACTATGTGTACGTCATCGGCTCGGACAAGCTGGCCTCGGAGCTGAAGGTGATTCAGGAGGAGCAGAACAAGAAGTACACCCAGCTCGACCTGGACTACCGTTTCGACGACCCCGCCGACCCGAACCGCTTCTACTACCGCTCCGACCACTACAACTTTGCGGTGAACAAGGTCCCGGTGGCCTTCTTCTTCAACGGCGTGCACGCCGACTACCACAAGGAAACCGACGAAATCAGCAAGATTGAGTTTCCGAAAATGGAGAAGCGCGCCAAGCTGGTGTTCCACCTGGCCTGGGAGCTGGCCAACCGCGACGGCCGCATCGTGGTCGACTCGAACAAGCCCTAATCCGGTTTTCTAAATAATTGATTGTAGAACGTCCTGCTTCGACTGCGTGCAGTCGGAGCAGGACGTTCTGCTACTTTTAGGGCGCGTGTTACCCCATATGAAACAATTGTTACTGTGCGGCTTTGTGGCCCTGAGTTCCTGCTTGCCCGTCGCCGCTCAGCAGGCGCCCACCAAGATTAAAATCAAAACCAAAGGCGGAGCCCCTCCCCCTCCGGCCGCACCCGCCGCCCCGGACTGGGCCCGCACCTACGCCGCCACCATCCTACCCGACGAGCTGCGCCAGAACCTGACCGTGGTAGCGTCGGACGCCTTTCAGGGGCGCGAGGCGGGGCAGCCCGGGCAGAAGATGGCCGCAGAGTTTCTGGTGAAGCAATTTGCCGCGCTGGGCTTGCAGGGCCCCGTGCAGGGCGGCTACAACCCCTACTTGCAACAGTTTCCGCTGCTGCGCGGCACGCCGGCGCCGGGCGGCTACGTGCAGGTGAACGGCCAGCGCTACGAGTGGCTGAACGACTTTTTCAGCTACGGGCCCATCCCCTCGCCTTTTTTGGCGCCCACGGTGGCGCAGCCGGTGTTTGTGGGGTTTGGGGTGGAGCAGGGCGCCTACAACGACTACGCCGGCCTCGACGTGCAGGGCAAGGACGTGGTGGCCCTGATGGGCGAGCCGCAGGACGACCGGGGCCGGCGCCTGGTCAAGTCCCGCGGCCGCGCCAACGATTATTGGGACTCGGGCCTGCGCAAGGCGGCGCTGGCCCGGGCCCACGGAGCGCGCAGCATTTTCCTGGTCACGTTCGCATCCACGGCGGCATTTCGGAAAGAAGGCCAGCAATTCGGCTCCTCGCTGAGCGAGCCCGCTTTTTCGTTGCCCGACCCGGGGCCAGCCATTATTGACACGGTGAGCGAGAGCATTCCCCCGGGCATTGGCGTGTACCTCACCTCGCAGGAGCTGGGCCTGCGCCTGGCCGGCGCCACCATGCCCGAGCTGCTGGGCTACGTGCACGCACTGGGCCAGGCCGGCGGGCCGGTGCGCCCCGCGTTTCAGCCGCCCACGGCCACTTTCTACCTGCCGCAGGCGCAGCAGCAGCTCAGCACCGAGAACGTGCTGGGCTTTCTGGAAGGCAGCGACAAGAAAGACGAGGTGCTGGTGATATCGGCCCACTACGACCACCTGGGCGTGAAGCACGACACCATTTACAACGGCGCCGACGACGACGGCTCGGGCACGGTGGCGGTGCTGCAGCTGGCCAAAGCCTTCGCTCAAGCCAAAAACGAAGGCCACGGGCCGCGGCGCAGCATTCTCTTCGTGGCGATGACGGCGGAAGAAGAAGGCCTGTTCGGCTCCGAATACTACACGGCGCACCCGGTCTTTCCGCTGGCGAATACTATTGCCGACCTGAACATCGACATGGTGGGCCGCACCGACCGCAAGCACGGCACCAAGCGGCATTTCGTGTGCGTGGTGGGTTCGGATAAGCTGTCATCGGAGCTGCACGCCATCAACGAGGCAGCCAACCGCGACTACACCCATATGGAGCTGGATTACCACTTCAACGTGCCCAACGAGCCGGAGCACATCTACTACCGCTCGGACCACTACAACTTTGCACGACGCAAAATCCCGGTCATCTTCTACACCACCGGCGAGCACGCCGACTACCACAAGGCCACCGACGACGTGGACAAAATCGAATTCGATAAATTAGCGGAGCGCGCCCAGCTCGTGTTCTATACGGCCTGGGAGCTGGCGAACCGCGAGCAGCGCATTGTGGTTGATTCCAACAAGCCATGACCAACGCCACCAACGCCAAAGCCGACCAGTTCCAGCTCGATGCCGAGGCCAAAGCCTTCGACCGCGAGCACCGCCGTAAAATCCGGTTCAACATCGGCAAGTACGACGCGGCCGTGAGCGCCGGCCTCAAGCTCTACGACCAGCACGAATTGGCCCGCGACCGCGGCGCCTACCTCAAGGCCACCGTGCTGGAAAAGCTGGACGAATACCTGCTGCAGTTCGAAGCCGCCTTCACGGCCCGGGGTGGGCGCGTGATTTGGGCGCGCGACGCGGCCGAGGCCCTGGCCGAAATTGGCAAGCTCACGTCGGCCCGCAACACCAAAACGGTGGTGAAAGCCAAGAGCATGACCACCGAGGAAATTCATCTCAACAAGTACCTGGCCACGCAGGGCATCGAGTCGGTGGAAACGGACCTGGGCGAGTACATCGTGCAGCTGAATGGCGAGCGGCCCTACCATATAGTGACGCCAGCCATGCACCTGAGCAAGGCCGACATCGCCGACATTTTTGTGAAGCACCTGGGCATCGAGCACACCGACGACGCCCAGCAGCTGGTGCTCACGGCCCGCCACCTGCTGCGCCACAAGTACACCAGCGCCGAGGTGGGCGTGACCGGCGGCAACTTCCTCATTGCCAAAGAGGGCGCCATTGCCGTGACCGAAAACGAAGGCAATGCCCGCCTGTCGGCCACTTTCCCGAAGCTGCACATTGCCATTGTGGGCATCGAGAAAGTGATTCCGCAGCTGACGGACCTGGACTTGTTCTGGCCCTTGCTCAGCACCAGCGGCACCGGGCAGCAGGTTACGGTATACAACACGGTGTACTTCGGCCCCCGTCAGCCCGACGAGGTGGACGGGCCCGAGGAAATGGTCGTCATTCTGCTCGACAACGGCCGCACCAACCTGCTGGCCCAGCCCGACAAGCGCGCCGCCCTGCGCTGCATCCGCTGCGGCGCCTGCCTCAACGTGTGCCCGGTGTATAAGAACATCGGCGGGCACACCTACGAAACCACCTATTCCGGTCCCATCGGCTCGGTCATCAGCCCGCACCTGAGCGGCCTGCCCGAGCACAAGCACCTGAGCTACGCCAGCAGCCTGTGCGGCGCCTGCACCACGGTGTGCCCGGTGCGCATTCCGCTGCACAACCTGCTCCTGCTCAACCGCAAGCAGAGCGTAGAGGAAGGCTACGCGCCCACCGAGGAGAAAATTGCCATTGGCCTCTGGAAGTGGAGCATGCAGCACCGCTGGGCCCTCGACGTGCTACCCGCAAAGGTGAAAGACTGGAGCCTGGGCCGCCTGCTGGGCCAGGTGGGCTGGAACAAGCGCCGCGAAGCCTTGGCCATTGCCCCGCAGTCGTTCCGGGAGCTGTGGAAATCCCGGCAGTCCCCGCGCTAGCCCCGGGCAACCCGTTGGCTATTCAGCGGTTTGCACCGATTGTGCGTATCAGGATTTTTTCCTGAGCATGCCTCCCCTTCTGTTTCTGGCTCTGCGCATCCTCACCGGCCTGGGCGGTGCAATGCTCGTCGTCGTCACCTTGTCGGCAGCCATTCGCTCGTTCGTGTTGCCCCGCAACGAGGTGGTGCGGCTCAACGTGTGGGTGTTTATGGGCGTGCGGCTGGTGTTTGACGTGGCCGCCCGGTTTGCCAATTCCTACGAGCGGCGCGACCGCATCATGGCGCACTACGCGCCCGTGGCGCTGGTGGCGCTGCCGGTGGCGTGGGAAGCCTTGGTGAGCGTGGGCTACACCGGCCTGTACTGGGCCGTGGGCGAAGGCACCTGGCTGCACTGCTACCAGCTGAGCGGCAGCTCGTTGCTGACGCTGGGCACCATCGACGACTTCAGCCTCGTGGGCGGCATCCTTACCTATTCCGAGGCCACGCTGGGGCTGCTGCTGCTCACGCTGCTGCTTTCCTACCTGCCCACCATCTACCAGGCGTTTGCCCGGCGCGAAACCACGGTGGCCCTGTTGGAGCTGCGCGCCGGCACGCCGCCCACGGCCGCCTGCCTGCTGGGCTGGCTCAACCACGACGGCTCGGTGCAGAACGACGACCAGCAGTGGGCCGCCTGGGAGCAGTGGTTTGTTGAGATTGAGGAAAGCCATACCTCGCTGCCCATCCTGTCGTTTTTCCGCTCGCCGCAGCCGGGACGCTCCTGGGTGATGGCCGGCGGCCTGATTCTGGACACCGCCACCCTGCTGTTTGCGGCCGTGGATGGCCCGCGGCCCCGGCAGGTCGAGATGACCTTCAAGGCCGGCTGCCTGGCCCTGAACCGGGTGTACCGCTTTTTCGACGCCAAGGCCGGCGCCGAACCAGTCGACCTCATGGCCGGCGAAGGCGCGGAAACCCCGGGCCGCGCCGACTTTGACGAAGCCTGCCGACTGCTAGCCGACAAAGGCCTGCGCCTCTGCGCCGACCGCAATGCCGCCTGGGCGCACTACCGTGAGCTGCGCAGCCGCTACCGGCCGGCCCTGGAATTTTTGTCGCGCCTCACCATGGCACCCAGCCTGCGGCCCGGCGCGTAGCCCGCCCGCCGCCCCCCGAAAATCGTGCTTGCTCCGCCTGCCCCCGGCCGCCCGTCGGGGGCTTTTTTGTCGGCAATGAGCCCAACCTTCTTTTTAAAGCAGAAATACCTTGAAATAATGACTAATTTACGCCGCAGTTCTTCCGAAGAACCGCCGTATTCGGATTTTTCAATTCCATTTTTTCTTTTTTCACCCTTTTTCCCCCACCTATTTCCAAACTTTTATGCACACACCCTTACTTGCTAACCGGCTGAGCCGGTGGCTGGTTGTGGCGCTGCTAGCCCTGCTAAGCAGTTCGACAGCCTGGGCCCAGAGCACGGCCAACTACGCCTTCGCCACCAGCAGCACCGGCACGCTGGTGGACATGTCGAGCGGCACCACCGACGCGCTGGCGACGGGCACCTACCGCGACGACGTGGCCTCGGCCGTGCAGAACATCGGCTTCACGTTTGTGTTCATGGGCACGCCCTACACGCAGTTCAGCGTGAACTCCAACGGCCAAATGCGCTTGGGCGCCACGGCCGTTTCGGGCACCAACGCCACGCCCGCTTCGAGCACGGCCCTGCTGGCTCCCATGGGGGGCGACAACGCCCTGCAGGCCACCGGCCGCGTGGTGTACAAAGTGCTGCCCGGCACCAACCGCACCCTGGTGGTGGAATGGACCGGCCTGCGCGTTCCTTACGCCGGCGACCCCGCCGCGGGCACGCCCACCCAGGTGCAGGTGGTGCTGGAAGAAAACACCGGCAAGATTGAATACCGCTACGGCACGGCCTACAACAACGGCACCGGCGTGACGCGCGCCATTTTCATCTCCGCCGGCACCAGCGCCGGCCAGATTGGCGCGGTGAAAACGTTCAACACGACGCCCACCTACGACGCTACTGTGACCTCGGCCACCGCCACCACCCTGGCCGATAACGCCGCCATGGGCGTGCTGAGCTCGACGGCCGACGGCTCGCGCACGGTGTTCTCGTTCACGCCCACCGTCATCCCGGCCGCGCCAACCGTGGCCCTGACGGCCGTGACCCAGACCAGCCTCACGGTGAGCATCACCGACAACTCGACCAACGAATACACCTTCTCGGTGCTGCGCTCCACCGACAACGTGACCTTCACCTCGGTGGGTACGGTCGCGACGTCGTCGTCGTCGGGCACCGGCAGCACGGTAACGCTGGCTCAGTCGGGCCTCGTAGCCAACACCACGTACTACTATAAAGTAGCCGCCAACGGCGAAGGCTACCAGTCGTTTGCCCTCACGGCCACGGTGACCACGCCCGCGGCCACGCCCATTTGCGGCACCAAAACCGTGGGCCCCGGCGCCGATTACGCTTCGCTGACCACCGCTTTCACGGCCATCACCAACAACGGCTTGTGCGGCCCGCTGGTGCTGGAATTGCAGGCGGCCTACGTGAGCACCGTCGAAACCTTCCCGCTGGTGTACAACTACGCCGGCGCCACCGCCACCAATACCGTAACGGTGCGGCCGGCGGCCGGCGCCAACAACCTCAGCATCACGGGTACCACGGCCGTGGCCGTATTCAACATCGTGGGCGGCAAGTACCTGATTATTGACGGCCGCCCCGGCGGCTCGGGCACCACGGTGAGCGGCGCGGCGCAAGCCACTGACCTCACCATCAGCAGCACCAGCACGAGCGGCATCCCGCTGCAGTTCACCAGCGACGCTACGTTCAACACGGTGCAGCACGTGCAGGTGAAAGGCGTGGGCACCAGCGACTCGGGCTCGCCCGACATCAACTTCACCGGCACGGTGACCACCACCGGCAACAGCGACAACACGGTGCAGTACTGCAACATCGGCGACGGCGCCACCACGCCCGTGACGCTGATTTACGGCGGCAACGCCCTGAACGCCCGCAACAGCATCCTGAACAACAACCTGTTCAACAACTACGGCACGGGCAGCACCTACGGCATCTACCTGAACCAGTCGGGCGCCGGCTGGACCATCAGCGGCAACAGCTTCTACCAGACGGCCAGCCGCGTGAACGTGTCCGGCACGATGTACGGCATCTTCATTAACGCCAACAACGGCCACACGGTGTCGGGCAACTTCATCGGTGGCTCGGCTCCGGCCCTGGGCGGCACGCCGCTCACCGTGACGCTGACCAGCGCCAACGCCGCGGCGGCTTACCGCTTCATTGGCATCGGCCTGGCCACCACCACCGGCACCGCCACCAACGTGCAGGGCAACGCCATCGGCAACATCACCTGGGTGAGCAGCAGCGGCGCCACCACCGGCAACGGCATTCTGGCCGGCATCTACGTGAGCAGCGGCGACGTGAACATCGGCACCACCACGGGCAACACCGTTGGCGGGCCCACGGCCCCGATTTCGGTGAGCACCACCACCACGGGCGGCTATTCGTTCGGCATTTCGTCGGCGTCGTCGGGCGCTGTCAACATTTCGGGCAACACCATCAGCAACATCACGGGCGTGGGCGCCGTGGCAGTGGCCTCGAACGTGGCCGGCATTCTGGCCTCGACGGGCTCGCCCACCATCAGCCGCAACAAAATCTACAACCTGGCCGGCGGCAGCGCCGCCAGCGGCACGGTGGCCACCCTGAGCACGGGCATCTGGCTGACGGGCGGCACCACCACCACGGTGACCAACAACCTGATTGGCGACCTGCGCGCCGCTACTTCCACCAGCCTGGTGGGCGTATCGGGCATCGTCGTCAGCGGCGGCACCACCCACAACGTGTACTACAACACACTCTACCTGAACGCCACCAGCACGGGGACGACATTCGGTACCTCGGGCATCTACCTGAACTCGACCAGCGCTACGCTCGACGCCCGCAATAACATTGTGGTGAACAAGAGCACGGCCGTGGGCACCGGCGGCTACACCGCCGCCCTGCGCCGCATCAGCGGCACGACGGGCACGGCCCCGGCTAACCTGGCCAGCACCACCAACAACAACCTGTACTTCGCCGGTACGCCCTCGGCCACGAACCTGATTTACGTGGAGGGCACCACCACGGCCACCAACGCCTCGCAAACCTTGACGGCCTACAAGGCCCTGGTGGCCACCCGCGAAAGCAATTCGGTGACGGAAGACGTGCCTTTCGCCAGCACCACGGGCACAGCGACCAATTTCTTGCACATCAGCACTACCACGCCTACGCAGGTAGAAGGCGGCGGCTTGCCCATCACGGGCATCACCACCGACTTTGATGGCGAAACCCGCAACGCCACCACGCCCGACCTGGGCGCCGACGAAGGCACTTTCACGCCGCAGGACCTGAGCGGCCCGACCATTACGTACACCGCCCTGGGCAACACGCCCAGCACGGCCAACCGCACGCTGGTGGTGACCATCACGGACCCCAGCGGCATTGCCACGGGCACCAACGCCCCGCGCCTGTACTTCCGCAAAGGCACCACGGGCGCTTACGCCTTCGTGAACGCCACGAGCGTGAGCGGCAGCAGCTACACCTTCACCTTCGACTATTCGCTGATTGGCGGCGTGGCCGGCTTCGACGTGGTGCAGTACTACGTGGCGGCTCAGGACGTACCCGGCAATGCCTCGACCAGCCCGCTGGGCGGCTCGGGCGCTACGCCTCCCGGCACCACCGCTCCCACGGCTCCCAATCAGTTCCTGGTGCAGGGCGCGCTGGCCGGCACGTACTACGTGGGCACGAGCACCTCGCCCGACCCCACCCGCACCTACGCCACGCTGACGGCCGCTGTGGCCGCCTACAATGCCAACACGCTGGGCGGCGCCGTGACGTTTGCCCTGCTCGACGCGGCCTACTCGACGGCCGAAACTTTCCCCATCACCCTGAACGCCAACCCCGACGCCAGCGCCACCAACACGCTGACGATTAAGCCGCTGGTAGCTGCCACGGTATCGGGCAGCAACACCACCTCACTGGTGGTGCTAAACGGGG
The DNA here is from genome assembly GCF_022921075.1 of Hymenobacter sp. 5317J-9. Taxonomy (NCBI): domain Bacteria; kingdom Pseudomonadati; phylum Bacteroidota; class Cytophagia; order Cytophagales; family Hymenobacteraceae; genus Hymenobacter; species Hymenobacter sp. 5317J-9. Next base: position 5,258,635 of record NZ_CP095050.1, read on the forward strand.
CCAACTACGTGACCCTGGACGGGGCCATCGGCACGGCCACTACGCAAGACCTGACGCTGGCCAACGCCGGCGCGGGTGGCGCCGTGGTGCAGGTGCGCAGCCTGGGCACGGCCCTGGGCGCCACCAACGTGACGCTGAAAAACCTGAGCCTAACGGCATCGTCGACCACCAGCGGCATCGGCATCGCCGCCGGGGGCGCCACGGCCGGCGCGTCGGGGGCTGACAACGACAACCTCGTGATTCAAAACAACCGCATCACGCAGGCCTACGTGGGCATCTACGTGGGTGGCTCGGCCGCCACTTCGGCTGGCGGCACCGACGGCCTGGTGGTGAGCAACAACGTGGTGGGCCCGGCTACGGCCGGCACCGCCAACATCGGCAACGCCGGCGTCTTCATCGCCAACGCGGTGTCGCCGGTGGTGAGCGGCAACACGGTGCAGAACGTGGTGGCGGCCACGGCTTCGGCCCTGACCATCGGCATGACCTTCAGCACCGGCGTGTCGGGCGCCACGGTGACGGGCAACACCATCAACGGGGTAACGGTGAACGCCGGCTCCTACGACGCGGTGGGCCTAAACCTGGGCACCAACTTCCTCAACGGGGTGGTGGACCGCAACCGCGTGCTGAACGTGGTGTCGAACACGAGCACCTACGGCGGCCGCGGCATCGACCTGAACACCGGCTCGGCCACCAGCAACGTGCGCCTGAGCAACAACTTTGTGGCGGGCATCAACGGCGCCGGCTGGAGCAGCTTCAGCAGCGACGCCATCGTGGGCATCCGCATCGGCGCCAGCTCCACCACGGGCGGCGTGACGGTGGCCCACAATTCGGTGAACCTGACCGGCAACTACAACAACACGAGCAGCACCTCGGCCTACGTGTCGGCCGCGCTCTACGTGGCTTCTACTTCGACGGCCATGACTGTGGTGGACAATATTCTGGTGAACAGCCTGCTGCTGCCCACCAGCACCACCACGAAAAACTACGCCTTCTACAGCGCCGCCGCCAACACGGCTTACACGAGCATCGACTACAACGACTACTTCGTGAGCGGCTCGCAAGGCATACTGGGCTACCTGGGTGCCGACAAGACCACCCTGGCGGACCTACGCACGGCTACCGGCCAGGACGTGAACTCGAAAAACGTGGACCCGCAGTTCAACTCGGCCACCGACCTGCACACCTTCTCGGCGGCGCTGAACAATGCCGGCGTGGCGGTGAGCGGCATCACGGTGGACATTGACGGCGAAACCCGCAGCACCACCACGCCCGACATCGGCGCCGACGAGTACACGCCGGCCCCCATCGACGTGGCTGTAACGGCGCTGGTGGCTCCGGCCGCTACGGGCTGCTACGGCGCCAGCCAGGCCGTAACCGTGACCATCAGCAACAACGCCACGGCCGTGCTTAACCTGGCCCTGAACCCCGTGACCGTGACGGTGGTGGTGACCCCGCCGGGCGGCACCACCCAGACCCTGACCACGACCCTGAACACCGGGACGCTGGCCGCGGGTGCTACCCAGAACGTGACCCTGCCGGGCACCCTGAACATGACGGCGGCCGGCGTTTATTCGTTTGCCATCACGACGACAACCACCGGCGACGGCAACCCGGCCAACAACAGCCTCACGGCCACCCGCACCGCGGTGGCGCCGCTGCCGCTGCCCTACGCCGAGAACTTCAACGCCAGCACCAACCTGCCCGCAGGCTACACCGTGGATACCGGCAACGCGACCT